>CAVZYM010000005.1:0-2987023 GCA_963779495.1 uncultured Pseudomonadota bacterium | reverse complement strand
CCCGGGTCGCCACCGCCGCCCAGCAATGGCAGGCCCACCGCGACGCCGTCGCCGAGGAGGGGGCCCGCCCGCGTCAGGCGCCGGACCGGCCGCGCTGGCCGCGTTCAAGGCCGCCAGGGACGAGGAGATCGAGCTCGGCATCTCGCGGGGTGACGCCGTCGCGACCAGCAATCCGCGCCGCTTCCGTTTCACGCGGGAGGGGGCCCGCCACTTTCATGGCCCGGACGCAGCAGGGCCAGTTGTCGACGGCCGCGCTCCCCACCGACACCACCTACCTGCGCATTCCGCTCGAGGAGCAGGAGCGGCACTACCGCCAGGCGCTGGTCTATCAGGAGCTGACGCAGCGGCCGGCGCCCCTGCGCGACTTCGCGCTCTCGGCGATCGCGTTCGTCGGCTCGATGGTGCTGTTCACGAACTGGGCCTGGGTGGCGATGCTGATCCCGGTCCTGCTGTTCCACGAGCTGGGGCACTTCGTGGCGATGCGGATGCTCGGACACCGCGACGCCCGGATCGCCTTCATCCCGTTCCTCGGCGCCGCGACGATCACCAACAAGCGGTTCGCCAAGTTGTGGCGCGAGATCGTGGTGCTGCTGGCGGGGCCGCTGCCCGGGATCGCGCTTGGCGTCGGGCTCTTCGTCGTCTCGCTGAAGCTGCACCGCCCGGCGCTGTTCGGCGCGTCCGGGGCGCTGCTGGCGATCAACCTCCTGAACCTCCTGCCGCTTGTCCCCTTCGACGGCGGGCGGATCGTGCACGCGCTGGTCACGGCGGGACGCCCGCGCATCAGCCTGGCGTTCAAGGTGATCGCCGCGGTGGCGTTCCTGGCCGGAGCCGTCTGGCTGAAGGAGCCGGTGTTCCTTCTGCTGGCGGTGGTCGGGGGCTTCGCGCTGCTGCGCGAGCGCCAGCTCGCCGCGCTGGAACGGGAGATCCGGCGCCAGCCCGGCTTCGCGGCGGCGCGGACGGAGGCCGAGCGGCGCGCCGTCATCTTCGCCACGCTGGCCCCGAAGGCGTGGGACAACTTCCACGCCTGGCTGCAGACCGTGCGCGCGCTGGAGATCCCGCTCGGGCACGTCAAGCCGGGGCGCTGGAGCGCGCTCGCCGCCGGCGTCGCCTACGTCGGCGTTTTCGTCGCCGCCGGCGTCGGCGTCTCGCGCCTGCTCGCCGATCGCGTACCGGCCGCCGCCCGCTGCCCGACGCGCGCGCACGCCCAGCCGGTCGCCTGCGATACCGGGCCCGCGTTCGTCGGCGTCTCCTGGCAGCCGGCCCTACCAGTGCCGCCCCGGCCACAGTCCCGCCGCCCGCCGCCCGTGTCGGCGTTCGCCGCCGGAGCCTTCGTCTGGTGCGAGCCCGACGACGAGGCCTCCGCCCGCGCGCTGGGCGCGCGGCTGTCGGAGGCGCAGGCGGCTGACGAGTACTGCGCCGCGGGTCCCTGGGAGCCGGCCGCCGATCCCGCGGAGGAGCGGCGGCGGGCGCAGGCGCGCGCGTCGCTGCGCAAGGTCTCGGACGCGGCCGCGGGCGCCGAGGTGAACGAAGAGGCGGCGGCCGTGGCGGCGCTGCTCGCGCACGATCCCACGGTCGACCGCGAGGTGGCCCGCCTCTACCTCGCCGCCGAGCAACCGTCCCCGGACGCGTCGGCCGAGGCGCTCGAAGCGGCCCGCGGGGCGCTCGGCGATCGCCTCGGGCGCCCCGAGGCCCGCCGCTGTGAACGGGCCCGCCTCAGCGACCTCACCGTCGACGCCACCGGCCAGGACGCCGGCGGCCCGCCGCTCGTCCACTTCGGGCTCCGCCTCGGCACCACCGCCGACTTCGCGCCGATCGCCCGCTACCTCTGCGCGGCCGGATGCCGTCTCCAGCTCCTCCCCGCCGATCCGAACGATCGGCACCTCGACATCTGCTACTGAACGCCCGCCCCGCCTACGGCAGCCAGCCGATGCCGCCGCAGCAGCAGATCACGCCAGGCGGCTGGCCCGGCGCCCGCCCCGCGCCGTCGCAGGCGTCGCAGGTCTTCGCGCTCTGCGGCCGCGACGGAATCAGCGACTCGAGCTGGGGATAGCGCGCGGCCCCCTGCACCAGCGCCAGGTTGACCCAGGTCGAGTCCGCCAGCTCCTGCGTGTTGGTCACGTCCTCCGTTACCCAGCGGACCAGCGTGCCGTCGGCCCGGATGCCGGCGGTCTCGGTCCAGCCGATGTAGAGGGGAAGCGCCTGATTCAGGCGGACGTGCTCCGCCTGCCACCGGAGATTGACAGGGGCCTCCTCAGCGAAGCGCTCGATGCGCTCGCGAATGAACTCCTTTTCCTCGGTGCCAACCAGAACCTGAGGCATCGCCCTCCCCTCTGCGCGCTTATTCGGCGGCCAGCGTCGCTATCTCCGCCGCCGTCAGCGCGCGATCGTAGACCCTGACCTGATCGACCGCGCCAACCCACGCCTCGCTGTTTTCGTGTCGAATGCCGAACGACATCAAGCTGCTGCCGGCCAGGTTCACGCTGGTGGATGACGACGTGTAGACCTGGCTGCCGTCGTAGTAGACCTTCAGCGTGGTGCCGCCGCTGACGGTCACCGCCACGTGGTGGAACCCGGCGCCGAAGGTCGTGCCGGTGCTCTGCCAGCCGATCCCCGGCGCGTAGACCCCCAGCACGTTCCCGTGGTTGAAGTCCGCCAGCTCGAGGCGGTCGCTGGTGAAGCTCAGGATTCTCGGGTAGGCGATGCCCGGCCGTCACGACGCACCCAGCCCGAGACGGTGACCGAGGTGGTGAGCGGCAGCGCGGCGTTCGTGCGCACCGCCCCCAGGACCGAGCTGCCGGTGTGTCCCGGCGTCCAGCTCCCGCTCGCCAGCACCGCCCCGGTGCGGCCGTTGCCCGACGAATCGTTGACCACCGTCCCGCTGTTCTCGTTCAGCGTGTAGGTGACGACAGCGTCGCCCGTCGCCGTCACCGGCAGCTCGCGGGTCCAGATCGATAGGTTCTGGATCATCACGTGCCCCAGGCTGTTGCCGGTGCTGTAGCAGCGCTGGGTAGCCGAGCTGGGTATGTAGCAGTTGATCGCGGAGCTATAGTCCGTGAAGTAGCGGTCGAGGTTGTTCGTGTTGCCGATCGGCGAGGGCGACCAGTCGTTCGTGTCGATCGTCGGACGGCCGACCGGGGTCGTCACGGCCACGTAGGGGCAGGCCGCGTTGCTGGTGGCCTCGCAGCCGTAACCGCTGCCGGTGAGGATCAGCCCGTGGCCCCGCGCGGTGTCGTCCCAGGTGGCGCTCGACTTCATGTAGAGCTTCTTCGTCGAGGTTCCGCCCTGAATCCGGTACTCGCGCATCGTGCTCAGGGTGGCGAGGGTGTTGACCTGGGCGTCGGCCAGCTTGGCCATCGCCGGGGTGCCCGACGTGGTGATGTCGCCGACGGCCGCCGCGGTGGGCGTGTAGGCCACGTCTTTGTACTGAAGCGCCTTCATCCAGCCGCCGCCGTCGACGGACATGTCGCAGTAGGCGAAGAAAGCGGCCTGGCCGCCCGCGCCGTCGGGATCCAGCTGGTAGACGCCGTCGGTCATGGCCGGATTGGCGGCATGGATCGAAAGGCAGCTCTTCCCCGAGAAGACGCAGACGTTGCCGTTCAGGACGTAGCCGGCGGCGCAGGTGGTACAGACCGTGGCGCTGCTGCAGGCGTCGCATTTGGCGCTGCACGAGGCGCAGACGGTGTCACTGCTCCCCCCGCAGGCGGTCATCACGAACTTGCCGACCGGGCAGTTGGCGCAGGTGCCGCAGGTGGCGTTGGTCGTCGCGGTGCAGGCCGCGCTCTGGTACTGACCAGCCCCGCACGTCGCACAGCTGTTGCAGACCGTGTTGGCCGTCGCGGTGCAAGCCGCGCTCTGGTACTCACCCGCCCCGCACGTCGAGCAGCTCGCGCACGTCGTGTCCGTCGTCGCCCCGCAGGCCGCCGTCTGGTACTTCCCAGCCCCGCACGTCGAGCAGCTCGCGCACGCGGTGTCCGTCGTCGCCCCGCAGGCCGCCGTCTGGTACTTCCCAGCCCCGCACGTCGAGCAGCTCGCGCACGTCGTGTCGGTCGTCGCCCCGCAAGCCGCCGTCTGGTACTTCCCAGCCCCGCACGTCGAGCAGCTCGCGCACGTCGTGTTCGTCGTCGTCCCGCAGGCCGCCGTCTGGTACTCCCCGGCCCCGCACGTCCCCAGCTCGCGCACATCGTGTCCGTCGTCGCGCCGCAGGCCGCCATCTGGTACTTCCCGGCCCCGCAGGTCGCGCAGGTCGCGCCGGTCGTGTTGCTGGTGCGCCGCAGGCCGCGCTCTGGTATGGCCCCGCCGCAGGTCGCACAGGTCGAGCAGACGCGGTTGTTGGTGCCGCCGCAGGCGCCGGTCTCGTACATCCCCGTCCCGCAGATCGCGCAGCTGGAGCACGCCGTGTCGGTGGTGGCGCCGCAGGAGGCGGTCTGGAACTGGCCGCCGCCGCAGGTGGTGCAGCTGCTGCAAGCTGTGTCGGTGGTCGCCGCGCAAGCTGCCACCTGGAACTGTCCGGCGGTGCAGGCCGAGCAGGCGAGGCAGACGCCCCCGCTCAGATAGTGTCCGGGCGCGCAGGTGGTGCAGGCGCCAATGCCGGTGCAGGAGGTGCAGTCGGCGTCGCAGCCGCCGCAGGTGGCGTTGCTGGTCCCGCCGCAGGCCGCGGACTGGTACTGGCCGGCGCCGCAGACGCTGCAGCTGCCGCAGGTGGCATCGCTGAGACCCGCCGCACGCGGCGGTCTGATACTGACCGCTCCCGCAGCTCGAGCAGGTGGAGCAGACGGTGTCCTGCGTGGACGTGCAGGCCGCCTGCTGGAACTGACCGATCCCGCAGGTTGTACAGGCGACGCAGCTGTCTCCCGCCAGGTGGTAGCCGGGCGCGCAGGCCGTGCAAGTCGAGGCGTCGCCGCAAGCCGCGCAGCCGGCCGGGCAGCCGTGCAGGCGGTGTCGGTGGTGGACGTGCAGGCGCCGGTCAGGTACTGGCCGGCCGCGCAGGTCGTGCAAGCGACGCAGATGATGCCGTTGCCGGTGAACCCGGCTTGCACGCGCAGGCGAAGGCGCCGGCGCTGTTGACGCAGTTGGCGTCGGCGGCGCAGCCGCCGTTGTTGATCGCGCACTCGTCGATGTCCATGCAGCCAGCCGCGCCGCCGCCGTTGTAGCCGGCCGGGCAACCGCCGCAGGTGTGCGAGCCGAGCGTGTTGTTGCAGGTCACGAGGGCATCGCAGCCGCCGTTGTTGGTCCCGCACTCGTCGACGTCCGTGCAGGTCATGCCGTCGCCCGTGAACCCGGGCTTGCAGTGCAGGTGCAGCCCCCGGGAATGTTGGTGCAGTTGGCGTCGGCCGCGCAGCCGCCGTTGTTGGTTCCGCACTCGTCGACGTCCGCGCAGGTCGTCCCGTTGCCGGTGAAGCCGCCCTTGCAGGTACAGGTGCGGCCGCCGACGGTGTTGGCGCAAGCGGCGTTCGGATCGCAGCCGCCGTTCGCCGTCAGGCACTCGTCGATGTCGGCGCAGGTCGAGGCCGTCGCCGGTGAACCGGTCGGACAGGCGCAGTTGCGGCCGCCCGGCGAGTTGGCGCAGACGGCGTGGGGTCGCAACCGCCGTTGTTGCGTGCCGCACTCGTCGACGTCGCCGCAGGTGATTCCGTCACCGGTGTAGCCGGCCTTGCAGACGCACTGCCGGCCGCCCGGCGTGTTGGCACAGGTCGCGTTGGCGTCGCAGCCGCCGTTCATCGTCGAACACTCGTCGACGTCGGCGCAGGTCACGCCATCGCCGGTGTAGCCGCTGTTGCACGCGCAGGTGAACCCCGTCGCGGTGGTCGTACAGGTCGCGTTGGCGCCGCACGGATTCGCACTGCAGCCGGTGGGCCCGCTGCCGCCAGCGCCGCCGACGGGCTGGCCGGCCGCCCCGCCCGTGGCCTCGCCCGCTTCGCCGCCGACCGGATGTCCGGCCGCGCCGCCGTTGCCCGTCGCGACGCCGCCGCCATTTCCGGTTGCGATGCCGCCGCCGTTCCCGGTCACGACACCGCCGCCGCTGCCACCGGTCGTCGTGCCGCCGCCGCTGCCACCGGTCGTCGTGCCGCCGCCGCTGCCACCGGTCGTCGTGCCTGCCGCGCCGCCCGGACCCGCGCCGCCCGGACCGGCGCCGCCGCGTCCTGCGCCGCCGGTCGTCGTGCCTGCCGCGCCGCCCGGACCCGCGCCGCCGCGTCCTGCGCCACCGCTGGTGCTGCCGCCGCGCCCGGCAGTCGCGCCGCCGTGGCCTCCCGATCCGCTGGCCGCCGAGCCACCGTCACCACAACCGGCGATCACCGCCCACGACGAAAACAGCAGAACGGTCGCCAACGACCTAACGCGCATGAGGCTCCCTTGAAGGTGCCGAGGTCCCCGCGCCCCAGCGTTGAGCCCGTTAACTCGTCAACCGCGACGGGATTCTTGAGCAGCGCGTAACAATCACGTCCACGGGAGCAGGTCGGCGACGCCCCCAATCCCAGCGACGGCCGCGACGAGCTCCCGCTTCGCCGATGCCAGGTTCGTGGCGCGGCACTTCACGCGCGCCGACCAGCTCTGCCACGGCTCGAGCCGGGTGACGTGCTTCCCCGACGGTGTGTGCACCGACGTCGCGCGCGCGAGCAGCCGAAGCTCGAGCTCCTTGGCCCCAGCGCCGGCCGGCTCGATCGGCGTCCCCTCGTCCAGCGTGGCCAGGAGGCGCCGGGCCTCGGCGGTGAGGCCGGCGGTCTGCCAGGGGGCACGCGCCGTCGCCACCGCCAGCAGCGCCGGGAAGAGGGCGCGATCGATGAGCGTCAGCTTTCCGGCGACCAGCTTCGCGATCAGCACGTCGGGATGCGCGCCGACCGTTTCCAGGATCTCGTACATCTCGCCGGCCCGCGGGTGAGACCACCACGAGCCCGACACCGTCTCGCCGGCGAGCAGCGCGACGGCGTTCGCCAGCTTCCGATCCTGCAGCAACAGCAGCCCGCGCGCGTGCAGCGCCGCGCGCAGCGTGCCGACGCCGGCGGCGGTCTTGGTGGCGTTCGCAGCCAACGTCAGCCTCTCGACCCGCGGGCCGCGCGCGGCGCCCAGCGAAACCGCGCCAGCGAGATGGCCCCCGCCGTGAACCTGACGCCCTCGCGCCGGAGCAACTGGGCCTGCAGCTCCTCGTGCCCGAGCCCGTCGCTGCGCAGGCTCACCTCCCCCTTGGCGTTCACCACCCGGTGCCACGGGACCTCGGTGTCGGCCGGCAGCACGTTCAACGCATAGCCGACCAGCCGTGCCTGCCGGGGCAGCCGCGCCAGCGCCGCCACCTGGCCATACGTCGCGACCCGGCCGCGCGGAATACGCGCCACGACGGCGTAAATACGCCGGTAACTGTCCGCGGGCCGACTCCTGGCGGGCACGGCCCCATTCTGCCGGAAACCGTCCCGACGGGATCACCGCCATGAACGCCTCCGCTTTGCTACATTCCGCCGCGACCGAGATGGGTTGGTTTTTCGGAAAGAAGAGAATACCGCCGGAGGCGCTCCGCGACGCGTTGATCGACGCCGTCGAGGATGGCAACGACGGTCAGGTGAAAAAGCTCGTCTCCAAGCAGACGGACGACATCCGCGCGCACTTCCCGGCGTGGAAGAAGGTGCCCGAGGAGATCCGCACCGACGCCGTCCGGACCAAGCGCTACGTCGAAGGGCTGATCGCGATCGCGCGCCACTTCAAGACGGCGCTCGACGATTCGTCGCTGCTCGACCAGATGACGGGCCCGCCCGCCGCGAACCCGCTCATCAAATGGGAACAGAACCTGCGCATGGCGCAGGAGGCGATCGCCGCCGGCAAGTACCGCGAGACGGAGGCGGCGCTGGTCGAGCGGGTGGCCGCCGTTCGCGGCCTGACCGGCACCGGCGTCGACCGCTTCCTGCCGGTCACGCTCGGCTACATCGCGCAGTGCCGCTTCAACCTGGGGCGGGTGAGCGAAGCGGTGCCGCTCTACTGGGAGGCGCTGGAGATCTGCGAGCGCGCCGACGACCTCGAGGGGCAGATCGCCTATCTCAGCAGCCTGCACGAAGCGCAGCGCTGGCTGGGCGAGGCGGCCGAGGCCGCGGTCCTGGCCGAACGGCTCGCCGAGCGCTGCGACAAGGCCGGCAAGAGCGACCGCGCGGCCTGGGCGCGACGGCGGGCGAAGCGGGTGCGCGACGGGGAGCCGCTGGTGCGCATCGTGCTGGAGGCCGGAGGCAAGGAGCTGGAGCTCGACGAATTGCCGACGCCGCTGCCGCCCGGCCCGTTCAAGTTCCAGTTCGAGCGCAACCGGATCGCGCTTGGCGCCGTCACCGCGCTGGTCGAGGAGGGGGGGCGACGCGGCAGCCAGGGGGACGACGCCGGCGCGCTGGGCATGTTCCGCACCGCGGCCGCGATCGACCCGACCGACCCGCGTGCCCCCTACTTCGCCGGGCTGGCCCAGATGGGGCTCGGCCGCTACGCCGAGGCGGTCGAGAGCTACGAGCAGACCGAACGGCTGGCCCCGGGCTGGTACCACTGCCGCGCCGACCGCGCGCTGGCCCTCGAGCTCGCCGCACGGGAGATCACCCACACGACGTTCGAGTCGGTGCGCGCGATCGAGGACGGCAACCGGCCCGCCACGGAGAAGGCGGCGCTCGCCGATCTGGCGCTGCAGAAGGCGCCCGAGCTGGCGATCCTTCACCTCCTGAAGGCCAACGCGCTCATCGAGATGAAATCGATCGTGGCGGCGTCGCAGGCGGCGCGCGCCGGCCTGGCCCGCGACCCCGACCCCGACGTGCGCACCCGCCTGCTCGTCTCCCTCGCCCGCGTGACCCGCCAGCCGGAGAGCCGCCGGCTGCTCGAGGAAGCGGTCGCCCTCGACGGCAACCGGATCTCCGCCGCGATGGCGCGGGTGATCCTGCTCAGCCAGCCCTCGAACTGAGCGCGCAGCGCGAAGTCTCCCCGCAAGCGCGTAGCGCGAGCGCGAGGCCGCTGCGAACCACGCGTACTCCACCCCGGGACGCGAACCTCTCCGCGCGCCATGCATCGACACGCAACACCGACGGTGACGCCACGTTACTGCGTATTCAAGATGGCGCGCCGTTCACCGAAACAGGTCCGATCGTTACCACGCACGACCGCTCGCGACGCCGCGAGAGGTGCGGCGCGGGATGGTCTACGCGCTGCTCAACTTCCGCAAGCACCTGCGCGCCGCGGCTGCCGTCGACCCGTGTAGCTCGGGCCCCTGGTTCGAAGGATGGGCGCGGCGTCCGACGACGGCCGCCGCGCAACGCCCGGTCGCCCTGCCCCGCACCTGGCTCGCAACCGCCGGCTGGCGACGAGCCGGCGGCCCCCTGAGTTGGTACGAAAGCCCTCGCCAGGCGGCCCACGCTCGATCAACTGCTGACGCTGGAACTGCCACACGGCTTCCCGCGCGGACCAGGTGACGAAGAATTGCGACGAGGGCGGGCACCGCCGCCGAAGCGGCATGCTCGCAGCGCGATTGGCGTTTCGCGCTGAGGTTGGGTGGCGACGGCGAACAAGCTGACACGCACGAAACTGCACCGGGTGCGTGAGGTGTCGGCTACGAACGACGGCGCCCGCCTCGTCCAGATTACTTCCTCTCTTTTCGGAATACTGGTTGGGAAACGACGTTCTCGATCCGGAGCGGGCACCGCCGCCGAAGCGGGCATGCTCGCAGCGCGAACTGGTGTCGCGCTGTGGCTGGGTGGCGACGGCGAACAAGCTGACACGCACGAAACTGCACCGGGTGCGTGAGGTGTCGGCTACGAACGACGGCGCCCGCGTCCTTCAATGAATGCTTCCTTCCCTTTTCGGAAACTGATTCTGGAAACGACCTCCTGAGTCTGGAGCGGGCACCGCCGCCGAAGCGGGCATGCTCGCAGCGCGAACTGGTGTCGCGCTGTGGCTGGGTGGCGACGGCGAACAAGCTGACACGCACGAAACTGCACCGGGTGCGTGAGGTGTCGGCTACGAACGACGGCGCCCGCTAAAGACTGATTTCTCCCCCTTTCGGAAACTGGTTTGTCGAAGCGACCTTTTGCGTTCTGAAGCGGGCACCGCCGCCGAAGCGGCTTGTCCGCAACGCGACTCGTGTCGCGTTGTGGGTGGGTAAAGCGACGGCGAACAAGCTGACACGCACGAAACTGCAGATGTGCGTGGGATGTCGGCTAAGTACGACGGCGCCCGGCTCGTTTAAAGACTGCTTCCTCCCCCTTTCGGAAAACTGGTTGTCGAAGCGACGTTTTGCGTCTGGAACGGGCTCACTGTGGGCAAGAGGCGTACCGCATCCGACATCTCGCCAACCCCGCGAGTTTCCGGACCCGACCGCCCTGGCCGGTGGACCTCGACGCCACAGGGCCCGTTCAGGAGCAGCCCCGAGGCGCGTGCCGCAACGCCGTCAGTTTCCCGCGTCTCACCGCTGTCGCCCGCCAGTCCACGCGGTGGACCAACGGACCACGTCGGCTCAGAGCCCGCCGGAACCGGGCAAACCCTGCGTTGTCCCTCGAGAAAATGCGCGCCCTCTTCTTGGTTCTGGTCCCCGGGCTCCTCCTGTTCGCTGGCGACGCGCGGCCGGGGATCGACTGGAAGCGGAGCGTCGCCTACGTGCTGCTCCTCGGCGGCAGGGGCACCGTCGGTTTCGCACGCGGCCGACGACGGCGGCGAACCGCGCGCGGGTAGCCGCCGGGCCGTGCGATGAGCACTAGAAGCCGATGAGGCGGCTCCGCGCGGTCGTCATTGCGTTCTGGATCGCGACGGCGGCGTGCGCATCGCCGCGGCCGTCGCCGGCGGCGCCCGCCACGACGGCGCCGCCGCCCGTCGACGCGTCCGCGCTGTCGCCGGCGCGGGTGGCGCGGCTGCGCGCGTACATCCATCAGACCTGGCCCGTGCTGACGCGGTCGCTGCTCGAATCTGCCCCGGGCGGCGGTGGATCCCAAGGCCGACCATCGCCCGGGCACGCCCTGGCCGGTCTATCTGCCGCCGGGGACCGACGCGGTGACCGTCGACGCGCAGCTGCGCGCGCTGCTCTCCCCCGCCGCGCGCGCGACCATCACGCTCACGGTGTTGCCGCCTCTCCCCGCCACCGACGTCGCGCCCGGCCTCCTCTACCTGCCACGCCCCTACGTCGTCCCCGGCGGCCGCTTCAACGAGATGTACGGCTGGGACAGCGCCTTCATCCTGCTCGGCCTGCTGGAAGAGGGAGACGTCGCGCGGGCGCGCGATCTCGTCGACGACGCGATCTTCGAGGTCGTTCACTACGGCGGCGTGCTCAACGCGAACCGGACCTTCGCGCTCACGCGCGGGCAGCCGCCGTTCCTGGGCATGATGGTGCGGGCCGTCTACGGGGCGACCGGCGATCGGGCGTGGCTGCTGCGGGCCCGCGACGCCGTCGCCGCCGAGCACGCCCACTGGACGGCGCCCCCGCACCTGATCCCCGCGACCGGCCTCGCGCGCTACTTCGACCACGGCGCCGGGCCAGCCCCCGAGGTGGTGAGCAGCGAGCGCGACGCCGCCGGCCGTGGCCACTACGAGCGCGTGCGCGCGGCGTTCCGTGCGGCGGGCGATCCCGCGCTGCGGCCGTACTACGACCCCGCGACCGACACGCTGACGCCGCTCTTCTACAAGGACGACCGCGCGATGCGCGAGTCGGGCTTCGATCCGACCGATCGCTTCGGACCGTTCGGCGCCGGCACGACCCGCCTGGTCCCGGTCTGCCTGAACACGCTGCTCTACGCGATGGAGCTGGACCTGGCGGCGATCGACGCCGCGCTCGGCCGCGCCACCGACGCGGCCGACTGGACCGAGCACGCCCGCAAACGCCGCGAGCGGATCGACATGTTCCTGTGGGACGAGCGCGCCGGCCTCTACCTCGATTACGACTTCGAGGCGGGCGTCCGCCGCGCCTACCCGTTCGCGACGACGTTCTGGCCGCTCTGGGCCGGCCTCGCCTCCCCGGCGCAGGCGCGGCGCGTGCGCGACAACCTGCCGACGTTCGTGCGGCCGGGCGGCCTCGTCACCAGCACGCACGTGTCGGGCGGGCAGTGGGACGCGCCGTTCGGCTGGGCGCCGCTGCAGCTGCTCGCCGCCCGGGGACTGCGCCGCGCCGGCTACGCCGCCGACGCCAATCAGATCGCGCGCGCGTTTCTCTCGATGCTGGCCGACGACTTCGATCGCCGCGGCACGCTGGTCGAGAAGTACGACGTCGAGCGCCGCACCTCGACCCTGCCGGGGGCGCTCCGGTTCGGCTACACCAGCAACGAGGTCGGCTTCGGCTGGACCAACGCGGTCGCGCTGATCTTCCTGCGCGAGACGGGCAACCCCACGCCCGCGGCCGCTGCCGAACCGCGCTAGGATCGACACAGATGTGGGCGCCCGAAGCAGCTCTGCTGGGACTCTTGCTGGCGCCAGAACCGGCCGCGACAGTCACGATCCCCAACGTCCTCACGGCACCGGCGCCGCCCAACATCCTCGTTGCGCCGGCGCCGGCGTCCGCCGCCCCCGCCGCGCCCCCCGCGACGCTGTTTCCGCTCGCGCCGCCCGCCGACGCGCCGCCGCCCAGCGCCTACGACCTGCGCCCCGCCAAGAACGGCAGCGACACGCTGGTGTACGAGGGGCCGCGCTTCACCGCGCGCGTTTCCGTCGACGGCACAGTCACGTTCAGCGCCGCGAAGCCGGCCCACCCCTTCTGGTGGCCTCCGTTTTTCCCCGTCGCCGTCGACAACGGGAGGCCCTCCCTGCAATCGACGCTGTCGTCGGTGCTGCGCGGCAAGAAGCGCCCGACGGTCGAGACCGACAAGGTCGTCGACGAGTCGTTCCTGATCATCCCCAACGTCACCCGCTACCGTCCGGATCCCCGCGAGGGGAGCCGGGCCTCGTTCCAGGTCATGCCGCTGCTCGGGAATGCCAGCAAGGAGGTCGACCTGACCGACGCGCTCATGGGCCTCTCCGGCCAGGATCCCTACCGGATCGAGAAGGCCCGCTTCCTGACCGCGACGCGCGAGCTGCGCATCCGCCGCGCCGCCCACGCCCACGCCGTCTGGATCCGCGAGGCGACCGCCGAGCTGCCGAAGCGGCTCGCGGCGATCGCCGCCGACCAGCGCCTCTCCGTCGCCGAGCGGCGCGCCATCCTCGAGGCGCTGGCCGCCGAGATGGACGACTCCCCCGCGGGCCGCGACGCCGCTGGCCGGATCCGCGCGTTCATTGCCAAAGATTTCGCCAAGGATTTCGCCAAAGACCTCGCCCCGCGGTCTCCGTGAGCCGGCTCCGGCTCGGCGTCTCGGCCTGCCTGCTCGGCGACAAGGTCCGCTTCGACGGCCAGCACAAGCGCGACGCCTTCCTCGCCGACGAGCTGGGGGCGCTGGTCGACTGGGTGCCGGTCTGCCCCGAGGTGGAGGTCGGCATGGGGGTCCCGCGCGAGCCGGTCCGCCTGGTCGCCCACCGCGACGGCCCGCGCATGCTGGGGCTCGAGAGCGGCGCCGACTGGACGGTGCGCATGAACCGCTTCGCCGCCGCGCGCGCCCGGGCGCTCGCGCGCGAGGAGCTCTCGGGCTTCGTCCTCAAGGCGAGGTCGCCGAGCTGTGGGATGGAGCGCGTGAAGCTGTACCCCGACGCCGAGACGCGCGTGCCGATGAACGCCCGCGGCACGGGGCTGTTCGCGGCGGCGCTGGCGCGGCAATTCCCCAACCTGCCGATCGAGGAGGAGGGGCGCCTCCAGGACGCGCGCCTGCGCGAGAGCTTCGTCGAGCGCGTGTTCGCCTACGCGCGTTTGCGGACACTCTGGCGCGGGCGCTGGACCGTGGGCGGGCTGGTGGCCTTCCACACCGCCCACAAGATGACGCTGCTCGCGCATTCGACCGACGACTACCGCGCGCTGGGGCGGCTGGTCGCCGCGGGAAAGTCGCTGCCGCGGGCCGCGCTGCGCGCGCGCTACGAGGCGGCGTTCATGGCGACGCTGGCGAAGCCGACGTCGCCCGGGCGCCACGCCAACGTGCTCACCCACCTGCTCGGGCACCTGAAGACCCAGCTCGACGCCGGGGACAAGCAGGAGCTCCTGGCGCTGATCGAGGAGCACCGGCGCGGCCGGCTGCCGCTGGTGGTGCCGCGGACGCTGCTGGCCCACCACGCCCGGCGGCTACGGGCGACGTACGTCCTTGGTCAGACGTACGTCAATCCGCAGCCCGAGGAGTTGCGCCTCGTCAATCACGCGTGATTGCACGCGTGATTGCACGCGTGATTGCACGCGTGATTGCACGCGTGATTGCACGCCTGAGCGCGACTACTTGCCCTTGAGGCCGGCGTGTCCGTGCAACACGGCCTTGCCGAGCGGCGTGAGCGCCGTCGGCTTCAGCGCCGTCACCGCAGTCGCGACGTTCGTCACGCCCGCCAGGGTGGCGGTCGAAAGCGCGTAAATCCGGATCTCGTACTGGTCGTCCATGTTGTTCTTCAACGACTGAGCACAAGGCGTGAGGTACGCGCCGCTCTGCTTGGCGTTCGCGAGGTCCCCGGTCAACGTCTTCGTTCCCTCCGGGAACTTCGCCACCTTGCCGGTGGCGGGATCCCACGGAATGTTCCAGATGGCCCAGTGCTGCCCCATCTGCATGTCCTCACCGATCGTCGTGTCGATGAAGGTCATCGCGAACGACTTGGTGCCGGCCGGGACGTTCGTCCAGTTGAGCTCCGGGTTGACGCCGGCGCCGAACGTTCCGTTCATGGCGTCGCAGGTGTAGGCCTTGGCGAACTTGGCACCGTCCTCGTGAGTGGGGCTGGTCAGCGTGAACACGCCACCCGAGCTGCCACCCGAGCTGCCGCCCGTCGCAGAGCCGCCCGCGCCCGCGGGGCCGCTGCCGCCGCGGCCCGCGGTCGCGCTGCCGCCGCTGCCCGCGGGGCCGCTGCCGCCCGCGGCCGAGCCCGCGACGCCCGTCGTTCCCGCGACCCCCGTCGTCCCGGCCGCGCCGTTGCTACCCGCGGGACCCTGCCCCGCGACGCCGGTCGTGCCCGCCGCGCCGTTGCTACCCGCCGGGCCCTGCCCCGCGAGGCCGGTCGTGCCGGCTGCGCCGTTGCTACCCGCGGGACCCTGTCCTGCGGCGCCGGTCGAGCCGCCGCTGCTGCCACCCGCGGACGATCCGGCGGCGCCGGTGTCGTCGGTGTTGGCGGTGCCGCAGCCTGCGTACAAGAAAGCCGCCACGCAGAGCGACGACAACGTTGGCAACAAATGATTGGAACGACGCATAGATACCTCCGGGTTTGTGTGCAGAGTCCGCCATCTACGGCGAACGGCTCACATTTCTTACCTGGCCCGCGACCTAGGCTGGAGCCGTTCTACCGACAGTCGCCGGGGTCCCGCAAGCTGGCGCTCGTCGGGCGGCCCATTCCGTCGGTCCGGCGCGCATCATTGGCGACGGGGTGCGGCAAAATGCGCTGCGGCTACGGGCAGAGCTGCTGGGCGTGGCCGCAGATCGTCTCGCAGTGGCAGGCGGCGTTGTCGAAACCGTCGTACATGCCCGACGGCGCGTGCAGCTCGATGTCGTCGACGACGCAGTCCAGCAGCTTGAGGTCGTCCCGGATGCTGATGTCGCCCCCCACCGTCGTCAGCGCGTCGAGGCGCAGCGAGACCAGCGCGGTGTCTCGGTAGACCCAGAGCCGGCCGCCGACGCTCTGCAGGCTGCGCAGGTCGACCTCAACCAGGCTCATGCAGAGATAGAAGTAGAGCTCGCCGCCAATGCTGGTGAGGTTCGGCGCCCGGACGGCGACGACGGGCGAGCTGGCCGCGTAGAGGTCCCCGCCGATCCTCCGGAGACGCGGCAGCTCCACCGTTCCGCCGAACAGCGTGACCGTGCCGGTCACTTCGGTATAAGCCTGCGCCGCCACCGCCTCCTCGGTCGTGCCGATGTACAGATCGCCGGTGAAGACGCTGCCGCCGGGCGGCGCCGCCGGCGGGGCGCACCCGCCGGTCGCGACGCTCCCCGCGACGCCGGTGACGCTGCCACCGCCGCCGCCCGGCGCGCCGGCGCCCGCCTCGCCGCCAGCCCCACCGCTTCCGCCCAGGCCGCTGCCCGCCCCCAGGCTGCGGGAGTCGCAGGCGGCGCTCCCCGCGGCCACGAGCACCGCAACAATCACGCTAAGCGCTCTCATTCTCGTTACTCCTCAGGCTAATGCGAGCAGCATAACGCCAAACCGTCGTTGACCGTCGGCGGTGATAGTCTGGCCGCCGCCCGCATGGTCATGCGTCGTTACGAGTCGGTCGCCGCGTACGTCGCCGGTCAGCCGAAGGCGGTGCAGTCGCTGCTGCGGCGCCTGCGCGACGCCATCCGCACGGCCGTCCCCGCGGCCGACGAGCTGGTCTCGTACGGCATCCCCGCCTACAAGCTGCGGGGTCGCGTGCTGCTCTACTTCGCCGCCTGGAAGACGCACTACGCTGTCTACCCCGCCACGGCGGGCGTGCAGGCGGCGTGCGCGCGCGAGCTCGCGCGGTACGAGCTGGGCAAGGGGACGATCCGCTTCCCGCTCGACGCGCCGGTTCCCTCCCGCCTGATCGCGAAGATCGCGAAGCTGCGCGCGGGCGAGGTCGCCGCGCGCGAGGCGGCCCGCTCAGCGAAGACGTCAGCGAAGACGCCGGCGGCAAAGCCCCGCGCGCGCGCCGTCAGTGCGCCGCCGGCGCCCCGGCGTCGGCAGAGCTGACGACCCGCCGCAACTCGTCCACGCCGATCGACAGCACGACCGCGTCGCCCACCGACTGAACCGTCGTCACGGGAATCTCGATCGTCCCCGCGCGAAACACGGTCCGGGTGGCGCCGAGCCGGTCGGCGACCTCCTTCCGCAACGCGACCAGGAACGACTCGACCAGCCACGCGTCGCTGTTGATGAACAGGGTCGAGATCTCGCCGACGGCCAGCCCGTCCGACGCGATCACCGTCCGCCCGCGCAAGGTCACGTCAGAAACTCGCATGCGCACCCCTCCACCCTCGAATATGGGGCCGCAGGCCGGGGGCACCATGGAGCTGTGACCGCGGCCGCTTTGCACGCGGCCGTCATTCGTGATTTTGTTGCCGCATGAGATTGACCTACGGCGTGGTGGTTCTGGTGGCGGTCGCGACCGCCGGTTGTGGCAGCGACGGCGATAAAGGGGTGGGCGTGGGGGGAGAGACCAAGTGCGGTGAGGTCGTGCCCTGCGGCGGCGATCCGACCGGTACCTGGGTGCTCACGTCCAGCTGCCTCACGCCCGCGGGGCAGACCGAGCTCAACAACAGCAACGACTGCGCCGGCGGTTCGATCAACTTCACCAACATCGACGTGGACGGCACGTTCACGTTCAACGCCGACGGGACCTACACCTCGACGGGGTTGACCCAAACGGCATCGGTGAGGCTGGTCCTCCCCTCCAGCTGCATCGGCGGCTTGTCGTGCGACGAGGCCGAGGCGGGCCTGCAATCGAGCCCAGAATTCGTGTCGGTGTCCTGCTCCGGCTCCAGCACCTGCACCTGCAACGCCGCTCTCGAGACGGCCGCGCAGGCAGAAACGGGTCAATTCACGGTTACCGGGAACACCTTGGCGCTGAGCGGCTCCGGCGGCGGAGGCTCCTTCTGCGTGGAAGGCACGCGCCTTCACCTCCTCAGCCTCTCGGATACCGGCATCGTCACCGAGGACATCGTCGCCGTCAGGCAGTAAGAAACTTCAGGGACCGGTCGGGCGGTCGGCGTCCTTCTTCTCGGCGAGCCAGTCCCTGGTGAAGCCGCCCATCTCCGACGGTCCGGTCAGCAGCTTCCAGTCGGGATCGAACATCACCGACTCCCACACGGTGTCGGCGCACCAGGCGGTCCAGCCGAGACGCTGCGCCTCGAGGTACGCCTTCAGCGGCGCGCCGAAGCCGGCCTCGTCGCCGGTGACGGGCGGCTCGGCCGCCCCGCGAAAGCCCCACTCGGTGATCATCATCGGCCGCGCGGCCGCGACACGCGTGAACGCGCCCCCCGGCCCCCAGACCGCAGGGTCGATGCCGGGATAGATGTGCCCGACGTACGCCAGGTTCTCCCCCACGAACGGCGCGTCGACGGCGCCGCCCACCTGCTGGGTCCAGAACGGGGCGCCGATCAGGATGATGTTGTCGGGCGCGTCGTGCCGGATCTGATCGACCCAGGGTTGCGCCGTCGCCTTCCAGCGCGCCCACGACGGGTCGTCGAGATCCTCCGCTTCGTTGAAGACCTCGTAGAGCACGTTCGGGTAGCTCGCGAACGCGGGCGCGGCCTTGGCCCAGAACGCGCGCGTCTCCTGGTCGGCGGGCGCGGCGTCGCCAATCTCGTGCCAGTCGACGATCGCGTACAGCCGCCGCTCGGTCGCGCGCTGCACCGCCGGCTTCAGCACGGTCTCGAAGTAGCCGTCGGGGTCGGGGCGCCAATCGGGCGGGTAGACCGTCAGCCGCACCACCCGCGCGTACCACCCTGCGCTCTCGTCGCTGACCAGGTCGATCAGCTTCGCCACGTTCATCGCCCCCCGCATGGTGTCCAGCTCCTTCAGGTCGGGGAAGGAGACGCCGCGCAGGATGACGGTGTGGCCCGCGGGGTCCTTGAAGAAGCGCCCGTCGGTGTGGAGGGGCGGCGTGCCCGCGGGCGGCGGCGTGGAGCCCGAACAGGCGACGACGACGGCGGCGGCAACCAGGAGTGCGGCTCGCATGCGCGCGTGCGTCAGCAACATCGGGACCAGCGCGCGGCCCGTCCGATCCGGAGCGCGGGGGCCGCCTTCGTGCGCAGGCACCTTCGGAATACCGACTGCCGCGGGCCTCGGGGCGGTGGAAAACTGATGAGGCTCCGCGCTCGCGCCCGACGGCGCCGCCGCCTTCCCCTTGACCCAATCAACCCTACGTTCCGCCCCCGGGAGGCAACGTGTGGGTTCACGGAACGGACATCGTCTGGCGCTACTTCGACGTCGGCGCTTCATTCATCTGGGCAATCAGCGGTGCGCTGCTGGCGGCGCGGCGCGGCTACGACCTGACGGGAATCTGCGCGGTGGCGCTGGTCTCGTCGACCGGCGGCGGTCTGCTCCGCGACGGCATCTTCCTGCAGCAGGGCCCGCCGGCGATGCTGCAGACGCCCCTCTACATCGCCGCGGCGGCGCTCGCCGGGCTGATCGTCTGGACGCTGGGTGGGCAGGCCCGCATCCTGTCGCTGTTCACGCGAAGCGTGGTCGTCGTCGACGCCATCGGCCTGGGCGGCTTCGCCGTCGTCGGCATGCAGCTGGCCCTGCGCGCCGACATCAGCCTGCCCGGCGTCGTGCTGGTGGGAATCGTGAATGCCGTCGGTGGCAGCGTCCTGCGCAGCCTGCTGTTGCACGAAACGCCGGAGGTCTTCCGCCCGGGCGAGCTGACCGCGCTGGCGTCATTCGTCGGCTGCCTGACCCACCTCGGCCTCACCCGCGCGCTGAACGCCGATCCCAGGTGGGCGGCGGCCATCACTATCGCCGTCGTCGCGCTGCTTCGGGGCAGCTCGGTCCGCTTCGGCCTGCGCACCTATCCCGCGCGCGGCTTCGCGCCGCCGGCGCAGCCGACACCGGCCGTCGCGCCGTCGGCCTCCGACCGCCCGGTGTCGGGGTGACGGTGGTGGCGCGGTGGGATAACGTGCCGCCATGCGGATGATTGGTAGCGTGGTGGTCGCGGCCGCGGTCGCGTTCTCGGTCGTGAGCGCGGGTTGCGGCGGCGGCAGCGGCGGCGGCGAAGCGACCGGTTGCGGTGAGTTTCAACCTTGCGGCGGCGACCCGGTCGGCACCTGGAAGCTCAGCGCCGGCTGCGTGACCGCCGCGGGGTTGGCCGAGCTCGCGGACCCGGACTGCCCCAACGGCACGACCGACATCACCGACCTGGAGCTGGCGGGGACGCTGACCTTCAAGGCGGACGGAACCTTCACCATCAACGGGCTCAGCATGCGGACAACCTACGAGCTGGGCCTCCCCCTCGAGTGCGTCGCCGAGGGCTCGTGCGAAGCCAAGGAAGCCACGCTGCAGTCGAACACCCAGCTCCAGTCGGCGACCTGCTCGGGAACGGACCCCTGCACCTGCACCGCCACCAGCGTGAACACGAGCACCGGCGAAACGGGCCAATACTCGGTCTACAACCACAGCCTGGTCCTCGACGGCTTCAGCAGCCTCGGAAGCGGCGGTCCCTTCTGCATCGAGGGCAATCGCCTCCACCTCATCACGCCCTCGTACGACGGCAACGCCGTCAGCAGAGACTTCGTCGCCGTCAGGCAATAGCGGGACCATGGTTCAAAGCTGGCGTGCGGTGGTGGTCGCGACTGCGGTCGCGCTCTCGGTCGCGAGCGCGGGGTGCAGCGAAGGCGGAAGCGGCGGCGTGAACGTGGGCGGACCGACCGGTTGCGGTCAGGTCCAACCTTGCGGCGGCGACCCGATCGGCACCTGGGCCCTCACCTCCGGCTGCGTGACCGCCACGGCCCTGCACGACATTGCGACCGACGCCGAGTGCCCCGGGTTCTCGAGCGACATAGACGTCTTCGACGTGGAAGGCACGCTGACGTTCAACGCCGACGGAACCTACGCCATCGACGGATTCAGCTCGCGGGTATCAATGACGTACGACATCCCCGTCGCCTGCACTTACGGGGGATCGTGCGAATCTCAAGCGGGCGCCATTGACTCGAACGGAGTCCTCGAGTCGGTGACCTGCTCGGGAACGAACCTCTGTCACTGCTCCGCCACCGCCTCGGTCACGGACAGCAGAACCGGCCTGTTCGCCGTCTCCGGCACCAACCTGTTACTCAACGGCGACAGCGTCCTCGGCTCCGGCGGCTCCTTCTGCGTTGACGAAACGGGCCTTCATCTCATCACGCTCTCGGACGACGGCAGCGCCATCAACTCAGACCTGGTCGCGGTCGCGCAGTAGGGCGCGGGTCGCCGGCGGCGTCGCCCCGCTTCGTGGAAGCTCGGTCCGCTTCGGTTTTCTGTCGCGCCGTCAGCTCCCGACCCGCAGTACTGTTGCCGCCTTTGCGGAGGGACGGGAGATGAGCGAGACCGTGGTTCAAAGCTGGCGTATCCAGGAGGTAATCACCCGTCTGTTCGTCGGCACGGACCGTCGCGACTGGGCTGCCGTAAGCCGCTGCTTCGCCCCGACGGTGCTGTTCGACATGACATCGGTCAGCGGCGACGCCCCCGCCACGCTGACGCCCGAGCAGATCACCACTGCCTGGGAGTCCGGCCTGGCGCCGATCGAGCAGATCCACCACCAGGCCGGCAACTTCCTGATCGACGTCGCCGGCGACGACGCCACCGCGTCCTGCCACGGCATCGCGTTCCACTACAAGAAGACCTACTCCGGGCGGAACGTACGAACGTTCGTCGGCAGCTACGACTTCGGGTTACGGCGCGCGGCGGGCCGGTGGGTGATCACGGCGTTCCGGTTCAACCTGAAGTTCCTCGAGGGGAACGTGGAGTTGGAGAAGGGGTAGCAGAGGCGCGTGGGCCGTCCAACCCGCCGTTGCAGCGGACGCTGCTTCGCGCCGCCGCCGAACGGCAGTATCGTTGTCCGGACCTATGGCGATCGACAAGGACAAGCTCGCTCGGGCGAGCCGGCTTCTTCACGAGATGGCTCGGCGGTTTGCCAACGCTAATCCGTCTGAGGTCGTTCAGATTCCCTGGATCTTTGCCGAGCGCAAGAATGGCAAGTATCCCGCCGACACGGTCCGCACTGGAAAGTGGCTGGTGTTCGTGGACGCCGAAGAGCTCGACGATACGTGGCGCACGATTAAAGCCGCCACCGAACAGGGCAAGCTCGGCAGCCGTGCCAAGTCATCGACGTCGCTACGCAGCCCACACGCGAGGAATCCACGGACCAAGGTAATCTGCGTCTACACCTACGACGCGGAGGACGAAGCGGACGTCAGACGAGTTCGGGTCGAGTTGCGTCGCCTTGGGGTCGAGAAGAAGATTTCCTACAAGACCGATGAGGACACGCTCGCCGGGCGTCATCAGATCGCCGGCAGCAAGAATATCGCGAAGTACTATGAGTGAAGGATCCGGTGGGGATAAGAAAGTTAGGCAGCCAGGAGGTAGCGACGTGTGACGAACGAATCGACTAACCATTCAACTTGGCCGCGCATCCTGGCGATTTCTGCGCTGGTGATCGCGACAATCGCGATTGGTGCCTACTTAACGCTCGTAGTCACGGGACAAGTCGCGAAAGACAATCGCCTGGGCAGCACGGAGCTTGGCTTGGCCCTAGTGGCAGTTCTTTTCCTTGTCCTCGTCGTTCGTCCTGCGGTGCTCGACAGGCTGAATTTGTTGAAACTCCCTGGAGGCATCGAGGTCACTCTTGAAAAGATTCAGCGGCAGCAAGTCGAACAGCGACGTGAACTCGACGCGTTCTTCTCGATTCTCTCAAACCTGCTGAGTCTTCCCGAGAAATACCACCTGCGGTCTCTGGCAAGAGGCGATGAAGAGTACGTTGGCCAGGGATCCTTGCGGGATGAACTGTTTCGCTTAAAACGTTTTGGCCTATTAGACGAACTAGAGGGACAAAAGATCGGCGACATGTTCGACAACAAACGATTTACGCTCAGAGGATTCGTTCGATTGACGCCACAGGGAGAGAGGTTCTTGAAGGCGCTCGACGAGATCGAGAGATAGTCGCCACGAGCCGCCAGCTGGTTAGCTGGCTGGTTTGAATGGCATGAGCCACGGTGACGAGGTTGTCTGCTTGGGCCAGACACGTCGACCTCGGACGGCAACCGGCTACGTCAGGGTGCTGCGGCGGGGCGATGCGCCAAGGGCCGGGGTTCTCCAGCGGTAACCAGCTGATACCCCTCGCAGTCGTTGACGCGGGGCTGCCAATGTCGGAAGGATCCCGCACGCACAGCGTTGGACACTAGTGTCCTCTGCGACGCGGACAACTCGGAACAACAGAAAAATGAAAGAACTTACAGTGGTTGACGATCCAGGGCCGACTTTGCAGTCAGGAACTCACCCTGTCGTGGCACCCGACATTGCAGCAATCGGATACATCCCGCTCTGTTCCAATCCTCCGCAGCAGTACGTAGGCACGCCAGGTATTGGCCACGTATTTGGCAGCGGAAACTACGACCCACCCCCTGATTTGCGGAGCGTCGACGATTTCGTCCGCTATCTAGCGAGTCGACGAGAGTATCGAGGAGCATTACTGATTTCGGACTTGTTGGTTCAATTCGATTCTCGTGGGCGAGCAGGGCGAGTCTCATTCAAGGTGCTCACGGACTTCTTTGGGTGCGGTTATACGCCGGCCCAGAAACTTGGCTTTCGACCAAGTACCCTGGCGGCGCCGGATCCCGGAAGTCATCAATGGAACAAGAGAAAACTTGCACACCTCAAGGGCAACACCAAGGGTGGCCAAAGACTCGTGATCCAACGCAAGAATGGCTTCGTTCAGTTGGTCCACTGGCAGACATTCAGGCTCAGCGGTCTCTTGGCACTCTCTGCGCAAATCACCACCGGTGCGCCCGTCTCATACGCGTGGATCCAAGTGAACTACACGGTTCATGCCTCGGGAGCGCACGAGGCGTATCTGACTGGCTCTAGCATACCTACTATTCAAACGTTCAGCTCGTGGACTCCGAAGGCCAAGCGCTGCATGACGACGAACACACCCAGTCAAATCGCCCATTTCCTCGCCGGACAAGCGACGGCCCCGCACTTCGGATGGAGGGAGAGAATCGTTTAGGGCATACTTTTTCTATGCCGGCGCGGGAACAGTGGGAGGTCGCGCTGCGAGATCACTTGGTATTTTACGCAGAATGGGCGGGGGCTCGATTGGTCCCCACGAGACTCTTTGACGAGGCGGACGACGACACCGTCGAAGGGTCATCCGAGAGCGGGGAGGTCTTTCTCGAGTTTCGCGTCGAATTCAAGGCGAACGATCGAGGAACCCCCGACAATCCGGATATTGGCCCGGCAGACTATGACGGATGGATTTCCATTTCGCCTAATGACTCGTTCGAATTCACTCTCGCCAAAATTGCCGAGCAAGTGACGACTCTGTTGAAGGAAGGCGATGGTCCTCCTCTCAGTTCGGAAGCGTTCGAAGGACTGCCTGCTCAGCCGCCTAGTCCCGACCAAGACAGACGACGGCGCTTCTGAGATCACCTGGCAGCGGCCGGTGGCGAACCTCGTCGCACTTTGCAGGCAAGGAGGGGCATCCTCCGCGGCATCATGGATCGGCTGGAGGTGATTCAGATATCTAAGGATTCCTCCAGACATCTGCGGGCAAGCAAGCTGGAGGAATGGTGAGCCACGATTTCATCTTGGCGCATCCTGAGATTCAGGAGTTGGCGAGACAGTGGGGCAGCTCTAGTGAACCGTTGTCCGAGGCAGGCTTTCGTCCGCTGTTTCCGCTCGTCGAGAAAATTCTCAAGACCGCTTTCACCGTCGAGGGAGAATCGATCGACGGTCGTATGACGCTGATACCGCTGCTCCAGAGCTGCTGCTCCAATCGGCTACGGTACTTCAACCTCGTGTTCATGTGCTGCGACGCTCGAGGGCGACAGTGGATAAGCCACATGAGGGCTGCCGTTATTCACGCCGACTATAGTCACGACATGACTGCACTTCGGGAAGGAGGATGGACTGGAACGGAGGCTGACTATCAGAAGGTGATGCCCAACCGACTTCACTCTTTATTCTATGCCCTCAACTACATTGTCCAGCAGATCGATCCACAGACCGGAAGGTTCTCTAGAAAGTGGGATAGTGGCCGAGCGCTGTGTGCCTCATGCAAGACCAACGGAATAAACGTCTAAACATTCGTCGTCCCACCGTCGCACAGGCAATCCGAATTCAATGGAGGTTCCGCTCTCTCAATCGACCTTTCCAGGCCCATCTCAAAAGGGCCGGACGCCGTAACGATTGCGCGAGTCGCGCGACGCTTTGGACATGATTTTTCGTTGCGCCTTCGTTTTGGTTTTCTCACTCCTCTGGGCCCCCCTCGCCCACGCCAACGGCGCCCTCCCCGGCTCCCTCTCCATCCTCACCCCCGCCGCCCTCCCGCACGACGTCGTCCTCGCCACCAACTTCGGCGTCGTGCTCTCCCACGACGACGGGCAGCGCTGGGTCTGGTCGTGCGAGCAGCCGGGGAATGCGTTCGGGATCCTCTATCAAATGGGGCCGGCGCCGCTGAATCGGATCTTCACGATCTCCTCTGACCACCTCGGCGCGCCGCAGCTCGCGTTCTCGGACGACACGTCGTGCACCTGGCGGGTCGGCGTGCCGGCCTCCCCTGCCCCGGTCGTCGATGCGTTCGCCGATCCGACCAACGCGAACCGGGTGCTGGCGGTCGCGGTCGCGCCCTCCGACGGGGGGGCCATCTACCGGCTGCTCGAATCCTCGGACGGTGGGGCGACGCTTCCCACGTTGCGCTACACGGCGGCGGGCGGCGACTTCATTACCGGGGTCGAGACCGCGCGCAGCGCGCCCAACACCATCGTCCTGACCATGGGGAGCGGGATCCCGTCGACACCGGCCCTCGTCCGCAGCACCGACGGGGGCGAGCACTGGGACACCTACCCCCTGGCGCTGGGGAGCAACGTCAGCGTGCGGCTGTTCGCGATCGATCCCGACGACCCCGCGCGCGTCTTTCTGCGCGTCAGCGGCGGCGAGGTCGATCGGGTCGCGGTGGCGATGGTCGACGCGGCGAACGCCGTGCACGTCACGAACACCCTCTCGCTGGTGAACGGCGTCATCACGGCGTTCGTGCGCCTCGACAACGGGCACATCTTCGTGGGCGGGACCATCGGGGTCACGCCGTCCGCGTTTCTCTCCGTCGACGGCGGCGCAAGCTTTCAGCCGCTCCCCACGCCGCCGACGCTGAAGGGGGGCTCGGCGCGCGGCGGCACCCTGTACGCCGTCACCGATCACATGGTCGAGGGGTTCGCGATCGCCACCTCGGTCGACGAGGGGCAGAGCTGGCAGCCGTTCATGCGGTACGACCAGATCCAGGCGATTGCCAGCTGCGTGAAGGCGTACTGCCAGGAGGACTGCAGCGTGCGCGCGGTGCTGGAGCAGTGGCCGGAGGAGTTCTGCGCGGCGGAGGATCCGACGGCGGGGACGGACGGGGGCGTGGATGTGGACGGGGCGACCGGAGGCACGGGTGGTGGGCTGGGCGGCGTGGGAGGGGGCGACGGGGGGACGGTGGCGACGGGAGGCGGCGGGTGCGGGTGCGACGTACCCGTGACTCCCGGGAGTCTCCTGGCGCTCACCCTCCTCGCCGCGCTGGCTGTCGCCGCGCGCCGCGGACGACGCGCCTAGGCCTTCACCAGATCGGTACCCGCGCGGGCGGCGATCAGGCGGGCGACGTGCTTGGGGCGCAGGAACGTGAGGGGCGTGAACGTGAACAGGACGCCGTCGGCGCCGACCAGCGCGAAGAGCATGACGCTGCCTTGGCGCTGGCGGGTGACGCCGCGGATCTGGTCCCAGGGGAAGTGCACCTCTAACTTGGGCGCCTTGGCCTGGGGCGGGGAGAGGGAGAACCAGACGCCGTCGGGCGCCAGGCGAACGGAGTTGCGGGCCATGCGGATGATCCAGCGCCACAGGGTGGCACCCAGGGCGCCGGAGACGACACCGACGAGGATGCAGACGACGGCGGTGACGAGGTTCGAGAGCGAGAAGGGGAACAGCGCGGCGAGGCCCAGAATGACGAAGCCGGCCGCGGAGACGAAGGCGACGAGGGAGAGAAGGAGGTAGATCGCGAGGAGGAGGCGGTTGTTGCGGAGGGTCAGCGTCGACGCGGGGTCGGGCATGGGGGGATTGTATAGAGTGGAGAGCCCTCACCCGCCGACTTCGTCGGCGACCTCTCCCTCCGGGAGAGGTTGGGATCGGAGGCGGCGACCTCTCCCTCCGGGAGAGGTTGAGAATCAGACGATGGCGCGGACTACGCCGCCGTCGACCCGCAAGGCGGCGCCGGTGGTGGCGGAGGCGGCGGCGCTGCTGACGTAGACGATCATGGCGGCGACCTCGGCGGGGGACGAGAAGCGCTGGATCACTGACGAGGGGCGGGCGGTGCGGAAGAAGTCGCGTTCGACTTCGGCGGTGGTCGTGTTCTGCGCCTCGGCCAGGCCTTCGATGAAGGCGACCACCCCCTCGGACGACGTTGGACCCGGCAACACGCTGTTGACGGTGACCCCCGTGCCGGCCAGCGACTCGGCCAGGCCGCGGGCCACCGCCAGCTGGGCGGTCTTGGTCATGCCGTAGTGGAGCATCTCCGTCGGGATCTGCAGCGCCGACTCGCTGGAGACGAAGACGATCCGCCCCCAGTCGCGGGCGCGCATGCCGGCGACGTAGTGGCGCGCCATGCGGATGCCCGAGAGCACGTTGACCTCGAAGAAGCGCAGCCAATCGGCGTCGGTGATCTTCTCGAAGGGCACCGGCTCGAAGATCCCCATGTTGTTGATCAGCACGTCCACGTCGGGCAGCGCGGCGGTCATCACGGCGCAGCCGGCCGCCGTGCCCAGGTCGGCGGCGATCCCCGACACCGCCGCGCCGGGGACGGCCGCCTTCACGCGGTCGACCGCCGCGCGCACCCGCTTCTCGTCGCGGCCGTTCAGCGTCACCGCCGCCCCCTCGCGCGCGAACGACTCGACGGCGGCGAACCCGATCCCCGCCGTCGAGCCCGTCACCAGCACCCGCTTGCCCTGCAGTCCCAGATCCATGGTGGTCCTCCGATGCGCTACGGCACCAGCACGGCGCGGAAGCGGATCCTGTTCTGCAGCACCTTGGTCAGCGCCTCTTCGGCCTGTTCCAGCTTGAAGGTCTCGACCATGGGGCGGACCCTGGTGAGGACGCTGAAATTGACCGTCTCCTCCGAGTCGAACGCGCTGCCGCTGGGCCAACCCATGATCGACTTGCCGCTCAGCAGCGCGAGCCCGTTGACCGTCAGCGGCTCGGAGACGCCCGCGACCAGCACCAGCTTGCCGCGCGGTTTCAGGCCGCCGATGGTGTCGGCGACGGCGCTGGCGTGCGGGGCCGTCGCCAGCACGTAGTCCGCCCCGCCCAGCCGCTTCAGCCCCTCGGCGGCGCCGACGGACGCGGTGTCGACGTATTCGTGCGCGCCCAGCTCGCGCGCCAGGCCCTCCTTCTCGGGGCCGTGCGAGATGGCGATGGTGCGGCAGCCCATGCGCGCGGCGTACTGGATCCCCAGGTGGCCGAGGCCGCCAATCCCCTGCACCGCCACCGTGTCGCCGGCCCGCACGCCGCTGTTCCGCAGCGAGTTGTAGGTGGTGACGCCCGCGCACAGCAGCGGGGCGGCGTTGACCGCGTCGAGCCCGTCGGGCAGCCGCACCACCGCCTCCTGCCGGACGAGAGCGTACTCGGCGTAGCCGCCGTCGACCGTCACGCCGGTGACCTTGGACTGCTCGCAATTGATGAAGAGCCCCTTGCGGCAGGAGGTACAGACGAAGCAGTGGCCGCCGTGCCAGCCGGCGCCGGCGCGATCGCCGACCTTCCAGGGCACCACGTTGGCACCGACGGCGTCGATGCGGCCGGCCAGCTCGTGCCCGGGGATGCGCGGGTAGGCGAGCCCTGGGTAGGCGCCGAACCTGAGCACCATGTCGCTGTGGCAAACGCCGCTGGCCTCGACCTTGATGCGGACCAACCCGGGTCCCGGCTCGGGGACGTCGCACTCGACCACCTCGTACGTGCCGCCCGCCTTCGAGACCTGAATCGCCCTCATCTTCTTTGCGTTTGCCATGGCGCAGCTCTACTGCCGCCAGCGACGGGCGGCCATCCCAAATGCCGAAATCCTCCGTTTCATGAGCCGCGCCGGCCGGTTCAGGGAACTGCTGGACATGCCCCCCGCGGTTGCCTTCGACCGTTGGCGCCACGGCGCGCGCGGCGCGGCGCTGCTGGCGGTGGCGCTCGGCGGCTGCGCGGACGGCGCGGGGCTCCCCGGCGACGATCCCGGCGACGCCGTCGAGGGGACGCTGTCGGCGATCTCGATCTTCCAGGCGAACGGTCCCAGCACGGCCTACTTCCTGCGGACCGGCGGCCGCGCCGGCGAGATCCCGCTGGCGTTCGACGCGGCCCCCGACGTCGCCGCGGGCACGCGCATTCGCGTCTGGGGGACGCGCGACGACGAGGGTCCCCTGCACGCGCTCCGCTGGGCGCTGGTCGCCCCGCCGCCCGCCCCCGACGAGGTGCGCGGCAGCGCGCTGCTCGGCGCGCCGGTCGCCTTCCAGCGAACGGTCGCCTGGGTGCAGATGAACGTGAACGGCGGCGGCGTGAACCAGACGGCCGCGCAGGCGCGCGCGCTGGTCTTCGATCAGAACCCGGGCCCGCTGTTCGGGACCAAGCCGGGGGATCGCTCGGTCGTGCAGTACTACGACGAGAACTCGTACGGCACCTGGAAGCTCTCGGGGGAGGTCGAGGGGCCGATCCCGTTCAGCGGCACCGCCTGCAACAACTTCGATCCCCTGGCGGCGGACGTCGTCGGCAAGGTGACCGCGATGGGGCGCACCTACGATCACTACTACCTCTACTGGGGGAGCCAGCAGTCGTGCGGGCCCGGCTGGGGGGCGCAGGGGACGCACACGCGGCCGGGGAAGTACGTCTGGCTGAACAACGACGGCACGTTCTGCACCGCCACCGGCCAGGAGATTGGCCACAACTTCGGGATGATGCACGCGTCGACGATGGACTGCGGCACCGCGACGCTGGCCAACGACACCGCCGTCGGCTGCACCAGCAAGGAGTACGGCAACCCGATGACCGTGATGGGGGGCGGCTGCCGCCACCTGATCGCGATCGAGAAGTGGTACGACCAGATGTTCCAGGGGTGCAACGCGGTCAGGGTGCGGGGCAGCGGGACGTTCACGCTGTTTCCGATCGAGCTTCCCTGCAACGGCATCCAGGCGCTGCAGATCCCGATGCCGGCGGGGGCGCCGTCGCGGACCACGACCACCGAGCAGTCGACCGACCCGACGCCCCTCAAGTACTACTACCTCGAGCTGCGCGGCGGGCAGGGGCTGGATACGGGGATGAAGACGGGCGTCTACGTTCACGTCGCCGACGAGATCCCGGCGCCGAACCGGAACGGGCCGCGGACGTTCATGCTCGACATGAACCCGGCGACGTCGGCGTTCGACGCCATGACCGCGGGGCAGACCTTCACCGACCCGGCGGGCGGCGTCAGCTTCACCGTGGTCAGCGTCAGCACCACGCAGGCGACGATCCAGGTCGACCTCGCGGGGGCGAGCGGCAGCAACAGCTGCATGGACGGCTCGACGCTGCAGGGGTCGGGGCCGGCGAGCTGCAGCGACCCGACGACCGGGAGCGGCGGCAGCGGCGGGCTCGGTGGCGCGGGCGGCAGCGGCGGCGCGCCGGCGGGGCGCGGCGGCGCGGGCGGACGCGGCGGCGCGGGCCCAGGCGGACGCGGCGGCGGCAGCGCGGGCAGCGGGCGCGGCGGCACGACCGCGAGCGGCGGCGGCAGCGGACGCGGCGGCGCGACCGCGACCGGCGCGGGCGGCACCGCAGGCGCGGGCACGGCCGGCGCGGGTGGCACCAGTGGCGGCGGCGCGGGCGGGCGCGGCGGCGCGGCCGCGGGCGGCAACGGCGGCGCGGGCACGACCGGCGCCGCGGGCGCGATGGGCGCACGCGGCGGCGCGAGCGGCGGCAGCAGTGGCGCGGCCGGGAACGGCGGCCACGGCGGCGCAACCGCGGGCACCGGCGTCGCCGGCTCACCCGCCACGGCGGGCGCCGCCGGCAGCAGCACGGCGCCCGACGGAGGGCCGCCGCCCGAGGCCGACGCCACCGGCTGCTCTTGCGACGTCGGCCGGCGCGGCGATCACGGCGCCCTCTTCAGCCTCACGCTGCTCGCCGCCGCGTGGCTCGCCGCCGCGCGCGCCCGGGCGCGACGCCGCGCGAAGTAGCCCCTCGCCCGCCGATCGGCGCGGGCCCTCGGGCGGCGCTCCGGTGTACGATGCCGCCCTGATGGCCACGACGCCGCGCACGCTGGCGCACGAGGGGGGGAGCCCGCAGGGGGCACTGCAGCTGATCGTCGTCGAGGGGGACGCGATCGCCGCCCACGCGCTCCCCGAAGTGGGGAGCCTGGTGCTGGGCCGCGGCGCCGAGGCGGACGTTCCGCTCGCCGATCCGAGCACGTCGGCCCGGCACGCCCAGATCTTCGTCGAGGCCGGACGCATCACCATCGAGGACCTCGGCAGCCGCAACGGGACGCAGGTGCGCGGCAAGAAGCTCGAGGCCAACGAGCGGCAGCCGCTGGTGGCGGGCGAGGCGGCGCTGCTCGGGGCGGTGTCGGTGCTGGTGCAGCGCCAGGGGCACCCGGCGCGCCGCCGCCGGCTCTGGCCGCACGGCTACTTCGAGGCGCGCCTGGCCGAGGAGTGCGAGCTGGAGGGCGCGGCGACGTTCAGCGTGGCCCGCGTCGACCTCGACGCGCCGCTGGCGCTGGAGCCGTTCCAGGCGACGCTGGAGCTGCTGCGCCCGACCGACATCGTCGGCAGCTACGGCCCGCGCGCCTTCGAGATCTTGCTGCGGCGGGCGAACCCCGACACCGCGCGGCGCCTGGTCGACGGGCTCCGGCAGCGGCTGGAGGCGGCCGGCGCCGGCGCGCGCGTCGCGCTGGCCCACTTCCCCGCCGACGGGCGGTCGGCCGACGCGCTGATCGCCAAGGCCTGCGCCGAGCTGCGCCCGGGCGCGGCCGGCGGCGCCGCGAAGCCCGACGTCATCGTCCTCGATCCCAAGATGCGCGCCGTCTACCGGCTGGCCGAGAAGGCGGCGGGCGGCCTCATCAACGTGCTGATCCTGGGGGAGACGGGCGCCGGCAAGGAGGTGCTGGCGGAGACCATCCACCGCGCCTCGAAGCGCGCCGAGGGGCCGCTCCTCTGCCTCAACTGCGCGGCGCTGACCGAGAACCTGCTCGAGAGCGAGCTGTTCGGCCACGAGCGCGGCGCCTTCACCGGCGCGAAGACGGCGAAGGCCGGGCTGCTCGAGGCGGCGAACGGCGGCACCGTCTTCCTCGACGAGATCGGCGAGATGTCGCCGGCCCTGCAGGCGAAGCTGCTGCGCGTGATCGAGACCAAGCAGGTGACCCGCGTCGGCGGCACCAAGCCGATCCCGATCGACGTGCGGTTTCTCTCCGCCACCCACCGCGATCTGGTGCAGGAGATCGGCGACAAGCGCTTCCGCTCCGACCTCTACTACCGCCTCAACGGCCTGCGCCTGGAGATCCCGCCGCTGCGCGAACGCCGCGCCGAGATCGGCCCGCTGGCCGAGTCGTTCCTCGAACGGCTGGCGAAGGAGGCGGGGCTGCCGCGGGCGCCGCACGTCAGCGACGACACGATGGCGCTGCTCCAGGCCTACGCCTGGCCGGGGAACATCCGCGAGCTGCGCAACGTCATGGAGCGGGCGCTGCTCCTCTCGGACGGCGGCGACATCGAGCCCGACCACCTGCCGCTGGAGACGCTGCAGGCCCCCGCGGCGCTCGACGACATGACCGGCAACGGCGGCCTGACCGGCGCGCCGGGCGCCGCGCTCAGCGACGCCGACGCGGCGCGTTTCAACGCCGAGGAGCGCGCCGAACGGGCCCGCATCCTGGAGGCGCTACGGGCCGAGGGCGGGAACCAGACCCGCGCCGCGAAGGCCCTCGGCGTCTCGCGCGGCACCTTGCTGGCGCGCCTGGAACGATTCGACATCGCGCGCCCGCAAAAGCGCGCAGACTCGTGACGGCCATGAACCTCTCCCCGTGCCACCCCTGGATCGCGCTCGTGTTGGCCGTCGCCTGCGGCGCCTGCGCGGACGGCAGGAAGAGCGCCGGCTCCGTCAGCGGCGCCTGGTGCGACGTGGGCGCCACGACGGCCGCCGCCTGCGCCGGCGACGACGTCTTCTATCTGGAGCTGACCCAGGCCGGAACGACGGTGACCGGGTCCCTGTGCGAGGGGCTCGGCCACGACTGCGTCACCGTGGACAACGGTTCGTTCTTCGACAACGAGCTGACCTTCGACTGCACCTTCACCGAGGGAAGCGTCGACGCGACGCTGACGCTGGCCGGAGACAGCCGACAGCTTTCGGGGAAGCTCGCCAGCACCAAGTGCGCCTGCGACATCCCTCTCACCCTGCACCGTCTCGACTGACCCCGCCGCGGTTGCGCCGATGACAGAGCGGGTCCTGCAGCGGGTACTCATCTTGGGCGCGACGTCGGCGATCGCGACCGAGGTGGCGCGGCGCTACGCCGCACGCGGCGCGCGGCTGCACCTGGTGGCGCGCAACGGCGAAAAGCTGGCGCGGCTCGCCGCCGAGCTGCCGGCCGAGCTGGTGACGTCGCAACAGGCCGACTTCGCCGATCTCGATCGGGCCGGGCAGACGATCCAGACGGCGCTCGATCGGCTGGGCGGTCTCGACGTCGCGCTGATCGCCCACGGCGAGCTCGGCGATCAGCTCGCGAGCGAGCGCTCGTTCGCCGCTGCCGAGGCGACCTTCGTCGTCAACTTCACCAGCGTGGTGGCGCTGCTGATCCCGCTCGCCAACCGGATGGAGACGACGGGCGCCGGCACCATCGGCGTCATCACCTCGGTCGCCGGCGACCGCGGCCGGCCGCGCAACTACACCTACGGCGCCGCCAAGGGGGCCCTCAACGTCTACCTGCAGGGCCTGCGCTCGCGCCTCCACCGCGCCGGCGTGAAGGTGACCACGCTGAAGCTCGGCCCCGTCGACACGCCCATGACCGTCACCCACAAGAAGACGCTGGTGTTCGCCAAGACGCCGCGGGTCGCGCGCGCGATCGTCGCCGCTCTCGACGCCGGCGCCGCCGAGGCCTACGTGCCTTCGTTCTGGGGCGCGATCATGCCGATCGTGAAGAACACCCCCGAGCGCCTCTTCCAGGCGCTGCCCTTCCTCTCGCGGCGGTAGCGCGGCATCACCGCGTCGCTGGTGACGCGCCGGCGCTGACGCTTCGGCCCGGGCTCCGCCCCTGCCGCCAGAGCGCGGGCGCGGCCGGCGTCTCCGTCGCCCAGGGGGCCGACGCGTCGATGGTGAAGAAGACCGCGCCCCGCAACCGGACAGCACGCAGCACGTCCGAGAGCGTGTCGCTCATGTCGCGCCTTCATACAACGTTGCGGCCCGACACGGCCGAGGTGACCCGGCCCATTACCCCAGTAAATGACTAGAGATACCGAGAAAAAATGCCGACAAAACGCTGAATTGTTGAGCCGATCTGAGAACATCGGGTTCGGCAGAAAGCTGATTCCGGCCGAGGAGACGTCCGTTATGTTAGCCGGATGCCCCCCCTGTTCGACCCGCTGGTGATCGGCTGTGGCGCGTTCGTGGGGTTGGTCGTCGGCCTGACGGGGATGGGGGGCGGCGCGCTGATGACGCCGATCCTGGTGCTGCTGTTCGGGGTCGAGCCGCTGACCGCCGTCTCCAGCGACATCGTCGCCTCGATGGTGATGAAGCCGATCGGCGGCGCGGTCCACCTGCAGCGGGGGACGGTGCACAAGAAGCTGGTCACCTGGCTGGTGATGGGGTCGGTCCCGACGGCGTTCCTGGGCGTGCTGCTGCTGCGCAAGCTCGGCGCCGGCGCCGCGCTGCAAGGGACCGTCAAGATCTCCCTGGGCGTGGCCCTGCTGGTGGTCGTCTTCGGTCTCATCATCCGGCCCCTGCTCGCGAAGAGCCGCAAGGACGGCGAGACCGCCCAGCAGCTGGTGGTCAAGCGGCTCCCGACCCTGCTGATCGGCGTCCTGGGCGGCCTCATCGTCGGCCTCACCTCGGTCGGCTCGGGCTCGCTGATCATCATCATGTTGCTGATGCTCTACCCGCGGCTCCGGCTCTCCGAGCTGGTGGGCACCGACCTGGTGCAGGCGGTCCCGCTGGTCACCAGCGCCGCCATTGGCCACCTGCTGTTCGGCAGCTTCAAGATGGGGCTGACCGCGTCGATCTTGATCGGCAGCGTCCCGGGCGTGTTCATCGGCGCGCGCTTCTCGTCGCGCGCCCCCGACTATGTCATCCGCCCCGCGCTGGTGGTGGTTCTGCTGCTGTCGGGCCTCAAGCTGATCGGCGCGTCGAACATGATCCTGGCCGGCGTCGCACCGTTCGCCGTCGGTGTCGGCGTCAGCTATGCCTTCTGGGCCGCCGCGCGGGTGCGTCGGGCCCTGGCCGCACGCGCGGCCGCCAGCACCCTCCGCGCCGACGACCTCGAGGGCGCACCGCTGGCCGCGGCCGAAGGCGCCGGCCTCGGGCGAAATTAGACCGCGAACAGCGCCAGGTCGACGGCCTCGGCCATCCGCCGGTAGCCGGCCGCGTTCAGGTGCAGGTGGTCGCCGCCGTCGTAGCCGGCGGCCAGCCGGGTCGGCGCGCCCGGATCGCGGACAGCGGCTTCGAGATCGATCACGGCGTCGAAGTGGCCCGCGGTCCGGATCCAGGCGTTGACCAGCTGGCGCGCCACCTCCCGATCGGCGACCGCGTAGTCCGACCCGCCGAATGGCAGGATCGGCACGCCGTAGACGCGAAGCCCGTCGGCGCGCGCCTCGCCGACGAACCGGGCGTAGGCGGCGGTGAGCCGCGCCGACAGCAAGGACGCGCCGTCAGGGGAAGCACCGATGTCGTTGACGCCGGCAAGGACGATCAGCCAGCGCGCGCCGCTCTGCCCCAGCGCATCGCGCCTGAACCGTGCGCTGGTGGTCGGACCGTTGCCGCCGGCGAGAACGGCGTTGCCGCCGAGGCCCAGGTTCAACACCGCGACGTTCGCGCCGACGGCGTCGGCCCGCAGCCGGCGCGAGAGATTGTCGGGCCAGCGGTCGTCGCCGTCGGTGGTCGAGCCGCGCCCATCGGTGAGCGAGTCGCCGAGCACCACGATCGCCCCCGCGGCGTCGTCGGTCAGCACGTCGAGACCGGTCAGGTAGTACCAGTGCGGGACGGGCGCGGCGTCCGGTCCCAGGTACGACGTCGCCCGCGACCCCGGGTGTCCGGTGAGCCCGGCCGGCACGGCGCCGAACCGGATCGTCACCGCGATCCGGGCCAGCGCCGGCAGCGCGAACGGCAGCGGATCGCTGACCGCCGTCTCCCCCGCCGGGATCGTCACCCCGGCCGCCCCGGCGAAATTGACCGCCCGCTCGCTGCCGATGTCGATCCCGCCGCCGCCGGTCGACAGGGCGAGGCGCATCGATCGCAGCGTGACGGGACCGTCGCCGAATTCATTCGACAGCCGCAGCCGCAGCTGCTGGCCGGCGATCGAGGTGAACACCACCTGGCGCAGGACGTTGCCGTCCAACCCGGGGGGCGGCGGGCCGTTCTCCGGCTCCGTCAGCTGTGGCGCGCATGCCCAGGTACCAATCCAACGCATCTTGTCGTCCCCCGGTATCGTAAGTCGGGATCGGTCGGGGGAAAGGCTAACTGCAACTGTCAGCTTGGTTTCCGCTGACCGTGCCGCAGGGGACCCAGCCGGCGGTCTGCAGGCGGGTGCGCGGCTGCGTCGCCTGGCAGGTGGGGAGGACGGGGTTGTTCGTCACCGTCAGGCACCCCTTCACGGTCGTCAAGGCGCGGAGATCGAGCGTCGTCAGCTTGGGGAGCGCGTCGATGATGAAGGAGTTGCCGAGCAGGCTCCCCACCATCTTCAGGGAATGCAGATCGATCGTCATCAGGACGGCGTTGCCCTGAATCACCACGTCCGATTCGACATCCACGATGCTGCCGAACCCGGTCAGGCTCTGCAGCTTGCCGTTGCCCATCACCAGCAGGCGCCCCGCGATCGATCGCAGCCCCGAGAAGCCGTCGACGTTGAACAGGTTCGCGACGGACGACAGGGTCAGCGTGCCGCCGGCCTCGGTCAGCGCCGAGAGGTTCAGGGTCAGCGGGCCGGCCGCCGAGGACCCGACGCTGCTGATCGTGATACCGGCCCCCGCGGCGGTCGCGGTCAGGCGTCCCATGTCGAGGCTGGTCAGCCTGGGGAGGTTGTCGATCACCAGCGCATTGCCATTGCCGCCGAGCGCCGTGAGCTCCCCGAGGGAGATGGTCGTCAGCGCCGGGTTGTACTGGACCGTGACGTCGCCGCCGATCTCCTCGAGGCCGCCAAGCCCCGAGAGGGATTCGAGGGCGGTGTCCAGGGTGACCATCAGGCGGCCACCGATGGACCGCAAGCCGGCAAACGCGCCTGCGTTCGCGAGGGTCGGGAGCGACGCGAGGGTCAGGTCGTTCCTCAGCTGCCGGAGGGCGGTGAGGTTCAGCATCAGCGCGCCGGCGGCGGTCGCGCCGCTGTTGCTGATCGCGAGCCCCGCCGCCTCGGGCAGGGCGCGCAGATCGATGCGGCCGAGCTTGGGCAACTCGTCGAACCGCAGCGATACATCCTCGACGGCGCCGACGCTCGCGAGCGACGGCAGCTCGACGGTGGCGAGCATGGCGACGCTCGCGACGGCGAGACCCCCGCCGATCCCGACGACGGCCGGGAGTGAGAGGCTGGAGAGCGCGGTGGCGCCGGAGACGGTCAGGTTGCCGGAGATCCGCGCGAGGCAACCGAGCGGCCCGACGGTGGTGATCGTCCCGCCGATCGAAAGCGACCCCTGGAGGTCGGTCACGCCGGCGAGGAGCGCGAGGGCGGCGTCGGTCTGCGCCCTGACGTCGCCGGCCATCGTCCGCGGCGCGCAGGCGCCGCCGCTCCCGCCGCCGCCTGCGTTTCCGCCGATGCCCCCGGCGCCCCCGGCCGGGGCACCACCGCGGCCGCTGGTTCCGCCAGCGCCGGCACCGCCGACCGCGCCGCCGGCACCGCCGGGCGCGCCGCCGGCACCGCCGGCGCCTGCTGTCATTCCTGCGCTGCCGGCGCTGCCGGCGCTCCCGGCCACCGCGCCGCCCGTCTCGCTCGCGCCGTCGGGCCGCGGCGCGGGCGAGCCGACGCAGGCGACGGCGACGCCGCACGCGAGCCACGCGGCCAGCAGAGCCTTCCCCCGCGTCATCTCCGTTACCAGGCGCCTTCGAACACGACGCCCCCGGCGCCCGCCATCAGCCACGGGTTCATCGCCACGGCGGGCCGCGCCTGGGGGACCGTCGTGAGCACCACGATGCCGCCCGCGACCAGGGCCCCGCCGAGACCGGCGATGAGCCACCCTCTCTGGTTGGTGCTCCTGCCGGCGTCGAAGTCGACCTTGGCCCGATCCCACTCCGCCGGCGAGGCCGCATCGGCCAGCTGGATGTTGGCCTCGCGCGCCTGCTGGGCTCCGCTGTGGGCCAGCAGGGCCCCCGCGGTCGTCGTCGCGACGCCGAGCACCACCGCCATGTAGCCGGCGATGCGCAGCGGACGCACCGTCCCTGTCGATTCGACCTCGAGCGGACGCGCGGTCGGCGCCACGGCCCGCGGCGCGGCGTACGCCCGTTCGATGAACACCTTCTCGGCCAGGACCAGCGCGATGGCGACCTCGGAGCGGCCCGCGATCTCCAGCTGCCGGGCCTCGGTCGTGTGCCCCGGAAGCGCCGCCTCGACCGCATGTGGCCCCGCGGTCACCCGCAGGGGCTTCGCCAGCGGCGTCGTGCCGACCAGGACGCGGTCGACGCGAACCTCCGCTCCGGCCGGCGACGTGCGCACCTCGATCGTCCCGATGCGCGCCCCTTGCGCCTCGATCTCCTTCCGCACCGCCTCGCGGCGCGCGGCCGGGATCTCCGCCCCGCCCTGCGCCAGGTACTGCTCGAAGGCGTCGACCGCCTGCACGGACCGCCCGAGCAGCCCCTCGACCTGACCGAGGTTGTAGAGGATCACGAAGGCGGGTGACAGCTGGTAAGCGAGCTTGAACTCCTCGGCCGCCTCCTTGAGGCGCCCCCCGTCGAAGGCCGCCACCCCTTTGCCGAAGTGGTCGCGCGACGTCGCCGCCTCCGCCCCCGGCTCGCCTTCTGCATGGGCGCGCCCGCCCGCCTGCAGCACGAGCGACAGGAGCGCCGACGTCACGACCCGCGAAACCACGGGTGCGGTGTACAGCGAAAGCCGTCACCTATTTGTAAACAGTCTGTGACGACTAGCGCGCAGCCGCTCCCGCGCGAAGCGCGGGTGTGCGGCTGTTTCCGAGATCTGCCCTGGCGGCTACACCTCGATCTTGTACCCGAGCTCGACGTCGCAGGCGGCCTGGCCGCCGCGAACGCCCCAGTTCTCGCGCGGGATCTCGCGCAGCAGGACCTTCACGTGGTCCTTCGGGATCCCGTGCGGCTCCAGGTTGGCGGCGATGGCGCGGTAGAGGTTCCGCTTGGCGTCGAGCGAGCGCCCCGCGAAGGCGTCGATGCTGATCAGCGTGAAGGCCTCGGGGTGGGCGTGGTTGGGCGAGCAGGCGAAGCGGTGCGGCTCGTGGGCCAGCAGCCGCACGTCGCGATCGGCGGGCAGGATCTTGAACGCCTCGCGGAGCGCGGCGTGGACCGCCTCCATGATCGCGACCTCCTGCTCCGGGGTGTAGCGCTTGCGGACCTCGATCAGCACGGCGGGCATGCGGGTACCTTAGAACGCCAGCGAGCGACCGGACAGGCTCAGCTGGGCTCCGGACCGCCGGTTACAGCAGCCGGCCGCGGCGAAGCAGCGCCAGCAGCCCGCCGACGACGGCGGCGACCAGGCACCAGAAGTAGACGTAGCCGAAGCTCCACTTCAACTCGGGCAGCACCTCGAAGTTCATGCCGTAGACGCCCACGAGGAAAGTCAGCGGCAGGAAAACGACGCTGACCACGGTCAGCTTCTTCATGACCTTGTTGGTCCGGTGCCCCACCATCGACATGTAGAGGTTCAGCGACTCCGAGAGGATGTCGCGGTCGACCAGCATGTCCTGCAGGATGTGGTCGACGGTGCCGACCATGTTGCCCAGAAAGCGCTGGGTGGTCTCGCTCAGCACCAGGGTGCGGCGGGTGCTGAGGTCGGCCAGCGCGGCGCGCGTCGGCAGCAGCACCTTGCGAAAGTGGAGCAGGTCGGAGCCGAGCTGCGACACCCGGGCGAAGACGCCGTCGTCGACGTCGTCGCGGTGCAGCTCCGCCTGCAGCCGCTCGACCCGATCCCCGATCGCGTTCTGCACGTCGAGGTAGCTCGCGATCAGGTGATCCCAGATCTCGTAGAGCAGGAAGCTGGGGCTGACGGCGAAGCGCTGGAAGTCGGCGTGGTACTCGCGCCGGACGCCGCCCAGGAACGCCACCGGTCCGGTGTGGATGGTCAGCAGGAAGCGCTCGCCGAGGGTGACGCTCACCCGCTCGAGGCGAAAGTCGTCTGCCTCGACGGGCCCCGGGCGCGGAGGGGCCGCGCCCGCCTGCCGGTAGCCGGAGACCACCAGGTGGACGTAGCCCTCGTGCCGGCCGTACTGAACCGACGGCTCGGGGCGCAGCGCCAGGTCGACCACGTCCTCGTCGACCAGCTTCAGCGACCCCAGCAGCCGCCGCGCCTCCTCGGGGTCGCCGACGTCCAGATCGATCCAGACGAACCGCCCCCCGGCCATCGCGGCCGCGGCGTCGGCGAGCGGGATCGCCTTTTCCTCCCGGCGTTCGAAGTCGAGCGCGACGACGGTCGCAGCGCAGGCCGGCGTCACAGCGTGATGGCGTTTATCACCGACGGGGCGCCCGAGCCCGGTGCGGAGATGTCGAAGCAGATCACCCGCGACCCCTTGGGCAGCCGGGTGCGGGCCGCGGCCAGCGCCGCCTGCACCGGGTCGACGCCCGGCTCCGCGCGGACGTCGATGGCGCGGACCCCCCAGCTGAGGTTCAACCGCCGGGTCGTCTCCGGCACGCGGCAGTAGGCGTGGATCGGTCGGTGTGGACGGAACGCGGAGAGGCAGCGGGCGCTGACGCCGGTGCGGGTCGGCACGATGATCGCCGCGGCGTCGAGGTCGTCGGCGAGCTCGGCCGCCGCGTGCGCGAGCGCGTTGGCCTCGATCTGGCGGTCCGGCCCCGCGCGCTCCGGAAGGAGCGGCTCGGTCTCGACCAGGAGGCGGATCATCATGCGGACCGCACCCGCGGGATCGTGGCCGACCGCCGTCTCCTCCGACAGCATGACGGCGTCGGTGCCGTCGAGCACCGCGTTCGCCACGTCGGTGACCTCGGCCCGCGTCGGCAGCGGGTTCGTGACCATCGACATCAGCATCTGGGTCGCCGTGATCACCGGCCGGCCGGCGCGGTTGGCGGCGCTGATGATCTTCTTCTGGACGGCCGGCACCCGTTCGATCGGGATCTCGACCCCCAGATCGCCGCGCGCGACCATCAGGACGTCGGCCGCCGCGACGATAGCGTCGAGGCGCTCGATCGCCTGCTGCTTCTCGATCTTCGCCACCAGCGGCAGATCGGTCAGGGCCCGCGCCGCCGCGATGTCGTCCTCGTGGCGCACGTACGAGATGCCGATGAAGTCGGGTGACAGCACCGCCATGTCGGCGAGATCGGCGCGGTCCTTCTCGGTCAGCGCCGGCAGCGACGAGATGTCGTTGGGGAGGTTGATCCCCTTGCCCGAGCGGAGCGTCCCCCCCACCCGCACCTGGCAGATGACGTGGTCGTCGGCGACGTCGATCGCCAGGAGGTCGAGCGTTCCGTCGGCGATGTAGACCGGATCGCCCGACCGGACCCGATCATAGAGCGACGGGTCGGCGACGGGGATGCCGCCCGCCCCCAGCTTGATCGTGTCGCCGGAGGCGATCTGGATCTCGCTGCGCAGCACCCCCAGCCGCAGCTTGGGCCCTCCCAGATCCGCCAGCACCGCTATGTCGGGGCGGTGGGCGCGCGCCCGGCGCACGCGGGCCGCCTGCTCGCGCGGGCGCGCGTGCGAGAGGTTCACCCGCAGCACGTCGACGCCGCAGTCGAGCAGCCGCTCCAGGGCGCCCTCGGCGTCCTGTGCCGGGCCGATCGTCGCCACAATCTTCGTTCGGCGCTCCATGAGCTCACTCTACGCCTCCCGCCGGACGCTCGACGTCGCGTTCAGCGCGACCGCACGCCATTTAACTCAGCCTTGGAGAGATCGACATATCGCCGAAACGTGGACCTCGCTAGTCTCGTTGGACGTCATGCGCACCACCGCTCGCAACCTCACTGTCCCCGAACGCACCGAGCGGGTGGAGGCCCGGGATCTCGAGATCAAGGCCCTGGGTCCCCCGCGCCACGAGTCGCCCCTGACCGCGCGGCTCGGCGCGGAGGCGATGCACAAGATCGGAGCGGTCGAACGGGTGTTGCTGGACGATCGCCTGACCCGCCCGGTCGACCCGAGCGCGCCCGTCCCCACCTTCGAGCTGGCCGGCCCGCGCGATCGCATCTTCTTCGACCCGGCCGCGCTCCGCTGCGGGATCGTCACCTGCGGCGGACTCTGCCCCGGGATCAACAACGTCATCCGCGGTCTGGTCCTCGAGCTGACCCACGCCTACGGCGTGAAGACGATCTGGGGCTTTCGCTACGGGTTCGAAGGCCTGGTCACGCGCCTCGGCCACGGGCCGATGCGCCTCGATCCACACCTGGTGAGCGAGATCCACCGCCAGGGGGGGACGATGCTGGGGACGTCGCGCGGCGGCCAGGACCCCGTCGAGATGGTCGACACCCTGGTGGCGCTGGGGATCGGGGCGCTGTTCGTGATCGGCGGCGACGGAACGCTGCGGGGGGCGGGGGCGATCGTCGCCGAGATCGAGCGGCGCAAGCTGGCCATCTCGGTCATCGGGATCCCCAAGACGATCGACAACGACATCCACTTCATCGACCGCAGCTTCGGGTTCGAGAGCGCGTTCGCGGCGGCCGTCGAGGCGATCCGCGGGGCCCACGTCGAGGCGAACGGCGCCCGCAACGGCGTCGGTCTGGTGAAGCTGATGGGGCGCCACTCGGGCTTCATCGCCTGCAGCGCGGCGCTGGCCTCGACCGACGCGAACTTCGTCCTGATCCCGGAGGTGCCGTTGCAGCTCGAAGGCGAGCGCGGGTTCCTGAACGCCCTCGAACGGCGGCTGGCCGAGCGCGCCCACGCCGTCATCGTGGTGGCCGAGGGGGCGGGCCAGGACCTCTGCGTCGAGCCGGGGGTCGGCGGCGCGGCGACCGACGCCAGCGGCAACGTCCGCCTCAAGGACATCGGTCACGTGCTGCGCGATCGGATCACCCAGCACTTCGCCGAGCGCGGCACCGAGCTGACGCTGAAGTACATCGACCCGAGCTACCAGATCCGCAGCGTCCCCGCCGCGCCCGGTGACAGCGTCTTCTGCTGGAACATGGCCCGCAACGCCGTCCACGCCGCGATGGCCGGCAACACCGAGATGCTGATCGGCCAGTGGCACGGCCGCTTCGTCCACGTCCCGATCGCGCTCGCCACCCGTTACCGCAAGCAGGTCGACGTCAACGAGGATCTCTGGCTGTCGGTGATCGAGGCGACCGGGCAGCCGGTCAGCTTCGGGGCCAGCTGACGCGCGGGTCAGGCGGGCGCGCCTCCGGCCGCGCCACGCGCGCGGGCGCTTCACGCCAGTCGACGTCACCACCCGCCCGACGCCAGCCCGAGGCCGCGAGCCACGTTCGCGGCGCGGCGACCGGCGGCTGCGCGGCGTCCGAAGCCCGGGGGAGCTTGCGCGCCCACCCCGCGAACCAGTGGCCTGAGCTGCACGGATCGACGCCGGCCGCGGCGCGCAGGTGCTTGCGATGGTTCAGGAGCACGTAGACCATCCCGCGCCGCACCTCGCGCGGGGTCGCGAGCGCCCGGGCGTGGTAACGATCCGACCAGACTGCCCCCCGCCGGTTCGCGCGGCGGTTGACGGCCCGCGCGCAGCGAATGGCGAGCCCCTGCACGCCGCGGGCGAGACGCAGGGGCTCGTCCGCCTCGACGATCAGGTGCACGTGATCGAGCTGAACGGAAAAATTAATCACGCGGAAGCCGCTGTGGCTGGCGGCGGCCAGCGCGGCGCGCAGCTCGAGAAAGACGCGTGGGGATCTCAGCGATGGGACGCCGGTCCGACGACGGAGCGTGACGTGAACAGGATGTCGGGCGTGGTGGGGAACGCGCCGGCGGTGCGACACGCCCGGGCGCGCCCCCACCGGCTTGCGGCCGGCGCCGCGACGACGACCGCCCCAGCGGGGCGGCTCCGGAAGCGCGAGCTGACGTGGACGACGGGCCACTTGACTGAGCAGTAATCGCCGCCTGCGCGACGACGTTGCTTCGGTGGCGGGCGCGATACGTGAGACGGACGCCGTCGGAGGACCGACGGGCGTGCGATGCTCGCAGGTGCGTGAGAGCGGACCGCGGCGGCCTGGTGATCGACGTCCTGGTCGTCCCGCGCGCGTCGCGGACGGCGGTGGGGCCGATGGTGGGCGAGCGGCTGCGCGTCGCGGTGACGGCGCCTCCCGTCGACGGTGAGGCGAACGCGGCCGTGATCGCGGCGCTGGCGGAGGCCTTCGGCGTACGCCGCGCCGCCGTCGAGATCGTGCGCGGTGAGCGCGGACGGCGGAAGACCGTCCGGATCGCCGGCGCGGATCGCGGCGCGCTCGAACGATTGCTGGGGCGGATCACGTGAACCAGGTTCGGCGGGCCCGACTCACCGATCTCGAGATCGTGGCCTCCTGGCTGCGCTCGCAGGCGGAGTGCGCGCGCTGGGCGGGCCACCGGGTTTCGTTCCCAGTCGACCCGACGACCCTCCCCCGCCAGATCGAATGGGAAGCGAGCGAGGGGTGGAGTCTCATCGCGGACGGCGTCGTCGCCGGCTTTGGGCAGCTGGTCTCCAAACCCGATCGGCGGGTCCACCTGGCGCGCGTCATCGTCGCACCCGAACGGCGCGGGCGCGGCCTCGGGCGCGTGCTCGCCCTCCATCTGCGGGGCACGGCCCTCGCCCGCGTGCCGGGCGCGATCTCGCTCAACGTCGAACGCACGAACCTCCCGGCCGTCGGCCTCTATCGCGCGCTCGGGTTTCGCGAGGTGCCGCGCCCCGCCGACGAGCCGGTGTCGGAATCCATCTATATGGAGCACCGCCCGCCGCCCCAGACGTAGCCGCGAGCTCGGCGACGGCGCGGCGTGTCGCGGGGCGGCCCCGGACGCGGGCCGACGGCGCTTTACTGTGCTGGCAGCAGCAAGTAGTCTGGGTTCCTCCCTTTTTGGCCCCCCCGCCGGAGGTTGCGCAATGCGGACAGGGACATCGACCGGATCGATGCGGCTCTGCCTGACGACGGTCGTCGTGTGTGTCGCCGCGTGCACCGGCACGGTGGGGAGCCGTTCGTCCGGCAGCGGCGGCACCGGCGTCGCGGGCTCGGGGAGCGGAACGGGCGGGACCGGCAACGCCGTCGCGAGCGGCGTCGGCGGGACGGGAAACGTCGCCGTCACGGGCGCGGGCGGCGCGACCCCCGCGTTCTGTGCCACGGCCACCCCCGACGCGGCGGCGAGCGTCCTGCGGCGGCTGTCGAACCTGGAGTACAAGCTGACGCTCCAGGATCTGTTTCAGCTCGCGAGCGCGCCCGCGGTCGACGCCATCCCCCCCGACGTCGACAGGGACGGCTTCCGGACGTTCGCGGCGCTGCAGACGGTGTCGGCGCAGCACCTGCGGGCTTACATCGACCGCGCGCACGGCCTCGCCGACGAGCTGATGGCCGATGCCACCCGCCGCGGCAAGGTCCTCGGCTGTGAGCCGACGGCGTCGGGCTGCCTGCGCGCGTTCGTCACCAAGTTCGGCAAGCTCGCCTACCGGCGCCCGATGGAGACGGCGGAGATCGACACCGTCGTGAACCGCGCCACCGCCGACGCCCTCGATACGACCGATCAGTTTCGCTTCGCGATCGAGGTGCTGCTGTCGTCGCCGAGCTTCCTCTACCGCGTCGAGGTCGGCGCGGGCACCGATCCGCTGGCGACGCTGACCAAGTACGAGCTGGCGTCGCGCCTGTCGTTCCTCCTGTGGGGGCGGGCCCCCGACGCGGCGCTGCTGGATCAGGCGGCCGCGGGCGCGCTCGACAGCGCCGCCGGGCTCGACACGACGATGAAGATGATGCTCGCCGACGCGCGGACGCGCACGTTCTACGAGGCGTTCTTCCAGCAGTGGCTCGGCTTCGAGGGGATGGCCGCCCCGCCCAACCCGCCGGCCGGCTGGACGCAGGCGCTGCTCGCCGACATGACCCGCGAGACCCAGCAGGTCCTCGGCGACTTCGCCTGGGGCGGGAAGAACCTGCTCGACGTGCTGACCGCCAACTACACCCGCCCCACGGCGGCGCTGTCGACGTACTTCAGCCTGCCGACCGCCGCCAGCGACGGGACGGCGACCTTCCCAGCCAGCCACCCGCGCGCGAACACGGGCCTGCTCACCCACCCCAGCCTGCTGGCCGCCAAGCGCGACGGCGATCTGATCGCGATCCGGGGCAACTGGCTGCGGCGCACCTTCCTCTGCCGGTCGCTGACGATCCCGGCCGACGTCGCCGAGACGCTGGGCGACATGCTGGTCGGTCTCTCCCGCGTGCAGATCGTCCAGAAGCGCAACAGCGAAGAGGCCTGCAAGGGCTGCCACGGCGCCATCGATCCGATCGGGATCGGCTTCGTGAAGTTCGATCAGAGCGGGCGCTACGACGGCACGATCGACGGCGCGGCCTACGGGGTCGCCTCGGCGCTCCCCGACGCCGACCCCGACGCCGCGTTCGCGACGCTGGCCGAGCTGGCGACGAAGCTGCACGGGATGCCGGAGGTCTCAGCCTGCCTGGCGGAGAAGGTCTTCACCTACGCGAACGGCCGCGAACCCGTGGCCGCCGATCGGCTGCAGCGTCGCCGCCGCGGCCGAGGCCTTCGCCAGCGGCGGCAACAGCTTCCCCGCGATGCTGGCGGGGCTGGTCGACGCGCCCGCCTTTCGCCTGCGCCGCGCGCCGGGGGTGACGCCATGAAAAAGTTCCAGCTGTCGCGCCGGGCGCTCCTGCGCGGCGCCGCCGGGGCCGGGATCGCCCTCCCCTTCCTCGAGGTGATGACGCCGCGCCGGGCCCACGCCCAGGTGGTGGCCCCCAAACGCTTCGTCGGCTTCTTCTACCCCTGCGGCACCGACCCGAAGAAGTGGAACCCCGCGGCCGGCGCGCTCACCACCTCGTCGGTCTCCGAGTGCCTGCAGGATCTGAAGGGTTTCTCCGCCGAGGGGATCTGGCCGGCCGAAACCTCGACGCTGGCCGACGTCACCGTCGTCACCGGGATCGATCACTCCGGCGTCTGCGTCGACATCCACATGCCGTCGATGTCGCTGTCGGCCCACAAGGGGACCGCGAACTCGTACACGCCGCCGCAGCCGACGCTGGACCAGTTCCTGGCCGACAAGCTCCAGGGGACGTCGCCCTACCGCAACCTGGCGCTCTCGGCGACCGGCAGCACCGACATCGGGCAGGGGAACATCTCGTTCCGCAGCGGCGGGCAGGTCGCCAGCGTCATCCGGGCGCCGCGCGATCTCTACACCACGCTGTTCGGCAGCATGATGACCACCGGCGCCAGCGCCGACAAGGCCCGCAAGCGCCAGGCGAGCGTGCTCGACGCCGTGCTCGAGGACGCCAACCGGCTGAGCGCGAGGCTGGGCGCCGGCGATCGCCAGCGCCTGGGGCAGTACCTGCAGGCGATCGACGAGGTCGAGAAGCAGCTGGTCGTGTCGACGCCGATGACCTGTACCTCCCCCGCCCAGCCGGCGACAGGCGGCAACTGGCATTCGAAGTCGAAGCTGTACATCGATCTGGCCGTCCTGGCGCTGGCCTGCGATCTCACCCGCGTGGTGACGATCCAGTACAGCGACAGCTGGGGGGTCAGCTACAACGACTACGCGATCGGCAGCGGGAAAGAGGCGCTCGGCACCTGGAGCGATCACTTCATCTCGCACAAGCTCGACGACACCGATCGCGCGACCGACCTCGACGGCCTCCCCCGCGCCGACGCCCAGAAGATCGCCGACGCGCGCGTGGTGCTCACCTCGCGGTTCAAGGCCCGCCGCTTCGCCTACCTGGTGGGCCAGCTCAAACGCACCTCGAACGGGATGGGTGGCACGCTGTTCGACGACACGCTGGCGATGTTCGTCTCGGAGAACGGCGACGGCGACAGCCACAGCCGCAAGAACATGCCGATCCTGCTGGCCGGCCACGCCGGCGGGTTCCAGACCGGGCGCGTGGTCGCCGCCACCGACAAGCCGACCGGCGCCCTGCACGCCTCGATCATCAAGCGGTTCGGGACCGACGTGTCGAGCTACGGCTCGCCGGCGGGCTCGCCGCTCGCCGATCTGTAAGCCGCGCCTGCCGCGCGCGCCGTCGCGGGCGCTGCGCCATCGCGCCCGTTCCGAGCGAAGCGCGGGCGGCCTACCAGGGCAATACCTGGAGGGGGGCCGAGCTGTTGGCGAAGTTGCCGGTCCCGAGCTGTCCGGAGTCGTTGGAACCCCAGCACCAGACCGAACCGTTCTTCAAGAGCGCGCAGCTGTGAGCACCGCCCGCCACCAGCCCGGTCGCCTGCAGGGGGAGGCCGGCGACCTGCACCGGCGTCGCCTTGCCGTAGGGCGAGACGGTGCTGGTCGTCCCGTCGCCGAGCTCGCCCGAATTGTTGCCGCCCCAGCAGTAGATGGTCCCGGCGGCGGTGAGCGCGCAGGTGTGGTTGGCGCCGGGCCCGGCGCTGAGCGCCGTCGCCGAGACCGAGCCCGAGAGCGCCGCGGGGGCGCTGATGCCATAGGGCGAGGCGGGGGTGAACGAGCCGATGCCGCACTGGCCGTTGTTGTTCATGCCCCAGCACTTGACGGCCCCTCCCGTGACGATCGCGCAGGTCTGGGCGTTGCCTGAGACCACGGCCATCACCGAGAACAGGTTCACGATGGACGGGGTCAGGACCACATCCGTGAACGAGCCGGTACCGCAGCTCCCGTTGCTGTTCGCGCCCCAGCAATAGACGTAGCCGTTGCTGGTCAACGCGCAGGCGGTGTTGAGCCCGGCGGCGATGCCCGTGATCGTTCCGGCCGCGCCCAGCCCGATGACCTGGACCGGCGTCGCCGAGCCGTTGGGGAGGTCGGTCCTCTGCATCCCGTCGCCGAGCTCGTTTCCGTAGTCCATCCCCCAGCACCAGATCGTGTTGTCGTCGAGCAGAGCGCAGGCGAACGAATAGCCGGCGGCGATCTTGGTCGCGGGACGGGCGAGCCCCATGACCGTCCCCGGCGTCGCGACCCCCTGGTTCCCCGAGGTCAGGTACATCCCGTTCCCCAGCTCGCCGTAGTAGTCGCGCCCCCAGCAGCGAACGGAGCCGTTGGTCAGCAGCGCGCAGGTGCCGAGCCCCTGCCCTGCGATGGCCGTCGCGCTGCCGCCCAGGCTGGTGACCGCGCCCGGCGTGGCGATCCCGCCGGGCGAGCCCGAGGTGAACGAGCCGTTGCCCAGTCCGCCGTAGGCGTTCAGCCCCCAGCACTGGACGCTGCCGTCGGAGAGCAGCGCGCAGGTGTGCGCGACGCCGGCGGTGACGGCGACGGCCGGGCGGCGGCAGGCGCCGGCCTGGCAGAAGGTGCCGCCCGTGCAGTCGGCGTCGGCGCTGCAGGCCGTCTTGCAGACGTTGGCCGCGCAGATGAGGTTGTTGGTGCAGGCCCGCGCGGCAGGCGGCACGCACGCCCCCCCGTTGCACTTGCTCTGATCGACGATGTTCGTCCCCGAGCAGGTCGGGCCGTTGCCGCAGTCGACGGTCGGGTAGACGCAGGCGCCGTCGGTGCGCCCCATGCAGCTGCCGGCGCAGACGGTGCTGCCGCCGGCGCACGGGGTGTGGTTGCTGTGGACGGCGCCGGCGACGGCCGTGCACGTCCCCTGGAAACCGGCGATGTCGCAGGCCTCGCACGAGCCGGTGCAGGCCCGGTCGCAGCAGTAGCCATCGGGCGCGCAGGTGGTGCCCGCGATGCAGCTGCCGGTCGTCGCGTTACAGGGCTGCCCCTTCCGGCTCTTGCAGGCGCCGGTGGCGTCGCAGGTGCCGGCGCAGCGGCCGTTCGGATCGTCGACGTTCGTGGCCGGGCCGCAGGTGTGAGTGGTCGGCGAGCAGGTCTGGCAGAGGCCCGTGCAGTCGGAGTCCTTGCAGCAGCTGCCGCTGGCGGTGCAGGCGGTGGTCCCGCCGCTGCCGGCGACCGCGTTGCCGCCCATTCCCGCGACCGCAGTTCCGCCCATTCCCGCGACCGCATTTCCGCCCGCGCCGCCCCCACGTCCCCCCGCGCCGGCGACCGCCGTTCCCCCCGCGCCAGCGACCGCCGTGCCGCCCGCGCCGGCGACTCCTGTACCGGCCGCCCCGCCGACGCCGGCGTTGCCCGCCGTGCCCCCGACGCCAGTCCCCGAGGCGCCGCCCCGCGCGGACATGCCGCCGCTCCCCGCCCTGCCGCCCGCGCCAGCCGTGTGTCCCGCGCCGCCGTCCAAACCGTCCGAACGAAGGCCCGTACAGCCGAGCCCGACCAAGGCCACCAGGCTCACCATCACCAGCCCGAACGGCGCGAGAGACCGCCGTGTCAGACCCGTCAGAACCGCAACATCAGCGCGCATGAGACCCCCGAGGTTGGTGACGCCGCCGCCTACCAGGGCGAAACCTGGATGGCCGTGGCGCTGGTGGTGAAACCGTTGCCGAGCTGGCCGTCGGTGTTGGTGCCCCAGCACCAGACCGAGCCATTCTTCATGAGGGCGCAGCTGTGGAAGCCGCCGGAGGCCACGGCGCTCGCCTGACCGGGAAGGCCGACCACCATCACCGGCGTCGCCTTGCCGAACGGCATCGTCGACGTGTTGATCGAGCCGTCGCCGAGCTCGCCGCCATAGTTGCTGCCCCAGCAGTAGACCGCCCCGGCGGCGGTCACCGCGCAGGTGTGGTACGCGGCCGGGCCGGCGGCGATCTTTGACGCCAGGAGCCCACCAGTGACCGAAGCCGGCGACAGGATGCCGAGCGGCTGAGTGGTGCTGAAGGTGCCCGTCCCCACCTCGCCGTAGTAGTTCTGGCCCCAGCACCGGACGCCCCCGCCGCTGACGACCATGCAGGAGTGTTCGTACCCGGAGGTCAACCCGATGGCGGCCTGGGTCAGGCTCACGCCCGAGGGCGTGACCTCGAAATCGGTGGCGGTCCCGCGACCGAGGCTGCCGCGATCGTTGATGCCCCAGCAGAAGATGTTGCCGTTGGTCCCGATAGCGCAGGTATGGAAAGCGCCTCCGGCGACGCCGGCGATCGTGCTGAGCGCGCTCAGCCCCAGCACCTTCACCGGGACCGGGGACCCGGTGGCGCCGAACTCGGTCCTCGCCATGCCGTCGCCCAGCTGGCCGTAGCCATCGTCGCCCCAGCACCAGAGCGTGTTGTCGTTCAGGAGCGCGCAGGCGAAGCCACCACCGGCGCTGATCGCGGTCACCGGGCGCCCGAGCCCCGTGACCGTGCCCGGCGCGCCGATCCCCTGGGTGTTGCCGCTGGTGATCGTGCCGTTGCCGAGCTCACCGAAGGCGTTGCGCCCCCAGCAGCGAACCGTGGCGTCGCCGAGCAGCGCGCAGGTTCCGAAGAACTGGGCCGCGATCGCGGTGACGTTGCCACCCAGCCCCGAAACGGGGGCCGGGTTCGCGTACGCGAACGGCTCCGTCGTCGAGACCGTCCCGCGGCCGAGGGCTCCGTCGGTGTTGCTTCCCCAGCACTGGACGCTGCCGTCCGCCAGCAACGCGCAGGTGTGGGCGTAGCCCGCGGTGATGGCGACGGCCGGGCGGCGGCACGCGCCGCTGTGGCAGAAGGTGCCGCCCGTGCAGTCGGCGTCGGCGCTGCAGCTGGTCTTGCAGACGTTGCCCGCGCAGGCGAGGTTGTTGACGCAGGCCCGCGGCTGCGGCGGCACGCACGCGCCGGCGCTGCACTTGGACGGGTCGACGATGCTGGTCCCCGAGCAGGTCGCGTTGCCGCACTCGACGGTCGGGTAGACGCAGGTCCCGTCGCTGCGCCCCATGCAGCTGCCGGCGCAGACGGTGCTGCCGCCGGCGCACGGAGTGTGGTTGCTGTGGATGGCCCCGGAGACGGCCGTGCATGTCCCCTGGAGGCCGGTGAGATCGCAGGCCTCGCACGAGCCGGTGCAGGCCCGGTCGCAGCAGTAGCCGTCGGGGGCGCAGGAGGTGCCGTCGATGCAGTTGCCGGCGGTGGCGTTGCAGAGCTGCCCCTTCTTGCTCTTGCAGGCGCCGCCGGCGTCGCAGGTGCCGGCGCAGCGGCCGTTCGGGTCGTCGACGTTCTTGGCCGGGCCGCAGGTGTGGGTGGTCGGCGAGCAGGTCTGGCAGGTCCCCGGGCAGTCGCCGCTGGCGGTGCAGGTGGTGGCGCCGCCGCTGCCGGCGACCGCGCTCCCGCCCATTCCCGCGACCGCATTTCCGCCCGCGCCAGCGGCCGCCGTGCCTGCCGCACCGGCAACGTTTCCCGCCGCACCGGCGCGACCTCCGACGCCGGTCCCCGAGGCGCCGCCCCGCGCGGCGCCGCCGCTCCCCGCCCTGCCGCCCGCCCCGCCCGTGCGCCCCGCACCGCCGTCCAGACCCTCCGAACGGAGGCCCGTACAGCCGAGCCCGAGCACGGCCACCACGCTCGCCACCACCACCCCGAACGGCGCCACGGACCGCCGGGCCAGACCGGTCAGAACCGCAACGTCAGCGCGCACGAGACCCCCGAGAGAGGTGAGCAGGAGACGACGAACTTTTCAGGCTTGCCGGCGGCGGCGGCGGGGGCCCCGGACGGCGCCGTGACGTAGAGGATCACCGCGGCCGCCAGCGCGGCGCCTCCGGCGGCGTAGCCGACGATCGCCAGCGTCTTGCGCGATTCGGCGGCCTGGGCCAGCTCGTGACAGCGTGGGCCGCCGTCGTTGTCGAACGTCCGGTCGCACTTGCCGTTGAGGCTAGGGGGCATCGGCGCGTCGGTGACCGCGTTGAACTCGCTGACCTTCGACGCGCTCATCACGTGCGCGATCGCGCCGCCGGCGAGGAACAGCACACCTGCGCCCCCCGAGACCCAGGCCGCGGTGATCTCGCCAGGGGCGCCCCTCCGCGGGCGAGGTTCCGGTCGACTCGACCGCGGGCACGTCGGCGCCCTGCCCCACCAAGGTCGGCGACGGCGACGACGAGGGCGGCGCCGCGGCCGGGACCGGGGCTGCCGCCACCGGCGCATCGTGCGACACGGGCGTCAGGCGCACGACGATGCGCAGCTTCTGGCCGGCGATCGGCGACACCGAGCGCACGTCGTCGTTCATCCCGCTCTTCGTCACCCGCAGCTCGTGCGCGCCGGGCGCGACGACCGCGGGACGCAGCAGCGGCGCAGCGCCGAATCTCGTGCCCGTCGACGGCGATCGTGCTCCCGACGTCGTCGGTCTGCACCTCGAGGTACGAGAGCGTAGGGCGCAGCGCCTCGACGCTGCGGCTCGCCTCGGCCCGGCTCTCCTTGGGCGCGTAGGGCGCCTCGTCCAGGAAGCGCTCGAAGTCGGACAGCGCCGCGGCCCCCTCGCCCAGCGCCTGGTGAGCCTTGCCGCGGTTGAAAAGGATCTTGGGGCTCGGGACCAGCCGGAAGGCCTCCTCGAACTTGTCGAGCGCGCCGCGGTTGTCGCCCGCCTGCATCAGCCGCAGCCCCTCGACCTGCAGCGCCTGCGCCTTCTTCTTGTCCGCGTCCGCGCCCGCCATCGCCACCGACGACAGCGACGCGATCAGCACCGCCACCGCGACCGCTCTAGAGGTCACTGAACCCACTGAACCCCGATTTCGACGTCCCATGCCGGTGCTCGCTCCTGCGTTTCGTTTTTTGTGGCGTTGCTGCGGCGGCCGGCGGCTGCCTCTTCAGCGCGACGACGATGCTCCGCTCGCGCGCGCCATCGATCTCCCGCTCCCAGGGCTCGTAGCCGGCGGCCTCGACCGCCAGCTGGTGCGGCTCGGTCCCACGCGGGACCGTGATCGGAACCGTCGCCGGCTTGCCGTCGAGCCGGACGACGGCGCCGTCGGGCAATCCGGTCAGTTGAATGCTGACGGTCTCGGGAGCGGCGGGCGACACCGCCGGCCGCACCGGGACAGGAGCCTCCGCCGGCACCGGCGGCTGCGCCGGCGCGGACGTCGCGACCGGCGGCCTCACCTCGTTCGTGCCCGGGCCGCGCAGCATGAAGACGGCGACCGCTCCCGCCACAGCCGCGGCGCCGATCACCAGCACGCCCAGCCCGCGCCGCCGCGGACGCAGCGTCGCCAGCTCGGCGGCCCCTCCCCCCAGCGTGGTCCGCGCGCCGCGCGGCGCACCGGCATCGAGCGGCAGGGTGGCCGGCAGACGAATCGAGGCCGGCGTGGTGGCCCCGAAGGCGTGGGACGGCCCCGGGCCCGACGGCGGCGGGCCCGCGATCTCGGTGGCCACGGCCGGCGCGTGCACCGGCTCGAGAGCGACGGCGCTCTGCAACCGGACGATGTCCGCGCCGCCTAGGACGGCGAGGCGCTCGGCGAGCGCCTGCATCGACGGGGGGCGCTGCTCGGGCGCCTTCGCCAGCAGGGCCAGCAGCGTGTCGCGCAGCGCCGGGCTGAGGCCGGGCGCCAGCGCGCGCGGCTCGGGCGGCGGCTGCGACACGTGGGCGATGATCAGGTCGCCCAGCCCTTCGGCCATGAAGGGGGGCTGCCCGCAGAACGCCTCGAACATGATGCAGCCGAACGAATAGATGTCGCTGCGGCTGTCGACCTCGCGCGCGCCGCGACACTGCTCGGGGGACATGTAGAGGGGCGTCCCCAGCAGCTGGCCGGTTCGCGTGTTCGACCCTGCCTCGCCCCGGCCGATCAGCTTGGCGATCCCGAAGTCGAGCAGCTTGACCTGCGGCTGGTGCCCGTCACGCCCCGGCGGCAGGTGAAGGAAGACGTTGTCGGGCTTGAGATCGCGGTGGACGATCCCCTGGGCGTGCGCGGCCGCCAGGGCCAGCGCCATCTGCCGGAAGGCGGCCAGGGCCCCGGGGACGTCGCCGTCGCGCCTGCCGACGCGGGCCAGGTAGGCCCGCAGGCTCTCGCCGCTCAGGAGCTCCATGACGATGTAGGCCCGCCCGTCACGGTGGACGTCGCAGTCGTAGATCTCGACGATCCCGTCGTGCTCGATCACCGACGCCGCCCGCGCCTCGGCGAAGAAGCGGCTGACGACATCGGCCTTGCTCGACAGCTCGCGGAGCAGGAACTTGATGGCCGCGCGGCGTTTGATGTGCCTGTGCTCGGCGAGGTACACCTCGCCCATCCCCCCCTCACCAAGCTTCGCGATAAGCTTGTAGCTACCGACAGTTTCGCCAATCACGTGCGCGTTGACGGTATCACGCGCCGCCGGTGGGGTCACCACGCGGGAGGCGCCCTCCCGGCGAAAAACAGCTGCGTTTTCAGGCGGATTTACGCCTGTAGCCGCCACGGCACGGCGCGCCGCTCACCCCAACCGCGACCGTTGGTGACGTCGAAGCGCGAGCGTACCGGTGTTATCGTCGCCCGCGATGTCACCGCGAAGCGCCATCCTCTCGGCCGCGGTCGCCGCGGCTGCCACCCTCCTCTCCGCGCGCGCCGGGGCCGGGACGGAGATGAAGCAGATCGCGCGCATCGCCATCGGCGACGGCGTCCTGCACGAAGCGATCGCGTTCGCCGACGGCGGCAACCAGTTCGCCTACGCCGAGACCGACGGCAAGGGGAAGACGCACCTCCACATCGGACCGCCCGGCGGCAAGGGCGCGCTGGCCGACATCACCGGGTTCACACCGACACCCGAGAAGATCCTGTTCGTGGGCGGCCACTGGTTCGTGATCGCCGAGGAAGGAACCCGTCGCGCGGCGGTCATCGGGGCGTCGGGGCGGATCGAAAATCAGATCGGGTCGTTCGGCGACTGCTTCGTCTCCAACGTCCGCGGTCCGACCTTCGTCACCGTCACCGACAGGGGTGACACGAAGGCCGGCCACTCCTACAGCATCGCCGCCTACAAGCCGACCGGCGCGCTCCTCGGTAACAAGACGGTGACCATCGCCGCCGACGGGACCCTGGCCGGCACCGACGGGCTGACGTTCGTCGCCTTCACCGGCGGGTACCTGCAGGCGCTGGTGAAGAAGGCCGGCCGCTACAACGCCAAGGCCGACGTGCGGGGCGGCACCCAGGTCGCGGTGCTCGACATCCTCTCGGGCAAGACCGGCCCCGGGCGAAACCTGCCTGACATTCCGGCGTTCCTCCGCTTCGCCGAAAAGCGGGCGGAGAAGCCCGGCCTCGAGGCGTTCGTCCGCCCCAACGACGACGCGAGCGGCCTCGAGATCGTGGGCCCCGGCGAGAAGCAGCGGCCGCTCGCGCTGCCGGCGAAGTGGGCGCTCTACGAATCGGGCTCGCTGCAGCAGCAGCCGTCGGCGAGCCACCTCTTCTTCTCGCTCACCGTCGATCCCTTGAACCCGGATCAGGTGGCGGCGCAGAAGAAGGGTGAGCGTCTGCTGCACCTCTTCGAGGCCGGCGTCGGCAACGGGAAGGCGACGCTGCTCGGGCGCGTCCCCCTCGGTGAAACGCAGCGCTACGCCTGGGCGGCCGGCGGCAACAAGCTGGCGGTCATCAGACGCACGCAGCAGAGCGGCGGCAACGAGAATCCTGATCTTCAGCCGGTGATCGCGACGCCGGCGTCATGCCCCTGACGGCAATGTCGCGGCGCACACCGGCGCCATGGCGGAGACGCGCGGGGTTGCGGTGGGAACAGCGCTTGCTTTGTGTCTCGACCATGACGCGTCTCCTGAGACAGCTTGGCTTCGTAGTGGTCGTCGTTTGGGCCTCCGGCTGCAGCAGCGGCGGCAAGGAAGGGGGGCTCGGCGGCCACGGCGGCTCGATCCCGTCGGGCGTGAGCGGTGCCCCTGGCAACTTCTGCTCCGCCCCCCTTGCGCCGGTGTGCGGCGGGATAGCGTGCGGGAACGGCGTGCGGGATCAGTGCATGTCGGCGGCGAGCGTCGGCTGTCCCTCCATGACCATCACCGAAGCCTGCGACGGCACCGACCTGGGTGGCGCCACCTGCGCCACCCAGGGATTTGCCGGCGGAACGCTGACCTGCTTGGAAACCTGCGGATTCGACCTGTCTGGCTGCACCGAGTGCCTGCCTACCGGCGACGGCGTCGTCCGCTGCGGCCCCGCGGCGGTGGACATGGACTATCCCCAGTGGATGGCGCTCACCGCCAGCGCCACCGAGGTCGGTGTCGCCTGGACGGACTACGACCGGGTCAACGCACACTGGCGGGTCGGCTTCTCGCGCCTGTCGCCGTCGCTCGACGTCATCACCACGGCCACCTTCGAGACGTTCGACGCCGGAGAGCTGGCCGCCGCCCCCCTCGCCAGCGGGTGGGTCGTGGCGGAGGTGCTGCAAGAAGGTCTGGTCCTCTACACATTCGACGCCGCCGGGCAGAAGGTCGCGCGCATGATCGTCGAGGAGAACCCCCGCGATCCGAACTCCTGGGACGCGAGCGTTCCGCTGCCCAAGATCCAGACGCCCAAGCTCGTCGCGCGGTCCGACGGCGGTCCGCTCTTGCTGTGGCGAAACGCCGACAGGTACCGCGCGGCGGTCGTCGCCGGAGACGGTCGCTCCACGACGGCGGCGGTCGATCTGCCCGACGTGGTTCAACAGACCTACAACCTCGCGGCCGCCGCCTACGTCGAGGGCGCCTTCTCGGTGGTCGTGAACGTCGGGATGGAGGACGGGCTGCGGATGATCCGAGTCGGCACCGATGGACAGGTCAGCTCGTCGGCGAAGATCCTCGCCGGCGAGACCGTGGAAACCCCGAACCTGGTCGCCGGCACGACGGACCTCCGTCTCATTTACGAGATGCCCAGCCCAGATCACGCGTCCCGGCAGTTCATGTTCCGCCACCTCTCGGCAAGCGGGGCCACGATGGGGACCGCGACAGCCTTTACCACCCGGGGCCCCTACCAGACGGGCACCTCCGCGGTCACACTCGGCGAGGACACCCTGGTGCTGCTCAGCGGTGACTCGGCCGAGCAGGTCGCCGTTGCCCGTATCGACACCAACGGCCAGCTCGTCGGCGCGATCCGCCAGCTCGCCAAGGCGCCGCCAGCCTCCCTGTACGCCGCCCGGATCGCGAAGCGGGGGTCGGACGTCGTCGTCAGCTGGACGAGGGGCCAGTCCGTCAGCCTCGCCCGCCTCTCCCCCTGACAGACCTCGGGGTCGCTGCCGACCCTGCGTTACCTGACCGGGGCCCTCCCGGGACCGCGTGACCACCGCCCGGTGATGCGCGCGGCCCCGGGGCGGCCCTCACGTCGGGCACCACGCTTGCTGTCTTCCCCTGTAGTCGATCAACGGGGAGGGCTTGAATGGCAGCACAGCGGTGGTGGTTGTTGTCGGTAATGTTTCTGACGGGGCTTTCAGCCTGCGGCTCGGACGGCCCCGTCCAGATGAACGGCGGCGTGGAAACAGGGACGGGAGGCGCCGGCGCCGACCGCCCAGACGCCGGGGTGACGGATCCGAACGCGGGAATCGCCGTCCGCCCCGCCGCCGCCGGCCCGGTCTTCGACGACACCATCCTTCACCAGGTCTCGCTCACGATGGCGCCCGAGGACTGGCAGTCGATCCTCGACGACTCGCGCGGCGACGAGTGGCGCCATGCGACCCTCGTTTACGACGGCGTCACCGTCCCTGACGTGGGGATCCGTCCGTCGGGCGAATCGTCGCGCTACCCCGGCAACCCGAAGATGTCGATCCGGGTCCGATTCGACGCCTTCCCCGACCACGGCAAGTTCGGCGGCATCGACGTGCTGAAGCTGAAGGGGAACATCGACGACAGCTCGATGATTCGCGATCGGCTCTCCTACTTCGTCTATCGCAAGGTGATGCGCACGCCCCGCGAGGCACACTCCCGGCTGCTGGTGAACGGCGAGGTCCGCGGCGTCTACAGCGTGGTCGAGATCTGGGAATCCGACGCGCTCAAGCAGCACTTCAGCGAGCCGCTGGGCGCGCTCTACCGCCTTCGCGGCGTGATGGGAACCGATCCCTATGCGTACATCGGCGACGAGCTGAAGGCGTATGTTCCCCACCCCTGGGAGCAGAAGCTCGGAACCCCCAGCGTCGGTGATGACGTGGTTCCGAAGGCCCTCCGGGCGGTGGCCGATTCCCCAGCCGCGATGGAGTCCGCGGTCGACGTCGACAACCTGCTGTCGTACCTGGCGGCCAACGCGCTGGTCACGAACAGCGACGGGCTGACCGGCGACACCGGGTGCGAGGACCACTACCAGTACTTCGACCCCGCCTCCGGCAAGCTCTTCGTGCTTCCCTGGGATCCCGACGCCACCTTTGGCGCGGGCCGCACCCTGCCCGATCGCTTGATCTACGCGCGGTTCAGCAAGAGCCGCCTGCTGACCAACGTCCGCGACAACACGAATTACCGGAAGGCCTACGAGGCCAAGATCCGCGCGCTGATGGAGGCGCTCCCCGCCGCCGACCTCGCGGCCGAGGCGGTCCGCATCCACGATCAGATCAAGGACGCCGCCTACGAAGACCAGTTCAAGAGCGCCGAGAACCACACCTGGGAGTGGAGCACCGGCTACGTCCGCGACTTCGTCTACGCGCGCTACGCGAACGTGGCCGCGCAGATCGGGCTCTAACCCCGACGCGCGCGGGAACAGCCAGAACAGAACTCGGAAATAGCCGCACCCTCGCGCTTCGCGCGGGAGCGGCTACTTCGCCGGCGCGAGGCCGACGCGGCGGGCGAGGTCGGAGGTGAAGACCCCCTGCGGGTCGTACTTGGCCTTGGTTGCAAGCCAGCGATCGATCGCCGGGTACATCGACCGGAAGGTCGCCGCCTCGAGGTACGAGTCCTTGCCCAGGTAGACGCGCCCCCCGGCGGCGAGCACCATCGCGTCGAGCCGGCGCAGGAGGGCGACCGTGTTCCGGCGGATCGGGAAGTCGATCGCCAGCGTGTAGCCCTCGCACGGGAACGACAGCAGGCCGCCGCTCTCCTTGCCGAAGCGCTTGAGCACGTTGAGGAAGGGGAGCTCGCCCGACGACAGGATCGTCGTGAGGATCTCGCGCATGCGGGGCAGGCCGTCGGCGAACGGAATGACGAACTGGTACTGGGCGAAGCCGCGCCGGCCGTAGCCGCGGTTCCACTGGCCGACCTTGTCGAGCGGGTAGAAGAACCCCTCGTAGTGGCCGATCGCGGGCGCGCGGCGCAGGAGGGTCATGATGGCGGCGTTGACCAGGCGGATGGTCAGCGGGTTGAGCGCCGGGAGCTCGAACGGCACCGTGATCTTCGGCGGCCCCGAGACCCGGAGAGGCTGTGGCGCGAAACGGGCCGGCAGCTCGGCGCGCGACGCGGGCTCGCCGACCGACACCACGCCCCGGCCGAGCCGGGGGCCGGTCGCCGTCACGTCGAGCGTCGCCACCGAGTAAGAGTAGGCGCGGTCGTTCTCCTCCAGAGCGGCCAGCATCGCCTCCAGGTTCGCCACCGGGATCGCCTTCTGGCGGAAGTACGTCGTCTCGATCGGGCGCAGGCGGAGCCGGGCCGTGAGCACGACGCCCAGAAGGCCCATGCCGCCGAAGGTCCCCCAGAACAGATCGGCGTTCTCGTCGCGGCTGGCGGTGACCACCTCGCCGCTGGCGAGCAGCACGGTCATCGCCTCGACCGCGTTGCTGAAGCAGCCCTGAGCGTGGTGGGCCTTGCCGTGGATGTCGTTGGCGATGCAACCGCCGACGGTGACGAACTTGGTCCCCGGCGTGATCATCGGGAACCAGCCGCGCGGCGCGAAGTCGTCGATGATCTGCTCGAGCGTGACGCCCGCCTCGCAGGTGAGCACGCCGGCCGCGGCGTCGAAGCCGAGGTAGCGGTCGAGCCGTCGCAGGCCCAGCACCCGCCCGCCGGCGTTCAACGCCGCGTCGCCGTAGCTGCGCCCGAGGCCGCGCGCGATCGTGCCGGCGCGATCGATCCGCGAGGCGACCTCGCCCGGCAGCTCGGGCTCGCGCAGCACGCAGTCGGCGTGGAGGTTTCCGCCCCAACCGGAAAGCTGCGTTGTCGCTGGAGGCTCCAAGTAAAGGGAATCTACCTCGGAACCCCGGGAAGGGTTCCGAACCTCCCGCGATGGGCTCGGTCCAGCTGAGCTGGACCTCCCCCGACGCGCCGCACGCACACCGCCCGCGCGGTCGGTCTACCCGCGTCGCGCCGGGCGCCCGCGCCGACGGCGGGCGAACGACAGCGCCAGCAGCAGCGCGGCGAGCGTGCCGCCGAGGCCAGGCGCGCCGGAGGCAAGCCCGCAGCCGCAGCCGCCGTCGCCGCCGCCCGGGACGGTCCCTCCGTCGCCGGCGCCGCCGTCGGTGGTGCCGCCGGCCTTGCCGCCGGTCTGGCCGCTGCCGCCGCCCCGCGCCGCCGCGCCACCGGTGCCGGTCGAACCACCGTTGCCGGTCGAGCCGCCGGTACCCGTCGAGCCGCCCGTACCACCCTGGCCGCCGTCGACGTCCCCAGCGTCGGAGGAGACGCCGCCGTCGGGCAGGGGTTGCGCCATGTCGAAACGAACCACGGCGCCATAGCTGGTGCCGACCGCGTTGCTGGCCGCCGCGCAGTAGTAGTAGGTCCCCGGCGCCAGGTCTCCCAGCGTGTTCGTCAGCATGATTTCCGCACTACCCGCACCGAGGGCGATGTCGGTCGTCGGCACGCGGGTGCCGAAGCTGGCGCCGCAGGTCCCCCCGTCGACCGCGTCGGTCATGCTGAGCTGGAACCAGCCCGCGGTCGCCATGCCGTTGGGGTTCACGGCGCCGGTCAGCGTCTTGTGGCCGTTCGCCTCGGTGGCGGCGGCCAGCGTGCGGACCATGGGCGGCGCGGAGCTCGTGGTGAACGTCAGGAGGTTGCCGAACGCCGCCCCACCCATGTTCGAGGCGATCGCGCAGTAGTAGTACATCGTGTTCGGCTGCAGGCCGGTGAGCGCCGCCGAGAACGGCATCGAGGTGGTCCCCGACCCGAGGCTGGTGCCGCCCGACAGCGGCGCGCGGCTCCCGAACGAGTCGTTGCACGATCCCGGCATCGTCGTGTCGTAGCGGAACCAGCCGGTGGCGGCGTTGCCGTTCGGGTTGGCCGAGGCGTTCACCGTCACCCCCATCCCCATGATGCCGGTCGCCGCTTCGGTGGCGACGGTGGGGGGCGGGGTGTCGATGCGGAAGCTGAGCACCGCGCCGAACGCGGCGCCGGCGGCGTTCGAGGCCGCGGCGCAGAAGTAATAGGTGACCCCGGCGCTGAGCCCGCTCACGGCCTGCGAGAAGCCGACGGACGCCGTGCCCGCCCCCAGGGTCGAGCCACCGGAGCCGGCCGGGACCCGGGTGCCGAAGCTGTCGCTGCAGGTCCCCGGCTCGGTGGTCCCGTAGCGGAACCAGCCGGTGGCGGCGGCGCCGTTCGGATTGGCCGAGCCGTTGAGCGTCGCCGCGCCGTTGGCGATGCCCGAGACCGACGAGGTCATCACCGTCGGCGGGAGCGCGGTGGTCGTGAACGAGAGCGCGGCGCCGGCGGCAGCGCCGACCGTGTTCTCGGCGATGGCGCAGAAGTAGTAGATCGTCCCCGGCTGGAGACCCGTCACCGCCTGAGAGAACGACGTCGCCGTGTTGGCGGCTCCCAGGGAGACGCCGCCGCTCGAGGGGAGCCGCGTCCCGTAGGAGTCGTTGCACACCACCGGCTCCGACAGACCGTATCGGAAGTAGCCGGTGGTGGCCGCGCCGTTCGGATCGGCCTGGCCGTTCAGGGTCGCGCCGCTGCTGCTGAGGGCGGAGGCCGCCAGCGTGGTCACCGTCGGCTGCGCCGGCGTGATGAAGCTCTGCACGGCGCCGAAGCCGGTGCCGACGGCGTTGCTGGCGACCGCGCAGAAGTAGTAGGTCGTCCCCGGCTGGAGGCTGGCCTCGGTCTGCGCGAACGTCGCCGCGGTCGTGCCGGCGCCCAGCGACGAGCCGCCGCTGGCCGGCGAGCGCAGGCCGAACGTGTCGCTGCAGGTCCCCGGGTTCGTCGTGCCGTAGCGGAAGTAGCCGACGGTGGCGTTGCCGCCCGGGTTGGCCGAGCCGTTGAAGGTGGCCGCCGTGCCCGTCACCCCGGTCGCCGACACGGTGGTCACGCCCGGCGCCGCCAGCGTCGTGAACGACATGACCGCGCCCGTGCCGAGCCCCTCGGCGTTCGCGGCGATCGCGCAGTAGTAGTAGGTCGTCCCCGGGGTGAGGCCGGCGAGCATCTCGGAGAACGAGACCTCCGCGGTGCCGGCCCCCAGCGAGGTGCCGGCCGGCGCGGTCATCGGCGCCCGGGCGCCGAAGCTGTCGTCGCAGGCGCCCGGGCTGGTCGTCGCGTAGCGGAAATACCCGACCGCGGCGGCCAGGTTGGGGATTGCCCAGCCGTTGAGGGAGGCGCCGGTGCCGCTCACCGTCGTGGCGGCCGCGGTGGTGACGGTCGGGGCCGCCGGGGTCACGAACGACAGCACGGCGCCGAACGCCATCCCCACCCCGTTGCTGGCGATCGCGCAGAAGTAGTAGGTCGTGTTCGGCGCGAGCCCGGTCAGCGCCTGCGTGTACCCTTCCGCGCCGCTGCCCGCGCCGAGCGCGAAGCCGGCGCTGGCCGGGACGCGGGTGCCGAAGCTGTCGTTGCAGGTCCCAGGGCTGGCCGTGCCCATGCGGAACCAGCCGGTCGTCGTGCCGCCATTCGGATTGGCCGAGCCGTTGAGCGCCGCCGTCGTGCTGCCGACGCTGGTCGCCGGGAGCGTCACCACCGTCGGCGCGATCGGGGTGATGAACGACTGGACCGAGCCGAAGGCGGTGCCGGCCCCGTTCTGGGCGATCGCGCAGAAGTAGTAGGTCGTGTTCTGCGTGAGGCCGGTGAGCGCCTGCGCGAAGGTGGCGGCGGCGGTCCCCGCCCCCAGCGACGCGCCGCTGGCCGCGGGCGCGCGGGTGCCGAAGCTGTCGTTGCAGGCGCCGGGGCTGGTGGTGTCGTAGCGGAACCAGCCGGTCGTCGCGTCGGCGTGCGGGTTGGCGGAGCCGTTGAGCGTCGCTGTCGTGCTACTGACGCTGGTCGCCGCGTCGGTGGTGACGGACGGCGCGGTCGGCGGGGTGAACGACAGCACCGACCCCACCGAGGTCCCGGAGCTGTTCTGCGCCATCGCGCAGAAGTAGTAGGTCTGCCCCGGCGTCAGGCCCGAGAGCGCCTGCAGGTAGGGCATCGGGCTGCTGCCCGACCCGAGCGACGTGCCGCCGCTGGCGGGGACGCGCGTCCCGAACGTGTCGTTGCACGAGCCCGGGCTGACAGTGGCGTAGCGGAACCAGCCGGTCGTCGCGAAGCCGCTGGGGTTCGCGGTCCCGTTGAGCGTCGCCGCGGTGCCGGAGACCCCGGACGCCGCCAGGGTCGTGACCCCCGGCGCGGTATCGCTGACCGGGGTGGTGAAGGAGAGGACCGTTCCGAACGACGTCCCCTGGCTGTTGTTGGCGATGGCGCAGAAGTAGTAGGTGGTCCCCGTCGACAGCGAAGTGAGCGCCTGCGTGTAGCTGGCCTGCGTCGTCCCCGCCCCCAGGCTCGTCCCGCCGGTCCCGGGCACCCGCGTTCCGAACGTGTCGTTGCACGAGGTCGGGCTGGCGGTGCCGTAGCGGAACCAGCCGGTGGTGGTGTTGCCGTTGGGGTTGGCCGAGCCGTTGAGCGTCGCCGTCGTCGAGGTGACAGGCGTCGCGGCGAGCGTCGCCACGGTCGGCGTCGCCGGCGCGGTGAACGAGAGCACCGAGCCGAAGGCGATGCCGTTCGCGTTCGGAGGCGATCGCGCAGTAGTAGTAGGTCGTGTCCGGCGTGAGGCCGGTCAGGGCCTGCGAGAACGGCGTGCTGCTGTTGCCGGCGCCCAGGTCGGTGCCCCCGGTCGCGGGCAGCGCGGGTGCCGAAGGTGTCGTTGCAGGCGCCGGGGTTGGTCGCGCTGTAGCGGAACCAGCCGGTGGTGGCGCCGCCGTTCGGGTTCGCCGAGCCGTTGAGCGTCGCGGTGGTGCTGGTCAGGTTGGTCGCCGCCGCTGGTCGAGACCTGCGGCGGCCGACCGGGTGGTGAAGGTCAGCAGCGCGCCGAACGCCGTGCCGACGCGTTCGAAGCGATCGCGCAGAAGTAGTACGTCGTCCCGGGCAAGAGCGCGATCGTGTTGCTGGTGAGGGCGATGTAGCTGACGGCCGTCCGACCGGCCCCCAGGCTGACGCCGCCGCTCGACGGGACGCGGGTGCCGAAGGTGTCGTTGCAGCTGCCCGGGTCGGTGGTGCTGAAGCGGAACCAGCCGGTCGCCGAAGCGCCGTTCGGGTTGGCCGAGCCGTTGACGACGCCGCGGTGGTCCCGACCGACGACGCCGGCGACGTGGTCACCGTCGGCTTGTCGAAGGTCGTGAACGAGACCACCGTGCCGAACGACGTGCCGAGCGAGTTCGAGGCGATCGCGCAGAAGTAATAGGTCGTGCTCGCGGCGAGGCCGCTGGTCGGCTGGTTGAACGTGGTCGTGCTGGTCCCGGCGCCCAGCGTCGACGCTGCCGACGGTCGGGACGCGCGTCCCGAACGTGTCGTCGCAGGTGCCCGGGTTGGTCGTGCTCATAGCGGAACCAGCCGGTGGCCGCGTCGCCGTTCGGGTTGGCCGAGCCGTTGAGCGTCGCCGTGAGGTTGGTCACCGAGCTGGCGGCGTTGGTCGTCACCGTCGGCGCGGTCAGCGTAACGAAGGTCACCACGCCGCCGAACGCGGTGCCGGCGGCGTTCGAGGCGATCGCGCAGTAGTAGTAGATCGTCCCCTGCGCCAGGCCCGTGATCGCCTGCGTGAACGCAACGCTGCTGATGCCCGCGCCGAGGTTCGCGCCGAGCCGGACTGACGGGCGCGCGCGTGCCGAAGGTGTCGTTGCAGGTGCCGGGGTTGGTCGCCGTAGCGGAACCAGCCGGTGGTGGCGCCGCCCCGGGGTTGGCCGAGCCGTTGAGCGTCGCGCCCGAGGCGCTGATGCCGTTCGCCGACGAGGTCGACACCGTCGGAATCGCCGCCGCCGTGGTGAACGACAGGACGCCGCCGAACGACGTGCCGTAGGCGTTCGGGGCGATCGCGCAGAAGTAGTAGGTCGTCCCCGGCGTCAGCGTGATGGTGGTGCTGGTGGTGAACGGTAGCCGACGGCGGTCGTGCCGCTGCCGAGGCCGGTGGAGCTGCCACTCGGGATCCGGGTGCCGAACGTGTCGTTGCAGGTTCCGGGGTCGACGTTGCCGACCCGGACCCAGCCCGACGTCGAGGCGCCGTTCGGGTTGGCCGACCCGTTGAGCGTGGCCGCGCTGCTGGTCACCGTGGTCGCCGCCAGCGTCGTCACCGACGGCTTGTTGCGCGTCGTGAACGACTGCACGGTGCCGAACGACGTGCCGAGCGCGTTCGAGGCGATCGCGCAGTAGTAGTAGGGCGTGGTCGGCGAGAGGCCGTTCACGACCTGGTTGAACCCGATCGCGGCGCTCCCCGCGCCGAGGTCGGTGCCCGAAGAGGCCGGCACGCGCGTGCCGAACATGTCGTCGCAGGTCACCGGGTTGGTGGTGCTGTAGCGGAACCAACCGAGCGTCGCGGCCCGGTTCGGGTTGCCCGAGCCGTTCAGCGTGACGGAGGTGTCGTTGATCCCCGTGGCCGCGTTGGTGACGACGGTCGGGGCTGTCGGGGTCACGAAGCTGGTCAGCCCCCCGTACGCCGTGCCCGCGCTGTTCGACGCGATCGCGCAGTAGTAGTAGGTCGTCCCCGGCGTGAGGCCGGTCAGCGCCTGCGTGAAGGGGAGGCCGGTGTTGCCCGCGCCGAGGTCGGTCCCCCCGGTCGCCGGGACACGGGTGCCGAACGTGTCGTTGCACGACCCCGGGGAGGTGGCGCTGTAGCGGAACCAGCCGGTCGTGGTGCCGCCCCGCGGGTTGGCGCTGCCGGTGAGCGTGGCCGTCGTGGCGGTGACGGAGGTCGCGCCGTCGGTCGACACGGTGGGGATCGCCGCCAGCGTCGTGAACGGCACCACCGCGCCGAACGACGTCCCGAAGCTGTTCGAGGCGATGGCGCAGTAGTAGTAGGTCGTCCCCGGCGTCAGCGTGATCGTCGTGCTGGTGCTGGAGGTGAAGGCGACGGGCGCGGTGCCGCCGCCGAGGGCGACGTTGCTGCCCGAGGGTATCCGGGTACCGCCCACGTCGCTGCACGTCCCGGGGTCGGTCGTGTAAAGCCGGAACCAGCCGCCCGTCGTGGTGCCGTTCGGGTTGCCCGAGCCGTTCAGCGTCGCCGAGGTGGCGGCCAGCGCCGTCGCCGCCAGCGTCGTCACCGACGCGGCGGTCGTGGTCGTGAACGACAGCACCGTGCCGAAGACGGTGCCGAGCGAGTTCGCGGCGAGCGCGCAGTAGTAGTAGGTCGTGTTCGGGGTGAGGCCGGTCGCCTGGATGTTGAACGTGGAGAGGGAGCTCCCGGCGCCCAGGTTCGTCCCGCCCGACGCCGCGGGGACGCGGGTGCCGAACGTGTCGTCGCAGGAGGTCGGGTTGGTGGTGCCGTAGCGGAACCAGCCGGTGGTCGCGTCGCCGTGGGGGTTGGCCGCGCCGTTCAGCGTGACCGTCGTGTCGCCGAGCCCCGTGGCGGCGTTCGTGACCACGCTGGGTGGGCCGGGCGTCGTGAAGCTCGCCAGTCCGCCGAACACCGTGCCGACGCCGTTCGAGCCGATCGCGCAGTAGTAGTAGGTCGTGTTCTGCGTGAGGCCGGTCAGCGCCTGTAGGAACGCGACCGAGCTGTTTCCTGCGCCCAGATCGGTGCCGCCGGTCGCCGGGACCCGCGTGCCGAAGGTGTCGTTGCAGCTGCCGGGGTTGGCGTTGCTGTAGCGGAACCAGGCGGTCGTGCTCGCGCCGCCGGGGTTGCCCGAGCCGTTGATCGTCGCCGTCGTGCTGGTCAGCAGGGTGACCGAGCTGGTGCTGATCTGCGGCTGGACGGCCGTCGTCGTGAACGACTGGACCGTGCCGAACGCGGTGCCGTAGGCGTTCGAGCCGAGCGCGCAGTAGTAGTAGGTCGTCCCCGGCGTGAGCGAGATGGTGCTGCTGGTGGAGAAGGCGAAGCCGACCGCGCTGCGCCCGGTGCCCAGGTTGGCGCCGCTGCTGGAGGGGACGCGGGTGCCGAACGTGTCGTTGCAGGTCGTGGGATTCGTCGTCGCGACGCGGAACCAGCCCGTCGCCGTGGCGCCGTTGGGGTTGCCCGAGCCGTTGAGCTGGGCGGTGGTGCTGGCGACCGACGAGGCCGCCGACGTCGTCACCGCCGGCTGGTCGAAGGTCGTGAACGACGTCACCGTGCCGACCGACGTCCCGAGCGCGTTGGAGGCGATCGCGCAGACGTAGTAGGTCGTGTTGGGCGCAAGGCCGCTGGCCGGCTGCGAGAACGACGTCGCGCTCGCCCCGGCGCCCAGGGTCACGTCCCCCACGGTGGGGACACGGGTGCCGAAGGTGTCGTTGCAGGTGCCGGGGCTGGTGGTCGACAGGCGGAACCAGCCCGTCGCCGCGGCCTGGTTGGGGTTCGCCGTTCCGTTCAGCTGGGCCTGGACGTTCGTGACCGACGACGCCGTCCCGGTGGTCACCGTCGGCGCGTTCGGGGTCAGGAAGCTCACCACGCCGCCGAACGAGGTCCCCGCCGCGTTCTGCGCGACCGCGCAGTAGTAGTAGGTCGTCCCCTGCGACAGGCCCGCGATCCCCTGCGAGAACGAGACGGTGCTGTTGCCCGCACCGAGGCTCGAGCCGCCGGTCGCCGGAGCGCGGGTCCCGAACGTGTCGTTGCAGGTGCCGGGGCTGCTGGTGGCGTAGCGGAACCAGGCGGTCGTCGCGCCGCCGCCGGGGTTCGCCGTCCCGTTCAGCGTCGCCACCGCGGCGGTGACGCCGCTCGCCGAGCTGGTCGAGACCGACGGGACCGCGGGAAGCGTGGTGAACGACGCCACCGTGCCGACGGACGTCCCGAACGTGTTCGAGGCGAGCGCACAGTAGTAGTAGGTCGTCCCGGGGGTGAGGGAGATGGTGGTGTTGGTGTTGGTCGCGAAGCCGACCGCGGCCGTGCCGCTGCCGAGGCTGAAGCTGCTGCCCGAGGGGATGCGCGTGCCGAACGTGTCGGTGCACGACCCGGGGTCGGTGGTGGCGATCCGGAACCAACCGGACGCCGAGGCGCCGTTCGGGTTGGCCGAGCCGTTGAGCTGGGTCGACGTGCTGGCGATTGACGACGCCGCCGCCGTCGTCACCGTCGGGCGGTTGCGGGTCGTGAACGAGACCACGGCGCCGAACGACGTCCCGATCGCGTTCGAGGCAATCGCGCAGGTGTAGTAGGTCGTCGTCGGCAACAGGTCGATCGCCGACAGCCCGAAGGAGACCGCGCCGCCACCGGCGCCGAGATCGGTCCCGCCGGCCGAGGGGACGCGGGTGCCGAAGCTGTCGTCGCAGCTGGTCGGGTTGGTCGTGCTGTAGCGGAACCAGCCGGTCGTCGACGCCCCGCGGGGGTTGGCCGAACCGCTCAACGTCGCGTTGGTGTCGGCGATCGTCGAGGGGTTGTTCGTCGTCACGCTGGGAAGCGTCGGGGTCACGAAGCTGCCGAGCCCGCCGAACGTCGTCCCGGCCGAGTTCGAGGCGATCGCGCAGACGTAATACGTCTGCCCCATCGTGAGGCCGGCGATCGACTGCGAGAACGAGACAGAGCTGCCGCCGGCGCCGAGGCTCGAGCCACCGGTCCCGGGAATGCGGGTGCCGAAGGTGTCGCTGCAGCCGCCCGGGTTGGTCGCGCTGTAGCGGAACCAGGCCGTGGTCGCGCCGCCGCCCGGGTTCGCCGAGCCGTTCAGCGTCGCGCTGGTCGCGGTCAACGCGGTCACCGTACCGGTCGCGACGCTCGGGGCGTTCGGGAGCGTGGCGAAAGACATCACCGCGCCGAACGACGTCCCCAGCGCGTTCGAGGCGATCGCGCAGTAGTAGTAGGTGGTCCCGGGCGCCAGGGAGGTGACCGAGCTGGTGCTGAGGTTGTAACCGACGGCGGCCGTCCCGCTCCCCAGCGCCGTCCCGCCGGACGTCGCCGGCAGGCGCGTCCCGAAGCTGTCGCTACAGGAGCCCGGATTGGTGGTGCTGAAGCGGAACCAACCGGTCGTCGCGGCGGCGGTGGGGTTAGCCGACCCGTTCAGGGTGGCCGAGCTGCTGTTGATGCTGGTCGCCGCGCCCGTCACCACGACCGGCGCCGCCGGAGTGGTGAACGAGAGCACCGCGCCGACCGCGATCCCCGACGCGTTCGAGGTGACCGCGCAAAAGTAGTAGAGCGTGCCGGGCGTCAGCCCCGTCGTCGTGATCGAGTACGCAACGCTGGTGGTGCCGGTCCCGAGGCCGGTGCCGCTGGTGGCCGGGACGCGCGTGCCGAACGTGTCGTTGCAGGTCCCCGGGCTGGTGGTGGCGTAGCGGAACCAACCGGTCGTCGCCTCGGCGTTCGGATTGCCCGAGCCGTTGAGCACGGCGGATGAGGTCATCACCGACGATGCCGCCGACGTCGCCGCCGTGGGCGTCGCGGCGAACGCTGCGCTGGACACCCATAGCGAGAGCAGGACCGGCGCGGCAGGCAGCAGCCACGACGCAGTCCTCCAGTGCCCTCGCCGCCCCTCTCCCAAAAACTTTGCCAAGCGAAGCGCGCAAACTATCACGCGCGATCTATCGCGGACAAGAGTCGCTGGGTGATTGGAGCTATATTGCGCGCCGCGATGACGCTGAATTCGAAGCATGTTTGGCTTTCGTTGTTTCTGATGACGGCGTCATTTGCCGGATGTCGCAAACAGGTCGCCGCGTCATCGTTTCGGCTCGACAACGGTCTCAGGGTCGAGCTGCTGGCGACGCCGAAAGGCCACAAGGCGGCGATCGCACTGCTGTTCGACGTCGGCGCCGACAACGATCCGCCCGGACGTTCGGGTCTCGCTCACCTCGTCCAGTACGTGACGCAGGCGCAGCTCGGCCCCGAGTGGAGCGGACAGACCGGCGCCGATCACACGCTGCTCACCGTCGTCGTGCCTACAGGTCGCATCTTTGACGAGATCGACGCCGCCGCGCTTCGGATGTCGCACCCGCTGGTGACGGAAAGCGATCTCGCCCGCGAACGTTCGCGCCTGCTGGCCGACCTCTCCGCGCAGCAGGAAACGGACGGGATGGCGGCCGCCAGGCTCCGCGCCGCCGAGTCGGTGCGGCCGAGCCGCGGTGGCGGCCTGCGGGGGGGCGTCGCCAAGGAGCTCGCGACGATCACCGCCAACGACGTCGAGGCCTACCGGCGCATGCACTACGGCGCCGCGACCGCGCGGCTGGTGATCGCGGGTCTCATCGATCTCGACGCGACCGCGAAACGCGTGCGGGAGAGCTTCGCCGGGCTCGCGCCGGGCGCGGCGCCCCCGGCACGTCCCCCCGCGGGCTCGATCGTGACCGGAACGTTGGTGATGAGCGATGCCCCCACCGCGGCGGCGCTGGCGGTGCCGGTCCCGGCCCCCCAGGACCCGCTCTACCCCGCCTTCCTCGTCCTGGCGGCGCGGCTCGCCGGCCCTGGAGATCCGGCGGCGCGGAAATGGCGGACCGACTTCGCTCCACTCGGACGGCCCGACATCCTCTTCGTCACCACCGTCCTGCCGCCGGGGGAGCCGGGCGAAGCGGCGGCCGCGCGCATGCGCGAGCAGGTGAACGCGGTCGTCACCGCCCCGCTCACCGCCGACGAGCCGGCACGCGCGCTCGAAAAATTCGCGTCACTCGGCCTCACGCCGCTGGGCGTAGAAACCCTGGCGGCCGATCCGTCCGAAGCCGCGGTCGCCGCGGGACGCCGGGCGCAGCTCGGCGTCGACGGCAAGGCGCTGGCGCAGGCGGTAGCGGCGATCACGCCGGAGCAGCTCGCCGCCGCCGCCAGGCTGTTCGACGCGAAGAGCTCCGCTGCGGTGCTCGCCGGCGGCAAGTAGACACGGCACGTCGGTACGGCCGTTAAGGCACGCCCCTTAGGCCGTCTTCGCATTCTCCCCGCGGGGGGTGAGCAACAGCGTCGGGGGACCCTACTGGATCATGTTCCCGTGCCAGGAAAACCGCTGTTCGAACACCTCCTCAAGATCCGCTATCTCGCCTTCGTCATCGTCATCCTCGCCGCGCTCCACGCGGTCGCCTTCCTGGCGCTGGGGACCAAGGTCGCGCTCCACGCCTACGCCGCGATTCTCGGCCAAGGGGAGACGGTGCCGTCGCGCCCCGGCCTGGAGCTGCTGCACTCGCTCGACCTCCTGTTCGTCTCCCTGGTGCTGATGATCCTGTCGCTGGGGATCGCGAAGCTGTTCCTGCTCGATCCCACGACGCAGACCGCCCACCTGCCGAAATGGATTCAGATCGAGAGCGTCACCGAGCTCAAGGTCCTGCTCTGGGAGACCATCCTCACCACTCTCGTCATCGTGGCGATGTCCGACCTGGTCGCCAACCTCGGCAGAACCTTCGAATGGCCGGTCTTGATCGTCCCGATCGCGATCTTGATCCTGTCGCTCGGCCTCTACTTCATGAAGAAGGCGTGAGCGAACCGTCGACGCGAAGCTGGCAGACCTCGAGGTAGCGGGCCGACGGCCAGCCGAGCGGCGTCGGGAAGTCCGGCGGCAAGCCGCCCAGCTCCAGCACGGCGGCGCGGCGCCGCGCCTTGGCGAGGCCGTCGGTCACGTACCTCAGCACGCCGGGACCGCTGTGCGTGTTCGATGAGACCCAGAGGTGGCCGCCGCCGGCGGGCAGCAGCGCGCAGGCGTCGGCGATCAGATCGGGGTAGTCGCGCTTTTGCGCCCACGAGCTGACGCGCGCGCCCGACACCGTCGGCGGATCGAGGATCACGAGATCGTAGCGCGCCCCGCGGGCCCGCTCGGCGGCCAGGAACTTGAACACGTCCGAGACCTCCCAGCGAAACGGCGGCGCCTCGGGGTCGAGCCCCGACAGCTTGAAGTTCTCGCGCGCCCAGGCCAGCGGGCCGGCGGCGAGATTGACGCTGGTCACCGCGGCCGCCCCCCCGCGGGCGGCCGCCAGCGAGAGCGAGCCGGTGTACGCGAAGGTGTTCAACACGCGCCGGCCGCGGACGAACCGCTGAAGGCCGGTGCGATGCTCGCGCATGTCGCTGAACAGCCCGACGTTGATCCCGCCCTGCAGGTGGACCTCGTAGGGAACGCCCGCCTCCTGCACGACCAGCTTGGCGGGCGGCGCCTCGCCGACGATTGAATCCTTGGCCCGCTCGGGGCTCCCCCCTTGGCCTTGAGCCGCACCTTCAAGACGACGCCGTCGGCCGGGAGGCCGGCGGCCGGCAGCTCGGTCCGGATCGCCTCGCCCAGGCTGCGCGCGTGACCGAGCAGGCCGCGCGACAGCGCGGTGACGACGGCGAAGCGGCCGTAGACGTCCGCCGACAGGCCGCCGAGCCCGTCCCCCTCCCCGTTCACCAACCGGTAGGCCGACACGCCGTCGGCGAGCCCCAGCCGCTGGCGCGCCTGGAGCGCGCGCCGGGCGTGGCCGCGGAAGAAGCCGACGTCCAGCGCCCGGACCTCGGTCCCACCGTCGTCGTCGGGCGAGCTCCAGATCCGCACCAGCCCGTTCTCGGGATCGGCCACGCCCGCGCCCAGCGTCTCGCCTTTCGCCGACATGAGGCGCAGCGGCCGCCCCGGCTCGATCCCGGGCGGCGGCTCCACGGCGGTGTCGCCGGTCTCGGGATCGGCGGCTGGGGCGCGGGTCGCGCCCACGAGATCCGAGATCGGAAGCTGCGGGTGGGCCGCGGCCAGCCGCTCCGCGCCGGTCAGGGTGACGGTCACGCCGTGCAAAGACATCGCCTCACAATATCGCGCGCGGTTTGTCTAACATGCGAGGCATGAACCCAATAAAATTTGCGGCGCTCGCCGCGGTGACCGGCCTCCTCGCTCTCGAAGCCCCCGCTGGCGCCGTCGCCAGCGCCGAGCTCTACACCAGCGCCGGCTACCGCTACGGCCGCTACGAGGCGCGAATCCAGTTCCCGCAGCCCGACGGCGTCGTCGGCTCGTACTTTCTCTGGAAGAACGGGTCGGAGGTGTCGGGGACCTACTGGAACGAGCTCGACTTCGAGAAGATCCGGGCCGAGTGCGCCCTGCAGCTGAACGCCATCTACGGCCTGCCCCAGGCGAATCACAGCAACATGGCCACCGGGGTTTCGGGCACCTGCACCGGCTACCACCTCTACACCTATGAATGGACGCCGACCTATATCTCCTGGCAGGTCGACGGCGTCGAGCTCCGCCGCGACACCGGCGCATCCGCCCAGGCCTTCGCTGACAACGCGACCAACGGGATGCAGCTCCGCATCAACATCTGGCCCGGCGACACGTCGTTCGGCGGGACGTTCTCCGAATCGTCGCTGCCGGTCTACCAGTTCGTGAGCTGGGCGCAGTACAGCAACTACACACCCGGCGCCGGCGACGACGGCGGCGACTTCACGCTGCGCTGGCGCGAGACCTTCGATGCCGGGCAGCCGTCCGGCTGGCTGACCGGCACCTGGGCCTCACCGTTCGGGCACTCGACCCACGCGGCGGCGAACGTCGTGTTCACGGGCGGCGTCGCGGTACTGGCGCTGACCGCCGACGACGCCACCGGCTACAGCGGAACGCCGCCGGCCGACGACGGCGAGCTGCCGACGGTGCACGTTCCGACGGGCGTGGCCGGCGCGGCCGGGTCGGCGGCGACGGGCGCCGGCGGAAACGCGGGCGGCGGCGCGGGATCGTCAGGCGGCGACGACGGAGGCTGCGGCTGCGCGACGCCCGGCGACGGTGGCGCCTCCCTCGGAGCGACGCTGCTCTTGCTCGCGCTCGTTCTCGCCCGGCGGCGCTAGGGCGCCGCCGGTGGCCGCCAGCCGGCGCGGTGGTCGGTCCACCAGGCGCGGATGGCGGCGACCCGTTTGTCCTCGTCGGCGGCCAGGTCGGGGGTGAATCCGGTCACGGCCGTGAAGACCGCGGCGGCGCGCTCTCGCACCTGAAACTCACTTTCGTCCGCCAGTCCGTGCGCGACGAGCACGTCGATGGCCGCCACGCTCGGGCGCGCGCGATAGGCCTCCAGCGCCGCAATGGCCACATACGGCGAGCGTGTCTTGAACAGCGCCGGGTCGGCGGCGTCTCCTTCGCCCAGCTGGGCCCGCATGGTCCGCGCCACCGCGACGTCGAGGGGAGCGGTGGGGTGCCAGGCGCGCATCTCCTCGACGGCCCGCTTCCGATCGAGCCGGAGCAGGGCGACCAGCGCGCAGGTTTCGACGGAGGGCTCGCGATCCCCGCGGCGGAACGGCCGCGCCATCGGGATCTCGTCGCGGAAGATCTTGAGCAGCAGCGGCACGCCTTGCTCGCGCCAGCCCGCCACCGTGTTGACCAGCGCGCACCGGGGCGCGGCGAGATCCCAGCTCAACAGCGGCTCGATGGTCGGTTGCAGAAGGCGCATCCGCTGCGCGGGCGTCAACCGTTCCGGCAGCCCACGAATCAGCAGCTCACCCGCGCCGGCGAGCGCCACCGGATCGCCGCGCAGCGCCTCGAGCCGGGCCACCAGCTGCGCGTCGGAGAGCTGGCCGACCGCGCGAAAGACGGCGTCGGTGCCGCGACTGCCGCCGATCCAGGAGTCATTCTTCAAGCCGAGCGCGCGCGTCACCCGCGGCACCAGCTCGCGCTCGGGAATCCGCTGGCGCAAGAGCGTGCCGTCGGCCTCCTGCTCCTGCTCGCGCGGGAGGCGCGGATCGAAGAGCGGCGTGAACCGGACCTGCAGCTCGGGCGGAAACAGCGACGCGAACAGCAGCTCACCGGCCTCGCGCCGCTGGCGCTCGGCGAGCTCGTCGGCGAGCTCGGTGAACTCGGGCAGCGCGCCGGCCGAGAGCGCCAGGAGGCGCGTGGCGGCCGGGCTGAACGAGGCCCCGCCGTGCAGCTCCGCCCCGCTCACAGTCGCGAGGTCCTGACACTGAAAGCAGAGCAGGACCTCGACGGGGCGACGCGGCTTCGCGCCCGGCTTCGGCCAGAACCGTATCGCCACGGCGGGCTGGAAAGCGCACAGCTTGATCACCCTGCCGCTCAACGACGACTGCTCGTAGCTGTCGGGATCGAGCAGGGCCTGCGTGAACTGGGTCACCAGCTCGGGGGCCAGGCGACGCTCGGAACCGACGGTGCGGTACGGGCCGACGTGGCGCGCTTTGTCACCGGCCGGCGGCCTGTCTGGGTCGACCCGGACGATGTCGGCCCAGGCGGCGTCGGCGAGCAGCGCCGTGGTCTCGGCTCCCCACCAACGTTTGACGGCGTCGTGTACGAAGCGAGCCGGCTCGGCCGCCGCCGCGGAAGCCGGCGCGCTCGCCACGGCCAGAAGCGCGATCACACCACCAAAGGACGACGCGCGATGTCTCACCGCGCCTCAGATTACAACGGCCGCTACATGGGCAGGCCGTTGTAGGTCTTGACCAGCGGGAGGAGCTCCTTGAGGATCTCCTCGGCCACGACGGGGACACCGACCCGCACCGGCACCCGTGTCGACGGGACGACCGGCGTGAACATCAGCCGGTTTTCGACCCGGCTGCCGACCAGGTACAGGGAGAAGATCGGGATGTACACGGCGAACGTTCCGGCAACGTCGCGGCCGCGGTACTGGGCCAGCCCCTTGGCGATATCCGCCTTCCCGAAGCTCGAGGCGGTGTAGCCGCTCTCCTTCTTGACGACCGTCACCGACGATCTCGGCTGGCCGTCGACCGTGACCGGGTAGATGGCCTCGGTGGTGGGGGATAGGAGCGCGTTCGGATCCTGACCGAGCTGGTAGCCCTTCAGCCAATCGAGGCCGATCTCGAACACGGGGAGCGGCGCCGCGAGCGCGGCCCGCTTGACCTCGTCGACCGAGGTGAACCCCATCGCCTGATAGTTCTTCTCGGTCACCAGCGCCTGCAGCGTGACGAGCGCGTTCGACGCCGCTTCCTGAGAGACGGCCACCGGAGCCGCGGCGCTCTCACCGCCTTTCGAACAAGCGCTCATGATCAGCAGGCTCGACAGACCAAGCGTGGCACGGATCATCTGTTTGGAACGCATGTCAGTTCGTCCCCGTGTACGTGATGTTGTAGTAATCGTCCCAGTGGGTGTGGTTGTAGCCCGCGCCGCCCACGTAGTTGTCGTAGGTGTAGATCTCCTGCGTGCCGCCCGCGGAGACCGAGGCGTTCTCGGGGAGCGGGTTGTTGACCGACACGTAGTTGACCCCGCCGACGGTCACGTAACCGGTCGCGACCATCATGTGACCGCCGCCGTTGTTCCAGTGCCACGTGAACGCCACCGGCTTCTTCGCGCAGTAGATCTGACTCTTCAGATCGGCCCACGAGAGCGGGCTGTCCGACGTGTGACTGGCCGAGAACGTGTACTTTGGATACTCCGGCCAGCCGCCGTTCACACACGCGGCAGGGACGGGCGAGTTGCAACAGTCCGTCCGTCCGAACCGCTTGTTGGCCTCGTCGCACTCCTGCACGTTCGAGGCGGGATGCAAGAAGTCCATGGTCATCTTGCCGCTCGCCGCCCAGCACCACATCGACGTCTGCTGCGCGTCGAGCGTGACCGGTTGAGAGGCGATGTTCGTGGGCGGGTTGCAACACCCCGCCGCAAACAACACAAAACCCAGCACCAACGTTTCCTTCCACCTCGCCATGCCGCCCTCCCACCAACACAACGGGGCCACGGCAGGATTCTTCCCCCGAGGCTTTCGACGAGCCTGCGCGAAACGCGAACGCAAGAACGCAAGAACGCAAGAACGGCGGCATCGGGAGAACCGACGCCGCCGGAATTATGGTTGGGGGTTGAAGCGTCGCTGGCGCTGGGCAGTCGCTAGCGCTGCGCCGTCGTCTTCGCGCCGGTCGCCGGCTTCGCGGCCGCGGCCTTGGCACCTTTGACCAGACGGTCGACGTCGCGGTGGAACTGAGCCTCGTCGACCTGCAGGCCGTTGAGGAGCGTGCTCATGTTGCGGGTCAGCGAGGCCATGGCGATCGCCTCGTTGATTTCGGCGTCGGTCGCGCCGTTCAGCTTGGCGAACTCGGTGTGGGCGACGATGCAGAAGCGGCAGGGGACCTGCGAGGCGACGGCCAGGCCGACCAGCTCCTTGTCCTTGCCCGACATCGCGGTCGACGGGTTCAGCTGCACGTCGCGCATCTGCTTCCAGGCGCCGGAGCGGGCGCCGTCGGGGAAGCGCTTGAGGAACTCGGGCGCGAAGCCGAGGGCTGCGTGATCTCCTGGAGCGCGGTTGCCCCTTCGGTCACCGTGATGGGCGCGGGAGCCCTTGCTCGGCCGCCTTCTTGGCGTTCTCGACCAGCTTGGCGACCTCGGCGCGGAACTTCGTCTCGTCGGTCTGGATGCCGTTCAGGAACGTGCTCCAGTGGCGGGTGATGGCCGCCATCGCGACCGCCTCGCCGATCTCCTTTTCGGAGGCGCCGTTCAGCTTGGCGAACTCGGTGTGGGCCGAGATGCAGTAGCGGCAGGGGATCTGCGCCGCGACGCCCAGGCCGATCAGCTCCTTGGTGCGACCGTGAGCGCCGTGGCCGGGTTCAGCTGCAGCGTCTTCATCTCCTCCCAGGCGCCCGGCAGGATCCCCTCGGGCATCTTGAGCATGAACTGCGGCACGAACCCCAAGGTCTTCTGGATGTCGGCCTTGGCCGCCGCGACCGTGGCGGTCTCCGCACGCGCCGCCCCGCCCAGGCCAGCCAGCGCCGCCGCCACCACCACCAGCTTCGTCATCATCTTGATCGTTTTCATGGCCGTTTCCCTTTCGTTCGGTCTCTCGTTCGGCGGCCTTCCCGCCGTTTCGATCCAAAGGCGTGACGACGGACGGAACGACCCGTTCCGTCGCGCCCGCTCCGTCAGGGGCTGACGATCGTGACGCGCCAGGCCCGCGCGACGGCGGGGGCCAGGTTCGCCAGCGTCGGGTTGAGGCGGTTGGCGAGGTCGACCACGCGCCGCACGTCCGGCTCGGGCGCGGCGCTGATGAGGCGCACGTCGAAGATCACCCGCTGCCAGCCCGCCAGCACATCGTCGGCGAGGCCCAGCTCGCCGCGCGCGTCCGACTCGCACATCACATCCACGGAGACGTCCACGACGGGGACGCCGAGGCGCGCCGCCCAGAGCCGGTAGCCCAGCGCGAGGCCGGCCGCGAGGCTCGCCCGCATCAGCGCCGCCGGGTGGAGCCCGCGCCCCGGCCCGCCGTCGTCGGCGGGCAGCTCGACCCGCAGCACGCGCCCGGCCTGCTCGACGTCGCAGGCATCGCCCCCCGCGACCAGCCCGGCACGCGCCTCGGCGCTCGCGCGCGCGATGGCGGGGCGCCGCAACAGCGCCCGTCTCCTTCGTTCGAACAGCTCGCGGAGCGCGGCGTCGCTCATGGGGCCTCCCTCTGATGAGGGGGCGTGACGTCCGACGGAACGCCCCGTTCCGTCCCGCCCGGCGGTGGCCACCCGGAGATAAACCGTAGAAGTTACGAACTGTTACATGGCGACATCCGACCCGTCATCGGGCGCCGTCGCCGTCCCGTCACGCAAGAAACACAGAAAAACCGCACCCGCGAGTTGCCGAAACCAACTCCTCGAACGTTATGGGCCCGGGAGGACTCGCCATGATGGGACGTCGGAGCTGGGTTGGGAGTTGGATTTGTGTCGGTTCTGTGGGCGCGCTGCTGTCGGCTTGCGGCCAGCTCGAGAGGTCGACCCCGCAGGGCGACGGCATCGCCTCGGGAGGGGAGGTCACGGTGCGGAGCGCGATCGCGGCCGTACCGGGGCTGGCCCACCCGGAGTACGACCTCGACGCCCAGGCGCCTTGGTTCACGATGGGCAAAGGCACCATCGCCGAGATAAACGACAAGATTGCGGAAGGATACCGCCTCGTCTCCCTCTCGGCCTACTCCCCCTTTCTCTTTTCCGCGGCGCTGGTGCTCAACGACGGCGACTACCACCGCGAGGGCAATAGCTGGGACAGCCAGCTGACCGAGACGGAGGTGAACGCCATCGTCGCCGATCCGACGCGCCGGATCGTCGACATCGCCCCCTACCAGTTCCTGGGACAGCGCTACTACGCCGCGGTCTGGCTCGACAATGGGCCCAGCCAGCACATCGACTACACGGTCGTCCTGCACGCGACGCCGGACGCGTTCAAGGCTGCGATGACCGCGAGCCCCGGTTATCGCGTGATCGACGTGGAGGCCCAGCCCGCACAGACCTGCACCTTCCTCTCCTGCTCGGACGACGCCACCAACATCGAGGTGAGCGGCGTCGGCATTCTCAACGCCGCCCCCAACAACCACACGCAGCTCTTCGGCTATGGCCCGGGCGCCGGCAACGGCACCACCACGCTGCCGCCCGCGACCAACACGATTCTTGAACGCGAGCCTCGGCGCGACCGTCGCCAGCATCAACGGCCGCACGGCCGACTTCGACAGCCCGTTCGGCGACGGCAACTACTTCTGGGTCGTCGAGAACTCCAACGACACGAACGCCGCCCCCGCGACCAACACGAATTGTGCAAACCATGACGACGTCTCGACCGAGCGGAACTGGTGGCTCGCCAACCTCGTCTTCTCCGATGACAACGACCAGGAGGACGCTGTGGTGGCGAACTCGCGGCGGTTCGGCGCCCGGGTCGGCAAGATCAAGCCGTACAAGTCGGCGGCGTTCGGCTCGACCGACCGCTGGCTGGTCACCTACTACGACAACGAGGTTCCCCCCACGAACGGCGTCGACGCCACCGGCTCCAACGTGCTGCAGAAGATCGACGCCGTGGTGCAGAACCGGATGAAGCGCTGGGGTCTGCCGGCCGTCACGCTCGGCATCGTCAAGGACGGCAACCTGATCTACTCGAAGGGGTACGGGTACTCCGACCTCGGCAACCTCCGCCCGACGCAGCCGACCGACCTGTTCCGGCTGGCCAGCGTGTCGAAGCCGATCGCCCAGTCGCTGATCCTGCGGCTCGTCCAGGAAGGAAAACTTTCGCTGGCCGCGAAGCCGTTCGGCACGATCTTCGGCTACAACTCGCCCGGGACGCCGCTCGCCTGCCCGCGGACGGTCACGGGCACCTGTCAGGTCGACAATACCGGCGCGGCCGCCGACGCGACCGGATGCACGCTCGCCGACATCCGGGTGAGCGATCTCCTCTGGCACGGGAGCGGTGTTCGTAACCGAGATGACTCGAACACCGACAATGACGCTTTCGTCTTCGACGACGACGTCGGCCAGGCCACGACGCCGCAGCGCTGGATCCAGAACGAGTGCGACAGTCAGGCCGCGGGGCAGGCTCCCTTCTTCGCGCCGCCGGGAAACCGCACCCATTACATGAACTCCGAGTTCCAGATCCTCGCGAAGATCATCGAGCAGGTCACCGGCAAGCCGTACCAGGACTATCTGGCCGAGGTGCTGGGGCCGTTCTCGCTCGACCGCATCCGGCCGGCCCACCTGAGGAGCCAGCCCGACGTCGGCGGGCGTCTCCAGTCGCTCCCCTACGAACTGCCGCTGCCGTACCTCTTCTGGAAGGACGTCATCCCGTCACCGCCGGTCGCCGACAGCGTCGTCTGCGCCGACCCGGCCGACCCGATGTGCCTCAACCACCTCTTCGTGGGGAGCGGCTCCATGGCGGCGTCACCGATTCGATCTGCTGCGCTGGGCGACCGCCATCGACGGCAGCCGCAGCGGCGCTTCGATCATTACCAAGTCGACGTTCGACGCGAACTTCCGGATGTTCCTGTTCGACTCGCCCGGCAAGCCGTTCAGCCACGGCGGCTACTTCCCCGGTGACACCCAAGCGTGGCTCGATATGACCGACCCGCGCATCACCTTCTTCTTCGCCACCAACAGCGAGGCGCTGTGGGGCGGCGACGAGGTCTGCTGCCCTGGAACGCCGCCCTCCGTGTGCGGGCCCAGCGTGACCTGCGGCGTCGACGGGCTGGGCAACCCCATCTCGCCCGTAAAACGGAAGAAGTTCACCCACGCGCTCCCCAACCCCAACGCCATAGGCGCCATGGACAGCTGGTTCCTGTTCGAGCTCAAGGCCGATCTCTACGCCCTCTTCGCGAGCTCGAGCTGCGCCCTCCCCACCGACGACCACTTCGGCGACTTCCTGCCGAACGAGCCGCACGCCCGCTGCCAGGACGTGACCGTGGCGGCCGGCCCCACCTGCTCGGCCGACGTGACGGCGAGCCAGGTCGACGCCGGCAGCACCGGCGGGACCTCGCCCCCGACGCTCTCCCCCGCCGGGCCCTACGCAGGGGTCGGACCGCACAACGTAAAGCTGCAGGTGTCGAACGGCACCAGCGTCAGCACCTGCGACGCCAAGATCACCGTGCAAGACAGCACCCCGCCGACTGTCACCGCGCCGGCCAACATCAGCGTGACCACCTGCGACAGCGGCGCCGTCGTCCTCGGCACCGCGAACGCCACCGACAACTGCGGCTTCCCGATCACACAGAAGTTCCTCGTCGCCGCCAACGGGACGGCGATCTCGCCGCCGATCGAGATCGTCGGCAGCACGATGACGGTAGGGCCCGGCACCTACACCGTGCAGTACGTGGCCACCGCCGGCGGCCTCTCCTCGGCGCCCGCGACCCAGACGGTCACCGTGCGCGCGGCGGTGCAGGCGTCGCAGAGCTTCGCCCTCGACGACCGCGCCGTGCTGCGGCAGCCGAGCGGCACGGCGGCCGCGCTGTTCAACTCGGGGACCGGAACCACGTCCCTCGGCTACGACGCGAAGTCGGGCTCGATTGTCAGCAAGCCGGCCGTGACGGCGCTCGACCGCGCGACGATCACCGGCAACATCATCTCGGCGGGCAGCATCACCGCGCCGCACGCGGTGGTCTCCGGGACACAGACGCCGTTCGCGACGCTGCCACCCATGTCGGGGCTCCCCAGCCTTCCCGCGTTCCCGACGCCGACGCTCGCGGACGCCACGGTGAACTCCGGCACGCTGACGATTGCTCCTGGTTCGCGGACGAACGGCACCGTCAATGGGGGAACCCTCGTGTTACAGGCGGGGACCTACTACTTCCGGAACCTCACCATCAACAGCGGCGGGACGGTACGGGCGCCCACGGGCACCACGATCTACGTGCGGGATTCGCTCGCGTTCCGGAGCTCGATCCGGCAGCCGACGGGGACGGCCGTGCAGTCGGTGACGCTCGGCTACGCCGGGACTGCCGCCACCGCGATTGAGGCGACGTTCAACGGCACGTTCGTCGCCCCGAACGCCAGTGTGATGTTCGGGGTCGGCTCGGGCCTCACCTTCACGGGGGCGTTCTACGCCCGCTCGATTGAGGTGCGACCGGCCAGTACGCTCGTCTGCCAGACCAGCGCCGCCCTCCCGCCCTCCTGAGCGCGGGCGTCACCGGCCACGGCGGCGGTCCCCGGAAGGGAAGCCGCCGCGACCGGCGGCTTCGCCCTTACGCGTCGCTGCGACAGGCGTGGGCGTGCGAGGCGCGGACCAGCGCGGCGACGATCTCCAACTCGTCGTCGTCGCGCGGGCCGTAGACCATGACGACGTTGTTCGGGAGCCCGAACTTCCCGGCCAGCGGGTGGCGTTCGGCCCAGCCGTTGTCGATGACGTGCTCGACGACGTCGAACGGCAGCGCCATGTGCAGGCTGCCGTCGTCAACCGGGTGCAGGTGGGCGAACTCGCGCTCGAGCATGAAGCCTCCCGGCACGGGCTGCGCGCAGCCGGGGAGGTGAAACGCGCGCGCGCCGGGAACCGACACCAGGCTGCGCCCCACCACCACGTTCGGCAGCGCGCTCGCGAGCGCGAACAGTTTCTCCTGAAGCGGCGGCGGCGCGTTCTGATCCAGCTGCGTGTGCGGGTTCGTGGGCGTGGTCCGCGGCCGCGCGCCGACCCGGTGGCTGGTGAGGTACGAGGGGGGCATGGCCGGAAAGTACCACCGCCCGCCGCCTACGCCGCCGCGGCGAACCGCTGGCGATACGCCGCCGGGGTGATCCCCAGCCGGCCGGTGAACAGGCGCCACATCGTGCTCGCGTCGCCGAGGCCGGTTCGCGCCGTGATCTCTTTCAGCGGCAGCGGCGTCTCCTCGAGCAGCCGCTGGGCCTCGTCGAGGCGCAGTCGGCGCACCAGCTCCGCCGGGGACTCGCCGAGGTGCTCGCGGCACCAGCGGCTGAGGGTGCGAGGGCTCATGCCGACGCCGCCGGCGAGCCGCTCGACCGGCAGCGGCTGGTCGATGTGCTCGAGGACGAAGGCTGAGATGTCGCGCAGCTTGGGCGGCTCCGTCTCCTGCCGCCGCAGCGCCCCGCTGAACTGGGCCTGATTCCCCGAGCGCCTCAGGAACAGCACCAGCCGCTTGGCCACCGCCATCGCCACCGGATGACCGTGGTCCCTCTCGACCAGCGCCAGCGTGAGGTCGATGCCGGCGGTGATCCCCGCCGAGGTCCAGACGCCGCGGTCCTCGACGAAGATCCCCTCGTCGACGACCTCGGCGGCGGGAAACCGTGACCGCAGCTCGTCGAGGAACATCCAGTGCGTGGTGGCGCGCCGGCCGTCGAGCACGCCGGCGGCACCGAGCACGAAGGCCCCCGTGCAGATCGAGACCACCGTGGGGATGCGGCGGTGGAATCGGCGCAGCCACGAAACGATCGGCTTCGCCGTCTCCGGAACGGAGGCCACCGGGGCGCCGGCGACGATCGCCACGTCCGGAAGCCGAGCGCCCGAGCGCGGCAGCGGGCGCAGCCCGGTCACGACCAGGCCGTGACGGGTCTCGGCGGCCGGGGCGCTCGGCCCCACCAGCTCCAGCGCGTAGGCGGGGCGGCCGAGCACGTCGTTGGCGTGACCGAGCACATCCCAGGGGCCTGCGATGTTGAGCAGGCCGGTGCGGGGAAGCACCAGGAACCAGACCCGCTTGGTCGCTCGACGCTCCACGTATCCAGTCTGGCCCCCCTGGCTGAAAATGCAATGTTGTTGTCCTTCCGGCCAGGCCAGTCCCGCGCTATTCGATCAGGAAACGAGAGGAGATCGACATGCTGAAGATCGGCATCAACGGATTCGGCCGCATCGGCCGGACGGCCCTCCGGGCCGCGCTGGGGCGCACCGACGTGGAGGTCGTCGCCGTGAACGATCTGCTCGACCCGCACCAGCTCGCGTACCTGCTCAAGCACGACTCGGTTCACGGCCGGCTCAGGCAGGAGGTCGCCGTGAAGGACGGGGGCCTGATGGTGGGTGGACGGCCGATCCGCGCCACCGCCGTGAAGGATCCGGCCGCCTCGGCCTGGGGCGACGTCGGCGCCGACGTCGTCATCGAATCGACGGGGATCTTTCTGTCGCGCGAAGCCACCGAGGCGCACCTGCGGGCCGGCGCCCGGCGCGTGATCATGTCGGCGCCCGCCAAGGACGACACGCCCGTTTTCGTCTACGGCGTGAACAGCGACCGCTACGCCGGGGAGCCGATCATCTCGGCGGCCTCGTGCACGACGAACTGCCTCGCGCTCATCGCCAAGGTGGTGGACGACGCGTTCGGGATCAAACGGGGCCTCATGACGACGGTCCACGCGGCCACCGCCACGCAGAAGGCCGTCGACGGCGTCTCGGGCAAGGACTGGCGGTTCGGGCGGGGGATCCTCGACAACATCATCCCGGCGTCGACGGGCGCCGCGAAGGCCGTCAGCAAGGTGCTGCCGGGGCTGAAGGGGAAGCTGACCGGCATGTCGTTCCGCGTCCCGGTCCCCGACGTCTCGGTGGTCGATCTGACCTGCGAGCTCGTGCGTGAAGCCCGCTACGACGACATCTGCGCCGCGATGAAGACGGCGGCGGAGGGGTCGCTGCGCGGGATCCTGGGCTACACCGACGAGGAGGTCGTCTCGACCGACATGCGGGGCGAATCCTGCACCTCCGTGTTCGACGCGCGCGCGGGAATGGAGCTCGATCCGACCTTCGTGAAGCTCGTGGCCTGGTACGACAACGAGTGGGGCTACGCCAGCAAGCTGCTCGACCTCGCCGTCACCATGACCAAGAGCGAAGGCGAGCGCCAGACGGGTTGACCGTTCGCGGCGGCGTCGCTACCTTGCCGGCCTCATGCGCCCGCGGAGTCTGGCTCTCGTCTGCTTCGGGATCGTCGGCATGGCTGGGGCGTCCGCCCCGGCGGGGGAGCGCAAGGACGTTCCCGACCGCTACAAGTGGAACCTCGGCGACCTCTATCCGTCCGAGGCGGCCTGGACCAAGGCCAAGGAGTCGATCGGACAGCGGCTGCCCGAGCTGGCGAAATTCCGGGGGCGGCTCGGCACCTCGGCCCAGGAGATGCTCGCCGCCCTGCAGCTGATGTTCGAGCTCGATCGCGAGCTCTCGCGGCTGGCGGTGTATGCGAGCAGCCTGTCGGACGAGGACGTCCGGGCGGCGCGTCCCCGCCAGATGAAGCAGTCGGCGGAGGAGCTGGCGACGGCGTTCTCGGCGGCCTGCTCCTGGGTGCGGCCCGAGATCCTGACCCTCGACCCCGCCAAGGTGCGTGGTTTTCTGGCCCAGGAACCGAAGCTCACCCCGTACCGCATGTACCTGGAAGAGACGCTGCGGCGCCGGCCGCACACGCTCAGCGCCGGCGAGGAGCGGGTGGCCGCGGAGGCGGGCGAGCTCGAACGCGCGGGGGGCGACGTGCACGGCGTGCTCTCGAACGCCGATCTCCCCTACCCCACCATCAAGCTGTCGACCGGTGCGTCGGTGCGCCTGGACGCCTCCGCGTACACGCTGCACCGCCAGGCGCGTGTCCGCGCCGATCGCGACAAGGTGTTCGCCGCGTTCTTCGGCGCGCTCAAGGTCTACGAACGCACGATGGGGGCGACGCTGGCGACGGCGGTGAAGGCCCACCTGTTCGAGAAGCGGGTGCGGCACTACGACTCGGCGCTCGCCGCGGCGCTGTTTCCGGACAACATCCCCGTCGCCGTTTACAAGCAGCTCCTCGCCGACGTGCACCGGAGCCTGCCGACGCTCCATCGCTACCTGGCCCTGCGCAAGCGAATGCTCGGCCTCGACGTCCTTCGCTACCAGGATCTGTACGTCCCGCTGGTGGAGAGCGTGGACCTGCGCTTCGAACCCGACGAGGCGCGGGCCATCACCCTCGAGGCGCTGGGCCCCCTGGGCAAGGACTACGTCGCGGGGCTGCACAAGGGGTTCGAAAGCCGCTGGACCGACTACCTTCCGTCGACGGGAAAACGCTCGGGCGCCTACTCGACCGGCGTCTACGGCGTGCACCCGTATCAGCTGCTGAACTTCAACGGACGCTACGAGGATCTGACCACGCTCGCGCACGAGGCGGGGCACTCGATGCACACGTTCCTGTCGCACGGGGCGCAGCCCTACCCGACGGCGGACTACCCGATCTTCGTGGCCGAGGTCGCGTCGACGTTCAACGAGAACCTGCTCGTTCACCACATGCTCGACCGGGCCAAGGACGATGCCACCCGGCTCTACCTCCTCGGCAACCTGCTCGACGGTCTGCGGACCACGCTGTTCCGGCAGACCCAGTTCGCCGACTTCGAGCTCGCGCTTCACGAGCAGGCCGAGCGCGGCGACCCGCTGACGGGCGAGAACCTCTCGACGCTCTACCTCAAGATCGCCCGCGACTACTACGGCCACGACAAGGAGATCTGCAAGGTCGACGACCTCCTCGCCATCGAGTGGGCCTACGTCCCGCACTTCTATTACGGCTTTTACGTCTACCAGTACGCCACGAGCATGGTCGCCTCGACCTCGCTCGCCCGCGCCGTGCGCGAGGAGGCCGCCCAAGCCCAGACAAGAACCGGCGTGACCGGGACGCCGCGCCGGGATGCCTACCTCAAGATGCTGTCGTCGGGCAGCTCGAAGTACGCGATCGACCTGCTCAAGGCGGCGGGCGTCGACATGACCACCTCGGCGCCGTTCGACGAGGCGATCGCCGAGATGAACAGCACGATGGACGAGATCGAGCGGATCCTGGCGCGCCAGCCCAAGGCCAAGGCCAGGCCGACGCGACGCCCGGCCCAACGCTGACGGACACGTAGCCGAGTGTCGGTGGCGCCGTGCGCCACACGCACCTGCGATCCGCCCGATCGATTGTGACTGGCGCGCCACGGCCTGACGGTCGAGGATGTCACTACGTGCCCGAAACGATCGCCGTCGGGGCGACAGCACGCATGCAGGAGGCGACGACATGACGGCCTGTAAGGATCGCGCATCACGACTCATCGTCTCGCTCGGAATCGCGGTGGCCCTGATGGTCGGGACGACGGCGGCACGCGCCGGCCGGCCGGCGGATGGCACCAACGCCTGCGGCTGCCGCAAAGACCCATCGTCCGGCGCCTGCTACTGCGATCGCAAGGCGAAATGCGGCTGTCCGGGCGAGTGCGAGCCAAAGGGCTGCGACGACAAACGTGCCAAGCAGCTCGAAAAGCAGGTTGAGGTCGAGACCAAGAAGGCGGAGGCCGCGGCGCGGAAGCAGCGGGCCGTCGAGACCAAACATTCGCCCGCGCGGCCGGTGGAGGCGGCCGCGCCCAAGCACCCCGTCCGTCAGATGACGGCCGCCCAGCGGCGTAGCCTCCAGCACCTGCTCGAGCTCTATGTCGCGGAGCACCCCGACGCGCGGCAGAAGACGATCGACGAAGCACGCATCGCGCTCACCGGCCCCGAGCATCGCGGGCACTGACCAAGTCGAACCCCATCCGAAGAATCGCGCTCGACGGACGACCTCGGAACCGGCTAGAACCTGCGCCCCTGACCACCCCGACCGGCAGCCCCCGGAGTGCCTCCGGGCAACGACAAGACGATCGCCCGGTCGTCCGCCTGCGCGCGTGGCAGCAGGCCGCGCTCGCGCGCTTCGAGGCGCACCCCGGGCCCAGCTTCCTGGCGGTGGCGACGCCGGGCGCGGGGAAGACGACGTTCGCGCTCACGGCCGTGCAGCGCGCGCTGCTCGCGGGGCGGGCCAAGCGGTTCGTGGTGGTCGTGCCGACGCAGCACCTCAAGTCGCAGTGGGCCCACGCCGCCGAGGCGTTCCTGCTGCACGTCGACCCGACCTGGGCGGCGGCGGCCGGCGCGCCCCCGGCCGACGTGCACGGCGTGGCCGTCACCTACCAGCAGGTGGCGGCCAACCCGACGGTCTTTCGCCGGATGGTGGGGCGGGCGCTGGTCGTCCTCGACGAGATCCACCACGCCGCCGACAACCGCGCCTGGGGGGACGCCGTGCGCACGGCGTTCGAACCGGCGGTCGCGCGGCTCTGTCTGTCGGGGACGCCGTTTCGGTCGGACCGCAGCGCGATCCCCTTCGTGCGCTACGACGGCGAGCTGGCGACCGCCGACTACGAATACGGCTACGGCGACGCCCTGGCCGATCGGGCCGTCGTCCGTCCGGTCTATTTTCCGCGTATCGGCGGGCACATGGAATGGGCCGCGCCGGGCGGGCTCGAGTACGCGGCCACCTTCGACGATCCCTTGACCCGCGACCTGGCGAACCAGCGGCTGCGCACCGCCCTCTCCGCCGAGGGCGAGTGGTTGCCCGCCGTGCTCGAGCAGGCGCACACGCAGCTCGAGCACCTGCGGGCGCGCGATCCGCGGGCCGCCGGGCTGGTGATCGCGATGGACCAGGAGCACGCACGCGCCATCGCCACCCTGATGCAAGAGCGCCTGGGCCTGACGCCGCTGGTGGCGACCTCGGACGAGGCGGACGCCTCACGCAAGATCGGGGCGTTCGCGCTCGGCAGCGCGCCCTGGATCGTCGCGGTCCGCATGGTCTCCGAGGGCGTGGACGTCCCGCGTCTGCGCGTCGGCGTCTACGCCACCAACACCGTCACCGACCTCTTCTTCCGGCAGGCGGTGGGGCGCCTCGTCCGCTGGGTTCCGGGGCTCGGGCGGCAGATGGCGTACATGTTCATCCCCGACGACAAGCGGCTGCGGACCTTCGCGACCGGCATCGCCGAGCAGCGCCGCCACAGCTTGCGCCGCCTCGAACGCGACGACGACGGCTTCGGAGGGCGCCGCGACGACGAGGCGCTCGACGGCGATCCGGAGGCGGCCGCCGCGGCGGCCGAGGCGGAGGACGGCCAGCTGTCGCTGTTCACCGCGCTCTCGGCGGTCCCGCTCGACGACCAGGGGCGCCCCCTCGCGACGCGCGTATACGACGATCCCGACAGCGATGCGATCCCCGACTATGCGGGGACGCCGACCGCGACGAGGGGCGACCCGATCGCGGTCGCGCCGGTGCCGCTCCCCGAGCCCGAGCCCGAGTCGACACTGGGCACCGCAGACGCATCGACGGCGTCTTCAAAGGTCAGCCCGCTGGTCCGCCGCCGGCAGCTCCGCGACGCCAACGCGGCCGCCGTCGCCGATCTGGTCCACCTCACCGGCCGCTCGCACGCCGAGCTGAACGCCGAGCTGAACAAGCGCGTCGCCATCCGCCGCATCACCGAGGCGACCGTCCGCCAGCTGGAGCAGCGGCACCAGGCCGCGCTCAAGATGATGCGCCGGCCCTGACCCCCCGGCCCGCTCACAGATCGGTGACCGCGAGCGGCACCGTGTTGCCGGTGCCGATCTGACCGACCTCGAATCGAGCCCCAGCACCAGAGCGTCCCGTCGGACCGCAGGGCGCAGCTGTGCCCGGAGCCGACGCCGATCGCGGTCGCGCCGGTCAGGCCCCAGACCGCAACCGGCGCGTCGGTCGCGGTCAACGAGCGGTTCCCGAGCTGTCCGTCGATGTTCCACCCCCAGCACTGGACCGCGCCCCCGGTGACGAGCGCGCAGGCGTGGTCCAGCCCTGTGGCAACTGCGGTCGCGCCGCCGAGGCCCATCACCGGCGCGGGCACGGTGGGATCGCCGAAGAACGGGCCGCGCCCGAGCACCAGAATCGCCGCTCGCCCCCCAGCAGGAGACGGCGCCGGACGACTGCACGGCGCAAGCGAAGTCGAGGCCCGCGGAGATCGCCACGGCGCCGGTGAGGTTCATGACCGGCACCGGCGTCGAGGAATCGGCGGTCGTGCCGTTGCCGAGCTGTCCTTCGGCGTTCCTGCCCCAGCAGGCGGCGGCTCCGGTCGAGAGCACGGCGCAGCTGAACTGTCCGCCGGCGGCGACCGCGACCGCGCCGGTCAAGTTGGAGACCGCGACCGGAACGTTGGTGGCCGTGGTGGTTCCGTTTCCCAGCGTGCCTTCGCTGTTCTCGCCCCAGCACCAGACCTTGCCGCCGGAGATCGCGCAGGTGTGCGCGGCCCCCGCCGCCACCGCGGTGACGCCGGTCAGGCTGGCGACCGTCACCGGCGTCGTCGCCACCCAGGTCGTCACCCCGTTCCCCAGCTGGCCGTAGTAGCCGAATCCCCAGCAGAGGAGGCCACCGCCGGCGATCCCGCAGACGTGCGTCGAGTTCGAGAAGCTCGCTTGATCGATCGCCAGCGCGGTGATGCCGGCTGCGTTCATCACGGCCACGGGCGTCGGCGCGAACGCGTAGGGGGACTGGGTGCCGTTGCCCAGCTGGCCCACCTCGTTGCCGCCCCAGCACCGGACCGCGCCGCCCGCCACGATCGCGCAGGTGTTCCGGCTGCCGGCCCTGAGCCCGGTCACGCCGCTGATCCCGGGCATCGGGACGGGGACCGTGGTGCCGTTGGCGCTCTGGCCGTAACGGTTTTCCCCCCAACATTTGATCTCTCCGGTCCCGAGGGCGACGCAGGTGTGCGCGGCGGACGCGGTGAGCCCCGCGACGCCGGCGAGACCGGAGACCGCGACGGGCGCGGGCGACGACGTGAGCGTACCGTTGCCGAGCTGTCCTTCGGCGTTGTCCCCCCAGCAGCGGGCGGTTCCGTCCGAAAGCTGCGCGCAGGTGTGGCCCGTGCCGGCGGCGAGACGAGACGCGCCCGTCAGGCCTGCGACCGGTACGGGGGCCGCGGCCTTGGTCGATAGGTTGGCGTTGCCGAGCTGGCCGCCGGTGTTGAGGCCCCAACACTGGACGGCGCCGCCCGCGACGGCCGCGCAGGCGTGCTTGTCACCGGCCGCGATCGCGGTCGCGCCCGTCAGCCCCGCGACCGCCACCGGCGTCGCCGACGTGGTCATCGCGCCGTCGCCGAGCTGTCCGTCGGTGCCGACGCCCCAGCACTGGACGGTTCCACCGGACAACAGGGCGCAATCGAACGCCGTCCCCGAGGCGATGGCGGTCGCGCCCGCAAGGCCGGCGACGGCAGCCGCCGTCGCGCCGGTCCAGCAGGCGACCGTGCCGTCGCCGCGCAGCGCGCAGAGGTGATCGCTTCCGGCGGCGATGGCGCGGACATCGGCGAGGCCGGCGATCGCCTGCAGCTTGGGGGTGCTCCAGCAGCTCACCGTGGCGTCCGAGCGCACGGCGCAGGAGAGGTTGCGGCTCGACGCGACGGCTGTCGCGCCCGTGATGCCGAACATCCCCCGCGGCGCGAACGACGACGCCCCCGCAATCACGCCCCAGCAGTCGACTTTGCCGCCGGTCAGCACCGCGCAGGTCGTGAGCGGGCCCGTCGAGACGGAGATCGCCGTGCCGCCGGCGCCGCTCTCGCTGATGCCGGCGCCGCCGCCCATGCCGGCGCTCCCGCCACCACGACCCGCGCTGCCACCCGTCCCGGCGCTACCGCCACCGCGCCCAGCGCTGCCGCCCGTCCCTGCGCTCCCTCCGCCACGCCCGGCCGCCCCGCCGATTCCCGCGCCGCCGCCGCCGTGGCCCGCGGCCGCCGCGTTGCCCGCCGCGCCCCCGGCGCTACCGCCGGTCGCTCCGGCGATGCCCGTCGCTCCGCCGACGCCCGTGAAACCGGCGACGCCCGTCGCTCCGCCGACGCCCGTGGAACCGCCGACGGAGCCGCCGTCTCCGCCAACCGCGCCACCCGCCGCACCCCCGCGACCCGCGCCGCCGGCGTCACCGCCCGCGCCCACACTGCCGTGTGGGGCGCCGCCGCCGCCACAGCCGATCAGCGTCGCCGCAATCACCGACAGCCAGCGCGCACCAACGACCTTCATCCCTACGGTTGCCATGCGTCCTCCCTGACTGGCCCGAAGGCCCGACGAGCACGTCTATCGTCGCACGAACACCGCTCTCGGATGACGAGCAACCAGCTCTCAGAACGCCCCGGCCGGAAATTCGGGCAATCGGTCAGTCGCGCTTCGCGGCGAGCCTATGCGCGATCACAGATCCGTGACCGCGAGCGGCGCCGTCGTTCCGGTGCCGATCTCGCCGGCGCCGACCTGGCCCCAACAGCGCACCGTCCCGTCGGAGAGCAGCGCGCAGCTGTGTTTGTCGCCGACGGCGATCGCCGTGGCGCCCGTGAGGCCCAAGACCGTCACCGGCGTCGTGGAATTCGTCGCCATGTTCCGGTTCCCCAGCTGGCCGGCGCTGTTCGAGCCCCAGCACTGGACCGCACCCCCGGCAACCAGTGCGCAAGCGTGGGAAGCACCGGTGGCGATCATCGTCGCGCCGGTCAGACCGATCACCGGCACCGCAACGCTGTACTGGGTGTTCGTCCCGTTTCCGAGCTGCCCGTCGCTGTTGATGCCCCAGCACGACACCCCGCCAGACGACTGCAACCCGCACGCATAGCTGTTGCCCACGGAGACCGCTACCGCGCCGCTCAGGTTGGTGACCGGCACCGGCGCGGACGACGACACGGTCGTGCTGTTGCCGAGCTGGCCGGAGCCGTTGTACCCCCAGCAGACGCTCGTGCCCCCCGAGACAATGGCGCAGCTCGTGTTGCTGCCGGCGCCGACCGAGATCGCTCCCGTGACGGTGGCGAGCACCGGGACCTTGGCAGCGGTCGTGGTCCCGTTCCCGAGCTGGCCGTAATCGTTGTTTCCCCAGCACGACACCCCGCCGGCGGCGAGGGCACACGTGTGATTGATGCCGGCCGCCAGGCCCGTGGCGCCGGTCAGGTTCGAGACTGCAACCGGGGTTGTAGCCTGCGTTGTCGTGCCGTTCCCGAGCTGACCGTAGTTGTTGTATCCCCAGCAGAGAATGCCCCCGCCGGCGGCGAGCCCACAGACGTGCGTCTGGTTGGTAGTGCTGCCGTAGATGACGAGCGCGGTCACCCCGGCGGCGTTCATCACGGAGACGGGCGTCGGTGTAAATAGGGTTGAAGAGGAAGTCGTAGTGCCGTTCCCGAGCTGGCCGGTCTGGTTCGCTCCCCAACATTGAACTGCGCCGCCCGCCACGATCGCGCAGCTGGTCTGGCCACCGGCCGCCAGGCCAGTCGCCGCGCTTACGCCCGCCACGGCAACTGGAACGGTCGCGCCGTTGGCGACCTGACCGTTCGTATTCTCGCCCCAGCACAGGACGCCGCCGGTTCCGGCCGCGCATGAGTGCTGGCCAGACGCGGTGATGCCGACAACGCCAGCGAGGCCGGCAACCACCGCGGGCGTGGTCGACTGCGTGACCGAGCCGATGCCGAGCTGCCCGCTGTTGTTGTACCCCCAGCAGCGCGCCGAACCGTCGGACAGCATCGCGCAGGTATGGCTCGACCCCGCCGCGAGACCGGTGGCGCCGGTCAACCCCATAACCGCCGTCGGCGTCGAGTAGTTGGTGGTGTTGCCGGTGCCCAGCTGCCCGGTGCTGTTGCCCCCCCAGCAGCTGACGGCGCCGCCGGTGAGTACCGCGCAGGAGTGGGACCCGCCGGTGGCGATCGCGGTCGCGCCGGTCAGCCCGAGGACGGGCACCGGCGTGGTCGACGCGGTCGTCGATCCGTTTCCGAGCTGGCCGCTGCTGTTGTTGCCCCAGCACTGCACGGTGCCGTCCGTCAGCAGGGCGCAGTCGAACCCGTTACCCGTGGCTATCGCGGTGGCGCCCTGAACCCCGGCGGCGGGCGTCACAGCCGCATTGGTCCAGCAGTCGACGGTGCCGTCGGCGAGCAGGGCGCAGAGGTGATCGGCGCCGCCGGATATGGCGTGAACGTTGGTAAGACCGGCAACCGCTGCTATCTGCGGATTGCTAGAGCTGTTATTCCAACACTTCACCGTCGCGTCCGAGAGCAGCACGCAGGAGAGCGCATTGCTCGACGCCACTGCGGTCGCGCCGGTGATGCCGAACATCGCCCGCGGAGAAAACACAGTTGTATTCGCGATCCGACCCCAGCAATCCACCTTGCCGCCACTGACGATCGCGCAGGTGGTGTTCAGGCCCGTCGAGACCGCGACGGCCGTTCCGCCGGCGCCGTTCAGGCTGATGCCTGGGCCACCGCCCGTCCCAGCCGCCGCGCCACCCACGCCGCTACCGCCACGCCCCCCGGCCGCGATCGTGCCACCCGTACCGGCGGTGCCGCCGCCGCGTCCCGCCGTCGCGGTGCCCGCCGCGCCACCGACGGAGGTGCCCGCGGATCCGCCGACCGCGCCGCCGCCGCTGCCCGCGCGACCACCCGCGCCGCCGCGTCCCGACACCCCGGTGGTTGCGCCGGCTGCGCCCCCCGCGCCAACGACCGTGCCCGCCGCCCCGCCGACTTTTCCGCCGCCGTGCCCCGCGGCGCCGGCGACGGCGTGGCCGCCCTCGCCCGCTTCCCCGCCAGAGCCGCTGCCGCCGCATCCGAGCAGCACCGCTGCCGCGGCAACGGCGAGCCAGCGCGCCCCGCCAACGTGGACTCCGAGCCCGGTCACAACTCCGCTCTGTCGCATCCCTGTCTCCCCCGGCGAGCACGTCGCCTGTTGGCCTGCCACGCGCCGCGCTACCCGATCACGACGCCTCCGTTGCGAAAGGGACCATACAGGTCCACTTGTTACGGCCGCGTTAACAGTGTTCCAAGATCCTGTTCCGGGATCTTGGCAATTGCGGCGCGGGGACCGCCGCGCGCTGGGCGGCCTACGCGGCGAGCGCCAGCTTCACGAGCTGGCGGACATTCAGCGGGCACTCGACCGGGACGGGGTCGCCCACCCAGCGGACGGCGGTGTACTCGTCGCACGCGGTGAGCGCGCGGCTCGGCACGTCGGCGACGAACGCGAAGTTCATGTGCAGCCCCTTGCTGCCGGCGGGGTGCTCTTCGTAGCCGATCAGGCCGGGCGGGCTGCCGTCGACGCCGAGCCCCGGCGGGAAGACCCCGTCGAGGCCGGTCTCCTCGCGCAGCTCGCGGCGCGCGGCCTCGAGCGGCGTCTCGCCCGGCTCGACCTCGCCGCCCACCGGCAGCCAGAGGTCGAGCCGCTTGTGACGGACCAGCAGGATCTCCCCGCCGTGCCGGCAAAAGACGGCGACCGAAAACGCCCGCCGCTCGGCCGCGCTCACTTGTCGCTGAGAGCCGCGACGCCCGGGAGCACCTTGCCCTCGAGGAACTCGAGCGAGGCGCCGCCGCCGGTCGACACGTGCGACACCTTGTTGGCGACGCCGGCCTTCTTCACCGCCGAGGCGGAGTCACCGCCGCCGATGATGGTGGTCGCGCCGGCCGCGGTCGCCTTGGCCAGCGCCTCGGCGACGGCGATCGTCCCCTTGGCGGTGGCGTCGATCTCGAACACGCCGACGGGGCCGTTCCAGATGACGGTCTTCGCGCCCAGCAGCACCTTGGTGAACGCGGCGATGGTCTCCGGGCCGCAGTCGACCGCCTCCCAGTCGGCGGGGATGGCGTCCCTGGCGACGGTCTTGAGCGCGCCGACGGTGCGCGCCTTGAAGTCGAGCTTGTCGGTCACCACGAAGTCGGTCCCCAGCTCCAGCTTGCCGCCGGCCTCGGCCATCAGGCTGCGGGCCAGATCGAGCTTGTCGTTCTCGACGATCGACTTCCCGACCTCCAGCCCCTGCGCCTTCAGGAAGGTGTAGGTCATGCCGCCGCCGATCAGCAGCTTGTCGACGCGCGGCAGGAGGCTCTTGATGACGTCGATCTTGCTCGACACCTTCGAGCCGCCGATCACCGCGACGAACGGACGCTTCGGGTCGGCGAGCGCGCCGCCCAGATAGTCGAGCTCCTTCTTCATCAGGAAGCCCGACGCCGCCTTCGGCACGAACTTGGTGATCCCCTCGGTGGAGGCGTGGGCGCGGTGGGCGCTGCCGAACGCGTCGTTCACGTAGAGGTCGGCCAGCGCCGCCAGCTGCTTGGCGAAGGCCGGATCGTTATCCTCCTCCGCGGCGTGGAAGCGGAGGTTCTCGAGCAGCAGGACGCCGCCGGGCGACAGGGCCGCCACGGCCTTCTCGGCCGCCGGGCCGACGCAGTCCTCGGCGAACGCGACCGGCGCGCCGAGCAGGGTCGCCAGCGCGTCGGCCACCGGGCGAAGGCTCATGTCCGGGACGCGCTTGCCGTCGGGGCGCCCGAGGTGGGACATCAGGATCACCTTCGCCCCCTTCTTGCGCAGGTACTCGATCGTCGGCAGCGACTCCTTGAGGCGCTTGTCGCTCTCGACCTTGCCGTCCTTCAGGGGGACGTTGAAATCGACGCGCACGATGACGCGCTTGGAAGCGGTATCCAGTTCCTCGACGAACAGCTTTTTCCCGGTGCTCATGGCCGACGGTTTACCAGACTCATCCGCGCCTTGTCGACGGTACGGCACGAAACACCACCCTCGCGCCCTTTTCCAGCGCCGGATCGTCTTCTTCTGGGCAAGGAGAGCCCCGCAATGCCCGCTGGCCGTCGCGAAGGGCCTACGGGTTCGACGAGGCGGTTGCTTCGTCGACCCGGCGCGCGGCTTCCATCAGCAGCAGCGTCGTCGGGGCGCAGATCTCGTCGGCGACGTGGTCGAGAGCGACCTGCGTGAAGCTGAATCGGCCGCGATCGAGGGTGAGGAGCTCGTAGATAACCGACTTGTTCACCCGGCGCGAGCCGTCGATGCGGGCCCGCAGCACCCGGCCGCCGCGGAGCCAGAGCCGCCCCACCTTCTGGTCCGCGACCACCACCAGCTCGCCCGAACGTCGCTCGAGATCGAGGAAGGTCAAGACCGTTGCCAGCCCGAACTGTTCGAGCTGACCGCGAAGCGCCGCCTCGGGGGCCATGGCTGCCGACACCATCGGAGAGAGTTGAACCCCCTTCCGGGCGGAGCGCAAAAAAACAGACATCAGTGCACCGGCGCGTGGTGCCCGGGGTGCCAGAGCTCCTTCACCCTGACCACCAGCATCTCCACCGCCGCGCCGGCGAGGCCGGCGACGACCACGGTGGCCAGGCAGGTCAGGGTCGCTCGCTGCGGACCGCCGACCCCGAGCACCATCGCCGCCGCGGTGAACGGCAGCCGGTAGCCGCCCGCGATGCCGCCCGCGGCGCCGGCCGCACCGGCGAGATCGTTCCCCACGCCGAGCCCCGGGGCGAAGACCCGGCCGGCGATGTCGCCGATGGAGAGGAACGGAATGAACACGCCCCCACAACCGCCCGCGGCGACCGCGGCGGTGGTGGCGACCACGCGCAGGAGGCAGACCGCCAGCAGCGTCAGCGGCAGCGCGTTGACGGTCTCGACCCAGGTGATGGCGCCGCCGCCCGGGCCGACGGCCACGGAAGGGGAGGCGATCCGCGCCAGCAACAACGTCGTCACGACGCCCACCGCTCCCCCCAGCGCCAGCCGGACGGCCGGGCGGGCCTGCCATTTTTTTGCGCTGTAGACCGCCAGCCCGGCGGCGGCGCTGATGCCGCCCGACGCGACGCCGATGAACAGCGCGGTGAGCACGGCTTGCAGGAAATTCACCGGCGGCACCTTCGGTCCGACGAGGTAGATCAGGTTGAGGTCGAGGGCGTAGTTGATCACCCAACCGACGACGCCGCCCACCAACGCCACGGTCAAGCGCTCGACGTTGATGGGCGCGCGCCGCCGCAATCCGAGCTCGAGCATGAACGCCGTCCCGACGAGAGGGTACGCCATCAGCACCGACACCCCCGCCGCGCCGCCGGCGAGGGCGGCAGGTCGGAGCAGCCGGCGCCACCATTGGCCGCGATCGCCCAGCCAGGCGCCGGCGGCCACGCCCAGGTACGCGGCGGGCGCCTCGGTCCCCATCGCCGCACCGGAGGCGACGGTGGCGATGATCGCCAGGGTCCGCATCGGCGCCAGGCGCCAGGGAAAGCGCTCCTCTTCGCCCGCGCTGTCGACGACATCGGCGCTGATGTCGGCGCGCGCCGCCTCGGGGTGAAACGTTCGCCAGGGCTTGGCCTGCGGGCCGTCGAGCGGCGGTGTCGCAACACGCCCGAAGCCGTGCAGCACCAGCGCGGCGACCGCCAGCCCCAGCAGCGGCACCACGACGGCGTACGTGGTCCCCTGGCCGGCGGCGAAGTCGATCCCCGCCTTCAGCAGCAGGGTCACACCGACGACCACGAACCCGCCGGCCAGGCCACCCAGCACCGCGCCGAGGCCGGTGGTGGCGGTGCGCGACCAGCTATCGCGAGAGCGCAATCTCATTGCCACTGCAGCCCAGGGTTATGACGGTGTCCCCGGCGGCGACGGAGGTGTCGTCCCCGGGGTTGAAGGCAAGCTGCCCATCCGGGTGCTTGATCGCGACGAGGATCCGCCCCGAGCGCGCGCGGAGGCCGCTCGCCCCGACGGTCTTGCCGTCGAGCGGGCTGCCCGGTCGGACGACCTGCTCTTCCATCTGCAGATCCGCGTCGAGGACGGCGGGCCGCAGCACCGCCTGGGCCATGCGCCCGCCCGCGATGGCATGCGGGGAGACGGTCCGGGTCGCGCCCGCGCGCAGCAGCTTGGGCAGCGTCGCCTCGTCTTCCGCGCGCGCCACGATCGGCAGGTCGGGCGAGAGCAGCCGCGCGGTCATCGTGATGAGGACGTTGTCGGCGTCGTTGCCCGCGACCGCGATCAACGCGCGGGCGTGCGCGATGCCCGCGCCGTTCAAGGTGGCGTCGGCGGTCGCGTCGCCGAGCATCAGGTGAGCGCCGGCCTCGCGGGCGGCCGCGAGCCGGGCCTCCCAGCGATCGACCACCACGACGGGGACGCCCTCCCCCATCAGATCCGCGCAGACCTGCTGGCCGACGTGGCCGTAGCCGCACACGATGACGTGCTGCCTGAGCCCATCGATGCGCTTGCCCATGCGCCACGCCTCCCAGAATTCACGCAACTGGCCGGTGACGATGGTGCTGAGCAGCTCGGTGGCGGCGAGCGCGATGGTCGAGATCCCGCCGAGCGCCAGGACCATCGTGAAGACGCGCCCCGCCGTCGAGAGCGGGTTCCTCTCGCCGTACCCGATCGAGGTCAGCGTGATGACTGAGACATAGAAAGAGTAGAACCACGACCAACCCTCGATCAGGCGGTAGCCGACCGTTCCCGCCCCGATCAGAACCGCCGGAACGCTGCAGAACAGCAGCAGCCGGCGCGGGATCGGAAGCTTTGGCGGCGGCGGAGACGCCACTTCCGACAAGGTGGGTGTCGGACCGACGGATTCAATGTCCGTAGGGCTCCCGACGGCGGATGCGACAGCCATTAATGAGAGGCGTCTGCACTCGTTCCGGGGTGCCAGCTCCCCAGCGAAGTCGGGACCGCCGCGCCCGCGCGTTGCTGGGCAGGCATCGTTTGTTGTGCGGCCCGCAACAGGTACCTCATGCGGGAACGAGATAACGGGCTCCAAACGCGATATCTCGGCCTTTAGCGAGATACAAAACGTTGGCCCGCTTACTGCTAATACTCAGCCCGTGAAGAGTCTTCACCTCGTGACAACGGCAAAACCCGAGCGATCGGGTGACGCAAAGCCTACGGGACTCACTGAGTCGGCCGGGTTACCGGAGAGGAAAACGACGATGAACGCACTGGGACGGACGATCAAATTTGGGATGACGGTGGGGCTTTCGCTGAGCGCCATCGTCGGGCTGGTTGGCTGCGATGAGCAGCTGGGCGACGGCGACGCCACTGCGGTCATTGGCGAGCTCCAGTCGGAGAACGGCCTCACCATGAACGGCCTCACCATGAATGGTCTGACCATGAACGGTCTCACCATGAATGGCCTGACCATGAATGGTCTGACCATGAACGGCCTCACCATGAACGGCCTGGGCACGGTCGACGGCCTGTCGTCGACCTCGGGCCTCATGACGACGGCCGGTGGCCGCGACATCGTCAAGTACATGGTCAAGTGCGCGCTGCCTGCCGGTCAGTCGCTGACCAAGCAGGATCAGAACGGCGTCAGCTACGACTTCCCCGGCGCGATTGGCGTCGCCCCGGAGGCGGTGACCGGCAGCTGCGACCTCGACTGCCAGGAGAAGGTCAGCGCCTGCATGCTCGCCCACGTCAACAACTCGGGCGCGCACATCGGCATCTGGATGGTCGGCCCCGACGCCGCCATCGGCTGGGGCTCGAGCCCGAGCTTCCCGTACCAGGAGGGGGCGTACTTCGGAAACCTCTTCCCCACCAACTGGCAGGGCTATTACTGCGGCGGCAAAGACATGAGCTCGGGCGAAGTCCCGGGGCGCCTCGGCACCCCGATCGCCTCCACCGTCTACACGAACCCCTACGGCACCAACGTGCCGTGCACGAACAACTGCACCGTCACCAACGAGGGCTACACGCAGTGCAACGACATCCAGGTCCCCGTCGCCCCCTACACCGCGGGCCACAAGTGGGGACATATCGTGACCGTGTGGCGTAACTTCGAGACCACGCAGGCCTACAAGATCTGCACGAAATCCGGCCCCACCCGCTGCCTTGGCGTGGCCAGCAACAGCACCGCCGACGGCGCCGCCATCGAGCAGCGCTCCTACTCGGGCGCCCTCGGCCAGCAGTGGCAGATCCTCCAGGTCGAAGCCGGCAAGTACAAGTTCCAGAACATGGCGAGCGGCAAGGTGCTCGACCTCGGTGGCTCGACCCAGGGCTCGGCCGTCGTGCAGCGCTCGTACTCGGGCGCCGCCAGCCAGAAGATCCCGGTCGTCTACTTCCAGGACCAGCCCGGCTACGCCAACCTGAAGCCGTCGTCGGGCTCGATGGCCATCTCGGCCGACGACACGGCGGACGGCCGCCCCCTCAAGCTGACCTCGAACAACTCGCCCGACTACGCCAAGTTCGGCTTCACGGCCATCGGCGCCGTGACGACCCCGCCCGTCGACCCCACCGGCGCGGCGGGCAGCACGGGCTCGACCGGCAGCGGCGGGGCCGGCGGCAGCAGCGGCAGCACCTCGACGTTCGACCCGGCCCGCACGTACCGCCTGGTCCCGCAGAACATCACCAGCAAGTCGCTCGACGTCTGCGGCGGCAGCCAGAACAACGGCACCTGCGTGCAGCAGTACACCACGAGCACCAGCAACGCCAACCAGGCCTTCTACCTGCTGCCGAGCGGCAGCAACTGGAAGATCGCGATGAAGGCGAACCAGAACAAGTGCCTCGGTGGCCTCAACAATGGCACCGGCGCAGGCACCCAGATCGTGGTGCAGGACTGCAATGGCAGCTCGAACCAGGCCTTCCAGGCGGTGACCACCTCGACGGGTATCTTCAACTTCAAGTACGCCGCGAACACGGGCCTTTGCCTCGACGTCGCCGGGCCGAGCACGGCGGACGGTGCCAAGCTGCAGCTCTACAGCTGCGGCGGGGGTAGCAACCAGAAGTTCGCGGCGCAGTAAGCGCTCCTTCCGCAACGCGAATCACGCAACGGCCGGCCCCCGCAAGGGAGCCGGCCGTTTCTTTTTTGGGGCGGCTAAAGTTCGCGCGCCTACATCAAGCTCCGCTCCGGTTGCGTCGATGCAGACGACGCGACGGAGGAGGTGGCATGAGCATTTTTTCGCGACTGAAGAAGCCCGCCTCGGTCGAGCCCAAGCCCGCCGACGCGGCGCCCAAAAATAGGGGCGGCGATGGGGCCAGCGCGCCCCCCTCTCCCGCCGCCGCTCCCGAGCCGGCGCCCGCGCCCAAGAACGGCGCCCCTTCGGTGGCGAAGCCCGCCTCCCCGCCGGCGCCCCCCGCGAAGGCGAACGGCGTGATCACCACCAAGGCCGTGGTTCCCGCGGCGGCCCCCGCCGCGGCGGTGAAGCAGCCTGAGCTTTCCAGGACGATGCTGTACGGCGCCGTGCCGGCGTCCGCGCGCGCCCCCGCGCAAATCTCGACGCCGGTCGCGGTCTCCGAGCCGGCGAAGGGGTCGATGGAGCTGGCCATCGACATGGCGCTGGAGGCCGCACCGTCCGCGGCCGTCGCCCACGGTACGTCGACCGATTCAGACCAGGCCGCCCTGCGGGGAACGTTCGAGGATCTCGCCGTCCCGTACATGTCCGAGATCCGCAGCGTGATGCTGGAGCTGCAGTGGGGCGAGGTTCAGTCGAGCTGGCTGGAGCTGGCCCGTCCGGTCCTGCGCTCGCTCCGGAAGATGGCCGAGCCGGTCGGCAACACGGCGCTCGTCGAGGCGCTGGATCGGTTCGACGCGGCGATCGCCGAGGTTCTCGCCCCGGGCCAGCCTCCCGCCCCCTCCCCGGCCGCCCGCGAGGCGCTGCTCGCCGCCTACGCCCCCCTGCGCACCTGCCTGCCCCGCGCCTTCGAGCTGGACGGGGAGCGGGATCGCCGCGAGCCGCTGATCGTGCGCGCGCTGCTCGAGCAGGTTCCGGGCCTGGAGCCGCTCATGATCGAGACGTTGATGGCGGCGGGGTTCGGCAAGCTGTCGCTGCTGTACGCCGCGCGGGCCGACGAGATCGCCGCGGTGTCCGGCATCCCCGACACCATCGCGGCGGCGCTGGCCGCGCGGATCCAGGCGTTCCGCCGTGCCACGCCCGCGGGCCTCGCGTCGATCGACACCGCCGAGACGTTGCGCGCGCTCGGCCGCCTGCTGGAGACGATGCGCACCCAGCACGCCGCGTTCGAGGAGATCGCCCGCAGCTGGTCGGACAAGGATCGGAGCGCGAAGAGGCAGCTTCGTAGGGAGAGGCAGCTCTCACTGCTGCAGATCACCATCGAGCTCGTCCGGCTGGGCGAGGTCGACCTGGCGCAGCGCCTCGACAAGCTGCCGTTCGCCAAGAAGATCGACGAGATCGATCGACTGGTGAGCCTGGCTCTCCTGTCTGCCAAGCCGAGCCATCGCCCCGAAGCGCGGGCGAGCGGCGGCTCCGCCGCGGCGACCTGATCATCAGAGGAGGAAACGATCGACATGGGTGAGCTGACACGCGACCAGGTTCTGCAGAAGCTGCGAAAGAACGAGAAGATCGAGCGCGCCGACCTGCGCGGCATCGACCTCTCCAAGGCGGCGATGACCGGCGCGGTCTTCTCGCGGACCGATCTCGAGGGCGCCAACCTCGAGGCGGCGGTTCTGCGCAAGGCCACCCTCAAGAACGCCAACCTGCGCGAGGCGTACCTCGCCGGCGCCGATCTCCAGGAGGCCAACCTCGAGAACGCCGATCTCGAGGGGGCGAAGCTCGATCGGGCCAACCTCGCGGGCGCCAACCTCGCGCGCGCCAACCTCGACGGCGCCAGCCTCGCCGGCGCCAACCTTTCGGGGGCGCGGCTCTCGTTCGCCCAGGTCAGCTCGGCCAACCTGACCGGCGCCGACCTGCGCAACGCGGTGCTCACGCACGCCAACTTCGAAGAGTCGACGCTGGGCGCGGTGAAGGCGACGCAGGCCGACCTGCGGGCCGCCAACCTGCGCGGCGCCACCCTGACCAAGGCCGACCTGACCGGCGCCAAGGTGGCGGGGTTGATCGGAACGGGCACGCCGCTCCTCGACGTGCTGGCGTCGTGGCTCGACACCAGCGAGGCCGGCGACGGCACCGGGCGGATCACCAACGGCGAGATCCCCGGCCTGCTCACCGGCCTGCGGGCGCAGCCTGCCGCGACCGCGCCGGCGTCGCGTCGCTACTTCGGCCAGGGAGACGTGCTCAAGAACGCGACGCTCGACTTCGACGCGGGGCGCGCGGTCGAGATCGACAGCCTGTTCGAGAACTGCGCCATCAACCTCGGCGAGGGGACCGAGCTGGTGGTGGGCGAAACCGGCGTCCTGGCCGACTGCAGCATCTCGGGCGCCGGGTCGATCACCGTGCACGGGCAGTTCTTCGAGCGCGAGAGCCCCGGGATCGTGGCCCCGCGGGAGCTGGTGGTGTCGAGCGGCGGCGCCGTGGTGGCGTCGGTGAAGCAGAACGAGGCGCTGACGCGGTTCGCGTTCGAACGCGGCAGCCGGTTGCGCGTGAAGATTGTCAGCAGTGACGTGAAAGGCGGAGCACGACGATGAGCGAAACAAAAAAGACCCTGATCGAGGAAGGCACGGAGCTCAAAGGGACCCTCACCTCGACCTGTCCGATCGTCGTTCAGGGGCGCGTCGAGGGCGACCTGACCGGGCCGTCCGTCGAGGTGACCGAGAGCGGCGTCCTGTGCGGCAAGGCCAAGGTGACCGAGCTGCGTTCGCGCGGCGAGATCGCGGGCGAGTTCGACGCGCAGGTCGTCGAGCTGTCGGGCCGCGTGCGCGACAAGACGATCATCCGCGCCGAGTCGCTGGAGGTGAGCCTGCGGCGCGAAGAGGGGCGGATCCAGATGGTGTTCGGCGACTGCGAGCTGGCCGTCGGCGACGCCCCCGACAAGGCCAAGGCGGTCGCGGCGGCGCGCAACGGCCACGGCCGCAACAAGCCCGCGCCCGACGCCGAGCCGGCGCAGCCGCAGACCGAGAGCTAGGACGCCCGCGCGCTGCGCGCGCCCGGTCAGTGGGGCGCGACCAGCATGCGGCGGAACACGTAGAGGAGGCAGACCAAGCTGACGAGCGCGATCGCCCGCAGCACGGCCACCTTGCGAACACCCCGCTTGAGGCTCGCGTAGTAGGCGCGCGCCTCGTCGGGGGGCAACCGCGACAGGATGTCCTCGAGCTGCGCGGTGCGCAGGCCGTCGGTGGCGCGGCTGCTCACCACGATCAGCGTCGCGATGGCGATCAGGGTCCCGATCATGGCCCGCGCCCCTTCGACAGCAGCGCCACCACGCCGGCCGCCGCGGCGACGGCGAGGACGACGGTGACCACCAGCATCACCCGCTCGCGCCGCCGCTGGCCGACCTCGAACAGCGCCCGCGCCCGCGCCGGCGGCAGCGCCCGCATCGTGGCCAGGCGCTTCTTCTCCTGCAGGTAGCCGGCGAACAGAACGACGGCCGAGAGCGCGACGAAGGCCAGGTTCACGAGGCGCATGAACCCCTTAGCCTATCAACTTCGGCGCTGGGTGCCCCTGGGATAGGATCGCGCCGCCCCGGATGAAGCGCCCACCTCCGAAGACGTTTGCGCCGTTCCTTCGGAGAATCACGCTGCTTCCCGAGAAGACCGACCTCGACCGCTACCCCTTCAACGTCCCGGTGTTCCGCGACGGGCTCGACCTGGAGCTGAAGTCTCGCGTGACCTTCTTCGTGGGCGAGAACGGCAGCGGGAAGTCGACGCTGCTCGAGGCCCTGGCGAAGTGCTGCGGGTTCAACGTCCACGGCGGCGGGCGCGACCACGCGGTCCAGACCGAGGACGACCCGGATGACCTCGCCAGCGCCCTTCGGCTGTCATGGCAGCCGAAGGCGACCGAGGGCTTCTTCATGCGGGCCGAGAGCTTCTTCAACTTCGCGACCTACATCGATCAGGTCTCGACGTTGAAGCGCTACGGAGGCCGCCCGCTGAACGAGCAGTCCCACGGCGAGTCGTTCCTGGCCCTGTTCACCAACCGCTTCGACCGCGGCGTCTACATCCTCGACGAGCCCGAGGCCGCGCTCTCGCCGCAGCGACAGCTGGCCTTCCTGAAGGTGATTCACGATCTGGAGGCCACCGGCCAGGCCCAGTTCATCATCGCGAGCCACTCGCCGATCCTGCTCGCCTATCCGAGCGCCACGCTGCTGAGCCTGGACGGCGGCCCGATCCACGAGGTGCGGCACCAGGAGACCGAGCACTTCAAGGTGACCAAGGCGTTCCTGGATTCACCCGAACGATTCTTCAAGCACCTCTTCGCGAGCGGCGAAGACGACGAGCCCTAGGTCTCAACAATAACCGCCTCCCAACTGTCGCGAATTCCAGATGGCACGCTGGGCCGTCGCCGAGTGCCTGAAGGGCTGACCGCCAGCGCGCCGGATTGACGGCGCCTCATCCTCGGCCCACGTTCATGGCATGAGTCGCGGCGCCGTCATGGGAGTGGTGGTGTTGCTGGTCGCGGCGGGCGGGGTCTTTTGGTGGCGCCAGGTGCACCTACCAGCGCCCGTGCCCCCGGCGGCGGCGCCTCCGCCCGTGGCCCCGCCCCCGGCGCCGCCACCGCCTCCGGCTCCGGCGATTCGAAATCCAGTTCCGGCCGCCGCGGCGCCCGGCGGGCTGCCAGCGCTCGACGACTCCGACGGGTACGTGAAGAAGGCGCTGGTCGATCTGGTGGGGCGGAAGGCGGTCTCCGAGTTCCTTCGACTCGAAGGCGCCGTCCGCCGGTTCGTTGCCACCGTGAACAACCTGGCCTCCGACGACGCGGCCGCGGATCTCTGGCCGGTCAACCGCACGCCGGGTCGTTTCGAGACCGAGACCCGCGACGGGGCCATGGTGATCAGCGCACACAACGCCGAGCGCTACGCGCCCTTCGTACGCTTCGCCGCCGGCATCGACACGCGGCGCGCGGTGGGCCTGTACGTCCGGCTCTATCCGCTGCTCCAGCGCGCGTACGTGGACCTCGGGACTTCGGGCACATACCTGAACGATCGGGTCGTCGAGGTGATCGACAACCTGCTTGCGACGCCCAACGTCTCCGGCTCTATCCGCGTCAAACGCGTCGGACCAGACGGCGGGACGGGTGGCGGCGGCGCGGGTCTCTACCTCTACGAAGACTCGGCCCTGGAGGCGGCCACGACCGGCCAGAAGATCTTGCTGCGAATGGGGAAGGAGAACAGCTCGAAGCTGATGGCGAAGCTGACCGAGATACGCGCCCAGATCGCCGCCGGACCGCCCGGGCATCGCTAGGCGGCGATGGGCCGCGCGCCGGCTACAGCACCTCCAGATAGGCGACCAGCGCGGCGCGCTCGGATTCGACGTTGGGGCGGTCGGGGTGGACGCCGTCCGTGCTCAGGATGAGCGGCAGCGGGGGCGACGGGTTGGAGGCGTTCGCGAACTTGTAGAACTCCTCGTAGTTGATGACGACCTCCTCCAGCGTCGCCGCGCTGTTGTTGTGGAAGTACGGGGCCGTCTTGGCGATCCCGTGCAGCGGCGCGGTCTCCAGCTTCTGCCAGTCGTCCAGGAACGGCAGATCGCACGGGGCATGTGCGCACGTCCCGTTGTCGGCCGGAGCGGCGGACGCTACGTACCCGCTCAGCAGCGCGCGACCCGGATCGCTGCTCTCCCGGCGCATGGTGAAGCCGTCGGCGAACGAGATCTCGTAGGTCCGCACATGGCTGGCCAGCCCCGGCGCGCAGGGGTGAAAGTTCCAGCGCGCGGGCACAGCCGTATCGACCTCGCGGGGACAGTTCGTGTGGACGTCGTGGAGCAGGATCATCTGTTGCGACCCGGTGTTGACGGGCGTGCTCGCTCCGGCCCCGCCGTGGCACACAGCGCACGCGCGCTCGAAGACCTTCTTGCCCTTGGCCTGTAGCTCGTCGAGGGGCGGCTCCGGATCGGCGCGCAGCGTTCGCTCGTAGGCGGCGACGTCGTCCAGCATGGCGGCGGTGGGGGCGTTGCCCGCCTGCGCGTGATTCAGGAACGCGCCGGCGGCCTGAGCCTGCATGGTGTCGACGCGGCCATCGAGCTGATAGCCACCGTGCTGGCTTGGCCCTCGGGACCAGGCCAGGGCCTTCGGGTCGGCGCCCGAGACGGCCACGTTGACCACGCTGGGCACGGACCGCCAGACGTCGGTGAAGGTTTCGTCCGTCACGGCGCCGGTCACCGGGTCGACCAGCTTGATGTTGGGCGGCAACGGCAGGTGGACCCGAATCAGGCCGTACTGGCGGAGGGTGGTGTAGTCCGCCGCCGCGTCGCCGTTGGTGGCGAAATCGTCGGCGTCGGTGGGACGGAACAGCGGATCGTCGACGCCGGTGGCGGTCATCTGCTGGAAGCGCGCCTCGACCTCCGCCGGCACGAGCTGGAAGCCGCTCGCGTCGACGTGGCAATCGGAGCAGGCGCGACCGTTACCGTCGAGGCCGGCCGGCGCGTGGTCGTGGAAGAGAGCCTCGCCCGCAATCGGATCTCCGCTCTCCGGCGCGGGCTCCGCGGAGCCGCACGCGCTCACGAACAGCGTCGCGGTCGTCGCGAAGATCATCGATCGCAGGGTGAACGCATGAAACGAGAACTTCATCTTGGTGACTCCTTGCCCGAAGACAGAGCAAGGGCGGTGCCGACCGGGATTCGCTGCACGCTCGGCAGCCTTTGCCCGGAGGAGCGCAGCGTCCGGCTGCGGATCAAACGATCTGCGCGCAACGTGCGCAGCAGTTGCGCAGGTCAGGGGATGCCGACGTCGAACGTACCGTCGGTGACGATCAGCGGCGTGGTCGCGGCCTTGCCGGGCTGGGGCTGCAGCGTTCCGCTGAAGGTCCCTTTGACGCGGGCCGGGGTGAGGCTGGTGATGGTGATCGTGCCGGTGTCGCCGCCGGCGTTCAGGCCCCAGCAGCAGTGCGTCGCATCGCCGCCGTTCTTTCCCACGATGATGGTGCGGTTGGGCTGTTCGTCGCTGACGGCGTAGCTGCCGGGGGCCGTCACCCCCTGCAGCATCAGCGAGAGGGTGTTCACCGCGCTGCTGGTGCTGATGTTCACGCCCGCGTTCCCGGTGAAGTCCAGGAGCGAGCCGTTGATGGACCAGGCGTTGTAGGGCGTGCCGCCCAGGGTGGCGCTGACCTTTCCCCCCTCGTTCTCGGGCACCGGCTTGAGGGCGCCGGCGAACGGCAGGTCGATCTCGCCCTCCGTGACGGTGCGCGTGCCGCCGATGTCGTTGTTGTCGTCGGCCGCCGTCACGTATTCGAAGGTGGCGGTCAGGTGCGTGGCGGTCAGGGTGGCGATCGTGAACGTGCCCGAGACACCGTCGAGCGGCGTCTGCCAGACGTTCGCGTTCCCGGTGCTGTCGGTCGACTCGCCCACCGAGGCGGTGCCGCCGTAGACGCCGGACCCGACGCCGAGCGCGTACGTCCCGGGGCCCGTGATGTCGTTCAGGGTGATGGTGATGCCGGTGTTCTTTGCCCCCTTGGTCTGGGAGCCGATCACCATCATGGCGCCGGGAAGGGCCGCGATCGGCCCGGCCGTGATGGAGATCGGCGACGCCTCCCACGGCTGACCGTCGATCTTGGCGCGAAACCCGCTGCCGCTGCCGCCCGCGCCCCCGCCGCAGGCCCCAAGTCCCAATACCAATCCGACAAGGGCACACGAACGAACGCTGTTTCGCATCTCGTCGAGAGTCATAGGCGGGATCGCGCCGGAGCCGCAAGGTCCGTCGTCTCCGGCCACCGATGCGTGCGGCTCGACGTGCTACGCTGAAAGCGTGTTTCGCTTCCTGATCGCGCTGGCGCTCGTGCGGGTGCTCGTCCAGGCGACCGGGCTCGATCTGATCCCCGATGCGTGCGTCGACACGCCGTTCGAGGAGTGCGATGACTGCCCCTGCTGCCCACATCAGCGCCCAGTGATCGTACAGGTGCGTGTGGAGGCGCCGGTCCCCGAAGTCGAGCGCTCCGAATTCGCGGTCGTCGTCCGCGCTGTACTGGAGCCCTCGCCGCGCGAGATCGTCCACGTTCCCAAGCGTCGCTTCTCCGTCTGACGTATCCGGATTGACGCACGTCGCGGCCGACGGCTGTCGCGCATCCTGCGTCGCGGCTCCCCGAGGAGCGTGCGCGTGCGTCGCTGAACAACGACCGATTTCGGAGAAGCCATGTTCGCGAACAAGAGAGCTCTACCTTTTGCCCTGGCGGCCGCCGTCTGCCTGGCGTGCGCCTCGAGCCCGCCCGGCTCACACGGCACGATCACGACCCTGAGCGCCGCGACCTCGCCCGACTACGAGCGCTGTCCGCACAAGGTGCCGAAGGAGGTGTGCACGCGGTGCAACCCCGCCCTCGTCCCCAAGTTCAAGGCGGCGAAGGATTGGTGTCCGGACCACGGCGTCCCGGAGTCGCAATGCTTCGACTGTCACCCGGACCTGACGTTCGAACCGGTGCCGCCGCTGCCGGCGGGCGCGGATCTGGTCGAGCTGTCGAAGGCGGGGGAAGACGTCCCGTCGCTCGACCAGCATGCGGTCCCCGGGAAGGTGACCCTGTTCGACTTCTATGCGGTCTGGTGCGCGCCGTGCCGCAAGATCGACGCGCACGTCTTCGCCATGCTGGGCCGCCGCTCTGACGTCGCCGTCCGCAAGCTGAACGTCGTCTCGTGGGAGACGCCGCTGGCCGCGCGCTACCTCGGAGACGTCACCAGCCTCCCCTACCTGGTGGTGTACGGGAAGGACGGCCGGCGCGTTCGCGAGGTCGCCGGGCTCGACCTCGAGGCGCTGGACCGCGCCATCGCCGAGGGGGGGGCGCGATGAACGGCCGGCACGGCCGGAGGCGCGCGCGGGTCGTCGCGCTGGCCCTCGCCACGTTCGCCGCGGCCAGTCTGGTCCCCACGGGCCAGGCGGCAGCCTGCGCCGGCTGCCGCAACCCCAACATGCCGATCACGAAGCTGGCGGCCCTGCCCCTCGCGCCGGGCGAGGTCCGGGTCTCCGCCATCATGGCGGCGACGTACCTGCACGTGATCCACGAGGCCGGCTGCGCGGACCTCTCGAATTGCGCCGAGGTGCCGGTGCAACCCACGTACATGCACAACCAGCGCATCTACCCGGGCGAGCTGCGCGCGGTCGGCGAGGTCGGCATCGTCGGCGGCTTCGGCTTCGAGCTGCACGTGCCGTTTCGGATCGTCGGCACGACGATCAAGTACACGACACCGGAGGGCGCGCCGTACGTCCCCCTCGACCCGAACGTCCACCACCGCGACGAGACGCTCGCCGGGATCGGCGATCCCTGGTTGCTGGGGCGGTGGGGAACCAGCCTGGCGGGCGCCCTCCTCACGCTGCGCGGGGGCGTCTCCCTGCCGCTGGGCCGAACGGAGCCAAACCCGTTCCTCCTGGGAGACGAAGGCATCAGGCACGAGCACATCCAGTTCGGCACCGGCACGTTCGATCCCATCGCCGGCATCGACGTGGCCAAGACGATCGAAAAAATACAGCTGACCGGCTATGCGCTGGCGCAGCTGTCGCTCTACGAGAACAGCCACGGGTTCCGCGCCGGCACGCGATTCCTGGGCGGCGTGCAGGCGGGCCGCCGGCTGGTCGGCTCCTTCGTCGTGGGCGGGGAGGTCGACCTCCTGTACGAGGGCCCCGAGCGCTGGGACGGCGTGATCCAGCAGGACGGCAATCTCGGCCGGACGGAGCTCCTGGTCGGCGTTCTGATGATGCAGTCGTTCGGGGCGACCTCCGTCGGCGTGAACGCCAGGTTCCCGGTCTGGCGCCACATCGTCCCGGGCGACGAGCCTCAGGGCTCGCTGTCGTCGCCCGTCATGCTCAGCGTGATCGTCAGCCGCAGCTTCGGCGGCACGTAGACCGATCGTTCCCTGCGCCGTCGAAACGTGTAGCCTCGCGGAAATGCCGCTGGTCATTTCACGGAAGACGGGGCTCGTGCGCTACGTCAGGTCCGAGGAGGCGCTGGGAGAGCTCCTCGGGCACAGCGATTTCGACGGCGAAGACTGGGCTGTCGGCGACCGCATCATCTTCGAGGACGGGATGGAGGCGCTCATCGTGCTCCACCCGGAAGGCACGTTCCATGTCTGGAGTGAGCCCTCGCCCGCGGACTTCGACGACGCCAAGCGCGCGGTCGGGCGATCCGAGGCCGAGACGTGGGAGCGACTTTTCGCCATAATTCGCACCGCGCCGGATGCAATCGGCTGATTGATAGCTCGACCGAATAAGTCGCGTGGTCGAGCTGGTGAACTTGCTACGATAGACCCTCGCTCGACGTTCCACCGCCGGGGAGGTGCGTGCGGCATGGTCGACCCCGAAGAGACGTTCTTAGACGTGTCGGAAAGCGCCACCGTCTGCGAGGTGTGCAACGCCTCGCTGCCGGCGACGCGATACGTGCATGCCGAGACGTGGTCGATGTACGTGCTCTGCTCGGTGGGCTGCTACCGCGGCGTCGTGCGCGAACGCAGGCGCGTGCGGTGGGCGGCGCGGCTCCGCTCCGCGAAGGTGGCCGCCATCGCCGTGATCCTGGGCGGCGGGTTCCTGACCCCGCACGGGGGGCCGCCGGGCCGCCGGGCGAGCGCCCACGCCGCGACCAGCAGCCACGCCACCGACCGGGGCCCGGCCCGCCCGGCCCTGCCCGCCGGGTGGTTCGGTCCCGAGTGGCCTCCGACGGAGACCAACCTGCTGGCGGCGCTGGGCCAGGACGCGTGGATCCACCCGCTGGCCGGGCCGGTGCGGCGCATGCCGCGCGCCGATTCGCGCGTGTTCGGCGCCGTGCGGCCGGGCGACCGCCCGATCGAGTGCCGCAACGGTCACTGCGGCGTCGACCTGGGCGGCGAGATCTGGGGCGAGCACGTGCACGCTGCTCACGACGGCGTCGTGGACTACGTGCAGAGAAACGCGAACCCGGACCGCGGCGGCGAGTACGTTCGGCTCTCCCATCGCGACGGCACGGTCTTCACGCAGTACTTCCATCTGGCGGCGATCCCGCGGGCGCTCCAGCGCGGCGACCACGTCAAGAGCGGCGACGTCATCGGCCTGCTCGGCGACACGGGCGTCAAGGAGTCGCAGCCCCACCTCCACTTCGCCATCTCGGTGCGCCCGTCGAAGGAGTGGCCCGAGCGCTACATGGATCCGGAGCCGCTGATCGCGCTGTGGGCGGTGCGTGTCCCCATCGACGGCAGCGAGGCCGGCCTGGTCACCACCCTGGCGCGCCCTGGGCTGCCGCTCGGGTCCGCGCTGCTCTCCGCCGCGCACAGGGCCAAGCTCGCGAAGCTGAAAAAAGGCGGACGCCAGGCCGCCGAGGCGGCGGGCGACGCGCCCACCGAGGCGAGGTCCGCCGCGAGCGCCAACGAGCCCGCGGAGAGCGCCGGCGAAACCACCTCCGAATCCACGGGGGACGAGTAGCGCCATGCGCGCGATCTGCATCGTCTGCCGCTCCCCCATCGCCGACGAACGCTTCGTGCTGGTGCGGGCCAAACGCCACGAGCCCCACTGCTCGGAGGTCTGTCTGGTCGCGACCGTGGAGAGCCGGCGCCGCACGCGCGCCGCGTTTCGACGGCGATGGCTGATGCGCGTGCTGGCGGTGGCGGTGGTGGTCATCGGCGGGCGCACCCTCTGGCATCGTTTCCACCAGCCGCAGCCGCAGTCGATTCCGTTCGACCCGCCGGAGTTCCGTCCCGCGCCGCCGCCGCGCCCCGAGCCCGTTTATTACGGCCCCGCCTGGCCGCCGACCGACGCCGACTGGAAGTGGGCCTTCGCCAACACCGCCTGGACCTATCCCCTGCCCGGCCCGGCGCGGCGCGCGCCCGTCGCCGACGACCGCATCCTCGCCCGCCCCGAGCCCGCGGGCCATCGCCCCGGTCGCCCGGCGGTCACGCCTCCCCCGCCCGTCTGCCGCACCCAGGACCGCTGCGGCGTCGATCTCGGCGGTGAGCTCTGGGGCGAGCACGTGTACGCCGTCCACGACGCCGTCGTCGATCGCGTGCAACACGCGCCCGGAGACGAGCCCGGCGGCGTCTATCTGCGCCTCGCGCACTTCGACGGCATGGCCTTCACCCACTACTTCCATCTGGCCGCCGTCCCGCGCCGCCTCACGCGCGGCGCCGCGGTCAAGGCCGGTGACGTCATCGGGCTGGTCGGCGAGACCGGCAACGAGCACGCGGGGCGATACGTGCACTTCGCGCTCTCGGTCCGCCCCGCGAGCGACCTGCCGGAGGTCTACTGGGATCCCACCCCCCTGATGGTGGACTGGCCCCTGCGCCTCCCGCCGCACGGCACCGTCGCCGGCTTCGTCCCCGCCGCGAGCGACCTCACGCTGCCGTGGTCCAAGCACCGGTCGAAGTAACGCGCCCGCTCGAGCGCGCCATGGTGACCCGCCGCCGCATGTTGATGGTGCCACCGGCAGCGGCCGTCGCGGCCGTCGTCACCTCGGCTGCGCGTGACGCGCGGGCGTGGCCCCTCCCCGCGCAGGCTCCCGAGCCCGTCCACCGCGGCCCGTGGCTACGCGCGCCCTACGACTCGTACGTGCGCAACCCGCTGGTCGCGCGCAACACGTTCTTGCAGATGGCGCCCGACGCCGCCGCGCTCCCCAGCTTCGACCAGGCCAGGCACCTGCTGCCGGAGCCGTTCTGGGAGGGCCACGGCGGAGCGATCGACTGCACGGTCAAGGCGTGGAGGCTGGCGTTCGCGAACCTGCGTCGGCCCGCGCCGGCCAGCGGGTTCGTGGCCCGCTTCATCGACCCTGCCTTCAACGACTGCATCTTCCTCTGGGACTCGTGCTTCATGACGCTGTTCGGGCGGTACGGCGCGCGGGCGTTTCCGTTCTTTCGGACCCTCGACAACTTCTACGCCAAGCAACACCCCGACGGGTTCATCTGCCGCGAGATCGGGCGGGCGCTCGGCGACGATCGGTTCCCGCGATTCGACCCGTCGTCGACGGGACCGAACGTGCTCGCCTGGGCCGAGTGGGAGCACTACCGCAACTTCGGCGACGGCGACCGGCTGGCGCGCGTGTTTCCGGTCCTGCGCGCGTACCACCAGTGGCTGCGCGCCTATCGGACCTGGCCGGACGGCACCTACTGGTCGACGGGCTGGGCATGCGGGATGGACAACCAGCCGCGCCTCCCCGCCGGCGCACCGTACGCGGATCCGGAGCGCTACCACGGGCGCATGACCTGGGTCGACGCGACCCTGCAACAGCTCCTGTCGGCGCGCCTGCTCGCCCAGATGGGGCACACGCTGGGGGCGGACGCGGAGGTCGCGGACCTGCGCGAGGAGGCCGTGCGCCTGGGCCGGTTCGCGAACGACCACCTCTGGAGCGACGCCGATCGGTTCTACTGCGATCGGCTCGACGACGGCACCCTGACCCACGTCAAGAGCGTCGGCGGATACTGGGCGTTGCTGGCGGGGATCGTGCCGCCGGGGCGGGTGGCGCCGTTCGTCGCGCACCTGGAAGATCCGCGCGCCTTCAAGCGTCCGCACCGCGTCCCGTCGCTCTCGGCCGACCAGCCCGGCTACGACGCGCGCGGCGGCTACTGGAGGGGGGCGGTCTGGGCGCCGACGACGTACATGGTGCTGCGCGGGCTGACCGAGGTCGGGCGCGACGCGCTGGCGCACGAGATCGGGCGCAACCACCTGGACAACGTCGTCTCGGTGTTCGAGGCGACCGGCACGCTCCACGAGAACTACGCGCCCGAGTCGGCCGCGCCGGGCCTGCCGTCCAAGCCCGACTTCGTCGGCTGGACGGGCCTGCCTCCGATCGCGGTGCTGCTGGAGTACGTCTTCGGGCTGCGACCCGACGCGGCCGCGCGGCGTCTCCTGTGGGACGTGCGGCTGACCGACGCCCACGGCGTCCGGCGCTACCCGCTGGGGAAGGACGTCTCGCTCGATCTCGCCTGCGCCGCCCGACGCACGCCGAGCGAGCCGCCACGCATCGAGGCGACCGCCAGCGGCCCCGTCGCGCTCGAGGTCCGGTGGGCCGGCGGCTCGCGGCTGATGCAGCTCGGGCGCTGAGGCGCGTTTGCGCGCGATCTGGGCGCGTGGCAGCATCGCGAGCCCGCGCGTGATGGACGAAGTCGCTGAGATCGCCGCCAACGTCCTGCCCGGCTACGCCGGCTGGGAGGGGGCGACCGTCGCGTCGCTTGGGGCCGGCCTCATCAACCGCAGCTACCTCCTGACCCGCGGCGACGGCGTGCGCGCCGTGCTGCAGGCGGTGAACCCGATCTTCCCGCCCGAGATTCACGGCAACATCGTCGCGGTGACCGAGCGGCTCGCGGCCGCGGGGATGGTGACGCCGCGCCTCGTGCCGGCGCGCGACGGGCGCCCCTACCTGCGCGCGCCGGGCGGGACCGTCTGGCGGGTGCAGACGCACGTCGACGGGGTCGCCTTCGACGTGGTCGGCGGCCCCGCCCAGGCGCGCGCCGCCGGCGCGCTGATTGGCCGCTTCCACGCCGCCGTCGACGGTCTCCGCCACGACTTCACCGGCATGCGCGTCGGCGTGCACGACACGCCCCGCCACCTGACACGGCTCGACGACGCGGTCGCGGCCCACGCCGGGCACCGCCTGGCCGCGGAGGTCCGGCCGCTCGCGCAGGCAATCCGGGCGGGCGCCGCCGCCCTCCCCCCGCTCCCGGCGCTCCCGCCGCGCCTCTGCCACGGCGATCTCAAGTTCAACAACATCCTGTTCGCGGGGCCCACGCCGCCCGACGACGCGCGGGCGATCGCGCTCATCGACCTCGACACCGTCGGTCCGCTGCCGCTGGCATACGAGCTGGGCGACGCCTGGCGCTCGTGGTGCAACCGCGCCGGCGAGGACGACGTGAACGCCGCGCTCGATCTCGACATCATGCGCGCGTCGCTCGACGGCTATCGCGCGAACCTCGGCCACGCGCTCAGCGCCGACGAACGCCGCGCCCTGGTGCTCGGCGTCGAGTGGGTCAGCGTGGAGCTCGCCGCCCGCTTCGCCGCCGACGCGCTCGCCGAGTCGTACTTCGGCTGGAACGCCTCCCGCTTCCCCGGCCGCGGCGAGCACAACCTGGTCCGCGCCCGCGGCCAGTGGTCGTTGCACCAGGCGCTGCTCGCGACGCGGCCGGCGCGTGCCGCGATTCTCGCCGCGGACTGAGCCGCCTATCGGCTCGGCTTCAGCGCGCCCGCCGGCCGCGCGATCTCGCGGATCTTCGCCCGGACGAACTTGCAGGGCTCGTCGTCGTCGGTGACCGCGGGCCACAGCAACTCGGCGTGCATGCCCTGGAGCGACAGCGACGGCGGCAGCGGCTTGGTCTTGAGGTGCGGGCGGGTGGCGACGATCTTCGCCGCGACGAGCTCGGGCACGGTCGCGAGCATCGCCGTGCCGTCGATGAGCGCGCCTATGTTGGCGAAGCCGGAGACCGAGCAGCGGACCTTGCGGGTCTTGCCGAGCATGTCCTCGACGATGCCGCGCAGGTCGCCGTTGTAGGAGACGATCACGTGGTCCTGCGCGAAGTACTCGGCCTCCGTCAGCGTGCGCAGCCGCGCGTGGCGCGGGTCGTAAAGGCAGGTGAAGCCGCCGTGGAACAGCTTCTCGCGCCGGATCGTGGCGGGCAGCTCGTCGGCGACGGTGATCGCGGCGGCCAGCCCCGCGGCGAGCGCGGCGGCGACGGTGCGGAACTGCACCGGAATGGCGACGATCCGCAGGCGCGGGGCCTCGCGCTCCAGCACGCGAAGCAGGGGGGGCAGCGCCCAGAGCTCGGCCGAGTCCGACAGGCCGAGGCGCAGCGTACGCTCGCTCGTCTTCGGGTCGAAGGTCGCCGGTGCGAGCGCGGCGTCGACCAGGGGGCCCAGATGGGCCTCGAGGCCGGCGCGCAAGCGCTCGCCGCGGCTGGTGAGGGCGATGCCGCGTCCGCTGCGCAGGAACAGCGGCGCGCCCACCACCGTCGTCAGCCGCCGCAGCGCCGCGCTGATCGCCGGCTGGGTGAGGTAGAGGCGTCGGGCCGCCTCGGTGACGCTGCCCGACTCGGCGACGACCGCGAACACGCGCAGCAGGTTGAGATCGAGATCTCGTCCATGAATTTCAGGCATGTGTTCCATATATCCTATTCACTGGATTGATGTGAGAGACGGACCCAGAGTCGGGGCATGGAAACGACGACCACGACGACCCGAATGAAACTCGGCGCCACCGGCCCGCAGGTATTTCCCTTCGCGCTCGGCTGCATGGGCATGGGGGCCGGCACTGTACGGCCACAGCGACGAGGCGGAGGGGATCGCGACCATCCACGCCGCCCTCGACGCGGGCGTGAACCTGATCGACACCGGCGACTTCTACGGCATGGGGAACAACGAGCTCCTCGTCGGCAAGGCGCTCGCCGGCCGCCGGCGCGACCAGGCCGTGCTCAGCGTCAAGTTCGGCGGCCTGCGCGGCCCCGACGGCGCGTTCCTGGGCTACGACGCCCGGCCCGCCGCGACGAAGAACTTCCTCGCCTACAGCCTGACGCGCCTCGGCGTCGACGACATCGACATCTACCGCCCGGCGCGCCTCGATCCGGCGGTGCCGATCGAGGAGACCATCGGCGCGATCGCCGACATGGTGAAGGCCGGCTACGTGCGCCACATCGGCCTCTCGGAGGTCGGCGTCGAGACCATCCGGCGCGCCGCGAAGGTGCACCCCATCTGCGACCTGCAGATCGAGTACTCGCTCGTGAGCCGCGGCCCCGAGCGAGCGATCTTCCCGGCGCTCGCCGAGCTCGGCATCGCCACGACGGCTACGGCGTGCTGTCGCGCGGCCTGCTCACCAGCAGCCGCCCCAGCGGCGCGCGCGACTTCCGCAGCCACCTGCCGCGCTTCGCGGGCGAAAACGGCGAGAAGAACCAGGCCCTGGCCGACGCCCTCGCGCGCCTGGCCGCGGCCCGGGGGGTCAAACCGGCCCAGCTCGCCGTCGCCTGGGTGCGCGCCAAGGGCGCCGCGCAGGGGGTCACGATCGTCCCGACGCTGGGAGCCCGCACCCGCGCCCAGCTCACCGACGCCCTCGCCGGTCTCGACATCACGCTGGGCGCGGACGAGGTGGCCGCGCTGGAAGCGGCCGTTCCTGCGGCCGAGGTCGCCGGGACGCGCTACGCCGCGCCGCAGATGGCCACGCTCGACAGCGAGCGGTGAGGCCACGGCCGTCGCCGGGCGCGGGGTGCTAGGCTCGCGCGCATCGGCACCGACGACATGACGGAGATCGACCGGGAAACCTTGCGCGCACGCCTCGCGCGCGGCGACAGCTTCAAGCTGGTGATGGCCGCCCGCGACTGGGCCTTTCGGGCCAAGCACATTCCCGGCTCTCTCCATTTCACGACCGACGGCGAGCTCTTCGCCGGCCTCGCGAAGAGCGACGACGTCGTCGTCTACTGCTCGAATGTCGACTGTCACGCGAGCGTGGCGCTCATCCAGAAGCTCCGCGAGCACGGCTACGAGCACCTGACCCACTACCGCGGGGGCCTGATCGACTGGGAGGAGGCGGACCTGCCCGTCGAGGGCGACTGGGCGAAACCCAACCCGACCTCCAGCATCTGAAGACCAGCGCCGCGAGGGTAGTGCCTGAGGTGGCCATGGTGGCCGCCCGCCTACGCATCCGGCAGCTAAAGCATGGAAGAAATGAGCACGCCGAGAGTCATCGTCTATTCCACGACCTATTGCGGATACTGTCGCCGCGCCGAAGATCTCCTCGAACGCGAGGGGATTGCCTTCGAGACCGTCGACGTCACGAATGATCTGCGCGCCCGTGCCGAGCTGGTCGAACGCGCCAATGGCCGTCGGACCGTGCCGGTGATCTTCATCGACGGCGAACCGATCGGCGGCTACCAGGAGCTGGCCCGCCTGGTCCACGCGGGCGACCTGAAGCACATCGCCGACGCCGCCTGACCGTGCGCGCGCGCCGCCGGCGCTACGGCTGCGCTTGGTCGATCTCGGACAGGATCAGATCGGCCGCCGCGCGCATGCCCGCCGCGTTGGGGTGATAGGGCACCGTACCAGCGGTGGCGTGGCCTTCGACCCAGCGCTGGTCCGCGGACGCGCAGGCGTCGTGCCCGCTGCTCGCGCCATACGCGTCGACGAATTTCACGCCCGCCCTCTCTGCGGCATCGCGGGAAGCGGCTTGAAAGCTGGAGCCCAGCTCCCCCAGGAACGTGGCAACGGGCGCTGGCACCGGAACATCCGGCGGGCACGGCGCGGCGGGCTCCGCCAGCACGCGGGGGTAGCTGACGAGGTAGATGCCCGCGTGGGGCGCCGCCGCCTTCAACTGACCGAGCACCGCGACGAGCTTGTCGCCGACCTGCGCGAGGAGCCCAGCGATCCGGTCAGCATCGACGGCGGGTGCGGCGCCACCAGCGCCCGCCTCGAGACATGAGGTGCCGTCCATCCCGGCGACGCCGCAGGCGGTCAGGGAGGCCGAGTACAGGACGTCGTTGCCTCCGATGGTGATCGTGACCAGCTGCGTGTCCTCCGTCAGCGCCTCGATCTCGACCCTGCGGGCTGATGACGTCGTCGGTCGTCGCGCCGATGCAGGAGACCTCGACCAGGTCCAGGTCGAGCGCGGCGGCGACGAGGTGTGCGTAGTTGTTCGTCGAGCGCCCGCAGCTCTGGTCCGGGACCTCGTCGGGAATCATCGGGCCGGCGGCAAACGAGCTCCCCATCGCAACGTACTTGCCCGGCTCCTTTGGTCCGCTCGCCCCACAGGCCGCGTGAAGAACCACGGTCCCGACCAGCATCCACAACCAGCTCCGCTTCACCCTCGACATGTCGCACCTCCCTACACCAACGATACCGACACGTTCGTGTATACCAGGGCACAGGTCCGAAGAGCGACTTCGGCTGGGAGTCGTACCAGCAGGACGGCGCGCGCATGATCTGGATTGACGACGTCGTGCTGCCGAAGACCAAGGTCGGCCGCCCCTGACTGAGATACGCTCGCAGTCCATCGTCCCGAGAGGCGGACCAGAATGGGAGCATCGACAGTCAGGCGCGCGGACTTCTTGATGGCGCTGGCCTACGCGACCGACCTGGCCACGGGGCACTCGCGGGATTTCGCGCTGCGCTCCTGCGTGCTGGCGATGCGGATGGCCGACGCCGCGCGCCTCGACGACCCCATGCGTCGGCGCGGTCTACCATCAGGCGCTGCTTCGTTATATCGGCTGCAATGCCGACACCCACCTGCTGGCGGCGGCGTGGGGCGACGAGATCGCGCTGCGCCGGGAGCTTGCCGGCACTCGACTTCGGCAACAAGGCCGAATTCGCCGAGGTCTTCGTCCGAGCCATCACCCGCGTCTTCGCGGGCGCGCCGCCCGCGGAGCTGGCCGAGGCGGTCGAGCGCGGGCTGGCCGAGGCCACGCAGGTGAACATCCCGATCCTGTCCGGACACTGCGAGGTCGCGCAGAGGATCGCGGAGCGGCATCGGTCTCCCGCCGGAGATCCGCGAAAATCTCGGCCAGATCTACGAGCGCTGGGACGGACGCGGGCTGCCGCGGGGCCTGTCGGGCGACGCGGTGAAGTTTCCGGTCCGGCTGGTGACGCTGGCCCAGGATGCCATCGCGCTGACGGAGGCCCACGGCTTCGCGACCATGACCGACGATGATCGCCAAGCGCGCCGGCGGCGCCTACGAGCCGGAGCTGGCCGACGCGTTTCCTCGCGCATGCCGAACCGCTTCATGGCGGGGCTCGACGGCCCCGTCGACCGCGAGACGATCCTGGCGCTGGAGCCGACGCCGCACGCGATGCTCGACGAGGCGGCCTGCGAGGAGGCCTATCTGGCGATCGCCGACATGATCGACATGCGGATGCCGTTCACGTTCGGCCATTCGCGCGCCGTCGCGTCGCTGGCCGAGGCGGCCGCCAAGCGCATGGGCCTTCCCGGCGTCCGACATTCGCGACGTCCGCTGGGCGGCCTACACGCACGACATCGGCGAGCTGACGGTTCCGGTCTCGACCTGGATGCGGGCCGGCGCCCTGACCGAACGCGAGACCGACGCCGCGCGGCTGCATCCGTACCACGGCGAGCGCGCGCTGGCGTCGCTGGGCGGAGACGGCAAGCCCGTCGCGGCGCTGGTGCAGCGCCATCACGAGCGCCTCGACGGCAGCGGCTACCACCGCAACTCGCGCGGCCCCGACCTGTCGCCTGCCGCCCGCATCCTGGCCGCCGCGGAGGCCTTCCAGACCGCGCGCGAGGCGCGGCCCCACCGGCCGGCGTCGAGCGACGCGGCCGCGGCCGCCAAGCTGCGCGGCGCCGTCAGGGAAGGGAAGCTCTGCCCCGACGCGGTCGAGGCGGTGCTCGCCTGTGCCGGGCAACCGGCGCGCCGGGCGGCGGCCGAGCGGCTGGCGGGCCTGACCCCGCGCGAGATCGAGGTGCTGCGGCTGATCGCGGCCGGGGACACGACCAAGGAAGCGGCCCGCAAGCTCGACATCGCGCCCAAGACCGCCGACAACCACATCCAGAGCCTCTATTCGCAAGATCGGCGTCACCACCCGCGCCGGCGCGGCCCTCTACGCCCTCGAGCGCGGCCTGGTTCAGCACGAAATAGCGTCGGCATAGGGAATCCTCCCCATGTGCGGCCGGGAGGCCGCCGGCACTCGTGCCGAGCCGAAACGGAGGAGAGCCATGAAAGATTCATCGATCAAGGTGGGCGTGATCGCGGACCAGACGGGTCCGCTCTCGTTCGTGGGGATCGCCAATGCCAACGTCGCGAGGATGGTCATCGACGACATCAACGCGAAGGGCGGCTTGCTGGGGCGGCGGCTCGACCTGTATCTCGAGGACAGCGCGACCATCGACAGCGTCGCCGAGGCCAAGGCGACCAAGCTCGTCCAGCACGACAACGTCGACGTGATCTTCGGCGGCATCTACAGCTCCACGCGGCAGGCCATCAAGGGCCCCGCCGTCGTGAAGGGCAAGAAGCTCTACATCTACCCGGAGCAGTACGAGGGGCAGGAATGCGATCCGCTGATCTTCTGCACCGGCCCGGTGCCGGCGCAGCAGGTCGATCCGCTCATCCCCTGGCTGATGCAGCAGACGGGCGCGAAGAAGTTCTACCTGCCGTCGGCCGACTACATCTGGCCGCACATGTTGAACAAGAGGGTCCGCGAGGTGGTCACCGCCAACGGCGGCACGATCGTCGGCGAGGAGTACTTCCCCCTCGATCACGCCGACTACGCGCAGACGATCGAGAAGATCACGTCGAGCGGCGCCGACGTGGTGTTCAACACCATCGTCCCGCCCGGCGTCACGCCGTTCCTCGAGCAGCTCCACGACGCCGGCTTCACCGCAGCGCGGCGGACAGCTCGTCTGCACCTACTTCGACGAGAACTTCCTGAACATGGTGCCGGCCGCGCACGTGGAGGGGCTCTACAGCTGCCTCGACTACTACCAGGCCGTCAGCGATCCGTTCAGCCAGGCGCTGCTCGGTCAGCTACGACGAGCTCTATCCCGGGCAACGCCAAGTTCACGGCCGGCAGCGCGTGCTCGGGCCTCTACCGCGGGATGAAGCTCTGGGAGGCGGCCGTGAAGGAGGCGGGCTCGCTCGAGCAGGACGACGTCATCAGGGCGCTCGACCACGCGAAGATCGCCGAGGGGCCGGGCGGTCCGGCCGAGATGGTGCCCGGCCAGCATCACGTGCGGATGAACATGTACATCGCCCAGGCCGCCGGCGGCCGGTTCCGGATCGTCGAGGACCTCGGCGTCAGTCGAGCCGCAAGAAGCGCAGGTGCCGAGCGCCGCGGGCCAGTTGCGCGCGGCGGTTTGATGCAACGTTCGTTCACACCAACACACAACAGGAGACACGACATGATGCTGGCAACGACGAAGGTGGAAGATTTCGATCGCTTCCTCGAGGTCTTCTCGACCAAGGGCGCCGAGAAGCGAAAGCAGCACGGCTCGAAGGGGGCGGCCGTCTTTCGCGATCCCCTGGAGGCCGACCGCGTCTGGGTGATCTTCGATTGGGACGAGCAAGGCTTCAAGAACTACCTCGCCGACCCCGAGGTCCCCGCGATCATCAAGGCGGCCGGGCACGTCGGTAAGCCGCAGCCGGCGGTCCTCGGCGGCAAGTACGGCGCCTGACGGACCGCGAGGGCCGGGGGGCGGCGCTCGAATCGGGTGCCGCCCCCCTGCCCTGCCCGCGCGGCGGAGGACGGGGTTAGGATATCCGTCATGAAAACTAACCTTCTCTTATTGGCGGTATTGGCGGCGACGCTCGGCGCCACGACGCTCGGCTGTGGCGGCGGTGGTGCGAACCATCTGTCGGGCACGGCCGGCCACGCGACCGCGGGTACCGGCGGGAGCGGGGGCACGACCGGCGCCGCCGGCATGACGGGCAGCGCGGGCACGTCCGGCGCCGCCGGCACGACCGGCGCCGCGGGCACGTCCGGCAGCGCGGGCACGTCCGGCAGCGCGGGCACGACCGGCGCCGCGGGCACGTCCGGCAGCGGCGGTGGAAGCGCGGGCGGTGGCGGACGCGCGGGCGGCGGCGCCATCGGCGGTGCGGCTGGCGCGGCCGGACGCGCGGGCAGCGGCGGCGGCACGGGCGGGGCCGCGCCGGTCCAGGCGCTCGACATGAACGACGTGACGATCCTCGCGCCGCGTCCGGCGACGAACATGACGCCGGTGCTTCTCCGCGGAACCGATCTCGCGGACGACGGGACGCCGTTCCTCCCGCGCGCGCTCTTCGATCGGCTGGCGATCGACCCCTCGTTCTCTGGTGCCTCGCCGTTCCTCGGCCCGGCGACCTACAACCGCATTCAGCTGGTCGCGGTGCGGTTCGACCTCTGCGACCGCCATCTGCCAGGCGCCTGCCCGGTCGCCGAGGACGGGCGCCTCCGCCTCGTCTTCCAACCGTTCGACACGGATGGGTTCGCCCAGGACGTCGGCTTTCACGCCTTCTACACGATTCGAAACGACGAGCTCGCCGGTGCCGTCGCGGCGTTGCGCGAGCTCGCCAAGGCCGCGCCGCCGCAGACGGGCGCGCTGCGCGTCAGCCCTGCCCTCAGCGCCACCAACCCCGCCGCCTACGCGGCGAAGCTGCGCGCCTTCGTGAAGCGATACGGCGGCGAGGCGCGCCTCATCCGCCTCACGATGAACGCGCAGCCCGAGGTCTTCGCGCAGATCCGGTGGGCGCTCCGCGGCCTCGAGAAGAAGGGGGACGCGTTCGTCGACATGACGATCGTGGGCGGGACCGAGACCTTGGAGCACGTCATTGGCAACGGCGGCTCGGGCTTCTCCGTCATGCCGGTCACCGACACGCCACCGGGTCTCCGGCTGGTGATCTCGACGCCGACGTGGCTCGCGGCGGACGCAACGACGAAGCGCGATTCCTGGGCGGTGCTTGCGGCCGTCGACAATCCGCTGACCCACACCGCCGAGACCGTGGCGTGCGTCGGCTGTCACGTCTCGACGTTCCTCACGACGGCGCGCGCGGCGAGCCTGGGGGTCGACCCGCTGACGATCCCGGGCCGCTACACGTCGAAGTTCGACCTCTCCGCGGGCGGCGTTTTGACCCAGACCGACGGCACGATCCGCGCCCTCGGCTACGCCGGCAACATGACGCTGATCTCCCAGCGCGTCGTCAACGACACGGCGCAGACGCTCACGGAAATCGAGCAGCGCTTCCCGGGGCCCTGAGAAAAGCGCCCCTTTCCCGCCGGGTCGCAGTAGCCTGAGGCTCGTTTCGAAGAGCCGCGGGCCCGCATGGTCGGCCGCGGCAGATGTCGCGGGATAGTCCGCTCGTTGAAGGGAGCCCCCATGCGTCTCCAGCTTCGCCGTTCTGGTCTGGCAATCGTGACTGTCGGCGCCTTCGCGCTCGGCCTCGCCTGCAACTCGGGCACCGAGTCGACGGGCACCGGCGGAGATCCGTCCGGTGGCACGGGAGGCACCACGGGCGCCGCGGGGACGACCGGCGTCGCCGGCAGCTCGGGCGCCGCGGGGACGACCGGCGCCGCGGGAACGACCGGCGCCGCAGGCAGCTCGGGCGCAGCGGGGACGACCGGCGTCGCGGGCCGCGGCGGCTCGACCGGCGCCGCGGGAATGACGGGTGCCGCGGGGACGACCGGCGCGGCCGGCGCAACAGGCGCCGCGGGAACGACCGGCGCGGGTGGTGGGAACGCGGCGGGCCGCGGCGGGACCGCCGGCGGCGCGGCAGGCCGCGGCGGCACGGCCGGCGGCGCGACCGGACGCGGCGGTGCGACCATCGGCCCCGGAACGGGCGGCGCGGCCGGCGCGGGCGCGACCGGCACCGGCGGGACCGCCGGCAGCGGCACGACGGGCGTCGCGCCGAGCGCGGGCTGCGGCAAGCCCGCCGGGCTCACCAGCGGCAGCGCAACCATCGACGTCGCCGGGAAGACGCGCAAATACATCCTCGCGGTGCCGAGCAACTACGATCAGAACAAGCCCTACCGGCTGGTCTTCGGCTGGCACCCGTGGGGCGGATCGGCGCAGCAGACCCAGCAGATGGGCTACTTCGGGCTTCAGAGCGTGAGCAACAACCAGGCGATCCTGGTCGCGCCGGAGGGTCAGGACTTCGGGGACAACGGGCTCGGCTGGGGGAACGAGAACGGCGAGGATGTCGCGTTCGCCCACGCGATGATGGATCGCTTCGGCGCCCAGCTCTGCGTCGACCAGAACCGGATCTTCTCCACCGGGTTCAGCTTCGGCGCGATGTTCTCGTTCACGCTCGCCTGCACGGAGATGAGCATGATGCGCGCCATCGCGCCCCAGGCCGGCAACGCGACGACCAGCGGCAAGTGCGAAGCCGGCACGCGCGCGGTGGCGACGATGGCCTTCATCGGCACCGACGACAGCCTGCTCTCCGGCCACCGGTCGGCGGTCCAGATCTTCGTCGGCCGCAACGGCTGCTCGACGCAAAAGACGACGGTGACGCCAAGCTGGTGCGACGGCCTCAACGCCAGCAACAAGCCCTGCACCTGCGTGGAGTACCAGGGCTGCAAGGCGGGCTACCCGGTGATCGAATGCGAGTACACGGCCGGCCACCAGTTCGCGCCCATGTCCGGCGCCACCCTCTGGAGCTTCTTCTCGCAGTTCTGAGAACGAAGCGCGCGCCTTGCGCGATACGGGCCGGCAAGGTTAGGAACGAGACATGAAATACGTCTCGCTTGGCCTCACCTCGTTCACCCTCGCCCTCGTCGCGTTCACCTCCCCTGCTTCGGCCGCCGACCCCACCCCCGCCCCTGCGGCAGACCCATGGGAGACACGGCCTACCACCATAGAGGACCAGGAGGCCGAGGTGCTGAAAGCTCCGGCAGCCGTTCCGGGAGCCCCAGAGCCGGCCCCCGTGCCCGCGCCGCCGCCCCGCCGGCCCGTCACTCCGCCGCCGAGGCGCGCGGTCCAGGCGGTGGACCAGCCCGTCGCGTCGGCGACCGTCAGGAACGGCGCCGACGAAGATCGGACGGCGCTGGCGATCGAGCTCGGCACCAACGGGTTCGCCTCCGGTGCGTTGGAGGGGGGGCTGTTCCTCGGCGCCCGCACCAGTGGCGGGATCATCATCGGCGCGATGCTCGACTACCGCTCCTCGTCGGTCACCATCCACCCGGGCACCGACACCATCACAAACGCGTCGAGCGCTGTGCGGTTCGGCGCGGGGGCGCGCTTCACGTTCCTGCGCAGCGCCGATCACCGGGTCGAGCTGGTGGGCGCCGTCGACGCGGGGATTGTTTACGCGACCGCAGAGACAACCGGGATCTCCGACGCGAGCGCGTCGGGGTTGACGATCGCGGCCGGCCCGGGCCTGCGCTTCTGGGTGCACGAGCAGATCGCGATCGGCTACCTGGCGCGGCTGCGATTCACCCATCTGTCAGGAGACGCGCCCGCTCTCGGCGGCTCGGTAGGGGACGGCAGCGCGTCGGGCCGGGACGTCGCTTTCGCGGGGACCTTCCAGATCCTCGGTGTGTTCTGACCTGACCCGCGCGACCTAAGGCACGGTGATCGGCGGCAGCACGGTGACCGTGATGACGCCCGCCTTGTTCAGCGCGGGGGTCAGGCCCCCTGACGCACCGAACGTCGTCGAGTTCGTCCCCGGCGCCGCGTTCGCTGCCGCCGTCAGTACCAACGTCACCTGGTTCCCGCTGGTCGTCGTCGGCGTGAAGAACATCTCCGCCACCCCAGGCAGCAGTCCACCCGTCTGAAACTGGATCGGCCCCGTGAATCCCCCGCTCCGATCGATCGTCACCGGAATGTTCACCGTCTGTCCCGGTGCGAGCGTCACCGGCGCCACCGTCGAGACGGCGAACGTGACCTCCGGAGCGATGGTGACCGTGATGACGCCCGCCTTGTTCAGCGCGGGGGTCAGGCCCCCGGACGCGCCGAACGTCGTCGAGTTCGTCCCCGGCGCCGCGTTCGCTGCCGCCGTCAGGACCAGCGTCACCTGGTTCCCGCTGGTCGTCGTCGGCGTGAAGAACATCTCCGCCACCCCAGGCAGCAGCCCTCCCGTCTGAAACTGGATCGGCCCCGTGAATCCCCCGCTCCGATCGATCGTCACCGGGATGCTCACCGTCTGCCCCGGTGCGAGCGTCACCGGCGCTGGCGCCGAGACGGCGAACGTGACCTCCGGAGCGATGGTCACCGTGATGACGCCCGCCTTGTTCAGCGCGGGGGTCAGGCCCCCGGACGCGCCGAACGTCGTCGAGTTCGTCCCCGGCGCAGCGTTCGCTGCCGCCGTCAGGACCAGCGTCACCTGGTTCCCGCTGGTCGTCGTCGGCGTGAAGAACATCTCTGCCACCCCAGGCAGCAGCCCTCCCGTCTGAAACTGGATCGGCCCCGTGAATCCCCCGCTCCGATCGATCGTCACCGGGATGCTCACCGTCTGCCCCGGCGCGAGCGTCACCGGCGCCACCGTCGAGACGGCGAACGTGACCTCCGGAGCGATGGTCACCGTGATGACGCCCGCCTTATTCAGCGCGGGGGTCAGGCCCCCGGACGCGCCGAACGTCGTCGAGTTCGTCCCCGGCGCCGCGTTCGCTGCCGCCGTCAGGACCAGCGTCACCTGGTTCCCCGCCGTCGTCGTCGGCGTGAAGAACATCTCCGCCACCCCAGGCAGCAGCCCTCCCGTCTGAAACTGGATCGGCCCCGTGAATCCCCCGCTCCGATCGATCGTCACCGGGATGCTCACCGTCTGTCCCGGCGCGAGCGTCACCGGCGCTGGCGCCGAGACGGAGAAGGTCAGTGGCGAGGCGACCGTCAGACTGAGGGTGACTGCCCGTGCGAGGCCACCGCCCTGGCCGACAATCGTGAGCGCCGAGGTACCGAGCGCGGCCCCTGGGGTCACGCTGAACGTGACCACGGACGTCATTCCGGTCGTGCTGGCGGGTGCGAAGGCGGCGGTGACGCCCGCCGGAAGGCCGGTGGCCGAGAACGCCACCGCCGAGGTGAAGCCGCTCACGCGCGCCACGGCGAGCGTGCTCTGGCCCGAGGCGCCCTGCGCCACCGTCAGCGCGGCGGGGGTGGCCGTCAGCTGAAATTCGGCCGCCGTCGTCCCCACGATGCGAAGGTTGTCGAGGACGTAGGTGCCCTTGGCAGCGGCGGGCGCGTTCAACGCGACCGTGACTTTCATGTCGGCGAACGTCGCGCCGGCGAGCGCGTTGCGGACCAAGCTGGTCAGAGGGAATCGCGCCACACGAAAGACGCCGAGGGGGCGGCCCGTCAGGTCGACGTTGCCCAGGAACTGGTTGTTGACGTTGCGCGACGGGACGCTGACGTAAAGCTGTATCGCTCCGAAGTACGACGGGTTCGGTTGCTGGGTCGGAAGGAGCAGGTCGACGGCGAACGCCGAGCCCGCCGCCGCCAGCCCCACCAGCGCCGGCGCCGTCGAGGCAATCGCGCCGCTGACGACGTTGGTGAAGTTGACCGGCGCCGTGATCGCCAAAGCGGCCGCGCCCTGGGTCCGCGACGTGGTCGAAGCGACCGTCCCCGAGCTGCTGGTCCAGGTCCCCAGCGCCTCGAACCCCATGATGTCGGAGGGCGTGACCCCTGCCAGGCCTTGCTCGGTCTCCTCGACGCCCTCCGGCAAGGACCCGCACCCGGCAACCGCCAGAGCGCCCGCGAGCAGGGCCGCCCTCGATAACCCGTTCCGTTCGAACATCGTAGCCTCCGTAAGGAAGGGATGCGCGGGCCGGGTCAGATTTGCGCGCGCGGGGCACACAAATCGTCCGACGGGTGGTTTTTCTACGCGCGAAGCGCCGGTTTTCAGAAGGTCGCGCCGAGGCCGCCAGAGAATGCCAGCGCGACCCGCGTCTCCCTACCGGCGAAGGCCACGGCGCTCGGTCCCGCTTGCGCGAACAGAACGAAACGGCCCGCAACCAGCGTCCCCAGGGGCCCCGCCAGGGCGTCGAACTTCGGCTCCGTGGTCGCCGCCTTGCCACGCTGCGCTCCGATCGCGAAGCGGGCGCGGGAGTCAACCCCCAGCGCCCATCGGCCGTGCGGATGCACCACCGCAAAGCGAACTTCCCCATCCCGTTCGTTGCCCTCGGGATCCTGCCCGTAGGCCAAATTTCCGAGCAGCGAGATCGCGGCGAAGCGCCGCGCCACCGAGACGCAGGTCTCGACTTCACCCTCAGGTTCCGTGAATCCCTCCGCCTTGTAGGCGACGCCCACGGCCGCATCGACCCCGTGTGCCGCCTGACGGAGAAACTGGACACGGGCCCCGAAGGACGGACGCATCTGCCGCGCCTCTCGACTGTACGTCGCCCCACCCCGCACCGTGACGGGACCCCAGAGCCGCACCTCGGCCACCGTCTCCGCGACGGCTCCCTGCCGAGCGCCGTCGTAGCCGCCAGAGGCGAGCGCAAAGGCCGGCACCGCCCCCACCCGCGCCGGGAGCGTGAACGGCAGGAACGAACCGTCAGCCGTGGCGCTCGACGTGGCATCCACGACCGGCACATCGATCTCGTCCGTCACGACCTCGCCCGCTTGCGCTGCCGTCGACAGGCCCAAAACCGTTCCCAGCACAATCAGTCTCGTCGATCGCATGACACCTCCGTCAGGGTTGAACTCTTGCGTTTCGTTGGTCATCGATCGCTGATCGTTATCGCCATCTTGTAGTCGCCCCCGGTGATGAGCCGGGAACGTTTGCTGTCGTTGTTCGCCTGAGACAACGCTGTGATCGTGATCGGAAGCCGGACGTCCTGACCGAGGGGAATGGCCAGATCAATCGTCCCGACCCGATCGTTTGCCAGCCCGATGCTCTCCTCGTCCCAGAGCTCGCCGCACGAGAAGTCGCACTCGAACCCGTGAGCGCCCAGGTGGAGCTTCTCTCCCGCCTCAACGCCCACGGTCAGACAGTTGTTGTCCGCGGGCGAGTACAGCTTCGTCTGGCCGTTCGCGCTCACGTACGTAATCTTCTCGTCCGAGTAGTCGTCTCCCCCCAAAAAGCACAATGCGCCCCTGGCGTCGTGCCCAATCAACGCCGTGCGGACGAAACAGACGTCCACGACCCTCGGCGCATAGCCCACCTGCGTGAATCCCGTCGTGAGAGACGACACCTTTGCGTCGAAACGAGGCGTGTACCTGTGATCGCCCGTGGACGGCGACGACGCCAGCGGCGGCATCGCGGAAGCGATGTCTGCCGCGGTCATGGTGACGGTCGTGCTTCCGGGATTGGCCGCTGAGGGGCTCTGCGAATAGGCCACCGACGTGGGCGAGAAGCTGGCAACCGCCAGCGTCCCCGGGACGTCGAATGAGAGGGGCTTGCTCGGCCACCTCGAGTCGATGGAGGCGATCTGCGGAACGTACTCCCCGTAGCACTGAGCCACGGGCGACAAGAGGGACAGGTCCTTGGTCTGGGCGCACCCCACGTTCCAGACCCTGTTCACGACGTCCAGCCAGCTCCCTTCCGTCAGATTTTCGACCGCGTCCCCCAAAGACTCTTCGAGACTGCAGAGACGGTCTGGCTGGTTGGTGTCGATCAGGTTGGTGTCATTGGGCTGAAACCACGCTTTTCCCCCGGCGGTCGAGAATCGCAGCTTGACCGTCTTGCCGTGAACGATGGCCATCGCGTCGATCGGATGGATCTCCGTGTGGTAGGGCGGGTGACCACAGTCGAACATGTAGCGCCCGCGAACCGCGATTCGGTCACCGACCGCCGGGACCGCATCGGTCGTGAACCCTTTCGTTCCGACGACCCGGTGCTGGCCATCGATCAGGTGGTCGCCGACCTCCCACTCCATCTCCATCGTCCCTCCGCCAAGGATGTTCGCATCGGTGAGGAGGTGCTGATACTTCAGGTCCGGGGCCACGATGATGTTCCAGTCGTGATGGACCCGGGGCCATTCTCCCGCCTCGCCGATGGTGTGATTGCCTGGCATGTCCATGGCAGAGATGTGGCTCCCGACGACGACGCCCTCGACCTGCTCCGTCACTTCGGCCTCGTATCCTCCGTAGAAGTCGGTGTCCCAGGGATACAGAAGGTCGGGACCGGGCTGGCCGGTACCACCGACGCCGTTGAGCGGATAGACCCTCGCCCACTGAGGGAATAGCGACATGAGATCGCCGCCCTTCTTGCACTGATATCCATACTGGCCACCGTCGCGGCTCGGGACGATGAAGGGCCTGGCGGTCGGATCGTGATTGGTGGCGGTGACGGGGCCGGCGCCGCCATGCCAGCTGAACACGGACCCGACGCCGAGGGCGCACACGCCCCAGTCGTGGAGCGGGCACAGAGCGTAGGGATTGATCGACGGGCTGTTGTGCGTGTCATCGATCTGGCCCCCGCAGTTGTGCCAGCCCTTCAATCCCTTCTGGTCGGACGCCTCATCGAGGGCGCCATCGGCGCGAATCGCATAGATGAGGATGCCGTCGACCCCGTTCACGGATTTGATGGCGCCCGGTGTGGCCACGATCGCGGGCGACAGGTTCAACTGGGAGTCGGGGTTGATGGGCAACGCCTCCCACTCCCAGGCCGGGCCGGCCGCGTCGCCCGTCGAGGCCACGCCGACGTGGGCGACGGCGATGTTATTGTGGTTGTCGGTGGTCAGCAGCGTGATGAACCCGTCCATCAACTGCGGCAACGCGACGAAGTCGGTGCCGAAGGTTGGGTGCTTCTCATCCTGGTCGCAGAACGGCGGTGTTTGGGTGTCGAAAGGCCCGATCCCGAAAGGTTGCGCCCAGTCGGGCCCGGCCGCATAGCGGGTGGTGGTCCAAATCGAGGCCGGACGGCCGTCCGTCGTTGCCGAAGGCAGGCCGATGGACCGATACCTCCAGAGAGCTCCGGTCGCCGACCGCAGGAATACCTGACGAACCGGCGTCGTCCCGGACGTGTAGGTCACTATCTCCGGAGTCCCAACGAACGGCACCGAGCGGGTGACGACCGGGAGATCGATACCGGAAACCGAGGGATCGTTGGGACAGACGGGCACTGTGGTGTTCGAGTCGGCATAGACCTCGTACCGGTAGCTGCTGAGGCTCTCCATCCACTCGTTCTTGCGCCAGTGAAAGAGGTCTCCCTCGGCGCTGACCACGTAGGCCTCCAGATGTTGGGCCCCACTCGGATCGGCCCACGAGACGGCCTTCGGCCCGCCGTCGCCCACGTGGCCCACGCCCCCGAAGCAGTTTCCGGCGCCGATCAGGCCGACGCTCGTCCACGCTCCTTGTGTCATTTGCACGGAGAGCTCGGGTCGGATCGTCTGGAAGTAGTCCAGCTGGCCCTGCGAATCCACGACGAAGACGTACGTCGCGAGTGCTCCCGGATAGGGCATCTGCACCGTGGCCGACGGCGCCCGCAGCATCTTGGCGCCTTGGTTGGGGGAGGGGGCTCCCGAGCCCATCGGGTTGGGCCTGTACGAGGGCAGCTCGCGATCGAGCCACGTCTCCTGTCCGTCGTGCTGGTAGAGCTCCCAGAGGTGACCGTCCAGGCCTTTGACGAAGATCTCGCGGGCCGCGGCCGTGGCGCTGTTGCGCATGACCACGGCGGGTTTGGAATCGACGATGGTCCCAGGCGGAACACCGTGGTCGACCCAGACCCAGACGTTGACGATGTCCTCGCCCTGTTCCACGAACGGCGTCAAAGCCCCGGTTGCGGAATCGCAGAGGGTCGAAATGCACTGCGTGCCCGCGATCGATGCGGGGAGCTGGACGGTTCCTGCGGGCGAGATGAACTTCATGGCCCGCGTGGCATACCGGAGGCGTTCCACCAGGTGCCCATTGACGGCCTGCATGAGGATCGATGGCTGGTTGTTGCCGCGGTCGTCGAGATACGTCGTGGCCAACGGGCTGCCTTTGACCAGGCCGACGGGATCCGAACCCGTGTGGATGATCGGTTTGAAGGGAGGCGGCGGCTCACCAACGGGAATGGCGGGCGGAACGGGGCCCGCCGGGACAGCCGTGTTCGTGACCGTACCGCCGCCTGTGCCCTTCACGATCGTGCCGGGATCGACGAGGCCCCCGAAAACGAGATCGCCGCCCGTCTGGTCTGACCCCGTCCAATCGAGGTTGGAGACGATCAAGTCCGGTATGCCGTCCCCATCTTGGTCGGACGAACCGATCGTGAAGCGTGCCGGAAGCTCGTCGACCTGGCCGTCGAACACGGGATCTGCGAACTGGAACCCGCCGAGCGTCCGGTACAGGAACAGCGCGCCGCGGTTTCCGAGCGCCCATATGTCGGCCACACCGTCTCCGTCCCAATCCCGGGTGGTCAAGGCACCCCAGTTCGGTGCGTCGTGGGTCGCCAGCAGTCCCGTGTACGGCAGGCTCACGCGAGCCCCCACCGAGAAGAATCCATACGACGCGCCCAGGTTCTGAAACACATAGATCTGGGAATCGAGGAGCGGCTGGTTATTGGCCGCGTACAGCGCCAGATCGGGGAGCCCGTCACCGTTGAAGTCCGCGAGCGACATGCCGCCAAGGACCACACCGGGCACTTCCAGGCCCGACGTCAGCGTCATCCGCTGGAAGCCATTCGCTCCGTTCAGGTAGGCGACCAGGGTGGGGACCGTCCCCGGGCCGCTCGACGTCGCGAAGGACATCACGATGTCGGCGCGCCCATCTCCGTCGATATCCCGGCAGGCGGCGGGCCCGGGCGCGCCCTGAGGCATCGCGCCGTCGATCACGGTCGTGTGGGACGGGTCGTAGTTGGCCGTCTGGATGTCGACCCGGGGGATGTACTTGAGGGTGCCCGCCGCCGGGTTGGCGAACACCAGGTCTGGTGTGCCGTCGCCGGTAACGTCGACGACGCACTCAATGGTGGCGCCCTGCAGTCCAGGGATCGCGACGGTGGTCGGAGGGTTTGCCGTCGAGGCGGCGCCTGCCGAGGGCAGCGAGATCGTCAGCGTCCCCGAGGACGGATCGAACGAGGGCATCTCCGACGGGATCGCCCCCGGCGTCGACGGCGATAGCGACGTGAGAGTCGCCGGCGGAGCGCCCGCACAGGACGGATCGGGGTTCACGGGATTCGTGCAGATCCCGTTGGCCGGGTCGCAGGCCCCATCAAGGTGGCATTGGTCGTGGACCGTGCAGGTGACGGGCATGCCAGCAATGCAGGCCCCGTTGACACAGATGTCCGCCTGCGTGCAAGCGTTTCCGTCACTGCAGGGGGTCTCGTTGACCTTCGCCACGCTTTGACAGGCGCCGGTCGCGCGGTTGCATTCACCGACGTGACACTGATCGGTGGCGGCGCAAACGACGGCCGCGTGAAGGACCTTTCCCGTCGGCGAACAGGAATCAGTGGTGCAGGGATTTCCGTCGTCGATCGCGATCGCCGTGTGCGCAATCCCGCCCGCGAAGGTGCACGAATCCGCCGTGCACGGATTGCTGTCGTCCAGGGCGGGAGGTGGTCCGACCTGGCACCCGCCGACGCCATTGCACAATTCGGCGCCGTTGCACGCGTTGTCGTCGCTGCAGCTGATCCCGGCGGCGATGGGGGCGTGCGTGGCGCCGCCGCCTGCGCTGCAGGAGTCGGCCGTGCAAGGGTTGAGGTCGTCCCAGACGCTGCCGGCGCCGGCGCCAGCGCCGAACTTCGCCAGCGCCGGATTGACCGTCGCGGTCACGTCGGCCTGGCTGTAGTACCACTGGACCTCGGCGTCGCTCATCGGTCGGTTCAGCACCAGGACCTCGTCCTTCGCGTAGCCAGCTCCGCTGCCTCCGACATAGAGCAGGGTGGCGACGTTCGGCCCGTACACGTGCCCCGGCGCTTGCCAACCGACCGGGGTCATGACGGTCCGAGCGCCGTCGATGGAGATGCCGATCGCATCGCGGCTCCAGTTGACGACCATCAGGTGCCAGAGGCCGTCGTTCTGCCACACCAGTGGGGAGACGAACGACGGCGCTGTCTGGACGATCTGGACGCCGCCCGGACCGGTGAAGTAGACGTCGGCCCCGATGCCGTAGTCGGGCCCGTGGTCGGCGATGATCATCATGATCCGGGCGTAGTCGTCGAAGATGTCGGCGAACGACGCACCCAGGTACACCCCGTCAGCCTTGATCCACATCGAGATCGAGCCCGGCTTCGACAGCGGGACACTGGTCCCGTTGGGGTCGAAGTAGGCGAGCTCGAAGCTGGTCGAGGCGTCCATCCCCTGGCCGAACCGGCCCGGCGCGGGGATGACGGGACTGTTGATCTGGGGATGGGTCCAGCCGCACGGGGCGTCCGAGAGATTTCCGTTCTCGTAGCTCTGGTAAAAGGTGATGGCGCCGGGCGCGGGGCAGGCGACCGCGGCGGTGACCACGCAGCTCCCCGCGCGGCAGCTCTCCCCCTCGGTGCAGGCGTCGCTGTCCTGGCAGGAGGTCCCTTCGGCGACGGCCACGTGCGTGACGCCCCCGGCGGGGGTGCAGGCGTCGGTCGTGCACGGGTTGTTGTCGTTCAGCACCGGCCCCGTCCCCGCCGCGCAGGTCCCCGTCGCGTTGCAGGTCTCCGCCCCGTTGCAAGAGTTGCCGTCGCTGCAGGCTGTCCCTGCCGCGACTGGCGCATGAATGGCGCCCGTCACGGGATCGCACGTGTCCGCCGTACACGGATTCAGGTCGTCCATCGCGTTGCACGACGTGGGATCCCCGTTGAAGTGGAGGATCGCCGGATTGGCCGTGGCCGGGTTCGCCCCCTGGGCGACGTACCACGCGACATCGGCCGTGCTGAGCGGACGGTCGAGGATCATGAGCTCGTCCTTGGCGAAGTGGGCGCCACCCGGCCAGGGGACGCCTGCGTAGATCAGGTTGCCGGTATTTGCGCCGGCCGGCAGCTCCAGCATGGCGGGTCCGCTGACGACCGCGGATGACACCGTGTCGATGGAGAGGCTGAGACCGTACCGGCTCCAGTTGACGACGACGAGGTGCCAGCGCCCGTCGGTTCGCCAGTTGGCTGGGCCATTGGTGTTGGCCTGGGCGATGATGAACTCGCCTGCGCCGCGCTGAAGGGTCGCTGCCACATTGGATCCATAGTCGGCGACCAGAAGGCTGTTGGAGGCGCCGTAGGCATCGAAGAACACCCCACTCGCGTAGCCTGGACCGGGCTTCACCCAGAACGACACCGACCCGGGCTTCGACAGCAGGAAGTTGGTGGGGTTGGCCCCCGAAGCCGTCGTTTGGTAGTTCAGGTCCGGGTCGGTGGCCGCATCCATTGCGAATCCGAAGAGGCCCGGCACCTGCGCGTACATGTTGTTGACCAGCGGGGTGCTCGTGCTCGTCGCGATGTCGGCCGACGTCCCGTTGTCGAAGCTCTGATAGAAAGTGACGTGAGTCCCGCCCGCGCAGGTCGTGACCGCGCCGCCGGGCTCCGGCAGGCACACACCGGCGCGGCATGATTCCAGGCCGTTGCAAACGTTCCCGTCACTGCACCCCGTGAAGTCCGCCACCGGGGTGTGCGTAACCCCTCCGCTCGCCGTGCAGGCGTCCGTCGTGCACGGGTTGTTGTCCGTCAGCACCGGCCCGGTCCCCGCCGCGCACGCCCCCGTCGCGTTGCAGGTCTCCGCTCCGTTGCACGCGTTGCCGTCGCTGCAGCTCGTCCCGCTCGCCACCGGCGCGTGGGTGATGCCCCCCGCGGGGGTGCAGGCGTCCGTCGTGCACGGGTTGTTGTCCGTCAGCACCGGCGCCGTCCCCGCCACGCAGGTCCCCGTCGTGTTGCACGCCTCGGCCCCGTTGCAGGCGTTGCCGTCGCTGCAGCTCGTCCCGCTTGCCACCGGCGCGTGGGTGATGCCCCCCGCGGGGGTGCAGGCGTCCGTCGTGCACGGGTTGTTGTCCGTCAGCACCGGCGCCGTCCCCGCCACGCAGGTCCCCGTCGTGTTGCACGCCTCGGCCCCGTTGCAGGCGTTGCCGTCGCTGCAGCTCGTCCCGCTCGCCACCGGCGCGTGCGTGATGCCCCCCGCGGGGGTGCAGGCGTCCGCCGTGCACGGGTTGTTGTCCGTCAGCACCGGCGCCGTCCCCGCCACGCAGGTCCCCGTCGTGTTGCAGGTCTCCGCCCCGTTGCAGGCGTTGCCGTCGCTGCAGCCCGTCCCGCTCGCCACCGGTGCGTGGGTGATGCCGCCGGCGGGGGTGCAGGCGTCGGTCGTGCACGGGTTGTTGTCGGTCAACACCGGCGCCGTCCCCGCCACGCACGTCCCCGTCGTGTTGCAGGTCTCCGCCCCGTTGCAGGCGTTGCCGTCGCTGCAGGCCGTCCCGCTCGCCACCGGCGTGTGCGTCACCCCGCCCGTCGCGCTGCACGCGTCGGCCGTGCAGGGGTTGTTGTCGGTCAGCACGAGCGGTGTCCCCGCCGCGCAGGCACCGGCCAGGCAGGTCTCCGCGCCGTTGCAGGCGTTGCCGTCGCCGCACGAGGTCGCGTCCGGCTTGATCGCCGGGCAGGCGCCGGTCGCCTTGGCGCAGCTCCCCGCGCTGTGACAGAGCGTGTCGGTCGCGCAGGCGAGCGCCGTCCCGGGCGTGCACACGCCCGTCTGGCAGGTGTCCGACGGGGTACAGAGGTTGCCGTCGCTGCACGCCGTGCCGTTCGCGACGTTCGTACCCGCGCTGCAGACACCGGCGCTGCACGTCTGGGTTCCCTTGCAGGGGTTGCCCGTCGCGCACGCCGTCCCGGTCGACTTGTTGCTGCCCCCACCACAGGTTCCCGACGTGCAGGTCTCGCCGGTCTTGCACGGGTTGCCGGTCGTGCACGACGTCCCCGTCGACTTGTTGCTGCCGCCACCGCAGGTTCCCGACGTGCAGGTCTCGCTCTGCTTGCACAGGTTGCCGGTCGTGCACGACGTCCCCGTCGCCCTGTTGCTGCCGCCACCACAGGTTCCGGACGTGCAGGTCTCGCCGGTCTTGCACAGGTTGCCGCTGACGCACGACGAGCCGTTCGCCGCGTTGGTCCCGCCGGTGCAGCTTCCGCTCTGGCAGGTCTCGCCGGTCTTGCACCCGGTGCTGCACGCCGTCCCGTTGGGAACGTTCAGGCACTGGCACGCGTTGCCGGTGCCGTCCGCGTTGTTGTCCAGCTGGTTGACGTTCTTGGTGAACGCGCAGTTATCGCGCCAGTCGTTCAGCGTGTCCCCGTCGCTGTCCTTGGCCTCCAGGCGAAACACGATGGCCAGCGTGCTGCCGACGACCAGCGGCGTGAACTTCGTCCGATCGACCGCCGCCGCCGCCGCTGCGGTTGCGACCACCTGGACGTCGGCGACCCCCAACGTCCGCGCGGGCGTCGAGGCCGCGACGCTGACCCGGTAGGTCTGGCCCGACGCGACCCCCGTCCCCGGCGCCCAGTTGACGCCGTAGAACGGCCCGGTCACCCCCGGAAAGCTCCCGCTGCTCGTCCCCGTCACCATCGTGATGGCGGACCCCGTGAAGGTCGCCTTGGCCGCCGGATCGGTCGCGTTGTCGGCGTAGCGGCGGTCGATGCGCACGGTCAGGCCGTTCGACGCCCCCGTCTGGTCGAGCGTGGTGAACGCCGCCGCGCTGGTGACGATCGGCGGCAGCCAATAGAAGCCCGTGCTGGCGACGCCCGGATTCGACGTCCGGTCGACGATCAGCTCCGCCGTCGCCGTTGCCGGCGCCTCGGGGGGACCAGAGCCCCGGCAGGCCGAGAGCGCCATGACTGCCACCAAAACCCTCCACCACAGAGATCCACGCATTGTCGTGACAAGGGGATGCGCGGGCCGGGCGAGATTTCCGCGCCCGGACGCAAAAATCGTCCGGCCGGGACTATTTCAGGTGCGAATTTTCGCCGTGACGCCCGGCTCGTGGCCACGGAGCCACTCGTCGATCGCCGCGGCTTTCGACGCCAACCCGGGCGCCGCCACGAACGCGGCACGCGCCCGGCGCGCCTCGGTCGTGGCGCGTGCCCGCTCGCCCGTCTCCCACAGGGCGCGCGCCAGCGCGAAGCGGGTCTCCGCGACCAGCACCGGATCGGGCTCCTCACGTTCGCGAATCCGCAACGCCCGCTCCAGCGTCGCGACCGCCGCCCGCGCCCGGCCCATGGCCAGCTGGGCCTGCCCCAGCCCCAGCAACGGGTGCGCGAGCTGTCTGTGGTCGGGGCCCAGCTGCTCCTGCCAGCGTCCCAGCGCTGCCTGGAAGGCAGCGCGCGCCTCGGCGTGACGACCGAGCAGGCTGAGCGTGTCGCCACGATCGCTTAGAGACTGGGCGCTGGCCGGCGTACTGTCTCCGTAGCCGCGCTCGCGCCTCGAGCGAGATCCACGCATTTTCGTCACAAGGGGATGCGCGGGCCGGGCGGGATTTGCGCGGCCCCGCGCATAAATCGTCCTGCCGGACGATTTTCAGGTGCGAATCTTCAGCGCGACGATGTCCGCCGTCACCGGAGCGCGGCCCTGACCGGGGCACGCTCACGGAGCCACGCGTCGATCGCCGTGGCCTTCGCCGCCGCCCTGGGCAGCGCCGCCAAAGCGGCACGCGCCTGGCTTGCCTGGGTCGTGGCGCGCGCGCGCTCGCCTGTCTCCCACAAGGCGCGCGCCAGCGCGAAGCGGGTCTCCGCGACCAGCAGCGGATCGGGTTCCTCGCGTTCGCGAATCCGTAACGCTCGCTCCAGCGTCGTGACCGCCGCCCGCGCCTGGCCCGTGGCGACCTGGACCTGCCCGAGGCCGGTCAACGGGTAGGCGAGATTCCTATGGTCGGGACCAAGGTGCTCCTGCCAGCGCGCCAGCGCCGCCTCGAACGCGGCGCGCGCCTCGCTGTAACGACCGAGCAGGCTGAGCGTTTCGCCACGATTACCCAGGCACTGGGCGCTGAACCGCGTCCCACCTCCGTAGGCGCGGTCGATGATCGCCAGCGCCTGGTCGTTGGCGGCCAGCGCCCCGGTGTAGTCGCCGCGCCCCGTGAGCGCGATGTCCAGGTTGATGAGCGAGTGGACCAGGTCCGGGTGATCCGGTTCGAGGATCCGCTTCTTGAGCGCGATCGCCTGTTGCGAGTACCGGGTCGCGGCCTCGAAGTCTCCGAGCCGATTGTGGATCGCCGCGCGGTCCGTGAGCGCCCAGGCCAGGACCCGCTCGTGGCCTGGTCCCATGCGCTCGACCGTCGCCTCCGCGAGTCGAACCCATCGTTCGCCCTCGTCGATTCTAGAGAGCTCGTAGCCGAGCACGCCCCCGAGCATCGCCGCCGCTTCCGCCTTGACCTCGTCGTGGTGGCCCGCCTCCGCGGCCGAGACCGCCTCGCTCAGGCTCTGCTCGGACGCCCGGAAGTCGCCCGCGCTCCATTGCAGCCACCCCAGGAGATCCAGCGCTTCGGCGAGGACGGGCTTGTACCCGAGGGCCTGCGCGTCGTTCACGAGGGTCACAGCCGCGCTCAACCCCTCGACCTGACGACCGGCGTCGCGCAACGCCTTGACCACCGCCAGCCGGCTGCGCAGGGCCGTCACGGAGGCGCGCGTGCGCTCGTCCTGCGGCGGAGGGACGATCGCGCGCAGCAGCACGACGTCGTCGCAGCGTTCGAGGCGGCCCAGCGCCAGAACGGCGTCGACCGCGCCGGCGACCACGGCGGCGTCGGCGGTCGCGAAGATGTCGGTCAGCGCTTTGAGCTGGGCGAGACTCTCCTGGAGACAGCTCATACGCAGGTCGAGCACCTCGGCCGATTGCTCACCGCGCACATGGGTCGCCTCGCAGCTGTTGGTGTAGGCCGCGCGCCACCGGCTGGCGTAGCGGTCGAGTCCGCTCGCGACCCGATCCCAGGTCTCGGCGGAGTAGCCCCGGTCGGTCCCCAGAAACGCCCGACGGATCGCGCCGCGGCGGGGCGGGGACTCCGAGGCCAGCTGCGGTTCCCAGATGCCGACCAGCTTGTCGGCGGCGCCGGCGCACATCGGCGGGGCGTGCTTCGCGGGCCGCGGCCCGAACAGGGCGGCCGCCGCCACGACGGCGACCACCGCGCCGCCGAGCAGCAGCCGCCGTCGCTGGCGCATGGGATCGCGCTCGAGCGCCTCGATCATCGCCTCCATCGCGGGATATCGCGCCTCGCGATCGGTGCAAAGGCCGCGCAACACCACCCGGCGCAACCAGGCCGGCACGCCGCGGTTCGCGGGCGGCTCACGCAGGCGGCCGGCGACCACGGCGTCTCGGAGCGAGGTGATCGAATCGCCCGCGAACGGGCGTTCGCCGTAGAGGCCTTCGTAAAGCGCGACGCTGTAGCTGAATTGATCCGAACGGGCGTCCGCCCGCTCCAATCTGAATTGCTCGGGCGCCATGTAGAGCGGCGTGCCGACCAGCGCGCCGGTCCGGGTCAGCGTCGCCCCCAGGGCGCCGGAATCAGCCGAGGCGCTCGACGCCGCACCCAGGCCCTCCGGGGCCGCCGGGTCCCCGTCCGAGGTCAGCCCGCGGACGAGGCCAAAATCCGTCACCCGCGCTTCGCCGTCGCGGCCGACCATCACGTTCTGGGGCTTGAAGTCCCGGTGTACCAGCCCGGCGGCGTGCGCCGCGGCCAGACCACGCCCCGCCGCCACGAAGACATCTCGCACCTCGCGCCAGGATCGTGGTCGCGCCTGGAGCCAGCTCGACAGCGTCTCCCCCTCGACCAGCTCCATCGCGATGAACAGCCGCTCGCCAAAGCTGCCGGCGTCGAACACGACCACCACGTTCGGATGGGAGAGGCGCGCGATGGCCTTCGCCTCGCGCAGCAGGCGCGTACGGGCCTCGGCGGGCGTGCCCCCCGACTCGGGCTCGACGTTGAGGAGCTTGATGGCAATGCGGCGATCCAGCTCCGGATCGTAGGCCGCGTAGATCTCGCCCATGCCGCCCCGGCCCAGGAGGGCGATGAGCAGGTAACGCCCGACCGCGGTCCCGTGGGGCAGCGGGTCAGTCACGGGCCGCGCCCACTGCAGCCGGATATGCGGCGACGGCAAGGTGCCGTCGGGGCCAACGCGGTCCCCCTCGGAGGTGGCAATCACCAGCAGATCCAGGCAGGCCGCGCAGCCGGCGGTGTGCGCTTCGAGCTCGGCGACGCCTTCGGGGCCGAGACGCCCCTCGACGAAGGCCAGCACGGCGTCGGCGCTCAGGCAACCCACGGCGATCCTCCGATCCGGCCCGATTCTGTGGTACGTGGGGAGCTCGGTGCCACTGTCATCCTTCTACGCGCGCGGGAAGGCGGCGCACCCGAACCTGGCACTGGAGCCAGCGCTGTTCGACGCTCATCTCGCCCGTTGCCGCGCGCGTCTCCCGGCTCCGGAACGGGACCTGCCGGAACGGGACCTGCCGGAACGGGACCTGAGTGCTCTTTGCATCGAGGATCTCTACCTGGCGTGCGCCTGCCTCGCGAGGATACCCGAAGCTCTCGAAGTTTTCGGACGCACGTACCGCAGGGTGATCCGCGCGGCCGTCGAGCGGCTCTCTCCTTCGTCGGCGTTTCAGGACGAAGTCGAGCAGACGCTGTCGGAGGACTTGCTCGTCGGCCGTCCCGACACGCCCCCCAAGCTCGGCGGCTACACGGGCTTCGGCTCGCTCGCCCGCTGGGTGGCCGTGGTCGCCCAGCGCCAGGCGCTGATGGTGTTGCGTTCCGACGCCGTCGAGGCCCGCGCGCGTGACGCCGCGGCCGTCGACGTCCTCTCCGCCACGTCCGACCCGGAGATCGCGTTCGCGAAAGCCCACTACCGCCCCGCGTTCGAAACCGCCCTGGCGGACGCCCTCGGCGCGCTCGGCGCTCGCGATCGGGTCGTTCTGCACCTGCATCTGCTCGGCGGCGCCGGCGTCGTGAAGATCGCCAAGATGTACGGCGTGGCCCCCTCCAGCGTCTCCCGCTGGCTGGCCAGCATCCGGAACACGCTTTCGCAAGAGGTGCGCCGCCTGCTCTCGACCCGACTGCAGATCCCCCTCGACGAGCTCGACTCGCTGACCGCCCTGGTCCTGAGTCAGCTCGACGTGAGCATCAGCCGCGTCCTGGCGTAGGCCGGCAAGACCGAGAGGAAGGTCAGTACCCGCGCGCGGGGTCGTGCCGGTTGGCGAGCGGCTGCCCGTCGAGGAAGCGCGCAAGGTTGTCGGCGAACAGCGCCGCGGCCCGCTCGTAGTAGAGCGGCGTCACGCCCGAGACGTGCGGCGTGAGGATCACGGTCTCGAGGTCCCACAGCGGGCTGGTCTCGGGCAGCGGCTCCTCCTCGAACACGTCGAGGCCCGCCCCGGCGAGACGGCCCGCGCGCAACGCCTCCACCAGCGCCGCCTCCTCGACGACCGCGCCGCGCGAGACGTTGTAGAGGTAGGCGCCGGCGCGCATCCGCGCCAGCCGGCGCGCGTCCAGCAAGTGGTGGGTCTCGCGCGTCAGGGGCACGGTCAGGCAGACGTGGTCGGCGCGCGGCAGGACCTCGTCCAGCGCCTCCATCCCCAGCAGCTCGTCGACCGCGACGCCGGCGTCGTGTCGGGTCGACGGGTTGTTCTTCACCGCCAGGAGATGCACGCCGAACGGTCGCGCGCGCGCCGCGATCGCCTCGCCGATCCGCCCGAGGCCGACGATCAGCAGCGTCTTGCCCGTCAATTCGCCCGGCCCGTCGGAGCGGGACTTCAGATTTCGGTCCCAGCGTCGCGCCAGCTGCGCCCGAAACAGCCGCGGCATCCCGCGCGTGAACATCAGCATCATCGCCAGCACGTGCTCCGCGATGTTCGGCCCGTGCACGCCGCTCGCGTTGGTGAGCGCGACGCCGCGGGCGAGGAAGGCGGGCGTGTCGAGCTCGTCCAGCCCCGCCGCCACCGAGCTGAGCCACCGCAGCCGCCCCGCCCGCGCCAGCTGGTCGTCGGAGAGCCCCCCCGCGACGACCACGTCCGCGCCGGGGAGAGCGCGCGCGAAGTCGTCGCCCTTGGCGAACGTGACGGCCACCTGCCCGTCAAAGCGCGCCAGCAGGCGGCGGAAGCGCTCGGCGTCGGCCGCGTCCGCGGGAAGGTCGACGAGAACGTGCAGCTCGCGGTCTGCGGGAAGCCCCGCACGCGTGCCGCTGAACGTCGGGGCGTCGCTCGCCGGGAACGTCCCCTCGCCCGCCTCTTGGACCGGATCTTTGGGTGGCATTCGGCTCCGCCTTTCGCCGCGCCGAAACATGGTCACGCTTCCCCGTGATGGGAGGGTGATCATGTCAGACGCGGCGAACCGGCGCCGGTCAGGTTCGGACCGGGACCAGCCGCTCCGCCGTCAGGCCGTGTCGCACGACGACGGTGCTGAGGCGCGCGAAGCTGAACGCCGCGACCGCCATCGCCAGATCACGAACCGCGATGTCGTAGTACCCGCCCGCGATCAGATTGAGGGCGATGCCGGCCAGCCAGGCCGCCACGATGAGCGCGAAGGTCCGTGTCCACGGGCTCAGCAGGATGGCCAGCCCAGCGACGATCTCGACCACGCCGGCGACGTACATCAAGCCCTGAGGGCTCACCGGCGACAGGTGCGCCAGCGACGGCGCGACATACCTCGGCCACTGGGTCAGCAGATTGAAGAACTTGTCGGCCCCGGCCGCGATGGGGATGAGCCCAAACGTCCACCGCAGCGTCCGCCATACCGACGTCACGACCTGATCCTTTGCGTTGTCCATGATGTCACCTCCGCCCCAATGGAGAAGCGAGCGGGAAAAAGGTGACAGCAGGAAACCGCCTGAAGCGGCCGATTGTTGAGCTGGTTTTCTCGCGCCGACTCCATTGGAACGCATGGTTCACTATTCCGTAGTGAGACTACGTTCGGCGGGTTGGGTTCTTCTGACTTCCTTCGTCTCGCTCTCGAGCGGTTGCGGCGGCGGGAGCGCCGCGCCGGCTTCCGGCGGAAGCAGTGGTGGCGTCGCGGGCACGGGAGGAATGAGTGTTGGGGGTAGCGGCCCCTCCGCCGGGACAGCGGGCAACGCGGCCTCCGGAGGGACCTCCTCCACAGGTGGCTCGCCGGCTACGGGAGGAGCGCCCGGTGGAATGGGCGGCGCAGCGCCGACGGGAGGAACCGGCGGCGCAGCGCCGACGGGAGGAACCGGCGGCGCTGCGGGAGCCGCCCCACCCGTTTGCACCTTTCAGATCACGGGGGCCATCAGCGCGCAGATCCCGACGGTGGGCCTGATCGATTGGTCCACGGACCTGAAGGGGCTCACCGCCGCCCGGATCGAGTTCTCGCTGGATGATCCCAAGGCGGGTGAGCTCAACGTCGGCGGCGGCGGCCCGATCTCCGCGACCGCGCCGCGGGCCTTGATGCTCGGCCTCAAGGGCAACCGCCGCTACACCTACCGCATCGTGGCCACCGCCGGCGCGACGGTCTGTGTCAGCCCGAATCAGTCGCTCATGACCCAGGCAGATCTCAGATCCCAAGCCGCCGGTCATCGTGCGCGAGGCAGGGTCGCTCGCCGCCTCCCGGGCCAACGGGTTCATCATCACCTGCCCCTATAACAAGATCGCCCCTGCCATCATCTTCGATACGGATGGCGACGTGGTCTGGCGGAGCGCGGCCCCAGCTCCCACACAGTGCAGCCGCGCGCTGATGGACTGGAACGGCGAGTACATGTGGATGATGGTCGGCAATCCGGGCGACGGTGGAGCCATGGGTGACGTGAGACGGGTGCGAATGGACGGAAGCGGAGCGGAACAGATCCCCGGGCTTTCGAGGGCCCATCACGACTTTGCCGTTCTCCCGGGGGGAGGCGCCGCGTTCTTGCTCTTTCAGGAGACGGGGTACCGCAGCTACCTGGTCGAGCGCTCGCCGGAGGGCACGCTCACCACGCTGGCCAAATTGGATGGAACCACATACCTCTCACCCGCCACGGACAAGTATCACGCCAATGCGCTCCGGTATCATGCCCGGGACGACAGCTACACGGTGAGCGACCTGTATGTGGGGAGCATTGCGAAGCTGAATCGCCAAGGGAAAGTCCAATGGCAACTCGGCGGGTGTGACCCGGCCGCTTCACAATGTGCTACCGCGGACCTGGGTGGAAATCACGGGCACGATCTCCTGGCGAACGGCAACGTACTCTCTTTTTCGGCGTTGAATGGCAACGGCGCGGCCAGCACGTCTCCCGTCTACGAACAAAGCTTCAGTCAACAGGGAGCGCAGCTCACGGCAAAGCTCGCGTGGTCCTATGTTGGACAGCACACGAGCCTGATCTTCGGCGACGTCCAGCGGCTCCCCAGCGGCAACACCCTGGTGACCTACTCGACAGAGGCCGTCATCCAGGAGATCTCTCCGGCCGGCGAGCTCGTGCAAACCCTGACCGTCGATCTCGGCCAAAGGGTCAATTCGATCGGCTACGCCAGCTTCCGCGAGAGCCTGTACGGACCGCCTCAGTAGCAGGCGCTACGGCCCCGCGGTCTCGAGCGCGGCGAGGCGCTCTTTCGCGTGCGCCGTCGCCTCCGCCGGAACCTCGGCCCCCGCCTTCTGCAGCAGCTTCCGATACGCCTCGCGCGCGCACGCCTTGTCATTCACCGCGTCGCAGGCGCGCCCCAGCGTGTCGAGGTACGACGGGCGCTCGCCACGAACGGCGATCGCCGCCCGCACCAGCGAGACCGCTTCGCGCCCGCCGCTGCGGTCGGCGAGCCCGCCGACGCGGCCGGCGGGGCCGCCATCGCGGCCGGCGAGCAGAAACGCCAGGTTGTTCTTCGCGTCCGCCGCCGGCTGGGCCTCCTCGGGACGGTAGCGCGCGAGCGCCTTCCGGTACATCGCCTCCGCGACATCCATCTTCCCGCGCGCGACGGCGATCTTCCCCAGGTTGTAATAGGCGTCCGCGAAATCGGGATCGATCTTCAGCACCACGGCCTCCCCCGTCTCGGCCAGCTCCAGCTTCCCTTCCTGGAACAGCGCCGCCGCCTTGCCCTGGTGGTAGAGGGCGAGCGGCCGCACGTTGCGCGTGAAGGCGGCGCCGGTCCGGCACTGCGCGCATTTCTCGCGCGCCTCCGTCACGGTTTCGATCGCCTCCGTGTGACGATCGGCCCGGGCCAGCGCATCGACCAGATACGACCAGCCCAGCGGATAATCGGCCTGCAACTTCACGGACGCGCGGAACGAATCGGCCGCCTTCCCGTAGTCCCCCTTCTTCCCGTAGGCGAACCCGATGTTGTAGCGGGCCGCGGCGGAGTCCTCCAGCGCAACGGAGCGCTGCAGCTCGGCGAGCGCCTCGTCCACCTTCTCGAGGCCGAGCAGGGTCGTCCCCAGTCCGCGGTGCGGCCTGGCCGCCCCCGGCGTACGGCGACAGAGCTCACGGAACAGCGCCTCGGCGCCCTTCAGGTCGCCGGCCTTGACCGCGGCCTCCGCCTGCGCCATCAGCGCGCCGTCCGCGGTGATCGGCACGAGCCCCGCGTCCAGCGGGGAGGCGGGCTCAGCGGCCCAGGCCGCCCCCGCGCACATCAGCCACGCGACGGCCGCCGCCGTCAGCGAGGACCCGCAGGCGCTCCACGAGAACGTCATCGCGACGAGCCTACTTCAGGTGCCATCCCGATTCCGCCTTTCGCCACGCCGAATCATGACCACGCTTCTGGGTTACGGGAGGCAACCATGGCAGACGCGGCAAAAGGTGACGTGGCGGTCGTCGGGCTCGGAAACATGGGGCGCGCGATGGCGCGCCGGCTGGCAGGCGCGGGCTTTCGGGTCCGCGGCTGGAACCGCACGCGCCGGGACGCGGTGCCGGGCGTGACGATCTGCGCCTCGCTCCGCGAAGCCACCACCGGCGCCGCCTACGTGGTGACGTCGCTCGCCGACGACGCGGCCGTGGCCGAGGTCGTGCTCGGCGACGGCGGCCTCCTCGAGGTCATGGAGGAGCAAGCCACGCACATCGGCACGAGCACGATCTCCCACGGGCTGGCGAGCGAGCTCGCCCAGGTCCACACCGGGCGCCGCCGCGCCTTCGTCGCCGCTCCCATCCTGGGCCGCCCCGAGGCGATCGACGCGGGCCAGGCCTGGCTGGTCCTCGGCGGCACAGCGGACGCGATCGCCCCGTGCCAGCCCCTGTTCGCCGCCATCAGCCGAGGCCAAACCGTCATGGGCCAGGCCCCGCACGCGCTGCTCGGCAAGATCTGCGCGAACTTCTTCCTCGCGAGCACCATCGAGATCCTGGGCGAGGCGAGCGCCCTCGGAGAAAAAGGCGGCGTCCCCCCCGCGCTGATGATGGAGCTGTTCTCGGCGACGCTACTGGGCTCGCCCGCGACCAAGACCTACGCCTCGCGAATCGCCGAGGGGAACTACCGCGAGAGCGGCTTCAGGTTGCCGCTCGGGTTGAAGGATCTCGGGTTGGCGCTGGACGCCGGGACCGACCTGCGCGTGCCGCTGCCGGTGGCGGACGTCGTGCGCGGGCATCTGCTCGAGGCGATGGCGCGCGGGCGCGAGGCGTGGGACTGGTCGACGATCGCGGCGGTGGCGCGGGAGGCGGCGGGGTTGGGGGTGGAGAGCTGAGCGCCCCGGCGTGGCCTTAGCCGCATCAGAAACTCGCTTCAATCGTCGACAATCGTTGGGCCGGGCGTTTCAACGTCAACGTCGACCTCACCTCGAAGATTGCCCGCCGCAAGGCCAGCCCCGATAGAACGAACGGCCGCGTCGACCTGACGCCAGTTACGCAGGCGCACGAGCGGCCCCCTTTCGCCCTGCGCGCACCCGTGGTGGAGGCCAACGCCTATCCCGGGCAGGTCCGCGCTTCCAAGCCATCGCCATACCGGCGCCGTGTCCTCGTCGCGGATGGGTCCGTCGCCGGGAACCAGCCACGGCGCCTCGACGCTTCCCCGCCCGACGATCGCGATCGCGTGCTGCGCGCGACCGCGGCAGTCTCGTCGAACGTCGTATCCGCCGTAGGCTCCCGGCGCGGTCTTGACGTCGTCCGGCGATCCCAGGTCGGCGTTCGCCCTCCCGCGGGCTGGTGGTTGCGGATGACACGCAACCAGGAAGACCAGGACCAGCACCAGCCGAGACACACGGCAAGCTTCGCGCCGGCCGGACTTTGACGCCAGCGCATCGTCGTCCCCAGGAATCCAGAGATAGCGGCGCCGGCTGACGGTCGCGACCGAGTGCTGGCGCCTTCAGGTGCTCGCCCCCGTCCCTCAGAGGTACAGATACAGCGCCATCAAGAACGCGACGCTGCTGGCGTCTACAGACACGCCGCCCGCCTCGTAGCTGACCGCGCTGTACCTGAAGGTCAGCCCGATCCCCGAGCCCGAGGTGCCATGCCAGAGCAGCCCTCCCTCCCCGAGCGCGCCCGGCCGCGCCGTCGGGAAGACGTCGACGGGTGAAGCGAAACCCTTCCCATCGAGGTGGACACGCAGGTCTTTTTGAATTCCGCCGCGAAGGACCAGATACCAGCGCTGCTCCAAGGCAAGGAGCGCTTGCAGGGAGACGTCTGCGGGAAACCTGGTCAGGTACACATTGTTGTCGTCGTCGCCGAGGACGTTGAACTTGAAACCGATGCCGGCGGTGGCGCCCAGACCGAGACGCTGCCAAAGCCAGATGGGCGTCCAGCTAGCGGTCAGCCCTATGAAGGGGCCGGAGCCGGCGCGCATCGTGTCGGTGCTGCCGTCCGTGTAATAGCCGCGCAGGATCTCGTCGCCGCCCAGCGCGCCGCCGAACAGAAAACCGAAACCGGTCCCCGGCCTGTGCATGGGCCTTGGTGGCGAGGGCTGAGCGCGAACGGCGCCCGCGGGGGCGGCGGCCGGCGCCACGGGTGCGGCTGCCGTCGGCGCGGCGGCGGTTTCCGGCGCGTCGCCGGCGCTTTCGGGCGCGCTCCCGGTTTCCACCGCCGTCTCGTCCCCGGCGCTCACTTCGTTTGCGCCCGCCAGCAGCAGCGGCGCCTTCAGGATCAGTCGCCCGGGTGCCTCCACCGGCCGTGGCGCCGGCCGCGGTGCCGGCACAGGTGGCACGGCCGCTGCCACGGACAGCGGGACCGGCTCGTACTCTGAGCAGTCCGTCGCCGCGGTGTCCACGTGGCGCGCAGCGACCAGCTCGTCGGAATCGTCGTCGATGATCTCCAGCTCCCACCGCTGGGCGAAGTAGCGCGGCCTCGTCCGATAGATGCGGCCCGGCTCGGCCTCGAAGCAGACCGCCTGGTCGTGATAGGAGAAGCGGCCGCGGTCGCTCAAAGAGGCCCTCACGAAATGGGTCCCCAGCAGCACCACGAACGCGCCGCCGAGCTGGTTGGTCTCGCGCTCGTCGATCCGGGTGACGTTGGTCCCGACGGCCACGATGGTCGCGACCTCGTGATCGGGTCTCGTCTCGCCCGCGTACATGATGGTTCCGCAGGCGGGAAGCAGGAGAAGGGACGCGACCGCGCGGATGACCTGCCCGTCTGTTTGCCCCTCTGCCACGCTCCGCTCCTTCCCGGCCTCGACAACAGGCGAGCCGGGAGAATCGCGCCGGTCGCGCGGCGGAGCAAGGCCGACGCGTCAGCGCGGGAAGTAGGCGGTGACCGGCTTGGCCAGGCGAAGCACGAACAGATGCGAGCGCTGCGCCTCGGGCGCCATGGCGTGGACCTCGTACTTGCCTGGCGACGGGACGCCGTTGATCGTCAGGGCGCCCGTGGCGCCGACGACGTAGGCGGTCGGGTCGGTGCTGGTCGCGTCGCCCGTGATCTCACCGGTGGCGCCGAAGTCCTGATCGTTCGATACGACCAGCGTCTGGTCGTCGACCAGCGAGAGCCCCTCGGACTTCTCGTCGGTCCAGCCGTAGGCGCGCAGATCGACCAGCAGCGACTTCTTGACGACGACGAGCTGGGCCGCGATCTCGTCGGCCGTCCCGTACTCGAGCTCCAACCCCGCGTTGCTCCCGCCGGCCAGCACCTTGCCGGTCAGATCGGTCGCGCCGGAGATGTCGATCGTGTAGACGAGGTTGCGGAGCTTCTTGTCCTTGTCCTTGCCCTGCTCGATCAGGAGGAAGCGTTTGTCGTCGACGGCGAAGAGGTCACCCATCTTGGCGTCGCCGCTCTTCGCGTACTGGGCGACGTCGTGCGGGTAGGCGAACATCTGGGTGGCGCCGGTGGCCGGATCGTACCCAACCAGGCGGATGAACTGCGCCTTGCCCTTGGTCGTGGCGGCGACGTCCAGCGTGCTCTGCACCAGCGCGTAGATCTGTCCGTTCGGCGTCACCGCCAGCCCCTCGAAGCCGCGGTTGACCTGGCGGCTGGCGAGAATGGCCGGGAGCCCCGCGCCCGGCATGAGGCGCGTGGTGACCTGCCCGTTGTTCGGGTTCACCTTGAGGATCGAGGGGCCGATCTCCTCGCCGATCCAGATGTTGCCCTGGCGGTCGACGTCGATCGCCTCGCTGTCGACGCCGGTGGCCGACGACGGCAGCGCGGCCAGCGTCTCGGGCGAGAGCCCCACCTCGGTGGTGGCCCCGGTCAGGGCCAGGCCGGTGGCGGGGGTGCGCCCGAACTTCAGCGGAAGCGTGCGGGTCACGACCGGCCCGAAGAAGGGGAGCACGTCGATGAACACGATCTGGGGCGTGAACGCGGGGCTCAAGAATGCCTTGGTGGCGTGCGACACCCCGGCGGCATCCAGGTAGGCCGGCGCGTCGGTGTTGGGCCCGCGGTCGGTGAGCCCGTAGAACGAGATCCCGAACTTCCCCCCGCGCCGGAAGCGCAGCCCCGAGCCGATGCTCAGCGGGAGCCCGTTCGGAAACGCGGCGGCGGCCGCGCCTGTGTAGGGGACGTTGAACCGGGGGGGGACGTAGACGTCGAGGTCCTCGTACGCGACCACGACCGGATCGCGCGGTGTCACGGTCAGCGCCTCCGAGACGGTCTGCACCTCGTCGTCGCCGCACGCGACCAACAGCGTGGCGGCCAGAAGAATCGTTTTGTGGGTTGCACCTGCGAACGAACGGGGACTGCGCATGTGAGGGCTCCTCCCAACGTCCCCGCATCACACGAGGTACCGCATCGTTGGCAAGCCTCACGGCCGGATGTGTGACCTTTGCGCAACATTCTTCGGCGGTGCCGGGGGGCTTCAACTCCAGAGCCAAGCGCGCGCCCAACCCGCCGCCGATCCCGTAGGTCAAGCGGCGGTGACAGAGACGAAGCGCGCGCCTGCGTAGCGGGCCAGCAGCACCGCGCCGTTCTCGATCGGCGGGGGATACAGGCCGGTCACCGCATGCATGAAGGTCCGGATCGCGCCGCCGTGGGAGATCACCAGCGTCGCCTCGCCCGCCGCGCGGGGGGCGCGCGCGATGCCGGTCAGCGCGGCCACCATCCGAGCGGCCACTTCGGGGTGCGGCTCGCCGCCGGGTGGCGTCGCGCGCCGATCCGCGAGGTAACCCGCCCACGCTTCGGGATACCGGTCCGCGCACTCTTCGCGCGTGAGCCCCTCGAAGCAGCCGAACCCCCGCTCACGCAACCGGGCGTCGACACTCCACGCGACGATGCCCAGCTCGCGGGCGACGATCGTCGCAGTCTCGGTCGCGCGCTGCAGATCGCTGGCGTGCACAGCCGCGATCCCCCGCCCGCGCAGCGACGCGGCCAGGGCGCGCGCCTGGGCGCGGCCGAGCTCCGACAGCGGGATGTCCGTGTTGCCCTGCCACCGGCCCACGCTGTTCCACGCGGTCTCGCCGTGGCGCGCGATGAAGAGCAGATGCTCCAGTTCTACCCCCCTACCCCGCCGCCACCGCCGCCTTCGCCGCCGCCCCCGCCGCCATCTTCCGCATCACCGCCTGGTGAATCGGATACATCAGCCCGACCACCGCCATCATCGCGCCCACCACCACCCAGCCGAGCACGTCGTACCTCGCCAGCTTCCCGTCCGCCCCCTGCACGACGATCAGCCCGGCCACAGACGACGCCAGCCCGCCCGAGAACTGCTGCAACGCCGCGTTGACGGACATGAAGGCGCCGCGGTCCTGCAGCTCCGGCACGGCCGAGATCAGGGCCTGCGCCGAGATCATCCGGGAGGTGACCGCCACGAACAGCGCGGCGTTGATGATCACCACCGTCGCCAGCGGCGTCAGCCCCAGGTTGCAATAGATCGCGACGATCACCGCGCCCACCGTCGAGCCGATGGCGAAGAGCTTGTACTTGCCGATCGTGTCGGCCACCTGGCCGAGCAGCGGACCGGCCACCAGCGTCACCGCGCCCGTGATCACGTAGATGATCGGCAGCTTCTCCAGCGGGATGCCCATGTTGTGGACCGTGAAGGTGCTGCCGAAGGGCATCAGCATGAAGCCGCCGGTCGCCAGCATCATCGTCGCCAGGAAGGTTCGCAGGTAGCGCCCCTGCTTGACGGTTGCGACGAGGTGCTGCACCGGGTTCCGCGTCGACGGGACCTTCATGTGCTCGACGATCGGCTGCAGGCGGGCCGCGATCAGCAGCCCGACCGGCGCGCCCACCGCCAGGATCATGATGAAGGGGGCGTGCCAGCCCCAGTGGTTCGACAGGAAGATCCCCAGCGGTAGCCCCATCACCTGGCTGGCCGCGAACGCCGTCTGGATCGTCCCCATCACCCGGCCGCGGATCTCCAGCGGGAACAGGTCGGCGACGATCGCCATGATGCAGGAGCCCAGGACGCCGCCGAACAGGCCCGTGACGATGCGGGCGGCCAGCAGGAAGTGGTAGCTCCCGGCCACGCCGCACAGCAACGTCCCCAGCAGGAACCCCGCGTAGAAGAACAGCAGCAGCCGCTTGCGGTCGAACTTGTCGGCGAAGCCGGCGGCCAGCAGGCCCGAGGCGCCGGCGCTGAAGGCGTAGGCCGAGACGGCCAGGCCGAACTGCCGGGTCGTGATGTGCAGGTCCCGCAGGAGCAGCGCCCCCAGCGGCCCGATGATCATGAAGTCGAGGATGATCGTGAACTGCAGGAAGGCGAGAACGGCGACGACGAACTTCTGATAGCGCGTAAATACCGACGGCATTGCGGCGTAAAGGTAGGGGGCGCCGCCCCTCCGTGCCAGCCCTGGTTCAGCCCACCGCCGGGGCCGCGGGCGGCGCCTGCGGCCCCGGCGGCCTCCGCCAGGGCGCCGGCGCGTGCAGGTCGATCACCCCCTGCTCGCTGAGGCGCTGGTTGATCACGCGGGTCATCTCCAGCTCGAAGCGGGCGCGGTCGGGGAACAGGCTCCAGGCCGGGACGTCGGCGGGCGCCCCGGGCGGCGTCTCGAAGGCTGCCACCCAGGCGATGCGGCGCTCGACGGGCGGGTGGCTGTCGTAGGGTGAGCCGGCGTCGGCCATCGTCTTCGCGACCTCTTGCTCGATCTTGACGAAGTCGACGCTCCCCGCCGTGGGCGGCGCGTAGAGGTTCGCGATGGCTTGCCGCTGCTTGCCCGCCCGCTCGATGACGACGTCGGCCTCGGCGGTGAACTCGACCGTGCGGCGCACGACGTGATCCAGCCCCTCGGCGAAGACGGCCCCGCCGTACGCCGCCGCCGCGAAGCGATCGGCCATCACCTCCTGCAGGCGCGACGCCCCCAGCGCGACGCGTTCGAACAGGGCGTTGAAGGCCCGCAGGAAATGCCAGGCCGGGTTGAAGACGTGAGCGCCGCCGCTGGTGGCGATGCGGATGACGGCGCCCATCAGCGCGGTGCGCACGGCCGCGGCCGCGTCGCCCCCGGCGGTGTCCCGGTTCGAGAAATGGCCGTACTCGTGGGCCAGCACCGCCCGCAGCTGGCGCACCGTCATCCCTTCGAGCACACCGACGCCCAGGACCAGGAAGCGCCGGCCGCGATCGCGCAGGCGGGCCGTCATCGTGCCGCGCTCGCTGACCCCCACCTCGGTTCCGGGGGTCAGGAAGATGTCGTCGACGGGGCGCGTCCCCACCTCCCCCGCCACCTCGCGCATAACCGTCCACAGGGCGGGCGCCTCGGCGTCGGTGAGCCGCCGCCCCGGATCCGGCTCGGCGGTGCGCCGCGCGAACACCGAGCGGACGAGCGCCCAGACCGTGAAGGCCCCCGCGGCCAGGAGCACCAGCACCAGCTTTATCGGGATCCAGCCCAGCAGCAGGATGCCGTAGAACACCCCGCCCACCGCCGCGACGACGGTCGCGACCACGAACGGGATCGACAGGTAGTAGTAGACCGCGGCGATGGCAATCGCGATCCCGTACGCCTTCCGCAGCGCCCGCGTCGCGGTCACCAGGGCCGGGCCGCGATCGGGGGCGTGCCGTTCGATCGCCCGCAGCGCCGCGGCGCTCAGCAGCTTGCCGACGAGGAAGATGAGGAGGAGACCCGAGACCCAGCTACCGAACGCACAGACCGCCACCGTTCCCACCCGCCGCAGCGTGCGTTGCCGGGTGATGCCGGCCTCCTGCCGGAAGCGCTCGGCCTCGGCGGCGGGGAACCCGAGGGCCTCGGCGCGATCGATCGCCGCCGACGCCCGTTTGAAATCGTCGCGCTCGGCGTAGTAGGCCGCCCCCAGGTAGTGGGTGGCGATGCTGTCGGGCTCCAGCCGCTCGAGCACCGCGACCGCCCGTCCGAACGCGGCCACGTCCTTCTGCTTCGCGAAGATCATCGCGGCCAGCCCCGCCTCCCCCACTTCCGGGTCGTGCGGAATCAGGTGCTCGGCGAGCTCGGCGGCCTGATCCAGCGACGGCCGGGACCCTTCGGCATTGAGCGCGTTCGCCAGCGCGTAGTCCCCCTCGCGACCGGGGGCGAGGTCGCGGGCCCGCAGCGCCAGCTCGATCGCACGGTTCGCGTCACCCATCGCCTGGACGGCGTAGCCGAGGCGTCGCAGCGTCGGGGCGTGACCGGGAGCGCGCGCCAGCACCTTCTCGAAGGCCTGCCGCGCCTCGGGGAACTTGCCCGCGTCGAGCGCTTCGGTCCCTTCGCGAAACAGCGTCGCGAGCTTCGGATCGATCGTCTCCAGCGCGGCGGTGTACGGCAGCTCCTTGGCCGGATCGCGCTGCTGGGGCCGCGCCCCGCCGCGGGCGGCCCGCCCTCCCCCCACCCCGACGACCACCAAGATTAAGACCCCCAAGCACAGGGCAACTCGCATTTCGACAATCTTCCGTTTCTGGCCGCGAAGGCGTCAAGCCAAACCAGACGGTCAGGACCGTGACGCGGGGGCGGTGGACCTTCGCGACGCGGGCGAGCTACGGTGACGGCGTGACTCCCCAAAAGAATCGTCGCGCCAAGCCCGCGACGAAGCCCGCGACGAAGTCCGCGACGAAGCCCACGACGAAGTCCGCGACGAAGCCCACGACGAAGACCGACGCCAAGACCCGCGCCGACGCCGCGGTCGCGTGGCTGCGCCGCAACGGCAAGAAGGCCACGCGCGACGGGATGGCCCGCTACGCGATCCCGTCGGACAAGGCGTTCGGCGTCGCCGTGGGCGTCCTGCGCCAGCAGGGCAAGACGCTGGGCCCCGACCACGCGCTCGCCGCCGCGCTGTGGGACACCGGGTGGTACGAGGCGCGCATGCTCGCCTGCTTCGTGGACGAGCCGGCGCTGGTGACGCCCGCGCAGATGGATCGGTGGTGCAAGGACTTCGACAACTGGGCGATCTGCGACACCGCCTGCTTTCACCTGTTCGATCGCACGCCCCACGCGCCGGCGAAGATCGTCGCCTGGGCGAAGCGCCGCCCCGAGTTCGAGCGGCGCGCCGCCTTCGCGCTGCTGGCCAGCGTGGCGCTGCACGACAAGACGGCGCCCGACGCCACGCTGGAGCGGTTCTTCCCGCTGATCGAGGCCGCCGCCACCGACGACCGCAACTTCGTGAAGAAGGCGGTGAGCTGGGCGCTGCGCGGCCTCGGCCGCCGGCGCGGCGGCGCGCTGGCCGCGCCCGCCGTCGCGCTGGCGCGCCGCCTCGCGAGCGCGCCCGAGCCGGCCGCGCGGTGGATCGGCAAGGACGCGCTGCGCGAGCTGACCCGCTGAGACGCCGCGCGGCTCAGCGGAGCTGAAAACGGGTCACAAATTTTCGCGTCCCGTGTCGGTTTTTAGGCCCGCTAATTTAACGGACGGCCCCCTGGCCCGTATCAAACGTGCAAATCTCGCAACCGTGTTCGAGGCCCCCCCGGAGGTTTGCTCATGGCTCGTGTACTTCGGTCCTTTCTGACGCTCAGCTTTGTCGTGCTCGCAGGATGCGCCCAGTCCGGTGGCGATGACCCCGACGACTCGGGCGGCGCGGGGTCGTCCGGCGCGGCCGGCACCACCGGCGCCGCCGGCGCGGGAAGCGGGGCTGCGGGTACCACCGGGGCCGCCGGAGCAGGAACCGGCGTCGCGGGCACCACCGGCGTGGCGGGCGCGGGAAGCGGACGCGGGGGCACGACCGGCGCCGGGACCGCAGGCATGAGCGGCGCCGCCGGCAGCACGGGAGAGGCCGGCGCGACCGGCGCCGCGGGGACGACGGGGGCCGCCGGCAGAGGCGGCGCGACCGGAGCCGCCGGCATGGGAGCGGGCGGCACGGCCGGCGGTGCGCGCGGTGGGACCGGCGGAGCGGCTTCGGGCGGCAGCAGCGGGGGCGACCTGTTCACCATCGCGGTGGCGCTCGCGAGCGCGACGAAGGCGACCGCGCCCACGACGGTCGGCATCGTCACCTGGTCGATCACCGCCACGGGCATCACGTCGGCGCACATCGACTTCGGGCTCGACACGACCTACGGCATGACCGCGCCGGTCGACATGGTGGGGGCGAGCAACCGCACCCTGCTGCTCGGCATGAAGCCGGCGAAGACCTATCACTTCCGGGTCGTGGCCAGCGACGGTGCGAAGACGTACACGAGCACCGACCAGACCGTCACCACGGGCGCGAAGTCGAGCGCCAACCCGATCACGAGCTTCTCGGTCAAGAACGCGGCGGCCCTCTCCAAGGGATTCTTCATCACGTCGTTCTGGAACGGCACCAACTCGAAGGTGCCGTTCATCTTCGACAGCGACGGTGACGTGGTCTGGTGGTACACCGCCGCCTCGGGCGAATCGACGGACGGCATCGCGCACGCGAAGATGTCCGCCGACAGTCAGAGCATCTGGCTGGTGAACGAAACGTTGTCGGGCGCGCCCCTCCGGCGCGTGAGCATCGACGGCCTGACCACCCAGACCTATTCGAACACCAAGGCGTCGCACGACGTCACCGCCGTCAGCGGCGACATCATGGCGTACCTCGACTACGGCGAGGCCGACTGCAACAGCATCTTCGAGATCAACAACGCCGGGACGACCAAGGAGGTCTTCGAGGCCACGAACGTCACCAGCACCGGCACCGGCATGAGCAACTGCCACGGCAACGCCATCCGCTACTCGAAGAAGGAAGACGCCTACACCTATTCGGACTGGCAGAAGGAGCTGGCCGTCGTGAGCCGCGCGGGCGCCCTGATGTGGAAGCTGTCGGCGAAGACCAGCGGCGGAAAAACCGCCTGGGGCGGCGTGCAGCACGGCCACCAGCTGCTCGACGCCAGCATCATCCTCTTCGCCAACAACGGGGCCGGCACCAACAAGTCGCAGGCCTTCGAGTTCGGCCTGGACGGCCATCTGATCAAGGCCTTCAAGAGCAACGGCGGCGCCACGAACTTCGGCGACGTCCAGCGCCTGCCGAACGGGAACACCGTCATCACGTACTCCACCTCCTCGCTCCTGCAGGAGGTGGACGCGAATGACGCGGTCGTCCTCGAGGTGAAGGGGAGCGGCTCGTTCGGCTACGTCGAATTCCGCGAGAGCCTCTACGGCCCCCCGCTCGACCTGAATCAGTAGCGCGCCGTAGCCCGGCTGTCGATGACGGCTGTCGACGACGGCCGACGATGTCGGCTGTTGTAGTTCCTCAGTGGGTCGCAGTAAGCTTCGCCCTTCTCTTAAGAGGACGGTGGTGCCAGTCATGCGGCCTTTTCCCTCTCCGCTTTTCGCCATTGTGTTGCTAGGCGCTTACGCCGGCGCTGCCGCGTGCCAGGGCGAGGTTGGCAGCGCCCGCACGGGCTCGGCGGGGACGTCGGGCGGCGCGGGCGCCGGCGGTTCCGGCACGGGCGTGGGCGGCGGCGCCGTCAACGGAAACCCCACTCTGCCGGCGCGCATCCGGCGCCTCACGAACGCCGAGTACGACGCCTCGGTGCAGGCGCTGCTCGGGACCACCATGGCCCCGAGCGCCACGTTCTCGTTCCCGCCCGACGCGCGGCAGGGACCGACGAACTCGCCCGCGGGCGCGGCGTTCACCGTGAACGACGCGCAGCGGGTCGATCCGGTGCTCGCCGACAAGCTCGACACCGCCGCCCAGGCGCTCGTCACCGAGGCGCGTGGCAACGGCAAGCTCGCCGCGCTCTCGCCGTGCGCGACCCCCACCGCCTCGGGCGGCGAGGCCTGCGCGAAATCCTTTCTCCAGAGCTTTGGCGCCAAGGCCTACCGGCGGCCGCTGACCGACGACGAGGTGACGACGCTGGTCTCCGGAACGACGTCCGCCTACCACGTCGCCGCCGACGGCTACACGTACAACGACGGCATCGATCTGCTGACCCGGATCCTGCTGCAGTCCCCGGAGTTCCTGTACCTGACCGAGCTCGGGGACGCCGGCGCCGGCGCGACGTTCACCCTGACGTCCAACGAGACCGCGAGCGCGCTCGCGTACCTCATGACGTCGGGGCCGCCCGACGCCACGCTGCTGGGGAACGCGGCGTCGGGCATGCTCGCGACGCCCGAAGGGCGCGAGTCGGAGGCGCGTCGCCTGCTGGCGACGCCGGCCGGCCGCGCGCGGTTCGTGCGCGTGGTTCGCGAGTGGCTGGGCATCGACGACGTCGCGCACCGCGAGAAGGCGAACTCCGTCTACCCGGACTTCGCCGGCGCCGCGCAAGCGATGGAGAACGAGAGCCGCGCCTTCATCGAAGAGGTGCTCTACAACTCGACCGGCACCGTCGCCGAGCTGTTGACGGCCGACTGGACGATCACCGAAGCGCCGGTGGCGGCCGTCTACGGCGTCACGTCGGCGGGCGCCGGCAAGCGAACGTCGCTGACCGGCGTCAAGCGGCGCGGGATCCTGGGCCAGGGCGCGTTCCTCTCGGTGTTCGCGGTCACGAACGGCAGCCACCCGGTGTTCCGCGGCGTCGCGATCATGCGGCGCATCGCCTGCCTGGCCGTCCCCGATCCCGGCGAGCTCAGACTCGCCGTCAGCTTCCCGGCCGCCGATCCGTCCAAGACGACGCGGGCCCGCTTCGAGGCCCACGCCGCCAACCCGGAGTGCGCCGCCTGCCACAAGACCATCGACGGGTTCGGCTTCGCGCTGGAGAGCTTCGACGGCATGGGCAGGCTGCGGACGACCGAGAACGGCAAGCCCGTCGACACCAACGTCACGATCGCCGAAGACTCGGACCTCGACGGCACATACGCCGACAGCACGGAGCTGGTGGCCGCTCTGGCGCAGAGCACGTCGGTGAAGACCTGCCTGGCGCGGCACATCTTTCACAGCACCGCGGCGCGGAGCGACGCCAGCATCGCGGGCGCGGAGAACGCCTTCATCGCGCTCTGGAAGGAGCTGCCGGAGGCGCAGCAGGGCCGCCTGGCCGACGTGCTGATCGCGTTCATCCGCAGCCCCCAGTTCGTGCAGAGGAGGACGCCGTGACGCCCCGGAACATCAGGCCCCCCAAACGGAGCCCGTCGCGCCGCTCGTTTCTCCGTGCCGTCGGCGTCGGCGCCACCGCGCTGCCGTTCTACAAGCTGCTGGAGGACTCGTTCGCGCACGCGGCGGGCGAACCGCTGCCGCTGAAGCTGATGACGATCTCGGCCCCCCACGGCGTCGCCGACGAGTTCTGGGGGATGCGAACGCCGACGTCGCCCGACATCCCGGTCGACAAGCTGTCGCGCAAGGGGACGGACACCGAGACCAGCTTCGACATCACCTACCCGAACTGCTCGCTGCAGCCGTTCGACGACGCGGCCACGTACGGCAAGAGCTTCAAGAACCGGATCCTCGTCGTCGAGGGTCTCGATCTGGCCGTCGACGGTCACGACGCCGTGGCCGCCATCCTGACGGGGAGCCCGCTCAACGGCGGCAAGCCCGGCAACTCGTCGCTGGACCAGTTCCTGTCGGTCGAGAAAGGGCTCGGGGCCGCGACGCGCAAGAGCAACATCGTGCTGGGCGTCGGCGACACCAACATCACTGCCGCGAACACGCTGTCGTACAGCGCGGGCGGGTCGGGCGTCAGCAAGATCATCTCGCCGTTCGAGGCCTTCGACTACCTGTTCGGGGGCTTCGCGCCGACCAACGACGCCGCGGGGCAGGCGGCGCTGAAGCGGCGAAACGCCCTGGGCCAGAGCGTGATCGACGCCGTCCGGGGGGACTGCAATCGGCTGCGCGGCCGCCTGGGGTCGGACGAGCAGAAGAAGATGGATCAGCACCTGGCGGCGATCCGCGATCTGGAGAAGTCGTTCATGTCGATGCCGACGACGGGGTCGTCCTGCACGCTGCCGACGCGGCCGGCGTCGACCGACTTTCCGACCGACATCAACAAGCTCAAGCGCTACAACGGGGGCGAGCCGACGTTCGACCTGGTCACGAACTTCTTCATCGACCTGATGGCCCAGGCCTTCGCGTGCGACCTCACGCGCTTCGGCACGATGGTGATGAACGACCTGCCGTGGGACATCGCGCGCAACGCGGCCACCGACTCGCTGGGTTTTGGCTTGCCCTGGGACCTGCACAACGAGGTCGCGCACAAGTACGTGTCGCGCCACTACAACTGGGAGAACAAGCTGGACCAGCAGGGCAACGACGTGACCTGGCTGCCGCTGGCGAAGTACAACAAGTACGTCTACGGCAAGGTCGCGCGCCTGATGCAGAAGCTGGACGCGCTGGGCGCCCTCGACAACGTCCTCATCTACGCGACCAGCGAGCTCGGCAACCCCAACCTGCACGTATCGGCCGGGGTGCCGACGGTGCTGGCCGGCGGCGCGAACGTGCCGTTCCGTTTCGGGCGACGGCTGAAGCTCGATCCCGACTGCGCGCCGCCGAACGACTCGTGCAAGACCCGCGACGCCAAGTTCGCGAACGGCGCCAACAACCATCTGCTGGTGTCGATCGCCCAGGCCTTCGGCGTGAACGTCAACAGCTTCGGCTCCAGCTCGAGCAGCACCTTCACGACCGGGCCTCTCGCCGGCCTCGCCTGAAGCACGCCATACGGTCCAGCGCGGCGGCACGCGCTGGCAGGTGAACCACGCGCATCGCCGACGAACTGACGGCAGCGCTTGCGAGTTCCGCGCGTGGCCCCAACTGATGATCATGTCGCACAACAGCGAAGTCAGTGTGGTTCTGGTTCATGGCGCGTTCGTGGACGCCGCGGGCTGGGAGGGCGTCTACAAGGCGCTGAAGCGGGACGGCTACGACGTCAGCGTCGTCCAGAACACGACGCTCAGCCTGGAGGGCGACGTCGCCCTCACGAAGTCGGCGATCGCGGCCCAGAAGCACGACGTGATTCTGGTCGGGCACTCCTACGGCGGCGCGGTGATCACCGAGGCCGGGAACGATCCCAAGGTTGCCGGGCTCGTCTACGTCGCCGGATGGATCCCCGACAAGGGCGAGTCCATCTCGACGCTGCTCAAGACGCTGCCCCCCGACGCCCCGGCCCCGCCGATCCTGCCGCCCGAGGACGGCCTGCTCTTCATCGACGAGACGAGGTTCGCCGCCGCGTTCGCGGCCGACGTCGAGCCGGACAAGGCGGCGTTCATGGCCGACTCCCAGCTCGGGTGGGGGGTGAAGGCGCTCACCGGCACCATCAGCGAGGCGGCGTGGAAGACGAAGCCCAGCTGGTCGCTCGTCACCACCGACGACAGGATGATCCCGCCGGAGACACAGCGTTTCATGTCCAAGCGCGCCGGTGCCGAGGTCGTCGAGCAAAAAGGGAGCCATGCGATCTTTCTGTCGGAGCCCAAGGCCGTGGTGGCCCTGGTCGAGAAGGCCGCGCAGAGCCTGAGCGCCGGGCCCGCCTGACACCGACCGAGAGCGCGCCATGAGCCAGCCCCGGGTGCTGCTGCAGTGCACGATCGGCTACGCGCCGGACGACTGGCACGTCGGCCGCTTCTCGCTGCTGCGCGACCAGCTGGCCACGGTTGCGGACGTCGTCGCCCGCAACCGCGAGCCGGATGATCACGGCGACGATCCCGTGCTGTCGACCCTCAGCCGCGCGCGCTTCGACCAGATCTGGTTGATGGCGGTGGACGGCGGCGACGGCGTCTCCCGGCGCGACCTGGCCGGCATCAACGCCTTTCAACGGGAAGGGGGCGGCCTGCTGACCGCCCGCGATCACCAGGACATGGGCCAGTGGCTGCGGCAGCTCGACGGCGTCGGCCAGGCGCACTTCTTCCACCGCCAGGAGTACTGCGAACCGGAGCCGGACCTCCACAGCCCGGACGATCGCGAGACGCCGGCGATCTCGTGGCCGAACTATCACTCGGGGCGAAACGGCGACGTGCAGCCGCTGGCGGTGGTCGAGCCGCTGCACCCGCTGCTGCGGCGCGACGACCTGCCGCACGGGCGCGTAGAGCTGCTTCCGTCGCACCCGCACGAGGGCGCGGTGCGCCCGCCGACCGACGAGCCGCGCGCCCGCGCGATCGCCCGCGGCCGCAGCCAGACGACCGGCCACGCCTTCAACCTGATCGTCGCCTTCGAACGGACGCCGGCCGCCCCCGCGCGCGCGATCGCCGAGTCGAGCTTCCACCACTTCGCCGACTACAACTGGGACATAGACCACGGCGCGCCCAGCTTCGTCTCCGAGCCGCCGGGGGACGGCATCCGTCGCGACCGGCACGCCCTGGACCACGTGCGCGCCTACGTCCAGAACGCCGTCGCCTGGCTGGCCTGACCGCTCACCGCGGCTGACGCTCAGCGCGCCGGCTGGTTCAGGATCATCTTCTGGAAGTCGGCCGCGGCGTTGCGGCTCGGGTAGGGCTGCGCCGGCACCGGCAGACCGAGGTGCGCGCACAGCGGCTCCCAGCCGTCGCCCAGGTTGTGAACCAGCAGCCGCTCCGGCGGGATCGTCGCCTTCACCGCCTTCACGTTCTCCTCGTAAAGCGCAATCGCATGGGCGCGATCGTCGAAGCGGCCGCCGAAGACTCTTTGGGCAACCAACGCGACACCGAGGGACTCCGGCTCAGTGCTCATCTGGATGCCCCGCATGATGGTCTGCTCGAAGCTGGTCCACCAGCTCTCGGCCGACCGGTACGTCAGCACCACTTTCGCTTCCGGATAGAACGCGGCCAGCTCTCGCCAGTAGTAGGCCGACGGCCAGTCCAGAGCGCTGTGATACCCGGCGAACAGCCGGTTCCAGTCGGGCGCAACCCCCTCGTTCACGAGCGCGCGCCACAGCCGCTTCTGCTCATCGCTCCCGTTCACCTCGAGCATGTGATGGCAGGGGCCCACGCCCAGCATGTTCAGCGCCTCACGCATCGAGTCCGTGCCTGTCCGGCCAAATCCCGCGCCGATCACCTTGAGCGTCATGGCGACAGAATAGACGAACTGAGCACCCGCGACACCTGGGCCTTCGCGGCGTCGGTTCCCGCGTGACGTCCGGCGTAATAGTGAAACGTGATGGGGAGGTGACCGCTCGAGGCATTCCACGCTTCGAGCGCGCGGACGGGCCCCACCGGCGTGTTCCGGTCCTCGGTGCCCTGGAAGACGTGAAAGCGTGCCTCCGGTGCGCGCGCCGCCAGGCGTTCGAACATGGCAAGACCAGAGGGGCGCCGCGCGGCGTCCTCCAGGTACGCGCAGGAGATGCCCAGCCGCGCCTTGAGGACGGACCAGTCGCACGACGCCAGGGCCGCCCGCAGCCCGGCGGCATCAGGCACCCAGGCGAGCTGGCTTTCCAAAAGCTCCGCGATGGGCTGGAGCGCGAGGCCGCTGAGCACGAGGGTTGTGATCTTGCCGGCCGTATCCGGATCCGCGTCGAGCAAGGCGTCGTAGAGGTACAGCGCCACGAGGGCCCCCTCGGAGTGTCCCCGCAGGTGCAGCCGCACCGCGGGCCCGAACTGCTCGCGCGCCCAGCGGAGCGCCTCGGTCGCGCACGCGACGCCGTGGCCGAGCGTGTAGCGTTCCAGGAGCGCATCGTCCCGGCGCACCGCCGCGGGGTCCCCGAAGGGGGCGGAGATACCCGGCTTGTCATAGGTCGAATACGCGACGGGACGGCTGGTCACCAGGCCTTCGAAGGTAGGGTGCACGAACGCGTTGGAGAGAGTTCCCGAGCCGTTGATGACCAGGAACACCTCCCGCACCGGCGCGTTGTTCCACACCAGGTATCCCGGGCAGGCGAGAGCATCCGGCGCGGTGAGCCTGCGTTCGACCACGTGCTGGTAGCGCGCCGCGCACCCGCCGGCGAGCGCCAGGCACGTCGACAGGAGCAGCCAGGTCGAGAGGGCAGGAATGGCCGGCATGGTACGGCGGCCGGGCGACGCCCGGCAGAAAATTGCCGGGCTGACGGACGGGGAACCGCCTTGTGGGGCCCGCGGGTTGGGAAGAGATTCGCCGCCGGAGGGTGGTCGTGGAGGACTTACAGTGCTCGTTCTGTGGGCGGCAGCGACGCCAGGTCGGCAGGCTGATCTCCGGGCCGCAGGCCTTCATCTGCGACCATTGCGTCGGGTCCTGCCGGCAGTCGATGGACGCGCAGCTCCCGCCGCCGTCGGCGCCGAAACGGCCGCCGGCGCCGCCCCAGGGGAAATGGGTCAGCAGCGAGCAGCTCTCCGAGCTCCTCGCGGCCCACGACTGGGACTACGAGGCGATCCTCCCCATCGCCTATGGGCTGCCGGTCGCGAAGCTCGATCAGCTGACCATCCCGGCCGACGTCATCGCCCTCGTCCCCTGCCCCGTCGCCTGGCGCTATTGCCTGGTGCCGATCGCGCGAACGGCCACGACCATCACGCTGGCGATGGAGGATCCCAACAACGGAAAGGCGATCGCCACGGTCCTGGAGGCCACCGGGCTGGACGTCAGTGCCATGGTCGCCGCGCCCGAGCCGGTGCACCGCGCCGTGCGCCGCTACTACCCGCGCGGAACCATCCGCCCGCACGACAAGCGCCACTGCTCGTTCTGCGGAAAGCGTGCGCTGGAGGTGAGCATGCTGTTCGCGCCGCCCACCGCCGAGGTGAACCTGTGCGACGAGTGCCTCCTGCTCTGCGAGGACATCGTCGCCGTGGCGGCGACCGCCGACTGCCCCACCCCTCGTACCTAGGCCGCCGACGCCAGCTCGCGTCCGCGGGGCAGCCGCACCGTGAACGTGGCGCCCTCGCCCACCCGGCTCGCCACGGTGATGATGCCGCCGTGCGATTCGACGATCGAACGCGCCAGGTAGAGCCCGAGGCCGAGCCCGCCATAGTGGGTGCTCGACACCGCGCGCTCGAACCTGTCGAAGATCTTCGGGAGGAGCTCGGCTTCGATGCCGATGCCGTAGTCCCTCACCTGCAGCTCCACGGCCTCTGCGGCGTCACGCACCTTCACCTCGATGGGCCGACCCGCCCCGAACTTGATGGCGTTCCCGAGCAGGTTCGTCACCACCTGCTCCAGCCGGCTCGCATCCCAGCATCCGGTGAGGGCCCCGCGCACTCGACCGACGACGCTGACAGCCGGCCCGGTCCAGATCGAACTCGAAGTGCTCGCACCACGTCGCGAACGAGCGCCCCGAGGTCCATCTCGGCGGGCGACAGGGCCGTCTGTCCCTGCTCGATGCGCGTCACGTCGAGCAGCTCGTTGACCAGGTGCTGCAGCCGGTTGGTGCTCTGCATGACGCGCTGGAGACGACCGGAATACTTCTCGAAGGAGAGCGGCTGCGCGCCCGCGCGCTGAATCAGCGATTCGATGGTCAGCTTGAGCGACGTTATCGGTGTCCGCAGCTCGTGGGAGGCCGTCGAAAGGAACTGGTCCCGCAGGCGGACCGCGCGCTGCGTCTCGCGGAGCAGATGGGCGTTGTCGATGGCCAGCGCGGCGCGCCGGCCGATCTCGACCACCAGCTCGACGTCGGCTTCGGTGAAGCGATTGGGCGTCGCCGAACCGAGCGACAGCGCGCCGAACCGCGCCTCCCGGGCCACCAGCGGCACGGAGAGCGCGCCGCGGGCGCCCAGCGCCCGCACGATCTCGAAGTGGCGATCATCGACGCAGTGGCGGCGGAGCTCTTCGGGCGCGAAGTCGGGGATGTGGGTCGGGGTGCCGCCGCTCGATGACGCTCGTCGCCAGTGAGCTGACGCCGAAGCGCGGGGAGTAGCGCTGCGACAGCTCGCGCAACAGCGGTTCGTGCACCGGATCCCGGTGCGCCGCCGCGAGACGGGAGATGCGGCCTTTCTCGACGAGGTCGATGACCGCCCAGTCGGAGAGCTCTCGCGCGCACAGGCGGGTCAGCGCATGGAAGACGTCCTTGTATTCGAACGTCGACGACACCAGCGCCGTCGCTTCGCCCAGGATGAGCGCCCGCCGGCTGGCGGCCTCGGCCTCCACGCGGCCTTTGTGCTCCCTTTCGAGGAGGAGAGCGTTCTCGAGCGAGATGGCGACCTGGGCGGCGATGAGCTCCAGCGCCACGAGCCTGTCGGGGGTGAACACGCCCGGGGCCAGCTCGTTCTCGAGGTAGAGCAGCGCCACGACCCTCCCCTCCCTGCGAATCGGGAGGCAGAGGACCGAGCGCGGACGCGCGCCCGCGAGGTACGGGTCCGAGGCGAACCGCCCGGCATCGGCGGCGGCGTCGTCGAGCACCACGCGCTCCCGTGTACGCGCGACGTAGTGCAGGATCGAGGTGGGCACGCGGCCCACCGCCGCGCCCGGCCGGCAGGCTCGGCAGGCTCCGTCGCGACCTTCTCGGCTCCAGCGTCTGCTCGGCCGCGATCTCGAGCTCGCCGTCGTGCACCCGGACGAGGCGCGCCCGGCGCGCACCGCCCTGCTCGATGACGATATGCAGGAGCGTCCGGACGAGGTCTTCGCGGCCCATGGCGCCGGAGATGGTCTGCGAGGCCTTGATCACCGCCAGGAGGTCGAGTTGATCAGAAGAGGTCGCCGGAAGCTCGGCAAGCGAGAGGGGCGGCAGTGGCGACAAAGGCGGCGGCGAGACGCCAGGCGGCTTGCCGAGGCCCGGATACAAACCGGCGAGCTGTCGAACCTTCCCATCGGCGCCCCAGCGCCGGTAACGCACGCAGGCCTCCTGCAGGTAGACGTCGCCGAACAGCGGGTAGCCGCGCGCGCGCCAGAATCGCCCGGCCGTTTCGTAGGCGATGGCCTCGTTCTGGGTGAACCCGTTCTCGCGCGCCGAGGTCAGCGCCGCCTCGTACAGCCGCTCCGCGTCCGCGACCCGCCCCTCGATGCGGGCCAGCTCGGCATCGGCCAGCGCAGCCCGGCTCTGGAAGTTGGCGGGGCAGTTCCGGGCCCACTCGCCGAGCCGGCGGGCGTGCGCGACCAGCGCATCGTGGTGCCGCGCGCGGCCTTCGCCGTCTTCTCCATCTGCGGCCGACACCTCGTCGTGGCGGCCGGCGTGGGCCAGCGCGGCGTAGAAGTGGTACTCGGCGATCTCGAAGAACTCGGGCGACGTCCAGAGCAGAGGTGCCGCGGTCTCGGCGGCCGCCACGGCGGCGGCGAAGTCGTTCCCGTGGAAGCGGGCCTGCAGCTTTCGGATCCAGTACCAGCAGGCGGTGATCGCCATGCGGGGCTCGCGGAGGCGGGCCTCGAACGCCTCCTCGTCGAAGTCGGCGTCCGTGAACGACCCGAACTGGGGCAGCAGTCCCCGGAGCATGCGAATGAGCTGCCGGTCCGTCCTGATGGCTTCGGCCACCAGCTCGAAGCGCCCCTTCACGTAGGCGTGCGCCTCCTCGGCCTCCCGCTGCGTTTCGGCGAGCGGCCCGCCCTGCGCGAGGAGCAGCGTGATCAGGCAAGTGCGCGCGTAGCAGGCGTACGAGATGTTGCAGTTGTGGTCAGCCGCGGTGGCCGAGCGCCGGATCAGCCCGAGCCCCGTCGAGAGGTGCTTCGTCCAGGGCATGACCAGGGCCGCGAAGTTCAGGTACACCTCTGCCTTGAAACGCGCGAGGCCATGCTGCTCGGCCAGATCGAACCCGAGCTTGCCGAACCGGAATCCCTTCGCGTAGTCGCCGAAGCGGCGCCCGATCATCGTCGCCAGACGGACATAGGCCAGGCTGGAGGCGTCGCTGTTTCCGTGCGCGAGGCTGAGCCTGGCGACGCGCCCGACCAGCAGATCGTGCAGGTTCGGGTCGGTGATCAAGGCGGGCGAGAAGGTCGCCAGGAGGACGTCCATCGTCGCCCGGCAGTCGGGGTCGCTGACCTCCGGCAGCTCGGCGAGGGATTCGATGGAACGGTCTCCGATCGTTTGCCAGAACCGCGTGCACTCCTCGGCCAGCTCGCCCTCCGTCGGGTGGGGCGTCCATTCGATGCCGACCTGCCTCAGGTAGCCGAGGGCGGCCTCGACGGCGCGGGGGGTGCGGTGCGAGGTGTGATAGATCTCGATCTGGGCGCAGGTGACGGCGGCGAGGTCGGTGAGGGTCCGCGCCCGCCGGGTCAGCGCGGCGAGCCGCCTCTCGGCTTCCATCGAGTTGCCGCTCAGATGTTCGCATTCGGCACGATTGAGCTCGAGGGCGAAGGTGAGCTCGTAGCTTGCCTGCCAGCTGTCCTCGGCCAGGAGGGCGCACCCGGCGGTGAGGTAGGTCAGCGCCGAGGCATAGGCCGCGGATTCCTTGGCCCGCTTTCCCGCCGACAGATTGAGCGCGGCCACGCTCTCGCGCTCCTCGGACGAGGCGATCAAGGACGCCCCGTGGTTCATCTGGGTCGCGATCTCGAACGTCCTCTCCTCGCGCTCGGCGGGAGACGTTCGCGCCAGCAGCCGCCTGCCAATCTCGAGGTGCAGTCCGGCCCGTTCGCTCTCGGGAACCAGCGAGTAGGCGGCCTCCTGCACGCGGTCGTGCGGGAAGCGACAGGAATGGTCGCTCCGGACCATCAGGTCCTCCTCGACCGCCGCGTTCAGCACCGGTTCGGGATCGTGCCCCAGCACGTCCGCCATCGCGCGCCGATCGACGATGCCGCCGATGTGGGCGGCCAGCGACAGGGCCTCCTGGGTCTGGCGGGGCAGGTCGCGCAGCTTGGCCACCATCAGATCCGCGACGTTGTCGGTGGTGCGCTCGGCGCGGACGCGCGCCATGTCCCAGGTCCAGCGGCCGGCGGCACGATCGAACGTGATCAGCCGCTTCGAATACAGCGCCGTCAGGAAGTGGATGGCGAAGAACGGATTTCCGCCGGTCTTCTCGCGCACCAGTCGGGCCAGCGGGGCGGCCTCCGCCGCCGAGCGATGGATGGTGTCGGCGACGAGCCGATCCACCTCGTTCCTCGCCAGCGGCTGGAGGGCGATCTCCCGCACGACGGTGCCGCTGTCGCGGACCTTGTCGAGACCCGCGGCCAGCAGCGGCTGCTCAGGGGCTTCCTCGGTGCGGTAGGCGCCGATGAGCAGCACGTACCTGGTGTTGGGGTCGGTCGCCAGATCGACCACCAGGTTCAAGCTGGCGGCGTCCCCCCACTGCAGGTCGTCGAGGAAGAGGGTCAGAGGGTGGTCCGGGCCTGCGAAGGCGCAGACGAACTGGCGGACCACCATGCGCAGCCGATTCTCGGCGTCGGCGAGCGGCAACTCGGGCGGTGCGGGCTGCGGGCCGATGACGAGCTCGAGCTCGGGTAGCTCGTCGACGATCAGCCGGCCGTTGGGTCCCACGGCGTCGATGATGCGGCGCCGCCAGGCCGAGATCCGCTCGGCGCTCTCGGCGAGGATGTCGAGCGCGAGCTCGCGGTACGCGCGGATGAGCGAGAGGTAGGGAATGTCGCGCTTGCCCCGCTCGAACTTCGCCGACAAGAAGAAACCCTGCCGTCCGATGATCGGCCGGCGCAGCTCGTACACCACCGCGGACTTTCCGATGCCGGACGGGCCCGAGACCATCACGAGCTCGGGCTGCCCCGTCGCGACCACGCGCTCGAAGGCCTCCCGCAGGGCTGTGCACTCCGCTTCGCGCCCATAAACGGCCTGCGGAACCAGAAACCGATCGGAGGTGTCGTCGGCTCCCAGAGCGAACGCCGTGATGGTCCCCGTCTCGCGCCATTGTCGGAGGCACCGCTCGAGATCGCGCTGCAGGCCGGCCGCGCTCTGATACCGGTCGTCGGGAACCTTGGCGAGCAGCTTGAGAACGATCTCCGACAACATGGACGGCAACCCCTCGCGGAACCTCGTCGGGGGCACCGGCTTCCGGGCCACGTGGCAGTGCACCCAGCCGATCGCGTCGCTGGCCGTGAAGGGGAGCCGGCCGGTGAGCAGCTGATAGTAGGTGATGCCCAGCGAGTACAGATCGGACCGACAGTCGACGGCGCGGTTCATTCGCCCGGTCTGCTCGGGCGAGACATACGGAAGGGACTCCTCCACCAGGCGCTCCGGCCCCGCGGCGGTCTGCTCCCGCGCCACCCGCGAGGCGGCGCCGAAGTTGGCGACCTTGACCCGGCGGGTCTTGGGATCGAAGAGAATGCTGCCCGGGTTGAGGTCCTTGTGAATGAGCCCGCGGCTGTGGATGTCCCCGACCGCGGCCGCCACCGAGACCGCGAGCGGAAGAAAGTCCTCGACCGCGAGCGGCTCCCTGACGAGCCGCTCCAGGGACTCGCCCACGAAATCTTCCAGCTCCAGCGCCGGAGCACCGTTGAGCGTCGAGAGCGCCAGCGGCTCGACGGCGGGCAGGCCCTCCAGCGTCGACCGGAGGTCCAGCTCGTGTTTGAGCCGATCTATCTTCCCGGCGACGGGATCGTTTCCATCGAGGACCCTGAGGACGACCTTGTGGCCGTCCTCCTTCCTCACCGCACGGTAGACACTCGATCGTCGGCCCTGTTGGAGCTTCTCCCCAAGAGCGTATCTCTGGGTGCTCTCTTCCATTCGCCACCGCACAGCGGGACGACGCAGTTTTCCGCTATCAATTTCAATTAGCTATCGCCGACGGCGGTGGTCAACCTCGTGGGCGGCGATCTCTGGCGTTCGACGACCTCATGCGAAAGGCCCGGGCTTCGTCTCCGGGATGTCAGCCATCCCGAAACGGCCCGGGCCTCCGTCGTACGTGGTCGCTACCTGGGGTCGCTACTTGGCGGCCGGCTGGATCGCGGTGGCCACGGCCTCGGAGTACTGGAACACGAGGACGTCGCCCACCTTCAGGCTCGGCAGCCGCGCCTGCAGATCCGGAGACTCCACGGCCACGGTCCGGAGCTTCCCCTTCGGCCCCTTGAAGGTGACCTTGTTGTGGGTCGTATCGATGCTGACGATCTCGGCCGACACCGTCACCTGCGCGCCGGCCGCCCCTGGGATCGTGGCGGCGCTGCCCGTCACGCTCGGCTTGGTTCCCCGCGGCAGCATGCCGAGCACCATCGACTCGGTGTAGGTGACGTCGATCTTGTCGCCGACCTTGATCTTGTCGAACTCCTTCATCTCGGCCGGCGCCTGAATCTCGGTCTTCGAGCCGTCGGACATCTTGACCGAGAATGACCGCGCGCTCTTGTCGACCGCGGTCACCAAGACGGTCGCCTGGGTGGTGTCGGTCCTCGAGGGCATCCCACCGCCGGTCACGGTCGTGCTCGTGCTGGGCGGCGGCGGCGGATCCACCGCCCACGCCGGGGAGGCCGCGAGCCCCACCGCAAGCACACCGATCCCGGCAAACCCGACCACCACCTGCTTGATCCCGTTCTTCGTCATTTCCTCACCTCGTCCGTTGTTATTCGGTCTCCCCGACGAAGTTGGGGGTGGCCACGCGATTTGCCATCGGGAACTTTGCCGACAGCCCACCTGGTCGCGGCACCTCTCCCAGGTTGATTTAGCGGCGCGGCGGGGCGCCGAAGCGTCCGGGCGGACGGCCACGTCCGAATCCCGGACGTTCTCGTCACGGGGAATCGCGGGGATACGCACGTTTGCTCGTTGCTCGCGTCGGACACGATCCGGACCAGGCGCCGGAGGTCGCGGGCGACAAATCAACCTGACGGGTTCGCTGGGATCTGCTCGGTCGAGCCGCGATACTGCCCGGGTGTCAGCCGCACCCTTGAAAGATCGACTGTTCGAGGGGCGGGCGGCCTTCGACCGGGGCGCGTTCTTCGAGGCGCACGAGCTCTGGGAGCAGACGTGGCGCGAGCTCGACGGCGAGGAGCGGACAGCGGTGCAGGGGCTCATCCAGATCGCCGCCGCCCTCCACCATCTTCAGCGCGGGCAGCCGCGGCCAGCCGCACGCCTGCTCGCGAAGGCCCTGGAGAAGCTCTCGCGGTGCTCCCCTGCCCTACGCGCCAGCCTGGACATCGATTCGCTGGTGCAAGACGCCCAGCGCCGCGCCAAGACGCTCGATCACGAAAGCTGACCCTAGTGGGGGTATCGCGGCAAAGGATCGGTCTCGAGGACGCCGGCGCGATCGTCGGCGATCACGACATCGACCGAAGCAACGAGGCGCGCGCCCGCGGGCAGGGCCGGATAGCTTCCGCCGCCGAGCGGAGCCGTCTTCCAGCCGCGCATCGCGACCACGCTCTGTTCCCATCCTTCTGGGCTGGACCAATACCAGGCGGGCTCGGAGCGCTTCGCGACTCTCCGACGGAGCTCGTTCTGAAGCGGAAGCTCGACGGCCGCGATCACGAGGCGGCAGTGTGTACCGTTACGAGAGGTGAGCCGGATGGCCTGCCGCCAGGTGCTACCGCTCGTGTTGACGGCCGCTTGCGGCTCCCAGGGGCCACCCGCCTCGCTGACGAGGAGCCACAAGGGGGCCCTTATCGTCTCGTGAGCGGCGTGTCCCGCGACGATCACCTCCGCGGGAACCGAGGCGTTCGCGGCGGGAGAATCGATGGTGGCGAAGGGGGCCGGCGTCAGCCTGGCGAGTGAGCGGGCCGCGAGCCAGGAGGCGAGCCGGGTGATGGGCCAGCCGAGGGCGACCGCCACGCCCAGCCACAGCGCCGCCACAATGAACAGCCGTAGATAGCGGCGCTGGCCCATTTGGCCCCTCGACTGGGATTCTACCCAAGCCGACGGAACGAAGTTGATTCAGTGGCCAGATCACCGCCAGCGCCCGCGACATACTCGGGCCGTGGCTCGCATCGCGCTCGCCGACGACACCTGGCTCGACTTCGAGCTCGACTGGCTCTCCGCCAGCGAAGCGGAGCGCTGCCTCGCCGCCGTGCGCGCCGAGGTGACGTGGGCCGCGCGCGAGATCGTCCTTTACGGCAAGCGGATCATGCAGCCCCGGCTCGTGGGCTGGGCGGGCGAGGTCGCGTATCGCTACTCGGGACAGACCCTCGAGCCGCGCGCGTTCACCGACACGGTCCGGGCGCTGACCGCGCGCGTGAACGCCTTTGCCGGCGCCCGCTTCAACCACGTGCTGCTGAACCGCTATCGCGACGGCCGCGACAACATGGGGATGCACGCGGACGACGAGCCGGAGCTGGGGCCCGACCCCGTGGTGGCCACGTTGTCGCTCGGTGCCACCCGGCGGCTGACGCTGGTGCCGCGCCGCCCGCGCGACGGCGAGCGCCGCGCGCTGGAGCTGCCGGCCGGAAGCCTGCTGGTCATGCGCGGCGCCTGCCAGCGCCGCTTCCGTCACGGCATCCCACGCGAGCCGCGCGTCACCGACGAGCGCGTGAGCCTCACCTTCCGTCAGGTCGTCAGATCTTGAACCCCAGCGAGCTGGTGAACCCGAACGTGATCAGCTTCGTGTCGGAGTCGAAGACGACGCCCACGCGCGGCCCGAACAGCAGCTCGAGCCGGCTGCCGAGGGGGATGTGGAAGCGCAGCGCGGCGTCCGCGGCCGGGTCGGTGAAGCCGTCGAACTTTTCCACGCCGCCGCCGAGGTCGAAGCTCGCGTAGTCGCCGAGCGCGAAGCGCAGCAGCAGCGCGAAGTGCGTCGATTCGACGTCATAAGAGAGGCGGTAGTTGTTGTAGGGGATCTCGTACCACCAGAAGTAGCGATACCCGGCCTCGAAGCCGAGGCGCAGCGGGCCCCAGGGGCGCAGGTAGAGGCGCCCGCTCCCCATCCACAACATCTGTTCCCAGTCGTAGGGGGACGCGCCGGCCCAGGCGCGGCGATTGACCTTCGTGTAGCCGAGGCCGAACTCGAGCTCCAGCCGGTACGCGTCGGCGCGCGCCGGCCCGAGGGCCTCGGGCGCCGCGGCGATGGGGGGATAGTACGTCGGCGCGTAGGCCGGTGGGGGCGGCCCGGCAGCCGGCGGCGGCGGAGCCGGCGGCGGCGGGGCCGGGGGCGGCGGGGCCGGGGGCGCGTTCGGCGCGTCGAGCTGGACGACGTCTGCGTAGGCGACGACCTCCGCCGCTCCATCGGCCAGGCGGACCAGGTAACCGGCCGGCGTCCGTTCGAGGATCTCGCCTTCGACGACACGCCCCGAACGCGTCGTGATGCGCGACGGTGGCGGCGCCACCTGCGCCAGCGCCGTCGCGTTCACGAGCAGCGCGAGCGCCACGACAGCGGCGCGCGCGACGTTCACCACCAGCCACCGATCATCGAGGCCAGCGACTGGCTGTAGTGGAAGCTCTGCCCCGAGCCCTCCAGGCTCTTGACGCCGCGGGTCTCGGGCCCGATGCCGATGAAGAAATGCCGTGCCGGGTGGAGGAGCAACGCCAGCTGCCCGCCCACGACGAGCGTGCTCGAACCCTGGCCGTCGAAGTCGTGGCTGATCCCGCCGCCGACGTTGGGCCACAGCGACACGGTTTCCGAGAGCCGCGCCATGATGCCCACCAGCCCGAGGGCGCCGAAGTCGCTCGATGTGCGCGTCGCGCTCCCCTCGTAGCTGGTGCTCGTCCGGGAGTAGGCGAGCTCGAACCCCAGCGTGAGCATGTCGGTCACCAGGAAGTTGAACGACGGGTCGAGGAAGATGCTGGTCGTGTCGCCAGAATGACGGACGTAGCCGAAGCTCTGCGTGACGATCACCTGGCCCGCGTGCCCGAATGATTCGGGAGCCTGGCCTTGCGGAATGGGAGCGAACGCCAGCGGCGCGACCGCCACCGGCGGCACGGGCTGAACCTGCGGGGGCGGTGGCGCCGCGGGAGCAGACGCGGCCGACCCTTCGCCTTCGATCGACGCGACGTCCTCGTAAGCCACGACCCGCGTCGTGTTGGCGGCGCGAACGAGGTACCCGTTCGGCAAGCGATCGATGATCTTCCCCTCCACCGTCTCGCCGCCGCGGGTGACGAAGCGGGTGTCTCCGGGCGCCGGGGCGAGCCGAGCCGCGCTGGCCTCGGCGGCAGGCTCACCCGCCGCCAACACCTGCTGCGCGCGCGCCGAGATGATCAGGACTGCCATCGTAACCGTCACGAGCTTCCTCACGCTGGTCTCCTTCCCCTTCGTTTTGCTGGTGACATTACGCAACAGCGATGCCACCCCGCAAGCGGGCGGCCGCCGGCCCGCGGCGACCCGGCGGTGCACAATCCGATCAGCCAGGCTGTACAGACCGCTCGGCCCTCGCGGCGGCCTCATGGCCACCCGCGTCGTCGATAGAGCTCGTCACAAACCCAGCGCCGAGATCATCTGCTGGCCGTAGCGCATGCCGAGCTGGCGCTGGGCGCCGAGATCGAAATGGTACTGGTCGGTGCCGGCCAGACCGTTCGCGGAGGCCACCTTCGCGTTGGGAATCTGCGCGGGCAGCATGTTGATGCGCGTGTTGTAGCTGGCGCAGCAGCCGGTGTAGAGCAGCTCGCCGGCGATGAAAGGCGCGCCTTCGCCGATGCCGAGGTCGGCGCGCAGATCCGCGACCAGCCCGGCGACATTGCTCGCCCACTCCGCGCTGCCGTTGTTGGACTCCCCCTGGTGAAAGAGGATGCCGCGGATGACGCCCATCTTCTGCGCCTCCTTGGCCCGGCTGACGATCCACTCGTAGCCCGTGGCCCAGTGGTTGTCGGGCGGCAGGGTGTATCCCGTGCGGGGGATGCCTTTGCGAAACAGATCGATGGGCGCCCCGTTCACGGCGCACGGCACCAGCCCGATGGTGGCGGTGGCGGGCAAGCTCGGAAGCAACGTCTTGGCGAAGTAGTCCCCCGGGCCCACGCCCCCGCCGCAGCTGTGCAGCGGGGGATACGCCGTGTACCACTGGTTGTACTGCCGGCCCAGCGCCGCGCAATTGTCGTAGGCGAGGACCTTGACCCGTGGGTCCTGCACCTTGTCCTGACTCTGGGGCTGCGGCTGTCCCTCCATGTTCGACTGGCCGAGGAGCAGGAAGATCATCATCTGCGGCTCGCCGGTTCCGCCCGCACCGGCGCCCGCGCCCGCGCCACCGCGCCCGCCCGCGCCCGCACGTCCGCCCGCGCCCGCCGCGCCGCCGGTTCCGCCCGCGCCCGCACCCGCACGTCCGCCTGCTCCTGCTGCGCCGCCGCTGCCGCCCGTCGCGCCGCCGCTGCCACCGGCCGTGCCGCCCGTTCCCGCCGTGCCGCCGCTGCCGCCAGCCGTGCCGCCCGTTCCCGCCGTGCCGCTGCCGAGCCCGCCGGTCCCCGTGGCGACGCCTCCGGCGCCGCTCGCGCCCGTGTCGCCGGCACCGCCGTCCGCGCCGCCGGATGGCGACGTCCCCCCCGAGCCCGCGCCAGCCGACCCGCCGGCGCCGGCGGCGCCTCCATCGGCCGCGTCGGGCGCACAGCCCATCGCCGAGATGAGCACGGTCGACACGATAGCCGCAGCGAGCCGTGCGCGCGATTCGTTCATGACTCGATGAATTCCCAGGCCCAGCGCAGACGATCACCCACCGGCGCGGTTGACGAAGACGCTCGCCCGTTCGCGAGCGCCTGCGTCACTGCAGGACGGCGCCGGTGCGATCGAACTGGGGCGCGGCGCGGCTGATCCGATAGTTGTTCGCGCGATCCCAGTTGCGGAAGACGCGGCCGTCGGGGGAGTTTTCGAACTGCATGAACGGCTTGAAGACCTTGTCGTAGGAGCCGGTGCCGACCGGGCAGTTGGCCACGCCCACGAACTGGTTCAGCACCGCGGGGCCACCCACCTTCAGCTGTCCCGCGCCGACCTGCTTGAGGACGCCGGTCCCGACGAAGCGCCCCGTGGTCATCGCCTGCTCGGCGGCCGTGGCGTCAGCCGCGTACCAGCCGATCCCCGTCGACGCCGTCAACCCTGCCTGCTTGCTGGCCGTGGTGACGGTCAGCAGGTTGCATCCGGCGAACGTGTAGCCGACGGGGACGATGAGGTCGTGGAAGGCGGGCGCGCCGAACTTGGCGGCGAGAGCCTCGGTGCAGTTCAGGTTGCCCGTTCCTGTCGGCACGCACGTGCTGGTGTCCAGGGTGAGCGCCGTGGTGGCCACCGCCTTCGTCACCGTGACGTCGTCCTGGTCCTGGTTGACGATCGTCGGCGCCGGGTGCTCGTGCGCCGGCGGAAGCTTGCCGTACACCGCGACGTAGTGGTGGGCGGGCGGCTGCTGCGGGTGCGTGTTGCCGAAGTACTGCTTGAGCGGCTCGGTGTCGCCGTAGGTGGCGACGAACACCTTGCCGCCGGCGACCGTAGGCGGGACGAACTTCGCGAACAGGCCGAGGCGATCGCGGGCGCCCGCGAGCTCGCTGGTCCACAGCTGCTTCGAGACGTCCTCGGCGTCGACCGCGAGCACGATGCCCTGAACGCCGCGCTGGGTGTTGGCGTCGCCGTTCTGGGGCACGACCGCCCAGACGATGCCGGTGCGCGCCTTGGCCCCGTCGCTGGATACCGACAGCATCCCCCCGGGCATGCCGTTCGGCGGTTGGTAGATGCTCTTCACCGGAGCGGCGGGTTTGGGGAACTTGGTGCCGTTGAAGGAGAACGCCCGCAAGCGGTCATTTTCTCCCCAGACGTAGACCCGCGGGCCGCCGGGGCCCTTCCAGTAGACGGGCGCGCTGTGGATGTGGCCGTGCACCGTGCCGCCCGCGCCGTGGTCATGCAGCGCCGTGGCCATGAAGGCCTGCACCACGTTGGGGTTGGCGCACCCCGGCCCGCCGCCGCCGGCGTAGTGACCGAAGTTGTTCCGCGACAGGAGGTAGAGCACCCCCTCCTTGCCGCCGCCCACGATCAGCGACGTCCCGGGCAGCAAGAGCGCACCGCTGGAGCCGAGGTCCAGATCCGTCTGATCGAGCCACAGCTGGTTGCAGGGGGTGAAGAAGTCCTTCACCGCGAACGCGCCGTTCTCGAGCTTCAGCTTCACGAAGCTGTTGCCGTAGTCCTTTCCGTTGGGCTTGTCGGCCGTGAAGGTGCCGTTCCCGGTGACGACGTAGACGTTGCCGTCGGCGTCGGCGTTGGGCCCCTGGCCCGAGCCCCAGACGCCGCCGTTGATGCCCGACGGGGTGCTGACCCACTGGGCGACCTGATTCAGGGTCGTGGCGTCGAAGGCGAACAGGCCGCCGTGGACGTTCTCCTTCCCGTCGTTGCGCGGCTGGTTGTCCGTGCCGCCGAACCCGATGTACAGCACCCCGCCCGCCAGCAGCAACGCGGCCCGCTGCTTCTCGCTGCAGGGGTTGTAGCCGCTGGGATAGTCGCAGGGCTTTTGCGCCACCGGCGGAAGACCGCCGATGCGCACCGGCGCCACCCGGTCCTGTCCGTTCTTGAGATTCAGCGCGTGCAGCAGGTAGTGCGGGCTGTTGTTGCCCTTGTGCCATGAGGTGAACCAGAGCGTCGTCTTCGCCGCATCGATCACGGGCGTCGAGACGATCCCCCACTCGGGATCGTTCGTGCTCCACATGTCGATGGCGCCCTTGTCGCCGGGGCGGGGCTCGCCAAACCACCGGGCCCACAGCGGCTTGGTCTGGCCGTTCGGCAGGCGGTTCTCGTTGTCGGCGTCGTACGCGTAGACCGTGTTGTGCATCGTCGCGACGATGACGGTGTTGAACGTTCCGGTGATACCCGGGGCGGCGACGCCCGTTGTATCGACGGCCAGGTTCGCCACGTAGAGCGGCTGCGCCACCACCTGCCCGTCGGTGTAGAGCGTCCAGAGCTTGCCGAACTTGTCCACCGACACGGTCTTGGGGCTGAGCACCTTCTCCGCCGTGTTGGCCCCCGTGCGGGCGTTGTCGTTGTGCTGGGTGAGGACGTCGGCCGCGTGGCCCGTCCCGCCCACCCGCAGCAAGAGCCCCATCACCACGCCCGCCGTCAGCCCGCGTCCCCGACCTCTCCGACTCGTCACGATGACCTCCTGTCGCCCCGCGCCGCGACCCCCGCGCACGCCGGGCGGATTGTGCCCGATCACCGACGGAGTTGACAGAGTTTGGGGGTCACGTGACGGTGAGCTTCGCCGGTCAAGCTCAGGAACGCGCTTCGCCACGAAATGTTCTCGGCGTTCTGAGCCGATTGACGACACCTTCGTGGGCGTCAGGTTGATCAAGGAGGGAGGCATGCTCGCCGACGTCCTCGAGGGTTCGATCGACCAGCTCGTGGACGAGCTCGAGCGCCGTGCTGCGCTCACCGAATCGACCGAGCTTCCGACCGCCGGCCGCCGTGCGCGCCTGAAGGCGCTGGTCCAGGAGGTCATCGGCGCGCTGCGCTCGGGCGGCGCTGGCGACAGGGCTCAGCCGCCGCCGACAATGCTGCCGCTGGGCGATCCGGCGCTCGAGTTCAGGGAACGCGAGCTGGTGCGGCGTTACCTCGTGGACCAGATCAAGCACGAGCACCTGGAAGCGTCCTGCGAAGAGATCGTCGCCGTTGGCGAGTGGGCCACTCAGGCCGAGTGCACGCGGCTGCGCGAGCAGGCCGAGCGGCTGTCGACGCTGCTCGACGACGTGGAGGAGAACGCGTTGATCTTCGCGTCCGACGGAAAGATCGTCCATTGCAACCGACTCGCCTCGCAACGCCTTCACGAGCTGATGGGCGTGAGAGAGGGCGAAATCCTCGGCAAGACCGTCGCCGAGCTCGGCATACCGAACGAGCTGGTGGTCGGCCGGCCGATCGACGAGATGGTGAACCTGGCGCGCGCGCACGAGTCGTTCGAGATGACCGCCCTCGGCCGGGCGCAGGAGGGGACCTTCGACGCGATCTACCGGCCGGACGGCTCGATCGGCGCCGTGGCGCTCCTGGTCCGCGACATCCAGGCCCACAAGCTGGCGCAGACCCGCCTGGAGATGCTCACCAAGCTCAACGCGCTGGTCGGCGTGTCGGACTTCGAGGACGTGGCCGCGGCGCTGACGCGGGTGGCGATTCCCCAGCTCGCCGACTGGTGCGCGGTGAGCTTCGGCGACAGCCGGCGGATTCACAGCACCTATCTCGCCCATCGCAATCCCGCGGACGCGCCCCTGCGGAACGCGATCATGCGCGCCATCCCCAGCTGGGATCGACACCCGCTGTGGCGCCAGCTGTCGCCCGGCGGCTTCCAGCTGCTCTCCGAGGTGACCGACGACCTGTTGCGCAGGTTGGCGGTCAGCGACGAGCAATACGACCTGCTGGTGCGAATCGGAGTTCGCTCCGTCCTGGTCGTGCCGCTGGTGACGCGCGGACAGATCGCGGGCGTCATCATCTGCGCGTACACCACGGAGTCGGGCCGTCGCTACGGCCGTGACGATCCGGCGCTTGCCGAGGAGCTCGCGGTTCACGCCGCCCACGCCTTCGAGAACGCGCGGCTCATGAAGGAGCTCAGGTCGAGTGAGGCGCGGTTTCGCATCGCGCTCGCCGGCGCGAGGACCTCCGTCTACGAGCTGGACACGTCGCTGCGCTACGTCTGGTACTACACCCCCTTCCGGCCGGGCGACCTGACGGGCAAGACGGCCGAGGAATCGTTCCCGCCCGACGAGGCCGCGCAGCTCACGAGGCTGAGGCGGCGCGTCCTCGACGAAGGAGAGACGGTGGACGACGAGATGGACCGCACGCTCGCTGGCGACGAGCGCGGGCATTTCCGCGAGACCATGGCGCCCCTGCGCGAGCGCAGCGGAAAGATCGTCGGGGTCATCGGCGCCTCCACCGACATCACCGAACAGCAACGCACGCAGCAGCAGCTCACGGAGGCGGTCGAATTTCGCGAGCGCATGATGGGGATCCTGGGCCACGACCTGCGCAACCCGCTGGGCGCGATCACGCTGGTCGGCGACCTGCTGCTGCGCGGCGACGACCTGTCCGACCGGGCGCGCGAGAAGATGTTGCGAATCCGCCGCTCGGCCGACCGGATGAAGGAGATGATCGACACGCTGCTCGACTTCACGCGCCTGCGCTTCCTGGGAGAGGTGCCGATCGCGCCGGTGCCGGCGGACCTGGCCGACATCTCACGCACCACGATCGACGAGATGCGCGTCGTGTGGCCTGACCGTCCGATCGACCTGGAGGTCCACGGTGATTCGCACGGCGAGTGGGACCCGGTGCGGATGTCGCAGACGCTCTCCAACCTGCTCGGCAACGCGATCGCTCACGGCGACCGCGGGGCCCCGGTGCGCGTGTCGGTCGACGGCGACGGGCCCGACGTGGAGCTGAAGGTCCACAACGACGGCCAGCCGATTCCGGCGGACCTGATGCGGGTGCTGTTCCAGCCCTTCCGCCGGGGTGAGATCCAGGATCGTTCGCCGCACGGGCTTGGCCTGGGCCTCTACATCGTCGACCAGATCGTGCGCGCGCACGAAGGCTCGATCGGGGTCGAGTCGACCACGGAGGCCGGCACGACGTTCACGGTGCACCTGCCGCGCGTGCCTGCTGCGCCGCCGGAGAGTCGCCTGTCTCCACAGCCGTAAAGTTGTCTATGCTGGCTCCGTGTCGCGGCAACAATTCGGGCTCTCCGCTCTGCTCTTGCTGGGATGGGTGCAGACCGCGGCGGCGGACGAGTCGCGCGCCGTGGCCGGCGCGCACTACCTGCGCGGGCTCGAGCTGGCGACAAGCGGCAGCTACGAGGGGGCCCTTCAGGAGTTCAACGCCGCCTACACCATCAGCCCACAGTTTCCGGTCCTCTACAACGTAGGCCAGGCGCAGATGGCCCTCGGTCATCCGACCCAGGCCATCGAGGCGCTCGGGAGGTATTTGTCAGAAGGGAAGGACCGAATCCCCCAGGCACGACGCCAGCAGGTCCAGGCGCAGATGGCGTCGCTGAAGGCTCGCCTGGCCACGCTTTCGATAAACACGGATCGTCCGGGTGCGCACATCAGCGTCGATGGACGCGACGTCGGCGCTTCGCCGCTCGCCGAGCCCGTCCGCGTCGACGCCGGAACGCACACGATCTCGGTGAAGACGGACGGGATCCCGGTGCTGATCCGGGTCGCTGTCCTGCGAGAGGCGGAGCGCCAAACGCTCGACCTCGACGTGCCGGCGCCGTCATCGAAAGCGGCCGCCGCCGCCGCGCGCCAGGCCGTGGCCAACGCGATGGCCGCTGCCGCTGCGGCCTCCCGCGCCGCGGGCGAAGCCGAGATCGCGTCCCGGGCCGCAGCGGCGGCGCTGGAGCGAGAGAGATCGCTCGCCGCCACACGCATCTACTCCTATCAGGCCGCGAGGGCCGCCGCCGCGCAGTGGGAACACGAGGCCGCCGAGATGTTGGCACGCAGTCGGGCCACGCCCGGCCGATAGCGCGGTCAGCTACCCGGGCGCCGGCGGTACCTGCGCGCAAGCACCAGGCACGCGAGCACGAGCCCTCCGGCGCCGGCCTCGCGCGAGCCGCCGGTCACGTTGCAGCCGCCCGCGTGCGCCTGGTTCGGATGTCCCGCCGCGCCGGACGCTCCCGAAGCGCCCGACACCCCGGCCGGAGCTCCCGCCGCGCCAGCGGAGGCTCCAGTCGCGCCAGAAGCGCCGGCCGCTCCGCCGGCGCCAGCGACGACCGACCCGCCCGCTGCGCCACCGACCCCGGCGCTGCCGCCCGAGCCCGACGGGTCGCGCCCGCCCGAGCCGCCCGCGGCGGTGCCGCCGCTGCCAGAGGCGCCCGCCTGCCCCGTCGCGCCCGCCTGACCCCCACCCCTGCCCCCGCGTCCTCCGACGCCGGCGCCTCCGGCCGCCCCCGCGCCGCCACCACCGCCCGATCCCTCGGCGATGAACTGGAAGTCACGGATTACGATCTCGACGGGCTTGCCGTCAGTCGGTGGGCCGTCGAAGCACCACAGGTTCATGCCGAGAGGGAGCGCCTGCTGCGGGATGTTCGTCGTCGGGTTCTGCGGCGCGTACGTCCAGCTCTTGATGAGCCCCGTCGTTCCGTCGATTGGCTGCAGCCCGCCGAGCAGGGAGCTCACGATGCTCGCGGTCGTCCAGTGAAACCGCGACGTCGACAGCGTCCCGCCACCCAGCGTGAACGTGTACGAGAGCTCGCCGATCGTCGTCCCGGACGCCGGATAGTCGGTCCAGTCTCCGTTGGTGCCGTTCGCCTGGCCCCAACGCGAGTACTCGATGTCGATCTCGTTCGTGCCGTCGCTGCCGATGCCCGCCGCCGGGCCGTAGGGAAACAGGCCGAGCACGACGTTCCTGTCGTAGGTGTCGATGGGGCCGTCGATCTGCCACTGGTACGTTCCGAAGCCGAGCCTGTCGGTCGTGAACATCTCGGACGCGGTCCAGGCGCCGCCGTTGTTGGAGATCTTGAAGTGGAGGTAGCCGTTGGCGTCGATCGTGACGTTGTTCGGACTGCCCTGGCACACACCTGCCATGCCCCCCGACGTGACCTGCCAGGTGTGCCCCTTCCAGTCCAACGTCACCGCGCCGACGTCGCGTGAGGTACCTGCGACCGCCACGATCACGAGCAGAAGACCGATGCGTGCCAGCACGCCGCGATGATACCCCGCCCCGCGGGCCCGTGCGGCATGCGGTTCAGGTGCGCAGCTCGGGCCGGCGGTGCGGGATCTCCGTCCCCGTGTGCGCGTCGATCCAGGCCTGGATGTCCGCCATGACCTGCTGCTTGCCGACGTCGGCCAGCAGGTCGTGGAAGTGGCCCTCGTACAGCTTCAGCGTCTTGTCGTTCGAGCCGGCCTTCTCGTAGAACTCCTTGCTGCCGCTCGGCTTCGTCACCTTGTCGGCGGTGCCGTGCAGGATGAGGAGCGGCAGGGTGAACTGCCCGAAGCTCTTCTTGAGTAACTCGTCGGCGCGCACCATCTCGGCGACCGTCTCGCTCGGCTGCGACTCGTTGGCGATCAGCGGGTCGGCGTTCAGCGCCGCCACGACCGCCGGGTCGCGCGAGAAGTCCTCGTTCTTGAGCTTGAACACGTGCGCGTGCGGCGCCACGTGGCTGACCCCCTTGAGGATCGCCAGCGCGACGTCGGGCGCCGGCACCTGGTACGCGAAGTCCTCACAGATGAGGCCCGCGAGCTCGTCCTGGTGTTCCAGCGTGTAACCGCAGGCGATCACGCCGCCGGCGCTGTGACCGAGCAGGAACACCGGCAGGCCCGGCTCGCGCGACTTGACCATGTCGATGAACGTCGCGAGATCCTTCGTGTAGTCCGCGAACTTCTTGACGAAGAAGCGCTCGCCCTCGGAGCGGCCGCGGCCGCGATGGTCCAGCGCGTAGACGGCGAGCCCCTTGGCGTTGAACTGCTTGGCGACCCATTCGTACTGGCCGCTGTGCGCGTTGAATCCGTGAGAGATGACCACCACGCCGTGTGGCTTGACCGCCGGCTGCCACTCGCGCGTGAAGATCTTGATGCCGTCGACGCCTTCGAAAGTTCCTTCAGTCATGCGCTTGAATCTCGTCATCCAGGCCGCTAGAGGAGCCCCCTGGCGTCGGAATGCGTCAAGCGCGTAGCACGGCCGCGATGCGGAGCTCGGCGACCGAATCAGCAGGCCGCTTGATTCGGAGCTCCCGGACGAAGACCGGCCTTGAACTTCGTGCAAGCCACCTCTACTTGCGAAGCATGGCCACGCGAACACGTCTCATTGCCGGCATCACCGTACCCGACTCGCCGCTCATAACCGATACGCTCGAGTACGCGCGACGGCTCTCCGAGCCCTACCTCCTCAACCATGCGGTGAGGTCGTGGCTGTTCGCCGCGAAGATCGCGCAGCTGAAGGCGATCGACTGCGACCAGGAGGTCGTCGCGATCGGCACGATCCTTCATGACATCGGTCTGACGACCGGTGTGCCTGGTGCGAACCGCTTCGAGGTCAACGGCGCCGATGCGGCGCTGGCGTTCATCGAGGACCGAGGCCTCTCGGAGCGCCGCGCCCAGCTGATCTGGGACCTCGTCGCCCTCAACTCGACCCCCTCGCTCGCGCTTCACAAGGAGGCAGAGGTTGCCGTGGGCACCATGGGCATCGGGCTCGACTACGGCGGGTTTGGCATCGAATCGATCCCGCCGGCGGACATCGCCGAAATCCTCGCCGCATTCCCGCGTCTCAAGATGAAGGACAGATTCACCGAGACCTGCCGTCACCTCGTCACGTCACGACCCGAGACGAGCGCCGACAACTTCCTGCGCGATTTTGGCGAGCGTTTCGTGCCCGGCTACAAACCGATATCGACCGTCGACCTCCTCATGAACGCGCCGTTCGCGGAGTAGCGGCGGCCACCGTCAGTCACCGCAGGTGCTCTGCCCGCAGGTCGTCCATTCGCTTGGTCCACTCGGGCGGCCCGCCTTCCTGGATCGCGCGCACGTACTTTCGCGCGGCGCCGTCGAGCTTCTTGGCGTCGGGAACCCACCGTGATCCCCAGGCGCCGATCTGCACGACGACCGGCAGCAGCGTGATCGCTTTCTCGGTGAGCGAGTAGATCGCCTTCTGCTTGTGCGTCGGATCCTCGGACTTCGTGAGCAGGCCGTTCTCGACGAGCCACGCCAGCCGGTCCGCGAGGATGTTCGACGAGATGCGCTCGTCGGACTGCATCAGCTCGCGAAAGTGCCGCTTGCCCGAAAACATCATGTCGCGCAGCACGAGCAAGGTCCACGCGTCCCCGAAGATCTCGAGTGACAGGTTGATCGGGCAGTAGGAGCGCGGCTCGGTCGAGGCCATGACTGAGTGCTTGCATTTTACAACCGGTGCCATAGATTGGCCACTGGTTGCGAAACGCAAGCGCTCAACCGAGAGGATGACCATGTCCGTGGAGACCTATACGGGAAGCTGTCACTGTGGCGCGATCCGCTTCGAGGCCGACCTAGACCTCGACGAAGGCTCGAACCGCTGTAACTGTTCGTACTGCGCGAAGGCGCGCGCGTGGTTCGCGTTCGCGAAAGGGGCGCAGCGCTTTCGCCTGCTCGACGGCACCGGTGTCTCCGAGTACCGCTGGACGCCGCCCGGCGACCTCGAGCCCCACCTGACGTACACGTTCTGCCGCACCTGCGGCATTCGCACCTACGCGCGGGGCAACCTCGAGTCGCTCGGCGGCACGTTCCACGCCATCAACCTGCCCACGCTCGCACTTTCACCCGAACAGTTCGCGGCGATTCCGGTCCGCTACATCAACGGCCGCGAGCGCCGCTACGACGAAACACCCGCCCATCCCGAAGGGCTCTGAACCAACGTGCGCTCCTCGCGGCGCATTGCTCCTGTATGATCGTCCGTCGTGAAAGCCATCCCGGGCTCGCTTCTCGCCGCCGGTATCCTGGTGGCATCGGGCTGTCACGGCTCGCCGGCCGGAGCCGGAGATGCCGGGGGGCACGGCGGCGCGGACAGATCGGGCGGCTCGGGCGGGGCAAGCGGCGCCGGTGGCGTGGGTGGCATCGCCTTCGACGGCGGCGGCGATTCGGCGCCCGATGCGCCGCACCGATGTCAGAGAACCACCTTCGCGGCTGGCTTCGCCGCGCTGCCGGTTTCGCTGGTCGACGTCAACGGCGACCAGGTTCCGGATCTGATCGCGCCGGAGGGTGTTTTCGCCGCGCCGGCACACATGGCCGTTGCTGTCGCCGACGGAGCGGGAAGCTTCCACCAGCCGACGTCGTGGTTGGACGTGCAAGTGGGTACCGAGTTCTTCGCGGGTGGCGACTTCGATGGTGATGGGAACGTAGACGTGATCGGACTCAGCGTTTATGGAGCGATCCAGCTCTTCCGCGGCTCCGGAAACGGGCAGCTGGCCCCGGCGACGCTGGTGACCCATCTCAACGGCAGTGGGGACAGCGTCGTCGCCGCAGATTTCAACGAAGACAGCAAGGTCGACATTGCGGCCGGTGCCTCAGGACCGGGCAGACTCGAAGTGCTCCTCGGCCAAGGCAACGGAACGTTCGGTACATCGATCGTCCTCACGATTGGTCAACTGCAGACCCCGGCGACGTTGCTGACCGGAGACTTCGACGAAGACGGTCACAAGGATCTCCTGGTCTACGCTGCCGCGCAGGCCGGCGGACAAGCGCTCATTCTTCTCGGCCACGGCGACGGAAGCTTCACGAAGCAGCAGATCTTCAGCCTGGTGAACATCACCGGGCTGGCGACCGCGGATCTGAACAGAGACGGTCACACCGATCTGGTCGCGACGTACGGCAACAACTATCTGACCGTCCAGCTTGGCGCCGGCGACGGCACCTTCTCCGGCGTGGCCGGTCTACGCCCGAACACGAAGGCCCAATCCGACCACGTGATCGCCGACGATGTCAGCGGCGACGGGATAGTCGACGTGATCGTCGGCAACAATCTGCCGGACACGATGAGCATCCTCGTCGGTCACGGGGACGGAACCTTCGACGACGGCGTCATCATTCCGCTCCGCGCCAACGGGTATTGGATTCGAGCGGGTGACTTGAATCGAGACGACGTCGCGGATCTCGTCACGGGCAACAACACGGATGTTGCAGACATCTACCTCGGTCCGTGCCCCTGAGCCTGCTCCGGAATGCGGTTCACGGGCCGGCCAGCTGGTCGCGGCGGCGGATGAGATACGCCGTTGTCGAAAAAGATCACGGGACAGTGTCGGTTTCCGCAAACCCCGTTCGTCGTTCCCGTACGGAGACAGACCATGACCCCCACCATCACAGCCTTTGAACGGTCACCCGACGGCGGCAAGGGACTGTCGCGTGATACGCGGGTTCGCTGGGCGCTGGAAGAGGTGGGCCAGCCCTACCAGGTTCGCCTGGTTTCGTTTCGGGCGATGAAGGAACCCGCGCATCTGGCCCTTCATCCTTTCGGCCAGATTCCGACCTACGAGGAAGGCGAGCTCGCGCTGTTCGAGACAGGGGCGATCGTGTTTCACATCGCCGAGCACCATGCGGGCCTGCTGCCGGCCGATGCCAACGCCCGGGCGCGCGCGATCACCTGGATGTTCGCCGCGCTCAGCTCGGTGGAGCCGCCGATCCTCGAGCTTGCAAACGCCAGGCTCCTCGAAGCCGACAAGCCCTGGTCCGCGCAACGCATGCCCCTCGTCCAGGATCGCGTCCGTGACCGGCTGGGCCAGCTTTCCCGTCGCCTTGGCGATGCCGACTGGCTCGACGGCGGCTTCAGCGCGGGCGACCTGATGATGGTGTCGGTGCTGCTCAGGTTGAGAGCATCGGGCATTCTGGACGAATACCCGAACCTGGCCGCCTACGTCGCCCGCGGCGAAGCGCGGCCCGCCTACAAGCGTGCCTTCGACGCCCAGCTGGCGGTTGCCACCGGCAAGGCATCGAAGGGATAAAGGAGCATCGTCATGTCGAAGGTTGTCGCAATCATGTCCATGTCGCTCGACGGCTACGTCGCCGACCCAAACGATGGCGTGGCCGAGGTGTTCGACTGGTACTTCAACTCGGGGGACGTCGCCTTCAACACCGGAGGGGCGGACCCCATGACGTTCAAGGTGTCCGGCCCGAGCGCCGAGCACCTTCGCGGTCTCACGTCCGGACTCGGCGCCATGCTCACCGGTCGACGCACGTTCGAGGTCGCCCAGGGCTGGGGCGGAAACCACGCCTGGGGACCCGCCTTCGTACTTACCCACCACATCCCCGCCGGATGGCCGCGGCCCAACTCGACGGTCCACTTCGTGACCGACGGCATCGAAAGCGCCGTGAAGCAAGCCAAGGCCGCCGCCGCCGGCAAGTCCGTCGGGGTCCACGGCGCTGACACCATCCAGCAGTGCCTGAATGCGGGCCTCCTCGACGAAATTCACGTCGACATCGCGGCGGTTCTTCTTGGCTCCGGAGTTCGCCTCTTCGACCACCTTGCCGGCACGCCAGCCGTCCTTGGCAACCCGACGGTGATCGCGGGCGTCGGCGTTACACACCTGCGCTACCCGGTGCGCAAGGCGTAGTCCGAGGCGACCCCTCGGTATTCTATCGACGTCGCGCGAGATCACTCGTGATCCGCGGGCACGCCTGTGGGAACTGACAGGATGAGAGCACGCCACAAATGACAAAAATCGTTGTTCCGTCGTTTCGGTCCTTTCGGCTCTGGCTGCCACCGGTGGTCGGTGGCCTCGTTCTCTGTCTCTCAGCCGGGCTCGGTTGCAGCAGTGGCTCCAGCGGGGCGAATGCAACCGGAGGAACGACCGGAGCCGCGGGAACCGGCCAGGCGGGAACCGGCCAGGCGGGAACCGGCCAGGCGGGAACCGGCCAGGCGGGGAACGAGGCCGGCGGGGGATCCAGCGGCGCGGCTGGAACGACTGGCGTCGCGGGGAGTGGCGGCTCCTCGGTCGGTGGCAGCGCAGGCGACGGCAACGGTGGCCACGGTGGCAACGGTGGCAACGGTGAATCGACCGGCGCGGCAGGTCAAAGCGGCAGAGGCGGCGCCGCGGGCGCGGGGATTGCCGGAGCGGCCGGGGGACGCGGCGGCGGCACCGCGGGTGGCGCGGCCGGGAACGCGGGCGGCGGGGCCGGGGGCCAGGCTGGCGCGACGGTGCCCGCGTTCGTCACCTCCGGTCCGAACGCCTACTGGAACACGCAGGGGACGGCGACGGTGGTGACGAGCGGTACTGCTGATTTGACCGTCGACCAGAACACCAAGTACCAGCTGTGGGAAGGGTTCGGCGGGACGTTCAACGAGATGGGATGGGACGCCCTCTCCGTCGTCGGTTCGGCCGAGACCACGAAGGCACTCAAGCTCCTCTTCGACGCGCGCGACGGCGCCAACTTCGTCTTTGGACGCCTGCCGGTCGGAGCCAGTGACTACGCCATGAGCTGGTACACGCTCGCCGAAACGGCAAACGACTACGCGATGACCAATTTCTCCATCGCGCGCGACCGGGAAAAGCTGATCCCGTACGTCAAGGCGGCCCTGCAGGTCAGGCCTGACATCCATCTGTGGGGGAGCCCATGGATCCCGCCCCCCTGGATGAAAGACAGCAGCGGGAACATGAAGAGCGACGCGCAGACGCAGGGCGCCTACGCGCTTTATCTCGCCAAGTTCGTGGAGGAGTACGGCAAGGAAGGGCTCAAGATCGAGGCGATTCACCCCCAGAACGAGCCCGGCTACGCGCAAGTCAAATGGACGCAAACGCTGTTCATCAACTTCTTCAAGACCTACCTCGGGCCCACGTTCGCCCAGCGAAACGTCCCCGCGGAGATCTGGTGCGGAACCATGTCGCACCCGACAGACGGCACCTGGGCAACCGCGCTTGCGAGCGATGCGGCGGCCTTGATGTACGTCAAGGGCTTCGGCCTGCAGTGGAACCTGCAGAGCACGGTCGCGATGCTGGCGCCCAAGGGTCGCGTCTGGCAGACGGAGCACAAGTGCGGCAACTACACCTTCTCGACGCCTTACTGGGACCCCAGTCGCTACGACGCCAACAAGGCGCAGAACGACCACTTGTACGGCGAAGAAAGCTGGCAGCTGATCCGGGATTGGATCGTTGCAGGGGTCAACGCGTACAACGCCTGGAACATGGTGCTCGACACCGTGGGCAAGAGCCTGGCGAACTGGCCTCAGAACGCGCTGCTGGTGGTGGACCGTTCAGCGAAGAAACTGATTGCGACGCCTGCCTATTACACGTTTCGGCATTTTTCCCAGTACATCGCGCCGGGAGCGACGCGCATCGGGATCACCGGTAGCACCGACGCGCTCGCCTTCAAGAACCCCGACGGCAGCATCATCACGGAGGTCTACAACAGCGGCAGCGCGTCGAAGACGACGACCGTTGCGATCGGCAGCGTATCGTACCGGTTCGACGTTCCGGCCCACGGATGGGCGACCCTCCGCACGATCCCGTGATGCGGACGAGCCGCATCTGAGCCCGCCGGACTCGACGAAGTGCTCCTGGATGTGGACGCAGGAGTAGAAGTCGTCGCCGTAGGTGAGCATCCCCAGAATGGGTTCCTCACTGGGACGCGAGCTGCGAGAGCGCCGTTTGGAGCCCCTCGAGCCCCTCGTACTCGACGAAGTGCTCGTAGTAGGGGAGGCAGGCGTAGAAGTCGTCGCCGTACGTGATCGTTCCGTCGGCCTTGGCGATGGCCAGCTCCCAGGAGTCCTTGTCGAAGCCGCAGGTGGTGCGAGCGGAGACGCGCACGCCGCGCAGGGCCGTCTCGGCGCCGGCCTGCTCCGACGCTGCGAGCGGACGCGAGCCGTTGTCGACCACGAAGCTCGCGGGGTCTTGCCGGTCACCCTCGACGCTGCAACGCGACCAGCTCAGGCTGCCGCCTTCGAGATCGAGCGTGTAGCTCCAGATCTGGGGGTTGCAGGCGGCGCCTGCCGGCCGCGGCGCGGGGAGCCCCCCGCCATGCGAGGTGAGGGTCGCGCTGGTCAGGCTTGCGACGGCCACGCTCTTGCCGGGCTGCGTGGCGAACGCTCCGTCGGTGCCGTCGTCGTCTCCCGGATTGCTGCAGCCGGCGGCGACCAGCAGGGCAACCACGAAGAGCGCTCCGAGCGATTTCACGACGGTCATCTCGATCCGTAGTTTCCGCCATATCCGACCGGAGAGGGGGCGCTCCGAACGCCGTGCCTCAGGATTCTGAGCCCGGGCGTCAGCGGAGGCTGCCGCAGCCCGGTCCTTCGGTCAGCACGACCAGAGACAGCAACGTCGCTCTGCCCTTGGCCCGCGTGGTGACGGCAATGCCGACGCGGCGGAGATTGGCTCGCACGAAGAGCGGGTAGTCCTCCAGTTGGTCGAGCTCGAGCACCTCGAACACCGTGCCGCAGGCGGTGGCTGGCGACACCCGGCGCCGGGAAGCCTCGCGGGCCGCCGCCTTGCCGCCGGCCACGACGGCGTCGGCGGGGGAGGCCGCATTGCCGCTGGCCAGCGTGTGGGCGCCGACCTCGGCCCCGGCCTGCAACACGGGGTCGATGGTGATCGCGGAGACGCCCTTGGCGCGGCGGAGGGCGGCGATGGCCTCGATGGCGGCGGCCTGCGCCGGCCCGCCGGGCGGGCGTGGGCGCCGGCCGAACACCATCGTGGCCAGCAGCGGCTCTTTGTCGTTTGCGCGCGGTGCGACGGCGATGCCGACGTGCGTGTACTTCGGGTTCAGGATGTTGGCCCGGTGCCCTGGGCTGTCCATGAGTCCCTGATGGGCCGCCTCCGGCGAGGCCGCCTGGGCCAGATTTTCCCCCGCCATCAAGACACCCACGCCGGCCTGGCGGACCCTATCCTCGATGTCGCCGGTGGTCGGCGAGACGTGGCTGAAGAAGCGCGCGCTGGCCATCTCCTCGCTGTGGCCCAAGGCCACCGCGCGCAGCTCGGGGTCCGGCGCCAGCGCGGCCAGGTGGGCGTCGGCGCGCGCGCGGTTGAGAAGCGCGAGCAGGCGTGCCTCGGTGTCGACGACCACGGGCACCGCGGGCTGCAACCGGGGGCGGGCCTCCGGCGCCCCGCCTCCGCGCGTCGTCCCCGCGGCGCCGCAGGCGCCTGCGAGTAGCAAGGCGAGGAGTGCGGGCGATGGCGAACGACGCACGAGCGTCGACGTTTCTATGTCCGAGCGGGGTCGCCCGGCAAGCGCGCTTCAGGTGCTCAGGGCCTGCAGGTGAACGTGCTCTCGATGGACGCTCCGGCCGAGCCGTCGGGATTCAGGGTATTGGCGGTCAGCGTGACGGTCGCGGTACCGGCCGGCACCAGCGTCACCTCCTCCAGGAGCAGCGAGTCCGCCCCTTCCTCGGGCGGGGAGACGGCCTGTTCCACCTTGGAGATCCGGACGCCGGTGAGATTGACCTCCTGAAAGACGGAGTTATTGCCACGCACGAAGTCGAACTGCACGCTCCGCAGGGTCTCGCCCGACGCCAGGGCCGCGACCAGCTGTGGGCTGGCCTCTCCCACCACCTTGGTGAAGCGGAAGGCGGTGCAGCGCGTGCGGGCCGGTGGTGCCCTGTTCACGTCCGAGAAGTAGCGGATGGCGGGTATGGAATCCAGGAAGGCGGCGTTGTTCGACTCTCCGCTGAAGGCCTGGCCGTTGGCGCCCACCACCCTGACGAAGAACTCGACCTGACCGGAAGCCTCCAGGGCATTGACGGTCGGGTCGGACGCTGCTTCGGGGTCTGCCGTACCACACGCCGCCGCCAGTGAAGCGACGACCAACACACAAGAAAGTCTCCGGATCATTTGCCCCTCCAATCGCCTACAGAGTCCGCCCCCCCTTTCGGTGTTGGGGCGCTCCGTCGAGCAGGACAAAGCTGCGACTGGGCAGCGGCGAGATCGATGAGGAGAACGCCCAGTTCTTCTCACCGTCCCGATCGCAGCCGAGCCCGCGCCCTACCGCGAGGTCGCGGTGGGCGCGTCGACTGTCACGCGCCCATCAGTGGCTGTCGTGGACGATGAAACCGGTGGCGAGGCAAAAGAGCCCAATTATTGCGGCAAAGATGACCATCCCGGGACTCTTCAAGAGCCAGGATATGGGAAACGCTACGCTGTCGGCGATACCGGTGCAGATCGCCACGCCCGCCGCTTCGTTGCGCGAATTCTGCGACGCGTGGGGGTCCGTCAACGTTTTCACCAGCTCCGCTATGTGCAACAAGCTGGACGCCCAGAGGACGACGTGGCTGACCTTGACGGCGTACTCCATGGCCGTCGCGCGCCCCGTCGGATCCAGCCGGTTGACCGCGTCGGCGTTTGCGTAGAGGAAGCGGTTCCAGTTTATGGGGGTGAAGACGTTCTCACCCAGGGCCGCCCTGTCCGGGGCGGCGATCTGGAGAACCGCCCGAAGCTGTGGATGGGTGACAGCGTCGACCATGCCGATCTCTCGATCGTCCGGCGGCCCGGCGCTGTTCACCAGGTCCAGCGGGTCACGGGTGAGGAATCTGCCGGTGCTCGGGCTGTACTGCCGCGCCCTCAGGTTGAGGAACCCGAGGTCCGGATCGAGCTCCTCCCCCGCGTACAGCCGTGTATTCGGCGTGCTTCCGGTGCTCCCGACGAGAATTCCCCACGCGTCGTAGTCGTACGAGTCCGTGACCGTCCCGGCGGCGTTCGTCAGGAAGGTGACGTTTCCGTGGGCGTCGTGGCCGTAGTAGCTGATCGCGGGCGTCGCCGAGACGTTGCGCGTCTGGCTGATCAGGCTCGTGCCGTACGTGTAGCGGATCTGCACCGCGCCGCCGACGGTCTCCTCGAGGACCTGGAGGAAGCCGGTCGGGTTGAGGTCGTCGACGAGGTAGCGGGTCGTCACGCCGCCCGTGGTCTTGGCGACCCGATTGCCGTCGCAGTTGTACTGCAAGGTGACGGAGCCGTCCTTCGACACGAGATGGTTCTCGAAGTCGTAGGCGTAGGTATGACCGCCAGAGCCGGTCGTGTTGCCGTTGGCGTCGACGACGTCGGTCGTGAGCTGATCGTTCGCGTCGTAGGAATAGCTCGCCGTGGGGACCGCCCCGACATCCGAGGTTCGAGAGACCCGGTTCGCGAGCGCGTCCAGAACGTACGAGATCGCGCCGTTGTTGCTCGCCGCGCCCGAGATCGTCTCGCTCGTGAGGCGCGCGGCGGCGTCATACGTGTACTCCACGCGTCGGCCGGTGATGTCCGTCGCCGTCAGACGCTGGCCACGTTCGTTGTGCGTATAGGCCCAGCTTCCCAGCACGGGCGAGGTTCCCTTTTGCCAGAGCATCGACGTGACGCGTTCCATGGAATCGTACGCGTAGGTCACGCCGACACCGTTGGGCTGCACGAGCGTCAACGGCCGATTCGTCGGGGTGTGGGTCGCCCTCGTCGTTCCGCCGGTCCGGTTGTCGGCGATGGTCTCGAGCTGATTCGCGGCGTCCCACGCGTAGTCGACGGACGTTCCGTTCGTGTTCGAGGATCGAATGGTCGCGACGTTGCCGGTCGGGTCGTACGTGTACGTCAGCGTCCCCGCGGGCGCGGCCTTCGTGAGCAGCCGATCGCGGGGGTCGTAGGAATAGGTCGTGGTGCCGGTGCCGTCGGTCGCCGTCAGCCGCCTGCCGGTGAGCGAGTACGTGTACGTGTGAGACGCTTCGCCGAGAGACGGATCGGGGACCTTGGTCAGCACCCGGTCGCGCGGGTCGTACGTCATCGCCGTGGTCTTGCCCCCGAAGTCGGTGTGACCGATCTGGCGGCCGGCGAAATCGTAGGCGAACGTCTCGGACTGACCGAGCGGCAGCATCCGCCTGGTCATGCGCTTCAACAGGTCGTATTCATAGGTCGTCGTGTGGCCTTTCGCGTCGGTCACCGACGCCATGTTGCCGTCGAGGTCGTACGCGTAACGGGTGGCATTGCCGAGCGGGTCGGTGACCGACGTGGCCTGTCCCTGGGCGTCGTAGCCGTACCGCGCCGTCACGACGCCGGTCTGATCGGTCGTGGAGACGAGGTGACCGCGCGCATCGTAGGTGTGGTGCACCGACGTCGCGTCCGGGTAGATGGTGTCGACCACCTGGCCGCGACTGTCGTAGACATTGCGGGTGATGCGGCCGTTCGCGTCGGTGACTGACAGCTTGCGGCCGTTCCGGTCGTACTTCGTGACCGTCGCGTGGCCCAGGGGATCGGTCACCTTGGTCACGCGATCGGAGCAGCCGCAGCCTTCGTCGTATTCATAGCTGGTCTTGTGGCCTCGCTCGTCCGTGATCGACGCCAGACGATTGAGGACGTCGTAGGTCCGCGTCGTGAACTTTCCGTCCGCGAAGGTCGTCTTGGTCAGGTTTCCGACGGTGTCGTATTCGTACGCGGTCGTGTGGTTGTTTTCGTCGGTCATGGTCAGCGGCTGACCCCAGATGTTGCGCGTGTAAGTGACCGTTGCCCCCTCTGGCCAGCGCGTCGTCTGCGTCAGCTGGTTGAGCTTGTCGTACGTCGAGTTCGTCTGTCGGCCGGCGTTGTCCCACGCGACCAGCAGGTTGCCGTTCGGGTCGTAGGAAAACCCTCGCTCGTAGCCGCTGGGATCCCTGCTGAAGGCGAGCGCGCCGGTGAGGTGGTAGGACTTCGTCGTGTTGCCACCGCGTGCGGTGGTCTCGGTCAGCTGATGGCCGGCTTCGTCGTACGTCGCGCGCCCGACGCGGCCGAGCCAGTCGATCCGAGCGAGCGGATTGCCGGCGGCGTCGTACTGAAAACGCGCGCGGCGCCCCTCCGCATCCTCGACGATCAGGGGGAGTCCCTGTTCGGAGTTGGTGAACTTGAACAAGGTTCCATTGCTGTCCGCGAGGCGCGACGTCGACCCGTTGTCGTCGTACTCGAAGGTCGTCCTGTTCAAGAGGCGATCGACGACCGCGACGGGCAGGTGGCGCTCGTTGTATTCCGCGGTGATCGTACCGGTCGAATCCGTACGCGACGTCGCGTTGCCGAAGGTGTCGTACGTCGCCGTCGTCACCTCGCCCAGCGCGTTCACCAGCCTGATCTCGTTCCAGTTCGCGTCGTACTCGTGCGTGGTCGTATGGCCCAGCTGATCCGTCTGGCTGAGGACCAACCCGCGCACGTCGAACGTCTTCGTGATGACGCCGTCATCCTGATACTTCGTCGTGTGGGTCCGCGTCGCCAGGTCGTAGGCGTACAGGGTGACGTTCCCCAGCGCGTCGGTGTCGGTCTTGAGCCGCCCGTCCGCGTAGTACGTGGACGTCCGCGCCGTGTTCCCGTTCGGGTCGACGCTGGTCAACAGGCGGTGGGTGGCGTCGTAGGTGTGGTGCATGGTCCGGAAGAACACCCACGGTAGCTTCGCGAGATCGACGGTGATGAGATCGCCGGCCGCGTCGTACTGGTACCGGGCGGCGTCGTCCTCGCCGCCGAAGTACGCCGGGTAATCGACGTTCGTGATCCGTCCCTGCCCATCACGCACGAACGTCACATGCTTGCCGGTGCTGCTGAAGATGCCGTTCGGCTGGAAGGTCAGCGAGTTCCCCTGGCGATCGGTGACCGACCTCAGCTCGCCAGTCGCGCCCATGACGTAGACCGTGCCGTTCGGCTCCGTGTACTTGTACTCGGTAGGTGCGTACAGGAGCTCGTCCGGCGACAGCGCTCCGAAGCAGCGGGGCTGATCGTCGGTGAGATTCACCGTCATCACCGGGCACCCGTCCGACGTCAGCGTTCCGTAGGTGCCGGGCGCCGGCGTGTAGCCGGTCATGATCAGGAACCCGATGATGACCGGCCCGACCACGGGGTAGTTCCCCGAGAAGTAGAACGTCGTGCGCCGACCATTCGGCATCGTGATCGTCACGTTGTTCGCGAGGTCCTTCTCCAGCTTCGGGTGGCCGACCCTCAGCGACCAGCCGTGGCCGAAGTCCCCGACGTTGTCCTTCTCGAGGCTGTCGTAGCGGCGTCCGATCGTGATCGGCAAGCCGGCGAGCGGGACGGTGAAGTCGGTGATATCCACGACGACGCGGCCGGGCTTGTATTCACCGTCGACGACCACCAGGACCTCGCTCTGGCGCTGGCGGCCGGTGTCGTCGGTGCCGCTGAGGTCGAGGATGTACGAACCGTTCGCGAGCAGGGTCGTGTCGAACGTCCCGATGGTCGTGCCGGGCCCGGCCGACAGCCCGGTCGCGATCGTGTGCGGCTGGTCGGGGTGCGCGGAAGGCCAGTACTGCAGGGTCCCCGACGTCAGCGTGATCTGGTTCGACAGCACCACCGGGACGCGCTCCATGATCGTCGACTGGTGAATCGGCGACGCGATCCAGCCCTGCGTCAGCAGCGGGGCCCCGATCGGGATGTCGACCCAAGCGACGGAGACCGTCGCCGAATCCAGCGACGACGACAGGCCGGTGGCGGTCGCGTGCAGGGCGTCGGTTCCCGCATGACTCCCCGTGTACGGGAGGACGACGGTCCCGGTCATGTCGGTGATCAGCGTCGTCAGCCCCGGGTTCGCGCCTGCCACGGTCACCTGGACGGGAAACCTGGCGATCGGCATGGCCGACGCGTCGAGCAGGGTCGCGGTGACGACCTCCTCGGCGCCCAGCGGCATCGGCCCGGGGCTGGAGAGCGTCACCAGCAGGCTGCCGCCCGCGAGGGCCGGTTCCGGATTGACGGTGATCGTGACCTGGTCCGAGCCGGTGAGCTCTCCGTCGCGGGCGTCGAGCTGTAGAACGTAGGTGCCAGGTTCCACGAAGAGCACCGGTGTGATCCCCGCGCTGGAATTCCCGAACACCACCGGCGCTGGTCCGCTCACCTGCGTCCAGGAGAGCGAAATCGCGCTGCCGATCGGCACCCCGTCGTCGCTCGCGCTGCCCGCGACCACGACGACGTCGGGTATCCTGATTGTCTGGTCAGGGCCGGCGCTGGCGACCGGCGCGGCGTTCTGCGGCGTGATCCGCCGGATCGTGATCGTCACGTCGTCGGTCGTCGTCAGCGTGCCGTCGGTCGCGGTCAGCCGGAGGACGTAGGTGCCGGGCTCGACGAGGCGGGCGGTGGTCGAAACCGCGTGGCCGTCGGCGAACGAGACGATTCCCGGTCCGCTGAGGACCGACCAGGTGCTGGTCAGCGTGCTGCCCGTCGGGCGCCCGTCGTCGGTCGCGGTTCCCGACAGGGCGACGTCGACGAAGGACTGCCCGATCTCCGCCAGCGGCGCCGGACCGAACGACGTGTGCTCCCAGAGCTGGACCTGGGCGAGCCGCGTCTTGTCGAACGAGAGGCTGTTCCAGTGAATGTGCCAGAGGATGCCGCCGAACTCCTCCGCGATCAGGATGTCGCCCACCATGTCCTTGAACTGCGACGCCGAGGCGCCCATCAGCGCATTGCCGTAGTAGTCGACGCCGTAGAAGTTCTCGCCCGGCGGCACGATCATGATGTTCTCGGGACGGATGCCGAGGTGATACGTCGTCACCTGCCCGGCCGCGTCCACCGCGTAGACCGCGTCGATGTCCTCGTCACCGACCAGGATCTTTCCCGCCCACGGTCCGTACCGATCCGGATCGTTCGGGACGACGGTCAGCCCCTCGAGATCGTCGCCGACCAGGGTCGCGAGGAATGTGGCCTCGCCCGCGGACGTGACCCGCCACAGATGGCCCGCGGTCGTCGTCACGATCAGATCGCCGCCGAAGACGCCGGTGCGATCGAACTGGAGCTGCCCGCGCATCCGGCCGCTCTCTCCCGGCAACACGACCCAGGGGTTCTCCATCGACGAGCCGTCGGGCGAGATGCGCGCGATCTGGCCCGGGACGCCCGTCCCGGTCACCATCTCGCCGGCGATGAAGCCGCCGCGGCTGCGCCCATCCCCCTCGTCACGCGCGATCGCGAAGTAGACCTCGTCGGTGAGTCCGGTGATCGTCGTGTATGGCTCGCGGCTGCCGTCCGCGTTCACAACGTCGAAGTTGTGCGGCCACCCGCTGCAGCAGTTCACGGACATCACCATCTTGTTCAGGATCGGGTGGTATTCGATGCCGATCGGGTTGTTGAAGGCGGTCGAGATCCGCTGAAGCGTGAAGTTGGGCGTCGGGCGCCCCTGCTGCAGATCGAGGGTCTGGTCCGCGCCCGCGTTCACGACCGGCGCGTCGTTCTGAACGGCGCACTCACCGCTGCTGGTGCAGACGCTGTTGGCACCGCACGACGTTCCCGCGGGGGACGAGGCGTCCGCGGGGCAGGCGGCCGAGGAGCCGGTACAGGCTTCGGGGGCGTCGCAGACGATGACGGCGGGCCGACAGCTGGTGGCGCTGGTGGCGAAGACGTCCGCGGGGCAGGCGGCGGCGGAGCCGGTGCAGGTCTCCGGGACGTCGCACTCGCCCGCCGAGGCGCGGCAGACGGTGGACGCGGAGGCGAAGGTGTCATTCGGACAGGAGTCGGCGGTGCCGTTGCAGGTCTCCGCCAGGTCGCAGGTGCCCGCGGCGGTGCGACAGACCGTGCCGCTCGGCTTCTTCACGTCCGTCGGACAGGTACCTGACGATCCCGAGCACATCTCGCCGGCGTCGCACGCCCCCGCGGCGGAGCGGCAGACCGTGGAGGGGCCGGCGAAGACGTCGGCGGGGCAGCTCGCGGCGGAGCCGGTGCAGGTCTCCGCGACGTCGCACGCCCCGTTGGGGTCGCGGCAAACGGTGGAGGATGGTGCGAAGGCGTCGACGGGGCAGGCGGCTGACGAACCCGTGCATTTTTCGGCGGCGTCGCAGGTGCCGGCCGAGGCGCGGCAGGTGGTGGACGCGGACGCGAAGGTGTCATTCGGACAGGAGTCGGCGGTGCCGTTGCAGGTCTCCGCCAGGTCGCAGGTGCCCGCGGTGGTGCGACATACCGTGCCGCTCGGCTTCTTCACGTCCGTTGGACAGGTACCTGACGATCCCGAGCACATCTCGTCGGCGTCGCACGCGCCCGCGGCGAAGCGGCAGACGGTGGAGGGGGGCGCGAAGGCGTCGGCGGGGCAGGATGCGGATGCGCCGCTGCATTTTTCGGCGGCGTCGCAGGTGCCGGCCGAGGCGCGGCAGGTGGTGGAGGGGGGGGCGAAGGCGTCGGCGGGGCAAGCGGCTGACGCACCCGTGCATTTTTCGGCGGCGTCGCAGGTGCCAGCCGAGGCGCGGCAAGTACTGGTGGAGGGAGCGAAGGCGTCGGCGGGGCAGAATGCGGATGCGCCGCTGCAGGTCTCCGCCACGTCGCACGTGCCGGCTGACGCGCGGCAGACGGTCGAGGGGGGCGCGAGGGTGTCGGCCGGACAGGATGCGGATGAGCCGCTGCAGGTCTCCGACACGTCGCAGGTGCCCGCGGCGCCGCGACGAGATCGTGCCGCTCGGCTTCTTCACGTCCGTGGGACAGCTCGCGGACGCTCCGGTGCAGGTCTCGGCGGCGTCGCACGTTCCCGTGGCGGCACGGCAGACGGTCGTCACCGGCGCGAAGGCGTCGGCGGGGCAGCTCGCGGACGCTCCGGTGCAGGTCTCGGCGGCGTCGCACGTTCCCGTGGCGGCGCGGCAGACGGTCGTCACCGGCGCGAGGGTGTCGGCGGGGCAGGAGCCGGACGATCCCGAGCACTTCTCGGCGACGTCGCAGGTCCCGGCCGACGCGCGGCAGACCGTGCTGCTCGGTTTCACCACGTCGGTGGGGCAGGTGGCCGACGCTCCGGTGCACTTCTCGGCGACGTCACAGGTCCCGGTCGCCGCGCGGCACACCGTCGACGACGGGGCGAAGCAATCAGCCGGGCAGGAGAGCGAGGAACCGGTGCAGGTCTCGGCGGTGTCGCAGACGCTCTTGGCCGTCCGGCAGACCGTGCTACTAGGTTTGGCTTTGCAGGTCCCCTTGAAGCCCGTCAGGTTGCAGGTGCCGCAGCCCCCGTTGCACGAGCTGTTGCAGCAGACGCCGTCCACGCAGTAGCCGCTGCCGCACTGGCCCGCGGAGGTACAGGCGCTGCCCAGCCCGCCCCCCGTTGCGAGAGCGGGTGATTCCCACAGCAACGTTGCACCGACTGCAAGCAAGGCCAACAACAAGAGCGAACCACCGCGTTTACTGACCACGCCGACCTCCTAATTTGAGCAATTGACTGCTAGAGACTTGCTGGGCCTCGTTTAGGCGAGCGAGAGCAACGAGCCTGAGCCCTCTGTGCGAACGTCGACGCAGTCTCGGGTCACCGATCGAACGAGGTCAAACAAAACCCTCGGCGGAAATTCGCCGACGCGGCGTAGCTCACGCAGGCTCTTTATTGCCGGACCTCGAGAGACCACCTTCAGTCTCGCGCGGCGGCGGACGCGCGCCGAAGATCTGCCGGCGGGCAGCGCCTGCGCCCAGCCGCGGCGGCGATCATTGCAGACCTCGGCGGGGTTATCGAAGCGGTGATCGCTGGCGTCCGCGTCGGCGGGGGCCGCAGCCCGACCCTTCGGTCAGCACGACCAGAAACAGCGACGTCGGGACGTAGTTATCCCCTGCCCTCGTGCGTTTCGGGCATTCTGCGGCGTCCATGCACCCGATGCGGATCCTCAGGCGTCTTTCCGCGATTTGGCTTCTCTTGCTTCTGGGGGGCGCGGGCTGCGCGACGACGAGTCCAGAGTACGACGCGTGCATCGCCAACCCGCTCGGAGCTTTTCCCTGCGAGCTGGCTCTGATGTCCTACGATTCCGTCGGCGAGAGCCGGGTCGCGAAGCTCAAAGCCAGGCTCAAGGAGCACGACACCGTCCTTTGCTCGGGGAGCGACGGCGAGGTCACGGCTCTCCTGCAGAGCCTGAAATCCGAGATGGACGGAATGGAGCGGGAGTTGCCCCCCGCGGTGCGCATTGCCTATGCGCGGTCCCGGAGCTGCCTCTACCTGGGCCTGGAGGCGCTCGGTCTCGGACGCGTCGCCGTTCCGGGTCGGCCGATGCTGGGCGACGTGCAGCGCGAGGCAGATCCCAAGCGCGGCGTCTCGTTGGTCGCCAGAAGCTGCGGCTTCATGAGCGCCCTGCCCACGAATCGGTCGCCGAAGAGCGCTCGCGTGCCGGCGGCCCTGGCTTGCACCGTGCTCGGCGATGCCTACGCGCTCGGCGTTATCACCTACGATCCCGCGCGGGCCGAAACCGCCTACACGACCGCCTGCGAGACCGAGCTCGAGGCGAGGTCCGAAGGTGACGCGGCGTCGATGGCGTTCGAGCATCGGGGCCCGGAATTTCGAGGCGCTTGCCAGGCTTTCCGGACGCCCACTGGCGTCTACCTCACCGACGCGCACTGGGCGGAGGTGGGTCGGTCGCGCGTGCAAGCCGCCAAGGCGGACAAGGAACGCTTGCGCCTGGAGGCGGAGGCCCACAAAGAACACTTGCGCCTGGAGGCGGAGGCCCAGCAGCTGAAGACCCAACGCACCGTCTACGAGAAGCACCTCGGGGAGCTCCGCGGCGGCCTCGCCAACCTGACGCCGGCGCAACGAGTGGCCGCCGTCCAGAACGCCCTCCTGCTAACGCAGGTCAGCGCCGAGACGAAAGCGGCGCTCGGCGCTCCCGTCCTCGGTCCAATCCTGCAGGACGCGCTCGTGCAGCTCGCCAGCCGGAAGGGCTATGCCCCGGTCGGGGAGGCAACGCGTGACCTCCTCGTGTCAGCGCCAGCCTCGGATGCCCGGTGGTCGGAGCTTCGGGGTGCGCTCGCGCGCTTCCGGTCGGACGCGGCGGCGTATTTTCTCAAGAAGTCCAATGGCGCCGGCTCTCACGCCGCGGCGGCGGCCATGTACCTGGCGCTGGCCGTGCAGTTTGGCGCGCAGCCCCAGAATGCGCCGGACGTGAAGCGCAGGTTCGTCGACGCGACGAACCTGACCGCCGAGTTGCCGCCCCTCAAAGGCGACTGCGCTTTCCTTTCTCCGAGAGGCATCACGCCGAGCCCGACCGGACCTCGGATCCTGGCCGCGGTCGCCATCGACGCCTGCAACAAGACCGAACGCCGCTTCACGTCCGACGATCCGTACACCGAGGACGTCGAGGAATCGCACACGTCGCTGGGACAAAAGCGGCGCCAGACAATGACGCGCACGGTCCCCGATTGCCGCACCGTCTTGATCCAGACCTGCACGGGCAAGGAGTCCTTCAGCTGCTACACGAGCGGCTCGCGCCAGGAGTGCAACGGAACCAGGACCGAGACCTACGAGGTCGACGTCGACGCCGTTCCCATCACGACGAAGAGCACCACCAAGCGCAGCGGCGTCCGGGCGACGGCGCACCACACCTACGACCTCGACGTTCGCGGCCGCGTCACGGGCAGGCTCGCCACGGTCAGCCGGGCCGAGCCGTTCTCGTTCAAGGAGTCCCTCGACGGCGGGCCGTCGCACGCGCCCCTCGAGGAGGGCGCCGCCCGCGCGCTCAACGTCGTCGTGATCCGCTCCCTCACCTCTGCCTTCCGTGCCGAGCTCGCCGAAAAGGCCCTCGCGGCCGCCGCGGCCGCCGCGAACAAGCCCGAGGAGGCCGACGACGCCTATCTGACCGCGCTCGCGTTCGGCAGCGCCTTCACGCCCGCGATGCGGACCTGGTTCGAACGAAGCTGGGGCCTCGACGAGAAGACCGTGCGCGCGCTGCTGGCTTCGGCGCGCTGACGAGGAGCGGAGCGTCGGCGCGATAGTCGACAGAAATACGACGAGACCCCGCCGCGGCCGGGCGCGACGGGGTCTGACCTTGGTTACCCGACCAGTGCGCGTTCAGACCTAGGGCTTCAACAAGGCGACCGGCATCGTCGTCCACCCTGATCCGCCGATGAGGATCAGATCGGACGTGAAGCCGACGTCGGCTCGACCGACGAGCGCGAAACGCGCGGCATTGGCCCAGCCCGAGATGTTGGCGATCGGAAGATTGGCGGGAGCGAAGCCACCCGTACGGTCCGACAAAGCAAAGGCGATGGTCCGCCAGTTGTTGCCACCGACGGCTCCGACGTCAGCGTCGCCATCGCCGTCAAAGTCGCCAGCGATGATCTTGACCCCCGAAGCAGCAGCCCATCCGGGGAAGTTCGCGACGGCCTTGTTGTTGACGGTGAAGCGTCCCAGGCGATTCGAGAACGCCGTCATGATCGTCGTCCAACCCGATCTGCCGCTGAGGGCGAGGTCAGCGTCACCATCCCCGTCGAGGTCGCCAGCCACGGCCTGCGGACCGGCCGTCCGCGCATACGAAACAAACCCGCCGCTGTCCGGTTCGTTGGTCTGGCTGAAGGTTCCGTTGCGGTTGGAAAAGCCCATCGGGAAGGTGGTCCAGCCGGCTCCGCCGAGCAGAACGATGTCGCTGTCGCCGTCGCCGTCGAAGTCACCCGCCACGGGGTACGCGCCCGCGACTTGCGACCAGGACTGCAGATTTTGCGAATACTCCTGCTTGACGGTGAATGTCCCGTCGCGATTGGAAAGCGCCATCGGAACTTTGAGTCCCCAGGAAGCCGGACCGCCGAAGAGCGCTATGTCGGTATCGCCATCGCCGTCGAAGTCGCCACCGACCGCGTGGGCTGCCAGGTTCGCCAGACCAGGAAACGTCGACAACGCCTGGTTTTTGACCGTAAAACCGCCTAGCCCATTGCCGAACGCGACGACGATGGTGGTCCATCCGCTCCCGCCCACCAGCGCGACGTCCCCCATTCCATCGCCATTGAAATCGCCCCCAACGGCCTTGGCGCCGCTCGCTCGGGCCCAACCGTTGACGTCAGCCACGGTAGGATTGATTGTTGTGGTGCCCCCAAACGTGCGCACGCCACGCAACAGCGATGGCCCGTTGGTTGCTGCATCGGCCGTGATGTCCTCGTTGCTCCAGTCGGACCAACCGCTATTGATCCCCCAGATTGTTCCATTGTCGGTGGAGAATCCCCGTACGCGCGGACCACCCGAGTCGCCTTTGCAGTTGATTACCGTCGTGCCGTAACTGTGGGTCACGAACTGCTTGAAGCCACCAGTCGAATAGTCGCTCCGCGTCGTGCATCCGTAGCCGAAGGTGGTCACGGTCTCGTTCGAGACGGGCAGCGGGCCGAATGTCGCGGGAGTGGCAGTGCTACTTGGAACAGGGGAGGCCAGTCTCGCGAAGGCGATATCTTCGGTGCCTAGGCCGCCTCCGAACGCGTATGCGAAATCAACCGCCACATTGCCCAGCCCGTTCATTTGAAAGCTGCCGGATTGCGGGCCGGTCTGGTAGTCGACGCAATGGGACGCCGTGATGACGTATCTCGGATCGACGAGAGTCGCGGTGCACCACCCTCCCGCGATCGAGATTTTTCCAATCTCGGGCCGCAGGTCATCGACCCTGGTTCCGCCGATCAGCGCCTCCTCTTTCTGTTCTGTGCTGCCGTCCGGTAGATCCCCACACCCGATCGCTGAGAGGCAACAAAGCAGGGTGAGCCCTCTCGCCGGGATCGCTCGAAACTGTCCTCGCACCATGGCGTCTCCTTTGCTCAAGGCGTTTTTCAGCAGAGACGGGCCCGCGGGAGCTCGCTCCGCGAAGGAGATGCAGTCGGATTCAGTTCGAACACATTTCGTGACGCGGGCAGACGGAGAGAGCGGACCACGCGGCTGAGCCGCGCATCACGACCGGGCCCTACGGCCACATCGCGCCCGGCTACCTGGAGCTCATCAGTCGTCGTCGCCGCTGTAGTCCGGAACGAAGCCGTACGGATTCTCGGGCACGTGCGGGCGACTGCGGATCCGTGCTTCAGCCTCGGCGTACCGCTTCTTGTTCTCGCGAACGGTCGAGATTGCGCTGACGAAATAGTCTGTCACCGGCTTCAGCGGGACCTTCCGCGATCGATCGAAGGCGAACAGAACCTTGCCGTCCTCGATCACCCGCTTGACGTCGGCGCCCGTCATGTCGGTGGTCTCGTCGGCCAGCTTCTCGAGGTCGGCCTCTGGAAATGGCGGCGGCACGTCGCGCATCAGATCCTGAAGGATCTGCAGGCGTGCCCCCCGATCTGGCAGCCGCGTCTCGAGCCACAGCTCGACGCGTCCCGAGCGCACCAGCGCCGCCGGCAGCGCGCCCACGTCCATCGCCGTCATCATCACGCATACCCGGCCCGCGCTCTCGCTCTCGAGCCCGTCGAGCGCGGTGAGGAGGTAACGGTAGAGGCCGTGCTCCTTGCCGTTCTCGAAGATGACGTCGCTGTCGTCGATGAAGATGACGGCCGGCGCGTTCTGCTTCGCCCCCTCGAAGACCTGGTGAATGCGCTGATAGAACTGGCGCGACCCGCTGATGAAGGTCCCGTCGATGAGGAAGAACTTGCCGCGCAGCCGCCGCGCGAGGGCCCGGCCGATCGTGGTCTTGCCCGTTCCGGGCGGACCCGCGATCAGGACCCCGCGCTTCGGCTTGAGCTTGAGCTCGTTCGCGAGCGCGTCGTCCTCCAGGGGCAGGATGATGTTCGCCTCCAGCGCGGCGACGATGTCGTCGACGCCGCTGGTGTTGCTCTTCGGAGCGGACATCAAGACCGCCGGCACGCTGAGCGTCCTCATCACTACGCGGGCCGCCGAAGTAGATCTATTGGATCCTGGTCGGCCTCAAGTCCTCACGGGACGAGATCAACGACGCCGACGTTGCCACCGCATCGCTGCCTGTGACCGCGCCCAGCGGAAGCGGGTGAATCTTTCGGGTTCCGCACTGCTCGACTACGTCCGAGCGCGGGCAGGAACCCACGCCACCGCGGCGCCGGCCGCCATCGCTCCCAGAACGGCCAGGGCGCTTCCGAGTCCCAGTCCGACGCAACCGAGCGCGGTGGTGAGGCTCGCGACGAGGCCGATCTGGCTCCAGACGCGCAGGCGGCTTGGAGACTGGGTGCGGACGGCGTACCAGGCGCTCGCGCCGCCGGCGAACAGACCGGCCACCAGGCAGCCGACTCCGCAAACGGTGACGGCCCGGTCCGGGTCGCACCAGCCTTCGAAGGCGATCGTGAAAAGCCCGACGGTCATGGGAATCGCGCCGAGCTTCAGGCCCGAGCGCGCGGCGCGCGCCCCCTCGGCGTTCAGCCACCCGAGTCCCACGGTCACGGTCAGCAGCGCCAGCGCGATCCCCACGATGGCGGCGTGGTTGGACGACACCGCCAAGGCAAGCAGGGTGAAGGGCACCACCGCCGCGGCGACTCGGCTCGCGCTGCGCAGCCGTCCCCACTCGGCGGCTCGCTGGGCTCGCTTGCTCAATGCTTCCAGGTCAACCATTGGCACGCCTCCATGCCGCTCGCAGCCGTTCGATAGCGCGGAATCGGCGCTTGCGGGACGTCTCGTCCGTGGGCGGCTCCTCGCCGGCGAATGCGTAGGCCAGCGCCGCGCGATCTCGTTCGGGCAGCTCGCCCACGAGCTCCAGGATCGCTTGCCGGAGTTGCTCGGCGATCGCCTGCTCTTCGACGTTCGTGGCCTGCTGCTCCACGCGCTCGAGCGCTGTTGCCGGCGACTCGCGCCGGCGGGTGCGCTGCTTGCGGATGGTCATCACCTCGTAGCCCGCGATCCCGAGAGCCCAGCTGACGCCGTCGCGCGCGCGATCGAAGTCGGCGATTCGCGAGAAGACCTTCAGCATGGCTGCCTGCGCGGCGTCCTCCGCGTCGGCCAAGGGCTCCAGCGTGCGTGACGCAAACGAAAGCAGGACAGGCCAGAGCGCGTCGAAGAGCGGCTGAAATGCCGCCCGCTCGCCGTCGGCGAACTGGACCATCCACGCCTGGAGCTGGCGTCGGCGCTCCGCATCCATCCTCCGAAGGCTACATCACCTCTCCGCGGCCCCGGAGAGCCTGCCGGCGCCCGGGCCGCACCCACAAGCGCCGTCAGCCGAGCACGAGGCGCCTTCCCCGGCCGGCGAGGCGCCTCTGCTCCGGCGACGCCGGACGAAGACCACCACCGCCGCCATCGCGCCGAGAACGAACAATCCGGCCGACAGCGGCTCGAGGATCTTGAAGAACGCCGCGGCCCCGCCGCCGATTCCGATGACGCCGAGGATCGGCAGAGTGCAGCAGGCGATGCAGCCGAGTAGCCCAAACCCGCTGACGCCGCAGAGAAGCGCGGAAAGCTTGAGGCGTCGGAGCGGCGTGGCGCTGCCGGCACTTCGCGGCTCAGGTTGCGTTCGGGTCGTTGATTGTTGGGTCTGCATGCGGCTCCTTCGCTGCCAATAGGCGGATGCATCAGGATCCGGGACAGCAGGGGGAACTTTTTCTCGAACGCGACGCGAGCGGTCGGCGCCGAGGATGGGGTGTCCCGTCCGGGGTCGGTGCCGCCTACTGTCTCAGCGATCGATTGTGATCGCTTCGAACAGGAGCCCCATGACAACGCACAGCGAACCCCTGATCCTTCCAGAGAAGCCCAACGCCCCGATCGCTTGCGACCTGACCGACGCATCCGATACCCCGGACCAACGGATCGCGGAGTACGGACAGCTGTTCGCACGCGCGCTGGTCGATCGCGAGCGAACGACCGACGCGGTCGAGCTGAGGTTCGCCGCAAAGCCCGGCGTCGCCGAATGGGTCACCGATCTCGCGCGGCGCGAAGGGGCCTGCTGTCCCTTCCTGACCTATGAGGTCAGAGTCGACGGCGCTCGCGTCGTCTGGCGGATCAGCACGCAGGCCGGCCCCGCGGCGCAGGCCATCCTCGATGAGTTCCATGCCTTGCCGGAGCGGGTCGGCGACGGTTTCAAGGGGCTGCTCGAACGGCTCGACGCCCGCGGCTTCAGCGTCGTCTCTCCCGCGCTCGGTCGCTTTGCGCTCGATGATGGCGAGCGCAAGCCTGGCGTCCTCGACCGCATCAAGGCGGCCTGCGGCTGCTGAGCAACCACCCGCTAGAAACAGTTCGCGATACAGCAGAACCGATCGCACGAGGTCGGGTTCAGGCTGTGCCCCGAGCAAGGACCGCTGATCGGGTTGGTGGTGCACGTGGGTCCGGTGCCGCACCGGCAGGTTGGCGTGGCGCCGCTCATGTCGCACCACTCGCCCGATCCGCAGCATGCGTCACCACAGCACGACAACCCGTTCGCGCAACGCGAGCAGGGCGTGGGCGTCCACGGACAGGTTCCACCCGCGCCTCCCGTTCCTCCACCACCGCCGCGCCCGCCAGCGCCCGGGCTGCCGCCGCCCGCACCACCGAAGCCCGAAGCACCTCCTCCGGCCCCTGCGTCGGGAGGTGGGCATGCGGCGCCGGGACAGCCGCCGGCGTAGCACGCGCCGGTACCGGGCTCGCAACCCGGACACCAGACCTGATTCGGCGCGCAGCCGCCAGCGCCCCCACCGCCGCTTCGCCCTCCGCGCCCTCCGCCGCCCACTGTCCCGGCGGATCCGCCCGCGCTCGATCCACCGCCGCCGTCCTGGCCGGGTTGGGTCGTGGAGCCACACGCTCCAACTGCGAGCAACAGGAGAAGAGTCGCGGTTTGTCGCATGATCCCGCGGACCGGGACAGCATCATGCGTGCCACGCGGGCGGCAGAGGCGATTTTCCAGGAGTGACGAGGTCAGCCCCACAAACTTCAGGCAGGTTTGTCCCAGTCCCTCAGGAAAGTGAGGCGACGCGGCGGCTGCTGACCCAAGGACCAGGCTACAGGCCGGTCCTCGGCCACATCAAGATCGCCGCGCCCGCCAGACAGACCACCGTACCGACGGCGTCCCTCAGATCGGGCCGCTGGCCGTCTACCCCCCAGCCCCAGAGCGCCGCGAGCGCGATGAACACCGCACCGTACGCGGCATAGACGCGCCCGAAGGGGTGCTGCGTCGGCTGGAACGTCGGCACGATGCCGTAGAGCGCAAGCACGCCCATCCCGCACAGACCGACGAGCCACGAGCGCTGCTGCCGGAGCCAGAGCCACACCAGATAGCCCCCGCCGATCTCGAAGAGACCAGCGAGGATGAAGAGCGCGATGGAACGCATCGCGGGACTGTAGCAGCCGCTCCGCTCCTTCAGTGATGCTGCGGCGCGGGTTGGCCCGCCAGCGACGCCCAGGTCGGCTCGTCGACGACGCGTTGCTTGAAGGCAGCGTGGCAACCCGTGCAGGTCGCCAGCGTTTCGTTCAGCGCGGTCAGCACGCCCGACATGTCACGCGCGCGGGCAGCCTCGGCGATCTTGTCGGCAGTGTGATGGAAGCGCAGCGCCTGCTCGGAAAATCCCGGAGCGCCCGCGCCCATGTGGTTACACATCCGGCCCATCTGCTCCGAGTATCCGATCGTCGTCCCGGCGCGGGAGATCGCCTCGAAGTCGCCGGCGCCGACCGCGGCCACGATCTCCTGCACCGCCTGCAGGTGCTCCCGCATGTTCTGCTTCTGGTGATTTGCCATCATGGGCAAGAGGGGCACAGGCACCCGCGTGTCCATGGTGTCGAGCAAAGCGGCGGCGGACGGCGCGCCAGGGGCGGTCGCCGGCGGGGCTGAACGCTGACAGCTGACCGAGCAAACGACGACGCCCAGGATCGGCAGCCACCTGTTCATGGGTCGTCTCCTTCCGCGGTCATGGCGACGGCAGCGTTCAGGTCGGCCAGCGCGGCGATCACAGCGCTTCGCTTGTGCCGCGGGATGCTCGACGTCAGAGCGGAGAAGCGATCCCGGCTGCCGTGCTCGATCCGCTCCGCGAGGCGCGTCCCCTTTGCGGTGAGGGTGACGGCCCGGCTCCGTCCATCCTCTGGTGGCACTGTCTGCACGGCATGGCCCGCGTTGACCATGCGTTCGCAGAGTCGAGCGACGTTGCTCTTGTTGACGCCGAGGGTGCCCGCCAGATCGGACTGCAGCGTGGTGAGCCCGTCGCGCGCCCGACGGAGGAGCAGCATCAGAGCGTGGGCGTAGGAGGGCGAGACCGGAAATCCGCAAGGCGTCCGCCGCGTCACCAGCAAGCCGAAGCTGCGCACGAACTGCTGAACGAGCGCGCGGAGCTGCTCGACCTCATGGTCCTCGCTCGGTCGGTCCTGCTTTCGCTGAGCCTGCACCCACGGAAGGATGACAACATGTAGTTGCGGGCGCAACTATATGTTCGCTGGCTTCGCTTTCTCGGCCGAGACGCCGCGGCCGAGCCGGATACCACCACTCACGGCGGCTGCAGGCACATGGGGAGACCGCCGTTGTTGGTGGCCGGTGAGCAACGCGGGCTGTCGCAGCCCGCCCCGACGGGCGAGCAGATCCGACAGCAAAGCAGGTTGCGTCCACATTCGCTGCGAGACGGGTCGCAACCTTCACCGAAGGTCTGCGTTCCCTCGCGGCAACGGCCCTCGATGCAGAGGCATGACGGCGGCAGCAGGCAGTTGGCGCCACACGGAATCGTTGGTGGCACGGTGTCCGTCTTGGCCAGGCACATGCCGCAGCAGCCGGCCTCGGTGTGGAACGCGCAGTCGCTGTCTGTCGCGCACGGACCACCGGGGGCTCCGGTGCCGCTCGCTCCCCCCAAACCGGTCGAGCCGCCATGGCCCGCAGAGCCCGTCGCGCCGGCGGCCGAGCCGCCCAGCCCCGACGAGTCGGCGCTGCCCCCGGCGCCAGCGCCGCCGCGCCCGTCCGAGCTGGCGTCCGTACTGCTACAGCCGACGGCCAACGCGGCCAAGAAGAACAGCCCGATCTCGAGACGAGGATGTCGTCGCATCTTCAATGGCTCTCCGATCGCATGGTCATCGTCAGGCGCCGCAGGTGCAAAAGCATGCGTTGACGCAGATTCGAGGCGCCGGGTCGCCTGCGTTGCAGCCGCACATCTCGTTGGGTCCGACGCAATCCGTGTTGGACGTGCACTCCTTGTGACAGGTGCACATTCCCGCGGGCCCGGGCCCGCCGCAGCCGCACCGAAAGCCAGCCGGGCACTGTCCGCCGTCGAGCGCGCACGAGATGACGCCCGCTCCACCACCCCCGCCCCTTCCACCTGCTGCACCGGCGCTGCCCGCAGCACCACCTCGCCCGCCGCTCGCGCCGGCGCCGCCGATGCCGCTGCTTCCGCCGTGCCCTCCGGACGATCCTCCCGTACCACCATTTCCGGCGCTGCCCGCTGCGCCCGTACCGCCGTTGCCTCCCGCGCCGGCGTCTGTACAAACCACCCCGGCGCAGGCCGGGGCGCAGGCGGGCGCGCCGCTGCAGCTGACGCAGCACTGGTAGGTCAACGGACACATCACGTTCCCGCAGATGACCGGGGCGATGTCGTGGCCTCCGACTCCCAGGACGCCTCCGGTGCCTGTCACGCCGCCTCTGCCGCCACCAGCGTTGCCGCTGACCCCACCGCGCCCAGCGGGACCTGACCCGCCGCTTCCGGAATCGCCTCCGGTCCCGCCCGCGTGGCCTCCGGAAGCGGAGCTGCCACCCGCCCCTGTCCCAGCGGGGTCATTGGAACTGCAGGCCAGAACAAGCACCAGGGCCATCGCGGCGACGCCCACTCCGAATGGAGAGCGCCGGAATTCCTGCAGCATTCGTCCTCTTCGATCGTCGCAGGTGAACATGGTCCCCTACCCTTCTTGGCTCGCGGTCCCGGGCGGCACGCGTTCCCGAAGCAGATCCGATGCCACGTGGAGCGAAATCGGGGCCGAGGTCCCATTGTAGGGTCCTGGACTTGCACTACTCTCGCGAAACTCCTCGCGACACGCGCAGGCACGACGGAGGCCCGACACAAATGTCACACCGACAGTGGTTTTCAGCGGTCCTCATTCCAAGCCTTCTTGCGGTCAGTGCCTGCGGTGGCGGCAAGGCGCAATCGGGCGTCGATGCGTCATCGGACACCGAGGGAGGGAGCGGCGGTTCGGGAGGTGGGAGCACGGGAACCGGAGGTCAGGGTAACCCGGGTACCGGCGGGTCCGGCACCGCTGGACGCGGCGGGACTGGGGGGAGCGGCGGCACCGCTGGAGCAGCGAGCGTCGCCTGTCCTGCGACCCCTCCGGCCGCCGGGAGCGCCTGCTCGTCAGCGGTCGGAAGGTGCACCTGGGGCACCGAGCCGCTCTTGGCTTGCCGGCTGTCGGGCACCTGCACATCGACGGGCTGGGCGCTCACCCCGCCGCCCGCCTACTGCACCGCAAGCTGCGGCGCGATTGCGGACGAGATCTGCAGCGACACGTCGCGCGTCTGTGTGGCGGGCAATGGCACTTCGCTCTGCTCGTGCACGCCGTGCAACTGCGTGACGCCTCATCCGCCGGGGCCCCCATGCGCCGAATGTCCGACGGGACAACCGCTCGGCGTTCCAGTTTGGTTCTGTCGTGGGGCGCTGACCCCTTCGTCGCCCTGTCCGTCGACCGTCCCGAATGCCGGTGCGGCCTGTGACTCGCCGGGGATGGCCTGTCCGCAGAGTGCCTGCCAGGACACGATCGCCGTCTGCACCAACGGCGTCTGGCAATGGACTCAGTCGAACCTCTGTCCCGTTTGTGCTTCGCCCGACACGCCGATCGCGACACCGTTCGGCGAGCGGCCGATCGCGGAGCTCCGGGTCGGCGACCTGGTCTACTCCGTGGACGACGGCGCCATCGTTCCGGTTCCGCTCGTCAGCGTGGGACAAACGCCGGTCGCACATCATCACGTTGTCCGCGTCGTGCTCCGCGACGGACGCCCGCTGGAGATCAGCGCCGGCCACCCCACCGCCGACGGGCGAACCTTCGGCGACCTGCGCGCGGGCGGTCAACTCGACAGTCACGAGATCATCTCCGTCGAGGTCGTGCCGTACACGTATCCCTTCACCTATGACGTGCTGCCCGGGTCGAAGACCGGGACGTATTTCGCCGGCGGCGCGCTCGTCGGAAGCACACTGCAAGAACCGTGAGGTCACCATCCATGAGCGAGCCGATTCACTGCCCGTCTCACCGACGTCTTTCTCTCTTCGCGTGCATCGTCTTCAGCCTGAGCGTCAGCGCTTGCGGGTCGCCCGGCAGCGGCAATGAGGGTGGCGCCTCGGGACATGGCAGCGGCGGCGTGACCGGCGACGGTGGCGCTGCCGGTACGGGTAGCGGTGGCGCGACCGGTGGCGGCGCCGCCGGAACGGGCGGCGGCGCGGGTGGCAAGGGCGGCGGCGCTAGCGGCGGTGGCGCGGCCGGTAGCGGCGGCGCGGCCGGAACGGGCGGCGCAAGCAGCCGCGGTGGCGCCGGCGGCCAGACGCCCGTGCCGGGCACGCCCTGCTCGACGAATCAGGACTGCGGCCCCGGCTTCGGCCTCACGTGTCGGGCTCCCGGCGAGTCCCTTGGCTGCGGAGCGTGCAGGCAGGGGCAGGGCGATTGCGGGAGTGATACTGATTGCGCGGCGGACGCGGGTACGAGCGGCGGCAAGCTGATCTGCGACCCGGCGCCGAGCACGAGCTGCTTCTGCTCGAGCACCTTTATCTGCGTGGCAGGTTGTCGCGCCAAGAGCGATTGCCCGTCAAACCAAGACTGCAACCGCCGCCACCAGTGCCAGAACAGCTGCGTTCCGGGCGACGGCACCTGTCCCGTCAACTTCTCCTGCGGCACCGACGGATTTTGCGGGCAAACGTCGTGCACCACCGATGCCGAGTGCTCGGGCGCGTGCGTGAAGGGCCTGTGCTACAGCACGCGCGGGTCGTGCGAGTTCCTCCCGCTATGACCATGGAGAACCGATGATGACCAAGCATCTCGGCCGCCTATTTCTTTCGTTCGTTCTGAGCGCCGTTGTCGGTTGCAGCAGCGGCGGCCAGGGCTCGTTGCCCGACGGAGGCGCGGGAACCGGAGGTCGTGGTGGCGGAACGGGAGGCGCCGGACCGGGAGGAGCTGGCTCGGGCGGCAGCGGAACGTCGACGGGGGGAACGTCGGGTACGACGGGAGGCGCAGGAGGAACGAGCAGTGGCAGCGGCGGAGCTGCTGGCGGGGGATTGGGCGGAGCGGGTGGCGTCGTAGGCAGCGGCGGAAGCGGAGTAGCCGGGATGGGCAGCGGTGGACACGGGGGCGGCGGCGGGGCCACCGCCTGCCAGCAGGTCGAAGCGCTCGATCGTTCGTGCGCAACGAACGCCGATTGCGTGGCCGTCGCGCACACGATCAATTGCTGCGGAACGAGCACCTGGATCGGCCTCCGCTCGACAGAGGCCCAGCGGTTCGCCACGCTGGAGAGCGCTTGCGACGCCTCGTACCCACAATGCGGTTGTCCCTTGTTGCCCCCGACGACCGACGACGGATCCACCGTGCTTGATGCGGCCTCGGTCTCGGTCAGCTGTCAGGGCGGCTCGTGCAAGACCTACGCGAAGGCCTGCGGGCAACCGTGCGGAGCCGGGAGAAGCTGCCTCACCTGCGGCGCGCCGGACGCCGGCGTGTCCAGCTGCTCGCTCCGCTGCGCCCTCGACACCGATTGCAAGGAGACGACGTACCCGAAGTGCCAGTTCGGCTCCGACCGGGGCATCTGCACAGCGACGAGCCTCGCCTGCACCGGCGTGTGACACGAGACCATCTGCTGGTCAGGCCAGCCCGGTCGCGCCTGCATCATCGCGCATCAGCGATCCGCCACAACCGAGCGCGAGCAACGCCGCCGCCATCGCAATCGTGCTCCCCTTCCGCGTCGTCGCTCGATCACTCACGGCACGCCACCGCTCAGCGGCAGCAGGATCCCGAGCCCGCCGGGCAGCAGATGCCCGAGCTGGGGCAGCAGAGCTGACTGGTATTACAGGTGACGGTGGCGCACCGGTCGCAGACTGCCGGGCTGCCCGGAAAGATCATGCCCGTGCAAGGCTGTCCGCCGATGCATTCAGCGGGGCGCGCGCAGAGCTGCAAGGCCGGACAGGGACCGGCGGCGCAGGCGGCCGTCGGGCGACCGTCGGTCGCAACCGTCGCGCAGCAGACCTGACCGCCGCTGCAGCTCGCGCTGCTAGAGCATGAGAGCACTCCGGAGGTGCAGGAGCCTTTTGCCGCGCACGTCCCTTGCCACGATCCCGAAATGCAGCAGTCCTGCGTAGCCGCGTCACAGGTCGTCGTGCCGCACTCGGTGCGTCCGGGCAGGGTCGTGCCGCCGGCGCCGGCCGTACCGGTGGTCCCGGCGGAGCCGGTCGTGCCGCCGCGTCCACCAGCGCCACCCGAGCCCGTCGTCCCGGCCGCTCCGGTGGTCCCGCCCCTTCCGCCAGCGCCGGCCGTACCCGTCGTCCCGCCCGTGCCCGTCGTGCCGCCGCGTCCACCAGCGCCACCCGTCCCCGTTGTGCCGGCGGCTCCCGTGGTCCCGCCGCCGCCCGACCCGGTGGTGCCCGCGGTTCCGGTCATCCCGCTGCCACCCGTGGTTCCACCCCTTCCAGCGGCGCCCACACCGCCCGAACCGGTCGTCCCGGCGCCGCCGCCCGCGCCGCCGGCGCCCGGGCCTGCCTTGTCGTTGCCGCCACAGCCGAGCAGCACGGCAAACACCGCGGCGGAAACCAAGGCGAGCGACCGGTTCCAGCTCATCACTAGCGCTCGACTCGCAACAGGACGCTGGCGTGACGAACGGATGTCGCTACGGCAGTCGGGGTCGTGCTGACATCGCCGAACTGATTCGACAACGTGGAGCCGATCAGCGTTCCCCCCGCGAAGTACGTGCCCGAGTCGGAGTCGGGAAGGATGTCGTAGGTGAACGGCTGGTCGTAGTCGACGAGCCGGGCGGCGCTCACACGGACGCCGTCGACGACGTCACCGGCGACGAGGTCGGAAAAATGACGACCATCCGCTGTCGGATGGCGCGGGCTGATCCTCAGCGTCGGGCCGTGGGCGAGTTTCAGCTCGACGACGCGGTGACTCCCGGTGACGGGCTGCCGATGCACCAACTTGATCGGGACGACGGCCAGCGATCCACGATCGAGGCTGTAGACGAGATCGCCAACCTTCAGATCGGCGATCGGTCGATCGCCGGCCGGCGTCGCGATCGGGGTCGTCGGCGACGCGCAGTTGCATCCGGAGCAACCCGTTGGACACGTTCCGTTGACCGGCTCGAAGCAGCCAGTGACCGACGGGCCCAGCGTCACCGTGCAGCAGATCTGCGTGCCGGTGCAGCATTGTCCACCACAACACGTCGCGCCCTGGTTGCAAGCTGCCAGGAGCTTGCACGGCCAATCGGTCTGGCAGGTGCCGTTGTCACAATAAGGATGGTCGCCGCTGCAGCTTTTACCGCACATCCCGCAGTTGAGGATGTCGTTGCCGGGGTTGACGCAGAAGCCGCCGCAGCACTTGAAGCCCTGGCAGTCGGTGTCGCCTTGACACGATTTGCGACCGCCGGTCCCGCCAGTTCCGCCACCGGTGCCGGCCGACCCGCCGCCAGTCCCGCCGCGGCCGGCCGATCCGCCGCCCGAACCGCCTCGCCCTCCGGCCGCGCCGCCCCGACCCGCTCCCCCGCTGGAGCCACCCGTGCCGGCCGCTCCGGTGCCGCCGCTACCGGCCACGCCTCCGGTGCCCGCGCTTCCCGCGCTCGCGCCGCCCGTTCCGCCAAGGGTGCCGCCGGCTCCACCGCTGCCGCTCATGCCCGGGCCTCCACCGGTTCCACCCTGGGCTTGACCCCCGACGCCACCGCTCGAGCCACCGCCGCCGTGCCCACTCGCATCGGCTCCACCAGATTGACCCGAGCCGCATGCGGTCAGCGCACAGGCGGCGAACACGACGAACACAAGCGAGGCGAGCTTCATCGCGGCCCCTTTCTCGATCCCTTGAACGGAAGAAGACGTTGACACAGATCCGAGGTGCCGGATCGACCGGTACCAAGCCTGAACGGACAGCAACTCCAGGACCAGCCGGCGGGCTTTCACGCGCAGCGCGGCAATATGCCGAACGCCGAAGAGACGCCGGCCGCTCAGTGCGGCGTCGCCTCAATTTCCTGAGGAACTGCGACAAACCCACCCCGAATTCGCGGCGCCGACGCTGTCACTCCTGGAAGACTCGCGTCGGCCGCCCGCGTGGCATGCATGATGCCGTCCCGCGCATCCAGCACGGGATCGTGCGGCGTCGCGTGCGGCGATCATCGCTGTCTGCCCGGCGAGCTCTGCATCAACTTCGGTCAGTACGGCGGATTTCCCGTCGACGGCGGGATCGCTGCGCCCACGCTCACGCCCACGTGCACCGTCGTGCCCGACGCCTGCGGCGGCCAGACACCGTCATGCGCCGCCTGCATCGTTTCGGCGTACGGCTGCTCGCTGCCCGGCGTCTGTCGCGACGTCGGACCCCAGACGTTCGATTGCATCCTCGGGGGAGCATGAGCGCCACCTGGCGGCGCACTACCTCAAAAAGGAGATCGAGCGTCTCAGCTTCGGGCCGCCCCCCGCGGAGGCGGCCACGTCGCCGCCACAGCCGGCCCAGGAACCCCGGATCTCGCTCGTGGCGGGCGGTGCCCAGGAGCCGCCGCTGCCCGCCGACACGCGCTTCGCGGCTCCGTTTGTTACCCGGTTGCTACCCACCCCCCCGAAGGGGCGCGCACCGTCGACCAGGCGTGTAGCGGTTGGAAAGGATCCGCGCGGAGTTAACTCAGTCGGGGCGAGAGGATTTGAACCTCCGACATTCTGCTCCCAAAGCAGACGCGCTACCAGGCTGCGCCACGCCCCGTATTGTCCGCGAGAGTCTACACGACGGGCCGGCCACCGGCGCGACCAGGTGACATGGTTCGCTGATGGCCACGCCGCCTTCCGCCAAGAACCCCCGCTGGGCGCTGGTGGTGGCGATCCTGGCCTCGGGGATGGCCTTCCTCGACCAGACGGTGGTCAACGTGGCGCTGCCGGTCATGCAGCGCAGCCTCGGGGCGACGGTCGGACAGGTGCAGTGGATCGTGGAGGCGTACGCGCTGCTGCTCGCGTCGCTGGTCCTGGTCGGGGGCGCGCTGGGGGATCGGATGGGGCGGCGGAACGTGTTCCTGGCGGGGGTCGCGCTGTTCGCGCTCGCGTCGGCGGCGTGCGGCGCCGCGCCCAGCGTCGAGCTCCTCATCGCCGCCCGCGCCGTGCAAGGGGTCGGGGCCGCGCTGCTGGTTCCAGGGAGCCTGGCCCTCATCAGCGCGGCGTACCCGGAGAAGACGAGAGGGGCGGCCATCGGCACCTGGTCGGCCTGGAGCGCCATCACCGCGGCGGTGGGGCCGGTCGCGGGCGGCTGGGTCGTTGCGCACGCCTCCTGGCGCTGGCTCTTCTTCATGAACGTTCCGCTCGCGGTGGCGGTCATCGTCCTGGGCTGGCGGCAGGTCGCGGAGACGCGCGATCCGGAGGCGCCGCCCCATCTCGATCTCGCCGGCGCCACGCTGGCCACCGTCGGGCTGGGGCTGGTCGTCTACGCGCTGGTCGACGCGGGGCAGGCCGGCGGTCTCACGACTGGCCGCGCGCTCGCGCCGCTGGGACTGGGCGCCCTGACACTGGGGGCGTTCGTCCTCTGCGAGTGGCGGCGCGCCGCGCCGATGGTGCCGCTGTCGCTGTTCCGGTCGCGGACCTTCGCGGGCGCCAACCTGCTGACGCTGCTGCTCTACGCGGCGATGGGCGCCCTGATGTTCTTCGTCCCGTTCAATCTGATCCAGGTCCAGCACTACAGCCCCGCCGCCGCCGGGGCCTCCCTGCTTCCGCTGGTCGTGCTGATCTCGGGCATGAGCCGCTGGTCGGGCGCGCTCGCCACGAAGCTCGGCGCGCGCCCGCTGCTGGTCGCCGGGCCGCTGATCGTGGCGGTCGGCTTCGCGCTGCTGGCGATCCCCGGGACGGGCGGCTCCTACTGGCGGTCGTTCTTCCCCGGCATCTCCGTGCTGGGGGTGGGGATGGGCGTCACCGTCGCGCCGCTGACGACGGCGGTCATGGGGGCGCTCGAACCCCGTCACGCGGGCGTCGCCTCCGGGATCAACAACGCGGTGGCCAGGACCGCCGGGCTGCTGGCGATCGCGGCGCTGGGGCTGCTGCTGGTCCAGCGCTTCGGGGGCGCGCTGGACGCTCAGCTCGCCGAGCTGTCGCTGTCGCCCGCCGCGAGGGCGATCATCGACGAGCAGCGCAACCGCCTCGGCGATGCGGACGTCTCCGCCCTCCCCTTCGCGCTGCGCGCGCCCCTGCGCGCCGCCTTCGCCTCGGCCTACGTCGCCGGCTTTCGCGCGCTCATGATCGCGAACGCGATCCTGGCCGCGCTCGCCGCGCTCGCCGCGCTGGTGATGATCCGCGACCGGGGCGAGACCGGCTAAGCTCACGACGTGGAGACGATGGCCGCAGCCCGCGACGCGGAGGAGACGGCGGCGTTTGTGCTCGCGCGCGTGCAGGCCGCGCGCGGGCGTCTGTGGGACGAGGGCGCGTGGTCGACGCCGCTGGCCGACGACCCACCGGCGACGTCCGCCCTGAGGCTATTCGCGACCCGGCGCATCCGGGGCATCTCGCCGACGATCGCGCGCGGCCTCCTCGCCTGGGGACGCGGCGAGCGGCCGGTCGATCTGCTGCGGGTGGCGCTGGCGCCGCGTGAGGTCCTGGACCGGCAGGCGCGCGGGCGGCGCTGCGTGTCGCTGCTCGACGACGAGACCGCGCGGGCGCGCGGCAATCCGCTGCACCCTGACGGGCTGACGTTCGCGCTGCACGACCTGGAGCACCTGGAGAAGTTCGTCGATCCCGCCCACCATGTCGGTCAGATCGGCTTCTTTCGCTGCATGCGGCGGGCGCTCTCCGACACCGCGCTGACGGCGCTGGAGGCGACGTTCGATTCGACCTGGACCGCCGATCGCGACTACGTCATCTCCGACATGAACGGCTCGGCGGTGTTTCTGTTCTCGATCCTCAAGATGCGGCTCGGCATGGCGGTGCGCCGGCGCCGCGCGCGCGAAGCCGACGGCCCGGCGCCGAGCGAGGGACCGCTCGACGCTGGCGAGCAGGCGGCCGCGGCGCCGGCGTTCACGACGCTGTTCGCGGCGATGGGGCTCCCCGACGAGCTCGGGGAGGAGGCCCGGCTCGTCTCGGCTGACCGGCGCCACCCCGATCACGCCCGCCGCCTCCTCGACCACTTTCAGCGGATGTCGATGTCGTAGGGGAGCTGGGCCTGGATGCCGGTGCCCGAGCCGAGGAGCAGGGGCGCGAGCAGGCGCAGCGCCGCGCGCGCGTCGGGCGTCAGCAGCTGCGCGGGCGTCATGGGCTTTGTCTCCGCCGCGCCGTCGCCGCCGTCGACCGACGAAGCAATCCCGATCAGCTTCCGCAGCGCGCTCGACGGGCTCTTCGGGAGCACCTCGACCTCCGGTAGCCCGTTGCGGCCGAGGGGCGCGCGCCCCAGGCGGGCCGCCTCGTCCATCGCGGCGGCGACGCCGCCCATCCGGTCGACCAGGCCCAGCGACTGCGCGGTGCTGCCGCTCCAGACCTGGCCGCGGCCGACCTCGTTGACGCGCGCGGGGGTGAAGCCCTGGCGCTTGCGGCCGGTCGCCACGACGTCGAGGAACAGGCCGTAGATGTGGCGAATCCGGCCCATGGCGAGCTTGATCTCGTCCTCGGTCCACGGCCGGTAGCTCGACATGTAGTCGGCGTGGACGCCGCGCTTCGTGGTCTCGACGTTCAGGCCCAGCAGCGTCATCAGCCCGCGCACGTCGACCTTGAAAGCGAACACGCCGATCGAGCCGCTGATCGTCGACGGCTCGGCGTAGATGACGTCGGCCGGCGCGGCGATGTAGTAGCCGCCCGAGGCGGCCATGTCCCCCATCGAGACGACGACCGGCTTGCCGGCGGCGCGCAGCTGGCCGATGGCGTGGGCGACGACGTCGGACGCGAAGGCGGAGCCGCCCGGGCTGTTCACGCGCAGCACGACGGCGCCGATCCGGCTGTCGCGGCGGCACTGGTCCAGCGCCGCGACCAGCGTGTCCGAGCCGGCGACCGAGCCGAGGTCGAACGGGAAGTCCTGGCTGGGGCCGTCGACGATGTTGCCGTCGACCAGCACCACCGCGATCCGGCGGGTGAGCCAGGCGCCCGGCGCCAGCGGCGCGTTGTCGGGGTCGCGGATGGAGACGCGGGCCACGCCGAGCGCCCGCCCGAGCACGCATCTCGAGGTCGCCCTCGTCGCTGACGCCGTCGACCAGGCCGGCCAGCTGGGCCTCACCGGGCATGAACACGCGCGCGGTCGACGAAGCCGCGCACGGCGGCCGCGTCCATGCGGTGGCCGCTGCGGGTGCGGTCCGCGGCGATCGCGTCGACGACGTGGCCGAACACGATCGTCGAGCAGCCGGTTCTTGTTGGCGCGCACCGGCTCGGACTGCTCGGTCATGATGAACGGCTCGGCCGCCCCCTTGTACGTCCGCGATCCGCACCAGATCGGCGTGGACGCCGATGCGATCCATCGCGGTCCTTGTAGAAGGTCACGCTCTGGGCCATGCCGGTCAGCGACAGCTCGCCGGCGGGGTGCAGGATGACCCGGTCGGCCGCCGCCGCCAGGTAGTACTCGCGCGTCGACGGCGACGGCGCGTAGGCGAACGTCGCGCTTGCCGTGCGCGCGCAGGTAGGCGATGAGCTCGCGCAGCTCCTCGATGCGGCCGAGGCCGAGGCGAACGTTCTCGACCTTGAACAGCACGGCGACGACGCCGCGGTCGGCGCGCCAGCGCGCGCAGCTGCCGGGCGACGCGCCAGGAACTTTCGCTCGTCGTCGACGCCTTCGAGGCTGACGCGCGCGACGTAGGCCGGGGCCAGCAGCGAAGCCCGCCGCTCGCTCGATCACCCGCAGGCGCGCCGCGATGCCGGCGCTGCCGTCGCCGACGCCCGGCGTGAGAATCGCGCGTCCCGACCATCGCGCCCCGACGTGGTCGAGGTCGAGCGCCAGACCGAACCCGAGGCGGGTGTCGCTCCGCCCTCGAGCGCCAGCGCGTCCGAGCGGGGCACGCGCGCGCCCTCGGCGTAGAGGCGCAGCCCGTCGGTGACCGTGACGAAGAGCCGGGCCCGCGGCACGATCCGGCGCCACTCGTCACCGTCGGCGTGGGCGGCGCCGAGCGCCAGCTCGAGGCGATAGGTGCCGAGCGGGCGCAGCGCCAGCTCGGCGACCCACAGCCGCCGCAGCTCGACGGGGACGGCGGCCGGGTGCGGCGCCCCGACGTCCTCGAGCACGACGCCGAGCGCCAGCGTAGCGGCCCGCGCGCAGCGAGAGACCGAAGTCGAAGGTGTCGACGCCGGCGAACCCGCCCCCCCAGACGTGCGCCCAGGCCACGCCGAGCCCGACGGCGCGTCCCAGGCGCAGCGCGTAGGCGAGCCGGAAGATCGTCCGCCCGTCGACGCCGGCGCCGGCGTCCCCCGCCACCCCGGTCAGCGACAGCCCCAGGGCGCTGCCGCCGAAGATCGGCGCGGCCCAGTAGAGGCCGCCGCCCCGCCGTGCGGATCGCCGTCGCGTACTCGGCGGCGCTCGCCACCAGCTCGAGACTCGCCGCCGCCCATCAGGGCCAACGACGCCCGGGTTCAGCTCGACGGCGGTGGCGTCGGCGTCGCCGGCCCGCACCGCGCCGGTGATGTACGGGCCGCGCGTCGGCCGCAGCTCGGGATCGCTCAGCTGCGCCCTGCGCGGGGCGCGACCTGCGGCCAGAAACCGCGGCCGAAGCGGCCAGACACAGACGACGGCGAATCTGCGACCGAGGCATCGGGTGCGGCGGAGTATAGTCACGAATCGATGGAAGCTGGGATCGCCCCCCGTCGGCATCGCACCGTCGGGAGTTCTTCGAGCGCTGGCTCCCCGGGGCCTTCGCAGCGACGGGACACCGCGCCCCGGCGGACGCCCCGGTCGTGCGGGCCAGTCTCTCGGGCGCCGACGGTGGCGCGTGGGATCTGCAGCGCGGACGACGACGCCAGCTCTCCGTCACGCCCGCCGGGCGCGAGCCGCCCGATATCTGGCTGCGCCTCTCGGTCGGCGGACCTCCGCGTCGCGCTTGGGGGCGCCCGATCCCGATCTGCCCGCGCTGCTCCCCGGACGACTGGGCGCCGCAGTCGGTTTTCCGCGCCGAGCCGGGCGACACCGATCTGGTGCGGCAGCTCTCCGGGCGGCTGCTGTTCGAGATCGAGGGAAGACGGCGGCGGCGCTGGGCGCTCGACGTCGGGTTCGGCAAGGCGGGTGTCAGCGCCGGCCGGCCGCGCACCACGATCCGCGTCGACGGCGCGACGTTCGAGGGGCTGCGTACCGGCGCCATCCCGCCGATGCAGCCGCTGCTCGACGGGCGGCTCAAGGTCGAGGGAGACCGCGCGCTGGCGATGCAGCTATTGCTGCTTGTCGGCAGCTGGCTCGGTCGCCGCTGACGGCGCAACCACAGGCGCGACCGCCGGCGCGACCGCCGCCGCCGTGACCGCCGGCGTCGCCTTGCCGCGCGGCGCTGCCGGCGCCTTGGTGGCGCCCGGACCGCGTGCCGACCGAGGCGCCGCTGGGCGCGTTCGATGCCGCGCTTGAGCGTGTCGTCGCCCGGCTTGTCTTCCAGCGCCCGCTTGTACTCCGCGATCGCCGCCGCGTCGTCGTGCGCCGCGAACAGCGTGTCGGCCAGCAGCGCGTGGGCGGCGCCGTCGGCCCCGGCCATCGCGACCTCCTCGCGCGCCCAGCGCACCGCCGCGTGGGGCTGCTCTGCCGCCAGCGCCGCCTCGGCCCGCAGGTGCATCGCCCGCGCGACCGGCCCCGGGCCCTCCCCGTGCGGGCCGAGCGCCACCGCCGCCTTGTAGTGCTGGATCCCGGCGTCGGAGATCGCCCGCAGCCAGCTCGGCGTCGGCGATCTTCATGAGGATCGTCTCCGCCCGCAGCGCCATCAGTTCGCCGCGGCGATGACGCCCTCGGCCCGCATCCGGGCCAGCCCGGCGGAAAACGCCGGCAGCTGGGCGAAGCCGAAGTCGGCGGCCAGCATCTTCTCGAGCTCGACGCCCGCCGCGCGGGCCCGCTGCGCGCCGAGCTCGGCCTCGGTCGGCCGCACCGGCGCGATCGCGACCGGCGGCGGCAGCGCCGCGGCGGCGTGCGAGGGCCAGAACCGGCGGTAGGCGATCGTCGCCCCGGCGGCGGCCAGCGCCAGCACCGCGGTGGTCGCCACGAAGCGGCGCGCCGCCCCCATCGGCGCCGGCGCGGTCACCTGCGGCGGCGGCGCATTCAGCGCGCTGACGTCCGCCTCGTCGAGCGGGGGCCCCGCCACGGCCGCGGCGAGCGGATCGCGGTGCGGCCCGGAGGGCGGTGAGCGCCGATCTCCACCGCGTCCGTCGCCCTGCGCCTCCATCAGCGAATCCGCCAGCGGCGCCGCGTCGTTGCTCGGCGCGCGCTCGCCGCGCCGGCGCATCACCCGCAGCCCCACCAGCTCGGCGACCGCGCGCGTCCGCCCCCACAGCGCCTTCACCAGGTCGTACTCCAGCTGCGCCATCGTCTGGTAGCGCGCCGTCCGGATCGGGGGCGAGCGCGCGCAGCACGATGCGGTCCAGCTCCTCGGACAGCTCCTGAAGCGCAGCGGTCGCGGCGCCGATCATCTCGCCGCTCCCGCTGCTGCGGCGGCGTGCCCGGTCACCATCTCGTAGAGCAGCGCGCCGACCGAGTAGATGTCGCTGCGGCTGATCGATCGCGCCGCCCGCGGCCTGCTCGGGCGCCATGTACTCCGGCGTCCCCATCGCGATGCCGGGGTTGGTGAGGCGCCGGTTCGTGCGCCCAGCGCTGCGCGCGATGCCGAAGTCGAGCACCTTGACGAAGTCGGCCTTGCCGTCGCGCGCCACCAGGAAGATGTTCTCGGGCTTGAGGTCGCGGTGGATGACGCCGGCCGCGTGCGCCGCCGCCAGCGCGCGGCAGATCTGGATCGTGATCTCGCACGACCGCATCAGGATCCAGCCGGCGCTCGTGCGACAGCACGTCGGCGAGGTCGATCCCGTCGAGGTGCTCCATGACGAAGTAGGCGCACCCGTCCTCGGTGGTGCCGAAGTCGGTCACGTCGATGATGTTGGGGTGGCCGATGCGCGACGCGGCGCGCGCCTCGCGCCGGAATCTCTCGACCAGCTCCTGCTCGGCTCGAGTAGTGCGGGTGCAGGATCTTGACCGCGACCGTCCTTGCCGATCTCGACGTGCTCGGCCGGCGTAGACCGTGCCCATGCCGCCCTCGCCGATCTTGCGCAGGACGCGGTAGCGGCTGTCGATCACCCGGCCCGTCGAAGTCGACGCCCAGCGACTCCTCCTCGCGCGGGAACGCCAGCTCCGGTTGGACGACGGTCGCAGCGGCCGCTCAGCGGCACCTTGGCCTGGTCGACGCCGCCTCCAGCGACCTCCCGCGCGGCGCCGGCTCGTGACTGAGAGGCGGCGGCGTCGGCGGGACCAGCTCGATCGTCGGGGCGGCATCGCGCGGCGGCTCTGGCGCGCGCAGGCGCAGGCGCGGGTCGCAGAGGCAGGCGTCGGGCGCGGGCACGCGCAGCGACTTGCTCTGGCGCAGCAGACGCTCGCGCTCCTGCGCTCCTCGCGGATCGCCTCGTCGTACAGGCCGCGCACGAAGCTCGCGGTCCGCTCCGCGTCGGCGCGCGGCGCGACCTCGGCCATGCACGTCGGACGAGCGCCTGGCGCATCTCCTCGGCCGACTGGAAGCGGTCCTCGCGCGCCGGGGCCAGCGCGCGCATCAGCAGCTTGTCGAGCTCGGGCGTGATCCAGGGCGCCTTCGCCGACGGCGCCTGCGGCGCGCGGATGCCGCACCAGCGACATCGCCGTCGCCGGGTCCAGGTTCGGCGAGCTGCAGGTACTGGTTCCCGGTCAGCAGCTCCCACAGCACGATCCCCAGGCTGTAGATGTCGGTGCGGGCGTCGGCGACCTCGCCGCGCGCCTGCTCGGGGGCCAGGTACGACGCGCGGCCGAACACGACGCCGGGCGCGGTGTGCTCCTGCTTGAGCACGCTGCGGGCCAGCCCGAAGTCGGTCAGCTTCACCTCGCCGAAGTAGCTGAGCAGGATGTTGGGGGGCGCGACGTCGCGGTGGACCAGGTGCAGGTCGCCGTAGCTGTGCACGTAGGCGAGCGCGCGGGCGACCTCGCGCCCGACGTGCAGCGCCACGTCGAGCGGGATGCGCGTGCCGCGTGCGGACGCAGCGGTTCCAGATCTCGCGCAGGTCCTTGCCCTCGACCAGCTCCATGGCGATGAAGAACTCGCCGTCGCATCTCGCCGGCGTCGAAGGTCGGCACCAGGTTGGCGTGCGACAGCCGCAGCACCACCTTGGCCTCGTCCAGAAACCGGTTGGCCTTGGCGTGGTCGGCCTTCTCCGCGATCACCTTCTTGATGACGCAGAACTTCTCGAAGCCGCCGCTCGCCCGTCGGCCGCGAGATAGATCTCCCCCATCCCGCCGCGCGCCAATCGGCTTCAGCAGGACGTACTTGCCGAATCTGCGCGGGAAGCTCCCAGCCATCACCACCAGCGGCGCCCATCGTAAATCACAGAACCCCCCCAGGCGATATAGGAACCACTCATGATGCTGGCCTGCGCCACGCCTGAGCTGCGGCGCGTCCGAGCCAGGCGACGAGGAAGATCCCCCCGACAGGGACCAGCGCCACCGGCCAGCCGGGATCCCCTTCGTGGGGGGCGATCGCCGACAGCGCGAAACCGACGGGGATGGCCAGCGCGCCCGCGCGCAGGAGCCTGCCGGTGAGGCGGGCGCCGGGCGCCTCGCCGTGGAGCGTCGTCGCGCCCCGGCCGAAGCCCACCACGACCAGCGCCAGCACGACGCCGTGGGCGTGCGCCAGGCGCAGCAGCGTGTGGCAGAGACCGTCGTCCAGATAGAGGCCCAGCTTGAAGCCGTGCGCGGTCTCCAGGGCGAGGCCGAACGTCGCCCACAGGGCGAGCGCGGTCCACCCGAAGCGGAGGCAGCGGTGCTCCTCGCTCACTCGCCGATCTCCACGTCCCCCAGGGACGCTTCCTTGCGCATCTGGAAGACGGCGACGGGGTCGGGGACCTCGGCCGCGTCACGCAGCGTGCTCCAGATGCGACGGACGTCGCGGAGACGCGTCGCCGCGTCGCCGGAGGGCGCATAGTCGTCGGGGCGCCGGGCGGATGGTTCCTGCGCCGCGAGCAGCTTGCGCAGGCTCCGCCAGGCGATGTGCCGGACCGCCGGATAGCGATCGAACGCCATGGTGTTGAGGAGCACGCCCAGCGTCATCGCGCGATCGGGGGGCGAGGCCGGCGGCGAGCGGCCGAGCGCGGCGGCGGCGACGGCCTTCCTGACGGGATCTCCGCGAAGCAGCTCGAGCACCGGCGATAGCCCCATCGCCGATCCGCCCGCGCCCTGGGGTTCGCCCCGCCACTGGCGAAGCTTCGCCTCGGCCCAGCTGGGGCTCTCGAACGTGTGGCAATTGGTGCAGGCGTCCGGCCGGCCGGCGGCGCCCTGGACGGCCGGCGACGGAATGTCGATCCGGTGGCTGCGGTGGACGTCGAGCACGCCGTACACGATGCGCGGCATGTGGCAGTCGACACAACGGCCCCCTTCACGTGCGGGATCGTGGTGGGCGTGGGCGCCGGCCGCGGCAGGGGTCGCGAGCGCGCCATGGCAGCCGGTGCACATCCGGTCGGAGGCCGCGCCGTCGCCCGCGAACGCCGCCCGCACCTGCCCGCGCGGATCCCCTCGTGCATGCCGTGGCAGCTGGTGCAGGTGAGCCCGCCGATCGCGCAGCGCGACTGCAAGAGGCCCTGGTACTCGTAGGCGGTCAGCCGCGGCGTCCCGTCGCCCCAGAACCGCGCCGCGAAGGCCTCGCGATCGCCGCCGAGGGGCGTGTCGCGCCAGAGCGGCGCGCTGTAGAGCGCCAGGTCGTCGCCGGCCACGAACGGATCGCCGTGGCGCAGGAACGGCCCGACGTCGTCGGCGATCCGCTGGCCGTGGCAGCGCCCGCAGACGTCGGCGGCGCGGGCGGGCGACAGGCGCGACGGGTTGACGATCGTGGATCGGCGCGTGGCGCCAGGTGCAGCGCGTACCGGCGCAGCGGATCGGCGTTGCGCGCCACATGCTCGCCGCCGGGGCCGTGGCAGGACTCGCAGGCGATCCCCAGCTCGGCGACGGCGGTCTCGAATCGACCGGTCTCCGGATCGCGCCCCGGGTTGGGGGCGACGTTGTGGCAAAAGACGCAGTTGTCGTTCCAGCGCGTGACGTGGCGATCGAAGACGCCGCCGCCGTACATCGGGCGCCCGGGATCGGTGGGCGCCGGCGAATCGTCCGCGAACAGAAACGCGCCGGTCATCGGGAACCAGCGGTTTTCTTCGAGGTTGAAGGCGACCGGCAGCCGCCAGAGCGCGTCCCCCTCGCGGGCCAGGTACTGCTGGTAGCGCCGCGACCCGACCGCGCGCACGACCGCCGCCGTCTTCGGCGCGCCGCCGTCGGTCGTGAACGTCATCTGAAACCCGCCGTCGTGTCGCGATCCATCCGTGCCGTCACGCCCGCGTGCCGCAGCGTCGCGCCGGAGAAGTCCCCCTGCACGTTGGCGGGCGTCGCCTCCGTGGTCATCGTGCGGTGGAACGTCCGCCCCCAGCTCTGGTAGTGCGCCTCGTGACAGCGCCGGCAGGCGGTCGAGCCGACGTAGCCGGCCGTGGAGATCGCGCGCCGTCGCCAGGTCCGCCGAGACGGCGCGCCCTCGCAGCGGAGCGCGAGCGCGACGAGCCCAGCAGGATCGAGCGAGAGCCACGCGATTGCGTCGCACGACCGCCACTCTTACGGCGTCGGGCCCCGGCTACATCCGCTTGTTCGCGAGCGCGAGGCCGCTCTTGGCGCTCGGTTGCGCGGGATCGATCTTCAGCGCGTCCTCGTAGGCCTTGGCGGCCTCGCTTGTAGTGGGCCAGGCGGAAGTGCGCGTCGCCGAGCAGCACGCGCGCCTTCACGCCGCCGCCGTACTCGGCCGCCAGCTCCGGCCGACTTCACCGCCGTCGCTCGTATCGCTTCTCCTGGAAGGAGATCTCGGCCAGCCCCACCAGCGCCGGACCGCGCTCGCGCTTCGACTTGGCCAGCTTCTCGAAGATCCCGCGCGCCTCGGCGAAGCGCTCGGCGCGCAGCAGCCGCTCGCCGCTCCGCGAGCAGCTTCTTGTTGTCGGGCGCCGGAACGACGCGCGGGGCGGTCGCGCGGCGCTCTTGGTCCTGCCCGAGGTGTCCGCGTCCTCCTCCGCCTTCGCGGCGGTGTCGGCCTCGTTGGCGTACGCCTCCTCGGTGTCCTCCTCGGTCGCGTCCGGCTCCTCGGTCGCCGGCTTCGCCGCCGCGGGCGCCGGCGCCGGCGTCGGCGCGGCGTCGACCGCCACGGGCGCTGGCGGCGGCGCCGACGACCGCGGCGCGGCGACCGGCGCGACCGCGATCTGCGGCGTCGTGCTTGCCGACGCCGTGGCTCGCGCGACCCGACCGCGACGAACGCCAGCGCGAAGCCCGAGCGCGGCGCCGCCGACGACCACCGCCTCTGGTCCTGCGCCCCAGCTGGCGCATCCGCCGCGAAGAAACCGCTCGACGACGCGGCAGCCGCCCCCGAGCACGCCCCAGCATCGCCGAAGGCGGGCATCGTCCGATCTCCGAGGGCGCCGTGCCGACCGCTGCCGAACCCGGAGAACAGCAGCATGCGCCAGCGCTGTTCAGCTCTCTCCCCAGCGCCTCCATCGACGGCGGGCGACTGCGCCGGGTCCTTCGCCATCGCTGTGCATGATCAGCGCTTCCAGCGCCGCCGGCACGTCGTGGCGCACCGCGACAGCGGCGCCGGCATGGTGTTCGCCTTCTTGTGCAGGATCTCCATGAAGTTGTCGCCCTCGTAGGGCGGCTTGCCGGTCAGCATCTCGTAGAGCATCCCGCCGACCGCGTAGACGTCGGAGCGCGGGTCGGCCGGCTTGCCCGCCGCCTGCTCGGGCGCCATGTACTCGGGCGTCCCCATCGTCATGCCCGGGTGGGTCAGCCGCCGCTGCCCCGCCCTGGCTCTCGTTCAGATCCTCGTTGCCGCTCTTGGCGATGCCGAAGTCGAGCACCTTGACGAAGTCCGGCTTGCCCGTCGCGCTTGCAGGACCAGCACGTTCTCGGGCTTGAGATCGCGGTGGATGACGTTGACCTCGTGCGCCGCCTGCAAGCGCGCGGCAGATCTGCGTCGCCGATGTGCAGCGTGCGCCGGACGTCGAGCTGCTTCTCGCGGTAGATGAGCTCGCCGAGCTCGACCCCCTCGAGGTACTCCATCACGAAGAAGAACGCGCCGTCGGGCGTGGTGCCCGAGTCGGTGACGTCGACGATGTTGGGGTGGCCGATCTTCGAGGCGGCGCGCGCCTCGCGCCGCAGCCGCTCGACCAGATCGGGCGTCTGGCTGTAGGCCGGGTGCAGGATCTTCAGCGCCACGCGCTTGCCGATGTCGATGTGCTCGGCCTCGTAGACGCGCCCCATGCCGCCCTCGCCGACAGCTTGCGAACGTAGTAGCGGCCGCCGACGACGGTGCCCGATGCACCGACGTCGACTGGTTGCTCCGGTCTCGGCGCTGCTCCGGCATCGTCCATCGCCTCGACCTCGGCGTCGTCGGAGAGCGGTGCGCGCGCTTGTGCACGGTTGCGGCTGTGCGGCCGCGGGCCCGAGATCATCGTCCGCGCGCTCGGGCGCGGCGCGCGGCCGCTCTCGTGCGTCCGCATCGCGGACGGCGATTGGAGGCAGCGGTGGCGGCCCGGACGGCGGTCTCGTCGCGACTTGGGCCCCGACCGGGGGCTCGCGCCGCTTGCGGCGCCCCGGCCGATCTGCTCCGGCTGGGACGCTGATCGGCGCGCCGCCGCGAGCCGCAGTACCACTCGCGCGTCGTCGGCGATCAGCTCCTCGCGCTCGCGCCGGCTCGGCGGCCATGTCCTCGGCGTAGAGGTCGTGCAGGAACGTCGCCAGCGCGCGCTGTCGGTCGCCGGCGACGGTCTGGGCCAGGAACGTCGCCAGCTCGTGGCGCAGCTCCTCGCAGCTCGCGTAGCGCTGCTTCGAGATCGGGCGCCAGCGCCTTCAGCGCGATGCGATCCAGCTCGGGCGGCACGCGCGACGCGCGGCTTCGACGGCGGCACCATCTCGGGGCTGCGCACGCGGCGCAGCAGCTCCTCCGAGGTCTGGCCGTCCTTGGGCGCGCCCGGCGCCTTGCCCGACGGGAACAGCTGCCGCCCGGTGAGCAGCTCCCACAGGATGATGCCCGACGCGTAGAGGTCGGTGCGGCCGTCGAGCGTCTCGCCGCGCGCCTGCTCGGGCGACATGTAGCTGACCTTGCCGTAGATGATCCCGGGCGCGGTCTTCTCCAGCTTCAGCGTCGACGACGCCAGCCCGAAGTCGGTCAGCTTCACCTCGCCGGCTGTACGACAGCAGCACGTTGGGCGGCGAGACGTCGCGGTGAACCAGCTTGATGTCGCCGAAGCCGTGCGCGTAGTGCAGCCCGCGCGCCAGCTCCTTGACGATGTAGACGGCGACGTCGACGGGGAACGCGACGCCCTTCTTGGCGCAGCGGTTCCAGGTCGCGCGCAGGTCCTTGCCCCTCGACGAAGTCCATCGCCAGGTAGATCTCGCCGGCGACCTGCCCCGAGTCGAACACCGGCACCAGGTTGCCGTGGGACAGCCGCACGACGACCTTGGCCTCGTCGCGGAAGCGCTGCAGGTACTCCTTGTCCGCCAGGTGCGGCAGCACCGTCTTGATGACGCAGAGCTTGCGCGTCGTCGCTCAGGCCCCGAGAGCGCCAGGTACAGCGCCCCCATCCCGCCTCGGGCGAGGGGCTTGAGCAGTACGTATGGCCGAACCGGCGGGGGAATTCGTTCATGTCTCGCTGCCGTGGGGCAGCCGGGCCCAATGCTGCAGACCCCCCGCTGGGCGCAGCCCGAACGGCGTCATGCTGCATCGACAGACCTTATCAGGTTGATGGTCCTCGGATAATTTCATGCGGATAGGAAGATCGGATGCCCGGGGGTAACCTGCTCGTCATCGACGATAGTCCGACAGTTCTAAAGGTGATCGAGCTTGCGCTGGCTGCAGGCCGGATACACCGTCGCCACCGCCGCCGACGACGACGACGCGCTGGCGCTTGGTGCGAGAAGGTGCGCACCCCACCCGACCTCATCCTGCTAGACGCACTAATCCCGAATCGTGACCCGGTCGAGATCTGCCGGCGGCTGGCCGCAGACGCGGCGCTGGCGCACGTGCCGGTGGTGGTGATGACGGCGGCACGCGGCCAGGGCGAGGACCTGGAGGCGCGGTTCGCCAAGGCGCCCGAACGTCGTCGACTACATCGGCAAGCCGTTCTCGCCCGAGGCGCTGCAGGCGGTCGTCTCACATGCCGTCGGCAAGCGTCGCCCGGCCGGACCGGGCGGGAGCGCGGCGGACGCCGGCACGGGTCGCGCGGGCCGGCGTGCGGGCGGCCGTCGAGGAGGCGCTGTCGCGCTCGGCCGACGCCGCCGTCGCGGAGGCGCGGGCGTTCGCGGCGGCGGGGCAGGCGCTGGCCGGCGATCTGGAGGCGATCGCGCTCAGCGAGGTGCTCGAGATGCTGGCCCAGCAGGGGCTGAGCGGGATCCTGCGGGTCGTCGACACCGCCAGCAACGCCCGGATCGAGATCTGCTTCCGTGACGGCCGGGTCGAGCTTGCGTCCGCGGTCGGCGTCGCCGAGGAGTTCCTGCTGGGGCGGTTCGTGTCGCCGACGGCGAGCTGTCGGCCGAAGAGCTCGGCCAGGTGCTGACCGAGCGCGCCCGGATCGAGCCACAGCCGCCGCTGTTCGGCGCCGATCTGATCGCCCGCGGGCTGATCACGCAGCGAGGCGCTGACGCGGGCGATGACCCGCCAGACCAGCGAGCTCTGCTACGAGGCGCTGCGCTGGCGAACCGGGTTCTTCCAGTTCCGCCGGACCGACGAGCTGCCGGCGACGGCGCACCAGGCGGCGCTGCAGATCAACGTCGACCGCATGCTGCTGGAAGGGTACCGCCGCGTCGACGAGTGGCGGGTGATCGAGCGCGAGATCGCCAGCTTCGACGAGGTGTTCGTCCGCAACGAGGACAAGATCGCGGCCATGCCGCGCGGGACCTTCACCCGCGACGAGCTGGCGGTGCTGGATCAGGTCGACGGCCGCCAGAGCGTGCGGGACGTGGTCCGCAAGCTGCGGATGGGGTCGTTCGACGTGTCGAAGCTCTTCTTCCGGCTCCGCCGCATCCGGGTGCTGCGCACCCGCGTCCCACCGACGTCGACGCGCTAAGAGCTCGTCTCAGAAATAGCCGCACACCCGCGCTGCGCGCGGGAGCGGCTAGCCCAGGGCCGCGGCCGTGCCATCGACCGGGGCGTCGGCGCGCTGGAGCTTGTAGCCCATGCCGCGGACCGACTGCAGCCGCTCGCCCAGCTCGCCCAGCTTGGCCCGCAGGTTCAAAACGTGCGTGTCGACGGTCCGAACCCGGCCGACGTGGCGGTAACCCCACACCCGCGACAGCAGCTCCTGGCGGGTGAACACTCGGCCGACCCGATCGGCGAGAAACCGCAGTAGCTGGAATTCGTACGGCGTGAGGCCCAGCGAGCGGCCGCGCATGTAGGCCTGGCGCATCTCGCAGTCGAGCACGACGCCGCCGTACCGGACCTGCAGCGGCGAGCCGGGGCGCTTGTCGCGGGCGTGCAGCTGGCGCAGCCGCGCCGCCAGCTCGTCCGCGCTCACCGGCATCAGGATGAAGTCGTCGGCGCCCATCTCGGGATCCAGGCCGGAGACCCGGCCCACCTCGATGCAGAGGAGGATGCGGGTGGCGACCAGCTCCGGTCGCTGGCGGAGGCGCCTGATGGCGTGGCGCCCGATCTCCAGGTGCTCGCCGGCCTCGACCAGCGCCACGTCGACGGCGCCCCGCAGCTCGGCGAGATCGTAGCCGACGACCTCGACCGCATGGCCGAGAGCGCGCAACATCGCCGCCGGGCGCATCCGTCTGCGACTCGTTACGCTTCGGGTCCAAAGTGACGACGATGGTGCGCAATCCTGATCGCGAACAACCGCATGTCTGAGGTCCAGTGCCGTGCAAGCGACCTTCAGATGTGCCCTGAAGGGCGACGAACGTTTCGTGACGGTAGAGCTGAGTTAGTTAACTCATGCAGGTTTCGTCGACGTACACCGACTTCCGCACGCAACGAGCGAATCTCGTGGTAATATCCCGATCGGTCGGCACCGTAGAAAACTCGGCCAGCGGCGAGGGAGGAAGTACTCCTCGTACACGCGCAGCGCGTAACGGTCGGTCATCCCGGTGATGAAGTCGGCGACCGCCCGCGACAGACCCGTCGGATTCGGGAATTCCCTTGGGCCAGTGCTTGGCCCGGAACTCGTCGGCGTGCGCGTGGAAGTAGGCCCACAGCTCGCTGATGATCCGCTGCGCCTTCTCGAACTCGCCCCGGATCTCGGGCCGTTCGTAGACCGTCTCGTACAGGAAGTCGCGCAGCGCGATCAGCGCGTCGAGCACCTCATCGGTCATCCGGATCTGGCGTTTCTCCTCGAGGCTGCGAGGCCGACACCATGTCGTCACCATGCGCGCGATCCGCTCGCCGTGGGTGTCGCCCAGGACGTCGAGGATCGCGCGCGGCACCGCGTCGGGCTCGACGACCCGGCCCCGGACGGCGTCGTCGAGGTCGTGGTTGACGTAGGCGACGATGTCGCTGATGCGGACGATCTGCCCCTCCAGCGTCATCGCCATCAGGTTCGGGTTGTCCGAGATGATGTGCCCCTTTCCCTTCGAATGCTTGAGGATCCCGTCGCGGACCTCGACGCTCAGGTTCAGCCCCTGCCCGTCGCGTTCCAGCATCGTCCACCACGCGCAGCGACTGCTTGACGTGGTGAAAGCCGTCGGGCATCAGCTTGGCCAGCACCTTCTCGCCCGCGTGCCCGAACGGCGTGTGGCCGAGGTCGTGGCCCATGACGATCGCCTCGGTCAGCGATTCGTTCAGCCCCAGCGCCCGGGTCACGGTGCGCGCGATCTGCGCGACCTCCAGGGTGTGGGTGATGCGGGTCCGGTAGTGGTCGCCCTTCGGGCGCCAGGAACACCTGGGTCTTGCCCGCCAGCCGGCGGAACGCCTTCGAATGGATGATGCGATCGCGATCGTGCTGGAAGATGGGCCGGGTCGGATCGAGCGGCTCGGGCCGGGCCCGCCCCTTGCTGTCGCGGCTCCGCTGCGCGAACGGCGACAGCACCCGCTCCTCGTCCTGCTTCCAGCTTCTCGCGGATCGTTGTCATCGCCGCTTCTTCGGCTTGCCGCGGCGCGCGGTTGCCCGCCGGGCGTACGCTTGGTCTGCCGTCCTCCGATCGGAAGCCTTACCGCGCGCTTGTCGTGGCCGCCATGCGCCCGCTCGGGCCGCGCCGCGCTTGTCGCTGCTCGTGCGCGTTTTCGCGGCGCCGTGCTTTCGCGGCGCCCGCGCGTCGCGCCGGCCGAACCGGTCGCCGTCGCGTCGTGGTGGCGCGCCCTGTGCCCGTGCAGGGCGAAGTCGATCTTGCGCCGCACGACGCTGACCGACTGCACCTCGACTTGCACGGCGTCGCCGAGCGCGAACGTCCGGCCCGAGCGCCGGCCGACCAGCCGGCAGCTCGGCCTCGTCGAAGCTGTAGTAGTCGTCGGACAGCGCGTCGACGCGCACCAGCCCCTCGACGAACGGATCGTCGACCACGACGAACACGCCGAAGCCGGTCGACGCCCGAGATGGTGCCCTCGAACACGTCGCCGATGCGGTCGCGCAGGAAGAACGCGCGGTAGAGATCGATCACCTCGCGCTCCACCTCCATCGCGCTGCGCTCGGCGAACGACGACGTCGGCGGCCATCTTCTGCCAGCGCGGCCCGGTCCGGCGTCGGCGCCGACCGCACGGCCGGCTTGAACCCGCCCGCCGGCTTGCCCTCGCCCCGCCAGCCGGGACTTGAGCAGCCGGTGGACGATCAGGTCCGGGTAGCGGCGGATCGGCGAGGTGAAGTGCAGGTAGTCCGCCGACGCGAGCCCGAAGTGCCCGATGTTCACGACGTCGTAGGTCGCCTGCTTCAGCGACCGCAGCAGCTGGAACGACAGCGGCTTCTCGGCGGGATGGCCCTTGCAGCCGGTCGAGCACGCGCTTGAGCCCCTGCGGGCGTGCGCGCCTCGTCGACGTCGATCGCGATGCCGTAGTTCTGCGGCCAGCACCGCGAACTCCTCCAGCCGCGCCGCGATCGGGCGCGTCGTGGATGCGCCAGAGCGCGTCCTCGCCGCGCACGCGGAAGCTGTGCGCCACCGCCTCGTTGGCGGCCAGCATGAACTCCTCGATCATCGAGTAGGCCTGCCGCTCGCCCGGATCGCGGCGCGACTTCCGGATGTCGCGCACCAGCCGCGGATCGTCGTGGTCCAGCTCGACGAACGGCTCCGGGAGGTCGAAGTCCAGCGACGCCGCGCGCCGACCCGGCTGCGCGCGCAGCTGCCGCGCCAGCGCGTCCATCGCCCGCAGCGCCGGCAGGAACGGCTCGTACTTGCTGCCGCTTGCCGCGGGTGTCGCCCCCCAGCGCCGCCGCCACGCCCGGGTAGTCCAGCCGCGCCTGCGAATGGATCACCGCCGCGCAGAAGTCGGTGGCGATCGACCTGCGCGTGGCGATCGAGGTCGATGCGCACCACCATCGCCAGCCGATCCTCCTCCGGGACCAGCGAGCAGATGCGCGCCGACAGCGGCTCGGGCAGCATCGGGATGGCGCGGTTGGGCAGGTAGATGCTGCACCCGCGGCGCCGGCGCCTCGGTGTCGAGCGGCGACCCCTCGCGCACGTAGTGCGAGACGTCGGCGACCGCGACCCAGAGCCGCGTGCCGCCGTTCGGCAGCGTCTCGATCGCCACCGCGTCGTCGAAGTCGCGCGCGGTCTCGGGATCGATGGTCGTGAACGGGACGTCGCGCAGGTCGGCGCGATCGGTCGCGGTCGACGTCGCGCACCTCGGTCGGCAATCCGTCGGCGATGCGCGCCACGTCGTCGGGGAATCGCTCCTCGACGTCGGCGCAGGCGAGCACCTTCTCGACCTCGGTGCGCGGGTCGTCGGGGTCGCCGAGCACCTTGAGCACGGCCGCTTCGATGCGGCCCGTCCGGGACGTCGGGGTAGCGGGTGATCTCGGCGACCACCGCTGTGCCCGTCGCTGCCGGCGGGATCGGGCCCGCGCAGCGAGCACCGGCCGGTGATGCGCGGATCGTCGGGCTGCAGGACCTGCTCGCGTGCCACGGCGGTCGAGCTGGCCGGTGATCTTGGCGCGCCCGCGCGCCAGCACGCGCAGACGCGCCCTTCGACGCCGCGGACCGCGGGCCAGGCCTCGACCTCGACGGTGTCGGCGTCCATCGCGGCGCCGCGGTTGCGGCGCCGACACGTGGACGTCCTCGGATTTGTCGTCGGGGACGACGAAGCCGTAACCGGCGGGGTGAACCTTGATCCGCCCCGTGAGGATGCGGGTGGGGAGGCCCGAGAAGCTCGGAGCCGAGGGATGATGTCGATTGTCATTGTCATATTGCAGTTCGCTCGTCCGTCTTGCGGGAGCGTTAGCGCTCGGGACTAGACGGCCGGCTCCGCTCGGCGCGCGAAGCGCGTAGAGCTTGCGATCGTCGGAGCCCACGAAGATGGTGCCGTCGGCGGCCAGTATCGGCGAGCTGTCGACGTCGCCGCCCAGCTCCACCGACCAGCGCAGATGGCCGTCAGGCTCGAGACAATAGAGGCGATCATCCTGCGAGCCGAACAGGATGGCGCCGCGGGCGTCGACCAGCGCCGACGACACGATGCGATCGCCGGCGCGAAATGTCCACGCCAGCGTGCCGTCCAGTCGGACGGCGTAGAGTTGAGAATCGAACGAGCCGACGTAGATGATGCCGCTGCCGACCGCGGCCGACGCGCGAACGTCGCCGCCGGTGGTGAACGCCCAGCGCAGCGTGCCCGTCGGCGCCCAGCGCGTAGAGCTTGTCGTCGTCGGAGCCGACGTAGATGGTGCCGTCGTCGCCGACGGCGGGCGCCGCCTCGATGTCGCCGCCGGCGCGGAAGTCCCAGCGCTTCTGGCCGTTGGGGGCGATGGCGTAGACGAGATCGTCCTGGCTGCCGGCGACCACCGTGCCGTCGGGCAGCACGCGGGCGCCGACGAGACATGCCCGCCGGTGGCGAACCGCCAGCGCAGGGTCCCGTCGGGGTTGATGGCGTAGATGCCGTCGCCGCCCGTGTAGATGACGCCGTCGGGTCCCACGGTCGGCCCGGCGTCGACGTCGCAACGGCTGGCCTCCGGGCCGATGCCGACCCGCTGCGGGCAGGCGCCCATCTGCACGATCCAGCGCGGTTTGGCGGTGGCCGGAACGACCGCGTAAAGGTGGTCGTCGTCGGAGCCGATGTAGATCGTTCCGTCGTGCGCCGACGGCCGGCGAGCTGAAAATGATGTCGCCCGTCGCGTACGACCACCGGAGCGTGCCGTCACGCGCGACGTCGTACAGCTTGCCGTCCTGCGACCCGACCAGCACCGAGCCGTCGATCGCCACCGCGGGCGACGACACGATCGGCCCGCCGGTCGCGAAGGTCCACCAGATCGACGGCTTGACCGCCGGGAGCACGAACGGCGAGCGGCCGCGGTGGGTCGGCGCCGAAGCGGAACATCGCCTGGGCGGGCTCGATCGCGTACTGCGGCAGCGGGACGCGCGGCCGCCAGCCCGGGCGCCGCCGACGGACGGGCGCGAGGCGTCGGCCGGGCCACACGCAGCGGCCGGCGTCGCACAGCCGATTCATCTTGCAGTCCTTGTCGGACGCGCACGGGCTCGCCTCGACGTGGGCGCACGCCGCCAGGACGCACGCGCGCCCACCACGGCCGCGCCAAGCTGCCAGCGTGAGACAGAGACCAGCCGTGGAACTAGTCATGGGAAACCGAGAACGCGCGTGCGCGCAGGCGGCGGCCTGGCGAGCCGTGCGAATGACTGCGCCGGGCGACGGACATAGAACGTTCGGATGGCGCAAGGTTAAGGCAAATTGAAAAACGCTGCAAGAGCTCGGTGCCCTGGAGACGCTCGATGCGCCGTCTATGGCGATCGGCTTCCTGCTCGCCGCCGCGGCCCTCTGTTGCGGCGCCCGGCTTGCCGTCGCCGCGCCGCTCCGGCACCACCACCCGTCGGCGGCGCTGCCGCCGCCCCCGCCCCCGGCGCCCGCGGCCCCGCCGGCGGCGGCCGCCAAGGTCGCGCCGCCGAAGAACCGGACGCGCGCGGCGATCCGCCACGTCGTGATCATCAGCGAGGACGGCCTGCGCCCCGACGCGCTCACGGGTGTGCGCCCGCCCGTGCACGAGGAGATCTTGAAGCGCGCCGCGTATTCGCTCAAGGCGCGCACCATCCGCCGCGCGTCGACGCTGCCGTCGCACGCGGCGATGCTGTCGGGGTTCGACGTCAAGGAGCACGGCCTGTTCTGGAACTCGTGGAAGCCCGAGCGCGGCTACATCCAGGTGCCGACGATGTTCGACGCGGCGAGCAGAACGGCGGCAGCGCGGCCGCGTTCGTCGGCAAGCGCAAGCTGGCGCACATCGCGCACCCCGGCTCGGTCGACGTGTTCTCGCGCCCCGGCTACTTCTGCAAGAAGGTCGTCGACGAAGCGACCCGCTACTTCGTCGAGAAGCAGCCCCAGATCGAGTTCATTCACTTCTCCGATCCCGACGACCTCGGCCACTCCGACGGCTGGATGTCGAACCCGCAGCTCGAATGCCATCCGCCAGACCGATCAAGTGCCTGGCGACGCTGCTCGACGCCGTCGCCGCCGCGGGCCTCGATCGCGAGACGCTGTTCATCATCTCGGCCGACCACGGCGGCCACGGCCACAACCACGACGGCAAGATCGACGAGGACCGCCTGATCCCCTGGATCGCCTGGGGCCCGGGCAGTCCGCCCCGGCCACCGCATCCAGAGCCCGATCAGCACCATCGACACCGCCGCCACCGCGCTCTGGGCGCTCGGCTACCCCATGCCCGCCGGCGTCGTCGGCCAGCCCCGTCCTCGAAGCCTTCGAGGATTCGATGATCGCCGCCCCCGCCGCTCCCGCTCGCCCGACGGCCCGGCCCTCCCCTCCCGCTCGCCCGACGGCCCCTCCAGCCCGTCCCGCGAAGTAGATCGGGCCGCGCGCGCCCGCCGTCTGCGGATGGCTCGCTCGCCACGGCTCGCTTCGCAAGAAGGCGACCCACGTTAGGCGCGGCGTTGATCGCTCCTCGTCGACTGAACCGCAACTCGCCGCCCCTGGGCTTTTTGCGGCGCGTAGCCTGCCCTGGTCCTGCCCCGGTTTGGTGGACAGCACCCGGGAGGATTAGATGGTGACCATGGAAGAGAGGAAGCGACGCCCTCGGCGTACGTTCTCGAAGGAATTCAAGGAGCGGGCGATCGGACTCGTATTGAGTGACAAGGACCGACCGATCAAGGAGATCGCTCGGGATCTGGATCTGGGCGACTCAGTGCTTCATGGCTGGTTGAGACGAAGCAAGGTCGATCGTGGAGCGGCTCCACCGGGGCCGCTGACGACCGATGAGCGATTAGAGCTGGCGCGACTGAGGAGAGAGATTCGGATCCTCAAAGAGGAGAAAGAGATTCTCCGAAAAGCGGCGGCCTTCTTCGCCAAGGAAGGCCGATGAGATTCGCGTTCATCGGTGCGGAGAAGGCCAGACACTCGGTTCCGATGCTTTGCCGAATGCTGCAGGTGTCGTGCAGTGGGTACTACGCCTGGCGTCGCCGAGGTCCGTCGCGGCGTGCGAAGGAGGATGCCCGGTTGGGCGCTCTAGTCGTGGCAGCTCATCGTGCCGGCCGCGGCACGTACGGGAGTCCGCGTGTGCTGGACGAGTTGCGGGAGACCGGCGAACGGACCAGTCGCAAACGCGTGGCTCGTCTGATGAAGGAGCGAGGCCTCGTCGGAGAGCCGAAGAAGCGCTGGTACCACCCATCGTCGGCATCCAGCGATGATGTGTCTGCGCCCAACACGCTGGCTCGCGGATTCAAAGTCTCGGCTCCGAACCTTGTTTGGGCCAGCGACATCACCTACATCCGAACCTGGGAAGGCTGGCTCTACCTCGCGGTCGTCATCGACCTTTTTTCACGCCGGGTCGTTGGCTGGTCGATGCAGCCCAGTCTGCACACTGACATCGTGCTATCGGCACTGACAATGGCGATCGGTCAGCGACTCCCGGGGCCAGGGCTGCTCCAGCACTCGGACCGTGGCACTCAGTACACCAGCGAGGACTACCAGCTGGCCCTCCGCGATCACGGGATCCAGTGCAGCATGAGCGGTCGGGGCAATTGCTGGGACAACGCCGTCGTCGAGAGCTTCTTCAGCACCCTGAAGCGAGAGCTCGTCTACCGACACAACTGGCAGACCCGGAACGGGGCTGCAGCAGCAATCCATGAGTACATCGAGGTCTTCTACAATCGGCACCGTCGACACACGACTCTAGCCAGCAGGTCCCCAGCAGCTCATGAGACCCTTTACTCGAAGCAGGTCCGTCAGGCAGCGTAAGAGCACACCGTCCATCGGATCGGGGCAGGACCACCCTTTCGAAAGTGATTGCAGGCTACGCGCCGCAAAAAGCTCTCAAGCGGCGAGTTGCGTTCCGGTCGACGAGGAGCGCTCAACGGCCGCGAGAATCCGCCGTTCACCTTCTCGCGAAGCGAGCCGTGGCGAGCGAGCCATCTGGTGCGCGCGTAGCCCCCGCCCCCGATGCGAGCGAAGCGAGCGAGCGCGCCCTCGATGCGAGCGAAGCGAGCGAGCGCGCCCCCCGATGCGAGCGAAGCGAGCGAGCGCCTCCCCCGGGCGGCGCGGGCGGCCTAAAAGAAATTGATCGCGAAGTTGACCAGCGACCAGTTCGTCCAGGTCTCGTCGGCGCCGTTGACTCGTAGCGCGCGCCGGTCACCGTCGCTTCGACGTCGAGCGACCAGTTCCATCCCTGGATCAGCTCGTAGCCGATGCCGGCCATACGCGGCGCCGCCCCAATCGGACGCGTACTGGTCCTGAACGACGCTGGGCGACACCGAAGCCCGCCTTCAGGAACAGCCGCGGGGTGATGAACATCTGCAGCGCCGCCAGGTTCGCGGTCTGCGAGACCGCGGTGCGATTGCGTTCGATCAGAGCGCCTTCGACATCCCACAGCAGCATCAGCCCGGGACGCAGGCCGAACCCGAGTCGGAACGTGTACGCCATACCGCTGTCGGTCGCTGTGATTACCCGACCGCGTCCGTGAAGCTGAGACCACCGAAGCCGATGCCGCCACCGAGCGTGAACGGACGATCCATGACCTGCCGCGGCGGCGGGGCCGGCGGATACGTAGTAGTAGTTGGGCGGCGGGTAGCGCATCGGCCCTATCCGGGTCCGTACGCCGGCGGCCCATATCCGGGAGGCGCGCCGTAAGGAGGTGGCGCGCCGTACGTCGGAGGCGGCCCGTACGCCGGCGCCGGCGCGTGCTGCTGGCGCGCGCGTACCCGGGCGGCGGCTCGTACGCGGGCGGAAACGCCTGAGGCCGGACTGGCCGGGTCGGGGGTGGCGGCGACTGTTGCGCATGTGCCGCAGCCGGTGTGAACCAGGAGAACAGTGACGAGGACCAAGACTTTCTTCGTCATGCGAGCTCCGCGCGGCGGCCAGCCACCGCATTAGGTCCTTATCGGGTCTGCAATGCAGCGCCACACATGGCGTCCGGCGACTGGCGTCACGCGGAGGACTTCAGAATTCGACGCAGCGGCGGCTCGCCGGGCGACAGCGCGGGCGGCGCCCTTGGGCGCGAGCCGGCGCACGCGCGCAGCGCCGCGTCCGTGCGCACGCAGCTTCCTGATCATGACCGGCACGCGTGTCCCCGATCGCAGCGTCGCGCCGCTGCGGCGGCATCGCGGCCCGACTGCGATGCGCGCCGTCGGATCGAGCCGGCGCGACAGCCGGCCGACGACCTCGATCGCGTCGCCCGGCAGATCTGGATCTCCGCCGCCCAGCACCTGGCGGCTGTCGAGTCGCAGCCGCGTCAGGAACGGATGCTCGAGCTCGAGCAGCGTCGTGTTGTGAAACTGCACGCGCTCCTCGGGCGGGAACGGCTCGATCAACATGCCGCCCGCGACCTCGATCCAGATTGGTTCGTCGGTGCCGTCGTCGAGCAGGAAGTCGAACGCCGCCTCGTGGAAAAAACTGCGCGCCGAGCCAGGCCGCCGCCTGCGAAACCGCGCCAGCGACCAGACCGCGGCGCGCCCGTCCAGCGCCGACGCCGCGGTACGGCGCGCGACGACGATGCCGCGCACGGCGACCGAGCGCCGGTCGGGGATCGCGCGCAGCTCCGCGATCGCGAAACAGGCGCTGCCGCGCGACCAGCCGGTGCAAGCCGGCTCGCCAGCCGGACCGCGATCGGCCCCCAGGCCGTCGACAGCGCCGCCGCCGCGCCGGCGGCCGCCGCCGCGACGCCGAGATCGTTCGCCGCCATCGCCAGCATCCCCCACGCCGCCAGCCCTGCCGCCGCCGCCGATGTCGCCGCCGTCGCCAACCGCACGCCGCGCGGAAACGAGATCCAGCGCGCGATCGCGCCGCCGGTGCGCACCAGCGCCGACGCTCCTCGCCGTCGTCGTGCCTGTCCGCCGCCGCGAGAAGCCGTCGGTGACGCCGCGCGATCGCGGTCTCGATGCGCGCGCCCAACCGCACCCGACACACGCCCCCGCCGACCTGGCTCGCCCGTGACGACGCGCCGTCGTGGTCGCGCCCATCCCATCATCGCCGCGCGATCGCTGTTCGCGTACGGTGAGGTCGCGTTCGGACATTGTCCAGACCTGCGTCGTCCCACTCTTAAGCTGCAATTCTCACACGCCGCCGACCTGATCATTGCATCCTGCTTCGGTAGGTCACCGTCGCAGATCGAGCGCACGCGACCGCACGTGGCGTTTCGTTCGATACAATTGCGCCGCTCGATGGTAGACGCAGATGGCTCGCGCCAGCCGCTGGAAGTCCTCCGCAATGCCGCGCGCGGCGGGCAGGAGCGTTTCCTCGTCGCGCTCGGGGACAGCGTCGAGCGGCCCGCGCATCGCGGGCGCGCTGACCAGCGAAGGCTTCGTGCTCGAGGTCGAGTCCGTGCCCGAGGGTCTGGCGCGGCTGGCCGACGAATCGTTCGACCTCGCGATCCTGGACCTCCCCGCCGAGCAGCTGCGAGGCGGCGACCGCCGGCGGCCGGGCGCGATCCGCTCGCCGCATGGCGCGAGCTGCGGCCGTTCACGGATCTGGTGCTGATCGGCGACGGCGATCCGATGCAGTGCCGGCCAGGCGTTCGCGCGCGAGGTCGCGGCGGTGCTGCCGCGGCCGCTGCCCGAGGTCGACGCGCTGCTGCGCGCGCACGTCAAGCGGCTGGCCGGCTTCCGGCGCGCCCGCACGCGCGGCCTGCTGGTGCTGAACGCCTACAGCCGGCATCCGGGACGAGCTGGCCGCCGCCGATCCCGAGCTTGGCGCGGCGCTGGACGCGCTGGCCCGGGACGCGCGGCGCGACCCGACGATCATCGTGCTCGGCGACGCGGAGCTGGCCGAGGCGGCGGGGACGCAGCGCGACGACGCCAACCCGGACGTCGACCGTCGTCGGGCTGCGCGCCGGCGACGTGCCGGACAGCCGCCTGGGCGAGGCGCGGGCGCGCGCCGCAGGCGCGGCGCTGGTGGTGGTCGACGACGCGCCGACCACCGGACCGGCTGGCGAGCGCCATCTACGGCGGCGCGCGCGCCTACCTGCCGCGGGCGGCGCTGGCGCTCCTGGGGCGCATCGCGGCCTCGGCCGCCGGCGCGCCGCCACGGCGAGTCCCTGGGGATGAAGCTGGTCGAGGCGCTGGCCAAACACGGCATCCTGACCGGCGCGGAGCGGGCGCGCGCCGCCGGCCCGCAGCGCGACGTCGACGTGCAGCTGATCGCCGACACCGCCGACGCCGCGGCCCACACGGCGCCGTCGTCCCGACCGGGCACGAGGTGCTGGTCGTCGACGACGAGGCCGTGGTGCTGACCGTGCTGCGCGAGGCGCTGCGCCGGGGCGGCTACCGCGTGACCACCGCGGCCTCGGCCGAGGAGGCCATCGACCTCATGCACAAGCGCCGCTTCGACCTGGTGCTGACCGACAAGAACCTGCCCGGGGCGTCCGGCCTGGAGGTGCTGCGGGCGGCGCGCAAGCTCAACCCCGCGCCCGCCATCGTGCTGATCACCGGCTACAGCTCGTTCGATTCGGCGGTCGAGGCGCTGGACATCGGCGCGCACGACTACATCGAGAAGCCGATCCGCGACGTCGAGGATCTGCGCTTCCGCATCCGGCGCGCGCTGTCCCGCCGCGACGAGCAGCTGGCGCGCCCCGAGCCGACCCGCACCGGCGGGCCGCGCCGGGCGCGTGCTGCTGGTCGAGGTCGAAGGGCAGCGGCGGCAGCTGCATCGCCGAATACCTGGGCAAGAGCCACCACGTCACCGCCGCCAAGGACGGCGACGAGGCGCTGGAGCTGCTGCAAGCACGACGCACTTCGACCTGGTGCTGGCCGATCGCCACCTGCCCGGCGGCTCGGGCCTGCGGGTGATCGAGCACGCGCAGCGGCTGCTGCCCCACTGCGCATCGGTGCTCTACACCGCGTATCCGTCGTACGATTCGGTGAAGGAGGCGTTCGCGCTCGGCGTCGACGCCTATCTGGTGCGGCCGAGCGACGATCTGAAGAAGCTGGGCGAGAAGGTCGCCGAAGCGCTGCGGCCGCGGCGGAATCCTGTTAGGTTGAGCAAGTGACCTGACGGCCGAATGTAGTGGTTCAGCGCAACTCGCGCAGGGCCACATGAGGATCGCGTTCACGCACAACCTCCGGCTGACCGACAGCGAGGAAGAGGCGGAGTTCGACAGCGCCGAGACCGTCGACGCGATCGCCGCCGGCCTGCGCGCGGGCGGCCACGAGGTCGAGAAGATCGAGGTCACCGGCCCGGCCTCGCACCTGGCGGCGCGCATCGAGTCCTATCGGCCCCGACCTGATCTTCAACACCGCCGAGGGGCGCCGCGGCCGCGCGCGCGAGGCGTTCTACCCGGCGCTGTTCGAGGAGCTGGGCTTCCCCTACACCGGCTCGGACGCCTACGTCCTGACGCGTGACGCTGGACAAGTGGCTGACCAAGCTGGTGCTCGGCCAGCGCAGGGATCGACACCCCGCGCGGGCCGGCTGGTGACGCCCGAGGAGCTGCCGGCGCATGCGCGAGCCGGGCACGCTGGGGCTGGCGCTGCCGGTCATCGTCAAGCCGAACTACGAGGGCTCGTCGAAGGGCATCGGCGACGACGCGGTCGCGCGCGACGCGCGCGCGCTGGCCGAGATGCTGCCGCGGGCGCTGCGCGCCTACCCGAGCGGCGTGCTGGTCGAGGAGTTCGTCGCCGGCACCGACGTGACCGTGCCGTTCCTCGAGGGGCTGCGGCGACGAGGGCGTGCTGCTGCCGGTCGACTACTCGTCGATCCGGCGGCGCGCAGCCGCTTCAACCTCTACGACTACCGGCTGAAGTCGGCCGAGTCGAACAAGGTCTCGGTGCGCTGCCCGCCCGACCTGCCGCGCGACGTGGTGCTCGCGGCTGCGCGCGATCTCCAAGATCGGCGGTGCGCGCGCTCGGCATCCGCGACGTCGGCCGCATCGACTTCCGCGTCGGCGAGGACGGGCGCATCTACCTGCTGGAGGTCAACGCGCTGCCGTCGCTGGAGCGCGGGGCCAGCCTGTTCGCCGCCGCCGCCCGCGAGGGGCTGGACTACGAGCGAGACGCTGCAGCGCGATCGTCGAGAGCGCCGCGCGCCGCCAGGGGCTGGTGGTCAAGCCGGGCGCGCGCACGCCGGCGCCCGGCCGATCCGCTGCGCATCGGCTTCACCTTCAACGTCAAGCGCGTCGACTCCAAGGGCGGCAACGACGCCGAGGCCGAGTACGACGCGCCCGAGACCATCGACGCCATCCGCGAGGCGCTGGAGAGCTACGGCCACGTGGTACGCTGTTCGAGGCGACCGCCGAGCTGCCGCGGCAGCTGATGGAGACGCCGGTCGATCTGGTGTTCAACATCGCCGAGGGGGTCGCCGGGCCGCAACCGCGAGGCGGCCGTGCCGGCGCTGTGCGAGCTGATGGGCATCCCCTACACCGGCTCCGACGCGGCGACGCTGTCCATCGCGCTCGACAAGGCGCTGTCGAAGCGCGTGCTGCTGCAGCACGGCATCCTGACCGCCGGAGTTCCAGGTGATGGAGACCGGCCGCGAGCGGCTGTCGCCCAAGCTGAAGTTCCCGCTCATCGTCAAGCCGAACCAGGAGGGCTCGTCGAAGGGGGTCAGCGCGCAGGCGTCGGTGGTCGACGACGAGGACGGCCTGCGCGCGGTGGTGCGCGAGCTCATCGATCGCTACCGCCAGCCGGCGCTGATCGAGGACTACATCCCGGGGCGCGAGTTCACCGTCGGCCTGCTGGGCGACCGGCGCCCGCGCGTGCTGCCGCCGATGGAGATCCTCTTCAAGGACAAGGACAACCCGCGCCCGGTCTACGACTTCCAGATCAAGCAGGAGTGGGAGAAGCACGTCTGCTACCAGTGCCCCGCCGACCTGACGCCCGGCCGAGCTGAAGGCGGTCGAGCGCGTCTGCCGCGAGACCTTCGCGGCGCTCGACTGCCGCGACGTCGCCCGCGTCGACCTGCGCATGACGCCCAAGGGCGAGATCTACGTCATCGAGGTCAACCCGCTGCCCGGGCTGACGCCCGGCTACTCGGACCTCTGCCTCATCGCCAAGGCCGCGGGCATCGACTACCGCACGCTGATCGGCGAGATCCTCGAGGGCGGGCCTCAAGCGACTGCGCGAGAAGCGCCGCGAGGCGAAGGAGGCGCGGGTCGAAGCCAAGCGTCGAGGCCAAGCCCGAAGCCAAGCCCGACGCCAAGCCCGAGCCGCGGGCCGCAGCGCCAAGTCAGGTGAGCTGCGCGCGACCGGAAATGGCGCCCCCGCGACCGGCGACCGCGACCGGCGACCGCGACCGGCGAAGGCACCGCCACCGACCCGCTGGCCCGCCGACGCCACCGACCCCGCGTCCCCAGCGCGGAATGATGCGGCGCGCGTCTGCGCGACCTGGGCTTCGCCGTCGGCCGCTTCCCGGTCGGGCCGCACAACGCCATCACCGACGTCGCCGGCGTGCGCGTCGGGCACACCACCCTGATCTGGGGCGAGGGGCCGCTGGACGTCGGCAAGGGTCCCGTGCGCACCGGCGTCACCGCGGTGCTCCCGCACGACGACATCTTCGAGCAACCGGGTGCTGGCCGGCGGCTTCGTGCTCAACGGCGCGGGCGAGGTCTCGGGGCTGACCCAGGTGCAGGAGTGGGGCCTGCTCGAGACGCCCATCCTGCTCACCAACACCATGGCGGTCGGCAAGGTGTCGGACGCCGCGGTCAAGTGGATGACGCGCAAGTGGCCGAGGATCGGCAGCGAGGACGACGTCGTCATCCCGCTGGTCGGCGAGTGCGACGACTCGTGGCTGAACGACACCGTCGGCCGCCACGTCCGCTCGGAGCACGTCTACCGCGCCATCGAACAGGCGCAGCGCGGGCCGGTCGCCGAGGGGTCGGTCGGGCGCGGGCACCGGCCTGATCACCTGTGACTTCAAGGCCGGGCATCGGCACCAGCTCGCGCCGGGTCGCCGATCGAAGGGCGACGACTACACGCTCGGCGTGCTGGTGCAGTCGAACTTCGGCGTCATGCGATCGCTGCGCGTCGACGGCGCGCCGGTGGGCGAGGTGCTGGAGCCAGAGTTCGGCGAGCCGCGCCGCGAACGCAACGCCGGTTCGATCATCACCGTCGTCGCCACCGACGCGCCGCTGCTGTCGTCGCAGCTGGTGCGCCTCTGCAAGCGGGCCGCGCTGGGCATCGGCCGGATCGGCTCGTTCGCGGCGCACGGCTCGGGCGAGATCATCGTCGGGTTCTCCACCGCCAACCGGGTGCCGCGCGAGACCTCCAAGATGACCGCCACCATCGAGGTGCTGCTGGACGAGGCCTGCGACCGCCTCTACGAGGCTGTCGTCGAGTGCACCGAGGAGGCGATCGTCAACGCGCTGTGCATGGCCGACGAGATGCGCGGGCAGTCGGGGCACGTCGCGCCGGCGCTGCCGCTCGACCGGCTGGTCGAGATCCTGCGCACAGTACGACGCGGCGTCTCGATCCAGACCGCCGCGCAGCGGCTGACCATGCGCATCTGTTTCGTCGTCGCTGACGTCGCGCGATCAGCAGCCGACCTACGCCGGGATCTACCTGGCGCTGGCGGCGCACCGCCGCGGCCACGACGTCCGCTTCGTCTCCGTCGACGACCTGTCGTTCCTCGACGACAACAACGTGCTGGCCACGACCTCACGCGTGCGCGCCGGCGACTACGCGCAAGCCGGCCGACTACGCGCGCGCGCTGGCGTCCGATGAGGCGGTGGTCGAGGAGGACACCCTGGGCGGCTTCGACGTGGTGTTCCTGCGCTACAACCCGATCCGCGAGGGCGCAGGCGCGCCCGGGCGCGCCGCTCATCGACTTCGGCTGGCGCCTGCGCCTGGCGCGGCACGCTGGTGGTCAACGACCCGGAGGGGCTGCGCCGGGCCGGCAGCCGGATGTACCTGGGCGACTTCCCCGCCGACGTCCGCACCCGCACCCTGGTCTCCCGCTCGAAGCCGCGCCTCAAGGCGTTCCTGCGCGCGCTCGACGGCCCGGCGGTGCTGAAGCCGCTGGCCCCGCGCGGCGGCGAGCACGTCTTCTACCTGCGCCGGCGCCAGGTCTCGAACCTCAACCAGATCATCACCGCCGTCACCAAGGACGGCTACGCCCTGGCTCAGGAGTACCTGCCCGAGGCCGAGCAGGGGGAGAAGCGCCTGCTGCTGCTCAACGCCGAGCCGATCCGGGTCGGGGAGAAGGTCGCGATCTACCGCCGGCGCACCGCCACCGGCGCCGAGCGGCGGCCAAGGCCGGCGCCGCCGGTGCGCGGCAAGTGCGAGTTCGGCCCGGTCGAGGCGCGGATCTGCGACATCCTGCGCCCCAAGCTGCTCGCCGACGGGCTCTACTTCGTGGCGGTCGACATCGTCGGCGACAAGATCCTGGAGCTGAACGTGTTCACCCCCGGCGGCATCCACGCGGTGCACGAGCTCTACGGCCTCGACGTGGCCGACGTTCGTGATCGCCGACCTGGAGCGCCGGGTCCGGCTGCGGGCCGCCTACCGCACCACGTTCGACCCCGAAGCCGCGGATGTAGTGTAGATTTTTAGCTCGCGGTCTCGATGGCAGAAGAGGATCCCCCCCGTACCGGCACCGGCGTTCCTTCACGCATCCGCACCGAGGAGCTGTCGGTCCCCACCCCGGTGATCCCACCGGGGCCGATCTTCACGCTTTCGCCCGAGGAGATCGCGCGCTTCTTCGTCCGGGCTCGCCGCGATCACGACACCGAACACTGGGACGTCCGCCTCGACGCCGCCCTGCGCGAGATCCTCGAGCGCGCCAACGACTTCGTCCCTTCCGAGGTGGGCGGCATCCTGCTCGACGATCCGCGGGCCAAGCTGGCCGGGGCGCGGGCGCCGCGTCTGACCTACATCGCCGCCTTCGGTCCCGGCGTCGAGAGCATCATCGGGCGCCGCATCCCCAGCGACACCGGAATCACGGGACGGGTCTACACCACCGGCCGTCCGGCCCAGACCGACAGATTCGCCGCCGACGATCCGATCCTGGGTCTGGCGCGGTGACAGCGGCGGGCTGCGCTCGTTCGTGGCGGTGCCGATCGTCGTCGGAGAATCGATCTGCGGCGTGCTGCAGCTGGCCAACCGCCGGGCGCCGGGCGCCTACACGCCGCGCGACAAGGAGCTGCTCCGGATCTTCGCCGCGTTCATGTCGTCGTCGATCCAGAACGCGCTCGACGCGATCCGCGCCCGCGCCCAGGCCCGGGTCGACGATCTGACCGGCCTCGCCAACAGCCGCTACTTCCACACCCGTCTCGAGGAGGAGATCGCGCGCGCCGACCGCGAGGGGACCGACCTGGCGATGCTGTTCATCGACCTCGATTGCTTCAAGGCCGTCAACGACCGCTTCGGCCACCTGGCGGGCAGCGGCACCCTGCAGAAGGTGGCCAAGCTGCTGTTCGCCAGCTCGCCGCCGGCGGCCCTGGTGGCGCGCTACGGCGGCGACGAGTTCGTCGTGATCCTCCCCGGCGCCGATCTGCCCCGCGCCGGCCAGACGGCGGAGACGTTGCGCGAGGCGATCGCGAACGCGGTGTTCTTCGATCCCGAGACCGAGCATCGAGCAGACCCCGACCCCGCTCCCGCGGATCACGGCGTCGATCGGGATCTCGTCCTATCGCGATCACCTGGCGCCCGGCGGCAGCCAGCGCCGACGCGAGAGCACGCTGTCTGCGGCTGGCCGACTCGGCGATGTATCGGGCCAAGGCCAAGGGCCGCAACCGGGTCGATGTCGCCGACCCCGAGGACTAGCGCTTTGCGCCTGCGACAGGTCGCTCCGCTCCTGGTGCTGCTGGCGGGCTGCGGCCACGGCGGCGGCTCAGGACGGGGCGACACGCGCCAGCCGACCTGCGTCGTGCTGTCGGTCGGCGGCGCGGCCGCCATCGCCCACGTCGGCGCCCTGATGGCGCTGCAGGAGGCGCGGGTGCCGATCGCCTGCATCGGCGGCAACAGCATGGGCGCCCTGATCGCCGGCCTCTACGCCACCGCGCCCCAAGCGCCACTGCCGCAACGCTTCGACGCCTTTGCCGCCGCCTACCGGGCCGAGACCGAGCGCGACGCCGCCGAGACCGGCGCGCTCGCTGGCGGGCTGGCGGCGCTGTTCGCCGGAGCGCTGACCGGCGGGGCGACGCTGCCGATGCTCGCCGCCGGCGCCAGCGGCTTCGCGCTGGGGGTCGACGGGACGCCGAAGGTGGACCGTGACCGCGTCGTGCTGGTCCTCGACCGGCTGTTCGCCGGCGCGACCATCGACCGCCTCCCCCTCCCCTATGTGACCTTCTATCAGCAGCAGCGCGGCGAGGGCCTGGTCATGGTCGACGCCCGGTCCGGCAACCTCGCCCAGGCGATCGGCAAGAGCATCGCCAACCCGTTCATCTTCCGTAACCTGGACGTCGTGGCGGCCGGACAGATGGATCCCGGAGGCGACCGGGTCGCGATGACGCCGGTCCATGACGCCTGCCGCGTCTTCCCGGGGCGCCGGATCATCGCCCTCAACGTCACCGGCCAACCGGCGTTCGTGGGCGGCGCGTCATCCTGCCCGCTGCAGGAGATCATGATCGAGACCGGCCCCGTCGACGGTGAGGCGATCTTCCGCGGCGACCGCGCCGAGCTTCGCCGCGTCGTCGAGCTCGGGTGGCGCGCCGCGGCTGGGCCTCTGGGGCTCCCTCCGACGCCCCCCCTACCCGCCAGCTGAGGAGCGCCCGGCAGGGCCTCCAGGGTGTTGTGGAGATCGTCCCCCAACTCGACTAGCCTAGCCGCTTTTCCGGAGCACCACCGATGGACGTTCAACTGTTCGACACGACGCTGCGCGACGGCACCCAGAGCGAGGGGCTCTCGCTGTCGGTCGAGGACAAGCTGAAGATCGCCCGCCTCCTGGACGAGTTCGGCATTCACTTCATCGAAGGCGGGTACCCCGGCTCGAACCCGAAGGACGTCGAGTTCTTCCAGCGGGCCCGCTCGCTCAACCTGCGCCACGCCAAGCTGACCGCCTTCGGCATGACCCGGAAGGCGGGGGGGCGTGCGGAGACCGATCCGATTCTGCGCGCGATGGTGGCCGCCGAGACGCCCGCTGTGGCCGTCGTCGGCAAGTCCTGGGTCATGCACGTCACCAAGATCGTCGGCACCACCCTGGACGAGAACCTGGCGATGATCGCCGACAGCGTCGCGTTCCTGAAGCAGGCGGGGCGCGAGGTGATCTACGACGCCGAGCACTTCTTCGACGGCTACCGGGCCGATCGCGACTATTCGCTGGCGGCGCTGAAGGCGGCGGCAGGCGCCGGCGCCGACTGGATCACGATGTGCGACACCAACGGCGGCAGTCTTCCCCGCGACATCTCCGAGGTGGTGCAGGCGGTGCGCGCCGCGGTGCCGACCCGGCTCGGCATTCACACCCACAATGACAGCGACGTCGCTCAGGCCAACGCGCTGGCCGGCGTCGAAGCCGGCTGCACCCAGGTGCAGGGGACGATCAACGGCTGGGGTGAACGCTGTGGCAACTGCAACCTGATCTCGATCATCCCGACGCTGCAGCTGAAGATGAACATCCGCTGCGTCCCCGACGAGAACCTGGCGCGGCTGACCGAGCTGTCGCGTACCGTCAGCGAGATCGCCAACATCCGCCCGCGCGCGCACGCCCCGTTCGTCGGCAAGTCGGCCTTCGCCCACAAGGGGGGGATGCACGTCGCGGCGGTCGAGAAGATCCCCGCCAGCTACGAGCACATCCCGCCCGAGCGGGTCGGCAACCGCCGCCACATCGTCGTCTCCGAGCTGTCGGGCCGCGGGAACGTGCGGATGCGCGCGAGTGAGCTGGGCATCGACGTGCAGGGGGCCGAGAAGGGGCTGCTGGAACGGATCAAGGAGCTCGAGAGCCAGGGCTACCAGTTCGAGGCGGCCGAAGGGTCGTTCGAGCTGCTCGGGCGGCGCAGTCATCCCGACTACAAGCCCCCGTTCGAGGTGCTGGATGTGGTCGTGATCTCCGAGCGCCGGCGCGGCAACTCGATGTTCGCCGAGGCGACGGTCAAGCTGAAGATCGAGAACGAGATCGTGCACACAGTCGCCGAGGGGACCGGCCCGGTGCACGCCCTCGACGACGCATTCCACAAGGCCCTCAACCCGCACTTCGCGACGGTCCGCGACGTCAGGCTGGTCGACTACAAGGTCCGCATCCTCGACCCGGAGGCCGCGACGGGGGCCAAGACCCGGGTGCTGATCGAGGCGGCCCGGGGCGAGGAGCGCTGGAGCACCATCGGCGTTTCGGCGAACATCATCGAGGCAAGCGCGACCGCGCTCGCAGACGCGATGGAATTACCGCTCGCGCGCGCCCAGGCCGTGGCGGCGGCGAAGTCCGAAAAGAAGTAACCTGACCTGACGCGCGCGCTGAACGGCGCGTCAGGTTTCCGACGCCGCGACGAGCGCTCGATCTCGTCCCGGAGCCCCCTTTCGGGCGGGCTCCGGAGAGAGGGAGCAGCCGGGTTTCCCGGGGCAGCACGACCTGGCATTTCGAATACGGGCCGTGTATCTTGGGAACCAACGAATCCGTGGAAAACGCTGGCGGGGGTCCCGGGAACGGGCGAGACGGGGTTGAGGAGAAGGTCGTGCGACTCTTGCAAGAGTACGCACAGACTCAGGTTTCTGTGAGTTCGCCCCTGAACCAGGGACTCTCCCTGCGGGGTGACCTGGAAATCGATTCCCTGTCGCTGGTCTCGTTGACCATTCGGCTGGGGGAAGAATTCAACGTGGACGTCGTTGAAAGCGGTATCGAGTTTGGTCAGCTTGATACGGTCGGCGACCTGATTCGAGTTGCCGAAAAGTTGAAGGCCCTCTGATTGACACGAAGAGCGCCTCCTCTGTAAATTGTGGACCAGCTGAGCTAACGCCGTAACGGGAGAAATGAACATGGACGCGAACAAAGAGACCACGACCGAGAGCACCGAGACGTCGAACAAGCAGGATGTTCCTGCCGGAAACACCGACGCCACCGAGTTCAAGATCGAGATCAAGAAGCTCGAGGTTCCGGTTCGCCCGCGCGGCGTTCTGGCCGAGTAACGGCCCACAGCCGTTCGCCAGGCTTGGACCGGGCGAGGCGCTGAGTAGAATGTCGATCGGATGAGCGCGGCGCCTCTCGGAAAGCTACCGATCTACTTTGGGACGGATGACCGGCCATTGTTTGGCTGGTTTCATCCTCCCGCAGCTTCGCTGCAACGTCCGATGGGGGTGTTGTTGTGTAACCCCATCGGCGAAGACATGGTTCGCGCGCACCGGCCGTTTCGCCACCTCGCTGAGACGTTGGCGGCGGCCGGTTTTCCCGTTGTCAGGTTCGACTACGACGGCACGGGGGACTCGGTTGGCGACGAGCGCGATCCAGATCGTGTCGCCACCTGGCGCGGCGACATCGTCCGCGCGGCGAAAGAGCTCCGCACCCGCGGCGGCGTGCAGTCGTTGGCGCTGGTCGGCCTCAAGCTGGGTGGCACCCTCGCCGCGCTGGCCGCAGGCGATCTCGGAGGCGTAGACGCGCTGGTGTTGTGGGGCGCCTACGACAGCGGCAGCGCGTTCGTCGGCGAATCGGCCAAGGCGCACAAGATGCACACGATGCTGGAGCCGGCGAGCTTCTCGGGCGGCCCGCCGGCCAGCGACGGACAGGAAGCACTCGGTTTCCTGATCGGCACCCAAACGATCGCCGACCTCGCGAAGGTCGAGCTGCTCGCGATGGCGAAGGCACCGTCCAAACGGACGTTGGTGCTCGACGTCGCCAACGTGTCGCTGGCGAACAACGCCCTCACCAGCCATTTCCGCACCCTCGGGAGCACCACGACCTACCGGCACATGCCCGGGCAGCGGTTCCTGATCACCGCGCCCAACAACGCCGAGGTGCCGCAGGCAGCGATCAACGCGATCGCCGCCTGGCTGGTCGAGAACGCGCCGCCGGCCGACCAACCGACCCGCCCACCCAACGTCGGCTCGAACGACGGAGCATCCGCCAGCCTGCGCGAGCGGGCCGTCTTCTTCGGAGCCCGCAACCCGTTGTTCGGCGTCCTCACCAGTCCCCCGGCGGAGTTTCAGCGCCCTGACCTGCCCGCGATCATCATGTTGAACTCCGGCACCGCTCACCGGATCGGCGCGCACAGGCTTGCGGTACCGATGGCCCGGCGCTGGGCAGCGCTCGGCTTTCATGTCCTCCGGCTCGACCTCTCGGGCATCGGCGACAGCCCGGCCGGTCAGGGACGGCAGGAGAATCAGAGCTACCCGCATGAGGCTCAGCAGGAGGTCCAGGCGGCGATGGATTTCCTGGCGCAGACGGCGGGGCGAAAGCGGTTCGTGATCGCCGGGCTCTGTTCAGGCGCCGACATCGCGTTCCAGGTCGCCTACCAGGATGCGCGCACGGCGGGGACGGTGCTCATGAACCCGCGGACCTTCGGCGTCAACGATCTCGGCGTCATCGCCTCCTACCAGAACGCGCGCTGGTATCAGGGCTCCCTGCTGCGCGCCAGCTCGTGGATGAAGCTGTTGCGCGGCGACGTCGACGTTGCCCGCGCCGTCCGGATCGTTGCCCCCAAGATGAAAGACATCGTCGTGCAACGAGCCAAGCGCGCGGTCAGCGGTTTCCTGGGCGGCAAGCTCGGGAACAGCGCCGGCGGGACCGCTTCGCCCAACGACATCATCGGCTGCCTTCGATCGATGGTCGAACGGGGCGTCGACATGTTCATGCTCGTCACCGAGCACGACCCCGGCATCGATTACATCGACACCAACTTCGGCGACGACCTGAGATCGCTGTCCTCGATGGCCAGCTTCCACCGCGCTGACGTCAAGGGGACCGACAGCACCTTCACGTCGCGCTGGGCGCAGGATTACGTCGCGACGGTGGTCACCGATCACCTCAAGCAGCGATTCCTCGCCACGCCGAAGGCCGCATAGATGGCATTCGCCGCACTCGCCGCCCTGACGAAGGGTGGCTCATTGGAACCGTTCTCGTACGAACCGGCCGCGCTCGGACCGAACGACGTCGAGATCGACGTCACCCACTGCGGGCTCTGTCACAGCGACATCCATCTGATCGACGACTCCTGGAATCGCGCCAAGTACCCGCAGGTGCCGGGGCACGAGATCGTAGGCAAGGTGGCCGCCGTCGGAAGCGGGGTCACCCACCTCTCGGTCGGACAGCGCGCCGGCGTCGGCTGGCAACGCAGCGCCTGCCTCGAATGTGACCTCTGCGTCGGCGGCGAGGAGAACCTCTGCCGCAAACAGCAGGCGACCTGCATGGGGCACCACGGCGGCCTCGCGGACAAGATCCGGCTCGACGGCCGCTTCACGTTCGCCATCCCCGACGAGATGGACAGCGCGGTAGCCGCGCCTCTGCTGTGCGGCGGCGTCACCGTCTATTCGCCGATGCGGCGGTTCGGCATCACCGCCGCCAGCAGCGTCGCGGTGATCGGGATCGGCGGCCTCGGGCACATGGCGCTTCTCATGTTGCGTGCGCTCGGCAGCGAGGCCACCGCGTTCTCGACCTCTCCGAACAAACGCGACGAAGCGATGGCGATGGGGGCGACCGATTTCGGCGCCTCCACCGACCCCAAGGATATCCGGCGACACTTCGGGCGCTTCGATCTGATCTTGTCGACGGTGCACGCCAAGCTCGACTGGACGACCTATTTGCAGACCCTGCGCCCCAACGGGACGCTCTGCCTGCTGGGCATGCCGCCCGGGGTCATCCAGGTGCCGCCCGCGCTGCTGGTGACCGGACAGCGGTCGATCACCGGGAGCGACATCGGCAGCCGGCGGACGATCCGCGAGATGCTGCGGTTCGCAGCCCGCCACCGGATCACGCCTCAGATAGAACGGCTGCCGTTCGCCGAGGCGAACGCGGCGCTCACGCGCCTGCGCGAGAACCAGGTCCGCTACCGGATCGTCCTCGAGCGCTGAGGGAGGCCAGGCGCTCCCGCGCGCAGCGCGGGGAGCATCGTGGGAATGACCTCTACCCGTCGCTGACGGCGGGCTGGACGGCGGGCTGGACGGCGATCTGGAGGGCGCCCTTGCAGTTGCGATAGGTCGCGAAGGAGGGGTGGAGCTTGCGGCGCTGGATCTTCCCGGTGTGGGTGCGCGGGATCGGCGCGGCACCGTGCAGGACCACCTTCGGGCGCATCTCGAGCGGCAGAGCGGCGACCGCCGCGGTGAGCCGGGTCCGGACCTCGTCTTCCAGCGTGTCGCTCTCCAGATAGGCGCCGATCTCCTCGCCGTGGAGCTCGTGCGGGAAGCCGAGAACGACCAGCCGCCCCTCCCATTCCGGGAGCGCAGCGCAGAGCTGGCGCTCGATCGCGAGCGGGCTGAATTTATCGCCGTCGCGGATGATGATCTCTTTGATCCGGCCGGTGATGAAGAAGTTCGGCTTGCCGCCCAGCACGCGGAAGAAGCCTTCGTCGCCGGTGCGCAACCAGCCGTCGGCGTCGAGCACCGCCGCGGTCGCGGCCGGATCGCGGAAGTACCCGAGCATCGTGCTGTGCCCGCGGATGCAGAGCTCGCCGCGCTCCCCGGCCGGCAGGGCGGCGCCGTCGAGGCCGACCACCTTCACCTCGGTGCCCGACAGCGGGCTACCGATTGACGTGAGCTCGTCGCCGTACAGCAGCTGCTTCCGTTCCTCGTCGAGCAGCGCCGGCGACAGGCAACAGGCGAAGTTGGTGTACTCGGAGAGCCCCCACCCTTGCAGCAGCGGCACGCCCACCTTGGCCTCGAAGGCGCGCGCCATCGCGGCGGTCAGCGGCGCCGACGACACGAGAATCCCGCGCAACCCGGGCACCTTGTCGCGGCGCACCAGCTGCAGCAGGGGCGCCAGCAACGTCGGCACGACGCTGGTGAGCGTGACCGATTCGGCCCGGATCACCTCGGCCCAGGAGAAGGGGTCGAAGCGGTCGGTGAAGACCAGGTGGCCCCCCGTCGACAGCGCGGTCATCAGACCAAAGCCGAAGGCGTGCGCGTGATAGAGCGGCAGCACCGCCAGCTGGGTCTCGCCGTCGAGGCCGAAGTTGACCGCCAGACTCCAGGCGTTGGCCAACAGGCTCCCCTGCGGCAGCGCCACCCCCTTGGGATTCCCCGTGGTGCCCGACGTGTAGAGCACGACCGCCAGCGTCCGCGCCAGCGTCCCCGGCGTCACGTCCGTGGTCGCGGCGCCGGGCACGGCCGGCTCGTCCTCGAGGGGGCATACCATCGCCGGCTTCCGGGTCAGCCGGTCGAGCAGCTCGCGCGTACCGAAGATCGCCCTCGCCTCCGAGTGGCTCAGGATGTAGTCCCAGTCAGCGGGGTTCGTGGTCGGGTTCAACGGGACGACCACCGCGCCGAGCCGCATCGCCGCCAGCAGCAACGGCGGCACCTCGAGCCGGTTGGGCGACAGGATCGCGATTCGGTCACCGGCCGCAATCCCGAGCTGGTCACGCAGCCGAATCGTGAATCGATCGACCGCGGCGAGGAGCTCGCCGTAGCCGAGGCGGCCGACCCGGGAACGCCCCTGGTAGAACGTCAGCGCAGGGCGCTCGACCGGAAAGCGACGCAGCCCGGCGAGCAGGTCAGGGATGTCTGCAAAGCGGGTCGGGGCGGCAGCGGTCATCGATTCATCCCGAGGTCGAGAAGGCGTACGCGTACGACGCCTGGATGCGCTCCGACAGCACGTTCAGCGCATCGGTGGAGTAACGCCAGTCGATGTCCGGCGCCGCCTCTTCCAGGGTCGTGATCCCGAAATACAGCGGCTGGAATCCCATCTTCACGTAGGCCTGAGCATAGCTGGCCGCGATCGCCATCTCGTCCGCGAAGATCGCGTCGCGGTGTCCGAGGCCAGGGTAGTTCGACTTGGCGAACGAGCCGACCTTGCCGGCGTCGTTCCAGTGCAGGGCCACGCAGTGACCGCACTCCTCGCCCGACACAGGGTCGCGGCGGTGGATGGCGAGGAGGCGCCGCTTGACGTCCCCGAACAGCAGCTCCAGCAGGCCATAGGCGAGGATCGCCGAATCGATGCAGGTGATCTTGCTCGCCTGCAGCGACGCCTGCACCGAATTCACGCGATAGGAGGTTCGCCAGTCCTCCAGATAGCCGATGCCGTCGAGGACCCGCTTCAGATCTTCGGGTACCTCGAACGGCCCGCCGGCCAGCTCCCGGATACGCCGGAAGTCAGCTTCGTTGTACTTCAGGTCTTCTGGACCCACGCCCGGACCCAGGACCGGAGCCTATTCGGCCTGCAGGTCGCCGGGCAGACGCGGGATCGTCGGGAACCGATCGTAGAACGTGTCGATGCCGTCCATGAACAGATACAGGTGCTCGGCCATCGACCGCACGATGTTCAGGGCGTCGTCGACCTCCTTGCGGGTCATCGGCGGGATGCTCTGGCACATCTCGAGGAAGACGTTCTCGTGCCCGAGCTTCTGGTCGGCGTTGGTGTGGGCGATGAACCCGTCGATCACCTTGTTCGTGTACGGGTAGTGCGTCCGCATCGCATCGTAGAACTCGTTGATCGAGTTGTTGTCGCCGTCGTCGCCGGTGTTCTCCGTCATCTGCAGGAGCTCGTTCCCGGCGTAGTAGCCGAACGAGTTGCGCCCGGCCGACTCGGTCAGGAAGTTCACCAGCGCCCGGGTGGAGGGCAGCGGCTGCGAGCGCAGAATGACGTCGTCGGTGAACAGGCTGCGCAGCCCCTTCCGGTAGATGTCGCCGTGGTTGTACTCCTCGATGAAGTGCCGCGCGAGGTGCGGCATCATCTCCGGGGTGGCGTTCGCGGCCGCGATCGCCATGTGCTCGTAGGCGCCCTCGATGTAGTGGTACTTCTCGAAGGCGAAGCCGAGCACCTGCGCGCGCGACGCCTTGCCGCTGACGATCCGCTCCCAGAGGGGATGGTCGTAGATCGGCTGCAGCCAGTTGTTCACGTACTTGCGGTGCAGCTCGTAGAACTGCTCGCCGGTCATCATCTCGTTGTCGACGGCGTCCTTGAACGCCAGCACGCCGGTCTGCCCGAGCTGCTGGGTCAGCGCCTGCACCCGCTTGGGCGGCTCGGCGATCCGCTCGGCGATCTGGCCGATGCCATTCGCGCCGTCGAGGAACGGCAGCATCTTGTCGAACAGCTTGGCGGCCACCCCTTCCAGGGTGATTTCCTGTCCGAGGTATTCGATCGCGACCTTGTCACCGCCCCGGTTGACGACCTTGGCAGTGCGCTTGAGAACGGGTAGCTGCGTTTCCATCTGATTCGTCTCCTCTACCGTAGACCTTAGTCGAGCAACTTGCTGAACGCCGGGCGAGGCATCGGATTCGCCTCGACCCCGTAGTATTTCTCGATGCTGTCGGTCCACATCCAGATGTGTTCGACCAGCTGGTGGCCGTACTCGAGAACCCGCCCCGCGCGGGCCGCGGTCATCGACTCCACCTTGGTCAGGATGTCGAGGAACAGATCCGAGTGCTGGTACTGCACGTCCAGATCGAGGTGCGCGTAGATCGGCGCGATCGCGTCCTTGGGGAGCTGGTACAGCTCCGCGCACTTGTCGTAGTACGGGTTGTACGCGCCGCGGTCGACGGTCGTCCCCTCGAGCACCGCCGAGCAGATCGAGTAGGCGACGATGTCCTCGCGCGCCGCCTGGCGCATGAAGTTCGACAGCGCCAGCGTCATCGGCAGCGGCACCGAGCGGGTCACGCTCTCCTCGCTGAAGCCGAGCGCTTTGAGCGACTTCAGGAAGTAGTGGTAGTGGTTCCACTCCTCCGCGTAGTGCTTGGCGCGCATCCCCTTGATCGCCTTCTCCCGGGTGTGCGCGCAGGAGAGCGGCATGTGGCGGTTGGCGTTGCGGGTGTAGTGATAGAGCTCGATCAGCCAGCCCGAGAACATCCGGCGCGAGCCCTTGCCGCTCGTCATCCGCTCCCAGAACGGGTGATGGAATCCCTCGTCGAGCCAGCTCGGAAGGACCTTGTTGAAGACCTTGTGGAAGTCAGTGCCGCTGATCGTCGCCGGCGCCGACGCCGTCGCGAAGATCAGTCCCGCGCCTTCGAGCGCCTTGAGCCACTTCCGCAGCTGCGCCTCGTCCATCCCCAGCTCGGCGGCGACCTCCTTCGCCGATCGGTTGCTCGGAACTTCCTCGGCGACCTTGGCATAGACCTCGAACTCTTTCTTTCCGAGATCGACCTGCCGGTCACTGAGTCGCAGCTCCACGCCCGCCCCATTTTTCGCCTTCGTCTCGTAGACCCGGCGAACCCCAAATTCATCGCTCAAAGTCGTTGCCATGGCGAAGAAGGCTATCTGGTTGAAATTTTGGCGTCAACAGGCGCCTTTGTGACGTCGGAATGTGCGCAGCGATACGTAAGAACCGCTATTTCTTCCCGTGGAGCGTCAACAACCTGGCGCCGATTTCGCGCTCGTCTCCGGAGTCGGACGGCGTGTAGTACCGGCGTCCCCGTAGCGGCTCGGGGAGGTACACCTCGTGCACATAGTGGCCAGTGAAATCATGAGGATACTGATAGCCGGCCCCCCACCCCAGCGACTTGCCGAGCGGGGTCGCCGCGTTGCGCAGATGGGCAGGCACCGGTAACGCGCCGTGGGCGTCGACGTCGGCCTTCGCGGCGGCGTACGCGGTGAGGGCGGTGTTGGTCTTGGGCGCCGTCGCGAGGTAGAGCACCGCCTCGGTCATCGGCAAGATCCCCTCGGGCAGGCCAATGAAGCGAAAGGCATCGACCGCGGCGGTCGCCACCGACAGCGCGCGCGGATCGGCGACGCCGACGTCCTCGGCGGCGAAGATCACCATCCGTCGCAACACGAACAGCGGATCCTCGCCGGCCTCCAGCATGCGCGCCAGCCAGTAGACCGCGGCATCGGGGTCGCTGCCGCGCATGCTCTTGATGAACGCGCTGACGACGCCGTAGTGCTCGTCGCCGGCGCGATCGTAGAGCAGCGTCCTCTGCTGGGCGGCCTCTTCGATCACCGCCGCGGTGATCGAACGCCGGCCCGCCGGATCGGGCGCCGCCACCGCGGCGGCCGCCTCCAGCGTCGTCAGGGCGCGCCGCGCGTCCCCCCGCGCCTGGCTCGCCACCAGGGCGCGGATCTCGTCGCTGACCTCCAGTCCCTTGCCGCCGAGGCCACGCTCTCCGTCGACGAGGGCGCGGTCGATCACGACGCGCAGCTCGGCATCCGAGAGCGCCTGCAACACCACCACCTTCGCGCGCGACAGCAACGCCGCGTTCACCTCGAACGACGGATTCTCCGTGGTGGCGCCGATCAAGACGACGGTGCCGGCCTCGACGTGCGGCAGCAGCGCGTCCTGCTGGGCCTTGTTGAAGCGATGGATCTCGTCGATGAACAGCACCGTTCGCTCGCCGTGCTGATCGCGGTGCACGGCCGCGTCGGCCACCGCCTCGCGCAGATCCTTCACGCCCGCCATCACCGCCGACAGCGCCACGAACCGCGCCTTGGCCTCGGCCGCCAGCAGACGGGCCAGCGTCGTCTTCCCGGTTCCCGGCGGCCCCCACAGGATCACGGACGGAAGCTCTTTGGCCTCGAGAGCGCGCCGCAGCAGCTTCCCGGCTCCGAGGATGTGCCCCTGGCCCACGAACTCCGCCAGCGTCTGCGGCCGCATCCGCTCCGCGAGCGGCTGTCCCCGCCGGTCCTTGCTCGCCGCCCGCGCAAACAGGTCCATGAGGAGGACAATCTACACCGCAGACTGTGGAACGGAGCCGGCCTGGGGTGTAGGGTCGGCGCACGTTGCGCAAGCTCGCGTTCCCATTCGTGGTCTGCGTCGCCGCCATCGCCGCCATCGCCGCCAACGCCGCGACGCCGGCCGGGCACGCCCAGTCCAAGGGAACGGCGACGCCCCCACCAGCTGGCCATCCGACCGGACCGACCACCGCGCCTGCGCCGCCGAATCCCCAGCCCGCCCCCGCTCCCAACGAGGTCGAAGCCCCGCCGTCCAAGACCGGCCCGCGTCCGCTGCTGGGGCTCGCGACCCGTCCGGGCCCGTCCGCCGAGTTGCCGCCGCCACCCAAGGAGCCGGCGGCGCGACGCGAATGGCTCAAGACCCGCCTCGACGAGCTGTTCGCGGCGCCGGTGCTGGCGAAGGCCAAGGTCGCGATGATCGCGATCGAATCCGACAGCGGCAAGACGGTCTACGCGCGCGGAGAAAAGACGCCACTCAACGCCGCGTCGAACGTCAAGATCGTCACCGCCGCGGCGGCGCTGTCGCTGCTCGGCCCCGAGTACCGCTGGCGTACGACGCTGTCGATCGTCGGACCGCCGGGCGGGCCACCGCTACCGGCCGGGGGCGAGATCGAGGGAGACCTGTACCTGCGCGGCGCCGGCGATCCGACGCTGGCGACCGAGGATCTCGCGACGATGGTGGGCGACCTCGCGGCGCTGGGGCTGCACAAGGTGCGCGGCGCCCTGGTCGTCGACGACAGCCTGTTCGAGGGGGGCTACATTCCCCCCGCTTACGATCAAAAGAACGACTCGACCGCCTCGCGCGCACCGGCGTCGGCGGCGTCCCTGAACGGAAACGTCGTCGCGGTGACGATCATCCCGGGCGCGGCGGTGGGCGCGCCCGCGCGGGTCGTCGTCGATCCCCCCTCCCCCTACTTCACGATCGCGGGGCGCGTGGTCACGGCGGGGACGGGCCCCGCGACCCCGAACGTCGACACGAAGGAAGATACCGTCCACACCCGCGTCAACGTCGGCGGACGGATCAAGCTCGGGGCCGATCCACGCACCTTCTACCGTCGGGTCGCGCAGCCGTCGCTGTTCATGGGGCACACGCTCAAACAGCTGCTCGAGCGGCGCGGGATCGCGATCGGCGGCACGGTGAAGATCGGCACGATGCCCGGGCGCGGGTTGCGGGTGTTGGCCGCCCACGACTCGGCGCCGCTGGCCGTGGCGGTGCAGGATCTCAACAAGCGCTCCAACAACTTCGCCGCCGAACAGATGCTGCGCACACTCGGCGCAGAGATCGGCGGCCGCCCAGGCAACTGGGACAAAGGGCTGAAGGCGGTCGGCCGATACCTCGCCGGCATCGGCATCAAGTCCGGCGCGTACCGGATGCTGAACGGCTCGGGTCTTTACGACTCGAACAGCTTCACCGCTGAGCAGATCGCCACCATTCTGCGGGCCGCTTCACGCGACTTCCGCATCTCGGCAGAGTTCCTCGCGTCGCTGGCGGTAGCCGGCACCGACGGCACGATCGCGCACCGCATGGGCGGTACGCTCGCCGAGCGCTATGTGCGCGCGAAGACGGGCACGCTGGCCACGGTCAGCTGCCTGTCCGGCTTCGCGGGCTCGCCCGGCAGGATTCCGCTGGTGTTCTCGATCCTGGTGAACGACGTCCCCAGTGCAACCGAGGCGCGCCGCCTCCAGGATCGAGCTGCGGAGATCCTGGTCGCCTATCTTGAAGGCGACATCAGCGCCAAGCCGTGAGCTGAGCCCACGCTGCCGCTGCCGAGCACGGCCGACTCACCGCCGCCGCCCTCCTCCCCTTGGCGGCGTTCTCGGAGCAGCTTCACCCGCTCTTCGGGCGCTAGCTTCTCCCACCCGCGCCCGCCCGCCTCCTCGTCCACTGCATCCATCCAATCGCTCGAACCGGGACTGATGTGACGCAACTGCATCGTGGTGCCCTCCCTCCGCTAACAACTGCGATTCTACCGAAAAAAATTCCTTTGCAAGGGGCTGCCTCAAAAATCAGGACCAGCTTCTGGTTCAGCTCGCTTCGCGAGCCCTCCGCCCATCTTGCTTCGCGCTCCTCCCTGCGCGTCTCCGCGAGTTCGAAACAACCGACCGGGCGCGGCGCGGCGGCCCCCCCACCGTCCGCGCCCGGTCTTCCCTCGGTACCCTTCGACCCGTTGCGAATCTCCTCGCTCCTCGTGGCCTCACTCTCGAATACGAGTATGGCGCCGGGTATGTTTCTGGATCCTTTCCACGTGGCGCTTTGTTGGTTACTTCCGACGACCCGCGCAGCTTGAATTCACCGGGCCTTTCTTCCAGGATGTGCCGCCCGATGACGACCCCGCAGCCGACCGCTCACGCGATCCCGCCCGTCGCGACGAAGCGCACGCCGCTCTACGAGGCGCATCGGAAGCTCGGAGCGAAGCTGGTCGACTTCGGCGGCTGGTCGATGCCGCTGCAGTACACCGGCGGCATCCTGCACGAGCACCGCACGACCCGCGCCGCCGTCGGCGTGTTCGACGTCTGCCACATGGGCGAGATCCATTTTCGCGGACCGCGCGCCGCCGAAGCGGTGCAGCGGTTGGTCACGAACGACGTCGGGCGGCTGGCCGAGGGACGCGCCCTCTACACCGTCGCCTGTCTGCCGTCGGGTGGCATCGTCGACGATCTGATCGTCTACCGTCTGGGCGGCGAGCATTTCCTGATCGTCGCGAACGCCGCGAACCTCGAGAAGGACCGCGCCTGGTTCCAGCAGCATGCGGGCACCATCTGCGACGTCACCGACGCGTCTGACGAGACGGCGCTGATCGCGTTCCAGGGTCCGATGGCCGCGCGCGCTCTGGCCACGCTCACCACGATGCCCCTCGCGGCCCTGCCCGGATTCGGCGTCATCCCGACGGGGCAAATCGCAGGCGTGGCGGTGTCGCTCGCGCGCACCGGCTACACCGCCGAGGACGGCTTCGAGATCTTCTGCGCGGCGAGCGACGCCGAACGGCTCTGGGGAGCGCTGCTCGCGGCCGCTGCCGCGGTGGGCGGTGCCCCCGCCGGCCTGGGCGCGCGCGACACCCTGCGGCTCGAGGGACGGCTCGCCCTCTACGGCAACGATCTCGACGAGACCACGACGCCCTTCGAGGCGGGGCTCGGCTGGGTCGTCAAGCTCGATGCCGCCGACTTCATCGGACGTGACGCCCTTCGCGCGCAGCGGGAGGCGGGGGTGAAGCGCAAGCTGGCCGGGTTCGTGATGACCGGCCGCGGGATCGCGCGCCACGGGTACGCGATCCTCGACGCCGCCGGCGCCGAGATCGGCCGGGTCACCTCCGGCGGCCCCGCGCCGACGCTGGAGAAGAACATCGGCCTGGGGTATGTCCCTGCGGGGCTGGACGCGCCGGGGACCTCGTTGATGATTGATTGCCGGGGTAAACCGGTCACCGCGGAAGTCGTCAAAGGTCCGTTTTACAAGAGAGACTCCGGTACGAAAGAAGGAAAAGCATGAACGCGCCCTATCCCGACGACCTCTACTACACGAAGGACCACGAATGGGCGCGCCTCGAGGAGCGCGACGGTCAGCGGCTGGCGACCATAGGCGTCACCCGTTTCGCCGTCGAACAGCTCGGCGACGTCACCCAGGTCGATCTCCCGAAGGAAGGGGAGACGGTCAAGCAGGCCGAGGTGTTTGGCTCGGTCGAATCGGTCAAGGCCGTCTCCGACCTGTTCGCGCCGCTGACCGGCAAGGTCGTGAAGGTGAACTCGCCGCTCGCCGATTCGCCCGAGTACGTCAACGAGGATCCGTACGACGAGGGGTGGATGATTCAGATCGCGCTCGCCAACACCAAGGAGCTCGACGGGCTGCTCGACGCCGAGGCGTACCAGGCGTTCCTGCGCGAACAGGGGGAATAGCCGGGCATGGCCGTCGACATCGGCGCGCGCGCCCTGTTCCCGAGCCGTCACATCGGCCCCGACGCCGATGACGAAGCGGCGATGCTCAAGGCCCTGGGTACGGGCTCGCTCGATGAGCTGATCGCGGAGACGGTCCCCGCCGACATCCGGCTCCACGGGACGCTCGACCTCCCCGCGCCGGTGGACGAGGCGGCCGTGCTCGACGAGCTGCGGGCGCTCGCGGGGCGCAACCGGATCTTCAAGTCGTACCTCGGGATGGGCTACCACGACTGCTTCACCCCGCCGGTCATCCAGCGCAACATCCTGGAGAACCCCGGCTGGTACACGCAGTACACCGCGTACCAGGCCGAGATCTCGCAGGGGCGGCTCGAGGCGCTGCTCAACTTCCAGACCATGGTCGCGGATCTCACCGGCCTCCCGGTGGCGAACGCCTCCCTCCTCGACGAGGCGACCGCGGCGGCGGAGGCGATGCACATGATGCACGCCTTCGCCCCCTCACGCGGCGACGACGCGCGGGGCGGCACGTTCCTGGTCTCGGACGCCTGCCATCCCCAGACGATTGCCGTCGTCCGCACCCGTGCCCAGCCGCTGGGAATCGACGTGCGCGTCGGCGACCCCGCGGCCTTCGACTACGCGGGGGCGCGCGATCTGTTCGGCGTCCTGCTGCAATACCCCGCCACCGACGGCGCGATCACCGACTGGCGTCCGATCATCGCCCGCGCCCACGAGGCGGGCGCGACGGTGGCGATGGCAACCGACCTCCTGGCGCTGACGGTGCTGACGCCGCCCGGCGAGATGGGGGCCGACGTCGCGCTCGGCAGCGCGCAGCGGTTCGGCGTGCCGCTCGGCTACGGCGGCCCGCACGCGGCCTTCTTCGCGACCCGGGCCGACTGGGTGCGCAAGCTTCCCGGGCGGCTCATCGGGGTCTCGGAGGACGCCCACGGGCACACGGCCCTGCGCATGGCGCTGCAGACGCGCGAGCAGCACATCCGGCGTGAGAAGGCGACCAGCAACATCTGCACCGCGCAGGTCCTGCTGGCCGTCATGGCCGGGATGTACGCCGTCTACCACGGCCCGCGCGGGCTGCGCGCGATCGCCGAGCGTGTGTGCGCCATGGCCACCGTGCTCGCGCGCGGGCTCCATGCGTTGGGTCTGCGCGTCGGGCACGCGCGCTTTTTCGACACCGTTCGCGTCGACGGCGGCGCGGCCGAGGTCGGGGCCTGGCTGGCCGCGGCCGAGTCGCGGGGGCTCAACCTGCGCCGGCTGTCGGCGACGGCGCTGACCATCGCGCTCGACGAGACCACCACCGCGGCCGACCTCGACCTGCTGCTCGCCTGCTTCGCGTCCCGGGGCGCGCCTCTCCCGCGCGCGGCCGAGCTGGCCGGCAAGGTGGAGGTTTCGTGGGGCACGCTGGCGCGGACCAGCGCCTACCTGACCCACCCGGTGTTCAACAGCCACCACTCCGAGACCGAGATGCTGCGCTACATGCGCCGCCTCGAGGCGCGCGACCTGTCGCTCACCCACGCGATGATCCCGCTCGGCTCGTGCACGATGAAGCTGAACGCGACGGTCGAGATGATGCCGGTCACCTGGCCCGAGTGGGGGCGGCTGCACCCGTTCGCCCCGGTCGATCAGGCCCAGGGGTACGGCGTCCTCTTCACCCAGCTCGAGCAGATGCTGGCGACGATCACCGGCTTCTCGGCGACCTCGCTGCAGCCGAACGCCGGCTCGCAGGGTGAGTACGCGGGGCTGCTGGCCATCCGCGCCTACCACGAGAGCCGGGGCCAGGGGCACCGCGACGTCTGCCTGATCCCGTCGTCGGCGCACGGCACCAACCCGGCCTCGGCGGTGATGGCCGGGTATCGCGTCGTCGTCGTGGCCTGCGACGACGGCGGCAACATCGACCTCGCCGATCTCGCCGCCAAGGCCCGCGCCCACGCCGATCTCCTCGCGGCCCTGATGGTCACCTACCCCTCGACGCACGGCGTGTTCGAGGACGGCATCCGCCAGGTGATCGCGACCGTCCACGAGCACGGCGGCCAGGTCTACATGGACGGCGCCAACCTGAACGCCCAGGTCGGGCTCTGCCGTCCCGCCGACGTGGGCGCGGACGTCTGCCACATCAACCTGCACAAGACCTTCTGCATCCCCCACGGCGGCGGCGGACCGGGCATGGGGCCGATCTGCGTCGCCGCCCACCTGGCCCCCTTCCTGCCCGGGCACCCGCTCGCCACCGGCAGCGCCGCGGGCCCCGTCTCGGCGGCGCCCTGGGGCAGCGCCAGCATCCTGCTCATCTCCTGGGCCTACATCCGCTTGATGGGGGCGGAGGGGCTGACCCGCGCCACCAAGATCGCGATCCTGAACGCCAACTACGTCGCCAAGCGGCTCGGGGCGCACTACCCCGTCGTCTACAAGGGGGCAGCCGGTCGGGTGGCGCACGAGTGCATCGTCGACGCGCGCGCCGCTCAAGAAGTCCGCCGGCATCGAGGTCGACGACATCGCCAAACGGCTGATGGACTACGGCTTTCACGCGCCGACGATGTCGTTCCCGATCGCCGGAACGCTGATGATCGAGCCGACCGAGAGCGAATCCAAGGCCGAGCTCGACCGCTTCTGCGACGCCATGATCGCCATCCGCGAGGAGATCGCCGAGATCGAGCGCGGGACGGCGCCGCGCGAGGGGAACCTGCTCAAGCGCGCCCCGCACACCGCAGCGTCGCTGCTGGCTGCCGAGTGGCCGCACCCCTACCCGCGCGAGCGGGCCGCCTATCCGCTGCCCTACCTGCGCAGCGGCAAGTTCTGGCCGCCGGTCGGGCGGCTCAACAACGTGCTCGGCGACCGCAAGCTCTACTGCACCTGCCCGGCGGTCATCCGAATACGCGTAGCCCGCTAGGGCTGCGGCAGCGTCCGGAACGCGAAGGGGCGCTCGACCGGGACCGGGCCGCCGCGCGGCGTGGCGAACGTCCAGCGCGCCATCGCCCCCTTCACGCAGTTCATCACCTCGCCATCGGTGGGCGACGTCGCGACCACCGTGGTCATGCTGGTGTGGCCGTTCGGGAGAATCGTCCAACGCAGGAGGAGCGTGTCGGCGACGACGCCCGCGGGGAGCACCTGCTTGGCGCGCGCCACGTTGATGCGGCAGTCGTCCAGGGCCGCGAAGTAGCCGTCGATCTCGCGTCCGAGCCGCGTCTGGTCGACGACCCCGCTCGCGTTGGACCGGCGCCACGGCCAGCCCCTCGGCCACCGGCGCCACCTCCTTCTCGGGCTGCAGCGAGAGCTCTTTGCCGCCCGCGATGCTCGGCGCCTCCGGCGCCATCACCCCGACGCGCCCCGTCTCCTGCAGGGACGGCCCCTGCATCAGCCTCGCCGGCGACAGCCGTTCATCAGACGCCGCGCTCTGCGCCGACGCCGCAAAAGGTGTGGCCAGACCCAGCGCCACCCCCACCCCACCCCAACCAAAACGGTCCAACTTCATAGCGACCCCTCCGGTCCCGACAACCCTAAATCTGTCCACCTGCGACATTTCCGGAAGGTGGGTTGCCAGGTGTTGTCACCACGGAAAGGCGGCCGCTCGTCGATCGCCTCGACTCTGCACGCGCCGCGGCGGCAAGAGCTCATCTCCAGCTGCGCGCCTTCGCGCTGCGCGACACGCAGAGGTCATCTCAAAAATAGCCGCACCCCCGCGCTTCGCGCGGGAGCGGCTAGTTGTTGTACCGAAACCAGCGCATCTGCGGCGGGCCGTTCAGGTCGAACATGAAGCCGAAGCCGAAGTTGATGTGACCATTCGCCTCGATGAGCTGCCGGGGCGGGTTGGGAAACGGCTCGGCCTCCTTGAAGGCCTCGATCGCGGCGTCATCGAGGAACTCGAGGCCGCTCGGCAGCGCGAGCGCGACGTTGCCCAGGCGCCCGTCGGGCTTCAGCTGAATCCGCAGCTCGGTGTAGCGGTTGTGGCGGCCGTAGATCGCGCCGGTCGGGTCACGCTGGCGGTAAGCCTCGTCCGGATGCCAGTGCTCGGCCACCTGACGTTTGATGCGGTTGAAGAACGACGCGAACCGCCAGCGCTTCGAGTTGAGCGCGGTCTCGTCACCGTCGTCGATGTCCTTGAGCGCGTCCTGCGTGCCGCCGCTGCCGATCGCGCGCGCCAGCTGCTGCTCGTTCGGCATCAGCGCCGGGCCGGCGCCGCCCCGCGCGCTCCCCGCCCGGCTGAGGCCGCCCGTCGGTGCCCAGCTCGGGGATCACGCCCCGTTCGGCCGGCCGCCCAGGGTCGGGCGCGCCGTAGCCGCTGCCCGGACGACCACTGCGGCCCGGAGCCGACTGCGTGGGCGGTCCGCGCAGGAATTTTCCGAGATCGGGCGTGCGCATCGCCAGGCGGCCGTCGCCGGCCTGGCTGGCAGGCTTCGCCGTCGTCTCGTCTCCCTGCTGCATCGCCCTGTCGCGACTTGTCGTCGAAGCGACCGTACTTCTTGGTCTCGTGCTCGACGCTGCTGTCGTGCTCGGAGACGAACTTCGCGCTGTCGGGGCGCTTCTCTTCGCGCGGCGCCGGAAGGTCGACCACCTGTCCCGGCGCGCGCAGCGCCTCCTCTTCCTTCTTCGCCTCCTCCGCCTTCTTCGCCTCGTCCTGCCGATCGAGATCGGCCAGGATCTCCCGGGCCGTCTCGTCATCGAGCGTCGCGACGTCGATCGACGGCCCGTCGCGCCCGCGCGAGCCCCTTGGCCAGCTCGGCGTCGCGCGGCGCGAACAGATACGATGCGACACCGCCGATCAGCACCAGCTCGGCGTGCACCAGCGCGGCGACCGCGATCCAGAAGCCGAGCCCCCGCCGCCGCGCGCGGCCATGACCTTCGCGCCCCGGCCCCGCGGGTGTCGGAGACGCTGCCCTCGTCTCCGCGTTACGTGTGCCGGTTTCTCGCATGGCGCGGCCCAACCCAGCCCTTGAAAAAATGTAGCGCCAACGTCCCTATCTCACCACCGGGTTATCGAACATGACGCGCAATGAAAACGCCTGTGGCCGCGCGGTCGCGGGATCAGGCATTGGCGGAAACGGCGCCGCGCGGCGCACCGCCCGCAGCGCGGCCCCGTCGAACTCGTCGAAGCCCGACGACTTCACCACATACGGTCCGTCCCCCAGTCGACCGTCGACGCCCACCACGAAGCGCACGATCGTCTCCCCCTGCTCCAACCGCAGGGCCAGGGCCTTCGGAAACTCGCGAATCCGATTCACGCGCTGCTGGATCTCCAGCAGGTAGTGCTGGTACCGGCGCTCGATCATCCGTTCGCTGACGTCGGGGCCGATCGCGCCCGGGGCGCGCGCTCCCAGGGCCTGCGGCGCGGTCCCGGGCGACGGGTGGGATACCGCTCCCGGCGCCGCTCCCGGCCCCGCGCCGGAGGTTCCGGTGGCGCTGGTGAACGCCACGGGGCGTGAGAAATCGGTCCGGCCCGGATGGAGCTCGTTCGACGCCTCGCGCAGCGCCTGGTTGTCCGCCGGGGTGCCTGGGCGCTCGTTGTCGAAGCTGCGGCGCCCCATCTCGGCGTCGAGCGGCCCGACCGTATGAACCTCGACCGCCGCCGCCGCGACCGCGGCCGTCGTCGGCGGGTCGGCCCGGCTCGCCACCTCGCGCGGGGCCGTGCTCCCCGGCTCACTCCCGATCGCCGGCAGCGCCCGGCCGGCGCTGGTGGGGGTCGGGACGCGCTTGGGCACGAGGCTGCGCGCCGAATCGCCCAGCCCGACCACGGGCTCACGCCGGATCGCCTGCAGCGACGCCGCGCGACGCGACGTGCGCATCCGCGCCGGCTGCGGCTCGTCCGCGCCGTCGGAGAGCCGCGCGTGCAGCTCGCTCCGGTCGCGGCGGAACGCCTGAATCGTCCGCCCCCCGACCTCGCCCTGGTCCGGCGCCGGCACCAGCGGCAACTGCCCGTCGGCGACCGCCGGCGCGACGGTCACCGCGACCGGGTTGTCACGCTCGCCGGCCGGTGCGTCCCACGGTCGCTCGTACGGCAGCACCGGATCGTCGGCGCGGGGCGGATCGGCCAGCGGCGGCCCCTCGAGGTCGGGCGGCATCTCGATCGGTGTCACCGCGATCATCTCCGGCCCCGGCTCGACCGCCTCCTCGGCAGTCTCGGGCGGCCGACGACCGAACGCGAACAGCCCCAGCAGAACGCACACGTGCCCGACGGCCGACGCCAGAAATCCGAAGCGCCGAACCCGCGTGCCGGGACCCGACTCGGTCACCGTTGCGCATGGAAATCCAGGGTAGCATGCTGGCCAGGCCATCATGGACCTTGAACGACGCCTCCTTCGCGATGTGGGCCGCGCCATCGGCAATCATCGCCTCATCGAGCCCGGAGATCGGATTCTGGTGGCGATGTCTGGAGGAAAAGATAGTTACGCCATGTGCGTGCTGCTGCGCGACCTGCAGGCCCGCGCGCCGGTCCCCTTCGACCTGCTCGCCGTCCACCTGGATCAGGGGCATCCGGGATACGACGGCGCGCCGCTCGAACGCTGGCTCGCGTCGGAGGGAATTCCGCACAAGGTCCTACACGAGGACACCTACTCCATCGTCACCGACAAGATCCCGGAGGGAAAGACCTACTGCTCCCTCTGCTCGCGCCTGCGGCGCGGGATCCTCTACCGCGCGGCCGGCGAGCTCGGCTGCAACAAGATCGCGCTCGGTCACCACCGCGACGACGCGCTCGAGACGCTGCTGCTGAATCTGTTCTTCGCCGGCAAGCTGGCGCCGATGCCCCCCGGCTGACCAGCGACGACGGCCGCTTCGTCGTCATCCGCCCGCTCACCTACGCCGCCGAGGCGGACCTGGCCGCGTTCGCCGCCGAGCGCCAGTTCCCGATCCTGCCCTGCAACCTGTGCGGCTCGCAGGACGAGGCCCAGCGCAAGCAGATGAAGGCGCTGCTCAACGACCTCGAGAGCAAGCACCCGACGCTGCGCCAGTCGATGCTCGCCGCGCTCGGCAACGTGAACCCCTCGCACCTGCTCGACCAGCGCCTCTACGGCGACGCAGCCGAAGACGGCCCCGCCCGAGCATCCGCTGGTCGCGCTCGCGGCGCTGCGACGCTAGCCGCTCCCGGCAAAGCGCGGGGTGCGGCTATTGTTTTCTCAGTTAGCCAGCCGCTACGCGACGCCGGGGCGCGAGCTCGGCTTGCGGCGCTCGCGGCCGCGGCTTGCTCGGCGGGCGCGGCTTGTCGGGCGCGGCGCGGGCGCTTGCTGCCGAGCGGGCGGGCCAGCGCGATGGCCAGCACCTCGTCCATCGTGCGCACCGGGTGCACCGTCAGCTTGGCGGTGACGTGGGCGGGGATCTCCGACAGCTCGGGCGCGTTGCCGGCGGGGATGATCGCGGTCGTGATGCCCGCGCGCGCGGCCGCGAGCAGCTTCTCCTTCAGACCGCCGATCGGCAGCACCTTGCCGCGCAAGGTGAGCTCGCCGGTCATCGCGACGTCGTGGCGGACGGGGATGCCCGACGACCAGCGACACCAGCGCGCAGGCCATCGTGACGCCCGCCGACGGGCCGTCCTTGGGGACGCCGCCCGCGGGCACGTGGATGTGGATCTCGCGCCCCGCGTAGAACTCGTGCGCGAGCCCCAGCTTCAGCGCCTGCGCGCGCGCGAACGACAGCGCCGCCTGCGCCGACTCTTTCATCACGTCGCCGAGCTGGCCGGTCAGCGTCAGCGAGCCGCGGCCGGCCATCGCCTGGGCCTCGATGTGCAGCACCTCGCCGCCGTAGGGTGTCCAGGCGAGCCCGTTGACGATGCCGATCTCGGCGGCGGCGTGGCGCTCCTCGTCCAGGTAGCGGGGCGGCCCCAGGAAGGTCGGCAGCTCCTCGACGCCGATGTTCGGGTTGGCGCGACTTGCTGGTCGACCAGCTCGCGCGCGCGCCGTCCTCGACCACCCGGCGGGCGACCTTGCGCGCCAGCTGCGCCATCAGGCGCTCCAGCTCGCGCAGCCCCGACTCGCGCGTGTACTCGGTGATCACCCGGCGGAGGACGTCGGCGCCGATCACGATCTCGTTGGCGGTCAGGCCCGGCCTCGGTGATCTGCTTGGGCACCAGGTAGCGCTCGGCGATCACCAGCTTCTCTTCCTCGCTGTAGCCGGACAGCCGCAGCGTCTCCATGCGGTCGCGCAGCGGCGGCGGGATCGTGTCGGGCATGTTCGCGGTGGCGATGAACAGCACCTTGGACAGATCGAAGGCGACCCCCAGGTAGTGATCGCGGAAGGTGTGGTTCTGCTCGGGATCCAGCACCTCGAGCAGCGCCGCCGACGGATCGCCGCGCACGTCGGCGCCCAGCTTGTCGACCTCGTCGAGCAGCAAGACCGGGTTGTTGGTCCCCGCCTGCTTCAGCGCCTGGATGATCCGCCCCGGCAGCGCGCCGACGTAGGTGCGGCGGTGGCCGCGGATCTCGGCCTCGTCGCGCACGCCGCCCAGCGAGATGCGCACGAACTTGCGCCCCAGCGCCCGCGCGATCGAGCGCCCGAGCGAGGTCTTGCCGACGCCGGGCGGCCCCAGCAGGCAGAGGATCGGCCCGTGCGCGCCGCCGCGCAGCTTGCGCACCGCCAGGTAGTCGAGGATGCGATCCTTGATGTGCTCGAGATCGTAGTGGTCCTCGTCGAGGATCCGGCGCGCCGTCTCGATGTCCAGCATGTCCTCGCTGGCGACGTTCCAGGGCAGCTCGACCATCCACTCGATGTAGGTGCGCAGCACGCCGGCCTCGGCGCTCTCCGCGTGCATCTGATCGAGGCGGCGCACCTGCTTGTCGGCCTCGGACTTGCGCCTCGTCGGGCAGCCCGGCGCGGGCGATCTTGGCGCGCAGCTCCTCCATCTCCTCGCCGTGCACGTCGCCGTCGCCCAGCTCGCTTGATCTGCCGCAGCTGCTCGCGCAGGTAGTAGTCGCGCTGGGTCTTGGACATCTCCTCGCGCGCCTTGTTCTGGATCTGCGACTGCACCTCGAGAATCCCGATCTCTTTTTCCAGCGTCTGGTTGACGCGCGTCAGGCGCTGCACCGGACTCGTCCAGCTCCAGCAGCTCCTGCGCCTCGGGGACCTTCAGGGTCAGGTTCGACGCGACCAGGTCGGCCATCCGCCCCGGATCGTCCACGACTGAACCACCATCGACAGCTCGGGCTGAATCGTCTTGCCCAGCCCCGACAGCTTGTCGATGTTCTGGCGCACCGAGCGGAGCAGCGCCTCGACCCCGACCGAACGCGGCAGCACGCGATCGTCGCTGCGGTCGATCCGGACCCGGTAGCAGGGGCTCTCGGCCACGAAGCGCTGGATGCGGGCCCGACAGAGCCCCTGGACCAGCACCTTCAGCCCCCCCTCGGAGAGCTTGCGCATGCGCATGATCATCCCGATCGTGCCGGCGCGGTAGAACGACTGCGGCGTCGGATCGTCGTCGCCGGCGTCGCGCTGGGCGACCAGGAAACAGAGCCGATCGTCGGACTCCAGCGCCTTGGTGACCGCCTCCATCGACACGGGCCGCGTCACCTTCAGCGGCACGATCATGTACGGGAAGACGACCAGATCCCGGATCGGGAGCAGCGGCAACACATCGGGGATCTCGGGTTCCCCCTTGCGGTCGCTTTGACGTCCGCCGTCACTCGTCGTCACGGCCGGACAATATCACGGCCGCTACTTCTGCTCGATTAACGCGATCGATGCCGACGACATCGCCCATATGCGACCGAAGCGATCGATGATGACGTCGCGCATCTCCCCGGCCAGCACGACCGGAGCGGTGCCCGGATCGCTCGCGCTGCCCGCGGTCGCGCTACCCGCCGTCTTCAGCTCGGTCTTCGGCTCGGTCTTCGGCTCGAGCAGCCGCAGCCCCTGGCTCGACGCTATCCAGACCCGCCCCTTGCCGTCGGTGGCGACACTGCGCACCGCCAGCTCCTCTGTCCCGTACGCGCGCCAGTCGTGCCCGTCGAAGCGCGCCAGTCCCTCGCTGGTAGCAGCCAGGATCGCGCCGTCGGGGCCGCGCGCGATGCCGTGCACCGACTCGCTGGCCAGCCCGTCGTTCTCGGTCCAGGCCCGCAGCTGCCCCTCCTGCCAGCGATTGACCCCCGACAGCGACGAAAGCCAGGTGGCGCTGCCATCGAACAGGATTCCCGTCAGGCTCGCCGGCAGGGGCAAAGCCTCCGGCGCGACCTTCTCCCCGGCGCGGTGGGGGCGATGCTGCACCGCCTTGCCGGTGCCAGAGATCGATCTCGATCGCGCCGTAGCCGGCGTCGTCCCCACGCTTGCTGATGGCGTGCAGCCCGACCCAGAGCGTCCCGGACGGCGAGACCGCAGCGAACGACGCCGCCGGCGTCGCCCCCGCGGGGAGGGTCAGCGGCACGCGCTGCAAGAGGCGCCAGGCCTCGGGTCCACCCGGCCCCGGCGCCACGTACATGGAGACGGCGAGGGACGCCGGCCTCTCGAGCGACGAGATCGCGTAGACCGCCCCCTGCGCGTCACGCGCCAGCGCCAGCACCGTCGCCCCATCGGGCTCGCCGACGCCGACCGTCCGGTAGCGATCGCCGTCGGTCTCTCGCGCGCGCGGGCCGTCGGTGACGACGAAGCACCGGGCCCGGGTCACGCAGGCGACGAACAGCCGCTCGGCGTCGCCCACCAGCTCCGCCCCTTCCAGGGTGCGCGGTCCGCCGGCGGCCGCGCGCGCCACCCCCATCTGGGTGGTCGCGACGTACAGATCCTTGCCGGCGACCGCCGTCGCCGTCACCCCGGGCGGAACCCGCTCGTCCAGCGGAACGGCGGCCCACCGCCCCGCGCGCTCGATCAGCAGCGGCGTGAACCGCAGGCTCCCCGCCGGTGGCGCCTCGCCCGTCGCCAGGAACTGCAGCCGGCGCGGCTGCTCCTCCCCCGGCGGTCCGACCAGCAGCACCGCTTCGCCGCCGCGATCGCAGAGGCCCGCGACCCGGACCCCGCGCGGCCCGCGATAGCCCTCGACGCCCGCCTTGGTCTGGGCGTAGAGCCGCGCCTCGCCGCGGGCATTCCCGGCGAAAAGCCGGGTCCCCGTCGCCGGGTGCGCGGTGCCGATGACCCGGTCGAGCACGATCGCGTCGCCGCCCGCCACGGGCGTCGCCCCCTCACCCTCGGCCCGGAACACGCCGCGCGCCGCGGTGCCGACCCAGACGGCGCTGCCGCTCTCGTCGGTGGAGAGCGACGTCACCGCGATGTCGCGCAGCGCGACCACGGTGACCCACCCATGACCGTCGAACCAGTAGAGCCCCTTCGGTCCGCCTGCCCAGACGCCCGCGTGCGCGACCGGGCGCCCGGCGGCGAGGACCGTGACGGGCCCCGGTGCGCTGTGCCCTTCGTAGCGGAGCGTGCCGTCCTTCGTCACCCAGCGGCCGACCTCGGCCGGCGTCGATACCCAGGCGCCCCCCTCGTCGTCGATCGCGACCGCGGCGACGTCGTGCCCGCCCAGCACGCCGGGGCCACCGACGATCTCGTACTCGCCGGTCTTGAGGTCGACCCGGCGCAGCCCGGCCGCTCCCCCGACCCACAGGTGCGCGCCGGCCGCCGCGAGCGCCGTCACCGGCGCCGACTCGCCGCGTTCGACGATCGTGAACCCGCCGTGCGGCGACGACGCGGCGGGCGTCCCCCCTGCCCCCGCGTGACAACCGGCCAGCACCACCACCGCGCCGATCGCAGCTCGTCGATACATGTCCGTGGGTACTATATCCCCGCCGGTCATGTTCCCGCCCCTCGCATTCGCGATCGCGATCGCCGCAGCCGCGCCGGCGCCGGCGACACCTTCGCCCCCGCTCCCCAAGGCGCCGGCGGTGGCGATCCAGCCCCGCCGCACGAACAGCGTGATCGTGTCGGCCGACGTCGGCGCGCCGGTCGAGCGCGCCGTCCCGAACCGCGCCTACGCCCGCGCCATCGCCGCCGACGCCGAGCTGCGCTGGACCGACGCCGAGACGCTCTACCGCGAGGCGCTCGTCGAATGGACGGCGGCCGCGCGCCTCCAGCCGTCACGCGCCCTGGAGCTGGCGATGGCCAAGGCCGACCGTGAGCGGCAGCGGTCGCAGGCGCTGGCCTCGCGGGCGCGGGCGGCCGCGAACCGCGGCGAGCAGGATCCGGACGCGACCCGCACCGACGCCCTCGAGGAGGGCCGCCTCCTGCGCGCCAAGCTGATGGCGACGCGCGCCGTGCTGGAACGGGTCCCGGCCACGCTCTACGCCCGTACGCTCGACCGCTTGCAGGCGGCCCGCCGCGCCGCGCCCGTCGGCGAGGACGACGACGGCAGCCCGGTCACCCGCGACGGGGAGATCAACCTGCTGCTCTGCGCCACCCACGCCGCGGCGGGCGACCCGGCCGCCGCCCGGCTCGACCGGGCCCGGGTCACCGAGGCCGACCGGGCCGACCCCGCGAACAGCGTCCCGCTGGCCGCCTGCGCCGCCGCGCTGGGCGAAACCCGCGCCGCCCTGGCCGCGCTGGAGCTGGCGCTGCTTCACCCCGTGGTCGGCCGGATCGTCCGCGATACCTCCATTTACGAGGCCAACGACTGGGACCGCTTGCGCGGCGACCCCCGCTTCGAGAGCCTGTTCCCGGCCCGCTGACCGGCGGGCCTTTCCGTAGCCGTTGACCTCGGCGCGCCTGACTGCTAGTTACATCCCGCAGTTTCGGGGATGTAGCTCAGCTGGGAGAGCGCCTCAATGGCATTGAGGAGGCCGACGGTTCGATCCCGTTCATCTCCACAAAGTAGAAGACCGCGCCGCGCCTAGGGTTTCAGGCGCTGCGCGTCTCCTTTAGCGCACCCCGGGGCAGTCCTTGCGCAGCAGCGCCGTGGCGGCCCACAAGAGCGGCCCCTGACCGTGACGATCGCCGACCGGAGTACCCTGACCGTAGTAGTACGTCTGCTGCCCCGCGAGATCGGTCGCCGTCGGCTCGCCCGTTCCCACGCAAACCTTGGTGAGCAAGCCCGTGCTGTCGGTCTTGTTGGCGATGCACTTCCAGCCGGCGAGCGCGGCGGTTTCGTATTTCGATCCGGTGATCCAACCGTTCTTGAGGCCGGTGACGAGCGCGAAGGTGAACATGGCGGAGGACGAGCTCTCCGCATATGACCTGCTGTCGGTGGTCACGTCGAGCACCTGGTGCCAGCAGCCCTGGTCGGTGCCGCTTGGGAACTGAAGCGTGACCAACGCGTCCATCTGCTTCTTCCAGGCCGTCATGATGGCGTTGTAGTTGGCGTGGCTCGAGGGCAGCTCCAGCAGCAGCTCGGTCGCGCCAGAGGCGAACCAACCGTTGGCACGGCTCCAGTAGGCGTGCGACTTCTTGGTGTGCCAGAAGAGCCCGGTGGTCTTGGTGTCGTTGTCCTTCTGTAGCTGGCCGATGTAGGCGACCATGGTCTTCGCCGCGCGATCGAGATACTTCGGGTCCTTGGTGGCGCGGTAGGCCCAGACCTGCAGGCTGGTGATCATATACATGTCGTCGATCCAGTAGCGGGCGTCGGTCGTGATCCCGTCCGACGTGGTGGTCTTCCACTGCGCGTCCGCGCGGAGCAGACCCAGCGCCTTGCATGGTTCCTTCTGGGCCTCGAGATAGATCTCCAGAGGCAGGTCGCCGAAGGCACGGTAGTCGACGGACGCCGAGGTCCCGTTGTCGGGACCGGTCATGTTGCAGTCGAACTTCGAGATCATGCTGCTGTTGTTCGTGGTGTCGCCGATGGTCTTGGTGAAGCACAGCGAGCCGACGTAACCGAACGTCCACGCGTACCCGTCACCGCCGAAGTTGGTGAGGCCGGATTGGAGTTGGTTCTTGATGAAGTAGTCGGTGCCTCGTTTTCCGATCTCCGTGGGAGACTTGCCGGAGTCAAAGGTCGCGGTGTCGAGCGCCGGAACGCTCGCGCAGCTTCCCGTGCTGCCGCCGGGGCTGGTGCTGCCGCCCGCGCCGCCGCTGGCGCCGGCAGTGCCCGAAGAGCCGCCCCTGGCGGCGCCGGCCGTGCCCGTGGAACCGCCCGAGCCGGCAACGCCAGCGCTGCCGGCCGTGCCCGTGGAGCCGCCAGGGGCACCCGCCGCGCCCGTGGAGCCGCCCACGCCGGCGGCACCGCTGACGCTGGTGCCGCCTCCCCCCGCCGAAGCGCCCGTCCCACCCGTGCCGGTCGTCCCCCCCGTGCCGGTCGTCCCCCCAGGGCCGACGCTTCCCCCAGGCCCGGCCGAGCCGCTGCTGCCGCCGGAGGGGGTGCTGCCGCCCGATGACGTCGTGCCCGCTGAGCCTGTCGATCCCCCGTTGCTCGAAGCTGGGCCATCCTGCGCACAACCGCCGGGCGTCAACGCGAAACCGATGGACATGGCGGCCCAGGACAACAGACCGACGACTCTCTTTGCCTTCATCACTGCTTCCTCCGGGGGGGGACGGGTCCAATCGACGGGTTAGGGGACGGTGATCATTCCCAGATCGCCCTGATCGTATCTGCGCGGTCCGATATTTGCCCCGTATCCACAGGAGCGCGGGGTGCTTTTTATCCTACCGCTGCTCCGCGTCGTAGAGCTTGGTACCCGCCTTGGGGCGATTATCTGGTGCCCAGGAAGAGCGGCTCGGCCAGCCGCGTTCACGGCGCGGGGGCGACCATCGGATTGCGCTCGCGCAGGGTCGGGAACGTATCCCAGGAGAGCGCGGCGCCCGGCACCGAGTTGTTGCTCACGTTCGCGCCCACCTGGCTGCAGCTGCCGGGACTACCGCTGTAGAGGTTCGTCATCGCCAACCGGGTCGAGGTAGCGTAGGCGGAGGTCGCCACGACCCGGCCGCGCGTGTCGCGCTTCGTGAGAATGACCTTCTGCGTATCGCACGCCTCACCCTTGGTGCAGGAGAAGGAGGGCTTCGTGCATCCCGCGTCGGTGAAGTAGATGGGCTGCGTGAGGATCACGACCGACGCCGGAACACAGCGGACGCTTCCGTCCGGCGTCCAAACCGCCGAACAATCCTCGTTGGCGACGCTATCGAAGTAGCGAGCGCCACCGCCGTACTGGTACAGGTTGGCCCCAATCGGAGCCAGGGCGTCGTTCTGATCGAGCAGCCCCTGCAATCGAAACCTGGCTGTGCCGGCGCTTCCCCGGCGCGCCGTCGCGATCGCATCGGCGCCGCTGAGTGCGCCGACCTTGTAGAAGCGAGACCCGTTCGGGCCGCCGGCCGGGGGCGTCTCCTGCGCCATGCACCCTTGCTTGGGGTCGAGACGGAAGAGCGGGCCGATGAATTGCGGCCCCAGCACGAAGCGCGCATTGCCCTTCTGGATCAAGGCCGGCTCCAGCCCGCACCCCTGAGCGGTGATCAGCTCCGTGGTCATGCACTTGTCGTCGCCAAACAACGAACCGCCTGCCGTCACCGTCGGTGGACGACATTCGACGCTGTCGACTGCGCCTCCCGCGTAGAGCGCGCAGTCCACGTTCCAGCGATCGTCGATCACGCGGCTGGCGAAACGGACGCCATCGGCCGTCGCGATCTCCATCGTGTGCAGTCGATCGGACAACCGGTGCCCATCGCTCTCGGTCCCCGGCTCCCACCGGTCGGGCGTATCTGCGACCATCATCAGCTGGGGGAACGACAGCTCGCCCGCCGAAATGCGCCGGCAGCCGCTCCCGCTGTCTCCCACGCGGTACATCGGGCTGTCCGCGGGAATGGGCCGCAGCGCCTGGTAGCGGACAGGCTCGCAGCCCGTGCTGGCCATCGACACCGACCAGGGCCGCGAGGGAGCAGCCTGCCCGTCGCTCCGGAAGGCCACGAAAATCGTCTGCTTGCACTGCGGATCCGCGAAGGTATCCGTCGCCGAATGGCCATCCGGAAGGTCGGGAAGGCAGCGCAGCATGCCATCCGCGGCCAGCCTGAACTGACAGGGGATAGTCTCGCGGGTGTCCCAGAATCCCCCGAGAGGCAACGCGGGGGCGCCGTCAGCCTCCAGTTGCCAGGCCTCGAGCCGCGTGTTCATCGGCTCCGTTCCCGCGCCTCCCTTGCCGCCGATGCCGCCGGTCGCCCCCGCTTGTCCCGTCGCCCCCGCTTGCCCGCCTCCCCCGCCCTGCGCCGCCATTCCGCCGAGCTCGGACGCCGCGACGCCGCCACCCCTGTCACACGCGCTCCCCAGCGTCAGGGCCGAGACGAATGCGAGACAGCGCAGGGACCCCTCCGACCAACGTTCCCTCATGTCGCTGCTCAGAGAGGTCGAGGCGCGTGTTTCGGCTCACCCGTTCAACCTCGTCAACGCGGCCCCAAACAGGTTTTTTGCCCTTCGGCCCACAAAGACCTACATTACCCACATGCCGATGTTGACGGCTCCAGGAGGCACCATGGCGTCAAGGAACGAGGGCGTGAAAGAAGGCCGACCGTTCGAACGGCGCCACCGCCGGAGCGGGTGCCTGGCCGATGCGCTGCGGTTGCAGCTGGAGGCCTGCCGCGAGGACGAAGGGCTCGCCGCCATCGTGGTGTCCGACGAGCTCGGGTTCTGCGTGGCCCATTCGGGCGGCGACGGCAGCCACGACGAGCTCGCCGCGTACCTGCCGATGCTCGCCGATCCGGCGCAGCGCCGGTCTCTCGACGATGGCGACGGCGGGTTTCAACCGCCGCGCGCGGCCCTGGCGGTCACGACGTTCTCGATCGCGGGCGCCAAGCTTCATGCGTGCGCCGTGAAGGAGCCCCACGCGGCCACAGAGGCGAGCGCAGGTGGCGCCGAGCTCCTCGCCCGCGTCGCCACCGGCTTCACCAGGCTGCTCGCTCAGTAGTCAGACGCAAGTGAAGTAGAGGTCGGCCGCGTAGTCGGTCGTGCCGTCGACTGCAGGAGCCCGCGAACCCGGGTGGCGCCCTACTGGGTTCGGAGAGCCGCGATGTGCAGGTTGCCGCCCGAACCGGCTCAACCCGGGGAGGCTCAACAGCAGATGCGTCGACTCGTCGCCACCCTGACGCTCGTCTCCTGTACCTGCCTGGTCGCCGCCAGCTTCGCCCAGACCGATCCGCTCGCCTCGTGGAATGACGGGCCGTCCAAGAAAGCGATCGTCGCGTTCGTGCGGACGACGACGGACAAGTCGAGCCCGCGCTTCGTGCGACCCGAGGAGCGCGTCGCGACGTTCGATCAGGACGGCACGCTCTGGGTGTCGCACCCGATGTACACGCAGATCGCCTACTGCTTCGACCGCGTCCCGGACGTCGTCAAGAAGCATCCCGAGCTCAAGATCGCCGGGCCGTTCAAGACGGTGCTGTCGGGCGACCACGCGGCGATCGCGAAGCTCAGCAAGCATGACCTCGAGGCGATTGTCGCGGCCACGATGACCGAGATGAGCGTCGACGACTTCGTTGCGGACGTGAAGCGCTGGATGGCGACGGCGCGCGACCCGCGCTGGAAGCGCCCGTACAAAGAGCTCGTCTACCAGCCCATGCTCGACCTCATGAAGTACCTGCGCGCCAACGGCTACAAGACGTACATCGTCACCGGGGGTGGCCAGGATTTCGTGCGCGTCTACGCCGAGGAGGTCTACGGCGTGCCGCCCGAGCAGGTGATCGGGACCGCGGGCGGCGTCAAATACGAGTACGACAAGAAGGGCCGGCCCTTCCTCACCAAGGATCCGAAGTTGCTGCTCAACGACGACAACGCGGGCAAGCCCGAGGGCATCCACCTCATGATCGGCCGCCGCCCGCGCGCGGCGTTCGGAAATTCGACCGGCGACCGCCAGATGCTCGAGTACACGGGGGCCGGCGACGGCGCGCGGCTGGAAATGCTGGTCCTGCACGACGACGGCACGCGCGAGTACGCCTACGGCCCGGCGAAGGGCCTGCCCGACACCAAGGTCGGCGCGTTCCCGCAGGCGCTCTACGACGAGGCCCAGAAGAACGGCTGGACCGTCATCAGCATGAAGAACGACTGGAAGCGCATCTTCACGTTCGACGGGCTCGCGAGCCGTTGAGACGCCGCGGGCGCGCCATCACGGCGCTGCTCGGCTGCGCGGCCGACTTCGATGAAGTAGCTGGCGCCGATCGCCATCGACCTCCGCCGCGTGACGCGATCATGACGATCTCGTGAACACCGCGGGGCGACGTTCGTGCCACCCTTCGGAGATGGCGTTGGGCGTGGCTCCTGCGGTAACGGAACCTCTCGATTCCTCCGCCCTGAAAGCTCTTCATGCGCGTCTCGATGCGCAGGGGCTGTTCGCACCCTCCCGGTTCTGGACGCGGAAGCTGTTGTTCTGGATCCCCGCCTTTTTCCTTTCGTACCTCGGCCTCCTCCTGCTTCCGTTCGGGTTTGTTTGGCTGATCCTGGCGCTCACGGCCTCGGTTGGCTTGCTGACCATGGGCTACGTCGGCCACGACGCGGGACACTTCGCGCTGTCACACAAAGGCTGGGTGAACAACCTTTGGGGCCAGTTCGGAATGACGTTCCTCTGCGGAATGAGCTTCGGGTTCTGGCGGTCTCGCCACAACGCCCACCACGTCCATTGCCAGGAGATCGGCGGCGACCCCGACATGCACTTTGGCGTGCTGTTCTCGGTCTACCCCGGCTCGGCCAACTGGCACACGCCGCTGGGGCGGTTCTTCCTCAGGATCCAGAAGTGGGCATTCTGGCCGCTCTCGGCGTTCTACTGGGTCACGCTTCGCTACGACGGGATCCGCGATCTCTTTCAACAGCCGGAGAAGACGAAGATCGATCGGTTCTTGATGCCACTGCACTGGATCGTGCTGCTGATCGTTCCCGGCCTGATCTTCGGCTGGCCGACCGCGCTGCTCGCCTACGTCAGCGTCTCGTGCCTCTCGTCATTGATGACGGCGTCGGTCTTCATCCCCAATCACATTGGGATGCGGCGATTCGACGCCGGCCACGAGGTCAGCTACCTCGAGCAGCAGATCACCAGCAGCCGAAACATCGCCAACCCGCCGCTGCTGGATTTCTACTACGGTGGCCTCAACTCTCAGATCGAGCATCACCTGTTCCCGCGGGTCGCGCACAACCGTTACCGCAAGATGCGCTCCGTCGTCCGCGCGTTCTGTGGCGAGCGGGGAATCGCCTACCAGGAGGTGACGCTCTATCGCGCGCTCGCTTCGGTCGGCAACCACCTGGGCGACATGACGGCCGTCTACCTCACGGAGATGCGGGCCGCCGCTGTTGGCTAGCGCGATCGGCAGGCACCCTGCCGCCGCGCCCTCTAGCGGTAACGGCTGTACCAGATGCTTTCGGCGTTCGTGCTGTCTTCGGACTGAGTCCAGACGGCGAGCGCGTCACCGTTCGCATCGATGGCGAGCTGGGGTGCGCCTGCGCTGTGGCCGGCCGCGCCGGGCGCGTTGATCCGTACCTGGCCCAGGTTGGCGACCGTGCCCCAGGAGGCGGTACCCGCGGTGTAGCGGTTGGCGTAGATATCGACCGTGTAGTCGGTGGTGCCGTCGACCTGCGCCCAGATCGCGAGAGCATCGCCGCTGGCGTCGACGGCGATCCGCGCCTTCTCGGCGGTGGCCGCGGAGCCGCCGCTGGGGTCGGTCTGAATGACGGCGGGGAAGCCGAACCAGCCCGTGCCGACGGCGTACCGCGTGTACCAGATGCGGCCGCCTAGGACCCACGTCACCAGCGCGCTGCCGTTGGTCCCGACCGCGACGTGGGGGTCCGTCGCGCCGCCTGTGCCGGTGAACTGAATGGGCGCCGCCGTCCCCCAGCCGGTGCCGACGGTGTAGCGGTTGGCCGAGATGGTGCCGCTGGTCGAGAACACCACCGTGGCGTTGCCCGCGCCGTCGAGCCCGACCTCGGGCCCGCTGCCGGTGCCGACGGTCTCGACAGCGCCCCAACCGGTCCCCGCGGTGTAGCGCCTGGCCATCGCGGTGTTGACCACCGACCAGACCGCGACCGCGTTCCCGGTGGCGGTCATCGCGATACGAGGCGGAACGGACGTTCCGGCGATGCCGCTGGAGTCGATCAGCGTCGCGCCGCTGGCGTCCCAGGCGCCGGCCGTCGCCGAGTAGCGGTTGGCCCAGATGGTGCCGGGCGTGGCGACAAGCTGCTTCCAGACCGCCAGGCCGTTGCCGTTGGCGTCGATGGCAATCTGGGCGTCACGGGCGTGGTCGGTGTCGTCCGTCTCCAGCGGCGCCGCCGTTCCCCAGGTCTTGGTGGCGGCGCTGTAGTGGTTGGCCCAGATGTTGTCTTTCGGGCCGTCGTCCTGCTGCCAGATCGCGAGGGCGTCGCCGGCGCCATTCATCGCGAGCTGAGGAGATTGGGCAAAACCCTTGCGGGTCTCGAGCAGCACGGCGGTGCCCCACGTACTCGTGGCGGCGCTGTAGCGGCTGGCCCAGACGTCGAAGTCCGTCGCCGCGTCGTTGATCTGCACCCAGACGGCGAGCGCGTTGCCGGCACCGTCGAAGGCGATCTGCGGTTGAAAGGCGGCGGCAGGGGCCGCCTCGACGAGCGCGGCGGGCTGCCAGCTCTTGGCGGTTGCGGTGCCGCCGGCGCTGCCCGCGAGGCCACCGGCGCCGCCACCGGCGCCGCCACCCGCGCCCGCGACGCCACCGCCCGCGCCCGCGAGGCCACCGCCCGCACCCGCGACGCCGCCGCCCGCACCCGCGACCCCGCCACCCGAGCCGGCGACGCCGGCACCCGCGCTGCCGCCGCCCGCGCCCGCGACGCCGCCACCCGCGATGCCGCCGCCTGCGCCCGCGATGCCGCCACCCGCGCCCGCGATGCCGCCGCCTGCGCCCGCGATGCCACCCGCGGCGCCCGCGACCCCTTTGCCGGCGACGCCGCCAGTCCCGCCGCCGCCCGCGCCGCCAACGGCCTCGCCTCCGCTACCGCCGCCGCACCCTGCGGCCAGGACCGTACAGCAACCGGCAAACACCGCAGTCAGGGACGAGATTCGCAAAATGGGCAGCTCCTAGGAAAGGGAAACGCTGACGTCAGTCGACAGATCTCCGGAGCCCATTGAGGTGCGAACGTCGCGGCTGTCGCGGCGCGCCGTTCCCGCACGCCGACCGCATGGCACAGCTTGGTTCACGCCGTTTCCCGGGGTTTCCATGGTTAGGGTTAACCCTCAGGGAAGGCAGGTGATCCATGAAAGACCTATCACTGCGGAGACCGGAGCCGCTGACCGCCGTCATGACGTATCCGAAGGCGGCCGCCATCGGCGGCGCCATCATGGCGCTGCTGTGCGGCGGCATCGGCGCGGCAACCGCGAGCCCCGGCGTGGCGGTGCTGATGGCGTTGCTGGGCTTCGCGGTCGGAGCGCCGGGCGGCTCTCACATCGCGGAATCGGCCGAGAGCAACGAGCGGATCTGACGCGAACGTTCGTCGCGCTCGCGGCGCGCTGACGAAACGGTCTGGTGCTTCGGCCCGTCGCGCGCCAAGCCGGACGGCGCCGACGGGTCGAAGCGGCTAACCTTCGTCGCTCGCAAGCGATCATGAGCGATCTCGCAGATACGGCCCTGAAGCTGAGCTCGGGAGCGCGGATCCCGCAGGTCGGCCTCGGCGTGTGGCAGACGCCCGAGGGCGCGACCACGCGACAGGCGGTCGCCGCGGCCCTGGACCTCGGGTACCGGCACGTCGACACCGCCCGCGTCTACGGCAACGAGGCCGACGTCGGCGCCGCGGTCCGGGCGAGCGGTGTGGCCCGCGAAGCCCTGTTCGTCACGACGAAGCTCTGGAACGCCGATCAGGGTCTACGACGCCGCCCTGCGCGCGTTCGATGCCAGCCTGAAGCGCCTCGGCCTCGATTACGTCGATCTCTATCTCATTCACTGGCCGGTCGCCGGGAAGCGGCTCGACTCCTGGCGTGCCCTCGAGCGCATCCACGCGGAGGGGCGCGCGCGTTCGATCGGCGTGAGCAACTTTCTGGTCCCGCACCTCGAGGAGCTGCTGGCCGTGGCGAGTCAGATCCCGGCCGTCAACCAGATCGAGGTGACGCCGTTCCTGCAGCGGCGCGAGACCCGCGCGCTCTGCGCGAAACATGGCATCGTCGTCGAAGCGTACAGCCCGCTAACGCACGGCAAACGGCTGGATCACCCGGTCGTGAGGGACGTCGCGCGGCGGGCGGGACGTTCGGTCGCGCAGGTGCTGCTCCGGTGGGGTCTGCAGCACGGGCTCGTGGTGCTGCCGAAGTCGACGAAGCCCGCCCGCATCGCCGAGAACGGCGCGCTCTTCGACTTCACCCTGGACGACCGCGCCATCCGGGAGCTCGACGCGCTGGAAGAGGGGCTCGTGACGGGGTGGGATCCGGCCGAACAGCCGTGACCGCGGCGGCGTCAATGCGGTTTGCCCTCATCGGTCATCAACGCGTCCGCGTCCGGCGATACGTCGCCGGAGGTCCACCTGAGATGCGATTCGTAGGTGGTGAAGGTGTGGTTGAGACGGAACAGCCGATCGACCGAACGATCGATCCGGTCGACGATCGGCCCGAGGGTGGGCTCGCGCTTCCGGATCACCTCCGCGGCCAGCTCTATGGTCTGGAGGGGCGTGTTGGTGAAGTCCCGCACGGCCAGGAAGGTTCGCGCCAGCCGCTCGGTGGCCGCTGTCTCCGAGCGCATCGTGAGGACCCGGCGCTCTAGCCCCTGCGCGTGCAGGCGATAGACGAGCAGCGCCGCGCTGAACACCCCGTAGATGAGGATCGTCCAGGGCTCGCCGATCGGGAACTGACGCACGATCTCCGGCGAGAAGGTCAGGTACTTCAGCACCACCATCGCCACGAAGGCCCCGATGCCGAGCAGTCCGGAAGCCAGATCGGGCGCCAGCATCGCCGTCGCCAGCGTCCCGAGCTTGTTGGCCTGGAACGGGACCCAGCGGCCGACCGCGGCGGCGAAAGCGCCGCTGGTCATCCAGAGCGCACCGAGGATCGCCGCCAGGTTGAGCAAGAACACCGTCCGGTTGAAGGCGGCGCTGGGGGTACGCCGTCGGACGAACAGCACCGCCACCAGAAGCAGGCCGATCCCGGCCGAGCCGAGCGGCGCCCAGGCCGGCATGTCGGGAATTTTTCGACCCAGAAACAGATCGAGCGGAAGCGTCGTCGCGTTCAGCGACGCCGCCACCAGCGCGCCCTGCCAGCCGGTGTGAACGTCGACGGCGCGCGACGACGTCAAATGCGCGCTCCCTCGGGGACGCGCCTGACCTCGAGCAGCGAGCGGAGGACGCCGGCCGAGATTGGCTTGGCGACGACGTCGGCGTCTCCGAGGCGGCTGGCCTCGACGACCAGCGGATGCGAGCTGGCGTGGCCGGTGAGAAACACGATGCGCCCCTCGAACCCCTGCTTGCGCAGCCAGACGTACGCGTCCAGACCGCTCCGGACCTCCGGGCCCAGGTTGATGTCCAGGATCGCGACGCCGCAGGAGAGGGCCTGGTCGCCGAGCGCCAGGAGCTCCTCGTAGCTGCGGCACCCGAAGCACGAGCGCTCGAAGACGGTCCCCACGAGGTCCGTGAACGTCTCCCGCAGGTCGTCGTCGTCGTCGAGAAACAGCACGCCCGTGGAGCTCATCGTCCCGCGCGTTAGGGATAACCATCGGTCCGTACCACCCGGCGTAGTGCGGTGACCTATTCGTGAACTCAGCCGCGGAATCCGTGCCCCGGGCGGCCGTTGGAGTCGATCCAGGCGTGGGCCATACGGGGCGTGTCGAAGGCGAGCCCTATCGCGCCGGCGGCGTCGACGCAGATGAGGCCGCCGCTGCCGCCGTGGCGGCGGACCGCCGGCAGGATCTCGTGCGCGGCCTCCGTCGGTGAGCGGCCGGCGCGCATCGCATCGACCGCCTGCCTGGCGGCGACCGCCTTGATGAACGCCTCGCCCAGGCCGGTGCCCGACACGGCGCCCGCGCCGTCGTCGGCGTAGGTGCCGGCACCGATGATCGCCGAGTCCCCCACCCGCCCCGGGAGCTTGAGCATCGTCCCACCGGTCGAGGTCGCGGCCGCCACCTGGCCCGCGGCGTCGCGCGCGGCACAGCCGACCGTACCGCCGGCAGCGGCTCCCCCGCGGCGCGCCAGGGCGGCTTGCCACTTCGCGCGCATCCGGGCGGTGACCAGCGCCCCCGACGGCAGCGGCACCAGCCCGCACGTGGCGGCGAACGCCGCCGCCCCGCCCCCCACCAGCAAGACGTGGGGCGTCCTCTCCATCACCAGGCGCGCCAGCCGAACCGGGTTCTTGACGTCGCGCAAGGCGCCGACCGCCCCCGCCCGTCCGTCGCCGGACATCACCGAGGCGTCGCACTCGACCTCGCCGTCGACGGTGAGCGCGGAGCCGAGCCCGGCGTTGAACAGCGGCTCGTCCTCGAGCGCGACGACGGCGGCGATCGCGGCGTCCAGCGCGGAACCGCCCCGGCGAAGGAGCTCCCACCCGACCTGCGCGGCGGCGGCGCAACCGGCGATCGCGGCGGCGCCGTCGCCGTCGTCGGGCGACAGGTCGCCGGCGCCGCTGTGCACGATGATCGACGGCCCGCTCATGCAGCCAGGAACCTAGCGCGGGCCCGGCCGCTACGGCTTCGGGATCCGCAGCGTCTTGCTGATCATGCCGCTGCCGTGAAGCACGTAGAGGAGGCTCCAGGGGTGCAGCCGGAACCCCGCGAGCGAGATCGACCCGAGCGGCAGCTGGTCTTGCCAGTGGCCGAGCGCGGCCAGGATCGCCAGCGCCACCACCTGTAACAGGCTGGTCGGGATCGGGAGCCCCTCGAAGTGGGTCACCTTGCCCGAGGGGCCGGAGAGCTCCGCCGCGGTGACGTTGAAGCGCGCGAGCCGGCTGATGCCGCAGCCGACGAAGTAGATCAGGCACAGGGCGTCGAGGCCGCCGCGCATGCCGGCCGCGAAGGCCATCGCCGCGGGGGCGACGCCGAACGAGACGATGTCGGCGAGCGAATCGAGATCCTTCCCCAGCGGCGAGCCCTGCCCCATCCGCCGCGCGATGTGACCGTCGAGCGCGTCCATGATGAAGGCGACCGGCAGCAGCGCCGCGCCCAGCCAGAAGTACGCCTTGTCGTCGTCGAGCGTGAAGCGCATGAAGGCGAGCAGCGCCCCCGCGCCGCAGAAGCCGTTCATCAGCGTGACCAGATCGGCCAGCCGGAAGCTGCGAAACATCGAGAAGTGGCGCGGCGGCGGGGCGGTCATCGGGTCCACTCAATTGTAGCCACGTCCGGTTCGCGCGGGCACGATCCTGACCGTGACACCCCTGGTCCTGTTCGATCTCGACGGCACGCTGGTCGACACCGCCCCCGACATCGCCGCCGCCCTGGGAGCGGCGCTGGCGGAGATCGGGGTCGCGCCGCCGCCCCTCCCCGTCGTGAAGCGGATGGTGGGGGACGGCGCCCGCGAGCTGATTCGCCGCGCGCTGGCCGGCCGGCCCCCCGACGCCGCCCGGAAGGAAGCGGAGCAAGAGGCGGTGTTCCAGAGCTTTCTGGCCAACTACCGCGCCCAGGTCTGCGTCGCGTCGCGCCTCTACCCCGGCGCGGCCGAGGCGGTGGCCGCCCTTCGCGGCGATGGCGTCAGGCTGGCGGTCGTGACCAACAAGCCCGGCGATCTCGCCCGCCGGCTGCTCGCAACCCTGGGGCTGGCGGATGAGCTCGACGCGATCATCGGCGACGGAGACGGCTTCCCGCGCAAGCCCGATCCCGCCGCGGCGCTGTCGCTGCTCTCCCGCGCGGGCGCCAGCCGCGAGCGCACCGTCGTCATCGGCGACGGCCTCCCTGACATGAGGCTCGCGCGGGCCCTCGGCGCGACCGCCGTCGCCGCGACCTGGGGCTATGTCCCGGCCACAGAGCTTGCCGCCGAAGCGCCGGCGTTCCTGGCCGAGACGTGCGAAGCGGCCGCGCGCTTCGTCCGCGCGACGCTCGCGCGGTAGCGCGTCGCCAGCGACGGCGACGTGAACGCAAACGCCGGCGCCGATGCGATTGGCGCCGGCGCGGTTTGTTGGTTGCTCAGCGGCGGGCGGCGCTGACCGGCGGCTCCGCGCCGGCGCTTCCGGCTCGATCGCCGAACCGATAGCTCCGCTCGACCACCACCGCGGTGCCGGCGTGCTTGCCGAACGCCCACTCGGAGAGGATGCGCTTGGCGCAGGCCGCGACCTCGTGGTCGGTGTCGTTCGCCGCCACCGCCTCGGCGTCGTGGACGCGGCCGTTCGGCTCGACCACGAAGCGCAGTCGGACCGATCCCGCGGCCACCTTCGCCGGGGCGATCTGCCGGCGGCGGGCGACCTCGATGCGGCAGCCGGAGACGCGCGCCTCCGTCTGCTGCAGCTCAGTCTCGCCCAGCGCCTCGGTCTGCACCGGTTGCCGGGCGAGGTCGTCGTCCTTCCTCGCCTGCAGCGGCTGCTCGACGCGCGGCTTGACGTCGCCGGAGGCCCCGACGTCGACCTGCCCCTGGAGCCGCGGTGTCAGCACACCGATCCGGCCCGTCCCCGTCAACGCGGCGTCGAGGCCCGCAAGCCCGTCCGCCTCGGCCGACGGCGCCACTATGGAAAACCACCCCATCACCAAAAGACTCAACGTCTTCATCCATTTCCTCCGGTCCGCTACCAAGGCAAACCGTCGGCCACCCCCGAAGCCCGCGCCCGCGTCCCGCTCGTTACCTCCCCGTACGCACCGACCCCGGGACGCCGAACGGATTGGTTACGGACTCGGGGCCAGCCCCGTAGGGCGGTGCATGACGCAAACTGGCGCCGCCAATCGCATTTCCTATCCGCGTCCGGGGGGCCGCTGGCCGTAGGATGCGGGGAATGACCGAGCTCGAGGCGATGACGCGCCTGCACGCGCTCGCGACCCGCTTCGTCCGCAGCGCCGAGCTCCCCTGTCTGCTGGCGGAGGCTGTGGACGTCGCAATCGCGATTTCGGACGCGGAGGCAGGCTATATCCAGATCCTCGATCGACCGCGCGTGGGGCGCCACCTGGACGCGACGGGGGACATCACGATCGAGACCGCGCTGCGCGAGCACGCGGGGAAGACCGTCGGCGTCCTGGTCACCCACCACTGCAAGGCGCGGCAGCCCGACGCCCAGCGGCTGAAGCTACTGGAGCTGCTGGCCGGCCAGTGCGCCGACGCGATCGAGACCACGCGGCGGCTGGAGGAGCGGGCCGAGCTGACCGCGCGCGCGCAGTGGGCAGAGAAGCTGCGCGAGACCGAGGAGCTGTTCCGCACCACCGTCGAGAACATGCCCCTCAGCCTGACGATCATCGACCGGAACGGGCAGCTGCTCTACATGAACCCGGTGCTGGCCGCCTTCATCAAGCAGGTGTGCAGCCAGGCGCCCGAATCGTTCGTCGGCCGCCACAGCAGCGAGGTCTGGCCCGGCAACGTCTGGGGCCCGTTGCAGACGCACATGGAACGCGCGATCGCCACGGGGGAGCGGCAGACCTACGATCTGGTTGTCCCGCAATCGAACGGCGAGAAGATGGTGCGGCAGTGGACGGTGGTGCCGCTGGCGGGCCCCGACGGCGAAACCCGCCGGATCCTGACCATGAGCCAGGACGTCACCGCCCAGCGCCGAATGGTCGAGGAGCTGCGCGAGGCCGACCGTCGCAAGAGCGAGTTCATCGCCGTGCTGTCGCACGAGCTGCGCAACCCGCTGGCCGCGATCCGCACCAGCGTCTTCCTGCTGGAGAACGCGCCGCCCGGCGAGATCACCCGGCGCGCGCAGGAGGCGATCGATCGCCAGGTCGATCACCTGGTGCGCATGGTCGACGATCTCCTCGACGTGAACCGGATCGCCCAGAGCAAGATCCAGCTCCAGCGCTCGCCCGTCGATCTCAATCAGATCGTGCGCGAGACGATCGACGACAACCGGGAACACCTGGAGCAGGGGGGCGTGCGCCTCGCGCTGCACCTCGCGAGCGCGCCGGTGATCATCGACGCCGATCGCGCTCGGATCTCGCAGGTGGTGACGAACCTGCTGTCGAACGCCTCCAAGTTCACGCCCGCGGGGGGGACCACCTCCGTGACGGTCGGGCAGGACGGAAGCGGGCGCGCGGTCCTCACCGTCTCCGACACGGGGGTGGGGATCGATCCCGTTCTGCTGCCGAACCTGTTCCAGCCGTTCATGCAGGCCGATCGCACGCTCGATCGCGCGGGTGGGGGCCTCGGGCTGGGGCTGGCGCTCGTGAAGGGCCTCGTCGAGGCGCAGGGGGGCGAGGTGAGCGCGAGCAGCGCCGGCCATGGGCTGGGCGCCGAGTTCGTGGTCCGCTTCCCGCTGGCGGTGCCGTCGGAGGCGGAGGTCGCCACCGTCATCGCGGGCCGGCTGGCGGCGCCGCTGCGCGTCCTGGTGGTCGAGGACGACGCCGACATCGCGGCCGGGCTGCGGGCGGTCCTGGAGCTCGACGCGCACGAGGTGGCGGTCGCCTGCAACGGCCACGACGCCCTCGAGCAGGGACATAGGTTCAGAGCCGACGTCGTGCTGTGCGACATCGGACTGCCGGGGATGGACGGCTATCAGATCGCGCGCGCCTTCCGCGCCAGCACAGACCCGGCGTTGCGCTCGACGTACCTGATCGCGCTGTCGGGCTACGCCCAGGCCGAGGATCTGGCCCAGACCCGCGCCGCCGGCTTCGACGAGCACCTGGCCAAGCCGGTGCGGATCGAGAAGATCCAGCGGATGCTGGGCGCGGTTCGCCGGCGCTGAATCTGCAACGGGTAGGTGGCTGCCCTCGGTAGAAGGTTCCGGGGCGGTAACAGCCGAGACGGCTCCTCCTTCGCGGCCCGCGCACTTACGCGTGTCTGGAAGGTTGGCCGAGCCTTTGCTGCGCTGGCCGCCCATGCGCTCAGCCAGAGCTTCCCTCCTCCTCGGTTTCCTCTTTGTCGTCACCGGTGCATCAGGATGCGGGGACGGCGACGATGGCGGCGGCGGCTCGGGCGGCGGCGGCGGCGGCGGCTCGGCGGGCGGAACGAGCGGCAGGGGTGGCGCAACCGGTGGTGGCGGTGGGAGCGCGGTGGCGGGCTCCTTCGGGAGCGGCGGTGCGGCGGGCGGAGCGAGCGGCGGGGGCGGCGCGGCGGGTGGTGCGAGTGGCGGTGGCGCGAGTGGCGGTGGTGGGACTGCGGGCGGTGCGAGTGGCGGTGGTGGGACTGCGGGCGGCGCGAGTGGCGGTGGCGGGACTGCGGGCGGTGCGAGTGGCGGTGGCGGGACGGCGGGCGGTGCGAGTGGCAGTGGTGGCGCGGCGGGCGGTGCGAGTGGTGGTGGGACTGCGGGCGGTGCGAGTGGCGGTGGTGGCGCGGCGGGCGCTGCATTCGGGGGCGGCGGGGCGGCGGGTATGGTCGGGGCCGGTGGCGGTCCGGGCGGTGGACAGAGCGGCGGTGGCCCGGCGACCGGCGCCGCCGGCGCCACCGCCCCGAGCGCAGGCGATCTCTTCGCGTGCGCCGGAGGTGGGGCGACCTTCACGACGCTCGGGGCGGCGATCGGCGCCGCGCCGTCAGGAAGCGTGATCCACGTCTGCGCCGGCCTCTACGCCGAGACGATCGTCGTCGCCGACAAGACGCTCGCCATCGTGGGGGACAGCGGCGCGGCGGCAACGACGCTCGAAGCGAACGGCCGGGGCACCGCGTTGGCCATCCGTTCCACGGGCGCGGCCACCTCGGTGACGCTGACCGGTTTCACGGTTCACGGCGGAAAAGGCGGCGTCGCCGGGGGCGGCATCCGCTGCGAGGCGAGCGCGCTCACGCTCCGCGACGTCGTCATCGACGGCAACTCCGCACCGTCGGGCGGCGGCCTCTACGCCAACGGGTGCGCGGTCACCGTGACCGCCACCCGATTTTCAGGCAACAGCGCCGAGGACCACGGCGGCGGCGCGCTGCTGGTCGGCAGCTCCGGAGAGATCACCGGCTCGACGTTCCAGAACAACCGGGCGGTCTGGGGCGGCGGCCTGACCTTGCAGGAGGGAACGGTCGCCCTGCGCGGCAGCCAGCTCGCCACCAACAGGGCCGAGCTGCAGGGGGGCGGGTTGTTCATCGCCAGCAGCAGCGAGGTCACCGACTCCGTGTTCGACGGCAACCAGTCGGGCTGGACCGCCGGCGGCGTCTACGTCGATCAGCACGCTCCCACCCTGCGCGGCAACACGATCGCGAACAGCACCTCCGTCAACGACGGCGGGGGGATCTACCTGCACATCACCGAAGCGACGCTGATCGAGAACACCGTCAACACAAACACCAGCGGCGACGACGGCGGCGGCATCCGGATCTTCGAGAGCCATGCCCGACTGCAGCGCAACCACGTCGAGGGGAACCACTCCGGCGACGGCGGCGGCGGCATTCGCATCTCGCACGTGCAGAGCGAGCTTCAGGACAACGTCATCGTCAGCAACAGCGCCGTCGGCCACGGCGGCGGGCTGGACCTGGACAACGACGCCAGCATCGTCGTCGGCGGGTTGATAGCGAACAATCACGCCGGCGCCAGCGGCGGCGGCGTCCACGGCGCCATCTTCCCCTGGGACGGCGGCCTGCTGCAGGGGATCGAGATCCGCAACAACCGCGCTCACCTCGGCGGCGGCATCGCTCTCGAGGACAACCTTCATCCCGTGAAGCTCGATCGATTGATCATCACCGGCAACATCGCCGACCGTGCCGGGGGCCTGGCGATCGCCGGGACGACGTTCGCCTGCACGGGCTCGATCATCGCGGGCAACACCGCCTACCACGAGGCCGGGGGCATCTACCTCGACGGCGTCATCGGCAGCGCGACCTTCCTCGTTCTCCACGGTAACGACGGCCAGGGGAACGGTGACGCGATCTGGATCGAGTCGTCGACCGTGACCGTCGCCGGTTCGATCCTGGCCGGCCACCCGGGGACCGCGGTCGTGCTCGGACAGGGGAGCGCGCCGACCTGGACGTACAACGACGTCATCCCGGCGACCTTCTCGGGGATGCCGGTCCCGACGGCCGACGGAAACCTGGCGGCCGACCCGCTGTTCGTGAACGCCGCCGCCGGAGACTTCCACCTCGCCGCCGGCAGCCCCTGCCGCGACGCCGCCGATCCGGCCCTGCACGACGGCGACGGCACGCGCGCCGACATGGGCGCTTACGGCGGGCGGTGACGCTCACCGCCGCGCCTTCGATCAAGGCGAAAGCGTGAGCGTACCGGCGTCGAGCGCGATCTCGTAATAGCCGTGGTCGTCCCAGGCGAGCGGGCCCGCCGCCTGGGTCAGCGTGCCGCCGTCGACCTTCACGCGCAGAAACTTCCCCGCGGGGAAGTGCGCGGGGAGCGTCCAGGTCCAGGTGCTGGCGATCCCCGCCGTCGCCGGCGTGAGCGCCTCGAACAGCTTCTGCGCGCGCCAGTAGGCGGCGATCGCCACCAGCGTGTCGCTCCAGACGTCGGGATGGGAGCCGGCGGCGCGCATCGCCGACGTCACGTCGCCGATCGCGACCGGGTTGTACCAGACGGCGTCGGTCGGCGAGATCGTGTGGATGAGGAAGATGATCCAGCGGCCGGCCGTGCGCGCGGCGTCGGTATGGGAATTGAGCCTGGCCGCCGTCTCCCCTCTGGCGGCCATGTGAACCGGCAGGTTGAAGACGTCGGTGGCGTCGCCCGTTCCGGCGCCGACGTTCCCGCCCGGCACGCCGCGGTTGACCAGGAACCGGGACATCGCGGGGGTGTCGTAGCCGGTGTCGCCGAACGGCGACGCCATCGTCCAGACGGCGGTCTGGGGCGTGTGCTGGGTGATGTACGTCGTGCAGTCGTCGAGCTCCTGCGCGAGCGTCGGCAACGCCCTCCCGGACGTGCAGCCGGTCAGGTCGGCGTGACAGTGGTGGACGCTGTGGTTTCCCAGCTCGTGGCCGTCGCGCACCGCTCGGGTCCAGGCCGCGTCGTCGGCCGCGCCGCGGCTGTTGGCGCTGTTGATGTAGAAGGTCATCGGCACGCCGACCGCGTTCAGCTCGGCATAGTGGGCGAGGTGAGACGGCTGCGCGTCGTCGAACGTCCAGCTGACGGCGGCCTGGAAGCCGGCCCAGTCAAGGACCCTCAGGTTGCCCGGCGTCCCCACCGGCTTCGCGACGCCGCCCGTCGCCGGGAGCGGCAGTCCCGAGGCGCCGACGTGCCGCTCCACCGGCGGGCGCCCGGCGCTGTCTGACGCGCCCGCGCCCGGCGGCATTCCGCGCTGCGCTGCGCTCCAGCACCCGAGAGCCGACCAGGCCACCAGCCCCAGGAAACAGGCGGATGACCGCCGAGAAGGGATAGGACGCACCGGCAGAAACTACTATCGTTCGCCCGATGTCGTCTCAGCAGAAGCCGTTCGTCGGACGAGCGCGCGAGCTCGCCCAGATCGGCGAAGGGCTCGAAGACGCGCTCGCCGGACGCGGGCGGCTGTTCCTGCTGATGGGCGAGCCGGGGATCGGAAAGACACGGCTCTCCGACGAGATCGCGGCCGGCGCCACCCGGCGCGGGGTGCCCGTGGTCTGGGGACGATCGTGGGAGGCGGGCGGGGCCCCCGCCTACTGGCCCTGGCTGGACGTGCTGGCGTCGCTGGCCGGAAAGCTCGACGACGCGGCGCTGGCGGACGCGCTCGGGGACGGCGCCCCCCAGGTCGCCGAGCTGGTGCCGGCCATCGGCCGGCGCCTCGGAGCGCCCGCGCCGACGCCGGTGCCCCCCGACGAGGCGCGCTTTCGACTGTGGCGCGGGGTGGCGGGGCTGGTGCGGCGCGCGGCGGCGCCCGACGGCCTGGTGCTGGTGTTCGAGGATCTCCACGCCGCCGATCCCTCGTCGCTGGCGCTGATCTACTTCGTCTCGCGCGAGCTGCGGACGCTGCGGACGCTGCTGATCACGACCTGTCGCGACGTCGAGGCGCGCCTCGACGCTGCGGCGGGCGAGCTGATCGCCCGCATCGGACGCGAGGGGGTGACCATCGTCCTTCCGCGGCTCGACCGACAGGCGGCTGACGATCTGCTGTGCCAGCGGGTCGGCGCGGTCGCCGCGTCGGTCGCCGCCCGCATCTTCGAGAGCAGCCAGGGAAACCCGCTGTTCGTCGAGGAGATGTCGCGCCTGTTCGGCGACGCGGGCCTGGACGCGATCGCCGCCGGTGTGGTGCCGAGCGGCGTGCGCGACGTCATCCGCCAGCGGCTCGATCGGGTGGCGGGCGACGCGCGCGGCTTGCTGGACCTCGCCGCGGTCGCCGGCGACGAGCTGGAGCTGACGCTGCTGGCGGCGGCGTCCGGGCGGCCTCGCCCCGCGGTGGCGGCGATCGTCGCCGAGGCGATCCGCGTCGGCGTGCTGTCGGAGCGGGGCGCGCGCCCGCGCTTTTCGCACGCGCTGATCCGCGAGGTCCTCTACCGCGAGCTCGCCGACGGTGAGCGGCAGGCACACCACGCCCGCGTCGCCACCGCCCTGCAGGCTCTGCACGCGGGCGACGTCGCGCCGCCGCTCGCCGAGCTGGCCCACCACGCGCTCGCGGGCCCGCCCGAGGGTCTGGCGCGCGCCGTCGACTTCACCGTTGCCGCCGCCGGCCGCGCCCTCGAGCTGCTCGCCCACGACGAGGCGCTGGCCCTGCTCGTGCGGGCGCGGACCGCCGTCGAGGCGGCCGACAACCCGCCCGCGCTGCGCGTCCAGGTTCTGCTGGCGCTGGCCGAGGCCCACATCCGCCGCGGCGAGGTGACGCCGGGCCGCGCGGCCTGTTGCGAGGCGGCGACGCTGGCCCGCGGCGAAGGCGACGCCGCGTCGGTGGCCCGCGCGGCGCTCACCTACGGGAGCGTGTTCATGTTCGCCATCGTCGATCCGGTGCTGGTCGACATGCTCGAGGAGGCCCTGGCCGCGCTGCCCGCCGGTGACAGCGCGCTGCGGGCGCGGCTGCTCGCGCGGCTCGGCGCGGCGCTGCAGCCGACGATCGCCACCGAGGAGCCCGTGCGGGTCGCGCGCGAGGCGATAGCGGTCGCGCGCCGCCTGAACGATCGACGGGTGCTCCTCGAGACCATCCACGACGCGATGTCGGCGCTGATGGACATCGTCGACGTTGGGGAGCGCTACCCGTTGAACCTGGAGGCGGAGCAGCTCGCCGGCGCGCTCGGCGATCGCCCCCGCCTGCTACGGACGCACGCGCGGCTGATCATCGACTGTCTCGCGCTGGGGGATCTCCCGGCAGCGGAGGCGCGCACGGCGCTGTTCGAGGCGCTGGGGACCGAGCTGCGGGCCCCCTGGTATGGGTGGCGGGTGGCCCAGTTCCGCACTGTGCGCGCGCTGATCGACGGGCGCTTCGGCGACGCCGAGCGACACGAGGCCGAGGCGCTGGCGCAGGGGCGCGCCATCCGCGATCCGCAGGCCGAGGGGATGATGATCCTCCACCGCGAAGGGATCCTCCGGACGATGGAGCGGCACGACGACATGATCGCGCAGGATCTGCTGGCGCGCCGCGAGCGGGCGGCGTTCCCCGAGGGGTTGGGCTGGCAGTCGCTGGGCTCGGCGCTGGTGTTCTCGCGCATCGAGGATCTCGACAAGACGCGCTTTCACCTCGACCGCATGAGCCCCGACATGCTGCCCTCGATCAACAACATGTTCGAGCTCTGCTGCGCAGCCGAGCCGATCGCCGCGGCCGGCGCGCCGGAGCCGGCGGAGCGGACCTACCAGCGCCTGCTCCCGCTCGCGGAGCAATACGTGATGCTGGGGATGACCCAGGTCTGCTGGGAGGGGCCGATCACCCGCCTGCTCGGCCTGCTCGCGGCGCGCCTCGAACGATGGGACGTCGCGATCGCCCACTTCGAGGACGCGATCGCGCGGGTGCGCCGGCTCGGCGCCCGCCCGCACGCGGCGCGCCTCGACTACGAGCTGGGGCGCACCTTGGTGATGCGCGGGCTGGCGAGCGACCAGCCGCGCGCCCGCGCGCTGCTCGCCTCCGCACGCGAGGCCGCCCTTGCGCTGGGGATGCCGGGGCTGGTCCGCCTGGCCGGTACGAGGCTGGCGGCGCTCGATGAAGCGCCGGCGACGCACGCCGCGACGCGGACGCCGACGCCGCTCTTGGTCCGCGCGCCCGAGACGGCGTCCGACGGGACGGCGTTCGCCATGACGCTCGAAGGGGAGTACTGGACGATCGCCCACGAGGGAACGACGTTCCGCCTCAAGGACACCCTGGGGTTGCAGTACCTGGCGCGGCTGGTCGCGGCGCCGGGACGCGAGCTGCACGTGCTGGAGCTCGCCGCCGGCGCCGGCCCCGACGCGGCCGAAGCCGCGATCGTCGATCACGGGGACGCAGGCGAGCTGCTCGACGACGAGGCACGCAACGAGTACCGCCGCCGCCTGGAGGACCTGCGCGAGACGCTGGCCGAGGCGGAGTCGTTTGGCGACAGCGCCCGCGCCAGCCGCGCCCGCGAGGAGCTCGACTTCCTCGCCGCCGAGCTCGGTCGGGCGGTCGGGCTCGGCGGGCGCAGCCGGCGCGCCGGCAGCGCCGCGGAACGGGCCCGCAGCGCCGTTCAGCGCCGGATCAAGAACGCCCTGGAACGCCTGGGCGAGGCCTCGCCGGCGCTGGGAAAGTTCCTCTCCGTTGCCGTAAGAACCGGCAACTACTGCAGTTTTCGCCCGGACGCGCGCTAGATGGAACGCGGAACGGCTCGTTCCGTTCGACGTCACGCCTCCTCAGCAAGAGGTGATGACGATGACCCGCACTCGACTCTCGACCCTGCTTGGCGGCCTGACCTTCGCGGCGGCGCTGACGATCTCCCCGCTCTCCTCGTCCTCCACTTCGCTCCCGGTTCCCGTGGCGGCGCCCGCCCGCGTGCGCCACGCGCCGCCGGTCCAGGAGGGGTGCTTCGTGCCGCCGCCCGAGCCGGTGGAGGTTCCCCCCTGCGTCGACGCGCGTTGACCGGCGCGCAGCACTTGAATCGGCGATGGTTGCTCGCCCGCCGCTACGGCAGCGTGAGCCCCAGCCGGCTCTGCAGGCTCGCCTTCACCGCCGGCCAATCGTCGTCGACGATCGCGTAGTAGGCGGTGTCGCGGACCCGCCCGCTGGCGGTGATCATGTGCTTGCGAAAGAGCCCCTCCTCGCGGGCGCCGATGCGCTGGATGGCCGCGCGAGAGCGCTGGTTGAGCGCGTCGGTCTTGAGCTCGACGCGGAGGCAACCGAGGGTCTCGAACGCGTGCCGCAGCAGCAGGAACTTCGCCTCGGTGTTGATCGCGGTGCGCTGCCAGGCCGCCCCCAGCCAGGTCCAGCCGATCTCCAGCCGGCGGTGGTGGCGCTCGATGGCGCCGTAGCGCGTGCTGCCGACGACGCTGCCGCTCGCGCGCTCGACGATCGCGAACGGCAGCGCGCGTCCCGCTGCCTGCTCGGCGAGCGCGGTCGCGATGTAGGCCGCCATATCCGCCGGGGTGCGCACGGCGGACGGCGACAGGCGCCAGAGCTCCTCGTCCAGGCCGATCGCGCAGAAGGCGGCGTGGTGCGCCGGCGTCAGCGGCTCGAGGCGCACGTGTGTCCCCTCGAGGGTCACCGGGGCGATGGTCATCGGCGGCATGGCGCCCGGTACCCTACTTCGCTTCCGGGCTGTCCGCCGCCTCGCCGGCCGCGAAGCTGTCGCCGTGCGCGGCCCAGAAGGCGGCGGCGTCGGACGGCGTCCAGCCGACCGCCGGCGGCGAGCGGTCGAAGAGCGCCAGGATCTCCCGCGCCGACTGGGGGCGGGTCTTCGGGTCCTTGGCCAGGCTGGCGAGGATCACGCGCTCGAGCACGCGGTCGACCGGACGGCCGAGCAGCTCCGACGGCGGCTGCGGCGACTTCGACAGGTGCGCGTTGCAGAGCTCGGCGAGTGAGCTTCCCCCGAACACCTGCCGCCCGGTCAGGAGCGCGTAGCCGACGCACCCGACCGCGTAGAGATCGCTGAGCGGCGAGGCCCTGTCGGCCGCCTCGAACAGCTCGGGCGCCATGGTCTCGGGCGTTCCGACCACGACGCTGGCCCGGGTGACGTTGCGTCCGTCGGCCGCCTTGGCGAGCCCGAAGTCGAGCACCTTCACCAGGTCGGGGACGCCGCCGCGCCGGCAGAGGAAGATGTTGGCCGGCTTGACGTCGCGGTGGACCAGCCCGTGCGCGTGCGCCTCGGCCAGCGAGCCGTAGACCTGGCGCAGGATGTGGACGACGCGCGCGTCGGGGGAGGCGCCGAAGCGGGTGATGAACCGCTCGAGGTCGATCCCCTCGAGGTACTCCATCGCGTAGTAGAAGCTCCCCTCCTGGCTGCTGCCGTAGTCGTAGATCGCGATCGTGTTCGGATGTGTCAGCGAGGCCGTCACCGTCACCTCGCGCGCGAAGCGCTCGATCGCCGCGCCGTCGGTCTGGCGTAGCAGCTTGAGCGCCGTGGGCCGGCGGAGGAGCGCGTGCCGGGCCAGGAAGACCTCGCCCATCGCGCCGCCGCCCAGCTTGCGTTCGATGACGTACTCGCCGAGCCGGCGCGCCGCCTGCTCGGCGCGCTGCGCGCGGCGCTTGGCCCGCCCCGCCAGCGCCGCGGCGGTGACCGCGCCCGCCCCCATCAGCCCGAGCAGCGCCACCAGCGTGGCGAAGATCCGCTCCAGCGCGGCGAGCGGCGCGAACGCCTCGGCCGCGTCGAGCTCGGAGAGCACGCCGAAGCCGCGCGCCGGGAGCCAGGTCCAGGCGCCGACCACCGAGACGCCGCGATAGTCGCGGTAGGGGACGACGGAGACCCCGTCGGCGCCGGCCATGGCCTGCCGCGCGCCCGTGGTCAGCGGCTGCTCGCGCCGCTGGACCTCGGTCCGGAAGCCACCGGTCAGGTCGCCGCCCGGATCGCGGATCGCAACCCGCAGCGCCGAGTCGTCGTCGTCGGGGCCGATGAGGCCCGCCCCGCGCAGGTGCTGGGCAAACCGACTGCGCGAGATCATGACCCCCTGGGCGTCGAAGGCGTACGTCTCGCCCGTCTCGCGGGCGCGCGCGGCCAGCAGCGGCGCCGACAGCTCGCCGTGATCGATGCCCAGACCGAGGCCGAGGCCGCTCCCCCGGAGCGGCGCCGCGACCAGCAGGCGCACCGCCCCGTCCGGGCCCCGGAACGGGAGTCCGGCGTGGGGGGCCGCCTGCTGCCGCGCCGCCGCGGCGGGGTAGACGTCGGGGAAGAGCCGCTGGCCGACCGCCGCCAGGGTCGGGCTGGCCGCCACGACGGTGCCGGGCCCGTCGGTGACGACGTAGCCGGTGAACCGCCCCGACAGCAGGTAGGGCTCCAGCGCGCGGACCAGCGCCGCCGGATCGCCCCCGTTCGCGCCGGCGGTGGCGGCGGCGCGAACGTCGGGCGCGTCGGCGACCAGCGCCGCGAGCCGCTCGGCGCTGTCGAGGAAAACGCTCACGCCGCGCACCGCGGTCGCCAGCACCGCCTGCATGTCGGCCGCGACCTGACCCTCGACCTCGGCGCGGAGACGCCGGTGCGCCCAGCCGGCGGCCGCCCCGATGATCGCGAGCGCGAGCGCGCCCAGCAGCGCGGTCTTGATCCCGCCCCGAACCAGCCCCCGTGGCCGGGCCGTCGCCGCCGTCGGGCGCGCCGGAACCAGGTGGCCGAGCTCGGTCATGGCGGCGGATCGGCCGGAGCCCCGTCGACGCGGGGCAAGACGATCCGGATCGTCGTCCCCGCCCCCGGGGCGCTGTCTATCATGATGGTCCCCTTCGCGCGCTTGACGATCCCCCAGACGGTCGAGAGGCCAATGCCCTGCCCCGACGGCTTGCGCGAGTAGTAGGGCTCGAAGATGTGCGTCTGGGTCTCCTGGTCCATCCCGATCCCGTCGTCGGTCACCGCCAGCACCACCGCCGTGGGGCTGATCGGCTCGTCGGCGCGCGGCTCGCGCAGCTCGACCCGCACCAATCCCCCCTGCGCGACCGCGTCGCCGGCGTTCACGCACAGGTTCAGCACGACCTGCTTCATCTCGGCGCTCGCCACCTGAACGGTCGCGCCCGGGGCATCGATCCGGATCTCGAAGCGTTTCCCTTTCAGCAGCCTGACCAGCACCGGCTCGATGTTGCGCAGCATCTGCCCGAGGTCGAGGCTCTCGCCGGGCACCGTCTCCTGCCGTCCGAACAGCAGCAGCTGCTCGACCAGGCGGGCCCCGAACGCGACCGTCCGCCGAACCTCGGCACCGTGGCCGGCGACGTCCCCGCGCGCATCCGCCTCCATCGCGACGCCGAGCAGGTCGAGGGCGCCCAGCACGCTGTTCATGTCGTGCGCCACTGAGCGGGCCAGGTGCCCCAGCGCCAGCATCCGCTCGTCGACCAGCTCGCGCTCGATCCGATCGTGCAGCGAGGACTCGATCTCCATCCGGTCGGCCTGCTCCAGGAACAGCGCCGCCATGTCGGCCGCGCAGGCCGCGAAGTCGCGATCCTCCAGCGACCAGTCCCGCAAAGGGCCGACCTGCTCGGAGCAGATGGCGCCGACGATGTCGCCGTCGCGGATCACGGGCGCGACCATCAGCGAGCTGATGCCATGAACGTCGAGGTAGGGGCCGACCAGCTCGCTGGTGCGCGGGTCGTTGCGGGCGTCGACGATCGCCACCACCCGTCGCTCGCGGATCTCGCGCAGCAGGCTCGGAAACTCGAGGCCGTCCGGGAGCCCGGTCGGCGGGTAGCTGGCCGTCGACAGATGAAACTGACAGACGCCCATGAGCCGGCCGCCCGCCCCCTTGAAGGCCCAGATGCCGACCCGCTCGACGGCCAGGGCGCGGGCGCTGGTCTCGGCGATCTGGCGCATGGCCGCGGCGCGGGCGTCGGTGCCGGCAAGCCGCAGGCGCGCGAGCTTCAATCTCGCGCTTTCGTACCCCGCACGACGTCCGTTAGACCCGGAGAGCATCTCGTTCACTTACAATTCCCGGGAGCGAGAGTGTATATCGCCCGACGACGGGACCGCGTACATTCGCCCGCGATGGAGACGCCGACATCGACGACGAAGCGCCGCGTCGTCGTCGCCGACGACAACGTCTACCTGGCGCGGACTTTGAAAATGGTGCTCGAACTGTGGGGCTTCGATGCGACCGTCGTGCACGACGGTCCGGCCGCCCTCTCCGCGGTGCTGGCCGGGGGAAGCGCGGCGGCGCTGCTCGATATCCGGTTGCCGAAGCTCGGCGGGCTCGAGGTCGCGCGTCAGATCCGCGCCTGCCCCGGAACGCCGGGACCGCGGCTGATCGCGATGACCGGCTCGCTCGACGACCAGGATCGGGCGTCGTCGCTCGCCGCCGGCTTCGACCACCACCTGGTCAAGCCCGTCGATCCGAACGTGCTCCGGTCGCTGCTCGAAAACCTGTAGCCGTCAGGGCGCCAGGCCCGCGACCCAGGCCCGCACCGCCTCGACGCCCTCGGGATTGACCTCTTCGGTGGCGAGCGGCGGCATCTGCGCGTCCGAGCCGCGGACCGACATCCGGGCGACCACGGCGCTCGCGTCCGGGGCGCCCGGCGCGACCCGCAGCGTGATCGCGCCGCCCCGCCAGTATTGCAGCGGGCGGCCGACCAGCGACTGATAGACGGCCGAGGCCGCGACGTCGTGCTCGCCGGTGCCGAAGCGCAACACCATCTGGGTGTCCGGCCAGGAGGTGCCGTTCTCGTTGTGGCAGTGGCCGCAGTTGGCGTGCAGATATCCGAGGGCCGTGCTCGTCGTGGCGTCACCCGGCACCGCGTAGGGAGGGTCTGCGGCGGCAGGGGGCGCGGTGAGCAGGTCGTGCGCGACCAGGTCAGCGAGCGTCGGTCCCACCCGCGCGTCGTCGGCCGGGCGCGACAGCTGCAGCGCCGAGAGCCCAAGCACCCGACCGATGTCGCCGCGGTGGCAGGCGCCGCACTGCTCCTGAGGCGGGGCGTCGTGAGTCGTGCCGTTGATGTCCTTCGCGCCGAGGACCGCCAGCGTCGCCTCGGTCTGCGCTTCGTTCCAGACGAACGCCCCCATCCAGTAGTCGTCCGCCCCCTCGCCGTAGCGCTCGACGAGACGGGTCTCGAGCAGCGTGCCGTCGCGCGAGAACTCTTTCCAGAGCTTGGTGCCGATCGGAAGCACCCAGTGGTCCATGTCGGTGCTGTCGATGCGCGTCCCGGGCGGGAGGCGCACCCAGCGGCGCTTGGTCGCCCCGTCGGACCAGAGCCGGTACGTCGGCTCGAAGACGACCGCCTCCGCCGTCACCGCCCGCGTCGACGGATCGTCAAAGAGACCCGTCTCCGCCAGTGAGGCGTAGACGGGCCGCGGATAAGGTCCTGGCGGCTGCGGCGGGGGGCCCTCCCCTCCCCCGCAGCCGGTGATCGCGACAGGCGCCGTCAGCGCGAGCGCGACCAGAGTCGAGCGAAACGTGGGCCGACCCTCTGTAGCTAGTCGGTGGTCGATGCGTCGACGACGGATCCGCCGCTGCCGGCTGCGCCACCGCCCGCGCCAGCCGCGCTGCCGCCCGCGCCGGCCGCGCCGCCGCCCGCGCCAGCCGCGCTGCCGCCCGCGCCGGCCGCGCCGCCGCCCGCACCAGCGGCCCCACCACCCGCGCCGGCCACGCCACCGTCACCCGGCGGCGGCCCCGGCGGGAACACGCACATGTCGACGATCGTGTTGTCGATCGACGGCAGCGACTTGATGTAGTTCGCGATGTCCATCGTGTCGGCGTCGGTCAGACCGCCGAACGCTCCCATCGGCCCCACCGGCATCGGCGGGCAGATCCCCGTGCCGTCCTTGGCCACACCCAGCTTGAGGACCTTGACGATGTCGGCCGCCGTCCAGGCGCCGAGGCCGCTGGTCGGGTGCGACGTGAGGTTCTTCGAGACCGGCTTGATCATGAGGGTGGTCGCGAACAGCGCCGTGAAGTCCTCGCCCCCCGCGAACAGCTTGGTCTCATCCAGCACCGTCGGCGATCCGGGCGGGAGGTGCTTGGTGTGGCACTCGAGGCAGACGCCGGCCTGGGCGGCGAGATAGCGGCCGCGCAGCGCGCTCGCCTTCTCGGGGAAAGTGTCGGCGGGCGTCGGAATCATCGTCGCGTCGAGCGCGGGCGCCGGAGTGGGAAGGTCGAAGCTGACCCCGCGCTGCGGGATCGCGTTGACCACGGCCGGGACGGTGCGGAGAAACGCGACGATCGCGTCCGCGTCCTCGGCGCTCATGTTGTGGAGCACGTAGTACGGCATCACCGGGTTCAGCGCCTCCATGCCGGCGGAGCTGGGGCGCGTTCCGTTCAGGAACATGTTCTTGATCTCGGCGTCCGTGCGGTTCTTGAGCCCGGTCGCGTCGTTGGTGAGGTTGCGCGAGCCCAGCTTGTCGCCGTTCGGCAGCACGATGAAATTGGCGTTCCCCGCCAGGTACATGCCCGGCACCGGGCCCGTTGGCCCCATCGGCGTGTGGCAATCGCCGCAGGCCGCCACATGCTCGACCAGGTACTGACCGCGCGCCTGCAAGGTGGTCAGCCCGCCGCCGGCGCCGCCGCTGCCACCGCCGGTGCCGCCGCCCTTGCCGCCGGCCCCCGTGCCGCCGCCGCCGTCGCCGCAGCCTACGGCCACCGCCACCAGCGCCGCGATCACGATCCCAACTCGCTGTCCTCGTTCGCTCTTTCTCTCGTTCGTCGTCATTGGGCCTTCAAATGCCCGATCGCGTACGGCCTCGTCCAGCGAGATCGTGTGCGACTTCGACCGACACCTCCGATTTGACCGACCGTTAACGGGCTGCCGATACGGGGGACACCTGACGAAGCCCGGAGAGCGCGGTGGTGACGTGCGCGCGCCACCGCAGCTTGGACGTGAACCGGTGCCGGATGATGCCGTCGCGGTCGATCACCAGCGTGACGCGCTCCACCCGCGCCAGCAGTCTGCCCAGGCCGTAGCGCTCCTGGACGGCCCCGGTCTCGTCGCTGAGCAGCGTGAACGGGAGGCGATGGTGGGCCGCGAACTGCGCGTGCGACGCCGGGCTGTCCCGGCTGATGCCCACGACCCGCGCCCCGGCGTCGACGAACTCCTGGTGCGTGTCTCGAAACGCGCACGCCTCGACCGTGCACCCCATCGTCTCGTCCCGCGGATAGAAATAGAGAACCAGCGGACCGCCGGAGAGGAGCTCGGCGAGCGACACGCTGCGCCCTTCCGCGTCGGGGAGCGTGAACTCAGGAGCGCGCTCTCCGACCTTGGGCATGCGGCAAGCGTAAGCCCAGCCCGCCGGGAAGCCAGCGGGCACCCTCCGTGCGCGCGATTCAGCGCGTCGTGCGCCACGGGCGGACGCCACCCAAAGAGGCTAGCGGGAGTCCCGAAATCCCTCCCGAATGTCGAATTCTGAGCCGAAAACCGGAGGCAGCTGATGCAGGCAAAAAGTGCAATGTGAGTGACCTTCCGACACCCACAGTGCTACTGCTCTCTGATAGATCTACGGCGCGGTCCCCGATCACCGTTCCCCACCGGTCGATTCGCCCTTTCCAGCCCGATCTCCCTCCCATGAGGAGCAACCTGCTGATGCCCTTCCCGTTTTTTTCTCGCCTCCGCTGTCCGTTAAATTGGATGGCTCTCGCCCTGTTGCCGGTCGCGCCCGCGGCGTGCGGTGGCGGCGGCGAGGCGAGCTGGGACGGGCAGACCTACCTCCTCGACATCTCCCCTCTCAACTGGGCATCCCCCCCGAGCATCGGGGGGGATATCGGCGGTTTCGTCCCGCAATTCCTGTTCATGGTCGAACCGGGAGCAGGTGACGAGCTGTCCGTCCTGGTCGCGACGGCGGTCGAGGGCGCCCAGGACCCGTGCAATCCGACAACTCGATTGACGACCAGCGCGTCCACCCGCCCTTACAGCACGCTGACCGCGACCACTTTCCCCATGCGGATCGTGAACCCCGACGGCCCCGTCACCGTGAACGCGACCATCCACGACCTCACCTTCACCAACGTGCTGCCCGGCGGCAACGCCGGCGACGGCCAGGTGATCGCGACCGCGGACATCGCCGAGATCTATCCGCTTTTCACGCTGATCCCGGGCGCAACGAAGGACTCGGTCTGCCAGGAGCTCAACGAGTTCGGCGCCCCCTGCGAGACCTGCGCGTTCAGCGGCCAGGCGTCCTGCCTCACGATCACCGCTGTCCAGATCGACAGCACCAGCACGTCGGCGGCGATCGTTCCGATCGCTCCCGGCAACATTCCCGCTACTTGCAATAGCAACTGAGCATACGAACGGAGGGTATCCCGAATGCGCCGAATCTCCACCCCGCTGGTACTGTGTGGCTGTCTCTGGTTGGTCGCGGGCGGCTGTGCCAAGTCCGACGACACCGGCGATGAAGGGACCGCCGGCACCACCGGCGCGGCGGGCATGGGGACCGGCATCGCGGGCAGCACCGGCGCAGCCGGGCAGGCAGGCCCTGGCGTGGCGGGCAGCGGCAGCGGCGTGGCGGGCAGCGGCAGCGGCGTGGCCGGCACCTCGGGCGTCGCGGGCTCGGGCCCGGCAGGGGCACCCGGGCGGGGCGGCAGCACCGGCATCGCGGGCAGCGCGGCCGGGAGCACCGGCATCGCGGGCAGCGGGCGCGGCGGCAGCACCGGCGTCGCAGGGAGCACCGGCGTCGCAGGGAGCACCGGCGCCGCGGGCAGCGGTCCCGGAAGCTGCACCGTCACGGTGGCGAGCGCGGCCACGAGCACCATGATCAAGACGGTCGGCATCGTCAGCTGGACGACGACGGCCACGAGCATCACCTCGGCCAAGATCGATTTCGGCCTGACGACGTCGTACGGCATGACGGCGCCGGCTGACGACCTGACCGCGGCGACGCACCGGACGCTGCTGCTCGGGATGAAGCAGGCGAAGCTGTACCACTTCAAGATCACCGTCTCCGGCAGCGGCGGCGAGTGCTCCACGGCGGACCAGACCATCATGAGCGGGAGCCTCGCGGCCGGCCTCATGAAGCCGTCTCTGTCGCCGGCGACCGCGTCGGTGACGGGCCTCTTCGGCGGATTCCTCATCACGGGTCAGTACGTCATGGGAGCTGGGGCCGGCGCGACCGCTTACATCCTCGACGGCGATGGCGAGTACGTCTGGGCGTTCGGCATCGGCAGCGATGTCACCAACGCGCGCATGAGCTACGACGGCAAGTACATGTGGATCCAGAACGCCAACGTGCCGAGCGGCTCGGCCCGCGTGCACCGGGTGACGATGGACGGCATGACCGACACCGACCTCTCCAGCAAGTTCTCCGGCGCCAACCACCAGCTGACGGTGCTCCCCGACGAGACCGTCGCCTTCTACTCCTACGGGTCGAACGGCTGCGAGGACATCAAGGAGTACGCGCCGAGCGGCTCGGTCAAGACGGTCGTCAACGCCAAGACCGCCCGTGGCGGCAGCAGCGCCTGTCACGTGAACAACATCCAGTACTCGAAGACGGACGACGCGCTCGTCTTCTCCGACCTCGACACCAGCACGATCACCAAGGTCAAGCGCAGCGACGGCTCGACGATCTGGTCGCTGGGCGGCACGTCGGACAGCGCGACCCAGACCTACCAGGGCACGCCCTGGAAGGGCGGGGAGCACGGCATCCACATCCTCGGCATCGACAAGCTGCTGATGTTCCGCAACAACGCCACCACCGTGCCCGGCGCGGGCGGCTCGTTGGGCGGCGACGCCAGCGGCTCGAGCATCGTTGAAATGACGCTGAACAACAGCGCCAAGACCTACACGATGAAGACGATCTACAAGGCGTCGAGCCCGAAGATCCAGAACGACGTCATGGGCGACGTCCAGCTTCTGCCGAACGGCAACTACGTGATCGGGTACTCGACCAAAGGCGCGCTCCACGAGCTGAGCTCCAGCGGCACCGTGATGCAGACCTGGACCTGGTCGGCCGGACAAACGTTCGGCTACATCGAGAAGCGCGCCACCCTCTACGGCCCGGGGCCGCGCTAGTCGCCCGGTCCTGAAATCGGTCTCGCGATCCTGATTCGATCGCGAGATCAGGTCGCCTGGTGCGGACGAATCCTCACCAGGCGATCGACGCGTTCGGTTATATAGAAGTCGGCGACGATCCTGGCGCCGCCCACCCCGACGAGCCGAGGGGTTTCGGCTCCCCCTTCCCCGTCCACGAGAGTCGCGATGAAAAATCAATCGATCGTTCTGGCTGTGGTTTCAGTGCCTGCTTTCTTGCTCGCCTGTAGCAGCGGCGGCGGCGGCGACGGCGACAAGGTGGCCTGCACGAGCGCGGCGGCGACGGCCAATCCGCAGCCCAGCAGCTGCAACGGCGCGGCCTTCACGGTGCAGAACGCGAACGACTACGCGTTCTCCAGCGAGATCAACCTCCCGCCCGTCACGGTGAAGTCGATGACGAACCTGACGGTCGACTGGAGCGCCGTCACCCAGGATTTCCTCGGGCACCCGCTCAACACCGTCAACGATCTGAACACCGCGTCGCTCCTCATGTGGTCGCTTCCGCTCTCCGAGCTGGAGACCAAGCTGAACGCCGACACGCTGACCCAGATCGATCTCCTCACGCCCGTTCCGCCGGCCTGGCCTCCGACGGGCGGCACCACCATGGGCATGACGTCGGCGCAGATCTACGACTTCAAGGTCAACGGCTATGAGATCGGGCCGACGCAGTACAACCAGTTCCTCGACCCGGCCATGTATCCGAAGAGCATGAACTCGTACATGGTCGCGGTCGCCACCGGCACCACCCTGGGCCAGGGGTTCCGGATGCTGCAGACGTTCGAGGTCGATCCCGGGTCGTCGGCGACGACGGTCGCGCTCAAGAACAACTCCGCACAGCTCACCTGCCAGGTCAGCCTCCGCAACCTGACGATCACGGGCGTGCCCGGCGGCACCCCCGGCCTGACGCTCGACTACACCCAGCTGACGACGAACGCGCTGGGGGCAACCTTCGACGTCAGCTACATCACCAGCGCCGTTGTCGGCCACTACGCGGAGACCCCCGCGGAGCTCGAGAAGAAGTTCCTCGACCTCGATCAGGGAATCGCCATGGAGTACTACCGCGCGGACATCGCCGACGTCGGGACGGTCGACTTCACCACGCTGAAGGACAAGAACGGCGCCTCCTTCCCCGGCATCAACGACAACGGAACCTGGCTGGTGGGCCTCATCTGCGGCAACTGCCGCAATCCCGCCCCCTGGTTCATGAGCATCCTGAAGCCCTGCGCGTCGTAGCGGCGGTGGGGCAGCGCTGAAGGCCGCCTGCTGCGTCTTCAGCGCGCTACCCTGACGCTCGGATCCCAGACGACGCGCGCAGCGGGTCGCGCCCGCTGCACTGCCCGGTACCCGTCAGCCGTCAGCCGGCTAGCCTACGAGCCGCCGGCGCCCGCGACTGACGCCGGCGCAGCCGGCGCTGCAGGCGCCCCCGCCGCTGGCGTCTTGCGGCTCAGAAAGCCCGGCTTGACCAGCAGGATGACGGCCGGCAGAAACGCCACCGTCGCCGCGCTGCTGGTGACCATCGTGAGGGCGACGAGGACGCCCAGGAGCACGTGCACCTTGAAGAGCGACAGCGCCAGGCAGAGGTAACCGCCGGCGACGGCGCTGGCCACGTAGGCGATCGCCTTGCCCGAGGTGGTGAGGGCGGTCGCGGTAGCCTGACGTAGATCTCCGCAGCGCTGGAACTCCTCGCGCACGCGGAACAGGAAGTAGACGGCGTAGTCGGCGCCGATGCCGACCGCCATGGCCGAGATCGCCGCTGTTCCCATCGACAGCATGATCCCGGTCCACCCCATGAGGCCCAGGTTGACGAGGGCCGCCGTCGCGAGCGGGAGCAGCACCAAGAACCCGCCCATGAGAGACCGCAGCAGGACCGACGTGATGACGACGACCAGGATTGAGATCTGGATCAGGTTGACCGTCTTGCCGTGCACCATCGTCTGGTTGAGCGCGATGGCGTTGGTGACGCCGCCGCCGACCCGGACTCTGAGGGGGAGCCCGGCGAACAGGCGATCGGCCTCCTTCTGGGTAGCGGTCGTCATCGCGTCCATCGCCCGGAAGTCGTCGGTCTTCAGATAGGCGGTGATCACCGCGTTCTGGTAGTCGCGGTCGACCAGCCGGGCGAGGTCCTCTTCCTGACCGCCCATGCCGTAGAGCAGCAGATACTGCGCCACCCCCTGCGCGGAATCGGGGAGCTTCCCGCCGGCCGAGCCGTCCATGGCGGCGCTGATCTGCTTGAGCAGGTCGACGATCGACACGACCTTGCCCACGGGGAGCGGCTGCTGGGTGATGAACGTCCCCAGCGCATCCATCCGCCGCAGCACCTCGGGGTCCTTGATCGCGTCGGGCGCGCGCCCCTCGACCAGCACCTGAATGACCCGCGTCCCCGCCAGCCGCTGATCGGCCATGCGGAAGCCGTGCACCGGCGCGTTCTTCTCGAAGAACTGCGCGCCGAGGCTGTTGCCCGCCTGGAGGCGGCTGAGGCCGACGAGGGCGACCAGGATGATGGCGCTGAACACCCAAAGAATCGGGCGCTCCTTGCCGGATCTGACGACGTTCGCGAGCTTCTCGAGGATCGGGTCGAAGAACTCCTCTTTCTGCTCGCGCTCGGTCTGCCGGGCCGAAGGGGGCGCCATCAGCACCCGGATCGCGGGGATGAACGTCATCTCGACGGTCAGCGCGGCGACGATGCCGAACGCGGTGCAGAGGCCGAAGTTCTTGATCGTCGGCAGGCCGAAGGCGGCCAGCGAGCCGAAGCTGAGGGCGGCGATCGTCCCCGCCGCGAGCATGACGAGGCCGACCTTCGCCGTCGCCTCGATGACCGCGAGACGGTTGTGATCCTTGCCGGAGAGCTCCGGCCAGGTGGCCCGCGCCCGGGCGTACTCCTCGTAGAAGCGTTTGAGGATCTGGACCGAATGCCCGGCGCCGATCGCCAGCAACAGGATCGGCGTCATGATGTTCCAGGGGTCCATCGGGGCGCCGACGAGCCCCATCAGCCCCAGCGCCCAGACGACGCCCATGATGGCGGTGACGAGCGGGACAATCATCCCCTGCAGCGTCCGGAACGCGCGGTAGTGCAGGTACCCGATCATCGCCAGCGCGAGCGCGAACAGGATCGCCACGCGGCGGGTGTAGTTGAGCAGCCAGTGCAGGATCGTGGGCGCACCGGCGGGCAGGATCTCGAGCCCGGCCTCGCGCTCGGGGGCCACGATCGCCTCCAGCCGACCATAGAGATGGGGCGGCCCTCCCGCCTTCACGAAGTCCTCGAAGTCGACCAGGATCGCGGTCGCGCGGGCGTCGTCGCTGACGAACAGGCTGGTGAGGAAAGAGTTCGCCTTCACCCGGGCGCGGAAGGCGGCCATCTCGGCGTCGGTCTCGGGGACCTTGGCCGCGAGCGGCGTGATCTCGAGGGCGTCCTCCGTGCTGTGCACGTCCTTCACCCGCGGCGACATCAGCGACAGCACGCTGCCCGGCTTGACGCCCGGGATCTTCTCGAGCTGTTCCGTGATGCGCTTGACCTTGCCCAGGATCGCCGGCGTGTAGACGGTGCCCGACTCCGGGTAGACGCCGATCACCGTCATGTACTTGCCGCCGAACAGCTTCTCGATGCGCTTCCCGGTCTGCACCAGCGGGTGGCCCGGCGGGATCTGCTGATCGACGTCGAGCAGCACCTTCAGCCGGGTGATGAAGAACCCGAGCACCAGGGTGACGAGCACCACCAGCGCGATGACCAGCCGAGGGCGACCGACGATCCCGGTGACGTACCGCCGCAGCATCAGCGGCTCTCGAACAGCGACCGGATCAGCGGCTCGCGGAAGTCGCTCTTGGGCGTGAAGTAGCTGGCGAGCACGACGTGGCCCGGCTCGGCCCCGGCGTCGAACCTGTCGATCAGCACCTGTCCGTTGAGGGCGACGACGACGGTGCGCAGCCCGTCGCGGGCGGGGGCGTAGATCAGGCGATCGCCCTTCTCGTAGCCGCGATCTTTGATGGCCGCGAACCACAGCGGCAGGTTGGCGCCGACGCGCTGCTCGATCTCCTTGGTGATGAGCCCCGCCTCGCGCGCCTGTTCCAGGTTCTCTTTGACCACGTCCACCCAGCGGTTGAAGGGGATGTCGCGCACGAACTTCATCTGCACCACGGCGCGCGGAGCCTCCATCACGGCCTGCGCCACCTTGAAGTCGAGCCCGAACGAGTACTTCTGTCCGCCGGCGATGGTCGCGAGCTTGGCCTGCGTCGCCTTGTCGACGCGCACGTCGATGTTGGCGACGTTGATGTGAAGCACCGTCTTCTGCAGCAGCATGTGCATCGACGAGTAGGGGCCCTGAGCCAGATCGGCGGAATCGAGGGACGGCACGGGGGCGCCGGAGTGCGCGAAGCCGGCCATCAGGGCGACGAGTAGCCCGGCGCTTGTGGACGCGAACCGGCGGTTAGGGGCGAACATGGGTTCCTCCTTGCGTGATCATGACCCGTACCGGTAGAGGACGGCGAGGGCGAGATAGTGTGAGACGGCTGCGTACGTCCCGCCGTTCACGGTCGGCGATGGCTGCCCGACGTAGTGCTCGTTGCAGCCGTTCGCGACTTGGTAGGGCGGCATGCAGGCGGCGCGCGGCACCTGCTGGTAGACCTTCCCGTCGTCCTCCGAGATGCTGACCTTCGCCATGTGACGAAGCTGATAAGCGACCGCGAGCTCCCAGGAACCGAACCTCACCGAGGTCCCCACGGTGCCGCCGAACATCTTCCCTCCCGGGAAATCGATGTTGGCGTAGGCGTCGTCCGCGACCGCGGTCTCGTAGAAGGCGCCCGCCCGCACGGTCCATCGCTCCGGTATGACGGCGAAATCGCCGCCCAGCTTCACGGCGAGCGTGTTGCGCCAGTGCTTGGAGACGAGGATCTTCTTGAGCTCGACGTCGACCCCCTGGATGTCGGCGATCAGGTTGTGGGTGTCGACGGTGAAGTTGTTGACCCGCGACCAGGTTTCGTACTCCAGGTCCAGCTCGAGGTCGAACCGCTCGCGCCCCGCCACGATGTGTCGGTAGCGGGCCCCGGCGCGCACCATCATTGGCAGCGGCAGGTTCACGGTGACATCGTCGGCCAGGGCGGTGTCCCGGGTCAGCCTCACCGTCCCCATGCTCGGATCGATGGGCTGGACCACCAGCTTGCTGTTGGTCTGGATGCTCGTCGGCACGACCTGGCCGGCGAGGCCAAGCTCGAGGAACGGCGCCGGGCGGAACCAGGCCCCCAGGATCGCGTTGAACGTGAACGGGTCGGACCCCGTCGTGGTCGCCAGCATGTCGAGCGGGCTCGAGACCGGGTTGCCCGCCTCGGCGAACGGCGTACCGTCGACCACCAGCGAGTAGTCGAGGCGCGGAACGTAGATCCACTCGAGCGTCGCGCCGATGCCGAACAGGTCGTGGTACTTCCAGGCCGCGGTGGCCGCGTAGTTCAAGAAGATCGCCTCGCGGCTGACCATCATGTAGCGCTGGCCGCCCGAGACCGGAAAATCACCCTTGCTGGCTCCCGGGTTCGGGAACGCCGAGAGCGCGAACCCCCAGTCCTTCAGGCCCAGGTTGGAGGCAACGGCGATCAAAGGTTCCACCGGCTGCCAGGGGCTGCCGTTCCTGACCTCGGCGAACGAGACCGTCGGCCCCTGTCCCCCCACCGCGCCCCAGTCGCGCGTGGACGCGCGCGTGTAGGCGTAACCGTTGTTCGAGACCCTGTTGCCGACCATGACGACCAGACCGTCGACCTTGGCGATCCCGGCCGGGTTGTAGAAGACCGCCGTCGGGTCGTCAGCGCGCGCGACGAAAGCGCCCGCGCGGCCGATGGCGCGCGCGCCCAGCGCGCCGCCGTAGTAGCCGCCGTCGGCGAAAGCCGGCGCGGCGACGGCCGCCACGCCGATCAGCGCCGTGAGAGAGACTGTGAGCTTCACTATCCAGCGACCGTTTTCGCGCTTGGCGCTTCGCGCGCTACTGCGGCGTAAGCACGGAGAGCACGATCGGGGCGGGGAGCTGGCAGTCATCACACAGCACCGCGACCATCCAGGTCCCGTCGGTCTGGGTGAAGCCGGGGAACGGGGTGGTTCCGCCCTGCAGCTTGGCGGCGGAGAGGTCCACGTACTTCGAGCCGACGGTCACCGGCACTTCGTAGAGCGCGGTCGCGGTCTCCTGGATGTCCAGGAAGCCGGTCTGGAGATCGGCCACCGTCTTGTTCTGGTAGAAACCGACCAGGACGCGGTTCAGGTGTGAGAACTGCACGGGGTTGCCAAAGCTGTCGTGGCTGATGTCGGCCCAGTCGATCTTCCACATCGTCGCGTCGGTGGCCGGGATGGCAATCGCGGTCCCCAGCGTGGCCTGGAAGTCGAGGATCTTGGGGGTGCTGTTACAGCCGTCGGGCCCCGCGACCATCGTGTTCTGCGACGCCGCCGTGGGCTCGATGAAGACCATGCTGCGCGCGCCGACGCCCGGCGTGGTGCCGGTCGCGAAGAGCATCATGTAGACCTTGTTCGTGCTCTCGACGTAGTCGGTCGCGGGATCGATCGCCTTCCCGAGCGAGAGCTGCGAGAGGTTGACGCACTTCGTGGTGGCCTGGCTGGTGTGATAGTCGCCGTAGACCTTCACCAGGTTCGGGTCGAGCTGACCGGCCGCCAGCTTCGTCGCCACCGTGTCCTTCGACATGTTCGGGATCTGCAAGAAGGCGACGTTGTCGATGCCGTTGCTGCCCGGGACGATGTCGTGACAGAGGATGTCCTTCGCGATGCCGTCCCAGCAGACGTTGAGGTCGGCGCCCGACTTGGTCTGCACCGTCGCGATCGTCAGCGTGCTCTCCGACGTGTAGTTGTTGGCGTCCTTGAGTAAGACATTGCCCCTGGTCGGGGCCTCGGTTCCTCCACCACCGCATGCGAGCGGGGCGGCCATCAACAGCGCAGCGATGCGAAGTTTCATGCGGCCGTTAAACCACAAAAACGCCAGAAGTTGCTAGGAGCTACGCGCACATCGCTGGTCTGTCTGCGATCGTGAACGTGGAAACCGGCTCAGCTTTTCTGACCGCTTTCGCGTCGGGTTTTCTGTTTGTTTCGTACGCGGCCGACGTGTCATGATGAATCGTCGCGTGCGGCGATCGCTTCCCCTCCCCCGCCACGAAACACCCCGCCACGACGGAGCTCGCGTTTGAGCCTACCGCAACTGCACCTGTCCAAACCGGGCGTCGCCCTCCCGGAAAACCGCGTCGATAACGCCGAGATCATTCGCCGGGTCCGCGCGCGCTTCCAGGGGACGGACGAGGCATTCCTCCCCATCGCCTCGGCGATCGAGCACGTCTTCGGGCTGTGCAAGACCCGCGTCCGCTACCTGGAGCCCGACGAGCGGCCGGGGATCATCGCCGACTACGCCGTCGCGGCGGCCAAGGACTGCCTGGAGGTCAACGGCGTGTCGCTGGACGAGGTCGACCTCGTCATCGGCGGCAGCATCGCCCGCCAGTACTTCGAGCCGTCCACGGCGATGGAGGTGGCGGCCAAGCTGGGCCTCAAGCGGACCCACGCCTTCGACGTGACGGCCGCCTGCGTCGGCCATCTGGAGGCCATCCAGACCGCGGCAGGCTACCTGGCCCTGCACGACAACTACCGCACGGCGCTGGTCTTCACCTCGGAGCTCTCTGGCCCGTTCCTGAGCTACGACGTCCAGACCGTCCGTGACCTTCAGCTGAAGACCGCGGGTCTGACCATCGGCAACGCGGCCGCCTGCGTGCTGCTGCGCGCCAAGCCCTTCCCGGGCGGCGGCATCCACCTGAAGGCGATCAACACCTTCACCGCGCCCGATCACTGGCACCTCTGCCAGGTCCCGATCGGCGGCACGCTGGTCTCCTCCTCCGTGGAGCTGATGCGGCTCGGAAAGTACATCCCCCCGTGGGTCACCGAGCAGCTCGGCGCGCTGGGCCTCAAGCCCGAGGAGATCGACCACTACGTCTTTCATCAGCCGAGCGAGGTCATGACCCGCAAGATCCTCACGGACATCGGCGTGGACCAGGAGAAGGGGATCTATACCCACTCCCTCTACGGGAACACGGCGAGCGCCAGCGTGGGGGTGACCTACCGCCAGCTGCTGCGAGACCGCACCCTCAAACGCGGCGACAAGATTGTCCTCGGGAGCGCGGCGGCCGGGTACTCGATGGTGATGGCGACCGGGGACTGGACCGGCGAGTAGACGACGGGAAGTTCGACTTGAAACTTGCGATGAGATCGGGCGATTGTCGGCGCCTCGATCCTCATGCGTGACCGCCTCCCTCGCGCGTCGTCTCTCCTCGTTGCCCTGATCGCCTGCCTTCCGGCGGCGCGCATCGCGCAGGCGCAGCCCGCCAGCGGCTTGCCCGACGGTGAAAACCCGCCGCCTCCGACGGAGGAGACGCCGCCCGCTCCCGCCGCCGAGAACGCCGGAGGACTCTTCGAGCAGAGCCTCTCCGCCAGCGCCGCGCCGAAGAGCGAAGGGGCGGCGCCCGCGGCACCGCCCTTCCAGATAAACGGCTACATGCGCGGCGACGTGTTCGTCGGCAGGGTCCCCGGCCAGGAGGCGACGCCGAACATGCCGGGCGTGCCGCCGGGGGGCGGGCTCATCACGGCCAACTACGGCGAGCTGGCGTTGCAGCTGCGCACCGCCAAGTCGACCTACGGAGACGGTTTCGCCGAGGCCCGCATCCGCTACGGGCTGCAGGGTCCCGAGCAGGGGACCGTCGTCGACCTCCGCGAGGCCTACGCCAACACCTATCTCGGACGGTTCGACCTCCGTCTGGGAAAGCAGATCATCGTGTGGGGCCGCGCCGACGCCCTCAACCCCACCAGCAACATCACGCCGGTCGACTTCCGGATCCGCTCGCCGCTGGAGGACGACATCCGCGTCGGCAACGTGGGGGCGCGCGCCTTTCTGCGGTTCGCGCCCTTCCGCCTCGAGGGGGTCTGGATGCCGGTCTACCAGGCGACCGAGCTCCCCAACGTCGTCCTCCCCAAGTACGTCTACTTCGGTCCGCCGGTCTATCCCACGCCGGAGCTCAAGAACGGGCTCGCCGCCGGGCGCCTCCACCTGGAGCTCCCCGCCGTCGAGATGTCGGTCTCGTATCTCCGCGGCTTCGCGCCGATGCCGGGCCTCACCCTCACGCAGGACGGGCTCCATTTCGATCCGGAGAACCCGTCGGTGTTCATCTCGCGGACGGCCTACCAGCAGCAGGTCATCGGGTTCGACTTCTCGACCGCGCTCGGCGACGTGATGACGATCCGCGGCGAGGCCGCCTACCGCCGTCCCACCAACTACAACAAGGCGATGCCCAACCCCTACGCGGCCCTGCCCGACGTCCAGTACGTGCTCGGGGCCGACCATAATTTCGGGTCCCTGAGCGTCATAGCTCAGTACATGGGGCGCTACGTGTTCGACTGGAAGCTGCAACCGGGACCGACGATGGACCTGGACACGGAGATCCTGAAGGGGGACGAGATGTCCCTCATGGGCGTGGCCACCAACGCCATCAACGCCGAGCTGGCGAAGCGCAGCCAGATCCTGTTCTCGCAGACGGCCCAGATTCAGCACGTGGCCACGCTGCGCCTCGAGTGGCTGGCGGCGCACGACACGCTGTCGCTCTCGGCGCTGGGCCTGGTGAACTTCACGACGCGCGAGTGGCTGGTGACGCCGCGGATCGGCTACCGCTTCACCGACTCGCTGATCGGCTACCTCGGGGCCCAGATCTTCCAGGGCCCGAGCGACACGCTGTTCGGCCTCATCGACGAGCAGCTGACCGCCGGGTATATGGAGCTTCGCTGCACGTTCTGATCACGCCAAGGGAGACATCATGTCCAAGCGCCGGTTGATCCATCTCGAGCTCGCCATCCTTCTCTCGGCGGCAGCCGGACTGCCGTCGGCGGCCAGGGCGGCCGACCCCTCGCCCCGCGAGATCATGGACAAGGTCACCGTCACCCGGAAGCTCGACGGCTCCGAGGCGACGGTCAAGATGATCAGCATCGGCGAGAAGGGCGAGACGCGCGAACGCCAGATCACGATGGCGACCAAGCTCTACGACGGCGGCAAGACCGAGAAGCGCATCTACCGCTTCCTGTCGCCGGCCGACGTGCAGGGGACCGGCATCCTGGTGTTCGACTACGAGGCGAAGTCGGACGACGTCTGGATCTACCTGCCGGCGCTGCGCAAGACCCGACGCATCGTCAGCTCGCAGCGGGCCCAGGCCTTCATGGGGAGCGAGTTCTCCTACGGCGATCTCAACATCCCGGCCCTCGACGAGTTCAACTACACGCTGGTCAAGACGGAGCCGTTCGGCGGCGAGACCTGCTGGGTGATCGACGCGGTCCCCAAGACCAAGGAGATCGCCGACGCCGAGGGCTACTCGAAGAAGACCTACTGGGTCAGCAAGGACAAGAACGCCGTCGTCCGTGGGCTGCTCTACGACAAGGACGGCAAGCTCTTGAAGGAGTTCCTGGCCACGAATCTCAAGCTGCTCGACCCGAAGCAGAAGCGTTACCGGGCGATGCACATGGAGATGGTGAACAAGCAGAACGGCCGGCGCTCGGTGTTCGAGTCGGAGAAGGTGACCTTCGCGCCGAACACCAAGGACGACTTCTTCACGCCGACGTTCCTCGAGCGCAGCTAGGTCGGCGCAGCTGGGGCCAGTCGTCCCGCTGCGCGGGTCGAGCGGCCCTCACCGCTTACTCCCGGCCCCCTCACCCCTCCCTCTCCCCGCTACGCGGGGCGAGGGCGAACGGGTGCGATGAGTTCGCGCGTTCGCCTCTAGGCGGTCGCCTCCGCTCTCGATCGCGGGCTGCCCACGTTACGCGCGTCTCGTACCTCGCGCCTCGACCGGGCGCTGCTCGCCGCGCGTGGGCTTTTTTCGGCGCGTGGGCTGCCCTTTCGAAAGTGATTGCAGCCCACGCGCCGAAAAAAGCACGCAAGCGGTTCGAGGCGCCCGGTCGGGCCGCGAGGCGCGCGCCGCGCGCGAGCCAAGCCACCCGTTCGCCCTCGCCCCGCGAAGCGGGGAGAGGGCGGGGGTGAGGGGTCCGCGGGGGCGAGCCCCCCGCTCAGGCCTGCTTGGCCGCGGCCGGCGCCGGCGGCGCGGCGATCGCCAGGGGCGGCAGGAACGTCTCGTAGAAGAAGGCGCAGTCGCGACGAATCTGTTCTTCGGTCAGGCCGAACTTCGCCAGGTCGTACTTGTGCTCGGACTCGTACTTGCGCTGCTTCTCGCCCTTCTTGGCGACGGTGGCGCGCAGGGCCGGGGTCATCTCGTGGCCCAGGAACGCGCACATCTCCTCCATCATCCCCTCGAAGTCCATCATCATCCGGTCGTACCGGACGATGAAGACGCGCTTCTTGTCGATCACGCCGGTGGTCCAGTCCTCGTGGAACTTCTGCAGCAGCAGCACCCACGCCTTGTACATGCGGTCCAGCCAGCGCTTGCGGATGTCGTCGGGCAGCGTCCAGAAGCCGACCGCGCGATCGAGCACGCCGATCACCAGGCTCATCGAGCTGGGGATCACCGACAGCGGATCGCGCGCCATGTAGAGGATCTGCGCCTCGGGGAACCGCTCGAGGAACTGCGGCAGCCGCACCGCGAACGAGAACACCTTGGCGATGTTGCGCTCGCTCTTGTGCAGCAGCAGGCTGCGCCGCCAGAGCTTCTCCAGCCAGTCCATGTCGCGCTTGGACGTGTCGCGCACGCGCGGGTCGAACCAGGACAGCCGATCCTCGTCGTCCCACGACAGGAAGAAGCCATAGAGGAAGAACCCGTCGAGGTGGCGGAACAGGACCGCGACGTCGTCGGTCTCGACCGAGCTGAGGCTGGTCTGGTGAGCATCGGTCGAGTGGTACTTGGCCGGGCTGACCTTCTCGAGCAGCGGGAGGATCGGCCGCAAGAGCTTCTGCAGCGTCAGCGAGGGGTAGAGCATCAGGAACAGCTCCATGCCGGCGCCGAAGCCCTCGTCAGACAGGAAGCGCTGCAGGAACGTCGTTCCGGTGCGCGGGTTGCCGACCAGCACGATCGGCCGCGTCGCCCGGGTCTTGGCCAGCTTGGGAAAGAACAGGTGGTCGAACGCCATCGCGATCGCGACGACGGTTCTGACCACGCCGAACAGCACCGCCAGGAACAGCGGGATCACCTTCACGCCGAAGGTCCTCCGCAGCACGCGGTAGACCGCACCCATTCTCGCGAGCATCGTGTTCATTGCCGGAATTCTCCTTCGAACGCAGCCACGAAATCGTTGAACGTCTCGGCCGGCAGGTTGTTGATCCCGGCCGCCGTGCGCCGCCCGCCCCCGGTCGGGAACTTGCGGCAGAAGGCTTCGGCCGATATCGCCGACTCGCGCGGAACGCGTACAGAGACCAGATAGCCACCGTCGGTCTTGTGCGACACGATCGCCACCGCGCTGCCGGCGTGGGCCTTGGCCAGATCGTTGGCCAGCGTCCCGCTGGCCCGGCGCGCCCAGGGGAGATCCGGCAGCAGGAAGACGATCGCCCCCGGCGTCTGGCGTAGCGGCTCCAGCCGCTGCGCCTCGGCCATGTCGGCGCGGTACCCGTCGGACAGCTTGCGGAAGGCGGCCGACGCGTCAGCGAACGCCAGCGGGTCCGGGTACTTGATCATCTCGTCGGCCAGGTCGACTGGCGGGACGTGCAGGTCGGCGATCGTCTCACCGTAGGCGTTGTAGTTGATCGCGATCCCGAGCTCCTTCAGCCGCTCGGTCTTGGCGTCGGGGAGCGCGGCCGCGCGCGCCAGCGCCCGCCCTTCGTCCGCCAGGCTGTCGCCGAACGCCGCAGCCACGGCCCAGCTGCGGAAGCGCCCGTTCAGGTAACGGTCGACCAGGATGCTGGTGCAGACGTTGGGGCTCAGATCGATATGCGCTTCCAGCTTCGGGTGCTGGGGAATGTCACCGGCGAAGTGGTGGTCGAAGTAACGAATCGACACGTCCTTCTCCAGCAGCGCCAGCAGCCCCGCCCGGTTCACGTCGAGCGAGATGTCGAGCACCGTGCACTCGTCGCCCGGCCGGGCCTCGACCCGCCCGAGCAGGGCGATGTCGCGTTTTACGCCGGTGACGAGCGTCTCCTGGCCAGCGCCTGAACGTTCCCCCGTCAACCGGAGCTGTTGCAGCGCACAAAGGCCGTCGGCGTCGCCGTTGAAAACGTAGCTGCGATTCATGTCGAGGTCGGACCCCCTCAGTCCGCGGCGAAGACTCCCCGCGCCTGCAAAAACGCCACAATAGTCTCGGCCGCCTCTTCCGGCGACGAATTCGTCGTGTCGATTTTCAGCTCAGGATTCTCGGGAGCCTCGTAAGGGGAATCGATGCCGGTGAAGTTCTTGAGGTCCCCGCGGCGCGCCTTCTTGTAGAGCCCCTTGGGGTCGCGCTGCTCGGCCACGCCGATCGGCGTGTAGACGAAGATCTCGATGAACTCGCCGTCGCCCATCATGGCCCGGGCCATCTGCCGCTCGACCCGGAACGGAGAAATGAAGGCGGTGCTCACGATCAGACCGGCGTCGACCATCAGCTTGGCGACCTCGGCGATGCGGCGGATGTTCTCGACGCGATCGGCGTCGGTGAAGCCGAGATCCTTGTTCAGCCCGTGACGGACGTTGTCGCCGTCGAGGAGATAGGTGTGGCGCCGGGTGCTGTGCAGCTTCTTGTCGACGAGGTTGGCGATCGTCGACTTGCCGGCGCCGGAGAGCCCCGTGTACCAGAGGACGCAGGGACGTTGCCCTTTGACCTCGGCACGCGCGGCCTTGTTCACGTCCATCGCCTGCCAGTGCACGTTCTGGGCGCGGCGCAGGGCGAAGTGCAGCGTCCCCACCCCGACCGTGTCGCCCGACAACCGGTCGATCAGGATGAAGCCGCCCATCTCGCGGTTCGTGCGGTACGAGTCGAACGCCAGCGCGCGATCGAGCTGGAGGTTGCAGACGCCGATCTCGTTGGTAGCCAGGGTCGGCCCTGTCACGCGCGCCAGCGTGGTCGCGTCGAGCTTGTACTTGAGCGGCGACCCCGTGGCCACGGCGGTCTGCGTCCCGAGCTGCAGGTGATAGCCGCGCCCGCGCAGCATGGGCGCGGTGCCCAGCCAGATCACCGTGGCCTCGAACTGATCGGCGACCTCGGCGGGCGCGGGCGCCGCCACGATCAGATCGCCGCGGGCGGCGTCGACCTGATCTTCGAGCGTCAGCGTGATCGCGTCGCCCACCCCGGCCTCGTCGCGGTCGCCGTCGTCGGCGACGATGCGCGCGACGCGACTGATGCGCCCCGAAGGCTGGACCCGAACGGGGTCCCCCTTGCGGACGCTCCCGGCGACGATCGTCCCGGCGTAGCCGCGGAAGTCGGCGACCCGGTTCACCCACTGCACCGGGAACCGCAGCGGCTGCTGGGGCGGGCGGGCGGCGTCGCGCTCGACCTGGTCCAGCAGCTCGACGACCGTGGGACCGGTGTACCAGGGCGTGGCGGCCGAGCGCTGGCGCACGTTGTCGCCCGCGCGCGCCGAGACGGGGATCGCGGTGACGGCCGCCAGGCCGAGGGCGGCGGCGAGCTTGCGAAACTCCCCCTCCAGCTGACCGAACGCGGCCTCGGTCGCGTCGGTCAGCGTCGCTGCGTCGACGATCAGCGCGACGTGGCGGACACCGAGCAGCGCGCAGAGGACGCTGTGCCGTCGTGTCGTCGCTTCGATCCCTGCGGCGTCGACCACGATCAGGGCGACGTCGGCGGTCGAATCGACGGCGACCAGACTTCGCGCGTCATCATCGGGCGGCGCGACGATCCCGAACTCGGGGAGCGCGGCGATCAGCGCGCGCTTGCCTGCAGCCGCCCCCCCGCACGCCACGACCCGCTGCAGCCGCCGTGGGGCGCGCTGCTCGCGCGCCGGGGCCCCCACCTCGAGGGAGAGGTTCTCCCGCTGTCCGTATTCCTGGACATCAGCCTCCGCCCAGTCGGCGAGCGGAAAGATCCGGACCGCATCGCCGCCGCGGGCGCGCAGGGCATGGAGCCGCCAGAACGGGGCCGCCGGCCCCTTCCCCTCGCCCGCGGCGGGCGCCCCCTGACACGAGAACCGGGGAAACGGCGGCTCGGCGGGATAGAAGGCCTTGTGGGCGAGGTGAAGGAGCAGCGGCTCGTCGCCGCTCCCCCGGCCGACCGCCACGACCGGGCGGTCGGTGGCGGCGACCGCCTCGCGCAGAAGCTGAATACTTTCAGCCTCGAGACGCTGCAGATGGGTGCGTGTCATCGGTTGGACCTGCGGGGATATCTGCGGGGGCCGGCGCGCAACGCCCGAGAAGGCTCAGAAACCCTAGCGCGGAGCCAGGCGGCCAGGCAACGCCAGATATTTCGGCGCTGACGATTCACGAAGGCGGCGTTTCGGCTCAGGAAATCGCTTTGCGCCCCCGTTCCTGTCGTCCGCCCCCAACCGTCGCCCGACTGTCGCCTGACCGACACCCGCGCGCCGCTCAAGTTCATCATTGCGCCCGTTCGTCTCGTATAGTAGACAGGTAGCAGGAAGCGAGGTCATCACGTGAGCTCAGCACAAGCCGCCGCCATCCCGTCCCGGGCCCTTTTCAACACTCTTCCGTCGCAGACGCCGTTCGGCGCGCGTGACGCGGCCCGCCGGCGGGCGGTCTCGACCTGCGGCCTCGAGTTCACTATCGGAGACATCACACGACAATCCGTGGACGCGATCGTGAACCCGGCGGGCCCTGGCCTGGTCGATCTGGCGGTGCGCCGCAGTGCGGGGCCCGCGCTCCTCGATGCCTTCCATGGCGCGGTGGCTGAGCTACCCGACCAGCGGCTCTCGCCCGGCCAGGCGATCGTCACCGCGGGCTTCGGCCTGCCCGCGCCCCACGTCATTCACGTCGCCCCGCCGATCTACGCCGACGACCCCGCCGCCGCCCGGGAGCAGCTGGTCTACTGCCACGTCGAGGCGCTGCGCCTGGCGCGGGCGCATGGGTTCGCGTCGATCGCGTTCCCGGCCATCGCCACCGGCATCTACCGCTACCCGGCCGCCGAGGCGGCCGAGGTCGCTGTCGGCGCGGTCGTCGCCGCGCTTCGCGCCCACAACGGCGGCCCGCGCATCGTCCGGTTCGTGCTGTCCGGACCCGCGATGCTGGCCCGATACGCGGCCGTCGGCGGCTAGCCGCTCCCGCGCGGAGCGCGGGTGTGCGGCTATTTCTGAGACCTGCTCCCGCGGCCATCCGCGCCGGACCACGCGCGCTCCGTGACGAGGCCGCGTGCTACGGTCGCGCATGGCCGCGCCCGACTATCTCCGCCGCATCCTGAACGCCCGCGTCTACGACGTCGCGATCGAGACGCCTCTGGAGCTGGCGCCGCGGCTCTCGGCGCGCATCGGCGGCAAGCTGCTGCTCAAGCGTGAGGACCTGCAACCGGTCTTCAGCTTCAAGCTGCGCGGTGCCTACAACAAGATGGTCAACCTGCCCGCGGCCGCCCTGCGTCGCGGCGTGATTACGGCGAGCGCCGGCAACCACGCCCAGGGGGTGGCGCTGGCCGCGCAGAAGCTCGAGTGCCGGGCGGTGATCGTCATGCCGGCCACCACCCCCGAGGTGAAGATCGACGCCGTCCGGACGCTGGGCGCCGAGATCCTGCTGCACGGGGACTCGTACTCGGACGCCTACGGCAAGGCGCGCCTGCTCGGGCGACGGCAGCGGCTGACGTTCGTTCACCCATTCGACGATCCCGACGTGATCGCCGGGCAGGGGACCGTGGGGATGGAGATCCTGCGCCAGCTGCATCCCCAGGAGCACGGGCCGCTACACGCGATCTTCGTCGCGATCGGGGGCGGGGGGCTGATCTCGGGGGTCGCGGCCTACGTCAAGGCGCTGCACCCGGAGATCAAGATCATCGGCGTGCAGACCACCGACTCCGACGCGATGGCCCGCTCGCTGGCCGCCGGCCGCCGGATCGAGCTGCCGCAGGTCGGGCTCTTCTCGGACACGACCGCGGTCAAGCTGGTCGGGGTCGAGACCTTCCGCCTCTGCCGGCGCTACGTCGACGAGGTGATCAAGGTCGACACCGACGCGATCTGCGCGGCCATCAAGGACGTCTTCCAGGAGTCGCGCACGATCCTCGAACCGGCGGGGGCCCTCGGCGTCGCGGGAGCGAAGGCCTACGCCGCCCGCGTGCCGCTGCAGGGAAAAACGGTCGCCGCGATCACCTGCGGCGCGAACATGAACTTCGACCGGTTGCGCTTCGTCGCCGAGCGCGCCGAGGTGGGCGAGCAGCGCGAGGCGGTGTTCGCGGTGACGATCCCGGAGGCGCGCGGCAGCTTCAAGCGGCTCTGCGCGCTGGTCGGGGCCCGCAACGTCACGGAGTTCAACTACAGGATCGCCGACCGCGCGGTCGCGCACGTGTTCGTGGGCGTGCAGCTGGCCCGGCCCGACGATGCCGCGCGGCTCGTGCGGTCATTCGAGCGGGCCGGATTCGCCACCCTCGATCTCACGGGGAACGAGCTGGCCAAGCTGCACCTCCGCCACATGGTCGGCGGGCGCTCGATGCTGGCGGCGCACGAGCATCTCTACCGCTTCGAGTTCCCCGAGCGCCCCGGCGCGCTGATGCGCTTCCTCGACAGCATGTCCCCCAACTGGAACATCTCGCTGTTTCACTACCGCAACCAGGGGGCCGACCACGGGCGCATCCTGGTCGGGCTGCAGGTGCCGCCGCGCGAGAAGGCGACGCTGCGCAAGTTCCTGGCGACGCTGGGCTATCGTCACTGGGACGAGAGCCGCAACCCCGCCTACGGAATTTTTCTTTAGCCGCCCCCGCGCGTTAGCGCGGGTGTGCAGCTATTTCCGAGTCCGGTCTGGCCGCTCCGAGCGGGCGCCCTACTTGGGCTCCGCGGCCTTGGCGGGCTTCTTCTTGGCCTTGGCGCCCTTGCCCGGGGCGCCACCCGCGCCGTCGGTGCCTGGCTTGCCGCCCGCGCCGGTCGCCTCGGGCGCGCCGCCCTGAGCGACGAGCTTGAAGGTCTGGTTCGGACCCGAGTGCCAGGCGAACTGGCTGATCGCGGTGCCGTCCGCAGTCCCGGCCCCCTTGACGTCGAGGACGCGGCCGCTGTGACGGGCCGCCAGTCGCACGACCCCGGGGCCCGCGTCGGCGATGACCCAGTGCTGGTTCTGGCCGTCGTTGCACGTGTACTGAACGATGTTCGCGCCGTCGGCGATCGACACCTCGGCGACGTCCAGGCACTTGCTGCTGTTCACGTTGACGATCGCGTAGTAGCCGCCCGGGATCGGACGCAGCTTGAACTGCTGCGCCTTCGAACCGTTGCAGGCGTCGATCTCGGCCGCGGTCGGCTCGGTGACGCTGGCGCCGGCGAACTGCACGCACTTGCCACTCGGCACGGAGACGATCGTGTAGGTCGCCTCGGCGTTGATCGCCATCGTCGAGTGGGGCGGCTCGGGCATCGCGGTCGGCGGCGCCTCGTGCTTCTCCTCGACGGCAGGTTTTTCTTCCTTCGCCACGCAGGCTGAAACTGCCGCTGCGGCGAAGACAACTGCCAGGATCTGGTGAGCTTTTCTACGCATGGTCGCGACCCCCGAGTCTAAAGAGCCGCGAGCGTGCCTATGGGTTCCCCCGATGTCAAGGCTGAGGCGCGCGCAGCGCCGCGATGGCCGCGCGGTAGTCGCGCCCGGGCGCCGCGTAGACGGCCGAGCCAGCGACGAGCACGTTGGCACCCGCTTCGACCACGATCGGCGCCGTCGCCGGCCCGATGCCGCCGTCGACCTCGATGTCGACGTCCAGGCCGCGGCGTTCGATCTCGGAACGCAGCGCGCGGATCTTCGGCACCACCGAGGGTATGAACTCCTGCCCCCCGAAGCCGGGGTTGACGGTCATGAGCAACACCATCGCCAGATCCGGCAGCACCACATCCAGCCCGTCGAGCGGCGAGTGGGGATTGACCGCGACCGAAGCGCGCTTGCCCAGATCCCGGATCATTTGCACGGTTCGGTGCAGATGCGGCGACGCTTCGAGGTGCACACTGATCAGGTCGGCGCCGGCCTCCGCGAACGTCGCCAGGTAGCGTTCGGGCTCCTCGATCATCAGGTGCACGTCAATCGGCAGACGCGTTGCCGAACGCACCGCGGCAACCGCGCGCGGCCCCACCGTGATGTTGGGAACGAAGCGCCCATCCATGACGTCGACGTGCACGTAGTCGGCGCCTGCATCTTCGATGGCCCGAACCTCGTCCGTCAGGCGACCAAAGTCTGCAGAGAGTATCGACGGCGCTACGCGCAATAAACGCATGGTGCGGGATTTTACCGCACACGTTACACTGAAACTCGGACCTCTCAGAACTGGCCTCCGTGTCGCACGCCATCCGGTTACAACTCGCAGGAATACTGGAGCACCGGGACGTTGCTCTCCGTGTGGTGTCGGCGGCGTGCAAGCTGATACCGCCGCAACCCAACGGTCAGCCATGGAGCGAGTTTCAGGCGCAGGTCGTTTCCGCCGTCAGCGAAGCATTCAACAATGTCGTACTGCACGGCTACGCAGACCAGCCCGAAGGCGAGGGGTTGATCGATCTGGCGATCGAGCTTCAGCAAGACGGGATCCGGGTCGAGATGCGCGACTGGGGAGCGAGCTTCGACCCGACCGAGGTCCCCGCCCCCGAGCTCGACGAGATGCCCGAGTCCGGCCTCGGGCTCTACATCATGCGGTCGTTCATGGACGTCGTTTACCTCCCGGGGCGGCCGAACTTGTTGACCCTGAGCAAGCGGATGGAGATGGCGCGGGACTAGCCGGCCCGTCGGAGGGACCGACCGCAGGCGAGGACGGGGGTCCAACTGTCCGCGTGGCGCGGATCGTCAACGTCAGAGACGCCAGCCACTATGGTGAGCCGGAAAGTGACTTTAAATCCTCACAGAACTGTCGGGGGAAAGACCTTTTTCAGTGGCCTAACGTAGGACGCTAGAGCACGCTGTGGTAGTTTTTGGGATCGTGGGTCCGGGCCCCGTGAGAGACGAAGATGAAGGCGGTTTCCGACATGATTGAACCTAGTTCTACGCTGCTGGTCGACGTTGACGGCAACGAGGAAAGGGTCAACTCAATCCCCGTCGGACAGGCGATCGCGGCGCTCGGCGAAGCCGAGTCGCCCGCGGAGCTCGCGCAGCGGCTGGCGGTGGCTGTCGCGATGCTGTGGCCGAACATCGTCGACGCCGACCTGTTCCTCCCTGAGAAGGGACGCCCCCTCCGCGGCGTGCGCGACGCGCGCGCCGGCGCCGGCCTGCTCGCCTCGTTGAACTCGGTGTGGGGACCCATCGCCGCCCGCGGCCTGATGCCGGTCACCCCGACTCTGCTCCCCGGCGATCCCCTCCAGGCGCGCGGTTCGACGATGTCGACGCCCGTCTTCGCGGGGAAGTCGCTCGAGGGGTTCCTGGTGGTACAGCGCCGCCATGGCACGCCGGGGTTCACGGTCTCGGATCTCGAGGCGTTCGCGGCGCTGGCCGAAGGGGTCGGCAGCATCCTCCCCGCGACGCGCACCCGCGGATCGTCGTCCTCGGCCTCGTGGCTGGAACAGGACCTCGCCCTCGCCCGCGAGCTGCAGCGAACGTTCCTGCCGGGGCCAATCGGCGAGAACTCGGCGAATGTGCGCGTGGTGACCGAGTACATGCCGGCGCACGCGGTCGGCGGCGACTTCTACGACTTCATCGACCTCGGCGGCGGGCGCGTGCTGGGTGTGATCGGCGACGTCTCGGGCAAAGGGGTGACGGCGGCGTTGACGATGGCGCGCGTGAGCGCCGACGTTCGCCGGTTCGCCAACGATGTCGGAGGCCCCGCGGAGCTGCTCGAGCGTCTGAACCAGACCCTGTCGTTCAAGATGCAGGACGATCGCTTCGTGACGGCGCTCGCGGTCCTGCTCGACATGCCGAACCGCCGCTGGATCTTCGCCAACGCCGGCCACGTGCTGCCGCTGCTCCGGCGAAGCACGGGCGTGGTCTCGCGGGTCGCCTACTCATCGGGGCCCCCGCTCGGAATCATGGCCCAGGCGCAGTATCGGGAAGAGATCGTCGCCGTCGCCGCGAAGGACATCATGTTGCTGGCGACCGATGGCGTGTTCGAGATCCTGATGGCGAATCGTCGCCCGTTCTCGACGATGGGGCAGTGCCAGTTCACCGAGCTGGTGAGCGGGGCGTCGCACGACATCGGCGAGATCGGCCAGCGCATCCTCGCCACGGCCCATGCGTCGGTCGGCTCCGGACGCGACGACCTGACGCTGCTCGGCATGCAGGTCCCGGACTGAATCACGCTCGGAACCCTCGGACGGGTTCCGAACTTCCCGCGACGCGAGTCCGCTACGGCTTCACGTCGACGCAGAGGACGTACATGCGGTTCGCGACCGCGTCGCGGAAGCAGGTGCTGATCGTGCGGCACAGGTTGCCGCTCGCCAGCGAGACGTAGGGGTCGGTCGTGAACTTCGGCAGCTCGACGTCGACGAGCACGTAGTAGTACTCCTTCAGCGAGTGGTCCGTGCCTGGCGGAGCCGGACGGAACATCGCCCCCCCTGGACGCGACGTGATCGCCGCGCCGCAGATCGTCTCGGTCACCTGCGCGCCCGTGTCGTCGAGGACGTAGCAGCACTCGACCTTGTCGTAGTCGGCGATCACGCCGGCCAGGATCTCCCCGAAGGTTTCGGCGTCACCGCTGGTGAGGTCGCACAGCAGCCGGTTCAGGATCACGTTGAGCCGGCGGTGCTCCAGCTTGCGGCGGTTGATCTCGCCGACCATGTGCTGCTTGAAGGTCTGCGCCAGCGTATCGACGCAGCTGGCGGCGGCGATCAACCCACCGCCGCCGAAGCTGGCCGCCGGCCGCGGTCGCCCGAGGAAATAGCCCTGCAACAGGTCGGCCCCCAGCTCCAGCGCCGCCACCGCCTCGCGCTCGGTCTCGATCCCCTCCGCCACCACCAGCGCGCCGATCCGACGGCTCAGGCTGACCAGGCTCTTGAACGTCTCCTGCTTGTAGAAGTCGGCGTCGACGCCCGTGATCAGGCTGCGATCGATCTTGATGATGTCGGGGCGGATCAGCGGAATGCGATCCAGGTTCGAGTGACCTGCGCCCACGTCGTCGAGAACGACCAGGAACCCGCGCTGGCGCAGGGCGACGCCCAGCGCGCCGAAACGCTCGACGTCGTCCATGCGTGCCTCGAGGAACTCCACCGCCACGTTCCGCGGCCGAAGCCCCGCCATCCGCACCAGCATGTCGAGCTGGGCGGGGAGGCTTTCATGGTTCGGCGTCGTCGCCAGATCGAGGTTGAGGAAGAGGAGCATCTCCTCCGGCCGGGCCCGCAGATTGGCGAAGCTCTTGACCGCGCTCTGCCGACAGAGGTTCTCGACCGGTCCGGCCAGCCCTTCGGCGACCGCCTGCTTGAACAGCGTCGACGGCGGGATCAGCTCGCCGCCCGGCGAGATGCCGCGCGAGAGCGCCTCCATTCCGACCACGCTCTTACCGCGGATCGAAAAGATCGGTTGAAAGTGGGTGGTGATACCGCGCGTCTCCACCAGCCGGCGCAGCGGCGCGACGATCTCGGGTTGTTCTGCGTGCAGTAGCATGGTGCCGAAGGAAGCTCATCGGCCCACCTGTACCGTTCCTGAGCGCCCCGCGGCGACCAGTGCAGGAATTTGCCAATCCTTGACCGTTTGGAAATATGAGCGCGCGTCTTGCCGCGCCGCGTGCGTCAGCTTTCCGGCGCGCGGGCTACCCGCCGAGGGCTACCCGCCGACGAAGACGAACGGGTAGCTGATCGCCGTCCCGCCCTGCTTCGACCGGGGGAACGCCCAGCGCGAGACGGTCCCCGATACGCACCCCGGGAGCGACGTCCCCTCGAAGCTGGGGGCGTCGACCTTGGTGTCGTGCACGTCGCCGGCGGCGCCGATCTCGAAGCTGACGATCGCCTTGCCGGAGCGCTGATCGCCGTTGCGCGCGATGCGCAGGTAGCAAGCGCGCACGCCCGGCAGGTTCTGCTTGATCACCCGCTGCACCTCCTCCGGGCTGAGCGTCGACGGCGGCGTCGCCGGATCGGGCGCCTTCCCCTTCGCCTCCAGGTTCGGATCCTTGGCACGCCGAACGTTGCCCATCAGCCCCTCGCCGCGATCGTCCTCGATGTAGAAGACGTCGACGTCCTTCTGCGCCAGGGACGACCACTGCTGATCGAACACGGGGTTGGGCGCGGCTGCGGGCGCTTCCTTCGCCTTCGAGCAGCCGAGACCGAGGCAACCCACGACCAGCAACAACGGCATCACGCGCATGCGGCGCATGATAGCAATCATCGCGCGTTTCTGAACGGCGAGACGCGTTGCGCGAGGTGGACGCGGCGCAGAACGAAGACCCACAGGCCCGCCGAGGCCAGGGAGATCAGGATCCAGACGCGCGCCCCCAGCCCGTGGTGCAGCGCATAGTCGTAGCCGCCGTGAAACAGCGTCGGCGCGCCCAGGCAGAGCAGGCGATCGCGCCAGAGCGCTCCGCCGCGATCGAACTTGGTGCGCCCGGCGTAGTAGCCCATCGTCGCGCCGAACAGCGCGTGCGCGGGGACGGCGAACAGCGCCCGCTGCCACCCGACGGTCAGCCCCATGCGGGTGACGTAGAGGACGTTCTCCAGGGTCGCGAAACCCAGCGCGACGGCGACGCCGTAGACGACGCCATCCAGCGGCTCGTCGAACTCGTCCCAGTGATAGACGCCGGTCATCAGCACCACCCACTTCGCGAGCTCCTCGACGAACCCCGAGAGCAGCAGCGCGTCGCAGAGCTTCGCGAGCTCGCCGCCGGTGCGCAGCCAGGCCGCCGGCAGCCACCCCTCGACGGTGGCGGCCATCCCCTGGGCCGCGATCATCGCGTAGAGGCCGAGGCCGAAGGCCATCAGGATGTGCTGCAGGGGCTCCCGCTCGTAGCGGTCCTTCAGATAGAAGAACGTCAGCAGGAACAGCGACGGCGCGGCGGCCACGACCAGGGTCAGCACGCGACGTCCATCCGTCAGATCGCGTGCTGATAGCCGAGCGAGAGGATCCAGACCTCGCCGCGAAGCCCTTCGTCGAGCGGCAGGACGAAGCCGGCGTGGAACTGATTCTCCCCCTGCGTGTGCAGACCGAAGGCGACGGTGTGAAGGAACCGATCGGTGACGTCAGGGGGATCGGGTCCGTCGAGGACGCCAATCGTGGCCAGCTCGGCCGAGAGGTCGACGCCAGGCAGTCGGACACCGCCGGCCAGGTTCAGGCGCCCGTAGATGTCTTGCGGCGAGTTGCGGTCCTGATCGACGACCAGGTCGAACCCGAAGTCGCAGCGAAAGAAGAACGTGTCGTGCCGCTGGACCGTCGAGGCCGACAGTCGCAACGTGGTCGTGTTCGCAGCCGAGGCGAGGAAATCGGTCACCCGCTCGAACGCCGTGCTCAAGAGCCCCAGACCCCCGACCAGAATCGGTCGACGCCGTGGCCACGAGCAGGCCGGCGCGCAGGATCAGCTCGTCGCTGCCCGTGGGCCTGAAGAAGGCGCCGAAGCCCAGGTTGCCGTGCCCCGAGCCGCTGTCGATGCCGACCTGGGACGACAGACTCGCGTACGAAAACGGTATCGCGCCGTAGAGACCAGCGTTGGTGTTGGGGAGAATGAACTGGCCGTAGAGATCGAGCCGCATGAACAGCGCCTCGTCGACGGCGGTGTCGTCGACCTTGTCGACGCCGAACTGCATCCCGACGCGCGTCGTGCCGTCGAGGCGGTCGGTGGTGAGGAACGTCGGCGGGCTCTCGCCGACCGGCGGTCGGGGCGGCGGCGGTCGCCAGCCGGGCCGCTCCCAATCGAGGGCGGGCTCGCGGCCAGGGCCGGCGGCGCGGTCTCCGCTGGCGGTGGCGGCATCGCGGGCGCCGGTGCCGGAGCGGGTAGCGCCGCCGCCGCCGCCGGTCGCGGCGCGGCCGGCGGTGGCGCCGGCTGCTTCGGCCCCTCGCTGGGTTGCACCGTCACCGAGGGGGCTTCGCCCTCCTGCGCCCTCGCCTCGGCGGCGACCAGCGCCGCCAGCGCGACCAACACGACTCGCCCTCCCCCGCCCCGCACGCCATCGCGCATCTGCGGACGTTAACACGCGACCCGCCTATGCTGTCCGTGCGTGAGATCGCCAAGCCCCCATCTGCTGGTCCTGGGACACGTGACGCGCGACGAGATCGCGGGGAGCGCGCGGCTGGGTGGCGCGGCGAGCTATGCCGCCCGCGCCGCGGCGCGGCTCGGGATCGACGTCGGGCTGGTGACCGTGGCGCCGCCCGACGATCCGCTGCTCGACGAGCTGCGTGGAACCGAAGGCCTGCGCCTGGCGTGCGCGGCCAGCGACGTCATGACGACCTTCGCGCTCACCTACACCGGTCCACGGCGCGCGCTCGTGTTGCGGCACAGGGCGCGCTCGCTGGTCCTCGCCGACGTCCCGCTCGCGTGGCGCGACGCCCCCGTCGCCTACGTCGGGCCGGTGGCAGCCGAGTGCGAGCGCGCGCTGCTCGAGGGCCTCGGGACCCGTTTCGTCGGCGCGGGGCTACAGGGGTGGTTGCGCCGCGCGGGCAACGACGGCGCGATCGGCCCGGCGCTGCTGCCCGAGGCGGAGCGTCCGCCGGCGCTGGGGGCGGCCGTCGTCTCGGAGCTCGATCACCCCGACGTCGAGGCGATCGCGACGCGGTTCGCCGCCGCCGGCGCCAGCGTCGCGATCACCCGCGGCGCGCGCGGCGCCACGATGCTCGCGGCCGGCGCCCGCTTCGACGTGGCCGCCGTACCCGCGCGCGAGGTCGAACCCACCGGCGCGGGCGACGTGTTTGGTGTCGTGCTCACGCTGCGGCTCGCGGCCGGTGAAACCCCGCGCGCCGCCGCCGAGGGCGCCGCGGCGGCCGCCGCGCGCGTGGTCGAAGGCCCCGGGCTGGGGACCCTCCGCCGCTCGCGGCCTACCAGGCCCGCTGGTACCCGAGCGAGATGATCCAGTCGCCGCGCGCCGCGGCGTCGAGGGGGAAGACCGCGCCGAGGTGGAACAGGTTCTGGCCCCGCGTCCGCATCATCAGCGCGGCGGTGTGACCGAACCGGTCGGTGAAGCCCCCGTTGCCGTTGAGGCCCCCGGCGTTGACGAGCTCCGCGGTCAGGTCGACGTACGGCACCCGCAAACCGAGGGCGCCGTTGGCGTGCATGTAGACGTCGCTGGAGGCCTTGGTCGAGAAGGCGATGTCGAACCCGAGGTCGGCGCGCACGAAGGCCATCGCGAACGTGTGGAAGGTCGACACCGACAGCCGCCCGGCCGTCGTCTTGGGCGCCGAGATCGATCTGGTCGGTCAACCGTGCGTACGCCACGAACGCGTTGGAGAGGACACCACCGCCGCTGTCGGACGCCGTCCCGACCGTGAAGCCAGCGCGGAAGATCAGCGTCTGGCGGCCACCGGGCATGTAGTAGGCGCCGAGCTCGGGGTTGCCGACGCCGTGCTGGTCGCTGCCGTTGAAGTTGAACCAGTACGAGACCGGCATCTGCGCGTAGATGCCGATGGCCCGAAACGGCAGCACGTACTGGAAGTAGGCCTCCGCGCGCGAGCCGAAGCCGTCCCCGATGCCCTGGCTGGGCAGCTTGGCCATGTCGAACTGCAGGCCGAAGCGGGAGTTCCCATCCATGCGATCGAGGGTCAGGAACGACGGCTGCGCGTCCTCCTCGGCGGCGGCCGCCTGCCCGGCACCCGCGACGCTCGCCACCACCAGAGCCCCCACCGCCAGACCCACCTGCACAGTCCGCCCATAACGGATCGTCATTCGATGCATAGCCGCAGGGTATCACGCCTCTCCGCGGACGCGATTTTCGCGCCTGGTAGGTTGGCGGCGTCGAATGTAGGCGACAGACGACAGACGACGCCAGCTGCGCGACGACATCAACGGCCCGTCAACTGTCCGGCGTTTGCCCCGGTTCGCGACGCCAGCGCAGGTAGGCGAGCGCACCCGCGAGGATTGTGGCCCCGCCCGCCGCGCTCTCCCGGGGGCGATCGCGAATCGCGAACACGGTCATCGCCGTGATCAGCCCGAGAAAAAGCAGGCCGCTGGCCGGCCAGCCCAGCGCACGGTGGGGGCGTGGCGCGTCGGGGGCGCGCCGGCGCAGCACGAACACCGCCGCCACCGCGCCGCCCGCGGTCAGGTTCAACGTGAAGCCGACGTAGACCAAGATTCGATCGAACGGCACCCAGAGGGCGATCGCCGCCGCGATCACCCCCTGCAGCGCCACCGCGGCGGTGGGCGCGCCACCCGCGGTTCGTCGGGCCAGCGCACGCAGGAAGAGGCCGTCCTCCGCCATCGCCACCAGGATCCGTGGCCCGGCCATCAGCATCGCGCCGACGCAACCGGCGACCGCCATCGCCACCAGCGCCGACAGCAGCGCCGCCGCCCGCCCCCCGAACAGCGCCTCGGCCGCGACGTGCGCGACCTCGACCCGCCCCGCCAGCGCCGGCGCCGGCGCCGCCCAGACGAAGACGAAGTTGAGCGCCAGGTAGAGCACGGTCACGAGGCCGGTACCGGCGACCAGCGCCCGCGGCAACGTACGCCCGGGATCGCGGACCTCGCCCGCGACGTAGGCGATCGCGTTCCAGCCGAAGTAGGCGTAGCCGACGTAGACGAGCGCCAGCGCGATCCCGCCGGCGCGCGAGGCGGCGCCGCTCGTCGGCACCGACGAGGCGAGGTTCGCCATGTCGCCGTGCCCCGCGACGGCGGCCCCCACGACGAAGGTGGCGATCAGCGCCAGCACCAGCCCCGTCACCGCCGTCTGCACCAGCGCGCCGAACCGGACGTGGGCCATGTGCGCGGCGGTCAGGGCGGCGATCAGCGCGAACGCCGCCGGCTGCTGCGGAATCGCCGGCAGCGCCGCGTGCAGGTAGCGCCCGAACGCCAGCGCCCCGGCCGCCGTCGGCGCCGCGAACCCGACCAGCAGCGCGACCCACCCGGCCATGAACCCGACCGCGGGGTGAAAGGCGCGCGTCAGGTAGACGTACTCCCCTCCCGCGCGCGGCATCATCGCTCCCAGCTCGGCGTAGGCGGCTGCGCCGCACAGGGCCAGCAGCCCCGAGGCGGCCCAGATCGCCAGCACCCCGAGCGGCGAGCCGACCAGGGGCAGCACCACGCCCGTCGTCGTGAAGACGCCGGTGCCGACCATGTTGGCGATCACCAACGCGGTCGCCGGCGCGACGCCCAGCAGGTGCCGGTCCTTCACGCCGTCATGTAACCACAGCTCAACGCGTGCAGCGAAGGCGGGCTTGGCCCGCCGGAGCTCATCGCGGGAGGTGCGGAACCCTTTGAGGGTTCCGAATCAGGGTGCAGCGAAGGCGGGCTTGGCCCGCCGGAGCTCATCGCGGGAGGTGCGGAACCCTTTGAGGGTTCCGAATCAGCGTGCAGCGAAGGCGGGCGAATCAGAAGTACGGGGTGAGGGCTTGGCGCCACTTGGTGGCGAGCTTCACCGACCCGCTGGCGTTGGGGTGGACGCCGTCCGACGTGTCCATCCCGGCCGGGGCGTTGAATCCCGTGAACTGATCGACGACCACAACCGGCGAGGCGGCGGTGCTGTTCATCGCGGCCCAGCCGCCAGTGCCGGCGAGCATGCCGTTGAACTGGCTGATGCGCGTGGGGCAGGTCGTGCAGGAGCAGCCCGAACAGGTGCTGGACGTGACCGCCATCGGAATGATCTGGGCCACCAGCACCACGACCTTGGGGTTCGCCTGCCGGAGCGCGGTCAGCACGCGCGTGTAGGCGGCGAGCACCTTGTCGAGACCAATCCCTTCGTTCCACATGTCGTTGGTCGCGAAGTGAAGGAGCACGACGTCGGCGGGATGCGCGCCGAACAGCGTCTCGGGCGTCTGGGTGCCGCCGACCTGGTCGTCGGCGTCGTTGATGAAGTTCGTGACCAGGACGCTGGGATGCCCCTCGTTGTCCTGGTCGTAGCCGCTGACGCCGCACCCGGCATCGTTTTTCCGGCTGCCGACGAAGTCGAACGTCCCCTGGAAACCGGCCTGATTCAGCTGTTGCCAGAGCTGCGCGCGGTAGCAGACCGAGCCGGTGGTCGAGTCGCCGAGCGGCATGATCCGCAGCGTCCCGGCGCGGCCGGCCGCGCCGGGATCGCCGTTGCCGCCACGACCCGTGCCTCCGCTCCCGGCCAGGCCGCCGCCCGCCAGGCCGCCGGCGCCGCCGCGACCCGCCGGGCCGGACCCCGCCACGCCCCCTGCCGCACCACCGACCCCGGAGCCACCGCGGCCGCCGAGGCCCGGCTGACCGGCCGCGCCCGCGACCCCGTCCTGTCCGGCGAGCCCCGTCGTCGCGCCGCCGCCGGCGCCGCCGCGCCCGGGCGCGCCCGCGACCCCGTTCTCCCCGGCGAGCCCCGACGTCCCGGCCGCGCCGCCGGCACCGGCCTCCCCGCCCTGATCGCTGCCCCCGCACGCCACGAGCACGAGCGACGCGGTCGCGAACAGCCAGATGGCGAGACGCCGGGGGCGGACGTCGTCGGTCACGCCCCAACTTTATCAGGGCGCGCGCAGGCGGACGGCGAAGAAGGCGTCGGCGTTGTCGCGCTGCGGCCAGGTGCGGACCGCGCCGGGCACGCCCGTCGGCAAAATGAAGCGGGACCAGGGGACGCGGTCGCCGGCCGCGCCGGCCGCCTCGACGGAGAACCCGGGATGCGCCGCGAGAAAGGCGGCGACCACCTCGTCGCACTCGCGGCAATCGAACGTGCAGACCGCGTAGACCAGCAGGCCCCCCGGCACCAGCGACGGCGCGAGCGCGGTCAACATCCGCAGCTGTCGCGCGGCCAGGGCATCGAGATCGTCCGACGCGCGACGGACCAGCGCCTCCGGGTGGCGGCGCAGCACGCCGAGGCCGCTGCAGGGGGCGTCCAGCAGGATGCGGTCGTAGCGCGCGGCCGCGTCCGGCAGAGGCAGGGTGACGTCGGCGGTGGCGAACGTTGCACCGCCGAGGCCCAGCCGGAGGACCGCGCGCTTCGCCTCGGCCAGCTTGGGTGCGTTGATGTCGACCGCGTCGACGCGCGCGCGATCGCCCGCGAGCGCCAGCAGGTGCGCGGTCTTGCCGCCGCTCCCGGCGCAGGCGTCGAGGATCCGCTCGCCGGGGGCGGCACCGCACAGCTCGGCCACCAGCTGCGCGCCCGCGTCCTGGATCGTGAACAGCCCGTCGCGCCAGGCGGCGGTCGCAGCCGGCGCGTCGAGCCTCTGGGCGTCGATCGCATCAGGGCAGAAGGGGGACGGCGTCAGCGTCGCCCCCGGACGTTCCGCCGCCAGCTTCACCCGCAGCTCGTCGCGCGACACGCGCAAGGTATTTGCCCGCAGCGTGACGGGAGCCGGCACCGCGATGCTGTCGCCGAACGCGATCGCGTCCGGGGCCGGTAGCTCGGCCAGGATCAGCGCCGCCATCCAGGGAGCGAGCCCGACCGCGGTCGTCAGGTAGGCGCGCGGATCGGCCGCCGCGTCCGGCAGCGGACGGCTCGCCGGCGCGCCCCAGCTTGCGCAAGAGCGCGTTCGCGAACCCCGCGACGCCGCGCCCCCCGACCTGCTTGCAGGTCTCGACGGTGTCGTTGACCGCCGCGTAGGCCGGCACGCGATCGAGAAACAGCAGCTGGTAGGCGCCTACCCGCAGCGCGATCCGGACGCGCGGATCGAGCGCATCGAGCCCGCGCGGCGCGAACGCCCCCAGCGCGCGATCGAGGCGCGCCTGCCGGCGCAGCACCCCGTAGACGAGCTCGGTCGCCAGCCCCCGATCCTCGGGCGACATCTCGGGCGCGCGATCGAGCGCAACGGTCAGCGCCCGGTTGGCGTAGGCGCCGTCGCGCTCGACGCGCTCGAGGACGCCGCGGGCGAGGTCGCGGGCGGTCACGGCGCGCCCAGCCGGGTCCCGGTCGGGATCGGACGTCCCGCCAGGACCGCCGCCGCCGGCAGTCGACGCCGGTTGGGGAGCTGTAGCTCGGCGAAACCAACCAAGGCCTCGGACGAATCGCCGCAGGTGATCACGAGGAGGCCGTTGTTCAAACCCATGACGGTTCCCGGAGGCTTCCCCGGGCTCCCGGCGGCGGCCGGCAACACGCGCGGCGCGAACAGCCGCAGCACCTCGCCGTCGAGCGTCGTCGCCGCGCCCGGCCAGGGGTCGACGCCGCGCGCCTGCGCCGAGACCAGCCGCGCCGGTCGAGCGAAGTGGAGCCTGCCGTCGGTCTTGCCGAGCAACGGCGCGAGCGTCGCGTCGGCGTCGATCTGCGGCGTCAGCACCACGCGCCCCTCGACGATCGCCGGCAGCGTCTCGATGAGCAGCTCCGCGCCCAGCGCCGCCAGCCTCGGCGACAGCGTCCCGGTCGTGTCGTCCTCGGCGATCGCCAGCCGGCGCATCGCCGCCACCGGTCCGGTGTCGAGCCCCGCCTCCATGCGCATGATCGACACACCCGTCTCGGCGTCGCCGCGGATGATCGACCACTGGATCGGCGCCGCCCCGCGCAGCTTGGGGAGCAGAGACGCGTGTACGTTGAACGGTCCGCGCCGCGGGAGATCGAGCAGCGCCTGGGGAAGAATTCGCCCGTACGCCACGACGACGAAGACGTCGGCCGCGAAGGCCGCCAGCGCGTCGCGGAACTCGGGCGTCCGCACCTTCTCGGGCTGCAGCACCGGCACACCGAGCTCCGCCGCCGCCAGCTTGACGGCCGGAGGCGTCGGCGATTGTCCCCGCCCCGCCGGGCGATCGGGCTGGCTCACGACCGCCACCAGCTCGGAGGCGCCGGCGACCGCCCGGAGACAGGGGACCGCGAACGCCGGCGATCCGAAGAACACGGTCCGCGCCCGCCCCGCCGGCGGGTGTCCATCCGAAGGTGCCGCCACGGTCACCCCTCCGACAGAGCGGTGGCGTAGCGCGCGCGCAGCCGATCGTCGCCGAGGACACGGGCCGCCTCGGCGACCACGATGCGCACGGCGGCGAGGCGCGGGCCGAGCTCCTGGGTCAGCTTGTCGTCGATCGCCTCGGGACCGAGCTCGCGCGCCGCGCGCTCGTGCGCCTGCTTCACGTCGGCGGCGCCGGCGTCCCGCTTGATCCCCAGCACCTCGAAGTAGTCCCCCTCGTCGACCAGCGCGCAGCGGGCCAGCAGACGGGCGCGGGTGTCATCGACGGGCGCGGCCGGCGGCGGCTGCGGCTTGGACTGCCCGTTCGTGCGCGGTCCGTTGCTGGACGGCGGCACGACCGCGACCGCGGCCCCCCCTTCGGGAATCGCCGGGATGTTGACCGCCGTCGTGGCGGCGACCACCTGCCCCAGCTCGGCGTCCAGCAGCGCGTCGATGCCCGCGTCGAGCTCGGCCAGGAGCTCGTGCGCGCCGCTCCCGCGCGGCGTCGTCGCCGCGGGCCCGGCGCTGGCGGAGACCAGCGGCCTGAGCGCGCCGTGCCGGCCCTGCATCCCGCCCCGGGAGGTGTGACCGCCGCGCGCGAACTCGTTGGCGGCCGCGGTCGCCGGACCGGGGCCCAGCCCCTCGGCCGTGCGGGGGCGCCCGACGGCGCCCGACCCCTGCGCGAGCAGCGCGCGCGCCCGCGCGAGCAGCGCCTCCGCCGACACCGGGCGCACGAAGAACCCTTCGCCGAGTCCGTTCATGCGGACCTCATCGGCGGCGTCACCGACCAGGAAGGTCGGCACCCGGCCGCGCGGCACCGAGCGCACCTTGGCCAGCGCCTGGGCCGGATCGGGGTGAACCATCTGCGGCGCCATCACGATCACCTCGGGGCGCGAAGCGGTGATCCAGCCCGACAGGCTCTCACCGGGCTCGACGGCGACGGTCTCGAAGCCGGCCGACACCGCCGCCCTGCGGATGCGATCCGCCTCGTAGGGCCCGGCGATGATGAGCAGCTTCATCGAGAACGCCGGGACTTTAGCATTACGGGGGTCACAGCACGCTGTGGGGATCGACGTCGACGGCGACGCGGAGATCGTCGTTGCCGACGGCCGCCGCCGCGCCGGCACGCGCCGCAGCAACCAGCGGCCCACGCTCCGTCGACGACAGCCAGACCTGCCAGCGGGTCCGGCCCCGGAGCTTCTCTATCGGGGCCGGTGCCGGCCCGCGGACCCGCACCGCCCCGCCCCCCACGCGCCCGGCCGCCTCGGCCGCCGCCGTCGCTGCCGCGCGCGCGGCAGCCGGCTCGCGGGCGTCGATCCGCAGCGCGACCATGCGCACGAAGGGGGGATAGCCGGCCTCCTCGCGGGCAAGCAGCTCGACCCGCGCGAAGCCGTCGTAGTCGTGGGTCACCACGGCTTCCACCGCCGGGTTGTCCGGCTTGTAGGTCTGGATGAGCACCCGCCCGGGGCGATCGCCTCGCCCTGCCCTGCCCGCGACCTGCTCGAGGAGCTGGAACGTCCGCTCGGTGGCCCGAAAATCCGGCAGGTTCATCGCCTGATCGGGTTGCAGCACCCCGACCAGGGTCACCCCTGCGAAGTCGTGCCCTTTGGTCACCATCTGAGTCCCGACCAGGATGTCGATCTCGCGCGCCTGCATGCGCGCCAGCACCGCCTCGAGGCGCGTCCCCGGAAGGCCGGTACCGGCGGTGTCGCGATCGAGACGGGCCACTCGGGCATCGGGGAATCGGTCACGCACGATCGCCTCGACCCGTTCGGTGCCAGTGCCACGCCGTTCCAGCCGTGACGCCTGACAGGACGGACAGCGCTGCGGGACGGAGGTCATGCCGCCGCAGTAGTGACAGACGAGCCGCGACCGCCCGTGATGGTAGGTCAGCGACACGGCGCAGCTCTCGCAGCGGACGATGTGGCCGCAGGCGTGGCAGAGCACGACGGTCGAGAAGCCGCGGCGGTTGAGGAACAGGATCGCCTGCTCGCCCGCCGCCAACGCCACGCCGATCGCTTCGGCGAGCGGCGCCGACAGCAGGCCGTCGGGGCCGGGCGGGTGGCGGCGCAGGTCGATCAGCGTCACCTCGGGCAGCGGCCGCGGCGTCGCCCGCGTTGGCAGCCGCAGGCGCGTGAACCGCCCGCGCGCGACGTTGTAGGTGCTCTCCAGCGACGGGGTCGCCGACCCGAGGATGACCAGCGCCCCGGCCCGCTGCGCGCGCACCACCGCCAGATCGCGCGCGTTGTAGCGAACCCCGTCCTCTTGTTTGAACGACGGGTCGTGCTCCTCGTCGACGACGACCACCCCCAGCCCCCGCACCGGCGCGAACAGCGCCGAGCGCGCCCCGAGCGCGATGCCGACCTCACCGTCGCGCAGCCGGCGCCAGGCCCCGAGGCGCTCCTTGGGGGGAGCGCGCTGTGCAGCACGGCCACGTCCTCGCCGAAGCGGGCCCGGAACCGCGCGGCCAGCTGCGGTGTCAGCGCGATCTCGGGGACCAGCACCAGGGCCCCCCGTCCGGCGGCGCGCGCGTCGGCGATCACCCGCAGGTAGACCTCCGTCTTGCCCGAGCCGGTGACGCCATGGAGGAGGAAGCTCGCGAAGCCGCCCGGGAGCGCCGCGACCAGCGTATCGACCGCGTGGGCCTGCTCGGCGTTGAGCGCGATCGGTGTTGCGCTGGGCGGCGGCGCGGCCGCCGCCGCGGGGGTCGCCACCCGCCGGTGCTCGATCCGCGCCAGCCCCGCGGCGACCAGCGCCCGCAGGTGCGTCCGCTCGGCGACGGTGAGCCCGCCCGCCTCGAGTCCCGTGGCCGCCGCGGCGACCTTGGCCAGCAACGTGCGCCGGGCCCCCGCGCGCTTCGGTAGCTTGGCCAGCAACGCATCGAGCTCGCCGGGCGCAACCGCGAAGGCCGCGGTCGGCGCCGCCCGCCGGTCCTTCACCTCGTCGCCCAGCTCGATCATCCCCGCCGCCTGCAACCGCGCCAGCCGCCCGCCCATGCGCGGCACCAGCTTGACGAGCCGCCGCAACGACAGCTCGCCGTCCGCCGCCGCCAGCGCCTCCAGCACCGGATCCTGGGGCGCCCCCGCGATCAACGCCGGCTGCCGCTCGAGCTCCCGTCGCCCCGCCTCGGTCAGCCGGGCGGCGCGGGCCGCCGCCGCCTGCTCCCCCTGCGGCAGCGCCGCGCGCAGAACCTCACCCAGCGGGGCCTGGTAGTAGTCGGAGATCCAGCGGCAAAACCCGATCATCGCCTCGTCGAAGGCGGGCGCCCCCGCGACCACCCCTTCGATGTCGCGCAGCTCCGTCCCGCCGAGCGGCGTCCCCGGCCCGACGACGAACCCGGTCACCGTCCGCGCCCCGAACGGAACGATCACCTGGGCGCCGAGCGGCGCCCCGTGACCGCTGCGCGGATCGCGATAGGTGAACGTGCCCGGAACGGGCAGCGCCACCGCGACTTCCAGTAGCGCGCCCTGGCCCGTCACGCGCCGAGCATGCGCGCGATCCCGGCGCGCACGTCGTCCCGGATCTCGGGCCGGCGGAGCGCGTAGTGCACCATCGCCAGGACGTAGCCGGCGCGATCGCCGACGTCGAAGCGCTGGCCGTCCACCTGCAAGCCGATGAGGCCGCTCTGCGCGCAGAGCGTCGCCAGCGCGTCGGTCAGCTGGATCTCGCCCCCCCGACCGGGCGCGGTCTTCTCGAGGATGCCGAAGATCTCCGGCGGCAGGACGTAGCGCCCGATGATCGCCTGCTGGGACGGCGCCGTGCCAGGCGCCGGCTTTTCGATCAGCTGCTTGAGCGTCCACTCGCGGCCGTTGCGGATGCCGTCGACGATGCCGTAGAGGTGCTCCTGCCCTGGCGGCACCTCGTAGAGGGCGATCACGCCCGTTCCGCTGCGCTCGTAGACGTCGGCCAGCTGGCGGATCGCGGGCACCTTCGCGTCGACCAGGTCGTCGCCCAGCAACACCGCGAACGGCTCGTCGCCGATCACGTCGCGGGCGCAGAGCACCGCGTGCCCGAGCCCCCGCGCCTCGGCCTGACGGACCGACGAGAAGCGCGCCATCTCGGTGGGACGCCGCACCCGCGCGAGGTCCTCCTTTTTTCCACGGCGTTCGAGCAGCGCCTCCAGCTCGGGGGCGCGATCGAAGTGATCCTCGATCGCAGACTTGCCGCGCGCGATGACGAACACGACCTCCTCGATCCCGGCGGCGGCGCACTCCTCGACGATCATCTCGATGCTCGGAACGTCGACCAGAGGGAGCAACTCCTTGGGAACCACCTTGGTGACCGGCAGGAACCGCGTGCCGAGGCCCGCGACCGGAAGCACCGCCTTGCGTACCTTACGTCCTCGCTTGTCAGTCATTTTCGGACCCTCATTCTATGCTCGCTTCCATCCGGCGCCACGGGGCAGCGCGGGCGCGGGCCCGGACGGCCTGGTCGCGACCGGCGGACCGGCGCCCGGGCCCGTCGTCACCGGGGGCCCGGCCTGCCCGGCCGCGGGCCGCGGAGCGGGAGCCCGGTCGAGCGCGTAGACCGCGCGCAGCAGCTCGGCGACCGCCTCGTAGAGCGCGACGGGGATCTCCGCCCCGTCGGCCAGGGCGCGCAGCGAGCGGGCCAGCGTCACGTCGCGGAAGATCGGCACGCCGGCTTCCCGGGCCACCTCCTTGATCCGCTCGGCCAGCAGGCGCTCCCCCCGCGCGACCACCACCGGCGCGCCGTCGCCGTCCTTGTCGTACCGGAGCGCGACCGCGATGTGCTCGGGATTGACCACGACGAAGTCCGCTCTTCGGACGTCGGCGACCATGCGTTGTTCCGCGAGCTCGCGGTGCAGTCGCGCCCGCTCGGCACGGTGCGCGGGATCCCCCTCGGCCTCCTTGCTCTCGCGCCTGACCTCCTCGTGGGACATCCGCAGCCCGCGCAGGTGACGGCGCCGGGCCAGCAGGTAGTCGACCGCGCCGAGGGCGAGCGCGGCCAGCGCGACGCGAAGGGCGAGCCGCCCGGCCAGCGCGCCCAGCACCGCCGCGACCCGCTCCGCCGGCGCCCCCGCCAGCGCCGACATACCAGCCGCCACAGGCGCCAGGGCCAGCCATCCCAGGACCGCGACGAGCGCGACCCTGAGCAGCCCCTTCCCGACCTCCAGTGCCGCCTGACCACCGAACAGCCGTTTGAGCCCCACCGCGGGCGACAGCCGGGCGAAATCGACGCGCACGGCGCCCGGGGCGAACAGCCCGCGCGTCTGCACCAGCCCCACCGCGAGCGCAGTGGCCGCCGCGGCCGCGAGGGGGGCGGCCAGCACCCGCGCCGTCACGCCCAGACCCGCGGCCAGCGCCGGAGCCGCGCCGCCACCGGCGGTCGCCGCGGCCAGCGCACCCCGCAGATAGGCCGAAAGCCGCGCCACGCTGGCCGGCCCCTCGGCGACAAGCGTTGCGACGGCTGCCAGCAACGCAGCCGACGACGCAAGATCGCGGCTGTAGGCGACCTCGCCCCGGCCGCGCGCCTCATCGAGGCGCTTCGGCGTCGGTGCGAGAGTCGGTTCCCCCGAACGGGCCATCCGGACCCGGCCGCGCGGCTACTTCTTCGGCGGCGCTGGCGGGGCGGCGCCGGCTCCCGGCTTCGCGCCGCCCATCATCTGCTGGATCATCGCCGCCTGATCGAACGGCTTGCCCGGCTTGGTGATGCCGGGTTTCGCGTCCTTGCCGGTGCCGGTCAGCTCGAACTTGATCGGCCCCTTGATGTTCGGGTTCTGCTTCTGTTCGGCCTCCATCTTCACCAGCCCGAGCGGCAGGACCTTCTCGCTGATCCAGTAGTCGACGGCGTCGCCCGTCGGCGTCTTGTCGCGATAGTGCTTCGTCTTGAAGGTTCCCCCCTTGACCGTGATCGACTCTTCCTTGACCAGCATCTTGGGGTTGGGCTTGTTGAACTGCTGCTGACCGGGGGTGACCGGGAAGTCCATCGGCTCCGCGGTGCCGATCTGCATCAGCATCTTCTGGACCTTCCCCTCTTTCTCCCCGCCGGGAGCCAGCGTCATCTGGAGCGTCATCTTGCCGCCGGCCGCGGCCATCATGCCCCCCTCGACCGTCGTCTCGAGGACACCCTTGTTGACCAGCGCCATGCGCGTCGACATCGGCGGCAGCTGGCCCATAGCCACGGTGTACTCGGCCCAGGTGCCGACGGGAACCTTGGTCAGGTCGACGGCCATCGGCATCGGCGGCCCCTGCCCGGGCGCCTGCGCCAACGCGACCGCCGGGACCAACCCCGACAACAATCCGAGCACCACCAGCAAACGCGACATGTCTCCTCCGATCGAGTGGGGCCGGACTATAGCCCGATCCCGAGCTTGAACGACCAGCTGTTGGCGAAGGCGGTCACGAACGTCTGCTGCGCGGCGAAGCCGTTGATCGGGCGGAGATAGCCGAGCGCGACGCTGACGAAGCCGACGCGACTCAGGTAGATCTCGGCGCCCAGATCGACGCCGAACTGGAAATAGGCCGTCGGCACTGTGCGGTCGAACTGCAGCCGCCGCATGTAGCCGACACCGCCGAACGCCTCGGCGAAGGGGACGACGCGGTTCCCCAGCCACTGCGCCCCCAGCGACAGCGACTCGGCGGCGAAGTAATCGCCGCTGGTGCTCAGCGTCCCGCTGGCGGCCTGCCAGCCGAACTGAGTCGACAGGCCGATCCGGATCAGCGAGGAGATGGGGTAGACGTCGATCGCCACGCTATCGAACGCCTCGGGATCGGCCCGCCCGTCGGGCGCCGTCGAGGCCCCGAGACGGACGAAGGAGAAGTGCCGCAGCGCCAGCTTGGCGCGCGGGGCGACGAATGCGGGCCGCGGCGCGCCCTGCGGCGTCGGGGCGGCAGCCAGCTCGATCCCGGCGTCGGCGCGCGCGAGCGGCGACACGGGCGCGGCGGGCGTCGCGGCGCCAACCGGCGGCGGTGTCGCGACCGACGGCGGCGCGGCGGCGACCGGTGCGCCCGGTAACGCGGGCGGCGGCCCGGCGTGCCCTGGCCAGTCGATGCGCGTCCCCAGCCGACGCGCGACCTTCGGATCGTCGATGTCGCCCGCGGTGTCGTCCGCGCGCGCCGACGCACCGGCGAGACCTGCCGCCCAGATGAGCGCGACAGCGATTCGCCCACGACGCCTCATAGGTACGGCACGAAGCTGGTGATCATCTGCCCCACCATCGCGTCGTCGGCGATCGCCCGCTTCGCCGTGAAGGCCAGGTGATAGGTCAACGTCGACGGCCCGGCGAGGAAGACGTCGCGGTGGAACCGCCTCCCGCCCTCCGTCTCCTCCTGCCACGTCACCTGGACGCCGGTCGCGCCCGACGCGGTCATAGCCGGGGTCTCGTCTGCCATCGCCAGGGCCGGCAGGGGCGCCCCCAGCGTATGGGCGAGCGCCGCCGGGCTCCCCGACTCCGGGCCGAGCATCAGGCTGTAGAGCGCCTCGTCGAGCACCACCGCCAGATCCGCGGTCACCGTCGCGTCGCTCGGCGGAACGACGAAGATCGTCGTCCCCTGCGTCGACAGCGGCGGCAGCCAGGGGGGCTCGAGCAGCCGCAGCGCGAACGCGCCCCCGGCGTCCTGGTAGACGATGGTCCCCGCGAACGGCTCGTCCTCGGCGTTGACCGCGGCGCACCCGGCCCCGGCGACCAGGGCCACGACGGTGAGCGCCAACAACGCGTGGCGCACACCGGTGACCTGGGGACCGCGCATCGGGACCGATCCTAGCAACTCGCCCGCGGTGCTCAAAGGACGGCGGCCGACCGCCGCAACAGACGTTCAGCCTGCGAACGCGGCGATCGTCTGTGACAGCTGGCGCAGCCAGCCTCCCAGATTGCCGCCCAGCAGGGCCGGGAGCGTCCCCAGCGACACGAGAACGATGCCGACCGCCAGCAGCCCCTTGAGCGGCAGTCCCAGGAAGTAGACCGGGATCTGCGGCGCGGCGCGGGCCACCAGCCCCAGCGCCAGGTCGGTCACCCAGATCGCGACGACGACCGGGGCTGCCAGCGCGACGCCCGCCGCGATCAGCCGCGCCGAAGCGGCCGCCACGATCAGGGCCACCCGCCGCGCCGGCCCCGCGCCCAGCCCACCCCCGACCGGCAACGCCTGGTAGCTCTGCATCAGCGCCTCGACCAGCCGCTCGACCCCCCCGAGCTGGATGAAGACCAGCGTCGCCAGCAGAAGGTAGAGCGCGGCGAGCGGGCTCGCCCGTTCGTCGCTGGTCGGGGCGAGGACCTCGGCGATGTTCGCGCCGCGCAGCGTGTCGGCGAGACGCCCGGCGATCTCCGCCGCCCGGAACACCGCCGCCGCCACCAGCCCCAGGCAGAGACCGACGATCACCTCGCGCCCGAGCCAGAGCGCCAGGGTGGGGGCGGACGCGCGGGCCAGCAAGGCCCCCCCGACGGTGCCGGCCAGAACCGGTCCCGCCACCAGCGCCAGCAACAACGCGAACCCGACCCGCACCGGCGCCGGTAGCCGGGTGCCGCCGAGCGGTGGCACCAGCCAGAGGACGGGCGCGATCCGGGCGCCTCCCAGCGCCGTCGCCAGCACCAGCGCGGCAGCATCGCCCGCCATGATCACCGCACCGATGGAATCGCCAGCAGCAGCGCCTGGGCGAACCGCACCAGCGACGACCCCAGCACCGGACCCATCGCCACCAGCACCAGCATCACGACCACCAGCTTGGGAACGAACGCCAGCGTCTGGTCCTGGATCTGCGTCGCCGCCTGGAACAGCCCGACGACGAACCCGACCAGCATGCTCGCGATCAGCGGCGGGCCCGAGAGGAGCAGCACCAGCACCAGCCCCTCGCGCACCGCGCGCAGCACGAACCCGGTCGCCCCGCCGCTCACGCGAACCCCTCGAGGAGACCGCGCACCACCAGCTGCCAGCCGTCGGCGAGCACGAACAGCAGCAGCTTGAACGGCAGCGACACCGTGGTCGGCGACAGCATGTGCATCCCCAGCGCGAGCAGGAGGTTGGCGATCACCATGTCGATCACCAGGAAGGGGATGAAGATCAGGAAGCCGATCTGGAACGCGCGCCGCAGCTCGGAGGTGACGAAGGCCGGGACGATCACCCCGAAGTCGCGATCGCTCACCGCCGCGCGCTCGGCGGCCGTGCGTAGCTTCAAGGTGAGCGCGTAGAACGAGGCCCGGTCGCGCGGGTCGGCGTGCTTCAGCAGGAAATCGCGCAGCGGCTCGCGGGCGCGCGTCCCGGCCGCCGCCAGCGTACCCACGGCCTCGACGCTGGTGAGGTCGCTGGCCACTGCGGCCCCCAGGGCGGGTCCGGCCGCCTCGTACATCCGCTCGGCGGTGGGGGCCATCACCGCCAGCGTCAGCACCAGCGCCAGCCCGGTGAGGACGGGCGTCGGGGGAACCGACGGCGTGCCGATGGCGCTGCGGAGGATCGACAGCACGACCGAGATGCGTACGAACGACGTCAGCATCAGGAGCGCGAACGGCAGCAGCGACAGCGCCGCCATGACCAGCACCAGCACCAGCGGCCGCGACGCCAGCCCCGCATCGGCGACGTGGGCCCCCCCGTGCGTGGGCAGCGCCTGGGCCACACAGGGCGACAGGGCCACCGCCGTCGCGATCGCCGCCAGAGAGCAGCGAAGAAATAGCCGCACCCCCGCGCTGCGCGCGGGAGCGGCTAGCGCCCGCCGCGGGCTCACGTCCGCTCCGGCGTCGTCTCGGCGGCCGGAAGCGGGGCCGGCTTCTGCCGGCCGAGGACCTTCGCCAGCACGTCCGCGAACCGCGCCGGCGCAGCGCCGGCCTCGGGCCTGGGCAGCTTGTCGCCATCCAGCTCGGCCAGCACGGCCATCGGCCCGTCGCCGACGCCGATCAGGAAGCTACGCCCCGCAGCCTCGACGACGTAGACCGATCGCCGCGGTTCCAGCGGGCAGCGCGCGACGACCCTGATCGCGCCGCTGGCGGTACCGACGCCGCGCCCTGCAAGCAGCCGCAGCGCGCCCCACGCGACGACACAAACGACGCCGAGCGAAGCAAACGAGAGCCCGATCGACTCCCACCCAATCCCCGGCACCCCCGCCCCATCACCCATCGAGCGCGTAATACGCCCCCGCTTCCGCCCCTGTCAACCAGGTCCGGATCTCACGCTCTCCGAGGCGCCGATTTACCGACGGGAACGCGGGCTCCGCCCGCGCCACGCCGGTCTGAGCGCTCCGGGGGGTCCGGCAGGGGGGCTAGCCCCCTGCCCCCTCTCTAGTCCTCGTCGTCGTAGTAGAGCGAGTCGCGCGACTGGATGAACTGCTGGATCACCGCCGACGCCTCGGGCGTCAGGTTGATGAAGCGAACCCCCATGCCGCTCGCGCCGTCGATCTTCTGGAGCGCCGAGTTCTCGCGAATCCAGCGCACCTCGGTCTCGACCGCGACGGTCTGGTCGGTCCCGGGCAAGCTGAACTTCAGCGTGATCCGATCGCCGATCCGGCGGATGTGATGGGTGGCGATGAACACGCCGCCCGCGCTGATGTTCTGGGTGAGGCCCGTATAGAAGTTGTGATCGCTCTCGAGGTCTACCTTCACCTCGAGATCGAACCGCTCCGAGGCCCGTCCATTTTGGTTCTCAGCCACTTTGGCCCCCGTGCCGCTGTTCATGAACGCGTCGCTCCTTGTTCCCCTGGGTCGCAAGGTCGACCAGCGCCTTGCCCCCACGAATTCGACAGGAGCCGAATGAAACTGTAGGCGCAAAAACAACGGATCTGTTGCTTCCGCGCGCGTCCAGACGGCCGGGCTAACCGGCCAGATCACGGTGACTTACAGAGGCCGCTCGGACGGCGGGGCTACTCGTCGCCCTTGGCCTTGGCCTTGGGCTTCTTGGAAGCTTCCTTGGCCTCGGCCTTGCCGCCTTCGGAGGCCTTCGCGGCCTTGCCGCCGGCGCCCTTGGCGGACTTCGTCTCGGTCTTCGCCTTGGCAGCCGGCGCCTTGCTCTCGGCCTTGCCTTCGGTCTTCGGAGCGGCGGCCGAGTCCTCGGGGACCAGCTCGAGCAGTGACATCGAGGCGGCATCGCCCGGACGCTGAGAGAGCTTCACGATCCGGGTGTAGCCGCCGTGGCGGCCGAAGTACCGGGGGGCGAGCTCGTCGAACAGCTTCAGCACCGCGCCGCGGTCGCGCACCACGCGGCGGGCCATCCGGACCGCGTGGACCACGCGGGCGGACTCCTCGGTGGTCCGGCGGTCGGCCTTCTTGCCCAGGATGTCACCCACCCGGCGTGCCCAGGTGATGGTGCGCTCCGCGAGCCGGCGGGTCTCCTTCGCCTTCGCGTCGGTGGTGCGAATGCGCTCGTTGTAGAACAGCGCCGCTACCAGGTTCGAAAACAGCGCCTTGCGGTGCGCCGACGTGCGCGAAAGGTGAACTCCAGCTCGACGATGTCGCATTGTCTAACTCTCTCTATCTCTGGTTGTCTGCAGCCAATCAGTATCTTGGAAGCGCTGATATTTCCCGGGGAGGCGCGGCTTCGCCGCGCCGGCCCACTTTCAAAATGGGGAAGGTCCGCAGGAGGGGCGAAGCCCCTTCCGCGAGGCCTTTAGGCCTTCTCTTACGCTTTCTTGGGCGGGCCGTCGCCCGGCCAGCCTTCCAGCTTCATCCCCAGCGACAGACCCATCTCCGCGAGGATCTCTTTGATCTCCTTCAGCGACTTGCGGCCGAAGTTCTTGGTCTTGAGCATCTCGGACTCGGTCCGCTGCACCAGCTCGCCGATGTAACGGATGTTCGCGTTCTGGAGGCAGTTCGCCGAGCGGACCGACAGCTCCAGCTCGTCGACCGACTTCCAGAGATTCTCGTTCAGCTTGGCCTGCTCCTCGGACACCATCGAGTCGTGAGCGGGCTCGCTCCCCTCCTCGAAGTTGATGAAGATCGAGAGCTGGTCCTTGAGGATCTTGGCGGCGAAAGCCACCCCGTCCTCGGGCTTGACGGCGCCGTTGGTCCAGACCTCCAGGGTCAGCCGGTCGTAGTCGGTCTGCTGACCGACGCGGGCGTTGGTGACCTGGAAGTTGACCTTGCGGATCGGCGAGAACAGCGAGTCGATCGGGATGACGCCGACGGGGACCTGCGTTCCCTTGTTGCGCTCGGACGGGACGTAGCCCCGGCCGCTGCCAGCGTGCAGCTCCAGCCGCAGCTTGGCGCCCTTCGAGCACGTCAGGATGCGGTGGTCGGGGTTCAGCACCTCGATGCCATCGCTGACCTGGATGTCGCCCGCGGTGACCTTCCCCTCGCCGTCCTTCTCGAGACGCAGCACGCGCGGCTTCGAGTCGACTGCCTTCAGCAGCACCTCTTTGAGGTTCAGCACGATGTCGGTCACGTCCTCGACGACGTCGGGGATGGTGGTGAACTCGTGCAGCGCCCCTTCGATCTTCACGGCGGTGATCGCCGCGCCCTGCAGCGACGACAGCAGGATCCGGCGCAGGCTGTTGCCCAGCGTGGTCCCGAAGCCCCGCTCCAGCGGCTCGCAGGTGAACTTGCCGTACGTCGCGGTCAACGACTCGGACTCGACCTCCAGCTTTCGCGGGCGGATCAGGTCACGCCAGTTGCGCGCGATCAAGGTGTTCTGTGTCGTGGTTTGCATTGCAGCGGTCGCCATTTCGGTCTCCTTCAATTCCGCAACTGAAACTATCGCGAGTAGAGCTCGACGATGAGCTGCTCGCGAATCGGCAACGTCAGATCTTCGCGCGCCGGAAGCGCGGTCAGCTTGCCCTTGAAATTGTCCTTGTCGAGCTCGAGCCACTTGGGCACGCCACGACGGTCGACGGCGCCCAGGCTCTCGAGGATGCGCGTCACCTTCTTCGACGGCTCCTTGACCTCGATCTGATCGCCCGAACGACAGAGAAACGACGGAATGTCGACGCGGCCACCGTTGATCTTGAAGTGGCCGTGGCGAACCAGCTGGCGCGCTTCGGCGTGGTCCGAAGCGAACCCGAGCCGGTAGATCACGTTGTCGAGGCGCCGCTCCAGGAGCTGCAGCAGGTTCTCGCCGGCAACGCCCTTCATCCGGATCGCTTTGTGGTAGTAGCCGCGGAACTGCCGCTCGGCGAGGCCGTAGATACGCTTCACCTTCTGCTTCTCGCGCAGCTGGGTGCCGTAGTTCGACAGCTTGCGCCGCCGTGCCTGGCCGTGCTGGCCGGGAGCGTAAGCGCGCCGTTCGTAGCCGCACTTGTCCGTGTAGCAGCGGTCCCCCTTGAGGAACAGCTTCATGTCTTCGCGCCGGCAAAGCCGGCAAACCGGTCCAGAGTAATTCGCCATGTCAGACCCTACGCCGCTTGGGCGGGCGGCAACCGTTGTGAGGAATCGGGGTGAGGTCGCGGATGAGCGTGATCTTGAAACCAGTCGAAGCCAGCGCGCGCAGCGCTGATTCGCGCCCCGAGCCCGGCCCCTTCACGAACACGCTCAGAGAGCGCATGCCGTGCTCCATCGCTTTGTGGGCGGCGTCCTCGGCCGCCAGCTGCGCGGCGAACGGCGTCGACTTGCGCGAGCCTTTGAATCCCTTCACCCCCGACGACGACCAGGCGACCACGTTGCCCGAGACGTCGGTGATGGTGACGATTGTGTTGTTGAACGACGCGGTGATGTGCGCGATCCCGCTCTGGACGTTCTTCTTGACCTTCTTGGCCTTCGGCTTCGCCTTCGGCCCGCCGGTCTGATCTGCAGCGGCCATGGCTTACGCTCCCGTCCCTTCGGTCTTCTTGCGGATCGCCTGACCCTTGCGCGGGCCCTTGCGCGTGCGCGCGTTCGTATGCGTTCGCTGGCCGCGAACCGGCAGGCTCTTGCGGTGGCGCAGGCCGCGGAAGCAACCGAGGTCCATCAGCCGCTTGATGTTCATCGAGACCTCGCGCCGCAGGTCGCCTTCGACCTTCAGCTGCTTGCCTTCGATCACCTCGCGGATCCGGCGCGTCTCGTTGTCATCGAGATCGTCGGTGCGCTTGTCCAGCGACACTTCGGCGGCCTTGAGGATGTTGCGCGAGAGCGCCCTGCCGATCCCGTAGATGTAAGTGAGAGCGATCTCCATGCGCTTGTTGCGCGGTAGATCGACGCCTGCTAATCGCGCCATGCGTTGTCCTTCCCTAGCCTTGCCGCTGCTTGTGCCGCTGGTTTTCGCAAATCACCCGCACGACGCCACGTCGCCGGATCACCTTGCATTTATCACATACCTTTTTGACCGAAGCCCTGACCTTCATCGAGCGCTCCCGATAGCACGAATCCCCAATGTTTGACGCAAATACCGCACTTCCCCGCCCCTCAACTCCGCGAGAGCACCAGCGGGCCGTCATCGGTGATGGCGACCGAGTGCTCGAAATGGGCGGAGAGGCTACCATCTTTGGTTACAGCCGTCCACCCATCTTGCTCAATCTCGACCTCGGGGCCCCCGGCGTTGATCATCGGCTCGATGGCCACCACCAGGCCGGCCGACAGCCGCCGCCCTTTGCCGGCGTCGCCGTAGTTCGGGACGTGGGGCTCCTCGTGCATGGCCCGCCCGATCCCGTGGCCCACGAACTGTTTGACGACCGAGTAGCCTCGGGACTCGGCGTGCGACTGAACCGCCCAGCCGATGTCCCCCAGCCGGTTACCGGGGACGCAGGCGGCGATGGCCCGCTCCAGCGACTCGCGGGTGGCGGTCATCAGCGCCTGGGCCGCCGGGGTCACCTCTCCGATCGGGATGGTCCGCGCCGAATCGCCGCACCAGCCGTCCTTGAAGGCGCCGAAGTCGATCGAGAGGATGTCGCCGTCCTTGAGGATGACGTCCCGGCGCGGGATTCCGTGGACGACCACATCGTTGACCGAGGTGCAGACCACCGCCGGGTACTTGGGGTGGCCGTAGCCCAGGAACGCCGACTCGGCCTTGAGCTGCTTGAGTCGCTGCATCGCGAGCTCGTTCAGATCCCAGGTCGAGACCCCGGGCTTCGACGCCGCCTCCAGCTGGTCCAGCACGTCGGCGACGACCAGGTTGGCCTCGCGTAGCTTGGCGATCTCGGCCGGGCTCTTGAGTTGAATCGGCATTGCGCGTCTTAAGGCAGCAAGACGGCCGCGTAGATGCGGCCGAAGATCTGGTCCATGTTGCCGTTGGCGTTGATGCGCCGGACCGGGTAACCGTTGGTGTCGAAGTAGTCGGCGACCGGCATGGTCTTGGCCTTGAACTCCCGCAGGCGGTTGCGGACGATGCCCTCGGAGTCGTCGCTGCGGTGACTCAGCACGCCCCCGCAGCGATCGCAGATGCCCGGCGCCTTGGGCGGCCGGGCGGTCACGTGATAGCTCGCCTGACAGCTCTCGCAGGTGCGGCGGCCCGAGATCCGCAACACCAGCTCCTCCTCCGGGGCGTCGAGCACGAGCACGTGGTCGAGCTTCTTTCCGTACCCGGTCAGCATCCGACTGAGCGCCTCCGCCTGGGGGATGGTGCGCGGAAAGCCGTCGAGCAGGAACCCGCGGACGGTGTCGGGCTGCTGCAGCCGCTCCCCGATGAGCTCGAGCACAACCTCGTCGGGGACCAGCTGCCCCTGATCGATGAACTCCTTGGCCCGCTTGCCGAGGGGCGTGTACGAGCGGATCGCGGTGCGGAGCATGTCTCCGGTCGCGACGTGCGGGATCTTGAAGACGGCGGAGAGGCGCTGCGCCTGCGTCCCCTTGCCGACGCCCGGAGGCCCGAACAGCAGGAGGTTCTCACTCAACGCCCGACTTCTTCACTCAGTTGCCGCCGGCGCCCGACGGACGGGTCCCGCGGCCGCGGATCCGGGGTCCACGGGGGCCAGTGAAGCCCTCGTAGTTGCGGGTGATGAGGTGGGATTCGATCTGCTGGACGGTGTCCAGCGCGACCCCGACGACGATCATCAGGCCGGTGCCGCCGAAGTAGAACGGAACCTTCATCTTCTCGTGCAACAGCGACGGCAGGACGCAAATCGCCGAGATGTAGACGGCGCCGCCGAAGGTGATGCGGGTCAGGACCTTGTCGATGTAGGCGGCGGTCGCCTTGCCCGGGCGGATGCCCGGGATGAAGCCGCCGTACTTCTTCATGTTGTCGGCCACGTCGACCGGGTTGAAGGTGACGGCCGTGTAGAAGTAACAGAAGAAGACGATGAGCCCGATGTAGATGAGGTTGTAGCGCCAGTCGCCCGGGTGCAGCGCCTCCGAGATCCGCTGCATCCAGGGGGTCTGCACGAACGACGCGATCTGCTGCGGGAACATCAGGATCGACGAGGCGAAGATCGGCGGGATGACGCCGGCGGTGTTGACCTTCAGCGGCAGGTGGGTCGACTGCCCGCCCATCACCTTACGGCCGACCACCCGTTTGGCGTATTGGACGGGTATTCGTCTCTGCCCCCGTTCGAAGAAGATGATCACCCCGACCACCATGACGATCAGCACGCCGATCACGGCGAGATCGAAGGCGGTGATGTCGCCGGTCTTGGCCTTCGAGAACATGCGGACCGCGGCGTCCGGCATGTCCGTGACTATGCCGGCGAAGATGATCAGCGAGATGCCGTTACCGATGCCTCGCTCGGTGATCTGCTCGCCGAGCCACATGATGAACGCCGTCCCGGTGGTCAGCGAGATCATGGTCAGCAGGCGGAAGCTCCAACCTGGATCGGTGACCACCTGACCGAACTGCGCGTAGGCCCGGTTGTTGGACTCGAGCCAGCGGGCAATGAAGAACGACTGGATCAACGACAGCACCACGCAGCCGTAGCGCGTGTACTGGTTGATGCGCCGCCGCCCCATCTCCCCTTCCTTCTGGACCTGCTCCAGCTTGGGGATGACGACGGTGAGGAGCTGCAGAATGATCGACGCGCTGATGTACGGCATGATGCCGAGCGCGAAGATCGACATCTGCTCGAGCGCGCCGCCCGAGAACATGTTGAACAGGCCCAGGAACGTCCCAGAGGCCTGGTTGACGATCTTGGCCATGATGGCGCGGTTCACGCCCGGGGTCGTGACGAACGCACCGATGCGGTAGACCGCCAGCAGCGTCAGCGTGAAGAGGATGCGCCGACGCAGCTCGGGGATCTTGCCGATATTTTGGAGCCCGGACGCCATGGCCTGCTCGTTCAGCCCGCGGCGCGAGCCGGGGCGCGTGTCGGGATGACCTCGACCGTTCCGCCGGCCGCCTCGATCTTCTGCTTCGCCGACGCGGAGAACGCCGTCGCCTTGACGGTGAACTTCTTCTTGAGGTCCCCCTCGCCCAGGATCTTCACCGTGCTGAGGCTGCGCGGGACCATGCCGGCCCCCTGCAGGGTCGCCAGGTCGACGACGCCCGCCGGGAAACGCTTCTCCAGCGCGCCGACGTTGACCGCGAACAGCTCGTCCCGGAACGGGTTCTTGAACCCCTTCTTCGGGAAGCGGCGCTGCATCGGCATCTGACCGCCCTCGAAGCCGAGGCGCGCGCCGTGATGACCGGTGCGGGCCTTCTGCCCCTTGACGCCTTTGCCGGACTGTTCGCCCGTGCCCGACCCGGGCCCGCGGCCGATGCGCTTGCGGTTGCGGGTCGCGCCCTTCGGCGCCTTCAACGTGTGCAGCGTAGTGCCCATTGCGTTCCTCTATTCCGCTTTCTCGACGCGAACCAGGTGCGAAACGGCGCGGATCATGCCACGCACCGACTCGTTGTCGGGCAACGTTACCGCGACACCCATCTTGTGGAGCCCCAACCCGCGGATCGTCCTCTTTTGCGTCTCCTGGCGGTTGATCCCGCTCCGCACCAGGGTTACGCGCAGCGACTTGGCCATGACTACTCCCTGACCTCCGCGAGCGTCTTGCCACGCAGCCCGGCGGCGATGTCGGCGCTGCGCAGCTGCTGAAGGGCGTCGATGGTCGCGTGAATGACGTTGTGCGGGTTCGACGTGCCGATGCACTTCGTAAGGATGTCCTGCACGCCCGCGACTTCAAGTACAGGGCGCACGGCCCCGCCGGCGATGACGCCGGTCCCGGCGCTGGCCGGCCGCAGCAGCACCGCGCCCGCGCCGAAGTGCCCCTGCACCTCGTGCGGGATCGTGCCGCCGACCAGCGGGATGCGGAACAGGTTCTTCTTCGCCTGCTCCGTCCCCTTGCGGATCGCCTCGGGAACCTCGTTGGCCTTACCGAGGCCGGCCCCGACGTAGCCGCGCTGATCGCCGACCACCACGAGGGCCGAGAACGAGAAGCGGCGACCGCCCTTGACGACCTTGGCGACGCGGTTGATGAACACCACGCTGTCGACGAGCTCGCCGACGTCTTCGTAATTGATTGCCATGCGTAACCTTTGCCCTCTGGTTTACTTGGTTAGAACTTCAGACCGGCCTCGCGGGCGCCGTCGGCGAGCGCCGAGACCCGGCCGTGGTACTTGTAGCCAGCACGGTCGAACACGACCTTCGTCGATCCCCTTGGCGAGGCACGCCTTGGCGATCGCGGTGCCGACCTGCTTGGCGCGCACCTTCTTGCCGGCGTCGTCCGCAGCCGCGTCCGTCTTGGCGAACGCCAGATCGGAGGTGGCCACCAACGTCTTCGCCTGCAGGTCGTCGATCACCTGGGCGTAGATGTGGCGGGTGCTGCGGAAGATCGCCAGCCGCGGGCGCTCGGCGGTCCCCTCGATCCGTTTGCGGGCCGAGACGTGCCGCTTCTTGCGGCCTGCCTTCTTGAAGCTGATGTCGATTTGCATTTGTGCCTCTGTTATCCCAACGCGACGGCTTAGCCGCCCCCACCAGTCGCGCCGGCCTTGCCGGTCTTGCGCTTGATGACCTCTTCAACGTACTTCACGCCCTTGCCCTTGTAGGGCTCGGGGGGGCGAAGCTCGCGCACCTTGGCCGCGGTCTGCCCCAGGAGGTCCCGGTCGGCGCTCGACAGCGTGACGCGGTTCTTTTCCACCTTGGCCGACACGCCCTTCGGCAGCTTGAACGCCACCGGGTGCGAGTAGCCGAGCGCCATGTTGATCGTGTCGCCGGCGACCTCGGCGCGATAACCGACGCCGTTGATCTCCAGCTCACGCGTCCACCCGTCGGTGACGCCCTTGACCATGTTGGCCAGGTGCGCGCGAATCAGGCCATGCTTGGCCCGGTTCTCGCGCGAGTCGTCGGCGCGCACCACCGTGAGCTTGTCAGCCTCGGTCTTCACCGAGATCCCGGTGGGCATCGCCTTGGAGAGCTCACCCTTGGGACCCTTGACGCTGATCAAGCCCGGCTTCTGCGCGAGCGTCACTCCCTTGGGGAGTGGCAGCACCTTTCTTCCGATTCGAGACATGGATCGGGCTCCTTTACCAGACTTCGCAGAGCAGCTCGCCGCCCAGCCCCGCCTTGCGGGCGGCTCGGTCGGTCATCAGCCCCTTCGAGGTGGACAGGATCGCGATCCCGAGCCCCGAACGGACCTTGGGAATCGTCCCGTGGCGGACGTACATCCGCTGCCCCGGACGCGAACGCCGGCGCAGGCCGGTGATCGCGTTGGTGCGCGGATCGGCCCACCGGAGCTTGACGACGATCTCGGGCATCCCGTCCTCCTCCCGAACGTCGTATCCGGCGATGTAGCCCTCGTCCTTGAGAAGGTCGCAAAGCTTGACCTTCAGCTTGGACGACGGCGCCAACACCTCGGCGTGGCGGGCCAGAATCGCGTTGCGAATCCGCGCCAAGAAATCTGAGATTGGATCAGTCATTGACATGCAATCACCCTCTACCAGCTCGATTTGATGACGCCCGGGATGTCGCCCCGCAACGCAAGGTTGCGAAAGCAGATCCTGCACATATCGAACTTGCGCAGGAACGCGCGCGCGCGCCCACAGTGGTGGCACCGGTTCCGGTGCCGGACGCGCCACTTGGGCGGCTGCTTGTTTGCGGGCATATCAACGGTTTTGGCCATGGTTAGTTCCTGAACGGCATTCCGAGATGACGGAGGAGCGCGCGCCCCTGCTCGTCGTTCACAGCAGTGGTGCCGATGGTGATGTTCATCCCCTTCGGCTTATCCAGCTTCTCGAAGTTGATCTCCGGGAAGATGATCTCCTCGCGAACGCCCAGCGTGTAGTTGCCACGCCCGTCGAACGCCTTCGGAGAAACGCCCTTGAAGTCGCGCACGCGCGGGAGCGCGAAGTTGACCAGTCGATCGTAGAACTCGTACATCTGATCGCGCCGCAGCGTGACCATCGCGCCGATCTTCTGGCCTGCGCGAAGCTTGAACACCGCGATCGACTTCTTGGCCTTGGTGACCACGGGGCGCTGGCCCGTGATCGCCCCCAGCTCGTCGACGGCGCTGTCGAGCAGCTTCGGGTTCGACACCGCTTCGCCGAGGCCCATGTTGATCGTGATCTTGGTGAGGCGCGGCGCCTCCATCCGGTTCGTGAGGCTGAACTCCGCGATCAGCTTCTCGCGAATCTCGGCGTCGTAGAGCTTGCGCAGGCGCGAGGGCTGGTCGCGCTTGACCCGCTCCGCCGCGACCTCGGCGACAGCCGCTTTGCCCTTGGGCGCCTTGCCACCCTTGGCTTTGGCGTCGGCGCGCGCGGCCTTCTTGGCGGCCGCCTCGGCCTCTTGCTCGGGCGTCAGCGCCGGCTTGCCGCCGGCCTTTGCCTTCTCGTCTTTTTCTTCGGCCATGTCTTAATCCTCTTCCGAATCCTCTTCCGAACGTCTTGCCGAGTTACCGCTAGGCGGTCTCGAACACCGTGCTGCACTTCGCGCAGATGCGGCGCTTGTCCTGTCCTTCGGTTTTCTCCTGGTGCTGGTGGCGGGCCCGACGGGGCGCGGCGCACTTTCCGCACCAGAGCGAGACGTTCGACCCCTCGATCGAACCCTCTTTCTCCAGGATTCCGCCGCGCGGGTTGCGCTGCGTCGGCTTGGTGTGGCGCTTGACCATGTTGACCCGCTCGATGACGACGCGGTTCTTCTCGGTCATGAGGCGCAGCACGCGGCCGCGCTTCCCCTTCTCCTTGCCGGAGATGACGACGACCTGATCTCCCTTGCGCACGTGCATGGCTACAGCACCTCCGGGGCCAGCGAGATGATCTTCATGAACCGCTTCGCACGCAGCTCGCGCGCGACCGGGCCGAAGATGCGGGTCCCCACCGGCTCGTTGTCCTTGTCGACCAGCACGGCCGAGTTCGTATCGAACCGGATGTACGAACCGTCCGCGCGCGAGACCTCCTTCTTGGTCCGCACGATCACCGCCTTGGCGACCTCGCCCTTCTTCACCTTGGCGTTCGGGATCGCCTCTTTGACCGACACGACGATCACGTCGCCCAGCGAGGCGTACTTGCGTTTGGTGCCGCCGAGCACCCGGATACACATGATCTTCTTGGCGCCCGAGTTGTCGGCGACGTCGAGCGTTGTGGTGGTTTGAACCATTGGATGAAGGCCCTTCTCTATGCTTCTTGCGCGCGTTCGATCAGCTTCTCGACGCGCCAGCGCTTGTCGCGCGACAACGGGCGGCTCTCGACGATCTGCACGCGGTCGCCGGTCTTGAACTCGTTCTTCTCGTCGTGGGCCTTGTACTTCGTCCGGCTCGTCATGTACTTGCCGTACTTTTCGTGGGCCAGACGCCGCTCGACCACCACGACGCGGGTCTTGTTCATCTTGTCGCTGGTGACGACGCCGATCATGCGGCGCTTGTGAATTTTGTGACCAGGCACGGCTAGCTCTCCTTCTTCTGCTGCGTCTGCTTCTTCTGCGTCTGCTTCGTTTCAGCCTTGGCCTTGGGCGCTTTCGCCTTGGTCGGCTTGGCCGCGGCCGGCGCGGTGACACTCTCGTCCGCCGCCGTCGCCGTCGTTGCCTTGGCCGGGGCAGCCCCGCCGCCGAGCGCGCGCAGCCGCTCGGCGAGGACGGTGTTCACGCGCGCGATGTCCCGGCGCGTGTTCCGCAACAGCATGGTGTTCTCCAGCTGGTTGGTGTTCTGCTTCAAGCGGTGCTTGAACAGATCCTCCTCCAGCTTGCGCGCCGTGCTGCGCAGCTCGGTGGGGTCGTTGCCCCGCAGGTCCTTCGCGCTCAGGCCTTTCATATCCGCGCCTCCCGCGCCAGGAACCGGGTCTGGACGGCCAGCTTGTGCTCGGCCAGGTGGAAGGCCTGCCGCGCCAGCGTCTCGTCGACCCCCTCGAGCTCGTACATCACGCGCCCGGGGCGCACGACGGCGACCCACTCCTCGGGGTTCCCTTTGCCGTGACCCATGCGGGTTTCGGCCGGCTTCTTCGAGATCGGCTTGTCCGGGAAGATGCGGATGTAGAGCTTTCCGCCGCGCTTCACGTGACGCGAGATCGCGATACGCGCGGCCTCGATCTGGCGCGAGGTCACGAAGCCGCAGGTGAGCGCCTGCAGACCGTACTCGCCGAACGCGATCTCGGTCGCGCCCTTCGAACGGCCCGTCATGCGGCCCTTCTGCTGCTTACGCCACTTTACTTTCTTGGGAGCGAGCATCGTTCTCTCCTACTAGGCCAGCCGCGAGTTCCGCTGCGGCAGAACCTCGCCCTTGAAGATCCAGCATTTGACGCCGATGGCGCCGTACGTGGTGTGCGCCTCGGTGGTGCCGTACTCGATGTCGGCGCGCAGCGTGTGCAGCGGCACCCGACCCTCGTGGTACCACTCGTAGCGGGCCATCTCGGCGCCGCCGAGACGGCCGGCGCAGGCGAGGCGGATCCCCTTGGCGCCGAACTTCATCGCCGTCTGCACCGACTTCTTCATCGCGCGCCGGAAAGCGACCCGGCGCTCGAGCTGCGTCGCCACGTTCTCGGCAACCAGCTGCGCGTTGGTCTCGGCCTTGCGGACCTCCTGAATGTTCAGGAACACCTCGTTGGAGGTGAGCTCCTGTACCTCTTTCTTCAGGGTCTCGACGCCGGCGCCACGCTTGCCGATCACGATGCCCGGGCGCGCCGTGAAGATGTTGATCTTCACCTTGTTCGCCGCACGCTCGACCTCGACCGCCGACACGCCGGCGTGGTTCAGCTTCTGCTTCACGAACCGCTTGAGGCGCAGATCCTCATGCAGCCACTTCGAGAAATCCTTCTCGGAGTACCACTTCGAGCTCCAGCCGCGGACGACGCCGAGGCGGAAACCTACCGGATGCGTTTTTTGTCCCATTTCTGAACCTTTTCCTTATTCGGGAACGTCGACGATGACCGTCACGTGCGAGGTGCGGCTGTTGAGGCGGTTGGCGCGCCCCATCGACCGCGCCATCCAGCGCTTGGTCACGGGGCCACCGTCGATGAACACCTTGGTGACCACCAGCTTGTCGGCGTCGGCTTTCTCGTTCTCGGTCGCGTTCGCGATCGCCGAGCCGAGCACCTTGGTCAACATGGTGGCGGCCTTGCGCTGCTGCATGCGCAGGATCGACATCGCGTCGTCCACCGACCGACCACGGATCATGTCCGCCACCGCCCGCACTTTGCGGGGCGACTCACGGAAGCGTCTCAAAACAGCGCGTGCCATGTCGTCTCCTCGTTACTTACTTCTTGGCCGCGGCCGCTGCCGCTGCCGGGGCGCCACCGCCGCCAGCCGCCGCTTTGCGCTCGCCCGAGTGACCGTGGAAGGTCCGGGTGGGGGCAAACTCGCCCAGCTTGTGACCGACCATGTTCTCGGTGGTGAACACCGGAACGAACTTGCGACCGTTGTGCACCGCGAACGTCATCCCCAGCATCTCGGGGAGAATCGTCGAGCGGCGCGACCAGGTCTTGACCACCTTCTTGGACTTCACCCGTTGCGCCTCGACCACCTTCTTCATCAGGCTGGCGTCGATGAACGGACCTTTTTTGACTGAGCGTGCCATGTCTTCCTCTGGGTCTTTACCGCTAGGCCGGCTTTACGCCTTCTTGCCGCGGTGTTTGATGATCATCGAATCGGTCCGTTTGTTCTCGCGGGTCTTGAGCCCCTTCGACAGCTGGCCCCAGGGCGAGCAGGGATGACGGCCACCTGACGACCGGCCTTCGCCGCCGCCCATCGGGTGATCGACCGGGTTCATCGTGACACCGCGGTTGTGGGGGCGGCGCCCCTTCCAGCGCGTGCGCCCCGCCTTGCCGACGTGGACGCTGCCGTGCTCGATGTTGCCGACCTGGCCGATGGTGGCGCGGCACTCCAGGTGGACCCGGCGGGTCTCGCCCGACGGCAACCGAATCTGGCCCCAGTCGCCCTCTTTCGCCATCACCTGAGCGCCGGTCCCGGCCGAGCGGCAGAGCTGCGCGCCGCCCGAGATCTTGAGCTCGATGTTGTGGATCGTGGTGCCGAGCGGGATGAACCGCAGCGGCAGGTTGTTCCCCGGCTTGATGTCGGCGTTGCGCGACGACAGCACCTGGTCGCCCACCTTCAGCCCGTCGGGGCAGAGGATGTAGCGCTTCTCGCCGTCGGCGTAGTGCAGGAGGGCGATGCGCGCGGTGCGGTTCGGATCGTACTCGACGGTCGCCACCTTGGCGGGGACGCCGATCTTGTCGCGGCGGAAGTCGATCACGCGATAGCGGCGCTTGTGACCGCCGCCGCGAAAGCGCGAGGTGATGCGGCCGAAGTGATTGCGGCCGCCCGTCTTCGACAGCGGGGCGGTGAGCGACTTCTCCGGCCGGTTGCCCTGCGAGAGCTCCGAAAAGTCGGCGGCGACCCGATGACGGGTTCCGGGGGTGATGGCGTTGTGCGGACGAAGACCCATGGCGCTTACACTCCCTCGAAGAACTCGACGTTTTGACCGGCGGCGATGGTCACCACGGCCTTCTTCCAGTTGGAACGCTTGCCGACGAAGCGACCCATCCGCTTCTCCTTGCCGCGTACCACCGCCGTGCGCACGGATAGCACGTCGACGTTCCACAGCTTCTCGACCGCGTTGCGGATCTCGATCTTGTTGGCGTCGCGCGCAACCTCGAACAGCAGCTGCGACTTGATCGACTCCGGATCCAGCTCGCCGCCCTGCCCGCCGCTCTCTTTGAGGCGGGTCCCCTTCTCGGTCAGCAGCGGCCGCTTGATGATTTGTTCTGGTGAACGCATGAATCGTCTCCGTTGAGGTCGCGGTTAGGCGGCCTTGTCCTTCGGCTCGGCCGGCAGGATGCGGGCCTCGATGGCTTTGACCGCGCCCGCCGCGATGACGAGGGTCGGGTGGTTCAGGATGTCGTAGACGTTCAATCCCTCGGGGGCCAGGTACTTGGCCTTGGGGAGGTTGCGCACCGACTTCGACAGGTTGACGTTGGTCTTGCCGTCCACGACGACCGCCTTGTCGGCGCCGAGCGCCTTCAGGATGCCGGCCAGCCGCTTGGTCTTGGGCGCATCGAACGTGAGCACGTCGACCACGACCAGCTTCTTTTCCTGGGCGCGGAGCGACAGCGCCGAGGCGAGCGCGGCGCGCTTCACCTTCTTCGGCACCGTGTACTCGTAGTCGCGCGGATGCGGCCCGAACACCTTGCCGCCACCGACGTGGTTGGGGGCGCGGCTCGAGCCCTGGCGGGCGTTGCCGGTACCCTTCTGCTTGTACGGCTTCTTGCCGCCGCCTCGCACCTCGTCGCGGGTCTTGGTGTCGTGCGTGCCGGCGCGCTTGGCTGCCTGCTGCGCCTTGACCACCTCCCACAGGAGGTAGTCCTTCACCTTGGTCCCGAAGACGGCGTCAGACAGGTCAGCCTGACCCACCTTCTTGCCTTCGATGTTCACGATGTCGATCTGCATGGGGAACGCCTCGAATCGATCAGGTCTTGATTTCGACGTCGACGCCAGCCGACAGGTCGAGCTTCATCAGCGCGTCCAGGGTCTGCTGGGTCGGCTCCAGGATGTCGAGCAGCCGCTTGTGCGTGCGGATCTCGAACTGCTCCCGCGATTTCTTGTCGACGTGCGGCGAGCGCAGCACGGTGAACTTGTTGATCTTGGTCGGCAACGGCACCGGACCGGCCACGGTGGCGCCGGTCCGCTTGGCGGTGTCGACGATCTCGTTCGCCGACTGATCGAGCAGCCGGTGGTCGTATGCCTTGAGACGAATGCGAATCTTTGGAGTCACTTCTTGACCTCTTCTCTTGTCTTACTTCTTCACGTCGTCGGGGAGGATCTTGGTGACGACGCCGGCGCCGACGGTCTTGCCACCCTCGCGAATCGCGAAGCGCAGACCTTCCTCGCAGGCGATCGGCGTGATGAGCTCGATCTTCAGGCTCACGTTGTCCCCGGGCATCACCATCTCCGCACCCTCCGGCAGCGTGCAAAGCCCCGTCACGTCCGTCGTCCGGAAGTAGAACTGCGGCCGGTACCCCTTGAAGAACGGCGTGTGTCGCCCACCCTCTTCCTTCTTGAGGATATAGACCTCGCCCATGAAGTTCTTGTGCGGCGTGATGCTCCCAGGCTTCGCCAGCACCTGCCCGCGCTCGATCTCTTCTCGCTTCGTCCCGCGCAGCAGCGCCCCGATGTTGTCCCCGGCGCGCCCCTCGTCCAGCAGCTTCCGGAACATCTCCACGCCCGTCACGACCGTCTTCGTCGTGTCGCGGAAACCCACGATCTCGATCTCCTCCCCGACCTTCACGATTCCGCGCTCCACGCGCCCCGTCACAACAGTCCCGCGCCCGGAGATCGTGAACACGTCCTCCACCGGCATCAGGAACGGCTTGTCGATCTCACGCTTCGGCTCCTTGATGAACGAGTCGCACGCGTCCAGCAGCTTCAGCACCGACGGCTCTCCCAGCTCTCCAGGATCGCCCTCCAGCGCCTTCAGCGCGCTCCCGCGCACGATCGGCGTCTCGTCGCCCGGGTACTGGTACTTCGACAGAAGCTCGCGCAGCTCCATCTCCACCAGGTCCAGCAGCTCCGCGTCCTCTTTCGCGATCATGTCCACCTTGTTCAGGTAAACGACGATCGCGGGGATGCCGACCTGACGCCCCAAAAGGATGTGCTCCCGCGTCTGCGGCATCGGCCCGTCAGGCGCTGACACCACCAGGATCGCGCCGTCCATCTGCGCCGCCCCGGTGATCATGTTCTTGATGTAGTCCGCGTGCCCGGGGCAGTCGACGTGCGCGTAGTGCCGCTTGTCCGTCTCGTACTCCACGTGCGCGATCGCGATCGTGATTCCGCGCTCTCGCTCCTCGGGTGCCTTGTCGATCTGGTCGTACGCCAGGAACTTCGCGAAGCCCTTCTTCGTCAGCACCTTCGTGATCGCCGCCGTCAGCGTCGTCTTCCCGTGGTCGACGTGCCCGATCGTCCCGATGTTCAGGTGCGGCTTGTTCCGTACGAACTTTTCTTTGGCCATGATCCGTGTCTCCTCGAAGGTTCTCGCAGAAAGGTTCTCAGTAAGCTCCGCGCATACGTTCGACGATCGATTCCGTCACGTGCGTCGGTACGGGCGCGTACCGCGCGAACTGCATCGTGTAGGTCGCCCGCCCCTGCGTCATCGAGCGGACGTCGGTCGAATAGCCGAACATGTTGGCGAGGGGCACCTCGGCGGTGATCGCCTGAGCGACGCCCCGCGCCTCCATCCCCGAGACGCGTCCGCGCCGCGACGACAGGTTGCCGGTCACCTCGCCCATGAACTCGTCGGGCGTCAGCACCTCGACCTGCATCACCGGCTCGAGCAGCACCGGCCCGGCCTCGCGCGCCGCCGCCTGCGCCCCCATCGAGCCGGCGATCTGGAACGCCATCTCGCTGGAGTCGAGCTCGTGATAGCTGCCGCCGGTCAGACGGACGGCGACGTCGATCACCGGGTAGCCGGCCATGATTCCGCGGGCCAGCGACTCGCGCACGCCGCGCTCGACCGCCGGAACGAACTCGCGCGGCACCACGCCGCCGACGGTCGCGTCCTCGAAAACGATCCCCTTCCCCTCGGCCGGCTCGACGTGCAGCTGCACGTGACCGTACTGGCCGCGGCCGCCGGTCTGGCGGATGAAACGCCCCTCGGCGTCGGCGGGGTGCGCGATCGTCTCGCGGTAGGCGACCTGCGGTCGGCCGACGTAGGCCTCGATCTTGAACTCGCGAACCAGCCGGTCGACGATGATCTCCAGGTGGAGCTCGCCCATCCCCGAGATGATCGTCTGCCCGGTCTCGGCGTCGACCTTGACGGTGAACGACGGGTCCTCGACCGCCAGCTTCTGCAGGGCCAGCGTCAGCCTGTCCTGGTTGACCTGGGTCTTGGGCTCGATCGCGATGGCGATGACCGGCGCCGGGAAGTCCATCACCTCGAGAACGACCGGCGCCTTCTCGTCGCACAGCGTGTCGCCGGTGGTGGTGACGCGCAGGCCGGCGGCCGCGGCGATGTTGCCGCAGGTCACCTCCTTGACGTCCTCGCGCTTGTTGGCGTGCATCTGCAGGAGGCGCCCGATCCGCTCGCGCTTCCCCTTGACGGCGTTGTAGACGGTGGCGCCCGCCTCGATCTTGCCGGAGTAGACGCGGAAGTAGGTCAACGTCCCGACGAACGGGTCGTTCATGATCTTGAACGCCAGCGCCGAAAACGGCTCGGCGTCGTCGGCGCGGCGCGGGATCTCCATGCCGTTCGGGTCCTTGCCCATCACGGCCGCGACGTCCAGCGGCGACGGCAGGTAGTCGACCACCGCGTCCAGCAGCGGCTGCACGCCCTTGTTCTTGAAGGCCGCCCCGACCAGCACCGGAACCGCGCGCCCGGCCACCGTGGCCCGACGAAGCGCGGCGCGGAGGAACGCGGGCGTCAGCGGGCGCTCTTCCAGATAGGCGCGCATCGCCTCGTCGTCCGCCTCGGCGATCGCCTCGATCATCGTCGCGCGGGCAGTCGCGGCCGCCTCGGCCAGCTCCTCGGGGATCTCCTTGGAGACCGGGGCGGCGCCGAGACCGTCGTCTTCCCAGTCGACGAGCTTCATCTCGATCAGGTCGACGACGCCGGTGAACTCATCCTCCAGCCCGTTCGGGATCTGTATGACGATGGCCGCGCCCTTGAGGCGTTCGCGGATCTCGCGCACGCAGCGGTCGGGATCGGCACCAACGCGGTCGCACTTGTTGATGAAGGCGACCCGCGGAACGCCGTACTTGTCGGCCTGGCGCCAGACCGTCTCGGACTGGGGCTCGACGCCGCCGACGGCGCAGAAGACCGCGATCGCGCCGTCCAGCACCCGCAACGAACGCTCGACCTCGATCGTGAAGTCGACGTGCCCGGGCGTGTCGATGATGTTGATCCGCGCCTCGCGCCAGAAGCAGGTGGTGGAGGCGGCGGTGATGGTGATGCCGCGCTCCTGCTCCTGCTCCATCCAGTCCATCTGGGTCGTCCCGTCGTGGACCTCGCCCATCTTGCGGGAGACGCCGGTATAGAACAGGACACGCTCGGTGGTCGTGGTTTTCCCCGCGTCGATGTGCGCCATGATCCCGATGTTGCGGATCTGCGCTATGGGAAATGTCCGAGCCACGACTGCCGAGTTGCCTTTCCGACGCTCAGCCGGTCCGCGTCCGCTGGCTCATCCAGCGTCCGGGACCGTCAGGTCCGTCGTTACGAAAAAGAGTTTGTTGTGTGAGTCCTGAAACCTACCAACGATAGTGAGCGAACGCCTTGTTGGCGTCGGCCATCTTGTGCGTGTCTTCGCGCTTCTTGACCGCGTTGCCCTTGTTCGACGACGCGTCCAGGAGCTCGCCGGCCAGCTTTTCCTGCATGGTGCGACCGTCCGAGCGATCCCGGGCCGCCCCGATCAGCCACCGCATGCCGAGCGCCAAGGCGCGATCCGGGACGAACGTCGACCGGCACCTGGTAGGTCGCGCCACCGACCCGGCGAGACTTGACCTCGACCTTCGGCTGCACGTTGCTGAGGGCGCGATCCCACACCTTTACCGGATCGTCCTTCGCCTTCTCGGCGACGATGTCCAGCGCGCGATAGACGATGCGCTCCGCAATCGACTTCTTGCCCGACTTCATGACGGTGTTGACGAACTTCGTCACCCGCCGGCGGGTATCGACCGGCTGATCCGTGAACTTCGGATCGGGGAGCGGCTTGCGCTTCGGAACTTCACCTTTGCGTGGCATTGCTTTCTAGTCCTGGTTCCGAGAGTTACTTAGGCCGCTTGGCGCCGTACTTCGAACGGCCCTGGCGACGGTTGGTGACGCCCGAGGTATCGAGCGTGCCGCGGATGATGTGGTAGCGAACGCCCGGGAGGTCCTTCACGCGGCCGCCGCGGATCATCACCACCGAGTGCTCCTGCAGGTTGTGACCTTCGCCCGGGATGTACGTCGTCACTTCCATTCCGTTGGTCAGCCGAACGCGCGCGACCTTGCGCAGCGCCGAGTTCGGCTTCTTCGGAGTCGTCGTGTACACGCGCACGCAGACACCGCGGCGCTGTGGGCAGGCCATCAGCGCCGGCGACGCCGTCTTGCGCCGCTGGGCCTTGCGACCGAATTTGACCAGCTGGTTGATGGTGGGCATGGAGCGGGAAAAACCTCGTGTTTTCTGCTGCGAAGGGGCTGCGACCGCGCAGACCGCGGGCGCAAGAAGGCGGGATTATAGGGAGGGCCAACCGCTTGTCAACGGCCCTTTTGTCCCCCCGGTCCTCCTGCGGGCCTTTCGCCCCACCCCGGCGCCGCTTGGCCCCCCTATTTCCGGGGTCGCCTGCTGGGGATCAGTGGGATTCCGCCTGAGGTTGCGGGCGGCCCAGCCCCGGGTGACGGGCGTTACCAGCCCGAGGCGGCCGCCAGACCGGCCTGGGCCAGCGTTCCGACGGGGCCAAGCAGGGTACGTGTCAGCGCCCGGGCGGTGTCGCTGCGGCGGAGCACCTCCGCGGCGGCGGGGCCCGAGCGGTAGTAGAGCTCGGCCCCGGCCGTGAAGAGCGCGTTCTGGCCGAGGAGCCGGTCGCGGACCTGGCGAAGCGCGGCCACCTGCGGCGCGAGGGCCGAGCCCCAGGCGGCTGTGGCGACGAAGCAGCCGGAGAGCTGGGTGAAGTTGGTCCGCGTCGTCGTCAGCTCTGCCACGGCGAAGGGGCTGACCACGTTACAGACGTCGACCGCGCGCACCGCCACCCAGTAGTGCGTGCGGGGCTGAAGTCCGCCGAAGTCGACGTCGACGGCGGTTCCGGGCGGCTGCCCCGTCGGCACGACGAGGCCGGTCATGGTCTGATCGGCGGTGACCGCGTGAAACGCCCTGACGAACGTCTCGGGATCGTCCGTGGTGATGGGAGAGGCGCTGAACCGAACGTCGTACTTGGCGATCGGCAGAACGCTCGCCCCGACGGTGAAGTGGAGCCCGCCCCATTCGTGCGAATGCTTGGTATCCGTGGACGGCTGGGTCCCGACCTCACCGGGCATAGCGGGCGCGTCGTGCGGAGCGCAGTCGCGCACCTCGAGGGTGACCCGCTGGGTCTCCGGGTCGCCCTGGCGAAGCCGATCGGCGCCGCTGCCAGGCGTGCCGGTCGGATCGTCGGTGATGGTGCCGTCCATCATGTGCATCACACCGATGTCGACCGCGTTGCCGTCGACGGACCCGTAGCCGGCGGGCGTGCTGGCCGAAAACGTACCCGAGGCGCCCAGCGTGAACGGCACGCGATAGATCACCGACGGCTGACCACGGTACGGATACCCGGTCTGCACCGCCCAGCTGTCCCAGGCCGTCCCCTCGGGCGTGGGATAGTTGTTGTCGTTGAAGGTCGCGTTGTAGTCCCCCTCGGTGTTCACCTCGATCCAGGCGACGTATTCGCCCGCGACCCAGTCGTTGGGGATCGAAAACATCACCTGCGCCTCCCTCTCGGCGGGAGGTGTCGCCATGGTGACGACGTCGATGTCGGGCATCGCAGCGCGTGCCTCGGCGTCGTACGTGGCCGCGTCGGGGAAGTCGTTGCAGGCGCGCAGGGAGCCGGGACGGCACACCGGATCGGGGTCGGGCGCGCAGGGAGTGATGTCGCGCCGCGGGGGATAGATCGAGGTGAGCGTCAGCGCGCGCATGCCATCGACGCCCCCGGCCTCGAAGGGCTCCGCGTAGCCCGCGGCGACGTCGGCGGGCAGCATCTTGCGCCCCTTGTCGCTGTTGAAACCGCTGGCGCAGCTGATCGCGTCGAGACCGGCCTTGCTGCTGTCGCCGCTGAAGGCCAGGCAGAAGTAGGTGTCGGGGGTCGAGTCCTCGCAGGTCCGTGAAGCGTATCCCTCGGGGCGGTTCTGGAAGATGACGCGTGGGAACTGCCCTGCTCCGGGCGCGGCGGCGCGGCGGTGGGCCCAGATCGGCAGCACCCCCTCACGCCGGCCGTACGGCCAGTGGTATCCGCTGTTCATCTGATCGGCGCCCGGACGATTGCCGATCCCGCGAACGCTGACCGCCTGGGTCAACGCGACCGTGCTCTTGAACGTGCCGTCGGCGGCCTCGATCCAGATCGCGATCTGCGCGTGCTTGGCCGGCGTGAAGCGGAACTGCATCGCCCTGAGCGGCGCCTCGTCGGCGCGCCCGTCGGAGGCGAGCAGCACCACCGCGCCGAAGGCCAGGACAGGCAGGGCGCGCGAGCCGCGCGAGCCGAGCGCGCGCAGAAGGAAATCCAGGGAAGGGGCCAGACGCATGATAGGGCCGGAGTATAGCGCCAGGACCGGTGTGCGCGGGGCAACCAGGTGCCGTGTTATCAACGACGCCATGCGCATCGGCATCGACGTTGGTGGCACGAAAATCGAGGGGTTAGCGCTGGCCGAGGACGGGGCGGAGCGGGCCCGCCATCGGGTCGCGACCCCGGCCAGCTATGAGGACGTGCTTGGCGCCATCCGCGACCTGGTCGCGCGGCTGGAGCTGCAGGCCGGCGGGACCAACGCCACGGTCGGGGTTGGAACCCCCGGGGTGCTGCATCCGAAGCGGGGCGTGATCCTGAACGCGAACCTCTCCTGCCTGAACGATCGCCCCCTCGACCGTGATCTGGGCGCGGCCCTTGGCCGCCCGGTGCGCCTGGCCAACGACGGCAAGTGCTTCGTCCTCTCCGAGGCGATTGACGGCGCGGCCGCCCCCCCGCCCGGTCTCGACCGCGGCCGCCCCGACGTGGTCTTCGGCGCGACGCTGGGAACGGGGGTTGGCGGCGGGCTGGTCGTCGACGGTCGGGTGCTGACCGGCGAGAACGGCGCCGCCACGGAGTGGAGTCACACGACAATGCCGTTTCTACGCCCGGGCGAGACGGCCCCCTACGTCTGTTTCTGCGGCCACGGCCCCTGCATCGAGGCGTTCACCTCGGGACGAGGCCTCGCGGCCAGCTACCGGGCGCTGGGGGGCGCCGAGGCCGCCGGCACCGAGATCGCGCGCCGAGCCGCCGACGGCGATCCGCTCGCCGAGCAGGCCTTCGCCGGCTACGAGCAGAGCCTGGCCCGGGCGCTGGCGATGGTGATCAACATGGTCGACCCGCGCGTGATCGTGCTCGGCGGTGGGGTCTCGAACAACGCCCGCATCTTCCAGAACGTCCCGGCGATCTGGGAGCGCTACACCGTCGGCAAGCAGCTGACGACGGCCCTGGTTCGCGCCGCCCACGGCGACGCCAGCGGCGTCCGGGGCGCGGCGCTGTTGTGGCCGCAGCGGTAACGCAGAGAAAAAAAACAAAGCCCTCCCCCCTTGCGGGGAGAGGGCTCTTGAGCAGCGACTCGGCCGGCTCTTGGCGCTATTCGGCCGGCGGGACGATCGGCGCGGGCGCCGCCGCGGCCATGGCCGGAGCGGGGAGCTCGTCGGTGCCGCTGTCCTCGACGTGGACCGACAGGCGCTTGTAAGCGCCGAGGCCGGTGCCGGCCGGGATGAGGCGGCCCATGATGACGTTCTCCTTGAGGCCGCGCAGGTAGTCGACCTTGCCGCAGACGGCGGCCTCGGTGAGCACCTTGGTGGTCTCCTGGAACGACGACGCCGAGATGAAGCTCTCGGTCGAGAGCGACGCCTTGGTGATGCCGAGCAGCAACGGCTCGCCCTGGGCGGGCTTGCCGGTCTTGCCCATCACCCGCTCGTTCTCCTCCTCGAACAGGTACTTCTCGACGTGCTCGTCGACGAGGAAGCCGGTGTCGCCCACGTCGATGACCCGGATGCGGCGGAGCATCTGCCGCACGATGGTCTCGATGTGCTTGTCGTTGATCTTGACGCCCTGGAGTCGGTAGACCTCCTGGACCTCGTCGACCAGGTACTTGGCCAGCGCCTTCTCGCCGAGCACCCGGAGGATGTCGTGCGGGTTGGCGGCGCCGTCCATCAGCGGCTCGCCGGCGCGGATCTTGTCGCCCTCGCGGACGGCCAGGTGCTTGCCCTTGGAGATGAGGTACTCCTTGGGATCGCCGCGCTCGGGGGTGATGAGGACCTTGCGCTTGCCCTTGGTGTCCTTGCCGAAGCTGACGGTACCGTCGATCTCGGCGATGACGGCGTGCTCCTTCGGCTTGCGCGACTCGAACAGCTCGGCGACGCGGGGCAGACCGCCGGTGATGTCCTTGGTCTTGGTCGTCTCGCGCGGGATACGCGCGATGATGTCGCCCGCCTCGACGCGGTCGCCTTCCAGCGCGGCGATGGTCGAGCCCACCGGCAGGAAGTAGCGCGCGTCGTTCTCGCCGCTCGGGATCTTGAGCGTCTTGCCGTGCTCGTCCTTGAGCGAGATGCGGGGCCGCAGCTCGGCGTCCTTGGACTCCGTGACGCTCTTGCGCGACAGGCCCGTGACCTCGTCGAGCTGCTCGCTCATGGTCACGCCCTCGATGACGTCGCCGAACTTCACGACGCCCGAGACCTCGGTGAGGATCGGCACCGAGAACGGATCCCACTCGGAGAGCAGGCTGCCCGCCTTCACGCGCTCGCCGTCACCGAAGTGCAGACGCGCGCCGTAGGTGAGGCCGTAGCGCTCGCGCTCGCGACCGGTCTCGTCCTGGACGACGATCTCGCCGTGGCGATTCATGACGATCCAGGTCTTCTCGCGCTTCACCAGGTTGGTGTTCTCGATCTTCACCACGCCGTCGTAGCGCGCCTCGAGCTGTGACTGCTCGGTCCGGACCTGACCGACGCCGCCGATGTGGAACGTCCGCATCGTCAGCTGCGTGCCGGGCTCGCCGATCGACTGGGCGGCGATGACGCCGACCGCCTCGCCGATGTTGACCATGTGCCCGCGGGCCAGATCGCGGCCGTAGCAGAGCACGCAGATCCCGCGCCGGGTCTCGCAGGTGAGCACCGACCGGATCTTGACGTGGTCGATGCCCGCGTCCTCGATGATCTTGACCTTGTCCTCGGTGATCTCCTCGCCCGAACCGACGAGGACCTCGCCGGTGTAGGGGTCGAAGATGTCGTCGAGCGCGACGCGGCCCAGGATGCGGTCACCGAGCTTCTCGATGATCTCGCCGCCCTCGACCAGCGCCCCCAGCTCGATGCCGTCGATGGTGCCGCAGTCGTACTCGGCGATGATGCAGTCCTGCGCCACGTCGACCAGACGCCGGGTGAGGTACCCCGAGTTCGCCGTCTTGAGCGCGGTGTCCGCCAGACCCTTGCGGGCGCCGTGGGTGGAGATGAAGTACTGGAGCACCGACAACCCCTCGCGGAAGTTGGTGGTGATCGGCGTCTCGATGATCTCGCCCGAGGGCTTCGCCATCAGGCCGCGCATGCCGGCCAGCTGACGAATCTGCTGCGCCGAACCGCGCGCGCCCGAGTCCGCCATGATGTAGATCGGGTTGAACGACGGGCTGCGCTTCTTCTCGCCGGTCTCGTCGTTGGTCAGCTCTTCCGAGCTGATCTCCCCCATCATCTCCTCGGCGATCTGCTCGGAGACCTGGGCCCAGATGTCGACGACCTTGTTGTAGCGCTCGCCGTCGGTGATGAGACCCTCGGTGTACTGCTCCTCGATCTCCTGCACGTCCTTCTGCGCCGTCTCGAGCAGCTCGATCTTGCGCGCCGGGATCTGCAGTCGTCGACGCAGATCGAGATGCCGGCCTTGGTCGCGTAGGTGTACCCGAGCGACCGCAGCTTGTCGGCGAGGAGGACCGTCTCCTTCTGACCGCAGGCGCGATAGCAGCTGTCGATCAGATCGCCGAGCTGCTTCTTGCCCATGACGCGGTTGACGGGCTTGAACGGCAGCTGCTTGGGGACGATCTCGTACAGCAGCACGCGGCCCGCCGTGCTGGCGACCAGCTCGCCGTCGATGCGCACGCGCACCGACGCCTGCAGGTCCAGCTCGCCGTGGTCGTAGGCCATGCGCACCTCTTCCGGCGACGAATAGACGCCGTGCAGCTTGTTGGCCGGGATCTTCTCCGGCTTGCCGTCCTTCTTGTCGTCCTTGGAGTGCGGGTACTCGCCCTTGGCGAACGTCCGCTCGCGGGTCATGTAGTAGAGCCCGAGCACGATGTCCTGCGACGGCAGGATGATCGGGCGCGCCGTTGGCCGGGCTGAGGATGTTGTTGGTCGACATCATCAGCACGCGCGCTTCCATCTGCGCTTCCAGCGACAGCGGGACGTGCACCGCCATCTGGTCACCGTCGAAGTCGGCGTTGAACGCCGCGCAGACCAGCGGGTGCAGCTGGATCGCCTTGCCCTCGATCAGCAGCGGCTCGAAGGCCTGGATGCCGAGACGGTGCAGGGTCGGGCGCGCGGTTCAACAGAATCGGGTGCTCCTTGATCACCTCTTCGAGGATGTCCCACACCTCGGGACGCTCCTTCTCGACCAGCTTCTTCGCGCTCTTGATGGTGGTGACCAGACCGCGCTCTTCGAGCTTGTTGTAGATGAACGGCTTGAACAGCTCGAGCGCCATCTTCTTGGGCAGGCCGCACTGGTGCAGCTTCAGCTCCGGACCCACGACGATGACCGAGCGGCCCGAGTAGTCGACGCGCTTGCCGAGCAGGTTCTGGCGGAACCGCCCCTGCTTGCCCTTCAGCATGTCGGAGAGCGACTTCAGCGGACGCTTGTTCGGACCGGTGATGGTCTTGCCGCGACGGCCGTTGTCGAACAGCGCGTCGACCGCCTCCTGCAGCATCCGCTTCTCGTTGCGGATGATGATCTCCGGCGCGTTCAGCTCCTGGAGCCGCTTGAGGCGGTTGTTCCGGTTGATGACGCGGCGGTAGAGGTCGTTCAGATCCGAGGTCGCGAAGCGGCCGCCGTCGAGCGGCACCAGCGGACGCAGATCCGGCGGGATCACCGGGATCACGTCCAGCATCATCCACTCGGGCTTGTTGCCCGACTCGCGGAAGGCGTCGACGACCTTCAGGCGCTTGGACGAGCTTCTTGCGCTTGGCCTCGCTGGTCGCTTCCTTCATCTCGGCGCGCAGCTGCTCGGAGAGCTTGTGCACCTCGATGTACTTCAAGCAGCTCGCGGATCGCCTCGGCGCCCATGCCGGCCGCGAAGGCCTCGTCGCCGAACTCCTCGACCGCCTTCATGTAGCGCTCTTCGGTCAGGAGCTCGCCCCGCTGCAGGCCGGTCTCCTTCGGGTCGATGACGACGTACGACTCGCAGTAGAGGACCTTCTCGAGGTCCTTCAGCGTGATGTCGAGCAGGTTGCCGATGCGCGACGGCAGCGACTTCAGGAACCAGATGTGCGCGACCGGCGTGGCCAGGTTGATGTGGCCGAGGCGCTCACGGCGCACCTTGGACTGGATCACCTCGACGCCGCACTTCTCGCAGACGACGCCGCGGTGCTTCATGCGCTTGTACTTGCCGCAGTTGCACTCGTAGTCCTTCACTGGCCCAAAGATCTTGGCGCAGAACAGGCCGTCGCGCTCCGGCTTGAACGTCCGGTAGTTGATCGTCTCCGGCTTCTTCACCTCGCCGTGCGACCACTCACGGATCTTCTCGGGCGACGCCAGCGAAATGCGGATCGCCGAGAACGACAGCGGATCCTTGGGCTTCTCGAAGAAGTTGAAGATGTCTTTCACGATTTTACCTTTCTCGAATCCTTATTCGCCGCCGAGTTCGCCTGCGCTGGCCGCCGGTGCGGACGCAGCCGCGGCGCTCGCCTTGGCGGCGACCTCGCGGGCCATCAACTCAAGCGTCGATTCCTGCTTACGTGGAGCGTTCGGATCCTCGATCAGCTCCACGTTCAGGCACAGCGACTGCAGCTCCTTCAGCAGCACGTTGAACGACTCCGGGCAGGCCGGACTCGAGCACGTGCTCGCCCTTGACGATCGCCTCGTACATGCGGGTACGGCCGATGACGTCGTCCGACTTGACGGTCAGGAACTCCTGCAGACCGTAAGCGGCGCCGTAGGCCTCCATCGCCCACACCTCCATCTCCCCGAGTCGCTGGCCGCCGAACTGGGCCTTGCCGCCCAGCGGCTGCTGGGTGACCAGCGAGTAGGGCCCGATCGACCGTGCGTGGATCTTGTCGTCGACCAGGTGGTGCAGCTTCAGCATGTACATGACGCCGACGGTGACGTCGTGGTCGAACGCGTCGCCGGTACTTGCCGTCGAACAGCGTCGCCTGACCGTTGGTGGCCCAGTTCGCCAGGGTCAGCAGCGCCTTGATGTCCACCTCCTTGGCGCCGTCGAACACCGGCGTCGCCAGGTGGACGCCCTCGCGCACCGTCTGGGCGACGCGGAGGAGCCCCTTGTCGTCCAGGCTGTCGAGCATCTCGGCCTGCGGGCCCTCGCTGAACACCTTCTTCAGCCTCGTCCGCAGCGCGTCGCCGGTCCACTCACGCTGGATCATCTCGTCGATCTGCTTGCCCAGGTGCAGCGCAGCGCCAGCCCAGGTGCGTCTCGAGGATCTGCCCGACGTTCATGCGCGACGGCACGCCCAGCGGGTTCAGCACGATGTCGACCGGCGTCCCGTCGGCGAGGTACGGCATGTCCTCCTCGGGCAGCACGCGCGAGACGACGCCCTTGTTGCCGTGGCGACCGGCCATCTTGTCGCCGACCGACAGCTTGCGCTTGATGGCGACGTAGACCTTGACCATCTTGATGACGCCCGGCGGCAGCTCGTCGCCCTTGGTGAGCTTCGCGATCTTGTCGCGGTAGAGCGCCTCGATCGCGTTGATGTCCTCCTGCAGGCGCGCCGCGAGCTGCTCCAGCCTCTCGCCAGTCTTGCCCGCCTCCTCGACCTGCAGCTCGGGCCAGTAGCGCGTCGGGATCTCGTCGAGCGTGTTGCTCGTCGATCTTCTGCCCCTTGGCGCACAGCACCTTGCCCTTGTCGTCCACCAGCCGCACGGCCGTGGTCTTGCCGACCAGCAGCTTGCGCATCTTGGCGTAGTAGGACTCCGAGACGATCTTCACCTCGTCGCGCTGGTCGGCGAGGAGCTTCTCTTTCTCGGCGTCCTCGATGTCCTTGGCGCGCTCGTCCTTCTCGGTGCCCTTGCGCGAGAACACCTTGGCGCTGATGACGATCCCCTGGACGCCCGGCGGCACCCGCAGCGAGCTGTCGCGGACGTCGCCCGCCTTCTCGCCGAAGATTGCCCGCAGCAGCTTCTCTTCGGGAGAGAGCTGGGTCTCACCCTTCGGGGTGATCTTGCCGACCAGGATGTCGCTGCGGCTTCACCTCGGCGCCGATGCGCACGATGCCCGACTCGTCGAGGTCCTTGAGGGCCTCCTCGCCGACGTTCGGGATGTCGCAGGTGATCTCTTCCTTGCCCAGCTTGGTGTCGCGGGCGACGCACTCGAACTCCTCGATGTGGATCGAGGTGAAGTGGTCGTTGCGAACCAGCCGCTCGGAGACGAGGATCGAGTCCTCGAAGTTGTAACCACCCCAGGGCATGAACGCGACCAGCATGTTCTCGCCCAGCGCCAGCTCGCCCCGCTCGGTCGCCGGACCGTCGGCGATGACGTCGCCCATCTTGACGTGGTCGCCGCGCTCGATGATCGGCTTCTGGTTGATGCAGGTGTTCTGGTTCGAGCGCTGGAACTTGGTCAGGTTGTAGATGTCGGGCTTGGCCGACAGCGGATCGTCCTCGCTCTCCATGGTCGGGCGGACGACGATGCGGGTCGCGTCGACCGACTCGACGACGCCGTCGCGCTTGGCCACCACGGTGACGCCCGAGTCGCGGGCCACGATCCCCTCGATGCCGGTGCCGATGAGCGGCGAGCGGGTGCGGATGAGCGGCACCGCCTGACGCTGCATGTTCGACCCCATGAGGGCGCGGTTCGCGTCGTCGTTCTCGAGGAACGGGATCAGCGACGCGGCCACCGACACCAGCTGGTTCGGCGACACGTCCATCAGCGTCACCTCTTCCGGCTTCGCCATCACGAACTCGCCGTTGTGCCGGCACGAGATGAAGTCGTCGGTGAACTTGCCCTTCTTGTCGAGCGCGGTGTTCGACTGGGCGATGTAGTGCCCCTCCTCCTGGAGGGCCGAGTAGAACTCGACCTTGTCGGTCACGCTGCCGCCGTCGACCTTGCGGTACGGCGTCTCGATGAAGCCGAACTCGTTGACGCGGGCGTAGGTCGACAGCGACGCGATGAGGCCGATGTTCGGACCTTCCGGCGTCTCGATCGGGCAGATACGGCCGTAGTGCGTGGCGTGGACGTCGCGCACCTCGAAGCCGGCGCGCTCGCGGGTCAGACCGCCGGGCCCGAGGGCCGAGAGGCGGCGCTTGTGCGTCACCTCGGAGAGCGGGTTGGTCTGGTCCATGAACTGCGACAGCTGCGACGACCCGAAGTACTCCTTCACCACCGCCGAGACCGGCTTGGCGTTGATCAGGTCGTGCGGCATGAGCGTCTCGATCTCCTGAGACATGCTCATGCGCTCCTTGATGGCGCGCTCCATACGAACCAGGCCGATGCGGTACTGGTTCTCCATCAGCTCGCCGACCGCGCGGACGCGGCGGTTGCCGAGGTGGTCGATGTCGTCGATCGAGCCCTTGCCGTTCTTGAGATCGATCAGGTAGCGGATCGTCTCCAGGATGTCGCGCTTGGTGAGGACGGTGTTGTCCAGCGCCTCGTCGAGCTTGAACTTGTAGTTCAACTTGAGGCGGCCGACCTTCGAGAGGTCGTAGCGCTCGGGATTGAAGAACAGGTTGTTGAACAGGTTCTGCGCCGTCTCCAGCGTGGGCGGATCACCCGGGCGCAGGCGCCGGTAGATCTCCATGATCGCCTCGTCCGACGTCTGCAGCTTGTCGGCGATCAGCGTGTCGCGCAGGTACGAGCCGACGTTCAGGTTGTCGATGAAGAGGACCTTGAACTCGGTGATGCTGTGCTCGCGCAGCTCGTCGAGCTTCGACTCGGTGACCTCCTCGTTGCACTGGAGGATGACCTCGCCGGTCGCCTCGTCGATGACGTCGGTCGCGGCGACCTTGCCGACCAGGTCGACGACCTCGACCGCCAGGCGCTCGACGTTCGAGTCCTTCAGCTTCTTGATGGCGAGCTTGGTGAACTTGCGGTTCTTCTTGACCAGCACCTCGCGGGTGTCCGGGTGGCGGATGTCGCGGCTGGCGCGCTGGCCCGGGAGCAGGTCGTACTCGACCGACTTCGCGTACTTCTTGCTCGGCTCGAGATAGACGGTCTCGGTGTCGTAGTAGTAGTTGAGCAGCTCCTCGGTCGAGTAGCCGAGAGCGCGCAGCAGCACCGTCGCGTGCAGCTTGCGCCGCCGGTCGATGCGCACGTAGAGCAGGTCCTTGGCGTCGAACTCGAAGTCGAGCCACGAGCCGCGGTAGGGAATGATGCGGGCGCTGTAGAGCAGCTTGCCCGACGAGTGGGTCTTCCCCTTGTCGTGGTCGTAGAAGACGCCCGGGCTGCGGTGCAGCTGGCTGACGACGACGCGCTCGGTGCCGTTGATGATGAACGTCCCGTTGTCCGTCATCAGCGGGATCTCGCCGAAGAAGACTTCCTGCTCCTTGACGTCGCGGATCGACTGCGAGCCGGTCTCTTCGTTGGTGTCCCAGACCACGAGGCGCACGATCACCTTGATCGGCGCGGCGAAGGTCATGCCGCGCTGGCGGCACTCGTCGACGTCGTACTTGGGCTTGTCGAGGGTGTACGAAACGAACTCCAGCGACGAGGTCTCCGAGAAGTCCTTGATCGGGAAGACGCTCTTGAAGACCCCTTGCAGGCCGACATCCTCGCGCTTGTCGAGCGCGATATCCTTCTGCAGGAACTTCTCGTAGCTCTGCTTCTGGATGTCGATCAGGTTCGGGATGTCGATGATCTTCGCAATCTTGGCGAAGGTCTTCCGAACCCGGAAGTTGTTCTGAATCACCGGAGACGCCATCTAGACTCCTTCTTACTTACGCGATTGCCAACGGCCGATGGCCGAACGTCCCCCACGCCGTCGGCGACGGGGGAGCGTTCGACCCAAATGTGATTGCGTTGAAACGTGGGACGAGTCCCGGAGCTACTTGACGTCGACCTTCGCGCCGGCCTCGGTGAGCTTCTTCTTGATGTTCTCCGCGTCGGCCTTCGAGACGCCTTCCTTGACGGTCTTGGGCGCGCCGTCGACCAGATCCTTGGCTTCCTTCAAGCCCAGGTTGGTGACCTCGCGGACCGCCTTGATGACGCCGATCTTGTTGGCGCCCGCGTCGGTGAGGACGACCGTGAACTCGGTCTGCTCAGCCGCCGGAGCCGCTGCCGCGGCCGCCGCGCCCGGAGCCGCCGCCACCGCGACGGGAGCTGCCTTGACGCCCCACTTGTCCTCGAGCTCTTTGGTCAGGCCCGCCAGATCCAGCACGGACATCTTGGAAAGAAAATCGACAACCTGTTCCTTCGTCACATCGGCCATTTTCGCTGCTCCTTCGGAGGTGATTGATTCGCTGTCGTGGGAAGCTGTGGAAACGTTAGATACTGACTCACGCGTCAAGCTCGGGCGTCAGCCCGGATTGCCGCCGCCTTCGGAAAGGGCGCGCTCGCGCGCAGCCAGGACCATGGCGAATTGCTGCTGGGCGGCTGTGGTGAGCCGCAAGAAGTTCTGTGGCACGGCCAACAGAGTTGCAAGGAAAGTTGCCCGCAGCTCGTCCTTGCCCGGGAGGTTGGAAAGCGCCACGACGCCCTTGACGTCCAGGGCCTTCCCGTCGACGTAGCCCCCCTTGATGACGAACTTCTCCTCCGCCTTGGCGACCTTCGTCGCGACCTTCGCGGGGGCGGCGGGATCCTCGAACGAGTAGGCGATCGCGGTCGGACCCACGAACAGCTTCTCGATCCCCTCCATGGGGGTTCCCTTGACGGCGATCCCCAGGAAGGTGTTCTTCACCACCTGGTAGCGGCAGCCGTTGGAGCGGAATTCGCGCCGCAGGCTGGTGTCGCTCTTGACGTTGATGCCGCGGAAGTCCGCCAGCACGAGGCTGGTGGCCTTCGCCAGGTCCAGCTTCAACGCCGAAATATTCTCTTCTTTTACGGCTCTTTCCATCGCGCGGATCCTTTACTTGGTCTCGAACTCGGCCACCAGCGGAAGGTGGTCGATTTTGATGCCCGGGCCCATGGTCGTCGACACGGTCACCGACCGCATGTACGTCCCCTTCGCCGACTGGGGCTTGAGCCGCAGCAGCGTCTCGATCATCGTGCGGACGTTGTCGCGCAGCTTGTCGCCGCCGAACGACACCTTGCCGACGCGGGCCTGGACGACCCCGGCCTTCTCGACCCGGAACTCGACGCGGCCGGCCTTGAGCTCGCGCACCGCCTTGGCGACGTCGTTGGTCACGGTCCCGACCTTCGGGTTCGGCATCAGCCCCTTCGGGCCCAGCACGCGGCCGAGGCGGCCGACCAGCCCCATCATGTCGGGGGTCGCCACCATCGAGTCGAACTCGGTCCAGTTCTCCTTCTGGATCTTCTCGACCAGGTCCTCGGCGCCGACCGCGTCCGCGCCGGCGGCCCGGGCCTCGTTGGCCTTGTCCCCCTTGGCGACCACGATCACCCGCTGGCTCTTGCCCGTGCCGTGAGGCAGCACGACCGCGCCACGAACCATCTGGTCCGCGTGCTTCGGGTCGACCCCCAACCGGACCGCGATGTCGACGCTCTCGTCGAACTTCGCGACCTTGGTCTCGGGCACGAGCTTGCACGCCTCGTCGATCGGATAGCGCTTGCTGCGATCGACCTTGGCGGCCGCGTTCCTGAACTTTTTACCTTGGTGAGCCATGTTCGTGTGCCTCTTAGTTGCTCTGGCCTTCGACTTCGATGCCCATCGACCGCGCCGTGCCGGCGATGGTCCGCATGGCCGATTCGATGTCGGTGGTGTTGAGGTCGGGCATCTTCATGGTCGCGATGTCGTGCAGCTGCTTCTTCGAGATCTTGCCGACCTTCACCTTGTTCGGTTCCTTCGAGCCCGAGCCCGGCTTCTTCTGCGTCGCCAGCCCCGCCGCCTTCTTGATCAGGATCGGCGCCGGCGGCGTCTTGGTGATGAAGGTGAAGGAGCGGTCGGAGTAGACGGTGATCTCGACCGGGATCGTGACGTCATCCTTCGTCTGGGCCTGGGTCCGCGCGTTGAACTGCTTGCAGAACTCCATGATGTTGACGCCATGCTGGCCCAGCGCCGGCCCGATGGGGGGCGACGGGTTGGCCTTGCCGGCCGGAACCTGGAGCTTGATGAACCCGGATACCTTCTTCATTGGTGCGACCTATGCCCTTTGCTTACGCTTTTTCGATCTGATCGAAGTCCAGCTCGACCGGCGTTGCGCGGCCGAAGATTGAGACATTGACGCGGACCTTTTGCTTCTCCGCCTTCACCTCGACGACCGTCCCGGTGAAGTTGGCGAACGGCCCGTCGATCACGCGCACGGTCTCCGCCTCCTCGAACGAGACGCGAGGCTTGGGGCGCGTCGCCCCCTCGGTCATCGCGACGTTGATGTTCTGGATCTCGGTCTCTTTGACCGGCTGCGGGTTGGTTCCGCCCAGGAACCCGGTGATCTTGGGGGTGTTCTTGACCAGGTGGAACGTCCCCTGGTCGAGATCCATCTGGACGAACATGTAGCCGGGGAAGAACTTCCGCGTCGTCGAACGCTTCTGTCCCTTCACCAGCTCGACCACGGTGTCGGTCGGGATGAGGATGTCGCCGAACTTGTCGTTCATCCCCGCCTGGCGCACGCGGTCGAGCAACGAGAGCTTGGCCTTGTTCTCGTGGCCCGAGTAGGTGTGTACGACGTACCACTTCAGCATGAGGCGATCCTCGATCGAATCAGCGAAGGAACCAGTTTGTGAAAAATGACCAAAGTGCATCGAAGCTGCTCAAAATGGCGGCCGAGATCAGCACCATCACGATGACGACGATGGTCGCGGCAGTCGTTTCCTTGCGAGTGGGCCAGGTAACCTTCTCCAGCTCTCGGGTCACGTCGACAACCGACGTGTAGACCCGTTCGTTGCGATACGCCGCCACAGCGGCAGTCCCCGCCACCAGGAGCGCGAGGCCGTTGATCGCGAGGTCGTTCGGCTTGGCGAAATAGCTCCACGCCCAGTCGGTCGTCCGGGATAGGACGAACGCCACCAGCAAGCCCTGCCAGCGCGAATGTCAGATGAACGAATTTGTTCGGACCCATGGTTTTCGACCTACCGTGCAGGGCAGGAGGGACTCGAACCCCCAACCCGCGGATTTGGAGTCCGCTGCTCTACCATTAGAGCTACTGCCCTCCACGCACGGGGAGACCCCGTGCGTCCTGCTATGAATCGACCCACCGTCACGATGAAACCTATTTGGTTTCCTTGTGATTGGTGTGCTTACGGCAGCGCCAGCAGAACTTCGAAAGCTCAAGCTTCTCGGCGTTTGCACGCTTGTTCTTCGTCGTGGAGTAGTTGCGCTCCCGACAATCGGTGCACTCGAGGGTGATGATTACGCGTTGGGCGGCCATGACTTTTGTTCCTCTACTTGGCGGCTACGTTCTTGACGGTTACTTCTTCACGACGTCGTCGGGGAGGATCTTGGTGACGACGCCGGCGCCGACGGTCTTGCCACCCTCGCGGATCGCGAAGCGCAGACCTTCCTCGCAGGCGATCGGCGTGATGAGCTCGATCTTCAGGCTCACGTTGTCCCCGGGCATCACCATCTCCGCACCCTCCGGCAGCGTCACAAGCCCCGTCACGTCCGTCGTCCGGAAGTAGAACTGCGGCCGGTACCCCTTGAAGAACGGCGTGTGTCGCCCGCCCTCTTCCTTCTTCAGGATATAGACCTCGCCCATGAAGTTCTTGTGCGGCGTGATGCTCCCAGGCTTCGCCAGCACCTGCCCGCGCTCGATCTCTTCGCGCTTCGTCCCGCGCAGCAGCGCCCCGATGTTGTCCCCGGCGCGCCCCTCGTCCAGCAGCTTCCGGAACATCTCCACGCCCGTCACGACCGTCTTCGTCGTGTCGCGGAAACCCACGATCTCGATCTCCTCCCCGACCTTCACGATTCCGCGCTCCACGCGCCCCGTCACCACCGTCCCGCGCCCGGAGATCGTGAACACGTCCTCCACCGGCATCAGGAACGGCTTGTCGATCTCACGCTTCGGCTCCTTGATGAACGAGTCGCACGCGTCCAGCAGCTTCAGCACCGACGGCTCTCCCAGCTCTCCAGGATCGCCCTCCAGCGCCTTCAGCGCGCTCCCGCGCACGATCGGCGTCTCGTCGCCCGGGTACTGGTACTTCGACAGAAGCTCGCGCAGCTCCATCTCCACCAGGTCCAGCAGCTCCGCGTCCTCTTTCGCGATCATGTCCACCTTGTTCAGGTAAACGACGATCGCGGGGATGCCGACCTGACGCCCCAAAAGGATGTGCTCCCGCGTCTGCGGCATCGGCCCGTCAGGCGCTGACACCACCAGGATCGCGCCGTCCATCTGCGCCGCCCCGGTGATCATGTTCTTGATGTAGTCCGCGTGCCCGGGGCAGTCGACGTGCGCGTAGTGCCGCTTGTCCGTCTCGTACTCCACGTGCGCGATCGCGATCGTGATTCCGCGCTCTCGCTCCTCGGGTGCCTTGTCGATCTGGTCGTACGCCAGGAACTTCGCGAAACCCTTCTTCGTCAGCACCTTCGTGATCGCCGCCGTCAGCGTCGTCTTCCCGTGGTCGACGTGCCCGATCGTCCCGATGTTCAGGTGCGGCTTATTCCGTACGAACTTTTCTTTGGCCATCGGATTTTCCTCGTTTTAGCGTCGCGAGCCCACCACCCGGATTGAACGGGTGACCTCGTCCTTACCAAGGACGTGCTCTGCCAACTGAGCTAGGTGGGCGGGATTCAACTGTTGAATGGAGCGGGAGACGGGTCTCGAACCCGCGACGTCCAGCTTGGAAGGCTGGAGCTCTACCAACTGAGCTACTCCCGCGTTGTATTCGTTGCTCATTGATTGGTTCCGCTCGTTAAACGTTCGCAAAAGCCGTGATTCGTTGAGTGGACGGGGAAGGATTCGAACCTTCGAAGCCAGTGGCGACAGATTTACAGTCTGTTCCCTTTGACCGCTCGGGAACCCGTCCAAGGAAATCTCTCGCAACGGAGCTGGCGAAGGGACTCGAACCCGCAACCTGCTGATTACAAATCAGCTGCTCTACCATTGAGCTACGCCAGCGCCGGTCTCTATCCCTATCCCTCTCCATTGTCTTGTGATTCTGATGAGTTTGACTTGTTCCACGCTTCGGCATAGGTATCCCCAGGCCGGCGCGCAGAGCGCGAACGTATAGTTCGATCGCGTTGGGCTGTCAAGCGCCAATGACTCCCCTGGCCGGGTTCTTGCCAGGACCTTGACTGGCGCGCCGCGGCGCAGCCCCGAAGTCCTTATAGAATCTGGCGTTCTACGCTGCCCGCGGGCTGGGGCTTGGGCTCGCGAATCGACGGCTCGTCCTTGCCTGCTGGCGCGCCGCCCCGTTCGATGGGGGGTGCGGGGGCCGGGGGGGGCGGCGGAACGGGGGCGGCCGTGCCCGCGGTGGCCGGGTCGGCGAAGTCGAACCTGAAGCTGGGGTCGAGCATCCGCTGCAGCTTGGCGAAGGCCAGCTTGGACTTGTCGCGCCACTCGCTCTGAACCCCCAGCCGCTCCAGCATCAGCAGGTTCTGCTCGTGGGTCCGCAGCGACTTCTCCAGGAGGATCCTGATCTTCTTGCGCAGCTCGTCGTAGTAGATCTCGCGCTTTTCCAGATTGGCCTCACCGATCAGCTCGCCGGGGATCGGCGCGTGCACGAACGCGTCGTAGAACTCCTCGTACAGTGAACCGATCTGGTAGCCGGAAGCGGCGGCCCACTGCGGGTTGCCGAGCTTGATCGTCTCTATATAGAGGCGCTGGGCGACCAGCAGCTCGTGCGCCTTGTGCTCCATGTCGGCGGCCATCTGCCGCTCGGGGAGCCGCAGCGGGATGGCGCGAAAGCGCTCGTGGGGGATCTGACCCAGGTGGTAACGAACCAGGCCCATGTAGAAATCGGTCTGGAGGCGCTCCTCCTTCTCGATGCTGCGGAAATAGTAGAGCGCCGACGAGAACGTCCGCTCCGCGGTGTCGAGGTCCTTGAGCTGGAACTGGGCGAAGCCGCGCCGGGCCAGCGCCTCGATCTTGTCGTCGGCGTTCAGGTCCTTTCGCTCCAGAATCTGGGCGAAGATCGTCGCGGAAGTCGGCCAGTTCCCCATCTCCGCATAGGACGCGCCCAGCTGGAAATGGGCGTCCTTCGCGTCGGAGCTCCCCTCGTGCTCGGTGACCAGCCGCTGAAAGCGGGCGATGGCGCTCTGCCAGTCCTTCTTGCCCTGATAGGCCAGGCCGCAGTTGTAAAGCGCCGCCTTGGTGTAACGCGTGTCCGAAAACTCCTTGAGCAACCGATCGTAGTCGCGGGCCGCGTCGTCGTAGCGCTTCTCGGACAGGGCCGCGCCGGCGCGCTCGAACAGCTCGGTTGCGTCGTAGGTCTCGAGGTGGACGCCGTCGGGGCCACGGACCGCCGCGATCTTTATCGGGTCCATCTCCATGTGCTCGACCGGCGGCGTGCCCGGCCCGACCGAGGCGTCGTTCTTGTTCTTGCCCGCGCAGGCGGCGGCCAGCAGCAGCGCCAACCCAGGGAGTGACCAACGGCGTGTCATGGGGACCTCTATTATGTAGCGACAATCGGCGGCCAACCGGGTTCCCCTGAGTTTGATTTACAGACGCCTTTCCGTCGGGCACCGTGGACGGCATGGCGCTGCGCGAGCTGATATCGGCCCCGGCCATCGCCCACCGGGTGGCCGAGCTAGGGGCCGAAATCGACGCCCGGCTCCCCACCGGACCTCTGACCGTCGTCGGCGTCCTGCGCGGCGCCTTCCTGTTCATGGCCGACCTCGTCCGCGCCATCCCCCGCGAGCTCCACTGCGACTTCCTGGGAGTCCGCAGCTACGGCGACGCCACCGTGTCGTCGGGGGTCGTGGAGATCACCAGCGACCTGGGCGCGCCGATCGCGGGACGCCACGTGCTGCTCATCGAGGACATCGCCGACACCGGCCTGACCCTCCGCTACCTCCACGGCCTGCTGGCGGCGCGCGGGCCGGCGAGCATTCACACCTGCGTGCTGCTGGCGAAGCCGGGCTACCACAAGTCGGGCGCGCCCCCCCTCGACTTCGTCGGCTTCGAGGCCCCCGACGCCTACGTCGTCGGCTACGGCCTCGACGCCGGCCAGCGCTTCCGCAACCTTCCGTTCATCGCAGCCTTGGAGGACGACGCGAAGTAGGCGGAGGGGCCCGAATCAGATCGTCCCGAACTTGGCTTTCTTTCGGCGATCCAGCTCGGCCTTGAGGCGCTGCTTGATGCCGTTGTAGCGCTGCAGGAACTCGAAGTGGCGCTGGCGGAACGCCTGCAGGTAGCGCCGTTCGCGGGCCTTCTGGCGTAGCGCCTCACGAATCTCGCCCAGCGGCGCGACCAGCTGCCCCGGGTCGCTGTAGCTCGAGACCAGGCTCATCTCCCGGGTTGCGTCGACCAGCTTGACCTCGCCGGCCCGACCGCTGCGCCCCGGGGGGCTGTAGAGCAGCGTCACCGCATCGGGGGCGCCGGCCTTCACCGTGTGCACGACCATGCTCCCCGGCAGATCGGGCAGGTCCTCCTTCACGATCACGATCTGCGGGCGCTCCTGCGTGACCACGTCCAGCGCCTCGCCGCCGGTCAGCGCGGCGCGAAACTGCCAGCCCGCGGCCGACGTCAGCACGCTCGACAGCTTCTCCAGCGCGGTCGCGTCGTCGTCCACCAGGACGACGCTGATGCTCGCCAGGTCGTCGCCCCCCTCCTGCGCGCGTCCTGCGAGTCGATCTTCCAGGTCCAGCATCTCGTGGGCGACGTCGCGCATCCGGCGCAGGAACTCCTCGTGCGTCTCGGCGACCTCCTCGAGCAGGCTGTTGCGGTCGGCCGTCGCCTTGATGTCGGTCGCCGCCTCGACCACGCGCTCGCGCAGGTAGGGGACGACGTCCGGTTCCTTCAGCACGACGTCGGCCGCGCCGGCCCGGAACGCCTTCACCGCGGTCTCGTACGACTTGCGGGCGGTCATGATCACGACCGACGTCAGCGGCGACTTGTCGCGCGCGAACTGCAAGAGCTCGATCCCGCCCCCGGGGGTCGGGGTGTCGGCGTCGACCAGGGCAACGGCGAAGAACTTGTTCAGCAGCTGGTCGCGCGCCCGCACCGGGTCATGGGTCCCGGTGACTATCAACCCGACCCGGGTCAGTAGCCGATCGAGCCCCTTGACCACCTGGTCGTCGGCGTCGACGACCAGCACCTCCTGCCCGGCGGCCACGGGTTGGTTCGACAAGTCACTCGCAAGGTTAACCCGTTTCGCGCACGCCGGTCTATTCTTGAGCACGTCGGAAATGGACTCGTTCTTTGATCGCGCGCTGGCCGCCGCCCGTCAGCTGGGTGCTTCGGACGTTCACCTCAAGCCCGGGTTGGCGCCGATTCTCCGCATCCACGGCGAGCTGCGCACGCTGCGCGACGTGCCGCCGCTGGCGCGCGATTTCCTTCACAGCCTGGCGATGTCGCTGCTCAACGATCGCCGCCGCGAGATTCTGGAACGGACCGGTGACGTGACGGTGGCGCTGACGACTCCGGCCGGCATGCGCCTGCGCCTGCACGTGTCGCAGCAGCGCGGGGGGTTCGGGATCGCCGCCCGCCTGATCCCCGCCGAGGTGCCGGCGCTGGATTCGCTGGGGCTCCCCCCGGAGCTCTCCGAGCTGCTCGTCCCCGGGCCGGGGCTGATCGTGGTCGCCGCCCCGCCCGGCCAGGGGCGAACCACCACGCTGGCGGCGTTGCTCGACGATCTGGGAACGCGCCACCCCTGTCACGTCGTCACCATCGAGGATCCCGTCGAGCTGATGGCCAAGGACCGGCGCAGCGTCGTGGTCCAGCGCGAGGTCGGGCTCGACGTGGCGACCTTCGCGGCCGGGTTGCGCGCGGCGGCGCGCCTCGACGCCGACGTGCTCATGGTCGGCGAGCTCGAGGACGGCGAGACCGCCGAGCTGGCGCTGGCGGCGGCCGAGACCGGACGGTTGGTGCTGGCCGGTCTCCTCGCCGGCAGCGCGGCCGGCGCGGTCGAGCGGCTGACCGCGCTCTGGGACCCGCCCGCGCGCGCCGAGGCGCGCACCCGGCTCGGGGTCGCGTTGCGCGCCCTGCTCTTCCAGCGCCTGGTGCCCACCCCGAACGGCAAGGGGCGCACCGCCTCGGCCGAGCTCCTCCGCGCCCTTCCTACCGCCTGAACCGCAGCCAAAGTCCCGGCGATCGCGTCGGGGGAGCACGAGCTTCGCTCGTGCGAGCCCATCGCGGGGGGCACGGGACCCTTTGAGGGTCCCGACCTTGTAGTAGTCTTCGCGCCGCGATGTCCGATTCCGTCACCGTTCGCCGTACGTTCCTCGACTACTTCAAGCAGCAGACCCACTCCGAGGTCGCGAGCGCGTCACTGGTCCCGCAAGACGATCCGACGCTGCTGTTCACCAACGCCGGGATGAACCAGTTCAAGGACTTCTTCACCGGCAAGCGCAAGCCGACGTTCGCGCGGGCGACCACCTCGCAGAAGTGCGTGCGCGCCGGCGGCAAGCACAACGACCTGGACAACGTGGGGCGCACCGCGCGCCACCACACCTTCTTCGAGATGCTGGGGAACTTCTCGTTCGGCGATTACTTCAAGCCGGACGCGATCGCCTTCGCCCACGAGCTGCTCACCAAGCGCTACGGGATCGACCAGAAGCGCCTCGTCTATACCGTCCACGAGAGCGACGCCGAGGCGCGCGCGCTCTGGCGAAAGGTGGCCGGCGTCGCCGACGATCGCGTCATCTCGCTGGGCGACAAGGACAACTTCTGGGCGATGGGCGAAACCGGCCCTTGCGGCCCCTGCAGCGAGATCCACTACCACCAGGGGGACGGCGTCCCCTGCGCCGTCGAGGCGGGCGGGGGGAAGTGCCTCGGCCCTGCTTGCGACTGCGATCGCTGGGTCGAGATCTGGAACCTGGTCTTCATGCAGTTCGAGCAGGTCGGCCCCGGCGACCGCCGCCCGCTGCCCAAGCCCTCGGTCGACACCGGGATGGGGCTCGAGCGGCTGTGCGCGGTGCTGGCCGGCGTGCGCTCGAACTACGAGACCGACCTGCTGCGCCCGCTGATCGCCCACGCCGAGCAGCTCTCGGGCAAGCCCTTCGTGCCGACCGACTACGAGGGGACGGCGGTGTCGCTGCGCGCGATCGCCGACCACGCCCGCGCCACCGCGATGCTGATGGCCGACGGCGTCTTCCCCGACAAGACGGGCCGCGACTACGTGCTGCGCCGGATCATGCGCCGGGGCATCTACCATGGCTGGCTGATCGGCATCCGCGAGCCGTTCATGCACCTCGTCGCCGGCGACGTCATCGAGAAGATGGGAGACGTCTACCCCGAGCTCCGCGAGCGGGCGGCGCTGATCGGAAAGCTGACGCTGGAGGAGGAGACGCCGTTTCCGCGAGACGCTCGAGCGCGGCGTGCGGATGCTCGACGAGGCGTTCAAGCAGGGCGCCAAGGAGATCTCGGGCGCGCTGGCGTTCAAGCTCTACGACACCTTCGGCTTCCCGCTCGACCTGACCCAGGTCATCGCCGACCAGCACGGCGCGGCCGTCGACAAGGCCGGCTTCGAGCGCAACATGGCGGAGCAACGCGCCCGCAGCGAGTTCCAGGGCTCGGACGAGGTTGCGGTCCCGGCCGTCTTCCAGGCGATCGCCGATCGGGTCGGTCCGACGAAGTTCGTCGGCTACGAGGGGACGGTCGGCAAGTCGAAGATCGTCGCGCTGGTCGACGGCGGCGCCGAGGTGAACGCGGTCGGCCCCTACTCGAAGAGCGTCGCGATCGTCACCGCCGAGACGCCGTTCTACGGCGAGCAGGGGGGGCAGATCGGCGACAGCGGCACGCTGACCGGCGCCGGCGCGAAGATGACGATCTCCGACGTCAAGCGTCCGGTGGCGACGCTCTGGGTCCACCTGGGCGAGGTGACCGAGGGAGAGCTCAAGGTCGGCGACGAGGTCACCTTGGCGGTCGACGGCGAGCGGCGTGACAGCATCCGCCGCAACCACTCGGCCACGCACCTGCTCCACTGGGCGCTGCGCGCGGTGCTGGGACCGCACGTCACCCAGAAGGGCTCGCTGGTCGCCCCCGACCGGCTGCGCTTCGACTACTCGCACGGCGCGCCGCTCAGCGCAGGGGAGCGCGAGACCGTCGAGGATATGGTGAACGCCCGCATCCGCCGCAACGCCGCCACCGACACCGCGGTGCTGCCGATCGCCGACGCCAAGCAGGCGGGCGCGATCGCCTTCTTCGGCGAAAAGTACGGCGACACCGTCCGGGTCGTGACGATGGGCGAATCGAAGGAGTTCTGCGGCGGCACCCACGTGGCGCGCACCGGCGACATCGCCGTCTTCAAGCTGACCGAGGAGACCGGTGTGGCCCAGGGCGTCCGGCGCATCGAGGCGGTCACCGGCGCGGGCGCGCTCGCCTACGTGCAGAAGCTGGAGCACGAGCTCGGCGCGGCCGCGGCGGCGCTCCGTTCGGCGCCGCTCGAGGTCGCCGATCGCGTGGCCAAGCTGCAGACCGAGCTCGGGGCGCGCGACAAGGAGATCGAAAAGCTGCGCCGCAAGCTCGCCTCGGGCGGCGGCCGCGATCTCGTCGCCGAGGCGCGCGACGTGAACGGCGTGCGCGTGCTCGCCACCCGCGCCGATGTCGCCGATCCCAAGGCGCTGCGCGACGTGGCCGATCAGCTGCGCGACAAGCTGCGCTCGGGCGTCGTCGTGCTCGCCGGCGTCGAGGGGGACAAGATCGCGCTCGTCGCGATGGTGACGCCCGACCTGGTCTCGAGGTTCAGCGCCGGCAAGATCGTCGGCGAGGTCGCCAAGGCGGTCGGGGGCAAGGGGGGCGGACGCCCCGACATGGCCCAGGGGGGCGGCAGCGAGCCGCAGCACCTGGACCAGGCGCTGGAGCGGGTCTACGAGCTGGTTCGTGCCTGATACGACGACACTGGACGACGCGACGGTCGCCGCCACCGAGGCCGGCGCCACGCTGGCGGCGGCGCTGCGGCGCCGGCTGCCCGGCAAGAGCTGGGCGGACGTCCGAAAGCTGTGCAGCACCGGCAAGGTGCAGGTCGACGGCGAGGTGGCCCTGGACGCCGCGACCCGGCTGCGCGCCGGTCAGGCGCTGGCGCTGCGGATGACCGCGCGCAAACCGGACACGTCGCCGACCGACTTCCGGATCGCGTTCGAGGACGGCCACGTCGTCGTGATCGAGAAGCCGACCGGGGTCTCCAGCGTCCCGTACGAGCGCAAGGAGTCGGGCACCGCCCTGGACCTGATTCGCGCCGCCTGGCGCCGCGCTGGCAAGCGCTCCACCGCGACCCCGCTCTACACCGTCCACCGCATCGACAAGGACACCTCGGGCCTGCTCTGCTTCGCCAAGACCCGGCTCGCCGAGCGGGCGCTCCACGAGGTCTTCCAGCGCCACACGGCCGCCCGCGCCTACCTGGCCGTCGCCCAGGGGGACGTCGACGCCGCGCGGATTGAATCGCACCTGATCCCCGACCGCGGCGACGGGATCCGGGGCTCGCGGGAGCTGCGCGCCCGCCGAACGGGCCACACCGGAGACCGGGGCCAGCTCGCCGTCACCCACGTCGAGCCGCTCCGCCGGCTCCGCGGGGCGACGCTCTGCCGCGTCCGGCTGGAGACCGGACGCACCCATCAGATCCGGGTCCACCTGGCCGAGCGCGGCCACCCGCTGGTGGGCGAGACCGTCTACATCCGGGATCTGCTGAAGGGGGGCGGGCAGCCTTTGCCGTCGCCCCGGCTCATGCTGCACGCGGGGCTGCTCGGCTTCCCGCACCCGGTCACCGGCGCGCCGGTCGAGCTCCGGGCGGCGCCGCCCGCCGACTTCCTCGCGGTGCTGACCATGCTGGGGGGGCACGATGTCGACTGCGTCGTCTGAGAACAACATCCGCACGGCCCTCGCCGCGATCGTCGAGGCGATGCGCGCCGGTGCCGGTGCCGACGCGCCCCGCCCGCAGGACCTCCCGAACGGCGGCCACGATCCCGCGTTCCTCGAGCGCACCTCCCCGGTCCTCGAATTCCTCTGGTCTCGCTACTTTCGGGTCCGCCTGCTCGGGATCGAGAACGTCCCGGCCAGCGGCGCGGCGCTGCTGGTCGCGAACCACTCCGGCGGGCTCCCCTACGACGGCGCGATGCTGCTCTATGGCCTCTACCGCAATCATCCGCGCCACCGCCGGGTGCGCCCGCTGATCGCCAATTTCGCCTTTCGTGCCGGGTGGATGGCCAGCGTCGTCTCCCGGATCGGCGGGGTTCGGGCCTCCACCGAGACCGCGCTGCCGCTGCTCGCCGCCGGGGAGCTGGTCGCCGTGTTTCCAGAGGGGTTGAAGGGCGTTGGGAAGATGTTTCGGGAGCGGTACCGCCTGGCCCGCTTCGGCCGGGGCGGCTTCGTTCGGCTGGCGCGGCAGGCGGCGGTGCCCCTGCTGCCGGTGGCGATCGTCGGCGCCGAGGAGATTCACCCGGTGATCGGGAAGATCACCCGGTTCGCGGAGCCGTTGGGGATCCCGTACATCCCAATTACGCCGACGTTTCCATGGCTTGGGCCGCTGGGCCTGCTGCCGGTCCCGACCAAGTGGACGATCCAGATCGGGGCCCCGATCGCGCCGCCGGCTCCGGACGACGAGGAAGGGACGGCGCGCGTGGCCGAGTCGGTCCGGACCGCGATCGACGGAATGATCGCCGATCTGCTCGCCCAACGACGCTCGATTCTGTTTGGCTGAACACTGAAAGGAAGGAGCGCCTTCTCTTTCGTTTATATCGTGCGGAGCTATACAATTCCGGCTATAAAGGTAGGCCTTAGTAGCCGTCCGTCATGATCGATATCGGCCACACGATCGGCAATTACAAGATCACCGCCAAGCTTGGTGAGGGGGGGATGGGGGTGGTGTATCTGGCCGAGCACCCGGTCATCGGGAAGAAGGTCGCCATGAAGGCGATCCACCCGGAGCTCTCGAAGAACTCGGACGTCGTCAGTCGGTTCGTGACCGAGGCGAAGGCCGTCAACCAGATCGGCCACGAGCACATCGTCGACATCGCCGACTTCGGCAACACGCACGAAGGCGAGTTTTACTTCGTGATGGAGTACCTGCAGGGCGAGTCGATGTCGGAGCGTCTCCGGCGCGAGACCCGCGTCGACGTCGGTCCGGCGCTGTCGGTCGGCGCGCAGATCGCCGACGCGCTCAACGCCTCGCACGAGCAGGGGATCATCCACCGCGATCTCAAGCCCGAGAACATCTTCCTCTGCAACCGCGGTCTCAACCGCGACTTCGTCAAGGTGCTCGACTTCGGGCTGGCCAAGCTGACCCAGAACGAGCAGAAGGTCACCCACAAGACCCGCACCGGCTCGGTGATGGGGACCCCGTATTACATGTCCCCCGAGCAGTGCGAGGGGAAGATCGAGATCGACCACCGCGCCGACATCTACTCGCTCGGCGTGCTGCTGTTCGAGATGCTGACCGGCAAGGTGCCGTTCGGTGGCGAGGGCTACGGCGAGATCATCGTCAAGCACGTCACGATGCCCCCCCCGTCCACCCGCAGCGTGGTGCCGGAGCTGCCCGATTACCTCGACTTGATCCTGTTCCGCGCCCTGGCGAAGGACCGCGACCAGCGCTTCCAGACCATGGCGGAGCTGCGCGAGGCGCTGCTCGATCCCGAGCGCTATCTCAGCTCGGCGCCCGAGATCGGCATCCCGGACGACCTGTCGGGCATCGCGCGGGCCGCCGCGCCGATGTCGCGGTCCGAGATGGACATGCGCTCGTCGCAGCTGGTGGGCATCGGCTCGGGGCTGGACCAGGAGCGAGGCTCGTCGAAGTCGGGGATCCCTTCGACCTTCCGCGAGGGGCGCGGCGAGCTGATCGAGAATTTCATCCCCAAGCGGCGCAGCAGCCAGGCGATCCTGTTCGTCGGCATCGCGGCGCTGGTCGGCGCGGCGGTGGTGCTGTTCGGGCCCCGGCGCGAGCCGCGCCATCCGCTGCCGCAGGCGACGCTCCCCCTGCACCCGAGCTCGGTCCGCGTGAACTTCAACTCGGATCCAGACGGCGCGGTGATCACGCGCGGCGACGGCAAGACCCTGGGGCTGACGCCGCTCTCGATCGAGGTCCCCTACAGCGACTCGGCGGTCGAGTTCATGTTCAAGAAGTCCGGCTTCGAATCGAAGACGATGTACGTCGTCCCGAACCTCCCCTCGCCGCTGTTCGCGACGCTGCGCCGGATCGAGATCGAGCCCGACAGCGCCCACAAGCTGCCCCCGCCGCCCCCGATCCGCCGGATGGTGCGCGACAAGACGCCGACGATCGTCCCGCCCCAGCCGCCCCCCCGTCCCGAGAAGGTGGACGAGGACGGCGTTCTCGAACCCGGATTTAGATAGGCCGGGAGCCCCGCGAGGGGTTCCAGCGTCCTGGTCGAGAGACGAATCGGGACAGCGCGGTTCGAGACGCCGGCGCTAGGCGCAGACGCGGTTGCGGCCGCTGGCCTTGGCTTCGTAGAGGCGCTCGTCGGCACGCTTGATCAGCGCCGAGGATCGCATCTGTTCCCCCTCGATCGTGGCGACGCCCATCGAGATGGTGACGGGGATGCGCGTGTTCTCGAACCGGAACTCCGTGCTTCTCGACGATCTGCCGAATCTTTTCGGCGAACGGCTGCGCGCCGGCGGCATCGATCTCGGGAAGCACGATCGCGAACTCCTCGCCGCCGTAGCGGGCGAAGCAGTCCTCGCGGCGAATCTTCGATCGCACGGTCTGCGCCAGCTGCTTCAGCACGTAGTCGCCGGCCAGGTGACCGTAGCTGTCGTTGATCTTCTTGAAGTGGTCGATGTCGAACATCACCAGCGACAGCGCCCGCCGGTAGCGGTGCGCCCGCGCGACCTCGCGCTCGAGCGTCTCCAGGAAGTAGCGCTTGTTGAAGATCTGCGTCAGGCCGTCGATCGTCGTGAGCCGGTAGATCTCCTCGTGGTAGGCGTTCTCGATGTTGCCGCCGGTGAGGAACTTGAAGATGGTGCGGCCGATCTTGATCAGATCGCCGTCGCGCAGCACGTACTCGTCGACCGGCTCGTCGTTGACGTAGGTGCCGTTGGTCGAGCCCAGATCGCGGATCAGGATCGACTTGCCGGTGTTGACGATCTTGGAGTGGTTGCGCGAGATCGACTCCTGGTCGATCTGGATGTCGCACTTGGACGAGCGGCCCATCACCAGCGAGGCCGAGTTCGAGGTTGTACTTCTTGCCCAGCTCGATCCCGTAGATGACGACCAGGCAGGCCTCTTTGCCCGGTGGGCCGCTCCGAAATCCGGCTGATGCTCGTGACGACGGTCTTGGCCCGGACGTGGTCCGACTCAGAAGTGTCATTGGGATCTCGCGGATGTCGGGCCACGGGCTCGGCGCAGCAGGCTAGGGCAAAGCCAGCGGATCCGGCAAGCAGAGGATAATTTGACACATATACCTACATGTATGACCGTGTCGCCATGTCCCACACCTCGTCGCTCCTCGTCACGAGCCTGGTACTGGGTCTGGGGGGCTCCGCGGCGCGCGCGGAGGGCGGTCTCGGCAGCACGCCCGCTCCGCTGCGTGCAGGCCGAGAGCATTCGCCTCGTGGGCAAGCGCTACGTCGCCAACCTCGCCGCAGGGGGGCCGCGCCGAGCTGACGCTGGATCCGCGCCTGCAGCAGAGCACCGAGGAGGTGCTGCGCACCTTTCAGGTTCCGTACGCGCGGCGCCGTCGTCGTCTCCGTCCCCGACGGGCGCGTGCTGGCGATGGTCGGGCGTTCGACCGCCGACCCCCGCCTCGGCGCCCCGAGCTGGCGCTACGCCCGTGGGCGCCCGCCGCGTCGGTGTTCAAGGTCGTCTCGGCGGCGGCCCTGGTCTCGAAGGCGGTCTCACGGCCGCGACGCGCACCTGCTACCACGGCGGCGTGTCGTCGGTCCTGCCCGACAACCTGATCGACGTCCCGCGCTGGATCGTCGCTGCGACACGCTGGCGTTCGGGCTCGGAAAGTCCCAGAACGCCATCATCGCCAAGCTCGCGACGCGCCACCTGACGCCCGACGGGCTGGCGCCGGGTCGGCCGCACCTTCGGCTTCGGCGAGGCGATCCCGTTCGACATCCCGGTCGAGCCGTCGCATCTGGACGTCCCGGTGGACGGCCTGGAGTTCGCCCGCACCGCGGCGGGATTCTGGCACTCGACGCTGTCGCCGCTGCACGGGGCCCTGCTGGCGGCGGCGATCGCCAACCGGGGCGAAATGCCCTCCCCCACGCTGATCGAGCGTGCCGTCGACCGGGCGGGCCGTCCCTCGCCCTGCCCGGTCGCCTCCCGCGCCACGTCGTCGACCGGGCCGCCGCCGGCGAGGTGGGGCGGATGATGGAGCTGACGACGCGGATCGGGACGGCGAAGGCGACCTTCCGCAACAAGCGGGGGCAGCGCTACCTCTCCGGTCGAGGTGGCGGGAAAGACCGGGACCCTGTCGGCCGAGACCGACCGGGGCTACGTCGGCTACAGCTGGTTCGTCGGCTACGCCCCGGCCGACCGCCCGACCATCGCGTTCGCGGTCGCGCTCGGAAACAACCCGACCTGGCGCATCAAGGCGACCTATGTCGGCCGCCACATCGTGAGCGAGTACCTGGCCGGAACGCGCCGCGCCCCGGCTGCTGGCGGCCGCGGTAGCAGGGTCCGGAAGCCCAGTTGTAGGGTCACCGTCGGGACGTCTATAGACTGGCCGGCGCTTCGAAAGGGCGAGACCTCCGGCAGCATGCAGCTTTATGAATGGCTCTCGAGCGTCGCGGCGGACTCGCGGCAGCGGCAAAGCGCTCGTCTATCGCGACACCTACCTGTCCTGGCGCGGGCTGCTTCACCGCGTCGACCGCCGCGCGCAGGAGCTGCACGCGATCGGGCATCGGCCCCGGCGCCTGGGTCGGGCTGATGCTCGGCAACGTCCCCGACTTCGTCATCCTCGCCCTGGCGCTGTCGAAGGTGGACGCCGTGGTGGTGCCGCTCGATCCGACCACCGGCGAACCGCGAGCTGGAGATGATCCTGGAAGCGGCGCCGCTGCGCGCGCTCATCACCCGACCGCGCGGCGGCGAGGGGCGGACCAGGCGGCCGCCGGCCTCCCCGTACTACGCGAGCCCGACGACCGCGCGCCCGCCCGCGGGGCCACCGTCGAAGTTCGTGCCCGAGAGCCGCCGCCGCCTGCAGGGCACGCTGCTCACCTGCAGCCTCTACAAGCGCGCGCCGATCGTGAACCTGGTGGCCCGAGCGGGGGCGGCGCCGGCCGTCGTGCAGTTCACCGCCACCGTCGGCGGCGATCCCAAAGGCGTCGTGCGCACCGCCGCCAACCTCGACGCCGCGGCGCAGGCGATCGGCAAGTCGCTGGAGGTGCGCGCCGAGGATCGCGTGCTCTGCGCCATGCCGCTCCACGGCAGCTACGGGTTCGACTTCGGCCTGCTGCCTGGCGCTGGCCCACGGCACGACCCTGTTCCTCGAGGACGAGCTCTCGCCCAAGCGCATCGCCAAGCTGCTGCGCGAGCAGAAGATCGATCTGTTCGCCGGCACGCCCGCGCTGTACGGCGCGCTGGTGAGGGTGCCGACGGTCAAGCCGCTGAAGGCGAACGGCGTCCGGTTCCTGAGCTCGGGCTCGGCGCTCTCCGCCGCGATCGGCGGAGGCGTTCCAGCAGCGCTTCGGCGTCCGGCTGCTCTCCTGCTACCACAGCACGCAGGCGGGGCCGGTCGCGATCGATCGCGGCGGCAAGGACCCCGAGACCGTCGGCAAGCCGTTCGAGGGGGTCGAGCTGCGCGTGGCCGGCCCCACCGGAGAGCGGCTGCCCGCTGGCGAGGTGGGCCCGATCTGGGTGCGCGCGGGCGCCCTGTCGACGATGGCGGTTCCCAAGATCCACCTCCCGAAGCGCGACGGCGGCGTCCCGGTCGGCAGCGTCGACGGCGACGGCTGGTTCCGCACCGGCGATCTCGGCATCGTCGACAAGGGCGGACGGACGACGATCACCGGTCGCGAGGACGACCTGGTCAAGGTCGACGGCAAACGGGTGGCGCTGGGAGAGGTCGAGGGGTGCCTGGAGTCGTTCCCCAAGGTGAAGGCGGCCCAGGCCCGCGTCATCATGGACGACTTCGGCGGCCCGATGGTGGTCGCCCGCGTCGTGCGCGCCGAGATGTGCCGCGCCGAGGACATCATCGACCACTGCGCGCGCAACCTCGCCCCCTACAAGGTCCCGCGCCAGATCGAATTCTGCGAGTCTGTTTAAATCGGGGGGCAGTCGCTCGCTGCGCTCGCTTGGTGCCCCCCGCGCCCCCGCTCGCTCGGGCTGGCAAAGCCACCCTCGCTCGTTGAATCCGCTACTCGACCAACTCTCGCAGATTCGCGGTGACGACGACCTGGCTGCCGCCGGGGAGCTCGACCTCCTGGAAGAAGGAGTAGTAGCCGGGGTGGCGGAGCTCGATGCGGTGAAATCCGGCTCGGATGCTGCGCTCGGCCTTCCATGACTTGGCGGTCCCGACCAGGACGTCGTCGACCCAGACGGTGGCCTCGGGTAGGTTGCACTCCACGCGAATGTTGATCGCGTTGGCGCCGATGGAATGGGCGCAGGAGACCGCCAGCACCAGCAACAGCGCGAGCGCCGTCCCGAGCAGCGGGGTCCGCTTCGAAGGGTGTCGTGTCGTCTCGGTCATGGAGTGGTTCCCGTCGTGGCGGAGGGGCGCAGCCGCGCCCGTAGGTGAATGACGTCCCCCGACGCGCGGACGTCGGTCAATGTGATCATCGGGTCCGCGTCGCGCGAGAGGGCCGTGGCCAGCGCCGCCGGCGAAGCCCGCGTGCGCACCCGGAGCTCGGCGTGCCCGGCCGCCACCCGTTGAAGGTCGGCGCCTGAGACCGCGCCGAGCGCGCGCACGCTCTTGAGGAGCGCGGGGACGGCGGCAGCCTCGGTCAGCTCGGCGTCGACGGCGAGCGCCTGCAGCTCGCCGTCGGGGCGTGCGCCGCCGCCGGCCAGGGTGCCGTCGATCGCCACGCGCAGCTCGGCGGCCAGGCGCACGAAGCATTCGGTCCGTCCGGCGGCGGCGTCGTCGGCGAAGGCGCGGGTCGCGACCTGGCGCTCGCCCACCGGGGTGGCGGTAGCCACGGCCCCTGCCGGCACGGCCCCCGCCAGGGCAAAGACCCGTGCGGTCGCTTTGCAGGCCACCGCCGTCCGCCCCGTCCCCCGCAGCGGCCCCTCGTCCTCGGCCGCGGCGGCGACGAGCGCGGCCCGCGCCATCCCCGCGCGGGCCGCGGCCTGCGCGGCGCCGGCCGGTGTCGGCTCGACGGCGTCGGGCGCGGCGGACGCCCGCGCTCCGAACGCCGCCCCCAGCCCCGGCAGGAACAGCCCGGTCGCGTCGCTGCGATCCGCGGCGACCAGGAGCAGCCGTTGCGGCGCCCCCGGTGGCGCCGCGACGTTGGTCGCCGGCGCCGCCGACCAACGCTCGACCCGGCGGCGCAGCGCGACCTCGTCGACATCCGCCTCCAGCCGGATGCCGTAGCTGCCACTCACCTCCCCTTCCTCGAGGGTCCGGTAGCGCGGAACGAAGCTGCGCGCCTTCGCCAGCAGCGCCTTGATCTCCTTGGCACGGGCCGCGCGCGTCGGAGCGTCGACCAGCTCGGACAGCGCCTGGTCGACAGCCTGGCGGATGGCGTCGTCCAGGGCCCGTTCACGGGCGCCGGCCGCGTTACCGCCCACCACGGGCGCCTGCCCGGTCACCATCCGCATCCCCGGCTGCCCCACCGGGGCCTCCGGCGCCGCGCCCGGCCCAATGGGCGGCGGCGCCGACGCCGGCGGCGCCGGCGGCGCGGTCTGCGCGCGCGCGGAGGCCGCGATCGCGAGCGCCGACAGCAGGATCAGGGTGAGCTTCATTTGGCGACCTTCTGAACGTAGATCAGCACCACGCCCCGCGCGAGCCTGGCGGCGAGATCGACGCCGGCGGTCAGCACGAGCCGATCGCCGTGCTCGGCCTTGGCGGCAAGCGCGCTGGCGTCCGCGGGCGCCGGGCCGAGCCGGTAGGTCGCGGCGCCGAGGCGAACGTCGCGACCACCGATCTTGGCGGTGGGGGCGGCGGCGAGGCGCATGGTGTGGACCGTGAGCGTGGCGACGGGGGCAGCCCCCTCTCCCTGCCCTTTCGCCTCCGCGGAGGGGGGTTTCGGGTCCAGCCAGTCGCCAAAACGAACCTGCAGGCGCACGACGGCGCCTCCGTTCGACTGGTACTGGGTGTCGGTGGCGCGGGCCCGGGCGAGGGCCCGATCGATCTCGGCGCCCTTCAGCGTCTGCCCGCCGCCCAAGGGCAGCGCCAGCAGAGCGGCCCGGAGCTTGGCCTCGGCGGCGGCGCGGGCGCGGCGCTCGGCGCCGGGACGGGCCAGCTCGACGCTGGGCATGCGGAGATCGCCGGCAGCCCCTCCCGTGGCCGCCAGCGTGCCGTCCTGCCAGTCGACGGTGACGCCGCCGTGGGTCGCGACCAGGGGGTCGGCGTCACGAGCCGCCGCGCCCCGCGGCCACAGCGCCAGCAATGACAGCAGGCACGTCAGCAGGAACGCGCGCGGGAGCGCCCGGGGCGACGGCGGGTGCGCCGTCGGGCTACTCCCACTCGATCGTCGCGGGGGGCTTCGACGAGATGTCATAGACGACGCGATTGACCCCTTTGACCTCGTTGACGATGCGCGACGAGATGGTGGCGAGCAGATCGTAGGGGAGCGGCACCCAGTCGGCGGTCATGCCGTCGCGCGAGTGGACCGCGCGCAGCGCCAGCGTGTCGGCGTAGGTCCGCTCGTCGCCCATGACGCCGACGGTACGCACCGGCAGGAGCACGCCGAACGACTGCCAGATCGATTCGTAGAGCCCCGCGGCGCGGATCTCCTCCTCGATGATCACGTCGGCAGCGCGCAGCACGTCGCAGCGGGCGCGCGTCACCTCGCCGATGATGCGCACCGCCAACCCCGGGCCGGGAAACGGCTGCCGCCAGAGCACGTGGTGCGGCAACCCCAGCTCGGCGCCGAGGACGCGGACCTCGTCCTTGAACAGCTCGCGCAAGGGCTCGATCAGCTTCAGGTGCATCCGCTCGGGGAGCCCGCCGACGTTGTGGTGCGACTTGATCGTCGCTGACGGCCCCTTGAACGACACCGACTCGATGACGTCGGGGTACAGCGTCCCCTGGACCAGGAACTCGGCCCCGCGGATCCTCCGCCGATCTTCTTGGCCTCTTCCTCGAACACCGCGATGAACTCGCCGCCGATGATCTTGCGCTTGGTCTCCGGATCGGTGACGCCGGCCAGCTTGCTCAAGAACCGCTCGCTGGCATCGACGACGCGCAGATCGGCCTTGAACGCGTCGCGGAACAGGCGACTCGACCTGCGCCGCCTCGCCGGAGCGCTGCAGCCCCGTGTCGACGAAGATGCAGGTGAGGCGCGTGCCCATCGCCCGCAGCACCAGCGCCGCCGCCACCGACGAGTCGACGCCGCCCGACAGACCGCAGACCGCGCGCCCCGACGCGCCGACCTTGGCGCTGACCGCCGCGACCGCCTCGTCGACGAAGCCGGCCATCGTCCAGCTCGGCTCGGCGCCGCAGATCCGGAACAGGAAGTTGGCCAGGATCTCGCTGCCGCGGGGCGTGTGCACCACCTCCGGGTGGAACTGCACGCCCCAGAACTTGCGGCCCGGCGCCGCCACCGCCGCCGCCGGGCAGTTGGCGCTCTCGCCGATCACCGCGAAGCCGGGCGGCAGCGCCTCGACGCGATCGCCGTGGCTCATCCAGACCGGGATCTCCTCGCCGGCGCCGAAGCCGTGGAACAGCTCGCCCGGGTCCGTGACCTTCACCGTCGCACGTCCGTACTCGCGCCGCTCCGCCGCCACCACCTTGCCGCCGAACTGCAGCGCGGTCAGCTGGGTGCCGTAGCAGATGCCGAGGATCGGCACGCCCAGCTCGTAGACCTCGGCGCTCGACCCGCGGGGCGTCCGGCGCGTAGCAGGAGGCCGGGCCGCCCGACAGGATGATCCCCCGCGGCGCGAGCTCGCGGATCTTCGCGACCGGCAGGTTGAACGGGTGGATCTCGGAGTAGACGTTCTGCTCGCGCACCCGCCGCGCGATCAGCTGGGTGTACTGGCCACCGAAGTCGAGGATCAGGATCAGGTCACGGCGTGCGGACATGCTTCGTACCGCCTACTGCTCGACGCGGTAGTTGGGCGCCTCTTTCGTGATGATCACGTCGTGGACGTGCGACTCGCGCAGCCCCATCGCGGTGGCGCGCACGAACCGCGCCTTGGTGCGCAGCTCGTCGATCGTGCGGCAGCCGGTGTAGCCCATGCCCGACTTGCAGCCCGCCGATCAGCTGGTAGAGCGCCTGCGACAGCGTCCCGCGGTAGGGGACGCGCCCCTCGATCCCCTCGGGCACCAGCTTGGCGTCGGTGGTCACTTCGGCCTGGAAGTAGCGGTCGCTGCTGCCGGCGCGCATGGCGCCGATCGAGCCCATCCCCCGGTAGACTTTGTAGCTGCGCCCCTGGTAGAGGATGATCTCGCCGGGCGCCTCGTCGGTGCCGGCGAACAGGCTGCCGATCATGACGGTGTGGGCGCCCGCGGCGATCGCCTTGACGCACGTCGCCGGAGTACTTGATGCCGCCGTCGGCGATCAGCAGCGTGTTGGTGCCGGCCAGCGCCTTGCGCGCAGTCGTTGATGGCGGTGATCTGCGGGACGCCGACGCCGGCGACGACGCGGGTGGTGCAGATCGAGCCCGGGCCGATGCCGACCTTGACCGCGTCGGCGCCCGCCTTGGACAGCGCCAGCGCCGCCTCGCCGGTGGCGACGTTGCCGGCGATGAGCTGCGCCTTGGGGAAGTTGCGGCGCACGTCGGCGACCGCCTCGAGCACGCCCTTCGAGTGGCCGTGCGCCGTGTCGATGCAGATGACGTCGCAACCGGCCTTCAGGAGCGCGTCGACGCGCTCGTCACGATCGGCGCCCACGCCGACCGCCGCGCCGACGCGCAGCCGGCCGAAGTCGTCCTTGGCCGCGTGTGGGTGCTGCTGGGCCTTCTCGATGTCCTTGATCGTGATCAGGCCCTTGAGGTAACCGCCGCCGTCGATCACCAGCAGCTTCTCGATCCGGTTCCTGTGCAGCAGCTCCTTGGCGCCCTCCAGCGTCGTCCCCTCGCCGATGGTGATGAGCTTCTTGGTCATCATCGCGCTGACGGGCTGGTCGAGGTTGCGCTCGAACCGAATGTCGCGGTTGGTGAGGATGCCGACCGGGCGCCCGTCGCCAGCGACCACGGGCAGGCCCGAGATGTTGTGCCGCTGCATCAGCTCGACGGCGGCGGCCAGCTTCTGGTCCGGCCCGACGGTGACCGGGTTGACGACCATCCCCGACTCGGACTTCTTGACCTTCGCGACCTCGAGCGCCTGGTCGGCGATGCTGAGGTTCTTGTGCAGGATGCCGATCCCGCCCTCGCGCGCCATGCAGATCGCGGTGGCGGCCTCGGTGACCGTATCCATCGCCGACGACACGATCGGGATCGCCAGCCGGATGCCCGCCGTCAGCTGCGTCCTGACCTCGACGTCCTTCGGAACGACGTCGCTCTCGGCCGGAACCAGGAGCACGTCATCGAACGTCAGAGCTTCCCGCAGGGGACCGTCCGGCAGCATCTCGGGAGATTAGCGAAAACCTCCTGGGGAGACTAGGGCTTACTTGTGGCAGGTCGCGACGATGGCGTCGGCCTGGGCCTTGGCCTCCGGCTTCACCGGAAAAGCTTTGAAAGTCGTGAGGGTCGACCTGGCGCCCGGGCAGTCTCCCTTGGCCACCAGGGCCTTCATCAGCTCGTAGTGGCCGAGCGGGTTCTTGGGGTCGAGGTCGACGGCGGCGCGGCACTCGCCGACGGCGCGCGGCGCCTGCTTCTGCTCGATCAGAGCGCGGCAGAGATCGGCGGCGAAGGCGCCGTTCTTGGGCTCGAGCTTGCGCGCCTTCTCCTGGGCCGCGACCGCCGGGACGACCTCGCCACGCTTGAGGGCGACGCGGCCGAGGCGATTCCAGGCCAGCGCGAAGTCGGGCTTGAGCTTCGTCGCCTTGTCGAGGGCGGCCTGCGCCTCGTCGTAGCTCTTCTTGTCCGAGAGCACCATCCCCAGGTTCGCCCAGGCCGTCGCCTCGCGCGGGGCCAGGCGCGTCGCCTCGCGGAGCGCCGTCAGGGCACCGTCGACGTCGCCGTTGCGGCGCAGCGCCGCCCCCAGGTTCATTCGGTAGCCGGCGTCGGTCGGCTTGAGCCGCACCGCCTCCTTGTAGGCCGCGACCGCCTCCGGCTTCTTTCCCAGCGCGTCGCGGGCCACGCCCAGGTTGTACTGCGCCTCGGCGTAGGCGGGCCGGGCGCGTACCGCCGCTTCCAGCTCCGTGGCGGCGGCCGCGGCGTCGCCGCGCCCGAGCATGAGCGCGCCGAGGTTGTTGTGGGCCTCGGGGAAGTCCGACTTGCGGGCGATCGCCTGCTTGTAGGCGGCGGTCGCGCCGGCGAGGTCGTTCTTCTTCTCCAGCGCCACCCCCTTCATGTAGGGCGCGCGCGCGTCCTTGGGGTCCTGCTTGGCCGCCTCCTCGAAGGCGGCGATCGCCCCCGCGAGGTCGCCGTCGCGAAACTGCTTCTCCCCCTTCTCGAGCAGCGCCGCCGCGCCCCCGGAGCCGTCGGCGAGCGCGAGCAACACGAGGAGCGTCGTCGTCATGGGCGCGAGTCTACCTTTGCGGCAGCGCCGCTAGAAGCTGGGCCCGCAAACGCCCCCCCCGATCGGGGTCGGTGATCTTCTCCTTGGTCGCCTTGTCGCGCACGTAGAAGACGTCGATGGCGCGGTTGGCCTCGCTGGCGATCTTCGAGCGGTGGATGTCGAGCCCCGCGGTGAACAGCGTGCGCGAGATGGCGTACAGGACGCCCGGGCGGTCCTCGGTGACCACCTCGACGACGGTGAAGTCGCGGCTGACGTCGTTGTCCAGCTTGAGCTCGGTCGGCACCACCGGCGTACGCCAGGTGGCGACCGACTCGGTGCGCGGGCGGCTCTTCACCAGCGCCTCGGCCTGCATGCCCCCCGAGAGCACCGCCTCCAGATCTTCGCGCACCTTCTTCCAGCGCGTCTCATCGGTGACCGGGCGGCCGAGGCTGTCGCGGACCCGGAACACGTCCAGCGCCTCGGGACGCTCGTGGGCGTCGGCCGGCTGCCGCGAGTAGATCGCGGCGTCGACGACCTCGATCCGGTTCGCGTACAGCACCGCCGCCACCTCGGCGAGGAGGCCGGGAACGTCGAGCGCGGCCAGCACCATCTCGGTCATCCCCAGGCGCGGATCGTGGCTGACCTCGATCAGCGAGCTCTTGCCGGCCTCGCGCCGGGCCCGCACGAGGCGCACGTGGGCGATGATCGCGCCCCTCGGCGTTCTCGGAGAAGTAGCGGGCCGGAAAGCCGCCGAACAGCGTCGCCAGCGCCGCGCCGCGCGGCCCCTCCTCGCCTAGCAGGCGCCCGGCCGCCGCCTGCCGCTCGACGACGATCTCGGCCCGCTCCGACCCGAGCAGGTCGGGGCCGCGGCGCAGGAACGTCAGCGTCCGGGTGTAGAGCTCCGCCAGCAGCGTCTCTTTCCAGCTGGACATGGCGTCGGGCGCCACCGACGCGAGATCGCAGAAGGTGAGCAGGTAGAGCTGGCGCAGGTTCTCCTCGTTCTCGCACAGGCGCGCGAAGTCCGAGATCATCCCCAGGTCGTCCAGATCGCGCCGCTGGGACATCTGCCCCATGACCAGGTGCTGGCGGACCAGGAACTCGATGCGCTCGATGTCCTGCTCCTCGATGCCAAGCCGCTTGCAGATCGCGACCGCCAACCCGGCGCCGATCTCGCTGTGCGGGCTGCCGTAGGGCTTCCCCACGTCATGCAGCAGGGTTCCGAGCGCCAGCGCCACCGGTCGGGTGACCTCCTTGATCGTGTCCGTCGGAACGGGGATCTCCTTGGCGTGCTCGCCGCGCTGGAGCGCGTGCATCCGACCGACGGCGTAGAGGGCGTGCTGGTCGACGGTATAGACGTGATAGATGTCGTGCTGAACGCGGCCAGTCGACGGCTCCCACTCGGGCATCACGGCCGCCAGCAGCCCCAGATCCTGCATCTGCTCCAGGCGCGACGGGTTGGCCCGATCGCTTCCGTCACACACGATCTCGACGAACCGACGGCCGGCCTCGGGATCGGCGCGCAGCGCAGCGGCCTGCGACGCGGCCAGCTCGGCGATCAGCTCGCGGGTGCGCAGGGAGAGCGACACGTCGAGCTTTATCGCGGTCTGGAAGATCCGGATCATCTCCGACGGCTTGCGCTCGAAGATCGTCATGTCGGCCACTTCCAGCGCGCCGTCGCGCACGACGAAGCTCGGGTCCGCGGTCGAGCTCGGCGTCGGCAGCGCGCCCGGCCCCAGCGCCAGCATCACCGGGCGGGTCTTGCGCCGGCTGTCGTCCTTTGCCGTCGCCCGCTGCAGGAGGCGCTCGGTCTCGTTGCGGATCAACTTCGCGTGGGCGTGGTACTGGTGCATCAGCGCCTCCACCGCCGGGTGGACGGCCGGACGGATGACGCCCCCCCGGTCGCGCGCCTCGGGGTAGAGCACCGGCGCGATCGCCTCCTGCAGCGCGAAGCGCAGGTGATCCTGGCGGCGCCCCGCGGCGGCGTGCACGGCGATCCGGATCCGCAGCAGCCAGTCGGTCGCGGCCGTGAACGCCTGCGCCAGCCGTCCGGTCATCACCCCCTGGGCCTGCAGCGCGGTGGGGTCGGACGTGCCGAAGCGGGCCGCCGCCGCCCAGCGCCCGACGCAGAGATCGCGCATCCCCCCGGGCCCGTTCTTGAGGTCGGGCTCGAGCAGGAAGATCGTGTCGCCGAACCGGCTGTGGCGCGCCTTCTGCTCGGCGCGCAGGCGGGCCACGAAGTCCTCGGCGGCGGTCTTGGCGACGCGGGCCCGGAACGTGCCCAGGAACTTGTCGGCCAGCTTCTGGTCGCCGACCATGAACCGCGCGTCGAGCAGCGCGGTGGCCGCCGCGAGATCGGTCTCGGGCAGGTCCAGCGCCTGGTCGAAGGCGCGCACGGCGTGCCCGGCGTCGACCTTGGCGTCCCACAGCGGATAGAGGATCGCCTCGGCCAGCTTCTCGACATCGGTCCCCGGCCGCTTGGCGCAGAGCACGAGCAGGTCCAGGTCCGAGTAAGGGGCGAGCTCGTCCCGGCCGAATCCGCCGGTCGCGAATACGGCGACCGGCGTCTTGCACTTGGCCACCTCGCGCCCCGCGGCCTCGCGGACGAGCGCGTCGACCTCACGGGAAAGTGCCTTCGATGCCGCGATGCCGCTCCCGCCCGCCTTCACCGCCGCCCACGACCGTTCACGCGCCTCGGAAAATGCCTGAGCGATGCTGGTTGTCACAGGTCGTACATTATCAGCAGACGCGAATTGACGTCTGTCTGGCGGTGCGGCACCGTTAGGGCCGTCATGGCTGAGATCGAGCTCGCGCCGCTATCACATCGACTGGACGAGGAAGAAGTCCGCACGCTTGCGAGGCTCCTCAGCGAGGCGGGGGCGCCCGCCTTCGACAAGATAGACGAGCACGCGTCACACACGATCGCCGCCCGGATCTCCGAGCAGGCGCTGACCGAGTTCCTCGACCGGCTGGACGCCCACGATCTGGGCGCCGAGATCTACATCCCCATCGAGTTCGAAGGGCGCGTGACGGTGGGCGACTTTCGCGTCGCCTCGTCCCAGGCGCTGCTCGACATCCTCGAGGAGATGCGGGAGGAGCTGAACGTCGACGCCGACGAAGAGGACGAGGACGAAGAGGACGAAGAGGACGAGGACGAAGACGAGGACGAGGGGACCGTGATCGAGGCGCAGCTGCGGCAGATCTGGCACCTGGTCGCCGACGGCGCGACCGAGTCCATCGAGAAGCACCTCCCGCTACATCTTCAGACTTAGCCCCCCGATCGACGCGGCAACCGCGCTAGGCGCGCATGAAGACGTGGGGGGGATCGGCTCGCGGTAGACGCTGCGGAGCTCGACCTTCCGTTCCAGGTCGCGGATGACCGCGGTGCCGACGTCGACGTCGTAGAGCTCGTTGATGTTGGCGATGCCGCCGGGGGCGAAGACGTTGATCTCCAGGATCTTGTCGCCGACCAGATCGACGCCGACGAAGTAGAGGCCGTCGGCGACCAGGCGCGGTCGCAGCAGATCGCAGAGCCGGCGCTCCGCGTCGGTGAAGTCGGCGCGGCGGCGCGAGCCGCCGACGTGCATGTTGTTGCGGATGTCGTCCTTCGGCCGCATGCGCTTGTAGGTGGCGAACCGTCGACCCGACCCGGAGCGGGGCGCCGGCGAGCAGCAGCACCCGCTTGTCCCCCTTGGCCGCCGCCGCCAGGTACTCCTGCACGATGACGTAGCCGGCACGGCGAACGGTCGAGACCATCTGCTGCACGTTCGCGCTCTGCCCGCGCGCCACGTAGAAGACGTTCTGGCCGCCGAACCCCGACAGCGGCTTGATGATCGCGGGGCCGTCGAGCTCGCGCAGGAAGGAGCGCACCCGCTCGATCGAACGGGTGATCAGCGTCTTCGGGCGCAGCTCGACCGGAAAGCCGGCCAGGTACATCTTCGAACCTGCGCGCGACAGCCCGTCGGGGTCGTTGACGACCAGCACGCCCGAGCTGCTTGAGCCGCCGGCCGAAGTCGAGCGCCGGGTTGAACGGATCGCCGTCCTTGGCGCCGGCACTGGGGTTGTTACGGAGGAAGATGACGTCGAAGTCGACCAGCCGCGCGTCCTCGCGCGGGGCGTCGGCGGCGGTCAGCGCCTTGGCGTACGCCGCCGGGTCACGCAGCCGCCCCGCCTTGGGGCGGGTCACTTCGGCCACGATGTCGGGCCCCTCGGCCTGGGAGAACCCGTGGACCGACGCGAAGGCGACGTCATGGCCGCGCCTGTAGGCAGCGAAAGCCAGCGCGAGCGTGGTGTAGCTGGCGCGTTGCGTGCGCGGGCTGTTGACCACGAAGCAGACCCGCATGGCGGCGACGGCGAAGTATAGAACAACCGACGACCTCACACCTTGCCCGTTGGGCCTTTGCCGCGATATCCGCTAAAATTCCGGGGTCATGGCCGGTAAGACCTTCCACGGCGTCGGATTCGACGGGGAGACGCCCTCCGTCGTCCCGAATGACGCGCCGGCCTCCGAAGACGCGAGCGGCGAGCAATACTCCGGCCCCACGGTCGTCGACGAAGCCAAGATCGAGGAGAGCCTGAAGCGGCTGCGCTCGCTGGATCAGCCGCCCGCCATCCCGATCGGCGAGGTCTCGGTGTCGGTGGTCGACGCCGGCTCGGCGGAGCCGACCCGGATCGACGATCGCCCGTTCGTCGCCCCGGCCAAGGCGCCCCCGCTGGTGTCCCCCGGGGCGGCCATCAGCCGTCCGACGGCGGTCGGCCACAGCGTCGGTCCATCGGTCATAAGCCAGCAGAACGCCCCTCAGCTCGATCCGCTGCGCGGAACGATGTTCGGCCACAGCATCCACCTCCCCGACGTCGCGACGCCCGAGTCCGCGCCCGAGGAGCTCTCGTCAGGCGCGCTGGTGGTGATCCCGCGGCCGACCGCCGAGGAGATGCAACCGTTCTTGCCCGACCGCACGACCCGGCCCGCGCAGCAGCACCCGCAGTTCGCCGGCGTCGCCCAGCCGCTCAGGCGGGCGGATTCTGTTCCACGAGCCCGACACCCGCACCGAGGTGGTCAGCGGTTTCCGCCAGCGCATCCGGGGACGAACCGCCCTCGTGGTCGTCGCCGTCGCGGCGGCGGCCGGTATGACGTTCGCCTGGATCTACTCCCGCGACGGTGGTGGAGACAGCGCGTCGCCGCCCCCTCCCCCCGCGCGGGTCGCGGTACCGCCGACGCCCGCCGCCGTGGTACCGCCCCCCACGCCCCCCGCGGCCGAGGCTGTCGTCCCCACGTTGCCCACGCCGCCCCCGCCGCCGGTGCCTGCGAACGCTCAGCCGGAAGCCGCGCCCGCCGCCGCCCGTATCGAGACCGGCGAGCCCCCCGTCCCCGCGCCTCGGCCGAGGACGGGACCTCGAAGCGTTCGTCGCGCCGCGATCGCCCTGCCGGGCCCGCGAGCGACGACCGGGCGCTCATGCCGGTGGCGCCCGTCGAGGCCAAGGCCGCCGAGCCGGCCGAGGCGAAGGCCGAGCCCAAGGCAGTGGAACCCAAGGCCACCGAGGCTCTCGAACCGAAGGCGGTCGAGCTCAAGGCCGAGCCCAAGGCAATGGAACCCAAGGCCACCGAGCCCAAGACGAAGACCGGCAAGAAGAAGAAGGTCGAGCTCGAAGAAGATCCCGACGCGACCCTCCCGCCGTCGGACTAGCCCGACCACGCCGCAGCGTCGCTCCGGTCGGCCTTGCTGCGGTTTGTGACGCGTGTTACCCCTACCCGCAATGCAGATAGCGCCGGATCAGATCGATCCCGACGCCGCCAAGGTCGTTCAGCGCCTCCGCCGCTTCGATCACGCGGCCTACCTCGTCGGCGGTTGCGTACGCGACCTCCTGCTCGGCCTCAAGCCCAAGGACTTCGACGTCGTCACCAGCGCGACCCCGAACGACATCCGGCGGCTGTTCAAGAACTGCCGCATCATCGGCCGGCGGTTTCGCCTCGCGCACATCTTCTTCGGCCCCAAGATCATCGAGACGTCCACCTTCCGCGCCAACCCGCGCGAGCTCGAAGACGACGACGGTGACGGCGCTGAAACCGAGAGCGGCGATCTCCTGATCCGCCGCGACAACGTCTTCGGCACCCCCGAGGAGGACGCCCGCCGGCGCGACTTCACCATCAACGGCCTCTTCTACGACCTCGAGACCGGCAACGTGATCGACCACGTCAACGGCATGGTCGATCTCGAGGCGCGCGTCGTGCGCACGATCGGCGATCCCGACATTCGCTTTCGCGAGGATCCGATCCGCATCCTGCGCGCGGTGAAGTTCGCGGCGCGCTGCAACCTCAGCATCGAGCCCGAGACCTACCGCCGGATGATGGAGCACCGGCCGGAGATCGCGAAGTGCGCCCAGGCGCGCGTGTCGGAGGAGTTCTACCGACTGCTGCGCGCCGGCGCCGCCAAGCGCTCGATGGAGCTGCTGGTCGAGACCGACCTGCTCGACGTCTTCGCGCCCGAGATCGCGCGAGGGCTGAAGGGCGAGGCCGCCGACCCCGATGCCGCCCTGCTGCGGGGCCGCCTCTGGGGATACCTGGCCGCCCTCGATCGCTCGACGGCGCTGCGGCCGGTGGCGCCGTCGAACGCGCTGATCCTGGCGGTGCTGCTGCTGCCGCCGCTGCGCGACGCGCTCGATCCCGACAGCAACGGCGTGCGGGACGTCGGCCAGCTGGTCGCCAAGGCGATCGCGCCGGCGCTGGAACGGCTGCGCCCGTCGCGCCGGGACAGCGAGCTGGCGCGGCAGATCCTGCTCGCCGTCCGTTACATCCTCCCCTCGAAGAACCTGCGCCGAAAGCGGCCGCGACTCTCCCATTACGAGTTCTTCGACGAAGCGCTGCGTCTGGCAGAGATCGTTTCCGACGCCGAGGGGGTCGAGGCCGGACTCGCCGGACGCCCGATCCTCACCGAGGGAACCGTGGTGGGCGAGGCGTCGTCCCCCGAGGGGGACGAGGAGACTGCCACCCCCGAGCTGGAGTCGCTGGTCAACGACGACCGACGGCGTCGACGGGGACGTGGCCGGGGCCCCGACGGTCGCGGCCCCGACGGTCTCCGCCCGCGCCCCACGCCCGGAGAGGCGCCGCGCGCGAGCGCGCCGACCGCGCCGATCGCGACCGATCTCGTCTCCCTGGCCGCCGCCGCCCGCAGCCTCCTGGTGCTCCCGCTGCGCCCCGGCTTCTGCGGCACCGGCACCTTCGGCGGCCCCTGGGGCCGCATCGACTAGGGCGTCGAGCCCATCGCGCGGGGCGCGGGACCCTCTCAGGGTCCGCGAATAGATGGTCGGATCTGGGACGCCGGCGGCCTCGAAGCCACGGCGGCGCAGCTGACACGAGTCGCAGGCGCCGCAGGCTGCCCCGGTCGGCGCCGGGTCGTAGCACGAGTGGGTGAGGCCGTAGTCGAGCCCCAGCTTCACGCCGGCCCGGATGATCTCCCCCTTGGTCATCTTGATGAGGGGCGCGCGGATGGTGACCGGGCGGCGCTCGGCCCCCGCCCGCGTGCCCAGACGGGCGACCTCCTGCATCGCGGCCAGCCACTCGGGGCGGCAGTCGGGGTAGCCGGAGGAGTCGAGCACGTTCACCCCGACGACGATCTCGGAGGCGCCGCGCACCTCGGCGAGCGCGATCGCGTAGGCGAGGAAGATGGTGTTGCGGCCCGGGACGTAGGTGATCGGAATGCCGCTGCCGATCTCGGCCTCGTTGCGCCCCTTGGGGACGGGGATGTCGGCGGTCAGCGCCGAGCCGCCGATGGCGCGCAGATCGAGGTCGATGACCGCGTGCGACGCGGCGCCGAGCGCCGTCGCGACCCGCGCCGCGGCGTCCAGCTCGACCGCGTGCCGCTGACCGTAGCGGAAGCTGAGGGCGTGACAGCGGCGCCCGGTCGCGCGCGTCATCGCAAAGGCGGTGGCCGAGTCGACCCCTCCTGAAAGCAGCACCAACGCGTCGCTCATGTCGTTACAGTATCGCCCCGATGCCGCGCGCGCGCGATCGGTCTCAACGCGATCCGTTCGACGACGCCGGTCTCTACGACTGGACCTACCGGCGGCGGCGTGACGACCTGCGCTTCTACAGGACGCTCGCCGACGAGCGCGGCGGCCCCGTGCTCGACCTCGGCTGCGGAACGGGCCGCCTGCTGGTGCCGCTGCTCCGCGACGGTCACGTCGTGGTCGGCGTCGATCGGGCGCCGGCGATGCTGGCCCGCGCCCAGGCCCGCCTGGCCCGGCTGGCCCCGCCGGTCCGGGGCCGAGGCCTGCTGGTGCGGGGCGATCTGCGCGCGCTCGGCTTCGCGCGCCGCTTCGCGTTCGCGGTCTCGGCGTTTCACAGCATCCAGCACCTCTACACCGACGAGGAGCTGGTGGCCGGGTTCCGCAGCATCGCCGCGGCGTTGATCCCCGGCGGGTGGTTCGCGTTCGACAGCTTCGCCCCCGACACCCGCTTCCTGGCCCGGGCCGCGCCGGCAGCACGGCGGCGCTGGGGGCGGACCCGCTTCCGCCACCCCGTCACCGGACGTCCCACCCTCTACACCGAGAGCTACCGACGCGCGGGACAGGTGCTCGCGACCACCTTCCACTATCAGGAGCTCGACGGACGCGGGCGACCGCGCGGCCGCGAGCGACGCGTGATCCTGCGGCACCGCCTGCTGGATCCCGCCGACGTCAAAGCGCTGCTGGCGCGCGCGGGGCTCACCCTGATCGCCAGCTGGGGTGGCTTCGACGGCCGTCCTTTGACCGAAGCCGACGACGAAAACGAGCAGCAGATCTTCCTCGCCCGGCGCGCTCCTTAGCGTCTGACGAGGGCGCCCCGACGTGAAGCGGTGCGACAGAGCGGTCGCCCCATCACAATTTGTTCCGTCGGAGAACGCAGGGGTACCCCCTTGACACGATCCCGGCCCCCGATACGATGGCCCGAGTTTTTCCCGCAAACTTTCTGACGGAGGGCTGCCGAGATGGCGGAGAAAGTCGCAAAGCTGGGCATCGGGCGTGAGAAGGATTTCATGTACTACGTGAAAGACGGAGGGGTTTGGAAGGTTCAGCGCAAGCAGCCGGGAGTTCCGAAGGGCCGTCCGGAGAAGGTCGCGGACGGGGGCTTCGAGATGGACACGGACTACATCTACTTCGTGGACCGTGACGGCGACGTCGCGCGCGCCAAGCGCGCGGTCGGCGGTCAGAAGCGGAAGAAGGCCGGCAAGTCCAAGCCCAAGGCCAGGCCAAAGGCCAAGGCCAAGAAGGCAGCCCCGAAGAAGAAGGCAGCCGCCAAGAGCAAGAGCAAGCCGAAGGCGAAGGCCAAGGCCAAGGCCAAGCCCGCCAAGAAGAAGGGAAAGAAGCGGCGCTAGCCTCTTCGATTCACCAACCTCCGTAATGGACAGGCCGCCCGCGCAATGCGCCGGCGGCCTGTTTCATTTCCGGCGCCCGCGCGAGGCGCCGGCGCCCGGTTTCACTTCCGGCGCCCGCGCCCGCGGCCGGCGTTCTTGCCGCGTCCCTTGCGCGTCGCCTTGTCCCCCTCGTCGGAGGCCGGCTCGAGCTCGCCCTCGGCCTCGGCGGCCGCCGTTGGATAACCGAATCGATAGAGGATCCAGACGAACGCCACCAGCGTCGCGACCGACATGAACATGTACTGCTCGTCGAGCCACTGGGACATCTTCAGGTGCGCCCAGATCCCCTTGTCGGGGAGGTACTTGGTCGGCGCCCAGTCGATGAACCCCGTCGCCGCCGTCGCCGTCAGCAGGATCGCCCCCACCTCCTGTCGCTTCGAGTACAGGAACGCGACCGCGAACAGGAACGAGTAGTAGTAACAGGTCAGCTCGATGCCGACGGCGATCATCATCGCGCCCATCGCGCAGGCCATCCACGGTTCGGCGCCGCGGGTCGCGGCGAACAGCAGCAGCACGAACCCGGCGACGAAGGCCATGTAAAGCGGCCGGCGCGCATGGAAGGCCTCGACCTTGGTCTTCTTCCAGACCCCCCAGGGATCGTCCGCGCGGTCGTTGCGCAGCGCGCGCCCCGCCTGGGCCGGGTTGTAGGTGACGACCGTGCGCAACCCCATGTGGTTGGTGAGGGGCGTCTCCTTGTGCTTGTTGGTGTTGTAGATGAACGCGCGGTACCCGTCGACGCCGTTGCTGATCACCAGGCTGATCGGCATCAGGATCACGATCGCCAGAGCCGCGCCGCCGAACAGACGCAGGTAGCGGCGATCGACGCGCGCGATCAGCTCCTTCAGCGACTTCGCCGGCTGGGGCTTGTAGATGGTGAGCGTGTGGTAGCGCTCTTCGTCCTTCACCCGCTGATCGCGGAAGAGCCGGAACTTCCAGGCCGGGCTGTCGGGGGTGTGCGTCCCCCAGAGCTGGCGCACCGCCATCAGGATCGGTCCGCTGAAAGTCAGCACCGGGAAGACCCGCAGCAGCGTCGAGTAGCCGAGGAAGAACCCCGCCAGCATCGGCCGATCCTTCTTCACCAGGCAGATCCCGCCCACGAAGTAGAACAGCCAGTCCCAGCGCAGGAACGCGCCCCCCGTCCAGTAGAACCGCGACGGGAAGTTGGTGGCGAACACCGCCAGCGCGACGCACAGCGTCCGCCAGCCGAACGCCCACCAGGTCATCAGCGTGATGCCGACGATGAACAGCGGGTCGATCCTGGTCAGGAAGTCGACCTGGGCGTCGGAGGCCGGGCCGGTGTTCGCGAGCAGGGTGCCGGCGATGTTCCAGACCGGCGTCCCGTTGTACCCGTGATCGGTCTGCAGCTCCTCCCAGCGTTTGACGTCGTGCTTCTTCCGGAAGAACGAGACGTCCTTCTTGAACGACTCCCAGCGCTCCGGGGTGAAGTGGCTCTTGCAGCGCTCCGGATGCCCCAGGATCTCCCCGGTCCCCTCCATCATGTTGGTGCGCAGGTTCATCACCTTGCGCAGCTCGACCCGGCGGCGCAGCCCCGGCTCCTCCGAGTCGGCGACCGCGATGCACTCGTAGAGCCGGTCGTATGACAGCTCTTTGAAGTACTTCGACCCGGCGTAGTAGTGGAACGTGTCCCAGGAGTGAAGGTAGTTGCGGAAGTGGAAGAGGAAGAAGTTGAAGTAGGCGCAGAACGAGACGATGCCGAGCACGACCAGGAGCGCGTCGCGCAGCTTGCGGTGTGCCAGCGGTTTGCCCTGCTGGCGCAGCCAGACCCCCCAGGCGATCAGCGCCGCGCCGAAGAGCGCCAGCGCCATCTCGAAGCGCGCGCTGGCGTCGTTCTCGAACCAGTAGAACTTCCACCACGGCGCCTCCACCACCTTGGCCGCCGGGGCGTTGACCACCGGCAGCTTGGGCGGGAACGGGCTCGGCGCCCGGCAGAACGCCTGGAACTCCGACAGCGAGTAGGCGCCGTCGCCCAGCGGCTCGCCGATCCGCAGGAAGCGAACCGGCGTGGCGTCGATGGTCGCGGTGCGGGTCCGGAGGCCGTGGCCGACGTTGACCACGCTCTCCATCTCGATCAGCAGCTTGTAGGCCGACGGGCTGTCGACGTCGGCGCCGAAGATCTTGTAGGTGTCGTTGGCGTCGGCCTGGATCATGAACGCCGAGACGGGGCGGACCTCGCCCAGATCCCAGGTCGCCGTGCCAGCCGCCGTGTCGAAGAAGATGCCGACCGGGGCGTCCCACTGGGCCCCCTCCGGCGCCACGTTGCCGTCGGTGGCGAGCCGCATATCGCCCCGCATGTCCTGCGTGCGCGGAAGCTTGCCGCCGATCAGGTTCTCGGTGCCGCAGACCGCAGACGACATCTGCTGGGCGGCGGCCGGGCGCGCGAGAGCCCCCAATGTCAGCGTCGCGAACGCCGAAATCAGTAGTCCCGCAGGTAGTTTAGGCCTGAACATGGCCGCGACATTACCACGCGATCGTGGTTGTGCGATCCTCCCCCGCGATGCATCCGACACTGGCCCTGCTACTGACCCTGGTGATGGTCCTGGCCAACGCTTTCTTCGTGGCAGCCGAGTTCGCGTTCGTGAAGATCCGGCCCACGCGGCTGCAGCAGACTGGTCAGCGAGGGGCGACGCCGGGCCCGGCTGTTGACGACGGTCAGCCAGCAGCTCCCGGCCTACCTCTCGGCCAGCCAGCTCGGCATCACCCTGGCCTCGCTGACCCTGGGCTGGCTGGGCGAGCCGGCCTTCGCGGCGATGCTGCGGCCGCTGCTCTTGGACGTCGGCGTCGAATCGGAGCGGACCCTGCACACCCTGGCCGCCGGCATCAGCCTGACGGTGATCACCTTCATGCACACTGTGCTCGGCGAGCTGGCCCCCAAGGCGCTCGCGATTCAGTACACCGAGCCGCTGGCCCTCTGGGCGGTGGTCCCGTTCCGGGTCTTCTATCTCATCACCTACCCTTTCACCTGGACGCTGAAGGTGGCGGCCGGGCTGGTGCTGCGGATCCTGCGCCTGCCGCCGGTCTCGGAGGCGGAGATGCTGCACTCGCCCGACGAGCTGCGGCTGGTCATCCAGCACGTGCCGCTCGACCCGGGGGCCCGGCGCCTGATCGACCGCGTGTTCGACTACACCCACCGCGTCGCCCGCCACGTGATGACGCTGCGGCGCGACGTCGTGACGCTGACGGCGGGGATCCCGTTCGACGACAACCTGCGGGTCGCGCTCGCCAACCAGTACACGCGCTACCCGCTGGTCGAGCCCGGCACCGACCGCGTCGTCGGCTACATCCACCTCAAGGACGTCGTCGCCGCGCTGGCCTCGGGCAAGCGACCCGATCGGATGCGCGAGCTGGTGCGCGAACCGATCTACGCCTCGGAGGACACCCGCCTCGAATGGCTCCGGCGCGAATTCCAGCGCCGGCGTGTCCACATCGCGATCGTGCTCGGCCCGGGGCACGTCTTCTCGGGGATCGTGACGCTGGAGGACCTGCTGGAAGAGTTCGTCGGCGAGATCCAGGACGAGCAGGACGCCGAGGAGATCCCGCCCATCACCCGCAACGCCGACGGCAGCTTCGACGTCGACGGGCGGCTGACGCTGGACGTCGCGGCGCGCGAGCTGGGGCTGACGTTCCCGCCGGTCGCGCCCGAGGTCGAGACGCTGGGCGGCTTCATCATCACCCAGCTCTCCGAGGCCCCCGTTCCCGGCGACGTCATCGATGCCGTGGGCTACCGCTTCACCGTGCTGGCGGTGCGTGACCGCCGGATCCGCCGCCTGCGCGCGGTCCCGCTGCCGCGCGTCGAACCGACCTCGGAAGGATGACGGAATGCCCCGGCTGAAGACCGCAGCGTCGTGTGCCTTCGCATCTGCGTTTCTGGTCCTGTCCCTGGCCGGCGCGGCGGGACATGCCAGCCCCGACGGCGCGCCGCCGGCCGCGACCGACGACGAGGAGACGAAGCGCGAGCCGGCGACCGACGTGGCGGCGCTGGAGCGGGCGTATCAGAACGAGCCCGACGACAAGAAGCGGGCGGCCCTGGTCCACAAGCTGACCGGCGCGCCGACGCTGCTGGCCCGCATCGTCCGCGAGGATCGCTCGGATGACGTGGCGCTCTCGGCCGCGTACGCCCTGCGCCGCACGGTCGTGGGCAACGTGGTCGGGCTCCTCGACCGCCGCCTGCAGTCGGGCGCGCGTGACCCCGCCGCGCGCGAGCGGATGATGCGGGAGATCGAGCGCCACCAGGTCTTCGCCGCCGGACAGAACCTGCCGCACTTCCTGCGTGAAGCTCCCCCGGTCTTCACGGCGAAGGGCGCCAGCCACCGCAGCGCGCGCGTGCTCGCCTTCGGTGACTTCGGCGACGGCAGCGAGCGCCAGGCGCGAATCGCCGAGGCGATGCGCCGCACCCACGCCAAGAGCCCCTTCGACCTGGCGGTCACCGTCGGCGACAACTTCTATTCGGCCGGTGTGACCGGCCCCAACGACCGGCGCTGGGAGCACGAGTTCGACCCCCTCTACGGCCCGATGCGGATCCGCGTCTTCCCCACGCTTGGCAATCACGACTGGGTCTTCGCCGACAGCCCCGCCTCGGAGATCGCCCACCAGTCCAGCCAGTGGCGGATGCCGGCCGACCGCTACACGTTCGTGGCCGGACCGGTGCAGTTCTTCGCCATCGACACCAACTTGATCTCGCACGCCCAGCTGGCCTGGCTGGATCGGGAGATCGGCCGCAGCACCGCCCACTGGAAGGTCGTCTACGGTCACCACCCGATCTACTCGGACGGCGCGCACGGCGACGAGCCGGGGCTCCGCGACGCGCTGATGCCGATCCTGCGCGGCCGCGTGAACGTCTATCTCTGCGGGCACGACCACGATCTGCAGCACATCGCCCCCGAGGACGGCGTCCACTTCGTCCTCGTCGGCGGCGGCGGCGCCCAGCCCCGCCCGGTCACCCCCGGCGCAAGGTCCCTGTTCGCCGCCAGCAAGAACGGCTTCGGGGTCATCGAGGCCACCAGGTCGGCGCTCACGGTGACCTTCGTGGGCGAGGACCTCTCCACCCTGAATCGCTTCACGATCCCGGCGACGAAGCCGGGGCCCACGAAATGACATTGAAAGTCGTTTTCAAAATGATATAAGCGTCCCCGCAGACGGAGGAGCAGTCATGACGGCGGACGACACGACGAAGCGACCGGTGGTGCTCGGGCCGCGGGTGGGGTGATCGATCATGTTGCAAGCCCTGCTGGTCACCTTCCGCGAAGGGATCGAATCCTTCCTGATCGTCGGCATCATCGTGGCCTACCTCCGCAAGACGGAGCGTGCGCACCTCGTCGGCGGGGTCCGGGCCGGCATCGCGCTGTCGATCGCGACGTCGGTGATCGGCGCCTGGCTCTGGCTGCAGGTCCCGAACCAACCGGTGTACGAAGGGGCCGCCGCGTTGACCGCCGCGGTCCTGATCGCCGGCCTGCTCTGGCAGACGCTGCGCGCCGGCCGCCGCATCAAGGGGGCGATTGAACGGCGCTTCGACCGCGTCACCGTCGTCGGTGTGGCGGCGATGACGACGTTGCTCGTGACCCGCGAAGGGCTCGAGGCGGTCTTCTTCCTCGGCGTTCAGATCCTGGCGGCCCGCGCCAGCGCGGACCGCGCCGCCGCCTCGCTGGTGGTCGGCGGCGCCGTCGCCGGCCTCGCGCTCGCCGGCGTGGTCGCCTGGAGCTGGACCCGCTTCGCGCGCCGCCTCGACCTCGGGATCCTGCTCAAGGTGACGGCGCTGTTCCTGGCGGTCTTCCTGGTGCAGCTCGTGGTCTACGGGGTCCACGAGCTCGCCGAGAGCGGCCTGATACACGGGAGCCAGGCCTTTCACGATGCGACCGAGCGCTTCGGCCCTGACGGCGACATCGGCCACCTGCTGTCGTACGCGCTGCTGGCCGCGCCGCTGCTCTACCTGGTCTGGGCCCGTCGCGCGAGAGCGGCCGCGGCCACCATACCGGCGCCGGCCGCGCGCTGAACCGGAGGGCGGGCCCCGACGACTTTCCCCGCGGCGGCACGTGATTACACTCAGACGCCATGAGTAGCCCGGAGAAGACCCCGAAGGAGACGGGCCCCGCTCGAGCCCCCACGCTGGCAGAGGCGCGCACCGTCGAGAGCGTCCACCGCAGCACGACCTTCCACTGGGTCGGCAACGGCTTTCACGTGTCGACCTACTTCCCCAGCGAAGAGCTGCCGGCCGAGCGGACCAGCCCCTTCGTGCTGATGGACTACGGCCCGCCGAAGCCGTTCACGCCGCTGGCGCGCGGCAAACGCGGCGTCGGCTGGCACCCGCACCGCGGCTTCGAGACGGTGACGCTGGCCTGGGAGGGCGCGGTCGCCCACCGCGACAACGCCGGCCACGCCGGCATCATCGGCCCCGGCGACGTGCAGTGGATGACCGCCGGGAGCGGCATCTTCCACGAGGAGTACCACGAGGAGGCGTTCAGCCGCGTCGGCGGCAGCATGCACATGATGCAGCTCTGGGTGAACCTCCCCCGCAAGGACAAGGCGGCGGCCCCGGGCTATCAGCCGATCACGGCCGCCGAGATCCCGCGCGTGGAGCTGGCCGACGGCGCCGGCGCGGTGCGCGTCATCGCCGGGAGCTACGGCGACGCCCGCGGCCCGGCCCACACGTTCACGCCGATGACGCATGCTCGACGTCAGCCTGACCCCCGGGGGCCGGCTCCCCGTCGAGCTCCCCCGCGGCCACAACGCGATGGCGGTGGTGGCGAAGGGTCGGGTCCGCGCCGGCGCCACTTCAGCGGGAGCGGGCGAGCTGCTGCTGTTCGCGCAACGACGGCGACCGCCTCGACCTGACCGCCGACGAGGAGAGCCACGTCATCATCCTGGCGGGCGAGCCGATCGACGAGCCCGTCGTGCAATACGGCCCGTTCGTGATGAACAGCCTCGACGAGATCCGCCAGGCGATCGTCGACGTGGAAGCGGGGCGCTTCGGCCCGGTCCCGGAGTGACGAGCCCCGACCACGGCGACTGGCCGAGGCGCGCACCGCCCTCCCCATTTGCACCCGGACGGGTGGCAAGCGCTCATGCGCGAATGAGGCTTTCCGGGATCTGAGACGGCAATACCTTCTTGTTATGCCGAGCGAGGGTAGGTCTGCCTCGCCGCTACCAAAGGAGGCTCACATGTCTGGTACGACCGAGACGTCAGCGGGCGCCACCATTCGTCCGTTTCACGTGAGTTTTCCGGAAGCGGAGCTCACCGAGCTGCGCAGACGCATAAACGCGACGAAGTTCCCTGAACGGGAAACCGTCACGGATGCGTCACAGGGCGTGCAGCTCGCGACGATGCAGGCGCTGGCGCGCTACTGGGGGACGGAACACGACTTCCGCAAGTGCGAGGCGAAGCTCAAGGCGGTGCCGCAGTTCGTGACCGAAATCGATGGGCTGGACATCCATTTCATTCACGTGCGTTCGAAGCACGAAGATGCGTTGCCGCTCATCGCCACGCACGGTTGGCCCGGCTCGATCATCGAGCTCATGAAGATCATCGAGCCGCTCACCAACCCCACGGCACATGGGGCGAGCGCATCGGACGCCTTTCACCTGGTGATTCCGTCGATGCCGGGTTACGGGTTTTCAGGCAAGCCAACCAGCACAGGCTGGGGCCCCGCCCGCATTGCCCGTGCCTGGATCGAGCTGATGAGGCGCCTGGGATACACGCAATACGTGGCGCAAGGCGGTGATTGGGGCGGGGTGATCACGGACCTGATGGCGGCGCAGGCGCCTCCCGAGCTGCTCGGCATCCACTCCAACTTTCCCGGCGTCTTTCCACCCGACATTGCAAGGTTGCTCCCGTCCGGCGCCCCGCCGCCAGCCGGTCTCTCGGCCGAGGAGCAACGCGCGTACGAGGCGATGAGGTTCTTCTTCACGAAGGGCATCGGCTACGCGACCGAGATGGGGTTGCACCCGCAAACCCTGTATGGCATCGCGGATTCGCCCATCGGCCTGGCCGCCTGGATACTCGACCACGACGCCGTCAGCTACGAGCTGATCGCGCGCGTCTTCGACGGAGAGCCGAGGGGCCTCACCCGCGACGACATCCTCGACAACATCACGCTCTACTGGCTGACGAACACGGCGATCTCCTCGGCGCGTCTCTACCGGGAGAACACGTTCAGCTTCTTGGACGTCAAGAACGTCTCCATCCCCACTGCCGTGAGCGTCTTCCCTGACGAGCTCTATCGAGCCCCGCGCAGCTGGACCGAGCGCGCCTATCCCAAACTCATCCACTTCAACGAGCTCGACAAGGGCGGCCACTTCGCCGCCTGGGAACAGCCACAGCTCTTCTGCGAAGAGCTTCGCGAAGGCTTCCGGTCGCTCAGGCTGGGGGCCGGTGCGCGCCCCCCGGCACCGGCTCCCGCGGCCACGTCGCCCTCGTCGGCCTAACCCACCGCGCTCTCTGGAACGAGTTCGGCGGCCTCGCCGCCGAACTCGCCATCGGCCACGCGCCGGGTCCGCTGCCGGAAGATCGCCTGCTCGTAGATCTGGACGTAGGCGTCCGCCATCCGAGGCGCGGTGAAGCGATCTTCGAAGCAGGCGCGGCAGCCCTGGCGCGGGAGCTCCAGGGCCTTCCCCACGGCGTGCACCGCCTCGTCGACGGTCTCGACCACGAACCCCGAGACACCTTCTTGGATGACCTCGCGCACCGACCCGCGCGCGAAGGCGACGATCGGAGTACCGCAGGCCATCGCCTCGATCATGACCAGGCCGAACGGCTCGGGCCAGTCGACCGGAAAGAGCAACAGCGCTGCCTCGCCCAGGAATCGATCCTTCTGGGCCTCGTCGATCTCACCCACGAACTCGATCAGCGGATCGTCCAGCATCGGTTCGATGCACGACGCGAAGTACTCCTCGTCGACCTTGTCGACCTTGGCCGCGATCTTCAGCGGCATCCCGACGCGCTTGGCGATCTCGATCGCCCGGTCCGGCCGCTTCTCCGGCGAGATGCGCCCAAGAAAAGCCAGGTAGCGGCCAGGCTCCGGGTGAAACGACAGCAGGTTCGACGGAAGGCCGTGATGGATGGTGCCCTGCCAGCCGATCGACGGCAGCGGGGTCCGTTGCGCGTCCGAGATCGACACCAGCGGCTCGTCGGGAAACATTCGGTAGATCTTCTGCAGGTCGGGCAGGTCGAGCCGCCCATGCACGGTGGTGATGCGCGGGAGACCGAGGCGGCTCATCAACGGGAAGTGCATGTAGCCGTCGTGAAAGTGGACCAGATCGAAGTCGGCCGCCCGGCGCGCCACCTCCTCGATCATGGCGACGTGATGAGCGAGGGGATCGACGCACGCGCCATCGAGGCGCAGGGCGCGGGGCACGCAGGCCACCAGCTTCCCGCGGGTCACCGAGTCGCCGCTCGCGAACAGCGTCACGTCGTGACCGGCCTCGACGAGCTGGTCGGTCAAAAACGCGGCCACGCGCTCCGTCCCACCGTACAGCCTGGGCGGGACACTCTCGCTGAGCGGGCAAACTTGACCGATCCTCACTTGGCTCCCCATGAACGCGGTCGACGAGATCGCGGCGACATTCACGTGAAGATAAGGATTGTCCTCGCGCTGTGAACGGGAGGCGGCGCGGCCCCCGCGCCACCCTCTGCGCACGATGGAAACATCTGCGTCGGGCGTGCCCCTGTTTTCGCGAAACTCCGATCGGCGCGACTTGCCCTGACCGGGGCGGAGTTTTACGAGCAAGCGATGACCGGCCCGCGTTCGAGGCCCACTTCCTCGCTGCGGTTGCTGGTGACGCGCGACTTCGGGCTGCTCTGGCTGGGCGAGACCCTCTCGCAGATCGGCGACAGCCTCAACCGCGTCGCGCTGCTCTGGTTCGCGTACCAGACCAGCCACTCGACGCTGCGGATGTCGATCGTCGGCGTGCTGCAGACGCTGCCGGCGCTGCTGCTCGGGCCGGTCATCGGAGTCTACCTGGATAGGCTCCGCAAGAAGCCGGCGTTGATCGTGGTCAGCCTGGTGCGCGCCGCCCTGATCTCGACCATCCCCATCCTGCATGCCGCACACCTCCTGTCCCTCGACCTGCTCTACGTGTTTGTGCTGGTGCTCTCCGTCGTCGGGACGGTGGCGGGGCCGGCGCTGTCGACGGCGGTCCCGCTGCTGGTGTCCCGGGCCGACCTGACCGGCGCGAACGCCTTGATCCAGGGTGCCGCCACGATCGGCGTCCTCCTCGGTCCTGCGGTGGCGGGCGTCGCGATCGCGCTCTTCGGCATCTCGCGCGTGCTCTACATCGACGCGGCCAGCTTCGTCGCCTTTGCCGCGTGCGTCGCCCTCATCCGCCTGCCGGAACGAGAGCTGACCCCGCGGTTGCCGCTGCGTCTCCGCGAGCTGGCGCGCGAGCTCCACGCGGGTCTGGTCTTTCTGGGTCGGCAGCAGACGGGGATCCTGTTCCTCACCCTGGTGACGGGGTTGCAGAACATCGGGGCCAGCGCCTTCGTGTTCATGCTGCCGGCCTTCGTAAAAAAGGATGTCGAGGCGGGCTCGGTCTGGCTGGGGCTGCTCTGGTCGGCGTTTGGCCTGGGAATGCTGCTCGCTTCGGTCTCGCTCGCGATGGTAGGGCGCACCCGCATTTCCAGCCTGTTGAGGCTCGCCTTGATCGCGCTGGTCCTGGGCGCGCTCTCGATCGTGGCCTTGAGCTTCGTCAAGGTGAAGCTCGCCGCCGCGACCTTGATGGTGGTCATCGGGTGGAGCGCCGCCGCCTTCAACCCGGTGGTCATCTCGCTGGTCACGGGCGGCACGCCGGTGGACTTGCGGGCCCGGGTGCTGACCGCCTTCAGCAGCGCCAACATGGCCGCCGTCACCGTGGGGATGTTGGCGTTCGGGTGGGCCGCCGATCGGTTGGGGACCGATCTCACGCTGCGGGGAATCGCCAGCGTGCTGCTGGTGAGCGCGCTGGCCCTCGGGACGGTGATGCGCGTTCAGAGCACGCGGCGGCTGGTCGAGGACCTGGCCGTCGGGCCGTGAGGCGTCAGGAGGCGCTGGCCGTGGCGGCGGGCCGCGCCACCAACAGCCGCCACAGTCGGCGCACCCCTGCAAACGTTTGCCTGACGGTCGCGGTCCACCAGCCGAGCAGCCGCTGGGCCCACGCGAACTCGCGGGCCAGGATCGTCAAGCCGAGCGGAAGGACGGCGACGCTGGTGCCAGGGATGGGGATGGCGAGGAGCGCCACGCCGAACAGGAGAACCGCGAACCCAGCCGTGGCGATGGCAACCTTGCGCACCTCGAGACTGTTACCGCTCCGTCTGCATCAGGCCGCCACAGTTCCGTCATGATCCGTTCACGGCCGCGCGCTTTCCGCTGATCAAGCCGTAGCTCTTGAGCTTTCTGTAGAGCGTCGCCGAGCCGATGCGGAGCTGTTCGGCGGTGTGCGTCTGGTTTCCGCCGTTGAGCTCCAGCGCCGCGAGGATGTAGTCCTTCTCGATCTCCTCGAGCGGCCGCACCTTCCCCTTCGTGGCCACGGGGGTGGGAAACGCCTGGCGAACCTCCTCGGGCAGGTCGTCGAGCTCCACGCGCGTGCCCTGCGCGAGCGCGACGGCGCGCTCCATGGCGTTCTCGAGCTCGCGCACGTTCCCCGGCCACTCGTAGCGCAGCAGCTGGTCGGCCGCGGCCGGGGCCAGGCCCGAGATCTTCCGCTTCATCCGCAGGGCAGCGTCCGCAAGCAGGACCCGCGCGAGCGGCAAGGCGTCGTCCCGGCGCTGACGGAGAGGGGGGACGTTCAGCTCGACGACCTTGAGGCGGTAGTAGAGGTCCTGCCGAAAGTTGCCACCCGCGACCCCGTGGGCGAGATCGCGGTTGGTGGCGGCCAGCACGCGCACGTCGATGCGCCGGTTCTTGTTCTCGCCGACACGGCGGATCTCCCGCTCTTGCAGCGCGCGCAGGAGCTTGACCTGCATGCCGGGAGAGACCTCGCCGACCTCGTCCAGCAGCAGCGTGCCACCGTTGGCCGCCTCGAACAGGCCGGGCCGGTCGGCGGTCGCGCCCGTGAAAGCGCCCCGCGCGTGTCCGAACAGCTCGCTCTCGAGGAGCGTCTCGGTGATGGCGCCACAGTTGACCGCGATGAAGGGGCCCGCGGCGCGCGTCGATTCTTCGTGCACGAGCCGGGCGATGCGTTCCTTCCCCGAACCGCTCTCCCCGGTGATGAGGACCGTCGAATCGACCTTGGCCACCCGGCGCGCCAGGTCCACGACCTTGCTCATCGCCGGGCTCTTGGCGACGATCCCCAGCGGCTCGTCGACGTCGGGCGCAACGCGGACCAGCGCGCGGCGGTGCTCGCGGAGCTTTCGCTCGGCCGCCTTCAACGTCTCCGTCACCCGGTGTAGCGATACGTCCAGACACTCCCCGAGGCGTTTCGCCTCGAAGAAGCGCAGCTCCTCCGCGCGCTCGTCGCCCCACTCCTCGCGCGTGCGGCCGATGAGGTGGCACCCCGCATCGCCCTTGCCCAGGCAGCGGTCTTCGAGGACGTAGATCTCCTTGCCGGTGCTCCGGCTGATGTAGCCGCTGGTGAGGCCGCAGATGGTCCAGCACACGGGCACGTCGGAGCGACCGAAGTGCAGGAGGTGCTGCTCCGCCTCGTACGAGGCCACCAGCATCAGCCCCTCCTTGGAGAGCGGTTCCGTGCCGCCCGCCTCGACGCGGAAGAGACCCTCGAGCGCGTTGATGCGGGTGCCGGCGCGGCGCCACTCGTCGTCGGAGTCCCACTTGAACTCCGCGTGCATCGCCTCGGCCATGCGCCAGCCGTGCGCGAACCCAAACTGCGTGAGGACGGCGCGCGCGGCGGTGAGGCCGAAGTTCTCGACCAGGTACTTGCGAAGAAGCCCCATGGCCACCGCGTCGAGGAGCAGCGCGCGCTGCCCCGCGAAGCGAATCAGGCCTCCTTCGGGGTCCAGCTCCAGCAGCTCTTTGTGGTCGAGATCCTCGGCGCGCATTGCCCCGCTCCTTCGAATTGAAGGAGGAGGTTAGTCATCTTGATGGACCTCGGGGGACTCCCTCTCTTCCTTTTACGTCAAGTAGTTGATTTCACACGAATCATAGGGTGGCCCAAGACGTGCTGTGGGCCCCTGTCGTTGTTGAGCGCGCGCCACCACCGGCGAACGGAAAGGTACAAACATGCTTTGGACAGTCGCAGTGATTCTCACGGTCCTCTGGGCTCTCGGACTGGTCACCGCCCACACGATGGGAGGGTTCATCCACATCCTTGTGATCCTGGCGGTGGTGGCGGTTCTCGTCCGCGTCGTCCAGGGACGGAAGGTCCTATGAAAAGGCTCGTGGCAGGCGCGTTGCTGCTCGCGCTGTCGGGTGCCCCTGCCCTCGCGCAGGCGGGAACCAACCGCGAGCCGCCGACAGCGGTCGGCGAAGCGCCCGGCCGGCAGGCGCCGCAACCGGCGCCCGTCAGTGCGCCTCCGAGCGCCGCGACCGACTACGCCACGCGCGAGGCGGCCGCCCCCGCGCTCGGTCAGTTCGCCGGCGGCGGCGCCGGGATCTACATCGGGGGGAGCACGCTCGCCGTGGTGCTTCTGATCGTGCTCATTGTCATCCTCATCTAGGCGTGGAGGCGGTGCACGTCTCGCATTGCTAGGCGGTTTGATCGCGGGCGGCTGCTATCACGGCACCGCCCGCAGCGTCACCCTCGCCGAGCTGGGAGGCGAACAGAGCTGGGAGCGCGTGGCTGGTGTGCCGGAGGTGCGCCAGGTCGCGCGCGAGGATTGCGGCGCCGCGGCGCTGGCCATGGTGCTCGGCTACTGGGGGACGCCCGGCACGCGAACCGAGATCGCGGCCGCCAGCGCGCCCGCTCCCGAGGGGGGCATCACCGCCGGGGCCCTCCGCGACTTTGCCCGACGCCGGGGCCTGCAGGCATTCGTCATCGAGGGCCACCTCGCCGACCTCGATCGCGAGATCCGGCGACAGCACCCGGTGGTGGTCGGGATGATGAAGCGCTACGCGCGGCGGGCCTACCCGCACTACGAGGTGGTCGTCGGGATCGACCGTTCGAACCAGCGCGTCCTCACGCTCGATCCCGCCAGCGGGCTTCGCGTGAACAGCCGCGAAGGCTTCTCCGCCGAGTGGGCCGCTGCCCGCCAGGTCACTCTGGTCGTCTACAAATGAACAACCGTCGGGATCTTCACGTTCCGATGAGAACGATCCTCAAGCTGGTGGGATGCGGGCTTGGCCTGTGGGCCGTGCTGCTCCTCTGGCCTGCCTTCCTGCTCTTTCTGCTGTCGGTCGTTCTGGCGGTCACGCTGCACCCGACGATCCTCTGGATGGAGGGGCGGCGGATGCCCCGCAGCCTGGGCGTGGTCGTCGTCGCGGCCCTGGTGGTCGCGCTCGTCGTGGTGTTCTTCGCGTTCCTGCTGCCGCCGCTGACGACGCAAATGACCCATCTCGCCCAGGACCTGCCCGATCTACGCAACCGGGTCTCGGGTCGGATCCCCGCTCAATATCCCGCCATCCAGGGACTGGTCCGCGACCTGTTCGAGTGGTCTTCCTCGTTCAAGCCGGCCGCCATACTCGAGCGATCGTTCGCCTGGGGCCAGAGTGCCGTCTCGGGCGTGGTGACGGGGCTGATCGTCCTGGTCGTGACGCTCTATCTGCTGCTCGACGGCAAGAGCCTCTACGCCTGGCTGCTCGCCTTCGTGCCGCGCACGCACCGCGAAAAGCTGGCCACCACGATGGACGAGGTCTCCGACGTGGTCCACGCCTACGTGCGCGGCCAGCTGCTGGCGGCGTCGCTGTTCGCGGTCTTCACCGCCGTGCTCCTCACGATCCTGGGGGTTCCGGCGGCGGCGCCGCTGGCGGTGATCGCGGGGGTCTGCGACATCATCCCGGTCCTCGGGATCCTGCTGGCCATCGTGCCCGCCGTCCTGCTGGCCGTCACGGTCTCACCCAGCACCGCCTTCGTGGTCCTCGTCGCGTACCTGGCCTACCACCTGTTCGAAACCTACTTCCTGCTGCCGCGCATCTATGGCTCCAAGCTCAGGATATCGACGCTGTCCGTGCTGCTGGCTCTCATCGTCGGCGGTCGGCTGCAAGGGATCATCGGGGCCGTGCTGGTCCTGCCCGTCGTCGCCGCCTATCCGATCATCGAGCGTCACTGGCTGGGCGGGTACCTGCAGCCCCGGGTCCTGACGGACCACCAGGCGCTCGCCGACGCGGCCGAGACGGGCAGCGAGGCGGCGATCGAAACCGTGCTCCTCGGCGAGAAGCACGCCTCCGAAGGGACCACCAGATGAGGACCACGCCCCGTCACAGCGTCACGGAGATGGCCCGCGAGACCGTGGTCGACCTCGGTCACCTCGTCGGCCAGCACCTGAGGGTCGCGCAGCTGGAGGTCAAGGCGGAGTTGCAGGCGATGAGCCGGCGCGCCCGCCTCATCGCGGTGCTGGCGCTCCTGGTCACCGTCGGGTACGCGCTGGGCATGGCGGGGCTGGCGGTGATCCTCGGCGGACGCACCGCGATGGGGCTCCCGTTCGTCATCATCGGGGGCGCCCACCTGGCGGCGGCCGGCCTCGGGCTGGCGGTCTCGCGCCTCGGCGCCCGCGGCGCGCCGGCGATGGGGAGCAGCACCGCCGCGATGAACGGCACCCTCGCCGCGCTGGAGACGTTCCGTGGGCGCTGAGAGCCACACCGAGGGAGCCCTCGAGCTCGCGCAGGCATCGGCGGACCTCGTACGCGCACGCGACCGCGCGGCCCTGTCGCTGAGCGCGCTCGAACGCGAGGTGACGCGCGCCTTCGACTGGCGCGAGTGGGTGCGGCGCAGGCCCGGCACGGCGCTGGCCCTGGCATTCGGTCTCGGGTTCCTGCTCAGCAGACCCACACCATCCAACCCGTAACCAGGAGATCCAGCATGGAGACCACGAGCTTCGAACGAAGCGTAGACGACATCGGCGAGCGCGTTCGGCCTCAGATCGAGGAGGCGCGGAAGCAGCTCGGACGCCTCGACGGACGCGCGAGGAGCTTCATCAACGAGCACCCCGCCGCCTGCCTGCTGGGCGCCCTCGCCCTCGGCTACCTCGTGGCGCGCGTCGCGCGGCGCCAAAGTTGAGGACCGCCATGACCCCTCACGCAAATCGACCCGCGCCCAACCCGTACCCGATGGTGCTCGGGGCCGTCGGCATCGGCTTCGTCCTGGGCGGGGGCCTCTTCACCCGCCTCACCGCCACGCTCGTCGGCGCGGGCCTGCGGATTGGTCTCATGGCGGCGCTGCCCCTCCTGAAAGAGGAGCTCGCCGCGGCTCTCACGGAATCGAAGTGGACCTCAACGAAGGAGAACGAGCGATGAAAATGCAAGACATCAAGAACATGGACAAAGACGATCTGCTGGGGCTCCTGGGCCTCGAGACCAAGGGCTCCGACACGGCCGCCGCGCTGAAGATGCTGGGGACGTTCGGGGTCGGCCTGCTGGTCGGTGCCGGTGTGGCGCTGCTCCTGGCGCCCAAGCCCGGTCGCGAGCTGCGACAGGATCTCCGCGCGAAGCTTCGTCGCGACGGTGGCGACGACGAAAGCCTGCCGTCGACCGACAGCGAGACGTCGAACGCGCACGCGCCGGAAATCCGACGCGTGTGAGCGCGGGCGTCCCCTCACGTCGGCTCACATCGAAATGACGACGTGGTCGTTCACGTTGATGGACGAGAGGGGACGCGCCGGCCCGGCTCCCATCGCAAGTGCCGAACTTGCTTGCACCGCGAAGTTGGTCCGGAAGGTGCTGTAGCCGCCGGGGCAGAGGAGAGCGCGCCGCCACCGGCGGGCCGCGCTCTTCGAACCTTCGGTACGTCGCCACAGCAAGGACCCAGATGAAGACTTCGAGATCGTATTTTGTGAACGCGGGAACCGCTCTCCTTCTCCTCCTCCCGCTCGCCGCCGGCTGCGGCGGCTCGCAGGCGAGGTCGCTCGACAGCGGGGCCCAGGCGGACACCGGCGGGTTCGCGCCGGCGGCGGTCGTCAACCTCGGCGCGGTCAGCAGCTACGCGATCCTGGCCAAGACCGGCATCGCGACGGTGCCGACCTCCGCGGTCACGGGCAACCTCGGTGTCAGCCCCGCCGCCGCCACGTTCATCACGGGGTTCTCGTTGACCGCGGACGCCACGAACGTGTTCGCGATGTCGCCCCAGGTGACCGGGAAGGTGTTCGCGGCCGACTACACGCCACCCACGCCCTCCAACCTGACGACGGCCGTCGGCGACATGCAGCTCGCGTTCACCGACGCCGCGGGGCGCGCCCCCGACGTCACCGAGCTTGGCGCCGGGAACATCGGCGGGATGACCCTGACACCGGGCGTCTACAAATGGGGCACCGGCCTCCTGATCCCGACGGACGTCACGCTGAGCGGCGGCGCCACCAGCGTCTGGATCTTCCAGATCGCGCAGGATCTCACCATCAGCAGCGGCGCGAAGATCATCCTCTCCGGCGGAGCGCTGGCCCGGAACGTCTTCTGGCAGGTCGCGGGCCTGGTCGACCTCGACACGACCGCCCACGGCGAAGGCGTGGTCCTTTCTCAGACGTCGATCACCCTCCGGACGGGCGCGTCGATCAACGGCAGGCTGCTGGCGCAGACGGCCGTGAATCTCGACGGCAACGCCGTGGTCCAGCCCGCGCAGTAGGAACCAGCGATGATCAGCCTCCGCAGGGCCCAGGAGCGCGAGCACGACTGGACGCGCAAGCGGGACGCCTGGCTGACGGTCTACCCGGGGGGCGAATCCCTCGACGAGGACCGCGTGGCGCCGGGGGCGGTCTTTTCATCCCACGCCGCCTACGCCGATCGCGACGCCGAGGTCGTCACCTACGTTCACGAGGGAGCGCTCGCGTACAACGATTCGACGGGCGGCTCCGGGGTCATCCACACGGGCGAGTTCCAGCGCATGACGGTCGGGCGCGGTGTTCGCCACACCGAAACGAACGCGTCGCGCAGCGCCTCGGTGCACGTCTTCCGGATCTGGCTGCGCCCCGCGCAGGCCGAGCTCGAGCCCGGTCACGAGGAGCAGCGCTTCAGCACGGCGCAGCGTCGGGGCGGGCTGTGCGTCGTCGCCTCGTCCGACGCGCGAAGAGGCTCGCTGCGCATTCACCAGGACGCTCTCGTGTTCTCGGCCTTGCTCGACCCGGGCCAGCACGTCGTCCGTGAGCTCTCGCAGGGACGAAGCGCCTGGCTCCACCTCGTGCAAGGCGAGGTGACGCTGGGCGATCAGATTCTGACCACGGGCGACGGTGCGGGGGTGTCGGCCGCGCGCGCGGTGTCGTTCACGGCGCGGGAGCGGACCGAGGTCCTGATGCTCGACGTCGCCGAGCCCGAGTGAGGGACTATCGCCGCTTGTGTCTGCGATCGATCGCGATGACGTCGATCGCTTCGCGAAGCGCCTCGGCAAAGCCCGTGACGTCTGGGTAGCGCTCGGCCGGGCGTTTGGACATTCCCCGCGCGATCACCGCGTCCACCTCCGCGCCCAGCGCCGGCGCCCACCGCGAGGGCGACCGCGGCGTTTCGTTCAGGACCTGATGAATCAGTGCGGCCGTGTCGACGCCGGTGAAGGGCTGACGGCCCGTCAGCAGGCGGTAGGCGACGGAGGCCAGAGCGAATTGATCGGCGCGATGGTCGATCTCCTCCGTCGTTCCGGCCGCCTGTTCGGGGGCCATGTACTCGGGCGTGCCCGTGACGACAGGTTCGTTGATCAACCGCGCCCGCCACACGGCCCGCGCGATGCCGAAGTCGATGACCTTCACGAAGTCGTCCCGCCCGTCGGTCGAGACCAGGATGACGTTGTCGGGCTTGAGGTCCAGGTGGAAGATGCCGTGCGCGTGGGCGGCGGCCAACGCCTGCGCGATCTGCTCGACCACGTGGCCCGCGGCGCGCGGTTCGCCCGGCGCTCCGGAGGCCGTGCCCTCGATCAGCGGCCGCCCCTCCAGCAGCTCCATGACGAGAAACGGAACACCCTTGTCGGTGACGTCGAAGTCCAGGATCTGAACGATGTGCGGGTGTCGCAGCGCCGACATGACCTCCGCCTCTTGCCGCAGGCGGGCCAGGTCCCGGGCTTGCCCGGCCAGGCCGGGGTGGAGAATCTTGACCGCGACCTGACGGCCCAGCCGCTGATGGACCGCGACGTAGACGTTGCCGCAGCCGCCTTCCGCGAGCGGGCGCACGATGCGATAGCTGCCGCCCAGGATCGTCCCGACCGTCGGGGCGGCGCCGTCAGCGGGCTCGATCATCTGCTCTGTTGCTCTTCCATGAAGCTGATGGGCTGTCGCCCAATGACGCGGGCTCACTGATCTTTCTGCTCACCACGCTCCGTAGATGCTCCTAGACACGATTCGGTGGCGGGTCCATACCTGACGTGTCGAACCGAGTCGCGAGGCGCCTCGCTGTCGAGCTGTGCGCTGAGTTGGCTCGCGAAGGGCCGGCGGTGGGGAAGGGAAATCATGCGACAAGACGGGAACGATCCGGTGGATTCAGCCGGAGAAGCACCGATCGTCGCCGCTGACGGCGCACCTTCGGCCTCCTCGGCCCCCGGCGTCGACGCGCTTCAGAACGCGTTCCCCATCGTCGGGGTGGGCGCCTCGGCGGGCGGGCTCGAGGCGTTCACACAGCTCTTCAAGCATCTTCCCGCCGACAGCGGCATGGCCTTCGTGCTCATCCAGCACCTCGATCCGACGCACGCGAGCTTCCTGCCTGAAGCGCTGGCCAAGGCCACGGCGATGACGATCAGCCAGCCGGCCAACGGAACGCCGGTGGAGCCGAACCACGTCTACGTCATCCCGCCCGACGCGGACATCACGATGCAGGGCGAGTTGCTGGCGGTCACGCGGCGCACGCCCGACGAGCCACGGCCGCACCTGCCGATCGATCTGTTTCTTCGCTCGCTGGCCGCGGCGCGCGGCAGTCACGCGATCGGCGTCGTCCTGTCGGGGACCGCCTCGGACGGCACGGAAGGGCTGCGGGCCATCAAGGCCGAGAACGGCATCTCGCTGGCGCAGGAGCCCGGGTCGGCGAAGTTCGCCGAGATGCCACGCAGCGCGATGGATGCCGGCGTCGTCGACGCCGCGTTGCCGATCCCCGAGCTCGCCCGCGAGCTCGTGCGCCTGAGCCGCCACCCCTACCTGGCGGCTGGCGCGGCGGCCGAGGCGCCGGCGGAGGTCGAAGACGCCGAGGTGATGAGCCGGATCCTGGAGGTCGTGCGAACCACCATCGGCGTCGACTTCACGGAGTACAAGCGGCCGACGTTCGAGCGTCGGCTAGCCCGCAGGATGGCGCTGCGGCGCGTGGGCGGCGCGAAGGACTACCTGACGCTGCTCGAGCGGGAGCCCGACGAGGTCCGCGCGCTCTACGAAGACATCCTGATCCACGTCACGTCGTTCTTCCGGGACCCGGAGGTCTTCGAGGCGTTGGAGACACAGATCCTCCCGGCGCTGGTCGAGCAAAAGCCGTCGGGGGCGCCGATTCGCATCTGGGTCGCGGGCTGCTCGACGGGCGAAGAGGTCTACTCGCTCGGGATCTCGCTGCTCGAGGTCCTGGGTGACGCGACGAACTCGGTGCAGATCTTCGGGTCCGACCTCAGCGAGACCACCATCGACAAGGCGCGCGCCGGCGTCTATCCGGACAGCGCGCTGCGCGACGTGAGCGAGGAGCGCCGCAAGCGCTACTTCGCCAAGGTCGATCGCGGGTATCGCATCAACAAGGCGGTGCGGGATCTCTGCGTCTTCGTCCGGCACGACCTGGCGCGCGACCCGCCGTTCTCGAAGCTGGATCTCGTGAGCTGTCGCAACGTCCTCATCTACTTCGATCCAATGCTGCAGAAGCGGATCCTGCCGACGTTCCACTACGCGCTGAACCAACCCGGCTTCCTGCTCCTCGGCCGCACCGAGAGCATCTCCGGGTTCGGCCGCTGGTTCTCGACCGTCGACAAGGCGAACAAGATCTTCGCGCGGACGGCGGTTCCAAGCACGCTCCGCTTCGCCCCGCGCAAGGCGGCGCCGCAGATGGAGCGCCCGACCCCTGACACGATTGCGCCGGTCTACGCCCGGCGCGCGATGGATCTCGGGCGGCACCTCGATCGCGTGCTGCTGGCGCGTTACGCGCCGCCGGGCGTCCTCATCAACGAGAAGATGGAGATCCTCCAGTTCCGCGGCCAGACGGGCGCGTTCTTGCAGCCGGCACCGGGCGAGCCGCAGAACGACGTCATCAAGATGGCGCGCCCCGGGCTGGTCTCGGCGCTGCGGGCGGCGATCGCCGAGGCCAAGCAGGAGATGGCGCCGATCGTGCGGAGCAACGTCGAGGTCGATGAGGGGGGATTCACGAGGCCGTGCAACCTGGTGGTCTTCCCCTTCACGGGACCGCCGGACGTCAAGGAGCCCCTTTTCGTCGTGCTGTTCGAAGAATCGGTCCCCGTCGAGGCCGGGGGGACCAACGTCAATCGCCGCCGCCGGACGGACTGGCTGGACGAGGGGCGGCGGATCCCGAAGGTCGAGCACGAGCTGATGGCGACGAAGGAGTATCTCCAGTCGCTGATCGAGGAGCACGGCCGGACGAACGACGATCTCGGCTCGGCCAACGAGGAGCTGGTCTCGGGCAACGAAGAGCTCCAGAGCATGAACGAGGAGCTGGAGACGGCCAAGGAGGAGCTGCAGTCGACCAACGAGGAGCTGACCACCGTCAACGACGAGCTCCACAGCCGCAACCAGGACATCACCCAGGCCAACAGCGATCTCGTCAATCTGCTGGTCACCGTCGATATCCCGATCCTCATCCTCGACATCGAGCGCCGGATCCGCCGCTTCACGCCCAAGGCCCGGAGCATCCTGAACGTCCTCCCCTCCGACACCGGACGCCCGATCGACGACATCAAGCCCAACATCGTCGTCGCCGACCTCGATTCGCAGATCGCCGAGGTGATCGAGACCGTGGTGGTGAAGGAATCGGAGGTCCAGGATCGCGACGGCCGCTGGTACCGGCTGCAGATCCGCCCCTACAAGACCACCGACAACAAGATCGACGGCGCCATCCTGTCGCTGGTCGACATCGATGCGCTCAAGCACCTGGTCGGCAACGCCCAGCAGGCGCGGTCGGAGGCGGAGCAGGCCAATCGGGCCAAGGATCTCTTCCTGGCGGTCCTGGGCCACGAGCTGCGGACGCCGCTCACCGCCCTGCTGCTGCAGGCGCAGATGCTCCGTCGCAGCGACGGCACGGATCCCGCCAGGACCGCGCGGGCGGGCGAGCGGATCGAACGCGCCACCCGGATGCAGATGCAGCTGGTCGACGACCTCCTGGACGTCTCGCGAATCGTCGCGGGCAAGCTCAAGGTGAAGCTGCGGGCGGTGGATCTGAGCGCGGTCATCCGGGCGGCGCTCGAGGGGGTGAGTGGCGCCGTCGCGACGAAGGCGATCCAGCTCGTCGTCGCCCTCGACGAGTCGATCGGGGCGGTGGCGGGCGACCCCGCGCGCCTGCAGCAGGTGGTCTCGAACCTGCTCACCAACGCGATCAAGTTCTCGTCCGAGCGCGGACAGGTCTCCGTGACGCTGGGCGCGGCGAACGGGCACGCGCGCATCCAGGTGAGCGACATGGGGACAGGCATCGATCCCGCGTTCCTGCCGCAGGTCTTCAACCGTTTCTCCCAGGAGGACACCTCGAACACCCGCACCAACAGCGGCCTCGGGCTCGGCCTGGCGATCGTGCGCCACCTGGTCGAGCAGCACCACGGCACGGTGGAAGCCCACAGCCCGGGGATAGGAAAAGGAGCCACGTTCTCCGTGACCCTTCCGCTGGTGAAGGTCCGTCGGGAGCCCGTCGAGAACGAGGGGAGCCTGGCGGCAGGGCGAGGGCAAGGGCCAGGCAAGGACGCCGGCGGCCTCGACTATCGTCAGTTGAAGGACCTGCGCATCCTGGTCGTCGACGACGATCTCGCGACGCGCGAAGCCGTGGCCGAGATGCTCAAGGGGATGGGCGCCCGGGTGCGGATGGCCGGATCGTCCGCGGAGGCGATGACCGCCGTCCTGGAGCACCGGCCCAAGGTGCTCCTGTGCGACATCGCGATGCCGGGCGAGGACGGCTACACCTTCATCCGCAGGGTGAGGGCCCTCGAAGGCGACGGCCGCGGCGAGATGCCCGCGCTCGCGCTCACGGCGCTGGCCGCGGATGGGGACGCGCAGCGGTCGCTGGCGGCCGGGTTCCAGATGCACCTGACCAAACCGATCGATATGGCGCGCCTCTCCGAGGCCGTGCTCGCGCTGGCGCAACGCCAGCAAGCGGACTAGGCGGGCATGCAAGCCAAAGGCGGGAGCTCGGACCTGGACGAAGACGGCGGCAGCGACATCGACGTCTCCACCGCCACGCTGTTCGGGTTCGTCTGGAACACGATGGCAGAGGTGCTCGGCACCGCCGCCGCCGCCGCGATCGTGCGTCGCGCCGTGCAGCGCGCGGCGGTGCAGTGGCCGGAGCTGGTCGAGCTGAGCGTGAGTCGCGACAACCTCGCCTACCGTTACAAGCTGCCGCCCGACTGGGCCAAGACGACGCAGACCGCCGCGCGCGGACAGGGCGCGTTCCGCCCGCTGGTCGCTGAGATAGGCCGGCTGCTCGCCGAGCTGACGGGCTCCGTCGTCATCAACCGGCTCGAACAGGTCCCCCAGCTCCGCGCCCGCGGGCTGGTCTGGCGCGCGGAGGACGCGAATTGACCGCCGCCCGTCCCCACCTCGGGACCCTCTCGACGGGCAGCGCGGCCCTGGATCGCATCCTGGGCGGCGGGTTGCCGGTGCGCTCGGTCAACGTGATCGCCGGAGAGCCAGGCGCGGGCAAGACCATCTTCGCGCTCCAGATGCTGTTCCACCAGGCGCGCCAGGGGAAGAAGTGCCTCTACCTGACGACGCTGTCCGAACCGTCGCTGAAGCTCGTCACGTACATGCAGCAGTTCTCCTTCTTCGACGAGAGCCTGGTCGCCGCAGGACCGGGTGATCGTCGCCGATCTCGGCTCCGTGATCCGGCGCCGGGACGCCGCGGAGGCGCTCGCGGAGATCACCGGCCGCGTCGAGCGCGAGGAGCCCGCGGTGGTGGTCATCGACAGCTTCAAGGCCCTCCGGGATTTCCTCGGCGACGCCTCGGCGATGCGGACCTTCGTCTATGACCTGGCGGTCCACGTGTCGACCTGGGGGGCGGTGAGCCTGTTCGTCGGCGAGTACACGCCCGACGAGATGGCGCTGCTCCCGGAGTTCGCCATCGCCGACGGCATCATCCGGCTCTCCAACCGCCGGCAGGAGCTGAGGGCGATCCGCGAGGTCGAGGTCCTCAAGCTGCGCGGGGCCGACTTCGTGACCGGCGGCCACTTCTTCGAGATCGGCCCCGACGGGCTCGAGTTTTTCCCGCGCGTGCGGGGCCCGGAGGGGGCGCTGCGAGGAGCCGGAGACGCTCGACGAGCGGGCGCCGACCGGCGTCGCCGGGCTCGACGAGATGCTGGGCGGCGGCCTGCCGCGGGCGAGCGCGACGGTGGTCCAGGGGGGACCGGAACGGGCAAGACGCTGCTCGGCCTGCAGTTCCTGCTCGAGGGGGCGCGGAACGGCGAGCCGGGCATCCACTTCGCGCTCGAAGAGACCGCCGAACCAGCTCCGGCAGCATCGCGCAGCGGCCTCGGCTGGGATCTCCGCCCGTTCGAGGAGCAGCGGCCTGCTGACCCTCAGCTACGATCTCCCCCGTCGAGCTGTCGACCGATCGCTTCCTCGATCGAGCCCGGCGCCAGGTGGAGCGGCTCGGGCGCGCGGCGGGCGGTGCTCGACAGCCTGACCAGCATGGCGCTGGGCGTTCCGTCGGAGCGGCGGTTCAAGGAGCTCGTCTACGCCATCACCAAGCACTTCCGCGTCGCCGGGGTGACCCTCAACATGAACATGGAGATCGCCGACCTGCTCGGGTCCGGCGCAGCTCTCGGGCCACGGGGTCTCGTTCGCCGCCGACAACGTCGTCCAGCTCAAGTACGTGGAGGTCGAAGGTCGCCTGGAGCGCGGGATCTCGGTCCTCAAGGCGCGCGGCGTCCGCCACGCCACCGACGTGCGCCGGCTCAAGATCGGCGCGGGCCGGATCGACGTCGAATCGGCGTTCGCGGGGCTGCGCGGGGTGCTGACGGGACTGCCCGTGCCGTCGGCGAGAGACAGTTCATGACCATCGAAACGGCGCTCTACGACATCGCGCAGCTGCTGGAGTCGGCCGACGGCGCCGCCGCGCGGGTGCGGCGCGTCCTCGAGCTGCTCTCCGCGCCTCGTGCCGTACGACCAGTGCGCGCTGCTCGAGGCCGGCATCGGGCGGGAGCCGCGCGTCGTGCTGGTGCCGGAGACGCCGCTCGAAGACGGTGGGCCGCCGCTCCTCGCAAACGTTGCTGGCTCTCTTCGGCCAGCTCGTCGACGTCCCCACCCCCACCCTCGACCTCTCCGCTGCGCGCCGGGGGCAATCACCTGGCCGTGCCGCTGGTCGGGCTCGACGAGGTGATCGGCCTGCTCCTGGTGCGATCGTCGACGGTGTACACCGAGCAGCACCTGCGCGCGCTGTCGGTCGTCGCCGCGATGTTGGCCGCCTACTTCATCACGCTCCGGGACCGCACCGAGCTCACCCTCTCGCCCGCGAGCGCGACGAAGCCCGGCGCGCCGCCGAGGCCGCGGACCGCACCAAGGACGATTCCTGCAGCTGCTCTTGCACGAGCTCAAGACGCCGCTGGACGCGGTCCTCGCCTGCGGGCGGGTCTTGCGCGCGGCGGTCGACGATCTCCCGGCGCGCACCCACGCGATCGACGAGCTCGAACGCAGCCTCCGGGCGCAGGCCGCGCTCGTCGAGGGGATCCTCGACCGGGCCTCCGTCGCGATGGCGGAGCCCCGTCCGGAGGAGGTCGATCCGCCGCACGCGGCAGGTGGGGGCGCGGCGACGGCAAGGCTGGCCGGTGTTCGCGTATTGCTCGTCGATCACGATCTCGGGGTCCGCGAGGCCATCGAGGCCGCGCTCGATCACCACGGCGCCTGGGTCACCGCCCTCGGCACGGCGCCCGAGGCGCTGGCGGCCCTCGAACAACGGCGGACCGGACGTGCTGCTGTTCGGCGATCTTCCGACGAGCGGTCACAACGCGGACGAGCTGATGCGCGAGGTGACGGCGCGCGCCTGCCCGCTGCCGGTCGCATCGATCTCGACGCGGGAGCTCGACGATCGCCATCACGTGCGGGTGGCGGGCTTCCACCTTCATCTCGCCAAGCCGATCGGGATGGAAGCGCTGGTGAACGCCGTCGCGGAGCTCGCCGGCCTCACCGACGCGAATAGCCGCCGAAAGCTCGAACGGGGATCGCGTTCATGAGCAGGTTGAATACGGAGAGTTCCCCATGGACAAGACGATGGTCAGGCTGCTGCTCTGCGGCGGAACGATAGCGGCCGTCTCGGTCTTCTCGTTGACCTTGACCCGGGCGCAAACGCCCGCGCCAGAGAGCGACGCGCCCGAACCGCCGGCCGGTCTCAACGGCCTGACGCCTGACCAAATGGGGCAGATCGCCGGCTCTACCGTGGACGGCACGGGGACCGCCATCGCTCCGGCCGACGTCGACGTGATGGAGGGGCCGCGGGAGACACCGGTGGCGGGCCCCGCCGCCGCCGCGCTGGCCCCGCCGCCGCCGGGGACGATTGACGAGGAGCTCCTCGCGGCGAACATCGCGGCGAGGCTGGAACCGCTCGACGACTGTCGCATCAGCGTCGCCCGCCGGAAGCAGGTTCCGACCGGCGACGTCGCCGCGGATCGCCTGGCACTGCGCTGGATCATCGCCAAGACCGGTCAGGCGTTCGGTGCCGAGGTGGTCGGGAAGACGCCGACCGACGACGCCGTCCTCGATTGCGTGAAGCGGCAGATGACGGGGTGGACGTTTCCGCGCCCATCGGGCGGGCCCTTGCCGATCGAGCGGGACTTCACGTTCCGCCCGGTGCCGCCGCCGGCCAGGTGACCCAATCAGCGGACGCCGTCACCGTCGCGCTCACAAGAAGCGAGGGCAGGTCTCATGGAAGGCGAGCGCGAGGCGGTGGCAGGGTTGGGCGGGGCGGAGAAGACGCTCCTTCGGGAGCTCTTGCGGCGCTTGGTGAGACATCTCGAAAGCGGCGAGTCCCTCCGAGCCTTCGCCAGCTACGAAGCGCAGGCTGCTCCCGCTCGACGCTCTCGACGACCACGGCCTCCGCACTGACTGATGGTCTGGGGCGGCTGTCAGCTCCGGCAGTGATGTCGGACGACGTCGAGCAGCTGGTCGACCTCGTACGGCTTGGAGAGAACGGGCTCGGCGATCTCGGTCAGCCGCGAGGGATGAGCGCCCGTCACGAAAACGAATGGCGGCGTCGAGGTCCCCAGCAACGCGCGGGTCTGGGTCAACAGCTCCTGGCCGTCCATCCCGCCCATGGAGAGGTCGCTGAGGACCATCGCCGGGCGCTTGTCTCCCGTCATCTCTCCCATCTCGCCCATCATGCGCAACGCCGCCGTGCCCCCCGGCGCGGCGATCGCCAGGTAGCCGCCCCCCTGAAGCAGCTCGACGACGAGCTCGCGGGTGTCTTCGTCGTCGTCGACCACCAGCACCCATTTCGACGCCGCCGTCACCATGGGGCGCAGCATACGCTCCCGCGCTACAGGAGGGCGAACCATCCGCAATCCAGCTGGCGAGCGCCAACGTCTAGGTCCATGGTGACCCGTGGGTAGAACGACGCGAACCACCTCGTCGGGATTCGAACAGATCGCGTCGATCGCGTCACAGGCGGCGGGCCTGCTCGAAGAACTTCTGGGGGATATTCGGAAGGCACCGGAAGTCGCGATGGCCATTCGCGAGCTCGAGCATCAGGCGGACGACGAGGCCCGGCGTCTGTACGTCCAGCTTCGCCGCGACTTCTTGCCGCCTTTCGGCGCCGCCTCTGCGCGACGATTGACCGTCGCGCTGGACGACGTCGTCGACGCCATCGAGGAGGTGGCGGCGCGCGCCAACATCTACGACATCCGCGCCATTCCGGAGGCCGCGCGGGACCTGGGTCGCGTCCTGGGGGAGGCGTGCCGTGAGACCCTCGGCGCCGTCGTTGCCTTGCGGCGCCTGCACGAGCCGGAGGCCGCGCTGGCGGCCTGTCGCGCCGTCGGTCTTCAGGAACGCGAGGCGGACCGGCTCCTCAGGCTCTTCTTGGCGCGTCTCCTCGCGGAGGATCGAGATGTGTTGATGGTCATCAAATGGAGCGAGCTCGGCGGCCTGATCGAGGCCGCCACCGATCGCTGCGACGACGTGGCCAACACGATCGAGGGGATCGTGATCGCGGAGGCGTGAGCCCGTCAGCGCCACTCCGGGTCGAGAGCGCGGGCGACCGAGCGGGTTGCGCGATCGGTCGCGTGATTGACGGCGGCGAACAGGTCGGCGTCGATGTCCTCGACCTCCACGCGCTGCGGGCGGAGGCCCACCTCGATCTGGCAGCGCTTGTGAGCGCCGCTGCGTTCGTCGTCGAGCAGCGAGAATCGGACGATCACGTTTCCGATGCGATCGGCGAACCGTCCCAGGGCCAAGCTCAGACGATGCTCGACGTGGATGCGCAGGATGTCGGTGACTTCGACGTCGCGTCTCCGAATCTGAATCTTGATCAACCCGTGATCCTCTCCGTCCGATTCCCCCAGGCCGACGGCCATCCGAGCGTCTGCGGAACGACGGCGGCGGACGCGCCGCCGTCGGGCTTGACCTTGTAGAGCGCTTCGTTCGCGGCAGCGAGCAGATCGTCGGGCTTCCCGTCCGCCGCCTCGCCCAGCTCCGCGATGCCGATCGAGATCGCCAGTCCACTGGAGAGGAGCTCGCCTTGCCAGACGGCATCCTCCTGGATCCGCTGCGACAGCGCAGAGGCCTGTGCCGCGGACGTCTCGGGCAACAACACCGCGAACTCGTCGCCGCCGACGCGCGCGACGACGTCGCCCGCTCGCACATTGTCGCGAAGCGTCCGTCGGACGGCGAGGAGCGCGCCGTCGCCGGCCTCACGCCCGAAGCCGTCGTTGATGTCGTTCAGGTGATCGATGTCCAGGTACAGGACGGAGACCGTGTGTCCATGGCGACGGGCCCGCTTCACCTCGTCGGCGAGCCGCTCGGCGAAGTGCGGGCGGGTGAAGAGGCCGGTCAGCGGATCCGTGGTCGACTGCCGACGCCCTTGGTCGGCGCCGCGTCCCAGCAGGTATCCGAAAAGCGCGAACGCGGCCATCGTCGAATAGGTCACGTAGAGGTAGGTCACCACGACGCCGTCGGACTTCGAAAGGGCGCGCGCAAGCAGCAGTCCCAGCGGCGCCCCCAGGGCCAGGAGCAGTCCCAGCGCCGGGTACGAGTAGGAGCGCGGGGCAGACACGCCCCTCCGCCAGAGCGCCCCGGCGACCTCGCGCGTGCGGCCGGCGGTTGCGCGGAGCGCGCGTATCAGCGATTGCGTGTACAGAAACGACTTGGCTGCCATGGGGGTCTCCAGGTCAGCAGTGATAGCGGGCCGTCTTCATGTCGGCTATTCGGAAGTTTGAGCGTGCGCCATCGAAAAACCCGACATATGTTCCGGGGCGCGCCATGGAGTGGCTCAACTACCACCACCTGCTCTACTTCTGGGTCGTCGCCAAGGAGGGGAGCATCGTCCGGGCCAGCGAGGAGCTGCACCTCGCGCACCCCACGATCAGCGGCCAGATCCACCGCCTGGAGGAGGTCCTCGGCGAGAAGCTGTTCGCCCGCCGGGGACGGAACCTGGTCCTCACCGAGTCGGGCCGGGTCGCGTTCCGCTACGCCGACGAGATCTTCTCGCTCGGACGCGAGTTCGTCGACACGCTCAAGGGGCGGGCCAGCGGAAAGCCGCTGCGGCTGGTGGTCGGCGTCGCGGACGTCCTCCCCCCGTCGCTGGTGAGGCGGTTTCTGGAGCCGGCGTTCCGGCTCGGGCAACCCGTGCAGGTCGTCTGCCGCGCGGACAAGTCCGTGCAGGAGTTCCTGGCCGAGCTGGCGCTGCACAGCGTGGACGTCGTGATCGCCGACGGCCCGGCCGGGGCGGGGATCCCCGTGCGCGCCTTCAGCCATCCGCTGGGCGATTGCGGGACGACGTTCTTCGCCGCCCCGAAGCTCGCGGCCACGCTCCGCCGCAAGTTTCCCCGCTCACTCGACAAGGTCCCGTTTCTCCTTCCGGGCGCCCCCTCGTCGGTTCGGCGCGCGCTGCAGCACTGGTTCGACGTCGAGGACATCCGGCCGCGGGTCGTCGCCGAGATGGACGACAGCGCGCTGATGAAGGAGTTCGGCGAAGACGGTCTGGGCGTGTTCGCGGCCCCCACGGTCATCGAAGCCGAGATCCTCCGCCGCTATCGGGTGCGGTTGGTCGGCCGCTCGGAAGAGGTCAGGCAGCAGTTCTACGCCATCTCCGTCGAGCGCAAGATCAAGCATCCGGCGGTGGTCGCCATCTGCGAGGCGGCGCGCCAGGACATCTTTTCGACGTCCCGTCCGCTGCGCACGCCGCGCGCGCCTGCCGGCTAGCCTGAAGCCCCCCCCCGACATGTCGGTTAAACCGACGGGAGCGTCTCGAACTTCCTAATAGCCGACATGGGCATCCGGACTTATAGGTAGCGTGTGGAAAACGAAGCGACAGTTAGCAGTACCCCGATCCAGCCGTCATCGACGCTGGTGATTGGCTGTTCCGACCAGATCCCGAACGAGCTGCGCGCCTACCATCTCGTGGGCGGCGCCGGCACCGGCGCAGTCTTGCTCACCCGACACGGGGCGACCTATTCAGCCGGGGCGCGCGACGTCTCGGCCTATCCGCAGCTGCTCGCGAGCATGCTCTCGACGGTGCTGAAGAACATCCCGGCGACCCTGCAGGCACGCGCAAAGGTGGGCCTGGTCAGCCGGTGGAATCGCGACTGGGGCGTCGAGGCGAGAGATCTGGAGGTAGAGGTCGGGCGGGCAAGCCGCGATGTCGTCGAGCTCGAGGTGGGAACTGTTCGGGGCCTGCAGCTGCCTGACCGAGCAGACCTTTCCATCAGTTCGTGAAACCGTCGGCAGCGAAGCGGGTGGGCTAGATGCCCATGATGAGCCCGCGGGTGAAGACGCGCGCAGGCAAGTCCCTGTGGCGAATCCTGCGAACGACGCTGGAGCCACCGGTCTCTGACCAGGCGCCGCGCTTGGACCAGGCGCCGCGCTTGGTCCCCACCTCCTCGCCGTTGCTGCGGGAAGGGGAGCTGTTCGACGACACGTATCGGTTGATGCGCCTGCTCGGGGAGGGGGCGATGGGCGCGGTCTACGAGGCCACCCACGCCCGTCTGGCCGGCCGCTATGCCATCAAGCTGCTGCTCCTGAAGCCGACGGTGGACTCCGAGGCGATTGCCCTGTTCGCCCGCGAGGCGCGCATCACCTCGCTGCTGCAGCACCCCAACATCGTCCAGGTCATCGATCACAACACCACCGCCGACGGTACGGAGTACCTGGTGATGGAGTACCTGGCGGGCGAGAGCCTGGCCCAGCGGCTGTCGGCGAAGGTGCCGCTTCCTCTCGACACGGTCGTGGGAATCATCGACCAGATCGCGGCGGGACTGGCCGCGGCCCACGCCAACGGCGTCGTTCACCGCGACCTCAAGCCCGACAACGTGTTCCTGGTGCCTGTCGAAGGGCGGGAGGCGGTGTCGGTCAAGATCCTGGACTTCGGTATCTCGAAGGTGAAGGGCGCGAGCTGGGGGCGCCAGGCACCGGAGGGGACGGTGATGGGCACGCCCCTCTACATGGCGCCCGAGCAGATCGAGGGGCGGGTGGCGGACGCCGACGCCGCGACCGATCAGTTCGCGCTCGCCGTCATCGCCTACGAGATGCTCACCGGCCGCAATCCCTTCTGGGGCGAAACGGCGAGCGCCGTCTTCTCGCAGGTGCTCAGCAACCAACCGCCGCCGATGGGAATCGGTCGCGACGTGGAGTCGGTCGTCCGTCGGGGGCTCGCCAAATCGAACCACCAGCGGTTCCCCGCCGTCACGGATTTCTCCGACGCGCTCCGCGCCGCCGCCGCCGGCCGATTGCTCGACACCCAGTGGGCGGCGACGCTCGCGTATGCCGCCGGCGAGGTCGCCAGCCACGACAACAAAGGGCGGTCGGGGCGGCGCGTACGGGCGCTGGCGCTGGCCGCAGGGGTGGTGGCGTGCGTCTCGCTCGCCTATCTCGTCGGCGGCGAGGTGAATCGCCGCGCGTCCTCCGTCCGCCCCCTACCGGCGGCCCCTCGTGCGGTGGGCATCCGCGTGAGCGAGGAGCCGCGGAAGGCCATCGAAGTGCAGCCGCTCGACGCCGGAGCCGCCCAGGCCGGCGAGACGCCACCTGGGGACGTCGAAAAGGCCGAGCCCGAGGCCGCGGATCCATCCCCGAGCGCGCGCCTCAATCGACCACGCTCTGTCCGCTGGAGATATCGGCCGGACCCCCGGCTTCCGCCCGCTGCGGCCTCGCGTCCGTCCTTCGACGAGGATGCGACGATGCCGAGCTCGGAGCCCGCAGAATTCAACATGCCATGAACCGAAGGAGACACTGATGGAGACCATGGAATCGCCCGTTGGCTCGAGGGAAGCGGAGCTCAGACAATGGGGAAAGCGGCTGGACAAGCTGCTGGCGAAGGGCGACGCGACCGGCACCGCACCGAGGCTCGACTATCGCCAGCGCCTCGACGAGCTGCAGGAGAAGTACGACGCCGCGGAAACGAAGCTCGCCGCGCTCAAGGCTGCGGGCAGCGACAAGTGGGAGACCTTCAAGGACGGCATCGAGGATGCCTGGACCGAGCTCGCGACGGCGTTCACGCGGGTGGCGAACTAGCCATGACCGACACCGATTCACGGCAGTCCGTCCCCGACGCGAAGCGCTCTCAGCTGCGCGCCACCGTCGCGACCATCGAACGCGAGCTCGCGCGGCTTCCCCTGGAAGCCGTCCTGCAGGCGTCAGTCGCCGATCTGGTTCAACAGCTGGCGCTCGGTCCCGAGCCCGAATACCGGAAATGCCCTGTCTGCCAGCAGGTCGGCATGCGGGCGGCCACGCTCTGCGGGCGCTGCTGGCACAAGCTGACGCCGGCCGCCCTGCTAGGCCAACCGCCGCCCACCTGACCGAAGGACGCCGAGCGTCTACTCGCAGTCCGCCACGATCACCGTCACGTTGTCCGGGCCGCCCGCCTTCAGGGCCGCCTGAATCAACTCGTGGGTGACGTGGTTGATGTCCGCGGCGGCACCCAGAATCCGGGCAATCTCGTGGTCCGGAACCGGTCCATGCAGGCCATCCGAGCAGAGCAGGATCCGATCGCCCCGACGGAGACGCACCTCTGACCTGATCGGTTCGATCGTCGAGCGCGTGCCCACCGCCTGGAGCAGAACGTGGCGGTACGGGAAGGTGGCGACGTCCTCGGGCCGAAGCGCACCGGCCTCCACCATCTGGTCGGCCATCGTCTGGTCGCGCGTCAGCAGCTGCAAGCGGCCGTCGCGCAGCAGATAGGCTCGCGAATCGCCGACCTGCGCGACGAAGAGCCGGTCCGGCAGCACGATGGCCGCGGTGCAGGTGGTCCCCATCCCGCGGGTCGCGGGGTGCGCCTTTGCCTCCGCCAAGATGGCCCCGTTGGCGCCCGTGACGGCGCTCTCCAGGGACTCGCCGGGAGACTCCGTCACCACCGAACCGGCCCCCACCAGCTGCTCCTTGATGGCCTCCGCCGCGATCCGCGCGGCCAGGTCCCCGGCGGCGGCGCCGCCCATCCCATCGCAGACCAGCAGCAGGATTCCCCGTTGCGAGAGCGGGATCTCCGTCCGGCTACAAGGATTGCTCAGATCGCCCGACCGCAAATCGGCGATGACGTAGGTGTCCTGGTTTTCGGCGCGCAAAGCGCCAATGTCCGTGGCCCCGCAGATTGCCAGATGGTGATCAGGCAGGCCGACGCTCCGCTCCGACGTCTGGGTCGTCGACTGATTCATCTGGGCAACCTAAGGCCGTGGCCCCTCAGACGAGGTGTTTCAGCTTCGCAACGACGAAGGCCATCGCCGAGGCACCCACCAGCACCCGCACGGGCGTGCTCTTGAGGAAGCGTTCCGTCCGGCTTTGCGGCCGTTTCGAGCTCTTCCTCGCCTGCTTCCGGCGGCCGGCGGGAATCCGATCCGCGACCGAGACCAGCGCCGATTCGGTTTTCCGGACCGCGCGCTTCGCCCCCTTCTTGACCGACGTGGCTGAAATCCCTGATTTCTTCGCTTTTGTGCTCATGCGCTGACCTACAGCCACGATCGTGCCAAGGTCAGCGAAGCGTAAGTGGCCGCCTTACGTGCCCAGGACGCCACCGAACAGTAACGACCCGACGCTCTCGTTACTGGTCAGCTACGCCTCACCGGCCAACGTGCCCCGCCTCCTGAAGACGCCCTCAGTTCGCGGTCAGCGCGAAGTCGTCGAGCGTGACGGTGCCTGCGGTGGTGGTGGCGCCGACGTCGCAGGCGCCGCCCGCGGCGTTGATGCCCGCGAGCGAGAGCTTGCGCCACCCCGACCCACCGGCGATCGGCGTGCTCTGATTGGTCGCACCGCACCCCTTCGCCCACAGCGTCCCGGTGCCGGTGCCGTTCGTCCAGACCGACAGCGTGTACGTGCCGGCGGGCAGGCCCGCGAGCTTCTGGTCGACGCTGGCGGCGCCGGAGAGCTGCCAGGCGAAGTTGCCGCTGTGGGTGCTGGTCACGTCGGCGCCGGCGTTGGTCGTCCACCCGGCGGGCGGGTTGGTGGCGACGCGATCCGCCTCGAAGCTGGGGTTCATGACGTAGTTGTTGCCGGGCCCGACCGCCCACGTCCCGGTGGCGGCGTCGATCGACCAGACGCTGAGCGACTGCATCACCGGCTGCGTCCCGTTGAACGTCAGCGGCATCCACTGGTTGTAGCCGAGGCCGTTGCCCGCGAAGTCGCTCCAGCGATCGCCGCCGAAGATGACGGTCTCCTGGGCGCTCCCCTTGACGGTGATGAACAGCCCCGTCTGGGTGACGTGGCTGAAGTCGAGGTCGGTGTTCCCCATGACCACCTCCGCCGCGTAGGGGCCGAGGATCTTCGTCGCCGCGATGCAGTAGCTGTGCGAGGCGTTCCAGCCGTGCAGATCCGACGAGCAGACGTAGTAGCGACCGCCGTACTTGAACATCGCGTTCCCCTCGCGCCCGGCGCCGCCGAAGATGCGGGTGGCGGGCTGCGCCTCGAGGAAATCGGCCGGCCGCAGCGGGACGATATAGGTGTTGCTGCGCCCGCTGAGGCTGGAGCAGACGATGTAGGCGCTGCCGTCGTCGTCGGAGAAGACGGCCTGATCGCCGCAGTTGTTGTTGACGACGTTGGTGATGGTCGGCTGCGCGTGATCGACGGTGAAGGCGCCGTTCGGCGTGTCGCTGGTGGCGAAGAACTGCTGGGTGTCCGGCGTGCCGAGGTACTGCCCGACGAGCACGTACTTCTTCGTGGTGGCGTTGTAGGCGGCGCCCACCCGGCCGATCCAGGTGCTGCTCGTCATCGCCAGCTTGCTCGCCACGCTGGCGTAGGTGAGCGCGTCGCCCTCGTGCTTCCAGCTCGCGAGATCGGTCGACGAGTAGGTGGTGACGGCGACGAAGCTGGTGTCCGAGTTCTGGTTGGCCGGGTTCGCCGCGTAGGTCGCGGCGCCGCCGTAACGGACGCCGTACCAGTAGTACGTGCTCCCTGCCTTCAGCACCCCACCCCCTTGCGAGTAGATGAGGTTGCCGGCGGTGTCCTTCCAGAACTGGTCGTTCGTGATCAGCGCGCGCGTCCCCGCACCCGCCGCGCCGCCCGTGCCGCCGCCCGCCGCACCGGCGGTGCCGGCCGTGCCGCCGCCCGCGCTCCCGCCGCCTCTTCCGCCCGTGCCGCCGCCCCCCGCACCGGCGGTGCCGGCCGTGCCGCCGCCACTCGCGAGCCCGCTGCCTCCGCCGCCCGAGCCCGCCCGTGCGCCGCCTTCGCCGCCGCGCCCACCGGCGCCGGCCTCGCCTCCGGCAGTGCCGGGTGCGCCGCCCCCGCCGGCGGCGCCTGGAGCGCCACCGCCACTACCGCCCCGGCCCGGCGAGCCGCCGCTGCCGAGATCCGCACCGCCTCCCCCGCCGCATCCGACCGCGACGGCCACCAGCAAGATCGCCGCGCACCGCGCGTCGACCAGGTCACAGACGCGCCGCCGCTGCCGCGGGCGCAAAAGCGCGAGGTCCGCACACACCCGGGCGTCGCTGCTTGCTCTGGCCACGATGCTGAATGTGCTTTCGCCCCGAGATCCTTCAGAAGGCGCGGTCGATCAGCCGGATCGCCCGTTTCCCGCTGAGTCGTTGAGGAGGCTACCGGGGTTCCGGCGCGACGCGAGCCCCAGCGCAACGATCCTGGTGGGAGCCGGGCCGTCACCCCAAAGAGGCTTGGGGAGACCTTCGATTCTGGCCGGCCCTTCTGGCCGTTTCCATCGAGACAAGGCGTAAATGGCTGAGTGCCCAGGGACAGAGTCGAACTGTCTACACACGGATTTTCAGTCCGTTGCTCTACCAGTTGAGCTACCTGGGCGTTTGGTGGAGCAGTTGTCTATCAGAAAACTCGGCGTGGGTCAGCTATTGGAAGGCACGCCAGGGGCGACCTAACACCGGTCCGGCGGAGGTCCCCGCCAACTTGGCCCTCGGCCTCGCCGTCGGCCGCGGCGGGCAGACAGACGTCTCAGTCAAAGTCCGCTTGACAGCCTCGGCCATCAGGATCGAGGTGTCAGGGATTTTGTGGGCCTCGCATCAGCGTCCCGTGAGGACACAGTCTCGGGGTCGATCACGGGAAGTCACTGGGCCTGTGGGTCCACGTCACGAACATGTTGGGCGTCGCGATCCAGGCGGCGTCCACCCGCCAGCGAGACGAGTCTCGCGCGGGTCGGTATGATGTCAGCCGGTCCCGATGAGCGAGAGCGAAGCGGAGTGGGTTACCCGTAAGGGCCGCATCGACCCACGGCTCGACGCGCGTGGCTGGCCAGGGGCACGGGGTGCGCCGCTCATGTCAGGTTGTTGCAGGTCGGAAGAGAACGAGACGTCCCACGGCCTGGCCGATTACGCGGTGTGCGTGGATGGCAAAGTCATCGGGATCGTCGAAGCCAAGAAGGTCTCGGTGGGACCGCAGGAGGGCCTGACCCAAGCGGAACGTTATGCGCGCGGGACCGCGAGTAGCCGACACGATTGCGGCGTGAGGAGCCCATTTCCCTGCTCCACGAACAGTGAAGTCATCTGGTTTTACGCCGCTCGTGCCTCCCTGAACCGGTCGGACTACCGACGCGTGGGAGACGATTTTCCAGCGCCCCAACAGCGGCGGCGCCCAAGAGGCCGGGCTACCGCATGACACCGATCTCCCTCGCCGATCTCGAAGAACTCACGGAAGGCGTCGACTTCGAGGCCAAGACCGCGGCGGGCGCCGACGGTCGTGGCGAGTGTCCGAAGTCGTTCTTCGAGTCGTATGCCGCGATGGCCAACACCCAGGGAGGGCTCATCCTCCTGGGCGCAGAGGAGCGAAGCGGGAAGGTTCACGTCACCGGCATTGTCGATGTCGCCCGGGTGCAAAAGGTCTTGTGGGACAGCCTCAACAACCGGCAACGCGTGAGCGCGAACCTGTTGGCCGACGCGAACGTCGAGGTGCGGGACTTCGGTGGAACGCGCGTCATCCTGGTTCGAGTTCCCAGGGCAACGCGTCGGCAGCGGCCGGTCTATGTCGGCGAGAACCCGATGACCGGCACCTACGTCCGCAATTTCGAGGGCGACTACAAGTGCGACGAGGAAACTGTCCGGCGGATGCTGGCCGAGCGTGTAGAGGACTCGCGGGACGAGCGAATTCTCGAGCACTACTCACTCGACGATCTAGACGCCAGCTCCTTCGCTCGATACAGAAACCACTTCAAGGCCAAGAAGCCGGATCACCCTTGGAACGGAGAGGATGATAGGGAATTCTTGCGCCTGATCGGCGGCTGGCGTCGCGATCGCGAGAGCAAGACCGGCGGCCTGACGGCCGCAGGTCTACTGATGTTCGGCCGACACACGGAAATCAACGAGGTGTTTCCGTTCTACATGGTGGACTACCAGGAGCGACCCGAACCAAAAGCTGATGGCCGTTGGATCGACCGCCTGATTCCAGACGGGACCTGGTCGGGAAATCTGTTCGACTTCTACGAGCGGGTCATCCAGAAGCTGTTCCGGGATTTGAAGGTGCCCTTCCGATTGAAGGGTGACCGCCGCATGGACGAAACGCCTGTGCATGAGGCGTTGCGGGAGGCACTCGTCAACGCCATCGTGCACGCGGACTACACCGGGCGCGTCTCTGTTTTGATCGCCAAGCGGCCAGACATGTTCGGTTTCCGAAATCCAGGGACTCTGCGCATCCCAGCCGACCTTGCGATCAAAGGCGGGAATAGCGACTGCCGGAATCGGCTGCTTCAACAGATGTTTCGACATGTCGGCTTGGGGGAGCAGGCAGGATCGGGGCTACCGAAGATCTACGCGGCTTGGCGTGAGCAGCAGTGGCGCGCACCCGAGATCGACGAGATAGAGACACCGCCGGAACAGACCATCGTGCAGCTTCGCATGGCGACGCTGCTTCCGGCCGAGGCGATCACCGCGCTCGAACTTCGCTTCCCTGGCACGTTCGACCAGCTGTCCGAGGTCCAGAAACTCGCGCTCGCCACGGTGGAACTCGAAGGTCAGGTCACACACGAACGAATGCGCGAGATGTGCGACGTCCACCCCCGCGATATCACCGTTGCCTTCGCGTCGCTTCTTCAGAAGGGGATGCTCGAGAGCTCGGGGACTCACAGGCTGAAAATCTATTTCTTCGCCGGGCAGCTGCCCGCGAGCGACCCCGAGACTGCGCTGCTGGGCGGCTCAGCGTACGTCGGAGCAGGCTCCGAACATAGGGGAGGAAGCTCCGAACATAAGCCCCCGAGGTCCGAACATAGTAGCCCTGCGGCCGAGGTTCCCCAAGACTGGGAAACTCTCCAAGCCCAGGCGGCCCCCCTACGTGCTCGTCGCCGCGCACCGCCCGACGAGGTTGCCGGCATGATCGTCAGCCTCTGCTCAGGTCGAGTCCTTACCCTGCCTCAACTCTCGCAGTTGACAGGGAGGACCGTGGACTCCCTGCGTGTCCATTACGTGGTGAAGCTTGTCGCCGTCGGCCGACTTCGACTCAGGTACCCGACCACTCCAACCCACCCGGACCAAGGCTACACGAGCGACGCCTCTCCCGATCCGGCCTGACCGCAAGCATCGATCGTCGCGGTGAATCGGCGGGAATAGGTCTGTCCGCACCACCTACCTCACGGGCTTCGCCGTCGCCACTGCCGTTACCATGGGACCGTCCCGGAGCGTAGAACAACGGTATGGGGAATGGAAAACGTAGTCGCAGAGCGGCTTGCCGCAAACCCAGGACGACTTTAGCCCCTGAAAACCCGGTCATCGAACCAGCGTTCTAGCTCCTGGTCGCGGGTCATTGTCCTGAAGGGAAGTTTTGTGAGGAATCGGGTAAGCACTCCCTGCACGACCGTTCGCAGGACATGCAAATCGTTTTCGCGCATGTCGTCACTAATGCCGCCATGAACGAGTTCGCTGCGCATGCGATACAGCTCGCCCATGAGTTCGTAGATCTTCCGTCGATTCGCGGGCGCCTTGGACAGAATTTGCGAGACCCGCATGCGAAGGCGGTCGGACACTCCTCCCCTTGCGCCCTTTTTCGTGAGCAGAGATTCCAGCGCCACTCCGTACATCACGAAGGCGCTGTCCGTCCTGGTTTCCTTCGAAGCTCGGCCTGCCCAGCTCAGCGACGCCAACACGCGCTCGGCAAAGTCCGTACGTTCGCCGGTCAGCATCCGATCGGCGACTCGAAATCCAAGCCGACGTCGAAGTGCCGCGGAGGGGAGACTGAACGTTCGCCGTTGAATCGCAGGATCAGGGGAAGACCATTTGCTGCTGGCTGCCCGATGCACGAGGTACTTGAGCTCACCGCCGATTCGATCTGGCGGCAGCGAGATGGGTGAGCGCCTTCGATAGATCGGCTCAAGGTGTCCGAAGAACGCAAGCACGTCGAGGGTGCGACGGACCTCGGCTAGAGCGAGAGCTTTCGCGGCATCGGCGTCGTACGCACGCACGGCGATTTCGGCGTAAGGACGTCCGACAAACTGAGCCGTGAGAGTGCCCGATGCGTTGGATTTGTCTTCGGCAACGGTCTTCGCGCGGCGCCTCGAAAGTGGAGCGGAGGCTTCGTACATGTCGTCGACGATTGTCGCGATTCTCTTCTCGGTCCCGACCCGGATGGAAACTCGGCCGAATCTCAGTGTCCGGGGAACTGTGTCTGCGTCAGCAAGTGGAAATCGAACCGTCCAGTCGACGCCCTTGTCCAACAGAGACTTCTTCAGTCGCGACAGGATGCGGGCCATTCGTTTTTTGAAAAGAGGCCACGGCACCTCGCCCGAATCGGGAGGGAACGCCGAGATGATCGCCGCCCTCAAGTGGGATTCGACTGCCGCAGGACTGGTAGAAGCACGGTCAGGCGGACCGGCGAACGATTCCAGAAGAGCGAGGCGAGCGGCGAAGTACATGTCCGCTTCATCTCCGGTAAGTCGCCAACCTCCGCGACGACCAAACCAGGCCACAAGAGACTTCCCTGCGGACTCCGTCGGACCGGCCCTCAGTCTCTCCAAGAGGGACCTGACCTGCTGGATCGCCCGGCGTTGGTCCTTAGTGAGAAGCCTGGACACGATCCCGACTGATTCTATTCCTGTCAGTGAGGCGACCGACTTTCAAATGATCAACCGATCGCCGAAACCCGAATCACCGCGCACCCTTGATCGACCCCCGCGATCCTGCCCTCTCGGCCCCGAGAGAATTCTCAGTCCGTTGCTCTACCAGTTGAGCTGCGGGGGTCAGCTATAGGAAAGCGCCCCGCGGCCGACCGGGGGGCTCAGAACATCAGGCGGCGGGGCAGGTGGTGGCCGTGGACGTGGGGGCGGTGGCGCGGGACGTGCTGGTCGACGGCGATCCCCTCGACCTCGACGCTGCCGGCGTTGCCGAAGAGCACCAACCCGGCGGTGTTCTCGCCCCCGTCACCGTCGATCTCGACCGCGATCTCGCTGTTGCGGCCGTCGTTGAAGGTCACCACCGTCTGGCGCGCGCCCGGCGTGATGGCGGGGGTCCCGCAGCACGAGTTGTCGACCAGCACCCCCTGCCCTATCGCCTCGGCGTCGGGGTTGTCGGGGATCGACAGGACGTTGCGCGACACCACCGTGCGATCGGCGGCCAGCACGAAGATGCCGACCATCGAGAACTCCGCGAAGCCGTCGGGGATCTCGCCCGTCACGACGTTGCCGACCACGACGTTCCCGGCCGGGCGGTTGACGTCGGCCTCGGGCCCCCCCGGCGCCGCCACGGCGTCGCGCGCGATCTGGATGACGATCCCGTCGCCGCCGGCGCACAACGCGCCCGTGCAGTCGAACAGCGTCAGCCCCAGGATGCGGTTCCCGGCGATGAACCAGCGGTCGCCGCCGGTGTTCGTGATCGCCTGGATCGTCCCCAGGATCAGGTTGTGCTCCACGCGCACGTCGCTGGCGAAGGTGCCGATGATCGCGACCGCCAGCGGGTCCAGATCGTCGGCTGCGATACCCCGCCCGTCGAAGATGAACCCTTCGATGCTGCTGCCGCTGGCGGCGCTCGTCCCCGCCGACCCCGGGAGGACGAACCCCGCCCGCAGCCCGGCGGAGAGCGTCGGCCCCTCGGCGCAGCCGACGATCGTGGCCCATCCGTGCCCGACCAGCGCGACCGGCCGGTCGAGGCGCGCGCCGCAATAGTGGCCGGGGCCGACGTCGATCATATCGCCCGGCCCCGCGGCGTCCACGGCTGCCTGGATCGTCGGGTAGACGCCCGGCACCCGCCGCACGCGCGCCTCGGCCGTCCCGGCCACGGCGACCACCATGAAACAGACCGCCACCCCGACCCCAACCCGCCAGCCCTGTGAGACGCCGCCACCGATCATGTTGAACCTCCCGTTTGCTGCCCACCGATGCCTGCGCGGGCGCGACGTCGTGAACGGTAGCCCCGAACGCGCCCAGCCGGCAATGTGTGTTCGATTTTCGAAAAATGGCCGCAAACCGCGCACCTCGACCGGTCGGGCGGTTGCTGACCGGGGGACCCTGGAGTAGCCTTCGGACGTTTTCGGGCCCCCCATGGTTGGCGTTCTTGTCGCACTCGTTCTCTCGCAGCCGGCGATGCCGTCGGCCAGCGTGACGTGCCCCAACGAGCCCGCGAGCTGTGACGCCGCCTGGATCGTCGCCGCGGCCGACGCGCCCGCAGCGTCCGACCGTCCGCGCGACTACGCCACGCCGGCCGAGGTCGACTGTGAGGCCCCGGTCCCGGCCGGCGAGGAGCTGGCGACCGAGTGCGAGACGTCGTCGCTCGACTTCTGGTACCGCGTATCGCGGCTCCCCGACCGGGACGCGGGCTCGCTGGTGCCGACGCGCCATTCGCGCAGCAGCCGGGTGACGCCCGCCTGCGGGGTCCCACCCGACCACGGGCAGCCCTCGGCGCCCCAGCTGCAGCCGCTGGCGCTGTTCGCGGTCCCCACGCTCATGCCGATCGACGTCTCCGCCGACCTCCCCGCCGAGACGCGGCGGCTGCCGGCGCGAGTCCTCGCACCGCCCGATCGCCCGCCCCGCGCCTAGCAGGTCGCTGAAAAACGAAGTTTTTCAGCGAAACCTGCTACGTAGCCTCCGGACAGCAGGCACTGCCGAAAAACGCCGAAGGCGTTTTTCAGCAGCCTGCTGAGCGCGGGGTTGGGTGGGGGGAGCCTTCAAGCACGTGCAGGCCGGGCCGCGGGTCTGCGCGTGTGGAGTTTGTCCGCGCGGCGTTTGATCACGCGTTTTTTTCCAATGGAGCTGAGTCATGAATAAAGGAACTGGGTTCATTCTGCTGGTGGCGGTGCTCGCCGGGGGCTACGGCCTCGGGCGACTCGCCACCCACGACAGCAAGGGTGGTAGCGATAAACCGGCCAAGACGGCCGCGGCCGAGAAGCAAGGCCCCAGCGACGGCGTCGACCGTGTTCGGGTCCCGCTCGAGGGGACGGCGCGCGGTCCTGCCGACGCCAAGGTGGCGATCGTCGCCTTCTCCGACTTCCAGTGCCCGTTCTGCAGCCGGGTGCTGCCGACGATGGAGCAGATCGAGAAGGAGTACGGCAAGCAGGTGAAGATGTACTTCCGCCACAACCCGCTGCCGATGCACGCGGACGCGCCGCTGGCCTCCGAGGCCGCCGTCGCGGCCGAGGCGCAGGGGAAGTTCTGGCAGATGCACGACAAGCTGTTCGCGAATCAGCAGAACCTGAAGCGCCCCGACCTCGAGAAGTACGCCCAGGAGATCGGTCTCGACATGGGCAAGTTCAAGACCGCCCTCGACACCGGCGCCAGCAAGGCGCGGGTCAGCGGCGACATGGCGCTGGCCAAGCAGATCGGCGCCCAGGGGACGCCGAACTTCTACATCGACGGCCGCAACGTCCAGGGCGCGGTGCCGTTCGAGAAGTTCAAAGAGGTGATCGACGACGAGATCAAGCGCGCCGACAAGCTGATCGCGTCGGGCACCCCGCCGTCGCAGGTCTACACCGCGTTCATGAAGGGGGCGAAGGCCTCCGGCGCCGCGGGCGGGGCCGTGCAGCAGGCCAAGGGGCCGGGCGCCAGCGCCGAGGTCTACAAGGTCGCCGTCGACGGCTCGGCGACCAAGGGCGCCAGCCAGCCGAAGGTGACGATCATCGAGTTCTCGGACTTTCAGTGCCCGTACTGCAGCAAGGTCGGGCCGACCATGGACTCGCTGATGAAGGACTACGGCAACGACGTCCAGGTCGCGTTCCGCCACAACCCGCTCCCGTTCCACAACAACGCCATGCCGGCGGCTCTCGCGGCCGAGGCGGCGCGCGAGCAGGGCAAGTTCTGGCAGATGCACGACAAGATGTTCGCCAACCAGCAGAACCTGGATCGCCCGGGCCTCGACAAGCTGGCCCAGGAGATCGGCCTCGACATGGGGAAGTTCAAGGAGGCGATGGACAAGGAGAAGGGCAAGGAGCGCGTCAAGCGCGACATGGACGACGCGGCCAAGTTCGGCGCGCGCGGCACGCCCAACTTCTTCATCAACGGGCGTAACTTCCGCGGCGCGCAGCCGCTGGAAGCGTTCAAGGCCGTCGTCGAGGAGGAGATCAAGAAGGCCGACGCGAAGATCGCGAGCGGCACGCCGCGCGGACAGGTCTACGCGGCGCTGACCCAGGCCGGCCTCGACAAGGCAGCCGCGCCGCCCCCGCCGCCGCCCTCGAAAGGCGAGCCCGACGCCGGGACCCGCTTCCGCGCCGACATCAAGGGCGCGCCGATGAAGGGCGCCAAGGACGCGCCGGTGACGATCGTGCAGTTCTCGGACTACCAGTGCCCGTTCTGCAGCCGCGTCGAGCCGACGATCAACCAGGTGATGGAGACGTACAAGGGGAAGGTCCGCGTCGTGTGGCGCGACCTGCCGCTGCCGTTCCACCCGAACGCCATGCCGGCCGCGATCGCGGCCCGCGCCGCCGGCGAGCAGGGGAAGTTCTGGGAGATGCACGACAAGATCTTCGCCAACCAGCAGCAGCTCGACCGCGGCACGTACGAGAAGTACGCGACGGAGCTGGGCCTCAACATGGGCAAGTTCAAGGCGGCCCTCGACGCCAACAAGGGTAAGGAGGCGATCGAGGCCGACACGGCAGCCGGCGGCAAGATCGGCGCCCGCGGGACGCCCGCCTTCTTCATCAACGGCAAGTTCCTCTCGGGAGCGCAGCCGTTCGAGTCGTTCAAGGCGAAGATCGACGAGGAGCTCAAGAACGCCGACGCGCTCGTCGCCAAGGGGACTCCGAAGGCCAAGATCTACGACGCCCTGATGAAGGACGCGAAGGCCGAGGTGGCAGCGGCCCCGGCGGGCGGCGGCGAGGAGAAGGGCCCCGAGGCCGACACCAAGATCTACGCGGTCTCGGCCGGCAACTCGGCCTCCAAGGGGGACAAGAACGCCCCGCTTCAGGTCATCATCTTCTCCGACTTCCAGTGCCCGTTCTGCAAGCGGGTCGAGCCGACGCTGGCGCAGATGGAGAAGGAGTACGGCAAGAAGGTCCGGATGGTCTGGAAGAACTACCCGTTGCCCTTCCACAACAACGCCGAGCCGGCCGCCGAGGCGGTGATGGCCGCGCATTCCCAGGGGAAGTTCTGGGAGATGCACGACACGCTGTTCACCAACAACACGGCGCTCGAGCGCGCCAACCTGGAGAAGTACGCCCAGGACCTGCATCTCAACGTCGACAAGTTCAAGGCCGACCTCGACGCCAAGAAGTACAAGGCGCAGATCGAGGCCGAGACGAAAGAGGGGCAGGACGTCGGCGTGAACGGCACCCCGGCGGTGTTCATCAACGGCCGCAAGATCAGCGGCGCCTACCCGTTCGAGACCTTCAAGAAGATCGCCGACGAGGAGCTGGCCAAGAAGACCGGCAAGCCTCTCGCCAAGAAGGGGTAAGGACGGGGTAAGGCAGAGGTAAGAAGTCAGTTAATCAGCCCGCCCGCGCGGCCCGACCAGGCCGCGCGGGCGTTTCACGTTTAAGATGAGCCGATGCTGATCGTCATGAAGACCGGCGCCTCGCGGGGCGAGGTGGCCGCCGTCGAGGACCGGATCCGCACGCTGGGGTTCACGGCCAACGAGATCCCGGGATCGACGCGCCTCGCGATCGGTATCACCGGCAACCAGGGGCCGGTCGATCCCGGCATCTTCACCGTCATGTCCGGCGTCGCCGACGCGGTGCCGGTCTCGAAGGCCTGGAAGCTGGTGTCGCGCGAGGTGAAACCCGACGACAGCGCCATCGCGATCGGCGACGCGCGCATCGGCGGCGGGCGGTTCGGCGTCATCGCCGGCCCCTGCGCGGTCGAGAGCCGCGAGCAGGTCGACAGCGCCGCGATCGCGGTCAAGGCGGCGGGCGCGCACTTCCTCCGGGGGGGAGCCTTCAAGCCGCGCACCTCGCCCTACGCTTTCCAGGGGATGAAGGAGGAGGGCCTCAAGATCCTCGCCGACGCCCGGGCCAAGACCGGCCTGCCGGTGGTGACCGAAGTGATGGACACCCGCGACGTCGAGCTGGTGGCCCGCTACGCCGACGTGCTTCAGGTCGGCGCCCGCAACATGCAGAACTTCTCGCTGCTCGAGGCGGTCGGCGGGCAGCCCAAGGCGGTCATGCTCAAGCGCGGCCTTTCGGCGACCATTCAGGAGTTCCTCATGGCGGCCGAATACATCCTCAAACAGGGGAACTACAACGTCGTGCTGTGTGAGCGCGGCATCCGGACCTTCGAAACGATGACGCGCAACACCCTCGACCTCGGCTCGATCCCGCTCATCAAGCGCCTGACCCACCTGCCGATCATCGTCGACCCGTCACACGGCACCGGCGATCGCGCCTCGGTGCCGGCGATGGCGCGCGCCGCGGTGGCGCTGGGGGCCGACGGGCTGATGGTCGAGGTCCACCCCGAGCCCGAGAAGGCGCTCTCCGACGGGGCGCAGTCGCTCACGCCGGCCGGCTTCGCCGCGCTGATGGAGTCGGTGCGCGCCATCGCGCCGATCGTGGGGCTGACGTTGTGACCGACGTGGCGCGAGCACGACTCCGCGGCCTCATCCCCGCGACGTTGACGGCGGCGGCGATCGCCTTCGTCGCGGTGCGTTTCATGGCCGGCGCGCACGAGACGCTGACCCGCACCCGCGACGGCGCCTGCCAGGCGCTGGGACCGTCCCCGGTGCCCGCGGCGCTGCGCAACGGTCCCCCCGACTTTCAGCTCCCGAACGCCTTCGGGCAGACGGAGTCGCTGCGCGGCCAGCTCGGACACCCGGTGCTGGTCAATTTCTGGGCGACGTGGTGCCAGCCCTGCATCGACGAGGTCCCCTCGCTGGAGGACCTGGCCCGCAAGATCAAGGGGACCGACCTGCGCCTCCTGGCGGTGAGCGTCGACGACAGCTGGGATCCCATCCGGCGATTCTTCGCCAAGGGGAGCGACATCCGCGTCCTCCTCGACGCGAAGCACGACGTCCCCAAGGCGTTCGGTACGGAGAAGTATCCCGAAAGTTTCATGATCGACGCCGCCGGTCGTGTTCGCTATTACTTCGTCAACAAGCGCGACTGGTCGCGTGCCGAGGCGGTCACCTGCCTCGAAAGCCTCAGGTAGCCAAACGCAAGACATGACCGCAGCACCCCAGCTTCCCGCCCCGTCACCCTCACCCGCCATGACCGGCACCCGCGGCATCCCGCCGCTTCCCCTGCTGACGCTGGTCAACTACTTCAACTACCTCGACCGCCAGGTCGTGTACGGGATGACGCCGTTCATCGGCGAAACGTTCAAGCTGACGAAGTTCGAGCTCGGCTGGCTGGCGGCGGTGAACCTGGTCGTGTTCGCCGTCGCGTCGCTGGCGTCGGGGCCGATCGCGGACCGCATCGGCCCCCGCAAGGTGATCTTCACGGGCGTCGCGGTCTGGTCGATCGCCACGATCGGCTCGGCGATGTCGAACTCGTTCCACATGCTGCTCTTCTTCCGCGCCCTGGTCGGCGTCGGCGAGGGGGCTTACGGCCCCAGCGCCAACACGCTGCTGTGCGCGGCCGCGCCCCCCGAGAAGCGGGGCCGCGCGCTGGGGATCTACAACGTCGGCATGGCCCTGGGCGGCACCAGCGGCCTCATCCTCGGGACCCTGCTGGCGCCGCGCATCGGCTGGCGCGGGGCGTTCTGGGTCGCAGGTGGGCCCTCGATCCTGCTCGCGCTGCTGTCGGCGTTCGTCGCCGCGCCCGACCCGGCTGCCCCGTCCGCAGGCGCTGCCCGCAGGGGCCTATCTACGGTCGCCGAACTATCTGATCGCGCTGGTGGGCGGCGTGATGGCCACCTTCGGCGCCAGCGCGCTGATCTTCTGGGTCCGGCAGCTCATCATCGAGGAGCGGGGCTTCTCGGACATCTTCGCCAGCGGCTACATGCTCTTCGTCGGCCTCGTCTGCGGGGCGGGCGGCGTCATCGTCGGCGGCTACATGGGCGACGCGTTCAACCGCAAGGCGCGGGGCGGCCACGCCAAGGCGATCGGGATCTCGATGCTGCTGGCCGTGCCGGTCGGCATTCCGGCGCTGCTGGTCGACTGGCGCCCCGGGTTCATGGTGCTGACCGCGGTCACCGCCTTTCTTCTGTCCGTCTACAACGGCCCCTCGGCCGCGGTCGTCGACGAGCTGGGGCCACCGCAGTTCGCCGCCACCCTGCAGGCGGTCTTCATGTTCGGCATCCATGTCCTCGGCAACGCCCCGGCCCCGTCCGTGATCGGCTGGATCGCCGACTACACCTCGGTGGCGACCGCGCTGCTGGCCGCGATCGCCGCCTTCGGCCTGTCGGGCGTGGCGTTCATGATCGTGGCCCGCCGCCAGCGGCTACAACCGATCGAGTAACGATGGCCGCCCCGTCCAACACGCAGGACTACTACGATCGCTTCGCGGCCAACTACGAGGCCGAGCGCCACCACGGCTACCACAAGCTGATCGACGAGCTGGAGCTGGAGCTCGTCCGCCGCTACGGCGCCGGCAAGGACGTCTTCGAGGCGGGGTGCGGCACCGGCCTCCTGCTGCGTGAGACGGCGACGTTCGCCCGCTCGGCGATCGGCCTCGATCTGTCGCGCGGAATGCTGGGGCCCGCGCGGGCGCGGGGGCTGCGCGTCGTGCAGGGGTCGCTCACCAACGTGCCGCTGCCGACGGCGTCGGTCGACCTCGTCTACAGCATGAAGGTGCTGGCCCACGTCCCGCCGATCGCCGCCGCCGTCGCCGAGCTGGCGCGCATCGTCCGCCCCGGCGGCCACCTGCTGCTGGAGTTCTACAACCCCTGGTCGCTGCGCTACCTCGCCAAGCGGGCCGCCGGCCCGGGCCGGATCGCCCACGGCACCGACGAGAGCCACGTCTTCACCCGCTTCGACACGCTGGCGCGCGCCCGCGCGTACCTGCCCGCCGACGTCGAGCTCGTCGGTGTGCGCGGCGTGCGCGTCGTGACGCCGAGCTCGCACGTCTTCCGGCACCCGCTGCTGGCGCGCGTGTTCAACTGGGCCGAGCGCACCGCCGCCGACGCGCCGCTGCTGCGCAACCTGGGCGGCTTCCTCATCCTCGTAGCGCGCAAACGCGGCTGATGCGCCTCGAGCTCCCGCCCCAAGGCGTGCTGCGTCCCAACGACGCCGACGATCCGCTCCCCTACTACTACCACCCGTGGGTCGGCTGGCTGTACCGGCACCGGCTGCAGATGGGGCTCGACATGCTGCCGGCCGGAGGGCGGCGCGTGCTGGAGATCGGCGTCGGCAGCGGCGTGCTGGTCCCGACGCTGACCCGGCACTATCCCGAGTACACCGGCACCGACCTGACGCTGGCGCCCGGGCTCGAGGCCCACGTCGCATCCGGCTGCCGCGCCGAGTTCCGCCGCGCCGATCTGCTCGCCGACGGCGATCTCCCCGCCGACCACTACGACGCCATCGTCTGCTTCTCGGTGCTGGAGCACATCGGCGATTCTGCCGGCGCCGCCCGCAGCCTCGCCCGCGCGCTGACCCCGGGCGGCACGCTGGTGACCGGCTATCCGATGGTCAGCCGCCTGATGACCCGCGCCTTCGGGTTGATCGGCTACGACCGCATCGACGATCACCACGTGAGCCCGCCGGCCAAGATCGCCGCCGCGCTGACGGGCGCGCTCACGCCGGTGCGCCGGGCCGCCTTCCCCCCGGCCGCGCCGATCGCGGCCGCGCTCTATCAGTGCAGCGCCTGGACGAAGCCGTAAGAACGAAGCCGCGGAAGTAGCCGCACCCCCGCCCTTCGCGCGGGAGCGGCTAGACGCAATGCCGATCAGTTAGGCGCAAGCGATCGGAACTGATCGGCTTTTCCTGTGGAGAAAGGCGTTCTTGCTCAGCTGATCGAGAGGATCATTATGCGCGGGTGAAACTCGAGAGCGCGCTGGAGATCGTCGCTGAGTACGGTGACGGCGACCGATTGGAGGGGCTGAAGCGGCACATCGATCCGATCTGGATCGAGGAGGCGCTGGCCTGGTCAGGAACGGTAACGCTGCGACGGCGTCGACTGCCTGCGGAGCAGGTGTTGTGGCTGGCAATCGGGATGGGGCTGATGCGTAGCGTTCCGATCGAGCGCGTCGTCGACGCGCTCGAATTGGCCATCCCCGACAAAAGAGGCACGCTGATCGCGAAGAGCGCTATCAGCCAGGCTCGAAGGCGAGTCGGGGACGATCCGTTGGCCTACCTATTCATGGTGAGCGCGGCGGAGTGGTCTGGACGAAGCGCCGATGCGCATCGGTGGCGAGGCCTGGCGCTCTATGGGATGGACGGAACGACGCTGCGGATCGCCGATTCGCCGGAGAATCGCGCTGTTTACGGAGGCCAGAACACTAACCGTGGAGAGAGCGGATATCCGTCGGTGCGCATCGTCGCGATGATGGCGCTGCGGTCACACGTCCTGAGCGGTTTCCGCTTCGCGGACTACGGGACGGGCGAAACGACCTTGGCGCGAGGGATCTGGAACGAGGTTCCGGAGAACTCGCTGGTGATCGTGGACCGGAACTTTCTGGTGAAGAAAGACCTTATCCATCTCGAGACGAGCGGCAACCGGCACTGGCTATCGAGGACCAAGGTCAACACGAAGTGGGCGATCCGGGAACAACTGGGGAAGGACGATTATCTGGTCGAGTGGGACGTGAATGAACCCGGTCTGCCGTCGACCTGGACACTTCGGGCGATCCACTACCAAAAGAAGGGCTTCCAGCGCGCGACGCTCTTAACGTCGCTGCTCGATCCCGAGCAGTACCCCGCAGAAGAACTCGTCGCGCTCTATCACGAGCGCTGGGAAACGGAGCTCGCGTACGACGAGGTCAAGACGCACATGCTGGATCGGCAAGAGTCGATTCGCTCCAAAACGCCTGACGGTGTACGCCAGGAGCTGTGGGGCATCGCTCTCGCTTACAACCTCGTGCGGGTCGAGATGGAGCGAGCGGCTGCGGAGGCCGGCGTCTCACCCACCAGGATCAGCTTCGTGGCAGCCTTAGCGATGATCCGTGAAGAATTCTTCTGGCTAGGGTCGCCACGCGTCACCCCCGGCGCGATCCCCGCGAGCCTCCAGCGCCTACGAAAACAGCTGAAACGTCTAGTCTTGCCTCCACGTCGGCCAGAACGCAGCTACCCCCGTGCCGTGAAGCTCAAGATGAGCAACTACCCCCGCAAGCGGCTCGCGAAGCGGACCGCTAAGTGAACGGCATTGCGGCTAGACGCGCTCGACGACGATCAGCATCCGGAACGCGAACCAGCGCATCACGCTCTCGGGCAACAGCGCCTCGACGGCGCGCAGCTTGGACCACAAGGACCAGGGGAGGAGCGGCGCGCGAGAAAAGCCTCCCGAGGCCGGGTAGCTGGGCCCGGCGAGCTCGACGACGCTCCTCACCGCGAGCGCGGGGAACGCGGCTGCGAACAGCGCCCGCCCCCGGTCGAACAGCAGCGTCGGGATCGCCTGGTTCGAATCGAAGGGATCGCGCTCGCCGGTGTGCGAGGCCAGCGGATCGACGCCCAGGTCCATCGGCTCCTCGTGGAACCACTTGTAGATCGGGTACGACAGCGGGCTGACGTACGGCTCGCACAGCACCACCCGCCCGCCCGGACGCAGCACGCGGATCGCCTCGGCGAAGAACGCCCGCGGCGCCGGCAGGTGGTGGAGCACGTCGAACAGCACCAGCGCCGCCCAGGCTGCCGTCGCCGAACGGCAGCGCGTCGGCGCTGCACTCGCGATCGTGCCAGGGGGCGCCGCACGACGTCGGTCAGCTGCATGTCGGGGATGAAGTCGCGCGCGAACCCGGGCCCCGAGCCCAGCTCGACGCAGGGGCCGAGCGAAGCCGGTGGCAGCGCCGCCGCGATCCGCCCGTACCAGTCGGCGTAGAGCGCCCGCAGCGCGTCGTTCGCCTTCCAGGCGCGGCGGTGCTGCTCGAACCGCTCCAGCGTCCGTGCCCGCAGCCCTTCGGAGATCGGCACGGCGTCGCCTAGACGAACTTCAGCTTGCGCGCCGCCACCGCCGACATCCGCAGCAGCAACGAGCCGTGCTTCCAGCGCTGGATGTTGGTCTCGCCGTAGGTCCGATCGCGGTAGCGCACCGGGATCTCGGCGATCTTCAGGTTCAGTCGGGCGGCCCCGAAGATCAGGTCGAAGTCGCCGAACGGATCGAAGTCGCCGAAGTAGGCGCGCGCGGCGGCGATGCCGCTCGTAGTCGCGCCGCCACAGCACCTTGGTCCCGCACAGCGTGTCCTTGATGGGCTGCTGCAGGAGGTAGGTGAAGAGCTGCGAGAACGCGACGTTCCCCAGCTTGTTGAAGAAGCGCATCGCCCCCGGCTCCATGGGGTAGACGAGGCGCGTCCCCTGCACGAAGTCGGCGTGCCCGCCGGCGAGCGTCTCGTAGAAGACCGGCAGCTCCTCGGGCGGCACGGTCAGATCGGCGTCGAGGATCATCAGGAGGTCGCCGGTCGCCTGGGCGAAGCCCAGCCGGACGGCGTCCCCCTTCCCCTTGCCGGTCTGCTGGAAGGCCCGCAGCGTCAGCGGCCCGTCGGTAGCCGGCCACCGTCTGCTGGATCTTCGCCCAGGTGTCGTCGGTCGAGTGCCCCTCGACGAAGATCAGCTCGGTGCCGGTCGCCCATCACCGGCGTGCGCGCGACGGCGGCGGCGATGTTGCCCGCCTCGTTGCGCGCCGGCACGATCACGCTGACGCTGGCGCGCCGCGGCGGCGGGGACGGCGTCGCGGCGCCCGCAGCACGTAGATGCGGTAGAGCGACAGCGGTCTTCATCGCCGGCAGCTCGCACCAGGTAGCGGTTCAGCGCCGTCGACAGGCCCGGCACCTCCAGCGGCAGCATCAGCCGGTCCTCGAACCGCACCACCTCCAGCCCGGCGATGTCGAACAGGTTGCGGAAGTCGAGTCTCGGACAGCCAGTTGGCGGTCGGCGCCGGCCGCTTCCAGCCCGCTCATCTCGGCCAGCCGCGCCGGCACCTCCCAGAGGTAGTTGAACGCGGTCAGGTAGATGCGCCCGTCGGGAGTCAGCCGCTCGCGCAGCCCCGCCAGCAGCGCGCGCACGTCCAGCACGCTGTGGCACAGGCGATCGCAGACCACGGCGTCCCAGAGCCCTCCGCGGCGGGACCGAGGCGGGCGTCGGGATGGGCGTCCGGGGCCGTCGCGTCGGCGACGTCGAACGGAATGTCGGGGTGGCGGGCGCGGGCCCGCTCGACCACCTCGGGCAGCATAGTCGATGCCGGCGCGGCGCTGGTTGGGCAGCGCCGCCAGCAGCTCGCCCTCCCCGCAGCCCACCTCCAGCACCGAGGCGTCGGCCGGGATCAGACGGCGCAGCGCCTCGGTCAGGTCGTCGCGCAGGAAGTCACGCGCGGCGGGGTGCGCGCGGCGCTTCACCCGCGTGACGGTAGTAGTCACGCCACGCGGCGGCCAGCGCCTCCGCGCGCGACGGGGCCAGCGCCGGAGCGCCGGCGGCACCAGAGGGACCCGAGAGCGGGTGCGAAGCCGGAACGGACACGCCGGGGTGCCGCCTCACTCCTCGGAATCGAGGGTGTAGCGCTGCTTGAACTTCTCGCCCGGACGGATGCTGATGCTCTCGGTGTGGTCGATTCGAGATGTCAGGGCGCTTGAAGGTGAGCTTGTGCTTGCCGCAGGGGACCTTGTAGTCGACCACCGGCGTGTGCTTGGTGGTGTTGCGGCCGTCGATCCAGACCTCGGACCAGGGGACCGAATTGACGGTGATCGAGCATTCGCCGGCGCCCTCGCTCGTCGCCAGGCGAAGCCGCCGGCTCGGCGGCGACCTCCTCGGTCGGAGCCTCGCGGGCGCGCCGACGCGCGTGGGGAGGGGGGCGGACGCGACCGCTGCGCTGCCGCCGGGGCTGGCGGAGGGCGGTGCTGCTGTCGCGGCTCGGCGCGCTGCCGCGTGGTGTGACGACGGCGCCGGCGTCGGTGCGGCGGTGCCGCGGCAGGAGGGCGGCGACGGCTCGCGCGACGGCGACCGCTTCGCCGCCGCGATTTTCCGGGCGACACCGCCGGTCGCCGGGATGCAGCGTGGCGCGGATCTTCGCGATGGCGCCGGGCTCGATGTCGACGTCCTGCTTCCAGGGCTTGAACCGGCTCTCGCCCTTGATCTCGAGGACGTGATGACCGGGCGCGATGCGCAGGGCCCGGAAGTCGGTGCGCGCCTGCTGTCCGCCCGCACCGTTGATCGGCGCGCCGTCGAGCCAGACCAGCCCGCCCGGGGGCTCGCTGGTCAGCTCGAAGCCGGTGTCGGGCGAGGGCTCGAGCGTCACCGACAGCGCCACCGGCTGGCCGGCCTGAAGCACGACGTTCTGATCGTTGCGCACGTACCCGTCGTGCGTCACCGACAGGGTCAGCGGCCCGGCCGCGTGCTCGATGCGGAACGGCGAATGATCGCCGACCTTCTTGTTGTCGATCGAGACGGTCGCGTCGGCGGGGACGGTCTGAAGCTCGATCCGCCCGGGACGGTTGATGTTGCTGTAGTACCAGTAGCCGCCGCCGCCCAGGATGGCGATCACCACCACCGCGAAGGCGGCCGCCATCCCCCCTTGCGCTGGGAAGGCTGGGGCTGGGGCGCGTCGAAGTTCCCTGTCCCGAAGGGAGACGGGTGCATCGGCTGCGTGTGGTTGGGGTTGAACGCCGGACGCGACGGCGACGGCGACAACGTCGGCGGGCGCGACGGCGACAGCGTGGGCGAGCGCATCTGCGCCGTCGGTTGCGCGGGGAGCGGGATCGGCGCGCCGACCGGCGGGAGGCTCAGGCTCGACCGCCGCAGCGGCTGCCCCGGTGTGGTCCGGCTGACCGGAGGAGGCGGCGCCGGAACCCGGGCCCCGGGCGCCGGCCACTTGGGCGATGTGCCGCCACCGGCGGGCGACGGCGCGCCGAACGGCATCCCCACCCCACCAGCGTCGGCTTCGACGACACCGGGACCCGCTTCGCCGGCGGCGGTGTGGCCCCGTCTGCTCGCCGCTGATCTCGTCGAAGTCGTCGGCGTCCGGCTCGGGCGTCGCCAGCGTGATCGGCACCGGCCGCGGCGTCGCCAGGTCGGGCGGCCGCGCCTGCTCGAGGATGTCGGGGGGCGGCTCGTTGGCGACCGTCCGATCGTCGTCCTCGAAGAAGAGCTGGTCGGCCTCGATCGGCTTGGCGTCCGAGTCCTTGTCGAAGATCTGGGTGTCGAGCTCCTCGTCGTCCCACCCCATGTCGGTCTTCGGCTTGCCGCCCGAGGCCCCCTTGGTCGGCTCCTTGGCGCCCGGCCGCGGCCCCACGCCGGTCGCCGGCCGAAGCCCTGCCACCGCCGCACGCCGGGAGACCTCCATGCTCGCGACCGGCGGGAGCACCTGCTGGTACTGCTCCAGCTTGGCGTTCTCCTCCTCGATCTCCGCGGCGAAGGTCTTCTTCATCCAGGCGGCGAGATCCTTGCGCGAGTAGAACTCGCCCACCGAGTAGAGGAACGACTGCAGGTCGTCGTGGAGATCGATCGCGTTCTGGTAGCGATCCTCGGCGTCCTTGGCCAGCGCCTTGAGCACGATGCGCTCGAGCTCCTGCGGGATCTTCCGGTTGTACGAGGACGGCGGCAGGATCTCGACGTTGCGGACCTTCTCCAGCGTCGAGAAGTCGCTCTCGCCGACGAACAGCCGCTCGCCGGTCAGCAGCTCGTAGAGCACGATGCCGACCGCGAAGATGTCGCTGCGGCGATCGATCGGCAGCCCGCGCACCTGCTCGGGCGACATGTAGCCGAACTTGCCCTTGAGGATGCCGGCCTGGGTCTTCGACGCCTTGCCCGCCGCCTTGGCGATGCCGAAGTCGATGAGCTTGACCTCGCCCTCGTACGAGATCAGGACGTTCTGGGGCGAGACGTCGCGGTGGACGAGGTGCAGGTCGCGGCCCTGCCCGTCGCGCTTGTTGTGGGCGTAGTCGAGCCCCTCGCAGACCTGCATGATGACGTAGCAGGCCATGCGCGATCGGGCATCGACTCGCCGCGGCTGCGCATGCGATCGAAGATCGCGCGCAGGTCGCTGCCGTGGACGTACTCGAGCGCGATGAAGTAGCTCTCCTCGACCTTACCGAGGTCGAAGATCTGGGCGATGTTCGCGTGCTGGAGCTGCACGGCGATCTTCGCCTCGTCGATGAACATCGTGATGAACTCTTCGTCCTCGGCGATGTTCGGGAGGATCCGCTTGACCGCGACGCAGCCGCTCGAAGCCCTCGACGCCGAAGGCCTTGGCCTTGAAGACCTCGGCCATGCCTCCGACGTTGATCCGCTCGAGGAGGTAGTACTTCCCGAAGGGGATGGGCTTCTTCAACGCGGTCATATTACGCGGGGTTTCAAGTGGTTGCAGCTACATTCACGTCGTTGTCCCGGCCCCCGCGCCGGCCGGTGCTGCCACCTCAGCGGCCGGCTTCCCGGCCGCCGAAGGCGCCGCTTGCCCAGCCTTGCGGCCCGCCTTCGCCTCCGCGTCCAGGAAGGCCAGCGTCGCCCCGACGGCCGCGAACGGCGGCGCGATCAGAAACGCGAACGGCACCAGATAAAGCATCGTAGCGCCCAGGCCGAAACCGACCGTCTGGGCCGGGTGGCGCACGAGGTAGGCCCACTTGGCGCCGAAGCTGGCGCCACGCCGGGCGAGCGGATAGTCGAAGCCATCGTAGGCGAGAAACAGCGCGGCGAGCCCGACGCCCACCAGGCCGCCTACGACCGTGACGGCGGTGAGCGCGAACCCGACGACGAGCGCGATCACGTAGAGCACGAGCTTGAGCAGCCCGTGCACCAGCGCCTGCCCCGTCGACGCGAAGAACGGCGCCTCGGGAGAGCTCCCCCGCTCGTTCTTCTCCACCCGCCCGCACAATCGATCGTTGAATACCGCGACCAGCAAAGGCTGGAACACCAGGAAAATGACCGCGCCGACGAGCAGCGAGAGGCCGATGAGGATCAGCCACCCGATGACCGGATTATGGACGAGCGGCTCGGCCACTATCGGTTCTTGGCGCCAGTAGTGCTGCGCACCATAGATGGCCGCTATTCCCAGCGCGAGATCCAGCAGGATCGGGACGACGAGGTACGCCCACAGCCCGCGCCGGGCGACATAGATTCCGCCGCGAAACGGCGCCAGGAACCCACGGACAAAACCCACGGCGGAAGTCTACACCGGCCCGCGGCGAAACCAGCGCCACGGAGCGGCGATACGTCCGCAGGAGGTCCCTGATGTCCATCGTCAATTCTGTCACCGATCGATCGACCGGAATCGCGACCGGAATCGCCACCGGAATCGCCGCCGCACCCGACTTGCGGCTGGAGCTCGAAACCAGCCGCGCTCGTCAGACGTCGCGACCGGAGATTCCGTTTCGCGACCTTCTGACGAGCGGAGTCAACCTGCTGATGAGCGGCGCGGAGGTGGCGACGCACGTGGTCGCCGGCCCCATCCTGGCGGCCACTGTGCATGACGCGCGCGCCGGCGCCGCCGCGGCGCTGACCCGATCTGGCACCGCCCCGCTCGCGGCCGGCCCCACCGCCCCCCAGCACGAACCGGCGGCCGTGAGCACGATGTTGCAGGACGGCCAGCTGTCGAACACCCAGCTGCTGGTCCTGCAGCAGCAGATTCAACAGGAGAACCAGCGGTTCTCCACCCTCTCGAATGTCATGCGCGCCAAGCACGACACCGCCAAGGCCGCGGTCTCGAACATCCGCGCCTGACGTGTGTTAAGGTCCGCGACGTGGCAGGCAAGGTCACAGGTCCGGGCAGTGGTCTCCCCCCGACCCCTCCCGTCTCCGGTCCCGGCCCGGGCAGCAAGGCCGAGGCCCCGGCCGCCGGTGGGCCCCGCTTCGCTGACAAGCTGGCGGGCACGTCGGCGGTGCACCCTCCCGCTGCCCTGTCGCGAACCGACGCCGTCACCGCCGACCTGGCCGCCGATCTCCGTGCCGGACGCATCACCGCCAAGGACGCGATGGAGAAGGTGATCGACCGTGTCGTCGACAAGCAGCTCGGCGCCGGCGCGCCCGCCGCGGTGCGCGCGCAGGTCCGGACGGCGCTGGTGGACGCCGTCACCGACGATCCGCTGCTCGGCGACAAGCTCAAGCAGCTCTAGCAGGTCGCTGACAGCGGCGGCTGAAAGCGCCAGACGCCTTCGGCGTTGCGGGGCCTACGGCTGTACGTCGGCCGGCGTGGGGATGGGGGCGCGCTCGTCGCGCTTGGCGGCCAGCGCCTCCCGCACCTGCGGCGGCAAGAAGAGCGCCTCGGTGTCGAACCCCGCCAGCGCTTCGATCAACATCGCGGCACGATCGGCCGGTGGGGTCTTGCGATCGATGATCACGCACCAGGTCCCCCGCAGCTTGCAGAGACCGCCGCTCCCCGCCGCGTCCCCGGTCATGGTTTCATAGCGGACCTGGACGCCGAGCTGGCTGGCGGCCTGCTCGAGCAACTCGGTGATCTGTTCGGGCTTCATTGCTCGTCTTTTTTACCGGGTTCGGGGCCGCCAGAGTAGTTTTCCTGCGTCGAGCGGTCGAGATCGATGATCTGAGCGCCCCCCACATAGCTCTTGGTCTCGTATCGGGTGAGGCTTCCGAGCTTCCGGACGATGGCCGCCATCCGGTCCGCTTCGTCGAGGATCGTCTTGACGATCGGGATGTGGACGTCGTTGGGGCCGAGCTTGCGCATCAGCACCTGCGTGTAGCCCATCACCGAGGTCAGCGGCTGATTGAGCTCGTGGGCCGCCGCCCCCGCCAGCTCGACCGCCACGGCCTGCTTCTCCGACACCGCCAGCTTCTCCTGCGCGGAGGCGAGCCGCTCCTCCATGTTCAACCGCTCACGTAGATCGGAAAAGATGCCGACGGTGGCGATCTCCCGCCCCTCTCCGTCGACGACCAGCGCTGCCGAGATCTGGACCGGGATCTGCTCCCCGCTGGCGCTGAGCAGATGCCGCCGCACCGGCTCCAACCGCCCGCCGCCGCCGTGCCCCCCCGACCGGATCAGCAGCATCACCTCGCGGGCCACCCCCTCCGGGTAGAGCTGCCGCACCGACATCTGCCCGATCACGTCGGCGGCGCGGTAGCCGCAGATCCGCTCCGCGCCTTGATTGAAAAGGAGCACCGTCCCCCGCATGTTCGCCGCGATGATCCCGTCGACGGTCGAGTTGAGGATCCGCTCCAGGAACTCGTTGGTTCGGTGCAGCTCGCGTTCGAGCTCCCGCGTCAGCGTCATGTCGCGAAAGGCGAAGATGGCCGCTTCGTGCTCGGAGAGTATGCCGATCGAGGCGACCGACACGATGATCCGATCACCGGACGTGGTGACCAGCTCCAGATCGAAGTTATCGACGGGTTCGGCCGCGATCGCGCGGCCGATCTGCCGCTCGAGCATGGCGCGGAAGGTCTCGGGGACGATCTGGACCAGCGGGTTGCCGGCCAACCCGTCCCGCGCGTAGCCCGTGATCTCCTCGGCCGCGCGGTTCATGTAGAGCACCGTTCCCGCGCCGTCGAGCACCACGATGCCGTCGGAGGCGCTGTCGATGAACGCGCGGTAGCGCTCGATCGCACGCACCCGTCGCTCCTCGCGCACGTCCGGGAGGGTGATCCGCCGGGTTCGTTCGCGGATCGGTTCGAGCGCCTTCGCCCCGCGGAGGACGATGCCGAACAGCGACGCGGCCAGCTTGCCGATCGCGACCGCCGCCTCGGCGGACTCGGCGGCGTCTTCGCGGAACCGCGCCACCAGCGCCCCGACCGGCTTGCGGCCGAGGATCACGGGGAACACGGCGGTGACCTCGTCCGTCCCCGCTTCGCCACCGCCGGTGATCGTGACCTCGCTCCCCTCGATGGCGCGCTGAATGTGAGGGTACTGCTGCAACACCATCCGCGCGCGGCCGACCTCTATCTCGTCGCTGTCGGCGACCAGATAGATCGTCTCGGGATCGGACAGCATCGCCAGCAGGCTCACCGAGTCGGCCCCCAGCGCATGCGCCACATGCTCTGTCGCGGCGTGAAGCTGACTCTCGCCGGTGCCGACGGCGAGCACATGGGCCGCCTGGGCCAGCCCGTCGAGCGCCGCCTGCGCCTCGCCGCTCATGTTCGCCGCTTCCTGGCGCGGGGCGCGCCCGGCATCAGCGCGCGCGCCGCCGCGGCCGCCGCCGCCATCACCTCGCGCACCGGGACGCCGGCCCGCGCCGCCAGCCGCCGGCACTCCTCGAGCTCCGGGTGCGTTCCGACGACCTCGCCGTCGAGGGCGGCCAGCTTCACCCGCACGCGACCGTACGGCGTCGTCACCGGCGCGAAGGAGCGCGCGAGCACCACCCGATCGACCTCGCTGCGGCGGATCCCGAGCGTGGTCGAATGGACGAAGAACGCGCGCTCGACCGCCCCCGCGACGTCGGGGGGCGCCAGCGCCGAGACCTGCACGCCGGCACGCCCCTTCTTCATCACGATCGGCGTCGTCCAGACGTCGACCGCCCCCGCGGCGGCCAGCGCCTCGGTGAAGGGCGCGACGAGCTCGGGGCTCATATCGTCTATGTTCGCGGCCAGCAGCGTCACCCGCGGGGCGGCGGGCGCGTCGGCGACCCCCAACGGCTCGCCGACCACCGCGCGCAGCACGTTGGCGCGGTCGGCGAGCTCGCGGGTGCCGGCCCCGTAGCCGACGGCGCGGATGCGCATCGGCGGCAACGCCCCGTACCGATCGACGACCGCGGCCAGGATCGCCGCGCCGGTCGGCGTGGTCAGCTCTCCGTCGCCCTCGGGCACGATCGGTACGCCGGCCAGCAGCGCGGCCGTGGCCGGCGCGGGCACGGGGACCGGGCCGTGCGCGGTCCGGACGTACCCGGTACCGACGACGGGCGGCAACGAACCGACGGAGGCCGGGGCCAGGTACGCGATCGCGGCGGCGATCCCGACCACGTCCGCGATCGAGTCGTAAGCGCCGACCTCGTGAAAGCCGACGCGATCGACGCGGACGCCGTGCAGCTTGGCCTCGACCTCCGCGATGCGCGCGAAGATCTCTCCGGCCAGCCGCCGGGCCGCGGGCTCGAGACGGGCGCGCGCGAGCAGGCGGCGCACCTCGGCGTAGTCGCGATGCGGGTGCCCGCTTTGGGCGTCGGCTTGGTCGGCAGCGTGGGAATGGTCGTGGTCATGGTGCGCGTGGTCGCTGTGGGTGTGGCGTTCCTCGCCTTCACGGCGTCGCGCGCGTCCACTCCGATCGGTGGGCCCACGCACGTCGAAGACGCGGCCCACGAAGGCACCCCGCCGGCGACGGGCGAAGCGGACGCTCAGGCCCCGCACGCCCATCCCGGCGATCGCGCCGGTGACGACCGCCGCCGGCACGCCGAGATCGACCAGCGCCGCGACCGCCATGTCGCCAGCGATGCCCGAGGTCGGTTCGAAGTGTAGATGCAGCCCGCGCAGCGCGGCGCTCACGACGGGCGTTTCCGGTTGAGCATCGCGGCCATCTGCCCCGCGCCGAAGCCGTTGTCGATGTTCACGACCGCGACGCCGGCCGCGCACGAGTTCAGCATCGACAGCAGCGCGGCGATGCCGCCCAGGCTGGCTCCGTAGCCGACGCTGGTCGGCACGGCTATCACCGGCCGCGCGCACAGCCCGCCGACGACGCTCGGGAGCGCCCCCTCCATCCCGGCCACGACCACGACGATCTCGGCCGCCTCGATCGTCGTGCGGTACGCGAGCAGACGGTGCAGCCCCGCCACGCCGACGTCGAAGATCCGCTCGACGCGGTTGCCGGCCAGCTCGGCGGTCAGCGCCGCCTCCTCGGCCACGGGGATGTCTGCGGTCCCCGCGCTGACCACGGCGATTGTCCCCCGCCCGCGCTCGGGCGGAGGCGTCGGCCCGACGACGATCGCGCGCGGCGTCGGCAGGTAGCGCGCGCCCGCCACGGCCGTGACCACGTGGGCCGCCGCGGCCGCCGAGACCCGGGTCGCGAGGGCGGTGGCTCCCCCCTTCCCGAGCTCGGTCAGGATCGCGGCTATCTGCTCGGGCGTCTTCCCCTCGCCCAGCACGACCTCGGGGAAACCGGTCCGCAGGTGTCGGTGGGTGTCTACCCGGGCGAAGTCGAGATCGCGAAACGGCAGCTCGCGCAGCTCGCGCATCGCATCGTCGATGGAAGCGCTCCGGGACTGCACCGCCTCGAGGAGCACTCGCAGACGTTCGGGATCCATTGGGGCTTGGCTGCAGACAATAGCAGCGGCTGCCCCGGAGCACGTCTCATAAATAGCCGCACCCCCGCGCTTCGCGCGGGAGTGGCAGGGTGGAGCTAGTTCGCCGGTGCCGATTCGTGGTCGGCGCCCGACAGACAGCCGCGCACCGTGGCGACGAGCTTCTCGATCGTGAACGGCTTGCGCACGAACCCTTGGGCCCGGGGCGGCGGATCCGCCGTGACCGCGCTCAGCACGATCACCGGGATGTCAGCCAGATGATCGTCTCCGGTCATCCGCTCGAGCACCTCCCACCCGGATACCATGGGCATCATGAGGTCGAGGATGACCAGATCGGCGCCCGGGGGCTGGTTGAGGGTCAGGAAATCAATCGCCTGCTTGCCGTTTGCGGCTGGGATGACGTCGAACCCCTCCTCCTCGAGCAGGTCCTGCAAGGTGTCGCGGACATCTAGATCGTCCTCGACCAAGAGCAACGTCCTCGTCGTCATTCACAGCACCTTCAGGGAATGTGGCGAGCCGATCGCCGGTCAACAAGGGGCAACGGCGTGGTAACTTGCGGGACTTCGGACCGTCGCCGATGAGCCTCGCTTCCCGCTACACGATCCTGCGCAAGATCGCCGACGGCGGCACAGCCGAGATATTTCTGGCCAAACAGCACGGCGCGCAGGGGTTTGAGAAGTCGGTGGTGCTCAAGCGCATCTTCACCACCTTCTATGCCGACCCGCAATTCCGCCACATGCTGGTCGACGAGGCGCACGTCGCGATGACGCTCAACCACAGCAACATCGTGCAGGTGCTCGACCTGGGCGAAGCCGAGGGGCGCTACTTCCTCGCGCTCGAGCTCGTCGATGGCTGGACGCTCGACCGCATCCTGCGCCGCTCCAAGGCAGCCGGCGTGCCGTTCCCGCCTCCGCTCGCGCTCTATCTCACCGCCGAGGTCTGTCGGGCGCTCGCCTACGCCCACGGCAAGGCGCGTTCCGACGGTCAACCGCTCTCCATCGTGCACCGCGACATCAGCCCGCACAACGTGCTGGTCAGCGGGGAGGGCGAGGTCAAGATCACCGACTTTGGCATCGCCAAGGCTCAGACGCGGCGCGAGCAGAGCACCGGCAACATGATCAAGGGGAAGATCGCGTTCATGTCGCCCGAGCAGGCCTCGGGCGAGCAGCTGGACGCGCGCTCCGATCTCTTCTCCGTCGGTACGATGCTGTACGCGATGGTCACGCGTCGCCACCCCTTCGACGCGCCGACCGACTACGAGACACTGATGCTGGTGAAGGCGGGGGACTTCGTCCCGCCCGAAACCGCGCGCCCGGGCCTCAACCCCGAGCTCTATCGGGTGATCCGGAAGGCGATGTCCCGGACCCCCGCGGAGCGCTATCAGAAGGCCGAGGAGATGCTCGTCGACGTCGAGCAGGTCATGCGGGTGGCGTTCCGCCCCGTCGGTCAGACGGAGCTGCAGCGCTGGCTGGCCGAGCTCTCCGCCAAGGACGGCGTACCTACACTGACCCGCGAGGCGCCGCCGCCGGAGGCGGCGTCGACGTCGACCGTCGGGCCGTTGCGGGGCGGCGACGGTCAGGATTCCGGGCTGGTGCTGAACATCGAGGACGCCGTCGAGATGAAGCCCTCGGACCGCCGGCCGCCGCCGATGCCGGCGATGACCGAGGCGATGCTTCACCCCCCCCCCTTCGTGAACCGCGATCGGCCCTGGCACCGGCGCCGCGAGGTGCGCATCGGCGCCGGCCTCGCGCTGCTGCTGCTGTTCGGCATCGCGGTGAAGGCGACCACCGGGCGCCAGGCGCCGCCGCCTGCCCCACCGACGGCAGCCGCGCCGACGCCAGCACCGACGCCGCCACCCGCCGCGGCAGTGCCCCCCGCGCCCGCAGCGGCAGCGCCGCCCGCGCCCGCCGCGCCATCCCCACCCGTGGCGGCGCCCGCGCCGCTCCCACCACCTACACCCACATCGCCACCATCGACGCCGCCCATCGAGCCGGCGAAGCCGATCGTCGCCGAGGCGGAGAAGCCCGGCGCCCCCACCGACGAAGCGCCCGCCGAAACGCCCGACGCACCCACCGGGCCCGACAAGAAGGCCAAACCCTCGCCGGTGCCGGTCGTCATCAAGACCGAACCGGAGGGCTCACACGTCGCGACGGGCCGCCACGCCTTCGGGACGACGCCGCTGACCCTGAAGCTACGGCCGGGAAACTCTTACGACTTCACCTTCACGAAGGCCGGCTACACGCCCGTCACCCGCCACTACCGCTTCGAGGGCGAGGAGCCTCAGACCCTTCGCGTGACCCTGAAGAAAGCGCCTCCGCCCCCCAAACCGGCGCCGCCCCCGCCGGCCGCCAAGCCCGCGCCGGCGCCCAAGCCGGTCAAGCAGGGTTGGTTCGGGCGCTGACCGTCGCGACCGCGGGCACCCGTTCGCTGATCATCATCCGCAGCAGCTCGACGACGGTCAGCTGACCCATCAACCGTTTCAGCTCCGCCACGTCGACGAAGCTCTGCAACATCCCGATCGAAGTCCCGCGTTCGTTTCGCAACACGCGCGTCAACTTTGGATCCTCACCCGGAAGCGTCGTTGGCTCGGCCATGGCTCCCTCCGTCTGAGTTACGATTCATATCTAGATTTCGCCACAGTGAAAGGTCCGACCCTCGCAAACGGACTCGAACACTCGAACACTCGAACGAGAAAAGCTCGTCCTGTTCCTTCTTCCAATCTAGGTCGGGTTTCGAAAAAGTGTCTGGTCCGAAGCACGCACCACGCTCGCGTCGGTGCCGGTAAGCCGATCGGCGAGCGCCGCCAGCGCGTCGAGATCGATCGGCTTGCAGAGCGTGTCGAATCCCGCGCGCAGCCCGAGCTGGCGCAGCGGCAACTCGCGGTCGACGCTCGCGGTGATGAGCACCGCGGGACAGTCAGGACGCTCCGCATGCAAGGCTCTGATCAGCTCGAGGCCACTCATCCCCGGCATCTGCAGATCAGTGACCAGCAGATCCGTGTCGAACCTCGCGAGCTGAAACAGTGCCTCGGGTCCATCCGCCGCCGTCTCGACGGTGTAGGCCCGGTCGGTGAAGAAGTCGCGCAGCATCTCGCGCGCCTCACTGTCGTCATCGACGACCAGAATTCGTCTTTCCTCCATGCCCTTCGATGTGTGCAACCCCCGCACCAGGCATCGGGAACGGTCCTGAGTCACACCCGTAGGCGATTGTGCGCGCCCCGATCACGAGTCAGTAACGCGAAGGGCAGCGCGGTTACAGGCGGACGCGGCTGGGCCGCTTGCATGGCGCGCCGCTGACCGGCGTCTAACTGGCACGGGGTTTGATGGCCCTTTGTTCATGGCGACAAAACTGCCGATGAACCCTGTTGGAGGCGCGTCATGAATGTCATGGCTGAAGTTGGCGCGTGCTGCGTCGCCGAGGTGATGGGGACCGAGCTTTACACACTGACACCGGATACCGTGGTCGCGTCGGCGCGTCGGCTGGCGCTCGACAATGGGATCGAGCACCTCCTCGTGCTCGACCATGGCACCCTGGCCGGAATCGTTTGTAAGGAAGATCTACAGCTCGCGGCGCGGGATGCGCTCGTCGGTGACTGCATGAGCTCGCCGGTGCTCTGCATCGGCCCCGACACGACCCTCGCCGAGGCGGCGCAGATCATGGTCGAGCAGGAGGTCTCCTGTCTGCCCGTGGTGACGGGTGCGTTCTTGGTGGGCATCGTCACCCGCGCCGCGCTGGCGACGGCGGGCCTGGGCGCGAGCGAGGAGCTGACGCCCGCGAAGCTGATCTGCACAGCCTGCGGCGCGATTGACGGGGAGGACTCCCCGGTGCGCCGCGAACCGCGGGCCGGCGGAATCCCGCTCTGCCCCGACTGCATGGGCCGCACATCGGTGACCGGCCTCTGCCGCTTCGCCGACTAGCCACGCGACGTGAGCAGATCGCGTCGGGGGAACGCGGGCTCTGCCCGCGCGAGCACATCGCGGGAGGTTCGGAACCCTCTTAGGGTTCCGAGGGTAATAGACTAGATTCGCGCCGGTGAACGTAAGCCGCGCGGGCGGAAAGCTGGAGGCGGCGCTTGTCCGCTTCGGATTGACTGCGGCAGTGCGCGGCGCGCGCGCCATCGACGTGGGTGCCTCGACGGGAGGATTCACCGAGGCGCTGCTCCGTCACGGCGCTCGTCACGTGGTCGCGCTGGATGTGGGCCACGATCAGTTGCACCCCTCGCTGCGGGACGACCGCCGGGTCACGTCGCTCGAAAGGGTCGACTTCAAGCGGCTCTCCCTGAACGAGGCCGAGGGGCCGTTCGACTTCTTCACCGTCGACGTCAGCTTCGTCGCCGCGCGCAACATGCTGCGCGCGCTCGCGTTCCGGCTCCGCCCCGGCGCCGAGGGGATTGTTCTGGTGAAACCCCAGTTCGAGCTCCCCGATCGTCAGGTCAAGGCGGCGGGCGTGAACGACCCCGCGCTGCGAAAGGCCGCCGTCGAGGCGGTGCGCCGGCGCGCCGAGGGGCTGGGGTTCGCGCTCGCCGGGCAGGCCGACTCGCCGGTCGCCGGTGGAAGCGGCACGATCGAGGTGCTCGCCCACCTGCGCTTCGCGGGCCGTCCGGAGTCGATGCCCCAGCCCGGAGAGCGGCGCCCCGCCAAACCAGTCCCCGCGAAGCGCGCGGCCCGGCTGCAGGTGCTGCGCTGGTTCGCGGTCGTCGCGCCCGGGCTCGAGGAGGTCGCCCGGCGCGAGGTGGAGGCGCTGGCTGACGCGCGTGATGTCGTCGCGGTCCCGGGCGGCGTCGAGTGGGCGGGGCCTCCCGCCAGCGGCTATCGCGCGAATCTCTGGCTGCGCATCGCGACCCGGGTGCTCGCCCGGGCCGGCGAGGTCGAGGCGCGTGAGTTCGGCAAGCTGCGCCGGCGGGCCGCCGGGCTGCCCTGGGCGGCGTTCGTCCCGCCTGGCGCCGCCATCGCGCTGCGCGCCAGCACGAGCCGCTGCCGCCTCTACCACACCGGTGCGCTGGCCGAAGCGGCCGCGCTGGCGATTGGCGACGCGGTCGCCGGCGTACGGGTGGCGGCGCGCGACGCGGAGCCCGACGTCACGGTCCTGCTGCGGGGCGAAAACGATCGCTTCACCTTCAGCGTCGACGCCTCGGGGGAGCGACTGCACCGTCGCGGGGCGCGCGTCGACGTCGGGGCCGCGCCGCTGCGCGAGACGCTGGCCGCGGGGCTGCTGGCGCTGGCCGAATGGCGACCCGACGTCCCGCTCGTCGATCCGATGTGCGGCGCCGGGACGATCGTTCTCGAAGCGGCGGCGCAGGCGCTGGGCCGCGCGCCCGGGCTGACCCTCTCGCCGGATGAACCCGCCGCCGAGGTGCAAGCGCCGGCGGCGCGCGCGTTCGCCATCGACGGCTGGCCGCTGTTCGCGTCCGAGCGGGGCGCGAGCGCCGCGCTGGTGGCGGAGGCGCGGGCCGCCGCCCGCGAGGCCCTCCCTGCGCCGATCGCCGGCTCGGATCGCGATCCGCGGGCGATCGAGCGCGCGCGCAGCAACGCCGCGCGAGCGGGCCTCGACGGACACGTCGACCTCGCCTGCCGGGACGCCGGCGACGCGCGCCCCCCGGCCCCCGCCGGCCTCGTGATCGCCAACCCGCCCTACGGCCATCGCCTGGGAGATCCGCGCGCCGCCGGGCGCACCTACCGCGAGCTCGGTCGGGTGCTGGCCAGCCACTTCCGCGGGTGGCGCGCCGCGATCGTCTGCCCGGCGCGCCTCGACGCTGCGCGCGCGCTGGGGTTGGCCGCGACCGCGTCGTTCAAGCTGCGCAACGGCGGGCTGCCGATCGTCCTGCACGTCGCCACCATTCGCTGATCCCGCGGCGGTGCTTCGCGGTACCCTGTGGGCATGCGCCGTCTTCGGGCCATTCGCCTCGCGTCGCTGGCCTCGCTGCTGGTTCTGGGCGCCTGCGCGCACGCCGACTTCGTCTCCACCGACACGCGCTACCAGGGGCGCCCGCGCACCCAGCCCTGGGTCTTCGTCGATCGCCTCCCCCCCTACCCGTACGTCTCGATCGGGATCATCGAGGTGATCGCACCGGCAGGGACCGGCCTCGCCCAGATCTTCGAGCTCGCGCGCCAGAAGGGGAGCGAGGTCGGCTGCGACGTGGTCGTCGATCGCGGCATCCACCGCATCACCTCGGCGATCCCGCACGCCGGCCCCGCCCTGGCGCGGCTGACGCTCGCGCAGGCGACCTACGTGACCCCGGCGCCGACGACGACCGTCTACGCGCCGGCGCCGCCGCCCGATCGCCGCGAGTTCATCTGCGGCGTCGCGTCCGGTCCGCCGCTGCTACCGGCGTCGGAAGCCCCGCCCGCGCCGCCGGCGGCTCCCGCACCGCCGGCGGCCCCGCCGCCACCCCGACCCACGCCGACGCCGCCCCCCAATCAATCTCCAATGCCGGGAAGCCCGACCTGGACGCCGCCACCGGCCGGCGGCCTGTCGCCGGGCGCCGTGACGCCGCCACCGCTGTCGCCAAGATCGGGACCCTGAAAGGGTCCCGCGCCCGCGATACGTCCGGGGCCGATCATTCCCGTCCTTAGCCCGGCCCGCGCCGCCGACGCCTCGAACAGCGCGTGTATCGCGGTCGCGTACGGCCCCTCGCCGCGGCCGCGCACCCCGAAGCGCGCGTCGTAGAGCTGCCCGCCGCGCGTCTCGCGGATCCGGTGCAGCACGCGATCGGCCGAAAGCGGCAGCGCCGCGCGCAGCCGCTCTTCGAACACCTGTTTGACCGAGCCCGGCAGCCGCAGGAGCACGTGCCCCGCCGACACCGCACCGGCGTCGCGCGCCGCTTTCAGTATCTGAGGGATGTCCTGATCGTTCAGCCCCGGAATGATCGGCGCCACGTTGACCCCCACCGAGATCCCGGCCCGGGCCAGCGTCTCGATCACCCGGAGCCGCCGCGCCGGCGTCGCGACGTAGGGCTCGATCGCGCGGGCCCGTTCGGCGTCCCAGAACGGGATGCTGACCGTCACGTGCGCGGCGGCCACCTTCGCGAGCGCGACCAGCACGTCGACGTCGCGTTCAATCAGCGCCGACTTCGTGATCAGCGCGGCCGGGTTCGCGTGCGCGACGCAGACCTCGAGGCATGCGCGCGTCAGGCGATAGGACGCCTCCAGCGGCTGATAGCAGTCGGTGACGCCGCTGAACACGACCATCTCGCGGCGCCAGCTCTTCTTCGCGAACGCCGCCCGCAGCAGCGCAGGCGCGTCGCGCTTGACGACGATCTTGCGATCGAAGTCGGTGCCCGCTCCGAGGCTCAGGTACTCGTGGGTCGGCCGCGCATAACAGTATGCGCAGGCGTGGAAGCAGCCCCGGTAGGGGTTCACGCTCCAGGTGAAGCCGACGTCGGGGCTGTCGTTCTTCGACAGGATGTTGCGGGTCCGATCTTCGAACACCTCCAGGCGGACCGCCGGCACCTCGTCGAGGTACTCGACCTCGGTCGTGGCCCACGGGTTGGGCGGGTTCGAGATCGGCACCGGCCGCATGACGATTTTCTACACCTGAACATGAGTTCAGGTCAACACCTGTCTGGCCCTGCCGCGGCCGATCGCGTAGTGTCTCGCCCGCTAAAAAATGGCCGGATCATCTGCACGTTTCGATCAGTTCGAACGAATGGCCGCGTTGCCCCCGTACGTGCTCGCCGCCGTCGACGAGCTCAAGTCACGGCTGCGCGCGGCGGGGCACGACGTCTTCGACTTCGGCCTCGGCAACCCAGACGGCGCCAGCCCCAAGGCGGCGATCGAACGCCTGATTGCCGAGGCGCAGCGCCCCGGTAACCAGCGCTACATGCCGTCGCGCGGGCTCCCCGAAGTACGTCGCGCGATCTGCGACTGGTACGGACGCCGCTACGGCCAGACCTTCGATCCGGAGACGGAGGCGGTCGTCACCCTCGGTTCGAAGGAGGGGCTCGCCCACCTGCTGCTGGCGATCGTGGGCAAGGGAGACTGCGTCCTGTCGCCCGATCCCTGCTATCCGATCCACCGCTTCGGCGTGATCATCGCCGGCGGCGAGCCGGTCCCCGTCGCCACCGGCCCGGGCCGCGACCCGTACGGCGAGATCGAGGCGGCGCTGGCGCGCGCGCCCCGCAAGCCGAAGGGGCTCATCGTCAACTATCCCCACAACCCGACCAGCGCCGTCGTCGACCTCTCCTTCTTCGAGAAGGTGGTCGCGCTGGCGCGGCGCGAATCGCTCTGGGTGATCTCCGATCTCGCCTACGCCGATCTGATCCACGACGGACAGCCCGCCCCCAGCATCTTCCAGGTGCCGGGCGCGCGTGAGCTGGCGGTCGAGTTCTTCACGGTGTCGAAGAGCTACTCGATGCCGGGGTGGCGGGTCGGCTTCTGCGTCGGAAACAGCACGCTGGTCGGCGCGCTGGGGAGCATCAAGGGCTACCTCGACTACGGCATCTTCGGCCCGGCCCAGCTGGCCGCCGCCACCGCGCTCACCTCATGCGACGCCGACGTCGCCGCCAACCGCGCGCTCTACAAGCACCGGGCAGCTCTGCTGTGCGAGGGGTTGGCGGCCGCCGGCTGGCCGGTCCCGCGCCCGGTGGCCTCGATGTTCATCTGGGCGCCGCTCCCCCCCAGGCCGCATCCCTGGGCGCGGTCCGGTTCTCCTCCGAGCTGCTCGAGAAGGCGCTGGTGGCCGTGGCCCCCGGGCTCGGCTTCGGCCCCGGCGGCGAGGGCTACGTCCGCTTCGCGCTGGTCGAGACCGACGAGCGCACCCGCCAGGCCTGCTCCGCCATCGGCGCCTATCTGGCAGCCGCCCGGACGCGTTGACAAAGCTGTAGCCCTCAAGTAAAAACCCCGCTCCATGCCGGCAGCCGCAATTCACAATCGCCCGACCTTTCAGGCCGACGCGTCGTTCAAGCACACTTGGTTCATCGCCGACGTCGGCGGTCAGACGCTGGGGCGCGCGGCGACGAAGATCGCGGACGTCCTTCGCGGCAAGCACCGCCCGACGTTCACGGCCCACGCCGACGCGGGCGACTTCGTGGTGGTGGTGAACGCCGACAAGGTGCGCCTCACCGGCAAGAAGTGGTCGGGCAAGCTCTATCGCGACCACTCGCTGTTTCCCGGCGGTCTGCGCACGCAGACGGCGGAGCAGCTGGTCAAGCGCCACCCCACCGACCTCGTCAAGCGCGCGGTCTGGGGGATGCTGCCCAAGGGGCCGCTCGGCCGCAGCATCTACAAGAAGCTGAAGGTCTACGCTGGCACCGAGCACCCGCACGCGGCCCAGCAGCCCCAGCCGCTGAAGTTCCCCGAGAGCAAGCCCGCCAAGTAGCAAGTAGAAGGAATAGAGAGCCCATGCCTGACGTGTCCAAAGCCACCTACGCGACCGGTCGCCGCAAGCACGCGGTGGCCCGAGTCTGGTTGCAGCCGGGAAACGGCAAGATCGCCATCAACACCCGCTCGCTGGAGGACTACTTCGGCCGCGAGACGTCGCGCATGGTGTTCCGGCAGGCGCTGGAGCTGACCGAGACCAACGGGCGCTACGACGTGTTCGTGAACGTCAGCGGCGGCGGGCTGTCGGGCCAGGCGGACGCGATTCGCCACGGCATCTCGCGCAGCCTCATCAAGATCGATCCCGCGTACCGTCCGGCCTTGAAGAAGGCGGGGTACCTGACCCGCGACGCGCGTCAGAAAGAGCGCAAGAAGTACGGTCAGCGCGGCGCTCGCGCCCGCTTCCAGTTCAGCAAGCGCTAACCGCTCGCTGCGCTCGCTCAAAGCCTCCCTCTCCCACGCAGTGGGAGAGGGTCGGGGTGAGGCCCGCGCCTTCTATCGCGGCAGAGGCTGGCACGACGCTGACCGGCCGGCCGCGCAGGCGCGCTTGTTCAGGGTGGCGCGGGTCTCTGCGTCCGGCGCCCCCCAGGCGGCATCGATGCAGCCGTCGGCGTCGTGGAACTTGCACGCTTTCTCGAACAGCGTTTGCGCGGCGACGCCCGGGGGCGGTTGTAACTTCCCATCTCGGTAGAGCACACCCAGCCGTCTACAGGCCCGACCCACGAAGCCGTCACACGCGATCTGGTAGCCCTGCGCGGCGCGCTCCAGCCGCTTTTCCTGGTCGTCGAACTCGGCAGCCTGAAAGCAGGCAGCCGCTACCTGTCCCAGCGTGCAGGCACGTGCGTTCAGCGTGGCGCGGCTGGCGGCGTCCGGCGCTCCCCCTGCGGCATCGGCGCAGCCGGTGGCGTCGCCCAGCTGGCAGGCCTTCTCGAGAAGGGGCTGCGCGCCGATTCCCGGGGGCGGGTTTGCCTTTCCATCTCGGTAGATCACGCCCAGCCGCCCACAAGCCGGGCCCACCGAGGCGCTGCACGCGAATCCATGACTCTGGGCGGCACGCTCCCACTGGCCCTCCTTCTCCTCGAACCCTGCCGCCCGAAAGCAGGCCGCGGGATCGCTGCCGGCGCAGGCCTTGACGTCGACCTTGTAGTGGTCGCGCGCCAGGCGGTACCGGGCCTTGTTTGCGCGGTAGTCGCGCTCGCACTCCTCGGCGTACTGGTCAGTGCGGCCCGACAAACGGCACTCGATGAACTCCATGCAGGAGGTGGCCAGGAGCGCCCCCAAGACGCACGCCAGCACCCCTCCGTCTCGCCGCGCCACCGCAGGAGAATGATACCGGGATGAAGGAGATCCGGTGAGAAGACATCATCCAGGTATGCGCCGCGCGATCGTGCTGGGGCTCTGGCTGGCCACTGCCGCGCTCGCCTGCAGCGAATCGTCAGGGACCGGTGATCCGACGGGCGAAGGGGGCGGCGGGGCGGGCACGGGCGCAGCGGGCCAGGATGGCGGCCCCGGCGGCACCAGCGCAGCGCGCGGCGGCAGCGGCGGCGCGGCGACCGGCGGCGCCGCGGGCGCGGCGGGCGCGGCCGGCAGCGCCGTCGCGGGAGCCGGCGGCTCGCCCGCGGGCGGCGCGGGCGGTGACACGAGCGCCGCCGGACGGGGCGGCGGGGGCGCGGGCGCGGCCGGACGCGGGGGCGCCGCGGGCGGCGGCGCAGGTGCGGGTGGCGTCGCCGGTACGACGGGTCGAGGGGGCACGGCGGGCGGGGGCGCGGGCACGACCGGCCGTGGGGGCGCGGCCGGCGGGGGCGGTGGCGGCGCCGCAGGCGGGGCGATCGGCGGCGCGGGCGGCCAGCTCGCCTGTCCGGGCGCGAGCTACGACGCCGCGAACCCGCCGGTGGCGCTGACGTTGACCGGCAACCTCGGCACGCACGACCCGGCGGCGATCGTCGCCGGGGGGCGCATCTACGAGTTCCAGACCGGCGCCCGCCTCCCCACCAAGACGTCGACCAACCTGACCTCGTGGTCCGCCGGCTCGGCGGTGTTCACCGCTAACCCGTCCTGGATCGCCAGCCAGGTCCCGGGCGCGGGCGATCTCTGGGCGCCCGACATCTCGTTCTTCGGCGGCGCGTACCACCTCTACTACGCGGCGTCGACGTTCGGCAGCAACCACTCGTGCATGGGCCACGCGACGCGCGCCTCGCTCGACAGCGGCAGCTGGGCCGATCACGGGTCGATCGTCTGCTCGAACGCCGGCAGCGCGCGCGACGACTGGAACGCGATCGATCCCAACGTCGTCGTCGACGACGACGGCACCCCCTGGCTCTCGTTCGGCAGCTTCTGGGGCGGCCTCAAGATGGTGAAGCTGGATCAGACCGGCGCCCGCGCCGACACGACGCTGCACGCGATCGCGGCGCGCCCCAACGCGGGCGGGGCGCTCGAGGCGCCGTTCGTGTTCAAGCGATGCGGCACCTACTACCTCTTCATGTCGTGGGACAAGTGCTGCTCCGGCGTCGACAGCACGTACAACATCCGCGTCGGCCGCGCGACCAGCGTGACCGGGCCCTACGTCGACAAGGCGGGCGTGTCGCTGATGCAGGGGGGCGGAACGCTGGTCACCTCCGGCGACAGCCGCTGGAAGGGGCCCGGCCACAACGCGATCATCGTCTTTGAGGGCCGGACCTACAACGTCCACCACGCCTACGACGCGCAGAACAACGGTAACTCGGCCCTGCGCATCACCGAGGTCGTGTGGGACGCGCAGGGCTGGCCGGTGTCGAGCGCGCCCTGAGTCCGCGGTAGTCTCGCCTCATGGAGGCGCGCCCGACCCGGCGGTTGTTGGTGCGGCTGCTCGTCGGGACGATCGTCCCGACGGTGGCGGCGCTGGCCCTGTTCGGGTTCTTCGCCCACGAGCTGGCGCGCCGCGCCCTCGAGGACGAGCTCGGGCGGCGGCTGGCCACGGCGGCGGCCGGCGCGGCGTCGATGCTGCTACCCGAGCAGCTCCAGGCGCTCGACGACGGCGACGAGCGCTCGCTGACCTACGCCAACGTCCGCCGCCGGCTGGCGGCGGCGCGGGCGCGGCTGGGGGTGCGGCGGGTCCTGGCGGTGACCCCCGAGCTCGACGCGCGCGGCGACACCGCGGGCACGCTCGCGCTCGGGGCGCACGCCCACGAGCTCGCGTCGGACCGCGCCGAGCTGGGGCGCGCGGCGCGCGGCACGCCGGCCGCCTCGCCGCTGTTCGTCGGCCACGACGGCATCCCCTACAAGCGCGCCTACGCCGCCGTCGGGGATCCCGACGACGTCGCGGGGTTCGTCGTGGTCGAGGCAACGGCCGACTACCCGGCGACGCTGGCGGCCTTTCGCCGCTCGCTGGTCCTGGCGGGCGTCGGCGCGCTGGCGGCGGTCCTGGCATTGACCGTCTGGCTCGCCCGCCGCATCTTCCGTCCGGTGGCGCGGCTGGCACAGGCGGCGGCGCGGCTCGGGCGCGGCGATCTGGAGGCGCAGATCCCGATCGAGACCCGCGACGAGATCGGGGTGCTCGCACAGACGCTGGACGAGACCCGCATCGCGCTCAAGGCCCGCGACGAGCGGACGCAGATGATGCTGGCCGGGATCGCGCACGAAGTGCGCAACCCGCTCGGCGGTCTGGAGCTCTACGCCGGCCTCCTGCGCGAGGCGCTCGCGGGCCAGGCCGAGCGTCTCGAGGAGGTCGCGCGGATCGACCGCGAGGTCGGCCACCTGAAGGCGGTGGTCAACGAGTTCCTGGAGTTCGCGCGCCGCGCCCCGCCGCGCCTCGAGCCGGTGGTGCTGCGCCCGCTGCTGGACGAGGTGCGCGAGCTGACCGCCGCCCCGGGCGGCGCCCGGCTCACCGTCGAGGCCGACCCCGGACTGACGGTCACCGCCGACCCCGGCCAGCTGCGCCGCGCGCTGCTCAACCTGGCGCGCAACGCGGCGACGGCCGCGCGCGGCGGGCGCGTCGTGCTGGCCGCGCGCGCCGCCGAGGGCGCGATCCGGCTCGAGGTGCGCGACGACGGCCCCGGCGTTCCGGCCGAGCTGCGCGACAAGATCTTCACCCCGTTCTTCACCACCCGCGAGAAGGGGACCGGCCTCGGCCTGGCGTTCGTCAGGGAGATCGTCCAGGACCACGGCGGCGACGTCACTGTCGAGGAGGCCCCCGGCGGCGGCAGCGTCTTCAGCTTCGCGCTGCCCGACGCCGAGAGGAGCGACCTGATGGCGACGCTGGTGCTGACCGATCGAAAGTTGCTGGAGCACGATCCGGGCCGCGGGCACCCCGAATCTCCGGAGCGGCTCGACGCGATCCTGACGGATCTCGGGCGGGCGCCGCTGGCGGGCGTGACGATCGAGGCGCCGCGCCTGGTGACCGACGCGGAGATCGACGCCGTTCACGAGGCCGGCTACCGCGCGCTGCTGACCAGTATCGCCGGGCAGAGCGTCCAGATCGATCCGGACACCGCGACGTCCGAGGGGAGCTGGGAGGCGGCCCGGCTTGCGGCGGGGGCCGCGGTCGGCGCCGTCGAGGCGGTGATGTCGGGGCGCGCGGCCAACGCCTTCGCGCTGGTGCGCCCGCCCGGACACCACGCCGAGCCGGCGCAGGCGATGGGGTTCTGCCTGCTCAACAACGTCGCGATCGCCGCCGAGGCGGCGCGGCGCGCGGGGGCTGCACGCGTGGCGATCCTCGACTGGGATGTCCACCACGGCAACGGCACCCAGGACATGTTCGCCGCGCGCAATGACGTCCTCTACATGTCGATCCACCAGTACCCGTTCTACCCGGGCACCGGCGCCGCCCACGAGATCGGCGCTGGCGCGGGGCGCGGCGCGACGGTGAACTGCCCGCTCCCCGGCGGTCAGGGGGACGCAGACTACGGCGTCGCGTTTCACGAGCTCTTTCTGCCGGCGACGCGCGCGTTCGCGCCCGACCTGATCCTGATCTCCGCCGGCTTCGACGCGCACGCGCGCGATCCGCTGGCCGAGATGCGCGTGACCGAGCGGGGCTACGCCGCGATGACGGCGGCGATGATGCAGCTCGCGGCCGAGACCTGCGGAGGCAAGCTGGCCCTCATGCTCGAAGGGGGATACGACCTGCCAGCGCTGGCGGGCTCGGTGCGCGCGACGCTGGAGGCGCTGACAGGCCGCCGCGAAGAGTTCCCCAGCGGCGCCGGCGGCGCCGCACCGGCGGCCGTCGCCGCCGCGCGCGCCGCCCTGCGCGCCGCGGGCGCGGCGTGGTGACGCTGAAGCTCCCGCTGCAACCGGCGTTGAAGCCTCCTTGGCGCTTCGGGTCGGGGCCCGCCGTCGGACGCAGCTTCGTGCGCGCGTTCGCGCTGATCTCACTCATTGCCTGGCTGTCGCTGGGCAAACAGCTCTCCGTGCTGCTGGGCAGCCGCGGGCTGCTCCCCGCCGCTGACTTCATGGCGTTGGTGCGGGCCCAGCCCGGGGTCTCCTGGTTCGAGCTCCCGACCCTGTTCTGGTGGAGCCAGTCCGACGGCTTGCTGCGCCTGGGCGTGGTCCTGGGCGCCGTGCTGTCGATCGCGGCGCTGCTCGGCCTGCACCACCGGCTCTGCTTCGCGCTGTCGACGCTGCTCTATCTGTCGTACGCGACGATCGCCCGCGACTTCCTCTCCTTCCAGTGGGACAACCTGCTGCTCGAATGCGGCCTGCTCGCCGCGTTTCTTCCTTCTCGGAGGCCGTCGCCGCTGGTTCACTTCCTGTTCCGGCTGGTGCTGTTCAAGCTCTACTTCGAGTCGGGGATCGCGAAGTGGCAATCGTCGCTGCACGACTGGCACGACGGCAGCGCGATGACCTACTACTACGAGACGGCGCCGCTGCCGACCTGGCTCGCGTATCGCGCTCACCACCTTCCGGTCTGGTGGCACCACTTCGAGAGCCGCGCGACGCTGGTGCTGGAGCTGATCGCGCCGCTGGCGATCTTCGGCCCGCGCCCCGCGCGGCTGTTCGTGGCAGTCGCCTTCACGCTGTTCCAGCTCGGCAACGCGGGGACCGCGAACTACGGCTTCTTCTGCTACCTGGCGCTGGCGCTGAACCTGTTCCTGCTCGACGACCAGGACGTCGAACGCGCGCGGGCGCGGGTCGCACCCTATGTGCCCGCCCGGCTGCGGCGCTGGTCGGCGGCGCTGGCCAGGCGCGCCCCGGCGGCGCCCCCCGCGCCGGCGGGTCCGGCGCAACGCTGGCTGGGGCGCGTGGGGGCGGTGCTGTTCGTCGCGGTGTCGCTGGCCGAGGCCACGCTCCACTTCAGCCAGCCCGGCCTGCTGGTGGGGCTGACGCGCCCGCTGCTGTCGTTGAACGACAGCTTCCGCCTGGTCGGGACCTACCATCTGTTCGGGTCGATCACGCGCGCGCGCATCGAGCCCGAGTTCCAGACCGCCCAGGCCCTGCCCGCCAGCCCGGACGACGAAGGGGCCTGGACGCCCCGTCATCTGTGGCACAAGCCGGGCGACGTGAACCGCCCCCCCGACTTCGTCGCCCCGCACCAGCCCCGGGTCGATTTCCAGCTCTGGTTCTACGGCCTCTCCTACGAGAGGCGCGAGCCGCTCTACGTGGGGGCGCTGGTTACGAGACTGTGCGAGGATCCCGACGCCGTGCAGCCGCTGTTCCGCGCCCCCCTGCCGCCGCACCCGGCCGCCGTCCGCATCGTCTACTGGCGCTATCAGTTCGCGAGCACCACCGAGACCGACGCCACCGGCGCCTGGTGGCGCCGCACCCGGGTGGCCGCCAGCCGCGCCGTGCCCTGCCCCCACATCCCGTGACCGCTTCCGACCCTTCATGACGCGCTCAACGCCCAGCAGCGGGACCGGCCCCACCATGGCCTCCCCCCGCGCCGCCTCGATCGGGACGCTGTTCCTGACCGTGTTCCTCGACCTGCTCGGGTTCGGGCTGGTGATCCCGTTCCTGCCCGGCATCGCCCGCCGGCTGGGCGCCGGCGATTTCGTCGCGACCTTTCCGGGCGCGGTCTTCTCGGTGATGCAGTTCCTGTTCATCCCGATCTGGGGTCGGCTCTCCGACCGGATCGGGCGGCGGCCGGTGCTGCTCTGGAGCATCGCCGCCTCGGCGATCGGGATGGCGCTGCTGGGGGTGGCACCGACGCTGCCGCTGCTGATCGGTGCCCGGGTCTGGAGCGGCATCGCCACCGCCAACATCGCGGTCGCGCAGGCCTACATCGCCGACGTGACCCCGCCCGAGCAGCGCGCCCGCGGCATGGGGATCATCGGCATCGCCTTCGGGCTCGGATTCATCCTGGGGCCGTTCATCGGCGGCGAGCTGTCGCGCTTCCCGATAGCCGGCCGCGAGGGGACGCTCCCCGCCTTCGTCGCCGCGGGGCTGTCGGTGATCAACCTGCTGCTCGCCCTGCGCACGCTCCCCGAGTCGCTGCCGCCGGCGGCGCGTGGTCAGCAGAAACGCCGGGCAGTGCCGATCGACCTCGGGGCGCTGCGGGCGACGGTGCGCATCCCCGGCATCGGCGCCGCCGTCGCGATCAACTTCCTCCTGGTGCTCTGGTTCGCGGGGATGGAGCAGACCTTCCGCCTCTTCACCGCCGACGGCTTCGGGATGTCCGACGCAGGGACCGGGCGCGTGTTCGGGGTGGTCGGAGTCGTCAGCGCCATCATGCAGGGGGGCATCATCCCCCGGCTCGCGCCCCGTCTGGGCGAGTCCCGCCTGATCAAGGCCGGCGTCCTCATCCAGGCGGCCGCCTTCGCGCTCCTGGGGTGCTCGACGATGTTTGGCTCCTGGGGGATGGTGGCGCTGTTCGTGTCGGCGGGGCTGATCGCCCTCGGCAACGGCGCCACCCAGCCCACGCTGCCGGCGTTCGTTTCGCGCCGGGCCCCGCCGGGTACGCAGGGCGGCACGCTGGGGACGCTGCAGTCGGCCGCGGCGCTGGCCCGGGCTCTCGGCCCGCTGGTCGGCGGCGCGCTCTACGCCAGCATCGATCCTCGCGCCCCCTACCTGATCGGCGCGGGCGGCCTCGTCATAGCCTGGGTCGTCGCCCTGGCGCGGCTTCGCTGACGGGTCGCGCTACGACGGTCTGACGGGGCCCGAGCGGTCGCGCTTCGGGGGCTGTGGCGACGGCGTGTTGTCCTCGCCGGCGACGCAGATCCGGTTGCGGCCGCCGCGCTTGGCCTCGTAGAGGGCCCTGTCCGCCGCCGCCAGGAAGGCGTTGTGATCGTTGATGCCGCTCTCGGGAATCGCGACGATCCCGAGGCTGATGGTGACCGGGATGTCCTTGCCACCGAAGGTGAACTTGCGCTCCTCGACCGACCGGCGCAGCCGCTCGGCGACGATCTTGGCGCCCTTCAGATCCGAACCGCGGCAGAGGACGGTGAACTCCTCGCCGCCGAAACGGGCCAGCACGTCCTCGGTGCGCAGCAGCTCGGCCATCATCTGCGACATCTCGGAGAGCACGAAGTCGCCGGCCGGGTGGCCGTGGCCGTCGTTGATCTTCTTGAAGTAGTCGATGTCGATGAAGATCAGCGCCAGCGGTCCGCCGTGCCGCCCCGCGAAGGCGAACTCCTTCTCGAGGTAGTCGGTGAAGTACTTCTTGTTGAAGACCTTGGTCAGGCCGTCGCGCAGCGCCGATTCGTACATCTGGCGCTGGAACACCTCGTCCAGGTAGTCCTGATAGCTGAACTTCAGGATCGTCGTCGAGCCGACCATGATCTTGTCGCCGTCGGCCAGCTCCCGGCGATCGATCTTGATCCCGTTGCAGAACGTCCCGTTGGTCGAGCCGAGGTCCTCGACGATCATCTTGTCGCCGTCGCGCACGAAGGCGCAGTGCTCGCGCGAGACCCCCTCGTCGTTCAGCCGCACCGCCACTTTGGGGCCGCGGCCGACGATGGTCCGGTCCTCCTGCAGCTTGAACATCTCACCCGCGCTGACGCCGGCCAGAACGACCAGATAGGCCAGATTCCGCTTCTGTTCCTTGTCGGACTCCAGCGGAACCGCGGGCTTGGTCGCGGTCTCTTCCGCCCTGGGCCTCGAGTCTTTGGGCCTGTTGCCCGCGCTCATCGGGCGCCGATAGTAACACGCCCTGGCAAGGTCACAGTCGTTCGCGACGACCGGTGGCCGGATCGATGCGCCAGCGGGCCACCGCCCGGCCGTCGTCACCGTCGGGGAACCTGATGCGCAGGGCCTCGGCCTTGCGCAGCGGGGGGTGGCGCGGCTGCCCCAGCAGCGCCGCCGCCAGGGTGGACAGGATCGGCTCATGCGCGACCAGGGCCACCGAGCGTTCGTGCCTGAGGCCGGCGAGGAACGCGGCCGCCGCGGGCGCGGGGGCTTCGGGGATCAGCAACTCGGTGACCAGGACGCGCGCCCGGTAGGCGAGCGCGGCGGCGACGATCTCCGCGGTCTGTACCGCCCGCACCAGCGGGCTGGTCACGATCAGCGAGAAGCGTGTCCCCCGCCGCGCCAGGGCCCGACCGACCCGGCGGGCGTCGGCGCGCCCGCGGGCGGTCAGGGCGCGCGATTGGTCGTCGCGCGCGTCGTCGCCCGCCTCGGCGTGGCGGATCAGGGTGACGCGCATGCGCCGCCCGCTAATCCCCCTGGGTCTCGGGCGCTTCCGACCCGGCGTGGCCGCCGGCGTCTCCCGGGCCCGAGGGCGCCGACTCGGAGGCCGGCGACGGGACGGCCAGGGCCGCGGGCCCCGGAGGCGGCTCGCCCGCCGACGTCGTGGACGCCGGCGCCGGCGCAGGGCCGGGATCGATCCCGGCCCGCTTGAGCGCCGCCAGGTAGTGATCGCGCTCGGCGATCGCCGCGAGCAGCCGCTGCCTCATGGTGTCGTTGTTCTGCTTCAGCCGCCCGATCTCCGACAGGTCGCGCTGTCGGGTCGAGTCGACGCGCGAGGCGCGCGCGAAGGCCTTCAGGAACTCGGCCTGCGCCAGGTCGACCATTCCGGTCGCGGTGTACTTGCCGACCTCGCCCTTCTCCAGGTAGCCCTCGGCCGCCAGGCCGAGCAGCGCCTTCGAGACCTGTGGCTCCCCGGCGCCGATCGCCAGCGACACGTCGACGGGGGTGAATGATTCCCCCGCGGTCGCGAGTCGTTTGAGCTCGTCGAAGAGCTCCTGCCGGTCGACTTTGGCACCGGCGTCACCGCCTCCTCCGAAGCTCTTGCCGCTGCTGTGGCTACGCTTGAGGCTCATCGTCGTCGCTCCTGTCGTGTCGGGGGTTCGGAACCTTCTATACCCTAAAACCAGAGTTGGATGGCGGCACGGACGAGGTGGGTGTCGGGCGCCGATAGCGCCGCCCGTGCCGTGAGGTGGGCGTAGTCGACCTGCAGCTTGGCGTGATGCCCGTGCAGATAGGCGTTCACCGCCAGCGCCTGTTCGTCGATCCGGTTGCCCCGCAGCGCGGAAACGGCGTCCGGGATGCCGAAGATGGGTTGATCGCTGCGGGCGAGCCGGCCCGCCACCTGAAGCCGGTGCGCCAGAATGAAGTAGCTGCCCTGAACGTAGCCGCCCCAGAACGTCCGGTCGGGCCCTGCGGCGCCCGGCTGCTCCAGCCGCCCGAACCCCTCGGCCTGCAGCGCGGCGCCACGCCAGACCGCACGCAGCTGGACGCCGCCCTGCCAGACCGCGATGTTGTCGATCCGGCCATTGGCGTCGACGTCGAGCGACGCGGTCGGGTCGTGGATCAGAGCGTCGGTCCGGCGCAGGTTGTAGGCGCCCGCGATCCCCCCCGACACCAGCGGTCGGTCGTGCCCCTCGATGTCCCCCTCCGACGACGGAAGGGGCCCGAACGGCGCCGCGACGATGCGCGCCGCGTAGGCGAGATCGGCGTTGTCGTTCGGCTGGCCCACGCCAGCGCCGTTCACGATCGCGACCTCGTAGAGGAGCCGGCTGGCGAGCGGGCGGCCGACCAGCATCAGGCCCAGGTCGCGCCCCAGCGAGAACGCCGCCATCGCCGACGAGATGTCGATGAACTCCAGCTCCCCGGACCAGATCAGCCGCTGCAGGCCGAAGGGGACCTTGAACTGCCCGGCCCGCAACCCCAGGCTGCGCAGCGCGCGCCACTGCACGAACGCGTCGTTGATCGGCTGGGGCTCGGCGGCGTCCAGCTGCAACCGGTACTCGAACCGGGGCGAGACGGCGTGCCCTTCCAGGATCACCTCGGCGTGGGTGAGCGCGAAGCCCGAGCGATCGCTCTTGTAGACGTCGGCGACCCCCTGCTCGACGAGCGCCCCCTCGTAGAGCGTCTGCAGGCGCACCTGGGGGCGCAGCAGGAAGTGGTTGTTCGGCGACCGGATGATGACCCCCTGGTCGCGAAACCGGAGCGCGCCCGTCTCGCGCCCGCCCGCAGGGGCCATCGCCGCGTCCTGGCGATCGTTCTCCGTGAGCCGCCCGTCGAGCTCGTCGAGCCGGCGGCGGATGTCGTCGAAGGCGGCGCGCTGGCGATCCATCGCCTCCAGCGTCCGCCGCAGCTCGATCACCTGCGACTCCAGGTCGGCAGCCGCGCGCTGGGCGGCCGCCGCCTGGGCCTCCGCGCGGGTCGCGGCGTCGGCCGGCATCGCGGGGGCCGGCGGCGTGGCCGGGGCCGGCGGCGTGGCGGGGGCCGGCGGCGTGGCCGGGGCCGGCGGCGTGGCCGGGGCCGGCGGCGTGGCCGGGGAGACGGCGGGCGCGTTCGCCGCCGGCTGGCCCGGCGACCTGGCTGGCTCGGCCGCACGGGCCGCCCCGCCGAGCAGTACAGCCAGCCCCCCCAGCGCCGCGAACGGCGCCCACCCGCGCGTCGCCATCAGCGCCGTTTGCGTCGTTTGCCGCCCGCGGCCGCCGCGCTGGCCGTCGAGGGCGTGGCCGAGGCCAGCGGCGCCACCGGTCGCAGCCAGAGCCGCGAGCCGTCCGGATCGCGCCGGTACTTGCGAAGCAGCCCGACCAGAAGCCCCAGGCCCAGGATCACCGACACCAGGCCGATGATCGTCGACGTCGACAGCTCCAGCCCGAGGATCTTCTTGTAGACACCACGGTCTTCGTCGTCGCGCACCTGCTCGATCAACGGGCGCAGGATGCCGTAGCCGAGCACCCAGCCGAGAAACACCTGACCGGAGAACTTCCGGTAGCGGCGGATCAGCATCAACAGACCGAACAGTGCCAGCCCGACCAGCGACTCGTAGATCTGCGTCGGGTGGACCGGGAGCGACCAGGCGGCGTCGCGGGCCAGCCCCAGATCGCGCACGTGGTGCTGCCAGGCGGGGCTCCCGTGGGCCGCCAGCTCATTCGGCCCGGGGAATCGCACCGCCCACGGCAGGTTCGTGGGTCTGCCGTAGTCGCAGCCGAAGAGAAAACAGCCGATGCGGGTGATGCCGGTCCCCAGCACCACCGACGGCGCCGCTACGTCCGCCCACTGCAGGAGCGGGATGCGCCGCTTGCGGCAGCAGTACCAGCTGGCCAGGAAGCCGCCGATCATCCCGCCATAGGCGACGAGGCCGCCCTCCCAGATCTTGACGATGTCGGTGACGCTGGCCGAGGGCGTCGTGAAGTACCAGAGGACGCGCGAGCCGATGATCGACCAGATCGCGGACCACATGTAGATGTTGCCGGCTTCTTGCTGGTCGATCCCGTCGGCCTTTGCGAGCCGCATCGCCACGTACCAGCCGACCGCCAGCGACGTCCCGAGCATCACGCCGTAGGCGTAGATCGGAACCGGCGGCCACGGCTGCCCCAGGCTGGCCAGGCCCGGCACGAAGGAGCCGGTCTTGAAGCGGGCGAGCCCCCCCGCGATGGCCAGCAGGAGAAACGGGGTCGAGCTCCAGGGGCGCTCCGGATCCTTGCGCCGGTGGAGGACGTCCAGCACGAACAGCCCGATCGCGCCGAGCAGCGCCGCCGCGAACAGCAGCTTCGAGGGAACGTTTACCAAGATGGGGCGCATGTTTTTTTCCGCGGGGGGCGCGGGCCCCTCCCAGGGGTCCCGATCTCGTGTCGCCTCTAGATATTCCGGGGGAGGAGCCCCGTCAACGTCGGGGACGTGGGCGGCGGGGGCGCCCCGCAAACCAGCCCAGCACCAGCAGGACCCCGAACAGAGCCCCCGCGATCACCGCCCCCCAGGCCAGCCGACCATGGCCGCGCCCGTCCCACACGGTCGCCAGCGCCGCCGCGGCCACCACCAGCATCCCCCAGAGCAGCTGCTGCCCGGTGTAGTAGATGACGCGCGCGTTCTCGTCGATGTTGCGGACCCCGACCTCGATCTCGCCGCGCAGCGCCCGGTCCATGAACCGCTGCAGCTCTCCCGGCAGCGACAGCGCCGCCAGCGCCATCTCGCGCGAGGCGTCGACGACGACCTCGGACCACTCCTTCTTTTCGCCCAGCAGGAACCTGGCCAGGTAGGGCTCGATCACCGCGGTCGGGTTCATCTCCGGGTCGAGTGTCGTGCAGACCCCCAGCAGCAGAAGCAGCGTCCGCTCGAGCAGGATCCACTCTTTGGGGATGTGGAAGGCGTCGCGCAGATCGGCGAGGCTGACGTTCAGGTCGCGCAGGTCGAGGAGGCTCCCCAGGCTCTTGTCCGCGTCGAAGCTGAGGTTCTTGAGCGAGAACCCCTCGACCGAGATCTGCCCGCGCATCTTGTCGTGGAAGTACTGCACCACCCGGTCGAACACCTCGGGATCGGCCCGCCGCGAGATGAAGCCCATCTCCTTCATGGCGCCGACGATCCGGGACGTATCGCGCGTGATCGCGCCTTGAAGGAAGGAGACCATCCCGCGCCGCATCTCCTCGCTCACCGTTCCGGTCGCGCCGAAGTCGAGGAACACGATCGCGGGCGACGCCTCCGGCCCGCCGGGAAGTTGAACAAGCAGGTTCCCCGGGTGCGGATCGGCGTGATAGAGGCCGTCGATGAAGATCTGCTGGCAGTAGGCCTCGACGCACAGCCGCGCGGCGGCGCGCCGATCGACCTTCAGCTCCTCCAGCCGGTCCAGGTTGCCGACGTTGGTGCCGTCGATCCAGCTGCAGGTGAGGACGCGTGCCGTCGAGAACTCGCGCATCACCTGCGGGAAGCGAACGTTTTCGCTGTGGCGGCCGGCGAAGTTGGCCGCGATCTTCTCGATCGCCGACGCCTCACGCCGGTAGTCGAGCTCCGCCAGCACCATCTCCCGGATCTCGCGGTAGATGGTGTCGAAGCCGTAGTCGGGCATCACCCAGCGCATCATCCCGAAGATCCGGCGCAGAGCCCGCAGGTCGACCCGGACGATCTCCTCGATGTCGGGGTACTGGACCTTCACCGCGACAGCCTCCCCCGTGTGGAGGCGCGCCCGGTGGACCTGGCCGATCGAGGCGGAGGCGACCGGCTCGGCGGAGAACTCGGCAAACAACTCGGCCGGCCCGCGGCCGCCGAACTCCTCGCGCAGCCGCGCCTCGATGTCGCGGAAGGGGCGCGCCGGCACCTGATCCTGCAGGCGCTGCAGCTCCTCGCGGAAGGCGTCGGGCAGGACGTTGGCCATGATGCTGATGAGCTGCCCGACTTTGATGAAAAGGCCGCGCAGCCTCAGGATCGCGGTCTCTATCCGGCGCGCGTTGCGGCGGTGCTTGGCGAGGGTCATCCGCTCGATCGCCTCGGGGCGGCGAAACCGCCGCGCCAGCGACAGCCCGACGTACGACAGCACGACCCGGGCGGTCACCAGGTAGACGGTCAGCAGGCGTAGCGGCCCAGCCACGGCGCGGAAGAGTATCGCAGGCGGATAACCTTGGCGGTAACCTTCACCGCATGGCGGATGATGCGAGCAAGGGGGCGCCCGCGCCGGCGCCGGCACCAGCCCCCCTTTCGGGCGACGAGACCCACCGTCACGAGGTCGGCGACGAAGACAAGACCTCGCCGGGGGAGCCCGAACGCGATCGCACCATCACCGATTTCGTACGCCGCGCCGTCTCGGCGGGCGTCGGCGCCGCCGCGGGCGCCGTCTCGGCCGGGGTGGGCGTCGCCGCCAGCGCGAAGGACGACATCGTGCGCGTCGCGGCCGGCGAGATGCGCAGCTGGCTCGAGCACCTCAATTTGAGCGAGGAGCTGACCAAGGCCCTGGCCAGGATGGTGATCGAGGTGAAGACCGAGATCCGCTTCCGTCCCAACGAGGAGGGGAAGCTGGTCCCCGAGGCGACCAACGACGTCAAGGTCAAGCCGCCGCGTTAACTGTGCTCGGAACCCTGGGAGGGTTCCGAACCTCCCGCGATGCGCTCGGACGAGCAAAGCTCGTCCTCCCGCGACGCGCGAGCCTCAGCGGGCGAGCGTGACGATCCCGTCGCGCGACGGCTTCTTGCAGCGCTCCGGGTGGGTGGCGACGCCCCGGAACCCGCGCCTCGCCAGCGCCGCGGTCAGCCCGTCGACCCGGTGCGCGCACTCGTCGGCCGAGATGGTCTGGGGCTGGCTCCCGTCGCCGGGGCTGAAGGTGGACGAGACCAGGTAGTCGGCCCGATCGTCGGGCTTCGGTCCCTGCAGGCGATAGCCGAGCGACCCGCCCCCCTCCGGCCCCTCTCCGCGCAGTTCGTAGAGGGCATGCGCGCCGTCCGAGGACTTCACCAGCAGCGTCTTGCTCTCGCGGATCCCCATCGCCAACGCGCTCGAGGCCACCGCCATCGCCAGCACCGTCGCCCCGACCCTCGCGAACATGAGGCCATTGTGGGCAATTCCCCGCGCTCCTACCACCAATCACCACCCCGGCATCGAATATTCAGTCAAGAAAAATTATTAAGATTCCTTACAGCCAGACGATGGGTTTGGGGACGGGAGGCAAGCATGGCGAAACTCTTCCAGAGATTCTTGCGGGACGACGAGGGGGCGACGGCCGTGGAGTACGGGCTGATCGTCGCTGCCATCGCCGGTGTCATCGTTACCGTGGTCTTCGTCCTGGGCGGCAAGATCAGCAACAACTTCAACAAGGTCGCGAGCAAGATTCCGTAGCGCTCGGCGACTCGGCTACTACTTGGCGACTTTGAGCTTGGCGCCGCCGCGCTCGATGTCGCCGTAGCAGACGGTGCGGTTGCGGCCTCCGTGCTTGGCGGCATAGAGCGACTGGTCGGCGCGGGCGATGATCTCGGCCTTCTCGCGCGCGTCATCGGGATAGCTGGCGACGCCTATCGACAGCGTCGCGTTGAAGGACCCCTGCGACGACGGGAAGGTCTGCTGCGACACCTCCTGCCGGATCCGCTCCGCCAGCTGCCGCGCCCCGGTCCGATCGGTCGCCTCGAGCACGATCGCGAACTCCTCGCCGCCGTAGCGGGCCACGATGTCGATCTTGCGCGCGCTGGCCTTGAGGATGGCTGCCACCCTCCGCAGCACCTCGTCGCCGGTCGGGTGGCCGTAGGTGTCGTTCACCTTCTTGAAGTGATCGATGTCGGTGAGCAGCAGCGAGACCGGGAAGTCGTGGCGCTCGGCCCGCCCCAACATGGTCGTGAACCGCTCCTGGAACGTCCGGTGGTTCACCAGGCCGGTCAGCCCGTCGGTGGTCGCCTGCTCCTCGACCACCTCGTACATCCGGCCGTTCTGCATCGAGATCGCGACCTGGTTGGCGATCACCCCCAGCATCTCGCGCCGGTCGCTGGGGAAGGCGGCGACGCGGTACGCAGCGACGGTGAACGTCCCGATCACCTCGTCCTTGACCAGCAGCGGCAGCACGTAGAGCGACTCGTAGTCCTTGATCCGCATCGGGTGGGAGAAGACCGGCACGTCGCGCTCGTGCCAGTCGCCGCCGGCGGGGAGCGCCAGCTTGTTCTTCACCACCATCGACGTGATCGACGACGGGTCCTTGTGATCGCTCCCGAGAAGCTTGTCGGCGCCGTCGCCCACCACACGCCGGATCGTGTGCCGGCCCCGGCGGGCGTCGTAGGTCGCGATGGCCGCGAAGTCGAACTCGCAGACGCCGCGCGCCCCGGCGATCGCCGCGTCGTAGACCTCGTCGAGGGTCAACGCACGATTCAGCTCCGCCGAGGCCCGGTAAAACCGCTCGTGCTCGTGCTTCGAGCGTTCGACCGCCTGGAAGACCCGCTCGGACTGGACCGTCCGCACCACCTGCTGGGCCGCGCTGGCCATCAGCGCCACCGCCGCCTCGTCGAAGGCCTCGACCTTGGCCCTGTCGCCCACCAGGATCCCGCGCGCCGTCCGCCCCTCGATCACCGGGACACCGACGAACGCCCCCACCGTCGCCGGCCCCGCGTAGTAGGGGAGCAGCGACAGCCGCGGTGATTCGAGCACGAACGGCCGCAGCTCCTTGAGGATCGCCCCCAGCGCGCCGCCGCCGGCCGCGATCGCCCCCTCGACCAGGTAGGTCGAGTCGGTGCAGAGCTCCTTCACCTTCAGCCGCTCGCCCGACTCGTCGAGCCAGAGCAGCGCGCAGGTCTGGAGACGCAGCGACATGCGGAGCAGATCGAGGGTGTAGTAGAGCTGCTGGTGGATCGTCTGGATCGATCCCTGCGACAGCTTCTCCTGCTCCTCATCGCGGGTCCGCACCCGGCTCTCGGCCGACAGCGCCGTCGAGATCAGGCGGAAGTCGCGCGCCTCCTCGCGCATCGACGTCACCTCGTCCTCGACCCGCCGGCGGTGCTCGCGCCGCTGCCGCGCCACCTCGGCGTGCAGGAAGACGACGTTGAGCAGCGCGAACACGCCGATGAAGCCGGCGTGCCCGGGGAACATCCCCGCCGCCTCCGGCGCCGCGGTCGGCCCGAACGACAGCACCGCCTCGAACCCGATCGCCGCCGCCGCCAGCGGCAGTCCGACCGCCAGCCGGTGGAACGTCACCAGGAAGCTGACGACCGCGTAGACCAGCGGGTAGACCACCGAGACGACGCCGCCCGAGAACGCCAGCAGGAGGTAGACGGTCGTCAGCAGCACGAACCCCAGCTCGGCGTCCGAGAGCGCCTCGCGCCGCGGGGTGCGGCGCCGCTCGGTCGTGCGCACGCGCGCGGAGATCTTCACCACCAGCATCGCCGTCACGAGGGCGGCCGCCGCCACCCGGCGCAGGTCGGCGCCGGGGAGCCGGATGTCGGGGAACCAGCCCTGCCAGAGCAGCACCAGCGCCACGCCGCAGACAGCGAAGGCCAGCGATGCGCGGGTGGCCCGCCCCACCTGATAGCTGATCCGCTCCGCCAGCCGGGTTCTCACGGCCGTGTCTCCGGATCGAGGACCACCACGATCTCGGACGGCTTCACCCAGCCGAGCTCGATGCGGGCGACCCGCTCGACGGCCGCGGCGTCGTCGCGCAGCGCCGCCGCCTCGCGTGCGAGCCGATCGTTCTCCTGCGCCAGTTCACGGTTGTGCGCGCGCAGCGCCGCCAGATCTCGGCGCAGCGCGAGCGTGCGTGCGAACCCCGACCGCGCGTAGAGATGGTAGGGGACGTAGGCGAGGACGAACGCCACCAACGCGGCGGCGAACAGCCGGCCCGCCCAAGTCTTGGTCTCCCGGCGCATGGAGGTCCCGCCCGGCAAGTATCAGGCGGGCCCCCCGTCCCGTCCATTTTTCGAGGCCCTACGTAGGGCCTCGAAATCGCGAGCTAATACGCTTTGGACGGCGACTCGCGGCCGGTGACGCTGCCGAGCGTTTCGTCGATGTCGACGTCGTCCGCCGTGCGGCGCAGCTTGTCGCGAAGATCCTGACGCAACTCGATGCCGGCCTTGGGCGCCAGCATCAGCGCGATCCCCGCGCCGACCAGCAGGCCGACGCCGAACGTTCCCAACGTCCCCGCCAGCCAGGCCCCCGTCGAGGTCTTGCTCTCGAGCCCGATCATCCCGAGCACGTCGTCCTTATCCAGCTTCCGCAGTTCCTTCATGGTCATGGCTACTTCTCCTTGTTCACGTTCGCCCGGGTTCTCCTCCCCCTGGCACCCTCTTCGCCCGTGCCTTCTTCGAACGCCTGGGCGAGATCGGAGAGCTCGCGCTTGAGCAGCGGCAGCACGGCCAGCCGCAACCCGATGCGCAGCCCGAAACCGACGATCCGGCCGGTCAGGGGCGAGAACAGCCCGCCGCCCAGCACGTAGCCGATCCCCAGCGCGGCGGCCATCGTGCCGTATGGGTTGCGGCGCACCCGCCCGTCGACGTCCAGCGTGCCGCGCAGATCGGTGACCGCGCTGCGGGTCGCCGCCCAGGCCTGATGGGCAGTGTCGCTGACGCGGTCGACGCGCTCGCCCAGCGTGTGGGGGCTGTCGTTCGTCGAGCGCCCGTTGGGGGGATTTTCCGCTTGCGATTCCATGGCGTCCTTTCCGCTAGCGCCGGGCGATCTTGCCGACGACGTAGCCGATCGCGATCGCGCCAACCAGACACTTGGCGGGGTTCTCTTTGATGTACTCGGTCACCGTCTCGCTCATCGATTCCAGCTTCTGGCGCGCCTCCCGCATCTGCGGCCGCACGCGGGCGCTGAGCTCGTGGGCCCGCTCTTCGATCTGATTCGTCACGTTCGTCACGTCCATGGTCAACCCTCCGCTGTTGCGCTTTCGCGCTGTCACTTGCGGTATCCCAGCCACAACCCAACCCCGAAGGCGATCGCCAGCGAGGTCGCCGGCCGCCGTCCGATGATTTGTCGCCAGTCGGTGCGCTGCGCGACCGCATCCCGCAAGGCCATCGCCGAGCGCACGACCAGGGCGCGGGTGCGCATGACCTCGGCCTCGGCCTGGGCGAGCGCCGGATCGCGCGCCGCGATCCGCATCGTCGGTCCGTCATCATCGAACGGTTGCGGCTTCATGCGTGGCGCCCCTGGTGATGTGTCGGCGAATTCAGGGATGGCGGCGGCAGGATCGGCTGCTTCAGCGCCTGCACGCTGCGCTCGACCGCGTTCGCCGTCTCTTGTAGCGGGTGCGTCGCGCGTGCCCGCCGCATCGCGATCACAACCGCGATCGCCCCGGCCACCAGATGCACCGCCGCGATCAGCGCGAACGCCAGCGGGGCCCCGATCAGCCGGGCCAGCGCCAGCCCGCCCGCGATCCAGGCGAACGCGTAGCCGACGATCAGGATCACCACCGCGGTCAGAAGAACGGCCAGCCCCCGGGTGTAGCTCTTGACGTCGGCGACCAGCTCGATCCGCGCAAGGCGCACGTGATCGCCGAGCAGCTTGCCGAGACCTTCCGCGGTCTCTCTGACCAACCCGATGATTCCGGTCTGGTCCTCATCGTTGTGCCGCGACATCACGGCCGAACGTAAGCACGGCCGTCAGGCCCGCAAGTTAGCTCTTAATCAGGGTGTCAATTGGCCTCGGGCACTTATCTCTGAGCTTGCACGCCTTACATTCGCCGCCGCGCCAGATCTGGTCGTAGATCTCCTGGACGCGATCGAGCAGACCGTCGTCGGCGCTCGCGAAGCCGAGCTCGAAGTTCCGCCGGCCGCTCCCCTTGGCCCCGAGACCAGCCCCGGTCCAGTTCGCGCTTCCGAGATAGATGAAGCCGCCGTCGACGACGACCGCCTTGAAGTGAACGCGCGGGCAGACGCGCAGGCTCAGCCCGCCGCGCATCAGCGCGTTGGGCGAAGGCGGCTCGGCCGCCGCAGCCCGTCGCGGGAGGTTCGGAACCCTTTCAGGGTTCCGAATGAGAGTCGGATGTTTCTTGAGCGCGGCCTGAAAGGCGCGCGAGGGGATCCCCGCGTGAAGGATGCGCAGCTCGACCCCGCGTCCCGTCAACTCGGCGAACACGTCCATGATCGATCGATAGGTGCGGGTCCCGCGCCCCCCCACGCGCATCGACCGGCGCCGCCCCGGGGCGGCACGGTGATCCTCGACCATCAGCTCCTTCAGGTTGGCGGTGGCGATCCAGACGCTGCGCCGCGCCTCCATCACGGCCTGCACAACCCGTTCGTAGTGCCCCCGACCGCCGACCAGCTCGACCGCGATCGGGCGGGCGCGCTCGACGAAGTCCATCGGAGGGCTACGTCCCGTCGTCGGCGGCGGCCAGCGGTGGCGGCAGCGCCAGCGTCAACGTCGGCTGTGAAGCCAGGTGCCGTTTGCGCGCCGGGTCCCGCGCCGGTTCCTCGGTGACCGCCGTCAGCGCCCGCACCTCGATCTCGTCGACGGGTACGATCGTCTTCTTGCCGCGGGCGTCGAGCTCCTCCAGCTTGCGCGCCGATACGACCACCCGGGTATTGAACGAATTCAGCGCTTTGTTGAAGTGCTTCACCGACTGGTTCAGCGACCTGCCCAGATCGCCGACGTGCTCCATCAGGATCGCGACGCGTTCATGCAACCGCCGCCCTTCGTCGCTGATCCGTTGCGCGTTCTCGGCCAGCCGCTCCTCGCGCCAGCCGTAGCTCCCTGCGTGCAGGATCGCCAGCAGCGTCGTCGGCGTCGCCACGAGGACCCGCTGCGAGAAGCCCTCCTCGATCAACTCCGGCATCTGCTCCAGCGCGGCGCCGTAGAAGGACTCGCTGGGCAGGAACATCACGACCATCTCGGGGGAGACCGGCAGCGCATCCCAGTAGCTCTTGGCCGACAGCTTGGAGATGTGCGCGCGCACCTGGGCGGCGTGCTGGCGCAGCTTCTCGGTCCGCAGCTCCTCGGTCGGCGCCTCGAGCGCCTCGATGTACGCGGCCATCGGTGCCTTGGCGTCGACGACGATGTTCCGCCCGCCCGCCAGCCGCACGACCATGTCGGGGCGCAACCGGCCGTCCTCGCTCTCGACCGTCACCTGCTGGTGGAAGTCGCAGTGATCGATCATGCCCGCCATCTCGACGACGCGGCGGAGCTGCATCTCGCCCCACTGCCCGCGCACCGCGGGCGCCTTCAGCGCGTTGACCAGGTTGCCGGTCGCGGCGTGCAGCTTGTCCTGCGTCAACGCGATCGCCTGCATCTGCTCCTTCAGCGATCCGTACGCGGTGCCGCGCTCCCGCTCCATGGTCTGGATCTGCACGTCGACCTTCTCCAGCGAGGCGCGCACCGGCGCGACCATCCCCTCGATCGCCTTCTGCTGGGCTTCGTGTCGCGCGGCGATCTCCAGCGTGGTCTCGTTACGGACCGCCCCCAGGCGCTCGTTCGCCAGCGTCAGGAACCCCTCCTGGCTGGCCCGTAGCGCGTCGGCCGCCAGCGCCTGAAAGGTGTCCCCGAGCTGCGCCTTCGCCGCGTCGAGCAGCTCGCGCTGATCGGCGAGGTTTCGGGCCAGGGCCTCGGCGCGCGCCGTCTCGGCCGCGCGCCGGCTGTCGGCCTCCCGCAGCCCCCTCTCGAGGACTGTCTGCTTCTCGGTCGCCTGGCGCGTCTGATCGGCCAGCGCCTCGGCGCGCGCGCCGGCCGCGCTGGCGCGGGACTCCGCCTCGCGCAGCCGCGCCTCCACCGCCCCGCGGGCCCGCGCCGCGCCCAGCAGCCAGGCCAGCGCAGAGGCCGCGCCGCACAGCACGAACCCCATTACCAAGGTCACGACGCCCGGCAGGTCCATGTTCGGAACCCATACTATCCACCTGTTCAGGTCACCGCAAGAAACCTGATCTTCGCGTCAATCGTCACGGCAAGGGGCCTGATCGCGTCGTTTCTTTGATAGGAACAGCCCACCCATGTCCGACGGCGGCATCAGCGAGCGCAAGGCAGACCACCTGGCGATTGCAGGCTCGGGGGCGGCCAATTTCCATCGCCCCACGCTGCTGGACGACGTCCATCTGATTCACTGCTCGCTCCCCGAGCGCGCGGCCGCCAGCGTCGATCTGACGACGTCGCTGCTGGGGCGCGCCATCAGCGCCCCGCTGATGGTGACCGGGATGACCGGCGGCACCGCGGCGGCGGGCGAGATCAACCGCGCGCTGGCGGCGGCGGCGGCGGCGCTGGGCATCCCCTTCGGGCTCGGCAGCCAGCGCGCGATGCTGCTCCACCCCGAGCTGGCGCCTACCTACGAGGTCCGGCGCGCGGCGCCCGACGTCTTCCTGTTCGCGAACTTCGGGGCGGTGCAGCTGGCCGCGCTGCCGACAGGTCAGGTCCGCGAGGTGGTCGCGCGCGTCGAGGCCGACGCTCTCTGCATCCACCTGAACCCGGCCCAGGAGATGGCCCAGCCCGGCGGCGATCGCGACTTCCGCGGCGCCCTGGAGGCGATCGCCCGCGTGACCGCCGAGCTGGGGCTGCCGGTGATGGTGAAGGAGACCGGCTGCGGCATCTCGCCCGCGGTGGCGCGGCGCCTGGTGGCGGCGGGCGTCGGCGCGATCGACGTCTCGGGCGGCGGCGGCACCTCCTGGACCGCCGTCGAGGCGCACCGGGCCCAGGGGGCCGAGCAGGCGCGCGCGCGCGAGCTGTGGGACTGGGGCATCCCGACCGCGGCCGCCGTCGGCTGGCTGGCGGCTGAGGGACTGCGGCGGGATCGATCTGGTCGCATCGGGCGGGATCCGCACCGGCCTCGACGTCGCGCGGGCGCTGGCGCTGGGGGCGCGGCTGGCCGGGCTGGCGCAGCCGGCGCTGCGCGCGGTGCAGGACGGTGGCCGTGAGGCGGGCGAGGCGTTCCTGGCCCAGGTGATCGACGGCCTGCGCACGGCGGCGCTGCTGGCCGGCGTCTCGGCGGCGCGCGAGCTGGCGTCGGCGCCGCGCGTGATCACCGGCGAGCTGGCGACCTGGCTGGCCCAGAGGCCGCGGTGAGCGACGGGGCGACGGGCCAGGGCTTCGGCCACGGCAAGGTGATCCTCGTCGGCGAGCACGCGGTGGTCTACGGCCACGGCGCGTCGCGGCCGGGATCTCGGTCGGGATCTCCGTCGTGGCGACGCCCGGCAGCGGCCGCCTGCGCGTCCCGGCCTGGGGGCTCGACGCGCGCGCCGGCGACGGCAGCGACACGGGGCGGGCGCTGGCGGCGCTGCTCGGCCGACTGGAGACGCCCGACCTCGACTTCGAGGGGGAGGCGAAGATCCCGTCGCGGGCGGGGCTCGGCAGCTCGGCGGCGCTGGCGGTCGCGGTCGCGCGCGCCGCGGTCGCGGCGACCGGGCGCAGCGACGCGGCAACGGCGGTGGACGGTGCGGTCGCCGCCGCCGAGGCCATCTTCCACGGCAACGCGTCGGGGATCGACGCGGCGGCGGCCAAGAGCGGCGCGGCCGGAAGGTACTCGCGGGCGGACGGCTGGCGTCCGCTGCCGGTGCTGCAAACCTTCACGTTGTGCGTCGGCCTGTCGGGGCGCCCGCGCGACACCGTCGCGCAGGTCGCGGCGGTCGCGCGGCTGCGCACGCGGCTCTCGGTGGCCGACGATCTGCTGGCGGCGCTGGGGCGCCTGACCGACGACGCGGCCGCCGCGCTGGCGAAGGGGGACGTCGACGGCCTGGGGCGGATCTTCGACGCCGCGCACGGCCTGCTGGCTGCGCTGCGGCTGTCGGGGCCCGAGCTCGAGACGCTGGTCCACGGCGCGCGCGCGGCCGGCGCGGTCGGCGCCAAGCTCACCGGCGCCGGCGGCGGGGGCGCGGTGATCGCCATCGCCCCCGGGCACGAGCGCGACGTGCTCGCGCGCTGGCGGGCCGCCGGCTTCGACGGCTTCCTGGCCGAGATAAAGGCCTCCGCGTGACCGCGCGCAGGGCCACCGCGGTCGCCGGGACCAACATCGCGCTGGTGAAGTACTGGGGCAAGCGCGACGCGGCGCTGAACCTCCCGGCGACCGGCAGCCTGTCACTGACGCTGGCGGAGCTGGGGACGCGGACGACGGTCGCGTTCGACGACGGGGCGCGCGACCGCTTTCGGCTCGACGGCGCGCCCGCCGACGACGCGGCGACGGCGCGCGTGACCCGGTTCCTCGATCGGGTGCGGACGCGGGCCGGGCTCGACGCACGCGCCGCGGTCGAGAGCGCCAACAGCGTGCCCACCGCCTCGGGACTGGCGTCGTCGGCCTCGGGGTTCGCGGCGCTCGCCCTCGCCGCGACCCGCGCCGCCGGGCTGACGCTGACCCCGCCGGAGCTGTCGGAGCTGGCGCGACTCGGCTCGGGCTCGGCGGCGCGCTCGATCTTCGGCGGCTTCGCCGAGATGTCGGCCGGCGCGCACCCCGACGGAAGCGACGCGGTCGCCCGCCCCCTCGACGGGAGCGAGAGCTGGGACGTCCGTCTGGTCGTCGCCGTGACCGCGATCGGTCCCAAGCCGATGGGCTCGACGGCCGCGATGGCCCACACGGCGCGAACCTCGCCCTACTACGCCGCCTGGGTCGCGGGCGTCGACGCCGATCTCGCCGCCGCCCGCGCCGCCATCGCCGGGCGCGAGCTCGCGGCCCTGGGCGTCGTCGCCGAGCGGAGCGCGCTGCGCATGCACGCCGCCGCGCTGGCCGCCGATCCCGGCATCATCTACTGGAACCCGGCCACGCTGGCAGCCATCGACGGCGTCCGCCGGCTGCGCGACGGCGGCACCCCGGTCTACTTCACGATCGACGCGGGCCCCCACGTCAAGGCGCTGTGCGCGGCGACCGACGCCGCGAAGGTCGCCGCGTCGCTGGGGGCGCTCCCCGGCGTGCTGCGCACCCAGATCGCGGCGCCCGGTCCGGGCGCGCGTCTCGTCGAGCCGTCATGAGCGCCGGCCCGTATCCAGCCGTCGGCGCGCCGGGGAAGCTGTTCCTCGTCGGCGAGTACGGCGTGCTGAGCGGCGGAACCGCCGTCGTCGCCGCCGTCGATCGCCGGGTGACCGGGCGGTTCGTGGCCGGCGCCGCGCCGGCGTCGCCGGTGGTCGCCGAGGCGGTTCGCCTCGCCCGCGGGCACCTCGAGACCCAGGGGCTGCCCCTGCCCGACGGCGCGCCGCTCGTCGACAGCAGCGCGCTCAGCGACGGCGACCGCAAGCTGGGCCTCGGCTCCAGCGCCGCCGCGGCCGCCGTCGCCGTCGGGGCCACGTTCGCGGCGGCGGGCGCCGACCTCGCGCGCGATCGCCCGCTGCTGTTCGTGCTGGCCGAGCGCGCCCACCGGGCCGCGCAAGGGGGACGCGGGTCGGGCGCCGACGTCGCCGCCGCGGTGTTCGGCGGCGTGATGGCCTACGGCCGGACCGCCGAGGCCGCCCCGAAGATCGAGCCCCTGTCCGCACGGCCCATCGAGGTGATCGTCTTTTCCGCCGGCACGTCGCGCTCGACGGCCGACGCCGTCCGGACGATCGAAGCCCTAGCTGCGCGCGATCCGGCGCGCCATGCCGCGCGCATGACCGAGATCCGCGACGCCGCTGACGCCTTCCTGCGCGGCTGGCAGGCCGCCGACGGGGGCGCCGTGGTCGCCGCGGCCCGGGACGCGGGCGTCGCCCTCGCGGCGCTGGAGCGCGATGCCGGCATCGACATCTGGACCGATCCGGTCCGCGCGGCCGCGACGCTCGCCGAGGAGCTGGGTGGGACCGCCAAGCCGTCGGGCGCAGGGGGCGGCGACGTCGGCGTGGCCTTTCTGACCGATCGCGGCGCCGCCGCGACCTTTCGCGAACGCGCCCCCCACCTGGGACTCGAAATCCTTAAGATAGGGACCGCCGCGCACGGCCTGGCGGTGGAATAGCAAACCAACATGTCGGAACAGAACAGCGGCTCGCGCATCCCCGGTTTCTATCGCCTGCCCGTCGACGAGCGGCGCCGCCTGCTCCGCCTTCGGGCCGATCTGTCGGAGCAGGACCTCGCGACCCTGACCGGGGGCGGGATGGACACCGCGACCGCCGACCGGGTGATCGAGAACGCGATCGGCATCTACGCGCTGCCGCTGGGCGTGGGCCTCAACTTCCAGATCAACGGCCGAGACTACCTGGTGCCGATGGCGGTCGAGGAGCCGTCGGTGATCGCCGCCGCCTCGAACGCGGCGCGCATGGTGCGCGAGGGAGGCGGGTTCATCGCCGACGCCGACGAGCCGGTGATGACCGCGCAGATCGAGATCATGGGGGTGCGCGATCCGGCGGCCGCCGCGGCCCGCATCGAGGCGGCCAGCGTCGAGCTCCTCGCGCTGGCGCACGCGACCCTACCCCGCCTGGTCGACCGCGGGGGCGGCGCCCGCGCGCTGGAGGTCCGCACCTTCCCCGATCGCGTGATCGCCCACGTCCACATCGATTGCCGGAACGCGATGGGCGCCAACATGGTGAACACCGTCGCCGAGGCGCTGGCCGACCGCGTGGCCACGCTGGCCGGCGGACGTTCGGGGCTGCGCATCCTGACCAACCTCTGCGACCGGCGCCGGGTGCGGGTCACCGCGCGGGTGCCGGCGACGGCGCTGGCGACGAGCGAGCTCGACGGCGCGGCGGTGCGCGACGGGATCGTCGCCGCCTCGCTGTTCGCCGAGGACGACCCCTACCGCGCCGCCACCCACAACAAGGGGATCATGAACGGCGTCGACGCCGTCGTCATCGCGACCGGCAACGACTGGCGCGGCGTCGAGGCCGGCGCGCACGCCTTCGCCGCCGCCGACGGCCGCTACCGCCCGCTGGCGGTCTGGCGCGCCGAGGGGAACGACCTTCACGGGCGGCTCGAGATGCCGATGGCGGTCGGCACCGTCGGTGGCAGCCTCCAGACGCACGCGGGGGCGCGCCTCGGCCAGCGCCTGCTGGGCGTCACCGACGCGACGACGCTGGCGATGGTGATCGGCGCCGCCGGCCTCGCCTCGAACCTGGCCGCGCTGCGCGCGCTGGCCACCGAGGGGATCCAGCGCGGCCACATGGCGCTGCACCGACGCCAATCACAGCCGTTGCCCGTGTTAGAACCGGAACGGTCATGATCCGGACCATCTTCAAGGGCGGCCGCGAGACCGGCACCGGCGCGCCGGCGCTGTCGGTGGCGAAGCCTCCGATCCGCTGGCTGGATCCGCCCGAGGGGCCGTGGCCGGTCGATCGCGCCTACGCCTACTGCGAGGAGTTCGCGCGCGCCCACACCGAGAGCTACCCGGTCGCGTCGCGCTTCGTCCCGACCCGGCTGCGCCCGCACGTCGTCGCGCTGTACGCGTTCGCGCGCAGCGCCGACGACTTCGCCGACGAGCCCGAGTACGAGGGGCGGCGGGTCGAGGCGCTGGATCGCTGGGAGGAGGCGCTCAGCCGCTGCGCCCACGGCGAGGCCGAGCACCCGGTCTTCGTCGCGCTCGCCGACACGATCGACAAGCGCGAGCTGCCGATACCGCCGCTCGAGGACATGCTGGCGGCGTTCCGGATGGACATGGAGGTCCGCCGCTATTCCAGCTTCCAGTCGCTGCGCGGCTACACCGCGCGCTCGGCCGAACCGGCCGGCCGACTGCTGCTGCCGCTGTTCGGCTACCGCGATCCCGAGCTGGTCCGCTACGCCGACGAGATCTCGACGGCGCTGCAACTCACCAACTTCTGGCAGGACGTGGCCGCCGACGCCGCCCGCGACCATGTCTACATCCCGGCCGAGGACCTGCACTTCTTCGGCGTCACCGAGGCCGACCTCAAGGCGCTGAAGCCGACGCAGCCGCTGCGCGATCTGCTGCGCTTCCAGGTCGCCCGCACCCGCGCCCTCTACGACCGCGGCCGCCCGCTGCTGGAAAAGCTGGGGAGCGATCTGCGCATGGAGCTGACGCTGATCTGGCTGGTCGGCACCACCATCCTCGACAAGATCGAGGCCGCGAACTTCGACGTCTTCGGACAGCGCCCCGCCATCCGCCGCCGCGATCAGGCGGTCATCATGGCGCGCGCCGCCAAGGAGTGGGCCAGCCACCTGGGCGCGCTGAAAGCACTCTGGCCATAAGCTTACGCCGCCGCGCGCCAGCCGCGCCGCGGCGCCGCGCTGCGGTTTCTCCCCGAGTCGGTGTCAGCCACGGGCGTTAGGCCCAGCTGACGGAATTGTGACCGAGAGCTGTCCACCCCCTGATGGCACCACCGCTACAAAGGAGATGATGTCTGCCGAAGGCGCTGGTATCTCGAGCCCCTCGCAAGCTGCCACCCGCCGGCTCTACTTCGGCGTCGGGGCGGTGCCGTTCTGGACCATTCACCTGGTCGCGCTGGCCGGGGTGGTCTACGCCGGTCTGTCGTGGAGCGGCCTCTGCCTCGCCGTAGGCACCTACTTCGTCCGGATGGTCGTGGTCACGGCCGGGTACCACCGCTACTTCTCGCACCGGACGTTCAAGACGTCTCGGCTGTTTCAGTTCCTGCTCGCGTTCGGCGCCCAGAGCGCCGCGCAGAAAGGCGTGCTCTGGTGGGCCGCCCACCACCGCTGGCACCACAAGCACTCGGACACGCCGCAGGACGTCCATTCGGCTCTCCAGCGCGGCTTCTGGTATGCGCACCTCGGCTGGATCCTCGGGCCGGGCAACAACGAGACCCGGCTCGAGCTGGTCGGCGATCTCGCCAAGTACCCCGAGCTGCGCTTCCTGAATCGGAAGCGCATCCAGCTGCTGCCGGCGCTGGTCTACGCGCTCGCCTGCCTGGCGCTGGGCGGCGTCCACGGCCTCATCTGGGGATTCTTCGTCTCGACGGTCCTGCTGTGGCACGGCACGTTCACGATCAACTCGCTCGCCCACCTGTTCGGCCGCCGCCGTTACGACACGACGGACGACTCGCGCAACAGCATGGCGCTGGCGTTGCTGACCACCGGCGAGGGCTGGCACAACAACCACCACCACTACCAAAGCTCGGCCCGGCAGGGTTTCCGCTGGTGGGAGATTGACGTCACCTACTACGTCCTGCGGCTGCTCGCGGCCGTCGGACTGGTCTGGGACGTACGCGGTATCCCACCCGCCATTGTCTCGCCTCCGTCTGACGCAAAGCTCGGTCCTGACACAACCGTGACCGAGGGATTGCGTCCGACTGACACCCGGCCGGTTACCGTCGAAGGGTGACTACAGCCTCCATAGACGACGTTCAGGCCCCCGTCCCCGCCCTTGGGTGGAGGGACTATGTACGAACGACGACCCTGGCGTTCTGGGGCGTTCACATCGCCGCCATCGTCGGTGTCTTCTGCCTGGGGTGGTCGTGGAGCGGCTTCGCGCTGGCGATCGGCGCCTACTTCGTGCGCATGGTCGTCGTGACCGCCGGCTATCACCGCTACTTCGCGCACCGGGCGTTCAAGACCTCGCGGGTGTTCCAGTTCCTGCTGGCGGTCGCGTCTCAGAGCGCGGCGCAACGCGGGGTGTTGTGGTGGGCCAGCCATCACCGCTTCCACCACAAGCACTCGGACACGGCGAACGACATCCACTCGGCCAAGCGCCGCGGCTTCTTTTACTCGCACATGGGCTGGGTCATGGGCCCGGCCTGGAACGAGACCGATATGGAGCTGGTGGGCGACCTGGCCAAGTACCCCGAGCTGCGCTGGCTGAACAAGGGGAACATTCCCATCCTGCCGGTGATCGGGCTGGCTCTGGCCTTCCTGTTCCTCGGCGGCGCGCACGGGCTGGTCTGGGGCTTCTTCGTCTCGAGCGTCCTGGTGTGGCACGGCTCGTTCGCGATCAACTCGCTGTCGCACATGTTCGGGCGCCGGCGCTACGCCACTGACGACGACTCACGGAACAGCATGGCGCTGGCCCTGCTCACCACGGGCGAGGGCTGGCACAACAACCACCACCACTATCCCAGCTCGGCCAACCAGGGATTCCACTGGTGGCAGATAGACATTACCTACTACGTCCTGCGGCTACTGGCCGCTCTGGGGATAATTTGGGACCTACGACGACCTCCACAGTCGGCGCTGGACGCGCCGCGACCCGACGCCAGCCTCTGAGGTCTGGCACAATAGGGGGAGTGAGGCTCCGCTCCCCCACCACGGTCCTCCTGCAGCGCGCTCGGGTCATCTTCACGCTCACGGCGTTGATCCCGACGATGCTGATGACTGCTCTCGGCATACTCTTCCTGGCCGAGGGGGGTTCGAAGTACATGGCCATCGCCGGCGGCATCCTGGTGCTCGCCTTCTGCGCCGTCGCGCTGGTCGGCTACGCCGTGGGGACGATGTTCGTGACCCGCGGGGCCGGACTGGCCGCGGTGCAGAACGAGTTCCTGGCCTCGGTCTCGCATGAGCTGCGAACGCCGCTGACGTCGATCCGGATGTTCATTGACACGCTCCGTACGGCACGCCTCGACGATGCCGAACAGCAGCGCTGCCTGAACGTCACCGCCCAGGAGCTGGTGCGGCTCGACGGCCTGGTCGACAAGCTGATCCACCTCTCCAAGCTCGAATCGCACCACGCCGTGTTCGAGCGCCGCGACGTGGCCGTCGCCGACATCATCGCCGACGCCCTGGCGGCGTTCGACACCGTCAACCTGACGGACAAGGTGGACCTGCGGGTCAACGTCGACCCGGGCCTGATGGTCCGCGGCGATCGCGCCGCTCTGGCCCAGGCGGTCGGGAACCTGCTGGGGAATGCCTGGAAGTACACGCCGTCCGAAGGCAAGCGGATCACCGTCTCGGCCTCGGTCGCGGACCTCAAGCACGTGGTCATCGCTGTCGAGGACAATGGCTCCGGCGTGGTAAAGCCGGAGGAGCGCCGCATCTTCGAAAAATTCCAGCGGGGCAAGGCGGCCGACGACTCCGGGACCACGGGCTCGGGCCTGGGGCTCGCCATCGTCCGGGCCATCGTCCGCGCGCACCGCGGCCAGGTCGACGTGCGGGCCAACGCCCCCACGGGCGGCGCCACGTTCCGCATCACCCTTCCGATGGTGCGGCAGGCCGCGTGATGTCCGACGCAGACGCCCCGCTGGTCGCGATCGTCGAGGACGACGCCGCCATCGCGGGCGGGCTGGCACTGAACCTGGGACTACACGGCTACCGCACCGAGGCGGCCGCCGACGGCGACGCCGCCTCGACGCTGATCGCGAACAGCCACCCCGATCTGGTGCTGCTCGACATCTCGCTCCCCCGCAAGAGCGGGCTGGCGGTGCTGGAGGAGCTGCGCGCCGCCGGCGACCGCGTCCCGATCATCGTCCTGTCGGCGCGGCAGGACGAGTTCGACAAGGTCGCCGCGCTGCAGCTGGGCGCGGACGACTATGTGACCAAGCCGTTCGCGCTGGCCGAGCTGATGGCCCGGGTGGCGGCGGTGCTGCGCCGAACCCGCCCCCGCGAGGTCGTCGCCGCCCCGACGGAGCTGGGCTTCGGCGACGTGCGCATCGACCTGGCCTCGCGCACCGTGACGCGCGCTGGCGCGCCCGTGCCGCTGACCCACCTGGAGATGGAGCTGCTGATCTTCTTCTGCCGCAACGGCCACCGCGTCTTCTCGCGCGACGAGCTGGTGCGCGAGGTCTGGGGCGTACGCCCCGGCGGCCAGCCCCGCACCGTCGACAACTTCGTCGCCCAGCTGCGCGCCAAGCTGGAGCCCGACCCCGACCGCCCGATCTACTTCGTCACGGTTCGCGGCAGCGGCTACCGGTTCGTCCCGGCGTAGCGGCGCGCGGACGCGGAACCGCCGCTAAGGAGCAGGCTCCGAAGTGATCAGCGGAATCGGTGACTGCTTGGCGCGCGCCACTTCGATGACGCGCATGAACTTCCCCGACTGGTAGACCGTCAACCCCACGGAGTCGAGCGCGTCGAGGAACAGGGCGTACGCCTCGCCGGTCGAGATGAGCTGGGGCGAAACGACCGTGACCGTCTTGCCGCCGGCGATCCCACTCGGCAACAGGAACGACTTGCACGTTACCGACGAGATCCAGGCGACCAGATCGGCGACGTCGGTGTTCGGCTTCAGGTTCAGCTTCACGACGCGCTGGCCGGCCGGGAGCTTGCGGCACCCGGTCGGGTCGGCAGGTCGTTCCGGGGCGGCCGACGCCAGGGTGGCGCCCGACGCCAGCACGCCGGCGAGAAGAGCAATCGCGATGCGCATGCCTCTCCCTTCAGCAACCTCCGGGCCACGCGCTTTCACGCACACTCCTGGCGCGTTCGCCGGGCTCGGGGCAACCACCCTGCCAGAATGGCAAGGCCGGTCAGGGGCGGCTGACGGTACGGCAGGCGGCCGTCAGTGGACGCAGTGCGACCGGCGGGTCGTCAAACCACTGACAGTGAGCTGGAAGTTCGACTCCGACGGGTGGCGTTCGGCGTGGAACACGACGATCTCGTAGGCGCGACCGACCACCAGGCCCAGATCGACGGTACGACTCCGGCAGTCGCAGGTGCTGTTGGTGCAGTTGACGTGATTCCAGCCATCGGTGTTCGTCAGCGCGTTCGGCGTCAGCCCCGTCGCCGGGTCGACCGTCGGGCACGGATTGATGTTCCCGGTGGCGTCGACCGACCCACCCTCGATGATCGTCGCCTGGCCATCGGCGCCGACCGAGACCTTGCCGGGGAGGCGCACGTGGGTGCCGCCGAGATCGACGGCGAGCTTGCCGTTGATGAAGATGAACAGGTCGTCGTCGCCGTGGGACTGCAGGCTGAACGGAGCGCCCGTGAACGTGAGCTGGACGCGCGACTCGGTCGTGTACCAGAAGTCGTGGTACCAGCCCTGGGCGCCGATGACCCACATGCCGGTCAGCGGCGTCACGCTGGGCGGAAAGAGATACTGGTCGCCCTTGCAGCTCGGGAACGCCGTCGGGATCCAGTAGGGCCACAGATTGCACAGCATCTTCTCGGAGCCGACCATCGTCGCCGTCCCCGGGCCGTTGTTGCCGCCGCCACTCGGAAAATGTCCGGGCGGGTCGAGCGGAAAGAACCCGCCGTAGACAAAGTGCGGCGGGCTACTGAACTGGTACTGGTCACCCGGCAGCTGGGCCAGCTCCAGCGTCCCGGCCGTGTGCGTGTCGTTCGTGAACGCGCCGTCCACGAACCACTGACCAAAGCTGGTCGCGTCCTTCACCATGGGCGCCGGGCCGCGGTACATCGGGTGACCACTGGCTCCGTCGGTAAACGTCGGGAGGCCATAGGTCGGGCTCTGCGCGGCCGTCGCGCCGGGCACGTGGCCGCCGTTGGTGTCGTGGCTCCAGTCGATGAACTGGCAGTCGCACAAGGTCGCGTTCGCACCGCCCCCGTTGCGGCTGCTGTTGAACGTCGGCTTCCCCTTCGCGTCGAGCGTCGGTGACGCCAGAATCCCAGCAACGCCCGACGGAGTCACCCTTCTTGGCCGGACCGCCCGAGACCGCGACGCAGTATCGCCTGTCGTACGAGATCGCGCCCACCTGCCCCTGCACGCCGTTGATGCTGAGCGCGGGCGAGATCGCCGCCCCCATGTAGAAGAAGTCGGGGTGGCCGCCGCTGACGCTCTCGTTCTTGAAGTCGCGGTAGATGATCGGGAGCTTCAGGCACTTACCGCCCCCGCTGGCGCAGTCCTCGGCCTCGGCCTTCACTTCATCGGTGCAGGTGAAGCCGGACTCGACCTTGCACGCGGCGTTGCAGCCGTCACCCGAGAAGAGGTTGCCGTCGTCGCACTCCTCGCCCTGCTCCTTGCTGCCGTTGCCGCAGGTCGTGTCGCAGGCGTGCGTCGTGGCGCCGTCGCGGCAACTTGGCTCCTTGGTGCAGGTCTTGGAGCAGCCCGTCGCGTCGCCGAAGAAAACGCCGTTCGGCCCCGGGCAGAGCGCCGTGGGCGCCTTTTTCGCGTCGGTGCCGCAATCGCAGACTTCGCCCGACTCGACGATGCCGTTCCCGCAGGGGGAGGTAGGTGCTGCGCCTCCGCTGCCGCCAGCCCCGGCCAGGTTGCTTCCGCCGGAGCCTGCGACGCCGCCGCCCGCGCCCGCGACGCCGCCGCCCGCGCCTGCGACGCCGCCGCCCGCGCCTGCGACGCCACCGCCGCCGCCCGCGGCGCCACCGCCCGCGCCCGCGGCGCCACCGCCGGCTCCTGCCGTCGCACCGGCGCCGCCCGCACCGGCGCCCGCGGTGCCTGCGCTTCCGACAACACCGCCCGTGCCCCCGGTTCCGACACCGGTGCCCGCGGTTCCGACACCGGTGCCCGTCACGGTACCTCCCGAGCCCGCGATCGCGGTGCCGCCGCTTCCTGCCGCTCCGCCGGCGACGCCGGTTGGGCCACCGCCGGTGCCCCCGCTGCCGCCGGTGCCCCCACGACCGCCGGCTGCGCCGGGACTCACGCAGAGGTTGGACAAGCAGACGAGGCCGGCGTTACAGGCAGTCCCGGTGCTGCGACAGGGTCCGCGCTCTTCGCCGGGAGCAGGAGGTGCGCCGCCGGAGCCGCCGACTCCGTCGGCCCCGCCTCCCCCACAACCCGCGACCGCCAAACAAGCAACGACGAACCACCCGCCTAAATAAGCTCTCATTGCCGCGATTCTAACCGGAAGGCAGAAAGGCCCGAACAACCTGTCGACCCAAACGAAAACCTAAAGACCGGCCACCTCGACGACGATGTTCATATCGATGACCGAGGTCCAGGCGCTGCTGAGCGTGGACGCGGGGCGCGTGCCCCGGGGGACAATCGCCTTCTTCCAGCGGGACCCGGACGCCCCCCGACGACGGAGCTGCGCCTGGCTGGCGCTCATCGTCGACGGCTTCGCGCTGTCGTTGGTGCTGGCCGGCAGCAGCAGGGTGGCCGCGGCGCTGTTGGCCATCTTCGGCGTCGCCCTGGCCCTGCTGGCCGTGCCCGGCACCAACGAAGAGGACGAGCGGCCAAGCAAGCGGCCGACGCTGATCGTGACGCCGGACGCGATCGTGGTGCGCGACGCCCGCGGCATGCGCTGCTGGCACTTCGACGATCTGGCGGAGGTGACGTCGTATGCCGATGGCGAGGTGGACGGGATCCTCCTCGTGCGCCGGAACGGCAAGCGCGACTTCATCGACACCGCCTTCTTCGAGCGCGGGGAGAAAGTGGGCGACACGATCGGTCGCCGCCGGCAGCTGCGCACCGCCCTCCGGGCCTGACTCAGTACAGCGGCCGGTCGAGCCCCGGCATCGCGAGCGCGGTCTTCCCGTTCGAGGCGATCACCTCGCGGTACCAGTGGCCGCTGTCCTTCACGGTGCGCTTCTGGGTCGCGTAGTCGACGTAGATCAGACCGAAGCGGTGCTTGTAGCCCTCGGCCCACTCGAAGTTGTCGAGGATCGACCAGTGGAAGTAGGCGTCGATGGGGACGCCGGCCGCGATGGCGGCGGCCAGCTCGCGCAGATAGCGGGCGGTGAAGTCGATCCGGCCGGGGTCGTGAACGGCGCCGTCGGCGTCCACCCAGTCGCGTGACGACAGGCCGTTCTCGACGATGGCGATCGGCAGCTTGTAGCGTTCGTGCAGCCAGGTCGGCACCAGGCGCATGATCGACGGCGCCACCGCCCACTCGAAGCCGGTGATCGGGTAGCCGGCCGGCCAGGGGACTACCTCCGGCTTACCTTCCGTCCCCTTTCCTTGGCCCTTGCGCACCGGATCGGCGCTGTAGAGGGTCATGCCGATGAAGTCGAGCGGCTGCTTGATCGCCTCCATGTCGCCCTGGCGGATCACCGGCATCGACGCGCCGTAGAGCTTCACGCCGTCCTCGGGATACTTGCCGAGCACCATCGGGTCGAGCCACCAGGCGTTCTGCTTGTAGCTGTCGTCGGGCGTCGCGAAGTAACGCGCGCGCGCCGCCTTCAGATCGTCGGCGCTGTCGGTGGCGGGGACGTAGTTGTAGCCGGCCTGGGCCGTGCCGATCTTCATCGGCCCCTTGGCGGACGCGCGCAGCGCCCGCACCGCGCCCCCGTGCGCGAGGAGAGTGTTGTGGCAGGCGTGCAGGAACTCGGCGAAGCGCAGCTTGTCGCCCGGCGCGTGCCGCCCCTGGATGAGGCCCGCGCCGAGGAAGACCTGCGGCTCGTTGAGCGGCATCCAGTGGTGGACGCGGTCGCCAAACCGTTTGCCGATCAACGTGGCGTAGTCGGCGAACCAGCCCGCGCTCTCGCGGTTCAGCCAGCCGCCGCGGCGGTAGAGCGCGAGCGGGAGATCCCAGTGGTAGAGCGTGACCCACGGCGTGATCTCTGCGCGGAGGAGCTCGTCGATCAGCCGATCGTAGAAGTCCAGACCCTTGGCGTTGGTCGCGCCCGTCCCTTCGGGCTGCACGCGCGGCCACGAGATGCTGAGCCGGTAGGCCTGCAGCCCCATCGCCTTCATCAGCGCGATGTCTTCCTTGTAGCGGTGGTAGTGGTCGCAGGAGACGTCGCCGCTCTGGTCCTTCCAGACCGAGCCCGGCTTCTTGCTGAACATGTCCCAGATCGACGGCCCCTTGCCGTCCTCGGCCGGGGCCCCTTCGATCTGGTAGGACGCCGCGGCGGCGCCCCAGACGAAGCCCTTCGGGAACGCGAGCGGCTTGCCTGACGTCTCCCCTTTGGCCCCCTTGCCTGCCGACCTGGCGTCCTTGTCGGCGGCGCGCGCCACGCGGCGAGAGGCGGCCCCGCCGAACGCGCCGGCCGCGGCCGAGGCCAGAAACATCCGTCGCTCCATGGCGCGCGAAGGTACACCGCCCCCGGTAGGATGGTAAGAACCCCTAACTTCACCGTCGCCGGACGGGTCGGAAGAGAAGCCCTCAGATGAAGAGATCGTTCGCCGTCGTGCTGATCGCGGTCGTGCTGGTGGGCGGCGGCGTGGGGATCTGGGCCTGGCGGCGCCACGTCGCGGCGAACGCCCCGCCGCGCTTCGAGACGGTGACGGTCGATCGCGGCTCCGTCGTGGCCAAGGTCACCGCCACCGGGACGTTGTCGGCGCTGGTCACGGTCCAGGTCGGCACGCAGGTGTCGGGGCGGATCAAGGAGCTTCACGCCGACTTCAACTCGCAGGTGAAGAAGGGGCAGGTGATCGCCAAGATCGAACCCTCGCTGTTCGCGGCCGCGCTGGAGTCGGCGCGCGCGAACCACATGGCCGCGGAGGGGACCGTGGTGAAGCTGCAGGCCCAGGCCGACAACGCGAAGCTGCAGCACGACCCGCGCGGTGCAGCTCTACGACCGCAAGGCGATAGCGCAGGCCGATCTCGACACCGCGCAGGCGACCCTGCGCGCGGCCGAAGGGGATCTGACCGCGGCGCGGGGAAACATGGCCCAGGCCAAGGCGTCGTTGCACCAGGCGCAGGTGAACCTCGACTACACGACGATCCTGTCGCCCACCACCGGCGTCGTGATCTCGCGCAGCGTCGACGTCGGGCAGACCGTGGCCGCATCGCTGTAGGCGCCGACGCTGTTCCTGATCGCCGAGGACCTGACCAAGATGCAGGTCGACACCAGCGTCGCCGAGGCCGACATCGGCAAGCTGAGGGCGGGGATGGAGGCGACGTTCACCGTCGACGCCTACCCCGCCAAGACGTTCAGGGGGATGGTCCGGCAGATCCGGAACGCACCCCAGACGCAGCAGAACGTCGTCACCTACGACGCGGTGATCGACGTCGCGAACCCGGACCTCGAGCTGCGCCCGGGAATGACCGCCAACGTCACCTTCGTCTTCGATCACCGCGAGGCGGTGCTGCGGGTGGCGAACGCGGCGCTGCGGTTCCAGCCGCCGCCCGAGCTGGCGCGTGCGGCCGGCGGCCAGGCCGGCGGCGGCCAGCACCCGCGCGCGGAAAGGGGTGCCGGTGCCGGCGCCGGACGGCCCGCCGGGGGCGGGCAACGCCACGGCGGCAAACCGGGCAGCGGCGAACCGCCGGACCGACGGATGCTCTGGCTGCTGCGCGGGGCCGCCGCCGAGCCGGTGCGGGTGCGGGTCGGCGTCACCGACGGCGTCAACACCGAGATTGAAGCCCCCGAGCTGCACGAGGGCGATCGCGTGATCACGGACGCCGAGATGCCCGGCGGCGAGGGCAAGGGGCAACCCGCCGGCGCACAGGCCTTCCGCCGGATGTTCTGATGGGCGAAGCGTCACCCGTCGCCGGCGCGCCCCACATCGTCGACGTCGACGGCGTCACCAAGGTCTACAAGCTCGGCGACGTCGAGGTGCACGCGCTGCGCGGCGTGACGCTCACCGTCGACGCGGGCGAGTTCGTGGCGGTGATGGGGGCGTCGGGCTCGGGCAAGTCGACGCTGATGAACATCCTCGGCTGTCTCGACAAACCGACCGCGGGCGAGTTCCGGCTCGACGGCCATCCGATCTCCCAGCTCGATTCCGACGGGCTGGCGCGCATCCGCAACCGGACGCTCGGGTTCGTGTTCCAGAGCTTCAACCTGCTGTCCCGCACGACCGCGCTCGAGAACGTCGAGCTGCCGCTGCTCTACGCCGACGTCCCCGCCGCCGAGCGCAAGCGGCGCGCCCACGACGCGCTGGCGCGCGTCGGCCTCGGGTCGCGCATCCACCACCACCCGAACCAGCTGTCCGGGCGGGCAGCAGCAGCGGGTCGCGATCGCGCGCGCGCTGGTGACGCAGCCGAAGGTGATCCTGGCCGACGAGCCGACCGGCAACCTCGACTCCGAGACCAGCATCGAGATGATGACGCTGTTCCAGGAGCTCTGGTCGACCGGCATCACCATCGTGCTCGTCACCCACGAGCCCGACATCGCGGGCTTTGCCGGGCGGGTGATCGAGCATGAAGGACGGGCGCGTCCGGGTCGATCGCCGGCAGGAGCCGGCCGACGCGCGCGTCGCGCTGGAGCGGGAGCGGGCGCTGCGGGCGCAAGAACAGGCGGAGGACGCCGCGGCCGACAGCCATCGCCCTGCCGGGGAGCCGTCCCCGTGACCGGCCTGCAGACGATCCGGATCGCCAGCAAGGCGCTGATGCGCAACAAGCTGCGCTCTTTCCTCACGGCGCTGGGGATCATCATCGGCGTCGGCGCCGTGATCGCGATGGTGGCGATCGGCGACGGCGCCAAGGCGATGGTCGAGAAGTCGTTCGCGGCGATGGGCTCGAACCTGCTGATCGTGATGTCGGGGACGACGACCGCGGGGGGCGCCCACGGCGGGTTCGGGTCGATGCCGACCCTCACCTGGGAGGATCTGGCCGCCATCCAGCGCGAGATCTCGCTCGGTCGAGTACGCGGCGCCTCAGCTCCGCTCGAACGCCCAGCTGATCACCGACGAGCAGAACTGGAGCACCAGCGTCACCGGCACCACCCCCGAATACTTCCAGATCCGCAGCTGGCCGGCCGGGATGGGGGCGCTGTTCTCGGTCCGCGGACGTCGAGGGCGGAGCCAAGACGATCGTGCTGGGGGCAGACCGTCGCCGACAAGCTGTTCGGCCCGAACGTGAACCCCGTCGGCCAGTCGGTGCGGGTGCGCAACGTCCCCTTCCAGATCGTCGGCGTGCTGGCCCGCAAGGGGCAGTCGCCCATGGGACAGGACTACGACGACGCCGTGTTCATCCCGGCCACCACCTTCATGGCCAAGATCCAGGGGGGGCTGAAGAAGTTCCTCCCCGGGACGATCATGGTCGGCGCGGCGTCGCAGGACGCGACCGCGCGGGCCCAGCGCCAGATCACCGGCCTCTTGCGAGAGCGGCACAACCTCGGCCGCGGGGTCGAGAACGACTTCTCGATCCGCAACCTCTCGGAGCTCGCGGCGGCCCAGCAAGAAGGGACGCAGACCCTGACGACGCTGCTGGCGTCGATCGCCGCGGTGTCGCTGCTGGTCGGCGGCGTCGGGATCATGAACATCATGCTGGTCAGCGTCACCGAGCGGACGCGCGAGATCGGGCTGCGCATGGCGGTGGGGGCGCGCCGGTACGACATCCTGACCCAGTTCCTGGTCGAGGCGCTGACGCTGTCGGTGATGGGGGGGGTGGTCGGCGTGGCGACCGGGCTCGCGATCGCCGAGCAGCTCTCCAACCGGTTCCAGTGGCCGCTGCTCGTCCGGCCGCAGATCATCGTCATCGCCGTCGGGTTCTCCGCGGTCGTCGGGGTCGCCTTCGGCCTCTACCCGGCCCGCAAGGCCTCCCGGCTCGACCCCATCGACGCGCTGAGGTTCGAGTGAGGCGGACGGCGCTGGCCCTCGGCTTCTTGCTGACGCTGGCGGCGACGCCGGCCGCGCGCGCCGAGGAGACCCAGCTCCCCGCCGAGCTGACGCTGGACGCGGCGCTGACGATCGGCCGCGCCAACCAGCCGGCGCTGCGGCAGGCGAGCGCCCAGACGGCGGCGGCCGACGCCCGCGTGGACGAGGTGCGGGCTGCGCTGCTCCCCCAGGTCAACGTGACCGGCAGCTACGTCCGTTCAGCACCGGCAACCTGGTCGCGCCTCCCGGGCTCGATCGGGTCGGGCGGGGCGGCGGTGACCACCACCTCCTCGTTCGACACCTTCAGCTTCTGGCGCAGCCGGGATCAGCGCCAGCCAGCTCCTCTGGGACTTCGGCCAGGCCTGGCAGCGGCGCAAAGCCGCGCGCGCCAACGCCGACGCGCAGGCGAAGAACGAGCAGGCGACTCACCTCTCCGCCGACCTGTCGATCCGGACCGCGTTCTTCATGGCACGGGCCGCGCGCGACGCCATCGGCGTGGCCCGAACGGCGCTCGACAACCAGACCCGCCACGTCGACCAGATCCGCGCGTTCACCGAGGTCGGTACCCGGCCGCAGATCGATCTCCTGCAAGCCCTGGCCGATCAGGCCAACGCCGAGCTGGCGCTCATCAACGCCCAGAACGACTACGGCACCGCCCGGGCGCTCCTCAACCAGATGATGGGGGTCGAGGCGCCCGCCACCTACGAGGTGGCCGGCCCCCCCAGCGGCCCGCTCCCCGGCGAAGACGGCGCGCTCGACCCGCTGGTCGACGAGGCGATAGCCGCTCGCCCCGAGCTCGCGTCGCTGACCGATCAGCTGCGGGCGCAGGACCTGTCCAATCAGGCCACCCGCGACCGCTACTTTCCGACGCTGAGCGCCACGACCGGCCTCACCTACGCCGGCCCGAACCTCGATCGCCTCGCCTGGAACTGGAGCGGCGGCCTGGTCTTGTCCTGGCCGCTCGTCGAGGGGGGACTGGTACGCGCCGCCGTCCGCGAGGGGGACGCCAACCTGGCGGCGCTGCGCGCCCAGGCCGACAGCCTGAGGCTCCAGGTCAGGGTCCAGGTCGACCAGGCCCGGCTGGCGATCGCCGCGGCCAAGGCCGCGCTGTCGGCCACGGCGCGGTCGGTGACCGCCGCCAACGGCCGCCTCGAGCTGGCCGAGATCCGGTACCGCACCGGCGTCGGCAACGGCATCGAGCTCTCCGACGCTCAGCTCGCCGCCACCAGCGCCGCCTTCCTGCAGCTCCAGGCGACGCTGAAGCTGGACACCGCCCGCGCCCAGCTGCAGCAGGCGCTGGGGCGGCCCTAGCGGGGCCTGGAAGCGCCGCTACTCGGGGAGCTTCACGCCGGCAGCGGCGTAGATCTTGGCCGCCAGGAAGCGCGGGCTGACGTGGTACTGGCCCGCGGCGACCATCCGGCGGAGCGCCTCGACCCGTTGGGGTGAGGTGGCGCTGGGAGCGCCGACGCCGAGAAGAGCGCGAGTGGCCGGAAGGGGGGGACGGCGGGTGATGTGCCGGGGAGTGTCGCTCATACCCACACCATCGGCAGATGTGATCGGCGCTTTAGCCCCAATGTGGGCGAACGTCGTAAGCGCCCGAGATCAAAGACTTCCAGAATCGAAAATCGTCCGAAAATCGTCCGAAAATCGTCCGAAAGTCGTCTGCGGGGGGAGCCGCCCAAGATCGAAAATCCCTCCCCCCGTCTTCGGGGGAGAGGCTAGGTGAGGGGTTCCTCTACGCGGCTGCTTCCGCCGCCAGCTCACCGAGCTGGTCGCGCAGGCGGCGGGTCGCCTCACCGTGGATCTGGCAGACGCGCGACTCGGTCACGCCCAGCACCGAGCCGATCTCCTTCAGGTTCAGGTTGTCGCAGTAGTAGAGCGACAGCACCTGCTGCATCTTCTCCGGCAGGTCGCCGATCCCCGACACCAGGCGGTTGCAGCATCTCGCGGCGCGAGGCGAGCTCGAAGGGGTCGTCGGCCGACTGGTCGCCGGTCCGCTCGAGCAGGTCGGGGCCCGCGTCGTCGATGCCGACCACCGACGAGCCCGAAAGCTTCTGCTGGCGGGCGTAGAGCTCGTCGACGCCGACGCCCAGGCGCTTGGCGATCTCCTCGTGGTCCGGCGTGCGGCCGAGCTGCGCCTCGAGACGGCGGGTGGCGTCGCGCAGCTCGTTCGAGAGCCGGCGCATGTCGCGGGAGAGCGTGTCGCGCGAGCGAAGGTCGTCGAGCATCGCGCCGCGGATGCGGAACTCGGCGAACGCCTCGAACCGATCGACGCGGCTGGGGTCGAAGCGCTCGGCCGCTTCCATCAGCCCGATGACGCCCGACGAGATCAGGTCGTCGATCTCGACGTGCGCCGGAAGGCGCCGCGCCAACCGGCGCGCGACCTTCTCGATGTAGGGAAAGAACTTCGCCGCGTACTCGTTACGACGCGCCATCAGGTCCTTCTTCGACGACGCCTTCTTGCTCGTGCTCTTCGTCGCGCTCGCGCTCGCCGTCTTGCCCGCTTCGATCGCCATGGGCGTGTGCCTGAGCACGACGCATGCCACGTTCATGGCGTGTCATCGACCCGCGACGAATCAAGCGAGACCATGTCGGCGTCATGGCGACCGTCAAGGGATTGGCGATCGCGGGGTTTGACGCCGTCAACCAGGTGACGGTCTCCAACTTCGTTCACCGACGGAGAATGTGTGGTCGCTGTAGTCCGCTACGCGACGTTGCGGCGGCGCAGTTTCTCGACGAGCGTGGTTCGGTTCAGTCCCAGCAGCTCGGCGGCACGGTTCCGGTTGCCACCGGTGCGCGCCAGCGCCTCGGCGATGAGGCGTTCCTCGATCCCGTCAGCAGCATGCGGAGATCGACGCCCGTCGCCGGAAGGTCGAGCGCCGCGCTGCTCGAGGTCGAGCACCTCGGTGCGCATGTGGGACGGGAGATCCGCCATGACCACCATGCGCGTACCCGCGACCACCACCAGCCGCTCGACCAGGTTCTCGAGCTCGCGAACGTTGCCCGGCCAGTCGTAGTGGGTCAGCCGCTGCATGACGTCGAGCGCGAACCCGCGGACCGATCGCCCCTCCCGCGCGTTCACCTCGCGACGAAAGTGCTCGGCCAGCGCGGCGATGTCCTCGCGCCGCTCGCGCAGCGGCGGAATCGCGAGCGGCACCACGTCGAGCCGGTAGTAGAGGTCCTCGCGGAAGTCGCCGTCCTCGACCATCTCCTCCAGGTCGCGGTGGGTGGCGGCCATCACGCGCACGTCGATCGGGCTCGAGGCGCCACCGCCGACCGGCGTCACCTCGCGCTCCTGCAGGACGCGCAGCAGCTTGGCCTGCACGCTGCGGGGCATCTCGCCAATCTCGTCGAGGAACAGCGTCCCGCCGTGGGCGGCCACGAGGCGCCCCGCCCGCGCCTTGTCGGCGCCGGTGAAGGCACCGCGGACGTGCCCGAACAGCTCGGCCTCGGCCAGCGGCTCGGGGATCGCGGCCATGTTGACCGCCACGAAGGGGCCGGTCCGGCGCGCGCTGGCCCCGTGCAGGAGGCGCGCGATCACCTCCTTGCCGGTGCCGGTCTCGCCCCGGATCAGCACGCTGGCGTCGGTGTCGGCGATCTGGGCGACCTGAGCCAGGAGCGCCGCGCATCGCCGGGTGCTCGCCGATCGCGGCGACGCCCGGTGTGGGGCGACCGGGCATGGCCCGGTCGGGGCCGGCAGGCATCAACGCGGCGGAGCGCCTCTTCCAGCGCCGAGGGGTGAAACGGCTGGGCGACGACGTCGGCGGCGCCCGCGCGCAGCGCCTCGACCGCGGCCGCGACCGCGCCGTCGGCGATCAGCGCGACCGCGGTGACCGCCGGCCGGCAGGCCCGCGCCTTCATGATCACCGCCGCGGCCTCACCCGCCGGCAGCCCGCAGTCGACGACGCAGAGGTCGAAGCGGCCGCTCCCGAGGCGCGCGATCGCGTCGCTCGCGCTCTCGCTCTCCGTCGGTGCGCACCCGAGCGTCCGCACCAACGCCGCCTGGGAGGCGGGAGCGGTACCGACGACGAGGACTTGCCTGACCATCTTCACAGGCGTTCATCGGCCGCGCCCCGAACGCTCTTGAGCGCGGGCCCTGTTGTGCATTTTCACAACAGCGTTCGCGGAAATGGCTCGTTTTGTCGAGGAATCCGCAGTTTCCGCGACCTTCGTGCCGTTTGCGTCAGGCCGGCGTCGCGGCTGGGCTCGCCGCGTCGCTGCGCGGATAGGACCCGAGAACCTTGAGGGTCTCGCAGGCCTTGCCCACCTCGGCGAGCGCCGCCGCCACGGGTGTGTCGCGTTCGTGACCGTCGATGTCGACGAAGAAGACGTACTCCCACGGCCGCCGGCGCGACGGCCGGCTCTCGATCTTGCTCATGTTCAGGCCGCGCTCGGCGAAGGCGCCCAGCGTCCGGTAGAGGATCCCCGGCTCGTCGCGGGTCACCAGCAGCAGCGAGGTCTTGTCCCGCCCCGTCGGCTCGGCCTGCTCGCGCCCGATCACCAGAAACCGGGTCATGTTGTGCGACGAGTCCTCGATGTTGCGGCGGGCGACGACCAGGTCGTAGAGCCGCGCCGCGATCTCGGCCGCCACCGCCGCGCCGTGGGGATCTTCGTGGGCGCGCTGAGCGCCGTCGACGGTCGAGCGCGACTCGACCACGGTGGCGCGCGGCAGGTTCGTCGCCAGCCACCGACGGCACTGCCCGGCCGCCACCGGGATCGAATAGACCCGCTCGACGTCGGCCAGCTCCACGCCGGCCTTGGTCAGCAGGCACATGTGAACCTCCAGCGCGATCTCGGCGCTGATCTTAAGGTCACTCTCGAGGAAGGTGTCGAAGGTGTGGATGATCCCCCCTCGGTCGTGTTCTCGACCGGCACCACGCCGTAGTCGGCGTTGCCGCGCCCGACCTCGTCGAAGACGGCGGGGATGGTCCCGATCGGGAGCGCCCGGGCCGACTGGCCGAACTGCTGCCTGACCGCCATGTGCGAGAAGGTCCCTTCGGGGCCGAGGTACGCGACCCGGACCCGCTTCTCCAGCGTCAGGCAGGCGCTGAAATCTCCTGGAAGACAGCCCGGATCGCCTCGGTGGGGAACGGCCCGCGGTTGGCGCTCGAGAGCCGGTCGGCGATCTGGCGCTCGCGGGTCGGGACGTAGAACGGGACGGAGAGGGTGGTCTTGAGATCGGCGACCTCGCCCACGAGGGTGGCGCGCCGGTTCAGGAGGGCGAGGATCTGGTCGTCCACCCCGTCGATCTCGCCGCGCACTTCGCCGAGACGCGCTTTCGGATCCTTGGCCATGGCGGGCGAGCTTACTACACTGACGTGATGGGGCTGGACGCTTGAGGGTGGCGACGCTGCGCGACGGGACGCGCGACGGCACGCTGGTCGTGGTGGCGCCCGATGGCCGGACGTTCGCGCGCGCGACCGGCATCGCGCCGACGCTGCAAGCGGCGCTGGACGACTGGGATCGCACGGAGCCGGCGCTGGCCGGGCTCGCCCAGCGGCTGGCGGCGGGCGCGCCCGGCGAGCCGCTCGCGCCGCTGCATTCGATCCACCCTGGGCGCCTCGGGGAGCGCCTGGGTCCGCCGCTGCCGCGCGCCTACGAATGGCTCGACGGCTCGGCGTTCCTGAACCACGTCCGGCTGGTCCGGCGGGCGCGGGGCGCCGTGCCACCGCCGACGCTGGAGACCGATCCGCTGATCTACCAGGGCGGCTCCGGCGCGCTCCTGGGACCGACCGACGACATCCCGCTCGGCGAGCCGGCGTGGGGCCTCGACTTCGAGTCCGAGGTCGCCGTCGTCCTCGGAGACACCCCCCGCGGCACGCGCGCGGCCGACGCCCCCCGGTCGATCCGTCTCCTGCTGCTCGCCAACGACGTCACCCTGCGCAACCTGGTCCCCGACGAGCTGGCCAAGGGGTTCGGCTTCTTCCAGTCAAAACCGGCGACCGCCTTCTCCCCCTTCGCGGTCACCCCTGACGAGCTGGGGGACGCCTGGCGCGACGGTCGGGTCCACCTGCCGCTGCGGACCTTCTACAGAGGCGCTCTGATCGGAGATCCGGAGTGCGGGGAGATGCACTTCTCGTTCTTCGAGCTCGTCGCCCACGCCGCCCGCACCCGGGCGTTCGCCGCCGGCACCATCCTGGGGAGCGGTACCGTCTCGAACGCCGATCGGGCCCGCGGCGTCTCCTGCCTGGCGGAGCGGCGCGCGATCGAGATGATCGACGGAGGAGAGCCGCTGACGCCGTTCATGTCGGCGGGCGACACCGTGGCGATCGAGATGCGTGACCGCGACGGCCGTGACATCTTCGGGCGCATCGATCAACGGGTGGTGCAATGATCCTCTACGACTACTGGCGTTCCAGCTCGGCATGGCGCGTACGCATCGCCCTCAACCTCAAGGGGATCCCCTTCGAGCGACGGGTGGTGAACCTGGCCCGCGACGTCGGCCAGCAGCACCGCCCCGAGTACCTGGCGCTCAATCCTCTCGGCCAGGTGCCGCTGCTGATCGACGACGACCACGGGACGCAACAGCCGTTCGCGCTGACGCAGTCGATGGCGATCATCCACTACCTCGAAGAGCGGTTTGCCACCCCGGCGCTTCTCCCCGCGACGCCGGCGCTGCGGGCACGCGCGCGGCAGCTCGCGGAGATCGTGAACGCCGGCACGCAGCCGTTCCAGAACCTGGCGCTGCTCGATCTCGTACGCACCGCCGGCGTGGCCGATCCCCACGCGATCGCCCACGAGTTCAACGTCCGCGGGCTGCGCGCGCTGGAGGCGATCGCGACCGACACGGCAGCGACGTTCATGATCGGCGAGACCCTGACCATCGCCGACGTCTACCTGATCCCGCAGCTCTACGCGGCGCGCCGGTTCGGCGTCGATCTCGAGGACTTCCCCACGCTGACCCGGGTCGAATCGACCTGCGCGGCGCTGCCGGCGTTCCGGGCCGCCCACGCCGACGCCCAGTCCGACGCCCAAAAATCCTGACGGCCCCCTCTCGGAAATTCGAGTCCGGGCCCCGCAACGGCGCGCCGATCCGAGGCTTCAGGCCCGGATCCGCTGGCCCGGGCCTTGCTCATCGACCCGCCATGATGATCGGATTGCGGACCGGATCGCTCAAAGCGTCGCTTACCCTCCTCGCCCTGTCGGGCACCCTCGGGCTCACTGCCTGCAGCGGCGGGTCCCCTTCCCCTTCCCCGTCGATGCCCGAGCAGCGCTCGGCAAAGCTGCGAAACACCGCCCCCGTCGTCTCCGGCGACGACGCCACGGCCCTGGCCGCCGGGAACCTCGCGTTCGCGGTCGACATGCACGCCAAGCTGCGCGCGGTGCACGCGGGTAAGAACTTCATCTTCTCTCAGACCAGCATCTCGACCGCGCTGGCGATGCTGTACGCCGGAGCCCGGAACCAGACCGCAACGCAGATGGCGGAGGCGCTGAATTTCACCCTGCCGGCGGAGCGCCTGCACCCGGCGTTCAACGCGCTCGATCTCGCGCTCACGGCCCCCGCCGGCGACGACGCCGACGCGTTCCGCCTGGAGATCGCCAACTCGACCTGGGTCCAGGACGGCTTCGCCGCCCTCCCCGCCTACCTCGACCTCCTGGCCGAGAACTACGGCGCCGGCCTCTACGTGCAGGACTTCGCCACCGCCGCCGACGCTGCCCGCGAGACGATCAACGCCTGGGTGGCGGACAAGACCGAGGAGCAGATCAAGGACCTCTTCCCGCCGGGCTCGATCACCGGTGACACCGTGCTGGTGCTGGCGAACGCGGTCTTCTTCCATGGCGACTGGCTCACGCCCTTCGAGAAAGACAGCCCGACCGGCGTTTTCCATGCCGCGGGCGGCGACGTGAACGTCCCGATGATGCGCGGCATACACAACGGCGGCATCGCGACCGGGAGCGGCTGGAGCGCGGCCCGCCTCGACTACGTCGGCGACACCACCTCGATGTTCGTGGTCGTGCCCGACGCGGGGACCTTCGACGCGTTCGAGGCCGGGCTGACCGCCGCGACGGTCGCCCCGATCCTCGTTGCCCCGTCGGCGAACGGCAACGTCATCATGCCGCGTTTCAAGTTCGACACGCCGACCAACCTCAAGGACCCGCTGATGGCGCTGGGGATGACCGACGCCTTCGGCGCCGCCGATTCTCTCGGGCATCGACGGGACGCCGGATCTCGTCGTCCAGAACGTCGTCCACAAGGCGACGATTGCCGTCGACGAAAAGGGGACCACCGCCTCGGCCGCCACCGGCGTCGTCGTCGGAACCACCTCGGTTCCCCAGGTGCTGGTCGCGGATCGCCCCTTCCTCTTCTTCATCGTCCACCGGCCGACCGGCGCGGTCCTGTTCCAGGGCCGGGTCCTCGATCCCAGCCTCTGAAGCCTTCGAGCGGTCCGGCTAGGGGAGCCGCCGGCGGGGCGGCTCGGCGGGCGCCAGGTGCGCGGGGGAGTGGCCGACGGCATGGTGCGCGGCCAGGTGGCCGACATGATGGCGCCAGGCGGCCCAGGCTGCGACGCCGACGCCGCCGAACAGCGCCGCCGCGGCGCTGACCGCCCAGGGGAGCAGCACCGGGCCCAGGCTGCGCGACTGCAGCCGTACCGTCGCCTCGTGCAACACCAACCCGTGGGCGACGGCGCGGAACGGCGCGGCCCCGGCGGCAGGATCCTCCAGCATCCCGTCGGCGGTCAGCTCGTCGCCGGGCCGGATGAGCATCTCCTGCACCGACAGCGCGCCGGCGAACCCGAACGCCTGTCCCACCGCCAGCGCCCCGGGCGAACCCTCGCGGTGCAAGGTCGGGGTCCCTTCGATCGCCGCGGCTTCCGGATCGAGGCTGATCCGAACAGCGGCGCGTCCGTCGGCCGCCGCCTCGCCCCACACCAGGGTGAACGGCTCGGGGGAGGCGATCTCGTGGACCAGCTCGCTGCGCGCGGTCAGGTGCTCGACGATGTGCAGCCGCCAGTAGACGCAGGGCTGGCCGGTGACGGGCGAACGAAGCAGCTCGGCGCCGGGCTCGGCCCGCGCCGACAGCTGAACGACAGAGCGTGTCGCCAGAGCGTTCATTTCACCTCCCCGCCGGTGGGAGCCGCGGCGCCGGCGTACTCCTCCAGCTTCCGGTAGAGCGTCTTGCGGTCGAGTCCCAGCCGCTGCGCCGCGCGCGTCTTGTTGCCCCCCTCGGCTGCCAACACCCGCTTGATGTACTCGCGCTCCAGCTCGTCGAGCGTCAGCCCGCGGGCCAGCGCGCCCCCAGGGCGTCCAGATCCAGATCGATCGCCCTCCGGTCGCGCACCGCCGGCGGCAGATCGTCGACGGTGACGAGCGGCCCTTCGACCAGCGCCACCGCCCGCTCGACGACGTTCTCCAGCTCCCGCACGTTGCCGGGCCAGCCGTAGCCGAGCAGCGCCTTGTTGGCCGATTCGTGAAAGCCGCGGATCTCCTTGCCCGCCTTGGTGGCGGCGCGCGCCAGGAAGTGTTCGGCCAGCGGCAGGATGTCCTCGGCCCGGTCCCGCAGCGGCGGCAGGTGGATTTGAATGACGTTCAACCGGTAGTAGAGGTCCTCGCGAAACTCGCCGCTCGCGAGGTGGGTCTCCAGATCCCGGTTCGTCGCGGCGACGACGCGGACGTCGACCTTCTCGTTGCGGGCCGCCCCCAGCGGGCGGATCTCCCCCTCCTGCAGCACGCGCAGCAGCTTGGCCTGCAGCGCCGGCGACAGCTCGGCGATCTCGTCGATGAAGATGGTCCCGCCGTCGGCCTCGACGAACAGCCCCTGCCGATCGTTGCGCGCGTCGGTGAAGGCCCCCCGCTTGTACCCGAACAGCTCGCTCTCGAGCAGCGTGTCGGGGATGGCGGCGCAGTTGAGCGGCACGAACGGGCGCGCCCGGCGCGGGCTGTTGAAGTGGATCGCCTTGGCGACCAGCTCCTTGCCCGTCCCCGATGCGCCGGTGATGAGCACCGAGATCGACGAACCGGCCAGCCGCCGGATGTTGCGCGAACACCTCCTGCATCGCCGCCGACCGGCCGATGATGTTGCCCCAGCGGTAGCTGCGCTGGACCTCGTCGCGCAGCCGCGCCACCTCCGAGCGCAGCGCGCGTTCGGCCATCGCCTTCTGCACCGACAGGATCAGCTGATCGACGTCGAACGGCTTGGTGATGTAGTCGAAGGCCCCCAGCTTCACCGCGCGGATCGCGGTGTCGATCGAGCCGAACGCGGTGATGGTGATGACGTGGGGCGATGGGCTACGTCGCCTTGATCTCGCGCAGCATGTCGAGACCGTCGAGGTCGGGCATCTTGACGTCCGAGACGACCAGGTCGATCCCCCCTGCCGCACCCGCTCGACGCCGGCGCGCCCTCCCGAGGCGACCTCGACCGCGTAGCCGTCATCCTCCAGGGCCTCGCGCAGCATCGTGCGCATCGCGGCGTCGTCCTCGACCACCAGCACGTTTCCGCGCCCGCCCGCCCCCGTGCCGAGCGGGGCTTTGTCCGAGGTGGCGGTTTGAGCGGCGTCGACCATGCCGGGCGTCGAGTGACCTGTGATCAATCCTTGCCTATCGACTTCACTTCGGCAAGCGGCGCTTCAGCGGTCGCGCCGTCCCACCCCTCGCCGGAATCAGCCAAAGTCGCCCCTGCCGCGATCGCGCAGGGTAGAAACACGCGAAATACCGCGCCCCCCCCTGGCGGGCTGTCGACCTCGATCCAGCCGTCGTGGTCCTTGACGATGCCGTGGCTGACCGCCAGGCCGAGCCCGGTCCCCTGCCCCTCGTCCTTGGTGGTGAAGAACGGCTCGAAGATCTTGTCGCGGTCGGCCAAAGGGATGCCGGGGCCGCTGTCGGCGACCGTCAGCACCGCGTACGCGGCGGGAGGCGCCAGGTCGAGCCCCCCCTTGCGCCGCACCACCTGCTCGGTGCCGATGCGCAGCGTGCCGCCTCTCGGCATGGCGTGGATCGCGTTCATGAACAGGTTCAGGCAGACCTGCTGGATCTGATCGGGATCGCCGGGGACCTCGCGCGCGGGAGCCTTCTCGGCGCCGGCGCCGTCATCCAGGTCCACGTCGATCCCCTGGCGCTGGATGGTCTCGCGCAGGAACTCCAGCGACTCGGCCACCACGGTGTCGAGCGGCACCCGGGTCAGCGTCGGCCCGCGCGGCCGGGAGAAGTCGAGCACCTGGCGAATGATCTTGGTGATGCGCGCGACCTCGTCGGTGATGATGCCGGCGTTCTTCTCGACCTCCTTGGCGAGCTCCTTGGCCGGCTCGGCCGCCTCCCCCGCCCGCTCGGCCTTCTTGTGAAGCGCGCGCGCCCGCCCGCCGATCACGTTCAGAGGCGTGCCGACCTCGTGCGCGATCTCGGCGGCCATCTGCCCGATCGTGGCCAGCTTCTCCGACTGGCGCAGCCGCGCCTCCAGCCCCAGCCGCGCCGAAGCCGCCCGCTCGCTCTCCTCGCGCGCCTCGCGCAGCGAGCCGGTCATGGCGTTGAACTGCCCCGCCAGCGTGCCGATCTCGTCGTCGCGCTCGGCCAGGATCACGCGCGACAGATCCCCCTTACCGACGGCGGAGATCCCCTCCAGCATCCGGCGCAGCGGGCGCAGCACCGTGTGCCCCAGCGCAAGCCGCACGCCGAACGCGACGCCGATGACGACCACCAGGAAGAACGGGAAGATCCGGCGCGCGGTCCTGGCGACCTCGGCCTCGATGTAGCCGGCGTCGCGCCGCATGCCGATGATCGCGGCCGGATGGCGGGCCGGATGACTGCGCGGCAGCTCCAGCGCGGCCGCGGTGTAGAGCGGCACCGCCATCGCGTACGAGCGGGCCGCGCCCGAGGAGGAGTCGAACAGCCGCCCGACCGGCGCGTCCTGGATGTCGGCCGCGCGCATCAGCAGCAGCCACGCCTCATCGTCGGTCCGGCGGTCGTCGCCCACGCTCAGGAGCTCCAGCTGGAACAGATCGTCGTGCTCGTGCGCGGCGCGCACCCGGCGGAGCAGCGTCTCGGTCGTCTCGGCGGCCGCGTCGCCGTCCTCGATCGGCTCGACGCCCGCCCGCAGGGCAGCCCCGATCTCGTGCGCCTCGCGGCCGAGATCGGCCTCGAGATTGGCGCGGCGCACCTTGAGCGCGGCGTAGCCGGACCCAGCGAGCACCATCGCGATCATCACCGTCATCACGACGGTCACGCGCGTCCCCAGCTTCATTCGCAGGGGATTATAGCGCGCATGCTATACAGAGCCCTGATGACGACCGACGACATCAGCGGGCGAATCAAGGCCGCGATCCCGGATGCCCAGGTCAGCGTGGCGGACACCACCGGGACGGGCGACCACTTCGCCGCCACGGTCGTGTCGTCCGCGTTCGCGGGCAAGGGCCCGGTCGATCGCCACCGGCTGGTCTACGCCGCGCTGGCCGAGGTGATTCATGGTCCAGCCGCGCCGATCCATGCGCTGGCGCTGACCACCGTCACTCCCGACGAACAACAACAACGCAGGTAACGCAGGAGGCAAGACCGTGACCGACGAACTTCGCAAGCGCATCGCCGACACCATCGCCAAGGGGCGCGTCATGCTGTTCATGAAGGGGAACCCGGCGATGCCCCAGTGCGGTTTCTCCGCCGCCGTCGTCGCGGCCCTCAAGGAGACCGGCGTGCCGTTCGAGTCCGCCAACATCCTGGCCGACCAGGAGCTGCGCGAAGGGCTGAAGGAGTACTCGAGCTGGCCCACCTTTCCGCAGCTCTACGTCGACAGCAAGCTGATCGGCGGCGCCGACATCGTCCGCGATCTCCACGCGCGCGGCGAGCTCAAGCGTATCCTGGCCGCTTGAGCGCCCGCGCAGCCGCTGCCGCCGCTGCCCTGTTCGGGGCGCTGCTGCACATCGGTTGCGCCAGCGACACCCGCTACGGCGGGGCGGCGGGGAGCGCGGGCGCGGGCGGCTCGCCAGCCGCCGGCGGCGGCGGTGACAGCGGAGGCGGCGGGACCGCGGGAGGCGGCGGGACCGCGGAAGCGGCGGACAGCCCGGCGCGGCCGGCGCGACAGGCGTCGGTGGGACGGGAACCGGGGGGGCCGGCGCGCAAGGCCGGCGCGACCGGAGGCGCGACCGCGGCGGGAGGGGCCGGTGGAAGCGCCGGCGCAGGAACCGGCAGGCGGGCAGAGCGGCGGCAGAGGCGGCGCCGCCGCGGGTACGGGCGGCAGCGCCGCAGGCGGAGCCGGCGGCAAGGCCGGCGCCGGCGGTGCCGCGAGCACCAGCTTGAAGCTCGAGTACGCGACCAGCTCGCCGACCGCCACGATCTTCGGGGTGCGCATCACCAACGTCGGCCCGGCAACACCGCTCATCAGCGTGATCCGGGCCCGCTACTACTTCAGCGACGACTCCACCAACAAGATGAACGGCGCCACGCTCGACAGCGCCACGTGGCACCTGGCGGGCGGGGGCGACGTCGACGTCCGCTCTGCGGGCGGATGCGCCGTGCTCTCGACGTTCCCGGCCACAGCGACGTTTTCATACGCGGACATCGGTTGCAGCCTGACCTCCCCGCTCAATGCCAACGACATGCTGACCTTCACCCTGCACTTCGACCCCACCACCCAGGCTGCCGCGAACGACTACTCGTACCTCGCGACCGCGGGCACGTTTCAGACGAACGGCCGCATGCTGCTGCTGCAGAACGGCCTCATCGTTTCTGGGACGCCGCCCTTCTAGCCCCGACGACGAAACGTAGGGCGGCCGCGGCGGCGATGATCGCCAGCGACGCCACCAGCGGGACGACCACGGCGCGGGACGGCGGCCAGATCTCGGCGAGCTGGACCGCCGCGGCGATCGCCAGGCCAGCCGGCACCACCCCCAGCAGCTTGACGAAGTCGGGGAGCGCCGGCCGGTAGGCGAGGATGAACAGCGCCGTCAGCGCCCCGAACCCCCACAGCTTCAGCTGGACCGCGCCCTCGATGACCACCCCCTTCTGCATCGCCAGCGGCGGTGGCCAGCGGGGTGGGCAGTCGCCCGCGACCGACAGCTCGGCGATCGCGTAGCCGCCGTCGCCCCCCGCCGCCGTGACCCGCAGGAAGCGTCCGCTGCCATCGAGGTCGCGCGCCGAGCGCGGCTGCACGCCGCGATCGCCGGTCGGGGCCGCGCTCCAGAGCGGCGTGAACGTCGTGCCGTCGGCCGACAGCGCCAGGTCGTAGCGGTCGTCGCCGTCGGCGTCGATCGCCGCGCAGTGGATCCGCGTTTCCGCCCCCAGGTCGTAGACCGCGAACGCCTCGGACGACGCGAACAGCGCCGTCAAGTTGCTGCGCGGCGGATCGTCGGGGGCGGCGGCGATGCCGTCGGTGAGGCGATCGACGTGCGTCACCCCTTGCGATCGCGCCGGCTGCATCCCGCGCACGAGGCCCGCCTCGGGCCCCGGACGCCCGCCCAGCGTCGTCGCCACGCCGCTGCAGGCCGCGGCGGCGGCCACGAGGGTCCCCGCCAGCAGCGTGGCGGCGCGGGTCATGGCCGGGGGCCGAGCGATTCCGCCAGCGCGTTCACCAGCCGGCGCATCACGAAGTTCTTCTCGGGCACCACGTCGATGCGAGCGCCCCGCGCTGCCAGCGCCTCCACGACGATGGGACCGATCGCGGCGACCCGCACCTGCGCGAGCCCCGCGCTGAGCGCCGCCCCCCGCCCCGCCTCGACGGCGACGGCCCAGAGCCTGTCGACCTGCGACGCGCTGGTGAAGGCGATCGCGTCGACGCCGCCGCTCGCCATCGCGTCGATCAACGCCACCACGGCAGCCTGATCGCTGGCCGAGGCGTACACGTAGGGGGCCACGGTCCGAACCAGGGCGCCGGCACGTTCGAGGCACTCGACGAGCGGCCGGTTCGGCTCCTCGCCGTAGAGCTGCACACCGACCCGCCGGCCGCGCAGGTCGAGCCCGGCGAGCAGCTCCATCACCCCCTGCGACGTCGGCACCGGCGCCGGCAGCTCGGCGGCAAGACCGATCTCGTGCAGGGCCCGCGCCGGCTTCGGCCCGCGGGTGATCTTGCGCGCCCGCCCCAGCGCCGCGATCACGACATCGCGGAGGCCGATCCGCTCGGCCGCGGCCAGCAGGCGCCGCAGCCCTTCCCCGGTCAGGAAGATCAGGTCGTCGAGCTCCCCGGCGGCGAGCGCCCGCAACCAGACCTCGACCGGACCCTGATCGGCGGCGTCGCGGATCGAGACCAGGGGGCAGCGCAGCGTCGCCGCCCCCTCCGCGGCGATGAGCTGCGCCAACCGGTCGAGCTCCCGGGTTTCGGGTAGCGCGACCGTCCGTCCCTCGAGCGGCTTCGCCGCCATCGTCATCGGGGCGATTTTTACGGTAAGGTGCCGGCCCCATCAAGGACGCCATGGCCAAATCCGCAAAATCATCCAAGTCACCCGCCCCCGAATCACCGACCGCCACCGGCTCGGAGGTCGTCGACCCCGCAGCCTCGCGCGAGCGCCTCACCGGCACCGGCCGCAATGACGCCTGCCCGTGCGGCTCGGGGAAAAAATACAAGAAGTGCCACCTCCTCGCCGACGAGGCGGCGACCGTGATCCCGCCCGCGCCTCCCAACCCGCAGGAGCTGCTGGCGAACGGCTGGCGCCTGTTCGAGCAGCGCCGCCCCGGCGCCGCGGAGAAGGAGTTCAAGGCGGCGCTGGCCCTCGACGCCGCGCTGCTCGACGCGCGGGTCGGCATCGGGATGGCGCGCCTGTCGGCGGGAAATGCCGACGGAGCGCGGGAGGAGCTGGCAGCGGTGCTCGCCGCCACCGAGCCGAAGGCCGAGGAGCTGCGCAAGGCCGGGGCGAAGGACGCGTTCACCAAGCCCGAGGCGCAGCCCTACATCCGGGCCGCCCACGCGCTCGGCTGCCTCGCCTACGACGAGAACCGGTTCGCCGACGCGGTGACCGAGCTCGCCCGCGTGCACAGCATCGACGACGGCACCGTCGGCATCGAGGCCCGCCTCATCTCCGCGAAGTCGCTCATGAAGCTGGAGAAGGCCGCCGACGCCGCCGCGCTGCTCGAGCCGGCGACCAAGCTGGAGGCGGGCGCGAGCCGCGCCCAGATCGGCATGGCCCTGGCCAAGTTCACCGTCGGTGAGGAGGCAGCGGCGCACAAGGCGCTCGACGCGGCGCTGACCGCCAACGCCTACTACGGCAAGGCGTTGCTCGGCCGCATCCGCCGCCGGGTCGAGAACGTCGCCGCCGCGCAGCCGGGCTCGATCGAGGAGGCGCTGCTCTACGCCCAGACCTACGGCGACGTCTGGACCGACGCCGCCAAGGAGTTCCTGACCAAGGTCGTCGACGAGCGCGCCACCGCGAAGCCCGCGGCGGAGACAGCGCCCGCGCCGGCCGCGCCGTAAGACCCCTCACCCGCCGACGATTGATTCGGGACCCTCAGAGGGTCCCGCGCCCCCCGCGAAGAGCTCGGGCGAGCTCAGCTCGCCCTCCCTCACGCGATCCGGCGCGCTACTTCTTGGCGGCCTTCACCTGGACCAGCCAGTCCTCGATCTTCTTGCTGCGCCTGTCGATCTCGGCGGTCTGCTCGGCAAGCGGCTGCTTGTCGCCGGCGAACGACGCCGCCAGGGCGTCGGGGTAGTCGTTGGCCAGCGCGTTCAGAATCACGTCGTAGTCGGTGGTGATGTTCGAGTTGCCGCCCTTCGGATCGATCGTCGCCATCTTCTTGCCGGTCGCGACGATCTCCTTCTCCTGCTTGACCTGGATCTTGAGGACGTCGTCCTTGGTCTTGGCCTTGTCGTACGCGGCGCGGAACTTCTTGATCGACGCCCAGGTCTGCTGGTGCAGCGGCAGCTTGGTCTTGTCGTAGGCGATGAGCCGCTTGTTCTCCTCGCCGGCGAGCTGCTCGGCCAGCTTCTTCTCCTCGGCCTGGCGCTTGGCGATGCGATCGGCCAGCGACAGCCCGTCGGTCGGCGCCACCATCTTCGGCCTCGGCGGCGTGGCGGCCACCGGTGGGGGGCGCCGCCGGCGGCGGTGGGGGCAGAGGCGGCGCCTTCTCCTGGCAGGCCCCGACGGAGACAACAACCATCAAAATGAGTGCCCGCGCTCCACGCATGCTGACCTCCGGCGCCATCTCGGCGCGGGCGCAGTATCGGCAAGCCCCCCGAGAGACGCAACCGGTGAAGTAAGCTCGCTCCATGCCGCTTTCGGGTGACAGAGCGCGTGCGCTGGCCGAGCGCCTGGCGCGCCTCGGCGTGCGCGACGAGGATCTCGAGGAGACGTTCGTCCACTCGGGCGGCAAGGGGGGGCAGAACGTCAACAAGGTCGCGACCTGCGTCGTGCTGGTGCACCGGCCGAGCGGGATCGCGGTGAAGTGCCAGCAGGAGCGGACGCAGGGGGCGAACCGGCTGGTGGCGCGGCGGCTGCTCGCCGAGAAGATCGAGGAGAGGCAGCTCGGCAAGGCCAGCGCCCGCCAGCAGGAGGCAGAGAAGGTTCGCCGCCAGAAGCGGCGGCGGTCGCGGCGCTCGAAGCAGAGGATGCTCCGCGACAAGCACGCGCAGTCGGACAAGAAAGCGGGCCGTGGCCCCGTCGGACGCGACGACTGACGTCTACGACGCGCTGGCGCCGATCTACGACGCGCTGGGTGGCTGGTACTGGTTCGGGGCGCAGGTCGCCGAGCGGCTCGAGGCCCTGATCGCCAACCGCAGCGTCGCGAGCCGGCCACCCTCTGACCCTTCTGGACCTGGGCTGCGGTACCGGGCGGTTGCTGGGCGCGCTGCGCGCCGCGCATCCCGATTGGCGTCTGGCGGGCGCCGACGCCAGCCAGGGCATGCTGCGGGCGGCGGCGCGGACCGGGGCGGCCGGCGTGGCGTGGACGCGCGCCCTGCTGCCGGCGCCCCTGCCGTTCCGCGACGCGTTCGACGTCGCCGGCGCCTTCCACGACACGCTGAACCACATGCCCGACGCCGACGCGCTGGCGGCGACGTTTCGGACCGTGGCCGCGGTCCTGCGGCCCCGCGGGCTGTTCGCTTTCGACCTGACGAACGAGCACGGGTTCAGCACGTGGTGGCGGCGCAGCGTCGACATCCGCGAGGACGCCTTCCGCTACCGCTGCGCGCTCGACTACGACCCGGCGACACGGACCGCCCGCGCCGACATCGCGCTCACCGTGGGCGGAGACGAGACGCGCCGGTTGACCCTCACCCAGCGCTGGTTCAGCGAGCCGGTCGTCGAGGCCGCCTTGCGCGCCGCGGGCTTTCGGCTAGAAATCGCCACCCCCTGGAGCCCCTTCACGAAAGACGACCCCGGGAAGACGTGGTTTGTTGCCCAAATCGACACGCACGAGACAGACCCGCGCTAGTTCACCGCGTCAATTTGGTCAAATCGACAGCAGGCTTTCTGGTAGCTCATCAAAACACCTGGACGCGATGGTGAATTCGACATAGGTTTCGCCTCGTACTTCTGAAAGCGAGGTTCTCCGTGCCTGCATCCCCAGCGACCCTTCCCGAGACCACCAGCACCCCGACCCCGACCGCCAAGCCGGTCACCAAGCTGCAGACCGGCGCCGAGGCGCTGATTCGCTGCCTCGAACGCGAGGGGGTCGAGTACGTCTTCGGGCTGTCGGGCGGGGCCGCGATGCCGATCTTCGACGCGCTCGTCGACTCGAAGATCAAGCTGATCCTCGTGCGCCACGAGCAGGGCGCGACGCACATGGCCGACGGCTACGCGCGCGCCACCGGCAAACCCGGCGTGGTGCTCGTGACCTCGGGTCCCGGGGCGACCAACACCGTCACCGGCATGCTGACCGCGCTGATGGACTCGGTGCCGATGATCGTGCTGACCGGCCAGACCATCTCCCCGATGCTGGGCAAGGACGCCTTCCAGGAGGCCGACGTCACCGGCATCACCTACCCGGTGGTGAAGCACTCGTACCTGGTGAAGAACCCGAACGACATCCCGCGCATCACGCGCGAGGCGTTCTTCCTGGCGACGTCCGGGCGCCCCGGCCCGGTGCTGATCGACCTGCCGAAGGACGTGACCAGCGCCCCCTGCGCGGCGCCGTTCGTCGAGACCGTCGACCTCCCCGGATACAGCGTCCCCGGCCACCCCGACGCGGGGCTGGTGAAGAAGACCGCCGCCCTGCTGGCGCGCAGCCGCAGGCCGGTGCTCTACGTCGGCCACGGCGCGGTGATCTCCGGCGCCGGCCCGGCGATCATGAAGCTGGCCGAGAAGCTCAACGCCCCGATCGTCAACACGCTGCTCGGCAAGGGGGCGTGCCCCGAGGATCACCCGCTGCACCAGGGGATGCTGGGGATGCACGGCACCGCCTACGCCAACAAGGCGGTGACGAACTGCGACCTGATCATGGCGATCGGCGCGCGCTGGGACGACCGGATCACCGGCAAGCTCAGCGAGTTCTGCGTCGGCGCGACCAAGATCCACGTCGACATCGACGTCGCCGAGTTCAACAAGATCGTGCGCCCCGACGTGTCGCTGGCAGGTGATGCCAGGCTGACGATCGAGGACCTGCTGCCGCACGTCGGCCCGCTGGATACGGCCGACTGGCTGAAGGAGATCGCCGACTGGCGCAAGCAGTTCCCGCTCAAGTACGCCAAGCGCGGCGGGCTGCGCGCGCAGCACGTGCTCGATCGGCTGGATGCCCTCGGCGGGCGCGACTGCATCCTCGCCACCGACGTCGGACAGCACCAGATGTGGGCGGCGCAGTTCTGCCGCACCACCAAGAACCGTCACTGGCTGTCGTCGGGCGGCGCGGGGACGATGGGCTTCGGCTTCCCGGCGGCGATCGGCGCGCAGTTCGCGTGCCCCGACAAGAAGGTGTGGTCGATCTCCGGCGACGGCGGCTTCCAGATGACGATGTGCGAGCTGGCGACCGCGGCGCTGCACAAGCTGCCGGTGAAGATCCTGATCATCAACAACGCCTACCTGGGGATGGTCCGCCAGTGGCAGGAGCTGTTCTTCGACAACCGCCTGTCGGGCGTCGACCTGGAGGGGAACCCCGACTTCGTCAAGCTGGCGGGCGCGTACGGCATCAAGGCCTGGCGGATCAAGCGCCCGGCCGAGGTCGACCGCGTGATGAAGGCGGCGATGGACTGGAACGACGGGCCCTGCCTCGTCGAGGCCGAGGTGATCAAGGAGGACAACGTCTTCCCGATGATCCCCGCCGGCGCGGCGCTGAAGGACATGCTCATCGAACGCCCCAAGCAGAAAATGGCCAAGCCCGAAGGGAGCACCTAGATGTCCGCCGCCGCCATCGCGCACCTCGTCCCGCCCGCCCCGCTGCACACGCTGTCCATCCTGGTTCGCAACAAGCCGGGGGTGCTGGTCCGGGTCGCGCTGGTCTTCTCGCGTCGCGGGTTCAACATCGAGAGCCTGGTGGTCAGCGCCGACGTCGCCAACGGTGACTTCTCGCGGATGACCATCACCTGCAGCGGCGATCCCGACACGCTGGAGCAGATCATCAAGCAGGTGACCAAGCTGGTCGACGTCGTCACCGCGTTCGATCACACCGGCCAGTCGGTCTACGAGACCGAGGTCGCGCTGGTGAAGCTGGAGTGCAAGGTCTCCGACCGCACCGAGATCCTGCAGATCGGCGAGCTCTACAGCGCGAAGGTGGTCGACTACGGCGTCGACTCGCTGATCATCCGGATCGTGGGGGCGGCGGAGAAGCTCGACGTCTTCCTGAGCCTGCTGAAGAACTTCCACGTGGTCGAGCTCGTCCGCTCCGGGAAGGTTCTGATGACCCGCGGCCTGGCGACCACCTAGCGGTCATCTCGGGAAATAGCCGCCCCCCCCGCTTCGCGCGGGAGCGGCTAGCGCGACAGCGCCACACGGAGAGTGTGAAAACCCGGCCCTCGGTTCGGGACCGGGTGGGGTGGATCACTAAGAGGCGCGCGATCTCGATCGCGGCGCGCTTGGCGTGTCGCCAGGATGGCAGCGACGGTGTCGGGGAGATCACTATCGGGGTCCTCGTGGCGTGCGAATTGCGAGCGAACGGGGTTCCCGAAAGGAACCCCACCCATGACGCTCGCCCGCATCACCTTCGTCGTTCACGCCCTCGCGCTGACCTCGATCACCGGTTGTCTCGTCGATCCAAACGACAGACCTCACCCGCTCACCGGTGACTACGACCACGGAAAGCCGTACCAGCCTGGAGGCCGGGCCGGCTCCGGTGGCGAGATGGCCAACAACGGTCCGGGAGGAGGCGGAGGGAGTGCGGGTAGCGACCAATCGGGCGGGTGCGGTGGCGGCACCGCCGCCGATGGCGTGGCAGGGACTGGTGGTCGCGGCGGGAGTCCCGCCGTCGACGGCGGCGTCGGTGGTGCCGGCGGGAAGGGATCGTACGGAAGGGGCGGCGCCGCGGGAACGAACAGCGCGGGACGAGGCGGCGCGATCGGCAGCGCCGGCGTCTCGGGCGGCCGGGGCGGCGCCATCGGTGCCGCGGGGACCACCGGCCGCGGGGGCGCCACTGCCACCGCCGGCAGTGGCGGCGGCGCGGCCGGCAACGGCGGCGCGGCGGGCGCGCCTGCGACCAGCTGCCACTCGACCGGGGATTGCGATCCCGGCGACTGCTGCACCAACGGAGCCTGTGTCCCGCTGCCGCCGGCGCCCCCGACCTGCCGGTACAACAGCGAGTGCCAGGCGGGGGCGCGCTGCCGCGACGGTGCCTGCGAGCCGGCGTGCCTCGACGACGCCGCGTGCGGCACCGGCGACATCTGCGTCGGCGGCTTCTGCCGGCACGATCCCGACGGCGGCGGCCGCTGCGTGCGCGCCGGCGACTGCTCTGGCGGCACCTGCGTCAACGGCTACTGCCATGGCGGGTGCAGCAGCGACGCCGACTGCGGCCCGCGCGATCGCTGTGACAGTGGCCTCTGCCGCGCCGACAATCGCCCGCGCCCGCCCTGCCACGCCAACACCGACTGCAGCGGCGGGCAGATGTGCGTGAACGGCATCTGCCGCAGCGGCTGCCACAGCAGCGCCGACTGCTGCAACTGCGCGACCGCCAGCATCTGCCAGGCCGGCTACTGCGTCAGCGCCGGCGAGGCGGCCCCCGTCTGCACGCTGGCCAACGACTGCAGCAGCGGGCAATCCTGCGTCGACGCTGTCTGCAACTGACGGCGCCGGGGTTCCCCACGCAGGTCCGCCTGCGTGGGGTGGGGCCTCCCGGGTGCTCGGAGAGGGGCTGTAGAATGCTCCGGTGGTAGGACCGCCCCGCCTGGTTCGTAGCAGCTTGTTCGCCGGGGCGTTGATCGTTGGCGCCTGCTTCGGCAGCCGGGTTCCGGGTCTCCAGTCGGCGCCGACCCCCTGCACCACCGACTCCGACTGCACCGGCGGCCGGATGTGCGTGGTCGGGATGTGCTCTCGCCCGGGGACCGTCCCCCGCGGGGGGGACTGCCTGGCGACCCGGGACTGCGTCAGCGGGCTCTACTGCAACACCACCACCGGCGTCTGCGCGACGGGGGGGACCGGAGAAAACGGCGCCTCGTGCAGCTCGGACGCGCAGTGCAGGCCACCCCTCTACTGCGGGCACACCGGCTTCTTCGGCGCCTGCACGTCGTCAGGTAGCACCGACCTCGACGGCGCCTGCACGACGACACAGGACTGCCTCGCGGGGCTCTACTGCGGCCAGGGGAACATCTGCCAGCCCTACGCCCAGGCGTTCCCGCCGTTCGCCGGCGTGAGCTGCAGCGATGAAGGCCCGTTTCGCGTCTACTTCGAGGTTCCGCGCCCGGGGCACCCGCCGGCGGACTTCTACCGGCTGCCCTTCCCGAACGACGTCCGCGTCAGCAACGGGGCGCTCGACATCTCGGACTTCCCCAGGCCCGGTCCGACGCCGATCGGCGTCGACCTCGTGAAGCTCTACGTCGACACCTGGACGGAGGACTTCGACGGCTTCTCGAGCATCGGCGGCATCGCGTTCCGCTACTCGGGCCCCATCGACTACACCACCGCGGCCCAGGATGCCGTGAAGCTGGTCGACCTGACCTCGGGACCGACGTTCGGGCAGCAGGTGGCGCGCACCTGGACGGTGAACAACGACCGTACGAAGTACTCGTGCGCGCACACGTTGAACATGCGCACCTGGGTCGATCAGCCGCTGCTGCCGCGCCACACCTATGCGGCGCTCGTCACCACCGGGATCAAGTCGACGCGCCAGGAGACCCCCATCGCGGACGCCGACCTCGGCGCGCTGCTGGGCGCCGCGCGCCCCACCGACGCCGCGCTGGCGCACGCCTGGGACGTCTACGCCCCGCTCCGCGCCCTGTTGGGGGCCGCCTCTCTGCCGGTGAGCGCGATCGCGGGGGCGGCGGTGTTCACGGTCCAGGACATGACCGGGCACATGGAGCGCCTGGCGATCGACGTCGCGAAGCGGCCCGCGCCGGCGCTGACCGCGCTGACGCTCTGCGGGCCGGGCGTCACCTCCCCCTGCGACGACGGAACGCCGGCCCGCGCCTGCGGCGCCGGGAGCGACGCGTTCCACGAGATCCACGGCCGGTTCAGTGTCCCGATCTACCAGAGGGGGACCCCGCCCTACGACACGCCCGCGATGGGGGGCGGGATTGTCGAGACGGGAGGCGCGCCGGCGCCGGTCCGGACCGAGCAGGTCTGCTTCGCGGTCGCCGCTCCCGAAGGGGCCCGCGCCCGCCGCCGGCTGGCCGCTGGTGGTCTACCACCACGGCACCGACGGCTCGATGCGCTCGGCGATCCTGGACGGCACGGCCGGCAAGCTGGCCGCCGGCCCCACCCCCGCCGCGCTGTTCGGGTTCGACGCCGTCGAGCACGGCGCGCGCCGCGGCGGGTCCCCCAGGCCGCCCGACGATCTGGTCTTCAACCCGCTGAACCCGCGCGCGGCGCGCGACAACTTCCTGCAAGGGGCGGTCGACGTCCTGCAGGCGCTGCGCCTCCCCGCGCTCTCGATAGCCGCCGCGGCGTCGCCGACCGGCGCCGCCATCTCCTTCAATCCCGCGGCGGTCGCCTACTTCGGCCATTCGCAGGGCAGCACGTCGGGCGAGCTCGCGCTGCCGTTCACGACCGCGCCGGCGATCGCGGTGCTCTCCGGGGCCGGCGCCTACCTGACGATGTCGCTGCTCGAGAAGACGATGCCGGTCGACATCGCGTCCGGGCTGGCCTCGGTGATCGGCGAGCCGCTCGACGCCGCCCACCCGGTGATGACGATCTTCCAGAGCGTCTTCGATCGCTCGGATCCGGTGAACTACAACCCGCTCATCGTCGCGCGGCCGCGGGCCGGCGTCGCGTCGAAGCACGTCTACATGTCGTGGGGGACGGGGGACAGCTACGCCCCGCGCTCGACGCTCGAGGCGAACGCGCGGTCTCTCGGGCTCCCCCCTGTCGCCCCGCTGCAGGAGGACTACGGGGCCCCCGGTATCGCCCGCCCGGTCAGCCGCAACGTCACGGGGGGCGACGGCGCGCCGCGGACCGCGGCGGTGTTCCAGTACGCGGCCGACGGCTATGACGGGCACTTCGTCGCCCAGCAGAACCAGTCGGCGATCGCCGACTGGAACGCGTTCGTCTCGTCGTTCCTGGCGACCGGGACCCCCAAAATCCCCTGACGTCCCCCTGAAGTCCCCCTGCCGTCCCCCTTGACGCCCTTTGGGTCCCCCAAGCGTCAGTTCTTGACGCCGGCGGGGGGGCGCGATACTTGCGATGCGAGCTTGCGTCGAAATCGGTTCCTCTTCGCCTTCCTGATCGCGAGCGGCGGCTGGGCTCACGCCGCAGCGCCGCCCGACCTCGCTGGCACGCGTACCGCGATCGACCTGCTCGCGAACCGGGTCCATGCCGTCGCCCACCGCGACGGGCGCCTGGCGATCGACGCCGGCGGCATCGACTTCCTCAAGTACGTCGACGGCGGCTGGAAGACCTCCTGGCTGCTGGGCGAGAAGGACGAAGGGCACCCCGCGTCGCTGGTCTCCGGGGTGTCGGCGCAGTTCTACCTGCCGGTCGACGCCGACGACCAGAAGCAGCTGGGCGACGCGACCCTGTCGTTGACGATGCGCGGGCTGGCGCCCCAGCAGCGGGTGTCGGTGTTCGTGAACGAGAAGCCGGTCGGCACGCTCGAGGTCGCGGCGACCACGAAGCGCTACGACGTCGCGGTGCCCGCGGCGGCGCTGCACGCGGGCGACAACCGGGTGCGCCTGACCTTCCGGTCAGCGGTCGACGTCCCGGGTGGCAAGCGGTCCGCCGCAGCGCTGACGGCAATCGCGCTCGGGCCGTCGGCAGCGGGGCCACCGACCGCGCCCGTCCCACCGGTCACGGTGCGCGAGACCGACCTCACCGGCGGCCGCCGGCGCGGGTTTCCGGCGACCGGCAATTCCCGCCTGTCGTTCTATATCCAGCTTCCGGCCGGCGCGTCGCTGGCGCTCGCGCACGGCGCCCCGGCCGCCGGCGGGCAGGCGCTGGTCCGCGTGGCCGTCGACGGTCAGCCGACCCGCGTCGTCTACACCTCCCCCGTCACCGGGGGCTGGACCGACGCGCTGATCGATCTGGGCGCCGCCTCGGGTCAGGCGGCGCGCATCGATCTGATCTCCCAGGGGACCACCGACCTCACCTGGGCCGAGCCGCGGATCGTCGTCAAGGCGCCCCTCCCGGCGCCCATCCCCCCCTCGGCCGCGTCGAAGATCGACCACATCTACATCTGGATGGTCGACACGCTGCGCGCCGACAAGCTGCGCGCCTACAACCCGAAGTCGCGCGTCCTGACCCCCAACTACGACGCGTTCGCCGCCGACGCGACCCGGTTCGCCTGGGCCCAGGTCCCGGGGACCTGGTCGCTCCCCTCGCACGCCTCGCTGCTGACGGGCGTCTACCCGACCGTCCACAAGGCGACCGCGCACGAGGCGCGGCTCTCTCACGACGCGCCGTTCGTCGCCGAGGACATGAAGAAGGCCGGCTACAAGACCGGCATGTTCTCGTCGAACGGCTATGTGTCGTCGAAGTGGGGGTTCGACCGCGGCTGGGACGTCAACCGCAACTTCATCCGCGAATCGCTCGCCAACGGCGCCGACTTCCTCTGGAAGACGGCCAAGGCCTGGATCACCCCGACGATCGCGAAGCCGCAGTTCGTCTACCTGGCGACGATCGAGCCGCACGTCGCGTACGCGCCGCGCGCCGAGTTCCTGGCCAAGTACTGGGACAAGCCCTACAAGGGGCCGATCAAGCCCCAGCTGTCGGGCGTGCAGCTCGGCGCGATCAAGGCCGGCAAGCTCAAGATCAACGACACCGACAAGGCCTACCTGGAGGCGCTCCACGACGCCGAGATCAGCCAGAGCGACGCGGCCTTCGGGACGTTCATCGCCGACCTGAAGAAGCTGGGGGTCTACGACAAGTCGGCGATCATCATCGTCTCCGACCACGGCGACCAGTTCTACGAGCACGGCAGCGTCGGCCACGGCGACACCGTCTACCAGGAGCTGACCCACGTGCCGCTGCTGATCCGCGCCCCGGGGCTGTTCCCGCCGGGGAAGGTCGTGCAGAGCGACGTCGAGATCATGGACGTCTACGCGACGGTGCTCGACATGGCCGGCATCAAGCTCGGCCCGCGCGTCCAGGGGGCCAGCCTGGTCGGGCTGGCACGCGACGAGGTCGGGCAGAGCCCGCGCGCGGCCCTGACCGTGGACGGCCAGGTGGCGCGCGGCCTCAAGGTCCAGCGCTACCGCCTGGTCAGCCGCGGCCGCACCGAGCTCTACGACGAGATCGCCGACCCGCGCGAGCAGAAGGACGTCGCGGCCGAGCGCCCGATCGCGCTGCGCTCGATGCGCGGCGTGCTCGGCCTCCTCTACGCCTACGAGTCGACCTGGTCCAAGAGCCGCTGGGGCACCGCCGCCAACGTCACCGAAGCCTTCTACACGCAGTCCGGCCCCCCCGGCCACCGCGGCGCCGAGCCGAAAACCGGCGGCCCGAAGTAAACGTCTCCCTCCCTCTCCCGCAGGGAGAGGGTCGGGGTGAGGGTCCGTCGTCTAGAGCTCGTCCTTCGGCACCGCGTGGTGCGGGGGCGGCCAGTGCGCGTCGGTCGCAGCCTCGGTGTCATCCCACGGATTGTCGGGACCACCCGGCGGCTGACCTGACTCGGGCGCGCACGAGACGTCTTCCCTCTCGTTCAGCGGATCGTCTGGATGGGTATCCATGATCACTTACTCTGCGACCGTCATGGCGAGACGCAACCGATAGGCAACTCATACGGTGAAACGCTCAATTTTCCGTTTCCGCTCAGGTTGCATCGGCGACTGACGGTTCCAAAGTGATCGATATGAGTCTTGCGGTGAGCGCTCCCGACATCGAGCAGGACGACGCGAAGGACGACGTCTCGAGCGCACCCGAATCAGGTAAACCGCCCGGCGGTCCAGACGATCCGTGGGAAGGCAAAGACGCGGCAGGCGAAGTGGACTTTCCGCCGGCACGTCGCGCATTCCCCAACGAAGAGCTCTGAATCGTCGAGCGGCGTTTTGGGTCTGACCACCCCGGCGGCGCGCGCCTCTTCCTGTAGCGAGGGAAGGCCCACGCCGCCGAGGCGCTATTTTTTTCAGACGCTACGACTGGGAAAGCCCGGCCGCGCGCGTGACTTCCGCCAGCGACGGAACGCCTCCCACTCCGCCGAGGTGGCGGCAGTTGAGCGCGGCCGCGGCGTTGGCGAAGGGGAGGCACTGGTCGAGGGACCAGCCCTGGAGCTGGCCGTAGATGAACGCCCCCCGGAACACCTCGCTGGCGCCGGTGGTGTCGTAGATCTCGATCGGCAGCGCCGGTTGACGGACCAGGGTCTCGTTCTCGAGCGCGATCGCCCCCTCCTCACCCAGGGTGATGACGGCGATCTTCGGCCCCATCTTGGTCAGCTCGACGAGGCTCCGCTTCATGTCCGACGAGTGTGAGAACTCGGCCGCGAAGCGCTCGTTGCCGATCACGATGTCCGACAGATCGATGAGCTCGCCCATGCCGGTGCCGAGGCGCCGCGCGTCGAGCAGCACGGTCACGCCGAGGGCGCGCGCCCGCTCGGCGGCGGCGATGTGGGCCGGGGGGTTGCGCCCGTCGACCAGCAGGATCTTCGCATCGTCGAGCAGCGTCCGCGGCAGCTCGCCGGGCTCGATCGCCGTCGTGCTGCCGCGCGTGTAGCGCACCAGCCGGCGCCCGGTGCGCTCGTCGACCAGGATGAACGACGTCGGCGACACCTTGCCCGGCTCGATCAGCACCTGCGAGGTGTCGACGCCGAACGCCTTCATCCCGCGCAGGATGATCGACCCGAACTCGTCGTCGGAGAGTCGCCCGAAGTAGCGGGCCTGCCCCCCCAGCGCCGCCACCGTCGCCAGGGTGGTGCCGACCGCGCCGCCGGCCTGGATGCTGAACGTCGACAGCTCGACGATCGCCTCGCCCGACCGCGGCCCGACGCCGAGCTGTTCCACCGTCGCCTGGCCCATACCGACGACCCGGTCGGAGCTGTTGATCGGGGGGGCGCTCACAGGTGAGAAACTATCATAGCCCTTCCGGGAGCAACCCGCGCCCGAGCACGGCCTGCGACCGGGCGTAGCGCTCCAGCGCGTCGACCGCCTTTCCGTAGGTCGCGTTCGCGTAGTAGGAGCGCCCCAGGTAGTAGAGGAGCTCGGGGCGGCGCGCCACGTAGGCGGCGTCGTCGGCGAGCGGCTTGAGCGCGTCGATGGCGTCGCTGTAGAACTCGGCCTTGTAGTCGAGGAAGCCGGAGAGCAGCGCGAAGTCCTTCCCCAGCCCGGCCCAGAGGTCCTCCGGCCACTTGTCGACGATCTTGTAGCTGGTGGCGTAACGACGGGCCCGGTAGGCGGCCAGAACGTCCGGATATTCTTCCTTCAGCTTGCCGACCAGCTCGGGGTGCGACGACACCAGGTAGCCAGGGACCGTCGGCGGCTCCAGCTCCTCGCCGGGCGCCAGGGGAATTTCCGGATCCCGATCGAGCCGCGTCGACGACCAGCTGCAGCAGGAGGCGGGCGTGCCGGGCCTCCGGCGTGTCGGCCGCCGCCTCCGCACGCCGCGTCCAGAGCTCCGCCTCGCGCGCCTTGCCGTGGGCCAGCAGGCTGCGCCCAAGGAGGGCGCTGCGCGCGCTGCGCTCCTTCGGGTCTTCGACGTCGTACCCGCGCACCAGGCCGGTCAGCCGGCCGTAGGGCCACATCGGCCCGTAGACCTTGGCCAGGTAGGGATCGAACTTCGCGTAGCCGAGCAGGTCGCGCGGAGCCGCGAACTCGATGCGCGCGTTGTCGTCGGTGTTGACCGGCGAGCCGGCGGTGAACGACTCCAGCTCGTCGGTGCCCAGCAGCAGGTAGGCGAGCACGTCGTGCGGCGACGAGAAGCCGCCCCGCTTGGCCTCGGCGCGGGTCACCGGATCCTGCAAGGCGCGGGCGATCACGCTCGAGATCCAGCGGCAGCGGCTCCATGCTGCCGATCAGGATCGTGTCCGACGACAGATCCTCGGCGGCGAAGACGTAGACGTAGCGGGAACTCGTCGCGCACCGTCCGGTAGATGGTCTTGATGTTCCAGGGGGCCATCTCGTAGAGCTGCGCCCACTGGCAGAAGATCCCGTGCGGCGCGAGGCGGGTCTTCACGCTGCGGAAGTACTCGCGCGTGAACAGGTTCGACACGCCGGTCAGCCAGGGGTTCGACGGCTCGCTGACGATGACGTCGAACTTGTCGCTGCGCTGGGTGAGGAAGTTCCGTCCGTCGCCCGCGCGCGCCGTCACCTTGGGATTTTCCAGGGGCCGGTGGTTGACGTTGTCGAAGAAGTGCGAGGCCCGATAGACCGCCGGCTCCAGCTCCACCACCTCCAGCGACGCGATCGGGTACTGGGTGATCGCGCCGGCGGTGACGCCCGAGCCGAAGCCGATCAGCGCCACCTTGGGCGGCGTCGGCTTGTCGTAGAAGCAGCAGCGGCAGCAGCCCGACGATGATCTGCGTCGGCATGTCGGCGTCGTTCGAGGCGTCGACCTTGCCGTTGTTCTTCAGCGAGTAGGTCTTGCCCCACTGGTCGACGCTGACGGTGGTCGCGATGCCGTCCTCGTAGAAGACCAGCTTGGGGTTCTTCCACTCGCGCTTCTGCACCTTGCGCGAGATGTACTCGTGCGCGATCGACATCCGGAAGAAGCCCGACGAGAAGCTGACCAGGTCCCAGCGCGGCAGCACCAGCCCCAGCAGCGCCAAGGCGACGGCGGCCGCGACCCCGGCCCAGCGCCGCCGCGCGCTCCAGGCCGGCGCGACCCAGAACAGCACCGCCGCCAGGACCAGATCGCCCAGCGCCGCGGCGTAGATCCCCCGCTGCAGCCCCAGCTTGGGCAGCACGATGAAGCCCGAGAGAAACGAGCCGACGATGGCACCCAGCGTGTTGAGCGCGTAGGCGCGCCCGACGTCGCGCCCCACCGAGTCGAGCTTGCCGGCGGCGATGCGCACGGTCAGCGGGAAGACGCCCCCCATCAGGATCGTCGCCGGCAGCACGGTGATGCAGGCGAGCACGAACTGGCAGACCAGGATCGCGTCGACGCCGAAGCTGGTCGACTGCAGGAGCCAGGTGAAGACGAACGGGATCTTGTCGGTGAACAGATAGGTTGTGCCGATCGCGATCGCCGTGGCGAGGTGCAGCGCCGCCAGCCAGCGAACGGGGTGCGCGGTGCGCTGGCTGGCCCGTCCGAAGACCGCAGCGCCGACGCCGAGGCCGATCAGCAACGCCAGCAGGATCAGCGTGAACGAGAAGACCGACGAGCCGAGCAGCACGGCCAGCGCCCGCGTCCAGAGCACCTGCAGCGTCATCGCGGTCGCCCCCGACACCGCGAACGCGATCAGCGAGGCGCGCCGCGAGCGCTCGTCGAGCACAGGCAGCGGCGGCAGCGCCGCCGCGTCATCAAGCTTCGCCTCGGCCGCGGCGGCGTCGAGCCGTTCGTCGAAGCTGGCGCCAGCCAGCGGGTCATCGCCGGCCCCCTCCATCGCCTCGGCCCCCTCCACGCCCCCCTCGTGCCGGGCGGCGCGGGCACGCACCGCCCCGACAGGAGGATCGCCGCCGCCAGCGTGATGTTGAACGACGCCGCGGTGACGTTGGTCCAGGAGAGCCCGAACGACGGCAGGAAGACGAACCCGGCCAGGAACGCCCCCGCGACCGCCCCGAACAGGTTCACCGAATAGAGCGTGCCGATCCGCAAGCCGACCCGCCGCAGCTCCCAGGGGCGGGTGACGAAGTGCCGCGCCAGGAACGGCAACGTCGCCCCCATCAGCGTCGTCGGGAGGACCAGCAGGCCGGCCGAGGCGATGAACCGCAGCAGCGACAGCAGCGCGTAGCGATCGCCGAACGCGCTCCAGAGCGCACTGGTTGAGCCCCGGGTAGAACGCGATCGCGACCGGGACCAGCAGCGCGTAGACACCGATCGCCGCCTCGGCGATGGCATAGGCGCGCAGGGGATTCTTCAGCCGGTCGGCGAAGCGGGCCGCCAGGTAAGACCCCAGCCCCAGCCCCCCCATGAACGCGGTCAGCACCGTCGAGACCGCCAGCGTCGTCGACCCGAACACCAGGGTCAGCATCCGGGTCCAGAGCATCTCCAGCATCAGGCCCGAGGCGCCGGAGAGGAAGAAGCAGGCGAGGACGATTACCCGCATGGGGGAGGCTTTATAACCCGGCTCGGATTGACGCGAAGCGGTCGCCGGTCTATTGCGGACAACCGAACCTCCGCCATGCCTGTCAAACCTCCCGACACGATGTTCGGCGCACTCTCGATTGACGGGCTGCGGCTCCGGCCCGCGGAGGCTCAGGTGGAGGCGCAACCTCAATCAGACGAATCGGCCCTGATAGCCGCCGTTCACCGGGGGGACGCGGGCAGCCGCGAGGCGCTCTACCACCGCTACAAGCGGCGGGTCTACGCCCTGGCCGTCCGGATCGCCGGCGCCAGCGACGCCGAGGAGGTGGTGCAGGAGGCCTTCATCCGCATCTTCCGCGGCCTGGGGAAGTTCCGGGGCGACGCGGCCCTGTCGACCTGGATCTACCGGCTGGCCGTGAACGCGGCGCTGTCGCACCGGGCCCGGCGCGGCACGGCCCCGCTGCGCGGCGAGGGGGACGCCGGCACGGCCGAGCTCGAAGCCCACCCGGCGGCTGAGCCGGCCCGGGGAGACGCCGTGCTGCGCGCCCGTCTGGAGCGGGCACTGATCCGTTTGCCCCAGGGCTACCGTACAGTGATCGTGCTGCACGACGTGGAGGGGATGGAGCACGAGCAGATTGCCGAGGTCCTCGGTTGCCACGTCGGCACATCGAAGTCGCAGCTGCACAAGGCCCGCGCCAAGCTGCGCGAGCTGCTGGCCGCCGACGGCATCACCGCGTCCGCGCTGGAGGAGGCGTAGTGGCGGCGTCGGTCTGCCCGGTCTATCCGGCCGAGCGGCTGTCGGCGTTCGCCGACGGCGAGCTGTCGCCCGCCGAGGCGCAGAACGTCCGCGCCCACGCGGGCGGCTGCCCGCGCTGCACGGCGGTGCTGGGCGAGCTGGCGGCGATGGTCGGCGCCGCGGGGGCCCTGGACCATCTGGAGCCCCCCCCCACGCTCTGGCGCGCGATCGAGGGCGAGCTGCAGAGGCGCGAGCGCCCCTGGTGGCTGGCCTGGCGGCCGTTCTTCGTCGGCGCGCTGGCCGGCGGCGCCGCGGTCGCCGCCGTGATTCTGGTGCGCCCGGCGCGGCCGGCCGTCGCGGTTCTTGACGTCGCGCCGGTGGCGGCGCTGCCGGTCGCCGCCGTCGACCCCCTGCTGACCGAGGCCGAGGCGGAGTTCGCCCAGGCCGCCGCCGCCTACGAGCGGTCGATCGCGAAGCTGCGCGATCTGCTGGCCCGCGAGGAGGCGCGCTGGAGCGCCGGCGAACGGACGCGGACCGCCGAGCGGCTGGCGCGCCTCGACGAGACGATCGCGCGCTCGCGAGAGCTGGCCCGCCGGACCCCCGGGGACAGCGCCGGCAACGAGCAGCTCTTCGCGGCCTACCAGCAAAAGATCGCCTTCCTGGACGCGGCCGTGCACCGCGGCGGCGAGTGGCCGCAATGACCCGCGCGGCAGGCCCGAATCTCGTGCCGACGATGACACCGGCGATCGTTTTCGCGCTGCTGGTCCTGGCGGTGGCCGGCGTGGCCCGGGCCGCCGATCCCGGCGAGGCGCTGGTCGATCGGCGCGAGATCATCGTCCCGGCCCGCGGGGCCGAGCTGGTCAAGATCGACAACCTCCTGGGGCGGGTGTCGATCCGGGGGACGGCACGGCCGGGCGAGATCCACATCGTCGCCGAGAAGCGCGCCGCCACGGCCGAGGCGCTCGGCCGGCTCCGGGTCCACTACACCGCCTTCGAGGGGGGCGAGATCGTCATCGACACCCGCGTCGAGCTGGGGGGCGTGAGCGGTCGCTGCCGCTCGCCGGCAGCGGCATCGACCTGGTGCTCGAGGTGCCACCCGAGGTCGCGGTCCAGGCCAAGACGTTCGGTGGCGACCTGTCGGCCTCGGGGCTGCGCGCCGGCGCCCGGCTGGAGACGACGGGAGGCCGCATCGGCATCTCGGACGTGCGGGGGCCGGTCGTGACCCGGCAGCTGCGCGGCGGCCAGCGGGTCGCCACGGTGGACGGCGACGTCGACCTGGACGGTGTCGAGGGGGACATGGACCTCCGGGACCTGGGCGGCGGCCACGTCGACGCCAAGCTGGTCGACGGCAGCATCCGCGCCGTCGACATCCGGTCCGGCCTGGTCCGGCTGGTGACCACGACCGGCCAGATCGTCCTGCTCGGCGTCATCCGCCCCGGCGCGCACTACGACCTGCGCAGCTACGCGGGCGACGTGCGGATCGTCCCGTCGGGCGACTCGGCCCCGTTCACGCTGCGGGCCCGCTCGAAGCAGCCCATCGATGCCGGGATCCCGCTTCGGTCCCAACGGCGCGACGGCGAATGGCTCCGCGCGGAGTACGTCCCCCGCCGGACGCCCCCAGCCGCCCGGACCGCCCTGCTGGAGCTCTCCTCCGCCCTCGCCCGCGTGGTCATCCAGCCCCAATGACGCGCAAAGGCCGCCTACGCTCACGGGGCGAGTAGGGGAAACCCCGACGAGCTCGACCGGGCGAGAAATACAGGCCCCGGGCCGAGTTACAGTGCTAGTGTTACCAACTCGGTAGATGCGGATCGGGATCTTCTCTGACACGCACGCCAACGCAGAGGCGTTGGGCGCGGTTATGAAGGCGCTGGACGCCGAAGGGGTCGACGAGCGGGTCTGCCTGGGCGACACGGTCGGCTATGGCGCCAGCCCGAACGAGTGCTGCGCCATCGTCCGTACCCGCGCCGTCCACACCATCCTGGGGAACCACGACGCCGCGGTCGCGGGCCGGATGGACTACTCGTACTACTACCACGCAGCTCGTCATGCCCTGGACCTGCACGCCCGGCTCCTCACGCCGGAGAACATGAAGTGGCTCAAGGACCTCCCCTACGAGGTGCGCAAGGGGGACATCCACTTCTGCCACGGCTCGCCGCTGAACATCGAAGAGTTCGACTACATCTTCGCGCGCGATCAGGCGGCCCAGTGCCTGGAGATCTGGGATGACCTGGCGCCGCTGACGCTGATCGGCCACTCGCACCTTTGCAAGTCGTTCGCGCTGTCGCAGGACGGCGTTCACGAGGTGGTCTCGGATCGCTTCGAGCTTCGCCCCGGCTGGAAGTACATCGTCAGCGTCGGCTCGGTCGGTCAACCCCGCGACTACGATCCGCGGGCCAGCTACACGCTCTACGACACCGAGAAGCGGGTGTTCGAGTTCCGCCGCGTCGACTACGACATCAAGGCCTCGGCCGAGAAGATCTTCGGCACCGACCTGGAACCGAACTTCGGTCACCGGCTCTTCATCGGCGTCTGACGTGACGCGGGCGCGCTGGGCTGGCGGCGCCCTGGCCGCCCTGACTGCGACAGCGGCAGCGGCCGGGCTCTGCGCGTTCGCAACGCGGGCCGAGGCGGCCCCGGCCCGCCTCAGCACCACCTGCGCCGAGGACGATCAGACGCCGACGCCGCCGGGCTACGCCGGCTGGGAGCGATCGTCGGTCGTCACCTGGCAAGCGCTGGAGGATCGCGGCGGTATCGTCCCCGACATCGAGGAGGATCGTAGCCACGCGCCGCCGGCCTGGTGGCGCTACCCCAGCCCGCTGCGGTCGGCCGCATTGCTGGCCGACGAGGCGCGCACCCCCAAAGGGCTCTACGAGACGGTCGCCCCCGGCGATCTGAAGGCGGGCGACGTGGTGGTGCGGGCGCGCGGCGCCGGGGCCTGCGGCAAGATGGCCCTCATCGCCGGTCGCAGCGACGAGCAGCAGTGGGTGACGATCGAGGACGGTGAGGGGGAGGCGCAGGCGACCCGGACCGCCAACCCGATCTTCTTCATCGACGGCAAGACGCTGCGCCCCGAGGCGGCCGCGTACCGGATCCGCATCAAGAAGGACAGCACGCTCGGACACGTGCGCGAGCTGGATCGCGATCTCACCCACCTCGAGCGCACCATCGCCGAACGGCCGCCGCTGATCGTCCCCAAGGGACGCGCCGCCGTCGACGACAAGGTGCACGATCTGGTCGACGAGGCGGGCTCGCTCGCCGCCGATCCGGCCGCCGAGGTCGATCGGCGCGCGCTCACCGGCCGTGCGCTGGCGCTGGCCGCGGCGCTCGACTGGCCGTGCGCCGCCGAGGCGGCGGCGGCGGTGCTCGACGACGCCATCCACCGGACCCCGACGCGGGCCGACACCGCGATCGCGCGCGCCAGCCTCTACCTGCTGGCGGGCGATCCCGCCAAGGCGCTGTCGCAGGCCGAGGCGACGAAGGCCATCGTCGATCCGCCGTCGCGGCTCCACTACGTGCTCGGCCGCGCGCTGCTCGCCTCGGGCAAGACCGCCGACGGTCTCGGCGAGATCAAGCGCTACCTCGACGACGAGCCTGGCGATCCGCGGGCGCGCAAGCTCGCCGCGAGCAACGGGCGCGAGCCGGCGCTGGCGCCGCCCCCCGCGACGCCGGCCGATCCGACCGGCGCGCCGCTGAAGTTCACCGCCACGGCCGACCGCTGCGCGATGCGCAGCAGCGGCTACGATCTCGGCCTCGAATGGCCCGTCACCTGGCGGGTGGTGGGCCTCCAGGCCGCGCCCGAGACGGGGCTCTTGTTGCAGCTGGCGATGGCGCGCGTGCTCCGCGACGACGGCGAGGCCGAGCGCGCGACCGCGATGCTGCTGGTGCAGCGTCCCGGCGCCGGCGAAGCCGCCGCGCTGGCCAAGCAGGGGGCGCGCAACCTGTTCCCCGAGGCGAAGCTGAAGCCGCTGCCACCGCTCATTCCGGGGAGCCGGCGCGAGTCGTTCCGCGCGCGCGGCGAGAAGAAGGAGGGGCCGCGCCAGGGCGAGGTGACGACCCTCGAGCGCGCCGGCACCGTCGCCTTCCTGGTGCTGAACGCCTCGCCCGCCAGCTACCCCAAGGTCAAAGACGCCTACGCCGCGCTCGTGAAGAGCCTGACCCTCGGCCCGCGCAAGTAGCGCGAATCGACGCGCTACTCGACGAGCCTCCCAGCCTTCACGGCGACGACGAACGTCACCGGGCCGTCGTTCACCAGCTCGACCGCCATGTCGGCGCCGAAGCGCCCGGTCTCGACGGCGAGCCCCGCGGCGCGCAGCCCGTCGGCGACGCGCAGGTAGAGAGCCTCGGCCCGCGCCGGCGCCTCGGCCGGTTCGAAGCTGGGTCGGTTCCCCTTGGCCAGCGTGGCGCACAGCGTGAACTGGCTCACCACCAGGCAGCCGCCGCCCGCCTCCGCGACGGTCACGTCCATCGGCGTGCGCCCGGGAAAGATCCGCAGCGCCGCGATCTTGCGGGCCGTGGCGTCGGCGTCGGCCTCGCCGTCCCCCTTCTCGACGCCGACCAGCAGCGCGAGGCCGCGCCCGATGCGGCCGACGACCTCGTCGCCGACGCGCACCTCGGCGCGGGTGACCCGCTGAACGACCGTCCTCATCGCCGGCCCAGACTAGTCCAAGGTCGCGTACGATTGATCGTGATGGTCGCCGGGTACGTCGGGCTCGTGCTGGCGACGCTTACCGCCGGAGAGGTCGAGCTGGAGCGGCCACGGGCGCCGACCCCACCGGCCCAGTGCCAGCAGTCGCTTCGCGCCGCCGGCGTCAAGCTGACCCCCTGGCCGCTGCACCCGACGACGATGCCCAACGGCGTGGTCTGCGAGGCTCCGGAAGGGATCACTATCAGCCGTGGCCGCGCCGTCCGCTATCAGCCGGCCGCCCGCGTGAACTGCGCCTTCGCCCAGCGGCTGGTGCGCTTCGAGGCGATCGTCCAGGAAGAGGCGCGGGCCGTGTTGCGCGCCCAGGTCCGCGCGATCGTCCAGCTCGGCACCTACAACTGCCGCCGCATGGCCGCCTACCCCGACCTGGTCAGCGAGCACTCGTTCGCCAACGCGATCGACGTCGCCGCCTTCGTGCTGGCGAACGGCCGCCGCGTCGACGTCGAGCAGGACTGGGTGCGCGCCGACCGCCCTGCCACCCGCCCCGCCTCACAGTTCCTGCGGCGCCTGACCCGGCGCCTCTACGACGAGCAGATCTTCAGCGTCGTGCTGACGCCGTCGTACGACCACCACCACAAGAACCACCTCCACCTCGACGGGGCCGCCTACTCCGTCGACGGTACCTAGCGCAAACACCCGCCGCGCACCCGCGCGGCGGGTGTCCAAACCGGACGTTACTTCTTCGCCGGAGCCGGCGCGGGCGCCGGAGCCGGCGCGGCAGCGGCGGACGGCGCGGGCGCCGGAGCCGGAGCGGGAGCGGGAACCGGCGTGGCGGCAGCCGGGGCCTTCGCGGCGGACGGCGTAGGCGCGGCGGACGCGATCGGGGCGGCCTTGCCAGCCGGCGCGGGCGCGGCGGCGGCGGGCAGCTTCGCGCCGGGAGGGGCCGGCTGGTACGCGTAGGGGCGCGCCTCCACGATCATCCAGACCTTCGCCTTCTTCACCATCAGCGCCGGAACGTGGAAGGTCAGCGTCGGCATCGGCTTGCCATCGGGGGTCTTGGCCCCGGTGACGGAGTGCTCCAGCTCGACCCAGGCGGCGTCCTTGCCCACCGCGCGGAACTGCACCAGCTTCATCTCCATCGTCGCGCCCTTGAGGATGCCGGCGTTGTCGGCCGCGATCACTTTCTCGATCTCGGCCGGCCCCTTGGCGGCGATGCCGACCGGGTTCACCAGCGAGCCGTCCTCGGTCCAGAACGCCGACATCGCCTTGGCGTCACCCTTGTTGAACAGCGTGATGAACTCGGCGACGCGCGCCTTCACGGCGTCCTCGTCCTTGTTGGCGGCGGCCGACGCGGTGGTCGACGCCAGCGACGCGCACGTCGCTATCAACAGTGCACTCAGTGTCTTGGTTTTGGTCATGGGGCCCCTCCTCCTCGGGCGGAAGTGGACCGACGAAACCAACGCAGGTCAAGCGCGCGGCGCGGTGCAACACGAGGTTCCGACGCGCTGCTGCTGTCGCAAATACCGGGGGATTGGCATATCCTGCGGCGGCTAAGGAGGTCCTAGAATGGGTCCCCGCCCCCGCCTATCGGCACACTATCTCCTCGCTTGCGGCCTCTGCTTTTCGTTCGCGGCCGGCTGCGCCGGCGGTGGCAAGGTCGGCGGAAACGCCGGGCAGACCGGCACCCCGGGCGCCGCGGGTAGCACCGGCTCGCCGGGCGCCGCAGGATCGACCGGCGCCGCCGGCACCGGCCCTGCCGGAAGTACGGGATCGCCCGGAGCGGCGGGGTCGACCGGCGTCGCCGGCACCACCGGCGTCGCGGGCTCGTCGACGGGCGTCGCCGGATCGACGACGGGCGTCGCCGGCACCACCGGCGTCGCCGGCAGCGGCCCCGCGGGGCGCGGCGGGTCGACCAGCAGCGGCGTCGCCGGCAGCACGTCGACGACCGACGCCGGCACCGACACCGTCTGCCAGACGGCGAACTTCAAGTTCGAGCCGAAGATCCCCACCGTCTACATCCTGGTCGATCGCTCGGGCACCGAGTTCACGAGCGACACCGCCGGCATCTTCTTCTCGCTGCGCTCCGCGGTCCTCGCGACCATCCAGCCGCTCGAGGCCGAGGTCCGGTTCGGCCTCGGCGTGTTCACCGGCGACCGAAGCGCGATGTGCCCGACGTACACCGAGGTGCCGACCGATCTGAACAACTACACGAAGGTCGCCGCCGCCTACAACGGCCTCGGCAGGCCGCAGTTCAAGGCGGAGACGCCCGCCGCCCAGATGATCACGTCCAAGGTCAAGCCGGCGCTGGCCGCCGACAAGGGCACCGGCAACAAGTACATGCTGTTCGTCACCGACGGTGAGACCGACTACTGCGACGACGGCGATCCGGTCTGCGCCTACGACTCGGTCACTTACGTCATCCAGGACATGATGGCGGCCGGGTACGGCACATTGATCGTCGGCCTCCCGTCGCCGCAGTCCCAGTACGCCGCGCAGGCGCTGCAGGCGTTCGCCAACGCCGGCGCCAATCTGCCGGCCGCCGCGCCGGTGCAGAGCGGGCAAACCGTCCCGCCGGCGCAGATCAAGAGCAGCTGCTACACCTCCCGCCCCGGGTACAAGGCGATCTGGGACGCCGCCGGGCGGACGGGGACCGTGTCGACCGCGACCTTCGTCGGCGGGGCCGGCGGAGCCGGCGGGGCCGGTGGGGCCGGCGGGGCCAGCGCGCCCACCGTGAACGCCCCGGTCTACGCACCCACCGGGACCGATCAGACGGCGCTGGCCAAGGCGATCGCCGCCGCGATCGCCGGGGTCAAGAGCTGCACCTTCGACCTCGGCGACATCAACGGCCAGTCGATCAAGGTCGACCTCGCCCAGCTCGGTAGCGCGCACATCAAGATCGAGGGGAAGGAGATCCCGCTCGACAGCGGCAGCGGCAACGGCTGGAAGATGAACGACACCACGCAGCTCGTGCTGACCGGCACGGCCTGCGCGACCTGGCGCATGCCGAACAACAACGACATCGACTTCGGGTTCCCCTGCTCGTCGATCATCTTCGAGTGACCACCATGACGGCAAAACGACCCCTGTTCGCGATGGCGCTGGCGACCCTGCTCGGCTGCTCGGCCGGCATCAAGAACCCGACGGGGGGCGGCGGCCAGGGCAATGTCTCGTCGCCCGGCGTGGCCGGGTCGACCGGCCTCGGGGGGCATATCAGTAACGGCGGGACCTTCGGCGGCATCGCGGGGACCTTCGGGTCGCTTCCCGACGGGGCGATCACCGACGACGGCGGCGACGGCGGCCCGATCTGCAGCACCACCACGGAGACGGCGCAGTCGGTGCCGCTTGATCTTTACGTGTTGATGGACAGCTCAAAGTCCATGCTGGAGACGACCACCGCCGGCTCGACGAAATGGAAGGCGGTCTCGGACGCGATGGCCGCGTTCTTCAACGACGCGGGCTCCGCCAGCCTCGGGGTGGCGGTCAAGTACTTCCCCGACGTCCAGTCAAGCGCCAAGGCGACCTGCAGCCTTGACAGCGAGTGCGGCACCTACGGCCCCTGCGACTTCCGGAAGACCTGCGTAGCGACGGCCAGCATGACGACGGCGGTCTCGCCGCTGTGCGTGGACGCCAGCACCTGCGGCACCCAGACCTGCTCGCGGATCAAGGAGTGCAACGCCGCCACCGGCTCGTACTGCGCGGCGGGCCCCACGGCTGCGACGACGGCCTGTCAGGGGTGCAGCGAGTTCGCGGGCTACTGCCACCTGCGCGACATCTGCACCGGCACCAAATACGCCACGCCCGACATCCCGATCACGGCGCTGCCGTCGGCGGCCATCGGCCCGATGCTGGCCGCGCACACCCCCGACGGGTACACCCCCACGGGACCGGCGCTGACCGGCGCGCTGTCGTTCGCGCGCCAGCGGCTGGCGAGCACCCCCGGCCACCGCGTCGCGGTGGTGCTGGTGACCGACGGACTCCCCGGCGGTTTCTTGCCCGGGTTTCCGCCCAGCGAGTGCGCCCCCTCGGACATCGCCGGCATCGCCGCCATCGCCGGCGGCGCGCAGGGCGCGACCGGGGCGCCGCCGGTGCTGACCTTCGTGATCGGCGTGTTCGCCCCAGGCGCCGCGGCAACCACGGCGCAGACCAACCTCAACATGCTCGCCAAGGCCGGCGGCACCGACACCGCGGTCATCATCGACACCGGCCAGAACGTGACCGGCCTGCTCCAGAGCGCGCTGATGAAGGTGCAGTCGAAGGCGATCGCCTGCGAGTACAACATCCCGGGGACCGGCGTCGACTTCGGCAAGGTGAACGTCAGCTTCACGGGCAGCGGGACGACCAAATCGGTCGGCCACGTCCCCAACAACGATCCCGCGGGCTGCCCCGCGACGGGCGGCTGGTACTACGACAAGGATCCGAGCCAGGGGACGCCGACCTCGATCAAGGCGTGCCCCGCCAGCTGCACCCTTTTCCAGACCGACGTGAACGGGCAGGTGAACATCGCGCTCGGTTGCCCGACGATCGACGTCGGGTAGGTTCGGCGTGCTCCGCCCCGCGACCGTCGCTTGCGCGCTGGCGCTGACGCTCGTCGTGGGGGTCGCCCCGGCGCGCGCCGACGAGCCGGCCGGAGATCGCCTTTCGCTCTGGCCGATGGTCGGCTCGCTGGCGGCGGTGGGGACGCTGACCGTCGGGGGCTCCTTGATGGCGCAGGACAACCACCCCAACCAGCAGATGATCGGCGCCACCATCGTGGCGCTGGGGTTCGCCACCGCCCCCTGGATCGCGCACGCCCGTTCGGGGCGCTGCAATCGCGCGCTGCTGTTCGGGCTGAGCACCGTCGTGACCTCGCTGGCGATGGTGACGACGATGGCGGTGACCGACCCCTACGACCCGAAGACCCCCAACGCCGAGCGCGTTCCCTACGCGATCGCGCTGACGACGGCGTTCACCGTCGCGGCCGCCGGCATCATCGACGGGTTCCTGGTCGCGCCCCGGCGTGACGGCAAGCCATGAAGCGGGCGCTGGGGCTCGCGCTGCTGCTCTCGGTCATGACCGGCCTGGCGAGCGGCTGCGCCGTCGTGCCGCAGAATCGCCGCAAGCGGCTCGCCGATCCGATGATGCGCTTCGACGCCGACGTCCTGGAGGCGTACAAGCGGCAGAAGTTCTACAGCACGCGGGAGGGCGCGGCCGGCGGTGACGGAACCCCCGCGGGCGGCGGCTGCGGCTGCCAATGATCCCCGCCCTCGCCCTGCTGGCCGCCGCGATCGCACTGCCGCCCACCTACCAGATCGAGAGCGTGCGGCTGCGGTTCACGCACTACGATCAGGACGGCCGCGGCTACCAGTCGCGGGCCGGCCCGCCCGGGGTGCCGGGCTCGGAGCGGTTGATCGTCGAGCAGCCCCAGGCCGAGGTGGTGGCCCGCCTCGGCGACCGGATCACCGAACGGATCTGGGTGCCGATCGACGTCGTGACCGCGGCCTCCCCCGACCACTCGCGCTACAACAAGCCGATCGACGCCCCCGACGCGGTGACGACCTCGTCGCGCATCAACGTCGCCGGCACGTTGGACACGCTCACCAGCTATCGCTACGACGCGGTCACCGAGCTGCACTTCCGGGCGGCCTTCCACCTCGAGGAGCCGTTCGAGTCGTGGGGGTTCGGGATCGGCGCCGCGCGCTCGTACGCCGACGACAACACGGTGATCGCCGCCAGCCTGAACCAGATCGTCGACTGGTTCGATCGCTTCGACCTGCGCGGTCGGCGCCACGGCCGCGCCAGCCGCTCGACCAGCAACCTGAACCTCTCGATCACCCAGGTGCTGTCGCCGACGACGATCGCCGCGCTGTCGTACGGCGTGACCCTGCAGCTGGGGACGCTCTCCAACACCTGGCAGAGCGTCATGCTCGCCGACGGCAACCGGGGAGAGGAGCTGCTCCCCCGCGAGCGCGACCGGCATGCGCTGGCCGCCCGGCTGGCACAGTGGCTCCCCTGGCAGGGGGCGCTGAAGCTGTACGCGCGCGCCTACATCGACGATTGGGGCATCGCGGCGTACAGCACCGAGGCCGAGCTGGTCCAGCGCGTCGGTCCCTGGATCCACATCCGCGGAAACCTGCGCCATCACCGCCAGACGGGCGCGTATTTCTACACCACGGCCGCCGATCCCGTGGTGATCATGGATCCGCGTACGTCGGACAGCGACCTCGCGCCGTTCAGCGCCAACACCATGGGCATGGCGGTGTCGGCCAGCCTGCCGCCGATTGCGCTCGGAACCCTGCGAGATATTCACATCGACCTGGGGTATGAACGGTATGTTCGTACGAACGACCTCGACGTCGACATCACCACATGTGGCTTAGGCTTTTCGTTCTGAGCGTACTGAGCGCGACGGGGCTCTCGACGGGGCTCTCGTGCGCGCGCCGTGTGCCGGTGGCTGCCCACGCCTCGGCCACCGAGAACTACCGGCAGATCCCGATCGCCAGCCTCGAGGGGGGCTCGCACCCGCTCGAGGAGCTGCTCGGTGGCCGTCCCGCGCTGATCAACTTCTGGGCCCCGTGGTGCGAGCCCTGCATCAAGGAGCTACCCGAGCTGGAGCGGCTGTCGCACGCGGTGAGCCCCTGCGGGGCGACGGTGCTGGGCGTTGCCGTCGGCGAGGCCCCCGGCACAGTGAAGGCCTTCGTCCGCGCCCGTCAGCTCAGCTACCCGCAGTTCACCGACGAGCAGTTCCGCCTGGCCGACGCCCTCGGGCAGCGGCGGGTCCCCGCCACCGTCGTCCTCGACAGCGAGCAGCACGTCGTCTTCGTCGGTTCGGCCCTCGACGGCCGGGCCACCAGCGCGCTCGCCGCCGCGCTGGGCGACGCCGCCGGCGGCGCCCCCTGCCCCGCCCACACCAGCGCCGCGAAGTAGCCGCGCATCCTCGGCGCGTGGACCGGAAGGGACGCCTTCGTCGGTTCCCAGATCGCGTCGAGCGTAGGCCGGCTTCGCCGGCCGGAGCTCATCGCGGGAGGGTTTGGGAACCCTCTCAGGGTTCCCATCACAACAAAATAGGTCGAGGGGACTGCGGGTCTACCGCAGCCCCCTCGTTATCGTGGCCGGACGTTGTCCGTTTCAGCTCCGGTCTGTTCGTCTCGAGCACCGTTCGAGGAATCGGAACCCTCATGGGGTACCGGACCTCCAAACGGGTCGAAATTCTTCGCCGCTCCCGTCTACCAACCCCACCTGCACCGGCGAAGAAACCGGGCTGCACGTCAACGAATCGCGGTCACAAACAAAACTTAAGGCCGACGCGTCGGCCGTCAATGGCACGCTCAAGCATGACCCGCCCGCGCGCGTCCCTGAATGATCCGCACGAGCACCAGTACGATCGCGGCCGCCAGCAGGAGGTGAATGAGCCCGCCCATCGTCGCTGAGGTCAACATCCCGAGCGCCCAGAGGAGCGCCAGCACTGCCGCCACCGTCCAGACCATCGGAACCTCCGTCAGATGAGCTTGGTCTCGCTGACGAAGCGGCGCAGCTCGTCGAACGTCCGCTCGACCGCCGGGCGGCCCGACGCCCAGAGCGCTGCCGGCGCCGCCCCCAGCTCCGCCAGCTGTCCCGCCGCCACGGCACGGCGGTGCGCGAAGTCGTCGGCGCAGCGGACGTAGCTGTCGCGAACGCGGGTTGTCCCGCCGGCAGCTTCGTCGCGCAGCTCCGAGAACAATGTCTCCCAATCGCGGAGAACACCCTCCATCCGCCGACAGTACGCGCGCTGCCCGGCCATGGCGCCGGGACCGTGCCTCATTAGCTTGTGGTTCATGAGCTTGGCCAGGAACGCGCGCATGGAGTCAACGTGAGCCCGCTTTGGAAGCGGTCAAGCGCGCGCGCCGCCGCCATGTCCGTCGCGCGTCGCGGGCTGGACGTCGACTGGAACGTGCGCCGGATCCTGCTCGCCAACCTCGTCGTGCTCGGCGTGCTCGCCTGCTTCGCGCTGCTGTTCCGGTTCGCCGCGGCGCTGTTCATCCTGTTCATCGGGATGGCGCTGGGGATGGCCGTCAAGCCTGGCGTCGACGGCCTGCGCCGGCGGGGCGTCCCACGCTGGCTGGGGGCGCTGGCGATCTACGCCGCGCTGGGCGCGGTCGTCGCCGGCGTCCTGATCGCGGCGGTGCCGGTGATCGTCGACGAGATCGGGGCCGTGCTCGCCCGGGTGCCGAACCAGGCCGCCGGTCTCCGGGCCCAGCTGCTCACGTCCGAGAGCCACACGCTGCGCCGGATCGCCAGCTATCTGCCGACGGCGGTCGGGCGCGGCGGCAGCGCGGGCCTCGACGTCGCCACCATCGCCGACTACGCCCGCGCGCTGGCCCGCAACGGGCTGACGATCGCGGCGGTGCTGCTGCTCGGGTTCTACTGGACGCTGGAGGGGGACCGACGGATCCGGGCCCTGGCGCTGTTCGCGCCGTTCGAGCGCCGGCAGGGGATGCGGGCCTTTCTCACCGCCGTCGAGCACACCGTGGGCGCCTACCTGCGCGGACAGTCGCTGGTCTGCCTGGTGATCGGCCTGCTGGCGTTCTTCGCCTACTGGGCGATCGGCATCCCCCACGCCGGGCTCCTGGGCCTCGTCTACGCCATCGGCGAGGCGGTGCCGGTGGTGGGCCCGATCATCGGCACCGTGGTCGCGGCGCTGTTCGCGCTGGCGGTCAGCCCGACGCTGATTCCCTGGGTGATCGCGACGGCGGCGACGCTGCAGCTGATCGAGAACTACGTGCTGATCCCGCGGGTGATGAACCGAACCGTCGGGGTGAACCCGCTGGTCACGCTGCTGGCGATCTCGGCGTTCGGATCGGTGCTGGGGATCGCCGGCGCGGTGCTGGCCATCCCGCTGGCGGCGGTGGTGCAACTTCTCCTGCACCGCTTCCTGCTCGCCGCGGAGGCGCAGCCGTCCGACGTGGTCGAGGGGCGCGACCGCCTGAGCGTGGTGCGCTACGAGGTGCGCGAGCTCTCCCACGACCTGCGCAAGCTGGGACGCCCACGCCCCGCGCGCATCCGCCGCGGCGCCGACGACGCCCGCAGCGAACGGCTCGCCGACGCGCTGGAGGGGATCGCCTACGACCTCGACCGGCTGCTCGCCGAACGGGAGCGACGTCCGTGAAGAAACTGGCTCTGGCGGCGACCGTGTCGCTCGCGACCCTCACCGTCGCGGCGGTGGCCTGGAAGTTCCGGGGGGCGGCGACGCTGTTCCTGCTGTCGCTCGCCGCGGCCGCGGCGGTGCGCCCGCCGATCGAGCGCCTCGAGCGGCGGCTCGGGCGCGGGCTGTCGCTTGGTCTCGTTTACCTGCTGGGGTTGGCGCTGACCGCGACCTTCCTCTACGTCGTGTCGCATGGCCTCCTGCGCGAGCTCGACGCCGCGGTCGAACGGCTGGGGATTGGCTACGATCGGCTGCGGGCCCATGGCGGCGGCCCGGTGCACCGGTTCCTGCTCAGCCGCCTCCCCCCGGCCGCGGCCGTCTACCAGGCGATCGGCGGCGCCCGCCCGACGATGCTGCTCGATCGGGCGCTGGGGGCGACCCGCAACGCCTTCGATCTGGGGGCCGAGCTGCTGATCGTCATCGCCCTCTCTGCCTACTGGAGCGCCAGCCGCGAGGGGTTCGAGCGGCTCTGGCTGTCGCTGCTCCCCGCGTCCGGCCGCGCGCGCGCGCGGGACATCTGGCGCGCGGTGGAGCGAGCGGTCGGCGCCCACCTGCGCAGCGAGCTCGCCCAGAGCGTCCTTTGCGTGCTGGTGCTGGCCGTCATGTTCCGCCTGGCGCGGCTGCCGACCCCGGTCCTCCCCGCGCTCGCCGCCGGGATCCTGCGCCTCGTCCCCTTCTTCGGCGCGCCGCTCGCGGCCGCGGCGGCAGGGCTCGCCGGGCTCGGCATCGACGGAGCGACGGGGGCCCTGGCGGCCGCGTTCGCCGCGCTGACCGTCTTCACGCTCGACCGCGGGCTCGCCCGCCAGCTGCTCGCCGCGCGTCCCCCCAGCCCGACGCTGACCGTCGTCCTGGTGGTGGCGCTGGTCGACGCCTACGGCGCGGTCGGCCTGCTGCTGGCGTCGACGCTGGCGATGGCGATCCAGGTCTACGTCGAGCGGCTGATCGTCACCCACCCCCGCCGCGCCCGGCGCTCGGGCTCACTGGGCCAGGTCGAGGAGCGGCTCGCGCGCGTGCGCCGCCGCCTGATGCTGCTCCCCGAGCCGGAGGCGCGCCAGCTCGACAGCGTCGTGGCACGCCTCGGCACTCTCGCCGCCGAAGCGCGGCGCGTCGCGCGGTGACCGACGGAGCGACTAGAGCGACCAGGATCCGATCGCTTTGCCGAGCGACGCCACCGCGATGTTCAGGTCGAAGACCGACTGCAGATAGCGGGTGCGCATGCTGAAGAAGGCGATCAGCGCGTCGGAAAAATCGCGCGCCTCCGCCAACCCGACCGCGAAGTTCTGCGACACCGCCGAGATCCAGGCCCGGCCGGCCTTCTCCCCTTTCGCCGTCGCGTCCGTGCGCGCCAGCGCCTCGTTGACCTCGCCATAGGCCTTGCGCACGTCCAGCAGCACCCCGCCGAGGACCTCCGCCTGGCGGTACTGGATCTCCAGCGCCTCGGCCGCGCTCTTGCGCGCCCGCGCGATCTTGGGGCCGAGGTCGAGCTGCATCCGCAGCGCCGCGGCGACGCCGCCGGTGGTGCTGTTGAAGTAGTGGCTCATGAAGGCGTTGGGGGGATCGTCGACCCCCTGCGCGCGCGCGAACGCCGCGGTGGCGACCAACACCAGGTCGGGGTATTCCTTGCGGCGCTCGAGGTCGGCGAGGGCGTTCTTGGCGCGCGCTGCGGACTCGAGCATCCGGACCTCGGGGCGGTTGACCCGCGCGATCTCCTCGAAATAGGTGATCGGGCGCCCTTTGACCTCGGGGGCCTCGAACGGCTCGTCGTCGACGTCGATGTCGCTCGGCGCTTCCGGTCCCAGCAGCGTTCGCAGGCTCTCGCGCGCGAGGCCCTGCAGCCGCTTCGCCTCCAGGATGCGCGCGTCCAGCTCGGCGCGCACCGTCCGCATCCGCAGCTTGTCGGTGACGGTGACGTTGCCGGTCCCGGCGGCCAGGTCCTTCTCGAGCTTCTTCTGTCCATCGTCGACGTAGCCCGAGCCTTGATCGAGCATGTCGAGGATCTCGCGCGCGAACTTCAGCCCGAAGTAGGCCTTGCGCACGTTCATCTCCAGATCGGCGCGGGCGCTCGCCTCCCGCTGGCGCGACACCTCGACGCCCGCCTTCGCGGCGGCGACCCCGGCCGAGATCTTCCCGAAGTCCCACAGCGGCTGGATCAGCTTGATCTCCGTGCGGGTGAACACCTGGGTCCAGTTGACGGTGCGGAGGCTCGCCTCGTTGCTGGAGGTCGTGAGGCACGGCGTCGGATCGTCGGCGCCGTTGCGCGGCGGCTGGCAGCGCACGTTCGGCGACGGCGCGATGAACGAGAGGATGTCGCCCTGCGGAAGCCAGTTCGCCTTGGCCTCGGTGACCTGCGCCTCCATCGCCGCGGTCGCCGCCGCGCTGGCCTGCAGCCCGGGATAGTCGCGCGCCAGCTCCAGCATCTGGGCCAGCGTCAGCTTGCGGGCCGAGGCCCCCGGCGCGGCGAGAGCGATGGCCACGAACGTCGCGGCGGCGACGAGAATGGCCCGCGTGCGTCTCGTCACTAGCAGTCCCCTTGCGCCTGACGCCGTCATTGGGGGCACCACTATACACGCGCCGGCGGCCATGGTACCCGCTTGCCATGGCCGCCTCCGTCGGTACCCCGCGCGCCTCGCGCGTCGAGACCGCCCAGCTGGTGCTCCCCGGGTTGACCAACACGCACGGCACCATCTTCGGGGGGATACTGATGCAGTGGATCGACATCGCCGGCGGCATCGCCGCCGGCCGCCATGCGGGGCAGCCGGTGGTGACCGCCTCGATGGACCGCTTGCACTTCCTCGGTCCGGTTCACCTCGGCGAGGTCGTCATCCTGCAAGCGATGGTGAACTTCGTCGCCCGGACGTCGATGGAGGTGGGTGTGCGCGTGTTCGCCGAGAACCCCGGCGCCACCAAGCGCCGCCAGACCACCCGCGCCTACCTCACCTTCGTCGCCGTCGACGAGGCGGGGCGACCGCAGGAGGTGCCGCCGCTGCGACCGGAGACCGCCGAAGAGCGCCGCCGCTTCGACGACGCCCGCCGCCGGCGCGCCGTGCGCCTGCGCGAGCGGCGCGCTATGAACGGCAAGTGAGCGAGTCGACTCCGACGGCGGCCACCACGGCCGACCTCACGCGAGACGCGGTCCTGCTTCCCGACGCGGGCCGGGAGCTGATCGTCGCCACCGGCGCCGATCGCGTCCGGTTCCTGCACGGCATCGTGACCGCCGACCTGGCCGGCGCGGTCCCGGGACAGGGCCGGCGCTCCGCGCTCCTGACCCCCAAGGGGCAGGTGGTGGCCGAGATGCAGATGTTCGTGCGCGATGGCGAGATCTCGGATCGTCGTCGGCGCGGGCCAGGCCGAGTCGGTCGCCGGGGCGCTCGCGCGCTACGCGATCATGGACGACTTCGCGGCAGCCGCCCGGCCCGACTTCGGGCTGCTCTCCCTGGTGGGGCCGAACGCGGGCGCCCGCCTGGCGCAGGCGGGGATCGACCCTGGGTCGGTGGGCGACGGGCCCGCGCGCGGGCACGCGGACGTCGCCGCCGGGGACGGGTCGCCCGGGGGACGCTCTGGCTGGCCCGCATGCGCGAGCTGGGCCACGACGGCTTCTGGCTCGGCGGCGAGCGGGCCCGGATCGCCGCGGTGCGCGCCCGCCTGGGCGAGGCCGGCGTCGGCGAGCTACCGCCGGTGACCGCCGAGGCGCTGCGGATCGCCGCGCTGGAGCCGCGCGCGGGCGCCGAGATCACCGCCGACTATTTCCCGATGGAGGTCGGCCTCAACGACGCGATCGACTACGCCAAGGGCTGCTATCTGGGACAGGAGCCGATCGTCCGCATCCGCGACCGGGGCCACGTCAACTGGCGGCTCTGCGGGCTCGACGTCGAGGGGGCGCTCGATCCGTCCCCCGGCGATGCGCTGGAGAGCGACGCCAAGCCGAAGGCCGGACGAGTCACCAGCGTCGGCCGCATGACCGACGGGCGGGGCGTGGCGCTGGCCATGGTCCACGTCAGCATCCCCGTCGGCGCCGCGCTCCGCGTCCGCCACGGCGACACCACGATCCCCGCCCTCGTCCGCGCCGAAGCGTAATCGATCGCGTCGGGGGAGCGCGGGCTCCGCCCGCGCGAGCCCATCGCGGGGGGCGCGGGACCCTCCCAGGTCCCGATCCAATCAAAAATCTTCGCGGCCGAGATTCAAGCGAACGGCGGCGAAGGCGGGATGGCCGGGGCAGCTCGGGGGGTTCAGCTTCCGCAGCTCGAGCCGCAGGCGGCTGACCGCCGGGAAGCGCACGTGGATCGCCTCGGCCATCCGCCGGGCCAGCGCCTCGAGCAGCTTGTGCGGCTCGCCCATTCCGAGCCCGACGATCACCTCGGCCACGCGGCTGTAGTCGACGGTCTCCGCCAATCGATCGCTCCGCTCGGCCGCGCTGACCTCGGCGTCGAGCTCGACGTCGACCTCGAACTTGCGGGTCGAACGCCGTTCGACCGCCGTCGCCCCGTGGCGGCCTTCGAATTCGATGCGGTGCAGGGCGATGGTCAGCATCGGGATCAGCCCGCCGAGCGTTCCCGCTCCCGCTCCAGCTTGTCCAGCCGCTCTTGCTTCGGCGTCCTTGCGCAGCTTGCGCTTGATGATCTCGCGCTTGACCGGGCCGACCTGGTCGATCAGCAACCGGCCGTTCAGGTGATCGGTCTCGTGCTGGAGCGCCCGCGCGTAGAGCCCCTCCCCCTCGACCTCGAAGATCTTGCCGTCGAGGCCCCGGGCCCGCACCTTGGCGCGCATGCCGCGCTTGACCGGGACGAAGACGTCGGGAAACGAGAGGCAGCCCTCGTCGCCGGTCTGCGCCTCGTCGGAGATCTCCACGAGCTCGGGGTTGATGAACACGCGCGGCGGCGCGTCCTCGGCGCCGCCTGCGACGTGCCCTTCGATGATGAACAGCCGCAGCGGGGACCCGACCTGGATCGCCGCCAGCCCGGCGCCGTTGGCGTCGACCATCGTCTCGGCCATGTCAGCCACCAGCTGACGCACGTCGTCGTCGATCTCCCCGACCTCGGCAGAGCTCTGCCGCAGCTTGGGATCGGGAAATCGAAGGATGGATCGCACCGCCATGGGCAACTAAGATGACACCCTCGGAAAACCGGCGCAATACGCCGGCCGACGTAACGAACTGCCTCCTCACCCATCTAACGACCAGATGAGCTTGATTCGCTATTCCGACGCGGAGATCCCCACGGTCCACGGCCCGTTCCGGCTGTACGTCTACCGCGACGAGGCCGACGCCCACAGCGGCGCGCCCAACGTCGAGGAGCACATGGCCATCGTCCGCGGCGAGGTCGGTCAGGGAACGAACATCCTCTGCCGCGTGCACTCGGAGTGCTGGACCTCGGAGGTGCTGGGGTCGCTGAAGTGCGACTGCCGCGAGCAGCTCGAGGTCGCGCTGGAACGGATCGCCGCCGAAGGGACCGGGGTCGTCGTCTACCTCCGCCAGGAGGGGCGGGGCATCGGCCTCGGCAACAAGGTCCGGGCCTACGCCCTGCAGGACAGCGGCGCCGACACGGTCGAGGCCAACCTGGCGCTGGGGTTCGAGGCCGACTCCCGCCGCTACGATCTCGCGGCGACCATCCTCGACGACCTCGGGGTCCGTTCGATCCGCCTGCTGACCAACAACCCGCTGAAGGTCGCGGGGCTACGAACGGCCGGCGTCACGGTCACCGAGCGGATCGCCCACTGGGTCGGCGAGAACCAGCACAACGCCACCTACCTGGCGGTCAAGCGCCGCAAGATGGGCCACCACCCCAACCAGCCGACGCCGCTCCACGCGCTCTCGACGGCGCGGGCCCAAAGCCTAGCCGCTCCCGCGCGCAGCGCGGGGGTGCGGCTACTTCAACAAATGCTCTGCCGCTCCCGCGCGCAGCGCGGGTGTGCGGCTACCTGGTTCAACAATCTCCTAGCGGCCTGCAGCTAAAGCGGGCAGTCTTCCGCCATTCTGGCGACACGTTGAAGACATCCGCGCCGCGCTCTGCCGGCGTTCAGGACCCCGCCCTCAAGCTCGACCTGGTGACGGCCGGGATGGTGTCGTCGGTCGCCGTCGACGGGGGACGGGCCGCGATCGGCATCGAGCTGACCACCCCGGCCTGCCCGTCGAAAGCGGACGATCGCCGCCGCCGATCGAGGCGGCGGTCGGCAAGCTCGCCGGCGTGACCGGCGTCGACGTGACGTTCGGCGCGCCGCGTGCTGCGGCCGCCCGAACCACCCCTCGAACCCGCGCCTGCCCGGGCGTGAAGAACATCATCGCGGTCGCCGCCGGCAAGGGGGGCGTCGGCAAGTCGACGGTCAGCACCAACCTGGCCGCGGCGCTCGCCCGCACCGGCGCGCGCGGTCGGCATCCTCGACGCCGACGTCTACGGCCCGTCGATCCCGCAGATGATGGGGACGCCCGAGCGGACCGCGGCCGCGCGACGCCGGCAACAAGATCACGCCCGCCATCCACCACGGCATGCGCGTCGTCTCGATCGGGTTCTTCGTCGAGCGCGGCGGGGCCGTGATCTGGCGCGGCCCGATGGTGCACAAGCTGCTGCAGCAGTTCATCGAGGACGTGGAGTGGGGCGAGCTCGACTACCTGATCGTCGACCTGCCGCCCGGCACCGGCGACGCCCAGCTCTCGCTGTCGCAGCTCTTGCCGATCACCGGCGCGGTGATGGTGACGACGCCGCAGGAGGTGTCGATCATCGACGTCGAGAAGGCGCTGGGGATGTGGCAGCGGGTCGAGGTGCCGGTGCTGGGCCTGATCGAGAACATGAGCGGCTTCGTCTGCCCGAGCTGCGGCCACCACGAGGAGATCTTCCTGCGCGGCGGCGGTCGCCGCCTGGCCGAACGGGCCGGGATCCCGTTCCTGGGCGAGGTGCCGCTGCAGCCGGCGGTCAGCCGCGCGCGGCGACGAGGGCACGCCGGTCGTGCTGGCCGATCCCGAGCTCGAAGGTCGCCGAGATCTTCGCCGGCATCGCCGGCGCGGTCGCCTGCGCGCTGTCGGTGCGCAACGGCCCTGACCCCCGGGCGGCGGCGTGCGCAGCTCCAAGCTGACGCTGATTCGCTAGCCGCTTCCGCGCCCCGCGGGTGCTATTTTTGCGCCTTGCTTCCTAGTCGCTTCGCGCTGATTCCCCTTCTGGTGGTGGTCCTCGCCTCGGCCGGCTGCGACCAGCCGCCCGATGGCGTGGCACCCGGGACCGACGGAGGTGGGCATTTCCCCTGGGAGGACGCCGCCCCGATGCCCGACGGCGCGGGCGGCGCGGGCGGCGCGGGACCGTCCCGCCGGCGACGACGGAGGCGTCCAGGACGGCGGCCCTGAACCCGATGGCGGTCTCGGCCCCGATGGCGGGGCCGGCCCCGCGGCGGGGCGGCCCCGACGGCGGCGCGCCCGTCCCCTACAGCATCATCGTGCTGCCCGACACCCAGTACTACTCGTCGAACTTCCCCGACATCTTCGACGCCCAGACCGAGTGGATCGTCAAAGAGCGGATGCCCGGGAACATCGCGTTCGTGGTCACCGAAGGGGACCTCGTCGACAGCGACACGCCCGACCAGTGGGCGCGCGCATCGCACAGCCTGCACATGCTCGACGGCGTCATCCCCTACGTCGTCGTCGCCGGCAACCACGACTACTCGGGCGGCGGCTGGATCAGCGATCGCAGCACGATGATCAACGGCTACTTTCCGCCGTCGACGTTCGCGCCGTACCCCTGGTTCAAGGGGACGTTCGAGCCCGATCGGATCGAGAACAACTACGTGCTGTTCGATCTGCCGGGCGGCGCTGGCCAGTGGTTGGTGGTGTCGCTGGAGTTCGGTCCGCGGGACGAGGTGCTCGCCTGGGCAGACGTGATCGTCAAGCAGTACCCGACGACGCCGGCGATCGTCGTCACCCACGCCTACCTCTACAGCGACGATCACCGCTACGACAACGTCGCCTACCCCGACCAGAACTGGAGCCCGTACGACTACCCGATCGGCGCTATCGCCGGGGCGGTGAACGACGGCGAGCAGATGTGGCAGAAGCTGGTCCGCCCCAACAGCAACATCCGCTTCGTGCTCTGCGGCCACGTCCTGAACGACGGCGTGGGCCGCCTGACCAGCACCCGCGACGACGGCACGGCCGTCCACCAGATCCTGGCCAACTACCAGAACTACAACACGGGCGGCGACGGCTTCCTACGCGTGATGCAGTTCTTCCCCGCCCAGCACACCGTTCCACGTCCGCACTTACTCGCCCTACGCCGACGCGCAGATGATGGACGCGGACAACGACTTCACGCTGACGTACTAGCCGCTCCCGCGCGAAGCGCGGGTGTGCGGCTATATCTGAGGTGTGCTCTAGCGGCTAGTGCCGCCACTGGCCCGGCACCCAGACCTGACGAAAGCCGTGGCGCTCCCAGTGGCCCGGGATCCACTGCCAGCCGCGGCGCTCCTGCTCCCAGTGACCGCCGATCCAGACGTAGCGGCCGTTGCGCCACTCGTGGTTGCCCGGGACCCAGACGAAGCCGGGGCGCGGCGGGGGCATCATTTCGCGCACGGGCGGCGCCGGCATCGCGGGCGCGACCTCCACCGCCGGAGGCGGGGCCGGCTGGGGCGGCGGAGGCGGCGGCTGGGGCGGCCCGGACGCGACCCACTGCCCCTCGACCCAGACATAGCCATTGCCCTGCCAGTCCCAACGCCCGGGCTGCCACACCCATCCCGAGCGCTCCCGTTCCCAGTGGCCGCCGACCCAGACATACCGGCCGCCATTCCACTGGTACCGGCCGCCCACCCAGACCCAACCGCGGCGCGCGGCGTGACGTTCGAACACCGGCGGCGGCGGTGCCTGCGTCGGCCCGCCCCGCCAGCCCTGCGCCACAAAACGAACGTGGGCCCCGGCCGGCGCGCCGTGAAGCGGGGACGCGGCGACGGAGACGTCACCCGAGAGCGCGAGGAAGAGGGGGAGAACGAGAGGCGTCATGCCAGCAGTGTAAACCAACCACGGGGGCGACAAGAAATGACCAGCCTCACGCTCCCCCGCGCGTTGACTGCGAAGGCCTCTTCCGATATTCGTTCGTCTACTCGGGGAGGATAGCGATGATCAAAACGGCAACTGCTCTGATGGCCTTGGTCGTAGCAACGGTGGCGGTGAATGGATGTGCGTCGGTGCCGCTTGCGACACCGGATCAGGATCTCCGGGCGCGCAGCGCGCAGCCGCTGCCCGGCACGGCGCTGGTCTACATCTATCGAAACGAATCCTTCGGCTCGGCGGTCCGGATGGGCGTCCTCGTCGATGGGGTCTACCTGGGCGACAGCGCCGCGAAGACCTACCTCATCACCCAGGTCTCCGCCGGCCCGCACACGATCGTCTCGAAGGCGGAGAACGACGCGACGCTGCCGATCCTGGCCCAGCCCGGCCAACGTTACTTCGTCTGGCAGGAGGTGAAGATGGGCGCGTTCTCGGCGCGCTCCGAGCTGCACCTCATGTCGGACGCCGAGGGCTCGACCGGGATGGGCGAGTGCAAGCTGATCCAGATGGCGCCGCCGCCTGGCCCACCGCCAGGCTTCACGCCGCCGCCCCCGCAGCCGGCCCCCGTTGCCGCTGCCGTACCGCCGCCGGCACCGGCACCGCCGCCCGCTGCACCGCCGGCCCCGTAGCCAGAGCAGATCTCAGAATAGCCGCACGCCCGCGCTTCGCGCGGGCGGCTACGCCATCGCCGCCCGCCAGGCGGCGCGGGCCGTGACCCGCTCGTACCAGTCGCGCACGCGATCGTGCGCGGCGAGCGGGTCGGCGGGCAAGCGCCGCTTGAGCGCAAACACGATCGCGGCGTTCGACAGATCGGCGATCGAGCAGGTGGGCCCGGCGATCCACGCGCGCGTCGCCAGAACCGCCTCCATCACGTTCACGCCGCGCGCGATCTTCCCCAGCGCCGCGTCGGCGAGGCCGGGGTGCCGCTCGCTCTCCGCGCCGAGCGCATAGTTCCAGTACTGCGAGTAGGCGTAGTAGAGCGTCGTCGACGCGAAGTCGCACCATTGCAACACGCGGGCGCGCGCCTGCATGGCCGAGAGGCCGCCGTCGGGCGGCGGCAACAGATCGTGCGGCCGGATATTTCTCGGCGACGTACCAGAGGATCGCGTCCGACTCCGGAAGCGCGAAGTCGCCGTCGACCAGCACCGGCACCTTGCCGTGGGGATTGACGCTCAGGAAGGCCGGCGCCTTCTGTTCGTTCTTGTCGAGGTCGATCGGAACGAACTCGTAGTCGGCGCCCGCCTCGGCGAGCGCGAGACGCAGCTTCAGCGTGTTGAAGGATCTCTTGTTGGACGATCCGTAGAGCTTCATGTGCCTACCTCGACGGCTACGGGGGGGAGAGGAAGCGGGCCAGGATGGTCTTCACCCCGACGTTCGGAAAACGCACGGTCACCTTCAACTCGGCGCCCTGCCCCTGCCAGGCGCGCACCTCGCCGATGCCGAACGAGGCGTGGCGCAGCTTGACGCCGACCTGCAGGCCGCTCGGCTCGGAGTCGCCGTCGTATTCGACGGTCAGCTCGCCGGGCGCGGTGCCGACGCGCCGGCGGCGCCGGCGCGCGCCGTGCCGGCGGCGGAGCGACGAGAACCGGGGCTGGTCCTCGTCTCGGTCCTTGCTCCAGCGCCCGCCCCACGGGCCCCTGCCCCTCGCTGCTGCCGTAGCCGTACTCGGCCGGCCGCGCCATCACGATCGGGCTCGAGGCTGTCGGCCGGCAGGTCGCGCAGGAAGCGGCTGGGGACGCCGGGCAGCTCCTGCCCCGACAGCCGCCGGCGCCGCACCCGCGACAGCGTAGAGCTGCTGCCGCGCGCGCGTGACCGCGACGTAGCACAGCCGCCGCTCCTCCTCGACGGCGGAGTCGTCGTCGACGCTGCGGGCGTGGGGGAAGATCCGCTCCTCGAGGCCGGTGATGAACACCACCGGGAACTCGAGCCCCTTGGCGGTGTGGACCGTCATCAGCGAGACCGCCCCCTTCTCGGGGTCGTAGCCGTCGACGTCGGAGACCAGCGCGATGCGCTCGAGGAACCCCGCCAGCGACGGCTCCTCGGCCTCCTTCTCGTACTCGCGCATCTGGGCCACGAGCTCGAGCAGGTTCTCGATCCGCCCCTCGGCCTCCATGCGTGGCCTCGGCCGCCAGCGCGTCCCGGTAGCCGCTGTCCTCCAGCACCTTCTCCGCCAGCGCCGCCGGGCCCAGGCCCGCCCCCTCCGCGCGCAGCTTCCGTCATCAGCTCGACGAACGCCGCCACCTTCTTGCGCGGGCCCGACGCACAGGATCTCCTCGTCGGTCGACGACCAGCTCCAGCGCCTGCCAGGCCGAGATCTTGCGCTCGTGGATGATGTCGCCGATCTTGTCGACGGTGGTGTCGCCGATCCCGCGCGCCGGCATGTTGATGATCCGCAGCAGCGCCAGCCCGTCGTCCGGGTTCGCAGATCGCCCGCAGGTAGCAGGCGAGGTTCTTGATCTCGGCCCGGTCGAAGAACCGCGTGCCGCCCACCACGATGTAGGGGAGGTCGCGCGCCCGCAGCGCGTCTTCCAGCACCCGCGACTGGGCGTTGGTCCGGTAGAAGACGGCGAAGTCGCGCGGCGCCAGTCCTCGCCGACAGCGCCGGCCTCGATCCGCTGGCGCGACGAACTCGGCCTCGTCGCGCTCGGTCTCCCCCTCGAACAGGATGATGGGCTCGCCCGTCGCCCGGCCTCGGTGAACAGCCGCTTCGGCCGCCGCTCGCGTGTTGCGTCGCGATGACGGCGTTGGCCGCGCGCAGGATGTGCCCGGTCGAGCGGTAGTTCTGCTCCAGCTTGACCACGCCGGCGCCGGGGTGGTCGCGCTCGAAGTCGAGGATGTTGCGGATGTCCGCCCCCCGCCACTTGTAGATCGACTGATCCTCGTCGCCGACGACGGTGATGCTGCCGGTCTTCCGCGACAGGAAGCGCACCAGCCGGTACTGGACGCTGTTGGTGTCCTGGAACTCGTCGACCAGCACGTGGTCGAAGCGGTTCGCCATCTCCTCGGCGGCCGGGCGTCCCGCGCGCGCACAGGTCGCAGCGCCGACATCAGCAGCCCGCCGAAGTCGGTGGCGTTGGCGGCGCGCAGCCGCTCCTCGTAGAGCGCGGTAGGCCTTGCCGACCACGTCGTCGAAGTAGTCGTCGGCTGCGAACGCCTCGGCCGAGATCCCCTGGTTCTTGGCCCGGTCGATGGCCGACAGCACCTGGCGCACCGGGAACATCCGCTCGGGCACCTTCAGGTCGGTCAGCACCCGGCCGAGCAGCCGCTTCTGATCGTCGTCGTCGTAGATGACGAAGTCCCTGCGCAGCCCGACCGCCTCGCCCCACTGCCGCAGCAGCCGCGCGCGCGATCGCGTGGAACGTCCCGACCCACAGCCCGCCGGGTCCCGATCCCGAGGCCCCGCCAGAGCAGGTGCTCGACCCGCTCGCGCAGCTCGCCCGCCGCCTTGTTGGTGAAGGTGACCGCCATGATGCGGCGCGGGTCGGCGCCGGTCGCCACCAGGCGCGCCAGCCGGTAGGTGATGACGCGCGTCTTGCCCGAGCCGGCCCCCGCGACGACCAGCAGCGGCCCGGCGGGTGGAGCACCGCCTCGAGCTGCGCGGCGTTCAGCTCGGCGCGCCAGCGCCTCGCGCGAGAACGGCTCGGACTTGGGTGCGGTCGGGTCGGAGGCGGCTGCGTCGCGGTGCTCGAGCTCGGGATTGGGCTCGCCATGCGCGCGTAATCTGTCACATGCGCGCGTTGTTGTGATGCGTTGATTTGCCTGTCCGGCGATGGCTCAGCGCGGTCCCGCGCAGGCCTTGACCTCGGCGGGAATCGCCCGCGGCCGGCTCGACGGTGGCGGCGTAGCCCGGGCTGGTGAACGCCGGGCCGCCGCCGCCCGTCTCCAGGATCCCGGTCGTGCCGTCATAGACGTTGTTGCGCGCCGTGATCGACGCCGTCGGTTCGTCCTCGGCGCTGTTGAACTGGTGTGGGCTCTTGACGTGGTCGAAGTAGTTCCCCTCGACCAGCAGCGCGGCGCCCTCGCCCGGCGCGGACGCAGTAGTTGTTCCCCTGCGACGCGAAGTAGTTGTTGAAGACGTGGACCTGGCCGAAGCGGACGCGCGGCATCCGCTCGATCACCAGCTCGCCCCACCAGTTGTGGTGGAAGGTGACCTTGAGCCGCCCCGTGTCCTCGCCGGCGTTGTTGTCGCGAGTGCCCGAGCAGGCTCGAGTAGCGATGCGGATCGTCTTCGCCCGACGGCTTCACGTAGGCGGTGGTGTAGCGAAACTTCGTCCACGACACCGTCACCCAGTTGACCGCGTGGCTCATGTCGAGGTTGCCGTCGGGACCGTCCCAGATGTCGCAGTGATCGATCCAGACGTGGTGGGCGAAGTAGAGCTGGACGGCGTCGTTGTCGACCGTCGTCTTCGCCGCCGTTCACGTGCAGGTTCTTGATGATCACGTTCGAGACCATGTCGTCGGCGTAGCCGCGGATGCGCAGCCCGCCGTTGATCGTCGCGTTGGCGCCGACGCCGATCAGCGTCTTGTTCGAGGCGATCTGCAGGCGCGGGATGGTGAACGTCCCCGCGATCTCGATGACCCGCGGCGTCGGGTCGGCCGCGAGCATCATGATCTCGGCGGCGGTCGTCGGCCGCACCGGCGTCGCGCTGCCGCCACCGGTGATCGTCGAGACGTCGTCGCCGGCGACCGTCCCCCAGCCGACCAGCGCCGTGGGACAGGTGCCGACGAAGGAGCCGGCGGCGCACCGCCGCCGCCGCGTCCGCCGCTGCCCGCGCCGCCCCGCCCCGCTCGCACCCGCGGCGGGCCACCGCCAGCTCCGCCCGCCGCGCCCCCACGCCCGCCCGGCACCGCCAGAGGCACCGCCGCGCCCGGCCGAGGCGCTCCCGCCGCTGCCACCGACCCCACTGCCGCCGACGCCGCCCGTTGCGCCCCCGCGTCCCGCGCTCTCGCCGCCGGCGCCGGCGCTCGCGGTCGTGCCGCCACGCCCGGCCGGGCCGCTGCCCGCGACGCCCGCACCAGCCACGCCCACGCCCGCGCCACCGTGTCGCCCGCGATACCGCCCGCGCCACCGCCCGCGCCACCGCCTGCGGTACCTGGGCTGCCCGCGGCGCTGCCGGCAGCCCCTGGGGCGCCCGCGATGCCGGTGGCGCCGCCGCGACCCGCTACACCAGGCTGACCGGCCGCTCCGCCCCCGCCGCTGTCATCCGCACCGCCGGCCGCACAACCCAGGGTGAACCCAAACAGCGCGATGACGGCAAATGACGAACGGCGCATTTGCCATCGTCAGTGTTCGCACCGCGACCTTGCGGCTCACGGCGCGAGAGGGCGCGTCAGATACGAAGGCCGCTGCAGGCGGGATCCTTCAGCTGCTGCTGATCCAGCGCGCGCAGGTCGGCGACCAGCTTGGTGATGCCGGCGGGGATCGGCATGCACGACGACGAGCTGGCCGGGCAGGCCGAGCCGACCAGAATGCTGCCGCCGTTCGATAGCTGGAACGAGAAAGACCGTGCCGTCGCTGGGGCGCATGTCCACGCCGTAGAGGGCCGGCAAGGGGCGGTGCAGCGCCGCCTGCAGAGCCGCCTGCACGTCCGGGTCGGCCAGATCGCGGTTGATGTCGGCGAGGTCGATCGCGTTCGGCGTGTTGCAAGCGGGGAGCGGGGGCGCGCAGGTGGCCGGCTCCTGGGTCGGTCCCGACGGGACCCGCGAGTACATGTACCCCGTCGTGCCGATCACCACGTGATCCTGGTAGCTGATGTGGCCACCGATGTCGCCGTAGGCGTAGACCTCGGGCAGCGCGCAGCTGCCGCCGTCCTGGGGCGGCTGGCAGTTGACCTTGGTGCACGAGACGAGCCCGGTGCTCCCGCACGTGCACTGGTTGCAGCCGTCGGGGCTGGGGAAGGTGCTGCCGGGGCTGTAGGTCATGCCGCCGTAGCTGCAGACGCCGCCGTCGGAAGGACCGTCGGAAGGCCCGTCGCTCCCGGCGTCGGGGGCACAGGCGCGCGCGGTGCAGGCAATGCCGTTGCTCGTACAGCTGCAGCTGTTGCAGCCGTCGCTGTCGGGGAACGTGGTGCCGAGCGCGTGGCTCGTCCCGTTGAAGACGCAGATGAAGCTGCCGCCTGCGCCGCCACGCCCGGCGCTTCCCGCCACGCCGCCCGCGCCCGCGACGCCCGGCGCCCCGCCACGCCCCGCGCTCCCGCTGCCGCCCGCGACACCCGGCGTCCCGCCGGACGCCGCCCGCCGGCCGCGCCGCCCGCGCCGGTGCCGGCGTCGGGCTCCGAGCCGACGGTGCCGCAGCCGGCGACGGCGAACAACAGGAGAGCGGCTATCGACGTCCGTTGCATGGGCTCACCTCTGGAAGGTCGCACAGCTCGCGTCGGCGAGCTGCTGATCGTTGAGCGCGTGCAAATCGGCGACCAGCTTGGCGACGCCGGCCGGGATCGGCCAGCACGACGAGAGCGTGGGTGACGGGCAGTCGCCGCCGACGAGGAGGCTGCCGCCGGTCGAGCGCTTGATCTCGAACACCTGACCGTCGTTGGGACGACTGTCGACGCCGTAGACGGGGGGCTGGGCCATGGCAAACGACCGCTGCACGTCGGCGTCGAACAGATCGGCCGAGATGTTCGCGACGTCGATCGCGCCATCGGTGCGCAGGCGGGCAGCGCCGGCATGCAGGAGGCCATCACCGCGATCGGCGACCCCGCCGGCGTCCGGGTGTAGCTGTACATCCCGTTCGCCCTCAGCGTCGCGCTGTCGACGTAGGCGACGAACCCGCCGTTCTCCCCGAACGTGTAGGTCGCGTCGAGCGTGCACGGATCGGCGCACGCCTTGCGTCGCACGCCACCATCCCCGACGTGCACGAGCAGCTGTTGCAGCCGTCGGTGCTCGGGAACGTCGTCCCGGGTTCGTGGTAGAGCGCCGCCGTACGAGCAGCCCGACGCCCCACCGTCCGGCGCGCACCCGGCCGTGCACTCGACGGTGCCGTCCACGTGGCAGCCGCAGGTCGCGCAGCCGCTGGGGAAGCTGGCACCGGCCGGGTAGCTCTGGCCGCCGTAGACACAGACCGGCGCGCCGCCGTCCGCCAGACAAGCCGCCTTGGTGCAGGCGACCTGACCGTCGGAACCGCAAAAACAGGAGTTGCATCCGTCGATGGCGGGGAACGTGGTGCCCGCGGGATGAACGGAGCCACCGTAGCTGCAGCCTTCGCCCGGATTCGGCGCCGACGGAGCTGCACCCCGCCGCGAGCAGCAACAGGGCGGTGAGCGTGGGCTGGCGCATGCGAATCATCTCAGGATCCCGCAGCTCGGGTCGGCGAGCTGCTGTTCGTTGAGCGCGCGCAGGTCGGCGACCAGCTTGGCGACGCCGGCCGGGATTGGCCGGCAGGACGACGAGGTCGGCGGGCAGTCGTTGCCGACCAGGAAGCTGCCGCCAGACGAACGCTTGACCTCGAAGACCTGGCCGTCGACCGGGCGGCTGTCTCCGCCGTAGAGCGGTGGCTGGGCGGCCGACAGCGCGAGCTGCACGTCGGCGGCGCCGAGGTCGGCCATGATGTCGGCGACGTCAATCTCACCGTCGGTGCGGCAGGCGGGCATCGCCGGGGCGCAGGTCATCGCCGCCGGCACCGGCGCCGCAATGCCCGACCCCGCTGCGGTCCGCGTGTACCTGTACGACCCGGGGGGAGTCAGCGTCGCGCTGTCGATATAGGCGACGAGACCGCCGTTCGGCCCGAAGGTGTAGGTCGCGTCGAGCGCGCACAGATTGGCGCAGCCTCGCTCCGTGCACGACACCTCCCCGCCGGATCCGCAGCCGCAGCTGTTGCAGCCGTCGCTGCTGGGGAAGCTGCTCCCGGCAGCGTACGTCGTGCCGTTGTACGTACAGACCGGCGCTCCGCCGTCGAACGGCGGCAGTCCGCCGTCCCCCACGCATGCGATCAGCTTGCAGGCGACCGAGCCATCGTCGTTGCATGTGCAGGTGTCGCAGGGCCCGAACTGCGCTCCGGCCGGGTAGGTACCGCCGTCGTACGTACAGCTCGGCACGCAGTCGACGAGGGTGCAGGCGACCTGGCCCTGCGCGTCGCAGCTGCAGCTGTTGCACCCATCGGTGGATGGGAAGCTGGTCCCGGGCGCGCGGAGCTGCCCGCCGTAGTTGCAGCCGTCGCCGGGATTGCCACCGACCGAGCTGCAGCCTGTCATCGCCACCGGAACGGCCAGCAGGGCCAGCATCGCCACGACTCCGAGACCGTCACGCCAAGTCATGACCCCCATTTCAGAGCAACGGGCATGCCTCGTCAAACCCCCTGGAATTGCTGCGCTCCCACCCACCGAACCACGAAAATCTGAGGTCGGGCGGCGCTAGTGTCTGCCTTCTTCGAAGGTGACCTGCAGCTTCAGCTCCTTCCCGTCGCGCAGCACCACGGCGGTGACCGTCTCCCCCGGCTTGCTGGCGTTGAGCGCGTACATCAGGTCCTCGACGCTGCCGATCGCGTGCAGCCCCAGGCGGATCAGGATGTCGCCGCGCCGAAGCCCCGCCGCGCTCGGCGGGAGCGCCCGGGCGAACGCCCGCCAGCAGCACGCCCGGCTTGCCGCCGGGCGGGCCCGCCGTAGTCGGGGATGGTCCCCAGCGCGGCGTTGAAGCTGCGCGCGTCCCCCTCGGGCGGCGGGGCCGCCATCTGCTTGAACGTCAGCGGCTGTTTCAGGCGCACCGTCACCCGCAGCGCCAGCGAGGCGACCGCGACCGCGATCTGGCCCGCGCCCGCCGCGTTGATCCGATCGGCGCTGTCGGTCGGCTTGTGATAGTCGGCGTGCGTGCCGGTGAAGAAGTGCGCGCACCGGGACGCCGGCGGCGTAGAACGGCATCTGATCGCTCGGTCCGAAGCCGCTCCCCAGCGACGGGCTCGCAGTCGATGCGGGCGTCGGAGCAGGCCGCGCCCAGCAGCGTCGGCCATTCCTCCGCCGAGGCCGCGCCGAGGATGGTGACGCGGTTGTCGCGCATGCGGCCGACCATGTCCATGTTCACCATGGCGCGCAGCGACTTGATGGAGAGACCGGCCGGCGGCGCGCGCACGAACTGCGTCGAGCCGAGCACCCCCTCCTCCTCGCCCGAGAACGCCGACGAACACGATGTCGCGGGGGAGCGCGCGCCGCGCGCGAGCACGCGCGCCGACCTCGAGCAGCGCCGCCGTCCCCGACGCGTTGTCGTCGGCGCCCAGGTGAGGCAGGTGGCTGTCCGGGGCCAGCGAATGGTGCTCGCCGAGGCCGAGGTGATCGTAGTGGGCGCCGATCACGACCGTCCCTTCGGCGTCCGGGATGCTCCCCGGCAGCCGTGCGACGACGTTGAAGGCGGTCGCGTTCGTGTAGCTGAGCGCCACGTCGACCATCGCCAGCACCCGCTGCCGGTGTCGCAGCCGCTCGACGAGCGGCGCCAGCGCCGCGCGCTTGACGAACAGCACCGGGATCCCCGCGTCGCCGTGGCCGCCGGGCCGAGGCTTCGGCAGCGGCGCCTCGTCGGCCGGCTTCCAGTCCGCCGGGGCTCCGGTCGGGCGTACCGGCAGGTCGACGACCAGCAGCGCCTTGGCGCCGTGCTCGCGCGCCAGCCAGGCCTTCTGCCGCACGTCACCGCACCGCGCGCTTCCGCGCCGGCGTCGCCAGCGACGGGTGCTCGGGGGCGAAGCGCCGGACGACGACGACCTTGCCCTTCACGTCCAGGTTGGCGTAGTCGTCGCTGCCGCTGTCGGGATCGCGGACCCCGAAGCCGGCGAAGGCCAGCGGTCCGACGACGCTCCCGGTCGCCGAGAAGCCGGCCGGCTGGAAGGTCTCGCGCGGCTGCCGCACGCCGCCGAGGCGCATCGCCGTCGCCGGCTCGACGGTGAGCCCGGTGCGGATCGGGAACGGCCTGGCGAAAGCCGCCGTCGTCGCCCGCCGGCTTCAGCCCCAGCGCCTTGAACCGGGCCTCGACGAAGGCGCCTGCCGCCGCCAGCCCGGCGGTGCCGACCCCGCGCCCCTCGCGGGCCGGATCGGCGAGATACCTCACGTCGGCGAGCACGCGATCCGCGGCGAGCTCTCGAGCCGGCACGATCGGCGCTGGGCGCCAGTCGGCGACGAACACGTTGGTGTCGTGCGCGCCCGGAGGCGTGGCGCGGTTCGACGCCAGCGCCAGCCGCCGTCCGTCGGGCGAGAAGAGCGGGAAGCCGTCGAACCCCGGCGCCGCCGGTGATCCGCTCGAGCCGCGTCCCCGCCGACGTCGATCGCCCACAGATCGAACTCGCGCCCGCGCGGATCGCCGACGTTCGACGCGAAGATCACCCGCTCGGGCGCGCCCGGCCCGGGGCATCGGCACGTGGGCGGTGTGGGTAGAAACGCGGGGCCGAACGATGCCGCGTCGAGGTACGTCACCTGCACCGGATCGCGGCCGTCGGCGTCGGCGACGTAGATCTCGAGCTTCGTCGGCCGCACCAGGTTCTGGGCCAGAAGACGCCTGTAGTCGTCGAGCTCGGGCCCGGGCTTGGGCCGCGACGCGCGCCAGACGATCCGCGAGCAGTCGGCGTTGAAGACCGCGCCGCCGTCGTAGCCGACGTCGTGGGTCAGCCGGCGGACGTGGCTGCCGTCGGCGTCCATCCGGTAGAGGTCGATGTCGCCGTCGCGCACCGAGGTGAAGACGATCGATCCGTCTCGCCCGCAGACGGTCCCCTCCGCGTCGTAGCCCGGCGTCGTCGTCAGCCGGTGGGCGCCGGAGCCGTCCAGGTTTGCGCGATAGATGTCGTAGTCGGGATAGAGCGCCCAGACGTAGCCCTGGCTGTGGTCGGGGCGGGGCGGACAAGCGGCGCCGCCCGCCTCCGTCGAGGCAAAGATGATCTGCTTGTCACCGGGCAGGAAGAAGGAGCAGGTCGTCGCCCCTCTCCCGTCGGAGACCGGGATCGGCGTCCCGGCGGCGCGGTTGTCGGCCGTCACCGGCAGGCGGAAGATCCGATCGCACCCCGCGCCGGCCGGACGGGCCTGCAGGGTCAAGGCGTCGCCCCCCCACGACCAGTAGGCCTCGGCGTTCTCGCCGCCCGCGGTCAGCGCCCGCAGGTTGGCGAGGTGAGCCTCGGCCGGCAAGGCGAAGTCGGCGGCAAGGGGCGACGTCGCGGCATGGCGGAGGCGCAGCCGGCGGGGCCGGAGGCGCCCCCGCGCATCCGGCCGCCGCAACCGTGAAGACCAGCGCCGTCAGCCCGCGGCGCGAGGCCATCACCCGACGGAGGTGATCTGCCGGCGCTCGAGGAGCTCGGAGATCTGCGCAATCACGGCAGCCTCGGGCTCCGTACCGCGGATCCGCAGATCGCAGGGCTGCGTGCTCGCGTCGTCGGGGTCGATGTCGACGAGCAGCATCGGCGCGTCGGGGATCAGCGCCTGCACCGCGGTTGCGTCGACCGAGGCCGATCGCGTTCGTCGTCGAGACGACGATGTGGCCCGCGTTCAGCAGCAGGTGGACCACCTCGCCGAACCGGCGAACCAGCTCGGACTGTTCGGGATCGCCCCAGACGTCCTGATGGAGGCCGAGGCGGACGTTCTTCCCGTCGAGCATGTATGCCGCCCGCCCCGCGTCGAACAGCGCCTTCTCGAGGGCGCGGGCGTACTGGTGCTTGCCGGCGCCGGCCTTGCCCACGAACATCACCAGCGCGGACAGGTGGCCGTAGCGATGCGCGCGATCGGCCAGGGTCACGCCGCCGGCGACCCAGTTGAAGTCGCGGGTCCGAGCCTCGTCACGCAGATCGCGCAGTTCGTCGGCGACCGCGGCGGTGACGATGCCGCCGCCGGCCACGTCGTACCCGTCGACGATCACGAACCGCCCCGTCGCCTCGCAGTCGGCGGTCAGGTCGAACGCCACCGGCTGCTTCACCTCCAGCACCACGTCGGCGACGTCGTGCCGGCTGACGTGGTCCTTGACCAGCGTCGAGTTGGCCTCGCTCGCGTCGATGACCTTGTTGATCTTCTGGAGCTGCACCGACAGCGCGGCGGTCCCCAGCTTCAGCTTGTAGTCGCGCCCGCTGACCAGCGGCTTCTTGCCCAGCCAGATCAGGTTGGTGCGCAGCTTGGTCGAGACCAGCGGCGGCCGCTCGACGTGGCTCACCACCTCGCCGCGGGTCACGTAGATCTCCTCGGTGAGCGTGAACCCGGTCGACCAGCCGGCGTCGACGGAGGTGCGGGGGGCGGTGTTGAACCCCTCGATGGTCTTGACCGTCGACACCTTGTTCGACGGCGAGAACACCACCTTGTCGCCGACCTTCACCTTGCCGGCCTCGATCCGCCCCGCGAAGATGCGGCGGTCGTCGCCGTGCTTCGTGAACTTGTAGACCGCCTGCAGCGGCATGCGCAGCGGCTGGTCGGTCTTGGGCGGCGCCTTGGGGAGGCCGTCGAGCAGCTCGAGCAGCGTCGGCCCCTTGTACCAGGGGGTCTCCTTCGTGCCACGACTCGCCAGGTTCACGCCCGCGACGGCCGACACCGGCACGAACTGGCGCGGGCTGACCGAGCCGATCTGCTCGAGAAAGCCGCGGTACTCGCGCTCGATGCCGTCGAAGTGGGCCTGGTCGTACTTGACCAGGTCCATCTTGTTCACGACGACGACCACCTGCTTGATGCCGAGCATCGACAGGATGTAGCCGTGGCGGCGGCTGTTCTCGCGCACGCCTTCCTTGGCGTCGATCACCAGCACGGCGGCCTCGGCCCGGGCGGCGCCCGAGATCATGTTCTTGAGGAACTCGATGTGGCCGGGAGCGTCGATGATGATGTAGTCGCGCTTGGCGCTCTTGAAGAAGCAGCGCGCGGTGTCGATCGTGATCCCCTGGTCCTGCTCGTCGGACAGCGCGTCCAGCAGGAAGGCGTACTCGAACGGCTTGCCGGTGCGCTCGCACTCCTTGCGCACGTTCTCCAGCTTCCCTTGCGGGAGAGCGCCGGTGTCGGCCAGCAGGCGTCCGACGACCGTGCTCTTGCCGTGGTCGACGTGACCGACGATGACGACGTTGAAATGTTCGCGGGCGACTTCAGAAATGGGGGCGGCGCTCATCACATGTAACCCTTGCGGCGAAGTTCCTCGAGACCGTGTTTGCCGTCTTGCAGACGCCCCGACCGTTCGGCGATGTTCCTGAGGGCGCCGCTGCGAAGCTCGGCGATGATGTCGTCCACGTTCTTCGACGTGCTGTTGATGGGAGTCTGGCAGGGCCCGCAGCCGAGGCTGCGGTAGCGGGTCCCGGTCCCCTGGTCGTAGTACAGCGACACCGTCGGGATCGACTCGCGCTTGATGTACTCCCAGATGTTGAGCTCGGTCCAGTCGAGCAGCGGGTGGATGCGCACGTGCGTCCCGGGCGCGAAGTCGGTCTTGAACTGGTTCCAGAACTCGGGCGGCTGATCGCCGACGTCCCACTCGCTGTGCTTGTCGCGCGGCGAGAAGTAGCGCTCCTTCGAGCGGCTCCCCTCCTCGTCGGCGCGCGCCCCGACGATCACGCCGGTGTAAGGCTGGCGATCGTTGTCGGTTTGATACTTCCCCGTCTCGAGGTTGAGCCGCATGCGGGTCCCGGTCCCGTGCAGGGTGGCGTTGAGCGCGTCGCTCTTGAGGCGCCCGCAGCAGGCGGTCCGCATCGCGGCCTGCTCTTCCTTGCTCATGCCCGGGTTCTTCTTCAGCTTGTGCGGGAAGGTGTCTTCCTCGACCAGCGCGGCCGTGTTCTGGCCGACGACCATCTGGAGCTTGTACTCCAGCGCCAGTCGGTCGCGGTAGGCGATCATCTCCGGCAGCTTGTAGCTGGTGTCTATGTGCACCAGCGGGAACGGGACGTGGCCGAAGAACGCCTTGCGCGCCAGCCACAGCAGCACGGTCGAATCCTTGCCGATCGACCAGAGCATGCACAACCGTTCGAAGTGCCGAAATGCCTCGCGGAAGATGAATACGCTTTGCTGTTCCAGTTGGTCGAGATGGTCCATCTTGCGAACGCGGATTGTGCCACCGAGACCATGCGACTGCTACCGTCAAACAGCGCTTATGGGCAGCTCCACCGCCACGGTGGTCCCACCGCCAGGTTCGGAATTCAGCTCAAATTTTCCTGATCGGGCCCGAACCCGCTCCCGCATCCCCACAACGCCCAGATGCCCGCGGGCCGCGGCCTCATCGAGCGTCGTGCCGGGATCGAAACCCCGCCCGTCGTCGCGGATCGTCATTTTTACGTGGGCGGCGCTACGCACGAACCGCACGTGCATGCTGCTCGCGGCGCCATGGCGAAGTGCGTTGGTGACCGACTCCTGCACGACGCGGAAGCAGGCGATCTCCAGATCGGCGGGCAGGCGGCCGTCGGGCGGCGGCGGCGCCTCGTTGGCGTCGAGCTCCATCGCGACCCCCGACACCGCCGACTGATTGTCGAGGTAGGCGCGCAGCGCCGGCACCAGCCCGATCTCGTCGAGCAGGGCCGGCCGCAGGTCGACCGACATCTTCCGGACCCGGACGAGGAGCTCGTCGACCATCCCGATGGCGTCCGCGTCCGCGCCGCTCGCTGTCGACCGGGACCCGAGCTGCAGCCTCAGCTTCAGCGCCGTCAGCGTCTGCCCCAGCTCATCGTGAAGCTCGTGAGCCAGGAAGCGGCGCTCGTCCTCCTTCGCCGCCTCGAGTCGGCCGTGCAGCAGGCCGAGGCGTTCATAGGCAACCGACAGCTGAACCAGCGTGCGCCGGACGGCGGCGGCGTTGGCCTCCACGTGGCGGATGACCGCATCGATCATCAACGCCAGGAGGGTCGCGAGCAGCGAGGAGACGCCCGCCATCCGGACCCAGTTCTTGATCTGCATCGGATCGACCTCTTTGGGATCGAGCACGAGCACGCCCTTCGTCACCAGGAACCCGATCACGATGTGCGCCGTGGCGGACAGCGCGATCAGCCCCAGCCCGAATCCGCGTCCCAGATAGACGACGCCGATCATGCAGGTCGAGACGATGAGGACGGTGATGCCGGCCGAGAAGCCCGCCCGCGCCAGCAGGTAAAAGCCGGTGCCGATCAGGATCGCGATCATCGCCGAGACGCGGCTGCGCACCGACAGGCCGTGCGCCAGCCGCAGCACCGGCATGGCAACGCCCGCGAAGGCGATCACGGCGATGTCCGCCGTGCCGATCGTGGTCGCCGGGCGGACGAACAGGCCCACCGCCGACAGCGAAGGCGCGATGATCGACGCGACGGTCAGCATTCGATCGAGGACGCTGTCGCGCCACGATGACGGCGCCCCCGTATCCATCTCCCCCTCCATGGTTGCGGCGACACTTTAGCCGACCCGGGCCGGTCCGGTGTTATCATCCCGCCACGGGCGGGATGAGGGTACTGCTGGCTGACGACCACGCGCTGGTGCGGGCGGGCATTCGGGCGTTGCTCGAAGGGCTGCCCGACGTGGAGGGAGTCGTCGAGGCGGGCGACGGCCAGGAGGCGCTGGCGCTGCTCCGCGAGAGCAAGCCCGACGTGGCGCTGATCGACATCGCGATGCCGGGGCTGAACGGGCTCGAGCTGGCGGCGCGGGTGGGCGCGCGAGGCGCCCGGCACGCGCCTGGTGATCCTGTCGATGCACGGCACGCCGGCCCACGTCGCCCAGGCGCTGCAGGTCGGCGTCCGCGGCTACCTCCTCAAGGACGCGGCGGCGGACGAGCTTCCGCTCCTGCTTCGCGCGGTGATGCGCGACGAGATCTACCTGTCGCCTGCAATCTCCAAGCAGGTCGTCGACGGCTACCTGGGGCGAGCCAACGCGCCCGCCCGGGGCCCGGCCGACGGCGTCGCGCCCGACGTCCTGACCTCGCGCCAGCGCGAGATCCTGCAGCTCGTCGCCGAGGGGCGGTCGACCAAGGAGGTGGCGCAGCTCCTCGACCTCAGCGTCAAGACCGTCGAGACCCACCGGGCCCAGATCATGGAACGGGTGGGGATTCACGACCTCGCCGGCCTGGTTCGGTACGCCATCCGGACCGGGCTCGTCTCGCCCGACAAGTAGCCTCATCTAACTCGGAACCCTCAGAGGGTTCCGAACCTCCCGCGATGGGCTCGGACGAGCAAAGCTCGTCCTTCCCCCACGCGTACGCGCCGGCTACGGCGTCTCGGTGGTTTCCCCCCGGCGCAGTGGTACCCACCTATGGGCTCAGCCATGTCTATGGCGCAACGTGCGGTCATGACGATTGAACGTCCGCCCGAAAGCAACGGCCGCCCGGCGACGCGCGTGCTCATAGCCGACGACTCCGCGGCGATGCGCGGCCTCCTCACCTGGTACCTCCCCGCCACGCTCGGGCTCGAGATTGTCGCCGAGGCCAGCGACGGACTCGAGGTGCTGGCGGCGGTGGAACGCACCCGCCCCGACCTGCTTCTGATGGACGTGCGGATGCCGAACATGGACGGACTGGAAGCGACGCGGCAGCTGCGGGCCCGCGGTGAATCGTTTCCGATCCTGCTCCTGACCGGGCACGCCGACGCGGTCCCCGCGGGGATGGTGGCCGAGGTCGGCGCCAACGAGCTGCTCGACAAGGCGAAGCTGGGTGACAGGCTGGCGTCCGCGATCGAGGCGCTGGTGTACAGCGGAAGGCGCCACAAGCTATGCGATTGACGGCCGAGGACCGGAGCACCACCCACTCCTGGGAGCTGCGCGGCCTGGCCGCGGTGCTCCCAGGCGGCATCCAGCTGTCGGAGGCCGAGGCCGCCGCCTCCTCCGATGCGCTGCTCGCCTTCGTGCGCGCGATGTGCGACGCGTCGCCGTTCGGCATCTTCCTGGCGGGCCCGGGCGGCGAATGCCTCTACGTGAACCCGGCGGGCCAGCGCATCATGGGGATCGACGCCGAGACCGCGCGCGGACGCGGCTGGATGACCGCCCTCCATCCCGAAGATCGCGAGCGGATCATCGCCCGCTGGGGCTCGGCGGTCGCCGCCCGCGCCGGCAACGCGACGCCGGTCCACCGCTTCGTGCACGCGAACGGCGAGGTCCGCGCGGTCGAGGTGCGGGCGCTGCCGCTCGCCGGCCAGACGCACCACGGCGGCTTCCTCGGCATCCTCGAGGACGTCACGGACCGCGAGCGCGCCGAGGCCGAGCGCGCGGACGCTGGCGCCCACGCCGAGGCGGCGCGCATCGAGGCTGAAGCCGCCCGCGCAGAGGTGGCCAGCATCCTGGAGCCGCATCTCGGACGCCTTCATCGCGCTCGATCACGAGGGCGGCTACACGTACGCGAACGATCGTGCCGCTGACCCTCTCGGCCGGTCGCGCGCGGAGCTCATCGGCAACATCGCCTGGACCCTGCAGCCCGAGCCTCTCGGCGACGCGTTCCACCGCGCCTTCCGTCAGGCGGTGGCCGGGCAGCGCGCGGTCACGGTCGCGGCGCCGGGGCCCCGGGCAGGCGCGTGTTACGAGGCGCGCATTTATCCTTCGCCAACCGGCGTCTCGATCTTCTTCGAAGACATCTCCGATCGCAAGCACCGCGAAGAGCAGCTCGCGACCGATCGCGACTACCTGCGGCAGGAGCTGGGGGCCGTCGACGCTTCACCGAGATCGTCGGGCTCACCCCGGGGCTGCGGCAGATGATGGCCCGGGTCGCCATGGTCGCCGCCGACCAACACCAACGTGCTCATCACGGGCGAGACCGGCACCGGCAAGGAGCTGGTGGCGCGGCGCGATCCACGAGGCCAGCCCGCGCCGCGATCGGCCTGCTCGGTGGCGGTCAACTGCGCCGCGATCTCGGCCGGAGCCTGGTCGAGAGCGAGCTGTTCGGCCACGAGCGCGGCGCCTTCACCGGCGCCATGCAGCGGCGCAAGGGCCGCTTCGAGCTGGCCCACGGCGGCACGCTGTTCCTGGACGAGATCGGCGAGCTGCCGCTCGAGACGCAGGCCAAGCTGCTGCGCGTGCTGCAGGAGCGGGAGTTCGAGCGCGTCGGCGGCAGCGAGACGATGCGGGTCGACGTGCGCGTCGTCGCGGCGACCAACCGCGACCTCGCCCGACGATGGTCGCGCGCCGGCACGTTCCGCGAGGATCTCTACTACCGGCTGAACGTCTTCCCGGTGACGCTGCCGCCGCTGCGCGAGCGCGCCGACGACATCCCGCTGCTCGCCGAGCACTTCCTGCGCCGGCTCGGCGCGCCACGCCGGCAGGCGGCGATCGACCGACGTCGCGCCGCCGGCCATGGCGGCGCTCGATCGGCTACCGACTGGCCCGGCAACGTCCGCGAGCTCGCAGAACGTGATCGAGCGCGCCGTCGTCCTGGCGCCCGGCAGGTGCTGGACGTCGAGGCGCTGCCTGAGCTGGCGGCCCGGCGGTGTTGGCCGCGGCCGGCCGCCGCCGGCGCGCCGTCCGAGACGCCTTCGCCGGACAGCGGAGCCGATCGCCAGAGGTCGAGCGCAGCTACGTCGAGCAGGTGCTGGCCGAGACCAACTGGGTCATCGAAGGCGAGCGCGGCGCTGCCCGCCGGCTGGGGCTGCACCCCAACACGCTGAGGTCACGGCTCAAGCGCTGGGGCATCAACCGCCCCCGTTCGGCGCGAACTAGACGTCGCGAGTTCCTGAGCGCGAAACGCCCAATCTCCGCGGCGTGACGTGCACAAGCGCCGCGTCAGCGATGGCTTTCCGGATCGACAGATCAGCGACGAGAATCGGATCACCCTGCGTGCCCAGGGGCGCTGCTCGGGCGCGAGGCGGAACAGGTCCTGCGCGAACAGATCGTCCGTGCCGTGGCCGATAAGGGCCACGTCGTGCTGGACGTCGCTGGCGTCACGGTCATCGACTCGGGCTGCCTCGCGATCATCGAGTCGGGTCTCGGCGACTGGCTGTCGGTCGAAGGCGGCGGCCCCTACCTGAGCATGCTGCTCGGCAAGTAACGCGGCCGACCGAACCCACGAAGCCGATGCGGCTTCCCACGACGGCTCGTGGTCGCGGACCGTGGGAGCCACGAGAGTTCGCGGGCGCGCCCTCCGTCGTCGCATCTCGAGCCGCGGGGCAAGCGCAACCGTGGGCCCCTCGGGTGAACGGGTCGGCTGGTACGTCCGTTGCTGATGGCCTCGACCGATGGCTCACGGCGACGACGACCTTGGTGGTGGTGAAACGTTCATCCGGATCCCCGCGGCGACGCTGGCGCGGCTCGAGCGCCTCGCGACCGCGAGCCTGCTCGCGACCGGGCTGGCACACGAGATAGCGAACCCGCTCGCAGCGCTGGTCGTCGCGCACGACGGCATCGCCGAGGGGGTGCGCGGGCTGCACCGCCGCGATCCGAGCGACGCCAGCGTCGACAGCTTCGACCGCCTCGCCGCCGACCTCGACATGGCGTCGGTCTGCGCCAGCACGATCACGGCGCTGATCCGCGATTTTCAATTCTTCCTGCGCCCCGACGAAAACACGCCGGTTCCGATCCCGACCGAGGTGAGGCCCGCGGTCGAGCGCGCCATTCAGATGGCCCGCGCCCGCCTCTGCGCGGTGGCGTCGCTGTCGGTCACGATCGGCGACGCCCCGCCCGTGGGGATGCCGGCGAGCCGCATCACCCAGATCATCCTGAACCTGCTCCTCAACGCCGCGGACGCCCTGTCCGACGGCCCGCAGATGATGAAGAGCAACGCCAACCTGATCGAGATCCGGGTTTGCACCCGCGCCGGGCAGCCGGTGATCGAGGTGCAGGACAACGGCCCCGGTTTGAGTGCCGAGATGCGCACCGCGCTGTTCGAGCCCGGGCGGACCACCAAGCGGCAGAGCTCGTCGCTGGGTCTGGGCCTCGCGATCAGCCGTCAGCTCGCGCGCGCCTCCGGCGGCGACATCACCACGGAGCCGGCCCCCCACCGAGGCACGATCTTCCGCCTCACACTGGTATCGAGGCTTTGACGCGTCGGGGGAGCGCGAGCTTTGCTCGCGCGAGCCCATCGCCGGGGTCCCCGCGCAGGTCCTCCTGCGCGGGGTGGTTGCGGGGGCGCGGGACCCTTTGAGGGTCCCGAACTTGTCAATTCGGCGCGGCCAGGAGCTCGCGCTCCGCTTCGCGGAGCGTCTGCTTCCAGTCGGTGTCGCTCGGCACCGCGGCGACCGCCTTGCGGTACAGCTTCACCGCGTCGCCGATCCGCCCGAGCCGCCGCAGATGATCGCCGTAGTCGACCAGCGTCTGGTGGCACCCCTCGCGGTCGTGAGCGAGCGCCGCCTGGAACAGCTCGGACGCCCGCGAAATGTTCCCGGCGTAGCCGTGCTCGATCGCGGCCTGGTGAAGGGCCCAGTGATCGCGGGGCTCGAAGGCGAGCGCTTGATCGTACGCGTCGGCCGCGTCGTGATGACGCTCCATCTCGGCGTAGATGTCGCCGCGAATCGCGGCGATGAAGAAGGGGTCTCCGCCGCGCTGGGCGGCCTCCCCGATCGCGTCGAGCGCCTCCAGCGTCCGCCCCGCCTCGAGCAGCACCTGCGCCAGCTTCGCGTAGCCGAGGCCGTAGGTGGAGTCCATCGCCACCACCTTGCGGAACGCCGCCTCGGCGTCGCTGAGGGCATTGGCCTCGAGCTTCGCGTCGCCGAGCTCCCGCCAGCCGTCGACGAGCGTCGGGTTGAGCTCGGTCGCCCGCTGCGCCGCGGCCACCGCTCCGGAATCCCGGATCGCGTTGAGCGCCTCCGCCAGAAATGCCTGCGCCGCGCCCAGGTCGGCCAGCGCCGGGGACGCGAGCGCGGCCCGCGCGTCACGCGCCGCCGTCTCCGCCTGCCCCGCCTCCAGCGCCTCGCGCGCCGCCTGCAGCCGCTGCAAGCCGACGCGCAGCTCCGGCGTCGGCGCCCGCAGCTTGGGCAGGTCGGTGTCCTGCGGCTCGAGCGCGGCGACGATCCGCAGCGCCAGCTGCCCGATCTGCGAGCGTTCACCGCCGGGCTTTTCCTCGGCGATCGCCATCAGCGCCTCGCCGCGCCAGAACGCGGCGGTGGCCGCGGTGGCGGCGGCCAGGAGAGCGCGCGCCGCGGCCGCGCTGGTGGCGTCGCCCCGATCGGCCGCGAGCACCGTCACCAGCGCCGCGGCGTCGAGCCGGGCGTCGTCGTCGCGCGCGCCGATCGGCTCGAGCGCGATCGCGTCCCGGAAGGCGCGCAGCGCGGCGTCGTTGTCACCGGCCCGCACCGAGCGCATGCCGATCGCCAGCATCAACGCCGGCGTGGGGGGCGTCGCGGCGCGCAGGGCCGCGGCCAGCGTCGCATCGATCTCGCTGGCGCGCCCCGCGGGCTCCAGCACCTCGGCCAGATCGAGCCAGTGATCGGCCAGGCCCGGATCGCGCTGACAGCGGATCTCCGCCAGGGCGATCGCCGCCGCCTCGCTGGCGCTGTCGTCGAGCGCCAGCTCGGCGCACAGCACGTTGAGGAACCGGAGCAGCGACGTCCCGACCCGATCGACGCCACGCTCGCTCACCTCGACCACAGGCCACTCGCCGTCGCCGCTCGCCTCTTCGGCGTCGAGCGCGTAGTGCCGCCCGTCGCGGTCGACGACCGGCCACAGCCCCGCCGGCCAGGCGCCGAGCCCAGGCGTCGGGCGAGAACCGCGGGCCCGCCCGGCAGACTGCTCGAACGTCAGCAGCCGCGCGTCGGGCCCAAGCACACCACCGTCATGGGCGGCCAGAAACGCCGCCAGCCCCGGCGGCGGCGAGACCCCCCCCATCGCCCCCTCGAAACGCTGGACCGCCTCGGCCCCGAGCCCGGGGTAGAGCACCGCGTCGGGGAGGGTCGAGACGACGCGCTCAACCTCTCCGATCAGCGTCTGGGCGGGCTCCTTCATGCGGACGGTTTAGACCGGCCGGTCGCGCCAAGCAAGGACGACCACTGGGGGAATCGCAGGGGAGAGCGCCGGCGCAAAGCAGCAACGACACACACCGCTGAGGCGGTTCATGTACGCCAACATGCAAAAAATTGCTCCCGCAAATCGGCTGTTACGTGAGAAACTGTAGTCGGCCATCGATGGGCAAGATCCTGCTCTGCGACGATGAAGAGTCCCTCTGCCGGAGCCTGGGGCGCATCCTGCGTGCCGCGGGCCACGAGGTGGTCGCGGTCGACGGCATCGCCGGCTACGCCCTGCTGCAGGAGCGCGGGCAGCGCTTCGACCTGATCCTCACCGACATCCGCATGCCCGGGGTCACGGGGTTCGAGATCCTCGCGGCGGCACGCATCCACGCCGCGGGTACGCCCGTGATCGCGATGAGCGGCAGCGCCGAGATCCCCGACGCCGTGCGGGCGATGCACGCCGGTGCGCGCGACTTTCTGATCAAGCCTTTCGATACGCGGACCCTGGAGGAGGCGGTGGCGGCGCTGTTGAAGCCGCCGGCCCCCATGGACACGGAGACCGACGCGTTCAGCTGGCGTGACCGGCACGCCCCCTGGCTGCTGGGGGCCGATCCGGCGCTGCTCCCTGCGCTGGGCCTCCTGGCGCAGGTCGCGGACACCGGCTGCACGGTGCTCATCACCGGCGAATCGGGGACCGGCAAAGAGCTGGCGGCGCGGTCGCTGCACGCCGGGTCCGGCCGGCGGAGCGGGCCGTTCGTGCCGGTGAACTGCGCAGCGATTCCGGCCAACCTGGTCGAGTCCGAGCTGTTCGGGCACGCCAAGGGAGCGTTCACCGGCGCCTCCAGCGCGCGCGCCGGGCGCTTCGCCCAGGCCGACGGCGGCACCATCTTCCTCGACGAGATCGGCGAGATGGACATCGCCGTCCAGGCCAAGCTGCTGCGGCTGATCCAGGACGGCGAGCTCTACCCCGTCGGCGAGGAAGAGCCGACGCGCATCGACGTCCGCATCCTGGCCGCGACCAACCGCAACCTCGAGACCGAGGTGGCCGCCGGGACGGTTCCGCGCCGATCTGTTTTGGCGACTGAACGTCATCCCGGTCGAGCTGCCGTCGCTGCGCGATCGCCCGACCGACGTCGTCCGTCTGGCCGAGCACTTCCTGGGCAAGGCGAACGAACGCCACAAGCGCAAGGTGGCGGGCTTCGATCCCCAGGTTCTGGCCGCGTTCAAGGCCTACCACTGGCCCGGGAACATCCGCGAGCTCGAGAACGTCGTCGAGCGGATGGTGATCGTGCGCAATCACGGGACGATGGTGCTCTCCGACGTACCGGCCCAGGTGCGGACGCCCCGCCCCGCCTCCTCGAAGGGGAAGACGCCGATGCCCGACCTCCCCCAGGACGGCACCGACCTGCGGGCGATGCTGGAGGCGGTCGAGGACCGCATGATCGGCGAGGCGCTGGAGCGCACCGGCGGCAACAAGAACCGCGCCGCCGAGCTCCTGGGGCTGAACCGCACGACCCTGGTCGAGAAGCTGCGCCGCAAGCGCGTCGCCTGATACAGATCGCGAAACCGGGCTCCGCCGCTATACTGCCGGCCATCGTGGCGGCCGAGCAGCTTCAGGTGGTGGTCTTCCTGGGCGACCAGATTCGTACCTTCGATCTGCCCCCCTCCGGCGAGGCGACCATCGGACGGGGCGAAGGGAACACGGTCCACATCGATGATCCGTCGGTATCGCGCCAGCACGCCGTGCTCCGCGTCGGCGACGGGATAGAGGTGGAGGACCTGGGCGGCGCCAACGGGATCTTCGTGCGCGAGAAGGCCCGCTCCGCAATGGCCAACGAGACCTTGAGCGTGCGCCAGCTGGTGAAGGCCAAGGCCAGGATCGCGGTCGGGGAACGGATCCTGCTGGGGACGGCCAGCATCGTCGTCCGGCGTGCGCCGGTCGTCGACCTGCCGGATCTCGACGCCGGCGCCGAGGTGGTGGTGCGCGATCCGGCGATGCGCGCCCTTTACGAACAGGCCGCCCGCGCCGCCCGCGCCTCGATCAGCGTGCTCTTGCTGGGCGAGACGGGCGTCGGCAAGGAGGTGATGGCCCGCGCCATCCACCGCCACTCGCCGCGCGCGGCCGGCCCCTTCATGGGGATCAACTGCGCGGCGCTCACCGAGTCGCTGCTGGAGAGTGAGCTGTTCGGCAGCGAGAAGGGGGCCTACACCGGCTCGGTCGCGGCGCGGGCCGGCCTGTTCGAGGCCGCCAACGGCGGCACGGTCTTCCTCGACGAGATCGGCGAGCTGCCGCTGGCGACGCAGAGCAAGCTGCTGCGCGTTCTGGAAGAGCGCGTGGTGGTCCGCCTCGGCTCGACGAAACCCCGCCCCATCGACGTCCGGTTCGTCGCCGCGACCAACCGCGACGTCGAGGCCGACAGCCGCACCGAGCGCTTCCGCTCGGACCTCTACTTCCGCCTCGCCGGGATCACGCTCTCGATCCCGCCCCTGCGCGAGCGACCGGCGGAGCTCGCGCTGCTGGTCGAGCGCTTCGTCGCAGCGGCCTGCCGGGAGCTCGACCGCGCGGTGCCGCTGGCCGTCTCCCCCGAGGTGCTCGAGCTCCTCCAGCGCTACCCCTGGCCCGGCAACGTGCGCGAGCTGCGCAACGTGATCGGACGGGCGGCGGTGCTGTGCGGCGGCGAAACGATCCTGCCCGAGCACCTGCCGCCGGCGCTGCTCAGGCCGCCCGCTGCGCCCGCGCCCGCCCTGGCCACGCCGGGGGCCCCCGCGGCGGCAGCGCCGGCGGGCGATCTGCCCGAGCAGATCCGGGTGCTGGAACGGGCCCGGATCGTCGACGCCCTCGAGCGCTGCGCCGGCAACCAGAGCAAGGCCGCCGAGGTGCTCGGCATCTCGCGCCGCACCCTGGTCTCGCGCCTCGCCGAGTACAACCTCCCCCGCCCCCGCAAGCCGCTCTGAGCCGGCGGGGCTAGGGCGAGCTCACTTCAGCTTCGGCAGCGCCTCGGCCATCCGGCGCACGCCCTCCTCGACGTTCTTCATCGAGGTCGCGTACGAGAGGCGAACGAAGCCGGGAGCGTGGAAGGCGGAGCCCATGACCACGGCAACCTTGGCGGCCTCCGAGCAGCCATTCGCAGAGCTGGACGTCGTTCTCGATCGTCTTGCCCTCGGGGGTCTTACGCCCGAGGAACGCCGACAGATCCGGGAAGGCGTAGAACGCCCCCTTCGGCTCGACGCAGGTCACGCCCGGGATCTCGCGCAGCCGCGCGACCATCGTCTTGCGCCGCTTGTCGAACTCGACCCGCATCTTCTCCAGCTCGTCGGTTGGCCCTTCGATGGCGGCCAGCGCCGCCGCCTGCGCGACCGAGGCCGCGTGGGTGGTCGACTGCCCCTGCAGCGTCGCCATCGCCTCGACCACCGGCTTCGGCGCGACGGTGAAGCCGATGCGCCAGCCGGTCATCGCGAACGCCTTCGAGACGCCGTCGATGATCATGCGTCTTGGCGCGCACCGCCGGGCTGATCGTCGCCGGCTGGAAGAACTTGCCGTCGCCGTAGACCAGCGTCCGGTAGATGTCGTCGGTCATCAGCCAGACGTCTTTTTCGACCGCCAGCTGCGCCAGCCCGCGCAGCGTCGCCTCGTCATAGATCGCGCCGGTCGGGATTGGACGGCGAGCAGACCAGGATCATCTTGGTGCGCGGCGTGATCGCCTTGGCCACGTCCTCGACGTGGACCTGGAAGTTCTCGTCGGCGCGCGTCGGCACGTTCACCGGGCGGCCGCCGGCCAGCTTGACGATGTCGTTGTAGCTGACCCAGGCCGGCGTCGGGATGATGACCTCGTCCCCCTCGTCGACGAGGGCGAACACGGCGTTGTAGATCGACTGCTTCGCGCCCGAGCTGACGATCACCTCGCCGGGATCGATCTGCAGGCCGTGGGCCTTGCCGATCCAGTTCGCCACCGCCTTGCAGAGCGGCACCGTCCCCTCGACGCGGGTGTACTTGGTGGCGCCGGCGTCGAGCGCCTTCTTGGCCGCCTCCTTGATGTGGACCGGCGTGTCGAAGTCGGGCTCGCCCGCGCCGAAGCTGACCACGTCGACCCCTTGGCCTTTAGCTTGGCCGCCTTGGCGGACACGGCGAGCGTGGGAGACGGTTCGACGACGGACAACCTGCGGGCGAGCTTCACGGGGCCACTCCTTGCTTGCGTTTTTCGGTCAGCGCTGCGGCGACGCCCGGCGGAACCATCCGCGACACGTCACCACCCATCAGCGCCACCTCTTTTACGAGCGACGAGGATACATAAAAGCTCTCCTCGCCGGTCATCAGAAACATCGTCTCGATCTCGGGCGCCAGCCGCCGGTTCATGTGGGCCAGCTGGAACTCGTACTCGAAGTCGGCGATCGCCCGCAGGCCGCGGATCACCACGCTGGCGCCGCGCCGGCGGCAGTAGTCGACCAGCAGCCCCTGGAAAGCGTCGACCTCCAGCCCGCGGGTCGCTCCCCAGCGCCTCGGTGATCTGGCCCCGGCGCTCGTCCAGCGAGAACAGCGGCGTCTTGCGCACGTTGTCGGCCAGGGCGACGACCACGCGGTCGAAGATCTTCAGCGACCGCCGCAGGATGTCGACGTGGCCGTTCGTGATCGGGTCGAAGGTACCCGGGTAGACCGCGAGATTCACCGGCCGAGCCATGGCAGAGGTCGCTACGACCCGGAACAGCGATAGAACGACAGCTCGGTGTCGCCGTACTGACCGGCGGTCGGTGAGGAACAGACAGCCCACCGACTCGGGAGAGGGGTGGCGCTTGTCGTGCTCGACGATCACCACCGCGCAGGTGGCCAGCAGATCGCTCCCCGAAAGCTCCCCCAGGATCCCCTCGGTCTCCTTGATGTAGGGGGGATCCAGGAAGACCCAGGAAAACTTGTTGGCGGATTTGCCAGAAAACTTCTCGTCGCGGCGCCAGCCGGCGCAACGCGCTGCGGACGTCGCCGCCCATCACGGTCGCGTGGCCTCGAAGCCGTCTCGCGCAGGTTGTGGCGCAGGGCCGACAGCGCCGCCGGTCGCGCTCCACGAACACCGCCGCCGGCGCCCCGCGGGACAGCGCCTCCAGCCCCAGAGCGCCCGTCCCGGCGTAGAGGTCCAGGACCGGTCCCGGGGGTGGCCCCAGGATGTTGAAGATCGCCTCGCGGACCTTGGCGGCCGTGGGCCGGGTCCGCGCACCGCGGGGGACAAACAAGCGACGGCCACGATCCAGCCCGCCGGTCAAACGCATTGCCGGACACTCCTACCGCGCCGGCCCCCCTGGTCAAATGGGGTCCCGCCGGGACCCCAGGAAATAGACGGAAATTCGTCGCCAACCCCCCGAAAATGTGTCGATCGGGCCCCCGGAGCGCCCATCCGTGGTGATACACTGACCGAAGCCCATGTCTCGGATCGGTGCTTTTTTTGACGTGGACCGGACGCTCGTCTCCTGCAACACGGGGCGGCTGTTCCTGCGGGACCTGCGCCGCCGGGGCGAGATTTCGTTTTTCCGGGCTCTGCGCGCGCTGGTCTGGATGGCGAAGTACCACCTGTCCCTGATCGACCTACAGTCGGTCGCGGCGCGCATCGCGTCGGACATGGAGGGGTGGGTCGAGCGTGACTTCGAGGAGCGCTGCCGCCGCTGGGTCGAGGACGATGTCCTGCCGCTGGTGGCCCCGGGCGCGCGAGGGGCGATCGAGCGCCACCGCCGGGAGGGGCACCTGACGGCCGTGCTGTCGACGTCGTCCACCTACGTCACCCGCCCGATCGCCGAGGCGCTCGGAATCGAAGAGGTGATGTCGACGCAGTTCGAGGTGAAGGAGGGGAAGTTCACAGGCCGGCTCGTCGGGCCGGCCTGCTTGGGCAGGGCAAGGTCCACTGGGCCGAGGACCTGGGTGCCCGCCACGCGCTCGACCTCGGGCAGAGCTGGTTCTACACCGACTCGTACACCGACCTGCCGATGCTCGAACGCGTCGGAAACCGGGTGGTCGTGAACCCGGATCCGCGTCTGAGGCGCGCCGCCAAGCGCCGCGGGCTGGCCGGTCCAGGACTGGCGCGAGCATCGCCAACGTGCGACGACGGAGCACCAGCGCATGAGCGTCTATTCCGCACCGTGGTACACGCCGGCCGTCCAGCGGCTGCTCGATCTGGCGCTCGAAGAGGACGTCGGCCGCGGCGACGCCACGCAGCGCGTCGGTCATCGACGGAGACCCAGGAGGCCGAGGCGGACATCATCGCGCGCGAGCGCGCGGTGGTCTGCGGCCTGGGCATCGTCGAGGCGGTGTTCACCCGGTTCGACTGGCGCACCCGGGTGCGGATGCGGGTCGCGCGACGGCGATCCGATCGCGCCCGGCGGCGTGGTGGCGGCGGTGCGCGGGCCGGCGGCGGCGCTCCTCGCCGGCGAACGCACGGCGCTGAACTTCCTGCAGCACCTGTCGGGGATCGCGACCCTGACCCAGGCGTTCGTCGGCGCCGCCGAGGGGGCCAAGGTCCGGGTCGACCGACACGCGCAAGACCTACGCCGGGGCTGCGCGCGCTGGAAAAGTACGCGGTGCGCGTCGGCGGCGGCTCGAACCACCGCTCGGACCTGGCGTCGGGCATCCTCATCAAGGACAACCACGTCGCGCTGGTCGGCTCGGTGCGCGAGGCGGTCCGGCGGGCGCGCGCCAACGCCCCGCACAGCCTGCGCATCGAGGTCGAGGTCGACGACGCTGGGCCAGCTCGACGAGGCGCATCGAGGCCGGGGCCGAGGGGATCCTGCTCGACAACTTCCAGACCCGCGACATGGCCGACGGCGGTCGAGCGGGTCCGCGAACGGCGCCCGGCCACGTGATCGAGGTATCGGGCGGCGTGACCCTGGATCGCATGCGCGAAATCGCCAAGACCGGCGTCGACATCATCTCGATCGGCGCCCTCACCCACTCGGCGCGCGCGATCAACTTCTCCTGCGAAATCCGCCCGGCCGACGCCAGCCGAGAGTCGTAGGGTCCCGAACTTTCAGACGGTCGCGTGGCGGCCGAAGCCGGTCAGCGCGTGATTGCCCGGTTCGTGGGGCTCCTCGGGCTCGGGACGGCGGGGGACGTAGACCACCTCCGTGCGCGCGAGCCAATCGTGCCAGCCGCGCCGATCGTCCCCCAGGATCCAGAGAAAGCCGAGGTAGCAGGGGACGGCCGACACGACGTAGCCCAGCGTGCGCACGACCGCGCGCCCGAACGTCAGCCGGCCGCCACCGACGGGGACCACCTTGATCCCCAGCAGCCACTTGCCCGGCGTCTGCCCGGTCAGCCACCAGAAGCCGACGTTGTAGCCGAACACCACCAGCGGGACGAGCGCGAGGAGGAGCGCCCCGAGATCGAACGGGGGCGCGAACCGCCGCAGCACCGCGGCGGTGGCGTCGAGCAGCCAGGCCGTCCCCTGCAGTCCTGCCGTACATCAGCGCGTCGACGACGAACGCGCCCAGCCGGGTGACCGCCCCGGCGCGCGCGCCGGCGACGGCCGCGCGCGGCGCGGTCATGTCCAGCCCGCCGCCCCAGCAGGCGGCGCGCGACCGACTCCACCACCCGGTCGGCGTTCGCCGAGCTCTCGCGCAGCTCGGTCATCGCCGAGCTGGTGAGCCCCTGGCTCTGCTCCTCGATCACCTGCTTGAGCTCGGGGCTCTGGGAGACGCGGCTCATCGCGTTCTCGAACATCACGCCGACAGCGAGCCGGGCCAATCGCGCCCGGCCTGCTCCTCGCGCGCACCCGCCTCGGCCCAGCGTCCGAGCTGCGCCTGCGCCCGCGCCCCATCGCCTCGGCGTAGCGGTGCGCCCGCCGGACCCCGGGCATCCGCCGCGCCAGCCGGGTCAAGCGATTCGACGGGCGGCGGACCGGCACCAGCGTCGGGTTGGGATGCAGCTTGCGGGAGAGCCAGTCCGGCGCCGTGCAGAGCGCGCCGAGCAGGACGTGCCGCCCGAGGCCGGCGCCAGCGGGGCGACCGGCGGCACCGCGACCCGCGCCGCCTCGAACCGGCGCAGCGCCGCCGCCAGCCCCTCCGCCCCCAGCTCGGCCACGCCAATCGCGAACCGCAGCAGCAGCCGCCCCCGCGCGACCTCCCCCTCGTACTCCGCGCCCGGCCGCGCCGGCGCCGACGGAATCCTCCCCCTCGACCAACGCCCCGCCACTCACCCCATCTAAGCTGGCGGCGGACGACCCGGCCGCAACGGGCAGCGACGTCAGCCAGGTTCGGATATTTCGGTTCGTGCCGTCGGCCCGGTCATCGCGACGACGACAACGACAGGCCGAGCGCGAGCAGGACATAGCCGCCCTGCATCGCGACGACCGGGGCGCCGTTGACGTCGCCGGTGACACCGTAAAACGTGGCGCCTGTCTCGAGGCCCAGGAGGCCGCGCAACCACGATCGCCCGGGCGCCTCGATCGAGAGACGCACGCCCACCCCGCCACCAGGTTGGTCCCCTCAGCCGCGCGCACCGCGGGGAGAGTCGATTGACCCGCCACGAAGGCTGCGCCCAGCTCGCCGCGCGCAGCCAGCGTGATGACGATGCGAGACAGCTCGAAACGGCGCCCGAGCGCGAGCCCCGCGGTCGCGGCGCGCAGCCTCACGTCGCCCAGGTCGGTGCGCGCGTGCGTCCAGAGGCCGCCGGCGTCGAGCGTGCCCACGAGCCGCGCGCGCGTGCCGGAGACCGACAACCGCCCACCCCAAAGCCCGGTGGCATCAGCGGCGTAGCGGCGATACTCGGCGTCGAGCGCGACCGTCGCTGCCGCGCCCGCAGACGACCCGATTGAAGGGGGCGGACGCGAGGGCGGCGGGACAGGGCCGTCTGGCGCCGCCTCGCCCAGCGAACGCACCAACTCGGCCACAGCGAGCGCGAGCGCACGCGGCCGGGCCGCCGGGGTGACGTCCGTCAACGGCAACTCCCGTTTCAGCGAGCGCCCCGCGGCCGGATCGACGACCGCGATCTGGACGATCTCGCTCGCCGGCGCGCACGGTGCCACGGCGAGCGTCACCCGGATCGCCGTGGCAGGTTGCAGGGCGCGTCGGCGTCGTCGAGCCGACAGCAGCTCTGGCCTCGGCCGGCCAGCTCGACCCGCAGACCGTCGACGAACGCGGCGAACGAGACCGGAACGAACGAACACGTCGGCGCGGAGACCACCACCTCCGGCGCGGCCCCTCCTTCGTGGGCGGCGCGCGCCGAGCCGGTCGCCGCCAGGACGCAGGCGGCAACCACGGCGCTGCGCGACAATGGCCCCCCGATCGGCAACTAACCGCGACTCATGGCGCGATGACTGCCCCCGCGAGCCAGCCCTCGATCGCGCGGGCGTGGCGTCCGTCGGGAAACTCGTGGGCGTAGGCGGCCGCCGCGTCCTCGGCCCGACGGCGGTCGCCGGCCTTGGCGTAGGCCTCGACCAACCGGGCGCGCGTGTCCGCGCGCAGACCCGCGGGAACGCCGAGCGCCAGGGCGCGCTCGAACGCCAACGCCGCCCGCGACGGCCAGCGCAACGTATCGAGCTCCACCGCCCCAGCGCGAAGGCTGCCAGCGGCGCCTGCGCGTCGGCGCCGAAGTCAGCGAGCACCCGTTCGAGCGGACCGACCGCGTCGACGGGGTGCCCGGACAGCCGGGCGACGTCGGCCAGCGCCAGCAAGTCCTCCACGCCCAGCCGCTTTGCCTCGCGCCGTACCCCGTCGGTGCCAAGCAGCCGGAACGCGTCGCGATGCCGACCGCGCGCGGCCAGCTCCCGCCAGCTCGGCGAGATGGCGGCGGGCGCAACGGCCCGGACCGCTTGGCGCGGCGCCGGGGCTGCCTCGGCCGTCTCGTTCGCGAAAGGCGATCGATGCGTCTCCACCGCGGCATCGACAATCTCGATCGCGTCCCCAGCCGTCAACCGCCGCACGCGATCCGGAACCCGCTCCCCCCTGACCAGCACCGTGCCGCGCTCGACCGCGACGCGCAGGCGGCCGGGCTCCCGCGTACACGCGAACCGCGTCCCGACGACCTCGACCGTCGCCAGACCACACTCGATCATCCACCGGCGCGGACCGCCCGGACGTACGTCGAACACGGCGCTGCCGCGCGCGAGCATAGCGGAGAACGTCGTCGCGGACGTCTCCAACGGCTCCAGCCGCGCGCCGCGCGCCAGCTCCACGCGCGAGCCGTCGGAGAACGACACCGACCGGGCGGCCGACGCCTCCAGCGCCGGAATCGGTCGGCCCTCCGCAAGCCGGAGCGGGCCGGCACCGGGGCGCAGGCCGACGAGCGCCACCGCCACCGTCGTCAACCCGACGGCGGTGAGCAGGAGCAGAGGTGCACGCCGCCGACGGGGATTCCGGGAGAAGCGCGCGTCGATCTCTTGCCAGATCCGTTGCAGCGCGTGCTCGTCGGCGGGATCCAGCAGACGTTCCTTGAGCGGCGCGTTCCCGAACATCACGTCCCCCCTCTCGCGCCGGCCGTGAACCGTTCGATCCAGGCATCAGCCTCGGCGATCCGCCGCTTTGCGGTGGCGAGCGAGCAGGCGCACGCCGATGCCACCTCGGCCAGCGACAGCCCCTCGACCCGGCGCAAGGTCCAGGCGATCTGCGGCTCGGTGCGCAGGCGAACGAGCGCCCGATCGAGCAGGGCCAGCTCCGCGCGCGCGTCGGGCGCCAGCGCGGGGGCCGCCTGCGCCAGCAACCCGCGGCCGTCTTCGCCGCCTGCAAACCCGAACAGGCGGAAGAGCCGCGACCGACGCACGCGCCGCCGTACCAAACGGACGGCGATCTGGGCCAGCCAAGATCGCAGGGCGGCAGGCTCGCGCAGCGACGCCAGCTCTCCAAATCCGACGATGAAGGTGTCCTGCACGACCTCCTCGCCGTCACCGCGGCTGCGGAGGAGCCGCGCGGCGATCCCCAGCAGATATCCCGCATGACGGCGGTACAGCACCTCTTTGCTCCACCGATCGCCGGTCACCGCGCGCGCCACGAGCTCGGCGTCACCGACGGTCTCGGGCGTCGGCAGCAGGATCGGTTGACGGAGCGACACGGTCAGTAGGAGCCTCGGGAGCGCAGAAATGGCTCACGCCATTCGAACACAGCCCCGAATCTTTCCTGCGATCTGGCGATCGCCGCTGAAATCGCCGGTGGGCGGAGATTTTCTTGAGCCGTTTGTCCGCCGGCGTCGCTCTTCCCGGCCATGACAACGTCGCTTCGGTTCGTGTCGGGTCTGGTCATGGTGGCGCTGTTCGCAGCCGGATGTGGCAACGCGGTGGAGGCGCTGTCGAACGACGCCGCCACCAGTTCGGACGGAATGCGCGACGCAGCCGGAGCGGGTGGACACGCGGCGGGCGGAGGTGGTGGCGCGGGCCCGGGCGGCGCGGGCGGCGGCGGCACCGCCGGCACCGGTGGAGCGGGAGCAGGCGGCAGCGGCACCGCCGGCACGGGTGGAGCGGGAGCGGGCGGCAGCGGCACGGGCGGCACGGGAGCGGGCGGCGGCGGGCGCGGTGGCAGCGGCGGCAGCGGCGGATCAGGAGCGGGCGGCGGCGCGGGAGGCGGGGTGGCAGCGGGGTGCAATCTGCAGGCGGCGCAGACCGCGGTCGCCATGTGGAACCTCACCAGCGCCGGTCCCTTCGAGACCTTTACCCAGATGTTGCCCGCGACCCTCACCGATGCGAACTGGGGAATGAAGGCCACGGTCTGCGAACAGGGCGGCTACGACATCAACGCACTGGCGGGCCTCACCATCTGCTTGGCCGGCGAGGACATATCCCAAACGTGCAGCGGCCAGGCGTTGCGCGCCTGGGTCCTGATGAGCGAAGGCGTCGTGAAGTGCGTGTACAAGGCCGCCCGCCCCGGTAGCAGCAGCACAAATGGTCTGTATCCCGCCGGACCGTGCCAGAGTCCCTGATCCGCGGCTGACGAACCCGGGGCCGCAGTGTAAGGTGCGGCCCTCTCATGAAGTCGGATGTCGTGGTCGCGCCACCGTCGGCGGAACGTGTCGCCGCGGCGCTGACCACCGGCTGGCTGGGGCGCGCGTACGAGTGGCACGCGGAGTGCGAATCGACCAGCGATCTGGTCGCCGCGCGCGCCCGGGCCGGCGCGCCGGCGGGGCTGGTGATTGCCGCCGACGCGCAGACCGCCGGGCGCGGGCGGCTGGGGCGGAGCTGGCACTCGCCGGCGGGTGAGAGCCTCTACTTTTCGATCCTGCTGCGCCCCACCCGCCCGGCGAGCGAGATCCCGCCGCTGACGCTGCTGGCGGGCGCGGCGGTGGCCGACGCGGTGGCGCCGCTGGGCGTGGCGCCGCGGCTGAAGTGGCCCAACGATCTGCAGCTGGTCGGCGCCGACGGCGCGCGGCGCAAGCTGGCGGGCATCCTGACCGAGATGGCGACCTCCGGGGCGCGGATTGAGCACGTCGTCGTCGGGATCGGCCTCAACGTCAACGGCCTCGACTTCCCGCCCGAGCTCGCGGGCCGCGCCACCTCGCTGCGGGCGGCGCTGGGGCGGCCGGTCGATCGCGCGGCGCTGCTCGCCGCGGTGCTCGCCGCGTTCGAGCCGCGCTACGCCGCGTTCGAGGCGCGTGGACCGTCCGTCGCCGCGGAGGCCTTCGACGCCTACGCCGCCCTCCCCGATCGCTGCCGCGTCACCACCGCCGGCGCGCCGCTGGAGGGGGTCGCGCTGGGCGTGGATCCCGACGGCGCCCTGCGGGTGCGCGACGACGCCGGAGAGATTCACCGCGTGATATCAGGAGAGCTGCTGCAATGACGACGTTCCAAGCCTTGGTCCTGGGTGTGGTGCAGGGGGTTACCGAGTTCCTTCCCATCTCGTCCACCGCGCACCTGCGCATCGTCCCGGCGCTCGCCGGCTGGGGCGATCCCGGGCGCGGCGTTCACCGCGGTGTTGCAGCTCGGCTCGCTGCTGGCGGTGCTGGGCTTCTTCCTCCCCGATCTGCTGCGCATGTCGCGCGCGGCGCTGACGGCGATCACCGATCGCTCGCGGCCGCCCGAGCCAGGGGCGCGGCAGCTGGTCTATCTGATCGTCGGCACCCTGCCGGTCGGCATCCTCGGCATCGCGCTCAAGCATCACATCGAGGGGTCGTTGCGTTCGCTCTGGGTGATCGCGACGGCGCTGATCGTCGTCGGGCTCGCGCTGGCGGTGGTCGAGCGGCTCGCGCGCCGCAACCGCGACTTCGACTCGATTGGGATGCGCGACGCGGTCATCATCGGCTGCGCGCAGGCGCTGGCGCTGGTGCCGGGGACGTCGCGCTCGGGGATCACGCTGCTGGCGGCGCTGGCCGTCGGGCTGCGGCGCGAGGCGGCGGCCCGGTTCTCGTTCCTGCTCAGCGTCCCGGCGGTGCTGGCGGCCGGTGTCTTCGAGCTCCCGAAGGTGATGCGCGCGCACGACATCGGCGGCGGCGCGCTGATGGTCGGGCTCGATCGCCGCGGCCGCGTCTCCGGCTACGCCAGCATCGCCTGGCTGCTCCGCTTCCTGCGCGCCCGCAGCACGGTTCCGTTCGTCGTCTATCGGGTAGCGCTGGGGCTGCTGCTGATCGGCCTGCTCGCGACCGGGCACCTGCACTAGGTCGCTCCGACCCGAATCTTCCTCATCCCGTGGGCGGCCATAGATTGGCCAGACGGCATGAAGCGAAAGAAGTACGAGAAGGAGCTGGGCAAGCTGCAGGCCGAGCTCTGCGGCTTGCAGGAGTCGGTCAAGCGCGAGGGGCGCCGCGTGATCATCATCTTCGAGGGGCGCGACACCGCGGGGAAGGGCGGCACGATCCGGCGCTCACCGAGCGGGTCAGCCCGCGTGTGTTCCGTGTCGTGGCGCTGCCGGCGCCATCCGACCGCGAGAAGACGCAGATGTACGTGCAGCGCTACGTGAAGCACTTCCCCGCCGCCGGCGAGATCGTGATCTTCGACCGGAGCTACTACAACCGCGCCGGCATCGAGTACGTGATGGGCTTCTGCACGCAAGGATGAGTACGAGCGGTTCCTCACCACCTGCCCCGAGATCGAGCAGCTGATCGTCGACGGTGGGCATTCAGCCTGATCAAGCTGTGGCTGGAGGTTGGTCCCGAGGAGCAGGAGCGGCGGATGCAGGCGCGCATCGACGACCCGCTGCGGCAGTGGAAGCTGTCGCCGATGGACCTCGCGTCATGGCCGCGCTGGTTCGAGTACTCGCGCGCGCGCGATCGGATGTTCGAGGCCACCGACACCAAGCACGCGCCCTGGTACGTCCTGCGCTCCGACGACAAGCGGCGGGCGCGGCTGAACTGCCTCTCCCACATCCTGCACCTCGTCCCTCACAAGAAGGTGCCGCGCGCCAAAAAGCTGAAGCTCCCCCCGCGCGCGAAGAAGCATCGGTTCGACGATCAGGCCAGCCTGAAAGGGCGGCGGTTCGTCGACGAGCGATATTGAGCGCGCGTACGAGCGGTCACCGAATCCCCTCGCTCCTACATTGCCCGTACGAAGTCTGACCCCACCCTTTGCTCTCCAGGGAGGGGGCAGAGGTGAGCGAAACCGACGCGCAAGCCGAGTCTTCGCTACCGCGGCCCGCCGCATGATTGGGAAAACCCTGGCGGCGCTGACCCTGCTGGCGGCGAGCTGCGCGGTGGGCCCGACCTTCAAGGCCCCCCCGGCCCCGGTGACGGAGACCTGGCGGGTCGCGGGTAATCCGCACCTGGCGACCGCGACCGCGGCCGACAGCCAGTGGTGGCGCGCCTTCAACGACCCGGCCCTCGTCGCAGCTCGTCGACCTCTCTTACCGGCAGAACCTGCGCCTGCAGATCGCGGGGATCAGGATCGTCGAGGCCCGCGCCCAGCTCGCCGTGGCGACCGGCAAGCAGTTCCCCCAGTTCCAGGTCGCGTTCGCGAGCGCGACGGCGGTGGGGTTGAGCCAGAACGCGCCCAGCCTCGCTTCCATCGCCCGCAACTACGGCGACTACCAGCTCGGGTTCGACGCGGCCTGGGAGCTCGACTTCTGGGGCAAATACCGGAGAGGCGTCGAAGCGGAGACCGCCGCGCTGCTCGTCTCGGTGGCCGACTACTACGCCGCCCTCGTGTCGCTGACCGCGGAGGTCGCGCGGACCTACGTCGTGATCCGTACCTTCGAGGTGCTGATCGCCCAGGCCGAGCAGAACGCCAAGCTCCAGGAGGACGCGCTCGGGATCGCGGAGGCCCGGTTCAAGGCCGGCGCGACCTCGGAGCTCGATCCGACCCAGGCGACGACGCTGCTCGAGAGCACGCGCGCCTCGATTCCACAGCTCAGAGTCGGGCTCGAGCAGGCACGCAACGCTCTCGCCACGCTGCTCGGTCAGCCAACGGGCACCGTCCAGGCGCTGCTCACCGGGGCCAAGGAGATCCCGAACGCGCCCGCGAAGGTCGAGATTGGTGTGCCGGCGGAGATCCTGCGCCGGCGGCCGGACATCCGCAGCGCCGAGCTGCAGGCCGCCGCCCAGTGCGCGCGAATCGGCGTCGCCAAGGCCGAGCTCTATCCTAGCTTCACGCTCCTCGGGACGATCGGGCTCCAGGCGAGCACCGGCGCGAACGAGTCCCACAACCTCTTCTCGACCGGCAGCATTTACTACTCGGTCGGGCCCGCGCATCAGCTGGCCGTTCTTCAACTACGGCCGGCTGACCAACGGCGTGCGCGTTCAGGACGCGCGCTTTCAGGCGCTGCTGGTCAACTATCAGGACGCCGTGCTCAAGGCGGCGCAGGAGGTCGAGGACGGGCTCATCGGGTTCCTGAACGCCCAGGAGACCAGGACGATTCGAAGAGCGCGCCGTCACCTCGGCGCTGCGCTCCGTGGAGCTGTCACTGGTGCAGTACCGGGAGGGGGCCTCCGACTATCAGCGCGTGCTCGACGCGCAGCGCTCGCTGCTGCAACAGCAGAACGCGCTGGCGCAGGCGCGCTCGTCCGTCGTCACCAACCTGGTCGCGGTCTACAAGGCGCTGGGCGGAGGCTGGGAGCGCGCCAGGGGCAAGCGATCGTGGCCCCGGCGACCGAGGCCGAGATGAAAAAGCGGACCAACTGGGGCGACATGCTGTCCGATCCGCGCACGCCGGAGCCGGCACCGTCCTCGCAATCCGGACCAGGACAGCGCTAGGGAGCCGTCATGCCCGAGAAACCACCACAGTCATTCTGGAAGCGGCGTCGAAAGTGGATCATCGTGGGCGGCGCCGCCTTCGCCATCGTCGCGTTCATGGGCGTGCGCGCCATCCTCAAGCGGCGGGGCGCGCTCCCCGAGGGGATCGTCGCCGGCAACGGCCGGATCGAAGGGAAGCTGGTCGACGTCTCCGCCAAGGAGCCGCTGCGGGTCAAGCAGATCCTCGTCGAGGAAGGGGCCATGGTCAAGCCCGGTCAGGTGGTGGCTCGCCTCGACACGACGACCCTGGAGGCGGAGCTGGCCGAGGCCACCGCCGCCATCGACGCCGCCCAGGAACGGCTGGCCTTCTCGAAGGCCTCGATCGTCAAACAGAGGAGCGAGATCAAGCTGGCAGAGGTCGAGGTCACGCGCTCCGAGCGTCTGGTGGCGCAGGGGGCCGGGTCGCAGCGGGAGCTCGACGTCCGCAGGAGCAAGCTGGAGACGACCCAGGCGACGCTGGCGGAGGCCGAGGCGATGCTGCAGACGTCGACCCAGAGGGTCGAGGTGGCCAAGGCGGGCGCCAAGACGATCCAGACCCGCATCGACGACGCGACCCTCCGCTCGCCGGTCACGGGACGGGTCCTCTATCGGCTGGCCGAGGGGGGCGAGGTCCTGGCGCCGGGGGGCAAGGCGGTGACGCTGGTGAACCTGGAGGACATCTACATGGAGATCTTCCTCCCCTCCAAAGAGGCGGCCGCCCTGAAGGTCGGGGCGGAGGGGCGGATCACCGTCGACTACGACAAGCGCGCCGTCGCCGGCTACGTCAGCTTCGTCTCGCCCGAAGCGCAGTTCACGCCGAAGCAGGTCGAGACGAAGAGCGAGCGCGAGAAGCTGATGTTCCGGGTGAAGATCCAGCTCCCCAAGGAGCTGGCGAGCCAGTACGTCGATCGGATCAAGACCGGCGTCCGAGGCGTGGGCTACGTCAAGACGAAGGACTCGGCGGTCTGGCCGAAGCGGCTGCAGAACCTGGTGCCCGACCAAGACGACCGCCCTGGTCCCCTGACGTTCAGGCCCCTCGCCATGACCGCCTCGCCGTCGTTCGCCGCCGATGCACCGGTGGTCTCGATCCAGGGGGTGACCCACCGCTACGGCAAGGTCGTGGCGCTCGACGGCATCTCGCTCGACATCCCGCGCGGGATCATGGTCGGCATCGTCGGGCCCGGACGGCGTCGGCAAGTCGACGCTGATGGCGCTCGTCGCCGGCGCCAAGAAGATGCAGGAGGGGAACGCTCATCGTCCTCGGCGGCGACATCGCGCGACATCCGGCACCGCCGCGCGGTCGGCCCGCGCATCGCCTACATGCCGCAGGGGCTGGGCAAGAACCTCTATCTCGAGCTCAGCGTCTACGACAACGTCGACTTCTTGGCCCGCCTGTTCGGGCTCCCGCCGAGCCCGAGCGCGGCAAGCGCGTCAAGGAGCTGCTGGAGGCGACGGGCCTGGGCCCGTTCGCCGACCGGCCGGCCGGCAAGCTCTCGGGCGGCATGAAGCAGAAGGTCGGCCTGTGCGGCGCGCTGGTCCACGATCCGGACCTGCTGATCCTCGACGAGCCGACCACCGGCGTCGATCCGCTCTCCCGGCGGCAGTTCTGGGCGCTGATCGACGACATCCGCGCGAGCCGCCCAGGGATGAGCGTCGTCATCTCCACCGCCTACATGGACGAGGCCCAGCGCTGGGACTGGATCGTCGCGATGGACGCCGGCCGCGTGCTGGCCACCGGCACGCCCGCCGAGCTGATGGCAGCGGACGCGGACGCCGGACCTCGAGCGGTGCTTCATCGCCCTGCTGCCGGAGGAGAAGCGCAGGGGGCACAAGGAGCTGACGATCCCGCCGCGCGCGCAAGCCAGCGCCGAGATCGCCATCGAGGCGCACGGACCTCACCATGCGCTTCGGCAGCTTCACCGCCGTCGACCACGTGTCAGCTGTCGATCGAGCGCGGCGAGATCTTCGGCTTCCTCGGCTCGAACGGCTGCGGCAAGTCGACGACGATGAAGATGCTGACCGGGCTGCTCCCGCCGACCGAAGGCACGGCCACGCTGTTCGGCAGCTCGGTCGAAGCCGGCAGCATGGAGGTTCGCAAGAACCTCGGCTACATGACGCAGGCGTTCTCGCTCTACGGCGAGCTGACCGTCCGCAAGAACCTGGTGCTGCACGCCCGGCTTTATCACCTGCCGCCGGAGAAGGCCGAGGCGCGCATCGAGGAGCTGGTCGACCGTTTCGGGCTGGAGTCGCACCTCGACGCGCTGGCCGGGGCTCTGCCGATGGGGCTCAAGCAGCGCCTCTCGCTGGCGGTCGCCGTCCTGCACGAGCCGGAGATCCTGATCCTCGACGAGCCGACCTCGGGCGTCGATCCGGTGGCCCGCGACAGCTTCTGGGAGCTGCTGATCGACCTGTCGCGCGAGCAGGGCGTCACGATCTTCGTGACCACGCACTTCATGAACGAGGGGATGCGCTGCGACCGGATCTCGCTGATGCACGCCGGCAAGGTGCTGGCGTGCGACGCGCCCGACGAAGCTGATCGAGGGGCGCCGCGCCGCCAACCTCGAGGACGCCTTCATCGGCTACATGGAGGACGCGATCGCGCGAGGCGTCGCATGGGAACGGCAAGGGGCCGCCCGGCGTCGCCGCTCGCCGAACCCGGCCCCGCGCCCGCGCCGGCGGCCGCTGTATCGCCGGCGACAGCGCCGTCCCGCCTGGCGTTGAGCTTCGGGCGGATGCTCGCCTACGCCCGCAACGAGACCGATGCAGATCCTCCGCGACCCGGTGCGCCTGGCCTTCGCCTTCGTCGGCTCGGCGCTGCTGATGCTCGTCTTCGGCTTCGGCATCACCACCGACGTCGAGCACATCCGCTACGCGGCGTTCGATCACGACCAGATCGCCCGAGAGCCGCGCGCTACCTCGAGCAGTTCGCGGGTTCGCAGCGCTACTTCGCCAACGACCGCGCCGGCCACCTCCGCCGAGGAGGCGCTCGAGCGCCTGCAGTCGGACGACGTCTCGCTGGTGCTCGAGATCCCGCCCAGCTTCGGCCGGAACCTCCGCCGGGGCTCGGGGCCCGAGGTCCTGGCCCAGGTGGACGGCGCCATGACCTTCCGGGGCGACACCGTCGCGCAGTACGTCCAGGGGGTGCACGCGACTTGCTGCAAGGATCCCGGCGACCGGGCTCGGCACTGCCGGCGCCCAGCAAGTACAGCGCCGACATCGAAGAGCGCTACATGTACAACCCGACGTTCGAGAGCATCTACTCGATCGTGCCCAGCGTCCCCGCCCTGCTGCTGCTCCTGATCCCCGCGATCCTGATGACGGTCAGCATCGTGCGCGAGAAGGAGCTCGGCTCGATCATCAACTTCTACGTCACGCCGACCGGGCGGCTCGAGTACCTGCTCGGCAAGCAGCTCCCCTACGTCGCCATCGGGATGATCAACTTCTTCATCCTGACGCTGCTGGCGCTGCTCGTCTTCAGGCGTCCCGATCAAGGGCAGCTTCCTGATGCTGACGCTCTGCACGCTGCTCTACGTCACGGCGACGACCGGCATCGGCATGGTCACCTCGACCTTCACCAGCAGCCAGGTCGCGGCGGTCTTCGTCACGGCGATCCTGACCATCATGCCGACGATCCAGTTCTCGGGCCTGCTGCAGCCGGTCTCGACGCTGCGAGGGGAGCGCGCGGCTCGTCGGCTCGATCTGGCCGACCACCTACTACATGCACTCCAGCCTCGGCGCCTACACCAAGGGGCTGGGCCGCGACCTGATGATGCGGCGACATCATCTTCCTGCTCTGCTGCCATCCCGATCCTCCTGCGCCATCAGCGTCATCGGCCTGCGAAAGCAGGAGCAATAGCCATGAAGTCCGCTGCTCAACATCCTCTGGCTCGGGCTCAAGGAGATTCGCAGCCTGCTCAGCGACGCCGTGATGGTCGTCTTCGTCGTCTACGCGTTCACGCTGCGCGATCTACATCCAGGCCACCGGCACCTCCAGCGAGGTCAACAACGCGTCGATCGCCTTCGTCGACGAAGACGACTCGGCGCTCTCCAAGGAGCTGTTCAACGCCTTCTATCCGCCGCGCTTCAAGTACCCGGAGCTGATCGGCGCCGACGAGGCCGAAGACGCGATGGACCGCGGCAAGTTCATGTTCGTCGTCGCCATCCCGCCGCAGTTCGAACACGACCTGCGGGCCGGGCGCAACCCGACGATCCAGGTGAACATCGACGCGACCGCCATGCAGCAGGCCGGCATCGGCGCCGGCTACATCAAGAACATCATCAACGATCGGATCGCGACCTTCCTCGACCGCACGCGACCTGCGCACCGCAGCCGCCGATCACCCTGGTGGTCCGCAAGCTGTTCAACCCGAACGGCGTCTCCTCCTGGTTCAAGAGCGTCGTGGCGATCATCAACCAGATCACGCTGCTTGACCGTCGTCCTGACAGGCGCCGCCGTGATCCGCGAGCGCGAGCACGGCACGCTCGAGCACCTGCTGGTGATGCCGCTGACCGCCTTCGAGATCGCGATGGCCAAGGTCTGGGCGAACGGCCTGGTGATCCTGGTGGCGACCGGCGTCTCGCTCTTCCTGGTCGTCCAGATGGTGCTGAAGGTCCCCTTCGCCGGCTCGGTGTCCCTCTGGTTCGTCGGCGTCGTGCTCTATCTGTTCTTCGCGACCGCGCTCGGGATCTTCCTGGGAACGATCTCGCGTTCGATGGCGCAGTTCGCGCTCCTGATCATCCTGGTGATCGTCGTCCTGCAGCTGCTCTCGGGCGGCAGCACGCCCGTCGAGAGCCAGCCGCAAGTGGCTGCAGTACGTCGACCTACCTGCTGCCCTCGCGACACTTCGTCAGCTTCTCGCAGGTCATCATCTACCGCGGCGGCGGCCTGCGCGCGGTCTGGCTGCAGTTCCTCATGGTGGCCGCCGTCGGCCTCGGCTTCTTCGTCTACAGCCTCGCGCCTGTTCCGGAAGTCGATCGCGGTGAGCAAGTAGGCGAAACGGACCGCAAGGGGACGTCGTCCGCTGCGCCCCCGGCCGGCGACCCCGGACACCAGCGGTGTCCGGACGCTCGGTGTTCCGCGCAAACCAAACCAGTGCAGACTCGATGAAGTGGCTGGCTCCGATCGCGACGAGCTGACGGGGTTACCGTCGCTCAGGTTGACGCGGTCATTTCTGCCGCAAACGAAGGGAGCCAGCCATGGACCATGTTGCTATCGATCTGGGCGCGAAGAAATCGCAAATCTGTGTCCGGAGCTCCGAGGGAGAGATCCTCGAGGAGAAACGCTGGGAGACCTGGGATCTGAAGCGGTACTTGTCGGGCCGGCCCAAGAGTCGGGTGATCGTCGAGACGTGCGCGGAGGCATTTGGTGTAGCGGAGGCCGCGAAGGAGTTGGGCCACGAAACACGGATCGTTCCAGCGACGTTGGTGCGAACGCTCGGAGTGGGAGCGCGGCGCACAAAGACGGATCAGCGGGACGCGCGGACGCTGAGCGAGGTCTCGTGCCGAGTGGATCTGCCGTCGGTCCACATTCCGAAGGCGGAGTCGAGAGAGAGAGAAAGACGTTCTGCGGAATGCGGGATTCCCTCGTGGGCGCTCGGACGAAGGTGATCAACACGGTGCGAGGGTGGCTTCGGGGCCAGGGGCGACAGCTGGGGAAGGGAAGCAGAGCGACCTTCACCGAGCGGGTGCGCGTGGTATGCGGCGCGAATCTGCCAGACCACGTGGAGAGGCAGCTGCGGGTCGTAGAAGCGCTGACGACGGAGATCGACAAGGCCGACAAAGCGCTGGAGACGCAGGCGGAGCAAGACGAGACCTGTCGTCGCTTGATGACGGTTCCGGGCGTCGGGCCATTGACTGCGATTCGGTACGTTGCCGCGATCGACGAGGTCGGGCGCTTCGCGAACGCGCACCAGGTCGAGTCCTATCTGGGACTGGTTCCGGGCGAGAGCTCGAGCTCGGAGCGGCAGCAACGCTTGTCGATCACGAAGGCCGGACCTCCGGCGTTGCGTTGGGTACTCGTGCAAGCGGCGTGGGCGCTCAGGACGCGGTGTCGGCAACCGACGGCGGTGCCGCTGCAGCTCTGGGCACACCGGATCGAGCTGCGGCGAGGCAAACGAACAGCGACGGTGGCTTTGGCGCGAAAGCTGGCGGGGATCCTTTACGCGCTCTGGCGCGATGGAGCGGAGTACGACGGCAGCCGCGGCGCCAAGATGATCTGAGATTTGATCGGCGCGCTGCCGACGAAGGCAGCGCGGGCAGCGATCGACAGCTGTCCGAAGACGGTGACCGCGACTTGATTGGTGAGGACAACATGATCTCGCAGTGCCGACTGCGGCCCGTCGACGGATTCAGCCTATGCGCCAGCACGAGCGCGAATACTCGAATGCGACAGCCAGTCGATCTCCTGCCCACCTTTTCATCAACGTCGACGGACTCGCTCTATGCGACGTCCGACGGGACGGATCCGTTCTTGTGGGGCCAGCCACTTCATACTCCAATCAAGATGGCACGTGGACCGCCGCGCCGCGCCGCGCGAACGATTCGCCCCTCCCGGATCGACTCGGCCCACGCCAGCGACCAACTGTCGCCGAATCAAGATGGCGCATAACGGGCCGAACCGTTCCCGCGCAAAAACAACTAGTGCCTCAAGATGGCACGCCGCTCGCCAGCGATGCACTGATTGCGAAGGCTGCCCGGGCGGGGGACATTCATACTCTCGGAACCACCTATGACTCACATCGGCCGGGGCGCCGTGCGGATCGCGATTCTGGGCATGGCTTTGGCCGGATGCAGCAGCGGTGGCGATTCGTCGGGTGCCGCGGGCGACACCGGCGGTGAGGCCGGGGCCGGAGGGGCGACCGGCGTTGCAGGAGCGACCGGCGTCGCGGGCGCGTCCGGCCTCGCGGGAATGACCGGCGTCGCGGGCAGCCTCGGCCGCGGCGGGGCTATGGGCGCCGCCGGTGCCAACGGCGTCGCCGGCACGACGGGCCTCGCGGGCGCGGCTGGCGCCGCCGGAAGCCCGGGCCGCGGCGGTGCGACAGGCGTGGCCGGGCGCGGCGGTGCGACCGGCGCCGCGGGCACGTCAGGCGCCGCGGGCGCGTCCGGCGCCGCGGGCTCGACCGGCGCCGCTGGAGCCACCGGCACGCCGTCACCCTGCGCGCCGTGCGGCACGCACCGCTGGGCCTGCTGGCCGATGCCGAACCCGGCCAGCGCGGGGCTGCCAAATCCCGCCAGCTACAAGGACAACGGCGACGGGACGATCACGGACAACGTCACCTGCCTCACCTGGCAGAAGGCGGCCGGGCCGTCGACCTACTCCGTCGAGGAGGGGCGCGCCTACTGCACCAGCCTGGGCGCCGGCTGGCGGATGGGGACGCGCATAGAAATGATGTCGATCGACGACTTCACGCTCTCGGCGGCCAAGATCTCCGCGCCCTTCACGGCCAAGTCGGGCTTCTTCAAGACCGGCTCCGAATGGGTGCTGACCACGAAGCAGATCGGCGCCGGCGCGGGCAAGGATTCTCGCATGGGCGTTCAATTTTTCGGACGGCATCACCTCGAACGCGCAGTCGGGCGCCGCCAAGGACAGCGTCCGTTGCGTGCGCGGCGGCGGCGACGACGCGCTCGACACCGCGCCCGGCGCGCTGGCCGTCGCGCCGCCCGGCCAGTACACGGCCGTCGCCGGCGAGGTCCGCGACAACTACACCGGCCTCGTCTGGCAGCAGGGTGACTCCGCCAATGTGGGAACGACAGCGCCGATGGCGACGCTCACCTGGGCCGACGCCAAGACCTACTGCGCCGAGCTGACCCTCGGCGGCCACACCTGGCGGCTGCCCAGCATCCGCGAGCTCAGCACCCTGGTCGACGAGGCGCAGGTCGGCCCCGCCATCAACCGCACGAGCTTTCCGATGACCAAGTACGGCTCGAAGAGCAACAACTGGTACTGGGCGTCCCACCAGGCGGCGGGCATGACGGCGGCCTGGGCGATCAACTTCGACGACGGCTTCACCGGCTTCAACGCCGGCAGCGACAGCACGAAATGGAACTACTTCACGGCAGCCTGGGTGAAGTGCGTGCGCTGAGCGCCTTTTCCGGCAGTTTCCTCCAGCGCCAGCAAGAACGCCTTCGTCTTCAGTCCCCCCGCGAAGCCGGTCAGCTTGCCGTTCGCGCCGATCACCCGGTGGCAGGGGGCGACGATCGAGATCGGGTTCTTGCCGTTCGCCGCGCCGACGGCGCGCACGGCGGCGGGGCTGCCGATCTGGGCCGCGATGTCGCCGTACGAGCGCGTCTCCCCAAAAGGAATCGTCAGTAACGCGCCCCAGACCTTGCGCTGGAACGCCGTTCCCAGCTCGAAGCCGGCGAGCGGCAAGTCGAAGCTCGTCCGGTCTCCGGTGAAGTACTCGCCCAGCTGGCGCTCGGTCTCGTCCAGCACCGGATGCCCGCCGCGCACCGGCGTCATCGTCAGCGGCACGCGAGCCGGGTCGTCGTCGGGCCAGAGGATCGCGGCCAGCCCCTCGTCGCCGACCAGCCTGAGACGGCCCACGGGAGAGCTGACGTCCCTGTAGACGTAGGACTTGGCTCCGTTACTTGCGGTGCTCATGACGTTGCTCCTGTTCCAGATGTGAAGGACCGCGTAGCTGCGCCAGGGGCGCCAGGCCTCGGACATCTCGTCGGCCCGCCGGGCCGAGACGCCCCCCAGGTTGTTGCGGACCGCGACGTCGCCGGGCGGAAAGGCGTCGGGCCAGCGCAGCGCGCGCATGGCGATGTAGTGCGCGGTCCACGGTCCCACGCCGGGGAGCTCCGCCAGCTTCGCGATCGCCACGTCGGGATCCGGGTGCACGCCGTCTTCCAGCGGCAGCGCGCCGGAGAGCTGGGCCTTCGCGAGCGCGATCAGGCTCTTGCAGCGGGCGCCCGGTATCCCGTGCGCCGCCAGCTCGTCGACGGTCGCCCGGGCGACGCGCGCGGCGGCCGGGCTCAGGCGGATGAGCGCCGGGAACGGCGTCGCCAGCGGCGTCCCCAGCGCGGCGGCCAGGCGCCCCGCGATCGTCGTGGCAGCCTTGACCGTCACCTGCTGCCCGAGGATGGCGCGCAACCCCATCTCGAAGCCGCTGAAGGCGCCGGGGACGCGCAGCCCCGGATTGGCCTTCACCAGCGGCGCCAACACCGGATCCTTGCGGAGGTGTGCCGCGATCACGTCGGGCCGCGCCAGGAGATCGAAGAGATCGCGCACCCGCCGCAGCAGCGCCGGCAGCACCGGCAACAAGCTGTGCGTCAGCTCCAGCCGCAGCGCCGCCTCCCCCTTCGCCTGCGTCACCTTGATCCATCCCAGGCATTCGCCGAGCCGGACCGTGCGCGCATAGGCGTCCTCGGTGACCCACTCGACGCCCGCGAGCGCGCGGGCGCGCAGGAACGCGAGCATGCCGACCAAGTCGTACGGCGGCCGGTAGGAGAGCCGCAGCGTCGACGTCTCGGCAGCCGCGACGTCACCGGGGACGGAGGCACGCTTGCGCAGCCGCGTCGGCGCCAGACCGTAGCGCCGGCTGAACGCATCGTTGAACCGCCGCAGGCTCGCGAACCCGCTCGCGAACGCCACCTCGGTCACCGGCAGGGCGGTCTCGGTCAGGAGCTGCTTGGCGAGCAGCAGCCGCCGGGTGAGCAGGAGCTGTATCGGCGCGACGCCCAGCTCTTGCTGAACGATGCGTCGGATCTGCCGAGAGCTGAGCTCGAAGTGCGCGGCCAGCTCTTCCAGCCCGACGTCGGCGCCGAGCGTCCCATCCTCGAGGCGCTGGGCAATCGCGTGGGCGATCCGCTGCGCGTCGTCGGTCGGCGCGTTGCCGGGAGCCAGCTCGGGACGGCAGCGCAAGCAGGGGCGGAAGCCCGCCTGCTCGGCTGCCTGGGCGCTGTCGAAGAAACGGCAGTTCGCCTCCCTCGGCGTCCGCGCGGTGCAGATCGGCCGGCAGTAGATCCCGGTCGAGGTGACCCCGACGAAGAACAGCCCGTCGAACCGCCGGTCGCGCGCCGTAAGCGCCCGGTAGCGCGTCTTCGCGTCCGTCGTCATGGTCCTCACTCTACGCACAGGTGGCCCCGCCGGCTCGCCAGATTCGGACATGGGGATTTCGGCCGCCGTATCCGTCCGCCCGCGCGCGGCTGGAGCATCGGACTCGGCGATGGACGATGCCGGCCTGCCCGGGCGCATGGGTAACAGGTCTGCCTGTCCCGTAGGTGACCCTCCAGCTCCGCAGGTCGTTTTTCATCGAGCGCGCCCGAAAGGGCGCAACGCCATCGGCCCGAGCCCGATTAGTGCGCAATCGAGATGGCACGCCGTTCGCCGAAGCAGCTCGCGTTTCCATCGCCAAGAACCTGGGGCGGCTGTCGTCGCGGCGCGGGTCGAAAGCCGAACGGTGCGCGCCCCGGCGTACCGCACGTCCGGCGGGCACGGCACGACGTGCGCCATCCGGTTCACGTCACGCTTCGTCGCGGCGCGGGCGCACCGTCGCTGCGTTCGGCGCGGGTCTTCCCGGCCCTGCGCGGCGCCCTCGCGGCGGCGAGCCACTCGGGATTCCGCGTGATTCACTTCTCCGTGCAGATCGACCACGTTCACCTGGTCGTCGAGGCCGACGTTCCCCTGCGCCTCTCGCGGGGTGTGCAGGGGCTGGCCATTCGCTGCGCGCGCGCCGTCAATCGCTGCGCGGGCCGTCGCGGCGCGGTCTGGTCGGACCGTTTTCATGCGCGGGCCCTCACCTCGCCACGCGAGGTGAGACACGGCATGGTGTACGTGCTGCTCAACTACAGAAAACACCTGCGCGCGGAACCTGGGATTCAATCCGTGCAGCTCCGGTCGGTGGTTCGACGGCTGGCGCCGGGCGAGACCGCCGCTGGTCGCCGTGCCAACGGCGCCGCCCGTCGCTGGACCGCGCACCTGGCTCGCCACGATCGGATGGCGCCGGGCCGGAGGCCTCATCGACTGGCACGAGGCACCCGCCGCCAGAAAGTGATACCTCTTGGCGCCGCATGAGCTCGGTGACCCGCCTGGCCCTCTTCGACGCCGACGGCGTCTTGCTCGACTCGCTGACGCCGCACCTGCGGATCTGCGAAGACAAAAACCGCGAGTTCAACCTCGGGCTGACGATCCCCACGCCCGCAGTGATGAAGGAGATGGTCCGCCGCAACGTCCGGATCAGCCCGATGAAGTACTTCTTCACCGCGGTCGGCTTTCCCGAAGAGGCCGCCGAACGCGCCGATCGGGACTATCAGGCGACGTTCGCGCGCGACTACCCGTCGCCGGTCTACACCGGCGTTCGCGAGGCCCTGATCACCCTACGCGACGCCGGGTTCACGCTGGGAATCGTCACCGCCAACGTTCACGCCAACGTCGCGGCGGCGCTGGGCCCCACCGCCGCGGTCTTCCGCGGCGATCTCATCCTCGCCAAGGACACCAACCCCGGCACCAAGGCCGACGCGATCGCCGCCGCGATGTCGATGTGCGGGACGACGCCCGCGCGAACCGTCTACGTCGGCGATCAACCGGCCGACTGGGAGGCCGCGCGCGCCGCGGGCGTCCCTTTCGTCGCCGCCGCGTACGGCTGGGGGTTCGCGGCCCACGGCAATCCGTTCCCCGCCGTCGCCGACCCGAGCGAGCTGCCGGCCTGTCTGGGACGCCTGATCCCCGGCGATTCCTGAGGCTGCGGCGCTATCGCGATCGATTCGCCATCCTGAACGCTTTCCAAATCAGGGCGAACAGAAGGAGGCCACCCAGCAAGAGCGACGCGACGAGCATGATTCTCCCGAACAGGGTCCCGAACGTCATGGAGCGTCGTTCAACGATCTCGCGTTCAGCGACGACGCACAAGCGCCCGCCCGCTGCAACGCGCGATCAGCCAGGCGAGTAGGATCGCCGACGCTACGCCAGCGGCGGCTCGCTCGCGGCCAAATTGCACTGGTGATAGACGCGGAGATCGGTCGGGCGCAGCGCGCCGACGACGCTGTGCCAGAGGGCGCGGTTGTGGAAGATGACCAGGTCGCCGTCGCGCCAGGGGTGGGCGTAGATCCGGGCCGGGGCGATCGCGGGGCGCATCAGCCCGTAGAGCAGCTCGCGGCAGGTCGCGAGGTCGCCGACGGGCTCGCCGTCGACGATCAGCTCCTCGACGCAGTAGGCGTGTAGCTGCAGCGACGGCCTGCCGGTGAGCGGGTTCTTCCAGACCAGCGGCAGCGTCGTGATCCGCTCCTCTTCGTACGGCGGCAGCTCGGCGCGCGGCAGCTCGCGCCCCTCGGAGTGGAGCCCGAGACCGTTCGAGCGGGCGCGCGCGTTGCGCATCCAGACGTACGGGTGCGGGGCGTAGCGGGCCTTCGTCCTCGAAGCCCACGCGCGCTGGGCGGGGGAGAGGCGCGCGAACGCCGTCTCGCCCGAGACGAACGCGGTCGTGCCGAGCGAGACCGAGAGCTCGTCGCCGCTGCCGTCGTCGTAGACCACCGTCTGCGGGCGATCGGCGGGTACGTTGATCGCGAGCAGCGTCGTCACCCTGGGCGGGTGCAGGTCGTAGAGCGCGGCGTCCATGTGCCAGCGGTAGAAACGGGTGAGGCCGCGCGCCTCCTGCTCGTCGGTGAGCGGCACCTTGTGGAAGGACCGGTGCGACGGGTGGCGCAGCTCGACCGCCGGGATCCCCTCGTGATCGGTGACCCGCCCGTTGCCGAGCAGCTTCACCTGGGGCCACGCGGGGATCGACACCAGGTCCTGCATGAGAACGCTTTGCTTCAGGATGTCGAGGCGGTTCCCGTGGCCATAGGCCGTGACCTTCGGGTCGAAGCGGCGCGTGAGCTCGAACTGGGCGCGCGGCGGCAGACGCTCCTGCCCGCGCACGACGACCACGGCGTGCGTCAGCACCGCGCGCGCGAGCGCCGCAAACCTCGCGTCGTCCAGATGGGCGACGTCGACGTAGCCCGCGTCCACCCCGAAGTCGACCTCCGCGCCGCCGCCCGCGAGCGGTTTCAGGTCCAGCAGCGGTGCGGCCTCGAGCGACGCGGTCATGTCCCTTGTCCCTTGATAAGGACAATCGCAGCCCGCTGCCCGCCCGGCGGTTTCCGGATAGCGCGCTTCGTGTAACTTCGCGCCGGGGCCTTTGTCCTCGAAACCCGAGGACGGGTTCCGAACCTCCCCGCGATGCGCTCGGACGAGCAAAGCTCGTCCTCCCGCGACGCGAATAAGCTCAGCCGCCGCGCAGGCGGTCGCGGCGCGCGGCCAGGATCTTCCCGAACGACCGCAGCGCGACCTCCTCGCGGGTGAGCCCCGTCTCGCCCAGGGCGTCGGCGTCGATCGCGCCCGAGTTCACCGCCCGCAGAAAGTAGTTGAGCAGCCCCTGCCCCGTCGCCGCGTCGTCGAAGATGTCCCCCACGAGGGTCGCCTGCGCCGCCTTGTCGACGAAGTTGCGGAGGCGCTCGGCGGCCTGGGCGAAGCTCTCGAGAAAGAAGCCGAAGCAGGTGGCGTAACGAACCGGGAGCTGGCCCGGGTGCAGGTCCCACCCCTGGTAGAAGCCCCCCTCCAGCGAGCGCCGGATGTGCCGGTTGGAGAGGCGCCAGGCCGCCTGGACGACGGCGAGATTCTGGCTTTGCTCTACCGGCGACAACGCGTCACCGCGGTGAGGCCCCACCGGCATGACGTTCGTGGCCCCGTCGCTGAGGAAGATACCGGTCCCCGCGTAGGCGAGGACCATCAGCCCCTTCGCGAGATCGCACCACGGGTGGTCCATGGTCTGGTACGCCGCCGTGACGTTGCACGACGCCGTGAAGTCGTAGGTGCCGAGGTGGGCGCCCCGGCAGCGCCCCTCGCAGGCCTCCAGAAAACCGGGCAGCGGCGAGCGTCCGTCGGGGCCGAGCAGAGCCTGCGTCGCCTCGATCATCAGCTCGAGGCGCAAGCTGCCTGCCGGCAGCCCGTGGCGCGCCTCGAGGCGCTCGCAGAGGCGGACCAGCGTGCGCGGCTGCTCGGGGATCGTGACCTTCGGGAGCGTGACGACGAAGTTGTCGGGCAGGCGCCCGCCGGTCGCGGCCAGCAGCGTGTCGACGAAGAGCTCCAGGGTGCGCGCCCCGCGCGCCTTGCACTCCTCGCCGAACGACTTGATCCGGATGCCGATGAACGGGGGCAAGGTCCCTTCAGCGAGCCCCCGTGCCACCTCGCGCGCGGCCGCGGCGGCGGTCGCGTCCTCCTCGGCGTCGGGGCGCGCGCCGAAGCCATCCTCGAAGTCGATCCGGAAATCCTCGACCGGCTCGCGGCGCAGCTTGGCCAGCACGCGGTCGTACACGGTGAATGCCAGCCACGCCTCCGGGCGCTGCCGGCGCAGCGCCTGCGCGTCGGCCTCGAACGCGGCGCGCAGCGCACCAGCGTCGGCGTCGGGGCCGGCCGTCGCCACGAACCCCACGCCGCGCGCCAGCGCCCGCGCGTTGGGCGCGTAGCGGGCCATGTGGCGCAGCGCCAGCTCCCCGAGCCGGCGCGTCGTCTCGGCCTTGTACAGGTGAGCCCCGCCGTAGACGGTGTGGATCGGCTGCCGGGCCGGGGGATCACCCGGGTAGAGGCGCGCGAAGGCGCGGTTCGCGACCCCCAGCGCCTCGAGGTGCGGCGTGACGTCGTCGTTCATCGATTCAGCTCCCACGGTAGGTCGAATATCCGAACGGCGACAGCAGAAGCGGGACGTGGTGGTGCTCGGCGGGCGCCGTCACCTCGAAGGTCACCTCGACGCGCGGGTAGAACGATGCGCGCCCCGCGGCCGCGAAGTAGGCCCCGGTCTCGAACGTCAGCCGGTAGCTGCGCGCCTCGAGCCTCGCCCCGGCCAGCAAATCGCCGGCGCGCCCGTCGGCGTCGGTGACGGCGCTGGCGAGCTGCCGCCAGCCGGCCGGCTCCTGCACCTCGAGGCGCAGGGCGAGCCCGCGCGCCGGCTGGCCGAGCGCGGTGTCGAGCACGTGCGAGGTGAGCCGGCTCATGCGCCCGCTTGTTCTCCCAGCTTGCCGATCCGGAGCCGCATGATGCGCGCCTGTTCGCCGGCGGCGATCGCCAGCTCGTGCCCCGGGTCGTTGTCGAGGCGAGCCTCGATGAGGCGCAACATTTCGTCCGCGCTCTTGCCCGTGGCGCAGACGATGAAGATGTAGCCGAATCGGGCGAAGTAGCGCTCGTTCGCCGCGGCGAGCTTTCGTCGCGTCTCGACGTCGGCTTCACCGACGCGGGCCTGCTCCTGCCGCGACCAAGAGCTCTCCGCGCCACTTCCCTGCCCATCCCCAGACCCGCCGATGCGGGGGTGATGCGCGAACGCCTCGAGATAGTCGAAGCGTTCGAGGCCGGCCCAGACGGCGTCGGCGTCCTCGTAAAGCGCCGTCACCGACGACCACGGCCGCCGCCCCAGCATCGCCGCGACCCAGCGCGGCGCCCCGCAACAACGGGCCAGCGCCGCCCCGGCCTCCTCCAAGGAGATCGTGTTCAAGATGGTGTGAGGCTCAGACATCGGGTCGCCCCCAGAGCCGCAACCGCGCCACGCCGCCGTCGGGAAAGATGTTGAGCCGCACGTGGGAGACCACCATCGTGGACGAGACGCCAACAAACCGACGCGCGTCGGCCGAGAGCTCCGTCTCCGGCACCAGCGTGCGCCACCCCTCGGCCGTGACGAGATCGGTGGTCCGGATGCCGGGAGGCGCGTCGATTGCCTCGACCGACGCGCGATCGGGGTAGTTCCCCTTGAAGTGGCAGGTGTCGATCTCGATGACGGCCGGCAGGCCGCGCGCGCCCAGTTCGACCAGGATCCAGTCGTGGCCGGGGCCGCGCCGCCGCCGCGTCTCCCAGCCGCCGCCCATGTCGGCCGGCCGGCCCGGCAAGAGCAGGTTGTTCATCGGGCCGAAGAAGGCGTCCGAGCAGGCGAGCGCGCGCCCGCCGTTCTTCACCGCGGCCAGATCACGCAGCCCGAGCGCCACGTGCGCGCGCGCCTCGGCATCGAGCTCGGCCGGCGCGTCCCAATCCGGCTGCGCGCGCCCGAAAGCCCGGAAGCGGGCCACGCCACCGTCGGGAAAGATGTTGAGGCGGACGTGGGTCACCACGCCGCGCGGCAGCGCGCCGAACAGGTTCTGTGCGTCGGGGCGAAGGGGGGCCTGCGCGAGCAGCTCGGTCCAGCCGGCGTGCGCCTCCAGCGTCTCGGCCGCGGCCTCCGGCGCCCAGAGCCCGTCGACGGACGTGAACGACGGGTGGTTCCCGACGAAGTGCTGGGTGTCGATGTCGAACCCGGCGACGACCCCCGGCGCGCCCAGCGCCAGCACACACCAGTCGTGCCCTTCGCCACGTCGGCGGCGGCTCTCCCAGCCGTCCATCCACTTGCCGCGATCGGTGAACTTTCCCTCGACGAAGGTGGCCCGCCCCGGCAGGAGCAGGTTGCTCGCCTCGGCGAAGAACTCGTCGCTGGCGAGGAGGGCGCGGCCGCCGAGCTCCGCGGCGGCGAGATCGACCAACCCGGAGAAGGTGGCGGCTGAAGAGGACGGCGGGCTCATGGCAGGGTGTCTCGTCCGAGCAGCGGAACCCCGACGGGCCCGGCCGGATGAGCCTCTCCATCGTAGACCAGCTGGCCGCGAAGCAGTGTCGCTTCGACGCGCCCCCAAAGCCGCCGCCCGAGATACGGGGAGACCTTGTGGCGGAAGAACAGTCGGTCGGCGGCGACGGAGACCTCGGCCTCGGGATCCCAGACGACCAGATCGGCGTCGAACCCGGGCGCGATCCGTCCCTTGCGGCGGCCGAGCCCGGCCAGCGCCGCCGGCCGCGCGCTCATCCAGGTGGCGAGGTCGGCGAGGTCGTGGCCGCGCCGCCGCGCCTCGCTCCAGACCGCGGGCAGCCCCAGCTGCAGCGACGCGATCCCGCCCCAGGCCTCCGCGAAGTCGCCCCGCTCCCGCGCCTTCAGCGCCGGCGTGCAGGGGCTGTGATCGGTGACCACGAGAGTCGATGACCCCCTCGCGCAGCCCCTGCCACAGCGCCTCGCGGTTCGCGTGCTCGCGGATCGGCGGCGCGCACTTGAACTCGGTGGCCCCGTCGGGGATCGCCTCCGCCTCGAGGCAGAGGTAGTGCGGGCAGGTCTCGGCGGTGAACGGCAGCCCCTCGTCCTTGGCCCGGCGCGATCTGGGCGAGCGACGCGGCCGACGAGAGGTGGACGACGTGCACGGCGCATCCCGTGTCGCGCGCGAGCCGGATCAGCAGCGCGATGGCCGCGTCCTCCCAGGCGGCCGGCCGCGAGCGCAGGTAGCCCGCGTACGCGCGCGGGTCGCCGTCGGCCGCGGGGGCGCCCGAGATCCAGCTCGGCGTGCGCCAGCAGCGGCAGCCCCGCCGCGCGCAGCGCCGGCATCGCCGCGCGCAGCTCGGCCTCGGAGGCGTTGGGGAACTCGTCGATGCCCGAGTGGACGAGGAAGGCCTTGCAGCCGAGCGCGCCCGCCTCGGCGAGCCCCGCCAGCTCGCCGGCGTTGCCCGGGACGACGCCGCCCCAGAAGCCGACGTCGACGTGCAGCTTGCCGCTGACGGCGCGCAGCTTCTCCTCCAGGGCGGCGCGACGGGTGGTGACGGGGATGCAGTTGAGCGGCATGTCGACGAGCGTCGTCACCCCTCCCGCGGCGGCCGCGCGGGTCGCCGTCGCGAACCCCTCCCAGTCGGTGCGCCCGGGCTCGTTCACGTGGACGTGGCTGTCGACGAGACCGGGGGCGATCACCCGGTCGCCGAGGTCGCAGACCGGGACCGGCAGCTCCGCCGGCAGCGCGTCGCCGGCGATCACCGCGCCGATGCGCGCGCCGTCGATGAGCACGATCGCCGGCGACAGGGTGGCCCGGCCGCCCCCGTTGCCGACCAGGACACGCCGGCTGCGCAGCGCCCAGGACGGCGACCCCGCCAGCCTGGCGAGAGCTTCAATCGAACCCGCCACTAGAACTCCGTCTCCTCGAAGGCGCGCAAGCTTTCGAAGTGCGCCTCGCGATCCTCGACGAAGAACGAGCCCGTGATGCCGCCGACCAGACGCGGAATCGAGTACTTCATGCCCGAGATGCTGGCCCCGCCGAAGCCGAGGCTCAGGAGGCCGCCGAACGTGTAGTTGTAGAGGTAGCGCAGGTAGGGCGCTTCGCCCGGCACCCGCTCGGTATGCTCGAACCCAGGGCCGAGGTAGGGGTGACGCAGGAGATCGGCGGACTCGTCGCCCGCGGGTGGGGTAAAGCGATCCGACCAGCGCGCGATGTGGCGCTCGATCTCGCGCAGCTCGGGGCGGCGGGCGAGATCGGTGACGAAGCCCGTCCCGACGATCACGAAGTCGACCTCGTGCGCTTCGCCGCTCATCGTTCTGATCGTCACCGTATCGCCGTGAGCCGCGAGGTCGGTCCAGGCGCAGCCGCCATGCAGGTGGAAGCCGGGGTGTGCCCGCGCGCGTCGCAGGGTGTCCGCCGGCGGAAGCTGACCCATGCGCACGATCTGCCGGATGAAACGCCACTTGTCGGCGTCGGGGAGGTCGCCCAGGTGGCGCAGGAAGCCGACGAACTCCGCCCAGCGGTAGGCGTTGACGTCGACCAGCCGGGGGCGACGGAAGCAGAGCACCACCTCGCGCGCGCCCTGCTCGAGCGCCGTCGCCGCGTTGTCGAACGCCGACGCGCCCGCGCCCAGCACCGCCACGCGCTTGCCGGCCAGCGCCGCGAAGTCGATCTCCTGGCGCGTGTGGGCCCACAGGTGCGGCGGCAGGCCGTCGCGGAACATCGCCGGGACGTCCCACTGGCCCGAGCCGTCGATGCCCGTCGCCAGCACCACCCGCCGCGCGACCAAGGTCTCGGTGGCCGCAGCGGCGCCGTCGCGCGCATCGGTGCAGGGGACCTCCCAGGCGGCGGCGCGCGCGTTCCAGCGCAGGGCCCCGACGCGGGTGTCGGGCCGCACCGGAATGGCGAGCGTCCGCCGGTACCAGGCGAGGTACGCCGCCCAGGTCTCCTTCGGGATGAGACCCATCGCCTCCCAGCTCCCGGTGCCGTGCTGCGCCTCGTACCAGGCGCGCGGCGTGAGGCTGGGGACGCCCAGGTCCGGCCCGGTCAGGTACTTGGGCGTGCGCAGCGTGCGCATGCGCGCGAAGTTGAGCCAGGGCCCGGCGCGATCGAGCGGGTTCTCGTCGACGACGAGGACGTTGGAGACGCGCTCGCGCGCGAGGCCGAACGCGCAGGCCAGCCCCCCCTGCCCCGCGCCGACGATGACGACGTCGATGACGGTGCCGCGCTCGGCGGTGCTTCCCGACGCGGCATCCACGGGCGCCGCGGGTAGTCGAGCAGGTCCAGCTCGCGCCGGACCTGCGCATCGTGCCGCTCGAGTGCGTCGTTCGACATTGTCGCGTCGGCAGCGACGGCTCTGCCCGTCGGAGCCTATCGCGGGAGGGTTTGGGAACCCTTTCAGGGTTCCCATCTCAATGACCGGCGGGCACCTTGCCCTCCACGCCCTTGACGTAGAAGTTGATGCCGCCGCAGGAACTTGTCGTCGGCGACCGCGCCGGCGGCGAGCACCTCCTTGCCGTCGTTGGTCGACGATCGGGCCCTTCCAGATCGCGAAGCTGCCGTCCTTCAGGCCGGCCTTGACGGCCTCGACCTTGGCCTTGATCGTCGGCCGGCACCTCGTCGGAGATCGAGACGATGTCGATCGCGCCTTCCTTCACGCCCCACCAGGCTCTGGCCGGTCTTCCACTTGCCGTCGAGCGCGTCCTGCGTCGCCTTGATGTAGTACGGCGCCCAGTTGATGACCGCCGAGGCCAGGTGCGCCTTCGGGCCGTAGGCGGTCATGTCGCTGTCCCAGCCGAAGGCGTACTTGCCCGCCTTCTCGGCGGTCTGCAGCACGGCCGACGAGTCGGTGTTCTGCAACAGCACGTCGGCGCCGCCGTTGATCAGCGACGTGCGCGGCCTCGGTTTCCTTCGGCGGGTTGAACCACTCGTTGACCCAGACCACCTTGGTCTTGACCTTCGGGTTGACCGACTGCGCGCCCAGCGTGAAGCTGTTGATGTTGCGGATCACCTCGGGGATCGGGATCGAGCCGACGACGCCGAGCGTGTTGGTCTTGGTCATGCCGCCGGCGATGACGCCGGCCATGTACGCGCCTTCGTAGGTGCGGCTGTCGTAGGTGCGCATGTTGTCGGCGCGTCTTGTAGCCGGTGGCGTGCTCGAACTTCACGTCCTTGATGTCGGCCGCGACCTTGAGCATCGGCTCCATGTAGCCGAAGGTGGTGCCGAAGATCAGCTTGTTGCCCTGGCTCGACCATGTCGCGGAACACGCGCTCGGCGTCGGCCGCCTCGGGCACGTTCTCGACGAAGCGTGGTCTTGACCTTGTCGCCGAATTCCTTCTCGACCGCCTTGCGGCCGTTGTCGTGCGCGAAGGTCCAGCCGCCGTCGCCGACCGGGCCGACGTAGGCGAAGGCGATCTTCAGCGGCGCTGCCGGCGCGCGGCGCCGCGGCGCCGGCTGCCGGGCGCGGCGTGGCGCGGCGCGGCGCGGTGCCGGCGCGTCTTCCTTCTTGCCGCAGCCGACGAGGGCGGCCGACGGCGACGGCGCGCCAGGGCGGCGAGCTTGAGCAGGGAACGCTTGTTCAGATCGAGTCATGTCGAACTCCTTCATGAGGACGGTTGGCGAGCGACGAAACGGCGATTATGAGCCGGGGAAGAACGGCTTGCCGATCGACGCCGGCATGTTGACGCGGATGAACGCGGGGTTGCGCGAGATCAGCACCAGCACCACGATCGTCGCGAGGTACGGCAGCATGCTCAGGAACTGGCTCGGCGATCTGCACGCCCTCGCCCTGCAGGTGGAACTGCAGCATCGTCACGCCGCCGAACAGGTAGGCGCCGAGCAGCACGCGCGCCGGCCGCCAGGTCGCGAAGGTGGTCAGCGCCAGCGCGATCCAGCCCTTGCCGGCGACCATGCCCTCGACCCAGAGCGGCGTGTAGACGATCGAGAGGTAGGCGCCCGCCAGGCCGCACAGCGCGCCGCCGACGACCACCGCGGCGAAGCGGATGCGCCGCACCGGGTAGCCGAGCGCATGCGCCGACTCGGGCGACTCGCCGACCGCGCGCAGCACCAGGCCCGGCGCGCGAGCGGTAGAGGAACCAGGCGAGCGCCGACGGTCAGCGCGACCGCGAGGTAGACCATCGGGTGCTGGCGGAACAGCGCCGGGCCGACGAAGCGGGATGTCGCGCCAGCACCGGGGATGCGCGAAGCGCGCGCTGCTCGCGGCAGCTTCTCCTGCACGTAGCGGATGCCGACGAAGGCCGAGAAGCCGGCGCCGAACAGGCTCAGCGCCAGCCCGGTCGCGTACTGGTTGGTGTTGAGCCAGATCACCAGCACGCCGAAGGCCGCCGCCAGCAGCGCGCCGGCGCCGCGCGCCGGCGCCGAAGCCGAGCCAGTCGCTGCCGGTGTGCACGGCGGTGGCGAAGCCGGCGATCGCGGCGCACCAGCATCATGCCCTCGGCGCCGAGGTTGACGATGCCGGCGCGCTCGTTGATCAGCAGGCCGAGCGCCGGCGAGCGCGAGCACGGTGCCGGCGTTCAGCGTCGCGGCGAGCAGCAGCGCGCAGCTGTCCATCAGGCTACCTCCGCGCAGCCGGCGCGTCGCTGCCGCGCGTGCCTGGCGCGACGCTCGCCAGCGCACGCGGTAGGCGATCAGCGTGTCGCAGGCCAGCAGCGTGAACAGCAGCAGGCCCTGGAACACGCCGGTCAGCGACTTCGGCAGGCCGAGCCGCGACTGCGCCAGCTCGCCGCCGATGTAGAACATGCTCATCAGGATCGCCGAGAAGACGATGCCGACCGGATGCAGCCGGCCGACGAAGGCGACGATGATCGCGGCGAAGCCGTAGCCGGCCGGCACGTACGGCGTGAGCTGGCCGAGCGGCCCGGCCACCTCGAGCGCGCCGGCCAGGCCCGGCCAGCGCCGCCCGAGAGCAGCAGCGCCGATCCACAGCGCGCGCCGCGACGAGAAGCCGGCGTAGCGCGCCGCCGCCGGCGCCAGGCCGCCGACCTGCAGCTGGAAGCCGGCGTAGGTGCGGAACAGGAACACCCAGAACGCCGCCGACCGCCGACGCAGCGCGATCGAGCAGCGCCGATGTTGACGCGCGAAGCCGCTCGAACGAGCCGCGGGACCTGCGTCGACTGGCAGGAAGGTGATCGTCTGCGGGAAGTTGTAGCCCGCCGGGTCCTTCCAGGGCCCGTAGACCAGGTAGCTCGAGCAGCATGCTCGGCGACGTAGACCAGCATCAGGCTGACCAGGATCTCGTTGGCGTTGAAGCGGTCGCGCAGCAGCGCGACGATCGCCGGCCCAGGCCATGCCGCCGAGCGACGCCGGCCAGCGAGCACCGGCGAGCGACGATCCAGCGCGCCGGTCGTCCTCGTCGGCCAGCATGCGCCACGCCGCCGGCGGCGATCGCGCCGATGATGAACTGGCCTTCGGCGCCGATGTTCCAGACGTTGGAGCGGAAGCAGACCGCCAGGCCGAGCGCGATCAGCAGCAGCGGCGTCGCCTTGACCACCAGCTCGCTCCAGCGCGTAGGCGCTCTTGCATCGGCTCGACGAAGAAGACCGCCAGGCCGCGCACCGGGTCCTTGCCGAGCAGCGACGAACAGGACCGTGCCGATCACGCACCGTGATCGCGAGCGCCAGCAGCGGCGAGGCGATCGACATCGCCCGCGACGGCTCGCGGGCGCGGCTCAAGCTTAAGCATGGCGACCTCCGCCGCTCGGCCTGGCGGCTCGCCACAGGCCGCTCATCCACTCGCCGATCTGCGTCGACCGTCGCCTCGGCGCGTCGCATCGCGCGGCGAGAGCCGGCCCTTGGCGATCACGACGCAGCCGGTCGCAGATCTCGAACAGCTCGTCGAGCTCCTCGCTGACCACCAGCACCGCGCAGCCGGCGTCGCGCAGCGCGAGCAGCTCGCCGCGGATCTGCGCCGCGGCGCCGACGTCGACGCCCCAGGTCGGCTGCGAGACGATCAGCAGCTTCGGGTCGGCGTCGATCTCGCGGCCGACGATGAACTTCTGCAGGTTGCCGCCCGACAGGCTGCTGCGCCGCCGCGTCCGGGCCCGCCGGCCTTGACGTTGAAGCGCTCGATGATGCGCGCTCGGCGAGCTGCCGCGACGTCGCCGGTGCGGATCCAGCCGCCGCGCGCCGACGGCGTCGCGTGCGCGTGAGCAGCATGTTCTGCGCCAGCGCCAGCGTCGGCACCGCGCCGCGGCCGAGCCGCTCCTCGGGCACGAAGTGCAGGCCCAGCGCGCGGCGCGCGCGCGGCGCGGCGCGGCGCGATGTCGCTGCCCGAACAGCCGGATCGATGCCGCGCCGCGCGCGCGCCGGTCCTCGCCCGAGAGCGCGCGCATGCAGCTCCTGCTGGCCGTTGCCCGAGACGCCGGCGATGCCGACGATCTCGCCGGCGCGCACCTCGAGCGAGATCGCCGTCGAGCGTCGACGCCGAACGGGTCTTCGCGCGGCGCAGCGACAGGTCGCTGCACCGCGCAGCACCACCGCGCCCGGCGCGCGGCCTGCGCGGTGCTGCAGCGGCGGCGGCTCGGCGCCGATCATCAGCGCGCGACAGGCTGGCGTTGGTCTCGCTGCCGCGGATCGACCTCGCCGGTGACCTTGCCGCCGCGCAGCACGGTGCAGCGGTGGCAGAGCGCGCGGATCTCGTCCAGCTTGTGGCTGATGTAGAGGATGCTAGCAGCCCTCGGCGGCGAGCTTGCGCAGCGTGACGAAGAGCTTCTCGCACCGCCTGCGGCGTCAGCACCGAGGTCGGCTCGTCGAGGATCAGCAGCTTCGGGCTCGGTCAGCAGCGCGCGGATGATCTCGACCCGCTGCCGCTCGCCGACCGACAGCGTGTGCACCGGCCGCAGCGGGTCGATGTCGAGGCCGTAGCTCGCCGCGCGACCTCGCGCGATCCGCGCGCGTCACCTCGGCCAGCGACAGCGACTTGTCGAGGCCGAGCCAGACGTTCTCGGCCACGGTCAGCGTGTCGAACAGGCTGAAGTGCTGGAACACCATGCTGATGCCCAGCGCGCGCGCCTGCCGGCGGGATGCGATCTGCGACCGGCTGCGCCGTTCCAGCGCGATCTCGCCCTCGTCGGGCCGGACGGCGCCGTAGATGATCTTCATCAGCGTCGACTTGCCGGCGCCGTTCTCGCCGAGCACGGCGTGGATCTCGCCGGGCGCCACCGTCAGGCTGACGCGATCGTTCGCTTGAACTCCTGGAAACCGTTTGCTGACATTTGTCAGCGCGAGCCGCGCTGCTGGGGCTGTCCCCGCCTCGTCATCGCCGGCGGCTGTCGGTCTACCCATTCACCTCGTGGGCTTTCTGATTTTGGCTTACACCGCCGACTCGACGAACACCAGCGCTGTTCGTAAGCTCGAAGCGAACGAGAGGACGAGAGTGACGACGAAGTTCGAGCTGTGCCTGCCGGAATGGGCGATCGAGGTCGTCGGGGCCGCGCCTCGGCAGTTCCCGGACGTCGAGGACCGCATGCGCTGGGTCATCGAGCTCGCGCGCACCAACTTCGTGCGCGACACCGGCGGCCCGTTCGCCGCCGCCGTGTTCGAGGAGGCGAGCGGACGGGTCGTGGCGATTGGCGTCAACCGCGTCGTCTCCGGCCGCTGCTCATCGGCGCACGCCGAGGTGATGGCGCTGTCGCTCGCGCAGCAGGCGAAGGACGGCCACGACCTGGGTGCCCCCGGAGAGCCCGCTCACCAGATCGTCGTCAACTGGGCCCCGTGCGCGATGTGCTGCGGCGCGATCTGCTGGGCCGGCGTGCGCAGCGTCGTCATCGCCGGCAGCGGCGCCGAGATGGAAGCGCTCACCGGCTTCGACGAGGGCCCCATCCACCCCGCCTGGGCCGACGAGCTCCGGCGGCGGGGCATCTCCGTCCGCGACGGCCTGCTGCGCGACGAGTCGCTCGACGCCTTCCGCGAGTTCGCCGCCAGCGGGCGCCCCGTCTACAACGCGCGCCAGGGGTGAACGTCGTCGCGACAGCCGTCGTTACGAAAGACTCGTCTTTCCTTCCCGCGGGGTAACAGGCAATCGGGCGCGGGCGCTCTTCGGGCTCTTTGGCCTTCGGCACGCTTCTCGCTGTGGCGAGGCAGCCAAACCCGGAAGGTGCCATGAAGACAATAGAATCCCCTGCAGTCAGCGAACCAGCGCCTCGCTCTCGGCGCAGCAACGAACCGCACGATCGTCTGGCTCCTCGTCCCGGCGACGATGAGAGCGCGCCCCCGATCGCAGCGGTCCCCCAGGTTCGGAGATGTGTCTGGGAGAACGCGGCCGGAACTCTCGCGGGACGCCCCAAATGACTAGCAAGACGACTACCGAGATGACCAGCGCGACGACCAGCGTCCGGGGCAACTCTGGTTTCCAGCGCGGCCGTCATTAGCTTCACGCCATGAGCACCGACATCGACGCCGTCGCTTTCCTGGAGAGTCAGCACGAGGAGGTGAATGACCTCTTCAAGACGCTCGACAGAGCCACCGGACCCGCGACGAAGGCCAGACTCTTTCGTGAGATCGCCAACAAGCTGGCCGTCCACGCGATGATCGAGGAGAAAGTCTTCTATCCGGCCGTGAAGGCCAAGCGAACGGAAGACATCCTGCTCGAGTCCCTGGAGGAGCACCTCGGCATCAAGCGCGTGATCTCCGACCTGATGGAGATCTCGCCCGACGACGAGACGTTCGACGCGAAGGCGAAGGTCCTGAGGGAGCAGGTCGAGCATCACGTCCTCGAAGAAGAGGGCGACCTGTTCCCGAAGGTCGAGCGGCTCATGGACGGCGACACCCTGATCGCGCTCGCCCAGGAGATGGCGCTGATGCAGGACGAGATCCTCTCGGCCAACCGGTCTCCCCTGCTGGCGGTCCCGTCCGAGACCGACCACGCCGCCACGCTCTAGCAGGCTATCCGGAGGCCGGCGTGCGCCGTTGCGGTTTGGCGCGCACCGGGCTGAGGTAACGCGCGCCGGTGTCGGGGAGAACGGTGACCACGGTCTTGCCGGAACCGAGCGTCCGCGCGACCTCGAGCGCCACGACGACCGCGGCGCCGGCGGAGATCCCGACCAGCAGACCCTCGCGGCGGGCGAGCTCGACGCGCATCGCCTCGGCCTCGTCCTCGGAGACGCGGCGCACCTCGGTGATCAGCGCGCGATCGAGGATCTCGGGGACGAAGCCGGCGCCGATCCCCTGGATCCGGTGTGGCCCCGGCGCGCCGCCCGACAGCACGGCACTCGCTGCCGGCTCGACGGCGATGAGCGCGACGCGGGGGTGGCGCGCCCGCAACGCCTGACCGACGCCGGTGATCGTGCCGCCGGTGCCGACGCCGGCGACGAACGCGTCGGGGACGACGCTCCCCAGCTGGGCGAGGATCTCGGGCCCCGTGGTCGCGCGGTGAACGGCCGGATTGGTCGGGTTGCTGAATTGCATCGGCATGAACGCGTCGGGGTTCGTCGCCGCGATCGCCTCGGCCTTCTCGACCGCGCCGCGCATCACCCGCTCCGTCGGCGTCAAATGCAGCTCGGCGCCATAGGCGCGCAAGAGCGTCACGCGTTCCTCCGACATGTTCTCGGGCATGGTCAGGATCAGGCGGTACCCCTTCACCGCCGCCACCAGCGCGAGCCCGATGCCGGTGTTGCCCGACGTCGCCTCGACGATGATCGACTTGCCGGGGATGAGCCGCTTCTCGCGCTCGCCCCCCTCGACCATCGCCAGAGCGGTCCGATCCTTGACCGAGCCGCCCGGGTTCAACTGCTCGCACTTGCAGAGCACGTCGGCCGCGCCCGCCCCGGGGAGCCGCCGCAGCCGCACCAGCGGCGTGTTTCCGATCCGCCTCAGGATGTCGTCGTCGACGTCAGTCATCAGATGAAGTACATCGTCGACGGGACGGTCGCGCGTTTGACGCCGGTCGCCTCGGCGCGGGCCACGAAGTCCTGCAGCGTCGTGCCTTCGAGGACCTCGGTCAGCCGCACCCGTACGTCGCCCCAGACCGCGGCGGGGACGTCGTTGTCCGAGGCGTCGGCGTCGAAGCCGAACATCTCGGGGAGCGCGCCGCGCACGGCGCGCAGCACGTCGGCGAGCGAGATTTGTCCAGGCGGGCGGGCCAGCCCGTAGCCGCCGCCCGGACCGCGCCGCGCCTCGACCAGGCCGGCCTTGCGCAGGTCCTGCAGAATCTGGGTCAGGAAGCGCGCCGGGATCTGCTGGCGGGCCGCGATCTCCTTGGCCTGGGCCGCCTGGCCGCGGCGGTGAAACGCGAGGTCGTAGAGGGCGCGGATGGCGTAACGGGCGCGGGTCGTCACGCGCAAGGTAGGAGCCTCGTCAGCGCGGCCTCGCCACGCGCATCATATCGAGTAGTCCTCGACGAAGACCTTGGCGTCGCGCAGGTTGGCCATCACCAGGTCCCCCTCGGCGATCCCCAGCGTCTCGACCTCGCCCTTCGGCATCTGCACCGTCATCGGCACGCCGTCGGAGAGCTTCAGCGACAGCTTCACGTAGCCGCCGAGCCAGGCCATCCGCTCGACCCGCGCCACCGAGATCTCGGGCGCGTCGGCGGTCGCCTTGGTCAGCGTGACGTCGTGCGGGCGAACGTAGGCCTGGACCGCGGAGCCATCGGGCGCGCTGGTGGCGCCGTTGGTCATCTGGACGGCCATCGCGCTGACGCTGACGCGACCGTCGACCACCTTGCCCGACAGCACGTTGGCGCCACCCACGAACGCGGCCACGAACGGCGTGGCCGGGTGATCGTAGACCTCCTGCGGCGCGCCGGCCTGGGCCACCCGCCCCTCGTGCATGACGACGATGTGGTCCGAGACCTCCATCGCCTCCTCCTGATCGTGCGTCACCAGCAGCGTCGTCACGTGGCGTTCGTCGTGGAAGCGGCGCAGCCAGTCGCGCAGCTCGACCCGGACCTGCGCGTCGAGCGCGCCGAACGGCTCGTCGAGCAGCAAGACCTTGGGCTCGATCGCCAGCGCGCGTGCGAACGCGACCCGCTGGCGCTGGCCACCCGACAGCTGCGACGGGTAGCGCTCGCCGAGCCCGTCGAGCTGCACCAGCGCCAGGAGCTCGTCGACCTTCTTCTCGGCCTCGGCCTTCGGCACCTTGCGCACGCCGAGACCGAACGCGATGTTGCGGCGCACGTTCATGTGCTTGAACAGCGCATAGCTCTGGAAGACGAAGCCGACGCCGCGGTGCTGCACCGCCGCCGCGGTGACGTCCTGATCGCCGAAGAACACCTGGCCGGCGTCCGGACGCTCCAGCCCCGCCACGACGCGCAGCACGGTCGACTTCCCCGAGCCCGAAGGCCCGAGCAAGGTCGTGATGCCGCCCGACGGCGCCGAGAACGATACGTCCGCCACGGCAGGCGTCCCCTTCGCCGTGAACCGCTTGGTCAGGCTCTTGACGACCAGGCTCATCGGGGACAGGCCGACGGTGCGATCACGCTGCGCACTCGCCTTCCATCTCGACCAGCTCGAAGGCCTTGTCCTCCCCGAGGTCGAAGAAGTCGCGCTCGGTCGCCGTCTTCTCGTCGAGCTCGGTCAGGTCCTTGATCTGCGCGGTGACCTTGGCGGTCTCGATCCGGGTGAAGAACGCCAGCGGCGTCTCCCCCGGCTGCTTCTGCTCGCTGTACATCGCGACCAGACGCTCGATCGCCGCCGCCGCGCGCCGCGCCGGGACCTTGCCCGCGATGCGGCCGAACTTCGGGCCGTCGGCCGCGAACCCGCCGCCGACGTAGACGAAGTACTGCGGCACCGGCTTGCCGTCGATCTTGCGCATCCCCCCCTGCAGGCCGATCACAGAGCTGTAGTGCTGGCCGCAGCCGTTCGGGCAGCCCGAGATCTTGATGTCCAGCCCCGGCGCCTGCGCGACGAGCTCCGGCTTGGTGTCGAAGTGGTCGGTCAGGATGCCGCCCAGCGCCTTCGAGTTGGTGACCGCGATCTTGCAGCTCGACGCCCCCGGGCACGACAGCACGTCGGCCAGGGTCATCGCGTTCCCCTGACCGAGCCCGATCGCCGTCAGCCCCCGGTGCAGGTCGGCGACGGACGCCGTCGGCACGAACCGGATCACCAGGTTCTGCTCGTTCGTCGTGCGCAGCTCGCCCTCGCTGCTGTACTTCACCGTCAGGTCCGCCAGTGAGCGGAACTGCCCCGGCGTGATGTCCCCCTTGGGAACCCGCACGATCACCGACGAGAACCCCGCCTGCTTCTGCGGGCGAACGTTGGTGGCGGCGAACGCTTCGTAGTCCGGCAGCGGCGCCTCGCCGCTCGCCTCGAGCTCCGGCAGCGCGCGCACCGCGGGCGCCGGCGCCACCGTCAGCTTCAGCGGGCGGCCCCCTTCGGCGCGCACCGCGGCCAGGTCCTTCTTGTACTCCTCGATGAAGGCCGAGGTGCCGATCTTCTGGATCACCCACTTGATACGCGCCTTGTGCTTGTCCTTGCGGTTGCCGAGCCGGTGGAACGTGCGCACCACCGCCTCCGAAACCTCGAGCACCTCGTCGACCGGCAGGAACTCGTGCACCAGGATCGCCGCCTTGCGCAGCGTCGACAGCCCGCCCCCGATGTAGACCTTGAAGCCGGGCTTCCCCTGCGCGTCGGTGGTGATGATGAAGCCCAGGTCGTTGATCTGGGCCTGCACGTCGTCGAAGCCGCAGCAGCCCCCGAAGGCGATCTTGAACTTGCGCGGCAGCGACGAGGAGAACGGCCCGTGCAGCAGGTGGCGGACCACCGCGTCCGCGTAGGGGGTCGTGTCGAACGGCTCGTGCGGCGCCACGCCCGCGAAGGCGCAGCCGGTGACGTTGCGAACCGCGTTCCCGCACGCCTCGCGGGTCGTCAGCCCGGCGTCGGCGAGCATCTGCAGCGCGAGCTTCGCGTCGGCGTCCTTGACGAAGTGAAGCTGGATGTTCTGGCGGGTGGTGATGTGGCCGACGCCGCTGCCCGCGTACTTCTCGGTCACGTCCGCCAGCGCCCGCAGCTGCGGCACCGTCGCCAGGCCGCTCGGCAGCTTGATGCGGATCATGTAGACGCCGTCCTGGCGCTGACCGTAGGTGCCGTTGATGAGCCGGAAGGCCCGCCACTCGTCGGGGCTGATGTCCCCCTGCTCGAAGCGATCGAGCATGTCGACGAAGGCGTCGATGTCTTCCTGGTCGGAAAACCCCGGCCGGCCCACGCCGTTGGGGACGAAATCAACAGACGGATTCGCGCTCATCTGATCACCTCTACGTTTGCTGCTACAGGGGGGACTAACGACGATAACCCTTGCGAAAGCTCGGCCGCCAGACCGACGACGGCGCCGATCACGAGCAGCCCGGGCGCGCCAGAGGAGGAGGCCGGCAAGGCCACCTCGCCCAGCTCGGCGAGCGTGCCCGTCCAGCGCCAGCTCTGCGGCGTCGCGGCGCCCAGGATCACCGCCGCCGGCGTCGCCGCGTCCCAGCCCCGCGCCCGCAGCCGCGCGGCGATGCGGGCCCGCTGGCCGAGCCCCATCAGCACCACCAGCGTCAGCGCCCCGGGCGGAAACCCGTCGAGCAGCGGCGCGTAGGTCGCCTCGTGGTGGCCCGTGACGACGGCGAAGCTGGAGGCGAGGCCGCGGTGGGTGACGGGGATCCCCGCCAGCGCCGGCGCCGCGACCGCGGACGACACGCCCGGGACCACCTCGAACGGAATCCCGGCCGCGGCCAGCGCCAGCGCCTCTTCGCCGCCGCGCCCGAACACGAACGGGTCTCCGCACTTGAGCCGCGCGACCGTCAACCCACGCCGCGCGTACCGGACCAGCAGGCGGTTGAGCACGTCCTGTTCGATTCGACTGTCGGCAGGCGCGCTTGCCGACGAAGAACCAGCGCGCGTGCGGCGCCAGCTCGCGCATCTCTTCCGAGGCGAGCGCGTCGTAGAGCACCAGGTCGGCCTCGCCCAGCCGGCGGGCCCCACGGAGCGTGATCAGATCGAGGCTCCCCGGCCCTGCGCCGATCAGGAAAACCCGGCCGAGCTGGCGGTCCACGCTCATCGGGCCTCGTATAGCCTATTTAGGGCCTGGAGTAATAGCGGCCGGCGCTCGGCCATCGGGACGGCCGCCGCCTTCCAGGCCGCGCGCTGGCGCTCCGCCTCCGCCGTCCAGACGTCGAGATTGGGGGGGAGCATCGCGTCCAGCCCCTCGCGCACCAGGCCTGCCAGCGCCGGGGCTCGGCCGTCGGTCGAAACGGCGACGGTCACGCCGCCGCGCCGTAAGGTCCCCGCGCCGTACGCGCTCGCGGCCGAGGTGTCGTCGACCGCGAGCACGAACAGGCGCAGGGACTCCGCCGCCGCCGCCACAGCGCGATTGACCTCGGGGGGCGCCGCCGCCACCACCAGCCAGACATCCGCGAGGTCACTCGCCTCGAAGGAACGCCGGTGAAGCCCGATCTTCCCGGCCGCCGCCAGCGCGGCCAGCTCGTCCCGCGGCTCGGGGGCGACCACCAGGATCGTTGCCTCCGCCTCGCGCAGCGCCTCGACCTTGGCGACGGCCACCGGCCCGCCCCCGACGACCAGCACCTTGCGCCCGGCAAGCTTCAAGAACAGTGGGTACAGCGCCATTGTTTACCTGTTTAGTAAAGAATTGGCCGTTGCTCTGTTGCCCACATATTCACGAGAAAACGACGATATTATACGAGTGCGCGGTGGGCAGGGTCAAGGCGACGACCATGTTCTTCACTGTTTTTGTAATCAATTAGCCAGGCCGCCAAACTCCGGTATGCTGGCCGCCTCAATGGCAAAGACTATCGCAGAGATTGGGGCCGCCGCGGCCCGTTTGCGCGGGGCCGCCCCGGGCGAGGTGGTCGCCTGGGGAATCGAGAGCTTCGGACGCAAGCTGACGATTGCCTCCAGCTTCTCGGTCGAGGACTGCGTCATCATCGACCTGGCCGTGAAGGCGAACCGGGCGCGGCAGGCAAGCCCTTCGGAGGTGCGCGTGTTCGCCCTCGATACCGGGCGCCTCCCCGACGAGACCTACCTGACCGCCGAGCGCGTGCGGATGAAGTACGACATCGAGATTGACTGGTTCTACCCGCGCCACGACGCGGTCGAGACGCTGCTCCGGACCAAGGGGCTCTACAGCTTCCGGGATTCCTTGGACAACCGGCACGAGTGCTGCGGCATCCGCAAGGTCGAGCCGCTGGCCCGCGCGCTGGCGAACGTCGAGGCCTGGATGACCGGGCTTCGCAACGAACAGTCCGTGACCCGGACCGACACGCCCGAGGTCGAGGTCGACGACGCCCACGGCGGCATCACCAAGCTGAACCCGCTCGTCCGCTGGACCATGGAGCAGGTCCGCGCCTACGCGAAAGAGCACCGCGTCCCGGTCCACCCCATGCACGATCGCGGCTACCCGTCGATCGGCTGTGCCCCCTGCACGCGCGCCATCCAGCCGGGCGAGCACCCGCGCTCGGGCCGCTGGTGGTGGGAGGATCCCGAGAACAAGGAGTGCGGCCTCCACCTGCCGGTGGCGCCGGGCTAGTACGGGCTCGGTCAGAGCGCCGGATTCAGACGCAGCCGGACGTGCAGGCTGCGGGCAGGGTCGGCGTTCGGCTTCTCTCCAGCGACCCGGGGCTCTTCGTCGAACGACACCTCGCTGCGCAGATGGGAGATCGTGCGCAGCAGACGAACGAGGGGCGCGCCCTCCCCGGCGACAAGGTCCTGCCAGGTTCTGGGCGCTGACGGGCGGTACAGCCCGCGGAGGGGGTCGCGTATCCCGTCCTCGCCGAGCAGGTAGGCCTGCCCCTCGGGCGTGGTCGGCACGGCGCCCAGCGTCCGCCGCGCCAGCGCGCGCGTCACGGCCGGCGGCGCCCCGGGCGCGCCCCGCAGCACCGCCTCGGCAGCGGCGTGCGACCAGCTGTCGGTGCGGCTCCAGTCGTTGCGCGTCGCCAGCATCACCAGCCGCCACCAGAGCGGGCCGCGCTCGCGCATGTCGACGTCGACCACCAGCTGCGCACTCTGCGGATCTGGCTCGGACCCCGCCGCCGGGGCCTGGGGCCGGCGGCCGTCGACGCAGTCGTCGATGCGGCGGCGCAGCGCGGCCTCGGCCAGCGACAGGAACAGGCTCCCCTTGCAGAACGTGTAGTAGAGGGAGATGTCCTTGAAGGCGCCGAGATCGCTCTTGTCGCGCGCGGCGCGGACCGCGACGAACGGGACGTCACGATGCTTGCCCGCCTCGCGCCAGTCGATCATGCCGGGCGCCGCCGACTCGACGACCTGGCGCGCGCCGGCCAGGAACGCCACCGCGGCGGCCGGGCTTCGGACCTCGACGCCGGCGAAGACGGGCAGCTCGCTGAGCTGGGAGAGCGCCAGGTCCAGCTGGCTGGTGCCGTCGCCGACGGGGACCGCCTCCCCGTCCGGCCGGGCGGCGTCGTCGATCCCGAAGGTGGCCCAGTCGCCGAGCCAGTCGATCTTCAGCGCCCCGACCAGCGGCATCTCGCGCAACGACCGCGACAGCAGCTGCCGGATCGAGGCGTCAGCGCCGATCCCCAGCACCGCCCGCGCCCCCTGCCGGCCCTCCCCCACCACGACGCGCGCGCGACCGACGGTGCGCGACAGCTCGGCGTAGTCGGTGCCGTCGATGATCGGCAGCACGCGCAGCTCCATCGCCAGCGGCCCCTTGCCGTCGGCGGGCAGCGCGATCCGGACCGCGACGGGATCGATGTACGTGCGCCAGTAGTTCTGGTAGCCGGCGACGAACAGCTTGTAGGCCTCGCTCTCCGCCGCCGTCACCTTGGCCGGCACCGGGCGATCGATGAGCGGCAGCAGCCCGCCGACCTGCCCCCACGACGAGCGGGCGCCGGCCTCGGGCGTCCAGGCGATCGTCTCGCCGTCGGCGTGGGCCAGGTCCCCGCGCGTGAGCAGCCCCGACGCCAGCAGCTCGGCGGCGCTGGCCGGCGCGCGGCCAAACAGCCAGCCGTAGAGCAGCGCCGCGAACCCGGGCCGCGACAGCTCGGCCAGCGCCAGCTGGCGGCGCGCCTCGAGGATCTTCTGGCGCGGACCGACCACCTCGGCGACGAAACGGTCGCTCATGAACGCCAGCACGTCGGCGGTGACGGCGGCGTCGCGCGCCATCATGTAGCGAAAGTCGAGCTCGTCGGCGAGGCAGGGCGCGCGCTTCTGGATCGCGGCGATCACGCGCTCGAGGCCACCCAGGCTGTTGGACACCAGCTCGAAGCCGCCGACGGTGGCCCGGTGGCGCCGGATCGCGCCGTCGGGGCTGGTGGCGATCTGGATCGTGACCCCGCCCCGCTCCACCGACGACACGCTCACCCCGCCGTGCGCCGCCCCCTGCACGGTCAGCGTCGTCGCCAGCCCCGCCTCGAACGCCGGCTTGGCCTTGACCCGGAACACCAGTGTCAGATCGCTCCCCTCGCGCAGGTACGGATCGCTGCCGACCACCGCCAGATCGTCGATCACCGCGGGCCCCAGCAGCCGGGTCATCGGACCCTGCTTGATCCCCAGCTCGGCCTCGTACCGCTCCGCCAGATCGTAGTCGGCCAGCCGGTCCTCGAGCGCGACCAGGCTCGCAGACAGCCCCTTGTCCATCTCGGCGCGTAACCGGATCAGATCTCCGATCGAGCGGAAGCGCACGAAGTAGAAGCCCGCCGGCGCCGCGGCCGCCAGCGGCTCGTCGGGCGGCGACACCTTCTTTTTCTGCGCGGCGAGGGCGGTCAGCATCGCGGGCCACGGGTGCTGCGGCAGCGGCGGGCCCTTCACGGCGGCGAGCGGCACCGTCGCCGCGCCGGCGTCGGTGGCGACCAGCCAGCGATCGGTCTGCAGCGTCTCCTGCAGCGACGTCATGCCACTGGTCGTGTCCATCAGCCGGGCCAGCTCCGACGGATCGCGCCGCGCGGGGGTGACGCGCGGGCGTGCCGTCGTCGTGGGCGGGGTGCCCGTCGCTTGCGCCTTGCTCGGCTTCCCCTTCCCGCGCGGCAGCTTCGCCGGCGCGGTCGCCACCGGACGCCCGGCCAGCGGCTCGGGAAACCGCGCGCGCGCCCGCTGGCGCGCGAACCCGGCCCACGCGGTGTCGTCGCCGACGTGATCGGCGAACGCCTCGGCCCAGTACGCCAGCACCGCGGGCTCGCGCGCCGGCCCGCCCGGGCCCGGGAGCGCGAACCGGAAGTGCTGCGGCGCCCCCGGGCACCAGGGAGCGCCGCCGGCCTGATAGACGTGGGCGATCTGGTGCTCGTCGGGCCCCGGCACCGGGCGTCGAATGATCAGGTGGCCGCCCTCCAGCGCGGGACGGCCGTCGGCGCCATCGACGTGGTTGAACCAGCCCGACCACGGGCGGCGCGGATCGCTGGCCCCTTCGATGCGAACCGCGGCGCCCTTGGTGCCCCTGCCGTTGCAGCCGAGGCCGTCGTTGGTCGCGGCGATCAACGTCTCGATGCCGTCGGAGACGTCGCGCGCGACGACGGTGATCGGGCGCAGCTCGGGATGCTCGACGGTGGGCGGCGGCGGCGGCAGCTTCGGCAGCGGCGGCAAGGCGGCCTCGCCCGCCGCGGCCTCGCCCACCGACGCCGGGGCCGCCACCACCGGCGCGGCCGGCGGCGCCGGGTGCGCGCAACTGAGCTGCGCCAGCTGCGCCGCCACCGCCAGAAACAACCACCACCGACAGCAGCCCCGCGTCGCGCCGATCATCGCGCGGATTGTTGCACACCCTGCAGCACCGGCACGCCGGCCAGCGACACGACCAGGATGCGCAACGCGGACTCCTCGCGCAGAAACACGAACCCGATGGGAACGGCGCCGGCGGCCGCATCGAGCAGGCCGCGGGCCTCGATCGACGCCGCGCTGCCGCTCTGCTGCTGCCGCAGCTCGCGCAAGGTGACCGCGCGGGCCCCCATCAGGATCGGCAGCCCACGACAGGCGGTCGCGAAGGCCGCGACCGGAACCGCCGTCCGATACGGCGTCGCCAGGCGCGCGTGCGCCGCCGCGAACCGCCCGGCCGCCACGTCGGCGACGAACGCGGACGCGACCGCCGCGGCCGCGTCCAGCTGCGACGTGCCACGCTCGGTGTGCGAGGCCTCGCGGTCGATACGGGCCAGCGCGTCGCCGCGCGCCTGTTCGACGGCGTGCTCCACATACATGTAGAGGCCCACCGCGAACATCCCCCCCAGCAGCAGGGCCACCGCGACCCACCACAAGGGATCGATCCGCCGCATCGCCCGGCTATCGTAACGCGGCCACGAGAAATCCCCCACGTAACCCGCCGTTTGCGCGGTACGCTTGTGGGATGTTTCACCTTAATAAACTAACTTTGCTTGCTCTGATTGCAGCGCTCGGGGGGTGCGCCAGCTCCGACAAAGGTTCCGACACGGGCGCCGGCGGCTCGGTGGGCACCGGGGCCGCAGGATCGAGCGGCCCCGCCGACGCTGGGATCGTCTCCGGAAGCGGGGGTTCGAACGGCTCCGCGGGCAGCTCCGGCCTGGCCGGCTCGAGCGCAGGCGGCGCGATGGGCAGGGGCGGGGCGATCGGCGCCGCCGGCTCGATCGGCGTCGGCGGCACGAACGGCGTCGGCGGCTCGATCGGCGTCGGCGGCAGCGGCGGTCGCGGCACGACCGGCGCGGCGGGCTCTGGCTCCGGCTCCGCCGGCTCTGGCTCGGGCGCGGCGGGCTCTGGCTCCGGCGCCGCCGGCTCCGGCTCCGGCTCCGCCGGCGCGAGCCCAGGCGGCCAGGGGGGGACAACCGGCACAGCCGGTCGCGGCACCGGCACCGCGGGCGCCGTGGCCAGCGGCGGAAGCAGCCCCACGGGCAGCGGGGGAAGGCAAGGCGGCGCCGGGACGACGGGCGACGCCGGCAGCGGCACCAGTTTCGACGGCGGCGTCTTCTGTCCGGTCGACGAGCTCCGCTGCGGTCCGACGGGGCGCCGCCAGCGCTGCGACGCCACCGGGACCTGGCTCGACGAGTCGTTCGTCTGCACGGTGCAGCTCGCCGGCAGCACCGACTACAAGAACGTCTGCGCCGTGAAGGCGGACGGGACACTCAGCTGCTGGGGGACCGCCAACGACTTCGAGCAGAAGCAGGCCGGCCTCTGGACCACGGGCGCCCCAAAGAAATCCTGGGTCGAGGTGACGGTCAGCGACGGCCCCTGGCAGTCGTGCGCGGTCGACGGCACCGGCGCCGTCTCCTGCTGGAGCCCGACGACGAACACGGTGTTCCGCCCGACCGACACCTTCAAGCACTACGTCACGACGATCTACGGCGACTGCGGGATCCGCACGACGGGCGAGCTCGCCTGCTACAACGGCACCGCGCTGCCGGCGACGGGATACGCCGGCAAGTACGTCCAGCTCTCGGTCTCGAACCAGGCGGTCTACGCGATTGACGACACCGGCGCCCTGCACAAGCCCGACTTCGTCCCCTTCCCCGCCGGCAAGTACCTGTACGTATCGTCCAACAACGGAGCCGCCTGCGCGGTGCGCGACGACGGCCAGGTGTTCTGCTACGGCCCGGCGCAGGACGCGCTCCCCCCACCGACCGACGCGTTCGTGCAGGTGGCGATGGACTACAACTACCGCACCGCTTGCGGCCTTCGGAGCGACGGGACGATCCTCTGCTGGCCCGGCCAGACCGGCGTCACCGCCGCTGTCGCCCCGATGGGCCTCTTCACGCAGATCACCTCGTTCACGAGCGGTTACTGCGCCATCCGCCGCGACGGCACCACCGCCTGCTGGGCGACACGATCGTCGTCCCCGCAGGTTGGTGAGGCGCCGCGTCGCCCGGCGTCAGTCGTGCGCGGGGGGACCGAAGCAGACGTCACCGTCGTCGACGCGCGAAAGCCACGCCTCCCAGTCACGGGCGCGCATCGCCAGCGCGATCGGGTCGGTCCGGGCGAGCACCGGCCGGTGGTCGGCGCGCCCGGTCATCTGCGCCAGCAACCAGGAGGCCCGCCCCGCGACGGTGAACAGATTGTCGGCGACGATCGCCGCCGTGCCCGTAGAAGCGCCCGTTTCGGCCGCGCACGTAGGTATCGGCCGCGTTCGTCAACCCGATGAGGTTGGGATTGCGCAGGCGGGACACCAGAGTGCGCACCCGCGTCGGGTGCATCGCCAGCCAATCACGCGCCTCGGCGAGCCACGCCATGTCGGTCTCGTGAAGACGGGCGCGAGCGCGTTCGCCTCGCTCAGCGCGTCGAGCTCGTACCGGCGCAAGCCGGATAACCGGGCCCGCGTCTTTGCGGTCGCGGCGACCCAGCGCTTGCAGATCTCCCGCTCCTCCGCCGCGGGGGTGCGCGCCGCCGCGTGCGCCGCGAACGCGACCAGCCCGACGCCCGCCAGGATCACGCCCCATCGGCTCGCGCGCACGTCCGGTCGCACGCTCGAAGGACAACCGCGCGCGGGTCGGGTTCCCGGGCGGGACCGCTATCGATGCCGTCGCCCCCAACAGGGCGCGGCGAACGGTGTGCCTCTTCTAGGGAACCGGAGGTCAAGACAAAGGTGTCCCCTGTCGTCAGAAGCTGAGCTCTTCGCCTCTGGCGACCCCCTGCGACTGTCAGTGTTCTCGGTCGACCCAGCTGCCCTGAAGCGCGCATGTAGCGAGCAGCTTGTCGTCGTCGAATGATCCTGCCTTGCCGATCTACGACCTGATGAATGCCGGATGCACTTGTGAAGCTCTTTTGTCCTCTCCGAAAAGGAGGGCACCACACTTCTAGTAGGGCCTCGAGGGTCCATTGCTTCAGTCGATGCTCCGAGAGGGCATAGCCTTGAATTAGGGCCTCCGCGGCGCGCGCCTGGGGCCAGATGGCACGTGGATGCTTCCTCTCGAACCGGTTGTGCGTCCGCAATCCATGCGACCTACCCAGGGCAGGACGATGCGACGGATCCAGAACGCCTAGTCTTTGGCGCAGTGCTTTGCCGGGTCGTAGTCCTCCTGGTTCTTCCACAGGGCGAGCACTGCAGCCGCAATCCTGCGAGCAAGAGTCAGTCTCGCCAGATTGGGCTTCGTCTCGGCGGCCACCTTGCGCTGGTAGTCGGCGCACAGGGGATGATCGGGCAAGTTGCTGATGACGGTCAGCGCTGCCCCCTTGAACACCATCTTGAGTAGTGAATTTCGATTCCGATTGAGTCCTCGCGTCTGGGCTACCTTCGAGCGCACCCATTTGTCGTCGACGCGCACCCAGTCGGCCGACGAGCGCGTCACGATGCCGAGCCCGCAGTAGCTCCAAAACTGACGTTTGGTGCGGAATCGATGAGGGGTTACGACCGTGGCTGCGATCTGTGCGGCCCGAATCGATCCGATCCCCGGTGCTGTCGCCAGCCGCTGAACGATCGGGAGTTTGCTCGCCTCGTTCTCCAGACGTTTCTCGGCTCGACTCCGAAGCTCCTCGAGCGCGTGCGTCTCGTCGAGTAGCAGCGCTGCTAGCTCGCGGTGGTGCGGCGGAAGTTGATCCAGCCAGAGATTCGCCTTCTTCGAGTTGTAGACCTCCTGGCCTGCGCACTGAACACCTCGCGAGCGAAAGATGCTCTTCACTCGGTTCTTCGTACGGATGACGTCCTGGACGATCATCACGTGTGCCCGTACCGCCTGTCTCAAGCCGACGAACTCCGTCGGTCTCTTGAAAACTGGCCGCTCGATCTTGCCCAGCCGCAGCTCGTCCGCACGCTGCCAGGCATCGCTCGCATCGCTCTTCGACCCCGTCTGGCGTGCAGGTGGAACCGCCACCACGATTCTCCTCTGCGTAAGGCTCCAGGAGCTCGTGCAACCACGCACTCTGGGTGCCTTCCTCGAAGCAGATGTGCCGCTGACCGGCCACGCCAGTCACCGCTCGCACCAAGGCCTCCCCGTTCGTCTCTACCACCGTCGACCAGAGCTGTTTCCCCGTCGGCCCGAGCACCGCGATGGTGCAACTTTGGGCATGAACATCGATCCCGATATAACGATCCATGAGGTCCCTCCTCGTTTGGCGATTGCGCTTCGCAACCCAATCCCAACAAGGCGGGGACCTCTTTTCCTGTTTTCTCTCCGATCGAACGCGACCAGGCGGCGGGCCACCTACTGCTGACGGCTACCTGCTGCGCTTGCCCATCACGGGTCGCCACGTTCCATTGATGCCTTGAATAGGCACTAGTTTGTTTTCGCCCGCGGCCGGGCACCGCGGTCAGCCGCGCCACTCGGCGCGCGTGATGGCGTAGACGACCTGACTGCGGATCTGGCCGTCCTTGATGATGCTGTCGACCAGCTCGCCTTCGCGGCGGTAGCCGAGGCGCGCGAGCAGGGCGATCGACGCCGGGTTGTGGGCGAAGGGCAACGCGTAGAGGCGGTTCACCGGGAGCCGCGCGAAGGCGTAGCTGGTCAGCTCGCGCACCGCCGCGGTCCTTGCCGCTGATCCGCAGCACGCACATGCGGGTTAGGTCGTCGTCGGTTTGTCGACGCGGCCGTCGGCGTGCAGGGCGAAGCGGCCCGCGTCGCGCGGGTGGACCGGCTCGTCGCTGGGCCAGGGCCAGCCGCCGAACTGCGTCCGCTGGTAGTCGGCGAACGCCTGCTGGATCTCCTCGCGCGTGTTCATCACGAACGGCCCGTACGGGACGACCGGCTCGCCGATCGGGCGCCCCTGCAGCAGCAGCAGCTCGGTCTCCTCGCGGCCGCCGACCAGCGCCACCGCGCGGGCGTCGGCGAGCTCGACCTCGTGGGTGGGCGGGATCTCGCGCCCCGCGACGCGCAGCCCCTGGCCGCGGAAAAAGTAGAGCGAGCGGTGCGTGCCGGTCGCCGCCGCCGGCAGCGTCCAGGTCGCCCCGGGCGCCAGCTTGATCGTCCAGATCGCGACGTCGGCGTCGGCCCGCGAGGCCCACGAGTTGGGCGGCGGCGCCGGCGGCGTCGCGTCGCCGTACCGCCCGGCCACCACCGTCACCTCGATCGCGCGCCCCGCCGCGTCGGTCAGCGCGCGCCGCGGGATCCCCCGGTCCCAGAACATCGCGAAGTGCGGCTCGACGAACTTGTTGGCCTTGGGCAGGTTGAGCCAGATCTGGAACAGCTCGAGCGGGTTCGGGTTCGCCTCGTCGAGCAGCGGGAACATCTCGGCGTGCAGGATGCCGCCGCCGGCGGTCAGCCACTGCACGTCGCCGCCGCCGTAGCGCGCCGTCGCGCCGAGCGAGTCGGAGTGATCGAGCAGCCCCGTGCGCACGACCGTCACCGTCTCGAAGCCGCGGTGCGGGTGCTGCGGGAAGCCGGGGACGCGCTGGCCGTGGTACATGCGCCAGCCGTCGACGCCGGCGAAGTCCTGGCCGAGGTCGCGCCCGGCCAGCGACGCCGCCGGGCCGAGCACCGCGTTCCCCGCGGGGTAGCGGTCGTCGTGGTGGACGCAGAACAGAAACGGATCGTGCGTGCGCCAGGGGAAGCCGAGCGGCGTGACCGAGGCGATGGCCTGGGGGTCGTTCTCTCGCCGGCGCGGTGGTCGTGGCGGTCGTCGTCGCGGTCGTCGCTGTCATCTTGCTCGTCTCCTTCTGGCTCGAACGGGGCGTGCACGCCGCCGCCGCCGCCGCGGTCCCCGCGATCACCTTCAGCGTATCCCTGCGGTTCAGCTCGTCGCTCATGGGTTGGTCAAAGATCGATGTCGCCGCTCTTGCCGCGGTTACAAATCCCGGTGCTTGAACGCGCGCTTGCCTGGACCGTAGCTCGCCGTCTCCTGGCCCTGGCCGCGCAGCAGCCAGCGGTAGGTGAGCAGCCCCTCGACGCCGACCGGGCCGCGGGCGTGGAGCTTGTCGGTGCTGATGCCGACCTCGGCGCCCAGACCGTAACGGAAGCCGTCGGCGAAGCGCGTGCTGGCGTTGTGGAACGCGCCCGCCGCGTCGACGCCGGCCAGGAACGTCTCGGCGGCCGCCGCGTCGCCGGTGACGATCGCCTCGGTGTGCTTCGAGCCGTTCGCCGCGATGTGGGCCAGCGCCTCGTCGAGCCCGGCGACCTGCTTGACGGCGATGATGTTGGCGCCGAACTCGTAGCCGAAGTCGCTCTCGGCGGCGGCCTTCACCGACGGGTGGCGCTGTCGGGTCGCCGCGTCGCCGCGGATCTCGACCCCCGCCTTCTGCAGCGCCGCCACCGTCGCGTCGAGCGCCGCGGTCGCCCCGGCGTCCCAGAGCAGCGTCTCGGTGGCGTTGCAGGCGGCCGGGTAGGTCGTCTTGCCGTCGACCGCCAGCTTGGCGGCCATCGCCGGATCGGCGGCGGCGTGCAGGTACAGATGGCAGACGCCCGCCGCGTGCCCCATCACCGGAATCTCGCTCTTGGACATGATCTCGCGGACGAACTCCGACGAGCCACGCGCGACGATCACCTCGACGATGCCGTGCAGGGCCAGCACCGCGGTCACATCCTCGCGCCCCTCCAGCAGCACGGCGGCGCGTGGATCGACGCTGGCGGCTTGCAGCACGCGATGAATCGCGGCGGTGAGCACCCGGTTGGTCCCGAGCGCCTCGCGCCCCCCCTTGAGCAGCACCGCGTTGCCGCTTTTCCAGGCCAGCCCGACGATCTGCACCAGCGCGTCGGGGCGCGATTCGAACACGATGCCGAGGAGACCGAGCGGCGCGGAGACGCGCTCGAGCACCAGGCCGTCGTCCAGCTCGCGGCGCAGCGTCGTCTTGCCGACGAGATCGGGCATCGCGGCGAGCTGCTCCAGCCCGTCGCAGACGCCGTCGAGCTTGCCGGCGTCGAGGCCGAGCCGCTTTACCAGCGGCGTCGCCACCCCCTCGGCCTTGGCCCGTTCCATGTCGGCGGCGTTGGCGGCCGCGATCTCGACCCGCGCCGCGGGCTCGCGCAGCGCCTTGGCCAGCGAACGCAACAGCGCCCTTCGCCCGTCGGCGCCGAGCGCGACCAGCTTGGCCCCCGCGGCCTTCGCCGCCAGGGCGGTCGCCCGCATTGCGCTTTCTTTCACGTCGTTCGTCGCGCTCATCAGACGGCTCCCATCACCAGGTTGTCGCGCGTGATCAGCGCGTCGTAGCCGCGCCACCCCAGCACGGCGTCGATGTCGTCGCTGTGACGGCCGGCCAGCTTGCGGCAGGCGTCGGCCGGGTAGTTCACCAGCCCCCGCCCGTGGACCCGGCCGCTGCCGTCGCGGATCTCGACCACCTCGCCCTTGTCGAAGCTCCCCTCGACGGAGACGACGCCGATCGGCAGCAGCGACGCCTTCTCGCCGGCCAGCGCCCGCAGCGCGCCGTCGTTGACGATCAGCGCGCCCCGGTGGCGCGCGGAGACGGCGATGTGGCGAATGCGGGCCGGGCGGCGCGAGGCCGTTATCAGCGTCCCGACGTCGACGCCGGCCAGCGCCCGCTCGACGACGCGCGGCTCGTGACCGGGCGCGATCAGCACCACCGTCCCCTCGGCCGAGGCGAGCCGCGCCGACGCCAGCTTGCTCGCCATCCCGCCGGTTCCCCCCTCCGAGCCCCCGTCGGCCCGCCCCAGCGTGGCGTCGTCGACGCCGGAGAGCTCGGGGATGCGCACGGCGCTCGGATCCTTCTTGGGGTTGGCGGTGTACAGGCCGCCGACGTTGGTCAGCAGCACCAGCAGGTCGGCGTCGAGGCTGACCGCGACCCGGGCCGAGAGGCCATCGTTGTCGCCGAACCCGATGTTGGCGGCGACGTCTTGCCCCTGGCCCCGTCTGAAGTCGACCAGCTCGGCGACGCTGACGCTGTCGTTCTCGTTCAGGACGGGAATGACCCCCAGCTCGAGGAGACGCATCAGGGTCGTGCGCAGGCAGAGCGCGCGATCGCGGTCGGCGAGGTCCTCCTGCGTGAGCAGGACCTGCGCGGCGGTGACGCCGAACTTGGCGAACAGCTCGGTGTAGCGCCCGATCAGATGCCCCTGGCCGACGGCCGCGCAGGCCTGGCGCAGCCCCAGGGAGCGGGGGCGCTCGGGGAGCCCGAGCACGCGCATCCCCATGCCGACCGCGCCGCTCGACACCAGCACGATCTCGCGCCCGCCCCGCCGCAGCTGGGCCAGGCTCTCGCAGAGCCCGGTCAGCCGGGCGACCGCCAGCGCGCCGTCGTCGGTGGTGACCACGTGCGTCCCCACCTTGACGACGATGCGGTGCGCCTCTCCCAGATGCCTGCGTGAGTCCGAAGCAGCGGCCATGAGCCCGGGGATTTTACACGGAACCCTCGGGGTGTTCCGTACCAGCGGCGGACGCCGGCTCTGTCGCGCCCAGCGTCAAATCGACCTCGACCTGTTTGCCGACCAGGAGGCCGCCCGTCTCCAGCGCCTGGCTCCAACCGGCGCCGTACGCTTCGCGGTCGACGGTGGCCTTGCCGGTGAACGCGACCGCCTGATCTCCCCCCTCGCCCCCCACGCGCCCCCGGAAGACGGCGTCGAGCACGATCGACCGGGTCACGCCGCGCAGCGTGAGATCGCCCGTCACCCGCAGCCGCTTTCCGCTGGCCTCGACGCGCCGGCTCTGGAACTTCATCGTCGGGTACCTGGCCACGTCGAGGAGCTCGGCGGTGCGCAGGTACTCGTCGCGCTGCGCGTCGGCGGTGTCGATGCTGGCGACCTCGATCGCGACCTCGACCCGCGATCGCGGCAGATCCTGCTCGTCGAGCCAGAGGGACCCCTGCCAGCGCGTGAACCGCCCGCGCACCTTCGCGATCACCATGTGGCGCACGCTGAAGGCGATCTCCGATCGGGCCCGGTCGATCTGCCATTGCCGCAGCGCCACGCGCGGCAAGGTAATCCCGGTTGGGCGGCCCCCGCGCCCGCGAGCGCAGATCTTGTGCGATATTTCCCCGCCATGCTCGCCAACGACCAGACGCTGACCGTGCTCGGCTGCGGCACGATGGGGGAAGCGATCGTGCGCGGCCTGCTGCGGTCCAAGGCGCTGCAACCGGGGCAGATCTTCGCGACCGACCGGCGCGCCGAGGTGGCGGCCACCCTGCGCGAGAAGCACGGCATCCGGACCACCAGCGACAACGCCGAGGCCTGCCGCGCCGGGCACGTCGTGCTGGTCTGCGTGAAGCCGCACGAGGTCGGGCCGCTGCTGAACACCCCCGAGATGGCGGGGCTGCTCGCCGGCAAGCTGGTCGTCAGCATCGCCGCCGGCATCCGCCTGGATCAGCTGGCCGGCTGGCTCCCCGGCAGCGCGGTCGTGCGCGCCATGCCCAACACCCCCTGCCTGATCGGCGAGGGGATGACCGTGATCGCCCGCGGCGCCGCCGTCACCGACGCGCAGGCCAAGGTGGTGCTGGAGATCTTCCGCAGCGTGGGCAACTGCATCGAGGCCGAGGACAAGGTGATGGACGCCGTCACCAGCCTGAACGGCAGCGGCCCCGCCTTCGTCTACATCATCCTCGAGGCGCTGACCGACGGCGGGGTCCGGATGGGGCTGCGGCGCGACACCGCCATGGCGATCGCCGCGCAGATGTTCCAGGGGGCGGCCCGCATGGTGCTGCAGACGGGGATGCACCCGGCAGCGCTGAAGGATCAAGTGACGACGCCCGCCGGCAGCACGATCGCCGGCCTGCTGATCATGGAAGACGGGCGGATCCGCTCGGTCATCGCGCGCGCGGTCGAAGAAGCGGCGCGCGTGGCCAGCAAGCTCGGGCAGAGCTAACTTCCCCGCGTGTTCGACTTCCGCCCGTTACTGAGCAGCGAGGGGCTGGCCAGCCTGGTCAGCCTCACGGTCCTGGAGATCGTCCTCGGGATCGACAACATCCTGCTGGTCGCGATCCTCTCCCAGAAGGTCTCGCCCGACCGCCGGGCCCGGGTGCGGCGGCTGGGGATCGGCCTCGCGCTGGTGATGCGCATCGCCCTCCTGATGATGCTGACCTGGATCATGGGGATGACGAAGACGCTGTTCGAGCTCTTCGGCAACGGGTTCTCGGGGCGCGATCTGGTGCTGCTCTCCGGGGGGTTGTTCCTGATCTACAAGGCGACGCACGAGCTCTACGCGCAGACCGAGAACGAGCCGACGGAAGCGGCGCCCGCCACCACGCCGCCCAAGCCCGGCAACGCGACCTCGGTGGTGGCGCAGATCCTGGTGCTCGACATCGTCTTCTCGCTCGACTCGGTGATCACCGCGGTCGGGATGGCGCGCGCGCTGTCGGTGATGCTGGTGGCGATGATGCTCGCCGTCGGCGTGATGCTGGTGTTCGCGAACGTGGTCGCCGACTTCGTCACCCGCCACCCGAGCATGAAGGTCCTCGCCCTCTCGTTCCTCCTGATGATCGGCGTGCTGCTGGTCGCCGACGGGTTCGGCCACCACGTCAACCGCGGCTACGTCTACTTCGCCATGGCCTTCTCGCTGGTCGTCGAGCTCCTGAACATGCGGCTGCGCAAAAAAGAAACCAAGAAGGTCACGGCGAAGGACACGAAGCAGACGGATCCCGCCTCGTAAGAACGGTCCCCGCGCGCCGCCCTACACCGATCGGTGTATTGGCGCCGGTCCTTGCCCCTCCTACCGTCGAAGCACCAACGGAGGAGGATTCCATGACCAACAGGGCAAGCAGCGGTAGAGGTATCTCGAGAACGTTCGTGGCGTTGATGGTGGCGGGGCTGCTCCCGGCATGCGCCGGCGAGGCCACCGACGCGGGCGGCGACGAGCCGCCGCAGACGGACGGCGTGCTCGACGGGATGACGGTGGTCGCCGTCGCCGCGCTCGCCACCGGCCAGCGGCTGGAGTTCTACGACGCGGGAAAGGGGGCGCTGATCAGCGAGACCGGCCCGGCGGGGATGCCGCGGATGTTCGAAATGCCGGCAAACATGCAGGCTCATCAGCTGCTCGACATCTGGAAGGCGGTGTCGCCCACCAAGGCCGCGCCGGTCGCGCTGCGCAACTTGCAAGACCGGCTGATGCGCGAGGAGGCGCTGCATCCGAGCGCGGCGACGCAAATCCCCGCCAGCTTCGAATCGAAGGAAACCCCCTTCGACGACGTGCCGCGCGACGTCCCCGAGGGCTTCGCGGCCGCCCCCTCAGGCTGCAACAACGGCTGCTGCGACTACCAGTGGCTCAGCACCTGGCTCGAGTGCTCGGCCCGTGCCGACTACCGCTGGTTCTTCTACAGGTCGGGCAGCAGCTACGGTAAGGGCGACGACGCTTTCCACTTCCGGGCGATGGCCTGCGCCGCCGTCGGCGACAGCACCTACCGGGTGCACATCCAGAGCGGCGGCAGCGGCCAGTGGACCCTCCCGCAGGGGCGCTACCGCACGGCCGGCGCGATCGGGGGACTCTTCGACGATCCCAACGTCGGCTCCTACGTGAACTGGAACTCGACGCCGCACATGCACTCGCACTGCGGCATCATCGACTTCTAGCCGGCATGACGAGGCCGCCCGCGCTCTGTTCCGGCGGAGCAAAGGCGGCCCCGCACATCAGATCGGAAAGCTGCATCCGCGAGCCGATTCCGAGCTTCCGGTAGATGTTGTGCAGGTGGCGGCCCACCGTCCCCTCGCTGATCCCGAGGCGCGCGCTGATGTTCAGATCGGAGAAGCCGCTGGAGGCGAGGGTCGCCACCTCCTGTTCGCGGGCGCTCAACCCGGCGGGCGAGACCCTGGGAAACCGCGCGCCCATCGCGGCGGCGATGGCCAGCGAGCCGCGCAGCGCGACCTCGGCGGCGCGGCAGACCTCCGCGAACGGCACCGCGAGGGCGCGCATCCGTTCGTGCAGCGGCGCGCGGCTGAGCAAGACGATCCATCCGGCGACGATGCCCTCCTGCGACCTGAGGAAGGCGCCGATGAGGCCGGCGCCCAGATCCTCGACAGGGAGGACCCGCCGGCCCGCCGTCGTCGCCGCAGAGACCGACCAGACGGTCTCCAGGTTGGGGGAGTCCGCCGGAGGAAGCAGCGATTCGATCAGGCGCCGGCCCACCGCCGACGATTCCGACGGGGCCACCGCGGCGCCGAGACCTGTGCGCGACCCGAGCGTGCAGAGCGAGACCGCGGCGCCGTCCGGCTTGGCAGCGACGGCGAGGGCTTGGGCCAGGTTGCGCTGCCAGCCCGCGACGTCGCGGGGTCGTTCCGCGACGCGCATGGCCCGCGCCCAGGCATCTGTGAACGCGCGATCGATGCCTTCAGTAAAGGGGCTCGGGCGCGGCGTCGATAGTATGTTCGTGCAGCATTTGATCGACCGGTGCGAACGTGGTACCCGCGGGGCCATGAGAAGCTCGACGGTGTTGGCGATCGCGACGAGCGTGCTGCTGGCGACGACGACCCTTGCCCGCGCCGAAGGGCAAGGGCAAGGGCAAGGGGAAGGGCAAGGGGACGACAGCGCGTTCGCCAAGCCGGCACCGACGTTCGCGCCGATGGTCCAGGCCGCCGGCGGCTTCGGCGCCCCGACCCAGTGGGTGCTGACGATGTCGACCGCGCCCGGCGGTGGCAGCTTCTTCCTGCACAAGGTCAGCGGCGGAACCTGGGCGGTGAACCTGCAGCCCGCGCTCGACTATTTCCTCACCGATCGCGTATCGGTCGGCGGCGTCGTCGGCATCGGCCACGTCTCGGGCGACGAGGGGACGACGACCGTGTCGCTGGGTGCGCGGGCTGGCTTCAACCTGAACCTCATCGATCGCCTCGGCCTCTGGCCGACCGGCGGGCTGTTCATCGCCCACACATCGCTGCCCCACGACTCGAACACCGCCACATCCCTGGCGCTCTACGCCCCGTTCCTCTATCACCTGGCGCCGCACCTCTTCGTGGGCGCCGGCCCCTCGTTCCAGCATGGCCTCTCGGGCGGCGACTACACGCTCTACGGCCTCGATGTGACGATCGGCGGCTGGATCTGAGCCCCACCCGTCGTTCCATAAATTCGAAAAACTGACAGAACGCGCGTCAGCGGAGATCATCCCCGCGTGATGGAACGATCGGATGGTGAGCAGGCGAATGTGGTGTTTCTGGGGCGGGATACGTTCCGGATGGAGGTCGTGGGCACGCCCGACGCCCTCGTGGACGACGGCGCGATCCCGACCCCGGTGACCGATAGCCCGACGGGGCGGATCTTCGACCGCAGGGCGGTGCGCGCTTCGCGCCCCCCCATCATGGAACCGGCGCCGGCGCCGGCGCGTCGCAGGCGATCTCTCGTCGCGCTGTTCCTGACCACGTTCGGGTGCGGCGCCCTGGTGGCGACCGCGATCACCCAGCTGGGCACGCGCGCGGTCGCGCCGCGACAGCCGGTCGTGCGCGTCGCGACGGCGCCGGCGGTGCAGCCGCCGCCCGTCCTGCAGCCACCGCCGGTCGTGCAGCCGCCGCCCGTCGCACAGGCGCAGCCGATCGCGCCGCCCGTCGTGCAGCCGCCGCCCGTCGTGCAGCCGCCGCCCGTCGTGCAGCCGCCGCCCGTCGTGCAAGCGCCGCCGGTCGCCGCGCCCGCCGCCGCGGAGGCGGCCCCCTCCGCAGGCGCGATGCAGGAGGATCGCCCCGAGGCGACGCCGTCGCCTCGCGTCCGCCCGGCGCGCGCGGCGCAACCCGGGCGCGCCGCCGGCGTCCGGGCGCGCTCGCATCGCATCGTTCCGCCCACGCGCCCCTGGGTCGATCCGTTCGCCGGGTAAAAAGCCGTTTCCGCGATCACCGTCAACTCGTTGACGGTAGCTGGCTTCGACTCGTTGACGGCAGCTGGCTTACCATTTCCACGAAACCGCCTGAAAACAGGCGATTTTCACGAAAGATCAGCGTAAACGACACACGCCCTTGACCGCTGCGGCCCTATAGTCCGCGGGGAGAAAGGAAGGGAATGGTCGTGGTCGAGTCAGCGGATACGGATCTGGGAAGCGTGTTTTTCATCGGGAGGGAGTCCTTCCGCATGCAGGTCGCGGGAACGCCGGGTCCCGTCAGGAACGACGTCCCGAACGGGGCGCCGGAAACCCCGACTGAGCGGATCTTCGAACGCCGACGCCGGCGGACTCCGGTAGAGCCGGCGATCAACTGGGCGCCGCCGCCGAAACCAGCGATCTCCAAGACCACTCTGGTCGGCATCTGCCTGACGACGTTCGCCTGCGGAATGCTGGTGGCGACGGCGTTCGATCGAATGCGGCCGCGCGCCGTCGTCGCTCAGCCCGTGGCGGTCGCGCACGTCCAGGCCCCGTCGGGGGTCGAGATTCAACCTTTGCCTCCGGCCGTTCCCGAGCTGCCCCCTTTGCCCGCGGTCACGATCGCCACCGCAGAGGCGCCCGCGATCGCCGCGCCCACGCCGGCGGTCGCCGCGCGCGCGCCCGTCACGAAGCCGGCGCTCGCGAAGCCAACGCTCGCGACGACGGTGACAACGCCTGCCCGTCCCGCGGCGCCTGCGGTGCGCGCCAAGCAGCCGACATCGACGATAGAGGAGCTGATGGAGGCGACCACGCCGTTCACCAAGCCGGCCGCCAAGCCGGCCGCGGTCGTGGACCCGTTCGCCACCGAACCGGCTTACAACACGCTGCCCACCACCCCGCCCGCGCTCAAGGCGGCGCCTGCACCGAAGGCGGCACCCGTGGCGAAGGCGACGGCACCAAGCAAGGCGCCGCCGGCACCAAGCAAGTGGGTTGATCCCTTCGCGGAGTAACCGCGCCTTCGCGGAGTAACCGCGAACGCGCGCCCCGCGCGCGTGATAGACACGGCCGTGGCGTTCCCGCCCCGGCCCCAGCCCTTTCTCGGCCGCACCGCCGAGCTCGCCACCCTGGCGACCGCCTGTCTCGCGCCTGGTAATCCACGTCTGGCCCTGGTCGGTCCGGGCGGCGGCGGAAAATCGACGCTGGCGGCGGCGCTGGGTCACCGCCTGCGGCCACGCTATCCGGGCGGCATCGAGTGGTTCCGCGTCGGCGGCTGGGACTACCAGACGCTGCTGGACATGCTGGCGATTCGCCTGCGGGTGCCGCTGGGGGGATTCGCCGCCCGGCGCGCGCGGCTGCCGGCGCTGCGCGCGGCGATGAGGGCGCGGGGGCGGATGCTGGTCGTGCTCGACAACCACGAAGACGATCGGGCCATGGCCCGGCTGCTGAACACGCTCGACCGGCTCGACGTGACCTGGGTGGTGACCGCCCGTCGCTGTCTGCTCTCCGGCGTGTCGGTCTACCCGGTCGTGCCGCCGCTGGCCACCGCCGGTCGCAGCCCCTTCCCGGCCGTCGCCGACCTGACCGCCCTGGTGCGCTGGAATCCCCTGGCCCTCGACATCAGCAACGCGCTGGTGGCCAGCCGCGCGGTCAGCGTCCCGGCGCTGCATGCCTGGCTGGTGCGCAGCGGCGTCGCCCGCGTCGAGGTGGTCGCCCACGAGGACGACGTCCCCGCGCTGGCCGCGCTGGTCCGCTGGGCCTGGCCCCGCCTCGGGGTGGCGGGACGGCGCCTGCTCACCGCGCTCGCACACCTGCAGGGCGACCACGCCGACAGCGACGCGCTGGCCGCGCTCTCACGCGCCGGCCGTCAGGGGGCGCCCGCCCTGGCGCGGCTCCGCCGCTGGCACCTGGTCCAGGAGCCGCTCCCCGGTCGCTTCGCCCTCCACGCCACCATCCGCTACGCCGTGCTGACCCGGACGCGCTTCGATCAAGCGCGCGCGGTGGCGTACTTCGTCGGCCTGCTGGAGCGGCACCCGGAGCGGCTCGATCTGGAACAGACCAACCTCTTCGCCGCCATGGACCACGCCCACACCACGTCCGATCTGGGACTGGCCCTGCGCCTCGAGCGCCTGCTGGAGACGCTGGGGCTCTCCTAGCCGCTCCCGCGCGCAGCGCGGGAGTGCGGCTATTTCTGAGATGGGCTCTGGCGAGCGCGCGGCCGGCGGCGGGCAAACAAGAAAACGAACGTGAGCAGGACGAGCGCCGTGGGCCCGGGCGCGGCGCCGGCGGCGACGCAACCGCTGCTGCCGAGGGTCGTGCGAGCGTCGGTGCCACCGTCGGGGCTCGTGCCGCCGTCGGGGCTCGTGCTGCCGTCGTCCGGTTCCAGCGACCCTCCCAGCGTCGTCAGCTGTGTGACCGTCGCGCAGACCTGGTTGCTGTAGACCGGCTGCCGCGCGAGGTCGCCGTCGCCGAAGGCCTCGATGGTCAGGCAGTACTCGCGCGTGGGATCGAGCTCGGGTTGCCACCCCGCGCTGGAAATCGGCGTCGGGTATGTCTTCGACGGCGCCCAGCCCGTGAACGGCGTCGCGCCCACCCACACGAGCGTCTGCTGCGACCCGCCCGTCTTGGGCGAGAGCCGGAACCTGTGAACGACGAATGCCGGGTCGGTGTTCGGAACGGTGCCCGGCTCATAGTCGACGGTGATGAAGCCGTGGTACTCCGCGAACACGCAGCTGCCCCCTCCGATCTCGGAGACGGGGTAGCGCACGCGCCAGAGATGGAGCGCCCCGAGGTTCGGCGCCGTTCCCGGCGTCTTGTCGTAGCCCGCCGCGGTCGTGAAGCGGGTCAGCTCGCTCAGCTCTCCGGGCCCGCGCAGGAGCGACACCACGTACTCCGTTTGAGGCGCCAGCATCGAACCCCCGGCGGTGAGCTGAACTCGCCAGAACTGAGTGCTCCCGCCCCCCAATTGGATGCCACTCCCCAGCGCCGTCCACCCGTATACCGGCACCGACTGACCTCCCGCCTTCAGGTCCAACCCAAACGGCTCCCACGGCGACAGGACCACGATAGAGGTCGCCGTCGAGACGTTCGTCGTGCCCGGTCCGGGCAGCGCACTGGGCTCCGCCAAGGACGGTCCGCTGCAGGCGCGCGCCGGGTCGGAACTGCCGAGCAGAAACGCCAGAAGAGCCCCGCCGATCCCCAGCTTCGTAAGCGATCCCAATAAGCGAGTATCCATGCTCACCAGTGTAGATGAAATCCGTGCTACGACGCTGCGGATGACCACACCGGCGTACGACGCCATCATCGTCGGCGGCGGGCCGGCGGGGAGCACCTGCGCGCGGTTCCTGACCCGTAGCGGCGCGCGCGTCGCCATCGTCGACCGCGCCCAGTTCCCGCGGGTGAAGCTGTGCGGCGGCTGGCTGTCGGAGCCGATCTGGGAGGCGCTGGCGCTGGCCCCGGGCGAGTACACCGGCGACCTCTGGGAGTGGCATGCCTGCCACGTCGCCTACCGGGGCGAGACGCGAAGCGTCGCCTGCCACGGCTGGTTCATCCGCCGCTACGAGCTGGACGACTTCCTGCTGCGGCGCAGCGGCGCCGACCTGCACCTGGGCGTCTCCGCGGGCGACATCGCGCGCGACGGCGACGGGTTCTGGACGGTCGCCGGGCTGCGCGCCCGCTACCTGATCGGCGCGGGGGGGACGCACTGCCCGGTCGCGCGGCTGGTCGAACCGCCGCGCCCGAACGGACCGGTCGGCGCGCAGGAGCACGAGTTCCAGGCCGATCCGGCCGCCGTGGCGCGCGCGCGCGCCGGGCGCGACGGCGAGCCCGAGCTGCTGCTGCACGACGATCTGCGCGGCTACTCCTGGAACGTCCCCAAGACCGACTGGCTGAACGTCGGCACCGGGACGGTCGATCCGAACGAGGTGCGGGCCGCCTGGCTGCGGGCGCGGGGGCACTTCCTCGATGCCGGCCACGTCCCCCCGGAGGCGGCCCCCGAGCTGGAGCCGAAGGCGATGAAGGGGCACGCCTACTACCTGTTCGATCCGACGCACCTCGAAGGGCCGGCCCGCGTCGACGCGGACGGCCGCGGCGGCCTGATGCTGGTCGGCGACAGCCTGGGGCTGGCGCAGCCGCTGACGGCGGAGGGGATCCTGCCCGCGGTGGTCTCGGCGCGCGTCTGCGCCGAGGCGATCCTGGCCGGCGAGCCGGCGCGCTACGCGGAACGGCTGGCGGCGCACCCCCTGATGGCGGAGTACCGGCGCATCTTCCGGCTGCGCGAGACGGCCAGCGCGCTGCGCGCCGCACCGCCGCGTGGCGGGAACGGGGCGGTGAAGGCGACCGATTCGCACCTGGCGCGGTTCGGCAACCGCGCGATCGCGACCGGGTTCGCCTGGATGTTCTCGGGCGCCCGGTTGCCGGCCGCGCCGATTGTCGATCTCGCGCTGCGCGGCGCCGAACGCTGGCGCGCGCGACGCTCTTCAGGAGGCCCGTCATGATGATCAAAGTCGCCCGAAATCTCGTCACCGCGCTCGACGATCGGCGCGCCGCCGAGATCATTCGCGACGCGCTCGCCACTGCCGGCATCACCGTCGGCGGCGACGCCCCCTGGGACATGCGCATCAACGATGCGCGCCTCTATCAGCGGATCCTGCGCGGGGGGAGCCTGGCGATCGGCGAGAGCTTCACCGACGGCTGGTGGGACTGCGACGCGCTGGATGTGATGATCGACAAGCTCGTGCGCGCGCGCGTCCAGGACGTGCTGGGGAAGAGCCTGGTGCTGGGGATGCAGCTGGTGAAGGCGCGCCTGTTCAACCGCCAGGCCGCGCGCGCGTTCGAGGTCGGCGAGAAGCACTACGACGTCGGCAACGATCTCTACGAGAAGATGCTGGGCCGCCGCATGGTCTACACCTGCGCCTACTGGCACAGCGCCGACACGCTGGACGCTGCGCAGGAGGCGAAGCTGGATCTGGTCTGCCGCAAGATCGGCCTGCGGTCGGGGATGCGGGTGCTCGACCTCGGCTGCGGCTGGGCCGGCTTCGCCTCGTTCGCCGCCGAGCACTATGGCGCCACCGTCGTCGGCTACACGGTGTCGCGCGAGCAGGTGGCCTGGGCCAAGCAGCACTACGCCCACCTGCCGATCGACATCCGCCACGACGACTACCGCAACGCGAGCGGCAGCTACGACGCCGTCGTCTCGATCGGCCTCATGGAGCACGTCGGCCCCAAGAACCACCGCGCCTACATGCAGCAGGCGGTGCGCTGTCTGGTGCCGGGCGGGGTGGCGTTCATCCACACCATCGGCGGCGCCTACGCCCAGACCCAGATCGATCCCTGGTTCGAGAAATACATCTTCCCGAACGCCGCCATCCCGTCGCTGGGCCAGCTGACGAGCTCGATGGAGGGGATCCTGGTCCCCGAGGACGTGCAGAACATCGGCCCCCACTACGACCGGACGCTGATGGCCTGGTGGCAGAACTTCAACGACGCGTGGCCCAGCCTGCGCGAGAAGTACGGCGAGCGCTTCTACCGCGCCTGGAAGTACTACCTGCTGATCAGCGCCGCCTACTTCCGCACCCGGCAGCACAACCTGTTTCAGGTCGTCGCCACGCCGCTCGGCGCGGCCCAGCCGACGACCATGCGCGCGCTCTGATTCAGTCGCGGCGGCGGTTCAGCAGCGACAGCAGGCGCAGGATCTCGAGGTACAGCCAGACCAGCGTCACCAGGATGCCGAAGCCGCCGTACCACTCCATGTACTTCGGCGCCCCCTGCTTCGAGGCCTGCTCGATGAGGTCGAAGTCGAGGATCAGGTTGAGCGCCGCGACGCCGACGATCACGAGGCTGATCCCGATCCCGAGGAGCCCGGTCGAGTGGATGAAGCCGATGTTGACGCCGAACATCCCCAGCACCCACGACAGCATGTACATCAGAGCGATCGCGCAGGTCGCGGCGATGACGCCGGTCTTGAAGCGCTCGGTCGCGCGAATCACGCGGGTCTTGTAGGCGACCAGCAGGACGGCCAGCGTCCCCAGCGTCAGTCCGACGGCCTGAATCACGATCCCCTGGTAGCGCGACTCGTACAGCGCCGAGACGCCCCCCAGCACCAGCCCCTCGCAGGCCGCGTAGAGCGGCGCGGTGACGGGCGCCCAGTTCTTCTTGAACACGGTGACCAGCGCCAGCACGAACCCGCCGATGAGGCCGAGCCCCAGAAACGGCATCAGCGCGGCGGGATCGCCGCCGCCGAAGGCGATCCGCCAGGGGATGATCGCCGTCGCCACCAGCACCGCCAGCAGGATCGCCGTTCGATCGACGGTCCCCCGTATGGTCATCACGCGGGTGTCGCCCATCGGCTGGGCGCCACGCGCCTCCGTGCCGACAAACCCACCGAACGACTTCGAGGAGAAAACCGGGTTGGAGGTCCTGAACGCCGTCTTCATGGTCGAAGCCTAGCACCTCGACGCGGCTGTGCTGGAGGCTCTTCGCAACCAGGCGGGGGGACTAGCGACGTCCGCCAGAAGCGGCCTTCCGGAGCGGCTTACGTGCGCGGTCTGGTGTCTTGGCCGCAGCCCAGTGAGGTCGTTTTCGAGTCTCGGCGCAGTCTCGCAAGTACATGTTCATGAGCGTCTGATACGGCAGAGACATCTCGCGGGAGAGCCCCTGAAAGTAGCTGATGGTCTCCTCGTCCAACCGGATCGTCACCGGTTTCGTCAACCACCTCGCGTAGGGATTTCGGATCGCGTTCGTGAAGTCGTAGTTCGTTTTCATCTCGGCCTCCCGTCTTCGCATTCCCGCGTTCACCGTGCCGGAAGGCGCCGCGCCAGCCCCGAGCAGCGGGCGGCCACGTCGGCGTTGCGGACCGCGAGGGCCAGGGCCTTGCGGGTGCCGACCAGGACGACCAGGCGCTTGCCGCGGGTGACGGCGGTGTAGAGCAGGTTGCGCTGCAGCATCACGAAGTGCTGGGTGTGGACCGGCACGACGACGGCGGGGTACTCGGAGCCCTGCGACTTGTGGACGGTCGCCGCGTAGGCGAGCACCAGCGCGTCGGTCTCGTCGAGGTCGTATTCGATCGTCCGGTCGTCGAAGCGGACGTGGACGGTCTCGCCGTCGCCGTCGATCCGGTCGATGATCCCGCTGTCGCCGTTCCAGACCTCCTTGTCGTAGTCGTTGCGCACCTGCATCACCTTGTCGCCGACGCGGAGCACGCGGCTGCCGCGCTGGATCGCAGGGGCCCCCTCGGTCAGCGCCGCCTGCAGGAGCTGGTTCAGGTTGCCGGCCCCGAGATCGCCCCGGTGCATCGGCGTCAGGACCTGCACGTCGTGCGCGGAGAAACCGTAGCGCCGCGGCAGCCGGGTCGCGACCAGATCGCGGATCAGCAGCGCCGCCTTGGCGGGGTCGGGCTCCTCGAGGAAGAAGAAGTCGCGCTTGTCCTCGCCGACCGCCGGCCGCGGGCGAGCGCAGCTCGGGCTCCTCGCCGTCGTGGATCCGGTGGGCGTTGACGACGATCAGGCTCTCGGCCGCCTGGCGGAAGATCTCGGTCAGCCGGACCGTCGGCACGGCGCCGCTGTCGATCACGTCGCCGCAGCACGGTGCCGGGGCCGACCGACGGAAGCTGATCGACGTCGCCGACCAGCACCAGCCGCGCCGACGGCAGCAGCGCCGCCACCAGCCCGGCAGCCAGCCGCACGTCGAGCATCGACGCCTCGTCGACGATCAGGACGTCGGCCTCCAGCCGGCGCTCGGGGCCGCGGCCGAACGTGCCGTCGGCGGGACGCCACTCGAGGAGGCGGTGCAAGGTCGAGGCGGGCGCGCCGGTCGCGTCGGCGAGCCGCTTGGCCGCGCGCCCGGTCGGGGCCGCCAGCGCGACGGTGACGTTCTGCTTGCCCTGAGCCTGGGCAAGGATGGACACGATGCCGCGCACGATCGTGGTCTTGCCGACGCCGGGACCGCCGGTGATCACCGCGACCTTGGCCGTGAGCGCCAGCCTGACCGCCTCGGCCTGCTGCCGCGCCAGCGTGATGCCGGCGCTGCGCTCGTACCAGGCGAGGGCGCGCGCCTCGTCGATCGCGGCGGCCGGGCGGGCGCGGCGGTGGCCAGCAGCATCTTCAGCCCCGCGGCCAGCGCCGTCTCGGCGCGGTAGAGGCTGACCTCGTAGGTGGCGGCGTCGCCCGCGTCCTCGACGACCGACGCGTCGATCGCGACGTCGCCCGCGCGCGCCAGCCGCTCGATCGCCGCCGTCACCGCCGCCTCGGGCTGGTCGAGCATCGCCGCCGCGATGCGCACGAGCCGGGCGCGCGGCACGAAGACGTGGCCGTTCCCCGCCTCCTCGTCGAGCACGTGGCGGACGCCCGCCTCGGCGCGCTCGGGCGCGTCGCGCGCGATCCCCAGCGCGGCCGCCAGCCGGTCGGCCGACAGGAACCCGATCCCCCAGATGTCGAAGGCCAGCCGGTAGGGGTTCTCGCGCACGCGCGCGATCGCCGCCGCGCCGTAGCGCTTGTAGATGCGGGCCGCGAAGGCCGGCGAGACGCCGTAGCCCTGCAGGAAGACCATCACCTTGCGCACCTCGCGCTGCGCGCTCCAGGCGCTGCGGATCGCGCGCGCGCGCGTGGGGCCGATCCCGGCCACCTCGCTGATGCGCCCCGGATCGCGATCCAGGATCTCCAGGGTCTCGATCCCGAAACGGTCGACGATGCGGGCCGCGAACTCGGGGCCGATCCCCTTGATCATCCCCGAGCCGAGATAGCGGCGCATGCCGTCGAGCGTCTGCGGCGCGACCTCGGTGTAACGGGCGATGCGAAACTGCTCGCCGAAGCGCGCGGTGGTCTCGTACTTCCCGGTCACCCGCAGCACGGCGCCCGCCGGAACGCCGGCCAGCCCGCCGACGACGGTGACCACCCCGCCCTGCTCCAGCTCCAGCCGCGCCACCGTGAACTCGCCGTCGCCGCCCGAGTAGACGATGCGCTCGACCGTGCCGGCGAGCGTCTGGTCGGGGTCGTCGCGCAACCTCAGCGGGACGACGATCGAACAGATCCACGGCGTGATGGGACCACGAGCCGTGTTACTTTTCACTGAGAAATGGCGCAGAAGCCGCCGCCCCCACCGCCCGGCGACGTGCGGCTCCCCCCACCTCCGACTTCCCCGGCGACGCCGTCTCCACCGGCGACACCGCCGCGCCCGGCGCCACGGCCGCGCCTGGCGACCCTGCCGGGCCTGCCGACACCGCCGCGCCCGGCGACGCCGGCGAGCCCGGCGACGATGACGCCCGCGGACCCGCCGACACCGCCGCCAGAGCTGCCGACGCCGCCGCCGGAGCTGCCGACACCGCCTCCCGCAATGGCGACACCACCTCCGGAGACGCTGACACCGCCTCCGGAACTGCCGACACCGCCTCCCAGCCCGTCGGGCGGCGGCCCGTCCGGCGGGGGCCCGCCCGGCGGCGGCCCGCCCGTCGTCGAGGTGATGAACCCGTCCGACGGCGGCTTCATCCACTGGCTGCTGAAGTTCTACGCCTTCGGTCTGCTCTGCGTGCTGGGCATCCTGGGGATCGCCGGCTTCTTCACCTACCTGCACTTCGCGACCACGCTGCCGGCGCTGCCCGACATCGCGACCTATCACAAGGTCGCCGCCACCACGACGGTCGTGCGCGGCTGGGACGGCACGCCGCTGGCCGAGCTGGCCAACGAGCGGCGCGAGATCCTGTCGTTCGACCAGTTCCCGCCCCAGCTGGTGCAGGCGTTCATCTCGGCCGAGGATCGCCGCTTCTACGAGCACGGCGGCCTCGACTACCGCGGCATCGCGCGCGCGCTGGGGGCCAACCTGCGCGCCGGCGAGGTGGCGCAGGGCGGCTCGACGATCACCCAGCAGGTGGCGAAGTCGTTCCTGACGTCGGAGCGGACGATCCAGCGCAAGATCCGCGAGGCGATCCTGGCGCGGCGTCTGGAGTCGCGCTTTCCGAAGCACGACATCCTGACGCTCTACCTGAACCAGATCTTCCTCGGCCACGGCGCCTACGGCGTGGCGGCGGCCGCCCGCCGCTACTTCGACAAGCCGGTCGGCGAGCTGGACCTGGGCGAGATGGCGCTGCTCGCGGGCCTCGCCCGCGCGCCCTCGCGCTTCTCGCCGCTGACGAACCTGGAGGCGGCGCGGGCCCGCCGCGATCAGGTGCTGGCGGCGATGGTGGCGACGGACATGCTGACCGACGACGAGGCCAACCGCTGGCGCGCCCGCCCCGTGGTCGTCCGCCAGCGCCCCGACTTCTTCCGCGAGCACCACCCCCTACTTCACCGAGCACGTGCGCCGCGACATCGCCCGCCGCTACGGCGACAAGACGCTGTCGAGGCGGGGATGACGATCGAGACCACGGTCGTCCCCTGGATCGACATCGCCGGCCAGGAGAACGTCGACTTCTCGCTGCGCAAGCTGGACAAGCGCCAGGGCTGGCGCGGTCCGGTGGCGCGCCTGACGGGGCGCCGCCGCCGACGAGTTCCGCCGCCGCGCCGCCGCCCGCTACGGCGAACGACCCGCCGGTCGAGGGGCGCCTCTACCTGGGCCTGGTCGAGGCCGTGCTCGCCGACCGGCGGCGCGAAGGTGCGCGTCGGCACGCACGCCTACGTGATTCCGCCCGAGCACGATGCTCTGGGCGGTCCCCTACAGCGCCAAGGACTCCACCAACGGCCGCCTGCTCGACACGGCGGTCGGCGTGCTCCGCGTCGGCGACGTCGATCTGGGTGAAGAACGCGCCACCAGACGAAGCGGCGCCGCTTCTCCGACTGGACCTACGACGCCAAGAACGAGGTGCAGTGGCTGCCGGCCTTCGACGAGGCGGCCCCGAAGAAGCCGGGCGCACCGCGAGCGCCCACCACGCCAAGCGCCAGGCGATCACGCTGACGCTGGAGCAGACGCCGCGCGTGCAGGGGGCGATCTTCAGCTACGACCACGGCACCGGCTACGTGGTGGCGATGGTCGGCGGCGACGACTACGACCGCTCGGAGTTCAACCGCGTGCTCGCAGGCCTGCCGCCAGCCCGGGTCGGTCTACAAGCCGATGTACTACTCGCTGGCGCTGGACAAGGGCTACGGCTTCGACTCGCTGCTGAACGACGTCCCGCGCGCCGAGGTCGATCCGATCACGGGCGAGGTCTGGACGCCCACCAACCTGAACAACACCGTCGAGTACCAGGTGACGCTGGAGTACGCGCTGATCTGGTCGAAGAACGTCCCGTCGGTGCAGCTGTTCAAGCTGGTGGGCGGCAAGCGAGGTCGAGGCCTGGGCGCGGCGGCTGGGGATCACCACCCAGATCATCCCCGACCAGGCGCTGGCGCTGGGCGCGTCGTGCACGCGCATCGACGAGCTGACCCGCTCGTTCTCGGCCTTCGCCCGCAACGGCGTGCTGATCGACCCGGTCTACATCCGCCGCGTGCGCGACCGCACCGGCGTCGTGATCTGGAGGACAACACGGTGCCAGGCGATCCCTTCGGGACGCCAGGGCGAGCGGCTCGATCGCCTGGTGGTCGTTGACCGGCAGCAAGCCGAAGCCGGTCATCCCGCCGCGCACCGCCTGGCTGACGTCGACGCTGCTGCGCCACGTGGTGACGCGCGGCCACGCCCCCGCGATCCGCAGCGCCGGCATCCCGGCGGCCGGGCAAGACCGGCACGTCCAGCGCGACGATGGACACCTGGTTCATCGGCTACACCTCGCGCTGGATGACATCGACCTGGATCGGCGACGACCTGCGCGAGCGCCCGCTGGGCCACAAGGACGCCGCCTTCATGCTGACGGTGCCGATGTTCGCCCGCTACATCAGCGAGGTCACCGCCGGCCAGCCGCTGCAACCGGTCCCCTGGTCGCGCCCCCCCGGCGTGAAGCCCGACGACACCGGCGGCACGCTGCGCACGACGATGGAAGAGGTGCAGGCGGACGACGCGGCCAAGGGCATCGGCCCGGGCGCCGGCAAGGGCGCCGGGCCGATGCGGCCGGGGGCGGCCGCGCCGGGAGCGAAGCCGCTTGTGCCGGGTGCAGCGGGAAAGCCGCCGGCGGCGGCGCCCGGCAAACCGCCTGCGCCGCGCTGACGGGCGCCGACCCCGTTACGGAACGATGTTGCTGCAGCTGGCGCCGCAGTTGAACGTCGCCGAGGCGCAGGACATGTCGTCGATGCAGTCCTCACAGGTGTCGGCGGCCTGCCGGACGCTGTCGTCGTTGGCCGCGCGATCGCGGCACCGGCTGCGACAGGCACCGACGTCGTAGTCGCCATCGAAGCAGTTCTGGTAACGCGCGCAGACCTGATCGCAGTCGAACGCGGTTTCGACCGCGTCGCAGCCCGCGCCGGCCGCGGCGCCGAAGGTGAAGAGCAGCGCGGCGAACATCGTATAGGTCCAAGTCTTCATGCGGGTCGTCATGGGATCTCCTTCGTAGTCAGCGTTCGACCTACGCTGAGCACGAGGCGTACCAGGCGAGCCCTGACGGCGATTACCCCGAAAATGTCGGGCAGGCGTTCCGGAGCGGTAACGTCGAGGAGGCGGCCGCGCGCAGAATCGGTGACGAGCGGCCTGACCTAGTGATAGTTCCAGTCGAAGGTCGCCAGCGCTTGGCCCGAGCTGGAGAGCAGGATGTATCCCTCGAGGTTATCCCGCTCGAACTTCGTCAAGACCTCGCTCTTGCCATCACCGTTCCAGTCGCCGATATCGACGATCAACTGAGGACTGATTCTTCCGGGCGCCAGCGGTCCCGTGTCATCCGAAAGTCCGACATGGCTGCCCGGCTCACCGGCGGCCACAGTGGTCCCCTCGGGGCCGACGAAGACCACGCGGCGTTCGGTGAGACGCGGCACGGAACGATGGACCTCGACGATCCAACTCCCCTCGGGGCCGCGGTACGACGCGGGCCAAGCGTAGCTGGTGACGCGTCTCTGCGACGCTCCCGGATCCGGGAGCGCGGCGATCACGCGATCCTGAACTTCCTTCGGCAGGCTAGGAACCAAGGCCCATCCGTCCAGCCGACACCGTCCCGTGGTCGCCACGAGCGGATGGTGCACGGGAAGCTCGGAGTCCCCTGCAAACCGCCGGCTCGGCTCGCCCACGCTGGGCGCGACTGAATCGGGAATCGGCTCCTGAAGGCCGACTTGACCGTAGAAGCCCCATCGCCGGCTCGCGCGACCCACGACGACACCCAGCGCCTTCCCATCATGGCAGATGGTCCAGGAGACCGAAGGCGGGAACTTGCCTGCGAGGCCCCGGAGCTCTCGCTGGTCCCGAGGACGGTGCGGGTAGGCCATCCATTTGTGGCCGTCGTACCGGAACAGCGTCCTCACCCGGCGGGCGAGGTGGCCCTCCTCGCGGCCCGCTACCTCCACGTCTTCCAGTGCGCCCACAATCGGAGCCACGTGGCCCGGGCCGGACCGCCCGGGCGAAACCGTCCCCATCACGAGGAGGGCGAGCGCGATCATCACCGCACTAACAATGGTACGTAGTCGTCCGGATCCGACTCAAGCTCGAATCTGAGCCGCTCCAGGTCCATCTCTCGGTTGATTTGGATGCACCCGCTCGTGCCCGGCGTCTTCCCCCCGTGGAGGTAGAACCTGTCACGACCGAAGGTATTGGTCCCGGAATCCGGCGTCAGCCTGACGCGCCAAGGGCCCCAGTCTCGACCGTCGCTGGGCGACGGCTTTATTCCACTCGGCTTGAAGTGGTAATCCCCTCTGGGCGTGGGGCCCTGGTCCTTTTTTCTCTCGCATAGCGGATTGTTCCGGCACTTCTCCTTGCCCGAATCGGCCCCGAGAACATAGGGGTCCGCGCCCGGCCGTTCCGGGTCAACGAGCAACTCGCCGGTAGCCCTGTTGAGCTCCAACTTCACGAGACCGGTCGGATCGACATGGTTCACGGGGTCGTTTCCCACGTACGCGTAGAGAAGCGCCTCCCCACTTTCGAACATGATGGGATCCCTCGCCGTCCATCGTCCCACGGTCGGATCGTAGTCCCGCGCCCTGAAGCGCACGAGTCCGGTGTCGGGATCGTAGTGGCCCCCGCCAAACCCCAGCGGCTGGAACCCGGGCGACGTGTCCTGCAGGACATTACCGAACTCATCGTAGTCGAGGCGTTGCGCCACCGCCCCCGTCGCGACATCCACCACCAGACGGACGGTGCCGATTTCGTCCGTGACGACACGGTAGGTCGCGCCACCGCGGACGAAATAGCGGTTGTCGACGAACCGGCTCACGACGCCGCCGCTCCCGTCCAACTCTGCGACGACCGTCAGATCATCTTCGCCGTAGAGCCACCCCTTCACCAGCACCCCGTCAACCTTCTTCCCGGCACGGCGGCCGGCGGCATCGATGACATATTCGATCAAACGACCATCCGGCAGCCGGACCTCGCGGAGCGCGCCGGCGCTGTCGTAGTGGTACCTCGTCACTGCGCCGCTGTTCGTATCCGTCTTGGTCGATAGATCTCCGCCGGCGGTGTAGGTGAAGGCCCAGTGTCCATAGCTGAGCAGCCTGTCCTGAACGTCGTAGACGGGCGCCGTCGGCAGGGCCGGGCCGCTCGTCCGGTTCCCCTTGGCGTCGTACCCGTATGACGCGGTCACGGTGCCATCCTTCATGACCTGAGAGAGTCGGCCAGCGTCGTCGTACCCGTAGCTCCAGGTGGTCGTGACGCCCTGGATCGTTTCCACCTTCGTCTCGATCCGACCGAGCGCGTCTCGCGCCTGGTAGTCGGCGTGGTACAGCGGCTGCCCCGCGTGCCGGACCTCATAGTCTCGGACCTCGCCGAACATCGTGTACGCCGTGTGATCGGTGACGCCACCCAGAGTCGAATCGGTCACGAACCCATTCGGAATGTCGCGCGTCAGCGTCAGGTCGCCGAGAGCCGTCGGCAAGCCATCGGCATCGTAGCTGAAAGAGACCGTATTGCCTCCGTTCACGCTCTGGCTGATGACGCGAAAGTCGCTGTCATAGCTGTGGCTGATGCTTCCCGCGATGGAACCGGACCAGGTCGTCGAGAGCAGAAGCGGTCCGTCGTACTGGAAGGTCAGCTGGGGACCATCGGTGACGGCGATCGTCTGTACGTTGCCTGTTGTCGGAGCGTACACGATCGACGCGGTCACATTTCCCGCCGCCGCCACGCCGGCGTCCCGGGCGTAGGTGATGCTCGCGATCCTGCCGGTTACGGGTTCATAGCCAAAGACGGCCTGGGTCCCCGCGGGGTTGATGATCCGGGTCAGTCGTCGATCGAGATCGAACTCGAATCCGGTCGTCGGATTTTCGCCGCCGACGCCAGGGACCGAGTAAGAGGCGGTGTCCCCTGCCGCCGTAAAGCCGAACGTAAAAGCGCTGCCCCCAGGCGGGGTGAGGGACACCAGATCGTCGGCCCCGTTGTACGAGAAGCTGAGCGGAAGACCGCCGCCCCGCGCGATCGAAGTCAACCGATTGCCCGCGTCATAGGTCAGGTGGCTGATCCTCGACGACGCGTCGGTGACGGAGTCCGGACGACTCTGCGGATCGTAGGTCACCGTGGTTGTCCGGATGTCGCTGCCCGTACCAATCTGGCTGCCGACCCGCCGTCCCTGTCCGTCGTAGGCCAACGAGACGGGAGCGAGGGTTCCTCGCCGGAGATAGACGAGCCGCCCATGGTCGTCCGTGCGATAGACGGTCTGCCTCCCCGCGGGCGACGTGACCAGCGTTTCCAGAGCCGTCCCGTCGTAGGCCACGGTCGTGGTCTTCCCATTGACGGTGATCGTTTGGGTCTGTGCCGTCATGACGAGCGGATTGCCGGGAGACACAGTCGTCTGACGCTTTATGTTGGTGATCGACGTCAGTCCGCTCGGAGTGCGGGTGGACTCTTGGGAGACGTAGGGCGCAGCCGCACCGAAGCGAGGGTCGGGAGTGGTCTTTGTGAACGTCTCGACGCCGTTGCTCATCGTGGCATGACTCATCCCGGCAGCGTCGGTACGGACCGTCGACGTGAGACCGGCGCCATCGACGATCGTTTGCTGGGAAGCGCCTACCGGCTCGCTGACAGCATACGAATGGTTGACCCCTTCGGCGCTCGCCGAGCTGACAACCGAGCCATCCGGAGAACGCGAGAAGGTCCATTCACCGGTCGTGGGCGTGCGGTCGACGATGAGCCTTCCGTCTGGATCGTACGTGAACCGGTGGACTCCGTTCCGGGCATCAATCTCCTGCGTCATCGCGCCGTTGACGTACGTGAACTGCACGATGGCGTTGGTGGGGCTCGTGATGGAGCTGAGATATCCATTCGGGTCCACGGCGAGTGTCGTTCGTTGGCCGTTGGGCGCAACGATAGCGGTCGGCTTACCGCTGCCGTCGCGCTCGATCGTCGTTGTCAGCCCATTCCGATCAGCGATGCCGGTCAGAAGGCCGTTGGTGGTGTTATATTGAAACTCAAGCTTCGTGACGGCCCCCGTCCGGTCGTACGTGCGGAGGTGGCGTCCCCGGTTGTCGAATGAGTAGATCTCGCTGCCGTCGCTCGCCGGGAGGAGATATCCTTGGTCCGACACGGAGGGGAGGTTGGGGTAGAGCCGGTAGAGTGAAAGGGCTCCCCAATACTGGTTGTCGTCCCGTCCGAGTCCGGCGAATGGGCGCGCCATCATCAGGATCGTGCCGTCGCTCGACATCGTGTATTTTGAAACGTTCATGTCGCTGAAGCCAGCGAACGCTTCCGCCAGCACGCCGTCCGGGCGAATCCTCACAACTCTCGCCATGTGCTGCGGCCAATCGGGGAATCGCGGATCGTTGAATGACACGTTCGTTTGAGCGTAAAGGAGTCCGTCGGGCCCGACCGTCACGGCACTGGGCTGACAACGAGGCACGCTGGTGCCATTGGTGAGTTCGTCGATGGTGCAGAGGCTGGCGCTGCCGTTCGGATAATCGATCGTTAGCACCGGTTGCACGGCGCCGTTCGTTAGCAGACGCTGAAACACGCCTCGATAGGGCCGATAACGGCCAAAGTCAATTTCCGTGGCATAGGTGCCATTGAGGTACATTGAGTAGTCACCAGAAATGGCCAGGTCACCGGCGAAGAATCCCGGCTTGTCCACAGTCGAACCGTCCTGCGGAAATCCTCCGGACAAAAACGCGTGAATGATCCCGTCGGAAGTAATCCGCCGGATTTGCCAATGGAAGGACACGTAGCCGAGCACGTAGATGGTTCCGTCGGGCGCGACGCCTACGCTCCTTATGTTCTCCAAGCATGCGTCCGTCGCGGGACCTTCATTGCCGAAGAACAACGGGGCGGCGTGATTCGAGTAATAGTCCGGAGGAGTGCAGTCCTCCCTCGTGCTCCCGGCCAGTGTCACGACGCTGCCATCCCCTTTCAGTTCCTTGATCTGGCCTGGCCAGTATACTAATTGGGCTTCTCCGCCGTGGTATTCGTGCTGATTGGAGAAGAATACGCGCGTACCCGCGATCACCAAGGACGTGGGCTCCACATCAGTCGCGACAACCTCGATGGCGCCATCATCCCCGATCCTCAGAATACGGCCGTAACCGGCCGTATATATTTTGCCGTCGCTGGTGACACGGAAGTCGGTGATGCCGATGCTGCCATCCTCGGTTAACAGCTTTGCCGTGTTCGCCGCGGCGCGGCCTCCGAGGGCATCGGCTGAGAGTCTTTTGTTGTCGCCCCGGGTCAACGTCAACGTTCGGGGGTCGTAGGTGTGGTGGACGTCCAGCGTCCAGCCTCCAAGGCCCTCCTCGAGCGACGCATTCGGGTGCTCGATCATGGTTTTGCCGACGTGCGGAGCAAACAACTCGCCTCGGCCGAGGTCTCCATCGATCGGAATCTCGGGAAACTCGGAAAACCGCCCAAACGAGCTGATCACGTCTTCTAGTGGACGGTTATAAACGCCGCCGTAAACATACGTTACGCTGACCGTGGCAGGCTGACGGCCTGTAACAGCACGGCCATAGGCGTCGCGACCATCCCATGGCACCGAAGTCGTGATGTTGGGCGCCGGCGCGAATGTTTGCTTAATCAGACGCCCCGCGATGGTCGTGGACACTTCGATCCGTTTGACCGAGGCCGGAATCGTCGGACCACTGACCTTCACGTCTGTCGTAGCAGCCCCGGCACCGTATGCCGGAGAGCGCGACGTCGTGTAAACGAGTGAGAATGGCGTTCCGGTGATGGGAACGGCCTCACTCAACGTTTGGGAGCTGCAAGCCACCGACGATCCGACCTGAATCTCATCGCAGGGCGGTTTACGCCCGTCGCTCGACTCCGTCGGCTTGTTCCTGGGCCGCGGATCGGGATCATCCGGGTACACGAAGTCCTCGGGCGGGGCCAACGGCCAGTTGTAGTCCCAAGGGGTCAGGTGCGTCACCGGCACCCGCCACACGTCCTGACCGGGCAAGTAGAGGGTGGCCAGGGTCGCGCGCTCTTCGTCGTCGATCCCCAACGCCGCGAGCGTGGAAGCGTCATCTGGTGCGCTGTCCCCGTCCGTGTCGAGCTCGGCGAAACCGCCGAAGCTCTCGATGACCCTGATCACCCGCCCGTTCGGGGCGGGGACCCACATTCCGGCGACGCGGTCGTAGTAGCCCACAGGCACGGGCGAGCCGACCGGGAAATGCAGGAAGTTGTCGACGTAGTTGATCACGGGGCGGTTGAAATCGACCCGCGTTCCCGGCCCCAGCGCCTCGTCGACGCTCAGCTCGACGGCATAGGTGTACCCGGAGCTCGGAGGCAGCGGCCCCGGCATGGCCTGAGGCCCCCCTGGTCCCACCGTGTACTCGGTCGAACGCAGTGCCAGCGTGGTGGCCGGTTGAGGCGCGCCGCCGTTCTCGGTGATGGTCGCCTGGGTGCCTGACGGGAAGATAACGATTGACTGACGCGGCCCACTGGCATCCGAGGTCGGTGTGGCGGTCGCGACCTGCGGTCCAGAGCCACCGCCGAGATCGACGATTGTCCGGGCGGAATCGAGCGCCGTCATCGTCACGTCGGGGAACCAGCCGTAGTCGAGCGGGGTCACGAACTCGGTTCTTTGGACGGGCAGGAACCCCTCGCGGTCGTAGGCCAGGCGTATCTGCTCGCCCCCGTTGACCGCCAAGCTGAACACGCCGTCGTCGGCGGTCTGGGTGGCTCCGTATTCGGGACGACTGGCGACCCGCACGGTGACCTGAGACAGCGGTTGCCCTTGTCCGTCCGTGACACGCCCGCGGAGAACGCCGATGCGCGCTCGCTTGATTGTTCCTGGCACGACGCCGACCTGCTGGGCGTTCGGTCCCTCGTAAAGGAAGGCGTTGGCTTGCCGGAAGTCGAGCGGGACCGTCGGGTCGATTGGCGTCGGCGGGTTTCCCGTCGGCGTTCCCGACTGGCAGCTCCCCGCGGCGCACTGGCCACCCGTGCACGGCGTCCCGTCGGCGACGACCGGATTGGTGCAGGTCCCCGATCCCTGGCAGACACCCGCGACGTGGCACTGGTCCTGCGCGGTGCAGGTCACCGGAGTGCCGGCCGTACAATTGCCCGACTGGCAGGTGTCGGCCAACGTGCAGCCGTTGCCGTCACTGCACTGGGCGCCGTTCGGGGCAGACACATCCGGTGGGCAGACCGGCTGCGTCCCCGTGCACGTCTCCGCCACGTCGCACTCCCTGGCGACCGGACGGCAGGTCGTCGTCGGGGGCAAGAACCCATCCGCAGGGCAGGCGGTCGCCGAACCGGTGCAGGTCTCGGCCACGTCGCACAACCCGTCCGCCGCACGGCAAACCGTCCCTGGGTTCCCCGCCGGGTGCTGGCACGCCGTCATCGTGCCGTCGCACTTGTCCTGGGTGCAGACAAAGCCGTCGTCGGTACAGGGCGTGTTGGCCGGCTTCAGCGCGTTGGCGGGACATGCCGCGGACGTGCCGGTGCAGATCTCGGCCACGTCGCACTCGCCGGCGGCGCCACGACACGTCGTCGTCGCGGGCGCGAACCCGTCCGTTGGGCAGGCGGTCGACGTCCCGTTGCAGCTCTCCGCCACGTCGCACAACCCGACCGAGACGCGGCAGACCGTTCCCGCGTTCCCCGCCGGGTGCTGGCACGCCACGCTCGTGCCGTTGCACTTGTCCTGCGTGCAGAGGTTGCCGTCGTCGGTGCAGGCCGTGTTCGCCGGCTTGAGCGCATCAGCCGGGCACGCCGCTGACGTGCCGGTGCAGGTCTCGGCCGCGTCGCACACGCCGTTCGCGCCGCGGCAGGTCGCCGTCGCCGCCGCGAATGCGTCGGCCGGGCAGGCCACCGACGTCCCGTTGCAGGTCTCGGCGACGTCGCAGGCGCCCGCCGACGCGCGGCAGGCCGTCGTGTTGCTGAGCGGCTTGCACGTCCCCGGAAAGCCCGCGAGGTTGCAGCTGCCACAGCCGCCGTTGCAGGCGGTGTCGCAGCAGACGCCGCTCACGCAGAAGCCGCTGGCGCACTGGCTGTTGGTGCTGCACCCGAGGCCCGATGACGTGTCGTACAGCTGCGCCGCGCCCTGCACGGTCGTCCCGCTGAGCCCGCCAGCCAGCAGGACCATGTTGCTGGGCAACAACGTGGCCGTGTGCCCCTGCACCGCCCCCGCCATCGCCGCCGTCGGCGCCCAGGTCCCGGGCGCAACGCTGTAGAGCTCCGACGACGACAACGTCGCGCTGCCGCTGTTTCCGCCCGCCACCAGCAGCTGCCCGTTCCCCAGGACCGTCGCCGGCAGCAGCGTCGCCGTGTGCCCCCAGCGCGCGATCGTCAGGTTCCCCTTCGTCGACCACGACCCGGGCCCGGTGCCGGGGTCGAACTGGAGCGTCGTCGCCAGGGTCGTCGACCCATTCTTGCCGCCTGTCACCAGCAGCTTGCCGTCGGCCAGGAGCGTCGCCGTGTGCCCCTCGCGCGGGGTCGAGAGCGACGCCAGCGTGCTGAAGGCCGACGACGTGGGGTCGAACAGATAGACCGCGGAGAGCGAGAGCGAGCCGTTGTTGCCGCCGACCAGCAGCACTTTGTTGTTCAGCTGCGCGTTGCCGGTCGCGAGTCGCGTGGCGGTGTGCGCCTTCACCCCCTGCGGGAGCGGCCCCGTCGTCGCCGCGAACGCCCCGGCGCCCGAGGCCGGGTTGTAGATCGCCGCGGTGGCCAGCGTCGTCGAGCCGCTCACGCCGCCGGCGAGCAGCACCTTCCCATCGGCGCTGCCGGCGAGCAGTGTCGCCGTGTGCGCATAGCGCCCCGTGTTCAGGTTGCCCGCCGCGATCCAGGTGCCTTCCGTCGGCGAGTAGAGCTGCGCGGTCGTCAGCGTGCTCGTCCCGTCGATGCCGCCCGCCACCAGCACCTTGCCGCTGGTCGTCGCATTCGAGGACGTGTTGAGCTGCGTCGCGCTGTGCAGCCGCCGCGCGCCGGAAATGCTCCCCGTGGCCGCCCAGAGCCCGGTCGCCCGGTCGTACAGCTCGGCGCTGGAGAGCGCCGCTGTCCCGGTCGTGGTCCGCCCGCCGACCACGAGCACCTTGCCCGTGGAAAGCAGCGTGGCCGTGTGCTCCTGCCGCGCCGTGATCATCGCCCCCGTCGTCGTCCAGCGCGGGTCGACCACCGCCGGATAGGCGACCGACTCCGGCCAGCGCACGCGCAGCGTGCAGTGCGTGGCGCCGGGCGCCGTCACCGCGCGCCCCCAGGGGGCCGACGGATTGCTGTCCACGGCGCACCCCTCGACGGCCAGGATCGCGCCGGTCTCGACGCCGTCCGCGCCGACGACGTAGGGGGGCGCCACGCGCAGGCGCGGCGCGCCGCCCGCGTCGAGCAGCTCCAGCGTGTTGTCCACCAGGCGCAGCCCGCTGACACCCTTGCTGGGCGAGATGTCGTACGTCAGCTCCGGCTTCGCGGGGCGCGTCTCGAAGTTGACGAAGTCCTCGACGCCGCTCGCGAGCGGCCGCTGGATCAGCGTCGCGCCCCCGGCGAGGGCCTCCGGGTAGACGACGTGTCCATCGACCGTCTGGGCCGACGAAGACGATGCCCCCCTCAGCGAGACGTCGACGCCGGCGCCGCTGCCCGCGTCCTCGACCCGGACCGCCGCGCTCGCCAGCATCGGCAGCGTGACCCGCGCGCGCGTCGGCTCGGCGTCCTTCTCCACGAACCGCGCCCGAAGGACACCGCCGCTCGTGTCGAATGTCGCCTTCCCGCGCGCCGCGAACGGCGACCCCGGTCTACCGCGCAGAGCCGACAGGATGGCCGCTCCTTTCGTCGGAGTCGCGGGCGGATCACCGCCCCGACAACCGGAAAAGACGACCAGCGAAGCGACCACAACAGCCGAACCAACCCTGAATGCGACCATGCCCAGGAGTCCTCCCGACATGAAGACGCCTGTCGGGTCGTGTCTGTGCAAAAACTCCGACGCGAGGCGGCGAAACGGGATAGTCAAGCAAAGCATCCTCGCGGAACCCCGAGATTTTTTCGGCGCGGAGGCGCGGGTGAGATCTCACTCGCTGGGCCTCAGAACTTCAGTATCGTTGCGTCCCACGTGAGCCACGTCAGCCCCGATGCCCTGCCGATCGGCACCACCCTCGACAACGGGACCTACCGGCTCACGCGCCTGATCGGGCTCGGCGGCATGGGCGCCGTCTACGAAGGCGTGCACACGGGCGCCGGCAAGCGCGTCGCCATCAAGATCATGTCGCGCGGCTTGATGGCGTACCCGGAGCTGCTGGCCCGGTTCCGCCGCGAGGCGAAGGTGACGTCGGAGCTGTCGCACCCGCACGTCGTCGCCGTCTACGGGTTCGGCGAGGCGGCGGGCGGCGAGCCCTACCTGGTGATGGAGTACCTGGAGGGCGAGGACCTGCAGGTGCGGCTGGAACGCGAAGGCGCGCTGCCCGCCGACGCCGTCGCCACCATGGTCACGCAGCTGGCGTCGGCGCTGACGGTCGCCCACGCCGGAGGCATCGTCCACCGCGACCTGAAGCCGGGGAACGTCTTCATGGTGCAGCGCCCCGACCAGTCGGTCTTCGTGAAGGTCGTGGACTTCGGCATCTCGAAGGTGCTCAAGCGATCGGCGACGAAGCTGACCGTCGCGCGGGCGGTGTTCGGCACACCCGAGTTCATGCCGCCCGAGCAGGCCGCCGGGATGCAAGAACAGATCGACCACCGCAGTGATCAGTGGTCGCTGGCCTGCATCGCCTGGTTCTCGCTCACGGCGCAGCTCCCCTTCAGCCAGCCCGACGTGAACGGCACGCTGAACCAGGTGATGTCAGCGGTGCCGACGCCGCTGGTGCCCGGCGGCCCGCGTTTCACGCCCGAGGTGGACGAGGTCCTGCGGCGGGCGCTGTCGAAGAACCGCGACGACCGTTTCCCGACCATCAAGGCGTTCGCGCGCGCGTTCGAGGGGGCGATCCGGGGCGTGCCCGCGCGCGCCCCCACCCCCGCGCGCGCGATGGAGCCGGTGGCGTCCCCCGCGCCGGCGCCGCGGCCACCGCGGCGGCTCGCCCGGTGGCTCGTGCTCATCGTGCTGGCCGGGGCCCTCGGGGCGGCCTGGCTGTTCCGCGCGGAGCCGCCGGTCGCGGCCTGGTGGAAGCGCGCGACGAAGCTTATCGAAGGGCGCTGACCGCGGTCAGTACGACGACCACAGCGACCAGAGCATGTTGGCCGCGAAGTGGGGCCAGCCGTGGTTCGTGCCGCTGTACTCGGGATTGGTGTGCAAGCACCAGTAGACCGGGTACGGCACATCGCACCCCTGGTACTGGACGCAGTTCGACATCGTGTCGGTGTAGCCCTGCACCGGCGTGCTCGTGGTGCCGCAGTGGTTCAGCGCCAGGTAGAAGTCGCGGGTCTTGGGACCGTTCGCCGGGCCGACGACGTTGTCGTTCTTGCCGTGGATGACGACCGAGGTGACCTGGCCGGTGCACTTGCGCGTCGTGGCGTTGAGGGGATAGGCGCTCACGTCCTTCGTCGCGCAGGGCGCGACGGCGCGCAGCACGTCGGCGTGCTCGCAGCCGAGGATGCTGGAGAAGTCGCCGCCCGAGCTCTCGCCGGCGGCGAAGACGCGCGCCTTGTCGACGCAGTAGGCGCCGATGATCTGACTGTAGAGGGGCATGAAGAACGACACGTCACCCGCGCCCCAGCCGTTCGCCATGCTGGCCGGCCCCGGATAGACGCGGATCGCGCCCGCCTTGGCGCCGTTCGATTCGAAGCCGGCGCTCTGCTCGGCCCAGCTCAGCGGGTTGCCGGTCGGGTTGAACATCATGATGACGGGGTACGGTTTGTTCGCGTCGTAGCCGGTCGGCAGCTTCACGTAGTACTGGTGGCTCGAGACAGTCAGCGGGCTGCCCGAGGAGCCCACGGCCGGATTCGCCTTGCCGCAGCCCGCGCTCGGATCGGCCGGGACCTTGTCTCCGCCGCCGCCGGCGCCGGCCCCGCCGCTGGTGCCGGCCGCGCTGCCGCCACTTCCGCCGGCCACGCCGCTGCCGCCGCGTCCCGCCACGCCGCTGCCGCCACGCCCCGCCGTGCCGCCCTGCCCGCCGGCCGCCGTTCCGCCGGTCCCCGCCCCGGCGACGCCCGTGCTGCCGGCGATGCCGGTGATCGCGGTGCTGCCGCCGCCGCCCCCCGAGGTCCCTGCGACGCCTGAGCTGCCGCCCGCGGCGCCCGCGACACCGGAGCTGCCGCCGGAGCTACCCGCGATCCCGGGTTGGCCGGCCGCGCCCGACGTGCCGCCGCTGCCGGCGCTTCCGACCGTGCTCCCCCCGTTCCCGGTGGGATCGTCGGTCACCCCCGTTGCGCAGCCCAAGAGGACGCTCGAACCGAGCAGCGCGCCAACACACCAAAGCTTCCAGGCGAATCGCATCGGGGGGCCCTCCGTAAAAGCCACTCACGATATGCCCGTTGCGACGCTGGCGGATCCCTTTTTCGGGATCGCGGTGGCTCACATACCGCGGCTGGTCAGCATCTGCACCGCGAACGTCAGCAGGCGCAGCGCCTCGTCGCGCGAGACGCCGAGCCGCAGCCGTACAGCGTCCCCCTCGCGCACCAGCGTGGCGCGGGCGACGACGCCGGAGAAGCCCGACAGCATCACGAACGGGTTCGTCCGCAGCTTGCGCTGCAGCCCCGGCCACACGGTCTCCCAGTGGCGGGCGGGCGCCTCGGTCTTGAAGGTGCCGGTGATGTCGAGGACGGGCGCGGCGTCCTCGACGGCGATGAAGCCCTTCACCTCTTGCGGAATCTCCATGCCGTAGAGAACGGGCGACGCGTCGCCGGGGGTGCCGGCGGGCTTCCACATGTCGACCGCGCGGATCAGGACGACGCCGTCGGGCGGCATCAGCCCCTCGTCGGCGGATATGCGGGTGAGCAAGTTGGCCCAGACACCGGCGCGCTGGGAGCTCTGCGGGTCCTCGCTGCCGGGCGCGGCCTCGTTGACCGCCGGCCTCACGCCACCAGGCGCAGCCTCGCCCGGGCCGTTGGGCGCGGGCGAGGGCTTGAACATCAGGTCCAGGTAGGCGCGCGGCGTGACCACCGCGAGCTTGGGCGCCGCCAGCACGACCAGACGATCGTCGCGCGCGTCGAGGCCGGGCGGTAGGGTGGCGTCGGGTTCCACCTTGCGCACCCGGCGCTGGCCGACCGGCCGGCCGTACTGCACCCGCCAGGTCAGCGGCCGCTCGCCGGCGCGCGCGCCGCGGTTCAGCGCCGCGCGCAGGGCCTCCTCCTCCAGATGGTGACGGGCGACCACGAACGTCACCGTCGGATCGCGCGGGTTGGGGGTCGCGACCAGCAGCGCGTCGAAATCGGTGAACAGCTCCAGCCCCGTCCCCTGCAGCAGGAAGCGGCGATCCGGCAGGTGCATCAACAGGTCGTCGATCGGCGCGGCGTAGTCGGTCCCGCGCAGGCGGTCGAGGCGCAGCAGCACCGTCAGCCGCGAGCCGGTCGGTCCGTAGGCGCCGAGGTCGCTGGTCGGGGCCGGCGCGCTGTCGTCCTCGGTCGCCGCCGCTCCCTTGCGATCCTGGTCGTCGGGGCGCGTCCCCAGGGTCCCCTCGTCGGCGGCGACGCGGGGCGCGCGGGTTCGGGCCTTGCGCGCCTTCTCCTGGCCCTTGTCACCCGGTTGCGGCGCGCCCAGCGGGACGTCCTTGACCTCCTCCAGGTGGACGCCGCCCGTCATCTCGATGTCGATCGGGCCCGAGAAGCCGCCCCCTCCGCGCACCAGCAGGATCACGACCAGGGCCAGGTGGGCCAGCAGCGACAGCGCAAGGCCGAGACTTCCGCGCCGCAGCATGACGTTGATTATGCGCCGCCCGCGGCCGACCGGCCTATCTGCGTGGCGTGGGCTCCGAGCTCTAAGGCACGCTGCAGAGCACCGTCAGCGTGAACGAGCCGGTCCAGGCGTCCGCATAATCAGCGCAGAGCGAGCCGCAAAGCTGAATCGAGCGACCGTCGGCGCCCACGTCCCAGCCGGCGTCAGGGGAGCCTTCGGCGCAGCCCGGCGTCCGCTCCAGGCTGATCGTCGGGGCGTCGTCCAGGGTCACCAGCAGACGGGCGCGGTCGAGGTAGGTGGTCTCGTCGATGGGGGCGTGGAGCAAACAGCTTCGCGGCACGCGTTGGCATCCGAAGCTGCAGAAGTCGGCCTTCAACCGCTCGGGCCCGTCGTCGGTGTCGTAGTCGACGTAGCAGGCCCGCGTCGGGTCGGCTCCCGCGCCGGCCAGCGCGACCTTGCGCAAGCCGTCCGCCGCCGTTCCGGTGCCGGGCAGCGCCGCGATGCAGGCGTAAATGCCGGCGTCGTACGCGCTTTCGAACTGGCGGCGCAGCGCCGCCAGGCCGTCGCCGTCGCCGCCGCAGCCGGCCAGCGCTTCCGGCGCGCCGTTGGTGAACAGCACGACGATCGGGCGACCGAGCAGCGGCTCGAGGACCTTGCCGTCGGCGATCGCGAGCCCGACCGCGTCCGCCGCCGGTCGACCGCCCGCCGGCGTCGCCGCCGCCAGCGCCGCCTGGACCGCGTCGGGCGTAGCCCGCGGCCCGATCGCCGACGGGACCGCCACCGGACCGCGCGCGCAGTCGCCGTCGTCGGGAAACAGCGTCAGCCCGATGGGGCCCCCCTGGGTCGCGAACGGCAGCAGCGCTTCGCGCGTCCGCTCCCAGACGGTGCGATCGGTCCCCGGCATCGTCACCGCCATGCCGGCGCTGCGATCGAGAACGATCTGGTAGGGCGAGGAGGAGAAGAACGTACCGAGCTGGATGTCGTTGCAGAGGCTGAGCGAATCGGCGCCGGCGTCGGACAGGATCCCCGCGTCGGCCGACCGCTGCCCGCCGCCGCCGCAGGCCGAGAGCACCACCGCGAGAAGAACGCCCGCCCAGACCTGATAGGCTTGCGCCATGCCCCGCGCCTACCGGTCGAGGCCGAACCGCGCGGCGACGATCGCGGCCGCGGGAGCGATGCCCACCGTCAGCACCGCGCCGTCACGCGGCCACTCCTGCACCAGGTCGGTCAGCGCCGCGGCCAGAAACACCCCCGCGACGCGCGCGGCGGCGTCGGTGCTCGAGGTCGCGTCGGCGGCGATCAGGCGACCGTCCGGTCGCAGGCAGGGGACCAGCGCCGCCACCCAGCGCGCGGCGTCCTCGGGCGGCAGGCCGGCCACGTTCTCGACCACCAGCGCGCCGAGCGAGCCCCGTCGCACTGGAAGCTCGTCCGCCGCCAGCGCGATCGTGAGGGGCCGCCCCTCCTTGGTGGCGCGGCGCCGCGCGCGCAGCGCCGTCGGGCGGTTCGCGGTCTCGATCAGCGCCAGCGCGGGGCCGCCGGTCGCCACCGCGTCGGCGAGCCAGGGGGGAGCCAGCACCACGACCGGCGACCGCCCCTCGGTCCAACGCAGCAGCGCGGCCAGCGCCGGCGCGCTTCCCAGTGGTCCTGAAAGTAGCGGTCCCCGTCGCATCGCCGATCCCGTGTGGCCGCCGAGGCTAACACGAGCGCGCGGGTTGAGACCGTCGTGAGCTTCTGTATTTCGCTCGCACCCGCTCCTCCCGCCCACCTCTACGCGAAGCTCGGCGGCAAGGCCCGCTCGCTGCTGCGTCTGGCGGCGGCCGGGCTGGCGGTGCCGCCCGCGACGGTGGTGACCACCGATCTGTTCGCGGCGCTGCGCGCGGGCGGGCCGGCGCTCCCCGCCCGCCTGACCGCCCCCGACGCGCTGGCGGCGCTCGCCCGGGCCGAGGCGGCGCTGGCCGGGGCGCCCTGGCCGGACGGCTTCGAGGACGAGCTCGCGGGTGCCCTGGCCGCGCTGGCGCCCGGGGCCGACGCCCGCTTCGCCGTTCGCTCGTCGGCGACCGTCGAGGACGAAGCCGGCGTGCTGGCGCCGGGCCTCTTCACCTCGCGTGTCGACGTCGCGCGCGCCGACGTCCCCGCGGCCCTTCGCGCCGTGCTCGCGTCGGCCCTCGCGCCCGGCGTGGGGGCGTATCTCGACGCGCGCGGAGGCGCCGCCGCCCTCGGCATCGCCGTCCTGATCCACCCCTTCATCGCCGGCGACGCCGCCGGCGCCGCCGCGTGTGAGCCCTCCGGGGTTCCGCCGCTGGTCGAGGTTCACGCCGGCGGCGGGTTGACCGCGGCGGCGCGGACCCGGATCGCCGACGCGGCGCGGACGCTCGCCGCCGCGCACGGTCCGGTCGAGCTCGAGTGGGTCGCGCGCGGCGATGCCCCGACGTTCCTGCAGCTGCGCCCCTATCGCGCTCCGGCGCGCACCGCCTGGCCGGGGATGGCGCGCCTCGCGGATCCGTCCTCCGACACGAACCGGCCCTGGCGCTGGGACGCCGCCCACAACCCGGTTCCGCTGTCGCCGGCGCAGGCGGGGCTGGTTGCGCTGGTCGACGATCGCTGCCGGATCGGCCTGCGCCAGCGGGTCGTCGACGGCTACCTCTTCTACGCCGTCGACGACGACCGCGCCGACGCCGCGTCGGGGGCGCCCGATGCGCTGCGGACGCTGCGCGAGATCGCCGCGCCGATGCTCTCCCAGTCCGCGTCGACGCTCGAGGAGGCGCTGGAGACCTTCACGACCCTCTACGAGCCGCTCTTCGGCAGCGTGCAGCCGGCGGCGCGGGCGGCGCGCGACGCGCTGGTCGCGTTCCTGACCCGGCACGGCCTGGAGCCGGGACCGCGCCTGCCGGCCCTGCTGGCGGGGGTCGCCTCGGCGGCCACCGATCGGATGCGTTGCGCGCGCGCGCTGGCCCACGCCGCCACGCCCGAAACGCGTGCCACCGCGCTGGCGATCTACCTGGCGCTGTTCGGCGACGAGGGGCCGCGCTGGGACGTCGCCGCGCCGACCTGGCGCGAGGTGCCGGCGTCCCTCGAACGGCTGCTGCTGGGAGCCCATATCGATCTGCCGACGGCGAGCGCGGAAGCCGACCTGGCCGCCGCGTCCGTCCGGGCCGCGCTCCCGCTGACCGCGCTCGCCGACTGGGACGCCTGCCTCGCCGCGGGGCGGGCCGCGGTCGCCGTCGCCGAGGACGACGACGCGCTCTACGCCCGCCTGCAGGGGCACGTCCGCCGGGCGCTGCTGCGCGAAGGGGAGCGGCTGCGGGCGGCCGACGTGCTCGCCGAGGCCGAGGATGTCTTCTGGCTGCCGCTCGAGATGGTCCGCGGCGACGCGCGCGGCGACGTGCCGCTGACGACCGCCGACGCGGCGCGGGCGATCGTCGCGGCGGTCCGGGCCGATGAGGCCGCGCGCGGACAGCCACCGCCGATTGAATGGGCCGCGCGCACCCCGGCCCTGCGCGGCGCGCCGGCGGCCATCGGCGCGGGCGATCTCCCCGGCGACGTCGTCCGCGGCACGCCGGGCTCCCCTGGGGCCCGCATCGGTCGCGTCCGTCTCCACAGCGAAGCGGCCGACGCGTGCGGCCCGTCCGAGGTGCTGGTCGCGCGCACGCTGCTCCCCACCGAGCTGCCGCTGCTGGCGCCGATCGCGCTGGTGGTCGAGACCGGCGGCGCCCTCGATCACGTCGCCGCGCAGGCGCGCGAGCGCGGCATCCCGGCGATCGTGGGGGCGGCCGGCGCCACCCAGATCTTGCGCGACGGCGACGAGGTCCTGGTCGACGCCGACGCCGGCCTGGTGGTCAGGCTCGCGCCGACCACGATCCACTGAGCTGCCGGCCTACTGACTCTCGCCGTCGTCCGACAGGTACTCGAGGATCACTTCGTCGAGGCTCTTGTCGTTGACCAGATCGGCAGCGAAGGCGTCGGTCGGCGGTGGCGGACCTCCCGCCTCCCACGGCATCCGCAGCTCGCGCGATGTTCCGGCGGGCGGCGGCGGCTCGGCGGCGGCGACGATTGGGGCGACGACCCGCGCTGGGGCCGGCGTCTCCCAGGGCATCCGGATGTCGCGCGACGAGGCCAGCGGCTGCCCGGCCGCGGACGTCCGCGGCGCGGCGACGGGGAGGCGCACGGCCCCCGCACCGACGAACATGCCGTCGCCGCTGGTCGCCACACGCGGGCGCGCGGCGGGAGGGGGCGTGCCGTTGATCGGCGCCGTCGCCGCGGGCGAGGGCGTGCTCCCGTTGACGGGCGGCGCGCCACCGCCGACGTTGACCACGACGTTGCGGCGCACGACCACGCCGTCCGCCGAGCTCGAAAGCACCACCGGCGGACGCTTCAGCGCGCCCGGCTTGACCACCACCACCGGCTTCGTCGGAACGCGCGCCGGCGTCGCGACCGCGACCGGAGGCGCGGCGGCCAGCGGCACGGGCGCCTCCAGGGGCATCGGCTCGGTGGACGCAGGCGCGACGACCGCGGGCGCGTCGGACGCGGCCGGCGGCTCCACGACGCCCGACGTGTTCACCGCGGCGTCCCCGAGACGCGCCGGCTGTCCGCGCGCGGCGAAGAACGCCGCTATGCGCGCGTCGTGCTCCGCGTGCGACAGCTCCTTCATCATCGCCTTGTGCAGCTTCTGCATCAGCGACCGCACGGCGTCCTCGGGCGACTGGGGGTCGTACTCCATCTTCTTCGAGGAGAGGATTGTCCCCTCGAAGAAGAGATGCGTGTAGAGCCGCGCGTAGCCGGTGCCCGAATCCTCGGTCTGCACGTGGAAAACCCGCCCGCCGTGACGGACGTTGTGGTTGTACCCGAGCACCGGGCTGCGAGCGCGCTGGCTCATCGCGTGGTCCACATCAGTATATCGCTGAACATCGGAGATTCCTTGAGGAACGTGGGATACAATCGTCGCCTGGCTCCTACCTGACCCGCACATGAACCGACGCGCCAAGGTCCAACGGAAGACCAACGAGACCGCCATCGAGCTGGCCCTGATCCTGGACGGGTCGGGACAGCGCCGGATCACCACCCCGGTCCCCTTCTTCAACCACATGTTGGAAGCGGTCGCCCGCCACGGCCTCTACGACCTGGAGATCACGGCCTCGGGTGACGTCGAAGTCGACCCCCACCATCTGGTCGAGGACGTCGGCATCTGCCTGGGACAGGCCTTTCGCGAGGCGCTGGGGGACCGCAGCGGCATCACGCGCTACGGCGAGGCGACGATCCCGATGGACGAGACGCTGGTCGCGGCGGCGGTCGACTTCAGCGGCCGGGCGGCCTTCGTCTACCGGGCGGAGGCTCTGAAAGGGCGCCGCGTCGGGACCTTCGACGTGGAGCTCGGCCGTGAGTTCTTCGGCGGCTTCGTGTCGACCGCGCTGTGCAACCTGCACCTAGAGGTGCGCTACGGTGAGAACGCGCACCACATGATCGAGGCGCTGTTCAAGGCGTTCGCGCGGGCCACCGCGGCTGCCGTCCGGATCGACCCGCGCGTGCAGGGCGTGCCGTCGACCAAAGGGACGCTCACCGCGTGAGCGCCGCGCGGCGATGACCGGAACGCGGCCCCGCGTGGTGGTGGCCGACAGCGGCAGCGGCAACCTGCGCAGCGTCGAGAAGGCGCTGACCGCGGCGGGGGCCGACGCCGTCGTCAGCGCCGACGCCGACACCGTCGCGCGCGCCGACAAGCTGGTCGTCCCCGGCCAGGGCGCGTTCGGCGCCTGCGCCGTCGGGTTGGACCGCGGCGGCGGCGCGCTCCGGCAAGCGGTCCTCGAGGTGATCCGCAGCGGGCGCCCGTTCTTCGGCATCTGCATCGGAATGCAGCTCCTGTTCGAGCGCAGCGAAGAGAATCCCGAGGCGCGCGGGCTGGGCGTGCTGCCCGGTCGGGTCGTCCGCTTCACCGATCGCCCGGGGTTGAAGATCCCGCACATGGGCTGGAACCGGACGGCGCGCGGCCCGGCCCGCAGCCCATCGGTCGGCACCATCCCCGACGGCGACTTCTTCTACTTCGTGCACAGCTACTACCCCGAGCCGGCCCGCGCCGAGGACGTGGCGCTGACCAGCGAGCACGGCACGCCCTTCACCTGCGCCGTCGCCCGCGACAACGTCTTCGGCTGCCAGTTCCACCCGGAGAAGAGCCAGGCCGCCGGGCTCGCGCTGCTGCGCCAGTTCGTCGCGGCCTAGCGGCGCTGCGGCCTATTCGATTGCCAGCGCGCCCGACAGATCCTCGATCTCGAGCGGCGTCGTTCCCTGGAACGTCACGCTGACGCCGAGGGTCTCGGGTCCCGACAGCGGGCTCTCGGCGAATCGGATGTGCCACTCCTCGGGAGCGAAGAAGGTGGGCTCCGGCAGACCGAACGGCAACCCGGCGTCGCCCGTCTCGAGGTAGCGCGCCGCGCGCGCGCCGTCGATCCCGAAGAAACCGGGGTCGTCCCGTAACTTTTCAGCGAGCCGCCCTCGCGCGCTCACGAGGTGTGCGTCAATCGCCGCCAGGATCGTTCGCGCAAATTCCAGCTGGGCGCGCGAGGGCGCGCCGTCGCCGGAGACGCACAGGAAGAACACGGACACCGCCGTCCCGCCCTCCTCGTGGTAGCGGTACGACCCCGCCCAGAACCGCTCGCCCGGCGGCGAATTCGGCACCTCGGAGAGCTTCCCGAGCCCCGGAACCTCGATGCTCGCCATCGGCGAGCTACCCTACCAGCACCGTGAAGCCGCGAGGACCGGAAGCGAGGCCCCAATTCCCCGAGAGCCTCTGTCACCGCTGCACCCGGCGCCGCACCATCGCGACGAAGACGTCCACGTTTCTGATGTGCACGGCGTTGCCGACGAAGTATCCGCGGCAGCCGATCCTGGCGTGCCCGGCGTTCGAGCCTGGGCGCGAGGGCCGGTAGCCGTTCGAGGTTAGCCGCCCGCCAAGATGACCTGCGCCAGGTGACCGACGATCACGTCCAGCGCGGGGCGGTTCTCGCCGCCCTCGGGGATGATCAGATCGGCGAACCGCTTGGACGGCTCGACGAAGGCGAGGTGCATCGGGCGCACCGTCGTGTCGTACTGCTCGCGCACCTGCGCGAAGGTGCGACCCCGCTGCTCGATGTCGCGCTCCAGCCTGCGCATCAAGCGGATGTCCGCGTCGGTGTCGACGAAGATCTTCAGGTCCATGTGGGCGCGCAGCCGCTCGTCCGCGAGGACGAGGATCCCCTCGACGATCACCACCGGCGCCGGCGCGATGCGACGGGTCTCGGCGCGGCGCACGTGATGGCGGAAGTCGTACTGGGGGATCTCGACGGCGCGGCCGGCGCGCAGCTCCGCGAGGTGCGCGACCAGAAGCTCCGTCTCGATCGCGTCGGGGTGATCGTAGTTGATGCGCAGGCGCTCGGCGTCCGACAGGCCCGAGCGATCGCGGTAGTAGGCGTCGTGGTCGATCAGCTCGACGGGGTGCTGCGCCAGGCCCGCGACGAGCCTCTCCGCGACGGTGGTCTTGCCAGAGCCGCTGCCACCGGCGATCCCGAGGACGAACATCGGCGCCAGCCTACACGGGGCCGTGTTGCGCCGACGTAACTTACTGACGGAGAGTCAGCCCGGCCCGCTCTTGTCGGCGCAGCGGTTGAGGACGCAGTCGACGTAGGGCTTGCAGGACTGGTCGTTGCCGCACTTGGCGGAGCTGGTGCGGCAGAACTGGCTGGCGTCGAGGTTGTCGTGCATGCAGGCCAGGCAGACCGGCGTCACGCCGGCGTTGGTGTCGCAGAAGGTCTTGCAGACCGAGTAGCAGGGATCGGAGCAGGCGCATTCGTACATGTCCGTCTTGAACGCCGCCGGGCCCTCGGGCGTCTGCTTGTCGCAGCAGCCGACGCAGCCGGTGCCGCCGCAGACGCAGATGTTGTTCTGGCAGACCTGGCCGACGGGGCAGATGCAGCCGTTGCTGCCGGCGACGCCGAGCCCGGCCGTGCCGCGGCCGGCCGTGCCCAGGAGGCCGATGCCGCCGAGGCCCAGGAGGTTGCCGCCCAGCCCCAAGAGGCCGCTGCCGGCGACGCCCGCGGCGCCGGTGGTGCCGCCGCGGCCAGGCGCGCCCGCGACGCCGCCGCTGCCGCCCGGGCTTCCCGCGACGCCGGTGGCGGCGCCCGCGACGCCGGTCGAACCGGCGACGCCCGTCCCCGCGCCGGCCCGTCCGCCGCTGCCGGCGACGGCGACGCCGCCCCCGCCGCTGACGACGATGCCGCCGGTGCCGCTGACGGCGGTCCCGCCGCTGCCGGCGAGACCCGCGCCGCCGCTACCGGCCCGGCCGCCGATCCCGGCCTGGCCGGCCGTTGCGCCGCCCCGCCCCGCCGGGCCGCTGGTGCCGGCCGCCCCGGCGTCCGTGCCGTTGCTGGAGCTGATAGAGCCGCAGGCGATGAGCCCCAGACAGCCGATCGCGGCGACCAGCGTTCGCGTCGCAAACCCCAACCGCATCGCCCCATTGTAAGGCCGGCCGGCGCAGGCGTCGCGCATCTTGCCGCAAGCCCCGCGGTGGCAGGTAGACTAGCGCCCCCCGATGGAAATCTTCCCCGCTATCGATCTTATGGGTGGTAACGCCGTGCGCCTCGAACAGGGGCGGCGGGACAGCGCGACGATCTACAGCCGCGCCCCCTGGGAGGTCGCCGCCCAGTTCGCCGCCGCCGGCGCACCGCGCCTGCACGTCGTCGACCTGGACGCCGCGTTCACGCGGGCGTCGGAGGCGCCGATCGACAACCGCGCGACGCTGGCCCGGATCGTCGCCGCCAGCCCGATGCCGGTCGAGACCGGCGGGGGCGTGCGGACGCTGGACGACTGCGCGCGGCTGTTCGACGTGGGCGTCAAGTTCGTCGTGCTCGGCACCGTCGCGGTCAAGGATCCCAAGCTGGTCGAGGCCGCCTGCAAGCGCTGGCCGAACGGCATCGTCGTCGCGGTCGACGCGCGCGAAGGCAAGATCGCCGTCGAGGCCTGGACCGAGGCGACCACCGTCGACGCCGTCGACGTCGGGCTGGCCGTGTCGCGCGCGGGCGCGGCGGCCGTGCTCTACACCGACATCGGCCGCGACGGCATGCGCAGCGGCCCGAACCTGGAGGCGACGGCGCGGTTGGCGGCCCGCCTGGCCCCCTGCCCGGTGATCGCGTCGGGGGGCGTGGCCCGGCTCGACGATCTGGACGCGCTGGCCCCGACCGGCGCGGCGGCGGTGGTGATCGGCAAGGCGCTGTACGAAGGGGTGTTCACCGTCTCCGAGGCGTTGGCCCGCGCGGCCGCCTAGCCATGCTGTGCAAGCGGGTCATCCCCTGCCTCGACGTCGACGGCGGGCGGGTCAAAAAAGGGGTCCGGTTCAAGGAGCTGCGTGACGCCGGCGATCCGGTCGCCGTCGCCGCCGCCTACGACGCCCAGGGGGCGGACGAGGTCTGCTTCCTGGACATCACCGCGTCGTCGGACGGGCGGACCACGATGCTCGACGTCGTGCGCGCAACCGCCGAGCGGGTCTTCCTGCCGCTGACCGTGGGCGGCGGCGTGCGTTCGGTCGAGGACGTGCGCGGCCTCCTGCTCGCGGGCGCCGACAAGGTCGGCATCAACACCGCCGCGGTCGCCGACCCCGAGCTGGTGCGGCGCGCCGCCGACGCCTTCGGCAACCAGGCGATCGTCGTCGCCGTCGACGCGCGGCGCATCCCGGGCGCCGATCCGCTGGCCTGGGAGGTCTACACGCACGGCGGCCGGCGCGCGACCGGCCTCGACGCGCTCGCCTGGTGCGAGCGGATGGCCGGCAACGGCGCCGGCGAGATCCTGCTGACCAGCATGGACCGCGACGGCACCCGGGACGGCTTCGACCTCGAGCTGACCCGCGCCGTCGCCGATCGCCTGCCGATCCCGGTGATCGCGTCGGGCGGCGTCGGTAACCTGGAGCACCTCTACCAGGGGATCGCCGACGGCCACGCCGAGGCGGTCCTGGCGGCGTCGATCTTCCACTTCGGCGAGGCGACCGTCGGGCAGGCGCACGATTACTTGCGCGCGCGCGGCGTCCCGGTGCGAGATAGGCAACATGGCGACGCCGCCTGACTTCCTCCTGGGTGCGATCAAGTTCGACGCCGACGGTCTGGTGCCGGTGATCGCGCAAGAGGCGCGCACCGGGATGGTGCGGATGTTCGCCTGGGCCAACCGCGACGCCCTGGCGCAGACCCTGGCGACGGGGGCCGCCCACTTCTGGAGCCGCTCGCGCAAGGCGCTCTGGCGCAAAGGGGAGAGCTCCGGGAACACGCTGGCCGTCCGCGATGTCCGGCTCGACTGCGACGGAGACGTCGTGCTCTACCAGGTCGAGCCCGACGGGCCTTCGTGCCACACCGGGGCGACGTCGTGCTTCTACCGCCGCGTCGACGCGAGCGGCGCGCTGGACGAGGACGATGGCCCCGCGGATCCGCCGGCGGTGGTGGTGTCGCGCGTCGCCGAGGTGATCGCCCGGCGGCGGCGCGAGCGGCCCGAGAAGTCGTACGTGGTGTCGCTGCTCGACGCGGGACTGCCCAAGATCAACGGCAAGATCACCGAGGAGGCGGGAGAGCTGGTCGAGGCGCTGCCCGCGGGCGACGCCAAGCACACCGCCCACGAGGCCGCCGACCTGCTGTTCCACATGCTGGTCGGGCTGGAGGCGGCCGGCGTGCCGCCGGAGGCGGTGTTCGCAGAGCTGGCGCGCCGCTTCGGGGTCTCGGGGATCGACGAAAAGGCGAGCCGCAAGCCGCGATGATCGGCACCGCCAGCACGTCCGCGCGCGAGGCGATCCGGCGCGTGCTGGGGCCGAGCGGCGCGGCGGCGTCGGTCTTCCCGGGCTACGAGGCCCGCCCCGGCCAGCTGGCGATGGCCGACCGGATCGCCGCCGCGATCGACGGCGACGAGCGGCTGCTGGTCGAGGCCGGCACCGGCACGGGGAAGACGCTGGCCTACCTGGTGCCGGCGTTGCTCTCGGGCCGCAAGGTGGTCGTCAGCACCGGCACCAAGACCCTTCAGGACCAGATCGCCACCGTCGATCTCCCCCGGCTGCGCGCCATGCTCGATCACGCGGGGCTGCTCCCGGCGCCGCTCGAGTGGGCGGTGATGAAGGGGCTCGGCAACTACGTCTGCCGGCGGCGCCTCGCCGAGCGCGATCGCCAGGGGGTCCTGGTGCGCGACCCCGAGCTCGAGCGCATCCTCGCCTTCGCGAACGAATCACCGACCGGCGATCGGGCCGAGCTGGCCGATCTGCCCGACGACGCCGCCGTCTGGGGCGAGATCGCGGCGACGCCCGAGACGCGGATCGGGCCGCGCTGCGCGTACTACGAGAGCTGCTTCGTCACCGCGATGCGCCGGCGCGCGGCCGCCGCGCCGCTGGTGATCGTCAACCACCACCTGTTCTTCGCCGACCTGGCCCTGAAGGCGCGCTGGCCCGAGGCCCAGGTGCTGCCCCCCTACGAGGTGGTGATCTTCGACGAGGCGCACCAGATCGAGGACGTGGCGACGGAGTTCTTCGGCGTCCACGCCTCGACGCAGCGGCTGTTCGCGCTCGGCCGCGACCTCGGGCGCGAGACCGGGGTCGACGTGGTCCGGGCCCAGCGCGCGTCGGCCCGCCTCCTGACCGCGACCGGCGCGCTGGCCGATGCGCTGCGCGACCTGCTGCCGCCGCCGCGCGCCGGCGTCGAGGAGGCACGGCTGTCGTTCCCCATCGAGCTGGCCACCGGCGCGGTGCTCGGGCGCTACCACGAGCTCGACGCCGCGCTGGAACAGATCGCCGACTGGCTGAACCCCGACGGCCAGGCGGTGGCGTCGTCGCGGCGCCCCGCCGAGGTGGCGGCGCTCTCCCGGCGGGCCGAGGCGCTGCGCGGCGATCTCGGCGCTGCTGGTCGAGAGCCGCGGCCGCGAGCACGTCCGCTGGCTCGCCGCCTCGCCCCGCGCGTCGCGCTGCACGCCTCCCCCGTCGACGTCGGGCCGCTGCTCGGACGCGCGCTCGACGCCTGCCCGGGCCCGATCGTCCTCACCTCGGCGACGCTGACCGTGGCCGGCTCGTTCGACTACCTGCGCACGCGCGTCGGCCTGGGCGACACGGCCGCCGACGCCAGCTACCCGTCGCCCTTCGACTACCGGCGCCAGGCCCTGCTCTACCTCGCCGGCCGATCTCCCCGATCCGAACCACGACGCCTTCCCGCTGGCGGTCGCGACGCGCATGGGCGAGCTCTGCGCGATCACCGGCGGGCGGGCGCTGCTGCTGTTCACCAGCTTCCGCAACCTGCGCGTGGCCGAGGCGCACCTGCGCGCCCAGGCTGCCTTCCCGCTGCTGGTCCAGGGCGAGCGCCCGCGCCACCTGCTGCTGGCGGCTCTGCGCGAGCGGATCGGCTCGGTGCTGCTGGCGACGCAGAGCTTCTGGGAGGGGGTCGACGTCCCCGGCGAGGCGCTGTCGCTGGTGGTGATGGACCGGATCCCGTTCGCGGTCCCCGACGATCCGCTGACCGCCGCCCGCATCGACCGCATCCGCGACGCCGGCGGCGAGCCGTTCACCGAGTACCAGCTCCCGCGCGCGGCGCTCTCCCTGAAGCAGGGGTTCGGGCGCCTGGTCCGCAGCCGCGGCGATCGCGGCATCGTCGGCGTGCTCGACGGGCGGATCGCCCGCCGCACCTACGGCCACACGCTGATCGCCAGCCTCCCCACCGACTGCCCGCGCACCGAGCTGCTGGAGGACGTCGCCGCGTTCTGGGACCGGGTGCGCCCAACCCCGAACACCGCGCCCGCCGCCGCCGTGGCGCCATGAGCGGGAACGTTCGCTTTGCTCTCCGCGCTTCTGGTCGTCGGGGCCTACCTGCTCGGGTCGATCCCGTTCGGCGCCGTGCTCGCGCGCGTGAAGGGGGTCGACCTGCGGCAGGTCGGCAGCGGCAACATCGGCGCCACCAACGTCGCCCGCGCGATGGGCAAGGGGTGGGCGGTGCTGGTGCTGCTGGGCGACGCCGCCAAGGGGTTCCTGCCGGTCTGGCTCGGTCGGTGCTGGGAGCTACCGGACGCGTTCATCGCCGCCGCCGGCCTGCTGGCGATCGTCGGCCACATGTTCACGCTCTTCCTGCGCGGCCGCGGCGGCAAAGGGGTCGCGACCTCGCTGGGGGTCTCGCTGGCGCTGTCGCCGATCACCGCGCTCATAGGCTTCGGCGTCTACATCGTGGTCTTCGCCCTGACCCGGCTGTCGTCGCTCGGCTCACTGCTCGGCGTCTGGACGTTCAGCGTCGGCTACGTGGCCTTCCGCCACCCGCCCCTCCCCTACGTCGTCCTCGCCTTCGGCGGCGCCGCGCTGGTGACCCTGCGCCACAGCGGGAACATCCGAAGGCTGGTCAAAGGCGAAGAAAAGAAGGCTTAAGCCCTCATCTTCCGTCTGATCCGACCAAATCCCGAGGCAACGAATCGCACCATCATAACGATCGAAACCAGACCGGAAAGGGCCAGCACGACTGCAGCCGGCCGCCCGTATCGCGCGATCATGTTCAGATCGCCGAGCCGACGAACACTGGCGCCATCCGCCTTGGCGCCTAGAGCTGCGTTCAGAAGATTCACTTCCTCTGACGCCGCCTCGACCCGCTGGCCGATCTGACGGGACTGAGTCTCGTGCTGGACCTGTGAGGCCTTGACTGCCGCGTGAGCCGCCTCGACCTGCCGCAGCTTCTCCTTGATCTCACCGATTGACTCGTACGCCGCCCGGACCTCCTTGCTCATCTCGGCTCTTGCGACGGGCTCGAGTCGCGCAATCCGATCGCTGACCTCCAGAGGAATCTTCTTCTCCTCCGCGGCGATCGCGCGTTCGAGCCTCGGTCCCACGTTTTCCTTCGCCCAGTCGTCGACCGCATTTTTCAGACCGCCGATCTTCCGTTCAGCGTCTGCCACGGCACGCGTCAAACTTTCGTTCTTCAGTTTTGCGTCCGACTCCAAGTCACCGAGCTGAGTCTTGAAGTTTCTGGTGGACGACTCTGCCGTGACCCTGAAGTCCGTAGCGGTCGACTGCATCTCTTTCCTAAGATCGAGCGAGACGCCTCTCACCTGAATGAGTCCAACGAACGCAAACACCAACATCGTTATCGAGCCACCTAGAGCGACCAAGGTGACCGATCGCAACCAGGTCGAACGAAATGCCGCCCGAAAAGCATCTGCCTCCGCGGCCCGCAGCAGTTGGCCCGAGGAACGCTGATACAGCCCCTTGGCGACATCGGCTCGAAGGACGTGCACCGCCTTCAAGACCTGCGAGACCTTTACATTGTCGCCGATGGCGATCTTACGGAATCGTTCGACGGCCGCAGAGTCCCGTGGTCCTGCTGCATCGGCCAGCGCTTGCATCCGACGACGCCAATCCTCCATCTCGTTCGTGGCCCCATCGTTCGTCCCTACCGAGCTATCGCGGGGCGTTGGGCCAGCCACCAGTTCCGCGTCGATCTCAGCCAAAAACGCCGCGCTCTTCTCGGCCGCCACAACATCGTCGTCCATCTGATTCGCCATCGAGACCTCCCTCCCTGATATCGCTGGGGAGAATCGCTCAATGCGCCCGAGGCCGCAATCGCGGGTCCGTAAGGGGGCTTGAGCATCCGGATCCGCGGGTTAGCGAATTCTTAAGAAGTCGTTAGGGAAGACATAAGGAAAGCAAACGCCGCGGCGGGCGTATTTCTCCGTGTAACGAAAGTCCGGCTCGCGCCACTTCAAGGCGCGAACCATCCACACGAGGAGATCCGCCGCCATGAAGACCGCCGCATTCGTCCCGACGCTCGCCCTGCTCGCCGCCGCCACCCTGGGTTGTGGAGGCGGAGCCGCCGCCCCCGAGGACCAGGACCCGCCGCCGCCCACCGCCACGTTCACGCTCACGCTGGCGGCCGACAAGCTGCCGGTGCTGACCGGCGCCAGCGCCACCGTCGAGGTCACGGTCACGCGCGACGCCGGGTTCACCGGCGCCGTCACGCTGGCGCCCCTCGGCCTGCCGGCCGGCGCGTCGGCGACCTTCGCCCCCGCGACGCTGGCGGCCGGGGAGACCCAGGCGACGCTGACCGTCGCCGCCCCGGCCGACGCGCCCCACTCGCTGCCGACCGCGGTCGACGTCCAGGGGACGTCGGGCGAGACGGTGGTGAAGAAGCCGCTGACCGTGACGGTCTACGGCCCGCCCGGCTCGCTCGACACCAGCTTCGCCGGCGGCAAGGTCGTGATCCCGGCCGGCATCAGCGACGACTACGCCTACGCGATGGCCCTCCAGGCCGACGGCAAGATCGTCACCGCCGGCCGCGCCGCCGAGCACCTCGGCGACTTCGCCGTCATTCGCTTCGAGCGCGACGGCGCGCTCGACACGACGTTCGGGCCGGCCACCTCACCCGGCAAGGTGCTGACCGACTTCGCCGGCGCCAGCGAGACCGCGCTTGCGGTCGCCGTGCAGGCCGACGGCAAGATCGTCGTCGCCGGCACGACCACCGTGACCGGCAGCGGCCAGGACTTCGCCCTCGCCCGCTACAACAGCGACGGCTCGCTCGACGCCGGCTTCGGCTCCGGCGGCAAGGTGACGACCGCGTTCGGCGCCGACTCCGACACCGCCTACGCGCTGCTCATCCAGGCCGACGGCAAGATCCTCGTCGGCGGCGACACCAGCCAGGGGGCGAGCGGCACGGGCGTCGACTTCGCCCTCGCCCGCTACAACAGCGACGGCTCACTCGACGCCGGCTTCGGTTCCGGCGGCAAGGTGATCACCAGCCTGGCCGCCAACGGCGGCCGCGATTCGATCTACGCGATGACGCTGCAGACCGTCGGGGGCGAGGCCCGCATCGTCGCCGCCGGCGGCGAGGGGGACTTCACGGTCGCCCGCTACCTGGCGAACGGCACCCTCGACGCGGGCTTCGGCGCTGCCGGCACCGGCAAGGTCACCGCGCTGATGGGCTCGACCATCGGCGCGGCGCGGGCCGTGCGTGTCACCCCCGACGGCAAGCTGGTGATCGCCGGCCACGCCAGCCACGACTTCGCGCTGGTGCGCCTCGATGCCGGCGGCAAGCTCGATTCGTCGTTCGGCCTCGCCCCGACGCCGGGCAAGGTCGTCACCGCCGTCCAGACCAGCAACTGGGACGAGGCCCAGGGCCTGGCGATCGAGAGCGACGGCAAGCTGGTCGTCGCCGGCTGGGCCTACGAGGCCAACAGCTCGGCGGGGAACTTCGCCGTCGTCCGCTACCAGCCCGACGGCGCGCTCGACACCAGCTTTGGCGGCACCGGTATCGTGCTGACCCCCGTCGCCCAGGGTACCCGCGCCGACCAGGCCAGCGCGGTGCTGCTGCAGACCGACGAGCGCATCCCGGCGGTCCGGGTGCTGGCCGCCGGCAGCGCCAACGGCGGCAGCAACAGCGACTTCGCGATCACCCGCTACTGGCGGTAGGGCGGACTCCTCACCCCGACCCTCTCTTCCGCGGACGGAGGAGAGGGCGATCCGGAGGCCCCGACCCTCTCCTCCGCAAGTGGAGGAGAGGGTGTCTTCATTTTCAGCGCCTGATCCCGCTCACGCCGCCGTTCGCCGTCGCAGCGAGTATCGTAGGCCGATGGTCGCTAGGAAGAGCGAGGTGGGCCTCCGAATCCTGGGCGCCGTGCTGACGATCGGGGCGGTCCTGGAGCTTCGCCTGCTCGTCCGTTACGCACGTGAGCTGACGGCCGTATGGTCCGAAGCCGTCGCAGGGGGCCAGTCGTCGGTCGCCTGGGCGAACGCCACCTTTATCACCCTCTTCGCAGCGCTGATGTTGACCGCGATGGCCGGCGGCATCCAACTCGTGCGCGGCCGTCCAAACGGCTATCGCCTCGTCCTCGTAGGGTTGCTGCCCCAACTGCTGTCGCTAATCGTGTCGGGGTTTCAGTACCGCTGCGCGATGTTCGGCTTCATCGGAATCGGGGTGGCCGGGAACAGCGAGCGGGTCCGCGGCGGCTTCTTTTACGACACCGGGACGCAGCTTCTTGTCGGGTTCGAATCCCCGCCCGCGTGGGCTCTCCAACTCAACATCGGGGCGCTCGGCGCTCTGGTGCTGCTGCTCGTCCTGCGCCGCGCCCAAGCGACGAAGACGCCAGACCCGGTCACAACCACGCCTGACGCCGGTCCGCCCGCTTGAAACCGCGGTAGTTGGTCCGCGAAGAACGCGCCAACCAACCAGCGCCGATTCAAGATTCGACGCCCCGGACCTCCTCACCCCGACCCTCTCCTCCGCGGACGGAGGCGAGGGAGGTCGGAGGCCCCGACCCTCTCCTCCGCGGACGGAGGCGAGGGAGGTCGGAGGCCCCGACCCTCTCCTCCGCGGACGGAGGCGAGGGAGGTCGGAGGTTACTTGGGCGGGAAGGTCCCGGCGGTGCGGCGGAGGGTCAAGTCGGCGACGGCGAGGTCGAAGCGGGCCTGGGCCAGCGCCTCCTCGGAGCCGATCAGGCCGTCCTGGGCCTGCAGCAGATCGACCTGGGTGACCGTGCCGGCCTCGTACTGCGTGCGCACCAGCTCCAGCGTCTCCTTCGCCAGCGCCAGCGCCCGCGTCGCCGCCTGCAGCGCCGACTGCTTGGTCGTGAACAGGCTGCGGCCGTTGGCCAGGTCGTCGGAGATGTTGTCGGTCAGCACCTGGGAGCGGGCGTTGAGCTCGGTCATCTGGGCGGCGGCCATGTGGCGCTGGGCGTCGCGGGCGCCGCCGTCGTAGATGACCCAGTCGAGCTGCAGCCCGACCGCCCACGAGTAGTTGTCGAAGTGGAAGTTCTGGTAGTTGAACCGGCGGGCGTTGCCGAACGCGGAGATCGACGGCGACCACTTGAGGCCGTCGGTGACCCGATTCAGGTCGGCGGCCTTGAACGAGAGCTGCAGCTGCTTGTACTCGGGGCGCAGCTGGAGAGCCGTCTGCAGGTCCTCCTTCTCGGCCGGGATCGTCGCCGGCGGTTCGGGGGCGCTGACGACGAACGTCTCCTGGGCGCCGATCAGCGTCCGCAGCGTGCGATAGGTCTGGTCGCGGCCGTGGCGCGCCTCGAGCAACAGCTGCTGCACGCGCACCAGCGCCAGCTCGGCGCGGTCGACGTCGACCTTGGTGACCGTCCCGGCCGCGAGCCGCGTCTGGGCGTTGGCCAGCGTCGCCTTGGCGACGTCGATGTTCGACTGCCGCGCCACCAGCACCTGATCGGAGACCGCCGCGGCGTAGAACGTCTGGGCGACGCTGAACAGCACGTTGTCCACGGAGGTCTCGTACGACGCCCCCGACGCAGCGACGTTCGCCTCCACCGCCTTCAGCCCCGGATAGGCGGCCGGGACGATCAGCGGCGCCTGGAAGCTGATCACGCCGTCGAGCTGGTTGATCGGCTGGATCAGGATCGATCCCCCGGCGGTGTCGAACTCGAACCTCGGCGTAGTTGCGGGTGTACTTCCCCTGCGCCGCGATGTTGGGGAGCAGCAGCGCCCAGGCCGAGGAGATCTGGGTCTGCGCCTGGGCCAGGCGCCCCTTCTCGGCGGCCAGCGTCCAGTTGCGCTGCTTCGCCTTGGCCAGCGCCTCGTCGAGGGTCAGCTCGTGAACGTCCTGGGTCGTCTGCGGGGCGGGCGTCGCCGAGGCGCGCGCAGCGGCGAGCCCCAGCGCGAGCGCGAGCAACGTGGCGAGTTTCTTTTTCATCACGACGCCACCTTCTCATGCGGAGCCACGTGATGCCCCTCGACGACGATGCTGGGCGGCGCTCCCCCGAGATCTCGTCGGCGCCGGTCTCCGAGGCCGGCCGGGTGCGAATCCTGAACACGCCGCCGCGCGAAGCCCGACAGGTCGTCGAACAGCGAGTAGGCGACCGGCGTCGCCAGCAGGGTCAGCAGCAGCGACAGCAGCTGCCCGCCGACCACCGGCCCGGCGGTGGCGCGGTTGAACCCGGCGCCGATCCCGTTCGAGATCACCAGCGGGAACATGCCGGCCACGAACGCCAGGGTGGTCATCAGGATCGGCCGCAGGCGGTCGCGGTTGCCGTGCAGGATGGCGTCGCGCCGCGAGTATCCCTCGGCGCGCAGCTGGTTGGTGTGGTCGATCTGGAGGATGGAGTTCTTCTTCACCACGCCGAACAGCACCAGGATGCCGAGCATCGTGAAGATGTCGAGCGACGGCCGAGCATCAGCAGCGACACCAGCGCGAACGGCACCGTCAGCGGCAGGGCCAGCAGGATGGTGATCGGGTGCAGCCACGACTCGAACTGCGCCGCGAGGATCAGGTACATGAAGATGAACGCCAGCCCGAAGGCGATCATGAAGGCCTTGCCGGTGCGGGCGATCTCCTTCGACTGCCCGAAGGCGACGAACCGGTACTGCGACGGCAGCTTCATCGTCCTTGACGATCTTCTCGAGGGCCGCGCCCACCTCGCCCGAGCCGACGCCCGGCGCGGTGTTGGCCAGGAACATGCACCTGGCGCTGGCGGTCGTAGCGGTCGATCTTCGAGGGGCCCTCGGCCCGTTTCAGCTCGACGACGTCGGTCAGCGGGACCACCCCCAGCCGGCTCGACGGCACCGTCAGCTGACTCAGCACCTCGGCGCTGGTGCGGAAGCGCTCGTCGGCGCGCACCAGGATGTCGTACTCGCGCCCTGCCTCCTCGTAGCGCGACACCTTCACCCCGCCGATCAGCAGCTGCGAGGCGAAGGCCACGTCGGCCACGTTGACCCCCAGGTCAGCCGCCTTGGGCCGTTGACGGTCGGCGACCACCTCCGGGTTGCCGGTCACCAGGTGGTGTCGATGTCGACCGCGCCGGGGATCTCCTTCAGCTTCTTGACGATGTTGGCCGTGTACTTGGTCAGCTGGTCGAGGTCAGGCCCGCTCAGGATGTACTGCACCGTCGCGCTGCTGAAGGTGCCGGAGCCGAAGGCCGCCACCGCCGAGCGTGCTGATCCGGTAGTCCTTCGGCTGGCGCGGGAAGGATCTCGCGGCGCGACCTTGTCCTGCAGCTGGTCCTGCGACAGCCGGCGCTTGTCCGGCGGCAGCAGCCGGACGTAGATCGACGCCAGGTTGGGCGTCTTCTGCTGGTTGTCGCCGATGGTGACCAGCGTCGTCTCCACCTCGGGCCACTGCGCGCACCTCGCGCGCGATCCGCTCGGCGGCGATCGGGGTCGCGGCCAGGCTGGTCCCCTCGGGCGCGCGCACGCTGATCTCGAACTGCGCCTCGTCGTTCTTGGGCAGGAAGCCCTTCGGCACCGCCTTGACCAGCGGCACGCAGGAGCCCAGCGTCGCGATCGAGGCGACCACGACGATCCAGCGGCGGTCGCATCACCCAGCCGAGGATCGCCATGTAGAGCCGCTCGATCGGCCGGTAGAACCAGTCGACCAGCGCTCGAGCAGCGACTTGCGCCGCGCTCTCGGGCGGTGCGAGGTCGAGCCGCAGCCAGCGCGACGCCAGCATCGGCGTCAGGGTGAAGCTGACGAACAGCGAGATCGCGATCGAGGCGCCCATGGTCAGGCCGAAGCTGCGCAGGAAGCGCCCCGGGATGCTCCGCATGAACGCCACCGGCAGGAACACCGCCAGCAGCGACAGCGTGGTGGCCAGCACCGCCAGGCCGATCTCGCGCGTGGCGTAGATCGCCGCCGGCATCGGCCGGATCTTCTTCTCGTCGATGAAGCGGAAGATGTTCTCCAGCACGACGATGGCGTCGTCGATGACGATGCCGACCGCCAGCGCCAGCGCCAGCAGGGTGATGGTGTTCAGCGTGAAGCCCAGCAGCCACATCAGCACGAAGGTGCCGATGATCGAGATCGGGATCGCCAGCGCGGCGATGATCGTGCTGCGCAGGTTGCCGAGGAAGAGCAGCACCACGAGGGCCGCCAGAAGAGCGCCCAGGATCAGGTGCTCCTTGACCGCGTCGACGCTGGTGCGGATGCTCTCGGTGTTGTCGCGGATGACGTTCAGCTTGTAGCCGGCCGGCGAGCGTCGGGGTCGATCTCCTCCATGCGCGCGCGCAGCGCGTCGACGACCGCGACGGTGTTCTCGCCCGACTGCTTGCGGATCGACAGCACCACCGCCGGCTTGCCGGCGATGCTCGCCGCGGTCTCGGCCTCCTCCTCTCCGTCGACCACGCTGGCCGACGTCGCGGATCAGGATCGGGTGCCCGCCGACGCTGCGGACGACGATCTCCTCGACCGCCTCGACGCTCTCGACGCGGCCGCTGACCCGGAAGGTCAGCCGCTGCGGGCCCGTGTCGACGGAGCCGCCGGGCGTGCTGATGTTCTGGGCCACGATGGCGCGCTGCACGTCGACGGCGGTCAGGCCGGCGGCGCGCAGCCGGACCGGATCCAGACAGACCTGGATCTGCCGCTTGCGGCCGCCGACGATGGTGACCTGGCCGACGCCGGACACGTTCTCGAGCGCCTGCCGCACCTCGTGGTCGGCGAACTCCGTCACCTCGCGGATCGGCCGCGGCGACTCGAGCGCGACGAACAGCACCGGCGCGGCGTCCGGGTCGAGCTTGCTGATGACCGGGCTCTTGGTCCCTTCGGGGAGGTTCGGCAGCACCGTCGAGACGTGGTCGCGCACCTCCTGGGCGGCGACGTTGACGTCCTTGTCCAGCTTGAAGGCTGACGATGACCTGCGAGACGCCCTCGGTGGAGATCGAGCGCAGCTCGTCGATGCCGCTGATGGTGTTGACCGCCTCCTCGATCTTGTCGGACACCTCGGTCTCGACCTCCTCCGGCGCCGCGCCGGGGAGCGCGGTCACGACCTGCACGATCGGCAGGTCGACGTTGGGGAAGCGGTCGATGTTGAGCTTGCTGTAGCCGACGAAACCGACGACGGCGATGGTCAGGATGATGACCGTCGCGAAGACCGGGCGTCGGACGCAGATGCTGGCTAGCCACTGCATGGCGCGCCTACTTGACCCGTACGCCGTCGCGTACGTCGGGGGTCAACTCGGCGACGACCTGCTCGCCCGCCTTGAGGCCGCTCACGATCGGGACCTCGCTCCCTTGCGCCTCGCCCGCCTGCACCAGGCGATCCTCCAGCCGGCCGCCCACCGCCACGAAGACGTGGCGGAGCGAGCCTTCGCTGCGCACCGCCTTGGCCGGCACCGACGGCAACGTCTGCTCACCGATGGCGAGCCGCGCGGTCACGAACATCCCGGGGCGCAGATCGTGGCTCTCGTTGGCGAACACCGCCTCGACCACCGCGTCGCGGCTCTGCCGCCGCACCGACGGGCCGACGTAGCGGATCTTGCCGTGATAGCGGCGCGAGCCTTCGGCCGAACCAACCTGGAAGTCGACCAGCATCCCCTGTTTGACGTTGGGGATGTCGGCCTCGGGGACGGTGATCTCGACCCGCAGCGAGTCGACGTCGACCAGCGTGGCGACCCGCGAATCGGGGCGCACGTACTCGCCGGCGGTGACGGCGCGCTCGACGACCATGCCGGCGAAAGGGGCCCGGATCTCGGTGTCGCGCAGCGCCTCGGCGGTCAGCGACCTGCGCGCCTCGGCCGAATCCACCGTGAATTTCGAGCTGGCGCACTGGGTGTGCACCTTCTCGTAGTCGGCCTTGGCGATCGCCCCCTTCTCGAACATCCGATCGGTCCGCTCGCAGTCGAGCTTGGTCTGCGCCGCCTGCAGCTTCATCCCCTCGAGATCGGCGGCGGCCTGGCTCGCCTGGGCGCCGAGCGCGCGCGCGTCGAGCTTGGCGAGCAGGGCGCCCTTCTTCACCACCGAGCCGCGCTCGACGAAGGTTTGCACCACCTTGCCGGCCGCCCCGGCGGCGACCTGCGCCTCCTCGGCGCCGATCAGCGTCCCGGACAGCGTCACCACGCGCGGCGTCTTGACGTCCTTGACCGGCACCAGCGATACCGCGACCGGCGGCGCCTCGGCGTCGGCCGCCTTCGCCGGCGCCTCCGCGGTCTTGCAGCCGATCGCGCTCCCCCCTGCGAGGAGCGCCCCCAACATCAATGCGGTCGTCTTCATCGTTTGTGCCCTTGTCCTGGACTCTGCGGTCATTTGGGAACGGCCATAGTGGTACACGACAATATTTGAGGTTGTCAACCGTCTACCTTCACGGCAATATGACTCGTGATGGCACCCAACGCCGCCCGAAATCACGACGAACCAGATCCGCTCTGGTCGACACTGATCGAGTTCGTGATCAGCACAAAGGGCTGGTGGATCGCGCTCTGCGCGGAGATGGACCTGACGCCCGTCCAGGGGCACGCGCTCCGCACCCTGGATCCGGCGCAGCCGGTCCCCATGAGCTCGCTCGCCGACGCCCTGGTCTGCGACGCCTCGAACGTCACCGGGATCGTCGACAAGCTGGAGTCGCGCGGTCTCATCGCCCGGCAGGGCGCCGACCATGACCGCCGGGTGAAGCAGCTGATCGTCACGGAAAAGGGGCGGAAGGTGCGCGATCGCCTGGTGGCGCGGATGATGGAGGCCCCCGCGGCCGTCGTCGCCGTCCCCGCCGACGTGAAGTCGCGCCTCTGTACCATCCTTCGCGCCGTCCTCCTCGAACGGGAACGCTAGCCGCTCCCGCGCGAAGCGCGGGGGTGCGGCTACTTCAACAACTGCTCTGCCGCTCCCGCGCGAAGCGCGGGGGTGCGGCTACTTCAACAACTGCTCTGCCGCTCCCTGCCGCTCCCGCGCGAAGCGCGGGGGTTCGAGATATCATCGGGAGCTGATGGCGACGTCGCTGCGCCAGCGCCGCTTCGGCCGGCCGCTCTTCGTCATCGCGCTGCTCGCGGCCACGCTCTCTTCGGGAGATCACTACCTGCAGGACCTGCACGGGGTCACCAAGCCGCTCGACTTCAAGTACGACTACGTCTCGGCCTACTGGATCGCCGAGGGGCACCCCGCCGAGGCGCTCGATCGCGACACCGCCGATGCGCTCGGCACCCGGCTCGGAACGCAGGCCGGGCCGTTCTGGGAAGGGGCCCCCTCCCAGACCCATCCACCGGCGGCGGCGCTGCTGATCCGTCCCCTCGTCCCGCTCGGCTACAAGGGGGCGACGCTGGCCTGGTTCGGGTTCTCGCTGGTGCTGTTGCTGGTGCTCACCCGCCTCCTGCTCGCGATCTGGAGGGGCGCCGAGCGGCTGCCTCCGCTCGCCCGCAGCTGGATGCCGGCGGTCGCGCTCTGCCTCTGGCCGCCCGTGGTGTTCAACCTCGGCTACGGACAGTGGTCGATCCTGCTGGCGACGCTGATCGCCGCCGGCTGGTGGAGCTACGAACGCCGCGCCCCGCGCTGGTCGGCGGGGTGGTTCGCCGGGGCGATCGCGATCAAGTCGACGCCCGCGCTGCTCCTCGGTTTCTTCGCGTTGCGGGCCCGGCGGCTCGCGCTCGGCATCGTCGTCGCGCTGGGCGCGATCACGGCGATCTCCTGGCCCTTCACGGGGGGGCTCGGCGCGGTGCGCGTGTTTCTGGCGAGCGCCGGCCCCGCGATCCGGATCTTCGAGATCGGCACCCACAACACCGCCTCGGTGCGCGGCATCTTCGCCCGCCTGTTCATCGCCAGCATCTACACGACCCCGATCGTGGATCGTCCGGCGCTCGCCCACGCGCTCACGGCCGCGACCACGCTCCTGCTGCTCGGCGTCGCGACGGCGCTGACGCTCCGGCGGCGGGCCCCCGACGGCCCCGATGCCCCCTGCTTCGCGATGTGGACCTGCTTGATCCCGCTGCTCAACCCCCTCTCCTGGGCGCACAACGTGCTGGTCCTGCTGCTGCCGGCCGCGCTGCTCGCCCGCGGTCCAGCGCCGGCCGGGGCGCGCGCCTCCATCGCGGTGACGCTGGTGATGCTGTCGGTGCCGCGCCAGATCCTCGAGACCCTCGCGGGCGCCGGCTTCCCCCAGCACGCGTCACGCAACTGGATCCTGGGGTTCCACGCGGTCGCCGGGCTGCTGCTGTTCGTGACCGCCTGCCGGGCGACCCTGTCGGCACCCGGTGCCGACAGGGATCGCGTCGGGGGAGCGCAGGCTTAGCCTGCGCGAGCCCATCGCGGGGGGCGCGGGACCCTCTCAGGGTCCCGAACTAGATCAGTGCAGGACCGCTTCCAGAACCATCGTGAGCAGGAAGCCGAGCACCAACCCCGCCGACGCCGTCCCCTCGTTCCCGTGGCTGTGCGACTCGGGGATGATCTCGTTCGAGGTCAGATAGATCAGCGTGCCGCCGGCCAGGGCCAGGACGAACGGCATCATCGCCGTCGCCGCGCCGGCCGCCGCCTGCCCGATCACCGCCGCGACCGGGATCGTGAGCCCCGTGAGCGCGACGATCCCCAGCGCGCGCCCCGGCGAGATCCCCCCCTGACGCAGCGGCGCCCCCATCACTATCCCCTCGCAGACGTTCTGCACGCCGACGGCGATCGCGAGGATGATCCCGATCCGCGTTGCACCGGGCACCGCGAACCCGGCGCCGATCGCCAGCCCTTCGGGGATGCGGTGCAGGCTCAACGCCCCGACGACCGCGTAGGCGCGCCGGGCCGAGGTGCGCCGGACGTCGGTCGTCTCCTCGCGATCGTGAACGTCGTGTCCCGGGGCGTGCCCCAGGTGCTGATGATGCCCGCCGGCGTGGTGGTGCGGGATGAAGCGATCCATCGCGGCGGCGATCCCGACGCCGGCGCAGAAACCGGCGACCACCAGCGCCAGCTGCCCCAGCTGCAGTCCGTCGGCGCCGCGCAGACCGTGCAGGGCCTCGGCGAGGAGACCCAGCGTCGCGGCGGCGAGCATCAGCCCCGCGCCGAGCCCCAGGATGCCGTCGTACGCCCGCCGGGGCAGCTCGCGGATGAAGAGGAACGGCAGCGCCCCCAGGCTGGTCGCCAGCCCGGAGAGTGCCGCGGCCAACGTCCCGGTGCTCACCGCCGGAGTTCTTATCATCTAAAGTGGGGCGGCGGCATGGCGACGGCTTATCTGGGACTGGGAGCCAACCTGGGCGCGCGGGCCGTGACGCTGGCGCAGGCCCTGTCCCTGCTCGCGGCGCGGGGGGTCGCGGTGGCCGCAACCTCCCCAAACTACGAGACCGAGGCGGTCGCGCCCGGGCCGCAGCCGCGCTACCTCAACGCGGCGGCGCGCGTCACCACGGCGCTCTCGGCGCGCGAGCTCCTGGCCGTCTGCCTCGACGTGGAGCGGACGCTCGGTCGGGTGCGGCCGCCGGGCCAGGTGCACGCCGCGCGCACCATCGACATCGATCTGCTGCTCTACGACGACGCGATCGTCGACGACCCGCCGGCCCTGATCGTCCCCCACCCGCGTTTGCTGGAACGGGCGTTCGTGCGGGTCCCGCTGGCCGATGTCGCCGCCCCGGGCCTCGCCCACCCGATCACCGGGGAGCGGCTCGACCGGGTCAGCGACCGGCTGGAGCGGGCTACAGACCCAGGCGGGACTTGAAGTTGTCGATCGTCGCCGCGAGCCCCTCTTCGAGGGTGACGCGCGGGCCCCAGCCCCCGAGCAGCTGCTGGGCCCGGGTGATGTCGGGCTTGCGCCGCGTCGGATCGTCCTTGGGGAGTGGGGCGCGGACGATCTCGGACTTCGACTTCGACAGCCGCTTGATCATCTCGGCCAGCTCCAGCACGGTCGTCTCGCGCGGGTTCCCCAGGTTGACCGGGTCGACGCCGTGCGGGCTGGCCATCAAGCGGGTGAAGCCCTCGATCAGATCGGTCGCGTAGCAGAACGATCGCGTCTGCTGCCCCTCACCGTAGACCGTCATCGGCTCGTTGCGCAGCGCCTGCACGACGAAGTTCGAGACGACCCGACCGTCGTTCTCGTGCATGCGCGGTCCGTAGGTGTTGAAGATGCGGACGATGCGAACCTCGACCGCGTACTGAATCGCGTAGGAGACGGCCAGCGACTCGGCGCAGCGCTTCCCCTCGTCGTAGCAGGCGCGCGGGCCGATCGGGTTCACGTTCCCCCAGTAGCTCTCGCGCTGCGGGTGCTCGGTCGGATCGCCGTAGACCTCCGACGTCGACGCGATCAGGATGCGCGCCTTGGCCTCGCGGGCCAGGTCGAGCATGTTCAGGGTCCCCTCGACCGCCGTCCGGATCGTCCGCACCGGGTTGCGCTGGTAGTGGATGGGCGAGGCGGGACAGGCCAGGTGATAGACCTCGTCGACCTCCATCGTCATCCTCTCGGTGACGTCATGACGCATCAGCTCGAAGCGATGGTTGTCCAGCAGGTGCTCGACGTTCGCGCGCGAGCCGGTGAAGAAGTTGTCGAGGCAGACGACCTCGTGGCCATCGTTCAATAGCCGCTCGCACAGGTGGGAGCCGAGGAAACCCGAGCCGCCGGTAACTAAGATCCGCCTTCGTGACATTCCGACTTTCATACCTGGCTTGGGGACGGCTGCAAAGCGCGGTTTTTGGCGGGCGGCGCGCTGGTGTTAAACTGCCAACATGTCTGAACCCACTGGAGAACGCCGTGGCGCCCCCCGGCTTCCGATCGAAATGTGGGTCGAGGAGACCACCGGCAGCGAACGCTACTTCCGCCGGGCCGGGAACCTGTCCAAGGGGGGCCTGCGCCTCGAGCACACCATTCCGCTGCCGGTCGGGACGGTCGTGAACCTCACCTTCACCCTCCCGGGCGACACCGGCCCGGTCCAGGTCTCGGGCGAGATCGTCTCGGCGGCGGGCCCGGAAGAGCTGCGGATGGGGGTCAAGTTCATCGACCCGACGCCGGATGCGCAGGCGAAGATCGACGCTTTTCTCGCGCGCGCGGGCGCATAGTCCTACGCTGCCGGGCATGACCCGACGCCTGCTGATCGCGCGCGCTCTGCCCCCGCTGCTGGGCATCACCGCGTTGGCCGCGCTGGCCGTGCCGGCCGCGCAGGCCGCGCCGACGAAGGGCGATCCGAAACCGATCGACCCGGCCCAGACGCTGAAGCCGAAGGCCGCGACCGGCACCGACGGCTACTTCGACGACGTGTTCGGTCTGGACCGCACCGGCAAGATGCTGGCTGTCATCCGCACCGACGGCGCCACCTTCGCCAAGCTGGAGATCTACGACGTCGCGACCGGCAAGCCGACGAGCGCCTTCGACCTCCCGGGGACGACGCTCCTGCCCGTCACGCTCGAGCCGCTGTCCGACGGAAAGGGGGCGGTGCTGATCGCGCGCGAGAAGCCCGACGACGCCGCGCCGGTGTTCGCCCTCGGATTCGCGACCGGGAAGCCGGTCGTGAGGATCGGCCCCACCACCGACTTCGCGCGACCGCCGGCCGACGGCACGCCCCGCGCCGGGCTGCTGATCGGCGTCGATCGCAAGCTGGGACCCAAGGGGGCGGAGGCCAGCTACACGCTGACGCCGTACACCCTCGCGACCCTGACCCCGGCGGGCAAGGCGAAGACCTTCAAGATCGACGCCGCCGGCCAGCTGGCCGCCCCGCCGCTGCGGTTCATCGGGTTCTACGAGGGCTACACCCGCATCCTGGGCGAACGCGCCGGCGCGTACGACAAGTCGGCGGACGTGCGCAAGCCGCCGCGGCGGGTCGTCGTGGACGCGCTCTCCGGCAAGGTGCTGACCGAAGGGGAGATCGCCGACGTCCCCGGCTGGGCTGTGACCAACCTGCTGCGGCGCCAGCATCCGGGGCGCTCTGCCTTCGTCGAGCTCAATCAGGACGGCTCCGGCGTCGATGTGATTGATGCGATGGGCAAGCAGCAGCCGGCGACCTTGCCGGTTCCGTTCCGGCTCTACGACATCAAGTCGCTGCTGGTGGAAGAGGGGCCGGCGCCGGGCGGGCTGACGTTCGGTCTGGCGCTGGATCCGCTGAACCCCGACGCGATCAAGCGCCAAAAGGCCGATCTCCCGATGTTGGACGTCTACACCACAGATGCGGAACAGGGGACGGTCGCGCTGCGGGGGCGGGTCTTCACCCCGCGTCCGGTCACCTGGCGGACGCGCGCCGGCAAGCTGGTCGTGCTCAAGCGCTTCAAGAGCTTCTCTCGTGGCGGTGATGAGCTTCAGATCTTCGATCTTCATTAACACCCTCGCCCTCGCCCTCGCCGCCGGCGGCTGCACCCAGGTGCGGGGCCGAAAGCAGATTCAGGAAGCGAACGAGCTCTACAAGCGCGGGCGCTACGCCGAAGCGGTGGCGGCGTTCGAGGTGGCGGAGGCGCTGGTCCCCGAGCTGCCGACGCTCTGGCTGAACAAGGGCTACACCTGCCGTCAGCTGATTGCCCCGGGGGGCAAGGATCCGACCAGCCAGCGGGCGGCGGCCTGCGCGCTGGCCGCGTTCGCGAAGCTGCAGGCGCTGACGCCCAGCGATCCGCGGGCCGACCAGCTCACCATCCAGACCTGGTTCGACACCGACGACTTCCCGGCCCTGGAGCGGACGTTCCTGGAACGCAACCGGCGCGCGCCCGACGACGTCGGCGTCGTCCGTGGCCTGCAGGAGGTCTACTTCAAGTGGGGGAAGTGGCGCGACGCCCTCACCTGGTCGAAGCGGGCGGCGGCGCTGCGCCCCGCCGACGCCGAGACCCAGTACGGCGTCGGCACCTTCATCTGGCAGCTCCTCTCGGGTCACGGCGGCGGCCCCGAAATGGCCGCCCACGACCCCTGGCCCCACCCTCCCAAGCCAGCGCCGACGCCCCCCCCGACCGCGGCCAGCGACATCACCGGTGACGAGCGGGTGGCGCTGGCCGATGTCGGCATCGACTACCTGCAGCGGTCCCTGGCGCTGCGGGCCCGGTATCCGGAGGCGATGACCTACCTGGCCCTGCTCTGGCGGCAGAAGTCGTTCGGCCTGTTCGGCGATCCGATCGCCTGGCAGGGGGCCGTCGACGAGGCCGACGAATGGCACCGCCGGGCCGCCGTTGCGCGCGGCGGGAAGTCCTGACCGATGGCCTTCGACGCCTACCGCGCGCAGTCTCGGCCGCACCCCCGCTCGGGGCGGCGCCGGCTGATCTACGCGGCGTCGGTCGCCCTGCACGTCGCGCTCATCGCGGGCGGCGTCGCCTACTCGTTCTGGCACATCGAGGAGCTGACCCCGCCCATGGTGCGGGTGACGTTCATGGCGTCGGCCCCGCCCCCCCCGCCACCGCCTCCCCCTGCCGGCGGCGGCGGCGCGGCCCGCAAGAAGCCGACGGTCAAGCCGCATGTCGTGCCGACCAAGACGCCCGAGATCGTCCAGCCCCGCGAGACGCCGAAACCGGAGACGCCGAAGGAAACCCCGAAGGAGACACCGAAGCCCGAGGAGAAGGGCGACGAAGGGGAGAAGGCGGGTGAGAAGGGGGGCGTCAAAGGGGGCGTCGCCGGCGGCACAGTCGGCGGCACCGTCGACGGGACATTAGGCGGCAAGATCGGCGGGACGCCCGGCGGTGTCGTGGGCGCCACCGGGCCGCCGGCCAAGTTCCTCCCCCCCAACATGGGCGCGGCGCAGAAGCTGACCGGCCCCGACCCGCCCTTCCCCCCGTCGCTGCGCCGGGCCGGCGTCGTCTACCGCGTGCTGGCCAAGATCTGCGTCGGCACCTCTGGCGCGGTCGAGAAGATCACGATCATGAAGGGGGCCGACCCGCAGCTGGATGAGGGCGTGACCAGCACGGTCAAGTCGTCTTGGCGGTTCCGCCCCCTGATGGCCAACGCGATGCCGGTCCCGTTCTGCTACCCCGCCACCTTCGAGTTCAAGTCGCAATAAAACCGCCCGAACAGGGAGACAGACCCATGGATTTCACGCTAGTTGGCCTCTGGCACGAGATGGGCTTCACCGCCCGAGCGGTGGTCGTCGTGCTGGTGATCATGTCGCTCTACTCGCTGGCGATCGCGGGCGAGCGGCTGGCGACGTTCTGGCGCGGGCGCAAGCAGTCGCGTGGCTACATCGAGGCGCTGGCACCGCTGGTCGAGGGGCCCGGGCGCCTCAGCGAGGCGGTCGGTCTGGAGAAGCGCTTCGCGGGCAGCCCGGTCGCCAGCGTGATCGGCGCCGGGCTCCACGAGTACGCGCGCAGCACCGGGCGTCCCGGAACACCTGCTGGCACACCCGCGCCGTTCGAGGTCGCCGAGGTCGTCAACCGGGCGATGGAGCGCACCAAGGAGCGCCAGCTGGCCGGCCTGCGCCGGGGGATGCCTGTGCTGGCGACGGTCGCTTCGTCGGCCCCGTTCGTCGGGCTGTTCGGCACCGTCGGCGGCATCATCACCGCGTTCCAGAAGCTCGCCGACCCGACCAAGGGGGGCGGCGGCATCGGCACCGTGTCGGCGGGCATTTCGGAGGCCTTGGTCACGACGGCGGTCGGTCTGGGCGTCGCGATCGTTTCGGTCTGGTTCTACAACTACTTCACCGCCCGCCTCGACGACATCACCATCGACATCGACGAGACCGCGTCCGAGCTGGTCGACACGATCCTGCGCGGCGCATGATCGACGGTGGGGGAAACGCCGGTCGGCCGCGGCCGCGGCGACGGCTGACGGTGAAGCGCCACCCCAAGGGGCAGGTGCGGGCCGAGATCAACGTGACCCCGCTGGTCGACGTCGTGCTGGTGCTGCTGATCATCTTCATGGTCATCACGCCGATGATCGTCCGCGGCGTCAGCGTCGAGCTGCCGATCACCAGCCATCACGACAAGAAGAACGACGACAACAAGGATCTGATCGTCTCGATCAACGCCGCCGGCGACCTCTACCTGAACGCCGACAAGATCGCGTCGGTGGGGCTCGAGGCCGCCGTCGCCGAAGAGCGCCGCCGGCACCCCGACAAGGGGGTCTTCCTCAAGGCCGACCACCGCATCCACTACGGGGTGGCGCGCGCGGCGATGGAGGCGATTCACCGCGCCGGAATCGAGGACGTGCAGCTCGGGACTGACGAGCAAAAACCGGGGGGAGCCAACTAGTGGCGTTCTCGGTCGGCAACGGACGGCGCGGGCCGCAGGGGGAGATCAACGTCACCCCGCTGATCGACATCGTGCTGGTGCTGCTCATCATCTTCATGGTGATGACGCCCGTGATGCTCAAGCAGCTGGTGGCCAAGGTGCCCCAGGCCCAGTCCGACACCACGCCGCAGCCTCCGGGCGAGAACCCGATCATCGTCGAGCTGGATGCTCACGACGCCCTGACCCTGAACGGCGAGCCGCTGGCGCCGGAGGCGCTGGGGGCGCAGGTCGCCGACCGGCTGCGCCACGACCGGCAGAAGGTGGTGTTCTTCAGGATCGCCGACGACGCCAACTACGGCCGCGCGGTTCGGGTCATGGACACCTGCAAGGGGGCCGGCGCACAGACGCTGGGGATAGTCACCAAAGGCGACGGCGCCCCCCGACCGTGACGGCCTGATTCCGTCAACTCCTGCGGTTCCGTCAACTCCTGTTTCCAAGGTCGGTAAAGCAACGACCCGAACCGCCGAAATTAACAGGGATGCGTTTCACTGTTACGATGCGCGCCACGAGTGCGTCTTTCGCTCGGCAAATGTCGTCCCTACACAGCTCAAAGGAGCCGCGAATGAACCGGATGTCTCATTGCCCAGCGATCGGATCGCTGTTTGCCCTGGCCCTCACGGCGGCCGCGGCGGCCGGATGCGCTCCCGACAACAGCGTCGAGCCGGGCGCGCCGGTGCTGACGAAGTTCATCATCGTACAGCCGAGCTACGCGCGCACGACGATCGATGCGACCGCCATCGTCTGCCCCGCGAGGGCCGTGACCGGCGATCCCTGCCTCACCGGCGATGACGAAGCCACCGTCGATGTGGTCGAGGTTGCGGACGGCCTGTGCCAGCAGGAGACGACCCACGACTGGTGCAGCTGCGACGCCGCCACCGACCCGATGGCGCCGGTCTGGGCCTGCGGCGGGTTCGACAACGTCCGCGGGATCGCCGCGGTCTTCGATCGGCTGCTCGATCCGGTCCCGCTGGCCATCGGACCGGTGCCCGCGGAGGGCGCCACGGACACCGTGACGGCCTCGGTGTCGGGGGCCGCGCCGGCCACGACGCTGGTCACCGACTACGCCTCGAACGGCTCGCCCACCGGGCTGCTGCTGCCGTTCTTCGCCTACTACTACTACATGAACTTCCGCCTCGACGGCCCGAGCCTGCTCACGGCCCCGGAAGTGGCCTTCCCGTCGGGCACGACGGTGACGCTGACCATCGACCCGACCCTGGTGCGCGGCAAGGACGGCACGCCGTTCACCGGCGCGGGGCCGCTGCTCATGGACGGCATCCTCACCTTCAACACGTCGGCGTTCGCCGCCGGCGCGGTCTCGCCGGACATGGTCTCGCCCAGCATGGTCCCGACGATGTTGACCGTCGCCTTCAACAACGTGGTCAACGCCGACGACGTCGCCGCCCACGTCACCGTCACGTCCTCGACCACCGGGGCGATCCCGGTGACGGTGGCCAATGTCGACCCCAGCACGATCGGCATCACCCCGGCCGCCGCATGGCCGGCCAGTGCCACCCTCACCGTCGTCATCGACGCCACCACGCCGAACGCGCTCGGCCAACCCCTGGGAGCCGCCGTGACGGCGACGGTGACGACGAGTGCCAACTGAACGCGCCATGCCACCCCAAGAGACAACCATGTCGAACCGAAAGAGAGGCCAGATGAACCGCATTCGTGGTGGGGCCGCCGTTCTGGGGCTGGCGCTTTTGATGACTGCCGGAGCCGCCCATGCCCAGGTCACCACCGGGCGCATCATGGGCCGCGTGACCGACAAGGACTCGGGGATGGCGCTCGGGGGGGTCACGGTCATCGCCCAGGGTCCCCAGGGTGAGGACGCGACGCTCACCGACGACACCGGTGACTACCTCTTCACCAGCCTGCCGATCGGGACCTATACGGTCCGCTTCTACCTGGCCAACGCGACGACTCAGGTCGAGCAGGGGAACGTCGCCGTCGCCGCCGAGAAGACGGTGCTGGTCAGCGTCAAGATCACCAGCGCGGCCCAGGCGGCCACCCAGCAGACCTACGTCATCGCCGGGCGCCCGCCCAGCATCGACGTCGGCAGCGCCCACATCGGCGCGCAGTTCGACGAGAACTTCGTCCTCAACGTCCCGCTGGCCCGGACCTACGGCGACGTCATCGAGCGCGCGCCCGGCACGTTCGTCGATCCGAGCGGCAACGTCTCGATCGGCGGCGCCACCGGCCTCGAGAACATCTACATCGTCAACGGCATGAACGTGACCGGCATCGAGTACGGCAACCTCGAGGCCGGCACGCCGTCGACCGGCGGCGGCACCAACCTCCCCCTCGAGTTCCTGACCCAGATCGACGTGAACGCCGGCGGCTATCAGGCCGAGTACGGCGGCGCGATGGGCGGCGTCATCAACAGCGTGCTCAAGTCGGGCAGCAACGAGTACCACGGCTCCGCGTTCAGCTACTGGTCCCCCTACTGGGGGTCGAGCGATCCGAAGGCGATCACGACGGTCGGGCGCTCGCTCGGCTACACGCGCAAGCCCGACTACGACATCAGCCTCGGCGCCGAGGCGGGCGGGCCGATCATCAAGGACAAGCTGTTCGCCTGGGTCGGCTTCGCGCCCCGCTTCAACAACACCCACGTCTTCCGGCAGACCTACATCTCGCTGCAGGACCTGGACGCCAACGGCAACAACATCCAGATCGAGAACACCTACTGGCGGGCCCGCATCCCCGAGTCGCGCAAGACCTACTACTTCGCCACCACCGTCGACTACGTGCCGCGCCCCGAGCACCACCTGACCCTGTCGATGTTCGGGTCACCCAACTCCAACACCCAGATGCGGTCGTTCAACGGCGTCGAGTTCATCTCGAACCCGGCCTGGGCGCGCGAGGAGCTGACCAAGAACAACACCGACCTGACGGCGCACTGGACGTCGAAGCTGTTCGATCACCGCTGGCAGATCGACGCCTTCGCCGGCATGCACCGCGAGTACTACAACGACCGCTCGCCCGACGCGGCGCTCAACGCCCAGAACCAGACCGAGTACATGGGCGGCAACCTCTGGGACCTGGAGCGCGCGCCCGGATGCCAGCCGGTCACGAACCCCGACGGCTCGGTCTTCCAGCCCTGCCCCGTCGACAACTACAAGGCCGGCGGCTTCGGTCTGGCCAAGAAGTACACCGCCTACCGCTGGACGGGCGAGGTCAAGTCGACCCACCTGTTCGAGGCCGGCGGCCACCACGAGGCCAAGATCGGCTGGCGGCTCGAGTACACGACCTTCGACCAGAACCGTTACTACTCCGGCCCGCTCGGCTCGCGCGCGCTGATCACGAACTATCCGCAGGCCGGCCAGTTCAACAGCACCTCCTTCTTCAGCCTGCAGCCGGGCCAGTTCCCGTCGACCTTCGGGCCGAACGGGACGGAGCCGTTCATGAACCTGCTCCAGGCCCCCAACTACCAGGACGAGCTGAAGGCCTACGTCACCAGCCTGTCGAACGCGTTCTTCCTGCAGGACAGCTATCGCCCGGCGGCGCTGCGCAACCTGACGGTCAACGCCGGCGTGCGCCTCGAGCTGCAGACGCTGAAGGACTATCGCGGCAACGCCTTCCTCGACGCGAAGAACATCGGCCCGCGCTTCGGCGCCATCTACGACCCGTTCGGCGACGGCAAGTCGAAGCTCTCGTTCGCCTACGGGCGCTACTTCGAGGCGATCCCGCTCAGCATGTCGGCCCGCTACTTCGGTGGCGAGGGGCTCGTCTCCCGCAACAACACCCCCTACGCCGCCTGCCCGAACGCCGATCCGGTCAACGGCAGCGCGGTCACCGGCGACTGGCGCTCCTGCGGCCTCCCTCCGGCCAGCGCCACCGACGCGGCGGGCGGGTACTTCGTCGCCAACAACGGCGCGACCTACGCCGTGCAGAAGAACCTGGCCGGCCAGTACCACAACGAGATCGTCGCCACCGCCGAGCGCCAGCTCCGCGAGGGGCTGACCGTGCGGCTCGACTACCAGCACCGCTGGCTGGGCACCATCATCGAGGACGGCGCCGCCGATCCGACGGGCACCTACGTGCTCGCGAACCCCGGCCACGTTCCCCAGTCGGCGATCAACGCCGCCCAGAAGGAAGCCGCTGATGCCCGCGAGGTCGCCATGGCGGACCCGACCGATCCGGTCAAGGCCGGCATCGCGGCCAACGCCCAGGCCAAGCTGGGGACGCTGGAGGGGCTCAAGAACGCCCCCAAGCCGGAGCGCACCTACGACGCGATCACGCTGTCGGCGAACCAGCGCTTCACGAAGAACTGGACCGCCCGCGCCGCGTACACCTACTCGCGGTTGATCGGTAACTACGAGGGGCTCTACCAGGCCGAGCAGAACTACTACGCGCCGAACGGCAACAACGCCTACGACTACCCCGACCTCTACAACAACCAGAACGGCCCGCTCCCCAACGATCGGCCGCACCTGGCCCACGTGGACGGCTACTACACCCACGAGCTCGGCAAGGGGGACATCCTCCTGGGTCTGTCGTTCGCGGCCCGCTCCGGGATGCCGCGCAACTACATCTCGGCCATCGTCCCGCAGCAGCAGCTGGTCTTCCTGCTGCCGCGCGGCTCGGGCGGCCGCACGCCGACCACCAGCGAGCTGAACGCCAAGATCGCCTACCGCCGCGAGCTCGCGCCGAAGGTGACGCTGGAGGCGTACATCGACCTCTTCAACCTGTTCAACCAGCAGGAAGCGACGCTCACCGACGACAACTACACGTTCCAGATGGCCGCCTCGATCGTGAACGGGACGCCGTCGGATCTCCCGTATGCGAAGACGATTAACGGCTCGCCTGTGGCGAAGAACCCGAACTACGGGCATGCGCTGGCGTACCAGGCGCCGTTCCGCGGACGGTTCGGGCTCAGACTGACGTTCTAGTCGGCACCGGGCGGTAGGTCGCTCGCTCGCGTCGCGCCGCCGCCGGACTCGCGTCGCGCCTGCGGCGCTTGCTCGCTTCGGGCCGGCTCCCTCCCGCTCGACCGACGGTGAACCCGCGGCGCGCGCGGCGCCGCCCTCGCGTCTCGACGGGCACCTCGAGCCGCTTGCGAACTTTTTGCGGCGCGTGGTCTGCAATCACTTTCGAAAGGCAGACCACGCGCCGCAAAAAGTCCTAGTCCGGCGAGCAGCGCCGCCCGGTAAGGACGCCACGGGCGACGGGCGCGGCCGCACGTAAACATCGGTTCACGCGAGCGAGCGCCGCAGGCGCGATGCGACTCCGGGGGCGAGCGAGCGGGTATAGTGAGCCCCCTCGAATGAGCACGGACCTCGCGATCCGAATCGAAGGGCTCGTCAAAAAGTTCGGCGCCGTCGTGGCGGTCGACGGCCTCGACCTGGAGGTCGCGCGCGGGGAATGCTTCGGGTTGTTGGGCCCGAACGGCGCGGGGAAGACGACCACGGTCGAGATCCTCGAGGGATTGACCCCGATGGACGGCGGGACGGTGGAGGTGCTGGGGCGGACCTGGGCCAAGGATCCGGAGGAGCTGCGCGCGCGGCTGGGGGTGGCGCTGCAGGAGACGCGGCTCTACGACCGGCTGACCGTCGAGGAGACCCTGAGGCTGTTTCAAAGCTTCTACGAAGGCGGGAAGACGCTGGAGGTCGACGCGCTGCTCGACGAGATGCAGCTCTCGGAGAAGCGCGGAACCTGGGTGATGAAGCTGTCGGGCGGGCAGCGCCAGCGGCTGGCGGTGGCCCTGGGGCTGGTCGGCGATCCGGAGGTGCTGTTCCTCGACGAGCCGACGACCGGCCTCGATCCGCAGTCGCGGCGCGCGCTCTGGGACACGATCGCGGCGCTGCGCGCCCGCGGGCGGACCGTGGTGCTGACGACGCACTACATGGACGAGGCGGAGCAGCTCTGCGATCGGGTCGCGATCGTCGATCACGGGAAGCGGATCGCGCTCGGCACGCCCGCCGCGTTGATCGACCAGATCGGCGGCCACCACCTGGTCGAGGTCAGCACCGACCGCCCGCTGCCGCCCGACGCGCTCGCCGGCCTGCGCGGCGTCCGCTCGGTGCGCGCGCAAGCCGACAGTTACGTCCTCTCGCTCGACGAGCCCCACCTGGCGCTGCCGGCGCTGATCGCCCGCCTGGGCGAGCACGGCGTCGAGCCGACGCGCCTGGTGTCACGCACCGCCACGCTGGACGACGTCTTCCTGTCGCTGACCGGACGGAAGCTGCGCGAGGACTAACCGTCAATGACGACCGCGACCCCCAAGCACCCCCGCCCGCTCGCCGAGCTCTCCAAGGCCCGCCTCCGGCAGTTCGTCCGCGAGCCGGGCTCGCTGTTCTGGGTCTTCGGCTTCCCGCTGCTGCTCACCGTCGCGCTGGGGATCGCGTTCCGGAACCAGGGGCCGGCGAAGCCCCGGATCGCGGTGATCGCGGGGCCGGGGGCGGCCGCCGCCGCCCAGGCGCTCGGCGGCATCGCCCGCGTCGAGACCGACGACCCCGACCGCGCGGCGCTGCGGCTCAAGACCGGTGACGTCCTGGTGGCCGTCGCCGCGCCCCCCGGACAGCCGATCACCTACCGGTTCGATCCGACCCGCCCCGACGCGCAGGCCGCCCGCCGGCAGATCGACGATTTGCTGCAGAGCAACGCCGGCCGCCGCGACCCGCTGCCGACGCGCGACGAGACCGCGGTGGCGCGCGGCGCCCGCTACGTCGACTGGCTGGTGCCGGGCCTGCTCGGGATGCAGCTCCTCAACGGCGCGATGTGGGGCGCCGCCTTCAACATCGTCAACGCCCGGCAGCGCAAGCTGCTGCGCCGCCTGGCCGCCACGCCGATGCGCCGCGGCCACTACCTGCTGTCGTTCCGCATCGCGGGGCTGCTGTTCGTGCCGATGCAGGTGCTGGTGCTGTTCGGCTTCGCCCGGTTGGTCTTCGGCGTCGTCATCCAGGGCTCTGCGCTCGCCGCGCTGGCGATCGCGCTGCTCGGCTCCTGGTCGTTCGCCGGCATCGGCCTGCTCTGCGCGTCGCGCGCCCAGAACAGCGAGACCGCCAACGGCCTCATCAACCTGGTGACGCTGCCGATGATGGTCCTCTCCGGCGTCTTCTTCTCCGCCAGCCGGTTCCCCGAGGTCCTGCAGCCCGTGATCCGCCTGCTGCCGCTCAGCGCCTTCAACGAGGCCCTCCGCCACGTCGTCAACGACGGCGCCTCGCTCCTGTCCCAAAGCTTCCCGATCGGCGTGCTCGTCGCCTGGGCGCTGGTGACGTCGACGCTGGCGCTACGGCTCTTCCGCTGGACGTAAACGCCTAGCGCGCCGGACGCCCTTCGCCCGCTTCGGCGACGACGACCCGGTTGTGGCCGCGCGCCTTGGCCTCGTCCAGGGCGCGCTCGGCGATTCCGACCAGCGGCTCGGGCTTGTCGACGCGGGGGAGCGGATAGGCGGCGAGGCCGACGCTGACGGTGATCTTCGCGTAGGTGGCGGCGACCGGGAATGGGGCCGCCTCGACGGACCGGCGGACCCGCTCGCCCAGCATGCGCCCCTCGTCGGCGTCGACCGCGCGCGCCAGGATCGCGAACGTCTCGTCCGCGTACCGCGCCACCACGTGCTCGCCCGCCTCCTTGCGCAGCCGGACGCCCAGGTGGGCCAGCAGCTCCTCGCCGCCGAGCGGCCCGTGCGCCTCGGTGACCGCCGCGAAGCCGTCGACCTCGATCAGCGCAACGGCCAGCGCCGTGCGGTGGCGCTGGGCGTAGGGGAACTCGGCGCGCAGCCGCTCGTCGAAGTAGGCCCGGCGGAACGTCCCGGTGAGCGGATCGAGGCGCGCCCGATCGTAGAGCGCCTTCTGGAGCTCCTCGTCGACCGGGGTCCCGGCGGTGAACCGGAACAGCACCGAGCTGCCGAGCCCGACCTCGTCCCCCTCGGCGAGCACGCGCGGATCGGCGATCTCCTGACCGTTCACGAAGGTCTTGTTCATCGACCCGAGGTCCTCGACCGTGACGGTCGCCCCCTCGCGGGTGACGCGCGCGTGCAGGCGCGAGATCCCCTCCTCCAGGAGGCGGGCGTCGGCCTCCTCACCGCGGCCGATCGTGATCGCGGGCCGGTCGATCCGGAATTCGCGAACGATCCCCTTGCCCCGGAGCATCACCAGGAAGGGGGCGGGAGGTCCGGGCGGCGCGCCTTCCGTCAGCTCCAGCGGCCTGGTGATGACGGGCCGGTTCTTCTTGGACTTTCGTTTTGGAATGCGCGTATCTGAGCCCAAAGACCGTCGCTGTTCCATGGAAAAACAGGCCTCGCTTCGAGTCTACGCGGACGAGGTCAGAGGCGGTCTTGCACGGCGTCGATCCCGTGCATTTTCAGCTTTTCCCAGAGGTTCTTGCGGGAGATCCCCAGGGAGTCGGCGGCCTTGGTCTTTTTGCCGTCGGACTCGGCCAGCGCCCGAACGAGGTACTCGCGCTCGAACCGCTTGATCGCGTCGCCCAGCGGGGCCATCACCGCCGGGTGCGCCGCGACCCCGGGGCCGGTCCGGAAGGCGGTGGGGAGGTGCTCGAGGTCGATCTTCTGGCCACCCGACAGCAACACCGCGTGCTGGATCGTGTGCATCAGCTCCCGGACGTTGCCGGGGAAGCGATAGGCCGACAGAACGTTCCAGGCCCGCCAGGTGATCCCCTCCGTCGGGTGCTGGGGATCGGAGAAGCGCTGGATGAAGTGGTGCACCAGCACGGCGAGGTCGCCACCGCGCGAGCGCAGCGGCGGGATATCGAGGTCGAGGGTGTTGATCCGGTAGTAGAGGTCCTCGCGGAACAGACCGGCGGCGATGCGTGCCCGCAGGTCGCGGTGGGTCGCCGAGATGATGCGCACGTCGACCTTCACCGGGACGTTGCTCCCCAGGGGCTCGATCGTCCCCTCCTGAAGCACCCGGAGCAGCTTGGCCTGCGCCGGCTGCGACAGCTCCGCCACCTCGTCCAGGAACAGCGTGCCGCCGTGCGCGGCCTTGAAGCGGCCGTCGCGGCGGTTGGTCGCCCCCGTGAAGGCCCCCCGTTCGTGTCCGAAAAGCTCCGACTCGATCAAGGTGTCGGGGAACGCCGCGCAGTTGACGGCCACGAAGGCTTTCGACCGCCGCCCGCCCCCCTCGTGAAGCGACCGCGCGACCAGCTCCTTGCCGGTGCCGCTCTCGCCCGTGATGACGACCGCCGCGTCGCTGGGCGCGATCGCCTCCATGCGCTTGACCAGCTCCCGCATGGCGGGCGAGTGCCCGACCAGCTGCTCGCGGCTCGACGGGTGGGCGGTCAGCTCGCTGCGCACCGCGACGACGTCGCGGTGGAGCGACCGGAACGCGGCGAGCCGCAGCAGCTGAACACCGAGCTCGTCCAGCTGGATCGGCTTGGTCAGATAGTCGTAAGCCCCTTCCTTCAGGACCGCCACCGCGTCGGCGACGGCGGCATTCCCCGTCATCACGATGAGGTCGGTCGTGGGCGACGCCGTGCGCAGCCAGCGAAACAGCGTCAGCCCGTCCACCTGGGGCAGCCGCATGTCGGCCAGGACGACGTCGAAGGTCTCAGCAGCCGCAAGGGCCTTCGCCTCGCCCCCGTCCTTCGCGCACGTGACGTCGTACCCCCCGTCGGTGAGGGCGTCGGAGATCAGCGCGCAGAGATCCGGCTCATCATCGACGACAAGGACCTTCAGCATGTGGGCGCAAGATAAGCCCGGCGCGACCGATGTCGAGACGTACCCCGATTTTCAGGGGCATCTGTCGATCGCCGCAATCAGCCCATCCAGGGCGACCGGTTTCAGGAAGATACCGTCGACCCTGTGGCTTTCGCTCAGCCCGACGCAGCCCGGCTCGGCGCTGATGACCAGGACCGGGATCTTCGAAAGCGAGGGATCGGAGTGTCGGATCCCCAGGAAGGTCCGGCCGTCCATCACCGGCATCATAAGATCGAGGAGGACGACACAGTCGCGCTCGCGGTTGGCTTCCACCTGGAGCCACTCGAGGGCCTCGCGCCCGTTCTGCGCGCCATGAACCACGAACCCCTCCTCGACGAGGGCCTCGGCAAGCGCCTCGCGAATCGCGGCGTCGTCGTCGACGAGCAGGACCGATCGGCGTGCACTTCCCACCGCGGCAAGGTAATGACGATAGGGCGTCTACGTAGGCCGAAACGACCATCGATCGAAGGAGGCGGGACATGGCGGCGGGGCTTCTCGAGCTGAGCGGCACGGTGGATCTCTCACAGTTCTGGCCGAAGGGGACCTCGGACGCGGACACCGCCAAGATCCTGGTGTCGATCGGGCCCGGGGCCTTCCGCTTCCGCCCGCACGTCGGCGCCCCCTTCGCCGTGACGCACGTCTTCGACGGCGCGAAGGTCAAGGGCAAGACGACCAAGGAGGTGGTCGACAAGAAAGGGCGGATCACGGTCAGGCTGCAAGGCATCGACGCGCCGGAGCTGCACTACATGCCGCAGGCCCTGCTCAAGGTCAAAGACCAGTCGAAGACGCAGCGGAAGCTCTTCCTCGAATGGAACCATGAGCTGCGGCAGCACCTCGGGGAGACCGCCGCCGCGGCGCTGGGCACACGGCTCGCGGCCTTCGGCCAGGACCCGCTCCCCTGCAGGGTCACGACGGCGGTCGATCACCCGAACGATGCGTTCGATACGTACGGGCGTCTGGTCGGCGACGTCGTCGTGAGGGACGCAGGCCATGACCTCAACATCAACACCTGGGTGCTCGCGAACAGCTGGGCGTTCCCGGCCTTCTACAATTCCATGTCCGCAGAAGAGATCCGCCGGCTTCTGGCCGTCGCGCAACAGGCCTCCGGCGGCAGCGGCAAGAAGGGTGTCTGGAAGATTCTGAAGAAGGCGATTGGTAAGCTCGATTTCAGCCTCCGCGCGCCGAAGAAGGGCGAGCCGCTGGACCCGAACGACGCCAAGCCGCCCGTCATCATGCCGAAGCTGTTCCGCCGGCAGGTGAACTTCGAGGTCAATCGCAAGGCCAAGATGGCCGCCGGTTCCTACGAGACCTTCCTGGTCGACCATCCCGACCGCTGTTATCTGCGCGACGACTTCCTGCTCCAGGGGCCGACCGCGGCGACGCCCCATCGCCTCAACGAGTTCGTGACGAACGGCAGGTTCACGCTTTCGCCGGGCGATCTGGTGTTCCGCGAGGACCCGTCGACGCTGATCGTCCCCGGAGGGGGAACGCCGCAGTGGTGACCGGTTGCCTGTTCCGGTAGCTGATCGCCGGCCGCACAGCGGACGCCACGCGGCCACGAGGCGGCCGCTGGGCTGGCAGCGGCCCCGCGGCGACGGGGGTTCGGCGTGGCACCGCGTTTGCGAAGCCGGGCCTCCGTGTTTGCGCGCGTCGCCTCCGCTGCCGTCGTCGGGATCGAAGCCGCGCCGATCGACGTCGAGGTCGACGTGGCGATCGGCCTCCCCTGCTGCAACATCGTCGGGCTCGCCGACGCCGGGATCCGCGAGGGGCGGGTGCGCATCCGGGGCGCGCTCGACAACAGCGGGTTCAAGCTGCCGCCCCGGCGGATCACCGTCAACCTGGCGCCCGCCGATCTGCGCAAGGACGGCGCCGCCTACGACGTGCCGATCGCCGTCGGGATGCTCTGCGCAGCGGGCGTCGTCGCGCCCGAGGCGCTGGCCGACACGCTGTTCGTCGGCGAGCTGGCGCTCGACGGCACGCTCCGGCCGGTCCGGGGCGTGCTGCCGATCGCCGCCTGGGCGCGGGCCCGCGCGATCCGACGGCTGATCGTCCCGCCCGACAACGCCGGGGAGGCTTCCGTGGTCGGCGGCAGCGACGTCAGAGCGCCCCGCGATCTGGGCGAGCTGGTCGCGCTCCTGCGCGGCGAGGCAACGGCCGTGGCGCGCGCGCGGGAATCGTCGCCGGCGATGGCGCGGTCCGGGCCGGCAGCAACGGGCTCCCTCGACCTCGCCGACGTGCGCGGGCAGGAGCTCCCGCGGCGCGCCATGGAGATCGCGGCGGCGGGCGGGCACAACCTGCTGTTCGTCGGCTCGCCCGGCGCGGGGAAGACGATGCTGGCCCAGCGGCTACCCGGAATCCTTCCGCCGCTGTCGTTCGACGAGGCGCTGGAGACGACGATGGTCTATTCGATCGCCGGCCTCCTGGGTGGGGCGGCGCTGGTCGGGGCGCGGCCGTTCCGGGCACCACACCACACCGTCTCGCCCGCGGGGCTGCTGGGGGGCGGGCCGCACGTCCGGCCGGGAGAGATCTCGCTCGCCCACAACGGTGTGCTGTTCCTCGACGAGCTACTCGAGTTCCCGCGCAGCGTGCTCGAGACCCTGCGACAGCCGCTGGAGGATCGGGCGATCACGGTCGTGCGCGTCCGCCGCGCGGTCACCTTCCCGGCCGACTTCATGTTGATCGCCGCTCTCAACCCCTGCCCCTGTGGCCACCACGGCAGCCCCGTCCGCACCTGCACCTGCTCGCAGGCCGCGATCGCGGCCTATCGGTCGCGGCTCTCGGGGCCGCTGCTCGATCGGATCGATCTGCACGTCGACGTTCCAGCGCTGCCGTATCAGGAGCTGGCCCACGCGGCTGCCGGTGAGTCGACGGCGGCGGTGCGGGCGCGGGTGGTTGCGGCGCGGGAGCGGCAGCGGGCCCGCGGACCCAAGGCGAACGCGCGGCTGGCGTCAGCTGAGCTGGCCGCCGCCGCACCCCTGGACGGCGCCGGTCACGCGCTGCTCGAACGGGCGGTCGGGCGGCTGGGGTTGTCGGCGCGGGCGATCACCCGCATCCGGCGCGTCGCCCGGACGATCGCCGATCTCGAGGTGAGCCCGTCGGTGCGCGCGGCCCACCTCGCCGAGGCCCTGCAGTACCGCGTGCTCGACCAACCTGCCTGACCAACCTGCCTGACCAACCTGCCTGACCAACCCACATCGGATGACCTGACGAAAAGGAGCGAACCATGTCCAGCATCAAAGAGAAGATGAAGGCCGTCGCCGGCGCCATCGCCGCGATCGAGAAGCAGTTCGGCAAGGGCGCGATCATGCCGCTGTCGGGCGGCGAGATCCCGGAGGTCGGGACCATCCCGACCGGCTCGGTGGGCCTCGACCTGGCGCTGGGGGTGGGCGGGTTGCCGCGCGGGCGGGTGATCGAGATCTACGGGCCCGAGTCGTCCGGGAAAACGACGCTGACCCTGCATGCGATCGCCGAGGCCCAGCGCGCGGGGGGCGTGTGCGCCTTCATCGACGCCGAACACGCGCTGGACGTCGGCTACGCGCGCAAGCTGGGGGTACGGATCGAGGACCTGCTGGTGTCGCAGCCCGACCATGGCGAGCAGGCGCTGGAGATCGCCGACAAGCTGGTCGGCACCGGGGCGATCGATCTTGTCGTGATCGACTCGGTCGCCGCGCTGGTCCCCAAGGCGGAGATCGAGGGCGAGATGGGCGACGCCCACATGGGGCTGCAGGCCCGGCTGATGAGCCAGGCGCTGCGCAAGCTGACCGCGGCGACGGCCCGGACCAACACCGCGATCATCTTCATCAACCAGCTGCGCCAGAAGATCGGCGTCGTCTACGGCAACCCCGAGACGACGACCGGCGGCAACGCGCTGAAGTTCTACGCCTCGGTGCGGCTGGACATCCGCAAGATCGGCGTCGTGAAGGCCGGCGAGCAGGTCGTCGGGAACCGGGCCCGGGTCAAGGTGGTCAAGAACAAGGTCGCGCCCCCGTTTCGTGAGGCCGAGTTCGAGATCCTGTACGGCGTCGGCGTCAACGTCCCCGGCGAGATCGTCGACCTGGCCTCGAACAGCGGCCTGTTCGAGAAGGCGGGGGCGTTCTACTCGTTCAAGGGGGAGCGCATCGCGCAGGGGCGCGAGAAGGCCTGCGCCTACGTGGCCGAGCACCCCGAGGTGGTGCAGGAGGTCCGCCTCACCCTGATCGAGGCCCGCAAGGCCGAGAACGCGGCGCTGGGCGTGCCCGCGACAGCGCCGCCGGCCGTACAGGCGGCTTGAGCGGGCACGTGGGCAACCGGCGCGGGCACGCCGCCTGCCGCCTAGGACGCCGCGGTCATCGCGACGGCGCGGGCGTCCCGCCGCTCAGGCGGGCGAAGAACTCCTGGAGCAGCACGGGCCCGGGACGCAGGGCCGGCTCGTTCGTGTGCGCGGCGGCATACTCCAGGGCCAGGACCAGCGGGAGCCACTCGACCTCGTCCGGTGCGGTATCGCGCTCCAGGCGTCGAAGCGCCGCCGACGGGCAGGCCGGCATCGGCACGCACTGGACGGTCTCCGGCGCCGGGCGCGCGCATGCGTCGGCCGGGGAGGTGACCAGGTACTCGCGACAGGCGAGCGGCCGCTCGCGATGGATCGAGCAGGACTCGTCCTCGAGGAAGGGGCACGGGACGCCTTGATGGAAATACGCTAGGCCGGCCGGCCGCACCGGCGTGCTCTCCCCACGGTCGCGCTCGAGCAGCGGCTCGAGCACGCCGGCGGCGCGCAGCCGCTCCAGCGCCGTCGCGAACCGCGCGCGGACCTCTGACCGCCGTGGCTCCGGCAGCGCGGCCACCACACGGGCCAGCGCCCTGGCCTCCGATGGAGAGATCGGGACCGGCTGGCGGCAGCACGCCCCGCAGCCCTTGCGGCAGGAGATCTCCGCGCCCGCCTCGACCGCCTTGCGCTCGCCGACGCCCACGACGACGTCGGTGATGCCCTGGAAGACCGGCAGCATGTGCCCGATGGGCGCCGGTCCCGTCGGGACGGTGAGCTGAAGGTGGACCGGCTGTCCACCTATCGCCACGCGCAGATCGGCGGTGGCGCACGCCACCCCGCGCGCGGTGCCGGCCGCCGCGAGCCGGACCGTCGGGGGCGGAGACGACGGCGGCTTGACCACGTGCCGACTTTGGGCCGGAGGGGGACGTCAGGTCAATCGTCCTCGGAACCCTAGGAGGGTTCCGAACCTCCCGCGGTGCGCTCGGCCGAGCGAAGCTCGTCCTCCCGCGACGCGAATCGTCTCAGTTGAACGAGGCTCGACGGAGTGCGTGGCGCGCGCGTCACTCGGGTCGCGGCCGCTGCAACGCTGGGCCGTCGGTGTGGTAGTAGGGAAGGCCGGCTGCATGACATTGAACGCCATCGATCGTCGCTCGCGACGTTACGTTGCCAGCATCGGCCCACGGCGCCTGGCGCCCGCGGCGGTCCTGGGACTCCTGCTCGCGTCCTCCGGCGCCGGCCGCGCCACCGCGCCGCCGGCGGCGGCTCCGGCACCGGCGCGGTTCCGCCTCCGCGTCTGCAGCGAGGTCCCCGTGCCCCTGCCGGGGCCTCCCGGCGCGCCGCAGTCCCGCGGTTGCGTCGTGACGTTCACCCAGACGCTGTCCGATCCGAAGACGATCCGCGGGCTGGGGACCGACAAGGTCGAGCGCCGTTACCTGGTGTACGCGCCGGCCAATCTGCCGCCGCGGCCCGCGCCGGTCGTGCTCGTATTCCCCGGGTATTCGGCCAGCGCCGAGGCGGCCGCCTTCTACTACACGCACACCCGGTTCGAGAGCCTCGCCGATCGGGACGGGTTCATCGTCGTGTACGGCAACGGGCTGCCGAACCCGCCCAACGCGCGCGAGAAGCCCTCGATGCCCAAGGGGGGCTTTCTCCAGGGCTGCCTGGCGGAACACGACGGCGAGGGGATCGACGTGCGGTACGTCCGTCAGATCCTCACGCAGCTCGGGACGGAGCTGGCGATCGATCGCACGCGCATCTACGCGACGGGGCTCTCCGCGGGCGGGGGGATGTCGTTCGAGCTCGCCCTCGAGGCACCGGACCTGGTGGCCGCCATCGCGCCCGTGGCGGCGCTTCCGTTTCAGCCGAAAGGGCTGTGGCTCCACGGCTGCCACCCGCAACCGGGGCACGACAAGATCTCGATCGCGATGCTGGCCGCCACCAATGATCCCTTCATCTCTTACGGGCCGGGCGGCTCGCGCGAGTACCCGGCCGCCCACTACCCCGGCATGGAAGCGACGCGGGACGCCTGGCTGGCCGCGCTGGGGCTCTCGGGGCCGCCCGAGCTCGACAGGTTTCCCGACACCGTCGCCGGAGACTCCTACCAGCCCGAGACCGGCCGCGCGAGCAGCACGATGGAGCGACAACGCTATCGAGCGGCGCCCGACGGGCGGGAGCTCTGGTACTACAAGGCGCAAGGGATGGGACACTGGTGGCCCAATCCGACTCAGTCCTGGAGCGGCCTCTGGGAGAGGTTCGGCAAGACCAATCAGGACATCGACTTCGCCGATCACGCCTGGGAATTCTTCCGACGGCACGCCAAACGCTGACAAGCGACGCCACTCGATTCTGGGCCGCCCGTCCCTGCGACGACGACCTGGCTCGGCGCCGTCCTACTTCCGGCGCGCGCCGTCCTCGACCGTGACGATCACGCGGTTTTCGAAGGGAACGGTCAGCCCCTTGCGCTCGCTGCCGACGACGGTGAAGTTGACCGTCCGATCGGCGGGCGTGGTCAGCACCTGGTCGGAACGCACGTTCAGCTTGTAGCCCTTGACGTAGCTGAAGACGCCGCGGTCGCCGCGGTAGGTGAGGTGGGCGCTCATGACGTGCGGCCCCGGCTTCACCGCTCCGCTGACGATGACGTAGCTCTTACCCGGCTCGGCACTGGTCAAGACGACCGGCAGCTTCTCGCCGTCCATCGTGAACTGGGCCTCCACCAGCCGTAGCTTTCTGCCGACGTCGTTCCGGAAGGTCACGGTGGCGAACGCGACGGGCACCGCGGCGACGGCCCTTGCGGGCGCGTCGGGTACCACCGGCGGCGCTGGCGGCGCGGCGGCCTCGTCGGCGACGCAATCGTCACCGGCCGCGTCCGACGGGCACTTGACGGGCACGGCGCCCTGGTCGCTTTCACCCTCGTCCGCGCGCGTCGTCCCCGCCTGCAGCAACATCGCCAGCCCCAACGCCACTTTCCACATGACTTTGCCTCCAACCAGTTTCGCACCCAGTTTCGCAGCCAGTTTCGCGCTCACAAACGGGCGCGTTCGACCTCGCTGCGCGTGACCGCTCCAAGAATGAATCCTCCAGCGATGACCGGCAGAATGACGGCGCGCGCGCGGATGAACAGCTCGCGCGCCTCGGTCACGGACATCGCCGGCCGCAGATACGTTGCCAGCGGCCTCATCGCGGCCGCGACCGCGGTCAGGTCGTGATCGACAGCCAGTGCGTGTTCGTTGATGGTTCCGACGATGTGATCCTCACGCTCGACCAGCAGCAGCGAGACTTGCTTGAGCAGGGCCACCTTCCGCGCGGCGGCCATCGACAAGTGCGCCGGGACCACCGGGAGGCGGCGGATGGGCAGATCGCAGACGCGGGCCGTCTCGGCGCCCCCGGCCACGACCGCCCCCCCAACACGCTCGACGCCCCCCTGTGCATTCCCAATCACCGCCGAGAAGCCCGTCTGTTCCGTCGTTGACTGCATTTTCGTGAGCGGGACGATTTCAAGCGGCGTGCCACAAGGAATCCCCCGAAAAGGGGGATTCGGCGTCGGCGACGAACCCGAACCGTTACACGGCCCCCCCGGCGACGTTGCGGAATCAGGACGCTGCGCGCCGCGCTGTCGTACGTCCCATCGGACGTTCCAGGATGTCACGCACGCATCGGCGGGCGCTCGTCGGGTCTTCCCAACGCGCGCCCGACGCGACGCGCATCGTCCCCGCGGCTACTTCGCCAGCTGCTGGGCGTGGCGCAGGATCTCGGCGGCGGCTTTTTGATCCCTGCCCGAGAGGCGGACCGAGAAACCACCGCCGTCAGACAGCACCTCGACGTCCACCTTGCGCACGCCGAAGTTGCATTGGCCGGAGGCGACCTCGGACGTGAGCACCCGGTCCAGCCATTCGGCCGTCAGCCCGGGCTCGGCCGGCACGAACACCTCGGCCCCGATGAACTGGCGGAAGGCCGTGTAGCCCGAGTCTTCGTAGTTGTAGAGCGGCTTCACGGAGTGGGCGACGTTGTTACCACCCAGACTGCACGGCACGGGCGCGGCGGCACCGGGCACGGGCTCGGCGGCGCCAGCGGTTGTCACCGTCGCGAGCACCAGCGCGACCGCAGCGATCAGTCTTCGGTAAACCATCCCCAACCTCCGGCGGCGTAGCCGCTCCCTACCTTCTTTCAACGTAGGTCTCGGGCGGCGCCAAGGTAGGGCCTCGAGCGGCGCCAGCCAGCTCGTCGGGAGCGTCGCTGCGTGGCGGCTCAGCGGCAGGCCCGCGAGGGGCTACCAGTTGAACGTCATGCCGAAGGCGCCCGTGTGCAGGATCTGCTGCTCGCCAAGCCACCACTTGGCCTCGGCGCGGAAGTACTCGAGGTCGAAGTGGAGATTGGGCGTGAAGTTGTAGACGATGCCGGCGTTGATACCCATCTGGTACTTGATGACGCTGAGCGCAGGAGTCGCCCGGTCGAGGTCGGTGAGGAAGATTCGCGCGATCCCCCAACCGGCGAAGAGGTCGAACCTCTGAATCACGACCTGGCTCTGCACGTAGTAGCCATCGCCCCACCGGAGGTGGGTCTCCGCATCCGCGACGGCGTAGCTGTTCTCCAGGGCGTAACTGAGCCCCAGACCTTTTCCGTAGTGCCCTGCGACGCCCAGATGCACCGGTCCGAGCTCGAATCTGCCGCCGTAGCCAGCGCCCAGCACGGTCTCTTCGCAGGGGTTCGTCGGCGAGGGGATGCATTGGCTTGGGCCTGGCTTGTAGATCTTCTGATGGGCCCCGTTGGCGAACAGGACTATCTTGCCGGTTTGACCGAACTTTCTCTCGAAGGTCAGCTCGGCTTCTGGACGCACGAACTTCGTGCCGGTCCAGCCCGATCCACCCAACGTGGCCGGGTCGAAGACGCCGACGCTGAGCTGGAGACCGGCTAGCACCGGGGTCGCGTAGATCATGGCAGCCCCGAACCCGCTGCCCAGGACGCCGAAGCCGACCATCCCCTGCGTGGGGCCCTTGGAGTCGATGGAGTTCGGAAACCCGACGCCCCACCTGTGCGCGTAGAGAACGTTGATGTCGGTCGCGCCACGCGAGGTCAAGGTCCTGGTTCTGCCTGCGACGAAGCTGCCCCACGGGCCCTCCAACTTCGCGTAGCCCTGCCTCACGTCGGGAATGTTCGGGTTGCCCTTGTTCCTGAGCTCGCTCTCGATGTACGCCCAGATCTGGATGTACCCCGTCAGCGTGGTCCACGGGGTGATCTGGTTCCGCACGCCCATACCCAGCAGGTTCCCGATGAACCCGCTGCGGAGGCGCGTCATGTTGATGGTCCCCTGGGGATCCAAGCCCGTCGTCGTCTCGGGCGTCGCTGGCCACAGCCCCCCGTTGATGATCTCGGGAACGCCGTTGATCACCTGGGTAGCGACGGGAGAGCCGTCGCCGTAGACGTGGCTCAGGAAGGCGCCGACCCGACCGTCCGTGTAGACCTGCCAGTCGTCGCCCTTGAAAAGGATCTTCTCGGCGGACGCGCTCCGCGGAACCAAAACCACCGTCAGAAGCGAGAGAACGCCTGAGATCAGGAAGGCGCCGAGCGCCGGGGGTCGCGGTGACGTCAAAGTGAGTTCTCCCTGCGAGAACCGCCGCTGACCCAGCCGGCGTATCGGTTGATCGATGGGTTGATTTACGGGCTGGCGGTCACCGACGTTGCGGTGATCCACATCCACTGCGGATAGTAGGTCGTGGACAGGACTGTCTTGGGCGGCTGCATGAACGTGGCAGGCGGCTGCGGCGACTGGCCCGCCAGGTCGACCTGGCGTGGGGTGCAGGGCGCCGTCGAGCTCGCGGTCGACCCGCAGTTCTGCTGCGCCTTGCAGTTGGAGTCGTGAATCGTGAACTTCATCGACCCGCCGCCCAGCACCTTGAAGCTGGCGTTGTACTTCACCAGGTAGGTGGCTTCCTTCTCACAGTAGGAGCCGCCCATGTTGTCCGCGGCATTGAAGTAGTACACGTCCTTGTCACCGGTGGCCGGGGTGACATGGAGCTCGTAGGTGTTCCACCAGCTGTTGTTGTACTGGGTGCCGCCGACGTACCACCAGTTGTTGTAGCCGGTATCGCTCGCGGCGGCGGTCGAGGCGCGCGTGCCGTTCTGGTAGCAACGCCCCCCGACCACACCACGCACCTCGATGTTGATGGTGTACTTTTGCCCGGTCGTTCCCTTCACGGGGATCGTCACGTCGCGAATGACGCCCTGCTGATCGTAGGTGGCGCCCGTCGGACAGGTGGAGCCTTTATCGAACATCGGGCAGTTGCGGCCACCCGGATCGGTGCTCCCGACGCAGGTTCCCTCCCAGTAGAAGCCGGCGAGGCCCGGAACGATGTCAGCCACGGTGAGCGCGCCGCTCGAACCGGCGGCTGCTCCCGCCGCGCCTCCCCCTCGCCCGCCGGAGCCGGCCGCCGCGCCGGCAGCCCCCGTGGAACCGCCCCGGCTGCTTCCAGCCACGCCGGTCGTTCCCGCCACGCCGGTCGTCCCGGCCACGCCGGTCGTCCCGGCCACGCCGGTCGTCCCGGCCACGCCGGTCGTCCCGGCCACGCCGGTCGTCCCGGCCACGCCAGTCGTCCCAGCCTCGCCGTTCATCCCGGCCACACCGGTCGTCCCGGCCACGCCGGTCGTCCCGGCCACGCCGGTCGTCCCGGCCACGCCAGTCGTCCCAGCCTCGCCGTTCATCCCGGCCACGCCGGTCATGCCCCCGGTGCCGTCGGTGGACCCGGGGCCCTGCTGCGCGCACGCCGAAATGAGAAGGCATCCAACGCCCGCCACCCTTAGCCACAATCCCACGCTGCGCTTCATTTGATCCATCCCTCCGGCCTGCGAAAACGGGTTCATTTGCATAGAATTCCCAGGACCACGGGAGGCGATCATGGATTGCCCCCGCGAAGCCTTATTTTTACGAGCACCTCTACACCTCCCGGATCGGCGGGGTCAAGGACCGCCCGATGGAGACGCTTTGCGCCAATCTGCTCGAAACGTGCCTCATCCTGAGGCGAGAGCGCGGCGCCGGTGTAAGCTGCGCGCGCGACGATGTCAGCGCTCGTGATCAAGCCAGCGGCGACCTGCCGCTACGACCTGGTCAGTCTCGGTGAGGTGATGCTGCGGCTCGACCCCGGCGAGGCGCGCGTCCACACCGCCCGCAGCTTCCGCGCCTGGGAGGGGGGCGGCGAGTACAACGTCGCGCGGGGGCTGCGCCGCTGCTTCGGCCTGCGCAGCGCGGTCGTGACCGCGCTGGCCGACAACCCGGTCGGCCGGCTGGTTGAAGATCTGATGCTGCAGGGGGGCGTCGACCTTTCGTACCTGCAGTGGCGCGCCTACGACGGCGTCGGGCGCGAGAGCCGCAACGGGCTCAACTTCACCGAGCGGGGCTTCGGCCCTCGGGGCGGCCTCGGCTGCTCGGACCGCGGCCATACCGCCGTTTCACAGCTTCAGCCCGGAGACGTCGATTGGTTGGGGCTCTACGACCGTGACGGCGCGCGCTGGCTGCACACCGGCGGCATCTTCTGCGCGCTCTCCGACGGGACGCCCGCGGTGGCGCGGGCGGCGATGGCCGAGGCGCGCCGCCACGGCACGCGTGTCTCGTACGACCTCAACTATCGCGACTCGCTCTGGCGCTCGATCGGCGGCCAGGCCCGGGCCCGCGAGGTGAACAGAGCCCTCATGCCCATGGTCGACGTGCTGTTCGGCAACGAGGAAGACTTCTCGGCGGCGCTCGGGTTCGAGCTCGAGGGCATCGACAATCGCTTCGCCGCCCTCCCCACCGACGCCTTCCGAGCCATGATCGCCCAGGTGATCGCCGCGTTCCCCAACATCACGACCGTCGCCACCACGCTGCGCACCGCCCGCTCGGCCAACGTCAACGGCTGGGGGGCGATCTGCTACCACGCCGGCCAGTTCTACGAGGTCGCCCAGCGCGACGTGGAGATCCTGGACCGGGTCGGCGGCGGCGACTCGTTCGCGTCCGGGTTCATCTACGGCCTCTTGGCGGGGAAGGACCCGCAGTGGGCGCTGGAGTGCGGCGTCGCCCACGGCGCCCTGGCGATGTCGACGCCAGGCGATACCAGCATGGCGACCCTGCCCGAGGTCCTGCGCGCCATGTCCGGCGGCGGGGCCCGTATCGAACGATGACGCGCGCCGAGATCTGCCGCCGCATCGAGGCTGTCGGGATCGTGCCGGTGGTCCGCACCGCGACGCCGGAGCTGGCGGCGCGCGCCGCCGCAGCGGTCATGGAGGGGGGATCTCGATCTTCGAGATCACGATGACGGTCCCCAACGCCGTGGGGGTCATCCGGACGCTGGTCGAACGCTTCGGCGATCGCGCGCTGGTCGGCGCCGGGACGGTCCTGGACGCCGCCGGCGCCCAGGCCTGCATCGACGCCGGCGCCGCGTTCATCGTCAGCCCCGGGTTCGACGCGGCCACGGTGGCGCTCGCACGCGCCCACGAGACCGTGGTCATGCCCGGCGCCCTGACCCCGACCGAGGTGATCACCGCCTGGAAGGCCGGCGCCGACATGGTGAAGATCTTCCCGGCCTCGGCGGCCGGCGGCCCCTCGTACCTCCGCGCTCTGCGCGGCCCCCTCCCCCAGGTGAAGCTGATGCCGACCGGCGGCGTGAACGTCAGCACCGCCGCCGCGTACATCGAGGCCGGTGCTGTCGCGCTGGGCGTCGGTTCGGAGCTGGTCGATCCCGCCGCCCTGGCCCGCGGCGAGGATGCCCTGCTGACCGAGCGCGCCCGCGCGCTGATCGACGTGGTCAAGGCCGCGCGGGCTCGGCTAGCCACGTAGATCGCGTCGGGGGAGCGTGAGCTCCGCTCGCGCGAGCCCATCGCCGGGGTCGACGAAGCGCTCTTTTCATGAGTCCTCTCAAATTCCCTCAACCGCCGTTCAGGATCGCGAAGCCCAAACGGATCTCAGCCGCGTGGCGCCACTCAATTGCAGACCAGCGGCAGGGGGACCGACGGCGTCACGAACGTCGGGTTGTGCGCGGTCGTGTCCGCCTTCAAGGCACCGGCGTGGGCCGTGTGACCCGATGCGGTAACGGCGTCCGCCGTGGTGGTGCCGTTCGTCTCGTCGAACTTCCAGTATCCGACCAGTCCGGTCTCGTTCCCGGCCATCGGCTTCTTGTAGCTGTCCTTGATCTCCGTCGCCGTGCGGGCGACGTTCCAGATCCGGAGCTCGTCGAGGAACCCGTTGAAGCACTGGTTGTTGGTCGGATTGCACCCGAAGCTCAGCACGGACTGGGCGGTGGCGAGCGCCGTGGCGCCGTTCCCATGGGTGGTGATCTTGGGTAGACCGTTGACGTAGGTGATGAGGACCGTTTGGTCCCAGACCATCGCGACGTGGACCCACTGGTCGGACCCCGACGTGATGCCGAGATCGTTGGTGCTGTCGTCGCTGAAGCCGCCGCCCGTGAACGGGTCCAGCGTGGCGTGGTTGTTCGCCATGCCCATCACCGGGTTGGTGCCGAAGTCCATGCCCAACGACCCCACGGTGCCGCTGCCGCCGTAGTAGAAAAACGGATTCTTCTCGCCCACCCAATCGGTGGTCTTGATGAACGCCCAGAACTCAATCGTGCGCTTGGTGTTGGCGATCGGCAGGTCGGTCTTCATGTCGATCTCGACGTGAGCGAACGCGCTGTCGCTCGCCGAGCCGGTTCCGTTGGCGGAGAGCGAGATCGCGTGTCCGGCGCTGCAGGTCGCCGACCCACCGACGCCGCCGCCGGCCGCGCCACCCGCACCCGCCGCGCCGCCACCGCGCCCGCCGCTGGCCGTCCCGGCGCTTCCCGCCGTCGCGCCGGCCGCGCCCGTCGTCCCCGCGGCGCCGGTGCCCGCGGCGCCGGTCGTGCCCGCGGTGCCAGTCGTGCCCGCGCCGCCGGTCGTGCCTGCGGCGCTTCCGGCCGTCCCCGTCGTCCCGGCCACGCCGGTGGTCCCCGCCGCGCCCGTCGTCCCGGCCGCGCCCGTCGTTCCGGCCGCGCCCGTCGTTCCGGCGACCGAAGACCCGGCGCTGCCGCCCCCCGGCCCGGTCCCCCCGGCGCCGCCGACGCCGGAGCCCTCCATGTCACCGCCGCTGCTGCAGGCGAGAACGGCCAGCACGCCCGAGAGCGCGAACGGAAGGAGACGTCGGTTCATCGGGTACCGGAGGTGGTCATGGGTGGATTCCTTGGTGGTCCGTCAGTGGTGTCCATCATTGCGGCGGCGCTCCAGAGCAGGGGCGCTTGACCGTGAAAGTCGCCCACGTTGCGTGGGCGATCGAAGTAATACCGAAGCTGGGAATCACGCTCGTGGCCGGCGCCGCTGGTCGCGGCCTCCCCGGTCCCGACGCACACGTCGGCCACGTTCCCGTCGGCGTCGAGGTGGCTGACCAACGCCAGCCAGGCCGCGCGGGCCGCGGGACCGTACGTCTCGGCCGGGAGCCAGCCGCGCTTCACGCCGGTCACCATCGCGAACGTGAACATTCCGGTCGCGGAGGACTCGGCCCAGTTCTGGGCGCTGTCATCATCGATGACCTGTCGCCACGCGCCGTCCGCCGCCTGATGCCGAAGCAGCGCTGCCATCATGCGCGCGTAGCCGGACATGATTCGTGCCCGCCGCGCATCGTCGACGGGCAGCTCGCGCAGAAGCTCGGTCATCCCGGCGGCGACCCAGCCATTGCCACGCCCCCAGAACACCGGTGACGTCGGCGTATGGACGAACAGACCACTCGGCTGCTGCAGCCTGTCCAGATACGCCGCCATCGTCAGCGCCGCGCGATCGAGGTACTTCATCTCGCGCGTGGCGCGGAAGGCCTGCACCTGCAGCGACGTGATCATGTACATGTCGTCGACCCAGTAGCGGGCCTCGGTCGTGATGCCGTCCGACGACGTCGTCATCCACTGCCTGTCGGCGAAGTCCTTCCCCGTCGCCACGTACTGCGGGATCTCGAGCGGCACGATGCCGAAGACGCGATCGTCGACGTGCGGGCGTGGCGGAACGGCGGCCGCGCCGGCGGGCGTCAGGAACGGAGCGAAGCGGGCAACGAGGCTCGCCTCCAGCCCCCGATCGGCGACCAGCCTGGCCACGGTGAGCGCGCCGTACCAGGTGCACGCCTCCGCGTAGTGAATCGGCGCCGTCAACGACAGCGGGCGCGCAACGTAGTTCCGGGCAACGCGCCGCGCGACCTCATCCGGGGCGCAGCCAGCCGGCCAGGTCTCGCCCACGCCCAACACAGACGGGACCACCTGCTGCCGAGCGGAGATCATGGGGGCGATATCCTGGCGTGGGACAACCCCCCCAATTCCCGAAAACGGTGTCAGCCGATCACCGTCGAACGATATTTTTCGCCGATATTTCTGCCGACCCCCGAAGTCTTGACGTCGCGGATCCGGCAGGTGTAGACGGGGACATGTCCACCACCCAGCCACCGCTCGATCCGCAGAAGCTGGTCTTCACGGGGACTGCGGCGCACCGCGGGCGGGCGATCTCGGTGTCTCCCGCGAACAGCATGCTCGAGCGGCTCTGGTACGGGCGCATCCTCCTCGGCCCGGACACGCCGCACGTCAGCTTCGCAACCGAGGGGCGCGAGACCTCGCTCATCGTGATGCGTGGCGCGTGCACGCTGACGGTCAATGGCGCGCGGTACGACCTCGGCCTCCACGACGGCGCCTACATTCCGCGCGGTTCGTCCGTGGAGATCACCGCCGACCAGGAGCTCGACATCGTCGAGAATTCGGCCGAGGTGAGCGGCGAGTACCCGCTGCAGATCATCCGCTACCAGGACGTCCTCGCGAACCCGAAGCTCAGGTTCAGGGCCGGCGGCGACTCGACCAGCCGCGATCTGAACATCGTCATCGGCGACAACGTGAAGGCGGGACGGCTCATGGTCGGGTTCACCCGCTCGCTCCCCGGACACTGGACCAGCTGGCCGCCGCACGAGCACACCGCGCTCGCCGAGGAGCTGTACGTCTACTTCGACATGCCGCCGCCCGCGTTCGGCATCCAGCTGGTCTACACGCGTCCCGAGACGCCCGAGCTCGCGGCGATCGTCCGCGAAGGCGACGCGGTGCTGATGCCGGCCGGCTACCACCCGAACGTTTCGGCACCCGGGCATGGCATCAACTTTGTCTGGATGATGGCCGCCAGGCGCGAGGGCGTCGACCGCCTGTTCGGCGTGGTCAACGTCCAGCCTGGGTTCGACAAGGCGGGGTCGGGGCTGGAAGCGAGTCAGCCGGCCAGCCAGAAGTAGCGGCTGGTTTCCGATGACCACCGACCTATTTCGCCTCGACGGGCTCCGGGCGCTCGTCACCGGTGCCGGCACCGGCATCGGCGCGGCGCTGGCCGTCGCGCTGGCGGAGGCCGGGGCCGACGTCGCCTGTCACGGCAACCGGCACGCGCCGACCGAGACCGCCGCGCGGATCACGGCGCTCGGCCGCAAGGCCGCCGTCGTCGCGGGCGATCTGGCCGACGGCGCGATCGCGTCGCAGCTGGTGGAGAAGGCCGCCGCGGCGCTCGGCGACATCGACATCCTGGTGAACAACGCCGGCATCATCCGCCGGGCGCCCGCGGTCGAGTCGACCGACGACGACTGGGACGACGTCCTGGCCGTGAACCTGACGGCGGTCTACAAACTCTGCCGGGCCGCGGGCCAGCGGATGCTCGCGCGCGGGCACGGCAAGATCGTCAACATCTCGTCGCTGCTCGCCTTCCAGGGCGGCATTCGGGTCCCGGCCTACGCGGCTTCCAAGGGAGCGGTGGCCCAGCTGACCAAGGCGCTCGCCAACGAATGGGCCGGACGCGGCGTCAACGTCAACGCGATCGCCCCCGGCTACATTCGCACCGAGAACACCGCGGCCCTGATCGCCGATCCGACGCGCAATCAGCAGATCCTCGACCGCATCCCCGCGGGCCGCTGGGGCGAGCCCACCGATCTCGGGGGCGCGGTCGTGTTCCTCGCGTCGCGGGCGAGCGACTACATCAGCGGCCACGTGCTGGCGGTGGACGGCGGTTGGCTCGGTCGGTGATCGGCGCACGACTTCGCGGGAATCTGGTAACGGACGTGCAGTGACGAGGGCGGCGAACCTGGTGGGGCGGTATCGGTGGCTGGTCTGCCTGCTGCTGTTCCTCGCCACGACGATCAACTACATCGACCGGCAGATCCTGGCGCTGCTCAAGCCGATCCTCGACGACCGAGCTGGGCTGGACGAACGCGCAATACGGGCGGGTCAACTCCGCGTTCCAGGCCGCGTACGCCGTGGGCCTGCTGCTGTTCGGCGCGCTGGTCGATCGCGTCGGCACCAAGGTGGGCTACGCGCTGTCGATCACGGCCTGGAGCCTGGCGGCGATCGGCCACGCGCTGGTCGGCAGCGTCGCCGGCTTCTTCGCGCGCACGCATCGCCCTGGGCGTGAGCGAGGGCGGCAACTTCCCCTCGGCCATCAAGGCGGTCGCGCTCTGGTTCCCCAGGCGCGAGCGCGCGCTCGCCACCGCGCTCTTCAACTCCGGCGCCAACGTGGGCGCCGTGATCGCGCCGGCCGTGGTCCCCTGGATCGCGCTCACCTGGGGCTGGCGCGCGGCGTTCGTCGCCGCCGGCGTCGTCGGGCTCGCCTGGCTCCTGCTCTGGCTCCCGTTCTACGATCTCCCCGAGAAGCTCCGGCGCGTGACGCTCGTTCGAGCTGACGCACATCCGCAGCGACGCCGACGAGCAGGCCGGCAACGCGGGCGGCGCGCCGGTCGGCTGGCTGGAGATCCTCCGGCACCGGCAGGCGTGGTCGTTCATCGTCGGCAAGTTCCTGACCGATCCGGTCTGGTGGTTCTTCCTCATCTGGCTGCCCGACTTCTTCAAGAAGACGCGCGGGCTCGACATCAAGGAGAGCTGGCTCCACCTGGTCTCGATCTACGCCATCGTCACCGTGCTGAGCATCGGCGGCGGCTGGCTGGCCGGCTGCCCTCACCCGGCGCGGCTGACGCCGACGCGCGCGCGCAAGACCGACATGTTCATCTTCGCGCTGGCCGTGCTGCCGATCCTCGCGGTCACCCGGGCGGGCGACTGGAGCGCGGTGGTGCTGATCGGCATCGCCGGCGCGGCCCACCAGGCCTGGTCGGCCAACCTGTACACGACCGTCTCCGACATGTTCCCGAAGCGGGCGGTCGCCTCGGTGGTCGGCATCGGCGGCATGGCCGGGTCCATCGGCGGCATCCTGTTCCCGCTCTTCGCGGGCGGGCTCCTCGATCGCTTCCAGGCGGCGGACAACATCACCGCCGGCTACACGATCCTGTTCGTCATCTGCGGATTGGCCTACGTGGTCGCCTTCGCCGTGGGCCACCTGCTGGCGCCGAGCTTCGAGCCGGTGATTCTGCGCGAAGGCCCAAAGGGATGACCGAATGACGGGCACGCGGGCCGATTTGCTGTGGGTTCCGACGGTGGTGTTTGCATTGGTGTGGGCGCCCGCGGCCCTCGGCAGCGCGCCTGCCGCGGCGGCGCCCAGCGAGGCGGTCGCCACGGTCAGCGTGGTGAACCCGCTCGCGGCCGCGCGCGGCCGCGAGACCGTGACCGTGACCAGGGCGGAGGTCGCGAAGCTGGCGCCCACCGCCGACTTCAAGTCGCTGGTGGTCGCGGATGCGGCAGGCAAGCCGGTGCTCTCGCAGCTCGTCGACATGGACGGCGACGACGCGCCCGACGAGCTGGTGTTCCAGACCGACCTCGCCGCCAGCCAGACCAAGACCTTCAAGCTGCGCACCGGCGTGCGGACCCCGCCGGTCCGCGGGGACTTCATGGTCTACGGCCGCTTCGTCCGCGAGCGGATGGATGACTTCGCCTGGGAGAACGACCTCGTCGCCCACCGCGTGTACGGACCGGCGCTGGAGACGGCGGCGAAGGAGCCGCTGACCTCGAGCGGCATCGACACCTGGGTCAAGAAGGTCAAGAAGCCGGTCATCAACGACTGGTACATGACCGGCGACTACCACCGCGACAACGGCGAGGGCGCCGACTTCTACAGCGTCGGCAAGTCGCGCGGCTGCGGCGGGCTCGGCCTCTGGGCCGGCGGGAAGCTGAACGTGTCGAAGAACTTCGTCAGCTCGCGCGTGCTGGCGAGCGGACCGATTCGCCTGATCTTCGAGCTTCGCTATGCGCCCTGGGAGGTTCCCCCCGGCCTGCGCGTCGCCGAGACCCGGCGCGTCGTCCTCGACGCGGGGACCCCCTTCAACCGTGTCGAGAGCACGTTCACCGGGCTCGGGCAGGCATTGGTCTCCGCCGGCGTCGGGATCGCCAAGCACGCCGGCAGCGCCGTGACCGTCGACGCCCCGACGGCGTCGCTGCGCGTCTGGGAGCCGCTCAAGGGGTCGAAGGGGGACGACAACGGCAGCCTGGGCTGCGCGATCGTCTTCGCTCCCGGCGCACCCCTCGAAGAGCACCACGGCGAGCTCGACTACCTCGTCGTGACGCCCCTGCCGGCGACCGGCAAGCTCGCCTACCAGGTCGGCTCCGCGTGGGATCGCGGCAGCAAGATCCGCGACGCCGCGGCCTGGGGCAAGACGGTCCAGGACCTCGCGGCGCGGGCGGCGGCCCCGGTCCAGGTCAGTCTGATGCCCCCGAAGTGATTCGCCCGACCGTGTGACAGGAAGGGGGCGGCCAGGACAATCCTCTCCGGAGGAAAGCCGAATGCCCCCGTCGTCCCACGTCCCGCGTCCTGCCTGGGCACATACCTTCGTTGCCGCGGCGCTCCTCTTGACGGCCTGTGCCGGGAGCGGGATGGACGGCGAGGAGATGGGGGGCGCCAGCGGGAGCATGGGCGGCTCGACGGGCATCGCCGGCGTGACCGGCAGCGCCGGTACGACCGGGAGTGGCGGCGCCGTCGGCACCGGTGGGAGCGGCGCGGGCGGCGTGTCGGGGAGCGGTGGACGCGGCGGTGCGACCAGCACCGGCGGCAGCACGGCCGGCAGCGTCGGCGGTGACAACGCCGGCTCAACGGGCAGAGGGGGCGGCTCCGCCGGCACGACGGCGACCGGCGGCGGAGCCGGCAGCACCGGCGCCGGCGGCGCGGGAACGACCTGTCCGTTGCCGAAGACCTTCAAGTGGACCTCGTCGGGCCCGGTCGCTCAGCCGAAGGCGCCCGCGGGCAAGGCCTGGGTCGCGCTGAAGGACTTCACCGAGGTCGTCTACAACAACAAGCACATCGTCTACATGACGAACCACGACGCGGGCTCGACCTGGGGCGCGGCCATGTTCACGTTCAGCGACTGGGCCGAGGCGGCAACGGCCACGCAGAACACGACGCCCCACGGCGTCGCGCCGACGCTCTTTTACTTCACGCCGAAGAACACCTGGGTGCTCGCCTACCAGTGGGGCGGGACGGCGTTCAGCTACGTGACCTCGTCGGACCCCACGAACCCCACAGCCTGGTCATCGGAGAAATCGCTCTTCAACGGAAGCATCTCCAACTCGAGCACCGGGCCGATCGATCAGACCGTGATCTGCAACAGCACCACCTGCTACCTGTTCTTCGCCGGGGACAACGGCAGCATCTACCGGTCGTCGATCCCGATCGGCAACTTCCCGGGCACCTTCGGCGCACAGACGACCGTCATGTCCGACACCTCGAACAACCTGTTCGAGGCGGTGCAGGTCTACGCGATCAAGGGGGCGAGCCAGTACCTGATGATCGTCGAGAGCATCGGCGGGAACGGGCGATACTTCCGCTCCTTCACCGCCACCGATCTCGGAGGCTCGTGGACCGCCCTGGCGGCGACCGAGAGCAACCCCTTCGCCGGCAAGGCCAACGTGACCTTCAGCGGCACGGCGTGGACCAACGACATCAGCCACGGCGACATGATTCGCAACAATCCCGACGAGACCTTCACCGTCGACCCGTGCGACATGCAGTTCCTCTACCAGGGCCGCGGCCCCAGCTCGAACGGCACCGACTACGGCTTGCTGCCGTACCGACCGGGCCTGCTCACGCTCGCTCGTTAAAGCAATCGCGTCGCTGCGTAGACGAGTCCGGCGGCGGCGGCAGCGGCGGCGGCCATGATGACGTAGGCGCCCACCGTAATGCCGGCGATCACCTTCTTGATCTGGGCGCGGTCGTTGACGTTGGGAAATGGCCCGGCGGGTACCGGCACGCCCAGGAACTTGCATAGCGGCTCCCAGCCCTGATCGGCGCTGAAGATCAGCAGCCTGTCCGGGGAACGGCGGCCTTCACGTCCTCGATGTGCTGCTGATAGTGGGCGATCGCGCGGGCACGATCCTCCATCGTCCCCTTGTGATTGCGCTGCCAGATCAGCTTGTGAGACATGTCGCCCATCTTCTTGCCAAACGGGGTGGCGAGGGCGAGCACCTTGAACTGCCAGCGGTTCTCGGTGAAGTAGATCGTGTCCATCGTGCTCTCGTACCAGGCCTCGGCCCCCTTCGGGTGCAGCGTGAGCAACACCTTGGCGTCCGGATAGGCCTGCATCAGCTCGCGCCAGACGCAGCACGCGGGATTGTCGACCGCGGCCGTGTAGTTGGCGAAGACCTGATTCCAGTCGTGCTGCGTCCCGGGCGGCGTGTTGGCCACCTTCCGCCAGAAGTCGAGGTGGGTCTTGTTGGCCTTGTTCTCGATCACCTCGAACATGTGGTAGCAGGGCAGGCCTAGCTGGTTGAGGGCGGTGTATGCGGAGAGCGTCCCGGTTCGTCCGAAGCCTGCCCCGATCACTTTGAGCGCCATCGGCCTCTTCTACAGCAACAGGCCCGCGCGCGTACGCTCCCGTGAGCGCTGCCGTCGCTCAGCGCGAACGGCGGCTCTGGAGCTGGGCGCGCAGCTTGGTCACGTGCGCCTGATAGAGGTGGTTGTCGGGGGCGAGACGCAGCGCCAGCTCCCAGGCCTCCAGCGCCTCCTCGTAGCGCCCCTCGAGCCGCAGCTCCAGCCCCTGATCGAAGATCGCCACGGCCCAATCGGAGTGTGTCGTCTCCTGCGTGCCCGGCGCGGCCCGCCGCCAGCTGCGAAGCTTGGTGGCACCCGACCCCACCAGCGCGCCGCGGATGGCGTCGTCGAGGCTCGCCGGGGAAATGGGCGCTCCGGGCGGTGCGTCCCAGCGCGCGCCGTCCCCACCGTCGTGAATGGGCGCATCGGGCACGCCGGGCGGAAAGGCTTCGGGCGGCAAGGTGATGCTGACCCGCTCGGTGTCGGCGGCCGGCATCGGCTCGACCGGTTCGGCCAGACCGCCGACGTCGCGGATCGGCCCCGAGGCCTCGATGATCTCCAGCTCGACGACGCCGATGTCGCCGCTCTCCGACGGATCGCGCGCGCCGATCAGCTGCGGGACCGCCTCGGGCACCGCCGGCAGCGTGTCGAGCGTGGCTGCGATCCGGGGGCGGGGCGCTTCCTCCTCGAGCAACGTCGCGAGCGCGCCGGTCACCTCGCGCTCCTTGTTCGTGGCTCCCAGCTCGGACAGGCAGCGGGCCAACGCCGTCCCCATCGCCTGGGCGCTCGCGAACCGGTGGGCCGGATTCCCGGCGGTCGCCTTCTTGACCACCTCCGCCACGCTCGGCATCACGTCGGCCGATCCGACCGACGGGTCGCAGGCCACGTTCGACGTGACGGCCCTGATGACGTCGGCGTCGCTCCCCTCGAACGGGCGCACCCCCACCAGGCACTCGTACAGGATCACGCCCAGCGAGTAGATGTCGCTGCGGCGATCTTCACCCTCCTGTCGAATCCGCTCGGGCGCGGCGTAGCGGAACTTGCCCACGAACGCCGGGGACGGCGGCGTCCGCGCTGTCGCCCGCGCCGTTCCGAAATCGATCAGCTTGGTCGTGCCGCTGGTCGCCACGATGATGTTGTCAGGGCTGAGATCGCGGTGGATCAGCCCCATCTCGCCGCTGGCGTCCTCCAGCTCGTGAATGTATTGCAGCGCCTCGCAGACATCCCGGGCCACGTGCAGCACGGCGGCGACGGGCAGTCGTCGTCCCTGGGTCCGCACCCGTTTTTGAGCGAAGCGCAGGCTCATCCCGGGCACGTACTCCATGGCAATGAAGTAGCGCCCATCCAGCTGACCGAAGTCGATCACGTCGACGATGTTGGGATGACTGAGCCGGGCGGCCAGCGACGCCTCGGAGACGAACATCTCGATCAGATCGGACCGATCTTGATACTGCGTCAGCATCGTCTTGATGACGATCCGCTTCTCGAATCCCTCCAGGCCGTTGATCTTCGCGCGCCAGACCTCCGCCATGCCGCCCGAGGCGAGCAAGGACTCGATCTCGTAGGAGCTGAACTGGGTACCGAGCGACCAGACCGAGCCGCCATCACCCGAGGGACCGGGGCGGACGCCGCTGCCGCCCGTGTGAGTGACGACGCCGTCCATGCGGGTCGCGGGTGCCGCGCCTTCCGGCAATGAACGTCGTTTGTCTTCCGGTGTGGGCATTGGCTCCCGGGCTGGCACGAAGCGAGACGGCGAAGCGAGACGGCGAAGCGAGACGGCCGAAAATACGCGGGCCTCGCCCCACGCACGGCGGGGCGAGGCCCAATGATGATATCGATTCTGAGGTCAGAGCGCTTTGAGGAACGCCTCCAGGTCGCGCTTTTCTTGCCGGCTGAGGTTGATGTTGAACCGGCTGTCGAAGTACTTGATGACGTCCTTGATCTCCTCGGCCTGGCCGTCATGGAAGTAGGGAGCCCGCGCCGCCAGCCCGCGGAGCGGCGGCGCCCGGAACGCACCGATGTCCGCCCACAGCCGGCTGCCCGTCGCCCGCCCGAGGTCGCAGGTCATCCGCGTTTGGGTCGTGTCGTTCTTGTTCTGGACCGTCAGCATCGGCAGATCGGGGCTGCAGTTCGCCGGGTCGGCCGTTCCGACGTCGAACATCCGGATCACGGAGTGCCCGCCCACGTTGGGGGCGTTGTGGCAGGTGCTGCAGGTCCCCTGCACGCTCGCCTGGCCCAGGAGATCGTTGATCCCGTGGACCCCGGTGATGGTGAACGTCCGGTTGTTGAAGATCTCCTGGCCGCGATAGATGGCCGCACGGGCGGCAGCGACCCGACGATTGTGGCCGAAGCCATTGTTCCCGCAGTGCCGGCCGTGGCCGTCGCCGTGGTCATGATCGTGTCCGTGGTTCGGATCTGAATCGTAGACCGCCCAGGCGTCGAACAGGTCGAAGACCTTGCTGGTGAACGGCGTCCCTGCCGGATCGTTGCCCTGGATGTCGTTTATCCCGATGTGAAACGGCTGCGCCATCAGGATCTCCGGGCCGCCCATCGCGCCGTCCTCGTCGAGGGGTCCGGCCTCGTCGTCGATGGTCTGGGCGAAGAACAGCCCCAGCTGGAAGTCGGCCTGCGCGTTCGCCACATCTGCCGGAACAGGGGTCGCAGGATCGCGCTGCAAGTGGAAGTTCGACGCACCGCCGACCAGACCGACCAACTGCGTACGAACGTCCTGCGGACCGGCGGTCCACAGAACGTTCGAAGTCTTGGCCTCGTTGGCGGACGAGGTCGGGCGGCGGAAGTTGACGAAGGCGGCCGGCGTCGAGAACCCCGTGGGATCGACGACCGAGACCACGGTGAAGTCGGCGGTCGCCGCGACGGTGCGTCCGAACCGCGTCAGCCCCTTCTCGAGCAGGGTCGGTCCGAAGGCCGCCCTGCGCGCCGCCTTGGTCGACAAATCGGCGTCCGGGCGGCCGCCCTCATCGTGGGGCAGGAACAGAGGCGCGAGGCCGTCGGTCTGCCGGAAGAGCCTCTGGGTCGCCTCCGTGGTGATCGTCCAGCCCTGGTCCGGAGAGTGGCAGGTCTCGCACGTCCTCGCGTTCGTCCCCAGCTGCTGGAAGAAGCTCCCGGTTCGATCTATTGCGCCGGTGACGTGCGCGCTCTCGGCCACACCTGCCGAGTTGCGGCCCGCGACGAGCGCGGAGCTGGACTCGAGCGCTTCATCACCATCTCCCTCCACTCCGCATCCGGCCAAGACCAGCATGAGACATCCGGGGACCATCTTCGGCGGCTTCAGCATCGAAAACCTCCAATTGAAAGCGCGGCATCAAACGTTGTTACGGACCAGAACGTTTTGCGCGTTCCAACAATTTACGGCTCCCGCAATGGTTCAGTCAACGACGCCTGAGCCATTGATTGCAAATGCCATTGCAGCGCGTGGGCCTTCATTTACGCAGGGAAAACAACGGATCTGCGACACCGCGCCGCGCAGTCGGCGCACGCTCACATTACGCGCTCGCCACAAACTGTATTGCGCGCCGTTGCTTCCACCGTCACAACGTTGCCCGCAATTCAACGTTGCGCAAAATGGTAAGCGGCCGCGCACGCTTCGCCGCACCAGAGGGCGCCGACGGCAGAAATGACGACGCCCGCGCACGGTCACGTGCGCGGGCGCAGAGATCCCGAATACGAGTTCGGCGGGCCTACTGAGTTCCGTCGGCGTTCGACCCACGCGGGTAGAGGCTCGGGGGGAAGCGCCCTTCGATCCCGCCCGATTGAAACTCGATGAAGTAGATCAAGGCCCAGATCTGCTCCTTGGAGAGCTTTCCTCGCCACGCGGGCATCTTCCAGCGGGCACTTTCCTTCTCGATCTTTCCGTTGGCCACCGTCCGGAAGATGTCCGCGTAGGGGCGCCGCACCCCGAAGAACAGACCTTCGCCGCGACCCCAGTTCGCGGCCGGGCCGGGCATCTTGACCGCGTCTTCCAGGCGGCGGCGGCCACCGTGGCACTCGTTGCAGAACGATCCCCAGATCTGGATCGTCTCGACCGCGGTCTGTTCGTCCCAGAAGCTGCTCGGCGCCTGCTTTTCCGACATGTCGTTGTCGCGATCACGCGCCCGTGGTTCGGACACCTTGAGGTAGTCCGCCCGGAACGGCCACCAGGTGTCCGCGACGTGCACGAGCCCGGGGGGCGGCTCGGCCGGCCTGGCGGCGGCCTGGGCCGGTGCCCGCGACAGGACGAATTCGGTGTCGGGGGCGACCGGGGGTTCGATCGTCTTCTCGACCTGGGGCGCCGACGCACACGCCGACGCCATGACCGCGCAGACGGTGTACCGCCAGAGGCGGGCGTTGCTATGGACGTTCGTCATTCGTAGGAGCCGTAAGACTGGCCGGTCTTGTTCTTGTGGCTGGTGGCCTTGGCATCCAGCCTCAGGTTCAGATCGGAGGTCCTGCCCGCCGCAACCTCGACCCAGTCCGCCGCGACACGCGAGCCGGGGGACCAGGCCACGACCTTCCGCCGTCCGACGGGAACGCCGTTGATCTCGAAGGTGCCGTCGGCCTTGACCTTGGCGTAGTAGCGGTTGGGGACCACCAACACGCTGGCCGCCATCTGCGGATGGATGTTGCAGTAGATGTCGACCGGCCCGGCCTCCGTGAAGGTATGCGACTTCGGATCGCCCCCCGCATTGTAGAGGCCGAGGTCGAAGGCGTTGCCGGAGCTCAGCGAAAAGACGTTGTGATAGATGTTGTCCTGGTTGGGGAACGCGATCGCAGTGCCGCGTTGAATGACCGCCCAGCCGGGAACGAACTTCTTTCCGCTCTGCGCGATGACCTTTCGTTCTCCTTTGACCGCCGGGGCCAGGATGTTCTCGACGTAGACGTAGGCCACGGGCTCACCGGCCGGGACGTCAATCTTCCCTCTCACCGCGCCCACGGCGCTCTCGACCGGGGCGGCCGCGGGGCGGTGGGCGGGAGCCGGCTCCGCGCGCGCCACCGGCGGCGCGGGGCGCGGGGCGGGAACGACCGGTTCGCTCTTGGGAGGCGGGGGCGCCGCCGCCTCGGACGGGCCCGGGAGGCCCTTCAGGGCCCGGGTGAGCGCGGCGGCACGCTGCCGATCGAGGTCGGCCATCTCGCTGATCGCCGCGCGTAGCGCCTGGACCTGCGACTGCAACAGCCGCACCTCCCGGCGAATCTCCTCGACATCCGAGGCGTCCGCGGCCCACGCGGCGTGGGGCAGCGCTATTGAAGCGGCGACGATGCCGGTGACCAATGCATGTAGGGGCGTCGGTTTCCTCACGGGGTTCCTCCGTTGGTCTTACGTGAACTGACGACGAGCAGCAGCAGGAGCAGGGCGCCGAGCGGGAGCGGGCACCAGATCAGGTAGGCGAGGAGCTGCGCGTTCTCGAGGTGGTGGTGGCGCGGCACCATCCAGGCCAGGCGGGCGGCGGTCGCCCCCTCTCCGGTCCGGGTGATCCGAACGCCGTATTCGCGACCGCCGGCGTTGATCCGGTCCGCCCCGTCCCCCAGCCGCTGCGCCGCCTTGAACGCCTCATCGAGCTCGGGGTGGTCGGAGCTCGACGCCGCCACGCGGTCGCCGATGAAGACCGCGCCCACCACGCCCAGCGCCTTCTCGACGGTGGCGAGCTGGCTCCGCCCGAGCGGGAGCCCCTTCACGAGCAGCGCCGGAGACTGGTCGCCCGAACGAATGGGAGCGAGGCCGATGATCTGAACCTGGTCCGGCAGCGTCCAGACATCCGAGGTCGAACGCGCGAAGGCGGCCTTCACCGATGGTGATGTGCCGAGGTTCACGCCTTTGAGGCCGACCGCCCCGCTCACCACCTGCACGCTGCCGCTCGCGTCCAGGACCCCGAGCAGCGTCGCATCGGACGACTTGCGCAGATCCTCGATCACGTCCTGGACCGTCGCCTGATCGAACGTGGGCGCCAGGACGGTGGCGCGAATCCGATTGTCGTCGGCCAGCACGGAGACCTCGGAGACCAGCTGCTCGCGCTGGCGATTGACCAGCTGCTCGAGCGTGGCCGTCGCCTGTCCGAGGAGCTGATCGTCCAGCTCGGAGAGAAACCGCTTCAAGCGACGGTCCGTGGTCCAGGAGACCGCTCCCAGCACGACCACCAGGATGAACGCGGTCGCTATGGCGCCGCCGCGCGAACTGCCCGTCGATGGCCGCGGCAGAGGCCGCAGGGGGCTCGAACCGACCGCTTCCAACTTCACTCTCGTCATTCCGCGCTCCTCTCGCCGCCGACCTTGACGGTCAGCTCCAATCCCGCCCGCACATCGATGGTCGTCGAGAGCAGGACCCCCTGCTCGCCGTCGACCCGCAACGCATGCCGACCCGTCGACGCCGTGAACGGCTTGCTGGCGTCGACGGACTTTGCATCAATCCGCACGGTGGCCTGGGGCGGAAGACCCGTCAGCCGCACGGTCCCCGAGGCCGCCGTCAGTGAGAACGACAGCGCCTGGGTCTGGCCCGCCTCCAGCTTCGCCTCTCGCGCCGACGGCTCGTAGCCCGACTTGTCGAGCCTGACGACCACGGCGCGGCCGGCCGGGAGGCCGTTCAACACCGCCGGTGTCGTGAGCCCGGTGGGGCTCCCGTCCACGAAAATCGACGCGCCTGCCGGCTGGCTCTGCACGTTCAGGGTGGCGATGGCGCGCGCCGACGACGGCCCCGGCGATTTCTCCCCGTGCCAGGCCACCCCGGCGATGGCAACCAGCCCGATCGCCGCGACCAGCGAGGTGATCATCACGACCCGCCTGGACCCGTTGCGCGGGCTCGCGGGGGTCGGTCCTGGAGCCGGAACGATCACCGGCACGGGGCGCGTCGATGTCATGTCGTCGGCGTGGCTCGTCATCCTCGAGGCGTTCGTCGAGACATTCGCCGTCGGCCGGGGGGCGCCGGCCGGGGGGTGAGTGCCCAGCCGCTTGACCGGGGCGGGGAGCCCCGGGGCCGAGGGCCGTGCCTCGCCCGGCTGGCTCGACCCCGAACCGAAGTGCGTCGACCACAGCGCGCGCGGCTGAACCTTCGAGCGACTGGCCGTCGATTCGTCCACCTCGGCGCCCACCACCCGCCCTTTGTCGATCGTCCTCAGCCGCTCCAGGGCCCCCTCCACCTCATCCCCCTGACTGATCGCCTTCTTCAAGGCCGACCGTTCGGCCCCGAAGATCGATTCGAGCCACTGACCGACGCTCTTGTTCCGCTGCCGTCCTTTTCCGTCGGTCAGGAACCGATCGAGGTCCTCCGCCATCTCCTGCGCGCTCTGGTACCGCTGCCCCGGATCGCGGGAGAGGGCACGCAGGGCGATCTCGTCGAGCACCCGCGGCACGTCGGACCGCAGCGCGCTCGGCGGCTCCAGCCGTCGGGACCGAACGGCGTCGATCGTGGCCACGTCGCTGCCGCTCTCGAACAGCCGCGTGCCGGTCAGGCACTCCCACAGCACGATCCCCAGACAGAAGACGTCCGTGCGTCGATCGATCCGGCCGCCTTCGAGCTGTTCGGGGGCGCAGTAGCCGTACTTGCCTTTGAAGACCCCGGGCACGCTCTTCGGACCGCCCGGGTTCCTCACCATTCCGAAGTCCAGCAGCTTCACCGCGCCGTGATAGGTCACGAAGATGTTGCGCGGGCTGACGTCCCGGTGGACGAGCCCGATCAGCCGCCCCTGCCCGTCACGCGCGTCGTGCGCGTAGTGCAGGCCCAAAGCCGCCTGCTGCGACAGCGTCGCCGCGATCTCGATCGGCATGGGTTGGGCAGCCTGACCAACCTGACAGTGACCAATGACCGCCGAGAGATCCTCGCCGGGCAGATACTCCATGCTGATGAAGTACTTTCCCTCGACCTCGCCCAGCTCGTACGTGGCGACGATGTTCGGGTGCTCGAGCCTCGCCGCGATCCGGGCCTCGTTGAGGAACATCTCGCGCAATTGCGCGCTGTCCGCCAAATGCGGAAGGATTCGTTTGAGCGCGACGATCTTGACGAAGCCCTGAACACCGCGCCGCTCGGCGACGTAGAGGCGCCCCATTCCGCCCTGCCCGAGCAGGCCGAGGAGCCGGTAGCGACCGAAGGTCTCGCGCCCCGCGAGCGGCGAGTCCTCCGTATGTCGCTGCACCATCACGCGGAGCTTCTCTCGTCACTCCGGGCTGGTTGGTTTAGACGTGAAACGAACCGTAATGAACCAACGTTTGTGCGCACCCGCGCACAGCGAACAATGATCGAGAACATTTTGTTTGCTCGTTCATTGATGCTGGAAAGCGTTCGACGGGACACCGATCCGCTCAGGAAGCGTTAGCTGCACTACCCTTCCTGACGACACAGTGAAGTCCGGGCGATTTGCGCCGATTTCCCTCTCCGTTGCGCGCTCAAGGCCACTCCGATTCCGTCGAGGTCCGAGGTCCCGTGTCGCCGCCGATCCCATCCAAGTCGAAGCGCGGCCACAGCGACCAGGCGACTGAGCGCGGGCTCTCGCCCGTCGAGGAATCGGTTGTCTACGACCAGGCGACGCTGGAGCAGAGCCGCGACTCTTTCTTGCGCGCGCTCGAAGATCACCCGGCCGATCTGCACGAGCTGCTCGACGCTGCGGCTCAGCTCGCGGGCGTGGGATTCACGGCCGACGCCGACATGGTTCTGCGTCAGGCCATTGACTCGTTTCCGGACCGCCCCGAGCCAAAGATCGATCTCGCCCGCCTGTCTCTCGATTGCGGAAACGAACGGCTTGCGGCCGAGCTGGCCGCTCAGGCGTTACGCGAGCACCCACGCAACTCGGACCTCCACAGGATATTGGCCTCCGCGCACGAACGGATGGGGACCTTGGCCGAGGCGGCCAATCACCTGGCCGCAATCCTCGCCACGGACGCACACGATCCCGATGCCAACCGTCAACTGGCCACGATCCTGGAACGGCTGGGCGACTATGTAGGTGCCACACGCTGTCTCAAACGCGTCGTGGAGGTGACGCGAGGCCAGGATCTCGCCGCCCTCACCGCGCTCGGCATCGCCCTCTCCAGCACCGGAGACCACGCCGAGGCCATCCAGGTCCTGACGGACGTGGCGCAAAGAAGCCCGGACGTCGCATCGATTCAGGGGGATCTGGCCATGGCCCTGTTCGCCGCCGGGCAGGTGGAGGAATCGATCTGGGGATTCTCCGAGGCGCTCCGCCTCGATCCGGAGTCTGCTCAGGCCCACTGCGGTCTGGGCCTCGCGTATCAGCGGCTCGAACGCTGGCAGGAGGCAGCCGAGTCGTTCCGGACCACCGAGCGGCTGGCGCCCGATCAAGCCGTCGGCCCGCTCAACCTCGGTCTGGTCCTCGGGGCGCTCGGCGAACGCGAGGAGGCGCGGAAGGCTCTGCTCCGCGCCGCCGCCATTGCCCCCGACGACGTGGGGATTCGAGAGGCGCTCCAGGCGCTCTCGTCCCATCCGTCGGACGCGGACATGTCGGCGCCGCTGGCGCGTTTCAGCGGCGACCTCGAGACGTTCGGGTTGCCCGAGGTTCTCGAGTTCATGCGACTGCAGCACAAGACCGGCTCGCTCGTGGTCTCGTCGCGGCAGGGCGCCGGGATCGTGCGACTCGTCAACGGGCGGATCACCAGCGCCTCGGCTCCCGGCGTGCAGCGTCTGGGGGAGAGCCTGGTGAGCGACGGCATCATCGATCGACGCACGCTGGATTCAGCCCTGGCTCGTCAGCGCGCAGGCGAGGCGCACACGGCGGAGACGCTGGGGACGATCCTCCTGCGCGAGCAGCCGGCCGACCACGAGCGATTCAAGCAAGCGGTGCTCCGCCAGGTCCTCGCGGGTCTGACCGAGATGCTGCGCTGGAAAGAGGGGGCGTTTTCGTTTCATCCGGGAGGCGACAAGGACCTCCCGCCGATCTCGTTCGATTTGCAACACGTGATGATGGAGCTGTTTCGCGGCCCCCTTGATTGAGGAGAATTGATGATCGCACAAACACACAGACACGGTCGCCTCCGCAACCACCGGCTCGGCGTTCTTTGTCGGCCGTGGGTGGTTGCCGGAGTGCTGCCGTTCATAGCCAGCGCCGCCGCCGCCCAGGAGGCGGAGCGAACGCAGGCGCCGTCGCTGCCTGACGCGGCCGAGGGGGACGCGCCTGCGCCCGCCGCCTCGACCATGACGCTGGAAGACCGGATCACCGAGCTCAACGATCGCATCAAGCAGTCGGAGGAGCGGCAACAGGTCGCGTCCCCCCTGTCGTGGAACGGATACGTCGACTTCGGGTTCTTCGCGCCCATCGGCAATGACGGCGTGGGGTGGGTCTCCGACACCGGGCCCGACCGGCAATTTCCTCAGTTCTCGAACTACGCCTGGACGTTCCTGGGCGACATCCTGGGGACCCCGGTCAACAGCCGGGGCGAGGTGGCGTCGCTGGGCGACGCGTCCGGGATCAACCGGTTCGACAGCGTGGCCTCGGCCGGGGCCGGCGGATTCATCCTGAGCGAGATCAACCTGCGCCCGCGCTATCAGCTGGCCGACAACATGATCATGCGGGCCAGCATCAACTTCGTCCCCCGCTCCGGCTCGGACTTCGCGCTGGGCGACTTCGTCGAGGCCGACATGGGCGAGCTCGAGTACCTCCCCACCAAGGACGGCAAGACGTCGATCTTCGTCGGCAAGATGCTCCCCGTCTTCGGCATCGAGTACAAGGAGCACAGGTCGGATCAACGTTTCGGCATCACCCCGTCGCTGATCTCCCGCTACACCACCGGTTCACAGCTCGGCGTCAAGGTCCGGAGCAAGCTGCTCAACGACTGGCTGATCCTGGCCGGGGCCGTGACCAACGGCTCGTCGACGACGGAGCAGTTCCACTTCTCCAGCGAGGTCGATCAGAACTGGGGCAAGACGCTGAACGGCCGGGCCGCGATCAGCATCCCGGTCGGTCGCCTGTTCAAGAACGAGGATCGGCTCGAGCTGGGGCTCTCCGGCGAATGGGGCCCGCAGGATCGGGCCCGGGACGACGGCGGAAAGATCTGGTTCGAGGGGATCGACCTGCAGTACCTGAACGCGAACTTCCAGGTGAAGGGCCAGATCATGCGCGGCGGCGCGCCGGGTCGCCCGGACGCGGCTGAAGGCGTCTACGGGCTGAAGCTCAACCCGTCGGGGTATCTCGAGGTCAACTGGCAGGTGCTGTCCCAGTTCGGGTTCATCCTCCGGGGCGCCGTCCGCGACGCCGTCGTGACCCTCGGCACCGACCGCATCTACTTCACCAAGGTGGCGCAGTTCACCGGCGGGCTCCGCTTCGTCTTCAACCCGCACACCGTTCTCAAGGCCGAGTACCTCCACAACCAGGAGTACGGCGGCATCAAACAGTTCCAGGACGACGTGTTCACGTCGTCGTTGGTGATGTCATTTTAACCGCGCGTTCGTGTCTCAACGTCATGCAGAAAGTGAGAGCAACCATGTCTGACCTACGCCGCCTTCGAAGTGGTCTCGGCGCCGTTGCGGTGCTCGCGGTCTCCGCCGGGGCCACGGGGTGCAACCAGGCCGACAATTTCACGGCCCACGAGTGGGAGCAGATCCAGCAACTGGAGCCACTCAAGGGCGCTCCGCCCCGCAACCCCTACAACCTGCGGGACCAGGATGAAGATGCCGCGAAGCTGGGGCAGATGCTGTTCTTCGAAAAGGAGCTCGCGGAGGCGATCACGGTCGCCGGGCCGTCCGGAAACGTCGGCGACCTCAAGAAGGTCGCCTGCGTGAACTGCCACGACACGCCCTACTTCACCGACTCCCACATGACGTCGCCGGGCGCGTTCGCCAACAACGGGCTCATCCCGGGCCTGTCGCATGGGCGCAACTACCTGTCGACGAACGGCGGTCAGCTGACGAATCTGCACTGGAACGAGTGGGCGCTGTGGGCGGGGCGATTCGACTCGTTGGTCGAGCACGGCACGGGCGTCTGGGGGACCTCGGCGACGGTGATGGCGCAGGCGCGCTTCCTCTACGCCAAGTACGAGCACGAATGGAACGCCGTCTTCCCGGACAACCAGCTCGATCCCCGGCTGGGCCTCCCCACCACCGATCCCGCCAACATCTACCCCGCTGACGGGCAACCCGCCCGACACGTTGCCGGCGGACGCCCTCGAGCACATCAATCAAATCCGGGCGAACCTGGGCCGTCTCTTCGACACCTACCCGCGGATGCTCCTCACGCCCGACTCGCCGTTCCAGCGCTATGTCCGCGACCACGACCACGATGCGCTGTCGGACGCGCAGAAGCGGGGCCTCAAGCTCTTCATCGGCAAGGCCGCCTGCAGCGACTGCCACAACGGCCCGACGCTCACCGACAACCGGTTCCACAACATCGGCGCGCCGAACATCACGATGATCCCGGGCGCCACCGCGATGTCCGCGCCCAACCGCGGACGCGCGGCGGCGGTGGCGGCAAACGTCACCAACCTGAATGCGTTTGATGCCAACCCGAACGCGGCGATCTTCAACGGCGCGGGCAAGTACAGCGACGACCCGGTCAAGGGCTACGAGCGTCTGGACGCCTTGCGGAAGCAGGACGAGGCCCACTGCCTCTGCCGGAAGACCGATGCGGTCGCGACCGCCGCCGCCTGCACCGCGGCCGTGATGAGCTCGGCCGTCCAGATGGCCCTGCTCTCGGACAACAGCATCCCCTGCCTGGCCATGGACGACGCCGACCAGTGCACCTGCCGGCAGACGGACGCCGTCGCGGACATCACCAAGTGCACCGACCTGGTGGTCAACTCCAACGTGCAGAACGACCTGCGCGCGAATACGAAGGTCGCGTGCCTGAAGTACGACGACACGCTGGAGGGCATGTTCCGGACCCCGTCGCTGCTGAACGTCGGCGAGACGGCGCCCTACTTCCACAGCGGCGCGGTGCCGACCCTCGAAGACGTGATCTGGTTCTACAACCAGGGCGGCGGCCCCGCGGGGACGTTCGCGGGCACCAAGTCGCCCCAGATCGAGGCCGCTGATGCTGACCGACGACGAGGTCAGCGACCTGGCGGCGTTCCTGCGCAGCCTGACGGGCAAATCGCCGGCGACGCAGGCGGCCGAGAAGCGTCAGGCCGCGATCGACAACCGCGAGGATCCCAACGAGGTCTGGGACTGGACGAAGAACACCGCCAAGCCTCCGCGACGGCGGGCGGCGGCCCCGCCGCAGGGACCGGAGGCAGCTCCGGCGGCCGCGGCGGAGCAGGCGGCGGCGCGGGCGGCGGCGCGGGCAGCGGATCGCCGCCTCCCCCACGGGCGCGGGCGGCGGCATGGCCGGCAGCACGGGCGCGGGCGGCATGGGCGGCAGCGCGCCCGCGGGCGGCTCCGGAGGTGGGTCGTAGCCGGGAAACCGGCGCTCAGAGCCAGACCACGCGACCCAACGGATGCCCTCGCACCGCTCACCGCGGGGCGGGGGCATCGTCATTTTCGGGTAGAATCCGTCGGACAAGGCGATGTCGAACGTCGAGGCGACTAGGAGGGGGCGCGCTGATCGCGATCGGCATCGCCGTCAGCCTGCTGACCTTCCGAAGCGCTCACCGGCGAGCGGGCGCGGGCCGAGGCCGCGGTGCGGGCCAGCGCCGAGGCGGCCGCCGCACGCGCCGCCGAGGCGCGACGCGAGGCCGAGGCCCGGGCCCGCCACGCGACGACGATCCCGGCCCTGCGGGCCGCGCTGGACGCCCACGTCGACGGAACGACCCTGATCGATCTGTTCGACAACGAGGACTGGTGGCTCACCTACCGCAACGAGTTTCGCGCTGGTGCGGGTGATCATCGGCGGCGAGGTCATCGCCGCGCGCGGCAGGCTGCCGCTCGGCACGGCCGACGCCGGCGTGGTCGGTGAGGCCCGCACGCGCGACGTCGCCTCGGCGATCGTGACCGTCGACGGCCAGCCCGTGCAGGTCGCAGCCGCCCGGATGCCGGCGGCGGAGGGCGCCGAGCGACGGACGGCGCCCGTGCTGGTGCTGGCCAGCCCGGTCGTGGCCGAGGCGGCCGCCGCCGTGCGCGTGCCGGAGCTCGCCGACCACGCCTTGCATTTCGCGCTGGCTGGCGGGATCGGCCTCGCCGGTTTCGGCCTGCTGCTCGCGGGCGGGCGCCGGCGCCGGCCGGCCGAAATAACCGGCGAGATCCTCCACGAGACGACGGCCAAGATGGGAAGCCTGGGAACCCCCGACAACCCGCCGCCGATCGCCGTGCCCCACCTTTCGGTGCCCCCCCACGTGCCCCCGGTGGGCCACGCGCCAACGATGGTTCTCCAGCCCCCGACGGGACACGTGCCCCCGCCGGGCCACGCGCCGACGATGGTCCACGCGGCGCTCCCCGTCCACGCGCCGGCGTCCCCGACCCCGAAGGGGTGGATGACCGACGGCGCCCCGGTCCAGGTCGCGCGCGTCCCGACCGGGCCGGCGATCTCCCCGACGGTGGTCGCGGTCCCGGCGACGCCGCCGCCTCCTGCCCGCAGGCCCCCCGCGGTGAACCCGACGGCGATGTTCGCCGTGCCGGCGCAGCCGTCGCAACCCCCACCGGGGACCAAACCGTTCGGACGTTACCGGCTGCGCGACCGTATCGGCGAGGGGGGGATGTCCGAGATCTTCCTCGCCGACGCGATGGGGGCCGAGGGCTTCAAGCGCACCTTCGTGCTCAAGCGCCTGCGCCCCGACCTGGCGCGCGACGACGCGGCGGTCGCCCAGTTCGTCGACGAGGCGCGCCTGCAAGCGAGCCTCATCCACCCCAACATCGTCCCGGTGCTCGACTTCGGCGTCATCGACGGCGAGTACTTCATGACCGAGGAGTACGTCGCGGGACGCGATCTCGCGAAGCTGATGGCCCGTTACCAGGGGAGCGGCGGCGCCCCCCTCCCCACCCCGGCCGCGTATTACGTCGCGCACGAGACCCTGCAGGCCCTCGCCTTCGCGCACGAGATGACCGATCGCAACGGCGCCCCGCTGGGGATCGTCCACCGCGACGTCTCGCTCGGCAACGTCCTGGTCTCGCTGCAGGGCGAGGTCAAGCTGATCGACTTCGGCATCGTGATGGCCAACGACCGCGTCACCAAGACCCAGGTCGGCATCGTCAAAGGGAACGCCAACTTCATGTCGCCCGAGCAGGCGCGCGGCGCCGTCGTCGACTGCCGCAGCGACCTGTTCTCGCTGGGGCTGGTGCTCTACTACGCGCTCACGGGCCGGATGCTCTACGGCGCCGGCAGCGATCTCGGCGTGCTCTACCAGGCGAGCAACGGACCGACCCCGGCCGACTACGCGCAGATCCGCTCCCTCCCCGAGCCCTCCGGGGCGATCCTCGAAAAGGCCCTGGCGTTCGACCCGCGCGAGCGTTTCCAGAGCGCGGCCGAGTTCGCCGACGCGCTGGCCACCCACAGCGGCGGCGGCAAGACGATCGCCGCCAAGTTGATGCAGCGGCTGTTCAGCGAAGAGATCCGGCACGAGCAGGCCTGATCCAGGGCGCCCCGCCGCCGGCATCGGCTGACGGGTTGGTATAGACTGCCGCCGCCGTGATCGATATCCGGTTGCTCAGAGACAAGCCCGACGAGGTCCGCGCGGCCTACGAACGGCTGGGGACCCCCGTCGACCTCGCCGGCGTGACCACCGCCGACGCCCGCGTCCGCGATCTGAAGAACGAATCGCAGACGCTGCAGGCCGAGCAGAACCGGCTGTCGAAGGAGATCGGCCGCGCCGCCGCCGGCGAGGCGCGCGAGCAGGCCAAGGCGGCCAGCACCGCGCTGAAGGACGCAGATCGAGGCGCTGAACGGCACGCTGACGGAGGCGGAGGCGAAGCTCGAAGAGCTGCTGCTGGAGCTGCCCAACCTGCCCCACCCGTCGGTCCCGGTCGGCAAGGACGACAGCGAGAACAAGGTCGTGCGCGAGGAGGGCACGCAAGCGCGAGTTCGCCTTCACGCCCAAGCCGCACTGGGACCTCGGCACCGCGCTCGACATCATCGACTTCGAACGCGGCGTGAAGATCTCGGGCTCGCGGTTCTACGTGCTCAAGGGCTGGGGGGCCCGGCTGCAGCGCGCGCTCATCACGCTGATGCTCGACCTGCACACGCAGAAGCACGGCTACGTCGAGATCTACCCCCCCTACATGGTCCGCCGCGAGTGCCTGGTCGGCACCGGCAACCTGCCCAAGTTCGGCGAGAACCTGTACCGCGACGCCGAGGAGGACTTCTGGTTCATCCCGACCGCCGAGGTGCCGGTCACCAACCTCTACCGCGACGAGATCCTCGACGCCGACAAGCTGCCGATCAAGCACGTGGCCTTCACCGCCTGCTTCCGGCGCGAGCAGATGGCGGCGGGCCGCGACACGCGCGGCATCAAGCGCGGCCACCAGTTCGACAAGGTCGAGCTGGTCAAGTTCGTCCGCCCCGAGACCTCGATGGACGAGCTGACGGCGCTGCTGGCCGACGCCGAAGACGTGCTCAAGGCGCTCGAGCTCCCCTACCGGGTGGTGCAGATGTGCACCGGCGATCTGTCGTTTTCGGCGATGGCCAAGTTCGACCTCGAGCTGTGGGCCCCGGGCTGCGGCGAGTGGCTGGAGGTCAGCTCCTGCTCCAACTTCGGCGATTTCCAGGCGCGCCGCGCGCGGATCCGCTTCAAGGGCAAGGACTCAAAGGACAAAGCGGCTTCGTCCACACCCTGAACGGCTCCGGCCTGGCGCTGCCCCGGACGCTGATCGGCGTCCTGGAGACCTACCAGCGCGCCGACGGACGCATCGACGTCCCCGCGGCGCTGCGTCCCTACCTGGGCGGCGCCGAAATCCTCGGTTAGCGCAGCCCCGGGAGCGGGCTGGCCCGACGGCGCCGGGCTAACCTGCCGTAACCTTTGACTTCCGTCCGGGGTTTCCCGTACAGTGTTGGCATTAGCACGATGACGAAGGCCGACCTCATCGATCTGATTGCCGAGCGCACCAAGTTGCCGCACGGCCGCGCCGAGCTGCTCATCTGCCAGATGTTCGACAGCATGGTCGACGCGCTTTGCCGCGGAGAAGGAATCGAGATCCGCGGTTTCGGCAGCTTCTCGATCCGGTCGTACAAGGAATACCAGGGGCGAAATCCGAGAACCGGCGAGGCGGTCTACGTCCGCCCCAAGCGCCTGGCTTTCTTCAAGGTTGGCAAGGAGCTACGCGAGCGCGTCAACGACGGCCGCGGCACCGAGGGCTCCCCCGGCATCGCCCTCGCCGCGACCGGAACCGACGACGACAGCGACGATTAGCGCGTCGCGGGAGGACGGGCTGTGCCCGTCCGAGCGCATCGCGGGAGGTTCGGAACCCTCCCAGGGTTCCGAAGTTAACTAACCACCCGCCAGGCGGTGCCGGCGGGGGTGTCCATCAGCTCGATGCCCTGGGCGGAGAGGGCCTTGCGGATCTCGTCGGCGCGGGCGAAGTCCTTGGCGGCGCGCGCCGCTGTCCGGTCGGCGATCTTCGCCTCCACCGCCGCCGCGTCGATGCCCCGCCGAACGCAGAGCCGGGTACGCCGGGCGGTCAGGAAGGCCGCAGGCTCGCGCTGGAAGATCCCCAGCGTCTCGCCGCAGGCCAGCAGATCGCGCCGCAGCCGGGCCAGCGTCCGGCGCCGGACGTCCTTGGGCGCCGCCTTGGGCTCGTCGAGCAGCTTGTTGGCGAGCACGAACGCCTCGTAGAGGTGGCCCACGGCGGCGGCGGTGTTGAAGTCGTCGTCCATCGCCTCCTTGAAGGCGACCCGCGTGCCGTCCGCGGGCGGCCACCACCGCGCCTGCCTCGTCGGGGTCGCCCGGCGCCGCGGCGAGCCGCTCCAGCGTCCGGTAGAAGTAGTCGAGCCGCGCCTCGGCCTCGTCGAGCTCGGGATACTGGGCCGCGCCCGCGGCGTCCTTGCCGATCGTGAACCCGACCGGGCTGCGGTAGTGGACGCTGATCAGCAGCAGGCGCAGCGCCTCGAGGTCGTGCGTCTCGGCGACCTTGCGGATGGTGACCACGTTGCCGAGCGACTTCGACATCTTCTCGCCGCCGAAGTTGACCATCCCGTTGTGCAGCCAGTAGCGGGCGAAGCCGTCGTCGCCGAACGCCCCCTCGGACTGCGCGATCTCGTTCTCGTGGTGCGGGAAGATCAGGTCGGCCCCGCCGCCGTGGATGTCGAACGGCTCGCCCAGGTAGCGGTGCGACATCGCCGAGCACTCGATGTGCCAGCCCGGCCGGCCGGGCCCCCACGGGCTCTCCCACGCCGGCTCGCCCGGCTTGGCCGCCTTCCAGAGCGCGAAGTCGAGCGGGCTGCGCTTCTGCTCGCCGACCTCGATGCGCGCGCCGGACTTGAGGTCGTCGATGCTGCTGCCCGGAGAGCTTGCCGTAGCGCGGGAAGCCGCCGACGCCGTAGTAGACGTCGCCGCCCGCCGCGTAGGCGAGGCCGCGGTCCTCCAGCGCTTGACGATGTCGATCATCTCGGCGATGTGCTCGGTCGCCAGCGGCTCGACGTCGGCGGCGCCACGTCCAGCGCCGCGCAGGTCCTCGTTCATGAGCGCGGTGTAGTCGGCGCGAGATCTCGAGGGCGGTCTTCCCCTCGGCGTTGCGCCTTGCGGATGATCTTGTCGTCGACGTCGGTGACGTTGCGGACGAACCGCACCTTGTAGCCGCGTCGCGCGCAGGTGGCGCGCGATGACGTCGAAGGCGACCATCATCCGCGCGTGCCCGACGTGGCAGAGGTCGTAGACGGTGATGCCGCAGCTGTACATCCCGACCTCGCCGGGGACGATGGGCTGAAACGGCACCTTCTTGCCGGCGCGGGTGTCGTAGATCCGGAGCGTCATGACGAAGCTTTATCCGACCCGAGGCCGGCCGCGCAATCCGCGCACGAGGCCGACGACGTTGACGGTCCCGAACATCACCAGCATGAGGGCGATGAGGACCGTCGGCGCATGCTGCTCGCGGGGCGATCCCCCTCGACCAGCAGGTAGGCGTCGGCGGGGATGACGACCGGCGCCACGCGTGTGAACCGCGCGCGATCTCGCCCGCGCGCCAGCGTCCGCTCGGGCGCGCCGGTGCCGGCGCGGACCAGCAGGCCGTCGCCCGCCGCCGCGACGTCGGCGACGCGGGTCGCGATCGTCTCGCGCGCGTCGCGGATCTCGACCAGGCGATCGAGGTTCGCCCAGCTCGTCGAGCGCCGACTGCCGGCGCGCGGGGGCGAACCGGACCACGAACGTCCAGCGCTCGGGCGGCGGCGGCGCGGCCGACAGCGGCCCCGACTCGGGCCCGGAGGCCTGCAGGCCCTTGACCAGCGCCACGTGACGCCAGCACCTCGCCGCCGCGCGATTCGATCGCCGCCCGGGCGTCGGGCTCGGTCATGAACCGCGTGCCGCGGGGCAGCCCCACCTGGACCTGATCCGGCTTGACGACCTCGATCGCCAGCGGCTCCTCGGGCGCAACGTCACCGTGTCGCCGGCGCGATCGGCGACGGTCACCGCGCCGCTGGCCGGGCGTGCCGCCAGCGCGCTGGCGAACGCGGCCGGGGCGAAGAAGTGCGTCGCGGCGACGTGGGCCGCGAAGTACCGGCGCGACCGAGTCGGCGAACGACAGCTCGTCGAAGCGCATCAGCCGCCCCTCGAAGACGATCGGCCTCGGCCAGCGCCGCCGGCAGCGGGCTGGCGGGCCGGTGGACGAACAGCCGTTCGTCGGTCCCCAGGATGCGGAAGAACTGGGTGAAGACCCACGACCCCTTGGTGTCGATCTCCAGCGCGCTCTCGCGATCGGGCGTGCCGGCGACGCGGACGTAGCGGTTCTCGTAGTCGCCGACCGCCTTGGCACCGCGGCCGAAGGCCACGCGGGCGGCGCCGAGGTCGGCCGGCTCGCCCGACGACAGCGCGTAGCGCAGGTCGTGGCGGATGTGGAACACCAGGAAGAAGGCGAGCAGCGCCCCCGCGATCCCCACGATCGGATGGCGCGTGCGCGACAGGGGATGTGCGCGAACTCGTCGGGCCCTTCGGCCGCGCCGCTGCTCTTGGCGGGATCGGTCATTTGCCGGCGCAGGTACCATAACTTCAGACAGGGAAGTTCGCCGCGTCAGGACGAGGACAGAGCTTGCGGTGGCGGCTCTGCTTCCCGCCCCCGCGACTCCATGTTATGTGCGGAGCGTGCCCCTCACGCGTCTCACGCTCGGGATTGCCGTGGTCGCGCTGTCCGCGGCGAGCGCAGGCTGCCGGCACAAGAACAAGTCGCCGGCCGAGGCGTACCGCCGGTTCAGCGAGGCGGTGACCGCGGGTGACGGCGGCGCGCTCTGGGACGCGCTGGATCAAGAGAGCCGCTGGGCCTTCATGACGGTCCAGAAGTGGCACCGCGAGGCCTACGACATCGTGCTGTCCAACTACCCCGAGGGGCCGGAGCGCGAGAAGGAGCGGCGCCGCTTCGAGCAGCGCCGCCACCGCGTCCAGCGCGCGCGAGCTGTTCATCGAGCGACGCTGGCCCCGACGCTGCTGCCGATGTTCCAGCCGCTGGTGCTGCCCGAACGCCAACATCCAGCCGGGGCCGGGCGACGATCGCGCGGCGGTCGTGCTCGGCTCGGGGCAGCGGATCGAGCTGTCGCGCGGCAAGGACGGCGGCTGGGGCTTCGCCGGCCTGGCAGAAGCGCGCCGAGGACGACAAGAACCGCGCGCTACCACGACCTGGAGGTCGTGCGCGCGAGCGCGGCGGACTACGAGCGGGCGGCGGCACGGGCCGGGAAATGAGCCGCAAGGCGGATCCGGACCCAGGGATCCGCAACTCTCCTTGTTAACGGGGACCCTCAAAGGGTCCGCGCTCCGCCCCGCGATGGGTCCCGTCGGGCAAAGCCCGCCGGTACCCGACGCGATCGAGGCGCCCGCAGCGAAACCGGTCACGCTGCCGGCCGCGCCCGAGGTCCGTATCTACGGCGTGGCCGAGCTGGTGAAGGCGGCGCGCCTCACGCTCGAGAGCCGCTTCGCCGACGTCCGGGTCGAGGGCGAGATCTCCGGGCTCAAGCGCTCGGGCCCGGGCCACCTCTACTTCTGCCTCAAGGACGAGGAGGCCCAGCTCGACTGCGTGATGTTCTCGCGCGAGGCGTCGCGGCTGAAGTTCATGCTCGAGGAGGGGATGGCGGTCCGCTGCCGGGGGCGGCTGACGCTGTACGAGGCGCGCGGCCGGTTCCAGATGACGGTGGTCGACGTCGAGCCGACGGGCGCCGGCGCGCTGGCGCTGGCGTTCGAGCAGCTGAAGCAGCGGCTGGAGGCCGAGGGGCTGTTCGATCCGGCGCGCAAGCGGCCGCTGCCGTTCCTGCCGCGGCGGATGGGGGTGGTGACGTCGCCGCAGGGGCGCGGTCATCCGCGACATCGTCCGGGTCGCCCACCGCCGCTCCCCGATGCCCGATCCTGCTGTCGCCCGACGCCGGTGCAGGGAGACGGCGCGGCGCCGGCGATCGCCGCGGCGCTGCGCCGCCTGCAGGCGGTCCCCGACGTCGACGTCATCATCGTCGCGCGCGGCGGCGGCTCGCTGGAGGACCTGTGGGCCTTCAACGAGGAGCCGGTCGCGCGCGCCATCGCCGCCTGCCGTGTGCCGGTGATCTCGGCGGTGGGGCACGAGACCGACTTCACCATCGCCGACTTCGTCGCCGACCTGCGCGCGCCGACGCCGTCGGCGGCGGCCGAGCGGGCGGTGCCGATGCGCGATGAGCTGGCCGCCGAGCTGGCGCTGCTGACCAGGCGAAGCGGCGCGGGCGCTGAGCGAGAGCCTGCGCGCCGCCCGCCACGGCCTCGAGCGGGCCCGCGGCCGCCTCGGCGATCCGCGCCGGCTGCTCGACGAGCGACGCCAGCGCCTCGACGAGCAGGCCGAGCGCGGGCGGCGGGTGCTGGCCCGGCGGTTCGCCGTCGCCGCGCGCCGAGCTGCGGACGCTGGAGACGCGCTTTTACCGCGCCCACCCCCAGCGCCGGATCCTGCAGCAACGGGGCGAGCTGGCAGCGGCGCGCCACCGCCTGGAGACGCTGATCCGCCCCGTGCTGGCCCGTCCGCCGCCAGGCGGTCGACGCGGCCCGCGGCACGCTGGAAGCGCTGTCGCCGCTCAAGGTGCTCGCGCGCGGCTTCAGCCTCACCCAGCGCGCCGACGGCCACGTCGTCACCAGCGCCACCGACGTCAGTCCCGGCGAGCGCCTGAAGGTTCGACTCCACGACGGCACCATCGACGCCACCGTCGCCCCGCCGCGCCCGGACGAAAGGAGGCACCCCGTGATCCGCGGCGCCGTCCTCGGCGCGGACGTCAGCAAGAGCCGCTCGCCCGCCATCCACAACGCCGCCTTCCGCGCCCTGCGCGTCGACGGCGACGTACATCGCGGTCAGCGTCGAGGCGCGCCGCTTCAAGCGGCTGGTCGCCGAGCTGCGCGCGGCGGGCTACCGCTACCTGAACGTGACGATCCCGCACAAGGTCGCCGCCGCGAAGCTGGCCGACCGCCAGCGGCCCCGAGGTGCGCGTCACGGGCGCGGCCAACACGCTGATCTTCGGCAGCGAACGGACGCGTGCAGGCCGAGAACACCGACGGGGCCGGCCTGCTCGCCGCGCTCGGCGACCTGGGCGTCGCCGTCCGGCGGCGCGACGGTGGTGATGGTCGGCGCGGGCGGCGCGGCGGCCGGCGCGCTGGAGGCGCTGACCCGCGCGGGCGCCCGCGTGCGCCTCCTGGCCCGCCGCCCCGGCGATCGCCCGCGCGCTGCGGACGCGCCTGCCCGCGAGCCGCCGCGGACGGGTGACCGTCGCGGGCCTGGGACGGTCCCGCGCTGGCGACCGCGCTCGGCGGCGCCGACGTGCTGATCTCCGCCGTCCCCGCCGCCGCCTGGACCGACGCCGGCGCGACGGCGGGCCTCGAGGCGCTCACCCGCAGGACCGCCGTGCTGGAGATGGCCTACGGCACCGACCACGCCCCTCGCCACCGCCGCCCGCGCGCGCACCAGGCGCTACGCCGACGGCCTCGGCATGCTGGTGCACCAGGCCGCCCGCGCCGTCGAGCTCGCCGTCGGCAAGGCCCCTCCCCTGCCGCCGCTGTTCCGCGCCGTCCGCCGCGCCACACCGTAGAGCTGATCGCGCGTTTGGTGGGTTGCCCGCGCCACCCGAAGGAGTACAAATCAAGCTCCCGGCGTGGCCTCCACCAGCGTTCGAAAGGCGTTGACGCACAAGCTGGCGGCGCTGGCCGCGGCCACACGTGGAACGTGGCAGGCCCTGGCGCAGGCGCTCACGCCGTTGCGCCCGCATCGCTGGGGACTCTTGCTGGTCCTCCTGTGCACCGGCACGTACTTCGCCATCTACCTCTCGACGCCCGCGTCGCAGAGTCCGGGGGCGGATGGGTTCTACACGTGGCTCTATTCGCGCTCGCTGGTGTTCGACGGAGATCTCGACTTCTCGAACGACTACCAGATTTGCGGCGACCCCTGGGGGAACGCGATCGATCGCGGAACGGGTCGACTCGACAACCCTTTTTACCCCGGCCCCAGCGTCTTCTGGGTGCCTGTCCTCTGGCTCGCGAAGCTCGTCGTCACCATGCCCGAGACCATCTCGGCGCCCGTGCGGTTTGGTTGCAAGGGGACGCTGACGGCCATCGTGCTGGCGATGGGCCCGCTGCTCGGCGCCGCGTCCATCGCCCTCGCCTACCGGACCGCCCGGCGATTCGTGACGGACGGCGAGGCGGCCGTCGGAGCGGGAGCCGTCGCCTTCGGAGGTTCGCTTGCCGCCTACGCGAGCGTTCTGCCCAGCTATTCACACGTCTACGCCACCTTCGCGACGACCTTGCTGCTGTGGACCACCGTTCGTGCCGGCGAACGAAGTGAGCACCTCATGCGATGGGTCGCCGTCGGGGCGGCCCTGGCGCTCTGCGTGCTACAGCGCTTGAACTTCGCGTCCATGGCGATCATCCCCGCCCTGTTCGGCGATCCGCGATTTCCGCGGTCGTCCCCGCGCGCTCTGGGGCCGCTTCGCTCTGCTGGCCGTGGCGGTGTTCCTCGGTGCCCTGCCCACTTTGCTGCTGTATCGGCACCTCTATGGCTCGATCTTCATGCTCCCGCAGGGGCGCTACTACGTTCAATTCGGGCACGGACATCCATTCCTGCTGTTGTTCTCGCCGAACGGGGGATTGCTGTTCGCGACGCCCGCGATGTGGCTGCCCATTCTGGGAATCGTTCCGGGCCTTCGTCGCCAGCCGTGGCTGGTCGCGGGCCTCCTGCTGGCCGCCTGCGCGGAGATCTATGTCGCATCCTGCCCGCTGGCCTGGGACGGCAGCTCGACCTTCGGGGCGCGCGTCCTCACGCCGTTGACGCCGCTCTTCGTTCTTCTGTCCGCGTTCCTCGTCGCCCGCGCGCACCAGTGGCTCGGCGCCCGGCCCGGCAGAACGATCGTGGGATTGGTCGTGGCGCTCGCCGTCCCGTTCTATTTCGCTTCGACCTCGGCGGTCGCGGGTCTCTGGAACAGCCGCGTCCCCATGGGCGGCGCGAGCCAGGAAGCGACCTACGGCGCGGCCGTCCGCTGGGGATGGGCCATCCTGGACAAGAACATAGGTGACCTCTCCGTTCTGCCGGCGGAGGTCCTGTTCAGCTGGAGATATGGTCTTCCCCGGCAATCCTTCCGGCGGGCCACGGCCGCGACGACGTTCGAGCGAAACTACAAGTCGCTGGCGCTCAGCAACGACGTCATACGATTCTCGACTCCCGATGTAGCCCCCCTGCTCAGAGGGTTCTCCGTCAGCAAGGCGGGAGCGGCCATCTCGGGCACGCGGGCTTCGATCGTATTCACGGCCAAGTGGCCCCACGCCACCGGGATCTCCGTGGCCGCGACCGCCTCCACCCCCCGGCGCCTCCGGGTTGGCGTTGGCAGGTTCTGGGGCACGACGTGGCTGGGGGAGGTGACCGTCTCCGAACGCGCGCCCAACCCATGGCCGGCGTTGTCGCTTCCTGCCGGCAGCTTCGATTCCGGTCTCAATGAATTCGTATTCGCCTGTGACCCGAGCCCGTGCGCGGGCGGAGTCGTCCTCGAGGCCATACGCCTCCATGACGACAATCAGTATCTGCCGGCCCTGAAATGACCTGCGCGCGGCCAGCTCGCCGCGCGCCGAGGCTCACCAGTACGGGTGAACGTACTTCTGGATCCGCTGCTCGTAGAGGGCGCGGACCTTGGCCATCGTGTCGGCCGACAGCGCGGGAAGGTCGGACGCGGCGCAGTTGTCGTCGACCTGCGACGGGCGCTTGCCCCCCGGGATCACGCAGGTGACCGCCTCGTTCATCAGGATCCAGCGCAGCGCGAACCCGGCCATGGTCGCGCCGCCCGGCACCAGCGGGCGCAGCGCCTCGACCGCGTCGAGGCCGACCTCGAACGGGACGCCCGAGAAGGTCTCGCCTCTGTCGAACGCCTCGCCGTCGCGATTGAAGTTGCGGTGGTCGTCGGACGTGAAGCGTGCTCGCGCGGGTCATCTTGCCCGTCAGCATCCCCGACGACAGCGGCACGCGCGCCAGGATCCCGACCTGGCGGCGGCGCGCCTCGTGAAAGAGCAGGTCGGCCGGGCGCTGGCGGAAGATGTTGTAGATGATCTGCACCGTCTGCACGCCGGGATACTCGATCCCCTTCAGCGCCTCCTCGACCCGCTCGACGCTGATGCCGTAGTGGCGCAGCTTCCCTGCCTTCACCATGTCGTCGAGAATCCCGAACGCCTCGGGGTGGTAGTAGAGGTCCTGCGGCGGGCAGTGGAGCTGCAGCAGATCGATGGTCTCCACGCCCAGGTTCTTCAGGCTGCGATCGACGAACGCGTTCAGGTTCTCGCGGCTGTAGCCCTCGACCGTCTGCGCGGGCAACCGCCGGCCGGCCTTGGTGGCGATGAAGAACGGGTCCTTACGTTCCTTGCGCAGCCGGCCCAGCAGCCGCTCGCTGTGCCCGTCGCCGTAGACGTCGGCGGTGTCGAAGAGGTTGACGCCGCGGTCGAGCGCGCGGTGCAGCGCCGCCATCGATTCGTCGTCGTCGACCGCGCCCCAGGTACCGCCCACGGCCCACGCGCCGAAGCTGACGGTCGATACTTTCCAGCCCGTACGTCCCAGGGTCCGGTAGTCCATGGCGGGCAGTTATAGAGCGGGCTAGGCCAACCTTGCCAGCGTCGATTCGACCGAGCCGACATAGTGCCCGCCGAACAGGTTGACGTGCACCATGAGCGGGTAGAGCTGGTAGAGGGCGACCCGCTCGGCGTGCCCTTCGGCGAGCGGCCAGGCCTCGTCGTAGGCGGCGAACACGCGCGGGCCGAACCCGCCGAAGAGACGCATCATCGCGAGATCCATTTCGCGGTGTCCGCCATAGGCGGCCGGATCGATCAGGCACGGCGCGCCGCGATCGTCGCAAAGCAAGTTCCCGCCCCAGAGATCGCCGTGCAGGCGCGCGGGCGGCTCGGGCGGGCCGCAGAGCTCCTCCAGCGAGCGCGAACAGCCGCTCGAAGCCGCCCCGCATGCGGCCGGAGGCTAGCCCCCCGTCGACGGCGAGGCGCAGCTGCGGCTCCAGCCGGCGGTCGCGGAAGAAATCGACCCACGTTCCGCAGCGGGTCGTTCGCCTGCGCCAGCCTCCCGACGAAGTTGTCGTGATCGAGGCCGAACCCGGGCGGCGCGTCGCGGTGCAGCGCCGCCAGACCGCGTCCCAGACGCTCGTCGAAGTCGCGGGCCGGCGAGCCGTCGGCGATCAGCTCGAGCGCCAGGAACTGCGCGGCGTCGTCAGGCGCCGACGCCGCGACCACCCGCGGCAAGCGCAGCGCCCCGGCCTCGGCGAGCCAGCCGAGCCCGCGCGCCTCGGCCGCGAACATCCCGCGCGGCGAGCGGGCGTTGGTCTTGACGAACAGCGGCGCGGCCGTCGGCCAGCGTGACCGCGTAGGCCTGGTTGATGTCGCCGCCTGAGAGCGGCCGCGCCGCCCCGACGGCGCTCCCGAGCGTCGCGGCGAGCGCAGCCCGGACCTGCGCGTCCACGTCAGGCCCCGTGCGCGGCCTGGAGGTGGGCGATGAGGCCCCGGCAGGCGCGCTCGCAGATGTCGAACACCTCCTCGAAGCCGCGCGGCCCGCCGTAGTACGGGTCGGGGACCTCGGCGTCGGGCGGCGCGCCGGGCTCGAACGAGCGCAGCATCCGCACCTTGGCCCGATCGCGCTCGTCGCGCGCCATCCCGAGCAGCTCGTCGCGGTTCGACCGATCCATCGCGATCACGTGGTCGTAGCGGTCAAACGCATGCGCCGTGAACTGCTGCGCGACGCCGGAGAGCGGGATCCCGCGCGCCTTGCCGACCGCCTGACTGCGCTTGTCGCGCTGCCCACCGACGTGCCAGTCGCCCGTGCCGGCGCTCTCGATCGCGATCCGCGCGGAGAGCCCCGCGCCCGCGACCAGGTGGCGCATCACCGCCTCCGCTGTCGGCGAACGGCAGATGTTGCCGAGGCAGACGAAGCAGATACGTACCAGCTCTGGATGTTTCCTCTCCAAGACAGGCACACCTTACCTCCGACCCGTTCCCAGGCGAAGATGGGCCTCCTGTGGCGCGCCCCGGTCGACCCCCGATGCCTCGCTTCGCCGCCCCGGTCACGGGCATCATCCTCGCGGCCCTGCTCGGCGCTGCCTGGCCGGGCTGCCGGCGCGAGCCGCTTCCAGGGCACCGGCCCGACAGCGAGCCCTCCGGCTCGGCCGTCGTCGAGCTCCACGTCGCCGCGGCCGTCGATGGAGTCCAGTTCACCCTGACCGGTCCCGACGGCTTCACGCGCACCGACGACGTCGCGCCGACCGACGGGACGGCGGTGACGACGCTCGAGCATCTCCCCGTCGGAGACGGCTATCTCGTCACCGCGACCGCCAGCGCCGGCAGCGGCGAGCGCTGCGTGGGAACCTCGCTGCCGTTCTCCATCGTCGCCACCCAGACGGTCCGGGTCTCGTTGTCGCTCGGCTGCGGGCAGACCGGCGGGGCGGCGGGGGATGGCGGCCTGAACATCTGCCCCTCGGCCGACGCCATCGTCGCCAACAGCCAGACCTACGTCGGGAGCTCGATCGAGCTGACCGGAGGCGGCCGCGATCCCGACGGGCAACCGGCGGAGCTGGCGTTCACCTGGACGGCCACGTCGGGGACGCTCCGAGCTCCGACGACGACCCGCCCGACGTTCACCTGCACGGCCGAGGGGACGGCGACGGTGACGCTCACGGTCTCCGACGGCGACGCGACCGCGGGCTGCGCGGCCAGCCTGAGCATCACCCTCGCCTGCCTACCCGCGCTCGAACGGATCGGCCACATCGTGGTCATCTACATGGAGAACCACAGCTTCGACAGCCTCTACGGCAGCTATCCGGGCGCCGATGGGCTCTCCTCCCCGACGGCGAACGTGCCCCAGATCGACGACGCGACCGGGCTTCCCTACCCGAAGCTGCCGCAGGTCGACTGCGACGACCTTCCGTGCGATCTCCCCAACCGCCCGTTCGACCTCTCCCAGTACGTGGCGGTGGATGAGACGACGAGCGACCTGGTGCACCGTTTCTATCAGCAGCAACAGCAGATCAACGGCGGGAAGATGGATCGGTTCGTGACCGTGAGCGATGCCAAGGGGCTGGTCCTCGGCGTCTACCCGACGGCGATGCTGCCGGTGGCGCGCCTGGCGCTCGACAACCCGACCCAGACGACGCTCTGCGACCGTTTCTTCCACGCGGCGTTCGGCGGCTCGTTCCTGAACCACCACTGGCTGATCGCGGCGGCGACCCCGGTATTCCCGGACGCCCCGCCAGCCACGGTCGCCGAGCTCGACGCCGCCGGCAACCTCGTCACCGACGGGGCGATCACCCCGGACGGCTACGTCGTCAATACGTCTCGACCCGCGCGGCGGATGCCCCCCCAGCTCGCGCCGACGATCGGCGATCGGCTGAGCGCAGCCGGGGTCGACTGGGCCTGGTATGCGGGCGGCTGGGACGCCGCGGCGGCGGGAACCTACAGCCCCGGGTTCATCCGTGGCTCACCAGCCTTTCATGTACTTCGCGAGCTACGCGGAGGGGACCGCGGCCCGCGCGGCCCACCTCAAGGACGACGACCGTCTCGCCGCCGAGATTGCCGCCGGCACGCTACCGCCGGTCGCCTTCGTGAAGCCGACATCCCTGGAGGACGAGCACCCGGCGATGTCCGACCCTGCTCGCCGGGCAAGACTACGCCGGTCGCGCTGATCGATCGCCTGATGCGGAGCTCGTTCTGGAACGACACCGTCGTGATCCTCACCTACGACGAGAACGGCGGCTTCTGGGACCACGTTCCGCCCCCCGTCGTCGATCCCTGGGGGCCCGGAACCCGCGTCCCTGCCCTGGTCTTCTCCCCGTTCGCCCGGGGCGGCGTCGATTCAACCGTCTACGACACGACCGCGATCCTCAAGCTGATCGAGACGCGGTGGAACCTCCCCCCTCTCGGCCCGCGCGACCGCGCACAGGCCGACCTCTCCGCCCATGCGCTACGCCTCGCGCCCTGAGCGCGGGAGGCGCTGGATCAGATCAGATCAGAAATAGCCGCACACCCGCGCTTCGCGCGGGAGCGGCTGGATCAGATCAGAAATAGCCGCACACCCGCGCTTCGCGCGGGAGCGGCTAGCTTTGCGGATCGTGCGAGCCGCCCGTCGGCGGTTCGCCGGCCGGCGCCGGCTCTTGCGCGGGGGCGCCGTGGCCGTGGGCGTGGCCGTTGCGCTCTTCAGCCTCGGCGTCCGCAAGCGCCTCGGGATCGACGACGCTCGCGGCCTCTTCCTCTTCCAGCGCCGCCTCGACCTCGGCCGGCGAGCCGAGGTGCCGCTTGCGCCGCCGCTTCCGTTTGCCGTCGCGCGGGCCGTCCTTGTCGTCGCGTGACCCGGCGGCGACCTCGGACTTCTCGATCGGCGCCTTGTCGCTGGGCGACCGGATCTCGAAGTCCTCGATGTGGAACGAGCCGCGCGCCTTCACGACGATCCGCTTCTGCAGGCGCTTCTCCATCTCCTCCAGGAACGCCGCGGTCGGTCGCTGGCCAGCACCTGGGCGACGTCCGGGTGGACCTCGACGAGCACGGTGTCGCCCTCGACCAGGTCGCCCTGCCGCCGCAGCTCGCGCAGCAGCTCGTAGGCGACCGTGCGCCGCGACTTGGTGTAGCCCTTGCCCTCGCAGGAGGTGCACGGCTCGGTCAGCGTGTGCAGCAGCGACTCGCGCGTCCGCTTGCGCGTCATCTCGATCAGGCCCAGCTCGGAGATGCGGGTGACCGCCGCCTTGGACCGATCCTTGCGCAGGTGCTCGTTGAACGCCCGCGTCACCTTGTCGCGGTTGTGCGGGCGGTCCATGTCGATGAAGTCGACGACGATCATGCCGCCGATGGAGCGGATGCGCAGCTGCTCGGCGACCTCGCGGGCCGCCTCCAGGTTGGTCTTGGTGATCGTGTCTTCCAGGCTCGACTTGCCGACGAAGCGCCCGGTGTTGACGTCGATGGCGGTCAGCGCCTCCATCTCGTCGACGATCAGGTAGCCGCCCGACTTCAGCCACACCTTGCGCTCCAGCGCCCGGTCGATCTCGATCTCGATGCCGAAGCCGTCGAAGATCGGATCGGCGCCGTCGTAGAGCTCGATGTGGCCGGCGAAGTCGGGCATGAACGCGCGCGATGAACTTCTTGACCCGGTCGTACTCGCTGCGCGAGTCGATGATCAGCTTCTCGACGTCGGCGGTGAACAGATCGCGCACGGTGCGCAGCAGCAGGTCCAGGTCGTTGTAGATCAGCGCCGGACAGCGGCCGCCCTCGGCGCGCCGGACCACCTCGTTCCAGAGCTTGATCAGGAACTCCATGTCCGCCTTGAGCTCGCTTTCGGAGACGCCCTCGGCGACGGTGCGGACGATGAAGCCCGAGCCGGGCGGCCGCATCGAGTCGACGATGTCGCGCAGGCGGCGGCGCTCCTTGTCGGAGCTGATGCGCCGCGAGATGCCGACGTGGTCGACCGTCGGCATGAACACCAGGTGACGGCCGGGCAGCGAGATGTAGCGGGTGGTGCGCGCCCCCTTGGTGCTGATCGGCTCCTTCGTGACCTGGACGACGATCTCCTGCCCTTCCTTCAGCAGGTCCTCGATGCGGGCGCCGCCGCCGCCGCGGCGCGCCGCGTCGGCGTCCTCTTCGTCCTCGTCCTCGCGCGGCGCCGGTTCGACTCGCCCGAGAACAGGCGCTTGAGGTCGTCGGGCGTCCCGCGAACGTCGGAGACGTGCAGGTAGGCGCGACTTCTCGAGGCCGATGTTGACGAAGGCGGCCTGCATCCCGGGGAGCACGCGCTCGACCCGGCCCTTGTAGATGTTGCCGGCGATCCCGCGCTCGCGCTTGCGCTCGATGTAGAGCTCGCCGAGGTAGCCGTCCTCGACGAGCGCGACCCGGGTTTCGGGACCGTCCGCGTTGATGACGAGCAGGCTACTGGGCATACGCGGCAAGCTAGGCGAACAAAAGTCGACACGGGGTCAGGCGCAGGCTGACGCGAAATGTCAGGGTTCATCGGGAACTTCGAGGGTCAGCACGATTGAGCCCTCGTAACACGGAACTGCCAGCAATTCAAAGAGATCGCCGACATCTCGGGCCAGTTCGGCACGGTCGCTTGCTCAATGTCTGGTCGGAAGCAGCGAACTGAGTTGATCCGACTCCGGCCGCTGCTCCCTCCTCCCTCACACCGGCGCAAGCCGGTGTGACCTAGATTGACGGTTCCGGGGTTTAGCACTAGCTCGGCCCGGAGCCGATTGCTTAATTCCTAGCTTAATCCGCACTCTCGCCTCGCTTATCGATAGCTTCACTTACATCCGGACTAGTTTCGCGAGCCCCTGCGGGCTTAACCGCTGCGGAGGGCTTCGTCATTTTGGATGCCGGCGGACGCGTCACGGCCTGCGGGGTATCAGCGGATGTGGACGGCGTAGGCGTAGACCCAGGCGGCGACGAACAGCAGGGCGTCGATCCGGTCGAGCATGCCGCCGTGGCCCGGGATGCAGTCGGCCCGAGTCCTTGACGCCCGCCGCGCGCTTGAGCATCGACTCGACCAGGTCGCCGATCGGGCCCGAGCACGCCCGCCGGGCAGCCGCGACCAGCAGGCAGTCGGCGCAGGTCAGCCAGGGAGAGAGGAGCGCCCGGGCGACCAGCATGAGCCCACGCCGGCGGCCAGGCCGCCCACGGCCGCCCTCGACCGTCTTGCCGGGTGAGATCGCGGGTAGAGCTTGTGCCGGCCGAGGGCGCGGCCGGCGAAGTAGGCGCCGGTGTCGTTGCCGAAGGTCACCGCGATGGCCAGCAGCACCCAGGCGGGCCCGTGCGGCGGCGTCGCGGTGCAGCAGCGCCAGCGGCGCCGTCAGCGCGCCCACGTAGAAGACGCCGAAGCCGCCAGCCCCAGGCGCGCGCCGGCCGCGGGGATGTCGCCGGGGCTGCAGCAGCACCAGCGCCGCCGCGCCATCAGCGCCGCCGATGACCCAGACCAGCGCCGACGTCCGGGCGCGAGGTAGAGCGCCGCCGTACAGCCCGACGCCCGAGCACCACGACCAGCCGCCCGCACCAGCCGCGGCGCACCCGGCAGGGTCATGCGCGGCGTACTCGCGTCAGCGCCAGCGCCGCGCACGACCAGCACCAGCGCCCCGAACCCCAGCGGCTCCCGCCACAAGATCAGCGCCGCCCAGCGAGGGGCAGCGCCACCACCGCCGTCAGGCGCCCGGCAGGAGCGAGGTTGCGACATCGGGCTGGGACCCGAGGTCGCGCGTCAGCCGGCGCTGCGGATCTGCTCGCGCGTGCGGCCGAAACGGCGCTCGCGGCCCCGGTACGACTCCAGCGCCTGGTACGAGCTCGTTCTCGCCCGAAGTCCGGCCAGTAGGTGTCGGTGAAGTAGAGCTCCGCGTAGGCCGACTTCCCAGAGCAGGAAGTTCGACAGGCGCTCCTCGCCGGAGGTCCGGACCAGCAGGTCCAGCTGGGGCAGCCCCCGGTCTGCAGCGCTGCCGGCGAATCGCTCCTCGGTGATGTCTTCGGGCGGAGCGCGCCGCGGGCCGCCAGCTCGCACAGCGCCCGGGCGGCCGACGACGATCGACTCGCGCCCGCCGTACGACAGCGCCAGGCACAGGGTCATGGACGCGGTTCCCGGCCGAGTCGCGCATCAGCGCGTCCAGCGGGTCGCGCACGAAGTCGGGCAGCCGGTCGACGTCGCCGATGGCGATCAGGCGGATGTCGTTGTCCATGATCTCGGCGCGCTCGTCGATGACGTAGTCGCGCAGCAGCTGCATCAGGGTCGCGACCTCGTCGGGCGGCCGCTGCCAGTTCTGCGCCGAGAACGCGTACAGGGTCAGCGCCCGCAGGCCGACCTCGCGGGCGGCCCGGACCACCTCGCTGCACCGCCTTCGCGCCCTGGCGGTGGCCTTCGACGCGCGGCAGACCATGCTCGCTGCGCCCAACGGCCGTTGCCGTCCATGATGATCGCGACGTGGCGCGGCAAGCTCGGTGGGATCGAGGATCATCAGGACGCGCTTTCCGGTACCACAGCTAGCGTGGATTTCGTCGATTGCACGCGTCGGCTCGGCCGCCCCCGTCGCGTGCGGTTTGTCGGTCGCGCTGTTGATCGACTACCCTCGTCCACGGTCGCATGAAGAGCGCCGAGGACATCGAGTCCTATCTGATGAAGACTGGGCGTGCCGCTACGAGCAGATGCAAGCCGGGCATCTGGCTGCTGAAAGCCGACGGGTCGCGAGAACGCTGGTGGTCTCGCATCGCCGGACCGGTGGTGGTGTTCCGCCTCAAGGTCATGGATCTGCCGCCCAGCCGGCCGGGAGGAGCTGTACCGAGACGCTGCTGCGCTGAACACCACCGAGATGGTCCACGGGGCCTTCGGCGTGGAAGGGGACGCGGTCGTCATCGTCCACGCGCTCGAGCTGGAGAACCTGGACTTCAACGAGTTCCAGGCGGTCATCGACGACATGTCGATGGCCGTCGCGCAAGCATTACCCCAGTCCTGTCCCACTCACCTCGGCTCGGCCGGCGCTGACGCCGGCGCCACTCGAACGATAGAAGGAAACGACCATGGGAATCTTTTCCAGGCTCGGCACGCTCATCAAATCCAACCTGAACGATCTGATCAGCAAGGCGGAAGACCCGCAGAAGATGCTGAACCAGATCGTCGCTCGACATGCAGAACCAGCTGGTCGAGGCGAAGAAGCAGGTGGCGGCGTCGATCGCCGACGAGAAGCGGCTGAAGAAGCAGTGGGACGAGCAGATCGAGCTGTCGAAGGAGTGGGAGCGCAAGGCGATGCTGGCGGTGCGCGCCGGCGACGACGGCCTGGCCAAGGAGGCGCTGTCGCCGCAAGAACGAGCACGACAAGATGCAGGGCGAGTTCGGCAAGCAGTGGCAGCTGCAGAAGGACGCCGTCGACAAGCTCAAGGATCAGCTGCGCATCGCTCAACGACAAGATCGAGGAGGCCAAGCGCAAGAAGAACATCCTCATCGCGCGGCAGAAGCGCGCCGAGGCCCAGAAGGCCATCCAGGACACGATGCGCGGGCTGTCGGACACCAGCGCCTTCGACACCTTCGAGCGGATGGCCCAGAAGGTCGACCAGATCGAGGCCGAGGCCGAGGCTTCGACCGAGCTGGGCGGCGAGCTGGCCGGCGACACCCTGCAGCAGAAGTTCAAGGCGCTCGAGGCGGGGACCGGCTCCGACATGGCGCTGGCCGAGCTGAAGGCGAAGATGGGTCTTGGGCCCGCGCCGGAGCGCCCGGCGCTGCCCGGCGGCAACCGGCCCTTCGGAAGAGGAAGCAAAAACACTAGCGGGGCCGATATTTTTGCGATGTCTGCCCAATCACGGCAAGGCATTGCCGTCGTCGCGGAAACGCTGATATACGGGTCACCGCTAGAAAGCGCGAAGGCGCGAAGGGACGAACAGACCGATGGCACAACATCAGAACCACACGACGACTCGCTTCAACGGCGTGAAGGTCTTCTCCGCGACGATGGCGCAGGAACGGGAGAACCTGGGCGAGAAGGTGACCGCCTGGATCCGCGAGCACCAGCAGTGTCAGATCGTCGACACGATCGTGACCCAATCGTCCGACGAGGCGTTCCACTGCCTCGCGATCACCGTCTTCTGGTGGGAAGACAAGTAGTCTCAGGCGTCGATCTGGGTCGGGACCCTCAAAGGGTCCCGCGCCCCCCGCGATGAGCTCGGGCCAGCAGAGCTGGCCCTCCCTCACGCGACGATCGGCCTACGGCGGCCGGCAGCTCTGCCGCCGCCTTTCACGTCCGCGACGTCCCCTCCGAGACGCTTCTGTCCGGTTCAGCCGGCGAGGAGCAGGACGCCGGTGAACATGTGGATGCGCGGGCGTCCAAATGCCGGCGCGATCTCGAACGAGCTCTCGATCCCGGCCAGCGGCAGCGAGCCGAACCGGCGGCGGATCAGCTCGGGGTCGAGCCCCGGCTGGCCGTACAGGGCGCTCCCGCGCCCCGCGCAGTTGAAGTAGAAGCCGAAGCGCGGGCGGGCGTCGCGGCGCACCTCCGCCTGCTCATCCAGCATCGCCTTCATGTCGTCGCGGGCGCCGATCGCGTCCCGCAGCGTGAAGCAGATCGTCTGACCGACGCGCACCGGCTCGATCACCTCCAGCGCCGGCCGATCACCGCTTCCGCGACGCCGAACGGACGCACGACGTAGTCAGACCGTCCGCCCGCTCCCCCGCTCGCCGATTCCCGCCAGCAGGTGATCCCTCAGCTGGCGCAAGCCCGGAAACGCGGGTCGACGACAGCGCCCGATCCAGCGCCTCGATCGCCGGCCGGCCGTCGATCTCGAAGATCAGGTTCCCTTCGGCGGCGGTGATGGTCATCGGATCGCCGACCGCCTGACAGCCCTGCGTCATGCCGAGGCTGGGGTGCAGCTCGCGCGGGACGACCAGCGCGACACAAGCGTCGGCGTGAGCGCTCTCCCCCCAGAAGACGCGGCAGCCAGCCTCGCCGCCCGACGCGCCGGCGCCGGTGATGATCACCTCGGGCGCGGTGTCGGCGATCCCGGAGATGAAGTCGGCGGCGTCCAGCTCGGCGGGATCGACCAGCACCGCGACCGCCGCGCCGGCCGCATCGCCGCCCAGCGCCTCCCGCACCTCGCGGCCGAGGCGCGCCCCAGCCGCGCGGGGATCCCCGCGCACGCCGGAGATGAAAATCGGCTTCGGCAGCGCCGGTTCGCCGCCGAGCGCCAGCACGGCGACGGCGGTGCCATCCTCCAGCTCCGCCGCGCCGGTCAGCACGCCCGTGGCCGAGCAGCCGATCACCGTCGCGCGCGGGATCGTCCGGCGGACGGCGTTCAGCACGCCCTCGTACTCGTCGTCGTCGTGGCGGGTGCCCGCGAACACGATCGCGATGTCGACCGACGTCGTCTCGGCGTCGACCAGGGCGCGATGCGCGGCCAGACCTGCGGCGGTGAATCCGTCCAGGTGGACGGCAACTCCGACGCCGGCCGAGGTCATGGGCCCCCTCTTACCGTGGTCGCGCCAAAACGCAAAGCCGGTTTCTACGGCCGAGCCACGCCGCGCCGCGCACGCATCCGCTATACTTCGATGGATCCCGAAATCACTCGGGGGCGAAACGGTTTCGACGGGGGTTAGCAAAGTTCAGGTCGCGTGCCGAGGCGCCCGAGGCCTCGTAAAAACGGGCAAAAAAAGAACAGCGAACGACAACGCGTTCGCTCTCGCCGCCTAAACAGCGGACGGGACCACGAACCGGGGAGCCGCCCGCGGCCCCGGCAAGTGGCCATTTAGCGGGCTAGTGGCCGAGCAGTCGCCTGAGGGCACGGCCGCGAAACTTCTGAGGCTAAGTGCTAGGACGCCCCGCCGGTGGGCCACCCCAGCGACGAAAACCAAATCGCCGGACACGCACGTAGCGGCTTGAGCGGAGCACTTCCGGACCCGGGTTCGACTCCCGGCGCCTCCACCTAAAGTTCTAACTAGTTAAGTACCAAAACGGCCCTTGTCGCCCACCTGTCGCCCAGCGTTCGGCGCGGGTGCGGCGCTGCTGCCGAGGCCATCGAGCAGCTTCACCGCGTGCCGGGGCACGTCGGGACTGAGATGCGCGTAGCGCATCGTCATCTCGATCGTCGCGTGCCCGAGCAGCTCCTGCACCACCTTCATCGCCGCCCCACGCATCACGAGGTGCGAAGCGAACGTGTGCCGAAGGACGTGCCAGCCGATCTGACGGAGCCCTGCCTTGCGGCAGGCGCGCCAGAGCGGATGCTTGACCTCGTTCTTCTTCCACATCCGCCCCGCGGCGTCGCAGAACACGAGCGGCCCCCGAAGGTGCCGCTCGGCCTTGAGCGCCGCGATCGCTTCGTCCCCAAGAGGGATGTCCCTCCCCTTCCCGCTCTTCGGCTCGGTCACGAAGCCACGCGTGACCGACCGCCGTACGCGAAGCAGGCCCGTGACGAGATCGATGTCCTCTCGTCTGAGCGCGAGCAGCTCGCCCTGCCTGAGTCCTGCCTTGAGGGCGAGGATGATCATGCAGGACCACTCGGTGTCGGCCGCGGCCACGAGCCGCGCCGCCTCGTCGAAGGTGAGGAAGTCGAAATCCGGCTTCGGCGCCTTCAGCCACTCGATCTCGGGCACTGCTTCGATCAGCTCTCGCTTCTTTGCGACGACGAGCAGTCGCCGCACGACGGTCAGGCAGTTGTTGACCGTCTTCTTCGAGCGCTTCTTCTCGATGGTCTTCGCAGCGAAGTCCTGGATCTCGGCGTATCTGATCCGGTCCAGGCGTAGCCGCCCGAACGCCGGCAGAAGATGCCAGCGCAGGATCGACTCTTTCGTCTGCACCTCGCTGGGCTTGTTCTTCATGCGGCAGATCGCCAGGAACTCCGGCACGAACTCCTCGAACGTCGGCACCTCCTTCTTGGGTTTGTCCGGCTCGCCACGAAGAAGGCGCTCGATGTGCGCCCTCTCCGCCTGCTCGGCGGCGAGCTTCGTGTTCAGGGACGGCGTTCCTTCGATGCGCGGCGTGGTTCCGTCGAGTAGACGGACGCGCTTCCGGTAACGCCAGACCCCACTTCTCTTGTCTCGGTATGCGGGCATGCTGCTTCTCCACATCTGCGCCGCACCGACTTGCACGAGCCGGAGCGTAGCATCGGGGGTCTGGCGGCGGCCTACCTTCTCTGTCCTCTGCGTCCGCGCAGAACGCGTACCAGCGCGCTCTTCGCGATGCGGATCACGCGGCGCGGGCCGAACCGCGCCGCAGGTATGTCGCCGGCATCGACGAGCTTGCGGACCTCCTTGACGCCGATCCGCAGCGCCGTCGCTGCCTCTCGCGTCGTCAGGACCGCCGGTAGGTGTGCAAGCACGGCACCTGTGTCCTCCGGATTCCTTGCTACCGGGCGCACGAAGACGCCCGTCGGAGCCTCATCGGCCGGATCGGGCCTGGCGGTCATGTGCGAGTCCCGTCAGCCGGCGGCCGCGGCTCGCGTGGCGCGGGTGGCGGTAGGGATGGAGGAGTCGCGGCGGCCGGACGTGGCGCCGGCATTACCACCGGAGCTGCCTTGGCTGGTTCGGCGGGCGCACGTCTTTCCGCCTGCCAGACGCGGTCTCGGCGGAAGATTTCGCGCAGCGCGAAATCAACCGTCTTGAACTTCGCCTCGTTCGCAGAGATGCCGGACGATTTCTCGACCCAGCGCGTGTACGCGGCGAGCTCCTCCTCTACCCGCTCGCTGATTTCCAAGGTCACCTTCGCCCGTGCATAGTCCTCCCCGAGCACGAGAGGACCGGTGCGCGGGGGTACCTTCGGCCGTCCGACTTTCCGTTCTTTCGTCTCCATGGCGTCTCCTTCGGCGGGGCGGTTCGGTCAGCACGACATTCCGCGATCGAGCTGAGGGATACCCGCGTTCGCGATCGCGTCTGAGCTGCACCGTGCGACCGTCGCAGGGCCCTAGGAATCGCGTCTCTCATCCCAATTCCCTTGTCGGCACCGACCGGAAAAATCGGCGGCCAATCCGGGCGATGCTGTGCGATTCCGCTCACCGGTCCCATCGCGCATCTCGGCCGCCGCGCCCCATGCGCCCGTCGGCACCTGCATTCTTCGCCGGCTCGCGGCCGAGATGAACTTGCAGGGCATCGTCGACCATGTGTTGCCGCTGTGGCCCGCGTTGACGCCGCCGCTAGCGGTCCCAACAGCCCCGCTCGCCCCTCTTTCCCGAAGACACCGATGCCTCCCAGGATGGCCGCGACTCGAACAGCCCGTCTCTTTCTTTCCCCTACCGCCACCCGGCCCCGCCCGCTCCCCGCTCGCCGGTCGACGGCGCGGCCATCGGGCCAGCACCGCAGGTTTCCTTCCTATCGCCCGCAAGTTCTCCGCCGGGGACGCCGCCGCGGCGGGCGCCTGAATTTGCCGCCGCTGATTAGGGCGCCGCTCTCACGATCCTACACATCTTGCCGGCTGATCCCGGCTGTGATCCTCTGCGGGCATGCCCCGCAAGCGCGTGGAGGTTCCAGTCCTTTCGGCGGAGTTCAGCGACGCCGACCTTGGCGATGTAAGGCTGAATCGACGACTCGGAGTTCTGGCTGATCGGCTCGGAGAGCGGCCCGGCGAGAGCTTTCCAAAGGCGTTGGACGACGCTGAGTTGGAAGCGGCGTACCGCTTTTTTGGCAATGACAGCGTTTCGCCGGAAGCCATCTTGGCGCCCCACTTTCGGCAGACGGCTCGCCGCGCAGCGAAGCATGGACGGGTGCTGGTCATCTACGACACGACCCAGTTCGAGTTCCCGGGCAATTCGAAGCGCGAGGGACTAGGTCGGCTGATTCATCCTGGCCAAGGGTTTTTCGGGCACTTTTCCTTGGTGGCCACCGCGGATGGCGAGCGAGTACCACTCGGGCTCGCCGCGCTGGAGACTGTCTTTCGTCTCGAAAGGGCGATCGGCCACAAGAATTGGACCCCGAGCCAAAGCCGCGGTGAGCGGGACCGGTGGCTCAATTGCGTCGACGACGCTGAGACTCTACTGGGCGACGATGTCAGCGCGATCCATGTCATGGACCGAGAGGCTGATTCGTACGCGATCTTCGCGGCACTGATCGAGCGCCAGCGTTCGTTCGTGATCCGTTCCTTTCAGGATCGAGTTCTCGCCGACCACGACGAGGCTCGCCTTCGCGCTGCTGCGAGGTCCGCCCGAGCTGCCTTCCGACGAGAGGTTCCGCTGTCGCCACGACCCGCGAAGCCTGGGCCGCAGGGGAAGCGACACCCGGCGCGACGCCGTCGTGTCGCACGATTGAGCTTCGCCGCCGTCTCCGTCGAGTTACCGCGGACCAGTGATAGCCGTGCCGCCGCGTCGGCCTCCATCCCTCTCAACGTCATTCACGTCTTCGAGCCAAAGCCGCCGCCAGGACAGCCCGCTGTCGAATGGTTTCTCCTGACCAATCTGCCGGTCGACACACCCGAAGAGATTGCCTTCGCCGTCGACTGCTACCGCGGCCGCTGGACGATCGAGGAATTCTTCAAGGCGCTCAAGACCGGCTGCCAATACGAGCGCCGCCAGCTCGAAAGCGCCACCAGTCTGCTGAATGCTCTGGCGATCCTCGCCCCCGTTGCCTGGAGGCTATTGCTCCTACGGCATCTCGCTCGCGGCGACGACAAGTCCCAAGTGATCTCTGCTCTTACGCCGAAGCAGCTCGAAGTCCTGCGTGCAGTGTCGCGTCGGCCCCTGCCGCGTCGCCCATCAGCCAAAGAGGCGATGCTCGCGGTCGCCTCTCGGTGGCCATCTCAGATCGAACGGGGATCCTGGCTGGCTCGTCCTCGGCCGCGGCCTGCACGACCTCCTCCTCCTCGAACTCGGCTGGCGAGCCCGAGAGGAGGCCGGGAGAAGTGATCAATCGTGAGAGGGCGCCGCTAGCCTGCGACGAGTGCCACCAGAGCCGTGCTTTCTGCATACGTACGTGTCGTCGCCCTGCACCACTGGGGCAGCCAGTCGACGTTGTTTCGAGCAGCGTTTCGCCAGGGTCAGCGTGAACCGCCTCCGAAGGTTCGTCCGCTTTGCGTTAGGCGTCGGTATCGCTTGTTGGAGCGACCGGAACAAAGGCTGAAGAGTCGACCCCGGTGTGAGACCGAAGGCCACGATCACGAGGGCAAGATAAAGGCGCCGGTACCCGTCCCGGGTAACTCGGCGCCAAAAAAGGAAAAAGGGTAGTACCGCTCCCGCGGCATCGGTACGCGCGGGTCGCGAAGTCCGCGGAGCGCCGGCTGTTCAGCGGTACCGCGTTCAATCGTCCCGATGTTTTCGCGGGTCAACGCCTCCGGCGCCCTCCCCCCCCGTCCGCCGCGTCCTCTACACCTTCCCAGCGCCTACAGTCGCGTAGCGCCGAGTGGACTCCGGCGCTTTGCCTGGCGGTTCCAGCGCCCGGTTCCAGTTCCGCTCCTCCTGCTCCAGTTTGACGTCCCGATCGTCGACCGAACTCCTCGTCGATCGGCCGGACAACAACAGCGGCAATCGGAACACGCTCGTGATGGGTCCTCGAGAACAGTGCCTTAAGGTTTGCCCTCGCCCGCATCGGCGCCATTTGTACAACTTTCGCGATCGACCGATAATTCCACGGAGGCAGAACCAATGACGGCCATCCCTAGCAATCTCGCTCCTCCGGAGCCGAAGGCGTCGCCCCGAGTCTTTCTCTCGCATGCCAGCGAAGACAAGACATTCGTTCTTGAGTTGGCACGTCGTCTGCGAAGCGATGGTGTCGATGCCTGGGTGGACAAATGGGAAATCGCTGTTGGAGATAGTCTCGTGGACCGAATCTTCAACGAGGGCATCGGAACGTGCGACGCATTTCTGATTGTTCTCTCTACGATCAGTGTTCAAAAGCCCTGGGTGCGCGAAGAATTGAACTCAGGCGTCGTTGAGGCTATCGAGCGCTCGGCCAAGTTGTTGGCTATCAAGATTGATGACTGCGATGTTCCAGTTGCACTGAAAAGCCGAAAATGGCTTCGTCTCGATCCGGCGTCCTACGAGGCTGAGTACTCCGAGCTCCTCGGGGCAATAGTCGGTCAGCAGAACAAGCCGCCGCTCGGCACGATCCCAGCCGTGGCACTTCGGCAGTTCGGTGGATACTCGATAGAGGAAAGCCAGGTGCTCAGGTTCCTTGTCGAGTCGGTGTCGAACTTTGGAAACGGCTGGTTCGACAGCGAAGCCTTTCATGCTGGCATCCCTGGGATCACCGCGGAAGGCTTGCACGATGCAATGGAAATGCTCGCGAATGACGGCCTGGCCAACGTCCAGTGGTCATTGGGTGGCCACTTCTTGGTGATGCTCACGGCCAAAGCGTGGCTCGACCACGGCCCAGCCATCCTTGCGATTGATGTACAAAGCGATCTGCGGATTCTGCTGGCGCAGGTGGCGTCGGAAGGAGCGTGCGACGGCACCGCTCTTATGACGACGACGGGACTCACGCCCCTCCGTGTAACGATGGGTGTCAGCTGTCTCGAGGAATATGGGTATCTGGATGTCATCCGAACTCTGGGCGGACCTCTTGGTGGCCTGTACAGAATCACCTGCACTCCGTCGGGGCGGCGAGCGGTAAGACCATGATTCTCGCGACCGGCTATGGCGGTGGGGATCTTTCGATCGCGCACGATTTGACGGCATACAAGACGTATTGTCGTCGCCGCTTGCGTTGGCGAAGGCACTGCGTGTCTCCTCGTGCGGTGACCGCCGCCTGTCGAAGGCAGCATGGGCACGCGGCGAACATTCAAGAGCCACGAGAACCCAAGCAAAGGAGGTTTTGAAGATGGCCGACGACGTTAAGAACGTCTTCATCAGCCACGTTCACGAAGATGACGCCGGCCTCGCTAAGGTAAAGGACCTCGCCGGCCGGGCGGGTCTTGTGATCCGGGATTCTTCAATCAACTCGACAAATCCGAACAACGCTACTGACCCTGACTACATCAAGTCAGGCATCCTCGCTCCCCAGATTTCCTGGGCAAGTACCCTCCTCGTCTACGTCACCCCGAAAACGAAGGACAGCCCGTGGGTCAATTGGGAGATCGAGTACGCCGAGAAGCTGGGGAAACGCATCGTCGGCATATACGCTCACGGCGCGGCCGACTGCGACGTCCCGGAGGCACTGGAGAAGTACGCTGACGCCATGTGCGGATGGAACGCGGACGGCCTCGTTGACGCCATCACGGGGAAGAACGACGAGTGGCATGGCCCGGCCGGCGAACTTCGCGATCCGCGCCCCATCAACCGGCACGGCTGCTAACCGTGCGGCTGTTCTCCTATGTCGTCGCTAGAGATTTTGGCTTTGCCCCTAATCCCTTCTACGGCGTGTGCACCCTCGCAACCTGCAAACCTGGCATTCGAAAGGTCGCGGCACTCGACGACTGGGTGATCGGAACCGGTTCTAAGACTCGAACACGCCATAAGAACCTCGTCTACGCAATGCGCGTGACTAGAGTGCTGACCTTTGACGACTACTGGGCTGATCCATCTCTCCAGCGGAAGAAGGTCAACCTGCGAGGTAGCAAGAAGCAGGCATTCGGCGACAATATTTACTCCCGGGACTCGCCCAAGAAACCTTGGCGACAAGCCAATTCGCATCACAGCTTTCCGGACGGGCGGCCGAACCCACTGAACGTCAGGGTCGATACAAGTGCCAACCGTGTTCTTGTAAGCGACGATTTCGTTTACTGGGGCGGCTCAGGACCCGAGCTGCCGGCACGATTTCTGGACTACGGCGCGGCTCACGAAAGCATCCGCGCTGGTCGGGGGTACAAGAGAACCTTTTCAACGAAGCTGGTCAGTGACGTTATTGCCTGGATTCGCTCCCGCAACGAAACGGGCTACTGCAACGAGCCACTAGACTGGAGCAGGACGCCATGAGTACGACCTGTGCGGAATCATGATGTCCCTGCATCGCTCGATCCTCATCACTGACTATATGAGCCAGGTCGCGCCCACCGACCGGCTACCGCCTGATCTGCGACCAATCCTCCTGGGAGTGTTCGGCGAGGTCGGAAGTATCATGGCCACGGCGAAGAAATTCCATCGCGAGGGAGAAGCGTACGTCGGATATCGCCATGCCGTGGAGGAGGAGTTTGGGGACGCGCTATGGTACTTCGCAGCCCTGTGTCGCAGGGTGGATGTACCTATGGACGAGATTCTTGATGCGGCCGCCACCGGTACGGGATACGTATCGTCGATAGCGGCGAACGACCTGATCAGCAGCCCGATTTCCCGTGTGGCAACGCCCCTGGCATCACCTGAACTGGACCCTGCGCTTCTCCAGCTGGGCGAGGCTGCGGCCGCGCTCTTTGTCCTGCAAAACCCCGCGACGGAGTCCCGAGACCGACTCATCGCGTTCGCGGATCGCTACCTGCGGGCGCTCAAGGCCGCACGGGTCACGTTCGCTGAGGTGGTGCGCGCGAACCTCGTCAAGACCGTCGGCCGCTTTCTCCCACCGAAGTACGAGACCCTGCCCGACTTTGACCGGGACGAAATTCCCGAAGAACAACTGCCAAGGCAGTTCGAGATCACGATAGATCAACGCGCAAGCGGCAGAAGCTACCTCCGAATGAATGGCGTATTCATAGGCGACCCGTTAACCGATAACATCCTTGACCCCGACGGCTACCGATTTCACGACGTCTTTCATTTTTCGCACGCCGCGATCCTGCACTGGTCGCCGACATTCCGGGCCCTCATCAAGCACAAGCGCAAGCGTAACCCGAAGGTGGACGAAGCACAGGACGGTGGGCGGGCGATTGTCGTCGAAGAAGGGCTTACTGCTTGGCTTTTTGCTCGCTCAAAGGAATTGAAATACTTTGAGGAGCAGACGCAGCTCTCCTTCGAGTTGCTGAAGACCGTTCAGCAATTTGTTTCTGGGTACGAGGTCGAGGCGTGTCCCCTAAGCCTTTGGGAAGTCGCGATCCTGCGAGGATACGACGTATTCCGGCAGGTTAGGGCCAACCTCGGCGGCACAATCGTCTGCGACCGCACCGCGAGAACAATCGAATATAGGAAGCTGGAAGGAAGCAAGCCATGAAGCCCAGAGACTTTGTGCGTTCCCTCTGCGGACTGAAATTCGCGAATGTCTTCAATCCCTACTCGGACCGCTGCGATGTGCACGATCTGGACGACGCCCCCGACCGCAGGGAGAAGGCCTTGCTCCGCATGCTCGAGGCGGCGGCGAAGACAGAGGTCGACGCTCTATGGATCGGTCGCGACTTGGGTTACCGCGGCGGTCGCCGGACAGGCCTTGCTCTCACCGACGACGTACACCTGTCGATTCACGCAACCCGCTGGAACGTCTCGGCAGAGCGAGCCACCGCGGGCTCAATGGTCGCGGAGCGAACGGCAGCAGTGATCTGGAGCATGCTGGCGTCCGTAAAGGCTCACGTATTTCTGTGGAACGTCTTCCCCTTTCATCCTCATGAGCCCGGCGATCCCTTTACGAATCGAACACACAATTCACGCGAGCGGGCCGCGGGAGAGGCCATCCTGGCGGAGCTGATCATCCTGCTGCGGCCCAGACGACTTGTGTGCATCGGCAACGACGCTACGAACGCCGCGCTCCGTCTCGCCGGCCTTGCCGACGTTGTGAAAGTACGACACCCCAGCTATGGGGGGCAGCGCGACTTCTTGAGCCAGATTGGCGGCCTGTATGGCCTCCAGTCGCCGGCTCCAGCGCAAATGCGTCTCGCAGCTGACTTATAGGGGAGGATGACGGAATGGCGGCCAACATTTTCGTCAGCTACGACCACGATGATCAAAGGCAGGTAGGGGCTTTCAAGCTTCTGAAGGACAACCCCAATTATCCGCTCGACTTTCAGGATCACTCGCTGAAGGACCCGGTCCTGGGGCCCAGCGGAAAGCCGCTGAGGTATCCCCCGAGCGACGCCCGGTCCAAGCCGGTTCGCGATGCGATCAAGGGGAAGTTCGAGCGTGCATCCAAGCTCGTGGTCCTGATCGGCGACGACACGCACACGAGCGCCTGGGTGGAGTGGGAGATCAATACCTTCTACGACATGAAGAAAGATCTGTCCGGCGACAAAACCTGGAAGCGCATACGGGGTATGACACTCAAAGGCTCAGGAGGCGCAAGAGTACCTAGCGCTCTGGGCGATCGGTCGACAAAGGTTCTTGGGTGGGACCCCGATGCCCTTGATAAGTGGTTGGACGCTGATCCAGATGCCTGACATTTTATGACGTCCCCTGCCCCGCCTGCCCTGCCGACGCCATTTCGACCGAGACTCGTTCTTCGCGTCGTCTGGTCGAGCGAGTTTTCTAATGGCGGGGAGCTTGCGCGCCACATCTACTCCCGCCTGTGCCGTGATACGGAACGACCTTGGGCCCGCGGCCTAGGTATTCCGGTCTACTTCCACTCCGGAGCGACTCCCGCGGCCGCCAAGCTACCAGGGTCCCTCGATCTTGACGGGGCTCAGACCACCGTTGTCGTTACCCTGATCGATACCAGCATCAGAGCGGACGAGGCCTGGAGGGACTTCGTAGGGGCCATCGAAGGTCAACTTGCCGGGACCAGCCGACGCCACCTCTTCCTGCCTGTTGCCTGTGAGGACAAGGTTTTTAGCGTCGTCGGAAAAACCAACTGCATACGTCTCTACCATTGCAAGGCCGTCGACCAGCCGGATCGGCTCGTCTCGGCGATTACCCACGAGCTCGCGCGTCTCCTCCTGGCGCGTGGAGCGGACGTCACGACGGCGGATTTCGGGACGCTGGAGAAGAGCTATGCTCCTGTAAAGCTGTTCCTCAGCCATTCGAAGCATGGTCTTGACGGGACCGTCATCGCCACGGAACTACGTGACTATGGCCGCCAGCATCTCCCGGTCGCTACGTTCTATGACTCGAATGACATCGCGGCGGGGTCTGACTTCGAGAAAGAGATTACGGCCAACGTGGCCGAGAGCGCGGTGCTCGTCGTTCAGACGAACACCTACTCGGACCGCGAATGGTGCAGGAAGGAGATCCTGTTCGCCAAGCAGTACGGATGCCCCGTTCTCGTCGTGAACGCGGTCACTGTCGGCGAGGAGAGACTGTTCCCTTATCTGGGGAATGCACCGACGCTTCGCTGGCTCTTTGACTCCGACCGCCGTTGCGAGATGGCGATCGACGCCGCCCTCCGCGAGGTCCTTAGAAACGTCTACTTCCGCGAGCACGTCGAGACATTGAAGACTGCCGGGCTCCTGCCGGCAACGTGCATTCAGATCGGGAGCGCTCCTGAGATGCTGACTTACCGGAACCTTTTACGATCGAAGCGATGCGATCGTACGGTAGCCAGCGTGCTCGTCTATCCTGATCCACCGTTGGGGGACGAGGAACTCGACGTACTCGAAGACCTCAATCCCCCCCATGTCACATTCACAACCCCCACCGCGATCGTCGCCCAACCAGTACCCGCGGTCGGCGGCCCGCCGCTCAAGGGAAAGCTCATTTCGCTTTCTATCTCGAATTCTCCTGACCTCGCCGAAAGCGGCATGGGGCCTGTTCACCTTGAAGACGCGATGGTGGAGTGCGCGCGCCATCTGCTCGTGCAGGGAGCGTCTCTCGGCTACGGCGGCGACCTTCGACCCGGCGGGTTCACGACGATTCTCTTTGAGCTTGTTCGCAGCCACAATCGGGCCGGGCACAAGGAACGCATCCATAATTTCCTGTCGTGGCCAATTCACTTGGGCCGCGATCCTGCAACATTGCGCGAATACCTTGATGAACTGCACGAGTACAAGCTGGCTCCGCCCGCCGATCTGGGCGTTGACCCCCTCGTTTTCATGAAACCGGATGATGCCGCCGGCCGCTACGCATGGGCAAGGTCTCTGACTGTCATGCGAGAGGAGATGAGCAAGAAGACCGCCGCTCGTGTCCTAATCGGCGGCCAGGTGACAGGGTTCAAGGGCAAATACCCTGGACTACTCGAGGAGGCCCTCTTGGCATTGCGCGCCGGCACACCAGTCTATTTTTCCGGCGGCTTTGGAGGTTGCACCCGAGCTATCGTGGACGCGCTAAAGGGAGGCGTTCCCGATGTGCTTACCGAAGCGTATCAGATACAGGACGCCGTCAGCCAAGACCTCGCCAACCGCTATCGTGTAGACGCGGCCGCTGGTAAGACCAGCGTCATCGACTACGCTGGAGAGCTACAGTTCTTGAAAGGGGTCGGGGTGGGCGGACTCAACAACGGCCTGTCGGTTGACGAGAACGAAACCCTGTTTGCGAGCAAGAACCTGTCGGAGATTGCCTATCTTCTCTTGAAGGGACTCGTCGCCCGCCTACAGTGAGCTGTTCTTATTCTGCTAGCTGACGAGCTGAGGGCAGGGGCCCCAGTCTATCGGGAAGCGGTGAAGAGGCGGATACCTATTCGTCTCAGCGTTTTGTTAGGCGACGCCCTTCGAACTCGAGGACGCGCGCTACCTCTCCCGCAACTTCGTTCATCGGACGGTCCCTCGCGTCTAGATACATCGTCCCCCGAAGCAGATCGGGAAGCGATTGCTCGCCTCCCTTCCGCCCGATAAACACAGGAACGATTCGCTTGCCCAGCCCAAAGGCAGCACCGAGCTCAAACTGCACCCACGGGCTCTTCAGGGACCGTTCCGACAGGAGGACGACTACAACGCTCGCGCTCTCGAGAGCCTCCTTGATCTTCTGGGAGATCACGTCGCCCGACGCGATGTCCGACTCATCCATCCAGCCAGCGAGGTCCACATCGCGAAGCTCGGCACGAAGCTCCTGCGCCGCCGTTTCGTCTCCGCGTGCGTAGCTCAGGAAGACCTTATGCCTCATTTCTTGACCTCGCTCACTCGGAGTTCGAGCTGTCGTACGTACGTGTCGAAGTCATTGAGGCTGGTGATGTTGATATCCTCTAGGATCGCTTTGCCTTGACCACTCTTGTCGAGGTCGTTCACCGTCATGCCATAGAAGACGGCGAGAATTGGTATCCCCCTGCTCCAAGCTGCTCCGATCTCGATCCAGACCCACGAACGCATAGACGACCATGGTGTGAAAAGGGCGACGAGCTCGCGGCTGAGCGCGATCTCGTCCCGGATGATCTCCTTGAAGTTCGGAGAAGCCTTGGGGATGTTCGTCTCGTCCAAGAATGGGGTCGCGCCAAGGGCTCTGATCTCCTTAGCGATCTGTCCCGCCAGCCAGTGATCCTGGCTCCCGTGAGATACGAAGACTTTGTAGACGCTCATCCAGAGTTGCCGTTAGTACGATACTGCTGTTCAGCTACAGCCGCGATCGAGAGTCCGAAGGAGAGACGCGAGCCGTCGTCGCGGCCGAAAACACCTCCGGTTGCCAACCACGGACTGGTCAGCTCGCGTGCAATCGATCTCGAACAGCCGCCGCAAGCTCTGGCACCAGGCGTGCAAGTCGATCCAGCAGCTCCTCGAAGCTCACCGGCGGCCTGGTGAGGTCCGCAGCCTGTTCGCGGAGCATGTCGACGAACACGTCCGCGTCAAGGTCGAAGAGGTGACACAGAAAGTCGTCCGGTAGCTGCGCCTCGATCCCGTCGGGCAGCGGGGAGAAGTCCTTGATGTTCGACGTGACGATCACCTGCGCGCCGGCCTTCACGGCCGCAGCGACCACGTGCCGGTCCTTAGGATCGTTCGACATCGCGGAGACGAGCGAGCGATAGCCCGTGACCTCAGCGTCGGGAAAGGCTCTCTCCATCGTCGCGCGCAGGCGAGCGGCCTTTTCAGCCGGGATTCCACCCTTCAAGACGAGGTTCCGCTCCATCTCCTCCAGGATGTCGGCACTCCATCGCAGCTGATAGAAGCCAGCCGCTGCGGCGCGGAGCACCGTGTCCCGGAGCGTGAGCGGATAGAGAACGTTGGCGTCGACGACGACGATGAAGGGAGCCGGGCCCATCGGGCTGGCGCGACTGTACTACTTCGTATCGGCGTCGTAGCCGCCGAACTCCTGGCTCATCTGCGACAGCTCGCGGAGGCCCGCGCGCCGATCTCTGTCGCGCTTCTCCTTGAACCCAAGGACCGCCTCGATTCGGAGACGGCGGTGCTTGCCGGTCTTGCGGAACGGGATCCGACCCTCCTCAAGTAGTCGCACGAGATACTGGCGAGACACGTTGAGTAGATCGGCAGCCTGCTGAGTGGTCAGCTCACGGCCAACAGGGACGACCGTAATCGAATCGCCTCGGGCCAATACCTCCGCGACCCGTTCGAGCACGTAGAACACGGACTCGGGCAACGCGATCGTCTCCCCCTTGGGACCGACGAGCTTGCACTTCGGTGCCCGGCGCTGCGGAGTGTGGCTCATCCCCTCGAGCGCCCGCGAGAGCGCGGCCACCTGCGCCTGTTGCTCCGGAGGAACGGCGACGGGAGTCATTCGACGAATCTGATCTTCGATCGTCTGTGCGGCCGCAGTATCCATGTGAACAAAGTAGCAACATTCGACACAGACGCAACTCAAAACGCTGTAGACGCAACCTCATCCAGCCAGGTTTACAAAGGGAATTTTATCTGTCTCCATTAGCAATATCACATAGATAGGCATCTTAGCGTGGGTATACTCCCGGGCGGCAGGAACATGAAGATCCAGGTGATGTCGGACCTCCACTTAGAGATGCACGCCGACGGAGGCGCCGAGCTCATTCGGGAGCTGGATCCGACCGGTGTTGACGTCCTCGTGCTGGCCGGCGACATCACGATGGCTCGGTACTACGAGAGTCTGGCGAGCGTCTTCGAACCGTTGGCGATCAAGTATCGACACATCCTCTACGTTCCGGGCAACCACGAGTACTACAAGTCATCGCCCAAGCAGGTCGCGCGGAACTTGGCGAAGCTGGCGAAGGAGGTCCCGCACGTAGTGATCCCGCAGAACGAGATCACCGTGATCGCAGGCCAGCGATTCATCGCGGGCACGATGTGGTTTCGCCCCGACCCGCTCGGAGATCTGAACAAGCGCTTCATGCACGACTTCTCGCTGATTCAGGACTTCGAGCCGTGGGTCTACGACCAGAACGCCGCCTTCGAAAAGGTGTTGGCGACGCACGTCGAAGCCGGCGACGTGGTCATCACACACCACCTACCCGCGTTGGAGAGCGTCCCGCCGCGGTTCGCCCGCTCGGCGACGAACGCGTACTTCGTCTCCGACGCGACCTCGTACATCCGCGAGCATCAACCGAAACTCTGGATTCACGGCCACACCCACGACCGCTGCGACTACATGCTCGGCGAGACTCGAGTCGTCGCGAACCCGCTCGGGTATCCGAACGAGTTCAAGAGTTTGGAAGCGTTCGAGGCCGCGTTCCGGGTACAGATTTGAGGCGGCCTTCACGCTCACCGCGACCCTGCTCGGCGCACGCTGCCTGCGTCCACAGCGAGACTGCGCTCAATTGATTGGCGTCCGGTACAACGCCTACGAAGATCGCTGACGGCCGACGCGGTTGATTTCGATCTAGATGCGTCGCTTGCGGGAAACCGACGCCCCACGCGACAGATGGCGACGCGGGCCCAACATCATGTCGACGGCATTGTCGTCAAGGCCCCCGCAGTAGAGGTCGGTCCTGCTCCAGTCGAGGAACCCATATCGGCGCTTCAACGTCGCAACCCCAGCAGCGCTGTCTTGCCGGTCGACCAACACGACCTTCGACTTCGTACGACCCCCAGCTGTGTGATTGGGCTCGAAGTACTGAAAGTTTCTGGCGATGCGATAGAGCATCTGCCGCAAATATTCGTCGTGCGATGGCAGCGAAAAGCCAATGATCGACAGACCGAAATTGAGCCCACCGACCCGGCCAAGACCGTCCCAAAGTTCGCGCAAAGGTGAAACGTACAGCGCCTTGGCTGACGACGGAGCCAGCAGATAAGGCGCCTCGAAAGACGGGAGCTCGCGGTAGAAGCGGTCGGGATCATTGACTCGAAATATCCGGCTCAGCTCCTCGCCATATGGACGAGGTCCCTGGACCAATGGTGTGAAGCGCGCCCGTTCGCCAAAGAGCGCGTTGCGAGGTTCGCCCGGTTGTCCCGTGGCGCGGAGGACTTCGCAGCCGAGATCAAATTGACGCCGATAGAACCAATCGACTGACCCGTGCAATTTCAGAAGGAGAAGGTCGTCCTTGCTGTTGTCGACGGTGCAGTGGGTGGGATGTACATCCAGATATCGATTTGGAAATAGCCGGTACGGCAAGCCTTGGTGCTCGAGGAGCCGCTCCAGAAGAATGTCGTAGTTAAACGTGATGATCGTGTCGCTCGTGTGTAACCGTGACACCAGGTTCCGGTACACCGCGGGCACGAGATCCATTCGGGTGGGAGTCCGAGTCTGCAGCACGACGCCGATGTAACGGCGAATCGCGAGTTGCGTGCCGTTACCATCCTCAGTGAGTGTATCGCTGCCGCTCAGGCGCAGAGCGTGTTCCACGTCGAGGAAGCCGACGAACTCTTCGAGATCGACATCTTCGCGGGCGATCTCGATTCCTTCGCAGCGTGTCTTGTACGCCCGAAACTCCGCCAGGTCCTGTTCGATGGCATTGTTCGCGCCATCCTCTGAAAGTGCTTCCTCTAGAACTAGTCGGAGTAGATCGCGACCAAGGGGAAGACCCGCCGCCCGAGAAAAGCCGGCCCCGAGGACGAGAATTCGAAGAGGTCCCATCTATTCACCGCGATCAGGGTTGCGTGACGCCTCCATCTTATCGGCGTTGAGGCGGAGGTGCGCCGTCGCATGGGCTCCGACGCGAGGATGAAGGACCGAGTGACCTAAGAACCTCGCTAGGAGGCTGGGCGACAGGGCTGCCAAACTCCCGATCGCGGGTGACTACCCGGCTCCACTCCCACGTGAGCAGTTTGTCGCCCACCTGTCGCCCAGACGAACCGGATTCACCGGATTTCACCGATTCCCAACCGACCTCTCCTGCCTCGTTCCAAATCACCCAACTCCGCGCAATGACCGTGCAAGTCGGCGCGGTGCTTGGTTTTCTGGTCATCCGCCGGGCAGGTTCGACTCCCGGCGCCTCCACAATGAAAGGTCGCGGATTCCTTTGGAATCCGCGACCGGTGTAGTAAGCAGCAGTCCAGAATCGCGGCGGTGGCGGCACTACGGATTCCGGCGACCTCCGGTAGATTGGCAGCGTGAGTAGCCCCGAGCGCGGTCTCTACGAGAGGCTGATCACTGAAGCGCTTGAGGAGCAACTCGGCGTGCTCGGCGATCGGCTGGAAGCCCGCCGTTCAGAGTTACATGAGGCGGAGGCGGCCGACCGGCTCGCGCTGCACCTTTCCCGCGTGGTCGAGCGGGCCATCGCGTCGCTCGACCGGAATGAACGCGTCGCGCAGGGGATCGCCCTCGCCCGGCAGCTCGTCAGCGTCATCATCGAGGCGACCGGCGCGAAAGCGCTCGGTCCCGAAAGCCCGGTGTCGCCTGCCCATGTCCTACGAGGGGTTGTCGGGAAGTTGCCGGACGGTCGCACAGAGGCGATCCCTATGCCCCTCATTCCACTGCTCGACACGACTCTGCTCACGAATGCGCCAGGGGAGCCGCGGGTGGGCAACCAGGTGCTGGCAGAGATTCACTCCGCCGACCGGATAGATGTCGTCATGGCTTTCATCAGGCGCAGTGGGATCTCGCCGATGCTCGATGCCCTCCGTGCACACTGTCAGGCCGGGCGCGAGGTCCGGGTGCTGACGACGACGTACACAGGATCAACCGAAGCGAAGGCTCTCGACCTACTTCGTAGCCTCGGCGCTGACGTTCGCGTGTCCTACGACGAGACCAGCACCCGACTACATGCGAAGGCGTGGCTTTTCCACCGGCAGTCTGGCTTTTCGACGGCATACATCGGCTCGTCAAATCTGACCCACTCGGCTCAGGTCAACGGTCTCGAGTGGAACCTTCGTGTGTCGAGCGCCCGCAATCCGAGCGTCACCGATAAGGTCGCCGCCGTCTTCGAGAGCTACTGGAACAGCGGTGACTTCGCGCCCTACGATCGCGAGCAGTTCCTCGCGCACACCGAGGCTGAAAGAGGGGGTGTTCCGCAGTTCATGATGAGCCCGGTCGAGTTGCGCCCGGAGCCGTTCCAAGAACGCCTACTCGAACAGATCGCACTGTCCCGGGGCCGCGGACAGCATCGGAACCTACTGGTCTCTGCGACGGGCACCGGGAAGACCGTCATGGCAGCACTAGACTACGCCCGCCTCCGCGAGGGACTGCCGCGAGCCCGCCTCATGTTCGTCGCACATCGCGAGGAGATCCTCACGCAGACGGTAGCCACCTTCCGTCATGCACTTCGCGACCATGCCTTCGGCGAGTTGTGGGTCGGCCGGGAGCGGCCTCGGCTTTTCGAGCACGTCTTCGCATCTATTCAGAGCCTTCATGCTTCAGGGCTCGAGAACCTCGACCCGACTCATTTCGATGTCGTGATTGTCGACGAATTCCATCACGCCGCGGCGTCGACCTACCGCCGGCTGCTCGATCACGTACGGCCCATCGAACTCCTCGGACTAACCGCCACGCCAGAGCGCAGCGACGGGCTGCCAGTACTCGACTGGTTCGAGGGGCGCATCGCGGCGGAGCTGCGCCTGTGGGACGCTATTGATCAGCACCGACTCGTCCCCTTCGCCTACTTTGGGGTTCACGACGGCCTCGACCTGCGTGACATCCCTTGGCGTCGCGGCCAGGGGTACGACGTCGAGAGTCTGTCGAACCTGTTCACGGGGAATGACGCCTGGGCGCGGCTCGTCGTGAAAGAGGTGGCCCGCCGCGTGGACGATCCAGCGAGGATGCGTGCCCTGGGATTCTGCGTGAGCGTCGACCACGCGAGGTTCATGGCGCGGGTATTCCGTGAGGCAGGCATTCAGTCGACCGCGATCTGGTCCGACACGCCAGACCACGAGCGGCACCAGGCATTGAAGGACCTGGCAGACCGACGCGTAAACGTCGTGTTCTCTGTCGACCTATTCAACGAAGGTGTCGACGTCCCCGCTGTCGACACCCTCCTGATGCTTCGGCCGACGGAGAGCCCGACGCTGTTTCTCCAGCAGCTCGGACGAGGGCTCCGTCGACACTCATCGAAGACGGCGTGTACCGTCCTCGACTTCATCGGCCACCATCGCGCTGAGTTCCGATTCGATCGACGTCTCCGGGCGCTCCTCGGAGGGGCGAGAAGCGAGGTCGCGGCGCAGGTCGAGCAGGGATTCCCGTTTCTACCTGCGGGCTGCCATATGGAACTCGACCGGGTCGCGTGTGACATCGTCCTCGCCAGCATCCGCGGGGCCGTGCCGTCCCGCTGGAGCGCCAAGGTTGAAGAACTGCGCTCGATGGCCAAAGGCGGCGCAGCGGTCCCGCTCGCAGACTTCCTTGAAAAGAGCGGCCTCGAGCTCGAAGACATCTACTCTGGCGACAAGTCTTGGTCGGACCTCTGCCAAGAAGCAGGTCTCTCTGTACAGCCGGCCGGCCCCAAGGAGGAGTCTCTCCGGCGCGCTTGCGGTCGTTTGCTCCACATCGACGACCAGGGCCGAATCGATGCCTTCCGACGTCTACTGCAACCCGAGGTGGCCCCGGAACCGAAGGCTATGTCGGTCTCCGACCGACGCCTTCTACGCATGCTCGTCGCCGCCATAGTGGACAAGGCCGTCTCCAAGTCGGTGGCGCTCGAAGAGGGATGCGCCCTCCTCTGGGCTCACCCGCAGGTCCGTGCCGAGGTCCTCGCCCTGCTGGACATGCTCGGCAATCGCGTGACCCACGTCCCAGTGGCGCTATCAGGCCATCCCGAGGTGCCGCTGGCCGTGCACGCGCGATACACGCGCATCGAGATTCTCGCCGCGTTCGGCGTGGGCGAAGGCGCGAAAGTCGCGCCCTGGCAGACCGGGGTCTACTGGGCCAAGGACGCGAGAGCTGATCTGCTAGCGTTCACACTCGACAAGACGAGCGGACACTTCTCGCCGACGACGCGCTATCGCGACTACGCTATCAGTCGAGACCTGATTCATTGGGAGAGCCAATCGGTCGTGCGCAGCGAAGGCGAGACCGGACGGCGGTACCAGCAGCATGTCCAGCTCGGCTCGAGCATCATGCTCTTCGCACGCCTGCGAAGCGACGACCGAGCCTTCTACTTCCTTGGACCGGCGAGCTATGTCAGACACGAGTCAGAGCTGCCGATGGCGGTGACCTGGCGCCTGGCGCATCCGCTTCCTGGCGATCTGTTCGCGTCGTTCGCAGCAGCGGTTGCGTGATGGCAACATGCGACGACTTACACCTGACTGCGTATTCCGCTCGATCCGGGCGGTCGTTTCGGCGTGATCCGGGCGCCAGAAGCAATGCCGCGAGCAACCCGCCGGCGCGCCATCGTCTCATGACGAAATGATGCAGAAGCGAAGTCGACCCCGGCAGGGGGGCCCGAAGGGGCCCGGGGAGAGGCCGCGGTGCCGACGGAACAGGTCTTTTCAGCCGAAACCGGCGCTTGTTCTGCCTATCCCTCCTCGTCCGCAGCTACGGAGATGCGGGCGCGCCCTCGACCGCGGCGAAGTGCCGGGCGAGGAGGTCGTTGACCTCGGACGCCGCGTGGATCGGCACGCCGTGCCCGGCGCCGGGGAGCTCGACGAAGCGCGCGCCCGGGATCGCCGCCGCCAGCTCGCGTCCGAACGCGGGCAGCGCGATGCGGTCCAGCTCGGCGCTGGCCACCAGCGTCGGGATCGCGGCGAGCTGGCCGAGCCGGGCCGAGGCGTCGTACTTGGCCATCGCCGCCACCTGCTTGAGGATGATGGGCGGCTGGTCGGCGATGTCGTGCCCGAACAGAGGGGCGAGCTCCTCGGCCAGCTGCGTCCAATCGCGCCCGGCGAGGACCGCCGGCGGCATCACCAGGCCGAGGAAGGCGTTGCGGCGCATGGCCCGGGTGCCGATTCGGGTGCGGAGCCCGACGACGATGATGTCGGGGGTCAGGCGCGCCGCCTGCTTGCCGCGCGCGAACGTGCAGAGCAGGGCCAGGCTCTTCACGCGGCCCGGGGCGATGAGCGCGACCTCCTGCGCGATGAGCCCCCCCATCGAGTGCGACGCGACGTGGAAGCGGTCGATCCCCTCGGCGTCCATGATCGCCAGCGCGTCGAGGGCCATGGCCTCGATGGTGAGCTTGCCCGACCGGATCTCGCTCCCGCCGATGCCGCGGTTGTCGAACGAGATCGCCGTGTACCGATCGCGGAGGCCGTCGACCTGAGGCCGCCACCCTTCACCCACCACCCCCACCCCCTGAATGAACAGCACCGCCGGCCCGCTTCCGGTTCGCCGGTAGCTGAGGATCGCGGAGGGGAGCTCCAGCCGGCGGACGGTGTCGCTCGCGTGGTGCTTGCTGGTGTCGTACATGCGGCGCGCATCGTACGCGGGGGTCGGCGAATGTACACGCCGTCGACGACCGTCGCGATCTGAGGCGAAGGGAGGTTATCTCCGGCGTCAGCGAAGCAACCAGAAGCGCTCGAGGGCTCGCCGACGCCGCCGTTCCGAGTTGAGGCGGCGCACGTCGGCAATCAACCTTGGTGCGGGCCTCCCGTCGACGGACTTGCGAAGTCCACCGAGGCAATCTGGGCGACCTCCGGGTCGTTGAACTGCATCACGGCCCGGTGCTCCGGGTGCTGCTGATAGCCGCGCAACGCAGAAATCGACTGAAACTGCATGATCAAGATCAGGTCCCAGCTACGCGCATCATGCAGCTGGTCGCGACCTATCTCGAGACGCTCGATGCCGTCGAGCATCGACGGCAAAGCCAACATTCGCGCGCAGAACGTCTCGACGTGCTCCGCGGGCGTCGTCTCTCGATACTTGATCAGGACGTAGTGCTGAAGCATCGCCAAGGGTGCGGGCAGAGCCCTAGGCGACGGTCCCTTCGGACGCCAGCGGCTGGAAGCAGGAGTCCGCTCCTCGACGGTCGACCCGGGCCCCCGCCGGGATGGTGGGCGGGGCGGCATTCAGCCCCTCCATCGCAAAACCGGCGGCCGTCTTGTAGTTGCTCATGAACCGTTCTCGCTCTTCCGCGGAGATGACGTCGTCGATGTTGTCGAACACGCCGCCGCAGCGCTCGTCGAGCAAGTTGAGCAAGCCGAAGGGACCCGCGCCTCGATTGCGTAAGACCACTCGTGAAATGGGTTCGCACAGCTGCTGGTCGTAGGCTCTAAGCGCTGCGGCGCTGACGCCGTGCTTCAGCATCGCGGCACCCAGCACGCGGGCATCGACGATGGCCTGGCTGGCGCCATTCGAGCCCGTGGGATACATGACGTGCGCGGCGTCGCCGAGGAGCGCGGCTTTGCCGTCGACCCACGTGGGCAGCGGGTCGCGATCGATCATCGGATACTCGTAGATCTCCTTCGCGCCGCGCAACATGGCGGGGACGTCGAGCCAGTCGTGATTCCAGTCGGCAAAATGGTACGCGAAGGCCTCCAGCTCGACGCGCTTGCTCCAATCGTCGGCACCCAATCCCTTCGAGGGGTCGACGACGATCTCGGCAATCCAGTTGATGACGGCGAGGCCGGCCTCGGGATCTGGCTTCGAGATCGGGTAGAACACGACCCGGTGGCGGTGGGTCCCGAAGCCGATGAAGGAGGCGCCCGTACGCATCGGTTTGGCGAGGGTCGTCCCCCGCCACATGATCGCTCCGCCCCAGTTGACGGCTGGCTGGTCGGGGTACATCTGCGCACGCACGGCAGAGTGCAGGCCGTCGGCAGCTATCAGCAGAGATCCTTCGACCTCCAGACGCTCCCCATCGCTGGTCTGAATCAACGCCGTGACGCCCCCTTCGTGATTCCGATAACCGGTAACGCGATGCCCGGTCCGGACGGCGTGGCTACCGAGGCGCTCGAGAGCCGTCCGATACAGCAGCATCTGCAGCTGCCCTCGATGCACCGAGTACTGGGGCCACCGATACCCCGCGGCGACGCCACGCAACTCGGAATAGACGTCGTTGCCGTTCAGCCCCACCAAGACCCACTCCTTGGTCTGCACGCCAATCGGCTCCAGCAAGTCCTCACCGATGCCGAGGTCGTAGAGCTCGCGCACCGCGTTGGGCTGGAGGTTGATCCCGACGCCGAGGGGCTTCAATTCGCGGACGGACTCGAACACCACACACGGGACGCCGAGCTGGTGAAGCGTCAGCGCAACGCTGATTCCGCCGATCCCGCCACCCGCGATCAACACCGGTGGTTTGTTCTTCAGCAACGATTTCATCCTGACTTGCTCCGTGGACAGACCGGGCTTATCAGGATATCAGGTTCCCTTCAACCTACGGAACCCGGCGGGGCGGGCCGAAGTTAGCCCCGCCCCGGCAGGGGGCGAAGGCCACTCGAGGCGGGCAAGCGTCAGCTCCTGCCCAGCGCCGTCCGGCGCCAGGTGGCGGGCGCCGTCCCGACCGCCTTCTTGAAGGCCCGCGAGAACGCCGCCTCAGACTCGTAGCCGACCAGGTCGGCCACCTCGGCCACCGAGGCGGCGTCGGTGCGCAGCTTCTGCTTGGCCACCTGCATCCGCCAGCGGGCGAGGTATTGGATCGGCGGTACGCCCAGGAGGCGTAGGAATCGTTCGGCGAGCGCCGAGCGCGAAAGCCCCACCTCGCGCCCCAGTTCGTCGACGGTCCAGGGGCGGGCGACCTGGCGGTGGATGAGCGCGAGCGTGCGGGCGACATAGGGATCGCGCAGGCCCGCCAGCCATCCCGTCTCACCCGCGGGCAGGCGCGCGGTGTGGCGGCGCACCGCCTCGACGAACAGCAGCTCCGAAACCTTCTCGAGCACCGTCTCGGAGCCGGGGCGGCCGGCGGCCACCTCCTCGGCGGCGAACCGGAGCGTCGAGCGGATCCACTCCGCCGCCGCGCCATCATCGAGGGAGAGCGTCATCACCGCCGGCAACGACGCGAGCACCGGGTTGGTCTCGGGCCCATCGCAGCCGAGAAAGCCGCAGACGAAGCGCGTGCGGGTGCCGCCGCCGCCGTGGCGCATCGCCCGCAGCTCGCCCCGCTCCGGCAGCCGGACGATCTCGCGCGCGGGCACCGGTCGCAGCCCGAGGTCGCTCCCCATGTCGTGCGGATCATTGCGTGGCAACACCACCACCTCGCCCGCCTTCAGCGTCAGGGGCGCGCCCCCCTCGCCCGCGACGCGGAGGTGCAGCTCGCCCTCGATGACGTAGTGGTAGGGGATGAGGTGAGGCGCCGACCCGAGCGCGGGCATGCACATCTCGGGCGCTATCTTCGTCGCCACGCACCAGGGGGCGGTGAAGTCGGCGTGCAGAAACACGCCGCCGGTCAGCCGCGCGACCCTCAGAACGTCCGACAGCGCGTCCACCTGGCCTCCAATGTCACCTCCTCGGTCGATCCGGCGTCCCTGCAATACCTGCCGGCGGCGCGGTCATGGTTGGGTGCGGGCGCGGCGCGTACAAGCGAAGGCGTAGGTCCCCAACAAAGGAGAGACGCCATGACCACCACCGATTCGCATTCGCTACACACCCGATACGACCGCACGATCCAGTCCTCGAAGCGAGTGTACTGGGACATCGACGACGACGTCATCAAGGGGCGTCGCTTCGAAGCCGTCCAAAAGTTCCTGCCCGACGGGCTGACGCTGATCGACGGGTTCAAGACCCTCTCGCCGTCCGAGCGGCGCTTCGTCAGCCAGATCCAGGGGCGGACCTACGCGAACGTCTTCGGGCTTGTCGAGCGGTACATCAACGCCAAGATGCTGGAGCTGAGCCGCACCTACGCGCTGGGCGATCAGGTCGCGCTGGAGGCGCTGATGCGCTTCAGCAGCGAAGAGCTGAAGCACCAGGAGCTGTTCCGCCGGATCGAGGCTCAGATGGGTGCGGTGATGCCGGAGGGCTACCACTTCGACGTCGACCCCAACAGCCTCGCCCGTGCCGTGCTGAGCAAGAGCACCTGGGCAGTGCTGGCGCTGACGCTGGACATCGAGCTCTTCACCCAGAGCCACTACAAGCAGAGCATTGACGCCGACCCCGAGCTGTCGCCGCTGTTCAAGGACGTCTTCCTCCACCACTGGAAGGAAGAGAGCCAGCACGCGATCCTCGACGAGCTGGAGCTGCTGCGCGAGGACGGGACGCTCGACGCCGAGGCTCGCGACCGCGCCGTCGACGAGCTGATCGAGCTGGTCGCCGCCGTCGACGGGATCCTGCGCGCCCAGGCCGCCGCCGACGCCCGCTACTTCACCGCCCACTGCGGCCGCGCCATCTTCCCCGCCGAAGCGGACGCGATCGAGGCTGCCTTCCTGGCCGCCTACCGCTGGCAGTACATCCACTCGGGGGTCCAGCACCCGCACTTCGGCAAGGTGCTGACCGGCCTCATCACCGACGCGCAGGGTCAGCGCATCCAGGCCGCGCTGGCGACGCTCACGTAGACGGCCCGGGGCACGCCGCCGGCGCGAGCAGCGGCGCCGGCGGCAAGGCCAGCGCAGCGCTAACAGCTCTCATAGCCGTTGCTCCAAAGTGAACGGCTCGTCGACGTGGCGTTCGTTCCAGGCATTGATGACATCAAGCAGGTCGCCCCGGGTGGGCAGCAACGCGTAGCCGACGATGAGCGACGTGAGCGTAAGAATGCTGCCGCCCACCGCCGCGGTCATGTTGGTCTTCGTCGCGCAGAACTCCCCAGCGGCGTCGTAGCACTGTCTGCTGCCCAGGAAGGTCATACTGCCGATAGTCAGCGCTCCGCCCACAGCCAACCCTCCCCACATCAGGCCCATGGCGACCTTGTGCCGCAGAGCAAGCGTCTCCGCCTGCGGATGAATGGCGCTGTCCTTCTCCAGCAGGGCAGCGAGGTGATCGAGATCCTTCACGTAGGTGACAGGACGCCCGGCGTCCGACGCAGGTGCCCGTTGGGCCGGCGGCAACGGCTGAACGGATGGTGTCTCCCGGGAGAGCGGTCGAATGTCCTCGTCGGGAACAAAGGCCGTCCGCCCATCCGCGAGCCGCACCTGCCGCCAGCCCGCGGTGACCTCCTCCGAGACGGAGATCTCCGTCTTCCCCGGGAGGACTTGCAGCACCGGCGCCTCAAAGGTCGGCGCCTGGCGGGCCCGCGCCTCGAACACGACGACGGCGGGCGCGGCCAGCGCGGTTCGTCCCAGGGCCAGCATCGCGCAGAGTACGAGCGCGACCCGTGCCGTTGTCTTCGTCTTTGCCGGGTAGCGAGAGGAGGTGATGCGCGGTCTGCGATAGGCGTGCGCTTTCATCGTGGCCCTCGTGGGTTGAAGTCCCCACGCACTGAGCAACAGCCGCGCCAGCGCGAAGCCCGCGCGTCGCCGGAGCGACGGGGCAAGAGTGTCAAACGGTGTAAGCAGCTGTCACCGACACCGTCGCGCCGCGACGCTCGTCCCGATCAAGCGAGACGGGAGGGCAGAGGAAGGCGTCCCCTGGCGGACTTTGGTCGCGCGCCCCAATTCGAGGCGCGCCGTCGTATGGGACGGGAATCGTCGTCAGACGATCGTCGCGTCAGTCGCCAGCTCTCGACTTCTGCCAGCTACTTCTGACAGACATGGATGTAGTCGATCACCAGCTTCTGCGGGAAGACCGTCGTGCCGTCGGGGGCGCCCGGCCAATCCCCACCGACGGCGAGGTTCAAGATGATGAAGAACCCATGATCGAAGACCCAGTTGTTGCCTTTGATGTCGGCCGGGGTCTTGGTCGAATAGAGCGTGCCGTCGACGTACCAGCGGATCGCGTTGGTCTCCCACTCGATGGCGAAGACGTGGAAGTCGTCGGAGAACTTGGCGCTACCCGGGAGCGTGTACGACGCCGTCGGCCCGGCGGCTCCCGAATAGCCCGGCCCATGTATGGTTCCATGCGCGATTGACGGCTCCCGCCCGAGGTTTTCCATGATGTCGATCTCGCCGGTGTTCGGCCACGAGTTCCCGCCCAGCATCCAGAAGGCGGGCCACAGGCCCTGGCCATAGGGCATCTTCATTCGCCCCTCGACCCGTCCGTAGGTGAAGGTCTTCTTGCCCTCGGTCTTGAGGCGTGCCGACGTGTACTGCCGGCCCTCGCGAGCCTCCTTGCGCGCCTCGATGATCAGGTTGCCGCTGCCGTCGAGCGACGCGTTCGTGTTGCCGGACGTGTAGTCCTGCAGCTCGCCGTTGAACCAGTTGGGGCCGGTGTCGTAGGTCCACTTGCCGCCATCGACGGCCGCGCCGGCGGTCCCTTCGAAATCGTCCCCCCAGACGAGCTTCCAGGTCGTGTCCGGACACTTCGCCGAAGACGACGTTCCACCGGCTCCGGCCCCGGAGGCCCCTCCGCTGCTCTGTGCCCCGCCGGCGCCGCTGGCAGCCCCCGCGCCCCGACCGCCCCCGCCGGACGAGCCGCCCGGCGACGATCGGCCGGCCGCTCCCCCCATCCCGCCGGTCCCGCCGGTCCCGCTGGTCCCGCTGCTCCCCGCAGTCGCCGTGAAGCCGCCGCTTGCGGATTGGCCCCCCGCTCCGGTGGCGCCACCGCCGGTCCCGCCGCTCGCGGTGACACCGCCGGTCGAGGATTGCCCGCCCGAGCCGGTGACGCCGCCGCCGGTCCCGCCGCTCGCGGTGACACCGCCGGTCGCGGATTGGCCGCCCGAGCCGGTGACGCCGGTCCCGCCGCTCGCGGTCGCACCGCCGCTCGCGGACGAGCCGCCCGAGCCCGACCCACCGCTGCCGCTATCGCCGGCTCCTGTTGGCGCGCAGGCAGCAAGCAGCGCGGGAAGCAGTGCAAACAAGATAGCGACGGCGCGTCGGGGCATCGAGAATGCTCCTCCTGGTTCGATGTTACGTTTCCGACGGGTGAGGAGCGTGACACGCCCTCCCAGGCAGCAGGGCTCGGACGCGCCGCGGGATGGAGGGCTCGGTCATCCCCTCGTGCAAGATGCAAGGGAACCTGATAATTGGTAGCACGGATCGGGCCTCGATTGTACGGCTGCGCCAAATGAGGTCATCAAAACCATGCGGAGGCCCCGTGACTCGTAACACCATCGTCTGCTTGTTTTCCTTTGCCATCTCGGTCGGCGTAGTGGCTTGTTCGTCGAACGAAAACCCACCTGAAAGCGGAAGTGGCGGGTCGGGGGGGAGCGCATCGAGCGGGTCCGCCGGGCGCGGCGGCACCACGGGCAGCGCCGGGACGACGGGCAGTGCCGGGACGACGGGCAGTGCCGGGACGACGGGCGCGGGCGGCGCGATGGGCGCGGCGGGTGTGGCCGGCACCGCGGAGCGCGGTGGCACCAGCGGCAGCGCGGGCGCGACCGGAGCCGCGGGGCGCGGCGGCGCGGGCGGCAGCACCGCGGGAACGGGCGGCACTTCCGGCACAGGGGGCGCCGCCACCGGGGGCGAAGGGGGACGAGCGGGTTCGGGCGGCCACGCGGGCGGCAGTGCGGCAGGCGGCAACAACCGCGGCGGCTCCGGTGGACAGAGTGGCGGAACAGCCGGGACGACCTCGACGGGTGGCGCCGGCGGCAGCGGCGGCGGCGGCTTCAACCCGTGCAAGGCCAGCCCGTGTGTCGTCTTGCCGCTCGGTGATTCGATCACGCACGGTTTCTCATCCACGGACGACGCAGGTTATCGCTCGCCGCTGTTCAAGCTGATCGTCGCGGCGAACCAGAACGTGAACTTCATCGGTTCGCTGACGAACGGTCCCACCACCGTGTCGGGCAAGACGTTCCCCAGGAACCACGAGGGCCACGACGGCTTCACCGTCACGCAAATCACCGGCTCCGTCCCGCCCACCAAGTCGTTCTCCACCACGCCGCACATCGTTCTGCTGCACATCGGGACCAACGACATGACCAGCAACGCCGATCCCACCACCACGGCGAATCAGCTTTCGACGTTGATCACCAACCTGGTGAAGGCGGCGCCCGATGCGCTCATCGTGGTGGCGAAGATCATTCCGCTCGGCTACTCGAACACCAACTACAACAGCTACATCGCCAAGATTCCCGGCGTCGTCCAAGCTCACGCGAGCAACCACGTCATCATGGTCGACATGAGCACGCTGCCGACCTCCGACATCCGGGGCAACGGCAACGTCCACCCGACCGATCAGGGATACGCGGACATGGCCAACCTCTGGTACGGCGCCATCAAGAGCTACCTGCCGCAGTAACGCTCAATGCGGCTGGACCGGGTGCGACGTGTACCCGGTCCGCTGGGTGAGGGGCTCGTGCTTGGCCCCGCCGACAGCGCCTCCGAGGAGCGCGAGCAATAGCTCGTTGGTCTCGGCCGCCCGCGCCCTCAGAGCCGGCAGCCGTCGCCCGATGGTCGCGCGGATGTCCGCTCGCGCGTCCCACGAACGGTCGATTCGGGCGATGAGCTGCCCGATACCGATGCTACCGAGCGGGGGCGTGTCCATCTCCAGATCCTCGAGCAAGCCGCTGACCTTCGAGGCGTACGGCAATGCCGCAAACGGCGTTCCTCGCAACGCCGCGAAGATCAGAAAGTGCAGACGCATCCCGACTGCGAGCTCGAAGCGCCCCATGAGGTCCAAGATCTGGCGGGGCGAATACTTTCGTCGAAGGATCTCGGCGCGCTCGGCGTTGTTCATGTGGGCCACGACGGCGTGGCTGTGCTGGACGTCGGTCTTCTCCATCGGGACGAACACCACCTCCGCGCCGTACCGTTCGACGATGAAGTCGGCGGCATTCGCCAAGAGCGCGTAGTACTCGTCGGGACGGATGTCGGGCGCTGCCGGTCCCGGCTCTCTGACGGAAAAGCCGACGAGATGACGATCGAAAGCGACGCCCTCGGCCTCGAGCGCGGTCACGGACAACTCCTCCGGCTCGAGGAGGAAAGCCGGATCGGCCGTCAGGTGGATCTCCTTGCTGACGCCCACGTCCTCGAGCAGCCGGTAACCGAGCCGATCGCGCACGGTCACGACGGTCGGCGCCGTCGCATTGAGCGTCTCGCTCACGGCGCGTCTGGCCGCCTGCGTCTCCAGAGGGCCGGCGCTGATCGCGTAGAGAATGACCGGGACGCCGACCTCCTGCGCGACGGTCACTTCCCTGAGGTAGTTCGCAGCGTCGCGATCGTAGAGGATGCCGCCCCCACCGAGGACCAGGAGATCGAGCTCGCGGATTTCGGGTGTGACCTCCCTGCGAGTCAGGGAACGAACCGAGACGGCGCGTTCGACCTTGTGACGTGCCATCGTGTCCGACGGGTTCCTGGAGAATACCGTTACGTCCGCGGACACCGTCGCTCGAATCTGGCTCAGGATGCCTTCGAGGATCGCTTCATCCCCGAGGTTCATCCCGCCATACGATCCCGAGATCCCGATCCGCAACCGCCTGCCCGCCGCATCGTTGGGTTCCATGAGCGCCTCACAATGGCTGTAGCGATGGCCAGGAGAGCTCGATGCCCTGTCTGACCAACAACGACTGATAGTCCTCCAGGAGATCCTGGCGATTCCTGACCGCCCGGGAAGTCTCTTTCCGTTCCAGGCAGAACGCGGCCAGGATGCCCGCCGCCTCGCCGATGTTCCATTCGACCGGATGAACGCGGAACGCTCCGTTGGTTATGTGCGTGACGCCGAGGTTCTTGCCGCCGGGGAGCAGGTTCTCGACGCGAACGGGGATCATGGCGCCGAGCGGGATCTGGAAAGGCCAGCAACCGAGATCGATGTAGCCGGCTCCGCTGATGCGCGGATGGAGATCGATCCGATAGCAACCGACCCCGACGCTGTCGCCGAACAGCTTCGGGCCGTCCGCCCTCAGAGGATAGGCGATGTCCTGTTCCAGTACCGTGAACTCGGCGCGTAGCCGGCGAGACTCCCGGACGTAGGGCGCGAGTGCGAGCCCGTCGGGCGTGCCCCCGACGACATCGCCGCGCAGGCGCAGGCCGGGGTAGCCCTGTCCACCGTCGGGTCGCGGCGCCTCCGTCTGAAGCCAATAGAGCAGGCTCAAGCTGAGCTGCCGCGCCGCCTCGTGCTGCCGCGAACGCTCGTCCGGCGGGACGCCGACGACCGCGCCGAACCAGTAGTCGTTCTGGGGCCAGTTCACGACGGTGATGTCGCTGGGGGCGAAGCTGGGCTCGAAGTTTTCACGCTCGAGGATCCGCCGGAACCGCCACCACGGATGGTTGTCCTCGGCCTCGAACAGGAAGCGGGTCAAAGGTTCATTCGTCTCCGGCCGCGCGGTGGTCCAGGCGAGGAGCCGGCCAGGCCATCCTGGCGGCTCGAGGTCGCGCCAATGCGCGTAGGTCAGCGGCTTGTCGATGGTGTGGTCCTCTCCGGCGAGGTGCTCGATGGCGAAGCAGACCGTGATCGCCTGCTGATCCAGCGGATCCGCTCGCTCGGCAGCATGGGGCTCGCCGGTGTCAGAACGCGCCTCGGCCCCGAGCACGTGTTCCACGCCCGCGAGGTCCAAGAGATCGCCATACGGCGTGGCGTCGATGAAGAAGGGCGCCTCGATGAGCGAATCTCGCCCGGACGCTAGCCCGCGAACAACCACGCTGGTGATCCGGTCACGCTCGGTCGAGGCGAGGATCGGCCGGTGCGGGTGCATGACGAACAACCGCCCGTTGAGCTGGTGCGGGATCATCATCTGGTGGAGCACCGCGACCGCGATACGGGGATCGTGACAGAGCCGGCTCACCCACCCGCCCCCTGGATTCAGGTGTGCGTTGTGCCGAGCTTCCGGGGTGAGCGGCGTGTGAGCGCGGTAGTACGCGCGGATTCCCTCTCGCAAGGCGCGGTAGCTGGCGGTCGCCCCATGACTTTCTATCCATGGGTGCTCATCGGGCGGAACGGCCTGGTTCGTGAGCTGACCGCCGATCCAGTGCGTTTCCTCGGTGAGAATGACCCGACGGCCGAGCCGCGCGGCCGCGAGCGCCGCCGCGCAGGCACCAAGGCCGCCGCCGATGATCGCGACGTCCGTTCGGAGCACCTCCATGTGATCACCGTGGACGGTTCCTCGGAAGCGACCGTCTCCTGAAAACCTGGCGCTCTCTCGGCTGGCCACAAGCTCAGGCCGGCGACGCGCGTCTGCGGTGGTTGCCCCGCCGAGCCGAGCCGCGGAGGCCGTCGCGCTTCGCAAGGAAATCCCGCAGGACGAGCGCGCCGTTGTGCTCAGTGTCGTGCGCGCTGTAGAGCAACGTGACCGTGCCACTCCGGCCGGCCTCGGCGATCGGCCGCCAGGCGTCGGGATTCTCCTTCAGCTCGTTCGCTCGGGCGCGTGGAAATATCTTTCGATCGACGGCAGCGAGTTCCTTTTCGATCTGTCGCGCGACGAGCGCGAGCGCGCGAACATGCGCTACCGCGAGCCGAAGAGGTTCGAGGAGCTCAGAAAGGACTACCTCGACTGGGACGCCTCGATGCCGCCCCGCCCGGAAGATGCCGCCGTCGCCCTGGAATACACGGCCGAGACGATGGCGAAATCCGACGGTTGATTGGTCCGGCCCCGGCGCGCCACAACTCGGCAGCAGGCGCGATCGAGAGGAGATCAGCTCGCGCGGCGCCGCACAAGCAACGCCTACACTGGCCGGCGGCCGAAAAGCACGTTCGCGAGACTCATGCGAGCCGTTCTTTCTGGGGGGCGGTGGCCGATCTTGCTACTGGACCCAGTCGCTGTTGGTCTTGGCAGCCAGCCAGGTCTTCACCAGCGTGCCGAAGCTCGTCAGGGTGGTCAGCGAGCTGTCGGCGAACATGCTCGGTGTCCACGCATTGTCCGTCACCCATGCCGTCCAGCTCGCGCCGTTGCCGTCGATGGTGGTCTGCAAGGCCGTGCCCCAGGACGCCGGATCCGCGCGGTCGTAGCCCCACTCGGTCATGAACACCGGCGCCTTCGTCACCGCGGTCGCGACCTGCGTCTCGAACCCGTTCCCGCTCTTCCAGTTGGTCGGGTAGACGTGGGCCGTGTACGTCAGATTCGTCCCCGTCGGCGGGTCGCTCGATGCGTCACCCGGCCGCTGATCCCAGTTGTTCGACGGAACGATGATGATGTTCTTGGGCGCGACGGCGCGGATGGTGTTGATCCAACCCTGGACGACCGGCTTCAACGCGGCCCAGGTGGTCGCCGTGTCGAGCGGCTCGTTGAAGGGTTCGTAAATCACGTTGGTGTAGCTAGCGAACCGCGGCGCGATGTCCGTCCAGAAGGTGGTCGCGTCAGCCGCCGACTTGCCCGTGGTGGCGTTGTCGATTTGATGAAAATCGATGATCACGTACAGGTTCTTGCTGGTCGCGTAGTCGACCGCCGGCTTGAGGATTTTGGCGACATAATCGGACGCGGAGACCGGCGTTGTCGGCGTACAGCTCGCGGTGGGGCCGGTCCCCACCGGGTAGGGACACGGCGAGCAGGTCGGCGAGCCGCCGTTGTAGTCGACCTTCGGGTAGACGGGCAGCCGCACCACGTGCCCTTGCACGCCCGCCGCCGCGACCTTGTCCATCCGGGTCGTGATCCCGGAGATGTTCTGGCCGGCATAGTAGTAGAGGGCGCCGATGTCGATGAGGGACGAGCCGCGTAGGATGATGGTCTTACCGCTCGGGTCCTGCAGCTTGGTTCCGTTGACGGTGAGCTGAGGCAGCCCAGCGCCGCCGGTTGCACCCGCGCCCCCGTTGCCGCCGATGGGCGACCCGCCCGTGCCGCTCGCTCCGCCGCGACCACTGCCACCCGTGCCTGCCGCGCCGGTCGTCCCGGCCATGCCGCTAGTTCCGCCGCGACCGCTCGCGCCGGCGGTGCCCGAGGAGCCGCCGCGGCCGCCTCCGCTTGCTGCGCTTCCCGCGCTCGCCCCTCCGACATCTCCGCCCGTGGCGCCGGTGCCCACCGTGCCTCCCGCGCTCGCGCCACCGTGCCCGGCCCCGACGCTTCCCGCGCCTCCTCCTCCGCCGCTGCTGCCACCGGTCCCGGCGGTCGCTCCGCCCGAACCGTGCGTCCCAGCAGTTCCCTGAACCGAGCTCCCTCCGAAGCCGCCGTCAGGTGACTGGTCGTCAGACGGCGTACCACAGGAGACGAGGGACGCCGCAGCAAGGTTCAACAACAGCAGACGCAGCGTGTTCAGCTTCATTCCTACTATCTGGCGAGAGAAGCCATCGATGCCGGCACGACAAATAGCGCCGGTGCTCGAATAAGGGCCTGAAGCATCTCGACCTTCCCGAAAAAGAGAACGTGCGGGCGCTGGCCATCATTGTGTCATCGGCCGGGGCACCCGATGCGCTCCTGGGTACCGATGGCGATATCGTCCAACCAGATCTGCATGACCGTGGGCCTCGTCTCGGCGATGGTGGCGCCAACGCTGACCATTCCGAAGTCTGTCGGCGCGACCCAGGGACCGTTGCCGGTCAGACACCCGTCTCCGGTCATCGCGACGTGCACGTAGAGCGCGCCGTCGACGAAGAACTGAAAATCGTTGGTACCCGCGTTGAAGCTCCACTCCCAGCACTGCCACTTGCCGAGCGGGACCATCGTGGGCGTCGGCGCCTTCGGCCGCTTCCAGCAGTCCGTCGCCGACGAGCCGTTGTAGTAATTCATCATGTAGGCGCCGTGCTGTTCGGCGACGTTGTACGACGGGTTACCACCCGAGGCCGCCTGTCCACGAACGATGTCGGTGTGACCGTCGGAGATACTGTCGAACCACACCATGATGCGGCCCCACATCGTCTTGTTGACCAGGGGAAACAAGGGCGCGCCCTTGTAAGAGATGAAGCCACCGCGCTGGTTCGCCGGGATGTTGAGGGACAGCGCCTTCGTGCCGCTGGACGCGTGGGTTCCGTTGATCGTCATGCCGCTGACCAGCGCGCTCCAGTCGTCCGCCTTCCCGTCTTCGAAGTCCTCGCATACCAGCGCGGACGGGGGACAGAGCGCTCCGGATGCACCTCCGACCGCGCCGCCCGCTCCCGTCGTGCCCCCACTGCCCGCCCCCCCGCTGGCACCCGCGCCACCGCCCGAATCGCCCGAGCGCCCACCCGCGCCACCGCTGCCCGCGGTCGCCGCGCCGCCCGTTCCCGTCGCGCCGCCGCTCGCGCTGCCCCCGGTCCCGGTCGCGCCGCCGTTCATCGCGCCGCCCGTTCCCGTCGCGCCCCCGCTCGCGCTGCCCCCGGTCCCGGTCGCGCCGCCGTTCATCGCGCCGCCCGTTCCCGTCGCGCCCCCGCTGCTCGAGCCAACCGGTCCACTGTCGGCGGGACTGCACGATGACAGGGACAACACCGCTGCGACGGCTACGGCCACATGGCGCGACGACAGCACCGCGTGCGATCTCAAAGAAGGCCGGCGAGGGGCCCGGAGTTGGTCACGCGATCTCCGATGCTCGTGGTGGACATGCCCATGAGCTGACAGATCGATACCAGGAGCTTCACGTGCTCCTGTTTGTCGTAGTTCAAGAAGCGCCCCGTCCGGAGCGCGCCGCCCGCCTTGCCGATGAGCAGCAGCGGTGATCGATCCATCCGGTGAGCGGTACTCCCGAGCTCGCGGCCCATGACGATCAGCGTGTTGTCCAGCAGGCTCCCGCTCCCTTCGTTGACGGCGTCGAGCTGGCCCACGAGGTACGCGATCTGCTTCGCGTACCAGCTGTCGATCGCCTGAAGCTCGGTGCGTCGATCCGTCCCGTCATGGGACATGTCGTGGTGTCCGCTCGTGTGCCCGAGCCAGGTGTGAACCACGTGGCTGAACGCGTAGCTGAGCTGCAGCGTCATGACGCGCGCGACGTCACACGCGAACGCATGCGCGACGATGTCCATCATGCTGGTGACCTGCGCCGGAAACGCGGCGTTGTTCGACGAGACCTTCGTCGGCGCCGTACCCAGCGTGCAGCCCGACGACGGCGGCGTCGTCGTGGTCGTCGGGGTGAGGCGCCGCTCCATGGCCAGCACGCCTTCCAGGTGCGCGTCTATCTTCTGGTAATCCGCCGCACCGACGCGCGTCCGGATCTTCGCCAGATCACCCTTCAGGATGTCGACCAGCGCCTTCTGCTCGTTCCTCCGCTGCGTGACCGCCGGAGCCTCGGTCCCGGTCGTCATCCCGCCGCCAGGGGTCACGCCGGCGAAGATGCGCGTGAACGCGGCCACCGGATCCACCTCGGGGCTGATCGGCGCGTTCGGCGCGGTGTACGTCATACGGTTCAGCGTGCTCGGCCCCTGGCACTGCACGCCGAGCGCGATCGACCGGTACCTCGTCTCCGGGCTCGCGTCGTTCGCGGCCCGCTGGTACGGCATATTGGGCCCGTACGCCTGCGCGATGATCTGATCGATCGAGGCGGCGTTGCCCCACCCGGTGAGGTGACCGTTGCCTCCGTCGAAGCTGACCCCGGCGCTCGGCCCCGGCAGCGTCGTCCCGGTCCACAGCCCCGCCATCCCGTATGCGTGCGCCTCGCCGGCCCCGCCGGCGGTGAGCGTGAGTCCCCAGGGGACGACCATTTTCGCGGCGTACGGCTGGAGCGGCGCCTGGATCATCTGCAGCATGAAGGCCGCTTCGGTGCCCGTGGGCTTCCAGTCGATGGTCGTGTTGAAGTTCAGCGCCGGCGCGCCGTCCGGCGTGAAGATCAGCAACAACCGCTTGGGACGCGGCGCCGTTTGCGCGTCGGCGTTCAGCAGCGGAAGCAACGGACCGGCGGCGGCGCCGATCCCCAGGCCCTGGATCAACCGACGACGAGACAGGTCGAATCGCGATCTACGTTGCATGACAGCGGATCTCCTGGTGGATGAACGATTAACCGCCGGGCGTGAGTCGAACGTTGCGGAACGAAGGACTCACGGCGATTCGCGCCAGCAAATCGCGGATGTTGCCGCCCGACGCATGGAAAGCGTCCTGGATGTCCTGAATCGAGCACGAGTCGTCGACGCTCTCCATGCGTCCCATCGAGAACCGGAACCACTGCCTCGCGACGCATTCGCTGACGTCCTGGGACTGCGCCAGCTTGTTCACGAGCTCGAGCGCGCCGTCGAAGGTGCCGACAAGGTCGTCACCCGCGTCGACGATGTTGCCGGTCGCGTCCACGGGCCCGAGTCCATCCGTCGTCCTGTAGGCGCCGATGGCGTCGAAGTTCTCGAGCCCGAGCCCGATAGGATCCATGAACTGGTGGCACCCGGCGCACGTCGGATCGCTGGAATGCTGCGCGAAGCGCTGCCGCGTCGACGTCGCGGGCGTCGGCGCGGGTGGCGTCGTGTTCACGTTCATGGGCGGTGGCGGAACGTTCCCGCACATCAGGTTCAACCGAATCAACCTGCCGCGATGGACGGGCGACGTCTGATTGTTGTGGGACCACCGCGTGAGGAACGCCGCCTGGGTCAGGATGCCCGCGCGCTTCGTCGGATCCAGCATCACGGGCGTCCCGACCTGATACCCGGCCGGCTGAGTCAGGCCGTAGACACCGAACAGACCGCCCTGCGGGAACGAGGCGTTCGACGTCAGCAGCGTCTTCAGAAGGCCGTCGCCCTGGCGGACGACGTAATCGCCGAACAGTGTCGTCTCCTGCATCATCGCGTCGGCGACCTGAGCGTTGAACGTCGGGAAGGCGGTCGCGTCCTTGGGCTGGCTCGGCAGATCCGTCAAATCCAGCCACTGGCGGTGAAACGATGCGATCGTGCCGCGCGCCTTGGCGTCGCTCAGCATGCGCTGAACCTGCGCGGAGATCGTCGCCTCCTGCGTCAGCGTGCCATCCGCGGCGGTCGCGAACAGCGCATTGTCCGGCATCGACCCCCACAGGAAGTACGAGAGGCGCGACGCGAGCTCGTGGGGCGTCAGCGCCACGGTGCCCGCCTGCGGCGTCCCGGTGGCTCCCACGTCCTGGTGATAGAGGAAGAACGGGGACTGCAACATCGCCTCGACGACGAGGCGAAACCCGTTCGTCGCGCCGCCGGTGCCGCCCTTGCCCAGCACATAGAGATTGACGTACTGGGTGATCTCGGCCGTGGTCAACGGGCGGCGGAAGGCTTTCTGACCGAAGGCCGTGACGAACTTGGTCGCACAGCTCGTCGTCGTGTCTGTTGCCAGGGTGCACGGCGAGAGCGTGGCCATCTTCGCCTGCGCCGCGATCGCCAGCGCGCCCGCAACCTCTGAAGACTGCTGCACCTGGAGCTCGTCGATCGGCGCGATGGCGTTGCTGTTGAACGCGCCGATCTTTTCGTCCTGCCCGAGCCCGTCGGCAGGCGTTCCAGTCGTGCCCAGGAGATCCCGGACCGTGTTGTTGTATTCGTCGCGCGTCAGGCGCCGGGCCGGAGTCAGGCCTGCGTTCAACGCACCCTTGCTTGCGGCGCACGCAGCTGCGAACTCATTGCCCGTCGTGGCGCCTGTTCCCGTGCCTCCTCCGCCGGTCCCGGTCGTCGAGCCCGTTCCGGTCGCGCTTCCGCCGGTCCCGGTCCCGCTCGTGGAGCCTGTTCCCGTGGTCCCCGTGTTGCCGGCGGTCCCGCCTGACCCAGAGGGGGTCGTGTCGCCGATGACGCCGGTACAGGCCATCCCCGACACCATCAAGGTCGCGGCCATGCAACCGAGAGCGGCAGGACGCAAAGCGAAGGCGCGCATGTCTTCCTCCCCGGAGTGGACGGAGCCGCAGAGCACGGCGTGAAGGTCTACCGGCTGGTTAAGGGGACGCGCGTGGAGAACTTTCCAAGAAAAGCGCGCGGCGCCAAAACCGGACGTCGCTCCTGCTCACGGGATGTTCTTGGCGACGAGCGCCGCGTACCAAACGTCGGCCATCAGCTGTGCGCCGGCCGCGTTCGGGTGAACCCCGTCGCTCGTGTACTGCGAATTTGGAAGGTAGCTCGCCTGCGGCAGCGCGGCCCAGACGTTGACCACGTAGATCGGTGACGCCGTCGACGACTTTCCGGCGGCCCACGATGGAATCATCGAATTCAAGGCCTCGACGTTCGATTCGCAAGCCGAGCAGCCGCTCGGACGTAGCGGCGTGATTTGCGCAACGAAGAAGATGACGCTGGGATTCTGGCTTCGGAATTGATCGACCACGAAGCTGTAAGCGCTCAGGATGCTCGACAGCGAAGCGCCACCCCACACGTCGTTGGTGGCGTACTGCATGAGCACGACATCCGGTTTCTCCGCCGCCCAGCGCTGAAGCTCCGCCAGCGTTCCGTGGCCTGACTGCGGAGGACTGTTGGTGACGAGGTAGGTCACGTCGTATCCGCCATGACCTTCCGTCATCAGGCTGGGGGCTCCAGTCCCGCAGCTCTGGTTGTTGAGGTTCAATCCGATGAAGTTGAAATTCGCATGCCCTTTTGAGATCAGCTCCTTCGAGAGCAGCTGCGGGTAGCAGGTACTGCCCGTGATGGAATCGCCGAGAGGCATGATGTGCCACGTCCCGGTGTGCGACGACGATCCCCCGCCGCCCGTCGCGCCCGCCGTTCCGCTGCCGCCTCCCGCGCCCGTGGCGGCGGCGCCGCCGGTTCCCGTGGAGCCGCCCCGCGCGCCTCCCGCGCCCGCTACGCCACCCGAGCCAGCCACGCCACCACCGCTGCTGGTGCCGCCTGTCGCTGCTGAGCCGCCGGCGCCCGCAGCACCGCCGGTGCCGGGGATGCCACCGGAGCCGCCGGTTGCGCCGCTTCCAGTGGAGCCACCCCTGGCGCCGCCCGCGCCCGCTACGCCGCCCGAGCCGGCGACGCCACCACCGCTGCTGGTGCCGCCGGTTGCCGAGGAGCCGCCGCGGCCCGCAGCACCACCGGCGCCGGTGGCGCCCGCCACTCCCGTTTCAGCGGATCCGCCAGCGCCTGTCGGTTCGCTGGTCGAGGAACCACACCCACCGGTACCCACGCCCAACACTGTTAGAGAGACCAGCGCGAGGAACAGGCCTTTCATGGTCGCGCGTGAACAAGGGCTTCACCCGCCCGTTCCTTCCCCGCGAACGCTATTCGGAGATCACGCCGGTTGGTCCCACGCGCGAAAAGCTGATCGCGCAGTCGTCAATCGCAACGACGGCGGCCGGCGGCGTCAGGTTCGCGCCGACGTTGACGACATCCCACTCGACCCATGTCGTCGGCGCCATTGGCCCGTTCAGCTCGGCGACCTGCCGGCCGTCCAGCCAGACCGCGAGCCGCCCCGTATCGTCCTGCGCGTTGCGATAGTAGGCCTCGATCTGGAACCAGACGCTGACCGGGACCACCGGAGCGGGCGTCACGATCGGCAGGTTCATTCCGGACCGGTGGTCGTAGATCGAGAACGTCAGCGAACCATCGGCGGCGTTCACCAGGCCAAGGTCGAACAATTCGTCATCGCTCGCCGGATCGGCCGCGTCGGTTCGCAGGCGGAACTTGAACAGTAGCCAGAACGTCCCGACGCTGATCGTGTGCGGCAGGTAGTACCACGCGCTGTAATACGCCTCGGGGGGCAGCTCGGCGGTCCGCACGAGCCCGCTGTTCTGCTGGACACCGTCGGGGCCCGCCTCGATGGCGAGCTGGGCGGCATAACGCCCATGGTGCGCGTAGTCGCTCGACACTTTGATCGTGTTGGGAGGATTGGGGTACGCGTTGGCCGAGCCGCCGGGAGTGCTGGTCCACTCGTCGAAGTTGCCGCCCTCGAACAGCGACACCCACCACACGCTGGATCCGAGATCCATCCGGGGTCCACAGCCGGCGACGACCGACACCAGCCCGAGGAGCCCGGCCGCAGCCGCGGTTCGGCCGGCCGCGATCACAGCAGCCCCCACGAGACGCCCGCGATCACGCTGATGTTCCACGGAGCGGCGCGCCCCAGGTCGCCGGCCGGCAACGCAAACCGCTCGGGCGGGCGGGGAAACCAGGCGCCCTCGAGCAGGACGAATGGCCACAGCCGTCCGCGCGTCGCCAGCAGCAAGCCGACCGCCGCGCGCGGACCGAGCGCAAACGACACCTGCGTGCGCGGCGCGGACAGATTGGTCGGCCGGGCGGACAGCAGCTCGAGCACCGCGCCGAGCTCGAGGTAGGCGCGCAGTGGGCCGATCGGTCGGGACCGCGAGCGGAGACCGACGTCAGCCGTGCCGCGCCACTGCCGGATCGCGACGCCGCCAGCGTCGCCGTCCGCTGGCCCCGCGATGCCGAGCGCCGCCACCGGGATCAGCGGGCCTTGTCCGACGCCGATTCGCAACGCGAGCCCTGGAGCGATCGTCGCGTCGCCGCCGCCAAACGCCATGCCCGCGACAGCGCCCGCGTCCAGCCGTGCGCGCGCCGGCGGTGGGGCGGCAATCGGCTGGGCCGGCGCGGCACGAACCACCTCGGGACCGGTCGGCCCGGCGGGCGATGTACCGACCGATGCCGGATCTGCGCCCGCCGCAATGGCGACGAACACGGCCGCGAACTGAGCGCGCTTCGCGCAATCGCGCGTCTCATCGTGATACCGACGGACGCGTTGACCTGCGATAACCAGGAATGAAGTGTCCAGGTCGACGATCTGCACAGTGGGCGTCGGGCCGCCCAGCACGCGCAATCGATCCGCGAGGACTTCGCTGGGCACCAGGGGAACCAGCCGCTCCCAGACCAGAGTCGGTGTCGGGCAGCGACTGTCGCCGCCGACCAGCGCCGTCAGATCCACGGCGTTGACCTCGGCGGCCGCTGTTTTTTCGGCGGCAAACACCCGCGCGACCACCAGCCACAGTGCCACACTCATGGTGCGGCAACCAGCGCGCGGCCTGTTCACCGTGCAAAAGATATCCGAACCGTCCGGCGCCGCGCGAGGCTAACGCGGCACTCCGTCCATTTCGTGGCGCGGCGCTTTTCGCCGGGCGCGGCTGTCGCTTTTCGGGGAAGGGCCGGCCTCTCGCCGCCCTTATACTGAAACGATGGCCCCGCCTTCCGTCTCGGCCGGCGCACTGCGGGCGGGCTCGGCCCCACCGCACCCGGGCACGCCGATGACGTCGCGCGCCACCTTCAACGCAATCTACGACGAATGGTTCGAGAGCGTGCTCCGGTGGACTCGAGCGTTGGGGATCCCGCAAGCGGACCGCGAGGACATTGCGCAAGACGTCTTCGTCGTCGTTCGTCGTCGGCTGCATGCCTTCGACGGCGAAAATCCCGCCGCCTGGCTGTACCGCATCACCAAACGCCAGGTCCGTGACTTCCGGCGACGCACCTGGATCAAGAACATCTTCACGCGAGAGCACACAGACGCGTTGGACACCATGCCCGACGACCGCGCCGGCCCGGCCGCCTTGCTGGAACGCAAGCAGAGCCAGCGCATCCTTCTCACGCTTCTGGCGAAGATGAACCCGGACCGGCGGGCCGCCTTCATGCTGTTCGAGCTGGACGGCTTGTCGGGCGAAGAGATCGCGCGCATCCAGGGGGTTGCGGTCACCACTGTTTGGAAACGGCTGCACTTCGCGCGAAAGGAATTCCTGGCGCTGGTGGCGCGGTACCAGCGCGGCTTCGAGGCGGAGAGGCGCTGATGGCGACCATCGACGACGATTCGTTCACAGGCCCCCCCGAGCGGCTTTTGCAGGACGCGCGCGCGCGCCCAGACGGAGACGAGCCGGCGTGGGTGCGCGGGCGTGCCGTCGAGCTGCTCCACAGCCTGGACGAGTTCCAGGTGCCGATCGGCGGGAAGCAGCGGCTGCTGCTCAGGCTGGGGCAGGGATGGCACGGACGACGGGGCGCCTGGCTGCGGCCGATCGTCGTCGGAGTTTTGCTGATTGGCATCGGCGGCGGCGCGCTCGCCAGCGCGGCGCTCACGGAATGGCCGGCGTGGGTCGTTCGCTCGTACCGGAAGCTGATGTCCACGTCGGCTGGTTCCCCGGCGTTGCCGCCGGCGCCCGAACGGCGCACGGGCGGCACGCAGGTGCGGACCGATGTCGCGCCGATCGCGGCGGAGCCGGCGCCAATTGCGGCGCCGGCGCCGCGAGTGCCCGCCCCGCCTCGCCGGTCGGCGGCCGAAGCGCGCGCGCGACGTCTGGCGGCCGACGCGCCTCCCGACGACGCGTTCCTGGTCGTGGACGCGACGCGGGCGCTGCGCGTCGAACGCGACCCACGGCGCGCGCGCGCCCTGGCGAGCAGCTACCTCGATCGCCAACCCGCCGGCGCGCTGGCCGACGAAGCACTCGCCATCTGCATCGAGGCGGCCAGCGATCATCACGATCCGGACGCGGCCACTTTGAGCGCCAGGTACCTCGCGCAGTTCCCGCACGGATCGTTCCGCGGTCTGGCTGAACGCACCCTGGCCGCGCCCCGGTAACAGCGCGCGGTCCGCGCTTTCCCCGGGAAGGAATGCGGAGTGGGGTCCCTCTCCCCTCGTGTAGCTCCGCAGCCACCGACGAGGAGAGCTTCGATGAACGACTATTCCTGCGCGCGTGCCCCGCTCTTGCTCGGCCCGCGCGCCATGACGCTGGCGGGCCTGCTCGCCTTCCTGTCGCTGGTCGCCAGCGGGTGCGCGGGCGGCGATGCCCCGGACGACATGCCTGGCGCGGGCGCCGGCGGCGCGGCAGCCGGAGGGCGCGGCGGCGCCGACAATGGCGCCGGCGGTGTCACGACGGGCGGTGTCACCGGAGCCGCGGGTGCCTCGGGCGCCGGTGGCGCCACGACGGGCAGGGGTGGCGCCACGACAGAAACGGGCGGCGCCACGGCGGGCACCGGCGGCGCCGCGACCGGCACCGGCGGCGTCACGTCCGGTGCGGGCGGCGCCGCGGCCGGCACCGGCGGCGTCACGTCCGGTGCGGGCGGCGCCGGAACGGGCGGCGCCACGGCGGGGACCGGCGGAATCTCGCGCCGGCAACGGTGGCATGGGCGGCGCGAGTTCCGGAGCGGGTGGCACCGGGGGTCGATCGACCGGGACGGGCGGCGCTGCCGGCGCGGCTGGAAGCGGCGGCGACGCCGCCGGCGCCGGTGGTTCCTCGTCGAGCTGCGGCGTCGCGCCCGTGGATCCGCAAGCCACGCCCCAGGCGAACAACCTGCTTTGTTACCTCTACAGCATCTACGGCAAGAACGTTCTGTCGGGGCAGCAGGAAACCAGCTGGTCAAACCCCGCGGCGGACATCTCGTTCTACACGAGCAACGTGAGCAAAGCGCCGGCGATTCTAGGCGGCGACTACCTTTATCCGAGCGGCACCACTTCGCGCGCGCTCGCGTACTGGAACGCCGGCGGTCTGACGATGATCCGTTACCACATGGGCGCGCCACCCAACTCCGACACCTACGAGAACTCGATGCTCGCGTACTCGTCGGCCCAATGCGACAACGTCATCAAGTCGGGAACGACGGAGAACACGTCGTACCTCTCCAAGCTCAACTACGTCGCCACCGAGCTCGGCACGTTGCAGACCGGCAAGGCGGCCGTCCTTCTCGCCCTGTTCCACGAAACCCAGCCCAGGGGCTGGTTCTGGTGGAGCAACTGCTCCTCTTCGCAGTTCATCGCCCTTTACAACTACACGTACAACTACCTCGTCCGCACCAAGGGACTGCACAACATCGTGCGGCTGATGCCTTACAGCGGCTCCCCGACGGGCAGCTACTTCCCGGGCAAAGCAGCGGTCGACATCTCCGGGGGTGACACGTACGCCACCAATCCTCCGTTCACGTCTTTGTACAACTCGATGAAGACTATCGTGGGCAGCACGATGCCGATTCCGTTGCACGAAACGGGAAAGATCCCGCAGCCCAGTACGATGTTCCCGAGCACCGCCCCCTGGTTACTCTGGAACGTCTGGGCGGGCTACGAGACGTCCGACAACTCCCTCAGCGAGATTCAGAGCGCCTACGCCAGCCCCTACACCATCACCCGCGATGAGATCCCGAACCTGAAGTGAAGATCAACACATGAGCGTCAAGACCAAGCTCGTCCTGTGCGGGTCCGGCGCGCTCTTGATTGGCGTACTGGCCGCGCTGCGCCGCCCGCACGGGCAGCCCGTCGGCGCCGCACCATCCAACGCGGCAGATGAGACGCACGCGGCGGCGGAACCACGCGCGGATGACACCGCGCCGATTTCCACGGCCGCGCCCGTACCGGAACCGATACGACGGCGGCCGGCGGCCGCTCCGTCCGCGGCTGTCACAGAACCCGCGCTGATGTCCGCGATTCGCGAACTGGGCGCCGCTGACCCGGCGCGCGCGCTCGAACTGGCCCGCGAGGGCAACCGACGCTTCCCGAACAGCGCGGATGCCGCGGAACGCACCTGGACGATCTGCAAGTCGTTGGCGGCCCTGGGTCGCTTCTCCGAGGCGCAGCAGGAGGCGCGTCAAATGGTGCAGCAATATCCGGACACGACTTGGGCCAGCGACGTGAAACGGCACCTCCTGACCCAACCCCTCGAGGATCCCAGCCAGCGCGGTTACGGAAGGTCTTCAGAGCTCGACTGAACGGCCCGTCAAGGAGAGTTCGATAGTGTTGTCTCGCCCGTCGAACACCGCTAGCCTGAGCTTTGGGCAACGCTGGAGGACCATGATGCGTTTACATGCCTGCCTGTTTGCGACGATCCTCTGGTTCCCGCTCGCAGCGGGGTCGGCCGCCTTCGCCGCCGATATCTGCACCGAGACGGTCCCCGCGACGCGGTTCATTGATGGGGTTCCCGCCTACGCCCAGTGCATGGCCTCGAACGATGGCCCGGTTTACTCGAACGACGGAATCGCGACCGCCACGACGTCGGGGGGAGCCGGGTGGATTCGGACGCAATACAGCGGTGGGTACCAGTGCACGGAGCTGGCACACCGGTATCTGTATTTCAAATGGAACGTGCCGTCGGTGCCCAATGGAAACGCCGGCGTTTGGTGTGACGGCGCCATTCCGAATGGTCTTGCGAAGATGGCGACGCCCGTTCACGGCGATCTGATCATCCTGGCGCCAGGTTCGTGCGGGGCCGATTCCGTGACGGGGCACGTGGCGGTCATCGATGTCGTCAACGCCGACGCCACCGTGACCGCCGTGCAGCAGAACAGCGCCAGCCGCTCCAAATACAAGCTGACGTGCGCCGCTTGTTTTCTGCATGCGGTCGCCAACGACGGAAGCGCCGCAGACGCAGGCGTGCCGAGTGATGGCGGCAGGGATACGGCGGCGACCGACACGGGCGCATCGCCCGTCGACGCGCCAACCGTCATGGATTCGGCTCCCCCACTCGATGCGGTCGGCGCAGGAGGAGGCCCGGGCCAAAGTGGCAACGGTGGCCACGTTGGTTCGGGCGGAACGGCGCCCGCTACCGGATCCGGCGGCGGAGGCTCAGTCGCAACCGGAGGCGTGACGGGCTCCGCCGGCTCGGGCGGCGTCGGTGTCCCTGGAACCGGGGGCGCACCGGGGCCAACGGCGACCGGAGGCGCGGCGCCCGGCGCCGCCACGGACAATGCGGCTGGTTGCGCGTGCCGCGTGTCCGCCGAAAACGCGGGCCCCGATGTCATCCCGCCCTGGGCTCCCGTCGCGTTGATTGTTCTCGGGACTCTTGTGACCGCGCGACGTCGACGGCGCTAGTGCCTTCGCCCGCGAGATAGACGCAGCGACGCTCGTGCAAGTCGGCTCCGCGCCCCAGGAGGCGAGAGGCGATGAGCGGCGTCGGCCCAGGTCCGCGCCCGTAGGCCGCGGCAGCGCTCTGATGTGATCAGTTCGGCGCGAATGCCATTCGCAGGAAGTTGTAAAGCGAAACCTCGGCCGTCGGGTAGTCGTGTCCGCCGTAGCTTGTGCCGTTGAACGTGCCGGCGATGTCGTTTTGAAAGGAGAAGTTCGCGGAGGTGATGTTCGGGCCCTTCGAGGCCAGCCCATTCGCGGCGGACGACGAGCTGCCCCCTGCTGTGCCGTCGTTCTTCCCGACGCCAATGTAGAAATAGTAGAGCGGATACATCTGAGGGTTCTGCATATCGACATATTTCGCAATGTCACTGGCCGAGGGAGTACCCGGGCCCGCCGGATTGAGGCCGGCGAACCAGGCGAAGTCCTTCAGATGAGCGCACAGGCCGATTGCAAGCGTCTGCATTCCACCAAACGAAAACCCGGCCATCGCTCGCGAACCGCGATCTTTACTGACCGAGTAATTCGCCTCGACGAAGGGAAGGAGATCGTTCATCAGCTCGGCGCCAAAAGCATAGTACCCATTTGTGTTGTTGTTGATCGTCCCCGACGCGAAGACAGCAATGAATGGCCTCGTCGCCTTCGAGGTGATGAGGTTGTCGAACAGAAGCGCGACGTTCGGGCGCGATCGCTCATTCCACGTATCCGGGCTGTCTGTGATGCCGTGCATGATGACAATCAGCGGGTACTGCGTCCCCTTGTCATAGCCGGGCGGCGTATAGACATTGCACGACTTCATCATCGGCGTGCCCTGCTTCGGTACGGTCGGTGGCGGAAGTGGAGAGGAGACGCTCGTTGAGTAGTAGTAAACGGGATACATCACCTTGGTGGTCAACTTTCCGGGGTTGGCGACGGCGGTCCCGTAGTTCGTCGGCACCATCGTTGCGTGCTGGGCCGTCACGTGCGGCGCGCCACCGGCGGCTCCGGCGGCCGATCCGCCTGCGCCAGCCGTTCCCGTCGTTCCACCCTGGGCGGAGCCACCGCGGCCACCCAAGCTGGAGCCACCGGCGCCAGCGGCGGCGCCGCCGCTGCCCGAGCCGGCGTTACCGTTGTCTCCCGCCGCTCCACGACCGGCGCCGCCGGTGCCCGCGGCTCCAGCTCCGCTGGTGCCTCCCATCGCACCGGCACCGCCGCCTCCCGTCGCACCGGCACCGCCGCCTCCCGTCGCGCCGGCACCGCCACTTCCCGCCGGGCCGGCGCCGCCGCTTCCCGTCGCGCCGGCGCCACCACGTCCCGCCGGGCCGGCACCGCCGCTTCCCGTCGTCCCAGCACCGCCAGTGCCGTCCGTCTTTCCGCCGGTGCCATCAGGGACGCTTGGACCCGAGTCAGCTGGTGCGCACGACATTGCTAGCGAGCTCAAAACAACGAGACCGAGCCGGGCCAATACCTGGTTTTGCATTACGTCTCCTCGGGTGATGGGACCAACGGTACGGACCAGCGGTCGCGTAGGGACCTTCCTGCGGTCAGGCACACGGACGCGTCAGCTGGAACAAGGGCCCGCGGACCGGGTTCCTTCCCCCAAAGGTCACCGAACCCGTCGATGCGACGCTCGCCAGCGCGACTGCGTTCGGGCTCGGCATCTGGCAGACGCGCGCCAATCACCAGAAGATCCTCGACGTGCCGGTCGACCTGGTCGGAGCCGAACATCTTCACCTGTGCGAGCGAGATTCATCATCGGAGCGGGTCCTCCCCGCGGCGCCCCGCGCTGCGGCGTCGCGGCCCCGCCCCGCTGACAACCGACGCCGGAGCCCGACGGGGATGGTGGGAGAGCATCCAAGGTGCCTTCGCACGCACCGGCATCAGGTCTCACCCCGGGGCGCTGGTCATCGGCCGACCGGTGGATGCCCTCTGGCCGGCGAGACTTGCCCGCCATACATTTCGCCGCCACGGATGGCCGATCTGCGATCCTTGTCCACCAACGATGGGCGCCCGGAGGGCGCTTCGCGGCTCCGCCAGGAACTGAGGCGCGAGACGGCCGACCTGCATCGGCGTCTCGAAGTCGACCTGGGGCTGCTCGAAGCCGTGCTCTCGCTCGACCGCTACCGGCTGGTGCTTCAATTCTTCCTCGGTTTCTATGCTCCCATCGAAGCCGGTTTGGCGCGCGTAGCGTCGGCGGGCCCCCCGCTCGGCTTACCGCTGCGAACCCGCACCGCACTGATCGAGAGCGATCTCCTGTCGCTGGGCCTGTCGCGGCGGGAGGTTGCCGACCTGCCTCGATGCGCCGACCTGCCGCGGCTGTCGTGCCCCGAGGAACTGGCGGGCTGCCTTTACGTGCTCGAGGGCGCCTGCCTCGGCGGGCAGGTGATCGCCCCCGCGCTGCGCGAGCGCCTCGGGGTTGCCAAGGGCCGCGGGGCCTCGTTCTTCACCGGCGACGCGGAAGGGACGTCCGCTAGATGGCGCCTCTTTCTCGCCTGGCTCGAAGGCCTGGCGCGCGCGGGCTCGGCGACCGCCGAGATCGTCGCCTCGGCGCGCGCGACGTTCATGGCTTTCGCGCGATGGGTGGAGCGGTAGAGGGAATCCAGCGTTCAGTGCGTGACCGCGGAGAGACACCATGGTGGACGTGACTGACTGTGACCGCGAGCCCATCCACATCCCGGGGACAATCCAGCCCTTTGGCGTGCTGTTCGTGCTGGCCGAGCCGTCGCTGACCGTCATGCAGGTCAGCGAGAACGTCGGCGATCATCTCCCTCTGCGTGTCGAAGAGGTCCTGGGTCGGCCGCTCTCCACGATGGTGGATCCGGCGTCGGTCACCCAGGTGAGGGAGGCGCTGGGCGAGGAGCGCTGGCGGGACATGAACCCGTTACAGATCGGCGCGCACGGAAGGCAATTCGACGGAATCGTCCACCGCCACGAGGGGGCGGCCATTCTCGAGCTCGAGCCGAATCCGAATCCGAATCCACCCATCGCGATGCACCACCCGTTTCGGCCGGCGCTGCTGCGGATTCAACACGTGGTCACGTCCGCCGAGCTCGCGGACGTCGTCGTTCAGCAAATACGGCGCGTCACCGGGTTCGAGCGAGTCTTGTTCTATCGATTCCACGAGGACGGGCATGGCTCCGTTGACGCCGAAGCGAAGGACCCGGCGCTCGAGCCGTACCTCGGGCTGCACTATCCGGCCTCCGACATCCCGGCCCAGGCGCGCGAGCTGTATCGCAAGAACTGGCTTCGGCTCATCTTCGATGCCAGCGCCAAGCCAGCGCGCGTTGTTCCGACCCCGCGCGTGGATACGAACGGTCCGCTGGATTTGAGCTTTTCGGTTCTGCGCAGCGTCTCGCCCATTCACCTCGAGTACATGGCGAACATGGGAGTCCGTGCTTCCATGAGCATCTCGCTCATCGTTCGCGACCGCCTGTGGGGCCTCATCAGTTGCCTGAACCACACCAGCCCGCGGCGCGTTTCGCACGCCGCGCGTATGGATTGTGAGTTTCTCGGTCGCTTGACCTCGCTGCAGATCGCCGCGCTCGAGGACCGCGACCAGCTCGCCGGGCGCGCCGCGCGTCGAGCGACGGATGATGAGCTGGCCCGTGCGATGCGCGACAGCGCCCCGGAAGACAATGTGCTCGCGGTCCTGCTCACACGCCCGACGGAGCTGATGGGGATCGTGGGCGCCGAGGGCGTGGCGCTGGTGAGCGGCGGGGAGATCATGACGTCCGGCCGCACGCCGCCGCCGGCGCTCATTCAGGACATCGCGGCGTGGGTCGACGAGAAGGAAGCGTCTCGGCCGTTCGCCACCGCGTCGCTGGGTGCCCTGTTCCCGGAAGCCCAGGAGGCCAGCGACGTCGCGAGTGGGCTGCTCACGTTCGCTCTGCCCGGTGCTCCTCAGAGGCGCCTCTTGTGGTTCCGCCCGGAGTTCATCCAGACGGTGAGCTGGGGCGGCGATCCAACCAAGCCTGTCGCGGACTCCGGCGATCGCCTGCGTCCGCGTCAGTCGTTTGCGCTCTGGCGGCAGGAGGTGAGGCTGCGTTCGCATCCGTGGACGGCGAGCAACCTCGACGCCGCCGGCGAGCTGCAGCGGCGCGCCATCGAAGTCGACATCGCGCGGCGCTTCTTGGGCGAGCAGCGGGCGGTGCGAGCGCGGGACGAGTTGCTCGCCGTCGTGTCCCACGATCTAAGGAGCCCGCTCTCGGCTGTCCTGCTTCACGCCGAGGTGATGCTGCGCCTGACAGGCGCCGGTGATAAGAGCGCAGACGCATTGCACGGCAACGCCGAGCGCATACGGAGATCGGCGGCCCATATGAAGGCCCTGACGGACGACCTCCTGGATCTGGCGAGCATCGAAGCGCACCGCTTCGCATTGCGCCTCAGATCCGTGGAGAGCCGTGAGCTGGTCGAGGAGGCTCTGGTGGCCGCTTCCCCTCTGGCCGAGGCCAAGCGGATCACCCTCGCGGTGGAGTTGATCGATGTGCCGAGGCTGGAAGCGGACCCCGAACGGATCTTCCGGGTGCTGTCGAACCTGCTCGGCAATGCGATCAAGTTCACCCCCGAAGGGGGCACCGTCACCATCCGCGCCGAACGCCGCGGCGACGACCTGTCGATCGCGGTCGCCGACACCGGCCCCGGCATTGCCGCCGACCAGCTTCCCCACGTTTTCGATCGCTACTGGAAGGTCCAGTCGACGAGCCAGCACGGAGCGGGGCTGGGCCTCTACATCGCCAGCGGAATCGTCGAGGCTCACGGCGGGAAGCTCCGGGCTGAGTCCTCCGCCGGCGGCGCCACGTTCACCTTCATTCTGCCCCTCGCACGCTGAGCCGCGCCGCGCGGCGACCGACGCCTCCTCGGAGCACGCGGGTTCAGACGCCAGTCGTTTGGCGATCTCGATGTCGCCGGCGGAGAGGAGCTCACCTCAGTCGCGTGGGGCTTGGCGGCGCGGGCGCAGCAGCTGTTCTCAGGTGCATGAGGAAGCTGTCGCGGGTCAGGCCGCCCAGCGCGCTTCCGAAGGCCGTGGCCGGCAGCAGCTCGCCAGCGGCGTAGCGCCAGCCTTCGGGTTCGCGCACGAACGACGAGAGCTCGACGAAGGACTGGTCGCGCCCGTGGACGAAGATGCGGGCGTGGAAGAGGACCTCGTCCGGTCGGGCAGAGAAGATCGTGAGGCCCATGTACCGCTGCGTGAGATGGGCAGCTGCCAGCTCTCGCGCCAGCTCGGCGGCCGGCCGGCGGCGATCGGGGTGGGTCGCCGCCAGCGTCTCGACCAGGTACGGACCCAGTCCGAGGGCGAAGGCAGAGTAGCGAGAGCGCATCAGCGTCTCGGGACGCGCCGCCGCGGCCTCTCCGGTGTGAAGGGGCCCGCAGCAGATGTTGTAGCGACGGCCCGAATGGCAAGGGCAATCGCGCGGCCCCGGCGCCATGCGGCCCAACACTGGTCCTTTGCGGCGCGTGAATCAACCCCCGGGGCGCTCGGCGCGCGGCGTCCTTCCGTACATCGGGACTCGACGCGAGCGGGGCACGCTCATGCTGAGGGCAAGCCCCTCAGCCGCCGGGCGGGAGAAGGCGCTGCGCGGCGGCAGTCGAGCTCACGGGGCGGCGCAGGTCGATGTTGCGGCCCGCCTCGCGGCCGCGCTCGTACTCGGCGGTGCGCCTGAGCGACGACCCGGCGCGCGTCGACGCGCGTGGGTAGCGCGTGCGCAGGTAGGCGACACGGGCGGCGTCCGCGCGACGTACGAGGTCGGTGCGCGGGCGCTCGCGGCGGCTTTCGCGCTCGCCCGCGGCCAGCTTCTCGCCCACGCCCATCATGACGCCCGAAAGGAAGCGCCGTCGCTCGACGTCGGAGCGGATGCCGTGCTCGACCTTGTATGCGCGCCACAAGCGTTCCGCGGTGTCGGTCAGGAAACCGTGCACGTAGACGGCGACGTCCAGGTTGGCGGCCGTGCCACACAGCTCCAGCACGTACCCGCGCCGCGCGGCCGACGCGAGATACGACGGCACCCAGATGACGCTCACGAAGAAGTGCTGCCCGAGCAGCCCCGCCAGGATGCGGGCGCTCGCGTCGGAGCGCGCCTTGATCTCGCCGACGTGCCGGAACGAGAACCCGTCCGCCGCGACGGTCGGGGCCGCGTCGATGTTGTGCAGCAGCATGAGGCGTCGCGCCTCGTCCGTCGCGGCATGGGCCTCATGAACGTTGGCGCTCGACGCGAGCGCGAGCAGCTTCATGATGCGGCGAACGATCGGCGTCGGGCCCGGCGCGGGCGAGCCGTCCGCCCCGGCAGCCGGAAGCCCGGCCGCGGACGCATCGATGCCGCGCGCGCGGCACACCTCCGCGAACGCGGGTCCGTGCGCGGTCTCGTCGTGGATGCCCATCGCCTCATCGACGTATTGGTGCGCGAGCTCGTGCTTGAACACCTCGCGCACCGTGCCCCACGGCTGCCCGTACACCAGCGAGCGCGATAGCGAGATCGTACGCGTCGCGCGGTGCCAGGCGCCCAGGCGCGTGGACGTGACGACGAGCTCGAGGACCGGTGGCCGCAGCGCGCCGCGGAAGTGGCTGTGCGAAAGCTCGGCCCAGGTGTTGGCGAGCTCGCGCAGCAGCGCGGCGTCGAGCGCGGAGGCCGAGGCGGCTGTCGAGGAGGAAGAGCGAGGCCCGGGCACGGCGAGCCAAACGGGCTTAGCACGGGACGGCTCTCGCGCGCCATGATGGAACCGTCCACGGCGCGACGGGTCGCGCGAGCCCGAAGGCCCGCGCCGACGCTCAGGGCGTGGAGACGATCTTGAGCATCACGACGCTGTGGCCGGGCACGCTGGTGGCCGCGTAGGAGCCGGTGAACGAGCCCAGGTCCTTTGCGGCCCAAAGGTCGCGGACCGTGGCTGCGCCTGTGGGTATGCCGAGCTGGCTCCACTGCACGGTGATGTTCGCGCTGCCCGTGCCGCGATTGAACAGCGCCACGGCGCGGGTGTTGGTCCCCGCCATCTCTTTGGACCACACCTCTTGGTTCGTACCGTTCCCGGCCACCACGCGACCCTGCTTGCCGAGTGGATCTTGATCGACGGCGATGACCTCTTTGTTCGTGAGAATCGCCTTGGTGGTCGCGCTCATCGTCGACAGGTCGTTCCCTGTGATTAGCGGCGCCGCCATGATCGCCCACATGCTGAAATGGGCGCGCCCTTCCGTGTCGTTGAGGCCGTTGCCCACCTCCAGCATGTCGGGATCGTTCCAGTGTCCGGGGCCCGCGCCGACGTATTCGGGCTTGTTCTTGTCAATGAGCCGGATCACCGAGTCCCAATTGGCGGAGATGTCGAACTCGATCCGCCACATGTTCGCGATGTTGACCAGGTCGATCGAACAGCTCGTCGGCGTGCAATAGGGGCCCTGGTCCCCGGGATTGATGCTGTAGAAGATTGGGCGTCCGGTCTTCCGGAGCGCGTCGCGCATCACCGCGAATGCGCTGAGCTGTCCTTGGCACTTGTCGTACTTGAGATAGTCGATGCCCCAGTCGGCGTACGTCTGCGCGTCGGTCGTTTCGTGACCGAGGCTGCCCACGCCGCCGGTGTAGCCACCGTAGAGGCCGGCGCAGGTCTTCGAGTTCGGCGTCGAGTAGATACCGAGCTTGAGCCCCTTGCCGTGTACGTAGGTGGCGAGCGCCGCAATCCCCGACGGGAACTTGCTGGTGTTCACCTTGATCTTGCCGGTGGAGGAATCGCGCCCGTCCATCCAACAGTCGTCGAGGTTGACGTATTGATAGCCGGCGTCCTTCATGCCGCTCGTGACGAAGGCATCCGCCATGGCCTTGACCACCGTTTCGTTGAGGCCGTTGCAGGCGAACTTGTTCCAGGAGTTCCAGCCCATCGGCGGCGTCGCCCCGACGATGGTCGGGGTCGAGCCGCCGGTCCCGCCAGTGCCCGTCGTGCCGCCGGTCCCGGCGCTGCCCCCTCCACCTGCGTTCCCGCCCCTCCCCGTGCTCCCGCCGCCTGCCGCACCGCCGCTGCCACTTCCGGCTACGCCGCCCGCCCCACCGCGCCCTCCCGTTCCCGTCGTCCCGCCCGATCCCGAGGCGCCGCCCGTCGCGCCGCCCGCCCCCGCCGAGGCGCCGCCCCGCCCCCCCGCCGAGCCACCGGCGCCGCCCGCCGAGCCACCGGCGCCGCTCACCGAGCCACCGGCGCCGCTCACCGAGCCACCGGCGCCGCTCGCCGAGCCGCCCGCGCCACTCGTCGATCCGCCCGTACCCGTCGCCGTTCCACCCGCGCCAGCCGTGTCGCTGGCGGTGCCGGCCGTTCCCCCCGCGTCGGCGCCGGGGGTGCCGCCCATGGAGCTCGCCTCCGAGCAGCCCAACCCGAGCAAGGCTGCCAATACGAGACCGTATCGCGCAGTCTTCATGTCGTGGCCCCCCGATGTACTTTTGTGCAATGCGCCCATGGGTCGATGCCTTCTATTGTTCCGAGAGGAAATCGATTGCGAAGGAAGATTGTCTTAACTAGGGTGAATTTGTGACTACCCGCGGTTCCCCGCGGGCCAAGCTCGCGCAGAGACGGCGCAGCTCGCTCGAAATTCTCACGTCTCATATGGTCGCAGACGTCCCCGGACCGGCGCCCCCGCCAGAGTGGGCGTCGACGCTGCATCAGCTCACGGAGCTGTCACGCAAGCCGGTACCAGCGCCGCCGTGGTGGACGCCCATGACGGCGTACTTCGGCAGCATCGAAACCCGAACCGACCCATCCAGCTACGACTGGGACGGCATGAAGCGCCTCGGGCACAATGATGCCCCCTTCTTCGCCTTCCAGCTCACCCTGGCGGGGTGGGGACACTTCCAGCTCCATGGACAACCGCCGAGACGGGTCCTGCCGGGCACGGCCTTCATCGCGCTCGTCCCGTCGCGGCACCGCTACTACCTGCCCCAGGAGTCGCCCGGCTGGACGTTCGGCTGGATCTCAATCTACCACCCCTACCTGATCGCTCGGATGGCGAAGCAAGTGAGAGCGACGGGCCCAATCATCGAGTTGGCGCCGGACGACCAGTTGACAGCCATCGCCCTGCGTCTCATACGGGGTGCGTTCAAGAAGGATCTCCACGACCGCTTCGAGGCCGAGCTGGCCATGTTCGAATTCCTGCTGGCGTACGAACGGCGCGCGCAACGAACGCGCGACCGCCCCGATGAAGGCAGGCGTTTGCTGGAAACGGTCCGTTCGCGCGTCACTGCAAACTTGACGAAGGACCACAGCGTCGCCGCTCTGGCGGTCGAGTACGGCATGAGCCGCACCCACTTCAGTCATTTCTTCCGGTCGCGCACCGGTGTCACGCCCGCGCGCTTCATCGCGGAGGTCCGCATACATCACGCCACGCGGATGTTGCTCGACGCGCGCACCCCGCTGAAGAAGGTCGCTCTGGACTGCGGTTTTGCGAACGCGAACTACTTCTCCAAGGTGTTTCGCCGCTTCCAACACATGAGCCCTGCAGCCTATCGGCGATCCCTCGGCTGACTTGGCGAAGGCGCATCGCGACCCGGGTTCGCACCGCCGCCGCGAGCGCTCGTAACCGGCCCGTCGCGGTGTCGAGCGCCTGCCCGGGTGATCCCGGCTGGACTTAATTTCAGGTAACCTTACAATCCCTCCCCTGGCGCCGGTGTCATCGGCGCTGGCCCTGCGGGGCTTCTGGTCCTGGCGACACGGTCCGGCCCGCACCGATCGAGTTCACGCAATTCGGAGGCTGTCATGCAATGGCAATTCGATCCGAAAGCGGCGGTTCTGACAGCGGTGACGATCCTGTTGCCCTTCGCGTGTAGCTCATCGGAAGGTGGTAGCGGCCCCGGGAGCGGCGGCTCGAGTACTGGTTCTGGCGGCGGGAGCGGCGGCTCGAGCACTGGTTCTGGCGGCGGGAGCGGCGGCTCGAGCACTGGTTCTGGCGGCGGGAGCGGCGGCTCGAGCACTGGTTCTGGCGGCGCAACCGCGGGCACCGGGGTAGCGGGCTCGGGCGGGAGCGTGAGCGGCAGCGGTGGTCAAATCGGCAGCGGCGGAAGTGTCGCAGGTACGGGGGGCGCGGTTTCTGGATCAGGCGGTACGCCGGGAAGCGGCGGTCAAATCGGATCGGGGGGCGGTGGCGGCCAAGGCGGCGGCCAAGGCGGCGGCCAAGGCGGCGGCAAGGGTGGCACGTCACCGGGCAGCGCTGGCCGACCGGGCACCGGTGGGTCGCCGCCGGGCAGTGGCGGCGCCGCTGGCGGCGGGGCGGCTGGCGCGGCCGGCTGCGACGAGGCCCACGGGTACCACCTCACTCCCAAGGGAGACACGTGCACGAATGCGCCGCGGGTGCTGTGCGTCTTCGACTACGACCTCGTCCTGTCCAGCCACACGTGCGCGCAGACGATGTCGAAACCGACCGAGTATCTGTGCCGAACCAACGCCTGCACCACCTACTCTTGGCACGACCAGTGCCTCTCGACGGCCGCCCACGCGGCGATCGCGGAGTGCGTTCGACACGGGGCCTACATCGGCATCGCGAGCCACTCAAATTTTGACGAGTGCTGGAACGACAAGGTGATCCAGACCCTGACCCCGGCGGCGTTCCCGGAGTTCTTCTCGTCCATCCACTACAACAAGTCCGGGACCGACTTCTCGTACCCAGCAATCGACAACCGCGCCAACTGGAATTGCGACACCTGCGCGTACCATTTCGACGGCATGACAAAGGGATCCAAGACCGTGCTCATCCGCAAGGTGATGGCGCACTACGGTCTCTCACCGACGTCCAAGGCCGATCAAAGCCGGGTGGTGTACTGGGAAGACGATCCCGCCTTCATTGACGAGGTTCATACCAACCTGCCGAACGCGCAGTTAATTGCGGTCACGTCGACGAACCCGGCTTCGAACGGCGCGGGTTGCGGCATGCAGCCGGCCAACGTCAGCGCCGGCTGGGCCGCTCTCGCTGCTAGCGCCCCCTGAGGCACGGACCACGCGTTCTATACTTCACCACCAACCTGAGCGGCGCGCGGGTGCGGGTGGTTTCGGAGGTCGCATGTCGATGATGGGAAGCAAGCTATTCCGCATTCTGGTGCTCGGAGGGATCACCGCAGGCGGCTGTCAGTCCCCAACGACGGCGAACGGGCCGAACGCGCAGGACGGAGCGGCGTCGGGCGGAGCATCGGGCGGCGGCGGCGGGTCGAGCGGGCGAGACGGCCAGCCGGGGACCGCGGGCGCGGCGAGCGGGGGAGCCGGCGGCGTCGGGACGGGCGGGACATCGGGCGGTGGCGCGGGGGCGAGCGGGACCGGCGGCGCCGCGAGCGGGGGTGCAGGCGGGAGCGGGACGGACGGCGCGGCGAGCGCGGGAGCCGGCGGCGGAGGTGGTGGCGGCGCGGGGGCAGCGACGGACGCGGGGGCCGGCGACGCCGTCGTCTGCTGCCCGGCGGAGTGCGAGAGCCGCCCCTGCGCGTGCGCGGGTGGAGAGTGCTGCTGGCTGGTCGTTCCTGTCGAGCAGATTCCCGGCTGCGCCCGGGTCTGTTTTCACGGCGGCTGACGATGACCGGCCGCGAATCAGGAGCAGTCGCCGAGCCGGACGACGGCGTAGAGCTCACTGGCGAAGAGCGCCAGCTGGTCGCGGCCATGTGGGCCTACCGCGCGCGCTCCGAACGAGAGACCGCGGCGCACTACCAGGACCTGGCGCGACGGCTTCACGAGTCCGGCGGTCCGCTCGCACCGTTCGCCGAGCGTGTCGAGGCGGCCCACCGGGACGAGCTGCGCCACCAGGAGACGTGCGCCACGATGGCGGCTCGCTACGGTCACGTGGCCGGGGGCGCGGCGTCGCCACCGATTCGGCGGGTTGCGCCCCACGAGCTGAACGGGCCGGCGCGGCTGGCTTACGAGATGGTCGCGCACTTCTGTGTCACCGAATCAATCAACGCGACCCTCCTGCTTCGATCCCGGGAGAAGGCACGCGACGAGGAGACCCGTGGCGTCCTGCGCGCGCTGCTCGCCGACGAGATCGACCACAGCCGCATTGGCTGGGGGTATCTCGCGGCGGATGCGAGCTGGAGCCGCGAGATCGCGGTCCGCATGCCGCTCATGCTCAAGGCCACGACTCACGACGATGACTTTCTCGTCAGCGCGCCGTCGCGCGCCACGTCCGCGGCCCTGGTCGCGCACGGCTGGCTGTCCAGGGACGACCTGCGCGCCGTGTTCAGCGAAGCCATGGAGGACGTCGTCCTCCCCGGTCTCGACCATTGTTCGGTCGATACCCGCGACGCGCGACGCTGGTTTCAGTCCCTCGTCGCCCGCTGGCACGATTGAACCCCGCGCCATCGCCCCCCGCGAGTCAGAGTCCGGCTGGCTGTATTCGTTTTTGGGTCCGTACCGACGGGTTATCCTGCGGACAGTGACGAACTGGCTTAGACGTGGTGCGCTGGTGGGGTTGGCCGGCGTCGTGGTCGCCGGTGGTTGTGGTTCCGGCAGCCGCATCGCCGACGGCGGCGGTGGCGGCGCGGCGGGTGGCGCCGCGGGTCGCAGCGGCGCGGGTGGGAGCAGCGGCAGCGGCGGCGCTAGCGGCACGATCGGTGGTGGCGGCCGCGGTGGCGCCGGGGGCGTCGGTGGTGGCGCCGCAGGCGCGATTGGACGCGGCGGTGCTGGCGGGGCCGGCGGTAACACGGGTACCGGCGGCGGCGCGGGGGCCATCGCGGGGTGCGGAACCACCACGCCTTCTCCGAATGCGACCGGCCTGGGTGGGACCAGTGGGACGACCAAAGGCCCGTGCGACATCTACGGGGACGACGGCGGCCCCTGCGTCGCGGCCCACAGCACGGTGCGCGCCCTGTACGGCAACTACAACGGACCGCTCTACCAGGTGAGGAGGTCGGATTGCGCGGTCAAGGACATCGGCGTCATCTCTCCGGGAGGATTCGCGAACTCGGCTGAGCAGGACGAGTTCTGCGGCAGCTCGGACTGCACCGTCTCGATCATTTATGACCAATCGCCTCAAGGTAACCACCTCACCAAGTCGCCGCCTGGCATGGCGAAGATCACGCCCGGGACCGAAGCGAACGCGAAGGTGGTTCCGATCACGCTCGCTGGCCAAAAGGTCTACGGCATCCAGATCGTGCCCGGCGTCGGCTATCGAAACAACCAGGCCAGAGGCACCGCGATGGGCGACGAGGCAGAGACCTTGTACATGGTCGTCCACGGCGACGTCCATAACGGCGGCTGCTGCTTCGATTACGGGAACATGGAGCGGAACAGCGCCGACAACCGCGAGGGGGCCGTGGAGGCCGTCTACTTTGGGACTTGTACCATCTGGGGCAAAGGCGCTGGCAACGGTCCGTGGGTGATGGCTGATCTGGAGGACGGTCTCTGGGCCGGCAACGCGAGCCCTTACGCGCCAAATGTGCCGGTGACGTTCAAATACGTGATGGGCATGGTGAAGGGTGACGTGCCCGGCGCGAACCATTGGACCATCAAGGTCGGCAACGCGGAGGCCGGCGCTCTCGAGGTGCCCTTCGACGGTCCGCGCCCGAGCACTCGCTATAACCCCATGCGAAAAGAGGGCGCCATCGGCCTCGGCACCGGCGGCGACAATAGCAACGCCGGGCGAGGGAACTGGTTCGAAGGCGTCATGACCCACCACTACTCGTCGGACAAGGCCGACAACGACGTCCAGGCCAACATCGTCTCCATCTACCAATCGCCGTAGTCCGACCATGACGGGCGTTCGCGCCGACCCGTGCAACTCGGCCGCATGGCCTCGCCAAGCGCGACGTAAGCACGAATCCCTCGCACGGCCACGGAGGTGACGGTGTCTTCAGGAGCACGCGCCGGTCGAGCGGGAGGCGCGGGTCGACCCGCCCGCGGACGGAACTCGAAGAAGGTCTAACAAGATCTGAACGAGGTCGACAGTAGAGGATCGGGGCCTCTCACCTGCACTGGCATAGGGTAACCGCGCCGGATGGGGCCAGCGTCTGTTCCGAATCGTGTTGATTCAACCGAAGAAGGGCACTCCATGACATCCGGTCGTTTTCTCTCGGTCGTTGGGGCTTTGGCCCTCTTCGCTGGCGCCTGCAGCAGTGAGGATGGGGGACAGTCCACCGGCTCGGGCGGCTCAACAGGGGGGGGCGGCGCCAACTCCTCGGGTGGGTCGTCCGGGACGGGCTCCGGGGGGACGCCCGGCGCGGCGGGCGCGGGCGGCGCGGTTTCTGGAACCGGCGGTCAGGCCTCGGGCGGGCGCATGGGTCCGGGCGGTTCGACTGCCACAGCAGGCGCGGGAGCCGGTTCCGGCGGAGCCTCTGGCGGTGCCGGTGCAGCCGGGACTTCGGGATCTGTGGGTTCCGCTGGCGCGGGCGGTTCGACCGCCACAGCAGGCGCCGGAGCCGGTTCCGGCGGAGCCGCCGGTGCGGGCGGTCGCGGCGGTGGCCCGGGTGGCGCTTCGACTGGCGGAAGCTCCGGCGCCGGCGGCGCTTCGACTGGCGGAAGCTCCGGCACCGCCGGCGGTGCCGGCGGCAGCAGCGCCGCGCGTCCGAGCAAGGGCTGTGGCGTCCAGGATGGTGCGAAAACGCTGACGACCGGCGGCTCGTCGGTCATGAGCGCTCTTCCCACGTCGACCAGACTCAAGATCACGAGCGGCGGAATGAGTCGCGAATACATCATCGACATTCCAGCGAATTACGATCCGACGCACCCGTATCGCCTGATCTTTTCCTGGCACCAGGCCTACGGTTCGGACACGGGCAATGCGAATGGCCTACATCCCGCCAATGATGGTCCCAACTTCAACGCAAAGAACTATGCCTATTTCGGGCTCCTCCGCGAAGCGACCGCGGCGAACCAGCCCGCCATCTTCGTAGCGCCCGGAGGTATCGGCAACCTTCCATGGGATTACAACCGAGACGTTGTCCTCTTCGACGACCTGCTCGCTCTCGTCGAAGCGAACCTGTGCATCGACGACAGCCGGGTCTTCACCACGGGCTTCAGCTTCGGCGCGATGATGAGCTACGCGCTGACCCTCGGGCGCCCGTCGAAGCTGCGCGGCGCTGTCGCGATGGCAGCGGCCAATTACAACTTCACTCAGCCGACCAATGCGCATGTGGCCATCGCGTACATGGGGGCGACCGGCATGAGCGATGGCACGTGTCCGTGGGGCAACGACACGATGGGCGGGAAGGCCTGCGTCCTTCAGCACGCCAAGGACAATGGCTGCACGATTCCCTCCGGGAACAACATCCCGACGACGACGGCTGGCAGCAAGAAATACCTCTGCTACGACTTCGAAGGGTGCAAGGCGGGCTATCCCGTCAAAGTGTGCACATTCGATGGCCCGCACACCCCGTCGTCGGTGGATGACGGGACCTCGACCGGTGATGACGGCCTGAAGGCCTTCATTCCACCGCTGGCCTGGAAGTTCATCTCGCAGCTCTGAGCAAGCCGTCCCGGCGGACATAGGTCGTCGGTCGCTTGGCGCCTCGTCGCATCGAGGATGAGTAGGCCAGAGGCGACTGGCGCCGCGCGCCGCGGGTGAGTCGAAGTTGCGAGGACTTAAGAGCGGCAGCGTGTCCCCTCTGAACGGACAGCCGCCGCACTCGTCTGTCGCGCCATTCGAGGAACCGGTCGCGGTTCAGATCTTTTGTGGGCTGGTTTCGGACGTCGCCGCGACTGCGTACTAATGGGCGTCCCCTCAGGGGGACGTCTACCTGCGCATCGGGTGGTGACAGCGACACCGACCGGGCGACGCGGTCTACCCAGGAGGCAGGTCATGAACCAATTAATTCGAGGGGTTCGCGCTCGAGCGTATTGGTCGATCGTGCTCGCGATTCCGTTCGCTGTCGCGCTGGTCTTTGGAATCGGCTGCCAGGGCAGCGGCGAGGGGGCTGGCGGCTCAGGTGGAGGAGGCGCGTCAGGCAGGGGCGGATCGGGGACAGGCGGCGCGCTGGGTGGGATGGGCGGCGATGCGTCTGGCAGCGGGGGCATCGCCGGAACCGGTGGCATGACGCCCGGTGGTGCGGGCACAGGCGGGGCAGCAGCTGGCGGATCGGTCGGGACCGGCGGCGGCGATGCCGGAGCTGGCGGACAGTCGGTCGCAACGGCCGGCAGCGGCGGAACCGGCAGCGGCGGCCGAGCGGGCGCCGGCGGAGGGTCGGTCGCTGGCGGCCCGGGCGGAAGCGGCAGCGGCGGCCGAGCGGGCGCCGGCGGAAGGTCGGACGCTGGCGGCGCCTCGGGCGGAGGCGGGCGAGCGGCTGCCGGCGGTGGTGGCGGGTCGATGCCGACCGTTGGCTGCGGCACCTCGGATTGGCTGAAGACTGGTCGGGCCAGCATCGACGTCTCGGGAACGATGCGCGAGTACATCTTGAGGGTTCCGGACAACTACGACACGACCAAGCCCTATAAATTGATCTTCGGTTTTCACGCGCGCGGCGGAAACGCGACGCAGGTCGCAGGGAGCGGCAACAACGACTATTACGGCCTCTACGCGCGCGCGGGCAGCAGCGCCATCTTCGTCTCGCCAGAAGGGCTCGATGCCGGCTGGCGGAACGCCGACGGCCGAGACATCGCGTTCGTGAAAGCGATGCTGGCGCAGTTCAGCTCGAAGCTGTGCTTCGACCAGCGAAAGATCTTCTCGGTCGGGTTTTCGTTCGGAGGAATGATGTCGGATGCAATCGGGTGTGCGATGGCTGACGTCTTCCGCGCGATCGCACCGATGTCGGGTGGGATTCCGAACGCCGAGCACCCGTACAGCGGCTGCGATCAAGTCAACATGCATCCGATTGCGGTCTGGATGGCCCACGGCGACAACGACACGACGGTGCCGCTCGCGGACGGCAAGGCGGCGCTGGATATCTTCGTCAAGCGGGCCCAGTGTCAACCGCAGACCATGCCCGTGACGCCAAGCCCGTGCGTCTCCTACCAGGGCTGTTTGCCGGACTATCCGATCCACTTCTGCCAGTTCTCCGGCGGACACGGTGTCCCGAGCTTCGCATCGCAGGCGATCTGGGCTTTCTTCAATCAATTCTGAGGCGCGCTGACGTTTCCGCTCAAGCGAGCGGACTCCACGACCGCACCAGCCCCCTCACGTGTCGCTATCGGTCGCGCCGCTTCTGCTCACGCAGCATGAAGAGGTAGAGGCTCTCGACCTTCTCGCGCCGCTGATGCCGTCGAACGTCGGGTATCGGGGCCCACGTTTCGGAAACGTCTTCGAGGATCCTGGCTCGTTGCGAGCAGTCCATGAAGCCCAATCAATTCAGGGAGGACACCGTGCTTGCGCTTGCAACTCGCCGCGGGGCCCTCACCTAGGTGGGAGGAGGAAAAATGCTGAAAACGCAGTGGCACAAGTTGACGGGGCTCGGTCTGGGTGTCTTCCTCGCGCTGGGCGCTCCGGCAGTCGTGTTCGCGCACGATGCCGACGAGAAGTTTCGCAAGTTCGACGCCAACGGTGACGGGAAGATCTCGGCGGCCGAGCATGAGGCGGGGGCGCAGAAGCGCTTCCAGGAAATGGACACCAACGCCGACGGGAAGGTGACCGCGGCGGAGATGAATGCGGCGAAGCCCCCGCAGGCCAAACGGAGCGCCTCCGGTGGCAAGGAGAGCGTCACCGAGCAGATCGAAGTCATGGACACCAACGGTGATGGGGTGCTGTCAGCAGACGAGTACGCCACGGGCACGAAGGCGAGGTTCGAGGCGTGGGACACCGACCAGAACGGCTCGCTGACCAAGGCCGAGGTGCGGTCGGGTCTCGCCTCGAAGAAGGAGGGGACCCGGGCCAGCGCGCCGTCGACCTCGACCTCGACGGAGACGACGACGACGACGACCGAGACCAAAGAGACGCGCTAACGGCGCGCGCGTAACCGCAACAACAGCGACGCCGCCGGTGTTGCCGGCGGCGTCAATAGGTAGGGTCGCCGTCCTCGCGTGCGTCGAGGCCCTCGACCGGGTAAGGTGCGCGCCTTGCTCCCCTGGCGGACCCTCAATCGCGCACTCATGGACGACGGCAGCGAGATGACGCTCGCGCGGCGCGGCGACGAGCACTCGATCCGCATCGACGGCGACGTGCTCATGACGAGCGCGGGCCACCGATCGGAGGAGAAGCTGGCCGAGCACGGCTGCGCGGGCCTGGACGCCGTGCCGCGCGCGCGCGTGCTCGTCGGCGGGCTGGGCATGGGCTTCACGGCGCGCGCGGCGCTCGCGGCCCTCCGCCCCGACGCCGTCGTCGACGTGGTCGAGCTCGTCGGCGCGGTCGTGCGCTGGAACCGAGAGCTCATCGGCCACCTCGCGGACGCGCCGCTCTTCAATCCGCGCGTGCGCGTCATCGAGGGAAACGTCGCCGACGTGATCGGGAGCGCGCGCGAGCGCTACGACGCGATCCTGCTGGACGTCGACAACGGCCCCGAGGCGTTCACCTCCCGGGAGAACAGGCACCTTTACTCGCGCGAGGGGCTGCGGCGCGCACGGGCGGCTTTGCGGCAGAACGGCGTCCTCGCCATCTGGTCGACGTTCGAGTCGCGCGCCTTCACGGCGCGCCTCCGCGAGGCCAACCTCGAGACGCGCCTCGTGCGCGTCCGCGCCAATGGCCCCTCGAAGGGCCTGCACTTGCTCTGGCTGGGACGACGCTCTCACGCCTGAGGCGGTAGGCGGACGCCCTGTCTGTTCAGTGGGCCTTTCCTTGTCGCCGAAAGAGGGTGACGCAGGTGTCGCAAATCTCCAGGCCGGAGGCGGCGGCCTCGTCCATCGTGCGGTAGGCGGGCTCGTGGCTCGCGCCGCAGAGCCCGGCCGTCGCCGTGGCAGTCCTTCCGAGGCGCGGCCGCCGAGGTGCGATTACTTTGCGCCTTCGTTTCCCGGAGATGAGCGAGCGACATGTGCGAAGGCTACTCGCATGCGAGCGAGCGACCACGAATATCGCCAGGGCTCAGGCCCGATGGCCCTTTAGCCTGGATCGGGCGTGCCGTCGAAGTAGTTCGCGGCGTCGATCGGGCGCTCGACGCGCTGCTGAGTTCGGTAAAACACCTTCTTGCTGGCGTTGAACCGGATGATGTTCGCCTCGAGCTCATGCTCCTCGTGCAGATGTGCCGGCAGGCAGAATCCGTCGCAGAACGCGCAGTAGACGACGCTGTCGGGCCGCCGGTCCGCCGGCTCCAGATAGTCACCGTGCAGGTAGTGTCGAGGCCGCGGCATGCTCCAGTCGATCTAGCTTCATCGGCGCTTCACGGCAGCCTTTGATGGCGACGGCGGTGACGCAGACGCCCTCGACCACCACAAGGCACCCACTCATGCACCCACCTATCGAGATAGCACGGCCATCGACCGGCGCGGCATCGATCTCCCCCGGGAGCGACCGATTCGGGCGGACGGTGCACCGGCTGAGCCGCTTTAGCCGACGAGCGACGCGAGGAACCCGCGGAAGGCGTCGTTGGTGTCATTGAGACGCAAGACGAAGTCGACGGTCCCCGACCCCGCCGACGGGGGCGGACCGCCACGCGTGGAGGTCGGTCCAGAAAAGGAGGCGCTCTCGGGGTCGAGCGCGCGCTCGACCCGGGCCACCCGTCCGCTCGCGACGCAGGTCCGCTGATCGGGAAGCAGGAACCGCAACGTGGCGTGTTGGTCAGCGCGCACCGGGCACGCGAACGCGCGCAGTCGCGCACCACCCTCCGAGACGTCGACCACCTCGACCGTGATCGGCGGCTCTCTGCTGTCGACGTGGAGCTTCACCGGCAATCCCAATGGAAATCGGGCGTACTGGCGGCGATTTTGTGAAACGGGCGCGGGTAGCATCGGGACCGTCTTTTCTGTTGGTGCCCGTCATCGCCGGAGGTCGTCGAAAGGACTCTCATTCAGTCAGAGCGCGTTATTCCTGCCCTCCGCGTTCACGACCGTCAAAGTGTGTCAAAGTCTGCATGGACCGCATTGTCGGTCCGCAGCAAGTGGTGGGGTTGTGTGAAGGGGATGCATGAAAACTTCATTGTCTAGAATGTTCGTCCTGGGTGCCGTTGGTTGGGTCGGTGTGATGACGGGGGTGGGGTGCAAGACCGACGTCGGCGATCCTGCCGCCTGCCGCGCCGCGGAGGCCTACCTCCCGACTTGGAGCAAGGAGCACACCCGCGATGGCCACCCGGCCTTCAGCAACGTGAGGTGCGAGGAGTTCACCTCGAACGTCGCCGCGGGTTCGGCGGAAACCACGATCCGATTCGACGAGGACATCACCGGGGTCGGGAAGTTCCACCGTCGCGGCACGGTTCACTTCAAGAAGTCCGACAGCGGCTGGCAGGTCACGCTGGCGAACATCTCGTAGCGTAGCCGGGCGCCGCCGACGACCCGGCCACCATCGCCAGCCGCAGGGCTATCGGTCGCGCCGCTTCTGCTCACGCAGCATGAAGAGGTAGAGGCTCTCGACCTTCTCGCGCGCCCACGGCGTGCGCCGGAGGAACTTCAGGCTCGAGGGGACGCTGGGATCCGTCGTGAAGCAGCGGATGTTCACCTGCTGGCCGAGCTCTGGCCAACCGTAGTGCGCCACCAGCTCGTTGAGAATCTGCTCGAGCGTGATGCCGTGAAGCGGGTTGCGCGGTTGGGTGTTCATCGTCTCCTCGGTGGCGCGGTGTGCCGGCAAGGAGACTACTCGCCCGCGCGGCCGATGTCGGCGTATGACTGCCGCGTTGCCGCCCCACCCGCCCAGCGAGCTGCGTCCCTATCAACGCGCCGCGATCGACGCCGTGCTCGCGGCGCGCCGCGCGGGCCGGCGTCGCCTGCTGGTCCATCTGCCGACGGGCGCCGGCAAGACCGTGATCTTCTCGCACCTGGCCAGGCTCGCGCGGCGCCAGGTGCTGGTGCTCGCCCATCGCGAGGAGCTGCTGGCGCAGGCGCAGGAGAAGCTGGTCCGCGCGCTCGAGGGCGACGCCGTCGTCGCGATCGAGCGCGGTGCGCTCCGGGCGTCGGCCGAGGCGAAGGTGCTCGTCTGCTCGATCCGCTCGCTGCACGAGGAGCGGCTGGCGCGCGTCCTGCGGGGCCGCGACGTGGGGCTCGTCGTCTATGACGAGTGCCACCACGCGGCGGCCGAGGACAACCTGCGCGTCCTGCGCCAGCTGGGCGTGTTCGAGCCCGCCTTCGACGGCACGCTGCTCGGATTCACTGCCACCACCGCGCGCGGCGACGGACAGGGGCTCGACGAGGTGTTCGAGGAGATCGTCTACACGCGCGCCCTGCCCGAGCTGATCGACGATGGCTACCTGGCGCCGCTGCGCGGCTTCCGGATCTCGACGACGGCCGATCTCCGCAAGCTGTCGCCCGCGGGCCTCGACTTCGACGAGGAGGAGCTGGCCGAGGCGATCGACATCGAGGAGCGCAACGCCCTGGTCGCGCGGTCGATCCAGGAGCTGGCGCGCGACCGGCGCACGATCGCCTTCTGCGTGACGGTCAATCACGCGCGGCATCTGGCGCACGCCCTGAACGCGCTCGGCGTGCCCGCGGGCATCGTTCACGGCGCCATGCCCGGACCCGCGCGCGCGCAGGCCCTGCGCGACTTTTCGCGAGGGGCGCACGCACGCCCTCACCAACGTGGGGGTCTTGACCGAAGGCTTCGACGATCCGGGCGTGTCGTGCGTCGCGATGGCGCGGCCCACGCGCTCGGAGGGCCTGTACGCCCAGTGCGTCGGGCGCGGGACGCGCCTTCACCCCGGCAAGAACGACTGCCTGATCCTGGACTTCGTCGATCTGACGACGCTGAGTCTGTGCACGTTGCCGTCGCTGTTCGGCACGCCGCGGGATCTCGATCTGCGCGGGGGAGATGCGAACGAGGCGCGGCGCGTGTGGCAGCGCATCGAGTTCGATCGGCCGGGCTTCGAGCTGGAGGCGGGCGCGGTCACGCTCGCGGAGATCCAGGACCGCGCCGCCAGCTTCGATCCGCTGACGCTGCGGCCCGACGAGGACGTCCGCGCGATCTCGATCAACGCCTGGTTCTCGCTGGGCCGGCACGGCCTGGGGCTGCATTTTCAGCGAGGCGCCGGCCGCGTGAGCGAGGTGCTGGTCCTGCGGCGCCCCGGCCGCGGGAAGGTCTGGGAGGTCGTCATGGACGGCCGGCCGATGGAGCGCTTCGGGCGGCTCGAGGAGGCCGTCGACGCCGTGGACTTCGAGATCGAGCGGATGGGCCGGGCAACGGCGCTCTCGGCCAAGCACGACGCCAGCTGGCGCCGCGCCGCCGACCGGGCCGAGGCCCTGCGCCTGGCGGTGTGGAATCGCCTCCACCCGCGACGTGGCCCCGCGTAGCGGGTCGACTTCCGTTCGTGTGGGCTGCGGTCGGCCCGTGTGCGTGCGCAGGCCGCGCGTCAGGGTCTTGACTCTTGACGATCGAGACGGTCGAGGGCCAGGATCGTTTTCTGGTTTCGAGCTCACGGGTAACACCGTGGGGCCCGCTCCGCACCAAGGAGGGCAGCATGTCGGACTCCGCTCGTCAGTTCCGCTTCGCCGCCGCATTGGTCGCCTTCGCGATCCCGGTCGTCGCCTGCACCGGCGAGATTGGCCACCGTCCGACGACAGCGACCGGTACCGGCGGCACGGGCATGGAGTTCGTCGGTCCCGCCGTGCTGAAGCGGCAAGTCGCCCGAAGAGGTGCTGGCGTCGTGCACGGCGCCGAGCCCCGGCCGCTCGCCGCTGCGCCGCCTCAGCAACACGGAGTACCGCAACACGATCAGCGACCTGTTCGCGAGCGTGCCGGCGGTGGTCGCGCTCGTCCCCGCCGCGACGAGCGGCTTTCCTTCGGAGCCCGAGTCGCTCGGCTTTCGCAACAGCGGCGACTACCTCACCGTGCCGTCGCTCGCCGGGCAGAAGTACCTCGACGCCGCCGAGCAGATCGCCGAGACGGCCGCCGACGCCAGCACCTTCGTGACCTGCGCGAACGGCAAGCAGGACGCCGCCTGCGCGACCGCCTTCATCACTTCGTTCGGCAAGCAGGTCTACCGCCGGCCGCTCGCCGCCGACGACACGGCCCGGTACGAGGCCCTCTACCAAAAGGCGATCGGGAGCGGCTACGACTTCAAGACCGGCATCGAGTGGATCGTCTTCGCGATGCTGCAGTCGCCGCAGTTCCTCTACCGTTTCGAGCTCGGTTCGACGCCCATGGGCAACTACGCCAAACCCACGGCCTACGAGATCGCCTCCCGCCTCTCGTACATCTACCTGCAGAGCATGCCGGACGCGGCGCTGTTCGCGGCCGCCGACAAAGGCGAGCTGGCCACGCCCGCGCAGATCGAAGCGCAAGCGCGGCGGCTGCTGGCCGATCCCAAGGGCGGGCGCCTCCTCGACTACTTCGAGCAGTGGCTCGACACCGACGCGCTGCCCGACATCGTGCGGGACGGGACGGTCTACCCGAACCTCGATCCGACGCTGCCGGCGCTGCTCCAGGGCGAGACGCGCGCGTTCGTCGCCGATCTCCTGGAGTCGCCGACGGGCACCTTCGAGGCGCTGTTCACCGCGCCGTACACGTTCGCCAACGCGGCGCTCGCGAGGCACTACGGCCTCACCGGGCCCAGCGGCTCGACTTACGAGCGGGTCGAGGCCCCGGGGCGCGCGGGCGTGCTCACGCAGGGGATGATGCTGGCGCACGACAAGGCGACGAGCACCTCGATCGTGCGGCGCGGCCTCAAGATCCGAACCGACGTGCTGTGCCAGATCGTTCCGGCGCCGCCGCCCGACGTCGATTTGAGCGCCCTCGACAAGACCGCCACGGGCGTCTCGCAGCGCGAGCGGCTCGAGCAACACCGCACGGTCGCGTCGTGCGCCACCTGCCACACCCTCATGGATCCGATCGGCGTCGTCTTCGAAGGCTTCGATGCCGTGGGCCGCGCCCGCACGGTGGACGAGACTGGCTTGCCGGTCGTGCTCGCCAGCGAGGTATCGGGGACGCGCGACGCCGACGGTCCGGTGGCGAACCCGACGGAGCTCGGACAGAAGCTGGCGCAGAGCGAGCAGGTCCGCGGCTGCTACGTGACCAACAACTTCCGCTTCTTCTACGGACGTGAGGTCGAGCAGGCGGACGCCTGCTCGATGGCGCGCCTGCTCGTCGACTTCAAAGGCGCCGACTACAACCTCACCGAGCTGCTGGTCTGCGCTCACGAGAACAGACGCCTTCCTCTACCGGGGGGTGACGCCATGAAGCCGATCGTCTCACCGAAACGCATCTCGCGCCGCACCCTGCTGCGCGGCGCCTCGGGCGTCGCGCTCGCGCTGCCGTTTCTGGACGCGATGCGGCCGCGCGCGGCGCGCGCCCAGGCGGCGACGACGCCCCGGCGCATCATCTTCGCCTTCCAGGCGAACGGCGACGAGGTCGCGACCCGCTTCACGACGGTCGGCGAGACCAACTTCGTGTTCGGCGAGTTCCTCGCGCCGCTCGAGCCGTATCGACAGGACCTGCTGATTCTGCAACAAGCTCGACAAGAAGTTCGGCAAGCTGCCCGCGGGCTCCGTGGCCGACAACCACGAGCAGGGCGGCAGCGCCCTCGCGCCCTGGCCGTCGGGCACGGGCTCGTACCCGATCGGCGGCACCGACACGACCATCGGCTTCGTCCTCGGCCCCAGCGCCGACCGCTCGATCGGCGACCTGCTGCTTCGCCAAGAACCCGAGCCTCCCGTACCGGCACCTCGTCTATCGGGTGGGCGGCAAGCGGAACGACATCTGGAACCTGCATTCGCACGCCGGCCCGGTAGGGACGCAGAACCCGATCCCGCCCGAGACGGATCCGTACGCCGCCTACGCGCGCATCTTCACGTTCAACGCGACGGATGCGGCCGCGCAGGCGGCGATCCAGAAGCGGCTGCTCAAGAAGCAGTCGGCGCTCGACCTCGTGCTCGCCGAGGCGACCGCGCTCTCGAGCAAGGTCGGCACCAGGGACAGAGAGAAGCTGGATCTGCACATGACCTCGCTGCGCGACATCGAGCGCACGCTTCAGGGTGCGACCGGCACGGCGGTCCCGGCGATGGGCTGCAAGCCCGCCGGCCTCGGCACGGCCGTCGACCCCTACGCCGACGCGAACCACGCCGTCATCGGCGAGCTGTTCTTCAAGATCTCGGTGCTCGCGTTCGCGTGCGATCTGACGCGCGTCATCCAGTACAACTGGAGCGGCAACACCAGCAACCGCATCTACGCGAACCTGGGCCTGACCGAGGGCCACCACGACATCAGCCACCAGAACACGACCGACGCGTTCGCGAAGATCCGGACGATCCACAAGCACCTGTGGACGCAGAATCTGAAGCTCTACGAAGCGCTCAAGGCGATGCCCGACGGCGACGGCACGCTGTGGGACAAGACGCTGGTCGTCCACTGGAACGAGCTCGCCCAGGGCGACACGCACGCCATCAACAACAACCTCGTCGTCTTCGCCGGCAAAGCCGACAACGCCTTCCGGCGCGGGCGCTACATCGACTTCGCGAACAAGCAATCGTTCTCGGACATGCTCGTCACCTGCCACCAGTACATGGGCTTCTCGGACGTCACGTCGTTCGGCGACGCGAGGCTCGCGGGGATGGGGCCCCTCAAAGGGCTGACCTGATCGGCCGCGCTGGCGCGTAGCGCGCTATCGCTGGGCCAGCCAGCGCTTGTCCAGGCGACCACCGAGGACGCGCAGCCCCTGCCGTCCGGTCGGCGCGTGTTTGATCGACACGAACACGGCGACGCGTTCCTCGAAGGGGCTCCGGATGAATCCGAGCGGCTTCGCCGTGCCGGCGGCGGCACGGAGTCGGCCGAGCACTTTGGTCCCCGAAGGCCCCTGCATCACGACCTCGGTCCCAGACGAAGGCGCGGGCTGGATCAACACGGTCAGGGGCGCCCCGTCGATCGTCGGCTTGTCGAACGCGCTGAACGCTCCCACGCTCACGCCGCGCTCGCTCAGCAGCGCCCCGGCGGCTGCCCGGTGCTCAGCGCAAAACGCCTCTGCGCCCGGACGGCCGGTCCGGTAGGTCCGGACCGCGAGCTCACGATCGTTGACCAGGCTGTTCACGTGCAGGGTCCAGGTGGTGCCGCCCCCCTCCCCGACCGTCGCCTCCAGCCACGCGAGCTCGCCCGAAGGCGCGAACCCGAGCACATGAACCGTCAGGCCATCGCCCTCGAAGATCGGGCGTTTGTTCGAGCCTTTGTCGCAGATCGGGAGCGCGACGGGCGCCCGGCGCGGGTAAATCGTTCCGCCGAAGTGCGCGCCCACGGCCTCGAGCGCGCTCAACGCGCCGTAACGGCCCTCCGCGACGATCACGTTCGGCCCTCGTTGCACGGCGATGAACGGGTGTCCGTTCCATTCCCACGACGTCTCCAGCAACGCCGCGCTCCGACGGGCCGTGGCCTCGGACGTGTAGCGGAGCTCGAAGAGGTCGACGACGGTCTTCGCGTCCTTGTCGTTGATGACGCTCGCCTGGAAGACGGCCGCCAGGCCTGAGCACGGTCCGGCCCACAGGCCGTTCTGTCTCCAGCGCGCCGCTGCCTCCTTCTCGAGCGGGATCGACGCGACGCGGAACTCGGAGACGGCGGTGACAGACGGTGCTCCCGGGGTGACGCCCAGGTGATACCCCGTCCGCGCGACGGTTCGGAGCTTCGCCGCGAACAGCTCGGACGCGCGCGCCTCGGGCCCCGCGCGCAGCTCGCATGCCTCGGCACACCCTCCGCCGGTCGCGTCGTTCGCAGGACAGACCCGCTGGCTCGCGCGGGCGCTCACTTCGAGCACGAAGCTGAGTGAGAGGAGGCTCGCGACGGCTGCCAGGGAACGGTATTGCATGGTCGATCGAACGGATCGCTCGAGTAACGTCACCACCGTCTATCAATTCCCGCCGCCCGAGCGCCAGGGGCATGAGCGGGATCCGGCCGGATCGGCAAAACCCCCGACCCGCCTCGCCCGCCACGCCAGCGGCCGAGGGGGCGTTCAGGGCGCCGGTCGGCTACGGGGCGCTCAGCGCGGCTGCTTGCCGGCCTTGCGCGCAGGCGCGAGGCGTTGCAAGCGCTCGGCGATGAGCGCGCGATCCTCGGAACCGGGCGCCAGCTTGAGATATCGGCGGAAGGCCCGCGCAGCCTCGGCGCTGTTGCCTCGCTTCTCGTACGCGAGCCCGAGCCCGCGGTAGCCCGCGGGAGACGAAGGCGCCAGTCGGGTCGCCTCTTCGTAGGCCGAGATGGCTCCGCCCGTGTCGCCGGTGAGGAGCAGCCGATTCCCCTTCGCGTACGCGGCCCGGGCGGCGCCGTCGTCCCCGGGCTGGGCCGGCGAGGTCGTGCCGTTGAGCGCGACCTCGTGCCCGCGCTTCTTGCTCTTCACACGCGACGGATGATCCTTGCGAGCCTTGCGATTTTCCGCGCTCCGGCGCTCGTGAGCGCTTCGATGAACCTTCCGGCGTTCGCCTGTCACGCGGCCGTCGGGGACGATCGGGGACGCCTTCTCCTCGGCGACGTGGCCCGTCGGCAAGGGATCGACCGTCGGCGGCGCCATGGGTCGGGTCGCGGCCGTCACCGGCGGCGCCGAGCGGCCTGGCCGGTTGGTGGGCAGAGCCCGGGCGATGACGAAGCAGGTGACGCCGGCCAGCGCCACCGCGACCGAGACGGCGAGCCAGGGTCGCTGGCGAACGGCGACCAACCACGTCGCCGCGCGCGGCGCTGGTGAATTCGCGGGGCTGACGGGCGCGGGTGGCGGTGCCGATGCGGGCTGCGGGCGTGCCACCGTCAGGCGAGGTCCGGGAGCGGGCTCGGGGACGCTGGGCAGCGGCGCACGTTCGGGAGCCGCCTCGCGGGTGGCTTCCGGAGCGGGTGCCGGCACGAGGGTAAGGACGGGATTGGAGAGTCGCTCCGGCTCTGGCGTCGACGGCGCGACGGCGATTGCCGACGCCGGAGACGAGGCCGCCGATGCGCGGAAGATGGTGCTCGTCGCCGGCGGTCGAGACGCGGGAGCGGGTGCGGAGGGAGGCACGGGGGCGGCAGGCGTGACGCCGGGTAACGGCGGCCGCGCCACCGGCACGGCGGGCGCGGCTGACGCGATGGGCGCCGACGGCGCGGTAGGCGCCGCCGCCGTGGGCATCGGCCGCACCCGGGACGCGGTCCTGGCCTTGGGCGCGTCGGCCTGATCGCGCGTCGGCCGTGCAGCGGGTGTGGGCGGGGAAGCGGCCTTGGAGTCCCCTCCCGCGAGATCCACGTCGCAGAACGGGCAGCGCTTTCCTTGGCCGAGCTCCCGCACAATCTCGGGCAGCAGCAACTGACCGCAGCGCCTGCAGCTCTGGAAGGTCACGGCATCTTTCCGGCGTCTGCCAGGCGCTCCGCCGTCTGCGCGCGCGCGAGGAGATCCGCGACGTCGCCCGCGGCCGCCTTGGCGCTCGGATAGCGTCCCGTCGCCACGCGGAGGATCGCGCCACGCTCGACGTCGAACAGCGAAATGCGAAGGGTCAGCTCGCCCCGTGGCGCGCGATCGAGATGGGCCCACAGCAACCGATCGGCGCCGATCGACCGTCCGACCGCTGTGTAGCAGCGCGGCGTCTTCTCGATGCACTCGATCGCCAGCTGCGCCATCTCCATGCTGACGGACGCCTGGAACGACTCCCTGACCCCGGCGACCTTCGCCTGCTCGAGGCGCCCGTTGACGGCGGCGACCAGCTCCGGTTGCGCCCGTGCGTCGCACGGCATCCAGGCCATCCGGGCGCGCGGCGCCGCGCTGGCGACGGGCGACTGGGCAGCTCTCGGAGCCTGCTTGACGGTCGCCGCGCACCCCAGGGCGAGCGTCAGAAAAACCAGTCTCCCCGGGTTGAGGCCCACCATAGCGTCTCATCGGATCGGCCGGGCGCCGCTAAAGGGGGACCGCGACGGCAAAGGGCGCAGCGCAGGTGTGGGTGCCGCGCGCCGGCATGCGTCGTCCTTCTGTGTGCAGCCTCAGGGCACTTGGCAGACGACGGCCAGGACGCCGCTCATGGTGCTGCAGTTCGTGCTGCAAGCGTCGGGCGCCAGGCAGGCGCAAATCGGTGTGGGACCGCAGCCGGTGGGGAGCGGGGAGCAACCCTGGAAGCGAACGGCGCTGCCGAGGCCGCCGCCGGTGATGTTCCAGCAGTACTGCGTTGCGGGGTTGCAGTCCGCGCAGCTCGTGGCCCCGCCGGTCCAGCCCGCGCTGCCGCCGCCTCCGCCCGCAATTCCTCCTCCTCGGCCGCCGTTGCCGCCAGTGCCGCCAGTGCCGCCAGTGCCGCCAGTGCCGCCAGTGCCGCCAGTGCCGCCAGTGCCGCCAGTGCCGAAGCACGCGTTCGCGGGATCGGGCCCGACGCCGGCGCTGGCCCGAATGCAATCGTTGCTGTACGTCCTCCCGTCGCAGCCGCACACGAGGGAGACGTTCGCGGGGCAGGGATCGGGCTCGACGCAGTGACCTGCCAGAATCGCGACGCTGCAAGCGTCGGACGGGTCGCGTTTGCAGAACAGACCCTGCCCGCAGGGGACGGCGTCGCTGCAAGCCAGCCCGCCGCCTGCGCCCGCCGCGCCGCCGCCTGCTCCCGCCACGCCGCCGCCTGCGCCCGCCGCGTCGCCGCCTGCTCCCGCCACGCCGCCGCCTGCTCCCGCCACGCCGCCTGCTCCTCCGCGGCCGGCGGTCCCGGACGTCGAATCCCGCGGTCCCGGTCATTCCTCCGCCGGCTGCACCCAGGCCAGCGCCCAGCGAGTGGGAGGAATCGCAGCCGAGGACCAGCAGAACGGCGGGGACGACCGCGAAGACGAGACGCCAGAGGGGGAACACGACGGGGTGCGGGGAGGTCATGCCCTCACTTGTGACCTGGGCGCGAGAAACGGGTCACGAGCGCCAGGCGACGGACAACGACACGCCCGGTGTCAGCGCGTAAGGCGCCACCACCCGCCGGGTCGTCCCGTCGGCGTCCCGAAAATCGTAGTGAATGTCCTGGGTGGCGACGTCACAGAACAGCCGGACCGCCATCGTCAGGTGGGCCCGCGCGCGATAGTCCAGCGACAGCAGTCCCCGGACCGACAGGGCGAAGTAGCTGTCCGCGGGCGCGACGGCGATTGTCGAAGCGCCCGCACGGGGAGAGAACGAGATCCGGTCGAGCCCTGCGCCCGCGCCGAACCCGAAGGTGACCGGGCCCGGGGCGCCAATCCGAAGCGCGACGCCCAGCCGCAGCGACCAGGCCGCCAGCTCGACGCCGACGGCATCGGTCTGATACGTCGCCGGCAGGCGGTGCCCGGCGTCGGCCCAGAGGCCGAAGGAGCCCGCGGCCAGGCCCGCGGACAGGGCCAGCTCGTGGACGACCCGAACCTGCGGCGAGAACAGCAGGACCGACCAAGCCGGACCGAGAGTCACGATCGGGTGCCAGGGCGTGCGCGGCTGGGTGGTCCGCGGCGTTCCCGTCGCCGGGACGACCGCCGGGGCCGCGGGTGGAGGCGGCGGCTGGCCCCAGCGCGAGAGCTCGGCGTCGGCCTGGTCGCGCGACAGCGTGTCGGCGTTGCCAGCGAGCAACGCGAGCGTCCCCGAGCGGACGATGTGCGAGATCTCCTCGCGGCCGATCTCGTCGAGGCCACCGGCGAGCGGAATGCGACGGAGCACGAACCGGTCGCTCCCGCCGTCGCCGCGCCCCAGAATCACGCGGACCTCGCCCAGACGCGTGACGTCGATCCAGACCTTCAGCCCGGCCGAGGTGGTCCCGCGGAGGGGAGCGTCCGGATTGCCGGTCGCCCGGCACCACCAGGTCAACGGCGCCCCCACGCCCGCCAGTTGCTCGGCCAGCACCTCGCGCAGGCGCGGCGCGCACCCCGAGGGGGTGACGTCGTCGGTGACGACGGTGATGGCGATGGGTGTTGCGACGGCTGCCGGCGGGGCGCCCCGGGCGGACGCCGCCAGCAACCCGACCGCGACGGCCGCGGTCGCCGCCGCGCCAGCGAGCCGCGTCACCGTGTCAGCTCGTCGAGACGCCGTCGCGCCGCTCCGTCGTAGACGGAGTGGGGGAACCGGCTGAGCAGGTCACGCCACGCCCCCTCCTCATCCTCTCTCCGACCGAGCGCCCCCAGGGCCCGCGCCCGCCCGAACAGCGCCTCGGGGGCGAGCGGCCCCGGCGCCCGCAGGTATCCGTCGAACTGCGCGAGGGCGGCGGCGGGCTCGCCCACGCGGACCAGCAGCTCCCCGGCCGAGACGCGGGAAACGGTCGCCTCTGCGGCGGCCGGGAACCGGCGCTGCAGCGCCTGGTAACGGGCGATCGCCCCCGGCAGGTCCCCGGCACGGCGCGCGCCGTTCGCGGCCGCGAACAGCTCCGCCGCGCCGGGCGCGGGCACGGCGCGCGCGGCGCTCCGCACGCGGGCCGCGGCGCCGCCGGCGGGACCTGGGGCCGTCGGCCGGACCGGCGGCAGGACGGCCGGCGCCGGCGCCGCCCACGCGAGCTCGGACGTCGGCTCGGACGCGACCTCGTCCCCGCCGGCGAGAGACGCCTGCCGGGGCGCGCGGGCGGGAGACACGGTCGTGATCGGCCTGCCCGCCTCTGGCGTGGCGGGCGGGGTGGATGGCCGCCGCGTCGAGATCCAGGCGGCCGCGGCGCCGGCTGCGGCGACCAGCGCGATGCCGGCGGCTGCCGCCAGCCCCCAGGCGGGCCGGCGCGCGGCGCGACGCGTGGCCCGGTGCGTGGCGCGGTCCGCAAGGCGCGCAATCAGCGCCCCGTCGTCGGGGCCGGGTCCGTCGGGAACCTGATCGTAAAGCGCCGCCAGCGCCAGCTCGCCCCGGCAGAGCGCGCAGACGCCGAGGTGCGCGGCCAGCGCCCGTTGCTCGACAGCCGACAGCGGACCGCGCCGGCTGCGCGCCACCAGGTCTTCGGGGCAGCGATCGGCGGAGGCCCTCACGACGTCACCTCGAGGATCTCGGTCAGCTTCGGGCTGGCGTGGATGCGCTCGCGCAGGGCCTGCTTGGCCAGTCGCAGTCGACTGCGAACCGTCTCTGCAGGCCGGCCGATCGCGCCCGCGATCTCCTCGACGGTGAACCCCAGCGCCGCGTGCAGCACCAGCACCTCCGCCTGGGCCGCCGGCAGCTCGTCCAGCAGCGTACCCAGGGCGGCTCGCCGGTCGCGGAGCGCCGCTTCCTCGGCCGGCGACGGGTCGCCGGCGACAGGCTCCGCCAGCAGCAGCGCCTCGGCGTCCACCGTCCACTGGGCGCGCAGGTCGAGCCTCCGTCGGTTGGCCAGCGCCGTCAGCACCGCCACCCGCCAGGCGAAGTGAAGCACGGTGCACTCGCCGCGAAATCTCGGCAGCGCCGACACCAGCGCCTCCATCGCCTCCTGAAGCACATCCTCCACGTCCGGGGTGCTGCGGGCCAGCACCTTGCGGACGGCGCGCAGCATCGCCGGCCCCACCGCCACCAGCAGCGCCCGGGTGGCCTTCTTTTCGCCTGCCGCCGCGCGTCGGCCCAACTCCTGGAGATCGGCTGCCACTACCCTTCACGTTGCGCCAGCCCGAAAAACGGGTCAACGACGCCTGATCGATGGGCGCGGCGAGGTCGCGGTCGCGCCCGGGCCGACGATCGACCGCGTCGTGGCAGCCGTGGTTCACGTTCTTCGCTGAGCGGGGCAGCGCGTCGTGTTGAGGCCGCGAGGTTGATTGCTGGCCTGGATCGCGCGCGCCGGGCGACCTTGATCTCGGGGGAGAAACTGAGGGTCTCATGGACCGTATCCATCGGGTGCTGGTCGTCGAGGATCACGAGCTGATGTCCGATGCGCTGGTGTCGCTCTTGAGTGGCACCGGTCGGTTCGAGGTCGTCGGTGTGACAACGGGTGTCCGCGAGGGCAGGCGGTTGCTCGTCGAGCACCTCCCCGAGCTGCTGCTCGCGGACATGATGCTGGCGGACGGCAGCGCCACAGAGCTGATCCGGTTCATCGCGCGCGAGCACCTGAAGACACGCGTGGTGATAATCACCGGCTGCTGCGATCCCTTCACCGCAAACGAGGCGCTCCTGGCGGGCGCGTTGGGCTATGTGCTCAAGGCGCAGCCGTCCCGCGACCTGCTCCAGGCCCTGGAGACGGTTGCGATGGGCAGGCGCTACGTCTCGGCCTCCATCGCGGAGCAGCTGGCGGCCGACGGGACGCGGGCGCCCGGGTTCGGGAAGCTCTCACCGCGCGAGCTCGAGATCCTGCGCATGATGGCGCAAGGGAGCAGCAGCGGCGAGATCGCGAGCCTCCTCTGCATCAGCACCAAGACGCTCGACACCCACCGGAGCAACATGTACCGGAAGCTCGCGGTCCGGAACGCGGTCGACCTGATGCGCTACGCGGCCCTGCAGGGAATAGGCCTCGGAGCGCCGGTGCAAAACGGGAGCCGCCGAGGGACCGACCCTCGACGGCTCCCGGGGTGAAGCCCGGTCAGAGCGACCGAATGAACGCCACCAGGTCGTGCTGGCTGGTGGCGCTCAGCGCGTTGAAGGCGTTGCGGGCGTTCGCCCCCTGCCCGTCGTGCGCCCGGATGGCGGTCGGAATGTCGGTCGTGCGGCCGTCGTGGAGCAGCTTGTTGCGGAAGCGGATGCCCCACAGCGGAGCGGTCCGCATCTGACGGGTCTCGGCGACGGTGTTGCCCGAGCCCTGCGCCGGATCGTCGGGCGGCGACTCGCCGATGAGATCACCCAGCGACCCCATGTCGTGCTTGAGGAAATCGGAGAAGGGGTTGAAGGCGAAGTTCCCCGGTACCCGGATGCTCTCCGAGCCCGCCGCGTCGATGGTGATCGGGAACGGGTTGGCGGGCGTGCGGAACGTCGTCCGCACGTGGCAACCGGCGCATCCCGTCGAGGAGAACAGCGGATCGCCGCGGCCGACGGCCAGGGGATCGCCGAGGTCGCGCGAGGTGGGAGCGAGACCGGTCATGAACACGGTGAACAGGAAGACGTCGTCCTGGATCTCGGTCCGCCCACCGCTGCAGACGCCGACGACGTCATCGATCTGCTGCCCCAGCGTCGATGACAGGCCGATCGCTGGGCCAAAGGTGGCCGGCTGCCGCGGCGCCAGGTCGTCGCATCCGTCGAGGAGACTGCCGCTGGGGGCGTTGGGCGCGTTCTCGATCGCGAACGTGTTGATGCTGGCCCCCCGGAAGCAGTGCTGGGTGGTGATCGCCATCTCGTTCGAGTACGCATCGGCGGAGAATTGCATCAGGTTCGGGACCCCCGCCTTCCAACCGAAGCGCCCCACCCGGATGCTGTTCACGCTCTGGGTCGGATCGCCCGGGTTCGGCAGGAACACGGGGACGCGGTTGACGACGCCTCGTATCGCCGCCGGCTGCGCGGCGGCCAGCGCGTCGAAGAACGAGTCCGGGATGGTGTCGACCAGGCCCAGGCCGAACAGCGGCGTGGTGATGCGGCCAACGTTGCGGATCGTCGCCTGAGGCGGGTCCACTTCCGCCGGCACGCAACAGAGTGTCGGGTTGCCGGGCTGACAGCGTCCGCGGCTGGCCGCCGGGAGATTCGGGTTATTGAAGCTCGCGACAGTGAACAGCTGGCGGAGCGTCCCGCCGAGCTGCGCCAGCGGATCGAAGAAGCCCGCCGCCGTGAACGTCCCGAACCGCCGTTCCGTGTTTTCGCCCGCGCCGCCGAGCGCGCCCAGGGTGTGGCAATTGCCGCAGGCGCGCTCGTTGAAGATCGGACCCACGCCATCGGTTATTGCCTCGACCGCGGCGAAGGCCTCGCGCGCCTCCCCGAGCAGGTCGGGGCTGCTGGTCACCAGCCCCGGCAAGTTGTCGCCGACGAGTGCTGATTGCACCACAACAAACTCATCTTCTGCCGGACGTACGTCGCCGCACGCGGCGGCAAGCAAGGCAGTGCCCACGAGGGGTATCAATCGACGTTTCGCTGTCATGGGGAACCTCCGCGCAGAGTGTTCGGGGGCTCACCGGACCGGGCCCGGCAAAGGGCCCATCCGATTCGGTGAGGCGCGCGACCATCCTCGTGGCGAGGCTCAGGTCCCACCATGAGAGGAACCTCCATTCTCATTGGAGCTTCCTGGACGTCAGCTCACGCCAGAACCCGCACCAGCAGGCCCTGACGCCCCGCGCTGCCACGAGGTTTCCTCCGCTAGCGGCAGCGACGCTCTCGCGCGGGATCCCGCGGGCGCTATCGCGCCTTCGGCGGCCGTTCCTTCCGGACGTCTCCGGCTTTCGCGGCGTTCGCGGCGTTCGCGGCGTCCAGCGATTCGAAATAGCGGCGCTGCGAGGCCAGGCGTTCGAGCGGCCCCAGTTGGTGCGCCACCCTCACGATGACCTGCTCTATCCCGGTATTACCCTGGGGCATTTCGTTCCTGACCGCTTCGATCTCCTCCTTCTTTCCGGAGGCGAAAGCCTGGTCCAGCTTGCCCGACAACCACTTCGTGCGGCCGTCTTCGACCCCTAGCCCTTCCTCTGCCGCGTGCAACTCGTCGCGGACGGTCTCTATCCCCGGCAGGTCCTCGGGCAATTTGTCGAACCGGGCGCGCAGACCCGTGGCCGTTTTCTGAAGCTCCCCGACCTGCGTCTTGAACTGGTCCAGGGCCTTCGTCAGCTCCGCCTTCTGCCGAGCTTCTTCCTTCTTGTTCCTGCAGCCGGAGAGCGAGATCGCGACCAGGGCGACGCTCAACGAAAACAGAACGGATACCGCACGGGACGAAGCGCGCGACCGGCTGAGCATGATCAAGGTGCGGGCGCCCCTTTGGCGATCCACTGCCGGATGCCCTCGAGATTGTCGTCCGGGGTGCAGTTCATGTACACCGGATCGCATCCGAAGGGCATGTACGCTATGTCGCCGCACATGCCGGCCTGGGCGAGGACGAACGCGCTCTCGTTGGGTGAGCAGGGGTTTACGAACATGCGTTTCCCACACTTGTTCGTCTTGTAGGTCCTCAGCTTCGCATAGAGCTCTGCATCGGGGAGCGGAGTGGCGCCCAGCCCCAGGAGGTAGGGTTCCCGATCCCCCTGCGTGTGGCAGTCCGAGCCGAAGCAGCCCATTCCAATTCGTCCGTCGATGATGTCGCGTACGTTGGCCCAAGTGTCCAAGGTCGACGTGCCGCTCGATCCGCCGGTGCAGGTGACCGGGCCAAACCCCGCGCTGCCGCCGGTCCCGGCCCCGTTTTGAACCCTGACCGGCGTGTCGTCGGGCATGCAGGCACCGACGGGCGCAAGCAAGGCGAGAACAACGATTCCGGTGAGGTTAAAAATCCGACTTTTCATGGTTGGAAGAGGGTCGAAATATAGCAAATCGATCGAGCCAGGCCCTGAGGTTCCACCCCGCCACCCGGCGCGCATCCGAGGCAAGAAAAAGGCCCCTCCCGATGGAAGGGGCCTTTCGTTTCGCGTTGACCCGGACGATCCGGCTCTACGCCCTGGGTGTTACGCCTTGAGCTCCGTGTACTCGCCCGGCTTTTCGATCACCGAGGCCCGCGTCCCGCCGTCGGCGAAGTACTTCGTATTGTCGTACTTGCCGAACTTGGTAACCGGTGCGGTGCCGCCCGGTGCCGCGTAGCCGGTCCCGTCCGCCTTCGCGCCGAGCCCGTTCAGCAAGTTGCAGAAGTACTTGTTGATCGGCATCGTGGCGGTGGCGGCAGGGGTTCCGACGTTGTCCAGGCCGTTGATTGGACTCTGACCGTTTGCGCAGTCTTTGCTGCTGTTCCCCGGGCTCATGTTGGTCGCGCCACCCTCGACGTTGATGGCCTGGCCAGTCTTGAAGTAGCCGCCCATGCTCCCTGCCTGGAGGATCGGCAGGTTGTTGAGGTTGTGGCTGTTGCCGTCCGACATCTCCTGGATCCAGGTGGTCGCGGTGTTGTCGAGGAGCTTCACATCTCCCTCGCTGAAGCTGTCGAGACGACCCACGAGATACGCGAACTGCGTCGCGTAGTAGCTGTCAATTGCTTGGATCTGGGCCAGCGCGTCGGCGACGCACTGACCACCCATACCGGCGTTGCCGATGCGATGGGAGATGCTGTGCGCGTCGTTGCCGACCGCCTTCATCGAGCCGTCGGCGGCCTTGTACTGCACCACGCTGCTGAAGTTGCCGTTCGCAGGCATCTTCATGAAGATCACGCGGTTGCTGTCGCAGAGAGCCGTCAGCACAGCGAGATCCATGAAAACGTTCGCGGTCTTCGTGATGTTGCCGCCGGTCAAGGTCCCGCTCAAGCCGAGCGTGTCCGCCGTGGTCTTGCTGCACATGGCGCCAGTCGAGACGGTGCTACCCACGTAGTGGAGCAGCTCGGTCCACGTCTTCAGCTTCTGCTTGTCTGCCCCGCTCATGTTGATGCTGGAGAGTCGGCCCAGATCCTCACGCACGCAGTCGATGACGCTCTTGCCACGCGCCACCTGGTAGGTGTCCGGGTTCACACTCCCGGTGCCGAAGAGGTTCGTGAGGCTGCTGTAGACCGTCGTCGGCGAGCCAGAGCCCGCGAAGATCGTGCCCTTGTCATCCGACCACGAGATGACGTTCATGTTGTTCGTCACGCTGCCCTGCACGCCGCCGATCTGCATGAAGAGGGGCGCGGCGCCCGGGTTCGTGGCCGACACCGGCATGCCATTGGTGGTCTTGTTGACCGCACCAGCGGCGATGTGATCCAGCGAGCGCCCGGTCGGCTTCGCATCGAACTTCCCGGGGTTGCTGGCCGAGCTGGTCGTCGAGTTCGGGGTCAGCGGGAAGGCCGTGAACGTCGAGCCCGCGGGGTTCGTGTGCGGATCGTTCTTTTGCCCGTTGGTCCCGTCGAAGCTCCACTCGTTCATGGAGCGGATGCCCCGAACCATGAGGAGCTTGCTCGCGTAGGGCGCCATCGGGGCGAGGGTCCCCATCGCCTGATACTCGGCCGTCGACAGCGTACCGTGCGACTTGGCCGGGAACCATTTGTCGGTCAGGCAGCCGTGATAGGTGAAGAACACGATCAGCCGCTTGGGAGCGGTTGACGTCATTCCTTGCGCCTTCGCTTCGCGCTCCATCACTGAGGAAAGGAACGGCGCCGCGACGGCGGCTCCACCGAGGCCACGGAGAAGAATTCGGCGATTGAATGTCTTGTTCATGATCGTTTCCCTTCTCAGTTACCAAGCGTGCGAAGACGGAAGGAGTCGGCCTGGGTGTAGTCGGCCATCATGGACGCGAGCGTGTAGGTCGGCGTGGCCATGCTGGTGCTGATCTGGTCGACGATGCAGGTGTCTTGCGGGTTCGGGGAGCGGCCCGCTGCGAACGAGACGAACTTCTCGGCATAGTTGCGCTGGGCGTTCGGCGCCTTGGCGATCTCGGCCATCAGCTCGGAGGGGTTGTTGACGGTCTTCTTCACCGCGGGGACGGTGCTGAAGACGACCTCTGCGGTCGAGTTGATGGGGCCGGTCAGCGGGTCCGTGTCCTGCCAGGCGCCGACGGCGTTGAACCTCTCCATGACGAAGCCCGGCGGGTTGACCTTGAGGGTGTGGCACGAGTTGCAGGGCGCATCCTTGGTCAGCGCCTCGGTGGCCTCGCGGTTGGTCTTGTAGTCGGCGGCAGGCGGCATCATCCCGATGAAGCTGGGGTCCGGGTCGCCGACCGGGATTGCGAGCACCCGCTGCGTGATGAACGCGCCGCGCAGGATCGGGCTCGAGGTGGTGTCGTGGGCGAAGGTGCTCAGGAACGCGACGCGGGTCAAGAAGCCGGGCCGCTTGGTCGCGTCGAGCGTCGTCTTCGTCGGCGTCGTGGCCGTGGAGGTCACGCCGTAGATCGAAGCGGTGTCCTTCGTGACGAACCCGACCGGGCTGGTGAAGAGGTCGCGGAACGTGCCGCCGTTGACGACGACCTCGGCGAAGAACGCATCCTGCTCGGCCATCGCCGCGTTGTAGGTCGCGGAGGTGTAGTTGCCGATCGAGTGCATGGTGTTGTTCGTCCAGGGCGTACCGATCGCGATGTTCGAGTAGGACCGGTGGAACGTGCTCGCGACCGCCGCGGCCTTGGGGCTCTGGAGCATCCGAAGCGCCTGCGTGCGGATCTGCGCGCCCGTGGCGAGCCGGTCTGCGTCGGCCTCGGTGTTCAGCGTGTCGTCCGGAACCGAGTTCCAGAGCAGGAACGAGAGCCGCGCCGCGACCTCAGTCCCGCTGAGCTTGAGGGCCGATCCCTCGGTCGTCTGGCCAAGCTCGGGGATCGCGATGAACGACGGCGAAGCCAGCATGGCGAAGAGAACAGACTCCGCGACCTGGTCCGACGTCCCCTTCGGCGTCAGGGCGTTGAACCGCGAGAGGCTCGTGACCTCCGTGTCGGTCACCGGCCGGCGGAACGCCTTGCGTCCAAACGCCTTGATGGTGTTGGTCAAGCAGGTCGCCTGGGTCGCATCGGCGCAGGTGATGAACTTGGACTTGTTGCTGCCCGCGATCACCTCGACGGCGATCTTCTCGGCGGCGCTCAGATAGCCGTTCCACGCGATGTCCGTCAGCGGACCGGTCGAGTCCTCATTGAGGAGGGACGACGGCGGCTGGTTGCCGGCGCTCGCCAGCGTCGTGACGCCGAGCAGGTCCTTTACGACCGTATCGTACTGGACGCGCGTGATGCGCGGGACCTGGCTCGTGGCGGGAACGCCTGGGGCGCAGACCATGGTCGGCGCGGCGCCGCCACCGGTTCCGGTACCGGTGCCACCAGCGGCCCCGGTGTCGCCACCGGCTCCGGGGCTACCGGTGCTGCCCGCGCTACCCGAGGGCTGTTCGCCGACGTTCCCTGTACAACCGGCGAACACGCCGGCAACGAGCAATCCCACAAGATTCTTGCGCATTGAGTACCTCATCGCAGTTTGCCCTTCTGCCCGGCGGCTCGGCGGTCGATCGAAGGTCGGTTCGGGGGCCCCTAACACGGGTTTCGAGGGGGTCCGCTCGGTTCGGCCTACAAGATGCCACAAGGCATGCTATCCGGCTCACCGGAGTGCACTGAGGCCACGCTGTGGGACAAAGGCCGCTTTTCCTGTGTCATTTCGCGGAGAAGTGAGCGCGACGCCGTGCTCCAAGTCGCCGGAGTGTCCGTGCAAGTCGTGGCGGCGCTTGGATTTTTTGGTCATCCGCCAAGGGAGGTTCGACTCTCGGCGCCTCCATATAATGGAAGAGCGTCAGGCCCTTCTTGGGCAGATGACGCGCTGCTGCTCGTTGCCCCGTCGGTTGGATCGCCTGCCCCCTCAGTTCCCCTCTGTTTGGCTCAAGTTCGAGGCGCGCTGGGGTGGCTTCGCCAGCTCCAGGCCGCCGACGGAAAAGACGTAGCTCGCTTTGGGCGCCCGCCGCCATCTCTCGGCGATGACCTGGCGGGTTTTCTTCCAGTCGTTGTCATCGTCGACCCATTCTTTTTTCAGACGCTCGGCGCCGCGCCGATCTCCCCGGCTCTTGATTCGCAACACCCGCTTGGCGAGGTCGGAGACCGCCGCAGGCCACTTGTCCCAGCGAACCTCGAAGCATCCGCGGTCCCTGGCGTTGGCTGCCGTCTCCCCGGCCTTCCATTCGAGGGCGCCGGCCCGCTGCAGGACCCCGAGCTGAATCGAGGCCAGATGGCTGTAGGCGTTCGGTCGCCCCTGCGAATCGTACATTCCCTCCGCCACCCGCGCGAAGGCCCAGGTGACCTGCTGGGTCTGCGCCAGGTCCGCGTCCCGTTGCGTGATGACCTTTCTGCGCACGAGCTCCGCCGGAAAGTAGATCCCCACCGTGTCGGCCTTGAGCTCCTCCAGCATCAAAGCGAGCGGCCCCCCGAAGACGGCTTGATCCACCTGGCCCCTGACCCTGTACTCGCGCGTCGGCCCAAGATTGTGTGCGGCCTCGTGCAAGACGATCCCGATGACCTCGTACTTCGGATCCGTCGACACGGTGCCCATCGTGGCGCGGCACCAGAGCGACGACATCCGTTCCATCTGCACCTTCTGCCCGTCGGCGTCGTCGTCCAGGTTGCTCATGATCATCGTGCGTCCACCCCTTGCGGCGACCCGGCCCCAGTTGGGCAACGACTGACCGCCGTTCGCGCCGAGCGCCAGCCGGTTGTCACCTGCGTTCAGGACGATGTCGATGAAGTCGGGCAGCTTGAAGCGGACCTGACGCGCCTGGTAAGGCTTGCCCGAAAGCCGCGCGACCTCGTCTTCCAGCTCCTGTTTGACGGGATCGATCCGACGCGCCCACGCCAGCGAATCCTTGTTGATGCGGGCGAAGGTGAAGGCGAACGCGGCCTTCCAGGCGCAGGGCTCGAAGTACACCTCGTCGGGACCCACGCGCAGGTAATACTTCGAATGGCCGCCGCTCATCGCGACCCAAGCGTCGTTGGCCCGCTCCCAGTCGTCATCGCGAAATGCCTTCGCCGCGGCGTTCAGGTAGCTCCTCAGCGCCGCCTCGTCGTCATCGAGCTCGGATGACGCCGCCGTCAGCTCCTTGGCGACCGCTTCCATGTCGTCCTTGTAGGCCTCGGAATACTTCAGAGGCCGGAAGGTGTTCGGGGCGTCCCCACGAACAACGATGCCGAAGTGATCGGTCAGCCGTGCAGCGTTCTTTTGCTTGCCGAGGAGCTCGCAGAACGATTTGTCTTTCTGAATCTCCTCGGGATAAAGCCCGAAGGCGGGTCTCCTGGGTTCGAGAAAGGCCCAGCACGCGGGGTCGTTCTCGGTCTTCGCCGCCTTGCAGAAGGGTCCTTGGTTCCGAAAGAACATGGCCGCGCTCGCCGCGTCGTCGGGCGGGATCTTCGCTTCCAGACCGGCCGTGCCATTCTGGCGAGCATAGAGGTGCTCGATACCCACCGCGGCGCCCAGGAGATGAGTGACCAGCCTCTTCTCGGCGTCGGTCGAGCCGGAGAAATCGCTCTCTACGAGGGTGGGTCGACCTTGCGACAGCTCGACCCGCACCGCTTCCCGCCGCTTCCTTTCGGGTGGACCGAGCTTGCCGGCATCGTCGAGACGCAACATGCGCTCGTAGATGGCCCGAAACTTCGGCGTGAATTCGTTCTTGCCGTTCACGAGCTCCGTCCGGGCAAGGGGCGCGTGCGTCCAGGTCACCACCAGCTCGGCGGGATCGAGCGCTCCGTTCCCGTTGCTGTCGGCGCGCCAGAACAGGGGCTGATTGATCTCGACGGCGCGACGATTGAACGCCAGTCGTTCGATGCGATCGAATCTGGTGGGGGCCGGCGGGTCCGCCGCAGCGGCCGACGCAAACACCACCAACGATGCGAACGCGACCAGAAGCACCGGGCCCGTCTGGGACGCCTCATCGCGACTCACTCCCGGCGACATCGGCTAGGACTCTACACGGCGTGGAGGCGCTTCCGCACGGCTTGGAGCGGCTGGCGGCCACTCCGCTGACGCTCGATGCGTCAGCTATCGAGCGACTGCGGCTCGGATAGGCAGCGCGCCTTCCTCGATGATGAGGCCGCGGCAAACCGCGCTACCGCATCGGCACGGCTCGGCAAGATCCGGCGGGAACGCGTAGTCGTAGCTGAGCTCTTCGCCGATCGCGATCGGTCTCAAGGCGATGATCTTGGCCCACGCTTGGCCGTCATCCGTGATGCCCGCATCCACATAGGCGTTCGGGTCACACGAATGATTGATGAACCGGGTCTGGTCCACCATGTCGAAGTAGAGGCCATCTTCGATCCACAGGGAGTACCGATCGTCGACACCGTCCCCGTCTCGCCACGCGATACCCTCGATCTCGGCGATCAGCTCACCTTCGGCGAAGGCTTTGGCAGCGACCACTCCGTACCCGTCGATGGGTGAACGGACCACACGGAGCCCAGGCACTTTCGGCATCGGTGGCAGTATGTAACAAGGCGCATGCTCCACTCCAGCTTTTGATGATCGCGAAGCTGACCGACTAAGCCTCAGCGCCGGACAGCATCAGGCCCGCGATGGCGCCGTACGCCTCCGTCCAGGCGGCCTCGAGCTCCGGGGTCCAGTCGTCCTTCGCCACCTCCGCGAGCGTGGCGAGCAGGCTCGCGCCGACCCAGTCGTACATCTCGGCGGTGACGCCGTAGCTGACGTGCTTGGCGCCGAGCTCCTTGAGCGTCGACGTCAGCCAGGGGGCATCGTCGAGGCGGTCCATCACCGCCACGAGCGCATCGTTGAGCATCTTTTCCTGGGCGTCGGGCGTGCGGCGGTGAAAGAGCGGCTTCGCCTGCGGATACCGCTGGAAGAGAATCTCGTAGAAGCGGCGGGTGAGCTGGGGCTGGCGCTCGACGACGAGCTCGAAGCTGCTGCGCAGCAGAGGAACATTCAGCGACATGGAGGCTCCTTTGGGGGCGCATTGTCCGCAAACGTGCCGGTGAAGGGAACTGTCCGTCGGTACAGCGGGAGAGCTCCCGTACTTGTTCGACCGAACCGAACCCGGCGCCGTCAGGCGCCCGGCGGCGTCAGAGCGCAGCGGCCGTGCGCGCACACCGGCGTGATCTTGTGCGCGCACCTGACCGGGCGAACCACCGGCTGACAGCCGTCGACGTAGGCCTTCGCGTCGGCCGCGGCCTTCTCGAGCGCTGCCCCTGGTCGGGCGCTCTCACCGCAAGGCCGAAAGGCGTACTCGAAGGCAATGGACGCGCACTCCCCGTCCGCGGTGCAGCGCTGGGCGTCGGCCAGCTCGCGCTCTACCCGTTGCTTCAGCCGCACGCACGCCGCCCGTGGCAGCCGCCCACCGGGGTGTGCTTCGGCGGCGGGCGTCGCCGGACGCGCGTCCGCCGGAACGGTCGTGGAGCCCGCGTCCGCCGGGGCAGCCGCTGGGCCGGCGTCCGCCGTTGACGCCCGCGCCGCAACGCTCTGCCCACCGCCGACCTCCTGGCAGACCGCCAGCACCGCCAGCGAAACGATGGGGGTGATGACCCGCCAGGCGCCCGCGGTCACGGCCTGTGGCTCCGAACGAAGTCGCTGACGACCAGCGCCGTCCGCTCGTCCATGGCCACCTGTCCCTGGGCCTGAGCGGCCAGGCCCAGCATCTCCGCGATCACCTGCGCGCGCACGGGCCCCGTCAGCCCGGCCATCTCGGGCGGCACCTGCACGGTGGCGGGCCGGTACCACTCCTCCGGGCGATAGTCGAAGATCACCTGGACCAACGCCAGCGCCAGCGACGGGTTCAGCCCGCGCGCCAGCGCCTCGCGGCACGCGCGCAAGAGGTCGACGTCCTGACGGTGAGGCAGCACGTTCTGGCGCAGCCACTCGAGCTTGTCGTCCTCGGGGTGAGCGGGGTCAAGGAGCTTGGTCACGAAGAGGTCGAGCGCCGGCGGTGCCCCGTTCTCGATCAGAGCGGCGATGGTGAGATTCCCGAAGCCGTCTTCGGGCTGGCAGTGCGCGTCCCAGAACGCGACCATCTCCGGCGGGGGTGGGCGCAGCGACGCGCTCACCTTGATGAGCATGTCGACGCGCAGGTCCTGGGCCAGGAACACCGGGGCCCCCGTCAGACCCACGAGCACCGCCGACCGGCTGGCGTCCAGGTGCTTGCCAAGGGTGCGCAGCACGCGGGCCACGCGCAGCTTGTTGAGCCTGTCATGGTAGGCCGCGTCGTCGTCGAGGCGCGCGAGGAAGTCCGCGTCGACGAGCGCCGCCCCCAGGGCCTGGTGGTCGAGGGGATCGTCACTGCTGGCCAGCACCTGCGCCGCGTGCACCAGCGCCTTCGGATCGGTCGACTGCGCGATCGTCTGCTGTTCGGCGGGGTTCATGGTGGTACCAGGGGGCTGCGGCGCACGGCCCTAGCCTGGATGATGTCAAAGCACTGGGCCACCGTGGTGGGATTGTTCCAGTGCATGACGTTTTCACCCGGCGGGTAGTTGAGCCCGTCGTTGAAGGGCGACGTCGGACCATCCACGCGGTGATTCAGGTTGAAGAGGTGACAGACCTCGTGCGCGATGGTCCCGCCGTAACTGAGCTGCGCCGCGGGCGCCGAGGGGACGCCGTTGGTGTCGGTGACGATCATGCCCGCGAATCCGCGGATCGTGGGGTGAGCCAGGGCGGCGATGAGACGCATCGTCACCGTGCCGGCCGCGGCGTCGGGCGCCACGCCCGAGGGGGAGATCCACGAGGTGCTGGGCGTCCCATTGTCGGTGATGGTGGTGCCCGCGCCGCTGGCCGGGAAGAACATCCCGACGCCGAGGTTGCCTCCCGTGTCCGAGACGATGTAGGCGAAGTTCAGCACCCCGGTGCGGCGATTCAGCGTGACCGCGGTGTTGCCAGTCGTGTTGCGCGTGACGCCGTTCGCGACATTGTCGATCGTGAAGATCCCGGGGGCGCCGACGACCGGCACCGCGTGGTTCGTCACCGTGATGTTGGTGTCCATCGTCAGCTCGATGCCTAGCTGCCTGAGGAGGCAGTTCGCGATGTCCACGTGCTGTGTCACGTCGAAGGGCGTCGACCGCGGTCGGGCCGCGGCGGCGCGACCGCGCACGATGTTGAAACGGCAGGGGACCCTGCGAACGGTATCCACCAGCGCGCGGTAGGTCGAGACCAGCGCGTCTCCGAGGCGGACCTCGAGGAGGATCTCGCCGGGTGCGGTGCCGTAAACCAGCACTTCGCGCCCTTGCGGCGGGCCCACGAAGGAGACGGCCGGGGACCCCGTCACGGGGACGGCCTTCCAGGTGAGGCGCGGGTCGTTGGCCGCGAAGTTCCAGGTGTTGGGCTGGACGAAGCTGAACCGAATCCGCGCGGCCGTGTCGGCCGTCGCCGTCGCCGCCGTCAAGATCGGGATGACGGGGGGATTCGGCATCACGTTGATGGGCGAGCCGGAGGTCAGGGCGATGGCGGCGCCGTACTGGGTACCGGCGGGCGTGCCCACCGGCATCACGGGCCGCAGCGGCAGGCCGGTCGTCGGCGTGGGCGTCACGGGGTGGAGCTCGCCGCGCAGGACCCGCTCGGTGGCCGAGACCGTCATGGCGGTCACCTTGCCGCCCGCCTGCCGCGCGCTGAACACGGTTCCGGCCGGCTGATTGACGAACTTGCCGGCGACGCCCAGCACCACCTCGTACTCGATGACGTAGAACTTCGTCGACAGGCGGAAGGTCCCCTGTCGCCACGGCGGCTTCAGCGTGTGGGTCACGCTCCCGAGGTCGTCGTCGCTGAAGACGTCCGAGTCCATCCCGCGGAAGCGAATGGCCACTGACGACAGCGTGCGCACGTCGATGGCCGGCGACGTCCACTCGGCCTTGGGGAGGGTGATGTACTGCCCCTCGACCGCGTCGTGGATCTTGCGGTTGCCGACCGGCTTCCCCCCGACCTCGGCGATGAAATAGAACTCGCCCGACCCGAACGTGTCGCTGTCGTCGATGACGAGGACGCGGTGGAAGATGACCTTGAGCTCCTGGGGAGTCGCCATGGTCAGAACCCGTGAACCTTCTGCAGACGCGCGCGCGTCTCGGCGTCGATCTCGCCGGTGGTCTTCAAGCCCTGCCCCTCTTGAAACGCGGAGAGGGCGGCAGCGAAGTTGTCGTGCTCTTCGTCGCTGGTGTCCCCGCAATCGAACCCGAGGTTGTACAGGCGCTGCTTCACGCCGCTGACGGTCGAGATGGGATCGAGCCCGCCCAGCGCCAGGGGCGTGCGCAGCTCCTTCAGCGTCCCCGGCTCGGCGATGAGCTCCGCCGCCGTCACCTCGGGCCGCAGCTTGAACTCGATGTAGCCGTCGCCGTCGCTCTTGCCCCCCAGGAGCTTCTTCCCCTCGGCCCACACCTCGAAGGCCACGTTGGCGCGCGGCTGGTCGGGCGCCCGGGCGGGCGGGTCTGGATCCTCGACCGTGAAGTCCTTGTGGCCGTTCGAGGCGGTGCCGCCGGTGGGGTCTTCCTTGGCGGGCGGCGGCGGCTCCATGAGCCGCACGCGCACCGTGACCAGATTCAGCGCCACGACAATCTTGTGCCGACCGCCCGTCGCCAGCGCGACGGTCTTCGGCCGCAGGTCCGGGATGCTGACCTGATCACCCGGCATCAACACCCCCGGCTGACCGCGATCCTTCCGGAGCGCCTCGTTCTCGGGCGCGTTCCAGATCGTGTCCCATTTGTGCCCGTACCGCGTGGCGATGCTGAAGATGCACTCACCTTGCTTGATCGTGTGCTCTTTGGGCATCGTCTGGCTCAACCCTGTGCCCAGACGGGCGCGTCCAGGTCCGGGAAAGAGAGCTCGCAGCTGCCGGGGTCCACGCCCTCGATGCGAACGAGGCCGTCCGCGCCGGGCGGGCCTTCCGTCCGCCGCCCGCCAGGAAGCGAGACGACGCAGTTGCCTTCGAACGGGCTCCCGTCCTCGTACACGATCTGGATCTCGATCCAGTCCAGCTCCGCCACCTTCGCCCGCGCTTGTGATGGCGTCGCCACCGGTACGTCGACGGGCCTCGCGCCCGCCCCCCCGGAGGGCGCGTATCGCATCAAGATGATTCCGGTACCGCGCCGCCCGTCGCTCAGGGCAGCGACCAGCCGCTGCCAGGACGCCCGCTCGTCGGACGTCTTCGCCAGCTGCTTCGCCATGCGCGTCACCAGCTCGCGCGCCTCCTCCTCGAGCATCGGGCGATAGTCGCCCTGGCCGGACCGCGCAGCCCACCGCTCGGAAGGGACGAAACGATATCGGCGTCCTTCAAACGCCATGACCGTTCGTTCCCCCATGACACGACTCACGAGGCGGTCCTCCTCGGTCTCGAGAAGGTTTCCGCCCGTTCCGGCGATCAGAATCAGACGGCCCTTCGTTATCGCCGATGCGATCGCGGCGACCAGGGTGCCGTCGCTCACGTCCCGTGGCGAGCGGAGCGCCATCCCCGTCGCAGCCTCGTGCAGAGCCACCAGGCCGTGCCGGGCGTTCTGCTGGAGGTCCCTGACGATTCGTGAGCATCGCAAGGAGTCGAGCGCGCGCGCCCGTTCCTCGACGGTGGCCCTCCAGGCAGGCACCGCGGTTATCCAACCGTCGGCGCTCGTGAAGATGCGGTTCTTATCGAACACGGTACGTATCTAGATGACTAAACGCGTTCGTCCTCGTTTCTGGCAACGAAGCAAGACGCTGCCCTCGCCTCACCAGGAACGCGATATGAGGCCCCGCTGCGAACGCGGCTCTGTCCGGAGGACTCAGCTACTTCGCGGCATCGTCGTCGGCGGGAAGGCCTTCGACGGAAGGAATGTTCATGATGTCCTTCCGGGCAGCCTTCCAGGCCTTCTGGACGATCCACGAGAGCGAGCGATCCTGACGGGTCGCCTCGGCCCCGATCTCCTTCAACATCTCTTCTGGAAAGTAGAGACTCTGTTTCCGTTTGTCGCTGGCGGCCATGTCGGAGAGCGTACGCGAGCTTTGCGCGGGAGGGAAATGGCTTTGCTTGCCAGGCGTGCAGATGGGTTCAGCGTCCGCCGCGACGCCGACGGTGGTTCGAGCCTGCACGCGACGGCTCTCCCGTGCGGGCTGCCGCCCGGGGCGGGCCAGCACCGCGCGGGTAGCCGCGCGACGGATCGCCCGGGTGGGCTCCTAGCTGGGTCGGGGGTCCGCCTGGGCTCGCCATCGTCGCCGGGGCGCCGCCGCCCGGACGTTGCCGCTTGTCGCGGCCGGCGCGGCCCCGCTCGGCGTCGCGGCCCCGACGCCCGCTGCCGCCACCGCCGCCGCTGCGGTGCTCGGGCGCCCCGACCTCGGGCGCGGTGACGCTGTCCAATGTCCCGCGCTGCAGGTGGTGAAAGAGCGCGTCGCCGCAGTCGGCCACACGCAGGAGCCGCGCGTCGAAGCGGGCCAGGTGCTCGGTCACGTTTCGCAGGTCGCGCCGCAGGATTTGACGGGCGTTGTTGTTGCCCGCCACCTCGACGACCTGGGGCATGTCGATGATGGTCGGACCGCCCGCTGCCATGAGGACGTTGTAGGCCGACAGATCGCCGTGAATACGTCCGGTGCCGAGCAGCGCCTTCACCTGAAGGAAGACCTCCAGGTGAAGCGCGGTGGCTTCCTCGGCCGTGAAAGCGAAATCAGCGAGTCGCGACGCGGGCGCGCCGTTACCGTCGACGATCAGCTCCATGAAGAGAACGTTTTCGTAGAGGAAGTACGGCTCCGGCACGCGGACGCCGGCATCGAAGGCGACGCGGAGCGCATGGAACTCCATGTCCTGCCAGTTGTCCTCGATGAGCCCGCGCCCGTAGGCGCTCTTCTTCTGCATGGCGCGGCGGTCGCGCGAGTTGCGGGTTTGATTCCGTCCCTCGACGTAGCTGGCCGTCTTCTTGAAGGTCCGCTCGTCGCGCGCCTTGTAGACCTTGGCCGCGCCGAGGTGTCCCTCGCGCTCGACGACGTAGACCGTCGCCTCTTTCCCGCTCATCAGCCGTGCGTGGACGGCGTCGATGATCCCTTCTTCGACGAGATGGGAGAGGCCGTCAGGCTGGGACATTCATCGCCTGTTCAGGCCCCGGAACGTTCGTCAGGAGCGCTGGCCCTCGACGGCGGGGCGGCCCTCGACGGGGGTCGCGAGGTTCTTCCGGTTGCGGGCGGCCAACCGTCGCAAGATCTCCACGCGCGAGAGATACAGGTGCCAGCGCTGGCCGTGACGCTCGTAGGGATTCGCCTGGGTCACCCAGCCCTTGAGCTGGATCGGCGTGGTCACCGCCGTCGAGAGGTAGACCTCGGTGAAGAGGTTTTGCTTCATGGCTCGTTTCGCCAGCCCAGGATTCTCGAAGAAGTTGTCGCCCACGGCGGCACTTCTAGCAGAATTCGCACGCCGATGTAGGACAAATCCGTACAAGCGCCGAAATACCAAGGAATATCAGTGTATTGCGGCTCACCTCAGGAGAGGTTCGCGACGATCTCTTCGGAGGTCGTCCAGAGCCGTGCCGCCATAACCGCGTCCTTGGCCATCGGGCGGGGCTCGGCGGGGTTGCAGTCGCGGTAGTAGGCGCCGGTGACGTTCGCGACGGCGGGGTTGGTGGCGAGATAGCACTGAGTCGCGGCGCCCTGGCCCGGGGTCTTGAGGACGAGCGGCGCCGCGAGCGCCAGCGCGACCCTGCCGATCACGGGCAGGGTGGACATCAGGTTGGTTGCGATCACGCCGGGGTGGAGGCAGTTCGCGGTCTGCCCGCCGTTTCCCAGCCGTCGGGCGAGCTCGCGGGTGAACAGGATGTTGGCGAGCTTCGACTGCCCGTACGCGCGCAACGGCACGTAGCCGCGCGCGCCGGAGAGGTTGTCGAATTCGATCCCGGCTGGAGCGCGGCGGTGGGCGTTGCTCGCGACCACGACGATCCGCCCCGCGGGCGCGACCCGCCCGAGCAGCCCCGTCACGAGGATGAAGTGGCCGATGTGGTTGGTGAAGAACTGAAGCTCATGGCCGTGCGCCTGGCGCAGCGTCGGCGGGGCCATGATGCCGGCGTTGCAGACGATCGCGTCGAGCGGCCCGGCGCCGCGCGTGACCGCGTCGATGCAGGCCCGGATCGAGGCCGGCTCGGCGAGATCGCACGCGACAGGGAAGACGTCGCCTGCGACGCCGGCGCAGGCCGCGCGCGCCTTGTCGACGGTTCGCGCGGCGGCGATGACCCGCGCCCCGCGCGCGGCCAGCGCGCCCAGCGTCTCGAGTCCGAGCCCCGCGCTGCACCCGGTGACCAGCATCGTCTGTCCGGAGAGATCGCAGCCGGCCACCACCTCCCGCGCCGTGGTGCCGTACCCGAACCCGTTCGGGCCTTTGCCTTTCAGCATCGCCGCGATCGACATGCGCGCGGCGCAGACTACCGCGTCCCGGTCAGCGCCGCGCGAGCGGCGCGAACAGGGCCAGCGGCTCCGTCTTGCCTCGCACCGGCATCGGCTCGAGCGCCTTCCAGGCGTAGCGGTCGCCGACGCGGTCGCGGGTGACGGCCGAGACCAGCAGGGGCGTCCCGGCGGCCTTGGTCAGCCCTTCGATCCGAGAGGCGACGTTGACGGTGTCACCGATCGCCGTGTACTCGAGCCGGTGGTCGGGGGAGCCGATATCGCCGACCACGGCCACGCCGGTGTGGAGGCCGATTCCGATCTGCAGGGGCGCGGCGCCGCGCGTGGCCCGACTGGCGTTCAGCTGCGCCAGCCCGTCGAGCATCGCCGTCGCGCAGTCGAGGGCGTGCAGGGCATGGTCCGCGTCGGGGAGCGGCGCGCCGAAGTAAGCCATGATCCCGTCCCCGATGAACTTGTCCAGCGTTCCGCCGTGCTGGAACACGCGCCCCACCATGTACCCGTAATACTCGTTGAGCATCCTCACCACCTCGTCGGGCGCGAGGTCGCTCGACAGGGTCGTGAACCCCCGGATGTCCGAGAACAGCACCGTGATCTCCTGGGCGTCGGCCTGGGCGCCGCGCGCCGGCTGGTCCGACAGACGCTCCGCCACCGCCGGCGAGAAGTAGCGTCCGAGCCGCTCGCGTTTGCGCTGTTCGGCGGTCACCCGGCCGACCAGGGCGCCGACCCGCCGAATCAGGTGGGCGGCGGCCCCGGCCGTGCAGCCCAGCACGACGACCGCCGCGATCGACGCCCCCGGCCGGATCCCCGCGGCGCGCTGGAGCAGCACCTCGCAGACCGCGGCCGAGAGGGTCACGAGCAGCATCTGCCAGACGTCGAGGGCGAGCGCGCCGAGCAGCACGAGCAGCACGAAGATTCCCAGCGCGAACCCGGCCACGCCCCCCGGCGACGGCGAGACCGGCAGCGACGCCGACTGCGCCAGAAACACCATCGGGACGTCGAGCAGCGCGACGCCCAGGCCGGCCCAGCGCGACGCCCGCGGCGACGCGCGCACCGCGCCGTGGAGCAGCAGCGCGCCGCCGGCGTAGCCGCCCAGGATCGGGAGCAGCACCTTCCAGTCGGACTGCCCCGCCCCGTAGCCCAGCGCGATTCCGAGCGCGAGCGTCGCGCCGACGCCTATCAACCGCACCAGGGAGAGCGTGCGGGCGGTGCGCGCGCGCTGAGCGTCGAGCGCCGTCCGCACCAGCGCCGCGACGTCAGCTTCGGAGATCGTCGATTCCGACACGCGGGTCGATTGTACCCGGGGCGCGTCAGTTGCTGGCGATGTCGTCGTCCGGGCTGTTCGCGCCCACGTAGGGGCGGTGACTCGGCGGCGGATCCCACTCGTCCGCGCTGATGTGGTACGCGGCCCACCGACCAACCGTGCCGCCGGCCAGCGCGCCGCCGATGGCGAAGAGGAGTCCGGCCGGCCACGCGAACGCGCCGGCGAGCCAGCCCAGGCCGGCGCCGGCGGTCAGGCCGGAGGCGACGCACGCGAGGTCACGCCGACGGCCGCGCTCATCCTCGTCGAACGCAATGGAACGAGACATCCATTGTGAAACCTGAGGTTGGACGGCGCGCGTGCAAGCTCACCCGCCGCGACCTCAGGCGGCGGGGTCAGAACCTGAGCTCGAAGCCGAAGGCGACGGTGGGACCGAAGGTCATCGCCGAACGGCCGCAAGGCACGGTCGCCTCGTAGTCGCAGGGGCCCCGATCGAGGATCCAGGCGGCGCCCAGGGCGCCGTTGACGTACAGGCTGCCTGGACCGCCGTCGCCCCGGAGTCGCTGGCGCAGCCCGACGGTCGCGAACGCCCAGGCCTGCAGGTTCAACCCACCGTCGATCTGAAGGGCCAGCTTCTCGGCCAGCGGAATGCGAAGCGTGCCGATCACGTTGGAGAACCCGATGGTCCGTTTCCCGGTGTAGCGGTTGGACGCCACCGAATAGGCGTACTCGACGAAGAGATTGAGGCCGTCGCGGCGGCCGAGGCGCAGGGTCGGCGCCACCGAAAGCCCGTTGCGCCCGAACCGCTGGAGCTGCCCGCCGACGCCCAGCCCCACCGCCAGGTAGCGGGTCGAGAAGGCGGCGGTGGCCCGCGCCTGGGCCATCGCGCCCGGCCCCTGGCCGCTCGACGCGAGGGCGAACGGGGAGAGCTCGACGCCGAGGGTGAGCGGGAACGAGAAGTCGTGCTCGAACCGCGCCTCGCCGAGGCTCCCCCAGCTGTTCCCCGTCAGTCCCAGGAACGGCTGCACCTTGAGCTCGAACCGGTTGGCCGCCAGGCGCTCGGGCGCGACCACCGGCGCCGCCTCCCGTACGAGCGCCGGCCCCGCCGCGAGATCGCCGGCGGGCGTGACGGCCGAAAGAGGTGCGAGCGCGAGCGCGAGCGCCAGCGCGATCATCCGATCACCCGGACCGCCTCCAGCTCCTGCGCGTGGCGGAGCCAGGTGGCGAAGCGCTGGTCGGCGTCGCGCCGATCGATGTGGTGGGAAGGAACGCCGCCCGCCCGCGCCAGCGCCTCCATCTCCGGCTGGCTGGTCGGCCGGAAAGGCGCGCTGCGGATCACCGCCGCCGGGATCTCGATGGTGGAAGGCAGGCGCGCCGACAGCGTCGTCGCCTGGCTGGCGACACGGTCGGGATCGATACAGGCGGAGAGATTCAGCGGCCGCGTCCATGCGCGGGCCGAGGCTGGCGATCCCGAACCGCGTCGCCAGCGTGGCGAGGATCGAGACGTGATCGTAGGGGGTCGAGATCACCGCGCCGCTGCGCACCTGTGGCCCGACGACCACCGCCGGGACGCGGAAGCCGATCTGGCGGAAGTCGGGGTGGGGATCGGGGACCGTCGGCGGCGGCACATGATCGAAGTAGCCGCCGTGCTCGTCGAAGACGACGACCATCAGCGCGCGCTGCCAGTGGACGCTGGCCGCCAGTGCCCGGTGGATGCTGCTCACGAACGCCTCGCAGAGGCCGAGATCGTAGGGGGGGTGGCCGTCGCTGATGCCCCAGTCCGGATCGATGATCGAGTAGGACGGCAGCGACCCGCGCGCGGCGTCGGCAAAGAAGCGGTCGAGGGGTTGCGGGTCGCAGGCGTCGTCGCCCGAGAAGCTCTTGGCGGGAAAGGTGACGCTGTACCAGGGGATGCGCCCCGCGTAGTAGTAACCGGCGGGGATGCAGCGGTCGGCCAGCCGCTCCCAGATCGTGGGCGGCGGCGTGAGGCCCATCGGCAGGTTGCTCTTGTGCCCGTCGGCGGTGGCGGCGTGCAGGTAGTACCGGTTGGGCCAGGTCGGCCCCATCGCCGAGGAGAACCACCGATCACAGACGGCGTACTGATCGCACAGGCCGTAGAGGTAGGGCGCCGTCTCGCGGCGGTGGTAGCTCATCACCTCGCTCTGGTCCGCGCCGGCGTTCGCCAGCACGAACCCGTCGTTGCGGCCGCCGTTCCAGGCCCGGTGCGACGAGTCCCAGTCGTGCTTCGGATCGAGCCTGGAGATCGGGGCCGGCGCCAGGTTGACCGCGACCGGCCGGCCGGCGCCGTCGAGGTTCCGCTCGGTCCCCGAAAGGCCGTCGATGGTACGGGCGGCGGGGTAGGTCGCGTCGGTGGCCAGGCTGCCGAAGAGGTGGTCGAACGAACGGTTCTCGAGCATCACGACGACGATCGTGTCGATCCCCGAGAGCAGCTGGGTCGCGGCGCTGGAGGTCGCTCCGTCGGACGGGGGAACGATCGGCCCACCGACGCAGCGATCGCCGGGCGAGCCACACCCGGTGAGCCCCGACGTCAATCCCAGGGTGCCCATGGCCCCCACGCCGAGGCCGAGCTTCAGGGCCGCGCGGCGTGTGAGCTGACTTCTTTTCGACATCCAACTTCACCGACCGAGCTCGACCACAGTGGCCTCGGCGGGCCAAGCATTGTTCGAGACCCAGGGCAGGGCCGCAAGCGCGAGCAAGGGGATTGTCCTCGTCGCTGCGAGGTGTCGTTGTCAGGCGTCGCTGTAAGGCATCGGATGGAATCGGCCGTCGCCTTCGCAGCACGGCCGCTGGGACGTCGGGGCGTTCCCACCTTCGCTGTTGGTGATTGGCGCGTTCCTCGTGCTCTTGGCCATGCAGGAACACCCCATCGTGCCGTTGCCGCCTTCACCCGACGAGGTCGAGTCGCGCCCCGCGCACCCGTATCTGCGAACGGCCATCGAGGAGGCCCTGCTCCTCGGTGGGGGTGCCACCTGGTACTGGCGGCACCCGGCAGAGAACTCCGGCGATCTGAACTTCTCCTGGAACGACTGGCGGTCGAAGCTGCTCACGACGAATGAGCTCTCCTTCGACAGCGATCTGTTCTCGACCAATGCCATAGCCCACCCGCTCGCCGGCCTGCTCTACTATCAGGTCGCCCGCGGCAACGGCCTGCCGCCCCTGGCCTCGCTGGTCACCACGATCGTGACGTCGACGGTCTGGGAATTCTTCGTGGAGTGGGACGAGAGGCCGTCGGCCAACGACTTGATCTTCACGCCGGCGGGCGGCGCGGTGCTCGGCGAGGCGACCTATCGCCTCGGGCGGATGTTCGCGGAGGGGCGGCCCAGCATGGGGAACTGCCTCGGCGCCGTGATCTTCTCACCGGTCGCCACGCTGACCCGGACCCCCGTCTGCCGCCGCTTCAACGGTCAACCGACCGACGATTTCGGGCTGCCGACCCGCACCTGGCACAAGGTCGCGTTCGGCCTCGGCCAGGACTACATCTCGTTCGATGGCGGACCGCTCCGCACGGCCATGGACGTCGGGTTCGTCGCGGCGGTCGTCGACCACAACGGTTACCGCCGACCGGGCCGCGGCTGGTCGGCGGTCTCGCCCGGCGACTGGACGGCGTTCTCGCTCAGCAGCCTCGTCAATTCCCACGGGCTTCGCGGCCTCGAGGCTCACGCCGAAATGACCTGGTGGGGGCGCTACTTTCGCGACTACGCGCCGACCGACCAGATCGACGGATGGGGGCTGATGCTCGGGCTCGGCAGCACGTTCGACTACGACTCCCGCGACGTCACCTTCGACTGGGATCGGGTGGTGACGGCGGGGCTGGCCGGACCGATGGTGGAATACGTGGCCCGCCACGGCGAGCTGACGGCGCGGGCAGCGTTCACCGCGCAGTATGGCTTCTCGATGGTGACGTCGCTGGCCTACACGGCGGCGGCCTCCTCGCTGGAGACCCAGATCGTCAAGACGGTGCTGCAGGAACAGGGCTATTACTACGCCCAGAGCGCGACCAGCGCGGCGACGCTCTCGCTGGAGGACGAGCCGTTCAGCGTCTACCTGCGGGCCCGGCTCGGGGCCTTCTGGTCCATCGACCGGGGCGATCGCTTCCAGAGCCAGCTCACCAACAACTTCTCGCTCCACGACCGGCGCCTTCACCTGCGGGCCGCCGGCACGCTGCGCATCCTGGGCGGACCGCTGCGCCTGCTGCTGGCGATCGATCAGATCAACCGCGACAGCGAGCTGCTCGACGTCGCCTTCGCAGGCGTCGAGCGGCGCGCGAGCCTCTCCGTGCTGGCCGAGTTCTGATCAGGCCGCGAGCCGCGCGGTCGACGTCGCCTCGCCCTTGACGACGCTCGCCGGAGACCGTTGGCTTGCCTGCGGGAGCCACCTGCGGCCAAATACCCCCAACGGAGGGGCGGATGGGCAAAGTGGTCGGCATTGCGGGGTTGATGTTGGTGTGCGTGGTGGGTTGCGGCGGCAACGCGACCGAAGCGGGCAGCTTGGCGGTGGACAAGCCCTGCCGGTCGACGCTGGACTGCGCGCAGGACGACGGCGAGCCGGTCGAGTGCCGCTGCACGGACCGCGCCGGCGTCCCCGTCTGCGACCGCCTCAGCGGCGTCGGCGAGAGCTGTGAGATCACCGGCTCGTTCCAGAACAAGTGCAGCGAAGGCCGGCCCTGCGTCTTCGGCAACGGCGGTCCTTCCGACGCCGTCTGCGTGGCGTCCGCTGCCGAGGGCAAGCCATGTGCAACCTTCGTCGATTGCCTGCCCGACCTCGCGTGCGACACCCCCAGCGGCGTCTGCCGGGCGGGGGCCGCCGACATGGGAGTGGATTGCAACACCGACGCCGACTGCGTCGCCCCGCTCCGCTGCGACTTCCACACCTGTGCCGCCCCCATCGCCGCCGGCGAAGACTGCCAGAACGCCGGCGTGCCCACCGCGCGCACCTGCGCCCCGGGAACCGCTTGCGCCGGCTGGACCAACGTGTGCGAGCCCCTCAAGCCCGACGGCGACGAGTGCTTCTGGGACGTCGAATGTCTGTCGGGCGTCTGCTTCTTCGACACCTGCGGGAAGGACGCGCGGATCCAGGGCCACTGGCAGTGCGGAATATGAGTAGCCCCGGGAACGCCCCGAGCTCCGCGCGCGGAGCCTTTCGCCTGTAACAAGAACGTCTCCACCTCTCCTTATTGACGCGGCCGGATATGCGGTCATCTTCCGCGCGGCGTCGTGGGGAGTGGGTGGTCTCGACGGCGGCCTTTGCACACAACGTGGCTCACCCGCGGAGGCAAGGTCATGAAACTCAATGGAAACGGGACAGTGGCGTTCATGGTGGTCGTCGGGCTCGGGACGGTGTCGATGGGGTGCGCGGAGGGGGATGGCGACGACGCCGTGACTCTCGTTTCTGCGGCGCTGACGGCGAGCCCGGCCGATCCGGTGGCGTTCTGCCGGGCTTCGGGATTGAACGTCATCATTGGAACGTCGAACAACGACACGCTGAACGGAACCGCCGCCGCTGACTGCATCGTCGGCCTCGGCAGCAGCGACGTCATCAACGGCAACGGCGGTAACGACATCATCTTCGGCGGCGACGGTGAGGACACGATCAATGGCGGCGACGGCAACGATCAGATCTTCGCCGGTGCGGGACAGGACAACGTCCACGGCAACGCCGGTAACGATCAGCTCGCCGGCGAGGACGGCGACGACGTGCTGGCGGGCGACGCCGGGAACGACACCATCTCGGGGGGCCAGGGCCAGGATCGGATCTCGGGCGGTGACGACAACGACACGCTGACCGGCGACGCGGGCGACGATCGGCTCGAGGGCGGCAACGGCAGCGACAGCCTCTCCGACTGCACGAACCACAACGTGTTCGTCGGCGGCGGCGGGACGAACAGCTGCCAGGGCTCGGCCACCGGCAACGCCTCGAGCAGCTTCAACGGCTGCACGACCGTGATCGCCTGCGGCGCGCTGCCGCCGCAGTAACCGGGCGTCATTCCGGTGGCGGCGGATGGCTCCGCCGCCGCCGCGCCTGCGTGAACGCTCCGCTGCGCGATTGACTCGTCGGTGGCGCGGATGAAAGACTCGCGTACCCATGAGCAAGCGAGCCCAAGCGAAGGTCCTGACGGGAAAGGCGACGGCACCGTTGCGGCGGCGGGCCCGTTCGACCGAGACGGCGCCCGCAGCCACACTGGGCCGCCTGGTCGGTGTCGGAACGGAAGGCCAGCCGTGGATTGACCTGCCCACCCAGGGTCGCGCGGGCGTGGCGGCGCGGACGACCGTGCCGCTGGGCGCGTCGTTGATCGGGCGCGAGCTGGTCGTCAGCTTTCTCGACGGCAGAGCCGACCAGCCGGTGGTGACGGGCGTCGTGCGGGCCCCGGGTGACCCGGCGACGGTCGCGCCCGCCTCCCTCGACGCCGTGGTTGACGGCGAGCGCGTGGTCCTCACGGGCCGCCGCGAGGTGGTGCTTCGTTGCGGCAAGGCAAGCCTCGCGCTCTCCGCGGACGGGCGGGTGGTGATCGAGGGCGCGAATCTGCTGGCCACCTCGAGTGGGCTGCACCGGATTCGTGGCGGCGCCGTGCAGATCAACTGACGGTCGTCCGCGCGACGCCCAGATGGAGCTCGTCAACCTGACTCGCTACGCCGTCGAGCGCGTCGTCGGGATGGACGGCGACGGCCGCGAGACGCTCACGGTGGCCGTGAAGGCGACCTTTTCGCTGCTCCCACGGACGCTCGCGCCGGCGCTCGCCGAAGATCAACCCGCCCTCGTGATGGCGGACGAGTACCTGGGGGAGCCGGGCGTCTCGAGCCTGGCCTGCGCCTCGGAGATGGTGCCGTACAAGCCGGCCGCCGACGTGATCCTGACCGGGTGCGCCTACGCGCCGCGAGAGGCCGACACGGAGACGATGGTGACGCTTCGCCTCCCGCCGCTGCAGAAGACGGTGCGTGTCGTCGGCGATCGCGTCTGGGAAGGGTGGCGCGACGCCCCCTCGCGCCCGCGTCCCCTCTCGAAGGTACCCCTCGTCTACGAGCGGGCCTTCGGCGGCAGCGACGCGACCTCCGAGCCGCCGGACGCCTGCCCGGAAAACCCCGTCGGCGTCGGATTCCGCGGCAAGCGCTCGCGGCGGCCGATCCCCGGGACCGCCCTGCCGAACCTCGAGGACCCCAGGCAACCGATCAGCGGGCCGGACGACCGACCGCCACCACGCTGCTTCGGACCGATCGCACCGGGCTGGAGTCCCCGTCCGACCCACGCGGGGACGTACGACGCGCGCTGGAAGCGCGATCGGATGCCTCTCCTTCCGGTCGACTTCGATCCGCGCTTCCACCATGTCGTCGCCTCCGATCAGGTGCTGCCCGGCTACATCTCCGGCGGCGAGCTGGTGACGATCACCTGCGTCCGGCCGGGAGGAGACGGATTTCACTTCGCCATTCCGGTGGTGCGCCCGTCGGTGGTCGTCCGCGTCGGCACCGACCGTCACACCCCCCGCGTTCACTGCGACACGCTGTCGATCGACTGCGAGGCAGAGCGAATGTCGCTCGTGTTCCGGGCGACCCTGCCCGTCGCGGGGCGGGTCCCCGATCTGGCCTGGATCAAGGTCGAGGAGCCGAACGATGGCCCGTGAGTCGGGGAGCGACCGCTCCATCGTGGTGACCGGGATCGGAATGCGGACGCCCGCCGGAAACGATGCCGTGCAGACGGCGTCGGCGGTGCGCGCCGGCGTCAACCGCTTCAGCCGATGGGAAGCCGTCGGCGTGACGTTCGACGACGAGGCCGGCGTCATCGCGTCCTTCTTGCCGGACGATCTCGGGGACCTGGCCTGGGTGGAGAAAGCCGAGGAGCTGACACCCGCGCCGATCCACGAAGCCCTCTGGCAGGCCAAGCTCTACGATCTCGTCGAGGCGCGCCTGTCGCAGCCGCGCGCCCGGGTGGCGGCGTACGTGGCGACGCCCTACCCCGATCGGCCGGGCGTCAGCGAGGAGGCGTATCGGCTGTTCGCGCTGCAGGCGCGCGAGCACTGCATCGCCCCGGCCAAGGCCGACGAGGTGCATCTGGTCCCGGGCGAGCACGTCGCCGGCCTCCTGGCGCTCGCCCGCGCGGCCGACGACCTGCGCGCGGGGAAGGTCGACTTCGCGGTGGTCGGCGCGGCCGATTCGCTGCTTCATTCGGAGCTCCTCTCGTCCCTGGCCGCCGAGGGCCGCCTGAAGACGCCGCTGCGGCCGTCCGGGCTCATCCCCGGAGAGGCCGCCGTCGTCCTGGTCCTCGAGCGCGCCCGCGACGCCGCGCGAAGAGGAGCGCCCGCGCTCGGAAGGCTCGGCGCGGTGGCCGTCGATCGCGAGGAGACGCCCCTCGGTCCCGATCAACCGATCAGAGCCGAGGGCGCCAGCCGCGCGGTGATGGCCGCCCTCGAACAAAACGGGGGCCCGGCCCGTCTCCATCGCGCGATTGTCGATCTGACCGGCGAGCGGTGGCGAGCCCTCGAGTGGGCGCTGGTCGAGACGAGATGCCTCGGCGAGCTCCCCGCTGGCTGGCAGCTCTGGCACCCGGCGGATTGCCTCGGCGATCTGGGCGCGGCGGCGGGCCTGGCGAACGTCGCGCTCACGCTGCGCGCCTTCGCCCGCGGCTACGGCGGAGCGGGCGGCGTGCTGGTCAGCGCCGCCGCCGCGCGCGGCGAGCGCGCCGCGACCTGCGTTTTCCCCGCCCAGGAGGCTGCCTGATGCCAGCGACCGTGATCGTCAACATGCTGACCGTCGTCCACAAGGACAGCGGCGGCATCAGCATGATCTTCCCCGACGTCTGCAAGACGCCGTCACCGGCCGGGCCGATCCCGCTCCCCTACCCCAACATCGCGAAGTCCCAGGACACCGACGCGGGGAGCAGCTCCGTCAAGATGGACGGCAACCCGATCATGCTCAAGTCGTCGAGCTTCATGCTCAGCGCGGGCGACGAGGCCGGCAGCGCCATGGGCGTCGTCTCGAACAAGATCAAGGGCAAGGCCTATCCCAAGCTCTACTCGTTCGACGTGAAGGTCGACGGCGAGAACGTCTTTCGCCTGACGGACATCATGCTGCAGAACGGCGGCTCCCCGACCAACACGCCCCCCGGCACCGAGGTGCAGGCCCCCGGCGCCTCCAACCCCGCCGGCAAGGGCAAGGACCCCGAGATCCCCCAGGTGACGAAGCTCGCCTGGGCCAAGACGGAGGGGTGCTGCGGCGACGAGATCGAGCTCGACGCCGAGACGAAGAGCTTCGCGGCCGGCGCGACGCTTCCGATCAACGTCGTCCGCAAGGCGCCCGGCGAGGCCCACAGCTCGAAGCAGGAGGTCGCCGCCTACTTCAAGGTCCCGATCTCCGGCGACAAGGGGAAATTCAAGTGGATCGCGCGCCGGGGGCGGTTCGCGAAAGAGGTGAAGCTGACCGCCGAGCAGCTGTTCTTCAAGGGGACGCGCGACTCGAACCTGCTGACGCTGAAGACCGCCCCGGACGCCAAGGAGCTGATCGGCCCCAACAACGTCAAGACACCGCAGTTCATCCAGTCGGTCGTCAACGGCGCCAAGACGTGGGTCGCCAACAAGAACGCCGCCGGGCAGGTCGTCAACTACGGCTGGGAGGTCTGCTACCAGGCCGAGATCAAGAACGGCATCTTCACGATCACGCGCAAGGTCAATTTCAAGCTGATAGGCGACGCCTCGGCGAGCAACAAGCAGAAGAAACGCTGGAAGAACGAGATCGAAGAGGTCTGGAACAAGCAGTTCAAGATCCACCGAAAGGACTGCAAGCGCGGCGACACCTGCGACTGTTATTCGGAGCAAGGCTGCTGCGCCTTCGCGATCCACATCGTGTGCGAGTGGGGCGCCGGCCATGGCAAACAGGTCGAGCTTCACGAGGGGGCCAACAAGGCGAGCGGCTGGGGGACGCCCCTCTGGTGGTACTCGCACACCTGGTGGGAAGAGGCCTCGGGCGTTCCCGCGACGGTGCGCGCCCACGAGTTCGGCCATCAGATCGGGATGTACGACGAGTATCCCGCCGGCGCCTGCGACCCCCTGCGCCTCTACACCAACGTTCCGGCCAGCATCATGAGCTCGGGTCGCACCGTCTACGAGCGGCACTTCAAGGACTTTCACGCCTGGTTCAAGACGAAGGCCGGCACTGTCCTCGGCGACACGAAGCTCCTGAAGATGCGATGACCGCCGACGTCGTCGCCATCAACTACTCCCGCGACGTCGGCTGGGCGGGCGCCCTCACCGCGGAGCTGGCCCGCGACCAGCCCTCCAGCGTCGACGTCACCTTCAACTACGACGGGAGGCCCGAGATCGGCGTCTGGCAGCAGACGGTCTCGCCCGCGGAATTCGCGCAGGCGCTGGCCCTGGTCCGCCGCTCGGGCTACGCCGCCCTCCCGGGCCCGACCGAGGTCTCCCCGGAGGCGAAGTTCCTGTCAGTGGGCGAACGCCAGCAAGGAGAGGCCGCGCCCACGCTGCGGGCCTTCGAGCTGACGGCGCTGGAACCGGCGCTGTCGGCGCTCTCGGTCGAGCTCGAACGCTTGCTCGCCCCGATCCGGCTCCACCCCTTGCGGGTCATCCATGCGGCGGCCGGCTGGGCGAAGCCGGTCTTCGCGCCTTCCGAGCTGCTGGAGATTGAAATGGTGTTGGGAAACAGCGGCCGCCTCCCCCTGGAGATGGGCAATCCGCTGGATGCGGCCGCCAGCGCCTGGAACGGGCTTCGCCTGGTGATGGTCGATACCGCGGGTCGGGGACAGGCGGTCGATCTGTCGGTTTCGCAGATGCGTGCCCCTACAGGATCGCCGACGGATGCGACGGTGACGCTCGATCCGGGGAAGGCGCTTCCGTTCCGGATCCGCAAGAAGGCCTACCTCGCCCCGGGACGCTACACCGGCCGCCTCGAGTATCACGGGCTCGTCGAGAATCCGAAGAACCCGCAGCTGGTGACCGGATCACTCTGGCTGGAGCTCGGCCCGGTCGACATCCGGGACGGACGCTGACGTCGTGAGACCGTGGCGCGGCGTGCTGGCCGCCGGTGCGGCGGTGGTGACGTTGGCGGCAACCGACCAGAAAGAGACCGAGGCGGCGCCCATGAATGAACCGGTGGCGATCAATCTCTCGCGCGACGTGGGGTGGTCGGGCAGCGAAATGATGGAGCTCGCCCGCGATGCGGCCAGCTCACTGGACCTGTCATTCAACTACGACGGCCATCCGGAGATCGGCGTCTGGAAGGCGACGCTGCCCCGAGAGCGCTTCGCGGCCGCCTGGGCCGCGCTGCGGACCAGCGGATACGAGACACTTCCCGGGCCGTCGACCATCGCCCCGGGCACCAAGCAGCTATTCCTCGGCGTGCGCGGTCCCAAGGAGGCAGCGCCGCAGATGCGCGGATTCCCGATGAAGCCACCACCGCCGGAGCTCGTGCCGGTGCTGGCGACGCTGGACGCGGCGATCGGCGAGCTGCGCAAGCATCCCTTGAGGGTTCTTCGAGGACAGGCGGCTCTCGTCTCGCCAAGGGTCGAGCGAGGCCACGAGGCCGTTCTCTCCCTCCGGCTCACGAACGCCGGAACCGAGCCCCTGACCATGGGCAACCCGCTGGTGGGTGACCCCGGCGCGCCCGGTGCCTGGAGCGGCATTCGGCTGGTCCTCGTCGACGTTCGCGGAAGGCAAGAACAACAACAGATAAACGTGACGCCCGCCGACCTGCATTCGTCGTCTGCGCGCACACCGACCGTGACCCTGGCGCCGGGAGCGAGCCTGGACCTGGAGATCCGGCGGAAGATCGACGTCGCTTCCGGAACCCACCAGGTCCGCGTCGAGTATCACAACCTGATTGGCGAATCCGCGGAGCCGCGCGTCGTCCGCGGCACGCTGTGGTTGGACGCGGGGCAGATCAAGATCGATCGCCCCTGGTGGAAATTCTGGGGCTGACCGCCGGCGCCCGGACGGCCTACGGCTGCAAGACCGCGGCGCCGCTCGCCGGCGCACCCTTCGGGTCCACGACCCGCACGTGAAAAAGAGGCGTGCCGGCGGCCGGGAGCATGAAGCCGCCGCCGGCGGGCGCCGCGCCGGACTGGACGCGCGTGATCTCGACGCGGGTCTTTCCCTCGGGGTCGATCACCCGCGCGGAGTCCCGGTCGTAGACGAGCTGGCCCCAGGGCGCATCGGCGTCATTCAGGAGCGCGATCCGCTCGGTCGCGCGCGGCGGCGCCGTGCCGCCGAGCACGATCTCTTTGCTGTCTCCGGATTGCACGCGAACCCGGCAGCGGAGGACGGGAGGGTGGCTCGTCGTGTCCAAAGTCGCCTCGACCCGATGGTTTTCGGTCCACTCGCTCGTCGACGACGTCGATGTGACGACGACGCGCGTGCCGTCGGGTTCCACGATGACGGACCCCCGCATCGAGCCGGTCAGGGCGTACGAGAGCCCGGCCAGCGGCGGGCTCGAGGGCAGCTCGGTGCTCGGCGGTTTGGCCATCGAGGAAGACTCAGAGGAAGACTTGCTCGCGCATCCGATCATCAGGGCAAGGACCGCCATCGCGCGCACGGCAACCCACACGGGCGCATCCTACGTCAGGAACGGACAGGCACGTGTTAGCTTCTGCGCAGACATGTTGATCGACGTCCCCGAGTGGCGACGCGACATTCTGCAAGAGCATCTGGAGGAGCTGGAGGCGCTCTGGAACCGTCGAATGCGGGCGCTCCGTTCGCCCGACGCGGACGCCGTGGCGTTGCGGAGAATCGACGCCCGGATGGACGCGCACGCCGACGCCCTGGTGCTCGCGGGAGAGCAGGCCTGGCCCCTGCTCGCGCCGGCGCTCGCCGGTGAGCCCGCCGCCGCAGCCGCCGCCGCGCTCGCGCTCGCGCGCATGAACGACCCGGAGGCTGACAAGCTGCTGGCCGCGGCGCTCGGTGCGCCGGCGACCGCGGCGGCGATCGGACCGGCCCTCGCGCTCTGCGCCGGACCGGGGCTCCTCCGGCTGTTGCCGCTCGCGGCCGATGCTCCGGCGGTGGCGGCGACGTCCTGCGCGATCGTCGTCGCGCGTGGCGGTCCCCTGCCGCCGGGACGGCAGCTCTCGTTGCTGGCGGCGGCCGAGCCCGCCGCGCGGGCGCTGGCGTGGCGGGTCGAGGGACGCCTCGGCCCCGCGCGCCGCGGCGATCCGGAACGGGCCATTGCGGGCGACTACCAGGCCGCCTTCGCGGATCCCATTCCGGACGTTCGCCGCGCCGCCCTCGAAGCCGCGGCGCGCAGCGGGCTCTCCTGGCTCCTGGAGCACCTCCGGACCGTCGCCGCGACGCCGTCCGCGGCCGCGCTGCCCGAGCACCTGCTCTTCGCCGCGCTGAGCGAGCCGGCGGACACGCCGCTCGCGGCAGCCCTCGGGGCGGCGCCGGCGCTCGCCCGGGACCGGTTCCGGGTGCTGGCCCTCCTCGGTCGGCCCGCGGCGGTCGAAGCGCTGCTGAAGGTGATGAAGGCCGGTCCCGCGATTGACGCCGCGCTCGCCGGCGCCGCCTTCTCCCGGATCACGGGCGTCGACGTGGAGAGCGCCGAACGCCTGCCCCTCCCGCCACCGGGCGCTGAACTGGACGAGCTCGCCGACGAGATCAAGGCGTGCGACACCGACAAGGCCGAGCAGACCTGGCGCCGGCTCGGGGGGCGAATCGCGGCCGCCGGCCGCTGGTCGCGCGGCGCCGACGTCGAATCGCGGCCCGTCAAAGAGCTGCCGCCCACCGTCGATTCTCGAGACGCGCTGGGGCGCCCACCTGCGACGCGCCTACCGCGAGGGGGCCGCCGTGTTGCTCGACGACGAGCTGTTTCCTTTCGTGTGAGTCTGTCGCACGTGCCGCCGAACACCGAACACCAGCAGGTCCCCGACATCTTCGTCACCGAGACGATGGCCGAGCTGTCGGCTCGTCAGGGGCGAACCGCGGACGCGATCGCGATCTATCGGCGCCTGCTCCACGGCGCGGCACCGACCGACGAGCGGCAGGCGCGCTGGGCCGGGAGACTGGCCGCGCTGGAGGGGACCGCGCCTTCGCCCGCGCCCTCGCATTCAAGCGACGGCGAGCCCCCCGCAAGCCCCGCGGCGGCGACGCCTGAGCAGGAGCCGCCCGCCGCGCCTGCCCCGAGCCCCGACGCGACCCCGACCTTGCGCCTCCCCCTGGTCGTGCGGGAGCCCGTGCGCTCGGGCCAGATCGTCTACGCGCAGCAGTGCGATCTCATCGTGCTCGCGCCGGTGAATCCGGGCGCGCAGCTGCTCGCGGACGGCAACATCCACGTCTACGCTCCCCTGCGCGGGCGCGCCGTCGCGGGCGTTCGTGGCGCCACGGAGGCCCAGATCTTCTGCCTGCGCCTCGAGGCCGAGCTCGTCGGCGTCGACGCCGGCTATCTGCTCAGCGACGACATTCCGCCCGCCCTCCGCGGGCGCGGCGTGCGGGTCTGGCTGGAGGAGGGGCGCTGCCGGATCGCGCCCCTGCCTGCCTTCGAAACGCGCACCCCGCTCTGAACACGGCGGGCCCGGCGTCAGGGGCCTTGCGATCGCGGCCGGCGAACCCCATCGAACGATGGACATGCCCCGACTCGTCTCCGTGAACGTCGGTCTTCCACGGGACATCCCGTGGAACGGCCGCACCGTGCACACCGGGATCTGGAAGGACCCCGTCGCGGGCCGCCGCCGGGTGGGCCGGTTGAATGTCGACGGAGACGGGCAAGGCGATCTGGGCGGACACGGGGGTGAGCAGCGGGCCGTCTTCGTCTATCAGCTCGAATCGTATCGCTACTGGCAGGAGCAGCTGAAGCGGACCGACTTCGTTCACGGACAGTTCGGCGAGAACTTCACCATCGAAGGACTGCCCGACGACGTCGTCTGCATCGGTGACCGCTATCGGATCGGCAGCGCGCTGTTCGAGGTCACGCAGCCGCGGGTCACCTGCTATCGCGTCGGCATCCGGATGAACGAGCCGCGGATGCCGGCCCTGCTGACCGCCAGCGGACGGCCGGGGTTCTACCTTCGTGTCCTCGCGGAGGGGGAGGTCGGCGCGGGCGACGAGATCGTGAAGGTGGGCGAGGCGAAGGAGCGGATGACCGTCGCGGAGATCAACGCCCTCCTCTATTCGCCCCATCATCCCCACGACCAGCTGCGACGCGCCTTGCAGCTCGAAGCGCTGTCGCCCGGGTGGCGCTGGTCCCTCGAGGCGCTGCTGCAGAGCCCGACGACCGGCGCCGGAAGCGGCAACGCGGGGCTCGCGCCGGCGGCCGCCGCGCATCCGACCGCACCCGGATTTCGGCCGCTCGCGGTGACCGCGATCGCGCACGAGTCGGCGGACGTCCTCTCGCTGACGATGCAGAGCGCGGACGGCCAGCCGCTGCCGCTCCCGCTGCCGGGCCAGTACGTGGTCCTGCGCCTTCGCCGCGCCGACGGCGACCCCGTCCTCTTTCGCAGCTACTCGCTTTCCGGGCCACCCTCGACCGAACGCTATCGCATCAGCGTGAAGGTCGAGCCGAACGGCGCCGCGGGGACGTACCTGCGCGAGCGCGTAAAGACGGGCGATGCGCTGGACGTCAGCGGGCCGCGTGGAAGCTTCGTCTTGCCAGCCGGAGACGGCCCCATCGTGCTGCTCAGCGCGGGGATCGGGGCGACACCGGTTCTGGCGATGCTCCAGTCGCTGGTGGCGATCGGCGCGACACGGCCGGTCTGGTGGCTGCACGCCGCGCGTGATCGCCAGCATCATCCCTTCGCCGCCGAAATCCGCCGCCTGATCGCCGCGCTGGCCCGCGGGCGCAGCCATGTCCGCTACAGCAGGCCCGGCGCGGACGACGAGATGGGCGTGGACTTCGACGCCGCCGGCCACCTGTCACGGTCGGTCTTCGAGGAGCTCGACGTCCCGCGAGACGCCGACGTCTACCTCTGCGGACCAACGCCCTTCATGGCGCAGATGAAAGAGGCGCTCGCCGCGCTGGGGGTGGCGGCGGCGCGGATTCACGTCGAGCTCTTCACCGGCAGCGCGCCGTTGACCCCCGGGGTGGTGGGCGCGGCGACGCGCGCGCCCCACCTGCCCGCGGACGACGCCGGCACCGGTCCGCTGGTGTCGTTCGCGCGCAGCGGTATCACCGCGCACTGGAGGTCGTCGGGCTACGGAAGCCTCCTGGAGCTCGCCGAGGCGTGCGACGTCCCCGTCCGCTGGTCGTGCCGGACGGGGGTCTGTCACAACTGCGAAAGCGGGCTGGTCTCGGGCGAGGTCGTCTACGGGCCAGAGCCACTCGACAAGCCGGCCGACGGCAACCTGCTCGTCTGCTGCTCACAACCCCTTCGCGACGTCGTCATCGATTTGTGAGGTTTAATGGAGGTCTGCCATGCGGCGTCTGGGCTTCGGTTTGGTTGTCAGCTTCGCGGCGGCGTTCGTCGTCGGGTCCTGTGGCGAGACCGCCTGTGATTGCGCCTCGGGCGTCGTCGGGCTGGTGATCACGACGGGCGCGCCGGTCACCGCCGTGACGTTGTCGGGGCCGGCGTGCGCGGCGGGGCGGTTCCGCTGCGTCCCCGATGACTTCGACGCCACGATCCACGGCGACTGCATGGAGGTACAGGTCGAAGCCGCGGCGGCGGGAACCTGCATCGTCGATCTGACCGTCGGGGGAACCATCGTGCGCGTCGCGAGAGAGATGGCCCAACGCCCCCCGGGCTGTTGCGGCGACTTCATCGGCGAGCAGGGGGGAACCGGGGAGATAGACCTGCGAACGGCGACGACGGCGCCATGAGAGTAAGCTGACCTGGTGAGCGACGACGACGCGCGAGGTGACAAGGCCCCCTCGGACGCGCTGGTCTTCTTCGGCGCCACCGGAGATCTGGCCTACAAGAAGATCTTCCCGGCGCTGCAGGCGATGGCGCGTCGCGGGCGCCTCGAGCTTCCCGTGGTGGGCGTGGCGAAGTCGGGGTGGACGCTGGCGCAGCTCGTCGAACGGGCGCGCGCCAGCCTGACGGAGCACGGCGGCGGCGTCGACGAGAGCGCCTTCGCGCTGCTGACGAAACGGCTCCGCTACGTCGACGGCGACTACGGCGACGCGAACACCTTCGCGCGCCTCAAGGCCGAGCTCGGCGAGGCCCGGCGCCCGCTGCACTACCTGGCGATTCCACCGAGCACGTTCCCGACGGTGATCGGGCAGCTGCATCAGGCCGGCCTGACCGAGAGGGCCCGCGTGGTCGTCGAGAAACCGTTCGGCCGGGATCTCGTTTCGGCGCGGGCGCTCAACGCGACCATCCATCGCGCCCTCCCCGAAGAGCGGGTGTTCCGCATCGATCACTACCTGGGCAAGGAGGCGGTGCAGAACATTCTCTACTTCCGCTTCGCCAACGCGTTTCTCGAGCCGATCTGGAACCGGAACTACGTCGAGAACGTGCAGATCACGATGTCGGAGAGCTTCGGCGTCGCGGGGCGAGGCAAGTTCTACGACGAGACCGGCGTCATCCGCGACGTGATCCAGAACCACCTCCTGCAGATCATCAGCTACCTCTCGATGGAGGCGCCGAGCGCGACCTACGGCGAGGCCATTCGCGACGAGCAGGCGAAGGTGCTGCGCAACATACGGCCGCTCGCCGTCGGGGACATGGTCCGCGGGCAGTTTCGCGGCTATCAACAGGAACCCGGGGTGGCGAAGGACTCGTACATGGCGACCTACGCCGCCGTTCGCCTGCACGTCGACTCCTGGCGCTGGCAGGGGGTCCCCTTCTACGTGCGCGCCGGCAAGGCCCTCGCGGAGACGCTGACCGAGGTCGCCGTCGAGCTGAAGCTGCCGCCGCAGGTCGTGTTCCCCGAACCGCCCCCGGCCGCGGGGAACACCGTGCGCTTCCGCCTCAGCCCCCAGGTGGCCATCACCATCGACGCGCGCACCAAGCGCCCGGGAGAGGAGATGGCGGGCGAGCCGGTGGCGCTCACCGTGACGGAGGCGCCGGAGCAGGGCGCGGACGGACGCATGGGCGCGTATGAGCGGCTGCTCGGAGACGCGATGGAGGGCGACGCCACGCTGTTCGCGCGCCAGGACGTCGTCGAGGCGGCCTGGGCGATCGTCGATCCCGTCATCCACGGCCCGACCCCGATGTTCGAGTACGAGCCGGGGACCTGGGGCCCCCGCGAGGCGGACGCCCTGGTCGCCGACGTCGGCGGCTGGAACACGCCCCGGTAGGTCTTCAGTTCAACGAGACGACCAGGCGGCGGAGGCGCTCGAGCGCGGCCGCGATGCCGTCGTCGGACGGATCGAGGACGGCGAGGCGCTCGAGCACCTCGAGCGATCGGAAGCTGTCGCCGTCCTGGCCGTAGATGGCGACCAGGTTGTTCAACATCCGGATGAGGATCGCCCGCTTGGGCGCGCCCGCGAGCGACACGTCCGCGAGGCGCACCTTCGGCCCCGAGGCGCGGGCCAGCATCGCCTCGAGAGCGGGCCGGTCGAGCGCCACGCCGCCCCCGAACGGATCGAGGATCAGCGGCGCGGGCCCGCCGTCGACGCGCACCAGGAAATGTCCCGGGAAGCCGACGCCCGCGGCGTCGAGACCGAGGCGCCGCGCGACCTCGAGGTAGAGGACCGAAAGGGTGATCGGTATGCCGACCTTCCGAGCGAGCACCTGGGCGAGGAAGCTGTTGCGGGGGTCGTAGTAGTCGTCCGTGTTGCCGCGGAAGCCGAGCTCGGCGAACAGCGTCCTCCCCAGCGCGCGCCCCGCTTCGTCCGGCGAGCCGGCGGCGGCGACGGCCGGCGCTGACCGGGCGGCGAGCGCATCGAGCGTGCGGCGGTGGGGCTCGACGTCGAATTCTTCCTGTTCCCAGGCGCCGATCAGCAGCGCGGCCACGTCGAGCTCGAGGTCCGCCTCCCCGCGCTGGACGATGGCGGCGAAGCGACTCACCTCGCGGGAACGCATTCCGGTCACATCCGCTCGCAGCCGGCGCCGACCGGTTCGAACGCGACGCGATCGAACAGGGAGACGTAGTCGGGAGACGGCGCGCCCGTGTACGCGACCATCCCGACCTGGAGCGTCGCCGGCAGGTCGGACCGGGTGATGGGCGCGACGGACATGGGCCACCCCGTGTCGCCGGGGTGGCGGTAGTAGATCGTGAAGGTCGCCCCCGTCCTGCAGAGCCTGAGCTCGGCGTCGGCGGTGAAGGCCGTCTCGCCGTACACGCTCTTGCTGTTGGTGGTGCTCTTGTGTTCGACCGCGAGCTGGTTCATCTCGGCGTAGCCGACCACGCCGAGCACGTAGTTCTCGGCAGAGCCGCCCGGGCTTCGGGCCATGAGGCCTCCGACGTCGGCGAACTGGTTCGGCGGCAGGTCGGGGTTCGACGCCCGCCGCGCGTGAACGGTGGCGGTCGCCTTGAAGTCGCCGGTCACCAGCTTGTAGACGAGCACGCCCTGGCTCGCCTGGTACCACAGGTCGCCAGCGTGCGGCGTCAGCGACAGGGCGCCGCCGCTCACAACCACGTCGGCCAGGTCGGGGCGGAACACCGTCCACGCCGGCGAGAGGGCGCTGCCGTCGAACTCGTCGCCGGTCGGGAAGGAACCGCCCGCGCCTCCCGCCGCCGTCGCGCCCCCGGCGCCGCTGCCGCCCCCGCCGTTCACGCCGCCGTTGCCGCTCGCGCCGCCGCGACCGCCGCCGCCGCTGCCCCCGCTCCCGGCGTCTCCTCCGTTTCCCGCCGTGGCCGCTCCCCCGTTGCCTCCGACGCTCGCCCCTGCTGTCCCACCGCCGCGACCGCCGCCGCCGCCGATCGCGGGGGAGCCGCCGGCGGCGCCGCCCGTCGCAGCCGAGCCTGCCGCTCCCCCCGTGCCCGAGGCATCACGGCCGCCGCCGCAGCCGGCGGCGGTCAGTGCCGCCAGCATGGCGGTTGGTAAGAAGGAGAACCTCAACACGGCGTTCCAGCGTCTGCGGGCCGAGGACGGAGAGTACCGCCGTTTTCGACGCCTCGTGCCGTGCTGCTTTGCGCCGTCCGTGAAGACTGTTTTTCGGGGCGGTCGGTACCCACCAAGCCCTACACGCACCCCGCAAAATGAGTATGCGGGAGCGCGAAGTATTGTGAGGGAACGCGCGACACCGCTACATTAAGGTGCCGTGAGTGTCGTCGAGCTGATCAAGCCAGGACACGAGGGGGTCGGCTCTTCTCCGACGGGCGCGCCCGGGACCGGGATGACGAAGCGTCGCCTCATGATCGTCAGCGCCATGATCCTCGGTGTCGTCGCCCTGCACGCGAACGCCACCTACGTGGGACAGGATCGTTGGCCGTTCTGCAGGTACCCGATGTACGCGACGGTCAAAGTCAAAAAGGACCTCGTCCGCCTGCGCCTCGTCGGGGTGCTGGCCGATGGCAGCGAGACGCCGATGCTGGCGAACGAGCACATGGCGCCGTTCGACCAGTCACGCATCTTCGAGTCGCTGGAGAAGGTGACGCTGACGGAGGATCCGACGCGGCGCCACGAAGCGCTCAAGGACACCTTGGAGCGCTACCACCGGCGACGGCAGACGGGCCATCACGATGGCCCCGAGATCACCCGGCTCCGGCTTTATCAAACCAAGCACGAGCTCCGGCCCTGGGCCGTGAACCTCCATCGTCCGGAGGAGCGCGCACTGGTTGCCGAGGTTGGCGTGACCCCATGAAGGCCGTGCGCGCCCACTGGAACGCGTTCTGGTTCACGCCCGTGCGCCCCGACAATCTCGGGCTGTGTCGCGCGCTGTTCTACGGGCTGCTGCTGATCCTTTACGCCACGGAAAGCTGGGCGGAGTGGGGCGAGGTCTCGCGCGCGTTCTGGTTCCCGATCGCGCTGTTCAAGAGACTCCATATCCCCGTTCTCAGCGCGCCCGCGCTGGTCGCGCTGAGCCTGATCTGGAAGGCGTCGCTCCTCACCTCGGCGCTGGGGCTGTTTTCGCGAACCAGCGTCGCCGTCGCGGCCGTGGGCGGTTTCTACCTGCTGGGTCTCCCCCACAACTTCGGCAAGATGCACCACTTCGACGCGATGGTCGTGCTGATCCTGGGTCTGCTCGCGATCTCGCGCGCCGGCGACGCCTTCTCCCTGGATCGGTGGCTGGCGCGGCGGCGTGGCGCGGCCGCCGACCTCGGGGCCAGCGGTGAATACCGGTGGCCGGTGCGGGCCGCCTGGCTGGTCATGAGCCTGGTGTTCTTCTCTGCCGGCTTCGAGAAGCTGCACCATGGCGGCCTCAGCTGGATGATCTCGGACAACATGTCCAACCTGCTCCTGCAGCACGGCTATCAGGTCGCGAACGAGAACCCGGCCGGCAATCTCGGGCTGTGGTTCGCGCAGCATCCGATCCTGTGCAACCTGCTGGCGGTGAGCACGGTCGTCGTGGAGTTTTGCTATCCGCTGGCGCTGTTCAACCGCCGGGCGCGCGTGATCTTCCCCCTCGGGATGTGCGGCGCCCTGGTCGGAATCCGCCTGCTGATGGGCCCGACCTTCCCGGAGTTCATCATCTGCCACCTGTTCTGGATCCCGTGGGACCGCGTCGCCGCGCAGGTGCGATCGTGGCAGACGAGCCGCCAGCTCGTCCCCGCGCGCTGACCTCGCCCGCCGCTTTCTGCACGGCCTGATCGTGCTAGCGGGCATGTGTGAGCGGGTTCTCGCGGACGCCGGTCCGCGATACCATCGAGTCGTGCGCACTACGCGAAGAGCCTGTCTCCTGGGTGCAACCTTGTTCGCGGTCGGAGCTTGCGGCGGCGGGGCGGGCGACGGCGCGGGGACGGCGGGGGCGGGCGGTGAGGCCGCGGGCGGAATGGGCGGCGCCGGAGCGCGCGGCGGCGCGGGCGGTACGGGGACGGCGGGGAGCGGCGGAACCGCTGGGAGCACCGGAGCCGCCGGCACCGGCACCGCGGGCGCCGCCGCCGGGCGCGGCGGAGCGACGGGCACCGCCGGCAGCGGCGGCAGCGCCGGCTCGACGGGCGCCGCCGGTAGGGGCGGAGCGACGGGTGCCGCAGGCGCCGGGCGCGGCGGAGCGACGGGTGCCGCAGGCAGCGGTGCCACGGCCGGCAGCTCCGGCGCTGGCGGCGCGGCGCCGGTGAGCAAGTACATCGTCGTCGATCAGTTCGGCTACCTGCCCGACGGCGAGAAGATCGCCGTCATCCGCGATCCGCAGACCGGCTTCGACGCCAGCGAGTCGTTCACGCCGGGCGCGACCTACGCGCTGGTCAACGCCGCCACCGGCGCCCGCGTCTTCATGGCGGCGCCCGCCGCGTGGAACGCCGGCGCCACCGACGCCTCGTCGGGCGACAAGGCCTGGTGGTTCACGTTCACCTCGGTGACGGCGCCCGGGCGACTACTACGTCCTCGACGTCGATCGGGGCGTGCGCTCCTACCCGTTCCAGATCGGCGGACCAGGTCTACCGGGACGTCCTCAAGCAGGCCGTCCGGATGTTCTTCTACCAGCGCGCCGGGCAGACCAAGGACGCGCGCCCACGCGGGCGCGGGGTGGGTCGACGCCGCCCAGCTTCACGGGCGCGCTGCAGGACCAGCACTGCCGCCTCTACAGCGACAAGAACAACGCCGCCACCGAGCGCGATCTCCGGGGCGGCTGGTACGACGCGGGCGACCTCAACAAGTACACCAGCTGGACGGCCGGCTACGTCGAAGGGCTGCTGCGCGCGTACGCCGAGAACCCCACCATCTGGACGGACGACTACGGCATCCCCGAGTCGGGCAACGGCATCCCCGACCTGCTCGACGAAGCGAAGTGGGGGCTCGACTTCCTGGTGCGCATGCAGAGCTCGGACGGCTCGGTGCTCAGCATCGTCGGTGAGCCCTCGGCCAGCCCGCCGTCGGCGGCGACGGGGCAGAGCCTCTACGGGCCGGCGAACACGTCGGCGACGCTGGCCACCGCCGCGGCGTTCGCGGCGGGCGCGCGCATCCTGAAGCTGCCCGGCAACGCCGCGCTGGACACCGCCGCCGCCGATCTGCTGGCGCGCGCGAAGACCGCCTGGACCTGGGCGGTCGCGAACCCGGCCGTCCTGTTCAAGAACAACGACAGCGCAACGGGCTCGTCGGGGCTGGGCTCGGGCCAGCAGGAGACCGACGACTACGGGCGCCTCGCCTTACAAGCTGGACGCGGCCGCGCAGCTCTACGCCGCGACCGGCGACGCCGACCTACCGGACGTTCTTCGACGCGCAACCACGCCCAGCTTCACCTGATCACGTACAGCAACTACGTCGCCCCCTGGGACGTGCAGGGGCAAGACGCCGCGCTCGACTACGCGGACGCGACGGGCGCGACCGCCGCGACGGTCACCGCGATCCGCAGCGCCTACCTCACGGGGGCGAAGAGCAGCGGCAACCTCGGCGCCATCACCGGCAACCAGGACCCGTACCTCGCGTACATGAACGACTACGTCTGGGGCTCGAACTCCACCAAGTCGAACGTCGGCAACCTGTTCGCCGCCGTGGTGAGCCACCGCCTCGACGCCGCGTCGAACGCCGAGATGACGCGGGCGGCGTCGCGCTACGTCCACTACCTGCACGGCACGAACCCGCTGTCGCTCGTCTACCTGACGAACATGTACGCCCACGGCGCCGAGAGCTGCGCCAACGAGATGTTCCACACCTGGTTCGCCGACGGCAGCGCGATGTGGGATCGCGCCGGCTCGTCGACCTATGGTCCGCCGCCCGGCTACCTCACGGGCGGCCCCAACCCGGGGTACGACTGGGACGGATGCTGCCCCTCCGGCTGCGGCGGAGCCGCCAACAACGCCGTCTGCTCGTCGCTGTCGATCTCGCCGCCGAAGGGCCAGCCCGCGCAGAAGTCGTACAAGGACTTCAACACCGCCTGGCCGCTCAACTCCTGGAGCGTGACCGAGCCCAGCGATGGCTATCAGGTGGCCTACATCCGCCTGCTGTCGAAGCTGGTCCGGTAGCGTTTTCACTTACTATGAGCCGGGCCCATCAATGACGGCGACAGCAGGCAAAGGCGCGGACATCTTCTGCAGCGTGGAGTTCGTGAGGGGAAGCCGCATCGAGACGGAGCCCAGCTTCCGGCGGCCCGCCTCCGGAGACCGCCTGCGGATCCTGCAGAACGGACCGCCGGGAACCTTCGTGAGGTTCGCCGACGGCCGCCGTGTGCCTCTGCCGACGGACCAGGTCGTCTCGTCCGAGGACGACGCGGGGGCCGCGCGGGTCGGCTTCGGCGGCATGCGCTTCGACGGCATCGAGGGCGGCCTCCTCATCTTCCGCCGGGTCCGCGACCTCGTCGCCGAGCACGAGCTGTCGCCCGAACGCGGACGGCGCATGACCCTGCAGCGGGACATGGTCGCCGCCGTGTTCATGGAGGGGCGGCTGGCGTGGGGCCGCCCGGTGGGCGACGCGTGATCTCTCAACCATCTGATATCACACGCCTATAGAGGCGTTTTCTGGCACTCTTTCCGGCTGACTGCTTGACGGCGGCCCGGCGGTGTTTATGACTGGGCAGCGACGACCAGCCCGGTGGGCCGTTCCATTTGCCCCGCGGCTTGGCGCTCTTGTGCGCCCGTCCCGTGGCTTCCCGTTCGACCAGACAGGTCGAACAACCCAAGCAAGGACAACGAAAAATGAAACTCAGACCCCTCTACGACCGGCTTCTCGTCACGCGTACCGAAGAGCAGCACAAGACCTCCGGTGGGCTCTTCATCCCCGACAGCGCCAAGGAGAAGCCGATGGAGGCGAAGGTCGTCGCCGTCGGAAACGGCAAGATCCAGGAGGACGGCTCGCTGCGCAAGCTCGAGATCAAGGCGGGCGACAAGGTCCTGTTCGCGAAGTACTCGGGCAACGAAATCAAGATCGACGGAACCGATCACCTGATCCTTCGCGAGGACGACGTCCTCGCCGTGATCGAGTAACCGCACACGAACCAACAAAGAAACGGAAACAGAATCATGTCAGCCAAAGAGATCGTCTTTTCAGAGAACGCCCGTCACAGCATCGCGAGCGGGCTCAACATCCTGGCCAACACGGTCAAGGTGACGCTGGGGCCGCGCGGCCGGAACGTCATCATCGAGAAGTCCTGGGGCTCACCAACGGTGACCAAGGACGGCGTCACCGTCGCCAAGGAGATCGAGCTCGAAGACAAGCTCGCCAACATGGGCGCGCAGATGGTGAAGGAGGTCGCCTCCAAGACCTCCGACATCGCCGGTGACGGGACGACCACGGCGACGGTGCTCGCCCAGGCGATCTACACCGAGGGCTCCAAGCTGGTCGCCGCCGGGCACAACCCGATGGACATCAAGCGCGGCATCGAAGCGGCGGTCATCAAGATCGTCGAGAGCCTCAAGGTGCAGGCCAAGCCGACCAAGGGAAAGACCGAGATCGCGCAGGTCGGCACGATCAGCGCCAACGGCGAGGCCGTCATCGGCGAGATCCTGGCCGAGGCGATGGAGAAGGTCGGCAAGGAAGGGGTCATCACCGTCGAGGAAGCGAAGTCGATGGAGACGACGCTGGAGGTTGTCGAGGGGATGCAGTTCGATCGCGGCTATCTCTCCCCCTACTTCGTGACCGACGCGGAGCGGATGGAGGTGGTGCTGGAGGACGCGCTCATCCTCGTGCACGAGAAGAAGCTCTCCAGCATGAAGGACCTCCTGCCGCTGCTCGAGCAGGTGGCCAAGGCCGGCCGTCCGCTGGTCATCATCGCCGAGGACATCGACGGCGAGGCGCTGGCGACGCTGGTGGTCAACAAGCTGCGCGGCACGCTGCAGATCTGCGCCGTGAAGGCGCCGGGCTTCGGCGACCGTCGCAGCGAGATGCTGAAGGACATCGCGGTGCTCACCGGCGGACAGGCCGTCACCGAGGATCTGGGCATCAAGCTGGAGACCCTCACGCTCAAGGAGCTCGGCCGCGCCAAGCGGATCACCGTCGACAAGGACAACACCACCATCGTCGAGGGGGCCGGCAAGAAGGCCGACATCGAGGCGCGGGTCAAGCAGCTCCGCGTGCAGATCGAGGACACGACGTCCGAATACGACCGCGAGAAGCTGCAGGAGCGCCTGGCCAAGCTGGTTGGCGGCGTGGCGGTGATCAAGGTCGGCGCCGCGACCGAGTCGGAGATGAAAGAGAAGAAGGCCCGCGTCGAGGACGCGCTTCACGCCACGCGTGCGGCCGTCGAAGAGGGGATCGTTCCGGGCGGCGGCGTGGCGCTCATCCGCGCGCTCTCGTCGCTGGACAGCCTCAAGTTCGACGATGACCGCCAGTACGGCGTCAAGATCATCCGCCGCGCGGTCGAGGAGCCGTTGCGCCAGATCGCCGCGAACGCGGGCGTCGACGGGTCGATCGTCGTGGACAAGGTGAAGAACGGCAAGGGCGCGTTCGGCTTCAACGCGGCGACCGAGGAGTACGAGGACCTGGTGAAGGCCGGCGTCATCGACCCGACCAAGGTCGTGCGCGCGGCGCTGCAGAACGCGGCGTCGGTGGCGGCACTCATGCTGTCGACCGAGGCGCTCATCGCCGAGCGGCCGAAGAAGAAGTCAGGTGACGGCGATGGCCACGCCGGCGCTGGCATGGGCGGCGGAGACAACGGCTTCTAGAAACACCATCCAGACATGCGGCGCCACGAGCGCCGCATGTCCCGGGTGCTACGAGGACGAGTCGGGCGCCGGGGCGCCGCTCGCTCGAGACCGGGCCTCGCGCACGTGGGTCTCGAGCTCGCGCCGGGCCGCCCGGAACGCGTTGCGGATGGCCACGAAGACATCTTCGTGCGGACCGTTGTTGGGGTGGTCGTAGTCGACGACGACGATCCCCGTCGGCAGGGTCAGGTCCATGCGAACGCGATAGTGCCGATCCTTGCGACCTCGATCGACCGTTTCGATCAACACCTGTCCGGCGGTCATGCCCGCGGTCAACGCGCCCAGCTTTTCCAGCCAGGCGTGCACCTCGACCCGCGGCGGCTCGCTCGCCACCATGCCGGCGAAGGCGATCTGGCAAGGGCGACGGGGCACGAAGCGCGCTGCGAGCGCGGGCGACAGAATCGTCGGAGTCAAAACCGCGGGAGTCAGAACCGCGGGAGTCAGAACCGCGGGAGCCAACTCGACGGGTGGCGCGAGCTCGTTGCTCGACGCCGAGGCTTCTTCGGTTCCCGTCAGGTCCTGCACGAGCTTTTCCGCGTGCCTACCCGACCACAGGAAGAGGAGCGGCCGGCGCTTCGGCGGGGGCGGGCACGGGCGGGGCAACCTTCGGCTCGACAACGGCCGGCTGCGTTGACGCTTCGACCGGCGCCTTGACCGCTTTCGGTCCGTACTGGTTGAGGTCGCGCAGGCCCTGCTTCGTCAGTCTTGGATTTGTATTCACTGGCCGTCCATATGAACGCAGTAGCACCAACTAGGCCAGGACGAAGTTTGACTAAATATTGATTCGCTCGGTCATGATGTCTTCGCCCCCCCTAGGAAGTGAGCTCGCAACCCCCGGCGATCCCCACCCTGTGCAGTCAACGACCAGGATGAGGAGCCACACATGCAAATTCGCGTCGGGTACGAGCTCAACTACGAGTTTCCCCAGTTCACCCCGGTCATTCTGACCCTGAACGTCCACCACAGCCGGGTCTCCGACCTCGCCCTGCCCGACCACATGAAGACGACGCCGGCGGTTGCGACGGCCGGCTACCGCGACGGGTTCGGAAACTGGTGCACGCGCCTGGTCGCCCCGCCCGGAAACTTCCGCGTGACCACCGACGCGACCGTCAGCGACACGGGCGCGCGGGATCCGGTGGTGCCGTACGCCACCCAGCACTTCGTCCAGCAGCTCCCGGAGGAGACGCTGGTGTTCCTGCTCGGAAGCCGCTACTGCGAGACCGACAAGATGTCCCAGTTCGCCTGGGACAAGTTCGCGAGCACCCCGCTCGGCTGGGCAGCGCGTGCAGGCGATCTGCGACTTCGTGCACGAGCACATCCAGTTCGGCTACCAGTTCGCCAGCCCGACCAAGACCGCCTGGGAGGCCTTCAACGAGCGCAAAGGCGTCTGCCGCGACTTCGCGCACCTGGCCATCACCCTCTGTCGCTGCCTGAACATTCCCGCGCGCTATTGCACCGGTTATCTCGGTGACATCGGCGTTCCGAAGGATCCCTCGCCGATGGACTTCGCGGGCTGGTTCGAGGCCTATCTGGGGGGCGCCTGGCACACCTTCGATCCGCGGAACAACGTCCCGCGCATCGGACGCGTCCTGATCGCGCGCGGCCGCGACGCCGCCGACGTCGCGATCACCACGACGTTCGGACCCAACACCCTCAAGAGCTTCCGGGTCTGGACCGACGAGGTGGTCGCTTGACCTACTGCGTGGGTGTGCTGCTGAAGGACGGGATCGTTCTCGGGTCTGACTCTCGCACCCACGCCGGCGTCGACGACTTCGCCTCGTTCTGCAAGATGACGATCTTCGAGCGCCCCGGGGAGCGCGTGCTGGTGTTGCTCAGCTCGGGAAGCCTGGCGGGCACACAGGCCGTCATCAGCGTGCTCACGCAGAGGGCCGAGGCTGCGGCCGCGGCCGCGGCCGACGCGCCACCGACGTCTTGACGGCGCGGACCATGTTCGACGTGGCGTGCGTCGTCTCGGACGCGATGCGCGCCATCGAACAGCGGGACAAGCCGTACCTGGAGAAGAATGACCTCGTCGTTCAACGCCTCGTTCATCCTGGGTGGCCAGATCAAGGGGGAGCCGATGCGGCTCTTTCGCATCTACGCCGAGGGCAATTTCATCGAGGCCGGCGCCGACACGCCCTTCCTCCAGACCGGCGAGACCAAGTACGGAAAACCGATCATGGACCGGGTGATCGACCCGTCGACCAGCCTGAGCGACGCGGTCAAATGCGTCCTGGTTTCGTTCGATTCGACCATGCGCAGCAATCTGTCGGTCGCCATGCCCATCGACCTCGTCTGCTACGAGCGCGACGACCTCACGATCCGCAAGCGCCGCCGCTTCGAAAAAGGTGATCCTTACTTCGGCGCCCTCAGCAAGGCGTGGAGCGAGGGGGTCCGCGCCGCCTTCAAGGGCTTGCCGGACCCGTTGTAGCGATCGTCGCTCTCGGCGCCGGGAGATGGCATGGTGGATGCCGAGGTGACGCTCATGAAACTCGCGTCTTGTGTCGCAGGATTCGCCGCCCTTCTCGCGCTGTCCGCCCCCGCGGCAGCCGACCTCGCCCCGCCCGACTCGTGTACGGCGCCCGACCAGCCGTGCACCACCGCCGGGCCGAGCTTCAATCAGGCGGGGGTCTGCACGATGACGACCTGCACGAAGTCGGTGCCGGCGCCTGATGGCGGGTTCACCACGATGACGTACGCCTGCAACCGCTGCGTCGTGCGCGCCGACGGTGGCGGCGGTTCGACCGGCGCCGGCGGTTCCAGCAGCGGCGCCGCAGGTTCGACCGGCGCCGCAGGTTCGACGAGCGGCGCTGCAGGCCAGGCCGGCGCCGCCGTTGTCCCCACGCCCAGCAAGAGCTCCGGCTGCGCGGTCGCGCCGGAGACCTCGCGGCGCGGCGCGCCGGGGGTGACCCTCGCCCTCGCCGTCATCGTCTGCGGCGTGATGGTCTCGCGGCGACGACGACGATGATGGCGCTGGCAGAGCGGGTGCTGCTGCAGCCGCTCGACGAGCTGCGACGACTGTTCCTGCGCGCGGCCCTTCGGGTGCCGCCGCTCCGGAGCGTGGTCATCGGCCGCGACGCGCGCCTGACCGTCCTGCTCTGCCTGCACGCGCTGGCGGCGTTCACGCTGGCGCTGCTGGTTCCCTCCCTGCTGCTGGCGCTGGCGCCGATCGCCCTCGGCGTCCCTCACGTCGCGTCCGACGTGCGTCACCTGGTCCTGCGTCGTGCCCTCCCCCGCTGGTGGCTGCACGCCATCTGGGTCTTCGCCGCCAGCTTGCTCGCGCTTCGCCTGCTGGAGGAGTCAGGACGGCTTCCGCAGGCGCCGCTGCTCCTCGAGCACGGGGTGGGCGCGACCTGGCTCCTCCTGGGCGCCGTCGGAGGCGCGATGGCGGGAGGATGGCGGCGGCCGGCACGCATTGCGCTCGCCGCCGCCGCCGCCGTTGCGGTCCTGTCGCTGGCCGAGCCGCGTCTGTTTCGGCTGGTCTTCGTGCACGCGCACAACCTGCTGGCCATCGCCATATGGGTCCTGCTGTTTCGCCGCGGCGTCCGTCGGGCCTGGATTCCCGTGGCGGTCGTCCTGGTGGGCGCGGCCCTGCTGGGCAGCGGGCTCCTGCTTCCGACGACCCTCCGGCACGGCGCGCTCTCGGTCGCGGGCCTGCACCTGTTCGTCGCGGCCGACTGGCTCGCGCCCGGCCTCCCCGACGGACAGGCGATCGGGCTGACGATGGCGTTCGCGTTCCTGCAATCTGTTCACTACGCGATCTGGCTGGTCGCGATTCCGCGGGACGACGTCCCTGCGAAGGGCGGCTTCACGTTCCGGAAGGCGTGGCGCGAGCTCGGGCGTGACCTGTCGCCCGCGGGGGTCGCGGCGGTGGTGGCGCTCGCCCTGCTGGTGCTGGCGGGCGCCCTGTTCGCGCTGCTCGAAACCCGCAGGCTGTTCCTGTCGCTGGCGACGTTTCACAGCTGGATGGAGCTGGCGCTGCTGGCGTTCCTTGTTCCGGGTATGGCGGCGGGCGCGCGCGTGGCGAAGCGCGCGTGACGGCGTGGGTGCTCGACTGGGTGCGCGCCTTTGCGCTCACCCTGCTGGTCGAGGAGCTGGTCGCGCTCCCCCTGCTGGGCCGGTTCGATCGCTCGCCACGCCCGGCCAGCCCCGCCGCGAGGCTGGCCCGGCATGCGGCGGTCATCGCCCTGGTGAACCTGGCGACGCACCCGCTGGTCTGGTTCCTCTTTCCGGGCCTGGCGCTGGGCTATGGGTTCCGCGTCGCGGCCTCCGAGGCCTTCGCCCTGGCGGTGGAGGGAGCGGCCTACCTGACGATCTGGCCGGACCTGCGGCCGCGCCGCGCGTTTCTCATCGCCCTGCTCGCCAACGCCGCTTCATTCGGCCTCGGGATCGCCCTGCGGAGCTAGCAGGTCGCTCTAGGCACGGATGGTCAGGAGCAGAACGAACGACCGGGTGTCGGTGCGCGAGACACCGGGGAGAACCTTGCCGAGCAGGTTGTCGAAGCTGAATCGCAGGCCGAGGTCCATCCGGCTGCTGACGTTCGCCACCAGCCCCAGCCCCAGCGGGACCTGATACGTGTCGCCCAGCTCGGAGAGCTGGCCGAGGACCCCCGACAGGACCTTCACCGAGACGTCCGCCGACGTCTGGAACTGGAGCTCGAGGGGAATGAACAGCTGCTCCTTGTAGATATCTCGGTGGGTCAGCATCACGCCCACCTGGGGATCGAAGAACAGGGCGACCGCGTCGGTGAAATGGAACTTGCCGGTCAAGCCGATGGTCCACATGACCCCGGTGGGCTCCGGGATGCGGAACAGGTACAGCGACGAGTGAAGCGAGAGGTGGAAGTCTCCGAAGAGCAGCCCGTACATCAGATCGAAGCCGACGTTGTTGTAGACCTTGGGGCAACCGTTCGCGGTGCCCGAGAGGCAGAGGCCGACGCCCGGGCGCGACTGCCAGCCCATCGGCCCCGTGTGCAAGAGACCGATCTGAACGGTGTCCGAGGCCGAATAGAAGAGGTCGGGCGCCAGCGACGTCGGCTTGCCAAAGCTGTCCTTGCTGGCGTTGACGAGCAGCTGCACCCGCGCCGTGAACAGCCCCCCCGGCCCCTGGACGCCACGACGAACGGCGACCTTTCCCATGGCTCGTTCGCTGACCGGCGGCACGTTGTCGCTGCCGGACGTCACCTCCGCGTGCGCGGTGGCCCCCCAGGTCAAGAGTGCTGAAAACAGTGCAGCTACGCTGATACGGAACTTTCGCATGGTGTCCTTTTTCATTTCTGGTGCTTCAGAGCCGAGCGATCCCCAAGAGACCGATCGCCCCGAATACGATGATTCCGCCGAGCAGGACCACGCGCGCTGTTTTCATCAGGCGTGTGCGTCCGATCGGCTTCGCCCCTTTGGGCCCGGTCCCGGTGAGAGCCACGGCGACCACGAGGAGCACCGCCACGGCGAGGTAAGCGAGGGGGTTCATGAACCGCGCCTCATTTGCTGCGCGCGGCGCTCCGCCTGATCAGGCGCAAGAGCAGCAGCAGGACGACGGCCCCCACGAAGGCGACGAACATCGTGGCCGCCAGGCCCTTGAACGGCAGGTGCACATTCAGGCCACGGAAGATCAGGCCCCCCAGGATGGCGCCGACGAGGCCGAGCAGGATGTCTCCGGCGATGCCGAAGCCACCGCCCATGACGGCCGAGGCCGCCCAGCCCGCGAGCAGACCAATTGCCATCCAGATGAGAATCGTTTCAATGCTCATGGTGTCCTCCTGTCAGGTCGATTGATGACGATCTCGACGCGCCGATTGTTGGCGCGCCCCTCGCCGCTCGCGTTGTCCGCCACCGGGCGATCCGGTCCCATAGCCTCGGGCCACGATCCGGTCCGTCGGGCAGCCTCGGGAGACGAGATAGCTCCGCACCGCTTCGGCGCGGCGCCGTGACAGCTCGACGTTCCGCGCCGGCGAGCCCTTCGAGTCCGTGTAGCCTTCGACGACGGCGGTCTCCCCCTGGGCCACCAGGACGCTCGCCACCTCATCGAGGCGTCTCAGCGCGGCGGGCAGCAGGTCGGTCCCGTTGGAACGAAACAGGACGCCTCCCGGGAGGGTGATCACCATGCCGCGCCCGTCGGCCTTGGCCGACAGCCTGTCGAGGGCCTCGTTCGCCTGCAGGGCCCTCTCATCGGACGCGGCGGCCCTCTCCTCGGAGGCACCCGCCTTCTGTTCGGACGCATCGGCCTTTTGCTCGGCAGCCTGACGAGCCGTGCGCTCGACGCCGACCTGTTGCGCCTGCTGCGCCTCTCCGCGCTGGGCCTCGGCCAGCTCGGCGCGGGCCGCGGTCAAGGTTCCAGCGGCTTCAGTGGCCAGCTCGCCCTGCCTCTCTCCGAGATCCCGCGTGGCCCTGGTCGTCGCCTTCTCCGTGAGGGCGTCTGGCGGCGTGGGCCTCGGCGATCTGGACGGTGCGCCCGGCGATGTAGGCGAAATCGACGGCCCGTCCCAGATTCTTCTCGGGCGAGAGGGCACGCTCCGCCTGGTCGAGGGCCACCTTGGCCCTGTGCAGATCGGCGGGCGCCAGCCGGGCCGTGGGTCCGGCGCTGGCGCGGGCGTACGCCGTCCGCGCCTTGATCAACTCGGCCGGCGGCGCGGTCGCGCATCCGACCATCATGACGGCGGCCAGGATGGCGGCCACGCAGGCGACCACGCAGGCGAGGCCGGTGGTGACGCTACTCGGGATCTTCATGGCTCTCTACCTCGTCGCTTCCCGGTTCAACTTCGAAACCTTGTCGACCGCCGCCTGGGCCGCGGCCTTCTGGTCTTCGCCGTGAGCGAGCGCCAGCGCCAGCTCGGCGTCGACTTGTGCCCGTCTCAACAAACGATCAACCCGCTCCCTGTCGTTCGGGTTGGGCAGGTTTTGCGCGTACCAGAACTGACTCTTGGCCAGCTTCAGGTACAGGTCGGCGTCGGCGCTGCGAGCCGCTCCCCCGTCCTCGGCCGCCAGGATTGCCGCGGACGAGCTCTCGATTCTTTCGTTCGGCGCCGTGCTCGTGGTCGCGCACGCGGCGGCCAGCAGGATGGTGGTGGTCAAGAGCAGTGTTCGCAGAGGCATGCTGGCGATCTCCCGGGGTGGTCTTCGAACGGCCGGCGCATCGTCGTCGGGCGTATGTCGCTCGAGACGAGGCGCCGGCCGGGACATCAGCGCAAGCTGAGCGGGGCCGTGCTGATGATGATCTCGACGCGTCGATTGTTGGCGCGGTTCTCCGCCGACTTGTTGTCGACGATCGGCCGGGTCGAGCCCATACCCACGGCCGTGATCTTCTCGGAGACGACCCCGCGCGTGACCAGGTAGTCGCGCACGGCGTTGCCACGGTTCAGCGACAGGGGCTGGTTGATCTTGTCCGAGCCCTGCGTGTCGGTGTGACCTTCGACGACCATGCGCTTGTCGGCGTCCTGCGCCTTGAGCGCCTCGGCGACCTGATCCAGCTTGGTCATCGCGGTGTTCAGCAGGACATACTTGCCGGAGGCGAAGAGAACGCTGCCGGAGAGGGTGATGACCATTCCGCGCGCCTCCTCCTTCACGGCGGCGACGGCCGCGAGATCCTTCATGGCGCCCGCCAGCTTGCCTTCCGCGGACATCCGCGCCTCCGTCTCGGCGTTCAGCTGGGCGTTCGTCTTGTCCAGCTCCTGTCCCTGCGCCTTGTTCGCCGCGCGCAGCTCGTTCGTCGCGACCTTGTTGTCCTGGCGTTCCTGTTTCAGCTCCTCGCGCGTCGAGGCCAGCGCGACCTGGGTGTTCTTCACCTGGACGTCGCGAACGACGACGCCGGCCTTGACGGCCTCGGCGATCTTCTGGCGATCCTGCTCGGTGCGCGCCTTGACGTCGGCCAGGTCCAGCTTGCGCTGCGCGATGTAGGCGTAGTCGCGGCACTCGTTCGTGTCGCCGTGCTGGTCGAACTCCTGGTTCGCCTTGTCGAGAACCTTCTTCGCGTCATAGAGCTCGGTGGGGCTCAGCGTGGCGGCGAGCCCGGTGCTGGAGGACATGTACGCCGAGCGCGCCTCGACCAGCTCGAGCGGTTCGGTGTGGGCGCAGGCGCCCATCAATCCCGCCAGCGCGACGATCGTTCAGTCATTGTGATTGGTCTTCGTCTGGTTGTCGTGTGATCTTCATTTTTGAAAGTCTCCGGTGGGAACGTTGGTGAGAAGCCGAGGTCGCAGGTGCGGTCACGGATTGCCGCTGGCGCGAACGGCCTTCAGCTCCTCGGTCGCCTTGAGAGCGCTGGCGTGGACCGAGGCCTCGCGGGCGATGCCCATGGCCAGCTCGGCGTCGGATTCGGCGCGCGCCAGCACCAGGACCGCCCGCGCGTCGCCGTCGGCGGCCATCTTCTTTCCTTTCGCGTTCTGATCCTTCGCCATCTCGAGGTGCACCCGGGCGGCGGGAATGCCCATCGCGCCCAGCTCTTCGGCGCCGCGGATGCTCGCCTCGGAGTGTTGGATCCCCGCGGACGGCATCGGCGCGGATGCGCAACTCGCGAGCCCCAGGACCGCGAGCGACATCAGTAGTGTTTTCATGATCGGTATCCTCCGCGCCGGCCCTACAGCACCTTCCGGGCCAGGTGCGACATGTGAGTGAGTTCAGGTGCTTGCGGCCGTCCTCTCCGCGCGGTGCGGGGACAACTCAATCAAAATGAAAGCTCGGGCCCTTCAGTTTGATGAGGTCGTGTTCGGTGAAGCCTTTGATGAGGTCGAGCTCGGCGAAGACGTGGACAAACGTCGCCATCGGGGCCTACCGTCATGCATGCGCCGATTCGAGATATCGCGATCGAGGTCAGAGCGAACGTGGGCGCGGCTGGCAGCTCCAGGCGCTCTTTTGATGGTCGTCTGCGCGGCGGCTCCCGCCCAGGCACAACCGGGTCACGGACAAGGTCAGGGACCGGGGCACGGGCAAGGTCAAGGTCAAGGACCGGGATGGAAGGCCCAGCAAGGCCCTGCGCCTCAGCCGCAACCGCACGTGCAGCAACAAGGCGGGCCAGGTTGGCGAGGCTCTCCGCAGGGTCCGCCGCCGCAGCAGCAACAACAGCAGCCGCAGCAGCCGCACCGGCAGTTCCAGCAGCCGCAGCCCGGGCCGGCGTGGCGCCAAGGTCCCCCGCCCCCGCCGCCGCAGGCCCGCGGAAATTGGCCGCGGACCGCAGGGCCCGTACGCCCCGCAAGCGCGCAGCCAGCGAGACGCGCGGGCGTGGCATCAACAGGGCGGCTGGCAGCGGCAGGGCGGCTGGCCGCGGCACCAGAACTGGCAGGAGCATCGGGCTCACCAGTGGCAAAACGAGCACCGAAACTGGGGCCAGCGCGGCGGCTACGGCGGCTACTACATCCCCGCGAGCCGCTACGACAGACACTTCGGATGGCAGCATCCGTTCCGGCTCCGCCACCGTCCCGTGATCTACCAGGGCTACCCGCGGTTCCAGTACGGCGGCTTCTCCTTCCTGATCGTCGACCCGTGGCCCGAGACCTGGGGCGAAAACTGGTACGACACCGACGAGGTCTTCGTCGGCTACGACGACGGCTACTACCTCTACAGTCGCAACGACCCGAGCGTGGCGCTCGCGATCACCGTCGTGCAGTAACAGATCAGCGCGTCATGGGACGCGCTGGTGGCCAAAAACCGCGATAATTCCGAGCTGTTAACGAACGGCCCGCTACTGCTGGTACATGTGGAACACCATGAAGAGCCACGGCTGTAGCTTCGTCATCGCGCTGGGTGTCACGGCGGTCATTCTCGCGGGCGGCGCCTGTGCGCCCACCTCCGGTGACGAAAGCGGCACCGCGGGCAGCGGTGCGGGCAGCAGCGGAACAGCCGGCACCCCGGGCGGCGCGGGCGCGGGCGGCATGGGAACGGCCGGCGCCACGGCGGCCGGCGCGGGCGGCATCGCGGGAACGGCCTCCACGGGAACGGCCGGCGGGGCCGGTGCGGCGGTGGCCGGTCGCGGCGGCGCCACGGGCGTTGCGGGTTCGGCCGGTGCGGCGTGGCCGGTCGCGGCGGCGCGACGGGCGTTGCGGGTTCGGCCGGCGCGGCGTGGCCGGTCGCGGCGGCGCGACGGGCGTTGCGGGCTCGGGAGCCGGCGGCGGCGCGACCGGAACCGCGACGTTCACGGTCGACGTGAAGCTCGCCAGCGCGATGACGCGGCCGCGCCCGGCACGATCGGCATCGTCACCTGGACGGTGAACGTCGGCTCGCTGACCGAGGCGCACATCGACTTCGGCCTCGACACCAGCTACGGCATGACGGCGCCGGTCGATCTCGACCCTCGCCGACCACCGGACGCTGCTGCTCGGGATGAAGCCGGCCAAGCTCTATCACTTCCGCGTCGTCGCGCGCGACGCCTCCATGAGCTACGCCAGCACCGACTACACGGTGATGACCGGGCCGGCCACCACCACGGTCTCGATCTCGAAGTTCCAGGTGATGAACGCGACCGCGCGCAAGCCCGGCTTCATCGTCACGTCGTACTGGTCGGGGACCGGCAGCGCCGTGCCGTTCATCCTCGACCGCGACGGCGAGATCGTCTGGTGGGGACGCAGCGGGCCGGCGGGCGGGATCGCGCGCGCGGCCATGTCCGCCGACGGCAAGAACATGTGGATGACCTGCGCGGACAACAACGGAAACCCGATCCAGCGGCTCAGCATGGACGGCCTCGAGGCGCAGACCTATTCGAACGCCGTCGGGTCGCACGACATGACGGCGGTGAGCGGCGCGACGATGGCGTTCCTCGAGTACGGCGAGAGCGACTGCAACAGCATCTACGAGATCGATCCCAGCCGGCACCAAGAAGGAGATCTTCGAATCGCAGGGCGTGGTCCCGGCCGGCGGCTGCCACGGCAACGCGCTCCGCTACTCGCAGAAGGAAGACGTCTACACGTTCTCCGACGTCTCGTCGGACATCTACGTGGTCAGCCGCGCGGGGGCGCTGCAGTGGAAGCTCTCCCAGAAGGTGACCGGCGGCAACAAGACCTGGAACGGCGTCCAGCACGGGCACCAGCTGCTCGACGCCAGCATCATCATCTTCGCCAACAAGGGGACCAGCGCGACGGTGTCGGCGATGATCGAGTACGACCTCAACGGCAAGGAGATACGCGCGCTTTCCCGGCGCCAGCTTCTCGGCCAACCTCGGCGACGTGCAGCGGCTGCCCGGGGGCAACACGCTGATCGACTACTCCAACGACTCGGTCATGAAGGAGATCGATCCGCAGGGCAACGTCGTCCTGCAGATCAACGGCGCCACCGGCACGCGCTTCGGCTACGCGCTCTGGCGCGAGTCGCTCTACGGACCGCCGCCCGACATCTCGCAGTAACGAGCGTCGCGCAGGCGCCCGTCGGCGATCGGGCGGCGCTTCGCTAGCGCTACCTCTCTAGCTAGCGAGGCGGCGGGCCGTACAGGGTCTCGCGGAAGGTCGCGTAGGCGAAGAACGGGACGGCGGTGGAGGCGCTGAGGGTCTGGACGAGGCTGCCCGATGGAGAGACCTCGTGCATCTGGCCGTTGGTCGAGAAGGTGACGAGCGTGTTGCCGTTCGGGAGGCGCTGGACGTCTCCCAGGACCCGGCTATACAGCCCCGGCACTTGATAGGACCAGACCTTGCTCGCGGTGAGGGCGGTTCCCGTCTCGGTGAGGCTGTACTCGTAGATGGTCGAGGTCCCCCCGGAGAACTGAGAGTTGAAGAAGATGATGTTGCCGTTGGCGAGCAGGTGCTGACCGTGGTTTTGATCCACACCGCCGGTCGCGCATTTCGGCGCCGGAACGCCCGCGCAGTCTGCGCCGAGCTGCCAGAGCAGCTTCCCCTGGCGCGTCAGCTTGACGTAGGCCCTCGCATAGATATCCCCGACCGTATAGCTGTCGTCCGCCGGGTGATACAGGATCGAGTTCGAGTGAAACAGGTTCATGTCCGGCTGCGGCTTGAAGATCTTGCCGTCGAGTCGGACCACCGTCTTCATCGTGCCGTCGGGCGAGCGCTCGACCAGATCGCTCGCATACCTGGCGTCGTTGCCCTCGGCCCAGACCAGCGCCGCGACGATCCCGCCCGGAACCGCCGCGATGTCGTGGTGGGCTCTCACCAACCCCCCGACGTTGTTCAGCGCGTCCATTCCGTCCATTCCGATGCGGCGCGTTTCGAGGTTGGTGGCACCGCCGCTCGCCTGGACCATCCACATGTTCGCGCCCTCCCAGTCGATCAGCGCGCGGCTGCATGACGACGGCGCGGCCGCCCACCAGACAACGTCGCCGTCCGCGTCGATGATGTAGGCCATCCGCGCGCGGGCAGCGCCCCCGTCAGGAAATTCACACGTGACGATGAAGCCGCGCGCCTGGGCGGCGGCGTTGGGTGCCGTTCGCGTCACCGTGGGCGCGCCCGTGGCGGCACCGGTCGTCAACATCTGGTCGGCGCTGGTGCAGACCTTCCCGCCGCCGGTGGCCACGATGCGATACGTGTAGGTTCGCTCGGCCTTGAGTCCCAGCATCAGCGCGCGGTGGGTCGTACCCGCGACGTCGATCTTGCCGCCGCTGCCCCTGTTGATCTCGTCGGCGGCCGGAGCGTTCAGGGTGAACTCGATGCGCGCCTCAGTGAGCCCGGCGAGGTCCGTGCTCCAGTTGATGATCCCGACCGTAGGAATTGCGGGGCTGAGCGCGCCGCTGACCTGGAAGGCGCAAATCTCGGGCGTCCCGCCGTGGGTGCCGCCCGCGCCGCCCGTCGCTGTCGCGCCGCCCGCGCCGCCCGTCGCTGTCGCGCCGCCCACGCCACCCGTCGCTGTCGTGCCGCCCGCACCGCCCGTCGCTGTCGCGCCGCCCGCGCCGCCCCTCGCTGTCGCGCCGCCCGCGCCGCCCCTCGCTGTCGCGCCGCCCGCGCCGCCCGTCGCTGTCGTGCCGCCCGCGCCACTGTTCCCCGAAACGCCGGCGGCGCCCCCGCCGGTCCCCGCCGATCCGCCCGATCCGCCTCCCGGTCCGCCTCCCTGTCCGCCCGTCGCGCCGCTCCCGCCACAGGCGAAGGCGAGCAACGCGGCAGGGACAAGCGCAACGGCGGCGACGAAATGGCGCGGGGGCGAGCTCACGCCCTCCAGGATGACGTCAGCGCGGAAAAAGAGGTCAGAAGTCTCACCAGGCGCTTCGGTGGCGCCGCCGTGGCGGGGGCCCCAGCAGTGCGCCCATGAGGCCGCGCGTGACCTGGCCGGCGATGGTGCGCGCGACCGGGGAATGCAGCGCCTCGGACCAGGCGCTCTCCTGCTGCCGCGCCTTCGAGGCGGGCTTGGGCGCCGACGCCGCGCCCCGGCCGTCGCCGTTCTCGTCCTCGAGACGCTTGCCGAGAATCTCGTAGGCGCTCTCGCGATCGACCGCCGTCGCGTACCGTTGCACCTGCTCGGTGTGCAGCAGCGGGCTCCATCTCGGCGGAGGTGAGCGGCCCCATGCGCGAGGCGGGCGGGGCCATGCGGGTCACGAACGGCGGGGTCGGGACGCCGTTTTCCCGCAGCACGGTGACCAGCGCCTCGCCGATCCCCAGCGTCGTCAGCGTCTGCTGGATGTCGTAGTACGGCGTCTTGGGGAAGGTGCGGGCCGCCGCCCGCAGCGCCTTCTCGTCGTCGGGGGTGAACGCCCGCAGCGCGTGCTGCACCCGGTTGCCCAGCTGGCCGAGGATCGCCGCCGGGACGTCCTTCGGGCTCTGCGTGACGAAGAAGATGCCGACCCCCTTCGAACGCACCAGGCGCACGACCTGCTCGACCTGCGCCAGGAACGCCTTGCTCGCGTTCTTGAAGAGCAGGTGCGCCTCGTCGAAGAAGAACACCAGCTTCGGCTTCTCGATGTCGCCGACCTCGGGCAGCTGGTGGTACAGCTCCGCGAGCATCCACATCATGAAGGTCGAGAACATCGCCGGCCGATCCTGGACGTCGGACAGCTCGAGGACGCTGATGCGCCCCCGCCCGTCGGGCGCGCGCTCCAGCAGATCGTCGACCTCGAACTCGGGCTCGCCGAAGAGCGCGGCGGCCCCCTGCTGCTCCAGCTGCGACCATCTCGCGCAGCAGCACGCCGACCGACGCCTTCGAGATGCCGCCGTAGTCGCGCTGCAGCTCGGCGCCGGCGTCGGACAGATGGGTGAGCACCGCGCGCAGATCCTTGAAGTCGAGCAGCGGCAGCCGGCGATCGTCGCAGTACTTGAACACCAGCGACAGCACGCTCGCCTGCGTGTCGTTGAGGCCCATCACCTTCCCCAGCGCCAGCGGTCCGAACGCCGACACGGTCGCGCGCAGCGTGCGCGCCCCGCTTGCCGCTGAGGCTCAGGAGCTCGATCGGAAATCCGGCCGGCCGCCAGGCGACGCCGGTCTCCTGGGCGCGCGGCTGCGACCCGCGGTCCGGGCTCGCCCGGCGCCGCCAGCCCGGCGACGTCACCCTTGATGTCGGCGACGAACACCGGCACCCCCACCGCCGACAGCCCCTCGGCCATCAGCTGAAGCGTCTTGGTCTTGCCGGTTCCGGTGGCCCCGGCGACCAGGCCGTGCCGGTTCATCATCGCCAGCGGAATCGCCGATCAGCGGCTCGGGGTGGCACTGCCCGTCGTGCACCGGCGCCCCGAGCGGAATGACCGCCGACGAGCCCGCCAATGGAAACGCCCCCTGGACCGCCGCCAGCACGCCGGCATCGAATGCCATCCTCAAACGCTGGTGCCGAATGCGGCGGAAGCAACGCCTTCCGGCGCCGGCTACGGCGCGCGCACCGGCGCGCGAAACAGCGTCTCGCGGTAGTGCCGTAGCTCGGCGATGGAGAGCTTCACGTCGACCGCGGCGTCGTGGGCGCCCGCCGTCGGCTTGACGAAGACCGCCGCCTCGCCGTACCAGCGCTGGGCCAGCACCTTCACGCTGGAGACATCCACGACCCGGTAGTGGAGCGCGCCGTCCAGCGCGGGCATGTACCGCGCGATGAAGCGGCGATCGTTCCAGATCGAGTTTCCGCACAGCGTGGCCGGCGCTGGGCACCACGAGGCGATGCAGGCAAGCAGGCGGCGTTCCGCCTCCGCGACGGTGACGGTCGACAGCCGCACGCGGTCGACCAACCCTGTCCGCGTGTGCATATCGCGCACGAAAGGAGACATGGCCGCCAAAGCCGACGCGGGCTGCCCGATGTCGACGGCGACCTCGTCCAGCGGTTCGAGCGCGGCGTTGGTGATCACCAGCGCCGCCTGCAAGACGACGTCGACCGAAGGGTCCAGCCCCGTCATCTCGAGATCGATCCAGACCAGGTTCTCGTCGCGGACAGGGTGGGCGTCATGCGCCCTACCCTATCCTGTCGCGACGCCTGGCGACGGGCACGGTCGAGGAGCTCGGCCGCGCTCACCGACGGGAGCGGCCGCCACACCGACGCCCGCGGTCGAGCAGGCGCCCGGTCCTGACGTCGATCGGGAGGTTGGCCTCGATCGGGTAGTAGCGGTTGTGCTTGTCGATCAGCTCGTTCAACAGCACGAGGTTGTCCGTGAACGCCGCGGATGACGCCGCCTCGACGGGCGTCCGGGCCGCGACCAGCGTCTCGATCGAGCCGCGCCTCGAGCTCCTCGATGCGCCGCCGTCGGCGCATGTAGCCGAGCGGCCCCTGGGTGTACGCCTGCAGCCGATCGCCGAGCGACAGCGTGAAGTTCCGGGGCGGCGCGACCGTGTCGACCGGTGCCTCCGTCTTCGTCATGCCCAGAGCGTAGCAAGCGCGCGCCGACGCGCACCTCCTGGAACCTTTCGCTAGGGCCGCGACGGCGCCGTCGTGCTCGCGCGGACCGGCGTCGCGCTCGACAGCGGGCCCCACCCGTCCATCCGCTCGGCGAAGCGCAGCGGCAGGAGGACGTTGCCCGAGCGGGCGTAGACCGCGTCGGGGCGACGGCGGGGGACGCGGACGATCGGCCGGACGGCCTCTTTCCCGCTTTCAGTCCCGTTGTCGTTTGCCGACGCCATGACTACGCCACCTTCCGCGACGCCGGGCGACGCTCTTCGGCGGCGGGCGCGACGACAGCCAGCTTGGCGCCTTCGCCAGCGGCGGTCACCGCCGGCGCCTGCACGCCGATCCCCGCGAGCGCGAGCAGCTTGCCGCGCATCTCCTTCAGCATATCCTGATGCTCGAGCAGGTACTGCCGCGCGGCCTCGCGCCCGTTGCCGAGCCGCTCGCCGCCGTAGCCGATCCAGGCCCCGCTCTTCTCGAGCACGCCCGCCTCGACGCCGAGGTCGATGATCTCACCCGTCCGCGAGATCCCCTGCCCGTAGCCGACGTCGAACTCCGTCTCCCGGAACGGCGCCGCCATCTTGTTCTTCACCACCTTCACGCGCGTGCGGTTGCCGACCACCTGCTCGCCGTCCTTCAGCGCGCCGATGCGGCGGATGTCCAGCCGCACCGACGCGTAGAACTTCAGCGCGTTGCCGCCCGTCGTCGTCTCCGGGTTGCCGAACATCACGCCGATCTTCATGCGCAGCTGGTTGATGAAGATGACCAGGCAGTTGCCGCGCGCGACGGCGCCCGTCAGCTTGCGCAGCGCCTGGCTCATCAGCCGCGCCTGCAGGCCCATGTGCGAATCGCCCATCTCGCCTTCCAGTTCGGCCTTCGGCACCAGCGCCGCCACCGAGTCGATGACGATGACGTCGACCGCCTCCGACCGCACCAGCATGTCGGTGATCTCCAGCGCCTGCTCGCCGTTGTCCGGCTGCGACAGCAGCAGGTCCTCCGTCTTGACGCCCAGCTTGCGCGCGTAGCCGACGTCCAGCGCGTGCTCGGCGTCGATGAACGCGCAGACGCCGCCCGCGCGTCTGCGCCTCGGCCAGCACGTGCAGCGCCAGCGTCGTCTTGCCCGACGACTCGGGCCCGTACACCTCGACGATGCGCCCGCGCGGCAGCCCGCCCGTCCCGAGCGCGATGTCGAGCCCCAGCGACCCGGTCGAGACGACCGCCCACCTCCGGCCGCGCGCCTCACCGCCGGCGCCGAGCTGCATGATCGCCCCCTTGCCGAACTGCTTCTCGATCTCCCCCAGCACGGTTCCGAGCGCCTTGTCCTTCTGGGTCTCTTTTGGGTTTTCCATGGAAGCCAGGCTAACCGACACCTATGACAGAACTGGTACCAGACAGGTGTCGCGGCGGAAATGACGAACCCGCAACCGCCTCGCCGGACCCACGCGTCCGCGCTATTCTCGGGCTCATGACGATCCTTCGCGGGCACGTGGAGAGCGGGCGCATCGTCGTGGACGAGCCGGTCGATTTGCCGGATGGAACCGAGGTCGAGATCGCGGTTGCTGACGCCGACGACATGACCCCGGAGGAACGCGCCGAAGTCGAGGCGTCCATCGACCTTGGCCTCGAACAGGCGGCCCGCGGCGAAACGATCACGGCCGAGGAGCTCCTGCGTCGTCTGCGAACGACGTGATGCGGGTCCGCTTCACGCTGGACGCCGCGGCGCAAATTTCCGCCCGAAGAGAGTGGTGGCGAGACCACCGAGACAAGGCTCCCGAGCTGTTCGATATCGAGCTGGCAGAGGCGATTGAGCGGCTCGGTCGCACTGCTGGGTCGTTACCGGTCTTCGCCATGCGATCCGGCCGCACGATTCGTCGCTACCTGATGCCGAAGACCCGGTGCCACCTCTATCTCCAAGTCATTGAAGCCTCGGCCGAGGTCCTGGTCTTGTCCGCAGGCGGCGGCCAGCGAAAGCGACCGCCACGATTTCGCTTCCAAGAATCGCCTGGCATGCCCGAATGACGAAGCGAAAGCGGCGCACGCCGGCGGCCACCGTCACCCGCTACGGCCCGGCGGCGCGGCTGCACGAGCTGCGGACGCTGCTCGACAGGCCCGAGGGGGTGTCGATCTACGACGTCGCCGAGCGCTTCGCGGTCAACCCGCGCACCGCCCTCCGCTACATCCAGGCCCTGCAGCGCGCCGGCGAGCCGCTCTACGAAGAGATGTCGGGCAAGCGCAAGGTCTGGCGGCTGATGCCGACCGCCCGCCGCCAGTCGGTCACGCTGACGACGGCGCAGATGGTGGCGCTTTTCCTCTCGCGGCGCGTGTTCGACTTCCTCGCCGGCACGGGCTTCAAGGAGGACCTCGACGACGTCTTCGCGAAGCTCGAGGCGACGCTGCGCCGCAAGGACTTCGCCGCGGTGCGCAACCTGCGACCGCAAGGTCTTCGACGTGAACGAGGCCCGGCACCTGTACGAGGGGCGCATCGAGGACGTGAACGACATCATGACCGCGCTGCTGCGCGAGGAGCGCCTGCGCGTCACGCACGAGGGCGTCTCCGGCGGCACGAAGACGTTCGTGCTCGAGCCCTACACGCTGCTCGTCTACAAGAAGGGGCTCTACCTGGCCGGGGAGCAGCGAAGGGCACGGCGGCGAGGTGCGCACGTTCGCGCTCGACGGGTTCCGCGAGGTCGAATGGCTGCGCGGCGAGAAGTTCGACTACCCGGGCGGACTACCGACCCGCGCAGCTCACCGAGGGCGCGTTCGGCCTGTTCCGCGGCAAGGAGGTGACGCGCGTGCGGATCCGCTTCGACGAGAAGGTCGCGCGCTACGTGCAGCGCCGGATGTGGCACCCGACGCAGACGGTTCCGGAGCGTCGGGGGCGGCGTCGAGATGACGATGGACGTGCGCGGCACGGTGGAGGTCGTGAGCTGGGTGCTCGGCTTCGGCGACAAGGCCCGCGTCGTCGAACCGGAGGCGCTGCGCGCGGCGATCCGGAACGAGCAGGGGCGCGCCGACAGGGACTGAGCGGCGCTGCGCCGCCCCCTCACCCGCCGGCCTGCCGGCCGGCGGCCTCTCCCCGCCGGGGAGAGGCGCAGAACGTACCGCGGCTGTTCGCCCTCGCCCCGCGACAGCGGGGAGAGGGAGGGGTGAGGGGAAGCCCCGGCTACCGCTTCTCGCAGTTGTCGATGTCTTCCATGTCGTCGGGGCCGAGCTTGTCGAGCTTCACCTTCGTGGGCTCCCGATCGGCGGAGACCGTGATCTCCTGGCCGCGGTATCCCCGCTTGCGGATCAGCAGCTGCGTCGCGCGACCGCCTTTGTTGGCGCTGAATGACAGGTTCGTTCGTCCGACGAGGGCGCGCGTCGACGCCAGGCAGACGTCGGCCCCGGAGGGCTCGGAGGTGATCATCACCTTCACCTTCCGGTCATGCGAAGACGACGGCGCCGGCGACGGCGACGGCGCCGTCGGGGAGACGGTCGGTCGAGACCGCTCTGGCTCGGGCGCGACCGGCGGCGGCGTCGGTTCGGGCGCAGGCGGTGCTTCCACGACGCGTTCGACGCGTTCAGGGCTCGGCGGCGGCGCGGGCGGCGCCGTGGTCGCCGCCGTCGTCGCCCGCTCGGGCGCCGCCGGGTCGTGACGGGTGGCCTGCCAGACCCCGAACCCGCCCCCGACGATCACGACCGTGATCACCGCCGCCCAGAATCCCGCCGGAGGAACGGGTCTTCACGGCCGGAACCGTCTCCCAGGTCGAGGAGCCGAGCGTGGTCTCGACGGGCGACGCTCTTCGGGGCACCGACGCGGGGAGCCGCATCGTCGCCCCGATGCCGCCGAGCGGCGCGCTGGGCGGGTCCCTCACGGGGATCGGGGTCTGGGCACCGGTGCCCGGATTCCCCGCGAGCGCATCCAGCTCCCTGACCAGCTGGCGCATGGTCTGCGGCCGCTCGTCCGGTGACTTCGCCAGCATCCGCGCGACCAGGTCGTCCAGCGCCGGCGGGATCGTCGGGTCCAGCGCGCGCAACCGCTCCGGCGTCACCATGAGGTGGGCCTGAATCAGCTCGCCGAAGCCTTCGCCTCTGAACGGCGGGTGACCGATGAGCATCTCGTACAGCAGGCACCCGAACGCGTAGATGTCCGTCCGGTGATCCACCGTGCTCGCCCCGCGGCACTGCTCCGGCGACATGTAGACCGGCGTCCCCAGCAGGATGCCGGTGCGGGTCTTGTGCCCGCCGCCGGCGTCCATCAGCTTCGCGATCCCGAAGTCGAGGATCTTGATCGGCGCCGGCGACGCCGCCGTGGGGGGCATCAGGAACACGTTGTCGGGCTTGAGATCCCGGTGGACGATGTTCTGGGCGTGCGCGGCCGCCAGCGCGTCGGCGATGTTCCGGGCCGCGATCAGGGCCCGCGCCACCGGCAGCCGACCCTGCGACGCCAGGTGGTTGCCCAGGCTCTCCCCTTCCAGGAGCTCCATCACTATGTAGGCGCTGCCGTTCGGCAGGACGTCGCAGTCGCTGATCTCGACCAGCCCGGGGTGCCGGATCATCGACGTCGCGCGCGCCTCGGTGAAGAACCGTTCGACGATCTCCACATCGTGCGACAGCTGGGGCAGCAGCACCTTGATCGCCACCTTGCGGGCGATGCGTTTGTGCTGGGCCAGGTACACGACCCCCATGCCCCCCTGGCCGAGCTGGCTGACAATCTCGAAACTTCCGATCGACTCCCCGACCATTGCGCCCCCCAGGCTAGCAGGCAAACCGCGCCACGTGTACGACATCGCCCCACCCGCCGCGACGCAGCGGCCACCCCCATCGCCGCCCCCATATAGAGAAGAGAGAGGACGGCGTACTCAATGAACGCCCGCCGCCTCACAACCGGCAACCGACCCAAAATAGACGCCGCCCCCGTCGCTGTGGCGTTTCAAACCAGGGTGCGCCCGTGCGACAATGTCGGCCCCATGCTCCGACCGCTCAGCGTGTTGACCCTGGTATTCCTGCTTGCGGCCTCGCCGCTGGCGCGCGCCTCGAACGAAGACGAGGCGCGTGTCTTTCTCGACAGGGCGACGGCCGCGTACGCTTTGAACAAGTACGCCGTCGCCGCCGAGAACTTCGAGAAGGCGTTCGAGCTGAAGCCCGATCCGGCGCTGCTCTACAACGCCGCGCAGGCCTACCGCCTGGCCGGCAACAAGGAGCGCGCGCTGGAGCTGTACGAGAGCTACCAGCGCGTCTACGGCAAGAAGGGCACGAACCGCGAGCAGATCGAGACGCGCATCCGCGAGTTGAAGCAGGCGATCGAGCACGACCGTTCGGTCGCGACGTCGCCGCCGATCACGACGCTCCCCGTGGGCAAGGCGACCGAGCCGCCCCCGGCGCCCGCACCCGGCGCGACCGCGCCCGCCCCCGCACCCGTCGCGCCCGCGGCCGCCACGTCGGAGTCCGCCGAGACCACGCCGGCGGCGCCCCTGCCGTCCGCGCCCCCGCCCGCCGACACGTCGTCGAACAACCCGACGCAGCTGACGCAGAAGTCGTCCCAGAATGATGAGCCGCTCACCTCGAAGCCGATCTTCTGGATCGGCGTCGGTGGCGCCGTCGTCGCCGCGGGTCTCGTGGTGATTCTGCTTACCGCGGGCGGGTCCAAGTCCCCCTCGCCCAGCCTCGGCCGCGTGGAGGGAAACTAATGCTCACTTCGAATCTTCTTTCTCGGAACCCTCAGACGGGTTCCAAACCTCCCGCGATGCGCTCGGACGAGCGAAGCTCGTCCTCCCGCCACGCGAAACTTTCATCCTTGAAGGTCAGCTGTCTCGCGGTCGCCGCGCTGATGCTGGCGGCCAGCTGCACGAGCACGAAGCCGTGCAACAGCGACACGGTGTTCGTGACGGTGTCGTTCGACGCCAGCACGAGCACCGCCAACAGCCTGAAGATCACCTCCGTCGTCCAGGGCGAGGCGCCGAAGACGTCGACGCTGGTGCGCACGTCCACCGGGAACTCAGCCTCGTTCGAGATCACCTTTCCGAACGGCTACCCCGAGAACAAGAGCATCACGGTCACCGTCGAAGCCCTGCAGGGCGGGACCATCCTTGGCACGGCCATGGCCAGCGACGTCCTCACGTCGGGCTGCGCCGCCCTGCAGGTGACGTTCGGCGGACCGGACGGCGGCGGCGGCGGCCACGGCGGCGGGACGGTCACCGGCGGCGGCGGCCGTGGCGGCTCCGGCCCCACCGGCGGCACCGGCGGCAAGGCCGGCAACGGCGTCGGCGGCAGCGCCGGCGGTAGCGTCGGCGGCAGCGCCGGCGGCAGCGTCGGCGGCAGCGCCGGCGGTGCCAACCCGGCTGGCGCCGGCGGTGGCCCGGCCGGCTCCGGCGGCGGCTCGCCGCCCCCCCCGTGCACCGAGGCGGCGACGCGCTCGTGCGCCCTGGACGGCGCGCTGGGCGCCTGCGCGGCCGGCACCGAGACCTGCACCTCCGGCAAGTGGAGCGCGTGCAGCATCAAGCCCGCGGCGATGGACAGCTGCGACACCGCCGGTAACGACGCCAACTGCAACGGCACGACGAACGACGGCTGCGCCTGCGCCGCCGACGCCGCGCGCCTCTGCAGCGCGGCCGGGGCCGTCGGCAACTGCGCCAAGGGCGCCCAGTCCTGCGTCGCCGGCAAGTGGGGCGCCTGCAGCATCGTGCCCGCCGCCACCGACAGCTGTGCGACCGCCGGCGACGACGCCAACTGCAACGGCGTCCCGAACGAGGGCTGCGAGTGCCTCGTCGGCGCCGCGCCCCGCCCCTGCAGCTCGGGCGGCGCCCGCGGCAACTGCGCCGCCGGCACCCAGTCCTGCAGCAACGGCAAGTGGAGCGCCTGCAGCATCGCGCCCGCCGCCGCCGACAGCTGCGTGACCCGCGGCGACGACGCCAACTGCAACGGGACGCCCAACGATGGGTGCGCCTGCCTGATGGGCGATCCCGCCCGCTCCTGCGCCGCCGACGGCGCCCGAGGCAACTGCGGCGCGGGGACCGAGACCTGCACCGCGGCCGGCAAGTGGAGCGCCTGCAGCATCCTGCCCGTCGCCGCCGACACCTGCACCAAGGGCGACGACGCGACCTGCAACGGCATCGCGAACGAAGGCTGCCCCTGCATCAACGGCGACACGCAGGGCTGCGGCCCCGCGGCCGTCGGCATCTGCAAGCCCGGAACGCAGACCTGCGCCGGCGGCGTCTGGGGCGCGTGCATCGGCGCCGTCAACAAGGCGGCGCGCGACTGCACGTCGGCCAACGACAACGACTGCGACGGCAGCGCGGACAACAAGATCGACACCATCTGCAAGTGCGCCTCGGGCAGCTCCCAGGCCTGCGGCACCCACCCCGGCGCCGACGGCAAGGGCCCCTGCAAGGCCGGCACGCAGTCCTGCGTCGTGGCCGCCGACAAGACGTCGTCCACGTTCGGCACCTGCACCGGCTCGGTGGGCCCCGCCGCCACCGACACCTGCGTCGCCAACAACGACGACAACTGCAGCGGCGTCGCCAACGACGGCTGCAGCTGCGTCAACGGCGTCACCGTGCGCGCGTGCGGCTACTGCGGCGACGGCTCGCAGACCTGCACCGACGGCAAGGCCAACGCCTGGGGAACCTGCACGGGCGCCAGGCCGGGCCAGGACTTCACGACGCTGCCGCTCCTCAACGGCTGGACCCACGCCCCCTACTCGACGACGAATGCCCAGATTGCGCTGGACTGCTCCGGCATCGTCCGCTTCAAGGGCGCAATCTCGGCCCCGGCCGGGTCGACCCTCACGCCGTTCGCCATCCCGGCCGCCCTGGCGCCCAGCGGCCCCGTCTACGTGGGCTGCGACATGATCGGCGCGGCAAAGGGGCGCCTCAACATCTCGGGCACCAGCGTGACCGTGCAGCCGTACGGCAGCACGGCGACCGACGCCACCGGCTTCACGTCGCTGGAGGGCGTGTCCTACGCGCTGAACGCGACCGGCTACACGGCCCTGACGCTGAACACCGGATGGACCAATGCCGCGTTCGGCACGCGCAACGCCGCCGCCCAGGTCTCGAACGGCATCGTCCGCCTCCAGGGCGGCCTCCAGTCGTCCGGAACCGACACCACCGTGTTCACGCTCCCGGCCGCCTTCCGCCCCGCGGCCGTCGTCTACGTGAACACCGACGGGTTCGCGTCGGCGCCGGGCCGGATCACGATCGGGACGAACGGCGTCGCCAGCGTCCAGGGCGCCGTCGCCAGCGGAGACGTCCTCAGCTTCACGTCGCTGGAGGGCGTCTGGTACCCGCTGGCCGCGACCGGCTACACCGCGATCCCCCTCTCCAACGGCTGGACCGACACCGCCATCTACGGCACCCGCGGCCCCGCCTACAGCGTCTCGGGCGGCATCGTCCGCCTCCAGGGCTCGATCGGCAACGGCACCAACCTGTCGGCCTTCACCCTCCCCGCCGGGGCGCGTCCCGCGACCTGGGTCTACGTGCCGATCGGGTTGTGCGGCGCCAAGAAGGGGCGGCTCAACATCTCCCCGACGGGAGCGGTGGACATCCAGTACTACTCGGGGACGGGCGGCGGGGTTCTGTCGGACGCGCAGTGCTTCGCGAGTCTGGAGGGGGTTAGCTTCGGGTTGTAACGGGGGGGGCGGCACGCCGAAGGTGGCGAGCGCCGTCGGTTTGAACCGACAAGTATTGCTCTTGGCGGGCGGGGATCGCCTCCCCCTAGAGCAAACAAATGGCGCAATCATTGCGGCATGGCTCCGAATGCTAGAATCCGCAATTAGGAGGATTCTGAATGAGCTTTGTTCCGTTGGTTGGACGCACGATTGAGCAACCTGACCGCGATCTTTTCTATTGGCTCGAAGGCGAGACGGACGACGGGTACGTCGAGGTTCGACGCCCTGGCAATGACAGCCGCCGCTTTGTTGGACGCGCCGTCGATTTTCGGCAGTACGGCGAGGCGATGATGGAACGGGTCAACCCGACCCTTCGTGCGTTGCCGCTCCCCGAACGTCACACCGTTCGTGAGCGCCTCGTTGCCCTCGCCGATCGGGATTGGGACACGCACGGCCGCGAGGCTCGCTGAAGCAGCAACAGCGGGCGCAAACACCGTCGGACGTTTGGGCCGACTGTGCGCCTGGGCGTGTCTCCTGCCTAGGCGCGGGCAGATCGGATACCATGACGCGGGGAATCGCCGACGAGCCATGACGCCACCCCGCCCAGAAGAAGCAGCCCGCGAGGACATCGACGCGGCCCTCATCAAAGCCGGGTGGGTAGTGCAAGACATGGGTGACCTGAACTTGGCGGCGGGGGTCGGCGTAGCGGTCCGCGAGTTCCAGATGGCCAGGGGATATGGGCGAGCGGACTACCTCCTCTTCGTCGACGGCCAGGCGGTCGGGGCGCTGGAGGCGAAGAAGGCCGGGCACACGTTGATCGGGGTCGAAGCCCAGGTCCTCAAGTACGGCGAAGGCCTCCCGCCCGAGCTGGAGGCTCCGATTCGTCCCCTCCCGTTTCTGTACCTGTCGACGGGCGTCGAGACCCGGTTCTCGAACCGGCTTGACCCGGAACCCCGGTCCCGCCGAGTCTTCGCGCCCCACCGGCCGGAAACGCTGGCTGAGTGGCTTCACGCGGACTCGCTGGCCGACTGGACCCGCGGGTGGGCGCGCCCCCAGCCCACGGCCGCCGCCGACGCGCCCCCGCTGCCGTACGGCGCGCGGCCATCCTCCCTTCGCGCGCGCCTGCAGGTCCTGCCGCCCGCCGAGATCCCCGGCCTGTGGGCGAACCAGCAGCGCGCGATCCAATCCCTCGAACAGTCCCTGGCGGCCGACCGCCCGCGCGCGCTGATCCAGATGGCCACCGGCTCGGGCAAGAGCCTCACGTCCGTCGCCTCGATCTACCGCCTTATCAAGTTCGGCGGCGCGCGGCGGGTGCTGTTCTGTTTGGTCTGGCGCATAGGTAACAAAATTGCCCGGGCGCATGGGTGACACTTTTGGTCACCGTTCACCTGCTGCTTTCTTGAAGCCTCCCTCCTTCGAAAGTTGTCCCACGAGCACGGGACCGAATCGAATGTCCCAGCCGTGATCGACTTCTTCAAGACCCACCAGTTCGTTTCCTAAGAACTCGGGCAGCGGGACACGGAAGTCCATCCACTTGAGGACGCCATCTCTGCGCACGCGAGCGGGCTCGATGTCGGAGCTGTAGTTGGGATCGCGAGGTGCTTCCGGGAAATGGCGCCTCGATGCCACGTAGACCGTCGCGGGAGGCACCTGGCCGTGAGCCTGGTGCGGGCGCACTTCGTTGTAGTCCGTCCGCCAGGCGTCGAAGCGTCGCTGTTGGGCGAGTCGGTTCTGTTTTGGTGGCGTTGCCGTTTCGGCTTTCAGCGTGCGGTGCATCCGTTCGTGGCGGCCATTCTGGGTAGGCTTGCCCTTGTCGATTCGCTCTGGTCTCACGCCGAGCTTGATGAGCCACACGGAGAGCAGCGATAGCCCTCCTGCAGCTGCCGTCGCGAACGGGGGACCATTGTCAGTCCGGAATACTTCGGGCATCCCGTACTCGAAGAACGCTGACCGCAGCACCTCTCGCACCAGGGTGTGATCACTCCTGAGGCCGGCGTGGCAACGAAGTACATACCTGGTGTGATCGTCGGTGACGGTCAGCGGATAGCATCGCTTCCGGTCACCGAGCGCGAAGTGGCCTTTGAAGTCACCGCACCAAACCTGGTTGGGAGCCTCCGCGACGGTGAGTCGTCCCGAGAACGCAGGTGTCTTTGCCCGTCGCTTCCGTGGTCGAGATAGACCGTGCCGGTGCAGGAGAGCAGCCGTGGTGCTGTGCGACGGAAAAACGATGTCGGGCCACTCTCCTTCGAGCCGGGCGACCAGCTTGCGAGGTCCCCACGTCGGTCGAGACCGTCGGAGCTCCAGTATCAAGTCCAAAGCTTCCTGGGACGTCTCGTTTGGATGGAAGTGATTCGCTCGAGACAGCTCGACGAGCCCCTCAGGTCCTTCCTCGGCGTATCGATCTAGCCACTTGTATGCGGTCTTCCGGCTGATGCCGAACACCCGGCTCAGGCTGCTGATGCTGCCGGTGCGGCTCTTCACTGCTGCAACAAAACGAAGTCTCTCGTCCATGGGACAGGTCTCTTTCCAGGGCATGGGCGAACGGTCGCCCAGCCCCAAAAACTGTCACCTATGCGCCCGGGCTAAACCGTCACCTATGCGCCCAGGCAGTACAGTTCTTGGTCGACCGCGCCAACCTCGCCGAGCAGGCCGAGAACGAGTTCGCGAACTACCGCACCTACGACGACCACCGAAAGTTCCCCGAGCTGTACAAGGTCCAGCGCCTGACCGGCAACAAGATCGGGTCGTCCACCAAGGTCGTGATCACGACCATCCAGCGCCTCTACTCGATCCTCCGCGGGGAACCCGAGCTCGATCCCGAGATCGAGCAGCTCTCGGGCTTCGAGGCGTCGGGGGCCGCGCAGCCCGTGGCCGAGGTCGGGTACAGCGCCGGCCTGCCGCCCGAGTACTTCGACGTGGTCTTCATCGACGAAGCCCACCGCAGCATCTACACGCTGTGGCGGCAGGTCCTCGAGTACTTCGACGCCTACCTGGTCGGGCTCACGGCCACGCCCGCCAAGCACACGTTCGGCTTCTTCAACCAGAACCTGGTGATGGAGTACGGCCGCGAGCAGGCAGTCGCCGACGGCGTTAACGTCGACTACGACATCTACAAGATCCGCACGAAGATCACGGCGCAGGGCTCGACCATTGACGCATCGCCGGGCGCGGTGCTCCCCATGCGTGAGCGGCGGACGCGCAAGCTGCGCTGGGAGGCGCCCGACGAGGACATCACCTACACCGCGAACCAACTTGACCGGGACGTGGTGGCGCGTGACCAGATCCGTCTCATCGTCCGCACATTCAAGGAGCGGCTGTTCACCGAGATCTTCCCGGGTCGGACGATTGTCCCGAAGACGTTGATCTTCGCGAAGGACGACTCGCACGCCGAGGACATCGTCGAGATCGTGCGGGAGGAGTTCGCCAAGGGCGACGACTTCTGCACGAAGATCACCTACAAAACCACCACCGGGACGCCCAAGGATTTGATCCAGGGGTTCCGCATTGGATACAACCCGCGCATCGCCGTGACCGTCGACATGATCGCCACCGGCACTGACGTGCGCCCGATCGAGATCGTCATGTTCATGCGCTCCGTGAAAAGCCGGGTGCTGTACGAGCAGATGAAGGGACGCGGCGGGCGAGTGGTCTCGAAGGACGAGCTCCAGGCGGTCACGCCCGACGCACGCGCGAAGGACCACTTCGTGCTGATCGACTGCGTCGGCGTCACCGAAGCCAAGATGGACGACACGCGTCCGCTGGAAAAGGAACCCGGGGTCTCGTTCGACAAGCTGTTGGCTCACGTCGCCAGCGGGGGCGCCCACCCCGAGATGATCAGCTCGCTGGCCAGCCGTCTGACTCGTCTCGAACAGAAGCTGGAGCCTGCACAACGCGCGCTCATCAAGGATGCGTCGGGAGGGGTGGGGTTGATGGCGCTCACGCACACGATCGTCGAGGCGCTGGACGACGACCGCCAGACCGAGCACGCGCGCACGAAGTTCAACCTGGCGGCGGACGTCGAGCCGAGCGACGAGCAGATCGCCAAAGCCGCCACGGATCTAATGAAGGAGGCGGTCAGACCGCTGGCGACGAACCCCAAGCTGCGGAAGCTACTGCAAGAGGTGAAGGCGCAGCTCGATCAGATCATTGACGAGATCAGCAAAGACGAGCTGCTCGAGGCCGGGGCCTCGCCCGAGGCCAAGGAGCGAGCCCACCTACTGGTGCAGTCGTTCGAGGCGTACATCGCCGAGCACAAGGATGAGATCGAGGCGCTGCAGTTCTTCTACGCCCAGCCATACGCGCGGCGTTTGCGTTACGACGATATCAGGGCGCTCGCGAGCGCGATCGGCGCACCGCCGCGGAACTGGACGCCCGAGAGGCTGTGGCGGGCGTACCAGCAGCTCGATAAGAATCGAGTGCGCGGGGCGAGCGGCGATCGGTTGCTGACTGACATCGTCTCGCTAGTCAGGTTCGCGCTGCACCAGCAGCCGGAGTTGGTGCCGTACGCCGAGCAGGTTCGCGCGCGGTTCGAGAACTGGCTCGCGCAGCAGCGCACGGCCGGGCGGACGTTCACGGAAGAGCAGATCCGGTGGCTGACGATGATGCGTGATCATGTCGGGCAGAGCCTCGAGATCGATCTGGATGACTTTGAGCTCACGCCGTTTGTAGAAAAGGGCGGGGTTGGCAAAGCCGCCGGGTTGTTCGGGAAGGAGTTCGCCGAGATCGTGCGTGAGCTGAACGAGGCGCTAGCAGCATGATGACGCTCCCCGCCGGATGGATCTGCACACGACTAGATGCAGTAGCTGATGTCCTTCAAGGGCAGTCCCCCCCAGGTGATACCTACAATCAAGATCGCGTCGGCCTGCCCTTCTTTCAGGGGAAGGCGGAATTCGGTGAGGTCTATCCAACAGCACGAAAGTGGTGCTCGAAGCCCGTTCGAATCGCAGAGAAGGGCGACATTCTGATCTCCATCAGGGCTCCTGTCGGGCCAACCAATCTCGCACTGCAAAGGTGTTGCATCGGTCGAGGCCTCGCCGCTCTTCGCGCACCTGCTTTGGATACGTCCTTCTTACTTCAATACCTGCGGCATTCTGCGTCCAGGCTGTTGGACCAAGCGACAGGAACCACGTTTGACGCCATCGGGGGTGAAAAGCTTCGGTCGCATGAGGTGCTTGTAGCTCCCGCTCCTGAGCAACGACGGATCGCCGAAGCGCTCGACTCCTACCTCACTCGCCTCGACTCAGCGACGGGCGGGCTCAAACGGGTTGAAGCGAACTTGAAACGTTTCCGCGCGTCGGTGCTCAAAGCCGCCATCGAGGGCCGCCTCCTGCCCACCGAGGCGGCCCTAGCCAAGAAGAGGGGCCGCGAGTACGAGCCCGCATCAGTCCTCCTTGCCCGCATCCTCAAGGAACGTCGCCGGAGTTGGGAAACCCGGGAGTTGGCCAGGATGAAGGCCAGGGGCAATTCGCCAGGCAACGACACGTGGAAGGCCAAGTACCGCGAACCCGCAGCTCCCGACACCGGCAACCTTCCGGATCTGCCCGAAGGATGGTGCTGGGCGACGGTGGAGATGGTCGGTGACGTTCTGCTTGGGCGTCAGCGAGCACCACAATTTCTGACCGGGAGATTCGACACACCCTATTTGCGGGTGGCGAACATCAAAGACGATCGGATCGATTTGTCCGACATCGAATCGATGGACTTCGATCGAGAACACTTTCACAGGTATCGTCTGGCTCCCGGCGACATCCTTGTCAGCGAGGGCCAAAGCCCCCATCTTGTCGGACAAAGCGCCATCTTTAGAGGGGAGGGACCCGCAAGACTGTGCTTCCAGAAGACTCTGCACAGGTTCCGGCCCGTTGCCGGCGGACCATCCTCCGAATTTGCTCAGCTTGTATTCCGTGCCCACGTCAAAGCAGGTCTCTTCCAACGTCTTGCCTCCATCACCACGAACATCGCGCATCTCACACTGGAAAAATTTCAGGCCGCACCGTTTCCTCTCCCGCCGGTGTCCGAACAGGAGCGAATTGCAACCGAGGTAGCGCGCATTCTGAGCGAGGGAGACGCCGTCGAGGCAGCCGTCGTGGCGAACGTCGAGCGCATCGCGCACCTTCGTCAGTCCATCCTAAAGTGGGCCTTCGAGGGGAAGCTCGTTGAGCAGGACCCGGGCGACGAGCCCGCTTCCGTGCTCATCGACAAGATTCGTAAGGACCGCATGGCCGTAGGGACAGAAGCGAAGCGCCTGGCTGGCGGCCCAGCCAGAAAGACGGCATGAGCGACACCAACAGCATCGTTCAGAAACTCTGGAGCTACTGCACCGTCCTCCGTGATGACGGACTCTCGTATCAGGACTACCTGGAGCAGCTCACGACTTTGCTGTTCCTAAAGATGGCCGAGGAGCGCGCGGAACAGACCGGCACCGAGCAGCCCATCCCGAAAAGTTACCGCTGGTCGGACCTTTCCGCCCCAAAAATGGAAGGCGTGAAACTCGAGGAGCACTACCGCGAGACGCTGCGAGTCCTCGGACAGCAGGGCGGGATGCTCGGCCTCATTTTTCGCAAGGCCCAGAACAAGGTCCAGGATCCGGCGAAGCTCCGCCAACTCATCGTCGAGCTGATAGGTAAGGAAAGCTGGCTGTCGATGTCCATCGACGTGAAGGGCGACGCCTACGAGAGCCTACTCGAACGCAACGCCCAAGACGTGAAGGGCGGTGCGGGGCAGTACTTCACGCCTCGGCCGCTGATCGATGCGATCGTCGACGTGATTCGGCCAGTACCGGGCGAGGTCATTTCCGATCCCGCGTGCGGCACTGGCGGGTTCTTGATCGCGGCCCATCAGTATCTGGCCAATCCCGACCACTACAAGCTGGACCGCAGCCAGAAGAAGCACCTGCGCTACGACGCCTTGCGGGGGGTGGAGTTGGTCGAGGGTGTCGGGCGCCTCTGTGCCATGAACCTGTTCCTCCACGGGATCGGTCCGGACGATGCCGAGCGGGCCGTCCCGATCGACAGTGGCCAGGACGCGCTGCGCACGCCGCCGGTCCAGTTGGTCGAGGTTGTTCTGACCAATCCTCCCTTTGGGAAGAAGTCGTCGATCACCGTGGTCACCGAGGAGGGCGAGACCGACAAGGAATCGATCACCTACAACCGCACGGACTTCTGGACGACGACCAGCAACAAGCAGCTCAACTTCCTTCAGCACGTCAAGTCGATGCTCAAGATGAACGGCCGCGCTGCCGTGGTCGTGCCCGACAACGTCCTCTTCGAGGGCGGCGCCGGTGAAAAGATCCGCCGCAAGCTGATGCACGAGTGCGACCTGCACACCGTGCTGCGCCTGCCAACGGGCATCTTCTACGCCCAGGGTGTCAAAGCGAACGTCCTCTTTTTCGACCGCAAGCCCGCGCGCGAGACGCCGTGGACCAACAAGGTCTGGTTCTACGACCTGCGCACCAACCAGCACTTCACGCTGAAGCAGAACCGTCTCGACCGCGCCGCGCTCGACGAGTTTGTCATTCTCTACAACCCCGAGAATCGGCATCAGCGAAAGCCCACCTGGACAGAGAAGAAGCCCGAGGGCCTGTGGCGCGCCTACACCTACGACGAGATCATCGCGCGCGACAAAGCCAGCCTCGACATCTTCTGGCTCCGCGACGAGTCCCTGGAGGATTCCGCCAACCTCCCCGATCCCCACATCCTGGCCGCCGAGATCGCCGACGATCTTCGCGCAAGCCTGGAGCAGATCGAGGACGTGCTGGCAGACCTACAGGCGCGAGCGACTGCGAGGAGTTGAAGTAGTTCCGGCCGCGAGGGGCGCGTTCGTGGTGGTGTCGGCCTGGCGCCCACCCTCGCCTTACCTTCCCCCCACCATCCCCCCCAACAACACCACCCCATCCCACACCAGGTGCGCCACCACCCCCGGCACCAAACTCCCGCTCCCCGCCCGCAACGCCCCCCACGCCCCCCCGCACACCACCGCGACCCCGCACAGCACCGGTGATCCGATCCCCGCGTGCGCGACCCCATACACCACCGCCGCGATCACCACCCCCGCCGCCGCTCCGAACCTCTTCCCCACCGCGCCCTGCACGGCGCCTCGCCACACCAGCTCTTCCCCCACGACGATCGGCCCCAGCGCCAGCGCCGCCACCACCCGCGACGGCGCCCGGAACGCCGCATACAGCACCGCCACGTCCGCCCCGACGAACGGCGCAACCCGCGCCACCCACGGATAAACGACATACGTCGCCCCGACCATCACCGCCCCCGCCGCCACGCCCACCCCCACCAGCCGCACGCTCGGCGCCAGCAACCGCGTCGCCTCATCTCTATCGCCCACCCACACCGCGACCCCCAGCGCGATCGCCGCCCCGCCCATCGCGGGCCAGATCCCGAGCGTCCCCGCCGCTGCCGCCGCCGCGAGCCAGACGACGACGCAGGCGAGCGCCCTCACGCGGTCGCCTGCCTCCGCACGCGCTCGACCAGCCCCCAGCCGCCCTCGACCCGCACCCGCCCCTCCGCATCCAGGGCAGCGCGCGCCGCCTCGGCGAATGACAGACGCTTCATGTGATCAATTAACCGCCAAAACCGATCGTCCCGCGCCAGTAAATCAGCGTTCAACCCAACAACCACTTCCCTCGCGACCGTCCAGTTGGCGCGCGTCACCCACCGCACCCACAGCGACGACAGGCGCGGCGTCAGCAGAGGCACGTCCAGCGTGCGCGGGTGCACCAGGCCCATCACGCGCGCGGTCTCCTCCAGGATCTGCTTGCCCGACAGCACGTCGGGGCCGGGGATGTCGAACCAGAGGCTCGCCGCGGGGGGCAGGTCGGCCGCGCGGACCAGCGCGACCACGACGTCTTCGATCGCGACCGGCTGGGTGCGCGACTTCAGCCAGCGCGGCAGCACCATCACCGGCAGGCGCGCGGCCAGGTCGCGCACGATCAGCCAGCTGAGGCTGCCGTTGCCGACGATCATGCTCGCGCGCAGCTCGACGGTGCGGACCGGGCCGGCGCGCAGGGCCTCGCCCACGTCCAGGCGGCTGCGCAGGTGGTCGGACCCGGCGCCCGACGGGGCGACGCCGCCGAGGTAGACGATGCGCTCGACGCCGGCCCGGGCCGCGGCCTCGGCGAACCGCGTCGCGGCCGTCACCTCGTGGCGGTGGTAGTCCGGCCCCTCGCCGATGCCGTGCACCAGGTAGATCGCCGCCTGGCAGCCCTCCAGCGCGCCGGCGTACGAGTCGGGGTCGGCGACGTCCCCCTGCACCCAGGTGAGCCCAGGCGCGCGGCGGCGTGCTCGGGCTGCGTCGCGGGTCAGGCAGCGGACGCGCCAGCCGTTCGCCGCCAGCGCGGGCCGCACCGCGCCGCCCACGAACCCGGTCGCGCCGGTCAGAAACATCCAGCGTTCGGCCATGGTGAAAATCTACGAATGGATACGCCGGCGCGGCAGCCGTGTCGACGGCTGACCCGGGGACCGGTCGAGCCGCACGCGGCCGCACGTATACTGTTCGCATGGCTCATCTGTGCATGTCCGCCTCCTGATCGGTCTCGTCGGCGTGGCCTGCGCCCAGCGGTCGCCGCAGGTCGCCAGCCCGCGTCCCCCGTCGGAGGCCGTCTCCCCCCGCGCGGCGACCGGCGGCTGCGCCGTCCAGGCGGCCGCGTTGACAGCGGGGAACGCACACGCGTGCGCGCTTCTCACCGACGGAACGGTTCGTTGCTGGGGGGCGAACTATCGCGGGCAGCTGGGTGATGGGACGACCACGTTTCGGTCGGCGCCGGTGCGGGTGGCGGGGCTCACCGGCGCCGTCGCCATCGCGGCCGGCGACAAGCACACCTGCGCGCTGCGTGACGACGGGGCCGTCTGGTGCTGGGGGGCCAACAATCTGGGACAGCTGGGGACCAGGGGCGCCAGCGCCAAACTGATCGCCGAGTTCGGGTATTCGAAAGACCACGCCGTGAGCCCGCGCGCCGTCGCCGCCCTGACCGGCGTGCGGGCGCTCGCCGCCGGCGCCAGTCACGCCCTCGCCCTCACGGCGACGGGTGACGTCTACTTCTGGGGCGAGCTGGGGTTTCCGATGGGGGCCCCCGACATTCGCGAGCCCTTCAAGGTTCCGGCGCCCCCGAGCGAGCGCATCGCGGCGGGCGCGGAGCTCGACTGCGCCTTCGGCCGACATCGCGCCTCGTGCTGGGGACCGGACCTGCACTGGCTGGGGCAGCCGACGACGACGAAGGACCCTTTCACCCTCTCCGACCTCGAGGAGGCGGGGGCGCTCGACCCTTTCGCCATCGGCCATGGGCTCGCCTGCGGTGTCGACGCCAAGCGCGCGGTGCACTGCTGGGGCGAGCGAGAGTCGCTGGGAATCGGAGAGCAGCGGTCAGACAGTGACCCCTCCGTACGCAACGTGACCGTCGACGGTTTGACGAACGTCGTGGGGCTCGCCAGCCGCTGGCAGAGTTGCGCCGTCGTGGCCGACGGCCGGGTCGCCTGCTGGGGGCGAGATCAGTCCGCCGTGGTCAGCGAAGGAAGCGATCAGGTGCGGTCCCGTCCGGCCTGGGTGGACGGTATCGCCGGCGCCGTTCAGGTCGCCGTGGGGGAATCGAGCAGCTGCATCCGGACGCGCGACGGTCGCGTCCGGTGCTGGGGCGAGAACGGCTACGGCCAGCTGGGCGACGGCACCACCGAGGCGAGCGCGCAGCCGACGGAGGTCCGGTTCTGCGCCGAACAGTCAGCGGTCGTCTTCCCCGCCCCGCCCGACGGGGTGCCTCTGCTCGCCGCCTTGCAGAGGAGCTCCTGTTTCGGCACCTGTCCCGTCTACTCGGTCCGCGTGTACGAGGATGGCACGGTCCTCTACCGCGGCGACTGGCACGTGCGCGTCCGGGGCGGCCGCCAGGCGCGCCTGTCGCCGGCCAACCTCGACGCCCTTCGCGAGGCGTTCCGGCGTTCTGACTTCCTCGGTCTGACGTATCGATGTCAATTCGCCCGCACGGATAACCCGACGGCGCGGGTCTTCTTCGCCGCGGGGGGAAAGGCGAGGCTCATCAACCACTATCACGGTTGCGATGGCGTCCCCCGCGACCTGACGACGCTGGAAGACGACATCGATCGCATCGTCGGGACCAGCCGGTGGGTCGGTCCGTCGAGCGCGAGGTTCGGCGCCGCCGACGTCGAAGCCATGGAGCCCCACCTGACCGTCCCCGGAGTGGAGGTCGAGCCGGAAGACCGCAGCGCGAAGCGACCTGTGAACCGACCCATTCGGTAAAGCCGTGATCGTCCCACCTGACCCATTGCACCCGCTTCGCCCAGGCCTGGCCAGAGCGCGATTTTGTGCAGCAAGCGCTGCACAATTGCCCCTGGTTCCACATCTGCACCCTGGACAAGCTGCGCACCGAGCCGCGCGTGACTGGTACCTGGCGAAGGCCGTAGGGCAAGCCGGCGCAGAGTCCAAGGCCCCGACGGCCAGATCGTTTCGCGGTATGCTTCGGATCGATGGCCCGCCCACGCAAGGTGATCGACGAGCTAGCCGCTCAAATCCAGAGGCTGCCTCGCGAGCAGCAGGTCAGTGTGCTCGAGCGGGTTCTAACTCCTCACCTAGAGCTGGAGGTCGCGCTCAAGCGTTGGCATGCGCGGACGCGGCGCCACGACGCGCGCCAGCTCACCAGCACCGTGAACAGGGTAGCGAACGAGGTCCGGCGTGGCCGAGTCTCCGCGCGCCGTCCTTGATGCCAATCTGATCGTCCGCGGGCTGCTGACGCCGTATGGCGGCGCTGGCCGCCTTCTGGTGTCGCTCGCCCAGGGGCTCTTCGTTTTCGTGACGTCCGAGTCGATTCTGTACGAGGTCGCGACGATCCTTTCGGAACCGCGCGTACAACGATACGGCCCGTTCCCGCCCCAGGAGATCAGACAGCGCGTCGATCTGCTTCGCCGAATCGGCGTCCTCGTCGCCGGCAAGCTTGACGTGTCGTTGGTCCCGACGGATGCCAAGGACAATCCGGTCGCCGCATGCGCTCTCGAGGGAGGCGCGGAGTACATCGTGACCGATGATCGCCGCGACCTCTTGCCGCTCAAGGTGATCCGAGTGGCCGGATACAAACCAGTGCAGATCGTCGCGCCCAGGGCATTCTTGAAGAACGTGCTGGGCGTGCGCTGAGGAACGAATCGCGCTATCGGCTGTCCGCGCGCAGACCTCAGCGTTTGCGGTGGCGGTACGACTCCGGGTCGATGCCCAGCCGTTTCACCCACTCGTGGACGAACTGGCGCGAGCGGCCCAGGCGGCGGGCGCTCTCGGCCACGTTGCCGCCGGTCGCGCTCAGCGCCTCGACCAGCTCTTCGCGCGCGCCGGCGTGGCTGTCGGCGGCGGCCGCCAGCGTCGCCACGGGGCTGGTCACCCGGCGCTCGGTCTCCTGCTCCGCCTCCCAGTCGGGGTCGGGCAGGTGCGTCTCGTCGAGCTCGCCCCCCTTCGCCAGCGCCCACGCCCGCAGCAGCGCCTGCTCCAGCTCGCGGACGTTGGCGGGCCAGCCGTAGCGCCACATCCGGAGCCCGGCCGCCGCGCCGACCACGGGCTTGTCGGCCTCGGTCACGCCCTGCCGCCGCAGCAGTGACGCCACCAGGATGCCCAGGTCGACCCGGCGCTCGCGCAGCGGGGGGATGCGGAACACGAACCCCTCCAGGCGCGCCTGCAGGTCCTCGCGGAAGCCGCCCCGCGCGGTGGCCTCGCGCAGGGGGATCTGGCTGGCGGCGACGAAGCGGACATCGATGTTGACGGGGTCGCTGGCGCCGAGCGGCGTGACCTGGCGCTGCTGGATCGCGCGCAGCAGCGCGATCTGCACCCCTTCGCGGGTCGACACGATCTCGTCGAGCAGCAGCGTCCCGCCGTCCGCCGCGCGAATGCTTCCGCGGCTGTCGCTGGTCGCGCCCGAGAAGCTTCCGCGCTTGTGGCCGAACAGGTGACCCTCGACCAGGTCCTTCGGGATCGCGCCGCAGTTGATCGCGACGTAGGGGCCGCGGCGGCCCGACAGCGCGTGGACCGCCTCGGCCAGCACCTCCTTGCCGGTGCCCGTCTCCCCCACCAGCGTGATCGTGACGGTCTCGCGCGCGATGCGGCCCAGGTCGGCCAGCGCCGCCGCCATGGGGGCCGAGAGCGTGAGCAGCCCCGGCGGCGCCGCCGCGACGTCGGCCGCGTCGACGTCCATCGCGCGCGGGTCCTCCGGATCGACCGGCATCTCCTGCAGCGCGAACATCGCCCGCCCCACGACGAACAGATCGCCGGGGTTCAGCGTCGCCTCGGCGATCCGGCGGCCGTTGACGTGGGTGCCGTTGCTCGATTCGAGGTCGACCAGGCGCCACCCGTCGGGCGTCGGCAGCAGCCGCGCGTGCTCGGACGACAGGTACTTGCTGGGCAGCGCGACGGTCAGCCGCTGGCCCTGTCGCTCGAACACGCGCGAAACGCCGCGGCGGAAGACGACCTCCGTGACCCCCACCAGATGGTGGCGCGCGCCCCCCACCAGCGGTCGTTCGCCCTCCATCACCAGGCAGAGGAACAGGACGGGGCGCTGGCGGGAAAGTAGCGAACGCGGCTCCGCCTCGAGGGTCGTCGTCTGATCGATTAGGTCGTGATCGGTCATGGGTGTGGTGTCGCCGACAGTGGCTGACAGTCGTTGACACTATCACCGGCGCCCCCCGCCGAATCGGCCCGATTGCGCTGGCCCGGACGTTGCTCAGGCCGAGGCCAACCTGCAACCGAGGACTGGACCATGAAGACCATTTCGAACGAATCGCGCCGCCGCCCTGCCCGCTACCGTCTGCTTCACGCCGCGCTGATCGCCGTCACCCTGTTCGGTTCCGGGTGCTACGGCACCGCGGCGACGATGGTCGCCGACGCCGGTGAGCCAGAAGAGGCGGCCACCTCGCAAACCGGCGGCGCCGGCGGACGTTCCGCCGTGACGAGCGACGCCGGCACCGGAGGACGTTCCCCCGAAACTATCGACGCCGGCACCGGAATCGAGGCGCGGCCAGACGGTCCGACGAATCCCCCGTCCACCAAGTTTGCCGTCGGTACCGTCTGCATCGGCAACGCCGATTGTGCGACCGGCTTCTGCGTGGATGGCGTCTGCTGCGACACCTCCTGCACCGGCTCCTGCCAGAGCTGCGCAGTCACCGGCAAGATTGGTACGTGCGCGCCTGTCCGGAGCGCCGAGGACGACACGTGCACCGGCACGTCGATCTGCAATCCGTCGGGCCTTTGCCGCAGGGACATCGGCGAGACCTGCAGCGGCTCGAGCGACTGCGCCACCGGTAATTGTGTCGACGGCGTCTGCTGCGGCAGCGCGAGCTGCGGGACGTGTCTGTCATGCGGGGTCGCTGGCTCCTTGGGGAGCTGCACCCCCATGCCCCGACTGACGGAGGACGCAGATTCCGGATGCACGGGGGCGAGCACCTGCAATGGCGTCGGCGATTGCCGCGCGAAGAACGGCCAGGCCTGCGTGGCCGGCGCTGACTGCGCGTCGCAACAGTGCGTCGACGGCATCTGCTGCGAGAGCGCCTGCACGGGGACCTGCTACAGCTGCAATCAGCCGGGCAAATTGGGGACCTGTGCACCCCTCGATCACGCCGAGGACCCCATCGCCGCCATACCCTGCGCGGGCTCCGCCTTCTGCGAAGCAGCACTGGCGGGGACGGCGATTTGCCGGCCGAAAATCTCTGACGACCAGTTCTGCGCCTTCGGATGGGAGTGCGCGAGCGGCGTCTGCGCCACCTACTACCGCGACGTCGACGGCGATGGCTACGGGCACGATCCCGTGACGGTGTGCGGAAAACAGCCGCCCGCGGGAACCACGGCGGCCGGTGGAGACTGCTGCGAATCCGCCGCGAACACACATCCGGGCGTGACGGCGTACTCCAGCGTCCGCAACGCCTGCGGAACGTTCGACTACAACTGCGACGGCCGCGAGGAGAAACAGTACAACGCGACGCTCGCGTGCGCCGGCCGCATCCTGGGCAACGGCGACCCCATCGCCTGCCGCTGAGGACCACGATGACCTCCTATCGAGATGGGAATCGGCACATGAGATCGCTCGCAGTAACCCTCACCGCCCTCGTCCTCCTGGTCGGGTGCGATCACGGACAACTCCCCGGGTCCTCGCCACCCGGCTGCACGACCCCTTCCGGATGTGGCGGTGGTCAGGCGCCGGCGCAACGGCCGGTGTGCGAGACGAACGCCGAATGCGGCGACGGGTTCACCTGCACAAACGACGTCTGCGTGGCCCAGCCTCCGACCGCCGGGCAGTACCGCGCCTGCGCGCTGGACGTCGACTGCCCCGTCGGTGACCACTGCGATCTCGGGGCCTGCGCGCACGCCTGCGTCGCAGACCGGGACTGCACGGGCGGCGACAGCTGCGACCTCCGCGGACGCTGCGCCTCGACCGCAAGCGCGAACCAGCCGCCCCCGCCCAGCCCTCCCGGCTCAGCCGCTCCGGTGTTGGCGGTCGATGAGAGCGAGTTGCACTTCGCGGACTTCTCCCAGACCAAGGAGCTCACCATCCACAACACGGGCGATGCGCCCCTCGATTTCAGGATCCTGGCCGACAAGGTCTGGCTGTCAGCGACGCCGCTGACCGGCACCATCGCGGCCAAGGCATCGGCGCGCGCCACCATCGCCATCCAGAAGGTGGGAACCGGAACCCGTGGAACGGTATCGGTCGTCAGCACAGGCGGGACCGCCTCCACGCCGGTGACCGTGCCGCAGCAACTGACCGGCCTGTACCAGGGCGAGGTCCGCATCACCGGTCCGATGGAACTCGGAAGTCGAGCGTTGGCGATCGGGTTCGCGCAGGAGCCCACCGGACGCCTGCAGGGGGTGGTCGACGACGCGCGGTCTCCCGCGTTCGGATTCCGGGCCGCGCTGGTCCCGGAGAGCGTCGTGATGGGCTCGCAGGTCTCGTTGCGATTCGAGATTCCCGGTCGGATCGGTCCGTCCAACAACGCGCAGACCAACCTGAAACGGACCGTGACGGTCATCGGGGCGATCGCGGCAGGAGGACACCTCACAGGCAGCTACAGCGAGACGATCCAAGGCGTCCTCAGCGTCCCGGTGGTGCTGAGCGGCACCGTCGACCTGGTCCCCGTCGATCGCGCGGCCCCCCTGCTACCGGCGCAAGCCGCTCCCATAGCAACAGTCGGAGCGCCCACCTCACCGAGTTTCCTGTCGTGCGACGTCTGCCCCTCGGGCGTTTGTCCCGCGAGCCACGCGCTGGCAGGGGCCGACTTTCTCAGGTCGGCCTTCAAGTTCTATCGCTCGGCGCTCGCCGATGGCACGAACGACGCGTACGCGCCGATCCGCACCTGCGTCGACAAACCCGGCGATTGTTACAACCCGATCGCGCTCCACTGCGCCCAGGCACACTTCTACAAGGCCATCCAGGCCGGGGACGCCACGACCTGCCCAGAAACCGGTTCCGCCGCCTGCGCGCCGCGCGGCCTTCTCGACAGCTTCAAAGGCCTCCTTACCTGGAGCAGCTTGCAGGGCAACGAGCGCCTCGTGCGGGCCTATGCACTCGAGCGGGCGCTCGACGACCAGGGGAACGAGATCGCCACGGCGCGGGCGGCCTTCGCGCATGGGTTCCTGGGCGACGACTCCGGTGGGGCGCGGGTCTACGGGATGTTCGAGCCTGTCTTCCTGAACTGGCTCGCAGGGCTACCGCCGTCAATCTGGGCCAACACACAGCTGTCCTTCTTCCCCGAACAGATGAGTGGCGTCGGCAAGACCCAGAGCACCATCGTCGGAGCGTTCGGCGACTTCGATCGCCTCGCGACCGACCTCGCGCTCTGGGTTGCAGCTGCCCGCGATCAGCTCGTTGGCCAGCACAGACTCTACGCCGATGCCCCCAAGGACCTCTTGCTCGAAGCAGCGCGAGACGTCGCGGATACACACGTCGCCCTCGCGCTGGCGAGCGCGCTCCTGACGAGAATGGGTGGCAGCGCCGATCGGCTCTCACGGGTCGTCAACGGAACGACCGCTCTGACCCAGACCGCCGCCCGGATCAGCGCCGGATTCAACCCGGCCGGATACCCCGACGGGTACATCGGGTACACCTACGTGCCTGCGCTCGGCGCCAGCAGCAACAACTACCTCGAGCTGGTCAAGGACTTCTCGAACAAGTGGCTGGCAAAGGCCACCGCGGCCTTCGACAAAGCGCAAGGCACCCAGCGCGAATTCGAATCGACATACCAGAATCTGGCGAAGGAGGTCGTCGCGCTGAACAGTGAGTATGGCCAGCGGATCGCCGACCTGTGCGGGGGAAGCGCGCGGATGCCGAGCCTGGACGGCTGCGGCACCTCTTCCGGGCAGGTGTTCGACACCGGGCAGCAGATCAAGAGCGCCTACGAACGCCTTCAGAGCGCGACGACCGCGGTTGCGAACCAGTACCGGTCAATCGAGATAGAGCAGAACCGGGCCGCGCAGCAGGTGAACCTTCATCGCGTGACGGCCTACGCCATCACCCAGGACGGTCAGAAGCTGGAAGCGCTCGCCGAGCGAGAAGCGACCCTCGAACAGCTTCAAAGCGCGTCGGGCGGCTTCTTCGGCGCCATCAGCTCCCTGGGCTCGTTACCGCCCAACATCGCGGGGGCAGTGGCCGCCGTGGGCTCCGGCGTGGTCGGCGCAAACCTCGCGGCATCGAAGGGGGAGATCGAGCAAGAGCGCGTGCGGATCGACACCCTCGCCAGGGCCCGCGTGGAGTACGACCAGGCGAAGTCGCAGCTGATCGACAGCGCCGCCCACGTGAAGCTCATGATGCTCGAGATCCCGACCTTGCGAATCAACGCGCTGGTGGCCGCACAGGACGTCGCGCGGTTGTTGGGCCTGCTGCGTTCCCAGTTTCAGGAAGCGACGGACACGAAGGCGACGCTCACCCGCCAGCAGGGGCTCTCCGGCGACGACCCTCGGCGCGACCCTGCCTTCCGCCAGTACCGGAACGCGACGACGATGTTCGCAAGCAAGGCCTTCGATGACGCTCTTGCACAGCTGTTCCTGGTGACACGCGCGCTTGAGTACGAGACCGGCATGACCTTTGCCCGACGCGGCGACCTGTTCGCGCTGACGACTCCGACGGAGATGACCGCATATCTCACCGAAATCGAGCTCGCCTACCAGGACTTCACCACAACGGTGGGGACCAAGCAGCAACGCGAAAACAAGATCTCTCTGCGCGATCAGATCTTTCGTTTCGAAGACCCGCTCTCCGACAACGCGACGGGTGTCACCTACCAACCGGCCGACGTGTTTCATCGGCTGCTGGCCGACCCGCGCAACCGGGACGAGCACGGCAACGTCCGACTCGGCTTCTCTTTGTCGCTAGCGGCGGAGGCGCAGCTCTTCAACCACGACCTCTGCATGGACACGATTACCGGGATCCGGATCAGCCTGGTCGGTTCAGCGCTGGGGGTCACGCAGCCCGAGGTTCTCGTCCGGCAGACGGGCTCGGCATATCTCCGCTCCTGCACCGACCGCGGCGACGGCGGCGACTATGTCGTGTCCGAATACAGCCTCGAGAACACGCTCGGCCTCCGGCAGGCGATCGTGCAGGCGGGCCTCAATCTGAGCAGCCCGAACGACACGAGCAGCGGCGCCCTCGTCAACACCGAGCTCTACGGCCGGCCGATCGCGGCGCCCTACGAGCTGACCATCGATCGCACTTTCCCGGCGAATGCCGGGCTCGATCTGACGAAGCTGGACGACATCGTGCTGTTCATCCAGCACGAGAGCCGAACGGTTCGCTGAGCCCCTGCCTGTAACCGACACCTGGTGACACTCGTTGACGGTGTCCCGGCAACGGGCAGCGCTGGCTCGGCGTTTCGCGCTGGCCCGGGCGTTGCTCACGGAGATGACCACGATGGAAACGATTCGCCCTAGGCGCTTCCCGCCCCTCTCTGTCGCCGTCGCGCTGTTTCTGACGGCCTTCGCCGGCGAAGCACACGCCGACAAGTCGGGCGTGCGGCCCAACGTCATCAGCCTGCCCGGCGGCCCGGGAACCATCAGCGGCCTGGGCGAGCAGTTCGAGCCGACGCTCAACACCGGGTCGGCGACGTACCAGGTCGACCTGGACGTCCCGCCCGGCACGGCGGGCTTCGCCAAAGCCTCGCGCTTCGCTACGACAGCGGGCAGGGAGACGGCCTCTGCGGGATGGGGTGGACGCTCGACGTCGGGTCGGTGCAACGGCAGACGGCGTATGGCGTGCCCCGCTACGGCGCGGCCGACCGGTTCGTCTGGGAGGGGCAAGAGCTGGTGCCGGTCGGCGGCGGCGTCTACCGGCTGGCGATCGAAGGCGCGTTCCTGCGTTTCCGACAGTCGGCTGACCACTGGGAGGCCGACGCCCGCGACGGGACCACCCTACCGCTTCGGGATCTCGGCCGGCGCGCGCGTGGACGGGCCCGCGGGGACCTTCCGCTGGGCGCTGGAGGAGATCGTCGACGTCTCGGGCAACCGGATCGCGTTCACGTACGAGACCGAACGCGGCCAGCTCTATCTGACGCGCGTCGATTACAACCTGCGCCCGGGCGCCGCCCGAAACGCCGTCGAGCTCGGCTACGAAACGCGGGCCGACGCGCTGACGGACTTCCGGGCCGGCTTTCCGATCGCAACAGCGCGGCGATTGGCGTCGGTGAGGATGCTGGCGAACGGCGCGCAGGTTCGCCGCTACGCGCTGGCGTATGAGGCCGGCTCCGCGACGTCCGCTCTGTCGCGGCTCTCCGTGGTCACGATGTACGGCACCGACGACGTGACCCACCTGCCGCCGCTCTCCCTCGGCTACACCGGGCTTCGACCCGGCCGCCCAGCGCGTGCAGGCGATCGCGAACCCGCCCGCGTTTTCGCTCGCGCGATCCCAACGTCGAGCTGGCCGACTTCGACGGCGACGGGATGCCGGATCTCGGTTCACACCGCTCTCGGCCGGCACGAGGTCGCCCTCAACCAGGGCACAGGCTTCGCCGCGCCGGCACCGATCCCTTCGAACCCTTCGGTGCAGCTGGCGGCGAACGGAACAGAGCTCGCCGATCTGAACGGCGACGGCATCGTCGATCTGCTTCTCCAAGCTGGCCCCCGGCATGGGCGACTTCGTCTACTTCCCGAACCGGGGGCGGGGGACTGGGGGCCGGCCAGCCGCTTCCGCGACAATCCCGGCTTCTCCTTCGAGGATCCGGGCGTCCGCCTGCTCGACTTCGACGGCGACGGGCTGGTCGACGTCATGCAAACGACGCCGACCCAGTTCTACTACTGGCGCAACAACGGCGACGGCTCGTGGGCCGAGCCCTTCGCCGGGGCGCCGATCGCCGCGCCAGCCGGTTCTGTTCTCGGACGCGCAGGTGCGGCTCGCCGACATGAACGGCGATCGGCTGCTCGACCTCGTCTACGTCCGCGCGGGTGCGATCGTCTACTGGCCCAACGCGGGCTGGGGGCGATGGGGTGACCCTGTCGCCCTCGCCGGCGCGCCGAACGCCGGCGGCGACCAGGCGCGCGTGGCGCTCGCCGACATGAACGGCGACGGCCTCACCGATGCCTGGCTCGCGGCGAGCACCGAGCTTCGCATCTGGCTCCAGCGCGGCGACGGCAGCTTCGCCCCGCCCGTGGCCTTCCACGGCCTGCCCGACGCCAGCGCGCTGGGCGTCGTGGTCCGCGTGGCCGACATGAACGGCAGCGGCACGGCCGACGTCGTCTGGAACGACCCTCAGGCGTCCACCGGCGCCTGGCGGACGCTGGACCTGACGGGGGGCGTTCGCCCGAATCTGCTCGCGACGATCGACAACGGGATGGGGCGCGCAATCCAGATCGCAGTACGGCTCGTCGGGGGCGATGTTCCGCATGGCGGCGGCCGCCGGCGCTCCGTGGAAAACGCGGCTCCCGCTCCCGACGCAGGTCGTGGGCACGGTGACGACCAGCGACGGCCGCGGCTGGTCCAAGCAGGAGGCGTTCGTCTACGCCGACGGCTACTTCGACGCGGCGACGCGACAGTTTCGCGGATTCGGCGCCACGCGACGAATCGAGCTGGGCAACGACGAGGAGGCGACGTCGATTCAGCTGCACACGTTTGACGTCGGCGCGACCGCCGAGGCGCTCAAGGGGGCGGAGCTCGGCGTCGAGGTACAGGCCGCGACAGGCACGGTCCTCCGGCGCGAGACCAACAGCTACGCGGTTCGCGTGTACGCGACGGGAACCGATGGTCGTTCCGTCGCCGGCCCCGAGCGCCGCGTCCATACCATCGAGCACATCGAGGGCACGACGACCCCCGCGGTCACGCGCGAGGAGTGGACGTACGACGACCACGGAAACGTGTTGGTCCACACGGACTGGGGCGTGGTCGACGGGGCCGATCGCCTGGCCGGCTCCGACGAGCGCATCACGACGACCGACTACGCCCAGGACCTGGGACGCTGGCTGCTCGGCCGCCCTTTTCAGGTCGTGGTCACCGACGCGGCGGGCGCGCGCCTGGCCGAGACGCGCACGTACTACGACGGCGAGGCCTTCGTGGGTTTGCCGATTCGGAGCCCTCGGCGCGCGCGGTCTACCGACCCGCACCGAGTCGTGGGTCGAGGCCGAGCGGTTCGTGGCAACCGCGCGTGTTCAGTACGACGAGCTCGGGCTCGCGACCGCGACGCTGGATCCGCGCGGGGCTCGCCACGAGATCGAGTACGACCCCGACACGCACCGGTTCCCGATCGCCGAGCGGAGCCTGCTCGACGGCGGAAGGTCGCTCGGGTTTGCCGCCGGCTACGACCCGGTGACGGGGACCATCGGCTGGTACACCGACCCCGCCGGCCGGAAGACGAGCTTCGGCTACACCCCTCTGCTGCAGCTCCGCTTCATCGCCCAGCCGGGTGACTCGGAAGCGAAGCCGACCGTGGCGTTCGACTACGTCTACGGGAACCCGCTCTCCCAGGTCATCACGCGCAGCCGCGTTCAGGTCGGCGGCGACACCGTCCTCGAGAAGCACCACCACTACGACGGCCTCGGTCGGGACCTCGCGCTCGTCGAGCAGGCCGAAGACGGCAAGACGCTCACCTCCGGACGGAAGCTGTTCGGGCCGAGCGGGCGAGTCGTGCGCGAGCTCGAGCCCACCTTCACCACCGGCTTCGACCTCACCACGCCGTCCGCCGACCTGCCTTTCACCGCGCACCGCTACGACGCCCTCGGCCGGCGCACACGCACCGTCCTGCCGGACGGCTCGGCGACCGAGACGCGCTTTCTGCCCCTGGTCGTCGAGCACTGGGACGCCGAGGATCTCGGATCCCCGGTCGCCGCACGCGGAAACACCCCGCATCGAGCGCTCGACCGGCCTCGGTGTCGTCGAGGTCGACGAGCGGCTCGGCGCCGCCCACCTCGCCACGAACTTCATGCGCGATGGCCTCGGCCGGCTGCGACGGATCGTCGACACGGCGGGCAACACGACGAGCTACGACCTGGACGGTCTGGGCCGGGTCCGCGAGGTGACCCATCCCGACGCTGGCCGGATCACCACCGCCTACGACGACGCCGGGAACCCTGTCACCCGCACGGACGCGCGCGGCGCGACGGTGGCTTTCAGTTACGACGCCATCAACCGACCGCTGGCCGAAACGCTGACCAGCGCGGCCGGCCAGGTCGAGGAGCGGGTCGCCTACCACTACGACGACCCCTCGCCGCGTTTCCCGGACGATCGACTCTCGGCCGGCACGCTGACCTGGGTCGAAGACGGCGCCGGGATCGAGCACTACCGCCACGACGACCGCGACCGTCTGGTCGAGATGATCCGGGTGATCGACGGCAAGGACCATCACCTCGCCGAGGAGCACGACGATCTCGATCGCCTGGCGAGCGTCACCTACCCCGACGGTCGCAAGCTCGACTACCGCTACAACGAACGCGGCCTCCTGCGCGCGGTCCCCGGGATCCTCGATCGCGTCGACTACGACCAGCGCGGGCTGGCCACGCGTCGCGACTACGCCAACGGCTCGACGGCGACCGCCCACTACGACGCGATGGATCGGCTGGATGCCCTGGCCACGCACACCGGCAGCAGCACGGTCCAGGCGCTCGCGTTCGGATACGACCGCGTCGGTAACGTCGCATCGATCGCCGACGCCGTGCACGCCACCGGCCCGCTCGCCGCGACCCGCACCTTCGGCTACGACAACCTGTACCGCCTGCGCACCGCGGCGGGCCCCACCAGGCAGTGGAGCTACGACTTCGATGCCGTCGGCAACTGGCAAACGAAGTCAGACAGCGGCAGCTACACGTACGCGAGCGGAAAAGCGCATCAGCCGTCGCGTGTGACCAGCGCGGCTGGAACGCGCGGCTACGGCTTCGACGAAGCAGGGCAGCTGACGACGCGTCCCGGCTCGACGCAGACCTACGACGCCAAGGGGCGCCTCGCGTCGATCACGCTCGATGACGGAACGCTCGTCGCCTACCGATACGACTGGAGCGGCGCGGTCGCGGTGAAAGAGACGACCGGCCCGCGCGGCCACCACCGCACGGTCTACATCGACAAGCTGGCCGAGGAGCGGGATGGCGAGCTGGTCGACTACGTGTTCGCCGGCGGCCAACGAATTGCACGATTGGGCGGCGGGATACCGGCGGCAAGTGCGCTCGCAGCAGGTCTGGCGCGCTTGCCGCCGGTGGCGGGGGGCGCGGGCATCGCCGCCTTGCTGCTCGCGGGCCTCCTCGCCCTCGCCCGCCGCGGTTGGCCCGTGGTGCAGCGTCGCGCTTCTGCGCTTGCCGCCCTGGGCCTCGCGTGCGTCGTGCTCAGCGGCAGCGTCGCCGGATGTGCCGGTAGCGCAGGCGCGCCAGCCGGCCTCGCCGGCGCCATCTACTACCACCAGGACCACCTCGGTGGCGTCGCGCTGCAGACCGACGACGCCGGCACCGTCATCGCCGAGACGGCATTCGATCCCTACGGCGGCGACCTCGCCGCGACCACCGAGCCCTACGCGTTCACCGGCAAGGAGCGCGACCCCGACACGGGCCTCTACCACTTCGGCGCCCGCGCCTACGACCCCGCCCTCGGCCTCTTCCTCTCCCCCGATCCCGCGATCCTGGAAAGCCCCGAGCTGGCACTCGAAGACCCCCAGCTCCTCAACGTCTACGGCTACACCCGCAACAACCCGACCAGCCACGTCGATCCCGACGGCCGCTTCCCCCACATCCTGGGCGGAGCCTTCATCGGCGCAGTGATCGGCGGCGGCGCCTACCTGGTGAAGGCCGCGATCACCGGACAATTCTCCGGCCGCAGCTTGGGCGCATCGGTCGTCGGAGGCGCGGTCGCCGGCGCGGCGGCCGCCGCCACCGCCGGGGCGAGCCTCCTCGTCCAAGGCGCGGTCTCGGGCGCTTACGGCGGCGCCGCCTACCGCGCAATCGAGACCGGCAGCTACTCGAAGACCTTCTCCCCCATCGCCATAGCCGGCGACGTGGTGGGCGGTGTTGTTGGGGACCGCGTCACGGCCGGCGTCGCAAAGGTCGCCGTCAAGGTAGCCTCGAAGGTAGCCCCCAAGGTTGCGAGCGCGGTGAAGGCGACGTTCGCTCGGGGGAAGGCTCCGTCACCGGGAGCCGCCACAAGTTCGCCACCTGCCACAAGAGGCGCTTTCGGTGGCAGGGTGGTGTTCCCCCGCGGGCCCGGAGCGGCAACGGGCCCAGTTCAAAAAGGGTACACGGAGGTCTCGCGGTGGATGAGTCCACAGGAAGCTGAGAAGTGGATAGCAAATCAGGGAACCCACGTGCCGGGTGGCATTGGCGGCGAAGCCGGGCGTGTGTACGTCACCTCACCTGGTATGCCGAAGCCCGGAGGAACAGGTCCCGTCCGAGTCGACTTTTCAGTTCCCGGGAGTGCGCTGCAGCAGGGTGGGCAGCAGGGATGGAGTTGGCTACCCAGTAACATGCAGAACACGCCGATCCACAACGTCAGCATTCACTACCCATAGAGGCCATCAATGAGCATTCGTGTATCGCCCCATTTCGGCATCGTGATTCGGAAACGAGCTCTCGCTCGTCTCAACATCGATGAAAGCAAACTGCTGTCCCTCATGGAAGCCAAGGCCGCGTACGATGCTGATCCGGAGTTGATCTCGTTTGGACCTCATTTCGGTGAGGAAGCAGCGGAGGAGTTCGTTCGGCGTCTCAAAGGCGCTGGCCTGGAGTACCCGAAGGATTTCTTTCAAGCACCGAGCGACGTGCCTGAGTGGTGCGGAATGTCTTTCTTCGTCGTTCAGGAGAGTTGACGGATCCACGACTTCGCGCAGGAAGGCCGGGAATTCGTCGCCGCATACCCATCGTTCTGGGATTGGTTCCGCGCTGCCGTCGAGGACATGATTTCGTTCGAGTGAGACGTCTGCGCGGGATGCATGCCTCCCGTGGGTCGACCTCAAGAGCATCTTGATCGATCATGACCGCCTCATGATCTCGCCCCCCCGCATCCAGCTCTCCGTCCGACTCGGTGTCGTCGCTTTCAGCCTCTGCTCCCTCTGGGCATCCACGAGCAACGCCGCGAACCGTGCCGTCGCGGTCCCCGAGGCGATCGTCCACTCCGCGCCGTTCGAGGTCGCGCCAGAGATCGCGCGCGTGCATGCCGGCGACGTCCTGCCCGCCGACGATCAGGCCCAGGGCGTTTGGCGGCGGGTGCAGCTGCCTGACGGACGCTTCGGCTTCATTCACGACGCCGAGGCTCAGGAGTCTGTCGCGGCCCCGCCCCCTGCCGTCCCGCCCCCTGCTCCCTCGCCCACCGACCCCGCCGCTGCCGCCGCTCCGCCCATCGCCACCGCGCCTACCGCCGCTGCGCCACCGACGGTTACCGCGCGCGCCGCCGTCTCACGGCCACCCGCTGAACCCGCGAAGCTGGGCGTGATGTTCTCGCTGCTCCCGACCGGCACGCTGTCGGGGACCGCCTCGACGGACACCGTGTTCGCCATGGCCGTGGCTCCGTTCATCGATGTGGGCATCAACCCCTACGTCGCCGTCGGGCTGTCACCGCAGGTCATCTTCCGGGTCAAGGGCGATGGCTTCACGGGCGAGTCGGCCAAGGAGTTCGATCTACGCGCCCGCGTGACCGCCCGCGCGCCGGTGTCTCCGGGCGTGGCGGCCTTCGCGCGCCTCTCCCCGGGCTACTCGATCATCGCCTTGCCGTCGACGTCGTCGGGCGCTTCTGCGGAGCCAAACCCCAAAGGCATGATGGTCGACTTCTCCGTCGGCACCGAGGTCGCGCTCGTTCCCCGGCTCTTCCTGACCGTCGATCTCGGTTATCAGGTCGGCTTTCAATCCAACTCGGACGGCGACCTCCACACCCGCTACCTCCACATCGGCGCCGGTCTGGCGATCGGCCTCTAGGTTTCAACGGACCTGGTCGATGCTCACCGACACGGATGTCCACTATATCGTTGGCGTCCTAACGATCGCCTCAGGCGACGACAATGTAGACGTCGTGCTCGGGGACATGGTCGAAGACGTCGCGAGCGGGAATCCCAGGGACGTCGATATTACGGTCACCACTCGTGCGGCTGACGGTGCGGTTCAGGCCTTCAAGGGCATCGAAGTAAAAGCAGAAAAGCGCCCGCTCGACGTAATCGCGGTCGAGCAACTGTGCGCGAAGCTCCAGGACATGCCGGGGATCACTCATCGTGGGGTTGTCTCGGCAAGTGGGTATACGGCGCCAGCGATCGCGAAGGCGCGCTACCACGGGATGGAGCTGTGGGAACTGATGGATTGGGAGCCTTCGCAAGGCTTTCCGCACGTCGCGTTCTCGAAGAACATGCCGTTCACCGAGGTAAGTCTGGAGTGGCACGGCCAGCCTAACGTTCACCTGAATCCCGACGAGCGTATCGACGACGAAATCCTCGAAGCCCTTCCCCGAAACCCGCCTATCTGTGGCGCCGACGGTCAGCCTATCGAGGGGCTGGCTAACGTGATGGGCCTGTGTCACTGGGCTTGCGATACCGCGCTCAACCAAGTGCGGCCTGCGCTCAACGAAACGTTGAAGGAAAACGAAGGGCGTCTACTTACCGTCGATATCAATATCTCGAACCGGCCCCAGATCTGCGTTGGCGACAAGCGCCTATCGGTCCATGCGGCGAGGGTAAAGGGGCATGTGTATATGCGCCACCTGAACCACGAGATCACATTCAAGAGCCTCGTGCGAATCGGCGATAGTCAGCCCTACGCTGGCATCGGAATCTGCGAGCTGAGCTTTGGAAACCTCGTGGGATTCCACACGAGCACCGACCGCCCGGACATCAGAATCACAAATATTCCTCTATCGGATCGATTGAAAAAGAAGATCCGTCGCCAGAAGCTAGGCTGACCGGCGTGCGCATGGCCTCATGGATCAATTGATCGATGAGGCACTTCGACCCTCTCCGAGCCGACCCATGAGCTGGCTCGAGGTCGACATCGCCTCTAGCCCTGGTGGCCTCCGCTTCATGAAGTAGTGTTAAGCGCGTGCCAACCCCGCCCGGCGACGCCACCCAGTCGGCTAGGCTCCGTCGCATGTTGAGCCGGGTCGTTCACCTTCTTGGATATGCGCTTGGCGGCACGGTCGTGCTCACGCTGGTCGTGGTCGTGCTTGCCTGGCTGTCGACGGGGCGCTTCGGCGCGTTTGGCGGCAGCCCGGACGTGGGGCGGCTGCGGGCGTCGGCGCAGTTCCAGGGTGACCGGTTCATGAACGCCGAGCCGACGTCGCTGATGGCGGCGGCGAAGTGGTTCGGGGCGCTGAAGCACTGGGCGTTCGGCAAGGAGATGCGGGCGCCCATCTGCCCGCTGCCGATGGCGACCGACGCGGCGGCGCGGCTGGCGGTGAAGGCCGCCTCGGACCTGCGCGTGACCTGGCTCGGGCACTCGACGGTGCTGGTCGAGGTCGACGGCGTCGCGGTGCTGACCGATCCGATGTTCGGCGAGCGCGCGTCCCCCTCGCGCTGGGTCGGGCCGACGCGGTTTCACCCGCCGCCGATCTCGATCGCCGAGCTGCCGCACCTGGACGCGGTCGTCGTCTCGCACGAGCACTACGATCACCTGGACGAGGGGTCCGTGCGGGCGCTCGCCGCGCGCGGCGTGCCGTTCCACGTTCCGGTCGGCATCGGCGCGCACCTGGCGTCGTGGGGCGTTCCGGCGGCGCAGATCGTCGAGCACGACTGGTGGCAGGACGCGCCGCTGCCCGGCGGCGTCCGGCTGGTGGCGACGCCGGCGCGCCACTTCAACGGACGCGGCCTTCCCTGGCGCACGGGCGCGCTCTGGGCGTCGTGGTCGATCGTCGGGCCGCGCCACCGCGCCTTCTTCAGCGGCGACACCGGCCTCACCGAATCGCTGCGCGAGATCGCGCGGCGCGAGGGGCCGTTCGACGTCGCGCTGTTCGAGATCGGGCAGTTCAACCAGGCCTGGGGCGACATACACCTGGGGCCCGAGGGGGCGCTGGAGGCGCACGCGCGCCTCGGCGCCAAGGTGCTCATCCCGATCCACTGGTCGACGTTCGTGCTCGCCTACCACGACTGGTCGGAGCCGGCCGAGACGCTGCTCTCGCTGGCCGAGGCGCGGGGCGTGCGGCTGCTGACGCCGCGGCTTGGCGAGGCGGTCGAGCCGGTAGCGGTGCCCGCGCCCACGACGACGGCCTGGTGGCGCGCGCTGCCGCCGATCGCCGCGAAGTGCCCGTGAGCCGCGCGGGCTAACGCCGAAATACGAGAGAGAGGTTGTTCGCCGGCATGGGAACGATCTCGGGCGGCTGAAACCCCGCGGCGGCGGCGACGGCCTGAACGTCGCCCAGATCGCGCACGCCCCAGCGCGGGTCCTCGCCGCGCAGCCGCTCGTCGAAGCGCTGGTTGCTCTCGGCGGTGTGCTGGCCGTCGCGCTTGAAGGGACCGTAGAGGAACAGCACGCCGGCCGCGGGCAACAGCCGCGCGGCGCCCCGAAACAGCGCCTCGGTCGCCGGCCAGGGGGCGATGTGGATCATGTTGATGTTCAGGATCGCGTCGGCGTGGGTCACCGGCCAGGGCTGCGCCTCGACGTCCAGCGCGACGGGGTCCGCGACGTTGTCGATGTCGGGCTCGGCGGCCCAGGCGCGGATGCTCTCCAGGTGCGCGGGGGACGGATCCGACGGCTGCCAGCGCAGCGCGGGAAACGCGCGGGCCAAGGATCGGGCAAAGAACACCACGTGCTGCCCCGTGCCGCTCGCGATCTCCAGGACCAGCCCGGCCGGCGGCAACACGCGCCGGAGCACCTCGAGGATCGGCTCGCGGTTGCGCTCGGTGGCGGCGGCGTGCAGCCGCCCGGACGCCGCGTTGCTGGGGTCGAAGGGCATCGGTCGACTGTGGCGACCAACTGTCGCGGAATCAAGTTGGCAGGCGGTTCGCTGCGCAGCGATCAGTCGGCGCCTAGCAGGCGGCGGATGCGGCGGGCGTGCAGCGAGCCGGCGTGCGCGGCCTCGAAGGCGTGGGCGCGGGTGGCCGCTTCGGGGCGGCGGCCGAGGCGCAGGAGCGCGTCGATCGCGACGACCTCCGCCTCCTGATCCAGCGCGCCGCGCGCGAAGCGGCGGCGGCGCTCCTCGGTCAGGCGAAGCGCGCCCGCGGGGTCGGTCGCCAGCAGGCGCTCGGCGGTCTGCACCAGCGCGGCCTCCTCGCGCAGCCGCGAGGCCGCATCTGACGGCGCCTCGACCACCGGCGCGGGGGGCGCCTCGACGGCAACCGCCACCGGCGCGGGGCGGGTGGTGTGGTGGCGGCGCAGCGACGGCGCAGGCGCGGCCGATGACGGCGCCGTCTCGGCGATCGCGATGTCGTCTGCGTTCTCGAGCGGCTCGGGCACGCGCCGCTCCAGTTTTTCGACCACCGCCGCAGGCGCGCTGAGCGCGGGCGGGCGGTGGCGGCCGACGCCGAAGCCGACGACGGCGACCATCGCGGCCGCGCCGACGACGGTCGCCGCGGCGAGGCCGGTGACGGCGAGCTTCGCCGCGCCCGCGCCGGCGGCGAGGCCCGCGGCGGGCGCGACCGGCGGGGGCGCCAGCGGTGGCGCGATCGGCAGCGGCGGCACCGGCAGGCCGAGCGCGAGCGCCAGCGTCTTCATCCCCGCCGGGTCGGGGGCCGCGCCGCGCGCCGCGCGCACCGCCTCGGCCAGGGGCGCCGGCGCGTCGGGATCCTCGAATAGGCGTAAGGGATCGTCGGTTCGTTTAGTCATTCGTCGTCCTGGTCGTCTTGCGTCGCTGGCTCGCCGCCCCACACCACGCCGAACCGGGCCGCCAGCTCGCGGCGCGCGGCGTAGAGCCGCTTGTACGCCGTCTTCAGCGGACAGCCGGCCGCGCGCGCCACCTCGTGCATCGTCTGCTCGGCGAGCTCGTAGCCGATGAAGACGTCGCGCCGGTGCGGCTCCATCTCGCCCAGCGCCGTGTCCAGCTGCACCAGCAGGCGCGTGCGATCGATCGACCGCCCCGGATCGGGGCTGACCGCCACCTGCGGGACCTCGCCGGGGGTCTCGTGGCGCAGGTGGGCGCGCCGGCGGTGGTTGGCGGCGACCCGGATCGCGATCGCGTAGAGCCAGCTCGCCGCCGTCGACCGGGCCGGATCCCAGTCGTCCAGCTTGCGGAACGCGATCAGGAAGACCTCCTGCGTGACGTCCTGAACGTCTGCCGCCGCCACGCCGTGCCCCGCCACGACGCGCCAGATGAAGGTCGCGTGCGCCTGGAACAGCTCGGCCAGCGTGGGGCGCCGGACGACCGGGGATGACGCATCCGCCTCGGGCGCGCGGCGGGTGGTCATGGCGAGGTCCACTCCCATGAATGTCGGCAGGAGGCCGTTTTTCTCCCGCCGCTCATCGCGACCGCAGCGCCAGGCTCAGCCCGGCCGTGGCGATGACGGGCTGCGGCTGGAACAGCGTCTCCTTCGAGCCGTCGGCGTTGCGGACCACGAAATCCGGGCGCACCGGCACCCACCCCACCTCGGCGCCGGCCTGGACCCAGAGGGGGCCCGCGACGCGCACGCCCAGCTGGATACCGGCCCGCGCGTCGACGATCAGCCGCGTCGCCGTCGTGAAGACCCGAGCAAAATCGGAGGCGCTGGCCCACATCGGGCCGGCTCCCGCCGACAGGCGCAGGCGCAGATCGGTGCGGCTCCCCCAGGCGACCAGCACCGGGGCGATCGCCAGCCGCGCCGACGCGGTCTGGACCCGCAGCCGCCCCTCCGCGGCGGCGGATTCGGGCGTCCAGGCCCAGGCGACCTCGATCCCTGGCTCGAGCCGCCCGCCGCGCATCAGCCCGGCGCCCGCCACCGTCTCGAGGGCCGCCTGGGGGAGCAGCCCCAGCACGACGCCGGCCCCCGCACCCGCCCGCGGGCGCCAGCGCGGCGGCGGCGGCGCCTCGCGCGCCAGGGCCGGCACGTCGGCCCGGCGCACGTTCAGCATGATCGCGAGCATCACCGCCAGCGCCTCGTCCAGGCTGCGGCAGTCGCGGTTGTCCGACGCGAGCGTGCGCACGCCCAGCGACTCCCCGGCGCGCGTCGCCAGCACCACCTCGGCCCGGTGACGGCCGCTGTCGGTCGACTCGATGCGGCCGCGCACGACCAGCTCCGCGTCGAAGCCGTCCGCAAACGCGGGCCGCCCGAGCTGGCCGCTGACCACCCGGGCCAGGGCCGCCCCGTCGATGCACTCGGCGGGCGCCTCCCAGTCGAGCCGCACCGACGGCATGTCGGCGGGTGCGTCGGCCCCCCAGGCGGGCGAAGCCCCGCCCGCCGCCATCAGCACGACAAGAACCAGGCCCGCAGACGATCTCCACATCGCCCCCCTTGGAAGGTAGACGGATCGCGTGGGGGAGGTCCAGCTTTGCCGACGGTGGCGATCGCGTGGGGGAGGTCCAGCTTTGCGGGACCGAGCCCGTCGCGGGAGGTTCGGAACCCTCTCAGGGTTCCGACGTTTATTGTCCCGTTGCGAGAATCAAGTCGATGCCGACGACGCCGATCCGGTAGGAGCCGGTCCAGACGTTCGCGCCCGCGAACTCCAGCGTGTTGTCCCCGTCGTGCAGCTCGGCAAGGTCGAGCGTGATGATCTGGCTCAGGAGGCCGGCGCCCACCGCGCCGCTGTCGCCCGAGAAGCTCTGGAACGCGTTGGCCTCGATGTCGTTGATGTAGCGATCGTGCCAGGTGCCGCCGTTCAGGCGGAAGCGCAGGTTGAAGTAGGTCGGCGGGTGGTTGACGCCGTTCCACTCGAACCAGGGGTACTGCGCCGACAGCGCCAGCCGGGCCGACGTCGCGCCCGTCAGGTCGACCGCCGGGATCGTCATCGTCACCGACTCCCCGTTCTCCGACGCCGGCACGGTGTAGCCGGTGCGCAGCCCCTGGCCGTCGGCGGTCGGATCCAGCGCGTCGGGGACGCTGGCCTCGCGCCAGCCGCCTATGACGGGGCCGTCGAAGCCGATGTTGTCCCAGCGGATGTTCCACGACGGGCCGTAGCCGTACTTGATCGTGGCGTGGTTGCGCCCGATGACGCTCACGTAGCCGCGGTCGAACGGCAGATCGAGATCGCCGGCGTAGAGCTTCTGAAAGTTCGGGAAGGTCACGCCGTCGGGTGACGCGTCCGACATCCAGACCTCGAGGTGCGTGCGGGTCAGGTAGATCTCGACGTGGTTCAGCGACCCCTGCTTCACGATCGCATGGGGGAGGTCGCAGGCGTAGATGGCCGGCGGCTGCGTCGCCGGGTCGGGCGATTCGTTGTAGTCGCGGTAGCGATAGATGATCGGCATCATCGTGTCGGGCGTGTTGCAGAAGCCGCCCATGAGCTCGATCTCGACGCCGTTGCGCGGGCCCGAGCCGCGCTCGGGGAAGTCGAACGTGGGCGTCGGCGACGGATCCTGGCTGATCGCGATCGCCGGCCAGCCGCCCAGCCCGGCCGCCTTCGCGTCGACGTCGAGCTTGATCGTTCCGGTGCGCCCCGCGAAGTCGAACGGCTGCCGTATCCGGTAGGTGTTGAGGCCGTAGTTCTGGGCGGCGGTCACCGTCAGCAGGTGGCGGGTGGCGATCGTCGGCGTCGGATCGCAGATCACCGTATCGCCGTCGGGGAGGACCATCGTGTCGGTCAGGCCGGGCCGGCACTGCCCGATCTGCCCCTTGCCGATGCCGGCGCCGAACGCGGTGTCGATCCCCGCCGAGCGGACGGCGCTCCAGCGCGCGGGATCGAGCTCGCCGGCGCGGCCGCCTGCTTTCGGACCGTCCTCGAACGTGTCGCAGAAGGCGGGCGGGCTCTGCGGATCGTCGAAAGCGCAGCTGCCGGGGACCGGGACGTAGGTGCCGCCGTCGAGGCTGACGTCGGGCGGATCGAACGGAACGTCGGGCTGGCCGCCGTCGTCGTTGCCGCCGCGCGCGCCGCCGCCGCCACAGGCCGCGGCCAGCAGCGAAAGCCCGAACGGCAGGGCGAGCGCGCGCGTCCTCATCATGGCGCCTCCAGGAGCGCGGCCGCCGGGCCGGGCCCTTCCAGGGTCCCGAGGAAGGCGACCAGATCGGCGCGCTCGCGTTCGGTGAGGCCGAGGCGGGTGAGCTCGCTCTGCCCCGGATAGCCGCCGGCCGGATCGCCGCCCCGCTCGAAGAAGGTCACCACCTGGTCCAGCGAGGTGAAGTGCCCCGTGTGCATGAAGCTCGGCTGCCCGGGCAGGCAACGCAGCGTCGGCGTGCGGAAGGCCCCCTCCAGCGCGGGCGTCGCCGCGGCGGGGAGTCGCCCGTCGTCGCCGTCGCTGAACGCGCCGCGCACGTTGAGGGGATCGGCCAGGGCCGCCGGGATCCCCGCCCCGGCGCCGCGATCGTTCAGATCGGTGAACGCCACCGCCACCGTCGCGGGACGAAGCCCCACGTTGTGGAAGGCGTGGTCCGACAGCTGGGGGCCGCCGTGGCAACCGACGCAGCCGGCCTTGCCGACGAACAGCGCGGCGCCGCGCTGCTCGGCGCGGTCGAGCGCCGTCTCGTCGCCGTCGAGCCAGGCGTCGAAGCGCCCCGCCCCGCAGCGAAGCTGGCGAACGTAGGCGGCGATCGCCTTGGCGGCGTTGACGGTCACCCGCGTGGCCAGCTGCTGATCATCGGCCTCCATCCCGTCGTAGTCGGCGCCGTCGCCGGGGCGGCCGCGGCAGTCGTAGACCACGCCCGTCGGCGTGGGCCGCTCGCGGCAGCCCGCCTCGGTGGGGGCCAGCGCCGGGAACCGGCTCGCGTCGTCGAGCGGCGGCATCGCCCCGAAGATCGCCTCGTACTCGCTGCGGTGGCGCGTGAAGATCTGTTCGGCGACGAACAGACGTCCGCTGTTGAACTCGCGCTCGCTCTCCATCACGCCGATCGCCTGACGCCAGATCGAGTCGCGGGCCCCGTCCCAGTTGAAGAGCGGCGCGAACGCCACGTCGAGCAGCGTCGGGGTCCGCCGCGTCGTCCACTGCGCCGCCAGCGAGATCTGCTTGCCGCGGCTGCGCGTGTCGACGAAGCCGCTGTCGGGGAGGTGGCAGCCGGCGCAGCTGACCCGCCCCGCTTCACCGCGCGTCCCCAGCGTCCCCGGGCTGCCGTCGTTGTCCCCCTCGAGCAGCGGCCCCGACAGCGACCCGTCGAAGAACAGCCGCTGCCCGAACAGCCGGGCGGCCGGCTCGTCGGCGACGCGATTGCTGACGTCACTTGGCGGCGCCCGCTCGTCGTACCGCAGCGCCATCAGCCTGATCCGTTCGTCGGGCATGAGCACGGGATCGGGGTCATCCGCCGGCGGGCCGCCGCCATTCGAACCACCACCGCAGCCGGCGACGGCGGCGAACGCCCCGGCGAGGGTCGCCCGCACATACGAATGAAGCATCAGGACCCCCAGTCCGTCCCGCAGGGGAATCGCGTCTCGTCCCAGGCCGGCGGCGCCACGCTGTTCGAGATCCCGAGGTCGTCGAAGTGACGATCCGTGCGCATGAAGCTGTAGGTGCGCAGGTACTGAAAGCGCGTGTTCTCGTCGGCGGGCTCGTCGATCCCCAGGTGGTAACCGACGGCGTGGAACAGCACCGTCACCGCCCCGGACGGCATCCGCCCGGAAGGCAGCCGCGCGCACCCCGCCGGCTTCTCGTCCTGGAACAGGTAGATCTTGTCGGTCGAGGCGTAGATGTCGAACTGGACCGGGCGATCCTCGCCCGCCACCTGTCCCAGCACCGGCGCCGGCAGCCAGGGCTGCTTGAGGTTCTCCCAGTACGTGCGGCGCCCCTTGGTGTTGGCCTTCTTGCACTGGCTGCCGACGCCCCACCCGCGCTTGTCGCAGAACTGCAGCTGCAGGTCCTGGCCGAACGGGTGGACCAGGATCGTCGACTCCTTGCCCGACCCCTCGTCCTCGAGCGGCCCGAGGCGCGACGTCACCGGGAGGTCGTAGACGTGGTAGTCCGGATTGGGGGCCTCGATGACCGGCGTGGTCGTGATCATCACACCGGGGTAGCGGCGGAACGTCGAGGTCACGTTGACGGTCATCCGCACATGGATGTACCGGCTCGACTCGAGCTTCGTCGTCACGCCGCGCGGGACGATCGAGTAGCCGCACGACGACCCCCAGTCGATGCAGCCGATGTGGAACTGCCCCAGGATCGGCCCCAGGCTGTGGTTGGGCGGCGAGCCGGCGAAGTCGATCGCCCAGCGCGCGTTGCGGTACAGGTGAAAGCCGTTGTTGTTGTCGGTCGCGACCTCGGGCGGCTGCTCCCACGGCGTCGAAGGGTTGAACGACTCGTAGAAGTCCATCGCGGGCGGCGCCTCGGGCGACGCGTCGACGAACGACCGCGCGATCGGCTTGGGGCGGCTCGCCGGATCGTGCTGGCCGTTGACGAACAGCTCGCCCGAGGCCGGCTGCCGCCCCTCGTCCATCGTGATCGACGAGTAGTGCCCGGCCGACGGGTCACCGTCGGCGTGCATGTAACCGACGTAGCCGCCGGGGAAGGGGCAACCGGCGTCGAGCGCCTCGATCACCAGCGTGGTCCGTTCGGTCAGCCCCGACCAGGCGAGCGACCGGATGGGGAGGTTTCCCTGGTGCAGGATGCGCTCGAAGTTCGCGTCGCCCGCCGCCAGCACGTCGAACGTGTGCGCGTAGCCGTAGAGCACGCGCGTCAGCGGCACGCTCTCCGGCTCCTGCGTGGCCAGGATGCGGAACCGCTCGCCGAAGTCCCTCACGCTCTTGGGATCGTCGTCGGCGCGGGCGGCCTGCTCTTCGCCGACGTCGGTGAAGAAGACGACCGGCCCGGCCTGCCAGTCGTCCTCGTACCACTTGCGGTAGACGGTGCGGGTCCCGGCGTCCGAGACGTAGAACGCGATGCCGTCGTCACGCATGCCGGCGGCGATCAGCCGATCACGCTCCTCCGTCCCGACGACGTAGTCGGCCGCGCTGTAGTCGTTGCTGATCGGGGGAAGCCAGTCGGCGTTGAAGAAGCCGCCGGTGCCGTTCGGATCGGCGAGCCGATAGACCGGCTGGCGCCCCATCCCCGGCGTCAGAAAGACGTAGCCGAGCACGGCGTCCGCGAGCGTGCGGCGGTAGCCGGCCAGGGAGATGTTGGGCGCCGACTGGTCCATCGCCAGCGACAGGTCGAACCCGCCGGCGACGTCGTCCTCGCGCTTGACCAGCGGCATGTCGCCGGCGCAGCGGTAGATCGCGTTCCTGATCGTCTGCTCGCCCGCCGCCCCGACCAGGACGTCGTCCTTGTTGGGGTACGGGTAGATGCGGTAGTCGCGCGCCCCCGCCATCGCATCGAAGTCGACCAGCGCGGTATCGCCGCGGATGGTGAGGCTGACGCCCGTCACCGGCGGCAGGGCGGGCAGATCGCCCGGCCGCACGCACCCGCCCGCCGTGCAGGTGAACCCGTCCCCGCTGCCACAAACCTGACCGTTGCAGTCGGGATCCAGGCAGTCAGCCTGGCCGTCGCAGTCCTCGTCGACGCCGTCCGAGCACATCACCTCGGTGGTGGCGGTCGGCGTGCACTTCGGGCCGGGATCGCGCCCCGCGACGATGGCCTTCTCGCCACATCCAGCGGCGGCCAAGGTGGCGGCCAAGGTGGCGGCGAAGACGAGCGCGGCGGTGAGAGGGGAGCGCGGCGAGGGCGTCATGACGGTGAATGTCGGTAGGGGCCGAGTTTTCTCCCCACCCGATCATTTCGGCCGGCACCGGTGCCGGCTTGACCGCATGTCGTCCAAGGTGGGCGACGGCTCGCCCCCCGGCTCAGACCGCGACGGTCACGCGCAGGAAGGTCGCCGGGATCGAGGTCGCGTCTGGGCGGCCGCTCCGGTTCTGAGCGGAGAACAGCGCCTCGAGCTCCGCCGCGAGCTCCCCCGCGCGCCCGGCCGCCTCCGCGGCGGCGAAGGCGTTCATCGTCGGGCCGTAGAACTCCCGGAACGCGGCCACAAATGCGGTGGACGAGCCGGCGTAGTCGAAGGTGTAGGTCTCGCGCGCGAACGCGATCTTCTCCTTCGCCACGCCTGCGCCCGCGAAGCGCGCCAGCACCTCGCTCTCGACGCCCCAGAGCATCGGGCTCACGAACCCCGCCGGCGGCGGCGGCGCGTAAGCAGCGCTGATCTTCAGGATCTGCGCCACCAGCGTCGGATCGTTCGGGATCCAGTTCCCCATCACGATCCGCCCGCCGGGGCGGGTCACGCGCACCATCTCCTTCGCGACCTCGGCCGGCTTGGGGGCGAACATCGCGCCGAAGATGCTGACGACGAGATCGAACGATCGATCGGCGAGCGCGCGCAGGTCGGTCGCGTCGCCCTGCTGGAAGCGGAGGTTGGCGAGCCCCGCCGCCTGCGCGCGCCGGTTGCCGGCCTCGACCAGATTGCGCGCGATGTCGACGCCGAGCACCTCGGCCCCCAGGCGCGCCGCCGGCAGCGCCGTGGTGCCGTCTCCGGAGCCGAGGTCGAGCACGCTGAGGCCGCGGGTGACGTCGATGCTGCGGACCAGGGCCTCGCCGCTGGCCCGCATGCTCTCGGCGATGCGCGTGAAGTCCCCCTTCTCCCAGAGCGCCTGATTCGGATTCGTCGTGGCCGTCGCTGCGTTCGTGTTCATGACTGTCTCCTTTCGCCTTCAAGCTAGGCGACGGCCACCTCTACCGGTAGTGGCATACTCGCCATCCTTCGGAGGTGATTCGGACATGGCAGCCATGATTGACGTAACCGTGGTGCTGGTCGGGGGGAGCCTGCCGTCGACCTCGATGGCGCCGCTGGAGATCTTCGCCTGCGCCGGAACGGCGTGGGGGATGCTGATGGGGACGCCCGGGGAGCCCCGCTTTCGGGTGCGCACCGCGACGATCGACGGACGCAAGACGCAGAACATGGTCCCGGTGACGCTGGAGCCGACGATGTCCCTGGCCGATGTGCGCCGCACCGACCTGGTCGTCATCCCGGCCGCGGGCCTCGACCTCGAGCTCGCGCGCACGGCGAACGCCCGTCTCGTCGACTGGGTCGCCCGCCGCGCCCGCAACACGGCCATGGCCGGCATCTGCACCGGCGCCACGCTGCTGGCCGAGGCCGGCCTGCTCGACGGGCGCCAGGGCACCACCCACTGGGGTCTCGTCGACAGAGCCCGCACGATGTACCCCAGGGTCCAGTGGATGGCCGACCGGTTCGTGACCGAGTCGGGGAGCGTCTTCTGCGGCGGCGGCGTCTACGCGTCGATCGATCTCAGCCTTTACCTGGTCGAGCACTTCTGCGGCCACGAGATCGCGGTCCAGACCGCCAAGGCACTGCTGCTGGAGACGCCGCGCATCTGGCAGTCGACCTACGCCGCCCAGCCGCCGCGGTCAGGCCACGACGACGAGCCGATCCAGCGCGCCCAGAAATGGATCTACGCCCACTACCGCGAACCTGTCGATCTCGATGCGCTCGCCGCCAAGGTCGGCATGAGCCCGCGCAACTTCGCGCGCCGGTTCAGGGCAGCGACCGGCGAGGCCCCCCTCGCCTACGTGCACCGCCTGCGCATCGATACCGCCCGACACTACCTGGAGAACGCGCACCGGTCGGTCCAGGAGATCTGCCAGCAGGTCGGCTACGAGGACGTCGCCTTCTTCCGCCAGCTGTTCCGCCGCCACACCGGCACGTCACCACGCGAGTACCGCGCGCGCTTCGGCGTCAGGCGCGCGGCCTGACGGGCGGCGGCTCACGCCGCCGGCCCACGCCTACTTGGTCTGCAGCTCGGGCTGGGCGTTCCGCGACTCCGCCTGGTTGTGGTCGGGTACGCCTTTGATCGCCTCGAGGCCAACCGCGTCCGGCGGTCGCGTGCCGCGATCCTCGGCCGTGCCATGGTCGGGCAGGGTCATCGACCCTACCTCATTGCCCTTCGCCTCCGCCTGCTGGTGGTCCGGCACCGTCTGCAACGTCACCGGTTCCGTCGGCTCGCTCGAGCTCTCGGCCAGCGCGAGCGGTGGCACCAGCCCGATCGCCCCCGTGAAGACCGCCATACGCAGCATCGACTTGATGGTCCTTGTGGTCATTTGCACCGCTCCTGCCACCAAGGTGAGGGCGAGCCCCGAGGAGGCAAGCACGACCCCAGGCCGCCCCGCTGACCTTGACGGAGGCGCGCTGCTGGTCGAGCGACACGGGATCTCAGCCGGCGTTGTCCTTCGTCGGAACGATCTCTAGTTCACGGCCGCCGCAGTCTGGACACCGGCGGGCACGCGTAAGAAGGAAAAGTGCCAGCGGAAGCCCGACACCAACCGGAATCACAACTGGCCACGTCAGCAACCCTCCGAGGTCAATGACCTTGAACGCGTCGGCGGCCACCGCGGCAAGGGCGACCACGATGTATGCGCGGACGAACCATGACGCCGTCGTGTCGGCAGCCGTGATCCCGCGCCATCCGCAGCGCTTGTAACCGTTTTCCTGACGCGCCCCCATTCGCTCAGCTCCGACGCTCCGAAGCCGCCTTCAACGCACGCGAGAGCAGGAGCCCGGAACCGGCAACGAGCGTGATCGCCAGAAAAAGGGTGGCTCTCGCCCGCCATACGGGATGGGGGTTCCAGACAGGGCCTCCCGCGTCGGCCGGCAGTTCGGCGATGGAGGTCGAGTAATAGAAGGCAGCGAACGCGGCGAAGCACGCGACGAAGGCCCCGAAGAGAAGAGACGCAAACGGAAGAAGGCTCGGCGACTCGAACCCGTTCGCCCGATCAGCGCGTCGACCCTCCCGTATCGCCAGCAGCGTGCCGATCACGCGGGGCCCCAAGAAGGCGCCGACCACCAGGCCGACGATCCCTGCCATGGGGGGCAGGAACATGTCGTTGTGCGAGTGTCCTCCACCGACCAGCAGCATCGCCGGCACGGAGCCGAAGGCGCCGCAGAGCGCCCCGAGAATCCCACCCACGACAACCAAGAAGCACCCGCCCGCCATCACAGGGCCTTGGCATAGAACAGCGAGCCGCCCGTGGCTTCGCCGTACACCACGTTCGTGAATCCCGCGCGTTCATACACGCGACGCGCGCGGTGGTTCTTCTCCTGAGTCTCGAGGGTGACCTTCACGCACCCGCGCTGGCGGGCATGCGTTTCGACCGCCGCCAGCAACGCCCGACCGATTCCCTGCCCGCGGTGCCCGGGAAGCACGGCGAGATCGTGAATGTTGATCAGCGGTCGCGCGGCAAACGTCGAGAACCCGAGAAAGCAGGTCGCGATCCCCACCGGCTCGGCGTCCAGATACGCCAGGAAGACGATCGTCGTCGGGTGCTCCCTGAGCGCCGGCACCAGCCGCTCGAGAACGCCCGCCCGGAGCGGACCGCCATTCCCCATGACGTCCTCCGCATACGCGGCCGTCAGGTCGACGATCGCCCGGGCATGGTCCGGGTTCTCGAGATCGGCCGCGATGACGCGCACGTCAGCGCTCACAGGGCCCGGTCCTTGGCCTGGTAGCTCCGGACCAGCTCGACGAAGGCCGCTCGTGACGTCTCGTGAGCTTTCACCGTCTGCGCCGACAGGACCATGATGATGAAGGCGGAAGGCTCCTGCACATATGCCGTCGATTCGAAGTTGCCGCCACCGCCCGAAACGTACCGCACCTGTGCTGGCTTGCCCCCGCCGGTGTTGATGGCTGCTCTCGGCGAGACTTTGGCGCCTGAATTACCGACGAAGTTCTTCGTCTCACGTTTGATGTACGAGCCAAGGGATTCGTTGTTGCAGCGGGCGACGGTCTTCACGTACATGACCGCCTCGGACTTCGCCCAGCTCCCGCCCGTCGGATAGAACACCGCCCGGAGCTTCTGGCTGCCCCCGCTCTTCTGATCGAGGACCCAGCCTGCCGGCGCGTGCACGGTAAAGTCTCGGGAATCGCCGAACGCGAGTGCCGAGGTCCCGTCGGTGATTGAGCCAGCCTGGGGAAGGCTCTCGCGGTAAAGGCCATCGTCTGGGGACGCGTTCAGTGGTCCGGTGCTGACAAGCACCGCAACAACGCAGCAGATAGCCGACGCCGAACGCGGCCGATGAGTCATTGACGGGCGCTCGCCTCCACAAGGGAGCACTCATCCAGCTTTTCGCCTGTCCGTGTCCCTTGAATGACCTCGGCGTGCGCCATCCTCGACATGAAGAACGTCATGGGAGGGCTGGTCGCGAGGTGCTTCCGCCAGAGCTCGGCGAAGGCGTGGGCGCTCAGGTCGCCCACGATGGTCACGACCAGCGCGGCGGTGTCCGGCGGGCTACCCATCCGTTGAACCGCGACCTTCTTCACGAGTCCGGCGACGAACGAGTCCGCCGTTCCGGCATCCTCTACATCGATCGCCAACTTGATGACGTAGGCCGGACCGTCGATACCCTCGAGGACGCAGGTCTCGAGTTGCCGAACCCGGTTGTCGTCCCACTTCGTGGGAACGACGAGCCCTTCGACGTCGCTCGCGTAGCAGTCGCGAAACAGCCGCGTGGGAGGACCGTGATCGCGAGACTGAAGCAACGCGAGGAATGCCGCCGGACCACGCTGCTCGAGATACTCCGCCTCGGCGGACGTGATGAAGTCCAACCAGAGAAACTCCACGCTCGTTCCGTCGGGTGCGTCGAAGCCATCGCGAAGGGCGGTGGGCTCGTGCCACGGTGGCAGCAGCGCGGCGTGGGTGAGGTTGGAGCTCTGCGAGAAAGGCTCCGGCGGCATTCCGTTCGGCAGCGCCATGAACGCCGCCGGCCGGAAGTCGGTCTTGGCGGGGGCACGCGAGACCTTCCGGAGGAACTCGACCTGCCAGGGAAACTCGGTCTGGCCAGGTGAGAGCCCGAGGTCGGGAAGATACATGATGAGCTCGGCGCGCTCGCAGAACCACTCCGGCGGCGGATACTCGGTCTGCAGGCGATAGTCGCTGAGTCCGCTCGTCACGAGCGTGACATGAGGTCGACCCGTCGCCCGTCCCTGGTACACGTACACGTCGACGTGTGGAAGCTCCGAGAGGATCGGATGCAGGACGAGATCGGGCTTCTCCGAAGCGCGCTTCGAGGAACTGTTCGCGTACGTCGTGAAGGGCGCCGTCTTCCATGTTCAAGGCTGGACGGCGTCAATCGCCGACATGCCAGCGCTGGGTCCCGGATTCATAAATGAGACTCGAAAAGAACCCGTGGGTTCCGGCGCCGAACGAAAGGGAGTAGCCGTCCTTCGTGGGATTGTATTGAAGGGGAGCACTCTCGTCGCAGGGAAGATCGAACGTGCAAAGATCTGGTGGGAGCACCCCGCTGGCTCGGCGAAACCGCTCGATCTTCTCGATTGCCCGGCGGGCCTCCCGGAACTCTCCGGAATAGACCAGGGAATCGGGAAGGTATCGGACCCACAGCGGCGCGCTAAGCCAGGCAAAAACAGCCACCGCGCCAGCGACCATGACGTGGCGGATCGCCACCCGGCGAAACCAGGGCGGCGCCGAAAAGACTGTTTCGGGTTCGCTCATCGCAGATCATCCGGCACGGTCTCCTCGCTGCCAAAACCCCAGCAGACGATGCCGCCCTCATCCTTCTCGGCGCATCCGTGCCAGCGGCCGGTGCTCAGACGAGAGAAGTGCCCGCTGGGCGGATCCGAGCCGCCGTAGTCGTTGAAGCCCCAGCATTTCAGAGTGCCGTCCTCGACGAGGCCGCAGGTGTGCGCGTCGTTCGCGTCGATCCGGGTGAAGACCCCGTCTGGAACGTCGAGCTGCCCGAAATCGTTGTAACGGCCCCAGCATTCGACCGAGCCGCTGGACCGAAGGCCGCACGCAAACCCGTCGCCGAGTGTGACCTGGGCGAAAGGGCCAGGCGGCGGCTCCAGCGGCCCAGTGCAGTGGACCTCACCGTCCGCATCGAGCGCGCAGACGTCTACCCAGTCTGCCGCGATCTGAACAAAGCTACCGGCGAGGGGATGAAACGACCCCTCTCGGTTGAGGCCCCAGCACGTCAATTCGCCCTCGGCGTCGAGCGCGCAGGACAGGCTCTCTCCCGCTGACACCTTTACGAACTGACCCGGCGGAGGATCCGCTTGACCGAAATACTCCGTCTCGCTTCGCCCCCAGCATGAAATGGCGCCCGCCGTGCCGACAGCACATGAGTGCGACCATTCGGCCGCCACGTCGACGAAGTGACCGCCGGGCGAGGCGACCTGCCCATGGTCGTCTTGTGGCCGAAGCTCACCGAGCGTCCAGCAGCGTATCGCGCCGTCGCTCTGGATCAGGCAGTTGTGAAACGCAGCGGCGGAGAGTGTGTCGAGCTCGGGATGGAGACCGCCCTGCCCCGGCTCGATGGGCGCACTCGAACAACACACACCGAGGACCGCGAGCGCCGGCAACGCCCACCTCAATCGCACGAACACCCTCGATGCGCCGCCCTGGTCCACCTTGCGTCCACCTCAAGGATCTGACGTTCGGCAGCGGGCCGCAAGCCCCGTCCGCTGCAACGGCGGGTTAGCCGCCGTCCAGCGGTTCGAGGTCCTGGATAGGGTACGGAATGAAGAACATCGGATCATCGTCCATGGGATCGTCGGCCCAGCACCCGTAGATCGTCCCCAGACCAAAGACGTCTTCATCGGCCCCAGTCCTGGTCAGGACTTCATCGTGACCCTCACCGGTCAGCGTCAGCTCGTCTCCCACCAGCGAAAACGTCAGGGCGTCTGTCGTGCGGCGGTCGGAGGTGCAACTGCCCTGCAGGGTGGTCATCGAGAGATCCGGGTCCATGACCACGTACGTTCCGGCCGTCACGTGCCACCCGCCGTCCCGTTCATCGATCGGACATCCCTCGAATCGACTCCATTGTCCGGTGTTCGCCAGGTAGAGCGAGACGTGGCAATTCGAGGACACGGCGCGATCCCAGCGTCCCACGAGAGGCTGGTCCTTCGCCGGTGCGCACGCCGACAACCCAATGACCACGAGGAGCGGGACGGCAGCCATCGTCATGCAGCCGTGGACGCCTGGGTTGGCTGCGTTATTCATGTGGGGTCCGCATCGTTGTCATCGTCCGTCCTACGCTGGCGCCGGGTCGGCCCACGCGATGGACACGCTGCCGCTCGTCGGATCGATGTTCACGCTCCAGGTGTTCGGATCGTCCTTCGCCAGGATGATGGCGAGCGCGCATCGTTCGTTTGCGGTCACCTCGCCCGAACGAACCAGGTCGCCGCAGAACGCCCTGACAGTCGGATGCTCACCCATGAGAGTGCCGAGCGACCACGACGCCGCCTGAAAGATCCCGTCACGCAGGGCGCGCGCCTTGTCGTCGGCAGACTGCGGCGAGTCGCGAAAGGACTTGGCGGCCCCGAGGTCGGACATGTACTCGAGCGCGGAGATGATCCTGCGAACCGCCTGCACGTTGCCCGTCGCGAAGTAGTACGCCCACAGGGCGTCGAGCTTGCCGGGGTCATCGATCGTCATCGCGAGGATGTCGGGCGGGACTCGGGCAAAGTGGTCGGTCCACGCGCGGCCCGCAAGGTAGGCTTTCGCTTCAGGCGTGCCCGAGAGCCACACGGCGGTCTCCACGGCGCGCAGGTCGTCGGCAGGGAGATCGGCCAGTGCCTCGAGCCAGACGCGCGCTTGAGAGGGGTTATCGGCGAGAACGCGGCTCAGAAAGGTGACCGCTATGAACGACCTCTCCGACGTCAGATCCCCACGCGCAGACAGTTGCCTCACCTGCTCCACGAAGTGCTCGGGATGAGGGTCGAGGTAATAGAAGGTCATCCAGTCTTTGGCCATGTCGCCGTCCATTCAGGTTTGCCCGACGGTATCGCGTTCAGCGGCTGTTGTCCGAATCGCGCCTGGTTCTCTGATTCCCCCTGATTCCCCACCACCCGGTCGAGTGGGCGTGTCTATGTTCCCCCATGTGTTTTTCGGCGACGGGCAGCTTTGGCGTGGCCGCGGTGATCGCCGGGATCGGTGCGGTCGCGGCCGCCCAGAAGAAACCTCCGTCGCACCGGATGCTGGCGGCCATACCGTTGATGTTCGCGGCGCAGCAGGTCACCGAGGGGGTCGTCTGGCTGACGATCGGAGATCCGAGCGAGCGGCGAATGCACCTGGCGGCCGTCGCCGTTTTTCTGGTCTTCGCGCTGGTCGTGTGGCCCCTCTGGGTGCCGCTGTCGCTGCTGAAAGCCGAACGGAAGCCTCGCCGGCGCCGGGCGCTCGCGGTGCTGGCCTGCTGCGGCGCGGCCGTCGCGATCTACGCGGCGATGGACCTTCTGCGCGGGCGGCCGATCGCGCAGGTCGCGGGGCACAGCATCGCCTACAACTACGGGACCCACGCGCCGGCCCTGGTGCTCGCCCTCTACCTGCCGGCCTACGTCCTCCCCTCGGTCGTGCCGTTCTTCGTCTCCTCGGTCAGCAAGGCGAAGACCATGGGCATCGTCCTGGCGGGGGCGCTGGTCGCGACCTTCGTGATCCAGCGGCAGGCGCTGGCCTCGGTCTGGTGCTTCTTCGCCGCGATCCTGAGCGTCTTCATCGTCCTGGGGATCGGAAAGGATCACCGGCTGACGATCAAGGTCGCGTGAGGCTCAATCACTCGACACGGGACTCACGGCGCCGTCACGTCCAGCGCGATGGGGCTATCACGGGTGGCCCGGTGTGAATCGAGGAGGCTGGCCAGGTCGGCGGGTGAGAGGACAACGCGACGAACGGTGTACTGGTCGCAGTCGGATTCACAGGCGACTCGCCATCCCCGGTGACCTTCGAGAATGACCACGAGACCCGCGAGGAACCTCCTCCAACCGTCACCGTCGGTGGCAGCCTGGTTCGCGGCGGTATGCGCCAGAAGTACCGTTCTGCCGGACCGCCACGCCGGGTCCAGGTGGGCGATACCGATGCCGTCCACGCAAACGGTCCGCTCATCGCCTGGCCCGAATGCCGTCTCCCGCTGCCGGATTTCGATCCGACCGCCAATCGACAGCTGGCCAAGGACGATATCGAAAATGTCGAACACGCCCTGAGACTCCATCTAAGGCGAGACGTTGTCGCGCATCATCATCGCGACCGCGACGCTCATCGCCAGACTCTACCTATTTTTCGACGCGCGGTGCGGAGCCGGACGGAGAGTCGGAGTGCCGCTTCCGCATCAGGACCGCGCTGACGAAGATCCCCACGATCGCGACCGGAGCGAGATACGTCGATATGAACCCCCGCCCCACGACGAAGGCCTCGACAAGCCACGCGGCCGCGAGCACACCTGACGGCACCCCGATTGCGAAAGCGACCTTGTGTCGAGTCATTCGTTCGGTCCACCCTGACAGCTCATCGACAACACATCGGCATAACCGGTCACGCGCCGTAAATCCGGGGATCGTCGCCGAGGACCAGACGCACGAACTCCGAGAAGGTATTCGCGACAGGAGCCGCCGTGCCTGTGCCCCCGAGAATGAAGAACGGCAGGGTGGCGGGCGACTTGCTGAAGTCGGCGGCGTAGCCCCAGCACCAGTCGAGATGGTCGGCGACGACAATCGCACCGTGAAGGTGGGTGTCGAGGGTCTTCGGAACCTCGTCCTCGACCGTCGTCCACTCCGCGAGACTCCAGAAGCGGACGAGCCCATGAGTCACGTCCGTCTTGTAGCGGGTGCCGTCAGCCGCCAGATAGAAGTCGCGCATGTCGTCCGGCAGGCGAATGCCCAGGCGAGCCTCGACGGCGAGGAGTTGGTCGTGCGTCGCAGGGGGTATCGGCCTGCGATCGCCCATGACGACCTTCACGACCTGCTCTGCCAGTTCACGCCCTGTCCCCATGATCCCCCCCTCCGGCGAACGATACTGCCGTTCAGCGGCGGGCGCGAGAGGCCCTCAGGTCCGGCGGCGCGCGCGGATCACGGCATCGACACCGGTGCCGGCGACGGCGCGCGGACGCTCCTCTGCGACGACCAGCTCCCACGCACGGGAATCGAGCGCCGCGACCGCACCCTCGACCGAGACCTGCACCTGATTTGCCGCGGCCGTGGCAGCTCCGGTGCTGGGGTCGATCGGGCGGTGTCCCACCAGCAACAACGTCCCGCCCGGAGCGACGCCGTTGGCCATCCGCCGCACCATCTCTTCCACGGAGCCGGCCACGTGGACGTACAGGCACACAACGAGATCGTAGTGGCCCGGCTCCGCCGTCCAGGTCGCGAGATCACCCTCGAGCCAGTCGATGCGCTGCGCGATCTCGGCCCCCGCAGCCTCGGCCATCGACCGCCCTTTAGCCAGCGCCGCCGCAGAGAAGTCCACCGCCGTGACCTGCCAGCCATGCGCGGCGAGCCAGAGCGTCTCCGCGCCATGACCACAGCCGGCGTCGAGCGCGCGCCCCGGCGGAAGGTCGGCCGCCTCGGCCATCAGATGCGCGTTTGGTGGACGGTGCGCGAGCTTGTCGCCGTGCTCGCGCAGCGTCTTCGCCCACAGCTGCTCCCAGAAGGCCTTATCGAATGTCGGCTTGCTATCCAGCATCCCCGGGTCGCCGCACCTTCGTGAAGTACCTGAGCGGCGCCAGTTGTACGTCACGTGCCTGCACCGTGGTACCGGCGATCCAGTCGTGAAGCGCCTTCTGGCGACTCGAGCCAGCCATCGCGAGGAACGACACAATTCCAAGGAGGCCCTTCACGACATTCCTCATGAAGGCGACCAGCAGCGACGGGTGGCCACCCGTTCGATCAGACACGACGCGGAGGTTCTGCACGTGGTGCCCGATGGTGCCGCCGGTGCGGGACACCATCAGTGGATCGTAGAGAATCCAGAACGCGACCCAGACAACGAATGCAATCGCTCCGTAGCCCGGCAGGTTTGCACCCACGCTGGCCGTCGCCAAGAACGCGCCCGCCAGTATGAACCCGTCGATGAGGATGGCTTTCATCCGCGGCCACATCTTGGCGTAGAGGACGTAGTCCGGTTTTAGCGAACCCTTGTCGGTGCTTTCCATCAGCCTGCCTGGATGACGATACTGCCGGAGCGCGCCCCGACCACACAAGTGCGGTCCTCAGACCTGAAGGAGAGACAGGTCCTCCCAAACGTCCTCGTGACCCGGCGCGATGAGGAATCGATAGCCGGGAGGAAGCGCCAAGTACGGAAGCACGGCTGGGCAGTCCTCGGTCAGGTGGTGGACGTGAAGCGCGTCGAAGAAGTCCGATGCAAGTGACATTTCGGACCCACCCCAGATGTACCAGCCACACGTCCCGCTCTTGGACGGATGACGTAGGCCGTTGAGCGGTTCCAGCTGCAACGTCGAAAGCGCAATGGCTACCTTCTGGAATGTCGACGGCGGATCAAAGACCGTTCCGTTCCGCTCACAGACAGCTCGCTGCTCAGCTTCCACAGTCATGTTGTCGTCCACTGCTCCTATTGCAGAGGTTTTCCGTCCGGACCGACGGCTTCGGAGAAGTCGTCATCAGGGTCCGTCGGCGCGTTCGAGGTCGTCAAGCGATCTGGGCGGCGGTCTGACACCCCGGACGACAGCGTCGATGCGGGACTGGAGCGCGCGTGTTATCGGGTCGCCTGGGTCCTGGGCCGCCGCGTCGCTCACTTCCTTCTTCGCCCGATCGACCTGTCCGTCGAGCAGCAGCGCCAGCGCGAGGTTCGCGCGGAGGTCAGCACTATCGGGCGATGTCCCCAAGGTCTTCTCCGCGACTCGTACGGCTTCCTTCGTCAGCCCCAGCTCCAAGCATTCAATGACGAGCTCGCGACCAACATCGACGTTCTGGGGATGGATCTCGTAGGCCGAGCGGAACGAGTCGCGAGCCCGATCGTGGTGGCGGAGCGATTGGTAGGCCTTGCCGCGAAACCAGAGGGCCGCCCAGTTGGAGGGGAACAGCTTCAATGCCCCGTCCAGGCACGCGATCCCCTCGTTGAGGTCTTGCTCGCGAGTGACGCCGCCGGCACCCGCGTGGTCGAGGAGCCTCAGATAGGGACGAATCAGTCGAATGCCTCGCTCGTAGAGCACATTGTGGTCCGCGGGAAGCGCCGTGCAGCTCTGCTCCTGCGCCGCAGGTTTCGACGAGACGGCGACGGGCGCCGCGCCCGGCGCGGAGGGTCGAGCGACCGGCGCGCCTCTCTCGCCGTGGCACGCCCCCGCGAACAAGGCGATGACCACACAGGCGGGGAGCCTCATGACTGGACCGAACCCGTGCCTGCTCATGGGAGCACGGCGTTGATCACTCTTCGAGCATCCAGTCATCGGCTTCGCATTCAGCTGTCGAAATTGAGTCGCATGCGCGGTCCGTACGCCAATCCTGCCGTCAGGCCCCGGGGCCGCACAAGCGCCCGTACCTCTTGCGGAACAGCGTCGACTCGTCCGGCAACAGGCGCCCCAGCAGGGTCAGGTTCCCGCAGATGGCCCGGCAAAATGGCCGCCGTCCTGGGGCCGGCGCGGTTCCACCTCATGGGTGGGAGCAAACTTTCCGGCGGTAAAGGTAGCGTTATGGGCCGAGAACGCGCACCCTCTCCCGATGGCCAAAACATGGGTACCCAAGACCGGCATCAAGTCCGCGAGAGCGTTCAACAAAGCGATGCGATTGCTCCTGTCCGCCCCCAGAGGCGGCCGCAATTCGCACTCCCGCCCCCGTTAGTCTGAACGCAGGACGCGCCCTCACGAGTCGTTCTCGAGAGGGCGCGTCGCAAGCCCCGTGACCGGATCGGCACCGTCGCAGCGCACGTCGCGCTCCGGGCCCCAGCAGCAGGTCATCGCGTCGAGCCATCTTGCATATCGATGACTCCGTGGCAAAAGGAGCACCATGCGGATCAAGTGGACCACCCTGTACGTGGACGATCAGGAAAAGGCGCTTCGGTTCTACACGGATAACCTCGGCTTCCAGAAGAAGGCCGATTTCTCGCAAGGGAGCTTCCGCTGGCTCACGGTCACCTCGGCGGAGGACCCGGACGGCGTCGAGCTGATCCTGCAATCCAACGCCAACCCCGCCGGCAAGGCCTACCAGGAAGCCCTGCGCAGCCAGAGCCAGCCGGCGGCCCAGTTCCTGGTGGGGGACGTGCAGGCCGAGCACGATCGGCTGGTCGCCAAGGGCGTGAAGTTCACCATGCCCGTCACCCCCACCACCGGCTCGGTCATCGCCATGCTGGACGACACCTGCGGCAACCTGATCCAGCTCACCAAGCTCACCTGGGGTTAGGCGCGCTAGTCGTCCCGCTCGTAGTAGTACCGCGCGGTGCGCTGATACACGCCCTTGGGGTCGTCAGGACGATCCTCGAGGGCTTGGTGCTCGCCGACCAGAAGCAGGCCGCGAACGGCGGGCGCCTCCATCCGCTCGATGAAGGTGAGCGCCTGTTCGACCGAATCGGCGACGACGTCGTAGTTGACGACGTAGCCCTCGCCCATCCGGGCCATGGGATCGGTGAAAGGGATCTTCGCGTCGACGGTCATCCGATAGTACTTGGCGAGCGGGGAGTACTGATTGTCCGCGTCGCGAATCAGCGCGAGAAGCTGAGCATTGCTCTGGTCGTATTCGTCGAGAGCGTCGATCGCGAAGGTGACGACCTCCGGGGCCGGCGTGCCCCGGGCCAGGCGGGCGCGGCCGACGGACGCCGCCAGGTGGCCGAGCTCCTCCAGTTCGTCGGAGTCGACGGTGTCGTCGAGGAGGGCTTCCCCAATGCGCAGCGCTTCGTCGAATCGCCCTGCGCCGACCAGCGTAGCGACGCGTGTCGAGGCCGCCCGAAGCGCGAGCTCAGGATCCGTGACCTGATCGGCATACGACAGGGCTTGATCATGCAGCCCCCGTCGCGACGCCAGGATCGCCTGATTGAGGCGAACGGACGACTCGTAAACGTCCGGACACTCCATCGCCTTCTCATACGCCGACCCCGCCTCGTCGTAGTCCCCGAGGTCGGAAAGGTAGTTCCCGAGGAGCTGCCAGTTGAGCCACACGTTCGGAGCCATCTCCAGGCCGCGCCTCAGGACGACGACCGCGGCTTCCAGCTCTCCCAGCTGACCGTGCGCGAGCGCCGCGATCTCGAAGGCGGCCGTGAACCGCAGCCCCTCGAGCTCCGCCGCGACCTTCAGAGCAGCCTCGGTATCCCCGTCCTTCAGGTGCTGGTAGCCGGCCTTGGCCAGCTTCTCACTCTTACGCTTTAGGAGATCGCTGGGTTCCATGGCTCGACGGAGGGGACGCTCCCAGCCCGGTTTTATCTCGACCGGTCCCCCTTACTCTACGTCGTCGCCACCAGCAGTTCCTCTGCATTGTTTGGCGAACGGTTAGACGCGAGCCCTCTGAAGACCCCAGACGAGCAACCCCACCGTGACGGCACACGTAGCGGCCCAGAGTGCCGGTCGCCGGCGAATCGAGGTGAGCGGCCCGGCCGCGGCTGTCGCGAGCGAGAAGCTGGCCGCGAAGATCTTGATCCCTCGTTCATCGGCGCAGATCGCGACGACCGCGTAGGCGATCGACATGATGCAAGTGAAGATGATGTGTCCTCGAATCATCTTCTCGACCGTACGAGCGATGGCAGCGGGAGACACAGGATCGTCAGCATCGACGGGGCGAATGCGAATGCTGGCGAACGTCCCGCGCAATCCATTCAGCGCCAAAGCGGCAGCGGCGGTGAAGCCAAACGAGATCCCAAGAAGTGGCCTGGTGAACCCGGAGGCGACTGACGCCACCAGACTGGCGACCGCGAAAAACAACCCCTCTACGCGTCGACCCTTCATCCTAGAGACCTCGTTGCAGCTCGACGGGCGGCATCTCGTCGACCAGCCCCTTCACGCCCTCCTTGACGAGCGTGACCCCCAAGGCCCTCGAGCATCTCTCTGGCCTTCGCGTGTCGATGTCGCGCGGCCTTCGCGAACCAGTACCGCGCGTTTCGGTTGCTGCGGGCAACCCCATCGCCGTCGCGATAACAGAGTCCGAGGTTGAACTGCGCCCGGACCACACCCGCTCGCGCGGCTCGGCGATACCATCGTGCCGCGGCTGGCCGATCGCGACGAACTCCGCGGCCTTCGTGAAGGCAGTATCCAAAGTCGCTCTGCGCGTCGGCGTCGCCGCGTGTGGCCGCGGCGCGAAACCAGCGTGCGGCGGCGCGCAGGTCTATTCTGACGCCAACACCGTCCCGCAACCCCATCGCGAGATTGTACGCAGCCTCCGGGTGCCCCGCGGCCGCGGCGGATCGGTACCACCGCATGGCCCGACTCGCATCCGAACCGGTGCCCCGACCGAAATCGAAGCAGGTGCCGAGGTAGAACCGCGCGCGAACGTGTCCTGCGTCGGCGGCAAGCCGCCAGAGCGCGAACGCCTTCGACCAGTCTCGTCGCCGTTGATCGCGATGGAAGGCGAACCGATAGCCCAGCCTGAACTGCGCGTCACGGTCGCCCGCCTCGGCTCTCTTCGTCAGAACGATGGTCGTTTCCAACCCAGGCTCCCGTCCGACTATCTCGTGTTCAGCTGATGGGTTCGACGCGTGCGCCAGGACCACGTTCATCTGCAACTGCCGGTTCGGCAGCGCGGCTCCCGAGCAGCCGGCCAAGCTCCCGTAGCTCTCGCAGCACGGTCACTTCAGCGGGGAGAGCCGGCTCCACGGCGTGCGGCTGGAACGCGAAGACGGCCATGCCGGCCGCCAGCCCCGCCTGTATCCCGGGGAGACTGTCCTCGACGACGGCGCAGTCCGCAGGACGAAACCCCATGACCTTCGCGGCGTGGAGGAAGAGGCCGGGGTCCGGCTTCCAGACGCCGACCTCGTAGCTGCTGAAGACGCGCCCTTCGAAGAACGGCGCGAGTCCGGTCAAAGAGAGACTGAGCCCGACCTTCTCGGGGGGGCCGCTGGTGGCCACACAGATCGGCCAGGACCGCTCGGCCAGCCACCGAATCACCTCCAGCGCGCCTGCCATCGGTCGCAGCCTCGTCCGAAAGGCGTCCGACGCGCGCGCGCGAAAGGCGGGCACGAAGTCGTCTGGCAGGCGCCGGCCCAGGCGCACCTCGAGCTGCGCGACACAGTCGGCCATCTTGCCGCCGCGAAACGCAGTGATCGCCTCCTCGACGGACAGAACCAGTCCGTGCTCTCCGACCGCCTCTACCAGGACCTCGTGCCAGATCGGTTCGCTGTCGACCAGGGTTCCGTCGCAGTCGAAGATGATGAGCGAAGCGCCATCAATGCTCCGCATCACCCTCCTCCATCTTCCTGATGACCGTCGCGATGGTGGCCGCATCGACGTCCGCCCGCCTCATCAGCGCCGCCGCCCTCTGCGTGTCGTCGGCGTCGATGGCCTCGAAGAAGTCGTCCACCTTCCCGATGGCGGCGAGCTGCTCCAGAACCAGCGTCCCTTCGAAGTCACTCTCTTCCATCGGTCACCTCTTCACCCGGCCCTTCCAGAGCGCCGTAACGCCCAGGGCGAGCAGCCCCGCGATATAGAGGCCGCTCACGCGCCACGAGTGAACAGGAAGCAGACCGCGCAGGGCCACCAAGGCAAACAAGAGGGCAAAGCACGCTCTTAACCGGATCTGCTTCGGGTCATCACCCCGACGAATCCCGCGAACGACAATGACGATCGCGACGGCGCTGAAGAACACCACACCGAATATGTCGAGTCCCTCGCCCATGATCACCAGTGTGCGGGTTCGGCCTGGCCGCTGCAATTCCGCTCACGGCTCATGGTTGGTTGACCACCTCCGCACTCTGAAACAGCGGCCATCGCGACTCAAGACGATCGGCGTTTCCACCCGGAGGTAGGTCGTCTGAAGCGCGTCGGACCGAAGGTCCTGCGTCCATTCGAATTGTCCCCACACCTCGACTTCGGCTCTCCCAGCGCGCAGGGAGAGAGGTTCCAGACGAACCCTCCACGTAAGTGAACCACCTGGTGGCAGTTTCGTCGCTTCGCTGCTCCTGATGAAGGCGAGCGGATCGCCACCGCAGCTGAGGGCGGTGGTGGCCTGGAGACTCATGCCGTCGGTGGAGTCGCGGTCGGAGTAGGAGAAGGCGTGGGACATCCATTCAATCGGCCCGAGGGATGGCTTCCCGAGACCCAACCGAGATCGTCGCGTCGGACCGGTTCGTGACCGTCATTCGAACCTGAGCCCGGCGCCCACACCACCGGCCCTCGGGCGTCAGCTTTGTGACGAGATGATCCGGAGAGCCTTCGGGTTCGGCGCTCTTCGGCATCGAGCCGTCGTCGAGCACCAGAAGCCCAAGGAGCAGGTACCAGGTCACGAGGCGCAGACACCGTCAGAGGTGGGTAGTTCCGGACAAGCGCGACCGACCGAGACAATCACCACTCCGGCTAACGCCGCGGCTTCCTGCCGAACTTGCGGAGGAGATCGCGGTGCCACCAGTGGTTGCACCCCTCGGGCGATTCCTTCTGGAACACGTCTCCTTCAGCCAGCTGCCAGTCGCTCGATGCTCGCGAGACGCCCGCAGCACCAGTCGTCGTAGTCGACCTTCGTCGTCCCGCTTTGAATGAGCGCTCGCGCGCGCTCCGCCCATCGAACGATCCGCGGAGGCGCCCCCTCCGAGACCGCGGCCAGGAGACCATCGATGCACGCGCGAGAGTGACCTTGAAAGTCGGTGCGCACCGCGTCTCCCACGAACAGGTACAGACACCTCAGGAAGAACCAATGGTTCGGACACGTATCGTCCGACGCCAGGCGAAATATCAGCGCCGCGTTGACCTCCTCCGTGACGGCGAGGTCCCAGTCCTCGGTCGGCTCGTCGGCGTCCGCCTGACGCGCCCACGCTTCAATCTCGGCGTGCTGGGCGTTCCAAGGATGAAGCATGACGACTGGCGCTCACTGGCTGATCTGGATCGGCTCCCACAGCTCGACCTTGTTGCCGTCGGGATCCATGATCCAGGCGAACTTGCCGTTCTCCTCGGACTCGGGCCCCTTGACGATCTCGACGCCGTTGCTCTTGAGCTGCGCGAGCAGCGCGGTCAGGTCGTCGACCCGGTAGTTGATCATGAAGCTGGACGTGCTCGGGCTGAACCACTTCGATTCGCGCTCGGCGACGTGCCAGACGGTGAGGCCGCGGTCCTCCGCCTGGTCCTCTGGCCACTTCAGGATCGCGCCCCCCCACTCTTCGAGCGCCAGGCCCAAATTGTCCCTGTACCAAGCGGCGAGGCGCTTGTGGTCCGACGTCGACTTGAAGAACACACCGCCGATTCCTGTCACACGGGCCATCACTGCCTCCTCTTGTGGATCGCGCATCGCGCGTGACCTCGAAGTCTCTTGAGCAAGCCACGCTGACATCGGCAGGGGACCAGCCGACGTCCTTTCTGGAGCTGTCCGAGCAAGGCCATCGCTTCCGGGTAGTCGTCGTCCTTCGATGCCCGTTTCAGGAGCGCCACCGCTTTCGCCCGGCTCGGCGGTTGGCTATCCAGATGCAAGACCGCGAGATGGTACATCGCTGCTTCGCGCTCGTGCTCGAGGATGGCGCGAGCGCGGATAGCCAGCCGGTACCACTGGACGGCTTTCGAAAGGTTTCGGCGAACGCCCATTCCGTACTGGTAGCCGTAGCCCACTTGTACCGCTTCTTCCGGAAGTCCCGCCTCGGCGGCGCGCTTCCACCACGACACCGCCAACGCCGGTTGGCCACGATCGCGGTAGATGGTCGCGATGTTGGCCGCCGCGGTGGGGTCTCTGCGCCGCCAGGCCCGGCGGTACCACTTCATCGCAAGGCGGATGTTCCGCCGCACGCCGAAACCGACGTCGAAACAGTAGCCGAGGGATTTGTCCGCCGACGTGCCACCGGCCGCGGCGACCTGAAGCCACGCGCGCACCGCTGCCTTCGGATTGGCGCGGACCAGGACCCGCCCGCGCTGGTCGCGATAGCCCTCCATCTGGAGGACCGCGATATCCGACATCGCCTCTACGTGTCCGGCCTGCACCGCCTGAGTCAGAAGCTCGACGTAGCGACGGGGCGATCCGCCCGGGCGCGCGTTCTCACGGAACGCGAGCTCGCGCAATTCTGAACCGGTGAGGGGCATATCGATCCTGGCCGACCCCTAGTATTGATCGTGAGCGGCGACGACGGATTAGCTCGTCTTCGGCGCCGCGTAGCGCATGATGACCGGACCATGGGTGACAAGTCTCCTAAGTCGATGCGCAAGCAGGCCGATCAGAAGCAGAGCAAGACCAACGAGGACAACCGCAAGAAGCAGGCTGCGGTGGCCGCCAAGCAGGTGGTGGCCTCGAAGAAGAAGTAACTCCAGACGGGAGCCCACTACTCGTCGTAGTCGAGCGACAGGATCTCCAGCTCCTCGGCCCCGCCCGGCGCCCTGACGATCGCCTCGTCGCCGACGCGGCGTCCAAGCAGGGCGCGGGCCAGCGGCGCCACGAAGGCGATGAGGCCGTTGGCCGGGTCCGCCTCGTCGACGCCCACCAGCTGCACCTCCCGCAGCTGACCGTCGCGCGCCCGCAGCTTGACGCGAGCCCCGAAGCGGATCTCGTCGCGATCGGTCGGCAGCGGCGCGACCACGGCGGCGGCGATGCGCTGCTCCAGCTCGGAACGACGCGCGCCGGGCTCGGCGGCCGCGAGCTCGGCCCGCAGCGCCGCCAGCCAGCGTGCGGTCACGTAGTTGGGCACACCGTCGGGCACGGACGGGCGGTGGCGGACGACCACCGGCTCGTCGGGGCGATCGTCCTTGGTGAAGGCCTTGCTCACCGGGAAAGCATACGTCGGACAGCGCCCCTCACCCGCCAGTCTCCGGCCGCTCAAACGTCGGGCAATCGGGCATCCTTGCGGCACCGGACTTGCTCTCCCTCGGGTTAACGATGCAGTCGATTCGCGCGGAATCGCGACTTACGCGGCACACGACGGCGCCGACACTGGCATCCGTGTCGCGGTCGCCGATCGTCTGGTGGGTCGCCCTCGCGCTGCTGGTCCTCAACGACCATCTCTTGAAGGGGGCCGGGCTGCTACCGGGGTGGCTCACCGGCAAGCTGAGCGACTTCGCCGGCCTGATCGTTGCGCCCGTCGTCGCGGCCGCCGTGCTGCGGGCGCGGACCGGTCGCGCGCGGGCGCTGGCGTTCACTCTGGTCGTCGCCCCGTTCGCGGCGATCAAGCTGTCACCGGCCGCGGCGCGTGCCGCGGTGGCGATCGTCGGCGCGCTGGGGATCCATTGGCGCGTCTGGTGCGATCCGACCGACCTGATCGCGCTGGTCGTGCTGCCGCTCGCCTGGGGCGTGGCGCGTGACTGGATGGCGGCGGCGACGCCGTCGCGTGCCGCCCGCGGGCGCCGCCTGCTGGCGATCGCGCTGGCCAGCGCGGCCTGCCTGGCGACGAGCAAGAGCCGCCCCGGCTTCCGGACCTCGGCCTACCTGGCGAACATGACGCTCGACGACCTGGAGGTCCGCGTCTACCGGGCGAGCGGCGGGCTCAACTGCGCGGCAATCGCAGCCGCGCCGGCTGCCGTGCTGGCGGCACCGTTCGTCCCCGAGCGGTGCACGCGCCTTGCGCCCGGCATCATCATGCCGATCGATCGCGTCTGGTGGGACCTGGCCGACGTCAGCTATGAGGACGCCGCGACGGAGCCTGCCTGCGACGCCGTGATCGCGCGCGTCACCGGTCTCCCTGACACGCTGCTCACCTGGCTCGCGGTCGAAGACGTCGATGCCGACAGCCCCGTCGACGAAAGTGTGCACGACCACCTGGATCCGCACGGCATCTTCATCGAGCGCGCGGGCGCGCGGCTGTTCGCGGCCGGATCGTCTCTGATCTCCGCGCAGCCCGTCGAGGTCGCGCTGCCCGACGTGGCCTGCGGCGTGTTCCCCGACGCGGGGACAGTCAATTGAGGCGCGTCGCGATCACCCTCGCGACGGCCCTGATCGTGGCGGGAGCGACCACCCCTGCCGCCGCACAGTTAGCAACTCCTCCCGATCCGACGCGCACGCGTCTCTCGCTGGGCATCGGATTGGGTGGGCTCGTGGGGGCGAATGATGCGGGAACCCCGCAGGGGAGTGACCAGCGCGGGTTCGCCAACGAGTTCGGCCTCTTCGCGCGCTACGAACGGCGCCTCGGTGACCAGTTCGCTATGGCGGCGACGGCCAGCTCCCTCGCCTGGTACCAGAGCGCGGCGAACGACGCGGGCTACCGCTTGCAGCGGTTCGACCTGGGCGTGGCGCCGACCTTCCGGGCGATGCGCAGCGACCACTTCGGGGACCTCATCATCGAGCTCTACGTCGCTCTTCCGGTCGGTGTCAGCATCCCGAACATCACCCCACCCGCGCGCCGCGCGGTCTCCGAGCGGATCGATAACCACATCGGCTGGTTCGCGGGCGGCACGATCGGCTGCGCGGCGCTCATCGGGCCCTGGGGCCTCTTCGTGGAGGTCGGCTACCAGCGCGCGGCCACCGGCATCCGGTCAGTCGTGACCCCCACCGACGGCACCCCCGCGAGTGACCGGCGGATCGACTACGTCGATCACCAGCTGATCATCTCGACGGGCGGGTTCTGGTCGTTCTGAGCGGTCGAATCCAGTCGCCGCCGCCGCTGTCGCCGCCGTCCCAGCCGCCGCCGCCGTCGTCAAAGCCACCGCCGTCGTCGCTGACCTCCATACCGCCGCCGTCGTCACCGACGTCGTGGTCGCCGCCCTGATCGCCGTCGGTGTCGCCGCCGCCCTGGTCGTGGTCGTGGCCGCCGTGACCGTGATCCGCCGCCTCGACGTTCGCGTCCGAGGCGAGGTCCGGCTGCGCCTGGACCTCACTGACGGTCCCGATCGGCGCCCCCATCGGGCTGACGATCAGAAACGGCGGCGGCAGCATCATGTGCATGAACGACGCGAACAGCATCGCGTCCAGCACCGTCGACATCGGGGAGGGGTAGTAGACCAGGAACGGGTCGTACCCCGGGTGCGTCGGCTGCAGCGGCCCGCGCTCCGGCGCGGCGACGCCGCGTTCGGGCGCCTTGACCAGGCGGGCCTCGGGCTCGCGCTCGGCGAGCGTCGCCTCGGGCATCACCGCCGAGAACGCCGCCTTGAGGCGCGCGACGAACGAATCGAACGCCATCCGCGCCGTCTCGAACGGCGCCGGATCCTTGGTCAGCGGCTCGACCCGCGCCTTGTAGGCCTCCGCCGACTCACCCGACCGCGGCTCCAGCGCGCGCAGGCGTCCGCCGACCGAGATAGCCGCCGCCGCCTCGTCGCGGTGGTGCCGCGTGCGTGCCCGCGCCTCGATCACCAGGTGCAGCCCCGCCTCCTCGTGCTCGGCCGCGAACCGCAGCTCGCGAAAGTCCTTCCCGAACAGAGACGCGTGCTCGGTGAGGGCGGAGACCAGATCGGGCAGGTCGTCTGCCTTGCCGTCGGTGTCCTGGAAGATCACGGTGTCGTCGATGACCAGCGACAGCGCGTTGCCGACGCCCAGGCGCACCAGCGCGCGCCGGACCGCATCGACGATGGCCGTCGCCTCCAGCTGGTTCTCGACCTCCCCGGTCTCGAGGTCGACCCGACCCCCGAACCCGCGCTTCATCTTCTCGAGAAAGGTGGGATCCCGCCGGACGACGTTGCTGGGGACCGTGGCATAGAGCTGGGCGACGAGGCGCATCATGGATCCCTAGTCGGCAAACGCCCGATCGGCAAGGCGGATCGGCAGCCGCATCGCTTCGACCCTCGCGAAATCAGTCAGCAATCAACGCCAACGAACCGTTCAAACGTTCATCAACCTACATCCAATCGTTGACCAACGATCGACGACGATCGGCGCCACGTTCATGACGTCGACGCCGATCGTCGTCGCAAACGATTGAAACTCAGCCGTGCCGTCGTGTACGGTCGATGCGCGCCAATTTTGGCCCCCGGTGAAGGAGGGACTATGCGTGAATCGATTGGTCGGTTGTTGGCAGCTTCACTCGTTGCTTCGTTTGCTTCGGTCGGTTGCGGCGGTGATCTCTCGGTCGACACGGCTGACGACACGACATTGACCGCGGCCGTGACCGCGGCCGCCTCCAAGGGGTACCTGGTCTCGTTCACCGGTGGGTCGATCCCGGCGAACGCCGCCGCCCTGGTTTCAGCCGCCGGCGGGACCATCGCCGCCCGCTACAACGGGGTCGGCGTCGTGCTCGCGAAGTCGTCGAGCAGCTCGTTCGCCGCCAAGCTGCGGGCGACCGCCGGCATCGATTCCGTCGGCGCCGTCGCCGCCGTTCACACCGGCATCGGCGCGGTGCGGTCGTCCTCCCCGCGCCACTCGCACAACTCGCACCCCGCCGCCGGCAGCGATCCGCTGTCGTTCCGCCAGTGGGACATGAACCAGATCCACGCCCCGCAGGCCCGCGCGATCAACGGCGGCAAGAAATCGGTGCTGGTCGGCGTGCTCGACTCCGGCATCGACGCCAGCCACCCCGATCTGGCCGGCCAGGTCAACGCCGGCGCCAGCGTCTCGTGCCTCGGCGGCGTACCGAACAACGCCCCCGCCGCCTGGGCCGACGTGATCGGCCACGGCACGCACATGTCCGGCATCATCGCCGGCAAGAAGAACGGCGTCGGCATCGTCGGCGTCGCCCCGGGCGTCAGCCTCGCCGCGGTCAAGGTCGCCGTCGACGACGTCAACGATCCCAACTTCGGCCTCGTCTTCCCGGACGCCTTCCTCTGCGGCATCGACTGGGCGATCAGCCACAACTTCGATCTGATGAACGCCAGCCTCACGATCGATCCGTTCACGGCCCCGATCGACGACATCTTCTGCGCCGATCAGCCCGACCGGGCTGCGATCGTCAAGATGGTGCGCCGCGCGGTGCTGGCGGCGGGGCAGAAGAAGATCACGCTGGTGGCCGCGGCTGGGAACCTGGCGCTCGATCTGACCAAGCTCGACGACCTCGTCGGCGGGACCGACTGCAAGATGATCCCGGTGCAGCTGCCGCGCGTGATCGGCGTCAGCTCGGTCGGCGTCACCCAGAAGCTCGCCTTCTATTCGAACTACGGCTTCGGCGCCGTCGATCTGACCGCGCCGGGCGGGGACGAATTGATCCCCAATCCGCTGGTCACGGACACGACCGCTTCGGGATACGTGCTGTCGAGCGTCCCGCCAGAGAGCATCTACTACCAGTTCTCCGCGGACTGGGACGGTCAGATCCAGGACTGTTCGGTGACCCCGTGCGCGACCTACGCCTACCTGGAGGGGACGTCGATGGCGACGCCGCACGTGACCGGCGTGGCCGCGCTGCTGATCAGCAAGTTCGGCAAGCTGTCGCCTGAATCGCTGCTGGTGAAGTTGAGCCTCTCGGCGAACCCGCTCGCCTGCCCGCCGGCCCCCTACGATCCGGCCGGGTTCGGTCCGATGACCTGCAAGGGGCCGGCGTTCTACAACAACTTCTACGGCGCCGGCCAGGTCGACGCCCTGGCCGCGATCAAGTAGTCAGTCCGTCTGCTTTCACACCGCGGGCGCGGCTCTAGGTCGCGCCCGCGGTTTTCGATCAAGGCGTCGCCGGCAGCGTCACTTCGGTGAGAAACCCGCGCGCCGTCAGCAGCGACCAGTCGCCGTCCGAGGAGTGCGTGCCCGGCCCGTCGAGCATCCCGCCGACGAGCAGGCGGCCGGTCGGCAGCAGCTCGATGAAGCGCCCCTCGTTGTGGCGCGGCCCCGTCGGCAGCGGCACCGCGACGACGCTCCCGTCGGCGCGTAGCCAGCGCGCGAACGGCGCCGACGCCTCCGTGATGCTGGCGCCGCTCGGGTTCTGGGCGTAGCCGCTCGCGCCCACGACGATCACCTCGCCGCCCGGCAGCGGCGCGGCGTCGAAGGCGATGTCGCCGAGGTCGACGTCGAGCGAGCGCACCGTCGCCGCGCCCGTCGCGCCGTCGACGTGACCGATGAAGGCATCGAAGCCGGTCCCCTGGGCGTTCCAGACCTCGTTCCGTCCCAGCACCCAGACCCCGCCCGTGACGGCGCGCAGCCCGAAGACCTCGTCCGGGCGCTCGGTGCCGACCACCGAGATCCCCAACCGCGCGCCGGTGGGCGCCAGGCGGGTGACGTAGCTATCGGTCCAGTCGGGATCGGTCGCCAGCGTCTCGCCGAACACGTCCTTGATGACCTTCACCAGGCGATCGGCGGAGAGCTCCGGGTGGCGAATCCCGACGTAGGTCGTCCCCTCGGGACCGATGGCGAGGTGCACGAAGAACTGAGAATCGACGGCGCCGAAGGTGTCATAGGTGCCGCCCGTCAGGCCGATCGCGCCGATCGGGTAGCCCGGAACGACGAGCGTCCGGTAGCGCGGCGCGAACGCCCCGTTGGCGAACGCGAACCGGTGCGCGACGACCGAGTGCCGCCGGGTCCGCACCGCCACTACCGCGTCCTCGCCCAGCACGGCGACGGCGCCGGCGTCGTGGGTGGACGTCTCGATCTGGCCGGTCACGACGCCGGCGGGAAGCTGCGGCGGATCGGTGTCGATGGCGTCGTCGACCAACGCGAAGTCGGCGCGCACCACACCCGCGGCGTCGAGGCGAACCAGCCGGAAACCGGCGGCCGACGCGAACAGCGCGGTCACCTCCCCCGACGGGTGGGCCGCGAAATCGAGCAGCTCGCGATCGGTCGCCGAGGAGAGGTGCCAGCGTTCGTGACCGCCGGCGTCCACCGCGCGCAGCTCACGGCGGGGATGTCCCCAGTCGACGTTCAGGTTCAGCGGCGGATCGATCAGCACCAGCGCGCCGTCGGCGAGCGGGTGCGCCTTGCGCATAGACCCACCCTCGAAGCGCAGATCGATCGGGGCGGGCGGAGAAACGCCGCCTGCGCTCCCCCCGGCGCCAGCTGCCGATCCGCCGGAACCTGCCGCCGATCCGCCCACCGCGCTCCCACCGGCACCTGCTGCCGAGCCGCCTGCGCCGCCGAGCGAGCCGCCTGCGCCGCCGAGCGACCCGCCGGCACCTGCGGTCGAACCGCCGACCGCACCGGCATCACCGGGCCACTGGATCGCGCTACTCCCGCAAGCGCCCAGCGAGAGAACGGCCACCAGAGGCGCGACGCGAGACCGGACAAAGCTCGACATGACCCGCAGGAATAGCACCTCGTGTGCCACGACGGCGCGCTCTAAAGCCGCCATATTGCGCCGGATTTACGCCGCCACCGCGCCGGCCGCCGCGGACAGATGTCCGCTCACACCCGCCGCGTTTACAGCTGTCCGCGCGGAAGCTGAATGTCCGCGGGCAGCGCCCCGTCCCACCTCAAGCGGGCGGACCAACTGGTCGATTTGCCTGCGACGCCATGCCCCGCGCCTACAAGACCGCCATCGTCGCCATCGCCCTCGTCACCGCCACGCTCGCCGGCGCGCGGGCCGAAGCCCAATGGCGGCGCGGCGTCCGCACCCTGTCGCCGCCGCCGGGAACGGGGCGGCTGCGCAACGCGGCGCAGGGGATGTGCCTCGACGTCGCGGGGTGGGCGGCGCAGGGGAACTCCAACGTGCTGCTGTGGGAGTGCAACAACGATCCCGACCACGTCTGGACCTTCACGCCCGGCGGCGAGCTGCGCAACACGCTGAACGGGACCTGCCTGGACGCGGCCGGCTACGACGGGGCGCAGGGGGCGAACGTCGACGTGTTCCGCTGCGAGAACATGGACGATCAGCGCTGGACGCTGGTCGGGCGCGGCCGCGGCAACTTCGAGCTGCGCAACAACAAGCGCGGCCTCTGCCTGGATGTCGTCGGGCGCAACGGCGCGCGCGGCGACAACGTGATCTTGTGGCCGTGCGACGGCGGCCCCGATCAGCTCTGGACCTTCGAGCCCTTCGCGCCGCCGCCGCCACCGCCGCCACGCCCGATGTATCCGCCGCAGCGGCCGCCGGGGCCGCCGCCTGGTCCGCCTGGTCCGCCTGGTCCGCATTACCGCCCGTCGGATCCGCCGCCGCCGATGCCGGAGATGGACGTGCCGCGACAGCCGCCGCCCCCTCCCCCGCCGCCCCCGCGCGAGTCGCGCCAGCAGCGACCGCGCCCGATGGACGAGGAGCCGTTCCGCGCGCTCGTCGCCGCGGTCCGCAACGAGGGCTTCTCGGAGTCGCAGCTCACCGTCATCCAGCAGGCGGCGACCCGGAACTACTTCCGCGTCGGTCAGGTCAGGACCCTGATCGATCTCGTCGCGTACTCGGCGACCAAGCTGCGCGTGCTGGAGCTCGGGGCGCCGCGGATGGTCGATCCCGAAAACGCCTTCGGCATCTACGAAGCCTTCACGTTCACGGCTGACAAGGAATCCGCGAAGCAGATCCTGCGACGTAGCGGGATCTAGTTTCGGCCAACCACGTCCAACGCACGAGAACGGTCGGCCTGGACCGCCGCGCACGGCCGCGGCGATACTCGGGGCATGACGATCAAGAAATTGGACCACGTCAGCGTCGTCGTCGACGACCTTGCGGCCGCCATCGCTTTTTTCACGGCGCTCGGCATGACGATCGAAGGCGAGGCGCCGATCGAGGGTCCGTGGGTGGACCGCGTGAACGCGCTCGAAGGTGTTCGGGTCGACATCGTCATGATGCGGACCCCAGACGGGCACGGGCGGCTCGAGCTGACGAAGTTTCGCAATCCAAAGCTGGTGAAGCTGGAACCGGCGATCGCACCGCCGAACGCGCTGGGCCTCCGGAGCGTCATGTTTTCAGTCGAAAGCGTCGACGACACCGTCGCGCGCCTGCGCGCCACCGGCGCCGAGCTCGTCGGCGAGGTGGCCCAGTACGAGGACAAGTACAGGCTTTGCTACATGCGAGGCCCCGCCGGCATCATCGTCGCATTGGCCGAGGAGCTCTTCTGAAGGTTCGCCGCGGGCTCAGCCCGAGACCGCCACGTCGAGCCCCGGCCCGTCGGTCAGCGCGAGCCGCGGCCCGTCGGCGTACCAGCCGCCGGTGAACGGATCGGCGGCGAGCAGGAAGGCGGTGTCGAGGTCGACCCACTCGACGCCGCCCAGCGCCGCGACCACGTGGGCCATCGCCAGCAGGCCGAGGCGCGTCTCGACCATCGCGCCCGCCATCAGGCCCAGGCCGGCGGCGCGGGCGCGGCGGCCGAGCGCCAGCGCCGCGAGCGGTCCGCCCAGCTTGCTCAGCTTCAGGTTCACCGCGTGGGCCGCGCGCGCGGCGAGCAGGCGGTCGAGGTCGTCGGGCCCGCGGCACGACTCGTCGGCGACGACCGGCACCGGCGAGCGGGCCGTCACCTCGGCCATCCCGGCGAGGTCGTCGGTGCCGCAGGGCTGCTCGTAGCACTCGATCGGCAGGCCGTCGGCGAGCGCGGCGTCGAGCAGCGCCAGCGCCTCCGCCGCCGTGAACCCGGCGTTGGCGTCGAGGCGGAAGCGCGCGCCCGGAACGGCAGCCGCGACCGCGCGCAGCGACGCCAGGTCGGCCCGCCAGTCGCGGCCGACCTTGACCTTGAAGCAGCCGAAGCCGCTGCGCGCGTGACCGGCCGCCGTCGCCGCCATTCGTTCGGGGTCCGAGATCGGCAGCGTGATGTCGGTGATGAGCGGGGCCGCCCCGGCGCCGCCCAGCGCGCGGTGAAGCGGGAGCCCGGCCAGGCGCGCCGCCGCGTCGAGGATCGCCGCCTCGACCCCGGCCCGCGCGACGTTGCCGAGCGACGCGCGCGCGAGCCGTGCCGCCAGCGCCCCGTCGTCTTCGAGGTGCGCGCCGCGCAGCCCGGGAGCCGCCGCGGCGATCTGGGCCAGAAGCTCCGGCTGGTCCTCGCGCGTGACCGGCGGCAGCGCCGCGCTCTCGCCGAGCCCCGTGGCCCGCGCGCCGCGCCCGTCGGCAAGGGTGGCCCGCACCAGCGCGGCGCGCGTGACGTCGATGCGCCCCGTCGCGATCACGAACGGATCGCGCAGCGGGATCGACAGCGGCGTGACGGTGACGTCGACGATGACAGCGCCCGCGGGCCATAGCATGAGGGAATCCTATCGCGCCCCGGTCAGGGCGCGAGAGGTCGCAGGTGGCCGAGCGCGTAGGAACCGTCGCCGAAGAGCGGCAGCACGCCGATCGCGTCGTAGCCCTCGCGGGCCGCCGGCGGCGCGTCGACCAGGGCCAGGCGCAACCCCGCCGCGGCCTCGGTGCGCGGCAGGTCGACGTGCCCCAGCGGCCGACCGGCGCGGTACCAGGTCAGCCGGTAGGCGTCGTTGTTGTCGACGGTGACCTCGACCTCGCCCGCGGTCTGGAGGGCCGGCGACGTCAGCCGCAGCTCGGCGCAGTCGGGGCGGCAGCGAAACAGGTGGTTCCCGGGGGCGTTCCACGCGGTCTGGGGCGCCACCGGGCGCCGGAGGTCGTCGGCGCCGCGGACGGTGGGCGGCGGGCCCTCTCCGACCGCGACCTCGGCGGCGTTCAGGCGGTAGGGGGACGCGGGGTGGCTGACGGCGACGATCGCCGCCACGGTGGCCACGGCCAGCGCCCCGACGACGACCAGCCCGGCGACGGCGACGCGCCGGTCGCAGGGCGGCAACTCTCGCCTTTCGGCCAGCGACACCCCCGCGAAGCGGGCCGCCACCAGGATGATGAGCACGCCGTCGAAGGGAAACCGGTAGCGCGGCTCGCCGATCGAGGCCGCGGCCACCGCCATGACCGCCGCCAGCGTCGTCACGAGGAAAGCCGGCCAGGGCGAACGCTGCTCGCGCCGGTACGCGCCCAGCGCCAGCCGCCGCGCCGACGCCAGCGCCGGCAACACGACGGCGAGGAGGAAGAGCCAGCCCGACACGAACTGCGGCCACGGGGGCCAGGGGGCGAGGTCCGGCGGCCAGAAGTCGACCCGGAAGATGTCGATGACGTTCCGGAGCGTGTGCAGAGCGAAGCGCTCGGGATCCCGCCAGGCGCGGGCCAGCGCCCAGCGGACGACGCCGCCGGTGTCCCAGATCGAGTGCGGGATCCGCAGCATCCCCTGGTAGCCGTGCTGGAGCAGGCCGGGCGGCTGCCACCAGCTGTTCAGGTCGGGGCGAGCGGGATCGAAGAACTCGATCCCCGCGGCGTCGTCCACCTGGCCCAGCGCCACGTTCATCGCCGCGTTGGTCGCGACGACGCAGAAACGGCCCTCGTTGAGCGCGCCGCAGCGATCGGCCAGCGGCGCCAGCGCCAGCGTCAACCCGGCGAGCCCGCCCGCCAGCAGCCAGCAGGAGCGCGCCCGCCCGCGCCGCACCCAGTGGAGCGCCAGGCCCCCGCCGACCAGGGCGGCCACCGGCAACGCGTTGGGGCGGAAGCTGGCGGCGAGCCCCCAGGCGAGGCCGACCGCGGCGCCGAGCGCAGCGCGGAATACGGCTGCCGTCCGCGGGCCGCCGCGGGTGTCGACCCATTCGTCGACGACCAGCGCGGCGGCGGTGGCCCAGATCGCCGCCGCCATCGCCATCTGGAAGAACGTCTCGGAGAGGAAGAAGCCGCCGCCGTGGATGAAGCCGAAGTGCAGCGAGGCGACCGCCAGCACGATCAGGGCGACCCCACGCCCCGCGATCAGGTAGCCGGTGTGCGCGGCCACCAGAGGCAGCGCGCAGGACAGCAGGAAATGAACCAGCGCCGCGCTCCCCAGGGTCGGATCGCCGGCCAGGAGGCGCGCGATGAGCGCCGGCGCCCCCGGCGGCCAGATCGTATCGAAGAGGGTTTGGTTCGCGGGCGACCCCACCATGCGCATCGCGGAGTCGGTCAGCTGGCGCGCGTCGGTGAGGACGTAGTGGCGCGGGTGGTGAACCCGCAGGATGAAGAGGTAGCGAAGCAGGACCCCCGCGAGCCACAGGCCGGCGACGGCAGCGTTCACGATCGGCCGCGTGCGGCGATCGGCCAGTCGCCGTCGAAGGTCGTCGACGCGGCTCACCCCCGATGCGTCAGCAAGCGGTGTGCCTCGCTAACTGCCCGCGCAGCGGGCGCCGCCGCCGCCGCGCGCCCGCCGGCCGATCAGAAACGCGACATCGCGGTCATAGCGTTCGACGAACGTACGTCTAGCGCTTGTCGGGCGCGATCCCCCGGAGGCGCGCCGCGAACCGCGCGTGCTCCGCCGCGTCGACGGGACGGTGCTTCACCTCGGTCCGCGCCGGATACTTGCCCAGGTAGTTGTCGCCGCGCCAGTTCGTCGCCGGTCGGACCGGCCGCGGCATGAAGCCGCCGCCGCAGTTCGAGCAGACATCCCCCAGAACGCGGTCGACGCAGTCAGCGCAGAAGGTGCACTCGAAGGTGCAGATGCGGGCGTCGGGCGCGTCCGGAGGGAGCGGCTTGTTGCAGTTCTCGCAGGTCGGTCTCAACTCCAGCACGGGGGACCTCCGGCCGACAGTCTGGCATGGCCGCGCCGGAAGCTCGGCCGGGAAACTTTTTTTGGCTCGGGCGTGTAACGCCGGCCGGGCTGCCCGTACGTCGGGGTGGAGGATGCACATGACCACTTCAGAGACCACCGTTCACGAGATCTCCGCCGGCATCTACCGCCTCAGCACCCCGGTTCCCCCCAGCGTCATTCCCGGCGGGTTCACCTTCAACCAGTTCCTGGTCGTCGACGACGAGCCGCTGCTGTTCCACACCGGGATGCGCAGCCTGTTCCCGTCGGTGCGCGAGGCGATGGCGCAGGTGATCGACCCGGCGTCGCTGCGCTGGATCGGCTTTTCGCACGTCGAATCCGACGAGTGCGGGTCGCTGAACAACTGGCTGGCGATCGCGCCCCAGGCCCAGCCGGTCTGCAGCCAGGTCGCCGCGATGACCTCCAGCGACATCGCCGACCGCCCGCCGCGCGCGCTGGCCGACGGCGAGGAGCTGGTGCATCGGCTCCACCAAGCGCCTGCGCTGGCTGGATGCGCCGCACCTCCCCCACAACTGGGAGTGCGGCTACATGTTCGAGTCGTCGACGCGAACGCTGCTGTGCGGGGATCTGTTCACGCACGGCGGCACCGACGTCCCGCCGCTGACCACGGGGGACGTGCTCGGTCCGTGGGACGCGATGCGCCTCGCCATGCCGGCCAGCGTGGCCGTCGAGGTCCACGCCCGCGAGATCCTGAACAAGCTCGCCGCCACCGAGCCGCGCACGCTGGCGATCATGCACGGCAGCTCCTACCAGGGGGACGGCGGCAAGCTCCTGCAGGCGCTCGGTGACGGCTCGGCGTCTGAGCGCTCGGAACTCCGAGAGGGGTCCCGAACCGACGACGCGTGCTACGTTCCGGTGCCGATGCCGGCGCCGGACGCAGAGCTGCTGCGGTCGATCGCGGCGCGGGCCGACGACGCCCCCGCCGCCGAGGCCGAGCTCTGCCGGCGATTTGCTCCGCGCATCCGGCTGTACGGCCTGCGCCACCTGCGCGACGAAGATCGGGCGCGCGATCTGGTCCAGGCGGTGCTGCTGGCAGTGCTGCAGGCCGCGCGCGCCGGGCGGATCGAGGATCCCGAACGCGTCGACCGCTTCATGCTCGGCACCAGCCGCAACGTCGCGCTGCGGATGCGGGAGGTCGAGCGGCGCTCCGCCGGCGACGAGGCGCTGGCGGAGCTCGCCGGCGACGCTGAGACCCACGACCGGGTCGACACGGCGGCGCTGGTGCGCTGCCTGGGCACGCTCGACGAACGCGGCCGCCAGGTGGTGATGCTGTCGTTCAGCGACGAGCGCCCCGCGGGCGAGATCGCGACGCTGCTGGCGATCTCATCGGTCAATGTCCGCGTGGTGCGCCACCGCGCGATCGCGGCGCTTCGTCGCTGTCTCGACGCACCCAAGGAGGCGGACGCATGACCTGCCCGAACCCCATCGCCTGGGCCACGCTGGTGGACTACTGGGCCGCCGATCTCGACGAGGCCCAGACCGCCACCCTGGACGAGCACCTCTTCGGCTGCGCCGACTGCAGCGCCACCTCCGCGCGCGTCGCGGCCGTGACCGAAGCGGTGCGCGGGGTGCTGCCGCCGGTGGTGTCGCGCCAGCAGATCGAGCGGTTCCGGGAGCGCGGCGTTCGGATTCACCAGAACGACTTCCTCCCCGGCGAGCGCCGGGAGGTCCAGTTCCGTTCCGATACGGATCTGCTGATCCACCGCCTGTGTGGGCTCGACCTGACCGGCGCCGAGCGGGTCGGCTTCCGGATCACCTCCGAGTCGACCGGCGCGCTGGTCGCCGACATCGACGCCGCGCCCTTCGATCCAGCCGAGGGGGCGGTGCTGGTGGCCTGCCAGCACCACTACGCGGCGCTGCCGCACGACACGGTCATGACCGTCTCGATCCACGCGCCCGACCGCCCGGCCCGAACCGCGACCTACACGATCCTGCACAATTACGAATAACGGACGGTCAGCGCGTGGCGGGCGCCCGGGGCGAGGGTGATGCGCCGGTCGCCGATCGCGCCCGTCTCGATGCAGACGAAGCCGCGGTAACCGTCGGGGGCCATGTCGCCGAGCGTGGCGGTCTTCGCGGGCGCCGGGTTCCAGACCACCGTCGAGCCGGCGCCGCCGCTCTCGATCCGCAGCGGCGCGCGCCCTGGCGCGCGTAACGTCACCGGACCGCCGCTGTCGTAGATCCGATCGACCTCGCCGGCGATGTGCACGGGCGCCTCCCCCTCCCGCCGCCGTTCGCCCCCCGCGACCTTGTCGACGACCTCGCACCCGCCCAGCCCTTCGATCGCGATGGCGGCGACGTCCGAGACGGCGAAGTAGGTGTGCAGCGCGACCTCGTAAGCCAGCGGCGCGGCGCCGGTGTTCGTCACCTCGAACGCCAGCGCCAGCTCGTCGCCGACGGTGACCGTCAGCCGCGCCTCGAACGGGTGCGGGAACAGCGCCGCGGTCGCGTCGTCTGAGGCGAGCGCCAGCGTTGCCCGGACGCGCCCGCCGTCGAGCTCGCCGACGTCCGCCAGGCGCCAGACGCGCGTGCGCGCGAACCCGTGCGCGGGGAACGCCCGCGCGTTTTCCGTCGCATTTCCCGGGTGCGGTCCGAACCAGGGGAAGCAGATCGGGATACCGCCCCGCAGCGCCGCTCCCGCGGTCCAGCGCGCCCGCTCGCTCACCCAGAGCCAGTCGGTCCCACCGCGCGGGACGAAGCTCAACACCTGCGCCCCCTGAAGCGCGATCGCCACGGTCGACGCAGCGGTCTCGATCTCGACGACGTCGAGACCATTTCGAACGACGGTTCGCCACCCGGATGCCATGGCCCCGACTCTAGCGCGCGGTTGGTCCAACCGTCGCCAGGCCACTCCCAGGTTGATTTTTTCGACACAGAAACGACGACTCGCCGAACAGCGGGCATGTCCCTTCCGCGCGAAGTGCTGCCTGGGCGTACTTACATGATCACCCGCCGCTGCACGCAGCGGCAGTATCTGATGCGTCCGGACCGGGAGACCAACAACGCGTTCATCTATTGCCTCGCTGATGCGGCTGCCCGGTTCCACATCGAGGTGATTTTCACGGTGGCGATGAGCAATCACCATCACACCGGCATCCACGACCCCGAAGGTAACTACCCGGCGTTCATCGAACACTTTCACAAGCTGTTCGCTAAGTGCCAGAACGCCTTACGTGGTCGCTGGGAGAACTTCTGGTCTTCGGAACAGACCAGCGTCGTGCGTCTAGTGGAACCGACCGACATCCTCGACAAGATGACCTATGCGCTGACCAACCCGGTCAAAGATGGCCTCGTTGAAAAAGCTCACCACTGGCCAGGCGTCAGTTCGGTCGGCCACTTGCCGCGCCAGGCCACTCCCAGGTTGATTTTTTCGACACAGAAACGACGACTCGCCGAACAGCGGGCATGTCCCTTCCGCGCGAAGTGCTGCCTGGGCGTACTTACATGATCACCCGCCGCTGCACGCAGCGGCAGTATCTGATGCGTCCGGACCGGGAGACCAACAACGCGTTCATCTATTGCCTCGCTGATGCGGCTGCCCGGTTCCACATCGAGGTGATTTTCACGGTGGCGATGAGCAATCACCATCACACCGGCATCCACGACCCCGAAGGTAACTACCCGGCGTTCATCGAACACTTTCACAAGCTGTTCGCTAAGTGCCAGAACGCCTTACGTGGTCGCTGGGAGAACTTCTGGTCTTCGGAACAGACCAGCGTCGTGCGTCTGGTGGAACCGACCGACATCCTCGACAAGATGACCTATGCGCTGACCAACCCGGTCAAAGATGGCCTCGTTGAAAAAGCTCACCACTGGCCAGGCGTCAGTTCGGTCGGCCACTTGCTACACGGAACGGTCCTGTCGGCTTCCCGTCCGAAACACTTCTTTCGAGACGAAGGCGCAATGCCCGAGACGATTTCTCTTCGGCTCTCTAGGCCCCGAGGATTCGAGCATCTGTCCGATCGCGAGCTGGCGGCGTCGATTCTGGAGCGGATACGTTACGTCGAGGAAGTTGTCGCGATCGAACGCATGCGGCACGGCCGGATCGTCGTCGGACGACGGGCGGTGCTGGCTCAGCGATGGAACGATCGTCCGGGGAACCGAGAACCGAAGCGTGGAATGAATCCTCGCGTCGCTGCGCGTAGTAAGTGGGCGCGCATCGAGGCGCTCGCGCGCAACCGGATCTTCCGGGACGCGTACGCTGCTGCCCGGGCCTGTTTCGCGCGAGGAGTCAGCGGCATCCCCTTTCCGGCGGGAACGTACTGGCTCCGGCGGTTCACCAACGCGCTCTGCGAACCGCATCCGTCTCCAGCCTGACAGCCCGCAGTCGAAAAGGATGCAGCAGCATATACCGGCTCGCCGGCGAGTGACTTGTGCGCCGAGGGAGGATGAGGCCTGGGATTCGTAGCGCCGCTCTTGTCGCTGTGCCCCGGAAACGCGTAGCCACGACGCGAAATAGGCGTTCCCGGTCAAAGCCCCAAGGCTCTCCGCCCCGGACCCTCTCTCTCCCTGCGCCGCAACCCCGGTGCGGACGCCGGGACGCTCTCCCTGCGCCGCAACCCCGGTGCGGACGCCGGACGGTGCGGACGCCGCACGGCAACCCAGCCCGTCAATGCTAGCCGCGCGGACGCAGACCGGCGCCGTCGCGGTCGTAGCCGCGCCCGCACGAACAGGTCAGCGTCGACGGGAGCGTCTCACCGCAGGCACAGACGAAGCCGATCGGACGCGCCGGCACGCCGGCCACGAGCGCGTACGGCGGCACGTCCCGTGTGACGACGGCGCCGGCTGCGACCATCGCGTAGGTGCCGACGGTGTGTCCGCAGACGACGGTCGCGTTGGCGCCCACGGTCGCGCCGCGGCCGATGCGGGTCGGCGCGAACGCCGACGGCGGGCGCTTGAACCGCCCCGAGCGAGGCCGCAGGTCGTTGGTGAACACACAGTGCGGGCCCAGGAACGCCTCGTCCTCGACGGTGACGCCGGCGTAGACCGCGACCCCGTTCTTGATCGTCACGTCGTCTCCGATCACGACGCCCCCCTCGACGAACACCCCCTCGCCCAGGTTGCAGTTCCGCCCCACCCGCGCCCCCGCCATCACGTGCGCGAAGGCCCAGATCCGTGTGCCCTCGCCGACGTCGACGCTCTCGACCAGTGCGGCGGCGTGAAATGGACCGACGCCGCTCATTTTCGCAACCCCAGCCCGAGCAGCACGATCGGTTTCAGCATCGACCACCAGCCCGTGATCGGTTTCATCTTGGTGTAGCCGAGCGCCTTGGGCGGGTAGATCTTCGTGACCGGGACCTCGCAGGTGCGGTAGCCGAGGCGGATCGCCTTCCAGTAGAGGTAAGGCTCCAGCTCGTACTCGTCCAGCCAGTCCTGACCGAGGTCGATGCGCGCGTCGTCCAGCAGGCTGGCCCGAAACGCCCGGAAGCCGTTGGTCGACTCCGAGACGCGCTTGCGGGCCGCCAGCGAGAAGAGCAGCGGGTGCAGGCGGGTGGCGAAGTGACGATAGAGCGGCATGCCGCCGGTGCGGCCGCCGGCCAGGAAGCGCGACCCCTGCACGAAGTCGGCGCCGCCGGCGATCGGGTCGAGCAGCCGCGGCAGCTCCTCGGGCGCGTCCTTGTTGTTGCCGGCGCAGATCGCGATCACGTCGGCGCCGTGCGCGCGCGCCCAGGTGAAGCCGGCCCGCAGCGCCGCCCCGACACCGATGGTCCGCCCCAGCGCCAGCACGTCCGCGCCCCCGGCCCGCGCCACCTCGGCGGAGGCGTCCGTCGAGCCGTCGTCGACGACCAGCACGTGATCGACGATGTCGCGCGGCGCGCGCCGCACCACCTCACCGATCTTCTTGTCCTCGTTCAGGACCGGCGCGATCAGGACGACCTTCAGCCCGCGGTACATGCCTAGCCCTGGGCCAGCGCCGCGCGCAGCGACCCGACGACGCGCGTCTGCTGGGCCGGCGTGATCTCGGGAAACATCGGCAGCGACAGGATCTCGCCGGCCGCGCGCTCGGCGACCGGAAAATCGCCCGGCCCGTGCCCGAGATGCGCGAACGCCCCCTGCAGGTGGATCGGGACCGGGTAGTGGATGCCGGCGCCGATACCGTCGGCGTTCAGCCGCGCCAGCACGGCGTCGCGGTTCGGCACCCGCACCACGTACAGATGATGGATGTGCTGGTTCCCCGCGACCGTCGGCACGGGCGCCGCGCCCGGCAGACCGGCCAGGAGCTCGTCGTAGCGGGCCGCGGCCCGCCGCCGGGCCTCGTTCCAGCCGGCCAGGCGCTTCAGCTTGGCGAGCAACACCACCGCCTGCAGAGTGTCGAGCCGCGAATTGAAGCCGGTCTCGGGGTGGTGGTACTTCACCTCGCTGCCGTAGTTGCGCAGCGCCCGGATCTTGGCCGCGATCGCGTCGGAGTCGGTGGTGATGGCGCCGCCGTCGCCGTAGGCGCCCAGGTTCTTGCCCGGATAGAAGCTGGTCGCCGCCACCACGCCGACCGCCCCGGCCCGGGCTGTCTTTGCTGCGGCTGCGTCGCGCCTTGCACCTGCGTCGCGCCCTGCGCCTGGGCCGCGTCCTCGATCACCGCCAGCCCGCGCGCCGTCGCCAGCGCGTCGATCGCCGCCATCGGCGCCATCTGCCCGAAGAGGTGGACCGGGATGACGGCCCGGGTGCGGGCGGTGAGGCGCCGCTCGATCTGCTCGACGGCGATCAGCTGGTGGAGCGGATCGCAGTCGACCAGCACCGGCGTCGCGCCCGCCCGCGCCACCGCCAGCGCGGTGGCGATGAACGTGTTGGCGGGAACGATCACCTCGTCGCCGGCGCCGATCCCCACCGCGCGCAGGGCCAGCTCCAGCGCGTCGGTGCCGTTGGCGACGCCGACGCAGTGCCGGGCGCCGACGAACGCCGCATACGCCGCCTCGAACTCGCGGACCGCCGGCCCCAGAACGAACGCGGTCGTTTCGAGCACCGCCGCGAAGCCGGCCTGGACCTCGGCGGCGATCTCCCGATGCGGGGCGGCCAGATCGACCAGCGGGATCTTCTGGTCGGCCATCAGCCCTGCCCCGCTATCGGCGGCGTCATCGTTTGGGGCGCTATCGCCTCTTCTCGACCGCCGGCCCGCATCGACCGATCGATCGCCTCCAGCGCGCGCACGACCGCGGTCGCCTCCGTGCCGCCGACCAGCGGCCGTTTGCGGGTGCGCACGCACTCGAGAAAGTGGTCGCACTCGGCCTTCAGCGGCTCACCCGCCGAGATCTTGGGGATGGTGATGTCGCCGTCGCGGATGCTGGCCCGGAACGACGCGAAGGTGTCGACCACGGCCGGCGCCTCCTCGGCGACCCGCTTGTCGTAGATCCGGATCGGCTCCATCAGGTTCATGTCGTCGAAGGTCAGCATGCGACGGTCGCCGGCGACGGTGATGTCCCGGGCCTTGCGCGGGTTCAGCCACGAGGCGTGCACGTTGACCAGGATTCCGTTCGGATAGCGCAGCGTCGCGAAGATCGCGTCCTCGACCCCGGGGTTGATCCAGTTGCCGCCGACCGCCGACACGCTCAGCGGCTCGCCGCCGAGCCAGTAGTTCACGATCGAGAGGTCGTGCGAGATCAGGTCCCACGACGCGTTCACGTCGACGCGGATCGGCCCCAGGTTGGTGCGCACCATCGACACGAAGTAGACGCGCCCCAGGTCCCCCGCCTCCAGGTAGGCGCGCACCCTGCGCACCGCCTGGTTGAACAGGAAGACGTGACCCACCATCAGGATCCGCCCCTCTCGCTCGGCCAGCGCGGTCAGCTCGAGGGCGTCGGCGGTGCGTGTCGTGATCGGCTTTTCGACCAGGACGTCCTTCCCCGCGGCGAGCGCCGCCTTGCAGAGCGCGAAGTGGCTCCCGGTCGGCGTCGCGACCACGACCGCGTCGATGTCGGCGTCGGCCAGCACCAGCTCGAACTGGTCGGTGACGGGAATGTGCGGGAATCGGGCCGCCACCTGATCGAGGCGGGCGCGATCGCGGTCGCAGACGGCGCGCACCACGCTGGCGGGGCGGTTGTCAAAGTTACGGATCAGGTTCGGGCCCCAATGCCCCGCCCCGACGACGGCAACACGAATCGGCGCAGCGATCTGCATTCCCGGTCCCCACACCATAAGGGAAGTCGTGGCACTGCGTCGAGAACGGAAGTCGGGGGGCGAGCCCGGCCGCTGCAGTGGTTAAGTTCCCCACATATGGCTGAGCGGCCTTCGGAGGGGTCACGCAAGGTGGGGGCGAGGGGGGTGGCGCCGTCCGCCTGGGCGCTGTGCGGCCTCGCGACCCTGCTGCTGGCGATGACGATCTGGCCGCTCTGGCGGCCGCTGCTCGTCGCGGCGGTGGTCGCGGCGGTCCTGCAGCCGTTTTACGAACGGGTCGTGACCCGGTGGCACGGGCGGCGGTCGTTGGCGGCGTCGGCGTTCACGCTCGGCACCGTGCTGCTGATCCTGCTGCCGCTCGCGGGCCTGCTGACGATCGCGATCCGGGAGGCGCTGAACGCGGCGGACGTCGTCCGTGACACCCTCGCGTCCAGCGGCGTCGCCGGCCTGATCGAAAAAGCGCCCGCTCCGCTGTCCGGCTGGCTGCGCCAGCTCCAACACCACCTGCCGGGGCAGATCCACAAGCTGCAAGCCCACGCCGCCGCCGGGGAGCGCTGGGCCGTCAGCACCGTGTCGGGGACGCTGGCCACCGCCGGCCACTTCGCGTTTCAGCTCGCCATGATGCTGATCGCGTTCTTCTTCTTGCTGCGGGACGGACGGGCGCTGGTCGTCTGGCTGGAACGCACCGCTCCCCTCCCTCAGGGCCGCGTGCGCGCGGTGCTGGACGAGCTGCGCACCGTGGCGCGTTCGGTGCTGGGGGCCAACTTCATCACCGCCGCGGCGCAGGCGGCGGTGGCCACAGGCGGCTTCTTCATCTCCCGCGCCCCGAGCCCGATCTTCTTCGGCCTGGTCACGCTGATCGCCGCGTTGATCCCCTCGGTCGGCTCGGCGCTGGTGACCCTGCCGGTGGCCGGCCTGCTGCTGCTCACCGGTCACCGCTGGGCGGCGCTGTTCCTGACGATCTGGGGGCTGTTCATCGTCGGGCTGATCGACAACATCCTGCGCCCGATGTTGATCAAGGGGGGCGCCGCCCACCTTCACAGCGCGCTGATCTTCTTCTCGCTGATCGGTGCCCTGGCGGCCTTCGGCGCCGTCGGTCTGTTTCTCGGGCCGCTGGTGCTCACCCTCTTCCTGGCGACCGCCCGCCAGATTCCGACCCCAGCCGGCCGAGTGACACGTAACCACGGCGAACACCGCCCGTCGCGAAACGGGCGGCGCTCGCCGTGTCCATTCCCGGTGTGGAGGTTGCTCCGGGAGTGGCTGTCAGTGTCGGGTCGGGGCGGTGTAGCCGCCCATCTCGGGCGTGTGGCCGCTCCAGCTCGAGGACTTCGCCGCGCGGGTGTCGCCGCGGGTGTCCTCGATTCTCGCACTCTTCGTGGCGCAGGTTGGCGGAGGCGTCCTTCTGTACGGCCTCGACGACGGTGCGGACCACCATCTGCTCGCGCAGGCGTGACCGCTTGCTCACCTTCACCTCCTCCTCGTGCAGCGGAACATCGAGGACCTGCTCCTTGTACATGGATTCGGACGGCAGCATCGGCTCGTCGCTGCTGGCCGCGATGCGTTCGATGACGACGTCCTCACGCGTGACCGGAACGCTGAAGTGCTTCTCCTCGGTCTTGATCGTCTTGTGGATGCGCACGTGTCCGGTCTCACGGGACACCTTCTCGATGCCGATCTCTTCCTCCATCAGAGGGATGCGCAGCTCCTCCGTCTTGGTGGCCGTCTTGCCAGAAGCGAGCGGTTCGGAGCGCAGCGGTTCGGACCGCAGGCTCGCGGGTGCGGTGCGCGCCGTGGTGGCCGCCGTCGCCGACGCCGCGGTCGCTGCGGCGCGGGTCCGCTCTGTCTCCGACAGTCCGAGCCGCGATTCGATGTCCGAGAGCGAGTAGGTGATTCCGCCGCTCCCCATGTCGGTGATGTGATCGTAGCGAAGCTCGTAGTCCTTCGGGAAGAAGACCCCTTTCTCGACCACGAAGGTCTCCGTGCTGCGGCTTATCACCTTGCCGAGCCGGTCCCCCTTCGTGCTGGTCACGGACATCCCGTCATGCACATCGTTTCGGGTCCATCTCATCGGCCACCTCCTAGTCAGTCACGGCCTCAAAAGCGTGCATTCCCGAGGCCGGCCCACGGTCGCCGTTCGGCGCCGACCTCGGCCGCCGCCCGGCCCGCGAGATGCAGCCTGCCAGCCTCGGAAAGCGAGGTGTTTCATGTCGCATGGCGCAGTCGAACCCACAGGACTGTTGGGTCTCGTCAGCCGCGAGCTCACCCCCGACCTCATTCACAGGGCTGCCGCGCAGCTCGGCGAGAACGAAGACCGCACGCGCTCGGCGCTTTCGACGTCAATCCCGTCGGTGCTGACGACCCTCTCCGACGTCGCGTCGTCGACGGATGGGGCCCAGCACCTGACGAACGTGATCCACAAGGTCGACAGCCGCTCCGGCGAGGGCACGCTCGCTTCGCGCTTCGACTCGAGCATCGGTCGCGACGAGGGCGTCACCCTGTTCGACGCCGAGGCCGGCGATCGCGCCGGACCGCTCGCGGACGCCGTCGCGCGCACCAGCGGCGTGAAGACCGAGTCGGCGCGCAAGCTGCTGGGCGGCGCGACCGGCGCCGCGCTGCTCGCGCTGGGACGCAACTTCGGACGGATGGGGCCCGAAGGGCTGCAGGCGCTGTTCCGCCAGCAGCGCGGCGAGTTCGTGAAGAAGCTCCCGGGTCCGGTCGCGTCGCTCTTCAACGGTCGCGCCCACGGCAGCGAGGTGATCGCGCCGCCAACAACGCCCGGACGGACCGTCGCCCAGCGCGAGAGCTTCGCCACCGGTCCGGCGATCCGCGAGCTGCCGCGGCCGAGGCGGACCGGCTGGATCCTCCCGGTCCTGCTGCTGGCGGCGCTGGCGCTGATTGGCATCCCGCTGCTCCGCGGTCTGCGGCGGCCGGCGACGGTGGTCGTGCTGCCTGAAGCACCGCGCGCCATCCCCAGCCAGGTCGCTCAGCCGCTCCCGAGGATTGCGGTCCCGCTCCCCAACGGAACCGCGCTGTCGCTCCCCCGCGGGTCGGCGAGCTACGCCCTCGCGACCTTCATGGCGGGCACTGGCGCGACGCCAGCGCGCTTCACGCTGTCGCCAATGAACTTCGGGTTCGCCTCGACGCAGCTGACGCCCGAGTCGATGACGACGGTGAATGAGGTCGCTTCGATCCTGAAGGCCTACCCGACCGCGACGATTGCGGTCGAGAGCCACACCGACAACATCGGCACCGCAGAGTCGAACCTGCAGCTGTCGGATGCCCGCTCGACCGCGGTCCGCGGCATGCTCATCGACCGCGGCGTCGAGGCCTCGCGCATCGAGACGTCGGGGCTCGGCCAGGGGAACCCGATCGCCTCCAACGACACCGATGAGGGTCGAGCCAAGAACCGGCGAACGGACATCGTCGTCACCGGGAGGTAATCCGACGATCCCATTCCGCAACGCCCTGCCCGCCGCCCCATGCGTTCGCCCGCCGGCCCCCGCTTCAGATGATTCCGCGCACCCTGAGCTTCGCGAGCTGCGCCAGAGGCACTGATTCACTCTCGGCCGAGGGCCCGTGCCGTCACAGGTCGGCGACGACTGCGCGGACGAAACATGGCCGCGCGAAGTCAATCCGCGCGGCCACGAAACGGCCGCGGAGCTCCGGCGCCAACCTGTGACGGCCGACGCCGGATCCCGCGCGCGGCAGCAGCCTCAGTGCTGCATGTCTTTGGTCGCGTCGTCGGTCGTCGACTTGGCCTTGTCGCCGGCGCTCTTCCCCGTGTCCTTGGCCTTGTCGTAGCTGTCGCCGGCGGTGTCGCTGGCCTTGTCGGCGGCCGACTTGGTCTGGTCACTCACGTCGCCCGCGGCCTCGTTGGTCTTGCTCGCGGCCTGATTGGCCGTGTCGCTGGCCGAATCGCCGGCCTTGTTGGCCGTGTCGCTGGCCTTGTCGGTGACATCGTCCGCCTGCGCGATGGCCGGTGCGAGCGCCAGCGCCCCGAACAGCACGACCTTGTGAAACAGCGAATGACTCATGATTGGGTTCCTCCTGTCGTAGTTCGTTCGGTCACTAGGGAACGTGGATACTCGGGGCGACCCTGCAAGCGCTGGCGGGGGCGCCCCTTGGATTCCGCGGGGCATCAGCCACCGCGCCTGCGACAACGGCTGATCGCGCGGCGGTCAGCGTAAGAAGGAGTCGTACGCGCGACGCGCCAGGCGGGCGAGCGTCGGCGACGCGCCCATCAATCAATCCTCAGGGCGGGGCCGACAGCGTCGCGAGCGCCTGCACGGTGCGCCAGTTGCGCGCGGTCACCGTGGAGCCGACCGCGCGATCGAGCACCACCGGCGTCAGCTTCGACTTGCCGATGCCCACGTTGTAGTCGATCCAGATGCCGCCCTCGGTGAGGGCGATCCGCTCGCCCGCCGTCGCGTACGGACGCAGGGTCTCCACCGCGTCGGCCCGCGGCTTCTGCTTGGCGAGGCCGAGCAGCAGCATCTTGGGGTGGTCGGTCTCCGCCTCGGGGAACGGGCTCCCGGCCGCGTGGCGCAGCCAGGCCGCGCGGGTCCGCGCTATCACCTCGACGGTGAACCCGAACCGGCGGGCGAGCGCCGCTTCCAGCGCCACCTCCGCGGCGGCGGTCGTCCCCGCGGCGGTGAAGGTGAGGTTGCCGCTCTGGATGAAGGTCGCGACGTCGCCCCACCCGAGCCCGGCCGCCAGCTTGCGCAGCTCCGCCATCGGCACCAGCTTGTTGCCGCCGACGTTGATCCCGCGCAGAAGCGCGATCATCCGGTTGGGGGTCGGCTTCGGCACGCGGTCATTCTAAGGTGTCACCGTGCTGCGGGCGATCGTCGGATTCCATCAGGACGACCAGAAAGACTGGGTCGCGGAGCTTGCGTGCGGGCACAACCAGCACGTCCGCCACCGGCCGCCGTGGACCCTCCGCCCGTGGGTGACGACCGCCGAGGGGCGGCAGGCGCACCTCGGCCAGCAGCTCGACTGCAAGCTGTGCGACACGCCAGCGCCGGCGCGTTAGCCGCCGTCACCTGTGCCTGCGCGGCTTCGACTCGCGCGGCTTGGTCGCCGCCTTGGGGTGGGCCAGCAAGAAGGCGCCGATCCGGGAGACCAGGGCCGGCGTCAGCAAACGGTGCTCCCCGCCGTGAACGGTCCACAGCTCGGCGACGCCGCGCAGGCAGCGGTGGCTCTCGATCTTCGTCTCGGCGCCCGGGAGGCGCGGATCGAGATCGGCCGTCGTCGTCCGCGGCCCCGGGCGAGCGGGGCATTCGAGCCGCGCCGCCCAGTCGCGGATCGTGTCGGGCGCCGACGGATGGAGGTCCAGCTCGCGGCTGTCGAACACACGCCCCCCCTCGTAACGGACGATCGGATCCGCGTCGCCGTGCGCCTCGACGATCGCGAGCGACGTCGAGACAGCGCAGGCCTCCTCGCGCATCCGCCCCGCCCCGGCGACGCTGACGACGGCGGCCAGCCGATCGTCCATCCAGCAGGCGAGCCGGTGGGCCATGAAGCCGCCGTTCGAGAACCCGACCACGTACACGCGCGCGGGATCGATCTCCGGCCGCTGGCGCCAGTGGTCGATCAGCGTCTCGAGCCGGGCCAGATCGTCGACGGGGCGGCGATCGAAATTGCAGCAGGCGCCGCCGGCGTTCCAGAACCGCCGCCCCTGCCGGTCGAGCGTCCCGTCGGGCGCGACGAGGAAGACGCGCGCCTGCTCCGCCCAGGCGCGAATCGCCGGATCGGCCAGCGCCTGCGCCCCCGAGCCGCCGAGCCCGTGCAGGAAGATCACCACAGGCCGCCGCGTGCCGGGCGCCAGGTTGGCGACCGGAACGACCTGGGCGGGCGGCGCCGGCGGCGCGGCAGGTGCGGCAGGTGCGGCGGCCGCGACGACCGACGCCAGGATGACGATCGGCCAGATCACGACGCTGTCAGAGCTCGGCGGCGCTCTTCGGCCAGATGTCGTCGCTGGTCTCGAAGCGGCCGTCAGGCCCGGCCGAGCGAACCACGATCAAGAAATCCTCGGCCGGCTGGCACAGGTATTCCAGCGGTCGCCCCCACGGATCCGGGCGGCTGCTGCCAAGAAGGCCCGACCCGACCAGCTCGGCCTCTCCGGTGGGACAGCGCCCCTCGCGCGCGACGAACCTGGCCACCGCGCGGTGACCCTCCCGGGTCTGCAGCGTCGCCTCCCGAACAGCGGACCTTCGACAGCCATGCGACCCGCAGCCATGCGGGCGCAGGATTGAAAGACCGAACAGACCCGCCGTCGCCGTCACCAAGGCCCCGCCGGCCACGCAGATCGCTACGAGAGCCATCCTGATCGGTCTTCGCATTGCCGCCCTCCGTCTGACTAGAGTACCGCCAATCGGGCACGGCGGCAGCGCTGCTCGGCTGATGCGCTAAACTCGGCTCATGCTCGACGTGCTCGCGCGGCAACTCTCGCTGGGCTCGCTGCTGTCGGAGGTGGGGGCGACGTTCGCAGGGTACGACCTGCTCGAGCACTGGCAGCAGGGGGAGTTTCACCACGACATCGTGCTGCGCGTCGGTGAACCGAAGTCGCTACCGGGCCCAGTGCTGGTCGTCGCCACGAACTGCAACGGCGGCGTGAAGGAGGTCCTCTGCTTCGACGCCGTGCCGGAGCGCGGGGCCCTGTGGCACCACCGCTGCCCCGACAACGCCGCGTTCGCGGGCCCACTGCCGCCGCTGCTCGATGCCGTGCGCACGGTTCACTGGTTCGATCCCTGCGAGCTGCTGCGCCCCGACGCGCGCAGCGAGTACCGGGAAGAGTTTCGCGAGCGCGCGCCCGGCGGTGGCTGGGTCCTGAAGCCCGACGCCGCGTCGCCGACCTGCCGCGGCCCCAAACGCGACTGACGCCCGCGACGGACGTCAACGATCGCTAATTCAAGATGGCGTTCGCCGGCGTGATCGCCCGAACGGGGAGCGGCGGTGCCGCTCCGAGCTCAACGGGTTACAGCTGTGGTGGAGGGAGTCGCAGTTGAGCCTCAGGCTGTTGCTGCGGGTCTGGATGAACAGCCGGGGCCCCCGTTCGAGCTTCGCGCCGATTCTTCGCCGTTTCGCCGCGGGCGAACAGCCGCGGCTCGATGCGGGCCCGCAGGCGCAGGGAGGGGCGCTCGATCGCGAAGTACGACACGGCGCCTACGACCGCGGCGCAGGCGACGTTCAGGGGGAAGCGCTGCAGGGGGCCGGTGTGGTGGAAGTTGAGGAACAGCTCTTGCCACAAGTAGAGCGAGTAGCTGCCCACACCGAGCGCGACCATCGGCCGCGAGTCCAGGAAACGCCCCACCGCGCTGCCGGGATTGCGCAGGCACCAATCGAGACAGAGGGCGATTCCCAGGTTCAGCGCCGACGGGCCGAAGGAGGTACGCGCCTGCCAGGAGACGACGTCGGCGACGTAGGCGACGACGACCAGCGCCGGGCCGCAGAGCGCCGCGGCCGACCCGACGTAGCGGCGGTAGAGCGGCAGCTCGCCCACCCGGTCGCGGAACCCGGCCAGCACGCAGCCCATCGCGATCGCGTCGCCGATCGTCCCGAAGGTCGTGTCGTGAATCCGCAGGTCGGCCCGAAGCAGATGCACGTTCGTGTAGCGGATGAACGGTCCGGCGAGCACGAAGATCACCGCGGCCGCGAGACCGCGGCGCCCCCCGAGCAGCATCAGGAGCGCGGGCCACAACAGATAGAACTGCTCCTCGACCGACAGCGACCAGCAGTGAATCAACCACCAGCTGGGCTCCGGGTGATAGTTCATCGTGTACGTCGCGGCGCTGCGCAGGTCTCCCGGATTCAGCCGGATCAGACCGAACGCCACCAGCAGCGCCACCACGGTCAGGAAGGCGTAGAACGCGGGGAAGAGCCGCAGAGTCCGGCGAAAGTAGAAGCGAACGATCGCGATCCTCCCGGTGTCGCGCAGCTCGCGCAGCAAAATGCCGGTGATCAGGTAGCCGGAGATGACGAAGAAGACGCGCACCCCGAGCTCGCCCAGCCAGCGCAGCCAGGGATAGAGCACCGGCGGCGACGGAAAACCCCGCGTCCGGAACGAGTGGTAGAGGATCACCAGAAGGATCGAGATCGCCCGGAACCCGTCGAGCGTGGGAATGCGTGCCACGGCGGAACTCTAAACGCGCCGCGCGTCAAAAGTCCGTTAAAGATCCGCGCAGAGCGCCGGCGCTACTCGCCAGGCAGAGCGTCGGCGATCGGGGCCGTCTGCCGGCCGACCCGGCGCAGCAATATCAGCGCGGCGACCGCGGTGACGGCGGCGATCGCGGCGCAGATCCCCGCGGTCAGGGCGAATGCGTGGGTGAAGGCGTCGCGCGCGGCCTCGACCAGCTGTTCGCCCCTGTTTCCGGGCATTTGGGCGGCCGCCGCGGTCGCGCCCCCCAGTGTGTCGCGGGCCGCCTCGAACGCCTCCGGCGGGACGCCGTCGGGGCGCCTCCCCACCATCGCGGAACGGTAGATCGCCGTCCCGACGCTGCCGAGCACCGCGATCCCCACCGCGCCCCCCAGCTCGGCGCTGGTCTCCGAGATCGCCGCCGCGGCGCCGGCCCGCTCGGGGGGCGCGGCGCTGACGATCAGATCGGTTCCCAGCGTGAAAAACGGGCCGAGCCCCAGGTAGAGCACCGCCGAGCCGCCGACGATCCCGGCCAGACCGAGGCGGCCCACCTGCGAGAAGACCACGAGCCCGATCGCCGCCAGCGCCAGCGCCGCCCCCATCACGTAGGCCGGGTGCACCCGCCGCACGATCGCCGGCGCCAGCATCGAACCAATGGTGACGCAGACCGCACCGGGGAGCAGCCAGAGCCCGGCAGCCCACGGCGTGAGGCCGAGGCAGAGCTGCATGTACTGGCCGACGTAGATGTAGATCCCGAACACCACCGCGGTCGTCGCCACGAACGTCGCCAGCGACACGCGGAACGCCGGCACCCGGAACAGCCGCAGGTCGATCAGCGGATCGGCCAGGCGCTGCTGCCGGCGCACGAACGTGACCCCCAGCAGCACGCCGGCGAGGATCGTCAGCAGCGACAACCCACCGATGCCGGTCTCGGCCCAGACCTTCACGCCGTAGATCGCCGCCAGCACCGCCACCAGCGACAGGCCGGCGCTCTTCGGATCGAGCCGCCCCGGTGCGGGGTCGCGGTACTCGGGGAGCAAGAGCGGCCCCAGCACCAGCAGCAGCACCATCACCGGCACCGCCAGCAGGAACACCGAGCCCCACCAGAAGTACTGCAGCATGAAGCCGCCCAGCACCGGCCCGATCGCGCCGCCGACGGAGAACGCGGTCGTCCAGACACCGATCGCCACCGTCCGCTGGCGCGGGTGGAGGAACATGTTCCGGATCAGCGACAGCGTCGACGGCGCGAGTGTCGCGCCGGCGATCCCGAGGAGCGCGCGGGCGGCGATCAACGTCTTGGCGGTGGGCGCGAACGCCGCCACCACGGAGGCGGCCCCGAACGTCACCGCGCCGATCATCAACAGCCGGCGGCGCCCGATGCGGTCACCCAGCGTCCCCATGGTGATGAGGCACCCGGCCACCAGGAACCCGTAGATGTCGACGATCCAGAGCAGCTCGGTGCTGCTCGGCCGCAGCGCCTCGCTGATCCGTGGCAGCGCCAGATTCAGCACCGTCAGATCCATCGAGTACAGCAGACAGGGGAGCGCGATCACCCCCAGCCCGATCCATTCCTTGCGCCCCGCCAGCGGCGGTTCGCTGCGTCCCGCCTCTATCTTCTCCATCGCCGGTCCCTCTCTCTACGAGGACGACGAGCGGGGCGCCATCAGATCGACACGTTACGTCTGGCCGGGAGGGACCACGGCTGAACCGAGCTCTGCCCACGAGATGATCGCGTCATGCGCCGTGGCTGGCTGGATCCTCTGGCGTCCCACGACCTGCACGCCGGAGGGCGCATGGCCCCGCAGCCGGACCCGGTAGGGGATCCGTTCGTCGAGATCCCGCACCCCGAACTGACGGCGGTGCTTCGCCAGCGACGGAAGACTGCCGGGGTCGACGATGCGGGCGCGGACGCGGCGGAGCGTCTCGGCCGTTCTTCCGACCTCGCCGCGTTCATCGACCACTGCGCACAAGGTCTCCGGATCGGTATTCCAGCCGCCAATGTCGACGACGACCAACAAGATCGGCGCGCCGCCGTTCGCCACGCGCAGGATCGTTCCCCGCGGCCACGGGAGATCGAAGGCTCGGAACAGGAAGCCGTCGAGCCCGTCCCAGCGCGTCCCGAGGACACCCCGCGGCACCGGCAAACGCCGGCCCGCAGCGGTCGACGAGAGTCGCTGCACGCGGGCCGCCTGGTAGCTTCCCGGTTCGAACATGCCGACGGCGAATCGCGTCCCCTGCCAGCGACGGCCGCTGGACAGGGTCAGCCGGTTCTCCGCGGTGCGAGGCCTGGCCTCGCGCAGCTCCTTGGGCCCGGGTCGGACGCGTGGCCCGTAGGCCCCGACCAGCTCGAACACCGGCGACCCGCCGCCGCCGTACTTCCGGTCGAATCCCACGACGCGCAGGGCGGCCGAGCCACCATCCGCGGTACGCCACAACACGTGCTCGCCCCACTTCCAGTCGCACGGGTGGCGAAGACGAACCGGTCGCGCCGCCGGCATCGGTGACCGCAGGCGGCGCCCCAGGCCGACCAGCAGCCGTCGCCGTTGCTCGCGGGGCTCCGGGTCCGGCCAGCGCGCGAGATCGATCTCGCCGTCTATGATCTGGAGCGCCCGCCGACGAACCCGCGGTTGCAGCAGGCCGGCTTTCCACTGGAGGTCGGCGAATGCCAGCATCGCGCCGCTCTGATCGTCACTGTCGGCGTCCACATTCTCCCGCAGGACGTGGCTCGTGATCTCGGCGGCCGAGAACCCGACCTGCAGCAGATCACGCCACACCTCCTTGAGGTCGGACGCGTCGTCGTCCTCGTAAAGACCTGTTCCCCAAGCGCCCACGCCTCACGGTATCACTGACCCGGCGACAGGGTCAGTGTAGGTTCGCGACGGCGGACGGAAACCCCTCGCGGACGCTGGGGTAGGCCGGGGCCCAGCCGCTGGCGTCGCGCAGCTTGCGGTTCGAGATCCGCTGCGAGCGGGCGAGCAGGCGACCGAGCGAGCCGCCGAGGTTCGCCAGGACCGCCGGGGGGAGGCGCGGGTGCTTGGCGCCGATCGCGTCGGCCAGGGCGTCGACGAACTCGCGGTGGCGCAGCGGCTGGTCGTCGGTGACGTTGTAGATCCCGGCCGGAACGCGAAGCGCGGCGACGACCGCGGCGGCGGCGTCGTCGTGGGAGACCGACGAAAAGAAGCTCCCCGGCGGGCCCAGCAGCGGCGCCCAACCGTGGCGCACGACCCGAACCATGTCGGCCAGCTGGAAGGCGTCGGGACCGTAGAAGGCAGCGAAGCGCAACACGACCCCGGCGCCGCCGTCGGCGTTGAACCGGCGCACCGACGCCTCGGCGTCGAGCACCGACCGGTTGTAACGGACGGGACGGACGGGCGCGCGCTCGTCGATCCAGTCGTCGCCCCGGTCGGCGTAGATGGGCGCGAAAGACTCCTGGATGAACCGCCCCACCCCTACGCCCAGCGCGGCGTCGACCAGGTTGGCCGAGCCGACGCGGCGGATGCGATCGTTCTCGCGCCAGACGCCGGGCATGAAGATCTGCGCCATCGAACGCGGGATGTGGGTCGCCAGGTTCACCACGGCGTCGTGCCCCGCCACGGCGGCCGTCAACCGGCGGCGGTCGAACAGGTCGACGCTCACCGGACGGACGCCCGCCCGCACCAGCGCCTCTCGCCGCGTCGGCGAGCGCGCGGCCGCGGTGACGTCATGGCCGGCCTCCATCAACAGCGGGATGACCCGCCGGCCGATCACCCCCGTTGCCCCCGAGAGAAATACGCGCATGCCGCAGATCTATGAACGATCCGGCCGTGCGCCAGCCCGACCGTGGCGGGTCACGACTTCGCGGCGATGAACAGGATCTCGGTCCGGCGGTTGCGGGCACGCCCCTCGGCGGTCTTGTTGCTGGCCAGCGGCTTGGACGAGCCGTTCCCCCTGGCGACGATGCGGCGTCCATCGACGCCGCGGTTGACCAGGTAATCCAGGATCGCCTGGGCGCGCCGCTCGCTCAGGTCCTGGTTCCAGGACTCGTCGCCCAGGTTGTCGGTGTTCCCCTCGACGCGGATGTACATGCCGGCCGCCATCTGCACCTGCGGGACGACGTGCTGGTTCAGCGCGGCCATCGCCTCGCCCGCAAGCTCGGCCTTGCCGCTGCGGAAGCTGATCGTCACCGGCTTGGTGAACAGCGGCTCGCCGGTCGCGGCGACGGCGGCGTTGTAGGTCGTGGCCCGTGGCGCGACCTTCTTCCCGTCCGCTTCCCAGATCCGCTTGACGATGCGGTCGTCGCGGATGGTGCTGGGGGCGAAGCGATCCTTGATCTCGGCCTGCGGGTAGTTCACCCAGATGCCGTCGGCCTGGTTGTAGACGCGATCGAAGGCGGGCGGGCGGCCGTCGAGGCCGAACAGCCGGACGTTGTCGGTCATGTCGGTCCACTTCACCCACTCGAACGCCTTCAACGTGGCGTCGTAGCCCAGCTCGTCGCGGAAGCGCGAGCAGACCGTCGCGATCAGCTTCGCGGCCGCCGGCCGATCGGCCTCGGCCTGCTTCACCCCCGCGAACCAGGTGCGGGCCAGCTGCACCGCCAGGTTCGGGTAGAGATCCAGGAACTCGCGCCGCGCCACCAGCGTGTCGGCCACCAGCTCGGTGGCGTCGGCGGTCGAGAACAGCCGATGCGCCCCCGGACGGCTGGCGAGCGCCAGCGTGACGTCGGGTTCCCAGAGGCAGGCGACGTCGATCTTCCCCTGCCCGAACAGGATGCGGGCGAAGGTGAAGTCGTCCATCGAGAACGAGGTGTCCTTGCGCGCCTGCGCCACCTGCTCGGGCGACAGGCGCGAGTTCGCCAGCATGAACTCGAGCACCGTGTGGTCGGGCGAGAACATCAGGACCGCCGACTTGCGGCCGATGACGTCCTCGACCTTCTGCACCTCCTTGCTGGCGACGCAGGCGTCCCCGCCGCGCGACCAGTCGATCTGCAGGAAGGCGCGGGCCTCGATGTTCCCCGCCTTGAACGCGCCGAGCGAGATCGGCAGCTCGTCGATCGTCTCCCAGACCGCGTCGATCTTCCCCTCCACCAGCGCCTTGTTCTTGCTGGGCGCGTCCTCGATGAACGTGATCTTCAGATCCAGCCCCTGACCGGCCGCCGCCGAGCCGGGCTGGGTGGTGAGGCCGCCGTTGCCGACCACCAGCGCCAGGTGCCCGGGCCACTGCGAGAGGGCCACCGTGACCTGGCGCCGCCCCGGCACCGCCGTCGCCGGGGGTGGCGGCGCGGCCGGCGCCGCCACGGCGGCGCGCGGCGGTGTCGCCGGTTGCGACGCGTTGGTGCGATCGACCAGCGTGAACACGATCGCCGCCAGTGACGGGGCGACGACGATCCCGATGATCCCCTTGGCCGAGTTGCTGAGCCTCGCCATCCGGGAATCATCGAAACATCCTTTGGGTCTACGGGGTGTTTCGCCTTGGCAAAGAAAGCGCGTCCAGCGCCAGCGCCAGGGCGATCACCGCGGCGCAGCCGATCACGTTGAACCAGAGGAATCCGATGTCGGTCCCCAGCCAGACGGCGAAGACGATCAGCTCGGAGAGGATCGCCGCCACGAATATCGCGGTGCCGCGCACGCGGCGGATGAAGAAGGCGACCAGGAAGATGCCGAGGATGGTGCCGTAGAAGAGCGACCCGAGGATGTTGACGGCCTGGATCAGGTTGTCGATCAGCGACGCCGAGGCCGCGAAGACCACAGCCAGCACGCCCCAGCCCGCCGTGAACAGCTTCGCGGCGCGCAGGTAGTGGGCGTCGCTGGCCTGTTTGCGCCAGCTGCGGCGGTAGAAGTCGACCAGCGTGCACTGCCCCAGCGCCGACAGCTCGCTGGCCGTCGACGACATCGCCGCGCAGAGGATCACCGCCAGCAGGAGGCCGACCAGGCCGCGCGGCAGGTTGGCCATCACGAACGACAGAAAGACGTAGTCGGCGTCCTTGGTCTCGGCATCCGGCAGCGCTCTGGCGAGCAGCAGCTTGGCCTGCGCCGCGGAGCCCCTGATCGGTGGCCGACGCCGCGCGCACCCGGTTCTCCGCGCTGGCGACGGTGGCGGCGTCGCGCGGGGTCGCGTCCAGCGCCGCGCGCAGCCGTTCCAGAGCCGCGCGCGTTCGTCGCGGACGCGTCGGCGTGCGCCGCCTCCAGCGTGCGCATCTCGCGCCGCCTGGGGCGTGTCGTAGACGCGGCGGAGCTCGCTCTCGTTGAAGAAGACCGGCGTGCGGGGTGAACTGGTGGAACACGAACACCATCACCCCGACGAACAGGATCAGGACCTGCATCGGAACCTTGAGCAGGCCGTTGAACAGAAGGCCGAGGCGGCTCTCGGTCACCGACCGCGCCGAGAGATAGCGCTGCACCTGCGACTGGTCGGTCCCGAAGTACGACATCGCCAGGAAAAGGCCGCCGGTCAGCCCCGACCACAGCGTGTATCGGTTGCCAGGATCGAAGGAAAAGTCGACGACGTTCATCTTCCCCAGCGTGCCGGCGACATGCGACGGCGTTGGCGAACGAGAGGTTCGCCGGCAGGCGGTGGACGATCACGAAGAACGCGACCACCATCCCGCCCAGCATCACCACCATCTGCTGCTTCTGGGTCTGGCTGACGGCGCGCGTGCCGCCGGCGACGGTGTAGGCGATCACCAGGCTGCCGATGGCGACGTTGGTCAGGTTCAACGACCAGCCCAGAACCTTCGAGAGGATGATCGCCGGCGCGTAGATGGTGATCCCCGCCGACAGCCCGCGCTGGAGCAGGAAGAGCAACGCCGGTCAGCTGGCGCGTCTTCAGATCGAAGCGCCCTTCGAGGTACTCGTAGGCGGTGAAGACCTGCAGCCGGTAGAAGCGGGCACGAACGCGACCGACAGCACCACCATCGCCAGCGGCAGCCCGAAGTAGAACTGCACGAAGCGCATGCCGTCCTCGTAGGCCTGCCCGGGCGTCGACAGGAAGGTGATGGCGCTGGCCTGCGTCGCCATCACCGACGAGCCCGATCGTCACCCAGTGTTCGCGGTAGCCGCCGTGCAGGTAGTCGGCGGTGGTGCCGCCGCCGCGCGTCGCCCACATGCCGTAGCCGATGATCGCGCCGAGGGTGCCGGCCAGCACCAGCCAGTCGAGGGCGCTCATCCGCAGCACGGCGGTCAGCGATCGCCCCGAGCGCGATCTCGACCGCCAGCGCGCCGATGACGATCAGGTAGATCGCGCGCCAGCTGAGGAACGGCGGCGCGTCGTGCATCTCGGCGCGTTCGGGCGCCGGCGACTCGTCGCCAGGCTCACTTGCCAACCTTGCCTCCCGCGCGAGCAGGTTCGCGAACAGCCGGAAGGCCCCCGGCACGCCCGGCCGGGAAGCTGCCGGAAGAAGGCGAGCCCGGTGTAGATGAACGTCCCCTTGCCGTAGCGGGCCCACAGCAGGCCGCCCTGCTGCGCGGCGGCTCGCCGGGATCGTGCATCGACAGCGGCGTCTCGTAGTGCGGGTCCCAGCTTTCGGCGAAGTAGAGGCCGCGCTCCTGGACCCAGCCGTCGAAGTCCCGCGGGCCGCAGCGGGTTGGGGATGGTGAGGGCGGGGTGCGTTCGGCACGCGTCGGGACCGGCGCGGTCTCGTCGGTGACGCGGTGCTGGCCGATCGTCGAACGGCCAGGGGCCGAGGGGCGCCGACGAGCGGCGCGAGTCGGTTGTTGGTGTTGTACTGGACGACCAGCGTGCCGCCCGTGCTCGACGTAGGCCATCAGCGCGCGCGTGCGCGGCGCGCAGCCGCTCGCTGGTGTTGAAGGCGCGCACGCCGACGACGACGGCGTCGAACGGCGCCAGCAGCGCCGGCGGTCAGCGTCGTCTCGCCCAGCAACGTCACCTCGTATCCGACGCCGCGCAACGCCGCGGGCACCTCGTCGCCCGGGTCCGGGGATGTAGCCGAGCCGTCTCCCGCCGGTCGCGAGCGCGATCGGCTGCAGGCGCACGTCGGCGTCGACGAGCATCGTCTGCATCGGGATGTGGGCGTGCTCGATGCCGGACCACGCCGCGCGCCGGGGCGCCCGCCCGCCGCCCAACTCCACGGTGAACCGCAGCGCCCCCGCGGCGGCGTTCGGCCCCGGGCGGCAGCGCGAAGCGCGAGGCTCGCCTCGCCCCCCTTGTCGCGAGCGTGAACGGCGCCGCCGGCGGTTCGACCGTCCAGCCCGCGGGCGGCGCCGCACGCAGCGTCCCCGCGACGCTTGTCGGCGCCGGCCCGCAGCGTGACGCTCGAGCGGCCGCGGCGCGTCCCCCGCGAACATCAGCACGCCCGCCGACGGCCGCACCGACACCGGCGGCGTCACCTCCAGCGGGCGGTAGCGCTCGCCCATCACCGGATCGGTCCACTTGAAGGCGACCGCGCGCGCGACGGTCAGCATGCGACCGCCCGGCGAGCCGCGAACGTGAAACTCACCGCGAGCGGCGCCTGGCCTCGGGCGCGGCCGACGAGCGCGGCTCATTCACATGATAGAGGCCCGGCTCGGGCGGCGGCGTCGTAGCCAGTACGGCGTCGACGGCGGCAGCTCCGCCGGCAGCTTCAGCGTGCGCTTCTCGGCTCCACCGGCGCGGTGCACCGGCTTGGGGGCGCGCCGGCACCGCGCGTCTGCCGCCGAACGGGAACGTCACCTGGTCCAGCGTGACCGCCGCCGGCGAGCGGTTGAGGGCGGTGGCCGTGATTTCCAGGTCGGCGCCGGGCGCGGCGCGAAAATCGGCGCGGTCGCGTCGGCGAACAACCCCGCGCAGGCGACGATCAGCGCGTGCAGCTCGCGCCGCTTCTGCTCCCGCCAGCCGGCGTCCGTCACCGCGTCGAGCGCCGCGTCGAGCTGCGGCGAGCGCCGGCAGGATCGCGTGAGGCGCGGCCGGATCGAAGCCGCGCACGGCGGCGGCGACCAGCGCGGTCAGCTTCGCGAGCCGCCCGGGAGCCGCTTCCAGGAGAGTTCGATGCCGGCGAGCAGCTCGTCGGCGTGCGGTTTCGTCGCCGGCGCTTCGCGCCAGGAGCGCTTGAAGTACTCGAGCGCTCGGGCCGCGCGCGCGGGCCACGCCGAAGCCCTGGCTCTTGTGCATGCTGCGGCTGTCGGCGGCGATCTCGCCGAACGACGCGCCCAGCAGCGGGCTGTAGCCGCCGACGTCGAGCTTGAAGAAGCCGTCCAGGTCGTCGGTCGGCTTGATGCTCCAGGCCGAACGGTTCCAGAGGATTCGCCGCGCCTGCCAGGGGGTGACGCCGTCCGTGAGCTGCTCGGGGTGAAACCTGCGGATCGGCGGCGGCGCGGAACGCCTCCACCGCCAGCATCGCCGAGGCGGTGTGGTGGCCGTGGGTGTCCGACGGCTCGGGCGAGAACCGGGTCACGATCACGTCGGGGCGAAAACGGCGGATCACCGCCACCACGTCGGCGAGCACCGCCTCCTTGCCCCAGATGCGCAGCGTCTCCTCGGGGCTCTTCGAGAAGCCGAAGTCGCGGGCGCGGGTGAAGAACTGCTCGCCGCCGTCGATCGCGCCGCGCCGCCAGCAGCTCCTGCGTGCGGATGAGGCCCAGCGCCGGCCCCTGTTCGGAGCCGATCAGGTTCTGGCCGCCGTCGCCGCGGGTGACCGACAGGTACGCCGGTGCGCACGAGCGCGCCGTTGGCCAGGTAGGCGAGCAGCGCGGTGTTCTCGTCGTCGGGGTGGGCGGCGACGTAGAGCACGCTGCCGACCACGCCGAGCTTGCGCAGGCCGAGCGCGATCCGCGCGGCGTCGGGCTGCGGCGGCGGGCCGGCGGCGCGCGCGGCTGGCGACCAGGCCCGAGCAGGCGAGCGACGACGGCCATGAGCGAGGAGGGTCAAGGGACGCGAGCGAACGGGCGGCGATTGCTCGGCAGGGCATTGCGACGGATTGGCCGGCGGAGTATAGTTGATGCCGTTCCGTGGGCCGCCCATTCTCCAGCTCCTATTTCGCCGGCGAGGCGGCCGCGCGCGCCCTTCCTGCCGCTCGACTTCCGCGATCGCCGCGACCGCGGGCGGCGCGGACGCGCGCGGCGGCCGGCCGGGCGCCGGCCGCCGCGAGCGTGGTCGCGGTGCTGCGCGCGCAGCAGGCGGCGCTGCGCTCCCAGCGCCGGCCCGCGCGGCGCACGCTCGACGCGCTGGCCGCCGGGCAGCACGGCGGTGGTCGCCACCGGCCAGCAGGTCGGGCTGTTCCTCGGCCCGCTCTACGGCTTCTACAAGGCGGCCTCCGCCGTCGCGGTGGCGCGCGCGCTGGCCGCCGAGAGCGGGCGTCCGCTGCGTGCCGCTGTTCTGGCTGCAGACCGAGGACCACGACTTCGCCGAGATCGCCTCGGCCACGGTCGCCGACCGGCGACGGCGGCGCCGCTGCGGCTCGCGCTCGGCCGACGCCGGACGGCCGGCGCGCGCGTCGGTGGCCCACCGGCGCCTCGGGCGCCGAGGTCGCCGGCGCTCCTCGATCGCCTCGCCGAGGCGCTGGGCCCGCCGGCCCCGCCGCCGACGAGACGCGTGGCCCTGCTGCGCGCCCACTACCGCCGCGGGCCGGCCGCTGGCGGCGGCCTTCGCGGGGGCGCTGGCGGCGCTGTTCGCCGACGACGGCCTGCTGGTCTTCGACCCGCGCGAGGCGCGCGTCGCGCGCGCTGGCCGCGCCGGTCTACCGGCAGGCGCATCGCGCGGCGCGCGCGCAATCGAGGCGGCGCTGACCGGCGCGCGGCGCGGCGCTGGCCGCGGCCGGGTTCGACGACGCAGATCCGCGGTCCGCCCCGGCTGCGCGCTGCTGCTTCTTCCACCGCGGCGGCCTCGCACGGCCCGCGCTTCCGGCTGCAGCGCGACGGCGGACGGCGGGCGCCTGGCCGCTGTCGGGCGCGCGACGAGGCCGTCTCCGACGAGCCGCGCTCGACGCGGCGCTCGAGCGCGAGCCGCTGCGGTTCTCGACGTCGGCGCTGCTGCGGCCGATCGTCCAGGACACCCTGCTGCCGACCGCCGCCTACGTCGGCGGCCCCGGCCGAGCTCAACTACTTCGCCCAGCTCGCCGCCGGTCTACGACGCACTTCGGGCTGCCGCCGCCGCTGGTGGTTCCGCGGGCCCGCTTCCGCTGTCTCGACGCGCGCACGCGCCGGCTGCTCGACGACGCTGGGCCTCGACGCCGACGACGTCGGGCGCCCGCGCCGCGAGCTGCTCCGCGCGCCTGGCACGCCGGACGCGCGCCGACGCCAGCCGGTCGCCCGACCCGGCGGGTGCGCGCGCCCAGGTCGCCGGCCAGATCGCCGCCGCCGACCGGCCGTCGCGCGCGCCGGAACAGGCGGCGCCGTCGCTCGCGCGCGGCGGCCCGGACGCGCGGCCAGCGTCGCCCGCGCGCTCGAGCGCCTGCCGAGCGCTACGCCGCGCGACCTCGCCGAGCGCGACGGCGTGAGTTCGCGCGCGGCTCGACCGGCTCGAGGCGGCGCTGTCGCCCGGGCGGCGTCCCGCAGGAGCGCGCCTACGGCTGGCCGTCGCTGGCGGGCCGCGTCGGGCCGGCGACGCTCAAGCGCCTGGTCATCGACCGGCTGGCCGCCCGGGCCCGTTCGCCACCAGCCTGCTAGACCTCGAGCCTTGACCGACGCCTCACTGCGCATCGGCGTCGCCTGCTTCTCCACCTTCGGCGGCAGCGGCGTCATCGCGGCCGAGATCGCGATCGCGCTCGCCCGCCGCGGCCACCGTGTCCACGTCTTCAGCGACGAGCGTCCCCGGCCGCCTCGACCAGCGGCGAGCCGAACTCGCCTTCCACCCCGTCGAGGTGCGCGCCTACCCGCAGCTCAAACACACCTCCCTACACGCTGGCGCTGACCTCGAGCTCGTCGAGGTCGCGCGCCGCGAGCGGCTCGATCTCGTCCACGCCCACTACGCGCGTCCCGCACGCCGCCAGCGCCCACCTGGCGCGGCAGGTGCTGACCGCCGACGGTGCGCGGCGCGGCCCCGCGCATCGTCACCACCCTGCACGGCACCGACATCACGCTGGTCGGGAGCCGACCCCAGCTTCCTGCCGCTGACCCACTTCTCGATCGCCGCCAGCGACGCGGTCACCGACGCCGTCGGCCTGGCTGCGCGAGGCGACCTACGCGACGCTGGACGTGCCCGCGCGACCGTCGCCATCGACGTCGTCCCGAACTTCGTCGACACCGACCGCTTCGCCCCCGCCATGGCGCCGGCGCCGCGCGCGCGGCCCGCCCGTCATCGTCCACGTCTCGAACTTCCGCCCGGTCAAACGGGTCGACGACGTGGTGCGGGTCTTCGCCGCGTCCGCGCGGCGCTCGCCGACCACGCGCCTGCGCCTGGTCGGCGACGGCCCCGAGCGCCCGCACGTCGACCGCGCTCGCCCCTCGCTGCGGCCTCGAGCGACGACGTCCAGTGCCTCGGCGAGCGCGTCGATCTGCCCGACGTTCTGCGCGGCGCCGACCTCTTCCTGCTGCCCAGCGAGACCGAGAGCTTCGGCCTGGCCGCGCTGGAGGCGATGGCCTGCGGCGTCCCGGTGGTCGCCTCGAACGTCGGCGGCCTCCCCGAGGTGGTCGCCGACGGCGAGGCCGGCTTCCTCCGCCCCGTCGGCGACGTCGCCGCGCATGGCCGAGGCCGCGCGGCGTGCTGCTCGACCGACGGCGCGCGCGCCAGCCAGATGGCCGTCGCCGCCCGCCGCCGCGCCGAGACCCAGTTCCGCCCCGACCCCGCCGTCGACCGCTACCTCGACAGTCTACCGGCGCGTGCCGCTCGGCGCCTGACGCCGCGGCGGTCAGCCCTTCTTCTTCCAGTCGGCGAGCGCCTTGCTGACATCCGCCTCGAAGAAGAAGCTGCCCGGCGGCCCCTTCTGCCCCAGCGCCTGCGCCTTCTCGGCGAGCGCAACCGCCTCCTTGTAGTTCCCCTTCGCCGCCAGCAGCTGCGCCTTGATGAACAGGTTGAACCAGTCCTCCTTCAGCGCCAGCGACTGGTCGATGTACTTGAGACCGGCGTCGTAGGCCTTCTTGGTCTCCAGCATGTAGCGCGCGGCGCTGGCGTAGGTGCGCCAGGTGTTGTCGAGGCGTGCCGGTGATGCTCGCCAGCGCCTGCTTCTCCGTGGCGACGACGATCGGGATCGACAGGCGCAGCTTCTCCCACTCGAGATCCAGCGACGCCTTGTCGTCGGTGAAGTCGCTGAACAGGAACGCCATCCGCTCGCGGAACGGGCGCGCGCCTTGGTCTTCACCGTCACGCGCATCAAATCCTCGTCCTGCTTGTACTCCTGCCCCGTCGCCGGCCTGGTCGGCCTTCTTGTTGAGGATGACCGTCCAGTCGGCCTTGGTCGGGATCGTGAACAGCGCGTACGTCCCCGCCGGCACCGGCTTGCCCGCGAAGGTGACGTCGCGGCTGAAGGTGATCTTGGTGGCCCGGTTCGCGCCCGTGCGCCACAGCTTGTCGAACGGCACCAGCCCGCCCCAGATCTTGCGCCCCTTCACGCCCGGGGCTGCTGTAGTCGACGGTGATCGTCGTCAGGCCGACGTCCTGCGTGACCTTGGCGAACGGGCTCGGCCGCGGCAGCTCCAGATCGGCGGAGGCGGCGCCGGCGGCCAGGGCGACCAACAGACCAACTGCGAAACCAACGAACGAACGTGCGGGGGTCTTCATGGCCGGTGGTGTACCACGCCGCCCGCGCGACGGTCAGGGGCGAGCCCTACCCGAACATGCGCACGCTCAGGGGATGACGGTGGGATCGCAGGGGTCGCCGCTGTGGACCGTGGGGGCAGGCTCGCCTCCACAGGGCACGCTCGAACTGCATCGGTAGGCGTAGGCGTAGGGCTCGAAGAACCCGGTACATCCCAGGATCACCTTGCCGTCGCAGCCACACGCATAGTCGGCGCAGCCGCCCATTGTCCCTATGCACCTGGGCTCCGGTTCGTGATCACCGCAGCCGGGCGAGGTGTAGAGGATGGCTCCGGGCCCGGGCCCGACGGTGGCGGGGCAGTAGGCGCCGCCGTCGAGACCCGTGGGGGTCTCCGCGGGTGCTTCGCAACCGACCGCGAAGCCGACGGTCAGAGCGAGGACGAAGGAACCAACGATGCCGAGTGATGAGCGCATGGCCCTTCTCGATTGCATCGGCCGTTCCAACCGAAGCCCCACGTTTGTGCGCCCTTGTGACATGCGCGCACCGAGCGGCCGCCGCGGTTCGCGACAATATTGTCGCTGTCCAACTGGCCGCGCCGGTCAGCGCTTTCCGTCGAGCAGCTGCCCGAGATCGACCGATAGCTGGCTGCGGACCAGGCGCGCCAGGCTGTCGAATTCGCCGAGCTCGATCCCGAACCGTTCGCGAAAATGCCGCCGCAGGCCGGTCAGCAGGATCTCGCCCGCGTTCCAGACCCAGCGCGCCAGCGTCACGCGGTGGACGCCGTACATGACGGCGAGCTTCTCGATGCTGACCTGTTCGATCAGGTGAAGGCGCAGCACGTTCCGGTCGCGCGCGGGGAGCGCGTCGATCAGACCGCGCAGGGCGAGCTCGAACTCGTGCTTGTACTCCTGCTGCATCACCCGGGTCTGCGCGTCGGTCTCGACGGCCCGGGAGGCCTCGCGGTGATAGTGGGCAGGCGGGGCCGCCGCCAGCTCCCGGCGGTGGAGATCGATCGCGGTCCGGATCGCGACGACCTTTATCCACTGCGCCAGCGGCGCCGTGGCGTTGTAGGCGCGGATCCGGGGCGCGCTGCCCAGGAACAGCCGTTCGCGCACCACCTGGAGGACGTCCGCCACCGTCTCCGGGGCGGCGCCGAGGCGCCGGATCCGCGCCGGAAGGCGGGCAATAAATTGCTCGTCGACCAGGCGGATTGCTGCCGGGTCGCCCAGACCCGCCGCGCAGGCCAGGTAGAAGTCGCCCGCCCACTCGCCGAAATCGCTGATTCCCGCCGCCGCCGCCGCCTCGCGAAACTGCTCCCGCGTCAGCCTCGCCTCTGGCCAGGCCTGACTCCCCGCCACGAACGCTTCCTCGATCTTGCCATTGTCGCTCATGTAAGAATCGGCGCGGTAATCGGGCGGCCTGAGGTGTAACGGATGGACTGTCTTACCGAGAGCGGGGCGATTCGGGTTCTGAATGGCATCCTCGCGGTCCCACAGCGCGAGGAGGTCGAGGCGCATCTTAACCGATGCGACCTGTGCACCCGCATGCTCGGAGAGGCCGCCCGGGGCACGGAAACGGAAGAGCTCCCGTGGCTCGACCGGCTGCGGCCGGCGCTGCTGCAGCCCGGAACCGTCGTCGCCGAACGCTACCGTATCGTCCGTTCCCTGGGCTCGGGAGCGATGGGCGAGGTGCACGAGGCCGAGGACCAGATGCTCGCCAAGGTCGTCGCGCTCAAGACGTTGAACGCGACGCTGACGGGACGCCCGGGCGCGATCGCGCGCCTCAAGTCCGAGGTGGCGATGGCGCACCGGGTGACCCATCCCAACGTCTGCCGCATCTTCGACTTTGGCATCGACGAGCCCGCCGACCAGACGGCCGGCGCCTTCGTCTTCCTGACCATGGAGTATCTCCCCGGGGAGACCGTGGCGGCGCTCGTGCGCCGGCGCGGGAAGCTTCCGGCTACCGAGGCGGTGTCACTGCTGACGCAGATCGCGGCCGGGCTGGCGGCGGCGCACGAGGTCGGCGTCGTCCACCGCGACCTCAAGAGCGAGAACGTGATGCTGGTCGAGCACCCAGACCGCGGGCTGCGCGCGGTCATCACCGATTTCGGCCTGGCGGGCTCGGTCGAGCCGGAACGGTCGGCGGCGCTCACGCGCGGCTTCTCCGGTACGTTCGAGTTCGCGGCGCCCGAGCGCCTGGCCGGGCGTCCGGCCACGCCGGCCAGCGACGTCTACTCTTTCGGCCTGCTGACCCAGCAACTGCTGACGGGGCGGCTGCCCACCGTCGCCTCCTCGGCTGCGGTGGCCGCGGCGCTGCGCCTCGGGGAACGGCTCGCCAGCGAAGGTCCGGCGACGGCGGCGTTCGGTCCCGCGTGGGATCGGTTCGTGTTGCGAACGCTTCATCCCGAGCCGGCCTACCGCTACCAAAACGGCAGCCAGCTTCTCGCGGCGCTGCGCGCGCTGTCGCCGCAGCCCGCGCCTCCCCCGCCCCGCCCCTGGCGGCAGATGGCCGGGATCGCCGCCATCGCCGCGCTCGCCGTCGCGGGGGCGGTCGTGATGACGGCCCGCAAGCGGACGCCGCCCACCGCCGCGGCAACGCTCAACGCCGCAACGCCGCCCACCGCCGCGGCAACGCCCGGGCGCGCCGCGCCCGCTCCGGCGACGTTCCCGCCACCGACGCCCCCGCTCCCTGCGCCCGCTCCCACCGGGCTGGTGCGCCCGCGGGGCGAGCCACGCAGGCCGGTCCGGCTCGCCGCCGGCGCGCCCCGTCCCCCGGCGCCGGACGCGCAGCATCCGCAGCCGGCCCCCGAGCCGCAGAAGGCGCGCGAAGCGGAGATCGTCCGCGAGCTGCGGTTGCGGGGCGACAACGTGGCGGCCAGCGACTCGGATCTCGCCGACCCGTTTGCCCGGCCGCCTCGCCCGACGGTAGAAGGGAGACGATGATCGCAGCCGTTCTGGGCATTCTCTTGGTGGCCGGCGGCGAGCCAGCGGAAGCGCCCGCCGCGCTGCCGGCCCCCGAGAAGGGCAGTATCAGCGGAGGTGAGGCCCTGTTCCGGCGCGGCGTCGCCGCGTACGACGCCCACGACTACCAGGAGGCGATCACGCTCTTCAACGCGGCCTACAGCGTTTCGAACGCGCCCGAGATCCTGTTCGACATCGGCCAGGCCTATCGCGCAATGGGTGACTGCCGGCACGCGCTGGAGAGCTTCGATGCCTTCGTGGCCGCCGCCCCCAAGGGCGACCCGCTGCTGGGGAAGGCCGAGGCGCGACAGACCGAGCTGCGATCGTGCGCGGCGGCGCAAGCGTCGGCGCCGGCGAAGGGACCGGCCAAGCCGAGCGCGACCGCTCCCCTCCCGAGCGCCCACCCGCCGACGGAGCCGCCGCGGCTCGAGCTGCGGGCAGCCCCGGTCGAGCGGGTGAGCGCCACGGGACGCAGCGTCTGCGCGGCCACCGCGGGCAGCGCGGTGACGCTCGCCGCGGTGGGGCTGGTGCTGGGCGGGTTCGCCCGTTCGGCGTCGGCATCAGTCGAGGACAAGACGGTCTGGGACGCCGACGCGATGCGCACCGACGCACGCGGCCGGGCCTTCGCCGACGCCGCGGTGCTCACCCTGGCCAGCGCGGGGATCGCCGGGGCGGTGGCGGTCGGCAGCTGCTGGTGGAGCTGGCGCACGTCGCGGTAGGCCGCGGCGCGCGGAGGTTCAGGGCTGCGGGGGTCCGAACGCGCGGGAGCTGGCCAGGTCCGGCGCCACCGAATAGAAGACGTCCGTGCGAAAGAGACCTCTGTACCAGCGCGCAGGGCTCGCAAACGAGCTCCCCGTCGAAAGACCGACGCTGACGTCGAAATCGTTGATCTGAACGAGATCGCCGCGCCCGTCGCCGTCGGCGTCGACGAACATCGTCAGCCGTTCACCCAGCGGCTTGCTGGAGAACCAGCGCTCTTCGGGGAGGAACCCCGCACCGGTCGACCGCATGACGAAGACGGAGCCATCGGTCAGGCGGACGCCGTCCGCGAGACCATCGCCGTCGACGTCCACGACGCAGATGCCGTAGCCGGTGGGAAACACGAAGGAGGCCCACCGCTGGATGGGGCCGAACGACGTTCCGGTCGACAGCATCACGTCGACATGGACTTTTCCCATCAGGACCGCGTCGGCCAGTCCATCGCCGTTCACGTCGGCCAGGTACGACCAGGTGTCGTATTCGCCCAGAGGTGTTGCCGTCCTCCAGACGGTCGGAGGTTCAAAGTGGTTGCCCGCCGACAGCGACACCTCGACGTTGTCGGCGTTCAGCATGACAACGTCGGCACGTTGGTCACCGTCGACGTCGACGATGAACGTCCCGCGCAGTCCCAGCAGGGGAAAGTTGGACCACAGGGTCACGCTGTCATCCGTGGTGCCGAATCCCGCGCTTCCCACCGACGCCACCCAGACTTCGCCCTCTTTCGTGATGGAGACGCCGTCCGCGTACCCATCGCCCGTCACGTCGGCGGCGAACGCGCCGCCTGGCCCGCGGAATGGGCCGGCGAGCCACTGCGTGAACGTGTACTGCGTTCCGGTCGAGATCAGCACGTTGATCCCGTTGTAGTTGACGGCGAGCAGGTCCGCCTTGCCGTCGCGGGTGAGGTCACGCGCCGGGACGCAGAGCTGCCGCACGACGTTCAGATATTTCCCGGCTGGGCACTGAAACACCCCGGAGCCGCCGGAGCCGCCCGGTCCGCCGCCGCCTAGTCCGCCGCCCAATCCGCCGCCGGCGCTCCCCGCGCCGCCGCCATCGCCCCCTACCACGCCGCCGCCATCGCTCCCCGCGACGCCGCCATCGCTCCCCGCCAAGGCGCCGCCGTCGCCGCCGGCCGCGCCGTTCCCCGCCATGCCGCCGCCACCCATCCCGCTCCCCGCGACGCCGCCGGCCGTGCCGCCGCCACCCATCCCGCTCCCCGCCTCACCGCCGGCGGTGCCCCCCCCGCCGCCCAAACCGCCGTCGCCACCCGCGCCCCCCGCCTCGCCAGCGGCCCCACCCTCGCCTTCGCAGGCGTTCGCGGTCTCGCCGCAGAGGCCGTTGCTGCAGACCATGCCGTTCGGACAGGCCTGGTCCGACCCGCACGAGAGAGAGCACGGCGAGATGCTGGGGTTGTAGCAAGCGGACGCCAGCAGAGCGGTCAAGCACATGCCCGGAACGAGCGCGCGGGCGGTGTTCGATAGACGCGGGATCATGTCTCGCCACACTCGCGCGCGGCAGCGCTGACCGTCAAGAACGGGATGCCGTGATGCATGGGAAGGGACACCTCGCGCTCCCTTACGCATGCCGAGCCCAACCGTTGCACCGAAAAAGCCCGGATGCGCGCCGACCCGCCGGGCGAGACAGAAATGTCGCGCTGCTCCGGCGGCGTCCAGCTAGCCGCGGGCGGGCGCGGCGCGGCCGCCAAATCGCTCGCGGGATCGTTCGCGCGCCTTCGCCGCCTCGACCTCGCGGTTGCGGGGCGGGGCGTGGGTCTCCATCGCGTGGACCAGCCGGTGCGCGACCTCGAACGTCTCCTCGACGGCGCGGTTGAACGCCGCCTCGTTCGCCTTCGACGGCGCGGTGAAGCCGCTCAGCTTGCGGACGAACTGCAGCGACGCCGCGCGGATCTCGTCGTGGGTCGCCGGCGGATCGAAGTTGAACAGGGTCTTGATGCTGCGACACATTGCCCGGACCTCCTCGCCCAAGCTTACACTCGCCGAAAATGGGTGGCGGGGATCAGATCTCGCGAAGGTGGCGGTTGGGCTGCCAGGCGCTCACGGTCGCGGTCGCGCTCTGTGGCCTCGCCTGCCTGACCCACGCCCGGCGGACGCTGTCGGGCACCTTCGACGAGGCGAACCACCTGGCCGTCGGGCTCGAGTGGTGGCAGTTCGGCAGCTACTCGCAGTGGACCGAAAACCCGCCGCTGCCGCGGGTGGCGATCGCCGCCCTCCCCTACCTTCACGGCACGCGGCTGCCGGCGCCGGAGGTCTGGGATCCGCGCACGCATGACTGGGACCGCAGCTGGGAGATCGGCGGCGACCTCCTGTACGGCGGCGACGGGTTCGAACCGAACCTGGCCCGGGCGCGCCTGGGGACGCTGCCGTTCTTCTTGATCGCGCTCGCCGCGGCCTGGGGCCTGGCGGGCGGACGGCGGCGCCCGGTCGCCGGCCTGGTCGCCGTGGCGCTGACGGCCACGCTGCCGCCGCTGATCGCGCACGGCGCGCTGGCGACGACCGACGTCGCCTTCGCCGGGATGTTCCTGCTCGCGCTGCTCTGCCTCGCCCGCTGGTTCGACCGGCCGACGCACGCGCGCACGGCGCTGGTCGGGGCGGCTGTCGGGTTGGCGCTGCTGACCAAGTTCTCGACGCTGGTCTTCTTCCCCGTCGCCGCGCTCGCGTTCGTCGCCGCGCGGAGGTTGGGCCGCCTCCCCGCCCGGCCGCTGGAGTCACCGGACGGCGCGCGGCCGCTCACCTGGCGGGCCCTCGCCGCCGCGGCCGGCCTCGCGGCGCTGGTCGCGTTCGTCGTGACCTGGGCCGGCTACCGCTTCTCCGTCGGGCGGATCGACGAGCTGCCGCACGAGGTGAAGGGCTGGCTGCCGCTGGTCCCCCCCGTCGCCGCGCGCCACGGGCTCGGCGGCTGGCTGCTCCACGCCCGGCTGCCGATGCCCGAGCTCTGGCATGGCCTCCGGTTCCTCGCCGCGCACGACGCCTCCGGCCACGACGCCTATCTCCTGGGTCGCAACGCCCCGCGCGGCTTCGTCGGCTTCTATCCGATCGCGCTCGCGGTGAAGACGCCGCTGCCGCTGCTGCTGCTGGCGCTGCTCGCGTTGCCGGCGCTGCTGCGCCGGCGGCCCGCGCTGGTTCCAGCCCAGGCCCTGGCCCTGACCGCCGCGGGCATCCTCCTCTGCAGCCTGGGGAGTCACGTCAACATCGGCTTCCGCCACGTCTTCGTGCTGCTGCCGCTGCTGGCGATCGCGATCGGCATCGTCGCCGACGGCGCGCTGGCCGCCCAGGCAGGGCGGCGGCGCCTGACCGTGGCGACGGTCGTTGCCCTCTTGGTTTGCGCGCAGACCGGCGTCGCGGTCGCCGCGCGTGACGCCGAGCTCGGCTACTTCAACCCGCTCGCCGGCCGCGATCCGGCGGCGGTCCTGCTCGACTCCGACCTCGACTGGGGGCAGGACCTGTTCGCGTTGCGCCGCGAGGCGCGGGCCCGGGGCATCGACGCGCTGTCGATCGCCTTCTTCGGAACCCTGCGCCAGTGCCAGCACGACCTGCCGCGCCTGACGGCTCTGACCCCGCGCAAGCCGACCACCGGGTGGATCGCGATCAGCGAGAACTACTACCGGGACCGCAGCTACTTCCGCCTGCACCGCGACCCGTGCGATCCGAAATCCCTCTACAAGGAAGGCGAGGTCGCCCCCGGCGCCTACGCCTGGTTGCGGTCATACACACCGGTGGCGATCGTCGGCAGCTCGATCCGGCTCTACCGAATCCCCTGAGGTGGCGCGCCGCTCCCGCGCGCAGCGCGGGATGCGGCGATTTGAGACGATCTCCAGCCGCCGCCGTCGTGAACCCGGGCGGGTCGCCGGCGCGGGTGCTTCGTGGCAACCGATGAGTCCGCCGGCCCTACGCCAGCCGGCGGTGGCGAGCCAGGTCCGCGGCGCGACGACGGGAGGTTGCCGTGCGGGCCTGGCGACGGGGCGAGCCCAGCCCTCGAACCAGGGGCCCGAGCGACAGGGGTCGACACCACCCACGGCGCGCAGGTGCTTTCGGAAGTTGAGCAGCACATACACCATCCCTCGCCTCACCTCGCGCGGCGTGGCGAGGGCGCGCGCGTGGTAGCGATCCGACCAGACTGCCCCCCGACGGCCGGCTACGCGATTGACCGCCCGGGCACAGCGAATGGCGAGGCCTTGCACGCCGCGCGACAAGCGCTGGGGCAGATCCGCCTCGATGATCAGGTGAACGTGATCGAGCTGAACGGAGAAGTGGATCACCCGAAACGCCGCGCGGCTCGACGCCGAGAGCCGCGGCGCACAGCACCGGGAAGACGCCGGCCGACCGCAGCGACGGGACGCCGGCGACCGCGACGAAGGGTGACGTGCACGGGGTGGCGCACATCGTGGCGCCCCCGCCGCCGGTGCGCCACGCCGGGGCGATCACCGCGAGGCTTGCAGCCGGCGCCGCGCCGCGCGCCGCCCCAGGTAGGAGGCTCCGGCAGATCGAGCTGGCGCGGGCGACGAGCCATCCTGAATGAGCAGTAATCGTCGCGGCCTCACGGACGTTGCTCGTTGGTGGTGGCTTCGTTGAGTTGATCCGGAGGGCGGAAGGCGATCCGTCCCCGGTAGAGGTTCAGCGTCTCGCCCCCGGGCCCGCGCATCAGGCCGCAGAATGCCTCGCCAGATCGCTTATCATCGCCCCCCCGTGCCGACCCCCGTGATGACCGCGCGCCGAACCGGGCTGGCGACCGCCGCAACGATGGCCCTTGTGAGCGCCGCGGCGCTGGTCGCGATCGCCGCCCCCGCCCGTGCGGCGGCCCCCGCGCGCGCCGCCGCGCCGGTCGCGGCCTCGGCCTGCGGCACCGAGGACCTGCTCGCCGGCAAGCTCCCCTCCCAGCAGCGCGATCTGGTCGGGGATCCGGCGCTGCTGACCGACGGCGCCGTCCCCGCCGACGGCGCCGTCTGGGACAGCCCGGCCACGATCCGCCTCGGCAGCGGCGACGGGGCGGTCACGTTCGATCTCGGGGCGCCGCAGGCGATCGGCGCGGTCTACCTGCAGGCCGACGCCAACGACACCTACCGAATCACCGGCTCACTCGACGGTGCGCCCGGCAGCTTCAAGCTGATCGCCGAGGCCCCCAACGTGGTCGACAAGGGACACGGCCTGCGGGGACGGGCGCTGGAGGTCCCGCCCCAGACCGTCCGCTACGTCCGTATCGGCGAGGCCAACGGCGACGGCTTCTTCTCGATCTCGGAGCTGGCGGCGTATTGCCGGGCACCGACCCCATTCCCCCCGGCGCTGCGCACCGTCGACGCGCCGATGGCGGTCGGCATCGCCGCCGCGCAGAACCGCCCGCCCGCGATCGCGACCCCGCGTCCCGGCCCGCCCGTTGGCGCGTTCGAGATCGCCATCGCGCTGGCGATCGCCGCGCTCGCCGCCAACCTCTTGCGGGCCCGGCGCGCGGCGGCGACGGCCACCACGGCGCCGCTCGTCAACGACACGACCCGGCTGTTCCCGGTCGTGTTGCTGCTGTTCGTCGGCAGCGGCTGCGCGGCGCTGATCTACGAGATCGTCTGGTTCCAGCTGCTGCAGCTGGCGCTCGGGTCGTCGGCGGTGTCGATCGGCGTCCTGCTCGGAACGTTCATGGCCGGCATGTGCATCGGCAGCCTCGGCGTCGCCCGCTACGTCTCGGCCGGCCGCCACCCGCTGCGCCTCTACGCGATCCTCGAGCTGGCGATCGCCGCCGCCGGCCTGCTGATGCTGGTCGCGATCCCGGTGGTCCAGGGGATCTACACCACGGCGGTGGGCCACGGCGTCCCCGGCCTGCTGCTGCGCGGCCTCCTGGCCGCGGTCTGCCTGCTGCCGCCGACGATCATGATGGGGGCGACGCTGCCGGTGATCGCCCGCTGGGTCGAGACCACCCCGCGCGGTGTGGCCTGGCTGGGCTACTTCTACGGCGGCAACACGCTGGGGGCGGTGTTCGGCTGCCTGCTCGCCGGCTTTTTTCTGCTGCGCGTGTTCGACATGCCGGCCGCGACCTTCGTCGCCGTCGGCCTGAACCTGCTGGTCGCCGGCGGAGCGCTGGCGCTCGCCCGCGGCACGCCCAAGGTGGCGCTGACCGCCGGCCCCGAGACGGTCCGCCCGCGGGCCACGACCGACGGCGACAGCTGGACGATCTACCTGGCGATCGGGCTGTCCGGCCTCAGCGCGCTGGGGGCCGAGGTGATCTGGACCCGGCTCTATGCGCTGCTGCTCAGCGGGACGACCTACACCTTCTCGATCATCCTGGGCGTGTTCCTGGTCGGCATCGGCCTCGGCAGCGGCGCCGGCTCGGCGATCGCCCACCGCAGCCCGAACCCGCGCCGCGCGCTGGGGGTGACCCAGCTCTTGCTGGTGGGCGCGATCGCCTGGAGCGCCTGGAACATCTCGCGCGCGATGCCCTACTGGCCGGTGAACCCGCGTCTTTCGCCCAGCCCCTGGTTCCAGTTCCAGATCGATCTCGTCCGCTGCCTCTGGGCGATCCTTCCGGCGGCCTGCCTGTGGGGGGCCAGCTTCCCGATCGCGCTCGCGGCCGTGGCGCGAACCGATCGCGACGGGGGGGTGGTGGTCGGCCGCGTCTACGCCGCGAACACCGTGGGGGCGATCGTCGGGGCGCTGGCGACCAGCCTGATCCTGATCGCCGCCATCGGGACCCAGAACAGCCAGCGCGTGCTGATCGGGGTCGCGGCGCTGTCCGCGCTGGTCACGCTGGTGCCGCCGCGCCTGCCGTTCATCGCGCGCGACGCCATCTGGGCCCTGGTCGTCGTCCTCTGCGCCAGCCTCGCCATCCGCAACACCTCGGCGGTGCCGCCGCTCCTGATCGGACACGGTCGACTGGCTGCCGCCGAGCGGAACAACGTCGAGGAGTACATCTTCGTCGGCGAAGGGATGAACGGGTCGCCCGCGGTGTCACGCGATCCGAACGGCATCCTCAGCTACCACAACGCCGGCAAGGTCCAGGCGTCGAGCCAGCCCCAGGACATGCGCCTGCAGCGCATGCTCGGACACCTGACGACGCTGGTCCCGGCGAACCCGCGGTCGGTGCTGGTCGTCGCCTGCGGCGCCGGCGTGACCGCGGGGGCCGCCAGCATCGATCCGCGGGTCGAGACCCTGACCATCGCCGAGATCGAGCCGCTGGTCCCCGACGTCGTCGCCAAGTACTTCGCCGACTACAACTACAACGTCGTCGGCAACCCCAAGGTCCACGTTCAGATCGACGACGCCCGCCACTTCCTCAACACGACGACCCAGAAGTTCGACGCGATCACCTCCGACCCGTTCGATCCCTGGGTGAAGGGCGCCGCCAACCTCTACACCCGCGAGTTCTGGGAGACGGCCAAGAAGCACCTCAACCCCGGCGGCGCGGTCACCGTCTGGGTCCCTCTCTACGACAGCATCTTGCCGGTCGTCAAAAGCGAGATCGCGACCTTCTTCGAAGCGTTCCCGAACGGCGTCATCTGGGGCAACACCGTCCACGGCGAGGGTTACGACATCGTGCTCTCGGGGACGGTCGAGCCGGTCCACATCGACGTCGACGCGCTGGAGTCCCAGCTCAAGAGCCCTGCCTTCGCGCAGGTGTCGCAGTCGCTGCGCCAGATCGGGTTCGACAGCGCCACCGCGCTGCTGTCGACCTACGGTGGCCGCGCCGCCGAGATGGGGCCCTGGCTGGCCGACGCGCAGATCAACCGCGATCGCAACCTGCGGCTGCAGTTCCTCGCCGGGTTCGGCGTCAACCTCGACGAGCGGGCATCGATCTACCGCAGCATCCTCTCGTTCCGCCGCTACCCCGAGGACCTGTTCACCGGCTCCCCCGCGCGCCTCACCGAGCTGCGCGCCGCGCTCGCCTCCCGGCCGCGATAAACTTCGGAACCCTCAAAGGGTTCCGAACCTCCCGCGATGGGCTACGACGGGCAAAGCCCGTCTCCGCCCGACGCGATCTAACCCTCTACTGCGGCGCTATCGCGATCCCCGCCTGGGCCAGGAACGAGGGCGCACCAGCGCGCCCGACCAGGTTGCCACGGATGGTCACGTCGACCGAGGGGTCGCTCGCGAGCACTGCCATCTCGGTGCTGAAGAGCAGCCACTTCCAGAGCTGCACCGAGACGCCGGCGCCGGCCGCCAGCAGCGGCGCCAGCGACGACGTCGTCACAGGCGTGCCGCCGTAGCCGTCGGTCACACCGATCACGTTGACGTAGTGGAGGCCGGTCGCCAGCATTCCGAACGGCCGCACCCGCCAGCCGACGAGCTCGTAGCGCAGCCCCAGGGTCAGCAGGCTCTGGCCGACGTCGGCCTGGCCCCCGGGGTTCGCCAGCGTCGGGGGGCCGGGACGGCCGAGCCGGTGCGAGAACGGCCCCGCGACGGTCGCGATCGCGAGGAAACGCCCGAGGCTGATGCCGACGCCGGCGTAGGGGCCCACGGCCGGACCAAGCCCGTTCCGCCCGGTCAGCACGCCGACGCCCACGAACACCTGGCCCGGTCGCCGATTGAACGCCGCCGGAGAGGGAACAACCGGCGGCGGTGGCGGCGGCGGCGGCGGGGCCGGCGGGCGGGTGGCACGGGGGATGTCGAGGTAGATGTCGCGCAGGAGCTCGACGGCCCGGACCGCGATCACCGACGGCTCGTCCCCGCCCTGGGCCTGCCCGACGCGCACGCGGCGGCGCAGCTCCAGACCGTCGGGGAGCGTGGCGGCGACGGTGATGGTCACGAGCCCCTCCTCGCGCGACAGCGCGATGCGCGCCACCGACGCGTCGTTGCCGCCGCAGCCGCCGGCCGGGTCACCGACTGGTTTCGAGCAGTCGACCATCCGGCTGCTCACCCCGGCGACGTCGAGCTCGGACCGGACCCGCCAGCTCGCCTCCTCGAGCACGCGATCGTCGGCGGGGGGATGCAGCACGACGACGCCGGGAGGAAAGGTCGGCGCCTCCGCGCCCCACGCCACGGCGGCCGACAAGACCGCGGTGACCAACGCCGCCAGCGACGTCAGTCGCGCGCGTGCGTTCAACGGTTGGCCAGGATTGAGTGGGCCTGCAGGAGGTAGGTCCCGTCCGGGAACCGCTGCAGGTACTCGCGCGCAAACGGCCGCGCCGCTGCCCGGCCCTCCAGCTTCTCGACGGCGAGCATCTCGCGCCCCAGCGCCTCGGCGGCGTACGGGCCGTTCGGCGCCTCGGTCAGGTAGCGCCGGTACCACCAGAGCGCCGTCGGGCCGACACCGCGATCGTCGGCCAGCCGGCCGAGCTGGAACGCGGCGGTCCGGGCGGCGGGGCTGGTGGGGAAGCGCTTGCGCTGCTCCATCAGCGTCCGGGTCGCGAGCTCGTTGCGCCGCGCATAGCGGGCGGCGTCGGAGAGCGCCGCCAGCGCGGGGCCGTCGACCTCGGCGAGCGCCCGATTGAGGCCGTGACGGTCGACCTCGGCGACGATCGCGTCGGACTCGCCCGCTGCTACCCGCGCCTGCCACTCCCCGGGGCGCCAGCCGTTCACCGGTGCCGGCGCTGGTAGACGCCGGAGGCCCGACGGCCGCGCCGACGGAGCGCGCGTCGGCTCCAGCTTGGCGAGCGTCGTCGGCGCGACGGCCGGCGCGGCGGCCGGCGCGGGCGCGGGCGTTTCGACCGCCCCCGTCTGCGACGGGGCGGGTCGCGTAACCGGAGACGCCCGCTCTGACGGCGGCGGAGCCGCCGCGGAGCGCCCCTCGTCGATGCGCAGCTCGTGGCTTCCCAGGCGGGCCGTCAGCCGCTGCCCCGTGTGCAGCGACAGCGGCTCCGGCACCAGCGGGCCGGTGACCTTCACGGAGCCCGAGCGCATCCGCACCTCGATCGTCTCGTCGGCTCCCGACCAGCGCACGTCGAAGCTGGTGCCGGTCACCCGCACGACGAACGGGCCCGCCTCGACGGTCCAGGACGCGTGGGGGCGGTGGACGACATCCAGGTGCGCCTCCCCCTCCTCCAGCCGCAACCGGGCGCCGCGGGGGCCCGGGGCGACCACCGACATCCGCCCCCCGTGGTCGAGCGCGATCCGCGTCCCGTCGGAGAAGCGCACGTCGGCTCCCTCCGCCGCGCCGCCGCGGATGTAGCCGCCCGGCTCCACGACGCTGCCGATCACCGTGTAGGTCAGCGGCCGGGTCCGCCACAGCTGATAACCGCCGACGACCAGCGCCGCCAGGGCCGCCGCCGCGACCGGCAGCCAGCGCCGGAACGACGGCCGCGCGCTGCCGTCCCGCGCAACCTGCAGTCGGTGCCAGGCCGCGGGCGTCGGTCCCGGCCCCGCGTCCTCGGCCGCCTGCCTTCGCGCCGCCTCCGACAGCGAGCCGATCAGCTCGTCGTCGCGCTGGCCATTGTCCGGCGGCGCGTTCACGGCGCCTCCTGCGCGGTGAAGTCGACCAGCAGTGGATCCCGCCGCACCTGGATCGCGATTCGCTTCGCGGCCCTGCCGATCTTCCGCTGCGCCGTCGACACCGAAATGCCGTGCACCGCCGCCACCTGGTCGAGCGTGAGCCCCTCGATCGTGCGGGCCACGAACAGCGAGCGATCCTTGGCCGACAGCCCGTCGAGCAGCCGGTAGTAGCGCGCCACCGCCTCGCGCGCGTCGATGTCGGGCGTGCGTGCAGCCGCCTCGGGCAGGTCGCCCGAGAACGTGAGGCGCAGCCAGCGCCGCCGCCGCCGGCTGAGGATCTCGGCGTGGACCACGTGGACGCAGATTCCGGTCAGAAACCCGCGCACCGCGTTCGGCTCACGCAGCGTGCCGATGCGGCGGAAGAACCGGATGAAGACCTCCTGGAGAAGGTCCTCGCGATCGGGCCCCGGCCCGATCAACCGGCGCAGCGTTCGATCGACCCCCGCGGCGAACCGGTTCCAGGCGGCGAGCTCGGCGGCCGGCGAGCCGGCACGGAGCGCCTCCACCAGCGCGGCGTCGGTCTCCGCAGCCGTGGCTTCCCGGTTGAGGAGGCGGACCTGGGCGACAGCCATTACAGATCGATAGTGCGCGACCGGCCCGGGAACCCGGTCGGAAAAATTCACCCACCCGGCCCTACACGGTTCCTCGATGCCGGAGCGGTCTCGCCACCCACCGCCCCCCCACGCTGGGTTACCATGCCGGCATGCGAAAACTCGGGGTGGTTCTGGTGGTGGGTATTCTGGTGGCGGTGGGTGGTGGGACGGCGGCGGCGAAGCACGCCAAGCCCAAATCTGACCCGAAAGCCGCCCCCAAACCGGCCGCGGATGACGCGGCTGACGACGACAGCGGCGGGGCGCCGGCGGAGAAGCCGGAGTTCGTGCCGCTCGAGGGGCCGCAGCAGGTCGACGCGGGGCACGACGTGATGATCGATCTCCCCCCCGCCTACCTCTTCCTCGACGCGCCTCAGGCGAAGAAGTTCATGGAGAAGGTCGGCAACCTCTGGAACGACGATCTCCTGGGGGTGATCACCAAGGGGGACGCGACCTGGCTCGTCACCGTTCGCTACACCGAAGAGGGGTACGTGAAGGACGACGAGGCGGAAAAGATGGACGCCGAGGAGATCTTGACCGCGATCAAGGAAGGGACCGAGGAGGCGAACAAGGAGCGGGTGAAGCGCGGGTTCAAGGCCCTGAACCTGCTCGGCTGGTCGGAGCCGCCGCACTACGTGAAAGAGCAGCACCACCTGGTCTGGGGGATCAAGGGGCACACCGACGGGGACGACGACGACACGATCAACTTCAACACCCGCGTCCTCGGCCGAAAGGGGTTCGTTTCGCTGAACCTGATCGACGGCGCGAAGACGATCGAGGCCTCGAAGCCGTCGGTGGCCACGCTGCTGACCGCGACGACCTTCAAGCCCGGCGCGCGCTACGCCGACTTCGACAGCAAGACGGACAAGATCGCCGAGTACGGCCTGGCCGCGCTGGTCGCGGGCGGCGCCGGCGCTGCGGCGCTGAAGCTGGTGAAGATCGGCCTGCTGGCGAAGTTCGGGGCCAAGCTGCTGGCGATCCTCCTGGCGGCCAAGAAGGCGATCATCCTGGGGCTGCTGGCGCTGGTCGCGATGTTCAAGAAGCTGTTCGGGGCCAAGCAGCCCGAGCCGCTGCCGGCCTCAATTGCTGTGGAGCAGAAGCCGACAGAAGGCGGTCCCGGCAGCCAGGGCGGCGCTTAGCCCGAGGTAGCGCGCGGCGACCCCCGCGCGCGCCGCGGGCGGCGTGAGCTCCGGCTCGGGCGCCGGGCGCTGGAACACGTTCATCAGCGACAGGATGCCGATCAGCAGAAGTTGCGGCGCCTGGGTCGCGAAGAACAGCACCGCGAAGATCACCAGCCCCAGAATCCAGGCGTGGCGCGAGAAGACGCGGGTGATCCGCCCGCCGTCGAGGAAGCCGAGCGGCGTCAGGTTGAACAGGTTCAGGAAAAAGCCCGTGTAGGCCAGCGAGAGGTAGATGCGCTGGTGGGTCGCCAGGTAGAGCGCCGCGGTCGCCACCGAGGCGGCCGCCCCCCAGACCGGACCGGCGAAGGCGATGCGGGCCTCCTGCAACGGCGAGCGCGGCTGCTCCTTGAGGGCGATCAGCGCGCCGAAGAACGGGATGAAGACCGGGTAGCCGGCGGATAGCCCGGCCCGCTTGATCTCGTAGCCGTGACCGAGCTCGTCGATCAGGAGCAGCAGCACGAAGCCGACGCCGAACAGCCAGCCCCCCTGCATCGCCTCGTACCAGATCATCACCACCATCGAGCCCATCGACAGCAGGATCTTTCCGAACTTCAGCGCCTTGAGCCCGACCAGCAGGAACTTCAGCTTCGCCAGCACCAGCAGCAGCCCGCCCCCGATGACGGCCCCCAGCCCCTTGCGGTTCGGCCGCTGCGGGTGCGACGACGACAGGTCGGGCGACGCGGTCAACGCCGGTTGATTCACGAGGGGCGGCGGGCTCACGCCCCCAAGATTACCCCGTTGTCGGCGCGCTGGGCAGCGCACCCGCAATCCGATCCTCGCGATTTCGATCTATAAATGCGCCCATGCGGGTGAGTCTGGTGGTGCGCGTGACGTTGGGGATGACAGTGGCGCTTACGCTTGTCGCGGCGCCTCGCGGTGTCAGGGCGCAGGCAGCGGCCCCGCCGCCACAAACCTGCAGCCCGCCCTGCGCATACGGCCAGGTGTGCATGGCGAACGGCGCCTGCTTCGTGAGCTTGCCGGCCCCGACGCCGGCCGCCTACGCGCCTGCCGCCGGGGCGACAATCGCGGCCCCGCCGCCCGCCGCGCCGCCACCGGCGGTCTCGGTGCCGTCGTTCCTCGCGCAGCCTCCCGCCGGGGGCGGATACGCGTACCCACCGACCGCCGGGACGCTGGGATACGGCTACGCGGCGCCCGACCCGGGCTGGGCGAGCGGCGCGGCGGTGTTCGGTTACGTCTCGTCGGCCGCCATCATGGGGCTGACGATCGCCTCGATGTCGAAGAACGACGACGAGCACGGCGACCAGGCCCGCAACATCGGGATCGGCGCGACGGTCTACTTCGCCGTCGCCGTCCCGATCGTCGCCGCGGGCGGCGGCTCGGCGCGCAACAACCCACAGGTCGTCGGGTCACCGGGAGCGCGGCTCTGGAGCTGGATCGGCTACGGGCTGACCGTCGTCGACGCCGCCGCCACCATCGCCGTGTCGTACGACAAGAAGATCAGCAACACGCAGATCTTCAGCATCGGATTCCTGGGGGCATGGTCGACGCTGGGGATGGCGGTCGACGCCGGCGCCTCGGCGCGCCAGGCGGAGTCGCTGCGAATGCAGATGGGACCGCGCGCGGCGGCCATCACCGCGCAGCCCGCGGTGGCGCTCGCGACGGGGCCCGATGGACGGCCGCTGGCACTCCCCGCCTGGCGCATCCGTTTCTGAGCCGGCCCGGATTCTGAGATAGTCCGCGAATGAAACGCGCTCCCGCGGCCCTGCTGCTGCTCGTGGTCGCGGCGGGCTGCCGGCATCCCTACGAGGAGACCGCGGCGCGCATCGCCGACGCGGCCCGCCAGGACGACGGTGCCTGGACCAAGCTGACCACGATCACCGATGTGATCGGCGCGCGCATCGCCGGCTCGCCCGCGCTGGAGCGGGCCGTCGCCTGGGCGAGGGACGCGTTCATCGCCGACGGCCAGGCCAACGTCACGCTGGAGCCGGTGCGGGTTCCGCACTGGGTGCGCGGCGTGGAGAGCGCCGCGATCGTCACACCCGTGCAGCGGCCGCTGGCGGTGCTGGCGCTGGGGGGCAGCGTCGGCACGCCGCCCGACGGCGTCACCGCCGAGGTGGTCGCGGTGCCGTCGTTCGAAGCGTTGACGGCCCTGGGAAACAAGGTCGCGGGGAAGATCGTCCTCTACACGCACGCGATGTCGTCCTCCGGCCACCCGGGAATGAACTACGGCGCGGCGCTGCCGTTCCGCGGCCAGGGGGCGGCGCGCGCGGCGGCTCAGGGGGCGGTCGGCGTGCTGGTGCGCTCGCTGACCGCGGTCAGCCTCGGCCTCCCCCACACCGGACGGGTCAGCTATCCCGAGGGCGGCAGCCGGATCCCGGCCGCCGCGATCTCCGTCGAGGACGCCACCCTGCTGGCGCGGCTGGCGGCGCGTGGCCCGGTGACGGTGCGGCTGGCGCTCGGGGCCCAGACGCTGGCTGACGCCGACTCGGCCAACGTGCTTGCCGAGCTGCGTGGCAGGGAGCGCCCCGATGAGATCGTCGTGATCAGCGCCCACCTCGACTCCTGGGACGTGGGCCAGGGGGCCCAGGACGACGGAGCCGGCGTCGCGATCGTGATGCAGGCGCTGGCGACGCTGCGCCGCCTGGGCCTGCAACCGCGGCGGACGATCCGGGCCGTGCTCTACACCGATGAGGAGGGTCGCGGCAGCGGCGCCAAGGCGTACGCGGCCGCGCACGCCGCCGAGCTCCCCCGCCACGTCGCCGCGTTCGAGACCGACACCGGCGCGGGCGCGCCGCTGGGGTTCATGACCGACGGGCCGCAGCCCTGGCTGGGGGAGGCCCGCAAGGCCGCGCGGGTGCTGGCGCCGCTGCAGGCGAAGGCCGTCATCCCCGGCTTCCCGGGGGAGGACGTGTTGAAGCTGAAGCCGGCCGGCGTGCCGTTGCTGGGCCTGATGGTCGACATCAGCCACTACTTCGACGTTCATCATTCAGCCGCCGACACGCTGGAGAAGATCGATCCGCAGAACCTGCAGCGCAGCGTCGCGGTGCTGGCCACGATGGCGTTCATCGTCGCCGACCAGCCAGGCACCTGGCGCAGCAAGCCCTGACGGCTGAACTGATCGCCGAGTTATTTTATGTGCAGGAGGGAGACGGCGATCTCCAGCACGATCAGGATCACCACCGCCGCCTCGAGCAGCACCAGACGGCGGTCGCGCGCCACGTCGAGCACCAGCTCGAGCGCCTCCTGGATGCTGCGCAGCTTCAGCTCCAGCGCCTGGTAGCGATCGACGAGATCGAACTCGGCGCGCAGCTCGTCGTAGATCTCGTTCATGCCGGGGTCGTCCCAGGCCTCGTCGGGTTTGTCGAGGAGGTGCAGCACCGTGAGCACCTCGTTGCGGGTGCCGACCGCGGCGCCGATGAACCTGTGCATCGGCTTGACCCGGAACGGCACCGTCCCCCGCGTCTCCAGACGGTGCACCATGCGATCGGTGCGCCCGAACATCTCGTCGACGATTCGCTCGTAGTACTCCATCGCCGCGCTCTGGGCGACGGTGAGAGCCACGATGCTGGCCCGCTGGGGGGAGAGGTGGTCGAGCGTCAGCGCCCCGTCGGCGACGTCGGGCTTGCGCCCGGGGTCCTCGCGCACGGTCAGCTCCTCGACGACCGTGGTGGCGGTCAGCCCCGCGCGGGCCGCGCGCAGCCGCGTCACCTCGCGCGCGCGGGCGTCGGGCGGCAGATCGCGAAAGACGATGGCGCCGAACGGGTAGATGAAGACGTCACCGTCGGTGCCGTCGACCGCGGCCGTGCGGTAGTGCAGCTGGTGCGCCGTGCGCCGCGCCTCGGGATAGGCGGCGGCGAGATCCTTGAGCGACAGGTTCTCGACGAACGCCGTCGCGTGAAAGCCATGCACCGGCCCCGACATCGCCCGGAAGGGTAATGCCGAAGCTCGACCGGTGCGATGGCCAGTTGGTTACTTTTGCTCGGCCGCGTGGGCCGCCGCTTCGGTCTTCTCGGACGACGCCGCGGCCGCACGGCCGGCCGCCGCGGCGGCCTTGGCCTCGCGGCTGGCCGCCCGGGCCTCCCTTGAGGTCTGATCCTGGGCGATGTCGTCCCAGGTGACCGGGCTCGGGTTCTGGCCCAGCCCCATCTGCATGTGAGGTGTCGTGTTGGTCTGGGTGCTCCCCAACCGCTCGACGCCGCTGATCGCGTGCGTCTTGTACTCGAGGTCGTCGGGCTGGTCGCTCGTGTCGTCCGCCCACGCCACCGCCGGCGCGACCGCCAGCAGCCCAACCATCACCAAGTCCCGCAGGTACCGCATGAAAAAAAGTTAGCCATGCGCCAGGGGAGCGCCAAACACGGCCGCTGGCTTTCGCGGCGGTCGAGCTAGCTCCCGCTATTCGCGGCCGCGCAGGGGAAGGCCTCGATCTCGGAGCAGACCGCGCAGGTCCGTGCCTCGCAGCTGGAGGCGGGGAAGACGCCCGCCCGCACGTGGGCCGAGGTCAGGCTCGGATCGGTGGGGCAGGCGAAGGGCACGGTGTCGCTCGATGAGCTCCAGCCGACGAGCTGAGCGTCGCGGTCGAAGACGCTGTCGGCCGGCCCGTTCGCGGTGGTGGCCCTGTAGACCGTGAGCCCGCAGTCGGGGTAGTCGATGCGGTCACGGAGGCCGGTGCCGCAGTGGTTCGCCGGCGTCTCGTTCCCGCAGCTGCCGGCCCCGTTGCAGCGGCACGCCCAGGAGGTCACCAGCTCCCCGTCCTCGATGTGGCAGCCACAGGCGGCGGGATCGTGCACCTGGTCGGACATGGCGTCCGTCTTCTCGTCCGTCTTCTCGCCCGTCGAGCTGCAGGAGGCGAGGGCGACCGCCAGGCAGGCGGCCGCCGCCAGCAGCAAGAGGGTGGTCTCCAGGCGCGTACCACGAAGCTGTGTGCGCATGCCGCAAGGTAGTGCAACGCCCAGGCCGGCGATAACTCCGCGCGCGGCGCGGGCGTCACCGACGGGACCGCGACATCCGGATCGGGTGTTCCCACCTCCCACCCAGAGCGTCGACGGCGGCACCTTCCCGCACGCCCCTGCCCTCTCGCCACCTGCGACGCCGCCAACCGCGCGCCCGTCAGCTCCCGCTGGCAGCGGTGGCGCACGGGACCGCCTCGGTCCCCGAGCAGGCCGCGCACGTTCGCGCCTCGCAGCTCGCGGCGGGGAAGACGCCGGCCCGCATCTGGGCCGCTTTCATCGACGGGTCGGTCGGACAGGCGAAGCTGCCGGCGTCGGTCGACGTGCTGCTGCCGACGAGGACGCCGCTTCCGTCGTAGACCTTGTCGGACGGGCCAGCCAGCAGCGGGGTGCGGAAGGTCGTCAGACCGCACGCGGGGTAATCGATGCGGTCACGGAGGCCGTTCTGACACCGCCCCTCGGGCGGCAGGGAGGTGCAATCGAACTGGTCGCACCAGCACTCCCAGGAGATCACCAGCACGCCGTCCTCGAAGTGGCAGCCGCAGGCTCCGGGATCGTGCACCACCTGGTCGGAAAGGCCGTCGGTCGTCTCGCCCGACGAGCTGCAGGAGCCGGGGGCGATCGCCAGGCTGAGGATGGTAGCAAGCTGAAGCAGAGTCGTCTGAACGCGCATGCCGCGCATGCCGTGCAACGACCAGACCCGCCGCTAACTCCGCGAACGGCGCGGGCAACACCGACGGGGCCGCGACATTTCGATTGGTGGTCTTGCCTGCCACCCCCGCCCCGGGGTAGGCACAGCCGACGCGGCACGCATGACGAGGACGAACGGTTTTCTCGAGCGACTTCGCCAGCGGCGCTGGCCACGGCGGGTCGCCATCGGCGGCGCGATCTCCGTCGCTCTGTTCGCGGTGCTCGGGTTCTTCGTCGTCCCGCCGGTCGCCCGCCACGTCGCCCAGAAGCAGCTCGGCGAGCTGCTCGGGCGCAAGGTGGTCATCGACCGCATCCGGCTGAACCCGTTCGCGCTCTCCTTGACGATCGAAGGGTTCCGGATCTACGAGACCGATCAGACCACCCCGTTCTTCGGATTCTCGCGGCTCTACGTCAACGCCCAGCTCTCGTCGGTGTTCCGACGCGCGCCGGTGCTCAAGGAGATCGCGTTCGACGGGCTGCGCCTGCACGTCGTGCGCACCAAGGCGACCGCCGACGCCTGGGGAGATCTGCAGGGGGCCTACAACTTCTCGGACATCGTCGCCCGCATGGCGGCCATGCCCAAGTCGCCGGAGCCGCCCAGTCCAGCGCCGACGCCGCGCTTCTCGCTGAACAACATCCACGTCGGCGACGGGGCGATCACCTTCGACGATCGCCCGTCGGGAGATCATCACGAGGTGACCGGCCTGGCGATCGGCGTGCCGTTCGTCTCGACGCTGCCGGTCTATCTCGATTCGTTCATCGAGCCGGGACTGCAGATCCGCATCGACGGAACGCCGTTCGCCGTTCAGGGGCGGACCAAGCCGTTCAAGGACTCGCTCGAAACCGTGCTGGAGCTGCGGCTCGACGCGCTGGACCTGACCCGCTACCTGCCATTCGTCCCGCTGCGTTTGCCATTCGCCGTCGCGTCGGCCCAGCTGTCGCTCGCGCTGGACGTCGGGTTCGTGCGCCCCCGCGCGGACGCGCCCCGGCTCACGTTGAAGGGGAGCGTCGGACTGGCGAAGGTCGACGTGAAGGAGAAGCGACGCAGCGACGTGACCCCGCTGCTGGCGCTGGAGCGGGTCGACGTGCGAATCGGCGAGTCGGACCTGACGGCGCAGACGCTCCACCTCGAATCGATCCTGATCTCGGGGCTGGCCCTGCACGTCCGCCGGCAGCGGGACGGGACGCTGAACCTCGAGCACATGGCCCCCGGCGGCGACTCCCCGGCGCCGCGCCACGTGTCCAAGCCGCAACGAGGCGAGCCGTCCACGCCGTCCCCGTCGAGCGGCGCGACGGTGGCGGGGCCGCGGTTCGCGCTCGATCGCTTCACGCTGGAAAAGACGGCGGTTCACTTCCGGGACGAGTCGGTCAATCCGCCGTTCGAGACCGACGTCCGCGACGTGGCGGTCAGCGTGCGCGGCCTCTCCAACGCCCGCGGCGCGACGGCGACGATCGAGGCGGGCCTGCGCGCCGTCCCGGGCGGGACGCTCAAGCAGCAGGGGACGCTGCGTCTCACCCCGCTCGCGGCCACCGGCAAGCTGACCGTGGACGGCGTGGACCCGGGCGCTTCGCCCCCTACTACCGGAACCTGATCGCCTTCGACGTCGCGGGGCGGGTGCGTCTGGGCGCCGACTACCGCGTCGAGCAGGACCGCGCCCGCACGGCGGTGCGGCTGAGCGACGCGTTCTTCGAGCTCGACGAGCTGGCGCTGCGCCGCCGAGAGGCGCGCGACGACTTCTTTCGCCTGGCGTCGCTCGCCGTGCGCGGCGCCGCCCTGGACCTGGGCGCGCACACCGTCAGCGTCGCCCAGATCGCGACCCGTGAGGGGCGCCTGCGCGCCGCGCGCGACGCGCGCGGCGTCGTCGACCTGACCACGCTGGTGCCGCCATCGCGCGCGACGCTACCCGGGCCCGCGGCGGCGACACCGCCGGCACCGGCCGCGCCCGACGCCCCGGCCTGGACGGTCAGCGTCGCCCGCTTCGATCTCGAGCGCTGGGGCGTGCGGTTCGAGGATCGCGCCGTCACCCCCACGACGGTGCTGAGCGTGGATCCGATCGCCCTGCACCTCACCGATCTGTCGACGGCGCCCGGGGCCAAGCTGGGGCTCGATCTGCGCCTCGGCATCAACAAGACGGGCCGTCTTCAGATCACCGGCACGGCAACACCGCCGCCCGGTAGCGGCGAATTTGCGCTTCGACCTGCGTGCGCTGGAGCTGTTGCCATTCCAGCCCTACTTCCAGGACCAGGTCAGCCTCGCGGTCACCGGCGGGACGATCGGGGTCAAGGGACAGGCCGCGGTGAAGATCGGCGCCGCCCCGACGCCGCAGGTGAATCTGAATGCCGACATCGACGTGAACGACCTGGCCACCGCCGAGCGCGACAAGCACGAGCCGCTGCTGGGCTGGCGGTCGTTCCATGTCGGGGCGCTGCACGTCGCGACCGTGCCCATGGCGGTATCGATTGGCGAGGTGTCGCTGACCGACTTCCAGTCGCGCGTGGTCATGCTCGCGGACGGCTCGCTGAACCTGCAGGCGGCTTTCGAGAAGCCCGGCGCGCCCGGCGCCAAGCGCGCGGCGGCGTCACCGAAGCCTATCGCCAAGCCGCCCACGCTGGCGAAAACACCCGACAAGCCGGCCGCGGCCGAAGCGCCGATGCCGATCACGATCGGGAAGGTGACCCTGCAGGGCGGCCAGGTCAGCTTCAGCGATCGATCGATCCACCCCGCCTATTCGGCCGAGCTGACCGAGCTCACCGGGCGGATCTCCGGCCTGTCGTCGGTCGCTGGCAGCACCGCCGACGTCGACATCCGCGGCGCGATTAACCGTTCGGGCGCGCTGACGGTCGTCGGAAAGGTCAACCCGCTGGCCAAGGAGCTCGCGCTCGACGTCCAGGTGAACCTGAAGGACGTCGAGCTGCCGCCCGCGAGCCCCTACACCGGGAAATACGCCGGCTACGCGATCGGGAAGGGGAAGCTGGATCTCGCGCTGGCCTATCGGATCGCCAACCGAAAGCTCGACGCCCAGAACAAGCTGGTGCTGGATCAGTTCACCTTCGGCGACAAGGTCGACAGCGCCGATGCGACCAAGCTGCCCGTGCGGCTGGCGGTGGCGCTGCTCAAGGACCGTCACGGCGTGATCGACATCGAGCTTCCGATCGCGGGCTCGCTTGATGATCCCGAGTTCCGCGTCGGGCGCGCCGTGCTGAAGGTCCTGGGCAACCTGGTCGTCAAGGCGGTCACCGCCCCCTTCTCACTGATCGCGTCGGCGTTCGGCGGCGGCGACGAGCTGTCGCGCATCGACTTCGCGGCGGGCGCGGCCACGCTGGACGCCGGCGCTCAGAAGCGCCTCACGACCCTGAGCAAGGCCCTGCGCGAGCGACCGGGGATCTCGTTCGAGATCGAGGGGGGCGCCGACCCGAAGCAGGATCGTGAGGGGCTGCGCCGCTTCCTCTTCGAGCGCAAGCTGAAGGCGAAGAAGCTCGCCGCACTGGTGCAGGGAGGCGCCGCTGTCGCGTCGCTGGACGACCTGCAGATCGATTCAGCCGAGCGCCCGTCGTTGCTTGAAGCGACCTACGAGACCGAGACGTTTCCGAAACCGAAGAACGCGCTGGGCATGAACAAGAGCCTCGCCCCCGCCGAGATGGAGCGCCTCATTCTCGGCAACACCCGCGTCGAGGACGACGAGCTGCGTGCCCTGGCGCTGCGCCGCGCGACAATCGTTCAAGCAACACTGGCGAAGGCAGTGCCGGGTGGCGCCAGCCGGCTGTTTCTGGTCACCCCGCGCCTCGGCGGCCCAGGCGGGCGCGCGGAGTTCAAGCTCAAGCAGGACTGACCTCGAATACGAACGTCAGCTCGCGCCGCCACGCTCGCGGGAGCCGTTGCCCGCGGAGAGGCGGTCGAGGGCACGAACGAGCGCGGCGGGATCGAGTGGCTTCGCCAGGTACTCTTCGGCGCGCAGCTGCTTCACGATAGTCTGCTTGCTGAAACCCGACGCGCTGATGATCAAGACCGGTATGTCGGCGACGGTGGGATTGTTCAACTGCGCCATGCGGAAGTCCCAGCCGTCCATCCCCGGCATCAGGAGGTCTAGGACGATGACATCGGGGCGAAAGCCCTTGCTCAGGAGAAGCAGCGCCTCCCTGCCGTCCTTCGCCGTCACAGTGGCGTAACCGTCGTTCGCCAGATATTCACGAAGCCCGTCGACGATCGCCGGATCGTCATCGACGATGAGGGCCGTCCGGGTCACTTTCCAAGTCACCTCCGAAACTTACGCATTCGGGGGCGGTGAGGAACCCCGTCATCGACATCGGGCATCCGAGAACCAAGTGACATCATCGGACTTGCGTCGGCAGGCTGCAGAACCACCGTTGGCCTTCTGGGACGAGGAATGCGGCCCCCCCATGGACTCCCCCGACGAAGCCAAGATTCTCGCCGTCGACGACATCCCGGCCAACCTGCTGGTGTTGCGCGCCCTGCTCGAGCCGGCGGGCCACACCATCGTGGCGGTCGGGTCTGGCCGCGAGGCGCTGGACAGCGCGGCCGAGTCAGAGTTCGCGCTGTTGCTGCTGGACGTCATGATGCCGGACATGGACGGCTTCGAGACGTTGGCGCGCTTGCGGGAGCTTCCATCGTTCGAGGGCACGCCCGTGATTTTTCTGAGCGCCTACGACCCCGCGCCGCGGGACATCCAGCGCGCTTTCGCGCTGGGCGTGGTGGACTACATGCTGAAGCCGATCGTGCCCGAGGTCCTCAAGGCGAAGGTCCAGATCTTCGTCGACCTGTACCGGCGCGGCCTGGAGCTCCGGAGGCGCAACGCCGCGCTGGCGGCCAGGGACCGGCAGATCGGCATCCTCGCTCACGATCTGCGCACGCCCCTCACCTCGATCGGGCTGTCGGCGCAGGCGCTCGCGCGGAAAGAGGGTTCGCCGCGGCAGCAGGACCACACGGCCCGCATCGTTCGCGCCGTCTCGCGCATGGAACGGATGACGGAGGACCTGCTCGATTTCGCCCGCGTCGAAGCGGGCGAGCTGCAGCTCAAGCCCACGGAGATGGACGTCGCATCCGTTTCCCGAGAGGCGCTCGACGAATTGACGGCCTCCGCCCCTGAACGTCCCATCGATCTCGAGTTCGAGGGCGATCTGAAAGGGCGCTGGGACCGTGAACGCATTCATCAGGCACTCTCGAACCTGCTCGGGAACGCCATCAAGTATGGAGAGACCCGGATATCGATCCGCGCCCGCGGCCTGGAGGCGCACGTCGAGCTGGCGATCTGGAACGACGGAGAGCCGATCCCGACCGATCGTCTGTCCCACATCTTCGAGCCGTTCGAACGTGGCCGGCAGGGCGGGCAAGGGCTGGGGCTCGGTCTCTACATCGCGCAACAGATCGCGCTGTCCCACGGCGGTGGCATCGAGGTGGCGTCGGCGCGGACGGCCGGAACGACCTTCACGATGCGGCTGCCGCGGGTCCGCTGAACCTCCGCGAGCGCTCGCGCTGTCAGGAAACCAGCGGCGACCCCGTTCAGGTACCCGACACAACCTGCCGAGGTCTGTCAGGAGTGGATGTGCGTGCCGTGCTCACCCCCTCCTGTCACGGATTCGACGCCGGCATCTTCGAGACGGGGTCGTCGTTTGGAATGACAAGACAGCGCCCCTCCGGGCAATACTGGAAGTGGGTCGTATGAGTCACCTGCGCCTGCTTCCCGGCTTACCGAGCGTCGCGGTGACCTCGGATGAGGCCTGCCTCGAAGCGTTCCAGCAAGAGCTCGACTACATCCTGCGCGCCCTGCGACGGATGGGTGTGCCGTCGGCGGAGGTCGAGGACCTCGCCCACGAGGTCTTCCTCGTGCTCCGGAAAAAGTGGGCCGAGTACGATTCCACGCGCCCGCTGCGGCCCTACCTGTTCGGGATCGCCTTCCGCATCGCGGCGGCGCACCAGCGGAAGCGCGTGCGGGAGGTCCACCATTTTGCCATCCCGGTCGAGGGCCAGGACCCCATGCAGCCGGAACGCGCGTTCCAGATCAAGCAGGCGCGCGCCCTCCTCCTCGCGGCGCTGGACGAGATCCCGCTGCCACGTCGCGCGGTCCTGATCATGCACGACATCGACGATCTACCGATGCAGGAGATCGCCGCGAGCCTGTCGATCCCCCTGTTCACCGCGTACTCACGGCTGCGAAAGGCCCGCAAGGAGCTGGCGATCGCGGCCCGTCGACTGATGAAAGCAGACGCACCACAATGACGCTCGATCCGGAAATCAGGAAGCTGCTCGACAGCGAGCGGGACGCGCCCGCCGAACCGGCTGACGTCCGCGCGCGGGTCATGGCCCGCGCGCGCGCGGCGCTCGCGCAGCCGGCGGTGCAACCTCGTCGCGCGGCCCGACACGGCGCCTTCCGCTTCGCCGCCGCGGCCGGCCTGCTGCTGGCGGTGACGGCCGGCGCCGTGGCCGGCATCCGCGTCTGGAGCACGCCCCCGCCGCCGGCCCCGAAGGAGACGCCGCCGCCCCGGCTGGCGCCTGCGCCGCAGCCGCGAGCCGTCGTCGTCCCGCCCGCCGCGCCCGAAGCCGTGGCGACGGAGGTCGATCCCCCCTCGATCGACCTCAAGTCGCGAAGGCGCCACACCCCCGCGCGGACGGCGACGCGTACGCGGCCGAGATTGCCCTCCTCCGCCAGGCCCAGCTCGAGGCGGCGCACGGCAGGTTCGAGGCATCGCTGGCGCCGCTCGCCGAGCACGCCCGACGGTTTCCGGCGGGGCGCCTGTCCGAAGAGCGCGAAGCGCTGCGGATCAAGGCGCTTTCGAAGCTGGGCCGCACCGCGGACGCCTGCCGGGCGGCGGAAGCGTTCCGCAAGCATTTCCCGCGCAGCGTGCTCTTGGCGCGCGTGAATCGGATATGCGGTATGGCGGACTAGCCCCGGGTCGTCGCACCATAGACGCGTGAGGACCAAGGGGCTCGGAGGACGCGCAGTCGTGACCCTGTTCGCCTCGAGCCTGGCCCTGCTTTCGACGACCGGCGCCCGCGCCGGCGCGGACCTCCTGGTGTCGCTCGACTACGACGTGGAGGCGAGCCTCACCGGATGTCCGAACAGCGCGGCGTTCCGCGCCGCCGTCATTCGTCAGCTCAGACGCGATCCGTTTCGCGAGACCGCGGCGAGACGCATCCTGGTCCGTCTCTATTCGACCGGCGCACGCCTGGAAGGCCGGCTGGAATGGCGCGGCGCCAACGACGAATGGGAAGGGGAACGAGGATTCTCGTCGCGCAGCGAGAGCTGCGCCCAGATCACGCGCGCGATGGCGCTGGCGACGGCGATTCAGATCCAGCTCCTCGCCGGGATGGATGAGGCTTCAGTGGGCGAGCCCGCGGTCGAGCCCGCGCCCGCGGCGGCTCCCGCGCCGCCGGCGGCTCCCGCGCCGCCGGCCATCACCGCACCGGCCGCCGTCGCCGTGACGCCGAAGGAACCGCGCGTCGCCGTCGACTTCGGCGCGGGCGTGCTGCAGGACCTGGGCGACGCGCCCCCCATCGTGGTGCCGCGCATCGCCGTCTGGTTGGGGAGACCGTCGGCGCTCGGGCTGCGCCTCGCGCTCGCCGGCCTCGGCCCCGGCGCGGAGGTGGCGGAGGCCGAGGGGACCGCGCGGATCGACCGCTTCGTCATGACCGTGGGGGCGGTTCGGGTCTTCCGCACCGAGCGCCGCGTTCAGCCGCTGGTGGCGGCGGGCGTCGGGGGCCACGTTTTGCGGGCACGCGGCGTCAGCGCCATGCCCTCGCTGGCCCACGAAGGATGGGCGTTCTCCGGCCTCGTCTCCGCGAGCGGCGGCCTCGCGTTCGTGCTCGCGACGCGGCTCTCCCTGATCGTGGAGGTCGAAGCGCTCTTCTTCTGGCCAGCCGTGACCGTGCAGGTGGGAGCCGCCGACGCGGCCCGGTTCGGCAGCGCCACCCTCTTGAGCCATGTGGGGCTGCTTGCGCGGTTCTAACGCGCTGGCGCTGCTCGCCGTGGCCGCGCTGGCCGGCCTCGGACCGGCGTGCTCGGAACGGATCGTCGCCGTCGACCCCTCCTGCGCTGACGGTGGCATGACCGGCTGTGCGCCCGGGCTGCTCAACGAGCTCGTCGGCTACTGGCGCCTCGACGACGCCCCCGGCAGCACCACGGCCCAGGACGGGTCGGGCTGGGGGAACACCGGCACGCTCGGCGGGTTGGATCCCGCGGTCGTCTGGGTCGACGGCGGCCGCGCCGGGGGGGCCCTGTCGGCGCAAGGAGCGGGTTTCGTGGAGGTCGCGCGGTCGGCCTCGATCGATTCGATCACCACCCAGGTGACGGTCGCCGCCTGGATCTTCCTGGAGGGTCCGATCGTCGACTACGGGACCGCCATCTCGCGCCAGATCGGCACGACCTACGGGCAGCACTACCACCTCTCCGTCACCGACGCGGACGAGGTCGCGCTGTTCCTCACCACCACCACGAACAACCAGCTGGTGCTGTACAGCGCGCCCCTCGTGCCGCGCGGGACCTGGGCGCACCTCGCCGCCACCTACGACGGGAGCTACGCCCGGCTGTACCTGAACGGCGAGGAGGTCAACGCCGCCCCGACCAGCGGGCCCTTCGGCGCCGACACCACCCCGGTGGTCCTCTCGGGGAACTTCAACGACGTCAGCAAGCGCTCGGAGTTCTTCCCGGGCCGCCTCGACGAGATCATGCTCTACCGCCGCGCGCTGGGGGCGGACGAGATTCGCCCGCCTCCACGCGCTGCTCGGCAAGTGACGCCGACGCACTCTGCGCGCCCGCGACCCCCAGTCGCGGGGCTACTTGCCTTGCTGTTTCACTTGGGGGGCGGCGCCGTCGGGCAGTCGGAGACCGTGGACCCGTCCGAGTAGTAGCAGGTCTTGCACTGCGTACCGTCGGCGTTGGTCTTCACGTCGCAGATCTCGTTCTGGGGCGTGGTGCCGCCGTAGCACTTGGCGTAGACGACCTTCCCGTTCTGGTCCGTGCAGGTCTCGCACATCGCGCCGTCGGCGTTGGCCGACGCGACGCAGGTCTGGCTGCCCCCGGTGGTGCCGCCGCCGCTGGTCGAGCCGCCGCAGCAGACATAGACGACCGACTCGTAGTTGCCGCCGGCGCACATCGTCTGGGGCACGAGCTCTTTGAGCGAGAGATTTTGCTGCGCGCAGCGCTCCGTGCCGTACTTCGTCCAGGTCCCCGCGTCCTTGCAGCTGGTGGGGCCGCCGTCCACGAGCTTGATGCACATCTCGCCGCCGCCGGTGGTGGGGCAATCGTTGCTGATGATCATGCCGAACTGGTCGTAGCAGGTCTTGCAGACCCGGCCGCTCGCGTCGATGTTCGAGCCGCAGCTGACAACCGGGTCCGGCGGGGGCGTGCCACCGGATCCGCAGCAGACGTAGGTGACGTAGGCGTAGCCCCCGTTGCACTCCGCCGAAACCTTGAGGTCCACGAGGGTGAGGTTCTTCTGCCCGCACCTGTCGCTGCCGTACGCCTTCCAGGTCGCCAGGTCCTTGCAGCTGGTCGGACTGCCGTCGTCAATCGTCGTGCACATCTGGGCCGGGGGGGCCGTCATCGCGCAATCGCCGCCGACGACCTTGCCGTACTGGTCCACGCAGTTCTTGCAGGGCCGACCGGTCGCGTCCTTGCTCTCGTAGCACGTGACGTTGTTGGTGGGCGGCGGCGTCGGGGTACAGCAAACGTAGGTCATCGACTCGAAGGAGTTCCCACCACACGACGGCCCGGGCGCGAGCTCCGTCAGCACCATCATCTGCTGCGCGCACGTGTCCGATCCGTACTGCTTCCAGATCCCGTAGTCCTTGCAGCTCCCGGGACCGCCCTGGGTGATCTTCGTGCACGTCGCGGTGGGGTCGGTGCCAGTCGTGCCGCCCGAGCCGGTGCCGTCGGGAGAGCACTCCTCGTAGACCACCGCGCCGCTGGCGTCGACGCATCGCTTGCACATCACGCCGTTCGCATCGACGCCGCCGCTGCAGCTCACCGCGCCGCCCGAAACCCCGCCGCTGCCGGTCATGATGCCGGGGTCGGAAGGGCCGTTGTCGCGCGCTTCGTCGATGAACGTCTTCCAATCGCCACAGCCGGCGCTGGCCAATGCCAGCAGCCCGACCACCCCTAACAAGGACTGCGGAAGCGTCGTACGGCGCATGGGGGCTCCTTAATCGAAGATTGCCAAGCCACTCTACTACAAACTGGTTCGAGCTCTACTGATGCCGCGTGCCCCCGAAAACGGCTCGCGGCGTCACCGCGCCTTGGCCGTGCCGTACACCGGATGGCCCTCGAAGCGGTGCCGCGTCTGGAGGAAGCGGACGGTGCCGGACCGGGACCGCATGACGATCGAATGGGTGTCCGCGCCGGCCGCGGTGAAGCGAACGCCGCGCAGCAGGAACCCCTCGGTCACGCCGGTCGCCGCGAACATGACGTCGCCGCGCGCCAGCTCCTCGATGGCGAACACGTGGTCTATGTCGCTGATACCCATGGTGATTGCGCGATCACGCTCGTCGGAGTTACGCGGTTTCAGCACGCCCTGCATCTCGCCCCCCATGCAGCGCAGCGCGGCAGCGGCCAGCACTCCTTCGGGCGCGCCCCCGATCCCCAGCAGCACGTCGACGCCGGTGGAGGGGTCGGCCGCCGCCAGCGCGCCCCCCACGTCGCCGTCGGTGATGAGGCGGATACGCGCGCCGGTCTTGCGCACCTCGGCGATCAGGGCCGCGTGCCGGGGGCGATCGAGGATGACCGCTGTCAGATCTCCGACGTCGACCCGCTTGGCCTCGGCGATGGCCGCCAGGTTGTGGGTCGGGCTGCGGCGGATGTCGATCGCGCCGCGCGCCTCGGCGCCGACGGCGATCTTGTCCATGTAGGTGTCGGGGGCATTCAAGAACTGCCCCTGCTCGGCGATCGCGACGACGGCCAGCGCGTCGGCCAGGCCGTTCGCGCACAGGTTCGTCCCCTCCAGCGGATCGACCGCTATGTCGACCTCCGGCGCGTCGGCGGCCCCGTCGCCGACCGGCTCGCCGATGTAGAGCATCGGCGCCTCGTCCCGCTCCCCCTCACCGATGACGACCCGGCCGCGCACGTGCACGTACCCGAACGTGTTCCGCATCGCCTCCGTGGCCGCGCGATCGGCCCCGTCATGATCACCACGTCCGACGAAGCGGGCCGCCGACAGCGCGGCCGCCTCCGTCACCCGAACGACCTCGAGCGCCAGGTTCCGATCCACGAAGACATTGTGGGGCCCCCGACGAGGAACGAGAAGCCGTCTCGGGCGCTACAGCCGAAACGACGCGGGCTGGTCGTTGGCGGCTACTGGCAGACCATCGTGCCGGAGGGAGAGACGTAGGTGTTGCAGATGATGAGGGGCTCGGTGCAGGTGGGCGCCAGGGGGTCGCACACCACTTTATGGGAGCCGTCCGGACAGCCGCCCGCATAGCAGTCCGCGGTGTTCGATCCCCGGACGGCGAAGCCGCAGCAGGTCTGCCCGGCGGGGCAATCATTTTGTCCATCACATTTGACATAATGGAGCATGTCGGCCGGGAGCCCGCAGGCTCCGGTCTCGAGGTTGCAGCCCTGGGCGGTCGTGCACTTCGGCGTGCCGCTGGCCGTGCATGAGACGTAGCCCGGCAAGCCAATCGTCCCGTCCGACCGGCAGTTTCCATTGAAGCATCCACTGGAGCACGACTCCGTCAGGACGGAGCCGGTCGGGAGGCAGGTCCTTCGGTCGGCGGACGTGTTGGGGTTGACGCAGACCGAGACGCCGGGCTTGAAGCTGGCGTTGGCGTCGTCGCAGTCGTTGGCGTTCATGGAGAATCCGGCCGCGCCGGGGCACTGCTGGCTGGCCGTCCCTGCCTTGCCGTAGCCGTCCCCGTCGCCGTCCGTGTACTGGGTGATGGGGACCGTGGAGCAGGTGCCCTTGACGCCGTTGGTGCACGTGGTGGGGCTGCCGCAGGTGCAGGGGGCGGGCTGGCCGTTCACGCACGCGCAGCCGTCGTGGAAGGTGCCGCTGCAGTTTTCGTCGCTGGTTGCCCCGCAGGTGTCGGCCGCCGCTGGCCCCACGGCGCCCGTGCAGGAGCCCCAGTCGGAGGTGGTCTTGTTGGTCGCCACGACGCAGCTCTGCGTACCGGCCTTGCACGGCCCTTTGCCGTCAAAGCCCGGGTGCGTGTTGCAGCTTTGCGACCCGCCCGTCGTGCACTTGCACACGGTGTCGACGGTGTTGTCGGGAATGCCGTTGCAGTCGTTATCCAGGGCAGACGTACAATCGCGCGAGACCGGTTCGACGTTCCCCACGCAGGTGCCCCAGGCGCCGTTCGCGCAGGTCGCCTTGCCCCGCTTGCAGATCCCGACGGTGGCGTGACCGCAGTCCTGCGTGGCGCCGTTCACGCAGACGCAGTTCTCGTTGAGCATGCCGTTGCAGTTGTTGTCGTTGCCCGGGGCGCAGCTGTCCGCGCCGGAGGGCCCGACGGACCCGGTGCAGGTGCCCCAGTCGGACGTGCCCTTGTTGGCGGCCAGCACGCAAGTCTGCGAGCCGGCCGTGCACAGACCCTTGCCGTCGTTGCCGGGGTGGGTGCCGCAGGCTTGCGGGGCGCCGCCCACGGCGCACTTGCAGACCGTGTCGACCGTGTTGTCGGGTTTCCCGTCGCAGTCGTTATCCATGGACGAGGAGCAGTCCCGCGCCGCAGGCTCGATGTTGCCCACGCACGCACCCCACGCGCTGTTCGCGCAGGTCGACTTGCCGACCTTGCAAATCCCGACGGTGGCGTGACCGCAGTCCTGCATGGTGCCGTTCACGCAGGGGCAGTTCTCGTTGGCCATGCCGTTGCAGTTGTTGTCATTGCCGGCATCGCAGGTGTCCGCTCCGGCGGGCCCGACGGAGCCCGTGCAAGCGCCCCAGTCAGAGGTTGCCTTGTTGGCGGCCAGCACGCAGGTTTGCGAGCCCGCTTTGCACAGACCCTTGCCGTCGTTGCCGGGATGCGCGCCGCAGGTCTGTGCGGCGCCGCCCACGGCGCACTTGCACACGCCGTCGGTCACGTTGTCGGGCTTCCCGTCGCAGTCGTTATCCATGGGCGAGGAGCAGTCCCGCGCCGCCGGCTCGACATTGCCGACGCAAGCACCCCAGGCGCTGTTCACGCAGGTCGATTTGCCCACCTTGCAGGTCCCGACGGTGGCGTGACCGCAGTCCTGCATGGTGCCGTTCACGCAAGGGCAGCCCTCGTTGGCCGTGCCGTTGCAGCTGTTGTCGTTGCCCGCATTGCAGGTGTCGGCGCCCTTGGTGTCGACGCAGCCGACCCATTGGCCGTTCTGGCAGGTGGCGTTATCGAGCGCGCAGGCCCCCTTCTTGTTCAAGGGCGGGGCACTGCAGGACTGGGTGGTTCCGTTGGCGCACCCCATGGAGGCATCGGGAGAGGTGCCACTGTCCGGCGTGCCGCTGTCCGGCGTGCCACCGTCCGCTTTGCTGCCGCTGGTGCCGCCCATGCCGCCGGTGCCGCCCATGCCGCCCATGCCGCCGGTACCGCCCGTGCCGCCCGTGGTGCCGCCGGTGCCCGCGGAGCCCGTGGTGCCGCCGGTGGCGTGACCGCCGACGCCAGCGGACCCACCCGCGCCACCGGCGCCGGTGGGCCGGGCTATCGGGATCATCGTGCAGCTGCCTTTGCTGCAGGTCTGGTCGCTGGTGCAGGGCATCGACAAACAGGTGGCGGTGAAATGGAGCTCGACGGGGGTCCGTAGACCGGTCCGGATCTCCGCTTTGACCCGGTCAATCACGATGGGGATGGAGTTGCCCGCTTTGAAGCCGCGGGCCTCGATCCTGACAAGCGTCCAGTCGGGGAGGTCATTCGCGGCAATGGACAGGTGCGCCACGGTACCGACGGGGATGGGTTCCATCAGGTCCGGCTTGCCGTCCGCCGTTGCCACGAGCTCTGCGCTATCGAGCTCGAGCGCCGTATCGGCGTACACGGTCACGTCGATGTAGGTCCCGGTTTCGCTCTTGCCACAACCGGCCAGCAGCACGAACAGCAGCGCACCGAGGTGCGCCTTTCCAGAACCCAGATTCACCAAGGAACGCATGAGCCTCCTCCTGACGATTCACAACCACTGTCTTTGCGCGAAAGAAGCAGGACGGTGCCACCGGCTGCCAGGGCCACGACCCCGATCGCCGTCCAGAACCACCAGCGCGTATAGATCGGATCAGAGGCGGGCTCGCCAGCGGGCGCGCCGCCCGAAACGGTGAGCTCGCCCGCGGGGGCCCCGCCCGAAACCGCGCCCGTGGCCACCGTCGTGGCTGGCGGCGGAGGGGGGGGCGGCGCCGACAGCACCGGAACGGGCGCCAGGGCCGCGTGCTCGCGGGCCACGGCTCGCGTGGGGACATCGACAAAACGGGAGTCCGTCAGGAAGCCCGCCGCCTCGATGACCAGGCTATGGCGGCCAGTCGGCAGGCGCAGCGGATGTTCCAGGGGGAGCGTCCCCACGACGCGGCCGTCCACGGCCACCTTGGCGCCGGCCGGCTCGCCCCAGATATCGAGCGCGCCGAGCTTCTCCTGGAACTGGTCGAGGGTCAGCTTCAACTGGCGCTCGTTCTTGCGAATCCAGGGGTCCGTTCCGCTCGCGAGGGCTTGTTGCAGGTGGGCTTCCCCTTCGACCCAGAGGCCAATGGCGAATTCGCACAGGCCCACTTGAGCGATTGCCCGCGGCGTCTTCTTCTTCTCTGCCGCCTCCTGGAAGAGAGGCAACGCTTGCCGATCCTGCCCCGCGTGCCGCAACGCCAGCCCGCGGGTGATCAACGCCTCCGCATCGCTCGCGTCACTGGCGGCTGCGTCACCACCCGTCAGCAGCACCAGCCCGACCAACGACAAAAAGAAAGACCGATAAGGTAAATCCAATTCCATCCCCTTCATGTTGCAGGCGGCGACTGTAGCATGGGCTCCGACAGGACCCGACAGGCCCGGACAGGGTCCACGGAGCGCTAAACTCCGCCGCCGACAGGAAGTTCCCGCGGGCTCACCCGCGCCGCCGTGACCCACGCGCGGAGCCGGATGAAGACGAGGATTCCCCAGCGATCTTCGGGGTGTCGGAGACGAGACCCGAGCTCGCCCACCCTCCCGGGCGGCGGGCTCTGCGCCGCTCCGCGTCCTCGCATGCATGCTACTAGAACGCCCGACCACGCCCCCTTGGCCACGTCCGCTCGTCGGTAGTGGCCGCTCGGTACCCGCGCGACGGCAATTCGTCGTTCACCGCGCCACCCGCACGAGCGCTTCTCGTGGCGATTCTCGCTGGTGCCGGAGACGAGACTTGAACTCGTAAGCCCGTAAGGGCGGCGGATTTTGAGTCCGCTGCGTATACCGTTTCGCCACTCCGGCGGCTCTGAATTTTCGCGGGGGATAGTAGCATCGATCCCACGAAGATTTCTGAGGCTGCGGCCGGATCTCGATGCCTGGATCCAGATGCTCGAGGCAGCCGGCGCGCACTTCAGGAACACGCGGGACGGAGCACCTACGGGGCCAAGATGGTGACGGTGAGGGCGCCGGTGCCGCCGTCGCCCTGCGAGCAGTTCGGCTGCGTCGTCAGGCAGCTGCAGGTGGGCGCGGGCAGGCACGCGGCGGGGAGCGCGACGCACTCCGACTGGGTCGTGATCGGCCCCGTCGTGACCTTGCAGTAGGCGGCGTTCAGCTGGCAGCGCTTGCCGCCGCTGCCGCACTCGAAGCACGCCGCCGGGAAGGCCTCCTGCCCCTGCCAATGCCCGCCCGTGCAACGGAGCGTGTTGCAGAACTGGCAGACGTCGGTGCAGCTGCCGCAGACCGTTCCCTCGGACGTGCACGCGCCGTTCGCGACGGCGGACGCGCAGGTGCCGCCACCGCCGCCGGCCACGCCGCCCGTCCCGCCACCACCGACGGTCCCTGCTGCGCCGCCGCCCCCGTTCCCTGTCCCCGCGGCACCCGCCGCAGCGTCACTGCCATTGGCGTTCCCGTCGCCGCAGGCAGCGCCGAGAACGGACAGAAGCGCTACGACGGCAAGTCCAGCGAACGACGAGAAACGGTTGGTCATGGTCCTCCGCGGCGAGCAACGATCGTGCCGCCGCAGGGATTATGCTTCGTCGTCCGCCCGCGGCCGACGAGTCCGGTCACTGGCGTCGTGCCGCGCTCAGGATTCTGAGGATTCCCAGCCGCCCCCCTTGCTTGGGCCGGTGGGGCGGCGTGACTACGTTGGGCGGGCCAATTCAGCCAAGGAGGGTTCGACGATGAAACGGTTCTTGCTGGCAGCAGCGCTCGGGACAGGCGTGGCGGGAGTTGGCGGCGGCTTGGCGTGCTCGTCGTCGTCGTCGGAAACGGCCGACGCCGGGCTGCATTGGTTCACGACGTGCGGGGCGCCCGTATGCCGGACCGACCAGGACGGCGCGGTCGCGGACGGTGGCGTCGCCGCTTGCGTTGCGGAAAAGGCCGGCAACTCGTGCGCGACCGCTGGAGCCACGTGCGATCCCGGTCTCGGGTGCGATGTCCTCCTCCGCTGCGCCGACAAGGATCCCAAGGTCCAGCCCGGCGGCTGCCCCATCTCGCGGCGCGCCGCCAAGCGCGACATCGTCTATGTCGACGCGGAGGCGAAAGCCCGCCTGGTGGAGGAGTTGAGACGACTGCGGCTGGCGAAATACCGGTACAGGGACGCGCCCGACAGACAAAACCTTGGGTTCATCATCGACGACGTCCCGAATGGGTCCGCCGTGGATGGCCCGCGGGATCAGATCGACCTTTACAGCTATCTCAGCATGACCGTCGCGGCGCTGCAGGAGGAGATGGCGCGCGTCGACGCGCAGGAACGCGAGATCGCCGCGCTTCGCCAGCGCCTGGACGCGATGAAGCCGGCGCGGAGGCGCGCGGTGACTCGCCCGGGACGCTAGCTAGTCTAGAGAACCGGCGCTTGACCACGGTCGCCCTTGCGCTTGACGTGGGACCGGCGACGGTCGACGTAGTGCTCCAACTGACGTTGCGCCGCCAAGAACGCGTCACGCACAGCGACGTGTGCGTCCTGGTGTTCGGTGCAACGGTCGGCAGGAAAGCGGCCGGCGACGATCTCCTGTCCCGGCACGTGCAGCTCGACACGCACTTCGAATAGACCCTGATCGTGGTGCCGGTGCGGCTTTTCGATCACCACCCGACAGCTGCTGATGCGATCGCAGATCTCCTCCAGATCCTGCACCCGGCTGCGGATGTCGGCCTCCAGGGCGTCGCTGTGGGGAATTTGGTGGAAGGTGACGCTTGGTTGAATGGTCATGACCAATGACTCGTGCGCGTGGCGTGCCAGGCGATCTGCCCGCGTTGTCTCGGTTTCGCGCGCGTAACCTGCGCCAAACGCGCCGGCGGCGCGCAATTCGTTCGCGCCGATCGGGTAAGTCGAGAGACGAGCCCACGCGAGCGTGGTCCGGAATCTGCAACCCGACATGGTCCGAGGCAGTCCAGACGGTCCATGGTTCGATCGTTCGGCAGGCTACGGTGCACGACACGGTTCCCACCGAACGAGGAGACCCGAATGAAACCCACAATCCTGGTCCCATTCGATTTCAGCGCAGCGGCCGAAAGCGCGCTCACCTGGGCCGCCGACCTGCAGACGACCACCGGGGCTGGACCATCCAGATCGTGCACGCGATCAACTCGCGACCACTGGGCACCGCCGAGGCGAACCTGGAGGCCCTTGTGCCCAACGAAGGCGAGATCGCCGAGCTCGACAGAAGGATGGTGGAGGCCGCCAGCGCGCGCGGCGCTCGGGCGACGGCGAAGGTGCTCATCAGGTCGAGCGCGGTGGGCGACATCATCGTCGACGCCGCTCGTGCCGACGGCGCCGAGCTGATCGTCATGGGCACGCACGGTCGCACGGGCGTTCGGCGTTTGTTGCTCGGCAGCGTCACCGAGCACGTGCTCCGTCAGGCGGACTGTCCCGTCGTCGCGGTGCATGCGCCGCGATGACGGTAGGCACCGAGAGAAGATTCAGGCGCGACGGAGCGGGGGCGCCGCCGGTCGTTTCCGCCCGCGGGGCTGCGGCATGAGGTGGGCGAGCGCCTGACAGGCGTCGGTGACGGTGAACATGCCGATGACCCGGTCGCCGTCCAGCACCACCGCGCACCCGAACTTTCGTTCGGCCATCTCCGTCGCCACCTTGGCCAGCGGCGTTCGCGGCAAGACCGCGAATACGTCTCGGCTCATCGCGTCCTCGACCGGCACCTCCGCCGGATTCACGTCCGGCAACGTCTCGAGCACCATCAGGTCTCGCTGGGTCACGATCCCCACGACCCTCCCATCTCGCAGGACCGGCAGGTGGCGGATGCGATGCTCGCGCATCAACGCATGGGCCTCGACCAGCGACTGCTGGGGCCCAATCGTGTGCGGCGCCGGGGTCATGTAGCTACGTACGAGCACATGCGGTCTCTGAGCGCTCATGGGGGCGTGCCTCCTGATGCACGATCGGTGGTGCACGATCGGTGCCGCGCGTACAGCGGCGCGGTGCCGGGGGCTGCGATCAGACCGTACGCAGCAGCTGCACGCGAGAGGAAGCCGCGCGCAGCCTTTGCGCGGCGCTGCCCCGAGCGCTCGCCGGTAGCTCGGCCGTCGTCTCGCGGGGCGCTCGCCTACTCGGAAGCCGCCGGAGCGGGGGCGAGATCGCGGCCGGCCGGCGTCGGCGCCGGTTCGGGAATCGAGAATCCTTCGGGCGCCGATGCCGGCGCGGGCGCCGCTGCCGGCGTGGGCGCCGCTGCCGGCGCGGGCGCCGCTGCCGGCGCGGGCGCCGCTGCCGGCGCGGGCGCCGCTGCCGGCGCGGGCGCCGCTGCGGGCGTGGGCGCTGCTGCCGGCGTGGGCGGCGCTGCCGGCGGTTGGACCTGCCCCTCGGGGCCAGGCGAGGCGGCGACGTCTTCCGACGGTGGCGACGGCGGACGCGAGACGATGTGAATGGTCTCCCATCCCGAGCGAGAGACCGCGCCGCGGTGCGCTCGAACCGGCCGCTCCGAGACCCGCGCCTTCGCCTGCCGGGGCGGTGTCTCTGCTGCTGCGGCGGCGTCGTCCTTCGCTTCGGGCTCCGAGGGCGCAGGGGGAACCTCCACCACAACCGGAGGCGCCTCCTTCACCGCGGGCTCGCTGCTACAGGCGCGCTCTCGCGCGAAGCGATTGGGAGCGGTGTCGCCTCGGGCGCGGGTGCGGGTGCGGAGCCGTGGCCCTTGAACGCTCGCCACTTTTCCACGGCCACACTCCTCAGCTGGTGTTCCGCCTCGACGAAGCGTGCGCTGAACCCGTGGTACCAGCCCCTGTACCCGATGAAGGCGGCCAGCCCCAGAACGAAGAGCCCCAGCGCGACGGCCCGCTGAGGGCCGTGCGGGACGCGATCGATGCTGCGAGGCAGGTCGGCGTCGTCGAAAACCGCGCTGGTCCGGACCCTGCGGGGGCGTCGGAACCCGTCCGCGGGTTCTGAAGGTGATTCGACCGCGGGCAATGCAATTGCGGGCGGTTCGACCTTTCGCCGTCCGCCAGCGAGCACGCGCAGGCGGGGCGCGGGTTCGACCGCTGGCTCCTTGCGTCCGTCTCTCGGCATGCCCGCCGCAGCGCGGAGAGCCCGTGCGAATTCCCCGACACTCTCGAAGCGATCCTGCTGCCGCTTGGCGAGGGCGCGATCCAGGACCGGTTGAATGGCCGTGGTGTCCCAGGAGACGGAACGCGACAGCGGAGGATGGGCCTCGTGAATCACCTGGTACAGCAGCGACACGGGGTCGTCTCCCACGAAGGGGTGGCGCCCGGTCAACATGGCGTACGTGATCGCCGCGAGCGCGAACTGGTCGGTTCGCGCGTCGATCTTGTGCACCAGGCCCTGGGCCTGTTCGGGGGCCATGAAGGCCGGTGTTCCGAAGACGTCCGACGTGCTGGACAGCTGGAGGCCCCGACTCCCGCGACCTTGGAGATGCCGAAGTCGATCACCTTGACGAAGTCAGCCGCTGGTCCGTCTCCGCGCATCAGGAAGATGTTCGCCGGCTTGAGATCGCGGTGCACGACGCCCGCGGCGTGCGCAGCACCCAGCGCCAACGTGACCGCGTCGACGACACGGAGCGTGGCGGCGAGCGACAGGGGGCCGGAATCGGCGAGTCGTCGCTCCAGATCGACGCCGTCGAGGTACTCCATGACGAAATAAGGCAGGCCACCCAGCGCTGCCGAGGTGTTGAAGTCGAAGATCTGGATGATGTGGGGGTGCTGCACCGTCGACATGATCTCTGCCTCGCGGCAAAACCGCGCGAACGCATCCTCGTTCGTGCGGAGGTGGGGCAGCAGGATCTTGACCGCCATCCGTACCGGCAGTCGTGCGTGTGTCGCCTCGTAGACCTCCCCCATTCCGCCCCGTCCGATACGCGCGCCCCAACGTATAGGTATCTTGCAGGACGAGGCCGGTGAACGCGGCCGTCCCCGGCTCCCGGGTATCCGTCGCTTCCAGCTTCACCGACCTCGTGTTCATTTTCATGGCGCCCGGTTCAGACGATGAGGATCAGCAGAAGGATCACCAGGATGAGCGTCGCGCCGCCGATGTAGACGACAGCACCGCCCGTGAAGTTCTGGAGATCGGGAGACTGCTTTTCGCGCGCGGCGAGAGCGGACTCCTCGGATTGGGCCTCGGTTCGAGTCGAGGGCTGCGCCGGCGCGCTGCCAGAGGCGGGGGACCCGACCTCGGCGGTGGGCGTGCGGAGCGACTCGGCGAAGCTCACCGCGGGAAAACACCAGACTCCCAGCAACACCGCTACAACCAGTCGTTGAATAGACTTTCATCATGTTGATCTCCTTTCGCACGGTCAGACCGCCCTTCGCCCCTGGATGACGTTCACCAGAACCACAACCACCGCAGCGATCAGGAGGACGTGAATGAATCCCCCCATCGTTACCGAGCTCACCAAACCCAGCGCCCACAACACGAGTAGCAAGAGAGCAATTGTCCACAGCATTGTCTGTCCTCCTGGGGGGAGACCTGATCACGTTGCGTGCCAGCCCTCGACCTCAGGAAGAACGCGGTGTAAGCCCGCGCCTCACCGAAGGCGGTTACCCGAACGTAACGCTGGCCTCGAACGACGGTTCAACCGCGAAACAGCTGCGGAGCGTCGTCTCACAATCCGACGCGGGTTTCGATGATCCACGATCGCGTGCCGCCGCGAACAACGTCGCCTCTTGCGACGAATGCGACCTTAGTTTTTTGCGCATGACTCATCGGGGCCGACCATGAAGTTCCTGCGGCTGTTCACCGCCTCGGCGCGCGAGTGGAGCAACGACAAGGCGCCTCGCCTGGGCGCGTCGCTCTCGTACTACACGATCTTCTCGCTGGCTCCCGTGCTGCTGCTGGTCATCGCCGTCGCCGGGATGTTCCTCGGGCCCGAAGCGGCGCAGGGCAAGATCGTCGACCAGCTGTCGGGGCTCCTCGGTACCGAGGCGGCGAAGGTGATTCAGACCATGCTGGAGAAGGCGGGGCACCACAAAGGCGGCATCGTGGCCACGGTCATCGGCTTCGCGACGCTGGTCGTCGGCGCCACCGGGCGTGATGATCGAGCTGCAGGACGCCCTCAACACGGTCTGGAAAGTGGTGGCCAAACCGGGGCGTGGTCTCAAGGGCATCCTTCGCGACCGCTTGCTCTCGTTCGGAATCGTCCTGGGCTTCGGATTCCTCCTGCTCGTGTCCTTGGTGCTGAGCGCGGCGGTGGCGCTGCTCGACTCATGGATCGGCGGCCTGATACCAGGCTGGGTAGATCATGGGGTACGTGCTCAGCTACGGCCTCTCGCTGGGCCTGGTGGCCCTCGTGCTGGCGGCGATCTTCAAGATCCTTCCCGACGTGAAGGTCTCCTGGCGGGACGTCTGGGTCGGGGCGCTGGTCACCTCGGTGCTATTTCACATCGGGAAGTTCGGAATCTCGCTCTACATCGGCAAGGCCAGCGTCGGTTCGACCTTCGGAGCCGCCGGGTCCCTCGCCGTGCTGCTGGTGTGGATCTACTACTCCTCCCAGATCGTGCTCTTCGGGGCCGAATTCACCCGCGTCTACGCGAATGAATACGGCTCGCGCGTGGTCGCCGACGACAACGCGATTCCGGTTCCTGCAACGCCCCTCGCGCGCGCGGCCATGGAGAAGAAGCTCAAGAACGGCGAGGCACCGAGCGCGGCTCCCAATGACCCGTTGACGCAACCGGGCCAGTAGTCGCCCGTCGTCAGGCTCGATGCGACGGCCGCGGTCCGCGGCCGCTTCCGCAACGCCGATGCCGTGCATCTTGAGCTTCTCCCAGAGATTCTTGCGAGAGATGCCGAGGAGGTCAGCCAGCTTCCCCCGCTTGCCCTCGAATTCGGCCAGCACCTGAACGAGGATACTCGCGCTCGAACCGCTTCATGGCGGTGCCGAGCGGTGCCATCACCTCGGCGCCTGGGGAGGCGGCTCTGATGCGCTGACCCCGAACGTCGTTGGGGAGGTGTTCCAGATCGATCTTGCCGCCCGCGGAGAGCAACATCGCGTGCTCGATCGTGTGCATCAGCTCGCGAACATTTCCCGGGAACGGGTGAGCCGAGAGCGCGTTCCAGGCCCGCCAGGTGATGCCAGGAGTCGGGCGCTGGCCGCTCGGAAAACCGCTGGATGAAGTGTTGCACCAGCACCGCGAGATCTCCGCCGCGGGCACGCAGCGGCGGAATCGCGAGATCGATCGTGTTGATCCGGTAGTAGAGATCTTCGCGGAACAGGCCGGCCGCGATGCGCTCGCGCAGGTTGCGATGGGTCGCCGAGATGATGCGCACGTCGACCTTCACCGACACGTTGCTGCCCAGCGGCTCGATTGTCCCTTCCTGCAGCACGCGGAGCAGCTTGGCTTGCGCCATCGGGGACAGCTCCGCGATTTCATCCAGGAACAGGGTGCCGCCGTGCGCGGCCTTGAACCGGCCGTCGCGACGGGTGGTGGCGCCGGTGAACGCGCCGCGCTCGTAGCCGAACAGCTCGGATTCGATCAGCGTGTCGGGAAACGCGGCGCAGTTGACCGCCACGAACGGCTTCAGCCGCCGCTCGCCGCCCTCGTGCAGCGCCCGTGCGACCAGCTCCTTCCCGGTTCCGCTCTCGCCGGTGATGACCACCGCCGCGTCGCTGTGCGCGATCGTCTCCATCCGCTTGACGAGGTCGAGCATCCCCGACGAGTGACCGACCAGCTGCTCGCGACTCGACGGCCGCTCCGGTCAGCTCGGCCCGCATCGCGGCGACGTCCCGCTGCAGCGACGCGGAACTCTCCGAGGCGCTGCAGCTGGACGCTGAGCTCGTCGAGGTGAACGGGCTTGGTCAGATAGTCGAAAGCCCCCTCTTTCAGGACCGCGACGGCGTCAGCCACCGCGGCATTCCCGGTCATCACGATCAGGTCCGTCGTGGGTGATTTCGCGCGCAGCCACCGAAGCAGCGTCAGGCCGTCGACCTTCGGAAGCCGCATGTCCGCCAGAACGACGTCGAAGGTGGCCGCGGAGGCGGCCGCCATGGCCTCGGCGCCGTCCTTCGCGCAGGTGACCTCGTAGCCTTCGTCGAGCAGCGCGTCGGCGATCAGCGCGCACAGGTCTGGTTCATCGTCGACCACCAAGACCTTCAGCATGTCGGCGGAAAGTAAGGCCGGCTGCGAGGAAGTCCAGGAGGAGCCCCGACATTTCCTGGTGGCCTACGGCGCCGCTCTACAGGCGCGCATTTCAGGCGCATTGGTCGATAGCCGCGATCAGGCGGTCCAGCGCGAGCGGCTTCGGAAACACGCCGCTGACGGCGTGCGCCTTGGTCAGCTCCCGGCAGCCCGCGTCGGCGCTGATCACCAGGACGGGGATCTTCGACAGGTAAGGGTCGGTGCTCCGGATGCTCAGGAACGTCCGTCCGTCCATGACCGGCATCATCAGGTCGAGGAGAACGATACAGGGGCCGCTGTTCTCGTGCAGCCACTCCAATGCCTCCCGGCCGTTCTGGGCGACGTGCACCGCGAAGCCCTCGAAGGCGAGGACCTCCGCCAGCGCCTCCCGAATGCCGGCGTCGTCGTCGACCAAGAGAATCGGGCGCTGCGCTCGTTCCACCACTACAAAGTGGCACCGAATCTGACTGCCGCCCCACTTATCGTCCTTACCTTTCGACCTCTGGTGTGCGTGGAGCGTGTGAGCTGAGAGCGACCATCGCCGGGAAGGGGCGCCGCACGGCGCTGGTGGCCGCGCTGTCGGCGGTCGTCACGGCCCTGGTGGGTGTCGTGGCGGTCAATGGGTCTCCGTCGGCTCGACCAACTTCGACAGCCGTTCGTTCAAGCTGAACGCCGAGGCGAACCTGAACGTCTAGCGCGCTGCTCCGGCCGTCCCTACATTGAGGGCGTTCCCTGACTGAGAGTTCGTCGGCGTCGCAAGGGCGGCGTGTGGGGTTGGTTCGGCGTTGAGGAGGTCTTCGATGTTGCTGCTACTTGCGATCATTCTGGGTCTGGCATGGTTCGCGGGATTTGGCGTCTTCCACGTCGCGTCGGCGGCCATTCACATCCTCGTCGTGCTGGCGATCGTCAGCCTCGTCATGCACATCGTCCGCGGCAGGAGGGTGGTCTGACCATGTCCAAGGACGTCGACGCCGTCGAGCTGCTGAAAGGTCAACACCGCGAGATGGAGGAGCTGTTCGACAGGCTCGAGAAAGCCAGCGGCGGCGAGGGCAAGCGAAAGCTCTTCACCGAGATCGCCGACAAGCTGGCGATTCACGCGACCATCGAAGAGCGGGACTTCTATCCCGCGGTGAAGGCGAAGCGGACCGAGGACATCCTGCTCGAGTCGCTCGAGGAGCACCTCGGGATCAAGCGGGTGCTGGCGGACCTGCTCGCCATCGACGTCGGGGACGATACCTTCGACGCGAAGGCCAAGGTGTTGAAGGAGCAGGTCGAGCACCACGTCGAAGAGGAAGAAGACGATCTCTTCCCCAAGGTGAAGAAGCTCATGGACAAAGAGACGCTGATCGCGATCGCCCAGCAGATGACGGCGACGCAAGAGGAGCTCATCGCCAAGGGCTCTCCGCGCAAGGCGGTGCCCTCCGAGACGGACCGCGCTGCCGCGCTTTAGCCACGGTCAACGACACATGAGCACGTTTACCAGCATGAGCTCGTGGGGGATCAAACAGGCTCGACGGCGACTTGGGCCTTCGCCTCTCGAGTCATTGGTGATGGGCGTCGGCAGAGGGTTGCTGGCAGGGCTCGCCGGCACGGCCGCCATCTCACTTTCGCAGGCGATCGAGAGGAGGTTGACGAAGCGTGAGCCATCCACCGCTCCGGCGGACGCGGCCGGCAAGGTGCTTGGCGTCCGTCCACGTCATCTGGCCGGCAAGGCGCGATTCGCGCATATCGTTCATTGGGCCTACGGCACGTCGTGGGGCCTATTTCGAACCGCCCTCGGAGGCCGCCCATCGGGACGCTTCTGGGCCGCCCTGGTGCACCTCGCCGCAATACAGACCGCTGCCCTGATGATGCTGCCAAAGCTTGGTGTCGCGCCGCCGGTAGCGGACTGGGAACCTGCCGAAATCGGGACAGAGATTCTGCATCACGCCGTCTACAGCGTCGCGGCCGACGCGACCTATCGCGCCCTGGGCTAGTTCCGTTACTTCGTGAACGGGGTCGGAGGGTCGGGGATCGTCCGCTCCGCCGCCAGCGCCTTCAGGGCGCGCCCGCCGTGCCGCGAGCCGCCACGAATAACAAGGGAACGGTCAAGAATGCGAAGAATGACGCGGACAACTCTGAAAGAGTCGCCACTGGCAACTCTGAAAGAGTCGCCGCTGGCAGTCGTTCGCGCCCCCTTCGTTCCGGAAGGCCCCGCGCCCCCCCTTTGTTCCGGGAGACATATGTCGCGCCAATTGAATCGCGTTTTGATGCTCGCAGCGATCGTCGTGGGGATGCTGGCGTCTGGGCCGGCCCGCGCGGCGCAGTGGCAAACCAACGTCAACTACGGGGCCACCACGGCCATGGACCTCTATGTCCCGGACGGGGTTGGCGCGTCACCCGCGATCGTCGTCAGCCTGCACTTCTGCGGAGGGACCGCTGCGAACGCCCACGGCTGGTTCCAGGGCTTCGCCGATACGAACAAGTTCATCATCATCGCGCCGAAATCGGCCGGCAGCTGCTTCGACGCGGGCCTCGGGCGCAGCGGCGAGCGCGCCAACATCGTCAAGATGGTGCAGTACGTGGTCATGCAGAAAAACGCCGACCCCAAGAAGGTCTACGCCGCGGGACCGTCGTCTGGCGCGTGCATGACACAGGCGCTGCTCGCCTCTTATCCAGACGTGTTCGCCGGCGGTTCATCGCTGGCCGGTGTTCCCGCGGGAGCCTGGACAGGCGGGGGAGCCTACGGCTGGTCCGCCCCCGCCTCGACGACCGCGCAACAGTGGGGCGACAAGGTGCGCAACGCGGATCCCGGGTTCACCGGCGGCCGGCCTCGCGTTCAGTTCTGGCAGGGAATGGGCGACACCAACCTGACTTACAGTCAGACGTATCCGGCGCAGGTCGCGCAGTGGACGAACGTCTTCGGTGTGACCGAGGCCAGCGGCACGAAAGAGAGCATCAAGCCGCCGGGCGCCGGTAAGACCTGGGCGCGCACCTCCTGGAAGGACTGCTCCGGCTTGGTCGTGGTGGAGGCAAACAGCGGCCCCAGCAACGTCGTTCATGACCTGACCCCCGAAGGGCTCTGGCAAGATGCGGTTCGCTTCTTCGGCCTGACGAGCGGGGGCACTGTGGTTGGCAGTCCGTGCGGCGGCACGAGCGGCGCGGCCGGCGCGGGCGGCGGCTCGGCCGGTGGAAGCGGCGGCTCCGCGGGCGGAAGCGGCGGCTCCGCGGGCGGCGCCACCGGACGCGGCGGCGCTCAGGGGACGGCCGGCAGCGGCGCGGGTACCGGCGGCGGCAGCGCTGGTTCCGGCGCCGCCGGCAGCAGCGCAGGCTCTGGCGGCTCCAGCGTCACCGGCTCCGGCGGCTCCACCGGCATCGCCGGCTCCAGCGCCGCGGGCTCCGGCGGCTCCACCGGCATCGCCGGCTCCAGCAGCGCCGGCGCCAGCGGCACCGGAACCGGTGGCGCCATCGTCACCGGATCCGCCGGGACAGGAAGCCCCGCGGGAGCTGCCGGCAGCAGCGCGACGGCGGGCAGCACCGGCGGCCCGGCGGGCACCAGCGGTCAGGGCACGGGCGGCTCCGGGAACGACGGTCCGCCGGAAAGCGGTGACGCCGGCGGGTGCGCGACGGCGGGCACCGGAGGCTCTTCCTCCGCGGTCGCGGCCTTGTTCCTCCTTGCGACGCTGGGATGGGCGCGCCGTCGTCGGACGCGCGCCCGGCGCTGAAGGCCGAGCGCTGAAGCCGCGGCCGGCTGCACGGCGGCCCAACTTTACTTTTGTGAATGGTCGGGCTTCAATGCCGCCGTGATTTCCTCCCGTGTAAGGTTCGTGGCGGTCGCGATGCTGGTGGCACTGGGCGGCTGCAGCTCCAGTGGTGGTGGTGGCGGCGGCACCGTCGCGCTCACGGACTTCGCCAGCGAGTCGGCGAAGGTGTCTTGCCACCGGATCTACACCTGCTGCGACGCGACCGAGCGCACGGACAATTCGGCGCCGGGTCCGACCGAGGCGGATTGCGTGACCGCGGTGACCGCGCAGCTCGCCGATCGCGCCACGGCGATTCAGGCCGGGGTCGACGCCGGACGGATCACCTATCACGGTGACCGCGCGCGCAAGTGCCTCGACAACGCCGCGGCCCTCTCCTGCGCGGACTGGGGCGTCAACTTCAACATGCGCTACGTCCCCGATTGCGGGCACGTGGCCGACGGAACGGTGGCGATGGGCGGCGCCTGTACGCTCGACGAGGAGTGCGCGAGCGCTTTCTGCGGCCCCACGGGCTGCGCCGCGCGCGGCGCTCTCGGCGAGGCGTGCACCAGCCCGACCGGCTGCCAGGACGGCCTCTACTGCCCGGTCAGCGCCGGCGACCATTGCGCCACCGTGGCGGCGATCGGGGCGGAGTGCCAGGTCTCGGTTTCCTGCCAGAACAACAGCTGCGTCTTTCCGTACGGGGCGACGTCGGGGACCTGTGGGTCGCCGATGACCTGCAACGGTCAGTAGGCGTCGGCGCCCCAGGAAAACCGCGGCCTTCGCGGTAAACGCATCCCCTTCGCGGCCCCCTCGCGAGGACCAAGGGCGTAATGCGTCATGGCCCGGCTTGGCTGGGCTTGCGAAACGCAGATCGGATGCTCGATTCGCGGGAATAGGAGGGCCCATGAATCGCCCTCAAGCGTTTGCGATCGCGTCTTTGGCCCTTGGACTCCTCGCCGCCGCGCCCGCGCGGGCCGCCTCATTGACGATGGTGCCCCGGGCCACCTGGGGAGCGACCGGCGTCCCCAGCTACATGCAGATGTACATCTACGTGCCGGATGCCGTCGCGGCCAAGCCGCCCATCTACATCTCGGCCCACTCCTGCGGATCGACGGCCACCGGCCAGATCAGCAACATTCCGATGGCCAAGGCCCAGGCCGACGCGCAGGGCTTCATCCTCATCCTCCCGGACAACCCGGGACAGAACTGCTGGGACGTCGGGGCGGCGAATTCCCTCAAGCATGACGGCGGCGGCGACACGCAGGCCGTCGCCCAGATGATCAAGTACACGTTCACCAAGTACAACGCCGACCCAGGCCGCGTTTACATCATGGGTGGCTCGGGCGGCGCGATGCTGGTGCAAGCGATGCTGGCCGTTTACCCCGACCTCATCCGGGCGGGCGTGGCGCGCGCGGGGGTTGCGGCCGGATGCTGGGCGGATGGCTACGCCACCAGCAACCAGTGGAGCAACAACTGCGCGGGCGGCAACACGATCAAGACGGCGCAGCAGTGGGGCGATCTCGTTCGCGCCATGTATCCGGGCTACACGGGACACCGCCCGCGGCTCATGACCCATCAAGGCGACGCCGACACGACCATCAGCTACAAGAACACGGGCGAGGCGATCAAGGAGTGGACGAACGTCCTCGGCTTGAGCATGACGCCGACCTCGACGGACACCGGGTACAAGGCCCAGATCGCGACCTATAACCGCCAGTTCTGGAAGAACTCGTGCGGCCAGACGGTCTTCGAAGCCTGGACATCGCCAGGCGGCACGCACTCGATGGCGTACGAGGAAGCCGACATGCTCAAGTACTTCGGCCTCAACGCGAAGAATCTCCCCGATCCGGAGATGGATTGCACCGGCACGACCGGCGCGGGCGGCACGGGCGGCACGGGCGGCTCGACCGGCGCGGGCGGTACGACCGGCGCGGGTGGCAGCACCGGCAGGGGCGGCGCGGGTGGCAGCACCGGCGTCGCTGGCGCGGGCGCGGCCGGCACGACCGGCGTGGCGGGGGGCGGTCCTGGTGGCAGCACCACCACCGGAACGGGCGGCTCGACTGCGGGGACCAGTGGCACCGGTAATGGCGGTACCACCGGCAGTGCCGGAACGACCGGCGCGGGCGGCACCGTCGTCGCGGGAACCGGCGGCAGCGTCGGCGGAAGCTCGGGTCCTGCCGGCTCGGGTCCGGCCGGCTCGGGTCCGGCCGGCTCGGGTCCCGCGGGAACCACGGGCGCGGCCGGCTCGACCACGCCACCAGAGGACGGCGGGTCGGGTGGATGCAGCGTCGGCGGACAGAGCGAGCGCTCGATCGCGCTATTGTTCGCGGCCCTCGGCATCATCATGTTCCGTCGCCGCCGCCGAACGGGCCGCTAAACGGCGAACGGGCCGCAGTCACCGTCGCGAAGACGTTCGCGACGGTGGGGGGCTCCGTGACTCACAAGCGCGTCGGGGGCCCGTAGAGCGTCGGCCGCCAGCTCGCGTAGCCGACACGCGCCGAAAAGGTCTGCACCTCGTTCCAGCTCGCATCGAGCTCGACGATCTTTGCGTCAGTCCCGTAGGTGACGAGGGTGTTGCCGCCCGGCAAGCGCTGCACGTCTCCCATGATCGTGCTCTCGCCTTCGCCGGCGTAGTCCTTGACCAGCGTGGCCGCGAACGAGCTCGGGGTGGCGTTCACCTTGAACTCGAAGACATGGGACGGCTCTGCGTACGCGTTGTTGAACGCCAAGAACGTACCGTCCTCGAGCAGGTGGTGACCGTGAACGACCTGCCAATCCCGAGGCGAGCACCTGTTACCCGCGGGCGCCGCGTCGCACAGCCCGCCAAGCTGCCACTGCGGCGCTCCCGTCGCGCTCACCTTCACGAACACGCTGGGATTGCGATCCGCGATGGTGAAGCTGTCGTCGAACGGAAGGTAGTGGAGCGCGTTCGCGTGAAACGTGTCCGACAGGTAGAGGTTGCTTCCGATCGTGAAGGGGCTGGTGACCGTACCGTCCGGTGAGCGGATCACGAGGTCGCTCGCGGGGTCGATGCTGCCCGGATCGCGCCAGACCAGCGCAGCGATCTTGCCCCCGGGCATCACGGTGAAGTCGTGGTGGGCATGGTCGAGCCCGGCGACGTTCCGTTGCTCCTGCGCCCCGTCCATCGAGACGTAGCGCATCTCCCCTTCCACGTTGTCGAGGTTGAGCGAGAGCATCCACATGTTGTCCCCCTCGTAGTCCATCTGCGCCCGCGTGGGATTCTGGGGGGCCTCGACGTACCAGACGACGTCTCCGTCGGCATCGATGATGAAGGCGCTGCCCGGCACGAAGGTTCCCGAGCTGGTGACGATGAAGCCAGGCTCCCGCTTGGCGGCTTGCGCCACCGTCACGGTCACCGGTCGCGCATTCGCCAGGCTTCCCGTGGTGGGCAGGGCATATTCCGGGCTCACGCAGCTCTTTCCGTCGCGCGTCGCCTCTATGTGGAACGTGTAGTCCCTGGACTGTTTGAGACCAAGGAGCAGGGTCCGGTGGTTGGGTTTGTCGAGGTCGACCGGCGCCCGCCCCCCGCGGTTTGCGATCGCGCTCGCGGCGTCTTTCAGTTCGTAGACGATGGTCGCGCTCGCCGGCGCACCGCCCGCCAACGACCATTCGACCACGCCGACGGTTGGCATCCCGGAGCTCACTTCGTTCTTGCTGACGCTGAAGTCGAACCCGCAGTCCGACACCGCACGTCCCTCGCAGCCGGACGCCGCGACCAGAACGAGTACGGCGAGAAACGAATGTCTTCGTGACATCGGGACAGAAACGCAAAAGGCCCGAGACCTGGAGGTCCCGGGCCTTCGCAACTTTACCTGCTGGGACCTACTGCAGGGTCGGGGTCGTCCAGTCGATCACACCGGCCGTGTCCAACATGAATTTGCTCGAGTTGGGCTTGATGGCGACGTTCGTGGCGGCGGTCCCCCCCTTGAGGTACCGATCGACGAACACCTTGACGCTGTTGGTCTGGGATGACGGCGCCGAGCAGTGCGCGTGGTTGCCGGTGAAATCCCAGCCGATGTGGTCCGCGACGCCCATGGCCTTGAAGACCTCGCTGGCGGCGATGGTCGATTTGTAGCCGGATTCATCACCCAGCCACTCGTACTCCGGGTTCCCCAGGGCAATGACGGCCCGGGGCGCGATCATCGCGATGAGCTCGTGGTGATCGTGGGGCAGGCTGTAGGGATCCAGGGTCTTCATGCTGGACATGAACCAGGCGTAGTTGGTGTTGTCGATCTTCTCGACGTTGGTGCCGGTGCGGGTCGTGAAGTCCTGAGACGTTCGCCAGGAGGTGATTCCGCCTCCGCCCGACTCCTCCGCGACCGTGAGCGCAACGCGTGAGTCGAGCGCCCCACCGAAGAGAGCCATCTTTCCGGCGTAGGAGCAGCCCTGCACGGCGATCTTGGTCGGATCGACGTTCAGCTGATCTTTGACCTGAATGATGCCGTCGATCAGGCGGCTGATACCCCAGGCCCAGGCGCTGTAGTTGCCGATCTTGCCGAAGAGCTCCGGGTACACCTTGTAGAAAGGATCCGAATTCTTCTGCGAGCCCGTGCCACCGGCGTAGGCGATGACGTTGTCGTGCATGAACGGAATCTGGGTGCAGCCCGAGATGATGCCCGCGTTTCCGTTCATCCCGATCGCGATGCAGCTTCCGCTGCCAGACACGTTCGAGGTGATCGTGATGGAGCCGGCGCTCGTCGTCACCTTCACGCTCAACGTCTTGCCGGAGAGGGTGGCGGCAACGGTCGGCGGCGCCTGCTTGGGACCAATTTCGTACTTCTCGAGGTCCTTCAGGATCTCGTTCCTCCGGCATTCCCACTGCGCCTTGGTGGTGATGAGGGTCCCGTCGTGCATGGCGAAGGGATTGGGCAGCTTGGTGTTCTTCTTCAGGGCGCCGGAGGTCGCGTTGCAGCTCGCGCCGGGGTTCTCGGCGCTGGACGTGCCCGGGGTGGAACCGGCCGCACCGCTGGTGGACCCGGCCGCGCCCGTCGACCCACCGCGGCCGACTGCACCGGCCGCACCGGTCGTCCCAGCAACGCCCGTGGTCGCCCCGGCGGCGCCCGTCGTGCCGGCTGCACCGCTGCTGGCCCCGGCGACGCCCGTCGTGCCGGCCGCACCGCTGCTGGCCCCGGCGACGCCCGTCGTGCCGGCCGCACCGCTGCTGGACCCGGCGACGCCCGTCGTGCCGGCCGCGCCCGAGCCGCTGCCGGCCGGACCAGAACCACCCAGACCGGAGGTGTTGCTTCCTGCAGAGCCTCCGGAACCGTCGTCCTCGGGTCCTCCCGTCGCAGAGCACGCGGCGAGCGCGAGGCTCACCATTAGAGAAAGAAGAGGAGCCGCACGAAGGCTGGTTTTGTTCGTCATGGGAACCCTGGTCAGGCGTTGGGGGCAGAGACGGGGTAACGAAGTATTCCCCTACTCCTGATCGGTGATCGAGCAGCGATCACCTGCTCGCCAGTTATGCGATGTCACCCGGGCGTTAGCTGGCGAATCAACGGGGTTTCGAGCGCACCAAGGACGAGGCGATGCTCCAGTTATGCGACGTCCACCGGAGCCGGTCTCGGGTCACCGAGACCTGTACAATGGCTCGGTAGGCAGACGCGCGTGACCATGATGCACGATGAGCGCCGGTCGATGGCCATGACGGATTGGATGGTGGATCCGCGCGAGAGACGGGCGCGCGTCACCGCGGCCGCGGCGGCGATCGTGACGTCGTCCTGGCTCATCGTCATGGCATTTCGGATCCCGTCTGCGATGGCCGAAGGGGGCATTCCCGTCGTTGCCGTCTACCTCTTGATCGCCGCCTCGGTTACCTACGGTCTCGCCCGTCGCGCGGCGGTCACGAGAGCGCAGGAGAGAAAAGCCAAGGCTTGGAGCGGGCTCTCCGATCCTTGGAACTATTGCATCACCATCAATTTTCTTTGGGCGGTGATGGCGCGGTCGGGCTCGCGATTCTGGCCCGTTTACCTGGCAATCGCGGGAGCGTCCATTCTTCTCGCCCTGGTGGGCCGCAGTCTTGACCGAGGGCGGTGATTTCGCTGGACGGACAGATGGCTGACGACGATCGATTTCCCCCTGGGTCTTGGCCTCAAACGCACAGCGTTCGCGTGATCGCCTCGGATGGATCTGAGCTCGGAGTCATGACGATCGCAGCGGCCCTCCGACATGCGTCCGAGGCGGGACTCAAACTCGTCGAGATCGCCAATGGAGTCGATTCGATGTTTTGCCAACTGATGACCGCGGAACAGTATCAGCGTCATCGGGCAGCGACACCCTCTCTCAGGAATTGACCGCGATCCGCTAAGCGGATTTCACTCGCGCGCTGAGACCCGGTCGTCGTGCTCCTTGCGCTCGTCTCCGTCCAGCACACCGTCCAGGTCGCGGTCGATGCCGATGCGGCGGCCGTTGCCGGGCGGGACGGCGGTGAAGGTCACCGCGCCGCCGCGCGCCGAGGCACCCGGTGCGCGCTCGGCAATCGCCACCGGTTCCAGCCCGACCGGCACCGACGCCACCGGCCGTAGCCGCCGGCCGAAGGCACGGAAGATATCCAGCCGATTGTCCGGCGTGTTGACCGCATAGAGGTATTTCTCGTCGGACGACAGCGCGAGCGGCCGGACCTGACCGCTCTCGAACGACGTGAACGTGCGTTCGGGGTTCTTCTGAACCAGCTCCGCGTCGAACGCGGTGGGCTCCGGCTCGGTCACGGGACTGGCGTCTTCCCCCGAACATCCCACCAGCGCCAGCGCCACCCCGACCCCTGACAACGACCCTCGCAGGCTCATTCTCATCGCAGCCCTCCGTTTTCCGCAGCTGACGCCATCCTGGCCACGCGAAGGAACGAGTCACGTCCCCTGGCGGTTGGTTTACGGGGCTGTCCGGGGCGAACGTCGATCGCCCCCCGATCGATCGGCATTACCTTGCTCCCGGTTCGACGGCGGACGGTGGAAGGGAACGGGCGCATGATCAACGGACTGGTGCTGCAAGGTGGGGGAGCGCTGGGGGCCTTCGAGCTCGGCGCGATCGAGTGGCTCCTCGACCACGGGATCGAGCCCGACGTGGTGTCGGGGGTCTCGATCGGCGCGATCAACGCCACCGTGCTGGCCGGCTGCCGGCACCCGGACCCCCGGGTGGCGCTGAAGGGGCTGTGGGCCGACCTGACGACGCCGACCTTGCCGCCGCCGCTGGATGCGGCGAACGGGCGGCTGTCGCTGTTCGGCAATCCCGGGATGTACGTCCCGCGCGTCGACTATCTGAATCTATGGCAGTGGACCAGCTTCTACGACACCGGTCCGCTGCGGGCGACGCTGGAGAAGCACGTGGACTTCGACAAGCTGCGGCCGGCCAACTTCGAGCTCCCGGCCGCCGAGCAGGCGCCGCGGTTGATCCTCACGGCGACGAACCTGGCCTCCGGCAAGCTGGATTGGTTCGACAGCTCCGAGATGAAGCTGACGCCCGCGCACGTCGCCGCCAGCGGCAGTCTGCCGCCCAGCTTTCCGATGACCACGGCGGTGGCGCCGGCCGAGGCGGGCGGGGGTGAGACGCCGTACTGGGACGGCGGGCTGTTCGACAACACCCCGCTCTCCAAGGTGATCGGCGCGCTGGAGGACGACGAGGACCCGGACAAGACCATGTACGTGGTCAACCTGTTCCCTTCGGAGGCCCCCCTGCCCCAGAACATCCCCGAGGTGGTCACCCGGATCATGACGCTGGCGTTCAGCAACCAGACGGAGAAGGACCTGCGCCGCGCGCGCCAGACGACCGACATCATCAAGCTGGTCGAGGAGCTGGAGCGGCTGATGCCCCAGCACCCGGAGCTGCAGCCGCTTGCGCAGCACCCGGGCTACCTGGCGGTCAAGCAGCTGAGGGCACCCATCCGGATCATCCAGATCACCAACACCGACGTCACCGGGCCGAGCGACTTTTCGGCGAAGGCCATCGAGGATCGTCGCCGCCGCGGCTACGCCGCGGCAGAGACCGCGGTTCAGTTGCCCGGATCGTAGTTCAGGTTCGGGCCCAGCCAGCGCTCCACCTCGGGGATGGGCATCCTCTTGCGCGCGCTGTAGTCCGCGACCTGATCGCGGTCGATCTTGCCCAGCGTGAAGTAGCGCGACGCGGGATGGGCGAAGTAGAGGCCGCTGACGCTGGAGCCGGGCCACATCGCGAACGACTCGGTCAGCAACATGCCGGTGTTCTTCTCGACGTCGAGCAGCCGCCAGAGGGTCCCCTTCTCGGTGTGATCGGGGCAGGCGGGGTAACCGGCCGCCGGGCGGATGCCCCGGTATTCCTCGGCGATGAGCTGCTCCTTGGTGAGGTCCTCGGAGTGGCCGTAGCCCCACTCGTCGCGCACGCGCTGGTGCAGGTACTCGGCGAAGGCCTCCGCCAGCCGGTCGGCCAGCGCCTCGGCCATGATGGCGTTGTAGTCGTCGTTGCTTGGCCCGGAAGCGATCACACAGCTCCTTGAGACCGATGCCGCTGGTCACGGCGAAGCCGCCGATGTGGTCGCGCAGGTCCGAGCCGCGCGGCGCGACGAAATCCCCGAGGCAGCGCGAGGGCTCGTCGTCCGCTTTGATCGCCTGCTGGCGCAGAAAGTGGAACCGCTCGCGCACCGTGCCGCGGCCGGCGTCGGTGTAGAGCTCGACGTCGTCGCCCACGGCGTTGGCGGGAAACAGGCCGTAGACCCCGCGCGCCGTCAGCAGCTTCTGCGCGACGATCGTGTCGAGCAGGGCGTTCCCCTCGGCGAAGATCTGTGCGCGCCTGCTCGCCGTACTTCTCGTGCTCCAGGATGCGCGGGTAGACCCCCTTCAGCTCCCAGGTGTGGAAGAACGGCGTCCAGTCGATGTACTCGCGCAGCGTCGCCAGCGGGACGTCGCTGAGCACGCGCACCCCGGTGAACTGGGGCGTCGGCACGTCCTCGACCCGCCAGGTGATCGGCGTCCGCTTCGCGCGCGCGGTCTCCAGCGACGCCAGCTTGTGGCGAGGCGACCCGTGGATCTTGCGCAGCTCCTCGTAGTCGGCGCGGTGCTGCGCGACGAACGCCGGCTTGCCCTCGGGGCAGAGCAGGCTGGTGGTGACCGGGACGGCGCGGCTGGCGTCGAGCACGTGCACCACCGGCTGGCTGTAGTGGGGCGCGATCTTGATCGCGGTGTGCGCGCGGCTGGTGGTGGCGCCGCCGATCAGCAGCGGCAGCTTGAACGCCTGGCGTTCCATCTCACGCGCCACGTGGGCCATCTCGTCCAGTGACGGCGTGATCAGGCCCGACAGGCCGATCAGATCGGCCTTCTCCGCCTTGGCGCGTTCGAGGATCTTCTCGCACGGGACCATGACCCCCATGTCGATGACCTGGTAGTTGTTGCAGGCGAGCACGACGCCCACGATGTTCTTGCCGATGTCGTGCACGTCCCCCTTGACGGTGGCGAGCACGATCTTCCCCTGCGTCTTGACCTCCTGGCCGGCGGCGGCGTTGGCCGCCTTCTCCGCCTCCATGAACGGAATCAGGTAGGCGACCGCCTTCTTCATCACGCGCGCCGACTTGACCACCTGCGGGAGGAACATCTTGCCGGCGCCGAACAGATCGCCGACCACCCCCATCCCGTCCATCAGCGGCCCCTCGATCACCAGGCAGCGGCCGGCCCAGCTTCACCCGGGCCTCCTCGGTGTCGCCGTCGATGTACGTGTCGATCCCCTTCACCAGGGCGTGCGACAAGCGCGCCTCGACCGGTTGCCCTTGCGCCATTCCTCTTCTTTTTGTTGCTTGTCGGCGGCGCTGCCACCGGCGTCGGCGGCCTTGAGCCGCTCGCCGAAGTCGACCAGGCGCTCGGTGGCGTCGGGGCGGCGGTTCAGCAGCACGTCCTCGACCAGCTCCTTCAGCTCGGGCTCGATCTCTTCGTACACCTCCAGCATGCCGGCGTTGACGATGCCCATGTCCATGCCGGCCTGGATCGCGTGGTACAGGAACGCCGAGTGCATCGCCTCGCGGACCCTGTTGTTGCCGCGGAAGCTGAACGAGATGTTCGACACGCCGCCGCTCACCTTGGCGTGGGGCAGGTTGGCCTTGATCCAGCGCGTGGCGTTGATGAAGTCGACCGCGTAGTTGTTGTGCTCCTCCATCCCGGTGGCGACGGTCAGGATGTTCGGATCGAAGATGATGTCCTCGGGCGCGAGGCCCACCTCGTCGACCAGGATGCGGTAGGCCCGCTCGCAGATGCGGATCTTGTCCTCGTAGGTGGCGGCCTGCCCCGCCTCGTCGAACGCCATCACCACCACCGCGGCGCCGTACTTGAGGACGGTGCGCGCGTGCTCGCGGAACTTGTCCTCCCCCTCCTTCATCGAGATCGAGTTGACGATCCCCTTCCCCTGCAGGATCTTGATCCCGGCCTCGATCACCTCCCACTTGGAGGAGTCGACCATGAACGGGACCTTGGCCACCTCGGGCTCGCTGGCCAGCAGCGACAGGAAGCGCGACATCGCCGCGACGCCGTCGATCATCCCCTCGTCCATGCAGATGTCGATGATGTTGGCGCCGTTCTCGACCTGCTGTCGGGCCACGCTCACCGCCTCTTCGTACTTCCCCTCCTTGATCAGCTTGGCGAACTTGGGCGAGCCGGCGACGTTGGTGCGCTCGCCGATCATGATGTAGACGCCCGGCTGCTGGGTGAACGGCTGCGAGCCCGACAGGCGCAGGGGGCGAACCGATTCGACCGGCAGCGTCGACTGGCCTGCAGGGACGGCGACGCTCACCGAGGCGCGCGCGGCCTCGCCCGAGGCGCCCCCCAACGCGCGCGGCGGCGCGTCGGCCAGCGCGCGCGCGATCGCGGCGATGTGCTCGGGCGTGTTGCCGCAGCAGCCGCCGGCGATGTTGATGAGGCCCGACCCCGCGAACTGTCCCAGGTAGCGGGCCATGTCGGCCGGCTCCAGGTCGAAGCCCGTCGGCGACAGCGGATTCGGCAACCCCGCGTTCGGGTAGCAGGAGACGGCGGCGCTGGACTTCTCGCGCCAGCTCCGACAGGAACGGGTACATCAGGTCGGGTCCCAGCGAGCAGTTGAGCCCCACCGACAGCGGCTTCACGTGCTCGACGGCGTTCCAGAACGCCTCGACCGTCTGGGCCGAGATCATCGTCTCGCCGCCGCGGCCGACCGCCGCCGAGATCATCACCGGCAGCTCGCGGCCGTCCTCGGCGAAGACCTCCTGGATCGCCACCAGGGCGGCCTTGGCGTTCAGCGAGTCGAAGATGGTCTCGACCAGCAGGACGTCGCTGCCGCCCGCGATGAGGGCCCGCACCTGCCGGACATACGTCGCCTTGACCTGGTCGAAGGTGACGACCCGGAAGCCGGGATCCTCGGCGTCGGGCGAGTTCGAGAGCGACACGGTCAGCGGCCCGATCGCGCCCGCCACGAAGCGCTGCCGGCCGTCGGCGTTGGCGACCCGATCGGCCCACTCGCGGCACTGCCGCGCGGACTCCTCGTTGATCTCCCAGGCCAGCCCGTCGAGGAAGGGATCCTCGATGATCTTCTGATAGAAGGCCGGATCCTTGCGGCCGCCGTGCTCGCGCGGATCGTCGACGAAGAACTCGCTCTGCGAGATGCTGGTGGCGCCGAAGGTGTTCGTCTCGATGATGTCCGCGCCGGCCTCGAGAAACCGGCGGTGGATGTCGCAGATCATCGCCGGCTGGGTCAGCGAGAAGAGGTCGCCGTTGTTCAGCAGATCCTTCTTCGCGTCCTTGAACCGCTCGCCGCGGATGTCCGCCTCCTTCATCCCGTAGGTGCGGATGGTGGTTCCCATCGCGCCGTCGATGATGGCGATGCGGCGTTCGAGCAGCGTCTTCAGCGGATGAGACATAACCTATCGACCCTTCCTCGTTTGAGTCTTGGTGTGATTCTTGGTTTGAACCTTGTCAGCGATTGCCAGGACGACCTGCAGGTGGGGCTTCCTCGCCTCCCGGGAGGCGACCTCGGAGGAGACGACCTCCAGCCCTGCGCGCGAGAGCAACCCGCGCACGGCGCCGGGCGAGAAGCCGGCATGGCGCTCGCCGTAGCGGGCGGTCACCTCGAGCTGCCGGTGCTTGTTCAGGCAGAGCAGGACCAGCCGCCCCCCGGACCGCAGCACCCGCGCGCACTCGGCGAGCGCCCGCGTCGGCCGCTCGGCGTAGGTGAGCGTGTGGAACATCAGCACCGCGTCGAACGACGAATCACCGAAGGGAAGCTCGTGCAGATCGGCCACCTGGGCGCGGGCGTGCGGGAACCGGGCCAGGCGCGCGCGCGCGGCCTCGATCATGCGGGGGTTGGTGTCGATGCAGGTCAGCGAGCGGCAGTAGGGCGCGAGCGAGCTCGCCGCCGCCCCGTCGCCCGAGCCCGCGTCGAGCACGTCGCCGAGCTTCAGCAGGGCCGACACGCCGACCGCCAGCGAGTGCCAGGTGCGCCCCGGCGAGTAGTCCCGCTCGATCTCGTCCGTGGCCGAGTCGGGCAGGCCCCCGCGCCGTTCGGCGTCCAGCTCGGTCAGGCGCTGCTGGTCGCCGTCCAGCGTCGGATCGGCGGAGCCGGCCGCCTCTTCCAGGATCAGGCGCGCCGGGGCCGGCAGGTTGTCGGTCGCCAGGGCATAGAAGGACTGCGCCCCCTGACGCCGATCCCGGACGAACCCCGCCTCGCGCAGACGGCCGAGGTGGGTCGAGACCCGGGACTGCGCCACGCCGGTGACCCGCACCAGGTCGTTGACGCAGAGCTCGCGCTGCCGCAGCAGGATGCAGAGGCGAATGCGGTTCTCGTCGCCGAGGAGAGTGAGGGTATCGACCTGCTGGGTGAGGTTCATATCTCTGTATCCAGATGCCAGGATGATAGCACCGTCCCCGCCCACCTTGACAGGCCAATCTCCTGCTGTCACTCTCACCGAATCGCGCTTTCATCCTTGTATCTAGATTTAAGGATGAGAGCAAATCACGGCACCCCAAAAGCGTCGCGAGCCCCGTCGAGGAGAAACTGCCCATGCCTGAGATCAGCCTTTTCAAAAAAGCCCCCGTCGTAGCCGGCAAAGCCCGACTACGTGGTTCGTGACCTCTCGCTCGCCGGCTTCGGACGCAAAGAGATCGACCTCGCGGAGACCGAGATGCCCGGTCTCATGGCGACGCGCGAGGAGTTCGCGAAGAGCAAGCCGCTCAAGGGCGCGCGGATCGCGGGCTCGCTGCACATGACCATCCAGACGGCGGTGCTGATCGAGACGCTCGAGGCGCTCGGCGCCGACATCCGCTGGTGCTCCTGCAACATCTTCAGCACGCAGGATCACGCCGCCGCCGCCATCGCCGACCGCGGCGTGCCGGTGTTCGCCGTCAAGGGCGAGAACCTGGAAGAGTACTGGGACTACTCCTGGAGGGTGCTGCAGTGGTCCGACGGCGGCACCCCCAACCTCATCCTCGACGACGGCGGCGATCTCACGCTGCTCGTTCACCTCGGCGTGAAGGCCGAGAAGGACGCCTCGTTCCTCGACAAGGATCCGGGCCACGAGGAGGGGCGCGTTCTGTACGCGCTGGTCAAGCGCGCGATCAAGGAGCGCCCCGGCTTCTTTGCTCAGGCCGCCAAGAACATCAAGGGCGTCTCCGAGGAGACCACGACCGGCGTTCACCGTCTGTATCAGATGGCGCAGAAGGGCGAGCTGCTGTTCCCCTGCATCAACGTGAACGACTCGGTCACCAAGTCCAAGTTCGACAACCTCTACGGCTGCCGTCACTCGCTGCCGGACGGGATCATGCGCGCCACGGACGTCATGCTGTCCGGCAAGGTCGTGGTCATCGCGGGCTACGGTGACGTCGGCAAGGGCTGCGCCCAGGCGATGAAGGGCCAGGGCGCGCGCGTGCTCATCACCGAGATCGACCCGATCTGCGCGCTGCAGGCGGCGATGGAGGGCTACGAGGTCACCACCATGGCCAAGGCCGCCCCGCGCGGTGACATCTTCGTCACCACCACCGGCAACGAGTTCGTGATCACCGAGGAGCACATGAACGCGATGAAGCACCGCGCGATCGTGTGCAACATCGGTCACTTCGACTCGGAGATCGAGATCGCCAAGATCAAGAAGCACAAGTGGGTGGAGGTGAAGCCCCAGGTGCACGAGGTGATCTGGCCGGACGGCAAGTCGATCATCGTGCTCGCCGAAGGGCGTCTCGTGAACCTCGGTTGCGCCACCGGCCACCCGAGCTTCGTGATGAGCAACTCGTTCACCAACCAGACCATCGCGCAGATCGACCTCTGGCTGGCTTCGCAGGGCAAGCCGACGCTCTCCGGCGTCGGCGGGCTACGAGGCGGGTCGCGTCTACACGCTGCCGAAGAAGCTCGACGAGAAGGTCGCGCGCCTGCACCTCGCGAAGCTCGGCGTCGAGCTCGAGGTGCTCACCGAGCGCCAGGCGAGCTACCTCGGCATTCCGAAGGAAGGCCCGTACAAGGCCGACCACTACCGCTACTAAGCGGCTCTCTCGAGCATCGCGGGCGGCGGCATCGCCGCCCGCGCCTGATTTCAGCGAGAGAGCTTCGTTCCGGGGTCCACAGGGTAGATGTCATTTGGGGTGCGCGTGAACAAGATCCTCAACGTAGGTTCATTAGTCGGGCTCCTTGCCCTGGTTGGGGTGATTGGTTGTGGCGACGGCGGCGGCTACGTCCCCGTCATCGAGGGGGAAACCGGCGCCGCCGGTTCGGCCGGCGGTCGAGGAGGCTCCGGTACGGGCGGCACGGCCGGCGACACGACGACATTCACGGCCCTGAAGCCGTGCAGCACCGAGAGCCTCTACACCAGCGCCCCGACGACAATAACGTTCGGCGGGGAGCAGGTGTACACGCCCGCCTGCCTGAAGATCGCGCGCAACACGACGGTGACCTTCTCGGGCCCGTTCGCCGGCCACCAGCTCGAGCCCTCGACGCGCGGTACCAGCGGTAGTCCGATCACGAGCACGACGACGGGCAACACCGCGTCGTTCACCTTCACCCAGCCTGGCTTCTTCCCGTACTACTGCGCGTTCCACGGTGACGACTCCGGCACGGAGATGGCCGGCGTCGTCTGGGTCGAGTAGTCGGTCAACGCGGGCGGCGACCGCGCCGCCCGCGCGCGTGCGCCTCGGACGCGGCGCGCGCCCCCGCGGCCCGCTGGGAGACCCGCTGTTGCTGCTGCCCGTAGCTGGCCCAGCGGTCGTGGGAAAGCGCGCCGCTCTCCAGCGCCGCCCGGATCGCGCACCCGGGCTCGGTCGCGTGGCGGCAGTCGCTGAACCGGCAGGCGGCGGCCAGCGCGTCGACGTCGTCGAACGAGGTGACCTCCTCGACCTCCCAGAGCCCCAGCTCGCGCATCCCCGGGGTGTCGAGCAGCAGGGCGCCGCTCGCCGTCACGAACAGCTCGCGGTGGGTGGTGGTGTGGCGGCCGCGCGCGTCGGCCTCGCGGACCTCGCCCGTCACCTGGGCCTCCCGGCCGAGGAGGGCGTTCACCAGGGTCGACTTCCCGACCCCCGACATCCCGACCAGGACCAAGGTCTGCGCGGGGCGAATCCACTGGTGCAGCTGGTCCATCCCGAGGCCTCGCTGGCCGCTCAGCAACACCACGGGAACGCCGGGAAAGAGCTGCCGGAGGCTGTCACCGACCTGCTCCGGCGCGTCGCTCAGGTCGCTCTTGTTGAAGATCAGGAGAGGTGACGCCCCGCTCTGCGCGACAGCCGCCAGGTAGCGCCTGAGCCGACCTTCGTTGATGAGGCGCCGATCGCGCGCCGCGCCCTCGCCATCACCACCGAAGGCGCTGACGACACCGACGACGTCGACGTTCGACGCGATGATCTGCGCCTCCCCGGTCTCTCCGGCGGCCCGCCGGACGAGGCAGGTGCGTCGCGCGAGCAGGTGCTCGATGACCAGCGCGCCGGCGGAGCTCTCGTACGTCCCCGTCACCCAGTCGCCGACCTGGGGCCGCTCGGCGGCGGTCTTCCAGCCGCCGACGCGGCGGCCGGACAGGACGGCCTTCCGGATGCCGTCGCGCGTCCACGACACGTAGCTCTCACCGTGCGCGATCGCGATCCGGGCCGGCACCAGGCCACCGTCGAGCTTCTCCAGCTGCGCTGCGAAGAAGGGATCGAAGCCGATCGCCTCCAGGCTCGGGACCAGCACGAGGGCAGGATTGTGGGAAGCGCGGTTCTCTGTCAAGCCTTCACCAGGGATGAACGTGACGAGCGCGGTCGACTTTCTCTACGTGGACGCCGACCTGGTCGTCGTCAACAAACCGTCGGGCCTGCTCGTCCACCGCGGGTGGGCCAACGACGACGACGTGGCGATGTTCCGCGTCCGCGACGCGCTCGGCGGCGCGCACGTCTTCCCCGTTCACCGCCTCGACCGCGGCACCAGCGGCGCGCTGGTCTTCGCGCGGACCAAGCCGGCGGCGGCCGCGCTCGCGCTGGCGTTCGAGTCGCGCCAGGTCGACAAGCGGTATCTTGCCCTCGTTCGCGGGACGCCGCCGGAATCGGGAACGATCGACCACCCCATCCCCTCGGGAGGAGACGGCCCGCGCGTCCCCGCCGTCACCCACTTCTCCCTGGTCGCGCGGTCCAGCGTCGATCGCTGCTCGCTGGTCCTCGCCATGCCCGAGACCGGGCGGTCCCACCAGATCCGGCGGCACCTGCGCCACCTCGGGCATCCGCTGGTGGGCGACGTGAACTACGGGTCCGGGGAGATCAACCGCCACTACCGCGCGACCTACGACCTTCATCGGCTGGCCCTTCACGCCCACGCCATCGCGTTCGATCACCCTGTCTCGGGCGCGCGCGTCGCGATCACGGCGCCCATGCCGGACGACCTGGGCCTCGTGCTGGAACGTCTGGCGCTGCCGCGCACTCCGGCCGTCGCCGACGGGTCCCGCCTGTAAAAGATCGGCGCCTCCCCCGACTCCATTCGGGCCCGTCGCGGCCTTACTTCTGAACGAATGAAGCTCTTCTGCCTGGGTCTGGTGGCGGCCGGCGGTCTCCTGGCCCTCTCCTGTAGCGACGACAGCGGAGAGACCAGCGGTTCGGGCGGGACCGGCGGTCGCGCGGGCGGCAGCGTCGCGGGCTCCGGGGGCGGCCCGGGCGGGAGCGGAGGCGCGGTCTCTGTGCTGCCCCCGGCGACCTTCCCCTTCACCGACAGCACCGACGGCTTCGCGCTCGACACGTTCGCCAACAGCGGGCCGTTCACCGACGGCAATCCGCAGAACATCGGCGGCGTCCCCAACGGGACCACCACGCCTGTCGTCGCGTTCGACTCCCACGAGGGGATGCCGGATGACGGCTCCGTGCGCATCACCGCCACCTTCAACGACTTCAACCAGACGGTCACCGTCCGTCGCGTCTACCCGCCGAACCAGACGATCGACCTGACCGGCAAGACCGTGACCGCCCAGATCAAGCTCGACAGCGGCACGTTCACCGGGATCGTTCACCTGATGACGCTCTCGACCCCATCGCCCCCGAACCCGGCCCCCGGCTACTACTTCGCGCAGGGCGATTCGATCACCTTGACCGACCATGACTGGCACACGCTGCGGTTCCAGATGGCGGCGCCGGAGTTCGCGGCCACGGGGTGGGTCCCCGGCGACATCGTTCAGATCGGCGTCCAGCTCGCCAGCGGCCTCTCGGCCGGCGGCGCGGCGGGCTCCGGGGGCGGCGCTGGCGCCGCGGGCTCCGGGGGCGGCGCTGGCGCCGCGGGCTCCGCAGGTGGCGCTGGGGGCGCCGCAGGCGGTGCCGGCATGGCCGGCGCCGGGGGCGGAACGGCCATCACCGCCACGACCTCGGCGTACGGGTCGCCGCAGTCGATCACCATTCATTTCGACACGATGAGCTGGAACTAGCCGCTCCCGCGCGCAGCGCGGGGGTGCGGCTATCCGGGTCTGAGTCCGTGCCGCTCCCGCTCCCGCGCGCAGCGCGAGCGGATTTTCGCGCTCGCGTTTCGCGTATCATGGCCCCGTGGCGGAGGCGACCCTGCGTCATGGCGACGCCGGCTGGTTGACCGAGTTCGCGCGCGAGCTGCGACGGATCGACGACTACGACGGGCTGATCGAGCTCGTGCGGCGAGAGCTCCATGCGCGCTTCGGCCTGACCAACGCCTGGCTCTACGTCTTCGTGCGCGAGGACGACGAGCAGGCGGTGCTGGTGGCGGTCGCCGGCCCGCACGCCGCGGCGATCCGCGCCGAGCTCCCCATCGCCCCGATCTCCGGCGACTGGCTGGTCACGGCCCTGCGCCGCGACGAGATGCCGATCGTGATTCCGGACGCGCGCGGTATGCCCGGCAACCCCGACGTCGCCCGCGGGCTGGGCAACCGTTCGGTGGTCAATGTCCCGATCGGCGTCGTGGATCGTACGCTGGGGATCCTCGGCGGTGGAACCTTCGGCGACGAGGGGGCGGTCGCCGTCGACGACACCGCCATCCCCGAGCTGCTGCACCTGGGGAACCTCGCGTCGGTGGCGATCGCGCGCATGGTGCTCCGCCACCGCGACGAGGCGCGCGCCCGGCTGCAGGCGCAGCTCGCCCAGCGCCAGCGGCTGGAGAGCCTGGGGCTGCTGGCGGGTGGCGTGGCGCACGACTTCCACAACCTGCTGACGGTCATCCGCGCCAGCGTCGGCTTCATCGCCGCCGGCCCGCTCACCGACGCGCAGCGGAGCGACCTGGCGACCATCGACACGGCCGAGCGCAGCGCCAGCGACCTGACCAGCAAGCTGCTGATGCTGGGTCGCAGCCAGCCCCCGACCTTCCAGCCGGCCGACATCAACGACGTCGTGAGCCGCTGCTTGCGGCTGCTGGAGCGGGTGATCCCCGCGCACATCCGGACCGTCTTCGGCGCCGAGGGCGGGCTCCCCGCGGTGCCGCTCGATCACCATCAGTTCGACCAGGCCTTGATGAACCTCGCCCTCAACGCGCGCGACGCGATGCCGAACGGCGGGCGGCTGGTGATGACGACCGAGGCGGTCGAGCTCGGTCCGGACTTCCCGCGCACCCATCCCTGGGCAAGGCCCGGCCGGTTCGTTCGCCTCACCATCAGCGACACCGGGTGCGGGATGCCGCCCGAGGTGGTCGAGCGGATGTTCGAGCCGTTCTTCACCACCAAGCCGCTGGGCGAAGGGACCGGGCTGGGGCTGGCCGTCACCTGGAGCGTCGTCCAGCAGCACGCGGGCCTCATCCACTGCCGGTCGCAGGTGGGGATCGGGACGACGTTCGAGATCTACCTGCCGATCGTCGACGCGGTCCCGTCCGCGCGGGAGCCGATCGTCATCGCGGGGGCGCCCAGGGGCACCGAGCGGATCCTGCTCGCTGACGATCAGCCGTTCCTGCTGCCGATCGTCGCGCGGGTGCTGGCGGGCGCCGGCTACAGCGTCGTCGCGGTCGCCAACGGCGCCGAGGCCGTCGAAGCCGCGGCCAACGAGTCGTTTGCCCTCCACATCCTCGACGCGGTCATGCCGGTGATGACCGGCCGCGAGGCCTGCGAGCGCATCCGCGCCGCCCGTCCGTCGGCCCGCTTCCTGTTCACCAGCGGTTACGGCGGCGACGCCCTCCCCGCTTCGTTCCTGGCCGACATGGGGATCGAGATCGTCGCCAAGCCGTTCGACGCCGTGGTGCTGCTGCGTGCGGTGCGCGCCGCGATCGACGCCGCCCCGCGCGCGGCGTTGTAGTTCGACGCGACCTCATCGCCTCAGCGCACGTCGAGGCAGAGCTGCGCGTCCTCGAGCATCCAGCCGGAATACTCGGGCTGTCTCTTGTAACGTCGCAGCTTGCCCTCCGCGATCACCCGTTGCCCGGGAACGATGTCGCAGCAGCGACGGGACTCGTCGCCGAAGCACCCGAGCCCATCGAGCACCAACCCGTTCGTCTCTTCCCCGACCACCATCGGACCGCCCGAGCTGTTGCAGCAGTCGTCGTCACACCCGACTGCTGTTCTGTATCCCGAGCCGGCGCGCAGGGTGCCGCTCACGCGGGTGGGCCGACCCTCCAGACCGGTGAGACCATCGCCCCTCAGAGCCGGCCACGGTCGGGCGAGGGCGGCGGCGCCCGTCGCGCAAGCGGCGAGCGAACGCTTCTGATAGCAGGGCCGATGCACGAAGCAGCTGGGTCCGGTCTTCCCGTCGTTGTCGATCGCCGCCGCATCGCTGTTCGGGAGCCGCGGTTCGATCCGGAGGCGCGCGGTTACCCCAGTCGCGGGGTCGGTGGAGTAGCCCTCGCCCCAGCAATACACGGCGCCGTCTGCCCCGATCGCACAAGCGCTGGCATCCTGTCCCGGGCTCACGCGCACACGCGTGAGCGGACCGGCGCGCGGTGTCGGGACGGCGCCGGCGCAACGAACGTGGCCGTCGTGCACGATGCAGGCCCCGCGGGGGCCGATTCCCAGGTCCAACGCTCCGGTGTGCCCTACGGCCGCGGGGTCGGCGATGCGGTCAATGGTCAGGCCGGCGAAGGCGGGCACCGGTGCCGGCCAGGCCGCGCACGCCACGTTCGGCGCCCGGATCGCAGGGCCGCCGTTCACGCTCGGCCAGGACGCCCGCACGCTCTCCGGACACGCGGCCTTCGACCCAAAGAAGCCGTCACGGCTTGCTCCCCAGCAGAGGATCCCTTGGGTCGCTGGGCCGGTGATGCACGAGAACAGATCCCCGGCACCGGGCACCGCGCCCGCCGCCACCGCGAACGGCACAGCCCGCGGCTTGGTCGCGCAGGCGATGCGGGCATCGACGGGGCCGCAAAGGTCGTTGCCGCGCCCGCCGAGCTGACCCTGATCGTTCCGCCCCCAACACCATAGGCGTTGGTCACGCGCCGTGGCGCATGCGTGCCAGGTGCCGGTGGCGACGGCGACGAACGGAATCGGAATCGCCTGCTCGGGGAGGGGGCGAGCGGGAGGCCGCGTGGCCAGGAACATGTCCTCGGGGTGCTCCGGCGGCACGCCCCGCGCGCCTCGCTGCCCGAACGTGTCGTCGCCGAAGCACCAGAGGTCGTGGGCAGGGACGCCACGACAGGTCTCGAGGGATTCGCCACGCGCGCACGGCGCCGGGGAAGGCCGCCCCGCCACCGCGCAGGTGAACGTTCCGCCAACGAAGACCGACGGGCGGGCGCCGGCGCCGACGAAAGACGTGGCGGCACCTGGGGAGTACGGGGCGCCCACGATCCCGGCGGACTCCCAGTTGATAGGCCTCGCTCCGGACAGCCCGTGATGCGCCGCCACCTCGGAATCATCGACGAACGCGTTCGCGGTTGCGGCGCTCGGCTGCAGCGTCGGCGGCGCCTGCCAGCACCTCGCCACCCCGCCGCTGATCGTGCACAGGCGATCGGGACCAGCGTAGAGCTGGCGGCGGCCATCCATCCAGGGGACCCATGTCGCCGGCGTCTCGCCGATTCCGTCCGGTGCGGCGGCGCGCCAGCAATGCCAGGTGGGCCCCCTCACGGACGGCGTCATCGCGCAGCCCCAGCGCTCGCCGAGTACCACCGTCTCGGCTGCCGGCGGCCTGGTGTTCACCGAAGGCGCTCCGGGCCCCCACCCGAGCCAGGCCGCGACGACCAAGGGGCCAAGGCAGGTCACGCCCTGATTGTACCTGCGCCTGTCCGCGTCGTCGTGACAGGGGGGGGCCGTTGCGTATGCTTGCGGCCGTGCAACCCACGGCGAGATCCCTCTGATGTGCCGGCGTGTCGATTGCCCGAAGTGCGGGCGGCCGACCTATGCCGGCTGCGGCGCGCACATCGAGCAGGTGCTGGGCGACGTTCCGCCGGCTGCCCGTTGTAGCTGCCGCGACGAGGACGCCCGGGGGGACAAGGAAAGCAAGGACGCCAACGCGCCCCAGGCTGCCCAGCGCTCGTGGCTGCGCGCGCTGCTGGGCCGGTAGAAACTCAGCGGCGTTCGCGCGCCGACCGGCTTGTTCGTCGGGACGGCGGCTCTCAGGTTGATCGCAAGGCATGCGACTTGCGGACCTCAAGCGCGCGACGCGCACGCGACGGAAAGCCGGCCCTGGGCTCGTCCTTCGCGGCCTGGGGCTGATCTATCTGGCCGCGTTCACGTCGCTGAGATCCCAGGTCCGCGGGCTCTACGGCAGCCGCGGCCTCCTCCCGATTCGCGACCACCTCGACGCCGTCGACCGCGCGGTCGTCGAGCTTCCGGTGGCCGAGCGCGAGCGGCGGCGGCTGCGCATCCGCGCCGTGCCCTCTTTGCTGTGGCTGGATTCCTCGGACGCGGGGCTCGTCCGTCTGTGCGGCGCGGGCCAGGCCGCCGGGCTGGCGCTGGCGCTCGGGCTCGTGCCCCGGCTCGCGGCCGCGGTCGCCTGGGCCGCCTACCTGTCGTTCGTCACGGCGGGGCGCGTGTTCATGCGCTTCCAGTGGGACACGCTGCTGCTCGAGGCCGGCCTGCACGCGCTGTTCGGCAGGCCGCGGCGCTGGCTGATGCGCACGCTCGCCCTCCGGCTGCAGCTCGAGTCCGGGATCGCCAAGCTGGCCTCGCACGATCGGACCTGGCGCGATCTCACCGCCTGCTGCCACCACAACGAGACGCAGCCGCTGCCGACGCCGCTGGGCTGGTATGCGCACCACCTCCCCCGTCGGGTGCTGCGGTTCGGGACCGCCCTCGCGCTGCTGGTCGAGTGCGGCGTCCCCGCGCTCCTGTTCGGTCCGCGCCGCGTGCGGAAGGCGGCCGTCGCGATCCTGACCGGGTTCCAGGGGCTCATCGCCGCGACCGGCAACTACGCCTTCTTCAACGCGCTGACGGCGGTGCTCACGTTCAGCGCGCTCGAGCGCCCGGCCGCCCGCCCCACCGGTGTGCGCCGGCTCGGCGCCGCGCTCGAGGCCGCGCTCGAAGCCCTGCCCGCCGGCGGCCTCGGGGTCCTCGGTCTCACCGAGCTTTCCTCCACACTGCGCCCCCGGACGCGGCCGATCGCGCTCGTCGAGCGGCTGGCCACCGTCACCGCGCCGCTGCACGCCGTGAACAGCTACGGCCTGTTCTCGATGATGACGACCACGCGGCCCGAGATCGTCGTCGAAGGCTCGAACGACGGCGATCACTGGGCGGAGTATCCGTTTCGCTACAAGCCCGGCGACCCGACGCGGCGGCCGCCCTGGGTGGCGCCGCACCAGCCGCGTCTCGACTGGCAGATGTGGTTCGCCGCCCTCGGCCCGGCGCCCGCGTGGTTCGCCACGTTCCTCGCGCGGCTGCTCGAGGGCGCCCCGGACGTCCTGGCGCTGCTCGACGGAAATCCCTTCCCCGCCGCCCCGCCCCGCTTCGTCCGCGCCCGGCTCTACGACTACGAGATGACCGATCTGCCGACCCGGCGCCGAACCGGAGCCTGGTGGACGCGGCGTGAGATCGGGAGCTACGTCCCCGCGTGCACGCTGGTGAACGGCGCGCTTCGCTTCGCGCGGTAGAGCACGGGCCAGGACTCAGCCAGGCTGGTCGAGCTAAGTCGCCTCCCCCTTGCCCGCAAGTCGGCCGACAGCAGATTTGGGGTGAAAGGCGGGAAGACGATGACGCCGCGCATTTTCAACGCCCTGATCGGCATCTGGTTGTTTCTCACGGCCTTCGCCTGGCCACACACCTCCGTGGGCTTCACGTACACGGCCGTGGCCGGCGTGCTGACGGTGCTGTTCGCGGTCCTGAGCGGCCGCTTCGGATGGGCGCGCTACGCCAACGTGGCGGTGGGGTTCCTGTTGCTCGTCCTGACGCTGGCTCTGTCCTATGGGACCGCCGTGTTCTGGAACAACAGCATCGCGGGCGCCGTCATCATTTTTGCCTCGCTGATGGATCACGGCCCCGAGGGGATCCGGGAGGAACGCGACCTCTACGGACGGGCGTTCCCGCGTTGAGCCCGGAACGACCTCAGTCGCGAACGCGGGCCGCGATCTCCTTGAACACGGCGTTGCCCGCGTAGCGCTCGCCGCCGTCGGGAAGGATGACGACGATCCGCTTGCCGGCGCTGTCGGGGCGGGCGGCGACCAGCAGCGCCGCCGCCAGGGCCGCGCCGCTGGACATGCCGGCTGCGATCCCCTCGCGCCGCGCGAGCGCGAGCTGCGCGTTCACCGCCTGCTCCTCGTTCACGGCGATCACCTCGTCGATGATCGCGCGGTTCAGGATGTCGGGGACGAAGCCGGCGCCGAGGCCGGGGAGGTGGTGCGCCCCCGCCGCGCGTCCCGACAGCACCGCGGCCCCCGCGGGCTCGACCGCGACGACGCGGCAGCTCGGGCGCCGCGCCTTCAGCACCTCGCCGACGCCGGTGATCGTGCCGCCGGTGCCGACGCCGGCGACGAAGATGTCGACCTGCCCTTCCATGTCGCCCCAGATCTCCTCGGCGGTGGTGCGCCGGTGGACCTCGGGGTTCGCGGGGTTCTTGAACTGCTGCAGCATCACCGCCCCGGGCGTCTCGGCCAGGATCTGCTCCGCCTTCACCACCGACTCGCGCATCAGCGACCCCGGCGTGAAGACGATCGTCGCCCCCAGCATGCGTAGGAAGGCGACCCGCTCCTGCGAGATGTGCTCGGGCATCGTCAGCACCAGCTTGTAGCCCTTGGCCGCCGCCGCGAACGCCAGCGCGATGCCGGTGTTGCCGCTCGTCGGCTCGACCAGCGTCGCGCCCGGCTTGAGCAGGCCGCGCCGCTCCGCGTCCTCGATCAGGGCGATCCCGACGCGGTCCTTGACGCTGCCGCACGGGTTGCGCGCCTCGAGCTTGACGAACAGCTTGGCGCCGCCGCTGTCGAGGCGGGTGACGGCGACCAGCGGCGTTTTGCCTACGGACTGCGTGACGTCGGTGAAGAGCATGCCGGTAGCTCCCTCATATCACGGCTGTCCCGGGCCTGGCGCCACGCGATCGGCGGCCCAACATAGCGGTCATGAGGGCGCAGATGTTGGCCCGGCGAGAGATGCTCGTGGGTGCCGGCGCCACCGCCGGATTCGTCCTGCTCGAGGCCGCTGCCGCGTCTGCCGCCAAGCCAGCGGGTGGCAAGAACATCGAAGCGGAAATCGGCCCAGGCGAGGACCTGATGCGCGAGCACGGCGTCCTGCGCAGGGTGCTGCTGGTCTACCGGGAGTCGGGGCGGCGGCTGGCGGCGAACATCGAGCTGGACACGGTCGCGGCCACCCTACAGGGCGGCGCCCGGCTGATCCGCCGGTTCGTCGAGGACTACCACGAGAAGCAGGAGGAGGACTTCCTGTTCCCGCGCTTCGAGAAGGCGAAGACGCTGACCGAGCTGGTGGCGGTGCTGCGGACCCAGCACCAGGCGGGCCGCAAGCTGACCGAGCGGATCCAGGGGCTGGCGACGGCGCTCGCCGTGAAGGATCCGCAGCAGCGCCGGCAGCTCATCACCGCGCTCGACGCGTTCGTCCGGATGTACGAGCCCCACGCGGCGCGGGAAGACACCGTCCTCTTCCCCGCGCTGCACAAGATCATGAGTCCCGCTGAATACGACGCCCTGGGCGAGGAGCTCGAGAAACGCGAGCACCAGCGGTTCGGCGGCGACGGCTTCGCGCAGGCGGTGGCCGAGGTCGAGGGGCTGGAGAAGCGCCTCGGCATGGGCGATCTCGCCGCGTTCACCCCGGCCTGACGAGACGCCGCAGGCCGAACAGCGCCAGCCCCGAGCCGAGCACGACGAGCCCGCCCACGACGGTCGGCACCGGCAGGCTCGCGGCGACGAGCGCGCAGCCGACGAGCCCGGCGGCGGCGAGCGCGCGTGGCCACCGCCGACCTTCAGGCTGCTCTTGGGGCGCCAGGGTCAAGGCGGCCGCGTTGGCGACCGCGTAGTACGTCAGCACGGTGAACGCGCTGAAGCCGATCGCCGCGCCGACGTCCAGCACGGCCACCAGCACGACGACGACCGCGCCGACCGCCAGCTCGGCGCGGCGCGGGATCTGGCGTCGTGGCTCGACGGCCGCCAGCCCGGCCGGGAGGTCGTGCGCCGCCGCCATCGCGAAGACCGTGCGGCTGACACCCACGATCAATGACAGCAGCACGCCCAGCGAGGCGACGGCGGCCCCGAACCGAACGACGACGGCGAGCGGGGCGAGGCGCCCGGCGCGGATGGCGTCGGCCAGCGGCGCGTCCGACGCGGCCAGGGTGCCGCTGCCGGCGGCCGCCAGCGCGCTGGCGATGACGGCGGCGTAGACGAGCAAGGTCAGCCCCAGCGCCCGCGGGATCGCGCGCGGGATCGTCCGCGCGGGATCGACGACCTCCTCGCCCAGGGTCGCGATCCGGGCGTAGCCGGCGAAGGCGAAGAACAGCAGCGCCGCCGAGCGCAGCACCGCGCGCGGAGAGGCCGCATCGAGCGGCCAGAGCCGCCCGGCCCGGGCCGCGCCCCCGGCCAGCGTGGCGTAGAGGCAGAGCGCGAGCGCGAGCAACACCAGCGCGACGATGGCCCGGGTGGCGCCGACGGTCTTGCGGATGCCGAGGGTGTTGAGCCCGGTGAGGACGACGACGGCAGCGACCGCGAGCGGGCGCGCCAGCGCTGGCGCCGCGTAGTGCCCGAAGGTGAGCGCCATCGCGGCGCAGCTCGCCAGCTTGCCGACCACGAACCCCCAGCCTGCGAGAAAACCCCAGACGTCGCCCAGGCGCCTGCGCCCGTAGACGTAGGCGCCCCCCGACTCGGGGTAGAGGGCCGCCAGCGACGCCGTCGAGGTGGCGTTGCAGTAGGCGAGCGCCCCCGCGAGCGCGAGGCCGAGCAGCATCGCGTTCCCGGCCGCCCGCGCCGCCGGCCCCAGCGCCGAGAAGACGCCGGCTCCGAGCATCGCCCCCAGCCCGACGACGACGGCGTCGCCGGTGCCGAGCTTGCGGGCCAGCCGGGTCGTCGGCTCGTTCGCGATCGCGCCCTTCACGACCGGGAACATTGGAGCGACGCGCGGGCCAAGGCAATCGCGGTCTGCTAGCGTCGCTGACCCATGAGCTCGTTGCGGTTCGTCGACGTCGAGGCAGCGCGCGGCGCGCGCGGCCCTCTGCTGGTGGTGGCCGGCAGCCTCCCCAGCCCCTGGTCCGAGGCGGCCAAGGGGATCTTTCACGTGAAGGGGCTGCCGATGCAGGTGGTCGGCTACCCCCGCGTCGACGAGGGGCTGCGGACCTGGACCGGCGCCGCCAACGTGCCGGTGCTGCTGAACGGCGACGAGCCGCCGCGCACCGGCTGGGCCGAGATCCTCAGCTTCGCCGAGCGCATGGGCGGCGAGGTCTCGCTGATTCCTGGCGACGCCGAGACACGCATCCGCCACCACGGCCTCGCCCACGAGCTCGCCGGCGAGAACGGCTTCGGGTGGTGCGCCCGCCTGGTGATGACCGACGGCGGCCTGACCTCGGAGGGGGCGCGGTCGTTCCCGCTGCCGGTGTCGCAACGCCTCGCCGGCAAGTACAGCTACACGCCCGACCGGATTGGGCCGGCGCGGGCGCGCATGCGCGAGATCCTCGCTCTGTTCGACGCCGAGCTGGCGCGCAGCCGGGCAGCCGGCCACCGCTATCTGCTGGGCCCGCGGCTGACGGCGCTCGACATCTACCTGGCGACGTTCCTGACCTACGCGCTGCCGCTGCCCGAGGGCGACTGCCCGCAGATGCTGCCGCGGGTCCGCCCCGCGTTCGCCTATCTGGTCGAGCAGATCGGCACCGACGTCCCGCCGGCGCTGATCGAGCACCGCGCCCACATGTTCCGGACCCACCTGCCGTGGCCGATCGTGCTGCGCGCCGAGGCTACTTCACCTTGATCTCCAGCTTCGCCGGCTGACCGGCGCGCAGCAGCCGCACGACGAGCTGGTCGCCCGGCTTCGCCTTCACGAAGAGGTCGACGACCGGTCTGGTGGTGGCATCGACGCGATTCACGGTCGTCACCAGGTCGCCGCTCTTGAAGCCGAGCCGCGCGCAGATCCCGTCGGGATGGACCGCGAACAGCTTCACCCCCTGCCCCGGCACGAGCCGCATCGTCCGCGCGACCAGCGGCGCGCCGTACCGGACGAGCGTGTCGAGGGCGCCCTTCGTGATCGTCGCGTGGGTGTCGTCGACCTTCACGATCTGGGCGCCGACCGCGGTCACCAGCTTGCGCTCGGTCTCGGAGAGCGGGGGCCCCTCGCCCGCGGCCAGGAAGATCGCCGCCGCCGTCAGCACGCTCGCGGCGATCACGGCGTCCTCGATCCGCGCGGCATGCTCGACAGGATGAACCATCGCCAAATCAAGGCGGGGCAACCCGCCGCCGCCACTCGTTGACGAGAAAGCCGGCCATCGCCAATCCGGCCGTGGTCAAAAAGGTCGGAACACCGAGCGGGTAATGCCGCCAGTAGCACCGCAACGCCCAGAGCGCTGACAGGAATGCAGCATTCGCCCAGATGAACCGACGCATGGGATTCCTGGTCGCGGCATTGAAAAACGATATCGCCATCACGAGTGAGAACATCAGCTGCAGGAGCCCTTCTTTGCCAAAGGGATCTCCGACGCGAATGGTCCACTGGACACCCCACGAAGCGCCGAGCACGCAGCCGGCGACGGCGAGCGCCCGCGAGATGCGTTCGAGGCGGTTGCTCGTCGGGCTCACGGTGGTCATTTCAGCACGATTGCGGGGACGCGCGCGCGTTCAAGCGAAGATGAACGCGGCCGCGTAGCCGGCGCCTGCCACGATCATTCCGGAGACGACGAACAACAGGACGGTCTGGCCGATCGGGGCGCCGTAGGAGATCTTCAGCCCGACGAAGGTCGCCAGCCCGACGACGGCTATCTCGAGCCCCAGCGGCAGGTGGAACAGATTGGCGACGATCAGGACCACCCAGGCGACCGTGGCGGCGATCAGCGCGTACGGGAAGCGGGCGCGGTCGAGGACGATGTTGGCCGTCAGGTGGAGGATGCCCGCGTGGATCAGCAGACCGACGACCATCACGACGATGAGCAGGATCATCACCGCACTGGAGAGCTGACGGGGCGACGGGGACGACGCGCCCTGCCCGCCTGATGCGGCGGCCGGCAGGGCCTGCCGTTCGTTCGGGCCGAGGGCCTTGCTGACCTCCCGATAGTCGGCAGGGACAGTGAACAGCGCGGCCGGCAGTGGGTCGCGGCTGAGCTTGACGATCTCGACCACGCTCTGGGTTCCGTTCGGGTCGACGGTCGACTCCCAGATGTCCAGCCCCGGCCGCTTCTCGTCGGCGCGCGAGGCCGGTGCCCGGGGGCGCTTTCCGAGCATCGCAACTGCGAAACCGTCCGCGAGGGCGTTGAGCCAGGCGAAGTCTTCTTCCCGCCCGATGGCGTCTCCCCACTGCGCGAAGCAGATCTGCGCGTCGACCCGGCGCCCGACGACACGCTGGTACATGGCGCACGAAAACCCGTTCACGGTTCGGACCTCGCCCGTCGCGCGGTAGCGCGTCGTCCGCACGGGGCGGTGCCGCACCTCGGAATCTAGCTTCGCCAGGGCAGCCGGACCCACGGCGTCGCGGACCGCGCCCAGCGCCTTGTTGTAGTCGAAGTATGCCTTCGCGTCGTCGTAGACGACGATGCGCTTCTTGGTCTCGAGGTCGACGATGACGACCTCTCCCTCGTCGTCGCCCGAGGGATTCAGGATGCGGATGCGGCTTCCCTGCTGCTGATACGTGACGGTCTTCCCGGGCCCGAAGCCAAACGCCAGGGTCATCGCCGCGGCGGCCGGGCGGCCAGCCATCACCCCGGCAGCCAGAAGGACCAGCGCGCACGCACGCGACGACACCACCTCGATTGTCACCCCAACGACGGCATCCTCCTAGAGAGGAAACCGTCCCACTACGGCGAGATCCTCAGGGGCAGCGGGTGATGGTCCAGCCGCAGGCCCCGTCGGCCGTCTGCGCGCAGACCGCGCCGGCGGTGCTGCCGTCGGCGCAGACCATCGTGGCGATCTTGGGCGCGCCCACCGGACACTTCTCCGGGGGGCACGGGACGACGGTCGGCGGCGGGTTGCACTTGCAGGTCGGGCAGCCGTTCGCGTCCAGCACGTTCCCGTACTGGCACGCGATGGCGCACACGGCCCCGCAGACGGGCTTGCCGGGCACGCAGGCGCAGACCGACGGCGAGCTGTCGAACTTGCTGTTCGCGTCGCAGGCCACGTTCTGAACGCACGAGCAGAGCCCCCCGCAATCGGCCCCACCGCGGGCGGGATCGCAGCTGTCGTTCGGATCGTCCACGCACTTGCCCAGCCCCGGGCACGCCTTGCCGGCGATCCCCCCGCAGGAGGGGCCGCTGGGCAGGCACTTGCCCCCCTCGCAGCGGGTCCCCGTCGGGCACAGGACCGCGGCGCAGGAATCGGCCGGCGGCGGGTTGCACTGGCAGGTCGGGCAGCCCTTCGCGTCGAGCACGTTGCCGTACTCGCAGTAGATGGTGCAGACGGGCCCGCAGACGGGGGGCTTGACCGGCACGCAGGCGCAAACCGACGGCGAGCTGTCGAAGGTGCTGTTCGCGTCGCAGGCCACGTTTCGAGGGCACGAGCAGAGGCCGCCGCAATCGGCGCCACCTTTGGCGGGATCGCAGCTGTCGTTCGGATTGTCCACGCACGTGCCCATCCCCGGGCAGGGCTTGCCGGCGATCCCCCCGCAGGAGGGGCCGGTGGTGATGCACTTGCCCGCCTCGCAGCGCGTCCCCGCCTCGCACAGGACCGCGGCGCAGGGATCGGTCGGCCGCGGGTTGCACGTGCAGGAGATCGGGCAGCCGTTCGCGTCGATCGGGTTGCCGTACTCGCAGTAGATGGCGCAGGCGGACCCGCCGCACACCGGCGGCTTGACGGCGACGCAGGCGCAGACCGACGGCGAGCTGTCGAAGTTGCTGTTCGCGTCGCAGACCACGTTTTGAGGGCACGCGCAGAGGCCGCCGCAATCGGCGCCGCCGCCGGCGACATCGCAGCTGTCGTTCGGATCGTCCACGCACGTGCCGTACCCCGGGCAGGCGATCCCCGCGATCCCGCCACAGCGAACCGAGCCGGGAACGCACTTGCCCGTCGCCGGATCGCAGTCGCTGCCGGTCGGGCACTGCACCGCCGCGCACAGGCTGGGACCGCACTCGCTGGTCCCGTCCTGCTTGTAGAACAGCGCGGACGCCCCGTCCTGCGCGGCGAACTTGATCAGAGCGTAGGGAGTGGTCAGCGCATCCGTCGTGGCGCAGCCGGCGCCCGGCGACGTCAACCGCGTGATGGCGATCAGGCTGCGACCGGCGCGAAGGACCGAGAGGAAGCTGGCCTCGTAGCCGCCGGTCGGCTTCGTCCCCGCCGCGTAGAACATCACCCACTCACGCGAGAAGTCGACCGCGGCCGGCGGCGCGTGCCCGAAGAACGACTCGTACCCGCGCGCGCTGCGGATCAGCGTCCGGCTCTCCTTCGCCGCCTGCGCGCCCACGTCGTCGCGGAACGTCTGGAAGGCGATGGTCGCGGCCGCCGCGGGCGGCGACCCGATCTGGCCGACGTCGCCCGTGACCTGCTGGACATCGTCCGTCCCCCCCACGTCGCCACAGCCGAGGAGCGCCAGCGCCCCCAGCCCAGCCAGAATCGAACGACAGTTCCGAGAAACCAGGGAGCGTGCAGAGTGCGAGGGCATCGGATCCTCCTAGGGCTAGGCGGCACCCCGCGGGGCACCGAGAGGCTCCAATAGCAACTGCCGGGCCGAGCTTGGGGACCGCGCGAAACCGGTCCTTGACCAAGGCTTCCGTGGGCGCGGCGCGCGGCCCGCCTCAGAAATCCGAAACACCCCCCGCGGGCCCATCAGTCTTCTGGAGGCGCCGCGTCTAGACCGGCATCGTTCGGCGCTAGTGGCCGTTCCGAGCGATCTCGATCAGGACGCCGTAGCGAAACGACCGGAAGTCAGGGTAGCGCGGTCCCCCGAGCCCCCAGACCGCGCCGCTTCTCGCATCGACCTGGATGGTCCGGTCGGACTTCTTCCCGACGAAGCCGAGTCTGAGACTCACGGTCCACGTGTTGCCATCAAGGGTGGCTTCATCGGCAGCTCCGCATCCCGAGACGTACCTGCCCCTAAACACCTCGGCGATCGCCTTCGCCTCGTCGGCGTCGATGCCGTCGGAGGGATCGACTCCCTCGAGCTCCGAATCGATCTGCTGTACGTGATCGACCAGCCACTCCTTCGGAGGGTCGTGGGCTCGAAGGCGGTCCCACGTCGCAACCACCAACGCGATCGCGCATACCAGCATGAACCATCGCATCACCGGATCGACATCTCGACGGCAGGTAGGTTCCGGCCGTCGAGGCGGGCGCCGCCGATCAGGGGCGCGCTGACGGGCTCGGGGGCGCGGCGGGCGGCGTGAACTCCGAGGCCACGGCGTTCGACGTCGCCTTCAGCTCGATCTTTTCGTTCAGCGTTTACGGTGTGTACGAGCCAGATCGTCGACGGGGGCCGCAGATTCGGGACCGGTAGCACAAACGCTTCGATCGGGTCAACGAACGTGAACCAAACGATGAGCCCTCCGTCATTGCAGAGGGCGTTTGACGATTGATGAGTCGATTTGAACGGTTCGGAAATGACACCGGCGCCGGATCTCAACCCGCAGGATGATCACCGGCGCCGGCTGGGACGAGGACTTACGACGGTGGAGTCAGCAGCCCATGTGACGAATGGGATCGCAGATGCCGCCGTCCCTCATGATGATTCCCTCGGCGGGCGTCGACGGCGCGACGATCGGGTCGGAGGGAGCGGCGTCGCGAAGGGCGCGAGAGATGGCGGCGCACGCCTGGTCGCCCGCCTGTCGGCTCATCTGCGACGCCATGCAGGCGTCGTCGGTGTAGTCCATGAAGCTGACGTCGTCGCTGTAATCCACGAAGGCGCTGAAGACGACGGTACCGGTGCGCGGCTTCCCGGCGGTGCCGGTCACGGCGACCTCGGCGGTGATCACGACCTGGTTGCCGTTCACTTCGGACACGACGTCGGGAAAGGACAACCCAGCCTGGTCGGGGACCTTGAGGTTGGTCATGGTGGGCGGCGCTCCGGTCTCGGCCCGCGCCGTCGACGGCGCGGCCGTCAGCGCGACCGCGATCGCGAGCGAGAGGATCGCCGACAGTGCGGCGAGCGGACGTGAAACGAGGGAACGAGACAGGATCTGGTTTGTGGTCATGGGAGCCTCCTTGTTTGTTGCCATGACCGCGCAACATTCCAAGGTCCGTGCCACGGGGACTGGCCAGTCCGCACGCCGCGAATTGCCCGCCTGTAAACTGCGCGGCCACAGCATCCGTCCGGGCTTGTAGCGCGGAGGGACACAGACGCGCGCGGCGCCGTGCCTATTGCTTGATCAGCACGTCGACACCCGTACCGCAGTAGCTCCCGTCGAAAAACGTGATCTGGTTCGGGGTCGCCGTGTACCCGCTGACCTTGGCCGAGGTGCCTCCGTCCATGGGAGGAGGGACCTCCACGCCCGCCAGAGTGCAGAGCGGCGTCGTCGAGAAAGACGTTCCACTGATCGAGTAGCGGATTGCCCAACGAGCTTCCTCGCTGTCGCTCGAAGCCACGATCTCCATGCGACCCGACCCGGTCGAATCGACAGTGACGAGGACCGTACGTCGAGCCGGGTCACCTGGGACATACGTGCAGTACTGCGATACGTAGAAGGTTTCGGAAGTCAGGTAGTACGTCCCGCCAACGATCGTGCCGCCAGCCGGGGTGCCGACCGGATTCCCCTTTACGGCTATCTCGGCGACGAGCGGCGCTCCCCCGACCGGCACGCTGTTGTTGCACAACCCTGCGTCGGTGCCAGGGCCGTCGGAGCCTCCGTCGGTGCCGGCAGCAGCCGGTGAGCCACCAACGCCACCCGTGCCGTCGATACCAGCGCCACCGCCCGAACCACCAACACCGCGGTAGCCCCCGCCGTCGCCGCACGCCAGCGCCCCGCAGACCACCAAAGCGACCAGGACTCGAACCGCCTCAGCGCTCATTCGCCCATCCTACAGGGACACCGCTCGCAAACGGACGTTCGTTTCCTCGGAAGGACTCGCCTTGGACGATATGGGCTTTATCCCATACGCTTGAAACGCGAGGGGCAAGCCGATGGCAACCAAGTTTACTGACTTCATGGCCGAGCTAAAGCGAGAGGCCAAGACTGAGGGCCCCGAGGCGATCGCCGAGCTGAAGTACTTCCGCGACCGCTTCCGACTCGCCCGCGAGTTCGCGGAGGCCCGCCGTAAGCGCGGCTGGACCCAGAAGAAGCTGGCCGAAAAGACCGGATTGAACCAGAGCGAGATCTCGATGCTTGAGAGTGGTCAGGCAAATCCCACCTACAAGACGCTGCAGACGCTCGCAGCCGCGCTCGGAGGGAAGATCGAGCTGGTGATCGGCTGATCAACGGCCCATGTCACGACGCCAGCTCGCGACACCACACACCTGGTCGCTACTTCGTGGACCCGTTCGGGAGAGACGAGAGCTCAACGAACAGTGTGTGACGCTGGAGCCGATACGCGGCCCCGCTGATCGTGTCGATGACCGCGAACACGGGTCCATCGAACGCGGTGGCAGGGGCTGTTTCCCGGTGGACCGTCGTGGACGAGTCTTGATAGCCCTGCAGTTTGCACAGCACGCTGATCGTTCGGTCGCGCGGCATGTCGACGAGCTGAGGAGTGATCCCTCCGAAGACGCCGTTCACGAAGACGGACGCGCCCTGAGGATTCGACTCGACGAACAGCTGATCGTCGGACTTGGATCGCGTCACCGTGGCGCAGCCAACCGCGAAGAACGAGGCCAGTGCCGCCGCGATGATGGCGCCACGCGTATCTGTTGGCATCAGCGCAACGATATGGCCGGTCACCGGCGACCGTAAGTGATGCGCCCCACCGGGTGGTCAGGGCGCCGCGACCGTGACGGAACCTACGACCGCCTTTGGTGTCCTTGCTGATGACCGACGCGCACGCCCGCTCCCGGGCGATGCGGCTTCGCGACGATGCGGTGCCCACCGCATCGCGAACGCGACCCGTGCGCCGGTCATCACGCCGGAGGTCTACATGGGTTTCTCTGTCGAAGGCGGGGGGCGCGGGCGTCGGAAGGACGTCAACGCCGACCTCAACCTGGTGCCCTACATCGATCTGCTGACCTGCATGGTCGCCTTCCTGCTGATCACGGCGGTATGGACGCAGCTGGCGCGGCTGGAGGTGCAGCAGAAGGGCCAGGGAGAATCGAGCGGAACCGAGCCGCCACAGGCCAAGATCGCGGTCGTGGTCAGCAACGACGGCTTCGCGGTCGTGGTCGACCAGGACCAACAACCCATCCCGCAAGCGCACGGCGACTACGACTACGACGCCCTCACCAAGGAGCTGAAGAAGCTCAAGGCGTCGCACCACGACAAGTCCGATCTACAGGTGCTGTCCGAAGACGCCATCAAGTTCGAGATCCTGGTGAAGACGATGGACGCGGCGATGGCGTCCGGGTTTCCTGCGCTCTCGCTGCTGGATGCCGGCAGCACGGCGCCGTGAGCGGCGGCGCTGGGGCGTCAGCGATCCGAGCGCAGCGCCCCGTCGAGGCGGGCGCCCGTGAGATCGGCACCCTCGAGACGCGCGTCGCGGAGATCGGCGCTGGTCAGGTCGGCGCGCCCGAGTCGCGCGCCGGTGAGATCGGCTCCGTTCAGCCGCACGCCCGGAAGCTCGGCGCCGACGCCGCGGATACCGACCAGCCTGGCGCCACTGAGATCGAGCCTGGTCTTGGCCCGCATCGCCAGCATCTGATCGGCGAGCAGCGAGAAAGCGACCTGCCGCCGCCCGGCCTCGTCCGGCTGGTCGTGGGGCGCGGCGCGCAGGTACGCGCTCAGCGCGCGCGCGATCCGCCCATGCTCCGCCTGCCCGCGGCGCGCGTTCATGATCATCTCGGTCAGGGCGTGCTGCCGCTCGTTCGGGTCGGCGCTGCCGAGGCGCCGGTGGGCAGCCTGAAAGTGGGCGGCCAGCCGCTGCCGGCGCCAGTACGCACCGACGAAGCCGATGACGATGACCCAGCAGGCGACGGCTGCCTTGGCGACGATCGGCTCGTCGGATTCGACCCCGACCTTGACGAGGTACGTCGACGCGAGCACGCCGGTGATCCCCAGGACGCCGACCGCCACGCCCGCGCCGCCGCCTAACCATGGGACGCTCTCCCCGCCAACCCCATCCTCGAACCGCGCGATCCGCTGAAAGACGTTGTCGTCCACTGCACCATCGTAACTCATTTGAATTCGCGCGAGACGTGGCCGAAGGGGCGCTCCGACACCTTCGCCGGTATCGATGAGCGAACGCGCCTTCGCATTCGGGTGCTTCACGGCACAGATCACTCGCAACGATAGCGAGACGATGCACCGCTTCAGCGCCGTGTTGGGCGGCTCACCGACGAACCGTCTCGAATCTCCAGTAGATCGAAAAGGACCGTGTCCACGTAGCGTTTGATCTGTTCCACTTCCCGCTTGCTCTCTTGAACGTGCGTCGCGAGAGATGCGCGATTGTAGACAGCCCTTGCTACTTCGCCGCTCATCTCTTCTACGAGCGACGCGCTCTTTTCAGAGGGTTCCTGCTGTGTCCTCTTCAGGCCCCGGGAGGACAGCACGAATCGAACCTTCTGCTTCATGGTCGGCTTGGTCTGGTCACGTTCCAACTTGAACCCAGGCTGCTTTTCCACGTCGTCATCTGGCGCCAGATGATCAAGGACCTCTCGAAGGGACTCCCTAAACTCAGCTGCCGTCCCCCTATAGGACAGGCGATCGGAAGAACGGAGATCCAGAACTCCCTGACGATAAGAGGTTGCTGCACTCGGTATCAAGCCATCGAGGGTCTCTAACAGGAGTCGTTCCTCCCGGGGGTGCTCGGCGCCCGACGGCAACACCGACCTCCCGGCAACAGAGGTCAGTGCCCTAACGTTGAACTCTGCTAGTTGCCGCCTCAGCCGAGCCAGGATGGCGAGGTAGCTACGTCTGGCATTATTCCCCTGGGCAAGACGGACGAGTTGTTGCCATTCGCCGTCATGGTGAACGACCGCTTCAACCTCACCGATTCGCTCCACCAGATGGGGACGCACGTCATTGAAGTAGGATGTGGCCAAGGCAAGAGTGCGGTTCTTACTCTCTTGGTCGTTGATATTGACTGGCCTCGCTCGCCGAAACGCCGTCAACAGCCCATCGATCCGGACAAGGAACTCGGTGAGCATATCCTCAACGCGAGCGGCGCCGCGGCTGGGACGTCTCGTTTCCATTTTTGGGCATGCTGTGGACGACGAGATTGTGACCAACTGCGTTCAAGCGATACTCGCCGTCGCCCGCGGCGTCGAGATAACCGGAATTCTTTGCGTTGGTAAGAGTAAATCTAGTTTGCCCTGGGAGCGGATACCCCGCGATCTTGAACTGCGTCTCAATGTCTTTAGCATTGATGGTAGCTTTCTTCGCCGTTGCCAAGTTGGCCATGTAGTACGCCACCAAAACCGCCATCTCGTTTGCGGAGCGAGGCTTCTTCTGCTCTTTGAACTTCTTGATGTGTAGGGCTTCACCCGTTCCAGTAACGGCAGCAGAGACAGGCGCGCCCGTCTGCTCGATGCGAGGCGTCTGCGCATCTTGTGGCGCGGGGGTAGGACTGCCCGATTGGTTGAGCACCCCGAGTGGCTGGATGTCCAGACGCTTAAACACGTAGTCGAGAACGCTTTGACGCCCAACTGGACTGAGCGGCTCTAAGGCTGATAGGACAGCCTTGATGGCCTCGATCTCTCGCTCGAAGTCAGTCACGGCGTGTGGTCCCGTTCCCGATGATTCTTTCGGAGTCATGATGAGTCATTGGTCTATCAACGATACCGGAATTCAACGGCTTGTGCAGCCCGTTCGCCGCACCTCCGCGTTGGGCGGCTACGATACAACCATGAACTCGCCTCATCGCTCCTACTTGTCGGGAGTCGACACTGGTGCTTCGCCCTGCGCAGCACGTATGGTTTGTCCGGCCACGACATTGCGTCGCTGTCGCGCCCCATCGAACTGGCCGGCCACCTCGTTCGACCAAGCTCCGATATGCCGCAGAACGATCTCAGATGCCAAAAGACCCATCTCGCCACATGGCGGAAATAGTAGACCGGGTAAGCCGGCGAAGATCGTCGGCCCGATGTCCCTCAGCGCCAGCGCTGAGCCATGGACCATCCAACAAAGCTTTCGGTATTCAACCTCGTAGAAGGCCTCGAAACCAAAGCGATGGCCGCACTTGTCCGCTGCCCTGACGTCGTCCGAAAGATTCCGGTTGGTCCAGCGGTCGGGATGCCTGGTCTTGCGCTTTTTCCGATCCTCCCAATGGTACTTCCGCCGGAGATCCTCAACGTGAGCCTTGCTATTCTTCGCAAAGTTAATAACGGCGGCATGCTGCAATGATTGCCCGGTGCCCGAGCGCAGAAGGTGCGCAACGAGCTTTTCGGCATAATTGAGCTTTGTTGACTGCTCCCAGGCCAGCACCTTCAGATGATCTGCGGGGGTGTTGTGAATCAGCACGATGTCGACGACCGACTCCAGCAGCGAACGTGTCGCTGCTGCCACGGCCTGAAAGTCAGCCGGCTCGTTCAGCTTGCATAACGTCCGTAACCAAGCGTCCATCCGGAGCAGCTGACCAGAGAGCACCGCTCCAGGGTCGTCCTTGACCCCGACGGCTTCAATTGAGGCCCGCACATCTCTGCGAATAAACTCAGAGAGCACAACCAGTCCCCGATAGGTGCCCGATGCGATCGCGAACGCTGATCCTCTTGTGTCAGTAGCCAACAGCACCCTCCGTTGGTCCAGCCTATCAGGCTGCCAGCACACCCATTGTTCGCACAAGCTCTGTCGGGTCGGCGGCATCCGTGCGGCCAGTTCAACCTGGCGGCGTGACGAAGCCTTCAACGCTTCGAGCGAGCGGCATGCGAACGAGCGCGACGTACTAGCCGGCCGCTCCGTCAGCGCGCCGCGCCCGTCACCCCAATCACCGCCCCCGCCGAGTACGCGTTGAACTCCGGCGCGTACATCGACTGCACCGTCGCCGGCCCGACCCGGAACGTGCCCGCCATGCTCGCCCGCACGCGGTACTTGAACGTGTACTCACCGACGGGCAGCCGATCGAAGAAGAAGTTGGCGCCGGAGTCGCGCGTCTCCTCGTACCAGGCGATCCCCAGGTCGTACCGATACCTGGATACCGCGTGCTCGGGCTCGAAGCCTGCCCCGCGCGGGTCGCGCAGATGCACGTACTCGGCCGCGTGCTTCGTCCGCAATGACAGCTGCACCTCCAGCTCGTCGCCGACGGCCGAGCGTCGCGCCGGGCTTGAGCGGGGTCAGCGTCGCTTCCCTTCCTCCCGTCTCGCGCTTGAAGTAGCGGCGCGACACCGCTGAAGAAGTCGCCGTGATCCTCCTTCGGTAGCTGCTCGGTCGAGAAGCTCCAGGTCGCGCTGGCGAAGGCGAAGCCCTTCGTCTCCTTGGCCACCGTCACCGTCGACGTCTCCTTCGCCGACCTCGCCGCCCGGAATCACGACCTGCTGCTTCCCCGTGTACACGTCGGGCTCGAACACGATCTCCGTCGTCTTCCCCGCCACCGTCACCCGCGCGCTCTCGCGGATCCCCAGCGCGCCCTCCTTCTTCAGGTAGTGCACCAGCGCGTAGATCACCTCCGCCGTTGCGCGCGTGGTCTTCCATTGATTGAGCTTCTTGTTGAGGAGCAGCCACAGCACCAGCCCGTCGCGCTTGTCGCTCTTGGGGTCCAGCTCCATCAACGTGCGCAGCGCGAAGGCGTGCGTCTCGATCGTGTCGTTGTACCAGAGCCAGCTGCGGTCCTCGGGCGCCCAGAACGTACCCTCGTCCTTGCGGGTCTTCGCCGAGTCCATGACGCTGTCCCAGACCAGCCGCGCGTCTTCGCCCGCCCTGCGCGCGACAGCGTCAGCGCCAGTAGCCCCTTGAGGTAGGGCGAGTGCTGCTTCCAGTGCTTGAACGAGAAGGCGAGGATCTCCTTGCGCTCGGCGTCGGTCAGCGCGCCGCCGGTCCAGCTGGCGTCGGGGTAGCTGCCGGCGACGTAGTTCAGGAACGTCAGCCACTCCCAGCAGCAGTCGTCCTTCTTCATGTGGCGCAGGTAGTCCTCGCGGAAGTGCCGGGCCAGGTACTGCCAGCCGCGCGTGACCATCTCTTTCGGGCATCGGCACCTTGAACTCGGCCGCCTTCGCGAAGCCCGACATGATGTAGAGGGTCATGTACGGGATCGGGCGGGCCGCCCGGGAACCAGGGGAAGCCGCCCAGCGACGTCTGGGCCTTCTGCAGCTTGGCCAGCGCCGACGCGCGCTCGGCGGCGGCGATCTTGGGGTCGAGGACGTTGATGAAATCGACGCCCGGGTCTTTCCCGCCCCGCGCTTCGTTGAGCCACGGCGATTCTTCCAGCGCCAGCTTGCGGTTCGGATCGACGGCGTCGAACGTCGCCAGCGGCGTCTCGCGCGACGAGAAGGTCTTGGCCAGCTTGCGCCAGCGCGGGGTGATCGCGAAAGACGCTGGTGACGATCCCCGTCGAGAGGAACCGGTTCAGCGTCTGCTCCGTGCACTCGTACGGGTAGCGGGCGAGATAGGGCAGCGCCTGCAGGACCGTCTGAAACAGCTGCGCGTCGACGGTGACGACCATCTGATCGTTCATGCGCGTCGGGTCGGCGGCCGCCATCTCGGGAAACTTCATCTCGCGCTGCTCTTTGTTCGTGAGCGTGACGAACCGCGACTGCGTCAGGTGGACGCGCGAGGGCAGCAGCGGCAGCGGGCGCAGCTCGCCGTCCGAGAGGTTGCCGGCGACGGCGGTGACCTTCAGCGTCGCCATGCCGATCCGCCGCGGCGCCGCCAGCAGGAGCGAGACGTTGGTGCCGCTCCCCTTCGCGACCTTGAACGGGCGGACCAGATCCGCGGGGTTCAGCCCGAAATCCGCTCGCCATGTCGCGGCCGGTGTCGGCGTCGGCCAGCGCGAAGCGCAGCTCGCCGGCGAGCTCACGATCGGCGGCGTTGTTGACCACGATCTTGAGGTCGGCCTTGTCCCCTTCGCGGAGAAAGCGCGGCACGTTCGGCCGGACCATCAGCTCCTTGACCGACTGCACCTGCTTCGAGGTCGCGCCCGACAGCAGCGTCTTCGAGATCGCGTGGACCCAGATCGACCACGACGTCACCGAATCGGGGACGGTGAAGTCGATCGTCGCGGAGCCGTCTGCGCCCGTGAGGAGCTGCGGCTGCCAGAACGCCGTCTCGGAGAAGTTCGACCGGGGCGGCGCGGCGGCGGGGGGAGCGGTCTCCTTGTCGGCCGCCTTGTTGCCTTCCGGCTTCCCTTCCGCATCGGCGCGGAGACTCGTGGAGCGCGCCTTCTCGTTCTTCCCACCGACGGCCGCCTCTGCGGGCGGGGGCGGGGCCGCTGCCGGAGCCGGCGCGGACTTGCGGAGCGCCATCATCCCGTCGCCCTCCACGAGCCCGTAGCTCCCGCCGCGGTGCCGCCCCGGTCCCCCGATCCCGTAGCCCGACGTCTGCTTCAGACGATCGCCGATCAGCGACGGCACGGACGGGATCTGGCCCCACCTGTCCCCCGCCAGCCACTGCGCGCTCGCTTCACCGAGGCTGCTCTGCACCCAGGCGTGCGACACGCGGTCGGGCCACAGGCTCATCGGCGACGGGGGGTGGTGCGGCGCGAAGAGATCCAGCGAGCGATCGTACATGTACGCCAGCAGCTCGGCCGCCGCCGCCTCGGGCTTCGCCGACGGTGGCCCTTTGACCGTGACCTTGAAGGTCTCCTTGGCCCCCGGACGCAGCTTGTCGCGGAAGCTGGCGATCTCCACCTTCAGCTCGCGGTCGTCCCAGGGGACGAAGACGCGCGCGTTCTCGGTCAGCAGTTGATGGTCGCGCAGCGCGATCATCGTGACGCCGAAGCCGCCCCGATCGTCGTCGCGGACCGGCAGCTCGATCAGCGCGCCGTCCTTCCCCGCGGTCAGCTGGCGCTCGGCGGTGCGCTTCCCGGCGCGCCAGGTCTGCAGCAGGATCGGCTGCCCGGCGAAGCCGCTGGTGACCAGCAACCGGGCGGTGCCGCCCACCGTCACCGTCGGGTTCTCGACGATCAGCGCCGCGGGCAGCGCCAGCGGCGTCTTCGCGCCGGCGACGATCAGCTCGGTCGTCGTCTCGTAACGCGCCCCGAACTCGTCGGTGGTCGTGTACGTCAGGCGATAGGCGCCGGCCGCCAGCGCCGGCAGCGCGATCGCCGCCTCGCCCTTCGCGTCGTGGACCAGCGCCCCCGCCGCGCGCTGGGCGCCGTCGGGCCAGCCGCGCATCGTCTCGTCACGTGGGGCGCCCGACTCCCAGCGCGGGCGCAGCTTGTCCCCGGGCGTCTCGAAGGTGAGCGGCGTCGCTCCGCGGCGACGGCTGCTGCTCGGCGGGAAGCAGCGGCTGGGCCGGCTGCACCAGCGCGGTCAGGCGCCAGCTCCCCTGCCCGGCGCGCGGGGTGCCGTCGAGGTCGGTCCGCGTCGCCTTGACCGTCGCCGCCTGGCCGTCGCGCAGGAAGCCGGCCCCGGCGTCCAGCCGCGCCTCGACGCTGACCAGCCCCAGGCGGAAGCCGCGTTCGGCGCTGCGGGTCTCGCCCCCCTCGTCGGTGACGTCGGCGACGACGTGGTAGCGGTACGAGATCGCCGCCTCGTCGGCCGGGCCCGGCGCCGGTTTGCCCGACGACTTGGCCGCCATCTTGGCGGGCTCCGCCGCACGCGGCGTGAACGAGAAGCTGAACTGCCCCGCGCCGCCGAGCCGGGCGACGCCGCTCGCCACCGTCTGCGTCCGCACGACCGGCGCGCCCCAGCGCCAGCCCCACCAGTACGGGTAGACCGGCGCGCGCGTCACCCGCCAGCGAACCTGGCCGGTGGTGACCGGGAGGCCGAAGTAGTAGCGCGCCTCGCCGGAGACCGTCGCGGGGCGGTTCAGCCGGAACGACTGCTTCGCCTCCTGCAGCTTCGCCTCGAAGGTCGGCCGCTTGTACTCCTCGACCCGCACCGTCGCCGCGCCCCCGACGTCGGTCCGGACGGACCAGGCGCCGAGCAGCCGGCCGGACGCCAGCGTGAACTCGCCGGCCACCGAGCCGAACGCGTTGGTCTTCAGCGCCTGCTTCGCGACCTCTTCACCGTTGGCGTCGTAGAGCGCCGCCGTCACCGTCTGATCGGCGACGACGCGGTAGCGCGCCTCGTCGCCGCGCCCGCGAAACACCACCGCCTTGAAGAACAGCTTCTGCAACGGGCGGTAGATGCTGCGGTCGGTGTAGACGAGGGCGTTGGTCTGCTCGCCGGGGCTGGCGCCGCGCCAGTACGACTGGGTGTTGGTGTCGAGCGCGCGGTCGGCCCCACGCCGGGCGAGCAGGAAATGCTCGCGCCCCTCCCTGACGCCGGTGAACGTGACCTTCCCGCGGCCGTCGGTCTTGCGGCTGGCCGCGACCTTGTGTCCGCCCTGGTAGTCGTAGCGGTAGAGCAGCACCTCGGCGCCCGCGACCGGCTGACCGCTGTCTCCGTCGAGCACGCGGGCTTCCAGGGGCGCCCCGGCACCCCCGTCTCCCTGCCCGCCCGACGAGCGTTCGGTCACGATCACGATTCCCGTCGCGAGAAGGTCGAGGGAGAGGATCCGGTTGTTGGCGGCGGCGAAGTCGGGGCGCACCGAGGCGACGATCGCGTAGAGCCCCGGCTTGCCGACGGGCGGGGTGACGAACGTGACGTGGCGCTGGAAGTCGGGTGTCGCCGGCAGCGACACGGTCCAGGCGACCGCTGGTTTCGTCGCCAGGAGGCGCTGCACGTCGGCGCTGTCGGGCAGCAGGCTGTAGTCCTTGCTGCCGGCGATGTGCGCCTCGAGGTCGATCGCGTAGGCGCGGAAGTGAAGCGTGCCGAAGTTGCGGTGCGTGACCTGCAGCGACCGGCGGGCGAGCCCGTCGGACGCCATGCCCGCCAGCGCGTAGTCGGGGGCCTCGATGCGGGCGACGATCGCCCGGCAGTGCTCGCCGCCGGGCGTCTTCGGGTAGGCCTGGGCGCCGGCGGCCGCCAGCGCGCGTGCCCGCACCAGCGCGCCGGGGAGACCGCGCGCCTCGACGAACCCGGCCAGCACCGCTTGCCCCTGGGCCCACCAGGGGACGGCCTTGAAGGCGTCGAGGCGCCGCTCGAGATCGGCGATCAGCGCGTCGCGCACCTCGCCGTCGGTGAAGCTCGCGAACAGCACGCGGGCGCGGGTCAGGCGCGCCTCCAGCGCGGCGCCCTCCTGCTTGCGCCCGCGGTGCCATGCCTCCAGGTCGTCGAGGATGGCGCCGGCCCGGACCAGCGGGTGGATCGCCGGATCGCCCAGCTTGATCTGCCCGGACCTGGCCGGGTCCCCCTTCCAGAGCGCCGGCGCATCCAGCGCGAAGAGCTCGTTCGACTGCTCGGGGCGCCACCCCTGCGTGTTCGCGAGCAGCTCGACGAACAGGTACGACACGGCGTCGCGCAGCGTCCCGCGCACGTCGGCCGGATAGTCGTTGGGGATCAGCACCTCCGGCAGGCGCGTGACCGGCTCGCGCCCCAGCGCCTCGCGCACCTGCCAGACGTCGACGTAGGCGGCGACGGCGGCGGCGAAGATCTGCTCCTGCGTCCAGGCCTTGAGGTCGACAACGTCATTGGTGGCGACCCGCTCGCGCTGGCCGATCTCCCAGCCGTAGTTCTGGGTGTAGGTGACCAGCGCGTGCGCGTAGTAGAGCTGCAGCGCCGCCCGCGCCAGCGTCCCCTTGGGCCACGGCTGGTCCTTCAGGAAGCGGACCGCGGTCTCGTAGCCGTGCAGCGCCATCCGCAGCTCGGCCTCGCGGATCAGCGCCTTGGCCCAGGCCTCGTCGTCGCCCGCGCGCCTCGCCTGCTCGCGCAGCCTGGCGACGACTTCGGTGGCCGCCTCCAGCTTCTGTTCGGAGACGAGCCGCTCGACCTCCTTCCAGGTATCCGGCGCCTTTTCCGGCGATTTGGCCGGCGCCGCCGGCTTGGCCGGCTTGCCGCCGGCGAGACCAGCGCCCGCGAGCGCCAGCAGCATCACCCCCAACCCCACTCGGGCGCGCGTCATGCGATGCACGATGGTCTCAGACGGACGGCGCCGCGGAAAGATCTCCTACGGGCGACTCCGTGATTGATCGACTCAGCGCACGCCGTTCGCCTTGAACCAGGCGAGCATGCGCGTCCAGCCGTCGGCGGCGGCGTCGGCGCGATAGCTCGGACGGTAGTCGGCGAAGAAGGCGTGCCCGGCCCCCGGGTAGACCTTGATCTCCGACCGCTTCGCCGCCGGGCTCCCCGCCGCCAGCGCCGCCCGCATCGCCTCCACCGACGAGAGCGGGATCCCTTGGTCCTCGCCGCCGTAGAGCCCCAGCACCGGCGCCGTCAGCCGGCCCGCCGAATCGAGCGGGTGGCCGGGACGCCGCGGGTCCTTGTCGCCCGTGAGCCGGCCGTACCAGGCGACGGCGGCCTTCGGCTTCGGGTTCGCGTCGCCGTTGGCGGCGTAGAGCCAGGCGATCCGTCCGCCCCAGCAGAAGCCGGTGATCCCCAGCCGCGCCACGTCGGCGACGCCGGTTCCCTTCGCCCAGGCGGCGGTGTCATCGAGGTTGGTCATCACCGTCGCGTCCGGGACGTTCGCGACCAGGGCCATGATCTCCTTGGTGTCGGTCATCTTCCCGACCTCCCCCCAGCGGGAGAAGAGGTCCGGCGCCACGGCGAAGTAGCCCAGCTTGGCCAGCCGCCGGCAGACGTCCTTGATGTGCTCGTGAACGCCGAAGATCTCGTGCACGACCAGCACCACCGGCAGCTTCCCCTTTCGCTTCTTGGGGAACGCCCTATAGGCGGGGAATGGACCGATGGCGCTGGGGATGGTCACGTCGCCCGCGTCGAGGCCGTCGCCGCCCGTGGTGATCGTCGTGGCCGAGACGGGCTGCACCGCCAGCGCGAAGCCGGCGCCGACGGCGCCCGCGATGACCTGGCGTCGGGAGAGGTGGTCCGAGGCTGAGCTCATGGCGCGGAACGTAACGCCGGGCATGGCCGAACGGCTGCGGTAAATTTGGGCACCGTGCGCGCGCCGGTCCTCGACTACTACGTGATCCTGGGGGTGGGTCGCGGCGCCGGCGCCGCCGAGCTGCGGCGCGCCTACCGGACCCTCGCGCTGCGCTTCCACCCGGATCGCGCCGGCATCCAGTCGACGGAGGTGTTCCAGCGGATCTCCGAGGCCTACGGCGTGCTGTCGGACGCCGCCGCGCGCGCCGGCTACGACGCCCGGCTGCGCGCGGCCGAGGGGGTCTCGGCCGGACGGGACCCGACGGGCTCCTCACGCGGGGCGCGCGCCCAGGCCCAGCAGGGGGACGTCTACGGCCCGGGCGGCAAGATCTCCTGGCGGCGCGGCGGCCGCGATCCGGCCCGCGCCGACGATCTGATCGATCGCCTGTGCGGCCCGCTGGAGACGCTGCTGGCGCGCGCGATCGTCCGGCACCATCCCGACGGCGTGCTCGAGATGCTGGTCGAGACGGCCGAGGCGACCGCGGGCGGCACCGCCGCCGTCGACATGGCGATCGACGTCGCCTGCCCGACCTGCTACGGCCACGCCCGCCCCGGCCGCCTCTGGTGCCGCCGCTGCGACTACGCCGGCATCGTGCGCGAGCCGATCACCGTCTGCGTCCCGATCCCCGCCGGCGTCGCCGACGGCGCGACGTTCACCGTCCCCACCGTCCCCGAGGAACGCGCCGCCCCCCTGCGCGTCCGGATCCGGGTCACCAGTCCATAGCTCAGGATTGTAGTATATTTGCTACATGCAGCCATTTGGCACGACGGTGATGGCGTGGCGCCTCGCCCGGGGAATGACCCAGGAGGCGCTGGCACGCGCCGCTGGTGTCCCCCGACCCAACCTGTCAGCGATCGAGCGCGGCGATCGAGAGGTGACGCTCAGGACGCTGCGGTCTATCGCGCTCGCCCTCGAGGTGAGGCCCGGCGTCTTGGCGGATGGCGAGCCTCCCTACGCCGACGCGCCACCGTTGACCCGCACCGCCATGGAGCGCGTGGCCCGCGCCGCCACCCGCGGCACGACGACCAAGACGCCGCACGAGGCGGCCCTGGCCGAGCAGCTGCGGCAGGTGACCTCGAGCCAACGCGCCCGAGCGGACGGACGCCGACGCCGGGCCCGCCCCGCGGCCGACCGCGCCTACTTCCAGCTCAGGACCCGACTCGACGAGGGGACGCTGGCGAGCCTGCTCGAGCGGGTGGCACTCGACCTCGAACGCAGATGACGCGCCAGCAAATCGATCGATTTCTCGCCACCCTCGCCAAGGAGCTCGCCGCGCCGGCCCGCGCTTTCGTGACCGGCGCGTCCGCGGCCACGCTCTGGGGACGTGTGCGCGGCAGCCGGGACATCGACCTCGGCCTGGAGATGCGCGGAAAGTCGCCGCTTCCGTGGACGAGCGTGCAGGCCGCGATCGACAGGACGTCCCACCGCACCGGCATACCCACCAACATCGCGGAGGACATCGACCGCTGGGGGATGATCACACTCCTGGACTACAAGCGCTCTTCCCGGCTTTACCGCAAGTTCGGGAAGCTCGAAGTCAGGCTGCTCAATCCCGTCAACTGGTCGATCGGCAAGCTGACGCGCTTCATCGACTCCGACATCACCGACGTCGCCAAGGTGTTCGGTGCGCTGGCCGTGCCTGCCGCAGCCGCCGCGCGCACATGGGGACGCGCGCTTCGCGCCAGCCCGGCCTCGTCTGCGCAGTTCCTGTTTCGCCGCAACGTCGAGACGTTCTTCAAGAACGAAGGCAAGGGGATCTGGGGTCCCACCTTCGACGCCGCGGCCGCGCTGCGGGCATTCGAGCGAGCGGCGCGAATCAGTGCTTCCTGATCATGCCTGCAAGCTGGCGATCCCCCGCCGGCAGTCAACGCGCGGGCGGCCGGCGCGCTACGCCTGCAGGAACGGCAGCCACTTGCTGGCGTCGCTGAAGTAGCGCGAGCTGGTGTCGCCGTAGTGCTTGCCGAAGGGGGGCGTCCAGCTCTCCTTCGTGATGAAGGGGACGCCGTAGCCCTTGTAGCCCCAGCGCTCGAACTCGCTCGGCGGGACGCGCATCGCCTGCAGCACGGTGGCGAGCCACTGGCTGTAGAGCACCCCGAGCGTCTGCTTGCCCCCCGCCCCGGGATCGTAGGTCGAGCCCGAGTTACCGACGCGGCGGTAGTCGCACAGCATGCCGGTCTTCATCGCGCCCGCGGCGCTGCCGAAGGTGACGACCGGGATCGACACGGAGCCGTGCGTCTCCATCCCGCACTCCTGGCTCCAGACGCAGAGCGAGTTGTCGAGGTAGGTGTAACCGCCCCCCTCGTCGACGTTGAGTCGCTTGGCCATGTCGACCAGCGCCGAGGAGAACAGCTGCTGGTACGACGACACCAGCTGCGTCTGCGCGTCGGGGAGCTGCCACTGGTGCGCGACGTCCTGGTGCCAGTCGCCGCCGTAGGAGACGAAGCGCGAGGTGTCGCCGTAGCAGACGACCGCGATCCGGCTGGTGCCGCACATGAACGCGATCGCCGCGACCTCGTTGTAGAGCTGAAGCTGCTTGGCTGCCTCGGCGGGGGAGTTGCCGTTGTGCTTGTTCGCGCTGTCGGTCGGCGCTGTGACGTTCGAGCAGGAGACGACCGACGTCGTCAGCTTGCGCTGCAGCTCGTCAATGCGGGCGATGTGATCGTCGAGGCGCTGCTTGTCGGCCGCCGACAGCCGCGTGCTGCCGTTGCGCAGCCGTTTGTAGTTGGCCAGCACGCGATCGGCGATCGGCGCCCGCTGCATCGTGCCGCCCGCGGGGACGAAGATCCGGTTGAACATGTCGAGCGAGCTGGAGGTGCCCGACACGTTGATGATGTTGCTGCCGGTGTTCGACGGATCCGAGTAGTTCCAGGAGATCGGCCGGCCGGACATGATCATCGCGCGCTCGCGGATGCTGCCCAGGCTCGGATAGAACGACGGCGACCAGGCCATGATCTGGTCGATGGTCGGACGCGGCGACGACTGCACCGCCTTGCCGTCGCTGCCGTTGCCGTCGTTGCGGGCGTAGTTGCCGAGGTGGAGGCCGGTGTTGTGGGCGATGTAGAACGGGACGTCGAGCCCCCAGAGCACGTTCATCTTGCCGAGCAGCGACGCCGACAGGCTGCTCGCCGGGGCCCGCAGCACCGGGGAGACGACCGCGTCGCTCCCCTGCGTCGTCGCGGTCAGCGTCCCCGACTTGACGGTGTGGTCGCTGTACAGCGCCTGGCTGTTCGTCAGCAGCGAGGTGCTGGGGAACATGCTCGCTTCGAACGCGCCGCCGTGGTCGCTGGTGAGCCAGAAGAGGCGCGGCTGGCGCACCGGGACCGGGTCGGCGCCGTAGGCCCGGCCCGGCAGCAACGACGGCAGGAACGGCAGCGCGACCACGGTCCCGCCCAGGCCGCGAAGCACCTGCCGGCGGCTGATCTCGCGTCTCTTCGGGCTGCTGGTCCTGGTCGCCATCAGAACGCCCTCCGGCGGAACTGCGGCGACAGCAGCGCCGCGGTCACGAGGTCGGTGATCTTGCCGCCGCTCATCAGCGCCTTGCGTGCGTCTTCCAGCGCGCAGCCGTCGGTGGCCGGGTTCTCCCAGCGCGCGTAGGTGAAGCGGAAGAAGTTGCGGGCCAGGCAGGCCTCGACCTTGCCGCTGGCCGCGATCAGGGTCATGAGCTGCGTCGGCGACGAAACCGTCGCCGGATCGTCGTAGTTCACCTGGGGGCGCGTCGCGGTGTTGACCGCCTTGGTGCCGGTCACCTTGCCGGTGGCGTCGTAGAGCGTCTGTTCGGCGCGGAACCGGCCGAGGGCGTCGAAGTCCTCGGTGGCGAACCCCAGCGGATTGATGGCCATGCCGTGGCACGAGACGCAGATCGTCCCGGGCATCTCGGTGATCGCCTCGACGCTCTCGCGCGTCGTCATGTTTGGCCCCAGCTCGGGCGGCTTGGCGTTGGCGCCCGGCGGCGGCGGCGGGATCTTGTCGCAGAGGATGTTCTTGCGGATGAAGACCCCCTTCATGATCGGCCGGGTGTTGGCGCTCCCCGAGGCAAGGAAGAGCGCGCGCGTCAGCAGGCCCGTTCGCTGCCCCGCGGGCAGCGCCGGCGGGGCGGCGGCGCCGTCCCAGGCCGTGGCGCCGTAGAGCTTGGCGAGGCGGCTGTCGCGGGCGAACGAGCGATCGGTGGTGAACAGCGACGTGATCCGGGATGGCGCCGTCCAGGTGTAGTAGTCGAGCAGGCCCATGACGTCGTCGATCATCGCCTGGCGGAGGCTGGCGTTGGGGAGATCGGCGCCCGCGAACGCCTTGAACACCGGGTCGCTGTTCTTGGCGTCCATCGCCGGCAGATCCTCGACCTTGGTCCAGTCGGCGAAGAACTCGTCCAGCGCCGGTCTGGCGCGCGGGTCGGCGAGCAGCCGCGTGATCTGGGCCCGGTAGGTCGCGTCGGCGAGCAGGCTGTTGTCGGCGGCGGCGTTCAGCAGCGCATCGTCGGGCGCGGTCTGCCACAGCTGATACGACAGGCGCGAGGCCAGCTCGTAGGCCGAGACGTCGTAGACGTTGCTCTGCCCCGAGACGGCGGTGCCGCCGTGCTCGACGAAGTAGAGGAACTCGGGCGCGGTGAGAAACACGCCGATCAGATCGGCGTAGGCCGCGGCGCTGGCGGTGGTGCTGCTGCCGTAGGCCGTCGTGTAGAAGGTGACCTCGTCGCTGGCGAGCGGGTGGCGCAGGACGCGCGCGCCGAACTTCTTGATGAAGCTGTCGAGGCAGCTGGCGTCGTTCGAGGTGTTGGTGTCGGTGGCGCAGCTGCCGACCACGGTGCCGAGCCGCGCCGACGTCGTCAGCGCCGCGCCGACGCCGACCGCGACGGCGTAGGTGGCGTCGACGTGGTTCTGCTGCAGCGACTGATCGAGGCGACGGTAGCTGCCGTGCAGATCCTCGGGCACCGCCTCGCGGTGATCGTCGGGGAGCGCGTCCAGCTGGGCCGCGACGCTGCTCATCACGCTCTGCCCCGCGCTGGCCGAGCCCGCCGCCCAGGTCGCCAGATCGGCGACCGTGTTGCGGTACTGGGTCATGGTCAGGCGGCGCAGCACCCCCTGGGGCGGCGCCGCGCTGGTGTTGCACGCGAACGAGACGTCGTCGGGCACGAACGCGCCGCCGGTCCCCGTGGCCGTCCCCGTCCCGGCGGTGCCGCTGACGGGCCCCGCCCCGGCCGCGCCGGGACCGATGCCGCCGCCCGTCCCGGTCGTCGGGCCCGCGCCCCCCGTACCGGTCGTCGGTCCCGAACCGCCCGTCCCGGGACCCGAACCGCCGGCCCCCATCATCATCGTGCTACCGCCACCCCCGGACGGCTCCGGATCCTTGTCCAGGGAGCCGATCGTTCCGCTGCAGGCGCCGACGCCCAGCGCCAACCCCAGGAGCCCAGCGGGGGTGCCGAGGCGACGAAGCCGGGGGCGTGGCTGCTCAGCGCGCATCCTGACTAACTACGACCCGTGAGCCCGACCGATCGGGCCACGGCCCGGTCCGGCCCCACCGTGGCTCCTACTCCCATGACGCCTGGCCGTTGCACTGCGTTGACTTTGGCGCTCGCGGGGCTCGGGCTGGTGGCCGGGTGCAGCGGCGAAATCAGCCAGCTCGACCCCGAAGGCGCCGGTGGGAACACGAGCGCCGGCGCCGGCGGTGCAGGTGGGATAAACACCTCCGGCGCGGCCGGAGGCGGCGACACGAGCGGGGGCGGCGCGGGTGGCGGCGCCGGGGGCGTTCCCGGACGCGGCGGCACCGGTGGCAACGCGGGCGCTCCCGGATACGGCGGCGACGGCGGCGGCACCGCGGGCGCGCCCGGACGCGGCGGCACCGGCGGCGGCGTCGCGGGGTCGCCCGGACGCGGCGGCACCGGCGGCGGCGTCGCGGGGTCGCCCGGACGCGGCGGCGCGACCGCGACAGGCGGCAGCGCCCCCGGGGGCAGCACCGGCGCCGGCGATCCCGCGGGCTACGTCCCCGCGCTGGTCGGCGTCGGGTACGGGGGGATCCGGATCGTCTCCCGCGACGGGGGCAAGACCTGGGGCGATCGCGCCTACGCCACCGTCGAGGGGGGCGACGACAAGGAGCTGCTGCGCGCCGTCGCGTACGGCAAGGGACTCTGGATTGCCACCGGCTGGAAGCTCGTCACCTCCACCGACGGCGTGCACTGGACCGATCGCGGTCTTCTCACCGATGGTCCGAAGATCGCGGGGTGCAACATCGTGGAAGGGCTGGCCTACAACGCCGGCTCCTTCTTCGCCGCCTGCACCCCCTGGGATTCACCGAGCGTGGTGTTCCGGTCGAGCGACGGCCTGACCTGGACGAAGCACGGAACGATCGGCGACACGGGGGGCCACCTGTTCCTCACCTACCGCGGCGGGAAGTTCGTCGCCTACGGCGACAGCGGCACCAGCTACCAGTCGACCGACGCTATCACCTGGACGGTCATGTCCGCCGTGAACGAGGCGACCTACTGCCAGGACACCTACAAGAGCCAGAGTGAATGCCATGATTCCAGCTGGTTCGACGGCACCTGGCTGCGCGCCGACTGGCAAGGGATCATCTCCCGTTCGACCGACGGCAAGAGCTACAGCCAGGCCTACAAGGACGACAAGAAGAACACCCTCTACCAGAGCCGCGCGATCGCCGCCGGCTACGTCGCGCCCTAGCCGCTCCCGCGCGAAGCGCGGTGGTGCGGCTATTTCCGAGAATGAACGCTCAGGGCCAACCCTCGCCGAAGCTCGGCCGTTGTGTTTCTGAAGACGATCGTGAGACCGGGGGGTGTACGCCGGTGGTTCCGTGGTCAGTTTCAGCCGAACCATGTCGGCCGACCCAGCATCCCTGATGGCAATCGCGAACGCATCCCAGCCCCGCGCGACGGTGCTCGTCGTCGAGGATGACCCCGATCTGGCGGAGACGATCGCGGACGTGGTCCGCGACCGCCGCTGCCGCGCCATCTGCGCGCACAACGGCCTCGAAGCCCTGGACGTCCTCGAGCGGGAGCGCCCCGCGCTGATCCTGATCGACCTGTTCATGCCGGTCATGAACGGCGCCGAGCTCTTGAAGGTGATCAGACAGTCGCCACGGCTCGCGCAGATCCCGCGCGTGATCATGACCGGCGCCAACGATCCGATGATCGGGGTGAAGCAGGACGTGAGCGTCTTCTACAAGCCGCTCGACTTCGGCGCGCTGGCCCGCCTCATCCAGCGCCACTGCTCCACCGCGACGGCATCGCCGTCTCAGTGGGCGCCACTGCCGGTCTGACCCGACCCCGTCGGGTACGAGCCCCGACGAGCTACTCGCCGAGGCTGGCGAGGGCGCCTTCGAGCTCCCCCTTGGCGTGACCGTCGCCGCGGCGGACACAGGCGTCGATGCCGCGCTCGTAGACCGCCCGCGCCTCCGCGCGGTCTCCCAGGGCGACGTGGACGTTGCCGGCGTGGAGGTAGGCGGCCGTGTAGTCCGGGTGCGCGCGCATCAGCTCGACGAACTCCTCGCGGGCCTCGGCCAGACGCCCGGCGTTCTTGTACTCCTGGGCCAACCCGTAACGCGGGAACGGATCCGACGGGCGGGCCGCGATGAACCGCTTCAACGTGTCTATGCGAGACGCCGCCACGGGTCAGATGGTCCGGAGCCGTCGTTGCGGACCGGGGACCTCGCCCTCGAGCGGCACGATGCGATTGTTGCCGTCGACGTGGACGACGGTCGGCCGCCAGGCGCGGGCCTCGGCCTCGTCAGCCGCCTCGCCGAACGTCGCGATGATGACGACGTTCCCCGGCTGGGCGTGGTGGGCGGCCGCGCCGTTCACACAGATGACGCCCGAGCCCGCCACCCCCTCGAGCGCATACGTCTCGAGGCGGAAGCCGTTGGTGCGGTTCCAGATGTGCACCTTCTCGTACGGCAAGATGTCCGCGGCCCGCATCAAGTCCGCGTCGATGGTGACCGAACCCTCGTAGTCGAGGTCGGCCTGCGTGACGGTGGCGAGGTGGATCTTCGACCTGAACAGTGTCCTGCGCATCTTCATCCCTCCGTCCAGGCCGACAGAGCCGGTCCCGGCGTGGTTCCCTTCAAGGATACGGAGCCCCTAGGAGCAAGTCAAAGCGCGGGCGGGGGCGTGTGGGGATCCGGGCCCTCCGAGGTTGACGGCTCTGTGGGGATCCCGCACGCTGACCCAGACGTGCGGCGCAACTTCGAGCATGTGCTCGGCATCGACCTCGGCGGCGGGAAGGGGAAGACCACCGCGCTCGCGACCTTGCGCGCCGACGGGGCGAGCGCGACCGTGGTCGACATCGCGCCCCGCGACGGCGCGCCGCCGTTCTACGACGCCGCCCTGCTGGAGACGATCCGCGCCTACGGCGACCAGACGCTGCTCTGCATCGACGCGCCGCTGACCTTGCCCCCCTGCCTCCGCTGCACGGTCCCGATCTGCCCGGGGCAGGCGAGCTGTGTCGATCCGTCGGTGGTCGAGATGCGCGCCCTGGCGGCCGAGCCCGGGCTCGACGGGGCGACGCGGGAATCGGATCGCGACAGCCGGCGCGGCAAACCGGCGGTCACGCCGTACACGCAACGGACGACGGAGATCCACCTCGCGGTCCGGTTCGGAATCGTGGCCCGTGAAGGGATGGGGCAAGGCACGGGACCGCTGGCCGCCCGCGCGGCGCACCTGGTCCGCGCGCTCACCGACCGCTTCACGCTCAACGACAACCTGATCGAAGTCCACCCCAAGGGGACGCTGGTGCAGCTCGGCCTCGGGACGCCGTTCAAGAAGCACCTGCGCGAGCGTGAGACCCGGGCCCGCATCCTCGAGGCGCTCTCCTCGGAGCTGCACTTCGGGCCCGGCGTCTGGCGCGAGCGCTGTATCCAGAGCGACCACCTCTTCGAGGCCGTGATCTGCGCGTACACCGGTTTTCTGTGGGCGCGCGACGGCTGGGCGGTACCGCCCGGGGCAACGGATCGGCCCGATGCGGAGCGATTGCGCGACGGCTGGATCTGGATGCCGCCCGCCGGGGCCCGCATCCAGAAATCCGCCGCCGAAGGCTGACAGCCGAAGGCTGAAGCCCGAAGGCTGAAGCCCGAACGCTGAAGCCGACTCCGGCTACCGGGCGCCGACAGCGGGTTCGACCGTGTCGTGATCGTCGTCGTCGTCGTCGTCTTCGATCGCGGCCGCCCGGCGCCGTTCCGCGGCGCTTCCGCCACCGAGCAGCGAGCTCGGCCCGCGATCGCGCAGGAACTCGAGGAACGCCAGCGCTGGCGGGAGCTCCGCCGCCGGAATCTCGTCCAGCAGGTCGCGGGCCTGTCGCCGCAGGATCTCGCCGGGCGCCTCGCCCGAAGTGCCGACGACGCGCGGAATCTCCACGGGCTCGGACGGCTGCGCCACATGCCCCCACGGCGGCTGGTTCCCGACCTCGATCTTCATGTGGTCGAGCCAGGTCTGGATGTGGAAGTGCAGCAGCTCGGATCGGTAGGCGAACCAGCGCTCCCGCTCGGCGGGGAACGCCAGCAGCACGTCCTTGAACCGCCGGAACGCCCCTTTGCCGTCGATCGCGATCAGCAGGCGCTCGCGCAGCGGCGGATCCGAAACCGAACCGACGAAACGCTCCATCCAACGGTACTGCTCGCGCGACGAGGCCGGATCGACGCGCAGGTAACGCTCCGGGCTCGCGGCGACCCGCGCCCGACGCGCCGCTGCGTCCGGCTCACCCTCGACTATCGAAAGCAGGTCGCCGTTTTCGAGGTCGAGAAAGCTCTCCTGATCCGGAGAGTTCCGCTCGAAAGCGATCTCCAGATCACTCCAGTTCACGGTAATTGGCATGGATCCGCACTTTCTCCGCACCCCTCCTCCCCAGAAGGAAGCGCGGCAATTTATACCTGTCGATTCTAAGAGTTACACCCCACGATTGCAACCGGCCGCTCGGCCGTGCGGCGGAAATTTGCCGGCCTTCGAGGCATTTTGCAAACCCTCGTCCGTGCCCGCGGCGCTGGCTTTGACTTCCGGGTCGAGATCGCTAGACTGCCTCCGTTTTTTTCATCTTTTCAACCGTCGGCCTGCCAGTCCGGGCCGAGCCAAACGGAGGTCATCTTGGCGCGCGTCACCGTCGAAGATTGTCTGGAGCAGGTCAACAACCGGTTCGCACTGGTCATCCTGGGCGCCGAGCGGGCGCGCCAGCTGGCCAACGGCGGGCGTCCGCTGATCGCGTGCACGAACAAGCCGGCCGTGACCGCGCTGCGCGAGATCGCCACCTCGCAGGTTCGCTTCAACGAGAACGTCGAGGGGACGGTTCGGCAGTACCTGGACGAGGTCAAGATCCGCGGCAACCTCCGCGAAGGGCGCCGCTAGCCAAGGCACAGAAGTAGCCGCACCCCCGCGCTTCGCGCGGGAGCGGCTAGGCCCGGACCGCGATCGCGAGCTTGAGGTAGTTGCCCTCGGGGAAACCGGGGGCGACGGGGAAATCGGGCGGCAGGCCGACGCGCTCGACGATGCGCAGGTCGGCGCGGGCCATGGCCGCCCCCTCGCCGAGCGCGCGATCGAGCTCGGGGGCGGAGACCTTGGTCGAGTTCGTGGCGAACGCGAGCAGGCCGCCCGCCTCGAGCACCGACGTGCAGCCGGCGGCGAGCTGGGCCAGATCGCGGGCGACCGAGAACCCACCCGCCGGCCCGTGCGAGAACGTCGGCGGATCGCAGATCACCAGGTCGAACCGGCGCCCGCGCGACGCGAACCGATCCAGCGTCTTCACGGCGTCCGCGGTCACCGCCTCGAGCTTTTTCGGATCGAGGCCCGACAGCTCGTAGTTCCGGCGCGCCCGCGCGTGCCCCTTCGCGGCGAGGTCGACGGCGACGACCTCGGTCGCCCCCGCCTTCGCGGCACGCACGGAGAACGCGCCCGTGTAGGAGAAAAGGTTCAGCACCCGGCGATCGGCCGCGCGGGCCGAGACGGCCGCCCAGCCGAGCCGCATGTCCGGAAACAGCCCGACCCCCAGCGGAGCGGTGACGTCGATGCCGTACTTGCACCCGGCGTCCTCGACGACCAGCTCGAGCGGCGCCTCCTCGCCCCGGGCGCGCACCGCGGGCTCGGGCGGGCCCGAACCGCCGAGCGGGCGCAATCGCCGCTGCTCGTAGATCCCGCGCGGCGACAGCGCCTGCTCGATCGCATCGTAGAGCTCGTCGCGCCAGGCGAGCGCCCCCGCGGACAGCCACTGGACGACCACGAAGTCGCCGTAGCGATCGACGGTGACGCCGGGCAGCCCTTCGCTCTCTCCGGCAAAGAGCCGCATCGCCTCGGGACGGACGGCGCCGAAGAGCAGCCAGCGGAGCTGCAGCGCCCGCTGGAACCGTCGAGCCACCACGCCGTTGCCCGGCGCGACACGCTCGTCGGGATCGCGGGTCACGACCCGCACCGCGACCGCGTGGTCGCGGTCGATGTAGCCGCGCGCCACGAATTCGCGGTTGCCTGCGATCAGGTCGACCGTCGCCCCGGTCGGCTCGGACACCCCCCGCGCCCCGAGCGCTTCACGGAACACCCAGGGGTGCCCGTCGCGGACGCGCGACGCGACGTCGTCGGGGATGCGGTATTGCCCGACACGGACCCTCACACCGGGCTGCCTCTGCGGTGGTCGGGACGGGCGACTGGGTTTGCTCACGGCGCGGCACCATAGAGACCGGAAGGCCGCATGTCAAAGCCGCGGAATCGCATGCACACCTGCCCTTACACCGACTTGCCCCACCTGAGCCTACATCGCGTCCGGCGCTTGATTTCGCATACGAAAACGGGGAGGCTTCTCGGCTTGAGGAGTGACGGTCTATGACGACGAAGCCGCCATCCAGCTTGGCCGCCGGTGATGCTCCCGACCAGGAAGAAGGGGATGAAAATCTGCTCGTGGACGCCTCCGACGACGTGACCGTCGAGGCGAGCGAGGAGGTCACCACCGAAGCCGCCTCCGCCGGCCTTTCGGCGGTCCCCGCCGAGACGCCGCCACCGCTCGCCGCAGCGGCGTCGGACGGTCCGCAGACTCGCCAGGCCGCGCCGACGCTGCTGGGAATTCCGCTGTCGTCCATCCCCCTACCAGGTGTGACGGCGATAGCGCCGCCGCACTCGATCGAGATCGCGAGCGACGACAACTCGGACGAAGAGGTCACCCGGCTCGCGCGGCCGATCAACGAGGAAGTCACCCGCCCGTCGATCACCGATGACGACGAGGAAGAGACGAAGGTCGAAGCGACCGACCCGCTGATGCAGCTCGATGGAGGAACGGACGTCGCGACCGCTCTGTCCGAGCAGGCGAGCGTCGAACGCGAGAAGGCGCTGCGCCGATCGTCGCCGTCGTTTCCCGCCTCGGCGATGCCCTCCGAGGGAAACAGCGACGTCGAATTCGCGGATCCCGATGACGAGGACGACGCCGTCATGGGCGCGGAGGCGATCGAGGACGAGTCCCCGGAGGACGCGACCGCCAACTACGCGGAAGCGGCGCCCGAGACGTCGCCGCTGGCGGCGGCCATCACCCGGCGCCCCCCGCCAGGCGCGCCGTTCGGCGGACGACTCCCCGCCCCGACGTCCAGCTTCGGGCTCTCGCTCTCGCCGGCGCCCGCCAGCCAGGTGCCCGCCCCCTCGAGCTCACCGTTCGGCGGCCGGATCGCACCGCCGACCGCGGTCACGCCGTTCGGCGCCCGCGCGACGACGTCGTCGTCTCCCGCGGTGCAGATTCCCGCCCCGTCCGCCGGAGCGGTGATCGCAGCGCGCCCCTCGCTGCTGTACAAGAAGTACTCCATCCCGGTGTTCGGCTTGGCCGGCGCCTGGGTCTTGACGCTGATCCTGGGGGGAATCATCGGCAGCGCGATGTCTGGCCCCGGTGCCGCGCCCACGGTCGTCGTCGCGCCCCCGCCGGCCCCGTCGACGACGGCGCCTCTGGTCCAGCCGGTAGCCCCGGCCCCGGTCGCCGTCACCCCGCCGCCACCCGCGCCCAAACCGGCCGAGCCGGCGATCGCCGAAGCGCCCCCGCTGGAGCCGGCGCCCAAGCCGGTCGTCAAGCGCATCGTTCGACCGCGCAAGGATCCGCTGGACGACAATGTCGGAGAGATGGCGGCTGCGCCGCGCGTCGCCGCCCGACCGGCCCCGAAGCCGACTCCGCCCGCAGCCAAGCCGGCGATCAAGAAGCCGACCAAGGCGTGGGTCGATCCCTTCGCCAACTAGCGCGCCGGCGCTTGACCTGCCCGCCAGATCGGGACATAAGTTCGGCCGTAAGTTCGCACGTTCTGCGGGATTAACTCAGTTGGTAGAGTGTCAGCTTCCCAAGCTGAATGTCGTCGGTTCGAACCCGATATCCCGCTCAAGAAAAGCTAGTTCGTAGCCGGTAGTTGCGACGGGGCGGCGGTTCATTGCTGGATGTCCAGCGGGAGGCCGTACAAGCTCTCGCGGAACTCGACGTAGCCGAACTGGCCGCTCCCCTTCACTTCGAGCACCAGGGCATCGCTCGCGTCGACCTCCTGCAGCGAGGTCTTATAGGTGATGACGGTGTTGCCGTTGGCAAGGCGCTGCACGTCGCCGAAATTGCCGGCCGAGCCGTTGCTCGCGAACCTCCTTTTCAGGCTCCCGTCCAGTCCGTACTCGACGGCTTGAGCCTGATCCGTTCCGGCGCCGTCGTTCGCGAAGAGGATCATGCTGTCGTCGGTGAGCTGGTGACCGTGCTGCCGGCCGCCCCAGTCGCTGTTTCCGCCGGTCACCCTGCCTGCGAGCGTCCACTTCACGTTTCCCGCACGGTCAAGAACGACGACATCCTGGAGCAGGTCCGAATAGGTGATCTGGTCTTCCTTGAGGGAGTAGCGAAGCGCGTTGGCGTGGCAGGAGGGGAAGGTTCCGAGCACGAGCGGCGGATTTGTCGGAGTCCACAGCAACTTCGTGACGCCGGTGCTGTCGATCTCGAAAACGGGGTTGCAGGCGCTCTTGCCCGCGGTGTAGTCAAGGTAGACCATCGTGTCGCCGCCCACGGCCGCGATGGCGTGGGACGCGCTCGTGTTCTCGTAGGTCTGGGTCGTGAGACCGTCGATGGAGACCCTGCGCAGCGGCGCCCCGAAAAGGATCTCGTTTACAAGCCAGACGCTCTGGCCGTCCGCCGACATCTTGGCCTGGGCGACTCCATCGGTCGACTCACCGGGCGCAGGCTGGTACCACCAGACGACGTCCCCATCCGTGTCGAAGATGAAGGGCATCTCGGCGTTCGTCCCGAACCAGAATGAGGCGACGAAGAAACCCCTCGCGAGCTTGGCGGCGTCGCTCACCGAGAAGCTCTCGATCGGGCTCGCGGTGTTCTTCGCGCCGGTCGCGAGCAGGTGGTCCTCGCTCGCGTGGGTCGTGGTCCCGTCGCTCGCTACGACGCGGAAGTGGTACGTTTTCTCCGGCTTCATCCCGAGCAGGACCGTCCGGTAGTCGGTCCGTTTCAAGTCGACGGGCGCGACCATGCCATAGGTCGTGTCGAGCCCGAAATCGATCTCGGCGGAGGTGATACCCGGCGCGGTCGTCGACCACGTCACGATGCCGACCGTCGTTGGCGCTGACGACTTCACCTGACTTGCAAGCTCCACATGGACGGTGAACTGCGCGCTTCCGGTTCGCGTCCCAACGGTCTCGCGGCTCGAGCCGCAAGCCGCCACCAGAATCACGAGCCCAGCGGCGCCCGCCGTACGACCGTTCACGCCGGGAATCATACCAATCGGCCTGGCGGACGGGCGGTTTGACCCTGCTGCGCTCCGCGGCGTAGATAGGGGCACCGATGGGAGAAATTTCGAGGCAGGCACCGCCGATGGTCGCCGAGGCCGTCTCCCCGTCGGTTCCCACGGAAAGCCACCTGGGGTGGGCGGAAGGGCCCAGATTCTGGGTTCTGGTGGCGCTGCCCGCAGCCGTCTTCACGGCTCTGGCCTTGGTGTTCTTCCGCCGTGGCTTCTTCGACGATTCCTTCATCACGCTTCGCTACGCCCGCAACCTCATCGAGGGGCATGGCCTGACCTGGAACGCCGGTGAACGTCCCGTCGAGGGGATCACGAACGTTGGTTGGGCTCTGATCATTGCCGCAGCGGGCGCATTCGCCCCGACCCACCTCGTCGGCATCACACGCGCTCTCGGCATCTTCGCCGGGGTGTGCGGCATCGTCCTGGCCGCACACATAGCCAGGCGGGCGCTGGGGGTCGGCCGTCGCCACTGGGCGTTGCTCGTCGCCTGGCACCTGGCGCTGTCGCCGTTCTACGCACGCAATGCCTCCAACGGTCTCGAGAGCATCCTGGTCTGCGCGCTCGTGCTCGGTTGCGTGGCCGTCTGGCAGGACATTCTCGCCGATCCAGACCGACGTGCGCCGTGGCTCTGGTGGGCCGTCCTGACAGGCGTGCTCTATGCTGCGCGCCCCGACAGTCCGCTATTCTCCGTCGCAGGGCTCTGCGCGGTGTTGATCGCCGTTCGGGACCGGCCCGGCGCGCGCCGCAATTTCTTGCTCGCCGGAGCGGGCGCCGCGGGGTTCATCGCCGCCGAGACCATCGCTCGGGTCGCCTACTACGGTTCGGCGGTGCCGCTGCCGGCGTACATGAAGCTCCGCCCGCTGGCGGCGCTCGCACCGAACATGATCCGCTACACGATCGGGACGAACGTTTTTGGTGTCGCGAGTCAGCTCGCGATCGTGGCGCTCGTCCTAAGCCTGGCCTTCTGCATGCGCCCTGCGAGCTGGCCGCGGCTCGCGACGGTGATCCTCCTCGCCGCAGGTGCCTACGTGGGCTACTTCCTCCTCGTTCTCCCGGTGATGAACGTGCACTGGCGCTTCCAGGTGCCCGTCTATGCCCCGCTGGTGATCGCGGCCGTCATCGCCGCCGCGCCCCTCATCCCAGAGGGAGCTGACCCGCGGAGCCGGCGGGCGAGGGCGGTGTTCGCGGTCGTGTTCGCGGCGGCCGCCCTCCCTGATCTCCCGGTCTACAGCGGCGAGACCGCTCAGGAGTACCGCAGCCGCGACAGCTATCAAGAGATCGGCAAGACCGTGGCCGATCTCAAGGGCTTGAGCTGCGCCACCAGCGAAGCGGGGGCGCTACCCTTCTTTTCAGGCTGCCGAACGCTCGACCTGGGCGGACTGAACGACCCATTCATTGCGAAGCACCGTCTTCATGATCCCGACTTCGCCGCCCATTTCGCCAACTATCTGGAGAACGAGTTCGGGCTTCCGGATCTCTACATTGATCCCTTCGCGGACTACCCCTATGCGCAGATGAAGGCGCTGCCCGAACGACTGAGGGGCCGCTACGATCTGCTGCCGTCCGCTCCCGACACCCCGGTTTACATCCTGCGCAGCTCGCGCTTTCGAGATGTACTGCGATCCCGCCTCACCGCGATCGCCGATCGTTACCGCTCGGGGGGATAGCCCGAACGCCCGCATCGCGATGGTGCGCCGGTCCGATGGTGCTTTCGACCGGTGGTCTTACCTTCCAGGCGCTGAGGGACGTCCCATTGGAATCCGTCGGAAGCCCCTTGCTCTGGACACTGTTCGCTGTCGCCGTGGTCACCATGCTGGCGCTGGACCTCGGGGTATTCCACCGCCAGGCCCACGTCGTCAGCGTGCGGGAGGCGGCTATCTGGAGCGGGGTCTGGGTCGGGGTGTCGCTGCTGTTCAACGGCCTCATCGCTTGGCGTCTCGGCCGCGAAGCAGCCGGCGCGTTCCTGACCGGCTACGTGATCGAAAAGTCGCTCTCCGTCGACAACCTGTTCGTCTTCTACATGCTGTTCGCGGCGTTCCGCGTTCCGGACGCCCATCAGCACCGGCTGCTGTTCTGGGGGATCATCGGGGCGCTCATCCTGCGGACGGGAATGGTCTTCGGGGGCAGCTGGCTGCTCTCCCGGTTCACCTTCCTCACCTACATCTTCGGCGGCGTTCTGATCCTGACAGGCGCGAAGATGCTCGTCCGCCCTGAAAAAGAGCCGCACCCCGAAAAGGGCCGCGCCTACCGGCTCGTCCAAAAGATCATCCCGACGACGTCCGAGCCGCAGGGGGGCAGCTTCTTTGCGCGGCAAGACGGCCGGCTATTGGCGACCCCACTCCTGATCGCCCTCATCCTGATCGAGCTCAGCGACGTCGTGTTCGCGATCGACTCGATCCTCGCGATCTTCGCGATCACCGTCGACCCCTTCATCGTCCTGACCTCCAACATCTTCGCGGTGCTGGGCATGAGGTCGCTCTACTTCCTGCTCGCGAACCTGGCCCGCAGGTTCATCTACCTGCAGCCGGGACTGGCCCTGGTCTTGGTCTTCGTGGGCGTGAAGATGGCCGCGCGCGATCTCTTCCACCTGCCGGTCGCGCTGTCGTTGGCAGTGGTCATGGCGATGATCGGGGGATCGATCGTTGCCTCGCTGATCCGGACCCGCAGCGGGCGCGGGGGCGCGTGACCGCCGCCCGCCCTGTTTTCAACTACTTGGCGCCCGCCCTCGTCGTCGCGATCTGGCAGGACCTTTTCGGGTATTAGATCCGTACGAGCTCTCATTTCTGACCACCTCTCTCAATGACGAAGCGACAGCTCATGAGCGTTCTGGCCGGGATGGCGATGCTCAACGGTTGTGCGAGCGGCGAGAGCGGCGGTTCGGCCGGGACCGCGGGCACGACAGGCGCCGCGGGCGCGACAGGCGCCGCGGGCGCGACAGGCGCCGCGGGCGCGACAGGCACGGCCGGCACGACGGGCGCCGCCGGCACGACAGGCGTCGCGGGCACCGGCGGCGTCGCGGGCGCGATGGGCGACGCGGGCACCAGCGGCGTCGCGGGCACGACGGGGACCGCGGGCACGACGGGCGCCGCTGGGAGGGGCGGTGCCTCGGGCACGATCGGGACCGCGGGAGGCTCGGGCTCGGGCGGGGGCGGCAACGGCGCCGCGGGCAGGGGCGGCGCCTCGGGCGCCGCCGGAACCGGCGGCGGGACGGGCTCTATCCACTGGGTTGGCACCTGGACCGCGTCGCCCTATTACGATTCGGGCAACCCGCCTCCGACGTCGCTATCGAACAGCGTGCTTCGTCAGGTCGCGCATGTCTCGCTGGGCGGCAGCCAGCTGCGCGTCCAGTTCTCCAATCTGTCCGGCAACGGCGCGGTCACCATCAACGCGGCTCACATAGCGTCCTGCAGAGCTTCTCCCGCCGTCGACAGCACCATCGATACCGCGACCGACAAGGCGCTCGCGTTCTCTGGAACGGCCTCCGTGACCATCGCGCAAGGCAAGGAGGTCTGGTCCGATCCCATTGCGTTCACGGTGGCGAATCAGGGCAACATTTCCATCACCACCGCATTCGGGAGCGTTCCCGCCAACGTCAGCGGACACTCGGGCTCGAGGACCACGTCCTACTTGCAAACCGGCAGCAGCAACGTCAGCGCGGCCAGCATGACGTCCGCGCAGAAGACCGACCACTGGTTCTACATCTCGGGCATCGACGTCAGCGCTGATGCTTCGGCCAGGGGCGCGGTCGCGATCGGCGACTCCATCACCGATGGCCGCGGGACGGATACCAACGGGAACAACCGCTGGACGGACATCCTCGCCGCACGCCTGCAGGCGAATGCAGCGACCGCGAACGTGGCGATGATGAATCAGGGAATCGGAGCAACGAATCTGGTCGGGACCTCCGGCACGGCGGCCGAGGCGCGCTTCGCGCGGGACGTGCTCGGACAGAGCGGCGTTCGGTACGCGATCGTGTTCGACGGCGTCAACGACATCGGCGGCGACGCATCCTTCGCGTCCATGAAGAGCGCCTACGACAGCCTGATCAGCGCCGCGCACGCCAGGGGGCTGCTCATCTATGGCGCGACCATCCTGCCGTTCGGTGGCCATAGCTTTTACACAACCGCGCACGAGAGCGTCCGCCAGCAGGTCAACGCGTACATCAAGAGCGGCGTGTTCGACGGCTACATCGACTTTGATGCCGCGCTCACGGACGGCGGAAATCCCCCCAAGCTGCAGTCGGCCTACGCCGCCTGGTCCCAGATGGACGGACTACACCCTGGTCCGGCGGGCTACCAGAAGATGGGTAATTCGGTAGACCTGACCCTGTTCGCGAAGTAGGCGCATCCGCGCCTGGCAGACGCGCTGTCACCCGTTGAGCTCGAAGCGCTCGCCGCGCGCGAGCGCGCGCACGACGTCCATCGGCGTGACGATTCCCGCGAGCTGGCTCTCTCCGTCGAGCACGACGATCCGGTGAATGTCCCGCCGGGCCATCTCATCGACCGCGGCCATCGCGGGATCCTCGGCGTAGAGCGAGATCACGTCGGGGTTCATGAGATCACCGACCGTGGCCTCGCCGCGGATCCATTGCGCGGGCTCGGGATTGATCAGATCGGAGCTCGAGAGCACGCCCACCAGGTTGCCGTCGGCGTCGCGCGCCGGCGCTCCCCCGATGTGGCGACGCGTGAGGCCCCACGCCGCCTCCTCCGCCGAGGCTTCGGCTTCCACCGTGTAGACGTTCCTGCTCATGATGTCTTTGATTCGCAGCATCGTCGTTGCTCCTTGGTCCCGGGATACTCAAGGGGCGTGCCAGCGCGACCGGCCCGGCCCGCGTGGCGTTTGGCCGAGAGGTCGCGCAACAACTGCGTAGCCCTCGAACCCCCGCGCAATATTTGCGGGGCCTCACGGGCCTCGGGCCTGGAAGGGCGCGGCCTTGCCTGCTGGCACGCGCGGTGCTGACTCAGCCAGGCCAGGAGGACACGATCATGAAATGCGCTGACATCATGAGCAGGAACCTGGAGTGGTTGACGGAGACGGACACCGTCCTGAAGGCCGCCACGGTGATGGCGGACGCGGGGGTCGGTTTCCTGCCCATCTGCGACGCGGGCAGACGGGTCATCGGCGTCGTGACCGATCGTGACCTCGCGACGCGCGTGCTCGCGAAGAAGGTCGTTCCCGAGACGACATCCGCGGCGTTGGTCATGAGCTCCCCGGCCCTCACCTGTCTCGAAACGACGGATATCCGCGACGCGGAGCAGCTGATGGCCGAGGAACGAAAGGCGCGGCTGGTGATCACCGACGGTGAGGGCAGGCTCACGGGCGTCTTGAGCCTGGCTGACTTGATCGAGCACGCACCGGGACGAAAGAGCCTGGAAACGATCCAGGCGGTTCTCTGGCGCGAGGCCCTGGGGCCCCGCGGCGGCGCGAAGAAAGGCCAGCCCCTGCTCCAGGATGATCCGATCGCCCGCAGTCAACCGATTCCGCCGGACGACGCGAAGGTGCTCCCGTCGATCTTCACGGGCAGCCACCTGAACACAGACACCAAAGAATTTCCGGGCTGAGCCGGCGCCTCGCGGGTGACGCGCGCGGCGCCTCGTCGATCACGACCGGCCGCGCCCGCTCTGCCGTGGACCTTCGCGAAGTTTTAACAATCAACAACGACGCATGACACGTCGCCACTGATACTGTCTCACGCGACGTTGTCGACGCTTTTAGGCTGATTTCATGACGCGCAAGTTATGCGGCAAACGATTCGCAACAATCATTTGAAAACTGCCGGAAAAGTCATTTGACCAGTGCAATGACAGAGCAACGACGCGAATGCTGCGCGCCGCGCATATTCTGCGGGCCGTGCATTTGCCTGCGCAGATTCTGCACGCCGAGCGACGCGAGCACCGTCTAGATGCTCCCCGTCCCGTTGATCGTGGCCCTGCTGGCCGGCGTCGCCATCGTCGCCCTGTTGCTGTTCGGCGCGGGGACGCTCGCCGCCAACACGACCGGGCGGCTGGTGCTGCTGGTCGGGCTCGTGGCCCTGCCCCTGCTCCTTTCGGCCGGCAACATCTCCTATGGCGTCCGCGAGTCGAGCACCACCCACTTCTGCCTGTCGTGCCACGAGATGCAGCGGCACGGGAAGAGCCTGTTCGCGGACAACAAACAGGCGCTGGCGGCGGTCCACTACCAGAACCGGTTGGTCGACCGAGAGGTGGTCTGTTACTCGTGCCACAAGGACTACGCGATGTTCGGCGACGTCACGGCGAAGCTGAACGGACTGCGGCACGTGTGGGCTCACTACGTCGCCGGCGTGCCGAAGAAGATCGAGCTCTACCACCCCTATCCCAACTCGAACTGCCTCCACTGCCACGACGACGCCCGCCGCTTCGTCGAGGGGGTGGCGCACCGCCCGATCGTCAAGGAGCTCTACGCCGGGTCGACGTCGTGCCTCTCCTGTCACCGCGTGGCGCACGACATGGCCAAGGTGGACGCGGGCGAGCTCTGGCAGGCGCAATGACCGCGCCGACCATGACCAAACGGATCCGGAGGGCCGCGATCGTCGCCGGGCTCGGGTTGACGGTGCAGCTCGTCGCCGCCCTGCACTGGACCCCGGCGACGTTCATCGTCTCGGCGGCGCTGGGGGCGCCGCTGGTGATTTGCGGCGGTCTGCTTTTTCTCAAAGCGGTCTGGCGAAACATGAAGGACAAGGGAGCGGTGTGAGGGCGGCCTGGGGCGGCCGGCTGGCCGCGGTGCTGGTGGGGCTCGCATCGGCGGCCGCGCTGGCCGCCGCCTTCCCTGCCGTGCTGCGCATCCCGCACAAAGCTCCGGCCGGTCCGGCCCTGCCTCCGCCGGCGCTGTTCTCGCACCGCTCGCACCAGTCGTTCGGCTGCTACGCCTGTCACCCCTCGCTGTTCCCGCAGGCCCTGGTCGGCTTCACACACGCCGAGATGCGACAGGATCGAATTCTGCGGGCGCTGTCACGAGGGCCGCCTCGCCTTCGCGATACAGGGCGCGCCCTGCGCACGGTGCCACGTCGATGCGCGGTAGTCGCGGGCCACGACTCCTGATGCTCGCCGCGGTGCTCGCAGCCGCGCACGGCGCCCGACCGGTGGCCGCCCAGAGCGCCGCGCCGACCCCGCAGGAGCGGAAACGGCGCGAGATCCTCAAGGACCTGGGCCTCGAGAAAAAGGCCCCCGCGCCCCCCGGCACGACGGTTCCCGCGCCGCCGCCGGGCGAGGCTGGCGACGCCGGCGCCGCAACGGGCGAGACCGCCGCCAAGCCGAAGGGGGGGATGAGCACCGGCGGGAATGCCGCGCCGGCCGCGCCGTCGTTCGGGCGGGCGATCCACCCGTTGCTGATGGCGACCTGCAAGGCCTGCCATTCCGCTGGCGCGCCGGGGGGAGCCTCGCGCCTGCTGCTGTCGGGCGACGCGGTGGCCGATCACGCCGTCGTGGCCCGCCTCGCCGATGTTCGCAAACCCGACGCGAGCACGCTCCTGGCCAAGGCCTCGGGCGCGGCGCTCCACGGCGGCGGCGCCCCGTGGCCCGCGGCCAGCGTCCCCTACCAGCGCGTGATGGCCTGGATTCGCGGCGGCGCCCGCCTCGACGCCTCGGCACGCGCCGCGGCGCCGCCCGCCGAGCCGGCCACACCGCGGGCGCCGGTCGCGAAGCATCCGCCGCCGATGCCGGTCACGGGCGCAGCGACGCCGGCTCCAGAGCCGACGCCTCCGCCGGCAGCCAGCGCGGCGCCACCCGCGGCCGCCACGCCGGCGAAGCCGACGCCCCCGACCTTCGCGCCGGACGTGCACCAGGTCCTCATGGGCACCTGCGCCGTCTGCCACCGCCCGGGCGGACCGGCCGCGATGACCCGCCTGCTGCTCTCCGGCGACGCGGCCCACGACGAACAGGCCGCGCGCGCGCTCGTCGATCCCCAGGCGCCCGACCTGAGCCTCATGGTCACCAAGGCCGCGGGCGAGATGCACGGCGGGGGGCCCGTGCTGCCGCCCGGCGACGCCCGCCTGGGCGTCATCGTCGCCTGGGCGAGAGGGCTGGCGCCCGCGCCCACACCCGCGACGGCGCCGGCCGGCGCGGCCGCGACGCCACCGGCGGCACCCGGTCCGGTCGTCGTCCCTGCCGCCGCCGCACCCGTCCCGTACGCGGCGGGTCACGGCCCGCCCGCGGGCATGCCGCCGCATGGTCCGCCCGGATATGCGCTCCCGCTCGGGTTCATGCTGAACGGGCGCTTCAGCCTCGACTACGAGCGCCGGCAGTTCACCGGCGATCCGTTCGCGTCGTCGAGCGTGAACGCGCTCCGCAGCTACCACCACTTCCTCTTCCTCTCCCACGAGGCGCCCGCCGATCCGTGCGGCCTCTCGGTCGAGGTCCTCACCCTCCAGTTCTGGGAGGCGCACTGCCGCGTGCCCGCCCTCCCCGCGCCGTTCCGGCTGCAGCGTGGCGGGCGGAAAGATTGTCGTGCCGTTCGGCGCCGATCCGCTCTACCACCAGAACTACGGCGGCCTGGGCGGGTTCGACCAGCCGATCCTGCCGGTGATCTGGGCCGTCGAGGGGATGGCCGCCCACCTGGTCGTCACGCGGGGCGCGTTCGTGCTGACCGACGACCTGTTCGTGGTGCGCGGCTACACGCTGGCCCACGCCGATTCGGTCATCAACCTTCAGAACGATTTCTCCCCGGCGGACGACACCCGGCTCGGGTGGGGAAATCGCCTGGGCGCGGCCTGGACGTTCGTGTCGGCCTGGTACTCGGCGTACTACAACCCCCTCGGGTTCGGGCGGCGCCTGTTCATGCAGGCCTTCGACCTCACCGTGTGGCGCCCGCGCGGCATCCCGATGGCGCAGCACTTCAGCCTGGGCGCGGGCCTCATCCGGGCCGACGTCTCGGGCGGCGGCGCCGACGTCTCCGGGCCCGGGCTCGACTACTACGACTTCGGAAGCTACCTGCAGCTCCGCTACTACCCGACCGACTGGCTCTACGTGCAATACCGGCAGGGGCTGCGGACGTTCAATAACCGCCGGGGGGTGATCGTCGACAACACCCGGCTCACCAGCGCCGACGCCTCGACCCACAACTTCGCGGTCGTGGCCCGCCACCGCGGCCTCACCGTGGGGCTCTACTACTTCATCAACATGGAGAAGGCCGACGAGGTCCCGAACGACCTCGTGCGCCTGAGCGTGGTCTATGAGTTCTGACGCGGGCCTGGGGCGAGCGGGGCTGTTGGCGGGGACGCTCGCCTGCGTTCTGGGGCTGCCCGCCTGCGCGGACTTCTCCCGCGGCGCACCGTCGGTGCCGGTCACCGACGCGGGCGGGGCGGCCGAGGCGGGCGACGCGGCGGGCGGAGACGGCGGCGCCTCGATCTCGTTCGCGGCCGACGTCCACGGCCTGCTGGTCCCCGGTTGCCAGCGCTGCCACGCGGCCGGCCAGGAGGCGGGCGACACCCGGCTGCTGTTCACCGGCGCGGCAGCCGCCGACTACCCGACGGTCTCGATGTTCGTCGACACCTCGGCACCGGCCGGAAGCCGGCTGCTCTCGAAGATGAGCGGGAACGGTCACCAGGGCGGAACGATCTACGCCGCCGGCTCGCCCGAATACCTGACTGTCCTGCACTGGATCGAGCAAGGAGCACAGCCATGAAGCGCACCCCGGACGTCCTCAAGGTCTCTCTCGCGGTCGTCGCGGTCGTCGCCGCCCTGGTCGGGCTTGGCTGTGCCGAGCTCGAGGGGAACGCGGGACCGACGATCGTGGTCCCCGCCGCCACCATCGTCGCCGCCGGCCCGCACGCCGTCGTCGTCGGGGAGACCGTGACGATCATGGCGACCACCGCGGACGGCGAGGACGCCAGCTACACCTTCACCAGCGCGGACCCGACCATCGCCATCGTCAACGACGCGGGCGTGGTCACCGGCCTCGCGCCCGGCGAGACCGCGGTCACCGTCACTGGGGACGACACGCTGGCGACCGCCAGCTACCCCGTGGTCGTGGTCGCGCCCACCGACGCCGCCCAGATCCCCTACTACCAGGGGTGGGCGATGTCGGCGCACTCCGACGGAACGGCGACGGCCTTCAACAACTGGAACGGCGACGGCCAGGTCCCGACCACCTGCGCGCGTTGCCACAGCTCGGAGGGGTTCGTCGACTTCATCGGCGGCGACGGCAGCGCGCCGGGGGTGGTCGATCAGCCGGCACCCACCCAGTCGGTGATCCGCTGCGTCACCTGTCACAACCCGGCGGCCGACGCGCTGGCGTCGGTGACCTTTCCCTCGGGCGTCACCGTCGACGGGCTCGGCGGCGAGGCGCGCTGCATGACCTGCCACCAGGGGCGCTCGTCGGGCCCGACGGTCGACGCCACCATCGCCGCCGCGGCGCCGGCCAGCGACGACACCGTCAGCGCGGCCCTGAACTTCCAGAACATTCATTATTTCCCGGCGGCGGCCACGCTCTACGCGGGGAGGGCCCAGGGGGGCTACCAGTACGCGGGCCAGGTCTACGACGTCCGGTTTCGTCACGTCGACGGCTACGACACCTGCATCGGCTGCCACGATCCGCACACCACGCGGGTCGTATTCGACCAGTGCGCGACCTGTCACACCGGCGTCACGAACGTCGGCCAGGCGCACGAGATCCGCATGATCTCGTCGGTGGGCATCGACTACGACGGCGACGGCAACACCAGCGAGGGGATCTACGACGAGCTCGTCGGCCTGCGCGACAAGCTGGGCACTGCCATCCGAGGCTACGGCGCCCAGCACCACACGCCCCTCTGCTACGCGACCAACGCCTATCCCTACTGGTTCGTCGACGGCGACGGCGACGGCAGCTGCTCGGCCACCGAGGCGATCGGCGCACACGCGTTCGCGAGCTGGACCGCGCGCCTCCTGCGCGCGACCTACAACTTTCAGCTGGCGAGCAAGGACCCGGGGGCGTTCGCCCACAACGCCAAGTACATCATCGAGCTGCTCCACGACTCGATCACCGACCTCAACGGCGTCCTGGTGGCCAAGGTCGACATGACCCGGGCGGCGCGCAGCGACGTCGGGCACTTCAACGGCGCCAGCGAAGCGGCCCGGCACTGGGACGCCAACGAGCAGGTCGACGCGAGCTGCTCGACGTGCCACGGCGGGGCCGACGGCTTCCGCTTCTACCTCCAGTATGGCGTCGGCAAGGTGGTCGAGGAGACCGCCAATGGGCTGGACTGCAGCACCTGCCACGACAAGCCGGGGACCGACTTCTCCGCGATCGCGGCGGTCCCGTCGGTGACCTTCCCTTCCGGCGTCGTCCGGAAAGAGGCGGGCTACGACAACCTCTGCGAGACCTGTCACCGCGGGCGCGAGGCGAAGGCGACCGTCGACGCGGCGATCGCCGCCGGCAAGCCCGCGTTCAAGAACGTGCACTACCTCCCCGCCGGGGCGGTCAAGCTCGGCGCGGCGGCGCACGTCGGCTACGAGTACGACGGCAAGAGCTACGTCGGTCCGCTCGCGCACATCGGCGGCACGCAGTGCACCTCCTGCCACGATCCGGTAGCCAGCCACCACACCTTCGCGGTCGCCGACGGCTGGGACAGGACCTGCAAGACCTGTCACGCCGACGCGAACGGCGATCCGAAGAAGATCCGGCTCGTTCGCACCCTCGACTACGACGGCGACGGCAACAACGCCGAGCCGCTGGCCGCGGAGATCGACGGCGTCGCGGCCAGCACGCTCGCGGCGATGCAGGCGGTCGCCCCGGCGCCCGGCCTCTGCTACGCGCCGGGGACGTACCCGTACTTCTTCAAGGACGGCAACGGCGACAAGAGCTGCAGCGCCGCCGAGGCGGTGTCGTCGAACGGCTTTCAGGCCTGGACCGCCGCGCTGTCCAAGGCGGCCTTCAACTACCAGCTCTCGCGCACCGAGCGCGGCGCCTGGGCCCACAACTTCGACTACATGGCCCAGCTCCTCTACGACAGCGCGGCGGACCTGGGTGGGGACGTGAGCAAGCTGAGGCGCCCGTGACGCCGACCAGACGAGGTGGACCGATGACGAGCCCGAACAAGAACCGACTCTCCTCGCCCTTCTTTCATTCCCTCTTCCTGTCGGCGCTCGCCGTCGCTCTCGCGGCGGGCTGCTCCGGCGGCAACGGCGCGCAGGGGACGGCCGGCAAGGACGGAACCTCCTGCTCGGTCACCGACAACCACGACGGGACGGCGACGGTGCACTGCGCGGACGGCACGTCGGTGACGATCTCGAACGGCACGAACGGGGTCGACGGGAGCAGCGGCATGAACGGCATGAACGGCGCCGACGGCACGTCGTGCACGCTGGTCAGCAACAGCAACGGCACGCGCACGCTCACCTGCGGCGGCGACGCCGGCCCGATCACGGTGGTCGAGGCGGTGGCCGACTACGCGATCATGACCGCCGACGAGAAATCCCAGGCGGCGATCACCGCGACAATCACCGGCGTCACCTTCCCCGCCGACGGGCGCCCGGTGGTCACGCTCAAGGTCACCGAGCGCCACGGGTTCGGCGTCAAGAACCTCTCGGCGACCGCGGTCACCTGGCGGTTCTCCTTGCTCAAGCTGGTGCCCGGGATCTACGGCGGCATCACGCCGGGGGTGAACGGCAGCGCCAGCGACACCTGGGTGAGCTACCTGGCCGCCAACGATCACAGCGCGGCCTCCAGCGAGACGGCCGCGGCCGCGAACCTGACCGACCGGGGCGACGGCAGCTACGACTACAGGTTCGCCAAGGTCATCACCGGCGGAGCGGCCGCCGCCGGCACGACCTACGAGCCCGACAAGGCCCACCGTCTGATCATCCTCCTCTACGCGTCCGGGAATCCGTTCGCGCCCGTCAACCTGGTCAAGGATCTGATCCCGGCCACCGGCGTCGACGTCACCGGAAAGAACGAGAAGGTCGACGGCAACTCCTGCCTCGAGTGTCACACCTCGTTCCGCGCCATCACCGGCGGCACCGGTCAGTTCGGGGCGGGCGAGTTCCACGGCGGCGTCCGCTACGACATCCGGACCTGCATCGCCTGCCACAACGACCAGCGCCGCTTCAGCAGCAGCGGCGCGACGGTGGCCGAGCCGACCATCGCCGCCGACGGGACCTGGACCGGCAACGCCGCGGTGGTGAACGGCGAGGCGGTCCTCGACCTGCCGGTCTTCATCCACAAGCTCCACATGGGGAACAAGCTGAAGCTGACCGGTGGAACGTACGCGGGGCTCCCCCAACCCTACGAGACGACCTACCCGCAGGACGTCCGCAACTGCACCAAGTGCCACCGCGCCCCCGCGCCGCTGGCCGACAACTGGAAGACGCAGCCCTCGAGCCGCGCCTGCGGCGCCTGCCACGACGATCGCAGCTTCGAGGCCGTGATCCCGGCCGGCCGGACCATGCATTCGGGGGGGCCGCAGGCGACCGACGTCGGCTGCAGCACCTGCCACCTGGCCGGCAGCGTCGGCGGCGACATCGCGGCGGTCCACACGCCGGTCTCCCCCCGAACCCGCACAACATCTACGCCGACGCGACGTCGACCGGGAGCGGCAACACCAACGCCGCCTACGTGGCCGCCGCGGGCGCCGTCCCCCCGGGGGCGAAGGTGATCAAGTACGTCGTCCAGAGCGTGTCGACCTGGACCGACGCCGCGGCCGGCAACGTGCTGCGGCCCCAGATCGCCTTCAAGCTCCAGCTCGACGGCAGCGACGTCGTGTTCCCCGATCCCGCGGCGGCGAGCGAGCTGATCCCGAACTTCGTCGGGTCGCCCAGCGCCTACTTCGTGTTCGCGGTGCCGCAGGACGGAAAGGCGTCCCCCGCCGACTTCAACGCCTCGGCGAGCGCCTACATCCGCAACATCTGGAACGGCACCGGCACCTGCTCGAACGCCGCGCCCTCCACCACCCGCACCGGGGCGGGCACGCTCACCGGACCCGACGCGAACGGCTTCTACACGCTCCGGCTCCTCTGCGCGATCGTTCCCTCCGGCGCGACCATGCTGACCGGCGGCATCGGCTACACCTACGGGCTCGGGTCGCGCCAGAACCCCGCGAACCCGGATCTCGACTTCGTCAACAACACCCAGCCGTTCACGCAGGTGAACCTCGCCGCCTACCCTTACGTCCCGAACAAGAAGGCTGACGGCGTCACGGCCAGTCATGCCGGCCTGGGTGGGCTCATCGTCCCGCCGCCCGACGTGTCGATGGTCGCCACCGGGTTCACGGGCCGGCGAGCCATCGTCGACAACGGCAGGTGCGGCGCTTGCCACGTCTCGCTGGGCGTCGGGCCCGACTTTCATGCCGGCCAGCGCAACGACGCCGCCACCTGCAACTGGTGTCACCGCCCCAACCAGACGAGCAGCGCCTGGTCGGCCAACCAGAAGGACTTCGTCCACGCCATCCACGGCGCCGAGAAGCGCATGACGCCGTTCACCTGGCACGAGGAGTCGCCCACCGAGGGCTTCTGGAAGACGACCTACCCCGGCGTGCTCAACAAGTGCGAGATGTGTCACCTGCCAGGGACCTACGACTTCAGCGCCAGCGCCACCGTGGCCGCCTACCCGAACATGCTCGCCAGCACAGTGGGCCAGGGGACCTACGCCGCCGGCAGCGTGCACGCCCCTTACGTGGCGGAGGCGACCGCCTTCGGCGCCGGGTTCAGCTACAACGCGCTCTCGGGCGCGACCGTCACCGCCGATCCGACCACGCTGGTGGTGTCGCCGATCGTCGCCGCCTGCGCGGCCTGCCACGACTCGCCGATCGCGGTCGATCACATGCAGACCAACGGGGGCTCGTTCTACGAGCCGCGCAGCACGGCGTTCAGCAAGCCGCAGCAGGAGGAATGCCTCCTCTGCCACGGCCCTGGGCGCATCGCGGCCATCGCCGACAGGCACGCGTTCCAGTTCTGAAAGTTGGCACGTCCGGTGCTGCCGTTCCTGAAGAGGAGGACACCATGAACACGTCAGCCGTCATGACCCGTGACGTAGTCGTCGTCTCGCCAACCGTCACCGTCGGTAATGCCGCCCGTCTGATGGCGCGGATGCGGATCCGCCACCTTCCGGTCGTCGAAGCCGGCCACCTGGTGGGTATTCTCTCCGACCGGGATCTCTCGAAGCACGCCGCCGAGACCAGTTGCGGAGAGGCGATGACAACCGACCCGGTGACCTGTTCGTCGACCGCGCCGGTGAGCCGGATCGCCCGGCTCATGCTCGCGCACAAGATCGACTCGGTCCCGGTCCTCAATCCGTCAGGAACGATCGCCGGGCTCGTCACCTCGACCGACCTGCTGTCGCTGCTCGCGGAGGAGACCCAGGAACACGTTCTCCCGTTCGAATTCAGGCTGCAGATGGCTGCCTCGGACAGCGACCCGCTCTTCGAATGAGTCGCCCGGGCGGGCTCTAGCAACCTCCGGATAGCAGGCACTGCCGAAAAACGCCGAAGGCGTATTTCAGCAGCCTGCTAGTCCCGCAGCCAGAGTCGATCGGGGCGAACGAGGGCCGCATCGTCGAGCAGCTCCCACGTCACCGTGCGGCTGGCCCCGGAATCCGCGCTGGCCGTGGCGCTGAAAACGCCCGGGGACTCCTCGGCGTAGGTCCCTTCCCAGACCTGCGGCGCCGAACCGTCGGGCGCGCTGGACGTCGCCGAGAACGTGCCGTCCGCGCGGAAGGTATCCACCTCCAACGCGCCATCGGGAGCGCGGCCGGGCTCGTCGAGAAACTCGAGCTTCGCGAGCCCCCGCCAGACACCCACGACGCCGTCGTGCGCGCCCGTCGGGCGAAGCGCGGCCGACGAGAAGGACGTCGCGTCGGCGTAGTAGCTGAACGTGAGCCGCGCACGAACGGCGTCGGGCGCGTTCGTCACTGTCGCCACGACCGTGTCGCCGCTCGCCTCATAGGTCCCGGACAGGTGATCCTCCAAGCTGGGGTCGTCGGGCTTGAACTCGTCGAAGGCAAACGCGCCGTCCCGGCCGAACGTGTAGCGATCGCGCATCGTGGCGTCGTCGCGCAGCCGACTCCAGGTGCCGATCAGAGCCTCGTCGGTCGTCCCCGAACCGCAGCCCGCCGACAGCGCCGCCACGCCCAGCAGCACCCGGACGAAGAGGGAGCGCGGCGTGGTCATCGCCCGTTCCGGTAAGTGGCGTGGCATCGCACGCAGACCTGGGATAGCCGTCCATAGGAGTCGGCGACGTCGAACGCGTGCTGCCGCCCCGCGGCCTCGGCCAGGGTCCGCGCCTCGAGCCTCAGGTTGTCCTGATAGAGGAAGAACTTCTCGGGCAGGGCAGAGTTCAGCTCGCTGGCGTCGTTCGTCAGAGGCCGGCTCATGCTGGCGTCGCCGGCGATGCGCTGGGCACTATCCTGGATCCGGTCGTAGTGGAGCAGCATGATCTCCGAGACGAGGTCACCCATGTCCCTGGCATGTGAGGCCATCCGCGATTTGAGAAGGACGCGCGCGGTTTCCGAAAGGGGCTCGGCCGGACGCAGGCTGCGAGGGGGCGAGACGGCTTGCGCCAGCTGTCTCTGCTGCGGCACCTGGCTCCGCGGCTGGCTGGCGCAGGAGGTCGCTGCGACCGCGGCGATGGCGAGCAGGGCGCTCGGGAGACCACTCGAAATTCGCTGAGGCATGCCCGGACCTTCAGCAACAGCCGGGCCAGCGGGTCGGTAGCCGCCCCCGGACCGCAGGCGCGCACCGCGCCGGAAAAAACTGCGCGACCCGAGAGGGGACACGCAAATCCTGCCGGCCGCGCGAATCTGCCCGCGGCGTACCACCGCCTGGCGCGGCGCGTGCTTAACTCGCTAACGAATGGCCGCGACAACATCGGAGGGCCCTGCCCTCGCGGGGCTCACGTCGGACGAAGCCCGGCGGCGCCTGCGGGACGTGGGTCCCAACGAGATTGCCCGCGAAGAGGCGAAATCCCCCTGGGCCATCCTGGCCGAGCAGTTCGGAAGCCCCCTCATCTGGCTGCTGCTGGGGGCCTCCCTCGTCTCGGGGCTGCTGCGCGAGTGGGTCGACGCGATCGCCATCGGCGTCATCATCGTGCTCAACGCCGTCGTCGGGTTCCTGCAGGAGTACCGGGCCGAAAGGGCGATGCTGGCTTTGCGCTCGATGACGGCTCCGCGGGCGCTCGCCGTCCGCGACGGTCACGCGACGCCGATCCCATCTGTCGAGGTGGTCCCCGGCGACCTTCTGCTGCTCGAAGCCGGCGACATCGTCGCCGCCGACGCGCGCCTGCTGGAGGCGCATTCCCTCACGACCAACGAAGCGCCCCTGACGGGCGAGAGCCTGCCGGTCGAAAAGCGCGTCGGGCCCGTCGCCGCCGGTGCGCCGCTGGCCGAGCGCCACGACACCGTCTTCACGAGCACATCGGTCGCCACCGGCTCGGCGCGCGCCACGGTGTTCGCGACCGGCATGGCGACCGAGCTCGGCCGCGTCGCGCACCTGCTGGCGACCGCCGAAGAGTCCGAGACGCCCCTCCAGGGCCGGTTGCGGCGATTGAGCCGGACCCTGCTGTTCCTGTGCGCCGGCCTCGTCGGCGTCGTCGCGGTGCTCGGCCTCGTCCGCGGCGTCGCGTGGCTCGACGTCTTCCTCTCGGCGGTGTCGCTCGCTGTCGCCGCGGTTCCCGAGGGACTGCCGGCCATCGTCACGATCGCGCTGGCGGTCGGCGTCCAGCGGATGGCGTCGCGGAATGTGCTGGTGCGAAAGCTGCCGGCCGTGGAGACGCTCGGATGCGCGACCGTGATCTGCACCGACAAGACGGGCACGCTCACGACGGGCGCGATGGCCGTACGTGAGCTGTGGGGCCCCGACCACCGCGCCCTGATCGCCGCGGGCGCGGCCTGCTGCGACGCCGACCTCGGCGCCGCGGGGAGCAACGGCGCCGGCGACCCGACGGAGCTGGCCATCCTCCGCGCCGCGGCGGAACGCGGAATCCGCCGGGACCAGATCGAGGCCTCCAACCCACGCCTCGCGGTCGCGCCCTTCGACGCCCAGCGGAAGCGCATGTCCATCCGGCGCGCCGACGGTGTTCTCTACGTGAAGGGCGCCATCGAGACGATCGTCGCTCGCTCGACCGCCGGACTGGAGGGAGCCGTCGAGGCCGCTGCCGAGATGGCCGCGCGCGGGTTACGGGTCCTCGCGGTCGCGGTCGGAGCGGGATCAGAGGAGGAAGGGCTGCGGCTGTTGGGCGTGGTCGGCATCGCCGATCCGCCGCGCACCGAGGCGATCGAAGCGGTCGCCGCCGCCCGCCGGGCCGGGATCCGCACGGTGATGATCACGGGGGATCATCCCGTCACTGCGGCGGCCATCGCGCGCGAGATGGGAATCCTGAGAAGTGGCGATGACCCTGCCGACCTGGTTCACGCGCGTGCCACACCGGAGGACAAGCTGAAGATCGTGCGCGCGTGGAAAGCCCGGGGCGAGGTGGTCGCCATGACCGGCGACGGCGTGAACGACGCCCCCGCGCTGCGCGAGGCACACATCGGCATCGCCATGGGGCGAGGCGGAACGGCGGTTACCCGAGAGGCGTCGGACATGGTCCTCGCCGACGACAACTTCGCCAGCATCGTGGCCGCCGTCCGCGAGGGGCGCGGCATCTTCGACAACATCCGCAAGAGCCTGCTCTACCTGCTGGCCGGCAACACCGGCGAGCTGGCGCTGATGCTCGTCGCGGCGATCGTCGGCCTACCTCTCCCCCTCCTCCCCCTGCAGATCCTCTGGATCAACCTCGTCACCGACGGTCTTCCGGCCCTGGCGCTGGTGATGGATCCGCCCGACGCCGACATCCTCAGCCGTCCCCCGCGACGACCCGATGAACCGATGCTGGGGCGCCCCGAGTGGCGCTGGTTGGTGCCGATCGGGCTCATGCTCGCGGGCACCACCCTCGCGGTGTTCCTCTGGGCGCTGGCCCACCGGAGCCTGTCCGAAGCCCGCACCTTGGCGTTCTCGACGCTGGTGTTCGGCCACATCTTCATGTCCCTCGCCTTCCGCAGTCAGACCAAGCTGCTGTTCGAGATCGGGCCGTTCACGAACTGGCGGCTCGTCGGGGTCGTCGTGGTTTCGATCCTCCTGCAGTTCGGCCTGCTGCTCATCCCGGCGGCCCAGCGCGTGTTCCAGCTGGCCGATCTCTCCCCGGCGGCGGGCGCGCTGGCGCTGCTCTGCGGCCTCGGTCCCATCAGCTTCATCGAGCTCGCCAAGCTCGTCCGACGCGCGCGGGACCGGAGAGTCATGCGCCTTCGCGCACGTTCTGCGTGACGTGGCGTCCCGAACGCAAATACGTCGCGGGGGACGCGCGCGGGCCCTGTCCCGAGAACATCAGCCGTGGTCCGTCCGTTGCAATCCTGTCTGCCATGACGACCTCACCAAAGCGGATTCTGGTCGCGACGGACTTTTCGCCCAACAGTGACGAGGCCCTGGCTCAGGCGATCACGCTGGCGAAGGACGTGAACGCCTCTCTCGAGATCGTCCACGTGATCCAGCTCGGAACCGAGCCGTTCCCGTTCGGGCTACTCGACTTCCAGGACAACGACAAATTCTTCCAGTACATCGACCGTGAGCTCGAGCAGCGGGCCGAGCAGGCCCGAAAAGCCGGAGTGGCTTGCACGACGAAATCGATCGACGGCGCGCCCGCATCCACGATCGTCTCCCGGGCGCGCGAAACAGGCGCCGAGCTAGTCGTGGTCGGAACGCAGGGGCGAACCGGCCTGGCCCACGCGCTCCTGGGGAGCGTCGCCGAGAAGATCGTCCGCCACGCCGCCTGCCCAGTCCTGACGGTACCGGCGGCAAAGCGGGCCGCATGAGGGTGCCATGACAGGTTCGCGAAGGGTTGCGATCATCGGCGCGGTCGTCGCCGGCGGTTTCCTGGCTCTGACCTACGCGCGCTACCGCCGCGACATCGTCCCCGCGTACCAGCGAATCTCCACCGGCAGTCAGATGGCGGCGTCGCGCTGCGGTCCGATCGAGTACGCCGTCAAGGGCGACGGTCCGCCCGTGCTGGTGGTGCACGGCGCGGGCGGTGGGTTCGACCAGGGGATCGCGCTCAGCGATTCACTTGCCCGCGCCGGCTTCCGCGCGATCGCGATGTCGCGCTTCGGCTACCTCCGCACCCCCCTTCCCGCGGACGCCACGGCGCCCGCCCAGGCCGACGCCCACGCCTGCCTGCTCGACGTCTTGAACATCAGGCGGGCGGCGATCGTGGGCATCTCTGCCGGCGGGCCGTCGGCTCTGCAGTTCGCGCTGCGCTTCCCCGATCGCACCGCGGCCCTGGTGCTGCTGGTCCCCGCCACCTACGCGCCGCGGCCGAACACGGAGCCACCGAAGCGCATGGCGCGCGGGACAATCTTCCTGTTCGACGCGGCGCTACGCTCTGATTTTCTGTTCTGGGCCGCGGGCAAGCTCGCGCACGAGACGTTCATCCGCGCGATCCTCGGCACGCCGCCGCAGCTGGTGGCAGGCGCGTCCGCGAAGGAGCAGGCCCGCCTGCAGAGGACCCTGGAGAACATCCTGCCGATCAGCCCCCGCAGGACGGGTCTGCTCAACGACGCGGCCGTCACCTCGTCCCTGCCGCGCTACGAGCTGGAGACGATCACCGCGCCCACGCTCGCGATCAGCACGGCCGACGACCTTTACGGCACCTTCGAGGGCGCTCGCTACACGGCGGAGCATGTTCCGCACGCCCGCTTCATCGGCTATCCGAGCGGCGGCCACCTGCTCGTCGGGCGAGACGCGGACGCGACAGCGGAGATCATCGCGTTCCTGAAAGGTTCGGCCACGGACAAATAGCCGCCCGCCCGCGCTGCGCGCGTTAGCGGCTAATGCCCGTGAATGCTGGGGTGGCTTCCTCGTCCGGGCGACTCGCGACAGTCGGGATCGTGAAGAAGAACGTGCTCCCCTGGCCGGGCACACTCTCGACCCAGATGCGGCCCCCATGCGCTTCGACGATCCCCTTTACGATCGGCAGGCCGAGGCCGGCGCCGCGCCGATCGGCGCGTTTGAGCTGCCAGAACCGATCGAAGAGACGTGGCACCGCTTCGGTCGGGATCCCCGGGCCGTTGTCGGCCACCCAGAAGACAACGACCGGGCCTCGCACCTGCGCGCCGACCACGACCTGGCTGCCCGAGGGGGCGAACTTGAGCGCGTTGCCGATCAGGTTCTCGAACACCTGAATCAGCCGATCGCGATCGACCCGGACCTCCGGCAGCTCGGACGCCAGATCGGACCGCAGCGCGATCGCCATCTCCGCGGCGTGGGGCCTCTGTGCCTCCAAGGCTTCGGAGACGAGCTGCCCGATCGGTTGAAAGGCCGCCTCGATGGAGAGCTGACCCGACTCGATGCGGGTGACGTCGAGGAGGTCCTGGATGAGGCGATTCATGCGTGCAGTCGCGCGCGTGATTGTCTCGGCCGCCTTGTGCGTTCTTGCGTCTGCTTCGGGCGTCTTGCGCAGCAGATATTCCGCCTGCAACGCGATGCCGCCCAGCGGGTTGCGAAGGTCGTGGGCGACGACGCCCAGCATGTCGTCGCGGGCGCGGATCGCGCCCTGGGCCAGCCGGTAGAGCCGCGCATTCTCGATCGCCAGGGCGGCGCGCCGGCCCACCTCCTGCGCCACGACCAGATCCCGGGGGCCGTACCGAGGGGTCGGCGTCGTCCTCACGAGAATCAAGGCTCCCGCCACGCGCCCGTGCGTATCGAGCGGCAGGGCGATCAGCGACTTCGGAGCCAGCGCTTGCAGCGTGCGGCGATGCTCCTCGCTCTTGGCGACCGAATCCAGAAAGGCCGCCCCGACCTCGGGAACCAGCAACGGCTCGAGCGTCGACGAGCCCAGGAGTGGGTGAGCCACTTCCGCCGACACGGCAGAGCGATCCGCGCCGCTCGGGGCTTCTCCCGCGTCTCGACGGTTCATGGTGACCCGTCGAAGACCCCCGCTGTCTCCCACGCTCTCCACCACGCAGACGTCGGCCAGCGCGCCTGCGACTAGCCTGGCGACGCCGGCCACCGTCTCTTCGTAGTCGAGGGTCCTCGCCAGCGTCGAGCCGACCTCGGCGAAGAACCGCTCTTCGTCGGCGATCCTGCGCTGCTCGGTGACGTCGCGGAGCACGACCGTGAAGAACAGGTCTCCACCGACCCGCAGCTTCGAGATCGCCGCCTCTGCCGGAAACTCCTCGCCGTTCTTGCGGAGGCCGGAGATCTCGTTGCGCGCACCCATCTTGCGCGCGCTCACCGGCTGCGACGCGAAGTCGCGAACGTGCTGTCCGTGCGCTTCCCGGAATCGTTTCGGGATGAGGACGTCGAGAGGCTGGTCGAGCACTTCGGCTGCCTTCCACCCGAAGATCTGTTCCGCGCCCTGATTGAAGATCACGACGCGTTGGCTCTCGTTCACCGAGATGATGGCGTCGGCGGCGATCGAGACGAGCCCCGAGTATTTGGCCTCGGAAACCCGCAAGGCGTCGTCGGCGCGCTTGCGCTCGGAGATGTCGCGAACGAAGGCCTGCCAGCGGCCGTCCGGCAGTATCTGGGCGTTCAACTCGACCGGAAGGTACGTCCCGTCCTTGCGCCGCAATCGCCATTCGGACACCTCCGCCCCACCTCTCAGGAGCTGCTCCTTCGAGGCGGCGAGGCGGCCGATGTCCTCGGTGGGGATCAGGTCGACGATGGTCTTTCCGACGAGCTCCTCGCGAGAGAAACCCAACATCTCGCATCCAGCGCGGTTGACGTCGGTGTAGCGGCCATCGAGCGCCGCGACGAAGATTCCCTCGGGCGCCTGCTGGACCAGCTCGCGCGTCCGGGAACGACTCGCCTCGAGCGCGATGTGCGTGCGATCGAGGGGCGCGGCGCTGACCGCCAGCAGCGCAAGGGCGACCACCGTCGTGCACGCGACGAGGGTCGCGAAGAGCAGAGCGACGTCCCGAATCCCAAGCAAGCCGAACAGCCGCGACAGCCCGAATGCCAGCAGTACGGGAAGGGCGAGACCCGGCAGTGCCAGCCTCCTCAACAAGGCCCCGCCCGGGCCCGGCGATGTGGTCAGCTGCGCGAGGCCACCCGCGGGCCGTTCCAGAAACATGCCGGCGGAGATGAGCAGGAGGCTGACGGCGGTCGGCACGGCGACACCGGTGACCGGGGCGGTCCGCAGCCGATAGAGCGGGCCGGCACCGAAAGCAGCGCCGACGATGGCGGCGAAGCCGACGAGACCGGCGGTCAAGATCATCCACTCCGACGGCCGCGACCGCGACCGGGGCCGAACGTCGAACAGCAACAGCGCGCCGGCGAGCAGGGTCAAGGCGAGCGCGGTGGGTGGCGAGGGGCGCCCCGGATGGCGCTCGGGGACCGACTTGAAGAGGAGCTGATCGATGCCGAGGTCGACCCCAGAGGCGTATTCGAGCAACGTCCCGAGGCCAACCACGAGCACGAGGGCGGCTGCTGCGCTCGTCAAAATCCGCAGCTCGCGCGGCGCCGACTCATTCCACCGAACCGCCCCGGCCAGGCCGATCAGCAACAACGATACGGCCGTGTTCGGCTTCATCTGAGACTGACCGGGGACCAAGGTGGTGAGAGAGGAGATCCCGGTTATCCAACCGGCCAGTCCCACCGCGCCCAAACCGGCACCGATCAGGCACAGGGTGAACCCCACTTCAACCGCTCGTCGGTCGAGAGCCTCGGTAGACCGGATGACCGGGTTCATCACGATCGTAAGGACGTAAGTACGGTCATCGAGTGCGCCAGGCTATCGGCCTGTCGCTGATTTCCTCGGGCGTGCGCTCCCCTACGCAGGTGCGTGCTCCGGCTCCGACACAGGCGAAAGCGAGAAGCTCGGGAAGACGTCGTGGACGAGCAGCGCGTACGACTCCACCCTCAGCGCGTAGCCCACCACGCCACGGGTGAAGCGCCAGAGGTTCGCGTCCATCCGCTGGGTGACAATCAGGGTCAGCCAACAGACGATCCAGACAAAAACCTCGGCGACCAAGAGAACCGCGAGCACCAGCAGGTGCGGCAGGACGAGAAGCGGGCGCAGGAAGACGCTGGACCAACGTCGGGCGGCCGGGGGATCCGGAAGGTCGATCGACGCCGGGTAATCGCCTTCACCGAAGGGCGGGTACTCGTCCCGCAAGAGACAGGCATAGGCGAGGGCGCGCGCCCGCCAGCGCAGGTAGAGGCGCTTCAGCTCCTGCAACCCCGCGACGGGGCGTCCCGTGAACACGATCGCTGCCCAGTCCAGAACCGCGCTCGCCATGGCCGCCAGCCCGAGCGCACCCATCTGCAGGCCGTTCCCGAGAACGACGAACGGACCGCCGACGAAGAGCGCGTGAGGAAGAACGAGAATTGGCCGCAGCAAGGCGCTCCAGGTGTCCCGAGCGCTCGGCGCCTCGACGTGAAACTGTACGGGGTCGGTCATGGTTCCAAATGCTGCAACGACGGGACCACCCCCACCGGCCGAGATTCGAAAGCTGATCACGCAGCCCTTGCGTGGATGCGCAGAGCAGGCGCGGACATTGCGCGCCGGGCGCAAATGCCGAGGCACCGCGACCTCGCGCAAGGTGGCACGGCGGCTGCTCTCCCACTCTCCAGAGGTCAATCGACGAGGAGACCACCATGCGACACCACCACCACGTTCCCGAGGACATCGCCCGAATGCTCATGACGCGCGCCCCGGCAACCGCCGCGAGCGACGACAGCCTGGCCGACGCGGCCGCCCGTATGGCGGAGAAGGGAATCCGACACCTCCCGGTCATCGACGGTGACCACCGCGTCGTGGGCATCCTCTCCGATTCGAGACGTGCGCACCACGCTCGGAGATCTCTCGCGCTCTCTTCGACCGGGCGACGCCGCCACCCGGATGGCCGCATTCCGGGTCTCCGACGCCATGACCCGCGACCCCTTCACCGTCGGCGAGGCAGCTCCGTTCGCGGAGGTCGCCAGGGTGTTCGTGGACCAACGCGTCGGCGCCGTCCCGGTCGTCGACCCGCGCGGTCGGCTGGTCGGCATCATCTCGTACGTCGACGTCTTCAAGAACGCCGGCGCGTTGTAGGCCGAAGTAGGTCCGATCCGCCGTCCGGGCGCAGCCGTAGTTCTTTACCGGAGGTGATCGTGAATACAGCCCGTCCCCTCGGTCGTCTGTCGTTCCTTGTCCTGGCCGTGTGCGCCGCCGCGAGCTGCGCCCAAAGCGAACCTCTGGATGATCCGGGAGCGGCACCGCCGGCAGCGCCGATGGCATAGCCGGCGTGTCGGGAGGATCCGTGGCTGGCAGCAGCGAGGCAGGGAGCTCCCGCGGATCGGGATCGAACAGCACAGCGGGCAGCGCCGGCAGCGCCGGTTCGACGGGCCCTGGCGGCTCCACTGGTACGGCCGGCTCGAGCGGAACGGCGGACGGCGGGACGAGCCCGACATTCACCCAGGTCTACGTCGACATCCTCAGCCCCTACTGCGCCGGCAGCAGCTGCCACAGCCCGGGAAAGAAGGGGAGCGTGAACTTCGCGAGCCAGGCGAGCGCTTACGCGTCTCTCATGTCGAACGTGACGCCCGGAAATGGGGCGACGTCGACCCTCTACACGATCGTCAACTCGGGACGCATGCCCGAGGGGAAGGCGAAGCTGTCGGCCGCCAACATCGCCATGATCAAGGCCTGGATCGACGCCGGCGCGCTCGACGACTGAACGGCCGGCGGCGGCAGGCCCGCCTAGAAACGTCCGCCGACGCCCATGAGCGCGGAGCGCGCGGTCGCATAGACGGCGGGCGCGAACCCCAGCAGCGGCGATCGCGGACGTACGCCTTCGGGGACCGATTCCCCGGCCAGCAGTGCCACGTCCGCGGCGGATGCGGCCAGGGCCCCCAGCACGAGCCCGATCGGCAGGCGGTCCAGCCCGCACAGGAACGGGTCACGGCACTCGGCCGTCGCGGTCGCGATGCCGGCGCCCAGGATCGGCAGCACCAGCCGAAGGCCGGCGCTGATCGTGGCCCGACCCCAACGACCGTGGGCCGCGTGGATGGCCGGTCCCCCGACCACGAACAGCCCGAGGCTGATTCGCAGGGACGCGTCCGAGGCAGCGGTGTCACGACCTCCGTCACCCTCGAAGCCGGCGCTGGCGGCGAAGGCGGCGAACGCGACGGCGTCGCTGGTGAGAACCTGAACGCGGTAGCCACCCGGGGCGGGTTCAGCGGCGGCGACCACCGATGCCTGGGCCAGAACGGCTGCCAGGAGGAGACGGCGCAACAAGCTCGGCATGACCGTCGCTCGAGCAACATCGGTGCCGGCTGAGCCGGCGATTCCTGGGGGACTCTAACGCGCAGATCCTGCGTCTGCGCGCGGGCTGAGCGCACGGCTCGCGGCGAACGACCCGCGCCCCACCCATGAGCCACCGACAATCCGCCGACCCGCGCGTGGTCTTCCCTTTGCAACCTCCCGTGACATGGGCACTGTCACCGCGCACAGATCGGACACCGCGAAACCCAAGCTCATTCGGGTGGCGCCATCCGACGTGCCGCCGTCGGTCGGCGGTGGGCGAGGAGCCCGTCGCAACCGCGGACCGTGGTTCGGCGTCGGCGTGATCGCCGCCTGCGTGGCGGGCCTTGCGATCGCGGCGACGTACCGTGGCACGGTGGCCCCCTCCGCGCCGCGGCCGTTCTGCCCCCGGGCCATGATCGTCCAGGGCTCTGTCGCCGGCGTGCTGCGCGCACCGGGGTCGCTGGCGCCGAAGAGTGTCGTCCGGATCGGTTCCCTCCTCCCGGGTCAGGTGACCGCGGTGAACGCGGACGTCGGCGATCGCGTCGCGCGTGGTCAGGTCCTCGCCCGGCTCGACAACCTCGAACAGCGGCTCGCGCTGGTCGGCGCGGCCGGTCAACTGACGTCCGCGGAGATCGAGGCGACCCGCGCGCAGAGGGAGCTCAACCAAATCCTCGAGTCCCAGGCCGCCGGCGGCGTCGATCTCGACGGCGCGATCGCCGGCGACCTGCTGCTGGATGGCCCCGCCGGCGATGCCCAGCTGGACCTCATCGCCGCGGTGGCGAAGGTGGCCAAGCAGGAAGCGCTGTTGACCCTGAACCGGCGCCTGAACGAGCGCCGGGTGATCCGGGCACCGATGGCGGGCGTGGTCCTCAGCCGTTCAATCGCGGCGGGCGAGACGGTCCCCGGCAGCCCGCCGGGTCCGCCGCTCTTCGTGATCGGCTCGGATCCTGGCGAGCTGCGAATGACCGCGCTCGTGGATCAGCGCCATATCGCCGCGGTGCGCCCCGGCTCGGCGACGATCACGACCCCGGTCGCGGCGCGCGCGCTGCCGGCCACCGTGCAGGGTACGTCCGCCGTCGCCGACGCCATGCGCAGCTCCGCCGCGTATGAAGTGGCCCTCGATGTCGGCAACCCCGACGGCGTGCTCGCCGCCGGGATGACGGTCATCGCCGCGCTGCCGATGTCCAGCCCCGCCGAGGCGCTGCGGGTACCGACCAGCGCCGTCCAGGAGACGGCGTCGGGCCCTCGCCTCTCCCTGGTGGCCCCGGACGGCACCGTGGTTTCGACGGCCGTGATGGCGGGCGTGACGAACGACGTCTGGACCGAGGTGGCTGGCGCGGGGCTCGCCGCAGGCCATCTGGTTCTGGCCCAGCCGGGGCTCTGCCCCGCTCCGTGAGGAGGAAAAGACCATGAGGCTGGACGCAATGGCCACCCTTCATCGAGCCCGCGGGGTTCGTGGGGTTCACGAGGTTCGCGCGTTTCGCCGAGACGCGGCGCCGCCGGAGATCGCCAACCGCCAGGCGCTGCGCCTCGGGCTCTGGGCCAGCCTCGCGATAGTGGTCGCCGCGCCGCTGTCGGGTCCGCTCGGTCTTCTGATCGTGGGCGCGCTCGCTCCGCAGCCGGTCTGGCAGGGCCCCGCGCTCTTCATCGCCGCCTATCACCCGATCCAGACCTTCCCGTTCGCGTTCGGATTTCTGCTGGTCGCCGCGTTCGTGGCGCTCCACGCCGCGATTCTCGCGACGGCGCCCCGCCCCGCCCGCGCGGGCGCGTTGCTGTCGTTTGCTTTCGCAACCGTGTTCGCGTCGGTCATCTCCCTGAACTACGTCGCGCAGACCGCGATCGTCCCCACCGCGGTTCACCGCAACGACATCACCGGAGCCATCACCATCACCCTCCTCACGATGGCGAACCCGTCGTCGGTGGGGTGGGCGCTGGAGATGTTCGGCTACGGCTTCCTCGGGCTCGCCTCGCTCTGCGCCGCGCCCGCGTTCCGCCAGACGCGGGCCGACAGGGTGGTGAGCGCCCTCCTCGTCGCGAACGCCATCACCAGCGTCGCCGGTGCCGTCGCCACCGCCGTTCGTGCCCAGTGGGTGCTGACCGCCGTGGGGCTCTGGTCCTACCTGGGGTGGAACGTCCTGGTGGTGGCGATGGCATTGACGTTGGCGCGCTCGTTCCGGGCACGCCTGCAGCCGGTACGTGAACACAAGGAGCCAACATGAACAGCGCGAGGCATGTCCCCGTCAGGCAGTTCCCCACCGTCTACCAGTACATGACGCTGACGCCGCACACCATCGGGCCGCGCCAGTCGTTGGCGGCGGCGGCCCACGTGATGCGCGACCACGACGTGCGGCACCTGCCGGTGCTGGACGGCGGTCAACTCGTCGGCATGCTGTCGCAGCGCGATCTGCTGCTCGTCGAGTCGATGCCGGGGGTGAATCCCACCGACGTCCGGGTCGAGGAGGCGATGGTGCAGGACGTCTTCACCGTCCCGCGCGACACCCCCATCGGCGACGTCGTCGAGACGATGCTGACGAAGAAGCTCGGCTCCGCGGTCGTCGACGACGACGGGCGGGTCATCGGCGTCTTCACCACCATCGACGCCCTGCGCGCCCTCCACGAGCTGCTCGAGCGCCGGTGATGCGTCCCGGGACCGCCCAAACTTGCGCCCGCTCCCACAGCCCGCGCAGTATTTGCGCGGATTGCAGGCCGTGGCCCCCGCCCATGAGCTGCATCGCGATGGCACGGCCGGTGCAATCCAAAGCGCCCATGGGACGTCATCATCGATGGGGAATCGCGCTGGTTCTGGGGCTCTGCTTGTCGGCCCTGCAGTCGGTCTCGCACCAAGAGACCCAACCGACCACGATCGCCTGGGGGACGCGATGATCCAGCCGGCCTTGCACTCTCCGCTTCCGTCGCCGCAGAGACCGCTGTCGGTCTCGGCCATCCCGCTCGATCAGCTCGGGGTCTTGCGCGAGATGCTGTCTGACATCGAGACCAGCACCTCCGCCGGGCAGGTCTACCTGATGGGAAAGGTCGTCGGCGGACTGGAGACGGAGCTGGCCCGGAAGAGCCGCGTGCTGGCCGAGCTCGAGCAACGTCGGATCCGGCGCCAGCTCGACGGTCTCGCCCAGCAGGCGTCGCGCCTGGCCCCCATCCCCAGCCGGTTCATCGACGGCGCCGAAGTGGTGCTCGGGCTCCTCGGATCTGCGCGTCGACGGCCGGCGTGATCTCATGAAGGCAATCATCGAGTCCGGAGGCAAGGTGGCGAGCCGGGCTCGTCTCGGAAACCACGAGCTGGTGTTCGATCAGCCGGCGCCCGTGCCGGGAGGTGAGGATCGGGGACCGTCGCCGCTCGATGTCCTCGCCGTTTCGATCGGAGCCTGTGCCCACTACTTCGCGGCGGCGTTTCTCTACGCGCGCGGGCTGGAGACTGCCGGGCTCACGGTGGAGGTCGACAGCGAGAAGGACCGCGCGCCGAGCCCGCGCATCGGCCGGTTCTCGATCCACATCCGCGTCCCGCATCGCCTTTCGGAACGCGAGCTCGCCGGCATCGAGCGCGCCGTCAAGAGCTGTCCGGCCTACGGCACGCTGCTGCACCCGCCTTCGGTCGCTCTCACAATCGAGGCGCCAGCCGTCGCGGAGCTGTCTTCGAACGCGCCCGCGGCGTGAGGCCGAAACAGGATTGGGGGTCCCTGCCTCAAGCGACGTGGTGCCGCGGATGCAGCTCCACCTCGGCCAGCAGCGGCAGGTGATCCGAGGCGTATCGGGCGAGAGCCAAACGTGAGCGATCGGCGTGGACGAGGCGCACGCCGCCACGAACGTAGATCGCGTCGAGGGCACGGATCGGCGCATACGCCGGGAACGTAGCCGCGGTGGCCGTCGTCCCGCGGAAGCCGACAGGCGCGAGAAGCTTCTGCCCCAGGGTGCCCCAGACGTCGTTGAAGTCCCCGCCGAGCACGATGGGCGTCCTCGGATCCAGCGTGGAGAAGGGAGCGCTGGCCAGGAACCGTCGCAGCTGGAGCTTTCTCTCGATCCCGGAGAGCCCAAGGTGCAGCGCGTACACGTGCACGGTGCGCACCTGCCCCGAGGGAAGGCGCACCCTCAGCTTCGCGTGGATCGCCCCGCGCCGCTTCTTCGGAGGGACCGTGAGATCGATGTTGCGCGCGTCGAGGATCGGAAACCGGCTCAGGATCGCGTTGCCGTACTCTCCGCCGCCACGAAGTTGCACGTTTCCAAAGTAGGCCCGGTGCCGGAAGCCGAGATGGGCGCCGAGGAGGTCGACCTGTCGGTCATGGTTCGAGCGCGCGGCCAGAGCGTCGACCTCCTGAAGGAGCACCACGTCCGGCTGGTAGTGCGAAACCGTCGCCACGATACGGGTGGGGTCATAACGGCGATCGAGACCGCCGATGCACTTGTGCACGTTGTAGGTGACGATTCGCAGTCGCATGACACCCATGTCTGCGAGGACCGTGCCGGTCGACGTCGTCCGAGCGCGACGCAAGACTTGCGCACCGCCGACTTCCGACGACCGCGCCGCCGGGCGCTTGCCAAGCGGCACGAGGGCTGCACTCACCGAGCGCATGACACAGGGAGCGATGATGCCGATGCGCGATGAGGCCGAGACGGCGAAGGCGATCAAGGAGGCGCTGGCGTGGGCGCTGCTGGCGGCCCCCTGGCCTCCCATCCGGTCAGCCGTGTCGCACGGCATCGTCACCCTGGAGGGGACCGTCAGCCGCTGGAGCCAGCGCTACGACGCGGAACATGCCGTCGAGTGCCTGCCTGGCGTGAGCCGGGTTCTGAACAAGATCGAGGTCGTGCCGGTCGACTGCACCGTCACCAGGTCGCGCCCGATCCGGCAGCTTCCGATGAGCGTGTCGGAGGCGATCTTCAAGCGTCGCGCCGTGCGCGCCTACACCCCGGAGGCTGTCCCCGAGTCCGACGTGCGCGCACTGCTGCAGGCCGCGGTCAGAGCCCCGACGGCGCTGGACAAGGAGCCCTGGGCGTTCGTCGTCATCCAGAACCGGGCCCGGTTGCAGCGCTACTCGGAAATAGCCGTGGCCAACGAGCCGGCATTGCCTGCCGGGCTCAACATCTTCTACGACGCGGAGACTCTCATCGTGATCTGCGCCCGCCCGCTCGGCCCGTTCGTCACCGCCGACTGCTGGCTGGCGGCCGAGAACCTGATGCTCGCGGCGTGCGAACGCGGTCTCGGCACCTGCCCGATCGGCCTCGCGGTTCCGGTGCTGAACCGTGCCGACGTGAAGGCGGAGCTCGACATTCCCGCCGACGTGGTCGTGGTAGCGCCAATCCTGGTCGGCGTGCCGCGGGATGAAGCACCGGCGACCGCACGGAGGGCCCCGGAGATCCTTTCCTGGCGAACGACCTGAGCCCTTGGCGTGATCACCTTGGGGGCATGAACCACGATCGAGAGCCTGTGCCCGCCACCCAGGGCGCGACCCACGAACGCTGGGAGATCGACCCGGCCCGCTCGACGCTGACGTTCAGCCTGCGCCACCTCGTGGTGCAGCAGGTTCAGGGCCGTTTCGAGCGCTGGGGCGGGACCGTGTTCGTCGATCGCGCGCAACCGGCGATGTCGAGCGTGCAGCTCTGGGTCGACCTCGACTCCATCACCACCGACGAGCCTGAACGAGATGTGCATGTGCGTTCGGCCGAGTTCTTGGACGTGGCCCGCTTCCCTCGGGCCACGTTCGAGAGCGCCGCCGTCGAGCTCGTCCCCTCCGGGATTGCCGTCGACGGTCGGCTGGACCTGCACGGGGTCGTCCACGACGTCCAGATACGCGTCGAGATTGGCCCGCCGCCTCGCGGTGCCGACGGCCGCCCGCGCAGCCGACACAGGGCCATAGGCACCCTGGATCGTCAGTCATTCGGACTGCACTGGAACCAGGATCTCGACGTCGGCGGCGTGGTCGTCGGCGACGACGTGGAGCTCCTGGCGGAGGTGGAGCTCGTGCGCACCGATCTGCCCGCGCCTGAATGAGTCAGGCCTTCCCCCGTCCGAACTGCTGCCTGGGTCGCTTGCCCGCACGCTGCGCAAAGCCTGCGCCGTGGGCCGAGCTGCCCGCAGACCGACGAGGGCTGACCGCCTCGATCTCGTTTCGCGCGCTTCGTACGCCGGCTTGCTAAGAGAAGTCCTCCGTGACGAGCGCGATAAGCCCCTCGGCGCGGTTCACGAATGCGGGCGTCGAGGGCGCCGACCGATCGGCTTCGCGCTTCAAGAGGGTGAGCTGTTCCCGCAACATGCCGTCGTTCCTGGGGCCTCCACGCCCGAGCGCCCGCTCTACATGGTCGCCAATGATCGCGAGCAGCTTGTTCATGAGGTGAATCTGCCCCGCATTGGTCACCGTCTCGAGCGTGGCGAGCATCTGCCGGATCGTGGCGACTGTGTCGGCTGGCAATGACGGGTGCGATTTCGATTTCGATTCCATGCTCGTTCTGAACAGGTACTCGGCGGCTACACTTGCAAAGGATGTTCGCCGTCGAGAATCCTGGCGGGTACTGATTCCGCTCGGCGCCGTCCCGAGGGCCGCGACCGTGACGACGACTATCCGCCGCGGAGGTGACGCGCGTCCGGCGCGGGCGCTCCGACGAGCTGGGCACGGAACCGCCGGGCCAGCGCGGCCAACCTGTCGAGGTAGTCGGGAACGCCCCGGCGGGTGTCGCGGCCGTGTCGCTCGGCCGCGTGCAGCCGCATCTCCAGCCGGCGCCACCGATCCCGCATCTCGTTGCTCGCCAGGTGGAGATCGGCCTGGATCTCCTGCCGCATCGTCGCGAGCGCCTCCAGGCTGTTCTGGACGAACGCACTCATGTCGGTGTCGGCGACCTTGCTGTCGGGTTGGTCCTCGGGGTGGTGCTTGCACAGCGCGATCTCGCCGAGTGTCACCGCCACGCGCTCGAGGTCGACCTCGCCCTTGCCGTCGTCCAGGGAGAGCAGCCCGGTGAGGCGACCGTCCTCTCCGACGACGACCACGCGTCGAATTCCGTTGGCCATCATCAACGCCTCGGCGTCCTCGACCCGCGTCGATGCCTGGCAGGTCCGCACGGGGCTGACCATCGCCGTCGCGACGTCGATGCTGTTCAGCCGCCGCCCCTGCGTGTAGGCCCCCATGCAGACGTCGCGATCGGTGAGGATCCCGACCGGGCGCCCGTCGTCGTCGACGACCGGGAGGCACCCGCAGCGCCTCTCCCACATGAGCTGCGCGGCGCGGCTGAGATTATTGGTCGGTCGGCAGGTCGTCACCTGCCTCGTCATCACGTCTCCGACGAGCATCGTCACGGAGGGGTGCAAACCCTGGACCTCGGAGCGACGCGCCGTTTCGCATCGTGAGGGCCCTAGTGCCTCAGCTCGGGAGCCGGGGGCCGGGCCGGTCGCTCCGACGCGGCCTGGCGGGGCAACCGCATGCGGAAGGTCGTCGTACCGTCGCCCGAGCGCACGTCGAGCGTGCCACCGCTCGCCACCACGATCTGCTTGGCGATGTAGAGGCCGAGGCCGAGATTTCCAGCGGCCGCCTTGTCGGTCTTTCCTCGGTGGAAGGGCTCGAAGATCAGCGGGCGCAGCTCCGCCGGAATGGCCTCCCCCCGATTGCTGATCTCGACGACGACCCCCTCCCCTTCGGAATGGGCCCGGACGACGACGGGCGTTCCCGGCAGCGCGTGCTCGATTCCGTTCCCGGCGATGTTGGAGAGAGCTTCCGCCAAGCGATCGGCGTCCCAGGTGCCGGTCAGGTCGCCATCGACCTCCAGCTGGACGGGCGCCCCGAACTCCTCGGCGACGCTCCGGCAGATGTCACGGAGGTCGCCTGGCTTCCGTTTGATCGGGAACCCTCCCCCGAGGCGGGCGCGGGTGAATCGAGCAGCTGAATGATCATCCGGTTCATGCGCCGGCAGCTGGCGACGATCCGCGACACGCCGTCGCGGTCGGGCTGATCGAGCCGACCGCGCAAGAGCATCACGTCGGCTGACATGGCGATCGTCGCCAGCGGGTTGCGCAGGTCGTGGCCCACGATCCCGATGAACAGCTCCCGGAACTCGGCCACGGCCCGCAGCTCGTGCTCGGTCTCCTCCGAGCGTGTCAGCGCGGCCTCCACCTTCTCGGTCAGCTCCTGCGCCCGGATCGTCGCGCTGACCATGTGCTGATTGGCCTCGCGGAGGTCATCGACGGCCAGCCGGGCCTCTTCGTAAAGTCGGACGCCCTCGACGATGCGGGCACCGAGCTTGGCCTCGGAGCTCCGGAGCGCCTCCTCGGTCCGCTTGTGCTCGGTCTGGTCGATCCCGGTCTTGATGATGTACTGGACGCTTCCGTCGGGATGCGTGGTCACCGCGTTGGAAAAGGCGATCCACCGCCGCCCATCGTTCTTGGTGACCCAGTAGTTCTCATAGCTGCTCGCACGCTCGGGATTGCGGAGCGACGCGAGGATCGCCTTGACCGGCTCGATCTCTTCCGGCACCAAGGCGAAGTCCCAGAGCCGGCGACCACGAACCTCGTCGAGGGAGTAGCCCATCAGCTCGGAGCAATAGTGGTTCCAATGGACAATCCGGCCCTTGGCGTCGAGCACGACGACGAGAGCACCGACCGACTCGAAGGCCGCGAAGTCCGACTCGGTCACCGCCCTCACCTTCGCCCCTTGGCGGTCGTCGATGGCGTCCCCGAGAGCAGGCCGTCGTACCCCTTCAGCGCCCGACCCACGACGATTCCCCCTTCAGGGGTGACGTCGTATCCCGCACACGCCGCGGAATCGCCGAGGGCGGCCCCTTCGCTCGCTAACAGCCACCTGGCCCGCTGCCACTGCGCCGCGCCCACAATGGTCATAACAAATGCCATAAAGCGGTCATCCTGGACACGTTCGCGACGAGATGCAGCTCGGGATCGGCCCCGTCGCGGGCTGTTCGCAACGCAGTGTGCAGAAGTTGCGGGGCGGTCCCCGGAGCGCGCAGCTTTTGCTGACCCGGGGCCACCGCCTCGGGTCTCCTCCCCACCGATCGCGCTGGTCCCTGGCTTGCTGAGACGACAGGTATGACCGAGTTCTGTTACGGCGACGCGGCCTTCCTGAACAGCGACGACGCCCGCCCGCTGCGGATCCTGGCCGAGTACCTCCACCCGCTCGCACGCTTCCGGCAGGAGAAGATCCACGACATCGTCGTGTTCTTCGGCTCGTCGCGGATCACGCCCGAGGGTCCACTCGCCCGTTACTACGAGGACGCGCGTGCCCTCGCCCGCCGTTTGACCGAATGGTCGAACACGCTGCCCGGCGACCGGCGGTTCGTGGTCTGCTCCGGCGGCGGCAGCGGCATCATGGAGGCGGCGAACCGCGGCGCCGTCGACGCCGGCGGCCGCACCATCGGCCTCAACATCGGGCTGCCCCACATGCAGCGCCCGAACGAGTACGTGACGCCCGAGCTCTGCTTCGAGTTCCACTACTTCTTCATGCGCAAGCTCTGGTTCTCGCACCTGGCCCGGGCGCTTGTCGTCTTCCCGGGCGGGTTCGGCACCCTCGACGAGCTGTGGGAGCTGTTGACCCTCACGCAGACCCGCAAGCTCGAACGGGAGATCCCCATCGTGCTCTACGGGTCCAGCTACTGGAACGAGGTCATCAACTTCCCGGCGATGCTCCGGCACGGGGTGATCGACGAGAGCGACCTGCGGCTGTTCTCGTTCGCCGACGATCCGGAGGCCGCGTTCCATCTGCTGCAAGGTCGGCTGCCGACGCGGCCCGAGCCGACCACCCCCGCGTTTGCGAAGTCGCGCACGGCCACGGACGACGGAGCGGGCCGATGATCGAGCTGTCGTTCATCGGCGCCGCGCAGACCGTCACCGGCTCCAAGCACCTGCTCCGGACCTCCCGCGCTTCGGTGCTGCTCGACTGCGGGCTCTTTCAGGGACGGCGGCGCGAATCGATCGAGAAGAACCGCAACATCCCCGTCGACGTCGACGAGCTCGACGCCGTGGTGCTGTCGCACGCCCACATCGATCACTCGGGCGCGTTGCCCCTGCTGTTCAAGAACGGCTACCAGGGCCCCGTGTACGCCACCCCGGCCACCCGAGATCTGGCGGCCCCGATGCTGCTCGACGCCGCGATGATTCAGGACGCGGACGCCCGCTACGTGAACCGCCTCGTGGACCGCGGCGTGCCGGGCGTCGAGCCGGTCGAGCCGCTCTACCAGGCAGCCGATGTGGCGCCCGTGCTGGCCCACATGGTCGGACTCCCCTACCACCAGCGGCAGGTGATAGCGCCAGGCGTCGCGGTCACGTTCCTCGACGCCGGCCACGTCCTCGGCAGCGCCATCGTCGTCCTCGACGTCGAGGACGAGGGGCGCACCCTGCGGCTCGCGTTCACTGGTGACCTCGGGCGCCGCCACCTGCCGATTCTTCGCGATCCGGAGGTGCCATCCGGCATCGACTGCCTCCTGACGGAGAGCACCTACGGCGACCGACTGCACGAGCCCGTCCAGCTCATGGCCGATCAGCTGGCCGCCGTCGTCACCCGAACCGTGAAGCGTGGCGGCAAGGTCATCATCCCCTCCTTTGCCCTCGAACGTGCCCAGGAGGTCGTCTACGAGCTGAAGCTGCTCAAGCACCGGGGCCTCATCCCCCGGATACCGGTCTACGTCGACTCGCCGCTGACGGTGAAGCTGACCGACGTCTTTCGCCTGCACCCCGAGTGCTACGACGAAGCGGCCGGCGAGCTGCTGCGCGGCCACGACTCGCCGTTCGAGTTCGACGGGCTGAGGTACGTCTCCGACGTCGAGGAATCCAAACAGATCGACGCGGAGGACCAACCGTCGATCATCATCTCCGCGAGCGGCATGTGCGAGGCCGGGCGCGTGCTCCACCACCTGCGCACGACCGTCGGAGACTCGCGCAACACGGTCGTGATCGTGGGGTTCCAGGCGCCGCACACGCTCGGACGCCGGCTGGTGGAACGCCGGTCCGAGGTCCGGATCTTCGGCGTCAGTCATCCGCGGCGCGCCGAGGTCGTCGTCATGGACGGGTTCTCGGCTCACGCCGACCGCGACGGCTTGCTCGACTTCGCGGAGCAGGTCCGTCGACAAGGGCCGCTCGGGCGTGTCGTGCTGGTCCACGGCGAGCCCGAGGCCCAGAGGTCCCTCCGCGCCGCGCTCCTCTCGCGCGGCTTTCCGACCGTCGACGTGCCTGCCCCGGGCGAGCGCATCTCGCTCTAGGGGCAACGCCGGCCTGCCGGCAAACCTTGCGCACGCGGCGGGGGCCGCCGACGAGATTGCGCGAGCGGGCCGCCGCCCCATGAGTCCGGCTCCTACCTCAGCGGTCCAGGTTCTGGCATCGCGCCTGCACCTACTCTGGGCATGCGACTTCAAGACATCATGACCCGCGACATCAGAACCATCACCCAAAGCGCCTCGGCCACCGAGGCCCGCAACGCGATGCGCACGGCTGGCGTTCGCCACCTGGTCGTCGTCGACAAGCGCGAGCTGGTCGGCATCGTCTCCGACCGCGACCTCGGCGGGCGGCAAGGGGCAAACGGTCGAGCCGGACTGACTGTGGCTGACGCCATGACCAGCACCGTGGTCACCGCTCAGGCGGAGACGACGATCCGGCAGGCGGCGAACCTCCTCCGCGGCCACGTCATCGGCTGCCTGGTCGTCGTCGAGGACGACAAGCCCATCGGCATTGTGACCACGACGGATCTCCTGGAGCTGATCGGCCGCGGCGTGGAGCGCCCGATCGAGCGTTCGACCCGGTGGACGCTGCGGGCGCGGGGTGTCCGTGGGGCAGGTCCCACGGCGCGCCACGCACGCCGGGGGTGAGCCATGTTGAAACCCGACGCTGACATCCAGCAAGACGTCGCCAGCGAGCTGGCCTGGGACACCCGGATCTCGCCCACCGACATCGGGATTCAGGTCAGGAACGGAATCGTCACGCTCAGCGGGACCGTCGAAAGCTGGGCCAAGCTCCGGGCCGCCCAGGACGCGGCCCACCGCGTCGCCGGCGTGATGGACGTGGCCAACGATCTGGTCGTGCGGCACCCCGGCGGGCACCCCAGGACCGACACGGAGATCGCCCAGGCGATCAGAAATGCCCTCGAGTTGGACGTGACGGTGCCCGATCACCAGATCCGTTCGACCGTGGCGCACGGGATCGTGACGCTGGAAGGCGTCGTCTCCCACGGGAACGAACGGCTCGACGCCGAACGAGCGATAGAACGGCTGGCCGGCGTCAGGCGGGTCATCAATCACATCGAGGTCAAGCCCAGTGACGAGATGAGCTTGGCGCGTGTGCGTGAAGCCGTCGGGAGGGCCCTGGAGCGCCATGCCGAACGGGAAGCCGGCAGGATTCAGGTCGACGGGTCAGCCGGCGCGGTCGACGTCAACGGCGTCGTGCACTCCTGGCAAGAGCGCGAAGCCGTCATCGGCGCGGTGCGAGGAACGCGAGGCGTGCGGGAGGTCAACGATCACCTGCGGCTCGAGGCCCCACGGTAGTCCGACCGGTGGGCCCCGTCGGCCGTCCCCGCACCGGTCTCGGTCACTACCTCCGCGACCTCGTCTACGGCGCTCTAGACGGCGTGATCACGACGATGGCGGTGGTAGCCGGCGCCGCGGGGGCGATCCTCCCGCCGCGGGTCGGGGTCATCCTGGGTCTGGCCAACCTGGTCGCCGACGGTATCTCGATGGGTGCCAGCAACTACCTCGGTCTGAAGTCGGAGCTCGAACAGGCGGGCGCCTCGGTTGCGGAAGAAGCGCCCTGGCGTCACGGACTGGCAACGGTCGGCGCGTTCGTGGTCGCGGGCACGTTGCCCTTGCTGGGATACGTCGTTGGACCCCTTCTTAGGTGGGGCGTGCTTCCGACCTCCATCGCGCTGGCGGCGGTCGCGCTGCTCGCCGCCGGAGTTGTCCGCGCGCCGTTCGTGCGGAAGCGCTTCGCGGTGAGCGCCGCGGAGATGCTCGTGCTGGGGGCGATCGCGGGCACGGCGGCCTACGGAGTGGGAGCCATCTCCAGCCGGGTGCTCGGCTGACGTCTCAGGCGGGCGGCGGGACGTTGCCGCGCTTGCCGGCGGGCGGCGCGGCCGGAATGGTGAAGGAGAAGGTCGTTCCCCGTCCCGGAACACTCTCGACCCAGAGACGGCCCCCGTGCGCCTCGACGATCCCCTTGCAGATGGAGAGCCCCAGCCCGGAGCCGTGCTGCGAGCTGCCCTTGGCCTTCGAGAACCGGTCGAACACGTGCGGCAGAGCCTCCGGCGGCATGCCTATACCGGTGTCCGCCACCCAGAACAGCGCCTCCCCGGGGTTCGCGGTCGCCCCCAGGGTGATGCGCCCGCCTTCGGCGGTGTACCTGATGGCGTTTCCCACGAGGTTCTCGAACACCTGCAGCAGCCGGGCTCGGTCCGCACAGATCCGGGGGAGCTCCGGAGCGACGTCGAGGCGCAGCTCCAGCGACGCCTCCGTGGCCAGCGGTCGCTCGGCCTCCGCGGCCTCCATGATGACCTCGGTCGCGCTCAGCTCGTCGCGCGCGACGGACAGCGCCCCGGCCTCGATGCGGGTCGTATCCACCAGGTCCGCGATGAGCCGATTCGCCCGGTCGACCGAGCGCATGATGACCTCCACGCTCCGCTTTGCCCTGTCCGACCCGTCCCGCGCGTGCTCATGGGCGAGGGCCGTCGCGGCGAAGCCGATGGCTGCCAGAGGGTTTCTGACGTCGTGGGCGACGACGGCGAGCACCTCGTCACGCGCCTGCGTCGCGCGTTGCGCTGCCTCGTAGTGGCGCGCGTTCTCGATGGCGAGCGCCGCGCGGCGCGCCAGCTCGGTCGCGAAGCCTGCGTCGCGCGCCCCGTAACGACCCGGCGTCGTCGACACCAGAACGAGGGCGCCGAAGGCGACGCCGCCCGAGAACATCGGGGCCACGATCCCCGACCTGGGAGCGAGCGCCCGCAGCAGGTCGCGATGCTCCGGCGACTGAGCCATCTCGTCGAGCTGCTCTTCCGTTATGTCACGGACCTCCGTCTGCTTCCTCTCGATCGCCGACCAGGTGAGCATCCGGCGTCGATTGAGGGGGAGCGCAGCGAGCCGCGCGCAAAGGGCGGCTTTCGAGGGGTCCGCCGGGATCAACGTCAGCCGCGTCGGCTCACCCCCCTCGACGATGTCGACGGCGCAGAAGTCCGCCACCCGCGGGACGAGGACCGCGGCAATCCCTTTGAGGGTCTGCTTGTAGTTCAACGAGGAGGCCAGCACGGCGCCGGCCTCCGCCAGAACGTCTCGCTCCACTTCGAACCGCTTGCGCTCCGAGATGTCGGCCACGTGCACGAAGAATCCCCGAACGACGCCGCCGACCTGGTCGGGGATGTAGTCGACCAGGCTGTGGCGGGCCGGGCCGCCGGCCGGATCGGGGATCTCTCGTTCGAACTTCTGCGGCGTACCGCCCAACGCCCCCTCGAGGTAGGGCCGGTTCAGCTGGTAGAGCGCCTCCCCCAGCAGCTCGCTGACGTGTCTGCCCACCATCGACTCGGGCGACACCCCGAACCAACGCTCGTACTCACGATTGGCAAAGCGGCACCGCAGCGTCGAATCCCAGTACGCGAGCATCGCCGGGACGGCGTCCACCACCCTCTCCACGAGCGGCCGTTCCCTGTCCGCCACGTCCCGATCGCCCCCGCCCATCCCCGATACAGTAATTCCCGACGGGCCCGACGGATACGGGCGCGCCACGCACCTCAATTGAAAGTGGCGGTGAAAAGGATGGATGGCGACGCGCCGACGGTGTGGTACCAGCGCACATCACCGGTGTCCTTCCCCGTCGTCCAGGCGAGCGCCATCCGACCGAGGACGCCGACGCTCCACTGCTCGGAGACCCACCATTCGTAACCGACGCCGAACATGGCCCCGCCGCCCACCGTGATCGCGTCCTTGTCGATCTCGTTCGTCACGACGTTGATCCCTCTGACGTTCGCGATGCCCACGGCCGCTTCGACGTGCAACCCCTTGGCCGGATCGAAGTAGTAGTCGAAGAACGGGCCCACCAACGAGAACGTGCCCTGACCGTCCGCGACCCCCGCCGGCGGCGTCGCTCCCGAGACGGACCGATCCGAGGCGAGCAGCGTCGAGGTGAAGACCCCTCCGCCGAAGATCAGGCCCGGGCGTACGGCCCCTCCGATCGACCACTCCTGGGCGTTGGCGATCCCGGTGACGCTGGTCGATTGGTCCTGACCGGCCTGTCTCACCGTCTCGTTGTACGACCCGAATCCCGTCGCTAGCCGCAGATAGAACCCGTCGTGCAGGTGAACGCCACGCTTTGCCGTTTCGGCCGACACCGTCGGTGGCGCGCTGGGCTCTGTCTGGGCGAGCGCGGTCGCGCTGACGAGAGACGAAATGGTTCCGATGCTCAACGCTGTTGTGAACCTCATGGCCAGGCCTCCTGACACGTCGTTTCGCATACGATGTGCCACGACTTCGGCGGCCACGAACCCGGCCCCGGCGCCATCGACCACGTCATCGTTGCGCAGGTGAGGCGGCGCGACGCAGCCGTTGCCGGGCTCGGGCGGCGCAAGCCGCGGCTACGCGCCGCTGGCGAGACCGAGGCGGGGTGGGCTGGCGGTATCTTCCAGGCGCCCGTCGTGCAGCACCAGCTGCCGCGCGCAGCGGGCCGCGACGGCGGGATCGTGGGTCACCATCAGCAGGGCCGCGCCGGTGGCGCAGACCTCACCCAGCGCGTCGAGGACCGCCACCGTCGATTCGGAGTCGAGGCTCCCCGTCGGCTCGTCGGCCAGCACCAGCGCCGGGTGGTTGATCAGCGCGCGCGCCACCGCCACCCGCTGCGCCTCGCCCAGCGACAGCACGACGCCGCGCGCGTGGCGGCGCGGCGTCAGCCCGAACCGGGCCAGCAGCGCGTCGGCCCGGGCGAACGCCTCGCGGCGATCGCCCGTCGCGCGCCAGCAGGGAAGAGCGACGTTCTCGCGAGCGGTCAATCCGGGGAGGAGGTTGCTCTGCTGGAACACCATCCCGACGTGCTCGCGACGCAAGACCGCGCGCGCCGCGCCCGTCATGCGCGTCGGGTCGGCGCCGGCGATCAGGATGCGCCCCTCGTCGGGGTGGTCGAGCGTTCCGAGCATGTGCAGGAGCGTCGTCTTGCCGCAGCCGCTGGTTCCCATGAGGCTGACGCTCTCCCCCGCAGCGACGGTCAGCGACACGTGGTCGATCACCGTACGCTCGCCGTAGCGGCGGACCAGGTTCTCGGCCACGAGGACCGGCGTGGCGGTCATCCGATCTCCCTCAGGATCCGCGAGGGGTCGAGCCGCGCTGCGCGCCAGGCCGGGTAGGTGCCGGCCACGACCGCGGTGGCGACGATCGCGAGCGCGGTGCGCCCCAGCGCGGCGACGGTCAGCACCGGTCGGACGACGAACCCCTGCCAGTCGAAGATCGGGTGGGCGACCAGATAGCGGACCAGCGCCAGCGCCAGCACGCCCCCCACGACCACGCCCGCCGCTCCCAGGATCAGGGCCTGCAGCAAGGAGGTCACGAACAGGTCGCCGCGCGAGAAGCCCATCGCGGTCAGCAGGCCGATCTGGCGGCGGCGGTGCAGCGTGCTGATGTAGAGCAGCGCCAGCACCGGGACGCCGACCGCCAGCACGCCCATCGCCCACGACGCGCTCCCCAGCGTCCGCGCCGCCTGCACCGAGCTGCGCAGGTAGGGGCTGTCCTCCATCCACGGGAGGACGCGGACGCCGCGCTCGCCGCGGGCGATCGCCGCCGCGAGGTCGGCGGCGCCCTCGTGATCGCGCAGGTGGACGAGGATCGCCGATGCGCAGCTCTCGTCGCCCATCTCATTGGCCAGGAACGCGCGCGTGACGTAGGCGTTGTCAGAGGCGCCGACCCCGACCAGGCCGCGCACCGGGAGGGTGTAGAGCTCGAAGCCCGCATCGTCGAGCAGCAGCCGCGGATAGGTGGAGAGCAGCACCTGAACGTCGACCTCGTCGCCGACCGAGACCCCGAGCCGCTGTGCCACCGACGTCCCCAGCAGTATCCCTCCCTGGGCGTTGGTCAGCGCCGTGCCGGCGACGACGCCGTAGGGATGAAGGGCGGCGCCCGGCTCGTCACCGACCAGCGACAGGCTGACCGCCTTGCCGTGGGCGCGGATACTTGCCGGCGCCGCCACCACCAGATTCGCCTCCACCACGCCGGGGCGACGAGCGATCCGCGACGCCAACGCGTCGGCGTCGCGGATGACCCCGCCCCGCTCGGGGCGGATGCGGACGTCGCCGGAGCCGCCGTCGAGGTATTTCTCGAGCAGCTCGGCCCGGTAGCCGTCCAGGTTCGCGGTGCTCGGCACCTGAAACCCGATCCCGACCGCGACCGCGACGATCATCAGCCCGGTGGAGAGCCGACTCTCGCGCAGGCCGCGGCCCGCAAGGAAGATGGCGATGGACAGGCGCATCGCGGTCAGGGTGCGATAGCGACCTTCATGACGCCGTCGCGCTGGTTCGAGAACAGGTCGTACGCCGCCTCGATCTCGCCCAGCCGGAACGGGTGGGTGACGAGCTCGCGGAACGGGAAGCGCTTCGCCGCCACGATGTTCATCAGCCGGCGCATGCGCTCCTTGCCGCCCGGGCAAAGCGAGGTCACGATCGTGTGGTCGCCCAGGCCCGCCGCATACGCGTCGAGCGGGACGGTGAGGTGGCCGGAGTAGACGCCGAGGCTCGACACCGTTCCGCCGGGCCGCACGCTGCGCAGGCAGTTCTCGAAGGTCGGGCCGGTGCCCAGCGCCTCGATGGCCACGTCGACGCCGCCGCCGGTCAGCCGCTTGATCTCCGCGACGACGTCCTGCTCCTTGTAGTTCAGGACGACGTCGGCGCCCATCCGGCGCGCGAACTCCAGCCGCTTGGGGACGCTGTCGACCGCGATCACCAGCGACGCGCCGGCGAGCCGCGCGCCCGCGGTGGCGCAGAGCCCGATCGGCCCCTGCGCGAACACCGCGACGGCGTCGCCGAGCCGGACGTGTCCGCGCTCCGCGGCCGAGAAGCCCGTCGACATGATGTCCGGGCAGAGCAGGACATCCTCGTCGGCCAGCCCGTCCGGGATCTTCGCCAGGTTCGCCTGGGCGTCGCGGACGAGGACGTACTCGGCCTGGCAGCCGTCGATCGTGTTGCCGAAGCGCCAGCCGCCGATCGCCTCGTAGCCGTCGCCCCCGTGACCGCACTGGGACATGTCGCCCGACAGGCAGGCGCGGCACTGGCCGCACGGGGTGATCGCCCCGGCGATCACCCGATCGCCGACGGCGTAGCCGGTGACGCCCGGCCCCAGCGCCGCGATCACGCCGACCGGCTCGTGGCCGACGATCAGGCCCTCGCGGACCGGATACTCCCCCTTGAGGATGTGGACGTCGGTCCCGCAGATCGTGGTGAGCGTGACCTTGACCAGCGCCTGGCCCACGCCCGGCTCCGGCCGCGGCACCTCGCGGAGCCCGATCTTCCCTTTTCCTTGAAAAACAGCGGCCTTCATCGTGGCGCTCATGACTCCTCCTTTGACCTCGGAACAACGAGGACGGGCCGGTGCGACTGCCGCACCACCTCCCCGGAAACGGTTCCCAGCAGCGTGCGGTACGCCCTCCCCCTGCCGTGCGAACCGAGCACGATGGAGTCCGCCAGCAGGCGTTCGGCGGCCTGAACGATCGCCCGCGCGGCCTCCCCGCCGTCGATCACCGTGACGTGGGTCGTGATCCCCAGCCGCTCGGCCTCGGCCGGCACCAGGGCGCGAAGCTCCGCGACCAGGCGCGCCCGGTCCGCGTCGCTCAGCTTTCCTTCGGGACGATCGTAGGCATACGCGGGGGACGGCAGCGCGCGCTCGTGGACGTGACAGAGCTCGACGACGCCGCCGTGGCCCGCCAGCAGCGTGTAGGCGAAGCCGACCGCGCGGTTCCCCGCTGGGGAGAAGTCCGTCGGTGCGAGCACGGTGAAGATGCCGGGAATCTCCGCGGCACCCCGAGGCGCGGCCGGAGCGGGGGCGAACACGACGGGAATCCCCGCCGCCTGGCTGACGACGCGACTCGCGACGGGCGTGTGGGCGATGCGGGCAAGCCCGCGTCGGCTCTCGGCCCCCATGACGACGAGATCGCATTCCCGGGCGCGGGCGAAGTCGAGAATCGCGCCCGCCGGATCGCCCCAGGTCGACTCCACCGCAAGCAACGTCTGACCGACCCCGGGCAGCACGCCGATCTGCATCGCGAGAGCGCGCCGGAGGTCCGCGGTGATCTCGGAATCGGGCTTCGAGAGATCGCGTGCGCCGGTGAGCCCGAGGCGCGCGTACTCCTCGGGCGCCCAGTAGAGCCTCAAGAACGTCACATCGCAGGCAACCCAGTTTCGCAGCGACCGCACGAACTCCAGGGCGCCCAGGCTCGCGGCGCCCCCGTCGAGCGCCACCACGAGGCGCAGCCGTCCATCCCCTTTCGCCCCTCGCAACGGCAGCGCCGCTCCGGGCGGCACGATCAGCACCGGCCGATCGGCGCGACGTACGGTGCGGTCGGCCGCGCTTCCCAGGATGAAGCGCTCGAAGGCCGGCCGGCCATGGGCGCCCATCACGATCAGCTCCGCCGCGATCGCCTTCGCCCGTGCCAGCACCGCCACATCGACGTCGCCCTCCGCCAACCACGTCGTCGGCGCCGGCTCACCGGCCGCGAGCTCGCGACATTCGGCTGCCAGCCGGGTCCGCGCTTCTTCGCGAATTCCGTCCTCGAACACGGAGGCGTCCGTGGCCAGGGCGACGACGTCGGTCGTCCGCGGAGGGACGACGTGCAGAAGCTCGACGGAACCGCCGGTCCGCTGAGCCAGCGCAACCGCGACCTGGGCCGCGGCGCGCGCGCGGGGGCTGAAATCTGTGGGGCAGAGGATTTTCATTGGCGACCTTCCTCGACCCGGGAGTAGTGCAACGGCCATTCCATCCCCAAGGGCGGGCGGGACGAGTCGCGCCCGCGCATTTCCTGCGCCTGAGACTGCTGCCTGACGCCGCGGGCGAAGGTTTTGCGCCCGCGACCTCCCGTGCGAGATTCAACCCATGATGCAGAGCCCCGGAACGACGGGGCACGTCCGTTGCTTTGGATTGGATGAACCCATGAGCGTCACCTTTTTCGAAAGCATCAAGAGCTACATCGGCTTCACGGACGAGTCGTCCGCGGCCCTCCGCCAGCTGCATCCGATCGCCCAACCGTTCTTCGTTCCGATCGTCGACGACTTCTACGCCGCCATCGAGGCCCATCCGGAGGCCAGCGCGGCGATCACGGGCGGCCAGGCGCAGATCGAACGGCTCAAGCAGACGTTGATCCGGTGGATCGACAAGATGCTGCTCGGTCCCCACGACGAGGCGTACTACGAGCTGCGCGCCCGCATCGGCCGCGTCCACGTCCGCATCGCCCTACCCCAGCAGTACATGTTCACGGCGATGGACCGAATCCGCGTGAGAACGCTCGACGTCGTGCGGACCAAGATCGCGGACCCGGCGGCCACCCAGCGCATCGCCACGGCACTGAACCAGATCATCGATCTCGAGCTCGCCATCATGCTCGAGACCTACCGCGAAGATCTGACGGAGAAGAACCGCAACGCGGAGCGCCTGGCCACCATAGGACAGTTCGCCGCCAGCATCGGCCACGAGCTGCGTAACCCGCTGGGCGTCATCGAGTCGTCGCTGTTCCTGCTGCGCCAGCACCTCGGACCGGAAGCGGCAGGGTCGCGCAACGTGGCCAAGCACCTGGATCGGATAGGCGGCGAGGTCACCCGCGCCAACAAGACGATCCACGATCTCCTCGACCTGGCGCGGAACCGCCCGCCCCAGCGCAGACGCACGGACGTTCGCCGGCTGGTCGAAGGGGCGGCACGGGCGTCCCTGCTTCCGGCGACGGTCTCCGTCGAGGTCACGGCCAAGCCGGAAGGTCTCGCCGTGGACGTCGACCCGGATCAACTCCAGCAGGTTCTGATCAACCTGATCACGAACGCCGCGCAGGCGATGCCGAACGGTGGAGCCATCACAGTGACCGGCGAAGCACTCACCAGAGGGGGTGCGCGGCTCCGGGTACGCGACGACGGGCCGGGGATACCGGTCGAGGCCCGATATCGGATCTTCGAGGCGCTCTTCACGACGAAGGCCAAGGGGAGCGGCCTCGGTCTCGCGCTCTGCCGCCGGATCATGGAGTCGCACGGCGGCACCATCGAACTCGAGCCCAGCGAGCGCGGCGCCAGCTTCGTCCTCGGACTGCCGGGCCCGACCGTCGCATGAGCGGCGCCGTCCTGATTGTCGACGACGACGAGGCGCTCGCCGAAAACGTCGCCGAGATCGTCGAGAGCCTGGGCGTCGAGACGGCCGTCGCCCGCGACCGAAAGACGGCCCTCGCGCTCGCCGACGGGCGGGACTTCGACGTCGCCCTGATCGACGTGCGCCTCCCCGACGGCGACGGCATGTCCTTGCTCCCGCCGCTGCGCGCCTCCTCGCCATTCACCCAGCTGGTTCTGGTCACCGGGAACGCGACCCTGGAAGGGGCGATCGCCGCGGTCCGCGGCGATGCGTTCGCGTACGTGCTCAAGCCGGTCTCGCCGCCCGATCTGCTCGATACGGTCCGTCGCGCGATGGAGCAGGCGGGGCTTTATCGCGAACAGGAGCGCCTGCGCGTCGACCTCGAGCGGTCGGAGGCGCGCCACCGCGAGCTGGTCGAGTCGATGCCGGCGCTCGTGCTGGCCCTCGATGAACGGGGGCTGATCACCACCTGGAACCGCCAGCTCGAGAAGGTCACGGGCTATTCGCGGGCCGAGAGGCTCGGCACCGACGGGACCCGCCTGGTCGGACCGGACGAACGACCTGGGCATCTCCCGGTCAAGGGCGGAGGCGGGCGGAGGGTGCGCTGGAGCCGTGCCGAGGTCTCCGGCCCGGCAGGCTCGCAGATGGTCTACGCCGTGGGTATCGACGTCACGGATGAAGAGGAGATCCTCAAGCGGCTGCTGCGCGCCGAACGCCTCGCCGCCGTCGGCACGCTGGCCGCCGGCCTTGCCCACGAGGTCCGCAATCCTCTGAACTCGGCGTCGCTGCAGCTCACCGTGCTCGAACGCCGTCTGGGACGCGGCGAAAGCCCCGAGGCGACGACGCCCATCGTGGGGATCATCAAGAGCGAGATCGCGCGCCTGGAACACCTCGTGCGCGACTTCCTCGCGTTCGCGAAACCGAGCCCGCTCGACCTGCACCCCGTCGACGTGCGCCAGCTGCTCGAAGGGGTCGCCGCGCTGATCAGGCCCGAGGCGGAGACCAGTCACGTGACCGTCGACACCGACACGCCCTCCTCGCTCCCCCTGGTGGCGGGCGATTCGCAGCGCCTGTGGCAGGTGCTCTTGAATCTCACCCGCAATGCCCTGGAAGCGATGCACGCGCGCGGCGGCCGGCTCACCCTCCGGGGCCGGGAAGGAAAAGGCGTCGTCGACGTCGAGGTCGAGGACGACGGCCCAGGGTTCGCCGACGACCTCCCGGTCTTCGACGCCTTCTTCACGACCAAGGATCAGGGGACCGGGCTCGGTCTCTCCCTGGTCCACCGGATCGTCGCCGACCACGGCGGCACGATCCGGGTTCAGTCAAGGCCCGGCAGGACCTGCTTTTCGGTCAGTCTTCCGGCGGCTAGTGGACCACGGTGACCGAACGGTTGGCCGCCGCGACGACGTGCGCGCCGACGGAGCCGACGAGGAGCCGCGTCCCCGGACGGTGGCCGTGCCAGCCCAGGACAATCAGATCCACGTTCCGCTCGGCCGCTTCCCGGCAGATGACGTCCCCGGGGCGCCCCATCTCGATCACCTGCTCGACGGTGCCCAGCTCCAGCTCCTCCGCGAGGGCGTCGAGGAAATCGGTCGCGTGGCGCATCTGCTTGGCGTAGTGCTCGGACATCGGCGCGTCGAAGGCGCCCGGCATCCCCACCGGCAGCGGCTCGATGACGTGCAGCAACGTCAGCTGTGATTGGAAGGCGCGCGCAATGTCGCGGGCGAACCCCGCCGCTCGGCGGGACCCATCGCTTCCATCCACGCCTACAAGCACGTGCTTCACAGGGGTCGTCATGGCGACTACTCGTCCTCCTTGACCGAAGGGCGTGCCGACTTCGGCGCGCTCTCGTACTCGTGGAGCTTGTACTGGATCTTGCGGACGCTGATGTTGAGGATCTCCGCGGCGCGGCTGGTCGAGCCGCCGGTCGACTCGAGCGTCTTCGTGATCGCGTAGCGCTCGATGTCGTCCATCGTCGCGCCCGGGATCTGCACCCCCTCCCGCGCCTTGACCGAGGCCAGCTGCGGCGGCAGGTCGGCCAGCGTCACCTCGGCCGACTGGGCCAGAACGGCGGCGCGCTCTATCACGTTCTCGAGCTCGCGCACGTTGCCGGGCCAGGCGTAGGCGGCGAGGTGCTCGAGCGCCTCACCGCTGAAGCCCCGCAGCTCCTTCCCGTTCTCGGCCGCGTACTTGCGCAGGAAGTGTCCCGCGAGGAGCGGGACGTCGGAGGGCCTCGCCCGCAGCGCCGGCATCTCCAGGTTGATGACGTTCAACCGGTAGAAGAGGTCCTCGCGGAACTTGCCCTCCGAGACCATGTGCTGGAGGTTCCGGTTGGTCGCGGCGATCACCCGGACGTCGACGCTGATGGTCTCGTTGCCGCCCACCCGCTCGAACTCCCGCTCTTGCAGGAAGCGCAGGAGCTTCACCTGGATGGCCGGCGAGATCTCGCCGATCTCGTCGAGGAACAGCGTTCCGTGGTTGGCCTGAAAGAACCGGCCGTCGCGGCGGGCCAACGCCCCCGTGAACGAGCCCCGCTCGTGCCCGAAGAGCTCGCTTTCCAGCAGCGACTCCGCCAGCGCGGCGCAGTGCAGCTTGACGAACGGCCCCTTCGCCCGCGGGCTCCGCTCGTGAATGGCGGCCGCGATCAGCTCCTTGCCGGTACCCGACTCCCCGGTCACGAGCACGCTCGCCCGCGACGCCGCGATCTGGGCGACGGTCTTGAAGACCTCCTGCATCGGCGTCGAGCTGCCGATGATGTTCTGGAAGCTGTACTTCTCCGACAGCCGCTCGCGGAGCAGCCCCGCCTCGAGACGAACGCGCCGCTGCTCCAGCTCGCGCGCCACCACCACGGACAGCTCGCCGACGTTCACCGGCTTGGCCAGGTAGTCGCGCGCCCCGGAGCGCATCGCGCGCACCGCCGACTCGACCTCGCCGAACGCGGTCATGACGATGACGGGCAGGTCCGGGTCGCCCTCGTGCAGGCGCGCCAGCAGCTGGAGCCCGTCCATCCCGGGCATCTTGAGGTCGGTGAGCACCAGGTCGGGCGCGAACTCCGCCACCTTACCCAGGGCCTTGAAGGCGTCGGCGGCCGACTCGACCACGTACCCTTCCTCCGTCAGCAGCTCGGCGAGCGCGGTGCGCGCGTTTACTTCGTCGTCGACGACCAGGATTCGGCCTTTGGTATCCACAGCGCGCGTGGCTCCTCTCGTGGGCAGATTCGCAATTGCTTGTGCGGTCGCCATGTTAACGCCCCACCGCCTTTCGGGAGGTCGACACCAGAATCCACGTTGGTGAGCTCGTCATGGGACCGGATAATTGCAACCGTCGGACCAGCGCAAGCGCCCGCCGATCCTGGGGTTCCTGCCAGCGCGGCGCATTCCCTGCGCCGGCGGCACCAGCCCGCGCAGAATCTGCGCGGATCTTGGAGGGGCCACGTCCCTCGTCATGGCGCCTGCTCAGGCCGCGACCGCCACGTGGTCGAAACCGAGGCTGGTCCGTATCTCGGCGCGCAATCGCCCCTCGATCTGCCTGACCCGTTCCCCCGAGAGCGACACCAGACGGCCGAGGTGTCCCAGAGACTTGGGCTCGTCGGTCAGCAGGCGCTCCCTCAAGATGGTCACGTCGCGCCCCACGAGCCCGCGTTCCACCCGCGCCACGGCGTTCCGAACCTGATGAACGAGCTCGGCGTTTTCGACCAGCTCGTCGATTCGTGGCGCCGGGTCGGCAACCAGAATCTCTGAGCGGCCGCCCGTCCCGAACGCTCTTCGCATCGAACGACACCTCGGCGGCGCCGACGACCCCGTGAAAGAACGCGACGCGCTCCGCGCGGGTCCGGACCACGCGAACGACGCGCACGTTCTCCATGATGTGCTTCATCACGAAGGCCCGGATCCAGAAGGCGGCATACGTCGTGAGGCTGGCGCCCTTCGCCGGATCGAACCGCCGGATCGCTTGAATCAGACCCAGTGTCCCCTCCTGAACGAGATCCTCCACCTGGCGACCCCGGGTCCGATCGAGCTCTCGCGCGATCTTCACGACCAAGCGGAGATTCGCCCGAATCAGCCTCTCCTCGATCCTCGGATCACGCGTCTTCCGGTAGGCCGCGGCGAGCCTCTGTTGTTCCGCGGCCCCGAAGGGTTTCGCGTGTTCGTCGTCGAGCCTGTACCCGCTGCTTGGGGCGGTCACGATGCCTCACGCCGCGAGCGGAAGCTGCTCGTGCTCGGTCTCGCGTGCCGGCTCCACCGGCACCGTGGCCACGACCATGACGCGCGGTTGCTCGCTGAAGGGACCGATCATGAGCACAAAGGTGCTGACACCCCAGCTCACCGTGACCACCTCCTCGAGCAGCGTCGCGTCGAAGATGAAGGGGGAGAGCGCCACCCATCCGCCCACCACGGCCGCGGCGACCCGCGCGCGATTGTCGACGAGCGAGAACACGGCCAGGACCGAGGCGACGACGCCGGCGATGACGGCGTTCGCCGCGTGGGCCGACCCAAACGGCGCCACCAGCGGCACGAAGGGCAGGATGGGAATGAACAGCAGGCCGAGGGAGCGAGAGAGCATCGAAGACCTCCTTGTTGCGAGGAGGTAGTGCAAGAGGCTTGCCCAGCTCTGGACCGCGCGGCGAAGGAACAGCCGCCGCGCGCCCGCGCAGATCCCGCGTGTCACGCCCTGGAGACGCGAATACTTTTCGCGCGTCCTCAGGCTTCCGCTGGCTGGTCGCGGCGTGCTGTTCTGAAACGCACGCGCAGGTCGGTGGCCCGCCGATGCTCGGCGTAGCTCGCCATGACGGCGCCCAGCCCGACGCCATACCCGACGTGAAGCGCGAGGGCGTGGAGAAGATTCGTCTGCTTCACATAGCCCTCCATGTCGAAGGCCGGGAGCACAACGAAGTACATGGCGACCAGGACGACGATCCCCCACAACGGCCCCGCCAGAAGCAGCGTCGCAGCGCTCTTCTTGGCAAACAGCAGACCGAACAGGATCCCCCAGGCGATCGCCACGATCCCGTGCCCCAGCTGACTCGCCAGCAGCACCGGCAAGTTGAATCCCGGATGCATCGCGAAGGGAAATGCCGGGCATTTGAGCGCCGGCCAGGCACCCGCAGGACCGGCCCACAGCACAGCCACCGCATCCATCACCAGAGCGCCCACGACGGCGCCCAGCATCCATGCCCCGATTCCGATCCCACGCTTCATGGGTACTCCCACTGAATTATGGGATCCGGACCTCCATCCAGACAGCCCCAGCCGAGCCCAACGCAGCTCGACCAGCATCGGCTCAACCGGTCGCGTCAGCCGCAGCTCTGGTCGACGACGATGATGTCATCGCGGACGACATCCGGCGTCAGCAGGCAGCGTTCCTCCTCCGCCATGTCCGCGAGCAACCAGGACGTCAAGAACGCCAGCTTCGCCGCGAGCATCGGCAGCTCGGGATAGGCGGTCGCCTCTCTGTGAAGCCCCGCCAGGACCTCGCGCTGGCGGCTGTGCTCGTCGAGAAGTCGGTCGGCCCGCTGGGGCCCGATCGGGAGGTCGTCGCGGAGCAGCGGGATCAGCACCGTCTCCTCGAAGGCCAGATGAACCTCCATCGTCGTATGGATGTCCCCGATCACGGAGGCCACCGCATCGTCGGAGGGTGCTTCCCCATCGAGAGCCGCTTCCGCGACGGCGCGGGCCCTGTCGAGGAGATCCCGGATGCGCTCGTGCTGAGAGAGGATTCCGCGGCGGGCGGTCCCGGGGTCGACCGGACGTGCGGGGGCGGACCAACCTAGCTCGATCATGGCGGCGTTCTCCTTGAGTGGATCACGTCGTGAGCAGTGCAACGTCCGTTCCGAGGCCGTCCGCGGCGCGCCGCGCCTCCGGCACGTGCAAGGGCGTCGCTGGTACGCGCCAAGAATGCGCGGCCACAGCCCCGACGCGCAGCTTTCGCGCGCGCCGCCACGCGAAAGAGCCGTCGACAGGAGGGCGCTCGATTGGCACCGCTGGTGCACTGCACCTCGGCATGTCTCATCAGCCGGACAGCGCCCCCACGGCCGAACCACACGACCTGGAAGAAGCGGTTCGCATGCTTCTGGTCTCCGACCACCAGCACCTCGAGCGATCGTTCCAGGCGATCGTCAATGCGGCCTGGCGCGGTGATCCCGCGAGCCTCGGTGAGCAGTGGCGCGGCTTCGAACGGCAGCTCCTGGCGCACCTCGACACCGAGGAGGGGGACCTGATCCGGCTGTATGGAGAGTACGAACCGCTGGAAGCGCGCGAGCTACTCGCTGAGCACCAGCAGATCCGGGTGACCGCGACGGAGATGGGTATCGATCTCGACCTGCATTCCCTGCGGGCCGCACGGGTGCAGGCGTTCGTCGACCAGCTACGCGCTCATGCCCAGCGCGAGGAGCGGCTCCTCTACCCCTGGGCGACGCAACGGCTCGGGGTGGCGGCGGCGCAAAGGCTGAGGCGGGTCCTGGTCGCGAGACGGAAGGAGTCCCAGATGCAAACGAAGCGTGACGACTGGCGCGTCGACTCCGAGCGTTCGAGCCTTCGCTTCTTCCTCAGGCACATCGTCATCAGCGAGATCCGGGGCTCGTTCGCGCGCTGGGGTGGAACCGTCACCCTCGACGAGATCGATCAGACGAAGTCCAGCATCCGGGTCTGGGTCGACCTCGCCAGCGTCGACACAGGCGATCCGGAGCGCGATCAGCACGTCTGTTCGTCCGAGTTCTTCGACGTCGCGCGTTTTCCACGCGCCACCTTCGAGAGCACCGAGATCCGGCTCGACGGTCCCAACCCGGTCGTCCGCGGTCGTCTCGACCTTCACGGCGCCAAGGTCGACATGGACCTGGAGATAGTCAGCCGCCAGCGCACGACCGACACATCGGGCATCGAGCGGACCATCTACGAGATTGGGGGCCGGCTGGATCGACGGGAGTTTGGCCTGCGCTGGAACCAGGACCTCGATCTGGGCGGAATCGTTGTTGGCGACGAGATTCGAATCGTCGCCCATGTGGAGTCGGTACGGATCGCGGACTGAACAAAGGAGCTCGAGATGAAACGGGTACTCTTGGCAGCGACATTCTTGGCGGTGGCGGCGGGTGGCGGCTGGGTGGCCGCCGAAACGGCGCCGCCTGCGCCCAAACCGCAACCGACGGCCGGAGCCGTCCACGACCACGGCGGCCCCGCACATGGCGCGCCCGGCGGCGAGATGATGTGCGGGAAGATGATGGGCGGCGGCATGGGCCCGATGATGATGATGGGCGGTGCCGCGACCAAGGTCGCCGTCAAGAACGTCGACAAGGGCGTCACCATCACGCTGACGTCGGCGGATGCCGCGACGGTCGCCCGGCTGCAAAAGATGGCCGAGGGAATGCGCCTGATGCACGAGGCAATGAACCCGTAGCTTCTGGCTACGAAGGAGGTCGAGATGCGTGCTCTGCTGGTCAGGGTCGGAGCACTCGGGGGTTGTCTTGCGTCCCTGCTGCTCGGGTTCTTCCTGCTCGTTCGCCCCTGGTACCGGACCTGGGGCGCCGACCCGGCCTTGCAGCAGGCCGCGCTCCCCGGCGATCACCTGCTCTTTCAGGGGAAGCCGCGGGAGACCCGCGCGATCGTGATTCGTGCGCCGGCGCAGAGCGTCTGGCCTTGGATCGCGCAGATCGGCCAGGATCGCGGCGGCTTCTACAGCTTCGAGATCCTCGAGGACCTGGCCGGCTGCGAGATGACGAACCTCGGCCGCCTGATCCCTGCCCTGCAGCACTGGAAGATGGGGGACAAGCTCTGGATGTACCCGCCGGAGAAGGCGGGCGGCATCGGGCAAGCCCCGCTCGCCCTCCACGAGCCCGGACACGCGCTGGTCTTTTACACGCGACGCCCCGGGACCAGCCTGACCGACCCACCCGATGGGACGTGGGCCTTCGTGGTCGAGCCGATCGATGGTGACAGCTCCCGCTTCATCATGCGCGGCCGCGGGCGCGGCAGCCTCGGCCTGCTGGGCACGGCGTTCGAGCGCAGCGTCTTCGAGCCGATCCACTTCGCCATGGAGCGGCGGATGATGGAAGGCGTGAAGGCCCGCGCCGAGGGGCGGTCCGTGTCGAAGGCGGCGGACAACACCCAGGTTCTGCTCTGGACGGCGACCTTCATCGCGTTCGTGGCGTCGGGCCTGCTGGTGCTCGTCGGCCACGATTGGCGGCGGCGGGCGGTCACGTTCGTCGCCGCCGGTCTGCTCTTCGGTCTGCTGACGCTGGTTCAGCCGAGCATCGCCCTCGGCCTACCGCTCACCATCGCCCTCTGCCTCGCCACCGCTATCGCGGCGCCCCCTGCAAGTAGACCTGGTGACACGCGACGCAGGTCTTGGTGAGCCCGCCGAACACTTCGGAGACGGCCGTACTGTCTCGCGCCGCGGCCGCGGTGACCAGCTGGCGGGCCTGGGCGCGCAGGGCGTCCTGGAGCTCGAAGAACCGTTCGGGCAGGACGCCGTTGAGCTCATCCCCGACCACGGGACGCGCCAGGGCCGGCTCGTCAAAGATCTCGCCCGCCCTCCGCGCGACGCCGTCGTAGTCCACCACGACGACGCGCGAGACCAGAGCGCCGAGCTGCTCGGCGTGACGGCCCATCTTGGTCTTGATGACGGCGCGCATCGCCGGCGATATCCGTTCGGGCGCCGCGAGCTGGGGCTCCGGCGGGATGGAACGGGACGGCCGCAGGATGAGCGCCACGGCAATCGCGCCCGCAACCACAGTCGATGTCGCGATCAGCATCCGGTTCTTCATTCTCACGGGACGGTGCCAGGACCGTGCCAGAGCCCTGGCTGCGCGATGGGCCCTGGTGCCCGCAGAGGCGCGCCGCCGATTGACGCCACCCCTGCTGTGCGCATACTCGCCCCGTGAAGTCAGGACGGATACTGGTCGTCGACGATCAGATCGAGCTCGCCGAGAACATCGCGGAGGTGCTTCAGAGCATCGGGTTCGAGACCGAGGTCGCGACCAGCGCCGAGGCCGGACTCGCTCGGATTCCGCCAGGGCGGGATCACCGCTCTCATCACGGACTTCAAGCTGCCAGACAAGACCGGTGCCGACCTCATCGGCGAGATCCGCCGAACAGGCGAGCGCATCCCGGCGCTCGTGATGAGCGCCTACACGGATGACGGGACGATTCAGGCATCGGAGGCGGCCGGTGCCTGGCTCTTTCTACCCAAGCCGGTGCCGCTCGAAGCGCTCATGAAGGTCTTCCAGTCGCTGGCGCAGGTGCCTGCCACGGCGTTGCTGGTCGACGACGAAACGAACCTCACCGAGAACCTCGCGGAAGCCCTCACCGCGGCCGGTCACAAGGTCATCGTGAGCCGAACCGTCGCGGAGGCGCTGGCTCACAATCGCCGCCTCGAGTCGGCCGTCGTCGACTACCGGCTGCCCGACGGGACCGGTGTCGACGTTGCGAAGCAGCTGCGGGCCCGGGATCCGGCCATTCGCCTGCTTTTTATCTCGGGGTACGGCGACGAGCTGCGCGCGCAGCTGTCCAAGGAGCTCGCGGGAAGCGACACGATGGAGAAGCCGCTCGACACCGGCAGCGTCGTCTCCTGGATCGCGCTCGGGGCCAAGAAGACCGGCTAGATCAGATACGTCGCTCGGCGCGTACCACGTCATCGCCCGGGGATTCTTCGATCGTGAACCCGAGACGGGCGCACAGCCGCTGCATGCGCAGGTTCGCGGTGAGAATGTCGGCGAAGATGGTGCCGATCTTCTCCCGTTTCGCGACCTCGATGAGGCGGGCGAGCAGCTCGTGGCCGATCCCCTTCCCTTGCCACGGATCGCCAACCAGCAGGGAGAACTCGGCATCGCCGGCGTCGTGAGGGTGGGAGCGATCTCGGCTCAGGCGACCGAGCCCCAGGATCTCTGGGCCCCCAGCTGACTCCTTTTGTACGACCAGGGCCATCTCCCGGTCGTAGTCGCTGAAGCAGACACGAACCAGACGTTCGTGCGCCGTCCGCTGGTCCAGCTTCAGGCCGTGCAGATAGCGCATCCGCACGCTCTGCTCGCTGAGCGTCTGGTGGAACGCCACCATCAGCGGCTCGTCTTCGGGTCGGATCGGGCGAACCACGATGGCCGTCCCATCCCGGAGTTTGCTGCGCGACACGTACTCGGTCGGATAGGGCCGAATGGCGGAACGGGGAAGCTGGTCGTCCGCGAGGGCGGCTTCGTGAAGCACGATGCGCGCATCCAGGGCCAGCAGGCCGTCGCCCGAGGCCAGCAGCGGATTGATGTCGATCTCCCGAATCCGGGGCTGCTCGACGACCAGATCGCCGAACCGGACGAGCAGAGCGGACAGCGCGTCCAGGTTCACGGGCGGGCGCCCGCGAACGCCGGCGAGCGCGCGGGAGATGCGGGTCCGTTCGATCAGGCGCCGGGCCAGCGTCGTGTTGAGGGGTGGCAACGCCAGCGCGCGATCACGCATCACTTCGACGAGCTCGCCGCCCGCTCCGAACAGCAGCACCGGCCCGAACTGTGGGTCGGGCGCGCTGCCCAGGATCAGCTCCAGCCCCGCGCGGCGCTCGACGTACGGCTGCACGGTCACGCCGAGGAAGTCCGCCTGCGTGGCCTTGGTGGTGATGGCCGCTTCTATCTCCCGATACGCTCGGCCCACCGCCGCTTCGTCCGTCAGCCCCAGCTTGACGCCGCCCAGGTCGCTCTTGTGCGTGATCGTGCGGGACCAGAGCTTGACGACGACGGGAAAGCCGAGCTGCCGGGCCGCGGCGATCGCCGCCTGTTCGTCGCGCGCCACCAGCGTCGGCACGGTGGGGATGCCGTAGCTCGCCAGGATCGCCTTGGACTCGTGCTCGTCGAGGAGCGTCCGGCCCTGTCGGCGCGCCGCCTCGACAACCGCGGCGACCTCGGCGGGCTGGGCCTCCGTACCGGGGCGACGTGCCGCCGGCGTCTCGTAGAGCCCGCTGAGGTTTTCGGCGTAGCGCCACATGTGACAGAAGGTCCGGGCCGCATCGTCGGGGAACGCGAAGGTGGGGATACCCGCCCGGTTCAGGATGTCGATCCCCGCGGCGACCTGCGCGCCTCCCATCCAGCTCGCCAGCACCGGCTTGCCGGCGACGTGAGCGTGCTTCGCGAGCGCCTCGGCGGTCAGCGTCGGATCGGTCATGTCCTGCGGCGTGAGGACGGCGAGGAGACCGTCGCTGCCGGGGTCCGCCGCCACGATCTCGAGCGCGGTGGCGTAGCGGGTCGGATCGGCGTCGCCGAGGATGTCGGCCGGGTTGCCGTGGCTCCAGGCGGGCGGCAGACACCGCATCGAGGCGGGCGAGCGTGCCGGCCTCGAACGCCGCCAGTCTCCCCCCTCCGCGCACAGCGTGTCGGTGGCCAGCACCCCCGGGCCTCCCGCGTTCGTGACGATCGCCAGCCGGGGTCCGGCAGGGCGTGGCTGCTTGCCCAGCACCTCGGCCAGGTCGAACACCTCGGCGATGTCGTTCACGCGGAGCACGCCGCTGCGCCGGAAGGCCGCGTCCAGCACCTCGTCTGACCCGGTCATCGCCCCGGTGTGCGAGGCGGCGGCGTGGCTCGCGGCCTCGCTGCGCCCTGCCTTGATGACGATGATCGGCTTGGTCAGCGCAACCTCGCGGGCCGCCGACAGGAACGCCCGCGCGTTCCCGATCGACTCCATGTAGACCACGATCGCGCGCGTCCGCGGGTCGTCGCCGAGGTAGTCGATGAGGTCGCCCCACCCCACGTCGAGCATCGAGCCCAGCGAGACGAAGGCGCTGAACCCGACCTGCTCGCGCAGGCTCCAGTCCAGGATGGCCGTCAGCAGAGCGCCGCTCTGGCTCAGGAAGGCGACGTTCCCCGGGCGCGCCATGCCGGCGGCGAAGGTCGCGTTGAGCCCGGAGAGGGGGCTCATCACGCCGAGGCAGTTCGGCCCGATGATGCGCATGCGCCCGCGGCGGGCCTCGGCCAGCACGCGCGCCTCGAGCGCCGCGCCGGCGCTGCCCGACTCGCGGAAGCCGGCCGAGATGATGATCGCGTTGGCGACGCCGCGATCGGCGCAGGCACCGACGATCGAAGGCACGGTCGCCGCCGGCGTCACGATGACGGCCAGGTCGACGGGGTCGGCAATCTCTTGCAGCGAACGGTAAGCCTTGATTCCCAGGACGCTCTCGCGCTTCGGGTTGACCGGATAGATCGTTCCGCCGAAAGGGGTCGCGAGCAGATTGTGGAGCAGCGTCCGTCCCACGCTCCCGGGCGCCTCGGTCGCCCCGATGAGCGCGACCGAACGCGGCTTGAAGAACGGATCCAGCGGATGCGTCTCCCGACGAAAGACGTCGTGAGCGAGCGTGGCCGGACGGGGCTGAGCTTCGGGCGCGGGCGCCACCTCTACGGTTGAAGGCGATCTCTTCACGTCGCTCGGTGGTGCAAGCGACGAGCCGCCCGGCGCCGCAAGGCCGGGGTGACCGGCCCGCGCAAGGTTTGCGTGCCCCTCTGCCCTGAGCGCGGAAGTTGCGCGTGGCCGCCGCGATCGCCACCGAACGGCGGGTTTGCGACATTGGCTGACCTTTTGCTCCAGGTTCGTCCACGCCGATGAGAGAAAAGTTCGCGCGAGAGGTCGCCGCCGCCGGGTTGACCACCAACACGGCCCCGGGCCCCATCGTGTCCGAGACGGAGATCTCGTCCCTGCCCGCTCCGGCGCAGCGCTACCTCCATTTCATGGGCGTCGTCGGTCGGCCCCGGGACTGGTCCTTCCGCGCCGGTATGATCGGACGGTTTCGGACCAAGCCGGACCAGTCGTGGATGCCGATGAAGGCGTGGCAGTACAACGATCGGCTCGACGTCGCGCGCATCTTCCACGTGCGCGTGCGCTTCTTCGGGCTCCTGCCGGTGCTCGGCCGCGACACCTATCTGCACGGCGAGGGGCGCATGCTGATCCGTCCGCTGGATCTTTTCACCGTCGACGATGCAAGCGGCGAGGAGATCGAAATCAGCGAGCTCGTCACCTACCTCAATGACGCGATCCTGCTCGCCCCCTCTTTCCTGCTCGGCCCCGAGACGTCCTGGTCCGCCGCAGACGCCGACAGCTTCGACGTCACCCTGACGAACAGGGGCCACACGGTGACCGGTCGGGTCTTCATCGATGACCGCGGGGCGCCCCGAGACTTCAGCACCACCGACCGATTCGTCCAGGATCCCCACGACCCGAAGCACGCCCTGACCCGCGCCCGCTGGACGACGCCGATCGACGGCTGGCAGATGGTCGACGGCCGTCCCATCCCGACCTCCGGCAAGGCCATCTGGCACCTGCCCGAAGGCGACTTCACCTACGCCGAGATGCGCTTCCTGGGCGACAGCGTCGCCTTCGACGTCCCCCCGGGGAGCTGAGGGCGCGCCTGCAGGCCCGGCGAGCTACTCGGACGGCCGTTCGCCGCGGCCGACCGCGTGGAACGTGTCGGCGAGCCGCATGACCACCGGCAGTATGCTGGCGAGGCCGGTGACGAAGGCGAGCGTCCCAATCTGCTGAGTCAGGTAGATGAACACGCTGGCCGCCAGCAGCATCAGCGCGAAGACCCAGCGCCAGTGCTGCGGGGAGCCGCGGGTGGACGCGAGGGGCGCCGGGCGCGGAGCGGACGCCGCGTCGGCGGGACCGGCCGCGAGCGCCGGCGCGGGCGGCACATCGTCGCGCGGTGCAGGGGCGGCGCCGGGCGCCCCGCCGGGCATGACCACCCGACTCTGCAGCAGGCCCACGGCCCACCAGCAGCCGAGGAACAGCGCAATCACGATCATCGTCCAGCGGCGCCACCCCCACAGGCCCATCTCGGGGCTGACCTCGGCCTTGGCGACGAAGGGCTCGACGGCGACGTCGATGTCGATGTCGGACTCCCGCGGCGCACAGATCACGACATGACGGAACGACCCGTGCCAGCGGTCGGCGGGCAGCGCCGAGCGCCCCCGCCCGCCGAGCACACGGGCGAGCGCATCGACGGTGGACAGAAACGGCGCGGTCGCGTTGAGCCCCACCTCCGAGGCCGGGCCCCGCGGGCAGGCCGCAAGGATCTCGGTGTCGAACGTGCGCGACCGATACCGATCCGTCTGCTCTCCACGCCGGCGGTCGACCAGCCAGGGCGCGGACCGCCCGTAGCCCTCGACGATGTTGCGCTCGCGCGTGCGCCACTCGCGCTGCAGGTGTATCGCCTCTTTTTCGACCTCCTGCTCCATCGACCAGCGGAAGGTCAGCTCCGTCACCGCCAGCGTGGGAAGCACGCCGATCAGCACCAGGAACATCGTCACCAGGCCGACGTGCGTCACCTTGGCGGCCTCGCCGATGGTGCCCGCCGTGAAGATCCGCGCCAGGCCGGCGTCGAGGCGCCGCTCGACCGCGGCGTGGGGAAAGCGAGCCAGCAGGTACCAGGTCCAGAAGATGCCTCCCAGCGCGGCGGCGACGCTCACCCAGAGCGCCTGCGCGGGCACGACCTGCCTCGCCGCCACCACCACGCCGACGAGCGCCGTGATGAGCGCGAGGGCGGAGACCGTGCGCCCGAGCCGACAGGGATGGGGAAAGCACCACCGTCGGTCCCCGCGCGACGCCCTCCAGATGATCACCAGCGCCACGAACTCGAGCCCGAACACCGACAGGCCCGCGATGGCGGTGCGCTCGATGAACCAGCGGTTGAAGGCCTGGAGGTGGGTCATGTCGCGCATCACGGCCAGCGTCAGATCCGTGCTGCCGACCCGGACCAGGGCGGCCCTGTACGCGCGTCCCCGGTACAAAGTGTCGAACGGTTCGGGCACGGTCATGAAGCGGAAGGGACGGGGCTCGGCGACCTCCTCCAGGATGTTCTCGTCGATCGAACGCTCCGTCATCGAGTGGTACATGACGTCACCGTCCCGATCGAAGAGCGCGAACTCGTAGCCGCGGGGCAGGATCGGCGCGTTGACCGAGAGCATCTCGGCGGTGGCGGTGAGCAGGTTGTCGGGCGGACCCGCGGCGCCGGCGCTGCTGCGGCCGCCGCGGCCGCCCTCGGGCTGGCGGATGCAGACCACGGTCTCCTTCACGCCCTTGCTCCGGCTCCGCAGGTGCTGGGCGATGAGAGCGCGCCCGTCGATCGTCCACGCCAGCCCGTTGCGGAAGTCGCGCACGAAGGCCCGATCTCCGGCGTAGCGCAGGGGGGACGCGAACCAGTCGCGGCTCCACTTGGTGATCTGGCGGTCGTGGCGGTCGATGAGGGAGACCTCCGACAGGAAGGGATAGCGATCCTTGAGGGTGGCGAATCCCCCCTGCGAGAAGAGATCACCCTTGCTCCTCTCGTCGGGCACGAGCACGTCCGGCGACACCCCCGCGAGGGCGTCGCCCACGTCGTCCAGCTCCTGCAAGAAGCGGCCGCGCAGCTCCACCAACAAGCCGCGGAGCTCGTCGTCGGTCTTGGCCCGCAGCTGGCTCTCGTACATCGGGAGGTCGATGATCACCAGAGTCAGGACCGACACCGCCGCGATCCCCGCCACGCCGACGAAGGCGAAATCACGGACAGGGACCGACCGGTCGGGATCGAAGTGGACGCGCAGGAACGGCAACGCCAGCGTCGCCAGCAGCACCGCGAGCCCCAGCAAGAGTTGCTTCGAGCTCGACAACCAGCGGGCCACCTCTTCGAAGCGGTGGAACGACACCATCCCGGAGACGGTGATCTCCAGATCCTCGACGGTGATGACCTGGCGAAACAGGTAGAAGTGCTCCTTCAGGGCCTCGAATGTGCCGACCCGCTCGAAGCCCTTCTTGTGGTCGGCGGGCGGCGCCGGCAGCCAGAACAGCTGGCCCGCGGGCGCGTCTCGTTGCGCGATCACCTGTCCGTCGCCCAGCGACAGCACCACGTCCTCGAACACCGGCTGTCCGTCGGCGTCGTTGGCGCGCTCCCGCTTGAGGAGCAGGCCGAGATCGATCTTCACCGAGATGCCCCCCGGCGGGGGCCAGTCCGTGCGGAGCTCCAGCATCGACGGCGGGCGTGTCGACATCTTGATCCGCTTCGGTGGCGGCCCCTGCGCCTTCTGCTCGCCGGGCGCCGGGGCGTCCTGGATTCCCGTGACCGAGCGATCGCGGAAAAGCGCGCGCAGCCGCGCCACGGGCGGGGCGTCCGGCGGGTCGACGTTTTTCTCGAGCTCCCCGCTCGCGCCGTCTTCGATGATCTTGTCGAGCGCGCGCCGCGTGGCCGTCAGCGACTGCGCCACATGGAGCCCCATCGCCTCGACCAGGCGCAGGTTCCGCGCCACCAGCGCCTCGCGCCGATCCCGCACGTACCACGCGTACCAGAGCGCGAACGTTCCGAGCACGGCCAACAGCGCGAATACGCTCACGTACTGGAGCCACGCCCGCCGTGAGATCGGTTGCATGCCGTTGTCTCGTGAGGCGTGGGGTCCCCTGCCGCCGTCCGTCAAGTGACGCGCGGCAGGAGAAACGACATTGCGGCGCCTTCGGACGTCCAAACGCCGGCCCCGCTCGTAGGTGTCGATAAGGAGGCCCCCCGATGCGTGGACTCGTGTCCCGATCTTCGAAGTTGGTGGTGTTGGCTGCGATGGTGGCGGCTGTTGGTCCCGCCTGCATGAGCGGCGAAGAGGACCCCGGCGGTGACGAGGGCGATGTCGCGGCCACCAGCGGTGAGCTGCGGTGGCGCTGGGGACGCGGCGGGCGCGGCGGCGTCGCCGGCAGCGGTGCCGCCGGGCGTGGCGGTGCCAGCGGCGCGGCCGGCCATGCCGGCACTGGGGGAAGCTCGGCCGCCGGGCGTGGCGGCACGACCGGCGTAGCCGGCACCACCGGCGCCGCCGGCATGACCGGCGCCGCGGGCACGACGGGCGGCGGCGGTAGCACGCCCGTGGCCGGCCGTTACTTCCCGGCGGGCGCCTGGTTCTATCAAGACATCTCGACCGCGGCGCTGAACAGCCGGTCGGCCCAGATCACCCAGTGGCTCACCGACAACGGCGGCTGGGGCAACGGCGTCATGCAGATCGACTATTCGTTCGAGGTGCTAGAGGCGGCGAGCGACACCCCCAACCGCACCTTCACCCGGACGAACGAATTCTATTCGCCCGATTGCGACTACGTGCCGGTGCCCGTCCCCGTCGGCGGCGTGCTCGAGGGGGAGAGCGGCTATGCCTGCGCGCACGATGGCGACTGCCACCTGCTGGTCGTCGACCGGCGGGTCAACCGGCTCTTCGAGATGTGGCGCGCGAACATCAGCGGCAGCACGTTCAACGGCGGCTGCCTGGCGGCGTGGGACATGACCCGCGTCTACGGGGCGTCAGGCCGCGGCGAGCAGTGCACCAGCTCCGACGCCGCCGGCTTCCCGATCGCCCCCCTGCTGTTCACGGCCGACGAGGTCGCCGCCGGCGAGATCGCCCACGCAATCCGCTTCATTCTCCCCAACGCGCGGATGCGAAAGGGCTACTACCTGCACCCTGCCACCCACGCCGGCGCGCCCAGCGCGTCCAGCGCTGACGCCCCGACGTACGGAACCCGCTGGCGGCTCCGGGCGGACTTTCCGCTCAGCAGCCTCCCCAACGAGGGGGCGCGCACCGTCGCCCGGGCGATGCAGAAATACGGAATGGCGCTCTCCGACGGCGGCAACATCGCGCTCACCGGACGCAGCGACCGCTCGACGACCGCGAAGTGGACCAACCGGCTGGCCCCCCGCGATCTGGCGGCGCTCAAACCCAACGACTTTCAGGTCGTCGACACCGGCGCGCCGATCACCCACACCAACGACTGCGTGCGAACGGCGTACTGAGGGACCGCTGCCGGGCGGCGTCGCCCGCCCGGCCTCAGCGAAGGATGCCGTCGATGCGGGACGTTCCGACGCCCATGCTGGTCGCGGTGCTGCCGAAGCCCTGGGCCAGGGTCAGCAGGAAGTCGCCGTGGGTGCGGTTGTCCATGAACAGCGCCTGGCCGGTCTTGAACGGGGTCTGGGCGCCGGCGACCAGCATGTAAGGGAGGTTCTTGTTGGAGTGCTGCTCGGCGGTGCTGTTCGCCCTCGGTCCGCCGAACTCGGAGACGTGGAGGATCGTGGTGTGGTCCAGCAGGGTGCCGCTGCCGTCGGGGACGGCGGCCAGGCGATCGAGCAGCTGCTTCATCTGATCGAAGTACCAGCGCCGGATCCGGACGCGGTCTCGGGTCGAGACGGCGGCGCTGATGCGGTGGCCGGCGTCGATGAACGCGCCGTCCTCGGGATGGGCCAGGCCGTGCTCGCCCGCGCCCTTGTACTCGATGTTGGGGATGAAATCGTAGCGGTAGTCGACCAGCTTGTTTCCCGAGATCTGGTTGCTGCCGGAGGCGCCCCACTGCAACGTGACGGCGGGGGCGTAGTCGAGGGCGAAGGCGGTCACGCAGAGCTCGCGCAGGAACGGCGCGACGTCGCTGATGCGCGCGATGTCCGACTGGGCCGCCTTCACCGTGGCGTCGTTCGGGTCGATGGTGGGGGCAAACGGCATCGCCATCATCGGCCGCATCTGTTTCTCGAGGGTCTCGAGCCGGGCCACCTCCGCGACGTAGGCCTCGAGGCGCTGGGCCGCGGGCGTGCCGGCCGCGCAGCGCAGCGCCGCTACCCGCGACTTCACCGAGCCCAGCACGGCCAGGCGGCTGGCGCTGCGCAACGCCGTCGCGTTCGGGGTGGTCCCGGTCATGGTGCCGGCGACGGCGTCCAGCAGCGCGCGCGCGTCGGTGGTGGGTTGCCACGAGGGCTCGATCCACTTGTTGCCGTTGTTGCGCGGACGGCAGAGATCCCGGGTGCCGGTGTACGACGTCCGCGAGCCGTAGACGCCGGTGCGAAACACGGGGAGGGCGTGGTTCTTGGTCAGGTTCGCCTCGGACATCAGCACGTCCAGCGAGACCGACGTGCCCGCGGCGCCGCTCTTGACCGCCTCCCCGGTCAGGACGCTCTGGGTCGAGTAGGTGTGGTCGGCCGCGCCGGGGTTGTTGAGCCCCTTCACCATGAGCGTCCTGGCGGCGTAGCCGGCCAGCGGCTGAAGCATGAACGTCGGCACGTCGGCGGCGGGAACGGCGGTGTTGAAGGTGGTGCCGCCGAGATCGTTGGTGCGGTCCGAACGGATGCTGAGCGCGCCGGCCTGCGCCGGCCAGAACCACTCCGGGACCAGACCGTCCGGTACGTACCAGACAAGCAGGCGCTGCTGCGAGACCGTCTGCGCCACCGCCCGCCGGAGCAGGCGGTCCCAGAGCGGCGTCACGATGGTCAGCCCCGCCAGGCTCGCCGGCAGGCCCCGCACGAAGGTCCGTCGCGAGAAGAGAGGAACGCCGCGCGTCTGGTTTTTCATCGTCATCAGGGGCCCTCGCACCAGGGCACGGCGGCCCGCGAACGCGCTTCCAGACTGACCGCCATCTGGCCGAGCACGTCGCCCAGGCTCCCCCCCGCCTTGACGACCGCCGCGATCTCGGCGACGGACGCGTCGTCGACCGCGGTGGGTGGCTGTTCGAGGAAGAACGCCCAGATCTGGCGGGCGAAGCAGTCGCTGAACGCGCGGCTCCCCGCGATGGCGTCCAGCAGCCCCGACAGCGCGGGGTAGCTGCCCGCCAGCTCGTCGTGGCTGTTGAGCACGGCCGCCGGAGGCGTCCCGGTGAAGTCGCGATCCAGCGCCGCGAACGCCGCGCCGACCGGCTCCATGAGGAGGTGGCACCCCGAGCAGCGAGAGTCCTTCGTCCGATCGGCCACCTCGCCGGCCATCGCCACCAGCTCGGCGCTGGGGGGCGGAATGCGGTCGCAGAGCAGCGACGAACGAACCAGCAGGCCGCGGAAGATCGCGCGCCGGCTGACGTCGGGATGCCGCGTGGGATCCACGATCGCCTCTTCGCCGATGACCCCACGACGCGGGGAGGCCGCCGGCCAGGTCACCGGCGCCACGTCGGCCGTTCCCGACACGGAGGTCAGGCCGTACGGCGTGAGGTTGTTCTTGTGCACGAAGCCGCGCGTGCCGTTGACCAGCGAGGTCACCGGAACGGCGTTCGACAGCGCGTCCTGAACGAAGGCGAGAAGCTCGAGATAGAGCGGCGACGTCGCGTACTTCGTGTCTGCCCCCAGCTTGAGATCGAGATCGACGTGCAGCCACTGGGCGACGAAGCGCGCCAGCACCGGAACAGCCCGCGGGTCTCGGGCCAGCCGCTCGGCGTGGCCGCGCAGGCGGGTGCCGAGATCGCTGGTGCCGCCGTTGCCGACGGCAGCCAGCTCGGAGTCGGGCGGCGCATCCCAGAGCGTATAGCTGAGGTGCTCCGCCAGGCGGCGCGCCCGGGCGACGTCGCCGCTGAGCGGCGCCGCGCGAAACAGCGCATCAGGATTGAGCAGCGCCGACGTCACCATCGCGCGCGTCGCGGCCTCGCTGGTCAGGCCGGCCTTCTCCAGGTCGGCCAGCATCGTCGACCAGGCCGCCAGCTCGGTGGCCGAGATCGGGCGACGAAACAGACGCTCGAAGGGCTTCTGATAGCTCCCGGAGATGCAGGTCGCCGCTTTGGCCGCCGTGCAGGCGGGCAGTCGGGCGGGGACAATCAGCGCCGCCAAATCCTCGCTGGCCACGAGGAACGGCTGCACGGGATCGCTGGCGAAGGCGATGTTCGAGGTGAACGGCCCCACGCGGCCGTCTTCGGGAATGCCCGACACCTCCGCATCGATGCCGAAGGCGTCCTTGATGGTGGCCCGGTACTCCGCCCGGGTCAGGCGCGCGAAGCCCGTTTGCAGGACCCCCGGGGCAGCAGCGCCGCCACGTCCCGGAGCGCCGCCACTTCCCGGGATGCCGCCACTTCCCGGTCCGCTGCCCGGGGATCCCCCGCGCCCACCGGCGCTCTGACCGCCGGCGCTCCCACCAGGCCCGCCCTGGTCGGGATCGAGCCTGCCGATGGTGCCGCCGCACGCCACGAGCGTCAGCGCGCCCGCGGCAAGAGCACGTCTCAGAAGTAGCCGCACCCCCGCGCTTCGCGCGGGAGCGGCTATCGCCAGCAGGGGCGGGCGCGCGCGCGGCGACAGGCGAGTCGGGGGCCTCGGCATGGGCTGGTAAGGGGACTGAGCCCTGGCCCAGGGGATTCAGGCCATCCCGCGTCCTGCCGAGCCGCCAGATGACGACGCGCGGCGGCGAAATCCCTCGCGCCGCAAATGCCAGTTGGTAAGCTCCCGCGCGCATGGACTGGCGACTCAAGGCGGGAATCCAGACGCTGCTCGGCGTCGTTCCCGGCGGCCGGCTGATTCACCACTGGATGCAGCGCTCGGCCGGCGCCTTGAGCAAGTTCGGGGACGAATGCGACGTCCGCGTCGACGATTGGGCTCTGATGATGGGCCACCTTCGCGCCACGAACGTGCCGGTGGCCGGCGCCACCCTGGTGGAGATCGGGACGGGCTGGTACCCGGCGCTTCCGTTCTGCCTCTACCTGGCGGGGGCCGGGCGCGTCCACACCTACGACCTCTCCCGTCACGTCACGCCCGACATGACCATCGCCCTCGCCGAGCGGCTGGCGACGTACGCGCCGCGCATCGCCCAGGAGTCGGGTCGGACCGAGGCGGCGGTCCGCGCCCAGCAGACCGCCTTGCTGGCGGCCCTGCGACAGGGCGCCCCGCTCGAGGAGGCGACGGCGGGCGTCGTGCGCTACGCCGCCCCCGCCGACGCGGCCCGCACCGGGCTGCCCGACGACTCCGTCGATGTCGTATTCTCGAACAGCGTGCTCGAGCACATCCCCGGCCCGGTGATCGAGGACTGTTTTCGCGAGGCGCACCGGATCGTCAAGCCGGGGCGGATCACCCTGCACGCGGTGAACTGCGGCGACCACTACGCCTATGCCGATCGCCGCCTGCACCAGCTGCACTACCTCCAGTACTCGGAGTCGGCCTGGCGCAAGTGGAACAACGCGTTCACCTACCAGAACCGCCTGCGCGCCGTCGACTTCACCGAGATGGCCAAGCGGGCCGGGTTCCTGATCGAGGTCGACACGTCGGTCGTCCTCCCCGAGCGCCTCCGCCAGCTCGACGAGATGACGATCGATCCGATGTTCACCGCCCGCTACACCCGCGAACAGCTCGCGCTGACGACGATTGATTTCGTCGGTCGAAAAGTCGTCGCGCTTGCGTAGCTGGGTTCGCGCCGCGGTGGTGACGCTGTCGCTCTTGGTGGCGACGGAGGCCTGCACGCGCCGCGGGCGCGCCCGGCCGCTCTCGTCGCGCCGCCCCTCGGCCCCTGCTGCCAAGGGCGATCGCCCGCGGAGCGGCTGCGCGGCGGCGGTGAACGGGCGCAGCTTCGCGGTCGGGCCGGGAAAACGTTACGCCGGTCTGGGCGACGTTCCCTTCGAATCGCTGGCGGCGGGGGACACGGTGCAGGTATTCTGGCGCCCGGAGCCGTATCGAGAAAAGCTGATGGTGGCGGGCCAGGGGACGGCCGCCCAGCCGATCCGGATCTGCGGCGTACCAGGCCCCGGCGGCCAGCTTCCGGTCATAGACGGCAAGGACGCCACGACCCGCAAGCAGCTCGATTTTCCCTACGACGGGCACCAGGCGCGGGGAGTGGTGATCATCGGGCACCCGCACGAGCGGCCGTGGGCCGAGACGCCCAGCCACATCCTGTTCGAGGGGTTCGAGGTGCGAAACGGCAGCCCGCCGCACAGCTTCACCGACCGCGCCGGCAAGCGTCTCCCCTACTCGAAGATTGCCGCCGGGATCTTCGTCGAGCGCGCCGACCACGTCACCATCCGCGGCTGCACGATCACCGAAAACAACAACGGCCTCTTCACCGCGTCAGGCGACGACGCGGTCACGCTGACCCGGGACGTTCTGGTCGAGGCGAACCACATCTTCGCCAACGGCAGCCCGGACGAGTACTACGAGCACAACGTCTACAACGAAGCCTCGGGTGTCATTTACCAGTTCAACCGCTTCGGCTCCCCGCGGGCGGGGAAGGAAGGGGTGCTGGGGGCCAACATCAAGGACCGCTCGGCGGGCGTCGTGATTCGTTACAACTGGATCGAAGACGGCTCCCACGTGCTGGATCTGGTCGACGCTCAGGAGGCCAGCCCGCTGACCCGGACGATGCCGTCGTTCCACGTCACCTACGTCTACGGCAACGTCATCATCCGCGCCCGCAAGAGCGGCGGCGGTTCGATCGTCCACTACGGCGGTGACAGCGACGTCTTCAAGAACTACCGGAAGGGGACGCTGTTCTTCTACAACAACACCGTCATCGTGAAGAACGACGAACACCCCGACTGGGAACGGACGGCGATCTTCGAGCTGTCGACGAACGACGAGACCCTCGACTCACGCAACAACGTCTACTTCAGCACCATCGCGCCCAGCCGGCGGCGCCCGGTGGGCATGCTGGGCGAACGCGACGACGTCACCTCCGGGGTGGCCAGGTTCGCGGGCGACTGGGTGCGGGACGGATGGGGGCCGACCGATCTGGTGTCGGGCGCGCGCACCCAGGTCCGGGCCCGCGTCACCGGGCTCGAAGGGGCGACGCGCGGCGAGGACCCCGAGTTCCGCGCCGGCCCCGACGACTATCGCCTGCCGCCCGCAGGCAAGCCGGTCGCGTTGCGCCCCGACATCCCCGAGGCGATGCTGCCCGTCGCCCAGTACGTTCCGCATCAGCAGGGGCGGGCCCGTGCCGCCGCGCCGTCGCGAGGCGCGCTGGATGAGTGAGACCGGGGCGCGCCCGGTGACATGGCCCGAAGGGAAACGATTCGCGGTCGCGATCGTGGACGACACCGATTCTTCGACGCTGGACAACGTCCCGCCGCTCTACCGACTGCTGCGCGATCTGGGGTCCGGTCGACCAAGACCGTCTGGCCGCTGGGCGGCTCCCAGCCACCCCGCGCCTGGGAGGGGACGACCTGCGCCGATCCGCGCTACGTCGACTGGGTGCGAGAGCTGGCCCGGGACGGGTTCGAGATCGGGCTCCACAACGTCACGTTCCACGGCTCCCGCCGGGAGGAGGTGGCGCGGGGCCTCGAGCGCTTCGTCGAGCTGTTCGGTCACCATCCGCGATCGCTCGCCAACCACACCGAGTGCGAGGACGGGATGTACTGGGGCGCGGCCCGCTTGAGCGGCATCCGCCGCCCCATCTACCGGCTGACGACCGTGCGCCGCAACCGACGCTACTTCGGCCACGTGCCCGGCTCTCCCTATTTCTGGGGCGACCTCTGCCGCGAGCAGATCACCTACGTCCGTAACTTCACGTTCGCGAACGCCAACACGCTGGCGGTCTGCCCGTTCATGCCGTACCACGATCCCGCGCGCCCGTTCGTGCGCGGCTGGTACGCCGCCAGCGAGGGGGGGACGGTGCCGCTGTTCAACGCCACCCTGACGGAGGCCGCCCAGGATCGGCTGGCCGCGGCGGGCGGCGCGTGCATCATCTACACCCACTTCGGCAAGGGCTTCGTCCAGCAGGGGACCGTCAACGCCCGCTTCGTGCAGCTGGTGACGCGATTGGTGAAGCTCGGAGCCTGGATGGTTCCGGTCTCGACGGTGCTGGACCACCTGGCCGAACGGCGCGGCGGAATCCAGGACATCACCGATCGCCAGCGCACCCGCCTCGAGTGGCGCTGGTTGGGCCACAAAGTCGCGATGCCACAGAGCTGATCTTGTGATGTCACGACGCGCTGGCTATCCTGGCCGCGTTTGTCGAACCGGCCCGTTCACGTCATGCACCTGGTCCTGTCGCTGGAGATCGGCGGGCTCGAACGGGTGGTGGTCGACCTGGCGCGTGAGGGGCGGCGGCTGGGCCAGAGGGTGACGGTCGGTTGCGTCGAGCAACGCGGGCGGCTGGCCCCGGAGGTCGAAGCCCTGGGTATTCCCGTCGTCTGCGCCGACAAGCCGGCGGGGTTGCGGCCGCGGACGATCTGGACGCTGGGCCGCCTGTTCATGGCGTCGAAGCCGGACGTGATCCATTCCCATCAGATCACGGCCCTGTTCTACGGCGGGCTGGCGGCGCGCGCGTTGCGCATCCCTGTCGTCCATACGGAGCACGGCAAGCACTATTCACCCGGCAGCCGCGCCCGCTGGGTGGGGCGGGCCGCGGGATGGCAGGCGGCTCGATTCCTTTGCGTATCGCAGGACATCGCCGACGGAGTCCTCGCCGGCCGCGTCGCGCCGGCGTCCCGGATCGGCGTCGTCCCCAACGGCATCGACCTCACCAAGTTCGCCGGCGGCGACGACGGGGGGAGCGTGCGCGCGGCGCTGGGCATTCCCGCCGCGGCCCTGGTGGTCGGGACGGTAGGTCGGCTCAACGAGATCAAGCGACAGGATCTCCTGCTGCAGGGATTCGCGCGGCTCAAAACCCAGATCCCCGGCGCTCACCTGCTGCTGGTGGGCGACGGGCCGGAGGGCGCCGCGCTCCGAACCCTCGGCGAGCGGCTGGGGCTGGGCGACAGCGTTCACTTCGCCGGGTACCAGCCGCAGCCCGAACGGTTCATGCGCGCGATGGACGTCTTCGCGCTGACGAGCCGTTCCGAGGGGATGCCGGTGTCGGTGCTCGAGGCCTGGGGCGCCCGCGTCCCGGTGGTCGCGTCACGGGTCGGCGGTCTGGCCGAGATGATCGAGAGCGGACGGAACGGCCTTCTGTTCGACTTCGGCGACGAGGCGGGCCTGGTCGCGGCTCTGCATCGCTGCCTCGCCGATCCGCCCTTCAGCGATTGGCTCCGGTCGGCGGCCCGCGCCGACGTCGAGACCCGCTACAACCTGGCCGAGATGGCCCGGACCTATCAGCGCGAGTACGACGGCGTGATCGACCGAACGCGTCGGCGTGACGCCCGCCAATAGCAATCGGTCGGCCTGACGGGCTACGATTCGCCAATGCGTCTCGCTTACTCCGCCTTCGCTTGGTCCTTCTTGTCCGTTTTAGCCGTCTCGAGCCTCGCCGCCCTTGGGTGCGACGGCTCCGAGCCACCCTCGCTGGAGTCGTACTTCGCGACCACGCCGTACGCCAACGGCGCCTGCAACGCCGTCGACGGACAGCTCGCCGGACAGCGGCAGATGCGGCTCTACGTGGCGACCGGCGTCTCGCTCCTCCCGGTGACGCAAGGGATCGCGAACTACTACCAGCGGCATTCGCTGTCGTTCTTCACGGAGTCGCAGCCGGAGAGGACGACGATGTCCTACGCGCTCGACACCGACTTGACCGCCCTCAACCGCGCGCTGAAGGCGGAGTTTCCGGGCGTCGATCTCAGCAACGAGTATGCGTTGATGGTCTCGGATCCGGCCCTCTACAACCAGGTCGTGACGTTCGTCGCCAACTTCGTGCTGAAGCCGATGATCGACTTCGCGAAAGGCCACAGCGAGGCTGGCGGCGCCGTGACGAACCTGATCCTGGTCCCGGATCTGGAGCGTCCCGGCGGTCAATCGATTGGCGCTCCCGGCACGTCGCTGGCGGGCCTGGCGATCTCGCCGGCGCTGCTGGCCGAGTTCGACCGCACCATGACCGACGACGCGATGCTCTGGCAGGGCGTGGCCCTGCCAGACGGGTTCTCGCCGATGATGGTTCTCGGAAACAGCGTCCTGGCCCAGGCCCGCAAGCTCGATCCGGAGCTCGACGATCTCGTCGCCGCCCACGAGTTCGGCCACACGGGCGCCCTGATTCACTCGAACGTCGAACGGAACCTCATGTACCCGAACGTCACGCCCGGCTTCGACGACTGCACCGACCCGCTCGACGACGCGCAGCTCGCGACCATGCGTACCGCCTACGGCCTCGGCACGTTGGCCAGCGACGCGCCCCTCGCCAACCGGGCCGCGGCGACGCCGTCCACCGGACCGTCCCGAATCGGCGCGGCGTTCCCGCCCGAGCGGCTGCGCGCGCTGCTGGCGGGCGAGCCGGGCGCGATGCGGTCGTTCGTCGAGCGCCTGTTCCACGGCTCCGCCGCCCTCTGAGGGGGCTACGCCCCGCGAGGCGGCAGCTCAGTTTCGCTTGGTTCGCGCGTGCTGATCAACGCCCGCCGGCGCGTACAGCGCTACGGACCGCCGCCGATTTGCGACGCGACGTTCGCGTAACGGGTCGCGACGTAGTCCCTTATGTAGCCGATGGCCCAGTCGAAGCTCCCGTTGTTGAAACCCTTCTGGCTCTCCTCGTAGACCGCGTCTTTGATCTGGTTGTAGATGCGCTCGACCTCCGCCTGAACGTCGGCGGCGGGGACCGCCGCCATGACCGCGCGAATCTTGTCCTGGTAGCGCTGCCGGTACGTCCCCTGATCGCGGACGATGGTGAGCAGACGGCTCTTGCTGAACCGGGCGTAGATCCCGCGGTCGGGCATGATGTTGTTCGACCCGAAGGTGTTGTCGGGATCCCACGGCAGCACGAAGAACTTTCCGGTCGCGGGATCGTAGTACTGGTAGTGGTCCTCGACGCCGGTGTCGCCGGCCAGCCCGTCGCTGTTGGTGACCAGCGTGTTGGCCGCCAGGTAGGTGAGCAGATTCTCCACGTCGGTGCCCGGCTCGATCATGGTGGGCGAGTCGGCCAGGACCTGCAGGAAGTGCGGGATCACCTCGTCGCCGGCGCCCGGTTTCGCCAGCTTCTGCTCCCACGGCGCGGGCACGTAGGCCTTCGTGTCGTCACCTTTGTAGAGATAGGGATCCGTTCCGACCACGCCGCGCAGCCGATAGAGCGCCCCCAGCGGTTCGCTGAAGTGCTCTTTGAGCGCGTCCGACTCCCAGACCTCGACGACGGCGTAGAGACCCCGCAGGTCGCCGTTGACGACGAGACGGCCATGCGCCTCCTTGGGCGCCGGCATCACCTTGCGAAAGACGAAAAAGGAGATGCGATCGCGAATCAGCGAGTCGTCGCCGAACTGTCCCTTCAGCTTCATCACGTCGACGCCGCCGAACTTGCCCTGGTTGGCGAAGGCGTCGAAGCGGATCCGCACCGACATCTTCGCGTTGCCCGGCGTGCGCGACGACTCGCCCGAGGGGCGAACCCCCACGTCCTCGACGGTCACGCCGTCGTAGACGAGCGTCGCGTGCCGCCACTCGTCGCCGCGCGAATCGTCGAGGATCGACTGCCAGTCCTCGGGCGCCATCGTCAGCGAGATCTGGTGAAAGACGGTGTCGTCGAAGATCGGCACGGCCGGCGCGGGACGGCCCAACACCGAGCCGTCCGGGCCGATCCCGCCGGTCCCGGTCGTCAGGTTTCCGCCATCGCCTCCCACGGAGCCCCCCGACCCGCAGGCGGCAAACCCCATCAACACCATCCCCGAGATCAGCCATGCCCGCGCTCGCATTCCACCCACCTCCGCGCCAGAGAACAGCAAAGGGGATGCCGCCGGCAGCGGCGCGGGGCGGTCCTCTCGTTACCTCCGGGTGGCGCGCGGGCGCGGCACCCTATCGTTGGGTGACGCCTGGGGTGACGCCCGTTCGGGGGAGACCCGCGTCAGTCGACGTCGTAGACGCTGAAGTAGTCGGTGGCCCCGCCGCCCTCTCGCGAAGCGCCGCCCGGGAGGTAAACGAGACCGTCGATCAGCGCCGCGCCGAGACCGTGACGGGGGAGCGCGAGGTTCGGCAGAGCCGACCAGGAGTCGGTGGCGGGATCGTAGGCGTCGACGTTCGGGAAGACGCCCTCCGTCGCGTTGGCGTTCCCCTCGCCGCCGAAGATGTAGAGCTTGCTGCCGAGCACCGCCGCCGCGACGCCGCCGCGCGGTGTGGACGCCGCCTTCCGCTGCGCGTAGCCCGGGTTCGCGGGATCGAACACCAGCGACGTCGGCTCGAAGCCCCGGATCGTGTCGGTGCGTCCCCCGACGATGTAGATCTTGCCGCCGATCACGCCGGCGCCGCAGTGCTCGCGCCGCACCGGCATGTCGGGGAGCGTCTCCCAGCTGTCGGCGACGGCGTCGTAGACCGACGCATTGTCGACCGACACGTCGCCGCGCCGGCCGCCGAAGAGGTAGATCTTGTCGCCGATGATGGCGACACAGCCGGCGGCCCGTCCGGTCCCCGCTGGCAGCGAGCTCTTCGCATCCCAGCGATCGCGGTCGGGGTCGTAGGCATAGACGTTGTCTTGCGGCGAGCCGGTCCCCTGCCCCTGGAAATACCCCATGACGTACATCCGATCGCGCACCACGCCGATGTTGGGGTGCTGCAGCGGCGTCGGGAGGTTCGCGACGGTGCGCCACATCCGGGTCGTCGGGTTGAAGGCGTCGACGCTCGTCGTGGGGCTCATCGCGTAGCCGCCGATGACGTACACCTCGCCGCGCAGGGCGCCCACCCCGTGCTCCTGACGGATGCGCAGCAGGGCAGGCAGCTCGGTCTCGCGCGGGCCGCTGGCCGCGCCGCCGCCGGCGCCCGCGCTCCCGCCGCTGGTGCCGCCCCGCCCCGTCGCGCCGCCGCGTCCCATCGCGCCGGCAGCGCCACCGCCGACGCCAGTGCCGGCCGTGCCCACGCTGCCCGCCGTGCCCACGCTGCCCGCCGCGCCGACGCTGCCGGCCGTGCCGACATTTCCGCCAGCACCGACGCTCCCGGCCGTGCCCACGCTGCCCGCGGCCGGCGCTCCGCCACCCGACGCGCCGGCCACCGAGCCCCCGCTTGCCCCTCCGCCCGAGCCGCCGCCGGCCGTCACGCCCGCGGCGCCGCCGGTGCCCGTCGCCTCTGACGACGGCCCGCCCGAACAGCCAGCGACAGAGATCGCACACCAACCAGCGAACACGGCGGCAACGGGCGTGGAGGCGCGCATGTCGGGGCGATGATGGTCCAAATCCGCGACCCGCGCATCGACAAACACGCGAGCGCGCCTTGGCGTTCGCGTCGATTTACGACTTCGCGTGAGCTGATTTCGATTGCCGCGTTCCCATCGACAAAACCGTCACGGTGCGGATTTTCGATTTCGGGTGAGCTGCTTTCAATTGCGGCATTTCCCGCCAAAAACGTCCTGTTTCTGATGGTCGCGGCGAAAAACGCGGCTACCATCGCCCCCGCCGACGATTCGACTTCCGATCGTCGCAATGCGTCTCGCGCACACGCGCGAACCACCCGCGAGGAGACGTCCATTGATCACGACTTCCAATCTACGTGCGCACGTCGCGATCGCGACGACGTTGTTTGCCGCGATTGTCATCGCGGTTGGTTGTCAAAGCGCGGGCTCCGAGGACATGGCCAGCGGAGCCGCCGGCGCGGGCGGCACCACCAGCGCCGGGAGCGGCGGCAGCACCTCAGGCGAGGCGGGCGCGGGCCCAGCCGGCCGCGGGGGCAGCCCCGGGGCCGCCGGTAGCAGCGGCACGGCGGGGAGCGGCGACGGCGGCGCGAGCACCGGGCGCGGGGGCAGCATGAGCAGCGGCGGCGACGGCGGCGCGGCCGCCGGACGTGGCGGCAGCCAGGGCGGCGCGACCGGAAACCGGGGCGGCAGCGGCGGCGGGGCGGCCGGCAGCAGCGGCGCGGCCGGCAGCAGCGGGGCGGCCGGCGCCGGCACGGGGACCCTCACGCTCACCGGGCTCACCGTCGAGAAGAACCCGAACATGACGATCTCCCTGTTTCGTCTCCTGGACGACCGCGGCGGCGGCGAGCTCGGAGGTCGACTTCGGCGAGACGACCTACCAGTTCCGGATCCGCGACGCCGCGATGGTCACCGCCCACCGCGTGCTGGTGATCGGCATGCACGCCGGCAAGACCTACAAGCTGAAGGCCATCTCGACCAACGCGCAGGGGACGGGAAGCGTGGAGGGGAGCTTCACGACGGGCGCGCTCCCCGCCAGCGTGCCGCTGCCCACCCTGAGCGTGAACGATTCCACCGCCAACGTTCAGTCTGGCTGGACGCTGACCAACATCATGCCCAGCAAGAGCGGCCCCGCGCTCGTCGTGATGTACGACCAGGCCGGGGTGCCTGTCTGGTACTACACCCACGGGACCACCGCCGACGCCCGGGGGGACGTGCTCGCGAAGTTGCTCCCGACGGGCGTGCTGGTGGGACCGACCAACGGCGAGCCGGCGCGCGAAGTCGATCTGTCCGGGAAGGTGATCTGGACCGGCCCCGCCCAGAGCAACGCGAAGCTGATGAGCCATCTCGTCGGCAAGACCTCCACCGGCAACTACCTGTTCAGCGTCGAGCTCGACAAGACGGTGACGAACGGCAGCACGAAGATCGACGATCAGCAGATCCAGGAGCTCTCGCCGAGCAACAGCCTGGTCTGGTCCTGGAAGCTGTTCGACCACATCCCGCCGTCGGGCTCGCGCGAGGAGCTCTGTCACGCCAACACCCTGCGCGTCGACGAGGTGGGCGGCTTCGTCTACTACAACTGTCGGTACCTGGGGCTGTTCAAGATCGATCGCGCCTCCGGCAACATCCTCTGGCGCCTCGGGGGGAGCTACGACAAGACCAGCATCGGCGCGGGCGACTTCACCTACTCCCCGGAGACGGGGCGGTTCAGCGACGCCCACGAGCCCGAGCTGATCGACGCCAGCACGGTGCTCCTTTACGACAACGGCGGCTTCGCGGGGTTGGGTGGGTCGACCACCAACTACCATTCGCGGGTCCTCGAGTATCAGATTGACCAGACCGCCAAGACGGTGAAGGTGACCTGGGAGTTCCCGGGGAGCTTCGCCGTCGACGCCTGGTACAAGAACAGCTGGTACAGCCCCTACTGGGGTGACGCCGACCGCCTCGCGAACGGCAACATCTTCATCACGGCCGCCATCAAAGCGGCCAACGCCTCCTCCCGCATCATGGAGGTCACGCGCGCCGGCAAGGTGGTCTGGGAGATCACGCTGCCGGTCAACAACGGGGTCTACCAGGCGGAGCGCCTCTCGCCGCCGCCGCTGGTCGAGACGATCCCCTGACGGCGGCGGCTGGGGAGCCGCCGCCGGTGCCTCAGCGCGTGCCGGTGATCAGCAGCTGGTCGAGGTCGGACGCGTCGACGGCGCTGCTGGTGCCGTAGCGAATCTGCAGCGTTCCCGAGGCCGAGAAGAACCGCGCCAGCGGCGCCGCGAGCGTGAAGGTCTGCTTCGTCCAGACCCAGTCACCGGCGAAGGCGTTGTCGCCGAGCGCCGTCCAGGTCCCCGTGCCGGTGTCGAGCGCTTCGAAGGTCCAGGTTTGCGTCGCCCGGGTGGGCCCGCGATAGTTCACCTGGAGGGCCAGGGAGGTGACCGCGGTCCCCGGCACGCCGGACGGCAGCGCGTAGCTGCAGACGATGCGTGACGACGGGAAGACCTCGACGTAGTTCAGCCACATGTCGGTCGCTCCCGTCAGCTCGGCGGTCGTCAGCGACGCCGGCGTCTGACCGGCGCCGATCTGGCCGGCGGCGATGGAGATCGTGTTGCACGGGAGCGAGAAGGCGACGCCCGAGCCGGGCGTGCCACCGCTGCCGCCTGCGCCGCCCGGAGCTCCGCCGCGCCCTGCCACGCCGGTCGTGCCGCCCGCGCCCGTCGAGCCGCCGCGCCCCGCCGCGCCGGTCGTGCCGCCCGCGCCCGTGGTGCCGCCCGCGCCACCGCCCGTCGTGACGTTGCCCGAGATGACCAGCTGGTCGATGTCGGAGGCGTCGGCGTTGCTCGTGGTGCCGTACCGGATCTGTAGCGTCCCCGAGGAGAAGAAGCGCGACAGCGGCGCCGGCAGCGTGAACCTGTGCTTGGTCCAGACCCAGCTCCCGGCGAAGCCGTTGTCGCCGAGCGACAGCCAGGTCCCCGTGCTGGTGTCGAGCGCCTCGAAGGTCCAGGGCTGCGCTGTCAGGATCGGTCCGCGGTAGTTCACGTCGAGCCCGAGGGCGCTGACGTTCGTCGCGGTCACGCCACCGGGAAGCGCGTAGCTGCAAACGATGCGCGACGACGGGAAGACCTCGACGTAGTTCAGCCACGTGTCGGTCGTTCCGGTCAGCTCGGCGGTCGTCAGTGCCGACGCCGACTGCCCCGCGCCGATCTGTCCCGCAACCACCGAGAGCGTGTTGCACGGAAGCACGAACGCGCTGCCACCTGTCGACCCGCCGGTTCCCGGCGAGCCGCCCGCCCCCGCCGCGCCTGTCGACCCGCCGGCGCCGCCGGCACCGGTCGAGCCGCCGCCGCCGGCGCAGGGCCCGGTCGACAGCGACATCGTCACGGAGCCGCCCGCCGGCAACGTGACCGACGAGATTGGCTGGCCGGCGTAGAACTCGCTGGCGCCCCCGCACGCGCCCGTGACGGGAACGGTGGCCGCGTTCGCGACCCGCACCGTGATGGTGTTGGCGTCGGGGTTGACGGTCGCCGTCGCGCCCGCGTCGTTGTAGCGCATGCGCGCCGCGACGCGTGGGCCCAGCTCTTCCATGTTCGGCGAGATGAGCGGCACCGTCACGAGGGCGGTGTACTTCGTGAAGATGACGTCGAGGAGGTCGCCGAGCAGGCTCCGCCCCGAGCCGTAGACGCGGAGATCGGGCTGGTGGAACATCCAGGGGTCGTTCTCCCCCTTGAGCAGGTACTGCAAGAGCACGTCGCTCTCGGCGTCGAGGATCTCGTCATAGCTGAGATCGCGCCCCCAGAACGACCGGTAGATGTCGTTGTACTCGGCCCGCCACTGGTCGGGCGTCGAGACGTCGTAGCCAAGGTTGGTGGGCCGGCGCGGGACCATCAGGACCTGGGGCTGCAGCGGGTTGTAGAGGCCCGCGTTCGGGGTCGGGTTGTCGTACCCCGTCAGCGACGAGTCGCACGTCACCCAGCGCAGACCGAAGTCGAAGAGCGCGCGCATCGCGTTCGGCGACGTGAGACCGCTGTAGCTGGGGGGAACCATCGTCGACGTCGAGAACGGAAACAGCCCGTACTGGTTCGCGACCGCCGCGTTCTGCGTCATCTCGGCCATCACCTCGTTGTACGAGAGTGGATCGAGCTCGGTGTGATCCCAGGTGTGGGTGATCCAGCTGAACCCGCTGCCGATGTCCCGCGCCGCGATCGTCAGGTCGTCGGAGTCATCCGTCCCCGCGCCGTTGAAGGCCCAGTGGTACCGCATCCCCGCCGTCACCGGCTGGGCGCGCTTGGCGGTCTGCCACTGGAACGCGGCCCGCATGTCGGCGCCGCTCATCCGGAACGTGCCGCCGGTGTAGATGTCGTCGGGGAGAAAGAGGTCGTCGATCTGGACCCCGATGTAGGCGTGCCGCTCGCCCAGGAAGACGCCGCGCGTGGCCCAGGTGAGGACGCCGTGAAACAGCTGCAGCGTGTGAACGAGGCTCGGCGACTGCGCGAAGTTGAGCGACAGCGCCTCGCGGCCGTCACCGTAGGCGCGGGTGGCGGCCAGCACACGCCCGCTGCTGTCGGTGAGCAGCGGCACCGTCGCCCCGTCGGACGCCGTCGCCGGGTAGGCGAAGGCGCCGCGGATGGGTACGCCGCCGTTGCAGTTCACGTAGGGGAAGACCGCCCGTCCGGCGGTCGTGCACTGGGTCGTGAGCGCCGTCGACGACGTGTCGACGGAGACCGAGCCGGAGTAGCCGTAGCCCGCATCCGGCGAGGTGTAGAGCGACACGCGTCGCACCTGGAACGTCGCCTCGTAGGTGGCCAACGTCTGAAACTCCGCGGCGGAGAACGCGCTCCCACCATTGGGCAGGACGAGGTTCCCGCGCGTGAGAATGACGGCGTTGTATTTCCCGTGCGTCCCGTTGGCCAGCTGCGCCGCCGTCAGCGTCGCCGCCGTGCTGGCGATGAACCGATCGTACGGCGTCCCGAGATAGTGAAGCGCCTCCTCGACCGCATCCAGCTCGGAGTCGTTGCCGTCGGCGGAGATCACGAGCACCTTCGCATCCACCAGATAGCCGGGAGGAGGCGCCGCCAGAATCATCGAAGGAGAATGGTCGACCGGCTGCATGTTGCCGGGCAACGGCGTCGTCCGGGCGGGCGGTGGCTGCACCGGTCCGCGCCGTACCCCGTCCGGCTTGTACGCCTTGCTGGGCTTGGCGTCGCCGCCGCAACCGAGCGCCACGACCGCCGCCACCGCCGATACGCACACCCATCGCCCGGTCTGCCGTCCACCCCGCCTCATCCCGACCTCCCGTTTAAGCTGCGACACCACGGCGCCCGCGCCACGAACACCGACAGCTAACGTAGTTCCGGGGGGACGGGCCGCTATCGCGAGCGATCCCCGACTCAGGGTTACAAGTTCTTGCGCGCGGCTAGCCGCTCCCGCGCGAAGCGCGGGTGTGCGGCTATTTTTGAGATGAGCTCATCGGCGGCGGCGACGGCGCGCGGCGAGCGCGAGACCGAGGAGCAACCCCAGGCCTCCGGGCGAACCGCCGCCGCTGGTGTCGCAGCCGCAGCCCGCGCCGCCCGCCAGGTAGCGCGGGTCGGAGAGGGCTTCGATGGTGACCGGAACGCGCGCGGTGTTGCCGAGCGGATTGGTCACTTCGATGACGTCCTTGCCGGCGCCCGGCGTCCGCGGCGCCGTGTAGACACCGGTCGTCGGATTGATCGAACCCCCACCCGATGCGTCGACGATCCGCCAGGTGTAGCCGGAGCCGCTGCCGCCGCTGGCGGTCAGAGTGACGGTCCCTCCCGGCGCGACGCTGGGAGCGTCGGGACCGATGCTGACGCCGGGGCCAACGGTGACGGTGACGGTCGTGCTGCTCCCGTTCGCGTCGGTGACGGTGATGACGTCGGTCGTGCCGCCGTTCGGGCCCGCGACGTAGGCGCCCGTGGTCGGGTTCACCATTCCGCCCGAGCCGTTGCCGGTGAGGGCGTAGTGATAGGGGCCGGCGCCGCCCGTGACGGCGACGGTCGCGCTGCCGCGCGGCGGGACGGTGACGCCGCCCGCCGGGCCCCGCAGCGGGGCGCCGACGGCGATCGTCGCGAACGCTTCGTTGCCGAGGCTGTCCGTGACCCGCACGACGTCGGTCGTGCTCCCGGTGGCGCCCGCCTGGTAGTCGCCGCGGGTCGCGTCGACGGTGCCGGCCGAGCCGTTGGTCATGAGCGAGAAGGCATAGCCGGTGCCGCTGCCGCCGGAGACGGAGAAGGCGATCGTGCCGCGGGGCGCGACGTTCGTCGCTGCCGGGGTGATCATCAGCGCGGCGCCGACACTGACATCGACCGTGTCGGTCCGCCCCAGCGCGTCGGTCACCGTGACCCGATCGGTCACGCTGCCGGTCGGGCCGGCTACGTAGTGGCCGGTGGCGGCGGCGATGCTCCCCCCCGAAGGGTTGGCGGCCAGCGTGAAGACGTAGCCGGAGCCGCTGCCGCCGGCGGCGGTGAAGTCGAGCGCGCCGCGCGGCGGGACCGCGCCCGACCGCGGGAACAGGGCGATGCCGAGCCCGACGACGATCTGGGCGCTGGCGGTGTTTCCGAGCCCGTCGGTGACGGTGACGACGTCCATCGTCTCGGCGGTCGGCCCGGCGACGTAGGCGCCCGTGATCGGGTCGACCGTCGCGACCGAGCCGTTGGTGGTCAGAGTGAAGACCCAGCCGCTGCCGCTCCCCCCCGAGGCCGAGAAGAGGGCCGTCCCGCCGGGCGCGACCAACGCCGACGACGGCGTGATGGTGACGCCCGGGCCGACAGTGACCGCCAGCGTGGCGCTGTTGCCGAGCCCGTCCGTCACCTCGATGACGTCGGTGGCGCCGGAGAGGCCGCCGGCTGTATAGACGCCGGTGCTGGAGACGATGCTGCCGCCCGAGCCGTTGCTCCGGATGCCGAAGCTGTAGCTCCCCGCGCCGCCCGATGCGACGAAGGTCAACGTTCCGCGCGGCGGCACCGTGGTGGTGGTCGCGGTCAATACGACGCCCGCGCCCACCGTCACCGTCGCGGTGGCGCTGTTGCCCAGCCCGTCGGTGACGACCACGACGTCGGTCACACCGCCGACCGCGCCGGCGACGTAGCGTCCGGTGGCGGGGTCGATCGAGCCGGCCGAGGCGTTGGTGGCGAGCGCGAACGTGAACCCGCTGCCGCTCCCGCCCGAGGCGGCGAACGCGATCGTCCCCAGAGGCGACACGCTGGCAGACCCGGGCGTGACCAGCACGCCCGCGCCCACCAGGATCGAAGCCGAGGCGCTGTTGCCGAGCCCGTCGGTCACGGTCACCACGTCGGTGACCCCCGGCATCACGCCGGCGGTGTACGCGCCGCTGTTCGGGTCGACCGAGCCGCCCGACAGATTGCTGGTGACCACGAACTGGTAGCCGCTGCCGCTGCCACCGAAGGCCGTGAAGTCGACATGGCCGCGCGGCGGAACGGCCGGGGCGTTGGGCGTCAGCACCAGCCCGTTGCCGACCGAGATGGCGAGGGTGGCGCTGTTGCCGAGCGGATCGGTCACCGTGACGACGTCGACGACCGCGTCGACGGCGCCCGCCTGGTAGGCCCCGGTGCCGGCGTCGATGGTGCCGCCCGAGGCGTTCGTCGTCAGCGCAAACGTGTAGCCGCTGCCGGCCCCGCCCGAAGCGGTGATCGTCAGCGTGCCGCGCGGGGCGACCGCCGGCATCGCCGGCGCCAGCGAGAGCCCCGGGCCGACGGTGATCATGATCGTGGTCGTGGCGCCGTTCTGATCGGTGACGGTCACGACGTCGGCGGCGTTGCCGTTCGACCCGGCGACGTAGCTTCCCGACAGCGGATCGACGCTGCCTCCCGAGCCGTTGACGGTGAGCGCGAAGGTCGCGCCGCCGGCGCCGCCGGTCACCGTCAGGAGCGCTGTGCCACGCGGCGGAACGGTCACCGTACCAGTCACGGGCGCCAGCGCGGGCGTCACGGTGATCGCGACCGTGGCGCTGTTGCCGAGTCCGTCGGTCACCGTCACCACGTCGCCCACGCCGCCGACGCCGCCAGCCTGGTAGGCCCCGGTCGACTGCCGCGACGCTGCCGCCCGAGGCGTTGGTGGTGAGCGCGAAGCTGTAGCCCGCGCCGCTGCCCCCCGAGACCGCGAAGGTCTGGCGGCCAAGCGGCGCCAGCGTCACCGACGGCGGCGAGACCTGCAGGCCCGGCCCCACCTGCACGGTCGCCGTGGCGCTGTTGCCGAGCCCGTCGGTCACGGTCACCACGTCGGTGGTGGCGCCGGTCGGGCCGGCGACATAGGCGCCGCTGACGGCGTCGATCGTCCCGCCCGAGCCGTTGGTGGTCAGCGCGAACGCGAAGCCGCTGCCGGCGCCGCCGGTGGCGCTGAAGGTCCGCGACCCGCGCGGCGACACCGTCGGCGAGGCCGGTGAGATCGCCAGACCGCCGCTGACCGAGATCAGCGCGCTGGCGCCGTTGCCGAGCGAATCGGTCACGCGCACGACGTCGACGCTGTTCGGCGTCGTGCCGGCGACGTAGACGCCTGCCGCGTTGACCGAGCCGCCCGAGGCGTTGTTCACGAAGCTGAACGTGAACCCGGTCCCGCTGCCGCCCGTGGCGACCAGCGTGACCGTGCCGCGCGGAGCAACCATCGGCGCGGCCGGCGACAGGATCACGCCCGCACCGACGGTGACGTTCGCCGTCGCGCTGTTGCCGAGCGCGTCGGTCGCCGTGACGACATCCGTCACCGACGGCGTCGCGCCAGCCGTGTAGGCGCCGGTGGCGGCGGCGATCGCGCCGCCCGAGGCGTTCGTCGACAGCGTGTAGACATAGCCGCTGCCGCTCCCCCCCGACGCCGTGAAGGCAAGCATCCCGCGCGGCGGGCTGGCGGCCGCGCTGCCCGCCAGGGTCACCCGCGGCCCGACGGTGATCGTGCTGGCGGCGCTGTTCCCGACCGCGTCGGTGACCGTGACGACGTCGGTGGTGCTGCCGGTCGTGCCGGCGGTGTACCGGCCGGCGGCGTCGACGCTGCCGCCCGAGCCGTTGGTCGTCAGTGCGTAGCTGAAGCCGGTCCCGGTGCCGCCGCCCACGGTCAGCATCACCGAACCGCGGGGTGCGACGGTCGCCGTCGCCGGCGACAGCGTCACGCCGCCACCCACGGTCACCGTCGCCGTCGCGCTGTTACCCAGCGCATCGGTCACCTTCACCAGGTCGGTCGTGCTCGCCGTCGCGCCAGCGGTGTAGGCGCCGGTCGTCGCGTTGATCGTCGCCCCCGACCCGTTCGTCGTCAGGACGTACGTGAAGCCCGTCCCGCTCCCACCGCTCGCGCTGAAGCTTTGCGTCCCGCGCGGCGCCACCGTCGCGGCGCTGGGGCTGATCGTCACACCGGCCCCGACGGTGACGGTCGCGCTCGCGCTGTTGCCCAGCGAATCGGTCACCGTCACGACGTCGGTCGTGTTGCCGGTCGCGCCGGCGGCATAGGCGCCTGTCGTTGCGTTGAGCGTCGCCCCCGAGCCGTTCGTCGCCAGCGCGTAGGAGAACCCCGTGCCGCTGCCGCCCGAGGCGCTGAAGGTCTGCGTGCCCCGCGGCGCCACCGTCGCCGTCGCCGGCGTGATGCTGACACCCGTTCCGACGGTGATGGTCGCGCTGGCGCTGTTGCCCAGCGAATCGGTCACCCGCACGACGTCGGTCGTGCTGCTCGTCCCGCCTGCAGCGTACGCCCCGGTCGTCGAGTTGATCGTCGCCCCCGACCCGTTGGTGATCAGCGTGTACGTGAACCCCGTCCCGCTCCCGCCCGACCCGCTGAAGGCGCGGGTGCCGAGCGGCGCGACGCTGGCCGAGGCGGGGCTGATCGAGATCCCCGCGCTGACGGTGATCGTCGCGCTGGCGCTGTTGCCCAGCGCGTCCGTCACCTTCACCACGTCGGTCGTGCTCCCCGTCGCGCCCGCCGTGTACAGGCCGCTCGCGTTCACGCTGCCGCCGGAGCCGTTGGTCGTCAGCGTGTACGTGAACCCGGTCCCGCTCCCCCCCGACCCGCTGAAGCTCCTCGTCCCCCGCGGCGCCACCGTCGCCGTCGTCGGCGTGATGCTGACGCCCGCGCTGACGGTGAGCGTCGCGCTGGCGCTGTTGCCCAGCGAGTCGGTCACCTTCACCACGTCGGTCGCGCTCGCCGTCGTCCCCGCCGTGTAGGCACCGGTCGTCCCGTTGATCGTCGCCCCTGACCCGTTCGTCGTCAGCGTGTAGGCGAAGCCGGTTCCGCTGCCACCCGAGGCGCCGAAGCTCTGTGTCCCGCGCGGCGCCACCGTCGCGGTCGTCGGCGTGATGCTGACGCCCGCGCTGACGGTGAGCGTCGCGCTGGCGCTGTTGCCCAACGAGTCGGTCACCTTGACCACGTCGGTCGTGCTCGCCGTCGCCCCCGCCGTGTAGGCACCGGTCGTCCCGTTGATCGTCGCCCCTGACCCGTTCGTCGTCAGCGTGTACGTGAATCCCGTGCCGCTCCCGCCCGACGCGCTGAAGCTCTGCGATCCGCGCGGCGCCACCGCCGCTGTCGACGGCGACAACGTCAGCCCACCACCGACCGAGATGCTGGCGGTCGCGCTGTTCCCCAGCGAATCGACCACCCTCAGGACGTCGGTCGTGTTCCCCGTCGCTCCGGCGGTGTACATGCCGCTGCCGTTCACGCTGCCGCCCGACCCGTTCGTCGTCAGCGTGTACGTGAACCCCATCCCGCTGCCGCCGCTGGCGCTGAAGCTGCGCGTGCCGAGCGGGGCGACGCTCGCCGACGCAGGGCTGATCGAGACGCCCGCGCCGACGGTGATGGTCGCGCCGGCGCTGTTGCCCAGCGCGTCGGTGACTGTCACGACGTCGGTCGTGCTCCCCGTCGCCCCGGCGGTGTACATGCCGCTGCCGTTCACGCTGCCGCCCGACCCGTTCGTCGTCAGCGTGTACGTGAATCCCGTGCCGCTGCCACCGCTGGCGGTGAAGCTGCGCGAGGCCCGCGGTGCCGCCGTCGCCGTCGTCGGAGAGATCGTGACGCCGGCCCCGACGGCGATGGTGGCGCTGGCGCTGTTTCCCAGCGAGTCGGTCGCCCGCACGACGTCGGTCGTGCTCGCCGTCGCGCCCGCGACGTAGGCACCCGTCGTCGGATTCACGCTGCCGCCCGACCCGTTCGTCGTCAGCATGTACGTGAAACCGGTCCCGCTGCCGCCGCTGGCGGTGAAGCTCTGAGCGCCGCGCGGCGCCACCGTCGCGCCGGCCGGCGCCAGGCTGACGCCCGGGCCGACGGTCACGGTCGCGGTGGCCGTTCCGCCCACGCCGTCGGTCACGCGCACGGTGTCGGTGACGCTGGCGGTGCTCCCCGCCGTGTAGGCGCCCGTCGCCGCGTCGAGGCTGCCGCCCGAGTTGTTGGTGGCGAACGAATAGGTGTAGCTGGACCCGGGGCCGCCGCTGGCGGCAAAGGTCGCGGCGCCGCGCGGCGCCACGCTCACCGTCGCCGGCGACAGGGCCAGCGCCGCGTAGTTGCGCAGCGAGAACGTGGCGGGTGTCGCAACGCCGCTGACGGATGCGCTGACCGAGTAGGTGCCGACGGTCGCGTTCGCGGTCGCGGCCTTGCTCGCTGTACCAGAAGCGTTCGTCGACACCGTCCCCGCGGGCAGCGTCGCGGAGGCGCCCGACCCGGGCGCCGTGAAGGTGACCGTCGCGCCCGGGACGAGGTTGCCGCCGGCGTCGCGCACGGTCACGACCAGCGCCGCCGCGAACGCGGTGCTGACCTGGGCGGACTGTCCCCCGCCCGAGGTGGAGCTGATCGACGCGGCGGCGCCCGCCGTGTTGGTCAGCCCGAAGCTGGTCGTGGTCGCCACGCCGGCGGCGCTGGCCGTGACGCTGTAGCCGCCGCTGACCGTGCCGGCGGTCGCCGTGACACTGACCTGGCCCGCGGCATTGGTGGTCCCGGTCGTCGCCCCCAGCGTGGACGTGGCCCCCGAGCCCGGCGGCGCGAAGGTGACCGTCACGCCGGCGACGGGGTTGCCGAAGCCGTCGGTGACCGTCGCGACCAGCGACGCCGCGAAGGCGGTCCCGACCGTCGCCGACTGCCCGCCGCCCGACGTGGCGGTGATCGCTCGCGGCAGCCCCCGCCGTGTTGGTCAGCGCGAAGCTGGCCGACGTCGCCACACCCGACACCGACGCCGTGACGTTGTATCCGCCCGCGGTCTGGCCCGCGGTCGCCGTCACGCTGGCCTGGCCGTTCGCGCCGGTGGTGGCGGTCGTCGCCCCCAGCGTCGCCCGCGCGCCTGATGTCGGCGCCGCGAAGGTCACGGTCGCGTTCGGCACCGGCTGGCTGGCGGCGTCGCGCACCACCACCACCAGCGGGGCGCCGAAGGCCGCGCCGACCGTCGCCGACTGCCCGCTGCCGCTGACGACGGCGATCGAGGCGGGCGCGCCGTAGTTCGAGAGCGAGAAGCTGGTCGCCGCGGTGGTGCCGCTGATCCCGGCGCTGACGGTATAGGCCCCCGCGGTGGCGTTGGCCGTGGCGGTCACGCTGGCGATCCCCATCGCGTTGGTGGTGGCGGTGGCCGCGCCCAGCGTCGCGGAAGCCCCGCTGCCCGGGACCGCGAACACAACGGTGATCCCGGAGAGCGGGTTGCCCGACGAGTCGACCACCAGCGCCTTCAGCGGCAGCGCAAACGCGGTGCTGACCGCGGTGGTCTGGCCGCTGCCGCTCGAGACCGAGATCGTCGACGGCGGCACGAACGCCGCCGACACCGCACGGTCCGCGCTCATCGCCAGCGTGCAGGTCGGCGTGGTCCCGGCCGCGGCGCAGGCGCCGCCCCAGCCGGTGAACGTGCCGCCCGCGACGGCCGACGCGGTGAGCACCACCTGAGTCCCGTCGAGGAACGACCCGCTGGCGCTGCTGCAGGAGGTGCCGCAGTTGATCGACGCCGGCGAGGTCGCGACGGTGCCACCGGCGGCGCCGGTCTTGGTCAGGGTCAACGCCCGCAACGGGCCGATGCTGTCGGTGTCGACCGCGCTGTTGTTGGTGGTGTCCGAATCGACGCCCGGCGACGCAACCGTCGCGGTGGCCGTGTTGGTGACCGAGCCGTTGCCCGAGCCCGAGACGATCGTCGCCTGGACGGTGTAGGTGACGGAGCCGCCGACCGGGAGCGCCAGGACCGTCGCGGCGATGCTGCCGCTCCCCGAAGCCGCCGGACAGGTCCCGCCCCCCGCGCCGGCGCAGGTCCAGGTGACGCCGGTGAGCTGCGCCGGCATGGTGTCGGTGACGGTGACGCTGGCCGCCGCCGACGGGCCGGCGTTGCTGGCGGTGATCGTGTAGGTGGTCGCCTGCCCCCAGGCGAGGGCGGCGATGCCGTCGCTCTTGGTGATCGACACGTCCGAGTAGGTCACGTTCGACGTGATGCTGGTCAGAACCTTGGGCCCCAGCAGCGGCGAGACGCCGGCCGCATAGATGTAGTAGTTGCCGTTCGTGATGGTGCCCGTCGCCGAGGCCCCGACCTTGACAGTGACGGTGAACGAGCCCGACGCGCCGGGCGCCAGCGTCCCCAGCGTGCAGACAACGGTGCCGGTGCCCCCGACCATCGGGGCGGTGCAGGCGGCGGGGAGGCTCACGGACTGGAAGGTGGTGTTGCTGGGGACGACGACCTCCAGCTTGGTGGTGCTGGTCGTGGTCGTGCCGCCGTTGCGGTAGTTGATCGTATAGGTGATGTCGCTGCCCGCATTCACCGACTGCGGGCCGGTGGCCCAGGTGTAGATGCCGGGAATGCTCGCCCCGACCCCGTCGACGTAGATGCGCCCCCAGTGAATCAGCTGCGAGCAGCCGGCGGCCAGGATCTGCAGCTCGACCTGGTCGCCGACCGCCAGCGCCGCGTTGCCGGGGGCGATGTCGAACAGCTGCCAGTCGGTGTAGTAAACGCTGCCGACCGTCTTCCAGGGGACGCCCGTCTGCGCGCTGGCGTTGAAGTCCTGGTAGAGGGTGGTCCCCTTGGTCAGGTTCTGCAGCCGGACGAAGTAGTAGGGCTGTTCGTTGTAGTTGTGGGCGGGGTTCTGGAGCACCGGCGCCACGACGCCGCGGATATGGACCTTGTTGTCGCTCGGGTCGACGTCGCCGTTGGCGACGAACATCGTCTGCGACGCGCCGTTGACGTTGCGGAACGCGCCGGTCGAGAAGCCCGAGCCCAGGTTGATCCGCAGCGTGCGTGAGCCGTACTTCGGGTAGCGGAACGACGCCGTCGCGCCGAGATCGGGATCGGTCTGGGCCTCGGTGGTGCCGCCGACCACGAAGGTCGCCGCGTAGCCGCCCGACTGAAGATTGAGACTGGCCAGCGTCTGCGGCGCGGGGCGCGTGTCGGTGATGCCGTTGTTCTCGTACGTCGACAGCGTCCACCCGCTGGGGACGGCGTTGATCGCGTCGCTCTCGAAGCTGCCGTTCGTGAACAGCGCGGCGCGGGTCGTCACGAAACCGTCGTCGCGGGCTCCGCCGCCACCGCAGCCGGCCGCGGCAATCAAGAGCGCGATGGCGCCCCGACCCAGAGAAGAGTGAAGACGAGAGGTGAGCCTGTTCATTGTTTGGCCGTCGTCGGGGTGTAGCTGACGCTCAGAACCAGCCGGAACGGCGGCGTGCCGACCGCCTGCGACAGGCCGGCGCCCAGGCCGAGGCCGCCGCCGTAGCCGCTCTCGTTACGGTAGTGCGCACCGAACAGAACCTCGAGCGGCGAGCTCGCCCGCGCGAACGGTCCGGGACCGTCCAGCATCGTCGAGGCGAAGAGCTCGGGCCCGACGAGGATCCGCTGGTGCCAGAGCCGCGCGCCGACGGCCCCCGCGATCTCGACGTTGGTGCCGAGCGGCAGCTCGCTCGACAGATCGCGCGGCGCGTGGAACAGGAAACCGGCGCGGCCGGCGTAGGTCAGCCAGCCGTGCTGTCCGGCGGCGGCGAAGTAAGGCCGCAGGCGGAGGGTCTCCTCCCGCCCGTAGCGCCGGACGCCGAGGAACAGCGGGATATCCACCTGCAAGCCGGCGGCGCCCGTCACCAGGCCGCGCCCGTCGCTGAAGAGGCGCACTGTCCCGCCGAGGCGCGGGTCGCCGATGCCGGGCTCGGGGGCGGGATAGGCCGTCCCTGCCACGACCGCTGCGTTGCCCGACTCGACCAGCACCAGCGGCAGCGACAGCGACACGCGGTAGCGATCCGCGATGGTCAGCGCCGCCTGGAGATGGGTCGTCAGCTGGTTGCTCACGATCACCTGATCGGGCCCACCGGTCTCGGACTTGGCGATCAGCGGCCGGTAGGCCTCGGCGGTGACGACCCCAGCGACCCAGGTGAGGTGGCCGCGCCAGCTCAGCTCGTCGGCCGTGAACCAGCCCGCGCCCGCGTCAGCAGGCGAGAAGCGATCGAGAACAACCGGCGGGGCCGTGGGGATCGCCTGCGCCTGCGCCCGACCCGCCGCCAACGCCCCGAGCGCGAAAGACCACAATGCAACCAACAACTTCGGACGAATCCGCCGCGACATCTTCCCCATGGCCCTCGGCAGAGAGCCGTTGCCGCTTCATGTCGATAATCCGCGCCGCCGCCCCGACATCGTCCCCCAGCTCGGCCGTGGGCGCGACGCGACCGCGTCGTCTTCCTGACCCTCAGACCAGTCCGGGGAGCGGACCTGCGGTCTTCTGGATGTCGCCGATCTTGGTCGTCGTCGTCAGCCCCATGAGCTGCGCGACCGAGACCAGCAGCCTGGCGTGCTCCAGCTTGTCGAAGTTGAGGAAGCGCCCCGTGCGCAGCGCGCCCCCGGCCTTGCCCGCCATGATGAGCGGGGTGCGATCCATCCGGTGGGCGGTGCTGCCGAGCTCACGCCCCCAGACCACCAGCGTGTTGTCGAGCAGCGTCCCCGACCCCTCGTCGACGGCGTCGAGCTGTCCCAGAAAGTAGGCGACCTGCTTCGCGTACCAGTTGTTGATCGCCTCCAGCTCGACTCGCCGATCCATGCTGTCGTGGCACATCGTGTGGTGGCCGCTGGTGTGCCCCAGCCAGGTGTGGGTCACGCCGCTGAACCCGTAGGAGAGCTGCAACGTCAGCACGCGGGTCACGTCGCAGGCCAGGATGTGGGCGGCGATGTCCATCATCTGGGTGACCTGGGTCGGGAAGCCGGCGTTGTTGCTGGTGGTCGAGGCGGGTGAACCCGGGATCGTGCAGCCGACCGTCCCCGTCATCACCGGCGGCGGCGCGAGTCGTTTTTCGATCGCCGCGATCCCCGAGAGGTGCGCGTCGATCTTCTTGTAGTCGGCGCTGCCGACCTGGGTCCGGATGCGGCCGAGGTCGCCCTTCAAGAGGTCGACGATCGCCTTGCTCTCGTTCCGCGCCCGGGTCACCGCCGGGTCCTCCATCGGGGGTGCCGTCCCGCTCGGCTGCACGCCGGCGAAGTAGCGGTCGAACGCCGCCTTGGGGCTCACCTCCGGCGTGATCGGGGCGGCCGGCCCGGCGTAGGTCATCCGGTTCACGATGTTCGGGCTGCCGCACTGGACGCCGAGCGCGATCGAGCGGTAGCGCGTCTCGGGGCTCGGATCGTCGGGCGCCTTTTGGTAGGGCATCGCCGCGCCGTAGGCCTGGGCGACGATCTGATCGATGGTCGCGGCGTTGCCCCAGCCGGTGAGGTGGCCGTTGCCGCCGTCGAAGCTGACGCCGTTGCTCGGCCCGGGCAACGTCGTGCCGGACCAGAGCCCGGCCATGCCGTAGGCGTGCCCCTCGCCCGCCCCCCCGCGCTCAGCGTCAGCCCCCAGGGGACGACGAGCTTCGCCTTCAAGGGCTCGAGCGGCGCGTGCATGTTCTGCAGGGTGAAGGCGGTCTCCGTCCCCGTCGGCTTCCAGTCGAGCGTGTTGCTGTAGTCGAGCGCCGGAGAGCCGTCGGGGGTGAAGAGCAGCACCAGCCGCTTCGGCCGCGGCGCGGTCTGGGCGCTGGCGTTCAGCAGCGGCAGCAGGGGTCCGGCGGCGGCCCCCAGCCCGAGGCTCTGGAGCAGGCGGCGGCGAGAGACGTCGAAACGCAATCTCCTCGACATGGTCAGCTCCCCGTGGTGAGGCGGACGTTGCGGAAGGCGGGGCTGAGCGCGATCCGCGCCAGCAGCTCGCGGATGTTCCCCCCCGACGCGTCGAAGGCGTCGCGGGCGCCTTGAAGGGAACAGGCGTCGCTGGTCGTCTCCATCCGCCCCAGCGAGAACCGGAACCACTGGTTCACCATGCAGTTCGAGACCAGCGGCGCGTCGGCCAGCCGGTTCGCCAGCTCGGCGGCGCCGACGAACGGGCCGTCGAGCGGGGTGTCGGTGTAGAAGATCTCGCCGCTCGCGTCGACGGTACCGAGGCCGTCCTTGGTGCGGTAGGCGCCGATCCCGTCGAAGTTTTCGAAGCCGAGGCCGATCGGATCCATCATCTGATGGCACGTCGCGCAGTTGGGGTCGGCCGAATGCTGCGCGAAACGCTGCCGCGTCGTCGTCGCCGCGCTGGGCGCCGGCGGGTTGGTGTTCGCGTTGGCGGGCGGCGGCGGGATGTCGTCGCACAGGATGTTGAGCCGCACCAGCTTCCCGCGGTGCACCGGTGAGGTCTGGTTGCCGTGCGCCCAGCGGGTGAGGAAGGCCGCCCGGGTCAGGATACCGGCGCGGGTGGCGTCGAGCGCGACCGGATCGCCGACCTTGAACCCGCTCGGCTGCGCGACGCCGTAGAGGTCGAACAGGCCCCCTTGTGGGAAAGCGAGGTTCGAGGTGAGCAGCGTCTTGAGCTTGCCGTCCCCTTTGCGCACGACGTAGTCGGTGAAGAGCGCCAGCTCCTGCAGCATCGCGGTGCCGAGGGCGTCGTTGTACCGGGGGTAGACGGCCGGGTCCTTGGCCTGGTCGGAGAGCTCGGTGACGTCGAGCCATTGCCGGTGAAACAGGGCGATCGTGCCCGCCGCCTTGTCGCTGGCGAGCAGTCGCTGGACCTGCGCCGAGAGCACCGTGTCGCTGGTCAGCGTCCCGTCGGTGGCGACCGCGAGCAGCCCGTCGTCGGGCATCGTGTTCCAGAGGAAATAAGACAGCCGCGAGGCCAGCTCGAACGGCGTGATCTTGACCGTCCCCCCCTGCGGCGTCCCGCTGCTGCCGACGTCGTGGTGATAGAGGAAGAACGGCGACTGCAGCATCGCCTCGACGACCATCCGGAAGCCGTTGGCGACGCCGTCTCCCTGCTTGCCCAGCGTGTAGAGCGAGACGTAGGTGGTGATCTCGCTGGCGGTGAGCGGCCGGCGATAGGCCCGCCTGCCGAACTCGGTCACGAACCGCGTCGCGCAGGTCGTGCTGGTGCCGCTGTCCGCGGCGAGATCGCAGGGGGAGATCTGGGCCATGCGCGCCTTGGCGGCGGTGGCGAGCATCGCCGCCACCTCTTGATGCTGCTGCACCAGCGTGTTGTCGACGGGCGCGATGGCATTGCTCGCGAACGGACCGATCCTCTCGTCGAGCGCCAGCCGATCGCCCGGCGTGCCGGTCGTCTTCAAGAGATCGTTGACCGTGTTGTTGAACTGATCGCGGGTGAGCCGCCGCAGCGGCGTCAGGCCGGCGTTCAGGGCGCCGTTGCTCGCGGCGCAGGCGGCCGAGACCGGATCGACGCCGGGATCGACGCCTCGGCCGCCGCCCCCGCCGGCGACGCCGGTGAGTTGCCCTGCCCCGCCGGTCGAACCACCGATGGAGTCGCCCCCGCTGCCCGGGTTTCCCGAACCGCCGACCTGACCGTTGCCCGCGCCGCCAGAGCTCGACGGTGACCCGCCCTCGCCCGTGGCGCCGGCGCCGCGCGGGCCGATGGAGCCCTGGCAGGCCAGCAGCGGCAACGCCAGCGGCATCGCCGCCAACAATGGCCACAAATACAGGCGCAAAAGACGGACCGGGGAGCTGCGCATTCCAAACCTCCGGGGGCAGCGGGGAGCCCCACCGGGCTCCCGAGGTCTGCCTACAGGCTATCGCCGCACGCCGACAAGAGGGTCGGAAAACAGCCGACCTTCACGAAAACAGCCGGCACAGAGCCCGACATGTCGGCGGCGCTGCTCGTCCTCCCGCGACGGGAATCTGTCAGCGCTTCAGCGACACGTTGATCTGATGGACGACGCCATCACCCAGCGTGGCGGTCAGCCGGTAGGTCCCCTCCGTCTGGTCGCGGGTCCGCCAGCGATAGACGTAGAAGTTGAGGAGCGCGCGGTACTTGAAGACGAAGTCCGTGTCGTCGACGGTCTCGTCGCTGGTCACCTCGGTGGTCCCCTGGACGGCGCTCGAGATCTTGGTGGCCTGGAAGGTGGCGGCCAGGTTGTTGATGTTCTGGCTCGCGCCGGTCAGCTTGAACCGGGTCGGAACCGGCCGTCCGACGCGGAAGATCGACGAGCCGTCGGCGCGGAGGGGGATCAAGAAGAACGTGCCGTCGCTGGGCGCCTGGTACTGAACCCAGACGGTGAACGTCACGCTGGTCGCGTTCCCCCGGCTGTCGGCGGCGGTGCAGGTGACCGGGGTCTTGTTGACCTTGAACAGCGCGCCGGAGGCCGGCGTGCAGCTCGCCGTCGCAATCGGCCCGTCGACGGCGTCGGTGGCGGTCGGCTTGGTGTAGCTGACCTTGGCGCCGGCGGTGCTGGTCGCGTAGGCGATGATCTGGGTCGGGACGTTGCTCCAGGTCGGGCCCTTGCCGTCCCTGACCGTGACGTTGAACGACGCGCTGCCGCCCATGCCCCCCGAATCGGTGGCGCTGCAGGTCACCGTGGTCGTCCCGAGCGCGAACCGCGTCCCCGAGGCCGGCGTGCAGGTGACCGGACGGTTCGGCCCGTCCTGCGCGTCGGACGCGCTGGCGCTGAACGAGACGATTGCCCCGTTCGCGCCGCTCGCCTCGACGGTCATGTCGGCCGGGACCGTGACGACGGGCGGCGTGTTCGGGGGCGGGAGCACCGTGACGGTGAACCCCGCCTGCGCGACGATGCCGCTCGCGTCCTTGGCGGTGCAGTTCACCGTCATCGTCCCCACCGCGAACGCAGTCCCGGACGCCGGGGTGCAGTCCGGAACGATGGTGCCCGACACGAGGTCGGTGGCCGTGGCGTCATAGGTGACGATGGCGGTGCCGTCCGACCCGGCCTCGACGGTGACGTCCCCGGGGACCGTCAGCGTCGGCGGCGTCGTGTCGACGACCAGGACCGGGAAGCTCGCCTGGACGACGTGGCCAATGCCGTACGTCGCATGGCAGACGACGTTGGTACTGACGCCGAGATTGAAGCGCGAGCCCGAAGAGGGCGCGCACTCGACCGGGATTTCCCCGCCCATCCCGTCGCTGGCGGTCACAGTGAAGTCGACCCCCGCCCCCATCGGATCCGTCGCCTCGGCGACGACCTGCTCGGGCGTGTGGATCACCGGATGCGGCATGGTGACGTTGACGCTGAACGTCCCGAACGCGAGCGCGCTCGGCTCCGCCAGCGACGCGGTGCAGGTGACCAGCGTCGTCCCGACCGGGAACGTCGACCCCGAGGGGTGGTCGCAGCTGACCGCCATCGGGATCGGATCGCCCGGGGGCACCGTCAGCGAAGCGCTCACCGGGTACGTGACGACCGCACCGGCCGGCGAGGTGGCCGGCGCGGAGATGTCGGCAGGCACCTGGACGACGCCGCGCATCTCGCCGACCCCGAGCTGGACCGTGTTCGAGGGGCAGCTCTCGCTCCAGGCGCCACCAGCGGTGTCGGCGACCTGAGTGACGGAGACCGTGTTCCAGCCATCGCCGAACCGGACGCCGCTGAGAGTCCAGCCGCCGAGCTGATTGGCCCGGGCGGTGTAGCGGTGGCCGTTGACGTAGAGGTTCAGGTCCGCGTACGGCGTGGCGCAGAGGGACGAGCGCGGGAAGTTGTCGCAGTACACCGACATGGTGACGTCGTCGGAGTCGCCTTCGATGGCGTCGAGCCCGAGAAAGTTGTTCAGAGCGTCGAGCGGGCCCGCACCGCCGGGGATCTGGAAGCGCGGGGGCGTCGCGTTGATGACGACCGGGTTCACGTTCGCCACGGCCGCGTAGGCGCGGAAGTGCGCGTCGATCTGGGCCTGGGTGGACCCAGCAGGCGGATCGGGCGCCTGGAAGACGCGCAGGACGTGCTTGCCCGGACGCGGGATGATGACGGTCGAGAAGGCATACGTCCCGTCGGGCCCTGGCGTCGTTGCCACCACGCGATCGCCGGGGCAGGTGGGGCCACCGGCGTCGCAGTAGGGGACCTCAACCGGGGAGAAGGTGCCCCGGCCGGTCTCCTCGTATACCCGCAGCAGACCGAACTGGGCTTCGGGGTAAAACAGCCTCCCCTGGAGCGTGAGGCTCGGTTCATCGTCGTCTCCGCCGCTTCTATGCCGAATCTCCCAGGTGTCCGAGCAGCCGAGCTCGGCGCCGGGGCGCGGGTAGTCGACGATGGGCGGCTTGAGCCCCACGCTGACGAACACCGGGGCGCTCTCGGCGAGTCCGCTCCCGGCCAGCGACTGAGCAAAGACCAGCTTGTGCCAGCCGGCGACCGGATCGGCGGTGGCCCCGCTCCCCGCTGACGAGAGCGTGATCGAGCCGGTGATCGTCCCGTCCGCCGACGCTGAGACGCTCTGACCCAGGATCTGGGCCGACGCCCCGCCGAGCTCGCGCACGGTCACCGGCTGCGGGACGGTCGCTCCCTCGGGCGCGGCCGCGCCGTGGCCGTAGACCTGGAACGTGGTGACAGTGGGATCGGGGCTGTGGGTCGGATCGCGCGGCGAGACGATCTCGATCCCCCCCGAGGCCGTCGTCACCCGGGCGACCGTGAAGGGCCAGACGACGTCTGTGCTCACGCTCGTGCTCGAGGGTTTCCGCTGTCTCAGCCGGAGCTGCCAGGGGCGGCCGGAGACGCCGGGGACCGGGACGGTGGCGGCGAAGGAGCCATCGCTCGCAACGGTCGCCGTGAGGTTGGCAAGCTGAACCCCCGAGAGGAAGAAGGGATTTCCGAAATTCGGCCCTTGCTGCAGGCGAATTTCGACGACATTCCCCGGCACCCCCCCGACCCCCTTCACCGCGACGTTGTTGTAGTTGGTCGGGTTGCTGAGGTTGTTGTTGGCGCCGAAAACGGTCTCGCCGTAGCGCGGTCGCAGGACGAGCAGCGGCGACAGGGTAGCGGTGATCGGATCGGCGCCGTCCGTCAGGACGTCGACCAGCGGCGTACCGAGCTGACCGACCGCGCGCTGACCGGTGAGATCGGGCGTCAGGCCAGCCGCCACCGCGGCGGTGAAGTCGGGCGCCGCACCGCCGTTCGCGGTGGGGAAGAGCGTGACGTTCAGGCCGGACCCGGCGTTCCGCGGCGTGACGCTCCCGGGATAGAGCGCGTACTGCGGGACGACCTGCTTGGACAGGCCGGTGGTCTCCCAGAGCAGCTTCACCGTCTTGTCCCGCCCCCTCGAATCCAGGACGCCCGGGTAGCGGACGTTGTCGTAGTAGAGCTCGAACGAGTAGTGGACCCCCGCGACCAGCCGCCTGGTGACGGTGTGGATATCGCGGGGCGTCGCCTTCGGGAGCGGGCCCGTGCAGCCATCGGCCGCGGCGCTGGGGCAATACGCCTTGACCTCGGCGATGCACTTCGCGTCCCAGGTCGGCTCCGTCGAGTAATACGAGTGGTAGCCCCCGTCGCAGCAGTAGGGGTCGCGCTCGCAGATCGCGGCGACGCAGGGGTCGCAGGCGGAGTCCAGTTGCTCGCCCGCGTCGCAGAGCGGGTGGGCGCAGGCCAGGCCCAGAGCCGGCGAAGCGGGAGGCACCACGAACGGCAGGTCCTCACCATCGAGCGTGAGCGCCGGTACGCCGCCGCCGACGACGTGAAAGACGTAGTCGCCCGAGACCGGCGGGACGATCTCCCCCGTCCATCTCGCGGCGTAGGAGCGGTCGAAACCCGCCGGCAGCGCCTGAACCGGGGTCCCGGGAGGCGCGACGTCGTTGTTGAAGTCGACGGTCGCATCGACCTGCTCGGCGGTGTCCACGAGCCCTCCGAGTCCGGGCGTCGCGTAGCTGAAGTAGATCGCGGCGAGCCCCTTGCCGCCGCCGGGCGCGACGCTGTAGAGCGCGCCGCGCGGGATGGCCGAGAACTCCGGCGCTCCCGGGAGGCGCCAGGTGAGGCCAGTGGCTTCGGCCGACGGCGCGTCCTGCAGGCGATCCCACCTGATGTGGTAGCGGGTTCCGCCGGTGAGCACGATCTGGCCCTGGTTGCTCGCCGAGGGGCTCTCGTCTGCCTCGCGCGGCCAGGGGCCCCAGTCCAGCACCTTCTCCCCGTTGATCCAGAGCCGGCTCGGCTGCCCCGCCGAAGCGAAGGTGTAGCTGCCGCTGGCGGGCGCCTCGATCCACCCGGTCGCCACCTCGGTGAAGGAGGAGGCGCTGGCGGGGGCCGAACGGGTCTCCCCGGCGCAGCCCGCGGCGCGGGCGACGCACTCGCCGTCCCACTCACCCGCGCAGCAGGTCTCGTCGGCGGCGCAGACCCGGCCCGCGCAGGCGCTGCAGCTCGCGGACAGCGCGGCGCCGAGGACGGACTCGGGGTGCTCGCAGGTGGGAACGTGAACGATGCCGTTGCGAAGCAGCGTCGGCGGCGCCGCCGGTCCGTCGGAGGTCGCCTCGTCGACGGCGTAGACGAACAGGTTCGCGCCCATGTCGCTGGTCCACCCCTCGAGCGGCGCCGAGAAGCCGTGCCAGGCGTAGCCACGGTTCGGCCCGTCGCAGGCCGCGCTCACTTCGCTCGCCAGCGACAGCGCCAGCGACCGGTCGGCCCTCACCTCGGTGAGGAAATGGGTGCGCTCGTCCTCGCGCGCATAGCCGGCGTAGATGCGAACGCGCGTCGAGGCGCCGGACCACTCCGGATCGCAGGCCCAGCCCGATACCGTGGCGCCCGCGCCGGTGCCGTCGACGCGAAGGACCGCGCCGCCCGCGCCCACCAGGTACTTGCCGGCCGTGGTCTCCTTGCTGGGCGTGAGGTCCTTCGGCCAGACCAGACCGGGCAGCGGGTCGCCGGCGCTGTCATTACACGCGGAGAGCGAGGCCGCCTTGGCGGTGCAGACGCTGCTCCAGACGTCGCCGCCGTAGGGCCCCAGCGAGGCGGGGTCGTCCGCCCCGCAGCAGCCCGGCATCTCCCGGCAGACGGCGGTGGTGCAGGGGCTGCAATCCCAGGGCAAGGCCGGGCCGGTCTGAAACTCGTTGTGCGTGCAGGAGGTCGGCGAGAAGACGTGGATGTCCGTGGTGTCGAGTTTCGTTCCCCAGCGGCCGTCTTCGATGTGGTCGTGCTCGAGGCGGTCGACGAAGGGGAACTCGGCGCACTGCCCCTCAGGGGAGAGCTCGCGGTAGCGCGTGCGCTGCAGCGCCGAGCGCCGCGCGCTGGACGACAGCGGATCGCGCGGCTCGGTGGAGACGAAGTACTCCTGCGCCATCATCCACCGCGAGTCCCGGACCGCTGCGCTGAACGGGTTCTCGACCGCGTTCGGCCAGATGAGCTGGCTGGTGTCGAAGAGATCGACCATGGTGCCGTTCTTGGTGAAGCTCCTGTCGTCCTGGCAATAGGCCGCGCGCGCGGCGACCGTGCAGGCCTCGTAGTAGGGGCGCAGCGGGACGGTGCGCTTGACCCAGTCGCCCGTCGCCGCCGTGCCGTTGTCCATCTGCGGGTCCCACTGCCAGGTGGCGGCGCTGGCCCAGGGGCGGTACCCCCAGTTGCGCGCGCACTTCGCCATCACGCCGGTGGCCGTGCAGGCGAAGACGAACTCGGTCGGGCGGCTCGGATCCTCGGCAATCGCCATGGCGGTGGCGGCCTTCGTGCGCCCGTCGTAGGGGCACAGCGACGTCCACTGCCCGCTGAACTTGTGAAACGTGTAGACGACGTAGAGCTCGTCCTCGTTGTCCTGCTCGGCCGGGTTGTGAAACAGATTGGGGACCGGATCCCGCATCTCGCCCGCGATATAGAGGTCGAGATTCTCCGAGTCGGGCAGCAGGGTGTTGCTCGCGTCGAGCATCTTCGCGCTCGCGTAGTGACCGACCGCGGGCTCCCCGCCGACGGAGATGTAGTTCCCGCTCCCGGTGCTCATCGTCGGAAGGCCCGTCAGCTGGGTAGACGGCGTCGACCGATCGGTCGAGACCGTGCCGTGCATGACGATGCGGGCGATCGAGACACCTTTGGGTTCGGACACCGGAATATCGCTCCCCATGGGAGAGACGCCCTGGGTGGCCAGCCCCTGCGTCGCCAACCCCTGCGTCGCGAGACCCTGCGTCGCGAGACCCTGCGTCGCCAGCCCCTGCGTCGCCAGCCCCTGCGTCGCCAAGCCCTGCGTCGCGAGACCCTGCGTCGCGAGACCCTGCGTCGCCAACCCCTGCGTCGCGAGCCCTTGCGTCGCGAGACCCTGCGTCGCGAGACCCTGCGTCGCGAGACCCTGCGTCGCCAACCCGCCACGAGCGTCGTGGCTTCCTCCCTGCAAGATCGCGATCAGCAGCAGAAACCCGAGCAGACCGGGCCTGGTTTTTCGTCGGGAGGTGCGGGTCGACATAGGGTCTCCTTTTGCCTTTCAGGTGCGCGGATCGGCACAAATTCGCAGGCCGACGCTGTAGTCGCGGGTGACCGAGCTGATGGGATCTCGGTTCGCGCTGAGCAGCGTCTTCAGGCACATGTAGAAGCTCGAGCCACGGGCGACGTACTGTCCGCGATCGAGAACGGACGACGTCATGTCCCAGACGTTGCCGACCAGGTCGTACACGCCGAATGGACTCACCGAACCTCGGTGGCTCCCCACCTCGTCCGGACCGTAGGCGCCGTTCCGTCGGCCGTAGGTGAGATCGAAGTTGGCGTCGTCGGGCAAGAGCTTCTCGCCGTGCGGAAACCTGCGCGCATCGGCGCCCCGCGCTGCCCGCTCCCACTCGCGCTCGGTACAGAGACGGGCACCAGGAACCCGGCCCGACCTGTTCAGCCACTCCGCGTACACGAGCGCGTCCTCGGGGGAGACGCCGGTGACGGGAAACCGAGACCAGTCCAATGAGACGCGGCGGTCTCGATCCTCGTATCTGAAGGGCTGTCCGTCTCGTGCCCGATAGATCCTGTCGGTCGTCCGGAACAGGATCTCCCGGCTGCCCGTCGACGTCTCTCGAACGTCGACGAAGCCACCGAGCGCTTCCCTGCCGCCGTGCGGTCGCCTCGCTTCCCGCTCTTGCGAGGGGAGCTCGTCGAGAAACCGGCTCCAGTCGCCCATCGTCGTCTCGAATCGAGAGAATCAAGAAGGGTCCCGTCGTGACGGCGTGGAGAGGGGTCGTCTCGAAGAAGATCGCGCGGATCTCTTCGTCGTCCGACCCGAACAGGGAGCGCCCTTCCGGCACGTAGACGAAGTCCTTGGGCACGGCGGGCCGGAGCGGCACGCGCAGCGACGCCGCCAACGTTTCACCGGCCGCGAGGAGGACCGGATAGTGAAACCCAACGTGCGTCGCCGTCTCGTCGAACGTCACCCGGTAAGACCCAGGGGCAAGGCTCAGCTGCAGCGGCGTCTGCCCCACCGGTCGCGCGGGTTCGGCCACGGCATGCGTGAGCGGGTCGTACATTTCGATCCGAGCGGCGAGCCCCGGCGGCGTGGTCTCGAGCCGAAGCGTCGCCGGCGCGGTCAATCTGTGCGCGCGTTCCCCGCTTTCGTCGTAGGGAGCGAGTCGTCGCAGCGCCGCGGCGCGCTCGACGACGGAACGACCATCCATCTGAACGTAATCGACCAGGGCGTCAGCGATCCGCCGCTTCAGCTCCCGAAGCGGCGACAACGTCACCGCCGCTTCGAGGCGCTGAATCCCCCGCTCGGACGCGGTATCCGCGGCGTGGGCGGCGACCAGGCTCTGCGCCCAGATCTCTTCCCCCTTGTCGCGCCGGAAGCTGTCGAACGCCTTCAGAGCGTCGTCGTGAGAGGTCCGTGCCTGTGCCCGCTGGGCGGCCGCCTCGGCGAGCAACGAATCGGCGGCCGCGACGTGCTCCGCGACCTGCCGATCGATCTCCTTGTGCTTCAAGGTGACGACGTGGCGGGTGGTGATGATCCCGCCGACCAGCGCGACCGCCGCCGCGATCGCCGTCAATTGACGTCGCCGCTTCACGATCGGATCGTTCGCGAGGACGGCGTTGAGCTCCTCGAAGCTCACGAAGCGGCGATCGGGCTCGGTGCTGAGGCCGCGGAGCACCGCGCGCCGCAGCCAGCCCGGGACCTGGGAATCCTTCGGCGGTTCCTTGACCCGTCCGCTGATCACCGAGTCGGCGAGGGCGAGGACGTTGTCGCCGGCGAACGGCCGTTCGCCGTAGAGCGCCTCGTAGAGCGTCACGCAAAAGGCGAACTGATCGGTGCGGGCATCCAGGTCGCCGCCGCGATACTGCTCGGGCGCCATGTACGCGGGCGTGCCGGTCAGCGCGCCGGTGCGGGTCAAAGCGCCCGGATCGGCAGGAGAGGAAGGATCGGGCGTGGCCGACAGCCCCGGGTGCAACACGCCGCCCTCGGACGGGGCGGCGACGTGAGCGCCGCTGGATGACACCTCGGTGGCCGCGACCGACATTCGCACCAGGCCGAAGTCGACGACCTTGGGGACGCCGTTCTTGTCGAGCAGCACGTTGTCGGGCTTGAAGTCGCGGTGGATCAGCCCCTCGGCGTGCGCGCCCGCCAGGCCGTGACCGATCGTCGTGAACAGCTGGACGATCTCCCGCCACGAACGCTTCTTCTCGGCCATCCAGTCCCGCAGCGTGCCGCCGGACAGGTGCTCCATCGCCATGAAGACCTGGCCGTCGTGGACGCCGACGTCGAAGATGCCGATCACATTCGGGTGCGAGACCCGCGCGATGGCCTTGGCCTCGCGCACCATGCGCGCCTGGCGCCGGTCCTGATCGGCGGCCTTCCCCTGCGGGCGCAGAAGCTTCAGCGCGATCTTGCGATCCAGCTCCGGATCGTAGGCGGCGTAGACGACGCCCATCGCGCCCGCCCCGATCCGCTCGAGCACCAGATAGCGCCCGACCGAGGAGCCCCGCGCGTGGATGTCGAGATCGTCCGTGGCGCCGAGGGCCGGCTCGCCGTCGCCCGACTCCCGCGTCGATTGCGTCGCCGCGGGCTCGTCGGTCGGCACGGAGGACGAGCTGCCGGAGAGCGTCTCCAGGTCGGCGGCATCACCGGACGGGCGAAGGGGGATCTCCCCGCTGCGCTCGCCGTTCCTTTTACTCACCGCTCCCCCTTTTCCGTCCATCCCGTAACGTCCTGCTCGAAGAATGTTCTCCGCTCGCGAGCTGCGGCAGGGCGGACGACCACGTCGCCACCGCGGACGTCCGCCGCGGACACCCCTTCGCGCGGGTTCAGAACCCGCGGCGCTCTGCTCGAGACAAGCTCTTCGATCAGACTTCGGAGGCCGCGCAGACTGCGCGTCGGCTCTCCGGCTTTCCCTTTTTTGCGCTCGACGTCATGAATCTCCCCCTGTTTTCCGTCGAGCTCCCTACATATCCGGGGCGCAAAACCAGCGGCAATCAAATAAGCGTTTACCTCCTGGCTGTAAACGGCGCGGGGTCCGGGGGAAGCCATGCGCGGGACACTTCAGCAACGCGCGGGCCAACGAGCTGCGCCGCGCGCGCGCAGGGTTGTTCGGGTCCGGGCGCGGCGCGCAGCCACGGCCCGCCCAGCGCTTGCGCACGGGCGGCACTTCGCCGTCGCGCGAGTTGCGCAAACCTTGCTCAGAGCTCCGGCGCCCGACGAGCCGGGCCTCGCTTCCGTCTGTGAGCGCGGTCAGCCGCCGCCCCCGCCCGGGCGGAGCCGCATGACCTCGGGGTGCGAGAGCAGCGCCGACCGCGAGCGCACCCCCAGCTTGGCCGCCGCCCGACCGAGCAACACGCGCACGGTCGCGTCGGCGATCCCCAGCGCATAGGCCGTCTCCTTCGTCGACTGTCCGATCGCCAGGTAGGCGACCGCCTGCCGCTCGCGCTCGGTCAGCGATTCGAGACCGCCGACCGAGCTCTGGTTCTCGCGGGCGACGACGTAGCGCGCACCGTCGCGCTCGAAGGTGTCGATCAGCGTCCAGCGCGCGCGGGTCAGCGGACCCCAGCCCAGCCGCTCACCCAGATCGACGCGCGGCTTCCGCTCGCGATCGCGGGCCACGGCCGTCGCGATCAGCTCGTCGCGCGCCCCCTTCGAGCGGGCCGGCCCGGCGGCGTGCACGATCCGCCTCCGCGCGTCGAGGATCGCCTCGGCCCCCACCGTCGAATCGGGCGTGGCGCTGGCAGGCTGGCTCTCGCGTAGCCGGCGCCGCACGCGATGGGCGGCCCCCAGGTGGTGGGCCATTCGACGGAGCAGCGTCATCTCCCCCGGCGAATGGTCGTTCATCTGGTGGGACCACATCCCGATGAACACGCCCTTTCCCTCCGGGTCGAGGCCGTTGAGGCTGAACTCGTCGGCGAAACCGAACGCGCCCATCTCATCGACCATCGGCTTCATCTCGGGGTAGGCCACCTCGCGTATGCCGCCGGCCAACCCCGTGCGGAAGGTGCGGGCCACGAACTCCGGCGTGAATTGCCCGAGGCCGCGCATGATGCCGTCGATCGCTGGCGGGGAGAGACCCACGAAGTCGGCGTTCTTGATCTCGAACGCGGCCACGTTCGAAGCGTCGTAGATGGCGGCGTGCGCTTCGCGACCTCTGCCCCACACCGCCAGTGCCGCCTCCACCACGGCGCGCAGCCAGCTCTGGTCGTCCGGAACGACGTCGTAGGCGACCTCCAGAAAGGTCGCGAGCTTCTCTGGACGAACCTTGGCTCTTCGGGGCATCGCCTTCACCCTGTGAGCGCGGTTCAGCCGCGTCCCCCGCCCGGGCAGAGCCCGCTGACCTCGGGGTGCAAGAGCAGCGCCGCGCGCGAGCGCACCCCCAGCTTGGCCGCCGCCCGACCGAGCAGCACGCGCACGGTCGCGTCGGCAATCCCCAGCGCGTAGGCCGTCTCCTTCGTCGACTGCCCGATCGCCAGGTAGGCGACCGCCTGCCGCTCGCGCTCGGTCAGCGATTCGAGGCCGCGGACGGAGCTCTGGTTCTCGCGGGCGACGACGTAGCGCGCGCCCCCGCGTTCGAAGCTGTCGACCAACGTCCAGCGCGCGCGCGTCAGCGGACCCCAGGCCAGTCGTTCATCGAGCTCGGTGCGCGGCGCCCGATCTCGATCGCGAGCCGCGGCCGTCGCGATCAGCTCGTCACGCGCCCCCTTCGAACGGGCCGGCCCGGCCGCGTGCACGATCCGCCTCCGCGCGTCGAGGATCGCCTCGGCCCCCACCGTCGAATCGGGCGTGGGGCTGGCGGGCTGGCTCTCGCGCAGCCGGCGCCGCACCCGATGGGCAGCGCCCAGGTGGTGGCTCATCCGACGGAGCAGCGCCAGCTCGCCCGGAGAATGGTCGTTCATCTGGGGGGACCACATCCCGATGAGCACGCCCTTTCCCGTCGGGTCGAGGCCATTGAGGCTGAAGGCGTCGGCGAAACCGAACGCACCCAGCTCGTCGACCATCGGCTTCATCTCGGGGTAGGCCACATCGCGTACGCCGTTGGCCAGCACCGTACGGAAGGTGCGGGTCACGAACTCAGGCGTGAATTGCCCGAGGCCGCGCATGATGCTGTCGATCGCCGGCGGAGAGAGACCGACGAACTCGGCGTTCTTGATCTCGACCGCGGCGATGTTCGAAGCGTCGTAGATGGCGGCGTGCGAGGCCCGACCCCTGCCCCACACCACCAGCGCCGCCTCCACCACGGCGCGCAGCCAGCTCTGGTCGTTCGGTACGACGTCGTAGGCGACCTCCAAAAAGGTCGCGAGCTTCTCTGGACGAACCTTGGCTCTTCGCCGCCCCGGCATGGGCCCCCCCGGGCTTCAGAATGCAATTAACACAGCCGCCACTTCCGACGCGTAAACATTCCAAGAAGTCCTCGCTTCACGGCCCCAACGTCTGGTCGCGTCGAGGCTGCGCGCGACAACGGCTTGTAGCGCGCGTGCAAGCTGGCGAGCACCGAGCCGCTGAGGACGGACACATGAATCGTTGGCGAAGTGAGCATGGCGATCGTCTCCTCGACCAATCGACTCAGCAACGGCCGTGCCGCTCGCCAAACCGCATCTCTGTGGCGCCGGCGCCGCCGACCGGCACAGGTCGAGCAGGACCTGCGCAACGTGGGTGCGCAGAGCGCGCGATCAGCCGGAGGAGGCGGACGGCATCCCGAACACGGCGGCCATCGCCTCGACCTGCTCGACGGCCGAGCGGAACCGCTTGCCGGGCTCTTTGTGGCACGCCCGGGCGAACCAGACGTCGAACGCGGGGCCCAGCTTGGGGTGCCGCTGGGATGGCGGGGTGAGCGGCTTGTGAAGCAGCTGGCCGAGCACGTCGATGACGTCCCCGCGGTAGTAGGTCTCGCCCGTCAGCAGCCAGTAGGCCACCAGGCCGAGCGCGTAGAGATCGGTCGTCGCGGTGATGGGCGCGCCCGCCTGCGCCTGCTCGGGCGCCATGTAGCGCGGCGTCCCGATGATCTCGTCCGAGGCGGTGACCGTCATCCCCGCGCCGTTCATCTTGACGATCCCGAAATCGAGCACCTTGACGATCGGGGGACCGCTCTCCTGGTTGGCGAGGAACAGGTTCTCGGGCTTGAGGTCGCGATGAATGATGCCGAGACCGTGGGCCTTGTCGATCGCACCGGCGATCTGCCTCAACCACCCGACCGCGGTGGCCGGATCGGGACGGGCCACGGTCACGCGCTTGTAGAGGTCCGTACCGTCGAGCAGCTCCATCACCAGGAACGGCGCGCCCCCGAGCTCGGGCGCCACGTCGGCGTCGAATCACCCGGACCACGTGGTCGCTCTTGATCCGCGCCGACGCGCGCGCCTCGCGCTTGAAGCGCCCCAGCATCTCCGGGGGTGCGCCGGCGCCGAGGTCGATGACCTTGAGCGCGAGACGCTCACCCGTCGTCGCGTGCTCGACCTCGTAGATGATCCCCATCCCTCCCCGGGCGATGGTCCGAACCGGCACGTAGCGGCCGGCAATCAGACCTGGAAGTTTTGGAGCTGCGTTCATTCGGGCCGTCGCCGGCTTCCGCCCATTTAGGCACAACCGAACTCGCCGTTCCAGGGAGGAGACGATCGCGCGCGCCATCGCCAATCGAGTCCGGCCATGAATCTGGACGCCGCGCGAGAATTATCCGTTTCACCGCACGTTTACCTGACCGGGCAATCGTTTCGGCGCGGGCGCGTGGTCCGCGGCGCGGGTGGGTGAGTCAGCGAGGGGGACGGATGATCGCGAGCGAACGGCGGGTGAGCGGAAGCGGCGGAGCGGGCCTGAGCGCCCTTGGGTTGGTGGTCGCGCTGGCCTGCGGCTGCGGGTATGACGCGCCGTCGACGGAGGGCCGGCGAAGCGCTCTGGCCGCGCCGCAGACCGTGACCTTCCAGGACGGGACCAACGACTACCTCGGGACCGCCGACTCGCAGATCGTCCAGAACGCCGCCAGCACCACCTACGGGGGCGCGACCAGCCTGAGCGCCGACGGTGACGAGCCGTCCGGCTCCGGGAAGGACAGCGCGATCCTCTTGCGCTGGGACGTCTCGAGCATCCCGATCGGCAGCACGATCCAGTCGGCGAGCATCACGCTGCGGGTCACCAACGCCAGCAGCCATGACTACCCGCTGCTGGCGCTCGTCCGCGCCTGGTCAGAGAGCGCCGCGACCTGGCAGCGGGCCGCCACGGGCGAGAGCTGGCAGACGGCCGGGGCGCAGGGGGCCGGCAATCGCAACGCGACGGTGCTGGGAACCTTGAGCGCCCGGTCGACCGGAACGTGCGCCGTGACCCTGAACGCGGCGGGCCTCGCGACGCTGTCGTCGTGGGTCGATTCATCCGCCCGGAACTTCGGCCTCGTCGTGGCCAGCGCGAGCAACAGCGACGGGCTCGACATTGCCTCCCGCGAGAACGCCACCGTCGCCAACCGGCCGCGGCTGACCGTCGTCTATCTGCCGCCAGCGACCGATGCGGGGGCCGGTGGCACAAGCGGTGGCGACGCCGGCGCGGGTGGCGGTGGTGCCTCGGGTGCCGGCGGCGCGGCAGACGGCGGTACCGCGGCCGCGGCCGGCGCGGCCGGCGGCGACGGGGCGGGTGGCGGCGGTGTGGGTGGCGACGCGACGGGCGGCGGCGGTGCCTCGGGCGGCGGCATCGCCGGCGGCGGCGGTGCCTCGGGTGCAGCGGGCGGCGGCATCGCGGGCGGCGGCGGTGCCTCGGGCGCGGCAGGCGGCGGCATCGCGGGCGGCGGCATGGCCGGCGGCGGCGGTGCCGCGGGCGCGGCGGGCAGCGGCATGGCGGGCGGCGGCGGTGCGGCGGGCGGGGCCGGCCCCGCCGTGCTCTACGCCGTCGGCGACGTCACCGACTGCGACCTCTCGGCTGACACGGCGACGGCGCTGCTGGTCGACGGCACGACCGATCCGATCGCGCTGCTCGGCGACATCGCCTACCCGAACGGCAGCCCGAGCGACTTCGCCAACTGCTACGATCCCGCCCTGGGGACGCCACAAGGCCGCGCATCCGACCCGGCGCCCGGGAACCACGAGTACCAGACCGCCGGGAGCGGCGGGCTACTTCGGCTACTTCGGCGCGGCGGCCGGCGATCCGGCGAAGGGGTACTACAGCTACGACCTCGGCGCCTGGCACGTCGTCGCGCTCAACAGCAACTGCTCCGAGCGTGAGCTGCGCGGCCGGCGGCGCGCAGGAGCAGTGGCTGCGGCAGGACCTGGCCGCCCACCCCGCGGCCTGCACCGCTCGCCTACTGGCACCACCCGCGCTTCAGCTCCGGCTGCCACGGCAACACCACGGACGATGACGCGCGATCTGGCAGGCGCTGATGGACGACAGCGCCGACCTGGTCCTCGCCGGGCACGACCACGGCTACCAGCGGCTCGACCCCCTGAACGCCAGCGGCGCGATGGTCGCCGAACGGCATCGTCGAGTTCGTCGTCGGCACCGGGGGCGCCCCGCTCACCGACGCGAACGGCTTTGCCGGCAGGAAGCCCGCGAACACCGCCGTCCGCAACGGCACCACCAACGGCGTCCTGAAGCTCACGCTGCGCGACGGCGGATACGACTGGCAGTTCATTCCCGTCGCCGGCCAGACGTTCACCGATTCGGGCTCGGCGAGCTGCCACTGACGGACCGTCAGCTGGGCCGCAACCCGGGAGGCGCGCCCGACGTCGTCCGGGCGTCGATGATCGTCTGCAGCACCGCCCGGCAGGCCGCTGCCTTCTGCTTCCCCACCCGGGCCGCTAGCCGCGCCTCGAAGCGTGCGTGGAACCGCCGGGCCGCCGACAGCACGGCCTCGCCCCGCCTGGTCAGACGGAGCCGCTTCGCCCGCCCATCCTCCGGGTCGGCCTGCCGCTCCAGGTATCGCGCGCGCTCCATCTCCTCGACAATCTTGTGCGCCCCGGGGCTGGTGATGGCCAGACGCTCGGCCAGCTCACGCAGCGTCAGCGGGCGCTCGGCCAGCGCGCGCGCCACGTAGCCGAAGGAGCGGTTGAGATCGCCGTAGCCGTCGGCGGTGAGCACCGCGCGCATCTCGTCGACGAACCCGCTGTAGGCGAGCGCCAGCAGGATGCCGAAATCATGCTCGGCCGTCGCCTTGGTCTTGATGGCGTCTCGCGCGGTCATTCTGCCCACGGCGGCGTGAACGTGCCGTCGCCGACGACCGCCTGACCGCCGACCGGGAACGACACAATCGCCTCGAACGGCTCTCCGGCAGGGTTGGAGAGCGAGAACGGCACCCCGGCCGGCACCACCAGCGCATCCCCGGCGCGAAGCTCGGAGGTCCCACCCGCCAGCGTCACCAGCGCGGTGCCGGCGGTGGCGACGAAGACCTCCTCGCGCGTGACCGCGTGCGGGGTCCCAGGCGTCCCGGGGGCGAGGGCAATCCGCCAGACCGACGTCTCCCGGGCACCGCGGCGGGGGGAGGCCAGACCGCGCACGGTCAGGCCGGGGAGCTCGAAGCAGGGGGCGTCGGCGTCGCGAATGATCGTCATGATTCACCTCGGTGAATGATTTCGTTCACTATGGTGAATCATATGACGGGGGTCAAGCCGCATCGAGGTGCCGTCAGCCCAGCCGGCACGATCGCGATGACGCGCGACCTCAGGGCTACTGCTGTAAGCGGTGGTCGGTTCCGCGAACCGCCCGGGTGACCCGCGGGTGGGGCCCTGATTATCTTGGGAGCAGGTCCGGAAGAGAGTCACGATGGACGCCACCACCGAGAGTCGCCCCCCCCACCCAGCCCGCACCCGGCAGCAGCTTCCGGGGCTCGCGATCGGGGTGGCGACCGCGATCGAATCTGGCGGCGGCCGCGGCGCTGGTCGCCGGGCCGATGTCGTGGGGGGTCTGCGGAGTCGCCCTGGTTCTGCACCTCATCAGCACAGGCTCCCTCATGCTCGGTCGGCGGCTGCGCGGAAGCCGCCGGACCTTGCTGCTCGCGTTCAGCCTGGCGCTGCCGGTGGTCGGCGCGGCGGCCGTCGTGCTGGCGCTGTCGCGGGGCGAGGGGCCCGAGCGCTCGGAGCTGGAAGTGGGGATCCGGGACGAGGAGGACGATCACGAGGGCGCTCCCGATCCGCAGGTCATCCGTCAGGTAGGCGAAGCGCTGCCAGCCGCCGAGGCGCTGCTGGTGGCGGGGATCGAGGAGCGGCGCGCGATGCTCTGGGGGCTCGGCCGGCGCGCCGACGCCGACGCGATCGCCCTGCTTCGCTGGGCCCTCACCGCGGCCTCCCCGGAGCTCGGTCTCGAGGCGGCCCTGGCCCTCGAGGATCTGTCGATCAGCTTCGAGAAACGCCTCGAGGGGCACCGGAAGCTGCTGGCCGTGACGCCGAGCCACGCCGAGGCGATGGCAGCCGGCGAATGGATCACGCACGGGGTCGAGGTCGGGATCCTCGACGTCGGGCGGATGCGGGCCTTCGCCTCGGAGGCGCGGAAGCACTTCACGACGGCGCTCGCGCTGGCGCCCGCGGCGGCGGCCGACGTCGGTCTCGCCCGCGCCAAGCTGGAGCTCGCCGTCCTGCGCCCCGACAAGGCGCTCGACGTCCTCGACGAGGTGCTGGCGACGGGGACGACCGCTCGCCACGACGAGCTGCGCCGGCTGCGTGACGAGGCGGCCCTGCGCTCGCACAATCTCCCCTGGGAGGGGGCGTCGCTGCTGGCGACCTACCGCCGCCAGGTGCCGCCGCGCTGGCGCCAGGGTCGGCAGCTTCGCCGGGGTGGGCACATTCGCCGCGCTGGACAGGGTGGAACCGACCGGCGGGGCTCGTCGCCAGCGACGAGGGCCCGCGTCCGGATCGGACAGCGGGGCACCGGTTGACGGCCACCGCGGTCGGGGCACCGAAGCCGCGCCCCGACGTCTGCCTGCTCTGCGAGGGGACCTACCCGTACATCGCCGGCGGGGTGTCGTCGTGGGTCCACGACATCATCCGCGGCGAGCCGCAGGTGACGTTCTCGGTCCTGAACATCGGCGCGCACCCGGGCTGGCACGGCGAGCCGCGTTTCAAGTTCCCGCCCAACGTGCTCGCGCTCGAGGAGATCTTCTGCCAGGACGCCACGCCGACTCCCCTGGCGGGACCGGAGCGCGCCAAGCTGGAGCGGGCGATCCGGCGTTGCCGCCGGAACGCGGCCCGACGCCCGACGCGGTCGCGCATGCTGCGCGGGCTGCGGCGACTTCACTTCGAGGACACCGTCGACGACGACCTGCTGGCCGATCTCGCCAGCGCCGATCTCTCGGTCTCCGAGCTGCTCTACGGCCACGAGAGCTTCACGCTGGTCGAGGAGATGTCGACCGAGCTGGCCCCTGCCGTGCCGTTCAACGACCTGTTCTGGCAGTACCGCGCCATGAACATCCCGATCGTCCGCCTGCTGAACACCCCGCTCTCGCCGGCGACGTCGTTTCACGCGCTGTCGGCCGGCTACGCCGGCCTGATCGGCGCCATCGAATCATACCGGACCGGCGCGCCGTTCCTGCTCACCGAGCACGGCATCTACGCCCGCGAACGCGACATCGAGCTGGCGCGCGCCGACTGGATCCCCGACCGGCGGGCGCTGGACGCGCTGACCGCGCGGGTGCCGATCTTCTCGCCGCTGCGCCGGCTCTGGGCGCGGTTCTTCCGCCGGCTGTCGCAGATCGCCTACCACCAGGCGGTGCGCATCGTGACCCTCTCCGAGGCGAACCGACAGAAGCAGATCGCCGACGGCGCGCCGGTGGTCAAGACCAAGGTCGTCCCCAACGGCGTCGAGCTGGCCCCCGTCGCCCCTCCCCCCGCCGACGCCGGCGTGGCGCCGCTGCGGATCGGGTTCGTGGGGCGGCTGGTGCCGATCAAGGACCTGCTGACCTTCATCCGGGCCTGCGATCTGGCGTTGCGCGACGTGCCGCTCGACATCCGGATCATCGGCCCGGACGACGAGGACCCCGCCTACGCCGAGCGCTGCCGCGAGCTGGTCCGCACGCTCGGTCGCGGCGAGAGCATCCGGTTCCTGGGGATGCAGCCGGCGGGCAAGATCTACAGCCAGCTCGAGGTGCTGGTCCTGACCAGCTTCAGCGAAGGGCAACCGCTGGTCATCCTCGAGGCCTACGCGGCCGGCGTCCCGATCGTCTGCACCGACGTCGGCTGCTGCCGCGAGCTGATCGAAGGCGCGCCGGGCGTCGATCAGGCGCTGGGGCCGAGCGGCATCGTCACCCGCGTGGCCGTCCCCCAGGACACCGCGCAGGCGCTGATCGCCCTGGCCCGCGATCGCGACCGGGTCCGCCGCTGCGGCGTCGCGGCGCGCAAGCGGGTCGAGAACCACTACCAGCGGAGCGCGATGCTCGACAGCTACCGGGAGCTTTACGGGGAGATCACCTAACGATGGCTGGGATCGGCTGGAAGCTGCAGAAGATGATCGACCGCGGCTCGCTCGCGGGGACGATGGGCGCCTATCTGACCGGGGTCGCGGTCACCTCCGCCCCGTGGCTGCTGACGACGGCGGTGCTGATGAGCCTGCGCGTCACCGCCCGCGCCGACGGCTCGGCGTCGTTCCTGCTGATCGAGCGGATCGTGACCCTGGTCTACGCGCTGACCGTCATCCTCTCGGCCCCGATCCACGTGGTGGTGTCGCGCTACACCGCCGACAGGCTGTACGACAAGCGGCTCGACTGTATCGGCGCGCCGCTCTGGCGCGCGCTCGCGGCCACGCTGCTGCTTTTTCTCGCCGTGGGCATCGCGCTGGCGGTCGCGCTGCGCATGCCCCCCGGGCTGGGGATCGCGGGCGTGCTGCTGACGGTGGTCGTCGGCGCCGAGTGGCTGCTGCTCTCCGTCGGCGGCGGCCTCACGTCGCCGGTGGTCGTGCTGCGGGCGTTCTGCGCGGGCGCCCCGCTGGGCATCCTCGCCTCGCTCTGGCTCTACCGGGGGCTGGGGCTGGGGCCGGTCGGCTACCTGGCCGGGTTCGCCGTCGGGCAGCTGGTCACCGTGATGATCCTGCTGCGCGGGATCTCGCGCGCCATCCCGTCCGACACCGACGAGAGCGCGCGCCTCCTGCCCGCCTTCGGGGAGTACTGGCTGCTCGCGCTGTCGTCGTTCGTCTACTACGTGTCGATCTGGACCGACAAGGCGCTGGTCTGGGCGCTGGTGGGGCGCGACGCCGCGTCGCTCTACTCGGCGGTCTCCGCGATCGCCTGGTTCTCGGTCGTCCCGACCTTCGGCTGGATCTACGTCCAGATCGAGACCGTGTTTTACCGCCGCTTCCGCGCCTTCTACGGCGGCCTCGGGGGTGGCGCCGCGAACCTGCCGGCTTTGCGGGAACGGGCGGAGCGCCTGACCAGCGAGGCGACCCGGATCCTGCGCGGCGCGGCTCTGGTCCAGGCCACGGTGCTGACCCTCGCGCTCGTCGGCGCGCCGCTCTTGCTGCGGGCGCTGGCGCTACCGGCGAGCGGCGTCTGGCCGTTCCGGCTGGCGGCGGTCGGCGCCGCGCTTCAGCTCATGAGCCTGCTCGAGATCCTGCTCCTCTATTACTTCGACCTCCGGCGCGAGGCGCTGGCCGTGTCGGTGGCGCTCCTGGTGGCCGAGGTCGCCTGCATCACCGCGGCGCGGGCCCTGGGCGCGCCGCTGACCGCCGGGTACGCGCTCGCCTGCCTGGTGGCGGCCGGCGCCGGCCTCTGGCTGGTGCGGTCGCGCATGTCGACGCTGGTCGCCGACACCTTCCAGACCCAGCCCTTCGGCAACGTCGTCTGAACGTCTTACTGAATGAGGAGAAGCCCCCGCTCGTCCTCGATCGGAATCGAATCGCGGACGAACAGCTGGTACTGCTCGCCCGCTGGCCCCAGCACAGGGATGTACCCGCCCGTGAGCCCACCGCGACCCGCCCCGAGGAAGTCGCGCCGCAGCTGTCGCAGCGCCTCCGCGTCGCTGGCGAGCGCGACATGGCTCGTACCCATCACATATGAGCTCGCCTGCGCGTACGTGAGCGCGAGGCTCGCGGGGTCGACGGTCAACGGCCAATCGAGGCCCTGAACGCTGGAGGACCAGTTGGCCCCCGCCACGAGGACGAATCGCACCGGACCGGCGACGGCCGTTCCCGCGTCGTACGCGCTTTTCAACGTCGCTTGGCCTGCGCCCGCGAGCCACTGCCCGGGCTCGGCCGGGTCGCTGAAGGCGGGGCTCACCGTTATGTGCGTGCCTTCGAAGCTGAAAACGTAAACGCTCGCATCCGGGACGCCATGACCGTAGTGGCTGTCCAGGCTGGTCCAGGTCGAAAGTCGCCAGTCGTTCACGATCTCTTCCGCCTGCGCCGACGACAGCCGGCCTTCACGCACATCGGAGTCATCATCCTTCATGGCCCAGTAGCGGCAGTCCCCGGTCACCACGAGGTACCGAAACCCGTTCTCGTAAGTGACCTGGCTCCCCGGCAGCGTCGTTCCGCCGCCCACGGTCTGGAACGCCAACCGCACCGACGGGTCGCCGTTGCAGAGCGTGACGCCGGCGTCGCTGGTGACGGAGCCGTCGTTCACGACGGAACCGTCACTGACGACGGAGGCGTCATTCACGACAGAGGCGTCGTTGGTGACGGAGGCGTCGTTTGCCTGATCGCGACCGACATCGGAGCAGCCGGCAACGACCATCCCGGCAACGAACGAAACCAACGTGGCAAGTCTAGTGTTGCGATAATCCATCCCTCTAGTTTGGCACGGACGCGAGGCAGAGAAAAAAGCAACGTGGTTCGAAGCGCCTACTGCACGTGGAGGAGCCCGTGCTCATCCTCGATCGGGATCGAATCGCGGACGAACAGCTGGTACCGCGCGCCCCCCGGCCCCACTATCGGGATGAACCCGCCCGTGCGCGGACCACCGCCGGCGGCGAAAAAGTCGTTCCGCAGCTGTCGCAACGAATTGGCGTCGCTCGACAGCGCGACCTGGCTCGACCCCGCAGCGTAACGAGACGCCTCTTGGTACGTCAGCGCGAGGCCCGCGGGGTCGACGGCCAAGGGCCAATCGACGCCCTGCACATCCGAGGGCCAGTTGGCCTGCCCCACCAGGACAAAGCGCACCGGACCGCCGACGGCCGTTCCCGCCTCATAGACACCCTGCAAAGTCGCGTGGACCTCAGTCGCGAGCCAGCTCACTGGCTGAGACGTGTCTTTGGCGCCGCACCGGGAGGCGATCGTCACGTGCTTGTCGTCGAATCGAAGCACCTCATCGGGACCGTCGCAGAGCGGGCGAACGTACTGACTGTCCAGTCCCGCCCAGGTCGACAGCCGCAGATCGGCTGCCATCTCCGTCGCCTGCGCGGGCGATAGATTGCCCTCGCGCACATCCGAGTTGCGGTCCCACATCGTCCAGTAGTGGCACGCGCCGTTCACCAGCAGGTACTGAAACCCGTTCTCCGAGAGGACGCCGCTCCCCGGTAACGTCTGCCCACCTCCGGTGGTCTGGAACGCCAGCCGTACCGAGGGATCGCCGTTGCAGAGAACAACCGCGGCGTCACCGGTGACCGCAGCGTCGTCGGCGACCGCGGCGTCGTTGGTGACCGCGGCGTCGTCGGTGACCGCAGCGTCGTCGGTGACGGAGGCGTCGGTGGCAACGGCGGCGTCGCTGGCCTTTGCCTTACTTCCACCAGAGCAACCGCCAACGAGGACCACTCCCACTACGAGCCAAGCCAAAGCTACGAATCTAGTCCTGCGATAGTCCATGCCTTGAGTTTGGCACGGACGCTAAGCCCCAAAACGCTGAAAACCGCGGTTAGAGCCGCGTCGCCAGCTGGGTCGCCAGGAGATCCCGGAACGTGTCCGACGGCTGCAGGTGCAGGTGGCGCGGCACGTTGGCCGAGTCGGGGCGCGCGATCGGCCGGATCAGCTCGCGCCGATAACCGCGCGCCGCGCAGAGCGCCTCGGCGATCTGACAGCGGCTCACGTACTCGGTCCCGCAGGCATGGTGGACCCCCTGGATCCCGTCGGCCACGACCCGTTCGACGCAGGCCGCGAGATCGCCGATGTAGGTCGGGCAGGCGAACACGTCGGCGAACAGATCGATCGTTTCGCCGGCCCGCAGCTTGCCCTCGATGAACTCGACGGTGTTGCGCCGGCGCGGGTGCGAGTAGCCGTAGAGGATCGCGGTACGCAGGATCGTCACCCGCGCGAAGGCATCGAGCAGGAACGCCTCGGCCTTCGCCTTCGAGACGCCGTAGACGGTCTCGGGCGCTACCCGGTCGCGCTCCGTGTAGACGCGATCGGCGTCGCTGGCGAACACCTGATCGGTCGACAGGAAGACGAAGTGCGCGTCGCGCCGGCACTGCCGGGCCAGGTTGATCGTGCCGCCGGTGTTGATCCGTTCGATCTCGGCCGCCGCGCCGGCGAACGAGTTGAGCTTCCCCGCCAGATGAATGACCACGTCGGCGGGGGGGATCTCGAGATCGGGCGCGGTGACGTCGCCGTCGAACAGCGAGATCCGCCGCGCTCCCCCCGCGGCGAGGCGCGGGGCCAGGTACGACCCGACGTACCCGGTCCCGCCGGTCACCAAGATGTGCGTCGCCACGGCCGGGCTCAACGCGCCGGAAACGGAAGATCGGGACCGGTCTCGTCGTGCGGAATGTCGCGGCAGGCGATCGCCTCGCCGTCCATGCCGTAGCGGAACGTCCGACAGACGTAGGGCGGGATCAGCACCCCCTCGCCGGGATCGAGGGTCAGCTCGACGACGTCGGCCGGGTCGCGCACGTTGCGCAACGTGACGTCGACCTGCCCCTTCATCAGGAACACCAGCTCGTACGACTTCTCGGCGTAGTGCCCGCCCCGCTGCATGCCGGCCTTCGTGTAGAAGAAGTTGATCTCGCGCCAGACGTGGTCGCCGACGACGACCCCGCAGAACCGCCCGCGGTCGTCGGAGCGGGTGTCGTAGTAAGAGAACTTGTTGATGGTCATGCCGCCTCCATTGCTCCTGCGCCCGCCTGAACGTTCTTGCTCGCATCGACGGATTGGGTGACCGACGCGGCCAGCGTGTCGGCGATGTTGGCGGCCACGTGATACGCGACCGCGGTGATGGTCAGCATCGGGTTCGCGACGCCGACGTTGGGGAAGATCGAGGCGTCGGCGGCGAACAGATTCGCGATGCCGTGGAACCGTCCTTTCGGATCGACCACCGACAGCGCGACGTCAGTTCCCATCCGCAACGTCCCCCCCTCGTGGTGGCTGCGCCCGGGCGGCAGCGGCTCCAGCTTCTCGGGCAACGTCCCCCCGAGCGCGCTCGCGACCGCCCGCATCTCGCTGATCATGTGACCGACGCGGTTCCAGTCCCGTTCGTCCAGCTGGAAGACCACGTCGGCCTTCGGTACGCCCCAGGCGTCGCGGCCGGCCTCGCTGGTGTTGAGGCGCACGTGGTTCACCTGCCGCGGATCCATCGCCGCCTCGCCGGTCAGGCGCACCAGCACCTGCTCGGCGTGGCCAGGCTGCGTGCTCGGCCCGCCGACGACGTGAATGTGGAAGCGATTGACCGGCTCCGGGCTGCTGCGGCGGGATCACGACGTTGATGAAGTGATCGTGGGGATCGCCCGACATTGCCGGACGGTAGAGCGCCCCGCGGACGAAGATGTGCTCGGCCAGGTAGTGACCGACGACCCGTTCGGAGAGCGGCTTGCCGGGCGCGTCGCCCAGCCCCGAGAGCAGCGCCAGGCGGGCCGACTCGATCGTGCTCGCCGCCAGCACCACCGACCGAAACTTCACCAGCTGGGTCGACGAGGGGCGCAGCGGCCGCTCGGGCGGCGCGTGACTGGTGTCGTAACAGTCGACCGCACAGACGCAGGTGCGATCCTCGTCCACCTCCAGCCGGTGGACGTAGGCGTTGGTCACGAGGAACAGGCGCCGCTTGGATAGATCGCCGTTGGCCTGCGCATCGTCCTGCACCAGCAGATCCCAGAGCCGGCTGGCGGCGCTGTCGTACCCGAGGCTGATGTCGGTGTTCGTCCCCGATCGCACGTCGACGCCCCAGGGGGGCTCGTGGGCGTTCTTGCGCTGCAGCTGGCAGAGCGCCCAGGTCTGCATCCGCCCCTTGCACTCGCCGAACGAGACGTGCCGGCGGGTCTCGGCCTTCTGGTAGTAGCTCTCGAGCAGCTTGCGACTGATCGGCCAGCGGGCGTGCTCCTCCTGGCCGTAGCCGTTCAGGTCGTCTTCATAAAACCGCGGCAGGTGGGCGCCGGCCACGATGCCGCGTCCTCCGAACGCGTTGATCATCATCCCGTCATCCTCGAAAGCCCCGGTCCAGGGTTTCTCCTGATGCCGGGTGATGAAGGCGCCCCGGGCCTGATCACGAAGCAGGGTCGGCTCGGTGAGCCCAACGACCTCCGCGCGCGGTCGCAGCACGTTGCTGATGTGCGACGTCGTCAGCACCGGCCCGCGTTCGAGGATTCCGATCCGGAGGTTTTTCCCCTCGGTGTAGAGGTGCTCGGCCACCGCCGTGCCCGCTGGCCCCGAGCCCACGATCAGACAATCGAGCTGCTGGTGCCTGAGCTCCTCCAAGGACGTAACGTACGGACAACCGATCATTCCCCCCTCCCAACCCAACTACCGACAATGAACGAACATAAGCATCGCGATCCGCTTGTATGCCCGGGGGACGCTTGTATGCGCGAGTCAGGGTATTAGACTGCTCCGCGGCACCATGACCGTTGCGCTGGCACCAAAGGAGGTCGTCCGTCCGGACAGCCACGCCATGACGTCGCACACATCGGTGAGAACACTGCTGTCGGGGCTGGTCGTGGCCCTCGCCTATTACGCCGGCTCGGAGATCGGCTTCGGGTTCAGCACCTCGTCAACCGTCACGTCGATCTTCTGGCTACCCAACTCGACGATGTTCGCGGTGTTCCTGCTGGTCGCTCCGCGACAGTGGCTGCTCTATTCCCTCTGCGCGCTTCCCGTTCACCTCGGGGTCCTGGTTCAAAACGGCACCGCGCTCCCGGCCGCGGCGATGCTGTTCGTCACCAACATCGGCGACGGGATGCTCGGGGCCCTGGCGGTCCGAAGGTTCACGGGAGGGTGCAGCCGGCGGTTCGACGGGTTCAGGAACGTGCTCGTGTTCCTGCTCGCCGCGATCGGCGCACCGCTGGTCGTGTCGTTCTTCGACGCCGCGATCATGTGGCTCACCGGGCTGACCCACGACTACTGGCTGATCTGGCACACCCGTTTCCGCTCGAACAGCTTGACCAACATGCTGCTCGTCCCCGCGGTCGTCATCGTGGTGACGCGCTCGCGGATCTGGATCCGCGAGCTGACGCTGCAGCGGCTCCGCGAGGCGGGCCTGCTGATGCTGTCGTTGCTCCTGGCGGTCAGCCTCGTCTTCGGGGGACGGCTGTCGACGGGCTCCAGCGTCACGACCGCCTTGCTCTACGCGCCGCTCCCCATCCTGCTTTGGGCGGCCCTGCGCTTCGGCACCGCCGGGGTGAGCCTGTCACTGCTCTCGATCGGGACGCTGGTCATCTGGCACGAGGCCCACAACCGGGGCCCGTTCGCCGCCGATCCGGCCGCGGAGGGGGTGCTGTTCCTGCAGGTGTTCCTGACCATGCTGGCGATCCCGTCGCTGCTGCTGGCGGGCCTGTTACAGGAGCGCCAGCGCGCAGAACACGACGTGCGCGAGCGCGAGGCCCAGTACCGCAGCATCGTCGAATCGACCGGCGACGGCGTGCTGATCACCACCCTGGCCCAGGTCGTGGTCGCGGCCAACCCCGCCCTCCGGCGGCTGACCGGGTACAGCGAGCCGGCGCTGCTCGCCACTCATCCTCGACAGTTCTTGCACCTCGACGACCTGCAGCCGTTCGATGCCTTCCTGACCCGCGCGAGCACCAGCGACGGCGTCACGGCGCAGGCGCTGTGCGTGCGAGAGGACGGCGGCCTCAGCCGCTGCGAGATCCGCGGACGCCGGTTCAGCTACGGCGGCCTGCCGCACGTCCTGTCGATCGTGCGCGACGTGACGGAGCGCGAACGCGCGTTTCAGGAGCTGGAGCAGCGGGTCGCCGAGCGGACCCGGGCCCTGTCGACGGTGCTCGAAATCTCCAAGACCGTCGCCTCGACGCTGGAGCTGGGGCCGCTGCTGCGCGTGGTGCTGGAGCAGCTGCGGACCCTGGTCGACTACACCGGCGCCACCGTCCTCATTCGCCGCGAGGACGACGGCGATCTGATCATCCTCGATCATCAGGGGCCGCTGACCAGCGAGCAGGTAGCAAGCGCCCACATCAGGGCCGAGGAGGCGGACCGCTGCCCGACGCTGAACCGCGGGAGCCCGATCGTCGTCGACGACGTCCAGAGTGACAGCCCCTCGGCCAAGGCCTACCGCGAGTCGATGCCCGGGGCGGTGTTCACCCTGTTCGGCTACTCGCGCTCGGTCATGAATCTTCCGCTGCGGGCGCGCGATCGGGTGATCGGCGTGCTGCGCATCGACAGCAATCGGCCGAACCAGTACTCGGTCCACGACGCCGAGCTGGCCTGGGCGCTGGCCAACCAGGCCGCGGTCGCGATCGAGAACGCGCGCCTCTACGATCGTGCCCGCGAGGTCGCCGCCTTCGAGGAGCGGCAACGGCTCGCCCGCGAGCTGCACGACTCGGTCACCCAGACGCTGTGCGCGCTGGGGATGCTGGGGCGGACGCTGCCGAAGATCTGGGAGCGCGACGCCGCCGAGGGGCGCGTGGCGCTCAGCAGCCTCGACGAGATGACCCAGAGCGCCCTCGCCGAGATGCGTACGCTGCTGCTCGAGCTGCGGCCGGACACGCTGGTCGAGGCGGAGCTGCCGGATCTGCTGCGTCAGCTGGCCGCCGGACTGCGAAGCCGCGCCTCCTCCCCCATCGATCTGGAGATCGAGGGGGAGCTGCGCCTCCCGCCCGAGGTGCACGTGACGCTCTACCGCGTCGCCCAGGAGGCGCTCGCGAACGCCAGCCGTCACTCGAGCGCGACCCGCGTACGGGTGACGTTGCACTGCTCGGAGGATGGCGCCGTCCTGCGCGTCGTCGACGACGGCATCGGCTTCGACCCGGCCCACGTCCTCCCGGGGCACCTGGGCATCATCATCATGCGCGAGCGAACGAAGGCGATCGGCGCCGCGCTCGACATCGCCAGCGGCCCCACGCAGGGCACGACGGTGAGCGTCCGCTGGCCGTCTGCGGCGTCGCTCGACGACGCCGGCGAGCTCGAGCACCTGACCTAGCAGGCTACCTGGTCCGCTCGGGTCGGACGTGAGCGGCGCGGAAGACCAGGTAGCGGCTGGCCACGAAGTTGAAGGCGGTCCCCACCGCGATCCCCGCCAGCGCGGCGAGCTGGGGCCGCATCGTCGGGAGCTGCCTCAGGAGCACGGTGGTGACGAGGTAGTTGATCGCCGCGCCGACCGATGACGCCGCGATGAACCCGCCGAACTGACGGAGCCAGGGCTTCTCCCGTGCGGTCGCGAAGCTGAAGCGCCGGTTGAGGACGAAGTTCGAGCACATCGACACGAGGATCGCGGCCGCGATCGCCAGCCGCGTCGGCACCTTCGCCCGGAGCAGGCCGGTGAGCACCGCCAGGTTCACCAGCGTCCCGAGCGCTCCCACCACCAGGAACTGCACCAGCTGCGACCAGACGCCGAACTTGAAGACGTACAGGCGCCGCAGATGCTGCAGATAGTAGAGCTGCTGTGCGAGGGTCAGCTTGCTCTCACCAAAGCGGCGGTCTTCGAAGCGTATCGGAACCTCGACGACCCGCTCGCAGGCGCACTTCACGATCAGCTCGAGGCCGATCTTGTATCCGACCGGGTTGAAGTCGCGGCCCCCCTCGAAGGTCGCGCGGCGAAGCGCGAAGAAGCCCGCCATCGGATCGTCGATGGTGGTGAGCGGACGCGCGAGCCAGGTCGCGACCCGGCTGTTGAGCCAGCGAAGGAGCCCCCAGTCGTGGGAGGTCGTCCCCCCCTTGGTGTAGCGGGAGCCGACGACGAAGTCGGCCCCCTCGTCCAGCTTGCGCAGCATCGCCGGCAGCGCCTCCGGCGGGTGGCTCAGATCTCCGTCCATGCAGACAAGGACGTCGCCGCGCGCCCGGCGCAGCCCCTCCAGCACCGCCTGGCTGAGCCCCCGGTCGCCCGTCCGGACCACCAGCTCGACCCAGGGCTCCGCGCGCGCGGCGCAGAGCTCGACCGTCCCGTCGCGGCTGTCGTCGTCGACGATGAGCAGCTCGATCTCCAACCCGTTCGCGCTTCGCACCGCCGCGAGCCGATCGATGAGGTGGGGGAGGCTCTCGACCTCCTTGTAGGTCGGGACGACGATCGTGATGCGGGGGCTGGGCAAAGTGGACGCCATAGCATGGACGCCCGACGCCGCGGTCACAACGTCGTGGTCAGGATCGGGCCGGTGTCGACCGCCTCGAAGTCGGTGCCGTGGACCTTGCCGAAGTCCGTCAGAAGGTCGTCCATGTAGGGACCCCAGCCGTTGTTCATCTCGCCGGAGAAGTACCAGTCGCTGCCGTTGTCGGCCAGGATGATGCCGTACTTCTTCATCGCGTTCAGGATCACCAGCGTCGGCCCCGAGAAGCTGCTGGTGTTGAACGACGCCTTGAGGCGCATGCGCAGCCCCATCGGCGGATAGCTGGTGTTGTCCTGCCCGGCCTGGTGGGTGGCGGGGTGGATGAAGCCCTTCTGCGTCTTGTTGACGGTGAAGCGGAGCGCGTGCCGGATTTCACCCGACATGACCTCGTCCAGCCGGACCAGGCCGGGGAGAATCGGCAACCCCGCCGCGTCGGCGGAGGTCCACCCGTCGGGGCGCAGGGCGTTGGACCCGAGGTGAAAGATCGCGCCGCACGCCGCCGAGAAGCCCGAGCCACCCGGGTTCTGCACCTGATAGAGCTCGTAGAGCGTGCAGTTGTCGGGCCCACCGGCCGTGTCGACGTAGAGGATGTGCCGGTCGGCGTCGCTGTCGGACTGCGGCCCCCCCTCGAATCGGCGCGGAGAGGGGAATCGGGTAGCAGTACTTGTTGTTCCCCGTTGGGCAGGGAAGCATGTCGCTCTCGCCGAGCCCCCAGCTGGTCGTGAAGGTGATCGGCTGCGGCGTCGCGCCCGTCCCGGTCGTGAACGGAATGCCGTAGAAGTCGGTCGCCGTCCCCCAGTCGGGGTGCAGGCCGCGCGACGAGTTCATGTTGGCGATGAACGTCGCGTTCATCGGGTGGACCGGGAGCCCCGAAACCTCCTGATTCAACGGGTTGTCGGAGGGGAGGAGGCGGCAGTCGGCCAGCGAGCTGCCGCCGCCCGGCGTGCCCGCCGTCCCCGTCGGTCCGCCGCCCGCAGCGCCTGTCTGCCCCGCGGCGCCTCCCTTCGACTTCGAGGACGAGCAGGCCGCGGACAGCCCGAGCAACAGCGCGATCATTCCTATCCGCAGCTTCATCTCGTGTCTTCGCCTCTCCTCAGAGCGCCTCTCCTCAGCGCCGCCGGATGCGGACGCGGAGCTCGTCTCGGCGACCGCGGCGCGCGGCCCCCACGGCCAGCAGCATGAGCACCAGCGCCACGGCGCCGGCGCCCGGCCCCTCGGCCGTATCGCAGTTGCAGCTCTTCACGCCACCGACGTGGCCGCCGCCTCGGCCGCCGGCGCCGGTGATGCCCGAGCCACCGATCCCGAGCGAGCCGCCGGTCCCAACGCTGCCGATGCCGCCGCCGAGTCCGGTCAGCGTGCCGCCGCCGTCGAGCGGAGGCGGCGGAGGCGGCGGAGGCGGCCCGTCGGGAATCGCCATCGGCACGCACTGACCCGCCTTGCACTCCTGCGCGGCGGGGCAGCGCACGCCCTCGCACCCGTCCTTGCAGGTGCCGCCCATGCAGATCTGGCCGGCGGCGCAGGTCTTGTTCTCGCAGCCGGTCTCGGCGCAGACCCCCTTCTTGGCGCCCGTCGTGGTGCAGGTGCGGCCGACCGCGCAATCACGGCAGTCGCCGCAGGCCGGCTGGCAGGCGCCGTCCTCGCAGATGCGGCCACCGTCGCAGGTGACGCCGGCGCAGGGCTCCACGCAGTGGCCGACCCGGCAGGTCTGGCCGTGGGGACAGATGACGCCGTCGCAGCCGCCCGAGCAGACACCGCCGACGCAGACCTGGTCGCTGCCGCAGGTGACGCCGATGCAGCGGGGATCCTTGCAGTAGCCGCTCGGGTCACAGGTGTAGCCCGAGACGCACTTGAACTCGGTGTCCTGGGCGCAGGGGTGGACGCAGGTCCCGTGGTCGCAGATCGAGCCGGCGCCGCAGAGATCGCCCTCGTCCACCTCGCCGTCGCAGTCGTTGTCGACGGCGTCGCAGGCCTCCGTGGTCGGCTTGACCGCCTGCCGGCAGGTGGTCCCCAAGCCACCGCCCTGGCACTCGGTGACGCCGCCGGCGCAGATCCCCTGTACGTCCGGAACCGTGCAGGGCTGACCGCCGTCCTTGCACGTCAGGCCGCTGACGTAGAAGACGAAGTCGTTGAAGTCGCCGTCGTTGCCGCCGCTGGTGAGCGGCGTGCTCTGCCCCGGATTGCAGCCCTTCCAGCTTGCCGTGCAGGTGGGCTGATCCTCGAACGCGATGTAGTAGGCGTTGGGATCGGCGACCGAGTGATAGATGAGCGCGGAGATCCAGGGCTGGCCGGCCGAGTTCTTGTCGTTCAGCTCCATCTCCGAGTACTTGACCTGCGTGCACTTGCCTTGCGGCGTGCTGCCCACGTAGGGCGGGACCAGCGCGAAGCCGACCTGACCGCCCTTCCAGTTCGGACTGGTGCGGATGTCGGCGGCGTACTCCGGCAGCGGATCGGCCCAGGTGTGCTGGCCCGGCTGGGTGGTGATGCGTGTGGCCAGCGGGCAGAAGCCGTTCTCCTTGCACATCATCGGCGCGGCCATGAGATCGCCTGGGACCAGCGGATACATCTGGTTCATGGCCGGCTTGCTCGGCGGGGTGGTGGCGTTGTACCAGCGGAGCTCGTTCTTGCAGTCGCCCCCCTTGAGGACGATGGTGCCGTGCAGACCGCACTGGGGCGAGAACGTGCCGGGCGCCGTCTGCGCATCGCGGGTGGCGTCCATCGACATGTCGAGGCCCGCGGTGGGGACGCCGTCGATGATGAGCTCGTGATACTTGAACACCCCCGCCAGCGTGTCGGCGTCGGCCGGAAAACCACGCCCCGTGACACAGCAGGTGAGCTCGTCTGGGTTCGCCGGCTGCGGCATGGTCAGCGTGGTGCCGGGCTGCACCACGGTCGCCAATGCGTTCGGCGAAAACAGCAGCGCGGCGCCCCATAACGGCGCCAGCAGCCGCCGGAGGACAGGCCGGGGGCTAGGCGAATTCATGACGGGAATGTTGCGCCAATTTGCGGTTTTGGGGAAATTGAAATTCGTGCCGCGGCGACAGCTCGCGTGTCTCCTCGCCGTCGCCGCCAGCCTCGGATTGGAGAGCCTTGTGCGCGCTGCGTCGGACGACGAAACGCCCGACTCCGAACCGTCCCCCGACTCCGAACCGTCCCGCCCGTCGCTCCTCGAGACCCACGCCCCGCCCACGGTCGACGGCCCGGGGCTGCAGCTCCCCTCCCGACCGACCCAGCTCTACTTCGACACCAGCTTCGGGCGCAGCGGCGACCTGTCGTCCCTCCCGTTGGTGGCGGGCAACGCCCGGAACCTGCGCCTGACGATCGGGGGCGTCTGGCGCTGGCGCCGGTTCGCGTTCGAGGCCGAGATCCCGTTTCTTAACGTGACTTTACTGCACGTGACCCAGGTGGCTGGCGGCGGCCCCCCCCAGAACCCGGACGACATCGACCAGACGGTCTTCTCGTTCGGCGACGTCCGGCTGGGGGCCACCTGGACCCTCCCCGTGGTCGGCGACGATGACCTGGTGGCGGGGATCGGCTTCCGCAGCCGGCTGGCCACCCACACGGCCCAGTACAATTTCGAGGTCGATGGCGTCCAGACCACGTACGTCTTCCCCTACTACTTCCACCTCGCCCCGACGGTGATCGTGGGCGGCGCGCTGGGGCCGTTCACGTACGTGATGAACCAGGGGCCGCTGTTCTTCGTCGGGCCCGACGGCTACTACATCGACCAGAAGATCGTGGAGCCCACGATGATCTTCTGGGACTCCCACTACGCGGTGAGCTACAGCCCCTGCCGGCCGTTCGGGGCGTCGCTCGAGCTGGTGACGACGATCCAGCTGAACCATGTCGCCGGCATGGATTTTCAGAAGTTCAACGACATCCGGGCGGTCTGGCTGGCGCCCGCCCTGCAATTCCATTACGACGCCTACCGCCTCGACGTGATCGGGCGAATCGGGGCCTCGCGCGGCGAGAATCTCCTCGGCGTCCTGGAGTACGTGGGGGAGCGCTCGATCCTGGTGCGCATGAGCCGGACGTTCAACTGACGCGGCGATCGCGTTAAGCTGAGGACGTGAACCTTCGCTTGATCCGGTGGTCTTCTCTCGTGCCGGTCTTCTGCCTGCTGGCGCTCGCCGGCTGCCGCTCGGGCAAGCAGACGGTCCCGCGCGACGCCGCCACGGTCTATGACGTCTCGGTGGAGCTGCCGGAGGGCTGCCCTCCGCCCGAGGCCAACGAGAAGGGGATTGGGGCCCCGTGCACCGAGGGCGGCGGCGAGTGCGCGCGGGTCGCCGGTGCCAGCGACCTGCGCTGCACCTGCGACCAGTTCGCCACCATCAAGCTGAGCGGCGTCCCCTGCGTCTGCACGCTGGCCGGCATCAACCCCGACGCCACGAACACCCCCAACGCCTGCGACAAGGTGGCGACCGGCTTCTGCGGCACGAACGCCACCTGCTGCCCCTACATGAGCCTCGGCTACTTCTGCATCCCGAACATCTGCCTGCCGGACGGCGCCTGCCTGGAGTTCATCTCCGGCCCCTGAGACCAGAGCTCATCTCGAAAATCGCCGCACACCCGCGCTTCGCGCGGGTGCGGCTAGTCGATCACGATCGCGACCTTGACCCACTGCGGGACGTGGTTGCCGTTGGGGGACGTCTGCTTGGTGTTCTGCGCCGGCAGCCAGGCGGGGGCGAAGCTGGGATCGGTCTCGCCCGCGGGCGCGCTCCCGAGGACGCCGGCCACCCAGAGCTGCGGCTTGGTGTTGACGGGCGTCGTCCCTGACGCGTTGACCTGGAGGCCGTACGGGCGACGCGACGAGAAGGCGACCCAGTAGAGATCTCTGCCGCGGAAGGTCCCCTTGTCGGGGCTGAAGCGCGGCCAGGAGTTTCCGTTCGCGCCGGCGCCGTTGGCCCGGCCCAGCGCCACCGGCGTGCTCCCGGGCGCGGGATCGATCGCCCAGAGCGTGGCGCTGCTGTCGTCGTAGCCGTCGCAGGTCTGGTTGCCGTAGACGGTCTCGGGCGTGTTGCGAACGGGGTCGACGTCGGGGCTCGCCGTCCCGCAGCTGCTGCGGTTGAAGACCACCAGCCTGGCGTCGTTGCTGACCGTCGGGTAGTAGCTGGTGACGTTGGCCTCGCGCGGGACCAGCTCGCGCGCGTCGTCGTTGACCCCGGTGGCGTCGGCGGTGGCGATGCCGATCTTCCCGCGCTTCTTCATGTCGCCGTTGAGGCCGGCTTCGTTGTACATGCCCTTGCTCGCCATGTCGAAGGAGGTGAAGACGAACAGGCTGCCGTCGTAGCTCCAGAACGGATCCGATACGTTGGGCTCCTTCCACCCCGGGATCACCGTCCCCGCGCGCGTCGCCGTCCCCATCGTGCCGGTCACGGTCACCCGGGTCAGATAGAGCTTCGACTGCATCATGCTGACCATGACGTCGCCGTTCGGCCCCCAGACGTTCTCGGCGGCGAGCTTCTCCATCCGGAACTTCTTCCAGTAGTCGGTCGGGTTGTTCAGGGGCGTGCTGTTGGGATCGGTGCTGGCCGTCGGGTTGATCACGACCAGCTCCTGCTTGGCGATGTCGAGCAGCGCGAAGTTGGCGGCGTCGGGGGCCGAGCCGCCGATCGTCAGCGCCATGTACGCGCCGTCGTTGCTGATCGCGTGGCAACCGATGCAGTGCCCCTTGCCGGCGCCGTCGTTGAAGGCCTGCGGCGCGCCCATGTAGGAGTTGGGCTGGCTCTTCGGCCCGCCGTCGTCGGTCCAGATGATCTCCGGCGCCGGCTCGCCCGCCACCCCGAAGTCGTAGCGGTAGATGGCGGTCCCATCGATCTGCTTCGGATCGAGCAGGATGTACTTCCCGGGCGTGGGGGGCGCCCCCTCCGACGTCACCTTGGGCGGGTTGGGGATCACCGACCAGTAGTAGAGGCCGCCCGACAGCGCCAGCCCGGCCCAGGCCACCGCGACGGTCTGGGTCTCCTTCGGCGCGGCGGTGCCGTTGCTGACCCGCGCGGTCATCCTGACGTCCTGGCGATCGCTGGTCGCGATGAAGAGGCGCGTCAAGGCCAGCGGCAGATTCACGTAGCAGCCGCCGCCGGGCATCCCCGTCTCGCACCTTCCGTAATAATTGACGGCCAGCCCGTCGGCCTCGAACCGCAGCCGCGCCACGGTCGCGCCGGTGCTGCCGCTGATGTGCGCGTAGATCGGCGTCAGGTTCGCCGGGAAGAGCGTCCGATCCAGCGGGTAGGCGAGCGCGGCGCCCGTACCCGCGGGGGCTGCGTCGAGGTTGGTCTTGCCCGTGCCGGGAAAGCCGTCGCCCACGACGTCACCTGTGTAGCTGGCGGTGACGGTGGCCGTGTCGTGGTATTCGCCGTTTGCCGCCGTGATCGTGTAGACGCCGGGGGCTGTGACGGTGACGTTCCCCCCGGTCACGGCAGCGCCGGGCGGGTTGCTGGTCCAGCTGACCCGCCCGGTCACGTCCGAAGAGGCCCCGTCGATGACGCCGGTCGCGGTCAGCTTCACCGTCGCCGAAAGGGTCGTTCCGGTGCCGGTCAAGGTGAGCGTGCTCTCCTTCGGCGCGACGGTCAGCGCTGTCAGCCCCGGGATCATGGAGATCGGCCCGGTCAGCCCGGCGCCGCCGAATCCGAACGGCGAGCCGCCCTGGCCTCCGTTACCGCCCCCGCCTGTCTTCGCCGGAGAACTGACCCCTGCGCACCCGAGCGCCAGCAGGGAACCAACCGTGCATGCCCAAGCAAAGTTACGAAGCGAGGTGCACATCGGGGCGAGACTATAACGATCTCCTGGCTATCGGGGGCAGCCTGAACTACGCTGGGCTTTACCCGCGTATCTACCGGGAATCCTTGCGTTGAGTACCACCGACCGAGAGGCCCTGCTCGCCAGCGCGGCTGCCGCCCAATCTGAGTCGGCGCCCGAGTCATCCGACTATGTGCTGACCGCCGACACGGCCCGCATCCTGGTCGCCGACGACGAGAAGGTGATCCGGGAGATCCTGGCCGACTTCCTCAGCGGCGAGGGCTACGTCGTCAACACCGTCGAGGACGGCGTGGCCGCCCTCGCGGAGCTGAAGCAGCGCAGCTACAACCTGGTGATCTCGGATCTGAAGATGCCCAACATGAACGGGCTCGAGCTGATCCAGAAGATCGGCGAGGAGAGCATCCCGGTCATCACGGTCATCATGACCGGGTTCGGCACCGTCGAGACCGCCATCGAGGCGATGAAGAAGGGCGCCTACGACTACATCCTGAAGCCGTTCAAGGTGGAGGAGGTCATCCACATCGTCCAGCGCGGCCTGGATCGCCAGAAGCTGCAGTACGAGAACATCCGGCTCAAGGACGCGCTGTCGATCTACAAGATCAGCGAGGCGATCGCGACGTCGCTCTCCGTCGAGACGGTGCTGGACCTGGTGCTCGACGCGACCATCGAGACCGTCGACGCCGACGTCGTCAGCCTGATGCTCGAGGACCCGAAGCGAAGAGGGGCAGTTCAGCGAGCGCATGCGCAAGGTCTCGGAGCGCGCCGAGCCCAACGTCGAGGCGCCGGCGCTGAACCTCGACGAGGTGCTGCCGCTGTTCAAGGAGGACCGGCCGCTGCTGGTGAGCGGCAGCCGCGCCTACCGCTACATCGCCTCGCCGCCGCACGATCTCGACCGCCGGCTGGTCAGCTTCTGCAGCATCCCGCTCAAGCTGAACCAGCGGATCATCGGCATGCTGAACGCCTACAGCTACACCCGCGGCAGCAAGTTCAGCGAGGGGCAGCGCAAGATGCTGTACGTGCTGGCCAGCCGCGCCGCGGTGTCGATCGAGAACGCGCGCCTCTACGAGAACCTGGTCGACGCCAACAAGGACCTCACCACCGCCAACGTCTCGCTGGAGGAGAACTTCAAGCAGACGATCATCGGCTTCGCGCACGCGCTGGAGGAGTCGGACCGCTACACGCGCGGCCACTCGGAGCGGGTGGCGATGTACGCGCGGATAATCGCGATCGGCCTGCGCATGAGCGAGCCCGGAGATCGACACGGTCGTGAAGGTCGGCCTGATGCACGACGTCGGCAAGATCGGCGTGCGCAACGACAAGCTCAACAAGCCGGGCAAGCTGACCCCCGAGGAGCTGGCGATGTTCCGCTCCCACCCCGCCAAGGGGCGCCGCATCCTGGAGCCGATCCCCTTCATGCGCGACATCGTCCCGGGCTGTTACTGCCACCACGAGGCCTGGGACGGCTCGGGCTACCCGCAAGGGTTGATGGGGGACAACATCCCGCTCATCGGCCGCGTCGTCGCGATCGCCGACGCCTACGACGCCATGACCTCCGACCGCGCCTACCGCAAGGCGCTGCCGCACGAGATCGCCTGCGGCGAGCTGGAACGTTGCGTGGGCTCGCAGTTCGATCCCGAGATCGTCCCGGTCTTCCTGGACCAGATCGAAGAGTTCCGGAAGCTCGAAGTCAGCGCCGGCCGCTTCATCCCGCGCTAGGCGACACGGCGCCCTACCCGGGCCCCTCGTAGTGAAACGTCTCCCGGGCGGTCAGATCGCAGTCCACGTTGATCCCGGGGATACCGGTGACGGTGGAGACCAAGTTGGCCACGCCACCCTTCGGGACTCCGTCCACGAGCTTGATCTGCCCCTCGAACAACGTGTACGCGACGCCGTAAATGTCCTCCGAGTCCGAACCGACCGTGTACGTGCCGTCCGCGTCGATCCCGCCCCTGGCCACGGGCCCAGGAGCCCCCTCAAACTCCTGTGTGAACATCCCGTCCTGCTGGCTCGCCCAGAACATCCCGCCGGGCCTGACATCGACGCCGCAGCTCCCGCGCCGGCAGTGGCACCCGGTGACTATTATCGTGTCGATCGCGTAAACCCCAGAGTACGTCGTCCCCGTTCCCGTGCCCGCCGGCAGATCCACCACATCGGCCTGCGTGAGCGTCCGCAACGGCTCGCCCTCGCCGCCGCCGCCGCCGCCGCCTAGGCAGCCGGCGAGCGAAATCGCGGCAACCACAATGCCGACGCCACCAAGAGTCACGGAATCACCTCCGCTCAACATGGATGCCAAGAGAAGGCTCTCACAGTCCGACTCCAACTGCCTAACCGCTCGCCGTTTCATGCCGCGCTGATGTCCTCCTCGGGTATCGTGCGTCCCATGCAAACGACGTTGTTCCGTGGTGCCGTGGTCGCCGCGACGTTGTTCCTGGCGCGATCCGGAATGGCCCAAACTCCGGCGGCAACGCCCGCCCCAAAACCGGCGGCCCTGCCCGCGGCGATGCCCCCCGCGGTGGCGCCGCCGCTGGCAGCCTCGCCCGCGGCGCCGCCCGCGACGGTGACCGCGGCGGCCGCGACGCCGCCGCCCGCGCCCAAGCCGGCCGCGGAGCTCGACACCTTCAAGATCTTCATCGGCAAGTGGAAGTGCGCCGGGAAGCAGCTCGCCGGCCCGCTCGGCCCCGAGCACCCGATCACGGCGACCGCCGAGGGGACGCTGGTGGCCGACAACTTCTGGCAGTCGTTCAAATACGAAGAGAAGAAGACCAAGGAGCACCCTGGACTCAAGGTGAACGGGCTCTGGGGGTTCGATCAGGGGTCGAAGCGGTTCGTGCGCGCCGCCGTCGGCAACAGCGGCGAGTGGGACACGGCCAGCGCCACCGGCTGGGAGGGGGACAAGTTGATCTGGACGGGCGAGCTCTCGGGGCCGCTCGGGCGCAGGCCGTTCCACCACATCTTCACCAAGCAGGGGGAAAAGGCCTGGACGCACGCGCTGGAGGTGCGCGCCCCCGACGGCAAATGGGTGGTGGTCGAAGAGGTGAGCTGCAAGAAGTAGCGAGCCCCGGCGGCGCGTTTTCACGAGCGTCGGCGGCCTACTTTCAGCGCCCGCGGCTCTTTTTCAAGCGCCCGCGGCCCACTCTGAAACGATGCCCGGGAGCGCCACTTACGCGAAGCGCGGACGGCGGCGATTTCGCGCTGCGCGGCGGAGTTCTTGCGCAATAATGCCCCGCTCATGACGCCTCCGGTGCGCTCCGCAGCTCTGTTCGCGATCGTCGCGTTGACGCTGACGCTGGTGGCGCCGGTCGCGCGCGCGGAGGACGTGGCCGCGGCGCGCGAGCACTACAAGAAGGGGACGACGTACTACGACCTCGGCAAGTACGCGGACGCCGCCAAGGAGTTCGAGGCCGCCTACGAGGCGAAGAACGATCCCGCCATCCTGTTCAACCTGGCGCAGGCCTACCGCCTGTCGGGCCAAACGGACCAGGCCCTGCACTTCTACCGGACCTACCTGCGCTACGTCCCCAAGCCGCCGAACCGCGCCGAGATCGAGGAGCAGATCAAGGCGCTCGAGGCGAAGCAGGCGCAGAAGCAGCCAGCGACCACGCCCCCGCCCGCGGACGCTACCGCGCCCCTGCCTCCGCCCCCGACGGCGACACCGACCGCGCCCCCGCCCGCGCCCGTACCGGCGCCGGGCGGACCGGCAGTGGTGACGACCTCGCCGCTGGCGCCGACGCCGCTGGTGAGCGACAGCGGCCCGCTGCCGCCGCCACCTCCCGGCCCCGATCCGGGCCGCACCTTCCGGATCGCGGGTATCGCCGCCGGCGGGGCCGGCGCGGTGATGATCCTGGTGGGCATCGCCCAGGGAACGCGCGCGCATGCCGCCGCGAACGACCTCGAGGATGCGGCCGCGAACGGTGAGCCATTCGATCCCGCCGTCCAGTCGCGCGGCAAGTCGGCCGAGAAGGCCCAGTGGTGGCTGCTCGGGCTGGGCGTGGTCGCCGGCGCCGCGGGCGGCGGGCTCTGGTACTACGGCCACCACAAGACCGAGAAGGCGCGCGCCGCGGGGACCGTCTCGTTCGCGCCCACCGTCGTACCGATGCTGGGCCCGGGCCGCGGCGGCGCCTTCATGCAGGTGCGGTTCTAGATGCGCGCCCCCGCGCTCGCGCTCGCGGCGGCCCTGCTGGTCGGCGCCGGCTGCCGCTACGCCCCCGACGTCCCTGGGGGCACGCTGATGTGCGCCTCCGCCGATCGCGCCTGCCCCGACGGGTACGGCTGCGTCGGCGAATTCTGCTATCGAGACGACCAGGTCAAGTTCATCGGCCAGTGGACGTTCGGCACCCCGACCCCACAGGTCATCAACTGCGGCGGGATCATGATGAATCAGGATTCTGCGGGTGACTGGCTCGACGTCGGCGCCAACGTCACCGGGAACGCCGACCTGGGGGCGTTCTACTACTGCGACTGGGGGGTGAACGTCAGCGGCAACAGGTTGGTGCTGGCGCCCGGCACCAGCTGCAGCGCCCCCGACCCCGTGACGGCCGACCTCACCTTCACCTGGCACGCGCAGCGGTTCACCATCACCTCCACGAGCGCCACGACCGCCACCCTGGACGCCTCGATCCCCTACGACTACAACCTGGCCGGCGCCACCGGCTCCTGCACCATGACCATCACCAGCACGATGAGCAAAGGAACGCCAAGTCCATGACCGCTGACGGCGCCGCCCCTCCCCCGCCGCCCGGGGGGAACCGCATCCCGATCGCCATCGAAGAGGAGATGAAGTCCTCGTTCATGGACTACGCCATGAGCGTCATCGTGTCGCGGGCGCTGCCCGACGTGCGCGACGGCCTGAAGCCGGTCCACCGCCGCATCCTGTTCACGCAGCACCTGATCAACAACTTCTGGAACCGCGGCGTACATCAAGTGCGCGCGCGTCGTCGGCGAGGTCCTCGGCAAGCTTCCACCCCCACGGCGACACGGCCGCCTACGACGCCCTGGTGCGGCTGGCCCAGGACTTCGCGATGCGCTACCCGCTCATCGACGGCCAGGGAAACTTCGGCTCCGTCGACGGCGATCCCCCGGCGGCCTACCGGTACACCGAGTGCCGGATGGAGAGGATCGGCGGCGAGCTGCTGGCCGACATCGACAAGGAGACCGTCGACTTCCAGCCGAACTACGACGACAAGGAGACCGAGCCGACGGTCCTGCCGGCGCGGTTCCCCAACCTGCTGGTCAACGGCGCCGCGGGCATCGCGGTCGGCATGGCGACCAACATCCCGCCCCACAACCTGCGCGAGGTCATCGACGCGACCATCGCCCTCATCAGGAACCCGGAGATCACCATCGACGAGCTGATCGAGATCGTCCCCGGCCCCGACTTCCCGACCGGCGGCTTCATCTGCGGGCGCAACGGCATCCGCGCCGCCTACGAGAGCGGGCGCGGCGCGATCCTGATGCGCGGCCGCTCGACCTTCGAGGAGCACCCGAAGACGGGGCGCAAGTCGATCGTCGCCACCGAGATCCCGTACCAGGTCAACAAGGCCCGGCTGATCGAGAAGATCGCCGAGCTGGTCCGCGACAAGCGGATCGAGGGCATCGCCGACATCCGCGACGAGTCCGACCGCGAGGGCATGCGGATCGTCGTCGACCTGAAGAAGGACGCCGTGCCGGAGGTCGTCCAGAACAACCTCTGGAAGATGACGCCGCTGCAGGAATCGTTCGGCATCAACATGCTGGCCATCGTCGAGGGCCAGCCGCAGATCCTGTCGCTGAAGCAGGCCCTCGTGCACTTCATCGCCCACCGCCGCGACGTGGTCACGCGGCGCACGATTTTCGAGCTCCGCGAGGCCCGCGACCGGATGCACATCCTCGAGGGGCTGAAGATCGCCGTCGACAACATCGACGCGGTCATCGACCTCATCCGGGCCTCCAAGGACACCGAGGCCGCCAAGCTGGGCCTCATGACCAGCTTCGAGCTGTCGGCCCGGCAGGCGCAGGCGATCCTGGACATGCGGCTCGCCAAGCTGACCGGCCTCGAGCGCGAGGCGCTGATCGCCGAGATGCAAGGAGGTCGGCGCGCTGATCGCGAAGCTGGAGGACATCCTGGGCAACGAGCAGGTGCTGATGGGGGTCGTGGTCACCGAGCTCGAGGAGGTCAAGGCGCAGTACGGCGACGAGCGCCGCACCGAGATCATCGAGATTGACGCCGACATCGACATCGAGGACATGATTGCGCCCGAGGAGATGGTCGTGACCGTCACCCACGGCGGTTACGTCAAGCGCAACCCCAAGACGCTCTACAAGGCGCAGCGGCGCGGCGGCCGCGGCATCACCGGCGCGGCGACCCACGAGGAGGACTTCGTCGCCCAGCTGTTCGTGGCCTCGACGCACGACACCCTGCTGATGTTCACCAACAAGGGGCGCGCCTATTCCAAGAAGGTGTGGGAGGTGCCGCAGGCCGGCCGCACCGCCAAGGGCAAGGCGTTCGTCAACCTGCTCCCGCTGCAGGAGGGCGAGCGGGTGGTGGCGCTGCTGCCGGTGCGCGAGTTCTCCGAGGGGGCGTTCGTGGTGATGGCGACCCGCCGCGGCTACATCAAGAAGACCTCGCTTGGAGCCGTTCGGCAACATCCGCAGCTCGGGCATCATCGCCCTGACGATCCCCGACGACGACGACCTGGTCGCCGTGCGGATCACCGAGGGGGCCTCGGACGTCCTGCTGGGGACGCGCAACGGCTGGGCGATCCGCTTCCGCGAGGAGAACGTCCGACCCATGGGCCGGACGGCGCGCGGCGTGCGCGGCATCCGGCTGCGCGACGGAGAGACGAGGCTGGTCGGGATGGCGGTCATCCCGCGCGAGGAGACGGCCACCCTGCTGACGGTGTGCGAGCACGGCTACGGCAAGCGGACGCCGACCTCGGACTACCCGACCAAGAACCGCGGCGGCAAGGGCGTCATCACCATCAAGACCACCGAGCGCAACGGCAAGGTGGTCGGCCTGCGCATCGTCACCGACGACGACGACCTGATGCTGATCACCGACGGCGGCAAGCTGATCCGCATGCCGGTCGACGGCATCCCGACCATCGGCCGCAACACCCAGGGCGTCCGCCTGATCCGCCTCGAAGAGGCGAGAAGGTCGTCGCGATGGAGCGGATCGCCGAGAAGGAAGAGGGAGACGCCGAGGTGGCGCCCGAGGTCGCCGCCGCGCGCGCCGAGCGGCGGCCCAGCCGCTGGCCGACGAGGACCTGGGCGAGGAGGCCGCCGCCGAGGACGAGGCGGAAGCGGACGACGAGGACGAGGGCGACGCCGAGACCGAGCCCGACAAAGACGGCGGCGGGGACGAGTGAGGTCCGGCGATGGCCACCAATCCAGGCGGCAAGCGCCCGCGCTCCTCGACGCTGTTCGAGCGGGCGCAGTCGCTCTTCCCCGGGGGGGTGAACTCCCCGGTGCGCGCCTTCAAGGCGGTCGGCGGCACGCCGGTCTTCATCGAGCGCGGCGTCGGCGCCCACGTCTTCGACGTCGACGGCAACCGCTACCTGGACTTCGTCGGGTCGTGGGGGCCGCTGATCCTCGGCCACGCCGATCCCGACGTCGTCGCCGCGATCGTCCACGCCGCGGCCTCGGCGGCACCACCTTCGGCGCCCCGACCGCGCGCGAGGTCGAGTTCGGCGAGCTGCGTGCGCTTCATGGTGCCGTCGATGGAGAAGATGCGGCTGGTCTCGTCGGGCACCGAGGCGACGATGTCGGCGCTGCGGCTGGCGCGCGGGTTCACCGGCCGCCGCCGCATCATCAAGGTCGACGGCGGCTACCACGGCCACGCCGACACGCTGCTGGCCGCGGCCGGCTCGGGCGCGGCCACCCTCGGGCATCCCGGGCTCGGCCGGCGTCACCGCCGGCGGCGGTCGCCGACACGCTGGTCGTCCCCTTCAACGACCTCGACGCCATGCGAGCGGCGTTCGAGCGAGAACCGCGACGAGATCGCGGCCGTGATCGTCGAGCCGATCCCCGGCAACATGGGCCTGGTGCTGCCCCGCCCGGCTTATCTCCCGTTGCTCCGCGAGCCTGTGCGACGAGCACGGCGCGCTGCTGATCTTCGACGAGGTGATCACCGGCTTCCGGGTCGGCCGCGGCGGCGCCCAGCAGCTCTACGGCGTCAAGCCCGACCTCACCTGCCTGGGCAAGATCGTCGGCGGCGGGCTGCCGCTCGGCGTCTACGGCGGCCGCGCCGACATCATGGACGTCGTCGCCCCCGTCGGGCCCGTCTACCAGGCCGGCACGCTGTCGGGGAACCCGCTGGCGGTGGCCGCCGGCCTGGCCACCATCAAGCGCCTCGACGAGCACGCCTTCGTGACGCTGGAGGGGCTGGGCCGAGTGCTGGAGGACGACCTTGGGCGGGCCATCCGCCGCACCGGGGTCAAGGCGCGGATCCAGCGGGTCGGCTCCGCGTTCACCCTGTTCTTCTCGCCCGAGGAGGTGGCCGACCTCGCCACGGCCAAGCAGGCGGACACCGAGTTCTACGCCAAGTTCTTCCACGGGATGCTCGAACGCGGCTTCATGCTGCCGCCCGCCCAGTTCGAGGCCGGTTTCATCTCCCTGGCCCACACCCTCGAGGACATCAACTCGTTCACGACGGCGGCCCGGGAAGTGCTCGGGACGCTCACGGCCTGATCGGGGCCTGACACCGCTTGATTTCAGCGGGTCGGCGTGTTAACGGAACGCCGGCTATCGATCCTGAAGTCAAAAAGCTCTGGCGGCTCGCTGGTTCGACCAGCGCCGTCGGAATCGAGATAGCCGCGGCGATCGCCATCGGCTACTTCGGCGGCAACTACCTCGACCACAAACTCGGAACACAACCTTGGCTCATGTACCTTGGACTCCTCGCCGGCGTGGGCGCCGCGATCAAGGCTTTGGTGCGCGTGGCGCGCGGGTATCGCCGCGATTTCGGCGAGAAGCTCGGGGAGAAGCGCGATGATGGTTCCGGCGCTCGCCCGCATTGAGCGGACGAACGTGATCCTGGGCGTCGTGGCGACCGCGATCGCCGGCCTCCTGTGGGGCGGGCGCGGCACGCTGGGGGCGGGGGTCGGTGCCCTGCTCGCCTGCGCCGATTTCGCGATCCTGGGCCGCCTGGGCGGCCGCGCGATTGCCGCCGCGCGCAACGGCGCCTCGCCCTGGGGGCTGGGGCTGGCCCTGATCGGCAAGATGGCGGCGCTGTTCGCCGCCGTGTTCATCGCCATCCGGGTCGCCCGGCTGGCGGTGGTGCCGTTCGCCTTGGGATTCTCGGTGTTCGTGGTGTCGATTCTCCTGGTGGGGCTGCGCGCTGGCGCATTGGAGGCGGAGCCGCGATGAACCCGCACTCGACATGGTTCGATTTCCTCCCCGGTTACGCGTCCCTCAAGCACTCCCTGCAGGAGGTGCTGGGCCGCAAGTGGACCTGGGCGATGTTCCAGACCACCCACTTCCAGCTCGATCACGTCATGGGGGCGCTGGTGGTGTTCCTGTTCCTGCTCTACGGGGCGTTCCGCTACGCCCAGGCCGTCGGAAAGTCGGACGACGGCGGCCTGATCCCGCCGCCCAAGTTCGGGATGCGGAACCTGTTCGAGACCCTGGCGGACACCGTCTTCGGCCTGATGGCCTCCGTGATGGGCGAGAAGCAGGCGCGTCGCTACCTGCCCCTCATCGGCACGCTGTTCTTCTTCATCCTGTTCTCGAACCTGCTGGCGCTGATCCCGGGGTTCCTCCCGCCGACCGACACGCTGAAGACGAACCTCGCGCTCTCGGTCCTGGTCTTCGTGCTGACCCACGTCTTCGGGGTGCGCGAGCACGGGGCCAAGTACTTCAAGCACTTCCTGGGCCCCTGGCTCCCCCTGGCGCCGCTGATGCTGCCGATCGAGCTCATCAGCCACGTCGCGCGCCCGGTCTCGCTGGCGATGCGCCTCCTCGGGAACATCGCCGCCGACCACGCCGTCGTGTTGGCGTTCTTCGCCATCTTCGCCTGGATCCTCCCCCTGCCCTTCATGCTGATGGGGGTCTTCGTCTCCGTCGTCCAGGCGGTCGTGTTCTCGCTGCTGGCCACTGTCTACATCGGGCAGGCGGTCGCGCACGAAGAACACTGAGCCGAACACTGAGCCGAACACTGAGACGAGCCTAGAAGCACCACTAGCCCTAAACAGAATTTGCCGTTAAGGTCCCGACCCAAAACAAAACCGAGCAGGAGCCTTCACCCATGCGCCGCATTTCGAAGCTGATCACCACTCTCGTCTCTGTCGGCGTCGCCGCCGTCGTCACCCTGACCGCGAGCCCCGCCTTCGCCCAGGCCGTTGACCCGGCCCGCGCCGATCGCGACAAGTGGCTCGGCCTCGCCGCCGCGCTCGCCATCGGCCTCTCGGCTCTCGGTGGCGCCATCGGTCAGGGTCGTGCGGCCGGTTCGGCGCTCGAGGGCATCGCCCGCAACCCGCAGGCCTCGGGCAAGATCTTCGTCCCGATGATCGTCGGCCTGGCGCTGATCGAGTCGCTGGTCATCTACGGCCTGCTGATCGCGTTCCAGCTGTTCGGCAAGATCGGCTAACGCCGAGCGTGGGGGGCTGGTGCAGCCCCCCACGAGCCCCCCACGGAGTTCAGACCGACGCCGGCGCGGCTAAGCCGCGCCTTCCGGTGCTTTGACGCGCTCGCTGCGCTCGCTCTGGCGTCGGACTTGTCGCGGGTTTCTAGACGTTCGCGAGGGCTGGTTTGACCAGCAGCCCCGTCGAGGCGGTGGTGATGAAGTCGCTGGCCATCTGCGCCTCGGGGATGCCGAGCGCGACGCCCAGCGTCCGGGCCGCCGCGACGTGGGTCATGTTGGCGGGGATGATGTTCGCCCCCGACGTCGACGTGGTCGCCGCGCCGGTCGAGGCGTCGATCGGCGCCGCCTGCAGCGCCGTGCCGGTGATGCCGCCGTAGACGCCCGGCTTGACGTTCTTGCCGATCATCACCATCACAGCGTGGTTGCCGTAGTGGTCGCGGCCGGCGCGCGACTCGGTCTTCGAGTTGCTGTTCAGATTGCGCCCGAAGACGTTCATGGTCGCGAACGTCACCTTGTCGCTGAGGCCGTTCATCGTCAGCTGGTCCATCACCGCCTGGATGCCGGCGATGCCGGTGACGTGCTGGTCGGCCTCGGCCTGCAGATCCTGGTCGCTGTGGTTGTCGCCGCCGAACGCCAGCCGGATCGTCACCACCGGCGTCACGTTGGCGACGAACAGCGCCGCCGCCGCGAGCCCCTGCCCCTTGGCGTCGTCGGCGGTGATCGCCGCCAGCGTCGTTCCCAGCTGATCGGTCAGCTTTCGCACCTGCCCCTGGCTCAGCGCCATCGCGTCGAGGAACGCCTTCTGCGCGCCGGTGCCGTCTGACTTGGCCAGCTCGTTCAGCTTGTCGACGTAGGTGTCGCGCACCGAGCGCAGCTTGACCAGGGCGTCGCTCTTGCCGCCGCCGAGCAGCGACTTGAGCTGGGTCGGCGAGACCGCGGGGAGCGAGCGGCCCGAGAAGCTGAGGAGCTCGCTGCCGTTGCGCCCGGCGCCGAGGGCGATCGGCTCGGACTGGACGGTGCCGAAGCAGGGGGCGAGGTGCTTCGCGTAGGCCGACGTGATCATCTCGTTGTTGCTGGTCTTCCCCATCAGCTTCATGACCTTGGGCTGGTCGCCGTGGACGGTCGACGCGGTCATGTGATGGAAGAAGGCGGTGCGGGCCAGCGTCGCCGACTTGAGCTGGCCGGTGTTGGCGCCCGAGGCGTTGGTGACCGACGGATCGGCCCACGGCAGCGCGGCGCCGTACTGCTTGCCGCCGAGGGTGACCATCGTCTTTTCCACCTCGGGATCGTTGGGGTGGATGGCGGCGGTGTTCTCGTAGGTGCCGGGGCAGTTGCAGTTGATCGGGTCGCCGTTGAAGTTCGTGCTCACGATCAGGTACTGCGCGTTCGCCTGGTTCGTCAGCTGGCAGGCCATCGATTGCGCGTTCGCCTGGCGGGGGTTCAGGAGGAACCAGGCGGGCAGCCCGGTGGCGAGCGCCTTGAGCCCGATGTAGCCCGTGCCGAAGAGGCCAGTCAGCAGCGCGTCTCGTCGTTTCAACATGGTCTGTTCCTCTCTCCTCAGAGCCCGAACGAAAGGGAGGTGGGCGACTGACACGCAAGGGCGAAGGTCGAGCGCATGGCGTTCGTGGCCTTCGCGGTCGTGTTGCCGGTGTTGCTGGAGGACGCCAGGGCGGCGTTGTAGTGATCGGTCAGGATCTGAACCGCGGCGGCGTGGTGCGCGTCCGCCGGCGGGTAGCCGACGATCTTCTCGACCAGCCCGGCGATCGATGACGCCACGCTGGCGCTGGGGTAGAGGTTCGTGCCACTCGACGGGTCGACGACCTTGGGCGCGACGTTCTCGCACAGCATCTCGCTGGCGGCCCGGTAGAACAGCGTCGGATCCGACGGCGTCACCGGGATCTCGCTGCCGCGGCTGAAGGCGTCCGCGGCCACGCTGCTGACGATCGTCAGCGTCTTGTTCTGGTCGGAGCTGGGCTTCGGCACCGCCAGCGAGCAGACATCGGCGATCCCCAGCCGGTTCGACAGCGCGGCGCAGATCTGATCGCGGCGGGCGATGCTGACGCTGACCCCGTTGGCCTGGGTCGTCGCGGTCATGCTGATGTTCGTGACCAGCGGCGACGAGAACAGCTCGCGCACCAGGGTCAGGAAGTTGTAGCTGCTGTTCTGGAAGGCCTTCGCCACACGTCGGAACTCGGCGTCGTCTTCCAGGCAGGCGGCCGCGTTCGCGTAGTAGCAGAGCGCCTGGGTCACCGAGAGCGCGAACCGGGTGAGCCCGTCGCCGCCCGTGTCGGTCACCTGGCCCAGCAGCGTCCCCAGCGCGGTGATGTCCGCCCCCGACTGGTTGGTGCTCTCGAACGCCAGCACGCCGCCGGTGGCCGCCGGTCGCGGATTCTTGCCGCTGCCGTTGAACACGCCGTTGGCGGGGAAGTCGTTCCGATCGTTGAAGTCGAACTGGGTCGCCCAGAACTGGCGCAGCGGATCCAGCCCCTGGTGGCAGGTCACGCACTCGGAGTTGGCGACCGAGTGGTTCATGTCGAGGCCCGCGCTGCTGACCGGGGTGATCTTGTTGGCGCTGGTGAACGACTCGCCCAGGGCCACCAGCAGTGTCTGGTTCGCGGTGACCCGGTGCTGGTTGCTGTCATTCGTGTTCCAGAGGGCGAGAAACGCCGGCGTCGTGTAGAAGCCGACGCGCGGCAAGGAGAGCGTCAGCGAGGTCGCGGTGCGCAGCGCCGGCAGGTTGTACGGCTCGATCGCCGCCTTGCGGTCCGTCGGCGTGGTCTTGTGGGTCACCGTGACCCAGCCCCAGTCGGTCGTGTCGGACACCGACAGATAGGGCTTGGCGGCGTGCTCGAAGCACGCGGGGTTGCCGACGAACGTCCAGCGCGGCGTGTAGCCGATGAGGCGCTGGAACAGCTGCGAGTAGCCGCCGGTGAACTGCTTCGTGCCGCCGTAGTCGTTCACCATCGCCATGCCGTGGCAGTTGGGGCTGATCGAGAACCCGCCCGCCGCAACTGGTGCCTGATCGTCGAACACCATGTAGTTGGGGTTCCCCACCGTCAGCGTGTCGGCCAGGGGGATGGGGTTCCCGCTCATGTCGATCTTCCAGGCCACCTTGCTGCTGCTGGAGCTGCCGAAGCTCGAGTAGGGCTCGTCGTTCGGCATGTCGATCTGCACGTAGACCAGCTTCATCGCGGTCGTCATCTGGTACTTCTGCGTGGTCAGCACCTCGGTGAAGGGGCGCCCGTCGGCGACCAGCTGCCAGGCGGTGCGGGCGAAGCTGTCCTGGATGTTCTGGACCATCCGGTAATAGATGTCGTCGCCGACGGCGCCGGTGCCCAGCGGCCCGAAGTCGAAGCCGCCGTTCATCATCATCTGCATCTTGAAGTCGTCGAGCGGCGCGAACCCGGTCTGCTGGAAGAAGTTCCGGAAGAAGCCGATCATCTTGGCCTGGAAGAGGCCGGTGAACTGGCTGTCGCTCATCCAGCCGTTGATCAGCGTCTGCAGGCCGCCCGCGCCGCCCGTGGTCGCGGCCATCACCTCGGCGTCGGTCGGCGCCATCCCGGTGAGGAGGTTCTTGACCTTGCGCACCGCCACCGAGGCGCCGCTCGCCTCGAAGGGGGGGTCTGCGTCGAGCCGCCGGTCCCGGTGAGCACCGAGCCGCCGAGGCCGGTCACGCTCGAGCCGCCGCTCCCCGGGCCGCCCGTCGAACCGGCACTCCCGGACGACCCGGCGTCGCCGCTCGCGCTCGAACCGCCCTGGCCCTGGCCCGGCCTGCTGCCGACGGTGCCGGTACACGCCACCAGCGACCCCATCAGCAGCGCCATCCATGCAGAAAGGACCGAGCGCTTCATTGCAGACCACCTTTCCGGAAACGGGGTCGCGCGTGCCGCGACCGGGGGGACCGAAGCGAGACCAGTCTAATCCTGCGTAACCCCGCGACAACATGAAAAAAATTGGCGATTCCGGCGCAGATACTTTGAAGAAACTCGGCAGCGGCCGGTTACCGCTTGAATTCATTGACCTTTGGAAAGTGACGGCTAGTCTGCGCCTGCCATGGCCATCTCCTGCGGCATCGTTGGATTACCGAACGTCGGCAAGTCGACCCTGTTCAACGCCCTCTCTGCGGCGGGCGCCGCGGTCGCCAACTACCCGTTCTGCACCATCGAGCCGAACGTCGGCGTCGTCCCGGTCCCCGATCCGCGGCTCGACGCCCTGGTGGCGCTCTACACGCCGAAGTCGACCGTCGCCGCGACGGTGAACTTCGTCGACATCGCGGGTCTGGTCCGGGGCGCGTCCAAGGGCGAAGGCCTCGGCAATCAGTTCTTGGCGAACATCCGCGAGACCGACGCGATTGCGCACGTCGTGCGCTGCTTCGAGGACGACAACGTCATCCACGTCGAGGGGCGGGTCGATCCGCTCACCGACGTCGGCACGATCGACACCGAGCTCTGCCTGAAGGACCTCGAGACCGTCGACAAGCGGATCGAGCGGGCCAAGAAGATGATGAAGGGGCCGACCGCCAAGGAAGAGAAGGTGGTCCTCGACCTCTGCGAGCGGCTCCACGCCGGGCTCGACGCGGGGAAGCCCGTGCGGGCCCAGGGCCTGGACGCGGAATCACAGGCGCTGATCCGCGATCTCGGCCTGCTGACGCTGAAGAAGGTCTTCTACGTCGCCAACGTCGCCGAGAAGGATCTGGCCGCCGGCAACAAGCACGTCGCCGCCCTGCGCGCGCACGCCGAGTCCGAGGGGGCGCCGGTGGTCGTGATCTGCGCGGCCGCCGAGGCCGAGATCGCCGGCCTGGAGGCCGCCGATCGCCCCGCGTTCCTCGACAGCCTCGGCCTGAAGGAGCCGGGGCTGCACGCGGTGGCGCACACCGCGTACAAGATCCTCGACCTCATCACCTTCCTGACCGCCGGCCCCGACGAGTGCCGCGCCTGGACGGTCAAGCGCGGCGCCAAGGCCCCGCAGGCGGCCGGCGTCATCCACACCGACTTCGAGCGCGGCTTCATCAAGGCCGAGGTGATCTGGTGGGAGGATCTGGTGAAGCTCGGGTCAGAGGCCGCCTGCCGCGCCAACGCCAAGCTGCAGCTCGAGGGCAAGGAGTACGTCGTCAAAGACGGCGACGTCATCCACTTCAAGTTCAACGTCTGATCACCAGCCGAGTTTGGCGCGCAGCTCGGCGGCGAGCGCGTTCCCCATCAGCGTCTGCTGGGCGACGTTGGGGTGGTACTGACAGGCGGCCTTGTCGCTGGTCTGCGGCGCGATCCCATCGAAGAACTCGACGCGCGCGTCCCCGGCCGACATGCGGGCGGCGACGGCGGCGGAGATGTGCCCCTTGATCGTCGTCAGTTCCGTGCCGCTCAGCAGCGGAGCGATCAGGCAGATGATGTACGCCTGCGGGTAACGCTGGCGGACCGTCTGCAGGAGCGTGGTGTAGAGGGTCCGGAACGCCGTGCCCGGATCGCCCTTGTTGTTGCTGATGTCGTTGGTGCCGAGGTTGATGACCACGGCCTGCGGCTGGGTGCGGAAGTCCCAGGCGGGCGTGGCCGAGCTGGTCAACGTACGCCCATAGATCATCGGTATCGTGTTCGTCATGTCGCCGCCGTAGTTCCGGTAGATGCCTTGACCGGAGCTGGCGATGGTCGAGACCTCGGCGCCGACGGCGCGCGCCGCGATCGCCCCGTACGAGTCCCAGTGGCTCTCGGTGGGAAAGCAGTCGGCGTCGTTGAGCGTGCCGAGCGTGCCGTAGCCGCAGGTGATCGAGTCGCCGATCACCTCGATAAGGCGCGCCGGCCCCGCCGGTGGGTCGACGAGCGCGCCGCCCGTCACCGTCAGCGCGATGAGCTGCGAGTCCCCCTGCGCGCCTTCGGTCTGACGATGGAGCTCGACGGTATGCATGCCCGAGGCGAGGCCGGAGGCGAGGCTGTACGTCGCCTGCCCCGAGGTCGACGTGAACACGGTCTGGGGCGTGCCGTCGACGACGGCGCGAAAACGAAACGTGCCGCCGTTGCTGATCTGGGCCGACAGCCCGGTCCCCGTGAAGCGGGCGATGAAGCCGGTCCCCGACCAGGAAAACCGCGGCCGCGTCGGGGTGGCGATGTCGACGCGCCCGAACCAGCGCACACCGGCGGCGACCACGCCGCCGCCGCCCGCGCCGCCACTGCCTGTGCCACCGGCGCCGCCGCTGCCGGCGGAACCTCCGTCGGACGCGCCGCCGTCGGGCGCGCCACCGTCGGTCCCGGCGCTGGCCGCGCCCGAGGCGCCGCCGCGCCCGCCGGACGCGCCGCCTCTGCCCGAATCACCGCCTCTTCCGCCGGCGGCAACGCCGCCGGTGCCGGACGCGCCGCCCGCATCCCCCCCGCTTCCCGCGCCGGCGATCCCCGACGTGCCCCCTACGGCAGTGCCGCCGCCGGCGCCGGACGCGCCGCCCGCATCTCCCCCGCTTCCCGCGCCGGCGATTCCCGACGCGCCGCCCGCGGCGCTGCCGCCGCCGGTGCCGCCGCGCCCGCCGCTCCCTTCTTGCATCATCGCCTCACCGCCGCAGCCGACCCCGGCCAGCACGAGCGCGGTGACCAACAGGCGCAGCACGCCGCGTTCAAATGAGCGTGCCCCCATGTTCGAGTTGAATGTCCCGGGTCGGCTAGAACTTCGAGGTGACGGCCATGAAGGTCATCTTGTCGTTCGTTTCGCGCAGTCGCGACGACAGCGTCCGGACGAACGACCAGAGCAGGTCGTAGGCGAGGTCGCGGTCGACGAACAGGAGGTCTTCCATGTCCTCCTTGCGGACCACGAACAGGCGGCAGGCCTCGTGCGCGCGCGCGTCGGCGCTGCGCGGGAAGTCGTCGATGAGCGCCATCTCGCCGAAGTGGGTGCCGGCGCGCAACACCGCCAGCGCCTCCTCGCCCATCCCCGGCACCTGCTTGCCGATGCGCACGGCGCCCGAGAGGATCAGGTACATCTTGTCCCCCTGCGCCCCCTCCTTGAAGATCACCGCGTTGGCGTCGAAGTCCTCTTCGATCCCCAGCGCGGCGATGCGGCGCAGGTAGCTCGGCTGCAGCGCCGAGAACAGGCTGATCTTGGAGAGCAGCTCGACCGCCTTCTCGGGCGGGATCGTCGAGCGGGCCGGCGTCGAGAGCGGCTCCGATAGGGCCGCCGAGGCGGGACTGACCGGCGCCCCTTCGACGTTCGACGACTCCGTCAGCACGAAGTCGTCATCGTCGTCCGTGGCGGCGTTCGCTGCGGGCTCGTCGCTCATCGCCCGCGATTATGCCGCGTGTCGCCCCTCAATGGGCCAGGAAGCGCTCGGCGTCGATCGCCGCCATGCATCCCGTGCCGGCCGCGGTGACCGCCTGGCGATAGACGTGGTCGGCCACGTCACCGCAGGCGAAGACGCCGGGAACGCGGGTCGCGGTCGAGCCGGGCAGCGTCTTGAGGTAGCCGGCCGCGTCCATGTCGAGCAGGCCCTGGAACAGCTTCGAGTTCGGCTCGTGGCCGATGGCCACGAACAGCCCCCCGGCCGGGCGCTCGGTGATCTCCCCCGTGCGCGTGTCCTTGAGCCGCACGCCGGTGACGCCGGGTCTGGGCAGCTCTCCCAGGATCTCCTCGACGGTGGCGTTCATGACGACCTCGATCTTCGGGTTCCGGCGGGCCCGATCGAGCATGATCTTCGAAGCCCGGAACTCCTCGCGTCGGTGAACGATCGTCACCTTGGTGGCGAACCGGGTCAGGAAGTTCGCCTCCTCCATCGCGGTGTCGCCGCCGCCAACGACGATCAGGTCGCGCCCCTTGAACAGCGCCCCGTCGCAGGTCGCGCAGGCGGAGACCCCGTAGTTCGTGAACTTCTGCTCCGACGGGATCCCGAGCCACTTCGCCGACGCACCGGTGGCGATGATCAGCGCATCCGCCACCAGCTCACCCTCGGTCGACGTGATCTTGAACGGGCGATCGGAGAGATCGACGGCGGTGACGTCGGCGGTGATGATGTTGGTGCCGAAGCGCTCCGCTTGAGCCTTGAACAGCTCCATCAGCTCGGGCCCCTGTACCCCCTTGGGGAACCCAGGGTAGTTCTCCACCTCGGTCGTGATCATCAATTGCCCGCCCGGGATGGTGAACGGCTCGACCGCGGCGCCTCCCCCCTCGAACATGACGGGCTCGAGGTTGGCGCGGCCGGCGTAAACGGCGGCGGTGTAGCCGGCGGGGCCGGAACCGATGATGGCGACCTTGGTACGGGAAGGCAAAGGCATGGTTGAGACCTCGTTTTTACTTAGATGACCTGTGGCCGGCAATCGGTTTCACGGTCACCCCGGCGCGCGTCCAGACGCCGCTGCCGCCGCCGCGCTTCTCCTCCAGCCGCACGGCGACGATTTCGACGCCGCGCTCCGCCCCTTTGACCATGTCGTAGACTGTGAGCGCCGCGGTCGCGGCGGCGACCATCGCCTCCATCTCGACGCCGGTGCGGTCGACGGCCCGGGCCGTGGCCGCGATGCGCACCCCTGGCAACTTCCGGTCGAGCGCCAGGTCGACATCGCAGCTCGCCAGCCGCACGGGGTGGCAAAGCGGGATCAGCTCGGCCGCGCGCTTGCTGGCCATGATGCCGGCCAGCCGGGCGGTCGCCAGCACGTCCCCCTTGCCGCGGGCCCCCGTCGCCCGCTCGACCAGGCGCAGCGTCGCGGCGCTCATCCGCACCGCCGCCGACGCGATCGCCACCCGCGCGGTCTCGGGCTTCGCCGCCACGTCGACCATGCGCGCGGCGCCCCGCCCGTCGACGTGAGAGAGGCGGGGTGGCATCGGAGGAGAATACATCGGCAGTGTCCGGTTGATCGCGTCGCGGGAAATAGATCGCGTCGCGGGAGGACGGGCTTCGCCCGTCCAAGCGCATCGCGGGAGGTTCGGAACCCTCAGAGGGTTCCGAAAGAGATCGAATTGCACGCCGCGCGGACGCCGCTTAGCATCGCGGCCGCCCGATGCGCCTGCCGACGCTGGACAGCCTGACTGAGCGACAAGCCAGCCTGCTCGTGATCCTGTTCGGGCTGGTGGTCTACCTGCCGTTCGCCGGGTCGTACGGGCTCTACGACCCCTGGGAGACTCACTACTCCGAGGTGGCGCGCCAGATGACCGTGCGCGGCGACTACATCAGCCTCTGGTGGCCGGGGGCGCCGCTCGATCCCGACCACTTCTGGTCGAAGCCGGTGCTGTCGTTCTGGCTGATGAGCCTGTCTCTGCGGCTGTTCGGGCTCGGCGCGCCAGGGGTGGGAATGCTGGCGCTGTCGACGCGGGCCGAGTGGGCGGTGCGGCTGCCGTTCTGCCTGGCGGGGGTGCTGGGGATCTACGCCGTCTACCTCTGCGTCTCGCGCTTCGTGAGCCGCCGGGCCGCGATGTTCGCCGCGGTCGTGACCGCCACCTCGCCGCTTTACGCGCTGGTTTCGCGGCAGGCGATGACCGACATGGCCTTCGTCGGGCCGATGACGATGGCCCTGGCGCTGGGGGCGCTGGCGCTGTTCGACGACGAGGATGTGGAGCTGCCGCGCCGGACCGCGCGCCTCGGCAAGGCGACGCTGGCCTGGCCGCACCACCCGCTGTTCTACGTCGCGGTCGGCGTCCTGACGCTGGCGGCGCTCCCCCAGATCATCGTCGACGCGTTCCAGCTCAGCTGGAGCTTCCACGTCGCGCGGCACATCGTCACCATCCCGGGCTACGTCCTGATGCTGCCGTTCCTGGCGGGCTTCATCGCCTGCCTGTTGCTGACGGCGCGGTTCCGCCACAAGGCGCCGCTCTACCTTCAGATCGCGGCAACGTTGTGCGGGCTGGCGACGCTGGCCAAGGGGCTCGCCGGGCTCGGCCTGCCGGTGCTGGTCTTCCTCGCCTACCTCGGCTTCACCTGGAACTGGAAGCGCCTTCAGCGCGCCCAGCTCGGCGTCGGAATCCTGATCGCGCTGCTCGCCTGCGCGCTGGTCGCCGTCCCGTGGCACGAGGCGATGCTGCTCCGGCACGGGCGGCCGTTCTGGGACGAGCTCTACGGCGACAACCACTGGCGGCGGCTGATGGTCGGGCGGCACGGCGACCGGGGGACCTTCGAGTACTTCCTGCGCGAGCTCGGCTACGCGATCCTCCCCTGGATCGCGCTGGCGCCGTCGGCGCTGGCCACGGTGGTGATGCGTCGAGGCGACCCGAGCCCGGCCGGGATCCGGCGGCAGGGGATGTTCTGGTTCGGCGCGGTCTGGTTCGTCGTCGCCTACGCCCTGGTGTCGCTGTCGGTGACCAAGTTCCACCACTACATCCTGCCGGCCCTCCCGGGGCTGGCGATCGTCATCGGCTGCTTCCTGGACGATCTCCTGCTCCGGCGCGACGGCCGCGCTGCCGCCGTCGCCGCGCTGGTCGGCGTTCCCCTGCTGGGGCTGGTCGTCGCCGATCTCGCGACCGTGCCCAAGGACGCCCAGCACTTCATCTGGCTCTTCTCCTACGACTACATCAACACGCCGACCGGGCGGGCCTGGCCGCCGGCGCTCGACTTCCGGGCACCGCTCATCGTCTTCGGGGCCCTGTTCGCGGCGGCCACGCTCGCGCTCGCCTGGCCGCGCATCCAGCGCGCCGCCGCGGTCGCGCTCTGCCTGATAGCGGTCGCGTTCACCTACTACCTGCTCGACGGCTACCTGCGGCGGGCGACGCCGTACTGGAGCCAGAAGGGGCTGATCGCGAACTATTACAAGCAGCGCCACTCGCCCGACGAGAAGCTGCTGGTCTGGCAGATGTACTGGCGCGGCGAGAACTTCTATACCGAGAACGAGATCTACGAAGGACCCAAGGAGGAGCGGACCGTGTTCCTCGGCGACCGCAACCTCGAGAACATGAAGGCCTGGATGGAGCGGCACCGCGGACAGCGGGCGTTCTTCCTGCTTGAACGCTCCCGCTACGGCACGCTGGAAGGCGCGCTGCCGGTGCACGCGCGCAAGAGCCTGAAGATCGTGGACGACGGCAATATGAAGTTCGTTCTCGCCATGGCGCAGCTCTGACCGGGCAGCGCGCGCAGAACACTCTGAACTTATTGGGGTTTTCGGCGTTGACGGGGCAGGCGACCGGTGGCAGGATTCGCCCTCCCCGGGGGGCCCCCCTCGGGATTCGTCGTGCTGAAAGCTCTAACCATATTCAGCGGTAACGCCAATCGCGAGCTCGCGAGGCGATCTGTCGTTATGTCGAGATTCCGCTCGGCCGCGCCGACGTCACCCGATTCGCCGACGGCGAGATCTACGTCGAGATCAACGAGAACGTCCGCGGCGTGAACTGCTTCGTCGTCCAGCCGACCTGCGCGCCGGTGAACGACAACCTGATGGAGCTGCTGGTCATGATCGACGCGCTCAAGCGCGCGTCGGCCGGCACCATCATCGCGGTCATTCCCTACTTCGGCTACGCGCGGCAGGACCGCAAGAGCAAGCCGCGCACGCCGATCTCGGCGCGCCTGGTCGCCGATCTGTTGACCGCGGCCGGCGTCGACCGCGTGCTCGCGATCGACCTGCACGCCGGCCAGATCCAGGGCTTCTTCAACATCCCGGTCGACCACCTGTACGCGCATGCCGGTGCTGATGGACGAGCTGCGCGGCCGGTTCGACCACGAGACGGTGATCGTCTCGCCCGACGCCGGCGGCGTCGAGCGGGCGCGCGCCTACTCCAAGCGCCTCGGCGCCAGCCTCGCCATCATCGACAAGCGGCGCCCGGCGCCGAACGTCTCCGAGGTCATGAACATCATCGGCGACGTGAAGGGCCGCGACGCCATCATCGTCGACGACATGATCGACACCGCCGGCACGCTGTGCGCCGCGGCCCAGGCGGTCATGGCCCAGGGGGCCCGCGCGGTCTACGCCTGCGCCAGCCACGGCGTGCTGTCGGCTCCCGCGATCGAGCGCATCGTCGCCTCGCCGATCGAGGAGCTGATCGTCACCGACACCATCCCGCCGCGACCCGACGTACGGCGCCTGCCCGAAGATCAAGGTCCTGTCGGTCGCGCGCCTGCTCGGCGAGGCGGTCAAGCGCATCCACCACGGCGACTCGATCAGCTCGCTGTTCATCTGAAACGAACGATCACCAGGCACCCAGTAAAGGAAGAACGTCATGGATTTCGCAAAGGTCACCGTCGAGGTCAGGTCGCGCACCGGCAAGGGCGGAGCGCACAGGTTCGCGCCGAGGGCAAGGTCCCGGGCGTGCTGTACGGGCGCAAAGAGCGACCCGATCGTCGTGACCTGCGTCGAAAAGGAGCTGGTGCAGTCGCTCGACAAGGAGAAGCGGGCAACACCGTGCTCAGCTCTCGATCGTCGACGGCGGTAAGACCGAAGAGGTCACGGCGATGGTGCGCGACGCGCAGATCGATCCGCTGTCGCGTCGCCTCGAGCACGTCGACTTCCTGCGCGTCGACCTGAACGAGGAGGTCCACGTCACCGTCCCGCTGGTTCTCACGGGCAAGGCGATCGGCACGATCAACGGCGGCAACCTTCACCAGAGCCTGCACATGGTGCCGGTGGCGGCGAAGCCGGCGGTCATCCCGACCAAGCTCGAGGTCGACGTGACCGCGCTGGAGATCGGCGACGCGCTCCACGTCAGCGACCTGAAGCTGACCGAGGGCGTCCGCACATGCTCGACGCGCGCGAGGCGCTGGCGTCGGTGGTTGCGCCCAAGGCCGAGAAGGTCGAGGCCGAGGTGGCTGCTCCCGTCGAGGGCGCGGTTCCGGCGGAGGGTGCGGCGGCCGGTGCCGCAGCGGCGGCCGGCGGCAAAGAGGGCGACAAGAAGGCTGGCGGCAAAGAGGGTGGCGAGAAGGCCGGCGGCAAAGAGGGTGGCGAGAAGAAGGGCAAGTAGCCGCCCAGCCCGCATTAGCAGAGCGGAGGTCCGCGCATGCACCTCGTGGTTGGGCTGGGAAATCCCGGGAACCAATACCGGGACAACCGGCACAACGTGGGGTTCATGGTCGTCGACGAGCTCCTGGCCCGCGGGCGCGGCAACGCGCCCAAGGTCAAGTTCGGCGCCGAGGTCGCGGAGGTCACGCTTGGCGGGACGCGCATCTTGCTGTGCAAGCCCATGGAGTTCATGAACGTCAGCGGACAGGCGGTCGCGCGGGTGGCCGGCTTCTGGAAGATTCCAGTGGCCGACACCATCGTCGTGCACGACGAGCTCGACCTGCCGTTCGGCCGCCTCAAGCTGGCGGCCGGCGGCGGCCAGGGCGGGCACAACGGCGTGCGCTCCCTGATCGCCGATCTCGGGCGACCCCGACTTCGCCCGGGTGCGGTTCGGCATCGGCCGCCCGGCGCCCGGGCGCGACGCCGCCGACTACGTGCTCGCGGACTTCTCCCGCGCCGAGGCCAAGGAGCTGCCCGAGCTCCGGATGCTGGCCGCCGAGGCGGTCGAGGCCATCGTTGCCGGCGGCGTGGCCGCGGCGATGAACAAGTTCAACGGAAAAGCAGTCACACAAGCAACGAAGGGAACCGCGTGATGGTCACGCGTGACTCCTTCTCCTTGCCCGTGGCGACACGGGACTAACGTCCAAGAGGAGACAGCATGAGCACAACAGGAACGGAGCCAGTGCGCGGTGCGCACCGGCAAGCAGAGGACCGGCTCGTCGCGAGACATGGCCGGCCGCAAGCGCGAGTACGAGACCATCTACATCCTGCGCCCCGACAGCACGAACGACGTCATCGCCCAGACCAATCAGAAGATCCGCGGCGTCGTCGAGGCGGGCGGCGGCACGCTGCTGAAGTTCGACAACTGGGGCAAGCGCAAGCTCGCCTACGAGGTGAAGAAGCAGCTGAAGGGGATCTACCTCTTCTTCTCCTACCTCGGCTCCGCCGGTCTGGTCGAAGAGGTCGAGCGCAACCTGCGCCTCACCGACTCGGTCATCCGCTACTACTCGGTGAAGATCGCCGAGAACGTCGACCCCGCGGCGCGCACCTCGGAGTTCACCGACGAGGCGTTCGCCAAGGCCGCCACCCCGGGCCCCGACGAGGAAGAGATCGCCACCGGTCAGGCCACCGCGCGCTCGCCGTTCGACGAGGACGAGGGCGCGTTTCGACTTCGAAGAGGCAGTGTTCGGCAGCGTCGACGAGCCGAAGCGCCGGAGGGACGGTTAATCATGAGCACCACGGAAGCGGCAACCGAAGGCAAGGGCGAGCGCGGCGAGCGCGGCGATCGCGACAAGAAGCGTCCCGTCGGCCGGCGCAAGCAGTGCAAGTTCTGCGCGGACGAGGCGATCAAGATCGACTACAAGGACGCCTCGCTGCTCAAGTACTTCATCACCGATCGCGGCAAGCTGGTCCCGCGGCGGCTGACGGGTAACTGCGCCAAGCACCAGCGCGAGATCGCCGTGGCGGTCAACCGGGCGCGGATGATCGCGCTCATGCCGTTCGCCGTGACGGGAGCGTAAGGCCATGCAAGTCATTCTGAGAGACGACCTGGACAACCTGGGCGAAGTCGGGTGAGGTGGTGAACGTGCGCGCCGGCTACGGCGCGCAACTTCCTCCTGCCCCGAGGGCACGCCGTCCTGGCGACCGAGAAGCGACGTGGCGCGCGTCGAGCACGAGAAGCGGGTGATCGCGGCGCGCACCGCCAAGCTGGCCAAGGAGGCGCAGGCCGAGGCCGACAAGCTGTCGCAGGTGTCGGTGTCGATCGCGCGCGCCACCGGCGAAGAGGACAAGCTCTACGGCTCGGTCACCAGCCGGGACATCGCCGAGGCCCTGCAGGAGAAGGGGGTCACCATCGACGCCAAGAAGCTGGTGCTCGAGGAGCCGATCAAGGCGCTGGGGATGGTCGAGGTGCCGGTGAAGCTTGGTCGGGGCGTCACCGCCACGATCAAGGTCTGGGTCGTCAAGAAGGAAGACTGGTCCGGCAGTCACGACTTCGCGGGCGGACCCGCGAAGTCGTGACGCTACCAGACCAGATCAAATCAGATCAGATCAGATCAGATCAGATCAGATCGGATCGCTCGATCGAGAGCGATCCCCATTACGCGCGGCTCGCACATCCGTCTCTGACGGACGCTGCTAGCCGCGCGTAACTTTTTTCCGGCGTGTGGTCTGCAATCAATTTCGAAAGGCAGACCACACGCCGGAAAAAAGTCCGTAAGCGGATAGCAGCGTCCGGTCGAGGTGCGAGGCGGAAGCCGCGCGCGTGCCGCGGGGTGCGGTCGGTCGAGACCGGAAGCAGATCGAGTCCTCGATCCGGATCTGCGAGGCCGGCGTCGGCCTCGGGCGGTATTGGTCTTGGTTTCGCGGGTCCGCCCGCGAAACCAAGCCACGCCCTTCGCGACGGAGGAGTAGACTCCGCGTCCTGATGTTGGAGCTCGCCAGTTCGAATCCGGGGCCCGCATCGCGAACGCCGCCGCACAACCTGGAGGCCGAAAAGTCGGTCCTCGGGTCGGTGCTGATCAAGCCGGCGGCCTTCGACGAGATCGCGACGAACCTCGACGTAGACGACTTCTTCCTCCCCGCCCACCGCGAGGTCTACGAGGCGCTGCTGGCGCTGGACAAGCGGCGCCAGCCGCTGGACATCATCGCGGTCGCCGACGAGCTGAAGACGCGCGGCATGCTGGCCCGCCTCGACGGCGGCGAGGCCTACCTGAACGACCTGGCCAACGCCGTCCCGACGGCCGAGAACGCGCTGCACTATGCGCGGCTGGTGCGCGAGAAGGCGACGCTGCGGCGTCTGATCGCCACCTGCGCCGAGATTCAGTCGAGCGCGTTCGGCGACTTCGGGGAGTTCGAGACCTTCCTCGACGAGGCCGAGACCAAGGTCTTCAAGGTCGCCCAGCAGAACCGCCGCGAGACCTACTCCTCGACCGGCGACCTGATGAAGGAGGTCATCGACTACCTCGAGGTCAGGACCAACGAGCGCAAGGCGGTCACCGGTGTCCCCACCGGGTTCCACAAGCTGGACGAGATACACCGCGGGCTTGCAGCGCGAGAACCTGATCATCGTCGCGGCCCGCCCCGGTGGCGGCAAGACGTCCTGGGCGATCAACGTCGCGATGCACGCGGCGCTGCAGCACAACATTCCGGCCCTGGTCTTCTCGCTGGAGATGTCGAAGTACGAGCTGATGGAGCGCATGCTCGCCGGCGAGGCGCGCATCGACTCCTCGAAGATCAAGCGTGGGTTCATCGAGTACGCCGACTGGAAAAACAAGATCATGCCGGCCTCGGGGCGCATCGCCTCGGCGCCGATCCTGATCGACGATACGTCGGCGATCTCGATCATGGAGATCCGCGCCAAGGCGCGCCGGTTCCGCAGCGACCCGCGCTACTTTCCGCCGCAGGGCCCGGTCACCGACGGGCACGCACCGCGGCCGCCGCTGGGGCTGATCGTCGTCGACTACCTGCAGCTGGCGCGCGGGATGGGCGGCCGGCGCGAGGACAACCGTCAGCAGGAGATCGCGGACATCTCGCGCGGGCTCAAGGCGCTGGCCAAGGACCTGAAGCTGCCGATCATCGCCATCTCTCAGCTCAATCGCGAGGTCGAGAAGCGCGAGGGGAAGCCGCGGCTCTCGGATCTGCGCGAGTCGGGGAGCATCGAGCAGGACGCCGACATGGTGCTCTTCATCCACCGGGAGGACATGGCCGGCGGCGACGCCCCCGACGGACACTCGCCCACCGCCGTCGCCGAGATCATCATCGGCAAGCACCGCAACGGCGGCACCGGCGCGGTCAAGATGACCTTCATAAAGGAGTACACCCGCTTCGAGAACTACGCCGACGACCCCGAGCCCGGCAGCTGGGGCGAATAGCGCCGCGCTCGCCTTCAGCTTCCCCTCCAACGCTATACTAATGTGGCGTGGATCTCTTCGACGAGCTCAAGCAGCTGATCGTGGCGCTCGAAGCGGGCCAGATCGACTACGCGCTCTGCGGCGGTGTGGCACTCGCCATCCACGGCGCTCCCCGGGCGACGCAGGACATCGACATCCTGCTGCGTCCCGAGGACATCGGGCGTCTGCGTGACGTCGCCCGAGCCTGTGGCTTCACGCTGGAGGCGCTGCCGATGGACTTCGCCAGCGGCGTGACGATGCAGCGATTCACCAAACCCCTTGCCGATCCCCTCATGCTCGACGTGCTGTTCGCGACGGGCCCCGCGGCAAGCGCATGGAGTTCTCGCCTCACCGCCGAATTCGAAGGGGGCATCGTGCGCGTCGTGTCGCGGGAGGGCCTCGTCTCATTGAAGCTGGCCGCTGGCAGGCCCCAGGACATCGCCGATATCAAGCGCCTGGAGGAGATCCAGCGTGGTTGACATGCAGAGCCCGGCCATTTCCGCGCGCCTCCGCGAGATGTCGCGTCTACGCGAGCAGGCGGGCTTCATCGACAAACGTCCGGCCATGACCGCCGACGCGATCACGCGCCGGCTCAGGATGCTGGGCGCGCTCTCCGACATGTGCCGCAGACTGGCGGCGGTTGGCGCCCGGCTGCGACTGCGCGACGGCGACTGACGGATCGGGGTCGCCTGCGACCCGCCGCACAAAAAGGACGCGCGTTAAAAATAATGTGGGCTGTTTTGACGACAGCCCGATCCGAGCGGCTCTAATCCCGCGAAGACAGCAAGGGAGCCGCACGCTGCGCGCGCAAGCGTGTGCCCTGGGTTGCTGCCCAACACCTGATGAGTCTCGTCTGCAGACTCGCCGGAAAGGCATTGCCATGTTCTCGAGCGTTCGAAGCGTAGCTACGCGTGCGCTGCTGGTGGTTGCGATCACTGCGGTGTCCGGTCTGGGTTGTGGCGACACGACCAGCGATGGAGGCGAAGGGGGTGCGGCCGGTGGCAGCACCGGCAGGGGAGGAACGACCGGCGCGGCAGGTCAGCCCGGAGCGGCCGGAGCCTCGGGACAAGCGGGGCGCGGTGACGGGCCTGCCGGACGCGGCGGCGGCAACGACGGGCCAGCAGGTCGCGGCGGCGGCAACGGCGGGCCAGCAGGTCGCGGCGGCGGCAACGGCGGGCCAGCAGGTCGCGGCGGCGGCGACGCCGGGCCTGCCGGACGTGGCGGCGGCAACGGCGGACTCGCGGGGCGCGGCGGCGGCAACGGTGGACTCGCGGGGCGCGGCGGCGGCAACGGCGGACTCGCGGGGCGCGGCGGCGGCAACGGCGGCACGGCTGGCGCCACCGGCGATGCGGGGCGCGGCGGCGGTCGCGGCGGCGCGACGGGCGCTGGACGCGGCGGCGCGAACGGCGAAGCCGGCAGCGGCGGCGGCAGCAACATGGGCCGCGGTGGTCGCACCGGCGGAAACGACGGCGGCGGACAGCTGCCGGATGGCAGCGTGATTCCCGACGGTGGCGGTCGCCCCGACGGCGGCGGTCGCGACGGTGGCGGTCGCCCCGAAGTCGGGTCTCAGCAGCCCGACGCCGGCTGACAGGCGCGCCTCAAGAGATAGCCGCACTCCCGCGCTTCGCGCGGGAGCGGCTAACCGCCGGTCTCGAAGCCCGGGTAGAGGGTCATGCCACCGTCGACGTAGATCGTCGCGCCGGTGATGTAGTCCGACTCGTCCGACGCCAGCCAGACCGCGGCGCGGCCGATGTCGGCAGGCTCGCCGATCCGCTTGTAGGGGATCAGCTTCATCAGATCGTTGTAGGCCTCGCGCGTGCTCCAGGCCTCCATGTTGATCGGCGTCCGCACCGCGCCCGGCGAGATGCTGTTGACGCGTATCCGGTCGGCGGCGACCTCCTGGGCGATCGACTTCATCATCATCATCACGCCCCCCTTCGACGCCGCGTAGTTGACGTGGCCGGCCCACGGGATGATGTCGTGGACCGAGCTGACGCAGAGGATCTTCCCGGACGACCTCGACACCTCCTTGCGCACCCCCTGGCGCTTGAACAGCCGGACCGCCTCGCGCGCGCACAGGAACTGCCCCTTCAGGTTCACGTTCATGACGAGGTCCCAGTCGGACAGCGTCAACTCGTCGAACGGCGCGTCCTTCTGCAGGCCAGCGTTGTTCACCAGGATGTCGAGCGGGCCGAACGACTCGACGGCGCGCGCGAACATCGCCTGAACGTCGCCCTCCTGGCTGACGTCGGCGCGGAACGGGATGGCTTTGACGCCGCAATGGCGGCGGATCTCGTCCGCGACCTGGCCCGCCTCGTCCGCGCGCGACGCGTAGTTGATCACCACGTTGGCCCCCGCGTGCCCCAGCGCGATCGCGATCGCCTTGCCGATCCCCGAGCTGGCGCCGGTGATGATGGCGTTCTGGCCGACCAGGGTCCGCACGATCGGCGGGTGCTCGTCGGGCTCGGTCGTCTTCTTCTGCTCGGCCCAGTAGTCCCTCATTGCGTCCCTCCCTTCGCGGTCTGTTTCCTCGTCCTGGCCCGCGCCAGGTCCTCGATGAACCGTATCGCCAGCGCCGTCCAGCCGGTCTGGTGGCTGGCGCCGACCCCGCGCCCGGTCTCGCCGTGGAAGTACTCGTGAAACAGCACCAGGTCCTTCCAGTGCGGGTCGTCGGCGAACCGCCGGTCGCCGGCGTGGCAGGGCCGGTCGCCGTGCTCGTCGGCCAGGAAGATCCCGCCCAGCCGCGCCGACAGCTCCCGCGCCACCTCCGCGAGCGTCAGCATCCGCCCCGAGCCGACCGGACACTCGACCCGCAGCTCGTCGCCGTAAAAGTGGTGGTAGCGCTCCAGCGCCTCGACCAGCAGGTAGTTGACCGGCATCCAGATCGGGCCGCGCCAGTTCGAGTTCCCCCGAACATGGCGCTGTTCGACTCGCCGGGGACGTAGTCGACGCGGAACTCCTCGCCGGCGTGGAAGAATCGGTACGGCGCGCGCTCGTGCACCTTGGAGACCGAACGCAGGCCGTGGGGCGACAGGAACTCCTGTTCGTCGAGCATGTAGCGCAGCACCTTGATCAGCCGCTCTCGTGACGGCACCGCCAGCAGCATGTGGCCGTGATCGGCCTCGGCCAGCGCCACCCGTCCGGCCAGATCGCGGCGGTTCTCCAGGAACCAGCGCATCCGCCGCTCGAACGCGGGGAGCTTGTCGATCACGCCGCCCTCGAGCACCTCGACGGCGATCAACGGCAGCAGGCCCACCATCGATCGCACGCGCAGCGGCGTCTCCCCCTCAGCCGAGTGCAGCTCGTCGTAGTAGAAGCCGTCCCGGTCGTCCCAGAGGCCGGTGCCGCCGAGGTTGTTCATCGCGTCGGTGATGGCGACGAAGTGCTCGAAGAACTTCGACGCCATGTCCTCGTAGCTGGGGTCGTCCTTGGCCAGCTCCAGCGCCATCGACAGCATGGTGGCGCAGTAGAACGCCATCCAGGCGGTGCCGTCGGCCTGTTCCAGGCGCCCCCCGTCGGCAGCGGGCGCGAGCGATCGAAGACGCCGATGTTGTCGAGGCCCAGGAACCCGCCCGAAAACAGGTTCTTCCCCTGCTCGTCCTTGCGGTTCACCCACCAGGTGAAGTTGAGCAGCAGCTTCTGGAACATCCGCGTCAGGAACGGCCGGTCGCGGTGGCCGTGGTGGTCGAGGGCAATCTTGTAGACGCGCCAGGCAGCCCAGGCGTGCACCGGCGGGTTGACGTCGCCGAACGCAAACTCGTACGCGGCGAGCTGCCCGTTCGGGTGCATGTACCACTCGCGCGTCATCAGCAGGAGCTGCTCCTTGGCGAAGTGAGGGTCGATGCGCGCGAACGGAATCATGTGGAACGCCAGGTCCCAGGCGGCGAACCACGGGTACTCCCACTTGTCCGGCATCGAGAGCACGTCGCGGCTGTAGAGGTGCAGCCACTCGCGGTTGCGCCCCTGCCAGCGCGAGGCCGGCGGCGGCGGCGCGGCGGGGTCCCCCTCCAGCCAGGCGCGGACGTCGTAGTGATAGACCTGCTTCGACCAGAGCAGCCCCGCGTACGCCTGCCGCACGACCAGCCGCTCGTCGGGCGACAGTGGCCCGGTCTTCTCGGCGTAGAACGCGTCGGCCTCGGCGCGCCGCTCGGCGAACGTCGTCTCGAACCCGCCCGGGGCCTCCTGGTCGAAAGGATCGCGCCCCGACCTCACCTCGCTGGTCGCGGTCAGCCGAAGCCGCACCCGCACCTCCCCTCCTGCCGGCACGACCATGCGGTAGAGCGCGGCGGCCTTGGTCCCGGTCTGCGCCGGGTTCACGCGGTCGGCGCGCTTGTCGATCACGTAGGCGTGGAAGGCGTCCTTCACGTAGGGCGTTGCGTTCGGCCTGTCGAAGAGTCGCTCGGTGTTGGTCTGGTTCTCCGTGAACAGCAGGTCCGACGCCCCCTCGACGAACAGGCGGTAGTGCCCCAGCGACGGGTGCGCGACATCGATCGCGTCGTGGCTCGCGGCGCTCAACCTCGGCCGCTCGTCGTACGACTGATAGCCCTCCCCCGTCCGCCCCCACGACCAGGTGTTGTGGAACCAGAGCGTCGGCAGCAGCGTCAGCGGCGCGGCGACCGGCCCGCGGTTCGCCACGGTGATCGCGATGCAGACGTCTTCGGGCGACGCCTTGGCGTACTCGGCGGTGACATCGAAGTAGCGGTTGTCGTCGAACACGCCGGTGTCGGCGAGCTCGAACTCCGGCTCGGTCTTGCCGCGCCGGCGGTTCTCCTCGACCAGGCGCGCGTAGGGATAGGCGCGCTGCGGGTACTTGTAGAGCGCCTTGCAGTACGAGTGCGTCGGGGTCGAGTCGAGATAGAAGTACTGCTCCTTGACGTCCTCGCCGTGGTTCCCCTCGGGGCCGGTCAGGCCGAACAGGCGCTCCTTCAGGATCGGATCGGCGCCGTTCCAGAGCGCGAGCCCGAAGCAGAGCCGCCCCTGCCGGTCGGTGAACCCGAGCAGCCCGTCCTCGCCCCAGCGGTAGGCGCGGCTGCGCGCCTGGTCGTGCGGGAAGTCGTCCCAGGAGGTGCCGTCGGCCGAATAGTCCTCGCGCACGGTTCCCCACTGCCGCTCGGAGAGGTAGGGCCCGAACCGCTTCCAGTTGCGGGCGCGGGCCTGGTCCTCCTCCAACCGCAAGGCCTCCGCCGTCATCGCGTGCTCCGCCTTGGAACTTCGCAAGTCTCGATTGGACCCCGAACTCATTAAATTGGTACAAGGAATCCGTGCGGTGGTTGCTGGTCGCGGTGCTGGTCGGAATCGGGTGCTCGAGCGGGTCCTCGGGAAACGACGAAGGTACGGGCGGAAGCGGCGGCTCCGCAGGTAGCGGAGGGGCCGGGCGCGGCGGAAATACCGGGCTTGCCGGCGCCGCCGGTGGTGGAATCGCCGGCAGCGGACCGACCGGTGTCGCGGGCAGCGCGAGTGGAGGTGCAGGCGGCGCGGCGGCAGGCGGCGGCAGCGGCGGCAGCAGCGGGACGACCGGCAGCGCCGGGGCGGCCGGTACGACGGGCGGCGCCGGGGCGGCCGGTACGACGGGCGGCGCCGGAGCGTCGGGCGGCGCGGCAGGAGCGTCGCTGTCGACCCGACTCGACGTCAGCCTCGATCAGACGTCTCTGACCACCGAGCTCGGCACGAAGACCATGTTCACCATCACCCTCACCCCGTCGAACGGGTTCTCGGGGAACGTGGACCTGGTCAGCTCCGTCCTCGATGCCAACGGGCCGATCGCCGGATGGAAGCTCGACGTAGACACGCAGACCGTCACCGTCGGCCCCGGCACCGCGGTCGCCCACGCCACGCTGACGCTCCCGACCAAGAACGTCGGCCTGGCGGGGACGGTCAAGATCACCGCCAACAGCGCCGCCATGACGGGCACGCGTTCGGCGACCGCCGCGGTCACCGTCCTCAATCGCTACACGATCGCGATTTCGACCGCGACGATCGACGGCTCGATCCAGTGCGTCTACCCGCCGGCAGGTGCGGTCAGCCTCACCATCGGCACCACCGTCCGGTTTCTCAACGCCAGCGCCGACACCAACATCAACATTCATTTCGAGGGCAACGCCAACGGGTGCCCCCATCAGGACGTCGGCGGGCCCGGAGCCCCGCCCGGTGGCACCTACGAGTGCACGCTCAGCGGGGGCCCCGGTGACCCTCTCCCCTGGTACTGCCACGCGCCCGGACCGAAGGTCACGGATCGGATCATTCAGCCGGTGGCGCCGTAACCGCTAGTGAGGTCCGCCGCACCCGAACGTCGTACCCGGGGCTGCGGGTAGCGCCCGGAGCTGTTGCGCCGCTAGGGCCCCGAGCTCCGGCATCCCTTCCAGGAGCGCGGCGTTTCGCTCGATCTCCTGCTGCAGCTTGGCCACCGCCCCCTTCGACGCGCAGAAACAGTCCTCGCTCGTCATCTCGGTCAGTCGCTTGGTGAGATGGTCGCGGAAGGTCCCGCGGACTGGGTCGGACGCCGATTGCCAGGCAGCGACGAGCTTCCGCAGCGCGGGCTCCGCCTGCGCCGGGCTGTGGCAGCCGCCGAGGTCCGTCCTCTGATCGATCCAGGCGCCCTGGTAGTTGTCGCCGTCGAAGGTCTGCAGGGCCGCGATCAAGTTTTGGCTCGCCGGCTTCGCGACCGCGCCGAGGTGCTTCCAGTCGAGCGAGACGCGTAACCCGCCCTCGAGGGAGTAAGCGAACGCGCCGCTCACGGCGACCTTGGTCATCTCTTGCTCGGGATCGAGGGGCGTCCCGGTCACCGCGGACGAGAGCGGCTCCAGCAAGGCCACCGAATCGGCGACGAACCGCGCGAACGCCTCGTCGGACGCCGACGCACGAATGAAGAGCAGGCGATTGGCGCGGGCCCGGGCCCGAAAGCTCGGTTCCACCGTCACGTCTGCGTCGAGCCCATCATCAGCGACGGTAAAGGTGTCGCGGGCGGGCGGCGTCGCGAGGCACTCCGCCTTCGCGGACGTCAACGTGGCCGCATCGACGCCGCCCGGGTCGCGGAAGCGCCGCCGGGTGCGGCGGGCCCGGACCAGCTCGCCGGTGCGCGACAGCGTGAACCGAGCGGTCGTGTCGAGCGAGCAGGCGTCGAAGCGCAGCTCGTGCCGTTCGCTGGCGCCGGTCCAGAGAGGCTGGATCGGACCCGCGACTCGAAACAGCGCCGTCACCGTCTGCGCGACCCTCAGGTCCTCACCACTTTGCGCCGTGATGTCGACCCGCACCCAGTCGGCCGGTTTGATGGCGGCGGGCCGAACGGAGACCTGCCAGTCCTCCCCCGACAGCGCCTTGAGCCCATCGCGGTCGAGCCCGTCGAGGGTCAGCTCGGCGCGCGGGTGAGATTGGCCGCGCCGGACCGAGACCACCAGGCGCGGAAAGCTGCCCGCGGCGGTGGGCGGGAGCAGCGCCGCCATCTCGACCTCTCCGTCCTTCGTGGCGGTACAGGCGACACGCCACGCCGCCCCTTCGACCTCCAGCGCCTGCCTGAGCGCCGCGGCGCCGGGACACGCCGGGCGCGCCGGTCCCACCGCGGACGCGGCCACGAGCACCATCAAGATTGGCTGAACCAGCGTGGCCTCCCCGTCATCAGGGTCTCCCGCGGGCGGCGTTTCTGTAAAGCCGCGCGGGCGGCGCCCCGACCGTAACCGGCAGCCGCGGCCGGCGTACCTTCAGCAACGGAGGAGAGATCATGCTGCCGAGCTTCATCGAGGGCGCGCTCGACAAGGCGCGTAAGGCCGCGGACAAGGTTGCGTTCATGGGCCCTACCCTGGCGCGACTGACGGTCGGGCTGGTGTTCATCGGGACGGGCTGGGGGAAGCTGCACTCGATCCCCGACGTCACCGAGTTCTTCACGACCCTGGGCATCCCGATGCCGGGGTTCAACGCGCGGCTGACCGCCTGCACCGAGTTCTTCGGGGGCCTCTTGATCCTCGTCGGCCTCGGGACGCGGCTGGTGGCGCTGCCGCTGGCGTTCACGATGACGATCGCCATCCTGACCGCCAAGCGCTCGGACATCACCGGCATCAGGTCGCTGGTCGGGTTCGAGGAGTGGAGCTACCTGGTGTTCTTCCTCTGGCTGGCCCTGGCCGGCGCGGGGAAGCTGTCGCTGGATGCCTTGATCGGCAAGCGCATGCGCCACGACCGGGCGGCCGGCGCGCGCGCTGTCTCGAACACCCAGCTGCGCCCGCAGGAGTAGCGCCCCGTAGCACCCTCGCCCCCCGGAAAACGAGATGTTCGCCGTCGCCAACATGACCCTGCCACCCAGGGGGGTTGTGGTCGCGGCGGGTTGGGGCTACGAGAAGGAGGCCGTGACCCTGGATGCCGAAGCGCAGACCGCCGCCGACGTAATGGCGCGCTACTGCGCCGGCGAGGCGTCCGCCTTCCACAAGCTGTACGGGCTGCTGGCGCCCCGGATTCTCGCCTACCTGACGGGCCTGCTGGCCGGGGACAGGGCCGCTGCCGAGGACATGCTGCAGCTGACGTTCCTGAAGGTGCACGAGGCGCGCGACGCCTACGTGCGCGGTGCAAACCCGATCCCGTGGGTCTACACGATCGCGCACCGGACCTGCCTGGACGAGCTGCGCAAGCGCAAGCGGAGCCGGGTGCGGCTGACCACCGACGGTGAGCTGCGCGCCGAGCCGACGGCGGCACTGTCGGGCGGGGCCGCCGAGAGCGAGAGCGACACCGACCAGGAGGCGATCGCCGGCGCGCTGGCGGCGCTGGAGCATCTGCCCGAGAATCAGCGCGAGGCGTTGATTCTCACCAAGGTCCATGGGCGCTCGCACGCCGAAGCAGCCCAGATCACCGGGACGACGCCGGGGGCGATCAAGCTGCGCGCCCACCGCGCTTACGTGACGCTGCGCCAGTTGCTGGCCAAGAAACAGAAGGAGGCGGCGCCGGCGACCAAACCGGCGCCCGCGCGCCCCGCGGCGACGAAGGAGCTCGTATGACGGTCAAGGACTTCGACGACCGTCTGCTGGGCAAGGCAACTGGGATCGGTGAGCCAGCGCCGCCGCCGGCCGCCGACCTGATGAAGGCGGTCGCCGACATGAAGCCGGTTCGCACGCGCGGCCGCTTCGCCGCCTTCCTGGTGGTCGCCCTGCTGGGGCTGGTGGCCCCGATCGCGACGCTGCTTTGGCGTCCGCTGCGGCGCGACCTCCACGCCTTGCCGATGGCCTGGCTGGTCGTGGCGGCGCTGGTCTGGGCGCTGTCGTTCGTGCTGACGCTGGCGGCGACGCTGGTGCCCCGGCGCGGGGATGTGCTCCCGTCGGCGGGCCGCGCGTCGCGCGTCGGTACGGCGGCCCTGGTGGTTCTGGCGCTGTTCGCCCTGCTGGCGACGATCGATGCCCCCGGCGTCAGCGTGCATCCGGTCGGGATGCGGGCGCTCCTCGACTCGTGCGTTCACTGCGCCGGCTTCGTCGCCCGGATCGCCGCGGTGTTCCTGATCGTCGGCGTGCTGGCGCTGAGGCGGCTGGCCCCCGTCGGCCGGTCGAAGCTGGGGATGGCGCTGGGGGCGGCAGGCGGCGCGATGGGGGGGCTGGTGCTGGTCTTCCTCTGCCCGATCGGCGGGGCGGCGCACATGGTGCTGGGGCACGTCGGCGGGATGGCCCTGGCGGCGGCGGCGGGCGCGCTGGTGCTCCCAGGCCTGTTGCGACGGTGAGGCGGATGCGTTGGCGCTCCCTCGGTTGACGCTGCCGCGCTTCTTCGCGCTGGTGGTCGGGCTGCTGGCGCTGATCGCCGGGCTGGTGCTGGCGCTGGCCGTACGCGCGGCGGGTGAGGCGATCGTGCACACCAGCGAGGCCGCGCGGGCCGCCACCGCCGCCCGGGTGGTGACCCAGGTGGAGGGGGAGCTGGGGGCCGGCGAGCGGGCGGTCGAGGACTTCGAGCAGGCGGTCGCGCTGGGCCTCGTCGACGATCGCGACGGCGAATCGGTCCGGCGCTATCTGACCGCGGCGCTGATCGGGCAGCGCGGCCTGACCGAGCTGACGCTGACCAGCGGGACGTTCGTCCGCTACGCCGACGACGGCGCGACGGTGCTGGCGCCGGAGGAGCGCTGGCAGATCTCGGTCTACCGCGAGCGGGCCGGCGGGATCGGCACGCGCACCGTCTCATCAGACGAGGGTCCCGACCCGACCGTGCACGACACCTTCAAGGCGGCCGCCAACCGCCAGGCCCGCGGACACGCGCTCTGGAGCGACCTGGCGTTCAGCCAGCTCGATGCCGGGCTGCCCGAGGCCCAGCGGCGCAAGACGTTGACCGTCCAGAAGGCGATGTTCGCGGGGGACCGCTTCGTCGGCGTGCTGCGCGCCGGGATCGTCAGCGACGCCCTGGATCGCGTCGGCGCCGAGCGCGGGGCTGAGGATCCCCACCGGATCTTCATCTGCGACGGCGCCGGCCGGCTGGTGACGCGGCTCGCCCCCGACGATCCGTATCAGGTCGTCGGCGCCGACGGCAAACCGGACCCGAAGGGCGACGACCTGCGGGTGGTGCCGCGCGCGACGCCGGCGCCGATCGCCGCCGCGCTGGCGCTGGCGCGCGCCGGGAAGAGCGGCGGGCGCATGGTGGCCGGCGGCGAGGCGCAGCTGCTGACGCTGCTGCCGGTGGCCGAGGGGCGGGCCCAAGATTGGCACGTGGGCATCGTCGTCCCCGAGCGGGCCTACGTCGGCGCGCTGGCCAAGGAGCGCACCCGGCTGCTGATCCTGCTGGTGATCGTCGTGCTGGCGATCGCCGCCATCGGCCTCGGCGGCGCCCGCACCGTCGGGCGCGGCATGGGGGCGCTGGTGCGGTCGACAGAGGCGATGCAGAGGTTCTCGTTCGCGCCCGACGAGGCGCGGTCGCCCTTCGCCGAGGTGCGCGCCGCCCAGGAGAGCGTCGAGCGCGCCAAGACCGCGCTGCGGGCGATGGTGAAGTACGTCCCGATCGGGCTGGTGCGGCGGCTCTACCAGAGCGGGCGCGAGCCGACGCTGGGGGCCGAGCTGGCCGAGGTGTCGCTGATGTTCACCGACATCGCCAACTTCACCACCCACGCCGAGGCGCTGGCCCCGGCGCGGCTCGCCGAGGCGCTGGGGCGGTACCTGGAGACCGCGACCGGCGCCGTCGAGGCGCACGGAGGCACCGTCGACAAGTACATCGGCGACGCGCTGATGGTGCTCTGGAACGCGCCCGACCCCGTCGACGATCACCCGCGCGCCGCCTGCCGGGCGGCGCTGGCCGCCGCCGCCGCCGGCGAGGCGCTGGGCCATTCCAGCTGGTGGCGCGCGGCGGGGCTGGCGCCCTGGCGCACGCGCTTCGGCCTGCACGTCGACCGCGTGCTGGTCGGCCACTTCGGCGCGCCCGATCGCCTCAGCTACACCGCGATGGGCGACGGCGTGAACCTGGCCGCGCGGCTCGAGGGGCTGAACAAGATCTACGGCACGACGATCCTGGCCAGCGAGGAGATGCGCGCGCGCACCGGCGACACGTTCGTCTGGCGCCACATCGAGCGCGTCGCCGTGAAAGGCAAGGCGCGCGCGGTCGGCGTCTACGAGCTCGTCGGCGAGGCCGGCGACCCGGCCGCCGAGGCGCGCCGCCCCGCGATCGCGGAGTACGAAGCGGCGCTGCAGGCGGCATTGGTGCGCCAATTTGCCCGCAGCGCCGCCCTCTGCGCGGCCCTCGGCGACGACGGAGCGGCCAAGGTGCTGGCCGCCCGCTGCCGCGCCTGGATGGTCACGCCCCCGCCGGCCAACTGGGACGGCAGCTGGACGGCGACGACGAAGTAGAGCGGGCGTTGTTGGGCGACAACGTCGGCGAGCACCCCGTCCAACCATCGCCGAATCAAGACGCCAGCAGCTCGTCGGCGAGCCAGGTCGACAGCCAGGCGAACGCGCGCTGGATCGCCTCCTCGGCCGGCAACGTCTCCGCGAGCGATTCGCACAGCGCGCCGAAGCTGGTGCCCACGGCGACTTGCGCCAGCACCGCGCGCTCGGCGGCGTCGACGGCGCGGTGGTAGACGGCGACGCCCTGGCGCCAGATCAACGCCGATGTCGGGCCCTGCGCGGCGAAGTCCGTCGGAGCGGCGTCGTCGGCGGCGTCCCACAGCTCGATCGCACCGGCGTCGACGGTGACCAGACGATGCGCGGCGATGAGGCGCAGCGGCAGCGCCCCGATGTTTTCGGGCGGTAGCGCGCGGACGGCGTCCATAGTCAGCACGGGCTCGTCGACGTCGTCGAAGACGTCGGCGCGGGCCCATTCCAAGCGCGCCAGGTCAGCCAGACCGTCGCCCGCCGGGTTGCGGTCCAGCCAGGCCGGCAGGTGCTGGCCCAACAAACGGAGCGATGGGTTGCGCGACGGGTGGTCGGTGACGTAGCGGGCGACGACGGCGTCGAAGCCGCCGCAACCCAGGCGCCGGGCCAGGCGCGTGAACTGCGCCTCGAGCGCCTCCACCAGCCGCGCCTGGTACATATGTGTGTAGACGTGCAGCCGTTCGTCGGCGCTGGCCCGGGCGTCGCCGAGGACCAGCGCCGACGCGTCGGGGACAGTCGCTGGCGCGCCGTGGCCGGTGATGAGCGAGAAGAGCGCGGTCTCGACGGAGGCCAGCGACGAAGCGTCGCCGTCAGGCCGCACGCGGTACCTCCCCGCTGCGCTCCAGCGCCAGACGCGCCCAGTGACCCGCCCGGTCCAGCTCGCGCTGTAGCTCCTCGAAGGCCGGGACGTTCATGTCCCACTCGATCATCGTGGCCCGCGCGCCGAAGCGCTCGATGGCGTCGGCGTAGAGCTGCCAGACCTCGGGGCGGACGTAGCCGTCGTGGGTGTCGATCAGGAGGTTTCCCTCCTCGCTGTGACCGGCGAGGTGGATCTGACCGATGCGCTCGGCCGGCAGCGCGTCGAAATACGACCGCGCGTCGAAGCCATGGTTGTGGGCGCTGACGAAGACGTTGTTGACGTCGAGCAGGATCCCGCAGTCGGCGCGGCGGGCGAGCGCGCCCAGGAACTCGGCCTCGCTCATCTCGGCCCCCCGGAGCTGCATGTAGCTCGACGGGTTCTCGAGGAGAATCCGTCGACCCAGGCGCGTCTGCACGGCGTCGACCCGGCGGGCGATGTGGCCCAGCGCCTCCTCGGTGTACGGCACCGGCAGCAGATCGTGACCGTAGATCCCGTGGGCCGAGCCCCAGCACAGGTGGTCCGAGATCCAGGCCGGCTCGACAGCGCGCGCCAGCGCGTCCAGCTCGTCGAGATAGCGTTCGTTCAGCGGGTCGGTCGACCCGATCGACAGCGACACGCCGTGGAGCACGACCGGGTAGTCGCGGCGCACGGCCTCCAGCACGCGGCGCGCGTTGCCGCCCGGGACCATGAAGTTCTCGGAGATCACCTCGAACCAGCCGACGGCCGGCCGCTCGGCGATCACCTGGCGGTAGTGCTCGCGCCGCAGCCCCAGCCCGCGACCGAGATTTTTAAACAATGGCGTCATGGTGAGAAACCGCCGCGACGATCGGTCACTTGCCCCGGCCGATCGTCGCGCCGCGTCCCCTCGTTACTTGGCGACCTTGCCGCCCTTGGCCATGCACTCTTCCTTGGTCGTCTTCGTGTGCCCCTGCCCCTTGCAGCCGTTCTTGCCGGCGCAGGCGTTGCTGGCGCTCTTGCACGACCCGGTGCCCTTGCACGAGTTGATGCCGTCGCACATGACCTCCTCGCCCTTCTTCGCCGACGCGGTGCCGGTGGCGCCCATCGCGAACATCCCCGCCACGCCGGCAGCAATCATCATTCCTTTGATCGTCATGTGAACTCCTCTTGGCCTTTGGAAAGCCCGGCTCGGGGCCGGGACAGTTCGTTGTTGTCGGTTCCTACGCGCCTCGAACGAGACGGTTACGGCAAAAAGGAGGCGTACCCGAGCGATCCGACGCGGTGCTCGCATTGCAAGACGGAGGCAACCTGTATCCTGCTGGCGATGCTCGATGAGATGGAGCGTATTGCGCTGGAGATGCTCCTAGCCGGGGACGACGACCGACTCACCGTCCTGCGCGCACAGCTGGCCGGCATCGAGGTCGCCTCGCGCGAGCTCAGCGGATCTGGTTTCTTCACGAATCTGAGAGTCCTCGCCATGCATCCGCGGGCGAAAACCGCGGAGAGGCTCGTCATCGACGACGTCTGCGCAAAAATAACGGGGCGAACGATCCCGGTCGGATTCCTCCTGTTCGTGACCGACGGCGCTCTGGATATGCTGGAGTGTTGCGGAACCGGCACCTGGCCGGAGGGTGCCGCGATCGAGCGCATCTACTACGTCAAACCCAAAGACGCGGGCAGCCCCTTCCTCGTCGAGACGACGGAGCGCGACGTCCCTGGGGCTCTGGGCGACGCGACGGAGCGTCCGGCGGGCTAGTCGTCGCGCGTCGCCGATATCGAGGCACGGACCTTGCTCCTCATGGCGCGTGGTCCCGAAATCACGGCTGGCGCGCCTTCAGATCGCGACAGCCGTGTCATGGGCAATGGCGGGTTTGTCATAAGCGGCCGAGAATGGGAGACGAGATGAAGCACTCGAGCAAGCAGGCTTTCGTGGTTCGCGCAGCGCTGCTGACCGCGGCGTTGTTGCCCGCACTTCCGCGCCCTGCCGCCGCCTGCGGCGGGGGCGGGGTCACCAGCGCGTCGAGCGGCGTGCTGGCCAACACGCAGCGGATCTTCATGTCGGTGCGCGCGGCGACGACGGAGGTCGTGGTGCAGATCGGCGTCCCCGCGACCACGGCCGACTACGGCGTCCTGATCCCGGTGCCGAGCCAGCCGACGCTGGATCCCCAGCCGGTCGCCGAGGCCGATCTCGTCGCGCTGGACAAGGCGACCGCGCCGACGATCTACGCGGTCCACGAAAGCGATGATTCCCACGGCTGCGCCTGCGGCGGCGCCAGCAAGGGGAACGACACGGGCGGCGACCGCGGCCCCGGCGTCAGCGTCTCCGAGCCCGTGAACATCGGCCCCGTCGAGGCGGTGGTGGTGAGCGCCAACGACGGCGACGCGCTGGCCGCCTGGCTGGCCGCCCACGGCTTCGCCCTCTCCAGCGACGAGCAGGCGCTGGTCGCCGCGTACGCGGTCTCGGGGAGCTACTTCATCGCTATCCGGCGCAGCGACGCCGCCGCGACCGGCGCCGCCACCAGCATCGGCCTGCACTACACGCTCGCGGGGGCGCACAAGAAGCTGTCGCTCGGCTTCGCGCGCCTCGGCGCCGCCCCGCAGGTCTCGTTCACGCTGTTCTTCGCCGCGTCGCAGACCATGGGGCCGGCGGCGCCGTTCGCGGCCCTCTCACTCGACCAGCTCGACGCGACCCTCCTCCGCGGCGGTGACTACCCGACCGCCGTCGCCAACGCCGTCGCCGCCCACGACGGGAAGGCCTTCGTGGTCGAGAGGGCGGTTCCCAGGAGCGCGCTCGCCGGCCCCGTGGGCTCCGGGCTTCTCGGTCTGGTCGACGACGGCGCGACCATCACCCGCATGAGCACCATCGTCGCCGCCGCGTCACTGGACGACGACGCGACCTTCGCCGGCCCCTACACCGGCAACGTCTCGGGCCAGGTTTACGTCTCGGAGCGGCTCCCGCGCGCGCACGTCGCGGCGGTCGGGCTCGCGCCGCTGGCGCTGGCCGCGCTCTCGCTGTGGCGACGGCGGCGCCGCCGCGGGTAGCGCCACCGAGCGGCCCGGCTCAGGCCTTGAGCGCGGTCAGCTCGCCGGGGTTCGTGATGCCGGCCTCCGTGGTGAAGCCGTCGAACGCGCCGAACGTCGTCACCGGGCCGCCGCCGGGCGCCTTGCAGCCGATGGCGTTCATCAGCGTGACGTAGAGCTTGTTGATCGGGACGTTGCCGGTGGTGGAGCCGGTGCTGTTGTGGACGAGCCCGTCGCTGCCCGGGCCGCAATTGTCCTCGCTGTGCCCGGGGCCGATCGGCGTCCCCTCGACGTTGATTGCCTGCCCCTGCTTGAGATACCCGCCCGCGCTCCCGGCGATGACGATCGGCATGTTGTTGAAGTTGAACGCCGCGCCGTCGGAGAACTCCTGCAGCCAGACCGTCGCGCTGTTGTCGAGCAGGGTCGCGTCCCCCTCGGGGAGCCCGTCCAAGAGCGTCACCAGCTTCAGGAACTTCGCGGCGTACCAGCTGTCGATCTGCGCCAGCATCGGAAGCGCGTCCGGAAGGCACGCGCCTCCGACGCTGAAATCGCCGGTGCGGTGGGCGATCCCATCGTGGTCGTGGGTGTGGTGGATCCCGTCCCAGTCGAAGACGACGAACCCCGAGAAGCTCATGACGAAGACGCGGTTGGCGTCGCAGAGCATGTTGAGCGCCATCAGCTTGAACATCATGTCCGCGCCGACGGTGTAGGCGGTGGCGACAGCGGGGCCGGTCGCTCCGGTGGCGGTCGTAGGGGTGGCGGCGTCGACGGCCGCGCTGTCGACGCCAACGGCGTTCGCGTCGCACGCGCCCGTGCCCAGGCCTCGCTCGCTGTCCCGCACCAGGTCCTGCCACGCCTGCACCCGCAGCCGGTCCGCCGCGCTGAGGTCCAGGCCCTGGTACATCTTGAGATCGTCGCCGACGGCGTCGAGGACGCTGAGCTTGCGCTGGCGCAGGTACTCGAGCTCGCCGGCGTGCGCGCTGAGGAGCCCGCCGAGCCCGTCGTAGACCGCCCGCGGGCTCACGATGGGGGGCTGGGGCGTTCCAGGCGCGGAGTAGGAGAGAAAAGCGAGGTTGGTCGCTGTGCCCGTCCCGACCCCCAGCACGAGCGGCGGACGGCCGGACGGGTTGATCTGGCGTGCCATCTCCTGATCGACCGAAGAGGAGGTGGCGTAGCGCTTGGTGGTGTCGATGACCGCGCAGGTCAGCTTCGACCCCGCCGCCTGGGAATGGGGATCGACCGCCTGCGGTCTGGCGTACTGGTTGATCGCCCGCAGCCCGCGCGGGACGAGCAGCTTGTCGGCGAAGGGGGTCAGCGGCTCCAGCGTCGTTCCGGCCAGGGCGGCGGCGTCGAGCGCGCCGTCCTCGACCTTGGGGAACCACCGGGTCGTGAGGCATCCGCAGGGGGTATGGAAGATGACGCAGCGGCGCGGCGCCGGCGCGGACTGACCATGGGCAACGCGCCGCCAGAGCGAAGGGAGGAAGGGGGCGGCGAGCACCAGGCCCCCGGCGCTCTTGAGGAAGAAGCGGCGATTCATGGCGTCACCTTCGCGCGGAGCGTGAATGCGTCGGATTGGGTGAGGTCGACGAACAGGTTGATGACCGGGTATCCCTTCCCCGCAATCCTGGCCGCCAGCGCGTCCACCATGCCGGCGTCGAGCGGATCCTCTTCCCGTTCATAGGCGTACGAGACCAACCGGCGCGCGTAGGCCCGCTGCGCGTCGTCCGAATCCTTCAGGTGCGCCATCAGGTCTGCCGGGCCCGCGAGCGCCACGCTCACGCCGTCGATCACCATGGTCACCGAGGTGTCGATGGGGGCGCCGGTATTCGCGTCCGTCGTGCGCCAGGCACCGAGCGCGTCGTACGCCTCGAACACGAAGTCCGCCGCGTCGACCTGGGTCGCGTGACACGGGGTGCAATCGGCGCTCGCGGTGTACGCCTCGACATACGCGCGATTGGTCGGAAAACCACCGGCCGGCGCGACGGGAATGGAAAAGTTCGTGGGGTGCGGCCAGGGCAGCTCGACCTCGAGCACGTTCCGTATCACGTAGCCCCCCCGCCTGAAGGGAATGGTGCTGCTGCTCCCCGAAGTCGCTGCCAGGACGGCGATCCGGCTCAAGAACCCGGGCCGCTGGGCGGCGTCCAGCGTCACGGCCGTCAAACCCGCGCCGTAACGAGACCCGTCGAGACCGTACGTCGATGCGGTCGCGCGGGTGACGAAGCCGAGCGGGCTCGTCAGCAAGTCCTGGAACGAGCCCTGCTGCTCGATCGCGATCGCGTCGAAGAAGCGCTGGAGCTCCCCGTTCGCGTCATTGGCGAACGTGGAGTTGTATGCAGGAAAACGCGCCGGGTCCTTCGCCTGCAAGCCCGCGCTCCAGATCGGCCACAGGTAGTAGACGTGGAACGCGGCGACCTGATCGCGCGCCCTGGGATCGGCGACCATCCGCACCGCCTGCGCGCGAATCTGCTCCCTGGTTCCCAGCTGACTGGTGTCCGCGGCCTGGTTCAAGAGGTCGTCCGGCGCGCTCCCCCAGAGCGTGTAGGCGAGTCGCGAGGCCACTTCGAACGGCGAGAGAGTGTAGTGCCCCTGTCCGTCGGGCGTCGACGTGATCTCGGCGCGCTGGATGAACGACGGCGAGGCGAGGAAGGTCTCGAGCAGCACCTCGGCGACCTCCGCGGGTGTCCCCGTCGCCGTGATCCGCGCCCGCGCGGCTACGATCTTGTCGAACCGCGCCACCTCGGCCGGGCTCAACGGGCGCCGGAACGCGCGCCGCCCGAAGGCGACGATCGTGTCGTGCAGGCAGGCGGTTCCGTCCCCCGTCGGCGTGCAGGCGAGGAAGCGCGGGCGAAGCGCCTCATCCCCCATCACCTGCGCGGCGATCGCGCGGGCGGCTGTCCAGTAGCCGGACCAGCGGATGTCGGTGAGCGGAGACTGGCTGTCATCAGCAAGGAGTGCCGACAACCGCAACCCGCTGTAGGGGGGGGCGGTCAGGGTGGTGACGCCCAGGAGGTCGCGCACAGTCCGTTCGTACTGTGCGTTCGTCAGGCGCGGGATCTGCGAGGTGGCCACGACGGCACCGACCGCGATCCCTCCACCGGCCGCGCCCGTGACGCCGCCCGCCCCGCCACCCGAACCGCCTGCGGCGAGCCCGGTGCCGCCGCCGCCGCCGCCGCCGTTGCCCAGCTCGCCGATGACGTCGCGGGCGCCGCAGCCCAGGACGCCCCCAAGCGCCAACGCCAGCGAAAGGCGACCCGCGGAGCGGGGCGAGGCGGTACGCGTCACTGACGAGGGCATTCCACTTATCTCCTCGGGCCGCTTATGTGTCCCGACCGCGACAAAGGTTACGGTCTGTCGCGCCACCGGCGTCGTCGTCGAGCCGGGATTGTCCCGTTGCAGGGCCCGGCGGTCAAACGTGGCGCCCGCCACTCGCGGACCCACCCGCAATCCGCGACAATGCCGCCCTGGGAGGTGACGATGGAGACGAGAGCGGTAGACGCGAGGTGGTGGTTTTGCGTGGCGCTGGTGCTGGGCTGCTCTAGTGGCGGCGGATCGAATGCGAGCTGCCCGCTGCAGGCCGAGACCTGCTGGAACAGCGCCGTCACCGAGGCGCAAGCCTGCGTGCCGACCACGATGGGCGTGCTCGGCGCCGACAACCAGACCTGCACGTTCGACGACGGCACCGTCGTGCTCTTCGACGATCCGCTGACGTTTCCGATCCCGGTGGCGTCGACCAACATCTCCGTGACGGTCACGAAGGCGGGAACGCAATGCGCGAGGCTGGTCGAAGACGACGGCATCGCGAACGTCACCCTGACCACCCAGAGCGGCGCGCACAGGATCCAGACCTCACTCTCCGGCGTGACGCTCACCTGCGGCGACGGGACTAAGATGGTCACCAAGTGGTCGGACTGCAGGGTGGAGGGGAGCTACGACACCACCGGCCAACCGGCCGCCACGTTCAGCGGCGGCGCCGACGACGAGATCTCCCTCTTCTTTCAGGGCTTCTTCTCGTTCGACGGCGGCACGTCGGGTCTCGATTCGTGGTTCACCTGCAAGAAGCCTTGACCGGTCGTCCGACCGAGCTTCACCGGCGCGCGCGCCGCGCCGTCAGGTACGGGCGCAGCACGAACGGCGAGGCGAGCGCGAGCGCGATCCAGGTGAACCCCACCGTCGCCGCGTCGGCGTGGAGCTCGCTGGCGGCGTGGCCGGCCACGCCGAGCAGCGGACCGATGCAGTAGCCGACGCCGATCAGCGCCTCGAAGTTGCCGCCCGCCTCGACGGCGGCGTGGCCGACCGCCATCGAGTAGTAGAGCGACGCGTAGTAGGTCAGGCCCATCCCGGTGCCGTAGAGCACCAGCCCGACGATGATCCCGACCAGCGACGGCGACAGCAGCACCAGCGCCAGCCCACCGGCCAGGGTGGCGGCGCCCGCGCCCAGGGTCTCCCAGCGCCCGTGCCAGCCGCCGGTGCGCCACATCGTCCCCAGCGTCACGAACCGCGCCACCATCCACAGCGCGGCGATCACGCTGGTCGCCTCGACGGGAATCGTGCCCGCCCCCGCCTCGGCCAGTCGGTGCGGGAGCAGCGGCGCCAGATTCGCCGAGATGACGTAGCTGAGCGGCAGCAGCAGCGACGCCGACTGCAGGAGCATCGGGTACTCGGGGCCGATGGCGGCGTGCGCCTCCTCGGCGGCGTGGGCGCCGGGGCGCGGCGGCAGGTAGAGGATCACCACGATGATCGCCGCGAAGTTGACGATCGCCGCGCAGCCGATCGTCCAGGTGATCCCGAACAGGCGCACGATGACCGGCATCAGCAGCAGAGGAACCGCCGTCGCGGGGGCCCAGGTGACGTTGAACTTCCCGATCGCGGCGCGCATCTCGGGGCCGTGGCGGCCCGCGGTCAGGTAGCTCTCGACGATCGGCCAGGCCGACGCCGACCCCGCCGTGCCCACCACCGCGACCAGCCACAGCACCGCCTCGCTGTGCGGGAACAGCACCGGCAAGAGCCCTGCCGCCGCCCATCCCCCGAGAGCCGCCAGCAGCGCTGTGCGCGGCGCGACCGTGCCGAGCAGCTTGCCGATGCCGCGGGCGCAGATCGTGTAGAGCGCTCCCATCACGATCGCCAGGACCAGGTTCCGTTCCGGCGAGAAATGGTAGTGCGCGGCGGTCACGAAGAAGAGCCCCGACCAGAACGCGCCGCCGCTGATCGAGCCCAGAAAGGTGACGGCCAAGATCGCGCCCAGGGGCGTGGGCTGGTCGGCCTCGCCGGAGGCGGGAGCGGGCGCGGAGGTCATGTCAGGCGACAACGTAACCGATCGACACCAAAGAGGTGGGGCGCGAGAGCGATCGGCGCAAGCGGCGCCCGCGCACCGACGACCACGTCGGGGGTAACACCAGGTTCGTGAGGTATCGTCGCGCCATGCAACCCGGGAACGGGCTCTGGCGATTGTGGGTGTTGGCCACGATCGCCGCCTGCGCGGCGCCCTCGCGCCGGCTGACGCCTCGTCAGATCGAGGACCCGATCACGCTGCCGCGTGGGATGGCCTCGGCGTCGCTTTCGGTGGAGCCGGCCCACTACTGGCCGACGGGAGCCAACGCCCTCTATGGGGTCCCCGCGTTCCGGTTCGGGATCACCGATCGCCTGCAGCTTGGTCTGCTGTCACTCGGCTACGCCTTCCTCGACGACTCGCCCGCCGGCGCGACACCGGCGGCGCCGTTCTCCCTGGCGCTCCAGGGCGGGGTGCTGGGCCTGGGCTACAGCTCGATCGACGGAACGATCGTGTTTCCCATCTTGGCGCTGCGAACCGCGAAGCACCTGGACAGCCGCTGGCGGTTCGACGCCGGCGCCAGCTGGGTCGGAAACTGGGCGTCCGGCTCTTCAGTGGCGCCCGCCTTCAACCCCGGTACGCTGGCCTACTCTGGCCGCCCCTCCTCGCTGATCGACGGCGACGCCAGCGCGACGCGCCAGGTCGCCGACCGAATCGCGGTCACGGTCCGCGGCTACATCGGTGAGACGAGGGGATGCCTGAGCACGCTCTGTGGCTGGCGCAACCGCACCGTGCAGGGCTCGATCAGTCTGTCACTCCGTCCCTGGCACTGGATGACGGTGGGCATCTCCGCATCGGTCGGCCTGCGCCGCCGCTCGCCGTCGTTCATGCCGCCTCCCGACCCCGACGACCCGCCGGCGGTCCTCCCCAACCCCGTCCTGTGGCTCGCCGGTGGCGGCTGGGCCACCTTCTACTGGTGACAGGCCGGAGCTACCCGGTCTTCTTGACCGTGATGTCCGGCGGGCGGCCGTAGTCGGGGACGGCGCGCTCGAGATCCGCGGCCTCGCCGCGGGCGCGCTGCAGGAGCGCCAACCTTCCGATCGACACCGCGGTCGGTCCCGCAACCTCGACGCGCGCGGCGCCGACCTCGGCGCGGTAGCGATCGGCGCCGTTGCCGGCGACCGCGGGGCGCGCCAGCGTCGCCAGCCAGCCGCCCAGCGCGGTGCTGCCGAGCCGCGTCACCGGGGCCACCTCGCGAACCAGCCGCTGGCCGTCGGCGACGAAGCCGGCGACGTAGACCTCGCCCTTTCCGGCGTCGAGGCAGGGGACGGCGATGCGAGCCCCCTCCAGCACCGGCAGCAGATCCACGGCCAGGGCCGCCAGCGACGACGGCAGATAGAGCGGCACCCCGGTCGGCAGCGCCAGGCCCTTGGCCACCGCCAGCCCGACCCGCAGGCCGGTGAAGCTGCCTGGGCCGCCGCCGCAGGCGATGCCGGCCAGCCCCGCCGGGCCCAGCCCCACCGCCGCCAGCGCCTGCGCGCAGAGCGGCAGCACGTGGCCCGAATGGCGAGCGGCGGTGGCTTCCGCGGCGAAGCGCACGGCGCTCGCCTCGTCGATGATCGCCACGCGCGCCGTCGCCGTCGACGTATCGAGACAGAGGAACATCAGCGCGGCAGTAAATAGCGGACGACGTCGTTGCGCAACGCCAACAGCATCAGCACCACGACGACGACCAGCCCGACGTAGGTGGCGATCTCGCGCGCCCGCTGCGACGGCGGGCGGCGCTTGAACAGCTCCAGCGTGAAGAAGACCAGCAGGCCGCCGTCGAGGATCGGCACCGGCAAGAAGTTCAGCAGACCCAGGTTGATGCTGATCAGCGCCATCAGCCAGAGGTACTGATCGAACCCCTGCTCGGCGGCGACGCCGGCGGCGTAGCCGATCATGATCGGCCCGCCCAGCGTGGTCAGCGGCACCTCGCCGCGCACGATATTGCCGAAGCCGGCGATCATCGCCACGATGATCTGGCCCGTGCGCTCGAACGAGTGCGAGAGCGCGTAGCCGAAGCGGTTGGTGATCGGCACCGGCGGATCGGTCTTCCAGGCCAGCCGGTTCAGCGCCCCGAACACCAGCCGGTGCTCCTCCTGGCGGTAGGCGTCCAGCTCCGCCCGGACCTCCTGCCGGAAGGTCGCCTCGTGGCTCACGCCCCCCGTCGAGAGCCAGCCGAGCCGGTGGGTCTCGTTGGCGCGGTCGGACAGCCGTTCCCGCAAGAGATCCCAGTGCGCCAGCGGCTTCCCATCGAGGGTCTGGATCTGATCGCCGCGGCGCAGACCGATGCGGTCGGCCGGGCTCCCCGGCTCGACCGAGAAGACGAACACCTCGGCCGACAGGATCCCGGTCTCGTAGCGGCGATGCCCGGCGGCGTCGAACACCGCCACCGGGATGACGACCGCCGAGCCGGGCTCCTCGATCTCGATGTGCGCGAACGCGACCGCCGAGTAGCCGCCGCGGACGTAGTTGAGCCGCAGCGGCGAGGCCCCTGCCCGCTCGATGGCACGCGCGAATTCGGTCCAGGTCCCCACCGGCACGCCGTTGACCGCGGTGATGAAGTCGAACGTCTTGAGCCCCGCCTGCGCTGCTGGCGACGCCGGGTCCAGCACCCCAATCTCGGGGAGATGGAACCGCGGCGACACCCCGATCCAGCCGACCCGTTCCTTGGTCCGCATCGGACCCGAGCGCTCGATCCGGATCGGCGTCACGTCGCGCTCCTCGGCGTCGCCCCCGCGGCGGATCGCGAACCGCAAAGTCTTGCCGGCCGAGTCGGAGATCGCGTCCTCCAGCTCCTCCCAGTAGCGGACCCGGCGCCCGTCGACGCTCTCGACCTTGTCGCCGGGCAGCAGGCCCGCCGTCGCGGCCGGCAGCTCGGGGAGCACGGTCCCGATCGTCGGCGGCAGCAGCGTCCGCTGGCCCGCGTAGTGGACGAAGTAGATGAGGAGCGGCAGCAGCAGATTGAACACCGGGCCGGCGATCACGATCGTGTAGCGCTGCCAAAGCGGCTTGGCGGCCAGGGCGCGCGGGCGATCGGCGGGGGGATCGGCTCGCCCGGATCCTCGCCCAGCAGGCGCACGTAGCCGCCAAGCGGCACCAGCGACAGCCGGTACTCGGTCTCGCCCCGGGTGATCGCCAGCAGCTTGGGCCCGAACCCCAGCGAGAACCGCAGCACCTTGACGTCGAAGAGCTTGGCGAACAGGAAGTGGCCGAGCTCGTGCACCAGGATCAGGACGCCCAGCAGCACCGCCACCGCGGCGACCCACGACAGCAGGCTCACGGCGCGGGCGCCTCCGGGGACGGCCGTTCCAGCCGACCCTCGCGCCAGAGCACCAGCTCGATCGCGTTCAGCAGCAACGACGTCGTCTCCCCGTCCTGGGCCGAGATGGCGACGGCCGGCAGCCCGCGCTCGCCGCGCGCGAGCACGTCGCGCTCCTCGACGGGGACCAGGTCGATCTTGTTCATCACCAGGATCCGCGGCGTCTCGCCCAGCCCCAGATCGGTCAGGATCGCCTCGACCGCCGCGATCTGCTGCTCGCGCGCCGGATCGGCGGCGTCGACCACGTGCAGCAGCAGGTCGGCCTCGTCCAGCTCCTCCAGCGTGGCGCGAAACGCCCGCGCCAGGTCGCGGGGCAGGTCGCGGATGAAGCCGACCGTGTCGGCGATGATGACCTCGCGCTCGCGGGGGAAGCGCAGGCGCCGCGTCGTCGGATCCAGCGTCGCGAACAGCTTGTCCTCGGCCAGCACGTCGCTCTTGGTGAGCGTGTTGAGCAGCGTCGACTTGCCGGCGTTGGTGTAGCCGACGATCGCCACGATCGGCAGCCCGCGCCGCACCCGCTCCGCGCGGCGGCCGGCGCGCTGCTCGCCGAAACGGTCGATCTCCTTCTCCAGGCGGTGGATCCGCTCGCGCGCGCGGCGGCGGTTCTCCTCCAGCTTGGTCTCGCCGGGGCCGCGGCCGCCGATGCCGCCGGTCAGCCGGCTCATCATCGTGTTCTTCTCGTGCAGCCGCGGCAGGCGTAGCGCAGCTGGGCCAGCTCGACCTGCAGCTTGCCGTCCCGGCTCTTGGCGCGCTGGGCGAAGATGTCGAGGATCAGCATCGTGCGATCGATGACCTTCAGCTCGGTGAAGTCGGCGATCGCGTGCGCCTGGCCCGGCGTCAGGTCGGGATCGAAGATCAGCACGTTGGCGTCGAGCTGCATGGCGCGGATCAGCACCTCCTCCAGCTTGCCGCGCCCGACCAGGTACTTCGGATCGGCCTCGGGGCGGCGCTGCTCGATCACGCCCATGACCCGGACCCCGGCCGTGCGGCACAGCTCGCGCAGCTCGGCGACCCGGGTCGGGTCGGACTTTCCGGGCTCGCGCCCCCGAGGCGATCGCCCACGCTGCGCCGCTCGCGCCGGATGTCGACGACGACCAGCAGCGCGCGATCGCGCGCGTCGGTGGCGATCACCGTCGGCGCGACGCGATCGAACTCCTCCTCCAGGGCCGCGATCAGCGCCGCCGCGTCGAGGGTGCTCTGAAGAACGGGACGGGGGGCAGCACCCGCCACGGCGGTTGCCCCTCGATGGGCGGCAGCAGGTGGGCGACGTGCAGGTCGGCCGGACGGCCGTCCGGCCACATCCCGATCGCCGCCACCAGGTCCAGGCGCAGCAGCGCCAGGTCGACCAGGTCGTCGCGGGTCAGCGGCTCGTTGCGCAGGTGGGTGTGAACCAGGCGCAGCCCGCGGAACCGCCCGCGCCCCGCGCGGATGCGGCCGATCTCGGGCAGGTTGATCCGCGAGGCGTCCCCGACGAAGACGTGCTCGATCTCGCCGCGGCGGCCGACCAGGATGCCGACCTGGCGCTCGATCTCGCGCGACATCTCGCACAGGAACCCGGCCAGCTCGGCGGAGACCACCTCGGAGGGGCGCAACCGGCGCCGGTAGACCCGCTCCAGTGCGTGCTTCTGGCTCGGCTTGAGCCCGGTCGTATTGCCGCTGACGGCGTGCAGGCGGGCGAGGTTAGCACCGGAACGGGGCCCGACCCACGCCTGTCGTCACAGGCTGGGCTACCCGTCCGCAGACGACGAAGCGGGCCCCGGGGCCGCCCCGGCCGGCCGCGGCGAAATGCGAAAGATCGGCTCCGCCAGCGCATGCGCGGGGTCGGGCGCGAGCGCCTGCGGCCGCCACTCGTCCAGCCGGCTGCAGGTGCGGGCGCAGCCGACGGTGCAGTGGTCAGCGCAGCTCTTGACCGTGTTGAACTGCCGGCGGAGGTCGGCGTAGGTGTACTTCTCCAGCGGGATGCCGAACCCCTCGAACGTCTGCGAGCACCAGCGCACCATGCCGTGCTCGTCGACGTACAGGTAGCGGCTGCCGGAGCGGCACTTGAACGGCGCCGACTCGCCCGCCGACAGCCGCGAGCGGTAGTCCTTGGATTCGTTGAAGGTGGCCCCGATCGAGTGCGTGATCTCGCGGTAGAGGGCGAGCTGCTCGGCGCCGAGCTTCAACTGGCCGTCGTGGCCGTGGAGCAGCGCCACCCGCCGCCGGAAGCCGTGGCTCTCGGCGAAGCTCATCACCTCGCGGACCTCGTTCGGCGGGGCGCTGCCGACGACGCCGCTCAGCGTGATCCTGAACTTGGCGTGCTTGGCCAGCACCTCCAGCTTGGGGCGCAGCGGCTTCAACACCTTGACGGTGACGTCGTTGGGGAGGACACCGTCGACGCTGACCTGGAGGTCGTCGAGGCCGGCGTCGTTGAGCGCCTTGACCTTCTCCTCGTTCATCAGGAACGCGTTGCTGATCAACATCACCTTGCGGAAGCCTTTCCGCTTGGCGTAGGCGATCACGTTGAACAGCTCCGGGTTCTCCAGCGGCTCGCCGCCGGTGAACTCGATCTCCCAGGCCCCGAGCTCGTGAATCTTGTCGACCCGGCGCTCCAGCACGTCGCGCGGGACCGGCGGCGAGACCTCGTCGAACTCGTTGCAGTAGCCACAACTGAGGTTGCAGCGCCGGGTCACGACCAGCTGCACGAGGAACGGTGAGTACATCAGCCGCTTGATCATGGGTTCGGAGAGTAACCCAAGAATTCCGAGAGCAAAGCGCGACCACGCCGCCCTGCGCCAAGCCGAAGCACGGCCCATCAGGACTTTTGTGTGCACAAAGTGCATTCTCGCGCGTCTCTGTACCAGGAGACCTCATGCAGACCTCTGGACGCCGTTCCTACGTCGCGACGCTGGTCGCGGTGCTGGCGGTCGTGGCGGGCAACGCCGCGATCGCCGAAGAAGTAAAACAGCCTCAGCCGCCGCCTCAGGCCCCGGACAGTGCCGCTCCGCCGTCCCCCCCACCGCCGGTGGTCAATCAGGGGCAGGCCCACGCCGCTCCCGTGCCGGCGAGCCCCCGGCCGAGCGGCTTCGTCGCCATCCCGTACCTCGGTATCAATTCCTTCAGCGACGCCGGCATCTCCACGGGCCTCCGAGCGGGCACGCTGCTGGGCGGCCGCGTGGCGGATATCTTTTCCTTCAACGGCGAGCTGACCCTCGACAAGGTCAACCTGGACGCCCCTACCGGCGCCAGCGCCTCGGCGTACATGTTTCAGCTCGGGATCAGCCCGCTCTTCCATGTGGATACACCGAGCGTCCGGTTCGTAGCCGGTCCCAAGCTCGGGTTCGTGGGAAGCACCAGTCACATGTCGGGCGGCGGGTCGTCCGCCGACAGACGCGGCATGGGCTGGGCCCTCGGCCTCAATCTGGGGGTGTTCATTCCCGTCAAAAACACGACCTCGCTGGGGATCCTGCTCAGCTACGCCACCTTGAAACCGTTGGTTTTGTGCGCGAGCAGCACAGGCGTGGAGGAGAATTGCACCGGCGACAACCTGCGGAGCTCCGAGGTCCTGGGTCTGACGTTCGGGGCGTGGTTCTAGCGGACCTCATGCGGGCGCGCGGTCTGGCGGGGGTGGCCGTCTTCGCGACGATGGCACTCGCGGCGCCGGCGGGCGCCGCGGATGCACCCGGCGCCGACGAGGAAAAGGTCTGCGCTCCGGCCTGCCACCCCGGCGAGATCTGTTTCCAGGGCGTCTGCATGGTGCCGGCGCCCCCAGCGGGCCAGGCGGCGTCGCCACCGCCCCCCAACGGGTATCCGCCGCCCCCCTATGGCTACCCGCCGCCCCCCTATGGGTACCCGCCGGCCCCCCATGGCTACGCGCCGCCGCCGCCCCGCTCGCCCCGCACCGGGTTGCTCGCCATCCTGTACACCGGCGTCGTCGCCATCTCGGACAACTCCAGCACCGATACAGGCCTGCGCCTCGGCGCCATCCTGGGCGGCCGGGTGAACGAGACGTTCTCGATCAACGGCGAGGTGAGCGGCGACGTGGTCGACGTCGACGCGCCTGCCGGCGTCTCGGCCTCGGAATACATGGGCACGGTGGCCTTCAGCCCCCTCTTTCACCTGACCACGCCGTCGGTCGATCTGGTCGCCGGCCCCAAGCTCGGGCTCTGGTACCTGACGGCCCACCTCTCGGACAGCTATCAGAGCGTCGACATCACCGAACGCGGCTGGACGCTGGGCCTGAACCTGGGGGTCTTCTTCCCGGTCAACGACACGACGTCGCTGGGGATGCTGTTCAGCCTTGCCACCGCTGAGCCGACCAAAGCCTGCGTCAGCGGGAGCAGCTATCCGGAGCGGTGCATCACCGACGGCTTCACCAACGGCCAGATCCTGGGCCTGACGTTCGCCGCACTGTTCTGAACCCCGGCCACATCCGACCCGTCGTACCCGGGGCGAACCTGATAGGCTCCGCCGCCGAATGCGCCGAAACATCGGGCCTTTCGGGCTCAAGGACATTTTCACCCTGGTGAACCTGATGGGGGGGGTGTTGGCGATCGCCTTCGTCGCCCAGGGGCGGATGGAGGCGGCCGGCTTCGCGCTGCTGGCCGGATACCTGCTCGGCGATACGCTCGACGGGCCGGTCGCCCGCGCCACCAAGACCTCGAACCGGTTCGGCAGCGAGATGGACACGGCGACCGATCACTTCGTCCAGGCGATCGTCCCGGCGATCATCGTCCACGCGGTCTACGCGCGGGGCGGGCACCCGACGGCCGGTATCGTGCTGATGGCGATCGTCATCGCCTGCGCGACGGTCCGGCAGGCGCTGTTCTCGGTCGCCAAGCTGGGCGACCCGCTGATGTACTGCGGGCTGCCGCGCACCGTCAGCGGCTACGCGTCGATGGCGTTCGTGCTGTCGCCGCTGTTCTTCCGCGGCGACGCCGCCGGGTTCCTGACCGGCGAGCTGCTGATCCCTGCGCTCGCGCTGATGAACGTGCTGCCAATTCCCTACATGACCCACCGGGGTGCGCGCCGCATGCAGACCCACGTCAAGCTGCTGGTGATCGCGGCCCTGGTGAGCTCGGTGGCCGCCTTCGTCGTGGCCCGCGACCACACCTTCGACATCTTCTTCTTCTGGATGTTCGGCTACGCGGCGACGGGCTGGATTCCGCTGCACCCCGACGAGCGCAAGCGCTTCTTCGCCCGCTACCGAGAGTGGGCGGCCGAGGTCAGTCGCACGTGATAGATTTGCCGACCCCGATGTCGTTAGGCCGTGCTCCCGTCGACGCCGCCGATGCGGCGCCGACCTTCGATCTGCTGTCGGGCGGGACGGTCGCGTTCGAGCGCATCGTCCGCCGCATCGACGAGGCCCGCCGCACCGTCATGCTGCGCTGCTTCGAGTGGCGCGACGACGAGACCGGAAACCTGATCGGGCAGTCGCTGTTGCGGGCCGCCGAGCGCGGGGTCAAGGTCTCGATTCTCAAGGACCGTGTCGGCATGTGCTACGAGCACATCGAGGGGTCGAAGCAGAGCTTCTTCCACAAGCAGATCGGCCCCGAAGCCTGGCTGCAGGCCCGGTTCCTCATGACCGTCTATGGCCGCTGGGGTTCGTTGCGCCAGCAACCGAGCCCCCTGGCGGCCGCGCTGCTCGCGCACCCCAACGTCAGCGTCACCCACCACCAGAAGCGCTTCGATCACGCCAAGCTGTACGTGATCGACGACGACATCGTGATCCTGGGCGGGATGGGGATCGGCGACGACTTCCGGCACACCAACGTCGACTTCATGGTCGAGATCTCCGGCGGGGGCGCGGCGGCCCGCCTGACCGAGCGCTACGAGGGGCGGGCGGCGTTCGACCCCGGCCGGCCGTTCGACTACCTCCTGCATGGGTTCGAGGGGAGCGGCCCCCCGGCGACCCTGGCCGCCGATCGGCTGGCGTTGATCGCCGGCGTCCGCAAGCGGCTGACGATCGAGATGGCCTACCTGGGGGACCGGGCCTGCACGGAGGCGCTGGTCGCCGCGGTCACCCGCGGCGTCGAGGTGACGCTGCTGACGGCGGCGCGCGCCAACGTCCTCGGCGACCTGAACCTGGCGACCTGCGACGAGCTGATGCGCCGGACCGGCAGCCCGGCAAACCTGCGAATCGTGCTCCACCCCCGGATGGTGCACGGCAAGGCGATGGTCGGGGACGGCGCGTGGGTCGACCTCGGGTCGACCAACTTCACGACGCTGTCGCACGCCTCGTACGAGGAGCTGGATCTGTTCCTGCGCGACGCCGACTTCGCGGCCCAGGTCGAGCGTGCGATCGAGGACGACATCCGCGACGGCACGCCCGCGCGGCTGCCGCTCCGCTACCGCCGCCTACACGCCGCCGTCGAGCGGCTCGCCATGGCGATCCACGGCCGGCACTAGTCGCTCCGCGCCGCAGGCGCGGAGTGCGACTATTGTTTTTCAGGGAGCCGCACTGTCGCGCTCCGCGCGACAGCGGCTAGCGCCGGCTGGGTCGGTAAGACCGCGCGCGGCGCGGCCGGGGCACGCAGGTAACGGCTCAGGCTGCGCAGCGTCTCGGTGACGCCGATCAGGGCCGCCGCGATCGCCAGCACGGTCGCGGCGGGGGGAAGCAGCATGGCGACCGCCAGCAGCAACACCTCGGCGGTCAGGCTGGCCGCCCACGAGAAATCGACGACACGGCGGTTGGCCGCGAAGTTGTCGAGCGCGCCACGCGCCATCTCCGTCGACAGCAGCACGATGATCGGGATGGTCGGCAGGCGATCGGTCGCAATCGCCGCCAGCGCGGCGACCGGCAGCGCCGCCCCCGCCAGGAGGCGCGCCCAGTGCTTCCACCGGTAGGGGTCAGGGGTCGCCAGCGCGCGCAGCCCCAGACTGAAGTAGTCGAGCGCGCTGTACCAGGTGATGAGCACGACGAACCCGATGACGACGGCCCGGGCCACCACCGGGCCGCCCGCGAGCGCCGCCCCCAGGAATCCGAGCAACACGGCCGCCGCGAACTCGAGGGCCCGAACCCGGCGCCGCGCCAGCGCGCCCGCGAGCGCCATCGCCAGCAGCGTCGCGCCGAGCGGCACCGCGAACAGCAGCGCGAGCCCCCGCCCGGCGCCCACGATGGGGACCAGCACGACCAGCGCGAAGCCGATCATCTGCACCCAGGTCTTGGTCTTCGCGATGAGGGAGCTCGGGAGCCGCTGGCCGCGCAGCTCGAGGCTGGACCGCAGCACCGTCACCGCCATCTCCCGGGCCAGGATCGCCGCCGCCGCCCCCCAGGGCATGCCACCCCGGTCGGCGTAGCAGGCGTAACAGACGACGATGAACACCTTGTCGGCGACGGGGTCGAGCAGCGACCCGAGCACGGTCGGGCCGTGCTTGCGCGCCAGGTATCCGTCCACGAAGTCGGTGAGCCCGATCAGCGTGCCGAGAATGACGCCGAACACCTGGGCCCGGGGGCCGCAGTAGACCAGGTAGCCGAGAAGCGGCATTGCGGCCAGCCGGACCGTGGTGACCTGGTTGGCGGTGACGCGCATCCTCGCGCCCCGTTCTATCAGATCAGGACGCTATTCAGACAGATCGCGGTCACGCGCCGGCCCCGGCGGCGTGGTAGGGGCAATCTGCTCGCAGGTCCAGCGGATGGCGGCGATCTGCCACCCTGCCGGACCGCAGCCGGTCCCGTAAGCGAGCGCCGCGTCGCTGGCCCCCGACGCCAGGTCGAGCCGCGAGCTCCGGGCCGTCGGCCGACCGCCCCCGAGGCAGCGCAGCTCCCAGGAGAGGGCGCAGCTGACGCCGAAGTCGCAGCCGTTGTGAAGCTGCATCCGCAGCCCCTCGTTCCCGAGCTGCTCCTTGCTGTACTTGACGCACCTGTCGATTGAACGCCGGGGCCCGATCGCCTTGCCCGCCATGACCAGACCGCTACCGCGCGCGAGCAAGAGCGCAGCCACGGCCACCTGCACCGCGAACCGGGTTCGCCGCATGTGAGCCTCCCGCGACCGTCACGAACGTCCAACGCGGACGTTTCTGCGGGTCGCGAGGGAGGGACAGCGCCGGGGCGCGAAAAGTTCTCCAGGAACTTTCGACGGGAGCGATGGTCTGAGCCGGCCGTCTCACTCCGGAAGCGGGATGTACTCGGTGCTGTCTCCGGGCACGAGAGGAAACGGCCCGTCGGCGGCGCCGCGCCGGGTGAGCCAATCCCGCTTGGCCTGTTCGAGCCGCGCCTCGGAGCTGGAGACGAAGTTCCACCAGATGTGGCGTGCCTCGGGAAATGGTTCGCCGCCGATCAAGACCGCCCGGGTGGCGACGTCGGCGTGAAGCCGCACCGGACGGTCGGCCGCCAGCATCAGCATGCGGTGCGGTTCGTAGCCCGTGCCCCCGCAGGCGACGCGGCCGGTGATGACGTAGAGGCCGCGCTGGCCCCGCTCGGGCGGTAGCTCGGCGGAGGCCCCGGCGGGCAGGGCGACGTCGAGGTAGGTCAGCGGCGAGAAGGTGCGGACCGGCGAGCGACGGCCGAAGGCCTCGCCCGCCAGCAGCCGCAGGGTGGCGTCCCCGACGACGAATTCCGGGAGCGTCGCCGCCGGATGATGGTGAAACGCGGGCGCCGTTTCCTCGTCGGTGCGCGGCAACCCGACCCAGAGCTGCAGCCCGTGCACGTTCGAGCCCGCGGCGCGCAGCTCGGACCCGGTCCGCTCCGAGTGGACGATCCCGCGCCCCGCGGTCATCCAGTTGATGTCGCCCGGGCGGATCGCCTGCAGCGAGCCGAGGCTGTCGCGGTGGACGATCTCCCCCTCGAACAGGTAGGTGACCGTCGCGAGGTTGATGTGCGGGTGGGGGCGGACGTCCATCCCCCGCCCCGGCGGCAGCCGCGTGGGGCCGAAGTGATCGAAGAACAGCCAGGGGCCGACCGCCCGCTGGGTCCCCGCCGGCAGGAGGCGCCGCACGAAGAAGCCGTCCCCGAGATCGCGCTCGCGCGGCTCGATCACCGCCGTCACATCAGGTGTCATGCCCGCACTTTGACTCATCTGAGGACCTTCTGCGCCTCGCGCAGCGGGTCGGTCTCCGACCTCGGGATCAATGTGTAGCGGACAGTGAACGCCGCGCTGTCGCCGGGCCCGAGCCGGTGGAGCCGATCGAGCAGCTCCAGCTCGACGTAGTGCTGGTCACCGTCGGGGCTGGTGTAGATCTGGGCGTGCGCCCCCTCCGGCCAGTCGCCGGTACCGGACCCGGCGGCGGCCGGCAACGCCTCCAGCAGCAGATCCGGCCCGTCGCCGACCCACAACAGCGCGTCGCCGTCGCTGACGATCTGGGTCTTCTCGGCCGGATCGCGCGCGAGCGACAGCAGCCGGCCGTCGACGCGGAGCTCACGCGGCGCCGCGGCGAGCTTGCTCCGGTGGCCGCCCGGAAAGGCCGACCGGACGGGGAGCCGCACGAACATCCGTTCGGGCGGCTCCAGCTGCGTGATCGTCCAGACCCCCACCGTGACGGGCGGGCCCTGCACCTTCTCGTAGCGCGTCTCGATCGTCATCACCGGCGTCGTGGGATCGAGGGCGATCCGCCGTCGGACGCGCACCCCGTAGTCGGGGTCGATCGGGGAGGTCATCTCGACGGCCCCGCCCGCGACGGTCGCCGAGAACGGCATCGCGTCGAACGTCCGCGGCGGCGGCCACGCCTCACCGGTCAGCTTCGGCCAGTCCGCCTGCGGCGCCGGCCAGGCCTTGTCGCCGCCGAAGTTGATCCACCCGCCCGCGTCAGCCGCGAGCCCCGGCGCGAACGCCGGATGCTCCCAAAACGGCCCCCGCGCCGCCCCGTCCTTCAGTAACCCCAGCTCCACGACCCGCCCGGTCGCCGGCACCACCGTCACCCGCGCCACGCCGTTGCGAAGCACGATCGCCTCGAAGCCATGGTAGAGCGGCCGCTCGACGACGACCTGATGCGCGCGGCATCCGGCCGTCGCCACGGCCAGACAGCCGAGCAGCGCCAACCGTGGCACGGTCACGGCTTCGGGATTACGTCTTGAGCTCGGGCTCTTCGGTGACCGGGCGCGGCGCGGCAGCCGCGGGCGTGCTGGCGCGTTCGTCGATCAGGGCCAGCGCCACCGACAGCGCCCGCCGGGTCTTCTCGGCGGTCTTGTCGTCGGCACGGATTCGCTGGAACGCGCGCACGATCTGGTCCTCGTAGTCGGCGACCTTGGCCTCCATCTCGGCGATCCGATCGCGCTGCTGCGCCAGCTTGACGTCGCGGTTCCCCAGCTCGGCGCGGACAGCGTCGATGTCCGCCTCCAGCCCCGACAGCCGCCGGTACGCCTGTTCGATCTCCTGAACCCGAGCCGCCAGCTCCCCCTCGGCGCGCGCCGCGCGCCCCAGGGCCTGGTCGTACTCGGCGCGGTGCCGCTCGGCCGTATCGGTCTTCTCGGTCAGATGGCGACGCTCGAGCTCGGTGACGCGGTTGTGGTGCTCCTCGTCGCGGGCCTGCAGCTCGGTGCGGCGGCGTGTCTCGGCCGCCTCCAGTTCGCCGACCCGGCGCCCCTCCTGCTCGGCGATGTCGCGCTGCCGGCGTTCCTCGGCGGCCGCCACGTCCTCTTCCTGCCGGCGCCGCATGGCCAGGATCTCGTTGCGGTGGTCGCGTTCCTTCTGCTCCGTGACCGCCTCGTAAGCCTGGCGTTCCGACGCCAGCTGAACCGCCTGCTCGTCGCGCGCCGAGGCGATCGCCTTCTCGTGCTCCTTGCGCAGGCGCCCCATCTCGGACGCCAGCCGCTCGCCGGCGAGCACCTGCTCCTCCGATAGCCGCCGCTGCAGCCCTTCGGTCTCGGCCCGGTGGGCGACGTCGCTCCGGACCAGCTCGGTCTGGCGGGCCGCCTCGGCCGAGGCGAGCGCCTGGCCGTGCTCGTCGTTGAGCCGCGCCAGCTCGGCCCGGTGGGTCTCTTCCTGCTCGGCGATCCGGGCTTCGAGCTCGCTACGGGTGCGCTCGGTCTCCATGCGACCGCGCACCTCTTCCTGCCCGACGCGCTTCTTCAGCGCGTCGATCTCGTCGTGCGACTTGCGCAGCTCCTCGTGCGCGTCGTCGAGACGGGCCTTCAGCCCCTTCTCGCGCTCCCCCGACTTCTCCCGGTCCTGCCCCAGCTCGGCCAGCCGCTCGTTGGCGGCGACCAGGTTGCGCTCGAAGCCGAGCGACGCCTCTTCGAGATCGCGCCGGGCCCGGTCGAGCTCGCGGATCTTGTCCTTGTGGTCGAGGACCTGGCGTTCCTTCGCGTCGAGCGCGTCGCGCAGATCGAGGATGTCCTTTTCCTTCTTGTTGATGATCTCGCGAAGGCCGAGGAACTCGCGCTCCTTGGAGAAGGTCGCCGACTGGGTGAAGCGCTCACGCGCCTCCTCGATCTCCTTGCGCAGCGTCTGCCGCTCGCTCTCCAGCGAGTGGATGCGCGCCTCGAGCTCCGAGTTGCGCGCCTCAGCCTCCTTCGCGCGCCGATCGTCGACGGGCGCCGCGAACGCCTCGCCCAGCACCATGCCGGTGGTGTCGGTCGCGAGATCGCTGAACTCGTCGGGGTTGGGCGGCGATGCCTCCCCCAGGATCTCGGGGCCCAGCGTCTCGCCGGTGCGGTAGGCGTCCGGGTCGTCGTCAGCCAGCACGATCGGAGTGTTCTCCTGCGCCGCCGCCGCCGGCTTGTCGCCCGCTGGGGCCTGCTCCCAGCCGAGGTTCGGGGGAAGGTCTTCGTCCGACCAGAGGTTGCGAAGGTCGACCATGTCGTTGCTCTGAGACGACGTCTCCGGAGAGTTGGCCTCCAGCGCGGCGAACGCGGCTTGCGTCTCAGGGTCGAACTTCTCGCCCTCGAAGGGACTGGCGCCCTCGCCGGCGTCCAGCTCGTGCACGGAGGTGTCGTGCTTGGCGTTCTCGCGCGTCTCCCCGGCCAGCAGCGTCCGGTCCTCGTCGCTGTCGTCCTCGGAGCTGACGATCGCGATGTCGTCGTCGTCGGCCAGCACGATGTCCGAATCGGCATCGAGCTCGTGCACCTCGTCGTCACCGCCGGCCGCTTGGCCGGCCAGCGCGGTCACCTTGGCCACGAAGACCTCGTGGTCGAGCGGCTTGAGCAGGTACTCGTCCGCGCGCGACTTCAGCTTCCTGTGCTGGTCGAAGGTGGCCTGCGTCTCCTCCGACGAAATCAGAACCAGGGGGACGTCGCGCAGGCTGGGACTGCGCCGCAGCTTGTTCGAAAGCGCGTAGCCCACCTTCCGCGGCTCGACGCTGAGGATGATGACCGCAGGCGGGTTGGAGCGACCCCACTCCATCGCCTCGTCGCCGTTGGAAATGCTCTTGACCTCGAACCCGCGCGGCTCCAGCAGCTTCCGGATCTCCGTGGCGGTGTCGGCGTCGGGTTCGATGCACAGAGCGATACGATCAGCCATCTCGCCTCCCTGAGAGCCGATCATCCTAACAGAGAACGCCGCCGGTCAGCGGCTCAAACCGGTCAATGACCGAAAGAGGTCGTCACGAGACGGGTCAGCGACTCCTCGTCGAGGTCAGCCGTGACGACATAGCCGAGGCCGCGATCGCGGTAGGCCGCCGTCGAGACGCCGGTCCCCGTGCCGAGATAAATCTCGCGCCCGTTGACGACCCGCCGCTCATCCGGTTCGAACGCCTGGTCACGGGGATCGAACACCAGAAACGTGACCCGGTGACCGTCGCTCACCTGGTAGACGATGTAGGCGGCGGCGCGCTCGCCGACGTTCACCAGCCGCCCCCCCTGGCAGGTCGCACCGCCGAGCGCCGGGGCGCGCACCGGGAAATCGACCCGCCCCCGGAACCACGACGCGATCGAGCTGCAGTCCGAGCCGACGATGTCCATCGGCATCTCGGTGTGGTAGCTCCGCTGGGACTGCTCCAGCACCGCCGAATTCGAACGTCGGACCGTGCCGGTGATGCCGATCAGAAGCAGCACCGCCGCCGCTGCCGGCACCAGGCCGCGCGACGAAGCCCAATCCGGCCAGCGACGGGGCGCGATCGGCTGCGCGACCAGGGCCACCTGCAACCGCTGCCGCAACACGAAGGGGACCTCGGGGCGCGGGAGGTGAGCCCGCACCGCCGCCTTGAACCGCCCCTCGAGACGCACCCGCCGCATACAGACGGCGCAGCCCGCGAGGTGGCGCTCGACCGCTTCGCGATCGACCCCGGCCAGCTCGCCGTCGACGTAAGTCTGACCGAACGCTTCCGCCTCGTAACAGGTCATCCCGCCTCACCCTCTTCGCGCCGCCGCCGGTACGCCTCCAGATTCACCGTCTCCCCCGCCCTGTCGCCGTTCTCGCCGTTGGTCCCCTGGGCCGAAATTATCCCCTGTTCGACCGCATACCCGTACAGCAGGCCCTGCAAAATCTTCCGCCCACGGTAGAGCCGGCTCATCACGGTTCCGGCCGGGCAGTCCATGATCTCGGCGATCTCCTTGTAGGAGAAGTCTTCGAGGTCGGCGAGGATCACCGCCATCCGGAAGTCGGAGGGGACGGACGCCAGAGCCTTCTCGACGTCGGCCGACACCATCCGGCCGAGCAGCGCGGTCTCGGTGTCGCGGCCCTGGGGCCCGGCGGCCGCAGCACCGCCCAGGAACTGCTCGAGGTTGGCCGACGACGACTCGACCTCGGTCATGACGGCGTGCTCACGCTCGCGCTCGCGGTACTGGTTGCAGAAGACGTTGGTCAGGATGCGGAAGAGCCACGCCTTGCAGTTGGTGCCGGCCTCGAACGTGTCGAAGAAGCGGTAGGCACGGAGCAAGGCCTCCTGCACGAGGTCCTCGGCGTCCTTCTCGTTGCGGGTCATCCGCAATGCCGCCGCGTACAGGGCGCTCAGATGCGGGAGCGCCTCCTTCTCGAAATCAGCTCGTATCGGCCGCCGTTTCATCCTGTCGGTTCCTGCGTTGTTCTGAACCGGCCCGTCCCGAAGTGTATTCCAGGTATCAGTGACAGGTCGCCGTCACGAACAGCCGGCGTCCCGCCGTCCCGTCGGTGTCAGTGTAGTCGGCATAACTACCCACCAGCGCCGAACCTACCTGAACTACAGAGATTTCCCCCAGATTGCCCATCAACGACGGGAACACGAGCGCACCGTCCTGGCGCACGCCGAACCCGTCCAGACGCCAAAGCTCGACCGCGTGCGGCTTGGCGAGGATCACGCCGTAGTCGGTGCCGAACTGCGCCAGCCCGCGTAACGGCGGCTGCAGATCGGGGCCCCCGAAGTCGGTGGCGGAGCCGAACGGGTACGAGATGACCTTGTACCCGGGGACGGTCGCGCCCGCGTCGGGCTCGTCGGTCTTGCGCTCCGCGATGGCGAGCCAGCTGCCGGAATAGTCTTGCCAGGCCATGGCGTAGCCCTTGGTGGTGGGAGCGACGACCGAGCAGGTGAGGCTCTCCCGGGTCTGGGCGACCGACAGCCGGAGGACATTGTCGACGTGGCCGTTCTCCTGCGCCTCGGAGATGAAGTTCGAGGGCGGCCGGGGCGCATCGTCCAGATAGCGATTGTAGGTGAACGTGACGTCACCCTTTCCACCGGAGAAGTCGAGGCACGAGAAGGCGGCGCCGGACTCGCCGGTCGTCGGTTCGCCGAGCATCTGACCGGCTCCGTCGAGCGTGACGAAGCGGATCGCGCCCGCCTGGCGATCGAACCAGGCGAGACCGGCGGTCATCGCCTTGCCGTTGCCCGACGAGCCCAGCTCCACCAGCGGCGGGTCTACCGTGGCCCCCTCGACGAACGTGACCAGCGCCGGCCCCGGCACGCCGGGCTCGCTGCCGTCCGCGGTCGCGGCGATCACGTGCAGCTCGGCGTCGAACTGGTTCGCGGCGGGCGTCAGGTAAGCCACCAGCACGCGATCCCCTGCGGTGGTCGTTCCGGCGACCGCGAACCGCGGGGAGGTCGCCCCGGGCGGAAGTGTCAGCGACCGCTCGGGCCCCAGCACGCCGGTGGCGGTCAGCGACGCCCAGCGCACGGTCGCGCCGTCGCTGCCGATCAGCACGAAGCCGTCGCCGACGCGTTCGAGGCGCGCGTCGGGCAGCAGCGTCAGCGGCGACCCCGGCAGCACCGTCACCTGGGTCAGCTGGCAGCCGGCGTCGCCGACGCTGGACTGACAGCCGGCCAAAAACCAGCTGGATTGGAACGCCAGCAACAGCGCGCCCGCGCTCGCGAGCCGTGCGCGTACCGAGATGCTCAGACCGTCGCCTGGGCGCCGTGGCATTTCTTGTATTTCTTGCCGCTGCCGCACGGACACGGATTGTTGCGGCCCACCTTGGGCTCGTTGCGCCGGACGGGCTGCGCCGCCGGTGTGCCATCGCCGTTCGAGGACGCCGCCGCGGCCGGCGCCGGTGCCGCCGCCGGACTCGACCATCTTGCGCGCGGCGCGGGCGGGCGCGGGCGCGGGCCTGCCCCTCGCGCTGGATCTGCATGTGGAACAGCTTCTCGCAGACGTTGCGGCCGATGATGCCCATCATCTCGCCGAAGATGACGAAGCCTTCCTTCTTGTACTCCTGCTTCGGATCCTTCTGGCCGTAGCCGCGCAGGCCGATGCCCTCGCGCAGCGCCTCCATCGCCTTGAGGTGCTCGATCCAGCGCTCGTCGATCTCTTCCAGGTAGAAGTGCCGGGCGAAGTACAGCAGCACCGGCAGCGAGAACTCCGCCTCGCGCGCGTCGATGACCTTCTCGACCTCCGCCCACAGCGAGTCGACCAGCGACCTCGCGCTCGCAGGCCCCGCCGCTTCGTCATCGAATCCGGGCTCGAACCCGAACCGCTCCTTGACCGCCGTGGCGCAGCGCCTCCAGGTCCCAGTCCTCGGCGTGGGTGTTGGCCGGGCAGTGCTCGTCGACGATCGCTGGACCATCTCCTCGCCGAGATCGAGCAGGCGCTCGCGCTGCTGGATCATCGACGACGCCACCTCCTCGGCCAGGCGGTCGAGCGCGGCCGTCGATCCTCGACGATGACCGCCGGATCCAGGTAGGCGCCGAACTGCTGATAGATCGCCGAACGCATCTGGCACCGGATCGAGCGGCACGGTCGTGGTCGGTGAAGCCGCCCGTCGGCCGCGTGGCCGCGTCGGGGACGCGCGCCTCGGTGAGCTGATCCGCACATCCGCGCCAGCACCGGCCGAACGTCGCGGGCCAGCCCCTTCCCGATGTGTACCGGCCCGACTCGGTGGGGGGCGGCGCGTCGCTCGCGGTGATGCCCCGGCTTCTTCTCCTCCTCGGTCGGCTCCGGGGCGTAGCGCCCCTCCAGGACCTGGCGGCGCAGCGCGTAGATCGTCTTGCGCTGCTGGTTCATCACGTCGTCGTACTCGAGCAGGTTCTTGCGGATGTCGAAGTTGTGCCCCTCGACCTTCTTCTGCGCGTTCTCGATCGCCCGGTTGATGATGCCGGTGCTCGATCGGGACGTCCTCCTCCATCCCCAGGCGCTCCATGAGGCCGGTGATCCGCTCGGCGCCGAAGATGCGCATCAGGTCGTCTTCGAGCGACAGGAAGAACCGCGAGCTGCCGGGATCGCCCTGGCGGCCGGCGCGGCCGCGCAGCTGGTTGTCGATGCGGCGCGACTCGTGCCGCTCGGTGCCCAGGATGTGCAGACCACCCGCGGCCAGCACCTCCTGCTTCTCGGCATCGCACTCGGCCTTGAGCGGGCGAAGGCGTCCTTGAACGCCACCTCTTTGTCGGGAGACAGCTCGTGCCCCGGCTTGCCGGCGTTCTCGGGGTCGACCTCGGCGCGGGCCATGAACTCGGCGTTGCCGCCCAGGATGATGTCGGTGCCGCGGCCGGCCATGTTGGTGGAGATGGTGACCGCGCCCTTGCGCCCGGCCTGGGCGACGATGAACGCCTCGCGCTCGTGCTGCTTGGCGTTCAGGACGCTGTGCGGGATGCCCTTCTTGCGCAGCAGCGACGCCACCACCTCGGACTTCTCGACGCTGACGGTGCCGACCAGCACCGGCTGGCCGCGCTTGTGGCAGTCCTCGATCTCGTCGCACGACCGCGCGGAACTTGCCCCGCTCGTTCTTGTAGACGACGTCGTCGGCGTCCGCGCGCTGCATCGGCCGGTTGGTCGGCACGACCGTGACGTCGAGCTTGTAGATCTTGTGGAACTCCTCGGCCTCGGTGTCGGCGGTGCCGGTCATGCCGGCCAGCTTCTTGTAGAGGCGGAAGTAGTTCTGGAAGGTGATGGTCGCCAGGGTCTGGTTCTCTTCCTGGACCTCGACCCCTTCCTTGGCCTCGATGGCCTGGTGCAGCCCGTCCGACCAGCGGCGGCCCGGCATCTTGCGGCCGGTGAACTCGTCGACGATGATGACCTTGCCTTCGTCGATCAGGTAGTTGACGTCGCGCTTGTAGAGCGTGTGCGCCTTGCAGCGCCTGGGTGACGTGGTGCAGCCACTCGATGTTCGCGGGGTCGTAGAGGTTGCCGACGCCCGAGCCGCTGCTCGACCCGCTCGATGCCGTCGTCGGTCAGCATCGCCGAGTGCGCCTTCTCGTCGACGGTGTAGTCGATGTCCTTGCGCAGCCCGGGGATGATCGCGTTGACCTTCTGATACAGATCGGCCGACTCCTCGGCCGGACCGGAGATGATGAGCGGCGTGCGCGCCTCGTCGATCAGGATCGAGTCGACCTCGTCGACGATCGCGAAGTTCAGCTCGCGCTGGACGTAGCGCTCGATCGACTCCTTCATGTTGTCGCGCAGGTAGTCGAAGCCGAACTCGGAGTTCGTGCCGTAGGTGATGTCGCAGCGGTAGCTCTGCTGCCGCTCGCCGTCGCTGAGCCCGTGGACGACGATGCCGACCGACATCCCCAGGAACTTGTAGATCCGCCCCATCCACTCGGAGTCGCGGCGGGCCAGGTAGTCGTTGACGGTGACGACGTGGACGCCCTTGCCCGCGAGGGCGTTCAGGTAGACCGGCAGCGTCGCCACCAGGGTCTTGCCCTCGCCGGTCTTCATCTCGGCGATGCTGCCCGCGGTGCAGCACCATGCCGCCGATGAGCTGCACGTCGAAGTGGCGCATCCCGAGCACGCGCTTGCCCGCCTCGCGGCAGACCGCGAACGCCTCGGGCAGCAGGTCATCCAGGGGGGCCCCCTGCTCGAGGCGGCGACGGAACTCGCCCGTCATCCCCTGCAGCTCGGCGTCGGACTTGGCCTGCATGCCGGCCTCGAGCTGACCGATCCGCTCGACCAGCGGTCGCATCGACTTGATGACGCGGGAATTCTTCGTCCCGAAGATCTTCTTGAACATGAGATTTGGCGCTTTGACGGCCGCGGGGGCGCGGCGGCGACGGTTTATACCGTATTGCGCCCCCCGACGCTGCGCAAGCGGGCGGCCGCGAGGCGTCAGGCCCGGGGCGCTGAAAATATCTCGTCGAGGGCCCGCTCGACCACCGGGGGAAACGCCGACCGCCGGTGCACGACGCGGGGCCGCCGCCAGTCGTCGTTGTCGATCACGACCGCCGCCAGACCGATCGGGTCGTGCTCCCGGCGATAGCGCTCCTGCCCCGGGAAGTAGCGGCGGTTGATGCGCCGGAGGATCTCCTCGTCGGAGCGCCCCTTCTTCCGGTCGCGCGCGAGGATGCGGCGGCGGGCCTCCTCGGGGCTGACGGCGAGCAGAATGGTCTCGCCGGCGGCGATGACGGGTGCCCGGCGCAGGAACACGCCGTCGACGATCGCCAGCTCCGCGCCGGTAAAATGAAAGGTTCGGTCGCCGTCGAGGCGCTCGGTGGGGCCGTCGTACCGGGGGACGACCGCGGCATCGTCGCCGGCCAGGAACGCGCGCAGGCAGCCGTCGAAGGCGGGGAAGTCGTAGTAGTGCTCGTAATAGAGCTGTGCCTCGCGGGCCCCGTCGCCGGCCCCGTCGCCGAAGCTCACCGGCCGACGGAAGTCGTCGACCGACAGCGTGACGACCGGGGTCCCGGCGGCCTCGCAGGTGGACACGAGCCGGGCCGCGAACTGCGACTTACCGCTGCCGTCCAGGCCGTCGACGGCAACAATCGCCCGGCGCGACGGCACGCGCGCCGGGGTCACAGCGGCGGGCGAAGCTTCCAGGCGGGAGTCAGGAGCTGGCCGACCGCGCCCCCCGCCCGAACGATCCCGACGATCAGGGCGTAGAGCAGCACGATCGGCAGCTGCTCGAACAGGGCGAGCCCCAGCGCGGTGAAGATGACGAAGTCGCGCCGGCCGAGCACCATGAAGAGCTTGATCGACTGGCTGCCCGAGCCGGTCAGCCCGCGCAGGCTCTGCCCGTAAGCGAACCACCACCGGAGCTTGAGCACGTCCCCCTCGCCCTGGCGGATCAGCTCGCGGTACACGAGCGCGACATAGAGGAGCGTCAGCCCGGCCGCCACCAGCGCCATCTTCATGTCCAGGAAGCTGCCGCCGTGGCGCCAGAGAGACAGCCCGACCGCCAGCACCATCACGATCGAGATGAAGTCGCCGACCATGGTGTCGAGCCACGCCCCGAGCGGCGTCTGGTGGAAGCGCAGGCGCGCCAGCTCTCCAGCACAGCCGCTCAGGATCGCGTAGCCCTGCAGGGCGGCGAATCCGAGCACGATCGTCTCCCAATCGCCGCCCGCGACCATCAGCGCGCCGTAGACCCCGACGAATCCGGCGAGCAGCGTGATCAGCGCGGGGGAGATCGGCAGGTTGGCAAACAGCAGGCGGGTCAGGCGCGACGAGATCTTCTGGTTGAGGAGCCGGTCGACGATGCCGACGGTGTCCCGCTGCAGATCTTCGAACACCAGATCGGCCGCCACACGGCGAGAGGCTCGGTCCACCACCTTGACCCCCTTCTCGAACCGCCCCGGCTGGAGCCAGACGGTGTCGGCACCGACGGTGGTGGTCTCGGACCCGAGCTCGGCCTTCAGCGCCGCCAGGGCCACGTCGACATCCCCCTCGAGCTCGCGAAGCTCGATGTTGCGGGGCAGCTGGCGCGGGAACGGAACGCTGCCGTCGGACGCGATCACCACGCGCGCGTCGCGCAGACGCGCCAGCTGGCGAATCGCGCGATCGACGACGCGCAGTCCGCCGACCCTCACGCGCGCCCCTTTTGCCTCGGCTTCCGTCGCGCACAGGATGACCGGCACGGCCGCGGCCGGCGTGGCGGCGTTCAGTGGGCGGGTGGGCAGCAGCCCCATTGGCACCGTCCTACTCAGCTGGCTCGCACCGTTAATCATGAAGCTATTCATCCTTCCGCCACTTACCCGTGCCCCAGGGGCCCTGAGAATGCCATCCCACCCTTGCACACACAAGCGCAACACCGACGGTGCGGGTGCGTCTATGGACGCCGCGTTAGCGCGTGTCAGGGCGCTGACGCAGAATGAGCCGCGTCGATGTCCTGGGAGCCCTTGACCTATGCCCGCGCCCAGATGGGGGTGTCGCTGGCGTTCCATATCGTCTTCGCCGCCGTGGGGGTCGCCCTGCCGGCGTTCATGGTGATCGCCGACCTTCTTCACCGCCGTACCGGCGACGCGGACTACCTGCAGCTGTCGAAGCGGCTGGCCAAGGGGACCAGCATCCTATTTGCTGTCGGCGCGGTCTCGGGGACGGTCCTGTCGTTCGAGCTGGGGCTGCTCTGGCCGCGTTTCATGGGGGCGTTCGGCGAAGCGATCGGGTTGCCGTTCGCGCTGGAGGGGATCGCGTTCTTCACGGAGGCGATCTTCCTCGGCATCTACCTCTACGGGCGGGGCCGGGTCTCGTCGGGCGCACATCTTGGGGCCGGAATCGGCGTCGCCCTCAGCGGGGCGGCATCGGCGTTCTTCGTGACGCTGGTGAACGCGTTCATGAACGGGCCGTCTCCGGCCGGCCCGGCCGGATTCGACCCGCTGGTCGCGATGTGGAGCCCGTCGTGGCCGTACCAGACGGTGCACGTGCTCATCTCCTGCTATCAGGCGACCGCGTGGGCGATGGTCGGCATCCACGCGCTGTTCCTGATGCGCGACCCCACCCGCGTCCTGCACCGGAAGGCGCTGGGCCTGGCGCTGCCGATCGCGTGCGTGACGGCGCTGGTGCAGCCGCTCGCGGGCGATCGCGCCGCCAAGCACGTCGCTGTGGCGCAGCCGCTGAAGCTGGCTGCCGCCGAGGGGCACCTCCACACGGGGCCGCGGGCTCCCCTGCACATCGGCGGCGTGCCCGATCTCACCACCGGCGCGTTCACGGGCGCCATCGCGGTTCCGGGCGGGCTCTCCTTCCTGGCGTTCGGCGACTTCGACGCCACCGTCGCCGGGCTGGAGGCGTTCCCGCGCGCCGACTGGCCCCCCGTGTTGGCGGTTCGGAACGCCTTCCAGACCATGGTCGGCGCCGGGACGGCGATGGCGCTGCTCGGGCTGGCGGCGCTCGTGTCCCGCTGGCGGCGGCGGCGCTGGCCCGACAGCCGTCGCTGGCTGATCGCGCTGGCGCTTTCGGGGCCGCTGGGCTTCGTCAGCCTCGAGGCCGGCTGGCTCGTCACCGAGTGGGGGCGCCAACCGTGGGTCGTGCGCGGCTACATGCGCACCGCCGCCGCGGTCACCGCCTTTCCCTACAAGGCGGCGCCTTTCTGGCTGTTCACGATCGTCTATCTCCTGTTGGGCGTGGCCGTCGCCTACCTGCTCTGGCGGCAGCTGGTCGTCGCCGACACGCCCGCCGGGAAGCGGCCCCATGTCGATTGAGACGACGCTGGCCGCGGCTATCGCCGCCGTGCTCTGCCTGTACGTCCTGTTCGGCGGCGCCGACTTCGGGGGTGGGATCTGGGATCTGCTGGCCAGCGGCCCGCGCGCCGCCGCGCAGCGCCGGGCGATCGCTGCCGCGATCGGGCCGATCTGGGAGGCGAACCACGTCTGGCTGATCCTGGTCGTCGTGCTGCTGTTCAGCGGCTTCCCGCCGGCGTTTGCCGCGATCGCGGTCGCCCTGCACGTGCCGCTGACGCTGTTCCTCATCGGCGTGGTGCTGCGCGGCTCGGCGTTCACCTTTCGCGCCCTCGACACCACGGGCGATCGCGGACAGCGGCGCTTTGGGCTCCTGTTCTCGAGCGCGAGCGCTGGCGCGCCGGTGATGCTGGGAATGATCGTGGGGGCGCTCGTGTCGGGCAGGATCCGCGTCGAGTCCGGGATCGTGACCAGCGGCTTCTTCGCCGCCTGGCTCGCGCCGTTCCCGCTCGCGGTCGGCGGCTTCGCCCTGGCGCTGTTCGCGTTCCTGGCCGCGGTCTACCTGACCGTCGAGGTGGTTGACCCGACGCTGCGCGAGGACTTTCGCCGACGGGCGCTGGCGGCCGGCGTCGCGGTGGGGGTCGCCGCGCTGCTCGCTTTCCTGCTATCCGGCACGGGCGCGCCGCGCGTGCGGGCGGCGCTGACCGAGCGCCCCTGGAGCTGGCCCTTCCATGGCCTGACGGCCGTGGCGGCGCTCACCGCGTTCGCCGCGTTGGTCACCCGCCGCTTTCGCCTCGCGCGGGGCGCGGCGGTGGCACAGACGGTGTTGATCCTGCTCGGCTGGGCGCTGGCTCAGTACCCGTACCTCGTCGTCCCCGACCTGACGCTGGCCAGCGCCTCCGCCAGCGTGCGTACCCAGCGCCTGCTGCTGCTCGTCATGCTGGGGGGAATGCCGATCCTGCTACCGAGCCTCGTTCTGCTGTTTCGCGTCTTCAAGACCCCGGCCCGCGACTAGCCTGAGCCGAGGCCGATACGGGCGGCATGCCCGCCCGGTCGCTTCGGTTTCTTGCCTGGCTCCTGCTCGCGGCCGTAGCGTGTCCGGATGCCGTCGATCCCGCGCTGGCCGCGGAGCGTCCTGCTGGCGCTCGCCCTTCTGGCCGCGATTGTGGGCAGCGCCCGGGCAGCCCCGCCCCTGCGGATCGAGCTCATCTCCGTCGGGCAGGGGGACGCGGCGTTCATCACCTCACCGACCGGCAAGACGATCCTGATCGACGGGGGCCCGCGCCAGGCCGGCCCGGCGCTGGTCTCCCTGGCGCGCGCCCACGGTGGCCGGCCGCTGGATCTCGTCCTGCTCACCCACCGCCACGCCGATCACCTCGGCGGGCTGGCCGACGTGATCCGGGCGGTCGGCGCCCGGATGTACATGGACGCGCCCTTCCCGCACCCCAGCAAGGCCTACACGGCGCTGATACACGCGCTCGACGCGCGGGGGGTGCCCGTGCGGGCGGCGGAGCGCGGGCGGCGCATCGACATCGGCGGTGGCGCCTGGCTGACGCTGCTGTCGCCGCCCGTGCCGGCGCTGACGGGCACGCGCTCGGACGTCAACGCGAACAGCGTCGTGGTGCGGCTCGACTACGGCAAGACCTCCGCCCTGTTCGCGGCGGATGCCGAAGCAGCCACGGAACGCTGGCTGCTGGCCAGCGGCGCGCGGGTGGCCGCGACGGTGCTCAAGGTCGCCCACCACGGCAGCCAGTACTCGTCGGGCGCGGCGTTCCTTCGCGCGGTCTCCCCGACGGTGGCGATCGTCTCGGTCGGGGAAACCAACGACTATGGTCACCCGGCTCCCGAGACGCTGGCGCGGCTCGCGAAGGCGGGGACGCGGCTCTACCGGACCGATCGCGATGGCACCATCACCGTCGAGATGGACGGGGCCCGGGTGCGGACGCACGCGGAACACGACGTGGCGGCCTTGGTGGCGAAATGAAGGCGGACACGCTTGCCTTCGTCGATGCCATCGAGGCCGGCAGCGCGCGGCTGCTGATTGGCGAGACCACGTTCACCGTCCCCGCCACCACTCTCCCGACCGACGCGCGCGAGGGGAGCTGGATCCGCCTCTCCGTGACGGTGGTCCCCGCCCCTCCCGACGACGCCGACGCGATCCGCAAGCGCCTCGCCGATCAGGATCCCGGCGGCGATCTGAAGCTCTGACCTCGCGTCGCGACGGGCGCGACGTAGATCGAGTCCGGGCCTTCGATCAGGCAGGGGGCGATGATCCGGAGCATGAACGGATGGCACTGGCCGTTGCTGGCGACGCTGCCGCGCCGACGGAACAGATCCTTCTGGTTGTAGCGGAACGGCCGCCCGTCGCCGTCGGTCACCTTGCAGCCGGCCTCGGTCAGAACGACCTCCGGAGCGCAGGTGTCCCATTCTGATTCCGACTGCGACAGGTTCAGCACCCCGTCGAGATCACCGCGCGCGAGCGCCATGTGCTTGACCGAAGCGCCCATCTGCACGGCACGCGGGGCCAGCCCCGAAGCCGCCAGGCATTTCCCGAGCCCCTCGTCGGGGTTCAGTCGCGAGATGCCGACGCGCAGGTCGCTCGGCTTCTCGCGCTTCGACGCCGCGAGCCGCTGCGTCTCGCCGGCCGCCTCGAGGAACGCGCCGCCCCCCTTGCGCGCGAAATAGAGGGCATCCCTGACCGGCTGGTAGACCACGCCCAGAACCGCGACGTTGTCGATCGCGAGCCCGACGTGGACGCAGAAGTCGCCGGTCTGTGCGAGGAAATCCCGGGTTCCGTCCAGAGGATCGATGATCCAGACCCGCCGGCGCGAGAACCGGGTGCCGTCGTCCGGCGTCTCCTCGCTGAGTATCCCGTCGTCCGGAAAAGCGGCGCGCAGGCGGGCCAGCAGGAGGTTGTTGGCCGCCTCGTCAGCGACGGTCACCGGCGATGAATCGGGCTTCGTCTGGACTTCGATCTCCTCGGCGCCGTAGTGGCTGAGGATGACCTTGCCGGCCTCGCGGGCGGCGAGGCGGGCCACTTCGAGCTCCCGATCCAGGTTCACGGGGCGCAGGCTAGCAGACTCACCGCGCCGCGGGCAGTCCGCATGCGTCACGAAGCGTAAGGGAAAACCCCTATTTCCAGCCCCCCGAGCGCAACGCCGCCTCTGCCTGGGCGCGCTCCTCCGGGAGGTCCACTTCCAGCCAGCCGTGACCGCTGATGTCCCGGCAGCGCGGCGGCTGACCCGCCTCGACGAGGCGGCCGAGCACCCTCTCGACATGAACCGCGCGCCCCTCCGCGGCCAGCGTCGCCTCGGCCGCGGCCCAGTAGCGAGCCCAGGCCGTCGCCGGGACCTTGGTCATGCCGACGTACCCCGCGTCCCAGTCCGGGAGCGTCTTCGCGATGCGGTGGACCCGCCCCGCGGCGTCGCGCTGGACCTTCATGTCGTCGGCCCCCAGCGTGCGGTCCGTGTCGATGAAGGCCGTCACATCGTCGACCGGCGCCGCTGCGAGCGTCGCGATGGCCGGGCGGTAGATGTGATCGATGTTCATCACCAGCAGGTCGGCGTCGGTGGCGAGGTGCGGCCGGCTGGCCAGCAGCGACACCAGGTTACCGTCGCGGAATGCGGTGTTCTCGACCAGCCGAACCGGCAACGCCAGGCGGGCCACCTCGTCCGAGACCAGCGGGTATCCGTAACCGGCGACCACGACGATCTCGGCGGCGCCCGCAGCGCGGGCGAACCGCACCGCGTGCCCCAGGAGAGGCTCTCCCCCGACCGGAATCAGCGCCTTCGGCAACCGTTCGGTCAGGGCGCCCAGGCGGCTACCCAACCCGGCCGCGAGCAGCACCGCCTGCATGGCGGCGGGCTAGGCGAAGAGCTCGGGCAAGGCGGAGAACTTGCGGAGCACGGGGGCGTGAGGAAAGCGGAGCGCGAACCGTTCGGGCGCGAACGTCGTGGCCAGCCCGACGAAGGGCACACCCTCGCGCTCTGCGATCTCGCCGTCGTGCAGCGAGTCTCCGATGAAGAGCATCTCCTGGCGGTCGGCAGAGAACGCCCGCGAGCAGGCGTCGAGGTGCGGCTTGCCCTTGGCCAGCCCACCGCCGTAACCGAGCACCAGATCGAACGGGAACCCCGCGCTGCGGACGAAGGTGTCGACGTTGTCGGTGCCGTTGTTCGACGACACCGCGATGCGCACCCCCGCCTCACGCAGGCGCTCGAGCGCGCCCCGGGTCTCGGCCGACACCTGAATGGTGCTGCAGCGGTCGGGCTTGCGCGCCTCGAACGCATCCGCTGCGGCGACGTTGCGCGCGTCGCCGGGGAAGATCTCCTCCAGCTGCTGCGCGAACGGGATCCCGCAGGTGGCGAGGTAGAGCTCGCGGGCCAGGACCCGCGGGGTGCCGAAGACCTCTTCCATCACCTCGGTGGCGATCTCGGCCAGCGCCGGCATGCTGTCGATCAAGGTCCCGTCGAGGTCGCAGAGCAGGACCTTCGGCAGCGGCAGGGCTCCGAACGGCGACCGGCGAGCGACGCCCGACGGCGTGCGACTGGCCGGGCGAGCGGGGCTGAACGCGCCGCCAAGCTGACCGGCAGGAAACGGAGTGACGAACGGAAGCCCAGACGCGGACATGGCGAAGCGGGTAGAGCAAGCCCGGCGCCATCCCCGAGCCTCGTTTCAACTAGATGACATTACTGCAATATTTCGACAGGTCCGGTGCCCGAGTGTTCAATATTGAACACCCCGCTGGTAGGTCTCTGACAGCTAGGCGCCGACGACCAACAGGAAGCGCCAGGTGTGGGCTTCCAGGCCGTAGCCGGCGTCGAACCCGACCAGAGGTATCGCGACCGAGCGCAGGAAGAAGCGCAGGCCGCCGCCGACGTCCTGGTGGATGTCGCGGGTGAAGTCGAACCCCTGCCGCAACCCGTTCGGGCCGACGTAGTACGAGCGGGCGTCCGGGGTGTTCCGAACGACGTAGCTGTTCATGAGCGGATCGGCTGTGGGCGGCAGCTCGCGGAACCAGACCGCCGACGCGTCGTAGAAGCCCAGGGCCCGGAAGTCGAGGGAGCCGATCGAGAACAGCGGGAAGTGGTACTCGATCTTGGCCGAGACCTGGCTGTCGCCGCGGAACTGCTGGAAGAGGTAGCCGCGCAGGTTCGGCCCGCCGGCGGTGGCCTCGTTCCAGAACGGCAGGTTGTGCCCGAACGACGCGCTGGAGGCATAGATGAGGTTGTGGCTCTTGAAGAACTTGATGCCGTGCTCGAACCCACCCCCGAACCGCCACCAGTCGAGGTCGCCACGAAACGCGCCGCCGGCGATATCGATTGAGCCGGCCAGGGACGTGCCGGTCATGACCGCGAACTCCCGGGCACGAAAGTCGAAGTTGAGCTGGGCCCGCCCGAAGCCGACGCGCGCCCCCCGCGTCGCCTGATCCGCGATCGGCCGCTGGTCGGGATCGCTCGGCAGGTACGACTTCTGGACGCTGAAATCCTCGTATTTCCAGGCGACCTGCGTCTTCACCCGCCGGAACCAGGCGATGCCTATCGCCGGCTCCCAGCCGAACGACTGCAGGATGGTGTTGCGGAACGCCCCGTTGCGCGCGCTCTGGTCGTCGGGGTCGTACTCGGGAACGTTCTTTCGCTCGAAGACCCCCTGCACCTGCCAGTAGATCCAGCTCCCGAACAGCGCCGGATCGCGGTAAGCGATCACCGCGCCCGAATCGACGGTGGCGACGCGCGCGCCGAGCAGGAGCTGCTTGCCGCGCCCGAACAGGTTGCCGTGGACGAACACCACCCCCAGCGCCTTGTTGTTGGCCGACCAGGACCCGGTGGGGACCGGGGCCCAGGGGAACTTGTCCTTGACCTGGATGACGATGCGGACGCCGGCGCCGTTGACCTCCCACCAGACGTTGACGTCGGCGAACAGCCCACGCGTGTTGAGGCGCTCACGGATGATGTCCAGGGTGTCGGCTTCGAGGGTGTCGCCGATCGACACGCCGGCGATCGACCGCACGGTCGCCTCGTCGGTGCGCTGGTTGCCGGCCACCCGCACGTCGGTGATCTCTTCCCCGACGGCCCGGGCCACGGACGGCGCCAGTGTGGCCGCGAGCGCGACCGCGCCGGCGAGCAACCATGGTCGCCCGCCCAAGCGAAGGAAGTGCATCCGCCAAGCATATCGACGGAGCCCCCGTTCGTAAACACGACCGGCGTCACACAACAGGACCGGTTTCACACACACCGACGGCGAACGTGGCATACGCGGTCCCTCGCCGGTCCAATACCCGTCTGCGAAGGCCCGGTTCCCGGCCTCCCCCTCGCCAGAAAGGTTCCGAACACGATCGTTCCTTGCTAAGTTTCTGCGCCAATGGCGCCTCCCGCCCACAGCCGTGTCAGCCGCTACCACGGCTGGCTCACGCGTCATCCTGGGGCAATTCTCGTCGGCGGGTTCCTGTTCTTCGTGCTGACGGTCGGCCTCTCCTCGCGTCTTCAGCTGAAGACGGCGATCGTCGAGCTGCTTCCCAGCGACGATCCCGGCGTCGTGGCGCTGACCCGCACGCAAAAGCGCATGGGCGATCTGTCGCTGCTCCTGGTCGGAATTCGCTCCCCCGACCTCGCCGCGAACCTGCGCTACGCCGAGGCGCTCACCGAGCGGCTGCGCAAGCTGCCGCCGTCGGTCGTCAGCCTGGCGACCTACGACATCAAAGACGTCCGCGCCTTCTTCGAGCGGAACAAGTGGCTGTACGTCTCGGAGGAGGACCTCGAGTCGATCCGCGACCGGCTCCGCACCGAGATCAGCAAACGCAAGAATCCGCTCTTCGTGTCGCTGGGCGACGACGAATCGATCGATTCGATGCGCAAGCGCCTGACCCGCAAGGATGGGGTCGAGGAGCGCTTCCCGGGCGGCGTCTTCAGCAGCAAGAACGGCGAGTACGTCTGGATCGCGGCCCTCCCGCCCGGCGGGCTGTTCGTGGAGCACGCGGGCGAGGGGCTGTACGACGCCGCGCACAAGCTGATCGCCGAGGATCCGCCCAGCCGCTACCACCCGGAGATGCGGGTCGAGATCGGGGGGCCGATCTCGACGGCGATCGCGGCCCGGCAGGCGGTCGAACGCGACATCCTGTGGGTGACCATCACCTGCCTCACCATCGTCGCGATCTCGATCGGGCTCTACTTCCGGCGGCTGCGGGCGATTCCTCTGACGGGAATTCCGGCTGGGCTCGGCACCGCGGCCGCGTTCGCGACGGCCCAGCTCGCGTTCGGCTACCTCAACTCGTCGACGGCGTTCCTGGGGTCGATCATCGTCGGCAACGGGATCAACTACGCGATCGTGCTGATGTCCCGCTACGAGGAGCAACGCGCCAAGGGAGAGGAGCCCAACCCGGCGCTGCTCGCCGCGCTCGCCGGGTGCTGGCGGGGCACCCTGGTGGCGGCGTTCGCGGCGTCTGTCGCCTACGCGTCGCTGATGGTCACCAGCTTCCGCGGCTTTTACCAGTTCGGGGTGATGGGGGCCGTCGGGGCGATGTTCTGCTGGTTCGCGACCTTCACGGTGCTGCCGGCGATGTTGATCGTGCTCGACCGCAGGGCCGTGGGCGCGCGCGTCCGCGTCACGCGCGCGCCGCTGGAGCTGGGGCCCCTCGCCGCGTTCCTCCAGCGACGCCCGATCGCCGTCACAATGGTCTTCACCGCGCTGGGGATCATCTCGGTGGTCGGCCTCCGGCACTTCCTGAAGGACCCGTTCGAGTACGACTTTCGTAGGCTCAACGCCAAGCTGGATCGTACCGAGGAGTCCCAGCAGTTCGGCCGCAGCATCGACAAGGTGTTCGGACGCTGGCCGTCGCCGACGATCATCCTGGCCGACAGCGTCGACGAGGTGGAGCCGATCAAGAAGGCCATCCGGCGGCAGGATGCGGAGAAAGCCGCGCAGCCGGGCGGCAAGCGGGTCATCGACCAGATCGTGAACATCTACGACCTGCTCCCCGGGACGCCCGAGGCGCAGCGTCGCAAGCTGGCGATCATCGCGCAGATCCGCAAGCTGACGCACGACCCGGCGCTGGCGGTGCTCGACGAGAAGGAACGCGCCGATCTGGCCAAGATCGATCCCCCCGACACGCTGCGCGAGCTGGCCCCGACCGACATCCCCGCCATCGCCCGGCGCCCCTTCACCGAGGTCGACGGCACCATCGGCCGGGTGGTGCTGGTCTATCCGCCCGAGAGCGGGCTGTCGGTCTGGAACGGCCGCGATCTGCTGCGCATCGCCTCGGTCATCCAGCACCTCAAGCTCGAAAACGGCAAGGAGATGGAGACCTCCGGCGCGGCCGTGGTCTTCGGGTCGATGATCCGCTCGGTCCTCCACGACGGCCCGATCGCCACCGTCGCCTCCCTGCTGGCGGTCCTGGTCATCATCGCGTTCACCATCCGGCCGGCGGCGGCGGCGCTGATGGCGCTGGGAACGCTGATGGTCGGCGTGCTGCTGATGGTCGGCGGGGCGGGCTGGGCCCAGGTCCACGTGACGTTCCTGAACTTCATCGCGCTGCCGATCACCTTCGGTATCGGCGCCGAGTATGCGCTGAACGTCGTCACCCGCTATCGCGAGGAGCGCGACGTCGCGCGGGCCATCGTCACCACCGGCGCCGCGGTGGCGCTCTGCTCGTGGACGACGATCGTCGGGTACGGTTCACTGCTGGCCGCGCGCAATCAGGCGCTGCAGGGTTTCGGTCTGATGGCGATCATCGGCGAGGTGGCTTGCCTCTCGGCCGCGATCGTCGCGCTGCCGGCGCTGCTGCTCTGGCTGCGCCCCCGCCCCCTCGACACCGGGACGCGCGCCAGCGACGCCCACTGGAGGGCGTTTAGCGGTGCCGGCGCAAGAGGCCGGACGTCTCGACGATCAGGAAGACGCCGACCAGCACCCAGAGCACGCCGAAGAACAGGTGGCGGCGGCGGGCCTTCATCCGCTCGGGGGTGTCTTCGGTCAGCTCGCGCTCAGCGCGTCGCCGGCCCAGGAGCAGCCCGCGCAGCACCCCGAACACCAGGAACATGGCGCCCAGGACGTAGAAAACGATCGGCGGCAGGTCCATGTTCACGACGCGACCTCGACGGCTTTCATTTCGCGGATCACCGTAACCCGAATCTGACCGGGAAACCGCATCTCCTCGGAGATCTTGGCCGCGATCGCGCCTGACATCTCCACGGCGCCGACGTCGTCGACTCTCTCCTCCTCGACGTAGATCCTGACCTCGCGCCCCCCCTGAACCGCGAACGCCTCGGCGACGCCCTTGAACCCGCGCGTGATCCGCTCGAGATCGCCGATGCGGGCCAGGTAGTTGTCGTCGGTCTGGCGGCGCGCGCCCGGCCGCGCACCCGACATCGCGTCGGCGGCCGCGACCAGATAGGCGTACGGGCTGGAGAAGGGCTCGTCGGTGTGGTGGGCGCCGATCGCGTTGGCCACCACCTCGGACTCGCCCAGGCGGCGGGCGTAGTCGGCGCCGATCACGGCGTGCGACCCGTCGAGCTCGTGGGTCAGCGCCTTGCCGATGTCGTGCATCAGCGCCGCCCGCCGGGCCAGCTTCGGGTCGAGCCCAGCTCCGTCGGCCATCATCCCGCAGAGGAACGCCGGCCTCGATGGCGTGCTTCCACTGGTTCTGGGTGAAGCTGGTGCGGTAGTTGAGGCGCCCCACCAGCCCGACGATCTCGGCGTGGGCGGTCGGGATCTCCAGGGCGGCGAACGCCCGCCGCCCGAGATCGGCCAGCTCGCCGTTGAGCCGGGTCGCGATCTCGCGCGCCGTGCGGGTCACCTGCCCGGCGTCGGCGGCGAGGCGCGGCTCGCGCGAGAGCCGCGCCAGGATCCGCCGGGCGACCTCGCGCCCCACGCCGTCGAGCCCCTCCAGCCGGATCGCGTCGCCGGTGCTCGGCGAGCGACAGCGTCACGCCGGCGACCGCCTCGATCGCGCGCAGGTTGGCCTCGCCCGGGCCGATCAGCGCCTCGGACGCCGCCCCGGGGCCGAGCGGAACGAACGACGACAGCCGCTCGGTCAGGTAGTGGCCGGAGAAGCGCCCCATCGCGATCCCCATGATCCGCTTGCCGCCCCTGCCGGCGCCGTCGGCGGCGAGCTCGCCTGCCGCACGCTCGGCGCGCGCCGCCAGCGCGCGCGCCTGCTCGATCTCCGCCTCGCGAATGACGGCCGTGGCGATCGCCGCGGTCTCACCCGCGGTCCGTTCCAGGGCGGCGCGCGCGGCCACGTGCGCGGACGCCGCCTCGCTGCGCTGCCCGGCCACCTCGGCCTGCTGCTGGGCGCAACGGGCGCGGGCCGCCTCGAGCCGCTGGCGCGCTTCTGCGATGCGCCCCTCCAGGAGCTCCGCTTCGGCGTCCCGCGCCGCCAGCCGGCGGGCCCGGCGCGTCGAGCTCGGCCTCCCGCACGCGGCGGACGGTGTCGTCGTTGGCCGCCGCCGTCAGCGCCTGCTCGCGCGCCCTCGATCTCCGCGCCGCGGAGGATCTCGGTCCGCTCGGCGGCCGAGGCGCGGGCGATCGCCTCCCGCACGGCGTTCACGCCGGCGGAGAACGCGGCGACCTGGCGCTGCATCGCCCGCCGCCCCAGCCAGAGGCCCACCGCCACGCAGGGCGACGGCGAGGGCCAACCACGGGGCAGCGGACACTGGTCAGCCCTGACCGATGACCAGCCCCAGATGCTCGCGGAGGGCGAAGTACTCGTCGGAGATCGACCAGAGCAGCAGGTCGCGCAGCTTGTCCTTGGGCTCGGCGACGCCGATCGACACCGGCTCGGTCTGCACCAGGCGCGACGCGACCTCGAGGTCGTTGCAGATCAGGTACCCGGCGCGCGTCGCGGTGTAGTCGACCGCGGTCGCCCAGCGGCTGATGTCGGCCTCGGCCTTTGGCGTTGATGAACCGCTGCACCACCACCCCCAGCTGCTCGATCATCTGCGGCGGCACCAGCTTCGGCAGCACCTGCAGGTACTGCCCGACCGCCTGGGCCAGGTCCGGTCTTCACCTCGAACTTCGGCTGCACCAGCTTCAGCGCCGCCAGGAACACCACCTTCAGCTCCGCCACCGTCGGCACGACCGTCGGCCAGCGCACGAAGTGATCGGGCCGCATGAGCGTCAGCTTCTTGCCGATGACGTAGGCCAGCTCCTTCTCCGGCCGCCCCTGCAGGAGGCCCGAGCCGACCACGAACGACGGGAGCAGCTGGGTCTTCTCCCGCGCGTTGGCCAGATCCAGCTCGCCCGGCGACTCGGGCCGCAGGTACAGCTCGGGCTGGGGCACGCCCAGCACCTGGTTGACGTAGTTGAACACCTTGCTGAACAGCAGCTGGTCGGTGGCGACGTCGCGCTTGTCCTTGCGCTTGAGCCCCCAGTCCTTGTGCTCGCGCGCCTTGGCCGCCGCCACCGCCTGGCTGACCGTCGCGAACACCGCCGAGATGTAGCGATCCTCGTCGGGGTGGTAGACGTTCTCTGCCACAGCTCCTCGGTCAGCCGCGCCTTGGCGCGCGTGAAGGCCTTGGGCCGGTACTGCTCGAAGAACTGCTGCTCCTCGGCGTCGGCCTTGCGCAGGAAGACCAGCGCCGCGCCGACGCACAAGGCGCGGTCGTACTGGCGCATCTCCATGAACAGCTTGCGCAGCGTCTTCATGTAGACGGCCATCTGGCCGAAGTCCTGCGGTCGCCTTGATCAGGTGGCGGTACTCCTTGACCGCGTTCTCGTAGGACTCGGGCCCCGCCAGCTGGTACAGCTCGGCCAGGATCTGGTGCCGCGGCGGTGGCGTCGGGATCCAGCTGACCGCAACCTCGAAGGCCGCGGTCGCCGACTTGAAGTCCTTGAGCCGCGACCGGTAGATCTCGCCCAGCGCGTGCCAGAGCGCGATCACCGTGGCCTTGCGCTCGGGCGGCGGATCGTTGCCCGATCCGCTTGATCATCTTGCGGTAGTTCCGCTCCTGGTTCTTCCAGTCCTTCTTCGCGGTCATGATCTTGTCGATCCGCTCGAAGGCCTTCAGATCGTCCGGGTCCTCATCCAGGGCCTGGTTGTAGAGCTCCACCGCCTCGTCGGTGCGAGTGCAGCTCGTAGTTGGCGATGTTGCCGGCGGCGACCAGGAACTTCGCCTTCACGCTTGCCGGTCTCCAGCTCGGCGAGGCGCATCAGGATCTCCATCGCCTTCTTCCACTGCTTGGTCTCGCTGAAGAGATCCAGCAGGTTGTGCAGCAGCTGCCGATCGTTCGGCTTGAGATCCGAGCGCCTCGAGATGCGCGGCGATCGCCTTCTGCGGGTTGTTCAGCTTGTCCTTGTAGATCGCGGCGATCTCCTCGTGACAGCGTGAACTTCTCGTCGGAGGTGCTGGCGGGCGCGCTCATGAGCGCGCGCTTCTGCTTGATGACCGCCTCCCAGTCGCCCGCGTCGGTGTAGAGCTCGATGAGCGCCGCAGGGTCGCCCGGTGGCCGGGCTGAATCTCCAGGGCCTTCTCGAACATGTTGACGGCCTTGGTGCGCTCGCCCAGCTTCAGCTTGATGCGCCCGAGGCGGAAGAAGATGTCGACGATCTCGTCGTCCTTCTGAGAGTCGCGGTGGTGGACCAGGATGGTCTGGTAGATCCGGAACGCGTCGTCCCACTGCTCGAGGCGGTAGAGCAGCGCCGCCCGATCCACCAGCGTCGGCAGATAGGTCGAGTCGAGGTCGTACGACTGCTTGTAGTACTTCGAGCGCCTTGTCGGCGTCGCCCAGCCTGATCGGCCGCCTTGGCCAGCCGGTGATAGAGCAGCGTCAGCTCGCGGTTGGTCTTGCGATCGGCCTTGCGGGCCAGCATCTCGAGGATCGGGACCAGGGGCGCCCACTCCTCGCGCTTGAAGTAGAGCTCGTGACAGCGGCTCGGCCGCCTCCACGTGCTCGGGATCGAGCTGGATGACCCGTCCGTAGAGCTCGGTCGCCTGCTCGTCGTCGGCCAGCTTCTCCTGGTAGATCTTGCCGGCCTCGTGCAGGAGGCGCGTCTTCTCCAGCGGGTTGGCGGTCGCCGCCTCGGCGCGGACCATCAGCTGCGCGGCCTTGAGCCAGTCGCCGCGCCGCTTGTAGAGCCCCAGCAGCGACAGCATCGAGGGGACGTGGGCGGGATCGTGCGCCAGCGCCTCGACCAGGTACTCCTCGGCGGGCTCCGGCATCCGCATCTGCTCGTCGTAGATGCGCCCGAGCCGGTAGTTGAGGTCGACCTTCTGCTTGGGATCGGCGCTGACGCCGATCAGGCGCCGCATCACCTCGACGGCCCGCTCCCACTGCTCGGTCTCCTCGTACAGGCGCGCGAGCCCGGCCAGCGCGCCGGCGTGATCCGGCTCGAAGCCGAGAGCACGTCGTTGTAGGCCTCGATGGCGCGATCGAGATCGCGCAGCTCCTGCTCGTAGACCTGCCCCATCTTGGTGTAGAGCTCGATGCGCTCGTTCGGCGTCGTCGGTGACGCAGGATGTGCTTGCGGTAGGTGTCGACCAGCGTGCTCCCACTTCCGCTCCTGCCGATAGAGCCGCTCGAGATCGCGGTAGGCCGCTGGGTTGCGCTCGTCGATGAGCAGGATCTTCTCCAGCACCTCGGCGGCGCGATCGGGCTTGGCGAACTGCTCCTCCCAGACCGTGGCCATGCGCTGGTAGATGCCGACCCGATCGTCCTTCGGGCGGCGACACCTCCAGCTGGTGCTCCAGGTTCTCGAGGTACGCCTCCATGTTGCCCGGTCTTCTCGTACAGGGCGTCGAGGGCCTTCAGCGCCGCCAGGTTGCGGGGATCGACCGAGAGCACCTCTTTGTAGGCCTCGACGGCGCGATCGTTGTCGCCCAGGCGCTCCTCCCACAGCTCGCCGACCTGCAGCCGCAGCCGCACCGCCAGGTCGGTGTCGTCGACCACCTGCGACTTCTTGGCCAGCACGTCGACCAGGCGGTCCCAGGCCTGGGTGCGGCGGTACAGCCGCTCGAGCGCGTTGATCGCGTCCATGCAGCGCTCGTCGGCGTCCAGGGCCCGCTGGTAGGCGGCGATCGCCTGGGCCGCGTCGCCGATCTGGGTCTCGTAGGTGTCGGCCAGCTGCAGCAGGATCTCGACCTGCGGCGCGGGCTCTGTCTCGCACCTCGGCGTGCCGCGCCAGCGCCGCGACCAGCTCGGGCCACTTCTTCTGCTTGCGATAGAAGTCCTCGAGCGCCGGCAGCGCGCCGATGTGCGCGGTGTCCAGCTGCAGCGCCTGCTGGGCCGAGGCGATGGCGTAGTCGACGTGGCCGAAGCGCCGAGTCGTACCAGCGGGCGATCTTCACCCACAGGTCGGCCGCCTGCTTGGGGTCGGCGATCCCCTGGACCACCTGGGTGTAGTCGGCAGATCAGCTCGTTCCACTTGTCGGCCGCGGTGGCCAGCCGCTCCAGCTCCTTGGCGACGTGGTCGTTCGAGTAGTCCTCGCGGAAGGCCGCCTGCAACGTCACGAAGGCGCTGTCGCGATCGTCGAGCTGCTGCTCGTAGATCTCGGCGACCTGCACCAGCAGCGTGATCCGCGCCGGCGGCTCGGCGACGAACTCGGTGCGCGCCAGCAGCAGCTCGACCAGCTTCACCCAGCTCTTGCGCTGGCGGTAGAGCTGCCTCCAGCTCGATCGAGGCGATCTGGTGGCCCGGATCGATCTGCAGCACGCGCTCGTAGACCTCGGCCGCCGAGCCGCCGTCGCCGATCTTGTCGGCCCACAGCGACGCCGCCTGCATCAGCACGTCGACCTGCTCGGTCGGGTTGGCCAGCGCCTCCGCGCGCCGCTCGAGGATGTCGACGCCTCCTCCCAGCGCGCCTCCTGCATGAACAGGCGTCTCGAGCGCCGCCAGGGCGCGGAAGTCGGCCGGATCGATCTCCAGCACCTCGCGCCAGGCGTCGATGGCCTCTGGGTCCGCATCAGGGTCTCGCCCTCGAGCTCGCCGAGCTGGGCGTACAGCTCCTTGAGCTCGCCGGTCTCGACTCCGCTGCCGCCGAGCTGGCCGACCTCGATGAGCCGCCGCAGCGTCTCGGACAGCTCCTCCCAGGCGCCCGCGCTCCGGTAGTTCTCCGCGATGGCCCGCAGGGCCTCGACGTCCTGCGGATCGAGCTCCAGCACCTTCTGCCAGCTCTCGAGCGCGTTGCGCTCGCGCGACAGCTTCTCGCCCCAGATGCGGCCCAGCCGCTTGTAGAGCGGGATCTTCGCGTCGGGATCGGGCGATGGCGGTGACCTGCTTGCTCGAGGACCTCGGTCAGCTCGCGCCACTCGCCGGCCAGCTCGTGCAGGTCGGCCAGGCCCGACAGCGCCATCGGCGTCGTCGCCGCGCAGGTCGAGGACCGTGCCCCACAGCTCGACGGCCCGCGGGCGATCGTCGAGGGCGTCGGCGGCCAGCTTGGCCATCCGCGCGTAGCAGTCGGCCATCCCGGCTCGTCGCCGGCGATGTCGACCAGCTTCTCGTAGACGCCGTACAGCTCCTCCCAGCGCTCGCTGCGGAAGTAGAGCCGCTCCAGCGCCTCCAGCGCCTCACGCGAGCGCGACTCCTGCTCCAGCACCGCCAGGTAGCTGGCGATCGCGCCTTCGATCTCGTCGAGCGCCTCGGCATAGACCCGCCCGAGGCGCAGGTGCAGCGAACCAGCTCCTCGGTGTCGTCGGTGATGGCGATGCGCTGGCGCAGGACCGCGGCCAGGTTCTCGTACATCCCCTGCGTCGTCGTAGATGCGGTCGAGCGACGCGAGCGCCAGCCGGATCCTGCTCGTGCTCGGCCAGCACCTGCACCAGCACCTTCTCGGCCCGTTCGAGGTCGCCGAGGTCGTTCTCGAAGCACGGCGGCCAGCCGCAGCAGCACGTCGCGCCGGACGCCGGGCGCGCGATCGCCCACGCCGCCTCGGAGCATGGTGGTGACGTACGCGTCCCACTGGTGGGTCGACGCGGGCCAGGCGCAGCAGCTCGTCGAGCGCCTGCGCCGAGGCCGGATCCTCCTTGACGGCGGCTGCCCACCAGCCGAACGCCGCGACCTGATCGACCAGCTTCTGCTCGGCGATCTCGGCCAGCCGGCGCAGCAGCGCCTGGCGCTCGGCGACGTCGGTCAGCCGCCCAGCTGCACCTCGTAGATCTGGTGCAGCTTCTCCCACTCCTGGCCCTGCGGTAGAGCGGCTCGAGCACGTCGGCGATCTCGAGCTGCAGCGTGCCGCCCATGAACATCCGCTCCAGGGCGGCGCGCGTCTCCGCGTGGGCGGGATCGGCGGTCAGGATGTCGCGGTAGGCCTCGACGGCCTTCGGCATGTCGACGAGCGCGAGCTCGAAGATCTGCGCCAGCCGGAAGGTGAGCGCGACGATCGATCCTCGTCGGTGCGGCGCGATCTTGACCTCGCGCCGGACGACCTCGGCCAGCTCCTCCCACTGTTGGGCCCGGCTGTACAGACGGTCGAGCGCGACCAGCGCCGTCTTGTTCTCGGTCTCGGCGGTCATCGCGCTGGCGGTACGTGGCGATGGCCTCCTCGACCTGGCCGGTCTCCTCCTCGTAGATGCGGGCGAGGCGCAGCAGCATCTCGACCGCGCGGCGCGGATCTTCGATCTTCTCCATCTCGGAGACGTAGAGGCGGCCAGCTTCGGCCAGTGACCGGTCTCACCGGCCAGCCGATCGAGGTGGGCGAGCACGTCCTGGTTGCTCGGGTCGATGCGCAGCGCGCGGCCGTAGGCCTCGAAGGCAGCGTTCTGGTGCGACAGCCGGCGCTCCTCGATCTCGGCGATCTGGGAGAGGAGCTCGATGTTCCGGATGCGGATCGTCGCTGTTCTCGGCCATCACCTCGTAGACGGCGACCACCCGATCCCACTCCCCGGCGCTCTCGTAGATCGGCTCCAGCACCTGCGGCGGCCAGCACCGGCTCGTCCTCGCCCGCCATCAGCGCTTCCAGCGCGCGCGATCGTCGGCTCGTGCCCCGGATCCATCGCCAGCACTGCCCGGTAGGCCTCGACCGCCCGGCCGAGATCCTTCAGGTGCTCGCGCCACAGCTCGCCGATGCGGAAGCGCAGCGACACCACCTCGGCCGGCGACGGCGCCAGCTCGGTCTGCCGCTCCAGCACGGCCAGCAGGTCGTACCAGCGGCTCGGTCTGCAGGTACAGGCGATCGAGCGCCTGGGCGGCGTCGTAGTCCTCGGGATCGAGGTCCAGGATCGAGCTGTAGGTCTCGATGGCGCGTTCCGGATCGTCGCAGCTCGCGGTCGTAGACCTGACCGAGCACGAACAGCATCTGCTTCTTCTCGGCCGGCGTCTGGGCCAGCTCCGCCTTCTTGGCGTAGATGTCCTTGAGATCGTTCCAGCGCGCGAGGCGGATGTAGAGCCGTTCCAGCTGATCGAGCGCGGTGACATCGCCGTCGTCGACGGAGAGCACGTGCTGGAAGACGGCCGACGGAGCTCTCCAGATCCTCCAGCACCTCCTCGTGCAGCTGGGCGGCCCGGTAGTAGAGCGCCTTCTTCTCGGTGGCGCTGTCGACGATGTCCGCCTTGCGGATCAGCAGCCGCACCAGGCTGGCGTAGTCGGAGCTGCGCAGATAGAGCTGCTCCAGCGCGTTGGCGGCCTCGATGTCGCGCGGCCAGACGTCCAGCGCGGCGAGATAGGCGTCCGCGGCGGCGGCGTCATTGCCGAGGTCGGTCTCGGCCAGCCGGGCGATCTTGTGATAGAGCGCGTTCTTCCGCTCCGGATCGGCGACCGAAGCGACCAGCTGCCCGTAGCGACCCACCAGGTTGTCGAGGCGGTTCAGCGCGCGGGCCAGACGCTCGACGGCGGTCTGCACCTCGCGGTGCATGGGATCCTCGCCCAACGCGCGGCGAGAGCGCTTCGTAGGCCTGCGACGGGTCGTCGAGCCCCAGCTCGTGCCCCTCGGCGATCTGGCGCAGAAGCGCGATCTTTTGCTCCGGATCGACGCTGTGGCGCGCCTCGACCTCGTAGACGGCGATCAGGCTGGGCCAGTCACCGCGGTCCTTGTAGATCGGCTCCAGCAGCAGGGCGACGTCTTGCTCGTGCTCCGCGTTGGGGAGGATCCGCTCCAGCGCCGCGATCGCGTGCTCCTGCCCCGGCTGCAGCTGCAGGATCTTGGCGTAGGTCTCGACGGCCCCGCCCAGCTGCCCCAGCTGCTGCTCGCGCAGCGCCCCCAGGCGCCCGAGCAGGGTGATCGTCTCCATCGGGTCGTCGCTGGAGAGCGCCAGCTGGCGCTGCAGGTTGTCGGCCAGCTCGCGGTGCTCGCCCCGTGCCAGGTAGAGCCGATCGAGGGCCCGCAGCGCGCGCACGTTGCTCGGGTTGTCCTGGAGGACGACGTTCCAGGCGACGATCGCCTGCTCGGCGTTGCCCAGCATCTCCTCCCAGACGGTGGCGATGCGGATCCGGATCTCTTCGCGCTCGCCCTCGTCCTTGACCAGCTGCGCCTTCTTCAGCAGGGTGTCGACGAGATCGCTCCAGCGCTCGGTGCGGGTGTAGAGCCGCTCCAGCGCCACCAGCGCCGACGCGTCCTCGGGCTGGATGCTCTGCGCGCGCCGGAAGTACTCCACGGCGCGCTCCGAGTGGCCCAGCTTCTCGTCGTAGGCGACCGCGACGACCAGCAGCAGCTCGCGTTCGAGGGCTGAGGGGAGCTTCTCCTTCCCCTTGACCGACAGCGCCTTCTCGTAGAGCGCGACCAGCGGCTCCCAGTTGTCGAGGATGTTGGCGAGGTTCTCGAGCGCCTCGCGCGCCGGCGTGGAGGCCGGGTTCTCGCCGACCGCGCGGGTGTAGGCCTCCCAGGCCTGGTCGGTGTTCCCCAGCTTGCCTTCGAGCTCGCCGATCCGCAGCAGCAGGTCGACGCGCTTGTCGGTCTTCTTCTCGTGGGCCAGCTTGATCCGCTGGACCTCGATCAGGCGAGCGAGATCGCCGGTGGTCTCGTAGATCGGCTCCAGGACCTTGACCGCCGCCTGCTGCAGGTCGGCGTCGGCGCTGGAGAGATAGGCCTGCAGCGCCGTTCGGGCGCCGACGTGCGTCGGCTCCATCTCGAGCGCCTCGCGATACGAGTCGACCGCCGCCTTACCGTCCTGAATGTGCTGCTCGAGGATCGCGCCGCGGCGGAACTTCAGCTCCGCGACCGCGGACATGTCGGTCGACAGATCGATCTCTTTGACGATCGTCGCCGACAGCTCCTGCCAGCGGGAGAGCTGCTGATACAGGCGATCGAGGGCGACCAGCGCCGCGATCTGGGTCGGATCCTGGGCCAGGATCTCGCCGTAAAGCTCGATCGCCTTGTCGGGCTGCCTGATCTCCTCGTCGTAGAGGCTGGCGAGCTTGAAACGGATCTCCAGCTTCTCGGCGTCGCTCTTGGCGAGATCGAGCTTCTTGTCGTAGATCGCGAGCAGGTCGGCGAAGCGCCCCGTCGCGATGTACAGCCGCTCGAGCGCCGCGACGGCGTCGGGGTCCTTCGGCGCGATCTTCAGGATGCTCTGGTTGCGGGCGATCGCCGCGTCGGGGTTGGCGAGATCACCTTCGTAGGCCGCGGCCAGCGTGGCCAGCAGCGACAGCTGTGCACCCTGCCGCGACACCTGCGGAACCGCCGCCTCGTAGGCCTCGACCAGCTCCGGCCAACCGCCACTCTCCGCCGCCAGCCGCCGGGAGGAGGTGATCGCCCAGTCGTCGTCGGGCGTCTCGGCCAGCGCCTGCAGCGCGAACGTCAGCGCGCCGCGCTTGTCGCCTGCCGCGACGTCGAGCAGCTCGGTCAGGCGTTGCAGCCGCGCGGGCCGCTCGGACGCATCACGGGTGTGCGCCAGCTCGACTTGCAGCACGTCGGAGAGCTGCTTGATGTCCTTGGTCTTCTCGTAGAGCGGGATCAGCGCCAGCGCGGCGGCCAGGTTCTGCCCGTCGTACGACAGCGCCTTCTCGTATGCCTTCTGGGCGCGGTCGGCCTTGTTCAGACGATCGCGATAGAGCTCGCCGATCTTGTTCCAGAGCTCGATGCGGCCGTCGCCGTCCTCGGTCTCGGCCTGGCGCTCGAGCACCCGCACGAGCTCGTCCCACTTGCCCTGCCCGGCGTAGAAGACCTCGAGCGACGCCCAGTCCTTCTGCTGCAGATAGAGCTTCTTCAGCGCGTCCTGCGCGCGCCGGTTGTCGGGCTCCTGAGCCAGCAGCGCCTGCCAGGCGGCGGTGGCCCGGGTCGCGTCCTGCACCTTCTCGGTGTAGAGCACGCCCAGCTTCACCCAGATCGTCGACTTCCGCGCAGCGTCGCTGGTGGCGGCCACCTGCCGCTCGAGCACGGCGCCCAGCTCGCTCCACGCCTTCTCGCGCTCGTACAGCTTCTCGAGCTCGCCCAGCGCCTCCAGGTTCTCGGCGTCGTCCGCCAGCACCTTTTGCCAGAGGTCGATCGAGACCGCGGGCTTCTTCATCTTCTCGGAGGCGAGCTTCGCCACCTCGATGCGGCGCGACTTGCGCTCCTCGGCGTCGGTGAGCTTGTCGATCTCGCGCTGATTGACTGCGACCAACTTCTCCCAGTCGCGGCGCTTCTCGTACATCTGCTTGACGAAGCCGAGCGCCTCGCCGTTGTCTGGATCGAGCTCGAGGATCGCCTCGAACGCCTTGATCGCCTCGGCCTGGTTCGGGAACTTCTCGAGAAACAGGTTCGCGACCCGCAGGTGCAGCGTCGACCTTGTCGGCGACGGCCTCGACGACCGCCGCCTTCTTGCGCAGCAGGGAGATCAGATCCGGCCAGCGCTTCATCGCCTCGTACTGCGCGGCGAGCGCGTCGGCAGCTTCGAAGTTGTCCGGCTGGATGGTCAGGATCTGGTTGAACGCGTTGACCACCATCACGTCCAACTTCAGGCGATCGCGATAGACCTCGATCATCTCCTGACAGCACCGGGATCTTGTCTTCGGGCGAGGCCCACTTGGCCTTCTCGACGGCGTCCTTCATCACCTCGATGAAGGCGTTCCAGCGTTCGGCCTGCTTGTAGACGCGGGCCAGCTCGCGACGCGGCGCCCACTCGGCCGGCGCGGAAGCAACGAGCTTCTTCCACTCATCGATCCCCTTTTCGACCGATTGCTGCTCCGCCTCTGCGGCGGCTTTCGCCATCGCGGCGAGCTCACCTGGAAAGTCGTTCCCCGCGCCGTTCCCGCCCGAAGCCGAGGCCTCCGCGTCTTTCTTTCGCTTTCCGTGGCCCTGGCCTTGGCCCTGCTTCGACTGCTGATCCACTGAGCTCCTCCAAATCGGATCGGTGCCGGCGTTTCTATTTCCCGATGTCGCGCCTAAGTCCGCGAAACGGGGTAGGAAACAGGCCGCTTTTTATAGCACGGCGAGCCACGCCCAAAAACAGGAAAGCGACCGGGAGCGGGAGCCGCTCGCGGTCGCTTTCGAGGTTTTTGTAGGTGTTGAGGAGCGCTAAACCGACTTGCGGCTACGGACCAGAAAGGGCGTACAGCTTGTCGTTCGCCGCCTTCAGGTAGTTACCATCGGCTGTCTTGCCACCGTTGGTAACGAACTTCTGCAGGTACTCACGCGCCTTGTCCTTCTGATCGTTGCCGTGGGCCTCGTCGAACCAGTCGGAGTAGGCCATGCCGCAGTTGTAGAGCGCATCGTAGAGCTCTGAATCGAGGTCGATCGCCTTCTTGAACTCCGACGTCGCCTGCTCGTACTGCTTGAGGTTCTTCAATGCGAGCCCATAGCCGTTGTGGCACTCGCCGTCGTCCTCTTTGGCGGTCACGCAGCCCTGAAACACCTGGGCCGCCTCTTTGTTGAAGTCGTAGTCGAGGTAGAGGTAACCAAGCGCAACGTACGACTTGGAAAACCGGGTATTGGCCTCGATGGCGTGGCGAAGAGCGTCGTCCGCCTCTTTGGGACGGTCGAGCACCTTGTAGACGAGGCCGAGCCGCCACCAAGCCTTGAACAGCTTGCCGTCGTGCTCCGTCGCGGCCTTCAGCGCCTTTTCGGCGAGGTCGCAGCTTCTTCATCTCGAAGTAAGCCTCGCCGAGGTCGTAGCTGTAGTTGGCGTTGTCTGGCTTGTGCTGCACCGCCTGCTCGAACGCCTCGATCGCTTTGTCCCACTTGCGCTGCTTCTGGTAGACCTTGCCGAGGTTGTAGTACGAGACCTCGTAGGTCGGATCGGTCTGGATCGCCTGCTTGAGGTCCTTTTCGGCCGAGTCGTAGAGGTTGTTCTTGAACTCTTCGACGCCCCGGTTGGCGAGCTCGATGGCCTTGATCCGCTCCTGGCTGCAGACGAAGCCCTCGCAGGCCGGTAGCGCGAACGCGATCCCCAGAATGACCGCGCGTGCGCGGGTCAGCTTCAGTTGAGCTTTCATCGTTTACTCTCCTCCGCCCGCAGGCGTCAGGACGAACGGATACGACACGATGACGATGCCGCCACCGAGCGGTTTGGGGAACTCCCAGCGGCGAACGGCCTGGACGGTGCAGTTCTCGACGCGGGCGTTGCCCATCGTCGAGTTCTGGAGCACCGACGCGATGACCTGCCCCGACGCCGCGATGGTGAACTGCACCATGATGCGGCCGCCGAGCTCCGGCTTCTTCGTGAGCTCCTGCTCGTAGCAGTACTTCACCTCGTTGATGTGGCGCCGGATGATGCGGCGGATGATTTCCTTGTCGAGCGACCCGCGCACGTTGGCCTGACCGGGGATGACGTCGGGCGCGTGAGCGCGCCGACCGCCGAGGCCGCCGGCGCCGCGACCGTAGCCGGAGCCGTTGCCGCCACCGCCACCCTTGCCGATGGTGCCGAGGTTGCCGAGGCCGATGGTCCCTTCGCCGGTGCCGCCGCCGCCTGAGCCGGTGCCGACCAGGCCGAGACCGCCGACGCCGTAGGCCTCGCCGATCTGGTTGCCGATCAGACCGCCGAGCACGTCGGAGGCATCGCTACCGAGCGCCGAGTCGCGACCGAAGATCGAGGCGATGTGCGAGCCCTCGGTCTGCTTCAGGACGCCCAAGATGCCGGCGTTCTTAGCCTGTTCCTCGGCGAGCTTCTTGGCGAGGTGCGGATCCGGGTTGTCCTTCGGCCCCTTGAGACCGTAGAGGCCCTCCTTGTTCTTGGAGGTCTTCTTGCCCATCTTCCCTTCTTCGCCCTTGTGCCGCTTGCCCTTGCCGCCCTGCTCTTCGGGCTTCTTCGACTTCAGCCACTCCGGGATGTCCTCTTCCTTCTCCTCCGGCGGCTTGATGAGGAACTTCACGAACCGGTTGTCCGAGTTGAAGAGGTCCAGCGACAGCGACTTCGGGATCCGGGGGAACCGAGAAGATCATCAGCAGGAACAGGCCCAGCGCGACCGCCGAGCCGACCGTGTAGACCTGCTCGTCCCACTTCCAGGTGAGGAAGGGGACTTCGAGGTGGCGCGGCTTCGCCGTGGCGCTGACGACGAAGGTCGTCTCGCCGCAGTCGAGCCGGGCCGAACCATCCTGCGGCAGCGAGAAGCTCGACCCCCGCTGCTGGATGAACTGCTGCAGCTGATAGCTCTGGTTGTCGACGTAGACCTCGCCGGTCATCCGCGGGGTGACGTTGACGACGTAGTCGGCGCCCGTTGCAGCGACCAGGGGGTGCGACGACGACGGCACGTAGTCCGGCGAGACCGGGGCGTCGACATCGCTGTCCGAACCGATCAGGAAGTTCGGGCTGGTCTTGCCCCGACGCTTGAGGCCCATGTAGGACAGCGCGATTCCGGCGATGGCGCCGCCCAACACGATGCCGCCGAGCACCGGCGACCGGTCCTTCCACATGAACGCCTTCGCGTCTTTGTTGGCAGCCGTCCAGGCCTCGAACTGCACCTTCTCCGCGCCGACGTCGATCGCGGTCGAGACGAAGATCAGCAGGGCGAGAGCGCCGGCCGCCATGCCGGCGTACAGCATCATGGTCCCCTGGGCGTGGGTCGACTTGCCCTCGGGGTTGAACAGGTGGCGAGTGCCGGTGACGACGCCGCGGAAGACGGTCTGGACCTCCATCGCGCGGGAGCCGTCCTGAACCTCGACCTCGGCGCCGGCGCCGGGAGCGCCCGCGAACGAAGGCGGGGCATACGACGCCGACGCGGCGTACGCCTGCTGGTCCTGGTAGCCGGCCTGGTCCTGATAGCCGCTGGGGGGGGCGTAGCCCTGCTGCGGCGGCGGCACGTAAGCGGCCGGGGGGGGCGCGTAAGCCTGCTGGGGCGGCGGGGCGTAACCGCCCTGCGGTGCCCCACCCCATGCCTGCGGAGCCGGCGTCGCCTGCGCGGCGTCACCGCCGAAGCTGACGACCACCCGGCAGTCGCCGAACATGATCTCGTCGCCCGGCTGCAGCCGGGCCTTGGTGATCCGTTCGCCGTTGACCGTCGTGCCGCGCGTCGAGCCGAGGTCGACGACGTGAATGTCGTCGGGACCGCTCGCCTCGATCACCGCGTGCATACGCGACACCGTCTCGTCGTCGAGGCGGAGGTGGGAAGACGCCAGCTTCCCGATCTTGATCACGTCCTGGGAAAGAACCTCTTCCCGGACCAGGTTGTCCCCTTTGTAGATCTCGAATTTGATGGGGACGTTCGCGTCGGCCATGGCTGCTCTCCTCTTGCTGTTTCGAAACGCGCTCGGGGATCGATCGGCCGACGGAGTCGGACGATCTAAACGTCCTCGAGCGACTTCAACATCTCGGGAATGAAATCCTTACGAATCTCGATCAGGCTGGAATGCTCGGCCTTCTTCTGCGAGCTCACCAGCTCGCCGTCGGGCCGCTGCAGGTCGCCTTCGACCGTGTCGTCCTCGAAGTCGTAGACGGTCTTGGCTTTGTAGGTGGTGGTCTCTTCGCCACCGCCCGCCGGAGCAGCCGCACCGCCACCTTCAGGCTTCGCCTGCGCGAACGCCGTACCGGACAGGCCCAGCAGTCCAAGGCTGCTGACGAGCGCGATACCGATGGTGAGCTTCTTCATTGTTCGGTTCTCCTGATCCTTGCGGGGAGCCCGGCTGCGGGTTCAGACAACCGAAACTCCCCATGGTTCCCGACATTTCATCTCGAACCGCGAAAATCTCCGACAGCGACTTCTAGAAACGCCATCGGCGGCCAAAAGCCGCCGATGGAAACGCAAGGCAGCTTACAACTTGCCGCCTATTTCTTCTTGCTCTTCTTCTTGCCCCCGGCCGGCTTCTCGTCGGCCGGCGGCGCACCGGCCGCGTCCCCTGCGGGTGCGTCACCAGCGGCCTTGTCTCCCGCACCCTTGTCGGCGGCGGCCTTGTCGGCCTTGTCTCCCGCGCCCTTGTCGGTGGCAGCCTTGTCGGCAGCGCCCGCCGCCTTCTTGTCGGCAGCAGCCTTGTCGGCGGTCGCCTTGTCGGCGACGGCCTTATCGGCGGCCGCCTTCTCCGCGGCCTCCTGCTGCTTCATCTTCTCTTCCATTTCCTTCTGCTGCGCTTCGGCCTTGCGCTGCATCTCCTCGGACTCGGCCTGCATCTTCGCGGCCTCGTCGAGCGCGACGTAGATTTCGTCGATGTCCTTGATGCGCTTCTCCGCCTCGCTCTTCAGATTCTGCGGCGTCGAGCCGGTCGCGTGGCCCAGGAACTGGCGGTAGTAGTCCTGCGCCTTGTGCAGCGCGGGCTTCTGGCCGTCCTTGTAGTCCTGGTAGAGCAGCCCGAGGTTGAAGTAGCTGGAGGCCGCTGACGGGTCCAGCTTCTGGGCCGAGTTGTACTGCGACTCGGCCTCTTCGATCTTCTTGTTCCCGCGCAGCGCGACGCCGAGACCGATCGAGGCCTCGTAGTTCTTCGGCTGCAGCTGGATGACCGCGCGGAAGTTCTCCTCCGCGGTGTTGTAGTCGCGGTTGTTCAGCGAGAGCGCCGCGAGATTGAGGCGCGCCTCGGCCAGGCTCGGGTTCATCCCGACGGCCTTCTTGAAGTTCTGGATCGCCGGGCTGATGTTCTTCTTCTTCAGCTCGACCAGACCGAGGGTGTTGTAGACGACCGCGAGCTGCTTCTTCATGTCGCCGGTGACGCCGGTGCCGGCTTCGCGCACGTTCACCTACTTGACGCCACCCTTGCCGTCGTCCTCCTCGCCGCCTTCCTTCTTATCCGCCTTCTCCGCCTTCTTGCCCTTCTTGGCCCCCTTGCCGCCCTTGGCGTCGGGGTTCTCCTCGACCTTCTCCTCCTCGAACTTGCCGGTCGCGATTTCGTCGGCCTTCTTGATGGCCTGGTTACCGACCAGCTTGGCCATCTCGAGCATGTTCATGTCGTAGTAGATGAACGCCAGCGTCGAGAATGCCTGGAGGTTGTTGCTGTCGAGAGCGAGCACCGTGCGCAGGTTGCTGACCGCCTGACCGACGTACTGCTTCTTCTCGTCACCGGACGCGCGCCGGGCCTTGTCCCGCAGGATCTGGGCGAGGTTGTTGCGGGCCGCGACGGTGTGCAGCGGGTCATCGCTGATGGCGCGGTTGAACAGCGACTCGGCACGCGCGATGTCGTTGTTCTTCCAGGCCTGGAAACCGACGTTGGTGATCGCCGGCCCGTACTTGGGCTGGCCCTCCCAGATCCGAATCGCATCGTCCTCGCGACCGCATTCCGCCAGGACGGCGCCCTGATTGAAGCGGGCCTCGGCCAGCAGCGGTGCCTCATCGGCAATGCGCTTGAAGGCATCGGCGATGCTCGAACAGTCGCCACCGGACGGACCGCCCGACTTCTTGGCCGCGGCGTACCGCTTCATGGCCTTCTCGAAGTCGGCGCGCTGGTCCTCCGAGATCGCGCGCTTCTTTTCCTTCGCCTTCGGGATCAGCTGCTCGGCGTTCGCCGCGCCCCCCAGCTTCCCGCCGTCGTCGGCGCCGCCCATCAGGCCGGTCTCTTCGTTGTCGCCCGCTGTCTTCGGCCCAGGCGTGCCGCTGCTCCCGCAGCCCGCCAGTGCCAGCGAAGAGCGCACAGGCCGGCGAGCCCGAAGGTCTTTCGAAGGTTGTTATTTCCGTTGGTGGTCATGTCTGTAGTCCTCACTTGTCGCCCGACTGCGCGGCGAGCGCGGGTCCAGATTCACTCAGCTCGGGAACGACCTCGGCCGGCGACATCGTCGTCGACACGTAGCCGGCCTCCGGCTTCACCTCCGACGACAGCGGGTACTCCGTCGGCTTCATCTGATTGAGCTCGCGCTCGCACAGGCGCGACCACTCGTTGAACCACGAGTAGTCGGTCGCGGCCTTGAGGCACTTCTCGAAGCCCTCGACGGCCTTCGCCTCGACGGGCTCCGCCTTGTCGACCAGCGCGTCGCAGAAGATTTCCTGCGGGCGGTTACCCCACTCGTCCTGGACCTTCAGGTCCTTGGGGATCTCCGCGGTGTAGAGCTGCCCGACGAAGTCGGCGTAGAGCTGGCCGATGCGTGCGCTCGAGGCGATGGTCCATTGCGCCTGCTTCATCCCGAACACGTCGAGATACATGGCGCTCGCCTTCTGCAGCGCCGTCGACTTCTCGCCGAGGTAGGTGCCGAACTTCTTCACCGACTCCTCGGCCTTCTTCTTCTTGATCTCGGCCTTCTTCTTGGTGTCGTACTGGCTCGGCTGCTGGAAATCGAGCCCCTCCGGGAACTTGATGCGGAGGAAGTTCTCGTACTGCACCTCGGCCATGTCGAACGCTGCCCCAGCCACCGCGTAGGCTGCCAGCCCGGCGCGGGCCTCGACGTCCTTGCCGGTGATCTTCGAGGCGGCCGCCCCCTTGTTCCAGATCTTGAGCACGGTCATGAAGTGCTCCTGGGCCTTGGCCGCGTTCTGCTTGTTGCGGTCGAAGAGCACGATCTTCGAGCTGGTGGGCGGACCGCACTGGGTACGCTTCGGCTCTTTGATCTTCTTGCCCTTCTTCAGCTTCTTGTTGAGGTCGTAGAGCACCTTCTGGCGACCGGTGGCCGCGATGCGCTTGATCTCGAGGCAGGCGCCGTCCTCTCCCGCTTTCGGGCAGGAGGCCTTCCACGACAGCTCGCCGAGCCGGAAGTGCGCCAGCACCTGGCGATCCGGACCACCCTGCGGACCCCACTTCTTGAGGTACGCGTCGAGGTGGCGGGCGAGCTCGTCGAACTTCTTCTCCTTCTCGTACACGTCCGCCATCTGGAAGAAGACGCCGGCGGCGTCCTGCGGCTTACGGCTGCCGTAGAACTTCACGAACGAATCCATGTCGGCGATCGCCTTCTCGCTCTCGCCGAGGCCGATACGGAACGTGGTCGCGTTGCCGAGCGCGTCGGTCGCCTTCTTTTCACCCGGGAACTTGTTGGCGAAGTCCTCGTAGTGCTCGGCCGCCTTCGAGTAGTAGGCCAGCTGGTGGTAGCCGGCGGCGACGCGGAAGAGCGCCTTCTGGGCCAGCCCGTCTTTCGGGTGCTCCTTGATCAGCTGCAGCCGCGCCTTCAGCGCCTGGCCGACGAGGTGCGCGTTCTGGAAGCACTGGCCGGCGTTCCAGAGCCGTTCGGCGTGCTTCGGGTGATCCGGCAGCGAGTCGGCGGCGGCCAGCATCGACCGGCCACACTCCTTGAAGTCCTTGTTCTTCTCGTACGCGTGGCCTTCCATGTCGTACGTGTCGCTCTTGAGCGAGATCATCTGCTTGCCGAACTCCGGATCCTTCATGAGCTCGGGCATCTCGAGGAACTTGTCGACGTACTTCACGACCTCCTTCGTCTTCCCCTGCGCGTTCAGAGCGTCGAGCAGCAGGTTGGCCGAGTAGATCGCGAGCTCGTGCTTCGGGTGCTTGTTGACGATGTCCTCGAACAGCTTCGAGGCCTCGTCGAAGTGGTTGTACTCGTAGAAGATGCGCGCCTTGCGGTACTTGATGGTGACCAGCTCGGGCGCGTCGGGAACGTATTTGATGTAGGTGTCGAACGCCCCGATCATCTTCTTCTGGTACTCGGGGATCGTCAGCGGCTCCATCTTCTTCTTTTCGTTCTTCTCCTCGAACTTCTTGCGGTCGTTGTCGACCAGCTCCTTCTGTTCGTGGTCGTCGACGTTGAGCGCGTTCTTCCACGCGAGCACCGCTGCGTAGGCCGCGTCCTTGACGTACTTACCGTCGGGCTTCATCTCGACGATCTTGGTGTACTGCTCCGCGGCGTCCTTCCACGGCTGGCCACCGGAGTCGGCCAGCGTCCAGAGCAGCTCGCCGTAGTAGAAGGACATCTCGTACGCGTCCTTGTCCTTCGGGAAGTGGTCGAGGAACACCTTGTAGATCGAGCGATCGAGCGCGTAGGTGTCGGTGTTCTTGGTCTTCTGCGCCTCTTTGTGCCAGATGAGGGCCAGCTCCTTCGCCGTGTCGTGGAAGGCGTTGCGGCACTCCTCCATCTGGTCCTTCTTGATGGTCTTGTTCTCGCCGACCTTCTCGTAGACGGCGCCGAGACGCTCGATCTCCTGGACCTGGTCGCGCTTGTTGCCGGCCGACAACGTGTTGCGGACGATCTTGTTCTGCCACTCGCAGATACGCGGTGACTCCATGTTCTGGGAGATCACCTTCTTGTAGACGCGGGTCGAGTCGGGGAACTTGCCCTCTTCCCAGTAGAGCTGCGCCAGGCTCTCCATCATCTTCGGGGCGTAGTCGCCGCCGGTCCGCTGGAAGAACTCCCAGGCCTTGTCGGGACCACCGACGTGCGAGTAGGCCTTGACGATGTCCTTCTTGGCCTCTTTCTCCAGCGCCTTCTTCTGGGCTGACGAGATGTTGGCCTTGCCGTCCTGGGTCATGCGAACGACCCCGACGAAGGTCTCGAGGGCGGTCTTGTAGTCGCCCATGTTGATGTAGCACCACCCCTTCTTGTAGACCGCGTAGGGGTAGACGCTCGACTTGGGGAACTGCTCGACCTTCTCGTAGAACTTGAGCGCGTTCTCCATCTCCGCCTTGTCGAAGTAGTACTCGGCGAAGGAGAGGTAGGCGTCGGGGATGTACTTCGAGTTCGGGTAGTCCTTGATCAGGCGGTGGAAGAACTCACGCGCCTGGTCTTCCTTCTTCACCGACGTCAGCAGGTAGGCGAGCCGGAACAGCACCTCGTCCATCCGCTCGTACTTCCTGAACTTGGTCGCGCCGATGAAGGCCTTGACCGCCTCGAGCAGCCACTTCTGCTCGGCCTGCTCGAAGCCCTTCTGCTGCGCCAGCAGGGCGCCGCGCTGGTTGGGCGGCAGCTCGTAGATCTTCTGGTCGAGGGCGCGTGCCTGATTGAAGTTGAACTTCTGCTTCTCGGCGTAGAGCTCGCCGAGGCGGAACAGAAAGTCCGGCTTCTGCGGATCGTCATCGGCGGTGACCTGGATGAGGCGCCGCATCTTGCTGATCTGGGCGTCGACCAGCTTCTGGATCTCCTGCGTCTTCGTCTCGCGGAACTGATCCACGGTCAGCGTAGGACCGGTCTCTTTTTTCTGCGGCGGGGGGGCGTCGGGCTTGGTCAGGTTGGTCTGGCTCGCCTTGACCTCCAACTCCTGCTTCGAGAACTTCCCCTTGCCGGTCGCGTTGGCGGCGGCTTTCTCTGCACTCGGCGCCGCAAACGCCACCGAAACGGGCGCAATCACGAGCGCTGCGATCAATGCAACGCCACCCCTGTTGAACCGGAACTCGCTAGTCATGGGTTTCTCCACTTCGTTACTGCTGACGGAAAAACGTACGAATCTCGACTACGGAACGGCTGGCGCGGGGGCGCCTTCGCCTGCACCGCCACCCGCGGCCCCACCACCCTCTGCCGGCGCGCCACCCTCCTGAGCCGGAGCCCCTTCGGGCGCGTTGCGCTGGCACTTGTTCGCGATCTTCACCCGGTAGTACCCGAGCTCGTCGCGCCAATACTCGCCGGTGAACGGCCAGATCACGTGCTCGTCGTCGGCGCGAATCTCGTCACTCCGGCGACCTCCGACCGTTCCACCACCGGTGATCTCCTGCTCCTGAATGACCTCTTGCTCGAGCGAACCCTTCTGCCCTTGCAGAATTTCGAACTCGATCTTGATGACGCGCTTGATCAGCTGCGCCAGCTCCTCCGTGAGGCGCTTGATGCGGCGCCGCGCCAGATCACCGGCCTCGTTGACCGCCAGCGAGCGCTGCAGCGTCAGGTCGGCGAAGACCGTCTGCGCGACGTTGGTCGACCGCCAGGAGGCGTCGGCCTTCTCGTAGGCGTCGAGCTCGTGATCCAGCTCCTCGACGTACTGGAACCGCTTCACCAGGCTCAAATCGCTGAGAACGCCGCGTGCGGCGCGCTCGACCTGCTCGGGCAGCCCCGATTCCTCGCGTCGGATCTTGACCGCGATGTCGAACAGCTGGCCGTTGTCCGGCGTGCCGGCGATGAGCTTCTTCAGCTCCTTGAAGACGTCCGGGTAGACGGCGTTGAACTCGTCGATCGACTCCTGGGCGCGGTCATAGAGGCAGTTGTAGAAGTAGATCGTCGCCTTCACGGTCAGCCCCTCGGCCACCGACTCCGGCTTGATGTAGTTCTCGAAGTACGGCGCCTGGATCGAGTGAATGTTACCGAGCGCCTTCGAGTAGCCCTTCTGCTTGAGCATGAAGTTCGCCCACGACGACTCGAACAGGCTGTCCGGCCACTGGTCCGAGTCGTGCGACACGCGATCGAAGTACTTGGTCGCGAGCTCGAACTGCCCGGTCGAGTAGAACGTGCGCGCCAGCGACAGGTTCGCGAGGTCCTCGAACGGCTTGATCTTCGGGTTGCTGCTCTCGGCAGCCGTGCGCAACACCTCTTTGAACGCCTCGACGGCCGGCTTGGCCTGGTACTCGCGGACGTGGGTCGCGCCTTCGAACAGCTTCGCCTGAACGTAAAACTCGCTGTTCGTCGGGACGGTGTTGAACATCTCCACCGCCTCCTTGAAGTTCCCCTTCTGGTAGTAGAACTTCCCGAGCAGGAACGAGAGCTCGTCCTTCACCTTCTCCAGCGAGGGCTGGTCGAGATCGGCGCGGTTGTATTTACCGATCTTGTCCAGGATGCCGGTCGAATCGGGGAGCTGGCGCGACAGCGAAGCCAGCCACTTCAGCGTGGCGCTGTAGTAGGCGTGCGTCGGGCCCTTCTGGACGATGCGATCGAAGTACGAGAGCGAGCCCGAGTAGTAGTGGAGGTTGTAGAGGGCCTTGCCCATCCAGAACTCCGCCTTCTGCTTGTTCGGCTCGCTGTCGCCCGACTCGCCCTCGATCGCCTTGTTGAGCTCGATCGATGCGGAGTAGTAGTCCTCGCCGTCGTACAGCTTGAACGCCCGCTCGAGCACCTTCGACGGCTGATCGCCTGTCGGTGGCGCTTCGCCTTCGGGCTGAAACTCTCCACCTGCTGCAGCTTCCTTCTTCTTCTTCTTTGCCAGGGCGACGGAACCGGTCAGGACGAAGGAACTCGCCAATAGGAGACTGAGGACGCGGCTTCGGGTCATGTGACCTCGCTGGTTGTGCCCGAGGGCACGGAGCTGGGAGGGAAGAGGGGCAACGTTTTACGCCGAAATGTGAAGCAAGGGGATCACGAGTTCGCGGACCACAACACCCTTACACCGCCCTGCACGACTCCACACGAGCGTGTGCTGGCGTGGAGAATCACACCCCAAAACCGGGTCATGCTACGAAACTGCAATCTGGCGTGTCAAGGGAATCGTTCCACCCGTAACACGACCTTAGCCCTGGAAAATCCGAGGATTTCGTCGCGAACGCGCACGGCCGAGTCGATGCTTGACACCCCTGTGTGTGTAGGTAAACATGGCGCCGCCTTTCCGGCCCTTACGTCGGGCGCACAGCGAGAGGTTCCCACGGTCCCCGCGACACCCACCGGACGCAAGGAGTCCCCATGAGGTTTCCCTTCCCTCTCACCCTCGGCGCTCGGACGTTAGCTCCGATCGCGTTTGCGCTGTTGTTGGTCGGGTTGGGCGGGGCCTGCGAGAACAAGCACGTCGGACGAACCTGCGAGCTCGGCGTTGCGGCCGACGGCGGCGACACGACGATCACCTCGCCGGCCCTGCAGTGTCCGAGCCGGATCTGCATTCTGCCGCAGGCCGAAAAGGACCCGCAGGGTACCCTGCCGCTCTGCACCGCGAGTTGCAGCGGCGACGGCGACTGCGACGGTGAGACGGCCGACAAGAGCGACCCCAACGACCACCGCTGCCGCTCTGGCTTCACCTGCATGTGGCCTACGACCGTGGGTCCCTTCTGCTGCCAGAAAATGTGCGTCTGCCGCGACTTCGTCAGTCCGCCGATGGGCGGTTGGCCGAAGCCCCCGATCTGCGACGATCCGAACGGCGGCTGCGCGAACGTCAACTAGCCGCTCCCGCGCGGGGTGCGGCTATCACCTGACGCCGAACGCGTCAGGCACGTAGGCAAGGTCGGGCGCGCGTCCGTCCGGCCAGAAGGTCACGGCCACGACGTCGAAGCGGTAGCCCGCCGCCACAGGCTGTTCGGTCGCGAGAAACAGGCGCGCGGCCCGGATGACCTGGGCCCGCTTGTGGGGAGTGATCGCCTCCAGCGGATGGCCCTGACCCTCGCCGGTCCGGGACCGCACCTCGACGAAGACACAGGTCCCGTGGTCGTCGGCGACGATGTCGATCTCGCCACCCTCGCGCCCGGTGATGCGCCAGTTCCGGGCAACGACGCGCAGGCCTTCAGCCTCCAGTCGCGCCGCGGCCAGCGCCTCGGCCTGCCGGCCCAGCCCGGGGCGCGCGGCACGACGACGATTGCCACCCATGCACCAGTCATCGGGCAGAGCGCCCGACCGGTTCCGATGACGAGGTTACGAGACGACGGGAGTCGGGGCTTCGGGAGCGGCGGCGGGGGCCGCGGCAGCGCTGGCGGGGGCCGCCGACGTCACTTCGGTCGGGCCCTTCTCGGTCTTGAGGCGAGCGGCCTTGCCCTGCAGATCGCGCAGGTAGTTGAGCCGCGCGCGCCGCACGCGACCCTTGGACACCACCTCGATCTTCTCGATCCGGGAGGTGTGCAGCGGAAAGATGCGCTCGACGCCGACGCCGTAGGACATTTTGCGGACCGTGAAGGTCGCGCGCGAGCCACCACGGTGCTGGCCGATGACGACTCCCTCGAAGATCTGCACGCGCTCCTTGTCACCCTCTTTGATCAGGGTGTGGACGCGGACGCTATCGCCGGACTGCAGCGTGGGCAGATCGCTCCGGCGGAATCCACTTTCAATCTCTTTCAGCAGCGGGTGCAGGCTCATGGGAAGTCGGCAGATCTAGACGGCCTACGGGCCGGAGTCAAGTGTGGCGAGTAGCCGGCGCTCTTCGTCGGTCAGCGGGTGGGCGGCGATGAGGTCGGGGCGCCGGGCCTGGGTCAGCCGTGCCGCTTCTCCCCGGCGCCAGCGGGCGATGGCCTGGTGGTCCCCCGACGAGAGCACGGGGGGAACCGCCTGCCCGCGCCACTCCGCGGGGCGGGTCCACTGCGGATACTCCAGCCGGCCGGCCGAGAACGATTCTTCGTCGGTCGACTGCCCGCACCCGAGCACGCCGGGCACCAGCCGCGCTGTCGCCTCGACCACCACCGCCGCCGCCAGCTCGCCCCCGGCCAGCACGAAGTCACCGAGCCGCAGCTCGTCGTCGACCAGCGTCGAGACGCGTTCGTCGATCCCTTCGTAGCGGCCGCAGATGAGGGTCAGCCGCGACTCGGCCGCCAGCGCCCGCGCCGCCGCCTGGTCGAACAGCCGTCCGCGCGCGGTCAGCAGGATCCGACGCGATGGGCCGCGGGCGGCGGCGATGGTGTCGAGGGCCGCCGAGATCGGCTCGACCCGCATCACCATCCCCGGACCTCCGCCGTAGGGGGCGTCGTCGACCTGCTTGTACCGGCCGAGCCCGAAGTCACGGGGGTTCGTGCGGTGCACCGCGACGATGCCGGCGGTGATCGCCTTGCCGATCACCGTGGTCGCCAGCAAACCGTCGAACAGCTCCGGAAACAGGGTCACGATCTCGAACGTGATCCGCGGCGGCCCAGACGGGCGCTCGGTCGCGCCCGCGCCGTCGGGGGCATCAGTCGACATCGTCGTCGTTCCAGCGTACCCGCAGCTGCCGCCCCGGCGTATCGACGGAGACCACGAAGTCGGGAACCAGCGGGATCATCCGCTCGCGACCGTCGTCGGCGACGACGGTCGCGACATCGTGCGCGCCGTTCCAGAACGTTCCCCGCACGCTGCCGAGCGCGCGCCCCTGCTCGTCATCGACGGTACAGCCGACCACGTCCTCCACGTAGTACTCGCCCGGCGCCAGGGGTGGCAGCACCGCGCGCGGCACCCGCACCTCGGCGAGCGTCAGCGTGGCGGCAGTGTCCCGATCACCGATGCCGGTCAGCCGAACCAGGTAGCCACCGGCCACGGGCCGCAGCGCCACGACGTCGTACCCGACGGTCTTCCCGTCCTTGACCAGCAGCAGCCGACGAACCCCATCGAGTGCGCGCCCGTTCGTGTCGTGCGGCCGCAGCATCAGCTCGCCGTGCACGCCGTGCGGTCGACCGAGCACCCCGATCGGGAGCGTCTCGGGATCGTATCCAGACCCCGCGGCCACCCGCGGATCCGTTACTCGAGGATTTCGAGGATGACGCGGCGGCGGGTCTTGGCCGAAGCCGCCGACAGGATCGTGCGCAGCGCCTTCGCGGTGCGCCCCTGCTTTCCGATCACCTTGCCCAGGTCCTCTTCGGCGACCTTGAGCTCGAACACCAAGGCGTCGGGCTCGGAGATCTCCTCGACCTCGACCTCCTCGGGTCGGTCGACGAGACCGCGGGCCAGATAATCGACCAGCTCGCGCAGCGCGGGCTGACCGGGCGCGCGCGACGTGTCGGCGGCGTCGCTCATCTGGGCGGGGGGGTTAGGCCTTGGCGGGCGCAGCGGCGGCGGCCGCCTTGCGCTGCCGGCGCAGGAGCTCGCCGATCGTCTGGCTCGGCTGGGCGCCGTTCTTCAGCCAGTGGTCCAGCCGCTGCTCGTTGACCCGGAACTCGACCGGGTCGCGAAGGGGGTCGTAAACGCCGAGCTGTTCGATGAAACGACCGTCGCGCGGGCTACGGCGATCGGCGGCGACGACGCGGTAGAAGGGGACCTTCTTCGAGCCGGCGCGGGTCAGTCTGATGGTCACGGCCATGATTCGTATTTTCCTTGGGAAAAGGAGTCGGCGAACTTAGCGGGGGCACCGCTGACTGTCAAGCGCCGGCCGGGGTGCGGGTCGGGAATTGCCAACCGTCGAACGCGATTGCAATAGTGCCGCATGCCGCGCGCTCCTGTGCTCGCCCAATTGCTGACCACGCTGGCACTGGCGCTGGCGGTCACCGATGCGGCCGGCAAAGGGGCGGATCGAAGCCTCACCATCTTCTACACGGCCGAGGTCCACGGGACGCTGGAGCCCTGTGGCTGCACCAGCGATCCGCTGGGGGACGTGTCGCGTTACGCCGAAGTGGTGCGGGCCGCGACCAGGTCGGGGGCGGTGCTGATGGTCGATGCGGGCGGCCTTTCGTTCCCCGAGACCAGCACTCCGAAGGAGAAGGAGGCCAACGGCCTGCGGGCGCGATTCCTGACCCGCGCGATGGGGGGGATGGGCGCGCCGTTCGTGGCCGGGCTGGCCGAGACCGACGTCGCGCCGGACGCGACGGTGTCGCCGCGCCGGCTGGCGTTGAACCTCGCTGCCCCCGCGGCCACGGCGCCGTCGTACCTGGGCACCCTCGGCGGAGTTCGCGTCGGCGTCCTGGGTGTCGCCGATCCCGCGATCGCAACGAAGCTGGGCGGCAAGGCCGAGGAGCCGATCCCGGCCGCGCGCCGCGAGGTCGAGCGGCTGCGCAAGGCCGGCGCCGAGCTGGTGATCGCGCTGGCGCCGATCGAGCGCAACGCCGCCCGGCGGCTGGCCCGCGAGGCGCAGCCCGACGTCGTCGTGTTGGGGCGGCAGGTCGGGAAAGGGCGGCCTCGCGCCGAGGTCGTCGGCACGACCTACCTGGTGGCCCCGGCCGACGAGCTGCAACAGGTGGGACGGCTCGACGTGGTCTTGCGTGGGCCGGGGGGACCGCTGGTCGACGCGGGGAGCCCCGAGCAGCTGGAAGCGCGCCGGGCCGAGCTCGTTCAAACGATCAGCCGCCTCGACGCCGACCTGAAACAGTGGACGACCGCGGGCGGCGGCGATGCGGCGTTCATCGCCGCCAAGCGCGCCGAGCGGGACAAGCTGGAGACCGAGCGTAAGGCGCTCGCGGGGGCCTGGCAGCCGCCGGCCGGCAGCTACCTTTCGAACCGTCTGGTTCCGCTGCGCCGGAGCGTGCCGCGCGACCCGAAGCTGGCCGCCGAGATGCGCAAGCTCGACGGCCAGATCGCCGCGGTGAACCTCCGCAACGCCCCGCCGCCGGCGCCGCGAGAGCCGGGGCGGGCCTACTACGTCGGCGACGCCAAGTGCACCGGCTGCCACAAGCCGGCGATGGCCTTCTGGAAGCGCACGGTTCACGCGTCGGCCTGGCACACGCTGGTCGCGGGCGGGAAGCAAAACGACTTCAAATGCGTCGGCTGCCATGTCACCGGCTACGGCGAGGTCGGCGGCACCAGCCTGGGCCACACCGACCGCCTGCGCGACGTTCAGTGCGAGGTCTGCCACGGTCCCGGCTCGGCCCACGTCGCCGGCGAGGGGCTGGAAGAGCCTCTGGCGATTGCACGCGCCACGCCGGCCAGCACCTGCACCACCTGCCATACCGAGCAGCACTCGGACACCTTCCAGTACGAGGCCTACCTTCGCGACATCATCGGCCGCGGCCACGGCGCCGCCGCGCGCGCCAAGCTCGGCGACGGACCGACCGGCCACGCGCTCCGCAGCGCCGCGCTGGCGAAGGCGAAGGCCGCGGGCAAGCCTCAACTCTAGACCCGCCCCCGACAGCGCCCCCCTCTGTCCCCCTCTGTCGAACGCCTCCGCTTCCAAGCGCCGGCGACCCACGTTACGCGCGTCGCGAACGTCGCGCTTCAACCGGGCGCTGCTCGCCGCGCGTGGGCGCAAGCGGCTCGAAGCGCCCGGTCGAGACGCGAGGCTCGTGCCGCGCGCGCCGCGGGTTCTCGGTCGTTCCGGCGAGCACGCCGGCGCAAGCAACGCGAGCGAAGCGAGCGAGCGACGCCCACGGAACCGATGCGAGCGAAGCGAGCGAGCGACGCCACCGACGGCCGGGAGATCAGCGCGCGACGTCCCCCGACAACAACCGGTCGAGGAGGTCCGGCTCGATGTTGCCGCCGGTGATCACGACGACGGTGCGACGGCCGCGGATCAGGCTGGCGTCGTCGAGCAGCATGGCCAGAGCCGGCGCCGCCGACGCCTCGCACAGGATCCCCAGCGTCCGGTAGGCGTAGACGACTGCCTCGCGGATCTGGACCTCGCTGCAGAGCGCGATGTCGGGGAAGTAGTCGCGGGCCATCGCGAACGTCCGCTCGCTGACCGCCCCTTCCAGCCCCTCGGCGAGCGTCGGCGCCCCCTCGTAGGTGGTGTAGGCGCGCCCCTCGTCGAGCGAGCGACGCATGGCGCAGTTCGCGGCCGGCGACGCGCCCACGACCTTGATCCCGCGCGGCACCACCTCGACGCCGATCCCGGCCGCCAAGCCGCCGCCGCCGACCGGGACGACGATCGCCTGGACGTCGGGGAGCTGGGCCAGGATCTCGCGGGCCAGGAGCCCGCCGTTGCCCGCGATCACGTGGTCGTCGTCGAAGGCCGACACGAAGACCAGCCCCGGGTCTCGGCCGCGCGCCGCCGCGCCGCCGCCTCGGCCTCGTCGTAGGTGGCGCCGCCGACCTCGACCTTCGCCCCCAGCGCCGCGATGCCCGTTCGCTTGACCTCGGGCGTCTGCGCCGAGACCAGAACCGTCGCCTCCACGTCGTAGGTCCGCGCCGCCAGCGCGACGCCCAGCCCGTGGTTTCCGGCCGAGGCGGCGATGACGCGCACCTTCTCCTTGCCCGGGCCGCCCTGCGCCAGGGCCAGCGCGGCGATGCGCGCCGCGGCACCGCGCAGCTTGAACGAGCCCGTCCGCTGCAGGTTCTCGAGCTTCAGCCAGACGTCCGCCCCCGTTCGCCGCCCCAGCGCGGGAGCCGGGACCAGCGGCGTCACCCGCAAGAGTCGCCGCACGCGCTCGGCGACCGCGCCGCCCGTGACCTCCCGCCAGATCTCCGGATCGAACATCCGCTGCATCGACCCAGACCCTATCACGCGGTAAGTAACCAGCATGTCGTTCGTCGCCCTGGATCGGCTGGTCTCGCGGGGTCATGTCCCCGCCGCGGAGGCGAGCCGGGTCGCGGAGCTCTGGGACGAGATCCGACGCCTCAAGCGCGACAAGCGCGCCTTCATCCCGGCCCACAACTACCAGGTGCCCGAGGTACAGGCGATCGCCGATCTCGTCGGTGACAGCTTCGAGCTGGCGGTGAAGGCCCGCGACCTGGACGCGCGCATGGTCGTGTTTTGCGGCGTGCGGTTCATGGCCGAGGGGTGCTACACGCTGGCCCCCCAGCGCCCGGTCTACCTCCCAAACCTGCAGGCGCTCTGCTCGCTGGCCGAGGTCGACGCCGACGACGTCGCCGAGCGCCAGGAGTTCCTGCGCGCCGCCGGGCGGAGCTTCGCGACCATGACCTACGTGAACACCTACGCCGACGTGAAGGCGCTGTCGGACAGCTGCTGCACCAGCTCGAACGCGGCCCGGATCGCCGAGCGCCTGGGCGTCGCCGACATCCTGTTCGTCCCCGATCAGAACCTGGCCTACCAGGTCGCCCTGAAGACCAAGCGGATGTACCTGCCGCCGCCGGAGCCGCACAAGTTTCACCCGCGCGAGTACGCCGACATGATCGAACCCCTGATCCGGGAGGGCGAACGGCAGGGGCTGGTCGGCAACGTCTTCGCCTGGGAGGGCGCGTGCCACGTCCACCACCAGATGACCGTCGACGACATCGCGCGCATCCGGCGGAGGATCCCGGGGCGGCGGTGATCGTCCACGGCGAGGTGAAGCCCGAGCTGCAACGCGCCGCCGACGCGGTGCTGTCGACCTCGCAGATGGTGAAGTACGTCGAGCAGCACCCCGAGAAGGAGCGGTTCGCGATCCTGACCGAGTGCGGGCTGGTGGTCCGGATGGAGCTCGAGCACCCGGAGAAGCAGTTCTACAAGCCCTGCCGCCTCTGTCAGTACATGAAGGCGACCGATCTGGAGAGCGTCTACCGCACGCTGCGGGACGAGCCGGCCGAGCAGCGGATCACCGTCCCCGAGGAGGTCCGGGCCGGGGCGGCGCGCGCGATGATGCGGATGATCGAGCTTGCGAGCTAGGGTCGCGACCGCGGCGCTCGCGCTCGCGTTCGCTGCCGTCGCTGTCGCGGGCGCGGCGGTCGCCGCCGTGCAGCCGGGCGAGGAGCGCGGGATCTCGAAGACCGTCAGCCGCGCGGCGCTGCCCGGGGGGCTGGCGCTGACCGTCGAGCCGGGGAGCGTCGCGGTCGAGCGCGGCGCGCTGCGGGCACCGTTGTCGCTGCTCGGCCGCGTGGCGCTGCCGCGCGCGCTCAAAGGGGTCGAGGCCGACGACAGCGGCCACATCATCGTCACGATCACCGACAGCTGCGATCAGGACCATGCGGTCCCCCTGACCCTCGCGGACCTGAACGCGCGGCTCGACGACGTCGCGGCCGAGACCTCGGCGGCCGCGCAGCTCAAGGCCGGAAAACCCGGCGATGCCGTGCAGACGCTGGCGCCGCTTCTGGCCCGGGCGCCGATCGCGACCTACGGGCGGGTGGTGACCGAGCCCGCGCTTGCGGCGCTGGCCCGGCGGCCCGAGCTCGCCAAGCTGCACGCGAAGCCGAAGGGAACCGCCAAGCTCGTGCTCGGCAAGGGCGACGTGACGATGGCCGGCAAGGGGAAAGCGCCGGGGCTGCTGGCGGTGTCGACCCGTCACCGCCTGATTGCCGCGATCGCCGGCCCGCAGAGCCGGGGTTCCTGTGCGGGCGACGCTGACCTGCTGCTGCTCGACCTGACGGGGGCGGAGGTGACCCGACTGCCGCTGTACGCCACGGCGGAGATGACGACCGACGGGGACAAGGGCTGTCCGTTCGCGCGGCCGGCGCGGCCCAGGATCGCGGCGCGCGTCGCGGCGGCGCAGCGGCTCCTCGCCGACCTGGGCTTCTCTCCCGCCACCGGCGAGGTCGCCACCATCTCGCCGCGCGGCGAGCTCGGCATGGGGGGATATGCGCAGTTTCCCCGCGCACAGCTCCGGCTGATACGGGTACCCGAAGGGATCACTGTCCAGGGCAAGGGCGGCGAGCTGCAAACCGCCGCCAGCACCGACCGAGGTCAGCTCGACGCGGCCGTGTACTTGCCGGACCTCGCGGTGATCGTCGTCCGCTGGCTAAGCGAACTGAAAAGCTGCGCGGGCGTGGACCCAGCCGGGATCCAGGTGATCCCGGTGAAGCCCTAGCCACGCCCCCATCACTTCGTCAGCGTCACCGTGAGCGTGTGCGGCTCGCCGTCGCCGAGGTCGGCGCGCAGCTGCCAGAGCCCGGCCGCCAGCCCACGCGTGTCGAGCGTGAACTGGTACTGCCCGCTCGTGTAATCGAACAGGTTGTTCGCGCAAGGCGGCATGCCGGGGGCGGGCTTCTCGGGGCCCACTTTCCCGGCGGCGTCGACGGGCGCGATCAGCAGCCGCGCCGGGAGATCGCAGATCGGTACGCTGACCCCGCTCAGCTTGAACTTCACCGGCAGGGGCGTCTTCACCTTCACCTTGGCCCCGTTCGCCGGGGCGGTGAAGCCGCCGAACGACACCAGCACCCTCACCAGGAACGAGCCCTGCGCGACGTTGCCGGCGGCATCCTTGGCCTTGCAGTTGACCGTCGTCGGCCCCAGCGGGAAAAGCGCACCCGAGGCCGGCGCGCAGCTCACCGCGGGCTTCTTGTCGACGTTGTCGGTCGCCGTCACCGTGTAGCTGACCTTGGCGCCGCGCCGGTCGGTGGCGTAGGCGGTGATCGTCCCCGGCAGCTTCAGCACCGGCGGCGTCGTGTCACCGACCGAGACCGTGAACTTCACGGGAGCGGCCTGGTTACGGTGCTTGTCGACAGCGCCGCAGGTGACGACCGTCTTGCCGACCGGGAACAACGACCCGCTCGGCCGATCGCAGCTGACCGGCACGCTGCCGTCGACCAGGTCGTCGGCGCAGGGCGAGAAGGTGACGATCGCGCCCGCTCCCGAGTTGGTGCCGGTAACGATGTCGCGAAGCGGGCACATGACCGGCGGCGTCGTGTCCCGGACGCGGATCGGGAACGTCGCCGTCACGGGCGTGTTCTTGGCGTCAGCGGCCTCGCACAGCACGGTGGTGTCGACGTCGACCATCACCTGCACCGGCGATGAGGGGGCGCACTCGACCGGCACCGGGCCGCTGACCGCATCGTCGGCGGTCACCTCGAAGGTGACCAGCGCGCCCATCGGCCCGGTCGCCTCGACGGTGAGCCCGTCCTTCGGCACGTGGATCACCGGCGGGCCGTCGAGGACGGTGACCAGGAAGGCGCCGAGGCCGATCGCACCGGTCTCCTGATCGACGCCGGTGCAGTGGACCAGGGTCGCGCCGACCGGGAAGATCGCCCCCGACGCCGGCAGGCAGTCGACCGCGACCGGGTTGCCGTCGGACGACTGCGCGCCGACCGCATAGGTCACCCGCGCACCGTCGGGGCCGGTCGCGACGGCGGTCAGGGGCCCCGGCGTCGTGAACGTGATCGAGCCGGTCGTCTCGACGCCGACCGCGACCGGGTTCGACGGGCAGCTCTCGCGCCAGCCGCCCCCGGCGGTCGAGTCGATCACCTGCGCCAGCGTGACGTCGTTCCACCCCTGGGTCAGCGGGAGGACGATGTTCCAGGAGCCGTTGGCGTCGGCGCGGGTGGTGTAGAGCCGCGGCCCGACGCGCACGTTGACGTCGGCATGGGGGAGCGCGCAGCCCGAGTCGGGCGGGCTCTGTCCGGGGACGCAGTCGCTGACGGCGAGCGGGAGCGTGCTCCCCGCCTTGGTCCCCCGCACCAGGACGGCGCCCCTCTGGGTCTGGAACCGCGGTGGTGGGGTGTCGATCTGGATCCGGCTGTATGGCGTGTTGGCCAGCGCGGCGTAGGCGCGGAAGTGGGCGTCGATCTCGTCCGGCCGGGCGTTGGCGGGCGGATCCGGGGCCTGGAAAAAGTAGATGAGGTGCTTTCCGTAATCGAGGAACAGCGTGGTGATGAATCCGGTCAGGAGCTGCCCGTTCACCTGCTGGGTGAAGACACGCCCCTCGTTCGGGACCGCCCGCAGCCCCGCCCGTCCGGTCTCCTCGAACACGCGCGGCTTGCCGAACCGCTCGACGGTGTAGGGGAGCAGTGCGACCGCCTGCAGCTGTCGCGGATCGGGCGCGTCGTCGTCGCAGTTGATCTCGGCGCCGCTACGCGGGAACACCACCGTCGGCGGGCGGATGCCGACGCTGACGAAGACCGGCTTGCTGTCGACGCCGTTCTGCCGGAACACCAGCTTGTGCCAGCCCTTGTTGGGATCCGTGTCGTCACCGGCGCTGAGCGTCACCTTGCCGCCGAGGTTCCCCTTGTCGTCGGGGGACAGCGTCAGAGGTGACGCCGATGCGGTCGAGCCGCCCAGGTCGTGGACCTCGACGACGGTGCTTGGCGTCGCCTTGCCGACCACGCTGAAGACGTTGGCGGTCGGATCCGGGCTGTGGCTCGGATCGCGCGGCGACGTGATGACCGGCGCCGGTCCCGAGGGGGGCGTCAGCGCCACCGTCACCGGCCAAGTCAGCTCGTAGCTCTGGGCGCACGCCGGCGCGACGCAGGGCGTGTCGCTGTTGCTGCGCTGGACCAGGCGCAGCGTCCAGGTTCCGAAGCTGGCCGGGGTGATGACGGCGTCGAAGCTGCCGTCGGGGGCGACGGTCGCGATCGCCTCCAGCGTGGCGTCCTCGACGACGGTGATCCGGACCGAGCCACCGGCCAGCCCGCCGATGCCGTGGACGGCGATCGCCGGCGTGGCCCCGAGGAGCTGGTCGCCGTAGCGCGGGCGCGTGACCGCCGGGGGCGGCGGGGTGCCGCCGGTTCCCGACAGCAGCGCGACCTCGGGGGTCCCTTCGCCGCCGAACGGTCCGGTGACCGAGAGATCGGGCGTCGCGCCCGCGGCGACGGCGGTGGTGAGGTTCGGCTTGCGCACGCCGTTTTGCAGCGTGGTCCCGAACAGCGTGACGTTCAGCCCGGCGCCCGCGGCGGCCGGCGGCCTCCCCGCCGGGAACAGGGAGGCCTGCGATACCACCTGCTTGGCGGTGCGCGCGCTGGCCCAGAGGAGGCGGACGGTCTTGTCGCTGGTGGCGTTGTCGTACGCGAGCTCGATGCCGTAGCGAACCCCGGCCACGAGCGGCACCGCCGTCGACTTGTGGTGCGGCGAGCCGGGCGTCGGGATGGGCGTCGTGCACTCCGCCGGGGCGCAGAAGGCCTTCACCTCGGCGATGCAGCGCGCGTCCCAGACCGGCTCGGTCGAGTAGTACGAGAGGTAGCCACCGTTGCAGCAGTAGGGATCCTTGGCGCAGATCTTGTCGACGCAGGGATCGCAGGCGGGGGTGCCGAGGCTGCTCGCCGCCAGCTTGTCGCCCAGCGTGCAGAGATCGTGGGGGCAGCCCGCACCGACGGAAGAAGCCGCCGGCGTCGGCATCGCGACGGCGACGCCGTTCACCTTGAGCGTCGCGGCGCCGCTCCCGACCACGTAGAACGTGTACTCCTCCGAGAAGGTCGGGACGATCTCGCCGACCCACTTCGCCGAGTAGGGGGCGACGATCCCGGCGGGGAGCGCCATCCCGGGCTGCGACGGCGGGGTGACGTCGTTGTTGATGTCGATGAACGCGTCGGTGCGGGTGACGGCGGCGCCGGTGAACGCGGGCCCGGCGTAGTAGGTGGCCGCCAGCCCCGTCCCGCCGCCGGGGGCGATCCGGTACAGCAGCCCCAACGGGAGGATCGGCGTCTGGCCGCTGGTGCCGGGTGGTTGCCAGGTCAGCCCCGGGCCGGCGTCGCTCGCCGGAGGCTCGCTCTGGAAGCGATCCCACCGGAACGCGTACTTCATCCCCGCGGTCAGGGTGATGCTCCCCTGCTGGGTCCCGGCGCCGGCGAACCAGTCGAGCACCGTGGTCCCGTTGATCGAGAGCCGGCTCGGCTGCAGCGACGAATCGAACAGGAACGAACCGGTCGCGGGCGCCTCGAGCCAGCCGGTGGTCACGGCGGCGTAGGTGCGGCTGTTGGCCGGCGCCGAGCTGCCGGCCGGCGTGCAGGCGTCGGCCGCGGCGGCGCAGGCGTCGGTCCAGGCGGTCGTGCAGCAGTCCCCGTGCGCGCCGTCGCCGCAGATCGAACCCGCGCAGGCGCTGCATCCGGCGTCCAGCGCGGCGCCGACCACGTGCTCGCTGTGCGCGCAGGTCGGAACGCGGACGATGCCGTTGCGGAGCAGCGCGGGCGGAGAGGCCGGTCCGTCGGCGGTCGGCTCGTCGATGGCGTAGACGAAGACGTTGCCGGTCACGCCCGGCGGGAGCGTGAAGCTGAAGCCGTGGTGGGCCGTGTCGCGGCCCGGTCCGTCGCAGGCCGCGCTCACCTCGCGGGCCAGCGGCGTCGCCAGCGCCTGGTCGGCGCGTATGTCGGGCGAGAGCGGCGTGCTGCCCGGCTCCCCGCGCGGGGCCCCCACGTAGATGCGGACCGACGTCGCCGCGTCGGGCCACTCCGGATCGCAGGCCCATCCCGACACCGTCGCCAACGTCTCGCCGGCGCTGACGCCGTCGACGCGCTCGACGGCGCCGGCCGCCCCCAGCAGGAACTTCGGCAAAATCGTGGGCCCGCTGGTGTCGACGTCGCGCGGCCAGACCTTCCCCACGGGGAACTGCTGGCCGTTGCTGTCCTTGCACTCGGCCGCGGCCCGGGTCACGCAGCTCGCGTCCCAGGACGCCGGCCCGGAGACGCAGCACGAGGGCTGGGTCTTGCAGACCTGCGTCGTGCACGGGCTGCAATCCCAGGGGAGCCCGTCGCCGGCCGTGTACTCGTCGTGGTCACAGTAGGTCGGCGAGAAGATCTCGAGCCGTTCGACGTTGGTCAGCGGGTTGGCCCAGCGCCCGTCCTCGAAGTGGTCGTGCTCCAGGCGGTCGACGAAGGCGAGGTCGTCGCACTCCCCGACCGGCGACAGCTCGCGGTAGCGCGTGCGCTGCAGCGCCGAGTCGCGCAGCGTCGAGGTCAGCGGCGCGTTGGGGCTCTTCGCGAACGAGATGAAGTACTCCTGCGCCATCATCCACTGCGAGTCGGGGTTGAGCGCGTTGAGCGGATTTTCGATGGCGTTGGGCCAGATGATCTGGCGGGTGTCGAACAGATCGACCAGCGTCCCGTTCTTCGTGTAGCTCTTGCCGTCCTGGCAGTAGGCCGCGCGCGCCGCCACCACGCAGGCGTCGTAATAGCCCTTGAGGGGGAAGGTCTCCTCGACCCACGCGTCGACGTCGTCGTGCCACACCCAGGTCGTCGTCGTGGCCCACGGGCGATATCCCCAGTTGCGGGCGCACTTCGAGGCCACCCCGGTCGCCGTGCAGGCGAAGATGAAGCGGTTGGGATGCCCCGGATCCTCCGGGATCGCCATCGCCGAGGCGCTCTCGGTCAGCGGGTTATACGGGCAGAGCGACACCCACTGGCCGCTGAACTTGCTGAAGGCGTAGACGACGTAGAGCTCGTCCTGGTTGTCCTGCTGATCGGCGCGATGGAACAGGTTCGGGAGCGGATCGACCTGCTCACCGGCGATGTAGAGGTCGAGATCCTCGGCCGGCGCCCCCAGGCGGTCGACCAGGCGCGCGACGGCATAGCGCCCGACGACCGACAGGCCGCCGACGGTGATGTAGTTGCCCGTGCCGGTGCTGACCCCCGGAATGCTGGTCAGCTCGTGATCGACGACCTCGCTGACCGGCGTCATCCCGCGGATCTCGATCCGCCCGATCTCGACGCCCTTGTAGTCACCGGTGCTGACGTCGCTGCCGAAGACCGAGACCCCCTGCGCCTGGATCCCCTGCGCCTGGATCCCCTGCGCCTGGATCCCCTGCGCCTGGATCCCCTGCGCCTGGATCCCTTGCGCCTGGATCCCTTGCGCCTGGATCCCCTGCGCCTGGATCCCTTGCGCCTGGATCCCCTGCGCCTGGATCCCCTGCGCCTGGATCCCTTGCGCCTGGATCCCCTGCGCCTGGATCCCTTGCGCCTGGATCCCGGCGATTGCCCCCGCCGGCGCGATCACGCACGCGAGGACGATCCACCTGGTGAGTGAGCCTTTGGAACCCTTGGCGCGCTTGCTGTCGTCAGTTCTTGGCATATCCGTCTCCCCCTACAGCCGAGGCACAAATGCGAAAACCGGTCGTCGCGTCTCGAAAGGTCGCCGCCACCGCCTCGCGGTTGGTGCTGCGGCAGCTGGCCGATCCGAAGTAGTAGGCGCCGCCGCGGATCGCCATCTCGTCGCGGCGCAGCGACGACGTCACCAGCTCGAACAGGTTGCCGGTCAGATCGTCGACGCCGAACGGGCTGCGCGAGGCCGGATGCGCGCCGACGGCGTCGGGCCCGTAGGCGGTGTCGACCCGGCCGTACGTGAGATCGAAGTTGGCGTCGTCGACGTCGAGCTCGTCTCCGTGCGGGAACAGCCGATCGTCGGCGCCGCGCGCCGCCCGCTCCCATTCGATCTCGGTGCAGATCCGCGCCCCCGGCACCGCGCCCGTCGCGCGCAACCAGGCGACGTACCGGGTGGCATCCTCCAGCGAAACGCCCGCCACCGGGAACTGCGACCAATCCTGACGTGAGCGCCGCGCGCGCCCCAGATAGCCGACCGGCTCACCGACCCGGGCGCTGTAGCGCTGGCTGGCGGGCTGGAATGCCAGCTGCCACCCCGGCGCCAGCTCGCGCAACGACAGCGACCCCCGGATCACGGCCGCGACATTGGGGATGTGCTGGGCGCGCTCCCCCGGCGGCAGCGCGTCGAGAAACGCTATCCACTCGCCGTAGGTGGTCTCGTGGCGCGCGATCAGGTAGGCGTCGGTGCGGCGGCGGTGGATCGGCACGGTCCCGAAGAACTGGGTCCGCAGGAGCTCGTCGCTGTCTCCAAACCAGAAGTCGCCGGGCGGGACGTAGATGAAGCCGGCCGGGACCGCCGCCGCCGGCGGGATCGCCAGGGCGACGGTCTGCTGATGGCCCCGCGCGAGCTCGAACGGATAGGCGACGTGCGCCAGCCCAGGCCCGTCGAGCGCCACGCGGTACGACCCCGGCGGCAGCGTCACCGGCGCCCCGATCGCGAAGCGACCCAGCGCCCTCGCCGTCCGGCGGCCCGTGGCCGGGTCGAGCTCGTACCGCTCGAGCACCGCCTGCGCCGGCTCCGGCACGGCGCGCACCGTGATCGTGCCCGGCGCCGACAGCGTGCGCCGGCGGCTGTCGTCGCTGTCGACCGCCGCCAGCCGCTCGCCGAGCAGCGGCAGCTTCCCTTGCAGACGAAATTCCTCGGCGAACAGCAGGTGCTCGTGACGGACGTCCGCGAGGTACCCGCGAATCTCGGTCCGCGAGCGGTCCAGGCTGAACGCGGTCTCGAACTCCTGGGAGGCGTGATCGAAGGCGCCGTCGATCACCGGCACCAGCGCACGCGTCTGTTTCCAGAGTGACTCCCCCTGCTCCTGATCGAAGGCATCGAACGCGGCGTAGGCCCGGTCGCGCAGGTCGCGGGAGAGCGTCAGCTTGGTGCGGGCCGCGCCCGCCGCCTCGTTGGCCTCGGCCACGTGTCGGGCGATCTCGCGCTCCCCTTCGGCGCGCCGCCGGGACACGATCTGACCCGCGACCAGCAGGCTCGCCGCGACGGCGGCCAGCGCGCCGCCGGTGACGAGGCGGCGCCGCAGCCTGCTGGCGGGATCGTCCTCGAGCGCGGTGATGATCGCCGCCATCGACGGCCAGCGCGCCGCCCGCTCGGCCTTGAGCCCACGCAGGATCGTGCGCCGCAACCAGGTCGGGACACCGCGATCCTTGGGCAGCGGCCGCATCTGTTCCTGGGTGACGTTCACCGACAGGGTCAGCACGTCGCCTCCCGCGAACGGCCGCTCGCCGTAGAGCGCCTCGTAGAGCGCGACGCAGAAGCTGAACTGATCGCCGCGCTCGTCGCCGCGCTCGCCCATGAACTGTTCGGGCGACATGTAGGCCGGCGTGCCGACCATGGCGCCGGTCTTCGTCAGCGTCATCAGCGCCGCGTCCTGGCCTCCCGGCGCGTGCAGGGGCACGGTGAGGTCGAACCCGCCGCTCTCCTCCAGCGCCCCGTCCGCCTGGCGCGCGATGCCGAAGTCGACGACGCGCGGGCGGCCATCCTTGTCCAAGAGGACGTTGTCGGGCTTGAAGTCGCGGTGGACCAGGCCCGCGGCATGGGCGGCGACCAGCCCGCGCCCGGCGGCGACGAAAACGGCCAGGATCTCCCGCCAGGTGCGCGGCGCCTCCGCCAGCCAGCTCTTGATCGTGCCGCCACTCAGGAACTCCATGGCGATGAAGATCTGCTCCTCGAACACGCCGACGTCGTGCACCGCGACGACGTTCGGGTGCGACAGCCGCCCCATCGCCTTGGCCTCGCGCAGGAGGCGCGCGCGCGCCGTCTCCTGCGCCCCCTGCCCGGGCTTCAGCAGCTTGAGCGCGATCTTCCGATCCAGCTCGGGATCGTACGCACCGTACACGACGCCCATCGCGCCCGTACCGACGCGTTCGATGACGACGTAGCGCCCGATCCGCGCGCCGGTTTGGAGGTCGGCGGCGGTCAAGCTCGGTGATCGCGCATTCGACCGACCGTCCTGCAACGCTCCCCCTGTTTACGTTGCGGGCAAAATTCGCCCCTCATCGGAAGATCTAACGCCTGCATCCCCCTCGAATTCCCGGCAGCCTCGCACCGCCGGCGGGCAAACACAATTGCGTCAGCGCTTGCGGCTGAAGAAGTTGCGCAAGATCCCCGTGCGTTTTTCCACCTCGGGGGGCGGCGGTGGCGTCGGTGCGTCAGCGACCAGCGCGGCATAGACGTCGCCGGCGTTCTGATAACGCCGCGCCGCGTGGCGCTCCAGGCAACGCATGATGGCAGCCTCCCAGCGCGGATCGAGATCCGGAACGATGGTGGTGGGCGAGACCGGCTTCTCCTTGATCCGCTTCAGCGCCATCACCGTCGTCGAGTTGCCTTTGAACGGCATGTCGTCCGTGACCATCTCGAACAGCACGATGCCGAGCGCGTAGATGTCGGTCGCCGAGGTGATCGGCTCGACGCCCGACGTCACCTGCTCTGGCGCCATGTATAGCGGCGTACCAAGCGCTTCGCCGGTGTTGGTGATGCTCTCCTCCCCCTGCCCCGGGCGGCGGGCGAGGCCGAAGTCGGTGATGACCAGCCGCGGCGGATCATCGGGCGCGGCGCCCGGCTCGGGAACCAGCACGATGTTGCCCGGCTTGAAGTCGCGGTGGATGACGCCCGCGTGGTGCGCCGCCTCCAGCCCCGCGGTCATCTGGGCGACCAGCGGCAGCGCGTCGGCCAGCGCCATCCGCCGTTTGTCGCGCATGTGCCTGGCGAAGCTGACCCCGCGCAGGAGCTCCATGGTCAGGAAGCTCACGACGGTGCCGTTCGCCAGCTCGTGCCGGCCGAAGTCGTAGGTCCGGCAGACGTTCCTGTGCGTGACCTTGCGCGCCAGCTGGATTTCGCGCCGAAACCGCTCGACGGTCACCGCGTGCGAGGCGACCTGCGCCCGCAGCGTCTTCAGCGCCACCGGCTCGGCAAGCGCCTCATCGTAAGCCTCGTAGACCTCTCCGATCGCCCCCTCCCCGATCAGGCTGACGATGCGGTAGCGGCCGGCGAGCGTGTAGCCCGGCGAAAACATCGGCTCCGGCGTGTTGCCCGAAGATACGTCGTCCGCGTTCGTCATGCGGAGCTTTTTCCCGCATCGACGATGCGCCGGTCGCCCGGCGCTGTCAAACGCGGGCGATGCCGATCGTCACCCCGCCCACCTCCCGGGTCGTCTGCTCCAGCAGCCCGTAGAGCTCGATCCCCAGCCCGCGGTCGTCGAACCAGGCCCGGCGCTCCTCGTTCCAGTCGAAGTGCCAGGCGCGATCGCGGAACGCGACCCAGAGCTGCCGGGGCGACGGCTGCGGCGTCAGCATCAGCCGCTGCTTCTCGAAGAAGGTGATGGTCAGCGTCCCCTGCCCGATCGCCACCTCGGCGACGTCGGGATCGACCGCCTCGAAGGCCCTGTCGATGCGGGCGAAGCTGTCGTCGAGCAGGTGCCGGTAGGTCTTCTCGTCAGTCATCGGGTTGCGGGTAGCTTCCCTCAGCGCCGGACGAACGCCATCCAGAAATCGAACCCGGACCGACGGACCAGCACCGGCAGCGTCTCGCCGACCTTGTAGCTGGCGAGCGCCTTGCCGACGTCGGTCGGCGTTCGAACCCCGGCGTTGCCGATACGCAGCACGACGTCCCCGACCTTGAGGCCCGCCTGATCGGCGGCCCCGTGGTCGGTCACCCGCGAGACGGCGACCCCACGCCCCCCGGGGAGCGCGGCGGCCCGCCCGGCGGGGAGCTCCTGCACGTCGAAGTCCTCGACGCTGGCCATCTCCGGCGTGCGGCGGAGCGCGCAGCTCGACGGATGCGGGGCGATGACCTTGCTGGCCGTCGCCCGCGGGACGATCTCGCGCTCCCAGCGTTTCCCGTCACGCAGCAGGACAACCTTGACCCGCACGCCCGGAATGCTCAGCTGGGCGTCGATCTTGAAGTCCTCGCTGGTGGTGACCGGGGCGGCGTTCCAGCTGACGACGACGTCGCCCGGCTCGATCCCGGAGGCCTCGGCCGGCGAGCCCTTCTCGACGCTCGCGATCAACGCCCCCCGGTTCGAGGTCAGGCGCAGCGCCTCGGCCAGCGCCGGATCGATCGGCTGCGCGTCGACGCCCAGGTACGAGCGCCGCGCCACGCCGTCCCGCGCCAGCCGCGGCAGCAGCGCCTTGGCCATGTTGATCGGGATGGCGAACCCGATCCCCTGGGCTGGCTGAAGCGGATGGCCGGCCCAGAACGCGGCGCTCACCCCGATGACGGCGCCGGTCGCGTCGATGAGCGGCCCGCCCGAGTTGCCCAGGTTGATCGAGGCGTCGGTCTGGATGAAGAACGAGTAGCTGTCCTCGCCGCCGTGGGCGTCGTGGAGCACCGACCGATCGACGACCCGCTCCTTCGCCGACACGATGCCGGCGGTGACGCTGTGATTGAAGCCGTAGGGGTTGCCGATCGCGATCACCGCCTCGCCGACCCGCACCGCGTTCGAGTCGCCGAGCGGCAGCGACGGCAGCGACCGCTTGGGGTCGATCTTGAGCAGCGCGATGTCGGTCGGCGGGTCGGCCCCCGCGACGCAGGCAGGCAGCTCGCGCCCGTCGTAGAGCCGCACCCGCAGATCGCCGACCCCGCGCACCACGTGCTCGTTGGTGACGACGTAGCCGTTGCTGCTGATGATGAACCCGGTTCCGATCGACGTCTTGCCGCCTTCGCTGTCGGCCGCCGCCCCCCCTCGACCACCTCGCCGCGCACGTGCACGACCGCGGCCCGGGCCCGCTCGGACAGGTCGGTGAAGCCGGTGCCGCCGGGGCCCCTGTGACGGGGCGGGGCGTTGCTCCAGAGCGGCACCTCCTCGGCGTGCGCGGCCGCAGGAACTGCGAGCCACGCCACGGCGAACCACACCGGGCCGAGCGCAACGGCAGCCGTTCGCCTCATGCCCGGGAAAGCTTAATCCCGGTCAGCGCCGGGCGCTGGCCTTATCGCGCGCCCGCTTTGTCCAGCAGCGCGCGAAGCTGACGTTGCTCCGACGACGACAGCCGCTCCTGCGGCGCCCCGGCGTCGGGCGGCATCGAGGGCAGTCGGGGCGAATCCTGATCGTGCTTCCCGAGCCGGCGTTTGACGTCGTCGACCAGCGGCCCCGCCGCCTGCTTGGTCCCGTCGACCAGCTGCTGCGATTCCTTGGTCTCGACGATCGCGCGCACGTGCTGGAACAGCGTCTGCTCGCCCAGCTTGACGGTCACGCCGAACCAGGCGAACGCCATGAGACCGACGAGCCCGACCGCCAGCTTGATCAGCCGAAACACCACTTGGCTCCGTCAGCGGAGGATCTGATTCGCCGACCGCAGCACGATCTGCCCGGAGGTCGGAACCTCGTCACGCCCGCGCACGCGACGCTGCAGTCCCGCAACGCCGCCCCGCCGCGCCCCCGAGGTCCCGATCACCGACGTCTTGGGGGAGCGCCCCCGCCCGTCGACATTTGAGAATTCGCCCAGCATGGAACAGCTGTCCCACCGTCGGAGAACCCCGTCAAATTTTTTGGGGTGTCGGGAACGTCAGGCGCCGCTGCCGACCAGGTCGGCGCGCCGGTCTATTCAGTCGCCGCTGACGACCAGATCGGCGCCGGTCTCTTTGGCCAGCATCTCGAGGCGCTTGCGGTTCGTCCGTTCGATCAGCCAGACGATCACGATCGACAGGTTGAACAGAAAGAACAGCGGGCCGGCCATCAGCAGCTGCGACAGCACGTCGGGGCCGGGGGTCAGAACGCCGCCCACGACCGCCGACAGGGGGAGCGCGTACTTGTTGAACTTCAGCAGCCCGCGCGAGGTGACGATCCCCATCCACCCGAGCACGGCCAGGATGACCGGCAGCTCGAAGGCGACGCCGGTGCCGAGCATCATCGCCAGCATGAAGCCGACGACCTCGTTCATCATCACCGCCGGCTCGATCTTGAAGGGGATGTCGCCCGGGAAGACCTCGGCGAACGACAGCATGTAGGAGAGCGCCGGCTTGCAGAGCACCGCGTAGCCGAAGAACGCGCCGCCCAAGAAGCAGGTCGCGGTCGCCAGCGTCACCAGCAGGGCCAGCCGCTTCTCTTTCTTGTAGAGACCGGGGGCGATGAACTTCCACAGCTCCCAGAACACGAATCGGGCTGGCCACCAGCAGCGCGCCGTACATCGCCAGCTTGGTGTAGACCCAGAACGGCTCGGTCGGGCTCGCGAACCGCCAGATGGGCTCCTGCCCGTTCATCGCCATCACCCAGGCGGCGCGCGCCGGCTTCGTGAGTAAGACGAAGTAGTGTTTGACGAAATAGAACGACACCACGACCGCGACCAGGAAGACGATCGCGGCGTTGCGCAGGCGCTGCCGCAGCTCGGACAGGTGCTCGACGAACGACATGCGCGCCTGGTCCTTGTCGGCGTCCTGGGCGGGATCCGTCGCGGGATCCTTCTCCGGATCTTGTGGGGTAGTCAGCGTCGCCTCTCGGAGTGCCGCTAGGCTTTTTTCTTGTCCGCGCCGAAGCCGGCGGGCGGTCGCGGACGACCGGGCGGCAACGGTGGCGGCTTGCTGAGCCCCGGCAACGGCGGCACGGTCGTGGGGGCTGGGGTGGGGGGCGGCAGAAGGTCGGCTTCAGAGAGCGATTGCGTCTTGTTGGCCTCGTCGCTCGCCAGCATCGAGATGGGCGGCGTCACGCGCGGCTGGCCGAGGCGGGTCATCGGCACCTGCGGCGTGGGGCGGCGGGCGAAGGTCCCGGCCGGAGGTGCGGTCGGAACCGCGGGCCCGGGCGGCAACGGGGGCGCCGAGGTCATGACGGTCGAAGGCGTGGGAACCGGGGGCGGCACCGGCGGCGGCTCGGTGATCGGCGGCGGTACCACGTCCGGGGGCGGTGTCTCTGTCCCGGCGGCGGCCGTGGCAGCCTCCTCCTCCGCGAGCTTCTTGCGCGTCTCCTCGAGCGACTTCCGGATCTCGTCTCGGCGCTTCAGCTCGTCGGGGTGCAGCGTCACCGCGTCGCGCAACTCCTCGAAAGGCTTACGGAATGTGTCGTCGAGCGCGATCTCGTTCTTGACGTCCGAGGTCGCCTTGCGGATGTCGCGGATGATCTTGCCCAACCCGGCCGCGAGGTCGGGGAGCTTCTTGGGGCCCAGAAAGATCAGCGCCAGGAGCAGGATGACGGTGATCTCGCCCATCCCGAGGTTGAACACGACGGGAAATCTAACACAAAGAAAACGCCCGGATGGCCCGGCGAACGGGCGATCAGCGCGCCGCGGGAAAGCGCAATTGTCGAGGGGGTCCCAGCGGATAGGCGTCGATTCCCTGAGCCGTTAGCGCACGGACGAGGTCGTCGCCGGGGGCGTTGACGAGGGCCACCTCCCGCGCGCCGGTCGCCGCGACGTAGCGGAGGAGGCCGTCCCAGTCGAGCCCCACCGGATACGCGACGGCGTCGTCCCCCGCGGCCTCGGGCGCCACCCGCAGCTCGACGATGGGACGGGCCCCGTGGCGCTGCGCCGGCGGCCGCGCACCCGCGGACCAGAGCAGCACCTCGCCGGGACCAAGACGACCGGCGAAGCGCTGCAGCGGGGGGGTGGGCAGGCCGGCGGCGCGGTAGGCCGCGGCCGCCTGCACGACGCTCCGGTGGGCGCGCAGGGCGATGCGGTCGGCGGCCAGCGCGACCGCGATCGGCAGCGCGACGTCGCCCGGCGCCAGCCGCAACACCGGTGCGGCGCCCGCCGCCAGCGTGGCGCGAACCTGACGGCCGATCGCCGCCAGCGCCGTCGCCCGCGTGACGAACACCGACCCCGGCCGCGCGAAGCGCGCGTCGAGGCAGAGCGCGTCCGCCGCGCGCACCTCGGCGTCGGGCCCGACGAGGCCCGCGTAGACGAAGCGGCGCCCCCCCTGCTCGCACAGCAGCGACGCCGCGCCCGGCCCCAGGTCGGAGGCGAACAGCTCCAGCCGCGCCCCCCCGAGCACGAACGGCCGACCGTACCCGGCGACGAGCGCGTGGGGGCGCAGCCGGTCGCCGTCCGGACCCAGCAGCGCCAGGGTCACCTCCGTGGCGAGCAGCTGGCGACGCGCGGTCAGCCGGGGGAGCGCCTGACGGCCGCGGGTGCCCGGCGCCTCGGCGCGCGACAGGAAGGTGAGATCGCCCCCGGCGACAGCGTCGCACGCGACGATGGTTCCGGCGATGCGGACGCCCCCGCGGTAGATGAACGCGCGCGGCTGTGCTCGACCGGCTGGCATTGCGCGCCGCACTATATGTTGCCGGAAGCCGAACCGGGCCTGTAAGCTCGGCGGCGCATGTCCGAGGCGAGTCCCCGCTTCCGTCAGGATCTGGTCGCCTCCGCCACTGAGGCTGACGGCGTCCCCTGCGTCGATGTGAGCGACCCACAGACCGGGACCAACTTCCGCCTCTACGACTTCGAGTACCAGCTCGCGCTGCAGCTCAACGGCCAGCCGCTGGCGGCCGTGACGACCTGGGCGACGGAGACCTACGGCGTCGATCTGACCACCGAGGGGGTCACGGAGTTCGCCGGTCGCCTGGGTGAGCTCGGGTTCCTCGAGGCGGCGCAACCGCCCGCCGCTGCGCCCGTCTCGATCCCCGCGGCGGTGACCGGGCCCGCGCCTCTCCCGACCCCGGCAGCGGTGACCGCACCGTCGCCTGTCCCTACCCCGGCAGCGGTGACCGCGCCGTCGCCTGTCCCTACCCCGGCAGCGGTGACCGCGCCGGATCCCGCCGACAACCCCGAGGCGGAGTGGAATACGACCGAGGGGGCGCAAACCGCTCAGTTCGTCCCCGACCCGGCGCTGTTCGGCCCCGCCGAGCTTACCCCCGTGGCGCCGCAACTGGAGACGCTGGCGGCGGAGGCGGCGGAGGCGGCGGAGGCGACGTCGAAGGTGTCGCTGTCGAATCATGCGAATCCGCCCGCCGCGGCCCCGGCACCGCCCGCGCCGGTGATGCCCCCGCCCCCCGCCGCGCCGTCGCAGGCCGCGCCATCGCAGGCCGCGCCATCGCAGGCCGCGCCATCGCAGGCCGCGCCATCGCAGGCCGCGCCATCGCAGGCCGCGCCATCGATCGTTCGGTCGGTCGCGATGAGCCGACCCGCCGAGGCGCCCACGGTGCCCGCGATCCCCTCGCGGGTGCTGGCCGGGATGAAGCCGGGCGCCGGCAAGAACTGGGCGGCGGAGATCGACGGTCTCGACGGCAGACCGGCCGCGACCAAACCGGCCGGGTCAACGCCGCCGCTTCCCGGCGCGCCGCCCGCGCTTCCGGTCCGCACCGGCGCCGCGCCCGCCGGCGTGGACGAGCGCCGCCAGCCGCCCCCCCCGGAGTCGGTCGTGATGTCGGGCTTTGCCGAGGACCGTGCGGCAGCCGCCGCCGCAGCGGCGCCGAAGAAGTCCTCGCGCGCGATCGGCATCGCGCTGCTGCTGGTGCTCGCCGGCGTCATCGGCTACTTCGTCTGGCGCAACCAGAAGGTCGCCTCCATTCAGCCGGTCGGCGTGCGCGTGTTGGCGCCCCGGCCCGCGGCCGTCTACCGCTGGTTCTCCGGCCCCGGCGAGGTGACCGACTGCGAGACGCGCACGATCGGGTTCGACACCACCGGGCGACTGACCGAGCTGCTCCCCCCAGGCACGGTGGTCACCGCCGGAGAGCTGCTGGGCAAGCTCCAGGGGGCGGCGCAGATCGAGACCCTGCTCGCCCACAACCGCTCGCGCGTCGCCTTCTACAAGCAGGTGCAGGAGAGCATGCGCGCGGCCGGCAACCAGCCGGAGCTGCGTCAGGCCGAGCTGCGGCTGGCCGAGAAGCGCCGGCTGCTCGACGAGACCCAGGTGGCGCTGGCGCGCCTGACGCTGCGGGCCTCGGAGCCCGGAGAGCTGGTCGAGACGCTGGCGAAGGTCGGCACGATGGTCTCGGCGCGCACGCCGATCGCGCGGGTCAAGGGGCGCGCGTTGCACGGAAGCTTCGCGATGGACGCCGAGGACGGCGCCGTGGCGTCCGGGATGGACTTCTGCCGCGTCGAGGTCGTCGGCCTCGGCCCTCACGCCTCGAACCGCGAGCCGCGGCGTTCGGACGACGTCGCGACCGACTCGCGCTCGCCCGAGGCGCAGAACGGCCCCCGCTTCGTCGACTGCACCTACACGAAGGCGGCCGCCGGCAAGGTGAAGGTCATCCTGCCGGGCGATGTCGGCCTGGTCCCCGGGCAGCCGCTGCGGCTGGCCCGCCGCCGCTTCGACGGCGTGTTTCCAGTGCCGGCGGGCGCGATCACGGGCGCGGGGAGCGAGACCGCGGTCTGGCTGGCGACCGCCGCGGGGACTGCCGAACGCCGGCCCGTCGTGGTCGCTGAGCACGACGGCGAAGCGCTCATCAGCGCGGGGCTGCACGCCGGCGACAAGGTGATCCTCGATCCTCCGGCCGGGCTCTCCCCGGGCGCACCGCTCGCCCTGCTTCCCTGACCGGGCGGCGTCCTACACGCCGATCCGCTGCAGCTCGAAACGGGGCGTGCCGTCAGCGGCGACGACCACCACGCAGTCGAGCGACCAGTCCTCGTCCTCGTCTCCGTCGACCAGGACCTGCTGAGCGCGGAAGCGGCCAGGCCCGAGGTCGTCCAGGCGCGTGCGGTCGGGGCGGCGCGCGGCGGGCGTCGCGAGCAGCACGGGGTGGGCGGCCCAGTAGGGCGCCATCTCGGCGGCGAGCCGCTCCGGCGTCCACGGCTCGCCGGCCTCGGAGGGCGGGGCCAGCAGCTTCGCGGCGGTCACGAAGTCGCGCCGGGCGAGGGCGTGCACCAGCTTGTGCAGCCCGGCACGGATGCCCGCGACCAGCACGCGCCGTTCGGCGGCGGGATCGACCGCCTCGCGCTGGGTGGACCGCCGCACGATTTTGGCCTCGGGATGCTGCATCCCCTCCCACTCCTCCAGCAGGCTGGCGTCGACCTCGCGCAGCAGCGTGCGGAAGTGGGCCAGGATGTCCATCACCCCGTCGGTGCGGGCCGGCGCCGGCACCGTCTCGCCGAGCGCCTTCCAGACCTGCGACAGGTAGCGCAGCAGCACCCCCTCGCTCCGCTCCAGCCCCAGGCTGCGGACGTAGTCGTCGAAGCTGGCGAACCCCTCGTACATCTCGCGCGCCACCGACTTGGGCTTCACGTTCTCGGTCCCGACCCAGGGGTGGCGATCGGCGAAGGCGTTGAACGTCTCGTAGATGAAGTCGCGGTTCGGCTTCGGCCACTCCATCGCATCCAGCTGCTCGATCCGCTGCTCGTACTCGACACCGGCCGCCTTCATCTCGGCCATCTTTTCGGTCTTCAGCCTGTCGAGCTGCTTGCGCAGCACCGCGTCCGGGTTCTCGACGATCGACTCGACCAGCGTCAGCACGTCGAGGGCGTAGTCCGGGCGCGTCGCGATCGAGCGCCCCCAGCGTCTCGAGCAGGTAGAGCGACAGCGTGTGGTGCAGCGAGAAGTCGCGCTGCAGCTCGGCGCTGACCTGCACCCGGCGTCCGCTGCACCGCCTCGTACGGCACCACCTCGATGATCCCGGCGTGGCGCAGCGCCCGGAAGCAGGCCGCCGCCCGCCGCCGCTGCTCGCGCTGCTGGCGCGGGCCGCCGTGCGAGCGGCCGATGATCGTCACCAGCCGCCGGTAGCCCCCGCCGCGGGTCTGCCGCCTCGCTTGCGCCCCCTGCAAACAGGCGAGCAGCATCCCGTGGGTCACCTCGAACCGCGGCGTCAGCGGCTCGGGCGTCCCGTTCACCAGCCGATCGAAGGTCCGCTTGTCGAAGTGGACGTAGCCCTTGTTCGGCGGCTTCTGCATCACCACCTTCTTCCCCGCCGCCTGCTTGGCCGCCAGGCGCCGGTTCTCGATCACGTGCAGCGGCGCCTGGGCGACGACGTACCCGCTGATCGTCGAACCCCTTGCGCCCGGCCCGCCCGGCGATCTGGTGGAACTCGCGCACGCCCAGGATGCCGGTCTTCTCGCCGTCGAACTTGCAGAGCTGGGTGAACAGCACGGTGCGGATCGGGATGTTGACGCCGACGCCCAGCGTGTCGGTGCCGCTGACGACCTTCAGCAGCCCCTGCTGGGCCAGCTGCTCGACGAGCAGGCGGTACTGCGGCAGCAGGCCGGCGTGGTGGAGGCCGATCCCGTGGCGGAGGAAGCGCTGGAACTCCTTGCCGTAGGGGGTGTCGAAGCGACGCGTCGAGCAGCGCCGCGCGCATCGCCTCCTTCTCCGCCTTCGACGACAAGTCGACGCTCATCAGGTTCTGGGCCTCGTCGGCGGCGCCGCGCTGGGTGAAGTTGACCAGGTAGATCGGCGCCCGCGCCCGCCTTCACCAGCTCGTCGATCGTCTCGTGCAGCGGCGTCTCGCGGTACTCGAAGTCGAGCGGCACCGGCCGCTCGCGCCCGCGCACGATCGCCACCTCGCGGCCGCGTCAGCGCCGTGATCCCCTCGGTGATCGCCCCCAGCTCGCCCAGCGTCGCCGACATCAGCAGGAACGTCGTCTTGCCGAGGACGAGCAGCGGCACCTGCCACGCCATCCCGCGCTCGCGGTCGGCGTAGTAGTGAAACTCGTCCATGACCACGTAGTCGGCGCGCGTGGCGCCGTCGCGCAGCGCCATGTTGGCGAGGATCTCCGCCGTGCAGCAGACGATCGGCGCGTCGCGGTTGATGCTGGCGTCGCCGGTCATCATCCCGACCTTCTCGGGCCCGAACAGCTTGCAGAGCGCGAAGAACTTCTCGCTGACCAGCGCCTTGATCGGGCAGGTGTAGAACGACGTCTTCCCCTCGGCCAGCGCCTTGAAGTGCATCGCCGTCGCGACCAGCGACTTGCCCGAGCCGGTCGGCGTGTTGAGGACGACGTGCTTGCCCGCCATCATCTCCAGCATCGCCTCCTCCTGCGCCGGATAGAGCTCGAGCCCCGACGCCGCGACGAAGGTCATGAACCGCGAGAGGATCTCGTCGGGGCCGGCGCCCGCGGGCGGCAGCAACGCGGCCAGCGGCGCGGCGTCGGTCATCGTGGCCCGTCTACTTGCGCAGGTGGCGCTCGAGCGTCTTGTAGGCGTCGGTCAAACGCTGGGTCAGATCGGTCGCGGCGCGCTGCTTTTCGGGCGAGCCGCCGTGGAGGTCGGGGTGGTACTTGCGCATCAGCCGCCGGTACGATCGCCGCACGGTCTCGAAGTCGGAGCCGGGCGTGACCTCGAGCGCGGCGTAGGCCTTGCGGATCGCGTCGTCGCCCGCGGCGGTCCGGCGCGGCGGCGCCGAGCGCGGGGGCGAGCGCGGCGGCGGACGATGCGCGCCGCCCGCCCCGTATGGCCGCCTCGACCTCCTCGCGCGCCTGCCGACGTCGTTCGATCTCGGCGGCCAGCTCGTCGTCGCTCATGCTGGCGGCGTCGCGCTGCGCCCGGTGACGTTCGCCGTAGTTCTCGTCGTTGTCGTCGTCGTCCGAACGCGCCGCCTTGTCGAGCAGCGAGTTCAGCTCCGCGCGGGCGAGATCGATGAGGCGCCGGCCGATGCTCATCAGGCCTTTCCGCCACCGTCGAACAGGCTCTCGCCGTCCATCTCGGCAGGCTGCGCGATCTTCATCTGGGCCAGGATGGTCGGCGCGACGTCGGCGAGCTTCCCGCCGGCGCGCAGCTTGCGCCGCCACCAGGTTGCGCGACACCGCGATGAACGGAATCGGGTTCGTCGTGTGCGCGGTGTGGGGCTGCCCGGTCACCGGATCGATCATCGTCTCGCAGTTGCCGTGATCGGCGGTGATGAACACGGTGACGTCCCCGGCCGCGGCCGCGTCGATGATGCGGCCGATGCAGGCGTCGATGGTCTCCATCGCGCTCACCGCGGGGGTCAGCTTGCCGGTGTGGCCGACCATGTCGGGGTTGGCGTAGTTGACCAGGATGAACGTCGGTCCCGCCCGGCTTCAGCGCGTCGACCACGCCGTCGGTGACCGGCACCGCCGACATCTCGGGCGCCAGGTCGTAGGTCGCGACGTTGCGGTTCGACGGCACCAGCTTGCGCTCTTCGCCCGGGAAGGCCTGCTCGACGCCGCCATTGAAGAAGTAGGTGACGTGCGCGTACTTCTCCGTCTCGGCGGTGCGCAGCTGCGACACGCCCTGCTTCGACAGCACCTCGCCCAGGATCATCGACAGGCTCTGGGGCGGGAACGCCAGCGGAACGTTCACCTTGGAATCGTACTGGGTCATGGTCGCGAACGTGACCAGCTTGGGGCGCGCCCCGCGATCGAACTCCGTGAACTCGTCGCCGGCGCAAAAGGCCAGCGTCAGCTCCCGCGCCCGATCGGACGCGGAAGTTGTAGAAGAAGCAGGCGTCCCCGTCCTTCACGATCGACAGCGGTTTGCCGTCGGGGCCGCGCTTCAGCAGCGGCGTCGACGAACTCGTCGGTGACGGGCGGCGTGGCCGTGTAGCCCGCCTCGACCGCCGCCGCCAGATCGTCGACCAGCTTGCCCTCGCCCCGGGTCAGCATCTTCCAGGCGACCTCGACGCGATCCCAGCGCTTGTCGCGGTCCATCGCGTAGTAGCGGCCGACGGCCGTCGCCAGCTCGCCGACGCCGATCTCGCGCCAGCTTGCGGCCGATGTCGCGCAGGTAGCCGGCCGCCGACTGCGGGCGGCGTGTCGCGCCCGTCGAGAAACGCGTGCCAGACGACCTTCGTCAGACCACGGCGCTTGGCCAGCTCACAGATCGCGTAGGCGTGCTCCAGCGCGGCGTGGACGTTGCCGGGGCTGGCCAGCCCGAAGAGGTGCAGCGTCCCGCCCGAAGCCTTCACCGCGTCGACGGTCGCGACCAGCGTCTTGTTGTCGTAGAAGCTGCCGTCCTTGATCCCTTTGTCGATGCGGACGATGTCCTGATAGACGATGCGCCCGGCGCCCAGGTTCAGGTGGCCGACCTCGCTGTTGCCCATCTGCCCATCGGGGAGACCGACGTCGTTGCCCGAGGCGCCGATCAGCGTCCAGGGATTCGCGGCGTAGACCTTCGCGAAGTTCGGCATGCGCGCGAGCCGGACCGCGTTTCCTTCTGTCTCCGGGCGCTCGCCGAATCCGTCCAGGACGACGAGCAGAACCCGAGGCGTGTCACTCATTCGGGTGACTTTAGCACCGTCGGCGCGGGGCGCGTCAGTGGTGATAGGGCTCGTCGCGGATGATGGTCAGCACGCGATAAAGCTGTTCGAGCAGCATCAACCGGGCGAGCCGGTGCGGGAGAGTCAGCGCCGACAGCGACAGCCGCAACTTCGCGCGCCGCACCAGCGCGGCGGGCAACCCGTCCGCCCCGCCGATCGCGAAGGTGAGCGTCCGCGTCCCGTAGGTCATGCGGGCCTCGAGCTGCTTGGCGAAGCGCTCGGTCGTCCAGCTCTCGCCGCCCGGCTCCAGCGCGATCACCTCGCCTTCCGCGGGCCACCGGCGCGCGAGCGCCGCGTCGTCATCGACCTCGACGATCTCCAGCGGCAGGTGGCGACGAATACGCCCCTGATAGTCCTCGCAGAGCGCCGTCAGGTGCTTGTCGCGCAGCTTGCCGACCGCAAGGACGACCAGCTTCACGCGACCGCGTCGCTACAGCGCGCCATACAAGGCGTCGGGCTGCGGCAGCGACGCCTCGGGCGGGACGTTCAGCTTCACCCGCGGCGCCTCGATCCAGAGGCTCTCGAGGTCGTAGAACTCGCGCACCGGGTGATAGAAGACGTGAATCACGAAGCCGCCGAAGTCGAGCAGCGTCCAGCGACCGTTGCCGGTCCCTTCCTGGCCGTAGACCCGGTGCCCGCGCGCCTTCAGCGTGAGGCAGATGTTCTCGGCGATGGCGTCGACCTGACGATCGCTCCGCCCGCTGACGATACCGATGAAGTCGGTGTAGCTGCCCAGCTCGGAGACGTCGATCAGGATCGGCTCGAGAGCGTGCTTATCGAGCGCGGCCTGCATCGCGGCCACCGCCAGCTCACGCGTCCCACCGAGATCGCCGCGCGGCCGGGGCGTCGGCGCCGCATCGCGTGGCCGAAGCTTCGACTTCCGCGCGCCGCGCACCGGAATCTGTCCCGGCTTGCGCGCCGCGGACTTCCCCGGGCCCTTCCCGGCCCCCGTTTTCTTCGTCCCGGACTTCGCCCCAGACTTCGCCCCAGACTTCGCCCCGGACTTCGTCCCGGACTTCGCCCCGCCAGCCTTGCCATTGCGTTGTTTCAACGACGAACGCGTTTTCAACCTGAAGCCAATCTAGCAAAGCGCGCGCAGCGTGGCCAGATACGAAAACGGATCGGAAACGCTCGAGCCCGTCACACGCCCGACGCGGGCGGCGCTGCAGCCTGCGCGGCGCGCCGAGATTCGTGCTCGCGGAAAAGGCGTTCGAACGCACGAACCAATCCGGCAAGGTAACTGTGGCCCAGTCGTCCGAGCCGCTCCTCGACCGCCGCCGCCGCCCGATCCAACCAGCGTGCCTCGACCACCTCCGCCTCCTCGATCGGGTCGGCGCTCTGACCACCCGTCTCGGCCCAGCGGCGCGCCGCGCGCTCCAGCCGCTCACTGGCCCAGGTGGGCGCCTCCAGCGCCGATCGCCCGAGCACCCGGCTGCCGTCGCGAAACGCCGTGACCACGGCGGCGCGTTCGGACTCGGCCAGCGCGTCGTGGATCGTGGCGCGCAGCTGCACAGCCTGCACGCGATCGATCCCGGCGCCGACGTGCAGCTTGGTGCAGTAGTGGTCGAAGAGCATACCCAGCTGGAAGGTCGTCGCCATCTCCTCGCCCATGCGTCCGAACGCCAGCAGCGCGAAGAACTTCTTCCAGGCGCGCTTCACCGCGACGAGCGTCACGGCGGTCAGCGCCAGGTGCCGGCCGGCCGTCCCCTCGCGTGGATCGCCGAGCAGCTCCGCGGAAGACGACGCCAGATCCACGCGCCGTCGCTCCGCGATCTTCATCAGCATGCCCGCGCGCACCCGACCGGCCAGGTACTCGTCGAGCACCGGGATCGGCATCAGCCCGCCGACCGCGGTGGCGAGGAGGGCGCGCCGCACGATCAGCCGGCGATTCTCGGCCAGATGCTCGAGCCCGGCGGCCGGATCGCCCGCTGGCAACGGCGACGACGACACCAGCTCGGGGGCCTCGGGGCCGCCCGAGCGGCCGTTACTGTTTCCCTGGTCCTGGGCCATGACTTTTGTCGACGGGGGACCGTCGCGCAGGTGGCGGCGTTGGGGGACGCGTCTGGGCCAGCCCCCGCAGCAGCTCCCGCTGCTCGGGGACCGTGCGCTGGCGCAACGCCAGCTCCTCGGCGTCCGGACGGGCGATCGCAGCGGTGCTCCCGACCTCGGACAGCGCCGTGTGCACCTCGAACGTCCCGGCGATCGGTCCGGTCGGCCCGCGCCCCGTGAAACGCGCGGTCAGGTCGACCCGCATCAAGGCCCCGGTCGCATCGTCGGTCACCACCCGCCCCGCGAGCGCCTCGATCACCGGCGGTCTCCCGCCAGGCGCGGAGACCATAGAGCGGACCGGCGGGCTTCGCGGCCCGCCCGGCCCCCTCGGCGAGCGTCAGGTCGAACGCGGTCGCCTTTGCGCCGTCGTGGAGCTCGGCGCCCGCCGCGGCGATGCGTGCCCGCGGGGCGCAGAGCTCGAACAGCGACCAGGGCGCCCCCAGCGCCTGTTCCAGCAGCTGGCTCGGCTCCGGCTCTTCGGCGATGCGGCGAACCATCTTTCCATAGCGTAGCGCAACCGCCAGCTCGCGCCCGTGGAGCACGACGTCGCGCCCACCGTCCTGGTCGTTCTCCTCGTGAAAGCGATAGTTCCCCCCACGGTCGAGCCAGACGTCGGTCGTCGTGGTCACCGTGGCAGCGGTGCCCCCGGCGGGGCCGACCCCCAGCTTGGCGGTGCCGTGAAAGTGGCCCCCCCCAGCTTGCGCAGGGCGGCCGCGAACCGCTCCGGCCGCACGGCCTCGGCGACCTCGACCTTTCGGTGGGCCGCATCGGTGGCGGTGTCGTGCTTGCCGCGGCAGGCACCGGTGGCGACCATCAGCACGAACGCGGCGACATGAATTCGCTTCAAGCGGCCCGTAACCTTAGCATCGAGCCGGCATGGGTGAGAGCGCCGCGTTGTTGTCGTCCCCGTTCGCCGTGATCGCGGCCGGGCTGTTCGGCGCCATCTGGGGGAGCTTCTTCAACGTCTGTATCGCGCGCATCCCCGAGGGGCAGTCCGTGGTCCGGCCCGGGTCGCGCTGCGGCGGCTGCGGGGCGCCGATCCGCGCCTGGACAACATCCCGGTGCTTTCCTACTTCCTGCTCCGGGGACGATGCCGCGCGTGCGGCGCCCAGTTCTCGGCGCGCTACCCGGTGGTCGAGGCGCTGGCGGGGCTGATCGCCGCGGCGCTCTGGTGGAAGCTGGTCGCCAGCGATCCGGGCGAGCTGATCGCGGTTCGCGCCGCCCGCTTCGCGCTCTACTTCGCGTTCTCGGGCGTGTTGCTCGTTCTCGCCTTCATCGACATCGCGACCCGCCGTCTGCCCGACGTCATCACCTTGCCCGCGTTGCCGCTGCTTTTCCTGGCCGCGTTCGGGGCCCACGACGTCCCCTGGCTGGAACGCCTGATCGGCGCCGCGGCCGGCTACCTGGTCTTTCGGTTGATCGCCGACGGCTACTACCACTATCACCGCGGCACCCGAGAGGGGATGGGGCTGGGGGACGGCAAGCTGCTGGCGGTGATCGGGGCGGTGCTGGGGTGGCGTGCGCTGCCGTTCGTCGTGTTCATCGGCTCGGTCGTGGGGATCGTCGTGATGCTTCCGCTCGCGATCGCGACCCGCGCGCGCGCCAGCGGCCAGAGCAGCCACGAAGCCGGTCAGGACAGCGACGCCCCCTCGCTTCGCCACCTTCAGATCCCCTTCGGGCCGTTCCTCGCCGCGGCCGCCCTCATCTACCTGTTCGTGGGCGGCGCCCTGTACCGCTACCTACTTCAGGTTTGACGGCTTGCCGTCGGCCGACCCGTCCGCGGGCGCGGCCGGCGCGCCGCCGTCGCCGGTCGACACGGCCCCGCCGTCGGTGGTCGCTGCGTCCTTGGCTGCAAACTTGGGGAGCGGCAGGTTCCACATGACCCGGCGCTGGCGATAGAGCGGCTCTCCATAGAGCAGCTCGGAGAGGCAGATGTGATAGGGCAAGGCCCAGCTCTCCTGGCCGACCGACAGCTCGGCCTCCTGCTCGGTCAGGACCCGCTTTGTCCCCGCCTTCTCGGACCACTTGACCTCGATCTCGATCGCGCTGGCCTTGGCGACCGGGTCAGGGAGCCGCTTCCAGTTTTGTGCGAGCACGCGGCGCAGGTGCTTGAGCTGGAAGTCGCTCTCGAACGCGAACCGCTCGCGGCCGCCCTGGAGCACCTTCCCACCGCTCGAGCCCTCGAGGTTCACGGCGCTCACCATCCGGGGAGGCGGAGACGTTTTGATCTCCAGTGCATCGAAATAGTCCTGCAGCCCGCACATGTCGTCGAATCCGACCTGGCCCGGCGGAACCGCCGACAGGTCGCGCTGTATGCCGATGCTGCAGGCAACCCCGAGGACCGCCAGGGAGCACGTCACGAAGACCGCTACGCTAACCGCGCTCACCCGCCTGGGTCCTACTCTCGGGCGCACCATGAAATGCGCCTGGCAGCTTATAGGACGCCGCGCCAACCGCCGTAGGGAATTGTTGCACCAGACTGGTCCGTAAGACTGAGTTGTAAGAAATTGCCTTACGGAGGTGGCGCTCAGCATCAGCCGTTACCACATTGTTGGCCCTGGCTCAGCCGAACCTACAGACCGACCCCGACAACGGACGACGTCATTGCAAAAAGCGACTGTATTTTGGCTCACACCGGCGAATTCCCCGGGGAAATTCACGTGTGTTTACAGTCGGTTTGCAATCGCTTGTCAGTTGCCTAGAGTGGTCGCGCCGCAACGGGTAAACACGCCATGAAGACCCTTAGACATCCACCATCTCGCGAGCTCTGGCGGTTTTGCATGGAGCGCTTGAGAGAGCTCCGGGGGCCCGACACCAGGGAGCGCGACCTCGCCAATATTCTGGGCTTCGAGCACTCACGCGCGGTCCGGTGGAAAGAGGGGCAGATGTACGTCGACCGGGCGGAGTACCTGGTCCGGCTGGCGGATGCCCTCGACGTCGAGACCATGCTGCTGGTCGCGATGGCGTCCGGCACCCTGACGGTCGAGCAAGCCCACCGGCAGCTCTCCTCGCCCCCGCGGGGCGAGGAGAAGAAGCGGAAGGGCGGAGCGGCCCGATCGGAGCCGCTCGAGGTCGCCTCGGACGCCTCCAGCTTTGCCCTCGACTCGAGCAGGTTCGAGGCGGGCGCCCGCGGCGTGGTGCTGCTGATCGCCGCCAACGGGGAGGGGCGTAACGAGCTGGGGACAGCCCTGGGTCGTCACCATGACGTGAGCGGATTGGTCGCGACCGGCCTGGCCCTCGGGCTGGTTCTGGCCGAGCGCTATCGCCCCGAGGTGGTCTTCCTCGACCTCGGCGTGGCCAACGTTCACGCGTTCGACGCCTGCCGGGTGCTGTCGAGCCTGACCAGCCGGGCCCAGCGCCGCTGCCGGGTCGTGGCCGGGACGGCCACTGTCACCGACGCGCTCGAGAAGCCGGCGCTGATGGCCGGCGCGGCCAGCGTCTCGCTGTTTCCCTTCACGCCCAACACCTATCAAGTCGAGCTCGATCGCCTGGAAGAGCGCCTCGGCCCCCGCAAGCTGGCCCGGAAGTAAGGGGCGCGCCCGCCCATTGCGGCGGTCCGGCAGCCGGGATATTGCTGCGACGAAATGGGGAGCGACCGAGGAGGACGGTGGGGATGGGTGCGGTCGCCCCGAACCGTCGTCGTCGCGGCCTGCGTCGTCATCGCGGCGGCGCTCATGGCGCCGACGGTGGTCTATTGCCCGCATGGCGCCAGCTCCTGCCAGCTCGGGTTGACCCACGTCGGCACCACCGGCGACTGGCGCTACTTCGCGGCGCTCTGGGAAGCGACCCGGGTCAGCATCACCGACTTCCATCAGTTTCCGTCCTGGAACCCCTACCACTGCGGCGGGATCGTCCTGTACCAGGACCCGCAGGCGCCCTTCCCCGGGCCTTTGTTCCTGCTGACGTTCCTCTGGCTGCCGACCGCCGTCGGGATCAAGGTCTGGGTCTTCACCCACATCCTGACCGGGATGCTGGGCGCCGTGGCGCTGGTCGCCGACCGGGGCGGGAACCGTGCCGAACAGGTGCTGGGGGCGACGCTGATGGGAGCCTGCGGCTTCGTCGCCGAGCATTTCGGCGGCGGCCACCTCGCCTTCACCTCGTTCTGCTTCTTCCCGTTCATCCTGTGGTCGTTCCGGAGGTCCCTCGCCGACCTGCGCTACGTCGTCGTGGCGGCTGGACTGTTCGCGCTGGCCGACATCCAGGGGGGGACCTACCCGGTCCCGTTGATCGCGGCGGCGCTGGCCATCGAGACGCTGGCCCGGCTGGGCTCGGCCGCCGACCGGCGCGGGCTGGCGCTGGCGCTGCCCGCCTTCGGGCTGCTGTTCGTGCTGCTCGCCGGCGTTCGTCTCGTCCCGGTGATGCACTACCTGCGCGAGCATCCGCGGCTGATGCCGCTCGACGATCGCCTGTCGCTGGGCGACCTGTTCAGCTTCTGGACCACGCGGACGCACAGCCGCGGCGTGGCCGGTCACCCCTACGTCTGGCCCGAGTACAACGACTACGTCGGCCTGGTCCCGGTGGCGCTGATGCTGCTCGGGGTCGCGGTCGCCCTCTTCACGCGCGAAGACGCTCACGGGAGCCGTCGCGCCCGCCGGATCGATCTGGTCTTGTTCCTGGGCCTGCTCTGGTGCGCGCTGGGGAACATCCCCGGGCCGTCGCTGTACGGCCTGCTGCACAAGCTGCCGATCTACGCGTCGCTGCGCGTGCCGTCGCGGTTCCTGTCGCCGGCCACGGCAGCCTTCGCGCTGCTGGCGATCGCGCCGCTGGTGATGACCCGCGCCCTGCTGGTCGCCCGCAACGTCAGCGCGCGCGTGCTGCGCGCGGTGCTGGCGATCGAGATCGCGCTGGTCGCGGGGATCGCGATCGACGTCAGCCTCACCAACCAGCGGGTGATGCAGCAGGGGATCGATCCGGTGCTGTCGCGGGCGCGGGCGAGCGCGGCGTTCCACCAGAACAGCTCCGCCGACTACGGCCAGTTCCCCACCTTCCCGGTACGCGGCCTGGGCACGCGCGCCTGCTACGTGCCGCTCGAGTGGAAACCGGCCGAGGGGATCGCCGACGGAACCGGACCGCAGGCCCGGGTGCAGCCACCCGCTGCCGGCGCTGTGACCCAGACGCGCTGGTCGCCGAGCGCCATCGACCTGGACGTCCACCTGACCGCCGACGGCGTGGTGGTCGTGAACCAGAACTACGAGACCGGCTGGCAGGCCGGCGCCGGCGACGTGACAATCGGCGCCTACGTGAACCGCGAGAATCGCTTCTGGGACATCCGGGCGCGCCCAGCGGAGCTGCCCGCGAAGGGTGCGATCGGCCTCCTCGCCGTGCGGCTTTCCGCCGGTGACCACCACCTGGCGTTGCGGCACCGGCCCCGGGGTCTGCTGCTCGGCACCCTGATGACGCTGCTCGGGCTCGCCCTCGCGGTGGTGATCGCGCGCCACGCGACGCCGGCGCGGGTGGCTGCGCTGCGCGGCAAGCTACCAGGCAAACTACGAGGAAAGCCGCGTTGAACGACATCATCGATCTCATCGGCACGGTCGGCGGCGGAGAGGCCTTCTTCGATCCCGGCGAGTTCACCCTGCGCGCCACCCTCGAGGACGAGCACTACTGGCACCTCCACCGGAGGGCCGTGCTGGGCGATCTCCTCGCCGCCGCCGTCGCGGATCGGACGCTCCCGATCGTCGAGCTCGGCTGCGGCGTCGGCACGGTCGCGACCTACCTGAATCGCATCGGCTTCAGCGTCGATTACGCCGACGTCCACGCCGAGGCCTTGCGGTGGGCGCGGCAGCGCGCCGGCGACGCCGCGCGCGACCGGCGGTTCATCCGCGTCGACGTGACGCGGGGGTTGCCACCCGGTGACCACCGCGGCGTGCTGTTGCTCGACGTGCTCGAGCACCTCCCCGACGATCGCGCCGTGTTGCGCGCGGTGCACGGCGCGCTCGCCGGACAGCGCGACGGCTTCGTGCTGTTCACGGTCCCCGCCTTCCAGCAGCTCTGGTCCCCCTGGGACGACCTGGAGAAGCACAAGCGGCGCTACACGCGAGGCGAAGCCTGCGCGCTGGCGACCGACGCCGGCTTCGAGGTGGCGCGGGCGACCTACTTCTTCTTCCCGCTGTTCTTCGCCGCGGCCGCGGTCAAGGCGCTGCGCAGCACGCGCGCCGCGCTCGCCGGTCCGCCGCCGCCCCTGCGCTTCGACCAGCTGACCGAGGCCCGGAACAGCCCTGCCCTCAACCGGACGATGCTGCGGCTGCTCGGGAACGAGCGGCGCTGGCTGTCGCGCCACGATCTGCCGCTCGGCACGTCGATCCTCGTCCTGGCCCGCCCGCGCTGACGATCCAGCTCGGGACCCTCGAAAGGGTCCCGAGCCCCCCGCGATGGGCTCGGACGAGCAGAGCTCATCCTCCCCCGACGCGAATCTGATACCGTGCAGACACGCATGGAGCCGAGGTTCCGGCAGCACGCGGCTTGGGCGCTGGTCTGCCTGGCCTACCTGTTCGCGTCGCCGTACTACCCCCGGATCAACAACCCCAACGAGAACGCCCGCGTCTGGGCGACCCGCGCCATCGTCGTCCACCACGTCCTGGACATCGACGAGGTCGAGCGCGAATGGGGGTGGGTCAACGACAAGGCCAAGAACGACCACCACGTCTACTCGGGCAAGGCGCCCGGGACGTCGTTCGTCGGCGTGCCCGTCCTCTACCTGCACACCAAGCTGCGCCAGCTGGCGGGCCTGGGCCCGCCCGGCAAGGGGCAGACGACGTTCTGGCTGCGCCTCTTCGCGGTCAAGCTGCCGATGTGCCTGTTTCTCTACGCCTTCTCCCGCTGGGCACGGCGGGTGACGCGCTCGGCGCTGGGGCGCGATCTGCTCGTCGTGGCGCTGGGGCTCGGGACGCTTCTCTATCCCTACGGCGGGCTGTTCGTCGGCCACGCGCTGGCGGCGGCCGCGGCGTTCTCCTGCTTCATGCTGCTGGACGATCCGGGCGGTGACCGGCGCGTTGCCGGGTGGCGGCTGGCGGCGGCCGGCCTCTGCGCCGGGCTCACCGTGATGTTCGAGTACCAGGCGGCGCTGGTGGCCGCCGCGCTGGCGGTCTACGCGGCCGTCAGACACCGGGTGCGCGTCTGGGCCTTCGTCGCGGGCGCGCTGCCGCCGGCGCTCGCGCTCGGCGCGTACCACACGGTCGTGTTCGGTCGCCCCTGGAAGTTCCCGTTCGGCGCCGTAGAGAACCCCGCCTTTCAGAAGGCGCACGAGGCCGGCTTTCACGGCCTCTCGCTCCCCCACCCCGAGGCCTTCGCAGGGTTCCTGCTCTCCCCGTCATACGGGCTCTTCATCTTCTCGCCGGTGCTGGCGCTCGGTCTCGTCGCGGCGTTCGTGCTGCTCCGGCGGGGGCCGCGGCGCGAGGCGGTGCTGGCGCTCGCCGTCTGCGTCCTGATGTTCGTTTTCCTCGCCGGCATGACCAACTGGCGCGGCGGCTGGTGCGTCGGCCCACGCTACATCGCCGCGGTGGCGCCCTTCCTGCTGCTGCCGCTGGCCCAGCTCTGGCCGCGCCTCGCGGCCCGCTGGTGGCCGCCGGCGCTGGCGGCGGGGCTGCTGCTCCCGTCGGTGCTGCTCAACGTCGTGTCGGGCGCGGTCTACCCGCACTACCCCGAGTCGTACGACAACCCGGTCTTCGATCTCGCCTTCCCGCTGCTCGGCGACGGCTACACCCCCTACGGCCTCGGCTGGCGGCTGGGCCTGCACGGGGCGGCGGCGATGGCGCCGCTCGCCGCTGTCGTGCTGGCCGCGGTGGCGCTGGTGCTGGCCGGCGACGATCCGCGCCCGCGGCGCTGGGCCGTGCAGCTGCTCTTCGCGCTCGCGGTCGCGGCGCTGTTTCTGGGGACGCTGGCCAGTTTCGGCCGCACCCCGCGCGCCGAAGAGCAGCGTTCGACTAGGAACGTCCGCGCAACCTGGGATCCGGAACCGGCGCGTTTCTCTGAAAGTCGACCTTGAGCTTCGACACGCTGGCGAGCCGCTTGCCGGTGCGGACCAGCTCGATGTTGTCGACGAAGACGACCGCGATCTCGATATCGTCGCCCAGGTGCTTCCGGAACGTCGCCAGCACCTCGTCCAGCACGTCGTCGGAGTAGCGCCCCCCCTTCACGACGTTGAAGGTGATCGCGTCCGGGCGCTCCTGCACCACCTGGAACCGCTGGATGGCGTGGTCGAACTCCTTCAGGTAGTGCGAGAAGAAGCTGCCGGGGAGGAAGCGCCCGTGCGTCCCCTGGATGATCGACTGGACGCGCCCCTCGATGTTCCCCAGCATCGGGAGGCCGCGCCCGCAGGGGCAGTGGTAGTCGGGATCGACCGCGACGCCGAGGTCGCCGATGCGGTAGCGGATGAACGGCAGGCAGGTGTTGTTGAGATCGGTGATGACGATCTCCCCGAGCTCGCCCGGCGCGACCGGTTGGCCGTCGCGCAGGACCTCGACGATGAACCCCTCGCCGACGACGTGGTGGCCGGTGTGCGCCTCGCACTCGTAGGCGATGCCCGAGAACTCGCGCGCGCCGTACTTGTCGAACACCCGGCAGCCGAACGCGTCCTCGATCAGCTTGCGGCTCTGGTCGGGCAGCGTCTGCGCGCTCGACATCAGCGCTTTCGGCCGTACCGGGAGATCTCGCCGGCTCTCCAGATAGTGGGCGAGGAAGTCGAGCGCCTCGGCGTAGCCGTCCATCAGCACCGGATCCCAGGCGGCGATCTCGCGCGCCATCGCCTCCAGCTGTCCTGGCTCATCTCGAACACCGGGATGAACTTGCGGCGCGTGAAGGCGGCGTCGAGCCGTTCCTTCAGGATCTGCGACTCCGACATGCCGATCGTCTGGTGCCATAGCCGCACGCAGCGGATCGCCGAACTCGTAGCCCGTCCATTCCTGCGCGCGCAGCGTCGCCGCCCAGCGGAACTCCAGCTGAGCCCGGTCGGCGAACACGACGAACGGCTCGCCGGTCGAGCCGCTGGTGGTGATCTTGAGGATGTCCTTCTTGTCGTGGTTCTCCGACAGGATGTCGAAGTAGAGATGCTTCCGGACGTCCGCCTTGGTCAAGAACGGCAGCTTGTGCAGATCGGCCTGGCCGCGGATGTCCTCGGGGCGCAGCCCCGCCTCCTGCATCCGGCCGCGGTAATAGGGGACGTTGCGGTAGGCGTGCCGCACCAGGCGCCGCAGCTTCTCGTCCTGCAGCTCGCGCTGGGCGGCCGGCGGCAGCCACTGCGTCTTGCGCAGGCCTTCGTAGTAGCGCTCGACGTCGCTCGTGAGCAGCCAGTGCGTCTGCTCGAACGCCGCCATGTAGGCGCGCCAGTGCAGCTCGCGCGACGGAGCCCGCGGGCGGCTGCGATCCACAACCGGGTTCCGGCGCAGAAATTGCTCGGAGACGTCGTGGGTCCGCCGCTTGAACCGGTACTCCCAGGCCGCGCGTGGGATGTCGACGAAGCTGCGGGCGACGGCCTTGTAGGCGGTCTTCTCGAGGAAGCTCTCACCCTGGCGCCGGTGCTCGAACAGCGTCTCGATCTCCTTGTACGAGTAGCCCTTGGCGTGGGCGGCCACCATGATGAACGACTGCCAATAGTAGTAGTTGCCGTCGTAGGTGAGCAGGTCCTCCATCACCTCCTTGGCGCAGATGAGAAAGCCGCTCTTGTTGTCCCGCAGCGACATGCCGAAGGTCGTGTTCAGGATCTTGTTGAGCCCGACCGAGAGCCAGTAGCGCGAGTTCTTCTCGCGGCCGGTGGCGCTGCGCCACCCCTGCACGACGTCGAGGCTGTGATCGATCAGCTCGCGGCGCAGCCGCAGGATGTCCTCGGGCTGGTACTGCAGATCGGCGTCGATGATCGCGACCAGGCGCCCCCGCGCGGCGGCGGTGCCGGTCCGCCAGGCAGCCACGATCCCCCGGTTACCGGGGTGGACCTGGGCGACGACCTCACCCGGAAAGCGCGCGGCCAGCGCCTCGATCGCGCCCCGGGTCCCGTCGCTGCTGCCGTCGTCGACCAGGACCAGCTCGCCCGGAAAGCCGCCGACGGCGAACACGTTCAGCACGCGCCGGGCCAGCTCCTGGACGTTGAACTCCTCGTTGTAGCAGGGGACGACGACCGAGAGCTCCATGGCCGAGCCCGCCACCATAGCACCGTCGCCGCACCCCCGCGCTGCGCGCGGGAGCGGCTAGAAGACCTGTTGAAAGCCGGCGCTGATTCGCCCGGGAAAGCCGGCCGAGGTCACGGGGCCGTTCTGCAGCGGGACCGCCCAGTCGATCCGGAGGACGGTGGAGTTCAGCTGCGGGATCAGCCAGCGCAGGCCGGTGCCGACGTCGCTGTGGAACGTCATCGCGGTGAACGTGTTGGCCGCGTCGCCGACGTCGCAGAACAGCACCAGGCCGAAGCGCTGCGAGAAGATAGCGACGGGCGCCGTCCGCAGCTCGGCGTGGGCGACGTACATGTTGGAACCGCGAAACTCCCCGATGACATAGCCGCGCATCCCCGTGTCGCCCCCCAGGAAGAAGACCAGGCCTTGCGTGTCCTTCCGGGTCGCGTCCACCTCGCCCGACAGCACCAGCCGCACCGTGCGCCACAACATGGGAGACGCGGCGTAGGCCGTCCCCTGGTACGTCTGATCGATCGCCTGACCGTCGAAGAGCCGCGTGGCCGCGGTCAGCGACAGGCGCGCGTAGGACCCCGCGGGTCCGATGGCCCAGGAGGCCGTCCCGCTGAACGGGAAGGCCCGGCGGTCGGCCCCCAGCTCGGGCGAGCCATAGGCGACCCGCAGCGCCACCGAAGGACCCAGGCGGAAGTTCTCGCGCAGGTCGAACGTCTCGAGGTTGCGGTAGACGGCGTAGGTCGCGGTGAACATCTCGTAGCGGACGAAGGGCTCGGAGCGCAGCTCGGTGGCGGGCGCGTTCTGGTCGAGGAACGCCTGCAGCTGGACCGGCGTCAGCGTGCCGTAGTCGAAGCCGTCGTAGAGCCCATAGCTCCGGTTGTCGTAGCGATAGCCGAACGCCAGGCGCTGGATGACCGCGTGGCCGAACGAGCGCGTGACGCTGGCGTCGGCGATGTTGTAGTAGCGGTGATAGATGTAGGGAACGGTGACGCCCGACATGCCCCTCAGCGGGACGTTGGCGAGGCCGGTCCCCTGGAAGCCGCGGGCGACGCCGTCCTGATGCGCGAGCTCCAGCCCCGCGCCCCAGCGGCTGGCCAGCGAATAGAGCGGGTAGCGGAACGAGACGGTCTCGCCGTTCCCCTCGTAGTCGTGGCTGTCGCGGGCGTAGTAACCGACGGCCGTCACCATCAGCTGCAGCCGTGTCCCCATGATGTTCGGGTCGAAGTAGGTCGGGCCGATGGCGTACTTGCCGAGATCCAGCGACAGCCCCATCGCCAGGTACTTGCGCCAACCGAACAGGTTGTTCTCGGAGAGCGACGTGTCGAGCCGCGACAGCGTGCCCTGCTGGAACTCGAAGTTCGTGTTGAAGCGGAGGCTCCAGACGTCGCGCGTGACGGCGAGGACGTCGACCATCCCCGGCTGCGACGATTGAACCGGGATGATGACCACCACGCTCGACAGCTCCGGTGGCGAGAACGTCGTGCGCGTCGCCAGGGTGAGCTGCTGCGGCGTCTGCAGGTTCCGGACGCTCTCCTCGATCAGCGACTGGTCGTAGGGCTGGCCCGTCTTGAACAGCAGCTCGCGCTGCAGGATCCCCGCCCGCGTCGTGCGGTGGAAGATGTTGAAAAACTGGAACCACCAGTCGCGTCTGGAGAAGACCTCCTGGTTCACGACGTAGATCGTGCCGATCGTCTTCGTCTCCGGGGTCGGATCGACCTTCAGCCCCAGCCCCGCCAGCGCGTCGTCGACCGACTCCTGTTCCAGCTTGCCGAGAGGTCGCGTCGGCGTGTCCGACGGCGGGAGCACAGATCGCGTGGGCGGAGACGGGCTTTGCCCGTCGGAGCCCGTCGCGGGAGGGGGTACGGGAACCCCTTGGGGGTTCCCGTTGACAGTGCCGATGGACGGGCTTTGCCCGGTGTCGGCCCACGCGCGCGCGGCCAGCGGTGCCGTCAAGACCACCGCCAGCGCGAGCGCGCGTGCTTTCAGGGAGCGCTCTCCGGAGCGGCGATCGCGGTCGTGGTCGAAGCCGCATCGCCGACGGCGGGGTCGGCGCCGTAGTCGACGCCGGGCTTGCGCACGAAGGCGGTGATCGGCTTCTTCACGTCGCCCATGATCCGCCCCTCGAGCACGTTCACCGGCACCGGGTTGGCGAGCTCGTAGTAGTAGCCGCGCGTCTTGATCCAGTAGTGGTACGGCTCGTCGTCGACCTCGAACTGCGCTTCATGTTCATCGGCACGTTGCCGATCCGTTTGAAGCTGCGGTGGCGCAGCACGAAGTCGAACATCCGCACCGCCCGGTTGTTCACCAGCCGGTGGCACCCGTGCGAGAACCGCCGCGCGATCGACGTGTAGTCGACCGACCCGTGAGTCCGGATCTGGTTGTCGAAGTCGCCCCGCTTGGGATCGACGTGGATGCCCATCACCAGACCGTAGGCCGACTGATAGCCCGGCCCCATCACGTCGGTGTTCACCAGCGTCACCGGCCCGACGTTACGGTCCAGCACCTTGCGCTTCAGCAGATCCTTGACCGGCGTCCCCTCGGGCGGGATCCAGACCGGCGTGGCGACGATCTGCTTCCAGACCTGCGGCCCGATGTCCGAGTTCTTGTACTTGAAGTAGACGTTGCCGTCGGCGTGCGCCTCGCTGCGCCACGAGCCGATGGTCGTCCGCCACCAGCAGAGCGGGATCTTCTGCCCGTGCCAGCGCACGAACATCGTCAGGTGCGGGTAGTGATCGCGCTTCTGTACGATCGTCTTGCCGCGCGCGTCGAACGGGAAGTCGTACCAGATGTCGCCGCGGTCGATCTCGACCGACAGGTTCATCTCCGTCTCCCCCTCGTCCGGCGTGTAGTAGGCGGGGCAGCGCGGGCGGCTGGAACGCGACGCGCAGCTTGCCGAGGCCGTCCTTGTGCGCGCGCAGGAACGCGATCGCGTCCTCGGCCGTCGCGACGCCGATCGCGGTCAGCAGCGCGCCCACGTGCTCGCCGATCAGGTCGGGCACCGGGTGGAGGGCGCCAGCCTCGTCCTTCCAGCTGGGCGGGTTGCGCCGGCGCGCCAGATTGATCGACCCGTCCTCGACGATGCCGGCCGCGTCGGCGACCCGCTCGGCCAAGAAACGCTTGAATGCGTCGAGCAGCAGCGCCCGGGTAGGCTGCAGCAGCGTCCCCATCGTCTCGCCGCCCAGGAAGCCCCAGCCGAAGACGTCGTTCTTGCGCTCCCAGATCGCCAGCGCCTCGTGCGTCGGCAGGTCGTACATGCCGGGCGTGAACTTGCTCCTGGGCGTCAGCAGCCCCTCGCAGAGCAGCCGGGCCTGCGCCGCGCGCACGGCGCGCAGCCGAACCTTGCCGCGTTCGAACCTGTCGGCGCGCGCCCGCAGCTTGGGCTCCTCGCGAATCGCCGCCAGCGCCGCCTCGCGGTTGGGCACCACCGCCGGGGGCACGCCGCCGTCGGGGACGGCCGGGTTCGTGCGCGCCGCGATCTCCTTCTCCAGCCAGTCGGCGTCCTTCAGCGCCTGTTCGTAGTCGCGCCGCGACCGATCGCGATCCAGAAAGCCGAGATCGCCGGTGAACGTCTCCAGCCCCTCGCGGTCGACGGCGTCGTAGCAGGCCTCGCGCGCCGGCGTCACGTCGTCCTCGATGCGCGACGCCAGCACCGACAGCGCCGGCGGGATGCCGAACACCTCCAGGTAGTTGTGGTCGGTGCGACGGGAGGGATCGGCGACCGGATCGCCGTCGGCGTCGAGCCGGTCGTTGGCGAGCCCCACGAACGTCTCGCGGTAAGCGTTCGGCTTCGCGTCGGCCCCCTCGCCGTCCTGCAGGATCATCGGCGCCCAGTCGTCGCCGAGATCGACGTCGAGCAGCCCCGCTGCCGTCGCCGCCGCGATCGGTTGCCGGGTGGCGGCCCCGCCCGCGTAGCTGAAGGTCTCGCCGGCCGCGAGCGCCGGCACCGCGGGGCGCACCGGAATCGCGGGGCGCGCCGGCTTGGCCGGCGCCGCCGCCGTCGGCTTCGCGTTTACGGCGGGTGCGGGCTGGCGATGGCAGGCCAGGCCGGTGAAGCCGGCGAGGGCGAGCCCTGTCAGAACGAGGCCGGGGAACTTCCTGAAAACCACGGGCGCGATTGTAGCGCCGCGCCGGGGGGAAGGCGCAAAAGTGAAGTTATTCCCGAAAGTTGATGAACTGTAGATCGATCCCGAAGTCGCCTTTGCGCATCAGGGAGATCGCGGCCTGCAGGTCGTCCCGGTTCTTGCCGGTCACCCGCAGCTCGTCCCCCTGAATCTGCGCCTGAACCTTGAGCTTGCTGTCCTTGACCGCCTTCACGATCTTCTTGGCGGTCTCCATCTCGATCCCCTGCTTCACCAGGATCAGCTGGCGGACGGTCTGGCCGCCGGCCGCTTCGACATCCTTGGGATCGAGCGCCTTCTGCGAGACGTTCCGCTTCGCCATCCGCTCGCGTAGCACGGTGAGGGCCGCGGCGGCGTGCGGCTCATCCGACGACCGGAGGATGATCCCCTCGGGCCCACGCTCGAGGTCGGTGTTGGTGCCGCGAAAGTCGTAGCGGGTGCCGATCTCTTTGCGCGCCACGTTGAGCGCGTTGTCCAGCTCCATCAGATCCACCTTCGAGACCACGTCGAACGAGGGCATGTTCCGGAGTGTAGGCAAAAGTCCCCGAAAGTGCGCGGCGAACTGGTCCACGCGCCGCGCGCGATCAGCCCCATAATTGATTCATGGCGCAGGCACAGGCGGAAGCGGCCGAAGTTGACTCCGACGAGCCGCCGTCGCTGATGGCGGCCGCCGCCGCGCGCTTCGTACGCCGCGATCACATCCCGGCCGACTACTCCCCCTGGCGGCACATGGGGCTGACGCTGACCATCGCGGCCGGCATCGCCACCATCGGCGCCCTGCTGGCCCGGCACGCGCGCCTCTCCGACTGGCTGCTGATGCCGGTCTTCTTCGTGGTCGCGAACCTCCTCGAGTGGACGGTCCACCGCTTCCCGATGCACCGCCCGCTGCAGCCGCGCATCATGTACCGGAACCACGCGCAGCTGCACCACATCGCCTTCACCGACGGCAACATGCCGATCAAGCACACGCCCGAGCTGGGGCTGGTGATGATGCCCTGGTACACGATGATCGGGCTGTTCGTGGTCTCCTCGCCGGTGATGATTGCCGCCGGCTTCGCCCGCGGCCGGGGCCTCGCGGGCGTGTTCGTGCTGGGCGCGGTCGCCTACTTCCTCTGCTACGAGACGATGCACGCGCTCTACCACCTCCCCGACGCGACGCTCGACCGGATGGGGATTGGCCGGCTGCGGACCTTCCGGCAACTGCAAGCTCATCACCACCGGCACCACGACCTGCGCCGCATGGCTGACGTGAACTTCAACGTGACGTTTCCGTTGATGGATCGGCTATTTGGCACGGCCGCGCCGCCCGACAAAAAATCGTAGCTGGCCTGTCGACCGGGCGGGGCTAGGTTCGTCGTTCAGACAGGAGGACGACGACCATGCCCAAGATCAGCCCATTCCTGTGGTTCGAGAGCCAGGCCGAAGAGGCCGCGAAGTTCTACGTCTCGGTGTTCCCGAACTCCAAGATCGTCAAGACGTCGTATTACGGCGAGGGGGCGCCGGGCCCCAAGGGGAGCGTCATGGTGGTCGAGTTCGAGCTCGACGGTCAGACGGTCCTGGCCCTGAACGGCGGCCCGGTCTTCAAGTTCACCGAGGCGATTCTCGCTGAACGTCGAGTGCAAGAATCAGGAAGAGGTCGACCGCTACTGGAAGGCGCTGACCGCCGGTGGCGGCCAGGAGGGGCCGTGCGGCTGGCTGAAGGACAAGTACGGCCTGTCCTGGCAGGTCATACCCGACCGTCCTGACCGAGATGCTCGACGATCCCGACCCGAAGAAGGCCAAGCGGGTCATGGACGCGATGATGAAGATGAAGAAGATTGAGATCCCGCTGCTCCAGAAGGCCTACGAAGCACGCGCCTGACCCTTTCTCACTCCCTCTCCCCAGCGGGGAGACCTTTCTCACTCCCTCTCCCCAGCGGGGAGAGGGTCGGGGTGAGGGGAGAGCGCCCTACTTCATCGACGGCGCGAGCTTCTTCGCCTCGGCCTTCGAGCAGACCTTCGTCGAGGCGTTGACGCTGACGAAGTAGCCCTTGGCGGGGAGCCAGAGCCCGGTCGAATTGATCATCATCGGCGCCGCCTTGGGCGACTTGGCCTTCTCGGTCACGAACACCTTGCCGATCTTCTTCCAGGCGAAGAACGGGTCGTTCGGCTCGTTCGGGACCTCTTTCTGCGCCGGGGCGTAGACCTGGACGAACGTGTCCTCGGACTTCTCACCCTCGACCTTGAAGACGTACTTGCAGGTCTCTTTCGACCCCGCCTCGCCCAGGAAGGTGGCGTCCGACTCGCCGCAGGCCGAGAAGATCGCCTCTTTCGTCAGGTGGGCGGCGATCGCCGGATCACAGCAGGTCTTGCCGGCCAGCTTGCAAGTGGGCGCCGCCGCAGGCGCCGCGCCCGCCGCAGGCACCGGAGGCTTCGGGGCTTGGGCGTGCGCGTCGCGCCCAGGGACATAGGCGGTCGTGAACCCCGCCGCCGCCGCCAAGATCAACCCGATCAGCATCTTCCGGTGCGCCATGGAATCCTCCTTGGTGGGCGTCATCTATATGGGGCGCGACCGTAGCACAGCCGCCCGGACCTCGCGCCACCGCGCGCGCACCGTTGACACACCCCGCGCCCCCATGTAGATCCATCCGCCGCAACACCTGGGGTGGTAGTTAAGCTTGGTTATAACGCCGGCCTGTCACGCCGGAGGCCGCGGGTTCAAGTCCCGTCCACCCCGCAGAAGTAAGAGTCGAAGTCCTTCGCGAAAGTCGCCCCCGGAGGGGCCTGATCGCGGACCTTGCAAGCTTGTTGTTCCTCTACCCCACGGCGCAAACTCGGGTTCGAGTCCCGATGGGGTCACAGAAGCAGGAACGGGCTTTTGTCCCGGCGATGGGACTGGGCCGGCTGGCGAGCGGATGTGTGCTCGGTGCGATACTCGCCGCCGTCGTGGGCTGCGGCACCTCAGGCACGCGTCATGACGCAATGGAGTCGGACGCCGCGTCCGATCGCGGGACCGACGCCACCGATGGCGCTGCCGGCAGAGGTGGGGCGGGCGCGGTCGCTGGCACGCAGGGTGGCGCAGGCGCGAGCGGAGCAGGTGGTGCCGCTGTTGCCGGAACCGGAGGCGCCGCCGGTATCGGCGGAGGTAGCGCGGGCGGTGGTGGTTCAGGCGGCTTGGCGGGAACAGGTGGAGCGATGGCTGTCGGTGGAGCCGCCGGCGGGGGCGCGTCGGGCAGCGCCGGCGTTCCGAGCGGCGGTCAAAGCGGGAGCGGCGCCGGCGGAAACGGTCCAGGTGGAGGTGCCGGCGGATCGGGCGGAAGCGGCGGTACCGGTGCAACCGCCGGCGGCGGCGCGGGAAGCGCGGGCGATCCGTGCATGCCGGCGGACGCGTCGTCGATCACGGCCATCAGCGCCGGCAGCACGCACACGTGCGTGCTCACGAACGCCGGTTCGGTTCGGTGCTGGGGTGAGAACAGTTCCGGCCAGCTCGGCGACGGCACGACCGTGTTGCGCTCGACGTTTGCAACCCCCGACGTGCTCGCGGGCGTTCAGCAGATCGCCCTCGGCGGCCCCGTGTCCTGCGCCTTGACGACGGCGGGTGATGTTCGCTGTTGGGGGGCGAACAGCTACGGGATGCTCGGCGATGGAACGAAGGTGAACCAGCGCGTTCCGACGGCGACCGTGCTCTCCGGCGTCAAGGCCATCGCCACGAGCGGCTTTCACACATGCGCGCTGATGCTGAGCGGCGGCGTGCGCTGCTGGGGCTACAATATCTTCGGGCAGCTGGGCGACGGCACGACGACGGATCGCGCGACGCCACCCACTGTCGACGTGGCGACGAACATGAAGGCGATCGCCGTTGGCCTCGACTTCACCTGTGGCCTGACCGAGGCAGGGGGCGTTCGATGTTGGGGACGCAACTACTACGGGCAGCTGGGTACGGGTGACAGGACCGACCTGAAGCTGCCGCCTGCCAAGGATGTGCTGACGAACATCCAGGCCATCGTGGCCGGTAGCACGCACGCGTGCGCTCTGACGACGACCGGTGGCGTTGATTGCTGGGGGAACAACGACAGCGGTCAGCTCGCTGCCGGGTTCGTCACCGTACCGCAAACGACCGGCGTGGTGCTGAGCGGCGTGCAGGCCATCACCGCGGGATCGCAACACACCTGCGCGTTGATGACGAGCGGCGGCGTGCGTTGCTGGGGAAGCGCGCGTTCTGGTCAGCTCGGCGACGGCACGCTGACCTCGCAAGCCCTGGCACCGGCGACCGACGTGCTGAATGGCGTCCGCGCGATCGCGGCCGGGCCCGGTGGCTCCCACACCTGTGCGCTGCTCACGTCCGGTGAGATCCGCTGCTGGGGCGCCAACACCGTCGGCCAGATCGGCGACGGCACAGCGGACGCGCGGCGCGACGTCATCTTCGGGATCAAGGCCGTCGACGCGGCCAACGGAAACACGTGCGCGATCACGCAAGCGGGCGGACTGCGCTGCTGGGGCGCCGGGACCGAGCCGCCCACCACCGATTTGATGTCCGGGGTGGAACAGGTGAGCGTGGGCCACGGGCGTTTCACGTGCGTGGTCACGACCACGGGCGGCGTGCGGTGCTGGGGCGACAACTTTTACGGCCAGCTGGGCGACGGGACGACGACCGCCACCAGCGAGCCTCCGGCGACCGACGTGCTCACCGGCGTCAAGGCCGTCGCGGCGGGAACGCGGCACACCTGCGCGCTGACGACGACGGGCGGCGTGCGCTGCTGGGGCGCCAACGATGGTGGGCAGCTGGGCGATGGCACGAAGGTCAATCGCCCGAGCCCGCCGAGCGCGGACGTGCTCACGGGCGTGCAGGCGATCGCCGCCGGTGGAGCGAACACGTGCGCGCTGATGAACACGGGCGGCGTGCGCTGCTGGGGCTTCGGCCTGGATGGGACGTCGAGCGTGGTCGCAACGCCCCCCGCGGTCGACGCGATCCAGGGCGTCCGTTCCATCACGGCCGGATTGAACTTCAGGTGCGCGCTGACGACGGCGGGTGGCGTGCGCTGCTGGGGGCTCGACGTCTACGGTCAGCTCGGCGACGGGGGCAACATGACGCTGCCCTCACCGCCGGCGACCGATATTCTCACCAACGTCGCCGAGGTCGCGGCCGGCGAGGAGCACGCCTGCGCCGTCACCCAGACGGGCGGCATCCGCTGCTGGGGCTCGAACCAGTACAGGCAGGTGGATCGCACCACCACGGCCTGGGTCCGATCACCGCCGTCCACGGACCTGTTCACGGGAATGAAGGCGGTCACGGCCGCCAGCACTCACTCTTGCGCGCTGTCGGATCTGGGCGGGGTACGTTGCTGGGGCAGCTCCACCGGCGTGGGTTACCGACGCTCGCCGACGACGGTCCTCGTGTGTCCTTGATGAGCCGCGGGGAGGAAATGCGAGGCGTATTGGCGAAGGTTCACTGGGGGATTCTGGGGGCGCTTCTGGCGTCTGTCGCCTGCTCGGGGGGAGGCGGGAGTCACCCGGGCACCGCTGGAGCGGCGGGGTCGAGGACCGGCGGCACGAGCGGCGGAATGGCGGGCGGCACCGCCGCCGTCGGCGGCGCGAGCGTCGGCGGCGCGAGCGGAAGCGACGGTGGAAGCGGTGGCGCGAGCGTCGGTGGAAGCGGTGGCGCGAGCGTCGGCGGAAGCGGCGCCGGCGTAGTCGGTGGGGGCGGCGTCGGCGGAAGCGGCGCTGCATCTTGCCAAGGTGGGCTCGGGAACGCGGGCAGCGACGCGGGCGCCACCGACGCGGGCGCGGTGGACGGCGGCGACCCGTTCGTTCTCGACCGGAGTCAGTGTGCGCGCAACTGGCAGATTGCCTTCACGGCGCCCGTGCTGGGCTCGTCCGCGCCGTCGCGCGACTTCATGCGTGTCGGTGGTGGTCGGATCTTCCTGGGCAACTACTCTTCGAACGGGAAACTCGCGATCGCGTCGTTCACTCCCGGGGGAACACCGAACGTGATTCGGCAGGGCACTCAAACCGGGATCTGGCTCGACGGCGACAGCGTCGTCTACTCGGAGAACGCCGCGCTGTTCACGATCCCTCAGAGCGGCGGCCCGCCCGATCCCGGCGTGGTGTACGCCACCAATCGCTACGATCCCACCGTTTTCAATCGGGCGCTCGACGCCCACTTCGTCTACTGGTTCCAGCACGACCCCGTTGCGCTCGGCGCGCCTTACGAGCTCTGGCGATTGGCCCGCAACGGTGGCGTCGAGGAGCTGTTGTTCTCTTTCACCGAGGCCGAAGTACGCCAAAAGCCGATGAACGGGATTCAGGTGCTGGGCGATTACGTGCTCGTCTACGGACGGGAAATGAACACCTCCACCCCCTTCGCCTGGTCCGTCTCGACGAGGACGAACCAGCGCAGCGCTCTGCCGGTCTTGCTGCCGAACCCGGGCGATCCCACCCCCACCGCGGGGTACACGACGTTGCTCGGCGCCTCGGAAGATGGCGCGCTCCTGTGGACGCGCCCCCAGACGCTGACGGACATGGGCGGCGCGCCTTACCGCTCGTTCATCTACGCGCTCGGGTCTGCGTCCGGCGGCGCGCTCGTGCCGTTCGACGTGAAGCTCCCGCCGCGCGCGATCCCCCTGGCCGCGTGGCCGGCGGGGTCCGGCGCTTGGTACCTGGCGGCGACTGAAGAGCCCCAGAAGGATCACGTGCTGGTGTCGGTGTGGTGGGTCGACGCCACGGGCCGCGCGTCACGGATCGGCTGCGACCCGGTCGATTGGTCCGACGCGGCTGGAGCGGGCAGCCAGGACTACCGGGGCGGCAACCTCATTTCGGCTGCGGACGTCACGCCGGCCGGGCTCACGTTCGCAATCAGCTACCCCGCGAGCCCGTGGACGATCGTGAGCGTCGCGAAGCCGGACGTCCCGTCGGTGCCCCCAGGCTGCCCCGGCCCGGACGCGTCCTCTCCCGACGCCTCGGACGGCGGGGCCGAGCGGCCACCGTCGGCGTGCGCCTCCGACCCGAGCCGCGAGTGCATGCCGGGAGCGACAGAGACGCAGGCCTGCGGCTCCACCGTTGGCGCCTGCAAGGCCGGGACACAATCGCGAACCTGCACCGAGGGCTGCCTCTGGCCCGCGTGGTCCAGTTGCGGCGGCGCCGGCTACGTCCCGGGCAGCGCCGAGATCTGTGGCGACGGCGTCGACAACGACTGCAACGGCGGCACGGACGAAGGTTGCGCCTGCAAGCCCGTCGCGCCGGGGTCGGTACGCTCGTTCCCCGTCTCGGGCAGCATCGTCAAGCTCGTGGCCCATCCGTCCGCGTGCCTCATGTTCGGTCTCAACGCGGCGACGTCCTCCGAGATCGTCGTGTTCGACACGGCCATGAAGAAAGAGGTGACGCGGGTTGCGCTGGGAGGCGCGGCGGTCGACCTCGACCTCTCGCCGAACGGACAGCACCTGGTCGCTGGGTTCAACGGGCTCAAGCAGGTCGCCGTCGTCGACACGAGCACGTTTGCGCTGACCAGCGTTCCGACGGCCGCCGGGGTCTGGGCCGTCGCGGTCGACAACACGGGCAGGATCTATTACTGGGATCACCAGGGCGATCTCCTCCACCGGATGGACCTCGCCGTTGGGTCGTCGAGCGACTTCAAGCTGGTGACGCCGTACAGCTATGAGCCTCCGGCGCTCCAGGTTTCCGCGGACGGGGGGTTGCTCTACTACGGGGGGCAGGGAACGACCGCGAGCAACATCTACAGCTTGAACGTTTCGGGCGGCGGCGCGCTGCAGGTGGGGGCCGGCAACTGGCAGGGGGCCGGTTCCGGATTCGCACTGCCACCCCGTTACCTGTACCTCGGGCCAAGCGCCAAGAACGTGTACTACGCCGGCTACCAGCTGGACGCGACCCAGCTCACGTTCGTGCGGGGGCCGACCGGATTGGTCCTCGCCGAGGACGCCTCCGGCAGCGTGGCCGCGTCGACCGGCGGCATCATCGATGCCCGGCTGCTCACGCGCCTCTCCACCTTCGCGGCGCCGGTCGCGGCGGGCGCGCTGACCGCCTCCGACCACGAGCTTTGGATGTTCGACAAGAATGCAGGCGTGATGACCTGCGCGAACCTGACGGACCTCGTCGGGGGCAAGACGCTCGGCGTTCGCGAGTCGGCGCCGGGACCGCTGGCGAACCACGGCTTCGCCAAGCTCGTCGCCGACCCGAAGCGACCGCGCCTCTATGGCCTCGACACGCTCAAGCGGGTCGTCGTCGAGATCGATCCCGCCACTGGCACCGCCTTGCGCCAGGTGCTCGTCGGGTCGGGACCGACCGACCTCGATATCGATCCCACGGGGACGTTTCTCTACGTGGGTCACACCGGCACGCAAGGGCTCGCGCAGCTCGACGCCGAGAGCCTCACGTTCAAGCGGTTCATCCCCACGCGCTACGTCGACTTCGACGTCGCGCCCCTCGGTGTCGACCGCATCGCGGTGATGGATACCTGGGAGTGGACGACGCCGAGCCTGATTGACGTCGCGACGGGGACGGTGCTCGACAGTAAATTCGAGAGCCGCTACGAAGGCCAGCTGGCGGCGACTTTCGACGGAAAGGCGCTGTTCGTCGCCGACAACCCCGGCATCACGTCGCCGGTCATCGTCCGTTACGACGTCTCCACGGGCAAGCTCCAGCAGGTGAGCAAGAGCACCTCCACCCTCCAGGCTGGCGCGAGCACGCGGGCGCTGCTCGCGACGCCCGACGGCACGAGCGTCTTCTACGCGGGCCAGTGCCTGAACGGCACCGACCTGACCCAGATTCGATATCCGCAGCCGGACCGCATCCTCTCGGTCGCGCCCAACAGTCTCCTCGCCGCGTCGTCCTCGCGCGTTTATCGCGTGTCCGACGGAACGCCGCTCGCCACGGTTCCCGGTCCGTGCCCGGTCCAGGCATTTTCGCGCGACAGCGGGACGCTCTACTGCACGGACGCCGGATTCCTCACAAGCCTCGACGTGCGCGCGCTGAAGTAGGCGGGACAGGGATCCCGCGTTCTCTACGGGGACGATCTCGTCGGTAGGGCTTGGCCGGGCTCCGCGCGGATCCCGGCGTGATGCGCCAGCATTCGGCCTTCACGCGAGGGCTCCTGTCGCCCCCGCTCATCTTCTTACCCCTTCCGGGGCGCCCCGGAGGAAGGACCGCTGCGCGCGGGCTGGACGGCAGCTAGAAAGCGAAGCTCGGGATGGTTAGTGATCGTCGTTCGCAAAGCCCAGTCGTTCTCGAACAGCACGATCGCTCTGCCTTCTGTATCTGTAACGCACGTCGCTCCTCCTCCGTTTTCGAACATCTGCGGCGAGAAGGGCTCTCCTTCTACCCAGCGGGCGTACTTGAAAGGCATGGACCGGAGGTGGACCGAGACCTTGTATTCCGTCTGGAGTCGGTGCTCGATGACCTCGAACTGCAAGACGCCGACGGCGCCCAGAATCGGGTCGCGCTCGAGCCGGTGCCGGTCAAAGAACAGCTGGACGGCCCCCTCTTCCGACAGTTGTTGGAGGCCATTTTTGAGCTGTTTTCGCTTCGCCGGATCCTTGAGCGTCACTCGGACGAAGTGCTCGGGCGAGAAACGGGGAACCCCTTCGAACTCGAAGGAGGCGCCTTCCGCGAGCGTGTCGCCGATGCGTAAGGTGCCGCCATCCCATACGCCCACGATGTCGCCGGCGTAAGCCTGGTCGACCGTAATTCTCTCCTGGGCAAGGAACTGCATGGTGCGACTCATGGTGAACGGACGGCCAGCGCGGACGTGGTTGACCTCCATCCCACGCCGGAACCGGCCCGAGCAGACCCGCACGAAGGCGACCCGGTCACGGTGGTTCGGGTCCATGTTCGCCTGGATCTTGAAGACGAACCCGGAAAAACGCGGGATGGGGGGATCGATCATTCCCTCCGAGCTCTGCCTCGGACGAGGGGCCGGGGCGAGGTCGACGAACCAATCGAGGAAGGGCTCGATTCCGAAGTTGGTCATCGCGCTTCCGAAGAAGACCGGCGAGAGCTGGCCAGCGAGGAACTTCTCCATGTCGAACGCCGCGCCTGCCGTGTCGAGGAGGGCAATCTCGTCCAGCAACTCCCGGTGACCACTTTCGCCGAGGCTAGCCTTCAGCGACGGATCGTCGGGACTGCAGGTCCGCAGGGGGGCCCGGCGCTCTCCCGCCTCCGCCCGCTCGAACCGCAGCACCTCGCGGCTTTCCCGATCATAGACGCCGAGGAATCCCGGGCCGGAGCCCACGGGCCAATTGACAGGCGAGCACGGAATGCCCAGAACCTTCTCGATCTCGTCGAGGAGCTCGAGCGGCGGTCGGCCGAGACAATCCAGCTTGTTGATGAAGGTCGTGATCGGCACGCCGCGCATCCGACACACCTGGAACAGCTTGATGGTCTGGGGCTCGACTCCCTTGACGCTGTCGATGAGCATGACCGCCGAATCGGCGGCGGCCAGGGTCCGGTAGGTGTCCTCGCTGAAGTCGTTGTGGCCGGGGGTGTCGAGCAGGTTCATGCGACGGCCCGCGTACTCGAACTGCAGGACGCTTGTGGAGATCGAAATCCCACGCTGGCGCTCGATCTCCATCCAGTCGCTCGTGGTCTGACGGCCGCCCTTTGACCTCTTTTACCGAGCCCGCCATGTGGATCGCCCCTCCGTAGAGGAGCAGCTTCTCGGTCATCGTCGTCTTCCCGGCGTCGGGGTGCGAGATGATCGCGAACGTCCGTCGCTTCGAGACCTCTCTCTTGATGTCGTCTTCCATGTGCTCCTGATCCTCGTCGCTCTTCGGGGGTCTCTGTGTCGGGGCGGCGACGCGCGATGGCCGCGAGCGGCGCTGTCGCCCGACGTGGGCGCGAGATGTGCTCGCGCGTAGGTTTGCGGATAGACGGGCCGCGCCTACAAGCCGGGCGGCTGCCCGGACATTGAATCGCACCGAGGGCCCACCCAGCCCGCGGGGTCACATCCCGCAGCAGGTGCGCTCAGTCATCACGGAGGCGGCGCTCCTAAACAGCGGATGCAAAAACGGGAAGTCACCGGGCGTCGGTCTACACAGTTCAGCCCCTGATAGCAATGGCGCGGAGTCAGCGCGTCCTTGGCACTTGCGCGGAATCGACGGGGGGGACGCCTGCAATCTATTCCGCCGGGGTCGCGCGGGCCCAGATCACGGGGCCGCCGGCGTCGCATCCCCGGTTGGCATGCGGACGCTCGTCGCAACCGCCAGCTTGCGCTTGTGTTGGCCGGCCTTGGCTGGCGCGGTTTGGGCCTGGGTCAACGCTCCCGGGATGCCCCAGGCGCAGAGACGCCCGTTCGCCGCGGCGACGATCCGCCCCTTGACGGCGATCGGCGAGGTCCATTTCTGGATGCTTCCCCCGCAGGCGGTGGTGCCGCTGTAGATCATCGCGCCGGTGTCGCCGTCCACGCCCTTCAACTGGTTGTTGCTCGTGAACCAGACAATTGCGTCGGACGTCCCGTCGGTGGTCGTCGCGATCGGGCTGGTCGGGCCGCCGGACATCGGCGCGCACCAGGCGACCGTGGCCGCCAGCGGGCTCGCCGCGATGCGCAGCGCGACCACCTGGCGTCCTGTCGCGGTGCCGGGACAGCCGCCCGCCATGTTCATCGCGATGACGACGTACGTTCCCGACGCTGTCCGATAGGACGCGGGGCCGGCGGGCGCACCAAAGACGGCCGTGTTGGCCCCCAGCGTGAACATCAGCTTCTGCCCGCCGGCTACGGTCCCGCTCGTGGTTCCTCGCAGCTGGTCGGCGTCGAGCAGGTATCCCTTGCCATCCTTCGCGATCGTCACGACCAGCTTCGCCGGCGTCGCGCCCGGTATGGTGATGACCATCGGATTGGTGGCCCCGAGATCGAAGTCGCCCGTGTCCATCGTCATCCAGATGCTCGGGTAGAAGAAGTCTGACTTCGTCCCCATGCCGGTTATGCGGACGACCTGCTCGCTGTCGCTGTGGGTCGCCGGCGCGCTGAAGAGCGGTACGGTGTTGCCGGTCACCGCGAAGACGCCGTTTCCGTCGGAGGCCATGCCACCGGCCGCCCAGATCCCGTCGCCCATGTCCGACGCTTGCCATTGACCGACCATGGTCGGGTTGGCGGTGTTGATCGTGACGACGCGGCCGTGATAGCTCCCGCAGTCGGCGTTGTAGCTGCCGTACGGCACGTAAAGGATGCCGTTCACCAGCGACAGCGCGCTGCGCTGGTTGTGGACCTTGTGGTCGAACGAGGCAGCCGTGGAGAGGTTCACCGGCCACCCGGACTTGACGGTTCCGTCGTCGGCGTTGATCGCGCTCGCGATCTGGGCCATGACGCCCGACGCGTTGCCGGTGACGCCAGCCACGTAGATCGTTCGCGACTGCACGTCGATGGCTGGGGTCGAGAGGATGCCAAACGGAGGGTCCAGGGGATAGCTCGGGCAACCGATCATGCCGGTGGCGGGTGCGGCGACGTTCCGCGTCCAAGCCATCGTTCCACTCTCTTTGCGGGCGATGACGTCACCGCTCCCGGTCGGGATGACGAACAGGCCGCCGTTTGGCCCGTCGAGGTAGAGCGGCGACGCGGCGACGTTTCCGGTGAACGTCGCCGCGGTGTTGAAAGCCGTGTCTGCCATCATCATGCCAGCGGCCGCTTTCGTGATCGTCGGCTGGACGAAGTGACCGTCGCGCGAGGGGTTCTTGTTCCGCTCGGGCACGTTCTGATTTGCGGTCGTCGCCCCGCCGGTTCCGGTGGTGCCCGCGTTGCCGGTGGTGCCCGCGGTTCCGGTGGTGCCCGCGGTTCCGGTCGTGCCGCCGCGACCTGCGCTGCCGGTGGTGCCTGCGCTACCGGTGGTGCCCGCGCTGCCCGTCGTTCCGGCTGTCCCCGGGGTGCCGGCTGTTCCCGTGGCGCCTGCGCCGCCGGTGGTGCCCGCGCTACCGGTGGTCCCCGCGCCGCCGGTGGTGCCCGCGCTACCAGAAGTCCCCGCGCCGCCCGTGGTCCCAGCGCCGCCCGTCGTTCCGGAGGTTCCGGTGGCGCCGGAGGTGCCCGGATTTCCCGTTCCGTCCGAGCCCCCCTTGCACGCGGTGAGACCCGCCGCCACGACGGCAATCAACAGATACCTATTCATGTCCACTGCTCCCAGGTGCTCGAGCCCGGCATCGCTTTGAAGTACTGGCCCGCCTGTCGCGTCGAGTAGCTTCCAGCGGAGCCACACTACCGCGGATTCCTGCGAGCGGGATCTGGAGGCGGGAAAGGACCCGTTCGGTCCACCGAACACGTAAGGTGTTCCATGCGCATCCGTCGTCTCGTCGGGAGGTTGTGGGTTCTCGGCGTCGTCGGCTTCGCGCTGGGGAGCGGGGCCTGTGGCTCCTCGCAGGGGGGGACTGCCGCGCCCGGTACGGCCGGGAGCGCGGGTCCAGGAACGGGCGGGAGCCTGGGGCCAGACGGCGGCGCCGGGTCAGGCGGAAACGGCCCCGCCGGGGCTGGCGGCAACGCGCCCGCCGGTCTGGGTGGCAGCGCCACCGGCGTCGCGGGCGGCAGCACCAGCGGCAGCGCGGGCGGACCCGGTGTCTCGATCGGACCGCCGACGACCGAGCACGTCATCGACACCGCGGTCGCCACGGGAACGCTCAGCGCCGAGCTGGGCCTCCTCTACAAGGTCTACGCCCTGTTCGGCGATCCACGGCTGCCGGCCCAGTACCTCGGCACGACGCCCGAGCCCGAACAGATGGACAGCCCGATCATGGCCATTGCCGCGCAGGCCTTCCCGACGCTGTCGCCGACCACGCAGGCGCTGCTGCTGCCGTTCTTCATCCCTCCCATCTACGCTCAGAGCTGGTACGCGTCGCGCTTGCCGACGCGGGCCTTCGAGGGACCGGTCGCGTTCGACGGCGACGACGACGGCGACAGGCTGGCCTCGGGGCTCGACCTGTTCGCCACGGTGTTCTGCGCCCTCCTCCAGGCCGACGGCGTCGCGTTCCGAGAACGGACGACCACCCACGTCCGGGTCCACGAGCCAATCGGCAACTACGCCTATGGTGGCGAGACCGCGACGGCCGACGCCATCGTGGCCAACGCGGAGGCCGTCTACACGGCGGTGACCGGGGCCTTCGGGCGGGTTCCCCCTTCCGACCTGAACGTCTCCACGACGTGCAACGGGGGGGACGGGCGGCTCGACGTCTACGTGGTCGGTGGGAGCATCGTCCCGAACGCGAAGGCGGTGACCATCGGCTACAACGGCTGCGGCTCCCCCGCGTACATCCTCATCAAGGCGGGCGGGACCGAAAAGGACATCCGGAACACCCTCGCCCACGAGTTCTTCCACACGCTGGAGCTCGGCGCCTACGACCTCTCCGCGGCGTGCACCGACTACCAGTGGCTGGGCGAGGCGACGGCGAATCTGTGCATGGACCTCGCGTTCCCGTCCGACCAGTACGAGCATGACCACTACGCCCGCTTCTTCGCGTTCGGGGAGCGGATGACGCCCATCGACGAGCCGAACGCCAACTACAACGGCAACGGCTACGCCGACTACGTCTTCCTCGAATACCTCGCGCGCAAGTTCGGCAACGACACGGTCAAGGCCGTCTGGGACGCGACGGAGACGATGGACAGCCTGCACGCGCTCGTGTCCGCCGTGGAGGCGAAGGGGGGGACCAAGAAGATATGGGGCGAGTTCGCGCTCGCCTCGTGGAACGACACCGCGGCCAACGTCCCGGGCGCCTTCTACGACTTCGACGCGTTCGAGTGGGGGATCAAGAAGGCCTTCGACGAAGGGGACGCCGGACGGCAAGGGGGTCAGAAGAGCGTCGAGGTCGCGCTCGGCGGCGCCTCCCGGAAGACCTTCGACCTCATGCAAACGGCTCCCGGCGGCGGTACGCAGCTCCCGCGCCTCAGCATTCACGCCGACTACCTCAAGTTCACCGACGACACCGTGCGCTCCGTGATGTTCACGAACTCGCTCGCGCTCGGCAACGTCCCGGACCTCAAGGTCCAGGCGATCGTCAAGCAGGGCGGTCAGTGGAAGGCGCCCGAGGACTGGACAAAGGTGGGCGGCAAGCGGTTCTGCCGCGACAAGAAGGACGAACGGATCGAGGAGCTGGTGGTGATCTTCAGCAACGCCGACGGCCGCCGCCCCGCGGAGCCGATCGTGTTCGGGGTGCCGCCGAGGCTGGCCGTCTCCAACGTCGGCTGCTGGCACTGGGAGGGGACCTCGTCCGAGAGCTCGGCCTCGGAGGGCCTGTTCGCACGAGACATCCAATGCAGCGCCACCGCTGCCTTCAAGCTCGATCGCACGGTGGCGCTGGAGGGCTTCGCGGCGGCGCAGGAGAGCTTCGCGGTCGAGAGCGGTCAGTTCACCGGGAAAGGGGTCGTCGACGCCGGAGGATGCACCTTCGAGAGCTCGGCTTCAGGGGCGATCACGCCAATGGACGGCCGGCTCACGATCCACCTCGATCTCGATCTCGGATTCGAGGCCCCGGATCGAAAGGTCGTGATGGGGCTCGGCTCGAGCCGGGTGCCGACCCTGGACGTGATGACCTGCGGCGACATCCGCATGTCCAACACCAACGACGCCTCCTGGACCTGGCTCTCCACCGTCTCCGACGGCGTGGTCAGCCCGGACGGAACCAAGATCGCGGGGAGTGTCACCGAAACCAACTCTGCGGGCGGAACGACCACCCGGACCTGGAACCTCACCTCGATGCGCGAGCCCTAGGGCCGGGGCCAAACCCCGTTATTTCTGCGTCAGCGCTCTGCGTGACGCAGAGCCGAAGATCTCCCTGAGCCGGATGGACCGTCTCGTGGCGTCAGGTCCGCTGAGGGAATGACCATGCCCAAGACCTTCAACCGCCGAATCCTTCTCCGTGGCCTGGGCGGAGCCGCCGTCGCGGCGCCGTTTCTTCCCTCGATCCTGGAGCGCGAAGCGAAGGCGGAGGGAATGACGGTGGCCGCTCCCAAGCGGCTGATCGTGTTCTTCACGTACCACGGCTGCCTGACCAACCGGTTCTTCCCGGCCAAGTCGCACGGCACGCTCACGACCGCCGACTATCAGGCGATGACGACCCTCGCCCCGCTGGCGCCCTTCGCGAGCAAGCTCCTCATGGTTCGGGGCATCCGCTCCATGAACGAGTGGAGCTTCGAGGGGACCCTCGGGCAAAAGAACGATCCCCACACGAACCCTGCCTGCTCGATGTTCACGTGCTACCCGCTGACCCCCAACGCCGGGACCAGCTCGGCCAGCAACCCAGGGAAGTTCGATGCGAGGCCGACCGGGCGATCGCTGGATCACATCGCCGCTGGCGCGATCAACAAGGCGAGCAACGGCATGCCGGTGTCGGCCACGAACGCGGGCGCCCCTCCCCTCTTCATGCACATCGGCGGCGTGCAGGGCAGCTTCAACAACACGCAGAACGTGCTCTCGTGGGCGGACGACCAGGGCACGCTCTTCGCGGGCGTTGGCTCGGCGATGACGGTCTACAACAACCTCACGAACCTCTTCGGCACGGGGCCGCTGAACCCGGACAGCTACGCGGTGGCGCGCGGCAAGAGCGTCATCGATTGCGTGCGCGACGATCTGAACCGGCTCTCCGGCATCAACATGAGCGGGGCAGACAAGCAGAAGCTGAAGACGTGGACCGAGCTGCTCCATTACGTCGGTGGCACGGTCTCGACTGGCCCCATGTGCAACATGACCACGGCCGGGCAGCTCGGTCTGACGGGGACCTTGACGGGCGCCACCATCACGGAGACCGCGACCCTCTTCCAGAACCTGGCCGTGTTGACGGCTCTCTGCGACAGCAACCGCGTGATCTTCATGAAGATGCCGGCCAACGGCAACTTCAGCAAAGTGGTGCAGTACCAGGCCTCCGACGGCAGCACCAAAGCCATCGCCGCGGATGCGCACAGCATCTCCCATCGCATCGGCAACGGCGGCATGGGCGGTCAGTGCATCCCCGATGTGATCAGCCAGATCCACGCGATCGACAAGTACTACGGCACGCTGTTCGCCAATCTCGTGGGTAAGCTCGACAGCTTCACCGAGGGAGACGTGAAGCTCCTCGACAACACCGCGACCGTCTGGATGCAAGAGATGTCGGACGGCAACAGCCACAACCTCAACAACCTGCCGATCCTCCAGGCGGGGAGCTGCGGTGGCTACTTCAAGACGGGCTGGGCCATCAACGTCGAGGGTGGCACGGCCGACATGAGCGCGGGAAACAGCGACAAAGACTGTGCGGACGGCCAAACTCCGTTCAACGGCCTGGACAACGTCGGAACACCGAGCAACGTCGCCACGCAGCCGATCAACAAGTACTACTGCAACCTCCTGAATGCGATCGGCGCGAAGGCCGATTCGACCGGCTACACGGCCCCCGGCGGCACGATGCCGGTCATCAAGTTCGGCAAGTACGACAATACGCAGTACTTCGCCGATGGCGGGACGCGGGCCTCGGTGATCGAAAAGCCGGGCGAGTACACGGAGCTCCGCGCGTAGCACCTGCTCTTCGTCTCCGCCTGGAATCGCCCTTGAGGCGTACCGCCCCTCGGCGCCGGGCGATCGGATATTCTGCGGCGCATGGGCGCGGGGCGGTTACCGACCACGCGGACGACTCTGTTGGCCGCGGCGGCGGGCACGGGCCCCGAGGCGCGCGCGGCGCTCGGCGAGCTGTGCGCGATCTACTGGCCTCCTCTCTTCGCCTTCGTCCTCCATGATCGCAGGCAGCGCACTGCCGACGATGCCCGTGATCTCACGCAGCAATTCTTTGCCGACATCCTCGAGCGCCAGGACGTGGCCGGCCTCGATCGGACCCGGGGCAGCTTCCGGTGCTGGCTGCTGCAGGCGATGCGCAATTTCCTGGCGAACCGAAGCAAGTGGGAGGGGGCTGCCAAGCGCCCGCCGCCCGCGCTGGCACTGTCGCTGGAGATGCTCGACGCCGAACGTCGGCATGTACGCGAGCTCACCGATGGGCTCGATCCGGAGAAGCTCTACAACCGGCGCTGGGCGGGGATCGTCATAGAGCGGGCCCTCGTGTCGCTTCGAGCCGAGCTGGGTGACGAAAAAGCGGGCGAGCTCGATCTGCTCCGGGACGCTCTGTTGGGAGAGCACCTCGAGGGGGGCTACGAACCGCTCGCCGCTTCGCTGGGGACGACGGCGGGCGCCTTGCGCCAGCAGGTGGGCCGCTGGCGCGAGAAGCTGCGTCGCGAGGTGGCCGAGACCATGGACCTGGGCCATGGCGGCGACGTCGACCGGGAGATCGAGGAGCTGATTCGGTCACTGGCGTAACAGCCTGACGCGATTCCTTCTCTTGGGATCGGGGCACGCATTCATGACCACGACCTGCGCGACCTGTGCGTTTCCGATCGCGGCTGCTGCCCGGGGCCTCTGCGCGCGTTGCCTGCTGCACGCGGGTCTGTCGCCGTCGTCGGGGCCGCTGCCGCGCCCGTTCGGGAAGTACACCCTGCTCGCGAAGCTTGGCGAGGGGGGATCGGGCGTGGTCTTTCGGGCCCGAGATCCGGACCTGGAGCGCGAAGTGGCGTTGAAGGTGCTGAAGGGCGGCGACGGCGCCGACAGCGATCACGTGGTCGCGTTCCAGACCGAGGCGCGCGACGGCGCGGCGCTGCGCCACGAGGGGATCGTGCGGGTCCTCGACGTCGGCAGCTGTGACGGGCAGCCCTTCTTCACCATGGATCTCATCGAGGGGCGCACCCTCGCCACCTGCGCCTCCGAGTTTCGCGGCAGGCCCCGGACGGCGGCCGCGCTGATCGCTGCCGTCGCGCGCGCCATCCAGCACGCGCACAAGAACCTGCTGCTGCACTGCGACCTCAAGCCGGAGAACATCCTGCTCGACGAAGCCGGCAACCCACACGTCGCCGACTTCGGAATCGCCCGGCGTGTCGGCGACGCAAGCTCAGGCGGCGGACCGATCGTGGGGCGATTCGTGTTTGCGGGCACGCGTCCCTACATGGCGCCCGAGCGGTGGGACCGCGCCCGGGCGCCCGACGTCGCCGTCGACGTCTACGGACTGGGCGCGATCCTGCACGAGCTGCTCTCCGGAGAGCCCCCGGTCGCGTCACCACCCTCAGGCCTTCGGCTCGACGCCGACCCTGATCTGCAGGCCGTCTGCATGAAGTGCCTGCGCCGCGCGCCGGAGGAGCGGTACGCCAGCGCGGCCGCCGTGGCCGCCGATCTGGAACGCTACCTGGCGGACGAGGAGGTCACGGCACGCCGCCCATCGCGGCGCGAGCGGGCGGCGAGGATCGCGCGGCGGCACCCGACCGGGACCGTCCTGGCGGGCAGCGCGTTGCTGCTCCTGGCCACCACCGCCGTCGTGGCGGTTTCGGTGGCGCGCGCACAGGAGCACGAGCTGCGCGCCGATGTCTTGAAGGTGAACGCTTACGCGGCCCGGGCCCTGGCGGGCGCCGTCCTCTACGAGCTGCGCGACCTCGCCGACCAGCTCGAGCGGGGCGTGGGCGCCGCGGCACCCGCCGCGCTCCACGCCGTGCTCGAGCGCCCGGAGAGCCCGCCGGCGCTCGCGGCGTGGCGGCGGCTGCCGCTTCCGCCGCGCTTCGACAGCCTGCTCCTCCTGGACGAAGAGGGGCGAGCGGTGGCCCGGACTCCGGCGGGCGCCGTCGACCTCCGCGACGAGCGCCTGGACTGGCGCGACTACTTCGGCGGGGCGGCCACCCACGGCAGCGCCGCGCGAGCCTGGGTCTCGCGCGGGTACGTCTCGCGCGCCGACGGCACCGCGCGTTTCGCCGTCGCCCTGGCGGTCCGCGACGCGGGCGGCGCGCTTCGCGGCGTCGTCGCGGGCGGCGTCGACAGCGCGGTCGCGCTCGGCAGCCTGACCCTGATCGATCCGGGCGAGCCGGGGCGCATCGCGAGCCTCCTAGCGCGGCGCGATCGGGAGCGGCGCGATGATCCGCTGCCGGACGACTGGATGGTGCTGTTGCACGAGGGCGTCGCCCACGGCAGCGTCCATCGGCCGATCCCCGCGCGGGCCGCGACGCCGGCCGCGCGGGCCCAGGACGACGACTATCGCGATCCGGTGCCGGGGTTCGAAGGGCGTTGGCTGGCCGGGCTCGCGCCGGTGCCGGGAACGCCTTTCGTGGCTGTGGTGCAGACGCGCCACGACGCGGCGATCGCCGCCAACCAGCGCCTGGCCCGCCGGCTCCGCCTGGCCGGGCTGTTCGCGCTGGCGGTCGCGACCTCGGGGGCCCTGCTGCTTCTCGGCGTCCAGCGTCATCGGCGCCGCCGCGCGCGTGCGTGACAGACGCCCCCGTTTGTTTCTCTCTCCTCACGAGGAGGAACGACATGCCGCACATCGATTTCCCCGGGACTGCATTCATCGTCCTGACCGCGCTGGTCGAGGCTGCGTCCGCTTGGTGGTGTTCGTGAGCCTGGACGTCGAAGCGCTGCGACGCGAACGCAACGGGCTGATTGCCCGCGAGCGCAGCCTGCGGGCCCGCGTCGTCGCGTTGAACGACGAGGTTCAGCGCGCGACGAAGGCTTTCGAACCCGACCCCCTCTGGCGCTGGGTCTGGTCTTTCCTCTGGATCACCGCATCAGCCACCATCCTGCTCTACGTCATCACTGGGGGGACGTGAGCCCGCAATGTCGTTCCGAAATCCTGGAGCCACCTACGCCGAGCTCACGGCGACGCTGAACGCCGCGATCGACAAGAGCCGCCGCGCAATCGCCGCGCTGGAGGCCCAGGAAAAATATCTGCGGCGTCGGCTGCGGGCGCTGTCACCCCGTCGCGACGTCGCTCCGGCCCACCACGACTGGATCTTCGTCCTGCTCATGCTGGGGATGGTGATCTGCCGGGTGGTCGCCTTCCTCCTCTGTCTCGCCTGGTCCGTCGGCTTGGCGAGCCTCTACCTCTACATGCCCAAGCGCCCAACAGCCGGATGGGTCGAACCCGCGGCGCGCAGCCAGGCCACCCGGCGGCCGGCCAACGCTCCGACGCCGCGTCTGCAGCTCGGCTGCGCTCCGCCCCAGGACGCAAGGCCAGGACGCCAGCGGGTACCGAACCGTGGGGAGCGGCTGCTGCTGTCCAGCTCTGTTCTGCGCGATCGGAGCTCGACCCTCGACTGTTTTTCCGAGGCCTCGTCGATCGGCGGAGCCTACGGACCGTAAATCGCACCGGGCGTAGCGGCATTGGCGAGCCTATGCTCAAGGCCGTTGACCGCAAAAATCGGGACGGACTGGGGTGCCGCCTCGACAGCGCTCACCGAGCACGGCTACGCCGTGTTGCCAGGCGCGATGCCGGAGCTGGGCTGGCGGGGCTTGCGAGCTGAAGCGGAGCAGCTGCTGGCGGACGATGCGTTTTCGCCGGCACGGATCGGGCGCGGCGACGGCCTTCAGAAAGACAGCACTATCCGCGGCGGGTCGCTCTGCTGGATCGACAGCAGCATGCCTGCCGGCGACGCCTTCATGCTCTGGATGGAGGACCTCCGGTCTTCCCTCAATCAAAGCCTCTTCCTGGGGCTCGACGCGTTCGAGGCCCACTATGCGCACTCTCCGACGGGCGCTTCCTACGGAACGCACGTCGATCGTCACCACCAGAGCAACGAGAGGGTCGTGTCGGCGGTGATCTATCTCAACGCGGACTGGCCCGTGGACGCGGGGGGAGAGCTCGTGATCTACGACGCTGACGACGTCGCGTTGCTCACGCTCGCCCCGCGCGGCGGCACCCTCGTTCTCTTCATGAGCGAGGGCACGTCGCACGAGGCCCTGAAGGCCACCCGCGATCGCTGGAGCATCGCCGGCTGGTTCCGGACGCGCCGCTGACCTAGAGCCGCGGCTGCGCCGCTTCGCTCACCAGGGGAGCGCGCAGTTGCACTCCTGTCCGGCCGGACAGCTGCTGGACTGGCACTGGCACGAGGATGGCCCGCCGCACGGGAAACGGGAGACGCCGATCTCGCGGCAGCTCACCGGGTGGACTTCCGGCGGGTGGTTGCTCACGCCGCCGTTCCAGACGTAGGAGACGAGCCCCGCCCAGCCACTGATGACGAGCGAGTCGATCGGCATGTAGCCGTTGCAGTTGCGCTCCTCGGTAAACAGCGCGTCCCAGGGGCCGTCGCTGGTCATGCAGATGATCGTGTCGAAGACGCTGGCGTGGTTCACCGTCGTCAGCTTGTAGGCCCGAACGTCGCTCGCGCCCGCGGCGGCGCCGCCGGGCGCCGCCCCTCCCCCCGGCGCGGGAGCGGCCATGACGAGATCCGTGATGGGTGCCAGCATGAAGTCTTTGAACCGACCGCACTTGGTCAGCGGCACGCGGACCTTGAGCGCCCTGGCGTCTCGGCTTCCGCAGCAGGGCGCCGCCTGCGCGGAGGGGTCACGCACCGGCACCGGCGGGGCAGCCGGCAGCTTCGTCGCGTTGGTCTTGGGATCGAGCGTCGCCGCGATCTCCGGCGGCAGCGTCGGCAGCTTCTCGAGCCGATCTTCCAGGCTCGGTTTCTGGCAACCGGCGAGGACGACCGCGACAGCGGCGGCCACCCAAACCTGACTGGCGATGCACGTCCTCGACCTCATCACGACCTCCCATCCACCGTTGCCTCAACGGGGACGGGCAGCCGTTCTTCCCTACGACTTGCCTATGAATCACTCGCCGGCGCGCCTACCACTGCGGTGCCGAGCGCCGCCCGCGCGACGCTTTGACGGCTGGCGCGCGCCGGTGGTATCTAGGCGCCGGTCATGGTCGAGGTCAGCCTGCGGCGGAGGGTGCCATCGGTAGCGGCGATGGTATTGGCGCTAGCGGTGACGGGTTTCGCGTGCGGCTCGGCCAGCCATAGCGGCAGCTCCGGAGACGGAGGGGCGGGGGGACGAGCAGGAGCGGCCGGCGGCGCCGCGGGAACGACCGGCGCCGCGGGGACGACCGGCAGCGCGGGGACGACCGGCAGCGCGGGGACGACCGGCAGCGCGGGGACGACCGGCGCCGCTGGAATGAGCGGCGCGGCCGGAAGCGCGGGCGTCGCCGGTGGCGCGGCGGGCGCCGGTGGTGGCGCGCCGGCCGGACTTCGGCTCACCGAAGGGGGCCTGGCGACGCTGGGCGGGGCCGTCTCCGCGACGGCGTTGCGCATCTTCGACGACGGGTTGGAAGGCCAAGACACAGCGTGCGTGAACACTCTGTGCGTGAAGGGAGCGGCGGTTACACCATGACGACGAACAGAATGAAATCCTTGCTGCGAAGCCGCGCTGCGCTCATCGCTGTCGGCGCGATCGCGTTCGGCGCCGTTTGCGTCGAGGCCGGAATGCGGCTGGCGCGCGCCGACGGTGCGCCGACGGCGAACGCGCTCTACTACGCCGGCTCCTTGGAAGACGGCGGGCAGCTGGTCAACGGAACGCGGGACATGACCGTGCGTCTGTGGAAGAGCGAGACGAGCACGATGGACGCCGACGTCGTCTGTTCGACGATCTCGGCCGGGACCGCGGTCAGCCAGGGGCGATTTCGAATCGCGCTCGGAAGCGCCTGCGTGACCGCGGTGCGGGCGAACCCGAACCTGTGGGCCGAGCTGATCGTCGGCAGCACGCCGCTCCCGCGCCGGAAGATCGGCGCGGTGCCGTATGCGCTGGAAGCGGACCACGCCGTCTCGGCCACGACCGCCAGTGCGGCCGGCGGCGGGCTCGCGTCGAGCATCTCGTCGCTGCAGTCGAACGTGGACGGGCTGCTGGGCCGGGTCGACCTGAAGGTCTTCAGGAAGGCGGGCAACAACGGAACGGTCTCCTGCGACACCTTCTGCGCCGGCAGCCAGTGGGGCGCCGTCGGCACCTGCGTGGCCTCCAACATCAACGGCGCCTTCATCCCCTGCAGCCTGGGCCTGGGGATCACCAACGCGAGCGTGGGCACCTGCTGGTGCAGCGCCCCTTGACCGCTCGCTGACCAGCGTCGTGAGACCCAAGCCCAAGGCCGCTCCGACGACGGCGGCCGCTGCATCGGCCACCGCATCTGCCGCGCCCGCCCTCGCGACCCGGCTCGGCGTGCTCGCCAAAGGGAGCGTGCCGGGTGCCCTCGTCGTGGAGTACGACGGCTCGGGGCCGCTGCCGGCCCGGTCGACGGTGGCCCTCGACGAGACGGCGATCGCCGGGGCAATCGCCGAACGCCGCCCCGCCCTGCTGCTGTTCGAGAACGGTGACGCCCGACTCCCCATCGTCGTCGGGCTCATTCAACCGACCGCGGGCGCCGCGCTGCTCGGCGCGCTGCTCGCACCGGCGCCGGCGGCTGCGTCCGCCCCCGCCGCGAAGCTCGCGACCCCGCCCTTCGAGGCGCGCGTCGACGGCAAGCGGGTCATCATCGAGGGGAAGGACGAGGTGACGCTCAAGTGCGGCGACGCGCTCATCACCCTGCGCCGCGACGGCAAGGTGATCCTGCGCGGCGCCTACGTCGAGACCACCGCCACCGGCGTGAACCGGATCCGCGGCGGCAGCGTGAAGATCAACTGACGCGCGTGACGTTGCCGGCGGCGACGAGCGGTTGACTTGACGCGTCTTCGGTCCGACAGTTGGTGCAATTAGAGATTCACAATGAGCACTCATCTTCGTCCGCCGTCTGGTCTCTTGGGTGTCCTGCTCGCGGCCAGCACCCTGGCGCTTCTGGGCTGCGGTAGCGCGACGAAGATTGGAGGTGCTGGCGGCTTCGGCGGCTCCGCGGGCAGCAACGGCGGATCTGCCGGCGGCCTCGGCGGCAGTGGTGGCTCCGCCGGCGGCTCTGGTGCGTCCGGCGGCTCGAGTGTGGGCGGCACCGGCGGCTCCGCTGGTGGCAGCACCGCCAAAGAGGGCTCCGGGATGCCCGCCCAGTGTTTCGACGGCGCCGACAACGACGGCGACGGCATGATCGATTGCGCAGACCCGGATTGCGGCGGCCAGACCTGCCGCCCCGCGGCTGGTTCCTGTGACCTCGTCGAGCTCTGCGTGAGCGGAGCCTGCCCGGCCGACCAGCTCGAGGACTCCACACGGATCTGCCGGCCGGTGGCGGGACCCTGCAATCGTTCCGAGACGTGTGACGGGACGAACCCGACCTGCCCAACGGACACGTTCGAGCCCGCGGGCGTCGGATGTCGCGCGTCGGCCGGCCCGTGCGACCTAGCGGAGAGCTGCTCGGGCTCGACCGCGACCTGCCCCACGGATGCATTCGCGCCCGCGACCCAGGTGTGTCGCCCTGCTGCCAGCGGAACCGAGACCTGCGACGTGGCGGAGAAGTGCACCGGCTCGGGAGCCGCCTGCCCCGCCGACGGGTTCGCCGTCGCCGGGGCGGTGTGTCGACCGGCGGCCGGCAGCTGCGACAGCGTCGCCGAGACCTGCCCTGGCGGGTCACCGACCTGCCCTACAGACGTCAACGGCTGCACGTCCACCCAGTACTGCAGCGGCTCGGCATGCATGGAGAAGAAGGCCAGCGGCCTGCCGTGCGCCACCGCAGTCGAGTGCACCTTAGGGTTCTGCACCGACGGCGTCTGTTGCAACGCCGCGTGCTCCGGGGCGTGCGAGGCCTGCAATCGGGCGGGCGCAGTCGGCACCTGCACCTTCCACGCGTCCGGCACCGATCCCGAGAGCGCCTGCGCGGCATACTCCTGCAACGGCAGCGGCAACTGTCTGACCAGCTGCACGGGCGACTGCTCCAAGCCGACGAGCTGCAAGACAGGCAACTACTGCGCGGGCACGGCGTGCGCAGCCAAGAAGTCCAATGGCGCATCGTGCACCGGCGCATGCGAATGCACCTCGAACTTCTGCGCCGACGGCGTCTGTTGCAATTCGGCCTGCACGAGCCCCTGCGCCGAGTGCAGCGCGTCCGGTGCCGAAGGGACGTGCAAGAACCGATCGGCCGGCTCGGTTCCCAAGATCAAGGACGGGTGCGGCGGCTACAGATGCGCGGCCGACGGCGTCTGTGCCACGACCTGTTCGTTATCGGTGTTGGACTGCGCCAAAGAATGCGCCGTGGGCTTCTACTGCACGAAGGACAGTGGCTGCGCTCACATAAAACCCCCGGTTGGCTGTCTCTGATCGGCTGAGCGACGGTGGTTACTACGGCCGGCAGTCGTCGATGTCGTCCGGCCCAAGCTTGTTGAGGTCGACCTGTCGCATGTCCCGCCACGACCCAGGGCAGTGGCCGCGATTCGCGGGCCGCGTCGCTTCGGGCGGGCGGGCCGGGTCAACACCGGCGTGAACGGGATCCGCGGCGGCAACGTGAGGATCAACAGACCGTCGACCGCCCCGTTGCGTATTCCCTCGCCAGCCGAGCGAGGCTAGGATGGGCCCGCGGATAGAGGGGAGGGCGCGAATGCCGGTGACCGTCGGAGTGAACAACCTCAGCGTGGTGCACGCAGGGAGCAACGGGGTGACCATCGCGTTCCCGGACGTGTGCAAGACGCCCGCGCCGCCCGCGCCGCCGCTCCCGATCCCCTACCCGAACATCGCCAAGTCGTCCGACACCGCCAAGGGTGCGAAGAAGACGAAGTGCGACGGCAACCCCGTCTGCATCAAGGACTCGAACTTCATGATGAGCACCGGCGACGAAGCCGGCAGCCTCATGGGCGTCGCCTCGAACAAGATCAAAGGCAAAGCCGAGTTCGTGAACTTCTCTTTCGACGTTCAGATCGAGGGCGCCAACGTCCCGCGCGCGTTCGATCTCATGCTCCACAACGACAAGAACACGCCGCCCGTGCCGGTGATGCAGGGGCCGGTGGTCGCGGTGGGCGAGACGCCAAAGCCGAAATGCGGGATGTGCGACAAGGACCTGTAGGACGCCATGGCAGAGAGCCCGAAGGGACACTACGAGACCAAAAATCTCGATGAGCTTCACAAGCCCATCCAGGGCAAGACGGCCCACGATGACGGCGCGTGCTTGACAGGTCATCAATCGAGCTACGCCAAGAAGGAACCTCAGGTGTCGTGCAACTATCGATATCAGGCGTATGAATGGGCGACGCCCGGTGGGCAGGGTGGAGATCAACAAACGACTCCACAGCTACAACAACAAGCTGAAGAAGCTGCCCAGCTCGATAGAGACTTCTTGGTACGAAAGCCGCAGCGGAGAGATGTCGCCCGCATACATCACCGCGTGGGTTGATCGCCCGAGGAAGGGAGATTGGGACGTGGGCGGTCCGCTGCCCGACAGTCAGCCGATTACACGGGAGGACTTCAAAAAGAGAACGAAGACCATTCCGATCGGAGAAAACTTCACGAATGCACAATGGCCCTATTGGAACAATGCGCACCACATCATTCCAAAGGGCGCGCTAAGGGCAAAGATCCTGGCGGTCGAAGGTGTTTCCGGGCTCATTCAGGAGGCGCTGCTGAAGGCCAAGTACAACGTCAACTATCAGGTGAACATGTTCCTTCTGCCTCAAGATTTGAGGATCGCCGCGATTCTCTCGCTGGCTCGCCACCTGCAACTGAGGGAAGACGACGCCGATGGTGGCGTGGCGGAAGACGTCATGGCTCACTCGGAATACAGCCAGATGGTGACTCGAGAGCTCGAGCCCATCATCAACGAATACGCGAAGATCGTTGACAAGGCCAAGGACGAAGCCGCGAAGCAACCCCACGCGGTTCCCAAACCCGAAGTGACCAAAAAAAAGCTCGAGCGACTTTCTGTCCTGATGACCAAATTCATTCTGGACTGGGGACACGAGTCCCCGGGCCAATCCATCGCGAAGAAGGCCCAAGAGCAGATGAACAGGGAAGACGGAGTCGCGTAGAGGGCGCAGAGGCCATGAAGTACTACGAAATCTCGACGTTCGATCGGTCGGACCCCGAGTTGTGTCGCTTGATCGCTGAAGTCGAAGGCCTGGGGTTGAAGAGCTGGAAGCTGTCGGAGGGGGAACCGCTGGCACCTGGTGACTATCCGGAGGATGCCAAAATTGCGATGTCCGACGGACAGCCCCAAATGCTCGTTGGCAACATCGTGCCCAACACGCGCAACCTTCTCATCGTGAGCCAGGCCGTCAAAGAGGTCATCGAGAGGATCAACAAGGGACCCACCGAGTATCTGCCTCTCGTCATTCTCAACCACCGACGGCGGCCGGCTTCGATGGCGCATGCGATCATCCATCCCACTGGCACGTGGGACGTTCTCGACCGGAGCGCCTCGGAGATCGAGATGTTTGAAGGTGACGTCGTTGGCATCGACAAGATGGTCTTCGATCCACGACGGCTTGCAGATGCTCCGGACCTCTTCCGCCTGAGGGATCAGAGTCATTCGTATTTCATCAGCCAGCGCCTGCTCGACGCGATCCGGACCGTCGAACCCAAGGTGGTGGTCGTGGAGATTCCGCAGTCGGGAGAGACATCCCCGTGAAGGCGAACGTGGTCCCGATCGCTTTCAAGAACGCGGGGACGAAACTGGAGCAGTTGCTTCCCGGAGCGCTTCGCCCGCCTCCTCATGCGGCCACCTTCGAGTACGTTTGCCGCTGCTATCGCCAGATGGCTGTCGGCGCGCTGCTGATGGAGGGCGATCCCGCACCGTTCTATTCCCTCTTGTTTCGTAGCTCGCGTGCATTTCTCTACTACTGGCAGGCGTGCCCTCCGAACGAACGTGTGACCGGGAAGGCCGAACCCTTCTTCGATGCGGTCGCCTGCCGTGACGAAGAAGGTGCGCGACAGATGACGGCGCTCGCGGCCCCGGCGCCCAATCCCGCGCGCGAGTACGAAGAAGACTTCTTCCACGTGCGGTTCTTCATGGACCGGTTCTTCGGGCAAGGGACCGAGGCGGATCTGGGAGCCATGCTGGACGCCTGGGGGAACCTGGGGGGTGAACCGCCAGACCTGCGCCTGCCCGTCTGTCGCGCGATCCTGGCCGTGGATCAGGAGGCGTTCGATGCCCATCTGGCCGCCGCGATAGCGGAGCGGCTGGCGCGCTTTGCGCGTCTCAAGGACAGCGACAGTCTCCCGCCCGACGACGGCGCCACGTTCGCGAAGGTGTCGACGGAAGTGCTCGCGTGGATCGAATTCGCCGAGCGTGCCGGCCTGCATGTCGACGCCGACTATCTGTTGGCGCCTGGGTTAGCGAGGCGGTTCGACCGTATCGCCTTCCCTGCGGCCGACGCCTGGCGCGTGCTGGGTTGACCTCGGGCGCCGTAACGGATGTCGCGGCGCTCGGCATGATCTCGTGCCTCGCCCCCGACGTGACGACCAGTGCCGCGGCTCAGCGAGCTGGGCTGATCCGGCGCGCTCCGGTCGACGACGTGACCACCTACGATCCTTCGGACATGGAAGCGCCGATCATCGGCGCTCCGATCGCCGGCTTCACCAGCGGGTTCGTGCAGACTGCCGCCTGGTTGCGTCTGGGGATTGGGGCGCTCGAAGATCTATCGAAGTACGGGGCGCTACCCGTGCCCGGAAAGGATGAGGGGTTCTGGCGGGAGACCCGGCTGATTTGGGTGGTACCCGAGAACACACCGGGTCGTTTCAGCTGGCCCGATGAACAAGTTATGGCGCTGCTCGACACCTGGTGCGGTGAGAAGCTGCTCGCGCTCACGGGGTTGCCGCTTTCGCAACCGACCTTCCTCCCCCTGGGACCGAGCGGCGCCGCGGCGGCCGTGCAGGCGCTGGCGAGCCTCGGTGAAGGGGTGCGGCGAATCATCTTACTCGGAACGGATTCTTGGCTGGATCCCATGAGCCTCGCCTGGTTAGGGGAAAAGGGGCGCCTCAAGGCTCACGACCAGCCTGCAGGGTTATGTCCCGGCGAGGCCGGGGCCGCCCTCCTGGTCGAGCGCGCCGCCGACGTTCGAAAGCGGGGTGGCACCGCGCAGGCCACGTTGCTCGGTGCGGCCGTTGTCCCGACGGGCGAGCCGTTCGCTTCGCCCGTAGACCGCGCGGCTCGCGCCTCAGACGCTGGGAACGCACTGGCGGGCGCCATCGTTCAGGCGCTGGCTTCGGCGTCGGTGGACCTCCCATTCCGGGGCGACATTTATCTCGACCTCAACGGCGAGGAGTGGCGTGCCATGGTGTGGGGCCATGCACAGACCCATCTGGTTGGGGTCCTCGCGGCCAACCGCGTCCAGCTTCCCTCGCGGCAATTAGGAGACGTTGGCGCTGCCAGCGCGGTCGTGGCGCTTTGCCTGGCGACTCGGGCTTTCGTACGGCGCTACTCTGGTGATCGGCGAACGGTCGTTTGTTCCGTCTCCGATGACGGCCGTTGTGGCGCCATCGTGCTGGGCACGGGCTGACGCGCTCATGCCCCCCACACCCACCCGCGCCCGTCCGCCCCCACCGCCGTCCCCTCCCCCGCCGCAATCTCCAGCGCCACCACCTCGCGCCGCCAGGTCGGCAGCGCCGCCAGCGCGCTCCGCAGCGCCGCCGCCGTCCGCGGCACGCCCAGCACGTGGCGCTCTCCCGCCGCGAACCGCCCGCGCTCTTTCTGCCACCACGCGGTCACCGCCTCGACCGCCGGCGCGGGGAGGTGGTCCTCGGGGCGGACGACCGGAGGTGGGTCGTCGAGGCCGACCTCCTTCTCGTCGGGGCCGCGCGTGACGCCGACCGCGCGGTAGCGCGCCTCGATCGGCAGGCCGGCGATGGCGGTCAGCGCCTCGCCGGCCATCGGCGCCAGCTTCGGCTTCTGCATGACAGCGACAATCTCGTCGGCGGTGGCGACGTCGCCGGCGAAGCCGAGGGCCCACAGGGCGTGGCGCGCCGACCAGCGGGGGCGGAGGCTCGTTCGCAGCAGCTCTCGGTCCTCCGGCGCGGGGCTCAAGGCGAGGATGCCGAACGTCAGGCGCCCGGCCTGCCCCTTGTCGATATCGGCGCGGCAGGCGCCCCAGACCTTTGCGCTCCCCAGCACGTACGCGGTCGCCAGCGCCTCCTCGCGCACGCCCGCGTTCAGGCTCGTGAGCCCGTCCTCGGCGTACCAGATGAGGCCCGGATCGCGCGCGGGCAAGCGGCGCACGAGGCGGAGGGCGGCGCCGAGCACCAGCGGATCGCCGGGGCGCAGCGACTCCGGGACGTGCGCGGCCGCCCAGGCGAGGTCGTGGTGCCCCAGCACGTCGAGGAGCAGGGCCCGCAGCCGTGGCGAGGCGTGGGTCCACAGCGGGGTCAGGCGCGACACCATCGACGGGTGGCGCGCGAGCCCCATCGCGCGCGCGATCGCTCGCGCCTTGGGAAACTCGGCGCTCGCGAACGCCCCGAGCACCTCGTCGAAGTGGTCGGCGTCCTCGGCGGCGAGCAGCGCCCAGGCCGCCGGGCGCACGAGCGCGAGGTCGTCGCCTTGAAGCGCGGGGAGGAGCAGCTTCTCCGCCACGGGTTTGCCGCCGAGCACGAGGCCGTCGAGGTGGGCGCGGAGCCGCTCCTCCGGTCCGGCCGCGACCTCGGCGAGGGTGTAGACCGCGGCGTCGAGGGCGCCCTCCCACTCGCCCCAGAGGAACGCCGCCTCGTCGAGGTGCTCCTCGTAGATGTCCCAGAGGATCGGGCGCTGGCGGACGACCGTCATGGCGCCGCCTCGAGCTCGATCGCCGTCACGTCGTGCGGTCCCGTGCGCAGCGCGAGGTGGGCGCGCCAGAGCAGCATGACCCGCGCCTCGTCCGGCTCGATGATCACCGTGTCGAGCACGGTCTGCAGGGTCTGATCGGCGCCGTCGCGCAGCGCGACCCGCGCGCGGGGGGGTGGGACGCCCGGGAGCGCGAAGGCGAGCCCGCCCGCGGGCGTCACCCCGATCGCGCTCACCGCCTCGTCACCGCGCAGGTAACCGGGCGCGACCAGGCCTTCCGGCGCGGCGTTGAGGTGGCGGCGATCGAAATCCTTGGGGAGCAGCGGCGCGCGCGCGTCTTGCCAGCGCTGGTCGTAGGTCCCGGCCAGCCCTGCACGCGGCTGCCAGTTCGGCGACACGAAGCCGAAGCCGGCGGGCGGCGAGCGGTCGCCGAACGCGCCGAGTGGGCGGTTGACGTCCTCGACGTTCGGCAGCCGCAGCCCCTCCTCGAACTTCCCGCTCGGGCGGAAGCCGACGCCGACCGGGTTGCGCGGCTCGCAGCTGTGGCGGGCGCGGTCGGGGTGCGCACGGTCCCAGCCGCCGAAGGCGCGCTCCCACAGCAGGGGGACCTTCGCGAGCTCGAATCGGGCGCGTCGCCGAGATCCCCGCCGCGCCCTGAAACCAGACCCGATCGCCCAGAACCCGCGCGCTCTTCTGCAACGCCCCCACCCGCAGCGCCACCAGGATCTCCTTGTCACCGGCCTGCGCCGGGTGGGCGTGGCCGTTCATGACCACGTCGGTCGCGGGCTTGAAGAACGCCACCTCCGGCTCGTAGCGGTAAGAAGACGTCTCCGGATCGTCGCCGTGGGGCTCGCCCGCGAGGTTCACCGGCACCTGGGCCTCGGCCGGCCGGCAGCGGCCGTCGGCGCCAATCGCGAACGTCGCCTTGATCACCGTGACCAGCAGCGGGCGCGCCTCCTCGTCGAGGAGGTGGAGCGCCTCGAACGCGTACGGCGTCCGGTTGTCTATCGCCGGGTGTCCCACGCGTCGCCGACCCCCGCGGCCCCCAGGCTCAGAACCGGTAGCCCGCGCCGACGTTGATGTCGAAGCGCCAGAGCGCGGAGATCGCGCCGTCCAGGCCGCCCATGGGCTTGCTGTAGATGATCTCCGGAGCCAGCACGAGGAACAGGTCGGAGCGAAGGGCCCAGGTAGCCCGCAGCTCGGCTTCGAAGGTCGGCATGAGAAACGGGCCCGAGAGTGAAGTGAGCCCCGTGGTGAGCACGCTGTTTTCCCGCAGGCCGGTCCACCAGACGACGCCCGCGCCCACGCCACCACCGATCGAGATCGTAGGCGTGACGTCGTAGAGGTAAGCCGCCGTCGCGAGCAGCCCGGGGAGGTTCGAGGTATGGCTCCCGCTGTTGTCCATCATGGTGTACGGGATGAACGACAGCACACCGTCGAGCCCCACCGTCAACCGGGCCGAGGGGAGAGGAAATGCGTACGCACCGCCGAGGCGCAGCGAGAGCTGCGTCGGGATCTCGACGGGCTGGCCGGAGACGCTCGCGAACGAAGGGGCCACGTAAGCGAGCACCGCCCACCGCGGGACCGATGACGTACCCGCGGTCGTCTCGAGGGGCGCCGCCGTCGTGGCGATGTTCGCCTCCGTCACCGTCGTCACCGTCGGAGCGCTGCCATCGGGGCGCGCGACCTCGGTCGGGGGCCGCTGCTTCGAATCCTTCTCCTGCTCGAGCGACTGCGCCAGGTCCTTCATGCGCTGCTCGACCTCGGTCCGGTTGGGGGCGTCGGGCGCCTGCTCGACGTAGCGGCGGTAGAAGAAGAGCGCCCGCTCCTTGTTCCCCATCTGGCGGTGCGACTGGGCGATGTTGAACAGCAGGATGGGGGCCGGATCGGCGTCGTAGGCCCGCTCGAACGCGGTGATCGCCTCCGCGAAACGCCCGAGGTTGTAGCGTTTGACCCCCTGCTCGAACTGGGTCTCGGCGGCCTCGTTGGCGGGACCTTGACCCTGCGCGCGCGCGGGGCCGAGCCCGATGGCCAGAAGCGCCACCAGCGCCAGCGCGCCCGCGCCCGACGAAAAGACTCTGCGGCGTTCAGTCACCGACGCCGAAGTACTTGCCGCCCTTGGACGGAATCTTGCCCGCCGCCGGGTCGGGCTGGACCGTCGAAGGCTCCGTTGATTTGTGCCGATCCTTTTTGCGCGCATCCTTGCGAGTCAGCCTTTCTTCGAGCTTCCCCTCGGGGCTGGAATCCAGCGGCTTGGCGCCGCGGTGCCCGCTAAATCGGTGCGGCGACGCACGCTCGTCTGTGCCCGCGGAGAGCTCGGTTCCTTCGACGCGCGCGTCCTTGGCCGGCCGTGGCGCCGGCTGAACCACGACGGCCTGGGGGGCCGGCGCGGGCGCTTCCACCGGCGGGGCGGCGGACGGTGCTGGGCCGGACGGGACGACCGGTCCACCCGGCGGCGAGGCGGGGGAGGTCGCGAGGGGGCGCGACGTCTCGTCGGGCACGGCCCGCTTCTGCTCGGGACGGAGCGTGACCGCGAGGGTGACGGCCAGCGCCATCGCCGCGAGCGTCGCCACGATCGCCACCGGGCGGACGCGCCCCGGCGGCTTCGGCAAGATCTCCGCCGCCGTTCTGCTGAAGGTCGAATCGTTCTGCGAGGCCTGGGCAGCGCGGCCGCGCGGAAGCGCGAGCGCGTCCGGGAGCACCTGGGTGCTGCCGGCGACGCCGCCCGACCGGGGCGCGGGGGTGGCTTGCTTGAGGGGGACACCGGTGGAGACGCCTGACACCTCGTCCCTGACGATGGGCATCACCCGCGTCGGAGGCACGGCGCCCGAGGGCGAGATCGGCACCAGCAGGCTCGTCGCCGGGATCGCCTGCGCGAACGACGACGCCGGGACGCCGAGCAAACCCTCGATGGTTGCGATCACCTCCGTCATCGACTGGGGCCGGTCGTCGGGGTTCTTGGCGAGCATCCGCTCGACGAGCTCGTCGAGCGCTGCCGGCACGCCGGGCACGCAGGCGGCGAGCCGCGGCGGCGGGCTCTGGATGTGGGCCACGATCAGAATCGCCGGGCGCCTCCATCTCGAACACCTTCCGCCCCGTGAGCAGCTCGAACAGGATGCAGCCGAGGGCATAGATGTCGACCCGATGATCGATGCCGGCGACCCCACGGCACTGCTCGGGGGCCATGTACGACGGGGTCCCGAGCAGGCTGCCCGGCCTGGTGTGCAGGGTCTCGCCGAGGTTGTCGGCCGCCAGCTTGGCGATTCCGAAGTCGAGGATCCGGACGGCGAACGGCAGCTGCCGCCCGAGGGAGAAGAAGACGTTCTCCGGCTTGAGATCGCGGTGGATGATCCCCTTGTCGTGCGCCGCCGCCAGCGCGCTCGCGATCTGCCCGATGACCGCCGCCACCGCGTTCGCCTCGCCGGCGAACCCGCCGATGCGATCGAGCACGGCCGCCATGCTCTCACCGTCGAGGTACTCCATCACGATGAACGCGCGATCCTCGAGGACGTCGCAGTCGATCACCTCGACGATCCCGGGGTGCTGGATCCGGGAGAGGGCGCGCGCCTCGTTGAAGAAGCGGGAGACGAGGCCGGCGTCCTTGGAGAGCCCCGGGAGCAGGAACTTGATCGCCGCCCGCCGCTCGAGACGGCGGTGCTCCCCCAGGTAGACCTCCCCCATGCCCCCCGCGCCGATCCTGTCGAGGATCACGTACCCGCCGACCGTCTGCCCGATCATGTGAAACGCCCTGGTCGCCTCCCCTGCGCCCTTTCTGGCATCAGGGGACGGGCACGGTCAAGCGGGGGAGGCCCGGGCCTGACGCCTGGTGCGTCCCCTTCCCGCCGCGCTACCTGCAGCAGTTCGCGTCGTAGGTGTTGGTGAGCGGGACCGATTCGAAGGAGACCCCCGCACCGTGGCACCCCGACCTGCCCCCCGACTGCATCGGGTACGAGACATAGCCGGACGACACGTCTCCGCTCGCCAGGGGCGGGAGGTCCGACACCCAGCCGTACGCGCACCACTCGGCACCCGCCTGCCAGGCGGCCGACACCTCAGCGAAAGAGCAGAGCCTGGCTCCCTTGGCCTTGCACACCGCCGCCGCCTGCTTGCTCGTCTGGGAGTACCGGGAACCGTTGTCGTCGCGCCAGATACAGAAGCCATACTTTGCTGGCGCGGCGGGGTCGCCGCAGCTCAGGTTCGTCGCCGTCGCGGCGTTCGTCGCATTCGCCGCGCTCGTTGCCATCGTCGCGGTGTCGGCGCTGATCGCGTGGGTTGCTTCGATGGCGTAGGGCACGGCTCCCAACTTGGTTCGTCCCATGGTCGCCCCGTCGACAAACACCTCCAGCCACAGATCCGGCTTGCCGCGAATGACCGTCGTACACGTATCGGGGAGCTGAAGCTGGAATCCGCCCGCAGCGAGCGTGATGGCAGTGGGACCAGCGCTGCATTGAAGCGTCCCGTCCGTGGCCATGTCGAAGATCGAGAGCTGGATGTTCTTCGAACCGGTCAACGGCGTTCCGTTCGCATTCGTCAGAACGCCCGAATATGTCATGGGCTGCTTCGCTGGAATCCCAGCTGCGCGCGCTCGCTCGACCGAATAGCCGATGAGAGCACCGACACCCAGCGTGAGCGTCAGCGTGCCCGTCACAAATCTTTTCGTCTTCATGGCGCTAGTCTCCCCGTCAAGCAGATCTGTCCCACGCAAGTCGACGTGCTGCCCGGAAGCATGAAGGTGCCGCCTTTCAGAAGGACGGTCCCGCCGTCCGGAACCGCGTTCGGTCCGCCCGTTTCGAGCTGTCCTCTCAAGACGATCGACGATTGCGGCGCGCCGCCGGAGCCTCCGCTCCCACCGGCTGGCGTGGTCCCCCCGGAGCCTCCCGCAGCGACGATGCCACCTGCGCCTCCGGCGGCGACAGCGCCGCCTGCGCCTCCCGCGGCGACAGCGCCTGCTGCGCCTCCGGAACCCCCGGTCCCAGCCGCCCCGCCCCCGCCTTTGGTCGCCGATCCGCACGAAGCGGCGAGGACGGCGACCGCCATCCAATGCGCCAAACACCGAGCCCGACGACCAACCAAGGACAACACCCGCTCTGTGCGCGGAACGTACCCAAGCGCACGGGAGACTGTCAATCCCGCGAACGAACGCGAGACCCACCTAGGGAGCGGGCGGCGCGCCTACCACTTGCGGTAGCCGAGGAACTTGCCGTGCATGGTGACCTTCACGCGGTCCCCCTTGGGGTCGGGGACCTTGTCGACGTACATCTCGAAGTCGATGGCGCTCATGATCCCGTCGCCCATCTTCTCGTGAATCAGCTCCTTCAGCGTCGTGCCGTAGATCTGCACGATCTCGTGGAACCGGTAGATCAGCGGATCCGTCGAGGTCGTCGTGCCCAGCGACCCCTTCGACGGCGGCACCGTGAGTAGCATGACCTCCTCGTCGCTGAGCCCGAGCAGGCGCCCGGCCGCGGCCGCCTCGTCGCTGCTCATCGCCTGCTGACCGAGCAGCGCGGAGGTCGTCCAGACCTCGCTGCGCCCGCACGCCTCGGCCAGCGCCTTCCAGGTGAGCTTCCTCGCCAGCTTGGCCACCACGATCTTCTCGACCAGGTCGGTTCGTCGCATGCCGGCGATGGTAAGGAGACGCCGTTTTCGGCGACGTTTCGGGCGCAACGAAAGTTGGTTAAGCGATCGCGGTCAGTTCTGACCGGTCAGTTCTGACCGATTTTGCTCCCCTTGAGGACCAGATCGCTGGAGGCCTTGACGTTGATCTTGCCCGAGCCCTCGATCGAGATGTTCTTCCCCTTGATGGTGATGTCGCCGTTCTTCTTCATCACGATGGTCGCGTCGCCGGTGGTTATCGAGATCTCGTCCGTGACGGTGATCGACAGCTTCTTGCCGACCTGAAGAACGTCGTCCTTCCCGATGTTGATGCTGCGCTTGCCACCGACGCTGATCGTTTCGTCCGCCCCGACGTCCAGCGTGTGCGCGGCGCCGACCGATATGCTCTGCCCACCCCCGACCGAGACGCTCTGGCCTCCGCCCACGGTGGTCGCGTCGGCTGCTCCCACGGTGAGCTCGTTGGCGGCCCCGACCGTGGTGGAATTGTTCACGGCGACCGTGAGGGCCCGGGTCGCCCCGACCGTCACCGATTCCTGGCTGGCCACCGTCTCCGAGCGGCTGCCGCCGATGGTGATGCTCTCGTTGCTGCCGACGGTCTCCGTCCGGTTCGCGCCGACGGAGACGGTCTCGTCGTTTCCGATGTCCGTCTTTCGATCGTGCATGACCAGGCGCTGCTCGTCGTTCTTGACCAGCGTCTCCAGATCCTTCTCGGCCTGAACGAAGACCTGCTCGCTCCCCTTCTTGTCCTCGAACCGGAGCTCGTTGAAGTTCTTCGGTCCGCCCCCTTTGGTGCTGTGGCTCTTGATACCGCTCTGGGTCTGGTTCGCGGTCAGGTCGTACGGCGGCATGTTGTCGCCGTTGTAGACCCGCCCCGTGATGATCGGCCGATCCGGATCCCCCTCGAGGAAGTCGACGATCACCTCCTGCCCGATCCGGGGGATGTGCATCGCCCCCCACTTCGCGCCCGCCCAGACCTGCGACACCCGCACCCAGCACGAGCTCGTTTCGTTCTCCTTCCCCTCCCGATCCCAGTGGAACTGGACCTTCACGCGCCCGTATTTGTCGGTCCAGATCTCCTCGCCCGCCTTGCCGACGACGATCGCGGTCTGGGGCCCTGCCACGGTGGGCTTGGGCGTCGCCAGCGGGGTGCGATAGCTGCGCTTTCCATCGATCGCGAAGAAGTTGCAGCGGAAATCGGCGCCCGATTCCCCGGCCCCGGACGAGTAGTCGTTTGCGGCGAGCAGGTACGACGCCGCGGTGACGAGGTACTCGCGGTTCTGGGCGGCCCAGGGATAGTCGACCAGCTTGAACCGGGCGCCGGGCCGGATCCCCCGGGCGTTGGCCGTTCCCTGCACCACCTCGTATTCGAGCTGCTGCTCTTCGAGCCGTCGGGCCACGTACTTGTTGCGCTCGCCCGCGACGATGTAGTTACCGGGATACTCGAAGACCTCGAGCTTGGCGTCCGACCCGGGGAGGGTGGCGCTCTGTTTCGAAAGCAGGGGCGCCCGTGGCTTTTCGAAATCGAACTCCTTGGCGACGAACGCCGTCGGTTCGACCTGTAGCCCCACGCTGAGGGTGTCGATGTGCTCTTCCCCGAGGGCCCCGGCCCTGGAGGCGTCCCCGGAGAAGAACGGGATCTTCTCGTAACCGGGTACCCGCTCGTCCGTGGGACCGTCCGAGAGCACGAGGACGTGGCTGTCCTTCGTGTGTCTGAACGAATAGTAGATTCCCGCCTGCTCCATCAGCCGGCTGACGAAGTTGAAGTCGGTCTCGTGGTACTGGACCAGGAAATCGTGCGGTCCGTAGTTGTCGGCGTCGAGGCCGGCGTCGTCGACCTCTCCGGAGAAGCCGTGCTCCTCGAACACCTTCGCCAGGATGACCGGCACGGTCTTCTGCTGGAAGATGCGGCTGTTCGACGCGCGGCTCAGCAACCAGGTCCAGGGCCGCAGCACGGCACGGTACCGGAACCGATCTCCCGTCCAACCGGTCTGGGAAAAGCGCGCCACCACGCCGTTGAAGAAGCGGGGTGTCGTCCCCGGCATCGTCATCGCGACGGTCATGCGTTTGCCGACGGCGTCCTCGAGGCTCAGATCTCCCCGCGAGCTCAGCAGGTCCACGTCGTATTCGAACGGCCGTCCCAGAGTCTCTCCGCCGCTCAGACGCTCGAAGACCACGTCCGGGCCTCCGACGGGCGAGATGACTTCTATCGATCTAAGCGTAATCATGGCTGTCCCTCTCTCACGGATTGAACGGCGCGCCGGGCAAGAGGGATCTCATCGATCCAGAACGACCGAACCTCCTCACGGTTCCCGGATTCGATGCCTTCGGGCCCTTTTCCGCGCCCCGACCACCCCGAACCCAAATCAGCCATGTCGGTCTCTACTGACAGGAACGCCCGTCGCGTCGATAAGGGCAACCAAGAGAGCAATTCGGCGCATGCCATCCGAGCGTCCGTCGCGGCGAACGACCTGTCAAGCACACGGCCTGGCTACCGGCTGTCGGTCGGATCCAGCTCGATGAGCGGGATGTCCTCGCGGCGACGGGCACCGAGCCTGACCCCGACCGGGGGACCGAACAGAGGTTTGTCGAACGGCGACACGGTCGGGTGAACCCACTCGGCCACCGGGACGTGGGCGAGCTTGCGCGGCTCGAGCCCCTTTTCGCCGATCTCGCGCCCGCGCGCCCGTGGCAGCTGGACCTGCGCGGCGCGGGCGGCGATCTCGAGCAAGAAGGTCAGCGGGTGATACGAGTAGACGACCTGGTTCGTGGGGAGGCCTGTCGCGCGGGCCAGCGTGTCGGTCCAGAAGATGTACGGAGAGAACGCGGCGTCGTAGAGCGCCTTCCGATCGGTCTCGGTCAACCCGGCGAGCTCGCGCTGGCCGGAGAGCTCGGCGAGCGTCGTCCGATCGCCCCACTCGTGCCGGTGGCGGATCGCCAGGCGCCGGAGGCTCTGTCGCCGTTCGAGCGAGCCGGCGCGAAAGAACCGCTGAAGCTCGTCGGGATCGACCTGCAAGTCGCCGTTGGCGTCGACCGCCGCGATCGAATCGGCGCGCCGCGAGATCGGACCGTCGTCGCCCGCGTTGATGGTCCGGAACGAACGACCGAGCTCCCCGCCCAGGCGCTCGGTCGTGAAGATCTCGAAGTGGACCTCCGGACCTTCCTCCGGTCCCCGGCTGACGGTGCCGACGGCCCCCACCACGTCGCCCGCTTCGACCCGTTCGTTCAGCGCAACCACCTCGCCGGCCGCGAGCGCCGCCGCGAGACCGGCGGGCCCGTGCGCGACGGCCTGGACCCAGGGGACCGCCCCGGCCGCATCGGTCGCCGGCGAGGGAATCTCGAGGTGGGCCAGCAGCGAGTAGAAGACCACCGGACTCCCGTCCACTTCGAGCTCGTGTCGGATGAGGACGAATGACGTCGACGAGTTTCCTGCCATGCTCCGGCGCGCCGCGATGACACGGCCGCGCGTCGGCGCGCGCACCGGTGATCCCAGCGCCGCGCGAAGGTGGACACCGGAGTGCCAGAAGCGGCCCGGGGCGATCGGGAAGTAGCCGGTGGCCCGCTCCTCCGCGTTGAAGAACAGCGCCCGGCGCGCCGCCAGGAGATCGGCCTGGTTCCGCGGGATCTCGGTGTAGGAGCGGATCTGAACCGGCAGCTCGAACCCGTTGAGCGCGCGCAGGATGCGCTTCCAGTCGAGGGCGCCCGGATCCCACTTCTGTTTCTGCAGATCCACGTGGAGATGACCGAGGATCCCGGCGAAACGAACCGGGTCCGGCAGCGTGTCGGTGCTCGGCTGGCCGTCGTCTCGCTCGGGGATGATCGGCTTGATGCGCGGGAAGACGCGCAGCAAGGTCCGCGCGAGGGCGATGATGGCGTCGTACTGCTCGGGGCGAAACTCGTAGGCCAGGTGATGGCTGCCGTTGATCACCACGTCGCGGGTCGGGCGCGTTCGATAGTCAGGGGGAAGCTTGGGCCACTCGGTCTGATCGACGCGCCCGCGATTGCAGATCTCGACGCCGACCGAAACCGAGTTGGCCTCCTCCGCGTGGTAGGCGCGTTCGACGAGGTCCAGCGTCTGATAGATGGTGCCGTCCGCGTCGATCATGAAATGCGCCGACAGCCCGCAGCCGGCGCTGCCGGCGGGACGGGAACGGTTGTGCATCGACTTGAAGCAGGAACGGGAGTTGACGCAGCCGTCGAAGTGAAGGACCAGCTGCGAGACCACCCCCCGCAGCTCGTCGAGTCCGCGCCGCTCGACCCCTTTGCGGACTCCGTAGCGCTTCGAGTCCGTGTCGCAACAGCCGCCGCTCTGGTCGATGCAGCGGACCTGGTAGGCATCGAATCCTTGCGGGTCACTCCAGAGCACGACCGGACGGCCCACCTCGAACGGCTGGCCACCGACGATGATCGAGCTGCCGGGGGAAGCCGACGGCTCCGTCGCTTCCGCGATCGCGCCGACGGAGAGCATCGGTATCAGAACAAGCGCAGCGCAACGGACCCGCATCTGACGGAACGGGCATCTTAGCGGATGACCTACCTCGCCGCGGGGTTTGACCCCTCACGCTCCGAACCCTATGATGACGGGGCGAAAGCGCGAGGCCGTGTTCGAGAAGCTGAGAAATCTCTTCGGGGGCGCGCCAGGGAAGGGCGCTCGTCCGCCGACCGGTGTGCGACCCGGGGGGCGCGCCCACCGGCCTGCCAAGCCGAGGTCGCTGAAGGGCGCCGGCCGGGAGGGCGGGAGTCCCGGGGCTCCGCATCGCTCCTCCCGGGACGCCGCCCCCGAGCTCGAGCTCTCCCAGCGCTCTGCCGCAGAGATCGCCTGTCCGAACTGCGGTGAACCGATGCTGGCCGGGTGGGGAACCACCTGCGGCAAGTGCCGGCCGAACCTCGTGGCGCCGAAGACCGTCTTCTCGATCCCGGCGCCGATCGGGCTGACGGGGCTCCCGGACCGATCGGCCTCCCAGACGAAGGACATGACCCTGGGGTGGCTGCTGGTCATTCGCTCGGTCGACAAGGACAAGCGCGGGACGCTGCTCGAGCTCGACACCGACAGCAACGTGCTCTCCCGCGGGGCGGTTTCATTGGGTCCCGGCGACAACGTCATCGTGTTCGAAGACACCTTCATGTCGAACGGTCACGCCACGGTGCGCCGCCCTGCGACCGGTGCAGGGACCGACGCGTTCACGATCCGGGATCGGAAAGACCCGCCCTCCGTGAACGGAACGTTCGTGAACTCCCACAAGCTCACCCCTGATGAGGTGGTGCGCCTCAGCGACGGAGACGTCATCAAGCTGGGAGCGACGGAGCTGCTGTTCAAGTCGCTGTGGCTTCCGGGCGCCGCGTCGTCGAGACGATGATCCGCTGGCGGTTGGCGACGCTGCCGGCAGTCCTGACGACGCTCGTCGCGAGCGCCGCCTTGGGCGCGCCCACGCTCATCACCGCGCCCCCGGTGATTGAAAAAGGGGGAGACCTCGGCTTCTTCGTCGGCGGCGTCGACGACGGCGGGCGTTCGCTCAAGCCGTCGGCGGTCGATCTCACGGCGGACGGCGCCCCCCTGGATCCCCCTTCGTCCCTGCAGCCGCTCGCCGACTGGGCCGCCGTCGCGTCCGAATCCAGCTCGACCTGGCGGCCGCCGCTCGCGATCGGGCTGGTCTACCTGTGGGTGGAGGGCGTCCCCCCGGGCCTTCTCGATGCGATCCACTCCTTCTTTCAGCGGATCCCGTCGCGCACCACCGTCTACCCGACCATCTACGGCAGGATGCGCCAGGGGCGGGCGCGGCTGACGGCGGGAGAGATCGGACGGCTCGATGAGCTCCCTTACCTCGACGGGCACAAGCCGAACGCGCTCGACGCGATCACGCTCGATCTGGCGGACCTCGGCGCCGACGCCGCGTCGATCAAGATCCTCTTGATCGTGACCGACGGGCGAGACCACGCCGACCCCAAGGGCGAGGGGCCGGGCGACTTCTTGCGCCTCGGCGCGGCCATCCGGAAGGCCGGCGTCACCCCCTTCGTCGTCAAGTTCGCCACCCCCGCCGCCGACGCAGAGGTGGCGGCGGCCAACCTCCGCGACCTTCACGAAGCCGCGGGCGGCTTTCTGCGCACCCTCGATCAGAACGAGGATCTCGAGAACACGCTCGAGTCTTTGGGCCAAGGGGTGGCGGACCTGCTGCACGTGCAGGTGGCGGCCCCCTGGAGCTGGCGCACCCTGGGCGGAACGCGTCGCGTCTCGGCGCGTCTCACCGTCGCGAACGGCCAGCGCCTCAACGCCGAGCTCGGACCTGTCTCCCTCCCCGGAGGATTGTGGGTCTGGGCGGTCCTGGCCGGAGCCGCGGTGGTGCTCGTGATCGTGGTCGTGGTCGTGGTGAATCGGCGCCGGTCCTCCGCCGATTCGCCGGCGCTGGATGAGAACGAAGCGCTGGCCGCCGCGCACGATCTCATCCGCCGGGGCGCCTCTCCCCAGCGCGCCGTGGAGGAGCTGACCCGCAACCACTCCGACGCCGTCCGCGCCCTGGCGGACGCCGACGACGACCTCCTCCACGACCCGCGGTACCCCTATTTCCGGACCAGGCCTGGCCGGCTGCGGCTCCAGGAGATCCGCGACCTCCTCGCCAAGAAGGCGAGCGCCCGTCCGGCCTTCGGAAAGACCTTGATGGACGGGCTGGCCTCGGCGGTCGAGTCGCGAACGTCGCCCGAGGACGCCGCCGCACGACTCTCGGTGCGGGTCGCCGCCGAAGAGTGGACGTCGTTCGCGAGCCTCGACCTCCAGCAGCTGTCGGGCGTGTTGCGGGACGCCGCTAGAGAGTTTCCGGTGCTCGGAACGCCGCGCGCGCGGGGACTGGCCGTCTCCATTCAAGACCAGCTCCGCTCCCACGGTGGCACGGAGCCGATCCTGGTCGGCTGGCTGGTCAGGAGCGGTGGCCCTGGGCGGCGGGGCGAGACGCTGCGGCTGGCGGACGAGCGCAACGTGCTCGGCTCCGCGGCCGGCTGCAACGTGCGGATCACAGGGGATCCGGCGCTCGCCGACGAGCACGCGGAGATCGCGCGTCAGGGGAGCGAGTTCGTCATCGCCTCCGTGCGCGGCGCCGTCCGGGTCGAGGGAAGCCCGATCGACGGGCGCCGCCCGCTCACCGACGGCGAAACGATCGAAATCGGCACGACTCTCCTGGTTTTCAAGTCGGCGAGCGCCGGCAACCTGTTCGCCCTTCGAGCGGTCAGCGCGGGCTAGCCGCTCCCGCGCGAAGCGCGGGTGTGCGGCTACTCAGTGCGACGGTCTCTCGGCGGAGCCCTGCTGCCAGCGCGAAACGAGCGCGGGCGCCGACGCCACCAGACGACCGTCGCGCAAGCTCAGACGACGATCGGCCCGGACCTGGCGCATGAAGCCTACCGCGCTGGTCTTCGGGGCCGAGATCGTCAGCTGCTCGCGGAGCGTGATCTCGTCGGGACCGAAGCTCACCGAGGTCTCGAGGCGATACCGATCCGTCGACGACGAATCGACGCCGCTCGCCGTCAGGGCAACCAGGCCGCTTCCCAGGCAAGCGCCCTTTTCATCGCTCATCGGGACCGCCACGAACCGATCCCCGCGCAGGGTGAGGAACCGAATCGCGCGCGTGCAGCTCTCGGGCGACCCGCGCTCACTACACCGTTCGCCCTCCGCGACCAGTATCGTTCCAGCCCCGAGGCGCGTCAGCCGCAGGGTCATCCGCTCGGGATAGGCGCGCAGAACGCCAAGCGCCCGGACCGCCATTCCGCGCTCCGTGATCTCGACCAGCCCCACCGGCCCCTGGACCTGGCCGTCGGTGAGCTTGTCGGTCATCGCCCAGACGAGGCGCTTCGCCCCCTCGACATCCACCACCATCAGATTCTCGTCGGTCAGGCGCTCGATGGGGATCGCTTCGGCCGGCGTCTCCTTGCCACACCCGTCACCAACGACGGTCACGAGCCGGCCGCTGCATTCAGTGACGGGACGCGTGACGAAACCGGACGATCGGTAGCCCGGCAGGAGCAGCGCAAACCAATACGAATGCGGATACTTGCGCTCGCGTGGCGCCTTGTCGGTTCCGACCGTGGATTCGATGGTGCACGGTCGCGGCTCCGGACGTGGCGCCACCGTCTTCACCGGCGCGGCACACGCGGCGATCACCAGCACCACCACTAGGGCGACGCCGCGCTCGACGTGGGCGGTGCCGGCGGCCATCAGCGCCCGTTCCCGGTCGTTCCCCCGCGTTTGTCACCGGTCGTCACGCTGGCATAGGCACGCGCGAAGTCGTCTCCGAAGATCCCGGCGTGGAGCTCGCCGTCGTCCGTCACGATCTGGTCGAATCGTTCGAGGTACGCCTTCCACAGCTCTTTGTAGCGAGCCTTCGACAGGATTCCGGGGCTACCGTCGAGTCCGTTCGCGCGTGGGTCGAGCGACTGCAAGACGCCTCGAATGCCCTCGGTGACCGCCTCCATCATGGCGATGTGATGGATCCCGAAATCCGCGAAGATCGAGATGAGGCTGTGAATCGCTGCCGCCGGGTCGACGCCCGGGCTCTGCAGGTAGTCCAGCACCTCGCGACTCGTGCGGGCCCGGTGGAGGGGGGACGTCCCGTTGATGGTTCGCACCCCCACTTCGCTGCCGAACTGTTCGTAGCCGTTCTTGAGCCCGACGAAGGCCTCGGCAAAGGCCTGGATGATCTTTTCCGCGTCGCACGGCGGCGTCCGCGTCGACGTCCGCCCGTCGGGCAGGCGGGGGAGTGAAGGCCCCCGACGTCGCGGCGGAGGGCAGGTCGGCGACCTCCCGGCGGGGCTCGCCCGCTGCCGAGGCGCGACCCGTGTTCGATTCGCCCGGTCCCTGAGCCCGGGGCGGGGCGTTGACGCCGCTACCCCACCCGAGCGTCTGTCCGAAGTTGCCCTCGGCACGCCGCGTCGCGCCGGCCAGCGAGAACGACAGATCGATGCGCCCGATGCTTATCTGGGATGCCTCTGAGAGCGCGACGGGGACGTTCTTGCTGATGCGCTGGCCCGCCATCGTGCTCCCGTTGGTCGAGCCGAGGTCGAAGTACGCCATCGTCGCGTCGTCGAACCGAACGATCCCGTGCCATTCGGACACAAAGGGATCGTCGAGATGCACGTCATTGAGCTGGTTGCGGCCGATCCGGACCGGCGATTGCGTGAATGTCAGCGTGCGCCCGGAAGCGGTCTTCACGGGCTCCCTGACTTTGACTTCCAGGACCATGCGCGAGACCGGCGATGATACTCGATCTCCCGGCGACGATTGACAATCGCGATAGGTTACGCGCTAATGGACGCGGTTTCGGGGCGATGTCGTCAATAGATCTGGATGCGGTGCTGGCGCCTGTCAGCGGCTCGGAGCCAAGCGGGCCGGATCTGGTGTACGACGCGGCCTTCATGGCGCTGGAGAGCGCCGCCCAGGGCAAACCCGAACACCAGATGGGGACGACGGTCGTTCCGGGAGAGGACGCTGACTGGAAAGCGGTCCAGCGGCAGTCGACGGCTCTCCTCCCGAAGACCAGGGATCTCCGGATTGCCATCTATCTCCTGAAAGCTCTCATCCGAACGAGCGGCTGGAAGGGGCTGTCGGAAGGTCTGGCGCTGATCAGGGGCCTCGTCGAACAGTACTGGGACAAGGGCCTTCATCCCCGACCGGACGGCAACGACGACCCGATCCGCCTCAATGCGCTGATGGAGCTCGAGTCGCCCGACGTGCTCGCCGCGTTGCGCGCGATTCCGCTCTGTGTCTCCCAGGTTCTCGGACCGCTCACCATGAAGCAGGTCGAGGGGGTTTTGAGCGGGGGCGACGCCGGCCCGGAGACGCTCAACATGGCAACGATCGAGGGAATGCTGTCTGAGAGCCCCCTCGATTCCTTGCAGGCGATCCAGGCCGCCTTGGGTAGTTCGTCCGAGGCGATCGGCGCCATCGAGTCGGCGACGTCCTCGAGCCTCGAACAGGTGGGTGCGGTCATGCGCAGCGCAGGAAAGATCGTGGGCGACGCGGTCGCCCGCCAAACACCCGGAACGGCAGCCCAGGATGACGCCTCCGGCGACGCCCGCGCCAACGGCACCGGCCCCAGCTACGCGGGCGGGCAGCTCAAAGGCGAAATATCCTCGCGGGACGACGTGTTGAAGGCCCTGGACAAGATCTGCGCCTACTATGCGAAGTACGAGCCCTCGAGCCCCATCCCCATGTTCATGGAGCGCTGCAAGCGCCTCGTGGTCATGAGCTTCGTGGACATCGTCAATGAGCTGGTTCCCGACGCGGCAAAGCAGGTCGATCTGCTACGTGGGGTCCGCGAATAATCGGCTTCGGGCGTTATATCAACTCGGAAAGGGTGACGACATGAGCAGCGGTCAAAAATTCATTGCCAGGAATCGGGCTCCCCGCGTTCAGATTGAGTACGACGTGGAAGTCTACGGCTCACAGAAGAAGATCCAGCTCCCCTTCGTGATGGGGGTCATGTCCGACCTCTCCGGGAACCCGAAGGAGCCGCTGCCGCAGGTCGGCGACCGGAAGTTCCTCGAGATCTCGGCGGACAACATCGACGACCGGATGAAGGCCATGAAACCCCGCGTAGCCTTTGCGGTTCCCAACGCCCTCACCGGCGAAGGGAACTTAAGCGTGGATATTACGTTCGAGAGCATGGATGACTTTTCTCCCGCTGCCATCGCGCGCAAGGTCGGCGCTCTCAACGAGCTGCTCACGGCCCGCCAGCAGCTCGCGAACCTCGTGACGTACATGGACGGCAAGGCAGGGGCCGAAGAGCTGATCGAAAAGCTGTTGGCCGATCCGACGCTCCTGAAGTCGCTCGCGGCGGCTCCGAAGCCGGCGGCTCCCGAAGGCGCCGATCAGAAGAAGGACGGGTAGGTCCATGGCCGAGCCCAACGCCAAGGAAGCCACAGAAGGTGGCGCAGTCGGCACCGCCGAAACGAACGAGTTCGACGCGCTCCTCCAGAAGAACTTCAAGCCGCAGTCGACCGCGGCGAAGAGCCAGGTAGAGGCCGCGGTCCGGACCCTCGCGCAGCACGCGCTCGAGAAGAGCACGCTGATCGGTCCCGACACCGTCGAGTCGATCAACGCGATGATCGCCGAGATCGACAAGAAGCTGTCGCTGCAGATCAACGCGATCCTCCACCAGGCGGACTTCCAGCGGCTCGAGAGCGCCTGGCGAGGCCTGCATCACCTCGTCAACAACACCGAGACCGACGAGATGTTGAAGATTCGCGTCCTCAACATCTCGAAGAAGGAGCTCCACAAGACCGTCAAGAGCTTCAAGGGGACGAAGTGGGATCAGAGCCCCATCTTCAAGAAGCTCTACGAGGAGGAGTTCGGAACCTTCGGCGGGGAGCCGTACGGCTGCCTGGTCGGCGACTTCTACTTCGATCACCGACCGGAAGACGTCGAGCTGCTGGGAGAGATGGCGAAGATCTCGGCCGCCATCCACGCCCCCTTCATCTCCGGCACCGCTCCCTCGCTCTTCCAGATGGAGTCGTGGCAGGAGCTGTCGAATCCGGCCGACCTCACCAAGAAGTTCCTGACGCCGGAGTACGCGAGCTGGCGATCGCTGCGGGACTCGGAGGACGCGAAGTACATCGGCCTCACCCTGCCCCGCTTTCTGGCGCGCCGCCCCTACGGAGCCAAGAGCACTCCCGTCGAGGACTTCGACTTCGAGGAGGAGACGTCGGCGACCGACACCAGCAAGTACAGCTGGGCCAACGCGGCGTACGCGATGGCGGTCAACATCAACCGGTCGTTCAAGCTCTACGGATGGTGCTCGCGCATCCGCGGCATCGAGTCGGGGGGCTCCGTCGAGGGGCTGCCGACGCACACGTTCCCGACCGACGACGGCGGGGTCGACATGAAGTGCCCGACGGAGATCGCCATCACCGATCGCCGGGAGGCGGAGCTGGCCAAGAACGGCTTCATGCCCCTCCTCCACAAGAGGAACTCGGACTTCGCCGCGTTCATCGGCGCACAGTCGTTGCACAAGCCGGCCGCGTACGACAACCCGGACGCGACCGCCAACGCGAACCTGGCCGCGCGCCTCCCCTATCTGTTCGCCACCTGCCGGTTCGCGCACTACCTCAAGTGCATCGTTCGCGACAAGATCGGATCGTTCAAGGAACGCGCCGACATGGAGGCCTGGCTGGATCAGTGGATCACCCAGTACGTCGACGGGAATCCCGATCATTCGGACGAGAACACCAAGGCGACCAAGCCACTGAGAGAAGCGAAGGTCGAGGTCAAGCCCATCGAAGGCAACCCCGGCTACTACTCCTCGACGTTCTGGCTTCGTCCCCACTACCAGCTGGAGGGCCTCACGGTCTCGCTCCGGCTGTCGTCCAGGATTCCGTCCGGCAAAGAATGAGTTCGAGCGGTAAGGCAATTAACCAGTAGGCGGGAAGGAGAACGTCAATGTCTTTCGACATGTTCCTCAAGATCGACACAATCAATGGCGAGTCTGTAGACAAAGCTCACGCAAACGAGATCGACGTCTTGGCGTGGAGTTGGGGACTGACTCAGTCCGGAAGCACGCACGTCGGTGGCGGCTCGGGTTCCGGAAAGGTCAACGTCAGCGACCTGTCCGTGACCAAGTACGTGGACTCCTCCTCCCCGACCCTGATCAAGTACTGCTGCAGCGGCGGTGCGCTCAAGAAGGCGATCCTGACCGTGCGCAAGGCCGGCGGAAAGCCGCTGGAGTACTACAAGATCACCCTCACCAACGTGATCGTCTCGTCGGTCACGCCGGGCGGCGCCGGCGGGCAGGACCGGTTGACCGAGAATATCTCGCTCAACTTCGGTCAGTTCGCTGTGGAGTACGTGCCACAGAAGGCCGATGGCAGCGGCGCGCCCGCGATCGCCATTGCGTGGAACATTGCTACCAACCACGAAGCCTAATTCCGAAGCCCCGGCGCTTCGATGACGGCCGAGGAGAGCGTCCGCGCTGGTAACCTGGCGGACGCGCTGAGTGACCTTCAGGGGCGTGTGCGGAGCCAACCTGGCGCCGCACCGCTCCGGGTCTTTCTGTTTCAGCTGTTGGCCGTCATGGGCCAATGGCCGCGCGCGCTCACCCAGCTTCAGACCGCCGCTGAGCTGGACGCCGGAGCCCTCGCCATGCTCGGTACGTATCGCGAGGCGTTGCGGTGCGAGGAGCTTCGGACGGCGATCTTCGCCGGCCAGGCATCTCCCACCGTCTTCGGGCGACCCGAGCCCTGGATGGCGCTGATGCTCGAGGCGCTCCAGCTGGACGCGCAAGGGGAGAGGGAGAAGGACGGGGGCAAGCACGAGAAGGCGGCGGCGCTGCGCGCCCAGGGACTCGAGGCGGCGCCCGCCACCGCGGGTCGAATCGACGATCAGCCCTTTGCCTGGATCGCGGACGCCGATTCGAGGCTGGGTCCCATGCTCGAAGCGATCGTCAACGGACGTTATTACTGGATCCCGTTCGCGCGCTTGCGCCGGATCCAGCTCGAAAAGCCGACGGATCTCCGCGATATGGTCTGGACCCCCGCGACGCTCACCCTGGCCAACGGAGGCGAGACGGTGGCGCTGGTCCCGACGCGGTACCCGGGTTCGGAACGGGCCGACGATGCATCCTTGGCGCTGGCGCGCAGCACGGCCTGGCGGCAACCGACGGAGACCACCGCCTTCGGCCTGGGTCAGCGGGTCATCGCGACCGACGGCGGAGACTATCCGCTCCTGGACGCACGGATCGTGGAGCTCGAGACCGACGAGAGCGCCGCGAGCACCGAGACCGACCCGAGCATCGAATCCGCCCCACGGATCTGACCGATGGCTGAGACGCCGGCGAGCGAACGCCTACAGCCGTCGTTGCTGGACCGCCTGACTGACGACACACCAAACGCGGTGCAGGAGGGGCGGGACAAGCGCGTGATGTCGCCGGCGCAGCTGCGGCAAAGCGTCTGTCGGGATCTCGGTTGGCTGCTGAACACCGTCAACCTCGCAGCGGTGCAGAATCTCGACGACTATCCGGAGGTCGCCCGGTCGGTGTTGAACTTCGGAATGTCCGATCTCACCGGACGGACCGCCACGAGCATAAGGCCCAGCGTGCTCGAAGAGCATCTGGCCCAGGTCATCCGCAACTTCGAGCCCCGCCTGCTTCCGAACTCGGTCAAGGTGCGTCTCGTGGTGGACCACGAGAAGATGAGCCACAACGCCATGCGATTCGACATCGAGGCCGAGCTCTGGGCACAGCCCCTGCCCTTGCACCTGTTTCTTCGAACGGAGATTGACCTCGAAAGCGGGACCGCGTTCGTCGCCGAGGCGGACCGGGGCTCCTGATGGACCCGCTCTTCCTCCGCTACTACGACCGCGAGCTCCAGTACGTGCGCAAGATGGGCGCCGAGTTCGCCCAGGACTTTCCCAATGTCGCCGGCCGCCTCGGGATCAAGAGCTTCGAGGTCATGGACCCCTATGTCGAGCGCCTCTTCGAGGGGTTCGCCTTCCTGACCGCCCGTCTACATCTGAAGATCGACGCCGAGTTCCCCCGCTTCACCCAGCACCTGTTCGAGATCCTCTACCCGCACTACCTGGGACCGACGCCATCCATGGCGGTTGTCGAGATCCAACCCAGCCTGACCGAGGGAGCGCTCGCCGCGGGATTTCAGATCCCGCGCGGCACCACCCTGCGCAGCGTACTGGGGCGCGGCGATCAGACGGCGTGCGACTACCGAACCGGTCACGCGGTGACGCTCTGGCCGCTGGAGCTGGTGTTCGCCGAGTACACCAGCTACGTCGGCGATCTCGGCGAGGTCCATTCGCGCCGCCGCGCGCGCGCGGCGCTGCGCCTGCGGCTGCGCTCGACCGCAGGCCTCTCGCTGTCGGATCTGAAACTCGACGAGCTGACGCTGTTCATTCGCGGAGGCGACGGGCTGCCCGTGCGTCTCTATGAGCTCCTGCTCGGTCACGGAATCGCCGTACGGGGAAGGTCCACGGCGGGGCCGGGGCCGTGGCAGTCGGCGAACGCCGTTGAACCGATCTCGCCGGTCGGCTTCGATGACAAAGAGGCTCTTCTCCCCTACACGGCGCGTTCGTTTCAGGGCTACCGGCTGCTCCACGAGTACTTCGCGTTCCCGTCGCGTTATCTGTTCTTCAAGCTCGCCGGCCTGGCCCCGCTGGTGAGAACCTGCTCGTCTTCCGAGCTCGAGCTCCTGGTCGTCACCGACAAGCACGATCCCACCCTGGACGGAGCCGTCAGCGCAGCCAACTTCGCCCTCCACGCCGCGCCGGTCATCAACCTGTTTCCCCGCACCGCCGATCGGATCCAGCTCTCCGAGGGGACCACCGAGTACCACGTCGTCGCGGACCGTACCCATCCCATGGATTACGAGGTCTATTCCGTCGAGAGCGTGGTCGGAGTCGGCGCCACCTCGGACACGAAGCAGATCTTCCATCCCTTCTACGCCTGGAACGACCTCACCCAGGAACAGACGACCCCCGCCTACTACACCGTCCAGCGGCAGCCCCGTGCCCTGTCACAGAAGCAGCGCGAGAAAGGGACCCGCTCCCCCTACGTCGGAAGCGAACTGTTCATCTCGTTGGTCGATCCCGAGGAAGGTCCCTATCGATCGAACCTTCGCCAGCTGGCGATAGAGACGCTGTGCTCGAACCGTGACCTCCCGATCCACATGCCGCGCGGACAGGGGCGCACCGACTTCACGCTGGAAGCCGGCGAACCGGTGGCGTCCGTTCGATGCATCGCGGGTCCGACGTCGCCGCGGCCGTCTCACGCCCACGGGGACACGACCTGGCGCCTCATCAGCCACCTGTCGCTGAACCACCTTTCGCTGGTGGGCAACACGGCCGGGGCCGCCGCGCTGCGCGAGCTGCTGTCGCTCTACGCCGATCTCAGCGATCCCACCACCCGCAGGCAGATAGACGGGGTACGGTCGACCGACAGCGCCCCGATCACCCGCGCTCTCCCCTTGCCCGGTCCGACGACCTTCGGGCGCGGGATCGAGATAGCGCTCACCTGCGACGAGACCGCGTTCGAAGGCGCCGGCGTCTTCCTCCTGGGCGCGGTGCTCGAACGCTTCTTCGCGAAATACGTTTCGATCAACTCCTTCACGGAAACGGTGCTGCGCACCGTCCAGCGAGGAGAGGTGATGCGATGGCCGGCGCGGGTGGGGCTAGAGAACCTGGTGTAGGGGCGCCGGCCTCCGGCGGGGCGTCTCAGACGCCCGCGGAGGCGCGCGCCCACTTCCTCGACCTGGTCGCGCGGGCGCCGCACCGGTTCGATTTCTATCAGGTGCTGCGGCGGCTCGAGTGCCTGTCGCCCGACCTCCCCCGGCTGGGAACGGCGGTGGGTCCGGGCGACGAACCGATCCGTCTCGGTCAGGAGCCGACGCTCGCGTTCGCGCCCGCGGTGCTCGCGAACGTGACGCCCCAGGAGGCGGGCCCCCCCTGGCTGCGGGTCCATTTCTTCGGTCTGCTGGGGCCGAACGGGCCACTCCCGTTACACCTCACCGAGTACGTCGCCAGCCGCAAGCGAGACGCCGGCGACGCGGCGATGGGGCGGTTCCTCGATCTGTTTCACCACCGGATGTTGCTGCTGTTCTATCGCATCTGGGCCACCGCTCAGCCGACGGCCGACCTCGACAGGCCGTCAACGAGCCGTTTCGCCACGTACGTCGGCGCGCTCTTCGGCCTGGCCTCGCCGTCGCTGCGCGGGCGCGACGCGCTGCCCGACACCGCCAAGCTCTTCTACGCCGGCCGGCTGTCGGCGCGGACGAAGAACGCGGAGGGGCTGGCTGCCGTCACGGGCGACTTTTTCAAGATGCCGGCCCGGGTCGAGACGTTCGTCGGCGACTGGCTCGACATCCCGCCTGACCAGCAATGGACCTTTGGCCGCGGAGAGCGCCGGCTGGGTTTCTCGACGGTGATGGGCGCCAAGGTCTTCAGCCGGAGCCACAAGTTCCGGGTGGTGCTGGGCCCGCTCAACCGCGGGCAGTTCCAGCGGATGCTGCCTGGCCAGCCCGGGTTGGCCAGGCTGACGGCGCTGGTCCGCAACTACGCGGGCGATGCGCTCGCCTGGGACCTCAGACTCATTTTGGACGACCGCACCGAGGAGCCGTTGACGCTGGGACGGTCACGCCTCGGGTGGACATCGTGGCTCGGCGGCGGAGGTGTCCGCGCTCGCCAGGATCTGATCTTCGAATCCGGAACTGGGCACAGAATCCGCGCGCGCTTGAGGAGACGACCATGAGTGAAATCAGCCGACTTACGCTATTCGGGAAGCTCAACAGCCTCGGTTACAAGGCGATCGAGAGCGCCACGGTGTTTTGCAAGCTCCGGGGCAATCCATACGTCGAGCTCGTGCACTGGTTCCACCAGATTCTCCAGCTCCCCGACTCGGACATTCACCGCATCGTGAAGGACTTTCAGGTCGATCCGGCGCGCCTGGCCAAGGAGCTGACCGAATCGCTCGATCGACTGCCGCGAGGCGCGACCTCGATCTCGGACCTCTCGTCGCACGTGGAGGAGGCGGTCGAGCGGGGGTGGGTCTTCGGCAGCCTGCTGTTCGGCGACAACCAGGTCCGCACCGGGCACCTCATCGTGGGCATGCTCAAGACCCCGGGCCTGCGCAATGTGCTGACGGGGATGTCGCGCGAGCTCGACAAGATCAAGGTCGATCGCCTCACCGAGGAGTTCGACGCCATCGTGGGCGCCTCCCCCGAGACGGCGCTGCGTGCGGCGGATTCCCCGGCGGCGCCGGGCGAAACCAGCGGGGCGATGCCGCCCGCGGCGCTCGGCAAGCAGGAGGCCCTGAAGCGGTACGCGGTCGACCTGACGGCCCGCGCACGGGCCGGGGAGATCGATCCGATCGCCGGCCGTGACGAGGAGGTCCGGCAGATCGTCGACATCCTCATGCGCCGCCGCCAGAACAACCCGATCCTGACCGGGGAAGCCGGCGTCGGAAAGACCGCCGTGGTCGAGGGGTTCGCGCTGCGCATCGCCAAGGGCGATGTCCCCCCGCCGCTCAAGGACGTCAGCCTGATGGCCCTCGACGTCGGCCTTCTGCAAGCCGGCGCCAGCATGAAGGGGGAGTTCGAGAACCGCCTCCGGCAGGTCATCGACGAGGTTCAATCCTCGCCGAAGCCGATCATCCTGTTCATCGACGAGGCGCACACGCTCGTCGGCGCGGGCGGCGCGGCCGGCACCGGTGACGCCGCGAACCTGCTCAAGCCTGCGCTCGCGCGAGGGAAGCTGCGCACGATCGCCGCGACCACCTGGGCCGAGTACAAGAAGCACATCGAGAAGGACCCGGCGCTCACCCGGCGTTTCCAGGTGGTCCAGATCCCCGAGCCGACCGAAGACAAGGCCCTGCTCATGATGCGGGGGATTGCGTCGACGCTGGAAAAGCATCACCGGGTCCAGATCCTCGACGAGGCCCTGGAGTCCTCGGTGAAGCTGTCGCATCGCTACATCCCGGCGCGCCAGCTCCCCGACAAGGCGGTCAGCCTCCTCGACACGGCCTGCGCGCGGGTGGCCATCGGCCAGCACGCGATCCCGGCCGAGGTGGAGGACTGCCGCAGCCACATCGTCGGGCTCGAGACCGAGCTCGAGATCATCGGGCGGGAGCAGGCGGCCGGTTGGGACGCCACGGAGCGCGACAAGGCCGTGCGCACCAAGCTGGAGACGGAGAAGGTTCGCCTCGGCGGGCTGGAAGCGCGCTGGAAGTCGGAGAAGGCGCTCGTCGACAGCATCCTGGCGGTCCGCGCCGAGCTGCGCGCCGGGGCCCAGCCCATCAAGGAGACGAAGAGCGCCGCGGCACCGGAGAAGGGCGCGGCGGCACCGGAGAAGGGCGCGGCCGCGGAGAAGAGCGCGCCGGCGGAGAAGAGCGCGGCCGCGACCCCGGACAAGGCGGCCGTCGCGGCGGCCAAGGAGGCCCGCCCGGCCCTGCTCGAGAAGCTGCGGGGGCTCGAAGGCCAGCTGGCGGCGCTGCAGGGACAGAGCCCCCTCATCCTGCCGACCGTCGACGGACAGGCGGTCGCCGCGGTGGTCGGCGACTGGACCGGCATCCCGGTCGGCCGGATGGTCAAGAACGAGATCGAGACGGTGCTCAAGCTGGCCGCCACGCTAGGCGAGCGGGTGATCGGACAGGGGCACGCGCTCGAGATGATCGCCCGGCGCATCCAGACCTCGCGCGCCGGGCTCGAGAACCCGAGCAAGCCGATCGGCGTCTTCATGCTCGCCGGCCCGTCAGGCGTCGGCAAGACAGAGACGGCGCTGGCGCTGGCGGAGAGCCTCTACGGCGGTGAGCAGAACCTGATCACCATCAACATGAGCGAGTTCCAGGAGGCGCACACGGTCTCGACGCTCAAGGGCGCGCCTCCCGGATACGTCGGCTATGGCGAGGGGGGCGTGTTGACCGAGGCGGTGCGCCGCCGTCCCTACAGCGTCGTCCTGCTCGACGAGGTGGAGAAGGCCCACTCCGACGTCCACGAGCTCTTCTTCCAGGTGTTCGACAAGGGCTTCATGGAGGACGGCGAGGGGCGTCTCATCGACTTCAAGAACACGCTCATCCTGCTCACCTCCAACGTGGGCAGCGAGCTGATCATGAACCTCTGCAAGGACCCCGAGCTGCTCCCCGAGCCCGACGGGATCGCGAAGGCCCTGCGCGAGCCCTTGCTCAAGTCGTTCCCGGCCGCGCTGCTGGGCCGGATCGTGACGATTCCGTACTACCCGCTCAGCGACGCGATGATCGGGAACATCGTCAGGCTGCAGCTCGGGCGCGTCACGCGCCGGATCGCCGCTGCCCACAACATCCCGTTCACGTACGACGACGCGGTGGTCAAGCTGATCGTCAGCCGCTGCACCGAGCTGGAGAGCGGCGGGCGCATGATCGACGCCATCCTCACCAACACGCTGCTCCCCCGCATCAGCCGCGAGATCCTCGAACGGTTGATGGAGAGCCGCCCGGTCACCAGCGTGCAGATCACCGCCCCCAGCGGGGAGCTCGCCTACACGTTCGCGTGAGCGGCTGGCGCGCCAGGCTCACGCAAACGCGGTCAGCAGCGACGCCAGCGATGACTGATCGTCGCTGACGGCCCGCTGCTGATCGGGCGTCAGCGTCTTCGTCGTGCTCTCGATCGCCGCGGCCACATCCGTGCGCAGGGGCCAGAACCGCGAGGCGCGGTGCTGCGGGTTGGCGAGGTAGGAAAGGAACGACGCGGGCGGCGGCCCCAGCGCGGCGAGCAGCCGGCCTTCCGGGCCGGCGGTCCAGAGCAGCGACGGTCTCGTCGCGCCGAGCTTCGCGGTCAAGAGCTCGAGCCAGAATCGCAAGGTCGCGTCGGTCGGCGCGGGCGCGTCGACGGTGATGGCCGCGCCGGTGCTCCCCGGCTTCGAGGCCTGCTCACAGGCCGAAAGGCAGGTGCGCACGGCGTAGCCGACGGCTCCCGACGTCCCTCCGAGCGCGGCGAACAGGGCCTCGATCGGCTCGTGCTCGAGCGCGGCCGCAGCGCCCGCGGACGCGTCGGGCACCGGAAGCGACTGCGCCCGCGCCGCCAGCTCGGAGGCGGAGAGGCCCGCCGCCTGCCGCGCCAGCGCCGCGGCGTCCGTGACGAATCCCGCGCAGAGGCCATGCAGCGCGGAGAGCTTCGTCCCCGCCTTCGCCGGCAGCGGCGCCGAGATGATGAGCGGGAACGTCCGGCCGACGGCGTCCTGGCTCGGCACGAAGACCCCCGCGAACGGCTGGTCGGTCTCCGCGCCGGTGAGCAGGAAGGCGGTCGGGCCGTCGGGGAGCACCAGCTTCTCGCGCCGCAACGTCTCGGTCGCTTCCTCGAACCAGCGATCGAGCCCGGCCTTGGCAAACTCGCCGGCCCCCGCGCGCAGAAAGTCCGCCTGCTCGGGATGCTTGCCGTAGACGCCGGCGCCGCTCATCGCCCGCAACCGCCGGCGCCGGCAACGACGGCGTGTGGAACGTCGATGGCGCGAAAGGCCCGCAACAGCGACGCCGGCTTGAAGTCGGCCTTGACGGTCGCGTCGCGCAGCGGCGTCAGCCAGCTGGCCGACAGGTAGTCCTCGCCCCCTTCGGAGCCCGGCACGCCCTTGCCGTCTTCGATCAGCCGGTAGAGCGCCCATTCCCCGTCCGGGTAGCCGAGGTCATCCCCCTGGTTCGCCTTCTGGTAGAGGCGGAACAGCGCGCCGCGGGCCGGCCAGACCAGATCGTCCCAGCGCTCCTTGGTGTTGAAGTAGGTGACCTTCCGACCGCCGCTCTCGAAGATGATCTTCGAGTAGGGCGCCGACGGGTGAATGCGGATCGAGGCGGCGACGCCCAGCTTGGCCGGATCCTTGGAGTAGAGGAGATCCGTCAGCTCCTGGGCGCGCTTCAAGAAGGTGAGCAGCACCGGCTTGTACTTCACGCTGGTCTGTTCCTTGTAGTGAAACAGCGTCGTCCCGGCCGGATGATCGACGTCCGCCTGCAGCGCCTCGGTGTAGTACTGCCAGAGCGCGCCGGTCTTCGGTTGAAAGAACTTCTCGACGTCGGCCACGCGCGCCTCTCGCTGCGCCTTGAGGCCCGCGAACGGATACTTCCCCGCCAGCGTCTGGTCGAAGACGACCACGATCCCGTCGCACCACCGGCGGTTGACCGAATCGCCCGTCGCCCCCTCGACCGCGATCTCGGCGCCTCTGAGCGGCGGCATCAGGATCTTCCCGAGGAGCTGCCCCTCCCAGCCATTCTCGTTGTAGCTCGCGATGAGGCTGGCGAGCTTGACCTTCTGGGCGTTGAGCACCGCCGGGAAGACCTTGGGATCGGGTGTTCCCTGCTCGCCCAGCGCCTCCGACACCGCCCCCAGCGTCTGTCCGTAGCTCTGGAGCCCGGTCGGCGCCGTCAAACCGAAGGCGAGGAGCGCCGCGAACTCGTTGCCGACGTCCTCCGGGGACATCGGCTCTTCCGTCCTCGGCTTCGTCCTGCGCCCCGGCGCGTCGGCGACGGCGTCCTCCTCGCTGGCGCCGGGGAGCTTCTGCTTCGCCTTGGCGATCGCGTCGCCGAGCTTGGACTCGTCCTTGAACACCAGCTGCTTGCCCAGGTTGCGCCAGATGGCGTCGAGCGGCTTGTCGTTGATGAGCGTCTTCAGCAGCGCCCGCGAGTCGGTTATCCCGACAGGCTCCCGGACCGACAGGGACAACAGGAATGACTTCCAGGCATCGACGTAGCGCCGGAAGTAACCGGCCTTGAGGGTCGCCGGATCCAGCACCTTGCGCTTGCGCGCCGCCCCCAGGATCCAGGCCTCGTCGTCGTGCTCGTGATCGGGCGCCGTCAACCGCGCGATGCGCTCACGCACCACCTTCCACCCGGCGGGCGTGAACGCGCCTGGCACGACGCTCGCGGCCAGGCGCTTGTCGTCGCCATTTTGAAGCACAGTGACCGCGCCGCCCACGATGTCGACCAGGCGCAGATCGCGCGGCAGGCTGGGATCGTGGAGCAGATCCGCCAGGGGATCCCCCTCCGACTCGCCGAGGAGGACGCTGCGGCTCCGCGAGATCACGCTGGCCTTGCGCTGGAGGAGCTCGGCCGCGCTCTGCGTCTCGAACAGCCAGAACAAGGCCGCGCTCTCCACCGCGTGGCGCGCGCGCGTCGTGGCGGCGGCCTCTCCGGTGAGGGCCGTCCATCGTTCGCCCGACAGGCGCACCGCCACCGGCATCCACTTGTCTTGCCAGCCCTCCGTCTCCGGCGCCGGCTCGTCCGAGGCCTTGGGCTGGGTCAGGAGGAGCTGCATGGTGAGCCCCGCCGTCACCTGGGAGCCGTCGACGCCGCGGCCTCGCGAGAGCTCCAGCATCCGCTCCGCGTCGGCGTCCAGGACGGGGCGCAGCACCAGCCGTTCAACCGCCAAACGCAGCGGCACCATCAGCTGCTCACCCGGATAGAGGCCGAACCGGAGCGAGACGTCCGGGCCCTTCGCCGCGATCCCCGCCAGCCGGGTCGCCATCGGCTCGGCGGATTCGAGGGCGGCCACACCGAGCGGCGCCGCCGCGGTCCCCTCCTGTCGCGCCCGGACCAACCGGTCGACGAAGGTGCGCGCCTCCGCGACGAAGCGCTCGTTTTCGAGATAGGACGAAACCGGCAGCACCAGGAACGCGACCGAGACCACGAGCGCCGCTCCCGCGGTCGCCCAGCGGAGCAAGCGTTGCCGTTTGAGCGCGCGCTCGCTCTGCACGGCGATCTCCCGATCGGGGAACACGATGCGCTGAAACACGTCGCGCACGAAGTAGCTCTTGGGCTTGGTCGGGGGCGCGGCCTCGATTCGGGGTCGGACCCCGAACGCCTCCGCCATGCTCGCCATCACCCGATCGACGGGCCGCCCCTCTTGCGTGCCGCTGCTGAAGTAGAGGCCGCGCATGATCGGCCCATCCCGGTAGACGTTCTGATCGAACAGGTTCGCGACCAGATCGATCAGGCCCTGCCGGAGAGCGTCGAACTGCTGCGGAAAAGCCCGGATGCGCTCGCGCGCCTCGGTCCGGCGCTCCTCGCCCATGCGGAAGACCGCCTTCCGTTCCAGCACGTCCCCCAGATCGTCGAAGTGCTGAGCCAGCGCATCGACGTGATCGGCGTGCTCATTCACGACCGGGAGCGTGAAGCCCCAGATCTGTCCCCGCTCCCGGTCCTTGAGGTCCCCGAAGGTCTCGGCGAATCCCATCAGGAGATCGCACTTCGTGACCAGCAAGTAGACGGGAACGATCATGTCGAGGCGGGAGATCACCTCGTCGATCCGTTCGCGAAGCGCCCGCGCCAGCTCGGCCAGCTCGTCGGCCGTCCCCAGCATCTCCGTGGTGCTGACGGCCAGCAATATGCCGTTGATCGGCTTTCCGGGCCGGGTGGTCTTGAGCAGATCGAGGAAGGCGAACCATTCGTCTCGATCGTCGTCCTCGACCGACCAGCGACCGGCGGTGTCGAGAATGATCGCCTCGTTGGTCATCCACCACGCGCAGTTGCGGGTGCCGCCGACCCCGCGAACCGAGCTGTTCTTGCCGAGCGGGAACTTGAGACCGCAGGTCTGAATCGCGGTCGTCTTGCCCGAGCCGGGCGGGCCGATGATCACGTACCAGGGGAGAATTCCGAGCGTGTCCTTGCCGCTGCGACCGAGCTTCGAATTCTTCAGCGCGGAGACCGCCTTCTGGAACTCGACCTCCATCGCCTGGATCTCGGCCTGACGGTCCGGACGCATCCCGTCCTTCTGATGCAGCGCCTGCTCCCGCAATCCCCGTTCGATCGCCGCCGCGGCCTGGCGCGCCGAGAGGATCTTGTAGAGGGCGTACAGAGCCAGTCCGCCCCCGATGACCGCGCTGGCGGCGATCGCGGGCCACATCGGGACCCGCTCGTGGAACACCAGCACCAGCGCCCAGGCGAGCGCGATGAAGATCGCCCCGAAGATGTACTTGATCATCGTCGTGAGCTCATCGGTTCAGCTCCTCTACACGGTCCTTGAGGCCAGAAACGCGGTGGTCGAGCGACACCTTCAGCCCGATGAAGACCGCGATCGCGACGGCGAAGAGGCCAAGCGCCACCCAGAGGAAGGGATTGCGTTGGCTCGACCGCACGAGCGGCTCGTCGGGCGGATCACCGGCCGGCGACAGCGTGTCGGCGGGCTCCATCTGCCGCTCGATCTCCGGTCGGAGCGACTCGATGATCCGCATCAGCTCGAGATCACCGCCCCGGATGCTGTACTTCCCCTGAAATCCGAGGAGCAGGCACTGGTAGTAGACCCGCAGCGTATCCAGCCGCCGGCCGCCCTTGCGAATCTCGTCGAGCCTGGTGAAGAACAGCTCTCCTGACCGGGTCTCGTTGAAGTAGTGATACTGGAGCGACTGGTTCTCCCAGTGCGAGCGAAGCGGCTCGGGTCGGCTCAGTGCGACCTCGTCCATGAGCGCGACGATCGCGTAGGCCATGTCGGTCGCGTCCCGCTCCGAGATCCCTTGCTCTCGCGCGCGCCCGCGCATGGTGTCGACGTAGTCGCGGAGGCGCCGCTGCACGAGATCCGGGGTCCGGGACGGGCCCTCGATCTCGCGCAGCTGCGCGATGGCGTTGAAGCACTCGGCGGTGAGCTGATTGACGGCGTCCACGTTAGGCTCTCCCTTCCGCCTAGGTACGCGGAACCACCAGCAGCTCCAGCTTGACCTGCGTCGGATCGAACGGGGGCGGCAGATGGATCCCGATCGCCCGCTCGGCCGTGATCTGCCGCCAGTGGTCGTTCTGCAGATCGAGCGCGAAGTAGAGCACGCCCGCCCGGATCGGGATCTCGGGCGGAGGCCGGTGGGTCACCTCGATCGGAACCCCCGACACGTTTGCCCGCCTGATGAGCGGCAGCTGGGCCTGCGAGGCGATCTTGCACAGAATGGGAAGCCGCTGGGCCAGTTGATCCTGGGGCAGCTCCGAACGAACGGCGAGCAGGTAGTGCGACCCGTTCACCAGCCGATCGTCGTCGAGCCGCCCCTTGTGCACCCCTTCGGCGATCTCCATGGGGACGTTCAGGTAGGCGTCGCGGATGGTCGTGCGCAGGAGCTTCGTGACGGTCGCGAAGAGCTCTTCGAACGTCGTGCGCAGGTCGGTGTACGTGAAGATCGGAAGCTTCGACGGGTCGACCTCCGTCGAAAAGGTCGCCAGCTGACCGGCGACCTGGACCAGCGCCAGATAGAGGTGCGTGGGGCTGATCTCGCCGTTCGTCGACGCGTAGGTGAGAAGAGGTACGGCGCCGTTGATCGCGGAGAGCTGGAGAAATCGCGTCACGTCGCCCGCGTTGAACTCGATGCTGGAGCCGTCGCGCTGGCGCCGATCTCCGGCCAGCTGGCGCTGCTTGGAGATCATCAGCGACAGCAACCGCCGGACCCCCGCCATCAGGAACGCCGACGCGTCGATGCGCATCAGCGGGGGGATGTAGGCCTCGTTGACCACGAGCGCGCTGGCGCTGTCCCGAACCACCTCGGCGATCTTCATGGCGTCGTAGTCGTCACGCGGCTCATCGCCGAACAGGATGACCGCATTCCGAAGCGCGAAGGCCATGGGGAGATCGGCGGCGTGGCCGCCAAGGTCACTGACGGGGCGACGGGCAGCGCGGAACCGTGCGCGCGCCGCCTTGGTGGCGGCGCCGGCCCCCTCGGTCGCAGCGGCGGTCTGCTCGTCGGCGACGCTCGGAATCCCCTCACGCTCCTTGGGGACCCCCAGGAAGACGTCCAGGGCGGCGATCACGCCCGAGCCGGGCCGCGTCGCGGGGAAGTGCGCGCCGATGGGACGCGCGGGCGGGCACTCGGGATCGCCCTTCTCGAAGGCGACGTAGAGTCCGTCGGGCAGGATCCCGACCAGCTTCGTCAGCTGAAGCTGATCGGCGCCCAGCGCCCCCGCGTCGATCTCGATCGACGCCACGCCCCAGCGATAGGGCGACAGCGCCGCGATCCGTTCGTCGAGCAGCTGCTCGTGATAGAGGTCCTGCTGTTGAAAATGCTGGGGTGAGACGAGCATCCCCTCGGCCCAGACGACTCTCTGCGGTGGTTTCATGAATGAACCTTCATCGAAGCTCGACCCGACTCTCGTCGAGAAAGAAGCGCGCCTCGTCCTTGATGGCCGCGCGTCCGGGCGCGGGGTGACAGAACTGCGCGTTCGGCGCCGGCAACTGCGTCACGGCCCGCCAGCTGGCTGAGCCCGGTTTCCTGAACAGCGCCACGGCCGCAAGGTACCTCGCCTCGGGATTCCGGGCGACGGGAGGCTTGACGCTCTCCCCGGGGCTGACGGTGATCTCGGCGACGGCGAGCAGGTCTTCGCCAAGCGTGTCCTTGTCGCGATCGAGCATTTCATCGAAGGAAGCGCTGGCCAGCTTCTCCCGCCCCTTGAGCTGGTAGAGCCGCACCACGGTCGCGAGCGGTTCTCCCTTCTCCCCCAGGTTCAACCGGGACGACGCCGTCAGCATGACCCGCACCGGCTCGGGGGTCGCGCACGGCGCGGGCGGCGGAGGCGCGGGCGGCGGATCATGGGCGCAGGCCGAGATTCCGGGAACGACCGCGATCGCCCATACACCAGCCAACATGCTGAATCTAAAGGACTTTGTCCTCATGCGCGTGGGCGAGCTTGCCAGCAAACGGTCGGCCGGCGCAAGCACCGAGGTTGATGTCGAAATTCAGGTCCCCCTCGCACTGGCATCGACCTTCACGGCCTGGCTGCCCAACGACCGGCAGCTGCGAGTTCAGTAGATGTCGTGAATCCAGGGCGTCGGGCATCGAGCAACCGCTGGCGCTGGGTGAAAAATGATTCCCGCTCTTGCGTCACAGTGTAAGAACTCCCAGGGAGGCGCGATCGGACAGATGAGCACGACGAACCGCCTCCACGACGGACAGATCTTCGCGCGGTACGAGATCGTTCGTCTGCTCGGCCAGGGGGGGATGGGGGCCGTCTACGAAGCGGTTCACCCCATCCTCAAGAAACGCTTCGCGCTCAAGACCCTGCTTCCGACGTTGGCCCAGACAGCGGACGTGCGAGCCAGGTTCTTGCGCGAGGGGGAAGCGGCCTCGCGGATCAACCACCCCAACGTCGTCGACATCTCCGACGTGGGGATCGAGAACGACACGCCCTACATGGTCATGGAGTTCCTCGAGGGCGAGACCCTCGCCGAGCTCCTGGAACGACGCGGGCGCCTCGATGTCTCCGAGGCCCTGGATTTCCTGCTGCCCGTCATCTCGGCGGTGATTGCCGGGCACGACAAGGGGGTCGTTCACCGCGACCTCAAGCCGCAGAACGTCTTCCTGGCGCGAGGGCACTGGGGAGAATCGATTCCGAAGCTGCTCGACTTCGGCGTCTCCAAGCTCACGGGCGGGGACAATGCCGCCCTGACCGGGCGCCTCACCATCCTCGGAACGGCGGCGTACATGTCGCCCGAGCAGGCGCAGGGTTCGCCTCTGGTCGACGGCCAAAGCGATCAGTATGCGGTCGGACTTGTGCTCTACGAGGCGCTCACCGGGGCCAGGGCCCACCAGGGGTCGACCGCCGGCGAGGTCATGCGCAACATAGCCAGCGGGGCGGTGGTCCCGGCGCAGGCGATCAGACCCGATCTCCCGGAGGCGCTGACGGTCTCGCTCGGGCGAATGCTGGCGGCCGCCTCGACCGATCGCTTTCCGTCGTTGCGGGCGGCCGGTCGCGCTCTGCTGCCGTTCGCCAGCGCCCGGACACGGATGGCAATCCCGGATTCGTTCCAGGATTCCCCCAACCCGGGCCCGGCAGAGCCCGCCAGAGGAGGCGCATTGAATCGAACTCAGGTGCTTCCTCGAGGGCCAGCCTCGGTTCCATCGCCGGTTCCGTCGCCGCCGCTCGACCGGACCCAGATGCTTCCCCAGCCAACGAAGCAGCCGAACACCACGTTCAGCCGCACGGCAGCGGAGGTCACGGCATCCAGGCCCGACGGGCGCAGTCCCCAACGGTTTCCCTGGCTGGTGGCCGGGCTGGCGATCGCGGCGCCGGCCGCGCTGGTCTGGGCCTTGACCGGGCGGAGTCGCCCGCCGGTGGTGGAGCCGCCCCCTCCGGCGGCCGCCGTGCACGAGGCGACGGAGACCGTACCTGCCGTTCGCCCGTTGACGTTGCGTGCCGAGCCGGCCGGCGCGGAGATTCGGCTGGATGATCTCGCGCCGGTTCGTGGGCGGCTCGACCGAGCGATCACCGACGACGACGCTCGGCACACAATCCGGGTCACGGCCCCTGGTCACGAGCCGGTGACGATCGTCCTCGGTCCCCACGAGGCCCCTCCGCCCGAGATTCGTCTGAGGCCGTCGCCGCCGCTTTCGCCACAACGCCAGGCCCCGCCGCGCCACAAGCGACGGTCTGCCAAGTCGGGAAAGCTCGTGCCGGGGATGAACGGCGTCCCCATCATCGAGTGACCCTCAGAACGGTCTGGGCACGATACGGGCCGCGCGGCGAACCCGGACGTTCCCGATGCCGCCGCCGATGGCCAGGACGACCAGGCAGATGGGGGTGGCGATCACGACGGGCCAGCCGCGGTCGGCGCGCATGGCGGCGACCGTCGCCGAGACGATGAAGAGCGCGAGGAGCAACGAGATGAGCACCGCGCCGAGAGCCGAGAGCACGGTCGTCCCCCACATCGCCCCAACGCCCGTCCACGGCCGCAGCGACCGCCGGGTGACGACGACGCGGTCGAACCAGAGGAAGACCGCGGCGAAGAGCGCGAAGGAGTACCAGGCCAGAAACGGCGCGAGCTGATCGAGGGAGATCCACTCGCCGTGTAGCGTATCGAACAGCGCGGCGCGCAGGAAGACAGTCGCGACGAAGGCGAGCGCGAGCACCACGAACGGCGCGGCCACGACGATCGGCGGCCGCACGCCCGGCGGCCCCACGCCTGCCGGGGTCGGGCTCATCGACTCGTCAGGGGCCATTGAACTTCAGCCCGGCGGGGATCCCCGCGCTCGCCAGGGTCTTCCCGGCGGGCAGGGCCGCGGTGTCCGTCCCCGTCGGGCTGACCATCTTTCCCTGGTGAAGCGACTGGAGCACCATCTCCCAGACGTGATCGCTCTTGGTCGAGCCCATGTGCTCGGGCGCCTCTCCGCCGGTGACGGTGAGCAGGTTGGCGCCGACGTTGTTCGCCTCGGCGAGCTGGCTGTCCGAAGGAACGGTGGCGTCACCGGCGTCGTACTGCTGCAGCCACTCGAGGCGCCAGGTCGTCTCGGTGAACGCTTTGGTCGATTCGTTCAACGACCACTGGGCGATGTCCTCGCTCCCCCCTTGAACCCGTTCCCCTCGGTCCGGGTGATCACCGGCCGCGACCGGATCCCGCCGATGTCGGCCATGAGAATCCGCTTCGTCTGCAGGAACGCCATCGTGTCCGAATAGGTCTGAACGGAGACCTTGGACAGGTTGAGCTGTCTCAGAGTCACCGACTGCTTGCAGGAGCCCCAGATCACCGCCGCGCGGGTCTTCCAGGGACCGGTGACCGCCGTGCGTGACTTGGCGTGAAAGTCCCTCGCCCGCCCCGCGAGGTAGGCGTTCCACCCCAGCGGGGCCCGCACGTCCTTCTGCCACTGCAACCCGCGATTCGTGACCTCGGTCTGGAACCAATTGACGGCGCCCCAGGAGTTGGAAATCGCGTGCATGAGCACGCGGCCGCCGACCCGATCGTACAGCTCCGAGATCAGCTCGTGCCACTTCTGCGCCGCCAGCGCCAGCCGCTGCCGATGGTCGGCCGCGGTGGCAAGGTCGGCCTTGACCACCCAGGGGCGGGGCATCAGCCCGGCCGCCAGCGCGTCCGTCACGAAGGCGGCTTTGTCCGCTTCGATGTCCAACCCGGCGCCCGGAGGCCGCGACGGGCTGGTGCACGGGCGGTGGGCATACGCCGGGGAGGTGTTGAGGTGGTAGACGATCGGCATCGACAGCGACACGGCCACCAGACTCTCGGGGACGATGAACGGAATCTGCCGGTTACCCTCCGGGGCGTCCAGGCCGGTCAGGAGCACCGCGTTCGCCTTGGGGGCGCCCGAGAACGGCACGCTCAGGAAGAAGGCGAAGTTGATCAGCGAGTCCGACGCGGGGCGGGCGGCGTTCTTGATCGCGGGATCGAGGCCGGGCGTGCACTCGCTGGCGTCGACCGATGCGAGCGCCCGCCGGATCACGACGCCCCCGGTGCTGTGCCCGATGACCGCCACCTGATCCTCGTAGTCCGTCGCCGCGGCGAGCCCGCGTGGGCTGTCCCTGAGGTCGGCGAGGTGCTTGAGGAGCGCCGCCGCCGCGTCGGTCAGATCTTCGCGCCAGTCGTACGGGTAGGAGACCAACGTGTAGAGCCGGAAGTTCTCGGGGATCCGGGGGTGCAACTTCACGCGCGCGTTGTGAACGGCATCGAAGGGAGACACGACCATGCCCCACATCCGCAGCAGCGTCGGCTTCGGGCTCGGGATGAGCGGCACGCCCTTGTCGTCGCATTCGAGCACGTCGGCTCGCTGGAAGCGCATGTCCGGCACCGACGCCAGCAAGCCCGCACCGCTCGGCATCCCCGGAGTGGTCAGGACGTTGCGCAATCGCTCGCTCCAGAAGTCCGGGAAGCCGAGCGTCTCGCCGTCGGCCGTCTTGAACTGGACCTGGCTGCCGAACAGGCCGGGGAGAAAGACGATCGTCTTGCGGCAGTAGAGAAACAGCCGGTTGCGCGACTGGCCGACGACCGGCTGGCCGTCGTCCATCACGCCGTTCAGCTTGAACTTGAAGTCGAGGAGGTTGTCGTTGACCGCCCCCTTCAGCGTCCCGGTGGGCGTCAGCCAGGTCTTGACCGTGGCGGGGGGAATCTCGATCCGGCAGGTCAGGTCGGGGCCCACCAGCGCCCCCGTCAGCTTCAGGGTCGGGTCCGGTGCGCCGCCGCCCGGGGCGAACGGGTCGTTGTTGATCCGGTTGAAGACGTCGACGTCGACCGACGTCCCCTGCCAGGCGGGAACCTGCATGTTCTGGTTGTTCTGCGGCGGCACCAGCTGGATGTGGACGATGAGCCCGGGAAACGTGTCGACGCCGCCGCGGCGTTTGACCGGCAGGTAGCGAACCGTCTTGCCGGGGAGCTGGCCGATCGTGACGGAGAGATCCGGCCCCGCGACGGCGCGGATCAGGCCCTGACGCATCGACCAGGGAGGGGGACCGAACGGTTTCGCGTTCGGGTCACCGCTGGACCATACGGTCCTCCAGCGCCACTCGGCCAGGTACGAAAACGAAGAGACCCCCGTGTACTCGTTCCCTCCGCTCATCGGAATGGCCACGTCAGCCTCCCCTCTTGGCGGCGATGGCCAGCACGCGACGGGTCTTCTCGTCGAGCTTCCCGGTCTGCTCCAGCGGCTCGTTGTCGGCCTGGAAGGCGCGCAGCGCGCTCTCCAGCGGCCCCCCCTCGCTCGGATCGGGCGGGCCGGCGTCGTAGCCCAGCGCGCGCAGCAGCTGCTTGACCCCGCGCACGTCCGAGAACGGGAAGGCCAGGATGTTCAGCACCTTCGAGTACGCGACCTTCTTGTCGACCCGTGCAAGAAAAACGAACCGCGCGCTCGCCGGGCCCTTGAGTGGCTGCTCGTACTTCCACGGAGCCCGCGCCTTGCCGTCGCTCAACGTGAAGTCGATGCTCTCGAGCGGGTCGCTGTCGATGGGGTCGCCGGCGTGCCGGATCTCGAAGGTCCCTTTGGTCCCGTCGGGGAACCCCGCCGTCACCACCGCGAGCTCCACGTCCTCCTCGGCCGCCGCCGACGACTTCGTCCAGAACGCGCTCCGCAGCTCGCGGAACGTCACCACCACCACCCCCTTGGGCTTCTTGTTCTCGAGCTTCCCCTCTCCGAGCTTCATCGGCGACGGCGGGCCCCCCGCCTCGATGACGTCGACGGGGTCGGGGTCCTCGACGGTCTCGCCGGTGTTGGTCTTCAGATTCAGCTTCAGCCCGGGCCCCTCGGTTTCGGTCATCCGCAGCGGCGGCGGCGGCAGCCCGGGCAGCGCCTGGGTCGACAGCCAGGGCACGGGGGGTGTGTTCCCCGGCGCCTGCCCGAGGTGGTTGTGGGTCAGCAGGTCGAGGTGGCGCACCACCGGCTCGCCCTCGAACATCACGTCGAACGACGCGGACTGAAAGTAGGCCTTCCCCATCACCGCGTGCGTGATCACCCCACCGCCGGTCGGCTGGGACGGCTCGTTGCCGGTCGACTTGGCAAAGAACGAGCTCTGCTTGCCGGTCGGGTTTCCCTCGGTGAGCACCGAGGTGGCGCCGCCCGCCAGGTCGGCGGCCATCACGGTGTTTGGCAACGGCGTCGGAATCGGCCCGGCCGGCGGTGTCGGCGGGCAGAGACAGACGTCGGGAAAAGCGATCGATTGGCCCGCGCTGGTCATGTGAACGACGGCCCGTCCATTCACGAAGACGGTGTCACCCACGGCGTCCCCCCTGATGGTCGGTGGAGCCGAGGACAATCGCCCCGCGCTCCGGCCCGTCCGACAGCAGCCAGACCAGCACCGGCCCCTCGAAGATCGCCTCGCGTACGAAGAACGCCGACATCGCCAGCGACAGGCAAGCGGCCGCGGCGCCGGTCTCGCCGACCGAGAACGCCGGCGTCCAGCGCTGCAGCTGTACGGAGCGTTCGAACGGCAGGCGCGTGACCGCCATGGCGACCTCCTCGACGATCGCCTGCTCGCTCGAGCCGTCCTGGACCAGCGCCGCCAGCGACGAAGCTTCGAGCCGCGCGTCTTTCAGCGCCACCTGGCCCGCCCGCGCGAGCGCCGTGCCCGGCGCCGGCCCGGCGCCGCGTTCGCCCTCGGTCACCGCGCTGCCGAGGAGAGCGCAGCTCGCATGCGCCGCCGCGCGCGCCTCGAGCTTGAGAAAGACGGCCGCCTCGCCGGGAACGAAGCCGTCGGTGCCGGCGCCGTCGAGCAACCGACGGTCGAGCAGCAACTCGTTGAGGCGCAGGGGATCGAGGAGCGAGTCGACGCCACCGACGTAGCAGGCCTGGGCCCGTCCTGACCCGACGAGCTCATGGGCGGCGGCCAGCGCCTGCAGCGCCCCCCGCCGCCCCTCGGGAAACACGCGGCTCGCCTGCCGGTCAATCCCCTCGCCCAGCGCGGGCGGCGCGACGCCCTGCTGCGCGTCGCGCTCCACATCCTGATCTCCGTCGAGGATCCGGCCGAGCAGCTCCTCTGGTGAGCAAGGGAGGTCGCGCGCCTTCGCCGTCGCGAGCAGCAGCGGGATCCTCTGGTGCCCCGTCCGCGGCGCGTGACCACTGCGCCGGCACTCCGCCAGGGCGAACCGGCACATGCCCACCGCGCGGTCGGTCGCGTTCGCCACCGACTGGATCCGCACCCGTGCGCCGGTCACGGGCTCGCCGCTGGCGCCGATCAGATCGAGGTCGTCGAACCACTGCAGGCGGGACAGCAGCGATCCCATCGTCTGCGGCACGTCCACGCCGACCGAGGTGAACGCCCCCAGACCGGACACGAAGCCCCCCTTCACGCCGGCCCCCTCACCCGCGGAATCGACCGCAGATCCAGAAACGGCTTGCCGAGCTCCAGCGCGCGGCGCCGGCCACGCGTGAGCGGCCCCACGAATGCCTCCCGCACCGCGGTCAGCGCCGGGCGCGGCCCGCAGGCGGCGCGCGCCACCAGCGACAGACGCTCCTCCGCGGGCTCGATGACGATGGTGTCTACCCGCGTCTTCCGGTTCTCGATCACGTCGCGCAACACGAAGGTCACCGGCAGCGTCAGCTCGGGCAGCAGGAAACGCTCGAAACCGCTGGTCGTGAGCCCGGTCAGGCGCACCTCCTCCCCCGGCAGGTAGCCGGCGAGCTGCTGATCTGCTGGGGCACAGTTGAAGAACGCGGGATCGAAGTCGGCGGGCAAGAGCGGGGCGCGTTCTTCTTTCCAGCGCGCGTCATAAGTACCGGCGAAACCCGCCCGAGGCTCCCAGTGGCCGGCCACCGGGCCAAGGCCGACAGGCGCCGGGCGGCTCTGGCTCTTCCAGGCGGTGGCCGTCGTCGGTTCGCGCGGATCCTCGAAGTTAGGAAGCCGCTTGCCGTGCAGCGCCGCGGGGCTCCTGGCGGCGGTGCACCCGGCGGGATTTCGGCGATCCGTGAGCCCCGGATCCTTGAGATCACCGCCGCCCGCCGTCCGCTCCCAGGCGATCGGCAGCTCCGTGAGCGGCCGGGGACGGGAGGCCGAGAGCTCGGAGATCACCCCCGGGAGCCAGTGACGGTCGCCGAACAGAGCGACCCGCTTGTCGATCCGGCGGCCCACCTCGAGACGGGCCAGCGACTCGGACATCGGGGCTCGAAACTTCACCGCACCCGCCAGCAACACGTCGACACGCGGCTTGGGCAGGCCGAGCTCGGCGGCGCGCAGCAGCCCCGACGTCGCTGGATCGCCCGCGTAGCCATCGCGCTCGACGATCGGCTGGGGGGCGATCGGTCTCAGCTCGCCGCCACCGGCGAAGCTGTAGGTCGCCTTCACCACGACGACGTAGACCGGCGCGCCCGCGGGGTCGTGCCCGAAGAGCTCACCTACCGCGTGCGATGTCAGGTTGACGGCGACGCTCACGGTCAGTTGATGCGCACGATTCCGCCCGAGATGCGGGCCGAACGGGAGCCTCGCGTCACGATGTCGCGCCCGCGAACCTGCAGCGAGCCGTCCTTCTCCAGCGCCAGGGACGATTTACCGCACTGGAGCAAAATCCGGTCGGTCGCGACCAGCGACGCCGTCGGGGCGGCCACGCCCTCGTGCTCGGGCCCCGGAAACACGCACCAGAGCGATCCGGTTTCTTGGTCGACGTCGAAGGTCCCCTCTCCGTCGACCGGGCCGACCGCGAGCGCGGCCTGCAGCCACCCTTTGTCGATGGTGCTCGCGCGGCGGCACGGGATCTCGCGGCGATCCCGGAGCTTCAGCACCACAGTCCCGTCGGGCATCAGTCGGACCACCTGGCCCTCGACGAAGACGCGGCCGACGCTCCGAGCCTCGGGCCGAGGACGGGGCCCACGGGCCGCTGCAGCCGCGACGGATTTTGACGAGACCTTGGACTTCATGGCGTTTAGCATACCGAGATATCCTCGAATCTGAGACGTCCCCATGCGAATCCCTTCAGGTCTAGTCGAGCGGCGCCTACTTTCGTCCGCCGAGCGGGAACTGTTTCAGTACGAGGTCGTTCGCTTTCACCTCGAAGATCTAAACGCACTCGCCGAGCGGCGTGGCAACCGTGTCGGCCCGGCGCCCGCCGGCGAGCGCAAGCGCATGGCCGCTATCGTCCAGGCGGCGCGCTGGGATCGTGACGGTTTCGTGACCGCCATCCGGCGCTTCGTCGACGAGGGGCGCGCGGAGGGGCCCGACGCCTTCGGTCCCGCGCTGCTGCTGCTGGCGGTCGGCGCGGGCCGCGACCCCCTCCTCGCCAAGGTCTCCCCCTCGGTCTCGCAGCTCGCGGCGGCGGCGCTCGCCGAGTGCGAGGCGGGTGCCGGGCGGTCCCGTCGCGGGCGTGAGGGTGGGGCAAAGCGGCCGTCGCCGAAACGTTCGTAGGGGAACGCGCCCTTGGCGAAGCTGCAGATTCCGGAGTCGGTGAACGCGCCGTTGCTGAAGCTCTCGGGCTTGATCGGGCTTTCCCCAGCGGTGAGCAGGCACGTCAACACGCTCTTCCTCCAGGTCGTGCACGCGTTCAGCGTCGCGCCCGCCGACGCGACGAACCTGGCCAAGGCCGCCCGCGAGGTCAGCGCATGTCTGACGCTCGCGAGGACGGCGCCCGAGAGGCCGAACGACATCACCGCGATTCCGCTGCTCACGGAGCTGTCTAACGAGCTCGCCGCGTTTCAATTCCCGGCTGCGCCGCGCGGGGCAGCCGCGCCGTACGATCTGCCGCGGCCGCCGTCGCCCCCGCCCACCCCCGCCAGCCCGCGCGGTCCCCTGCCCGCGCCGGATGATTTCTATCCGCCGACGCCGCCGCCCCTGCCTGCGCCGGATGATTTCTATCCGCCGACGCCGCCGCCCCTGCCCGCACCGCGTGATTTCCATCCGCCGACGCCGCCGCCCCCGCCGGATGATTTCTATCCGCCGACGCCGCCGCCCCTGTCCCGGCCCGCCAGCCCACGCGGCCGCCTACCCGCGCCTCGCCCGCGCCCGGCCCCGCCGCGGACGCCGCCGTCGCCCGCGGTGGCCGATCCCACGAGCGCGGCCACCACGGTCTCGGCGCTGCTGGAGAAGCTCGCGACGCTGCACGATCGGCGCGCGGCGCTGCTGCGCGCCGTGCTCGCCCCCTGGAACGTCTTCAGGTTCGTCGACACGGAGATCCGGCAAGCCGTCCAGTCCCTGAAGTGGATCGGCGCCGCCGGGATCGATCCGGCCGAGCAAGCGCTCGCTGCCGCCGACGGCGACGGACCCGCCTACGCCGCGGTGACCGCCCTGCTGGCCGCGGGCGCGGGAGAGCGGGTGGCTTCGCTGGCCCAGTTCGGCCAGTGGATGCTCCCCTCCTCCGAGGTCCTCACCGGCCCGTTGCTGGCGCTGCGGCTCCACGCCGAAGCGCCACTGCTCGAACAGATCGCGACCAGCACGGCGTCCGCCGACGCGCAGATCGCGCTGCTGGCGGGGCTGGCCGACCAGGGGGCGCTGAAGCCCGATCGGCTGCTGGCGCTGCTCGACGATCCCGACGACGAGGTCGTCGGCTTCGCCGCCGACCTGCTGGCCTGGGGCGGCCCCTCCTCGGCCGTCGCAGCGGAGCTCGAGCTCCGCGTCCACCCGGCGACGGGCGAGGCGCGGACCTGGGCGTTGCTGGCCGCGGCCACCGCGGTCGGGTCGGTGAAGGCGTTGCAGGCGATTCGCCGGATGGTCGACGGGGGCACGCCGGCGACGACCGCCGCGGTCCAGGCCCTCGCGATCGCGGGAAACGCCGACGACGTCGGCCGGCTGCTGGCCATCGCGGCGCACCATCCCGAGCTGGCCCCGCTCGCGGTGCTGGCGGCCGGTCACCTTGGCGACGCCGCAGCCGCCGACGCGATCGCCGGGGCCCCGGCCGACGTCGACCCCGCCGTTCGAGACCGCGCGCTGCGCACGATCCGGGGCGACGTCCACGAATCAACTCGAGACGCGCCTGCGAGGCAGCGCCTCCTTTACGGATCGCCGTGGAGCGTGGAGGGTTTGCTGGCCCGCCTGGTCGCCCCCGACGAGCTCGTGCGCACGCGCCCCTGGTACGCGCTCGAGGGGTTCGTCCGCACCGGCATCCGCCCGCCCGCGGTGCTCGATCATCGTGCCGGGGCCGTGCGCCAGGAGCAGGCCGCAACCAAGGCCCGAACCACGCTCTTCGAGCAAGGGCGGCCGCTCGCCCCGGGAAGCTGGTTCTTCGCCGGTCGCGCCTGAGCGGAGGCGGCGGTTCAGTCGCTGCCCCGTATTGAAAGCCCGAAGTAGGCGGTGCAACCCCGCGAGTAGCGTTGCCAACGCGCCGTCACCTTCACGGCCGAGCTTCTGCCCACGCGCGCGGCGGTCGTGAGCGCGTATTAACCGACACGCGCCGCGGGTGACGATGGACTGGCCTCCATTGTGAGGTGAACAGAAGGAAGGACTCGAAGATGGACCAGGCCAGAATCACAGCAGCTTGGGCGCGCAGAGCCGCGTCCGCAGTCACGTGTGCACTAGTCCTATTCACGATCGGCTGCGGGGGTGATCACCCCGGCACCGACGACCACCAGAGCGTCCAGAGCGCGCTGGGCGGGACCACCGTCAGCGTCGACCAGGTGAGCTACGCCGCCGGCGCGATGATCACCGTCAGCTACGCCGGACTGCCCGGCAACGCCGACGACTGGATCGCGATTGCGCCCGCCGGCGCTCCCAACACCTCGTACGTGAACTACGTCTTCACGCAGGGCCAGACCAGCGGCACCGCCTCGATGGCCGCCCCCGCGGGCGGCTCGTACGTGGCCCGCGCCCTCCCGCACAACACGTTCGTGCTGCTGGCCGAGAGCCCCGCGTTCGCGGTGACCGACCCGACGATCGCCACCGACCGGTCGAGCTACGAGCCCGGGACGATCATCACCGTGACGTACGCGGGCATGCCCGGCTACGCCAACGACTGGATCGCGCTCGCCCCCGCCGGCTCTCCCAACACGACCTACCGGGCCTACGTCTTCACGAACGGCCAGACCAGCGGCACCATCTCGTTCACCGCTCCGGTGACGGGCGGCTCGTACGTGGTCCGCGGGTTTCCGAGGAACACGTTCACCCGGCTGACGGAGACCGCCCCGTTCACGGTCGGCAGCCCGTCGGTCACGCCGGCGATCAGCGCGGATCAGTCCAGCTACGCGATCGGAGCGACCATCACCGTCTCCTACAGCGGCCTGCCCGGCAACGTGCAGGACAAGATCGTGCTGACGACGGCGGGGGCCGCCAACACGTCGGTTCTGGCGTCCGTCTTCACGAACGGCCAGACCAGCGGGACGGCCACTTTCGCGACGCCGACGACAGCCGGCTCGTACGTGGTCCGCGCCTTCCCGAACAACAGCTTTGAGCTCCTGGTGGAGAGCGCGGCGTTCACGGTCGCGAGCGGGGCCACCGTCAGCGTCGACAAGTCCAGCTACGCCGCCGGTGCGACGATCACCGTCAGCTACAGCGGCCTGCCCGGCTACGCCGACGACTGGATCGCGCTCGCGCCAGCCGGCGCTTCGAGCACGACGTACGTGGCCTACGTCTTCACGAACGGCCAGACCAGCGGCACCGCCTCGCTGACCGCCCCCGCGGGTGGCTCGTACGTGGCCCGCGCCTTCCCCCACAACACGTTCGCGCTGCTCGCCGAGGGCCCGGCGTTCACGGTGACCAACCCGACCGTCACCACCGACCAGTCGAGCTACGCGCCCGGGGCCACCATCACCGTGACGTACGCGGGCATGCCAGGCTACGCCAACGACTGGATCGCCCTCGCGCCCGCCGGGGCTTCGAACAAGACCTACCTGGCCTACGTCTTCACGAACGGCCAGACCAGCGGCACCGCCTCGTTCACCGCCCCTGCGACGACCGGCTCGTACGTGGCCCGCGCCTTCCCCCGCAACACGTTCGCGCTGCTGGCCGAGAGCGCCTTCGCGGTGACCACGCCGGTCACGGTCACCTGCCCGACGGTGCCCGCGCTGACGGAGATCTTGCCGCTGGAGCCCATGTCCAACCACGCTGTGGCGCTCGACATCGGCGACACCCATGTCCTGGTGGATGACGCCAATTCGGCATTCTTCTTCGATATCGCGACGTCGACGAAGACGGCGATCTCCAGTATCAACCTGAGAGGGATGACCTCGAACGCCACGTTAGCGTTCGGCACCAGCCGCAATGTTCGGGGGATCGCGTGCGAGCTCGGGACCCCGTGTTGGGAACTGGGCAGCTGGAGCGAGACGCTAGACAGCAATGGCGTGGACATGGTGGGCATCGCCTATCCGGATGGTGGGCGACGCGCGTTCAAGAGCACAAAACTCGGCGGCGAGATGGTCGACCTCGGCACGCTGGGCGGCGACGCCGCCGAGGCGGTGGCGATAAACGGGTCCGGCCAGATCGTCGGCGACGCCTCCACGGTGACGGGCAGTCAGCACGCGTTCCTGTGGGACGGCACGATGCACGACCTCGGCGCCCTGGGCGGGGACTTCAGCGGCGCGACGGCCATCAACGCCAGCGGCCAGGTCGTCGGCTACGCCTCCACGGCGGCGGGCCAGCTCCACGCGTTCCTGTGGGACGGCACGATGCACGACCTCGGCACCCTGAGCGGCACGAGCTACGCCCAAGCCATCAACGCCAGCGGCCAGGTGGTCGGGTACAGCGAACTGGCGGGCGGGGGAAAGCGCGCGTTTTTCTGGAGCGCGGGCGTCATGACCGATCTCGGCACGCTGGGCGGGGCCGAGTCGCAGGCTTCCTGGCGTCATCCGCTGAACGACGCGGGCCAGGTGGTGGGAAGGAGCACGGATGCCTCGGGCAACTACCGCGCGTTCGTCTGGCAGATGGGCGTGATGCGGGATCTCGGCACGCTGGGCAGCCCGACGTCGCAAGGAGTCGCGATCAACGCAGCGGGCACCGTCGTCGGCACGAGCGGTAACTTCCGATCCTTCATCGTCGCCCCCGGCGCCTGCACGAGGCACTAGGCGAAACTCCATCGTGACCGGCGCGGCCCACCAGGTCGCGCCGGTCGCGTCTGCTTGACGGCCGAGCTTCGGTTGCGCGTCGCGTGTGACGATGGACTGGCCTGCATTGTGAGGTTGACCAGCAGGAGGAACTCGAAGATGGGCCGAGCCAGGATCACAGCAGCTTGGGCGGGGCGGGCGGCGTCCGCAGTCACGTGTGCACTATTCCTATTTGCGATCGGCTGCGGAGGTGATCACCCCGGCACCGACGATTCCCAGAGCGTCCAGAGCGCGCTAGGCGGGACCACCGTCAGCGTCGATCAGGCGAGCTACGCCGCCGGCGCGACGATCACCGTCAGCTACGACGGCCTGCCCGGCAACACCGACGACTGGATCGCGATCGCGCCCGCGGGCGCTCCCAACACCACCCACCGGGGCTACGCCTTCACGAACGGTCAGACCAGCGGCACCGCCTCGCTCACCGCCCCCGCGGGCGGCTCGTACGTGGCGCGCGCTTTCTCACACAACACGTTCGCGCTGCTGGCCGAGAGCCCGGCGTTCGCGGTGACCGACCCGACGATCACCACCGACCAGTCGAGCTACGAGCCAGGGACGATCGTCACCGTGACGTACGCGGGCATGCCCGGCTACGCGAACGACTGGATCGCGCTCGCCCCCGCCGGCGCTCCGAACACCACGTACCGGGCCTACGTCTTCACGAACGGCCAGACCAGCGGCACCATTTCGTTCACCGCCCCCGTGACGGCCGGCTCGTACGTGGTCCGCGCGTTTCCGAGGAACACGTTCGCTCTGCTGACCGAGACCGCGCCGTTCACAGTCGGCAGCCCGTCGGTCACGCCGGTGGTCGGCACGGACCGGTCCAGCTACGTGTTCGGAACGACCATCACCGTCACGTACAGCGGCCTGCCCGGCAACCTCGAGGACTCGATCGTGCTGACGACGGCGGGAGCCGCCAACACGTCGGTCCTGGCGTCGGTCTTCACGAACGGTCAGACCAGCGGCACCGCCACCTTCACGGCGCCCGCGGCGGTCGGCTCGTACGTGATCCGCGCCTTCCCGAACAACACCTACGATCTCTTCGCCGAGAGCGCGCCGTTCGCGATCACGAGCGGGGCGACCGTCAGCGTCGATCAGTCCTTCTACGTCGTCGGCGCGACGGTCACCGTCAGCTACGCCGGTCTTCCCGGCAACGCCGACGACTGGATTGCGCTCGCGCCCGCCGGCGCTCCCAACAAGACGTACCGGGCCTACGTCTTCACGAACGGTCAGACCAGCGGCACCGCCACCTTCATGGCGCCCGCGGTTGGCTCGTACGTGGCCCGCGCCTTCCCCCACAACACGTTCGCCCAGCTCGCCGAGAGCCCGGCGTTCACGATCACGCGTGCGGCGACCGTCAGCGTCGATCAGCCCAGCTACGCCGTCGGTGCGACGGTCACCGTCAGCTACGCCGACCTTCCCGGCAACGCCGACGACTGGATCGCGCTCGCGCCCGCCGGGGCTCCCAACAAGACGTACCGGGCCTACGCCTTCACGAAGGGCCAGACCAGCGGCACCGCCACCTTCACGGCGCCCGCGGCTGGCTCGTACGTGGTCCGTGCCTTCCCCCACAACACGTTCGCCCTGCTCGCCGAGAGCCCGGCGTTCGCGGTGACCAGCCCGACCATCAGCACCAACCAGCCGAGCTACGGCGCCGGGGCGAGCATCACCGTGATCTACGCCGGCCTGCCTGGTCACACCGACGACTGGATCGCGCTGGCACGTCCCGGCGCGGCCAACACGTCATTCCTGGCGTACGTCTTCACCGGCGGGCAGGCCAGCGGCACCGCTACGTTCGCCGCTCCCGCGGATGGCTCGTACGTGGTCCGCGCCTTTCCCCACAACACGTTCGCCCTGCTCGCCGAGAGCCCGGCGTTCACGGTCGACAGCCAGTCCGCCACCCCTGCGGTCAGCGCGAACCAGGCGATCTATGCGCCCGGGGCGACCATCACGGTCTCTTACAGCGGTCTGCCCGGCAATCCGCAGGACACGATCGTGCTGACGGCGTCCGGGGCCCCGAGCACGTCGGTCCTGGGGTCCGCGTCCACGAACGGCCAGACCAGCGGCACCGTCACCTTCACGGCGCCCGCGACCGCCGGCTCCTACGTGGTCCGCGCCTTCCCGAACGATACGTATGACGTGGTCCTGGCGGAGAGCGCGCAGTTCGCGATCGGGAGCGGGCCCACCGTCAGCGTGACCAAGTCCAGCTACGCCGTCACCGCGAAGATCACCGTCAACTACGCCGGCCTGCCCGGTAACTTCGACGACTGGATCGCGCTCGCGCCCGCCGGGGCTCCCAGCACGACCTACCTGGCCTACACGTTCACGAACGGCCAGACCAGCGGCACCACCTCGTTCACCGCCCCCGCCGGCGGCTCGTACGTGGTCCGCGCGTTCCCCCACAACACGTTCGCCCTGCTCGCCGAGAGCCCGGCGTTCGCCGTCGCCGCGCCGACCGTCAGCACCGACCAGTCGAGCTACGCGCCCGGGGCCACCATCACCGTGACGTACACGGGGCTCCCCGGCAACACCGACGACTGGATCGCGCTCGCGGCCGCCGGGGATCCGAGCAAGACGTACGCGGCCTACGTCTTCACGAACGGCCAGACCAGCGGCACCGCCACGTTCACGGCGCCCGCCGATGGCTCGTACGTGGTCCGCGCCTTTCCCCACAACACGTTCGCGCTGCTCGCCGAGAGCGCGACCTTCGCGGTCGTTCACTAGCCGCTCTCTACGCGATGCCATCGTGACCGGCGCGGCCACCGCGGTCGTGCCGGTCGCGACCCATCGTCGAGGGGGTTCACTTTGATCGCGGACCTGTCGATGGTGGGCGGCACAGCCGTGCGATCGTCGGACCTGCAATTGCCACGCGCTCCGCTGTCTCCCGCCCTGGCCAACGGCTCGTCGCTGGGGCGGTTCGTCATCCTGGGGCTGGTCGGGCGCGGCGCCATGGGCGAGGTCTACGCGGCCTACGACGCGAACCTCGACCGCAAGATCGCGATCAAGCTGGTCGGCTCGAGCGACGACGCCGAGGGGCAGGCCAGTCGCGGGCGCCTCATGCGCGAAGCTCAAGCGGCGGCGCGGATCTCCCATCCGAACGTGGTGGTGGTGTACGAGGCGGACACGCTGGGCGACCGGGTGTTCATCGCGATGGAGTTCGTCGACGGGCACACGCTTGGCTACTGGCTGCAGGCCAAGCGCCGGACCTGGCTGGAGATCCTCGACGTGTTCATCCCCGCCGGCCGTGGGCTGGCGGCCGCCCACGACAAGGATCTGGTCCACCGCGACTTCAAACCCGACAACGTCATGGTGTCGCGCAACGGCCAGGTGCGCGTCATGGACTTCGGCCTCGCCCGCTGGGGGGCGACGCTGGACGCGGACCCGCAGGGCCCCGTCGCGGACCCGACGGCCGAGATGGGGCCGACGCTGCGGGTGGAAGACACCGCCCGCATCGACCCGGAGGCGACCCAGGCCATCAATAGCTCGGCGCGTACGACGGCGCCCGCGACCCTGGCGGCCATGGATCAGAAGCTGACCCGCACGGGGACGCTGATGGGAACGCCCGCCTACATGTCCCCCGAACAGTTTCGCGGCCGGCTCGCGGATGCGCGTTCGGATCAGTTCAGCTTTTGCGTGGCGCTCTACGAGGCGCTCTTCAACGCGCGTCCGTTCGGGGGGCGGACGCTGGTCGAGCTCGCGGACTGCGTGGTCAGGGGCCGCCTGGTCGAACCTCCGGAGTCCGACACGGTCCCCTCGTGGCTCCGGGCCGCGCTCAAGCGCGGGCTGTCGGTGAATCCCGAGGACCGCTTCCCGTCGATGAACGATCTTCTCAACGAGATCGATCGGCGGCCGGGGGCGGCCAAGACCGGCTTCGCGAGCGGCGCCGCCGCCCGGCTGGATGGGATCTGGACGCTGCCCGTCGAGGGTGAAAGGGGCGAGCCGGGCAAGAGGGGCGAGAGCGCCCTGGCCCTGGCCCTGCCTCCCGAGAAGGACGAGGTGCACCGGGCGTTCCTGGCGACCGGGAAGGCCTACGCCGAAGCGACGTTCGACAGGACCCGCTCCTTGCTCGATCGCTACGTCGAACGCTGGTCGAGCCTCTACGTCGACGCCTGCGAGGCGACCCACCTGCGCGGCGAGCAGTCGACCGAGGTCCTCGACCTGCGCGTCGAGTGCCTGATGGAGGGACTGCGCGATCTGACGGCGCTCTGCCGGCTGTTTCGAGCGGCGACGGGCGAGGTGGTCGAGAACGCGGTGAGCGCGGCGATGGCTCTCCCCCCTCCCGAGCGCTGCCGAAACATCGAGCTCCTGCGGGCGGTCGTCCGGCCACCGACGGACGCGACCACGCAGGAGGCCGTCACCCGGTTGCGGGCGCGCACCGGCGATCTGCGCGCCCTCCTGCGCGTCGGCCGCTACCGTGACGCGCTGGAACAATGTGAGCCCACCGTTGAAGAGGCCCGACGACTGGCCTACGGCCCCGCCCTCGCGGAGGTCTTGCTGCTGCAGGGCATCTTGCACAACGACGCCGGTCGCGCGGACGCCGCTGTCGCGTGCCTCGAAGAGTCGATCTGGAGCGCGGAGCTGGCCCGGGACGACGAGGTCGCGGCGGAGGCCGCCACGTACATCGTCTACACGACGGGCTATCTGCAGGCGCGGTTCGACCTGGCGGAGATCTGGTGCCGCCACACGGAGATGCTGCTGCGCCGCATGGGCGAGCATGACGATCTGTGGGGCTGGTACCTCAACAACCGCGCCGGCATGAGACGGGCGCAGGGCGACCTCGGTCGGGCCATCGAGGACGCCCGCGAGGCGATCGCCGCCAAGACACGCGCTTTCGGTTCCGACTCACCCGACGTCGGCCTCACCTTTTGCAACCTGTCCGGGTATCTCATCGAGGCCGGTTCGATCACGGAGGGCATCGAGGCCTCCGCGGGCGCCATCGAGATCCTGGCGGCGGGGCTGGGGCCCGAGCATCCCGAAGACGGCCGGCGCCCTCTCGAACCACAGCGAGTGGCTCTGCAGGACGCGGAGCTTCGCCCAGGCCATCGGATTCGCGGAGCGCGCGCTCCCCATTCTCGAGCGGGAGATGGACCCGAACGGGCTCTTCGTCGCCCACTCGCTGTGGGTCATCGGGCTCGCCGCCTGCAACCTGGGCCGGTTCGACCGTGCCCTGGCTCTGCTCGAACGCGCCCAGCGAAATCGGGAGGCCTCGAACGCCACCGTCTCGGAGCTCGCGGAGGTGCACTTCGCGCTCGGCAGGACGCTGTTCGACGGGAACATCGACCGAGGACGGGGGATGGACCTGGTTCTGCGCGCGCGGCAGGAGTACCAGCAGACGGTCAAGACCACGTTCGTCGAGACGGACCTGGCCGACCTGAACGCCTGGCTCGCCGCGCGCCACTAAATCCGCGCCGCGCCTCATTTTTGGCGCGCCTTCCTGTTGTCGGGCTCACAACAACCAGGAAGGCTGAAGGCAACAGGTGAAGCTCAACGGCAAGTCAATTTTCCGTTGTTTTCCTTACGTTATGAAGTGGCTGAGATTCCTGCTAGGCAAGCCGGTCGATGCTCAAGTCCACCCGTCTGCTCTGGATGACCGTCCTCGGTTTCGGCTCTTCGTTGCTCGCCGGCTGTCAGGAAGGCGACGCGCAGAATGACGCCCTCCAGACCGCGGAGGACGCCATCGTCGCGACCAACGGCCTGGCCGCGATCAACGGCCTGACGCTCTCGAACGGGCTGACGCTCTCCAACGGACTGACGCTCTCCAACGGCCTGACGCTCTCCAACGGGCTGTCGGCCTCCAACGGCCTCATCACGTCGGCGGACGGACGAAAGACTATCGAGTACCTGGTGCGCTGCGCCCTGCCGGACAAGCGGAAGATCACCAAGACGTACAGCGGAGTCACCTACACCTTCAACGGCCTCATCGGCCTCGCGCCCGAGTGGGAGGCCGGCGCGTGCGGCGTCGCCTGCCAGGAGCTGGTGAGCGCCTGCATGATGGCGCACGTGAACACCAAGGGGCAGCACATCGGCCTCTGGATGGTGGGTGACCAGCCCGGCCCTCGGCTGGGGCTACACCTCCGACTACCCGTTCCAGGAGGGTTCGTTCTTCGGCAACATCTTCGTCAGCCCGCCGGTGGCGAACTACTGCAACGGCAGCGACTTCAACTCGGCCGTGGTTCCCGGGCCGTCTCGGCGCCCAGCAGACCGGGTCGCCCTACAAGAACCCCTTCTCCGGGGCCGGGTACTGCAACGCCAACTGCGTCGGCACCACCAGCTACACCCACTGGGACGCGATGGGGAACCCGGACGTGTCGGACGGGTTCACCAAGTGCGGCACCCGTTCGCGCATCATCACCGTGTACCGGGATTTCGACGCCGTGACGGACTACAAGCTCTGCAATCGCCAGAGCGGCCTCTGCCTCGACGTCGCCGGGAACTCCACGGCGGAGGGCGCCGCCTTCGACCAGCTCGCCTACACCAGCCTGCCGAGGCTCAAGTTCCGGATCTCGAAGCTCGGACCTTTCTATTACTCGTTCAAGGCTCAGAGCTCGGGCAAGCTCGTGTCGCTCGCGTCGTCGACGTTCCCGGACACGAACCTGCCGCAGGTCAAACAGACCACCTCGGGAAGCACCAGCGCGTTCCAGGGCTGGTACGCCTCGCCCACCGGCGGCGGCTACTTCCGCATCTGCTCGGACCAGACCTTCCACTGCCTGAGCGTGGGCAGCAACACCAGCGGCGCGCCCGTCCAGGGCCGCCCCTCCATCACCACCGGAGCGAACATGGAGTGGAACATCCTCGTCGCCGACTGATCGCTCAGCGCACCGACGCGAAGACCACGGCGGAGAGCCCGACCAGCACCGACAGGGCAACGACGGCGACGCCGACCAATTGCCCATCCAAGGCCAGCGCGCCCGCGTCGAGGATCCGGCGGATTCCCGCCAAGCCGTGCCGGACAAAAACCAGCATCGGGCGCGGTGCGGGCGCGGTCGAGGTCAGATCGTCGAAGCGCGCCGCTTCTTCCGGCGGCTCCGGATCGTCGGGCGGCGCGGCGTCGAAGAAGGCCTGCTCGAGGTCCCCCCAGTCCGCAGCCACGGTTGGGGTGTTCCTAGAGCGCTTTCGCTTAGACATGGTCCGTTAGTCCCCCTCACGGCCGAGCGCCGTGAAAAGATCTACGGAGCGCGAGCGGAATCGGATCGGGCCTCCCGTCATTTCTCCGCGGCCAGCAGATCCAGTTTGGTGCCGGGCAGGAGCTTCGTCTCGGTGGTGTCCGGGAGATGCGTAGCCCCGGCAATCTCCGTCTTTGGAATGGCCGGCCCGAACCACGCGGTCAGCGCCACCTGAAAAGCGAGACCGAGGGCGATGGCTCCCGTCATGGGGGGACTGTACCCCCTCAACCGTGGCGAGCTACGGTCGTTTGGAGATCGTCGGGATGCTGCCCGTGAGGAGCCGCTCCGCCTCCGCGGCGGGGAGCGGCTTCGAGAACAGGAATCCCTGCCCACGCCGGCAGCGCAGCGCGCGGAGGGCGTCGGCCTGGGTCTGCGTCTCGACCCCCTCGGCCACGGCCTCCATCCCGAGGTTGTGCGCGAGCGACACGATCGCCTTGACGATGGCGGCCTGCTGGGGCGCGCGGTCCATCTGGCTCACGAAGGAGCAATCGACCTTCAGCGCGTGGACCGGGAAGCTGGGCAGGTACGCCAGCGACGAGTAACCGGTGCCGAAGTCGTCCAGGTGCAGGCCGACCGACATGGCGTGCAGCCGCTGCACCAGCCCGGCGCCGGCGTTGAGGTCGTGGATGAGCGCGCTCTCGGTGATCTCGAGCGTCAGGTGCGCGGGGTCCAGACCTGTCGCGCCGAGCACGCGCTCGACCTCGGCCGCGATCCCGCCCCCGCCCCCGCCTTGCGACAGCTGGCGGGTGGAGACGTTGACGGCCATGCCCAGCGTCGACCAGCGCGGCTGCAGGCGCTGCCATGCGCGAACCTGCCGGCAGGCTTCGCCCAGCATCCAGTCACCGATCGGCCCGATGAGCCCGGTCTCTTCCGCGACCGGCACGAAGAGGTCGGGCAGCAGCAGGCCCAGGCCGGGGTGCTGCCAGCGCGCGAGCGCCTCGAACCCCAGCAACGCACCGCTGTCGAAATCCACGATCGGCTGGTAGTAGGGGACGATCTCGTGCCGCTCGAGGGCGCGTCGCAGATCGGTCTCGAGCCGCAGCGACGACACCGCGCGCTGGTGCATGTCGCCGGCGAACACCTGATGGCGGGCGCGGCCGGCCGCCTTGGCCCGGTACATGGCGGTGTCGGCGTCGCGCAGCATGTCGTCGGGGCAGTCGAAGCCCGCGCTCGACAGCGCGATGCCGACGCTGACCGTGGTGAACACTTCGTGTCCGCGCACCTCGATCGGCGCCGCCAGCTCTGCATGAATCCGCTCGGCCACGCCGGTGGCGTCCGCCTCGCCGGTGATCTGTTCGAGCAGCAGGGTGAATTCGTCGCCGCCCATGCGCGCGAGCGTGTCGCCCGGTCGCACGCAGCGTTCGAGCCGCCGCGTGGTGGCTTTCAGGAGCTCGTCGCCGGCCTGGTGTCCGAGGCTGTCGTTCACGGCCTTGAAGCGATCGAGATCGAGGTAGAGCACCGCGAACAGCGGTGCGCCGAGCGCGCGCTTTCCGCGGTGAAACAGGTGCTGGAGGCGGTCGAGGAACAGCGCGCGGTTGGGGAGATCGGTGAGGGGGTCGTAGAACGCCTGTCGCTCGAGCTGCTCCTCGACCTTCTTGCGCGCCGTGATGTCGCGCGAGATCCCGAAGGTGCCGACGATGTTCCCCAGCCGATCGCGGAGCGGGAGCTTCGTCGTCGAGACCCAGCGGATGTCGCCGTCGGCCGGGGTCTCTTTTTCCTCGACGTTGACCAGCGGCTGGCCGGTTCGGATGATCTCCTGCTCGTCGCTCCGCGCCTGCGCCGCGTGCTCGTCGGTGAAGAAGTCGAAGTCGGTCCGCCCGACCGCCAGCGCCGGGTCCGAAACGCCGAATCGCGCCGCCGCGTAACGGTTGATGCGCGTGAAGCGGCTCTGGCGATCCTTGAAGTAGATGCTGTCGGGGACGTTGTCCATCAACGTCTCCAGCAGGAAGATCTCGTCCTGGAGTTGGGAGATCTCCGCCGCGCCCTCGCTCGCGAGCGCGTTCGCGATGACTTTAGGAACAGGTCTGCGTCGCATCGGGGGGGCTCGTGTTGCGACCTAGTTTGCGCGGTTTAATGCGCCGCAATACGTAAGTTACGCTACTTAATTTACAGGATAACGACCCTCCCAGGCTAGTCCTGTCGCATAAACGTGCTGCTTTTTTGCGCCCCGGCACGGACGGTGGCTGAATCGCCCGATGCTCGAACAGCCGGAGGCCGCGGAGAGAGTCAGCGTCACCATCGTGTCGCACAGGGTCTCCCAGGAGGCGCGTGCGTCGCTGAAGGCGGTGCGGGCGGCCCAAGAGAGCGCGCGACGGCGCGCCAGCCAGCAGACGCTGCGGGCGCGGATCCTGTTTGCGCTGATGTTGGGAGCGGTCGCGTTCGGCGCGGTCGCCCTGAGCCCGCGCGTGGCGCGCTGGCGGCAGTCGCGTGCACAAGCCGCGAAGCCGGCGCGAACCTCACCCGTCACGCCTCGAGCAACCGCGCTCGCGGCGACGGCGCCCGCCGCCGCATCGGCAATCCCGGAGGCGGCCCCCGTGGTGCGGGAGCCCGAACCGTCGGTTCCGGCCGTGGCGGAACCCGCGGCCGAGCCGGCCGCCGCGCAGGCGCAGGTGCAGGCAACGGCGAAGGCGAAGGACGGCGACGCCCCCGCCGACGAGTGCGACATCTCTACCCGAAGCGGGCTCTGGCGACGGTCGCCGGAGGCCTGCGCGCGCGCGTTCGCGGCGGATCCGAAGAACGCGTCGCTGGCGCTGGCGGTCGCGCAGGCCGAGCACGCGCACACGCGCGTCAACGAGGCGGCCCAGTGGGCGAGACGCGCGCTCGCGCTCGACCCGAACGCGGCCGAGGCCTACATCATCATCGCGCGCGCCGACGTGGCGAACGGGCGGGACGGGGATGCCCGCGCGGCCTACCAGCGCTATCTGGAGGTCGCGCCCCGCGGCTGGCACAAGGCCGAAGCCCGGGCCGCGCTGCGCGCGGCGTCCAGCAGCCCGCGCTGACCTTCACCCCGCCCCGCGCGCCATCGACGCGAGCTCCTGAAACGTCCAGACGTCCTGGCGAACGGTGGTGACCGTCGCCTTGCCGTCCCTTGCCACCTCACGGGACTCGGTCAACAGATAGCAGCCGGCGGCGCCGTGATTGATGAGATGGGGCGTCTTGCGAATGAAGGACGCCGCCTCCTCCTTGCGCGGAAACTCCTTGTCGCTCCGCACCAGCTTGCCCGTCGACCCGTCGACGTGATCCCACCAGACGTGGAAGACGGTCTTGTGTAAGGGCCTGTTCATGGGCGCCGCCAAAGCAGGCTACTGCGCGCCGGCGTCGGTGGCGAAGCATTCGGACTAGCAGCTCAGCCGGGGCACCTTAGACTTGGCCCCGTGGCGACGCACGGAAGACTGAAAAGGTACCTGCTGGTGGCGGCTGGCTTGCTGGTCCTCGTCGGACTGCTGGCGGGGGTCAAGGGCGCCCAGATCGGCAAGTTGATCGGGATGGGCAAGCAGATGCAGGCGATGGGCCCGCCCCCGGAGGCGGTGGGCTCGGCGGTCGCGCAGGCCGCGACCTGGGAGACGACCGTGTCGGCGGTGGGCAGCATCGCCAGCCTGCGCAGCGTCGCCGTCAGCAACGAGGTCCCGGGGACCGTCAGCAAGATTCATTTCCAGTCGGGACAGATCGCGCGCGAGGGGCAGACGCTGATCGAGCTGGACGCCTCGATCGAGCGCGCGCAGCTGGCGTCGGCGAACGCGCGCCGGGACCTCGCCGACCGGAACGCGGAGCGCTCCAAGAAGCTCGCGGCCGGCAACGTCATCAGCCACGCCCAGATGGACGACATCGAGGCGCAGCTCAAGACCGCGACCACCGACACGGCGGCGCTGCGCGCGCAGGTCGAACGCAAGGTCATCAAGGCGCCGTTTCGCGGCAAGCTCGGCATCCGCGCCGTCAACGTCGGCCAGTACCTGACGCCGGGGACGACGGTGACGACCCTGGACGCGGTGGGCGGGACGTTCGTCGACTTCTCGCTGCCGCAGGAGGAGCTGGCGACCATCACCGTCGGATTGCCCGTGCGCGTGACGATGGAGGGGTCGAAGGACGGCCTGGCGGGCAAGATCAGCGCCCTCGACCCGACGGTCGATCCGACGACCCGCAACGTGAAGATCCGCGCCGAGATCCCCGAGCTGTCCGGAAGCCCGCGTCCCGGCACGTTCGTCAACGTCGACGTCATCAAGCCGACGCAGGCGTCGGTGGTGGCCGTGCCGCAGACGGCGATCGTCCACGCGTCGTTCGGCGATTCGGTGTTCGTCCTCGAGGACAAGAAGCCGGGCTCGCCGGGGATGGACAAGACACCCGACGGCAAGCCGGTCAAGATCGCGCGGCAGCAGTTCGTTCGCACGGGCGCGGCGCGTGGCGACTTCGTCGCGATCACCAAGGGTGTGACGGCCGGACAGACGGTGGTGAGCGCGGGCGCGTTCAAGCTGCGGAACAACGCGCCCGCGGTCGTGGACAACACGGTGCAAGCGAAGCCGCAGCTGGCGCCGCACCCCGAGAACCGCTGACCGCCATGAAGCTCACCGACCTATTTTTGCGCCGGCCGGTGCTGGCGATCGTGGTCAGCGTGCTGATCATCGTCGCCGGCCTGCAGGCGATCCGCGGCCTGAACGTGCGCCAGTACCCGAAGATCGAGAGCGCCACCGTGACGGTGAAGACCGTGTACGTCGGCGCCAGCGCCGATCTGGTGCGCGGCTTCATCACCACGCCGCTCGAGCGGTCGATCGCCGCCGCCGACGGCATCGACTACATCGAGTCGCAGAGCGTCCTGGGCCTCTCGACGATCAATGTGCGACTGAAGCTGAACTTCAACGCGGCCGAAGCGCTGGCCGACATCAGCTCGCGCGTGAATCAGGTCCGCGCCGATCTGCCGCCGGAGGCGCAGGTGCCGGCGATTCAAGTCGAGCCGTCCGACGCGCAGATCGCCGCGATGTACCTCGGCTTCACCTCCGACGTGCTGCAGGACAACCAGATCACCGACTATCTGATCCGCGTGGTGCAGCCCCGGCTGTCGGCGATCTCCGGCGTGCAACGCGCGGAGATCCTGGGGGCGCGCACGTTCGCGCTGCGGGCCTGGCTGAAGCCCGATCGGATGGCGGCGCTCAACGTCACGCCGTCGCAGCTGCGGCGGGCGCTCGCCGCCAACAACTACCTGACCGCCGCCGGCACGACCAAGGGCGGGCTGACGCAGCTGAACGTGGCCGCCTCGACCGACCTGCGCTCGCTGGATGGGTTCAAGAAGCTGGTGATCCGCGAGCAGAACGGCGCGCTGGTCCGGCTGGATGACGTCGCCGACGTCGAGCTCGGCGCCGACGAGTACGACCAGGACGTGCGGTTCTCGGGCCAGAAGGCGGTGTTCATGGGGGTCTGGGTCCTCCCCAGCTCCAGCGCCCTGGACGTGATCGGCGACGTCAACCAGGAAATCGAGCGCATCCGCGGCGAGCTGCCGACCGGGATGCAGGTGAAGGTCGCCTACGACTCGACCGCCTACATCAAGGACGCGATGCGGGAGGTCGTCAAGACGCTCTCGGAGACGATCGTGATCGTGATGATCGTGATTTTCCTGTTCTTGGGGTCGCTCCGGTCGGCCCTGGTGCCGGTCGTCGCCATCCCGGTCTCCCTGATCGGCGCCGTGTTCCTGATGCAGGCCTTCGGCTTCACGCTGAACCTGCTGACGCTGCTGGCCATCGTGCTGTCGGTCGGCCTGGTGGTCGACGACGCCATCGTCGTGGTCGAGAACGTCGAGCGCCACATCCGCGAGGGGCGGACGCCGTACCACGCGGCGCTGATCGCCGCGCGCGAGCTGGTCGGGCCGGTCATCGCGATGACCATCACCCTGGCCGCGGTGTACGTGCCGATCGGCATCCAGGGCGGGCTGACCGGCGCGCTGTTCCGCGAGTTCGCGTTCACGCTGGCGGGGGCGGTCTTCATCTCCGGCGTCGTGGCGCTGACGCTGTCGCCGGTGATGTCGTCGCGGCTCTTGCGTTCCGAGCACCAGCACCGCTGGTTCGCCCGCAAGGTCGAGGGCGCGCTTCGACGCCGTCACGGAACCGCTACACGAAGCTGCTGACGGCGACCCTCCGCTTCCGTCCCGGCGGTGTACGCGGTCTGGATCGTGCTGTCGCTGCTGCTGTTGCCGCTCTACATGTTCTCGCCGGCGGAGCTCGCGCCGCACGAGGACCAGAGCTTCATCTTCGGCGCCATCGACGTCCCCGCCAACGCGACGCTGGAACAGGTGACGACGTACTCGGCCGAGGTCGGCAAGATCTTCGCGGACCACGCCCGAGTTCGAGCACAGCTTCCAGATCAGCTTCCCCACCCAGGGTTTCGGCGGCATCGCGCTCAAGCCGTGGAACCGAGCGCAAGCGGAGCGTGTTCCCGATCGAGCACGAGCTGAACATGAAGCTGGCCGGCATCACCGGCATCCGCGCGCCGGTGTTCCTGCCGCCCGCCCTCCCCAACCCGGGGCTGTTCCCCGTCGAGGTCGTGCTGACCTCGACGGCGGAGCACGACCAGCTGGTGCGGTACGCGGACCAGCTGGTCATGGCGGCGATGGCGAGCAATCAGTTCGCCTTCCCGCCCATCGTCGACGTCCGCATCGACCAGGCGAACGCCGAGATCGTCATCGATCGCAGCAAGGCGGCGTCGATGGGCGTGACGATGGAGCAGCTGGGCTCGGATCTGTCGTCGATCCTGAGCGGCAACTTCGTCAACCGGTTCAACATGGACGGCCGGAGCTACAAGGTGATCCCGCAGATCGCGCGCGCGGGGCGACTGACGGCGGCGCAGCTGTCCGACATCCATGTATCGGGGCCGGGCGGCCGGCTCATCCCGCTGTCGGCGATCGCGACCATCAAGAGCGGCCTGGAGCCACGGTCGCTGAACCGGTTCCAGCAGCTGAACGCGATCAAGATCTCGGGCCTGCCGACCCGCTCTCTGCAGGACGGGCTGCAGGTGCTCGAGACGACGGCCGCGAAGATCCTGCCGCCGGGGTCGAAGCTCGACTACACGGGCGAGTCGCGCCAGCTCCGCCAGGAGTCGGGGCGGTTCCTGCCCGCGCTGGGGCTGGCGATGCTGGTGATCTTCCTGGTGCTGGCGGCGCAGTTCAACTCGTTCCGCGACCCGTTCGTCATCCTCGCCGGGCTCGGTGCCGCTGGCGATGTTCGGCGCGCTCATCTTCACCTTCCTGAAGTTCGCGGGCCCTCCCGGGATGTCCTTCGGGCTCACCGAGGGCTGGACGACCACGCTCAACATCTATTCGCAGGTCGGCCTGGTCACGCTGGCTGGCCTCATCGCGAAGAACGGCATCCTGATCGTCCAGTTCGCGAACGAACAGCAGCTGCAAGGGATGGACAAGATCGAGGCCGTCATCCAGGCGGCGAGCATCCGCCTGCGCCCGATCCTGATGACCAGCGTCGCGACCGTCGCGGGGCACTTCCCGCTGACGCTGGTGTCGGGCCCCGGCGCCGTCGCCCGCAACTCGATCGGGATCGTCTTGGTCGGCGGCATGACGATCGGGACGCTTTTCACGCTTTTCGTCGTCCCCTCCGTCTACGTCCTGATCGCCAAGGACCACCGCAAAGAGAAGGCGAAACGCGAAGCGCTGGAGAACACCGTCGACGCGCTGCCCGCGGCCGACGCCGGCGCGCCAGCGTAGCGCGCGCGTTCGTGCTAGCAACGCTCTCGAAAATGCAGCTCGACGAGCTCGCCAGGCGGTTCTCGGAGACCGTTCGCCTCCGGGGTGCCGTGTGCGAACGTGCCGGCGCGGTGAGGATCACGCACGCCTCCGCGGCGGCGATCCGGGCCGTGGTGATCGGGGGCGAAGACTATGACGTCCGCATCGAGGTCGACGGCCGCATCCTGATGCTCTGGTGCTCCTGCCCGGCCTTCGAGAACGAGGGGCCGTGCAAGCACCTCTGGGCGACCGCGCTGGTCGCGTCCTACCAGGGAATGCTGGCGGCCCTGCCGTCTTTCACCAAGGTCAAGCTTCTGGCGGCCCCTCGACGACGGCGGCCCCGTCGACTCTCGGGAGACCGACTGGGAAACCCTGTTCTTCCCCAGCGGGAGCGGCCCCGCGGCGCTTCGGCCGCGCGCCCCGCCGGAGACACCCGGGGAGATCCTCTACGTGGTCGAGGTGGAGAAGACCCGCCAGCAGGGCGAGCTGACGATCTCCGCTGCGGACGCGGACCGCGAGGAAGAAGGGCGGCTTCGCCAGGGACAAGCCGGCCATGGTTCCCGTGGAGGCTCTGGAGTTCCTGCCCGACGAGCGCGACCGCCGGGCGCTGCCCCTCGTCCAGGCGGCGGCGACGCTGACCGGGAGCGCCGCTCCCGGCTACCAGCCGTACGGCTACGCGTACGCGCCCGAGCGTCGGTTCACCTCGGAGGCGCGGATCCCGACGGCGATGGCCGGCGAGCTCATGCCCCTGCTGGCGGAGACCGGCCGCCTGTTCATGCGGCGAGAGGCGAACGCCGACTTGGTTCCGGCGAGGTACGACGGCAGTCCGCCCTGGGAGTTCGTCCTCGCGCTCTCTCGCGACGCCACGGGAACCGGGAGCGAGATCGCCGGGGTCATTCAGCGCGGCGACGAGACCCTGCCCGTATCCGCGCCGCTGCTGATGACGACTTCGGGCTGGGTGCTGTTCGAGCGCGGCGTCGGGCGACTGCGCCACTTCGACGCGTTCTCGATGCTCGCCTCGCTGCGGGCGGGCGGAAATGTGGTGCTGCCCGCCGCCGACGAGGACGCGTTCCTTTCGCGCCTCTATGCCCAACCGACGCTTCCGCGGCTGGCGCTCCCGGAGGACCTCTCCCTCAAGGAGAGCGCCGGGACAACGACGCCGCACCTGAAGATCGGCCCGCCCGCCCCCCGCGTGTCGACCTGGGGCGGCGCCCCGTCCGATCGTCCGACGGCGGAGCTGTCGTTTCGCTACGACGGGTCGCCGATCGCGGTCGCCGACCCGCGGACGGTGATCGCCAGCGTGTCGGAGCGTCGTCTCGTCCGCCGCGATCGCGATGCCGAGGCGGCAGCCGCCGCCAAGGTGCTGGAGGCCGGGTTCCAGCGCGCGCCGGCCCCCACGGGGGAGGGCCTCGTCCCCGGACGCTACGACATCCCGCGCGCGCGGCTGGCGGGAGCGGTCCGGACGCTGGTCGACGCCGGGTGGCGGGTGGAGGCCGAGGGGAAGCTGTACCGGCAACCGGGACGCTTCCATCTCTCGGTCACGAGCGGGGTCGACTGGTTCGACCTGGACGCGGAGATCGACTTCGACGGCGTCGCGGCCACGCTTCCCGAGCTGCTGCGGGCGCTGCGACGGGGCGACACCATGGTCGTCCTCGGTGACGGCAGCTTCGGCATGCTGCCCGAAGAGTGGCTCAGGAAATACGCGCCGCTGGCCGAGATGGGCGAGATCGAGGGCGATCGCCTCCGCTTCCGGACGGCGCAAGCGGGACTGCTGGACGCGCTGCTCGCGTCGCAGCCCGACGCATCGGTCGACGAGCTGTTCGGCAAGGCGCGCGAGGAGCTTCGCCAGTTCGCCGGCGTCGACACCGAGAAGGCGCCGCGAACGTTTCGCGGAGAGCTACGCCCCTACCAGGAGGCCGGCCTCGGCTGGCTCTCCTTCTTGCGCCGGTTCGGATTCGGCGGGTGCCTGGCCGATGACATGGGCCTGGGCAAGACGATCCAGGTCCTGGCGATGCTGGCGGGGCGGCCGCGCCGAGACGAGCGACCTTCGATCGTGGTGGTGCCGAAGTCGCTGGTCTGGAACTGGGAGCAGGAGACGGCGCGCTTCGCGCCGAAGCTGCGCATCCTCACCCACGTCGGCCCCGAGCGCGCGGCGAACGCGACCGCCCTCCGGCGCCAGCTGGCCCGCGCCGACCTGCTGCTGACGACCTACGGCGTGCTGCGCAAGGACGCCGCCTTCCTGCGAGAGATCGAGGCGGACTACGTGATCCTCGACGAGGCGCAGGCGATCAAGAACGCGGACTCCGAATCGGCGAAGGCAGCCCGGCTCCTGCAGGGAGACCATCGTCTGGCCCTGTCGGGCACGCCGATCGAGAACCATCTCGGCGAGCTGTGGTCGCTGATCGAATTCCTGAACCCCGGCATGCTGGGAACGGCGCGCCCGTTTGCCGCGGCGACGGGCGCACGGCGACTGGAACCGGAGACAGTGGCGTCGCTGGCGCGCGCGCTGCGCCCCTTCATCTTGCGCCGCACGAAGGAAGAGGTCGCGCCGGAGCTGCCCGCCAAGCAGGAGGAGACGATCCTCTGCGAGATGGAGCCGGAGCAGCGCCGTCTCTACGACGAGCTACGGGAGCACTACCGCGACAGCCTGCTCGGGAGGATCGAGAAGGAGGGCCTGGGCAAGTCGAAGATCCTGGTGCTGGAGGCGTTGCTGCGCCTGCGGCAGGTCGCCTGCCACCCCGGACTCGTCGACAAGACGCGCGCGGCGCAGGGCAGCGGAAAGATGGACGTCCTGCTGGCGCGCCTGGAGGAGGTCCGGCGCGAGGGGCACAAGGCCCTGGTCTTCTCGCAGTTCACCAGCTTCCTCGCCCTGGTGCGCGACCGGCTCGACGCGGACAAGGTGCCGTACGAGTACCTGGACGGCGCCACCCAGGATCGCCAGGCGCGCGTCGCCCGCTTCCAGACCGACGAGGCCTGCCCGCTGTTCCTGCTCAGCATGAAGGCCGGCGGCGTGGGTCTGAACCTGACGGCGGCCGACTATGTCTTCGTCCTGGACCCCTGGTGGAACCCCGCCGTCGAAGCGCAGGCGGTCGACCGCGCCCACCGCATCGGACAGGACAAGCAGGTGTTCGTGTACCGTCTCCTGTGCCGCGACAGCGTCGAGGAGAAGGTCGCGGCCCTGCAGGAGACGAAGCGCGATCTCGCCGCCTCGATCATCTCCGCCGACGGCAGCCTCATGCAGAAGCTGGACCGCGCGACGCTGGAATCGCTTCTGGCGTAGGCGCTGAGCCCGACGCGGTGGCCCGGGCCGCCGCCAGGCGTGCGATCGCGAGCACCACGAGGGTCGCGCCCGTCACGACGAGCGCATGCTCGACGAAGAGCCGGTTCCGGGCCGCGCCGTTCAGGAGCGGGAGCCCGATCGCGACGCCCAGGTAGCAAGCGAGCGGGATGAGCAACGAACGGCGCTCCGGCGCCACGGCCCGGCACAGGGTCACGACGGCGACGCAGTAGATCACGACGCCCGCGAGCCGGTGAAGCCGTTCGGGGGTGAACCATCCGACGCCGCCAAGCTGAAACAGATGCGCGGCCAGGATGATGCGTAGGCCGTTGGTCAGGATCGTGGCCACATACGCGACGGCGACCGCGATCAACAGCCCACCGGCCCGCTCCCGGACCCCGGTCATCCGGCGCGAGAGATAGACCGCCAGGAACGCGATGACGAAGAAGTTCACGCCGGCGCACGCGGGGCCGACCACCATCCGGTGCGCATGACTGATGAAGCCGGCGCCCTCCTCCGCGACCAGGTCGATTCCGCCGAGATGGGTCGCCAGCCAGCAGCTCGGCGCCAGGACGAAGGCGAGCGCCGGACCGCCGGCGTGGCTGTAGAACGCCTTGACGCCGAGCGCGAGCAGGAACGCGACCGCGACGAATACAGCGTCGGCCGCCTTCGGCCTCAGCACGTGACCTGGCCCCGGCGGCGCCGGTGCATGGCGACGAGGACCCCGGTCCCGAGCACGAACAGTAACCAGAGCTCCGGCTCGGCGCCCGAGTTGTACTCGGGGACGGCGGTCTCTTCGACCCCGACGGGCAACGGGAGAGGCTGCTGCACGTCGACGCTCGACCCGGGGCGGACGCGGACCTGCTCGATCACCGCGATGAACGAGGTGTACCGGGTGAGAAGCGAATAGGTCAGCCCGAGCGTCGTGACCTCGCGTGCGGCGGCACTGTCCTCGAAGGAGAAGTCCGAGAGGCGTGCGATGCGCGTGCGCGCCCAGAGCTGCGGCAGGACGGCGTGTTCCGGCCGCGGCCGGATGCCCGCGAGGTCGAAGGTCTTTCGAAACGTCCCGGCGGCCGTTCGCCCCGTCACCACGATCCGTCCGCGTCCGCGCCCGCGCAGCTTGCCGAACACGGTGATGGGTCGCTCGGCGAAGAGATCCGGCTGGCTGGCGGGCTCGACGTCGTAGGCCTCGACGCCCTGATAGTCGACGTGGATGTTGGTGAGCACCGGGGCTTCGATGTAGCGGCGGAAGCGCGCGGCGACGGCGGGCGCCTCTCCGGGACCGAGCACCACGAACGGCTCGCCCAGCCCGGCGCGCGCGATCCCCTCGATGAGGTGACGATTCACGCTGGTGCCGATCCCGAAAGAGAACACGTTGGTGTCGTTCAAATGCCGGGCGATGAGGTCGAAGGCTCCGCGTTCTTGCGCGATGAAGCCGTCCGTGACCACGACCACCGTGCGGGACACCTGTTCCCGGCGGGGAATCTTCACGACCGTTTCCAGAGCCGCCCCGAGCTCGGTGCCGCCGCCACCATGTTCGTGGTCGATGAAGTCGAGCGCACGCCCGACCTCGTACTGGCCCGCAGGTACCGAACGCGGTGACAACAGCCGCGACGCACCGGAGAACAGCACGACATTGAAGCTGTCCGTGGGGCGCAGGCCGCCGAGCAGATCGCGCATCAGGCGCTTCGCGGTCTCCAGGGGAAAGCCGCGCATCGACCCCGACACATCGAGGACGAAGACGTACTCGCGCGGGGGAATGTCGGCTTCGGCCACCTTGGCGGGGGGTTGGACCATGAGCAGAAAGAGATCTTCGCGCGGGCCCTGGTGGAGGAGCACCCCGCTCTGTATCTCCTGGCCCGTGAGGCGATACCGCAGGACGACATCGCGGTTGCCGGCGAAGTCCACGGTCGGCGCCAGCGTCGCGTGCGCCATGCCCTGCCCCTCCCAGTCGACCTTCAGGTCGTGCGACGGGCTATGCAACCCGGAGAGCGGCACGCCGGCGGAGATGTTGGTCTTCATCGTGAAGCGGGTCGGCGGCGCCGTGCCCTTGCGCAGGTAGGGGCTCGCTGTCCAGGTTTCACCGCTCGCCGGCGTCTGCGTCGAGTAGCGTGGGCCGACGACCGTCGGGTAGATGAACTCGTAGATCCCCGCCTCCGGAATCAACAGCTCGCTGTAGTGCAGCTCCACCGTCACGCGATCGTTGGGCAGAATGTTGGCGATGGACATGGTGAAGACGTTCGGGCGCTCCTGCTCGAGAAGCGACGCAGTCTTCCCCTGCCGCTTGGCCGCTTCGAACTCGTGCAGGGCCTCCTGCCGCTCCTTGATTCGCGCGACGACGCGTCGATCACCGACGGCGATTTGCAGGCCGTGCACGGCCGCACGCGTCGATGCCGGAAAGACATAGCGCGCGTTCAACGGCAGCTTGCCGCTGTTCTTGTAGATCTGCGTGACCGTGACCTCGGCGATGACGCCGCTGACGTTGGCGAGGACGTCGGTGGCTTCGAGCGGAAATGCGTCGAGACCAGCCTCGCCCCCTTCGACGAAGAAGTAGGGAGACAGGGTCCGATCCGCCGGCTCGGCGGCCGAGGCCGAGGCCCGCCCGAACAGGACAACGCAGAGGACGATGAGCGCGTGACGAACGATCCTGCCGAACGAGCGGTGAGCCATGAGCGTCTCCTTGGTGAAGACGAGGTCACGCACACTGACCTCGCCCCGAACGCTCATTGCAGCAGTCGTGCCTTGCGGAACCGCTCAGAAAGCCCGGAGTATTTGCAGACGGCCCCCCGGACTCTACGAATGCGACGACGGTTTCTGTAGATTGTGAGCGGCGTGAGTCTCGCAAACGAACCTGGGCGGCGTGCGGGCACCGTGGCGGCGCTTTTCGCCGTCACTGTTGCCGGCTGCTCGTACGACCAATACGCGGTCATCCCGGCGCTGAGCCCCCTCGTCCTACCGAAACGCGGCTCGGTCCTCGTGACGATTCTGACCTCCGACCAGCGTCTGACGATCCACCACAAGCCGGAGTCCTTCTGGTCTCCCGCAAACGATTCGGTCGTGCACTCGGAACGCGTGAACAAATCGTACCGCGACCTCGACGTTCGCACCTGCAAGAGCTCTTCGAGATGGTTCGCCCCGTCCGGTTCCGAGCCTGACGGGAGCGACGTTCCCATGGCGGAGCGGGCGATGATCGGACCGGTACGCTTCTATACGAGCGTGACCATGACCGACCTCATGGCCGCCAATGCAGGAACGGGACACACCTGGACCGCTGTCACGGGATCGGTGCCGATCGCATCGGTGACGGCCGTACCCGCCGCGCGCCGGGTCGTCCTGCTCACCGCCGATCCTGTCCGTCGCCAGAAGTGACGTCGCCGCCGTTCGTTTGCGGCTGGTCGCCGTTCGTCAGAGAACCTGGCAGGTGATCGGCCGGTTCGCGTCCGTGGGCAGCACCGGGGCGGTGTAGTAGCCGTAGCCGCCCCCCGGCTCGCTGGCGTCGTGCGCCGCGGGGCAGGTGAACTCCACGGTGGTCCAGGAGGAGTCGATGATCTGCGAGGTCGCCGCCTCGCGGTACATGCAGGCCGTCACCCCGCCCAGCTGGGCGCTGTTCTCGCAGACGCGCATGACCTGGGCCGGATCGTTGCCGTCCGTCTTGCAGCGAAGGCGCACGCGCCGTCCCGGGCGGCAGCTCAGGTTCTCGGCGCGCTCCTTGAAATCGCAGTCCCGCAGCGGCCCGGCCTGGCCGCGCGTGCAGGCGGTGGTGATGAAACCACCGTCCTTCGGCACGGTGACGTTGCGCTGCCCGAGGTTGTTCTGCTGGTACCCCGCGCCGAAATCGCAGAGGGGGCGATCGACAGGCTCGCCGTTCTCACCGATCTCGCCGGTGGGCGTGAACAGCTGCTCACCGTTCGCGTCCGTCACGGGCGTCCCCTCGCAGATGAACCGGTCGGGATTCAGCTTGAACTCCAGCGTCTGCGTCGTGCCCCCGGCGGGAATGGCCAGGTCCGTGATGTCGATCCAGTTGCACTCCACGCCGGCGATGTAGGTGTCGCCCCAGCCGCTCGCCAGCCCCTGGTTGTCGCACCCGTACGGATGCGTCAGGGGCGTCTGCTCGCTGTTGTAGTAACGATCGGTAGACTCGATGCAGAACGCGCGCTTGTCGCCCGCCTGCGCGCCATACCGGAAGTCGCCGTAGTGGCTGTAGTGGTAGTGCTGGTGGCAGGCGCTGAACTCGAACACGTTGTGCGCGACGAAGGGCGAGCTCTCGTCCACCAAGCCCACCGTCAGATCGACGGTGCTCGCGTTCTTGATGCTCGCGTCGTACATGAGCAGACGGCGCCAGCCGCTGCCCGTGACGCAGGCCTCCGAGACCGCGCACGAATCGGGCGCGATGTAGCGGTAGGTGATGCGGTTGTGACCGAGGTTCTGGGGCAGAACGGCCAGGTCGGGGACGCGGGTCTGCGTGTAGCTTGCGATGCGCACCGCGTCCGCCTTGGCTCTGTCGTAACGAACGCGCTCGAAGTGGACGGCGGTGTCGACGCGACCCACGTGCCGCTTCAGCGCGCGCTTGCAGGACTCGGCAGGGAACTCCGTCTTGTGGCAGGACGACTCGTCCGGGCTCTCGACGTCGCAGTCCTGATCGAAGAGCTGGGCGGCGTTCTCCGAGTCCGCCGTGCGCAGCGGATACCCGTCCTCGTCGATGCACGCAAACCCGGTGCGCTGAAAGACGAACTCCGGGTCCAGCGGCAGATTGAAGGGCTCGTCCCAGACGCCACCTACCCGTGCGAGCTCGGGCTCGGCTTCGCCCGCCGATGCCCGGTCGGAGAGGATCGTGCTCTCTAGCGTGTACTCGATCACCACGGCGTCGTGGCCCTCGACGGTCACGCGCCTCGCGCCACCGGGTTTCAGCTCGACGCGCCAGAGCTCCTCCGGCGGCATCGCCATCTTGAGCTTCGGGGGATCGACGTCGTAATAGAACTGCCGGTAGGTGAAGCGGTAGCTCGTGTGCTTGGCCTGCGCGACGGCGCGGTCTTTCCAGAACTGATTCCCCTTGGCCAGGTAGTAGTTGGCGGCAGCGGTGCGTTGCGCGGGCGGAAGCTCGTCGAGCACGACGCCCACGCGGCTCGCGAGCGTGACCGCGACGAGCGCCCCGGCGGCGCCCCGGTCTGCTGCATCCGCGGCCGGCGTCGACAGCGCCTGCGTCTCCTCCTGATCCGACGCGTCGGGCAGACAGCCCGAAAGCGCGAGACACGACAGCGGGGCAACCATCAGCGAGCGTCGAATTCGTGGATGCATCGTGACGTGGTGATACTCGCGCGGGGGCGCGTCAAGCCGCCTCACTCACGCAGACCTAGGAATCCCGGGTTTCGGCTTCAACAAAAGCAGCCCGACGAGCGAGAACAGGGCGCCTACGAAGCAGACCCCATTCCAGCGCGCCACCTCCCAGGCCAACGACCCGACAGTCGTCCCCACCGCGCCACCGATGAAGAACACCACCATGTAGATCGCGTTGACGCGGTTCCGGAGCTCGGGCCGCAGCCCGAAGATGACGGTCTGATTCGTCAGGTGATTCGCCTGCATCCCAACGTCCAGCAGCACGACACCGAGCGCGAGGCCCGGCAGCGAGTGCCCACCGAGGACGAACACCGCGAACGACGCCGCCAGCACACTCAGCGCCACGGCGTTGACCCGGGCCGGGCCCAGCCTGTCGGCGTGGCGCCCGATCGGCGCCGCGACCGCGACGCCCGCCAGCCCCAGCACGCCGAACAGACCCGCCGTCCGGGGCCCCTCGCCCAGCGTCGCCAGCTGGAACGACAGGGTCGCCCAGAAGACGCTGAAGCTGGCGAAGCCGAGCGCGCCGAGCAGCGCGTGTCTCCGAAGCAGCGGCTCGGCGCGCAGCACGGCGGGCAGTGAAACGACGATCGCGCGCCAGGCGAGCGGCTCCGGCGGCCGTTGCGCCGAAAGCGACAGCCTCAGCACCAGGGCGAGGATCGCCATCGCCAGCGCCGCGCCGACGAACGTTCCACGCCAGCCGATCGCGGCCGCGAGCAACCCGCTCGCCGTGCGGGACAGCAAGATCCCTGTCAGCAGGCCGCTCATCACCGTGCCGATCGCGGCGCCGCGTTCGTCGCGGTTCACCAGCCCCACGGCAAAGGGGACCGTCATCTGCGGCAAGCAGGAGCTGAATCCGAGCACCGCGCTCGCCACCACGAGCACCGCATAGCTGGGTGAGAACGCGACGAGCAGGGCCGAGACCGCCGTCGCCACGGAGGTCTGGACCATCAGCCTGCGGCGCTCGCGGCCGTCGCCCAGCGGCACCAGGAGCAGCATCCCCAGCGCGTAGCCCAGCTGGCACGCCGTCAGGCTCAGCCCGATCGCGCCTGCCGAGACGCCGAACGAGCTCGCCATCATCGCGGCGAGGGGCTGCGCGTAATAGAGATTCGCGACGCCGAACCCCGCGGCCACCGCCAGCAAGGCGAGCGGACCTCGCCGCCGCAGCTGGGCGGAGGCTCCCCCGGTCTCCGCCGCCAGAGCTTCACTGCCGTGCACGCAGTGACTCTACATGGCGCTCAGCGTCCGCCGCGACGGTCCGCTACGGAAGCACGAACTCGATCATGAGGCTCGACGGCGCGACGCTGGCCAGCCCCTCACAGAGCATCCGGATGTCGGCAGCCGTCGAGCTCCCGTCTGCGTAGTACCAGATCGTGGCCTCCAGGCTGGACCCGGCGACCGTCTCACGACACCCGCCAAGCGCCCCCTCACGCGGGCAGGGCTCTTCCGCGAATGTGTTGCCCTGTGCGGCGCACTGCTGGCGATTGCTCGCCAGGTCCTGCGACGTCCCGCCCGACGCCTCGAGGCACAGGAGCGTGTCCTCCCCGGGAAACGCCGCTCTGCACGAATAGGCTCCACCCGGGAGACTTCCATCCGGCCCGCCGTCCGCGTCGCCGCAGGAAGCGATCACGACCAGTGCCGCCATCATCGCGAACCGCATGCCCCGGACGTTACTACAAGAGCTGGCGCGCGAAACGGCCCGAACGTGCGGCCTGGCTCGGATTAAGCTCGCCCGATGAAGCGAGCTTCGTGGATCGTGTGGGCCGCGTTGGCGCTGGGGGGGTGCGGTGGCGGCGCGAAGTTCAAACGTCCCACGACGGCAACGTCGGAGGGCCCGATCGCGCTCGCCGACGGCCAGACCGTCGGTGGCCCGTCACGGTTCCTGACCGTCGACGACGGGCCGCGGTTCTCGGGCCTTGCCGCGATGCAGATCGGCGGCTGCAGCGGCGCCTTCGTCGTGCCGGCCGGGTTGGATCTCGACGCCGACGGACCCGCGTATCTGCTGACGGCTGGCCACTGTCTGGCGTTGGCGCCGCCCAACACCGTGGGTACGGACATCTCCCTCGGCGGGGACCTCTCGGTCCAGTTTCACTATTTCGGCGACTCCCCCGACGCTGCGGTCAAGGTTTCGACCGGCCGCATCGCGTTCGTGACGATGAAGGGGGTCGACCTGGCGCTCATCGAGCTCGAGGCCAGCCGCCACGCGCTGCGCGACGAAGGGGTCGTCCCATTCGTGCTCGCCGACGCGCCGGTCGACGACGGCGCGGAGATCGCGTTCGCCGGCCACCCGCGTGTGACCAATCCGGAAGGGTTCGCTGTCCTCGCGGCCTGTCACCAGCTCCGGCGGGCGCCGCTTCTCATCGAGCACATCTGGCACTTCTTCGACGTCGAGGCGAACGACTGTCAGGGCGGCTCGGGAGGCGCCTCGGGCTCGCCGGTCTTTTCGCTGTCGAGCGGCCGCGTCGTCGGGGTGCTCAACACCGGCGTCGACCCCGTCTCGCCACCAAGTCCCTGCAGCCTGAGCCAACCCTGCGAGGCTGGACCCGACACGATCCACTTCGTCCCGGGAACCGCCTATGCGATCCCGGTCGACGCCCTGGGCGCCTGCTTCGACGCCACTGGCCGGGTGGATCGCACGCGCGTCGGTTGCCCCCTCGACCGCGGCGTCCAGATGCAGCCGACCGCCGATCCTCTCACGTTCGCGGCGGCGCCAGGCACGACGCTGACAGCGACCGTGCCCCTCGACCCCGTCGACCTCACCCACTACCGCGCGGCGGTCGGCCCGGCCGCAACCACTGACTGTCGGTCCGCCACGAGCTACGGCCCGATCACCGACTGGAGGGCCGCACCCGAGATCGCGGCGACCCTCCCCGGTGATCCGGGGCGATACGTCGTCTGCGTCCAGGCCGGGCTCGGCCCCGATCCCACCACCGCCGGCTGGCAGGACCTGCGCACCCCGACGATGGTGATCGCGGCCGTCGAGTAGCGCCGGCTTTGTAACGCCTACTTACGAGCGAAGTCCTCGGCCTCGTAGAGCGGGCGGATCTCCAGCTCGGACTCCTCGCCCGGCATCGGAGGGGGACAGCGCTTGGCCCACTCGAGCGCCTCGTCGAGCGACCGGACCTGCCAGATCCAGTAGCCGGCCACCAGCTCCTTGGTCTCCGCGAACGGGCCGTCGACGATCTTCTTGTTTCCGCCGGCGGCGGGGAAGCGCAATCGTTTGCCCTCGCGGCTCGGCCGGAGACCGTCGCCGGCCAGCATGATGCCGGCCTGCATCAGCTCCTGGTTGAACTTGCCCATGTCGTTGAGCAGCTGCTCGGTGGGCAGGGCGCCCGCCTCGGAGTTCTTGGTTGCCTTGACCATCACCATCACGCGCATCGGATTCTCCTTTGTGGGGTTCGACCAGGCGACGAACGTATCCGACCCGGATCGACCGGCCCGCGTCGATTTTTCTCCGACGATGCTCTGGGCGCCCTAGTAGAGCTTCCACCCCCGCACGGAGGGTGACCTTCCGACGATCACGCCGATGACGCCCTCGGTTTCGAATACGCAGTGCGCGGTTGCCCGCTTGTGCCCTTCCAAGAGCACGTTCACGCCATCCCCCGCCTCGACGGCGATCAGGTCTCCGTAAACCTTGCCCTGACGAAGGCCCTGCACGATGCCCTGGATATCGCGCCCGAGGTTCTCAGGGTCGGGGAACGAGGCGCGTTGGGCGATCCGAGCCGCTCCGTCTCTCACCTGGCGCGACGGCCCAGACAGCGCCAGTAGCGCGTCATAGTTGGCGTATCGGAAGGCTTGCAGCTCCCCGACATCCACCGTGCATCTGGACCAGGTCACGTCGAACGGGAAGCCACGAAATAGAATCCGTCTTCCCCGGTAGCCTCGCACGGCCTCCAGCATGTCCATTCGGATCCGGTTCTGCTCGGCATCGTTCGGATCACCGTTGTCGAGGAGCGACAACCGGTCCCACCCCGCGGGGAACACGTAGTAGGGCCCGAACGTCAGGGAGTCGACTTCCGCTCGGACGAACTCCATGACCATTTCGTTTTCGGTGATCGAGCCGAGGGTCTCCACGGCCCGAGACGCTAGCGGATCCGCAGTGGCCAATTGCGGGAGATCGACGCGGCATTTCCGGTCGTCGGCAAACCCCCATGACGCAGCATTATTCGTCCCAACCAGGGCATTGATGTTGTTTGATGCGTCCGGGCCACATTCGTGGTTCGTCAACCATCAACCAGGAGCCCCACATGAACCTGATCCGCATCGTCTTCCTCGGACTCGCCGTTCTCCTCCCCACTGCCTGGACGATGGCGCAGGCCGCCGACAAGCCCGTCGAGCCGACGGCGGAGAAGAAGGACAAGAAGTCCAAGAAGGAAGGCGGCGAAGAGAAGAAGGCAGAGGACAAGAAGTAGCAAGAGACCGGCGGCCCTTCGTTCCTGGGCCACCAACGGTACGAATCGCTGGTCGCCGCGGCAAAGCTGCGGCGGCCAGCGTAAGCACGCGGCCCTTCAGTGCAGCCTGCCCCCCCGGTACCGGCGACCGCCCCAGGATCTTGAGGTGCCAGAATGGGATCTCAAGTCGACGAACGCTTCCTTTGAGCGCGGACGAGTTCTGCCAGGGCCACCCCGGGCTCAACCACGCAGGCCACGGGGCCGGCGGCGGCCAGGAACGCGCTGCGCCGTTTTCGCTGCGGTCTCACGCCCTTACTATCGTTTCCGACTCGTCCCCGTTTCGCACCCGAAAGCCTTCAGTTCCTCCAGCCAACGCCCGATGCAGGAGTCGGGAGACTCCGATGGCATGGCGAGCAAAACCTGAGAGCGGCGGTGGAGCGACACGGGACGCGATCGAGACCGTGCTGGGACGGTCGTGTACCGTGCGCGGCGATATCAGCGCCGACGGTGCATTTCGCATCGACGGCACGGTCGAGGGCTCGATCGAGTCGAAGGCGGCCGTCGTCGTGGGCGAGAGCGGCATCGTCCGCGGCGGTCTGCGCGGGACGGACGTCGTCGTCGCCGGCACGGTGATCGGCGACGTCGTCTGTTCGGGGCACCTCGAGCTTCTCGCCAAGGGGCGCATCGAGGGGGACATCAGCGCCCGCAGCATGCGCATCGAGACCGGCGGCGTGTTCCGCGGGACGAGCAACATGGGCGAGCAAGCCTCCGACGGGCGCGCCGAGCTCAGCTCCGTCGCGTAGACCGATGGCGCAGCGGCCGGCGACAACCGATCCCGGCGTCGACCTCGAACGGATCCGCAAGGAACAGGCGAAGCCGCGCCGCGCCCGGCTGCGGATCATGATCGCCAGCGACCCCAGCCGGCCGGTCCGCACCATCTCGCTGCCCCGCGGGCTGCCGCTGGCGGTGTTGCTGATCGTCGGTACGCTGACGCTCGCGACCATCGTGCTTGCCTGCGGCTCGTGGATGCTCAGCGGATCGCTCGCCGGCCTCGAACGGCGGATGTTCGCCATGGTACGGGCGGCGGACAGCGTGGCGCTCGGCTCCGGTGAAGGGGCGCCGGGAGCGTCGCCGGCGGCGCAGGGGCCGGCCGGCGGTGTGCATGTCCCGGTGGGCGGGAACGGCCGCTTCGTCATCCAGCTGGTGAACACCGGCGAGGAGATTGAGGTGAAGGTCAACCTCGCGACCGGAGAGGTCGAGTCCGAGTGCTACCGGCAGCTCCGGCACCTGATGCGCTGCCAGCGCACCACCGCCGAGACGCCGGTCGATCCACGCCTCATCGACCTGCTCTACCGGATATCGCAACGGACCGGCCAGAAGATCCTCCTGGTGTCGGGCTTCCGCGCGCCGATGTTCTCGCTCGCGACGCTCAGCTACCACACGCGCGGGATGGCCGCCGACATCCGGATCCCGGGCATGACGCCCATGATGCTCCGCGATCTCGCGGCGTCGATGGGCGTGCGCGGGATCGGGTACTACCCGGTCTCCGGTTTCGTGCACGTCGACGTGCGCGACAAGTTCACGACCTGGACCGACTACGGGAGCGACCGGCAGGACGGCGAGGGGACGGAGCACGGCCCGCAGCACGGCGAGCAGGTCGAGCAGCTCGAGGTCGAGCCCAGCGACGGCACCCTGTGATTCTGAATTCCCTCGCCCCGCGAAGCGGGGGAGAGGGCAGGGAGAGGGGTCCGAGAGTCAACTAGCGCAGGTTGACGCAGCGGCCGTTCTCGGCGCGCAAGCGCGCGAAAACAGCCGGATTCGGGGCGGCGCTTCTGCGCGCGCAGCGCGGCCACGTACTCGCCGGCCGCCCGGCAGGCATCGCCGTACCCGTCGAGAGCTTTCGCGAAACGCTCCGCCGCCCGGGTCATGTCGCCGTCGAGCTGGGCGGCGACGCCGTCCAGGTAGGCCTGCATCGGATCGTCTAAAACGGCCGCCACCGGTGCAGGGGCCTTCCCCTTGCGTGGCGCCAGTCGCACCAGCCGGTCGAGATCGGCGTCGGGGACGCGCGCCGGCGATCCTGCCTTTCCGAGGCTGCCCAGCGCCGCGCCGAGCGCGCCGACGCCCCCCGCCGCCAGGGCGGCCCGCGCGACGAGGAGCGTGGTCTCGGGATCCGCCGGCCGGGCGCCGGAGGGAGCGCGCCGGCCCGCCCCCGCCCCAGCGCGACGGCCGCCGCCGCCCAGGCGAGCGCCGGCGTCTCGGCCGCCGCGAAGCGCCGGGCCCGTGTGACCAGCTCTGCCGCCCGGTCGACGGCGCCGAGCTGTGCGAGCAACAGGGCGGCGCGGGCGAGCAGGCGCGGCTCGTCGGGGAGCGCGCCCGCGGCCGCCTCCGCGTCGGTGCGCGCGCTGGCCCGGCGGCCCGCGCGCCGCGCCTCGGCCGCCCGCCCGACCAGGCAGGCGGCGTTGATCGCGGACGGCCGCGCGCGCGCCGCGGCGCAGATCGGCGCTTCGGCGGGCGCCGGGGATTCCGCCTCGGCCATCAGGACCTGCGCCTTCATGTCGCCGGGCGACTCGGCCAGCACCGCGGTGAGGGCGCCCCGCGCGCCGGCGGCGTTGCCGAGATCGAGCAGCACCTCGGCCCGCGCCGCGCGGGAGGCGAGAAACCCCGGCGAGACGACGGTCGCGGCGTCGAGCGCGCGTGCCGCCCCCCCGAGATCCCCCGCCAGCGCCCGGGCCCGGCCAAGCGCGTAGAGCGGGTGCGGGACCCCCGGCGCGGCGGCGGCGGCCGCCGCCGCTATACGCACCGCGCCGGCCCATTCGGCTTTCCGGGCCGCCAGCATCGCCTGGGCGCTGGCCGCGATCGCCGCGACGTCGTCCTGGCGTCCGTCCGGGAGCCCGAAGCGGGCCAGGACCGCGTCGGCCTCGGCGGTCGTCGAGATGCCGTAGTCGAGGGCGAGGCGCGCGTCGGCGAAGGCGAGCGCCGCCGCCTCGGCCCGGCCCCCGCCGCCCCCGAACACCAGCCGCCGCCCGATCGCCTGCACGCGCTCGAGGTCTACGACCCCTCCGCGGTCCAGCGCCGCCGCCAGCTCGCCTTCGAACCGTCGGTTGACCGCACCGCGCCATCGGTGGACGAGCAGCCCCACCGCCACCCCCCCGACGGCCGCGATCGCCAGCACCCAGGCAGCGCCGCGCATCCGACCATGTCTATCGGCAAACCGGCGGCCCGTCCAAAACCTGCGTCTGGCGGCGCTACTTCCAGTTGACGGTCGCCCACCCGTTGGCGGGTATCGCGAACTGTTGCTTCTTGCCGCCGATCGCGACGGTCATGGTCTTCGCCGCGCCCGAGTTGTAGATGACCGCGACGATCGTGCCGTCGGGGTTCTTGAAGGCGAGCGCGTCGCCGCCGGAGGTGCTCACGACCTTGGCGCCCGGGTCGACGTACTGCGAGACGTGGCGGAAGACGTAGTAGGTCGGCGTCACGTTCAACGTCTTGGACGAGGTGACCACCATCAGCGCGTTCTGCGGCCAGGGGCGCATCCAGTCGAGGTTCTTGCCGGCCGTGTCGAGCACCATGTTCCAGGCGCTGTAGACGTTCACGCCCGCCTTGATCCAGTCGCGAATGTAGCCCCAGCTCTCGACGCCGTAAGCGTGGTCGTTGGCCGGCATGTTCGCGTTGAAGGCGGGCACGCCGGCCGGGTTCCAGGGGTAGTTGCCGCACTTGTGCTCGCTCTGCACGATCGGCAGGTTGCTTCGACTTCAGGCCCGAGACGTTCGGCAGCATGTTCCACTGCAGGCCGAAGCCCTTGACGTACTTCATCGCGTTCGCGTCGCCGGTCACGGCGCTGATGATCGGCCGGTCGGTGCCGTCGTTGCGACATCGTGCCGAGGTAGATGCCCGCGGTGATGTTTCGGGTCATGAAGGTCGGGCCCAGGTAGGTGCTGATGAACTTGGCGTAACCCCCCCGCCGTCCAGAGGCAGCTCGGGTAGCGGGTCTCGTAGCCGGGCTCGTTCTGCGGGTGGATCGCCTCGATCGTGATGCCGATCTTGGCGTACTCCTCGACGAACTTGGCCAGGTAGAGGGCAAACGCCTGCAGCGTCGTCGCGTCCTCTTTCATGTGGCCGCTGTCGTAGTTGGGCGCGCCCTGGCTGTACTGGAAGGGCCCCTCCTTCATCCAGGTGGGGGGCGTCCAGGGGCTGGCCCACAGGTGGAGGTCCGGCTTGATGGCCAGCGCCGCCTGGATGTACGGGATGAGCTTCTCCTTGTCGCGCTCGATCGAGAAGCTCGCCATCGCCGTGTCATTGGCGGTCTCGTTGAGCGTGTAGCGGCTCATCGCGTAGTCGCTGGCGCCGATGGGAATCCGGCCGTACTGGAACCGCGCGCCGTCGGTGGCGTCGAAGAGCAGCTTCATCGCGCGGTCGCGCTCGCTCGGGGTGAGCATCATCGAGCTGGTTCCACCCCTGCTCGTTGAACGTGCCCGCCCATGCCGTTCCAGTTCTGCAGGACGGAGGCGTCGTTGACCGTGACGTCGGCGTTTCCGCTCGTCACCTCGGTCAACGTCCCCACCTTCCAGTAGTTGTTCTGCGCCGAGGTGATCAGCTTCGGCTCGACGACGGGCGCCGCGCCGGCCGTGCCGCCCGCCGCGCCTGCCACGCCCTGCCCGCCTCCGGCGGACCCCGCGGCCCCGCCTCCCCTGCCGGCGGCGCTGCCGCCGACGCTGCCGCCCGGGCCGCTCCCCGCGACACCCGTCGTGCTCCCCGCGACGCCGGTCGTGCCCGCCACGCCGGTCGTGCTCCCGGCAACGCCGGTCGTGCCGGCGACGCCGCTGGCGCTCCCCGCGACACCCGTCGTGCTCCCCGCGACGCCGGTCGTGCTCCCCGCGACGCCGGTGCTGCCGCCCAGACCGGCGCTGGTGCCGCCGGAGCCACCGGCGGAGACGCTGCCGCCACTGCCGCCGGTCGGCTGGTTGCCGTCTGCTCCCGACGCGCACGCCGCGAAGAGGAACGCAAACCAGACGCTTGTGATCGATGGGCGGAATCTGTTCATTTGCTCGGTCCTCTAGTTGGTGAGCTTAGTTGCTGATCGTGGGCGACGGATTTCCCGAGTAGACCTGGGTGCAGCGCGGCTTCGTGGCGTCGGTCGGGCACGACGTCGCGAGAGTCTTGTAGTAGGTGAGATCGTGAGCCGGAGCTGCGTAACCGCTGGGGATCGATCTTCCGGAGACGCTGCCGAAGTAGGTGAGGCAGGCGTCACGCCACCAGCGGGCCTCGTAGTGCTGCCGCTGCAGAAAGTCGCCGACGTCCTTGAAGCGCTTCGCGTCGATACGACCCTGCACCATCGTCCAGGCGTCTCGCATCGTCTGCACGGAATCGACGCCGGCGCTGTAGCGATGGACCAGCTCCTCCCAGACCGAACGCCCCGACGAGGTGACCTTGTCGTCCCACTTCATTCTCTGGAAGAAGAGCAGAAAATCGTCGGGGACCGTGGTCTTGCTGGCGAACTTGTCGCGTACCGTCGCCGCGTACTGCGAAACCGCGTTGCTGCCCGCCGACGTGCGATCGAAGCCAATCCCCGTGCTGTCGGCCTTGTGGTAGTAGAACGGGTTCCAGTTCGCGGTGCCGAGGTCGGCGATCCAGGGGCCCGGACCGTAGTGATGGTCCGTCCCCATGATGTGCGCCAACCCGAGCGGCGTCATGTAGTTCACCAGGTTCTGGCGGGACGCCATCATCATCTCCGTCACCGGACCGACGACGACAGGATCGTTGGACAGCGTCTGGCGTATCCAGTCGTCGGCCACACTCCGCGCGCTGACGTCGGGATCCCAGGCCATGCGGCCATACGCGTACCAGTTGGCCTGGTTGAAGTGGGACCCCGTCCAGTTCGTGTCGTTGCCGACGTTGGCGACGCCGGAGATCGCGGTGATGGCGTAGCCGTGCACGGTCCCGTCAACGACGCGCGCAACCGTCGAGCCCGCGCCCTTGGCGTAGGTGTCTGACTTCAGCACCTCCTCGAAGAGCGGACCGAGGTAGGCCAGGTGCGTGTCCTCGCCGAGGTACTCCTTCGTGACCTGTAGCTCCAGCGACAGGGGCGTGCTCGGCATCGCTCCGAACAGCGGGCTGAACGGCTCGCGCGGCTGGAAGTCGAGCGGCCCGTTCTTCACCTGGACAAGGGCGTTGGCGCCGAACTTTCCGTCGAGAGGCTTGAACTCGTCGTACGCCTGACGAATGCGATCCATCCCGCTGTCGGAGTAGACGAACGCGCGCCAGAGCACGACGCCACCCTTCGTCCCGAGCGCGTCGGACATCATCTTGGCCCCGTCGGCGTGCGTGCGGCTGTAGGTCTGCGGCCCCGGTTGCCCTTCGGAGTTGGCCTTGACCAGGAAGCCGCCGAAGTCCGGGATCTTCTGGTAAATCTCGGTGACCTTGTTCGCCCACCACGTCTTCACCGCGCTGTTCGTCGGGTCGGACGTGCTGAGGCCGCCGATCTCCTCGGGCGCGCTGAACCGCGCCGACAGATAGACCGCGATCCCGTAGGGGCGGAACGCGGCCGCCAGGGCGGCGACCTTGTCCAGATTCGCCGTCGACAGAATCTGGGCGTTGGAGTTGACGTTGTTGAGCACCGTCCCGTTGATGCCGAGGGACGCGTTCGCGCGCGCGTAGTCGGTGTAGCGCTGCGAGATCGTCGCCGGCAGCGAGCTCCAGGCCCAGAGGGACTTGCCGGCGTAGCCGCGCTCGACGCTCCCATCCATGTTGTCCCAGTGGTTGAGGAGACGGCGCTGGATCTTGGGCGCGCCGCTCAACATCAGGCCCTCGATCGATCGGTGCGTCTGCAGGTGGCGCAGCAGCGCGAAGGCGCCGTGGAGCACGCCGAGGTCGGTGTTGCCGGCGACGACGATGGCCGCCTTGCCGCCCACGTCGGCGGCCTCGACGAGATAGCCCTCGCTGCCGACCGCGGTCAGACGGCTCCCGAGCTGCAACCCGCTGACGATGGGCGAGGAGGCCGGCGTACCGAGCACGACGGCCCCGTTGCCCGTCGGTGCGTCCGCGGTGGGGACCGCGGTCGCAGTCAATCCGCTGAGGCCCTTCACCAGCTCCGCCTGGGCCGCCTGCAGCGTCGCCGAGCTGGGTACCTTCACGATGTGGTTCAGCGCGGACTGGTACTCCGCCAGCCGGCCGGGAAGGGGGACCTTGGGATAGCGCAGCCAGAGCTGCGATCCGTCCTCGTCGACCGGGGGCGAGGGCGGCACGGGATACGGCTCCACGCCGCCGGTCGCGCCACCGCCCACGCCGCTTGCGCTGGCGCCCGCGTGTCCGCCGGTCGCGGAGCCGCCCGTGGCGCTCCCCCCGGCCCCCACGCCAGCCATGCCCGTGACCGGCTGTCCCGCCACGCCCGTGTCGCCGGCCGCGCCGGTCTGGCCACCCACCCCACCCGAGCCGCCGGTCCCGCTCGGCCCAGCGCCCGATCCACCGGAGCAGCCCGTCATCGGGAGAGAAAAGGTAATCGATAAGAGACCAACGGCAGATGCATAGCCATGGCGCATTCGGGGGTGCCTCTACTTCGTTCCGAGTCCGACGGTACAGGGGTGATTCCCGGTCACGTCGACCGGGATCTCGAATCAGTCGGGAACCACCGTGATCGCTGACCTTTTTCTCGCTGCCGCACTGCGACGGGCGGGCAGCCGTCGCGCCCGCCGCGAGGCTCGAGCACGAACGGCCGTAACGCCCGCCGCCCGTCGCGCGTAGCTTCAACGGAGGTACTTCAATGCGTTCGTCCCTGAGCTCGTCCCTGAAGCTTGCAGTCGTCGCGGCCCTCTCGGTCGCCGCCGTGCTGCACTGGTCCGGCGCCGGCGCGCGGAGCGCGGACGCGGTGGCGCTACCGGCGCCCGCCGTCGACGTCCCGGCGTCCGGCAAGAAGCAGACGATCGTCTTCGCGGGCGGCTGCTTCTGGGGCGTCCAGGCGGTCTTCCAGCACATCAAGGGCGTCACCGAGGCGACCTCGGGCTACGCGGGCGGCGCGGCCGACAGCGCCAAGTACGACCTCGTCAGCACGGGGACCACCGGCCACGCCGAGTCGGTGCGGGTGACGTTCGATCCAGCGCAGGTCTCGTTGGGACAGCTGCTCCAGGTCTTCTTCTCGGTCGCGCACGATCCGACCACGTTGAACCGCCAGGGACCGGACGAAGGGACGCAGTACCGCTCGGCCGTCTTCTTCACCACCCCCGACCAGCAGCGTGTCACCGCCGCGTACGTCGCCCAGCTCGAGGGCACCAAGTTGCTGGGCGGCCGCATCGTCACCCAGGTCGCGCCGCTGGCCGCGTTCTATCCCGCCGAGGCCTACCACCAGGACTATGCCCGCCGGCATCCCGCCGACCCGTACATCGTCATCAACGACGCGCCGAAGGTCGCGCACCTGCGCCAGCTCTTCCCGGCGCTCTACAGCGAACGTTGATCGGGGCGTCGTCCCGTCCTACTGCCAGCGGTACGAGATGCTCGCGAACGGCAGCCCCATCAGGAAATCGCCGGTGTCTTCGCCGAAGGGACGGATGAAGCCCAGGTCGGCGGCCATGTTGCCGGTGTGGAGGCGGACGCCGTAGCTGGCCAGGAAGCCCGGCATGTTCTCCGTCGACGAGTTGCCGATACCACCCGCCGCGGAGGCGATCTCGAGCAGCAGCTTCACGTTCGAGGCGACGCGGTGAACGATCGAGCCGCCGTAGATGATCACGTAGGCGTTGTCGTTACCGCTCGCGAGGCCCACCTGGGTGGTGGCGCTGGCCGAGGCGATCGACGAGCAGTCCTCGTACAGACAGACGCTGACGAAGGCGCCGGCGCCCACGGTGTAGACGGTGTTGTTGTCCTCGTTGGTCTCGAAGAAATGCCCGACCCCGACCGAGCCCTGGAGGGCCAGCTGCAGCCGGTTGCCGATGGGGAGACGGCCCTTCACCGAGCCAAACCCGACGAAGGGCATGTCCTCGACGATCGGCGCCAGCACAGTCATGGTCGCCTGCACGTTGTCGGTGATGCCGTAGGTGAGGCCGTGCAGCAGCAGCTCGTAGTTGTTGTAGGTGATCGAGCCGGCGGGTTGGGTCATCGCCGTCGGGAGCAAGAACCCCCGGTCCGCGTTGGGGTCGCCGGTGCCCACCGGGCCCGGCGCGTGCGCGGCGACGACCGCGTCCGGGTCGGGGGCCTGCGCGACGGGGGCCGGCGCGACGGGGGCCGGCGCGACGGGGGCCGGGGCGACAGCGGGGGCCGCGACGGGGGCCGGCGCAACCACGGGGGCCGGCGCAGCGGCGGCGGCCGGCGCGGCGGCGGGGGCCTGCGCGGCGGCGGGCGATGTAAGGGCCATGGTCACCACCGACAGCGTGGAGAAGGTCGCGAGCAGCGTGTGCTTGGTCATGAATCTCAACCATTGCAGCGCCCGTGCCGCGGGCGGAGCGGCGGCGCCTGCCCCCCGAACCCCGCGAAAACTAACGCGACGGCCGCCCGGCGGGGGCGTCGACCTGTCTAAGGCTCACCAGGTTTGACACTCCCCGTGTCGCGCCCGCACAGCCACCGACGCCGCTCCGCCTCTACCGGGTCTCGCGACGGGCCCTACCTTTTGGAGGGGGTTTGGGGCGAGCCGAGGTTGGGAGGGAAACGAAGATGACGGGGACCTGGTGGCGGCGTGGCGTCCTGGTGGCGATGGCGCTTGGGACCGGGGCGATGTCCGGGGGCTGCGGGACGAATGGATTGGCGGCCTCGCCCGGCATGAAGCGGCTCGCCGCGGTGCCGGGCGCGATGATTCAGATGCGACGGGCAGGGTGCGCCTCGGGGCAGTGCCCGGTCTACGGCGTCTCCATCTTTCCGGATCGAACGGTCGTCTACGACGGCGAGGCCAACCTGACGGGGAAGGGGAAGCGGCGGCTGACGATCTCGCCCGAGCAGATGCGGGCGCTGCAGCTCGCTATCGAACAGATGCACTTCCTGGACAGCACGGACGAATGCTGTTCCTGCCCGAACCAGGGCAGTGGACGCTTCGTCGTTCTCGACTACCGCCCCGGATTCGCGAGCAAGACGGTCGTGCACGACACGGACTGCCCGTCAGCACCGCCGGCCATGACCGCCCTCGAAAAGCTGATCGACGAGGCGACGGGCCTCGCATCGCAGCCCGCCGTGGAGCTCGCTGCCAAGGGGCTGGTGGAGAGCGGGACGAGCGCCACGCCCTGACCGTAGCGGCTAGTGCGAGTGGATGAACTCCTGCAGCCAGGTCATGGCGGGGCGGAACGTCCCGTCGGTGGCGATGAGCCAACCGTTGGGCCGCCAGGTCAGACCCTGCGCGTACCCCCAGTAGGTGATGCCCTGGACGGCGGGGTGATTCCAGAACATCGTGATCGTGTCCTGCATGATCGTCTTCTGCTGGGTGTCGTCGGCCCTGTCGATGTCGAACTCGGTGACGTAGATCGGCAGGTGGAACATGTTCCACAGCTTGTCGATGTAGCTCTTGGCCTTGGTGACGCCGACGTTCGCCACCTCGTGCCCCTGAACGCCGATGGCGTCGATCGGCGCGCCGGCGGCCAGTAGCTTCTGCATCATCAAGATGAACGGGTTGAAGTCGCCGTCGTACTCGATGTTGTTGTACTCGTTCACGATCAGGATCGCGTTCGGGCAGTACTGCCGCGCCCACTTGTGCGCCTGGACGACCCAGTCGTAGCCGCTGGTTCCTTCGCCGCCCATCCCGTTCTTGTACGGCGCCGGGTGGTGTTGGGGCTCGTTGGCGACGTCGATCATCGCCGTCTTCGGATAGCGCTCGCAGAACGCCTTGATCCACAGGGGCGCGACGGTCGCGACGTTGCCGTCGTTGACCCAGGCCGGCTGCTCGTAGTTCCAGAAGAAGGTGTGCTCCTTGAACACCATGTTGTGGTCGAGGGCGTACTGATAGACCTGGTCCACCGGCTCCCAGACCCACTTGTCCGGCGAGTCGGGCTGCACGAAGCCCCACTTGCTGTTGGCCTCCATGGTGACCTGCTGCCACAGGTTCGCGAAGTTGGCGGGGATGTCCTGGTTCTTGATGGAGATGTTCCCGATGTACTTCTTGATGACCGTCCCCCCGCCCGTCCCGCCGCGCGCGCCGGAGCCGGCGAGGCCGCTGGACCCGGCGGCGCTCCCGCCTCCCGCACCGCCGTCGCCGGGTGACTGAGTGCCGGAACCGGAGCAACCAACGAGCGTGGCGAGGCCGAATGCCGCCGCCAGACGAAACGCGTTCTTCATGAGGCCAAACTCCATCGGATGTTGAGCGTGGGGACCCGTGCGGGGGGGACGTAGTATCGACTTCCAGGCGCGCGAAGGAAATAGGGTCGAACGGCTTGCCGCCCGGCGGCTGCTTCCACAAAAGACTGTTGGCGGCCCGCGCTTGTTGCTAACAATTCTCAGCCTCACGCGAACAGGGCGCCACCTCCTCGCTGTCGGTGTGCTCGACCCCGCCGATTTGCCAGCTCAGCGGTGCGCGGCCCAGCGCAGCGCGCCGGCCAGGAACTGGCGAAACCGCGGCTCGTCATACGCTTCAGCCGCGTGGCCCATCGCGGTGTAGAGCGCGCGCCCGCCGAGCCGCTCGTGGGCCCAGGCGATGGGGTGGTCGGCGCCCATCGTGCCGCCCGTGTACGTCGTCTCGTCCAGCGTCGCCAGCACGATGACCTGCGGGCGGGGGTTCGTGCGGAAGTTGTACCACTCGTCGGTGCGCGCCCAGGTGGCGGGGAGCGTCGCGGTGGCGGGGTGGTCGGTGCGTTCGACCTTCACCGTCGCGGGCTGGATCGGCGGATGGTCGGCGAAGTACGCCCCGACCAGCTCGCCGTAGAACGGCCAGTCGTACTCGGTGTCGGACGCGGAGTGCACGCCGAGGTAGCCGCCCCCCGCCCGCACCCAGGCCTCGAACGCGGCCTGCTGGCCGTTGTTCAAGACGTCGCCGGTCGTCAGCAAGAAGACCACGACCTGGTAGGAGGCGAGACCCGCCGCCGAGAAGCGGGTCGCGTCCTCGGTCGCGTCGGCGACGTAGCCGCCCTCCGTCCCGAGGGCGGTCAACGCGGCGGTCGCGGCGCCGATCGCGTCGTGCCGAAACCCGGTCGTCTTGCTGAACAGCAGCACCCGGAACGGCGCCAGCGGTGCGCCGCCCGCGCCCGCGCTGCCGCTGGCCCCTGCGCCGCCGCCGCCAGCGCTACCGTTGCCAGAGCTGCCGCCGACCCCCGCGCTACCGCCAACAGCGCTACCGTCGCCCGCGCTGCCGCCGACCCCCGCGCCACCACCGCCCGCGCTGCCGCCGATCCCCGCGCCACCACCGCTGCCGCCGGCCCCCGCGCCGGCATCATTGCCCGCGCCGCCGTCATTACCGCTCGCGCCGCCGCCGCAGGCGAGGATTCCCACGGTAGACAGCAACAGCGCCGCGTGTCCGGTCGTCACGAAAGAGGAGCCTCTCGCGAACGCCGGATTCGGGCAACCGGCGTGCGGGCGTTTACTGCCTTCCGGCCGCGCGCACCGCCACCGGCGGCGCCGGGCGCGCGCCGCCGTTCTTCGCGACGGCCGGATCACCGTTGCGCACGCTCGCCGGATCGATCCGCAGCACCGAGCCCAACATCGACGGCTTGGCCAGCTCCTGCTTCTCGCTCGGCACCTCGAGGATGATGCGCGACCGTCGCTGCCAGGTGAAGTACGAGAAGGCCCACTCGATCAGCACCGACAGCCGGCTGCGGAATCCGACCAGCGAAAGCACGTGGACGACCAGCCATAGCCACCAGGCGGCGAGGCCGGAGAACATGAACCGCCCCAGCTTGGCGACGGCCTTGTGGCGGCCGATGGTCGCCATCGACCCCTTGTCGACGTAGCGGAACGGCCGGCGGGGCTGGCCCCGCACGCTCGCCAGCACGTTCTGCGCGGCATGGCGGCCGCTCTGCACGGCCAGCTGCGCGACGCCGGGCAGCGGCTGGCCGTCCTGGGTCTTCGCGATCAGATCGCCCAGCGCGAACACCTCGGGGCGATCGGGCACCGACAGGTCCTCCTCGACCCAGATCCGTCCGGCCCGATCCAGCGGCACACCCAGGTGGCTGGTGAGCGGGCTCGCCTTCACGCCCGCCGCCCATATCACGGTGCGGGTCGCGATCACGTCGTCGCCGATCTCGACGAAGTCGGGGCCGAGATCGGTGACGGGCGCGCCCGTGCGGACCTCTATCCCCAGCCGCTCCAGCTCGCGCCGCGCCTTGGCCGACAGCTCCTCGGGGAACCGCGCCAGCACGCGCGGGCTCGATTCGATCAGGATGACGCGCGTGGTGCTGGGGTCGAACCGCCGGAAGTCGCGCGCCAGCGTGCGGCCGGCGATCTCGGCCAGCGCGCCCGCCATCTCGACGCCGGTCGGGCCGCCGCCGATGATCACGAACGTCGTCCAGGCGCGGCGCGCCTCGTCCGTCGTCTCCAGCTCGGCGGCCTCGAACGCCCGCAAGATGCGGCGGCGGATGTCCAGCGCATCGCCGACGGTCTTCAGCCCCGGCGCGTATTCGGCCCAGCGGTCATTCCCGAAGTACGCGTGGGTCACGCCGGTCGCCAGCAGCAGATAGTCGTAGTCGATGTGACGCCCGTCGAGCAGCACCCGCTTGCGCTCGACCTCGATGCGCTGAACACCGGCCATCAGCACCGTGGCGTTCTTTTGCTTACAGAGCAGCTGGCGAATCGGCGCCGACACGTCGGGGGCCGCCAGCGCCGCCGTCGCGACCTGATACAGCAGCGGCTGGAACAGATGGTGGTTGCTGCGATCGACCAGCGTGACGCGAACGTCGGGCGCGTCGAGCGCGCGCACCGCCGCCATCCCGGCGAACCCGCCCCCCAGAATCACGACATGGGCTCGTTCTCGCTTCAGCATCCCCACCAGGCTACGCCCCGATCGAAGGAGTGGCTGTTTCTACGGGATTTCCGGATGGTCGGCGGGCGTGCGCCAATCCCGCAAAACGGCGTCGCGGCCGCCACTCCGGTCGATCGCGCACCACCGTCAGTGGGCGGTCGACCCGATGAGCCTCCCGCTCGCTATCCTGTGCGCCGCCCTGGCCGCCGATCCGCAGGCACCTGCTCGCCAGGCGGCCCCTCCTCAGGAGGCACCCGGTGGTGGGGCGGCCCCCGACGATCCCGCGGCGCCCGCGCTCCCCGCGCCGGAGTCGACACCGCCCGCGGCCGGTCCCCCGGGGGCCGGTGTCAGCCCCATCGAGCTGATCCCGCGGATCGAGCTGCGCCACTCGTTCGTGCAGGCGAAAGGTGGCATCTCGGCGAACACGACGACGGCCGAGATCGACATCCAGTTCGTCAATCGCGTCCTCTTGCGCTACGAGCTCCCTGTCCGCGACCTGAAGACGCCCACGGAAACCGTATCCGGCTTCGGTGACATCAGCCTCGCGGCGATCACCGTCCTTGCCTACGACGCCACCCGCGTGGCGGCGCTGATCACCGGCGTCGTGCTGGACACCGCGACGTCAGCGGCGCTGGGCGCGGGCAAGCAGCAGCTCGTCTTCGGCGGCGGGGCGGCCATCAAGCCGCGCCGCTGGTGGCTCGTCTACGCGGTCGTTCAGGAGCAGTTCTCCATCGCGGGGGATGGCGCGCGGCCGGACGTCAATCAGCTCTCCGCGCGTTTCGGCAACATCGTGTTCGGCAGGGACCGCACCTGGTACAAGCTCGATCTCGACCCGCTGATCGACATCGAGAACGGGGTCGGCCGCCTGTTCGGGAGGCTGGAGGCGGGGAGCCTGCTGATCGGCCGCGTGGGGCTGTTCGCGCGGGCGGGCACGCAGCTGCTGGGGGAGCGCGAGCTCGACTACTCGCTGGAGGTCGGCGTGCGTTACCTCTTCCGCCTCGAGTAGCCGCGCGCCGCCCGCGACGCGGGAACCGCGAGGCGCTGGACTACACTCGCGCCGTGCCCCGCGCCGCCGAGACCGCCGCGCTGACCCTGCTGGCGCTGACCGCGTTCGCGGCGAACTCGATCCTCACGCGGATGGCGCTGGCCGGCCACCTGATCGATGCGGCCAGCTTCACCGCCATTCGCCTCGCCAGCGGGGCGATCATGCTCGTCGTGCTGGTGCGCGCCCGCGCCGGGGGCTGGGCGCCCCTTCGCGGCCGGGGGCTGACCGGCCCGCTGGCCCTGTTCGCCTACGCCGCGCCGTTCTCGTTCGCCTACCTGCGCATCGGCGCGTCGGCCGGCGCGCTGGTGCTGTTCGGAACCGTGCAGCTGACGATGATCGGGTGGGCGCTTTCGCGCGGCGAGCGCCCCACCCCGCGGGTCTGGGTGGGAATGGCGCTTGCGGCGGCCGGGCTCGGCTGGCTGGTGCTCCCGGCGGCGACGCGCCCCGATCCGCTGGGGACGCTGTTGATGATGACCGCGGGCGTCGCCTGGGGCGTCTACTCGCTGGCGGGAAAGCGAGCGTCCGATCTGCTGGCGGCCAACGGACGCAGCTTTCTGTGGGCGACGCCGCTCGCGCTCCTGGTCGCCGCGGCGCAGCCTGCCGCGCGCGCGATCAGCGCCCGCGGCGTCGCGCTGGCCGTGGTGTCGGGAGCGATCACCTCGGGCCTCGGCTACGCCATCTGGTACCGGGCGCTGCGCGGGCTGACCGCGACCCAGGCGGCGATCGTCCAGCTCAGCGTTCCGGTGATCGCCGCGGGCGGCGCCGTCGTGTTCTTGCACGAGCACCCCAGCGCGCGTCTGGTGGCCTCGGGGCTGGCCGTGCTCGGCGGCCTGGCGCTGGTGCTGTCGCGGCGAAACCGCTAGCCGCTCCCGCGCGAAGCGCGGGTGTGCGGCTATTTCCGAGGTGGACTCTTCTCGTCCTTGCAGTCCGTCGTGGTGAGGCACTCGACGCAGAGGCGCGTGCTCATGTCGCAGCGTTTGGCCTTGCCATGTCGTCGGCAGTCGTCGTCCTGGGCGCAGCCGGTCGATGGTTCGTCGTCCTCGTCGCTGCCAGGCGTGGTCACTGGAATCGATGGGGCGCCGGCGTCGTCGCCCGTCGTGATGCTGCCGCACCCGCCCGCCACGGCCGCCGTCAACCACAATGCAAGCGCCCAGCATCTCGCCCGCCAACCCATCCGTGCCCTCTCGCACAAATGTAAGGGCGGGTTCGCACCCCGCAATGCGGGCGTACCCGCCGGGGTCGATCAAAAAAGCCTCCGCAGGTGTCGATCTCGGGCCCGTCGGTTCGTCGTCTCCACGAACCCACACAAGGAGACCGACGATGTCACGCACACCTTCACCCCTATCGAAGCGCCGCCTCTGGGCCGGCCGGATCCTCACCGGTCTGGTCGGGCTGTTCCTGCTTTTCGACGCCGGCATCAAGCTTCTGCGGTTGCCTCCGGCGGTCGCCGGGACCATCGAGCTCGGCTACCCCGCCCACGTCGTCTTCGGGATCGGCCTCTGCGCGCTCGCCTGCCTGGCCCTGTATCTGATCCCGCGCACCGCCGTGCTCGGCGCGGTGCTGTTGACCGGCTACCTGGGGGGCGCGATCGCGACGCACGTCCGGGTCGGCAACCCGTTGTTCACGCACACGCTGTTCCCGATCTACGTCGCGGTGCTGATCTGGGGCGGCCTCGCGTTGCGCGACGCGCGCCTGCGGACGCTGCTCGCGCCGCCGCGCGCGGCCGGCTGAGCCCGCCCGCAGCGACGAAGATTGGGGTTCCGGCAAACCGCCCCTGGATCTACCCTGGAGGGGTGGCACGGCTGTTCGCGTTGTGGCCGTGGTTCGTGTTGTCGCTGGCGGCCGCGTGCGGGTCGTCGCACGCGCGGCGCGACGGCGGCGCCATGGACGCCTCCACCGAATGGGGTCCCGGCGTGCTCGACGGCGCGCTGGGGGCGCGCGCCGAGGTGATCGTCGGCGCGATCGTCGGGGGCGACGCCGCGTTCCTGCGCGACCGCCCCGCCCTGGCAGCGGGGAAATACGCACTGATGGCTGGCGACGCGTTCACGTTCTTCCGCGGCACGCTGCCGCTGTTCCGGGCCGACTGGAACGACGCCGCGGACCCCCTGCAAGCGACCGCCTTCGGCGCCGGGGACGCGCGCCCGATGGGGCTGGGCGACGCCCACCCCGAGAACTTCGGCATTCTGCGGACACAGGCGGGCACGTTCCGTGTCGAGCCCAACGACTTCGACGTCGCCGATCGCGTCCCCTACCTGTGGGACGTGCGGCGGTTCGGGGTGGCGATGTGTCTGGCGACGCGACTCTCCAACCACGATGACGTGGCAGCGCAGGCGACGACCGCCGCCGCGGCGCGCGACGTGGTGCGGGCAGCGGCGCGCTCGTACGCCGACGCGATCCGGTCGCTGGCCGCCGGCGGGGCGCGCCCCGCGATCGAAGGCGCCGACGGCAACCCGGTGCTCGAGGATCTGTTCGCACGCGCGGAGAAGGACTGGGAGAGCCGCGCCGAGCTGGAGCAGCTGACCGAGATGAAGGGGGGCGTACGCCGGCTGGTCCGCGGAACGCCTGATCCGGAACAGTCGTGGGACACGACCCGCGCGCTGCCGGCGCGCTCGCGCATCGGCATGGCCGCCACCGTCGCCGACTATCGCGGCACGCTGCCCACGCCGCCCCCGGTGACCCAGCTGTGCGCGCTGGACGCCGTGCAGGAGTCGGGACAGGGGATCGGCAGCTTCCCGCGGGGGCGCGCGCTGGTGCTGACGAGGGGGCCGACCACCGAACGCGACGACGACGTCATCCTCGAGGTGAAAGAGCTGCCACCTCAGGGTTCGCTGCCGCTGCCCGCGCCGACCAGCTTCGCCAGCCCGGAGGCGCGCCTGCTGGCGGCGCTGGAGGCCGGGTTCACGGAGCGGGGCGCCGACCCGCTCTGGGGGGTGGGGAGCTGGCCCGCGGCGGGCTTCACGGTGCAGATCCGCACCAAGGCGGCGGGCTTCAAGACCGTCCGGGTCGATCATTTGGTCGGCCCGCTGGGCACGCCGGCGGCGATCGAGGGGATGGGGGTCGCGCTGGTCCGCCTGATCGCGCGCATGCACGCGGCGCCGGTCGGCGACACGTCCCTGGGAGAGATCGCCGCCGCCATCGCGGCCGATCCGGACGGGTTCGTCGAGGAGCAGACCAACGTCGCGATGGGGTACTGCGATCGGGTGCTCACGGACTGGGCGCTCTACCGGCAAGCGCTGGCGCTACTGGGACCGACGCTGGGCGTGGTGGGCGATCCCGCAAGCGTCCCCTCCGCCGAGCTGCGCGCGCTCTATGACCCGCAATCGGATCCGAAGGCGGCGGGCATCGACCCGATCGTCGGGCCGCTGGCGATCAACGAGATCGGGGCGGTGTCGACCGAGTTCGTCGAGCTGATCAACGCCGGGACGACGGCGCAATCGCTCGCCGGCTACGGCGTCGCCGACGCCGACACCGACGGCGGCCCGCGCTTCGCGCGCGCGAGCCGATTCGCCGCTGGCGCCATCCTGGCGCCGGGCGCGCGGATGGTCACGATCGGTGGCTTCGACGTGCCGGCCGTCGGGCAGCAGGACGCTTGCCTACCGTTGGTCACCCCCTGCTACCAGGCGGCCTGGGACATCAGCGATTCGGAGGGCGAGACGATGTTCCTGCTATCGCCCACGGACGTGATCGTCGATCAGGCGAAGTACCCCGACGATACGGCCGCAGCCAATCAGGCCTGGGGGCGTCTCCCCGACGGCAGCGGTCCGTTCGCGCTCGGTGCCGCCTCGCCCGGTCGACCCAACGTCGTCCCGTGACGCTTCCCCTGCGACGATGAACCTGGCGCGCGACGGGCTTCTTTTCGGGGCGGCGGCCCTCGCGGGGGCGGTGAACTCCGTCGCCGGCGGCGGGACGTTGCTGTCGTTCCCGGCGGCGCTGGCCTGGGGGCTGCCGTCGCCGATCGCCAACGCCACCAACGCGCTGGCTATGAGCCCGGGGTCGTTCGCCTCGGCCTGGGCGTACCGGCGGGAGCTGGCGGGGGCGCGCAGCCTGATCGTCTCGCTGCTGATCCCGACGCTGGCGGGGGGCGTGGCCGGCGCCGCGATCATGCGCCTCACGCCCGAGCGGCTGTTCGACGCGATCGTCCCCTGGTTGGTGCTGGGAGCAACGCTGGCCATCCTGCTGCAGCGAGGGATCGCGACCCGCGCGGCAGACGCGGGGCCGCCCACGCCCGGGCGCCGGGCGGCCGCGCTCGCGGGGCAGTTCGCCGTCGGGCTCTACGGCGGCTACTTCGGCGCGGCGATGGGGATCGTGATGCTGGCGGTGCTGGCCCTGATCGCCCCCGGCGACATCCAGCACCGGAACGCGGTGAAGAACCTCCTCTCGGCGCTGGTGAACGGCGTCGCGTCGATCTACTTCGCGCTGACGGGCCTCATCGATCCGCGTGCGGCGCTGCTCATGACGCCGGGCGCGATCGTGGGCGGCTTCATCGGCGGGCAGCTCGCGCGCCGGGCGTCGGCGCGTGTGGTGCGCGGGCTCGTGGTCGCGATCGGACTCAGCCTGTCGGCGCTGCTGGGCTATCGCGCTTACGTCGGTTGATCGGGAGCGTCCCGCGGCCGCGTGTGCTAACTCAATGGGTGCTCCGGTCGATCGTCAGCCGCCTGCTGATCTGCGTCGCCATCATGGTGGCGGCCCCGATCGGTGCCGCCGCCTCCGCGGGCGGCTCGAGCACCGCGCACGTCTACGGCACGGAGCAGGTCGCCCTCGGTCCCGCGACGTCGGGTGACGCCCGGCTGGCACCGTCGGCGGCGCGCAAGCCGGGCCACGCCGGCCGGCTCTCGGTCGTGCTCGGCCTGGTGCCGCCGCCCGGCGCCGTACCGGATCTTCCCGACGGGTTCACGTTGCTTCCGTCAGCCCCCGCGCCGCACGCGCCGGGGCTCCGCTTCACCTCCGCCAAGACCTCCCGGGGTCCGCCGCCCGACGGCTCGTCCGTCATCGCGTCGTAACGGCGCCGCAGGCGCCTCAAACCCTGTCTGGAGGTCTGCCATGGATCAGAGCGACAACGCTCCGACCGAGCAGAAGCCCGTTTCCCCCAAGCTGGACCGTCACACCCTCATGGTGATCGGCGCGTTCGTGGCGGGGCTCGTGCTTCTGATCGTCTTCAACATGAAATAGGGAACAGTCTCGACGCGGCCCGCCCCGGAGGCGGGCCGCGCCCGAGGCACCGAGCCCGCCACCGAACCCGCAACCGAACCCGATCGCTCGTCCGTCCCATTCGGCGTCGCTTGTGGGGTCTGGATGGCCATACTAGATTCCGACCCCTCTTGAGTGGCTCGCAGATGCGTGAAGCCGTAATCCTCGCCGCCGGCCGCGGCGGGCGAATCCGCGAGCAGGAGGACGACCTCCCCAAGCCGCTGCACCAGGTGGCGGGCCTGCCGCTCATCAAGCGCACCATCCTGACCCTGGCCCGCGCCGGCATTCAGAAGGTGCACGTGATCATCGGGTTCATGGGGGAGCAGATCAAGCGCGCGGTCGAAGCCGATCCCGCCTACGCGCGCGCCGGCGTCACGATAAATTTCATCGACAACCCCGACTACGACAAGGCCAACGGGGTATCGCTGCTGAAGGCGAAGCCGCACGTCTCGGGCCCGTTCCTGCTGACGATGTCCGACCACGTCTACGAGGATTCGATCGCCCGCGCGGCCGCGAACGCCGACATGACCGCCGCCGACCTCTGGCTGTGCGTCGACCGGCGGATCGCCGAGGTCTACGACATCGACGACGCCACCAAGGTCCGCACCGAGGACGGGCGCATCGTCGAGATCGGCAAGGAGCTCGCCGACTACGACGCGATCGACTGCGGCGTCTTCGCAATCTCGCCCAAGCTGTTCGACACCCTCGAGGAGGTGCTCCGCGCCAAGGGAGACACCTCGCTCTCCGACGGCGTACGAGCGCTGGCGGCCGGCGGCCGGGCGCGCGTCGCCGACATCGGCGAGGCGTTCTGGCAGGACGTCGACACGCCCGGGGCGCGCGAGCGGGCCGACCGCGAGCTGATCCGCCGCCTGCGCAAGCCGGTCGACGGGCTGGTGTCGCGCACGATCAACCGCCGCATCTCCCTGGCGATCACGTCGCGCCTGATCCGCACCAGCGTGACCCCCAACCAGATCACGGTGGTCGCCAACGCGATCGGGGCGCTGGGGGTCTATTTCGTCTGGTGCGGCAGCTGGGCGGCGCTGGCGCTGGGGGCGTTCCTGGTTCAGATGCAGTCGATCCTCGACGGCTGCGACGGCGAGATCGCACGCCTCAAGTTCTCCGGCTCGCGCATGGGCGAGTGGCTCGACAACGTGCTCGACGACGCGGTCAATGTGGCCTACGGGTTGGCTTTGGGGGTGGCGTCGACCAAGCTGCTCGGCAACCCGATCTACACCTGGCTTGGCGTCGTCGGGGCGGTCGCGTTCACGATCTACAACCTGGGCGTCTACACCCAGCTGGCGCTGGTCCACCGCACGGGCAATCCCTTCGCGTTCAAGTGGTGGTACCAGACGGGACCCGGCGACCTGGGGGAGATGCTGGCGCGGCCCGGGCTCGGCAACCGGATCGGGCAGATCCTCCGGGGCCTCTCCCGGCGGGATCTGTTCCTGTTCGCGTTCATGCTGCTGGCGTTCGCGCGCCTGCCCCAGCTCGCCACCCTCTGGTACACGGCGATCGCGGTCGGATACGCGGCGCAGATGATCGTGCACCTGGTGAAGGGGGGACTGCGCGTGCACGCCGCGAAGGCGTGAGCGCGTCGATTCGTCACCCAAGGAATCCCGATCCATGACGCTTCGGAGGGAACGCCCCTGACGTCGAGAGCGTGAAAATCGCGCCGAAATACGACTTTGGCGCGTCTGTCCGACGGCGAATGGTTCCCTACATTCCGCCGCGATGGATAGGGCACCTCGCAAGGAGCGGATTCCGTCCCTGGATGGTCTGCGGGCCTTGTCGATCTCGTTCGTGCTTGCCTCCCACGCGTTGGGGCCGAGCCTGCCCCGTCTCGGCAACGTTCATCTCGAGTCCGTGATCGCGGGGCTCGGCGTCCGCACCTTCTTCGTCATCTCGGGCTTCCTGATCACGTCGCTGCTGCTGGACGAGACGACCACGACCGGGACGGTCTCGTTGCGTCGCTTCTACCTGCGCCGCACGCTGCGCATCTTCCCGCCGTTCTACCTGTACGTCGCCTTCATCGGCTGCGCGGCCGCGGCGGGATGGCTCGTGCTCGAGCGCTTCGATCTGCTGGCCGCGAGCACCTACACCACCAACTACCATCGCGCCCGGGCCTGGTACCTGGGGCACGCCTGGTCACTGTCGGTGGAGGAGCAGTTCTACCTGCTCTGGCCCTTCCTGCTGAAAGCGCTGGGTCCGAAGCGTGCCGCGACCGTCGCTCTGGCGACCGTGGCGACCGCGCCGCTGCTGCGCATCGGGCTGATGATCGCCGCCCCCTCGCTTCGACTCGGGATCGGCGAGACCTTCCCGACGGTCGCCGACGCCATCGCGACCGGCTGCCTGCTCGCCTGCTGGCGCGGCCACTTCAACGAGATCCCGCGCCTCGCAAACTGGCTGCGGGGCCGGAGGTTCTGGCTGATCCCGCTGGTGGGGCTGGGGGCGGCCTCCATCCCGTCGGCCAAGCTGAGCTGCTTCATCGGCGAGACCATCACCAACGTGGCGATCGCGCTCTTGATCGAGCGCGTCGTGCGCGCACCCGACACCGGCTTCGGGCAGCTGTTGAACACCCGCCCGATGGTCTTCATAGGGACCATCAGCTACTCGCTCTACATCTGGCAGCAGCCGTTCCTTCACGAAGGCTCGACGCTGGTTTTGCGCCCCGTGCTCCTCGGTCTGGCCCTGGTGTTCGCGCTGGCGCTGGCGTCGCACTACCTCGTGGAACGGCCCACGCTCCGCCTGCGGGCGTCGCTGGAGCGCCGGTGGTTCGGCCGGCCGGCGCCGGCCCCGCGCGCCGGTCAGCGCCCGACGAAGCCGACGACGACCAGCGACGTGCAGCAACCGGTGATGCACCCGTAGTTCGGCGGGCAGCCGTCGGCCGGCGTGTCGGTCCCGGGACCGCAGGGGGTCCACCCCTGGTCGCACGTCGGGGCGGGGGTCCCGCCGTCGGTGGCGCAATCGGCGGGGAGCTCCGGCTTGCCGATGCAGAGCTCGCAGTGCTCGCACGGGTTGGCGCACTGGGTGACCTGGGTGCACGCGGGGCACTTGCTCGCATTGTCGAAGTCGTCGGCGGTGCAGCCGGCGGCGATACGGATCGGCGTCGCGACGCCGGGGACGACGCAGCAGCCGAAGCAGTCGCAGCCGTTCGGCACCAGCGGCCGGCAGTGATCGATGCAGCTCTGCGATTGCGAGGCCGAGACCGAGCACTCGCTCGTGTGCTGCTGAGCGTAGTTCGCGTCGTAGGGGCATTTGGCGTTGGTGTTCAGCGGGTCGCACTTGAGCTGCCAGTCGCAGCCGTCGTCGCCCCCCCCCGAGTTACCGTCGAAGAAGCAGTCCTGCTTGCAGGCGTCCATGTTGTCGCCGGGGATGCCCGTGGCGAACGAGCTCTCGTCGTCGTCGAGCCCACCCACGCACTCCGGATCGAAGTAGTCGGCGAGACCGTCGTTGTCGTCGTCGATGCCGTTGCTGCACTGGGCGCTGCCGATCCCGGCCGCGTCCTGACCCAGGTTCCCGACGTCGATCCCACCGTCGTCGTGCGACAGAGTATTGACGCCGCTGCTGCTGCAACCGGCGGCTCCGATCACGGCCCCGACCAGCGCGGCCAGCAGCAGAGCCGTGAAGGGAGCGGTCAGCCAGAGACGCGACGGTTTGTTCGCCATGCAATGAGGAGACGCGAACCGGCCCAAACGGCTCGCCGCGGCAGGGCCTACATGTCCCCATATCCGCCGTGAGCCGTTTCGCGAGCCTCCCACCTCTTTCCCTTACAATGGGGGAGCTGTGACGAGGCCGATTCCGCTCCGTGCCGCGGACGCCATTGGCGATCCCGAGCTGGTCGCCCGCGCGATCGAGGGCGATCGCTGGAGCCGCGAGGTGATCTATCGGCGTCACGCGGCGTCGCTGCTCGGGATGACGATCCGCCTGCTGTCGAACCGGGACGAGGCGGAAGAGATCGTTCAGGACACGTTCGTGACGGGCTTCGAGCAGCTCGCCACGCTGCGCGAGCCCGCCGCTCTACGCGCCTGGCTGGGGCAGATAGCGGTGCGGTTCGTCCATGCCCGGACGAGGCGGAGACGGTTCCTGCGGGTCCTCGGCCTCGACCGTGGGGCCGACGACGCGACCCTGGCCACGCTGTCGGCGCCTGACCTGCCCGCGGACCAACGCGCAGACCTGGCGCTGCTCGATCGTGTGCTGGCCGGACTGCGCACAGAGATCCGGATCGCCTGGATGCTTCGCCGGGTCGAAGGGCTGGAGCTGACCGAGGTCGCGTCGATGGCCGGCTGCTCGCTGGCGACGGCCAAGCGCCGGATCGCCGAGGCCGAGACCGTGATCCGCCGCCATGTCACAGTCGCCGAGGAAATCGACAAGGAGGAACAGTCGTGAGCCTGCCCCGTTTCCCCCTACGCGATCGCCTCGGCGATCCGACGAATGACCGGGCGCTGGCGCGGATCTGGGACGGCATCGACGCCCGGTTCCCGGGGCGGCGACGTCGGCGGGCGCCGACGCTGATCGCCCTGTCGGCGGTGGCCGCGATGGGCGTGGTGGCAGGTGTCTGGATGCACGCCCGTCACGACGCCGGTCCGCTGCGGCTCGCCAACGGAGGCGCGCTGGCCACGGTCGAGGCGCCGGCCGACGGCGCGGTGATGTCGCTCTCCGACGGGTCGCGCATCACCCTCTCCCCCGGCGCGCGGCTGCAGCCGCTCGAATCGTCCGGCACCAGCTTCGTCGCGACGCTGTCGAGCGGCAGCGCCGCGTTCTCGGTGCGCCCGGGCGGTCCGCGGCGCTGGCGGATCGCCTGCGGGCTCGCCACCGTCGAGGTGGTCGGCACGGAGTTCAGCTGCGCGCGCGACCCGGGGCGGCTGCGCGTGGCGGTCAAGCACGGCGCCGTGCTCGTGCTCGGCGAGCGGGTGCCTGATCGCATGCAGCGGCTGGACGCGGGCCAGGCGCTGGAGCTGACCGACGAGCCGGCGGTCGCGTCGCCGCGCGAAGCCCAGACTGTCGACGGACAGACTGTAGAAGCACCGACCGTCGACGCGCCGACCGTCGACGCGCCGCTGGCCCCCGCGCCCGCGGCGGTCCCGGCGACCGAGGCGGCGGGCGGGCCGGGCTGGCGCGACCTGGCGCACCGCGGGCGGCATCGTGAGGCATTCGCCGCCCTTGGTCATGCAGGCATCCGGCGGGAGGTCGGCCGTCTGGGCGTGGCCGATCTCCTCGCGCTCGCCGACGTCGCCCGGCTCTCCGGCCATCCCGCCGACGCCGAGGCTCCGCTCGCACGCATCCTCGAACAGTTCGCCCGCGATCCCCAGGCGCCGCTGGCCGCCTTCGCCCTCGGGCGGCTGGAGCTCGACGCGCTCGATCGCCCGCGCCAGGCCACGGTCGCGCTGACGCGGGCCCTCGCGCTGGGAATCCCCCAGGGGCTGCGCGAGGACGTCCGGGCGCGCCTCGTGGAGGCGCATGTCCGGGCCGGCGATCGGGCAGCCGCGCGCGCCGCCGCCGACGCCTACGCGCGCGAGTTTCCGGACGGTCGCTACCGGCAAAGCATCGCGGCGCAGCTCGCCGGCCCTTGACCGCGGGGCCGCGACGCCGAACGATCGCGACCGCATGCTCATTCGCGCCGCCGGCCTAGCCAGGCTTGGCCTCAGGCTTGGCCTCGGGCTTGGTCTCGGGCTTGCGGCGTCGCGCGCGCGGGCGGCGACGCCCGACGCCGCCCGGATCCACGTCGCCGCGCCCGGCTGCGCGGCCGCCTCCCTCGTCAGATCGCTGCAGATCGAGCTGGCGGCGCTGGGGCCGGACTGCTGCACCGTCGACGAATCGCCGGCGGCCTCCCCGCCAGGGGCGATCGGACTGACCCTCGACCCCTGCGATCCGGGCGCAGACCAGATCGCGATAGCGGTGAGCGATCCGGCGCGGGGCGGCGCCCTCCGGCGCGAGCTTCCGCTCGGTGACGTCTCCCCGCCGGCGCGCCCGCGCGCGCTGGCGCTGGCGGTGGCGGAGCTGATTCGAACCCTGCTGGCAGCCCGCGACCAGCCGGCGTCCACCTCTCCTCCCCCACCGGCGGCCACCCCCGGGCCACCGCCCCCTTCCGACGACCGTCCCCGGCTCGGCGCCGACGCCGCCGCCGACCTCGAGCTCTCCGCCTACCCGCAGCGCGACACCCAGATGTGGGGCGGACGGCTGACGGGCGCGATCCGTGCTGCTCACTGGTTCGCCGCGCTCCACCTGTCTGGCGCGGCCGGCAGCGCCTCGTTCCCCCTCGGCACGGTCGCGGTGCGCACCGTCGGGGGTGGGCTCTCGGCCGGTCCCCGGTTCGCGCTCGGCCGCCTGACCCTCGCCCTCGGCGCGGGCGGCGCCATCGGCTGGGGGTGGGTTTCCGGCACGTCGTCGCAGCCCGGCATCGAAACCGGCAGCGGCGGGGCGCTGGTCGCGACGCTGGGGGCGCGCGCGGCGCTCACCGTTCCGGTCGCCCCTCACCTGGGGCTGCGCGCGCTGGTCGAGGGAGGCACCGTGGTGCGTGGGCTCGACGCCCATGTCGAGGGGAGCGCACCGGCGGGGCTGGGCGGCCCGTACGTCATCGTCGGAATCGGCGTCGGCTGGTCGCAGTAAGCTGCGCGCGATGCCAGCGGCGCGGTCCCACACGCAGAGCGACCTCTTCGGCGAGGCGACCGGGGCCCCGGTCGCGCCGGTGGCGCCGTTGCCCGCCCATGAAGCCCTGGCAGCGGCGCTTCCCGGAGAGGTCCGGCTGGGGACGATGTCCTGGTCGTACCCGGGCTGGGCCGGGATCGTTTACCGCGCACCCGTCGTGGCGAAGGATCTCTCGCGCCACGGGCTCGCGGCCTACGCGCGCCACCCGCTGCTGCGCACCGTCGAGATCGATCGCACCTATTACCAGCCCCTCCCCGCCGCCGAGCTCCGCGCCTACGCTGACCAGGTCCCCGGCGACTTTCGCTTCCTGGTGAAGGCGCACGAGGACTGCACGGTGATCCGGTTCCCGCCGCACGCCCGCTACGGCCGGCGCCGCGGCCAGGCAAACCCGCTGCTGCTCGACGCCGCCTACGCGACGGATCAGGTCGTGGGTCCGGCCGTCGACGGGCTGGGCGACAAGCTGGGCGCGATCCTCTTCCAGTTTCCGCCCCAGGATGTCAGGGAGGTCGGCGACGTCGCGGGCCTCGTCGCGCGCCTGCACCGGTTCCTGGGCGCGCTCCCGAAGGGGCCCGTGTACGCCGTCGAGCTACGCAACGCCGAGCTGCTGACGCCCGCCTACGGCGAGGCGCTCGCCGACGCGGGCGCGGTCCATTGCCACAACCGCTGGACGGCCATGCCGCCGATCACCCAGCAGGCGCGCGCGCTTCCCCCGGCGACGCGCCGGCCCTTGGTGGTGCGCTGGCTGCTGCGCCCGGGCGACCCGTACGGCGAGGCCGGCGCGCGCTACGCCCCGTTCGATCGCCTGCGCGACGAGGACCCGGAGAACCGGGCGCTCGTCGCCGGGCTGGTGGCGCGGGCGCACGCGCACGGCGTGCCGGCGCTCGTCACCGTCGACAACAAGGCCGAGGGGTGCTCGCCCGAAAGCATCGCGCGGCTGGCAACCGCGATTGCGGGACTTCTACTTCCTCGGGACCCTCAAAGGGTCCCGCCCCCCCGCGATGAGCTTCGCGCGGCAAAGCCGCGCTACGCTCCACGCGATCGACGCTCTGATCTAGGGTTGCCGTCCGTTAGTTCTTGGACGCGTACGGGTGGTTCTGCACCACCTGCACCTTGTTGCGGGTCAGCCGCTCGATCGCGCGCAGGTTGTCGCGCTCCTCGCGGTCGCAGAACGACAACGCGACGCCCGAGGCGCCCGCGCGCGCGGTGCGGCCGATGCGGTGCACGTAGCTTTCGGGCTCGTCGGGCAGCTCGAAATTGATGACGTGGGTGACCTCGTCGACGTCGATGCCGCGGGCCGCGATGTCGGTCGCCACCAGCACCCGGATCGTGCCGCGCTTGAACGCGTCCAGCGCGCGCTGGCGCGCGGTCTGCGACTTGTTGCCGTGGATCGCGGCCGAGCTGACGCCGGTCTTGTCGAGCTGCTCGGCGACGCGGTTGGCGCCGTGCTTGGTGCGGGTGAAGACCAGCACGCGCTTCATCGCCGGATCGCGCAGCACCTCTTTGAGCAGCGCGCGCTTGTCGTTGCGCTCGACGTGCAGCACCCACTGGGTGATCTTGTCGGCGGTGGCGGAGATCGGCGCGACGGAAACCTCGACGGGGTTGACCAGGATCGAGCGCGCCAGCTTCATGATCTCCGTCGGCATCGTCGCCGAGAACATCAAATTCTGCCGCTGGCGCGGCAGCGACGAGATGATGCGCCGGATCGGGTCGATGAAGCCCATGTCCAGCATGCGATCGGCCTCGTCGAGCACCAGCGTCTCCAGCGCGTCGAAGCGCGCGTGCCCCTGCCCGATCAGATCGAGCAGGCGTCCGGGAGTCGCCACGATGACGTCGGTGTCGCGGCGCAGCGCCTCGACCTGCGGCGCCTGACCGACGCCGCCGAACACGACGGCGGTGGAGGCGCGAACGCCGCGGCCGTAGTCGCGGAAGCCCTCGGCGATCTGCATCGCCAGCTCGCGCGTCGGCGTCAGCACCAGGACGCGCGGGCCGCGCTTCCCCTGGACGCGCGGCTTGCGCGCCATGCGATCGAGCAGCGGCAGCGCGAACGCGGCCGTCTTGCCGGTGCCCGTCTGGGCGCAGCCGAGAACATCACGCCCGGCCAGCAGGTGCGGAATCGCCTGCGCCTGGATCGGCGTGGGCTTCTCGTAGCCCGCCTCGGTGACGGCGCGGAGCAGCGAATCGATGAGACCAAGCTCGGAAAAAGATGTGGCAATAGCAGTCGGAACAGGAACAGAAGCAGTCGTCATTACGGAATGGATCCTCGTGCGAAACACCTTTGGCTTTGCGCCGACCGTGGTTGCAACGGTGGCCGTCGGTGCTTCGTGGTTGTGGTGGCTGTCCGTGCGAAACCCGTTCAGACAGCAGCGCCGCCAACTGGTCCCTGGCGCACTCCGCAAAACGATGCGGAGGCAGGACAATCAATGAATGTGGGAGAGAGTGCGTGAGCGTCGACGGTAAGTCAAGGAAACGGCCGAGGTCGGAGCCGGTCCGAGACTGACTGCGTAAGGCTGGATGGGCTAAAACAGGCTCTTGAGGTACCAGCCCAGCTGCTTGCGGCGCTGGAACGACGGCAGCGTCCGCCAGGTCTCGCGCAGATCGCCGATCGCCTGCTTGGCCCCCGACGCGTCCCCCCGCGCCTTGTGCACCTTCGCCCGCTTGTAGTGCCCCTCCAGGCTGGAGCGGTTGATCTTGAGGTAGTGGCCCAGCGCCTCGTCGGCGTCGTCCCAGCGCTTGAGCGCGATCAACCCGTCGGCCGCTCGCAGGTACGCCTCGCCGTAGCGAAACCCCGGATCGGCGTGGATGACGCTGACCAGCGCGTCGACCGCCGGCTGGGGCTTCCGCGCCAGCAGGTGCGCCACGCCGTTCAGGTAGAGGAGCTCGGGCGATTTTCCGTCGCGCGCCAGCGCCTGCTCGAGCAACGGCAGGGCGCGCGCGGCGCGCCGCTTCTCGAGCCAGATCGACGCGAGGTCGCGCCGCGCGGTGACGTTGCCCGGATTCGCGGCCACGTCGACCTCGAGCGCGCGCACCCGCCCCCGGTACTTGAACGCCAGGTACGGATCGGGAAGCCAGCGCCGCGCCAGAAACCCGACCAGGACCACCAGCAACACGGCGGGGTGGGACGACGCCGCCGCAATCAAGACCGGGGCGACGATCCAGAACAGGTAGTAGGACCCCCAGCCGCCGGCGCGGGCGCCGCCTCGCATGAACAGAAAATAAAAAGCCAGCGCCAGCGCCCCCATACCGAACAGCCCCGATTGCCTGGCGAACATCGACCCCAACCCGCCCGCTCCGTCGTCGCCATCGTCATCGTCCGACACCACGGCGCGGCGCGCCCGTCGGCGCGCGGCCGGTTCGTCGTCGTCTCCGGATGACACCGCCGCCGGTTCACCCTGGGCACGGACCGGGGCTGGCATGGAGACCGCCGCCAGCCCGACGACGACCACCAACCACCCGAGCCGCAGCACCCGAAGCGTCGCGCTCACGCGTCCCTCCAGTATAGGGCAAGTCCGTTGCGAGCCGGACGGGTCTTTGAGAGACTTCGCCGATACGTATGTCGCCCTCGGTTGCTTGGACGGGTCGCGTGCTGTTTGCCCTCTGCTTTTCCGGCATCGCGCTCGGAGGCGGCTGCGGGCACCCGAAGGTGAATGGTTCCCCGGGTCAAGGCGGTGACACGGGTCAGGCCGGCTCATCTCCCGAGGGGGCGGCTGGCGCCTCCGGGGTTGCCGGCTCGACCGGCGCCGCCGGTGAGATCACGCTGGCGGGCCTCGCCGGCGACAACGGCGCCGCGGGCGACAACGGCTCGGGCCTCGCGGGCAACGGCGACGCCGGCTCCTCAGGCCTCGCGGGAGACGGCCCCGGCGGCTCTACGGGGGCGGCCGGCAGCGCCCCCTCGACGCAGCTGCTCGCCAACGGCGACTTCTCCAACGGCGAGACCAACTGGCACGTCGAGGGGAACGCCCCTCACAGCGTCACCAACGGCTCGTACTGCGTGACCGTCGGCAACAACCAATCGGTGCTGGTCGGCTGGAACAGCACCGCCGGCATGCCGCTGGCGATGCACGGCAACTACCAGATCTCGTATCAGGCGTCGTCGTCGGGCCCGCTCTCGGTGACCATGCACCTGAAGGTCGGCCACGACAGCGGCAGCTTCGCCACCATCTACGAAACCGACGACAACCTGAGCACCCAGATCAAGACGTTCGAGCACGCGATCAACAACGCCAACGACGACAGCGCGGGGCTCGCGTTCACGCTCCAGGGCGCGAAGAACAACCAGACCAGCAACGTCTGCTTCGACAACGTCTCGCTGATCAAGCTCTAACGCCTGCTATCCGGCGGTCACGGGGCCCCTCCCGCCGGGGTGGGCGGCTTCAGACCGGGATCAGGCCGCCCGTCGTGGCGGTATTGGCGGGCGAGATCAGCCAGGCGATCGTGGCCGCGATCTCGGCCGGCTTGCGCCAGCGAGAGGGGTCGGCATCCGGCATGGCGGCGCGGTTCGCCGGCGTGTCGATGGTCGCCGGCAGGATTGCGTTCACACGGATGCCGTCGGCGGCGAGCTCGTCGGCGAGCGCCATCGTCATCGCCGCGACTCCCGCCTTGGCGATCGTGTAGCCGACCGAGCCGCCGGTCGGCGCCAGCGCCGAGCGGGCGCCGACGTTGACGAGCCGCCCACCCCGCCCCCGCAGGTTGCGGGCCGCCTCGCGGCAGCAGAGAAACGCGGTGGTCAGATTGAGATCGAGCTGGGCCCGTAGCGCGGCGACCGAGGTGGCGAGGAGCGGCGCCTCGGCGAAGCCACCGGCGACGTGCACCGAGGCCCAGAGGGGAGGCAGCGCCCCGTAGAACGACGCGACCGACGCCTCGTCGGCGAGATCGATCCCCTCGACCACCTGGACCGCGGCGCCTCCCGGCAGGCGCGCGTTGCCGGCCCGCAGCGGGAGGTGCAGCACAGCCCCGGCCGCCGCCAGCGTCTCGACGACGGCGCCGCCGAGCGCGCCCGAGGCGCCCGTCACCACGACGTGGCGCCCTTCCAGATCAAAGCGGACGGTCATCCCCAGATGATATCTCGCGACGGCGCGGCGGTCAGGGGGAGGGGAGAACCGCGCGCCCCACGCCCGGGCGCTCGTCGGCGCCCGTGCTCGTGCGGCTGGCGCCGCTCGGCTCGCCTGGCGCCTGCACCGTCTTGGCGGGCGGCGGCGGGAGACGGCGCGAAAGGTCTTCGGCCATCGCCAAATGCGCGCGCAGCGTCGGCACCATGACGGCGATCAAGGCGCGCAGCTCGGGATCCTTGGCCATCCGCGACCCTTGATCGGCGACGTCGATCGCCGCCTGGTGATCCTTGATCGCCTTGGCAACGAAGGCGGTGTCGAAAGCGTCGGCGCCGCTGCTGACGACGTTCGGCGCCGCGTTGAGCCCGTGCGCCTGGGCGCTGGGTGAACGGGCGATGCTGTCCAGGTTCATGTTCTTGTCCGCGGCGTACGTCAGCAGCTTGTCGTCGGCGGCGCGGTGCTCGCTGACCATCGTCGTCGCGAACGCCTGGACCTGCGCGTTGATCGCACGCGCGGCGCCCAGCCTCCCCAGCGCCACCGCGTCCTGGTTGATCTGATGCAGCTTGATGACGATCGCCTGATCGGGACCGTTGACGCGGTCCTGCGCCTCCGCCCGCGCCCCCCAGAACAGACACAGCGCCAGCGCCGCTGCGAAGTCCAACAACATCACACGCTTGAGTATCTTCATCGCGTCCCCTTCCCTTCCCCCTGGGGCCGTGCCCCGCCCCTTGAGACAACGTGGAGACGAGCGGATCAGCCGTCAACCCACATTGCACTTCCCACCTGACACCTCCCACCTGACACCCCGCGGTCGAGCTCTGGACGAGCTCTGCCGCGCGCTGATACGCTCGCCAACCTCTTGCGGGGCTGCATGACGAACCAGGGCCACGCCAAGCTTCGTATCGCCTGCGCCCTGCTACTCGGCGTGGCGCTCGCCGGCGTCGGATGCGGCGGCAGCGACGTTCCGGCCGGATACGGCGTCGGCGTCGCGGGAGCGGCCGGCACCGCTGCTGGCGGCATGACCGGAGCGGCCGGTGACGGCGGGGTGGCCGGCGGCATTGCGGGCACAACGGGCATTGCCGGCGCGGCGGGCGGCGACGCCGGTTCCACAGGCCTCGCGGGCGCCGCGGGCGGCAGCGCCGGTTCTACAGGCCTCGCGGGCGCCGCGGGCGGCAGCGCCGGCACCACAGGCCTCGCGGGCGCCGCAGGCGGCAGCGCCGGCACCACAGGCCTCGCGGGCGCGGCGGGCGGCGTCGCGGGCGCCTCTGGCCTCGCGGGCGTCGCGGGCAGCGTCGCAGGCGCCTCGGGCCTCGCGGGCGTCGCGGGCAGCGTCGCAGGCGCCTCGGGCCTCGCGGGCGTCGCGGGCAGCGTTGCAGGCTCGTCAGGCCTCGCGGGTGTCGCGGGCAGCGTCGCGGGCGCCTCTGGCCTCGCGGGTGTCGCGGGCAGCGTCGCAGGCGCCTCAGGCCTCGCGGGCGCCGCGGGCGGCGTCGCAGGTTCCACAGGCCTGGGGGGCACAGCGGGCGGCGTCGCGGGCGCCGCGGGCCTCGCGGGCACGGCGGGCGGCATCGCTGGCTCGTCGGGTCTTGCGGGCGCGGCGGGCGGCATCGCTGGCTCGTCGGGCCTGGCGGGCGCGGCGGGCGGCATCGCTGGCTCGTCGGGCCTGGCGAGCGCGGCGGGGGGCATCGCAGGCTCGTCGGGCCCGGCGGGCGCGGCGGGCGGATTGGCCGGGCATGGCGGCGCCGCGGGCATCGCCGGCAGCGGCGCGGCGGGCGCGACGGCATGCACCCTCGATCCGTCGCACAACGGCTCGGGCTCGTTCACCTACTACTGGTTCGGCCAGAATCCGGCGTCGGAGCCGCCCGGCTACCGCACCGCCTGCGGCTATTACGGCACCGCGTCCGGAACGACCGACACCGTCGAGAACATCGCCAACACCGCCCCCGCCAAGAACACCTACTTCGCCGCGATCCCGGGTCACGACATGTTCGACTCGAGGACGAACTGCGGTGCGTGCGCCCAGATCACAGGGCCCAACGGCAAGACGATCATCGCGACGATCATCGACGAGTGCCCCTACGGCAACGACAGCACCAGCGGTAGCAACGAGCCCTGCGCCTCGAACCCGACGGGCCACCTGGATCTGAGCCGCAACGCCTTCGACCAGCTCGGCTACAGCTCGGGAAATCCCTCCGGCACCACCTGGAAGATCGTCCCCTGCCCCGTCACTGGCAACGTGAAGGTGCGGTTCAAACAGGGGAACGACAACGAGATCTTCATCGAGAACGGCGTGACGTCGTTCTCGACGGTGACGATCAACGGTCTCCCCGCCACCCGCCAGCGCTACGGCGCCTGGCACCTCGGCGGCGCGATCAGCCTCCCGGCCGCGATTCACACCGTCGATCGTTACGGCCGTGCCCTCGACTTCACGCTCGCCAGCAGCAGCACCACGAATCAGGACACCGGCAAGCAGTTGCCGGCCTGCCAGTAACCGAAAACGGCGGCGGCGTGATCCCGCTGATCCGCCTCATCGGACGGCAACGACTTCAAGCTCGACTGAGCAGACCGTCGGCGAGCCAGCGGGAGACGAGCGCGAACGCCTGCGCCGCCGCCGCCTCGGGCGGCTGATCGACGGCGAGCGCTTCGCAAAGCGCGCCGAACGACATCGGCGAGGACGACAGACCGCGCAGCCAGGCCGCCTCGTCGGGCTCGACGGCGCGGTGGCGGACGTCGAGCGTGGGGCGCCAGATCAGCAGCGTCTCGGGCTCGGGCGCCGGTGGCGGCGCGGCTGTCGGAGCCTCCGCCCGCCAGGTGACCGACACGCGGAACCGGTTGTCGAGGAGTGCGTGGCAGGGGATCGGCTTCAGCTGCAGCTCGCCGACTCGTTCAGGCGGCAGCGCGCGCACCAGGTCCAGCGTCAGCGCCGCGGCGTCGGGGCCGTCGAAGAGCTCGAGCCGCGTGCGCTCGAGGCGCGCCAGCTCGGCGAGCCAGGGGCGGTCCGCCGCCGCGGCGTGCGTCGCCAGGAAGGCCGGCAGGCGGGCGCCCGCCTCGCGCAGCGACGGATGGTTCGGGCGGCAGGCGACGAGGTAGTCGGTGACGAGGTTGTGGAACGCGTCCGCCCCGAGCAGCGCCGCCGTGCGTGGCGCCTCGTCGCGCAGGACGTCGTGGATCCGGAAAAAGTACATCTCGGCGTAGATGTCGAGCCTCGCCTCCGCCGACAGCCGCGCGTCGCCCGCGATCTCCGTCGCGACGGCCCGCGCGAGATCGGCGCCCCGCCCCGCGACGGTCGTCGGCACGTCTTCGGGCGCGGTCACCAGCTCGTAAAACAGCGCCTGCACGTCGGCGAGCTTCACCGCGCCACCTCGGCGGCGATGGCGGCGGCCTGCCGCGCCTCCGCCACCAGCTCGGGCAGCGGCGGGATGTGGTCGTCCCGTTCCAGCAGGGTCGCCACCGGGCCGAAACGCGCGACCGCGCGGCGGTAGAGGGCCCAGACGCCGTCGGCGACGGGATGGTCGTGCGTGTCGAGCAGGTGCGTCCCCTTGTCGCTGTGCCCCGCGAGGTGGAACTGCGCGACACGTTCGCGCGGCACGCCGGCGAGAAACGCGTCCGCGTCGAAGCCATGATTGCGTGCGCTGACGAAGACGTTGTTCACGTCGAGCAAGAGACCGCAGTCGGCGCGCTCGGCCAGCGCGCTCAGGAACTCCCATTCCGTGAGCGCCGCGGCCTGGAAGCTCAGATAGCTCGAGACGTTCTCGACGAGAATGCGCCGCCCCAGCCGCTCCTGGACGCGGATGATCCGCCGCGCGACGTGGTCGAGCGCCTCCTCGGTGAACGGGAGCGGCCAGAGATCGTGAGCGCTGTGGCCGCCGAAGCTGGACCAGCAGAGGTGATCCGAGATCCAGGCCGGTTCGATCTCCGCCGCCAAGGCGGACAGACGCTGGAGATACCCCTCGTCCAGCGGATCGACTGACCCGAGCGACAGCGACACGCCGTGCAGGACGATCGGGTAGTGGGCGCGCGCGGCGCGGAGGACGCGCCTCGGGTTTCCCCCGGCGACCATGAAGTTCTCGGTGATCACCTCCAGCCAGTCGACGCCGATCTGGCCAGCCGCCGCCGCGTCGTAGTGCGGCGGGCGCAGGCCGATGCCCGCCCCGAGCTTGGCGAACCGCTCCATGACGGCGAAGCGTGGCACGAAGGTCGCCGGTGCGCGCCCCTGCACAGCATTTTCGCGCACCCCGTCCATAACCCCGCACGCCGCGCCCACTTCGGACGGGCGCGCTTCCTGCACTATTCAGGGCCCATGAAGACCATGGCGGCTTTGTCCTTCAGCGCGCTGGCGGCGCTTTTCACCTCGACCGTCGCGCATGCCCAGAGCGAGGCGTACTACCCCGACGAGATCCAGGCCGACCCATACGGCAACACCGGGGACTACGACGGCAACTACCAGCAGACCGCACAGGAGGTTTCGGACGACGGCGTCGCCGACGGATACGACGACGGCTACGACCCCGAGGCCTACGAGCAGTTCCAGGAGCCGCTCGAGCGCTACGGAACGTGGACAGACGATGCGAGCTACGGCCGGATCTGGGTACCGTCGCCGGTGGTCGTCGGGTACGACTTCACGCCTTACTACACCGGCGGTCACTGGATCCTGAGCGAGTACGGCTGGACCTGGGTCTCTGACTGGGGCTGGGGCTGGGCACCGTTTCATTACGGCCGCTGGGTCGTCATCGCCGGCGGGAGCTGGGCCTGGATCCCGGGACGGGTCTGGGGGCCGGCGTGGGTCGCCTGGCGGTCGGGCGGCGGCTACGTCGGCTGGGCACCGCTGCCGCCGCGGGGCGTGCGCATCGCCGGATACGGCCTCGGCAGCGCGGCGTCACCCTGGCGCTTCACGGTGGCCGGCAACCTGGGCGCGCCCCGCCCCATCTGCGTGCCGCACCGCCAGGTGCCGACGGTCTTCGCGCGCACCGCCGTCCTGGCCAACAACCGCGTCGTGACCCACGGGACGTGGAAGGCGCGCATCAACGCCGGCCCGGTGCAGGTCGCCCACGCGGCCCCGGTGCGGCTGTCGGTGGTCTCGCCGCACGCAGCCCCGCGGTACGCGATTGCGCCGCGCGCCCCTGCACCGCGACCCATGCCGCCGCACGCGCAGCCCACGTCGCGCCCGACGCCGCCGCCGTACGCGCAGCCCATGCCGCGCCCAATGCCACCGCACGGGCAGCCTGCGCCGCGCCCGATGATGCCGCCGCACGCGCAGCCCACGCAGCGCCCGATGCCACCGCACGGGCAGCCTGCGCCGCGCCCGATGTCACCGGGCGCCCAACACCAGCCGGCGGGGGACCCACACCCGAACTTCCCCCACCAGCGCTGACGGCGCCTCAGGCCCGCCGCTTGCCGTGAGCCCGATGGGGCTCACCAAAAGAAAAGGCCCCTTCCAATGGAAGGGGCCTTTCGTTTCGCGTTTAGCCCGGACGATCCGGGTCGACGTCAGTGCTACGCCTTGAGCTCCGTGTACTCGCCCGGCTTCTCGATCACCGCGGCCTTCGTACCTCCGTCGGAGAAGTACTTCGTATTGTCGTACTTGCCGAACTTGATGACCGGCATCGTGCCGCCCGGCACCGCGTAACCGGTCGAATCGGCCTTCGCGCCGAGCCCGTTCAGCAGGTTGCAGTAGTACTTGTTGATCGGCATCGTGGCAGTGGCCGCCGGCGTTCCGACGCCGTCCAGGTTGGTGGACTGTCCGTTCGCGCAGTCTTTGCTGCTGTTCCCCGGGCTCATGTTGGTCGCGCCACCCTCGACGTTGATGGCCTGGCCAGTCTTGAAGTAGCCGCCCATGCTCCCTGCCTGGAGGATCGGCAGGTTGTTGAGGTTGTGGCTGTTGCCGTCCGACATCTCTTGCATCCAGATGGTCGCGGTGTTGTCGAGGAGCTTCACATCTCCCTCGCTGAAGCTGTCGAGACGACCCACGAGGTAGGCGAACTGCTCGGCGTAGAAGCTGTCAACCGCCTGGATCTGGGCGAGCGCATCGGCGATGCACTGACCACCCATGAGGGCGTTGCCGATGCGATGGGAGATGCTGTGTGCGTCGTTTCCGATGGCCTTCATCGAGCCGTCGGCAGCCTTGTACTTCACCACGCTGCTGAAGTTGCCGTTCGCAGGCATCTTCATGAAGATCACGCGGTTGCTGTCGCAGAGAGCCGTCAGCACAGCGAGATCCATGAAAACGTTCGTGGTCTTCGTGATGTTTCCGCCGGTCAAGGTCCCGCTCAAGCCGAGCGTGTCCGCCGTGGCCTTGCTGCACATCGCGCCACCCGAGACCGTGCTACCCACGTAGTGGAGCAGCTCGGTCCACTTGGTCAGCTTCTGCTTGTCCGACGCGCTCATGTTGATGCTGGAGAGCCGGCCCAGATCGTCTCGCACGCAGTCGATGACGCTCTTGCCGCGGGCCACCTGGTAGGTGTCCGGGTTCACAGCCCCCGTGCCGAAGAGGTTCGTGAGGCTGCTGTAGACCGTCGTCGGCGAACCAACGCCCGCGAAGATCGTGCCCTTGTCATCCGACCACGAGATGACCTGCTGATTCATCGTCATGCTGCCCTGCACGCCGTTGATCTGCATGAAGAGGGGCGCGGCGCCCGGGTTCGAGGCCGACACCGGCATGCCATTGGTGGCCTTGTTGACGGAACTAGCGGCAATGTGATCCAGCGAGCGCCCGGTCGGCTTCGCGTCGAACTTCCCGGGGTTGCTGGCCGAGCTGGTCGTCGAGTTGGGGGTCAGCGGGTAGCACGTGAAGATCGATCCGGCAGCGTTCGTGTGCGGATCGTTCTTTTGCCCGAGGGCCCCGTCGAAGCTCCACTCGTTCATGGCCCGGACGCCCCGGACCATGAGGAGCTTGCTGGCGTAGGGCGCCATCGGAGCGAGGGTCGGGATTGCTTTGTATTCGTCCGTCGACAACGTGCCGTGCGACTTCGCCGGGAACCATTTGTCGGTCAGGACACCGTGGTAGGTGAAGTACACGATCAGCCGCTTGGGAGCGGTTGACACCATTCCCTGCGCCTTCGCTTCGCGCTCCATCACAGAGGAAAGGAACGGCGCCGCGACAGCGGCTCCACCAAGGCCACGGAGAAGAATTCGGCGATTGAATGTCTTTTTCATGGTCGTTTCCTTTAGTTACCGAGAGTGCGAAGGCGGAAGGAGTCGGCTTGCGTGTAGTCGGCCATCATGGACGCCAGCGAGTAGGTCGGCGTGGCCATGGCGGTGCTGAGCTGGTCGACGATGCAGGTGTCTTGCGGGTTCGGGGAGCGGCCCGCTGCGAACGAGACGAACTTCTCGGCATAGTTGCGCTGAGCGTTCGGCGCCTTGGCGAGCTCGGCCATCAGCTCGGAGGGGCTGGTGATGGTCTTCTTCAGCGGGGGGACGGTGCTGAAGACGACGTCGGCGGTCGAGTTGATGGGGCCGGTCAGCGGGTCCGTGTCCTGCCAGGCGCCGACGGCGTTGAACCTCTCCATGACGAAGCCCGGCGGGTTGACCTTGAGGGTGTGGCACGAGTTGCAGGGCGCATCCTTGGTCAGCGCCTCCGTGGCCTCGCGGTTGGTCTTGTAGTTGGCGGGCGGCGGCATCATCCCGATGAAGCTGGGGTCCGGGTCGCCGACCGGGATTGCGAGCACCCGCTGCGTGATGAACGCGCCGCGCAGGATCGGGCTCGAGGTGGTGTCGTGGGCGAAGGTGCTCAGGAACCCGACGCGGGTCAAGAAGCCAGGCCGCTTGGTCGCGTCGAGCGTCATCTTCGTCGGCGTCGTGGCCGTGGAGGTCACGCCGTAGATCGAAGCGGTGTCCTTCGTGACGAACCCGACCGGGCTGGTGAAGAGGTCGCCGAACGTGCCGCCGCCAACGACCACGTCCGCGAAGAACGCATCCAGCTCGGCCATCGCCGCGTTGTAGGTCGCGGAGGTGTAGTTGCCGATCGAGTGCGTGGTGTTGTTCGTCCAGGGCGTACCGAGCGCGTTGTTCGAATAGAGCTTGTGGAAGGTGGACGCGACCGCCGCGGCCTTGGGGCTCTGGAGCATCCGAAGAGCCTGCGTGCGGATCTGCGCGCCCGTGGCGAGCCGGCTCGCGTCGGCCTCGGTGTTCAGCGTGTCGTCCGGAACCGAGTTCCAGAGCAGGAACGAGAGCCGCGCCGCGACCTCAGTCCCGCTGAGCTTGAGGGCCGATCCCTCGGTCGTCTGGCCAAGCTCGGGGATAGCGATGAACGACGGCGAAGCCAGCATGGCGAAGAGAACAGACTCCGCGACCTGGTCCGACGTCCCCTTGGGCGTCAGGGCGTTGAACCGCGAGAGGCTCGTGACCTCCGTGTCGGTCACCGGCCGGCGGAACGCCTTGCGTCCAAACGCCTTGATGGTGTTGGTCAAGCAGGTCGCCTGGGTCGCATCGGCGCAGGTGATGAACTTGGACTTGTTGCTGCCCGCGATCACCTCGACGGCGATCTTCTCGGCAGCGCTCAGGTAGCCGTTCCACGCGATGTCCGTCAGCGGACCGGTCGAGTCCTCATTGAGGAGGGAAGACGGCGGCTGGTTACCGGCGCTCGCCAGCGTCGTGACGCCGAGCAGGTCCTTTACGACCGTATCGTACTGGACGCGCGTGATGCGCGGGACCTGGCTCGTGGCGGGAATGCCCGGGGCACAGGTGTACTGCACGCTTGGGCCGCCAGCCGTGCCCATGCTGCCACCCACGGGGCCGCCTGCGACGCCGGTGCTGCCTCCATTCGGGTTGACGGGGCCGCCTGCGACGCCGGTGCTGCCTCCATTCGGGTTGACGGGGCCGCCTGCGGCGCCGGTGCTGCCCGCAACGCCGGGACTACCGGGGCCACCACCATCACCGGGGACGCCACCACCGCCGGACGGATCCGAGGCGCCGCCTACGTTGCCCGTGCAACCGGCCAAGCCGGCCAACAACAAACCCACAAGACTCTGGCGAATGGAGCGCGTCATTTGCATTTGCCCTTCTGCCGGGGTGGTACAGCGACCAATGGAGGGTCATCGCTGCCGCCGTTGCGGCCACAATTTTGGAAGGCCCGCTCGTTAGTAGTGCACAGACAACACGACGTAGGCGCTTCGGCTCACTTGTGCGTCATTCCCGATTTGACGCCCTAATGTCGGCCGAAGTGGGGCCCGGTCGTTGCCACACAGACGCTACCACGGACGCTTTCCGGCTCATCTGTGAGCATGGCGCCATACGATTATGACGCTTCACGTCTACTGGCGCGTATCGATCTATCTGTGAGGGTCGGGCGACCAATCCTTCACCGACCCATGGCGCCGTCATCCGAACGAGGTGGGAGAGTGTAGGAAAAAGGAAACGGCTTCGGGTGGGAGGCGTTCTCAGTCGCCGTTTCTGCGGGCGCTCACGGACCGCTGATCGGCAGCTTGATCTCGGTTTTCAGGAGTTCGCCGGGGCGGATCTCGCAGACAGCCTGGTCGTTGATCGGCTTGCTCGCCGCCTGGGCGCTGACGACGATGCGGTACAAACCCGGCTTCAGGCCGATGCGGGACCAGCGGGGTGAGCCGACGATCGTGTCGACGACCGAAATCCCCTCCCCTTCCAACTGAACCTTCACTGTCCGATCGTCTGCCCCAGCGCTGTTGGGGATCGAAAGCTCGATCGAGCCCGAACGTTGGGCCTCCGCGTGGGCTTTCGCTTCCTGGCTGGCATGGGCGCGCTGCTGCTCCGCCTTGTCTCGGGCTTCCTTCACTTGCTGCTCGGCCTGTGTGCTCAGGTTCGCAAACTTGTCGTGCGCGTCCTTCTCGAGCTGGGCGACCGTGTTCTGGAACTCCACCGACCAGGCCCGCGTCTCCTCGATGATGTATCCCTCCACCGAGAGCCGGAAGCCCTTCGCGGACTGGAGGAGATCCACGATCTGTTCCTTCGTGGGCGAATCTGCCAGCTGACTGGTCTTGACGACCCAGTCGATGCGGAACTCCGCGAGCGCCTTGCGGATGATCGCGGCGGTGGTGATGTATCGGATCCAGCCAGACGAAAATCCGAACGCGCGATCGGCGCCGAGCAGCGAGGCCGCGACGCCCACGAGCAGCGCCGGAATCAGGCCGCTCTTGGCCCACTCGTGCTCGTTGAGAAGTAACTGGGCCGCGATCGGGAACAGCGCCCCCAGGGTAGTGGCTACGATCGCGCCCAGGCGCATGTAGCGGGAGAACCAGGCCTTGAGCCCCTTGCGCTGGAGGTACCAGGCGTTGGCTTTCTCTGCCTCCTCCTCGACATACGTGCGGAGCTTCTCGAGCGAGCCCGGGACGTCCTTCGGATCCCAGGTCAGCTTCGCATTTCCGAGCTCGATATTCGTGCCCATGTCCCCTCCGTTTGATCGCCCTGAAGGGCGAGTCCCCCCATGTCGGGCCGCTACTTGCCGTCTCCCTGCATCCCCTTCGGTAGGTACTTTCGGAATCGATCCGACACCAGGTCGTCGAACAGGTCGCGCATGTAGAGAAGCGATACGATCACGGCGCCGTGATCGTCGGGGCCGGCGACGCCAAAGACGTAAGCGCCGCGGAGGTAGAGGTTCTGCATGAAGCCGAGCGCGAGACCGGGGCCGACGCGGTCGCGGTTCTTCGCGGTGTCGAGGTCCCAGATTGCGGTGCCCTGCCGCTGGTACAGCCCACCCACCGTCACCGTGGTCAGGGCGACCGGCCCGTTGAAGAGGTAGTAGGTCAGTCCCAACCAGACGAACAGGTTCTGGCTCGGCCCGGCGAACGCCGCCGACGCGCCGCCTTCGAGGTAAAAGCGCGGCGTGTCGGGGACGATGAAGCCCTTGCCGTCGGGGCGGGCAGCGGGCCTGACCGCGCCCAGCGAGATCTGTCCCAGATAGCCTGCGCTGACGATGGGACGCGTGTCGTCCGAGTCGGCAACGTTGAAGGAAAGATCCGCCACCAGCAGGCCGAAGCGCGGCCGGAATGGGCGAGGCGCGGGCGAGTCGTCGACGGGGACGCAGGTGCCTGCGCTGGCCTCGCCGGGGCCGCGGCATTTGGCGCCGCCGCACTGGTCGTTGTTGGTGCAGGGGCCGCACAATCCAGGGGCACCCGGCATCACCAGATCCGGGTCCGAGATCGCCTCGCCTGCGGGACTGACAGGCACGCAGCCGTAAGGGAAGCACTTCGCCCGATCGCCCTTGTAGAAGCACTGCCCGTGTTCCGCGTCGGCCGCCACCGCCGGCGAACGAAACGTCGCCACGGCGGCCAGGAACACCGTCGCCCGTACGAGACGGGAGCCCCTCATTGCCTGAGGAAGTCCTTCACCCCCGAGGCGAATGTCGGATCGTCGGCGAGCATCGAGTGAACGAGGGTGTTCCCGTCGCGCCCGATCGAGAGGGTCAACTCCTTCTGGAGATCGCCGCCCATGTCGCGGGTGAGGTCGTCCGGGACCAGCGTGTCACCCGGGACCGCGCCCATCACCTGCAGCCCGTCGGCCGACATGAGGACGTGGTCCGGAGTCGGGTGCGCGCGGGACTGAAAGATCCGCTTCTTGACGCCGTTGAAGTTCGCCATCGGCGCGCGTAGGTAGTCGCGGCGCGTGTTCTGCGCCCGTTCCATCATCGACCGGACCATCTGCTGATCGGCCCAAGGCTCGACGTGCAGCAGGTTGGTCTGCTGGATCTTCTCTTTGCCGGCGCCATCGACGACCCGTACGCAGCCCGGCCAGGTTGGCAACATCTGGTACAGCGCCGGCCAGGTGCGCGCCACCCGTTTGAAGGCGGGCGCCACCGGCGCCGCCAGCGTCTCCCCCTTGATGAAGGCGTCTGCCGCCTGCAACGTGCCGTGGAAGGGAACGCCGATGAAGGCGACGTGGCTGACGATGCGAGAGAACGCGCGATCATCGACGCCGGCGGCGAGCTTGGCAGCCGCCGCCACGACCACCAGTCCTCCCTGTGAATGGCAGACGATACGCCAGGGCTCGCCGGCCGTGCCGGTCAGCTTCTCGAGCAGCAGGTCGGCGCTGCGGCGGATGTCCTGGCGCCAGTCGTAGAGAAATGGCTCGAAGCCGTCGAACTGATTGTAGACCAGCCGGAGCACCGGTCCCGCCGTGATCGATCCGCCCGGAAACAGCGTCGTCTTCGTGGGCACAACGATCGCCGCGTCGTCGGCGTACTCCATGCTGAGCACGCGCTGGATGTTGTCGGACGAACCATACTTCGCCCCCAGCGCCTCGAAACCCTCGGTGAGCGCCGATCGCTTCGCGAGCCATCCGGCGACGGTCAGCTCGCCCGGCCAGCCAATGTCGTCACCGTCGAGGAGGAGCTTCGTTCCGCCCGTTCCCGGCACCAACAGGTCACGCGCCATCTGTTCACTTACCTGTCGAGCAACCCGTAGTCGACGAATCCCACGTTGATGGACGCTATCGTCCGCGTCTTTTCGTAGACGCCGTCACCCTCGCGCGAGCCGCGTGTGTTGGTGTTGCCCTCAATGGTTCCAATCTCCCCCGCCAGCACGCGGGTGACGATCCCGGTGTGTCCCTTGCCGCTGCCGTGGTCGACGATGAAGATCGCGCCCGGGTGAATCAAGCGCGGATCGTCGAAGGCCGCCCTGGCGTACACGCGGGCGTCGGTCGGTGACCTCGCCCAGTGGTTGAGGACACCAGCGGTCTTTATGGCGGGGTTTGCGACGTTCAGCGCCTTGGCGGATTCGTCGAAACACCAGTAGACGAAGGCCTGACACCACGAGAATCCACCGGTCGGGTCTTTGCCGGCGCGCTCCAGGTAACCCTCGACCTCGGGCCCCCGATTCGCGCCCCCCTTCTCTCGGACGCCCTTCTGCGAGAGCGCCACCTTGAGGGCCTGCGCCAGCAAGAGACTGCCGGCCGTCTCGGTCGCCGGCGCGGCGTCGAAGAATAGCTCACTCCACGTGAGCGGCCCAACGGTGCCGTCGGGATCGAGGTTTCGGCGGGTCTGGAACAGTTTGACGGCGCTCTCCGTCCCGTCACCGTAAATGCCGTCGGTGTCGACCGGTCCACATCCGACTTCGTTGAGTCGCGCCTGGACGACATTGACAACGTCCGGCCGAGAATCGCCCTTCCGTACCGCCCGTCCTGGGTATGCCATGAACCCCTCCTCTTCGGACCCCGAACCCCTCGCAAATCCTCTATAGCGAACGGTCGTCGGACCGGTCAACTGAAACTCACAATGAAGGCTCGCGCAATGCAACTTCGGCATTCGGGCGCGCGAACGAAAGGAAGAACAGAGGCGTTGCGCGTTCTACGGCCATGCTCATTCTCCCGACCTCCGACGCCGCGCGGGCCAAGGCTCTCCTGGGACAGCTCGCCGACGACCGCAAGCACTGCGCCCTGATTGTCTTTGGGGATGGCGAGCGCGCGCGGGAGATCGCGTCCCGCGCCGACGTGCGCGCCGAGAACCACCCGTTCCGGCAGGTGGTGCTGGTCCCCAAGCCCGCCGTCCTCGAAGGCGACCCGCGGTACGCGACCCTGCTCCGCCTTCAGGCGGACGGGGCCGAGGTGGTTGCCGTCGCCATCGACTTCCAGGCGTCGTCGAGGTTGGCGGGCGAAGACGCGACCGATTTCTTCGAGCTCGAACGTGCCTTCGCCGACGCTCTCGCGGGTAAGGTCCTCGCCTCGTGAGGGCACGTCTGGCGCTGGCGGGCGCGCTGTTGCTGGGAGCCGGCTGCGCGCGCACGCAGAAGCCGGACGGCCAGCAACCGGGCTCGCCCGGCCTTCCGCTCCGGGGCGCGGTCACCGCCGTCGAGATCACCGCGGACGGCGAGAAGATCGCCATTCCCGCCGAGGGCATCACCGACGTCGACATCAACAGCACCGTCGCCCTCACCATGAATCCGGCCGAGATCGCCACCGAAGCCAAGAAGGTCGACGGCGGGGCCAGCAAGGGGAAATCCGTCGACTTCGCGGCGCAGCTCCGGGCGATGGACGACGTCACGAACGCCGAGCAGGCGAGCGCCGAGAGACTCCAGACGCTCGTCACCGCGCTGGCCGGCGGCCACGCGCCGGCCGAGGCGCAGCTGAAAGAGCTCGGCCGGCTAGAGGGCAACGTCGTGGCGGCCGTCGGGAAGTACTGCGACAGCGCCGGCGTCGACAGAGCCACCCGGTCGCGCCTGTTCGCAGAGCCGGGCTACGCGGCGCTGGCCCCCTGGATCAACCAGGAGCGGAGCCGCCTCCTGGCGATGGTCCAGACGCGGCTCGAGCAGCTCCCCAGCTTTCGTTGGCGGATGGAGGCGACGTCGTCGCGGGCGGGCGCAATCCATCTGCCGAACTACGACGATCTCCCGGAGGGGACGAGCACGTTCATCAACAAGATTGCGATGCACGTCGACGATCAGACCAAGCAGAGCCTCGCCGCGGCCACGAAGCTGTCGGCGGACGTCAACAAGCTCATCGACCAGCAGGGGTCGCTGGGGGCCGCCTTCCAGCAGGTCCTTGTAGAGAAGGCCGGGCAGGCTGCGGCGGCCTGGGAGGACTGGACCAAGCAGGATCTGGCGGCGATCGAGGCGCTGGTCGAGAAGCTCAAGAAGACCGCGGCGACCGACCAAGACGTGAAGGCTGTCGTCACCAGCGCCGGCGATCTCGTGCGCGAGGGGCAGGCGCTGCAGGCGGCCTGTGCGGGAGCGTTCAAAACGCTCCAAACCATCATCGATACCCACTCGATCTCGGGCGACCTGGGCGCGCTCGCGACCTGCACGCGCGCGGTGCGAGACAACCTCGCCAAGATCAGGGACCAGGCGAAGAAGGCGGCCACGGCAGCCCAGGCGCTCGTCGACAAGACGAAGGCCGCGACCGGACCCGCGCTGGCGGCCGTCAAGGACCAGCTCGCGGGGCTCCAGACCGTGGTGCACGCCAAGCAGGCGCTCGACAAGGTGCAGGAGACGTGGACCGCTCTCGCGGGCGCGCTCGACCTCCAGCCAAAGCTGGCGACGCCGGCGTGGCGGAGCGATCACTTCCAGGATCAACCGCTCACCTCGGCGCTCGACACCGCCATCGATCTCACCCGAACCAACCCCCGACAGGACGGCGACGCGGTCTTCTTCCGGCCGGCCATCAGCAAGGACGGTGCGCCGGCGCTCGTCGGCGTCCAGAAGGCGCTGCGCCTGAAAAAGGTGGGCACGCGCGTCGACGTCGGCGCGGCTGTCACGTTCGTTCGCCCGCAGTCACTCAAGGACGGTGAGGACACCTTCCGGGCGGCGCCGGCGGTGACGGCAGCGCTGCACTATCGCGACTGGCGCGGCCCCGACGAGAACACCGGCAATCGCTTTTGGAACTTCATCGACCCCGGCTTCGGGTTCCACGTCGTCTACCCTGACCTCGGTCACACCCAGCTCGACGCCGCCGGCAAGGTCATCGCCAAGGACCCCAGCGTCGAGATCGGCGTCGGCGGGGTCGTGCAGCTCCTGGGCGACCTCTTCCAGGCGGGATACGGCTACGACATCCAGGTCGGACGGGCCTACTGGTACTTCGGCTTCGGCCTGCAGCGCCTCATAGACCTCGGCGTTTCCCTGCCGGTCACCGGGGAGCGCAGCCCGGCCAATCAGTGACGCGATCAGGCTCGGGCGCGCGTCAGAACGTCCACCGGTGACCCGGCACGAGTAGACGTACCAGCGGCTCGCGTCGGCCCAGTTACAAAGGGCTGGCGCAGAGGGTGTGGCCACGCGAAAAGGGCGCGAGATGACTGTCGCTCCCGCCCCCGTGGTGAACGAATCGCCCCTTCGTGCTGGCTTGCTCGCGGTGCGGCGTTTCGGGCGGCCGTTCGTGCTCATGCAGGTGGCGGCCGTGCTGCTGGTGGTGGCCTATCGGGCGAGCGCGCCCGTGCGCGAGGTGTGCGCGGCGCTCGTCGGGCTCAAACGGGAGGGGGGGCTGGCATTCTCCGCGCTGGCGTCGGCGATCGCCGGCGGGTTGTTGCCGGAGGTGGCGACGCTGGCGACGCTGCCCGCCGAGCGGAAACGCCCGGGCCGGGTGGGCAGGCTGGCGTTCACCACGGCGTTCTTCCTCGTGAACGGCGTGGTCATCGACCTCTTCTACCGTCTGTCAGCCCACCTCTTCGGCGGCGCCGCCACCCCGGCCGTCGTCGCGCAGAAGGTGGCGTTCGATCAGTTCCTCTTCACGCCGCTGTGGCTGTGTGTGATCGCGTCCCTCTTCGCCTGGCACAAGCACGGATTCCGCATGACTCCCACGCGCGCCGATCTCGCGGGCAGCTTCTTGAGGCGCCGCCTCCTCCCGCTGTTGCTGCCGAACTGGTGCTTCTGGATCCCGATGACCGCCATCATCTACGCGCTGCCGGTGCCGCTGCAGTTCCTGCTGTTCGTGTTCGCCCTCGCCGCGTGGAGCCTGATCATGGTGTTCATCGCCGCGCGCTGAAGCGCGCTATTGGGCCGTCACGCTCGCGGTCGGGAAATCGATTCTGCCGCTGCCGCCGCCGGCCTCGACCAGGACCTTTGCCTCGTACATCTTCCCGAGCGTCATGCCGAAGCCCTTCCATGCGTCGAAGTGCTTCGTCAGCGAGATGTGCCCGCAGGTGCGGGCCGATGTGCGGATGCTGATGAACTGGGGAAAGCTGGCGGTCCCCTGTATCGAAGGCTGGTTGTTCTGCATGCGCTGGTAGACGTTGTACGTGCCTTCTCCGTCGATGGTGAAGGTGCCCTTCTTTGTGCCGCTGCTTCCGAGCCCATTCCAAGAGTCCTCGGTGACGTACCACTCGACGAGCGGGCTCACCGACCATCCGTAGACGCCGATGGACGAGTAGCCGCCGCCGCTGCCGGATTTCATCTGGGCAAAGTCCGCCCCCATCGTTCCGAACTGGTCGTAGGTCTTGTTGGAGCCCAGGCTCAGACCGACGCGGGCCAGGAAATCGCCCGAGTTGTTCCAGGTCGCGCTGAACGCGGTGCTGGAACCGTAGGTGATGAGGCATCCCCCGCTTCCACTCGACCAGATGGTCCACTGCTGGTTCCCGACCGTTCCCGATTGGTTCGACGAGCAGTGAGACGTGCCGCCGCTCGGGAGCATGGCCGAGCAGGTTCCGGATGTCCCGGCGCCGCCCATGCTCCCGCCGTTCGCGCCGCCCCGGCCCGGGGAGCCGCCGCCGCCGGAGCCGATCGTGCCGCCGCGCCCGCCGGTCCCCGCCGCACCGCCGCCGCGCCCGCTGGTGCCCGTGATGCCGCCGCGGCCGGTGAGGCCGCCCGTCCCGGCGACACCACCCGCGCCCGTGGCCCCGGCCGCTCCGGTGACGCCGCCCATCCCGGCACCGCCGCCGTCCGTTCCGGCGCCGCCGCCCGTTCCCGTGACGCCGCCCGTTCCCGTGACGCCGCCCGTTCCCGTGACGCCGCCCGTTCCCGTGACGCCGCCCGTTCCTGCGGCGCCGCCTCCCATTCCGGTGGCCCCAGCGGTTCCGGTGACACCACCCGCGCCCTGTCCGGCGCTCCCGCTTCCGGCGATCCCGGTCGTCCCACCGGCGCCGGCCGAAGACGTTCCGCCCGTGCCGCTTTCGTCGCCCGGCAGCTCGCTGGCGACGCAGGCCGCCAGCATCAGCGCCGCGAAAAGCGAGAACGCGACGATACCGAGGGACCGACTGGGGTTGGCCATACTCTTCTGTGCCTCCGGGGTTTAGGGGCGCGGATCCATCTTCGCGAGCGCTGCGTGATGGTGCGGGGTCACCGGCTCACCTCCCGTCGCGTGACGCGCTTTGCCAGAACGGGTTGCCCAACAGCCTGGTCCAATGACACCAGGCAGTGGTCCGGTCCCCTCTCATTGGTTCAAAAATCGTCCCGGCAGGCTCCCAATGCCGGGGGAATCCAGTCATGGCCACCTACTCTGCGCGCGGAGAGCGCCGAGACTGTCGAGATCCCCACGCAGTCGAGGACGAGATCCACTTCCTCTGCGACGCGCTCGGCCGAAACGTGGACGTCTATCGAGCGCGTCGGCTGAGCGATGGCGCGTTGGTTGCGCTCAAGATTATGCGCTACGCCTACGCAGCCACCAATGCCGAGCTGGCTCGGCATGTCACCCAGGAAGGAAGGCTCTCACCGAACGCGTTCCTCGAAAAAACTCGTACCGGAACTCGTACCGAGCCCGTTTCGTCGATCGCCGGGTCTCACCTGAGTCTTCGAACCTTCTGTGTGCGTTGAAGGGATTGAACCTTCGGCTTCCACCGTGTGAATGGGGCGAGGTGGGGTAACCGGCCGTAACGGGCAGTGCTAACTGGACTGCGATCAGGTCCGACGAGGCGGCCTGCAATTTCGGCGCTCCGCCGCCTGGCTCGCTGCCCGCGTACGGCGGCTGACCGACCACGGCTGAGACGCCCCTCCGATCCCGCGCGCCAGTCAGTCCTTCGTCGAGAAGGGGGCGAGGCGTGGGTGCGCATGCAGGAGCGCACCGACACGCTGATCGATCCGCTGGGGCGCGTCGCGATCGAGCGCCTGGGCGTCGTCGCGGGCGAGCGCCTCCTCGACGTCGGGTGCGGGTCGAGCGTCAGCGTTCCGACGCCACTGCCGAGCTTCGCCGCGCGCGCGGATCCATCACGCGCGCCTAGCAACCGACACGCGGCGGGTGTGACGATGGACTGGCCTTCCCTTGGGAGGGTTGACCAGAAGGAGTGTTGTGAAGATGGGCCGAGCAAGGATCGCAGCTGCCTGGGCGAAGGCAGCGTGCGCGGTCACCTGTGCAGTGCTTCTGTCGACGATCGGTTGCGGAGGTGATGGCGCCGGCACCGGCGAGACCCAGACCGTCCGCAGCGCGCTGGACCCCAGCGTCAGCGTCAGCGTCGGTCAGGCCAGCTACGCCGTCGGAGCGATTGTGACCGTCACGTACGCCGGCCTCCCCGGCAACGCGGACGACTGGATCGCGCTGGCGCCGGCCGGCTCTCCCAACACGACGTATCGGGCCTACCTGTTCACGAACGGCCAGACCAGCGGCACCGCATCGATCGTGGCCCCCGCGGGCGGCACCTACGTGGCCCGCGCATTCCCCCACAACACCTTCGCGCTGCTGGCGGAGAGTACGCCGTTCGAGCTGGTGACCCCGACGGTCGGCACCGATCAACCGAGCTATGCGCCCGGGTCGATCATCACGGTGAGCTACTCGGGGCTGCCCGGCTATTCCAATGACTGGATCGCGCTGGCGCCGGCGGGCTCTCCCAACACGACGTACCTGGCGTACGTGTTCACGAACGGCCAGACCAACGGCACGGCGTCGTTCACCGCGCCCGTGGCGGGCGGGTCGTTCGTCATCCGCGCGTTCCCGAAGAACACGTTCACGCTGCTGACCGAGAGCGCGCCGATCACCGTCGGCACCGCGTCGGTCACGCCCTCGGTCAGCACGGACGCGTCCAGCTACATCTATGGCGGGGAGATCACGGTCACGTACAGCGGCCTGCCCGGAAACCCGCAGGATATGCTCGTGTTGACGACGCCGGGGGCCGCCAACAGCGCGTACGTGGCCTCCGTGTTCACGAACGGTCAGGCCAGCGGCACCGCCACCTTCACGGCGCCCACGGACCAGGGGGCCTACGTGGTCCGCGCTTTCCCGAACAATACCTTCGACCTGCTGGCGGAGAGTCAGCCGATCTCGATCTTGAACGGCGTCACCGTCAGCGTCGATCAGGCCAGCTACGCCGTCGGGGCGATGGTCAACGTCAGCTACGCCGGCATGCCGGGCAACGCCAATGACTGGATCGCGCTGGCGGCGGTCGGGGCCGCCAACACGTCGTACGTGGCGTACGTGTTCACGAACGGCCAGACCAGCGGCACCGCCTCGATCACCGCCCCGGCGGCCGGCATGTACGTGGCGCGCGCCTTCCCGCGCAACACGTTCGCGCTGATGGCCGAGAGTAACGCGTTCAACGTGGTCACCGCGTCGGTCACCACTGACCAGTCGAGCTACCCGCCCGGGTCCACGATCGCCGTGACGTACACCGGGATGCCGGGTTACGCCGACGACTGGATCGCGCTGGCGCCGTCCGGGTCCCCCACCGCGACGTACGGGGCCTACGTTCATACGAATGGTCAGGCGAGCGGCACCGCGACGTTCATCGCACCGTTGGGCGGCTCGTACGTGGTCCGCGCCTTCGTCCACAACACGTTCACGCTCCTGGCGGAGAGCGCGGCGTTCTCGATGGGGACCACGATCCTGAGCACCGACAAGGCCAGCTACGCGCCCGGGACGACCGTCACCGTGACGTACGCGGGAATGCCGGGCTACGCCAACGACTGGATTGCGCTGGCGTCGGTCGGGGCGGCCAACACGTCGTACGTGGCGTACGTATTCACGGGCGGCCAGGGCAGCGGCACCGCCACCTTCACCGCGCCCGCGCTGGGTACCTACGTGGCCCGTGCCTTCCCGCAGAACACGTTCGCGCGCCTGGCCGAGAGCGCGACCTTCGCGGTCGCCACCCCGCCGACCTGCACCGGGGCCGGGATCTGCGGCCGGGGCCCAACCGGCATCTACTGCGCGCAGTCGAACGGCTCCTCGGGCTTCGCATCCTGGACGCAGTGGAGCCCGCGGTACAACGACACTGACGGCTGGATGAGGTACCCGTCCCACTGGGCAACCATCCAGTTCCCTGACCTGACCGGTGACGGCAAGGCCGACGTCTGCGGCCGCGCCATCGACGGGATCTGGTGCGCAACCGCGACGGGAACGGGGGCGTTCGGGTCGCCGACTACCTGGTCGTCCAGATTCAGCAACTACAACGGCTGGGACGCAGCGCCCTCCTTCTGGGCGACGATCCAGTTTCCCGACGTCAACGGCGATGGCAAAGCCGACGTCTGCGGCCGCGCTAGCGACGGGATCTGGTGCGCCGTCTCGAATGGCATCAATAGCTTCGGCCCCGACGCCAACTGGACCTTCGGCGCGTTCGACAACGCGAACGGCTGGCACACGAGTCAGAGCTACTGGGGGACGATCCAGTTTCCCGACGTCAACGGCGACGGCAAGGCCGACGTTTGCGGCCGCAACACCGGCGGCGTCTATTGCGCGCTCTCGAACGGTTCCACGGCCTTCGTGTCACCAGGCTACTGGCGGTGGGGGAACGATTTCAGCGACGCGGCGTTATGGAAGAATCAGCCGGGCTACTGGGGGACGATGCAGTTTCCCGACGTCAATGGCGACGGCAAGGCCGACGTCTGTGCCCGCGGCATCGCGGGCGTCTACTGCGCCACCTCGAACGGCACGAACGGCTTCGGCCAGGCCTCTGTCTGGGCGACGGGGTTCTCGGACGCGGCCGGCTGGCTCACGAACCAGTCGACCTGGGGGACGATCCTGTTCCCCGACGTCAACGGCGACGGCAAGGCCGACATCTGCGGCCGCGGGTCGGGCGGCCTCTCCTGCGGGATCTCGAACGGGACCTCCGCGTTCAGCGCGCTCACGATCTGGACCGCGGCGTTCAGCGACGCGGCGGGCGCGAACGGGGACGCCACGTTGTGGGGGACGATCCAGTACCCGGATCTCAACGCGGACGGAAAGGCGGACGTCTGCGGCCGCACCGCGGCCGGCGTCACCTGCGGCCTGTCGAACGGCGCCACCGCGTTCACCACCGCGCCCTGGCTCGATCAGTTCAGCGACGTCAACGGCTGGAAGGCCGATCTCTCCTACGGCGCGACGCTACAGACCCCCAACCTGAACGTCACCGGCTGCACCGCGGTCACCAAGAAGAGCACGTACAGCCAGCCGCTCTCGCGCCGCCTGGCCCCGTTCTGATCCCCGGCGCCGACGACGCCCATCTCGGCGAGAAACATCCCGACTGCCTCCGGCAGAAGCGAGGATACCGCCGACGTTCCGCGGGACGGCGCGACGATCACGGTGGCGCGTGCGGACTTGTCTCATTTTCTTCAACAAGAGCGCCCTCCTCACGTCAGTGGGAGAGATGAAGGTTTACCGTCGCCCGATGACGCTGACCGGCTCGATCCTTCGGCGCGTCTCTCGATTGGGTCTGTGCCTCTCAGGGTGCGTGTCACTGGCCTGCGGCGGTGGAAACACGCCCGTCGACGGCGGCCGGGGGGGCGACACCGTATCGGCGGGAGGGACGGGCGGCGCTTCGAGCACCGGTGGGCGCACGGGGGAGGGCGGGTCGGTGAGTCAGGGCTCGGGCGGCGCGATCGTGACTCCGCCTGCCGACGGCGGGGCATCCGGCGGCAGTGGGGGAACCGCGGCGACAGGCGGGCGCGGCGGTTCGGGCAGTTCAGCCGGGGCCAGCGGTTCAGGCGCCGCGGCCGGTTTGGGCGCCGCCGGTTCCAGCGGCAGGAGCGGGACCGGTGGCACCAGCGGTTCTGGTGGCAGCGTTGGTTCGGGCGGCGCGCGCGGTGCGATCGCCTGCCCGACCATGACCACCGCCGCCGCCACGACCACGTTCACCCTCGACGGCAACAACGTATCGGCCGGAAACGTGAACGGGCTGACGTTCAAGGGATTCGGCGTGCTCAACGCGAACGGCACGAGCGCGGTGCTGATGGACTACAAGTCGCAGCACCCGGAGGCCTACGCGACGCTGCTCAAGATCCTGTTCGGCGGTACCAACCCGGTGATGACCCACGTGAAGATCGAGATGGGCAACGACCGTAACAACTCGACCGGGCCTGATCCGGCCACCATGCGGCTGGAAACGGAAGCGGCGAACGTCCGGCGGGATCCCGGCTTTCAGCTGGCGGCCGACGCGAAGAAGCTCAACCCGAATCTGAAGGTGAGCATCCTGCGCTGGAACGCGCCGGGATGGGTCAACAGCAACGCCAAGGTCTATACCTGGTACAAGAACACGATCTTGGCCGCGTACCGGACGTACGGCTTCATGGTCAACTACGTCAATCCCGGGGTCAACGAGAGCGCCCCAGACCTGACCTGGACCAAGCAATACGCCACCCAGGTCCAGACCGACGCAGCCGGGTTCAACAGCGCCGCCGAACGAGCGTCGTACAACGCCATCAAGGTCGTGATCTCCGACGAGGCGGGGTTGGGCTCGTTCGGCGGAAGCATGACGAGCGACGCCGCCCTGCGCAGCGCCGTCTCGGTTGCGGCCTACCACTACAACACCGACGACGACAGCGCCGGCAACTTCAAGAAGGTTGCCGAGCAGTACGACGAGGAAGTCTGGAACAGCGAGGCACAGGCGACGTTCGGCAATTCCGCGTTTCGGCCCAACAACAACATGAAGGACCCCACTGTCGCGGGCACCGGCCTGGGCGGCGTCAACGGTCCGCTCGAGATGGGCAACACGATCATCAAAGGCTTCGTCAACTCTCGCCGGACGCATTTCATCTATCAGCCGGCCATCGGGTCGTTCTACGAGGGCGGGCAGTATTCTTTCAAGGAGCTGCTGAGCGCTCGCGACCCGTGGTCGGGCTGGATCCACTACGACGCAGGGCTCGATGTCTTGCGGCACTTCAGCTGGTTCGCAAAGACCGGCTGGGACGGGGCGGCCAGCACCAGCGGCATCTGGCGCGTGGTGCCCCAATCCAGCGCCACCGGCGCGACCGGGACCAACCCCGTAAACGGCCGAAACGGCTCGGCCAGCTACCTCACGCTCGCCTCCCCGGACAAGCGGGACTTTTCCGTCGTGCTCATAAACGACAGCGAGTCGTCGCGAACCTACAAACTCAAGACGTCGAACATGGCGTTCGCGGGCACGCCGTCGCTCGAGCTGTGGGAGACGCGCGCGGCCGGACCCGGCACCGCGTTCAACAGCAATTACCTCAGTTATCTCTGCGACGTTTCCGCCGACGCGAGCGGTACCTATACGATCACCGTCAAGCCGTATTCGATGATGACCGCCACGACGCTGGTCAGGGTCGACGACGCGGCGCTGGGCGGACCCCTGCCCGTCGAAGGGACGCGCACCGTGCTCGACACGGACGCGACCGGCTCGGTCCAGGACACGACGGACAGCGTCCTGTATGCGGACAACTACGACTACACCGGCCAGACGGTGCCGGTGATCGGAAGCGGCGGGGCGCCCAGCGGGACCGAAGACCTCATCGCTTCGCGAGGCGGTTCGCAGAGCGCGATTCCGCGCTACACCTGTGATCGCAACGGTGGCTTCGAAGCCTACTTGCCCAGCGGCTCCAGCAACTACGTGCTGCGCCAGCAGGTGGACCAGTCGGTCGGGGGGTTGGGCGGCACCTGGAACAACGGCAATCCGATCACGGGCATCGGCGACAACCGGTGGCTCAATTACAAGGCCAGCGTCGATGTTTCATTCGAGAACAACAGCATCCAGAGCGGTAACAACTACGCCGCGATCGGCGCCCGGCAGCAGGGTGGCGGCAACTCGCACACGCTGAGCGGGACGCCCTACTTCCTGAAGTACACCTTCGACGGCGGCTGGCAGTTGCTGGTCGACGGGACGTCGGTCGCCAGCGGCAACGTCGTCAGCGGCACAGGCGGCGTGACGATCGCGGGCTTCAAGGCGGCCTACAACCAATGGCACAACCTCGCCATCCAGGTCCTGGACAACAAAGTGACCGCCTTTCTGGACGGCGTCATGCTCGCCGCCTACACCGATGCGAACCAACGGCTGTCGGGGCGGGTCGATCTGGCCAGCGGTTACTACTTCACCCAGTTCGACAACCTGAAGGTGGAAGCGGTGGTCGGCAATCCCGCCTACTACTCCGAGTTGCTCGACGATCTGGAGATGACGGATCTCTCGCCGGTTCCCGTGACCAAGCTGGTCTACGGCGGCTCCTGGGCGCACGAGAACGGCAAGAGCATGTACGACTACCAGCGGACGCTGTCGACCAGCCAGGGGACGGGCTCGACGCTGAAGTACACGTTCAACGGCACCGGGCTCGACGTGCTGGGCCCGAACAACGGCTCAGCGAAGCTGGAGGTGACTGTCGACGGCCAAGTCGCGAACGCATCGGCCGCCACCATGGCCTCGAAAGAATTCTATCAGGCGTTCACCCTCCGCCGTCTGACCGCCGGCACGCATACCGTCCAGCTCAAGGTCCTGAGCGGCACGCTGGTCGTGGATGCCGTGGGCGTCATCCCCCGATAGGGCCCGTGAGCCGGCGCGACGATCGGCGGGCGGGCCACCGAGGCCGGCTCGCGACGTACCGCGAGCCTCTACAGGACGGTGCATCGTGGTGGGAAAGACGGAAAACCGAAACGGCCACCCGGGAGAGCCTCCCAAGTGGCCGTTTTTTGTGGGCGTTGAAGGGATTGAACCTTCGGCTTCCACCGTGTGAAGGTGGCACTCTAGCGGAGGACCTTCCTGCATGGGCATGACAAAGTCAGTAGTTACCGCGGGCTAGGCTGACAACGCGGAACCGCGATCGTTCCGCTCAGACCCACAGAAACCCGCTTCGGTACGACCAACTCGTACCGGAGGTCGTCCCCGGCAACACCGCGAGAGTCGGTACCGGAGGTCGTCCCCGCAATACTGCGGAGACTTAGTGATCGTGCGCCCGTCCGGCTGCCCAGAAATACTATTATTGACTAGTAATTAATACTAATTCACCATCGAGCCGCATGTCATTCGGCCCAGACGATGTGCGACTATCGGCGAGTCAGATGATGGGCTTTGTCGAACGCCACGACGGCCATCGCTTGACGCAGGGCATGCTAGCCTACTATACTGAACAGGCGTTCATATCGCCGCGGCCAGCAGAATCTCCTGGTTTGCGGGAGCGCAAGCGCGGTCGACCTTGCAACGTCTTCTATTCAGCTACAGACCTCATCCTCGTCCGATGGATGGTACGCCTCGCGGCACAAGGGTTGTCCCTGAAGAAGTTCGGAGGGGCATTGAAATTCTTACGAAGCCGGCTCCCCGAGGCTCTCATTGGTCCGCGCAACCTAAAGTTCTTCGTGCTTGATAACAACCGTGAGGTAGGCGTGTCGATCGACGGTGCCGCAATTCAGCTTACCGGCAACGTTGGGCAGGTTCTTCTAGCGTTTTCTATGGATTTGGCAGTCCAGACAATAGACGGACTTAGATCTGAAGCACTCATGGCTTCCTAATCCGAATCTGTCGGGAGATCAGCTAAATGCTTCGTGATGATCGTCGAATGCAGGAAGGTGCACGCAACCTTGCGATTGCGTTCAATGTGAGTCGCGCGGAAGAAGCTCTCTTCCGCCTAAGTCAAGGAACTGCTCTTGATCCGGCAGAAACAAAGTTCTTTGATCGCCTGGCGGATCTGTTCTCGCAGGCCCTGACTGGATATCGATGGATTGAAAAAGCGCTAAGCGGAGTTGAGGCAAAAACGTCGCTCGCCTCGCCCGACTCGCTCAGGGCGTTCCAACTGGTTGTCCAAATTACTAGCGATCCTGGCCCCAATACCTCGCCAGCAAAGAAGCTCGACGACCTCATCAAGGTTGCTGCATCGCTCGCCTCAGGGAAAGAGCTCAGCAAGCCCGTTCTGCAGACCTTTTCCGTGGTTTTGAGGCGTCTATCTACTGTGGCTGCGAAGCAAGGCATGAACGCGCTTGATGCCAAGCCCGCACCTGTAGCGTTGTCGGTGCTTCCGAAAGTTCAGTGAAAACAAGTTCCAACTCGGAACTCGCAGTTAAGGACATGGGCGAGCGCCTCGCCCTTTGGCTCGACTCTCTTCGCGAAGAGATGGCAACGGCTCGCTCTCGCTTTGAGACGGGCGGAGACAAGGCGGCGGCGGCTTTTGTGGCTCTTCTGGAGGACGTACTCAGAGAGCACGAGTCAGCACTCAATCAATATGTCCAAGCAACCGCTCCCGTAGAGGATCGGTTCCGATGGCTTCAAATTGTGGGTGCCGGGTTGGGCGCACTCGTTTACTACTTCGAACGGCTCGATGGGGCGATTGCCCCTCGATTGTCGCCGCTCGTCTCGGCCTTCGAAAGGCTCCTAGTCAAGCTAATTCCTGGACACCCCGCAGTCTTTCGGCAGTTTCGCGATTTCAACTACGAACTTAGCCCTATCCATTCCGGAGAGTTCAAAGAGCTAATCTCTGATCCCCAAAAACATAGCTGGCCGGCCCTGCTGATAAAGTTCCCCGTCGGGATACTCGACTCACCCCGCAATCACATTCTTGTAGGGCACGAAATAGGTCATGCGATAGCTGTAGTTCGCGCTGAAGCCAACAGACATCCTGCCCCAGACTCCCCTTCTCCCATACCCTTGCTAGTAGGGCCCGCCATCCCGCCCGCGAGGTTGATGACCGTAATTTCTGTTCGGTGGAGGGAGGTTGGCTTTGGCAACCTGAAGGTGGGTGCTCTCCCCAAGCGAGGTATACCCGCAGTTCTTCTAGCCAGCGTAACTGCATCGATCGCTAGCAAGGTTGACGATATGGCTGGTCGGTGGATGGAGGAGCTATTCGCGGACGCCGTAGGCACGTGCTTGTTTGGACCAGCGTTCGTCCTCGCCCTCATTGATGTTCTTTTGCCAATCTCCGGCCTTGAGCAACCGGATGAAGACCATCCATCTGGCGCGTCTCGTCTACTGTTCATCGAAGCACTCCTCTCTCGACCGGAGCTTGCCGGCATCATCGACGCTGTCCCCTCTCGAATGCGAGTCCGGCTGGATGGCATCCTCGAAATGTCTCGCAGCATGGTAGCTGCGGTCCCTCCATCGACCGGACGATCGGGGGATGATCTTGTGTTCGACCTTGTCGATCAGCTAGTCGGCTCAAAATGGGCGGACATTCAGCAAGCAGCTATTGATTCGTGCCGAGACCTCATATACACCGGGGCGCAACTGCGCGAGGATTTGTCAGACTACCTCAAGCCCCTTGTATCGTTTGGTGTCCCACCAATATCGGACCTGACTGGACGATCCACCTCGCTTGCCTGCATCTTCAACGTCGCCCAGGTAGTGGCTTTGGACGCTATTGAGACTTTTCGTCCCGACCTGGAGCGAGTGCAGAAAGAGAGGGTTCTTGATGACCTCATCCTCAAAGCAGTAGAACTTGCAGAGATTCAAACCATGTGGGGAGAAGGCTAGATGGCAATTCTTGCAGCAGAAGCCATCCTGAAACGACTCAACGTTAACGACAGTAACGGGATAATTGTTGCCCCTATTCTTGAGCGAGCGGAACAGATTCGGGCCGGACAGGCATCAATCGACGTCCGCCTGGGATGTACTTTTAGACTGGTAGAGGCGAGTTCCGAGGACGTCGTTGATACGGTCAAGAACACGCGCCGAGCACCCGCGAAACCACCAATATATGTTCCCCTCGGAAGTAGTATCGTCCTCCATCCACATCAGCTTCTTCTGGGCGAAACGATGGAATTTGTGCGTCTCCCTACGAATGTGATGTGCAACGTGATGGGAAGATCGTCTTGGGCAAGAGACGGCCTTTTAGTGGCCACAGCTGTTGGAGTGCATCCGTCCTATTCAGGATGTGTAACGCTCGAACTGCGAAACCTTGGTGAGGTCCCAATCCGTCTGTATCCTGGGGACCTAATCGCACAGTTATTCTTTGAGGAGGTAGTGGGCGCGACCGACGTGTCGACACAAACCCAAGTCTCGCAGTTTGCCGGGGCGGGTGGACCGCGAAGGGGAAGTCATAGATACAAGGTCACCCGGGAAAAGCTGGACCGCCTTTCCAAGAAACACAATCCGGGTCCCCGCCCTTGAGAATCAGGTATTGAAGTTCCTGGAGCCTATCCACGCCATACCAAGAGACTGGCGACGGTCGGTCGGTGCCGTTCGCGAGAACCAATGTAGCGGGCGACTGAGGTTCAGCTCTTGCCGTGGTTGGGTTTGTATCCAAGGACATTAGCTGAGGGTTACCATGGCTAGGCCATTGGCAGTTTTCATAAGCTCGACTGTTGAGGACTTTGGGCCAGTACGAGAGGAGATCGCTGCTCGTCTAAAGCAGCGCGGAGTTGACGTCAGGCTTAGCGAGAGCCCCGAGTTTCCAGTCTTGCCAGGGGTTAGTTCACACGACGCGTGTCTTAAGGTTGTTCGGGATTCAGATGTGTTTGTTCTACTTATTGGACAGAGGTTCGGGGGGGAGTACGCGGGGCAAAACAAGTCAATCACTTGGCGCGAATGGGAGGAGGCGATCGAGCACCACCTCATTACGATCGTCCTCGTTGAGCAACGCACAAACGTTGTCGCACGCGAGATCTGGGCTGAACGAAAGGCATTGCAGGCGAAACGCCCGTCGGCTGATCCCAAGACGATAGACAAGCTACTCGCGGAATCGTTCCCAGACCACAAGCCCTTCGCCCACAACCGCCCTGGAGTTCAGAGGTTTGTTGATGAACTGAGGAAGGGTCACAAGGACAATTGGCTCTATTCTGGGTGGAAAGGGACGGTTGACGACGCGCTCAAGTATATCGACTCTCGTTGCGGCGCCGCGCTGGCTGCCTATCATGCGCGAGACTCCGGCATTAAGACGCTCGCGAAGAGCGAAACGAATCGCGTCAGGGCGCTTAGCCGGATGACGAGGTGGTGCACCCTCCTGGGAGCTGATGTGCGTGCTCGCGAACTGTCGGTCGCGGAGGCACAGGAAAGAATGCTAACTGCGATCGAGCTCGAACGCGCAGAACTGCTTGGCTTCGACGACTCGGACCGGCACAATTTTATGATCTACTTCCGGCGGGGCGCGACCCTCAAGCCAGGGCCCCGCGTGTGTCACCGGAGGATCCAGGTCAGAAATAGAAGCTGGAAGGTGGGAGAGGGGCACGTGGGAATCGCGGTACGGGAGAACGCCGTCCTTGCTACCGGTGACCTGCGTCAGACTGTCGCACGATCACCGTCACGAACCGTCAAAAGCGATCTGACAAACTACATCTCTGCCGTAAGCGTACCGCTCTACTTTCGGGGAGATACCACCACTCCCGATGGGGCCTTCATTGTTACCAGTAGCAGGCTGGACCACTTCCGGGACCTTGACTCTGTCGAGGTCTTGACAGCATCTACGCTGGCAAGGATGATCGAAATGGTCGATCGCTCATGAAGAAGATTACTGCAGCTGAACTCAAAGAGGCCGCGAAGACAGCCGTCAGCGTGAGTCGCAAGGTGCCGCTTCCCAAGCATCGTGCAGCGGACATCCTCGGCGATGCCAGCATGATTATAGTCTCTACATCGATGTCCGCGCGCAAACTCCCCAAAGGTCGATTGTTGCGCCCGCAGGGCTCGAAGAAGGTGACTTTCGGAAGGTATGCATCAATCGGGGATGTCCTCCTTGCGCGAGACCCTCTCGAGGCGGAGCGACGAGCACTGGCGTTTCTTGCGACGGGTAAGGTTGCAAAAGCAAAAGCATTGATGGAACTAGCTCGTAAGAGGGATCGGGCCGCCTCTCAGCGCAGCCTCCTCCAGGCCGAGTCCCGATCCAAGTAGGTCGGGGCGGTCGGGTACCCTTTCAGGGTCTTGAGTCAGCCATCCGAGCTCAAGCACTGGTCGTGGATCTTACCGTTGAGGCTTTCGTCGGTTCCGCTTCACCAGTACTTTCCGGGCGCCGCGGCGACCTTCGCTTGGTCGACCTACCCATGATGATCGCGATCGGTATGAGCGAAAACTAGCCGCCCTTCGCCAGAGCTATTTGATGGACGGCGTTCGGCGCTCAGTTCGGCTTTTCGTTCGGCCTGTCGATCCTGGTCGAGGACGTCGCTTCGCAGTTCGCGCGGCCGGGCGCACGGGGCATCTGGTTTGGGATTGCCGGCGGCACGTCCGCCTTGTTCTTCTGGCGGCTCTGGGGCTGGATTCTGAAGCGGGTCGGGGTCCGGTAGGGCCTACGCTTCTGGGTCGATTCCCCACAACGGAAGCCGAGATCTAAAGTACCTATCGAGCCAGTCATATTTTGGTGCGAGCTTGGAGTTGCTCGCGTGTACGGCCTTCGCCGTCTTCACGAACGTCCACGCTTTGACTACCTGCTCTGTGGGCGCTCCAAGCCTTTCTCGTGCCCAGCTTCCTAGGAAGTCGACTGCGACTCGCCCGTCCGTTGGATCGGCGAACAGGAAGCGGCGAGCACTCAGGGCAAGCTGACGCGCGTATTGAATCGTGGGATCGGGCTCTTGCCGCTGAGCTAACCAGGCCAGGTAATCCGACAAGCGATCACCGACCAGCACGCGCGGGAAGACAGCCAGCTCTTCTTCAAGCTCTACTGCTTTTGCCAAAGCAGCGGAATAGAGGGTCCCGTGTAGGAGCGCCCCCGTTCCGACGTCGACTCCGCCTCGAAGCGGCAAAGTGTCTTCGACGTCGTCCGCTCCCATCGCTAGCTGATTGATTGAGGCGACGCAGATTCCGCTCAACATCGTGTCTATCGCCGTCGCCGGAAAATGTGCCGCGTCGCGAGTCAACGCCACCTCCATGATCACGCTATCACCAGCGGCGTAGGTTGGGATTCGGCTGGCCCGCCACGTCATCACCTCTTTTCGCTGTTCGGGCGAGAGGTTGCTGAATGCTGACGGTTCGCTCTTTGCACTCTCTTGGAAGAATCGCAGACCGTCGATCAGTCGTCTGCGAAGGTGCATGGGCCGTACTGCCTTCTTCGTGAGAGCAGCCTGTTCCTCTTTTGTCGTGGGAAGCGGGAAGACATCGAATTTGCGGAGCAGCACTCTGTAGCCCATCAGGTCTAGGAACGCGACCGCCCAGTATCCAACGGAGCCACCACCCGTTCGCCGACGTTCGCGGCGACGCTTCTTCGATGCGACGCTCATGGCCGGTGCAGGTCAGCGCTGCCGACTCCTATCCTAGGCAGAGCACTACTCGTCTGTATGTTCTTCATCCGGGACCACCGTGTGGAAGGAATGGATGATGCCGGCACCGCGGGAGACGTCTCTGATACCGAGGTAACACCTTCGGACCTTCCCAGCACTGAGCGCCGTCAGGAGACTGTGAAACGACGACGCTGGCAGACCAGCATGACCTATCAGCACTCGACCGCGAACTCCCGACACCGATCCAAAGCCCTTCCTATCCCGCTTCCACGACGCCGGATCGGTGTTACCCGGCATGAAGGTCACCATGACTGCAGAACAGTTGCGTCGCTTCGTTTTCGACCGCAGCGGGCCACGGATCCTGAGGTAGTGACCTTCCCAACAGATTCCCAGAGGCGAGGACGACGGTGCGTCCACATCAACATGAAAACCATAGTCGAAGGTCCAGTCATCTACGTCGAAAGTGAAACTCTCGGTCGGTACGTTGGGTCGGCGAGGCATGCGGCGAAGTATCATCCGCTCCGTAGTCCGCCGTGGAGCCCGACATGCATTGAGGACGGCCCTAGCGTTGGCCTGGACGCGCCCGCTGATGTGCCCACCGCTCCCGCATCGCGTCCACGACCCCAGGCAGCCCAGGCCGAACCGCCGCTGCTGTGATCCCTTCGGCGTGGAGCATCCGAAGGGCAACCCTCACCTGATTCGCGGGCAGGACGAACTTGAACAGAACAGGGACCCAAGGGTCCCACCTACGGGGGACATGCTCCGCCATCTTCAGCAGTGCGGCATCAAGGTCTGGGATCGGATGCGGATCGTCTGCCCGTGGCTGCACGAGAGTGAAAAGGCCGCCCTGAGCCGCCAGGTTGGGATTCGTCGCATAGGGCGCCGTCACTGCATAGATCGCGGGATCGATAGACGGGTTCTTGCGAGACTCAACGATCATTGCCTGAATAAACCCGAGATCGAGTGCCCAGACGGCGCAGGGGTCATTTCCGCTGACAGGCCAAACTCCGGGCCTGTTCGCTCGCGCTTGTGCGACATCTCGAACAGCGAAGTAGGTCGCCACAAGTGGCAGACGCGACCAGTCCAGTAGACGGGTGGGAACACCATAGTGTTGCGCGAGGGCAAACATGTGGAGTTTGTTGATTGGAGGAAACTCATGAGGATCGTAGTCAGCGATTGAACACCGCGGGTCACGAAGTTCCGGACGATCCGACGGGACGTTGATTTCCATCCGATCAGCTTCCGAGCAGAACAGCGTCAGGAATGAGTCTTCTAGTGCTCTCTGTTCCTTCGGATCATTCACTGGGCGCTCGACCTGGCCAGGAATGAAGGATGTGAACGCTTCCTTTCGAAACGCCGAAGGGGTTAGCGAGAAGGTGGCGTCTGGGACCCCGCGAAACACCCAATCTCGATCGCCGGACCCCAAGTCGCGACTACTCGCCCAAAGACGCCCCGTGGCAGGGCTCATCTCCCGGAGTAGGTCTTCCGCGGTCTCGCAGACGATCTCCGTCTTCAGCTGTTCTGGTGTCATCTGGTGCCTCCGTCTGACGAAGCTTGCAGTTGCGGTATCGGTCAATGCATCGCTGGTCTGGGGTCAGCTCGGACGCACTTCAACAGGATATCGCCTGGCCGGTTCGACTAGAGGAGGCTACCAAGGCCCGCGTAGCGGTGGCGGCCAGCCACCCCGTGGGGTCCGGTCTGCCGCGACCGACGGTTTCCATCGCGCGAACAGGTCCGGCCGGGAGCCGAGAAGCCACCTAGGTGCGCAGCTCAGTCGGACGTGCCTGCGTCCGGTATCGCTGTGGGCGGCAGGACCGGGACTGCGTATCCAAACGCCGTGTATTGAAGCGGCGTGTCCGGACGGCTCACCTGGATATAGTCGAGGATCCCCGACTCAAGGACCGTAAAGAACTCGCGGTAGGGAGTCGAAGAGAGCATTCCGTCGAATCGCCAGATACACGTTCCGGACACCAAGGTCAGCGGCCCGTGATTGCCGTCTGCGCCGTTGCCGGCGAAGTTGATGATTTCCTGGATCATGACACCGCGATCGAATTGCCAGAGGTTCAAGCCGACCGTCTGGTCGAGTTGAATCGCTGCGTCTGGGGTTTGCTGGTGGGCGTTGATGCTCCCCAGGTACCACCCATCGGGTGTGTGGCAAGCGCCGGCGTCCGTACTGCCGTCCTGCACCCCAGCGTCTGCCGTTTGGCTGGGCTGTCCGGGAGGGCCTTGGGGACCGGGGGGACCCGATTCGCCGGGCGGGCCCTGCGGACCGGGATCGCCCTGCGGGCCCGGATCGCCCTGTGGGCCCGGATCGCCTTTCGGACCTTGAGCGCCTGGCGATCCAGAGCAGCCGACAGCCCAGAACAAAGGAATGAGTAGCAGGAAAGATCGCTTCATCGGTTTGTTGCGCAGCCTATCATCCGTCCGGGTTTGTTGATCTGCGGGGCGTCGTGGCCAACAGGTGGCCAACACTCTCCCAAGTGCTGCGATCCGCCGACGAGCAACGGTTATAGAAACCGTAGGTCTTGTGACGCGTATCGCGTGCGCGCGGAGAGATCGAGCGCCGGTTACACAACCCCGCCCCGCGGTCGCCGACCGCGAGGCGTGAGAGACGCCGCGTGGCCTAGCCGCTTGACGCCGACACCACGGGTAGGGACCATCGAGAGGCATGGTGACCGCTTGCCTGATCGCTCTCGTTGTCATCGCCTGGTTCGCCTACAGCGCGTACGCCAAGAATGCGCAAGGCAAGTTGGAGCAGGCGCAGCAGCGCCAGTTCCAACTGACCCACTGGACCAAGAGCACCGACAACGACGACGCGTCCTCGGGACGGATCCTGTCCTTCGAGAAGATGCAGATGATCACCGAGGTCTCCATGCGCGACGGCGGCTACCTCGCCGACATGTACCTGAGACAGAAGGAGGCCTGGGAAGGCGGCAAGAAGGAGCTTGAGAGTGACGGCTGGACCGAGAAGCAGTGGATGGACCACGGCACCAAGCTGTTTGAGATCCGCCGCCTGAGCGACGGCACGTGGCAGGGGCGCCTAGAGTGGAAGCGGTGGAAGGCAGATGTGAACGAAGCCATCGAGAGTCACCGGGCGTTCAGCAATGACAACATCAAGAACCTGACTGGCGTGACCAAGGCGGAGTGGGAGGAGCGCGGGGACTTCTACGATGACAAGTTCCGTCCGTGGACGACGATCGCCGAGGACGCGCCTGCGATTGAAGCGAATTACCAGCGCTTCATCCATAGCGGCTAGGCACGGCTAGGCAAGGTCGAGTGCCGCCAGCGATACGGGCCCGACCGGCTGCCGCTTGGCGGGGCCTTTTTGCGTTAAGATACGGGCCGCTATGTTGGTCAAACTGGTTGCCCTGACCCTGGTCTGCCTCATCGGGTGGCTGGTGGCCGGCAACGACGGTGCCCTGGTCGCCCTGCTACTCGTAGCCGGTGGGCTGCTGGTCTGGGGGGTGTGGTGGGGGCTGACGCGGTTCGGGTCGGCGGTGGCCTCGGCCTCCGAGGCGGTAGGCGACACGGAGATGTCGCGAGCCGCGGAACGAAAGCCCGACCAGCCCGAGCCCTCGGCGTAGGCCGATCGCCAGACTCCGTGGCTGATTTACCGCGGCCCCGACACGCTCCTGTTGAGCGCGTCGGCGAGCTTGCTCGCAAACTCCTCGATCCGCGTCGTATCCTCGTCCACGCGCTGCCGGTGGTTCCTGGCCTTCCAGACCTCGCGGCCTTTCTTGCGCCACGTCTTGACCAGTTCCTCGGTTTCGCCGACATAGACGTCTCCGCAGCGCTCGCACTTCATCCCGAAGCGGTCGCCGCCCCACTTCCCGACCTCTCCCCGGTGCCCGCGGATGAACGGGCAGACGAATAACCGGGCCCGACGCTCCTTCCACGTCAGGAGGTCCGGCTCGCGGCGGGCCCACTGGAGGAAGTTCTCCCACAACAGCTGTCCCCACCCCATACGGATGAAAAGCCTAATGCGCTCCTCGCGCTCCTCTGGGCTCATCGGGGGCTCGGTGCGGATCAACCGCATGGCCTTGTGGATGAAGGGCGATACCGCGATCGTGGCGAGAATGAGCTGGGCGACCTTGGTGACGATATCGAGGGTGTCTTTGACGCTCATCGGGTGGGCGTTCGTGTCCATGCATTACCTCCACCCGTTACTATTGCGCGGCTCAGGGCCTGCGCAGCTTGTCGGCTTGGCCCTTCGCGGCCGAGGTCGCGAAGGGCCAAACGTTTTCGACCAGCCCCGGCTGTCCTGCAGGTGCTCACACACTCAGGCTAGCGGTCGTCGTGCTGGCCGGGATATTCTCTTGCGTCTTGGTTAGACGTCGATACGGGTGCTCTCCGTGAAGTCGTCGCACCGTGGGGCGATCGCCTGGCCGGGGTGGGTGACGTCCGGGGTGCTGGCGGTCGTCACGTCCGGGTGCGTCGCGCACACAGTCCACGTTGCGAAATTCACCGACCGCGAGACATGCGCCCTAGACGGAATGGTTCTCGTCGGGAAGAACTACACGGCGGAGAGCGCGTCGACGCACGCCAAGGGTGGGGCGCTGGTGAACGGGGAATGGGTCTCGTCGTCATCCTCGGGCGAGAGTAGCTCCGCGGGGACGGGTCTCGTCTGCCGCGTACCTGAGACCCCCGCTCAAAAGGCCGAGTTGGAGACCGAATCGGCGTACGCCCGGGGTCGTGCTGCGTTCGTCACCGCGGCGAACGAGTGCGAGGAGGAGGAGCCCCGGACGACCTGTGAGTGGTCCCAGTGGGTCGGCGACCAGCGCATGGAATGCGTCAAGAGCTGCGCGAAGGCGAAGGTCGAGCCCCTGACCAAGTAGCATCCGGCGGCGCGGCGGCGCACACGTGCACTCGTTGCAGGCATTTTGGCCTTACTGGTGCGATTCAGGCGGCGTGCATATGAGGCTCGCTGAGGTGTTAGAACGTTGCCCATAGTTGCGCGAAGTTGCCGACGATGAAGAATAGAATCCCCGTCACGATCAGCCATGCACGCAACCGACCGTCACCTTCGAGGAGTCTTACGAGCGCTCCCACGATTCCATCGATAAGGCGCGGTATGAAGTAGCCGACTATCATGATCGGAACCAGAACAGCGTAAACGCCGAACATCAGCACATCAGACCATTGCTCGTCCTTCACAAATAGCAAAGCCACCGTGGCGACCACGAACGCGACAACGCACAACGCCAGAGTCGCCACGAGACCGAGCCCAGCAAGCCGGAGGTAGTGAAAGGCAGTGGCGTACAGCGCTGCTGACATGGCAGCACAGAAGACAAGAATTGAGACAAGCTTCAACTCCCCTAGCAGGGGCCGGGGCGCCATAAGCGACACAAACGGGGATAGCAGCTCCTTCGATCGCATCAACGTTCTCTCAATCGCGTTCTCTGCTCGCTGAAGACGCGTGATACCTAGGAGCTCCGGCGCCAACAGAAAGCCTGCGAAGAAGTTCAGTATAATGCCGTAGCGATTGATCCACTCATGTGTCAGCCAACGCCCGACATTAAGCATGAGCGCAGTGTGCCCGAGGCTAGGACACGAGTGAAGGCCCGCCCAGCCACCAGTGTCGCGCGACGACTTTGCGGCAGCCGTAAGAACCGGCGACAAGACCGTCGCTTCCGCCGCCGCCTGCGATTCTAGAAGCCGCCGATACGGCCCGAGAGGGGCGGCACTAGAACCCGCCCCCACCGTGCGCCGCCACTGGTATGAACGCCCGAGCATTCGCCTCGCGCTTCGCCCGAGTGTGGGCGTCGACCAGCTTCTCTCCGTCGACGTATAGGGCGATATTGGCGTGTAGGAACGTCGGCTCGGCATCCTTCGGCGGCTTGCCCCAGTTGCTTTGCGCTTGGCTGAGTGCCGCGACGTGAGCGACACCGGGAGCGGACGCGCCCGGTGACGACACGACCGACTTGAGCACCATCGTCCCGCTGTTCACGCCGGCGTTTAGGCTCGCTTGGAAGTCCTGCAGCTTGGAAGTCAGGCCGAGGTCCGCACCGAATGCGCTGGCCATCTGATCGATCAGGTGGGTGACCCGAGCGACCATAGCGAAAACGGCGTTGATGACGAGCTGCGAAGCGCTCACGACCGTGTCGACGAACCCGCCCCACATCAGGTCCCAGTTGCCCGTGAAGAGGCCACCGATCAGCTCGAAGGCCCCCTTGAGCACCGCATACACGGACATGACCGCAGGTTTGATCGCATCCCATGCGGAAGACAGCTCCTGCACCGCGGCCGTCACCAGCTGGATGGCTCCGACGACGACCGGCATCACGGCGCCGGCCACGTTGCCCCAGATCTCCCCGACGGACCTACCGATCGAGGCCAGAGTGTCCCAGGTCGACGCATTTTGACCGGCCGTCTGGCTCGTGAGGCCAAGGGCCTGGCCCAGCTGTCCGAATGAGTCGACCAACGCGTCGAGGACCGGCTGGAACGGCGCGAACGCCTGCCTGAAACCGTCACCCCAGCTCGCGAGATAGTTCTGCAGGCGCTTGATCCAGATGAACGCGCCGACGACGAAGTCCTTGATCCCAAGGTGCTTGTCGAGCGCTTCCTTAACTTCACCGCTAAAACCACCCTGCGTGAAGAGTTGGGTCATGCCGCGGATGAAGAGGTTGGCCATCTGGATGCCGTGCTTAAACGGACCTTCGAATGCGCCACCGAACGCGACACCGGCGTTGCTCACCGCGTTCTTGAGCGCCTTCAGAGCGCCGCCCATGTCGTCTCCGAGGATCTCGGCCATTTTCTTTGCCGTACCGGCCGTGTTGCTCATCTCCTGTCGGAGATACCCAATAGCGGCAGAGCCCGTGAGCAACGTACCGGACGCGTCGTGGACGCCCTTGCTGAGGCCGTCGATGATCGCGGAGAGGCCGCCCGCGGCACGGCCGCCGGCGATCGCCTCCAGCTTGTGCGCGATCATCGCCTGACTCATCCCGGCGGTCCGGGCGGCCAGTTGACCCATGATGTCGACGAGCGGCCGGATCTTGCCGGTGACATCGGTGACGGTCACACCAATCAGGCCCAGCTCCTTCTGAGCGCGGCTCGACGCGAGCTGCTGCATCGCTGCGTTGAAAGCGCCTGCCGCCTTCGTGGCGGAGGGGAACACAGACTTGATAAGGCCGACGCCGATCAGGGAGTCGTCGAGGGTTGCCCCCACGAGCTGAGCGCCGGACGCGATCCCGGACATCGCCCCACCCAGCTCTTCGGCACGGAAGCCGAAGTTCTTGATCGCGAAGGCGAGCTTGTCGGTCAGCTCGCTCGCTTGCGAGGCTCGCAAGCCGAACTGCCCGAGCGTGTCGTTGACGATCCCCGCCGCGCCCTTGGCGTCGAGCGCACCCATGCTGATCTTCATGAGCTGCAGCGTGCCGTCGAGAGCAGACGCCGCGTCTTCTGCGTCGAAGCCTTCCAGGGCCAGCTCCCGCAGCGCTTCGGCCGTCCCGATGGCGGACCCGCGCATGCTGTCCAAGCTCTTGGCCATCGCCAGTTGTTCAAGCATCTCCATTTGCTCGGCCGTCGCGTGAGAAGCCACGCCTGCCATCCGGATCGCCGAGCTGAACTTCTCTGCGTGCTCCGCGAACTCAAACGCGCCTGCGGCGGCGATGGCTCCAACCGCGACGGCGGTACCTGCCACGGTCTTCAGCCCGGTGCCTACGGCGCTCGTGAGCGAGTGGTGTGCCTTCTCCCCCGCCTTCTCCAACCCTTCAAAGCCACCTTTGAGTCGCTCGATCACCTCAGACGTTTCATCCTTGGCTTTGAAGAGGAAGCCGAGCCCTAACGCGTTCAGCATGGCTGTTCCCTCTACTTGAACAGGCACCTTAGGGGGTTCACGGAGGTCACGCGGCCGCTTCGTTCTCTGTCCATACTCTCCTTTGTTAGGTGTCTGTTCGGGTAGGTAGGTAAAAGGGCGGTCAAACAACTCCCAAGCGCCGGAACTCGGCCAGCTTCGCTTGCGCGACCCGAGTCCGGACGAATGCCTCTTCGACCTTGGCCGCAAGCGGCGCCAACCGAGCAAGGTCCGCATCTCGCTGCGCTCTCTCCGCGGTCCGCCTTTCGGCCAGGACACGCTCACGGAGACGATCGTTGTACTCGTCCAGAGTCATCTCAGATCACTTCCGTGCTCTTGAACGTTCGTCGTGCGCTGTCGCCGGTCTGTGAGGCCTGCGTCGCCGCTTGAATCTTGGTGGACAGCTCATTCCGCTTCGCGACAAGGGCCTGCGCCTCCGCGTACGTCGCTGTTGCCATCAAACGTTCGATCTCTGCGTCGACTTTCTGCATCGCGCGGTCGATCCGAGTGATCAAGCTGTTCATTCCCGCGACGGACGGATTTTGTTGACGGGCAACCATCGCGTCACGCGTCACCAGATTCAGGTCCTCGATCGCCGGGGTGAGTGTGTCGGCCTCTCTCATGAGGCCGGCTCCTCGCGGAGGATGGCCGCCGCAGCACGTGCTGCTTTTCGAATCCGGACCATGGCCGGGCTTTGATCCTCTCCGAAGATCCGGCGCTGCTCGTCGCGGGCGACCTCTATCTTTGAAGGTCGGCGCACGGGTGAGACGCCCGACAGTTGGAGTATCGCTGCGCGGAGAATCTGGGGGCGCGGACTGTCCTTGCCGGCGCGATGGCGTTGCATGTCGGCGAGCTGCTTTTCCATCCGACCGAAGTCGAGACCCAGTTCGGTCAGTTCCGATCGCTCGGGCTCCGGCGCAGTTGCGACGATGTCGATGTGCGCGATCAGCCGGTCAAGGATCTCGTCGTAGCTGCGGATCACATCAGCGACGTCATCCGCTCCACCCGAATCCCGGTCGAGCAAAGCCGCGGTAAAAACGAACTCGCGGAGCTGCGCCCGAAACTGCGCGGCGGGGTCGGGCGCGAGGCCTTCGATTTCGATGCCGGACATGGCGTCTACCACAGCGGAGCGGCTTCCTTGCGCATCTCCTCGATTGCCCGGCAGGCGCGGCGCGCCCAGTCCGTGTTGCCACCTACCCGGCTAGGAGACGGGATGCGCTTCATGACCTCTTGCAGCTCGATCTCGCTCGGTGTCGGCATCCCGAGCTGGGCGCAGTAGGCGGCGAGCTCCTCCGCCGCTACGGAGAAGGTCTCGTTCCGTTGGAATTCATCGACCCAGATCACCGTGAACGCGCCCAGGTCCGCTTCCTTGCGGATCTCGCCGTCGCGGCCGAACGAAAGCATGAACTCCTCGTCACGCGCGTTCGTGAGTTCCGCCGACTTCTCGATCTTTTTGACGGCGACGTCGACGGACTCAGCCTCGATACCAAAGCCGTACTCCCGGAGGGTCGGCATCGCCTTCTCCACCAGGGCCGCTACGCGACTGGGCGGGTTGTGCTTCAAAGCAAGGTAAGCGGTCGAGCGAAGAGCCTCACGAGCGCGGGCATGTGAATAGGTGTTGTTAGTCATTTCACTAAGCGGCATCGGCGATCCTTTCTAGGTTGATGGTATCGGGTTCGAGTCGATATCACGGTCGGTATCTGGGCTCGTCATCGTCGAAAACGGACGTCGGAATCGTCGACGGAAGGTCAACGCGCCAGATGTCGTCGCGTTCTTCTTCACGAGCCCGGGTCGGCTCGGGTTGCGTTGCTCCGCACGCAACGTCATCTCGCTCCAGGTCGTTACGGGCGCAGATGCGAGCCCACACCTTGGTGATCAAGGAACGGCGCTTCAGCAGGAGCTCTACACGCGGAGGGGGAGTGTCGATTGCGACTGCTGAGTGTCCTGATCTTACCAATGCCGCGATCAGAGCTTCCGGAGTCCTCCCGGATGCGAGAACCCGCCGACGCCCTTCGACCATGCGCTTCACGACCCAGCGACCCTCCGTGGCGAACCACAACGTCCCGTGCGGGCGAGTGAGACTCTCCGGCCAGATCCCTTCGGTCGGGTCACGCGGTTGCGATTCGAGCGGCGGGAGTTGAGCAATCTGTTCGAGAAGACCTTCCACTGTCGGAGATGACGCGACAACCAGGCGCGGTCCGCCGGGGCTCCGCCGCTGCTGTCGCCAGCGACCGCAGTGATAGGAAACGCCCTTGGGGCGCGGGACGCCGTCGGGCCATTGGAACGAGCTCGCCGTTTCGGTCTGGCGTATTCGGTCAAGAGCGCTCCCGGCTCGACCCCGGTCCGACGCGACCGCATCTGAGGTTCGATCCTCTTCGAGCGCCAGTGCGGTCACGCGAATCTCCGGACTCGGTCGGCGAGCTTCCTGTAGGCGGCCATTTCTGCTTCTCGTGCGTTCCGTAGGCGCGCCGGTCTCTGAGGGACCCGACCTTCGGCGAGTTGAACCCTCGCCCGGGCGATAGCCCGCTCTCGCACGAAGCAGAGTTTTCGGTACCTGCGATCAAGCTCGTCCCAATACCGTTTCAGGAAGGCGTGCTTGATGAGGGGAGCTGCGTCGGTCAGGCGCTGCAGCCTGAGAAGCTCGGGGAGGTTGTCATCAACGGCACTGCCCGACCATTTGGGTGTGGGAATCCACGAGGGCTCGGAATAGTCGCCGGGTAGATCCCATCCCGAAAGAGGGGGCCTTCGACCCCGGCGAGTAAACGGTGCCCACCATGCTGGATCGCTCACGCTGCATCTCCTTTCGGTGCAATTGGAATCAGTTTTCCGAAACGCGCCCTAGGCGAGGCCTTGGCGGCCTGCGCGGTCCGCTGCCAGAACCTCGTGCGACGGCCCTCGACCGTAAGGAGCTGCTTCTCCCAGCCGAGCGCCCGAAGGATTCGCGCGACCGACATCTGCCCTCGCTTGGACTGGAAGGCCCCAGATCTGAAGACCTCCGGCCCCTGGGTCAGTATCTCCTCGACGGTTACCCGTTCACGGCTAGCGATCCATCGCTCGACCGCCTCCGCCCCAAGCTCCTCGTGAATGTGTTCCTGCTGTAGATCTTCACGCTGGGCTTCCTCCTCTGGCGTGAGCCACCAGATGTCACCACGCTGGTATGCCGCGACGGCTTGCGCCCAGATCTGATCCCGCATCGAACGAACGGTCGCGAGGTCGATAGCCCCGACGTTGGGAACGATCCAGAAGCGCCGGTTGCCGCCATCATTCTCCAGAATCACGCCCGGGTTCGTGGTGCCCACGAACACTGACGCCCGTGGGTGAGTCTCAAGATCATGCGCGTAAGGTGCCCGATAGGTATCGGTCTGCCGCGAGAGGAATGCCTTGATCGCTTCCCGAGAGCGCGCGCTCTTCAGCGCCTCCATCTCGGTCCATTCGATGCACCAGAAGCGATTGATCTGCATCCAGCTGTCTTTACTCTCGATGTCGATACAGTCGTCTGAGAAGAACTCGTCCCCAAACAGAGCGCGAAAGAACGAGGACTTGAGCTCGCCGCCCTTCTCGGCGTGAAAGACCAACATCGTGTCGACCTTGCACCCGGGGTCAGATGCTCGGGCAACGGCGCTGATCGTCGTCTTCCGAACGAAGGCCTCATGCAGCGGCTGACGATCCTTGAGGCGTAGAGCGGTCATCACAGATGGAATGCGATCCACGCCGTCCCACGTCTTCAGGCCACTCAAATAGTCGAGTACCGGGTCGAACAGGTTTTGTGTCGCGAGCGAAAGGAGCTGCGTGCGCACAACCTCGACGGGCCAGGGTTTGACCGTGATCACGCCGTCCTTGTTGCACCGCAGGTTTTCCGTTAAGAGGCCGGCTCTCCGCTGGATTATGGCGATAGCCGCATCGGTGCCGAGGTAGCGATTCCCGAGCAGAATCTCCTTCCGACGTGCGTTCATGCGAATCGGACCGGGAGCCCCGAGGAGTGCCTCTGGATTCTGCTGCAGGCAACGGTAGACCTTCGCGTCCACCGACTCCTGGGAGAATGAGAGCGGCTGATCCGCGGGGACGTAGACAGACCCGAGGAGCCCTCTAGGCGCGGCGGTTGGAGCGGGCGACTGGACTTGCCCTGTCCCTACGGCGGGCCCGGTAGCAGTGTGAGCAGGCGCCCGGGTGGCGCGAAGCCTTTCGATCAGGCTCTTCCCGTCTCTCGCAAGGCTAAGGTTAGGTATAGTGTGAGTCATCGTAGATCTTCCAAAGAGGTCTCGATCAAGGGGTCGGCGCCCGCCAGCGCGCGGCCCCCTTCTTTTATGCGGCTGCCAGAGACCTCCCGGCCGCGTTAGCGATCATTTCCTCCACAGCGTCGGCCGGGATGAGGAGGGTCTTGCCTAGGGTGAGCGCCCGGAGGCGCCCCTTCCTCACAAGCGTTCGAACTGATCCAAGGTCACGGTAGCGAAGGAGCTGAGCAACCTCCGGAACCGTCAGAAAACGACACCGTTGCGGTTCCTGGGCCCCGCTGTGTCTGAGGGTGTTGGTGTTGGCCACGATTCCACCCTAACAAAACCGAACCTAGCCCAACGAAAATACACAATGTGATATTCGCGATTTCTAACGCACGAGAGAACGATCGTAGCGCGCGCTACACACGGTCGACCGACGCTTGCGGCAAGCGTAGCGCGCGCTACAAATGACTCAGCCGACGCCGATCTACGAATCACTGATCGGCGAAGCCGGTTGCGGTCGGGAGGTTCGATCGGGGCTGCGCGAGGCACTCAATGCCGCGCCGGCTGAACCACCTGATCCAGGTTGCACCACCCGTGTCTGGATGGTGGTTCACCCGTTAACTCCATGTAGACAGCGGAGTTGGACGCAGAGTGATCCACCTGATCCTCCTCCCCTCTTAACGAGGGCATCTTGGGATCTGGATAGGAGCTGTATAGGACCCGGGGAGCTATTAGGACAACGGTGGATCAGTGGTGCAGGTGGATCAGGATCTACGTAGGTGCTGATTCTTACACGACAAGTTAGGTGCACCACCTTGTGCACCACCTCCGACGCCCGGCGCTTGGAGCACGGGTGGACGACGTTCGCCTGGGCGCAGAGGGGCGATGGCGCTGGTCCTCACCTGGAGGTGCGAGCTCGGGCGCCCGGCGCTTGGAGCACGGGTGACGACGTTCGCCCAGGCGCGAAAGGGGGCGACGGCGTTGGTCCTCACCTAGCGAGGTGCGGCGAGCTTCGGCGCCGGCCCCTCCGTAGCGGTCGTGATGCGGCCTCGCCGTCACGGGCGGCGGAGTGCACCTCGGATATCAAACCGAGCAATCGTCCGATCAATATCAGGGAGAGTCGTTCCGTGCGATCGTAATGAACCAGAATGCGGCGCCGCCTCAGCGCCCGTGCCTTCGTTGCGCAATTAGCAAATCCAATCGATCGATGGTGATACATTAGGAGATGTGGCCAATCGATCGCGTCTCGACTTCCTGGATCGATTGACCGCCGTATACAGGCAACAGGCGGCCGAAGGAATCATCTGCCACACACGAGCGGCGGCGGCCGCTGGCATCGGGCGTACCACTGCGAGGCGCTACTACTTCCATGGCGCGTCGGCGACGTCCACCTCGGCCCCAGTCCCGCCGCTTCGTCAGCTGGTTGGACTCGACGCCGAGACTGAGGCCGCTGCAGGCGTAGAGGTACCGGCATCCGTGCAGGCACCAACGGTGTTGCCATCGGCGTCGGCGGATCTGTCAGCGGTGCCGCACATCACCGAGCCGATCACGCCGCCAGCGCCAGTCGTAGACACTGGAGAGCCGCCCGCTACCGACTCAGTCGGTCCTAGCGCCGTTCCGGCACCCGCTAGAGGCGTGTCGAGCCCCGAACCTGAGACGCCTCGGGCGCGGGCCATCATCCCGGCTCGCTCCCCCGCGGACGAGACGGCCGAGATGGAGGCCAAGGTCGTTCGTCTCCACCGCCACGCGTTGACCGGGCTGGCCGTGGTGTCGACGACTCTCCTGACGGGCCTCCAGAGCTGCGCGTCCGCAAGTAAGCGACAGTTGGAGTTGGCCGCTGCGTCCGGTGTGACCGATCCCACGTTCACGATATCGATGATCGAGCGCCTGGCCGACGCCCTCGCGAAGTCGGCCAGGGGCGTGGCGTCTCTGGTCGCGAGCCAGGCCACTCTAGACGGGCGGCCGTCACAACGTATCCAGGTGGACCGCACTGACAAGACGACGGACGTAGCGACCGTAATGCGCGGAGCGCTAGCTGAACTGGCCGCGTTCGAGGAACGGGACCGGGCTCGGCAGGCCCTCGACGTAACACCAACAGGAGAGGCGGAACATGTCGGCGTATCCCCATAGCGTAGAGAGCCGCATCAAAGCGATCGCCCGCTCGCTTTGTGAGCGCTGGCCTCAGCGCGATACGCATGAATGGCGGCGGGACTGTCGGGTGTGGCAGGAGCTTCGGTTTACAGTTCCGGCCCGCGCGGAGATCGCCGCTCGCGGCAATTCGTCCGCGGCAAGGGAACTCGATCCTGAGGAGGGAAAGGAGCGTCTTGTACTTATCGTTCAGCGCCGGCGCATCGACGCGGAGCGCAGGGCGCGAGGTTGTCTGACGACTATGGACCGCGTGCTCTTCGCAGAAGCAGGCGCCACTCCTCCGCATGATCCCGACGCCTACAGCGGAGAGGAGGCCGGGGGCGTAGCGCTCGGCCAGTCGGCGGCCTAGGAACTATCTCGACGTCGTCCGGCCCTGTTCCACGTCGCCGTTGAGGTACGCGATTACGTCGCTCTTGAGCACGCGATAGGTCGGGCGCCGACCCAACCCGATATTGGTAGCGCGTAGCTTTCCGGCCTTGATGAGGTCGCGCGTCTCGTCGATCCCGAGGCGCAGCACCTCCGCTACCTCCTTGGTGATGAGCACCGCGGGCAGATCTTCGAGACTGGTGATCACGCCGCCGCTCTGGAAGCGGGCGGGCGAAGTCGCCGGCGAGCAATGTAGAGCGGCTCGCCATGAACCCGCGCGGCCAGCAGCTCGGCCCGCAACCCAGGTGACAGTAGTGACGGCAGGGACGGCCCATGCGGGTGTCGACGGGGGCGGGTCTTCGTCTTGGTCATGTGCGTTCTCCTCGATGAATCGGGTTTCGCCGGTAAGAAGCTCGGTCCTCAGCGTGCATCCGGGATCAACGACGGGTCAACGGAAAACTAAACCTAAGTATCTGATTTTTATCGCATTTGTGTTGCCGGTGCGATCCGTGGGCTCCGGTCGGACGGGGTGCATCAAGCGATGGCGTTCCGGGCGGGGTTAGCCGAGGAGCGGGCCAATTCGAGTTTGCTTCGCCGGTGCGATCGCTCGGCCGCAGGAGACGCCTGGCGGACAGGTCCGACTAAGCCGCGTCGGCGAGCGCCCGGCGGTAGCTCCCCGCGATCGCCGCAGGCGTGCTCTGAGCATAGATCTGCGTCGTCGTGATCCTGCTGTGGCCTAGGAACCGCTGCACCTCTTCGAGCGGCATTCCGCCGTCGAGGAGATGTTGCGCGACGGTGTGCCGCAGGAGATGCGGGTGCACGGCCTTGGTAATGCCCGCGGCCGCCGCCGTCTCTCTTACGATCTGTTGCACACGACGGGCAGTGAGGCCGGTCGCCGAACGTGTCTCGAAAAGGAACCCGGCTCGGCGCTCACTTAGGTGCGTCCTCAGCTCCTGCGCAAGGGCGGGCAGGATGGGCACGCTGCGCTGCTTCCCACCCTTCCCTTTGAGGATCCTGATCGCGTGTTCCTCGGGGTAAACGTCCTCAACCCGGATGGCCACGAACTCAGACACTCGGGCGCCGGTGAAGAGCAGCGTCTTGACCATCAACCCATCTCGCCCGCTCGCACGGTAGGCGTGTTCAACGAGGCGCCTGGCATCGTCACGCGACAGCCGATCAACGATGCGCTGCCGGGTACAGGGGCGGGTCAGGCTAAGGCGCGTGCGCGCCATCTTACTCACCGCACAGACGTCGTCGTAGGTCAGATGGTGCTTGCGCCAGAGCCGGGCCGTCTGTTGAGCAACGAGCTTGATCGAGTTCGCGATCGGAACTGAGGATCGAAATTGAGCGGCGTTCATGTCTGAAACAGTCGCTCCGCTCGACGAAGAAGGGGTAGTCGTTTCGCACTACGGCCATTCTGCGAAATCACTTCTTCACGCGACGAGTCGTTGTTGCCCGAGTGGACCGGTCGTTGCTGGCGCGTGCCTAGAGCTGGCCGACCAGCCCGGGGGTTGTCGCCCTCGTTTTCGGTTCCCCACCCCACCCGGCAGGGGTCCCCTCTGCGCGTCAGCGTCTGTAATATTTTTCAGAATAATTTTCGGCCAACCCGTTTCAGTAAATTCCTCTTACTAAAATCGGTTCATTGGGAACGATGGGCACACGGCCGTGTCGTCGTGCACCCGTGTTACCGTCCGTGCGGGCCCGGGCGACCTTCAGGATGGAGGAGTGTCGATGCGAGTGAGATCGAAGTTGGGTTGGGTCGGCTTGGCGATAGTGGTCGTGTGCGGGCTGGCGTTCGCCAGCGGCTGGTTCGGTGGTCTCGTCGGGGCCGGCATCACTCTATGGGCCTGCGCCGTGTTTGCGCGTCCGACGCAGGCGGCGTTGTTGACGACCGTCGTCGGTGCGGCCAAGGCCAGTCGCGGTGTCCACCTGTCCAGTGCAGTGGGCGAACTGGTCCTCGCGACCGTGGTCTTCGTGTGCACGGGCGCCGGCGCGAGCTCGCGCTCCGACCGTGAAAGGAAGGAGACAGACCGAGTCGCGGCAGTGAAGACCGAAGAGACTCGCAAAGCGACTGTCGCCCACAACGACAACCTTCGCGCGCACTCGTCGGAGGCCATCTCACGGGCGACTCGAATCGTCTCCGACGCCAAGGGAGCGCTGCAGAAAGGGGATTACGCCGGTGCACAGGGGTACGTGGATGCGGCGAACGAGATCATCGGTCCGTACCAGAAACTCAATCCGCCAGTTCGGCAGATGATGTCCCTCTTCGCCGAGGCCCACGAGGTCGAGACGAACGCGTCCGCTCTCGGAGCTGTGAAGAAAGCTCTCTCCGATGGGCCGGCGAAACTTGCTGAAGCCGCGGCGAGTGCCAAGGACAAGGAGTACATCGCGGCGGACAAGATCTATGGAGAGCTGGTGAGCGCGCTGGTAGTCCCTGCGGGCGCTGAGGAGTTCGTGCCGGCTTCCGACGTGAAGAAGCTCCGCACCCAAGTCGAAGCAAAACGACGGGCGATCGCTGCAGGGGTAAAGAAGGAGGAGGCGCAGATCGCCGCTGCCGAGGTCTACGTAACTCTCTGCGGAGAGAGGCCTGTGCTTTCCCCCTGGGACGGCGAGGTCATCGGGTTAGAGCGGCACATTAAGGAGACGGCGAACGACCCGGATTCGATCGACGCCGAGAAGTGCACCAACCCGGTCATGACGGAGAAACACTGCTGGGTGTCGACCTGCAACGTCCGAGGTAAGAACGGCTTCGGGGCTCTCATCCTTCTGAGGAAGACCTACTCGTTCAGCAAGCTTGGGATCGAGGAGGTCCGGCGATGAAGACCAAGGCGACGGTCCTGGTCTTAGGCCTCCTCATCATCTGGCAGCCGGCCCTTCACGCGAACGATCGTCCTGCGAAGGCAAAGACGGCGGCCGACACGAAGGCAGGGACGGCCTCCGCGAAGCAGGCCCCCAAGGGCGAGAAGGGGAAGGCCACAGCCAAGAAGGCGCCGCCGGCGGAGACAAAAGGCGAGAAGGAACTTACCGACGCCCGGATCAAGAAGCTCCTGATCGAGGAGTCGATCGACTCATATTCGGGCAACTGCCCGTGTCCGTACAACACTGCGAGCAACGGGTCGAGCTGCGGCGGGCGAAGTGCTTGGAGCCGGGCCGGAGGGCAGGAGCCGCTCTGCTATCCAAAGGACGTCTCAGCGGACATGGTGCAGCAGTACCGGGCTACTCATTCCAGCCGTGAACAGTCGTTGGCTTCGCCTGAAGCGTCCGCGGGGCCATAGCTCCCCGTCGGTGATGGGACGAGATCGCGACTCGCCCAAAATTCTGGCTCCAGTGCTGACGACGCGCGGGGTTCGGCTAATCTGCTCCGCCGCTGTTCGCGTCCTCGCCGCCACACCAAATCATCACTGTAGCCGAGGCAGGCGCGCCGCCATCCGGGCAGGGAACGCACTGACTGCAGGACTGCGACGGATCTGAGGGATAGGAGCCCGGCCGACAGGGAGAGCAGTTGGACGAAGAGCATCCGGTTGCCACTACTCCCGACAACAGGAAAATAGTGCCCGCGATCGCTCCGCGCCACCGCAAGCCTAGAGTCTTACAATTCGGCATCCCGATCCCCAGTTGCGAAGGTTTGCGGAAGAAATGACCTGGTCAATCCCCCTCGGACCTTGGCCTGGACTCTCCAACGATCGACCAGACACCGAAGCTAGATTGGCCTCGACAGAGATCTTAATCGGAACTTTGTCCAGTGCCAACCCTTTACAGGTCGCGCGGTGGAACCTCGCCCCGCCGCCAAGTCCTGATGCCGCATCGAAAACGCAGGTTGGCTCTGGTCCGCCAGCAAGATTAGCCAACCCTAGTCCAAACGCCCTCGAACCCGCGCCACCCGATGACACTCGTTCGGAAAAATCGGCGAGAACCACGGTGTTTCCGTCACCCTTGTCACATACTCGTACCGCCGCTAGCGTCGGATGAGAACCTGGTGAAAACCTTACACCGAGAGTTCCATCTGGCAGGGTCTCGTGCCACGCCAACCTAGGCGCACTTATTCCCGTTGGCAGGCTCGAAACGGTCATTGCATACCAGCGATCGTCCAATGGAGCGGCGGGAATAATTTCCACGTAAGCTTGGTCTGTCTTGGGATACCCGTCCGCAGCGCGAGTTCCACCCGTAACGTCGTTCACGGTGAAGGAAAACTTGACCTCGCGCATCTCGGGCCACTCATAGAGATGAATCGCCGCAGCGAGCGCGTTCAACAGTTCGATTCCGATGGGGGCACCTAGATTGTCAACGCCAACCCGAAGCGGCGACTTCTCAATCGCCGACGTAAGATCCGACGGCTGGAACTGAATAGTCGGCCCGGGACGTAGAGGTGATCCGCTTTCGCTCGGGAAAGCTGGCTCGTCCGACTTGTCCCCCGGACCAAAGGTTTGTTCGGTCCCATTCTTTCGCGGCATTCCGGGCGCACTCGCCAACGGTTCGATTCGCTGTCCCGACTCACTACCGTTAGAGCGGCATGACGTTGCCAAAAACAGAAATCCCACGCAGCCCAAGACATTCTGATGCCATTGATTTCGCATGGTCCACTTTCTCCGAGCCAAGGGGTTACGTGCCTAGGGAACCGTCACTACTCCGTACATTCCGTTGAAATCAAACGTCGTGTAATCGTAGTTGTCTGGCGTCTGGAACATCCCAACGGTTGGAGCTCGTGCGATAAGATTTATCCAGGCCGTTCCAGTCGTCAGAGGTGTAAGAAATTCCGGAGTCGTGTCATAGCCATGATCGCCGGCCTCCCAGGCGCACCTGTTCTCTCCGGATGGTTGATTCGTGCAGTAGCAATAGTTGGTGTTCGTGTAAAATTGGCTGCCCATGATGCTGTGGCCGCATTCCGTTCCGACATCGTCCTCGTATTCGTCCTTTAGACAGTTGACGTGGTGCCCAAGTTCATGTGACAGCGTGGGCCCATCGTACCAATTGCCATACAACGACACATGACACGTCGTGAAGTTGCATGTGAAGCCACTGCGGCAAACGTCAGAATTGGGCCGACCGTTTGCGCACGAATGGATCCAGATGTCGCTAGCGTTACCGCCTACGGGGTCGAAATGGATCGTATCCCAATATCGCGTACCCTCATTGGCCCCAAAGAAGTGCTTGAATCCACGGGATATCTCCGTCTTCATCAATCCCCTGGTGGTTTGATTGATCGGCGGACAGATTAAGGTATTTCTTGCCGTAATGCTTGACCGGTGTTCCGAGGCGTAGTGTTTGTGATTGACGAGATTGAACCAACCGGACCCTTGATACGATACAACCGCAATGTGCCAATCCGATCCGCACGGACAGTTCGCCGTGGTAGCGTGGACGAATTCCTGATTATCGTTCGAATATCCCACATAGTCATACTGAGTTGGTGTGGGCTGCGCGCCGCACCGTACGTACATATCAAAATCATTTGGCAACGATGGATCGGCCCACAGGGCGAATGTGTCATGCGCCAATGAACAGGTGTCGCCGTTTTTTCTGGATCCGACCGATGCGGAGAAGTACGCGACGTCGCCCGCTCCAAGGAGCACTCCACTGGCCCGGCTGTACGGGCCGATGACACGCTCTGTATTGAGGAGGGTCAGGTTCGGATTATTGGTGCAGACCCTAGCCCGGTCGAGGTACACGCCCGTATCCTCCACCGAGCCGTCCGAATGAAAGCGGATGCGAAATTGATCGCGGGGCAGCGATCCAATGTTTCCGTTCGTGGAGGTGTCGTAGTCGTACCATCCTGATATTGGATTACCGTAGTTGCTGCCGCCGGTAAGATGCTGCCCTCCTCCAAAATGAAGGACATCTACGAAATCATAAAAGGTTTCCAGGTTAAAAGACGCGACCCTAAAGCCAAACTTATGAATGTATTCATTCCCGGATATGTTGGTGTCATTGTTCAGGTTGTTGATATAGTTATTAGGATGGTTTGGATCTGAAGGGAGCATCCAACCGTGGTCCTGCGAGCATCCACTCCCCGAACATTGCCCGACGCTGCTTACGTTGTAGCTCCAATTTACTTCTGTGGTTGCCGGGCAGGTTGCCGGCTTGACTGGAACAAATCCTTGTCCGTATGCCGAGTGTGCAAGAAACAGTGCGATTACCCCACTAAGAAGTCGAAGCGGCTTCATGGTGTCCTTTCGCAGCCGAGTTCTGAGTCGTGGGTCGCAGTTCGGACCCCGTTAATTCTGCGAGTTCCAGGCACTGCGTAGGGACGGCAACAGTGACGTTTGCGCCCTCGGTCGCAGGCAGAATCTGGCTCTTCGGCTCTCGTCGACCTAAATGACCGCGCGAGTCGCATTCCGCGCGGATCGTGTCCCGGGTCAAGAGCCGAAGTGGCGGCGGGAGTTGCTTTCGTTGACGATTGCGACGAACTGCTGACAGCATTTTCCTCCCCTACCGGAACCTCCCCCCAGAGTCCCGTCAGATCGCTGATTTCAACGCTTCTACCTAACTCTGAAGCACTTGTACCGAAGCCGAACAGGCTGCGCAAGCAAACATCAAAGCGTGGTGTAATTGCTTGGATTTTAGCGATGTGAGAGTGAGATGTTACTCCCCATCGTTGACACTGTCTCGGCGTCGGCGGCCGGTATGTCTTCCGCAGATAGTGACTACCCAAACCCCAGAATCGTTGCCGTATCGCAAGAGATGGAGTGTCGATACGGGTGCTAGTCGTAGTGACTCCGATCGTGCCTTCGACTTCGTTACTAGCTACAAGCGGCTCCTCCGCTTCACCTTCACCACGGGCCGCGTCGCCCAATGGTGATCGTGCGGCGCCTTCTCCCCGGGTGCCTTCACGCGACAGTGGTCGTAGTAGCGATCGCAGAGCAGCCGGTTGATGGCCGCTCGCAGACAGCTCCAAATACCCTTCTACGTGCGAGCAGTAGCGCGGAGCGTTCGACTATTCAGGTACCCTACGGGAAACTGGCTCCAGCGCGCTACGACGCGAGGGGCTCGTCGAGCGCCCATCCATGGCGCCTTATCTTGGCCAGAAGCTGGTCCCGCAGATCCTCCGCGGAGTCCCACAAGATATGAGTGTTCTGACGAGTGTCGAAGGCCATATCTGCCTCCCGTCCCTTCTTGCAGCACCAGATGACGGGAATCCCTAACCCTTCTGCAAATCCGGCTTCGAAATAGACGCTGATCCTTGGCTCGGTTACGTCGGCGACAAGAAACTTGGCGATCCTAATCTCGGCCAAGATCCGATCGTCGATCTTCGGTCGGTACGTGGGGGAATCGATGGCGGCGTCGTGCTCGGGATCATCCACCCGGAAGGGTGGGATGAACCCCGCAGCAAGGAGGGCGGGCTGAATCCCGTCCTTGTACACCGGAGTCATCGATCGATCGAACCACATAGCGACGAAAGCCCTACGTCTCTGCCTCTGGCCTCGGACCACGGAATCATCAACGCGCTGCCACCCATTAGGATTCAAGCTGACCTCGAACCGGAGCAGGTCGGAACTCCTGATGGACAGAAGGCCTTGAGCCTGAAGTTGCTCTAGAAGAGAACGGTAGGCGCGTTGGGGCAGAAATGCGCGGGCTGCCAGCCGAGCCAGCTGGCGTTGGCCTGTCGACTGGCCGGGGTACTTACAGAGGCTCGCCAGATGCACGAGCACCAGGTCGAAGTAGTCAGAGGGTCGACGCGGAGCGGAGACGGCAGCGAGCGTGTCGGTGATCGTATCCGGAGTGAGAAGCAGCGGCGTTTGAGGGTTGCCATCGGTGTGCTCGGCAATCAGTCCAGACAATCTGATCCCGGTCGATTCGTTGAAGCCTTTGAGGAACAACTTCCGATCGATGGTGTAGGTGCCGCACCGAGCACACGTTACCTGGAAATATTCGGGATGTTCTGGCTCCGAGGAGCGTGTCACGGGCGCGATCGATGACTGCTCCTCCGAATCAAATTTTACGCAAACAATGCAGGCCGGCATGTGTCTCCTACTCTCGGTGGGTACCCGCGGTCCGGATACGGAATCCTATCGCCTTCTCCGCTTCACTCTCACCACAGGCCGCGACGCCCAATAGTGATCGTGCGGCGCCTTCTCCCCGGGCGCCTTCGCGAGATAGTGATCGTCGCAGCGATTGCAGAGCAAGCACGTAGACGGCGTCTCGTAGCAGGTCCCGCACACCGCTCTACGTGCAAGCGGTAACGCCGGCCGCGGCCGGTCCTGCAGGCAGTCGCCGCATGTAGTGAGCGCCCACGACGAGGTGAACTCGTCGACGGACTTCGCCTTCCCACAAACCGTCGTGCGGATTCGGTGGCGCGGGCGAGTTGACACGGCACTGAACCTATGTTCAAGTCACTTGAGTCATCAAGAGGGACGTGTGACGGATTCCGTCATCGGTGATTGTCGTCTCTGCAGAGCGGCCGGCGTGCCGCTCCGAGACAGCCACATCATCCCGAAGTGGGCGTACCGGCGTGCCCGAGACAAGACCCGCGCAAGCGGATCAGGCGATCCGATTCAGGTACAGGACGGGATCGCCATACAGACGTCGCGGCAAGTTAAGGAGTACATGCTCTGCAACCAGTGCGAGCAGAGGCTTTGCCTCGATGAGGACTACGTCGCTAGGCTGGCGCACCAAGACGACGGAACCTTCGGGATTCTCCAGGCAGTTGCGCCAACGTCGGTTGTTCCGACCGGTATGCATGCGTTTGGGACGCCCACGCGGGCGGCGCCGATCTCGCACCTAGACTGTAAGGCGATCGCGCGGTTCGCCGCATCGGTGTTTTGGCGTGCCCACGTGGCCCGGCGGCAGGCAGTAGATAGCTTGCGCCTCTGGAATCCGCAGGCTGAGGCGCTGCGTAAGTTCGTGCTGGGTGAGAAGCCGCTGCCGAGCCGAATGTGTTTGACCATGTTCCTGCCGGTAGAGCGCGACGCGTGGGAATGCGCTCATTCGTCAACGCTGACAGTGCCGGTCACCGGCACAAAGGGCGAGGATAGTGCGCATCAATTCATTGTTGGCGGTCTGGTCTTCAACCTGACGACTGGTTCGGTGTCTGTTCCCAGGATCTGTCTAGCGTGCGGCACAGCCCCACACCTGATGATCCAACACTGGAAGGCGATTCGGTTCCTGTGGAATTCGGCGAACATGATCGCAGAGGCGGAGCCGAAGGGAAAAGGCGCTCGGTTGTTTAAGACGACCGATTCCGGACGTTCGGCTGGATGACGACTTTGACCGTTCTTCCTCCCCCATCCCGACGTCTCGTCGCTTTCGTCGACATACTGGGCTGGTCCGAGGCTGTCAACGACGAGGAGCGCGCTCGCGAAGTGCCCTTCGCGATGTTGGAGGTTCAGTCCGAGAAGGACATATGGGATGGAATTGTTCGAAGCGCCAACACCGAACCCGGGACGGGTATGCGTATGTCCGAATTCTCGGACTGCATTGTGTTGTCATGCGAACTCGGCTCCCCCGTAGATAGGGACCTTCTTCTAATACGGACGTGCCGGCTCTTTGTGAGCCTGCTCGATCGAGGATTCCTCTGCCGAGGAGCTTTGGTGATCGGCCAATTGGCTCACACGGACAGCGTGGTCTACGGGCCGGCTCTCGTCGACGCCCACCGGCTAGAGAGGGAGCTGGCGGTCTATCCGCGTATCGTGGTGAGAGAGGCCGACCTAAAGGACATGAACTTCAGCCGAGACGAACTGGCTCAACAGATTCTTCGGATGGACGACGGAGTTCCGTTCCTGAACCCCATCACGAACTGGCTTCCGCCGGTGCCCGAAGCCATCCCACGCGCTCGAAGTCAGTTCATTCGGGAGCATGAGAAATGGTCGAGCTGTCTTCGAGCACTCAAGGCCGCCGGACCTCCCTCAGGTCCAAAGGCGAAAGTGATCGCCAAGCATGAGTGGTTCTTAAGTTACCTGCGCAAAGCAGGAGCGATGGTCGGTGCGACGTTTGCCACGGACGACGATACATAGGCGACCGCGCACCTGCGCGGGCGGAATCTGTTGCTCGCCCGTCGGATTGAGCCGGCTCGGCCCAAGCGGAGACTTCGCGCTTGCGCGTAGGACCAGACGGATCGAGTCTCCCGCCCTATGGCAAAGAACCAGATCGAGAGCCTCGTGTCCGACTTCGTCAACGGCCTGACCGCCATCCTCCACGCGCAGGCACTGGAGCGCGCCCGAGACGCGATGCTAGGGGCCTTCGGTGGACGCGAGGTCGGCAACGGTCGGTCGCTCGCCCTGACGAAGGCCGGTCGACCTCGGAGGAAACTGCCGAAGCAGCTCTGTCCCGTGCCGGGCTGCAAGAACGTCGCGGCGCCGGTCTTCGGGATGGTCTGCAAAGACCACAAGGACGTCGCGAAGTCGAAGCTGAAGAAGTATCGCGAGACGCGGAGGGCGAAGAAGACAGCAAAAGGATAGGACGATGCCGATCATTCAGTATCAACAGTGCGGTTTCCTCTGCTTGACGCCGGCTTGTCGAACAGCGCGACGTCAGCTCACGTACGGGCTGAGCTGCACGGGGCCATGGTTAGTCGAACGTGACATCGTGGCTTGCGAGCAGTGCGGCCAACAGTACAAGGTTGCGCTAGACACGTCCGCTAGCGACGGCGGCGTGAGCGTTAGGGTCACCCGTCATCCCGGGCCAGGTGATGACGAGGTGTGAACTGGGATTTGGGAGTGGTCGGTGGTCGGTGGTGTTGCAGGAGCGGTCGCGGCGTAGGCCATTCACTACGAAGACCCTCTGCAAATTCGTACTCTCAAGGTTTACAAGCGCTTCTGCCTCCCGGGAGTGGTCATCGACTCCGGCCGACTGAGCAACTAGGTCGTTTCGCTTGGAGACCCATGTTTGTCGTGTAGTTCGGGATGGGGACATTGCTCAAATCCCCTCGCCTCCCATTTCTTTAGGAATTGGCCTGTCTCGGGATCCACTTGATCGAAGATGTTGCAAATCTGTCCGTGAGACGAGATTAGGCGGTGGGTCGAGACGTCGTGATATGCCTCGTCAGGGTTAGGTGGGGTCCAATTGGCCTTACTCAGCTCAGCTTGATCGCGACGGTGGTCACCGTGCTCGGCCCCGATCCGGATGGCATTGATTCGATAAATGGACCGAATATCGCAGCACATTCCCACCAGGTTGAAGAACCGGTGCTCGGAAGAAACGCAGTCCCGAAGCAGCTTTGGTAGCGTCTTGTTCTTGAGAGACTCCCGTGCAACCCCTTCGGTCATGAGCGCGCTGCGAAGTAGCCTTTCAGTGGCCGAGCAGAGGGTCGCGAAGGCGACCATGGCGTATTGTTCGTGGAAGTAGGACTTTACGAATTCTTGGATCTCGGGGTGCTTCAAGATGAAGGCCCCTTCACCGCGATACCAATTCCTATAGATGTTCTTACCCGGCATCAGCCGCCAGATATGGCCGACAAGGGCGTTGTGTACCGGCACAACAACTGGGATGACTATTGATGCCACGGCTTAGCGGTCAACCCTTGGGCCGCGAGATTGCGTCCAGCATGTGAACCTTCTCTAGCCTAGTTGGTGGTATTCGTCGAACGAAGGCCGGCGGGCTAATCTCTCGTCGAGCGGGTTTCTCCGTCCCCTCCAAGCAGGTTGACGGCCGGAATGCGGGACCTCGCGAAGCGGGCCTTAAGCGCGTCTGGCGACGTCGCTCATCGCCTGACAAAACGCCACGAGACAGATAACCAATGAATGCTGGCGCGTTGCCGATGGACACTCCGTTTGACGGTTCAGAGCCTTTCGCTGGAATGGCCGTAGCCGAGCTGGGCGCGGGGAATTTCTTTTTTGTTGGATGCGTCTCGGCCTCCAGGAGACCAGGAACGCAACGGCGGACCAGCACAGCACTCGCCTGACCTTCGGGGTTGCGGCTCGGGCGCGAGGGATGACCCTAACCCCCGATGGGGAGCCAGTCGCCTACAGCTAGATCTTACTGAGCTGCGAAACTATGAGCGCGCCTATGCCCAAGCCGATCAGGCTAGCGACCACGGCCGTTCGCTCGGCGTCGTTCGTATGTCGGAACTGCATCGCCAAATTGTGGAGGGCGCGCAGCACATCCTCTTGGAGCCCGGTCGGCGTGCTGTCGCCCTTTTCCCAACGCACGACGGTGTAAGGCGCCACGTTCATCGACTTGGCTAGTCTGCGTTGGGAGAGACGGAACACGTCACGGACGAATCGAACTTCGGCCGCTCCCATTGAGATCGAGTCTAAGCGAACTCGGAGCCAATAGCTCCGCCACATTTCCCGCACACCTTCGCCATCTCCTTGTCGACGAGGTGACCCACTATGGTCGTAGTCGCGACTATCGCCAGCGCACCCCAGAAACTCTTGGCTGCCTTGCGACCGACGAGCGAGCCAACAGCAACACCGGCCGCTCGTCCGATGAAAGGCGCCACGAGGGGAACAAGCGCCCTGCATGCCACGCAGAAACCTGTCTTTTTGAGCTCGGCCATTGGATTCGGGCCTCCTTTCTGCACAAGATATCTACGGTAGAGCTACAAAGACAACACATTTGTGCCTATTCAAATGTCCAGTTATAGTCCGATCCGGTTCTGCTTGAGCTTGGTCGCGAACGACCCGGCGAGCGGAACGGAAAGGGAATCAGCGATGGGAAAGAACGTGATCGTGGGGCCCCACAAAGGGGGAGGCTGGCAGGCCAAGAAAGCCGGAAATTCGAAGGCGAGCGCGACCGGCGAAACTCAAGGCCAGATGATCGAGAGGGGGATCGAGCTGGCGAAGAACGAAGGGGCCGAGCTGATCGTCCAGAATCGGCACGGGGTGATTCGCGAGAAGAACAGCTACGGGAACGATCCGCCTGAGCGTAAGGGGTAGTGCCTGCAGCAACACCTGACCGTCCCCGCGTGTGCTGCGGGGACGGTCAGCTCTTTCCAGCTGGCATTGGTAAGCGAAGGCCAGGCGCAAATTCTCACGATTGAGTGCGCGGGTGACGCCGGGGGCGTAGAGCGAACCGTTGACCGAGGGTTACCAAACCCTCCGTACGTCGTTTTCGGTAACCCGGTTCATATCCAGGCGCGTACTTCATCGGTGTCCAATCGGCCGAAGACGTTGAGGTTACGAAGACCGGATCTCTGGCCCCCCTGGTGCGTCGACAGACCTAGCGAAAGTCGCCTAGAAACCGCCGCTGATATCACGGGTTTTGATCTACTTTGGATCTCGGCAGCGAGATCATGGCGGATGCGGGAGGGACTCAATACCTGACGACGGAGGAGGCCGCGGTCTACCTCCGGTTTCGCTCCCCTTCAGGCATCTGGAACTTGGCGCGCCGAGTCGGTGTTCGGCCGTTCCATCGCGGCCGAACTGCACTATGGACTCCTTCGATACTTGACGGGATGTTGCTCGGGCCCGGCGGTGAAGGCGGGCATATCGAGGAAGGCGATCAGTATGCAGAAGACGAAGTATCCGGGAGTGTGGCGCCTTCCGTCGGGCGGCTACCGCGTGCGGACGTCAGCGATCGATCCGCGCTCAGGTCGGCTGCTGACTCGCAAGCGAACCCTTCCGGAGGCAACCCTAGCCCAAGCGATCCAGGAGGTCGCCCGCCTGCGGCAGATCGCCAAGTGCGGCGGCACCGTGCGCGATCCCAAGAAGCCGACACTTTCGGCCTTCGCGCGATCCTGGCTCGAAACACATCTTCCTCGAATGAGGTCCGACCTAGCCAAGGCGCGGTACACCGAGGCGCTCGATCTGCACGTACTGCCTGACCTTGGAGCGTTCTTCGTCGATCAAATTCACGAGCACGACCTAGATACCTGGCTGACCAAGTCTCGGACGGACCACCGCGGACGTTCCTACTCGCCACACACCGTGAACGGTTGGTGGCGGGTCCTGAAGATGGTCATGCAGTCCGCCGCGCGGCAGCACCGTCTTCCGGACCCTACAGCGGGCATCAAGCCGCTTCCCCTGCCGCAGCGTGAGCACGAGAACTCTCTGACGCCGGAAGAGCTGCGCACCTTCCTCGGTAAAGCGAAGGAGCTCTATCCGCAGTGGTACACGTTCATCGTCCTAGGCTTCACGCTGGGCATGCGTCCCGGAGAGCTTCGGCCGCTCCGATGGGATGAAGACGTCGATCTCGACGCCGGCACACTCACGATCCGGCGATCCCAACGCCGGCGCTACGTCGGACCCACGAAGACGAAGCGCATCCGAGTGATCGCCCTGCCTTCTACGCTGGTCGACCTTCTTCGCGCTCATCGAGACGCTATGAAGGGATCGAAGGGCTTTGGCCAGTTCGCGTTCCCTCCGGTCGGCGCTCCCGGCGTAGCCATTGGTCCGAAGAAGGTGAAGGGCTTCGCGTCGCTGCTCGGGCTTCCGCCGCGGAAGGTTCGGAGCTTGCGGTGGGACGCCGACATTGACTTGGCTACTGGCACCGTCTCAACGCCAGCGATCGGCGAGATGCGACTTTCGGCGGAACTCGTGGCGATGCTTCAGGAACGTCGCGATGGAATGACGGGCTTCGCCGCTTCAGGTGACCTTCTCTTCCCGTCTGAGACGGGCGGGTTCGTGACTCCATCGTGTCTCGACAAGCCGTTCCGGAAGGTCGCCGACAACGCAAAGCTTCAGAAGCTCATCACACCTCGGGCCATGCGCCGGACCGCTCAGGATCTATCGCGGCTCGCCGGCGTGAACGACCTAGTCACGAGGGCGGTCAGCGGCCACAGCGATGTGGGGATGCAGGAGCTCTACAGCACGATCCGCGGGGAAGAGATGAGGAGGTCGCTATCCGCCGTGGTGCAGCTCATCGGGATTGTGTGAAGCGGCCTATCTATTTTCGCGAGCTCTGCTGCCTGAACCGTTCTCTGTCTCGTTCCAGGACGATCCCCCACCAAGTGACGGAGATATCCGCGAACTCGAGAGTCTGTTCAAGCCTGTCAAAGTCCTGACCTTCGCGGGGCAGGTACTCGAAGCCCTGAATGTGTTCAGCCGTTTCCGCTAACGTCCGGCGTCTCGCTATCTCGAAGAAATGTTCGAGTTCCAGGGACGGGATTCCAGCATCGAGCGATTGCGCAGATCCGGCGAATCCGCGTATTAGAACTGCATGGAATACTCGGGGTGACCTGAAGTTTTCCTCAGGGAAGCATGCGCGCCAGACGGCTTCGGGATGTTCAGTGGCGTTAGTTTGGATTGCCTTTGCTTGCTTCAGGGCTGACGCTTCCACACGTCTGGAACGGTCGAAAACCTCGATCGGGTCGGCAGGATCCACCGTTTCTTTGAGCTGACAAAGGAGGAGAACATTGGACTGCCTGTCGTAAAAACCAACGTCGATGTCAGGGAGGTCCGGACGACCAGGTAGTCGACGTTGACTGCAAGCAACCCAATCCTTGGCTGCTCCATAGCGCAAACAGCGCGCGACCATGTCTGCCTCGAACATGCCAGAGGAGACATCGTATTCAGACTTCATCCTGCGCGCGGCGACTACTCTGAAGTTTCGCTCCAGGTCGCTGCTCAATAGTAGGTGTGGAGGAAGAATCAAGCCCGATCCCGCCGGGACGAAGGGCTGCAGCACAACGTCGCGCGCACCTTGATCAGGATCGTAGGTAGAAAAGTCGATGAGCGCCTTAGTTGTTTCCGTGTGAATACCCGTGACGTCCGTTATCAGTCGGCACCAGTCTCGTTCTGTTTTGTACAGCAAGGCACTGGCCAGGCCGCCCCCGCGCAGGCCAAATCGACCGTGAGCAGCGATGCCCACTACGGCATGAATCTGACAGACGGCTTTTAATGTCGCCCAATACAGACTGAGTTCGTCCCAGCTGAAAGGTCCTATTCGCCACCCGCTGGGTAACCGGGTCTGCTTCCCGAGCGTCCCTACCCACTGTCCGGCGAGATCTCGCACTGCCTCTCGGGTGTACCTGTAGCGAAATTGTTCGCCACGGACCGGCTCCAGGGTCTGAAACGCTCGACGGTAGCATGCGCTCGAAGGATCTGAGCTAGGCAGGCGGACCGGATTTGCGAGGTCGAGCATGCGTGCGAGCGCGTCGAACCGCGCTTCTCTAGGGTCAGCGTCAAACACCACAGCGCGGTCGGAAGCGGTTCGAACCTGAGCTACGCCCTTGTGCCACAGAGTAAAGGGCGCAATCACACCGCTATAGGAATGTGCCGCCCTAAAATGGTTCACCGCTTGGGAATAGGTAGTCTCAAAATCAATGGACCTCGGTGGCGTGAAATCCGATTCATCACCAACGTCATCGGTCCACAGGAATGCCCATTGAAGAGAGAACTTGGCGTCATCAGCAACTAAGAACTGATGAGAAGAGGTGCGCTCGATAGCGAAGATGTGGGGCGCCCTGATGGCATCCTCTCCAAGAAGGTAGAGATACCAACGGAGCAACGATCGTGAACTCAGATTCCTAAACGGAAGCGTGAGGTGAAAAGCGTCGATTCTCCTCTCCAACTCCGCCGCCCTTGCCGCTTCGTCCATGGTGCACTTTCCGCTTAGCCAGACTCAGTCGTCCGAGTCTCGAAGCTTTCCTCGCGGGAATGGGCTTGGTTGGCGAGACGACGTCCGGGGAAAAACTCGTACCGGAACTCGTCCCGAGCCCCTTTTCCTGACCATGGGTCTCGCCTAAGTATTCGAAATCTTTGGTGGGCGTTGAAGGGATTGAACCTTCGGCTTCCACCGTGTGAAGGTGGCACTCTTCCGCTGAGTTAAACGCCCTGAAGGAATCTTTGGTAGCGCGGCCGGGGGGTGGTGTCAACCGCGCCGGACGCGGGCGGTGGATGTGCGGCGGATGGGGGAGCGGCGAAGGACCGGCGGGGGGGCGGAGATCGACAGGACGTTGCCGTCCGGGTCCTTGAACCAGGCGACCTGGGCCCCGTCCGGGGTGGTCCAGATGCCGAGCGCGTCCTGCGTGAACCAGGGGTAGCGCTCGAAGACGACGCCGCGGCCGCCCAGGTCGATCGCCTCGCGGGCGACGTCGGTGACCTCCCAGCCCAGGATCGTGAACGGTGCCGGGGTCAGGCTCTCGACACGGGCGATACGGATGTTCGTGCCGCCGGCGGCGACGGTCAGCGCGAATGCGTCCTGCCCGATCTCGCGCAGCCCCAGCACGCCGACGTAGAACGCCCGCGCCCGCGCGAAGTCGGTGGTCGGAACGAAGGCGACGATGTGTGCGTCTGCGAGCATGGCTACGGACAATGGGTGGCGGTCAGTGACACGCTGTCGAAGAAGAAGGTGGTCGCGACGTCGTCGTCCATCACGGCCCGCAACCGGAACGAGCCGTTCTGGCTGGTCGGGTTCGTGACCGGGAAGGTCTCGGTGAAGAACGCCCAGGCGTCGGCCGCGTCCTCGTTCGACCACATCGCGACGGGGGACATCGGCGCGCCGCCGATCGTCAGGTCGACGTAGCCGAAGTCGTAGACACCGCCCCCCTCTTCGGTGCGAACCTGATAGTAGCCGGACGCTGTCACCTCGATGGTCCCGGGGGGCAAGGTGATCGCCTGGGTCAGCGTGACGGTGGTGTTGATCAGGTCGTAGCCCAGCCAGGCCACATTGGGGGGCGTCACGGCCTGAATCGACTGCGCCGCCAGCGCGGCCAGCTCGTCGTCGCGAACGATCAGCGGACGCGCGGGCGGACTGGCGGTCCATCGGACGTTGCCCTGCTCGAAGTCGCCGTTTGCCAGCAGCTCCTCGGTGACACACCCGGTCCGTAACCGGCAGCGGAAGTCGCAGGTGCCATCGGTGATCCGGTTGCCGTCGTCGCACTGCTCGTCGCCGTCGACGACGCCGTCGCCGCAGAACGAGGGGCCCTTGTGCAGGAGGATCGGCAGCGTCACCGTGTGGCCGGGGTCGAGCTCGATGCTCCCTTCGCCGTGTGCGACCAGGGCGCCGCCGCTGGCAACGCCCGTCAGCGCGACGTCGAGCGCGCCGGTTCGCCCGCCCGGCAGCGTCAGCGAGAACGCCGTCTCGAACGTCAGCTCGTCCCCCTTGGTCTCGGGGAACGTCTTGAGGTCGGAGGTCTCGGCGTTCGACAGCGTCGCCTCCAGCTGAAAGACGCCGGTCACGTCGGAATCGGCGGAGACCTTCACGATCACTGCCGTCGGAGCCGATTGGCAGCCGAGCGCCAGCAGCAGCGGCGCCAGCGACAGCGCGAGTCGATTCGCGCGTCCGGTCGTCGAGGCTGCAGCGCGAGGTCGTTCAGAACGCATGCTGGTTCCCCAGGGGCGTGTCGGGCGAACCGGGCGAACGCGTCGCCGCCCAGATGCCGATCCCCGCGCCGACGACCACGATTGCCGCCGCGGTGGCGATGAACCAGCTGCGCTTGTAGATCGGCGTCGCTTCCGGGGCCGGTGGCACCGGCTCGCCGACGAGCAGCGCGACCGGAGCCTCGGCGGGCGGGGTCGCCGCTGGAGGCGCCGGCGGCGCGGCCGTGACATCGGGCGCTGCGGGCGGCAGCGGCTTCGGCTCCCGCGCGACCTTCTGGAGCTCGGCGATCCGCTTCTCGACCGCCGGGCGCGAGCGATCGTTGCTGGCCGCCGTCGACAAAAACCGGCGGTAGAAGGTCAGGGCCTCCTGGATCTCGCCCAGGTGCCGGTAGCACTCGGCGATGTTGTAGAGGAACGCGGGGTCGGGCTTCTCGACGTGCGCGGCCTTGAACTCCTCGATCGCTTTCCGGTACTCGTCGACCTGGAAGTACGCGCGCCCCTTGTCGAAGTGGGCCCGCGCCTGGCCAGCGTCGGCGTGCGCGGGGCGCGGCGACAGCAGAAGACAGAGCCCCAGGGCGACCAGCAAGCGAAAGGCCAGACCCATGGGGTCACTAAATTATCATCACGACGCGGCGACGACGACCTGGGCGTCTCCCCTGATCTCAGCCCGGGCAGCGCATGACGTTGAAGGTGCCCGAGAGCGAGTAGGTCTGGCCTTCCTCGTTGGTGTCGCTGTAGGTGATGCTGCCGGCGACCGAGGCGTCGGTCACCGACGTGATGGTCACGGAGCCCTGGTTGCTGCCCCGTCCCTCGAAGTGGCCGACGTTGTAGTAGAGGTTCACGGGGACCGACGAGTAGCTCCCCTCCTCGAGGGTCGCGAGGGTGAAGACGGCGTTCTGGCCCGCCGGCGGGTCGTTGCGCTCGGGAGAGTCGCAATTGAGCGGTCCGTCGCCGACCCCGATCAGATTCGTTCCGCTATAGATGGTGGCGAAGCCGAACGTGGGGGTGAACGGATGCCCCTCGTAGTCGCCCGAAAGCGATCCCCCGAGGAGGGGCTCGCCAGCGCCCCCTCCGCCTCCGCAGCCCACGCTGGCGACAGCGACAGCGACGGCGAATCCCAACCCGACAACGACGCTCCGGTTGCCCATGCCGAATGTATCGGCGCTCGCGGGCTCTGCTTCAGTTTCGATGGCGCGGATGTAGCGAACCAACCTTCTCGTCGCACACGCCGTTCACGATCAAATTGCGTAACTCAGCGATAGCGCGATCACCCACATGTGTTCCGTGTCATTGATGCCGCTCCCAAAAACAAGGAGCGTCGATGCACCGACCGGTCCGGCTACCAGCTTTCGTTCTGTCCGTTGTGTTCGTGGCGGCGGGTTGTGGCGGAGGTGGCGGCAGTGGGGCTGGCGGCGCTCCGGCGGGCGGCTCGGGCGGTGGCCCGGTCGCAGGCGCGGGCGGTGGCCCGGTCGCAGGCTCCGGTGGCGGCGCCCCGATCGCAGGCTCCGGCGGCGGTGGCCCGATCGCAGGCTCCGGCGGCGGGGCCGTCGCCGGCTCCGGCGGGAGCCCGGTCGCAGGCTCCGGCGGCAGCACCGTCGCAGCGGGCGACTGGGTCGAGGTGACGAACCTCCACCAGGGAAGCGCGGCCTATGCCGGCATCACCAGCGCCGAGCCGGCGTCCCAGAGCGGCGGGATCATGATCGCGTATCCCCAGATCTCGAACGCCACTTACTTCATCTACGTCCGCCCCGAAGCGGGGACGTACAACAGCTGGCGCGCCTGGGGGATGCTGACCTACGGCGGCAACACGCCGGTCTACGTGGGTGGCCTCATGGCCGGCCAGCGCTATTGCCTCAACGTCCGGGCGGTGGTGGGCGGCATCGAAGACGGCAACACCGTCGAACAGTGCGCGACCGCCGCGGCGACGCTGACGCCCCCGGTGCCGGTGCTGGCAGCGACCTTCACTTCCACGGCGCAGACGCACACCATGCTCAGCCTCGCGACCTCGGCGCGGCTGGGCGTCGGCCTCCGCTACGATCTCGAGCGCAGCATCGACGCCGGTACGTTCGCGGTCGTCGCGTCCCGCACCTTCTACGTGAGCGGCGCGCCGTACGACTATCAGATCAGCCTCGACGACGTGCCAGAGGTCGCCGGCGCCTATCAGTACCGGGTGCGCGTGTTCGCCGACGGCATCGACGTCGGCGTCAGCGCCCCCAAGGCCGTCACCGTGACCGCCAAGGCCTGGAAGCGGCCGCTGGAGGTCTACCCGCAGACGGCGATTCTCCGCCCGCTGCCGAAACTCTCGGTCGACAAGACCGGCAAGCTGGTGGTGCAGGGCCGGGTGACCGCCGACGCCGCGACGGCGTTCCCGGGAATGGCCAGGTTCACCGGCGTCCGCCGTGGGCCCGATCTGACCGGCGACCCCACGCTCTGGAAACGCCTGCTGTGCGCCGACCAGGACCTCAACCTATCGGTGTCGGTCTCCTTTCGGTCGTACACGGTCGCCGCCGACGGCACCGTCTACGTGCTCGAGGATTCGGTCGTCGCCGGCCCGGAGGCCTCGCGGCTGAACCGGCTGTTCAAGCTGAGCGCGACTGGCTGCGCGCAGATCGTGAACACATCGATCCACGGCGGCGTGTTCTACCTGGCGGCCCACCCGACCGATCCGATGAAGCTGGCGGTGGCCGGCGGCCGCGGCGTCTGGCTGTCGTCGGACGGCGGCGCCAGCTTCCGCCTGTACCGCGACCCGAGCACCAGCGGCGCGGTGAACGCGCTCGGGTACACCGCGGACGGCACCCTCTACCTGGCCCACGCCAAGTCGCTCGCCAAGACCTCCAACCACACGACGTTCACCAACTACGCCCCCTGGCCCAACGCCAGCGAGACGCCGGCCGAGATGGCGCTCAGCGCGAGCGGCACGATGGCCGTAATCGGCGCCCCGAGCCCGACCCTCACCCAGTTCGGCGCCTACGTCGGAGCGGCGGGCGGCCCGCTGACCTTCGAGCCGACGACGATCCAGGCGACCACGGCGACGACGTTGGTCTACCGCGACGGCGTCGCCTGGCTCTCCGACGGACGTCTGTTGGTGCTGATGTCCGACACCGGCCCGGTCGGCACCCGCGACTATCAATGGATCGCGGTCCGCTCGACCGCCGGCACCTGGTCGACGGTCGAGATCCCCGGGACCTACTTCGGGGTGACCCCCGCGCCCGTGCTGCTGGATCCCCGCACCGGACACGAGAACGACGTCTACTGGACGTACGTCCGGTCGCGTGACGGCGGCGTCAGCTGGGAATCGTTCCCGATGGGGGCGCAGGCGATCGCGGCGACGGTCGTCGGCAGCGACCTGGCGCTGACGATGCAGCGGTTCAACCTGACCACCAGCATGCCGGAGGGCTTCCGCTCCCTCGACGGCGGCGACACGCAAACGGCCGCCGACCTGCTGCCGGTCGACGGGCGCGTCTGGTTCAACCCGACGGCGCCGCTCATCGGCGTCAACGGCAACGGCGGTTACACCAGCAACGGCGGCGCAACCTGGGTGACCAGCATCGCCGCGCAGGCCTGGAAGTTCGCCGGGTTCGCCGGTGGCGGGTACGTCTACGGCACGTTGTCGCCCACCACCCCCGCGTTGCGCAGCGCCGATTCGGGCGCCAGCTGGACCGGCCTCGGCGCCCCCAACCGCAGCGTGGCCTGCGGCAACGGCACCACCGGGGTGCTCTCGCACGGCGACACCAGCGGCAACAGCGGCTTCGTCTCTGTCACCGGCGCCAACCTGGGCACCATCCGCACCGGCGCGCCATTCGCATCCCTGGTCGCGTGCGCGCTCAGCGCCGACGGGCAGACCGTCTATCTCTTCTCCTCCACCACGCTGAACAAATCCACCACCGGCATCACCGGAACGTTCTCCAAGCTGGCCTCCCCCCCCGGCGGCGGGCTGATGAGCGTCAGCGCCGACGGCAAGCGCCTGGTCTACGGCAGCGCCTGGAGCGAGACCGGCGGCGAATAGCGCGACCCGGCCCCGGTCGTTCTAAGCTCCCGGCATGCCGGCCGAGCTTCGCGTCATCGACATTCCCCCCGACGGGCCGTGCGCGGTGGTCGAGGGGGTCGACCAGGCCACGCCGCCGCCCCCGGGGGTGATCCGCTGGATCGACCTCCGGGCGCAGGACGAGGCGACCCTGAAGCTGCTCGCCGACCGCTTCGGCTTCCACCCGCTGACGATCGAAGACTGCCTGCACGTCGACCAGCGGCCGAAGCTGGAAGAGTACGGGGACTACCTGTTCGTGGTGATCCACGGGTTCTCATGCCCCACGGGCAAGGCCCGGGACACCGTGCCGCACGAGCTGCACGCGTTCCTGGGCACCAACTATCTCGTCACCGTCCACGAGGACGCGATCGAGCCGCTCGATCGGACCTGGCAGCGGGTGGCGGGCGAGCCGGCGCTGGGGCGGCGCGGGCCGGACTTCCTCCTCTACCTGATCGCCGACGCGGTCGTGGACGCCAACTTCCCGATCCTCGACCTCGTCTCGGACCACCTGGAAGAGATCGAGGACGCGGTCCTCGAGCGGGCCCAGCGGTCGGACCTGGCCCGCATCTTCTCGCTCAAGCGGACGCTGGTGGAGATGCGAAAGGTGCTCTCCCCCGAGCGCGACGTCTTCGCGCTGCTCGCGAAGCGCGGCGATCCGCGCGTCTCCGAGAAGACCAGCCTCTACTTCAGGGACGTCTACGATCACCTGAGCCGCATCGCCGAAGGGCTGGAGGCGGCGCGAGACCTGCTGGGGAACGCCCTCGACGCCTACCTGTCGATGAGCGCGAACCGCACCAACGAGATCATGAAGCGGCTGACGCTGCTCTCCGCGGTGTTCATGCCTTTGACGTTCATCACCGGCTTCTTCGGCCAGAACTTCGACCACCTCCCCTTTCACTCGGACCCGTTCATGTACTCGATGATCGGCACCTGCGTGCTGATCCCCACCGCGATGGTGTTCGTCTTCAGACGCAGTGGCTGGTTCTGACCGGAGACCCTCTGGCGCTCATCTCAAAAATAGCCGCACACCCGCGCTTCGCGCGGGAGCGGCTAGGCCAGCGACCGTATTTGCGCTCCCCGCGTTGACGGTTGGTCGCGACTCGCCAAACTGCGATCTGGGCGTGAAGTGGAGGTCGGGATGCGTAGAGTCGTCTGGCAGGGAACGGTCGTGGTGCTTTCGCTGGGTATCGGGGGGGCGGCGGGCGACCGCCACGAGCACCAGGTCGCGGTCGCCATCGAAGCGGCGACCGCACCGGCGGTAGCGACGGCCACGACGGCGTCAGCCGGGGCGTCGGCCGCGGCGGCGGCGCCAGCGCCGGCGATCACGACCCCCTGACCGGCGGCCCGATCCGCGTTGCCCCTGAGAGCGGGCGGATCGGGCACGGCGACTCAGTAGTCGAGCTGTCGCCGGACGCCAGCTCGCGCAGCTGCGTCTCGAACGCGGCGCGCTCGTGCTCATCGGCCAGCGTCATCCCGGCGGCGCGTCGATAGAGGTCGCGCACCGTCGCGAGCATCCGGCAGAGCGCGGCGGCCAGCCGCTCGCGTTCCCCTTCGACCGCGAGCCGACGGTCGAGCGCCGCCTCCAGCCCCCGGCGCGCGTCGGCGATGGCGGCGCGGTCGGCGGCGTCGGCCGCCGCCTCGCGTCGGTCGAGCGCGGCCAGCGCCCGCGCGGTCTCCCCCTCGCTGTCGCCGTCGAGGGCCGCGTCGAGTGACTCGAGCCGTTGCGCGACCCCCGCCAGCCGCTCGCCCAGGGCGGGCGCGAGCGCGAGCAGGCGTCGGGCCAGCGCCTCCTCGCTCGTGCCTTCGGAGCGGATCTGCGCCATCTCCTCCGCCCGCTGGGTGAGGCGATAGAGCTCCTGGGCGACGGCGCCGAACAGGGCCCGCGCGTCGGGCGAGACGAATCGCCCGTGCACCTCTTGCGCGGCCTCGAGCAGGCCCTCGGCGATCGGCGCGGGCCCGACGGACTCGGGGAGCGTGAAGCGCGGGACGCCGGCCCTTTCGCGCCAGCGCTGCTTGCTCGCCCTGATGACGAACGGGGGGGCGACCAGCGCCACGATGCCAATGAGCACCAGCACCGTCTCGAAGGGCTTGCTGATCCACCAGTAGCCGAGGACCCCGGCCGTGCAGGCCAGCTGTATCGCCACCGTCTTGAGGGACACCCTGGCCAGGCGACCGAGCTTTCGGTTCTCGATCGCCCGCGCGTCGAGCTTGCGCGTCGTCAGCATCGTTTCGATCGTCTTCGCGGTCGCCTCGTCGAGATTGGCGAACAGCGTGACCGGAAGTTGGATGCCGAACTTCTGCTCGTCCGCGGAGTAGAGCCGGGGCGAGCCGGACAGAAACTTGATCCGCTCCACGCCCCCCCTCAGCCGGCTGAGCACCTCGTCGAGCGACGCCATGCTCTCGGCGTCGTCGGTGATTGTTCGCAGCACGACCCGCCACGCCCCGTTCGGCGCAGACCGAAGCGTCTGCCCGACGCCGCCACAGCTGAAGCAGATCGGGAGATCCTGGGGGCCGGGCGCATCGCAGGCGGGGCAGGGGACCAGGCAGACCGGCGGCGCCGGCAGGTTGTCGTTCAAGGCGAAGAGCACGTCCGCCACCGACGACGGGCGATCCATCGGAGACGGCGACAGGAGCGCCGCGACCAGCCGATCGAGGGCTTCCCCCGCCCCCGGCGCGCGGGGGGCCCACGCCGTGTCGGCGGTCGCGGCCCCCGCCCACGGTCTCCCCCTCCCCTCCTGCCACGGCAACTTTCCGGCGAGCATCTCGTACAGCAGCACGCCGAGGCTGTAGAGGTCGGTGCGTGGATCGGCCCGTCCGCGCAAGAACAGCTCGGGCGCCATGTACTCGGGCGAGCCCCAGAGCAGGCTCGACCCCGTCAGGCTCGCGAACGTCTCGACCCGCGCGAGCCCGAAGTCAGTCAACTTCACCGCGTCGCCGTCGAGCAGGACGTTCTGCGGCTTGAGATCGCGGTGGACGATCCCCCGCGCGTGCGCGTGGCCGAGCGCCTGCGCCACCGCGCGCGCGATCCGCACCGCCTCCTCGACGGAGAGGCGCCCCTCGCGCGCGAGCCGCTGGCCGAGATCCTCGCCGCCGGCCAGCTCCAGCACCAGGAAGGGGCTTCCGTCCGCCTCGCCGGTCTCCAGCACCCGGACGATGTTGGGGTGGTCGAGCCCGCGCGCGATCTCCCCCTCGCGCAGCAACCGCCGGCGCACCTGCCGATCGCCTGCGAACTGGGGCAGCAGGCGCTTCAAGGCCACGGCGGCGCCCGAGGGCGTCTCGCGCGCCCGCCAGACCTCGGCAACGCCGCCGCTGCCGAGCCGCTCGACGAGCTCGAAGCGTCCGGCGCGCTTCAGGTCGCCTCCAGCTCGCGGAGCGCTGCCTCCAGCGCGGCGGCCTCGCGCTCGGCGACGCCGGTGACCGCGACGGCGCGGCCATAGACGTCGCGCACCGTCGCGAGCAGACGGCAGAGCGCGGCGGCGAGGCGCTCACGCTCGGCCTCGGCGGTGACGCGCCGATCGAGCGCCGCCTCCAGCTCGCGGCGGGCTTCTGCCAGCGTCGCGGGAGCGTCTCCGTCGGCCGCGGCCTCGCGGCGGGCCAGCGCGGCCAGCGCCCGCGCGGCGTCCCCCTCGCTGTTGCCGTCTAGCGCGGCGTCGAGGGTCTCGAGGCGCTCGGCGAGCGTCGCCAGCTCGGCGCCCAGCACCGGGGCGGACGCGAGCAGCCGGCGGGCGAGCTGCGCCTCGGACGAATTCGGGTTACGGCTGGCGAGCTCCTCCGCGCGTCGCGCGAGACGATAGAGCTCGCGCGACACGTCGGCGAACAGCGCGCGCACCTCGGGCACTGCCAGCCGCGCGCCGGTCTCGGAGGCGGCGGCGAGCAGGCGATCGGCCGCCGGGCCCGACGCGGCCAGCGCCCGGAGGTGGAAGCGGCCGCTCTTGCCGTGGAGCTCGACCATCGCCTGGACCGTCGAGACGACGATGACCCCGAAGCCCATTGCGAGGCCCGGGAGGAACCACAGCGCGTGCCTGGCTACCCAGCCATGAGCGAGGATCAACGGGGCCACGACCATCCAGCCCACGATGAGGCCGCCTGCCTTCATCCCCTGTTTTGCCCTGCGGCGCGTCCACTGGCCCAGCAGCGATCGCTTCTCTGCCACCGCGACCAGCTTCCCCCCGGAGCCGTGCCGCGATCGCCTTCGCCGTCGACTCGTCGAGGTCGGAGAAGGCGAGCGCCGGGAGAGAGATCGACTTCTTCTTCTCTTCATCGGAATGGCCGTGCCCGATCAGGAATTTCAGCTTCAGATCCTCGCGGCCGGTCAGCTCGGTCAGCGCCGCATGCAGCGCGCCCATGCTCTCCGCGTCGTCCCCCATCTCCATGATCATGACGTCCCACCGGCCCCCGGTGTGACGCAGGACCAGCTCCTCATGGCGGCAGGCCAGGCAGCGCGGGACGTCCTCCGCGCCTTCGGCGCCGCAGGCGCTGCAGCGACGGACGCGCACCAGGGGGGGCACCAGGCGCGTGCCGGTCAGCATCGCGATCACCGCCTCCGCCGAGGCGGGACGGGCGTCGGGGGCGGGCGACAGCAGCGCGGCGACCAGCGTGTCCAGCCCCTCCCCCTGGCCCAGCGACGGCAGGGAGCGGACCCCATCTCCGCCGGCGCGGGCGGCCGATCGCCCCCCCTTCCAGGGGAGCTTGCCGGTCACCATCTCGTGCAGCAGCACGCCGAGGCTGAACAGATCGGCGCGGGGATCTATGCGTCCACGCGTGAACAGCTCGGGCGCCATGTACTCGGGCGACCCCCAGAGCAGGCTCGACCCGGTGAGGCTCGCGAAGGTCTCCACGCGCGCTAGGCCGAAGTCGGTCAGCTTCACCGTCCCCTCACCGAGCAACACGTTCTGCGGCTTGACGTCGCGGTGAACGATGCCGCGCGCGTGGGCGTGCCCCAGGGCCTCCGCCACGGCGATCGCGACGCGCCACGACTCGTCGTGGGTGAGGCGCCCCTCGCGCTCCAGCCGGCGGCCGAGATCCTCCCCCTCGACCAGCTCCATCACCAGGAAGGGGCGCCCGTCGTCCTCGCCGCTGCCGAGCACGCGGGCGATGTTCGGGTGATGGAGCCGCGCCGCCACCTCCGCCTCGCGCAGGAATCGCCGCCGGACCTGGCGATCGGTCGCGAACTGCGGCAGCAGGAGCTTCACCGCGACCTCCTGCGGGCGGCCAGGGGCACGCGCGCGCCAGACCTCTGCGACACCGCCGGCGCCGAGCAGCGCCAGGAGCTCGAAGTCACCGACGTTCATGCCAGCAACGCCGCGACGTCCTCTTCCGCGTCGAGCTCGAGCTTCAGCCCCTCGACCTCGCGGGCCAGCGCCGCCGCCTGTTCACCTGCGTCCATGCCACCGATGCGCGCCAGCCGCATGCAGAGCTGATCGACACGGCTGAAGATGCGCAGGAGATCGACGACCAGCACGCCGCGCAACCGCTCCGACTCGCGCAGACGGTCCAGCGCCGCCGAGACGTCGTCGCCGACGCGTCCCGAAGCGACCGCGCGCCGCAGCTCCGCCTCGTCGAGGTGGCGGTTGCCGTCGGCGAGCGCGGTCAGCCCCCGGCAGACGAGGGCCGCGCGCTCCGCCAGCAGCGCCGCGGCGTCGGTCGATCCCAGCTCGGCGGCCAGCTGCAGCCGCTCGATCACCCGCGCGACCAGCCGTCGATCCTCCCGCCGGTTGATCCGCGCCAGCGCCCGGGCCAGCCGCAGGATCGGCGTGTCGTCGTTCGTTCCTTCGCCAAGCGCGACCAAGGGACGACGGTACTTTACGGACGCGAAGACCATCGAGCTCGCCAGGGCCCCACCGAAAACCGCGCCGATGACCGCCAAGGGGACGCGGTCGAGTGCCCGGAAAAAGAACTGCTGAAATATGAACCCCGGGATGCCGACGTATCGAGCGAGCATGGTGGTGACCTTGCGGCGCACCTCCTTCACCCAGACCGACGCGCGCCGCTCCACCCGCGCCTCCAGCCCCACCTCGCCGAGGCGCGCCACCAGCTCCGCCGCCGACGCCTCGTCGACGTTCTCGACCACGTAGAACGGCAAGCGCGGGGGGCGCTTGCGCAGACGTGTGAACGTCGCCGTGCCGGGCGGCAGCTCGTCGAGCAGCTTCACCAGGGCGACGTGGCTGGCGCCGTCCAGCTTGTCCGCGACCGCGCCCGGGCCGGTCACCAGCACCGCGCGCCCGCGGCTCACCGTCCGCAGCAGCAGGCTGCGCGCGCCGCAGTCGACGCAGGTCTGCGCCAGCTTCAACACGGCGCCGCCGCAGCGGCGGCAGGTGCCGCGCGTGGTCGCGGGGGCGGACGCCGGCGGCGCGGGGCGCCCGGCGATGGCGGTGATGCGCCCGGGCTCGGCCAGCGCCGCCGCCAGCTCCGCCGCGCTGGCGAACCGATCCAGCGGCTCCTTGGCCAGCGCCCGATCGATCGCCTCGCCGATGGCCGCCGGCAGGTCGGGACGCACGGCGCAAGCCGGCGGCGGCGTCTCGGTCAGGTGCCGGTTCAGCAGCTGGAACGGCGAGCTGGCCCGGAACGGCAGCCGCCCCGTCGCCGCCTCGAAGAGCACCACGCCCAGGCTGTAGATGTCGCTGCGCGGATCGCTGTAGCCGTCGGAGATCACCTCGGGCGCCATGTACTCGGGCGTGCCCAGCACGGTGCTGCGCGTGGTCAGCCCGGCGAGATCGGCGGTGCGAGCGAGGCCGAAGTCGCACAGGCGCGTGTCGAGCCCGGCCGGGTCCGGCCCGACCAGCACGTTCTGCGGCTTGACGTCGCGGTGAACGACGCCGGCCCGGTGCGCCGCCTCCAGCGCACCTCCCAGCTGTCGCCCCAGCGCGCGCAGCTCCGCCGGCGCCAGCGCTCCGCGCCGGGCCAGCCGGTCGGCCAGATCGCCGCCGGTGTGCAGGTCCATCACCAGGCAGAGCAGGTCGTCCTCGTCGACCAGATCGTGAATGGCGATGACGTGCGGGTGGGCGATGCGCCGGACCACCTGCACCTCGCGGCGAAACCGGTCCGCGATCACGTGATGCGAGCGCAGGTTCGCGTAGAGGATCTTGAGCGCGACGACCGTCCCCCGCGTCTCGTCCGTCGCCTCGACCACCTGGGCGATGCTCCCCTGGCCCATGCGCCGCCCCAGCCGGTAGCGCCCGGCGACGAGCGGCGGCAGATCGTCCGCGCGCGCGGCGTCCGGTGCCATGGCCGGATGATTTTACGCCTGTTTGGGGCGCCTCAGCGCGGGCACCAGCTGCCGTGGGCGGCGGCGCAGGCGGACATGGCCGCCGCTTCGCTGCCGTCCCAGTCGCTCCACTGGCCGTAGAAGCAGGTGGCGGTCGAGCCGGCGGCCGAGGTGCAGCAGTAGAGAGCGCCGGCCGGGCAGGCGCCGCCCACCATCCAGGTCATCCCCATGGCCGTGCACGGGCCCGCGGAATCGACCTCGCTCTCGGCGCATCGGTAGCTGCCGCTGGCCGTCGGCGCCGAGGCGCAGGCCCCGTCGATCGTGCCGACGTCGCAGCCCGGGCCGCCCGCCAGGCCGCCGCCCGCGGCGCCCGCGGCGCCGCTGCTGCCCGCGGCGCCGTTGCTGCCTCCCCCGCCGTTCGAGCCGCCGTCACCGCTGCACGCCGTCAGCGCCAGAGCGAGCGCCACGGCCGTCGATCGCACCGTCTTGCGCACCGTCATGGTCGGATTCTGTACCATGGTCGCGATGCTGAGCACCGACAGCCCCATGCCGCCGCCCGCGCCGCGACCGTTCCGGTGGCGGGCGATCGGGGCGAGCCCGTTGTTCCTGCTGATGTTCGGGGGAATCTGGCTCTTCGTCGGGACGCTGATAACGACGGTGTTCACCGCCGCCGGGGGCCCGGTCTGGAACGACATCATCCTCGATCGGCGCGGCGTGACCGCCCAGGCGACGCCGCTCGGGGTCGAGAGGACCGGCTCGCACGTCAACGGCGCCTACGTCCACCGCATCAGCTTCCGGTTCACCGACGGCGCTGGCGCCGCGCAGACGGGGAGCGCCGGCACGACCGACTGGCCCACGATCGCGCGCGCCCAGGCCGGCGAGCCGCTGGCGATCGAATACGATCCGCGCGCGCCGGCGCTGGCCCGCGTGACCGGCGGGCGGGCGTCGTTCTTCGGGTGGTTCGTCCTCTTCCCGCTGGCGTTCGCGCTGGTCGGCGCCGCGATCGTCCGGGCCGGGCTGCGCCGGGCGCTGCGCGTGCGGGCGACCTACGTGCACGGCGAGGCCGTGCGGGCCCAGGTCACCGGCGTCGCGCGGACGGCCATGCGGGTGAACGGCCGGCCCGTCATGCGCGTCGACTACATGTTCGACGCGCTCACCGGGCGCGTGACCGGCCAGGGCTCGTCGTTGGCGCCGCCGCCCATCGGCGCGACGATCTGGGTCCTGTACGATCCGTCGGCGCCGCAGCAGAACGTGATCGCGTAGGCCGCCGCTACGCCACGCGCTTGATGCCGGGGTTGTGCGGCCACAGCGTGCGGGCGCGGTCGTAGAGGCGCTGCGCGGCCGCCGGGTCGCGGTAGTTGCGTACGACGATGTCCGCGGCGGTGACCAGAAAGTCAGAGCGCCGATCGGGCGCGAAGGCGTCGTCGCCGGAGAGCACCTCCAGCGCGCCGAGCGCGTCGTCCCAGCGACCCTCCGCGACGGCCAGCGCCCCGACCATCTCCAGCACCTCGCGCCGCGCCGGGTGCGGCTCCCCCTCGGTCAGCGTCAGCACCTCGGACGCGCGCGCCAGCACGCGCTCGCGCCGGCGGGTGTCGACGTCGACCAGCAGCCGCGGCTCGAGGTGCATCCCGGCCCAGCTCTCGGCGACGTCGCGGATGCCCGCCTCGGGTGAATACGACGGGCCGCGCGTCACGATCACCTTCAGCTTCGCAATCGCCGAGGTGCGCATGCCGATGTGCAGGTCCGCGATCATCGATCGGGAGATCAAGGTCGCCCGGACGTCCGGCGCCAGCGCGGCGCCGTGGCGCTCGAGCAGCGCCTCGGTCGCCTTCCAGGCGTTGTCCCACTGACCGCGCTCGTAGCAGAGCGCCGCCAGCCGCTCCAGCGTCGGGCGGTAGCTGTTGTCCCGCCCGTATGAGCGCGAGTAGAGCGTCAACGCGCGATCGATCTGCCCGGCCGCCTCGGCCGCCGCCCCCACGGCGTAATAGCGGGCGGCCGCGTCGGGGATCGGCGCGCCGCGCGCCGCCAGCCGGTCGAGCGCCTCGGCGGCAGCCTGCCAGTTGCCGGCGGCGAGATGAAACCGGGCGCTGAGATCGAAGCGGCGCGGCTCTTCGGGGAGAAACGTCGCCGCCGTCTCGAGCAGCGCCACCGCCCGGGCCGGCGCGTTCAACCGGTCGCCGTAGACGATGGCCAGCTCCAGGAGAAGCGGCCCCTTGCGTTTCGCCGACGTCGCCCGCGCGAGCTCGCCGTCGAGCAGCGCCGCGACCTCGGTCCAGTCCCCCTCGCGGGCCGCCAGCGCGCTCAGGGCGGCGAGCGGCTCGGCCAGCGTCGGATCGAGCGTCATCGCCTTCCGGTAGGCCTCGCGCGCGACGGTTCGATCCCCCCCACGCTCGGCGGCGCGACCGCGCCCGTAGTGCAGCGGCGCTGCCTGCACCGGCGGGAGCTTGGCCGCGCGCCGACCCAGCTCGTCGGCCAGCGCGCGCGAGCCGGCCTCCCCTTCGTAGAGTCGCTCGAGCATCGCCAGCACGCCCGGGTTGCGGGGATCGAGATCGAGCGCGGCCAGCGCGTCGCTCTCCGCGTCGGCGGCGCGGGCCCGCTCGGCGAACAGCGTCGCCCGATCGATCAGCGCGCGCGCGCGATCGCCGGCGGTCGGCGCGACCAGCGCGCGCGCGGTGGCGGTCGCCAGCAGCGGCTCGCGGCGGATGAACCGGACCAGATCCGGGGGATCAGCCAGCCGGCCCAGCGGCGGCCCGCGCTCCGCGAGCTGGGCGTAGAGGCGCAGCGCCTCGTCGGCCTGACCGAGGCGGGCCCGGCGCAGCTCGGCCAGCCGCCACAGCAGCCCGGCGCTGGGATCGTCGGTCTCGTCGTCCAGCGGCGGCATCGCGCCCGCCCGCGCCACCTGCCAGGCGAGGAGATCGGCGCAGCGCTCCCAGTCTCCGGTCGCCACCAGCAGCCGCTCGGCCGCGGCGGCCGCCGGCGCATCGGCCGGCTCCAGCTCCAGCACCGCCAGCCAGGCGTTGGCGGCCTCGGTGGCGCTCGTGTCGGCGCCCGTCCGCTCGGAGAGCGTGGCGACGTCGCGCAGCAGCTGCAGGCGGCGCGCCGGATCGGTCGTGTGATCCAGCGCGGCGGTCGCGAGGGCCAACGACTCACCCGCGCGATCGGTCGCCTCCAACCGCCGGCGCGCATCGTCGACGATCGCCGGCGCGCCGGGAAACTCCGCCAGCGCCAGCAGGCGCACGTCCAGGGCGCGCTCCGCTTCGCCCGCGGCGTCGAGGAGCTCGGCCTGTTCGGCCAGCACCGGCAGCCGCGCGTCGCCGGCCAGCGCCCCGACGTCCTTCTCCAGCGCCGCCGCCAGCTCGCGCGTGCGGCCCAGCGAACGGAGCAGCCGGGCCCGCTCGCCGCGCACGCGCGCCCCCTCCCCCGGCGCCGACTCGGCCAGGGCGCGCTCCAGCACCGCCACCGCGCCGATCGCATCGCCGACGGCCTCGAGCTGCGCCGCCAGGCGCCAGCCGAGGCGCGCGCGACGCGCCGGCTCGGACTCGGCGATGTGCGCGGCGCGCAGCAGATCGAGGCGACGCTTGCTCGCATCGTTCGCGTCGGTTCGATCGCCCGTCCCGGCGCGCGTGGCCAGCTTCTCGGCGAGCGCCAGCGCCGCGTCGGCGCCGGAGTGACCGGCGAGCGCCTTCTCCAGGAGCGCCAGCACGGGGGCCGGCGCCGCCTCGGCGTCGGGGCGCGCCAGCAGCCGCTGCGCCGCCAGGTAATAGTCGGCGGGCGTCTTCGGCGCGCGCTCGGCCGAAGCGGGAACGGCGGCGGACGGCGCCCCCCCCTCGACCCGCCAGTCGCGCGCCAGCGCGGACAACCCCACCGCCTCGGCCTCCGCCGCCAGCGCCAGCAGCGCCGCGCGCCGCGCCGCCTCGCCCGCCGTGTCCTCGAGCAGCGTGCGCCGCACCCGCAGCGCATCGCGCACGAACTTCCCCTCGCGCAGCGCCCCGACCAGCGCCGCGGCGTGCGCCGTTCGCGCCTCACCCGGCGGCGCGGAGCGCACGGCCTGCTCGCCCAGGCGTCGCGCCCGCCCGCCGTGTCCCGCGCGCGCCTCGGCGATCGCGGCGTCGAACAGCGCGGCCGGCTCACGCCGGGCGGGACCCCGCGCGCGCCGCGGCGCCGGGCGCGCCGCCGGCGCCGGGACGGCGGGGGGGGCCGGCTGCTGGACCGCCTGGGCCAGCCGCTCGACCGCCGCCGAGGCGTGCCCCTGCGCGCGCACCCGCGTCAGAACGTCGCGCCCGAGGCGCGGTTCGCCGCCGTCGCGGATCCAGTCGAGCGCCAGCGACACCGAGGCCTCGGGGGCGAGGTCGCTGCGCTTCGCGAGCTCCAGCGCCCGCCGCAGGAGCGAGCGTCGCGTACGCCCCGAGGCGAGGCCCGCCGCGGTCTGCAGGATCGCGCAGCCGAGCGGCGGCTCGACGGCGCGGGCGTCAGGGCCCTCGAGCAACGGCACCGCGTTGCGCGCCGCCAGCCGGCGGTGGTGGGGAGCGGCCTCGTCGTCGCGGGCCAGACCGAGCAGGGTCATCGCGGCGTCGCGGACGTGGCCCGCCTCGCGCTGCGCGGCGGCCAGCGCGACCACCAGCGCCGGCGTCGTGGCACCAAAGGCGGCCAGCCAGGTCAGCCGCTCGGGGGGCGGCAACTGCTGCGCGACGCTCAGGGCCGCGAGCGTCAGCGCCGGCGTCGCGCCTCCCTCGTGCGCGGCGCTGGTCAGCTCGTCGCGCGCGGCGGCCGGATCGCGCACCCGCACCAGCGCCGCCAGCTCGACGCGCAAGCGGGCACGCGACCGCGCATCGGCGGCGACGGCGATCGAACGCCGCAGGGTTTCCTCGCCCCCCCGCACAGGACAAAAGTACCACGGTCACCCCTAGAGAGAGACCCAGACTGCCCCTGAGTCGCGGCCCGAACCTCACGACAGCCGTTCGGTCGGTCTGTTAGAGTCCTCCGCCGATGTCGTCGTCCGATTCGTCGCTGAATGCGTTCGCGCTCGTCCTGGGGGGCGGCGCCGGAACGCGTCTATGGCCGGCCAGCCGGCGGGCCCGCCCGAAGCAGCTGCTGTCGCTGGGGGGCCCCGAATCGCTGCTGGCCGCCTCGGTCCGCCGCGCCAAGGCGATCGTCGGCCTGGAACGGACCCTGGTGGTGACGGCGGCCGACCAGGAGGAGGCGGTGCGGATCGCGGTCCCCGATCTCCCGGCCGCCAACGTCGTCGCCGAGCCGGTGGCGCGCAACACCGCCGCCGCGGTCGGCCTGGGCGCGGTTGTCGCGCGCCAGCGCGGCGGCAAGGACGCCGTGATCGCGGTGCTGCCCGCCGACCCCTTCATCGCTGACGAGGCGGCGTTCGCGACGCTGCTGCGGGTGGCGATCGCCGAGGCGCGCGAGACGATCGTGACCATCGGGGTGCGGCCCACCCACCCCGAGACCGGCTTCGGCTACATCCGGCTCGGCGCCAAGCTCCCCCGCACCGGCACGCCGGTGCACGACGTCGGCGGCTTCGTCGAGAAGCCCGATCGCCCGACCGCCGAACGCTACCTGTCTTCGGGCGACTACCTCTGGAACTCGGGGATGTTCTTCCTGACCGCGGGGCGGATGCTCGACGAGGCGCGCCACCACCTGCCCGCGCTGGCGGCGGTGCTGGACGCCGCCGTCGCGGCACCCGACCCGACCGCGATCATCCGCGCCCGTTATGCCGACGCGCCTTCGATCTCGATCGATCACGGCATCATGGAGAAGGCGACCGGCCTGCGGGTGGTGCCGGGGGAGTTCGGATGGAACGACGTCGGCAGCTGGGCGGCGATTCCGGTCGTCCGCCCCGCCGACGCGCGCGGGAACGTGGTGGTGGGTGCGCAGACGTCCGTCCTGGACGCCGACGGCAACATCATCGTCGCCGACGAGGGGGCGCCCTATGTCGCCGTGCTGGGCGTGAGCGACCTGGTGGTGGTGGCGACCCGCGACGCGGTGCTCGTGATCCCCAAGGACCGTGCGCAAGATGTGCGACAGCTCGTCGAGGCGGCCAAGAAGGCCGGCCGCGACGACCTCCTCTGAAGGAGCCCCACGACATGAACCCGAGAGTGTTCCGCGAGTACGACATCCGCGGCGAGGCAGAGCCCGATTTTCCCGACGACTTCGTCGCCGAGCTGGGGCGCTCGATGGGCGCCTATCTGGCCGCCGCGGGCGCCAAGACGATCACGCTGGGGCGCGACTGCCGCGTCTCGTCACCGCGCATACACGCGACGCTGAAGCGCGAGCTGCTCGCGTCGGGCCTGAACCTCATCGACGTCGGGGTCGTGCACTCCCCGGGCCTCTACTTCTCGGTGTTCCACCTGAACGTCGACGGCGGCGTGATGATCACCGCCAGCCACAACCCGGCCCCCGACAACGGGTTCAAGATCGTCTCGGGCAAGAGCACGATCTACGGCGCCGAGATCCAGAAGCTGCGCGAGCGGATCGAGAAGAAGGCGTATCGGACCGACGTGAAGCCAGGCCTTTCGACCGATCACGACATCATCAAGGACTACGTCGCCTACATCGCCAGCAACATCCAGCTGGGCCCCCGACGGTTCAAGGTGGTGGTCGACGGCGGCAACGGCACGGGCGGCGTCGCGCTGGTGCCGATCCTGAAGGCGCTGGGGGTCGACGTCGATGACATCTACTGCGAGCCCGACGGGCGGTTCCCGAATCACCACCCCGATCCCACCGTTCCAAAGAACGTCGCCGACCTGATCACGCGCGTGAAGGAGACGGGCGCCGAGCTGGGGATCGCGCTCGACGGCGACGCCGATCGCATCGGCGCCGTCGACGGCAAGGGGCGGATCATCTGGGGCGATCAGCTGCTGATGCTGTTCGGGCGCGACATCCTGACCCGGCAGCCGGGCGCCACCTTCGTCAGCGAGGTGAAGTGCAGCCAGGCGCTGTACGACGACATCGCGGCGCACGGCGGCCACGCCATCATGTGGAAGGTCGGCCACTCGCTCATCAAGGCCAAGATGAAGGAGGAGAAGGCGGTGCTGGCGGGCGAGATGTCGGGCCACATGTTCTTCGCCGATCGCTGGTTCGGCTTCGACGACGCGGTCTACGCCGGCACGCGCCTCGTCGAGCTGCTGACCCGCTCGACGCAGACCCTCCCCGAGCTCTACGACACGCTGCCGGTGCTCCACAACACGCCCGAGATCCGGATGACCTGCCCCGACGACGTGAAGTTCGAGGTCGTGAAGCGCGCCGTCGCCTGGTTCAGCGAACGCTACGAGATCGTCGGCGTCGACGGCGTTCGCGTGCAGTTCAAGGACGGCGACAAGACCATCGGTTGGGGCTTGATCCGCGCCTCGAACACCGGGCCCGTCCTGGTGCTGCGTTTCGAGGCCGACAGCGCGACCCGGCTCGCCGAGATCAAGGCGCTGGTCGAAGGGCGCCTGGCCGCGATCATGGCCGAGGTCGGCGCGCCGCCGCCCCAGCTGGCCGCGCACTAGAGGGCGGGCGTACGATGCCGGGGATGCGGCCTCCGGCACGACTCACTCCGGCGTCGCTGCTCATTTGCGGCGCGATCTTTTGCAACGCGTTCCTGGCCTGCAGGACCGGCGTCTGTCCCGACATCGGCTGCCGCCCCGAGATCGAGCTGATCTACCGCCAGCCGATCGCCGGCGACTACGCGCTCCTGATCTCGCTTCGTGGCGTCACCTATCAGGCCACCTGCCCGACGGCCGACGCGCCCTACGACTTCACGCCGCACGTCGCCTGCGACGCGCACTGGGCGCTCCTCTCGGGCGTCGACCTCGGGCACGGCAGCAACGACCCGATCGGCCTGACCCTCGAGTTCGTGACCGGCGACGCCGCCACCACGGTCGCCGTCGCCGCCAGGCTCGACCACGTCATCAACTCACGCGACTGCGATCTGGTCTGCTACGCGCATAACGCGATCGTGGAAAACCAGGTCGGAAACTAGGGTTTACCCATGGCCCGCGCTGCCGTGTAACCAGCCGCGGGCGGCGACAGTCCGCGCTTTCGTCTCCGCCCTTTCGTGACTACTCGTACGGGGTGACGAAGCGGACCGTCTCGATTGCGCTGGCGTCGCTGCTGATCTCCACCTCGACCACCTGCTCTTCGTCGACGAATAGCTGCCCGACCATCGCCTGCGCCCCGGAGATCGCGCTGGTCTTCCAGACTCCGATCGCCGGCGGCTACGCGATCACCCTCGAGCTCCTGGACGTCTTCTACCCGGCCGACTGCCCCTCGGACGGCGGCCCCAGCGAGCTCCCCCCGCGCATCACCTGCGACGCGAACGGGATCGTGCTGTCAGGCGTCGACCTGGGCCACGGTGACGTCGAGGAGCTCGACATGAACGTCCAGATCGACACCGCCGACGCGATGACTCCGTACGCCGTCACCGCCAGACTCGAGTCGATCGCCAACTCCGAGAGCTGCGAGCTGGTCTGCTACCGGCACACCGGCACCGTCGGAAACTAGCGCGGGGCGCACACTGAACATAGTATCAGAGCCATGCCCACGGCGATTGAGTGGACCGACGAGACGTGGAACCCGGTAACCGGCTGCGTAAAGGTCTCACCCGGGTGCAAGCATTGCTACGCCGAGACGTTCGCAGAGCGATTCCGCGGCACCGTGATGCCGAATGGACGCCTTCATCCGTTCTATGCGGGGTTCGATCCGCAACTGCGCCCAGAGCGCCTCGATCAACCGCTCGGCTGGCGGACTCCAAAGAAGGTGTTCGTCAACAGCATGAGCGATCTGTTTGGCGAGTTCGTGAGCGATCATTTCCTCGATCAGGTCTTCGAGGTGATGCGGCAAACGCCGCAGCACACGTATCAGGTACTGACGAAGCGAGCTGATCGACTCGCGGCTTGGTCGCGTGACCGGCGATGGCTACTCGCCGCCAAGCACATCTGGCTGGGTGTCTCGGTCGAGAATCAGCGCCACGGCTTACCTAGAATCGTCGAGCTACGGCGCGCGAATGCTGCGGTGCGGTTTCTATCGATCGAGCCGTTACTGGAGGATCTCGGGCGCTTTTCTCTCAATAAAGTCGATTGGGTGATCGTCGGAGGGGAAAGCGGCCCTCGTGCTCGTCCGATGAACGAAGAGTGGGTACGCAACATCCGCGACCAATGTATCGATGCGAACGTTGCATTCTTCTTCAAGCAATGGGGCGGAACGAGAAAGAAGCTGACCGGGCGAGTCCTCGAAGGGCGAACCTGGGACGAGTACCCCGCGCCCTAACTTCAGCCAAAGGTCTCCATGCCTGACTGGGGCCGTAAACCGAACGGCAACTGTGTATCCAACGGCGACGATGGACTGCCGGTCCAAGATGTCGGTGCGTGGGCACTCAAGAAACACGACTACCTTCACCGATACATTGAGGCGTCGTCAGGTCCTCGCGGCGGCTTCCTCCGATCTAGGAACGGCTACCCGCCCGCTGGAGCCGGGTTCATTGACCTATTCGCCGGTCCTGGGCGAGCTCGCGTACGCGACAAAGAGACATTCATCCCAGGGAGTCCGATCGTCGCACTAGAACATACGCGCAAGCCCTTCACTCGCGTGGTCGCAGTGGATCTCGATTCGGAGAATGTGGCGGCACTTCGAGCGCGAACTGACAGATATGGCGACCGGGCAAAGGTTATTGAGGGTGACTGCAACGCGGTGATCGATGAGGTCATCGGTTGCGTGCCCACGCAGGGACTGAACATGGCCCTGATCGATCCCTACGGATTGGAACCTCTGCGATTCGAGACTCTTCGAAAACTCGCGCAGGTTCCGAGGATGGACCTGATCCTTCACTTCCCCGTCTCCGACATGAAGCGAAACATCACCAACGTCAAAAAGGACGAGTATCAAGGCTTCATCGATCGCTTCCTCGGCACTCACGTCGACATCGCCCATCTGTCCGAGGTCCCCCGACTGATCGACGTACTGCGGGCTCAGCTCAAACCATTCGGTTACCAACAAGAGCAGGTCCGTTCCGTCCCCATCCAGAACAGCACGAATGCCCTGCTCTACTACCTCGTGTACATCTCGAAGCATCCGAAGGGGAACGAGATCTGGCAGAGCCTGACCAGAAATGCGGGGCCGCAGCGCGGTTGGGACTTTTAGCTGAGCCGGAGCCAACCGACGGCGTGATACGTTCCGTGCAGCTGCTTGTCACACGGAGGAATTGACCGCCCGCGGCTGCCGGCCAGGCGCGCGCGACGCGACATCGAAGGCGCGCTCTACGCGCGGCGGAAAGCGCTCGCGGATCTGATGCGCTCTCCGGTCCTCGGTCAGGGCGACATCGACGCCGCGGTCAAGCAGATCACCGAGACGGCCGTCGAGGTGCTCGACGTCGACCGGGCCAGCGTCTGGGACCTGGTCGACGGCGGCGGCGCCGGCGGCAGGTCGATCATCTGCCGCGATCTCTACGAGCGCTCGGCCGGGCGTCATAGCGCCGGCGTCCGCATCGATGCCGCCGACGTCCCCCGGTACTTCGCGGCGCTGGAGCGGGAGCGGGCCATCCGCGCCCACGACGCCCGCGTCGATCTTCGCACCAGCGAGTTCAAGACCAGCTACCTCGAGCCGCTGGGGATCACCTCGATGCTCGACGCGCCGGTCTTCCTGCGCGGCAAGATGGTCGGCGTCGTCTGTCACGAGCACACCGGCGCGCCCCGGCGCTGGCAGCTGGCCGAGGAGCTGCTGGCGAGCACGTTCGCCGACTTCGTGGCCCTGGTGCTGGAGACAGCCGCCTGGCGCCGCGCCGAGGATTCGCTGCGGGTCGAGCGCGACGCGCTGGAGGGCAAGGTCGTCGAGCGGACACGCGAGCTGCAGGCGAGCGAGGCCAACCTGCGCGCGCTGGTCGACTTCTCGCCGTCGGCGATGGTGGTGACGCGCCTCGCCGACAACTCGGTGCTGCTCGCCAACCGACAGGCGACGGCGATGTTCGAGGTGCCCGCGGAGATGGCGTCCGGGCAGCGCACGCCGAACTTCTGGGTCGACCTCGCCGACCGCGAACGCTACCTCGGGCTACTGACGGCGCAGGGGCGGGTCGAGGAGCTGGAGGCCCAGCTGCGCACCCTGAGCGGGCGCGTCTTCTGGGCCCGGCTGTCGGCGCAGCGGCTGCGGCTAGGTGGCGAGGAGACCTTGCTAGCGACGATCATCGACATCAGCGTGCAGCGCGCGACGCAGGACGATCTGCGCGTGCAGGCAACGCACGATCCGCTGACCGGCGCCTTCAACCGCCGCCACCTGGAAGAGCTCGCGCGCAAGGAGGTCGACCGGGCCCAGCGCCACAACCGTCCGCTGGCGGTCGCGATGCTGGACGCCGACCACTTCAAGGCGATCAACGATCGCCACGGCCATCACGCGGGGGACGAGGTGCTGCGGGCGATCGCCAGCCGCTGTCAGGGGATGCTGCGCGCCAACGACGTGTTCGGCCGCTACGGCGGCGAGGAGTTCGTGGTGCTGTTCCCAGAGACCAACCTGATCGAGGCGGGCGTGGTCGCGGAGCGGCTGCGGGCCGCCATCGCCGACCAGCCCGTCACCGTCGGCGACGACGCGCTGCAGGTCACCATCTCGCTGGGGGTCGCCGCGCTGACCCCCGAGCTCGATCTGCAGCGCCTGATACAGAGCGCCGACGGCGCGATGTACGCCGCCAAGCAGGCCGGACGCAACCTCGTCCGCACGGCGTGATCGCGTGATCGCCCGCTCGGGCGCTACGACTTCGTAACGTTCGATCGGGGGGGACCACCCGCCCCGCACACCTCTCCGCATCTGGCTCCGCAGCGCATCGGCTTTACCTTTGCGCAGGTGTCCGGAGTGCTTGCATGAGTCGGCGGGTCGGAATCGTGGTGGGGGCGGCGGCCGCTGTGTTGATCGGCGGCGGCTGGATGGCGTTCGGCAGCGGCAAGCTCGGGGGCGCGAGCAAGCCGGCCTTTCACATCGACAAGTCGCGCGTCGAGCGCGGTGACGTGGTCGGACGCGTCACGGCGACGGGGACCGTCTCGGCGCTGGTCACGGTCCAGGTGGGGAGCCAGGTGTCGGGGCGAATCTCCGAGCTCAACGCCGATTTCGGCTCGCGCGTGAAGAAGGGGCAGGTGATCGCCCGGCTCGACGCGCGCATGTACCAAGCGGCCGCCGAGCAGGCGCGCGCCAACCGCGCCGCCGCCGAGGCCGACCTGCAGAAGGCGCGCGCGGAGGCCGAGGACGCCGAGCGGAAGTTCGGCCGCACCAGCGAGCTATCAGGGAAGAAGCTGGTCGCCCCCGCCGAGCTCGACAGCGCGACCGCCGTCGCCAAGGGGAGCCGGGCCGGCGTGGCTTCGGCGGAGGGGAACGTGGCGCAGGCGCGGGCGTCGCAGCACCAGGCGCAGGTGAACCTGGGCTACACGACGATCGTCTCGCCCATCAACGGCGTGGTCATCTCGCGCAACGTCGACGTCGGCCAGACGGTGGCGGCCTCGCTGCAGGCGCCGACGCTGTTCACGATCGCCGAGGATCTGGGAAAGATGCAGGTGCACGCGGCCGTGTCGGAGGCCGACGTGGGGCGCCTCGCGCCCGAGATGCACGCGACGTTCACCGTCGACGCCTACCCCGACGAGAGGTTCCAGGGGGTGATCCGCCAGATCCGCGACGCCCCGCAGACGTTGCAGAACGTCGTCACCTACGACGCGGTCGTCGACGTCGACAACCCGAACCACCGCCTGCGCCCCGGGATGACCGCGAACGTGACGTTCGTGTACGCCGAGCGCAAGGGGGTGCTGCGGATCCCGACGGCGGCGCTGCGCTTCCGTCCACCCGAGGCGATCGTCGAGACCGACGGCAAACCGGCCGCGGCGCCGCTGAAGCCCAAGAAACACAAGAAGGGGAAGGCCGAGGCGGCGACGCTGACCGGCGAGGCGATGCCGCCCGTCACGGGGCCGGCCAAGAGCGTCTGGGTGCTGCGCGGCGAGGGCGTGCGCGAGGTGCCGATCGAGGTGGGCGTCACCGACGGCAGCAAGATCGAGGTGACGAAGGGGGCGCTGGCCGAGGGGGACCTGGTGGTCACCGACGCCATCGACAAGCGCGAGCGCGCCGAGGCCAAGGCGAAGGCCAAAGGCGGCCTGTTCTAACAAGGCGGCCATGACGACGACGACGGCCCCCCTGATCGACATCGCGGGCGTCACCAAGACGTACCAGATGGGGGACGTCGAGGTGCGGGCGTTGCGCGGCGTCGATCTGCGCATCGTCGCCGGCGAGATGGTGGCGATCATGGGGGCGTCGGGCTCGGGCAAATCGACGCTGATGAACATCCTCGGCTGCCTCGATCGCCCGACCGCCGGGACGTATCACCTGGCCGGCGAGGAGGTGTCGCGGCTGGACGCCAACGCGCTGGCGGAGCGGCGCAACCAGACGCTCGGCTTCGTGTTCCAGAGCTTCAACCTGCTGTCGCGCACGTCGGCGCTGGAGAACGTCGAGCTGCCGCTGGTCTACGCCGGGGTGCGGCCGCGCGCGCGGCGCGAAATGGCGACGGAGGCGCTGACGCGGGTCGGCCTGGGGGAGCGCCTCCACCACCACCCGAGCCAGCTGTCGGGCGGGCAGCAGCAGCGGGTCGCGATCGCGCGCGCGCTGGTCAACCGCCCGCCGGTGATCCTGGCCGACGAGCCGACCGGCAACCTCGACTCGCGCGCCAGCGACGAGATGATGGCGTTGCTCCAGCGCCTGGGCGACGACGGCCTGACGGTCGTCGTCGTGACCCACGAGGCCGACGTCGCCGCCTGCGCGCGCCGGGTGATCGTCGTGCGCGACGGCCTGATCGAGGACGACCGCCCCACGGAGGCGCGGCGCGCCTCATGACCCCGGTGGACGTGGTCCACGTCGCGGCGCGGGCGCTGGCTCGCAACAAGCTGCGCTCTTTCCTCACAGCGCTGGGGATCATCATCGGCGTGGCGGCGGTGATCGCGATGGTCGCGATCGGTGAGGGGGCGCGGGCCCGCGTCGAGGCGGCGTTCTCGTCGATGGGGACCAACGTCCTCATCGTCTCGTCGGGGGCCAAGACGTCGGGGGGGGCCAAGGCAGGGGCCGGCACGCTGCCGACGCTGACCTGGGACGACCTGCGCGCGATCCGCGCCGAGGTCCCGGAGGTCCGCTTCGTGGCGCCGCGCGTCCACACGACCGGCCAGATCGTCGCCGACGATCGCAACTGGCTGACGACGGTCACCGGCACGACCCCGGAGTTCTTCGAGATCCGCAACTGGCCCGCCCGTCTGGGCACGGCGCTGACGGCCGAGCAGGTCGATTCGGGGGCCAAGGTGGTGGTGCTCGGTCAGACGGTGGCCGAGCGGCTGTTCGGCGCCAGCGCCGATCCGCTGGGCCAGACGCTCCGGATCGCGAACGTCCCCTTCCAGGTGGTCGGCGTCGCGGTGAAGAAGGGGCAGTCGGCCGGCGGCAACGACTACGACGACGTCGTCTACGTCCCGGTCACGACCTACCTGACCAAGATCCAGGGGAGCCTGCAGAAGTACATCCCGGGCACGATCATGATCGAGGTGACGTCGGACGACGTGACGACCTCCGCCGGCGAGCACGTCGCCGCGCTGCTGCGCGATCGCCACGGCATCCCGCTTCAGGGGGAGGACGACTTCTCGATCAAGAACCTGACCGAGACGGCGTCGCGCAAGGAGGAGAGCACGCAGGCGCTGACGATGCTGCTGGCGAGCATCGCCGCCGTGTCGCTGCTGGTGGGCGGCATCGGCATCATGAACATCATGCTGGTCAGCGTCACCGAGCGGACGCGCGAGATCGGCGTCCGCATGGCCGTCGGCGCCAAGCCACGCCACATCCTGCTGCAGTTCCTGGCCGAGGCCCTGGCGCTCGCCCTCGCGGGCGGGCTGGTCGGCGTGACGCTGGGGCTGGTCGCCGCCGATCGCCTGGCCGTCCGCTTCGGCTGGCCGCTGGCGATGCGCCTCGACGTGATCGCGCTGGCGGTCGGCTTCTCCGCCGCGGTCGGCATCGGCTTCGGCCTCTACCCGGCGCGCAAGGCCTCGCGCCTCGATCCGATCCTGGCGCTGCGGTACGAGTGATGACGACGACGGCCCTGCTGCTGACGCTGGTCGCCCGGACGATCACGCTCGCCGAGGCCGAGCAGGCGGCCGAGGCCCAGAAGCCCGAGGTGCGCGTGGCCCGCGCCAACGTCGCCGCGGGCGCGGCCCGCACCGAGCAGGCGCGCGCGCCGCTGTTGCCGCAGGTGAAGCTCGAAGCGGAGTATCTGCGCACGACCGGCAACCGCGAGCAGAAGCCAGGGCGCATCCGCGAGGTCGTCAATAGCACGACCACCTACAACTGGTTCGCCGGCGAGGCCTCGGTCTCCCAGCTCCTGTGGGACTTTGGCCGCAGCTACAACCGCTGGCAGGCCGCCGACGCGCAGGCGGTCGCGCTTGGCGACACCGAACGCGCGGTCCGGCTGCAGGCGCTCTACGACGTACGCGCCGCCTACTTCCGGGCCCGCGCCCAGCGCGCGCTGGCCGAGGTGGCGAAGCAGACGCTGACCAACCAGGAGCGCCACTACGACCAGATCTCCGGGTTCGTCACCGCCGGAACCCGCCCGGAGATCGATCTGGCCCAGGCCCGCGCCGACCGCGCCAATGCCCAGGTGCGCGTCATCCAGGCGACCGACGGCTACGCGATCGCGCGCGCCGGCCTGCTGCGCGCGATGGGGACGACCGGCGAGGTCGACTTCGAGATCGGCGACGAGGGCTTCCCGCCGCAGCCGGGTGAGGCGAGCGCGATCGACACGCTGGTCGACGAGGCGATCCACGCCCGCCCCGAGCTGGCTGCCGTGGAGGCCCAGCTCCGCGGCCAGGAGCTGGCCCGCCGCGCGGCCCACGGCGGCTACTTCCCGACGCTGAGCCTGGTCGCGGGCGCCACCGACGCCGGCATCCAGTGGCGCCAGACGCACATCCTCGACAACTTCGGCCAGGTGCAGCCCTACGGGGGCATGGCCTGGAACGTCTACGGCGGCCTCAAGCTCTCCTGGCCGATCTTCGAGGGCCTGCTGACGCGCGGCCAGGTCAAGGAGGCCGACGCGGGGCTGGAGTCGCTGCGCGCGCAGCGTGACCTGCAGGTCCAGCAGGTCTGGTTCGCCGTGCAGCAGGCGGCGATGACCGTCCGCGCGGCGCTGGCCGCGGTCACCGCCGCCAACGACGCGCTGGTCGGCGCGCGCGAGCGCCGTCGCCTGGCCGACGGGCGCTACAGCGCCGGCGCCGGCAGCGTCATCGAGCTCTACGACGCCGAGGTGGGCGCCGCGAACGCCGCGGCCCAGCTGGTCGGCGCCGAGTACGCGCTGGCGACCGCCCGGGCGGCGCTGGCGCTCGCGCTCGGGCGGCGGTAGGGGCCCCCGCCCTCTACGAATATCGGAACGGTTTTCTGTTCACCAAACGCCGCGCCGGAGGAGTACGTTCCGCGCTTTCTCTACGCGGAGGCGGGCATGATGCGACGGCAGGTCGGTATTTCCTCGGTGGTCCGGGCGGGGTGGCTGGTGCTGGCGGGCCTGGTGGGCCTGGGCTGCGGCCCCGGCAGCGACGAGGACGACACGGTCACGATGACCGCGGCGCTGGTCTCGTCGCAGGACGTCCTCGGGTTCGAGGTCCTCGACGCCTGGACGCCCTCCTCGGGCACCGAAGCGCTGACCACGACGCACACCCAGGGAGCGTCGGCCTACGCGCTCACCGCGCCGGTGAACTTCACGAACATCGTCGGCGCGCCGATCGACAACGCCGCCCCGAGCCTGCAGGGCATCTCCGCCGCCGGCTCGGGCCTGGCCCTCGACATGGTCATCCCGACGCAGCAGCCGAACCCGTCTTTCATCGGCTCGGTCCAGCTGCTCGTCAACAGTCCGTCGCGCGGGCTCTTCAACCGGTTTCTCGGCCAGGTCGAGCTCACGGGGCTACCGCGGGGATCGTTCCAGACCCTCCGCTTTCCGGTGAGCGACGCGGTCCGGACCGCGCTCCGCAACGCGACCTTCAGCGATCTCACGTTCACCGTCGCGCTCAACGCGCCGGCGGGGGCGACGGGGACGTACGTCTTCGACAACCTGCGCGTCACCGCCACGAGCAACGCGGAGTTCCGGCTCACCCCCACCCCGGCCGCCGTGACCGCCGCCCAGGGCGCGAGCGCCCAGAGCACGCTCGCCATCACGCGGACCAGCTTCGCCTCGGCGGTCTCGTTCGCGGCCAGCGGTCTGCCGGCGGGCGTGACGGCATCGTTCAGCCCCGCCTCGACGACGGGCGCGAGCAGCGTCGTCACCTTCACCGCGGCCGCCACCGCCGCGACCGGCACCACCACCGTGACGATCACCGGCACCGGCGGCGGCCTCGCCCGGACGGCGACGATCGGACTGACGGTGAGCCCGGGCCCGACCTTCACGCTCACGGCGACCCCGGCCACCGTGGCGGTCGTTCCGGGCGCGACAGCCGGGAGCACCATCGCCATCTCCCGCCAGAACGGCTTCGCCGCGGCGGTCGGCTTCGGCGCCAGCGGGCTTCCCGCGGGGGTCACGGCCACCTTTGCTCCCGCCTCGACCACCGGCAACACCAGCACCGTGACATTCGCGGCGACCGCCGATGCCGCCGCCACCGGCGCCACCGTGACGATCACCGGCACCGGCGGCGGCCTCACCCGCACCACGTCCATCGCGCTGACCGTCACCCCGCCGCCGGGTGACTTCACGCTCGCCAGCGCCGCCGCCTCGCTCGCCGTCACCCAGGGTGGCGCGGTGAGCGCCGACGTCGGCGTCCTGCGCATCGACGGGTTTCCCAGCACGATCTCGTTCGCGGCCTCCGGGCTCCCGAACGGCGTCAGCGCCAGCTTCGCCCCTGCGGCGACCAGCGGGGACCTGACGACCTTGACCCTGACCGCGCTCGCCACCGCGGCGGTCGGCCCGGTCACCGTGAGCGTCACCGGGACCGGCGGCGGCCTCACCCGCACCACGACGATCGCCTTGCTGGTCAGCGAGGCGGTCGCCGGCGACTTCGCCATCTCGGCCAGCCCGGTCGGGTTCGGCCTCTTCCCCGGGGACACGGGGACCAGCACCATCTCAATCGACCGTTTCGGCTTCCCTGGCGTGGTCTCGCTGGCGGCCAGCGGTGTTCCCGCCGGCGTCACCGCGACGTTCGCACCCGCTTCGACGACCGGAGACGTCGCCACGCTGACCCTCGCCGTCGCCACCACGGCCCCCGCCGGCGCGGCGACCCTCACGATCACCGGGACGGGGGGCGGGCTCACCCGCACCACGACAATCAACCTCCTCGTCAACGAGCTCCCCCCGGGAGACTTCGCGCTCTCAGCCAGCCCCGCGGGCTTCTCGATCCCGGCCGGCGGGGACGCGACGAGCGTCGTCACGATCGATCGGATCGGGTTCGCCGGCGCCGTGACCTTCAGCGTGACCGGGCTGCCCGCCGGCGTCACCGCCACGTTCACGCCCGGGGTCACGACCGGCGACAACACCTCGCTGACGCTGTCGGCGGCGCCCGACGCGGTCCCGAGCAGCACGACCATCACCGTCGTCGGCAACGGCGGCGTCGAGCTGACCCGCACCGTCACGATCGCGCTGACCGTGACGGGCGCCTGACGCCCCAACCCCGCGAGTGCCCCGACCAGGGCACCCGCGGGCGAGCGCCGCGCTACGGTTTGATGTGCGCGATCCCCGGAGCGCTCCCGATCTCGACGAACCAGACGTTCCCGTCGGGGCCGGGGGCGACCTCGATCGGCTGCGCGCCGGCCGAGACGAAGAACTCCTTGACCACACCCGCCGTCGTGACACGCGCGACGGCCGGCCCGAAGGACTCGGCCACCCAGAGGTTGCCGTCTGGTCCGGTCACGATCGACTCCGGCGACACGCCCGACCTGGGGAGCAGGAACTCCGTGATCGCCCCCGCCAGCGTCATCTTCCCGATCCGCCCCGCGACCCGCTCGGTGAACCAGATGTTCCCGTCGGGCCCCGAGGTGATGCCGCCCGGGAAAGAGTTCGCCGTGGGGACGGTGAACTCGGTGATCGCGCCGGTGGTCGGGTTGAGCCGCCCGATCTTGTTGCCCTGCATCTCGGTGAAGTAGAGGTTGCCGTCCGTCGCGGCGGTGATGGAGATGGGCAAGCTGTTCGCGGTGGGGATGGTGAACTCGGTGATCGTCCCCCCGGTGGTGACCCGTCCGATCTTGTTGCCGTTGCTCTCGGTGAAATACATCATCCCGTCCCGCCCCTGAGCGATCCCATCCGGGCCGCTGGTCGCCGACGGGAGTGCGAACTCGGTGTACACACCGGCGAGCGTGAGGCGCCCGACGTGGCCATTGGTGAATTCGGTGAACCAGATGTTCCCGTCGGGGCCGACGGCGAGAGAGGTGGCGGTGACGGTCGACGAGGGGAACACGACGGCGGTCCCGTTGGGCGCGACCTTCGCGATGCCTTGCCCCACCCCGACCCACATGTTGCCGTCCGGGCCCGCCGTGATGCAGAACGGATTGGTGACGCCAGCGGGGAGAAACTCGACCAGCTCGTTGGCTGGCGGGGGGAAGTTCGTGGTCGCGACCACCTGACCCCCGGCGTCGACGCGGAGCAGGTTGAACGTGACGTTGATCGGATTCCCCGCCGTCAGCATCACCATGAGCGGGGACGAGGCCCACTGCGGGGCCGTCCCCGTCGCGATCGGGCAGGAAGACGTGAAGGCCGTCTCGACCAGGGTCACCGTTCCGAGCGGCAGGTTGTTCACGTTGAAGACCAGCAGCTCCCCCGGCGTCAGCGGAAACTGCGTGATCACGGGCGACCCCGTCGTGGGCGTCGCCGTCAGCACCAGGCACTTGGCGTCGAGCGGCGTGACGACGAGCTGGGACCGCACCTCGCCCACGTTTTCGTCGCCGGTCTCCTCCACCCGCAGGTTGTCGCCGCAGGCAGACAGGCTCACGGCCCCCGCCAGGCACAAGGCCACCATCCAATTCATCGCTCTCCGCATCCCAGCCTCCTCGGTTTGGAAATTCCTTCGCGCCCGGGCTGCTTGCCGGGCCGCGTCGGGTGCGGAAGTACGACGAACGACCGACGATTGCAACCGCGCGTCATGTGCACGCGCGTGCGGCCCCGGCGCTCACGCTGGGTCCGCGGTGACGTCGACGGCTCGCAGCGATGTTTCGCTGTGGTTTCTGAACTGCCGGGATCGGGTTTCGTAATTACACAGTATTATCAACAACTTACGCGTTGACCGTCAGCTGCGCCCCGCGCATCTTGAAAGGGCAGTGACGGCTCCCGCGAACTTCGTATCGGTCGAATCGCTTCTGAAGAAGCAGCAGTCGCTTACCGCCGTGGAGCGGTTCGCGCAGCGGCACGCGGCCAACGACGTCCCCAACGCCCGGGTCTACGAGGACCTGATCCCGCTGTCGAAGCCGGGGCCGGGGCAGCAGTACGGGTTCCGGGTCGACATGGACGCCTGCACGGGGTGCAAGGCGTGCGTCGCCGCCTGCCACAGCCTGAACGGCCTCGACGACGACGAGGCCTGGCGGACGGTCGGCCTGCTGCACGGCGGGTCGAGCGACACGCCGATGCAGCAGACGGTCACCACCGCCTGCCACCACTGCCTGGACCCGGCCTGCATGAACGGCTGCCCGGTGAAGGCGTACGAGAAGGACCCCGTCACCGGCATCGTCAAGCACCTGGATGACCAGTGCATCGGCTGCCAGTACTGCGTGCTGACCTGCCCCTACGAGGTGCCGCAGTTCAACAAGCAGCGCGGCATCGTGCGCAAGTGCGACATGTGCAGCGACCGGCTGGCGGCCAGCGAGGCGCCGGCCTGCGTGCAGTCGTGCCCGAACGAGGCGATCGCAATCCAGATCATCGACAAGTCGCGCGCGCTGGAAGAGGCGCAGGCGGGCTACTTCCTGCCCGGCGCGCCGTCGCCGGCGGTGACCGTGCCCAGCACCGAGTACGTCACGACGCGGGCCCTCCCCCGCAACATGCTGCCGGCGGACTTCTATCAGGTGCGCTCGTCGCACAACCACATGCCGCTGGTCTTCATGCTGGTGCTGACGCAGCTGTCGGTCGGCGCCTTCGCGGTCGAGTTCCTGCTGCGGCGCCTGGGTCCGATGCTGGCGGCGGTTCTGAGGACGTCGTTCAACCTCGAGTCGGCCGGCGCCGCGCACGCGATCATCGCGCTCGGCGCCGGCCTGCTGGCGCTGGGGGCGAGCACGCTCCACCTGGGCGGCCGCAGTACGCCTTCCGGGCGATCATCGGGATCCGGACCTCGTGGCTGTCGCGCGAGGTGCTGGCCTTCGGCGCCTTCGCCGGCTCGGCCGCCCTCTACGCGGCCTACGTCTGGCGCGAGGCCCTGTTCAGGCTGCTGCACCTGCCGCCGCTGCCGCCGGCGCTGTCGGCGCCCGCCGTCGCGAACGCGCTGGGCGGCGCGGTGGTCGCGAGCGGCATCGCGGGTGTCTTCTGCTCGGTGATGCTGTACGTGAAGACGGCACGCGAGTACTGGAGCGCGGCGCGCACGTCGTTCCGGTTCTTCGCCACGCGCGGCGCTGCTCGGGATGGCGACGACGCTGGTCAGCCTGGCGGCGTTCGGCGGCGGCACGACCGCGGCGCGCGCGGCGGCGGCCGGCGTCGCCAAGCTGCTGGCGGTGGTGGCCGGCGCCAAGCTGCTCTGGGAGCTGGTGATCTTCGTGCACCTCGGCGACAAGCAGCTCGGCTCGCTGCAAGCGGACGGCCCTGCTGCTCAAGGGCGAGCTCGGGCGCGAGGCCGGCGCTCGCTTCATGCCTCGGCGCGGTGGGCGGCGTGGCGCTGCCGCTCCTGCTCGCGCAGCTCTGCCTGCACCGGGGCAGCCAGGCGCGCGATCGTGGCCGTCGCGCTGCTCGGGCTTCACCGCGTCGGTCGGCGCCGAGCTGCTCGAGCGCGCGCTGTTCTTCCGCGCCGCCAGCCCGCCCCGGATGCCGGGAGGTCTGTAGGTGGCGGCGCTGCCTGACAAGGTCGCGGCGCTCCTCCACCAGAAGAGCGGGCCGCTGACGCAGGAGCTGGTGCGGCGGCCGGGCGGGTTCGGCCTGGGCCAGGTGCCCGCACGCCTGGCCCCCGACGCGACGACGACGGCGGTCTGCGGCTTCTGCTCCACCGGCTGCGGCCTGGAGATCCACCTGCGCAACGGCGAGGCGATCAACCTGTCGCCGGCGCGCGACTACTCCGGTCAACCTCGGCATGGCCTGCCCCAAGGGGTGGGAGGCGCTGACGCCGCTGGCCGCGCCCGACCGCGCCACGACGGCCGCTGCTGCGCAACGCCGCCGGCAAGCTGGTGCCGGTCGCCTGGGACGACGGCGCGCGCGCACGTTCGTCGATCGCTTCAAGGCGATCCAGGCCGCAGCACGGCCCGCAGTCGGTCGCGTTCCTCGGCACCGGCCAGATCGCCGACCGAGGAGCTGGCGTTGCTCGGCGCGCTGGCGAAGTTCGGCATGGGGATGGTCCACGGCGACGGCAACACGCGCCAGTGCATGGCGACCGCCGTCGTCGCCTACAAGCAGGCGTTCGGCTTCGACGCCCCGCCCTACACCTACGCCGACTTCGAGGAGTCGGACGCGATCGTCCTCGTCGGCTCGAACCTCTGCATCGCCCACCCGATCATGTGGGAGCGGGTCTGCCGCAACCAGCGCAAGCCCGAGATCGTCGTCATCGATCCGCGCAAGACCGAGACGGCGATGGCGGCGACGCAGCACCTGGCCCTGCAGCCCAAGTCGGACCTGCGCGCTGTTCTACGGCATCGCCAACCTGCTGATCGAGCGGGGCTGGATCGACCGCGACTTCATCGACGCGCACACGTCAGCGGCTTCGAGGAGTTCGCCGAGCGCGGTCAAGCCGTTCACGCTGGAGGCGACCGTCGCGGCGACCGGCCTCGAGGCGGCGCAGATCGAAAAGCTGCGTCACCACGATCCACGAGCGCGAGCGGGTCTCGTTCTGGTGGACGATGGGCGTCAACCAGAGCCACGAGGGGGTGCGCACGGCGCAGGCGATCATCAACCTGGCGCTGCTGACCGGGAACATCGGCCGGCCCGGCACCGGCGCGAACTCGATCACCGGGCAGTGCAACGCGATGGGCTCGCGGCTGTTCAGCAACACCACCAACCTGCTCGGCGGCCACGACTTCACCAACGCCGGGCACCGCCACAAGGTCGCCGGCGTCCTCGGCATCGACGAGACGCGCATCCCGCGCGAGCCAGTCGTGGGCCTACGACCAGATCATGGAGGGGATCCTGCGCCGGCAAGATCCACGGGCTGTGGGTCGTCGCCACCAACACGGCGCACTCGTGGATCAACCAGGCCGACGCGCGCGAGATCCTGAGCCGGCTCGACTTCCTGGTCGTGCAGGACATGTACGCGCACGACGGAGACCGCCCAGCAGGCCGCACCTCGTGCTGCCGGCCGCGGGCTGGGGCGAGAAGGAGGGGACCTTCATCAACTCCGAGCGGCGCATCGGCCTGCTCAAGAAGGTGGCGCGCGCGCCCGGGCGAGGCGCTGTCCGACTTCCACATCTTCAAGCTGATCGCCGAGGCCTGGGGCTGCGGCGACATGTTCCGCCGCTGGGACAGCGCCGAGGACGTCTTCCAGATCGCTGAAGGAGCTGTCGCGCGGCCAGCCGTGCGACATCACCGGCATCAGCGACTACGGCATGCTCGACGACCGCCGCGGCATCCAGTGGCCGCTCCGCGAGGGGGAGGACGTCGCCCCTCAGGCCGAGCGGCGGCTCTTCGCCGACGGCAAGTTCTTCCACCCCGACGGAAGGGCCAAGCTGATCTTCGAGGCGCCGCGCGCCGTCCCCGAGCCGACCGACGAGCCGCTACCCGTTCGCGCTGCTCACCGGCCGCGGCAGCTCGAGCCAGTGGCACACCCAGACGCGCACGGCGAAGTCCGCGCTGCTGCGCAAGCTCTACCCGGCGCAGCCCTACGTCGAGATCAACCCCGCCGACGCGCGCGACCTGAAGATCGAGCCGCAGGAGTGGATCGTCGTCGAATCCCGCCGCGGCATGATGCGCGCCCGCGCCCACCCGACCTACGTCGTGCAGCCGGGCCAGCTCTTCATCCCGATGCACTACGCCGAGTGCAACCAGCTGACGATGGCGGTCTTCGACCCGTACTCGCGGCAACCGTCGTACAAGCACTGCGCCGTCCGCGTCCGCAAAGAGAACGACGCGCCGGCCTGAGCAAATGAAAGCGGCGCGTGGCCTTCGCGACGCGCCGTTCTTTTGAACTACGTTCGCGCGCTCAGTAGGTCGCCGAGGCGCTCACGATGGTCGGCATGGTGTTCGTGCCCGGGGCGCGGTTCGCGCAGAACCCCGTCTGGTCGTAGGTCGTGTTCGGGGCGATGGCCGCGTTCCACCCGACCGACGTGATGGTGTGGTTCCCCGTGCCGGGAATCGCCGGCGAGTTCCACCACTGGGTCACGTTGCTGCTGCCCGTATTGACGACGACGTTCCAGCCGGTCGTCGGCGTGGCGCCCGCCGGGTTGGTCAGCTGCACCCGCGCGCAGTACCCGGTGCCCCAGTCGTCGTAGACGTTGAGCGACGCGGTGAACGGGCTGACCGTCGCGCAGGTATTTCTGACCACCTTGACCTTGTCGAGGAGCAGGTTTCGGTCCAGCGGCGGCTGGTAGAGGTCGTTGGTGAAGTTCACCCTCACCTCGGCGTTGCCAGCCGGGGCGTTGAAGACGAACGCATGGTCGGTGAAGGTGGTCGCCGCCACGCTCGTGGTGTTCACGATCGCGCCGTTGACGGTGACCTGCATGATCGGGGCAACGCCGTTGGCGAGCTGACCGGACGCCGTGACGACCATCTGGGTCGGGCCGCCGGCACCGAAGTTGTGCGTGAACGAGGCGTACCCGTTGGTCCAGATGTTCCAGCCGCCGGGGGTCTCTCCGCCGGTGGAGTGGCCCATCGTCTCGGCCTCGTAGACGTTCTTGCTGGCGATGTTGGGCACGTAGGTGCGGATCCAGTCCAGGCGCGTGGAGACGCGCATGTGGATGTTGAAGTCCGAGCAGAACGGATTGCCGGTGACGATCAGCGCGATCTGCTCGGAGCAGGACGGAGACCGGTGAACGGTCAGCGGGCTCCCGCTGTCCCCGAAGCAGGTGCTCCGATGAACGTCATCATTCAGATTGATGGCGGTGCAGATGTCGCCATCATTGAGCGGTCGACCGCTTGGGATGGGTGTCCCGATCGCGTTCTCGGCGATGACCCGGCAGGTCGTATCGCTCCCGGTGGAGGCGAACACCTTTTCGTCCGGGCCCGCCACGCGGGTCGCCAGCTCCATGAGCTTCTGCGACATGATGTGAGAGTCACCGCCCAGCACGGTGGAGCCCCAACCCGCGATGTAGGCATCCTGACCGGGGCCATCCCCATCGACGGCGAGCCGAATGAGCTGGACCCGTTGGTTGAGTTGCACGGCGCTGCTCAGCCGGATCAGCGCGAGGTCCTCGATGTTCGGGGCTGCAAAGCCGTCACGAGGGACGACCTGGGCGACGGTCTTGACCTGCGCCGCGGGCGTCTCGCTGGCGCCGCGATCCGTCTCCCCGAGCGTCACCTGAAGCTCGCTGGGCGCGAAGAGGGTGCCGTCAGACTTGCGCACGCAGTGTTGCGCCGTCAGCACCCAATCCGGGGCGATGAGCGAGCCGCCGCAAGCCGCGTCCCAGAAGCCGTCGCTGTCCCACTGCGAGATGAGGGCCTGCCACGGATACTTTCCGGCCGGCGCCTCCGTCCCCCCCACGATCGCTGACTGGATCGTCTGCACGTCCTCTCCCGTGTTCGACGTGCACCCGACGCCGCCCAAAAGCGCAAACGGTGCCACCGCGAGAACCAGCCCGGTCCACTCCCTCATGTCCCTCATCGCTATCCTCCCTGCGTCGATCCCGAAACGTCCACGACGGACGGCGGGTCGGCACTCGTTAGAACGCGCAACGCAACGCAGTGGGCAAACCGATCCCACGAGCGGGCGAAGCACCGCGGCGCGAGGAGCTGGGGCCTAGCCGACCAGGCGCGCCGCCTGCAGTCCGAGCAGGCCGGCGACCAAACAGCCCACGAACGTGACCGCGACATACGTCGCCGCGAGCGCCAGCGCCCCACCCTGCGCGAGGCGAAGCGTCTCGAAGTTGAAGCTGGAATAGGTGGTGAAGCCGCCGAGCACGCCGGTGGTCAGGATCAACCGCGCGTCGGCGGAGATCGACGACCCCTTCTCGAGCGCCAGCGCCATGATGAAGCTGATCAGGAACGACCCGACGACGTTCACGGTCAGCGTGCCGATCGGGAACTTGGTCGTCGCGCGCACCGACGCCGTCGCGATCAGGTAGCGTGCGCCGGTGCCGACGGCACCCCCCAGGCAGACGAGAAGGAAACGGACCATCGCGCCCATGTTACGTCAGGCCGGTAGCCCGTCGGGTACGTGTCGACGGGCGCTGGCGCGGGCCCGCACCACCACGACGACGGCCGCGATGGCGCAGGCCGCGACGGTCGCGAGCGCCAGCGCCAGCGTCACGGCGTCGGGCGACAGCAGCGGCCGGCCCCGCAGCGCGCCCACCAGCGCGGTCGCGGTCAGGCCGAAGGTGCCTCCGGCAGCGATCACCGTCAGCGCCGCCCCGTCGCGGCGGCGGCGCCGTCCGATGAGCCAGCCCGCGAGCGGCAGCAGCTGCAGCGCGTGCATGCCGATGAAGTGCGGCACGCGCAGGTCGCCCGACGCCCGGTTCCAGTGCGTGACCGGCAGGCCCGGGCCGCCGTCGGGCGCGCCGACCGAGTGCGCGCCGATCAGCGTCGGGCGCTCGCCAGCGGCCATCTGCGCGCGCTGGGCCACCGTCGGCGACGGCATCAGGCCGCCTATCGAGCTGCCGAACAGCATCGTGGCGAGGCCGAGGCGAATCCCCCACCCGAGTGCCCTGTTCGCAAATGGCGTCCGGAAAGACGCGCGGTACCCGATGTACCCGATCGCCAGCGTGACCACCGCGATGCCGATGCCCATGATCGCGAACAGCGCGACGTCGAGGGGCGTCGCGGCGTTGAAGTGGCTGGGGACACCGCGAAGCGACTGCAGGGTGATGATCACGAGCTCGAGCCCCGTCAGCCAGCTGATGAGCCCGACGGCCCAGCGGCGGCCACGCGCCGGCACCGTGATCTGCCGGAGCAGCAGCGCCAGCGTCACCGCCGTCAGCGCGACCGAGGCCCCGAACTTGGCCGGCTTGGCCCAGACCGAGGCGCCCAGCACCTGCCGCGGGTCGACCAGCTGGGCGAGCAGCGCGACCACGAGCAGCGCCAGGGAGCCGACCGCCAGCCGCATCAGCGGCCGGCTCGATTCCCTCGCCGACCGCGCCGCCAGACGGAGGAGGTCGCGCAGGCGCGCCCCGACGCCGCTCTGCCGTAGGCGCGGTGGCCCAGATACGCCAGCAGGCCCAGCGGCCCCAGCAGCAGCGTCGCCAGCAGGATCGGCGAGGTCACCCGCGCCGGCACGCCGCGCGCCCGGGCGTCGAGGAAGATCCAGCGCCCCACGAAGAGATCGAAGGCGAGGAAGTGGGCCCAGCCAGCGGTCGCCCCGGCCGGGGAGCCGAGCAGGGCCCGCACCGGCTCGAGCGCGGGCCTGGCGACGACGGGCAGCACCGAGGCCAGCGCGGGGATGATCAGCGCGGCGTAGACGGCGATCGGCGCCAGGAAGATCCAGGTCGAGCGGACCAGCCGCTCGCTCACGCGCCAGCGGGGCGCGGCGATCATCAGCAGCCAGAAGGGGAGCACGGTCAGATTGGCGGCGGAAAACAGGGCGTCCATGGCGACCTCCGTCGAATGATTACAGCGTAAACATCCATGTAGACGCCGTCAACATCTTTGTTGACGCTGTCAACATGCTATTCCTGGACGCCATGACGATCCGGGTCGCCCGCAAGAAGCCCGACAGCTACCAGCACGGGGACTTGCGCGAGGCCCTGGTCCAGGCCGGGCTGAAGCTGCTGACGGAGCAGGGGCTGGCCGGGCTGAGCCTGCGGGCGGCCGCCCAGCTGGCCGGCGTCAGCCACGCCGCCCCCTACCGCCACTTCTCCGACAAGCAGGCCCTGGTCGCCGCCATCGCCGAGCGCGGCTTCCGCCTGCTGACCGCGTCGATGCGCGAGGAGCTGACCGCGGCCAGGGCGAAAGACGCGGTCGAGCAGATGCTGGCGCTGGGCGTTGGCTACGTCCAGTTCGGCATCCGCCACCCCGACTACCTGCGGGTGATCTTCGGCGGCGTCCTCGACGGCGACGCGCCGACACCCGAGCTGCGGGCCGCCGGCGAGGAGGCCTACCGCGCGCTTCGCGATGTCGTGGCGGCCGGCCTCGAACGCGGCGAGCTCACGGGCGCCGATCCCGACCTCGTGTCGCTCACCTGCTGGTCGCTGGTGCACGGCCTCTCGACGCTGCTCAGCAGCGGCGCCGTGCCCCCCCCGCCAGCGCGGCCGCGCTGCGCGGGCTGGTGCTGTCGACGCTGGGCCTGCTCGGCCAGGGGATCGACGGGCGGTCGTGATGCGCGTCCTCCTGCTCACGCCGCCGATGACCCAGCTCAACACGCCGTACCCGGCGACGGCGTACCTGACGGGCTTCCTGCGCCAGCACGCGGCGCGACTCGGGTCGAGGTCGCCCAGGCCGACCCGGCGATCGAGCTGTTCCTGCGGCTGTTCTCCCGCGACGGGCTGACCGCGGGTGCAGGCACGAGCTGCGCGCCGCGCGGCGCGCCGGCGCCGCGACGCCGCCGCCGTCGCGCACTTCCTCGCGCGCGGCGACGCCTACCTCGGCACGGTCGACGCCGGTCGTCCGCTTTCTCCAGGGCCGCGACCCCGAGCCTGGCGCTGCGCATCGTCGGGCGCGAGCTTCCTGCCCGAGGGCCCGCGCTTCGCCGCCGCTGGCCGAGGCGCGGACGGACGACGAGCCGCTGGGCTGGGCCTTCGGCGAGCTCGGCGTCGACCGACCGCGCCAAGCACCTGGCCAGCCTGTACGTCGACGATCTCGCCGACGTCGATCCGCGACGGCATCGATCCCGCGCTTCGAGCTGTCGCGCTACGGCGAGAAGCTGGCGGCCAGCGCGCGCCACGCTTCGACCCGCTGCACGACGCGCTCGAGGCGCCGCCGACCCTGGTCGACGCGACGCTCGACGAGATCGCCGCGCGAGCTGCGTGCGCGCGCCACGCGCCCGACCTGGTCGGGCTGACCGTGCCCTTCCCCGGCAACGTCTACGGCGCGTTCCGCATCGCCCGCGCCGATCAAGCGCGGCGCGCCCCGGCGACGCGCGTCGTGCTCGGCGGCGGCTACGTCAACACCGAGCTGCGCGAGCTGGGCGACCCGCGCGTCTTCGACTACGTCGACTACGTCACCCTCGACGACGGCGAGCGGCCGCTGCTGGCGCTGCATCGAGCACCTGCGGCGACCCGCGCGCGGCCGCTGCTTCCGCACCTTCGTGCGCGAGGCGGGGCGCGTGGTCGCTGCAGCACCGACGCCGGCGCTGCACGACATCCCCCACGCGCGACACCGGCACGCCGACCTACGACGGCCTGCCGCTCGATCGCTACGTCTCGCTGTTCGAGATGCTGAACCCGATGCACCGGCTGTGGTCCGACGGGCGCTGGAACAAGCTGACCGTCGCCCACGGCTGCTACTGGAAGAAGTGCACCTTCTGCGACGTCTCGCTCGACTACATCGGCCGCTACGAGCCGGCGTCGGCCGACCTGCTGGTCGATCGCATCGAGGCGCTGGTCGCCGAGACCGGGCAGACCGGCTTTCACTTCGTCGACGAGGCGGCGCCGCCGGCCGGCGCTGCGCGCGCTGGCCGAGCGGCTGCATCGAGCGCGAGCGTCGCCATCACCTGGTGGGGCAACATCCGCTTCGAGAAGACCTTCACGCCCGAGCTGGCCGCAGCTGCTGGCGCGCTCGGGCTGCGTCGCCGTCAGCGGCGGGCTCGAGGTCGCGTCCGATCGCCTGCTCGACGCTCATGAAGAAGGGCGTCACCGTCGAGCAGGTGGCGCGCGTGACCCGCGCCTTCACCGACGCCGGCATCATGGTGCACGCCTACCTGATGTACGGCTTCCCGACCGAGACCGAGCAGGAGACCATCGACGCGCTCGAGCGGGTGCGCCAGCTGTTCGCCGAGGGCTGCATCCAGTCGGCGTTCTGGCACCGCTTCGCCGCCACCGCCCACAGCCCGATCGGCCAGCAGCCCGAGCTGTTCGGCATCCGCCTGCGCGCCCGAGCCGACGGCGACCTTCGCCCGCAACGAGCTCGCCTTCGACGATCCCACCGGCTGCGACCACGAGCTGCCTCGGCGCCGGGCCTGCGCAAGGCGCTCTACAACTACATGCACGGCGTCGGGCTCGACGCGGACGTGCGCGAGCTGGTTTGTCCGATCGGGCCAGGCGCAAACGGCGCCGCGCCGCGCCGGGTGCCGCCACGACCTCATCGCCCGACCTGAGTGCGCTGGCCGACGCGGCCGCCGTGACCCGTCACCCATGCCGATCAAACGCTGGTTCCCCACCTTCATCTACACGCGCCGCTGCGCCCGCGGCGGCAACGCGGCCTTCGCCCGGACGCTGCTGGAGCGACTGCCACAAGCTGCGCGACCACGACGCCGCCGGCCGGCGCTGGAGCGAGCAGAACTACCCGGGCGGCTACACCTCGTACGGCTCGCGCACCGAGCTGCACCAGACGTTCTCGACCTTCATGGACCTGGAGCGGCAATCCGACGGCCACGTGCGGGCGCTTCGCCCGGCGGCTGCAGATGGATCTGCAGCGCGGCCGGCTGGAGATGACCGACTGCTGGGTCAACATCATGCCCCGGCACACGGTGCACAGCGCTGCACCTGCACCCGCTGGCGGTGATCAGCGGGACCTACTACGTCAAGACGCCGCGCGGCTGCTCGCGCGCTCCGCTTCGAGGATCCCGCGCCTCGACAAGTTCATGGGCGCGCCGCCCAAGCAGGCCGACTGCCGCCCCGAAAACCGCCAGCAGGTCTCCTACGACGTCGCCGCCGGCAGCGCTGATCCTGTTCGAGAGCTGGCTGCGCCACGAGGTCGCCCCGAATCCGACCGCGGCGAGCGCGTCAGCATCATCTTCAACTACAACTGGGTCTGAGCGCCGAAGTCGGCGTCTCGTATGCTTGCCGGACATGTCTGACGGGTCTGACGGGGGGCACAAGCACACGAATCGGCTGGCGCTGGAGACCAGCCCCTACCTGCTGCAGCACGCGCACAACCCGGTGAACTGGTACCCCTGGGGCGACGAGGCGTTCGCCGAGGCGCGGCGCCTGGGGCGGCCGGTGTTCCTGTCGATCGGCTACTCCACCTGCCACTGGTGCCACGTGATGGAGGAGGAGTCGTTCGAGGACGAGGAGATCGCCGCCTTCCTGAACGAGCACTACGTCTGCATCAAGGTCGACCGCGAGGAGCGCCCCGACGTCGACGCCATCTACATGAGCGCGGTGCAGGCGCTGACCGGCTCGGGCGGCTGGCCGATGAGCGTGTGGCTGACGCCCGAGCGCGAGCCGTTCTTCGGCGGCACGTATTTCCCGCCGCGCGACGGCGCCCGCGGCGCGCGCCACGGCTTCCTGACCGTGCTGCGCGAGCTGCCGCGCGACCTACCACGCGCGATCCGCGACGGGTGCGGCAGGCGACCGGCGTCGCTGGTCGAGGCGGTCCGGCAGCGACATGGAGGGCGACGCGCGGCGGCCGGCGCGGCCGCGCGTGGCGCCGGCCCACGCGCGCCATCGCCGACGCGGTCGGACTACTTCAAGCGCGCCTTCGACGCCGTCGCACGGCGGGCTGCGCCGCGCGCCCAAGTTCCCGTCGAACATGCCGGTGCGCCTGCTGCTGCGGTACCACCGCCGCACGGGCGACGCGACGCGCTGCACATGGCGACCTGACACGCTGGAGAAGATGGCGGCCGGCGGGCATCTACGACCAGCTCGGCGGCGGCTTCCACCGCTACTCCACCGACGCGCGCTGGCTGGTCCCGCACTTCGAGAAGATGCTGTACGACAACGCCCTGCTGGCGGTCGCCTACGCCGAGGCGCTACCAGGTGACCGGGCGCGGCCGATTTCGCGCGGGTCGCGCGCGAGACGCTGGACTACGTGCTGCGCGAGATGACCGCCCCCGAGGGCGGCTTCTACTCGGCCACCGACGCCGACTCAGAGGGCGAGGAGGGGCAGTTCTTCGTCTGGACGGCGGCGGAGATCCGACGCGCTGCTGGGCGCCGGCGACGAGACCGAGCGGTTTCTGCGCCACTACGACGTCACCGCCGGGCGGCAACTTCGAGGGGCACAACATCCTGAACGTCGCCGCGCCCCGACGAGGCCGAGCACGCTGCGCTGGCCGGCGCCGCGCGCGCATGCTGTACGACGTGCGCGCCCGCGCGGCCGCCGCCGCTGCGCGACGACAAGATCCTGGCCGCCTGGAACGGCCTGATGATCTCCGCGCTGGCCGTCGGCGGGCGGGTCCTGGACGAGCCGCGCTACGTGCGACGCGGCCGCGCGCGCGGCCGACTTCGTGCTCGAGCAGCATGCGCCCGGCGGGACGCGCCTTGCTGCGCAGCTTCAAGGACGGCCGCAGCCGGCGGCCCGGGTTCCTCGAGGACCACGCCTTCGTCGCCGCCGGGCTGCTCGATCTCTACGAGGCCACCTTCGATCCGCCGCTGGCTGCGCGGAGGCGCGTGGCGCTGGCGGAGGAGACCGAGCGGCCGTTCGCCGATCGCGGCGCGGCGGCTGGTTCATGACCGCCGCGACGCACGAGAAGCTGATCGCGCGCGAGAAGCCGACCTACGACGGCGCCGAGCCGTCGGGCACGTCGGTGGCGATGCTGAACGCGCTGCGCCTGGCGACCTTCACCGGCGACGATCGCTGGCGCGCGATCGCCGACCGGGCTTTCGCCAGCGTCGCGGGCAGCTGACCGAGCAGCCGCTCGCGCTGACCGAGGCGCTGCTGGCCCTCGACTTCGCCGCAGGACGAGCCGCGCGAGATCGCGATCGTCTGGCCCGCCGGCGGCGCCGAGGCCGCCGCGCCGCTGCTGGCCGCCCTGCGCCGGACCTTCGTGCCCAACCGGGCGCTGGCCGCGGGCGCCGACGCGACGTCGCCGCGCTGGGCGCAGCTGGCTCCGTTCGCCGCCGACAAGACCGCGCTCGGCGGCCGCCCGACGGCCTACGTCTGCGAGCGCGGCCGCTGCGAGCTACCGCTCCGCGACGCCGAGGCGCTCGCGACCCTGCTGGCTCACGCGCGCCCGTATTGAGACCCCTCATCCCGGCCTTCTCCCCGCAGACGGGGCGAAGGTGACGTCTCCGCCGCTGCCATCTGGCTCCCTCGCCCCGCGAAGCGGGGAAAGGGTTGGGGTGAGGGGCGTCAGAGCTCGTAAGGCGAGGGCCTTCGGACCGGGAACAGCGCCGCGGCGATCTCGCTCGCCGGCACCCCGAACTCCGTCGCCAGCGCCCGCAGCACCTCGACGTTGAGCCGCCCCTCGGTCGTGCGCACGCGCTTGCCGCCGGCGCGGTCCGCCAGCGCCGCGCGTATCCGGGTGTGATAGGCGGCGATCCAGTCCATCCAGGGCTCGCGCGCGCCGGCCGCGCACAGCGCCGCGCGGCGCGCCAGCTCGGCGGAGCCCAGCGTGTCCAGCTCGCGCAGGCAGCCGGGGAACTCCGCCGCCAGCGCCCGCAGCTCGGCGCGCGTCGCGGCCGGCCCGTCGCCGTCGCGGCGCGCGCGCAGGGCAGACAGCGCCAGGTACTTGCGCGCCAGCGCCGTCGCTGACACGGGCGTGACGTCGCGGCTCACGCCCGCGTTTTCGCCGGGCCGGTTACAATGCGCAAGCCCGATGCGCGCCGCCGCCATCCGCCTCGCCGCCATCGCCCTGTGCGTCGCCCTGACGCCGAGCACGGCCGGCGCACGCAAGGGGCACCGGGGACGGCCGGCGGAACCGGAGAAGACCAGCGAGCCGCCCGCGCCCGATCGGACCGAGAAGACCATCGAGCCGCCCGAGCCGGACAAGGTGGAGCCAGCCGAGCGGACCGACGAGACCGCGGCGCCGGCAAAGTCCGAGACCTTCGAGCTGCCGCCGGCGCCGCCGCCCGACCCGCCCCAGCCGATCTTCCTGACGCCGTCGGCCAGCGAGCCGGCGCTCGGGTTCTCGGACCGCCCCTATGTCCGGACCGCGGGCGACGACATCACGCTTTTCCCGTCGGTGCTGTTGCAGGTCGACGGCGTGGCATTCACCCGCCAGACGCCGAAGAGCGGCGCCTACCTCCGCCGCGCGCGGGTCGGCATGGCCGGCTGGATTGGGCGGGCGTTCTACTTCGACGTCAACGTCGAGACCGCGCCCGCGCCCCCCGACCTGACCGCCGTCGCCCCCAGCGCCATTCCCGCCGCCGACGCCTACCTGGCCCTGGCCCCCGCGGGCGATCTGTTCATCCTGCAGGTCGGTCAGTTCGACATCCCGTTCACGCTCGAGAACCGCACCCGCGACGCGTACACCGACTTCATCGAGCGCGCGATGGTTGCACGCTCGCTGGGCGTCCCCGCAACAAGGAGGTCGGGGCGATGGTCCACGGCCGCCTCGGCAGCGGCCAGCTCTACTACTCCGGCGGCGTGTTCAACGGCAACGGCCCCGGCTTCCGCAACGTCGACAACCAGGCCGACGCCATCGGCCGCGCGACGCTGGCGCCGTTCGCGGGGCGCGGCGGCGCCTGGCGTCGGCTCTGGCTCGGCGCCAGCGGCTGGTACGGCCGGCACGTCGCGGGGCCGGTCGCCCCCGTCGAGGCGACGCCCGGCGGGGTCGTCTTCTTCGCCCCGCGGTGGCGGAACGGCGATCCGCCGGGAGCCGCCATGGAGCTGCGCGAGGACGGCCCGCTGACCGCCGCGGGCGGCGAGCTGAACCTGCCGCTCGGCCCGCGCTTCGGCCTGCGCGGCGAGTTCGTCTGGAAGCGGCAGCGCCTCCTCGAAGCCGACACGACGCTGGGCGCGACCCCGGCGCCGGTCTGGGCCACGCGACGCTGGAGGGGATCTCCGGCTTCGGCGAGCTGTGGCTCTGGCTGCTGGGCGACGAAGAGCTGCTGCCGATCCCGGGGCAGCAGCTCCCGCGCGCCGCGAGCGCCGACCCCGCGCCTCGACGACGGGCTGATGCTGGCGGTGCGCGGCGAGATCCTCAAGCAGAACCTCGCCACCGACCTGGCGGCGCTGGGCGATCCGAACCGGGCGACGACGCGGGTCGTCGCCGCCACCGCCGGGCTCAACTACTGGCACGGATTGTTCGTGCGCGTTTCGATCAACTACGTCCTCAACGCCTGGAGCGGCAACTCCGAGGTGAGCCACGCCCTCCGCAATAGCGGCGGGTACCAGCACGAGATCCTCGTACGGGCCGCGTTAAGCCTTTAATTAGTTTGAAGAATTTCCGAGCTCCCGGGCACGCCGTCACACAACTGTAACCTGTGGCTAGCTCGGGGCGCCTGGGATATACAGCCGCCATGAGATTGTTGCCCAACGACGCCTCGTTCTTCGGTCACTTCGAGCAGCAGGGGAAAAAGACCGTCGAGGGGTGCCGGGCCTTTCTCGACATGGTCGAGAACCCCACCAACCTCGATACAGGGGCCGCGCGGGTCAAGCAGATCGAGCACGAGTGCGACGAGATCACCCATGCGGTGGTCGCCGGGCTGCACAAGACGTTCATCACGCCGATCGACCGCAACGACATCTACACGCTGATCACGCGGATGGACGACATCATGGACCTGGTCGAGGCCGCCGCCGACCGGCTGTCGCTCTATGACATGCGCACGATCACCCCTGAGGCGGTCGAGCTGGCGCGCTGTCTCGTGCAGAGCGCCGAGCACGTGTTGAGCGCGGTGATGAGCATCCGCGACCTGGGCAAGCCCAACGGGATCCTGCAGCACTGCATCGAGATCAACCGGCTGGAGAACGTCGCCGACAGCCTCCTGCGCGGGGCCCTGGCCCGCCTCTTCCGCGAGGAGAAGGACCCGATCGAAGTGATCAAGTGGAAGGAGATCTACGAGACGCTCGAGTCGGCCACCGACCGCTGCGAGGACGTCGCAAACATCATCGAGGGCGTCGTCCTCGAGAACAGCTAGGCAAGACCATGGCGATCATCGTCGCGATCGTCGTCATCGCGCTCGCATTCGACTACATCAACGGATTCCACGACGCCGCGAACTCGATCGCGACCGTGGTGTCGACCCGGGTTCTGACCCCGCGCACGGCGGTGATCTGGGCGGCGTTCTTCAATTTCATCGCCTTCGTCGTCTTCCCGCTGCACGTCGCCCACACGATCGGCAAGGGGATCATCGACCCCACCATCATCAACGATCGCGTCCTGCTGAGCGCGCTCGGGGGCGCGATCGCCTGGAATCTGATCACCTGGTGGTACGGGCTCCCGTCGAGCTCGTCGCACGCGCTGGTCGGCGGGCTCATCGGCGCCGGGCTCTGCAAGGGGGGGACGGCGGTAATCCAGACGGCGGGCGTCACCAAGACGGCGATCTTCATCGTCGTCTCCCCTGTACTGGGGATGCTGCTGGGGGCGGCGATGATGGTCGCGGTCTCCTGGGCCTTTCGGCGCGCGCACCCGGGGCGCATAGACCGCTGGTTCCGGCGGCTGCAGCTGGTGTCGTCGGCGCTGTTCAGCCTCGGTCACGGCGCCAATGACGCCCAGAAGACGATGGGAATCATCATGGCGATGCTGATCGCCAAGGGGAAGCTGGGCCCGCATGCCGATGTGCCGCTCTGGGTCGTCCTCTCCTGCCAGCTGGCGATGGGCCTCGGGACGCTCTCAGGCGGCTGGCGGATCGTGAAGACGATGGGGATGCGGCTCACCAAGCTGAAGCCGATCGGCGGCTTCAGCGCCGAGACGGGCGCGGCCGGGATGCTCTTCCTCGCCAGCGGGCTCGGCATCCCGGTGTCGACGACGCACACGATCACCGGCGGCATCGTCGGCGTCGGCTGGGTCAACAACCCGCGCCATGTCCGCTGGGGCGTGGCGCTGCGGATCGTCTGGGCCTGGCTGTTCACCATCCAGTCCGCGGGGATCATCGCCGCGGGGATCTACGCCCTGCTCGGCCCGCTCGGGCTCTAGGACTTAACGACGCGCAGGGGCGACCGGGCGGCGCGGGCGGGCTCGCGGCGCATGGGCTCGCGGCGCACGGTGACCGGCGCCTCCTCACTGTCGCGCACCTGATCGACGGCGAAGCGCAGCTTGCGGCCGCAGAGCTCCTCGAACAGATCACCCTTGCGGCGCGCGGCCCACAGCTCCAGCTCGGGATCCCCGTCGGCGTCGACCCGCACCTCGACGGTGCGCGGCAATACCGAGCAGCGCACCGCGCGCACCACCCGGACGTGGGTCCGATCGAGCGCGTCGGCGATGCGCAGGATCGCGGCGAGGTAGCGCACCCGCCGGAAGTCCTTCTTCGACAGCAGCTTGACGGAGCCGCGCCCCCGCCGCGGCTCGACCTTGCGGTGGTGGCGTGCCGCCAGCGCGATCACGTCGACCTCGGCGCGCGAGAACCCGGTCATGGCGTGGCTCTTGATCAGGTAGGCGCTGTGGCGGTGGTGGCGGTGCGGCGAGATGTAGAACCCGATGTCGTGCAGCAGCGCCGCGAACTCCAGCAGCTCGGCGTCGCTGTCCTCCAGGCGATGCAGCCGCCGCGTCTGGTCGAAGATCGACAGCGCCAGCCGCGCCACCTGCGTGCCGTGGTCCTCGCGGACCTGGCAGCGGCGGGCCAGCTCCATGATCGTGCGGCGCCGCAGATCGGGGAACTCGTCTACCAGCAGGATGCCGGGGCGGTTGCTGGCGATGTAGTCGACGATGATCCCCTCGCGCAGCGCGGTCTCGCACAGCGCCGCTTCGTCGGCCCCGCACATCTCCAGGGCGGTCCTGTAGACGACGGCGCCGGCGTAGATCGTGTCGGTGCGGCGCGCGTCGAGCCCCGGCATCTTGCCGCGCGCCGCGATCGTCGCCAGCCCCAGCCGCTGCTCCAGCGCGGCCAGGTCGCGCAGCGGGACCGTCGTCTTGCCGCCATCGGCCTCGGGATCGGCCCGCAGCACGCTGGCCAGGGCGGACGCCGTCCCCGAGGTGAACGCGACGAAGTCGAAGCCCATGGCGCGCACGCGCGACACCACCGGATCCAGCATCGTCCGTACACGCTCGGCCAGCAGCGCCCGCTCGCGCGAGGTCGGCGGATCGGAACAGGGACAACTCTCGGTCAGCCGGATCACCCCCAGCTTCAACGACGCCGTGAAGTAGAGCTCCTGCGCGTCGGCCAGGATGACCTCGAGCGAGCCGCCGCCGAGATCGAACAGCGCCACCCGCCGCTTGCCCAGGTCGAGCGAACCGCGCGCGCCCAGATAGATGAGCCGCGCCTCCTCGTCGCCCCGGATGACGCGGACGTCGATCCCGGCCTCGTCGCGGGCCGCGCGGACGAACTCGCCACCGTTCTGGGCCTCGCGCACGGCGCTGGTGGCGACGGCGACCAGCGCGTCGACTTTGTGCCGGTCGGCGATCCTGCGCAGCGCCCGCAGCGCGTCCAGCCCTCGCCTGAACACGTCGGGCGGAATCACCCCTTTATGTAGGGTCGAGTCGCCCAGCCGGACCATCTCCTTGGCCCGGTCGAGCACCTTGATTGTCCCGCCGGTCTCGACCTCCGCGACGATCAGGTGAAACGAATTCGACCCGACGTCGAGTGCAGCGATCCGCATCTACCCTTCACGGTAGTCCCTTGCCCCCCGGCCCGCGAGCAACATCTGCGTCAATTTCCACGTGTTTCCGCCGGGCATAGAGCAGCAGGGCGGGCAGCCCGAGCGCGACCGCGAACCAGAGCGTGGCCGCGCGGGTCACGAACGTCGCCGCGGCGGCGGTCCCCCTGTCGATGCCGGTACCCAACTGGATCAGCAGCGCCAGCATCCCCGCCTCGGTCACGCCCAGCCCGCCCGGCAGGAACGACAGCGCGCCGGCGACGGTCATCGCCGCATAGATGAAGGTCGCCGCCCGCAGGCCGACGCTGGCGCCCGGAAAGCCGCGCACGACGAGTCAGAACGCCAGGCACTCGAGGAACCACGAGCCGACCGCCAGCACGGTCGCGATGGCCAGCGGCGCCAGGCGCCAGCAGCACCGCGGTGCTGGCTGTGGAACTCGTCCAGCCGGTGCGCGAACCGCCGCACCAGCGGCAGGCGCCCGGCGATCGCGATCGCCCGCTTGGCCAGCGGATCGATCGACACCACCAGCACGCCGCCCACGACCAGCACCGCGCCCGCGATCAGGAACCGGCGGTCGACGTCGAAGCTGAACACGCCCACCAGAGCCAGCAGCAGCAGCGCCAGCAGATCGGTGACGCGCTCGGCGATCACGATGGGCGCCGTGCGCGCCGCCGGGATGCCGTGCGACGCGCGCAGCAGCAGCGCCTTCACCGCCTCGCCCAGCTTGCCCGGGCGTCACCGTCAGCGCGAAGCCGGCCAGGAAGACCAGGACGCTATCGCGCAGCGGAGATCTTGTCGCCGACGCCGATGACCCGCAGGTAGTACTGCCAGCGCAGCGAACCGGACCAGCGTAGTTGCCGGCCGCCAGCAGGCAGGCGAGCCCGGCGTACCGCCAGTGAAAGCGACCGCAGCGCCTCGCCGACCTTGCCGACGTCGGCCCAGATCGAGAAGCCGACGTAGACCGCGACGCCGGCAACAACCCCGGCGACGAGGCGTGGAACCCACCCTTTCATGGCGCGGGAACTAGTAACACGCGGCCGGTCCTATGGGTGACTTGCGGGCGTCGAGCCCGCGTCGCGGATCTTTTCCACGCGCTTGCGCTCGTTGTGGTCGAGGACCCGCTTGCGCAGGCGGATCGCCTTGGGCGTCACCTCGACCAGCTCGTCGTCGTTGATGAACTCCAGCGCCGACTCCAGCGTGAACATCGCGCGGCGGGGTCAGGAACAGCTTCTCGTCCGCGGCGGTGGTGCGGATGTTGGTCAGCTTCTTGGCCTTCGACGGGTTGACGACCAGGTCGTTGTCGCGCGAGTGCAGGCCGATGATCTGGCCGCCGTAGACCTTGATCTGCCGGTCCCAGGAACAGCTGCCCGCGCTCCTGCAGGTAGAACAGGCCGTAGGTGTTGGTCTCGCCGTCGTCCTGCGACGATCAGCACGCCGTTGGGGCGCGAGCGGATGGCGCCGGCGTACGGGCCGTAGTTCTTGAAGTTGTGGTTCAGGATGCCGGTGCCGCGCGTGTCGGTCAGGAACTGCGAGCGGTAGCCGATCAGGCCGCGCGCCGGGCAGAGGTACTCGAGCCGCATGCGCCCCTCGCCCGCCGGCCCCATCTCCTGCATGCGGCCGCCGCGGCGGCCCAGCTCCTCGATGACCGCGCCCGAGAACGCCTCGTCGAGATCGATGACCGACCTCCTCGTAGGGCTCGAGCTTCTCGCCGGTCGTCGCCGGTCTTGAAGATGACCTGCGGCTGCGACACCATCAGCTCGTAGCCCTCGCGCCGCATCGTCTCGATGAGCACCGTCAGGTGCAGCTCGCCGCGGCCCAGCACCTCGAAGGTGTCGGGCGACGCGGTCTCGTTCGACCCGCAGCGCGACGTTCGACTTGATCTCCTTGAACAGACGGTCGCGCAGGTTGCGCGAGGTGACGTACTTGCCCTCCTTGCCCGCGAAGGGGCCGTTGTTCGACATGAACTGCATCTTCACCGTCGGCTCTTCGATCTCGAGCAGCGGCAGGACGATCGGACGGGCGATCTCGGTGATGGTCTCGCCGACGGTCAGCTCCTGCATGCCGGTGATGGCGCAGATGTCGCCGGCGGCGGCCTCGGCCAGCTCGAACCGCTTCAGCGCCTGGAAGCCGAGCAGCTTGGCGACGCGGAACTCCTCGCGCTTGCCGTCGCGGTGGACGCAGCAGCACGCGGTCGCCCGACTTGACCTTGCCCGACTCGATCGCGGCCGATGGCCACGTAGCCCAGGTAGTCGTCGTAGTCGAGCGTGGTGACGTGCATGGCCAGCGGCGCCTCGACGTCGGCCGCCGGCGGCGGCACCTTCTCGACGATCAGGTCCAGCAGCGGGCCCAGATCCTTGTGCTCGTCGGTCAGGTTCTTGCTCGCCCAGCCCTCGCGGCCCGAGGCGTAGACCACCGGGAAGTCGAGCTGCGCGTCGGTGGCGCCCAGCGCACAGAACAGATCGAAGGTCGCGTCGACCGCGCCTTCGGGATCGCAGCCCGGGCGGTCGATCTTGTTGACCACCAGGATCGGCCGCAGGCCCAGCGCCAGCGCCTTGCGGGTGACGAACCGGGTCTGCGGCATCGGCCCCTCGAAGGCGTCGACCAGCAGACAGACCGAGTCGACCATCCTCAGCACGCGCTCGACCTCGCCGCCGAAGTCGGCGTGGCCGGGCGTATCGACGATGTTGATACGCGTACCCTTCCAGGTGATCGCGGTGAACTTCGACAGGATGGTGATGCCGCGCTCGCGCTCGAGGTCGTTGGAGTCCATCGCGCAGTCGGCGACCACCTCGCCGGTGCGGAACTGCCCGGCCTGCCGGAGGAAGCCGTCGACCAGCGTGGTCTTGCCGTGGTCGACGTGGGCGATGATGGCGATGTTACGGACGTCTAAACGAGCCATCGGGGCGGCAGGTGTACCCGGCTGGCGCCCGTAACGCAAGCTCCGTGCCGGTCACAACTCCACCCTGACGCGCTCCCCCGCGGTTACCGCTCCGCGTTGGCCCGAATTCGGGGGGTGGGGACTCCTCCTCTACCGTGTCCCCCCGCCTGGTCGCCTTTGGCGCCTCCGCCGCCGCGCTGCTTGCGCTGGCAGGGTGTCAGGGTGATGTCGGGAGCGTCGGAATGACGGACGGCACAGGGGGCGGCAGCGCGGGCGCTGCCGGGTCGCATACAACCGGTGCCGCCGGAAGCCCGCAGGGGGGCTCAGGCGGAAGCGACACCAGTCGGGGGGGCACTGGTGTCATTGCCACGGGCGGGGCCGGCGCGGGCGGCTCCGGCAGCGGGACCGCCGGCTCGGCAGGCGGGGCGGCCGGAGGGCCCACAGGCACGGCCGGAACCGCCGGGACAGCGCCGGGCGGTCGGGGCGGTGGCGCGGGTGCGGGAAGCGCCGGGCGCGGCGGCTCGGGCGCGGGAGGCGCCGGGCGCGGCGGCTCGGCCGGGACAGGAACCGCCGGGACGGGGGCGGCGGGGACCGGAACCGCCGGGTCCGGCTCGGCCGGCACGGGGGCAGGCGGCAGCACCGCGACCATCCCGATGTTCGTGGCCCAGGGCGCCGTCGGGCGAACGACGATCTCGTGCGACGACGGCCTGACCTGGGTCGCCAACCGCTCCGACGACGACGCCCTCCGCTGCTATTCGCAGGGGAGCGAGCCCGACTGCGACCACGGCCCGACCGCCGCGCGCGGGATGACCTCGGGCGGCGGCTGGTTCTTCGCCTCCTTCGGCTGGGGCGAGCCCGGCTCCCTCCGCCGCAGCCGCGACGGCGTGGTCTGGGAGCCGGTGCTGACCAAGAACCAGCAGGGGGCGATCGCCTTCGGCCTGGGCCGCGTGCTCGGCAGCGACAACTACAGCGACGATCTCGGCGTCACCTGGAAGAAGACCAGCGGCGCCGGCGTCGGCGTCACCCGCGACGTCGGCTTCATCCCGCAGGCCGGCGGCCACTTCGTCGTCATGGGCGACGATGGCGCCGTCGTCTCGACGGACACCGGCTGGACCAAGGTCACCACCGGCTGCGGCAGCAACCTGTTCACCGGCTCGGGCGTCGCCGCCAGCCCGACGGTCTCGCTGGTCGTCAACCAGTCCGGCACCGCCTGCCGCACCACCGACGGCGGCATGACCTGGAAGTCGGCCAGCGTCGGCGGGTCGATCACCTCGCACCCGATCTGGGACGGGACGGTCTTCCGCGTCTGGGGGCGCGGCAAGGTCTACACCAGCCCCGACGGCGCCACCTGGGCGTCGGCCGGCACGACGCCGTCCAGCCTGCAGATGGAGGCGGTCGCCTTCAACCCGACCACCGGCACGTTCGTCGGCGAGCGCGAGGAGTGGCGCGAGTGGTACGACCAGCAGGTCTTCTACCGCAGCAAGGACGGCGTGAAGTTCGACACGCTCCCGAAGTCGAGCTACGTCCCCAGCCACCGCATCATCGACATCACGTTCGACTACGGCGCGCCAAGTAGCGTCTGCCCCGGGAAGTAACTTACAGTCGTCGTTGATGGCGACGATCCCGGCGGCGCTGTTTACGGCTCTGCTCACGACGGCGGATGCGGGTGCGCCGGATTGCAAGCTACCCGCCGACGTCACGCAGGTGGCGCCGAAACAGGCGGCGTACGACCAGCTGTCTCCGCTCTGTCAGGCGGGACCGGCGAAGCTGCGGCTGCTGGTCGATACCGCGGCGGCCTGGTTCCGCGCGACGCCGAACGCGCCGGAGGCGCGCAACTGGTTGTCGCAGGCGCTGTACAACCGCGCGCTGAGCCGAGACCACCTCCCGCTCACCTGCGCGGCCGCGCCCATCTATATCGATACCGGCACGATGATCGGGCAGACCCCCGCGCAGGCGATGGTCGCCCACGGCCACGACAAGGCCCAGGGGGGATGGAACCACACTCTCTTCTCGTCCCTGGCCAAGTCCGACGCCGAGGCGGCGCTCTGTCTCGCCGACGGCGTCGTCGGCCGCGAACGCAACACCGCCTACTTCCGCGCGCTGCGGATCCTGCTCGATCTCGAGCGCGACGCCGAATTCCGGGCGCGCATCAAGCGCGCCGCCACGCCCGACGATCCGCCCCCGCGCCTGGGCAAGCCGACCGATCTCTTCATGCCCTACGTCGAGGACTACCTGGGCCTGGCGCGCGAGACCGAGGCCGGCGAGCTGCTGCTCGTCTTCCGCGAGCTCGACGGCCCGTCGGCGAAGCTGGAGACCGCCCGGCAGGCGGTGGTGCTCCAGATCGAGAGCTACGGGCCCGACACCCGCGCGCGCACGGACAAAACGGAGTGGTTGACCGCCCACGGCGCGACCGAGCCCTGGTTCACGCCGCCGCCGCCAGCGAAGAAAAAGAAGAAAGGAAAGAGATGAGCTTCGGATTCCGCAGCGCCGTGCTCTCGATGCTCTTGGCTACTTCCGCGTGCAGCTCCGCGGGTTCTCCCGACGGCCAGCAGACTTCGGGCGTCGCCTCGTCGAAGAGGCTCGTCGACCTGACCGACGCCGAGAAGGGACAGGTGTGCGACTGGATGGTGGCCACGGCCGGCAGCTACGGGCTTCCCGGAGCCCCCGGAACGTGCAATCGGTCCGAGTCGCCGAACTATCCTTTCCTCGCCTACGACGACCAGGCGGACTGCGTCCAGGACTCGCCGGACCCGACCTTCACGGAGTGTCAGGCGACCGTCGCCCAGCTGGAGGCGTGCGTGAGCAGGCTCCCCATGTGCGCGAGCCTGCCCGCCGCGAGCCAGGTCTCTGCTTGCTCCGCCCTCGCGGGCTGCTGAGTCGCGACGTCCGTCGGGGTTGCAACGGCCCGCGCGCCGGGTCGATGATGCGCGCGTGCATGCGGGGGTGGCGGGGTTGGCGCTCGACGAGCAGGGGTTCGTCCTCGGGGCGGCGCTCGCGCACCTGACCGCCGAGGCGGTGACCGCGCAGCTCGGCGGGGCGGCCGGCGCGCGCTGTGCGGCTGCGGTTGCAGCCCTCGCGGCGGAATCGAAGGCGACGCGGGTGGCGACGGTTGCGGAGCTGATCGCGCTCGTCCGCGCCCCGATCCCCGCGGGCGTCGAACTGATTCACGCGGGCTGGCTGCACGAGCGTCTGGCGCCCGAAACGACGGCGGTGATCCGCGCCGTCACGGCGTCGCTGCCGGCCCCCGTCCGCGCCGTCGCCGACGAGATCCTGCGCGGCCGCGACGGTGAGCCCGACGAACCGGCGCTCGCAATCGACGCCGACGGCGTCGCCGAATTGCAGCGCGCGGTCTTCGGCGGGCTGGTCCCGCTGGCCGGGGCGGGCGGGCCGCGCGGCCGCGCGCGCGAGCTGGCAAACCTGGAGCCCGCCGCGCTGGACGAGACGATCGCGCGCCACGGCGCCGAGATCCTCGGGGCGTCGCTCCGGGGCGCACCGGCGCCGGTGCTCGCCCGCGCGGCGGCGGCGCTGGGCGAGCGGCTGGCGCCGTCGCTGCTCGACGCGGCCGCGCGTGGCGGCACGCCCGGGGAGCGCGACCAGGCCCGCAGCGCTGTCGCTGGAATCGGAGGCGAGACCGGACGCGAGGCCTGCTTCGCGCTGGGCCTGCCGATCCTCGCGGCGCTGCTGCGGGACGACGGGACGGCGGCGGTGCTGGCGGTCGCGCAGCGGCTGTCGCCCGAGATCGGCCGGCGTCTGCTGGCCGCGGCGGGAATGGAGGCGTGATGGGGCGTGTGGTGAAGACGACCGGCCACGTCGTCGCGGGCGAGGTGCTCGACGCGCGCGACGAGGCGCAGGCCGCGCTGGCCGCCGCCCGCGCCACGCTGGCCGAGGCGCAAGGTGAGGCCGAGGCGATTCGCGCCGAGGCCCGCCGCGCCGGGCTGGACGCGGGGCGGGCCGAAGCGGCGGCGCTGGCCGCGGCGCTGCTCGCCGGGGCGCGCGCCGAGGCGGCGCGGGCAATGACCGAGGCGCCGCCGGTGGCGGCGGCGCTGGCCGCGAAGATGGCCGAGCGGATCGTCGGGCACGCGGTCGCGCTCGCCCCCCAGACGATGGCGGAGATCGTGGCGGCGGCGCTGGCGCGGAGCCAGCCGCGTGATGCCGCGGTGACCGTGCGGCTGCACCCCGACGATCTGCCGGCGGTGAGCGCGCGGAAGGACGCGCTCGCCGCGCAGGCACCCGCCGCCGCCGCGATCGCCCTCGTCGCCGACGAGACCGTCGGGCACCACGGCTGCGTGATCGAGACTGCCCACGGCCGCGTCGACGCGCGCCTCGAGACCCAGCTCGCGGCGCTGGAGCAGGCGATCCTGAGGGGGACGCAAGGTGGATAGGTGAGCGCGCTCGATCTCAATCAGGCGTTGGCGCGGCTCGAGACCGCCACGCCGCAGCGCGCGTCGGGGCGGGTCACCGAGGTGACCGGGCTGGTGATCCGGGCCCAGGTCCCCGGCCTCCGCGTCGGCGAGCTGGTCGAGATCGACGATCGGCTGGGCGCCGAGGTGGTGGGGTTCCGCGGCGACGAGGTGGTGCTGATGCCGCTCGGCGAGGCGGCCGGCATCGGCCCCGACGTCGCTGGTGACGCCCACCGGGCGACCGTTCTCGATCGCCGCCTCGGAGGCGCTGCTCGGACGCGTGCTCGACGGGCTCGGTCATCCGATCGACGGCGGCGGCCCGATCCTGAACGCCGCCCCCTGGGCCGTCGATCGCCCGGCCCCCGAGCCGCTGTCGCGTCGCCGGGTCACGCGCGCGCTGCCGCTCGGCGTCCGCGCCCTCGACGCGCTGCTGACCATCGGGCGAGGGGCAGCGCCTGGGGCTCTTCGCCGGCTCGGGCGTCGGCAAGTCGACGCTGATGGGGCAAATCGCGCGGCAGACCGAGGCGGACGTGAACGTGATCGCGCTGGTGGGCGAACGCGGCCGCGAGGTGGTCGAGTTCCTCGACGAGGCGCTGGGCGCCGCCGGGCGGGCGCGCTCGGTCGTCGTCTGCGCGACCAGCGACGCCCCGGCACTGGTGCGCCTGAAGGCGGCGTTCGTCGCCACCGCCGTCGCCGAGTACTTTCGCGACCAGGGGCGGCGCGTGCTGTTCATGCTCGATTCGGTGACGCGGGTGGCGCGCGCCCAGCGCGAGGTCGGCCTGGCGGCGGGCGAGCCGCCGGCGCGGCAGGGCTATCCGCCCAGCGTGTTCGCCCTCCTGCCCCGGCTGCTGGAGCGGACCGGCACCAGCGCGCGCGGCTCGATCACGGCGCTTTACACCGTGCTGGTGGCGGGCGGCGACATGGAGGAGCCGATCGCCGACGAGGTGCGCGGCATCCTCGACGGGCACGTCGTGCTGTCGCGCGAGCTGGCCGCCCGCGGCCACTGGCCGGCGATCGACGTGCTGCCGTCGCTGTCGCGGCTGATGAACACGGTCGCCGACCCCCGCGCACCGCGACGCCGCGGATCGGCTGCGGGAGCTGCTGGCTGCGTACGAGCGCCAGCGCGATCTGATCCTTCTCGGCGCCTACCAGCGCGGCGCCGACCCGCTGACCGATCAGGCGCTCGCGCGCGAGGGGGCGATCAGCGCCTTCCTGCGCCAGCGCACCGACGAGACGGCCCCCTTCACCCAGACGCTCGCCCGCCTCGCCGCCCTCGTGGCATAAACCGAACCCGCACACCACCGGAGGAAGCGGATGACGACCACCGACGCCGACTGCCTGTTCTGCAAGATCCGCGACGGGCGGATTCCCGCCACCATCACCTACCGCGACGAGCACCTGCTCGCGTTCAAGGACATCGGCCCCAAGGCGCCGCTGCACGAGCTGGTGATCCCGCTCGATCACCACGCGACGCTGGCCGACGCGACCGACGCCGACGTCGCGATCTACGGACGGCTGATGGTCGCCGCCGCCCGCCGCGCCGCCGACAGCGGCCTGGCAGCGGGCGGCTTCCGGGTGGTGATGAACGCGGGCCCCGACGCCGGCCAGTCGGTTCATCACATCCACCTGCACCTCCTGGCGGGCCGCCCCCTGGCCTGGCCCCCGGGATAACCCGCGCCGCCCCAGCCCGTCCTCCCACCACTTCCTACCCCACCCCGCCGGGGTGACATTTTCCGCGAAGGGCGTAGCGTTTCCTCACATCTAGACGCTGGACCCTTCGTGCGCCCCCGCCGAAACATCCTTGTCTGCGTCCTGCTGCACCGCTGCCTGTAGCGGTCGCATTGGTGCAGGCTCGTCCGGCGCGGGCGGGCACGGCGGCGACCCGATGCCGGAGCCCGATTCCGAGGGGAACCTCCCCTACGAGGCCCCCCAGCCGGCCGCCGCCCCCCTGCCGGCGCGGGCCTGGCGGCTGACGCACGTCGAGTACCGGACATCGGTCAAGGCGCTGACCGGCATCGACGTCGACACCTCGGACTTCGAGGCCGAGACCGACGGCGGCCTGTTCGCGAACATCTCGAACGTCAACTTCGTCCGGCTCTCGCTCGCCTCCAGCTACTACGACGCCGCCGCGCGCGTCGGCGACACCGTGAGTGAGGCGCAGCTCAAGGCGCTGGCAGCGCCGTGCGGGACCCTCACGGCGGCGTGCAAGACCGACTTCCTCGCCGGTGTCGCGACGCGCTTCTACCGCCGCCCGGCGACCAGCACCGACACCGCCGAGCTGGGCGAGATCTTCGACCTCGCGGTGCCGTCCGGCGACGCCGTGCTGCCGTTCCGGTCTGTGGTGCAGGCGGCGCTGACCTCGCCCTACTTCCTCTACCGCACCGAGATCGGCCCCGAATCCGGCGGCGGGGCGGGGACCTTCCGCCTCACCGATCACGAGGTCGCGTCGCTGCTGTCGTACAGCGTCCTGGGACAGCCGCCGACGGCGGCGCTGCTGGCGGCCGCCGCGCGCGGCGAGCTGACCCAGCCGGCGTCGCTGCGCACCACGATCGACACGCTGCTGGCGGCGCCCGAGGCGGCCGAGCCGCTGCGCGCGTTCCTGTTCCAGTGGCTCACGCTCAACAAGGTGAACGACGACCTCTACAAGTTCCCCGATCTGTTCCCGGGCTTCGACGGCGTGCGGGGCGCGATGCTCGACGAGGCGAACGCCTTCTTCGCCGCCAACGGCAGCATGAGCGGCAGCGTCAGCAAGCTGCTGACCACGCCGGTCCCGGCCGCCGGCGGGGCGCTGGGGACCTTCTACACCGCGCCCGGCGCCGGAGCGGGGACGCGCACCGGCTGGCTCGCGCTGGGGGCCTTCCTGTCGGTGGCGGCGCACGCCAACCAGAGCTCGCCGACCCTGCGCGGCCACTACATCCGCGAGCGCCTGCTCTGCCAGCATCTGACCATCCCGCCCGGCGTCCCCTCGCTGGAGGACGTGGAGGCCATGGGGGCCGCGCCGACCAGCACGCGGGCGCTTTACCAGATGCACGCGCGACCCGACTGCGCCACCTGCCACCAGGTGCTGGATCAGGTCGGCTTCGCGTTCGAGAGCTTCGACGGCGCGGGGCGGTTCCGCACCCAGGAGCTGTTCCGCAACCAGACCACGCCGGTCGCGATCGACACGACCGGCATGCTGATCAACACCGACGTGAACCGCCCGCTCGCCAACCAGACCGACCTGGCGCAGGCGCTGGCCGACAGCGCCTGGGTCCGCGAGTGCGCGGCCGTGCAGGCGTTCCGTTACTACTTCGGGTTCGGCGACGACGTGCGGCGCGGGTGGCCGCCGGTGATGGCCGGCTACGCGGCGCTCACCGCGGGCGGCGGCTTCCGCGAGCTCATCGCCGGGGTGATGTCGTCCCCCAGCACCTACGAACGGAAGCGCGACTGACCATGATGAAGCGCGGTCAACTCCTCTCGCGGCGCCAGCTCCTCGGCACCGGCGCGGGCGCGGTCTTCCTGGCGCCGCTGCTGCGCCTGCGACGGCTCGAGGCCCAGAACGCGGCGCCCAAGCGCCTGGTCCTCGCCTTCACCCCCGACTCGCACCCGCCCGAGTGGTGGCCGACGGGCAGCGGCTCGAGCTTCACGCTCAACGAGCCGCTGGCCGACTTCGCGGGGCTGGAGTCGAACCTCCTCTTCGTACAGCGGCTCGATCACGCCTGGACCGTCGACAACCACCACGAAGCCGGGATGGCGCAGCTCTTCACCGGCGAGCGCTTCTTCAACGACACCCAGCGCTACGCGAACGGCCCCTCGATCGACCAGATCCTGCTCAAGAGCTCGGACATCCGTGGCGGGACGCCGCTCGCCAGCGTGCACGTCTCGGCCGGCGGCGGCGGCGGCACCGACAAGCGCCACGTCATTTCGTACTCGGGCCCCGGGCAGCCGATGGCCCACGAGGAGAGCGCGTCGAAGGCATTCACCAACATCTTCAGCGGCGTCACCTTCGGCACCGCGCCGCTGGCGGCGCAAGACGACGTGACGCTGGCCCGCCAGCAGGTGCGGCGTCGGATCCTCCAGGTCAACAAGGCGCAGCTCCAGCGGATCCAGGGTTACCTGGGAACCAGCGAGCGCCAGAAGCTGGAGCTGCACGTCGAGGCGCTTTACGAGCTGGAGCGCCAGCTGCCGCCCGACATCGTCCCCGGCACCGGCGGTGCCGGAGGCGGGAGCCCCACGGGCATGGGCGGCCGGGGCGGCGCCGGCGGTGGGCGCGGCGGCGTCGGCGGGCGCGGCGGCAGCGCGGGCGGCGCGGCCGGGCGCGGCGGCGCCGGCGGAAGTCTCGGCGCGGCCGGTGGGCCCGGCGGGGCGGGTGCCGGCGGTTCGGGCCCCCCCGTCGTCGTCGGCGGCAAGTGCGAGAAGGTCAACACGTCGGGCGTGTCGAGCAACCCGCGCGACGCCGCGGTGACGACGAAGCAGGCGCAGACGATGGCCGACATGATCGTCAACGCCTTCACCTGCGACCGCACCCGCATCTGCGACTTCGGCATGAGCTTCTCGGGCGGCCACCACGAGGGCCTCCTGGGGATGAGCCAGAGCTGGCACGACAACGTCGCCCACATCAGCAAGACCACCGACACCATCGCGGTCGGCACCCAGAGCGTCACCACCCGGCAGGCCTTCATCATCTTCGACCGCTTCTGGTCGGGTCAGGTCGCCTACCTCGCCAAGCGCCTCGCGGGGATCAAGGAGGGGAGCGGCACGATGCTCGACAACACCCTGATCGTGTGGGGCGTCGAGAGCGGCACCAACCACAATCACAGCCCGCGCGACATGCAGTACCTGCTGATCGGCGGCCGCAACCTCGGCATCAAGACCGGCCAGTACCTGAAGGTCGGGACGCAGAGCGCGAACAAGATGCTCACGTCCGTGATGAACGCCTTCGGTCACCCCGCGACCGGCCTCGGCATCGAGCCGACCTGCGGGCCGCTCGCCGGCATCCTTTGAACGGCTACATCGCGTCGAGCCTAGGCCGGCTTCGCCGGCCGGAGCTCATCGCGGGAGGGTTTGGGAACCCTCCCAGGGTTCCCATCAGTACCGAATGTCGACGAGCGTCTTCTTGCGCAGCTCGGTCAGGTAGATCTTGGTCTGCCGCTCCATGTCCTTCTGGCGGAGCTGCATCCGGATGTCGTCCTTCACCTCGTCGAACGGCTTCTGATCCTTGGTCTTGCGATCGACCAGCTTGATCACGTGGAAGCCGCGGTCGGCCCGCACCGGGCCCCGGATCTCGCCCGGCTTCATCGCGAAGACCATCTCCTCGATCGCCTTGGGCAGCATGTCCTTGCCGAAGTAGCCCAGGTCCCCCCCTCGGCGCGGGTGGCGGCGTCATCGGAGAGCTCGCGGGCCAGCTTGGCGAAGTCCTCGCCGGCCTTCGCCCGCTCGAGGATCTTCTGGGCCTGGGCCAGCTTGTCGTTGACCGCCGTCGCGTCCGCCCCCTCGGGGATGGAGAGGAAGACGTGGCTGGCGCGCACCTGGACGCTGGCGCTGTCCTTGAGGTGGCGGTCGTAATAGGACTTCACCTCCTCGTCCGAGATGTTGACGCGCGAGCCGACCGCGATGTTGAGGACGCGGTACCGCAGCAGCTGTCGCTTCAGGTCGGAGCGGTAGGTGGCCATCGACATCCCCTGCCCGCGCAACGCCTCGCGCAGCTGGGTGTCGTCGATGTTGTTCTGCTTCTTGATCTCGTCGATCGAGGCGTCGATCTGCTCGCTCGAGATGCTCAGTTTGAGCTCGGTCGCCTGCTGCAGGATCAGCTCGTCGTCGATCAGCCGGTCGAGCACCTCGTGCCGCAGCGCCGCCGCGCGGGCCGCCCGCTTCTCGGGGTCGGTGATGCGGTTCGCGTCGGCCATCACCAGCGCGGCCTTCTCCTCGACCTCGCTGGCGAGCACGATGTTGTTCCCCACCACCGCCGCGACCTTCTCGACCACGCGCGCGTGCGCGCCGGGCGCCAGCAGCAGCGCCAGCCCCCCCAGGAGGACGAAGACGGCAACGAACGATGGGGCGGCGCGCTTCCGGACCATGCGCTACTTGCCCTGCGGAACCGGACGCGGCGCGGGCGTACCGGGCGGCGGCGCGCCGGCCGGCGACATCCCGGGGAGTGACAGCCCGGGCGGGAGACCGTGGGGCGCCCCGCCGGGCGGGCCCATGCCGGGCATGCCGGGGCCCCCCGCCGCCGGACCGGTGGTCGCGGTGTCGACGACGACCTTGGCCAGGTTCTCCTCGTGGATGTCGATCTTGCTCTTCTTCTTCAGGTCGGCGACGAACGCCTCCATCGACTTGTTGCGCATGTCGCGGAACAGCCGCTGCTGGATCTGGCGCTTCACCTCGGCCAGCGGGCGGTTGAACCCGGGCCGCTTCTGCATCAGCCGCAGGACCACGAACCCCTTGTCGGTCTTGACCACCGTGACGTCACCGACCTCGGTCAGCTTGAAGGCCGCCTCGACGATCGGCTTTGCGTACTTGGTCGAGTCCTTGTCGAAGAACTGCATGTCGCCGCCGGTCTGCTTGGCGTCGGGATCCTCGCTGTACTTCGTGACCAGGGCCCGGAAGCCGGTCTGGTCGGTCGGCATCGCCGCGGCCTGGGCCTTGGGGATCGCCTTCGCCTCGGCCAGGGCCTTGTCGGCCTTGGCCTTGTCCTTGACGACGATCTGCGACGTCCGGATCTCGTCCTTCTGATTGAACTCGGCCGGGTGCTCGTCGTAGTACTTCTGCACGTCGGCGTCGGGCACGTCCTCGACCTTCAGCTTCGACTCGAAGTCCTTCTGCAGCAGCTTCGAGATCATCTGCTGCCGCATCACCCGCATCACCTCGGGATCCCTGTCGTAGCCGCGCCGCTCAGCCTCGTTGGCCAGCACCTCGAAGCGGATCAGGCTGTCGACGAACTCCTTCTTCTTCTCCGGGGTCGTGAACCGAGCCCGCACGAAGGGGGACTGCTTGTTCACCCGGTCCTGGACGTCCGTGACGGTGATGACCGCGTCATCGACCTTGGCGACCACCTGGGAGGGGTCGCTGCTGCCGCCAGCGGCCGACTTGGTCTTGTTCCGGTTGCAGGCCGGGGCCAGCGCCACGGCCAACGCCAAGGCAAGGAAAGTGAGGGGGCGGACGGGAATTCGCATCCGCGAGAGATTACACGCGTTTTGTTTCAGATCCAGCGCGTGGGACCGGGTCCATACAGCCCGACCCGGTGGGCGTTCACCAGCATGTAGAAAACGGCGTTCACGAACGTGATCGCCCCGGCCGAAAAGAACAGGCCGCCCATCGTCTGGATCTCGAACGACCCGATCAGCTTGTCCGTCAGCCACAGCAAGATGCTGTTCACGACGAACGGCATTATCAAAAACAGCAGCCCCAGCGTCAGGATCGCCGGGATGAACAGGAACGCCTTGATGAGCCACCCCAGGAAGAAGTTCAGCAGCGAGAACACCACCGCGACGACGATCGCCGAGACCAGGTTCCGGACCTTCACGGACGGCAGCAGGCGGGCCAGCAGCAGCACGGTCGCGGTCAGCGCCGCGAGATGAAGGAGGGTCAGCATGGGGTGAGCCTAGCAGCGTCCCACCGGCGAGGGGATCCGGGGCGTATTCCCTCTGGGTTTCAGGCGTTTACGAGCTTTTCCAGGGCCAAAAGCCGGGTCCGGGCCGCCCCCATGCGGTCACGCTTCTCGCCCTCGTCGAAGCTGTAGGCGAGGCGCATGTCGGGGGTCAGCTTCCAGCGGCTCCCCTTGGTCGCGACCAGCTTCATCACCTTGGCCGGGTCCAGCCCGGTGTCGGTGCCCAGCGACAGGACCAGCCGCGCCGGCCGCAGCTCGTAGCCAGCGCGCCCATCGGGCCCGCACCAGGGTCTTGTCGATCATCACCTCGCCCAGCAGCGCCGCCTCCTCGGGCAGCGGGCCGTAACGGTCCACGAGCTCGGCCAGCGTCGCGTGCACGTCGTCCTCGTCGCGGGCCTGGGCCAGCCGGCGATAGAACTCCAGCCGCTGGCCGGTGTCGGGGACGTAGTCGTCGGGGAGGAAGGCCGGCACGTCGACCGCGATCTCGGGATCGTGCTCGTGCTTGATCGGCTCGCCCCGCAGCTCGGCCACCGCCTCCTCGAGGATCTGCGCGTAGGTCTCGAAGCCGACCGCCGCGACCGCGCCCGTGCTGGCGCTCGCCGAGCAGCTCGCCCGCGCCGCGGATCTCGAGGTCGTGCGTCGCGACCTGAAAGCCGGCCCCGAGCTCGGTGAACCGCTGCAGCACCGCCAGCCGCTGCTTCGCCTCCGGCGTCATGCGCGTCTCCTCGGGGACCACCAGGTAGCAGAAGGCGCGCTCGCGCGAGCGGCCGATGCGCCCGCGCAGCTGGTAGAGCTGGGCCAGCCCGAAGCGGTCGGCGTGGTTGACGATCATCGTGTTGGCGCGCGGGATGTCGAGGCCCGACTCGATGATGGTGGTGCAGCAGAGGACGTCGTAGCGGCCGTCGACGAAGTCGACCATCACCTTCTCCAGCTCCCCGTCGGCCATCTGGCCGTGGCCGATGGCGATCCGGGTCCCCTCGGGGGCCAGCTCCCGGAGCTTCGCGGCCTCCGCGGCGAGGGTCCTCGATCCGGTTGTGGACGAAGAAGACCTGCCCGCCGCGGGCCAGCTCGCGCCGGATCGCCTCGCCGAGCAGCTCGCGATCCCAGCGGCAGACGAAGGTGCGGATGGCCAGCCGATCGGCGGGCGGCGTGGCGATGATCGAGATCTCGCGCAGGCCGCCCATCGCCATCTGCAGCGTGCGCGGGATGGGCGTCGCGGTCAGCGTCAGCACGTCGACCTGGGTGCGCAGCTCCTTGAGGCGCTCCTTGTGGGCGACGCCGAAGCGCTGCTCCTCGTCGATGACCAGCAGCCCGAGGTCCTTGAAACGGACGTCGCGCGACAGCAGCCGGTGGGTGCCGACGACCACGTCCAGCTTGCCGTCGGCCAGCGCCGCCACCGTCTGCTGCTGCTCGGCCTTGCTGCGAAACCGCGACAGCGACCGCCACCCGCGCCGGAAAATCGGTCAGCCGTTCCGAGAAGGTGACGAAGTGCTGCTCGGCGAGGACGGTGGTCGGGGCCAGCACCGCCACCTGCTTGCCCCCCAGGACCGCCAGCAGGCTGGCCCGCAGCGCGACCTCGGTCTTGCCGTAGCCGACGTCGCCGCAGACCAGGCGGTCCATCGGCGCGCCCGCCTGCATGTCGGCCAGCACGGCCTCGATCGCCTGGGCCTGATCGGGCGTCTCGTCGAACGGGAAGGTCTCCTCGAACTCGCGGAAGAGCGCGTCGGGCGCCGGGAAGGCGTGGCCGGCCAGGGCAGCCCGCTGCGCGTAGAGCTGCAGCAGCTCCTCGGCGATCTTGCGCGCCTCCGCCGAGACCCGACGGCGCTTGTCTTGCCAGGTCTTGCCGCCCAGCTTGTCGAGCTTGACGTCGGCCGCCTCGGCCGCCGACGTAGCGGTGAACGAGGCCGATCCGGTAGACGGGCACGTAGACCGAGCCGCCGTCGTACTCGAGGTGCAGGAAGTCCTGAGGGACGCCCCGCACCGTCAGCTTCTTGAGCCCGCGGTAGCGCCCGATGCCGTGCTCGTCGTGGACGACCGCGTCCCCCTCGGCGATCTCGCCCAGGTCGCCGAACGCGGGGGTCTTGCCGGCGCGCGCCTCGCGCAGCGCGCGGGCCCCGAAGATCTCCTCCTCGGCGACGACCACCAGGTGATCGGCCGGGAGCGCGAAGCCGCGGCGCAACGGGCCGACCAGCACGGCCAGCGGCAGGTCATCTTCTTCGGAACCCTCGGACGGGTTCCGAACCTCCCGCGATGGGCTCGGACGAGCAAAGCTCGTCCTCCCCGACGCGATCCGCCTCCTGCGTCGAAGATAGCCGCGCCTCCATCGCGCGCCACGTCGGCCGCGAACCCCAGCGCGCGCAGCAGCCCCACCAGCCGGTCGGCGTGGTGGCGGCTCGACGCGACGATGCGGACGCGCTGCTTGCGCCCGATCCACGACCGCAATCGATCGCGCAGCGGCCCCGCGAACGATTCGGGGACATCGACGTCGCGCCCCGGCCCGGCCTCGGCGCGCGCGCGCTGCAGCTCGGCCCGCAGGGTGGTGTGCGGCTCGGACGCGACGTGCACGCGCGGCGCGGCGTCGGGGCCCGGATGGAAACGCGCGATCTCGACGGAGCGGAGCTCGAGCCGCCGCCGCGCGGCCAGCGCCGCGGCCGCCTCGTCCTCCAGCAGCACGAACTCGGCGGCCGGGAGCGCCAGGCGGTGCTCCGTCAGTCGGGTCGCCGCCGCCTCGCGCAGCTTCGTCGCCTCCCGGCGCGCCTCCTCGATCACCGCGTCCGGCTCCTCGACCACGCAGAGCGCGCCGGCGGGGAGGTAGTCGAAGAACGGCGCCATCCGCTCGTGGAACGCCGGGGCCAGGGCGTCGATGCCGAAGAACGACTCCCCCTCCTCGATCTGCTCGAGCAGCCGCCGGGTCTTCGTCGACGGGAAGACCGCCGCGTCGGCGGCGGCGAGGATCTTGGCGCGGGGATCGGCGCCCGCTGTCGTCACCGTCTCGCGCACCGGGTGGATGTGGACCGCGTCGAGCGTCCGCAGCGTCCGCTGCGTCGCCGCGTCGTAGAGGCGGATCGACTCGATCTCGTCGCCGTAGAGCTCGATCCGGATCGGGTGGCGGTAGACCGGCGGGAAGAGATCGACGACCGCGCCCCGGACCGCGAACGTCCCCGCATCCTCGACGACCGCCGAGCGCGAGAACCCCGCCCGCAGCAGCCGGGCGGCGAGCGCGTCCCGGTTGACGGTCGCCTTGGTGGTGATCACCTCGCAGAGGGCGTCGAACTGCGCGCGCGGAACGACGCGCCGGAACAGCGCCGCCGCCGACGCCACCAGCACCGTGGGGGCGAACCCGTGGGAGAGCCGGAACAGGGCCGCCATCCGGGCCAGCGTCGTGCGCCGGTCGGGCTGCAGCTCGGCATAGGGCGACGACTCCGGGGCCGGCAGCTGCAGCACCGGCGGGGGCGCCAGCGGATCGTCGGTGGCGTGGGGGTGGGGGAGGAAGAACCCCAGGTCGTGGGCCCGCGTCTCGGCCGTGTCGTCATCGGCCACGACGTAGAGCAGCGGCCCCGCATCCCCGCCGCCGGCCGCGAGCCCGGCCGCGATCGCCGCGCCCAGCGCGCCGTGCGCGCCGTAGAGCTCGACCACGGGCGCACGCGCAAGCCGCGCGGCGATCTCGCTCAGCGCCTGCGCATACCCGCGCCGCTCAGGAGCGACCAGCGCGTCGAGTCCAACAACCGGTCCCGTCATTGACGACGGGCGTATTTACCGCAAACTGCCGCCGGTGGCTGGCCACTCGCTGATCGCGGCGCGCGCTCTCCTGTTCGCGCTCGCCGCCGCCCCGGTCACCGATGCCGCGGTTCGCGCGGAGGTCGACCGGCTGGTTCCGGCGGTGGCCGCGGCCCGGGGCCTCCCCTACCGGGGGACGCTGCCGGCCCGGGCGATGACCCGCGCGGCCCTTGGCGCCGCGATCGAGGCCGCCGTGGGCGCGGGGGCGGCCGATCGCGGCCTCGGACGCGAGGCCGAGCTCCTGCGCCGGCTCGGGCTCGTCCCCGCCGGGACCGACTACGGCGCGCTGCTGCTGAGAAGCTATGCCCCGGCCGCGGTGCCCGCGCCGTTCTACGACGTCGGCCCCAAGCGGCTGCTGGTTCCGGACTTCGTGCCGCTCGCCGACCAGCGGCTGCTGCTCGCGCACGAGATCGCCCACGCCGTCGCCGACCAGCGCTTCGGGCTCCGCCGCCAGCTGGGCCTGGCCGCCGACGGCAGCCGCCTCTACGACGGCGACGCGCAGCGGGCGCGGGCGGCGCTGATCGAGGGGGACGCCTCGCTGGCGGCGCTGGCGACCATCGACCCGCGCGAGACCTTCCTCGGCGCGAGCGCGCTGGGGACGCTGGTCGAGCGAATGCGCGCGGCGCCGACCCCGGGGCTGCCACGCTGGCTGGCCGAGCTGTCGCGCTTCGTCCACGTCGACGGCTTCCTGGCCGTGGCGCGGGTGCGGGCCCGCCAGCCCTGGAGCGCGGTCGACGCGATGTGGGCCGACCCGCCCGCGTCGACCGAGCAGGTGCTGCACCCCGAGGCCTACGACGCCTGCGACAACCCGATCCCGATCTTCGATGACGCCTTCCCGTCCCTCCCCGGCTTCGGGCGGCCGGTGGGGAGCGACGTGCTCGGCGAGCTGGTCGTGCGCACCTGGCTGGCGACTGCCGTGCCGGCCGAGCGCGCCGAGCGCGCCGCCGCGGGCTGGGGCGGCGATCGGGCCGCGCTCTACCGCGCGTCCCCCACCGCGCCCGACGCCGGCGTCACGCCCGAGCCGCCGCTGCTCTGGCTGACGCTCTGGGACGACGCCGCGGAGGCGGCCGACTTTGCCCAGGCCGCCGCCGTCACGCTGGCGCGCCAGGCCCACCTCCCGCCCCCCGAAGGGGTTTCAGATCGGATCATCTTCGCGACCCCCCCCGGGATGAACAGCGCCCTCATCCGACGGGCGGACGCCGTGGCCCTGCTGTTCGGCGTCCCGGACCTCGCGCTCGGCGCCGCCGAGAGGCTCGCCGAAAACCTCGCCGGCGACGGCGGGGGGAAAGCTAAGCGGCCCAGAGGTGATCGCCCACGACGCGCAGCTCCTGCAGGTTGTCCACGTCGTGATCGAGCAGCGGCACCTCGGTGATCGGCGTGCCGGGCGCCGCCGCGGCGAGCCGGGAGAGCTCGCGCCGCTCCGACGCGTAGAGGGCCCCGAACGCCTGCCCGACACTGGCCAGACGGGCCGCCGCGTCGGCGATCGTCTCCCCCGACAACGACGCCAGCTCGGGCCGCGCGCCGAGCGCTGCCCCGAGCGCCGCCTGGTCAGTCAAGCCCGGCGCACGCTGAACACGGTTGGCCACGAAGCCGCCCAGCGGAACCGCCGCGGCGCGCAGCCGGCCGTGGAAGTACAGCGCCTCGTCGACCGCGGCGACCGCCGGGGTGAGCACCAGCAGGAAGGCGACGTCGGGGCCGCGCAGGAGCACGTCGATGGCGCGGGCCCGGGCGAGGAACCCGCCCAGCGCCCCCTGGAAGTCGACCAGGAAGGCGCCGACGTCGTCGATGAACCGGCTGCCGACCAGCTTGGCGAGACGGCGCACGATCAGCGCGCCGCCCGAACGGAGCCACTGCAGCGACAGCCGTTTGCCAGTTGCATCCGGACGGGCGAACCACTTCAGAACCGGGTTGTCGACCGCCAGCGCGAGGCGAGCCGGCGCGTCCAGGAAATCGAGCGCGTTGGCCGTCGGCGGCGTGTCGAGCACGATCCGATCGAACTGCCCCGCGGTCGCGAAGGCATGCAGCGCCAGCATCGCCGCGTACTCCTGCGAGCCGGTGAGCGTGGTGGTGATCTGACGGTAGATCGTGTTGTCGAAGATCCGCCGGCGCATCTCCGGATCGGAGACCTGCTCGTCGACCAGGCGGGCGAAGGTCCGCTCGGTGTCGAGCCGGACGGCGTAGAGCCGCTCCCCGCCGTCGGGGATGCCGAGGGTCCGACAGGCCGCGGGGGAGATCGGTTGCGGGTCGGCCCCCAGCCCGCCGGTCGCCAGCGCGTCGGCCAGGCGCGGCGCCGGATCGATCGTGCAGACCAGCGTCCGCCGCCCCTGCCGCGCGGCGAGCGCGCCGATCGCGGCCGCGGTGGTGGTCTTGCCCACGCCCCCGGGCCCCACGCAGACCAGAATCCGTTTGTCGGCGACCAGCGCGCGGATCATCGCGGGCGCAAGTCCGTTCGTCAGCCGGCGCGAACCAGCAGCGCGGTCACGTTGTCCGGGCCTCCGGCGTCGTTGGCGGCGTCGATCAGCAGCTGGCAGGCCGCCTCGATGTCCGTCGTCGACCCGAGGATCGTGGCCATGCGGGAGTCGGGCACCGGCGCCCAGAGCCCGTCGCTGCAGAGCAGATAGATGTCGCCCGGCTGCAGCTTGTTGACGTAGACGTCCGGCTCGAGCTCGTCCTTGCTGCCGAGGCTTCTGGTGACGACGTTGCGGTGGGCGAACGCCGCCAGCTCGTCGTCGGTCATGTCGGGGCGCGCGGCGCGCATCTCCTCGGCCACCGAGTGGTCCTTGGTCAGCTTCTTCAGCTCGCCGCCCCGATAGCGGTAGGCGCGGCTGTCGCCGGCATGCGCGATCGCGACCTGGGTCTCGCCGACCGCCATCGTGACGATCGTCGAGCCCATGCGGGCGCGGCTGCGATCGGACGACGACGAGGCCCGGATGCGATCATTCGCCACCTTGATCCCGACCCGCAGCAGGTTTGCGGCGAGCGAGAGCGAGCGATCGACCGGGTAGGGCCAGGTCTGGCGGGGGTTGAAGTGGTACTCGCGGAAGAAGGTCTCGACGGCGTCGATCGCCAGTACGCTCGCGACCTCGCCGGCGTTGTGGCCACCCATCCCATCGGCGACGGCGAACAGCCGCGCGTCGCCGAAGCTGCCGAACGCATCCTCGTTCTCATCGCGTTGCTTCCCCGGGTGCGAGAACCCGCACGCGGCGATCGGAAGCATCTCGGGTCCATCCCCGACAGACGGAGGTGCCGGCATCTGAACACTCGACCTTCGCAAATAGCGGCCCCCCCGATCAAGCTCTATTGCGATGGGGCGTCAGGTCAGGCGCGGGCGACGGCGATCGCCCAGCGCTCCAGCAGGTCGGTGCGCGTGGCGGCGGGCATCGAAGGGGTGAAGATCCGCATCCGCGCCGTGGCGCGCCCCGCGTCGGCCGGCGGGAACCCGGCCCCCAGGGCGGCCAGCTTGGCGGCGCCGAGGGCGGTCGACTCGACCATCTCGGGGCGAAAGATCTGCACCCCCAGAAGGTCGGCCTGAAGCTGCATCAGCAGGTCGTTGGCGGCGGCCCCGCCGTCGACGCGCAGGCTGCTGATCGGAAGCGCGGCATCTTCCTGCATCGCCGTCACCAGATCGACGTTCTGAAGCGCGATCGCCTCCAGGGCGGCGCGCGCGATGTGGGCCCGGGTGGTCCCCCGGGTGAGCCCGGCGATGAGGCCCCGCGCCTCCGCGCGCCAGTGGGGGGCCCCGAGGCCGGTCAGCGCCGGCACGATCGTGACGCCACCCGAGTCGGGGACGCTGCGCGCCAGAGGCTCGATCTCGGAGGCCCCGGCGATCAGGCCCAGACCGTCGCGCAGCCACTGCACCAGCGCGCCGGCGATGAACGCGCTCCCCTCGAAGGCGTAGGCGGTCGAGCGCGCCGTCTCCGCGGCGGCGGGCGCATCCAGCGTCCAGGCCACGGTGGTGAGCAGGCCACGCGCCGACGGCCGCGGCTCCGGCCCGATGTTCATGAGCAGGAAGGCCCCCGTCCCGTAGGTGCACTTGGCGTCGCCCGGCTCGGTGCAGTCCTGGCCGTAGAGCGCCGCCTGCTGGTCGCCGGCGACGCCGGTGATCGGAATGCCGTCGGGGAGCCCGGGGACGCCGCGGGTGACGCCGATCCGCCCGGCGGAGGGGCGGATCTCGGGGAGGAGCTCCGGCGGCACGCCGAACAGGTCGCAGAGCTCGTCGGTGAACTGGCGCCGCTGCAGATCGCAGAGCAGCGTGCGCGACGCGTTGGTCACGTCGGTCGCGTGCACCGCGCCGCCGGTCAGCCGCCAGATCAGGAAGCTGTCGATCGTGCCGAAGGCGATGGCGCCCGCCTCGGCCCGGGCCCGCAGCCCGGTAATCTCGTCGAGCAGCCAGCGGACTTTGGTCGCGGAGAAGTAGGGGTCGAGGACCAGCCCGGTCCGCTCGCGCACCCCCGCCTCCAGCCCCGCCTTCTTCATCGCCGCGCAGAGCGGCGCCGTCCGCCGGTCCTGCCAGACGATCGCGTTGCCGACGGGACGTCCGCCCGCCCGTTCCCAGAGGACCGTGGTCTCGCGCTGGTTGGTGATCCCGAGGGCGACGATCCGGCGCGTATCGACGCCCACCAGCGCGTCTCCGAGCGCGCCCAGCACCGAGGCCCAGATCGCCTCCGGATCGTGCTCGACCTCGCCCGGGCGGGGATATATCTGGGCGAATTCCCGATAGCCGCGGCCCCGCACGGTGCGGGTCGCATCGACGAGCAGCACGGTCGTTCCCGTGGTCCCCTGGTCGATGGCGACAATCAGGTCTTGCTGCACGGCTAGAGGGATATCACCTCACGTCCAGCCTGCATACCGGGAGAGGAACCGGGTCGCCGCGTCGATCACGGTCGCCTGTTCGACGTCGAGGCAGACGATGTGGAACGACCGGTCCAGCCACAGCCGCTCGATCACGTCACCGCCCAGACAGCCCGTCAGCTCCAGCGAGTCCTCCATCGGGACGGTGTGGTCGTGCCGGCCGTGCACGACCAGCGTCGGGGTCCGGATCCCCGGCAGATCCGCCCGCACGGTGTCCATCAGGGAGACCAGCGCCTTCAGGGCCGCGATCGGGAAGGCGCGCAGCCCGGGGTTGGTGTAGCGGAGCGCCGGATCCGAAATGTCGGAGCCGGCGAGCTTGGGGACGCAGAGCGCCGGGTGGGCCCGAAAGTCGATGGGCAGGCGACCGACCGCGCGAATCCCCAGCACCTGCGCCTTGCGCAGCCGCAGCGGCGCCGACATGACGACCAGCGCCGAGATGCGGTCCGGATACATCCGCGCGAGGCGCAGCGCCAGGAGACCGCCCATCGAGAAGCCGCAGATCGCGATCGGCCCGCCGCCGACGCGGGCCTGCAGCCCGTCCATCGCCGTTTCAGCCGAGCGCAGCCAATCGGGCCAGCCGCTCTCGGCCAGCGCCCGCAGCGTCCCCCCGTGCCCGGCCAGCGTCGGCGCCTCGACGGTGCAGCCCGCCCGGCCCAGGGCCTCGGCCAGGGGGCGCACCTCGAAGGGCGTACCGGTGATGCCGTGCAGACAAAGCACGCCCCGCCGATCCCCCGCGATCGAGAGCGGCGACGTGTCGCCCGTGCCGGCGCGGAACCGTTCCAGCACGGGGCGCTACGCGCGCGACCTCTCGGGCGACCCGATCGTTAGAGGCAGCGTGGGACGACGCCCTTGGCTCAGGGTTGCTGCGCGATCAGCGCGCAGGCGATCGTCTGGCTGAGACCGCCCGGCGGCGTGCCGTCGCGATCGGTGGTCAGCTTTAGCGACTGCGTATTCGCTGGCGCGCCGGGCGGAATCCGGCAGGTGGTGTCCGCGTCCAGGTGCCAGCAGGGGTGCGCGCCGCCGTTATCGCTGCAAGCGGGGACCGTCGAATGGGTCGTGTTCCCCGTGTTGACGTCCTTGAGGTGGTCGGTGACCACGCAGTCGTACTGCGTGCCGGGCGTGGCCGGGTCCTTGTCGTTGAAGACACCGGCGACACACTTCGGACCGAGCACGCGGCCGATCTCGTCGGCGATGCGCATCATCGCCGGGCGGAAGCTGGTGTCGCAGATCGACTGATGCACGCCGTTGCGGCCGAACGACTTCACCCACTCGCTGATGCGGACGCCGGGATCGGCGAAGCTGCCGTCGCCCGTCGACACGCAGGAGTGCACCATCTCCGGCCAGGGGCCGGCCGGATCGCCGCTGGGCGCCTTCTTCCAGGTCACCGAGTAGGGGGCGTTGCGCGAGTTGTCCTCGTAAAGGCCATAAATCGAGGCCACGAGGATCTGGCTGGCCGGATCGGGCTTGAGGGCCTTGATGACCTGCGCGAACGCCGACACCGGGATCAGGCGCCCCGCGTCCTCGGCCGGGACACAGTTCGTCAGGGGGACGACGGTGCTCAGGTCGCCCGGATCGTTCATCCCCATCGGCGACATGATCGGCGGCGCAACCCCGTTGCAGAGATGCCCGAACGCGTTGCAGCGGTAACCGGTGGGCGGCCCGAGGGGACCCGACACGCTGCTGCCGTCGCCCGAGCGCGGAAACAGGTCGCTGGCCGCGCCCTGCGGCGCCGAGCAGTCGTCCTCGTTGGTGATCAGGATGATCGCCAGGTAGGCCCCCTCGCGGAGGAAGCCCTGGTTCTCCTGGGGCGGCTGGGGCTTTCCGGCGCCGTCGAAGTTGTCGGCGCCGAGCGCGTGCGTGACCGAGAGCAGCGTCTGCTCGAAACCGCAGCCGCCCTCGCCCAGCGCGGCGACGCACGAGAACAGGGCCGAGATGTCGCCCGTGTAGTTCGCGGTGCCGTCGATGTTCGAGAGGAACCGCGCGCCGTCCGTGGTCGCCGCGCAGGTCGTCATGGGGGCGCCCCACTGGAAGATGCCCGCCTGACCGTTGCCCGCGCAGCCGCCCGTACCCGTGCCCGCGCCCATGTCCGACGACACGACGGCGATGTGCACGTTCGGCAGGCCCATCGGCAGGCCGCTGAGCACGTCCATGAAGATCGGGAAGTTGGCCAGCAGGTTGGCCTGCGACTTCGACATCGACGACGAGTTGTCGATCAGGAAGAGGATGTCGATGTCGCGGTTCACCGTCTCCTGGAAGGTGGTCGTGACGGTCACGTCCGGCTTGATCATCGGCGCCTCGAGCGACCGAGAGTTACAGGCCCAGAGCGCCGGGAGCGCCGCGGCGAGGCCGGCCCAGCTGAGGAGGCGCCAAGCGCGAGACTTGAACCACGTACGACCCGTCATGTGAATCCTCCTGGAGGAGAGCGGTGGGGGGCTCGGGCGAAACCGCGCGATTATAGGGATCACGGAATTTTACTGCAATGCTCAGGTTCGACCGGGCGGGAGACGACAGCGGGTCCAAACAGCAACCGGCGCGCCAACGCCTTCGCTCGGAAATTCGCGCGTTTCACGCCCCGTGTGTCAACACCGTTGGCATACCCCGCAATGCGGTTGCGTGGGCTCACGACGGCCCGACCCGAACGACCGCGCAGAGCATGTCCCCGGCGAAGTATCGCGCCCCCGGCGGATCCTCCATGGCCTTCGGACGCAGGAAACTGTTCACGATTCGGCCCCGCGCGTCGCGCCGCAGCGTCGGGTGCCCAGGGTCCACGACGCTCCGGCGGACGCGCCCGTCGCGGGCCTCGACGAAGGTGATCCGCCCGTCGGCGACGCTCTCGACCAGCGCGGCGTGGTCGGCGCAACGAGGTTGCGGGGCGGTTCCGCGGGTATCGAACAGCAGAACGTCGCCGGGGCGCGCCTCGGCCGCGGAAATCAGCCGATGCGCCGTGCGCAGGTAGCCCCAGAGCGCCGGAACGGTGCCGTCGGTGCCGAAGCGAAATCCGAGCACGTGCAGGCGACGTTCGACCAGCGCGGCGCTCTCGTCGCCGCCCGCGCGGTGGCGTGCGCTGGCCCGATGCCCGGGCGCCGGCGACTCGGATCGGTCCCCCTGGAACAGCGCGGGGGGAGCGCGCCGCGTGCTGGCGCTGCCGGCGCAGCCGAGAGCGCACAGCCCGAAGACGATGACCAATGCCAGCAGCACTTCCCAGACGGGTTGCGGGCGTTCACCGGGCAGCGGAAGCGGCATGAGATGAAGGGCATCGTATTACATGTAGGTAAACCGTCCACATTTTGATCCCGGGGTCGAGCTGCGCGGCATGGCCATGGTCGTGGTCGGGCGCGGTCGCGCTGACGACCGCGGCGTGGGTCTGGGTCTTACCCGAAACCCGTGGAATTACGCTGCCCAGCTTGGGCTCCCCCCGCGCGGAGCGCGGTAGCGCGCGGTATCATTCAGCTGTGGATAAATCGAAGCGAGAGGTCGTCATCGTCGCGAGCGCGCGGACCCCGATCGGGTCGTTTCAGGGGGCGCTGGCCCCGCTGACGGCCCCCAAGCTGGGATCGATCGCCATCCAGGCGGCGCTGGCGCGCGGCAAGGTTCCCGCCGAAGCGGTCGGCGAGGTCTACATGGGCTGTGTCCTCCCCGCCGGCATCGGCCAGGCGCCGGCGCGGCAGGCGTCGATCGGCGCCGGCATCCCGAGCTCGGTCGGGGCGGTCACGGTCAACAAGGTCTGCGGGTCAGGCCTGAAGGCGGTGGTGCTGGCGCGCAATGCAATCATCGCCGGCGAGCACGACGTCGTCGTCGCGGGCGGCATGGAGTCGATGAGCAACGCCCCCTACCTGCTCCCCAAGGCGCGCGACGGCTACCGCCTGGGACACGCGCAGGTGATCGATTCGCTCATCACCGACGGGCTATGGGACGCCTACAAGAACGTCCACATGGGGGACTGCGGCGAGCTCTGCGCGAAGGAGAAGGGGATCACGCGCGCCGATCAGGACGCCTTCGCGGCCGAATCGTACCGGCGGGCGCTGCACGCGCAGGCCGAGGGAAAGTTCAAAGGCGAGATCGTCCCCGTCGAGATCCCGCAGCGCAAAGGGGCACCCCTGATCGTCGCCGACGACGAGGAGCCCGGGCGCGGCGACATCGCCAAGCTGGGGGCGCTGCGCCCCGCGTTTCAGAAGGAAGGGACGATCACCGCCGGCAACGCCTCGTCGATCAACGACGGCGCGGCGGCGCTGGTGGTGACGGCCGCCGACGTCGCCGCGGCGCGCGGCTGGCAGCCCCTGGCCCGCATCGTCGGCGCGGCAGGGTACGCGCAGGCGCCCGAGTGGTTCACGACCGCGCCGGCGGGCGCGATCGAGCGGCTGCTCTCCACCATCGGCTGGAGCAAGAAAGAGGTCGATCTCTGGGAGATCAACGAGGCGTTCGCGGTGGTTTCGATCGCGAACAACCGGATGCTGGACCTGGACCCGGCGCGGGTGAACATCTGGGGCGGCGCCGTCGCGCTCGGCCACCCGATCGGCGCCTCCGGTGCCCGCGTGCTGGTGACCCTGCTCGCGGCGCTGCGGGACGCCGGAAAGCGGCGCGGCGTTGCCTCGCTCTGCATCGGCGGCGGCGAGGGGATCGCGCTGGCGGTCGAGCTCGTGTGACGCTACCTTGACCACGTCATGACCGCACCGACGACGCCGCCCCTCAGGCGCGACCCGCTCGAGGGGATCCAGCGCGTCGGCGTCATCGGCTCCGGTCAGATGGGGCGGGGCATCGCCCAGCTGGCGGCCAGCCACGGGTTCCTGATCACGCTCGCCGACGCCCAGCGCGACATCGCCGAACGGGGACGAGGCCTGATTGGTCAGCAGCTCACCAAGCTGGTCGAGAAGGAGAAGCTCTCGAGCACCGAGCGCGAGCAGATCATGGCCCGCATCCAGCCGACCGACCTCTACGGCGGCGAGCTGGAGGCGGTCGACTTCGTCATCGAGGCGGCGACCGAGGATCCGGTCACCAAGCGCGAGATCTTCGTGGCGCTCGACCAGGCCTGTCGCGGCGGCGTCATCCTGGCGACCAACACCTCGTCGATCAGCATCACCGCCATCGGCGCCTCGGTCACCCGGCCCGAACGGGTGATCGGCATGCACTTCATGAACCCGCCGCCGGTGTTGATGCTGGTCGAGATCATCCGCGGCCTGGCCACCGCCGAGGCGACCTACGAGGTGACGCGCGCGCTGGCCGAACGGCTGGGGAAGCAGACGGTGCTGTCGCGCGACATCCCGGGCTTCATCGTCAACCGGCTGCTGATGCCGATGCTGAACGAGGCCTGCTTCGCGCTGTACGAGGGGATCGCCTCGGTCGAGGATCTCGACGTCGCCATTCAGCTGGGCCTCAAACACCCGATGGGGCCGTTCGCGCTGATGGATCTGATCGGCCTAGATACGACGCTGGCGATCCTCGAGGTGATGCACCGCGAGCTCGGTGATCCGAAGTACCGCCCCTGCCCGCTCCTGCGGCAATACGTCGCCGCGGGCTGGCTGGGGCGCAAGGCCGGGCGTGGATTCCACGTCTACGGAGAGAAACGATGAGCGTCGTCTCGACGCGCGCGGGCGCGGTCGTCACGGTGACGATCGATCGCCCGGAGGCCCGCAACGCGCTCGACCGTCCGACGCTGGCCGCGCTGGCCGACGCGTTCGCGGCCATCGAGCACGACACCGACGTCCACTGCGCGATCCTGACCGGGGCAGGCGACCGCGCGTTCGTCGCCGGCGCCGACGTCAAGGCGATGGCCGAGCTCGATCGCGACGGCGGGCGGGCCTTCTCGGCCGCCGCCCAGGCGGTCGCCGATCAGATTGAAGGCGCGCGCGTTCCGGTCATCGCCGCGGTGAACGGCTTCGCGCTGGGGGGCGGCTGCGAGCTGGCCCTGGCCTGCGACTTCATCTACGCCTCGCGCACCGCCCAGTTCGGCCAGCCCGAGGTGAACCTGGGCGTCCTCCCAGGCATCGGCGGCACGCAGCGCCTGCCCCGCCGCGTCGGTCAGGCCCATGCCCGCGAGCTGATCTTCAGCGGCACGCTCATCGACGCGGCCGAGGCGCTGCGCATCGGCCTTGCGAACGCCGTCGTCGAGCCGGCGGAGCTGATGCCACGGGTCCAGGCGGTCGCCGCGCAGATCGCCGGCAAGGCGCCGCTGGCCGTTGCCGCCGCCAAGCGCGCCGTGCGCGACGGCGGCGATCTGCCCCAGCTGGCGGGCATGGAGCTTGAGCGCGACCTCTTCTCCCGGATGTTCGCGACGCATGATCAGAAAGAAGGCATGAGCGCCTTCATTGAAAAACGTGCCCCACGATGGTCCGGACGCTGAGGATCCCGAACGCCCATGGAATTTGAGCTCACCCCCGAGCAGAAGCTGATTCGCGACACCGCCCGCGACCTGTCACGCCGCGAGATCGCCCCCGCCGCCGCCGCGATCGATCGCACCCACACCTTCCCGAAGGCGCTGTTCGCGCGCCTCGGCGAGCTGGGCCTGCTCGGCGTGATGGTCCCCGAACGCTGGGGGGGCGGGGGCGTGGACGCCCTCAGCTACGCCCTGGCGCTGGAGGAGGTCGCGGTCGGCTGCGCGTCGACCGCGGTGGCGATGTCAGTGCAGTGCTCGCTGGTCGCGGCGCCGATCCTGGCGGAGGGGACCGATGAGCAGCGTGCCCGCTGGCTCCCCGAGCTCGCCACCGGCAAGAAGATCGGCTGCTTCGCCCTCTCGGAGCCGGAAGCCGGCTCCGACGCCAAGGCTCAGCGCACCCGCGCGGTGCGCGACGGCGCGGCCTGGAAGCTCACCGGCACCAAGAACTTCATCACCAACGCGCCGGTCGCCGACCTGATGATTGTTTTCGCGAACACCGACGCCGGCGCGGGTAGCAAAGCCAGCCGCGGCATCACGGCCTTCGTCGTCCCGATGACCAGCCCGGGTCTCCGCGTCGGGCCTCCCGACGACAAGCTGGGCATCCGCGGCGCGCCGTCGGCGCAGGTCTTCCTCGACGGCGTGACCGTCGGGGACGACGCCCGGCTCGGCGCCGAGGGCGAGGGGTTCAAGGTCGCGATGCGCGCCCTCGACGGTGGCCGCATCGGCATCGCCGCGCAGGCGGTCGGGATCGCGCGCGCGGCGTTCGAGGCGGCGACCCGCTACGCCCTGGAGCGCAAGACGTTCGGGCAGCCGATCGCCGAGCACCAGGCGATCCAGTTCAAGCTGGCCGACATGCACACGGAGATTGAAGCCTCGCGCCTGCTGCTCTGGCGGGCCGCGGTCAAGAAGGACCGCAAGCAGCCCTACGGAACCGATTCGGCGATGGCGAAGCTCTTCGCGTCCGAGGTCGCCAACCGGGTCGCCAAGGAGGCGGTGCAGATCTTCGGGGGCTACGGCTACCTCACCGACTTCCCCGCCGAGCGCCACTTCCGAGATGCCAAGATCACCGAGATCTACGAGGGGACCAGCGAGATCCAGCGGCTGGTCATCGCTTCGGCCTTGCTCAAGCAGTAACCCTGAGGCTAACGTCGCGGCCCAGGAGGCCCCCATGGCCAAGATGATTCGCAGGCTGTTGAGCGTCGAGCTCGCGGCGCTCGCTCTGGTTTCGATCGTGGCGGTCGGATGCGCGGAGAATTCCGCCTCCGGTGGCGGTGGCGTCCGGGTGGTGAAGAACCCCGAGGTCGCCTCGCCCACCGGTGGGATCCCTCCCGACAAGCAGGCGGAGATTCAGCTTTTGCTGCAGCAGCGCGATCCTTCGACGTTGAAGTGCTACTCGGACGTCCTCGGCGAGAAGCACACGCGCGCGTTCAAGGGCTCGGTGACCGTGGAGATCACCGTGGTGCCCGGCGGCAAGGCCTCGGACGTCAGGGTCACGGGCGGCTCGCTGAACAACAAAGAGGTCAGCGACTGCCTCATCGAGAAGCTCAAGGACTTCGAGTACCCCGACGTCCCGTCGTCGGGAACGATGCAGTACGTGTATCGGTTCGAGCCGGCTTATTGAGTCGCTCGCGCCCCGCAGCACCGCGCCCGTGACTTCTCGCGCCCCTCCGGGGCGCATCGGGCCGCACCGTGCACGGGAGCGCTCGCGCCCCTGCGGGGCGCATCGGGCCCGGTGGACCCATCGCGCCGTATCGATCGCCTCCGCTCTCGGTCGTGGATCAACCCCGTTACGCGCGTCGCGAACGTCGCGCTTCGACCGGTCGCTGCTGGCCGCGCGTGGGCTTTTTGCGGCGCGTGGGCTGCAATCACGTTCGAAAAGGCAGCCCACGCGCCGCAAAAAGCACGCAAGCGGATCGAGGCGACCGGTCGAGACGCGAGGACGGCGCCCGCGCGCGCCCGCGGGTTCACGGTCGCTCCAGCTCTGGGCGAGCGGCGAGCGGCGAGCGGCGCTTTTCGGTAAGCGGCAAATCACCCCAGTTCTGAAAAGGGGTCACGCCATCGGTCCCGTACCGGAAATTCCGGCGCGAGCGTTTACGCGCAACCCCTTGTAGCGCAACGGCTTAAAAGCGATGTTGCGCCACATCGCGCGGCAGAAATTTTGGGAACTTCCAGATCTGCCGAGTGTCTAACGTCGAACATGAAATTGGCAGTGGCTCTCCTCCTGGGGGTGGCGGCGGCGGGAGCAGGCTGTGGCAGCGACAAGGCGGCACGCAACGCGGGCGGCCCCGAGCACGCGATGAAGCGACGGGCTCAGCCCGAGCCTGAACCGGCTGACACGTCGGGGATGGCGCTCGACAGCGAGATGGGCGCGCTAGACACCGGCGACGTCGAGGCGGCGCTCTCGCGGCATTTCGAGGCCATTCGCGACTGCTACCAGCACGCAGGCAAGGCCCAGCGCTACGCGGGTGGCCGCGTGCTGCTGCGCTTCATGGTCAACGGCGACGGGTCGGCGGAGGACGTCCTGGTCGTCGAGTCGACGCTCGGGAACTACGACGTCGAGCGCTGCGTGGTGGCGATCGGGCGCAAGATCGCCTTTCCGGCCCCGACGGGTAACAAGGGGACGAACTTCGAATACCCGGTCGAGTTCCGGTCCAGCAACCAGATGGCGGTGCTCGACATCGACGGGCTGAAGGTCGAACACGACGTCGCCGCGTTCCTGCCGCAGCTGGCGAGCTGCGGCCAGCTGGCCCCCGAGGCGGCCAGCGCGATCATGTACATCGAACCGAACGGCTTCCCCGGATCGGTGGGGCTGGCGGCCAATGTGCCCCTGGACGAAGACGTCGGTGACTGCATCGTGCAGACGATCCGGCGCTGGAAGATGTCGGCGGTGCTTCCCGGACGGGCGATGCGCGCGACGTTCAGCATCCCGCCGACGCTCGCGACGGCCGAGTCGAGCCGCCGCGTCGCCCACCGCAAGCGCCGCTAACGGCGGAAGGCCTCCCACAATCTCCTGGCCCCGCCCCCCAGGCTCCGCTGGGCACGGCTCGGCAGGGCGGCCACCAGGGTCACCGCGGCCCGGGCGGGCGCGCCGACGAAGGAAGCCGCCCGGTCGACCAGACGCCGCGCCTCGTCGCCCCGCCCCTCCTCGACCAGCGCGGCGGCGAGAGACAGCACCACCGAACGGTACTGGCGCCCGAGGTCCGGTCGAATGCGAATCAGCGCGGGATCCTCGAGGCATCGACGCCCGACGAACTCTGCCTGGGTGAGCGCCCGCAGCCGCCCAGCGCTGGAGACCCAGGAGCCGGTCTCCGACTGGCCGTGGACTCGATAGCGGGTCAGCCGGCGCGGATCGTAGAAGGCGCCGGCGCCGGTGCGCGCCGCCAGGTAGGTGAGCCACGCGTCGTAGTACGTCCCGACCTCCGCGGGAAAGTCGCCCCAGTCGATCGCCGACTTCCGGAACAGCGACGCCATCGCGGCCGGCAAGACCCGGGTGACCAGCGCGAGCTCCAAGAAAGGGCGAAGCACGCCCGCCGGCAGCACGTCGCGGTGCCACCGATGCGTGTTGCGGGTCCCCGCCTCCTCGTCGAGCCGCCCCTCGACGTCGATGATGGCGTGGTCGCAGAAAGCGACGCTCAACGACTCGTCGCTCTCCAGCGGCGGTACCAGCGCCGCCAGGAAGTCCGGCTCCCACTCGTCGTCGTCGTGGAGGGTGGCGACGTACTTGCCGCCGGCGCTCGCCATCGCGCCCCAGATGTTCCGTCCCATCCCGAGGTTGACCGGGTTCCGAACGTACTTGATGCGCGGATCGTCGAACTGCGCCACCGTCGTCCCGTAGACGTCATCGGTGCTGGCGTCGTCGGAGACGATGACCTCGATGTTCGCGTAGCGCTGCGCCAGCGCGCTGCGAAGCGCGCCCGCGAGGTAGCGACTGCGATTGAAGGTGGGTACGACGACGGTGACCAGCGGCATCGCCCGCTCTCCGTCGCTGGGTGGAAGCACGAACAGCTATTTCGCTGGGAGGCCAGTCGCTGTCAACTGCTCGCCACCCGCCGTCATTACGGGAGGTTCGGCGGGAGGTTCGGAACCTTCTCCGCGCCCTGAATCTTCGCGTGCTTTCGGCCGTAGCCGAAGTAGATGACGAGGCCGATCGCCAGCCAGACGGCGAGGCGTAGCCAGTTCGTCCAGCCGAGACCGAAGATCATCGAGGCGCAGACGACAATGCCCAGGATCGGGACCAGAGGAACGAGCGGCGTCCGGAACTCGCGGGGCAGCTCGGGGCTCCGGCGGCGCAGGATCCAGACCCCGGCGCACACGAGAATGAACGCGAACAGCGTGCCGATGCTGGTCATGTCGCCGACGATGTCCTCGGGGAGGAACGCCGCGAACGCGCCCACGAACACGAAGAAGATCAGGTTCGACTTCCAGGGCGTCCCGAACTTGGGGTGCACGTCGGAGAAGACCTTGGGCACCAGTCCATCGCGGCTCATCGCGTAGAACACCCGCGACTGCCCCAGCAGCATCACCAGGATCACCGACGAGAAACCGGCCAGGATCGCCACGGTGACGAACTTCGCCAGCCACCCGTAGCCGGGCATGTAGGTCATGATCGCGTAGGCGACCGAGCCCTCCTTGCCCACCGTGCGGAACTCGTCGACCGACGCGACGCCGGTCAGCACGTGCGCGAACAGGATGTAGAGCACGGTGCAGATCGCCAGCGACCCCAGGATGCCGATCGGCATGTCGCGCTGGGGCCGCTTCGCCTCCTGCGCCGCGGTGGAGACCGCGTCGAATCCGATGAACGCGAAGAAGACGACCCCCCCCGCGCCCAGGATCCCCATCAAGCCGCCGTAGTGGTGGGCCACCCCCTGGTGGTCGGTGTAGCTGCCGTTCGGCGGGATGTACGGCGTGTGGTTGGCGGGGTCGATGAACCCCCATCCGAGAAGGATGAACAGCGCGACGATCGACACCTTGGTGATCACGATGATGCCGTTCACGAACGCCGATTCGCTGATGCCGCGAATGAGCAGCAGGCTCAGCAAGAAGATGATGATGAGCGCCGGGACGTTCATGATCCCGTGGGAGATCACGGCGCCGGTCGCGTCGTGCAGCGATTCGAACGGCGAGTGCGACCAGGCGTAGGGGAAGTCGATCCCCATGAACTTGAGCAGCTTGACCAGGTACTCGCTCCAGGCGATCCCGACGGTGGCGGCGCCGATCGCGTACTCCAGGATCAGGTCCCAACCGATGATCCAGGCGACCAGCTCGCCCATCGTCGCGTACGAATAGGTGTAGGCGCTGCCCGCCATCGGGATCATCGAGGCGAACTCGGCGTAGCAGAGGCCGGCGAAGGCGCTCCCCAGCGAGGCGACGATGAAGCCCAGCGTGACCGACGGGCCGGCGTTGTTCGCGGCGGCGGCGGCGGTCCGGACGAACAGGCCGGCGCCGATGATCGCCCCGATGCCGAGCGCGATCAGATCGAACGGGCCCAGCGTCCGCTTGAGACCGACGCCCGCAGCGGCCTCGGCCTTCAGATCGGCGACCGACTTGGTCGCGAACATTCCGCTAGCCACGTGAAGCCTCCCCCGTCCGATCCTTCGTCGACTCTCGCGCCGCTGATCGCAACATCGCGACCGCAGTGTAGACCACGACGCCGACGACCAGCCATTTAACCGCCAGCAGCGGCAGCGACTTCACGATCAGCCCAGCGACGATCACCGCCGGCGTCCCGGCGATGGTCAGCCCGACCGCCGCCCGCAGGTCGTACCGCCCCGAGCGCACGAACCGCACGCTGGCGGCCGGCATCAGGAAGGCGCACGACCCCATCATGATGGGGAAGGCGACGGCGTCGTTCATCCCCAGCAGCGCCACCAGGATCATGCAAGGGGCGTAAAGCCCGATCCCCAGCGTCATCAGCGCCCCCAGCACGGCATTGCCGGCGATACCGATCGCCAGCCGCGCCCCGCCGAGACTCGTCGCGTCTCCGCCGCCCGGTATGGCGCCCGTGGCGCGGGCCACCATGATGCCCGCCGCGACGATCAACAACACGCCCATCCCGATCTGGATGCGGCGGCGCGACCACCCCGACACCACGCCAGCGCCGAACCAGCCGCCGGCCACGGCGGCGGCGATCATCAACACCAGCGTCGCCATGTCGACGTCGACGACCAGGATGAAGATGAACGCCTGGGCGAACGTCGGGATGGCGTGGCCGACGTTCAGGGTGCCGGGGATCGCGTCGTCCTCCACCACGCGGCCGAACTTGAACAGCGACGTCGTCGTCGCGAACGAGCCGACCCCCAGCGTATCGAAGAAGTCGGTCACCGCGCCGATGAGCAGCTGAAACGGCGTAGGCCGCCAGTCCCGGCCCCGCGCGTATCGAAACCAGAACGCCGCGAAGCAGATCGCCAGCAGCCCCAGCGCGACGAACAGCAGCGACTTGCCGGACATGGGGCATCCTACGCCGACTGTCGCGCACCTGACCACGCTCCGCTGGTAGACTTTTGCGATGACGGCGGGCGACGAGGCGGCCAACGACCGCAACGACCGCGCGCGGGCCCGGCAACGGATCCTGCTCTGGTGCGCCGGGATCGTCGCGCTGTTCACCCCCGCCGACTGGCTGACGCTGGAGCGATTCAGCTGGTCGACGCTGACGGTCCGCGTGGGCTGGATCGTCGCCATCCTCGCCGGGACGCTGGCGCTCCGGGGCGCCAGCCCGCGGCGGACCCGGGCGCTGATCGCGGTGCTGGCCGGAGGGTCGACCGGCTTCTACGCGGCGCTGGTTCAGTTGACCGGCGGCGTTCACGGCCCCCTGTTCGCCTGGATGGTCGTGTTCCCGGTCGCGGTGGCGCTGCTGGTTCAGGACTACCCGGGCGCGATCGTGACCACCGGAATCTCGTTGCTGCTCGGGGGGCTCGGCATCCTGCTCGCCGGCGGCGCGGCCCCGGGGTTCGTGGCGCTCTGGGCGGTGCAGGCCGTGGTGATGACCTGGCTGGCGCTCTACGCGTCGCGTACCCACCGCACGATGCGCGAGCGCGAGGCGGCGCTGCGGGCGGCCCGCGACCACGCCGCGGCCCAGATGCGGGCCTCCGAGGCCTCGGTGGCCGCGCGCGATGAGTTCCTGGCCGTCGCCGCGCACGAGCTGCGCACGCCGCTGACCTCGCTGCTCCTGCACATCGAGGCGATGGAGCGGGGCGTGCCGCCGCCGCCCTCGGTCGGTCCGTCGTCGCTGCCGCCCGAGCAGCGCCGGTTCGACGCGGTGGCGCGTCAGGCCCGCCGCCTGTCGGCGCTGATCGACGGCATGCTCGACGTCTCGCGTCTCACCGGCGGGCGGCTGGAGCTGGAGTTGACCGAGCTGGACCTGGGGGGGCTGGTGCGCGAGCTGGCGCAGCGCTTTGCCGCGGACGCCGCCGCCGCCGGCTGCTCCCTGACGGTGCAGGCGCCGACCCCGCTGCGTGGGGTCTGGGACGCGGCCCGCCTGGATCAGATCATCACCAACCTGATCGCCAACGCCCTGAAGTACGGCGCCGGCTCGCCGATCGAGATCGAGGCCCACGGCGGCGACGACCGGATCTGGCTGACCGTTCGGGATCACGGCATCGGCATCGCGCTCGCCGATCAACAGCGGATCTTCCAGCGCTTCGAGCGCGCCGCCTCCGAGCGCCACTACGGCGGGCTGGGCCTGGGACTCTGGATCGCCAGCGAGCTGACCAAGGGGCTCGGCGGCGAGATCGCGGTCGAGAGCGCCCCGGGCGCCGGGGCCGCGTTCACCGTGACCTTGCCGCGTCGCACCTCCATCGGACGCCAGACGCCGGCGGCCCGAACCCCATCACCACCGCCACACGCGGAGCGATGACGCGAGCCTTGATCTGTCCGCCAGGCTTGGGATAGTTCGCGGCCATGCCGTCGCTCGACCCCACGACCTATCCGCTCGCCCGCCTCGCCGACGAGATCGGGACGCCGTTCTACTTCACCGACGGACGGGAGCTCGGCCGGCGGCTCGCCGAGCTGCAGGCCCTGACCGCGGGCGACGCCCTGCAGGCGCGCTACGCGATGAAGGCGAACTCGAACTGGAAGGTGCTGGAGGCGGTGCGGGCCGCCGGACTCTGGATCGACGCCGTCAGCGGCAACGAGGTGCTGCGCGCCCGCCGGGCCGGGTTCGCGATGGGGGCGCGCCCGCCCGTGGTGATGCTGACCGCCGACGTGCTGCGCGACAACGCGCTGACCGTCGTGCTGGAGCACGGCGTGCTCCCCAACGTCGGCTCGCCGGGGATGATCGACGAGCTGCGCGGCGCCGGCTACAGCGGGCCGATCGCGGTGCGCGTGAACCCCGGCTTCGGCCACGGCCACGTGCAGTCGTGCGACACCGGCGGGCCGTCGTCGAAGCACGGCATCTGGCACGAGGAGCTCGATCGGCTGCGCGCGCGCGCGGCGGCCGCCAAGCTGCCGATCGTCGCGCTGCACGCCCACGTCGGCACCGGGCCACAGATCGAGGAGTTCGACGAGAACCTGCGCAAGCTGGTGGGGCTGCTCGCCGAGCGCCTGCCCGAGTTCCCCGACGTCGACGGCGTGAACCTGGGCGGCGGCATCCCGCACCCCTATCGTCCGGGCGCGCCGCGCTACGACCTCGCCAGCTTCCGGCCGCTGCTGGTCGAGGCGGCGGCGCGTCTCGCGGCGGCGGCCGGCCGCCCGATCCGGGTCGAGATCGAACCCGGCCGCTACCCGGTCGCCGCCGCCGGCCTGCTGGTCTGCCGGGTCAAGGACATCAAGCAGACCAGCGCCAACGCCAAGGGGCCGGGCCATCGCTTCATCATGGTGGACGCCGGCTTCAACGATCTGATCCGGCCCGGCGATGTACGGCTCGTACCACCACATCTCGATCGTCGGCAAAGGGGCCGCGCGCGCGCCCGAGCCGTTCGTCGTGGCCGGCCCGCTGTGCGAGAGCGGCGACGTCTTCACCCGCGACGACCAGGAGCTGCTCGACCCGCGCCCGCTCCCGCCGCCCGATCTCGGCGACCTGCTGGTGCTGCACGACGCCGGCGCCTACGGCGCCGCGATGAGCTCGAACTACGTGTCGATCGGGCGCGCGGCGCAGGTCTTCTGGGACGGCAGCCGCGCCACGTTGATGGCGCGCCGCGAGACGATCGACGACGTCATGCGCATGGAGTGCAACGAGACGCTGTAGCCGCCGGCATCAGGCGCACCCCCGGACGTCAGCCAGCTTACATTCCAAAACGTCCATAAATCCCCGGGCATCGCCTGTCGATGTGACCGCTTCGTGGTCGAAGCGGCTGTTGAGGGGAACACGCCGGAGAGATTCGGGCGCTACGTGCTGCTCGATCGGATCGGCGTGGGCGGGATGGCGGAGGTGTTCCGGGCGGTGATGCCGGGCGCCGAGGGGTTCGCACGCACGTTCGTCGTGAAGCGGATCCTCGACGACCTGTCGCGGCTGCCCCGCTTCGTCGACATGTTCGTCGAGGAAGCGCGCATCTGCGCGCTGCTCAGCCACCCGGCGATCGTGCAGGTCTACGACTTCGGCGCCGTCGACGGAAAGTACTTCCTGGCGATGGAGTACCTGCGCGGACGCGATCTGGCGTCGGTGATGCGCAAGCTGCGCCGGCTGGGGCGCGCCTGCCCGCCCGCGCTGGCCGCTTTCATCGCGCACCAGCTCGCCGACTGCCTCGCCTACGCGCACGACCTGCGCGACGCCGACGGCGCGCCGCTCAACATCATCCACCGCGACGTCAGCCCGGCGAACATCATGTGCCTGCGCACCGGCGGCGTGAAGCTGCTCGACTTCGGGATCGCCAAGGCGCTGGGGGCGGCGATGGGCGGGCCAAGCGGCCAGGAGGGGTTCCGGGGCAAGGTCGCCTACGTCGCGCCCGAGCACCTGCGCGGCGAGCCGATCGATCGGCGACTCGACCTGTTCTCGCTCGGCGTCGTGCTCTGGGAGATGTTGACCGGACGGCGGCTGTTCAAAGGGGCGAACGACGACCAGACCCTGGCGAACGTGCTGGGGATGCCGATCCCGGCGCCGTCCTCCGTGGTGCCCGACGTGCCCCCGGCGCTGGACGCGATCGTCGCGCGGGCGCTGGAGCGCGACCCCGCCCAGCGCTACCGAACCGCCGACGAGATGGCCGAGGATCTCGAGGACGCGGTGCGGGACCTGAAGTACCAGATCAAGCGGCTCCCGCAACTGTTGCAGGAGCTGTTCGGGGCCGAAGGGACCAGCAGCACGCACCCGGCGGCGCACCTCCCCCCCGCGCTGCTGGCGGCGGCCGCCCGCGCCGACGTGGGTCAATTTTCTTTGGAACCCGCAGACGGATTCCTGACCCCGACCGCAACGCCGCCTCCACCCGAGCAGGTGTCGATGTTGACGCTCACGCCGGCGCCGAAGCGCATGGTGCGCAAGGCGGTCGGAATCGCCACGGCCGGCGCGTTGACCGCGGCGCTGCTCGCGCTGCTGGTCGTCCGCGGCGGCGGCGGGCGCTCGCAGGCGATGCCGATCGCCGTGAGGCCGACGTCCGCACCGGTTGTCGCGCCGCTGCCGCGCGCGCCGGTGATCGTTCCAACGGTCGCCGACGCGCCCGTCCCGGCCGCGGAGACCGCCGACGAAGCGCCCGACCCGGCGCCAGCGCCCGCCAAGCGGCGCGTCCGCCCCCACCGCGAGCACGATCGGATCGCGCGCGGGCTGTCGATCGATCCCTTCGCCGAGGCCGCGGCCCGCAAGCACAAATGACGGCGCGCGCGACGGTGCTGGTGCTGCTGGCAGCGGCGGCGATGGCCGCGCCGGCGATGGCCGCGAACGCCGCCGCCGAGCGCGAGGCCCGGCGCGACTTCCAGGCCGGCGAGGCTCACTTCAAGGCCGGCCTCTATGCCGAGGCGCTGGCCGACTACCAGGCCGGCTACGCCGCGGCACCACTCCCCGGCTTTCTGATCAACGTCGCCCAGTGCCAGCGCCGGCTGGGCGATCTGGCGAAGGCGCGCTCGACCTACCAGAAGTTCCTGCTGGTGGCGCCCGACTCGCCGCTCGTGCCCCAGGTGAGAAAGCTGATCGTCGATCTCGATCAGATGCTCGCCGACGAGGCCGCCGCCGGTGACAAGGAGGCAAAGGCAGCGCCTGCCCCCGCGTCGGTCCCCGCTCTCGAGGCGTCCCCGCCCGAGGAGGCGCAAACCTCCACCGCAACACTGACGTTGACGGCCGCGCCCGCAGCCGCCCCGGCCCCTGCGCGTCCGCTCTGGAAGCGGTGGTGGTTCTGGGGGGCGGTCGGCGCCGCCGTCGCCGCCGGCACCATCACCGCCTTCACGCTTTCGTCGCCAGGCGCGACGACGATCCACGACGGCACCCTGGGGACCCTGCGGCGATGATCCGGGTGACGGCTCCTCTGCCCTTCATCACGCTGGCGCTCGTACTGGGCCTCGCCGCGTGTCGCGGCGGCGGTCAGGTTCCCGAGGCGGGCGCCGTCCTCTTGCACTTCGAGCTCGCCGACGGCGCGCCCCCGCCCGACGAGCTGCGGCTCTGGGTCTACGACGACAGCGGCCCGCTCTGGAGCGACGTTCGCATTCCGGGCGAAGGCGCCCTCCCCCCACCCCAAGGGCGCGACCTGGGGACGATTCTGATCCAGCCCGGCGCCAGCAGCGGCACGCTGCGCATCCACGCCCGCGGCTTCTCCGGCGGCTCGCGTCGACTCGATGGCACGTTGAAGGTCCCCGCCGACGCGCGCGGCTCGGCCAACCTCACGCTGGAGCTCTTGGCCGACCTCCCCGACGACACCGATGGTGACGGCATCCCCGATCCGATCGACGACTGCGCCGCGGTCGCCGATCCCGCCCAGACCGGCTGCTCCCGCAGCGACGGTGGAGCCGACTCCGGTACCGACGCGGCGAGCGATTGCCCGGGCGGCCGCTGCAATCTCCCCGCCGGCGCAACGTGCGGGACCGATGGCGACTGTGCCGCGGGCTTCTGCGTCGACGGCGTCTGCTGCGCGAACGCCTGCGTCGGCCCCTGCCGCTCCTGCAACCAGTCCGGCGCGGGCGGTCTCTGCCAGCCCTACTCGAACGGCAGCGACCCCGACCAGGAGTGCAGCGGAACCTGCAACGGCGCCGGGGCCTGCGGCGCCGCTCCCTCCGGCAACAAGGATGACGGCAGCACCTGCGGCGCCGCCAGCGAGTGCAAGTCGAACTTCTGCGTCGACGGCGTCTGCTGCCGCGAGGCCTGCGACGGCACCTGCAAGAGCTGCGCGACCGGGACCTGCAAGGAGATCAAGCTGCAGGAGGACGCCCCGAACTGCAGCTACCCGAGGATCTGCGACCTGCGCGGCCGCTGCATCGACCTGACCGATCTCTAGTCGCAGATGCGGCGGAGGCGGCGGACGACGAAGGCGAAGCTGGCGGCGGCGAGCCCGAGCAGCGCGCCGTAGTGCCAGAACCAGCGGGCCCGGCTGGCGACATCCATGTCGCCGCTGAAGAACAGCCCCAGGCTGTACCCGATGTTGAGGTAGAGCGGCGCGTGCTTGATCTGCGTGTCGTCGGAGCCGCCCAGGGCCGCGAACAGCGCCAGCGTGAAGATCACCAGCCCCAGCGACAGCCCGATCGCCACCAGCGACGAGGTCCAGGTCCGCTGGAACAGCGTCGAGACGGCCAGCCCCAGCAGCGACAGCGTGACGCCCACGATGGCGTGGGTCAGGTAGATGCCCGCCAGGACGGCCAGGTCCGTCCCCCCGAACAGCAGCGACAGCGCCGCGATCGGCAGCGACACGCTGAGCAGCAGCAGCACGTAGAGCGCCGAGGCGGCCGCCTTGCCGGTGGCGATCCGCCAGCGCGCGACGGGCGACGCCAGCAGCGAGTACCAGGTGCCGCGCTCGCGCTCGCCGGCGATCGCCGCGGCGCCGATCAGCGGCGAGAAGATGGCGACCGCGACCAGCTGCAGGGACGCCACGGCGCCGGCGATGGTCGCGCCCATCCCGGCCGCGTCCTCTCTCCACCTGCCGAGGAAGAACATGAAGACGGTCGCGCTCAGCACCGCGGCGTAGACCATCGGCACCAGGAACCCGCGCCGCTCGCGCAGCAACGAGCGCAGCTCTTTGAGCAAGACGGGATTCACGACGGCTCCCCTTCCCTTCCGTCTTTGCCGACATCCTTGCGGGTCCGCGCCACGACCTCCTGGAACGTACGCGCCAGCGTGGTCTGAACCTCGGCCAGCTCCGTCAGCGCGAAGCCACCGCCGATCAGCGCCGCCGCCACGCCGGCCGGATCGGCGGCGAACGCGCGCAGCTCGATCCGCAGCCGGTCGCCGTCGCGCGAGACGCCCGCGACGTCCGCGTGGCCGACCAGCAGCGCCTGGGCCGCGTCGGCGCGCTCGCGCACGCGCACGAAGAAGGCGCGGGCCGGGGGAGCGGTCGGGGCCGCGTCCTGGCGCTTGCCGTCGACCAAAATGACGACGCTGTCGGCGACCTCCTCGACCTCGGCCAGCACGTGCGAGCTGAGCAGCACCGCGCAGCCGCCGGCGGCCAGCGTGCGCACCGCGGCCAGCACCTCGGCGCGGCTCTCGGGATCGAGTCCGTCGGTCACCTCGTCCAGCACCAGCGCGCGCGGCTGGTGAATGAGCACCGCCTGCAGGGCCAGCCGCTGGCGCAGCCCCTTCGACAGTGCCTTTACCGGATCCTCGCGCCGCGCGGTCAGGCCCGCTGCCTCCAGCGCGGCCGCGATCCGATCGCCCCGCGCCGGCGCCGCCAGCCCCGCGGCGCGCGCGAAGAAGTCCAGGTGCTCCCAGCAGAGCAGATCGGGGTACGGCATCGTTCGCTCGGGGAGGTAGCCGAGGAGCTGTCGGACCGCGGCCGGCGCGGCGCCGACGTCGTGGCCGCCGACGGTGACGCGGCCACCACGCGGGCTCAGCAGCGTCGCGATCGTCCGCATCAGCGTCGTCTTGCCGGCGCCGTTCGGGCCGACCAGACCGACCACCGCTCCGGCCGGCACCTCGAGGCTGACGGCGTCGAGCGCCAGCTTTTCGCCGTCATAGGCGTGCGAGAGCCCGTCGACGACGATCACGGCGTCACCGGGTTCGTCGCGTCGACGCCGACGACGATCTGGGCGTGGCGCGCGATCACCGTGGCGTCGGGGTGGACGACGACGGCGGCGGGCGGCGCCTCCAGCTCCGCCACCAGCGCGTAGCCGTCGACGGGGAGCGTGACCCGCGCGATCTGTTCGACACCGGTCAGGAACCAGTCGTTCGCAAGCTCGTCGCCCGACAGCGGCCCGCACCGGCCGAGCGGCGCCACGCCGCGGGCGGGAACGACGCCGTCGACCCGACAGATCCCGCGCCCCCGCACCACCATCACCCGGCGGATCGGCCGGTCGGTCTGGTTGTCGACGACCGCCCGGCCGTCCTGGTGGCGAAGCCGCAACGCCGACCCGGTCACGGGCGCGACGAAGCCGGCGCCGGCGCTCACGAACCGGCCGACCGACAGCCCCCTGAACGTCAGCCGCGACGCGACCCGATCGTCGGTCACCGCCAGACCGCCCGCGGGCGACGAGAAGGGCGTCCCGAACCGGAAGCCGCGATGCGCCCGCGAGATGTCGGCGTCGTCGGCCGACGACACCGCGACGGTGAACCGGTCGGCACGATTGCCGTAGAGCTCGAGCTCCGTCGCTTCCAGCCCGACGCCGGTCGGCGAGGTCACGCGCACCCGGGTGACGATGAGCTGGGTCGGGCTCGATCGCCAGGCGGCGCTGGCGATGACGAGGGCCAGCGTGGCCCCGAGCGCGACCAGCGGAAACCAGCTCCAGGCCAGGAGCGGCCGTCGCGGACGCACGCCGACGACGTAGCCGACCGGACCGATGACGATCACGTACAGCGCCAGCAGCGCCAGCACCAGCCACGCGCCCGGAACCTCGCTCCGCGTCGTGATGAGCGACGAATCGCGGAACTCGGACCCGGAGACCAGCTCGTGCGGCAGCTCGACACGAGCGACCGCGGCGATCGCGTTGCCGACGTCGCCGGTCACCGCCGGAACGCGAACGACGACGCCGATCCCCCAGGCCACCGGCTCGGGCACGGCCACGTCGCTGGCCCGCGACCTGTCGAGCGCGGGCTCGGGCTGGCCACCGACGATCACCATGGCCGCGCCACGCGCGACGCAGGCCAGCAGCGCGGTGGGGCTCTGTCCCGCGGCGAGCACGGCGACGACCACGCGCGCGTGCGCGAGCCGCCGGCAGTCCGGGGCCTGCAGCTCGGCGCGGGTCCCCAGCTCCAGCCCCGCGAGGGCCGTCTGCGCGCCGGGGCTGCCCGAGGCCGCGTTCACCAGCGCCGCCATCTCGTCGGCCGAGCCGAGAAAGCGCGCATTGCCGTGCACCTCGCCCCGGCCGACCGGTCGCTTGATCCGCGTCCGCCAGACGGAGCCGCTCGCGGCCCGCGCCACCACGGCGACCTCGGCATCACCTACCGCCTTCTCGTCGCTCCAGAGCCGCACCGACGCCGGCCCCGACGAAGGCATCGCGAACCGGGCGGAGAACCCCACCGACTGGGGCTCGTCGAGCTCGACGACCGCCGGACCGGGGGGCAACGCGCCGGCCGGAATCTCGACGGTGGCGACCGCGAACCCGGCGCCGGCCCCCGGCCACACCGTCTCCGCCGACGCCGGAGGCGCGCCGGCACAAAACAGCGCAACGGCCGCGAGGGCGGCATGCGAACCGGAGATCTTGCGGTGGCGAGCGATCACGACGCGTCTATCCTCGACATCCCTCACGACGCTCCGGGGCTGCGCGGGTCGCGTTCCCCACGCGCAAACCGAGCGTAGCACCCGGCTCGCCGCGGCCGCTCAAGTTTTCCCGCGGGCTCCCGAAAGGCCGATGTCGTGACACGTCGGACACGCGGTGGGGGATCGTGGGTCGCCGTCATGGGCGGGCCGCGGGGCGTGGTCGCCGTCGCCGTCGCAGCCGCAGTGGTGGGCACCGGAGGCTGCAGCAGCAGCGCTCCGGGCGGCGGCGGCATGGGGGCCGGCCCGGGGCGCATCCCCGATCAGTGACCGGCTCGACGCTGGACGGGCGCGCCGGCGCGGCCTTGGATTTCACGGGCGGCGGCTGACAGCGGTGTCGCGTTTGGAGACGCCGATTTGCCGGAAGGTCGCGTTATTCCTGGATGGCGGCATCATTGCATTCAGTACGGTGATGCGTCTTCCGAACCGCAGCCCCCTGGTTCGAACGCTGGTGTTCCGGCCACTGCTGGCGGTCCTGCTCGCGACGCCGGCCGCCGGCTGCCTGGGACCGCTCGACACCCTCGGCTACGGCGACGACGTGACCGAGAACGAGCAGCTGAACGCGACACCGCAGCTCGAGGACGACAAGCTCGAAGACAAGCACCCCACCTACGATCCGACGCGGACGGTGGTCGAGACGCTCACGGGTCCCGACGGCGGGCGTTGCGAGATGACGCTGAACAAGAGCGCCACCGTCACCAAGCTGGACATCATTCCATTCGACAAGGCCGGCGCCAAAGCGCTGGAGGGCAAGCTGTATCGCGGACGGCGCGAAGCGCTGGCGGCGGTCGCCGAGAGCGGGGGGCCGACCGCCCTCCCCTCGATGGAGATCCTCAACGGCTACCTGAAGCCGTTCAATGACGGCCTCTATGCCGCGATCGAGCTCGGCGCCGAGACCGGCGCCGCCTCCGCCGGCCCCGACAAGCGCGGCCTCCTGACGGCGCTGCTCGCCCGGCTGATCACGCAGCTACAGACCGGAGAGACGACGGGGCGCGCCGCGTTCGAGGAGGCCGCCACGACGATCGGGGCGGCGCTGATCCTCGGCGGCGACACGCCGGCGCTGGCTTCGCCCTTGAGCGGGCGCGCCCAGACCGCCGCCAATACTTTCACCGCCAGCCCCGACCGCGCGCGGCCGATCGGCTTTTACACCTGGACCCCGGCGCTGGAGCGGATCTTCACCCGCGATCGTTTTTTACAGAGCGACGAGCTCGCCCGCGCCGCCCCGGGGCTGGCGTTCGTGCTGGGCCGGGACCCGGCGCTGCTGGCCGACTACCAGCGCGCGACGGCGCTGTACGCGGGGCTGACCAATCCGTACGTCAGCTACACCGTCGACGCCCTGATCCCTTACGTACCCACCACGGCCGCGCTGGCGGACACCACGGCACTGGCGGTGGCGTTCGCCGCCGACCACGCGTCGCTGGATGTCTGCGCGCCGACCTCGGTCAGCGTTCTCCCCGCGTCGCACAGCCACGAGGTCGACTACTTCGCCGCGCTCGCCTGCGCCGCCCCCCTGCCCGAGGGGACGAACCTGATGGACCTGTTCATCGCCGGCATCCGCAGCGGCGACGTCGACCTCACGCCCCGCGCGGATTCGGGCTGGTACGACTACCAGACCTGGGCGCTGGAGACGCTGCTGCTGCCCGAGCGCGGCCCCGAGAGCCAGCACCTGCTGCTGACCGCCGGATACAAGCGCAAGCTGATCGAGACGTTCAAGTCGCTGCTGATTCAGAACCGCGAGACGCACGTCAAGCAGGTGGCGTCGTTCGGCGGCGCCACGTCTGGTCCGCCCCCTCCCCCCGTCGACCTCTACCCGCTGCTGCCGGCCGAGCCGTTCCCCACGTTCTACCTGCGCAGCGCGCGCGGCTACCGATTCCTGCGCACGTTCCTGCAGGCGGCGATGGGGCCCGACTTTCTCGCCGGCACCGCACGGCTGCTGGAGACGGCGAACCGCGCGCCCCTGACGCTTGCGGCGGAGCTGGACCAACGCGTGCAACTCCTCTACGGACTGGCGTTCGTCACCGCGGATGCCGTCGGGATGTCCCGCACCGAGGGGATTCTCTCCGGCGAGCTGGCGGAGCTCGACGTCGACGCGGCGATCAAGACCGCGCGCGACTGGCTGAAAGCGTGGCCGGACGACCCCGACATCGACCGCGACCCGCGCGTGATCATCCCGATCGGGATCGGCGCCGAGATCACCACCTACTGGGCCGTCATCGGCGTCAAACCGCTGATCTCGCGCGCCGAGTTCGTCGCCGGCCACGAGCCCGAGGTCGTCTCCGGTTCAGGCTGCTGGACCGGCAAGCTGGTTCCCGCCGACTACACGCTGCTCGGCGAGGAGACCGCCGAGGTGCAGCTCCGCTCCAACCTCCCGCCCCCGACGCGCGACGAGCTCCGCGCGCTCTGCGACATGTACCAGACCAAAGACGAGATAATCGCCGCGCTCGAGGCGCTGTGACGCCCGGGCGGCCGCTGGCGGTCGTCGCGTTCGGAGCGTGGCTGGCGGCCGGGTGCGGCCTGGCACAGCTGCAGACCGCCCGCACCGAACCGCGCGGCCAGACCCGCACCACCATCGCCGTCAGCCGCGTGGCCAACAACGAGCGCTACGCCTACGTCGCCAGCTGGCCCGTCGACATCATGGTCCGGCACGGCCTGACCGACCGCGCCGACTTCGGCGTGCGGCTGTTCTTCGGCGCGGGGCTGTTGGGTGATCTGAAGTGGAACCTGCTGTCGCCTTCGCGGCGCACGGCGCTGTCGCTCTCGGCCGGGCTCGGCGGCGCAGTCGATCCCGGTGGCGGCGGCACCTCGGGCGCCGCCACGATCGTCCACGTCCCGGTGACGGTGGCGCTGAGCCACGACGTCACGCCCGCGCTGACCCCCTACGCCGCCTTCGGCTACGGCAGCTACTGGATCTTCAACTACGGCGAGTCCGAACCCGGCGTCCGCTACGCCGCCCGCCGCGGCACCGGCGACGGCCTGGCGATGCTCCACGCCGGCGTGCAACTGGGCCAGAAGGTCATCCTCGAATACACCCTGGCCTACCCGCTGGTGAACGACCCCGGCGACCGCTACGCCTTCACGACGAACCACCTGTTCTCGATCGGCCTGCGCTGACGGCGCGACCCCGGCGAGCCGTCAGCCACGACGACCGCCGCTGACACCCGCTGACACCCGCTGACGCCGCACGCCGCTGCCCCGGCGCGGCTCGCAGCCTCGCGCGCTGGCCCGGCCGTTGCTCATGGCAACGCCGAACACCCCACGAGGAGAAACGAAATGAAGACCTTCAAAAGCGCCCTGACGATCGCCCTGCTCTCTCTGACCATGGTCGGCTGCGGGGACTACGCTAGTGATCCGGCCGAGACCATCAACGTCGAGACCATGGCCGACGCCGCCACGCCCGACGCGCAGCCCGCCGAGGACCCTTCGGCTCCCGACGCGAATGTCGAATGCCGATCTCTCCCGAAGCTAGGCCTGATCTGCCGAGGCAACGTCCAATGCCGAGTTCTGCCGAACGTTGGCCTGGTCTGCCAAGGCCAGGCCTCGAGGTGATTGGTTCGGAGCACGCGCCCCCAGACGCATTCGCCCCTACGGCGTGTGTTGGTCGGCGCCGCAGTCGAGAGGCGACATTCGCGGGTCGCCGTCGAAGTCGTAGTCGGGCGGGTTGGCAGGGTCGCCATTCGGGCACCCTATGGGGGTCATCAGGTGATACGGACGGCTAGGTTGAAACACTTGTGGCGTCAGGAAGCAGTTAACGGTGCCGCACGAGTCGTTTACTCCAACGACAATTGAGTCATTGAGCGTGCGCGAACTCGTCGAATCACAAGTGGTGGCGTTTCCTGTATTTCCGACGACGGTATTGAAAGAAAACCCACTCCCAACTGGCACCGACGTCGCCGCGAATTTCGCGCCGTAACTATTTCCAGCCATGATCGAGTTCTGAATCTCGTACTTGGCATCGCCGATCGAAATGCCGCCGGCGGAGTTGTTCTCGACAAGGCAGCGGTCCATGTGGAGCTCGGCGGCGGCATCGGCTTGCACGCCGACCGATGCTCCCCCGCGAATTGCTAGCGCGCGGACTGCGACGATGGAGCCGGCAGTTGCGCGTAGGCCGATTCCAGCTCCCGGGCTGATGAATGCATCGTTCTTTCCGACGACCACGACGCGGAATGTGAGCCCGGAGAACAGGGCCCGGTCTACAGCTGCAGGTCCATCAATTCGCAGTACAGGGCGTTGCGGGGACAAAACGCCAATTGCCGCTGCGGGCGCACAAAACGGCTGGCTGAGCGAACCGCCACCTGAGTCGGAGCAAGTGACACCCGAGTCGTTCTTCACGTACACCACCTCGGTCGTCGCTGCGCAGTGGCCGTCTTCCATGCAGATGCCTGGGTCGGCCGGGCACTCGCTGTCGGACTTGCACGCGCGGCAGGACTTCGCTTCGCAGATTGGTTTTTGGCCGGTGCAGTCGCCGGGGTTGCCGAGACAACCGACGCACGTCAGGGTGTCCGGGTCACACAGGCGCGTATCTCCGCTGCAGTCGGTCCTCAGCACGCACCCGACACATCTGTGCGAGGTGGGGTCGCAGACGTTCGTGTAGCCGCAGTGGGTCCTCGCCAGGCACTCGACGCACTCACCGGTCGTCGGGAGGCACCTGGTCAGAAGACCGGTGGTGGGGCAGGGGTTGTCGTCGGAGCAGCCGGGGACGCCGCCGTCGGCGGAGACGCAGTGGTACTGGTTTTGCGGTCCTTCGGTGTTGCAGACCTGACCCAGGTCGCATTCGTTGTCGTGGCGGCAGGTTCCCGGGGTGCGCTTGGTCAGGCTGCAGGTTACCGCTGCGAAGAAGCCGGCGACGACCGCCGCGAAGAGGAAGGTGCGCGCCATGCTCAGAATCTCCCGTGAATCCCGACGCCACCGGGGGACGCAGTCGCAGCGACCTGAGCGCGCGACGAACGGTAGATCAGCCAGCCGCCGACGCCGCCCGCCACGACGCCGCCAACGATGAATGGGATGGCGGCCTTCGTGGTGGTGTCCCAGCTGTCAGGGCAACCGTTGTTGTTGGCCATGTCGGGCACGCAGCCGTGCATCAGATTGCCGTCCTTGGCCCAGTAGAGCGCGCCGACGACGACCGACGCCACGCCCACGCCCACGAGCGTCCAGCCGACCCACCGCGGAACCTCGCGCGATTCCGACACCAGCGGGACCACCGGCGTGGGACCGGGCGGGGTCACTGCCGCGGCCGGCGGCGCCACCGCCACCGGCGCCTCGGGCGGCGCGACCAGCAGCTCGCCGACCAGGTCGCGCGCCATGCCGTGGACGATGGCGACGATCTGCGGCCCGGTGCGCGGCACGATCTCGGCGTCGCTGCGGGCGCTGGTGGGGAAGTAGTCGCGGTAGCGCTTCGAGCGCTGCTGCGGCGACCCGATCGTGATCAGGTCGACGGCGACGTCGAGCCCGAACTGCGTGCTCTTCCCCTGCACCACCAGCACGTGCGACGCGCCGGCCGCCTTCGCGTCGGCGAGGACGCACTCGGTGGTGCGGCAGGGCGAGCGCAGCTCGATCGCCTCGGGCACGGAGTCGGTCGCCTCGCACGCGGCCAGCGGGCCCAGCGCGCGGTACAGCGTTGCGTCGACGCAGACGCCGGCGGGGGCGTTTTCGGCGGGGCGGTCGCACGCGATGGGGGGGCGCAGCTTTCCGTCGGGGCCGAAGCAGGCGTCGCGCACACCTTGCGCGCCCGCGCGAATGACGACGTCGGGCCCCAGCTCGCCCAGCGTGCGCGCGACGTGGAACTCGCCGATCTGAGCGACGGCGATCCGGGGCAGCGGTCGCTCGTCGGCGCGGACCGCGCCTGCGGAGACCGAAACGATGACGAATGCGGCCAACGCCGCCCGCGATATCCCCGACATGGGGTCGTATTCTTCGCTCGTCTGACGCGGCTTTGCAAAACCCCGTGTCACTGACCGAGGCGCGCGCGGCGGGCGCGGACCCGTTCCAGCAGCGCGGCCGCGTCCGGATTTCCGGAAGGAGCGGAAACGGCGGCCTGAGCCAGCGCGGTTTCGGCCTCGGCCATGCGCCCGTCGGCGAGCAGCGCCTTGCCTGCGATCAGGTACGCCCGATAGCCGCCACCGGCGCGCGCGGCCTGGCGGGCGAGAGCGATGGCTTGCGGCAGCTCGCCCCGTTCGAAGCTCTCCTCGGCGCGCGCGACCAGCTGCGACGGCCTGGCGGTCGGCGCGACCGGCGCCAACGGGGCGGCCGGCGGGGGGTCGACGGCGTTCGCGGGCGTCGGCTGTGACGGCGCGGCGGGTGGCGGCGGGAGCTCTGTCGGCACGGGCGGAGCCAGGGCCTGGATCGGAGGCGTCGGCACGACGTCCGTCGGTGCGGTGAGCGTCGGTGCGACCTGCGTCGGCGCGGGCACCGCGACGGGCGTCGGCGCGGGCACCGCGACGGGAGTCGGCTCAGGCGCCGCGATCGGAGTCGGCTCAGGCACCGCGACGGGCGTCGGCGCGGGGCGCGGTTCGGTCGGGCGAGGCACCGGCCGCGGCTCCACCTGCCGAGGCGGCGCCGGCAGGGCTGACGGCGCTTCCAGGCGATGGGACGGGCGCTCGCCACTCTGCATCCAGAGCGCACCAGCGATCACCGTCGTCGCCGCGGCCGCGACCAGCGCGACCTTGGCCGCGTTGCTGTGCGTACGAATCGGGGCTGTCCCCGAGCCCAGGGGCGCCGATTCCGGTGCGTCGGGGGGAGCGGCGTTGAACCAGGCGTCGCTGATCCCCGGCGCCGCGCTGCCCACAGGCGCCGCGCTGACCGCGGCGCCGGCCACCGCGCCCGCGCCCAGCCCCCGCTCGGCCCGCGCCACCTCGATGGCCAGGAAGTCCCGCTCGCGTTCGATCTCGAAATGGCGACCGAGCAGCTCGGCCAGCGCGCGATCGCCCACGAAGCCGGGCCACAGCGTCACGCCCAGCGCCTGCTGGACCTCGTCGGCGCGCTGGTAGCGCGCGGCGGGATCGACCGCCAGCAGCTTGAGCACGATCGCGTCGACCTCCGGTGGAAGGTCGGCCACGCGGGTCGACGGCGCGGGAAAAGCGGCGTCCGGCCCGTGCTGGCGAACATCATCGGGCGCGACCCCCGTCACCAGCTCCCACATCACGACGCCCAGCGAATAGAGGTCCGCGCGCGCGTCGGCCGACCGCCCCGCCAGCACCTCGGGGGCCGTGTGCGACAGCCGCCCGACGATCATGCCGGTCTGGGTCAGCGACGCGTCGCCGGCGATCTTGGCGATGCCAAAGTCGATCAGCTTCACCTCGCCGCTGTACGAGAGCATGACGTTGTCGGGGACGACGTCGCGGTGGACGACGCCACCCCCGTCGAGGCCGTGCGCGTACGCGAGCGCCCGCGCCAGCTCGCGCGCGACGAAGACAGCGATGGCCGTCGGGACCCGCTCGTTCGCCGAACGGCAGCTGCGCAGGAGGCGCGCCAGGCTCACCCCCTCGACGAACTCCTGCGAGATGCAGAGCTCGCCTTCGATCTCGTCGACGGAGAAGGTCTGGGCGATCGCCCCGTGCGACAGCCGCAGGGCCAGTGTCGCCTCGCGCCGGAAGCGCGCCTCCTGCTCGGGGTTGCCCAGCTCCGCGTGGATCCGTTTGAGCACGCAGAGCTTGGCCATGCCGGCTCGCCCCGACAGCGCCAGCTGCACGCGCCCCATCCCGCCGGCGCCCGCTACGTGCAGGAGCACGTAAGGCCCGAAACGTTGTGCGGTTTCGTCGATCGCACCCGACGTCATGTCGTTCCGCGCAGCCTCACACAAACGGAAACGCGATACCATCCGCAACCGATTTCGGACGGCCAATGCGGAAGATACCGACATGACGGGGTCAGGTACGGGGCTGGCCAAGGGGCGGCGGATCGACCGCTACGAGATCCGCGAGCCGATCGGCCAGGGGGGGATGGGCGCCGTCTACCGGGCGATCGACTCCAAGCTGGGGCGCACGGTGGCGCTGAAGACCGTGGTCCCCCAGCACGCGGGCGCGCAGCTGACCGAGGCGGTGCGGCAGCGCTTCCTCCGCGAGGCGCTGGCGATCTCGAAGATCGATCACCGCAACGTCGTCCAGGTGCTCGACTTCGGCTTCGCCGACGACGGCACGCCGTTCCTGGTGATGGAGTTCCTGCGCGGCCGCGACCTCGGAACGCTGGTGAAGATCCAACCCCGAGCCGCTGGCGATCGACCACGTCGCTGACGTCGTGATGGGCGTCTGCGCCGCCCTGCGCGCCTGCCACCACGCCGACATCGTCCACCGCGATCTGAAGCCGAGCAACGTCTTCCTGGTCGACACGGACACCGGCTGGGAGGTCAAGGTGCTCGACTTCGGGGTCTCGAAGGCGGCGATGGTGGCGGAGGCCGAGATCACCGAGGACGGGCAGATCGTCGGCACGCCCCAGTACCTGTCGCCCGAGCAGGTGAATGGCAAGGTCGGCCCGGCGAGCGATCAGTACGCGCTCGGGGTGCTCCTGTACGTCTGCCTGACCAAACGGCTGCCGTTTCGCGATCACCACGGGGTGACCCTGCTGCGGGCGATCGAGGCGGGGCGCTTCGAGCCGCCTCGATCCTTGCGGCCCGAGCTGCCACCGGGACTGGAGGCGATCATCTTGCGGGCGATGGCCAACGACCCCCGCGATCGGTTCGAGTCGATCCACGCGCTGGGGCAGAAGCTGTGGGAGTTCGCGAGCCCGCGCGGCCGTGACCAATGGAAGAACTACTACTTCCACACGCCGCCGGTGGCGCGCCCGGCCAAGGAGTCCGTGCACGGCGTGCCGCTGGTCGAGGTTCTGGTGCGGGCCGGACGGACCGACCGCGATGAGGCGCGACCGCCCGCGGCGGCGGCGGTCGTGGGCCCATCCCCGAAGGCCGGCACGCCCGCGACGGTGGTGGCGATGCCGATGAGCAAGACGTCGGTTGAAGCGCCGGCCAGGACGGTGGTCGTGGCGGCCGCCGCGGCGAACGATGCGCCGGCGTCGATCACGGGGAAACCGCAGCTGCTGATCTCGACGAAGCTGGCGGTGTCGAAGACCGGCAAGACGGGCAAGGTCCCGACGACGGTCGGCGGCGAGCGACGATGGATCGCCATCTTCATCGGGGCGTGCTGTGGGGTCGTGCTCGGAGCCGGGATCTGGTTCGCGCGCGCGGAACCCGAGCCTGCTCCCGTACCCGCGGTGATGCCCGCGAGCTCGACCCCCACGGCACCGGCGCCGGAGACAGCACCGGCGACCGCGGTGACGCCGCCACCGATGCCCGCGCCGCAGCCCCCGGTCGCACCGGCGGCCGACACGCCGTCGGCGTCAGCCTCCCCCGCCGCTCCGGTGACCAGGAAGCACGCCACACGGCGGCGGAAGCTTCCGACCGTCGATCAGAACGGCATCGGCATCCCGGCGAACTGATCGCCGGCTGGCTCGACAGCCGGCACAACGTTTGGACCGCCTGCGCGATGAAGCAGGCATGGTCGACATCCGGCGATCGTACTGCCGGGGCGGGCTCTGATGCGTCCCGGCGTTGTCATTCCGGTCACGCTGCTCGCACTCGTAACATCGTTCAGGGCGGTTGCGGCGCAAGCGGCCCCCGGCGGCGAGACCCCGACCAGCAGCGAGACCCAGTCCAAAGCGCTGATCGCCCAAGGACTGGAGCTTCGGCGCGAGGGGAAGGCGAGCGAGGCGTTGGAGCTGTTCCGTCGGGCACACGCCCTCGCCCCGTCTCCACGGGCGCTCGGTCAACTGGGTCTCGCCGAAGCCTCCGTGCAGCTGTGGCTGGAGGCAGAGACACACCTGGCAGCGGCGCTTGCGATCACCGGCGACGCCTGGGTACGGCGGAACCAGGCGCTGATTGACGCGGCGCTCATCGTGGTGCGTACGCACGTTGGCGAATTGAGCGTCAGCGGCCCGGCAGGAACCGACGTGAGCGTCGACGGGCGCCCGGTCGGACCCCTGCCCCACCTTCGCCCCACACGGGTCGCCGCGGGACATGTGCTGGTGGCCGCGACCGGAAACGGCTTCAAGCGGTTCACGAAAACGGTCCTGGTCCAACCCGGCGCGCGGACCACACTGGCGATCGTTCTCGATCCCGTCGATACACGGGCGGCTGTCGCGCTGGCGCCTCCGACTCCGCTCCTCGCGACGACGCGCCCGGGAAGGAAGTCCCTGCTGTGGGCCGGAGGCACGCTGCTCGCCGTCGGCGCGGGCTTGCTGACCTGGGGCACGATCCGGATCGCGCTCGACGACCGCGCGACGGGCGACCGGTTCAACTGCGGTCCTTCGTGCACCAGGGTATACGCAACCAGGAACGGCGGCTGGCTGCTGGCAGGAGGCGGAGCGGCCGTGCTCGCGACGGGCGCGGCGTTCATCGTGATCGGCCGCCGGCACGAGCCCACAATTGCCGTGGGCCTCGCGCCGTCAGCGCTGCTGCTGCACGCGCGCTTCTAGGGTCCTGCTGTAGACCGTCAGGCCTTCGCCTTCCGCTCGTGGCCTTTGCCGATCGCGATCCGCTTCGCCTGCACCTCGGGTTTCTTCGGAACGTTCACCGCGAGCACGCCGTTCTTCAGCTCGGCGGAAACATTCTCCACGTCGGTGCCATCGGGCAAGGTGAACGCGCGGCTGAACGCGCCGTAGGAACGCTCGGTCGCGTAGTACGTCTCTCCCTGCTCGCGGGTCTCTTGCTCCCGGTGACCAGAGATCGTCAGTCGACTGCCGGTCAGCGAGATGTCGAGATCCTCGTCCTTGACGCCGGGCAGGTCGGCGCGGAACACGTACGACTCTTTGGTCTCCTTGACGTCGAAGGTCGGCGCGAAGCTTCCGAGACCGCGGTACTCACCACCCAGCGCCGCTTCGATTTCCCGGAACGGATCCCAGCGAAACACGTCGCGCACGACGCGAAACGGATCCCACGCTCCAGTGTTCGGTGTCACCTCCTGTCCCGAATTCCTTCTGGTGATATTGGCCATCGTCGTCGTCGCTCCCTTCGACCCGTGGATAAACACGAGCGAAGAAACGACAAGCGGAGCAGCCCCGAGAAGGGCGCCAGAGATCGCGACTAGAGGTCGAACCCGAGAGCGCGCAGCTCAGCCTCGAGCCGGTCGAGCTCGCGCGCGACGGCAGCTGGTGCGGGTCCTCCCGGAAGAGCGCGCGCGGCGACGGCGCGCTGGGCGTCGAGGGCGGCCATCGTGTCGGGCGACAGCTTCGGATCGACCGCCCGGAGATCCTCCTCGGTCAGCCCGCGCAGGGAGACCCCGCGCTCCTCCGCGCGCCGCACCAGGCGGCCGACGATCTCGTGGGCGCTGCGGAACGGCGTGCCTCCCCGTACCAGCTGCTCGGCGAGATCGGTCGCCCCCAGCGCGGGATCGTCCGCGGCGGCGCGCATCCGGGCCGTGTCGAATTGGAGCCCCGCGATCAAGCCGGGCAGCACAGCCAGCGACTGCCGCGCGGTCTCCACCGCGTCGTAGAGCGGCTCCTGGGTCTCCTGCAGATCCTTGTTGTAAGCGAGGGTCAGCCCCTTGCTGATCGTCAACAGCGCAACGACGTCGCCGATCGCGCGTCCCGGCTTGCCGCGCAACAGCTCGGCGATGTCCGGGTTGCGTTTCTGCGGCATCAGCGAGCTGCCCGGAGCAATAGCCTTCGCCGAGCTGCACGAATCCGAACTCGGTCGTCGACCAGAGCACCAGCTCTTCACCGAGCCGCGACAGATGCACGGCGAGCAGCGCGCACGCGAAAGCGCAGCTCGGCGGCGAAGTCGCGATCGGAGACGGCGTCCAGGCTGTTGCGCGTAGGTCCCCCGAAGCCGAGCGCGTGGCGCCGTGTGCGCGCGATCGATCGGCAAGCCCGGTACCGGCGAGCGCGCCCGAGCCCAGCGGCGATTCGGCCGGCGCGGCGCTCGGCGTCGAGCAACCGTCCCCGATCGCGCGCGAGCATCTCGGCGTACGCAAGCAGGTGGTGACCCAGGGTAACGGCCTGCGCGCGCTGTAGGTGCGTGTATCCAGGCATCAACGTCGCCGCGTGCTCGCGCGCCCGCCGACAAAGCGCGACGCGGGCGCGGTCGATCGCCGCCACCATCTCCAGCGCCGCCGCGGCGGGCGTAGAGGCGGAGGTCGGTCGCGACCTGATCGTTGCGGCTGCGGGCCGTGTGCAGCCGGCGGCCCGCCTCGCCGATCAGCTCGGTGAGCCGGCTCTCGACGTTCATGTGGACGTCTTCCAGCGCGGGATCGAGCGTCCGTTCGCCCGACTCGAACTCCCCGGCCACACGCTCCAGCCCCGCCACGATCGCCTCGGCGTCGGCTGGGGAGATCAGCCCGGCCGCCGCCAGCATGTGGGCATGCGCCTGACTGCCACGTACGTCGTCGCGCAGCAGCCGCCGATCGAAATGCACGGAGGCGTTCAGCGCCGCCGCCGCGGGATCCATCGCCCCGGCGAAGCGCGCGCCGCGCCCACCGCTTGGTTTGCCGCCCTCGGACATCGCCACTTCATATCACCGCCGCGGGCGATGTCAGAAGCTGGCGGATTGTCGACGGGCACGCTAGCATCCAAGAAGGGTTCGCAAGCGACTGGCCCAAGAAGGAGGAGAAGAACGCATGAGTAAACGCACCCACCAGAACGGTACGCTGTCTCTACGCCATCTTCCCCGTGTCGGAGCCAAGGAGGCCGGCCGGAGGTAAGCCTCCGCGACCCTAGAGCTCGCTGTTCGAGCTTCCGAAGTCTCACGCGTCCCGAGCCCTTGAGGACGCAGACCTGAATCACCGGTGCGGCTCGCGCCGGAGTTCGAACTGGGCGGCGCCCCGCGGCGTCAGCCCCCCGACCAGTCCCCTAGCGAACCACGACGCGCCGGCGGCCCAAACCCCGGCGCGTCATTTTTTTCGGGGGGCGTCGGGCGCTTCGCGCCCTTGGGCCCCCCGCGCCCCCGGCTCGCTTCGCGTGGCGAAGCCAGACGATCGTATCGGGGGGCGTCGGGCGCTTCGCGCCCTTTGGTCCCCCGCGCCCCCGGCTCGCTTCGCGTGGCGAAGCCACGCTGCGCTCGCTGGCTCGGTCCCGGGACTCGATGGGCGAAGGGCGGCTGACTAGCTCGCGCGTTTGACGCGCAGGCCGTTCAGCTCGTCGAGGAACTTGGCCGTGGTCTCGATGCTGTTTTCCAGCGACTCGACGACCAGGTTCAGTAGACCCTCGTTCTCGAAGCGGAGCACCTCGTAGTAGCGCTGGCGCTCGATCGAGTGGATGACCGCCGGCAGGTAGCCATGGCGAATCAGGATGAAGTTCATGAGCAGGCGCGCGACCTTGCCCGAGTTCTTGGTCCACGGGTAGATGTTGAGCAGCCGGAAGTGCGCCTTGGTCGCGCGCGTGATCGGGTGCAGCTCCGTGAACTCGTCCGACTCCATCCACTCGCCCAGCTTGCGCATCTTGTAGGTGATTTTCTCGGGCGGCGCGATCTCGTGATAGTAGAGCCGGTGAAGCGGGTTCTCCTTGCGGTACGGATAGCCCTTCGCCGCTTCTTCCGGAGTCAGCATCGCGTAGAGCTTGCGAACGAGCTCCAGATCGACGACCGGCGGCTTCTTGGCGATACTCGCCTCGCGCACGAAGTCGACCGCGTTCTTGTGGTTGCGAACCTCTTCGTACATCGGGATCAGCGTGACGTCGCTGATGATCCGCTGATCGATCGCAGCCTTCAGCTCTGAGTACGACAGAACGACGCCCTCGAGCGCGTTGTCGTGGAAAATCCAGGAAACATCCAGCCGGTCACGGTAATCCTTCTGGATCTTCAAAGGGAAGCCGGCTGTCCGGTTGCGGAGCGCCTCCATCTTCGTGTCGATCTCAAAAAATTTCGCGTCCATCCCCGTCTCCTAAGTTGGACCTCGGCCGTCCTCCGGTTCGTTACAACCGCGCAATGATACAGCGAAGAACCCTTTAGTCAAGCGGGGTTAGCCCATATGGTCATCCGTGGCTCCGTCGGTGAGAGCGATCACAATCCAAAACCCTGACGCAGAGCGCGTGCGGGGTCGGGGATGTCTACTTATCTCGTTGAAATCACGGGCAATATCTCCAGTGCAAAACTTGACACACAAGACCCTTGGCTAAGAATGATGCGGCCATGGCGACGCCGCCCCCGCCCCTTTCTGCCGATCCGCGTCAGGTAGAACGGGACCACCTGCCGGTCCTGCTGGACGAGACCCTGGCCTGGCTCGCCCCGCGCCCGGGGGGCAGCTATTGCGACGCAACCGTCGGCCTCGGGGGACACGCCCGCGGCATCCTCGAGCGATCGGCCCCGGACGGACGACTGGTGGGACTGGATCGGGATCCGGACGCGCTGGCCGCGGCCCGCACCCACCTGGAACCGTTCGGCGATCGCGTGACGCTGGTCCACGCCCGGTTCTCCGAGGCGCGTTCGGTGCTGGAGCGGCTGGGGATGATTCCGGTCGACGGGTTTCTGGTCGACCTGGGCGTGTCGTCCCCACAGCTCGACCGACCCGAGCGCGGCTTTTCGTTTCGCAACGACGGCCCGCTCGACATGCGCATGGACCCGACCCAGGGCGAGACCGCGGCCGAGCTCTTGCGCCGGGTGGACGAAGACGAGCTGGCCCGCATCATCCGCGACTTCGGCGAGGAACGTCACGCCGCGCGGGTCGCGCGCGCGATCGTCGACGCCCGCCGCAGCGAACCGCTGGAGACCACCGGCAAGCTGGCTGCGCTGGTCGCGCGCGCGGTGCCGGGGCGCGAGCCGGGCAAGAACCCGGCGACCCGAACGTTCCAGGCGCTGCGCATCGCGGTCAACGAGGAGCTCGACCAGCTGGAACGGTTCCTCGCGATGGTGGCCGACTGCCTGCGGCCGGGCGGCCGGCTGTGCGTCATCGCCTTCCATTCGCTGGAGGATCGCATCGTGAAGCAGCGGCTGCGGGCGCTGGCCGGGCGCGGGCCGGGTGGCGTCAAGACGGGAACGCCCCAGTTCCGCCTGCTGACCAAGCACGTGGTCGTCGCGGCGCGCGAGGAGCAGGTGCGCAACCGGCGCTCGCGCTCGGCGCACCTGCGTGCGGCGGAGAAGATCTGAGCGTGCCGGTCAAAGAGGTCGTCGCGGCCGGACGTCGGCAATCGGCGCGGCGTCGGCGTGTGGGCGTTCCTGCTGGCGCTGGTGACCGTCGGGGCGCTGGCTCACGTCGGGGTGCGGCATGCACGGCATCCAGATCGCCTACGACCTGGGGCGCGAGCGGCGCATCAACACCGAGATCGAGGAGCAGCGCCGGCGGCTGAACATCGAGATCGGCATGCTGAAGGATCCGGACCGGATCATCGGCATCGCGCGGGATCAGCTGCACATGGCGCCGCCCGGCGCCGGAGGCCGTGGTGCGGCTGCGACCCGGCGTCGTGCTGTCGGCCGCGACGCCCGCCCCCACCGGGAAGGACGCCGGTGGTCGCCGCTAGTCCCTGGACCAGAATTCGCATCGTCACCTGCGGTGTGGTGCTGGGAGCTCTGTTCATCGGCGTCGGCAAGCGCGCCTTCACCCTGCAGGTCCGCGAGGCCGATCGGCTGCGCGCGATGGCCGAGGAGCAGTACCTGCGCGAGGTCGAGTTGCCGCCCAAGCGGGGCCGCATCCTGGACCGCAACGGCGCCGAGCTGGCGTCGACGGCCGATGTCGATTCGATATATTGCAACCCGCGCCGGCTGCCCGACCCGCGCGAGGCGGCACGGCGGCTGTCGCTGGTGCTGGGGCTCGACCGCGTCGACCTGGAGAAGAAGCTGGGCCAGCGCCGGTTCTTCGCCTGGATCAAACGCAAGGTCACGCCCGACGAGGTCGCGGCGGTGAAGGCGATGAACTTCCCCGGCGTCGCGTTCACCCGCGAACCGCGGCGCTTTTATGCCAACCGGACCCTGGCGGCGACCGTCATGGGACACGCCGGATCCGAGGGAAACGGGCTCGACGGCGTCGAGCTGGCCCTGGACGGGCAGCTGCGCGGCACGTCGTCGTCGGTCCAGGGGATGCGGGACGCCCTGGGACGCGACATCGCGGTCGAGGGGTCGGTCGAGGGGCCGAACACGGCCGGCAGCGACGTGGTGCTCACGATCGACCGCTACCTGACCTTCGTGACGGAACGGGCGCTCTCCTCGGCGGCGGTCTCGCACCAGGCCAAGGGCGCGGTCGCCATCATGATGGACCCGCGCACCGGCGAGGTGCTGGCGATGGCGTCGTTCCCCACCTACAACCCGAACGATCCCGCCACTGCGGCCGAGACCGGGGCGCGCAACCGCGCCATCACCGACACCTACGAGCCCGGCTCGACCATGAAGACCTTCACGATCGGGGCGGCACTGGAGGCGGGCGCGGTTCGTCCCGACGACCGGTTCGACTGCATGATGGGGCGGATGATGGTGGGCAAGTTCACCATCCACGACACCCACCCACACGGGTCGCTGACCGTCGCGGAGGTGTTCAAGTTCTCGAGCAACATCGGGGCGACGAAGGTCGCGCGCCGGTTGGGGCGCGATGAGCTGGCCGACGCCCTGGCCCGCTTCGGCTTCGGGCGGCCGACCGGCATCGAGCTGCCGGGCGAGCGGGCCGGGATCATCCGGCCGGTCGCCAAGTGGGGCGACATCGGCTTCGCGAACGTCTCCTTCGGCCACGGCATGACGGTGACGCCGCTGCAGGTCGTCGCGGGCGTCAGCGCGATCGCCGGGGGCGGCATCTACCGGACGCCGCACATCGTGGCCCGCGTCGTCCAGCCGGACGGCACGATCGAGCCGGCCCGGCCGCTGCCGGAGCGGCGCGTGATGGCGCCCGCCACGGCGCGCACCATGCTGGGGATCATGCGCGGCGTGACCGAGCAGGGTGGGACGGCCAAGCAGGCGGCGATCGAGGGCTACACCGTTGCGGGTAAGACCGGAACCGCGCAGAAGGCCGCCAACGGTCACTACGATCCGAACAAGTACGTGGCGTCGTTCGTCGGCGTCGTGCCGGCGGAGGATCCGCGGCTGGCGATCATCGTCGTGCTGGACGAGCCCCAGGGGGCGCACCTGGGCGGCGCGGTGGCGGCGCCGATCTTCAAGGAGATCGCGGAGCCGGCGCTGCGCTACCTGCACGTGGCGCCCAACGTCGCCGTCGCGGCCAAGAAGGCGGCCGCCGCCGAGACCGACGACGCGCCGGTCGCCGAGGCGCCCGCGACCGACCTGCCGATCGGCGACGACGCCCTCGGCGACGATCCGGCCCTGGCCGAGCAGTGGGATCAGGTCGCCGGCGCCGAGGGGGCGCGCGCGGGTGACGGCGAGGACGGGGCGTCGGCCCGGGTGATCGTTCCCGACTTCGTCGGCCTCAGCCTGGGGCAGGCGATCCGCGCCGCCCGGCGCAGCAGCGTCGAGCTGGCTTTCGACGATCCCGACGGCCGCGCCACCGGCATCGCCCTGCGCCAGCGACCGGCGCCGGGCCCTGCGCCGGCGGGGGTCGTCTGTCGCGTGGCGTTCGGGCGTCGAGAATGACCACCGCCACGACGACCCTGGGCGCGCTGTTGACGGGGATCGACGACGCGCGCGTGCGCGGTGACGCGGCGCTGCCGATCGCCGAGGTGCGAGACGACTCGCGTCGCTGCGGCCCGGGCGACCTGTTCGTCGCCGTGCCCGGCGTCGCCGCCGATGGGCGGACGTTCGTCGCCGACGCCGTCGCGCGGGGCGCGATCGCGATCGTCGTGGAAGGCAACGCGACATCCGACGCGCCGGGCGCCGCGACCATGGCGACCGGCGCAGCGGCCGTCGTCACCGTCCCCAACGCGCGCCACGCGCTGGGCGTCATCGCCGCGAACCGCTACCGCGCCGCCGCGGCCCTGGAGCTGCTGGCGGTGACCGGCACCAACGGCAAGACCACCACCTCGTACATCGTCGAGCAGATGCTGCGCGCGGCTGGGAAAGCCGCGGGGCTGTTCGGAACGGTCAGCTACCGGGCCGTCGGACTCCCCGGCCGCCCGGCCCCGCTGACCACGCCCGGCGCGCTGATGCTGCACGAGATCCTGGCCGAGATGCGCGCGGCGGGCACCACCGACGTCGTGTTAGAGGCGACGTCGCACGCGCTGGAGCAGGGGCGCCTGGACGGGTGCCGCTTCCGCGTCGCGGCACTGACCAACGTGACCCAGGATCACCTCGACTACCACGGCACGATGGCGCGGTACTTCGACGCCAAGGCGCTGCTGTTCGCCCATCTGATCGATCGACGCGCCGGCGTCGCCGTCACCTTCGCCGACGACGAGCATGGCCGCGAGATGGCGGCGCGCGCGCAGGCGCCGGCGCGGCTGACGATCGCCCGCCGTCCCGGCGTTGCCGCCGACGTCGTCGTCGAGCGCCACACGCTGGCCGCCGACGGCACCCGCGCGACGTTCGCGACGCCGGCGGGGCGGATCGAGCTCGCGTCGCCGCTGGTGGGCGAGTTCAATCTGTCGAACCTGGCGCTGGCGGTCGGCATGGCGATCGCGCACGGGCTGCCGGCCGAGGCGATCGCCGCCGGGGCGGCCGCGGTGGCGGTGCCGGGCCGGCTGGAGCGGGTGCGAACGAGCGCGGCGTGCTCTGCGTGGTCGACTACGCGCATACGCCCGACGCGCTGGAGCGGGCGATCGCGACGATGCGGCCGCTGGTAGCGCCCGGCGGGCGCTTGCTGGTGGTGTTCGGCTGCGGCGGCGATCGCGATCGCGGCAAGCGCCCGCTGATGGGCGAGTCGCGGCCCGCGGCGCCGATCTGGTCTTCGTCACCTCGGACAACCCGCGCACCGAGGAGCCGGACGCCATCGTCGGGATGATCCTCGACGGCGTCCGCAAGACGGTGATCCGCGAGCTTTCCGCAGAAGCGCTGGGCGGCGAAGCGTTGCGGGGCGCCGCGCGCGGATATCACGTCGCCGTCGATCGGCGCACCGCGATCCGGCGCGCCGGTGGCGGCGGCGCTCCCGGGCGACGTGCTGCTGATCGCCGGCAAGGGGCACGAGGACTACCAGATCCTCGGCACGACCAAGATCCACTTCGACGATCGCGAAGAGGCGGCGGCGGCGCTCGCGACGGCGGGGGTGGCGGCGTGAGCGCGCCGATGTCGCGGTCTCTCGCCGACGCCGCCCGGGCCATGGGCGGCGCGCTGGTGCAGCCCGGCGCGCGCGGCCCCGACTTCGCGGGGGCCGCCACCGACAGCCGCGGCGTGCTCCCCGGGCAGCTCTTCTTCGCCCTCCCGGGCGCGCGCGTCGACGGCTTCGAGTTCGCCGCGCAGGCGGCCACCGCCGGCGCGGCCGGCGTGGTGGTGGCCCGCGACCGGGGCCTCCCCGACGGACTGTGCCGACGTCGCGGTGATCGCCGTCGACGATCCCCGGCGGGCGCTCGGCGAGCTGGCCCGCGCCGCCCGGGCCGCCTTCCGGGGACGCGTCGTCGCGGTGACCGGCTCGAACGGCAAGACCACCACCAAGGAGCTGTGCGCCGCGGCGCTGAAGCCACTCGGCCCCGGCGCTGCGGACGCCGGGCAACTTCAACACCGACGTCGGGCTGCCGCTGACGATCCTGGGCGCCGCCGGCGACGAGGCGACCTGGGTGCTGGAGATGGCGATGCGCGCGCGCGGCGAGATCGCCTACCTCGCCGAGATCGCCCGCCCCGACGTCGGCGTCATCACCAACGTGGCCGGCGCGCATCTGGAGACGCTGGGCTCGATCGCCGAGGTGGCGCGCGCCAAGGGGGAGCTGTTCGCGACGATGGCCGCCCAGGGAGACCGCGGCAGCTGGTGCTCCCCGTCGACGATCCGCTGATCGCCGCCCAGGCGGCCGTCGTGCCCGAGGCGCGGCGGCTCACCTTCGGCGGGCGCGCGGCCGGCGATGTCCGCGTGCTCGACTTCATCCCGGCGGGCGTCGAGGGCGCCACCGTGCGCTACGCGGTCGCGCGGCACGCCGGTGGTCGCCCGCCTGCCGCTGGGCGGACAGCACAACGCCCGCAACGGCGCCGCCGCGCTGGCGGTCGCGCTCGCCGCCGGGGTTCCGCCGCTCGCGGCCGCCGCCGCAGCTGGCGACGGTGACGCTGCCGCCGCATCGGGCGCGCACCGTTCGCGGCCGGCGGCCGCACCATCCTCGACGACTGCTACAACGCCAACCCGGCGTCGATGACGCGCGGCGCTGGCCGCGGTCGTGGCTCGGCCGCCGGCGGGGGCGCCGCCTTCGCGGTGCTGGGCGACATGCTAGAGCTGGGCCCGACGCCGAGGCCCGCCACCACGAGCTGGGGGCCGAGGCGGCGGCGCGGGCTGCGCCGGGCTGGTCGCCGGTGCGGCGATCACGCCGCGCGTGGTGGTGGCCGGCGCGCGCGCCGCGCGGCCTCACCCGGGCCGAGGTGGCGTCGACCACCCGAGGCGGCGCCGCCGGTGCTCGATCGTCCCCTGGACCGCCCCGGGCGACTGGATCCTCGTCAAAGCGTCGCGCGGCATGCGCCTCGAGACGCAGCGCGTCGACGCACTACGGCGCCGCCCTGGGCACCCCGACCTGGAGGCGTGCCTAGTGCTGTTTCACCTCTTTCACTGCTGCGCGACCGCGTACCGGGCGTCAACGTCTTCCGCTACGTCTCGACGCGCATCGGCCTGGCGACGCTGACGTCGCTGCTGATCACCTTCCTGGTCGCGCCCTGGTTCATCCGCCGCGCCCGCGCGCGGCAGCTGGGCGAGGTGATCCGCGACGACGGCCCCGCGGCGCACGCCTCCAAGAAGGGCACGCCCGACCATGGGCGGCGCGCTCATCATCATGGCGCTGGTGGCGGCCACGCTCCTCTGGTGCGACCTGCACAGCACGCTGGTCTGGCTGGCGCTGTGGTCACCGTGGGCTACGGCGGCTCGGCTTCCTCGACGACTACCTCAAGCTGTCGAAGAAGAACAAGAAGGGGCTGCCGGGCAAGCTGAAGCTGCTGGGCCAGTTCGTGATCGGCGCCGTCGCGATGATCTGGCTCTTCACGGCGACGCCCTGCCCGAGGACATCCGGCTGCGGCTGGCGCTGCCGCTGGTCAACTTCCATCACATGTCGGGCGGCCTGCTGGCCTGGACGACGCTGCCGCTCGTGGCCTACGTCGCGTTCGCCGTGTTCGTGCTGATGGCGGAGTCGAACGCGGTCAACCTGACCGACGGGCTCGACGGGCTGGCCATCGGGCCGGTGATCATCTGCTCGTTCACCTTCCTGCTGCTGTCGTACGCCGCCGGCACGACGCTGCGAGCCTTCAACATCGCCGAGTACCTGGGCATCGCCCACGTCGCCGGGGCCGGCGAGCTGGCGGTCTTCTGCGGCGCGATGGGCGGCGCCGGCATCGGCTTCCTCTGGTTCAACACCCACCCGGCCCAGGTGTTCATGGGCGACGTCGGGGCGCTGGCCCTGGGCGGGCGCGCTCGGCTTCGTCGCGCTGGCGACCAAGACCGAGCTGTCGCTGCCCCTCATCGGCGGCGTGTTCGTCGTCGAGGCGGTCAGCGACATCATCCAGGTCGGGTACTTCAAGCTGACCGGCAAGCGGATCTTCCTGATGGCGCCCATCCACCACCACTTCGAGAAGCTGGGCTGGCCCGAATCCCGAATCGTGGTGCGTTTTTGGATCGTCTCGTTCGCATGCGCGATCCTGGGTCTCATCATCACTCTGAAGGTGCGATGAGCCTCGGACCTCTGCGCGGCAAGACGGGTTCTGGTGGTCGGCGCCGGGACGTTCGGGGCTGGCCGCGGCGCGCTTTGCGCGCAGCGCGGCGCGCGGGTGACGGTCACCGACAGGCGCGACGAGGCCGCGCTGGGTCCGGCGCTGGCGGCGCTCGCCGGGTGTCGCGCCGCGAGCTCGGCGGGCCATCGGCGGGAGACCTTCCTGGGCGCGGACCTGATCGTGCTCTCGCCCGGCGTGCCGGCGCTGCCCGAGCTGGCGGCGGCGCGCGCCGCGGGCGTGGCGATCACCGGCGAGATGGAGCTGGCCTCGCGCTTCGTCGCCGGCACCGTCGTCGCCATCACCGGCACCAACGGCAAATCGACCACCACCACGCTGTGCGGCGACATGTGACGGCGACCGGCCGGCCGACCTTCGTGGGCGGCAACCTGGGCGAGCCCCTGGCCGACGCGGTGCGGACAGCGCCGCGGCCGGCGAGACGGGGGTCTGCGTCGTCGAGGTCTCGAGCTTCCAGCTCGAGACCGTCGACCAGTTTCACCCGCGCGTCGCGGTGCTGCTCAACATCACCGCCGACCACCTCGACCGCTACCCCGACTTCGACGGCTACGCCGCGGCCAAGGCGCGCGTGTTCGCCGCGCAGACCGCCGCCGACTTCGCGGTGGTCAACGTCGACGATCCGCTGGCGGTGGCGGCCAGCGACGGGATCCGCAGCCGGCGCGTCGGATTCTCGGTCACGCGGACGCTCGACCAGACCGGCGACGGCGCCGGCTGGCTGGAGCCGGACGCGCCTGCGCCATCCGCCTGCCGGGCGGCGCGCTCGAGCGCTATCCCGCGCACCCACCCGGCCTGGTCGGCCGCCACAACCAGGAGAACGCGCTGGCGGCGCTGCTGGCGGCGCGGCTGGCCGGCGCCACGCCCGCCGAGGCGCGCGCCGCGCTGCTGCGCCTTCCGGCCCCTGGCCCACCGCATGGAGCTGGTGCGCCGAGACCGGCGGCGTCGCCTACTACGACGACTCGAAGGGCACCAACGTCGGCGCGGTGGTGGCCGCGCTGGACGGGCTTCCCGCGCCCCGTCGTCCTGATCGCGGGCGGGCGCGACAAGGGCGGCGACTACGCGCCGCTGGCCGAGGCGCTGCAAGCAGGTCGGGCGCGCCGCGGTGCTGATCGGCGAGGCGGCCGACCGCATCGCCGCCGTCCTGCGCGGTGTGCTCCCGCGTCGAGCGCGCGCCGACGCATGGAGGAGGCGGTCGAGCGCGCGCGCGCCGGCTCGCCCGTCCCGGCGACGCCGTGGTGCTGTCGCCCGCCTGCTCCAGCTTCGACATGTTCCGCGACTACGCCCACCGCGCCGAGGTGTTCCGGACGGCGGTTGCGCGCGTCGCCGGCGCCGAGGGTGGCGCGCGATGAAGAAGGTCGTCCGTCGCGTCGCCGGCCCCGAGACCGCGGCCCTCAAGGCCAGGGTCGCGCCCGAGCCCAAGCACAGCATGTTCGTCGCCGGCGCCCTGGAGGTCTGGGGGAGCCTCCGCGCCAGGGTCCGCCGGCTGACCAGCGACGACGGCCGCGCCGCCGCGCCGATCCGGCCCAGCGACGTCGGCGTCGATCGCGTGCTGGTCGGCGCGGTGCTGGCGCTGGCGGCCTTCGGCGATGGTCATGGTCTTCTCGGCGGGCGCGGTGTTCGCCGCCAAGAAGTACGGCGACTCGCCTACTTCCTCAAGCGCGAGCTCATCTACGCGCTGCTCGGCCTGGGCGCCATGTCGCTCGGCGGCCCGCATCGACTACTCGCATCTACCGGCGCCTCGCCTATCCGCTGCTGGGCGTGTCGATCGCCTTCCTGGTCGCCGTGCTGAAGTTCGGCTCGCGCGCCGGCGGGGCCATCCGCTGGTTCCGCCTCGGGCCGCTCTCGTTCCAGCCGGCGAGCTGGCCAAGTTCGCGCTCTGCTCTACCTGGCCTATCTGCTGGCGCGCAAGGCCGAGAAGGTGCGCGTCTTCTCCGTCGGGCTTCCTGCCGCCGCTGCTGGTGACCGGCCTGATGATGGGGCTCCTGCTCAAGCAGCCCGACCTCGGCACCGCCGTGATCTTCGGCGTCGTCGCCCTGGGGCTGCTGTTCATCGCCGGCACCCGCACCAGCTATCTGATCCTGGCGCTGCTGGTCGCCGCGCCGGCGGGCTGGAAGTTCATCGTGTCGACGCCGTTCCGCATGCGGCGCATGCTGGCGTTCCTGGACCCCTGGGCCTTCCGCCGCGACGTCGGCTACCAGATCACCGAATCGCTGATCAGCGTCGGCTCGGGCGGTGTGACCGGCCTGGGCCTGGGCGACGGGCGGCAGAAGCTGTTCTTCCTGCCCGAGGCGCACACCGACTTCATCCTGTCCATCGTCGGCGAGGAGCTGGGCCTGGTGGGCATCCTGGCCGTGATCGCCGGCTTCTCCCTGCTGGTCTGGCGGGGGCTGCGCGCGGCGACGCGGGCCCGCGACTCTTCGGCGCCTACCTGGCGTTCGGCATCACCACCATGTTCGGCCTGCAGGCGCTGGTGAACATCGGCGTGGTGCTGGGCTCGCTGCCGACCAAGGGGCTGCCGCTGCCGTTCATCAGCTACGGCGGCACGTCGCTGGTGATGAGCCTGTTCATGGCGGGCGTGCTGGCGAACATCTCGGCCCGCAACCCCGAGCCGCGCGAGCTGGCTGCTGCCGGGGGCTGGGCCGCCGCGCCCTCAAGGGCGCCAACCGCGCGCACGAACGGCCGGGCCGCGGATCGTCGTGGAGGTGGGAGGCCGGCGGGCGGCCGCTCGCGGCGGCCCGCCGAAGATAGACTCGATGACCGTCCCAGCGCGTGCGCCCGCTCCGGCTCCTCATCGCGGGCGGCGGCACGGGCGGGCACCTCTATCCCGGCATCGCGATCGCCGAGGCGATCACGGCCGCGGGCGGGGAGGTGCTCGTTCGTCGGCACCTCGCGCGGGCTCGAGACCAAGCTGGTCCCGGCGGCCGGCTTCCCGCTGGAGCTGCTGGAGGTGAGCGGGCTCAAACGGATGGGGCTGCGCGGGACGCTGCGCGGCCTGTTCCGGCTGCCGAGGGCGTGGTTCGAGTCGCGCCGCATTCTCCGGCGCTACCGGCCCGACGTGGTCCTCGGCGTCGGCGGCTACGCCTCGGGGCCGCTGGTGTTCGCCGCGGCGCTGCTCGGCTACCCGACGGCCATCCAGGAACAGAACAGCCTCCCCGGCTTCACCAACCGGATGCTGGGCCGGTTCGTCCGCCGCGTCTTCGTCGCCTTCGACGAGGCGGCCGCTCCTTCGCCCGCCGCAAGGTCCGCTTCGCTCGGCAACCCGGTCCGGCGCACGTTCCTCGACGGCGCCGCCGCGGCCGCCGCCGCCAACCCGGGCGCGGGCCGGTCGATCCTGGTGCTGGGGGGCAGCCAGGGCGCGCACGCGGTCAACGATCTGGCGTCCGGCCTGGCGCGCGGTGCTCGACGCGCGCGGGCGGCTGCCGCGTTCGTGCACCAGACCGGCGCCGACGACGTCGCGCGCATGCAGGTCGGCTACGCCGCGCACGGCTACGAGGGCGCGCGTCGCCATCTCCCCGTTCATCGACGACATGCCGGCCGCGCTGGCCGACGCCGCGCTGGTGGTCGGCGCGCGCCGGAGCGCTGACGCTGGCCGAGCTGGCGATCATGCGGCGCCCCGCCATCCTGATCCCGCTCCCGACCGCCGCCGACGACCACCAGACGCGTCAACGCCGCGGGCGTTCGAGCGCGCCGGCGCCGCCGTCGTGCTCCCCCAGGCCGACGCGTCGGCGACGAGGCTCGGCGATCTCGTCGACCAGATACTGGGCGATCCCAAGCTCCGCGCCGAGATGGCGGCCGCGATGGGGATGATGGCCCGCGCCGACGCCACCGCGACATCGCGGCGGAGCTCGCCGCTATCGCGCGTCCGCCGCAAAAACGCTAAACAACGGCCGATGTTCCGCAAGCGCAACGTCGCGATCCATTTCGTCGGCATCGGCGGCATCGGCATGTCGGGCATCGCCGAGGTGCTGCTCAACCTCGGCTACGCGGTCTCGCGGCTCCGACGTGCGCGAGAGCGACGTGACCCGGCGGCTGGTGACGCTCGGGGCGACGATCGAGATCGGCCACGGCGCCGGGCAACGTCGGCGCACGCCGACGTGGTGGTCGTCTCGAGCGCGGTCCGCCCCGACAACCCCGAGGTGACCGCCGCGCGCGCCCGCGACATCCCGGTCATCCCGCGCGCCGAGATGCTGGGCGAGCTGATGCGGGTGAAGGACGGCGTCGCCGTCGCCGGCTCGCACGGCAAGACCACCACCACCACGATGATCGCGGTGATCCTGCGCCGAGGCGGGCCTCGACCCGACCGCGGTCATCGGCGGCAAGGCGCGCGCCTTCGGGTCGAACGCGCGCCTGGGGCAGGGCGAGGTGCTGGTCGCCGAGGCCGACGAGTCCGACGGCTCGTTCCGCCACCTGTTCCCGACGGTCGCGGTGGTCACCAACATCGATCGCGAGCACCTGGATCACTTCGGCTCGACCGAGGCGCTCGAGGCCGCGTTCGTCGACTTCGCCAAGAAGGTGCCGTTCTATGGGTTGGTCGTGCTCGGCGCCGACAGCCCGGCCGCCGCGCGCCTCCCTGCGCGGCTGACCAAACGCCACGTCACCTACGGCCTGCAGGCCGGCGACTGGCGCGGCGAAATCCTCGAAGCGGGGCCGACCGGAACGCGGTTCCGCGTCCGGGTGCGCGACCGCCTGCACGGCGAGGCCCGCGTGCGCATGCCGGGCGTCCACTACGCCGCCAACGCGCTCGGCGCGCTCTGCGTGGCCGACTTCCTGGGTGTGCCGTTCGCGCAGGCGGGCAGGCATTGGCCCAGTTCCAGGGGGTCGACCGCCGCTTCTCGGTGCGCGGCGAGGCCGGCGGCGTGCTGGTCGTCGACGACTACGGCCACCACCCGACCGAGCTGGCGGCCACCGTCGCGGCGGCGCGCCTGTACGGCCGCCGGCTGCTGGTGGCGTTCCAGCCCCACCGCTTCACGCGCACCCGCGACCTGTTCGCCGACTTCGCCCCGGCGCTGGCGGGCGCCGACGAGGTGCTGCTGACCGACATCTACGCCGCGGGCGAGGCGCCGATCGCCGGCGCCGACACCGAGGCGCTGCTCCGGACCTTCCCGGCCGGCGCGCGCGTGCGGGTCACCAAGCGCGCGGCGCTGGCACCGACGCTGGCCAGCCTCACCCGGCCCGGCGACCTGGTGCTCTGCCTCGGCGCCGGCGACATCACCGCCGTCCCGGGCGAGCTGCTGAAGCTGCTGGGGATGCAGCCGGGGGCCTCCGGGTGAGCGCGCCGAAAATTCCCCCGGACGAAGAGCCCCGGGTCGTCGTCGAGCTGCACGCGCGCCGGCCGTGGTGGAAGCGCAAGAGCAACCGCCGCATCACCGTGTCGCGCGCTTCGCTGGCCGTCTGGGTCGCGGACCTGTTCCGCGCGCTCGGCCGGCGCCTGCTGGTGGCGGGCAAGGCGCTGGCGGTGCTGGCCCTGGTCGCCGGCGCGGCGCTGGCCGGCCGGCAGCTGATCCGGCACGTGATCGCCTCGCCCCGGTTCGCGGTGCGCGAGATCCGGGTGGCGCATGCGGCTCACGTCACGAACGACGAGATTCGCGCCCTGGCCGGGGTCCGCCCCGGCGATCACCTCCTGGCGGTCGACCCAGACACCGTCGCCGCGCGCCTGGCCACCCACCCCTGGATCGGGTCGGCGCGCGTCCGCCGAGAGCTCCCCTCCACGCTGTCGATCGAGGTGGTCGAGCGCCACGCCGTCGGCAGCACCCTGATGGGGGCGCTCTACCTGCTCGACGAGGCCGGCCACCCGTTCAAGCGGGCGACCTTCGAGGAGGCGGACGGCCTGCCGGTGATCACCGGCGTCACCCGGGAGCAGTACGCCGCCCTCCGCCCAGCCACCGAGGCGGCCTTCCGCGAGGCGCTGGCGGTCCTTGCCGCCTACACGAAGACCAGCGATGACGAGCCCGCCACCCGCCCCAAGCTCTCGGAAATCCACGTCGATCCCCACTCGGGGTTCACGCTGGTGCTGCTCGACGGCGGCGGAGAGGTCCGCCTCGGCCGCGGGGAGACCGAGGCCAAGCTGCAGCGCCTGGACCGCATCTTCGCCGCCCTGGGGCCCCGGGGCCCGGCCGCCCTGACGACGGTTTTCCTCGACGGCCCGCTGGCCGATCGGGTCACCGTGAAGCTCTCGTCGGCTCCCGAATCACCCGCCCCGGTGACCATGGCGAGTAAAAAATTTCGGGTCCGGGACAAACGCGGCGAAGATTAGCCACCCGCATGGCCAGGAGATCTTCCGACATCATCGTCGGGCTCGACATCGGCACCACGAAGATCGCCGCGGTCGTCGGCGAGGTCGGCCCGATGGCCTCGACATCATCGGCATCGGCACCCACCCCTCGCGCGGCCTGAAAAAGGGCGTGATCGTCAACATCGACTCGACGGTGGCGTCGATCAAGCAGGCGATCCTCGAAGCCGAGAGCATGTCCGGCTGCGAGATCTCGCAGGTCTACGTCGGCATCGCCGGCGGCCACATCAAGGGCGTGAACTCGACCGGCACGGTCGCGGTCAAGGACAAGGAGGTCCGCCCCACCGACGTGGCCAAGGTGCTGGAGCTGGCCCGCGCCATCGCGCTGCCGGTCGACCGCCACATCATCCACGTGCTGCCGCAGGAGTACAAGATCGACGGCCAGGACGGCGTGCGCGAGCCGCTGGGCATGTGCGGCGTCCGCCTGGAGGCGCGGGTCCACATCGTCACCGCCGCGGCCGCCGCCGCCCAGAACATCATCAAGTGCTGCACCCGCTGCGACCTGGAGGTCCTCGACATCGTGCTCGAGCCGCTGGCCTCGGGCGAGGCGGTGCTCGAGGACGACGAGAAGGGGCTCGGCGTCGCGCTGGTCGACATCGGCGGCGGCACCACCGACATCGCCATCTTCACCGACGGCGCGGTCGCCCACACCAGCGTCATCCCGATCGGCGGCCACCAGCTGACCAGCGACATCGCCTTCGGCCTGCGCACGCCGCCGCACGAGGCGGAGAAGATCAAGATCCGCTCCGGCTGCGCGCTGGCGCAGATGGTCGGCGACGACGAGACCCTGGAGGTCGCGTCGGTCGGCGGGCGCTCCCCGCGCATCCTGTCGCGCCAGACCCTCTGCCGCGACATCGTCCAGCCGCGCATCGAGGAGATCTTCTCGTTCGTCCAGGCGGAGATCGTCCGCCTCGGGTGCGAAGACATGCTCGCCTCCGGCGCCGTGATCACCGGCGGCACGACCCAGCTGGCCGGCATGACCGAGCTCGGCGAGGAGATCCTGGGCATCCCCGTCCGCCGCGGCGCCCCCAAGGGGGTCGGCGGCCTCGCCGAGGTGGTCCGCAACGCCACGTTCTCGACGGCGGTCGGCCTGGTCCAGTACGGCATCGGACGACAGCAATCGGATCGCGTCACCGACGTGCCCCAGAAGCGCGGCCTCTTCTCGCGCCTCCGCCGCACGCTCTCGAACGCCTTCTAGGCTCGCCCCGGCAGGGGCAGTCCCGCACCGCACTCCGGTGACATTCCCGCGGCTGCGCGCGCGCCGCGCGTCCTTACGTTCGTCGTTCTGGACGGGAGGACGACTCATGGACACGAACGGGATGACACGTAAAGAGTTCTTCGTGCTGACCTTCACCTTGGTCGGCGGCGGCGCGGTGGCGGCGAGCTGCAGCGACGACGACAACGACGACATCACCATCCAAACCGGGACGGGTGGCCACGGCGGCAAAGGTGGCAGCACCAGCACGGGTGGCAGCGGCGGCAGCACCAGCACGGGTGGCAGCGGCGGCACCGGCGGCAGCAGCGCCGGGGCCTGCACCGATCCGCTGCCCGAGACCATGGTCGCTGACTCTCTGGGTCACACCCACAGCGTGACGGTTCCGGCGTCGACGCTGAACGCGACGAGCACCCAGACGTTCACCACCACCGTCGGCAACGGCCACACCCACATGATCATGCTGACGACCGCCGACCTGTCGACCATCAAGGGCGGCAGCCGGGTCACCGTCCAGTCGAACATCGCGGACGGCCACCTGCACTCGTTCATCGTGGCCTGCACCTAGTTCCAAGTCGCGTCCGCGCGCGATCGGGGGTCTACTGGTCATAACGACCAGGAGGACCCGATGGACCCAAAGATGACGCGCAAGGAGTTCGTCCTTCTCACCTTCACGCTGGTGGGTACCGCCGGCGCGGTGGCCTCCGGCTGCAGCGACACGGGCGGGGGCGGGGGGGGCGGCGGCTCGACCGGGAACGCCGGCAACAACGGCAGCGCCAGCTGCAGCGACCCGCTGCCGGCGTCGCAGGTTGCCGGCGACAACCATACCCACACCGTGTCGGTCCCGGCGTCGGCGCTCGACAGCGCCAGCGGCCAGACCTTCACCACCTCCAGCGCCAACAGCCACACCCACATGATCACGCTGTCGGCGAACAGCCTGGCGACGATCAAGGGGGGCGGGTCGGTCACCATCACCTCGACCACGAACAGCGGCCACGCGCACGACTACACCGTCCGCTGCACCTAGCTCCTGGAGCTTCGGAAACTCGCCCGGGTCTGCACGGCGCAGGTGTTCAGGATCGCAGGGTTACCGAGGGAGAATAGGCAAAAAATACCGGCAAAAAATTAGCGTCGTCGTCGGGGTCATGGGATCGATGGGGAGGAGGATTCCCATGCTCGAATTTGACGACGAAGCGGCAGGCCCCGGGCGTCCCGTCATCAAGGTGATTGGTGTCGGCGGCGGCGGCGGCAATGCGCTGAACACGATGATCGAAGGGGGCGTGGAAGGCGTCGACTTCATCGTCGCGAACACCGACTGCCAGGTCCTGGAGGCGAGCCTCGCCGGCATCAAGGTCCACCTGGGCAAGAACCTGACCAAGGGTCTGGGCGCGGGCGCCAACCCGGAGATCGGGCGTGCGGCGGCGCTGGAAGACGCGCAGCGCGTGGCCGAGGTGCTGTCGGGCGCCGACATGGTGTTCGTCACCGCCGGCATGGGCGGCGGCACCGGCACCGGCGCGGCGCCGGTGATCGCGCAGATCGCCCGAGACGTCGGCGCGCTGACCGTCGGCGTGGTGACCAAGCCGTTCATGTTCGAAGGGTCGCAGCGCAAGAAAAAGGCCTCCGGCGGCATCGCCGAGCTGAGCAAGGCCGTCGACGCGCTGATCGTGATCCCGAACGACCGCCTGGTCTCGCTGGCCGGCATGAAGATGACGTTGAAGGACGCCTTCTCGATGGTCGACAACGTCTGCCTGAACGCCGTGCGCGGGATCAGCGATCTGGTGATCGCGCCCGGGCTCATCAACGTCGACTTCGCGGACGTGCGGACGATCATGACGGGCATGGGGCGGGCGTTGATGGGGACCGGCTACGGCAGCGGCGACAAGCGCGCCATCGAAGCGGCCCAGCAGGCGATCAGCTCGCCGCTGCTGGAGGACGTCTCGATCAACGGCGCGACCGGCATCCTGCTGAACATCACCGGCGGCCCGGATCTGACGCTGGCCGAGATGAACGAGGCCTGCAGCCTGATCGCCGACGCCGCCGACCCCGACGCCAACATCATTTTCGGCTCGGTGATCGACGCCCACGCGGGCGACCAGGTCCGCATCACCGTGATCGCGACCGGGTTCAACGGCCACGCCAGCGAGCAGCCGTCGCCGCCCGTCAGCCGCAGCCACGGCAACATGCGCGGGCGCGAGGGGCAGATGGCGCTGCCGATGCAGGCGACCGCCGTCGCCCACACGGCCGCGTCACCGACCCCGCGGGGCGGTTTCTCCGCGCCGGGCATCCGCATCAACGACAGCGCCGCCGAGGCGATCAACCTCGACGAGTTCTACTCGACGATGGAGCAGGTCCCGCCGGTCGGCGCCACCCCGGCGACCGCGGTCCCCGCCGGCGCCCCCGAGTGGATGCCGGCCGAGCGGCCGATCATCCGCCCGCAGAGCCCGGGGACTGCCCCCCTCAGCCGGCGCGCCTCCAGTCAGATGCCGTCCCAGTCGCCGCGCTCCCCGGCCGACGAGCTGGGCGTCGAAGAGTCCGAGTTCGACAAGCCGGCCTACCTGCGCCGCGGCCTCTACGCCCCCGAATAAGCGGGAAGAGCGGGCGTGGGTCCGCAACGCCAGCGACGTGCGCCCGATAGCGGCGCATGCCGCTGGCGACGCTCGTTTCGGAAACGCTGCAGCTCCTCTGGCCGGCGCGCTGCGCCGCCTGTGACGAGACGATCGCCGACGAGGCGACGTTCTGTGACGGCTGCGCGGCGGGGCTCAACCGTCTTACCGGCGCCTGCGGTGGCTGCGCGCTGCCGCAACTGGTGGCGACCTCGGTCGAGTTTCGTTGTCGCACCTGCCGGTACGTGCCGTTCCCGTTCGCGAGCGGCGGGGCGGTGTTCGAGTACGGCGAGGCGATCGCGCGCGCGATCGTCCGCATGAAGCACGGCGGGCGGCGCCACCTGGGCAAGCGGCTCGGGCGGCTGCTGGTCCCGACGCTGGCGGAGCTGCTCACCCGGGCGTCCTTCGCGGCCGGCGACGTCGTCGTGCCGGTGCCGCTGCACCCGACGAAGCTGCGCGACCGCGGGTTCAACCAGGCGTCGGAGCTGGCGCGGGCCGCGCTGCGGATCGCTCACCGCACCTGGGGCGCGCCGCGCCCGCGGTTCGAACGCCACCTGCTCCTGCGCACGCGGCCGACGCGCGAGCTTGGCCACGCGGGCCCGGCGGCGCGGCTCGCCGAGGTGGCGGGGGCGTTCGCGGTGCGCGACGTCGCCCGCGTGCTCCGTCGCCGGGTGTTGGTGATCGACGACGTCTTCACCACCGGCGCGACGTTCAGCGAGTGCGCGGGCGCGTTGTGCGCCGCCGGCGCAGCCGAGGTGCACGTTTTGGCGCTAGCGCGCGCCGTTTAGCGCCCTGAGCACGGCGTCGACGAGATCGAAGTAGCTCTTGATCGCCGGCGTCGCGCCGACGTCCGAGGGCGCGCTCACCAGCCGGGCCCGGCCGTTGTCGGCGACGAACTTGGCCAGGTTGGTGGGGTAGAACGACTCGACGATCACCAGCTTCACGTCCGACTTCTTCATCAGGTCGATGAGCTGCGCGGTGTGCGACGTCGTCGGCGGGATCCCCGGCTTCGGCTCGACGTAGCCGACCTCCTGCAGACCCAGCCAGCGCGCGACGTACGACCAGCTCTTGTGGAAGGTGACGACGTGCAGCCCACGCAGCGGCGCGGCGGCCTGCTCCCACCCCTTCTGCCGGGCGTCGAGCTGACGCTCGAAGGCCGCGAGCTGGGCCTGATAGGTGCCCGCGCCGCCGGCGTCGAGCGCGGTCAGCCGCTGCGCGAGCAGGCGGGCGATCGCCCGCGCGTTGGCGGGCGGGATCCAGTAGTGCGGGTTGCCGAGCGGGTGAACGTCGCCCAGCGCCCGCAGCCTATCGGCCGGGACGTTGGGCACATCCTCGACCTTGATCGCCGCGGAGGCGTCGATGTTCCCTGGCTGCCCGCGCTGGATCCGCCCGTTGCGCGCCTGCTGCACCAGCGGTGGCAGCCAGCCGACCTCGAGATCCAGCCCGACGTGAACCAGCGCATCGGCCCGGTTCAGCGTCAGCATCAGCGAGGGCTTCCCCTCGACGAAGTGCGGATCCTGGTAGCCGTGCGACAGGGCCGTGACGTCGACCCTGTCACCGCCGACCTGGCGGCAGAGATCGGCCAGCGTCTCGATCGTGGCGACGACCTTGAGCTTCGCCTCCGCATTGCGTGTGCCCATCGCGGCGAACGCGGCGAACGTTGCCGCAACGAACGAGACAAATCGAAGTCTGGTTTTCATGATCACCCTAGAAGGGATGAGCGCCGTGGGCGCCCATGGAGTACTCGGCCTGCAGGAATGCGACGGTCACCGACGGCAGCCCGGCGCCGGTCAGCTCCTGCGCGTAGAGCCGCAGCCGCGAGAACTCACTGGGGGTGAAGGTGAGCGACCCGGCGTAGCCGTAGCGGCGCGGCAGGGTGGGACCGCTCGGCAACCCCGTCACGTCGAAGCGGCCACCGAGGAAGAAGCGGCGCGCGATCTGGACGACCGGCTCGGCGTAGCCCGCCCCCTCGGTCGGTCCGTCCCCGGCCAGCGTGCGCGCGAAGTACTCGACCGTCAGCTGAAAGCTCCCGTAGGTCTTGGCCTGGTTCGCCGGCTTCCACTTCAGATACAGGTCTCCGCCGTAGAGGTAGCTGCGCGGCGCCGCGGCCAGCGTCGGATCGCAGGGCTCGGCCCCGGCGCAATCGACCGCGCGCCCGGTCGCGAAGTTCGCGCCGACCAGCAGCGACGTCGCCTCGCTGAGCTCGAAGAACTGCTCCAGCACGGCGGCGTAGGTCAGCTTCGCCGGGGTCAGCCGCCCGCCGCCCCCGAACGTCGCGACGCCGTGGGGCTCTTCGACGGGGGTGATCCCGAACGACTCGCCGTACAGGGTGGCGAACCAGGGGAGCGGCAGCAGCACCGATGCCTGAAACCCCGGCCCCCGGAAGCCGTCGGCCCCGAACAGCAGCGACGTCATCAGGGGCCGCCGGGTGAAGTTCTGCTGGTGCAGGTGCTGCGCGTTGTTGCGGCCGACCTGCGACCGGAACGTGCCTGCCTTGATCTGCAGGTTGGCCGGCAGCGAGGTCGTCAGCAGGTACCCCTCCTCGACCTCCAGCCCTTCCAGGTTGGGGATGGTCAGGAAGATCGCCCCTTCCAGATACGGATCGATCGCGGCCGAGGCCGCGAGCTCGATCTCCTGCACGCCGAACCCCTGTTTGACGTCTGTCGGATCATCGCCCGCGACCGGCAGCCCCAGCGCCGCGAAGTCGCCGGTCTGCCGGCCGTAGTAGCCGAACGTGGTGTCGAGGATCAGCGACAGGGCGGGGTTGAGCAGGCTGTTGCCGGGCGCGCGGACGCCCTGCTGCGCGATCGCCGCATCCGGCGCCGCATCCGGCGCGGCCGTGGCGGCGGGAATCTCGGGTGGTGGCGGCGCCGGCGGAGGCGCGGCGGCCCCCTCCGGTTGCTGCATGAGCAGATAGCAAAAGACGGACGCGAGCATGGTTCCTCCACGAAACGACGTCGAACGAATGAGGCCACCGGCGCGCGCGGACAACGGTCCACGCGGCGCACCGGCGCCCCGACCCAGGTGTCAGACGGTCGCGTGCGGCGGAGAGGTCTTCGGCGCCAGCCGGTAGACGGCGGCGGTTGGGGCGGCGCGCAGCCCGGCAGGGCCCGGCTGCACACCCACGACGTGCGGAAGGAAGATGGCCGTGGACGGGGCCGAGATCGCGAGCGCGCGCCAGCGCAGGAGCGCGCCGCTGGCACAGTGCTCGTGGGCGGCGACCGTGGCCAGCTCGTCGCCGGCGACGACGGTGGCGGCGGCCCGGACCGGCGCCTCGCGCGCCTCCTCGGACGCGGCCCGGGCGGCGGCGTGAACCGCCTCGCCGTGCTCGACGCAGGTGACGTGGGTCACCTCGGCCGCGTGCAGCCAGGCGGCCGCCTGCGAGGCCACCAGCACCGCCGCCAGCAGCAGGGCACCGATGCGGCGCGTTTCGGCTGGGCGGCTCGACCTCACGACGACCAAAGGGTGCGCTCCCGTCCAGACCCCGTCAAGTGACGCACGCCCGATGTTAGGCTTACGCCCGATGGCCAAGGCCGCTTCCGCCACCGACGAGGTCAAGGTGCTCGCCCGCAACCGCAGGGCGCGGCACGAGTACCACGTCGACGAGACGATAGAGGCGGGGTTGGTCCTGGCCGGCTCCGAGGTGAAATCGATCCGGGACGGCAAGGTGACGCTGGTCGACGCCTTCGCCGAGGTCGATCGCGGCGAGGCCTGGCTGCACCAGGTGGACATCGGCGTCTACGCCTTCTCGCACGGCCGCAACCACGAGCCGCGCCGCAAACGGAAGCTGCTGCTGCACCGGCGCGAGATCGATCGGCTGGAGGGGAAGATCCGCGAGAAGGGTTACACCCTGGTGCCGCTCTCGCTCTACGAGAAGAAGGGGCGGGTCAAGGCCGAGCTGGCCCTGGTGCACGGCAAGCAGACCTGGGACAAACGTGAAGACAGCAAAAAACGGGAGAGCCAACGTGAAATCGATCGCGCGATGGCGAGCCGCCGCCGCTAGCGCCGCCGCCCTGATCGCCCTCGCCTGCGGCAACGGGGGGGGCGTGCCGATCCCGTACGACGCGGCGGTGACGGAGCCGGCGCCGGTCGTCGTCGACGGCGGCGTCGACGCCAGCGACGGCGGCGGCGACGCGCAGGGCACCGATGGCCCGCGCTGCACGGTGCTCGTCGAGCAGCACGCCGACGAGGGGGCGCAACACATCCCGTGCACGTCGCCCGCCGACTACATATCCAAGCCGCCGTCGTCGGGGAACCACTACCCGGTCTGGCCCGACTTCAAGACCTACGACCAACCGATCCGCTGGGGGCACCTGGTGCACGCGATGGAGCACGGTGGCGTCGTCGTCGCCTACAACTGCCCCGACGGCTGCGCCGACGAGCTGGCCCGCGCGCAGGCGTTCATGGCCGCGGGGCCGCCCGATCCGCAGTGCAGCACGCCCCGCGTGATCCTGGTGCCCGACCCGTCGCTCGAGGTGAGGTGGGCCGCCGCGGCCTGGACCTGGACGCTGAACGCCGACTGCTTCGACGAGCCCACGTTCTTGAAGTTCGTCGCCGATCACCTCGGCCACTCCAGCGAGTCGATCTGCGGCGGCTACGGGCTCGACCAGCTCTGCACGACGCCGTAGTGCCCGACGCCCGGGCGCGCGCGATATAGTCGCGCGCATGTGTCGGTGGACGCGCGCCCAAAGCCGATGGCTCCTGGTGCTGGTGGGGCTCGAGGCCTGCGCGGGATGTGGCGGCGGCTCTGCCAAGCCGCACGACGGGGGAACGGATGCGACGACGGACACCACACCGGGCAGCGCGTGTGCTGGGACCTGGACCCGCGTGGCAACGGGCGCGGGTGCGCAGAAGCCACCGGGGGTCTGGCACGCCGCGATGGCGCCCGATCCCGACCGCGGCGAGGTCCTGATGTTCGGAGGGATCCTGGCGGAGCCGCTCGGGCGCTCGAACCAGGCCTGGTCATGGAACGGCACGACCGGCACTTGGACCAACCGAACGCCGACGCCGCTGCCCGCGTCCTGGCCTCCCGCCCTCGCCCAGCACCGCATGGCCTGGGATCCGGTCCGGCGGCGGATCTTGATGTTCGGCGGCTCCACCGACGAGAACATCGGAACTGACGAGCTGTGGGAGTGGAACGGCGCCGCGGGCACCTGGACCAACCTGACGCCCGCGCAACGTCCCGCCGCCTGGCCCCCGAAGCGTGTCTCGCCCGCCATGACCTACGACACCGGGCGCGGGCGACTGATGGTGGTGTCGGGCTTCACCCCGTACGGCCCCGAGGGCGTCGGAAGCGATGTGTGGGAATGGAACAGCGCCGACGGCACGTGGGCGAACCGCACGCCCGACCCACTCCCGGCGGCCTGGTTCGAGCCGCGCCAGTACCCGTTGGCGGCCTACGACCCGTCCCGTGGACGCCCCTTGCTGCTCGGAGGGTACAGCGGAGGCGGAAGCCTGCGGGACGAGATGTGGGAATGGGACACCAAGTCGGCGACGTGGACGGATTTGACGCCGTCGCCCCGGCCCGCGTCCTGGCCTCCCGGCGGACCCTGGGCGATGGTCGCGGCCGAGCCCTGTCCCGGCAGGCTCATCGCCGTCGGCTCCGACCTTCTGCTCGACGCCTCGTTCGTCATTGATACCCCGCTGGTCTGGCAGTGGGACGGCGGCGCGCGGACGTGGATTACTCTCACCCCGTCGCCGCTGCCCAGCGCCTGGCCGCCGGCGGGGCAGGTGCCGGCCGTCGCGCCGGACCCCGCGACGTCGCGCATCGTCTTCTTCGGCGGGCAGCCCCGGCCGGGCACGGTGCCCAACGACGAAACGTGGACCTGGGGACCGACGCCCTGAGGGCGCGTCGAGCTCGCGCGGTCAGCGCCGCGCCGGCAGCGGCATTCCGGGGACTATCACCAGAAGATCCGGGACCGGATAACCGCCAGGGATGTCGGCGCGGGTCTCGCCGAGCGCGAGCGCGAGCTGCGTCGAGGGGCCGCCGTCGAGCATCAGCGCGCTGTCGAAGCCGGCGTCGGCGAGCCGGGCGGCGAGCTCGTTGGCGTCGATCCGATCGTCGACGAGCACCAGCGTCAGCGCGCGCCCGTCGCGCGGCAGCGCCACCGCGGTCCGGCGGGCCCGCTGCGGCTTGAGCTGCAGCGGTTTGCCGTCGACCAGCAACCGCGGACCAACCTGGATCGCGTTCTGCGCCGGCTCGCCGGGACGGAAATCTCGACTGTGGATGATGCGTGCGCTCGGCCCATTCGATCACCAGCACGCCCCAGTCGACGTGCGGCCGCAGCGGCACGCGGGTCTCGCCCGAGGCGATCCGTAGCCCCAATGAGGCACCGTGCTCGTCGAAGAAGCCGCCGTTGACGGCGGCGGTCGCGTTCAGCCGGCGCAGCGCCGCCGCCGCGGTCTCGGGGCGGGGCGGCTTGCCGGGACCGACGACGACCTTCGCGGCGAACTGCGGGAAAGCGAACCGGTAGAGGCGGATCTTCGTGCCGTCGGAGGCCGCGAGCGTCGCCTTGTCGGCGCCCGCGGCCATCTCGGTCCAGGCGATCGGCGCGGGCGTCGCGACCGGCGCCGCGGCGGCCGCGGCCAGCACGACCGCCGCCAGCGAGATCATGGTCCGAACAGGCGTTCGATGAACGCGTGCATCTCGCCCGGGGGGGCGTCGGCGAAGCTGCGCCCGATCCGGGCCGCCAGCCGCGCCAGCGCCGGGCCGTTCTCGGCGACGCGCTCCAGCTCCTGGCGGGCCGCCGCGCGCGCCTTCGGATCGTCGGTGCGCTGCCCCGTCGCGACCAGCGCCTCCAGCGCGACGAAGCGGCGCGTGCTGTCGGTGTCCGAGGTCGCCAGCACGTGTCCGAGCTCGCTGGGTTTGTAGCGTCGCGACCAGGCCAGCGCCAGCCCGGGGAGCGCCGCGCTGCGGACGTCGTAGGCGGGATCGCGCACCGCCTTCTCGAGGGGGCCGGCGACCCGCTCCGGATCGCGCGCGGCCATGCGTCCCAGGGCCCGGGCCGCGGCGGCGCGCAGCGCCTCGCTGCGCTGGCCCAACGCATCGGCGAGCAGCCGCACGCCCCCTTCCCCCGCGTCGGGGAGCTCGCCGATGCCGGCCGCCGCCGCGACGCGGGCCGCGGGATCGGCGCCGTGAAGCATCGCCTCGAACGTCGGCAGCGCGTCGCGGGCGCCTCCGCCGGCGCCGCCGGCCAGGAGACGCATCGCCTCCGCCCGCACCGTCTGGGCGCGATCGTCGACGGCGCCGCGCACGATCTCGAGGCCCGGCCCCTTGCCGGCGCCCGCCACGCGCACCGCCTCGAGCCGAACGTTCTCGTCGCCGTCGCGGGCCGCCTGCCGCAGCAGATCCCACATCCCGGCCCGCGCCGCCGCGGTGACGATCAGCTTGCGCTCGACGACGTCGCCGTGCACCAGCGCGGCCTCCAGCGCGTGCGCGGTGTCGCCGGCCCGGCGGCGATCGAGGCTGTCGAGCCCCGCCCCGGCGGCCCCGGTGGCGAAGGCCCGCTCGACGACCAGCCGCACCTTGGGATCGGGATCCGAGAGCAGCTTCAGCAGCGTCGGCAGCGCCAGCTTCGCGGTCTCGCCGCCGACCCGCCCCAGCGCCTCCGCGGCCGCGATGCGCACCGTCGGTTCGCCCGACTCGGCGAGCTCGGCGGCCATGCGGGCCGCCCCCTTTGGATCTCCGGCCGCCACCTCGTCCAGGCAGGCGGCGGCGGCGGTGCGGACCTCGTCGCGATCGTCGCGCGCGGCGATGCGCAGGTAGGGCGACGTGGCGGCGGCGTTCTTGGGGGCCAGCGCGCAGAAGCCGTTGGCGGCGGCGACGCGGGTCGCGACGTCGCTGTCCTTGATCGCCCGGGCCAGCGGCGGCAGGACGACCGCCGGGCGGCTCTCCCCCATGCGGGCCAGCGCCTCCACGACGCTCTTGCGCACGGCGGGGCGCACCGTCTTGAACGCGCGGCCCAGCATGTCGGCGACCGGATACGGATTGGCGGCGGCGAGCATCAACGCCGACTCCAGCGCCGCCCGCTCGACCTCGGGGCTGGGATCGGCCAGCGCCTTCTCGGCCAGCTCCAGCCCGTCACGGCGCAAGGTCCCGTAGGCGCGCGCCGCCTCGACCCGGACCTCGACCACCGGATCGTAGACCATCGACCGCAAGGGCTTGACCGCCTCCTCGGGGCGGGTCGCGGCGACGGCGCCCCAGACCGCGGCGCTGGCGGCGCGCGCGGCGGGCGGCCCCTTCATCTCGTTGCGCGCGATCTCTTCGGCCTCGGCCGGCGACACCAGCCGGGCGTAGAGCGGCAGCGCGGCCGCGCGCAGCCGCGGCGAGCTCTCGGGGCGGATCGCCTTCTCGAGCGCGGGGCGCAACGTGGGCGACGGCGGGCCGGTACGGCGCAGGATCGCCAGGGCCGCCACCCGCGCGTCGTCGGGGACGCGATCGGACAGCACGACCCGCACCAGCACCGGCGCGCAGGCCGCCGGGGCCTTGGCCGCGATCGGCTCGAACAGCGCCAGCGCCGCCCGCCGCGCCCCCGCGTCCGCGCTCTGCAGCAGATCGGCGAGCGCATCGACCACCGCCGCCGGCGCGCGCACCGCCAGCTCCTCGGTCGCCTCCTCCGCGCGGCGGCGCAGCGTCGGATCGGGATCGCGCAGCGCCTGGGTCACGATCGCCGCCGCCTCGGCGGGCGGCAGCGTCGGCGCCTCGGTCAGCACCGCGGCGCGCACGTCGGGCGAACGATCGGCCAGCGCCGCGCGCAGCGTGGCGGCGTGGGCCTGGCGATCGGGTTTGATGCGCCCGTCGCCCTTCACGCTCGCCTGGCGACGCGCTATGGCCGCCGCGACCGCGACCCCCTTGCGACGGATCTCGGGGGCGCCGTCGGCCAGGGCGCCGGCCAGGATCTCGTCCTCGCCCGCGCCGCCGTGCCCGATGACCGCCAGCGCCGACAGGATCTCGCCGCGCGCGGCCGGATCGCTGAACGCCTGCTTGAGGGCGACGACGCCGTCGGGATCGCCGAGCAGCGCCTTGACGATGCCGCGCGGCACCGGCTTGAGGCCGTTCAGCACCTCGCGCAGCCAGTTCGGAACGTGGGTGCGGCCGTCGTCGCTGGTCGGGCGCTCGAGCGTCCCCGACACACGCCCGGCGGCGATGCGGGTGACGGTGTCGGGCTCCAACCCCACCGCGGTGTAGCCGGTGTCGGCGATGATCGACCCGAGCCGGGGGTGGTTGGGGAGGAAGTTCAGGAACGACCAGCGGCGGCGGCCGAGCCGCACCACCACCCGCCCCCCGCTGCCGACGCCGACAGCGGCGACTTCGGGGGGATCCAGCCCCAGCGTATAGGCGCGGCGCGAGTCGGCGTAGAGGGCGGTCACCAGCAGCACCACCAGCGCCAGCGCCAGCCCGACCCGCATGCCGACGCCACCCAGGCTGCGCCGCACCGCCAGGCGCTCGTCGGGGGCCAGCGTGCCGCGCAGGTGGCGGAGCACGTCATAGACCTCGCGCATCCGCAGCCGCTGGCCGGTGGCGATGCGGCGGCGCAGCGTCCGCCGCGCGACCGTGGCGCGGGCGCGATCGGCGATCGCGAACTCCTCGATCACCTCGCGCAGGGCCGGGTGGGCGAGCGTGAACACCTCCGCCCGCGCGGCGGCGCGCGCGACCAGCAGCCCGCGCGCCTCCAGCGCGGCGAGCACCGCGGGGCCGCGCGGGGCGCCCGCGCCGCCCGTGGTCCCGAGATCGGCTGCCGTGACGCCGGCCGGGGCGCCCGCCGCCAGCAGGGCCCGGCGCGCCGCCACCCCCCCCGCCCGCGCGCAGACGTCACCCAGCCAGGCGATCGGAAGCGCCTGCGCGCCGCCGCTGCGGCGGTAGCGGCGAAGGGCGCCGATCCGCAGGTCGATGATCGCGCGCACCGTCAGCTGCAGGTCGAAGCCGCGGGAGCGCTTCTCCTCGCACAGGTCGGCCGCGACCGCGCCGGCCAGCCCGGCCTCGAACGGCGTCCCCGAGTGGACGGCGCCCTTCTCCAGAATGTCGGAGACCTGGTGCTCGTCCAGCGGCGGCAGCGTCATCGACACGCGCGTGCCCGCGCGCGTCCCCAGCGCGGCGTAGATCGGCTCCAGCCGCGCGAACGCCGCATCGTCGATCGACAGCACCAGCCGCGTGCGCGGGCCGCCCTCTTCCAGGACGCGGGTCGCGATCTCGGTGACGGCCGCCGCGCCCGTGCCGTCAGCCAGCGCCTGTTCGAGCTGGTCGAGGATCACGACCACGCCCCCCTTGATCGCGCGGGCGACGTCGCCCAGGTAGTCGGCGGCGTCCTGCCCCGGGACCGGCGGCGCGATCCCGACCTGGCTGATCGCGCGCACCAGCTCGCGTTCCAGGTCGGCGTAGCTGGTCATCGTGATGACGGTCAGCCCGCGCTTGGCGAGGACCTGCGTCAGGCCCGCGCGTAGCAGCGAGGTCTTGCCGACGCCCGAGACACCGGTGAGCGCGACCACGCGCGCGTCGCCGGCCAGCAGCTTGTCGAGCGCCGCGACCTCCGCGTCGCGACCGAAGAAGCCGTCGCTGTTCCGCTCATCGAACGAAACCAGCGTCCCGAACCCTGCGTCCGGTTTTTTCATATCTGGAACCCCTGGGGGGTTCCCGAACCGGTGCTACGCCTGACGAATGTCGGATTCCAACATCTCGGGCTCTTCGTCATAGTCCGAGATGATGATCTCTCGATTGTGGGCGTCCGTCGAGGAAGGGGTGAAAAAACCCTCGACCAGGTCGGCGACCTCCTCGTGCGAGGTGCCGCGCTTGACGGTCGACAGGGCGTAGACGACGTGGCCGTCATCGACGACCGAGAGGAACCCCACCCGCCGGCCGTCCTCGACCGACCAGAGGTCCCACGATTCCCCCGCCTGGGTGCGGGTCACCCGGGTCGCGTAGAACGTGCGCGGCTCGTGGCGGGTTATCGGGGTGATTCTTGGGGTCGCGCGGCAAGTCGAATCTCCGTCGGGAGGCTGAGGATAACGAGCCCCCCGATTTGCATCAACTTAGATCGGGAGGTCGACCCAGAAGCTCGACCCGCCGCCCGGCGCGTCGTCGATGCCGATCGCGCCGCCATGGCGCTCCACGATGGTGCGGCAGAGGTAGAGGCCGAGGCCTAACCCCCCCTTCCCCTCGGCGGCGCCGCCGCGCACGAAGCGGTCGAAGATCCGCTGGCGCTCGTCGGGGGCGACGCCGTGGCCGCGATCGGTGACGGTGACGCGGGCCCGGGCGGGAACAGAACCTACGGATCGCGCGATCACAACCGCCACCGGCGCGCCGTCGGGAGAGTAGCGGGCGGCGTTCTCGAGCAGGTTGACCAGCACCTGCTGCAGGCGCGTCGGATCGACGGCGGCGGGCAGCGGGGCGTCCGGCAGAGTCAGCGTGACGGCCCCCGGGTGGCCGCGACGAAAGATGTCGACCGCCTCGCTGACGACCGCGCAGAGATCGCCGGGGACGGGGGTGATCGACAGCTGGTCGAGGTCGGCGCGGGTGAGATCCATCAGATCCTCGACCAGGCGGGAGAGGCGGCGGACCTGGGCGCGCGCGAAGGCGAGATCGGCGAGCGGCACCGGCTGCCCCGCCTGGGCCTGGCGCTCGGCGAGCTGAAGCGTCATCGCCAGCGGACCGAGCGCGTTCTTGATCTCGTGGGCAGCGACGCCGAAGACCGCGGCGACCTCCTCGTCGACCTCGCTCATGCGCGCTCGAAGACGGCGGCGATCCCCTGGCCGACGCCGATACACATCGTCGCCAGCCCCCAGCGCCCGCGCCGGCGGCCGAGCTCGTGGATCAGCGTCCCCGCGAGCCGCGCGCCCGACGCCCCCAGCGGGTGGCCGAGCGCGATCGCGCCGCCGTTGACGTTCACGCGCGCCGGGTCGAGCCCCAGCTCGCGGATGCACGGGATCGCCTGGGCCGCGAACGCCTCGTTGATCTCGATCAGATCCGAATCGCCCGCCGCGATCCCGGCCCGGGCGAGCACCCGCCGGGTCGCGGGGATCGGCCCCTCGCCCATCAGCTTCGGCTCGACGCCGGCGACCGCGGAGGCGACGAAGCGCGCCCGCGCCGGGCGACCGAGGCGGCGCAACCCCTCGGCCGAGGCGAGCAGCAGCGCCGCCGCGCCGTCGTTGAGGCCGGACGAGTTCCCCGCCGTGACCGTTCCCCCCTGTTTACGAAATACCGGGGGCAAGGCCGCCAGCTCGGCGGCGGTCGCCTCGGGGCGCGGGTGCTCGTCGAGCTCGAATCCGCTTGCCGGACGCCTTGCCGCGCCCCGAAATCTCGACCGCGCACAGCTCGTCGGCGAAACGCCCGGCGGCCTGCGCGGCCGCCCAGCGCCGCTGGCTCTCGAGCGCGAAAGCGTCCTGGGCCTCGCGCGTGACGCCGTACTTCTCGGCCACCAGCTCGGCGGTCTCGCCGAGCGCGTGCGTGCCGTAGCGAGCCTCCATCGCCGGGTTCACGAACCGCCAGCCGAGGGTGCTGTCATGCATCGTCACGTCACCGCGCGGGAACGCCTCGCGCGCCTTGGCCATCACCAGCGGGGCCCGCGACATCGACTCGACGCCGCCCGCGACGACGAGCTCGGCCTCGCCGGCGGCGATCGCGCGCGCGCCGTCGATCACCGCCTGCAACCCCGAGCCGCACAGCCGGTTGACGGTCGCGCCCGGCACGGTCACCGGCAGGCCCGCGAGCAGCAGGCTCATGCGCGCGACGTTGCGGTTGTCCTCGCCGGCCTGGTTCGCGCAGCCCATCACGACGTCGTCGATCGCCTCCGGATCGGCCCCCGCGCGCCGCACCACCTCGGCGATCACGCGCGCCCCCAGATCGTCGGGGCGCACCTCGGCCAGGGCGCCGCGGAAGCGGCCGATCGGGGTGCGCACCGCATCGACGATGAATACGTCACGCATTCGTCACGCTCCCCAGATGTTACCGCGGAAACACTCCGCCGCATGTTCACAGCGGCGATGACTCTTCTGCTCCGCACGGTGCTCGGCGCCTCGCTGGTCTCGTTCCTCGGCCCGAGCCTTTCGCAGCCACCGCCGGCGCCGCCCGCCGCGCCTGCGCCCGCGCCCCCCGCCGCGCCTGCGGCCGCGCCTCCGGTCGAGCGGGCGGTGGATCCGGTCGAACGCGCCCCCGGCGGACCGCCCGCGCGCGCGTCTGCCGCGCCGTCGTCCCGGACGCCCGCCGTCGCTGCGCTGACCCGGGAGGTGATCCAGGGCCACGTCACGTCGCGCGTCGGCGACGTACGCGCCTGCTACGACGCCGAGCAGGCGGTGAGGCCCGACCTGCGCGGTCGGATGACGGTGCAGCTCACCATCGCGGCCTCGGGCGAGGTGGTGGCGGCGGGCGTCCCCCGCTCGACGCTGAAGAGCCCGCGCGTCGAGGCCTGCTTGCTGGCGGCCGCGCGGCGATGGCGTTTCCCGAAGCCGGCGGGCACCGTCGCCGTGATCGCCTCGTTCCCTCTGGCCCTGTTCCCCGGCGGGGTGGTCGTCGACGTGCCCGGCGCCGGGGATCTGCTCGAGATCCGGGCGGTCGCGGAAGAGGTCTTCGCCTTCCGATCGCTCGCCAACCGCGACGGCGACGACCGCGACGGCGGGGCCAGCGGGGTCGTGGCCCTCACGGAACGGGGCCTGCTGCTGATCGACACCGGCGGCTCCGAGGCCCCGACCGAGGCGCTGCTCGCCTGGGGGGCGGCGCGCTTCAGGCGCCCCTGGATCGGCGCCGTGATCACCCGTGACGGCGGAGATCGCCTGACCGCCCTGCGCCGCGCCGGCGTCCCGATCGCGGTGGTCGGCGGGGGCAATGCTAATAAGTGAAACTTATCCTGATTGCGATTCCAATTTAGTCGACTAATGGCGGTCGGGCTGCCAGCGTCGGGGGATGCTCAAGCGTCCTGAAGCCAAGTACCGCCCCTCCCCCGTCGTCGCGCTCCCCGATCGCACCTGGCCCGGCCGGACGATCGACCGGGCGCCGCTCTGGTGCAGCTCCGACCTGCGCGACGGCAACCAGGCGCTGATCGAACCGATGGACCGCCGGCGCAAGCGGCGGATGTTCGAGCTGCTGGTGGCGATCGGGTTCAAGGAGATCGAGGTCGGTTTCCCGTCGGCCTCCCAGACCGAGTTCGACTTCGTCCGCAGCCTCATCGACGAGGACGCCATCCCCGACGACGTCCGCATCCAGGTGTTGACGCCCGCGCGCGAGGATCTCATCGCCCGGACCTTCGACTGCCTGCGCGGCGCCCGGCGGGCGACGCTGCACTTTTATCACGCGGTCTCGCCGCTCTTCCGACGGGTGGTCTTCCGCACCGACACCGATGGCGTCATCGCGATCGCCGACGCGGCCGCGCGCCAGGTGCGGACGCTGGCCGCGGCGCAGCCCGCGACCGACTGGTGGTTCGAGTACAGCCCCGAGACCTTCACAGCCACCGAGCTGGAATTCGCCCGCGACATCTGCGACGTCGTCACCGGGATCTGGCAGCCGACGCCGGACCGCAAGGCGATCCTGAACCTGCCGGCGACGGTGGAGGTCGCGACCCCCAACGTCTACGCCGACCGGATCGAGTGGATGCACCGCCACCTGGCCCGGCGCGACGCGATCACGCTCTCCGTCCACCCCCACAACGACCGCGGCACCGGCGTCGCCGCCGCCGAGCTGGCGGTGATGGCGGGGGCCGAGCGGATCGAGGGCTGCCTGTTCGGCAACGGCGAGCGGACCGGCAACGTCGATCTGGTGACGCTGGCGCTGAACCTCTACACGCAGGGGATCGATCCGGGGCTCGACTTCAGCGACATCGACAGGGTCAGGCGCGAGGTCGAGCTCGCCAATCAGCTGCCCGTCCACCCGCGCCACCCGTACGCCGGCGATCTGGTCTTCACCGCGTTCTCGGGCTCGCACCAGGACGCGATCAAGAAGGGGTTCGCGGCCCAGCACGGTCAGGCGCTCTGGGAGATGCCCTACCTGCCGATCGATCCTGCCGACCTCGGGCGCGGCTACGACGCCGTCATCCGCGTCAACAGCCAGTCGGGCAAGGGGGGCGTGGCCTATCTGTTGAACGCAGCGATGGGGATCGAGCTGCCGCGCCGCCTGCAGATCGAGCTCGCGCGCATCGTGCAGGAGCTGACCGACGCGTCGGGCAAGGAGGTCACCGCCGCCGAGATCCGCGCGATCTTCGAGCGCGAATACATGAACGTCGCGGCGCCGCACCGCTACGTCGGTGGCGTCGCAACCACGGACGGCAGCGTCGAGGCGGTCGTCGCCGCGCTGTCGCCCGACCGGCCGCTGCTGGTCCTCGACCACCAGCACCAGGCGACAGCGGCCGGGACGGTGGCGTTCGTCGAGCTGCGCGCCGCCGGCGAATCACCCGTCCACGGCGCCGGCCTCGACGCCGACGCCGCCGCCGCATCGGTGAAGGCCGTCGTCGCCGCGCTGAACCGATCAGCTCAAAACATGCCGAGCGCGGCGAAGGCCGGGATCATCTCGCCGGTCGCGGTGCGCATCGGAATCAACGTCGCGGTCGGCACGGGGACCGCCGACGTCGAGGGCGCCGCGGGCTGATCGTCGTCGAAGTGGCGGGTCAGGACGAAGCCACCGACGATCCCCAGCATCCCCCCGACCAGCGCCGCTCCGGCTGAGATCGCGCGCGCGTTCTCGGTGGTCTGCTGGGCGCGCAGGCAGTCGTCGGTCAGCGCGACGCAGGCCCCGACGCCGGCGGCCAGCGCGCCCGACACCGCCGCCAGATCGACCAGCAGCACGCGCCGCCAGCTGGGACCGTAGCGGGTCTGATCGGGGAGATAGGCGCCGAGCAGGCCGGCGGCGAGGCCGACGTTGAGGCCGATCAGGGCGCCGGGCGCCAGGTCGAGGACGCTTCTGTTGCGCGTTGCACAGAGGTCGCCCGGATTGCACATCGCACCCGAACCGGTGCGCCCGCTCGGCGGAACTGCGTCCGTGTCGGCGTACGTCTGCACATGGGTGTACTCCCACTGCGCGCCATACGGCTTCCACTGCAGCGCCGCCTGCGTCAGCGCGCCCGTCAGCGCGCCCCCCAGCGCGGCGCTCTGGATCAACAACACACGCCCATACGTGGGCGCGTGGTGCGCGGTGGCCGCACCGATCCCGATGCCGAGGGCGAAACCCGGCAAGCTGCCGACGAACCAGGCGCGGAGCTGATCGCCGAGCGGCGGCCGGCACGGGTCCGGACCCAGGCAGCCGTCGTCGGTCGTCTCCCCCACTTTGAGGGTCGTCGTAAGCACCGGCGCCCGGTTACTGACCGCGATCTGGTGATACAGCGTCCCGGCGATCGCCCCCTCGGCGGCGCCGATCCAGGTCGAGCCGAGGATGAACAGCGCGCGGTTGTCGGGGATGTAGGTGGGGACGAGGGGCGTCGCGATCACCGCCCCGGCGACGCCGCCGGCCACGCCGCCGCCGCCGACGAGCAGCACGGTGGCGATGCGCGGGTCGGAGAGGCGCGGCCCGATCGCCGCCGCCACCGCCGCCGCCCCGACCAGCGTCCCGATCGCCACCGACGCGAACAGCAGCTCGGGGCGCCCCGAGCGCTGAACGTAGTCGAGCCGCAGCTTGTTCTCGCCCGTCAGAATCCGGTGCTCGCCCGGCACCAGATTCAGGTCGACGGTGTGCGAGACGTAGTTGGGCGCCTCGGCGAAGACCTCGACCCGCCCCGGGTCCAGCAGCTGGTTGTACGGATTGCGGGCCCGGTTGCCGTTCACGTACAGCGTCGCGCCCAGCGGCGCGGTCTCGATCTCCAGGCGCGCCGGGATCGGGTCCAGCTTGAAGAACAGCGGCTTGGTCTCGGCGATGTCGACGTCGACGACGCGCGTCTGCCCCTGGTAGTTCGGCTTGGTGACGTCGATCCGGTAGCGGCCGCGCGGCACCTGGAAGTTGTTGGGCGCCTGCCCGACGACCAGTGGCGTGGGCGGCGGCCCCGAGTGCTTCTGGCCGCTGTCCGCCGAGATCGTCACCGTCACGTCCTCCGGGACGCTGTTGACGACGAACGTGCTCTTGCGCTTGTCGATGCTCTCGACGCGGTCGCGCGCCAGCGTCGAGAACTCACCCTCGGGATTTTCGGCCGCGTAGCGCTGATAGTGGCCGCGCGCGTCCTTGAGCCGTCCCAGCAGGTACTCGCACTGGGCCATCATGAACAGCGCTGCCGGCCGCGGCTTCAGCTCGTTGGCGCGCTGGAACTCGATCAGCGCCTGCTCGTGCTCGCGGGCATCGAACAGCTTCAGCCCCATCTCGTAGTGCGAGCGCGCCTCGGCCACGCCGTCCTCGGCGGCATGCGCGATCGGCGCGGCCAGCGCCACCAGGCCCGCGAGCACCAGCGCCGACAACCCCAGGCGGGTCACTTGTCCGGGTACGCCTCTTTAGAGCCGGAGGGGAGCACGCCCCGTTTGACCGAATCGGCCGCCGCCGGGTTGACCGGCTCGGGCCGCGCGACCGGACGCTCGGACGCCCGCACGCGGGCGCGGCGCACCGTCTGGGTCGCCGCGGGCGCGGCAGGCTCCACGGGCGGCGTCACGGCCGCGGGAACCGTCGCCGGCGGCAGCGGCGCCACAACCGCGGGCGCCGGCGTCGCGGTCACCGGCGGCGGCGCCACCGGCCCAGGCGCCCCGGCCGGTCGCCCCAGCGCCAGCGCCACGCCCCCCGCGAGCACGACCGCGGCCGCCAGCGCGAACGGCCACCGCGCCGGACCGCGTCCGGCCGGCACCGCCCCGGGCAGCACCGGCGCGAACCCGACGTTCTGGTCGCCCGCCAGCAGCCGATCGATATCGTGCTCCAGCTCGGCCATCGTCTGGTAGCGCTTGTCGCGATCCTTCGACATCGCCCGCATCACGACCGCCTCGACCGCGTCGGGGATCCCCAGCTCCGGCCGCAGCTGCGACGGCGCCGGCGCGGTGTGGTTCAGCACCTGGGCGATGATCCCCAGATAATTGTTGGCGCGGAACGGCACCTCGCCGGTCAGGCACTCGTAAAGCAGCACGCCCAGCGCCCAGATGTCGACGCGGTGGTCCAGGTCGTCCTGCCCGCGCGCCTGCTCCGGCGACATGTAGAGCGGCGTCCCCAGCAGGAGGCCGGTGTGCGTCAGCCGGTAGTCGGCGCCGTCGTCGCCGACCGGCTTGACCGCCTTCGAGATCCCGAAGTCGACGACCTTCACGAAGTCGGCGTCGCCGCGCTGAATCAGGTAGATGTTCTCGGGCTTGATGTCGCGGTGAAAGATCCCCTTGGCGTGCGCGGCGCCCAGCGCGCTCGCCACCTGGCGGGCGATCCGCAGGCAGCGCTCGATCGGCAGCGGGGCGTCCCGCATCGTCAGCTCGGCCAGCGACTCGCCGTCGAGGAACTCCATCGCCACGAACGACCGCCCGTCGTCGGTGGTGCCAAAGTCGGTCACGTCGACGATGTGCTCGTGCCCGATGGCGCTGGCCAGCCGCGCCTCCTGCAACAGACGCGCGACGAAGTCGCTCTTCGAGATGAACTTCTCGAGCAGAACCTTGACCGCGACGCGCTTGCCGATGACGGTGTGGGTCGCCTCGTAAACCGCGCCCATCCCCCCCTCGCCGATGCGGCGAACGATCTGATAGCGCGAGGCCAGCACGGCCCCGATCAGCGGGTCGAATCGTTCAGCTTCTTCCGACATCAGCGCGAGGTCGCGAGTTTACCAGCTTGACAGCCAAGGCCTGGTTTTTCAGAGTCGGGCGCCATGGCCAAGCCTGAACGGGCTTTCATCTTCGACCTCGACGGCACGCTCGCCGACACGATGCCCGCGCACTACGTCGCCTGGACCGCGGTCGCCGTGCGCTACGGCCTCACCTTCCCCGAGGCCCGCTTTTACTCCCTGGGCGGCGTCCCGACCGCCAAGATCGCCGGCATGCTGGTCGCCGAGGCCGGCCTGGCGCTCGACCCGCACGCGGTCGCGCTGGAGAAGGAGCAGCTCTACTACGACGGCCTGGGCGCCGGCGGCACCCTGCGCGCCATCGAGCCGGTCCTGGCCCTGGCCCGCCGCCACCGCGCCGAGGGGCCATTGGCCGTCGCCTCGGGTAGCGTGCGCCGCCTGGTCAGCCGCACGCTGGCGACGCTGGGCATCACCGACTGGTTCGCCGCCATCGTCGCCGCCGAGGACACCGCCCGCCACAAACCCGAGCCCGACGTCTTCCTGGAGGCGGCGCGCCTGATGGACGCCGACCCCGCCGTCTGCACCGTCTACGAGGACACGGACATCGGGCTGGAGGCGGCGCGGCGGGCGGGGATGGTGGCGGTCGACGTGCGGAAGCTGCTGTAGCGGCGCCGGGCGATCAGCGCGGGTCGGTGGACGGCCTGCGATCGGGCCACGCCTTGGGCTCCGCCGCACCACGACCGTACGTTTGGGACGCGATCGAGCACATCGTCGCTATCCACGTCCCATCGGGGACAGAGAGTCACCATGCGGTCGCTGGGCGACAGTGCCTCTGCCTCCGGAGGTCTCACACGGTCGAAGTCTCGGAAGCGCAACAATGTTGCGTCGATGAGTGATTCGTACGTGCCAACGGATCCGTCGCCACTCATTCCTCTAACCTCGATTCGGGAACGGAGCGCTATCCAGATCAGACGCTCACTACTCGGCGCGCTACACAGTCAACATCGCCACCCGAGCGGCGACGCATGCCCCGAGCGTCAGGGGTTCCCGGGTTCTCCGGGAGAAGTCAATACGAACGTTTGCCTAACGATACCAATTCACGGGAGGCTCGGTTTTGAATTCGGCAACGACTCTTTGGACGGATAGCTTCAGTCGAACATCTTTCTCATGTGGGCGTTGAAGTGAGCGGAGGAGCCGGAGTCTCTTGTCGAGACGCTGGTACTCGCGGTGCGCACGCATCCGCCTTGCCCTGGCACGATCAAGGTCCCGCACTCGGGCTTCCTGCGGGCGACTGTTTGGCCAGTCGCACTTCGTCGATACGGCCTTCCCTTTCGTCGCAAGGTAACATCTTCGGCAAATCGATGCCGCAGCACCGGCGACGAGGAGCCGCCCACGAGCAGCCGATGGCAGACGATGCATCTCTCAGACCTAGCCTTTCGCGGCGTTTCTCCCCGAGAGGAGAACAGCCTTCCCGTTTTCTCGAAGCATTCCTCGCACATGAGATTCTTCGATCGCATCAGCAATCGGGTCTCAAAGGCAAACGCGCCGCAAAACATGCAGCGGGCGCCTTGATGCGTGGCTTTCCCGCGCCCACCGGGCCGGCCGATTGGTGAGGTCACGCCTCTGAACGACTTCGAACACTGGCTGCTAAGCGACGCATCACCGCGATCACGTCCGCTATGTCCTGGCGCTCAGATGAGCTCACGCTGAACATTCCGGCCTCGGAATCAAACGATAGGCGGCTGGCCACGTCGGGCGCTACCGCCATCTCCTCTCGGACTAGCCGCTCGACTTCGTAATTGTTGTTCTGGCCGAGCCAGGCCGAGAAATCATCAAAAAGCGCCCATCTGTTGTCCATTTGAACAGGAGCGAGTTGTCTACTCTCCTCTGGCCGAGAGAGGTTCGTAATTATCACACTACTAGCCCTCGTCGAATTTCGAAGCTGCTCGACTCGGCGCCCGAAGTTGCCAAACAACTCCAAGCGTTTGAGAAATGTCAGTCGCTGGATCGGCGTCACATCTGGATCGCGAAGCACGACGCCCTTCAACACGAATTCCTCAAGTGAGGGTAGGCGGTCGAGAAATGCAAATGATGCAATGTCTGCGAAATCGCCAATAGACACACAATCAACTGTCAGTCGCTTCACGAAATCCAGCTGCGGCAATGTATCAAGGAGCGTCGCTGCACGCGCCCCAGGCAGGTATAGTTCCAACGTATCGAGTTGCTTCAACTCAGCAAGTCCGTTCAGACCACCTATACTGCTTCCTCCCAACCTGAGGCGTCGAAGACCCGCAAGTTCTGATGCACCAGCAAGGGAGCGTGCTGAGACTCCCAGTTCCATCAGCCCATTTGCATTCGCCAACGACTTCAAATCTCTCAACACCGTCCCACCAGTCACCACCAGCGATTCCAACCTAGAAAGTTGGGCGATGGCGGCTAGCTCCTTAGGAGACATTGCCCGCCACGTGTTGACTACTAGACCACCAACGGTGCGAGGGAAACATTCAACTGGCAGCGCTCGCCACTCAACCCGGAACTGCTTGACCGGCAGCTCTCTCAATTCTTCGGGATTTCCCACAGATCCCTCTCGAACAGCGACGCTCCGAAGATTCGTCGCCTCGAACCAAGACACGTTCGTGGGTCTGTTTCCTTCTAGCCGAAGTGTTCTCACGCCTGAAAAGGCGCGCGCGGTTGGCTCAAGAAGGTAAGCCCGTCTGAGTAAGGAAAGAGAGGTGACATCCGGCAGGCTAATCGCCGCGTCAAAGGGACAGAGCGCACACAGCTCACTTATGCCCTCGACGTCCTTGGGCCCGAGTCGCACCGGACTCTCGACGGTTCTTACCTCGCTCGATGATACCGACAGTTTTCGGCAGCGGTCTGCCCAGTGGAGAGACGACCGTGTGACTATTTCATCTAAGGCAAACATCGGCTCAGAACGGCAGCAGGTCTATCAATTCTAGCAAACTATAAAACCCCTCCATATTCGTAGTGCTCATGCTATGGGCCGCGTTTAGGAGGGCCCCTCCTTCAGTTGCGATTCCACCGCCATCAATGATCAGACCCTCCTCAATCGCTCGGGCAGTCGCACGTGTGCCGCGCCAGGGTTGATGAGCGTTGAGGCTCGTTGCAATCAATTAGCACCGGCACCCTTGTTGATGACCAGGTAGCTCCTTCGTTGCAGCGCCTGTTCGATGGCAAGGCGCATGGCCAGTTTCGTGTCCGTCACGTTGGACGCGAGCTTTAGGGCGCGATTGTACACCTCCGCGCGGAAGACAGAGCGCTCGAGGGCGCCGACTTGGACGCGGCGCTGGTGCCAGCACGCGGAGGCAGTCTCCCAGTCGAGCGATGCCCGCGGCAGCTGTTCGTTGAGGGCGCGCCGCATGCGCTCGCACTCGGATCCGAGGCGGGCGGGTTCGAGCGTGCCTACCTCGTCGAGCCAGGCGCGGTGCTCGCGGTTGCCGCGTTTGAGTTGCCCGTAGTACTGCGGGTAGCGAGCGGGGCCGTGGAGCAGGATGACGCCGTGGGCGTGGCAGACGGCCCGTACGACGTCGACGAGGTGGCACGCGGCTCTGTCGAGTCTGAGCACGAGGGGTGCGCCGTTTTCAGTGAAATCGCGATCGAGCGCCGCGGCCACGTGGTGCCCGTCGTATCGCTCGACGAGCGCGATCTGGGTGCGGTAGGGCACCGACGCATCGACGCTGACGAGGCCGTAGCGTCGGCCAGCCACGGATCCGATGACGAGCTGATCGAAGCCTCGCATCACACCGGGGACCGTCACGAGCACGCGGGCAGCCGCGCGCTTCCGCTCGCGCTCCATTGCTCGTAGTTCCGCGCGTTTGACACGGATTGCCTCGCGGCGTGACAGGCCGGACACGCTACGCCGAAGGGCCTCGACGCCGACCAGGCCGCGGAGCCTGCGCACGGCTGATGCCGCCGCCGCCGCGACGACAGGGTCGAGCGGGCGCGGTGACGGTCCACGGCGGCGCGCCAGACGCTCGCCGTGCCGGCTCCTGACAGCCCATCGGCGAAGCGTCGACGCGCCGACGCCCACGAGAGCGCAGACGAGTGTCTGGACCAGCCCGAGCTCCGTCATGCGCCGGGCTTGGTCGAGTAGCTCGCGTGCGCCGTCGGGCTCTTCGTCACCGGAGTCACTTGAGCTCTCCTTCGTCGGGCTCGAGGATGATTTCGACTTCTTCGTCTTCGCGTGCGCCTGGCGCGAGGCTTCCACCCGACCCTGGATCACGTCCGCCGCCAGCAGCAGCGCCTGCTCCATCTTCGCCAGACGCGCCTGCATCTTCTCGTTCTCCCGACGCAGCCGCGCCTCCTCGCGCTCCAGCCGCTTCTGCTCCGCTGGCTTCGGCTTGCGCCCCGCCGGCTTCTGCTCCAGCGCCGCCGCCGCCGCCGCTTCGCTCCTGTGCAAAAGCGTCTGGAAGCGCAGCCGCGACAGCCCGAGCTCCCGCGCCCCGTCCGTCACGCTCATCTGCCCCAAGCTCACCGACTGCACGATGCGCAGTCGCTTGCGGACGCCCTTGTCCACTTGAGGGGCTGGCACGTAGCCCGTCGGCTTCTTCGCGTCGCTCATCAGCGTCCTCCGCTCCGCCTACAGCCTCGCTGCTCGCTGTCGCGCCCGCCAGTTTCCGATCCCATCTCAGCGCCCGTCCGCGCCAGCCAGCGTCGGAGTCGAAGCCACCGCCTCTCCGTCGCTCGTGCTCCTCGGCGGCCGCGTCGAGCCGAGCGAGGATGCGGTCCCAGGCGGCGTTCTCGATGTCGAGTGGCTGCCGCGTCGTTTGCGCGGTCGCCCCCGGCCCTCCGTGACCACAGGCCCCGGCTTGACCAGCCTCTCCATCACGTAAACCAGCCGGTCCGTGCGGCGCTTTTCCTGTTCCATCCGCCCCACCTTCGCCTCCAGCTCCTTGACCCGCGCCAGCGCCTCGTCGAGCGCCGCCGTCTCCGTCCCATCTGGCCCCGCCGTCGGCGACAGAGCGCGCAGCATCGCCCGCATCGCCCGCTCTTCCAGCTGGTAGTACGTCCCGCGCGACAGCTTCATCGCCGCGATTACCTCCGTCACCGGCTTCGCGCCCGAAAGCACCTCCAGCACCATCAAGCATCGCCGCTTCGCGATCTCGTCCAAATCCTCGCGCTTGAGCAGCCAGCGCGGCGTCGGGCGCGCCCGATGTCGTCGCTGCCGAGGCCTCCTCTTCCTTGCCTTCCTCTCGGGTCTTGCCTCGGCCTTGGTCATCGTTGCTCTCCTTGCGCAGTTTGATGGTCTGCTCCGTGTCGCCTACGCGCACCGCCAGCGCATCCCCCGCCGCCGCGATCGACAGGTCGTGATCACCGAGCCGTCCCACCAGGTAGAAGGGCTTCTGCGGTGGTTGTTGCTACGCCATGCGCAGCGCGTTCTCCTCGACGCTCTTCTCGATGGCCGCACGCACGTGCGGCGCCGCCCGGAAATATCGATCCGCGGGTACCAAGCCCTCCAGCGCCTGGTGCGGCCGCTGAAAGTTGTAGTGCTGGATGTACAGGCGTAGCCGCCGCTCGCAGTCCGCGAAATCGGCGAAGACCGTGCGCGACAGGAATTCATCCCACAGCGTCTTCCAGAAGCGCTCGATCTTCCCCAGCGTCTCCGGATGCTGCGGACGGCTCTTGCTGTGCGCGATGCCGTTCCGCCGTAGCTCCTGCTCGAATGCGCTCTCCCCCCGCCACACCGTGTACTGCCGCCCATTGTCCGTCAGCGCTTCCCGCGGCACCCCGTAGTCCGCGATCCCTCGCGCCAGCGCCTCCATCACCAGCTCTGTGCGCTGGTGGTGCGCCAGCGCGTACGACACCAGGTACCGCGAGTGGTCGTCCATGAATCCCGCCAGATACAAGCGTTCGTGCCGTCGCAGCAGAAATGTGAAGATGTCCGACTGCCACAGCTGATTCGGCTCGGCTCGCTCGAAACGACGAGGTCCGTGCTCGCGCGCAGGTGTCGTCGCCCGCGTCTCCGGAATCAGCCCTTCCTCGTGCAGGATGCGCCGGACCTCGCTCTCCGGTACTCCCAGCGCCTCGAAGCGTCGCAGCACGTCGCTGATCCGCCGCGTCCCCCATTCAGGGTGCTCCCGCCGAAGATCCGCCACCGCTTTCCGCCGCGGATCCTCCGCCCGTGGGGGCCGCCGCGCTCGACCATCCTTCGGCGTCGAGATCAGACCCTCCGCACCTCCCTCGCGGTACCGCCTCACCCACTCCACCAGCGTCGTGTATCCGATTCCCAGCGTCCGTGAGACCTCCATCGTCGACGCGTCGTCGTCGACCACCTCCCGCGCCGCTCGTAGCCGCAGCGCCACCGGATACCCCCGTTGCCCCTTCCTCGTCCCGGGCCCTTCCGTCTTTCTGCTTCCGTAGCCCCGCTGTCGTCGCTTCTTCGGGCTCATGCCGTCTCTTCCTTCCGCCACCTGCGTCAGGCGAGAAGGGCGACCGGCGCTAACTGATTTCCGTCGAGATCACACGCTCACTACTCGGCGCGCTACACACTCGTGACAAGGGAGACCTCCACCGGAATCTCTCCCCCCGGAGGTCCCGTCAGAACGTTGCGGCTCTCGTTCTTACTTCCAAGAACCACAACCCTTGTACGGAACCGCGATCAAATCCGTCAAGTGACTTTCAGCAACGAAGGTGCGAGCGCGTGAAACGGGACGCTTCCGTGGGCGCTTAACCGTTGAACAACGAAGCGAATTCGTTGTTTACAACGCGCGCCTTCACCGCGAGTGAGAGCGAGAGATATTACTCGCGTTGCGGAGTGAGAGTGAGAGTGAGAGTGAGACCGGGTTGGACCACGGCTACACGCTTTCACCCCAGCAACCGCTTGGGGAGGTCCACGTCTGCACCGACAAAGGCAAGGCGCGGACCGCCAGCTTCGTCGCCTATGACGCCGCGTTTGTGGCGGTGAGGATGGAGAACGGCTTCAAGGCCCTGGTCGGGTGAGCCGCCGATAGACGCCGTCGCTGCGCGCGCCCGTCGCCCTCGCTGGCCTGTTGTATACAGACGAGAGATGGACGCCGGACACGCGAGCAGCCAGCTGCTGAACGTCGTCATCCTGCTGGGGGCGATCGTCGTCGCGGTGCCGATCTTCCGGCGCCTCGGCCTCGGGTCGGTCCTCGGCTACCTCAGCGCGGGGCTGGCGATTGGTCCGTTCGGGCTGAAGCTGTTCTCCGATCCGCACGCGGTGCTGCAGGTCGCCGAGCTGGGCGTGGTGATGTTCCTGTTCGTGATCGGCCTGGAGATGCGCCCGTCGCACCTCTGGAACCTGCGGCGGCAGATCTTCGGGCTGGGCACGCTGCAGATCGCGGTCTCGACGGCGGCGCTCTGCGGGATCGGCATGGCGCTGGGGCTCGGCTGGCCGGCGGCGTTCGTCGCCGCGGCCGGATTCGTGCTGACGTCGACGGCGATCGTGATGCAGCTGCTCACCGAGCGCGGCGACGTCGCCGTGCCCCGCGGGCAGAAGATCGTCTCGGTGCTGCTGTTCGAGGATCTCTTGATCGTCCCGCTGCTGGCGATCGTCGCGGTCCTGTCGCCGGTTCACGTCGATCACGGCTCGTCGTCGCGCTGGGTCGGCCTCGGCATCGGCGCCGCGTCGCTCGCGGGCCTCATCGCCGCCGGCCTCTGGCTGCTGAACCCCCTGTTCCGCGCGCTGGCGGCCGCCAAGGCGCGCGAGGTGATGACCGCGGCCGCCCTGCTGGTCGTGCTGGGCGCGGCGCTGCTGATGCAGGTGGGCGGCCTCTCGATGGCGATGGGCGCTTTTCTCGCCGGCGTCCTGCTGTCGGAGTCGACGTTCCGTCACCAGCTGGAGGCGGACGTCGAACCGTTCCGCGGCATCCTGCTGGGGCTCTTCTTCCTGGGCGTCGGCATGGCGCTGGACCTGTCGGTGGTCGGGCGCAGCTGGCGCTTCATCGCCGTCGGCGTGCTGGCGATGATGGCGTGCAAGGGGCTGTGCGTCTACGCGGTGGCGCGCCTGACCCGCAGCAGCCGCGCCGACGCCCTCGATCGCGCGACGCTGATGGCGCAGGGGGGCGAGTTCGCGTTCGTCCTGTTCGCCGCCGCGGCCGCCGCGCGGGTCATCGACGCCGACACCGGCGCCAACCTGACGGCCATCGTCGTGTTGTCGATGGCGCTGACGCCGCTGGTGGTGGCGGTCGTCAAGCGGGTGAAGCCGGCGGCCAGACCGTCGATGGAAGGGGTCGAGGAACCGAACGGGCTCGCCGGCAGCGTCCTGCTGATCGGCTTCGGCCGCTTCGGCCAGGTGATGTCACAGATGCTGCTGGCCCGCGCCGCCGACGTGACCATCATCGACACCGACACCGAGATGATCCAGAGCGCGGCCAAGTTCGGCTTCAAGGTCTACTACGGCGACGGCGGGCGCCTCGACGTCCTGCAGGCCGCGGGCGCGGGGACGGCGCGCACGATTGTCGTCTGCGTCGACAACAAGGTTGCGGCCAACCGGATCGTCGAGCTGGCGCGGGCCGGGTTCCCCCAGGCCCGGCTGCTGGCGCGCGCCTTCGACCGCGTCCACGCGCTGGAGCTGGTCCGCGCGGGCGTCGACGATCAGGTGCGCGAGACGTTCGAGTCGGCGCTCGCGCTCGGCGCCGACGCCCTGCGCGCGCTCGGCGTCTCAGAGGCCGAGGCCGCGGAGATCACCGCGGACGTGCGCCGCCTGGACGCCGAGCGGTTCGCGCAAGAGATCGCCGGCGGGGACCTTCTCGCCACCGCCGGACTCATGCGGACGAACGTTCCGCGCCCGGCCCCGCTGGTCACCCCCCAGCGCGAGAGCCAGGCGCTGAATGCGGTGCCGGAGGCGGCGCCCGTGGCGCCGGCGACGGACCAATAGCGACGGTTGCGCACCACCGCCAGCCTAGCCACTCACAGGGGCCAGACTTGATGGTATCGGTTCACAGCTCTCGGCTGTTCTCCAGGAGCCAGAGCTCGATTTGCGTCCAGTCCAGACAGAAGCCGCCGTCGATGCCCTTTTCCGAGGCCTTTGGAGCCCGCCTTCCGAGCACCGTTATGTGTTCCGGCGCGGCCGGTGTCCCGAGAGCCAGCATGTGCATGGATTCCTCGGGATCCCTCCGGCTGCGTCGCGGCCGAAGAGCCCGCAGCTCTCCGGGCAGGGGAAGGCGCTTCTTTCTCCAATCCATGACCTGGACGGGCACCTCCAAGTGATGGAGCGGCGTCCACCGTATACCCAACACCAGCAGCACGAAGAGCCGGTCCTCCTTCGGTTGCAGCGCCAAGACGGTCCCTCGGGTCCAACCAATGGAGAAGTCCGACGCCAGGAAGTCGTCGAAGTTCTCCCAATGAACGCCGATGCTCTTCTCGGGGGCGGCGCGCGGCAAATCGGTCGTGAGACGCAGTCGCCGCACCCTCCGGTGTGGGTACTCGCCCGTCATGAACACGCCAAGCGTGAAGAAGGGATGAGCACGAAGCGCGGGGCCCAGCAGATCACTGGGATGCGTGGTCTTTCTCAACGCCAAGGTGCGGACCTCGCGCTGGGACGGCGGCTCCGGGTCGTACCAATCGAGGAGCTCGCAGGTCGGCGCCGCTGTCTTGCCGTAGTTGTCCAGCCCCACGACCCGCATCACAGCCCGGCGCCCGTCCATCACGCGCCACGACAGGATCTCGCCCGGCTGCCAGTCCTCGGGCACCGCGATCACCCGGACCGGTCGCGGCGCGGGCGCCGGGCTGCGCAGCTTTTGTGCGACGGCCTCGAGCCTCTTCATCCTGGCTCGATCGTCGCCCCATCCCTCGAGAGCGCGGCCGTCGGCCAGAACCCGTAGCGCCCTCGCTTTCACTTCGTCGGAGAGGCGCCCCCAGGTCCACTGCGTGGCCGCGACCGCCAGAATGATCGAAGGCTCGTCCTCGCCATACCTCGCAAGAACCGTGCTCGTGGCGTCCGCGGGCAACACCCCGTCCTTGAGAAGCTGGACCCAATCATCGCGGGCGTCAGCAGCCATGTCATCGTCGAAGATACCGGTGCCCCAGATGCCCACGTCTCACTCCGTCGGAGAAGCCACCACGCGTGGATAGGGGTCGGGCTCGCCGATGACCTGCTGCCGCTCGCCCATCTTCGCGACCACGTAACGAAGGCCGCGCGCGAACTGCTCCTTGACCTGAGCGGTCCAGGCCTCCATCTCCCGGTCCTGCGCCGCGTTCGCCGTCTCCTCTCGCACCCACGCCCGGCGGGAGTGCTCGCTGACGTGCCGCTTGCTGCAGTCCCAGTCCTTGACCGGCGCTGTCTTGCGCCCGTTGGGCGCGTTCGTCTCGACCGAGCAGGTGGCCCGCGTCGGGATCCCCTCGCAGCGATCGACCTTGGGAGCGAGCCAGGGCATGACCGCGCGGACGTCGGCCTGGACGCGGCCGGCGCACGCGGACATGCCACCAGCGGATGGAGCCTCCTGAGCTACCGCTCCGGTTTGGTTCGGCATGGGTGCATCGTGAAGGCCTTGGACGCTGGGGCCCCACCGGTCCGACAGGGTGCGCCGAAAATCCCGGCTGAACAGCACGACGCCGATAGCGACCACCAGCGCGAAGAAACCGAGCTTGGCGACAACCCCACGCGCCCCGATCACGCCTCCAGGTTACACCTGATCAACCCGCGGCCTTTCTTCGATTCGGCGACGACGCGGCGCACACAAGCGGCAACTCATACGACGACTCACGGGCGCCGCAGGGCGAACAATTCTCCGCCGATTGTCACGCTCGCGTAGATGCGATCGGTTTCGATCAGCGGTGGAAGATGGAACTTGGCTCCCGGCACCGAGATCAGGCAGGTCCGCGCCCCGGTGCTGGGGTTGACGAGACCAATGTCACCACCGGCTTCGAATAGTGCGTGCCCCTCTCGGTCCCACGCCAGGATAGGTCGGTGCTCGTTCGACCTCAGCTCCCAGTCGACGGATCCTTCTTCACCGAGCCGAACGATCCGGCATCCGACGGGCAGCATCGCACGGCGCCCGGCCACCACCCCCTCCTGTCGGCCACAACGGACGGCGAACGCCATGCGATCGTCAGCGACGAAGTCGCCGGTCATCTGGCCAGGCCATGACCACCTCGCCGTGATGGCGCCGTCGTCGGGACTCACCTGGACAATCCCGTCTTCGAGCCGGATCAGGACTCCGCCGAGACCGGCGACCGGGAGGCGTCGTGGCGCATCGCCCCCGAGCTCACGCGTCCAGAGCACTCGCCCATTCGCCGCGTCGATCGCAAAGGCTCTGGCTTGGTGAGAGCCGATGAGTTTCCCGTCGAGGGCCAGGAGGGGTCCGGGGATCCCGTCGATCGGATGGGAGCGCATCACCTCGCGTCCGGTACCTGCTTCGACGCAGATCACGGTTCCGTTCGAGGCAATCCAGAACACCCGCCCGGCGAAAGAGCCCAACCCCGTGAACGGAGGTGGACCGTTCCCCGTCTGCCGCGGCGTCTCCCACCGGGTCGCGCCCGTCTCGGCATCGGCACACACAACTTGAAAGCCGGCTTGGACAACGACTTGTCCACCGCCAACCACGACGCCACCGATGTGCTCGAAAGAGCGGCTCCACATAACTTCGCCCGTGGTCTTGAGAACGCTCCACAGCACGCCCGGGTTCGAGGTAACCGAGATAACCGCGCCCCCACACATGACCAGATCGACTAACGAGTGCGTTTCGTCCGGGGTGGAAAGCGGAGGCCTCGTGCGCCACAACACAAGCTCGTCGGCGCAAACGCGATCGGCCGGCAATTGCGGCTGGGGCCCGATCGGCTGGCTCATGAACCCATCGGCGTGAGCGGCGTCCACTCAATCTCGCGGAGCGAGAGGTCCGCCAGCCCCATGAAGAGGCTGCCCAGTCGATTGATCGACAGCGGTTCAGCGAGAAAGTTCAGGTCGCAGGTCCCGCCGCGATTCGATACCAGATAGATCGTCAGCGTGCTTCGCCCGGTGGAGTCTGTCGTGCGTACGCTCAGCGAGAAGTTCTCGTTGTGATCTTCGAAGTAGTGCTCGTACTTGTCGGGAACCTTCGTGGGGAAGGCCATCAACGCCTGGCCGACCGAACGGAATTCCTCGAATGCACACCACAGTGTCACGCCACCCCCGAACGTTCCGTGGCGCGCCTCGACGACGACCATGACGCCGGATGCGTTTTGCGGCTCGCTGCAGCGGATTGTCAGCTGCGTCTCTTCGGCCATTACTCGCACGTGACGGCGAAGATCGGCGCGGCGGCGGTCTCGCCGGAGGTGAAGTAGCCCTTGCCGTCGGAGCGGTAGGCGATGGCCTCACTCTGGGGTTCGGTTGCGGTGGGCACGACGACGGGCGCGACAGCGAAGGCGCTCTCGAAGGGCGCGCCCGCGGCGATGCGGAACTCGTAGGCGACCTTGTTGGTGCGGAGCAGGAAGCCCAGACCGCAGGGGTGCGCGGAGGCAGAGGTCGCGGGGGTGTCTCCGGGGCGCGGTACCGTCAGGTCGGCGATCTTGCGGAGCGTGTTCGACGCGGTGGCGGACGGCGGGTTCGGGAGCGCGTAGGCGACGCTCGGCTGCGTGTCGGCGACCTTGGTGATGATGTAGAGGGCGCCCGACGCAGGATCGACCAGGAGTGACTCCGCGTTGTGGTTCGCTCCGTCGGGGTAGGCGAGCCGGAAGCGTTCGAACGAAACGTTCGTGGTGGCGCTGGTCCCGCCGGAGGGGACGGCGGGCTCGGTGATCCGGTAGATCGCGAACTCGACCCGCGACGCCGAAAGGTTGCCGCCGATGTCCGCGAGGTAGACGCAGGTCCCCGCGGGGCAGGGGCCGACGCCGATGTCCTCTATGTCCACGGCGCCGGCATTGCTGAGCGCGAAGCGCGCGAGCACGTGACCGTCGGTGGCGAGCGCGAACACGTGGGCCTGGGTCATGTCGTTGTGCGCGAACAGCACCCCCGGGTTGCGCCAGCTCGCCGCCATGCCCGACAGGTTGTCGAGGTCCGCGGGCGCTTGCCCCGAGCGGGCGGGCGTACCGTAGGCGGCGCACCGCCCGCACGCGGCGCCGCCGGTGCCGGCCGCTCCCGCGGCGCCGCCAGCCCCGGGCGCGCCCCCCTTGCCGCTCGCGCCGCCGGACGCGCCCGTGCCGGCGACACCGCCACCGCCCGATGCGCCGCTCGCGCCGGGGGTGCCGCCACCGCCGGCCGGACCGGATGCGCCGCCCCGACCCGGCGTGCCGCTCGTGCCGCCGCCACCGCTCCCGCTGGACAGGCCACCTTGCCCGGCCACGCCACCTTCGCCAGAAACGCCGCCGCGACCGAAAGCGCCGCTGGCTCCAGACGTGCCGCCCGCCTCCGCAGCGCCGCCCGCGCCGGACAGACCGCCGGCGCCGCTCGCGTCGCCGGAATGGCCGCCCCCGCCGCACCCGCCGACGTACCCCAGGCAGAGGAACACCACCAGCAAGCCGGCCGCGGCCCCGCGAGCGAATGGACCGGTCACGGCCGCAATCCTACAACCGCCGCGCTTCGAAAACGGACACTCCCTCACCGGGAACCGCGGCCCTAACGCGATTTGCTCTGGTCACGAAGGCGGAGCCGGCACTCCTGCGGCCCTCGCCCGCCCTTCAATTCGAGCCGGGCGCGTGCGAGTCGCCGTCGAAGTACCACTTCTGCGACGTGTTGCTCGACGAGCAGGACGAGGAGACGACGACGCTGCCGTTGCTCTGCCGCTGCAGGCACTGGGTGCCGCTGCTGTCCCGGACCGTGCTGTCGCCGTTCACCCACCACTTCTGGCTGGAGCTGGAGCTGCACGTCGCCATGTCCGCGGTGGTGCCGTTCCGCCGCAGGCAGGTCACCGGGGCGCCGGTGCTGGAGGGCAGGAAGAAGCGGCGGGTGTCGAAGTCGTAGCGGAACCACTGCTTGTCGCGAAGGGCGGTCGACCCGCCGCCGCGAACGGTGAGGCTGGAGACGGTGCTGAGGCTCGCGCCGCTCCCGGTGCCGCTGCGGGTCAGCGCTTCGGACATCGCGCCGTGCGGGCGGATGTAGATCCGTTTGATCACCGATTGGATCCACTGCATCGTGATGCGCGACACCACCGTGTCCTCGCCGTCCTGGCTGGGCGAGCCGGCGTTGGTGCGTACCCCGACCTGCATCCAGCGCGAGCCCTGAAGCGACGCGAAGGCCGGACCGCCCGAATCACCGTGGTCGAGCCAGGCGCCGTTGCTGTTATTTCCATAGGTGTACATGTTCCAGTCGTAGCCGGTCGCTCCGGGGCTGGTGTGTACGAAGTCCGTGACCGGATGACCCTCCGACTCGCGGAGCACGCCGGCGCCGGTGCAGGTCGAGCCCGACCCCCCGGAACAACCGTAGCCGTACATGTCGAGCGTCGCGTCCTCGAGCTCGGCGCTCGATGCCAGGAAGAGCGGCTTCGAGACGGTCACCGCCGTGGGGAGGTGGGGGATCAGGTCGCAGGTGTGGACGATCGCCATGTCCAGCGTCTCGTTCAGGCCGAGATAACCGGTGCCTACCGGCGGCGCAGAAACCTTACACGCCGCGAGCGCGTCAGAGGGCGGTGTCAGGCCGGGCGCGTAGGCCCCCGTTACCTTGATGAACTCAGGCGAGATGATGGGACCGTCGACAAAAGGATTCGACCACGCCGGCGTGAGGCAGTGGCGGGCGGTCAGGATGTACGCGTCGGTGAGGCCGCTCGGGTTCAGGACGATCCCGCTACAGGGGCGCGGATCCCATGCTTCGTCGATGCCGTCATCGCTCCGGTGAAACACGGCGACCATGGCGTTCGTCGTGCTGGTGACGGTGGTCCCGTTGTGTATCTCACTCGCTTCGTTTTCGAATGCAGTCCCCTCCTCGCCGCACCCGGGCGCTGCGGCGAGCCAGAGCGCCGTTCCGATACACGTCGTCAAAGAGAGCCCACGCCTGATCGTCTTCATGTCCGCTCCTTTAGTAGACGCCCGCGACACGCGAATCGGCGTCGAAGTACCACTTCTGCGACAGGTCGGTCGTCGAGCAGGGGGCCACGACGACGCTGCTGGTCCCCGACCGCTTCAGACACGAGGTTTCGCTGCCGTCCTGAAGCATGTTGTCGGCCGTGGGCCACCACTTCTGCGAGGTGCTGGTGCTGCAGGCCGCCATGTCCAACGTGTTGTCGCTCTTGCGCCGCAGGCAGATCGGAAAGTAGGCGAGGGGTGCGTAGATGTGGCGGGTCGGGAAGTCGAAGAGGAGCCACTGCCGAACGTGGAGATCGGCAGGCGCGATGCCGGAGGTGGCGGCGGCGTTGACGCTGGCCCCGACCTGATCCCCGCTGCGTGAGAGCGCCCGGGTCATCGCCTCCTGCGGGCGGATGTAGAAGCGCTGCAGGACCGACCCGATCCATTGCGTCGTGACGCGCGAGACCGCGGCCTCCCGGTTGTCGTAGCTGCTGTGCACGCCGATCTGCGTCTTCAGCCCACCGTTTCTCCCCAGCCAGTACGTGGGTCCACCCGAATCGCCGTTGACGGTGAAGGTGTCGTTGTCGCCGCGGGTGAAGTGAATGTCCTGGTAGTCGTAGCCGGTGGACCCACCAGAAAAACCTTCGTCGACCACGTGCCCCTGCGAGCGCCGCAGGATGCCGTAGTCGCCGTCGCTGGTGTAGCCGTAGCCGTATGCGACGACGCCGCCCTCGCCAATGAGGCCACCGGCGGACCCGGCGAAGAGAGGGGTTGCCGTCGCCGAGAGGGACGGGATCGGCGCGCAGACGCGGACGATCGCCATGTCGAGCGTATAGGCCAGCCCGAGGTATCCGTTGTTCGGAGAGGGCGTAGCCCGGATCTCGCAGGCGTCGGCCGCGTTCGCGGGGGGCTGCTTGCCGGGCTTCAAGGCGGCGGAGACCTTGATGCCGTACGGATGCAACACCACTGGATTGTCAGTTCCTCCACCCGCCGTCACGCAGTGACGCGCGGTCAGGACCAGGTAGTTGTCGGTGGCGCTGGGGTTCAGCACGACCCCCGTGCAGGGGTGGTCGTACCAGGGCGCCGAGGGGCTGTCTGCGGTGCGCATGTAGACCGCGACCACACCGTTGGAGTTAATCCCGTTTTCGGTCCCGTTGTAGAGCTCGCTCGCCTCGGCGGCGAATCCTTCGCCGGTCTCCTCACCGCATCCGGGCGCCGCCGCCAACAGAGACAGGCTCACTCCGAGCCGCGCAACCAACGGAAACGCACACCGCTTCGCTCCCATGCCCCGCTCCTTCCGCCCGGCCGGGCGCCAGGTGGGCGGAGAATCGCCCGGCCGCCGGAGCGGCGCAAGCCACGGGCGTCAGCCGCGGTGGACGTGCAGTCCGGGGCGGCGGACGTCGGGGCGGGTGATGTCGGGGCGGGTGATGTCGCGCAGCGTCTTGGCGTGGTCGCTGCCGGCGTTGAGCGCGTGGACCAACCGGATGAAACGTCCCAGCGCGGTCAGGTTGCTGGTGATCGCCAGGAAGATCAGCCCCACCACCGCGAACCTTTGCGGCGGGTGCGCGTGGGGCGCGAACCAGAGCGCCTCGACCACCGGGGAGAGCGCGACCGGCCCGCCGAGGTAGAGGATTCGCTCGGGCCGCTGCATCACGCCGTCCTTCATGGCGATGCCCGCGGCGTCGCCGCGCGCGCGCACGTACGGCACCATCGACACGCCGAGCAGCGCGCCCAGCGTCGGGATCAGCGCCCAGCTGGTCCGGAAGTACCAGGCCAGCCCCAGCAGGATGGCGGCGTCGACGTAGCGATCCAGCACCGAGTCGATCGCGGCCCCCGCCGGCGTCACCTCGCCGTGGGCGCGGGCCAGCCGCCCGTCGAACGCGTCGAGGATCCCCGAGAAGACCCAGAGCCAACCACCGAGCGCGAAGTGACCCGTCGCGACCACGAAGCCCGAGGTGAGGCCCATGGTGGCCGCGATCGCCGTGACCCCGTTGGCGCTGACGCCGCTCCACAACAGAAAGCGCCAGATCGGGCTCATCACCCAGACGAAGTAGCTGCGCAGGTACGGACCCATCAGGATCGAGTTGCCGCGCGACTCGACCTCGCGATCGTGGGCCACGCCCCAGATGAGGCCGCGGATGGCGAACATCAGGAAGCCGACGAAGAAGTAGGCGGTGATCGCCACCGCCGGGATCAGCGGCGCGAACGCGTGCATCGCGGGGCTCATAGCCGTGCCGCCTCGGCCGGCGGTGGCGGCGCCTGCACGGGCACCGGCGGCAGCGCCCGCGGCACGCAGCGGCGCAAGAGGTCGGCCATCCGGTAGGCGCTCTCGGTCAGCGAATAGGCCGCGGCCCGGGCCTGACCGCGCGCCGCCAGCTGCGTGCGCAGGCCGTTGTCGCAGATCAACCTGTCGATGGCCCGGGCCAGCGCCCGGACGTCGCCGGTCGGGAAGACCAGCGCCTCGCGCCCGTCGGCGACGAGCTCCAGGGCGCCGGGCGTGTTCGAGACGATCAACGCCCGCCGCATCGCCATCGCTTCGAGCACCACGTTGGGAAAACCCTCGGAGCGCGACGGCAGCACGATGATGTCGCACGAGGCGTAGAAGGCCGGCATGTCGGCGACGTAGCCCAGGAAGCGCACCTGGCGCTCGATCCCCAGGCGTCGGGCCAGCGCCTCGTACTCGCGGCGCCGGCTCCCCTCGCCCGCGATCAGGAACATCGCGCTCGGGTGCTTGCGCACGATCGGCGCCGCGGCGCGGATGACGTCGTCGGGGCGCTTCTGCGGCACCAGCCGGGCGCTGAAGCCGACCACCATCGACGCCCCAGCCGGGCGGTAGCGCGGCAGCCCCTGCAGCGGGTGGAACTGATCGGTGTCGACGCCGTTCGGCACCACCACCGCCGGCGCCGGCACGTGCGGCCCGAACATCCGCTGCACCGCCCAGCTGCAGCAGAGCAGCAGGTCGGGCCGGTTGCGCGCCGACCAGAGCCGCAGCGCCAGGAGCTCGAGCCCGTTCACCTCGGTGCCGCCCGCCCGCCATATGATCGGGACGCCGGCGGCGCGCGCCACCGGCGTGGCCGCGATCCACGAGATCGCCATCGCCGCGAACACCAGATCGATGCGCTCGCGCGCGATCACCTCGGCGATCTCGGCGCGCAGCCGAATCACGCTGCGCAGGTAGCGACTGGGGAGCGCCAGCCGCCCCAGGCCGGTCAACTTGGGCCAGCCGCCGGGGAAGCTGTCGGTGTGAATGACGTTGTGAGCCTCGATGGCGTGCAGCCAGTCGACGATCGTCTTCCCGGGTCCGACCATGGGGATGACCTCGAATCCCCGCCGCCCGAGGGCGGAGATGTTGATCGTCGCCTGACGTTCGGCGCCGCCGAAGTTCGTCGACGGCTGCAAGTACAACACCCGGATGCGTGCGTCGTTAGATTTCATGCGAGATGCGCGGCCGCACGAGATCTGCTCTCAGAGGCGCGGCTTGGGTTGTGGGGATCGGCCTCGTGGCGCTGGCGATCCAGCGCACCGGCGTCGGCGCCCTGCGCGCCGAGCTGACCCATGTCGGCTGCAAGATCATCTGGCTGTTCCTGGCGTACGCCGCCGGTACCGCCGTGGCGGCGATTCCGTGGCGGCTGCTGCTGCCGCCGGCGAACCGTCCCAGCTGGGGGGCGACGCTGGTGGGGCGGTTCGCCGCCTCGGGCATAAACGTGCTGTTCCCCTTCCTCGGCGTCGGTGAAGGGGCGCGTCTGATCTGGCTCCGACCGGCCGGCCGCCCCGCGGGCGTGGCGGCGCTGGTCGTCGACCGGCTGCTGTTCTCGCTGGCCGGCGCCGTCGTGCTCGGCGCGGCCGTCGTCGCTGCCCTGCGGCTGCCCGAGCTCCCGCGCGCCTACTTCGTCGGCGGCGCGCTGAGCGCGCTCGCCATGGTGCTGGTCGCCGTCGTGATCGCGGTCGTCGCCACCCGCGGCCGGCTGGTCGACGGTCCGCTCGGCCGACTGGTCCAGTGGATCCGGCGCCGGACGCTGCGAGGAACGACGCCGCCCGACGACCAGGCGCTGGGAGCGATCGCCGCGGCCGACGAGGCGCTGCAGACCATGCTGTCGGGCGACAAATCGCCGCTGGCCGTTGGCCTCGGCCTGCACATCGCTGCCCGCGTGCTGCTCGCTGGGGAGATCTACGCCGGGCTCTGGGCGCTGGGCGCCGACACCACGATGGTCGAGACGCTGATCTTCGCGGCGGTCCCGATCGCGCTCTCGGTGGTCGGCGTCGTCGTCCCCGGACAGATCGGATTGCAGGAGACCGTCCAGATGCTGGTGTCGCACGCGCTGGGCGTCTCGCCCACGATCGGGCTCGCGCTGGTGCTCCTCCAGCGCGCACGCCAGCTCGTGTTCATCACCCTCTCCCTGACCTTGGTCGCCCTCGGGCGAACTCAACGGCAAGCGTCCCGACACGCTACGTAAGATAAGGACGCAGGAGCGAAGCACCACCGTCGGCGGTGCCGCGACTTACTTCAGCGCGGACGCCAAAAGCGGATCGGGTTCCTGGATCGGCTCGCCGGTCCAGAGCGGGCGGGTCGCGATCTGGTTCCAGGCCTTACGGCGGCCGGGCTGCTCGGGCGCCTTGCCGCCGCCGAAGCGATCAATGAACGGCGGATTGTGGTGCACCCGGGCTTGACCGCCATAGAACGACAGCTTCAGCCAGGAGAGCTCGGGGTTGCGGCTCGCGTCCAGCCGCTCGGGCTCGGGGAGCAGCACGACCTGGAACGCCGACGCCGGGACGGTGCGCGCCGGCGCACGGGTGTCGTCCCCGACGTCGAAGGGACCGGTGCCGAAGCCCGCGCCGGGATACTGGGCGGCCTGCGGGTAGCTGCCGCCGCTCTGGCTGCCCGTCCACCACCAGAACTGGGCCCGCCCGCCGACGAACACCGTCGCGTGCGTGCCGCCGTCGCCGGGGTCGCGGACCGGGTGGGCCTCATCGATACGGTAGCGGTGAAAGTAGAACTCATAGTCGACCGGCTTGAAGTCGCCGCCGTCGTCGACACGGCAGCGTTTCCCGCCGTCGCCGCAACGCTGTCCCTGTTGCTGGAGGATGACGTTGACGTGCTCCCAGTCGCCCTCGTGGTGATTAACCCACTCGTTGTAGGGGTAGTAGAACCAGTACTGGATCACCAGTAGCCCGGCCCCACGATCCAGCCAGAAAAGGTGCGCGTACTGGGTCGGCGTCGCGGCCGCCGTGTGCGCCGCCTGTTGCGCGCGCCAGTGCCGCTGCCAGCCGCTCACGCCCCCCTCCGTCCGATCGTCGCCGGGGGCGTCGACCCAGTACTCCATCTTGTTGCCGTCGCGGTCGCGCGCGGGCAGGTCGTCCCAGCGGGTCCGATCTAGCTCGGCTGACTTTCGCACGACGTCGTTGCGCACGATCCGCCCGTCGGCGGCGACGGCGCGCCCCATCAGGTCGGCGCCGCCGCTCCAGGCGTAGCTCACCGCGGTCGGGGTCAGCCCGCCGGACTCAGGGAGCGCCATGGCCGGGTTGAACTTGCGCGCCAGCGCCAGCGCCTCGGGGCTCGCCTCTTCACGCGCGTCGAGCGGCTCGGTCGGACCGTGCGCGGCCCAGCGGCTCGCCGACGTCTGAGCCGGACGGGCGTCGGCCACGATGATGGCGGCTAACAAACATAGGTATGCTCCACGGGACCGCAAGCGCTCGGGGTATGCTACGCGTGTCCGCCGTCTTTTGGACGTGTCTGCTGCGGCGCGCGACCCATATTCGCCCGGGTCAGCCGTGCCCGTCGACGATGCCAATCGACCACCTGGCGCCTGCCCCGGCGAGCGCACGCGGCGGTTTGTGCGCTGGACACTGCGTCACGGGAAGCGGCTCTGGGCGATCGCGCTGCTGCTCGCGCTGCCGGCGACCGCGGCCGTCGTCCACCTCTACCGTAACCTCAGCAGTGACATCGAGGAGCTGCTCCCCCAGAGCGCCCCGAGCGTGGTGGCCATGGACGAGCTGCGCGCGCGGCTGCCCGGGCTGTCGTCGCTGGGGATCGTCGTGGCGGCGCCCGACGCGGCCGCGTTTCCCGCCGCGCTGCGCCTGGCGGATGACCTGGCCGCGCGGATCCGCGGCTATCCCTCCACGCTGGTCCGCAACGTCCGCACCGGCAGCGGCCCCGAGCGCCAGTTCATCGAGCAGCACGCGGCGATGTTCGTCGAGACGGGCGACCTGGCCGAGATCGGCGCCCGCATCCAGGCGCGCCGCGACTGGCAGTCACGCAAGGCCCTGGGGATCGCGTTCGACGAGGAGGCGTCCCCGCCCCCCTCGACTTCAGCGACCTGGAGGCGAAGTACGAGGCCCGGTTCCACGTCAAGCTGCTGCCGCAAGCGGGCAAGAGCGGAAACGACAGCACGGATGCCGCGGGGCAGACCGGCGGGCGCTACGCCGATCCGAAGACCGGGCTCGCGCTGGTTCTGGTCGAGGGGACGGAATCGTCGACCGGCGTCCACGGCGCGGAGCAGATCCTCGACCGGGTCAAGCGCGACCTCCGCGCGCTGGGGGGCCCGGGGCGCTACGCGGCGGGCCTGCGCGTCGGCTTCGCGGGGAACGTCGCCACCTCGGTCGAGGAGCTGAGCGCGCTCGAGGAGGATCTCGGAACCTCGTCCGTGCTGGTCGTGCTCGCCGTGCTGATGGTGATCCTCGTCTACTTCCGCTGGTGGAGCGCCCTCCCGCTGCTGTTCCTGCCGCTGCTGGTGGCGACGATCTTGGCGTTCGGGCTGGTGACGCTGCCACCCTTCCGCGTCGATCAGCTGAGCTCCAGCACCGCGTTCCTGGGGTCAATCGTCGTGGGCAACGGCATCAACTACGGCGTCATATGGCTGGGACGCTACGTCGAAGCCCGGCGATCGCGGGCGCTGCCGCCGGAGGCGGCGCTGTGCGAGGCGGTCTGGGGGGCGCTGCCGGGGACGTCGGTGGCGGCGCTGGGGGCGGCGGCGGCCTACGCCTCGCTGGTGCTGACCCAGTTCCGCGGCTTCCGGCAGTTCGGGATCATCGGCGCGGTCGGAATGGTCACCTGCTGGGGGGCCACCTACCTGCTGTCGCCGTCGCTGGCGATGCTGCTCGAACGCCACGGCCACGGACCGCCGCCGCTGCCTGGCCGCGCCCGCAGCCGGATCCTGGGCGTGGTCACCAGCGTGCTGCGCCACCCCCGCCCGGTCGTCGCCGTCGCCGCCGCGATCACCGTCCTGTCGCTCCTCGAGCTGCGCCACCTCGATCGCTCGCGCATCGAGTCCGACTTCTCGAAGCTGCGCCGCCGCGACACCTGGTCCTCCGGGGAGGCCTACTGGGGGCGCAAGATGGACGGGCTCATCGGCGGCAACCTGTCACCGACGGTGGTGCTGACCGACGGGCAGGCGCAGGCGGCGGCCATCGCGGCGCGCCTGTGCGCCGACGCGCGCAACCCTCCCCTCGCCGGCCTCGTCGCCAACGTGCGGGCCCTGGACGACGTGCTGCCGCGCGACCAGCCGGCGAAGCTCGCCGAGATCGAGAAGCTGCGCGCCCAGCTGACGCCGCTGGTGCGGGCCCAGCTGCCGCCCGAACGTCTGGCCGCGATCGATCGGCTGCTGGAGTCGGCGAGGCCGGTCCCGATGTCGCTGGACGCGCTGCCGCCGGCGCTGACCGCGGGGCTGCGCGAGACCAACGGCTCGATCGGGCGCACCGTGCTGGTGTTCCCCCGCCTCACCAAGCAGCTCTGGCAGAGCGACGGGCTGGAGACCTTCGTGGCCCGGCTGCGCGCGGCGGCGGCGGCCGACCCGCCGCCCGGGGGCCGCCCCGGTCGCGTCGCCGGCTACCTGCCGCTGGCCGCCGACATCACCGCCTCGCTGGAGCGCGACGGGCCGCGCGCCAGCCTGCTGGCGCTGATCTTCGTCGCCGCGCTGGTCGCGCTGGTCTTCCGGCGCGGGGCGGGCGGGCGGGCCACCGGCGCGACGGTGCTGGCGACGTTGCTGGTCGGCATCGTCTGGATGGTGGCGGTGACGCTGCGCCTCGGAATCAAGATCAACTTCGCGAACTTCGCCGCCTTTCCGATCACGTTCGGGATCGGAGTCGACTACGCCGTCAACATCATGGCCCGCTTCCGCCAGGAGCGTGAAGCGGCGCAGGGGCGCCTGCCGCGGGACTGCGACCCGCCGACGGAGCCGGCCTGCACCGACATCCTGCGCGCGGTCGGCTCGACCGGCGGCGCCGTGACGCTCTGCTCGCTGACGACGATCATCGGCTACTCGTCGCTGCTGCTGGCGAAAAACCAGGCGCTCTTCCTCTTTGGCGCCGTCGCGGTGGCGGGCGAGATCTGCTGCCTCACCGCAGCGCTGGTCGCCCTCCCCGCCCTGCTCCTCGCCTGGCCCAAGCTGGCGGCGAAGCTCTGACCGGACCTTCTAGGAGCGGCCTTTCGGGGTCCCGATTCCAAAAAACGCGGCTATGCGGCTGGTCAGCTGCTGCTTGGTCTGCGGGTGCGTCGGGACCGTCGTGGCGGCCTCCGCGGTCAGCTCCTGCTGGCGGCGCGTCAGGATCTCGCTGATCGTCGCGGCCAGCTCCGGCTTCTCCTCCAGGATCTCCTGCACCGCCTGCTTGTCGACGACGAAGCACTCGACGTGCGTGACCGCCACGACGGTGGCGGTGCGCGACTCGCCGGTCATCAGCGACATCTCGCCGAAGAACTGCCCGTCTCCGAGACTCGCCACCTCTTTCCAGGCCCCGAGGACGCCGATCCGGACGGCGACCTGGCCGGTGCGGATGACGTAGAGCGAGTCTCCTGGATCGCCCTGGCGCAGGATCACCTCGCCGGGGCCGAACACGACGTGGCGAAGGCGCCGCGAGAGGCGATCGATCTTCCCGGCGTCGAGCGCGCGGAAGACGTCGACCCGCGACAGGGCGTCGATGCGCTGCGCGTAGTCCTCGTCCTGCTTGCGCTGGACACGGTCCTCGTTGTTCTCCGTCATCGTGACGTTGCGCGAGGGGATCGGGATCTCCATCCCGGCCCGGTGCAGCGCGTACCAGATCGCGCTACGCACCTGACTGTCGAGCGCGTCGTCGCGCTGGACGTCGTCGATCCAGTAGCGGCAGGTATAGGTCGAGGCGTCTTCGTTGAACTCCTGCAGCACGCAGTCGGTCGGGGGATCGACGCGTACGAACGGCAACGCGCGCACCGCCGCGACGATCGTGTCGCGCACCTGGCCCGGCGGGTGGCGAAAGTGGACCCGCACCTGCACCGCCTGGCGGTGCGCGGCCGTCGGGCGGCTGTAGTTGACGATCGTGCCGCGGGTGATGGCGGCGTTCGGGATCAACATCAGGTCGCCGTTCTTGGTGACGATCGTCGTCGCCCGCCAGCGCACCTCGCGGATCCGCCCCATCACCCCCCCCTTCTCGAGGCTGATCCAGTCTCCGACCTCGAAGTCGCGTTCGAGCTGGAGGGCCAGCCCGGCCACCACGTTGCCCAGGGTGTCCTGCAGCGCGAGGCCCAGCACCGCGGTCGTGAGCACCGAGGCCGTGAACACCTTGGTGACATCGACCTCGGAGCGGGTGAGCACGATCGCGGCGGTGATCAGGTACGCCACCCCCTGGACGACGTCGCGCAGGATGCGCGGCAGCTCGCGGCGGGCGAGCACGACGTCGAAGAGCACCAGGCCCGAGGCGATGACGGCCGCGAACGCGAACAGCATCAGCGAAAACAGCCGCAGCCAGTCGTGGTGGCCGGCCATCGGGAGCGGCCGGTGAAACAGGCCGAACCCGATCACCGCCGTCAGGTAGGCGCCGGCGAAGAACATCGCCGCCTTGACCCGCCCGCGCTCGTCGGCCGGAACGACGAACCGCAGTAACGAGAGGATCACCAGCAGGGCGATCGATATGGCCGGGAGCGGCCACGCGGCCCCCCATTCCTGCGCGAGCGTCGAGTGCATGAAGGACGGTGGAACGGCCAGTGTAAGGGATTTTCGCCGGCCTCGCCTGATCGAGGCGGGCCTCGATCAGCTCAACGACGAGCTCTAGCCCTCGACGATCGTCGCGCCCAGAACGCGGAGTCCGTCGCTGGCCGGCTCCGCGTTTTCTATCCGGGCGGTGTCGCCGCGCTTCAGGTCGGCGAAGGCGGCGTTGGCCGGCGAGGCGTGCCGGTCGAGGCGGATGAAGGGGTGGCGCCCCGTGGGACCGCAGGCGTAGAGCTTGAGCCGGCCCTTCTCCGGAAGCGGATCGCTGACGACCCGATAGCGGGGGAGCGCCCCGGCGGCATCCGAAGGAGACTCGCGCAGCACCAGATAGCTGAAGTCGACGCGCGGGCTGGAGGGGACCGGCGCGGCGTCGTGGCACCAGTCGCGTTCGAGCGCGAGCGCCGGGCAGGGCCCGCGCCAGAAGCAGGGGGCCACCACGGCGAGCGAGCCGGGAATCAGCGCGTCGCGCACCGCGAGCAGCGCGCGCGAGGTCTCGCGCAGCGCCGGCTCGACGATGATGATCGTCCCGCCCGGGGCGAGCAGCGCCTCCGACCAGGCCCGCACGCGGCGCGCCCGCAGCGCGATCTGGTCCGCGGGCGACCGCGCGACGTAGAGCTCGTTGAGGAGGTGCGCCGCGACGATGAGGTCGAAGCGCCCCTCTACCGGCGGCAGCTCGACCGCCAGATCGGCGCGGAGCAGCCCCGGGGCGGCGACCCGAATCGACGCCGACGACCTCGAGGTCACCGAAGCGCGCGCGCAGCGCGGCCGTCGCCGCGCCCGTCCCCGCGCCGAGGTCGAGCGCGCGCCGGGGCGCCGCCGCGCCGGGCGGATAGACCTCGGCCAGCGTCTTCCCGAGCGCGGCCGCGGTCCGAGGGGCTATGTCGCGCGCGTACTCGCGCCGCAGCCCCTCGTCGGCGAGGTAGTCGCGGCCGACGAGCGCGCGATCGCCGACGAGGCCGCGGTGGATGCGCGAGCCGCGCCGCAGGGGCGGGGCCACGCTACCCCTTGCCGATGATGTCCTTGACGCTGACCACGACCAGAACGCCGATCAGCAGCACGACACCGGCCGTGTGCACCATCGCCTCGACGCGCGGGTTGACCTTGCGGCGAATCACCGACTCGATCCCCAGGAACAGCGCGCGCCCACCGTCCAGCGCGGGGAGCGGCAGCAGGTTGAACAGCCCCAGGTAAACCGACAGCGTCATCATCATCGCGAAGAAATCGAGCGACCCGCGCCCCGCCGCCTTCGCGATCTGCTTGGTGATGCCGATCGGGCCCGCCAGGTCCGCGGGCCCCTTGCCGCGAACGATGTCCCAGAGCCCGCTCAGGATCCCGATCGAGGTGTACACGGGATAGACGAAGGCCTCCTTCACGGCGAGCGGGAACGACACCGGCGTCCGCTCGTCAATCGGGCCGATCTGGATCCCGACCTGATAGACCCCCGCCTTCTTGTCGGGCGTGACCGTGAAGCTCTTGGTCTCGGCGCCGCGCAGCACCTCGATCTGGACCGGCGCCCCCTGGGCCGCCTGGATGACCTCGCTGATCGGGTGGTCGGCGTTGACCGGATGCCCGTTGGCCCGGACCAGCACGTCGCCAGCCGCGATCCCGGCCGTCGCCGCCGGACGCCCCGCCACCGGCTCGAGGATCTTCTGCGTCTTCGAAGGCATCCCGAAGTGCAGCAGCACCGCGATCATCAACACGAACGCCGTCAGGTAGTTGGCGGCCGGCCCGGCCAGGATCGTCGCCAGCCGCATCCAGCGCGGCCGGTTCGGATAGACCATCGGGTCGTTGTGATCGAACTCCTCGGCGGGGTTGAGACCCGTGATCTGCACGAACCCGCCCAGCGGGATCGGCGCGATCTGGAACTGGGTCCCCCAGCGCTTGAAGGACAGGACCGGCGGACCGAATCCTATCGAGAACCGCTCGACGCGCATCCCGCACATCCGCGCCACCAGGAAGTGTCCCCCCTCGTGGAGCACGATGAGCAGACACAACCCCAAAATCGCGACGAGGATCGTCATCGTCGAGACAGGTTAGCACGGGGTGCGGGCATCGTCGGGCGTCCTGGGCCCTTTGGGGGACGCCCCAAGTCGAAGCCTAGGCAGCCAGAAAGCGGAGAACCGGGCGAAGCAGCAGCGGCGTCGAACCGCGCGGACGGGAGCCGACCACATCGATCCCGAGCTCCTGGGCGCGGCGCTCGAACACCGGCTCGAACAGCAGCCCCGGACCGCTGGCCCGAACCACCAGCGGAAGCGTCGCCAACCGGCGTGCGACGACGTAGCGTCCGCGCAGCACGACCGCATCGCGACCGGCCGCCAGCCGGGACAGGGCCCAGCCCAGCGGCGCCAGCGGGCTGCGCCGCCCCGCCTCCATCAGCACGACGATGTCGCCGCGCGCCTCGGAAGCGCCCCGCAAGAAGGCCCGCCCGCCCGCGTCTCGCGACAGCACCCGCACGGCGGGGTGCGTGGTCGCGAGCAGCCGCGCGATCGAAAGGCTGTTGTCGCCCGAGCCGGCGTTCACCACCAGGATCTCGTGCGCGCGCCCGAGACGGTCGAGGTGCGCCGCCACCCGGCGAATGTCGTGACCTATCGCCTCCTCGTGATCGCCCACGGCGATGACGATGGAGATCTCGGGCTCACCAGTGGGACGCTGCGACAAGGGGGGCACCTCGCAACCGGGAAACTTCCCTGAATTCGAGCACGTAGCGTGCCGATCGGTGTCGTCTCGTGTTTCCAGGTACTTAGGTCACAGCAACCGGTGCCAGACGCGAAGCGCCCTTCGCGTTTGAGCCCCAAAAACCGCCCCAGATGCGTATTGGGTTACACGCCTGCGACGATCGCGTGACCGGTGTTTTGACCGATCCGGGGGCGCCCCGTCAGCACGTCCAGAATGCCGGTCGCCAGCACGGTCGGGTCGTCGCCCGCGACGATCGGGATGCCGACCGCGCGCGCCTCGCGCTCGGCGACCGGCGCCCCTTCGGCGCGGCCGTTCGCCAGCCGCACGGATGAGTGCACGAACACGTCGGCGGCACGCAGCCAGCGCGCGACCTCGGGGCGCGGGACGAAGCCCGGCAGTCGCAAGCGCAGTCCCAGCGCGGCGGCGCGCCGGTCGAGCTGGGCGCGGTCGGGACCGTCGCCCAGGATCACCACCTCGAGCGGACCGGCACCGGCCGCCGCGACCCGCGCACAGGCGCGCAGAAGGCGTTCGTGTCCCTTGATCGGGACCAGCCTCCCCACCGCGAGCACCGTCGGTCCGCCCAGACCGAGCGCGCGGCGGAGCGCCGCCTCGGGGCCGGCGCGCCGGACGAACAGCGGCGGCACCGCCATCGGCTCGATCGTTCCGAACGGCGCCCGCATACCGGCCAGCGCGGCGAAGCGCGCCGCGAGCTCGGCGCTGACGAAGCGAAGCTCCGTGTCGGCGGCCAGCCGGCGCGCGAGCGCGCGGCCCAGCGGCAGCCGTTCGAGCAGCGCGACGTCGCCCGAGTGGGCGTACCCGACCCGCGGCAGCTCGGGCGCGCCGGCGGCCGCCGCCAGCGCGGACGGTACCAGCCAGTGCGCCTCGATGCGGCTCCAGCGCGACCGGCCGCTGCGGACGGCGGCGGTCAGCGCGGCCGTGAACCGGGCTGCCGCCAGCCAGGCCGCGCCGCGGTCGCGCTCCAGCGTCTCGGGCGCGCCGGCGCCGTAGAACAGGCCACCGCCAGCGATGCGGGTGACGCGGACGCCGTCCTCGACGGTGGCGCCTGCGCCGGTGCCCCCCTCGGCCTCGCCGGCAGCCAGCACCTCGACCTGGTGACCGGCATCGACCCACCGTCGCGCGCGATCGGCGACGAAGCTCCCCGCGTAGTCGCCTGGTCGCCGCGGGTAGGACGTCGTCAGGAGGGCGACGACCACGGCTGCTCCAGCAGCGGAGGGGCGACCTCTCCCCGGCGCCCGGTGGCGAGGCGCCGCACCCAGGCGCGAAACAGCAGCCGCGCGATCGGCAGCGCGACCCGCGACGGGCGCAGCCCCGAACGCCAGGCCGGGCCGTAGACCGGCCGCACCGGGACGTCGCAGACGCGGACACCGGCGGCGGCAAGCCGCATGATCACGTCGTTCGGATAGCCATAGCGCGCGAACATCCCCGTGCGGTCGAGCAGCGCCAGCGCGCTATGCGATACGACCGTGTAGCCGCATTGCGAGTCCGACAGCCGCCGGTACCCCGACGCGAGCCGGGTCAGCAGCGACAGCACGACGTTGCCTGCCAAACGCACCAGCGGAATCTCGCGCCAGCCGCCGGGCCAGGCGAGGCGATTCCCCTTCGCGTAGTCGACCTCGCCCGACAGCACCGGCGCCAGCAGGCGCGGCAGATCGGCGGGATCCATCTGGCCGTCGCCAGCCATCACCGCCGTCGCCGCGGCGCCGTGCGCGCGGGCGCGGGCGTAGCCGGTGGCGATCGCGGCCCCCACGCCCCGGTTTGCGGCGTGAACGATCACCTCGACCCGGCGCGCGCCCCCGACCGGCGGCCCGCCGGGCCGCGCGGCGGGCGATCGCGGCGGTCGCGTCGCGGCTGCCGTCGTCGACGACGATCACGTGATCGACGAAACCGGGAATCGATCGGATCGTCGCCGCGATCTTGTCGGCCTCGTTGTAAGCCGGAACGACGACGGCGACGGAGCGCCCGCGGAACACGAGGGCAGCATTCGCCGGCACGCCGCGGCCGTCAACCCGAAACGACGCGCGTTGACACCCGTCGAGACGGCTCCTACGGTTCCCGCCATGGACAAGGCCGAGCTCGAGGCCCGACGGCGCGAAGCCTCGGCGCTGAGCATGGGTACCAGCGACGAACCGATCTACGCGGCTTTCGAGCGAACGTTGGCGGAGCTGGATGCGTCCGGTGACGCGCTCGACTTCGGAGCGGGGACCGGCCAGTTGACCCAGCGGCTACATCGTTCAGGTCGTTTCCGGTCGGTGACCGGCGCCGATCTCTACCCGCAAGCGGCCGATCTGGATCCGCAGATCCGCTGGTTCGAAGGCGACCTCAACGATCCGCTGGCGATTCCTGCCGCCAGCTTCGATCTGATCGTCGCGGCCGAGGTCATCGAGCACCTCGAGAACCCGCGCGCCGTCTGCCGCGAGCTCTATCGCCTGCTGCGTCCCGGGGGAGCGGCGCTGCTCTCGACCCCCAACAACGAGAGCTGGCGCTCACTGGTGGCGCTGCTGGTGCGGGGCCACTTCGTCGGCTTCGGCGACACGTCCTACCCGGCCCACATCACGGCGCTGGTTCGCAAGGACCTCGAGCGGGTGCTGGTCGAGGCAGGATTCCGCGACGTCGCCTTCGGGTTCACCGATCAAGGCGGCGTTCCCGGACGCCCCCAGCGTTCGTGGCAATCGCTGCTCGGGCGCCGCGCGCGCGGTCTCCGATTCAGCGACAACGTCCTCGTCACGGCCCGCAAGCCGCGCTAGCGGCCAGACTCAGACCCGGATAGCCGCACCCCCGCGCTTCGCGCGGGAGCGGCTACTCGGTGATTTCGCCGGGCGCTTCGTCGGGCTGTTCTGCGGGCGGCTTGGGCGTGCGGTGGTGCGTGCGCTTCGGCTTGGGGGCCTCTTCGCCCGCGGGCGCTGCCGCGCCGGGCGCGCCGCCCGCCCCGGCCGGCGCAGGGGGAGGACCGCCGATCGGCGTGAGCGCGATCGAGAGCTGCGAGTCGCCCGTGACGAGCTGCTCATAGTCCTCGTAGCCGGGCTTCTTCAGCCGGAGCTTGATCGAGCTGACGCCGGTCAGATCGATCGGCAGCGTCACCGGCGTCGCCCCCATCGAGCGTTGCGAATCGCCGAAGTAGATGTCGGCCCCGTCGGGCGTCGACTTCACGTGGACGTAGAAGCGCCGGTTGGGATCGCTCGCCACCGCGACCGGGCGCGGGCCGACCAGCCGCTGCCCGAACATCTTCCAGCCGGCGCCGGCGGCACCGAGCACGACCAGGAGGCCGATCCAGGCCCCCGCCTTCGACTTCGGCTTGAGCTCGGCCGGCGGGGGGACGGCGTCGAACCGCATCCCACCCGAGCCCGAGGCGGTGCGCGACACCGGCGGAACGGTGCGCGATCGGACCGAGCGTCCGGTCGCGGTCGAGACGTGCGACACCTGCGAGGCCGAGGTCACCCCCGAGGAGGCCAGGGTCCTGTGCGCCGCGGTCGCGGAGCCGCCCCCCTCGATCGGGAACAGCTGGTGAAGCAGCCCCGCCAGGTGGGTGGGCTGGAAGCGGGCGTCGTGCACGACGTCGTCGAGCGCGTCGGCCATCTCGGCGGCGCTTTGAAAGCGCTGGTCGGGGTTCGCGGGCCAGCGCCTTGAGCACGATGGCGTCCAGCTCGGGCGAGACAGCCGGGTTCTGCTGCGAGGGCGGCGGCACCTCGACAGGCGCGCACCCGCTCGATGGTCTGGATGTCGTTCTCCCCTTGAACAGACGCCGGCCGGTGAGCACCTCGTGCAGCACGATCCCGCACGCGAAGATGTCGATGCGGTGGTCGACGTCGTCGCCCTCGGTCTGCTCGGGCGCCATGTAGGCGTACTTGCCCTTCATGGTGCCGCTCTTGGTCGCCTCCGACGTGTCGCCCAGCGCCTTGGCGATGCCGAAGTCGAGCAGCTTCACGGCCCCCTCGTACGACAGCATCACGTTCGACGGCGAGACGTCGCGGTGGATCATCCCCAGCGGCTTGCCGCTCTCGTCGGTGAGGCTGTGCGCGTAGGCCAGCCCGCGGCAGGCCTCGCGGCCGATGTAGGCAACCAGCTCCGGGCGGGGCGGGCCGAGCTGCTTCCAGATGGCGCGCATCGTCTCCGCCAGGTCGTGCCCGCGGACGTGCTCCATCGAGATGAAGTACTCCCCCTCGACCGCGCCCAGCTCGAAGATGTGGACGATGTTCGGGTGGTTGAGGCGCGCCGAGAGCTTCGCCTCCTCGACGAACATCTTGATGAACGTCGGGTCGTCCGACAGATGCGGCAGGATCCGCTTGACGACGAACACGCGCTCGAAGCCGGCGGGACCCTGGATCCGTCCCTTGAACACTTCGGCCATGCCGCCGCGGCCGATCCGCTCGAAGAGCGTGTACTTGCCGAACTGAATCGGCTCGGGAAGTGAAGAAGAGGACACTACGACCTTGGGCAGCCTGGGGGAGGAGGCGCGCGCCGCGGATTCCGGCCTTCCGGCGGGCGGCCTGTATGATAGCGACGCCGTGGATTTGCCGCAAACAAAGACGTCCGCGGGGCCGGGGCCGACCGAAGGGGACGGGACGGCAGTGGCGTGACCGTGGTCGTGGTCGGGGGCCTCGACCCCGGCGGCGGCGCCGGGCTGCTGCGCGACGTCGCCACCGCCGCCGCCCGGGGGGCGCACGCGGTCGCGGTCGGGACGGCGTGGACCGAGCAGGGACCGGGGATCCACCGGGTCGAACCCCGGGCGCCGGGCGCGGTCGGCGAGGCCCTGGCCCGGGCGATCGCGGCCCGGCCGGCCGCCGTCAAGGTCGGGATGGCGGTCGGACCCGACACGGCCGCGGCGCTGGTCGAAGCGCTGACCGGCTATGACGGCCCGGTGGTCGTCGACCCGGTGCTGGCGACCTCCCGCGGCGGGCCGCTCTGGTCGGCCGAGCCCCGGGCGCTCGGGCCCCTGCTTCGCCGCGCCACGTTGGTGACCCCCAACGCCGGGGAGACGGCGGCCCTGACCGGGATGCCGGTCGCGACGGCCGCCGAGGCCGAAGCGGCCGGCCAGGCGCTGGTCGAAGCCGGTTTGGCCGCGGTGCTGGTGAAGGGGGGGCACCTGGACGACGGCGACGGGGGGATCGACCGATCTCCTGGTGACGCATGCCGGCGTCAGATCGATCACCCGGCCGCGCATCCCCGGACCCAGCCCGCGGGGCACCGGCTGCGCGCTGGCGACCGCCATCGCGATCGAGCTGGGTCGGGGCGCGACGCTCGCCGACGCCATCGAGGCGGCGACCGCCTGGCTGACCGGCGCGATCGCCGGCGCGTCGGCCGTGGGCGGTGAGCGCCACCTGCGTTGACCGCCCCCAAGGCGCGGCATAACGTCCCGGCGCCGTGAAACTATCGATAGTTATTCCCGTCTACAACGAGCACCCGACCCTGCGCGAGCTGGTCGGGAAGGTCGTCGCCGTCGACCTCGACAAGGAGCTGATCCTGATCGACGACGGCTCGACCGACGGCAGCCGCGAGGCGCTTGCCGACCTGCGGACGCAGGGGCTCGACCGCTGGCTGACCAACCCGGCCGCGCAACGCGGCCGCAACGAGGTTCAGGTCGTGCTGCAACCGCAGAACATGGGCAAGGGCGCCGCCCTCCGCACCGGGTTCGCGGCGGCCACCGGCGACATCATCGTCATCCAGGACGCCGACCTCGAATACGACCCGCAGGACCTCGTCCACCTGATCGAACCGATCCGCGACGGCTACGCCGACGTCACGTTCGGCTCCCGCTTCATCGGGTCCCCCCGGCGGGCGCTCTACTTCTGGCACACGGTCATGAACCGGGGCCTGACGCTGGCGTCGAACATGCTCAACGACCTCAACATCACCGACATGGAGACCTGCTACAAGGCGTTCCGCGCCGACGTCATCAAGGCGCTCGAGATCGAGGAGGATCGGTTCGGCATCGAGCCCGAGCTGACGGCCAAGGTCGCGAAGCAGCGGCTTCGGATCTACGAGGTGCCGGTCAGCTATCGGGGGCGGACCTACGCCGAAGGGAAGAAGATCGGCTGGAAGGACGGGGTTCGCGCCGTCTACTGCATCGTCAAGTACGGGATCCGGCGCCGCAAGCCGCTATGAGCGAGGACCGCGCCGGCCGGCGAACGCTGGAGCTGTTCGCGGAGACGCCGCGGCTGAACCGCTGGCTGTACACGCACCTCGCGCCGCACGTGCGCGGCGACGCGCTGGAGATCGGCAGCGGCCTGGGCACGCTGTCGCGCCTGATCGTCGCCGACGCGGAGCGCGCGGTGCTCTCGGACGCCGAGCCTGCCTACCTGGAAGCGCTCGCGCGCGCCTTCGCGGGCGACGGGCGCGTCGCCGTCGTTCGCTACGATCTGGACGAACCGCCGCCGCCCGAGCTGGCCGCGCGACGGTTCGACGCGATCGTCGCGATCAACGTCATCGAGCACATCGCCGACGATCGCGCGCTCTGCGCCACGCTGGCCGGCCTGCTCGCGCCCGGTGGGCGGCTGCTGGTCTACGTCCCGGCCTGCCCGTTCGCGTTCGGGGCGCTCGACCGCGCCGTCGGCCACCAGCGCCGCTACACCCCCGCGACGCTGGAGGCGCTGCTGGCGGGTGCCGGTCTGGCCTCGGAGAGGCCCCGCTACGTCAACCTGCCGGGGCTGCTGGGCTGGCTGCTGGCCGGCAAGCTGCTGCGTCGCGAGCGTCTGGGTCGCTGGCCGGTGGCGCTGTTCGAACGGCTGATGCCGCTCGTCGCGCTCGAGGATCACCTGCCGCTGCCGATCGGGCTCGGGCTCTATGCGGTGGCCCGAAAATCGGCCGCGTGATACGGAAACCCCCATGTCGGAAGCCATGAAACGGACCTCGGACCAAGGTGTCGAAACCGTGCAGGCCGGGAACAAGCGCTGGTGGACCGACAACACCATGTCGTACGACTGGCACGGCGAGATCCAGGCGCCGCGGTTCTCGCACGAATGGTTCGACGCCATCGATCGCCGGTTCCTCGAGGGCGCCCGCCTCTACGGCAGCGACAGCCAGCCGTTCGATCGGATCATCCCCTTCGATCGCCTGGCCGGCGCCGACGTCCTGGAGATCGGCTGCGGCATGGGTCTGCACACCGAGCTCATGACCCGCGCCGGCGCCCGGGTCACCGCCGTCGATCTGTCGCCCACCTCGGTGCACGCGACCCAGCAGCGGTTGCAGCTCAAGGGGCTGAAGGCGCGCGTGATCGAGGGAGACGCGGAGCAGCTCCCCTTCGACGCCGGCTCGTTCGACTTCGTCTGGTCATGGGGGGTGATTCACCACTCGTCGCGCACCGGCCGCGTCGTCCGGAACATCGCCCGGGTTTGCCGGCCGCAGGCCGAAGTGCGCGTGATGGTCTACAACCGCGACAGCGCCTGGGCCGCAGCCATCTTCGTGCGCGACTACCTGATGAAGGGTCTGTTCCTGCGCCAGTCGTTCGAGGAGACGCTCTACCGGTCGTCCGACGGCTTCACCGCGCGGTTCTACATTCGCGAGCAGTTCGAGGATCTGTTCCGCGCCTTCTTCCAGAACGTCGGCTCGGAGATCATGGGGCAGGAGAGCGACGTCGTTCCGCTGCCGCGCCAGCTCCGGTCCTATGCGCTCAAGCTCCTCCCGGAGAGCTACCAGCGAAGCGCGCAGGCCAAGCGTGGCAGCTTCATCTTCCTGACGGCCAACACGCCCGTCGCCGGCTGACGGCTGCTGGCTAGGGCGCGACTTCCAACCGCAGCATCGGCGTGCGCTTGGTCGGCAGCAGGCCCATGGGGTTGGTCGGGTCGTTGTTGCGCACGAACGCCTGGCCGGAGACGACGCTGCTGGCCCAGATGGTGGGCGTCCCCCCGACCTTGTGCACGCCGACCCAGACCACCCCCTTGATCGGCTTCATGCCGACCAGATCCTCGACGACCCAGCGGCCGTCGCGCCCGTCGGAGAGATCCTCCTTGGCGAGATCGCGCGTCACCTTGTGGATCGCGTCGCCGGGGGTCTCGAGCACCGTGCTGTCATAGATGGTGATCTCCAGCTGACCGGGCGCCTCGGCCTGGAATCGCAGCCGCAGCGGGTGGTGCTCCCCGTCCGGAAGCTGGAATCGGACCACGCTCTCGTAGCCAGAGGTGGGGAACGCGAGGGTGCCCGTCGCGCGGGCGTCGTCGTAAGCCATCACCAGCTCGCGCGCGGTGCGCGGGCCCGGGGGTGGCGCGGCGGCGCAACCGAGCGTCGCGAGCACGACCGGCGCGGCAAGCGCAGCAACGACCGCCAGGGGGACGGAAACGAAGCGCGCCATTCGGCCCCGGCCATCGGCAGGTTGGGTGCCGTTCTGTACCTGTTAGGATGCCTCCCTCGTGACCTCCGTCGGAATCGCGCTGGTGGGGGCCGGCCCCTGGGGCCGGACACTGGCGCGCGTACTGGCCGGGGTGGAGAGCGCCCGACTCCGCTGGCTCTGCGAGCAGGACGACGCGCGACGAGCCCAGGCCGGAACGGCTCACCCCGCGGCCCGGGTGACGGCGTCGCTGGACGAGGTGCTGGCCGACCCCGAGGTGACAGCGGTGGCGGTCGCGGTCGACTCGCCCCGACACCATGACGTCGGGATGCGCGTGCTGGCGGCAAATCGTCATCTATTGATGGAGAAGCCGCTGGCGCTGACCGCGGCGGACGCCGGCGCGCTGGTCGCGGCCGCGGCGGCGCGGGCGCGCGTGCTGACCGTCGGCCACCTTCTGCTGCACCACCCCGCGGTGCGACAGGCGAAGCTGCTCGTCGACGAGGGGGCGCTGGGCCCGGTTCGCTATCTGACCACCACGCGGGTCACGCCCGGACCGCCCCGGGCCCCGGGCAGCGCCTGGTGGGCGCTGGCGCCGCACGACGTGTCGCTGGTGATGCACCTCTACGGTGCGACGCCGCTGACCGTGAGCGCGACCGCGGGCGCCTTCGCGGCGTCCGGCCACGACGGGGCAGCCTTCGCGACGCTCGGCTTCCCCGACGGCCGCATCGCCCACCTTCATGTCGGGCGCTTCGCGCCCCAGGCGCAGCGCCGCTGTGTGGTCGCGGGCGAGCGGCGCTCGCTGACGTTCGACGAGCTCGATCCGGTGCACCCGCTGCGCGTGCACCGGCCGGGCGAGCGTCCCGGCGAGACCCTCGCCGACGCCGTGCCGATCACCGCCACCGTCGACCCGCTGGAGGCGCAGTGCGCGCACTTCGTCGCCTGCGCGGCGCGCGACGACGTGGCCGGCGGCAACGGCGCCCACGCCCGCGCTGTCGTTCAGGTGCTGGCGGCGGGCGAACGGTCGATGCGTTCCGGCGGCGTCCCGGTCGAGGTCGGGTGAGCGCCCGGGCGCGGTACTGGGCCCATCCCAGCGCCGTCGTCGATCGCGGCGCGCGCATCGGCCCCGAGACCAAGGTCTGGCACTTCTGCCACGTGATGGGCGGCGCGCGGATCGGCGCCCGCTGCGTCCTGGGCCAGAACGTGTTCGTCGCCGCCGGCGCCGTGGTCGGCGACGGCTGCAAGCTGCAGAACAACGTGTCGATCTACGACGGCGTGGTGCTGGCCGACGACGTGTTCGTCGGCCCGTCGGCGGTGTTCACCAACGTGCGAACCCCGCGCGCCGCGCTCGACCGACGGGACGAATTCGTGGCCACGCTCGTCGGCCGTGGCGCAACCATCGGGGCCAACGCGACCATCGTCTGCGGGGTCACGATCGGCGACCACGCGCTCGTCGCCGCGGGTGCGGTGGTGACCCGCGACGTGCCGCCGCACGCGCTGGTGGCGGGCGTTCCGGCGCGACGGACGGGCTTCGTTTGCGTGTGCGGAGAGCCCCGGCGGGGGCGGCCGCGCGCCTGTCCCGCGTGTGGAGCACCGGCGCTGCGGCGATAGCGCTCGCGCTATCCCCCGCGCGCTTGACTCGTCCTCCGCATCGCACAATATGACGGGATCCCCTTGAACGTGACGGCTCATCCTAGCGAAATGACGGCTTCCGCCGGGAGCGGACGGGGCTTGGTGCTGCGCCCGACGACCGCGCTCTCCTGGCAGGATTTTCGAGACGTCTGGAGCTACCGCGAGCTGCTCTGGATCCTGGCGCTCCGCGACGTCCAGGTGCGCTACAAACAGGCCTCGCTGGGCATCGCCTGGGCGCTGATCCAGCCGCTGGCCCAGATGGTGGTCTTCACCATGCTGTTCAATCGCTTCGCCGGCTTCCGCGCCGACGCCGGCATTCCCTATTCGGTCTTCTGCCTGGCGGGGGTCACGGTCTGGAGCCTGTTCGCGAGCGGCCTCACGCACGCGAGCGACAGCCTGCTCAACAGCGCGAACCTGGTCACGAAGGTCTACTTCCCGCGCGTGCTCATTCCGCTGGCGTCGATCATGACGGCCGTGGTCGACAGCTCGATCGCGGGCGCCCTGCTCCTGGGTCTCATGGTCGTGAAGCAGGTGCCGTTTCACGCGACGGCGCTGCTCGTGGTGCCCATCGCGTCCGTCGCGGCGCTCTGGGCGGCGGCGCTCGGGCTCTGGACGTCGGCGCTCACCCTGCAGTACCGCGACGTACGCCACGCGATGCCGTTCTTCGTGCAGATCATGGTGTATCTGACGCCCGTGTTCTATTCGGCGTCGATGGTGCCCGAGAGGTATCAGGCGCTCATCGCGCTCAACCCGATCGCCGCCGTCGTCGACGGCTTCCGCGGGGCGCTGTTCGGGACACCCATCCCGTTCGAGCGCCTCGGCCTCGCGACAGCCGCGGCGCTCATCGTGGGCATGCTGGGCTTCTACCGGTTCCGGCACCTCGAGCAGACCTTCGCGGATCGCATCTGATGCCCGAACCCATCATCGAGGCGCGGAACCTCGGCAAGCGTTACGTCATGGGAACGAGCAGCGCCGGCACGAGCTTCCGCGAAGCGATCGTCGGCGGAATCAAGGCGCCCTTCCGGTTTCTCGCGGGGAAGCGACGCGCCGAGCCCGAGAGCTTCTGGGCGCTGGAGGACGTCGGCTTCGACGTCATGCCGGGCGAGGCCGTCGGCATCATCGGCCGCAACGGCGCCGGCAAGTCCACCCTGCTGAAGATCCTGTCGCGCATCACGGCGCCCACGACCGGCGAGGTACGCCTGCGCGGAAAGGTCGCGTCGCTGCTCGAGGTGGGGACCGGCTTTCACCCCGAGCTCAGCGGTCGCGAGAACATCTTCCTCAACGGCGCCATCATGGGGATGAAGCGCGCCGAGGTGCGGGCGCGCTTCGACGAGATCGTTGCGTTCGCCGAGGTCGACAAGTTTCTCGACACTCCGGTGAAACGTTACTCGTCGGGGATGTACATCAGGCTCGCCTTCGCGGTGGCCGCCCACCTGCAACCGGAGATCCTGGTCGTCGACGAGGTGCTCGCCGTCGGCGACGCCTCGTTCCAGAAGAAGTGCCTCGGCAAGATGGAGACCGTCGCGTCGGGTGGCCGGACCGTGCTGTTCGTGAGCCACAACATCGCCGCGATCACCCGTCTCTGCAGCCGCGCCATCCTGCTGAGCCACGGCAAGGTCGCCGCCGACGGACCGGTGGGCCGGGTGGCCGCCATCTACGCCACCGGCACCGACGGGGAGAGCCCGACCGAGATCGACTTCAACCGGCGCGGCAAGCCGCCCGGCTCGGAGCATGTCCGCCTGCTCGCGGCGCGCCTGCTCGGCGACCAGCCCGGCTCGCCGACGATAGACATTCGCCGGCCGTTCTCGTTCCAGTTCGACTACGAGGTGCTGTCGGATCGGTACCCGCTTCACCCGAACTTCCACGTCTTCAACGAGGAGGAGTCCTGTGTCTTCGTGAGCGGCGACGGCTACCTTCCGGAAGCGCAGCGCCCCAAGGCGCGCGGGCACTACCGGACCACGGTGACCATCCCGGGAAACTTCATGTCCGAAGGCATATTCTCTCTGGACTTCGCGATTTCGACGTTCGATCCCGTGCTCGTCCACGTCCGCGAGCGCGGACTGTTCTCGTTCACGATCCACGACCCGGGCGAGGGCGACTCGGTCCGCGGCACCTTCGCCGGTCGCGTGCCGGGCGCCGTGCGGCCGATGCTGCCGTGGAAGACGGAGTCATTGGGCGCGGTCATGAACCTCCGCGAAGGGAGCGAGGCGTGAAGGCGGTCATTCTGGCGGGAGGCATGGGCACCCGCATCAGCGAGGAGACCCAGGTCCGTCCCAAACCCATGGTGGAGATCGGCGGCCGGCCGATCCTCTGGCACATCATGAAGCTCTACGCACACCACGGCGTGACCGAGTTCATCGTCTGCCTCGGCTACAAGGGCTACGTCATCAAGGAGTACTTCGCGAACTACTTCCTCCACAACTCGGACCTCACCTTCCACCTGGCCGAGAACCGCATCGACGTCCACCAGCGCAAGGCCGATCCGTGGCACGTCACGCTGGTCGACACCGGGGAGAAGACGCAGACGGGCGGACGCCTGAAACGCGTGCGGTCCTACGTGGGCGACGAGACCTTTTGCATGACGTACGGCGACGGGCTGGCGAACGTCGACATCGCCGCATCCATTCGGTTCCACGCCGAGCAGAAGAGCCTGGCGACGGTGACGGCGGTGACACCGCCGGGGCGGTTCGGGATGCTGACTCTCGAGGATCGACTGATCACGGGCTTTCGTGAGAAACCGCCCGGCGACGGGGCGCGCATCAACGGCGGCTTCTTCGTGCTGTCGCCGAAGGTGTTCGACTACATCCAGGGCGACTCGACCGCCTGGGAGCGGGAGCCCCTGGAACGGCTGGCCGCAGAACGGCAACTCTCCTCCTTCGTCCATGACGGGTTCTGGCAGCCGATGGACCACCTGCGTGACAAGGTCCTCCTCGAGGAGCTCTGGAACGCTGGCTCCGCACCATGGAAGATCTGGGAGTGAAGGCAGCGTTCTGGCGCGGCCGCCGCGTGCTGCTCACCGGGCACACCGGCTTCAAAGGGAGCTGGCTCAGCTTGATCCTCGCGCGCCTCGGCGCTTCCGTGACGGGCTATTCGCTGGCTCCCCAGGACGAACGAAACCTCTTTGACCAGGCGCGCGTCGCGAAGCACGTCCGGTCGGTGATCGGAGACATCCGCGAGCTCGATGCCCTGGGGGCTGCGGTCGCCGCCGCCGAGCCGGAGATCGTCCTGCACCTGGCGGCGCAGTCGCTGGTCCTGGCGTCCTACGACGATCCGCTCGGAACGTTCTCGACCAACGTCATTGGAACGGCCAACGTGCTGGAGGCCGCGCGGCGCACACCTTCGGTGCGGGCGGTCGTCGTCGTCACGACCGACAAGGTTTACAAGAATCGGGAGTGGCCGTGGCCCTACCGCGAGAACGACGAGCTCGGCGGACGCGATCCCTACTCGAGCAGCAAAGCGTGCGCGGAGCTCGTCTCCTCCGCCTACCGCGAGTCGTTCCTCGCGGCGCGCGGGATCGGGTTGGCCACGGCCCGCGCCGGGAACGTCATCGGTGGCGGCGACTGGGCCGCGAACCGCATCGTTCCCGACTTCGTCCGCGCTGCGCTTGCCAAGCGCCCCCTGGTGGTGCGCAACCCGGACAGCACGCGGCCGTGGCAGCACCTCCTCGAGCCGCTCGAGGGTTACCTCCTCCTGGCCGAGCGCCTGATGACCGAGCCGCTGCGGTGGGAGGGGTCATGGAACTTCGGCCCCCCGGCCGACGCCGTGCAACCGGTGCGGCGCCTCGTCGACGATCTGGTCGAGCGCTGGGGCGACAGCGCCGCCTGGAAGCATGAGCAGGTCGAACAGCCGCACGAGGCGACTCTGCTGACGCTGGATTCTGCGAAGGCCCGCCAGCAGCTCGGCTGGTCGCCGCGTCTTGGCTACGCCCCGGGCGTTCAGCTCACGATCGACTGGTACAAGGCGTTCGCGACGGGCGCCGCTCCGGAAGCGACGACGCTCGAGCAGATTGACGGCTGGCTAGGGGCCTGACGGGTCCAGCAAAGCAATCGTCTCGCTGCCCCTGCTCAACGCGTGCGCTTCAGAAAACACTTGGGCCAATACGTCACCCGGTCCTTGACCGCGCCTTCATTGAAGGGCCATGTCGGCTCGTCCGCCGCGAAGTCGGGGTGACTCGCCAGCCACTCCTCAGCGGCGGTGGTTGGGTTGTTCCAGCTCCAATCTGCCTCGGTGCGGGGCGCATTCCCCAGCTGCCCCATGATGCCGTCCATCGCCACCAAATAGGAGCCGACGGTAACCAACGGCGCGTAGGCGTCCAGCTCGTTCAACACGTGTGCCTTCGTGTGGTTGGAGTCGAGCAGCACCAACACGCGGTCGTCGGGTCGCAGCGCAGCCTTGACCTGGGCTACCGTGTCGGGAGCCACCGAGCTGCCTTCGATGAGAGCGATCCAAGGAAACAGCGGATGCGCCTCGATGGCGGCGCGGTTGGGCTTCCGAATCTCGACGTCGATGCCGACGACACGACCGCTTCCCATGGCCTTGCAGAGCGACGCATAGAAGATGAGAGAGCCACCGTGTGCGACGCCGGTCTCGATGATGACGTCCGGCTTCAGCGCCCAGATGAGCTCCTGGATCCGCACCAAATCGTCGGGCAACTGAATGATCGGCCGCCCCATCCAGCTGAAGCCGTAGACGTACTTGGCATCCCAACCGGCGCGCAGCCAGGCCTTGGAGACGATCGCGAAGCCTGCCGCGGAGCCCAGCGCGACCGGCGCCGCGTCCCCTTCGACAACTACGCCCGACTCGAGGTCTATCTTGATCAAGATCGATTCCTTTCTGAAAAGCTATGAACCAACTGTCCGAGATCGGACAGAACCGAACGCTGCGGTTGACGGCCAAACGATCTCTGCAGGCGAGAGACGTCGATGGGCGGGAACGAAATGCGTTCGGCGTCCTCACTCCACTCGACGTCAAACTGTAACGAACGGGCGAGGGCGTCGACGATTTCCTTGTTGGTTACGTTCACTCCAGTCGCCACATTGTAGATGGCATAGCTCCCTGCTGTCGCGATCATCCCGACCATCTCGACGACGTCGTCGATGCAGACGTAGTCCTTGGCAGAGGCGGCGCTGGTCTTCATGGTCAGGCGTCCTCCCAGGGCCGTGCGGATCAGGTCCGTCAAGAAGTTCTCGGAGTTCAGATCGAGACCGTAGACATTCGAAAGGCGCGCAACTCTGACGTTCGTCCGGCCGCTGGCCAGGCAGAGCGATTCGCCAGTCAACTTGGATAAATTGTACAGGTCGCCGGGCGCGTTGGAATTCACCACCAAGGGCACATCTTCGGAGCCGCTCTGGCTATGCTGATAGACCCGTGTTGAAGACAAGTAAGTGAACGATGCGAAGCGTCCGCTACGCAGGACGGGTACGAGGTCGCTGACATGCGCCGTGATGGTGTCGAACGGACGGTGGCGAAAGTCGGCCGTGAGGCCCGCGCACCAGACGACGTGCCCAAGCTCCCCGATCGTCAGGTCTTCGCCTCGCTCCGGGACCACACACTCGGATCCGGCAGAGACCAGATGCCGCACCAAATGTGAACCGACAAATCCCTGCCCGCCGACCACGGTGAACATCATTCCCGAGGACCAATGTCCCGCAGCGGAGGCATTTCGAGGCCGGAAGATATCACGATCTTTGGGACCATCACGGCTGCCGCAGCGGCTTCACGCAGCTCTGAACGCAGGGTATATAAGCGCCAAGACATGAAGGCCATATCGTCTCTGGCGGGACGGGCAGCCATGACGAGGCCGTGCGACCTCATCGGCGCCCACCGGAGTGCACCGTGAGCTCCGCCGCGACCTGTCGTTCCTGCGGAGCCCCCGGGCTCGAGACGGTGCTCTCCCTGGGCGAGACGCCGCTCGCGAACGCGCTCGTCCGCAATCCAGCGATCGATCCCGAGCCGCGCTTCCCCCTCGATCTCGTCTTCTGCCCGACCTGTACGCTCGTCCAGATCACCGAGACCGTCTCGCCCGAGCTTCTCTTCCGCGACTATGTCTACTTCTCCTCTTTCTCCGAGACCATGCTCGCGCACGCGCGTGAGCTCGTCGAGCGCTTCGCCACGACTCACCGCTTGGGAGAGGCCTCGTTGGCAGTCGAGATCGCGAGCAACGACGGCTATCTCCTCCAGTATTACAAGGAGCGGGGCGTACCGGTGCTTGGCATCGAGCCGGCGCAGAACGTCGCGCGTGTCGCCGTCGAGCAGAAGGGGGTCCCCACCATCGCCGAGTTCTTCGGTCTGGTGCTCGCCCGTCGGCTCGCCGCCGAGGGACGCCGCGCCGACGTCCTCCATGCCAATAATGTGTTGGCGCACGTCGCAGATCTGAACGGCTTCGTCGCCGGGGTTCGCGAGATTCTCAAGCCCGACGGCGTTGCCGCTTTTGAGTTCCCGTACGTCGGCGACATGATCGAGCGGTGCGAGTTCGATACGATCTACCACGAGCATCTTTGCTACTACTCGGCCGGCGCCTTGAAGCATCTCTTCGAGCGGCACGGACTCAAGCTCGTCGCCGTCGAGCGCGTCCCGATCCATGGCGGCTCTCTGCTGCTGCAGGCGGCGCGCGCCGAGTCTTCCCTCGTCCCCGACGCATCGGTCGCCGCCCTGCTCGACGAGGAGAGGGCGCGCGGCATGGATACGATCGAGTTCCACCGCGGGTTCGCCCGCCGCGTGCTGAAGATCAAAGAAGACCTGCTCGCGCTCCTTGGCCGTTTGAAGAGCGAAGGCAATCGCATCGCCGCCTATGGCGCGGCAGCCAAGGGGAGCACGCTCCTCAACGTCTTCGGCATCGGGACCGAGACCCTCGACTTCGTCGCAGACCGCAGCACGTATAAACAGGGGCGCTACATGCCCGGCGTGCACGTCCCCATCGTTTCGCCCGAGCGACTCCGCGAGGCCGCGCCCGATTACACTTTGCTTCTCACCTGGAACTTCGCCGACGAGATCCTGCGCCAACAAGACGAGTATCGGCGTCGCGGCGGCAAATTCATCATCCCTGTCCCCGAGGTGAGGATCATTTGATTTTCGAGCGGACCTCGGTCGACGGCGCCTTCCTGATTCGCCCCGAGTGCCTGACAGACGAGCGGGGATTCTTCGCCCGCACCTACTGCGTGGACGAGCTCGCGGCCGTCGGAATTGATCCCCGCGTGGTCCAGGGGAGCATCTCCTACAACCGCAGCCGCGGCACACTGCGCGGCATGCACTATCAGGCGGAACCGCACCAAGAGAACAAGTTCGTAACCTGCAGCCGAGGTGCCATCTACGATGTCGTGCTCGATCTGCGGCCGCACTCGGCAACATTCCGACGCTGGTACGCCGCCACCCTCAGCGACGCGAACTTCGAGGCGCTGTTCATCCCCAAGGGCTGCGCCCACGGATTCCTCACCCTGACCGAGGACGCGGTCGTTCACTACGATATTTCCGAATTCCATCGACCCGAGTCGTCGCGTGGCTACCGGTACGACGATCCGGCCTTTCGAATCGAGTGGCCGTTCGCTCCGACCGTCGTGAGCGCCCGCGACCTCGACTACCCTCTCTGCTCGTAGGTATGACGAGTGACGCAGCCTCTATCGGGGTGCGTTCGCGTCAGTCGCGTCGAGCAGGCGATCGAGCTGCCGCATAGAGAACCGGACGTGGCGTCGCTGGAGCAGACGGTCGAAGGCGCTCGTCACGACTGTCTGGCCGAACGGGCCGAAGCGGCTGACCAGATGATACCGGGCCCGCAAGCGGTAGAGCCAGGCAGAGGGACCGCCCTGCCGGGACACGAGCTCGGCGAGCCTGAATTGCTCGCGCTGCATCGCCGCGAAAGAGACCTCACTATCGGCCGACGTGATGCGCTTCTGTTGAGCCGCTGACGTGTCGCCGGGATGGACGTTGCGGCGAATCAAATGGGTCTGAGGGCGGTAGAGGAATGGCCCCTTGACGGCCGCGTCGCTGAGGAGGGCGTGGTCCTTTCCCAGGTAGCCCGTGGATCCGCAACCGTCCCACGTTGCCCGCAAGACACTGGTTCGGAAGAGCCCATGGAACAGCGAGCAATCGTCCAGGTAACGAATCAATGCCATCGTGCGCACGGAGCTGGAGCGATCGGACAAGAGACGATGAAAGGCGTATTCGTAGCTCCCGGTTTCTTCTCCATTCAATCCGATGTAGCGCGTCGACCCGTATGCCAGGACCGCCTCCGGATCGCTTTCGAGCGTCGCCACGAGGATTGGGACGTAATCCGGGGGGAGCAGATCGTGGCCGCCCAGCCACATGAAGTACGGTGTCGTCGCCTGATCGAGGACGTGTTTGAAGTTGAACGCCGGCCCCATGTTCTTCGTCAAACGTACGATCGAGACGTTCGAATATTCGCGCTTCATTCCCTCGCAGATCGCCAACCCGCCGTCAGTTGAGGCATTGTCCGAGGCCCAAACAGCCTCGCATTGGGTAACAGCGGATCGGAGCGTCGCCTCGAGGTACGGCGCCTCGTTGTAAAAAGGAATGCCGATCGTTACACCGTTGCGGGGAAATGAAATTGGTGTCGCCGTGCCCATTTCTTACAGATCGGGGCAGACGACAAGATCGAGCGGGAAGCGTGGCTCGGGGCCGGCCGCGCAATCGCCTACGAGCGAGCTCGCCAAGGGTGTCTCGCCCAGGGCCTGAACCGGCTCGAGCCCGCCGGCCCCGCACGAGAGACAGGTCACGGCAGAGGTCAAGCTGCACTCCGGGATGCGCGGATCAGGCCGCTCGCGCCTGTCCTGGCTCTCCATGCCGCCCGAGAAGATAAGCCATCACGTCGCGTCTTTATACTGTGGATTCCGAGGCATGGGAAGGCGGGGCGGTGGTCAGTCCTCGATTCTTGTTGTATCTTCCGGACCCGAAAATGCCTGGGAAGCGGTCGCGTCGTCGACATCGACGTCGAGATTCGGAAGCACAACCGCGGCGCGAGTTGGACGCGTATGCCCCGATGGTTACGGTCGGCTCCTGCATCGTCGCCATGGACGGCATCATGGGGCAGCTGGGAAACCGGCCGCGCACCGAACCCGACTGGACTTGGAACAGTCCCTCGACGGTCGTGCAGGAGTGGCTCCCGCGTCATCCCGACTTTGCCGTTGAAGCGGCGCGGGCTTTCAACGAAGGCGCCGTTAAGAAACGGGCGACGTATTGGCCCAACTGCTTCTTGAAGCGCACGCGCCGACCTGTGCAGAAATAGGCTGGAATCGACGCATGGCCTCAATGACTTCCTGCAATGTCTGTCAAGCAGCGACCAGGCGCGTCTTGGCCCTGAATGGTCCTTACTCCCTGACGTCTCTGGGTCGCCTGGTCGAGGCCAGCGCCGAGGTATTCGTGTGCGCAGGGTGTTCACATGCACAGACGGTGACGTCGATCGACCTGGCCGAGTACTACGCCAATGAATATAAGACGTTGGCCGCGTCCGCCGACGAAGATGATCTGTATGAAATCCGAGCCGGCGTTCCGGTCTACAGAAACCAACACATGTCGACGGTGCTGACCCGAAAGTTACCGAAAATAGAAGGACGGGTTCTGGACTTTGGCTGCGGAAAGTCTCTCGTGATGAAGCATTACGCAAAGGAGACAGGCAATCGCAGCATCTATCTTTACGACGTTAGTCAGGACTACAGAAAATTCTGGGACGCCTTCGTTCCCGAGCAGCAGTATGCGTGTTTCGAAATTCCCGTGGCATGGAACGGAACGTTCCAGTTGGTGACGAGCTTCTTTTCCATGGAGCACGTGCCGCAGCCCATTTCGGAGCTCCGCACCATTCGCCGCCTGCTTTCCCCCACGGGCCTTCTCTATCTGGTGGTTCCCAACATGTACCGGTCAAATGCGGCCGACATGCTCGTCGTGGACCATATCCAGCATTTCTCGGAGTCCTCCATGAAGATGCTGCTGCGTCTTTCGGACTTCACCCTCGTGGAAGCTGACCACACGTCACACGAGCAGGGATCAATCTACATCGCTCGGCCGTCGTCCGGCCCCCTCGTTCCGCCCGAGGATGACCAGGCGGACGTCCAGTCGTCCGTGACCCAGTGCCTATCCGTGTCGACCTTGTGGTCGACCGTGAATCGAAGCGTGCGTCTCTTTGAAAGTGAGCTTCTGGACCGCGGCGTTGAAAGATTCTTCATCGTTGGCGCGGGGATTGTTGGAACCCACCTGTACGCACAAATTCAACATCGCGAGCTGCTGGCTGGGTTCGTCGACTCAAACGCGTTCAAGCAGGAGAAAGGATGGCAGGGACTGCCCGTGCTGCCGCCAGGACATGTTACAGCCGACGCGAAGACCGGGATTTTTTGCGGTCTCAATTCCGAGCAAATAGAAACGGTGTTGCCCAAGCTCCTGCCCCAGACCGGGTTTGGTCATAACGTTTGGACAATGAAAGACGCCACCAGGTGAATAGAAGAAGTCCCCAGAGTGCGGCCTTCAAGCCTTCGAGGTCGTCGTGCTCGTAATCTCTCCAACCGCCAGGATTTCGAAACTGGCGGATATCGAGGATTCGGTCCGAGGGTCCAAGATTGTCATCGGGGACCACGTGGTCATAGACTCTTTCGTCAAGATCAAACCCGCCGGGGGGGCGGGTGACTTGGCCATAGGCCCCTATTCCGTCATCAATCCAGGAGTCGTGATCTATACGGGCAACGGCATCACGATCGGAAGTCACGTAATGATCGCGGCGAATTGTGTTTTGTCGCCGACGTCTCACGAATTTCTGTCACGTGACACTGTCATCATGAAGCAGGGATTCATCTCCCCATCGTCCTTGCACACTCATCGGAGTGGTATCGTGATTGAGGACGACGTGTGGATCGGGGCCAACAGTACAATCCTGGAAGGGGCCTTTGTTGGGCGAGGCGCCGTAATCAGCGCCGGATCAATCATAAAAGGGACATTGGATGAATACGGCATTTACACGGGAACGCCGTTGAAGTGCGTCGGCTACCGACGATAGATCGTTCGCAAGCCAGAGAGACAGTTCAGCTTCAAACTTTCCAAGTAGACACAACCGAGCGCCGTGGACTTCAAAGCACTAAAAGCCAATCTCAAGCGAGACTTCGCCGGGCTCAGGACTGCAAGAGTCGCGGTCCTCGGAGACTCCGCCACTCAGCTGCTCTGTATGGCAGTTCGTGGCTATGGGCGAGAGATCGGATTGGATTTGATAATCCATGAGGCGGAGTACGATCAGCTAGAGCGCGAGGTGCTCAACCCGGACTCGGCCCTTTATGCGTTCTCTCCCGAATACACGCTGCTCTTCCCGTCCAGCCAAAAGCTGCTAGGCGCTTTCAGAAAGGGCGATCTCGCCACTCGCCTTGGTTTCGCGGAGGCTTACCTGGCGAGCGTGAAAGCACAGTGGGAAACGCTGACCCAGCAGAACGGGGGACAGATTATCCAGTTCAATCTAGCCGAGATTGAGGACGGCATTTTCGGCCATTTTTCCAACAAAGTTAGCCATTCATTTCTCTATCAGATACGGAAGATTAACTACGGACTGATGGAGCTGGCGCAGCACACAAACAACGTCTTCATCAATGACGTAGCGTTGCTTCAGACTCGCGTGGGGCGTCGATCGGCCTTCAGCGCGCAGACTTACGTAAATGCTGATCTCGTCTTCGCCCTGGACTTCCTGCCCGAGTTGGCGAAAGGCGCCGTAGACATTGTCGCGGCGTCGTTAGGCTATGGAAAGAAATGCCTCATTCTTGATCTCGACAACACGGTGTGGGGCGGAGTCATTGGCGACGATGGACTGGAGAAAATAGAAATAGGCGATCTCGGCGTAGGAAAGGCTTTTACAGACTTTCAATGGTGGGTGAAGCAGCTCAAAGAGCGTGGCGTCGTCGTGGCGGTTTGCAGCAAGAACGACGAACAAATCGCAAAGGAAGCCTTCGAGAAGCACCCAGACATGGTTCTTCGGCTGGACGATATTTCGGTGTTCCTGGCCAACTGGCAAACCAAACCGGAAAACATCAAAAGGATTCAATCGATCCTGAACATCAACTTCGACTCCATGGTGTTCCTTGACGACAGTCCCTTCGAACGCGAGATGGTGCGGCAAGCTCTGCCCCTCGTGACGGTGCCGGATTTGCCCGAGGATCCATCGGAGTACGTACCCTTCCTGAGCTCCCTCAATCTCTTTGAAATGGCGTCGTATTCTCAAGAGGATGCGGGCCGCACGCAGATGTACAGAGAAGAGGCCAAACGCAAGGACCTGGAGTCATCCTTTTCATCCGAGGACGAGTTTCTTGCTGGACTGGGGATGCGAGCGATCGCTGGTCCATTCGATGCCTTCATCGCTCCGCGAGTGGCACAGCTCTCTCAGCGTTCGAATCAGTTCAACCTCCGCACCATTCGCTATTCCCAGGGTGAAATTGAGAAGCTTCCACTGGATGCGACGATCCGGACCCTGGCGATCAGTCTTGACGATCGAGTTGGCAGCTATGGGCTGATTAGCGCAATCATCCTTCGGCGACAGGACGATGCCTACTTCGTGGACACCTGGATAATGAGCTGTCGGGTGCTGAAGCGAGGGGTGGAGACATTTGCGCTGAACAAGCTCGCTGAAATATGCCGACAGGACGGCGTTGAGAGGCTGATCGGCGAGTATCTTCCTACTCCCAAGAACGGACTGGTAAAGGATCACTACCCCAATCTCGGGTTCGCGCAGCTCGGAGGAGGGCGATGGGAGCTTTCCCTGTCGAACTATCGCGCAAGCATGACTCACATCCAGGAGATGAGATCGACATGACGATTGATCAGATCCTCAGCGAGGTCGGCGCCATCTTCGTTGATGTATTGGACGACGAAACCGTCGTGGTTCGTCCAGAGACCACCGCGCGGGATGTGCCCGGCTGGGACTCTCTCGCGCACATTCAACTGGTCGTCGCAATCGAGAAGCGGTTCAAGATTCGCTTTACGGCCGGCGAGGTGCGCGGCTTCCAAAATGTCGGCGAGATGTGCCAGAACATTCAAGAAAAGGTCAGTAAAGCGTGAGGAAGGGAGATGTCTTCAAACAGACGTTTCAACTGACGGAGAAGATCTATCGTGGCTTCATTGAATTGTTTTCAGATCGCAATCCTCTCCACGTTGATCCGGTCTTTGCCCGTTCCAAAGGCTTCGAATCAACGGTTATGCACGGGAACATATTGGGCGGCTTCCTGTCCTATTTCGTGGGGGAATGCCTGCCCATCAAGAACGTGATTATTCATTCACAAGAAATCAAATTCCTGAAGCCGGTGTCGCTGAACGACACGCTGCTGTTTTCGGCCGTCATTCGGGACGTATATGATTCAGTCGGTGTCGTGGAGTTCGGATTCGACTTCACCAGCGGCGAAGGGATCAAGGTCGCCAAAGGTACAGTCTCCGTCGGCGTGCTTCCGTGAGAGCGCTGGTGACGGGAGGCGCCTCTGGCTTCGGTGAAGCCATAACCAGGGCGCTGGCAGCGCTGCCCGACACGAATGTCACGTTCACTTTCCGCAGCTCCGCAGAGAGGGCAGCGAGCCTGGAGAGTGAGTTCGCCAACGTGTCCGGCGTACGATGCGATTTCTCCAGCGCTTCGGATGTCGATGACTTGGCCTCGCTCATCCCCTCCCTTGATCTCGATGTGTTGGTCCACAACTTCAATAGCGGCCTGGTGGAAAGACACTTCCACAAGGCTTCACCTGCGGATTTCGAGCGCGGGTTCATGGTCAACATACTTCCGGTCGTGCGCCTGACCCAGGCGGCCTTGCTGGAATTTCGGAAGAAGAAATCCGGTCGTATCATTACGATTTTGACGTCCTATCTACTCAATCGACCGCCTGCCGGCATGTCGGAGTACGTGGCGGCCAAGGCCTATCTGCACTCTCTGGCCAAGTCGTGGGCGGCGGAGAATGCAGCATTCGGTATCACATCCAATTGCGTGTCTCCTTCTCTCATGGAGACCCAGCTCACACGAAATGTGGATGCGCGCGTTCTCGCGACCCTAGCAGGCGAACACCCTTTGCGGCAGCTCTTACCCCCCGCGGAAGCCGCCGGTGCGGTGGCGTTTCTCGCGAGCAACGCCTCCCGCCACATAAACGGCGTCAACCTGGTTGTGAATGCTGCCGCAAACGTGATCTAGCGCGGCGCCCGGTCCGGTTCTCGATGAGGCAGCTCGATCGCCTCCTCGACGCGCGAGACTAGACGAGCCCGCGGATGATCTCGTCCAGCTGCGTCGCGCGCTGCTGGAACGTGTGAACGGCGAGGGTCCTCTGCTGACCGCGACGCGCGATCGCGGAGAGCTCGGCGGGGTGCGCCTCCAGGTAGGCGACCTTCTCGATGCATTCGTCTATCGACCCGTAGCTGACGACGTCGTCCGCCCCGAACAGGTCGGTGAGGTTGTCTTTTCGATCGGTGACGAGGCAGGTCCCGACGCCGGTCGATTCGTAGAGGCGCATGTTCGAAGCCGAGCGCCGCGACGCCCCGAGGTGGCTGTTCAGGGAGAGCCGCGAGTCGTGTAGCAGCTGAAACATCTCCAGCCCGAAGACGGGGGCGTGGAGCCGCCGGCTCAGCGCGCGGGACAGCTGTGGGACCTGCTGGTATCCGCCGCCGGTCGCCGTGGGAAGGGGAATGGCGCGCCGCAGGCGCTCTCCGGCCAGACGGTCGACCGTGGCGGCGACGGTTCGCAGCAGCGGCTTGACGAGGTTCTTGGCCGTGACCGCGGCCGACCGCGGCGGCACCGGCGAATAGAGGTGGAGATCGAACCGGTCCGTCAGCGCGGCCAGCAGACGCCGGCGCTCGTCATGAAAGTGGGAGCCCGGAAGGATGTTTCCCACGAACGACAGGTTGATGGTCGGCGCACGGGTGGCGTCGATCCGCTCGAGCACCACCGGGTCGAACGCGTGGTTCAGGTGAAACACCTTGGCGCCCGACTGCCGCATCTCCGAGACCAGCTCCGGCACGCAGGAGAGCAGAGCGTCGTACTTCGACAGCGTATCGGTGCGGTGGCCCGGGGCACCCGACCAGCCGAGGACCAACCGAAGATTGGGACACGCGGACCGCACGCGGTCGATCCAGTCGGGCGGGAAGGTCGGAAGGTCGTCCAGGAACAGGACCTCGGGCTCGAACCGGCGAACCTGCTCGAACGCGATGTCGAGCATCCAGGAGCCGTCAGGAACCGCGACGCCGTTCTCCGCCGCCCACGCCCGCTGCATCGGCTCGGCGTTGATCACCAGCTCACCCGCTTCGTAGCCAAGCGGGGTCAGCGCCCGCTGGAAGAAGTCGGCCCATCCGAAGCAGTCGGCCATCAGCGCGTCCCACTGCCGCGCGTAGCTCGCGTCCCCCAGCGCGGGCTGTCGTCCGTGGAACTGAGCCAGGTACTCCGGGTAGAACGTCGTGACCTTGAGGAACTTCATCCGCGCCGTGCGAGGAACCCTGCGTAGCCCACCCCCTGCCCGTCCAGGACGGCGTGGTCCTCGGGGGAAGGCCAGGAAAGATCGATCCGCGACCCGCTGCGCCTGATGCGGCTCCACCAGCCGTCCCGGCTGAAGAACCAGGCCGGACAGCGCATGAGTCCGTCAGCCATTCGAACCTGTTGAACGGTCAGCCGATCGGCCGCCGACGGGATGAACGGCGTCCGGTTGATCACCAGCGCGTCGCTGCGCGCGAGCAGAGCGTCACAGGTGACCGCGGGCTCCGGCAGGTATTGCAGGCTGCCGCTGGCGAACGCGACGTCGAACCGCTCGCTCCCCAGCTGGTCCAGCGCGGTGACGAACCTGATCTGGCTGCCGAAGGCCTGCGCGCCGGCGGCGGCCAGCGCGGGCTGCTCGCAGACCGTCCACTCGACGTTCCACCTTCTGGCCAGGAGAGGCGCCAGAACGAAGAAGTAGGAGCCGACACCACCGCCGAAGTCCAGCACCCTGACCGGCTGACCGTTCGGGCGCTCGAGCGCCAGCAGGAACGCCGCCAGCACCTGCATCATCCGTGGCTCGAGCTCGACCTCGGGCTCGCGGGCCAGCCGGGCGCGGAAGTCGGCGGTCCCGGTGAGCGCGCGGCTGATGTACCCCGGGTCCTGATAGCCGGAGGAGCCCGCTGCACGCTCCGCCTCCGAAAACGAAGCGTAGGCGCCGCTGAACGAGACCGGCGATATCGGAGGGCGGAGCCACCGGCTCACGATCGGCGGCAACAACGCCCCCGCGGCGCGCCGCAGTCCGCGTTTGACGTCGGCCACCATCGAGATGCGCCGCTAGGCGTCGCCCAGGCGACGCGTCTTGGACGTCGCGACGTCGACGACGTCCATGTCGGCGATCAGAGCGAAGCGCTCCTCGCCTCGGGCGAACGAGAGTTTCCCCTGCTCGTCGCGTGACTCGCGAAAGCGCGACTCGACGTAACCTTGCTCGGGTGTGAGCGCGACGAGGTTACCGGCGCGCGATGCCTGCACGAAATAGGCGTTGTTGCCGTTCGAGTTGCACCCGACGAAGACGTACCCTTTTCGCTCCGCGAGCAGGCAGAGGGCGGCCAGCGAGCAGCCCCAAAACAGGTAAGAGCTGTGGGCCTTCTGGCGAACGAAGGCCGGATCGTAGGGGACGGAGACCGTTCGGCGGGGTCCGAAGACGCTGTTGTATTCGACGATCACGATCGCGGGATCGACGACATCAATGGCCTCCCACACCCAGTAGTCGTTCCCGTCGATGTCGACGCTCAGGATCCCCAAAGGTCCGGCCATGCCGGCTCCCTTGATCAAATCGTTGATGTTTTCCTTCGTTATGAACGCCGCCAATGCTGAAAGATCGTACCGCCAATAGATGTCCTCGGAACGGACCCGGGCCATGAACGCGGGATCTCCGTCGATTATGAGGCCCCGCCAATTGTCGTTCTTCAGCAAGAACCGCGTATTCGACTCTTGATAGTCCTGAACGCCGAATTCGACGAAGGTTTGCGACGTCACGCCGACCTGCTGGATTAGGTACTGGATGATGCCGTCATCGCCCCACTGCGAGGAGACCTTGAACTCGGCGTCGCGCAACGGTCGCTTGGGACCGAGGCTGCGCACCCTGTCGGTCAGGAGCCTTCCCGCCAACATGTTGCTGGCCTCCAGCTGCTGGTGCAGGTGCGCGATCTCCTCCCGGGCCGTCGCGACCGTTCCGGGCAGCTTGGCGAGCCGCATCAGTCGGTTGGTGAAGGAGGTGCCGCGCATGGGGCGCCGGAATCTACGTCGGTGCGCGAAGGGCCGTCAAGGCGCGGGGGCGCCGCCGCTTGACTCACCCATGCGCACCAGTATACTCACGGCCGCAGCCGTAGGCCGCGGAACCACAAGAAATCGTTATCATTTTGGGGAGTGATCGTTTGAGGCAGAATTCGGCAATAGACGTAATCGAGCATGGCGGGACACGCTACGCCGAGGTCATACGGGCGGATGCGCGTGTGGAGAAGACGACGTTCTTTTCGCCCCCCGAATCGTCGTTCCAGTTCGGATTGCTCGCCCACGGCGCCGGGTTCGTCGAGGCGCCGCACTACCACCGCGAATTTTCTCGCACCATCGACGACCTGCAGCAGATGTTCGTCGTTCAGCGCGGTGTCGTCGTCGTCGAGCTCTATGCCGACGATGGTTCCCTGGTCCGCGAGGTGGAGCTGCGGGCCGGAGACGCGATCGTCCTGATCCACGGCGTTCACGCCGTTCGTGTGACGGAAGACATGCAATGCATCAGCGTCAAGCAGGGTCCTTTCTTGGGCGTCGACTACGACAAGGTCGAAGTTCAGGTCAAAAAGTGATCCCGGTCTTCGAACCGTCCATTGGCGAGGACGAACTGACCGCCATCGTTGAAGCGTTCAAGCGAGGAGAGATTTCTGGGTCGTTCGGCTCCGCCGTGCCGGACTTTGAACGCGCCTTCAGCCAGTATTGCGGCAGCGACCACGGCGTTGCCGTCAGCAGCGGCACCACCGCGCTGCACCTGGCGGTCGCGGCTGCCGGCATTGGCCCGGGCGATGAGGTCCTGATCAGCGCCTCCACCAACATCGCGACCGCGCTGGCGGTGCTCCACAACGGCGCGGTGCCGGTTCCCGTCGACTCCGAGGGGATCACCTGGAACCTCGATCTCGATCTGATCGAAGGCCTCATAACCCCGAAGACCAAAGCGATAATTCCGGTCCACCTCTACGGCCATCCCGTCGACATGGATCGCCTCAACGCCATCGCCAACAAGCACGACCTCGTGGTCATAGAGGATTGCGCCGAATCCCATGGCGCGAAGGTCCGCGGCAAGGTGACCGGAAGCCTCGGGGCGATGGGCTGTTTCAGCTTCTACGCGAACAAGGTGATCACGACGGGCGAGGGCGGGATGATCACCACCAACAGCGCGAAGCTGGCCGAGCGCTTGCGCCTTCTGCGCAACCTGGCCTTCTCCGAGCCTCGGTTCCTTCATCAGGTCGCCGGATACAACTTCCGCCTCACCGGGTTGCAGGCAGCGATGGGTCTGGCCCAGACGCGCAGGATCGAAGCGATCATCCAGGAGAAGCGGCGCGTGGCGATGACGTACAACCAGCTCCTGGCCGATGTCGACTGGCTGCAGCTGCCCGTCGAGCTGGACTGGGCCCGCAACGTCTACTGGATGTATACGGTCGTGGTGCGCGAGAACGCGCCCGTGTCGCGCCAGCGGGTGATCGAACGACTGCGGGCCGACGGGATCGACACCCGCACCTTCTTCTGTCCCATGAGCCAGCAGCCCTGCGTCACCTCGCTGCCCGGATACCGCCAGGTGAAGACGCCGATCGCCGATCGTCTCTGGCGAGACGGCTTCTACATTCCCTGCAGCACCTCGCTGCAAACCGCCGACCTCGAGCGTATCTCGGCTGCCTTGCGACGCGCCGGCCAGGGGTAGCGGCTTGGCCTTCTATCTCGACCGGCACGCGCGCCTCTACGACCTCTTTTACGCCAGCAAGCCCTACCGGGAGGAGGCGACGTTCGTCGCCGGCCTGTTGAGCGCGATGGGCGCGCCCCCGCCGGCCCGGTTGCTGGAGCTGGCGTGCGGAACCGGCCGACACGCCCGCGAACTCGAGCGGCTCGGATTCTCCGTCGTCGCGACCGACAATTCCCCCGACATGTTGGCGTGCGCCCGGCGCGCGGCGATCGAGACCGGCTCGCGGGTTCGGTTCCTCGAAGCGGACATGCGCACCCTGGACGTCGGGGAGGAGAACTTCGACGGGGCGATCTGCCTCTTCGATTCGATCGGATACCTGCAAACGAACGAGGCGATCGTGGCGGCGCTCAGCGCTGCCCGCCGTCTTCTGCGCCCGGGCGGCACGCTGGTGCTGGAGTTTTGGCACGCCGCCGCGATGCTGAAGTCATTCGATCCCGTCCGTATCCGCCGCTGGCAGACAGACGACGGCGAGGTGATCCGACTCGCGGAGACGTCGCTCGACCATTTCAACCAGCTCGCCCACGTCGCCTACGACATCGTCGAGCTCAATACCGACGGCTCGGTTTCGCGTTTTCGAGAGACCCACATCAATCGGTACTTCCTCGCGCAGGAGATGCGCGCTCTCGTCGAGCAGAGCGGCTTCGAGATAACCCGATGGTGTTCGGGGTTCTCCGACGCGCCGATTGACGAGGGCACCTGGCACATCGTGCTCGGCGCCCGGCGGCGGGACGCGTGAGGGTCGGCGTCTACGTCGCCAACCACTCACCCGAGGCCGGCGGGGGCTTCACGATCGTCAACGAGCTCCTCGGCGCGCTGCGGGGGCAGGAGGCGCCCAGCGCCCACGAGTTCGTCGTCCTCACGACGTCGGACAGCTGGAAAGACCAGCCCTCCGGCGCCCTGGAGGTCGTCTCCCTCCGCGACGCCATCCTGAAGCTCCCGACGGCCAGCCGGGTCGAGGCCAAGCTCCAGCGCGGTTACGCACGAATGCTGGGACGCCGTCACCGGCCCGACGGCGCGCCCTGGCCCAGTCCGGAGGTCGACGAGATCCTCAGCCGGCACCGGATCGATGTCATCTGGTACCTCTCGGTCTGGGACTACTGCACCCTCGAGGTGCCGTTCATGACGGTGATCTGGGACCTTCAGCATCGCCTGCAGCCGTTCTTCCCGGAGGTCAGCGACGACGGGAAATGGGACTACCGGGAGCGCTGGCTCTCGACCGTTCTTCGACGAGCGGCAATGGTCGTCACCGGCACCGCCGTGGGACAGGAGGAGATTGAACGCTTCTATGGCGTCCCTCCGACGCGGATCCGCGTCATTCCCCACCCCACCCCGACGTTCATCGACAGGGTCCAGACCGACGACGTCCATCCCGGGGTCGACGGCCAGTACCTTTTCTACCCGGCTCAATTCTGGCCGCACAAGAACCACGCGAACCTTCTGGAAGCGTTGCGCCTGTTGCGCGCGGATGGCTTGAATCTCTCGCTAGCCCTCACCGGCTCCGACAAGGGGAACCTCTCCCACGTGCGGTCGCTCGCCAAGGAGATGGGCATGGAGTCGGCCGTCCACATGCTGGGGTTCGTTTCCGAGGCCCAGCTGGTGTCGCTGTACCGTCATGCCGCCGCGCTGACGTACGTGACGTTCTTCGGCCCCGAGAACCTGCCACCTCTGGAGGCCTTCGCCGCCGGCTGCCCGGTCATCGCGTCCGACGTCGCCGGCGCTCGGGAGCAGCTGGGGGAAGCGGCCCTGCTGGTCGACCCGCGCAGCCCGCCGCAGATCGCGGCGGCGGTGAAGTCGATCTGCAGCGACGGCGCCTTGAGATCACGCCTGGTCGCGGCGGGTCGGCAGCGGGCCCTACGTTCGACCCCCGCCAGCTTCGTTCGCTCGGTCAATCAATGGCTCGACGGATTCGAGACGACGAGGCGTTGTTGGCCTTCGGGGGTCTACCAGGCCGGCAAGGGCAGCTGGCCCTAGGCCCATGCCGCGCGCGGCAGATGACCGCCAGGTCTGCGCCGTCACCGTGCTCGTCCGGCGGCCTCGAGCACCCCGTGGACGACTTCCCGAATCTTGACGATATCGAGCCTGGAGACAGCAAACGCGCGGCCCAGCTCGTGCGCGGTGCGCCAGGCCTGCGGCTGGCGAAATGCCGCCAGCCCCGCGATCAGCTCGTCGGGGGTCCGCGTGTACCGAACGGCGTCCGGAACCAGCGGCTCGAGGAATCGGTGCATCGCCGTCCCTTCCCCCACGCACGCCAGCACCGGCAAACCGGTCATCAGATAGTCCGCGATGCGCGAGGCGATCGAGAACTTGCCGAACCGATCGAGGTGCAACGGCCCACTGAGGAAGGCCATGTGGCATCGCGCGAGCAGCGCCTCGTACTCCGTTCGTGAGAGATAGTCGGAGCCGCGCAGCCGAGCCCGGATATGCGCGGGGAATTCCGGGCTGTGCTGGCCGGAGTAGTAGATCTCCAGGTCGGGAAACTCGGTCAGCAACCGATCCCAGCTGGCGCGAAGCAGCGCTATCCCCTCGGCGTAGGGTTTGCCGACCATCGCCAGCCGCAGCGGCTCGCCGGCGCGTGGCGGTTGCGCCACCTCGGCGGTGACAGCCTGACCGATGGGGACCACGCGCGCGCGCGGACCCTCGAACTTGGCCAGCTCGTCGACGATGGCATCGCTGATCGCGAGGACCGCGCTGGCACCGCCGAGCAGCCGCCGAAACCCCGGCATCGTCGCCGGCGCCAGCCCGTCGGGGTGGTAGATGTCCATGACGTGCACCACGTACGGGCAGCCCAACACGGCGAGCAGCGAGCTCATCTTGCTGGCGTGCTCCTCGTGGGCGGCAATCACGTAGGCGACGTCGGCGGTCAGGCCCTGCTGCGCCAACCGGGCGGCAAGCCGGTCCGCGCGTATCTCGTCACCATTCCACCAGTTGAGACCGAGGGCCCGCTCGATGTGTCGCGCGTACCGGCGGCCCCGTCCCAGCCATCGCGGATCCTCGACGCGGAGCGACCTGCCGACCTCGCTGATGCCGCCGTAGAACGCGGTCAAGTAGAGGTGGAACAGGTCGGGGGCGGACCAGTCGAACAGACGAATCATCTGCGCCCCGGTGCCGTGGCGAAATGACAGCGCGCACTCGCTGAGCACGCAGATGCGCATCGGCGCCAAGGTTCGCTATCGCGCCTCGGCGGCCGAGGACCGGCGCTGCGACCAGGGGCGCGCGTCCGGGACCATCTTCCAGTGCATGAGGGCCCGGCGCGCCGCCGCCGGCAACAGCGGCAGCGCGCCGTAAAACAGCGCCTTGACCGCCGCGCGGCCGCGAGACAGGTCCGACGACCACGACAAACGAGCGCCCAGGGAGGAGAGCCGCAGCACGCTGTCGCTCGCGAACGGATGGCGGTCAGGGTGGTGGACGAGCATGTAGAGACGATGATTGAGGTACGTCGGGTTTTCCAATTCCCACCCGTCGCCAACGTGGTAGCCGAGGGCCCCGGCGGCCAGCCGCAGGGCGGCGCCCTTGCGTCGCTCGTTGTCGAACAACTTGAGCAACCGCTCGACGCTCAACGCGCTCCCGCCCCAGTTGTTGGCTCCGTGCAGGCGATATCGCCCCAGCGGCTCGTCGGTGGCCGCCAGCTCACCGTGAAGCGCGCTGACCACCAGCAGATAGCTGTCGGCACAGAGTCTCCATTCGTCGGCGGGCATCGGCAGGATCTTCTCCAGCACGCGACGGCTGAACACGTTGCCGCTGGTCGGAGGGGTGTAGGGAAGCGGGCCACGGAGGACGCGGTCACGTAAGGGCCCCCCCGGCAGTCGGGCGCCGCGCGGCGGGAACTGGCTGCCGGTCGGCCTTCCGGCTTCGTCGATCAGTTGCAGCGCGAACTGGACGCGGTCGACGTCGGCGCGAAACAGGCCGACCGACCTGGCCACCGCTTCGGGCTCCAGCACGTCGTCGGAATCGAGGAACAGAATCATCGCCCCCCGCGCGCGGGCAAAACCGGCGTTCATCGCCGCGCCCTGACCCTGGTTGTGCTGGAACACCCGGACGACGCTGTCGCCAAACCGTTCGATCACGGCACGCGAATCATCGGTCGAGCCGTCGTCGACGACGATGACCTCGCACTGTGGATAGCTCTGTCGGAGCGCGCTCTCGATCGCCTCCGCGATGAAACGCGCGTAGTTGAAATTGTTGATGACGATGCTGACGAGGGGTGCGGTCGCGCTGTTCATCGCACGCCGCCCGCGCCGAAGAACGTCCGGACAACGTCGCAGATTCGCGCCACATCGGCCGGTGCGAGCTGGGCATGAATCGGAAGCGCCAGCACCTCGGTCGCGGCCCGCTCGGCGACCGGGAACTGGCCCGACCGACCGCCGAGATAGGCCAGCGCCGGCTGCAGGTGCAACGGCACCGGGTAGTAGACCGCGGTGGCGATCCCCGCATCGCGCAGGTAGGTCATCAACGACTCGCGGCGTCCGTCGGGAACACGAACGACGAACTGATTCCAGGCCGATCCGGGCTCGGGCGGCGGCAGCGCAAGCGGCAGATCGGCCCAGGCCGCCCCATAGCTGACCGCAATCGCACGCCGGCGCGCCGTCCAGGCGCCGAGGCGCGGGAGCTTGACGCGCAGCAAGGCGGCCTGGATTTCATCCATCCGGTAGTTGCCGCCGATCGCCTCGTGCCGGGAGGGTCGATACGCACCGTGAACCCGCAGCGCGCGCACCCGCTCCGCGAGCTCGATCCGTCGGGTCAGGACCATGCCCGCGTCACCGAATCCGCCCAGGTTCTTGGCGGGGAAGAACGACAACGTCGCCGCCGTGCCGATGGCGCCGGGTCCGCGCCCATCGGGCGACGACGCGCCGATTGCTTGAGCGGCATCTTCCAGGAGGGCGACCCCGGTGTCGCGGCAGCGGCGCTCCAGCGGCGCGAGCGCGGCCATGCGACCGAACAGGTGCACCGCCAGCACCGCCCTGGTTCGCGCGCCAAACCCGTCGGCCGCCGCCCCGGCGTCCAGGTTCAAGGTTGCCGGATCGACGTCGACGAATACCGGCGTCGCCCCCACCCGCACGATCGCCTCGGCCGTCGCGAAGAAGGAAAACGGCGTTGTGATGACCTCGTCCCCCGAACCGACGCCCGACGCCGCCAACGCGGCGACCAGCGCATCGGAGCCGGAGGAGACGGCGACCGCGAACTCCACCTGCAGCGACGCCGCCAGCTCCCGTTCGAACGCCGCGACCTCCGGTCCCAGGATGAACTGCCCTGACCGCACCACCCGCACCGCCGCGGCTTCCAGCTCGGCGGAGAGCTCGGCGTGCATGGCCCCGAGGTTCGTCAGCTCGATCGTGCCCACCACGGTCATCCGTCGAGCGCCAGCCGCTCGCGCGCGGAGCGCTTGCGAATGTGACCCTCGTAGAGCTCGCGCACGTTGCGACGTCCCTGCACCAGCAGGTACCTGAGCCCATCGCGGCCGGAGTCGAAGTGCCGGAACTTGCGGACCAGCTGTTCGGGGCGCGCCACCCGCGGGCCGCCGTAGCTGGCGACGACGGCCCGCGCGAAAGGCGGCACGTCGCGGGTCATCTTCGCCGCGGCCGAGCTGGGCAGGAATTCCGCACACAACGCCAACGCGGTCGCGAAAGGCCGCCAGCAGCGCCACGCCCGCGCGGTCTCCTCCGCCCGCAACAGCTGATCGCGGTCGGCGAGCAGCTTGTCGAAATCCACCAGGTACAGCGCCGGCACGTCGAAGTGATCGATCGCCATGTGCAGGGCGTGAAACACCGCGGCGTGGGCCCTGTTCAGAGTTTTCGCCTTGCCAGCTCCCAACGTGAACTCGATCGCCTCGTCCCAGACGGCACGATAGTCGATATCGCAGCGGGCGAACGGGGCCAGCGCCAGGTGAAGATCGACCTCGATCCCGTCACGGTGCCAGGCGACTTCGTGATAGTCGGCGTCGTCGAATCCTGGCGCCGCGGCCCGTGGCTCGAAGCCCAGCTGGTCCATGACCGCGAACGCGCTCCTGCGGGTCGCATGGGGGACCAGCAGATCGACGTCCGAGGTGGGGCGCGTGCCCGGCGGATACATCGCCGCCTCGTAGGCCAACCCCTTCAGCACGATCACGGGGACCTTCGCAGCGTCGAAAGCCCGCAGGCAGCGCTCGGCGGCCTGCACGAACAGAAGGTTGCGGGCCGCCGTGATCGCACGGTCCCGTCGACAGACTGTCGCCACCGCCAACTCGTCCATGGCGACGGTCGACAGCAGGGGCGATAGCCGGTGGCGGCGGGCGGTCTCGATCAAGGCCTGCGCCGCGATCGCCCCCTCCCCGGGGGCCCCCGCCAGGAGCGCCAGCACGGACCGTAAACGCGCCCGGGGCGCGTCGCTGGGCAACGTCATGGTAGCGCCGTGCCAACGTGGCGAGGGCTCACGGCCTCATGGTATAAGGACCGGTCGTGAATTCCGCCATAGAACCTAATGCCGCCGATGGCCTGACCGAAGGGTCCGAACCCAAGCTCGATCTTCGCGTCTATTGGCGAACAATCCGGAAGCGCTGGCCGTTCGTCGTCCTGTCGATGATCGTCGCGACCGTCATCGCCTTCGTTTACACCTATCGTCAGCCGAAGATCTACGAGGCGACCTGCCAGATGATCATCGAGCCCCAGGCGCCGCAGGTTCTGCCGGGCTCCAAGGACGTCGTCGAGTTGGGTACCGGCACCTTCTGGGCAAACCGGGAGTTCTACGAGACCCAGTACCGCATCATCCAGTCGACCAACGTCGGGCAGCGCACGGCTGAAAAGTTGGGTCTGCAATTCGACCCCGACTATAAGGCGGCGCTCGGGCCGAATCACGACCTGACGGCGCTGGGTCGCGCGCTCGCCGCCCAGCTGGTGATCAAGCCGCTCAAGGACTCGCGGGTCGCGCTGGTGACCGTCTCGGACCGCAAGCCGCAGCGCGCGGCGCTGATCGCCAACACCATCGCGGACACCTACATCGAGGTCAACCTCGATCACAAGTTGGAGGGTGCCCGCTCCGCGATGGCGTGGCTCGCAGAGCAGGAGTCGGATCTCAAGCGCGAGCTGGAGGCGTCGGAGCTGAAGCTTTACCGGTTCAAGAAGGACCGCAACCTGCTGGCCGTCAGCCTGGACGACAAGCAGAGCATGCTGAGCGCGAACCTCTCGAACGTGAACTCCAAGCTCACCGACCTCCACATCAAGCTTCTGGAGATGGACGCCAAGCGCAAGATGATCGAGCGCGCCCGCGACAACATCGCCGAGGAAGAGACGCTTCCGGAGATTCGCGAGAATGGCTCGATCCGTTCGATGCGAGACTCCTACAACGCGCTCTCGAAGGAGAGCGCCGAGCTGTCGACCAAGTACGGCCCCGAGCACCCGAAGATCAAGGCGCTGACCAGCCAGATGGAGACCGTGCGCAAGATCTACGAGAAGGAGATCGACGGTCTCCTCGCGATGTTCGAGAAGGCCTACAAGGTCCTGGTCGACAACGAGCACGCGCTGAAGGTCCTGATGGAGCAGCAGAAGAGGGACGCCATCGAGGTCTCCAAGGTCGAGGTCGACTACAAGCCTCTGCAGCGCGCCGCCGAGCAGAACACCAAGATGTACGGCGTGATCGCGAGCCGGCAGAAAGAGATCGATATCACCGGCCCGATGAAGACCAACAACGTGCGCGTGCTCGAGCGCGCGATCGTGTCGAATGTCCCGGTGCGGCCGAAACCGGTGCAGAACCTGCTGCTCGGGCTGCTCATCGGCCTCGGCTCCGGCATCGGCCTCGCCTTCGCTATCGAGGCGCTCGACAACACCATCAAGACCCAGGCCGACGTCGAGCAGTTCCTTGGCGTGCCCGTGCTGGGCCTGGTGCCCGTGATCGGCGCGGCGCCGGGGAGTGAGGCCGTGCAAGCGGGGGACAACCTGCGCGAGCGCGACCTTGGTGTGTTCCTCGATCCAAAATCGATCGCGGCCGAGTGTTGTCGCTCGATCCGTACCAACATCCTGTTCATGTCACCAGATCGCCCGCTGCGGATCATGGTCGTGACCAGCCCCAGCCCGCAGGAAGGCAAGACGACGACCGCCATCAACCTGGGCGTGACGATGGCCGAGGCTGGTGGCCGGGTGCTGATCGTCGACACCGACATGCGGCGGCCGCGTCTCCACCGCTCCTTCGGCGTCCCCAACCAGACCGGCATCTCGACCGTGATCGTCGGCAAGGCGACGCTGGAGGAGGCGATCAAGCGCACCGACGTCCCCAACCTCGACGTGCTGACGTGCGGACCGGTGCCACCCAACCCGTCAGAGCTGCTGCACACCGATCGCTTCGCGGCCGTCCTGGCGGACTGCGCGCGCCTCTATGATCGCATCATCCTCGATTCGCCGCCGACCTCGGCCGTCACCGATCCGGCCGTGCTCGGCAACCTCGCCGACGGCGTGGTCCTGGTGGTCAAAGCCGGCGACACGACGCGGGAGTCGGCGATTCACGCGCGGCGCCAGCTGATGTCCGCCAAGGCGCGCCTGTTCGGCGTGATCGTGAACGCGATCGACTTCTCGAACCCTGCCTACGGTTACGACTACTACTACCGGAACTACTACCGGTACGGGTACACCTACGGCAACGCGCCCAGCGATCAGCCCAAGACACCGACCGAAGCGACCTAGCGATCCGGCGGCGCGGCCCGGCGCTCCCACGCGTAGCGCCGGGGAGCGGTAGCCGCTCCCGCGCGAAGCGCGGGAGTGCGGCTATTTCTGAGATGGGCTCTAGACTAGCCGCTCCCGCACGAAGCGCGGGAGCGCGGCTATTGGGGTCTGGCGCTCTCAGGCGTGCGGGCTGCCGGACCGGGCGCGTAGGCCCACGGTCGCCGGCGCCTTGGCCAGCTCGATCGCCTCGCCCAGGTACTCGCAGAAGATATCGATCGCGATCTCGGTGTCGCGATCGATGCCTCGCCGACCGTCGGCCCAGCCGAGCTCCAGCACCCGATCCGCGGTCCGACCACCGCCGGGGACCGCGAACCGCATCGTGAACAGCGCGGCCTCGGGTGCCGTATCGAATCCGTGGCTCAATGCCGCCGGCGGCGTCCCTTCCTCACCGGGTGCCGTCTCTATCTGCAGCCGGACCCCGGCCGCCGTGAAGACGCCCGCCGTCTCCACGACGATGGGCCACATATCCGTCACGCTCCGCAGCTGGCGCAGCCGGCGCCCCAGAGGCCGCACGGCGCCACGAAGCGCCCGGTTGCGCTTGCGATCGACCGCCCTCTCGGCGACCTGATTGAGCCTCATGTACCCGAGCGACCGCAGGAACACGAACGCCACGACGGCCAACACGAACAACAACAGCGCCGTCTGACCGCTGTTCGCGTAGGTAAGGAGCAGCGCGGCCGTCCCCAGGACGAGGCAGAGACCGTAGAGCACCAGCACCGTCTGGCGATGGCTGAGGCCCATCGCCATCAACCGGTGGTGGATGTGTTCCTTGTCTGCCTGGAACAAAGGGCGCCCCCGCAGCGCGCGCCGGGCAATCGCCAGCAGGGTGTCCATGATCGGCAGGCCCAGCGCGATGGCCGGGATCATGATCGCCGCCGCCGTCGAGGCCTTCTGGTTGGTCTGGATCGCGGTCGCCGCCAGCACGAACCCCAGGAACATGCTGCCGGTGTCGCCCATGAAGATCGACGCCGGGTTGAAGTTGTAGAACAGGAACCCGATGATCGAGCCCGCCAGCGCCGATGAGAACAGCATCATCAGCGGGTGGGCCCGCTGCACCGCGATCAGGAACGTGGTGACGACCGCCACCAGGGCCACGCCCCCCGCCAGCCCGTCGAGGCCGTCGATCAGGTTCAAGGCGTTCACGACCCCGACCATCCAGACCAGCGTGAACGGCAAGCTGGCCCAGCCGAGCGAGATCGGAGCGCCGAACGGGTTGGCGATCTCCTGAATGCGGAAGCCCAGCCAGTAGAGGAATCCAGCCACCGCGAACTGGATCAGGAACTTCTTCCCGGCGTTGGCGCCCCGCAGGTCGTCGTAGAGCCCCAGGAGCGCGATCGCGAGGCCGCCGACGAACAGGCCGATGACGTGCTCTCTCTCGGCGACGAACAGCTCGCCCAGCTTGGTCTGGAACAGCAGCAGCCCGACCAGCGGCACATAGAAGGCGACCACGATCGCGACCCCACCCAGCCGCGGGATCGGCTGGCCGTGGATCTTCCGGGACGATCGGGCGTGGTCTAGCGCGCCGAACCGGTGCGCCAGCCGCCGGACGATCGGCGTCAGGACGGTCCCGCACAGCATGGAGAGCAGAAACGCTACAATCGACGTACGCATGGGAAGTTAGGCGCTAGCTCCGTGCTTCAGGTAATTCCCGCACCGAGCCGGGTCAAGACCCAGCTGCCGGGCGCCGGCCGCACGCCGGCCTCGATCGCCGCGACCCACACACGCTCCCGGAGCAGCGCCGCCGACGCGTCGCCATGGAGAACGATGAGGGGCGGGATAGTCATAGCGCCGAAAGTATAAGGGAAATTTCCCCGGTCGCTCGCGTCGATTCTTGCCTTTGGGGCCTCGCCGCAGGCCTCGCTGGTCCGTCGACGAATCCCCCCGCCAGGGGCCGAAAGCCGGGGTGTGAATGCTACACTGCGCCGCAATGGCCACGGCGCTGGTGACCGGAGTGACCGGGCAGCTTGGCTATTACGTCGCCGAGCTGCTGACCGCGCGGGGCGATCAGGTCTGGGGCCTGGTGCGCCAGTCGACGGTGGGCAGAACCCCCTCGGCAGCCCCACCCCCTTACCGGCCCATCGCCGGCGACCTCCTGGATGAATACTCGCTGCTGTCGATCCTGGAAGAGGTCAGGCCCGACCTGATCTTCAATTTCGGTGCCCAGAGCTTCATCCCCTCCTCCTGGACGCAGCCGATCCTGACCGCCCAGTACACGGGCCTCGGCGTCGTCCGGATGCTGGAGGCGGTGCGACGGGCCGTCCCCGGCTGTCGATTCTTGCAGGCGGGGTCCAGCGAGCTCTACGCGGGGGCGGACCACTCGCCCCAAAACGAGGAGACGCCGATCCGGCCCCTCAACCCTTACGGCATCGCAAAGGCGTTCGCCTATCACACCGTGCGCGCCTACCGCCGCCAGTACGGCCAGTACGCAACGAACGCCGTGTTCTTCACCAACGAGTCGGTGCGCCGCTCGCCCGAGTTTGCGTTTCGCAAGGTGACCCGCCAGGTCGCCGAGATCGTCTCCGGCAAACGGGACGCGATTCAGCTCGGCAACCTGGACACGGTTCGTGATTGGGGCTACTCGCCCGAGTACGCGGCGCTGTCGATTGCGCTGCTGGATCTCGACAGCCCCGACGACTACGTCATCGCCACGGGCGAGGGGCACACGGTGCGGGAGCTGGTGTCGGTCGCCTTCGGGCTGGTCGGGCTCGACTGGCAGCGCCACGTGCGCCTCGACAACCACCTGGTCAGACCCAGCGAATCCGTCCCGAGCATCGGCGAGGCGGCCAAGTTGAAGCGCGCGCTGGGTGTCGTGCCCCGGGTGACCTTCAACGCGGTCTTGCGCATCCTGCTGGCCCATGACCTCGAGGCCCTCGGCTGCGAGGTCCCCTTCGAGCGCCCGCCCACGTAATGACCGTTCAACGACAGACGACGGACAAACTGTCCGTCACGGTCCTGCACAACTACCGTGACGACCAGCAGCCGAGCATGCGTCTTTACGCCGAGCATCTGGGCCACGCGCTCATGCGCCGGCAGGTGGCGGTCAGCCGCGTTCGCCCACCCGCCATCGTCCCCGAGGAATGGCGGGCTCGCTCGGCGGCCTGGGCGAAGGTGGACGGATATCTCGGTCGCTTCGCCGTCTATCCGCGCCTCGTCCGCGATTTGCACGCCGACATCGTTCACATCGCCGATCACGGACAGGGGTATCTCGTCGGCGGGCTCGATTCGCGGCACACGGTGGTGACCTGCCATGACGTGATCTTGCTGGCGCTGGCGAACGGCCGCATCGGCTCGACCCCAGTCCCCCCCGTCGCGTTGCACCTGTTCCGAATCGCCGTCGAGCTCATGAAGGGCGCCGCCGCCATCGCGGCGGACTCGACGCAGACCAAACGTGACCTGATCGAATTCGTCGGCGTGGATCCGGACAAGATCTCGGTGATTCATCCCGGCCTCAATCAGCCGTTCGCACCCGATCCCGCGCGAGGCGCGGCGCTCCGCAACCAGCTGGGCCTGGACGGAGGGCTCCTGATGTTGCAAATCGGGCGTGGGTTCTACAAGAACATCACCGGTACCGTGCGCGTTCTGCATCGACTGCGGTCTGACGGCCTCGACGTTCGCATGGTCCGTGCGGGACGGTCGCTGCAGGGTGACGAACGCGCCCTCGCGGAGAAGCTCGGCGTGCTCGACCACGTCGTCGAGCTGGGCTCCCTCAGGGACGACCTGCTTCCGGCGCTCTACAACGCGGTCGATCTGGTTCTGTTTCCGTCGCACTACGAGGGGTTCGGATGGCCACCGCTGGAGGCCATGGCCTCCGGCACCCCGGTCGTTTGCTCGCGCGCCGGTTCGCTGGACGAGATCGTCGGCGACGCCGCCCTGACCGCGGATCCCGAGGACACCCGGGCGCTCGCCTGGCACGCAGGCGCCGTTCTGACCGAGGGGCCTCTGCGAGCGGCGCTGATCGCGCGCGGGTTGAGGCACGCGGCCCAGTTCACCTGGGACCGCGCGGCCGGCCAGATGATCGAGCTCTATCGGGGCGTGTTGGCCCGCGCCTAAGAGCCCGTCTCAGAAATAGCCGCGCTCCCGCGCGCGGGCTTCGCCACCGGTGCTCGTCGACGGTGGGCTTGTACGAAAGCGTCGCGACTGTCCGCCACGAATGGCGAGAAGAGAGTATGCTCCGCCGCACTCAGCGCATGTGCGGCATCGTGGGCATCGTCCGGTTCGACGGGAGGCCCGTCCTCGCCTCCGAGATTCAGGCGATGATGAACAGCATCGTGCACCGCGGGCCGGACGACGGCGGCCTGTTCGTCGAGGGCGGCGTCGGCATCGGCATGAGACGGTTGTCGATCGTCGACCTCAGCGCCACCGGTCATCAGCCCCTCTTCAACGAGGATGGCTCGGTCGCCGTCGTCTTCAACGGAGAGATCTACAACCACCGTGATCTGCGCTCGCGCCTCCAGGCCGACGGGCACGTCTTCAAGGGGACCAGTGACACCGAGGTGATCGTCCACGGCTACGAGCAGTTCGGCGGGCTGGAGCTGACACGACGGCTGGACGGCATGTTCGCCCACGCGGTGCTGGACCGCGCGCGCCGCAAGCTTCTGATCGCGCGGGACGGATTCGGGATCAAACCGCTCTACGTGCGACGGACGCCTCACCAGCTCTCGTTCGCGTCGGAGATCCGCGCCCTCGCCCATGACGGTGAAGGACCGTTGTCCGTCAATCCCCACTTCGCCCACGCCTATCTTCGGGTCGGCCACATCCCGTCTCCGATGACGGCCTTCGCCGGCGTGGGCAAGATGGATCCAGGGACGTTGCACGAGATCGACCTGCAGAGCGGCGAGACGCGGGTCGAGACGTTTTATAGCCTCAAGCCCGCCGACCTGGACGGACTCGGCGCCGCCGACCTCACCGAGAAGCTGCGCGAGCTGCTGAACGCCTCGGTGCGGCGGCATCTGATGGCGGACGTCCCGACGGGGCTCTTCCTGTCGGGCGGATTGGACTCGAGCGCGCTGGTGATGTTCGCCAATCATCACGCGACCCGTCCGAAGACCTTCACGATAGGGTTCACAGCGTCGGACCGCGGAGACGAAACCCGGTACGCCACCGAGGTCGCCCGAAGGACCGGGAACGAGAACATTCAGATCGATGTCGGCCCCGCCAACCTCGGCGATCTGGGGCCGATCGTGGCGGCACTGGAAGAACCGCTGGCCGACAGCGCCGTGTTGCCGCTCTGGTACCTCTGCCGAGGCACCTCCCAGCACGTCAAGGTCGCCCTGTCGGGCGAGGGGGGGGACGAAGCGCTCGGCGGGTATGCGCGCTATTTCTGGGGCCCCGTCGTCAACGACCTGCGGCCGCTCCTGGGTTCCCACTCCGACCAGATCCGCCAGGTCGCCGCCAGTCTGCCCTCGCGGTCGCTCGGGCTCTTCAACGTGGCGCGACGGGTGGCGAAGCTGGCCGACTCGATGTACCTGGACCCACCGGCACGTTACCTCGCCTGGTTCGACATCTTCACCCGCGACGAACGCCTGAACCTGGTGGGAAGCGGTCCGGACCCTGCCCTCGAACGATACGAGCGGGTCTTTGCCGCAGCCCGGGACCTGGACCTGGGTCCGGTCCAGCAGCTCCAGTACGTCGACTTCCAGACCCAGCTGCTGGACAACCTCCTGATGAAGGCTGACAAGCTCTCGATGGCGCACAGCCTGGAGGTGCGGGTGCCCTTCCTGGGACGGGACCTGGTGGAGTTCGGCCTGGCCTTGCCGTCACGGTTCAAGGTCGGTGCGATGCGCGACAAGCCGCTGATGCGCGCGCTGCTGCGGCCGACGCTGGGGGCCAGCATCGCACGCCGCCCCAAGCGGGGGTTCGAGATCCCCGTGGACACCTGGTTTCGCGAGCCGGCGGCCGAGCCCCTGCGGTCCCAGCTCACGCAGGGGGCGCTGGTGCGCGACCTGGGATTCAATCCGCACCAGATCAGCCTGCTGATTCAGCGGCACCTGTCGGGTGAGGACGTAGGACGAAAGCTGTTCGCGCTCACGGCGCTGCAGCGCTGGGCGGAGCATTTCGCCTGATCGCCCGCGGGTCGACCAGGCTGGTGTAGCGCGCATACACGCGCGCAGCCAATGCGCCGGCGTCGAAGGCCGCGGCTCGTTCCCGCGCCCGCCCCGCGATCGCCTGCGCGGCAGCCGGCGCGGCGAGCAGCTCGCGCAGGCGGCGCGCGAAGTCGGCCGCGTCGCCTGGACGAGCGCACAGGCCGTAGCGATCGGGCTCCACCAGCTCGGGCGGAGCCCCCTCATCGCTGACCACCATCGGACGCCCCGCCGCCATCGCCTCGGCGACCACCCGACCGAATCCCTCGTGGCGCGAGCTGAGCACGAACAGATCCAGCGCCGCCATCACCGCCGGCATGTCACGACGGGCGCCGGCAAACGTGACCCGACTACCCAGCCCCAGCTCGGCGGTGAGCGACGTCAGTCGCCGCTGGTAGTCCTGCTCGATCGGACCCTCGGCGGCCCCGACGATCACGAACCGAACGTCGGGATGATCGGCCGCGATCAGCGCCGCGGCGCGGAGGAAGGTCTCGAGGTCCTTGCGCGGGTGAATCCGCCCGACCGTCCCCACCAGCCTGTGCGACGGACCAGCCCCCAGCGCCTCGCGAACCTCGACCTGGCGCGCCGCGGTCGCGAAACGTTGGACGTCCACCGGATTGTAGAGCACCTCCACCTTCGCGGAGCGCCCTCTGCGAGCGAAGACCTCGGCCGTCGCGCGCGAAATGCAATAGACCTGATCGGCTGTCGCGGTCCACACAGCGGTCAGACCGTCGAACACCGGCTTGGGACGATCGAGCGTGTTGCCGCGATAGTGCAGCACGTGAGGCAGTCCCAGCGTCCGCGCCGCCAGTCCCCCTTCCAGCAACACCTCCATGTTGGTGTGGATCAGCGCGGCGCCGACACGACGGGCGAGGGCGCGCACCGCGGCGACCGCCCGGGCCAGACGCGCGGGGTAGAGCGCTGCGGTCACCGACAGGTCACGCCGCAGCACCGCGAGCGGCGCGAAGTGCACGGTCGCGCCGAGCGCCTGATAGCGTTCGACCTGCGGCCCGGGCGCTGGCAACACGACATGCGCCTCCACGCCCGCCGGGACCAGCCCGGCCAGCAGCCCGCGCAGGCTCTCGTCGGGGCCGCTGATCTCCTGCGAGAAAGGATTCAGATAAAGGACCCGCATGCTCACGCGTCCAGCGCCTGCACCAGCGCGTCTCCCGCCGCCCGCCAGGTCCAGCGTTCGGCGCGCGCGCGGGCGGCGCGGCCGACGGCGGCGACGTGATCACGATTCGCGGCCGCGGCGCGGAGGCGTTCGACCAGCGCGTCGATGTCGCGCGGCGGGACCAGCCATCCGTCGACCCCGTCGGTGATGCACTCCGGTCCCCCGCCACACGGGGTGGTGACCACCGGCGTTCCCGTGCACATCGCCTCTTGAATGACCAGCCCGAACCCGTCGCCGAGCGTCGGAAACGCCAGCAGATCGGCGGCGGCGTAGCGGGCGCCCAGCTCGCGCTTGGCCACGTGGGGATGGTGAATGAACGTCCCCGCGTAGTCGTCGACGAAGCTCTTCGCCAAGCGGATCGGGCCGACCAGGTGCAGCTCGGCGTCGGGAATCGCCGCCCGCCGCCAGGCTTCGAGCAGGTAGGGCGTCCCCTTCCTCAGATCCTGGGTTCCGACCGACAGCACCGTGAACTTCCCGGTCGGAGCGACGTCACGGGCCGCGAAGCTGTCGAGCGGAAATCCGTAGGGAACCACCACGACCGGTGTCGACAGGCCGAGTCGGTCCAGCGACGCCTTGGTGAACGCCGACGCCGCCGACACCGTGGTCGCCAGCGCCAGCTCGGCCTGCTTCCGGCGTTGCTTCCACTCTGGCTCTCGCGGCGGAGGTCCCGCCACGGCGGTCGGCCACCGCCGGGCCTCGTCCCGGAACATGTCTTCGATCGTCTGGTAGTGCGGCAGCGGAAGGTCCCACACGCGGCGGAGGCCCTTTCGCTGGGCGCGCCGGAACGTCCAGAGCGCCGCGTCCTCGTAGGCGTACACGGCGGTCGTCTCCGCCGGCCATGGTGACGCGCTCACGGCCAGGTCGTGGGCCATGAAGATCGCGTCGTAGGCCTTCGCGGCGACGCCGGCCCGTGTGAGCCCAGCGCCCAGCGCCCGCGCGCCAATCTCGACGGGCGCGAGAGAGCGCAACCGGCGCGGAGGGACACCGCTGATCACGCGGTTCCGCAGCACCGGCCACCGCGCAGCCCCGCGTTCGGCGAGCCGGGCCGACCAGTTCCCTTCGGCGACCGCCACGCCGGTGAAGAACGCCGCCAGCTGGTCGTGCTCCTGAAGCGCCGCAGCGAAACCCTGAGCGACGGCGGCGGCGTGTGGATGGCTGACCAGGACCCGGGTCACCGCGGCTCGCCCGAACGACCGAGCCTGTCCAGCTCGGCCACGAAGTTGTGGGCCATCTTGTCGATGGCGAAGGTGCTGACGACGCGCTCCCGTCCGCGTGCGCCCACTCGAGAGCGGAGGTCGGGATCGTCGACCAGGGAGAGAATCGCGGCCGCCAGCGCCCCTGGATCGTCCGGGGGCACCAGGAGGCCCTGCTCTCGTTCGGCGATGATCTCGCTGGGTCCTCCTCCCCGGGTGGCGATCACCGGCCGTCCCAGGCTCATGGCCTCGATGACGACCATCCCGAACGGCTCGGGGACGCGCGATGTGTGGCAGACGATGTCGCACGCGGCCATGAAGGGAGCGACGTCCTGTCTGTAGTCGGTGAACACGATACGGTCGGCGAAGCCGGTCGCGGCGGCGGCGGCGCGCAGCTCGGAAAAGTACTCCGGCTCCAGTCCGAACATCGCGCCGCCGACGATCACGAACCGCGTTCGGGGGCGCGCGGTCCCCACCTGGGCGGCGGCGGCCAAGAATACGTCCTGTGCCTTCCAGCGTTGCAACCGGCCGAACACCCCGATCACCACCTCGTCGTCGGCGGCGCCCAGTTCGGCCCGGGCCGTCCGCACAGCCTCCGGCGGGACCGTGATGATGGGCGTGCCCAGGTGAAACAGGCGTTTGTCCACGTCCGGGCGCAGGGTCCGCAACGGCGCCAGCGATGCCTCCGAGTTCGCCAGCATCAGATCGCAGGGACCCTTCAGCGCGAGGACGTCCAGGGTCGCGTTCGCGCGCAATGGCAGGTGGTGGATCATGTGTACGATGAAAACCGCCTTGGCGCCGCTGAGGCGTGCGGTCCAGCCCGCCAGGATCTGGGGATGGGCGCCGTTGCCGACGACGACGCGCACACCGCGCTCTCGCGCGAGCGTTCGCAGCGCCAAGGCGGTCCGCAACATCTGCAGCGGCTGGCGGATCCGGGTGCGTGGCAGCTCGACGACCTCCGCGCCGACCTCGCGCAGGCGCGCCGGCAGATTCCCGTCCCCGAACCGCATCACCGCCGTGAGACTTCGCCTACGCAGGTCCTCGCTGGCGGTGAGCAGGTTCAGCAGCACCCGCTCGGCGCCACCCAGCTCCGTCGAGGACTGGACCAACAGAAAGTCACGTTGCGGGGCCGACACGGCGCGGGCCACTTTAGCAGTCGACCGACGGTATAGTTGCATTGACGATGACGGATCTACGGCGACGCTTCGCCCTGCTGGCGCCGAACTATTTCCCCGTGACCTGCGGTATCGGGGATCACTCGATGCGTCTCGCCGGAGAGCTGAGGCGCCGGGGACACGAAGCGGTCGTGTTCTCGCACCAGCCGGCGGAGCCCAATCCCGAACGGCCGGACGTACCGGTGGTCGGCGTGCCGGGTCGCGATCCGCTCTCGATCGCCATGGAGGTCGCGCAACGAATCGAGGCGGGCTCGTTCTCGGACGTGGTGATCCAGTACGCGGGCCACATGTGGGGGGCATCGCGGTTCGGTTCGCCGGCGCTGGCCCTTCTCGCGGCTCGCCTGCAGCGCGCCGGTCTGCGGGTGACGCTGGTCGCGCACGAGCTCTACACCTCCTGGCGAGGCCGGCCTGATCTCGCGCTCGGCTCGCTGGCGTCTCGGCTGCAGCTGGCGACGATCATGAGGTCCTGCGCCCAGATCTTCACCACCACGGAGACCCGCCGCCGGCTGATCGCCCCGGCGGCCATGTCGCTGGCGCCTGCCCGACCGGTGGGGGTGCTTCGCGTCGGCTCGAGCGCGTTGCCCAACCCCCGTCTGGCGAGCGGCGGTCGCTGCCGCGTCGGTCTGTTTTCGACCTTGGCGTTCGGCAAGCAGTTCGACGTGGTCGTCGGAGCTTTCGAGATCATCCAGAGGGCATACCCGGCCGCCACGCTGTTGCTCATCGGCGACTTCGGACCGCCGGGGAATCGTTCCGCTCGTAAGTTGACCGACCAGATCGCCGCCAGCTCCGCTCGAAGTCGGATTCAGATCACCGGACGCCTTCCCCTGCCTCGAATCGCCGAGGCGGTGGCCGAGCTCGATCTCTATCTTTTCCCGATGGACACCGGTGCCAACACCCGCAGCAGCACCCTGCCGCTCCCCCTTGGCGCCGGCGTACCGGTGGTGGCGATCTCCGGAATCGACACCGATCCTTTGTTCGTCGACGGCGTCAACGTCGCCCTCGCGGACGAGCTGACGGCCGCCGCGTTCGCGAGGGCGGCGCTTCGAATCATGGACGACCCACAGCTGGCCGAGCGGATCGCCCGCGGTGGACGGCAGCTCTACGACGAGCACCTCACCTGGGAGCGCATCGGCGAGACGTTCTTGGCGGCGCTCGATTGACCCGCCTCAGCGGGGCGTCGCCACCGGCAACGCCTCCGCGACCGTGGCAGGGCGAGGCGCCGGGGCGGCGACGGCCGCCGGCCGAACGACCGCGACGACCTCGGCGAGGATGAAGCCGCAGCCGATGAAGTAGAGCGCCTGCCATACGTGGTCGAAGACCAGGTTTCCGACCATCGTCAGCGCGGCGAATGAGAACGCGGCGCCCGCCGCGCCGCGCTTCTGCGCCCGCTTCAGGATCGCGTACGCCCGTAGCAAGGCGACGATGAGCCCCAGCTTGGTGATCCAGATCAGCGAATAGCCGACCGGGCCCAGCTCCACGAGCAGGCGCGAGACCTCCGCCTCGGCGTCCCATTTCGTATAGACCTTCATCGCATAGTGCGCGTTCTGTTGCATGCCGGTGCCGACCCCGAGGATCGGATAGTCGACCGTCACGAGCGCGACCGGAGGGAGAACGGTTCCGATCTCCAGGAAACGCCCCTGGGTCTCTTCCTGATTCTCGAACCGGCTCTGAACGCCGAGCATGGCGTCGGGAAATGCGATGATCGAAACCAACGCTGCCGCGAGCCCCCCGACCAAAATCCGGCGGCCGATCCGCGTCACGAAGAGCCCCGCGGTCCACATGGCGATAGCCAACACCGCGATGCCGATGACGATCGACCCGCGGGACCCCGCCATCGGAACCACGGCCGCCGTCACGACCGTCGCGATCAGCGCGTTCCGGCGCACGGTTCTGTCGCTGGCTTCCAGTCCCAGGGAGAGCAGCAGCGTCGGCACGATCAGGGTGAAGTCGGTGAATCCGCTGATGTAGGAAAAGGTCGACGCCACCCGGGCGCGTCCGGTTGCCCCGACGGTCCCGAACTGCGCGGCGTACATCTCCTCGCCGTCCACGACCGAATACAGATTGAGCGCGGAGTCCGCGGGGCTGGCGAACTGGAACGCCGCCATGACGGAGATGCAGATCGCCATCGCCACCAGAACGGAGATCGCCCGCCGCTTGTCTCTGGCATTCCGGATGACTTCAGCGATGACGGGCGGTGCCAGCCACCACAGCCAATAGGCACGGACGCCGACGAACGCGAGCGCCAGCGACTGGTGCTCGGGGTTGAACGCCTCGAGGATCGTCCAGATGAACCCGAGGACCCATACGATCCCGAAGCCACGATAGAGATACTTCGAGACCGAGGTGACCGTGGCATCCGGCCGGAACCGCAGGAAGCCAAGCACCAGCACCACGTCCTTGAGGAAGTAGAACGCGGTGGCCGGAATCCCCGGCAGATACTTTCGTCCGAGCCCCTCGAGGCAGACCGACGAAAACAGCGCCAAGAACCAGAATCGCTTCATTCGCCTCGCTCGCTCCGCTGGGCCGTGCCGGTCAAAGAGTTCCGGATTCTAGCGTCGCGCTCGTCGATGTCATGGAGCAGCTTCACGATCTCCGGATTCTGGGGGCTGAGCCGTGCCGCCTGCAAGAACGCCTCGCGCGCAGCCGTCGACCGGCCGCCGCTCTGTGCGGTTCGACCGTACTCCAGCCACAGCGTGACGTTCGAAGGATCGTCGGCCAACGCGATGCGATATTCCGTGAGCGCCACCGTGACGTGCCCCATGCGGGAATTGATGCGGGCGGCGGCGATGTGGGCCTCCAGGGCGGACCCGCTCAGGTGATAGAGCACGGCCTTCAACCCATCCAGCGCGCGCGCCGAGGCGTGCCAACGCCCGTGGTCGAGGATCAACTGAACCCGCGTTCGCTGGACGTCGACGTCGAAAGGATACCGGGTCGCCGCCACGTCGAGCGTCGCGAGCGCCTCGTCGGCGCCGGCCGCCCCCTTGGTCAGCATCGTCTCCTGGGCCTTGAGGAGGAACAGTCGCGGATCCTGAATCCCGGCCGCGTCCGCCGCCGTCAGGGTCGCCTGGGCTGCCGCGAAGTGGTGCGCCAGCAGCTGCAACCGTGCCCGCATGAGCAAGCTTTCGGTGCGGTTCGCGCCGAGGGCGTCTGACTGGTCGAGCACCTCGAACGCCTCCGCGAGGCGCTCGTGACCGCTCAGGAATCCAGCGACGTCGACCATCCGCGACACGTCGAACGTCGCGACGGCCGCCAGCTGCGCCGGGGTGGCTCCGGCTGCAAAGAGCTCGCCGAGCGCCGGGGCGAACAGGATGGGCTGAATCGTCAGAGCACTACGCCACTCGAGCAATGCCTGGTTGCGCTTGCCCAGCGCCCAGAGCAGTCGCGCGACCTCGACGTGAATCAGCTCGCACTGGGGACAGAGGCGGAGCGCGCGGTTGAGCGTGTGGAGGCGAGGGGATGAGCCACCGTTCGTGGCCCGCAACGGTTCGAAGCGCGCGTATGCGAGCACGTAGTAGTAGTCGAGGGGATGGAGCGTCTGGGCGCGTTCGAGGACCTGTCGGGTCACCTTCGCGTCGACGCTCTTTTTCAAGGCGGCGTCGAGGTCATCGTTGCTGGCGTGGGCGGTCGACAGCACACCCACCAGGGCCGCGAGGCACGCGGCCGCCGCAAGCCCAAACCCGGCGCGCCCGGAGGTCCCACGCGGGGTGTGAAGTCGTCCCAACACCACCGCGGTCACCGCCATGAACGGCAGCAGCACACCGAGCGTTTCCAGGCCGAAATCAACGAAGCTGTGCACCACCACTGAGACCAATCCCGCGACGAGCGCCGCTTCGACGCGGTCTCGGCGACCGATCCGTACCAGCTGTGACAGCGCGAACCCGAGCGCGACGATGAAGAGCCCGAAGAACAGCCATCCAGAATCGATCAGGAGCTGGAGGGGTTCGTTCTCCACGAACGCGAACCGTACCGGATAGGCGGTCTTCATCTCCCGGTACACGGGAAACACGCGGTCGAAGGCGCCGCGGCCGATGCCGAACGGGTGCGCGGCCAGCACGCGAAGGCTGTTTTGCCAGAGTTGAAGTCGCAGGTCGCTCGTGACGGCGTGGGGGCGAAATCGTTCGACCAGCTGGTTCGCCCCGAAGGCTCCCGCCCCGAGAAGGAGCAGCGCCAGGAGAAACAGCCCCCAGGCCAGAGACCGGCGACGGCGCCCCGGGGTGGCCCCGTCGCGCCCGATGTAGAGCAGGAACGCGAACGTGAGTACCGCCGCGGCAAGTGCGAGCAGTGCCCCCCGAGACAGGGTGGCGAGCGCGCCGGCCGTGCAGAGGAAGACCCCCACCAGCCATCCCACGCGATTCAACGTCGTTTGCCGCTGGAACGAGCAGGCGAGGCAGACGAAGGCCGCGAGCTCGAGGAACTCTGCGGTGTGGTTGCTGTTTACGAACGGTCCGATCATCGGCGTCCGGGCGGTCACGTTGAACATCCCGTAGAGCTTCGGGACGCCGAACACCCGATGCCCCAGCCCGATCGCCACGGCCGCGATGCCGGCGACCCCCAGCGTTCGCAGCAGGACGTTGCGCCAGCGCCGCCCCGAAGCCAGGTGAAACGCGGCCAGGAAGACGATGAGCGCCGCCGCCCCCTCCCCGATCGCGACACGGGTGGCGGGCGGATCGAGGCTGAGCGGCCAGGTCTGGACCTGCGTCAGGTTGTTATCGCGGAGCAGCGCGCTGCCGTTCGGATCGATGATCGTACGCAGCGACAGGGGCAGCGGGAGGGACTGGACCAAAGGAATGAGGAGCAGCGCGATGGGGAGCACGACCGCCCGACCGATCCGCAGCTCGCGCCCTTGGCGCCAGAGCCCGATCGCCAGGCAGGCGATGCCGAGCATGGCGGCAGCCATGCAGATGAGGAGGGTCGACCGGTGGACAGCTCCCGCTGCCAGCGGCGCTCCGGCCATGGCGGCCAGGCAGAGGACCAATCCAATCTTGGCGGTTAGGCCTCCCCAGCGACTCCGCCGGTGACCACCGGAGCGGGACCGCGGGCTGGGACTCGCCAGGCCGTCGGAGGTGTCTGTCAGGAGGGAGGCGACCGGGCGTTCCGGGACATTCATCGGAAACCCACCGGGCCCCGGTCAGAAGACGCGTTCGTCGACGACGAGAACGTCTCCGGGTAGAACCATCACGTTCTGCGAGCGTCCTTCGCTGATGTCAGCGACGGGGTAGATGTGCGTCTCGATCTTGCCCCCGACCTCACGCCGAAGGTTGACCGAGTTCTTCGCCGCGATCCCCGTGAAACCGCCGGCGCTCGCGATGGCGTCCACGATGGTCATGTTGGGGTAGTACCCGACCTGGCCGGGGCGCGAGACCTGTCCCAGCACGGCGATCTTCTTGCTGTTGCGGTCCTTGATGGTGACGACCAGCTGGGGGTCCTTCAGGTACCTGTCCTTCAGCTTCGACGTCAGCAGCTGCTGGATCTCGCCGGTGCGCAGGCCGGAGACCTGAATTCGCCCCGCGAGCGGGTAGTCGATCGAGCCGTCAGTCGCCACCCGGAAGGTTCCGCTGAGCTCGCTCTCGCCGTAGACCCGAACATCGAAGGTGTCGTCGATGCCGACCTGATCCTCCGACGATGGGCTGCCCACGGTCTCGGTAACATGGCGGGGAGCGGTGGCGCAGGCAGCCGAACCCAATACCATCAGAACGAAAGCCCATCCGTAGACGGAGCGACACCTACCGGTCATAGAACCGGGGAGTCTAGTACGTAACGCCGACCCGGACAAACACCTGCTGCTTGGTGTAGTCGGCGTCGGGTACCGGCCCCATGCTGCCGGGCGACGGTACGATGTCGGCTGAGTTCACGATCAACGAATATCCAACGCCCAGGTACACCCAGTTGCGCAGGAAGTAGTCCAAGGTAGCGCCGACCTGAACGAAGTTGTCGGTCCGCTTGCTGGGCTCCGGATCGGAGGCGGAGATGAAGTAGCCCTTCAGGTTGCGGTACACGTAGCGCCCCGACACATCCAGCGCGACACGACCAGCAATCTGCTGGACGTACGACGCGTAGGCCGTTTCGTTGTACGCGAAGGCGCTGATCACCGAATTGTCGAAGTCGTGTCGATACCCGAGCACCATTCGGCTCAACATCGAGGGCCGATAGGTGGCCGTGGCCTCCGCGTAGGTGCTGCCCCAGATACCGCTGCTCGACACGCCGGACGACGTGAACGTGTTCGCATAGCCAACCGACAGGATCGCCGAGAGCTTCTCGGTCAGAAGACCGCGGAGACCGGTCGTCAGGCGCATCGGGTAGGCCGGGACCTTGTGATTCGCTTCGGCCGCAGCCTCGTTGAGATACGTGACGTATCCCTGCGTGACGTTGAGGAAGATCGCCGTCTTGGGCAGCCATCGCCACGACCCATCCAGCATCACCGCCTGCGACAGCGAATTTGCGTAGTTCAGGTAGTTGGTCTGGAAGTAGTCGACCATGTTGACGTAGCGGATCACGCCGGTGATCCGCCCGCCGCCCGGCGACCAGCGCCCTTCGATCGAGGCCTGGTTGTTGTAGCGGGTGATCGCCTCGTTACCGGATTGGTACGGCGGATCCTCGACGCGGGCGAAGGTGTCCGCCACCCCGAAGCCGATCTGGCCCGCACCCAGGCTCAGCGACAGGCCCGCGGTCGGCATCCATGCGTTTCGATAGCCGTCGAGCCGTACGTCGTCGCTCTGGTACCGCCGGTAGAGCACCGCCACGCGCGCGTCGAAAGCCAGTTGCCTCGACACGCCCGAGCGACTGGAGTTGGAGACATCGGCGAACAGAGTCGTCCGATAGATGCTGGAACCGATCTGCGACCCGCTCTCCTGGTAGAAGACGTTGGTGTCGTAGCCAGCTTCGGCCCCGGCGCCGACGTGCACCAGAACGCCGTCGCTGACCTGGATACCGGTGTTGGTTTCACCGGAGGCCTTGTACGGCAGCCCTTGATAGCCAATGGTGACTTCGGCCTGTTGCGCCGCCGCGAGAGGAGCGACCAGTACCACAGCAAGACCGGTCCACAGTGCGAGGCTACGATTCATCTAGACAGGTATCCGCGTATGCGTGGGAGGTTGGGATCGCGTTGACGGGATGGCGACCGCTAACCCGTGACCGGACTCGCCTCGCCCGGCCGCTCGATATTGATCCCAGGGCCGGGTGGCTGTGTGGGGTCGTACTGCGGAATGTTCGGATCCACCTCGACCTCGACGCGGGTGGCTCCAACGAACGAAAGATCCTCGCCTATGCAATTCTCCGCCTCCGCGCCGAGTACCAGCACCTTCTGATTGAGGATCGTGAGGCGGGTAAACTCATGCGTGCGCTCACCCTCATCGGCCTTGGCCACGCTCTCCTGAAGACCCGCCATTGACTGTTCGGCGATATTCAGGTTCACGCGGACCTGGACGACTTTGTCCGTCACGCAGTTGAGTCGGATGATGTCTTTCTCGCGCTTGGCCTGATCCTGCAGCGTCTGAGCGCGCTTCAGAACCTCGCCCATGCCCTGAAAGTAGCCTTTCGACTGCGTCATCATCTCTTCCGCGGTCAGCATCGGTCGCTGCTTCACGGAGATATCAACAGGATTGCCTGCTGATGGCGGCGAGATCGGCGAGGGAGGGGGGGCGGAACCCTGCGCGAAAACGGTGCTGGTGACGAATGTCGTCGTGAGTAAGAGCTTTGCTTTCACCGCGCCAGTCCTTTCGCCCAACTAATTCACACCCCGTTACCTGGAAGAAACCTAAGGAAATCAGATATTTATGACCACGCGGGGAATTATATGCACGGTAGGACGAGCTGTCAACGGCCTAAGTCAGCCGTGGACCACCGTGATCGATTCCGAGCGGGGGGTAACCCCGGGGTGGGGGCGCTGCGCGGTGCAGAAAGCGCGGGCTACTGCGAGGACTGGAAGACGAACGGGAACGACACGTCGACCGAGCCACCGGAGGGCGCCGGGAAGCGCCAGCGGGCGACCAGGGCCTTGATGCAGCTCGCTACCTCCGCGTCGCCGAGCGTGTCCTGCTCGACGTCCACGCCGGAGACAGTCCCGGCCTGGGTGATCGTCCAGTGAATGACGACCTTACCGCTGAGGTTCGGGTTGCGCTTCAGCGCGCGCTCGTAGCAAGCCTTGATGGCGCCGAGGCGGGTCTTCACCTCTTTCGCGACCATGTTGGGATCGAGCTCGCCGTCAACAGCGGGCGCCTCGGTCTTGAGCGACGCCTTGACGGTCTTCTCCGCGGCCGCCGTGCCGGTGCCGCCACCCGCGATCGAGCCGCCACCGCGCAGGCCGCCGACGTCCGCGACGCGGCCCGAACCTGAGCCGCCCGACTTGATGCCGCGCAGCTGATCGTTGCCGCTTGCCACGCCGACGCCGCCGACGCCCTGGAACGCCTTCTCCTGATCGCGGTCGACGTCGCCCTTGCCGAGCACGTCGGCGATCGAACCTTCGCCGTCGGCCTTGGCACCGAGGAGCTTGAGCAAGCCGGTCGACTTCACCTGCTCGGCGAGGCGCGCGCGGCGCTCCGCGTCCTGGCGGGCCTTCTCTTCGGCGAGCTTTGCCTTCTCTTCAGGCGTGAGCTCGCGCTTGGCGACGGCCGGCTGCTTCTTCTCCTCGCCCTTCGGCTTCTCGGCCTTCTTCTCTTCGGTCTTCTTCTCCTCGACGACCTTCTTCTCCTCGGGCTTCTTCTCCTCGACCTTCACCATCTTCACGAAGCGGTCGGGGACGGCCTCGATGTCGGGCTTGCGGGGCCAGTCGACGTTGCGGAGATAGATCACGAAGATCAGGTGGAACAGAAATGAAGACGCCGCGATTATCGTGAAGAACCAGTCGACGTCCGAGAGCGCGGAGCCGCGCACCGACGCCGGCAGCTGCGGCCGCGGCTGGGGCGGGGGCGGGGTGACGAACTGGAACAGGATCGTCATGTCCGCGAGCGTGATCTTCCCGCGCGAACGTTCGTCGAGCGGCAGCACCCAGCTGGCGCCGCGCTTCTGGATCTTGCCCGTCTGCTTCAACTGCGCGAGCGAGATGATCTCGTTGCCGACCGCGATCCGGGCGTCCATGCCGTCGGAGAAGTGGGCGACGTACTGGCTGCCGCTCGCCTCGAACAACAGCCAGTTGCGCGGCAGTGCGTCGGAGAGGACGACGAACATGTTCTTCGCCGACTGCCCGATCGTGATGTTTTCGCGCTTGCGGACCAGCCGCTCCTCGACGATCCGCCCCCCCTGAATGATGCCAATACGGAGGATCTTCGGCTTCGGAGACGAGCCGATCTGAGCCTTCGGAGCCGCTGCCTGGGTTGCCATGGTTCAGATCCTTGGGTTTTGAACGCGTGACTTCGACGGAAGATCTAAAAAGGTGAACGAGAGACGCTGTCGACGATCTTGGGGATGAAGTCCTGCTTCAACTCCTGCCAGTCGTAGTTGATGGACGACTTTTGGTAGAAGAAAAAGGCTTCGGGCTTCTGGATTTTACCCTCGATCCGGATCTCCTCGGTAATGCGATAGACCTTTTTCCCCCCGCGCCCTTCTCGACCTTCACCTTGGTGGTATCGGCAGCTGGCGGGGGAGCGGCGGGGGGCGCCGCGGCCGCGCGCGGGGCCGGCGCCTGGGCTTCGGCAGACGGGAGCCGCAACGTGAGGGAGAGCGCCAACGCGAGAAGACCGCAGATTTTCGCTCGCGACATTCGGTAGCTCCCTATTGGACGGGCGGCGCCGGAGGTGCCGGCATCGCGGGGGTGGCTGGAGCCGCCGGCGCGGGGGCGGCCGGCTCGGGGGCAGCCGGCGCAGCGCCAGGAGCCGCCGGTTGGCCGCCCGCAGCGGCGGCCTTCTTGGCATCGTCCGCCGCCTTCTTGGCGGCGCGCGCGGATTCGCGCTCCTGCTGCTTCTTCAAGCGTTCCAGGCGCTTCTCTTCCTTCTTCATGACCTCACCCGCCTCCAGGATGTAGCTGTCGGCCGGGTCTGAAGCAGGCAAGGTTCCGCCCATCATCTGCTTGTAGCGCTGGAAGTACTGGATGGCGGCGTTCTGTTTGGCGAACAGGTCCATGTTCGGCATCTTGTCGGCATCCAGGTACAGGATGCCGAGGTTGAACACCGCGTCGGCATAATTGGGAAAGAGCTGTAGGGCCTTCTGATACTCGGCCTGGGCCCGCTCGTAATCCTTGGCCCCCCGGTAGGCGTCACCGAGGTTCAGGTGGGCCTTGGCGAACCCGGGCTGGAGCTGCGCCGCCTTCTCCAGGACAGGCGTCGCCTCCGCGTAGTTCTTCGCCGTCAGGTACTCGGCCCCGAGGTTGTTCCAGAGCATCGCGTTCTCGGGCTGAGCCTCGGCCGCCTGCTTGAACAGCGCGATCGCGCCGGGGACGTTCTTCTGATCGATCTCCAGGAACGCGAGCAGCTGGTAGATCTCGGACCGCTCGGCGTTCGAGGCGCCGTTGGCCTGCATCATCTCCCACAGCTTCCGCATCCATTCGTACTTGTGCAGCTTGTAGTAGGCCTTCGCCATCACCAGCATCGCCGGCGTGTAGCGTTCGTTCTTGTTCAGCGCGGCCTTGGCAGCGGCGACGGCTTCGGGATAGCGCGCAGCCCGGTAGAGCTGCTCCGCCTGCTTGGTCTCCTCCGTCGGGATGACGGCGGGCGGGGGCTGCCGGCGGGCGAAGGCGGCCCGCGGCGCGAGCCCTGCCGCCAGCAGAACCGCCGCGAGCAACCCGAACGCCAGGGGGCGCATCGACGTCGACCTCTTCGTCACGACGGTCTTCATCACGGGTACTCCAGACCGATGCGCTCGTCCTTCACGAACGGGAACTCGTCGGGGAGGTACTTCGACAGGTTCTCGCGCGCCTTCTTCACGTACTCGTTGGTGACGCCCATCTGGGCGGCGCGGGCCAGCGTGTCCTTCCAGCGCCTCTTCGCCTCGTCCTCGACCGGCGTCACGAACTGGAAGATCGCGTCCTTGTACTGTCCCTCGACGACGCCGCAGTCGTCCGGGTTGGCCTTGCAGGCCATCTTGGCCAGCTTCTTGACGTCCTCGGGCGGATTGTCGCCGGCCTTGATCAGCTTCTGCGCGAACTCGTAGTAGACGTCGCCCGATCGCAGGAACGCCGCCAGCGTCCAGGTCGCGTCCTTGTAGGCCCAGATCTTCTGGTAGTCCTCGTTCAGCTGCTTCGCCTCGGCGGTGAAGGCGTCGAAGGTCTTCTTGATCAGGTCGGGCTTGGCGCCGAACTTCAGCTCCTTCTTCTGAAACGCCTTGAACTTCTCTTCCATGATGAGGAAGTCGGCCTTGGCGGCGAAGCCGGCCGCGGGCGTCGCCGGCGGGAGCTTGCGGGCGATGAACTCGTCGCGCACCCGCTTGTACGCAGCGAGCACGTCGGTCTTGTTCTTGCTGGTGCGCTCGATGATGACCGCCTGCTTCATGAACGCCTGGACGACGAACTCACCCGCCGCCGGCTGCTTGTCGAACTTCTTGATGAAGTCCTTGAGGCAGGCGACCTGCTGCGCCTGGCTGGTCGCCTTCTCGAAGGCGTTGCAGGCGAAGAAATAGGCCTGGGCGCTGTCCTGCGGCTTGTCCGAGATGGCGTCGGAGTACTTCTTGTAGAGGTCGGCCGCGCGCGCGTATTGCTGGTCGTTGTCCAGCAGCGACGCCGCGAGCCCCAACGCCTCCTTGCGGTGCTCCGACTGCGCGAACTTCGGATCCTGCGCGAAGTTCAGGTAGCCCTTGACCGCCTGGTCGAACTCGAAGAACCGGTAGTGGTTACGCGAGGCGTTCCAGAGCGCCTCCTTGCCCCACTCGGAGTCGGGATAGTTCCCGTAGAGGCGCTCGTAGCACTTCGTCGCCTCGCCGAACTGGAACAGCTTCTCGTAGATGACGCAGGCGTTGTTGAGCGCGGTGGGCGCCCCGGGATCCTTGGGGTTCGCGTTGACGACGTCGATCAGGTCCAGCGCCAGGCCGACGTCGAGCTCGGTCGAGAGCGACTTCGTCGGCGTCTTGCCCTCGGGCTGCTTCTCGCCCGGCTTGGCGGGCTGCGCCGCGCCGGTGACGATCGCGATGCCGCCCGGTCCGCTCTGGCACATCACCAGTTCTTTGTGCGTCCCCTTCTCCTCGTTCTCCATCGACAGCTGGAGGCGCTTGGTGATGATGGTCGTCTTCACCGACGACTTGATCTGCGCGAACCGGTCCAGGTACGGCTTCGCCGCCGCTGCCTTGCCACACGGCGATTCGATGAACTGCTCGGCCACCGACAACAGCTTGCCGAGAGCGCAGTCCTTCTGCTCCTCGTCAGGGACGTTGAAGTCGATGAAGTAGGTCTGGAGGATGGCGTCGTACGCCTTGAAGCCGACGTCGGACTTGGTGCCGCAGTACTGCTCGGCCACCTTGCCCAACCGGTCGCGCGCGCCCGCCCAGTCTCGGTAGCGCAGCGAGATGACCGCCGCCGCGTACTTCAGGTCGGGAGCCCGGTCGTTCTTGATGTGCTCGACGTACCAGTCGATCGCGTCGACGTACTTCTTGTAGACCTCTGGCATCGCCACCGCGACGACGGGTGGCTTGGTGTTCTTCTCGTCGGGGATCGGCGGATCCTCGATCTGCTTGGCCTTCTTCTGGTCTTCGATGATCTCTTCGTAGGCCTTGATCATCCGGAAGGCGGCGTCTTCCTGGTACCGGTTGTCGAGCTGCGAATCACGCACGCCCTTGTAAGCGATGATCGCCTTGTCCAGCTGGCCCGAGTAGTAGAGCGCGTCGGCCGCGAACGCCGCGAACTCGTAGCTGCGCTTCGAGTTGGGATAGACGACCAGGTACTTGTCGTAGAGCTCCGCCGCGGTGGCGTACAGCTTCTTGCACTCGTCGAGCTTTCTCGTGTCCTTCTGATTCTCCAGCCACTTGGTCTTGCACGCCTGCGCGGCGGAGTGGACGCTGGTGGCCGCGGTCAGGAGCGCCTCCTCGGAGAGCTGCCGCGCCACCGCCAGCACCTCGGAGTTCTCTTTGTTGTGCTCGTACCAGTCGCTCCCCTTGGTGTACTGGCGCGCGAGGATCTCGCGCTCCTTCGCCGCGGCGACCAGGTTCCGGTCCTTCTCGTAGGCGTGAACGATCCGGTCCTGCACCCGCGGCGCGTCGCCGTAGTAGGGCCACTTGTTGAGCAGCGTCTTGTAGACGGCGATCGCGTCGCCGTACTTGGTCTGATCGAAGTAGATGTCCCCCAGGCGCTGGAACACCTCGCGCACGTGGGGCTCCTTCTCCCGCCCCTTGTAGAACTCCTTGGCGCGTTCGAGACCGACCACCGGATCGGGAATACCGTCGCCGTCCCAGTCGGGCTCGCCGAAGCTGACACCGAGGTACTGCACCGCCTCCGGGCGTAGATCCGAGCCGACCTTCTGCCCCGCCTTCGTGCGGCCGTCGGCGTACTTGACCAGGTTGTCGAATTCGCGAACCGCCTCGGGGAACCGGTTGTCCCGGTAGAACGCCCAGGCGAGCTTGTAGAGCGCGCGGTCGTAGTACGGGGTGTCTTTGAAGCCGAGCACCTTGTGGAAGGCGGCGATCGCCATCTTCAGCTCGTTCGGATTGTCGAAGTGGAATTCGCCGACGCGGGTCCATGCCTCGGGGAGGAACTTGGATTCCTTGCGCACCGGCACGCACGACCGGTAGATCTCGTCGTCGTCACCTGGCTTGGCCCCCGGTGCGCGCGGCGTGGGCCGCGGCGTCGGGGCCGGCGTATCGAGCGGCTTGTACTTGTTGGCGCAGACGAGCGCGAGCAGCGACTGCTTGGCCTGCTGGTCCTCGCCCATCTCGCCGAGACAGAAACCGAGGAGGTAGTAAGCGGCGTCGAGAAATCGATAGCTCGGGAACTCGGTCAGCAGCCGCCGGTAGAGATTGATCGTCGGCGTGTAGTCGACCCGCGGGGGCGGCGTGTCGGGCGGGCTCGGCCCGTCGATCGCCTTCTTGTACGCCTCGTCGGCGTCCAGGTACTCCTCGGCCGACTTCTCGTAGTAGAGCTCGGCCAGGCGGAACATCGCGTCCGGCGTCCAGCGTTTGTCGTTCGGGTACTTGAGCAGGAACGCCTCGAACATCGCGATCGCGTCGCGCCGGCGATCGCGCGCTTCGCGATCGTTCAGGTTGATGGGCGTGTCGTACTTGGCGTTGATCTTCTTGACCCGGTCCTGATAGGTCCGCTTCAGGATCGACCGCGCGGTGCCGCGGTACTCGGTCACCATCTGGGAGAAGCGCTGGACGTCCTTCTCCATCTCGTCGAGGAGGCGCGGATCGGGGCCACCGGGTGCAGCCGCGTCGGCGCGAACACCTGCCAGCGCCGCCAGCAGCGCCAGCGCACCTGCCGTGAGCGTGCTCTTGCGGACGGGGCGGCTCGCTTGCCGGCTCAGTCGCCGGTTCACTTGTCTTCCTCCATCACCTTGCGGAAGTCCTCGTCGAGCGCCTTCAGCTCCTGGCTCTTCTGGTTCGTCAAGTGCGTTACTGCCTGCGTCTTCTGGTCCTTGAGGCCCCACGAGACGTCGATGATGCCGACGTCGGAGCTGACGACCAGGTCGTAGAACTTGTCGGCCACCTTGGTGAACATCGCCTGGGCCAGACCGCCGCCCATGCTCTTCGACTCGTCCATGATGTTGCCGAGCTTGTCGCTGGCGTGGGCCAGCTCCTCTTTCTCGGCGGTGATGTACTTGCTGACCGTCGCGAGCCGCGCCGTGACCTGACCGTCGACCCGCGTGTCGAAGGCGACCAGCTGGGCTTCGATGGCGTCGCAACGCGACAGCAAGCCGTTCATCCGATCGACCGCCGCCCGATCCGTCCCGCTGAGCCGGCCCATCGCCTGGCGGGCGATCTGCAGCTCCTGCTGCAACAGCTCCGAGAGCTTCTTGGCGGACTCGTGCTCGGACTGGCCGATGCTGCCCGCCGCGCCGGCGTCGCGTCGCGCGTCGGCGATCGACTCGCGGACCTTGTCGTGCGTCCCCCGCAGGTCCTCGATCACCTTGCGCATGTCGCGCACCGGCGCCTCGATGTCCTCGGGCCGAATCTTCTGCTCCGCCCGCGAGACCCGGTAGTACTGCTCGATCGCGACCAGCTGCGCCTCCAGCGACTGGATCTCGACGTTCAGCTCCGAGGCCTGGCGATCGATCTCGGCAAAGCGGTCCTTCATCGTCCGCTCGTGCTGCTTGATCCCCTCGTCGGTGGTCGGCAGGTTGACCTGACGAACCATCCCGTCACGCTCGATCGCGACGTGGTCCAGCTTCTTGCGTTCTTCGGGGGTCAGGGTCGGATCGACGATGGCCCGGATCCGGCCGACGAACTTCTGCCGAGTTTCGACCACCTGGTTCATGATCTCGACCGACTTGGTCCGCTGCGCCGCGAGGTCGGGGAAGATGCCCACCCGGCCGCTCCCGTCCATCACCTGCTGGATGCGGTCGAGCAGCTTCTGGCTCTCCGAGACGGAGCGCTGGATCTCCCCGACATCCGAGGCCAGCGCTATCATGCGCGCCACCTCGGGCTCCGCCCGCACCCACTTCGCGGCCGTCGCGGGGACGAAGGCACCGATGTCGAACTTGTCGAGGCTCTTGCCGACCAGTGAATCGAAGTAGGCGGGATCTGTCTGCGACTTGACAATCACCTGCTGCAGCTGGCGGTGGATCGGCTCGAACTCGTCCCGCACCTTCGAGAACGCGTCACTCGCCAGGTAGAAGTTGCTCATCCGGAGCTGCAGGTTCCCCTCGAGCAGGCGCAGGTTCGGCGCGTCGCTGGTGTCCGGCTCCTGGAGGAGCAGCAGGTTGATCGACCGGTAGGCGCGCTGCCAGTCCTTGGCCTTGATATAGGTCCACGCCTGCTCGCGCAGGGCGTCCGACCAGTAGCGGGACTGGCGCGGGATCGACAGGTAGACCTCGATCGCCTTGTCGAACTGCGAACGCTCGTAGAGGATGCGGGCGATCGCCAGCTTGCTCAGGTCCTGAACGTCCTTGCTGGCCGGGTCGGGGGCCTGCTGCTTCAGGAGCGCGTCGTAGCTGGTCATCGCGCCGGCGAGATCGCCGCGTTTGACCTGGATCGTCGCCAGGAAGTACCGGGACTGGAAGTAGTAGGGGTTGGTGGCGGGAATCGCCCCGAACACCTGCGTGGCTTCGTCGAGACGGCCTCGGAAGAAGAAGTACTTGCCCCGCACGTACGGCACGGTCGGCTCCATCGCCGCGACCGGGAGGTTCTGCAGGCGGGTGAGGTAGCTGTCGACGTTGTCGTAGTCGCCGGTGCGCAACGAGATCTCGACCAGCCGCTGCAGCGCCTGCTGCTCGGTCTTCGAACCGCTGTTCTTGGCGACCGCTTGCTGGAGGTAGTGGCGCGACGAGAAGTAGTCGTGCGCCTGGAACAGCGCCTCGCCGAGGAGGTAGATCGCGTCGTCGTAGGCGCGCGTGTTGGGGTACTTCTCGACGACGTCGAGAAGGATCGTCGCCGCCTCCTCGTAGTTCTTCAGCGTGAACAGGACCTGGGCGTCCAGCACGCGCCGGTCGGCCACATCCGGAGGCGGAGGTGGCACCTCCTTGAACTCCAGCGCCATGAGGTGGACCCGCTGGTCGAGGTCGATCAGCTTCTTGGTGTAGTCGTCGACCTCGTCGGCGTGTGCCGCACCCCCAAGCCCCATCGCGCCGAGCAATAGCGCGGCTACTGTCGCCTGCCCCTGTTTCATGCCTGCGTGGTCTACTTTTTCGCGGTCGTGCCGCCCTCGCCTGCCGCGATCACGTTGACGCGGAAGTCGACCGCCGGCTTGTCCGAGAGCTGCGTGGTGATGTTGCCTTTTTCGTAACCCACCACTGTGATGTTCGTGGTCTTAGACTCGCCGGCCACGAAGGTGTGGCTCGACTTCACGTTGAACTTGTACCCCTTGAGGTAGCTGAAGACGCCGAACCCGTTCCCCTGGTACTGCAGCGCCACGGAGAGGGTGTGCGAGCCGGGCTGGATAGCGCCGTTATAGATGTCGAACTCGTTCATCTCCGCCAGCCGCCCGGTATCGTCACTCTTCGAATAAATCTGAACGCCATCCAGGGCGTAGGCCGCTTTCACCAGGCGGAACGAGCTTCCCATCTCGTTCTTGTGGTGGATGATGGCGCGCGACGCGCCGATCACGCCGCCCAGCACCGTCTCCTTGAGCAGGTTCAGGCGGGCCTTGGTCCGGAAGATCTGCTCCTTGAGCTCGTTGACGTTCTTCTCGAGGGAGCGCATCCGGACGGTGTAGGCGCCGGAGTCGGAGCCGCCGGCCGCGGCATCGCCCGGAGCGGGCGGGGCGCCAGAGGTCGACGGGGCGCCAGCGGCCGGGGCGGCTGGCGTCGCCGACGGCGGTGCCGGCGGTGTGGCCGACGGCGGCGCCGGAGCGGCGGCCTGCGGCGGCGTCTGCGCGCGCGCCGTGCCGGCCAGCGCCAGCGTGATGATGAATACCCCCAATGCGCGGGACGGCCCCCGCGAGCAAACAGTCCACAGCGATGTCATGTCGGTAACTCCGTCAGGCGTTGAGGGGCGTATTGGAAAGGACCCGAACACCGGAGCAGCTTGCGAAGCAGCCTTCTATATCAGCCCACGAAAATACCGTCAATCTCTTCAACTTTTTTCGGGTTTTCGGGACTTGGCTTCAGGACGACCTTCAGTGCCGATTGCCATTTCGCTCTCACCGATCGTTCGACTCCCCGCCGCGCGCCGCCCACCCCTCAGGAGGCCGCCGGCCTGTGGACAAAGCTAAGTTCAGCTCAGCGGTTTGGGCGCGGGGCTGGTTCGGATGCTGACTTGGATGCTGGCTTGGATGCTGACTCGGACCCCGCTCCCGAGGCCGGCTCGGTGGGGAGCTCGCGTTTGGGCAGCGCCCGCCAGATCGCCTCGAGCAGCTCAGCCGTCCCCTCGCCGGTCGCCGCGCTGATCGCGTGCAAGGTGATCCCGCGACGGGCGAACGGCTGCGCAAGCTGGCGCGCCCGCTTGCGGACGTCGGGCAGATCGATCTTGTTCAGCACCACCAGCTGGGGCCGCGCCGCCAGCTCGGGGTCATAGAGGGCCAGCTCGCGGTTCGTCGCCTCGAACGCGCGCAGCGGGGTCTGTTCGGTCTGGGTCGCGTCCAGAAGATGCACCAGGAGGCGCGTCCGCTCGAGGTGACGCAGGAACCGGTCGCCGAGGCCGGCGCCCGCGTGCGCGCCGGTGATGAGCCCCGGGATGTCCGCCACGACCAACGAGCGATCACCGGAGAGCTGCACCACGCCAAGGTTCGGCACCAGCGTCGTGAAGGGGTAGTCGGCGATCTTGGGACGCGCCGCCGAGATACGGGCGATCAGCGACGACTTGCCGACGTTGGGGAGGCCCAGAAGGCCGACATCGGCGAGCAGCTTGAGCTCGAGCCGGATCGACCGCTCCTCGCCGGGCGTCCCGGGCTCGGACCGGCGTGGCGCCCGATCGGTCGAGGTGGCGAAGTGGATGTTGCCCCGTCCCCCGCGCCCCCCTTGAGCAACCACGAAGCGCTCGCCGTGGGCGCGCAGGTCACCGATGAGGGCGCCTGTCGATTCGTCGAACACCTGAGTCCCGGGGGGGACGCGCAGCACCACGTCCTCACCGCCGCGCCCGTATTTGTCCTTGTTGGCGCCCGACTGCCCGGGCGGCGCCTGGAACTCGCTCTTGTAACGGAAGTCGAGGAGCGTCGACAGCCCGCCGTCCACCACCAGCACGATGCTGGCGCCGTCGCCGCCATCGCCGCCGGAGGGGCCCCCCTTCGGGACGAACTTCTCGCGACGAAACGCGATCGCGCCGTTGCCGCCGCTACCGGCGCGCACACGGATTGTGACCTCGTCGACGAAGTGCATGGCCGAGGTCGTCGGCGCCGCGCAGCGCGGTTAAGCGGCTGCCGGCGCGGCGATGATGCTGACGATGGTCCGCGGGCCCGACTTGCGGTAATTCACCGTGCCGTTCTTCAGCGCGAACAGGGTGAAGTCACGGCCCATGCCGACGTTGGTGCCGGCGTGGACGACGGTACCAACCTGACGAACCAGGATGTTGCCCGCCAGCACGTCTTCGCCCGAGTGGCGCTTGATGCCGCGCCGCTGCGACTGCGAATCGCGCCCGTTGCGCGAGCTCCCTTGGCCTTTTTTGTGCGCCATGGCTTGACTCCCTTACGCCTTCGCGCCCGCGTGGATCGAAGTGATTTTGAGCGACGTGAACGGCTGGCGATGCCCGCCCTTCCGACGGTAGCTCTTGCGGCGCTTGTACTTGAACAGGACGATCTTCTTGGCCAGCCCCTGCTCGACAATCTCCGCTTCGACGGTGATGCCGGCGACGGTCGGTTGCCCGACCTGAACGCCTCCCCCATCGTCTGCGAACAGCAGCGGCCCGAAGGTCACCTTGGTGCCCGCGGCACCCACGAGCTTTTCCACGCGCAGGGTTTCTCCCTCGCTGACGCGGTATTGCTTTCCCCCTGACGCGATCACGGCATACATCTGGCTGTGGCCTCCGAACGAGCGGCGTAGTTTAGAGAGGCCGAACCAGTTGTCAACAGGTTCGGCGGGTTTATCAAGCGAGCAGGCGCTTGAGGATTTCGTTGACGGCTTTGGGGTTCCCCTTGCCGCCGGTCTCCTTCATCACGGCCCCGACGAAGAACCCCATCAGCTTCGGGTTGCTCGCGGAACCGGGCCGCCTCGTCCGGGTGGGCGGCGATCACCTTCTTGCACGCCGCCTCCAGCTCGCCGCCGTCCGAGACCTGCGCCAGCCCTTCGGCGGCGACGATGTCGGAGGCGGTTCGGCGCTCGTCCCACATCTTCGCGAACACGTCCTTGCCGAGCTTGCCCGACAGGGTGCTGTTCTCGACCAGCTTCACCAGCTCGGCCAGCGCCGGCGCCGGCATCGGCAGCTCGACCTCGCCCAGGCGGCGCGGGTCGTCGACGCGGGCCAGCACCTCGTTGATCACCCAGTTCGCGGCCCGCTTGGCCGGCGCGCCGGCGGCGACCACCGCGTCGAAGTAGTCGGCGACGTCCCGCTCTGCCACCAGCACGCCCGCGTCCTGGGGCGTGAGGCCGACCGCGCCCGTGTAGCGCGCGAAGCGATCCTCGGGCAGCTCGGGCAGGGTCGCCCGCGAGCCCCGCCAGCTCGCCGTCGGAGATCGCGAGCGGCGGCAGATCCGGCTCGGGGAAGTAGCGGTAGTCGTGCGCCTGCTCCTTCGAGCGCATCGACTGCGTGACCCCGCGGGCGGCGTCCCAGAGCCGCGTCTCCTGCACCACGCGCTCGCCGCGATCGAGCAGCGCCGCCTGGCGCTTGATCTCGTGCTCGATGGCGTCGCGCACGTTCTTGAACGAGTTCATGTTCTTGATCTCGGTCTTGGTGCCGTAGCTTCGTCTCGCCGCGCGGCCGCGAGCGACACGTTGGCGTCGCAGCGCAGCGACCCCTCTTCCATGTTGCCGTCGCCGATGCCCAGGTAGCGCACCAGCGTCCGCGATCGCGCGCAGGTACTCGGCCGCCTCCTCCGCCGAGCGGACGTCGGGCTCGCTGACGATCTCGCACAGCGGGACGCCGGCGCGGTTGTAGTCGACGAAGCTGACGCCGGCGGCGGCGTGCAGGTTCTTGCCCGCGTCCTCCTCCATGTGGATGCGGGTGAGGCGGATCGGACGCGGGCCTCGCCGCTTCAGCCGGAAACGAACGTGGCCCCCCTCGCAGATCGGCTCGTCGAACTGCGAGATCTGAAACCCCTTGGGCAGGTCGGGATAGAAGTAGTGCTTGCGCGCGAACCGGCAGCGCTGGCGGATGTGCAGCCCGACCGCCAGCCCCAGCCGCACCGCCGCCTCGACCGCGGCGCGGTTCAGCACCGGCAACGTCCCCGGCAGCCCCAGGCAGACCGGATCGGTCGCCGAGTTGGGCTCGGCCCCGAACGCCGCCGACGACCAGGAGAAGATCTTCGAGTGCGTCGCCAGCTGGACGTGGCACCTCGAGGCCGATCACCACCTCGTAGTCGGTCTTGCCCGGAGCACGACGCTCACTTCGCGGCCTCCGGCGGCAGGCGCTTGTGCCATTCGGTGCGCGCCTCGTAGGCGCCGCCGACGCGGAAGCACGATCTCCTCGCCCAGCGGCGGGCCGATGATCTGCAGCCCGATGGGCAGCCCGGCCTTGGTGAAGCCGCAGCGGCTGCGACAGCGCCGGCACGCCGGCCAGGTTCGGCGCCACGGTGAGCATGTCGGCCAGGTACATCTGCAGGGGGTCGCCCATCCGCTCGCCGAACTTGAACGCCGGCACCGGCGAGGTCGGCGTGACGATGGCGTCGCACTTGCTGAACGCCGCCGTGAAGTCGTCGGCCAGCTTGCGCCGCGCCCGCGAGCGCCTTGCCGTAGTAGGCCTCGTAGTAGCCCGGCGCGGAGCACGTAGGCCCCGAGCATGATCCGGCGCTTGGGCTCGGGCGCCGAACCCTTCGCCGCGCGTGCGCGTGTAGAGCTCCTCGAGCGACTTCGCCTCGCCGGCGCGGTGGCCGAAGCGGACGCCGTCGTAGCGCGCCAGGTTCGACGACGCCTCGGCGGTGCAGATCAGATAGTAGGTCGCGATCGCGTAGTGCGTGTGGGGCAGCGAGACCGGCGACGATCGTCGCCCCGGCGCGCGCCGAGCTCGTCGAGCGCGGCGCGCACGGCCGCCTCGACCTCGGCGTCCATCCCGGGCTGGAAGTACTCCGACGGGCACGCCCAGCCGCACCCCCTTCAGGGCGTCCTTGTCTTGCCCCCCGGCGCGCGCCGCCTGACGGTAGGCGCCGACCGGCTGCGGGATGCTGGTGGCGTCCAGCGGATCGGGGCCGGCCATGACCTCCAGCAGCGCCGCCGCGTCCTCGACGGTCCGCCCGAACGGCCCCGGGTGATCGAGCGACGACGCGAACGCGATCACGCCGTAGCGGGAGACACGCCCGTAGGTCGGCTTCATCCCGACCACGCCGCAGAGGGCGGCCGGCTGACGGATCGACCCACCCGTGTCGGTGCCGGTCGCGCCCGCGCACAGCGAGGCCGCGACCGCCGCCGCCGACCCGCCCGACGACCCCCCGGGCACGTGCGCCGTCGACCAGGGGTTCCGGGCCGGCTTGAACGAGCTGTTCTCGTTCGACGAGCCCATGGCGAACTCGTCCATGTTCAGCTTGCCCAGCGCGACGCCGCCCGCCGCGGCGAGCCGCGCGGTGACCGTGGATTCGTAGGGGGGAACGAACCCGCGGAGGATCTGCGAAGCGCAGGTGGTCTCGATCCCGCGCGTGCAGAAGATGTCCTTGATCCCGAGCGGCACGCCGGCCAGGGGGCCCGGGATCTCGCCCCGCCGCCTGCGCGGCGTCGACCGCGTCGGCGGCCGCGCGCGCACCGGCACCGTCGACGAGCAGGTAGCAGCCCAGCGCGCCGTCGAGGCGCTCGATGCGATCCAGATACTGCTCGACGACGTCGCGCGCCCGGAGCTTGCCCGCGCGCACCCCGTCGGCGATCGCGACGGCCGTCGCGCCCCGCGCGTCGATCACGACTCGTCCTCGCCGACGGCCGCGCCGGCCGGGCCAGGGACGATACGGGGCACCTGGAAGAAGCTCGCCTCGCGCCGGGGGGCGTTCGCCAGGGCGTCATCGAGCGACAACGACGGCTTCACGCGGTCGTCACGGAGCGGACAGTCGAACGGCACCGCGTGCGTCATCGGTTCGACCGCCGCGGTGTCGAGCGCACGCAGGGCATCCACGTAGTCGAGAATCGCGGCCAGGTCGCCGGTCATCCGGGCTACCTCTGCGTCGGAGAGCCGCAGCCGCGCCAGCAGCGCCAGCTCCCGTACTTCATCTGCAGTGATTCGTGCTTTTTCGTCGGCCATCGGAACGCCGTCTCATACCACGAAGCAGGTCGGGAATTGGCGACTTGCGGCGCGTCCCGGTATAGTGTTGGGTCCCAAATGATGTCTGCGCTTCATCGTTGGTTACCGCTCGTGTGCGCTGGTGCGCTCGCGACCGGCTGCGACGGCGGCGCGCGGGTGCCCGACGCGCAGGCGCAGCAGAGCTGGGTCTCCTCGGAGCTGTCGGTTCGGTTCGAGACCGGCGCCGACAAGACCACGACGGTGTCGGTGCTCGGATTCCGCGCCGTCGCCTCCGGCACCGTCGACGCTGACGTGCTGGGGCTGGTGGATCCGCTGGCCGAGAGCGCGCCCGATCAGGGCTGCGTGCTGCGCGACACCGACGTTGCCACCAACACGCTCGGCATGCGCGGCGGGTCGATCGACCTGCAGGAGCTGGCCGGCGTCGGCGTCGCGATGGCGTCGCCCGACATCCTGCTGCGGCCGTTCCCGCGCGTCTTCCCGGACGTCGCCGGCGTGGTGAGCGGCGTGGTCGCCGAGGTCGGGCAGACGCTCGCCGCCATCCCCGACCGGGTGAGCCTCTACGCCCCCGACACCGAGCTCCCGGTCGCGGAGCTGCCCGTGCCGGCCCTCCCGACGCTGCTCGCCATCAACGGTAGCGCGCCCACCGCAGGGGCCCGGATCGACGCGGCGGAGGGACTCACGGTGACGCTCGGCGCGCCGGCCGGCGCGCTCGTCGAGCTGCGCCCGTTCGGCGCCACCGTGGCAATCAGCTGCTCGGTCCCTGCCAGCGCCTCGACGGAGGCGTCGGTCATCGTGCCGCGCGCGCTCCTCGTTCACATCTCGCCCGGCGGGGCAGCGCTGCCGGTGTCGATTGAGCTCGCGCGACGCGCGCGGATGCGGGCGCCCCTCGGGTCGCCCACCACGCGGGTGTCGCTGGAGGTCCGGTCCACGCTCGCGGTGGAGCTGGATCCGTGAGCCGCAATCCGCGCGACACCCGCAAGCACGTGCGCGCGGAGCTCGAAGTTCCCGTGATGATCTCCGACGCCGCCAAGAAGGTCCGGCGGCCGATCCGCTTTTCGACCGCGGACGTGTCGGGCGGCGGGGCCTTCCTCCGATCCGATCTGCTGTTCGAGGTCGGCGAGCTGTTGATGATGGAGTTCGATCTCCCCGACGGGCACCACATCAGGACGCAGGGGCGGGTGGTGCGGGTGGCGCGCGGGGGCGTCAAAGACAAGCACCCCGGGATGGGGCTCGAGTTCGTCGACATCTCGTCCGACGACCGGGCCGCCATCGTCCGGCTCACCTAGACGAGAGCGAGACATGGCCGAGACGCTAGAAGAGCTGAGCTACGACTACGAGGACGAGGGGACCCTGGTCCGCAAGGAGCTCGATCGGGCCGTGCTGACCAAGGGGGGCTGGGCGACCGTGATGTTCCTGTTCCAGGAGCTCGATCGCGCCAAGGGGAAGTTCCGCCCCCCCAAGATGGCCATCGTCCGGTTCAAGAAGTCCAAGGGGAGCTACCGCAAGCAATCGTCGTTCAACATCTCGAACGAGAAGCAGGCGCGGCAGATCACCGAGGTGTTCGAGCGCTGGTACGCGAAGATCGCGGAAGTGACCGCGGAGGCGACCGCTGATGGCGGCGACGCAGGCGGCGACACGCCCCCCGACGACGGCGACGACTCCGGCGCCGACGAGTGATCGCGGTCGTCGTCAATCCGCGCTCACGGGCAAACCGCAAGAATCCGCGGATCGCCACCGATTTCCAGGCCATCGTCGGCGCGGAGGGGCGGGTCCTGGCCCCCAAGTCGCTCGACGAGCTGAATGCGTCGGTGGCGGAGATGACGCAGTCGCCCCCGACGGTGCTCGCGGTGCACGGCGGCGACGGGACCTTGCACAAGACGTTGACCGCGCTGGGGCGCGCCTTCGGCGAGGCGCCCCTCCCCCCGATCGCGATCCTGTGCGGCGGAACCATGAACGTCGTGGCCACCTCGCTCGGTTTGCGCGAACGGCCGGACGCGTTCCTGAGCGCGCTCGTCGCCGACGTCCGGGCCGGGCGCCCGCTGTCGGTGCTGCGACGCCGTTGTCTCCGCATCGACGGTCAGCTCGGCTTCCTGTTCGGCAACGGTCTGCTCGCCAACTTCCTGGCCGAGTACTACGGCGGAAACGGCGAGTACGGCCCGAGCCGCGCCACCTGGCTGATCATGAAGGCGATCGGCTCGATCATGATCGGCGGGCCGTTCGTGCGGAAGATCTTTCGACGGTTCGAGGGGACGGTCACCGTCGACGGGACCCGCCTGGATCGCACCACGTTCGTGGGGGTCGGCGCGGGAACCGTCCGCGAGGTCGGGCTCGGCTTCAAGCTCATTCACCGCGCCGACGAGGACCCCGAGCGGTTCGGCATGCTGGCGATGCACTCCCGACCGATGGCGCTGATCCCCGACCTGGTGGCCGTGCACGCCGGCCGCGGCATCGCCCCGAGCCGCGCCTTCAGCGCGGTGGCGTCGCGGCTCGACATCGCCGCCACCGATGGTAGCGGGATGTCCTACACCATCGACGGAGATCTCTACCGCACGGAGAGCTCCCAGCTGTCGATCACCCTCGGCCCGTCGGTCACGCTGGTAAAGCCATCGCGCGCGTTGATCGTGGCGCCGCGCGGCGATACCATGACGGACACGCCATGAGCTCGTCGTTTCCTCTGGACGGGATGCGGGTGCGGTTTTCGGGCGACTCGAACGTGGGTATGAAGCGCGCCCACAACGAGGACTCGTTCTTCCTGCCCGATAGTGAAAGACTTGCGATCGTCGCCGACGGGATGGGCGGGCACGCCTCGGGCGAGGTCGCCAGCCGGATGGCCGTCGATACCATCGCCGGCTTCTTCAAGGTCACACAGGACGATCAGCAGGTGACCTGGCCGTTCAAGATGGACCACGGCCACCGCTATGACGTGAACCGGATGGTCACCGCCATCAAGCTGGCGAACCTGAAGATCCACGAGCAGGCGCAGAAGGATCCGCGCTGCCACGGCATGGGGACGACCGTCGTATCGACGCTGTTCCTGGACCGGGCGATGGTCGTCGGCCACGTCGGCGACAGCCGCCTGTATCGCAAGCGCGAGGGAGCGTTCAAGCAGATCACCGAGGATCACTCGCTGCTGAACGACTACATCAAGATGAAGAACCTCTCCGCAGACGAGATCGCCGCGTTCCCGCACAAGAACGTGATCGTGCGCGCCCTGGGGATGAAGGACACCGTGCAGGTCGACGTTCACGTCGACGCGCCGGCGCTGGGCGACCTCTACATCCTCTGCTCGGACGGGCTGTCGGGGATGGTCAAGGACGAGGAGATCGAGGCCATCATCGACACCGAGCCGGACCTCGACACCATGTGCGAGAAGCTCATCTCCACCGCCAACAGGAACGGCGGACTCGACAACATCACCGTCGTCGCGATCAGGGTAGAGCAGGCGTAATCGTCCGCCCGAAGACGACCGCATCCTCGACGTCGCCGGGCCCCACCTCGGCCCCTGCCCAGAGCACAGCCCGGCGGATGCGCGCCCCTGCGGCAACCTGGGCTCCGGCACCGACGACGACGTCGGGGCCCACCTCGGCCCCTGCCGCGAGCACCGCCCCCGCCTCGACGCGCACAGGCCCGATGACCCGCGCGGCGGGATCGACCCTCGCCCCGGCGTCGACGCCCACGAGCGGCCCGGGCGGATCGCGGAGCAGCGCCGGGTTACGCAGCAACGCCAGGTTGCCGGCCAGGTAGCGTTCGGGGGTCGAGTGCTCGGCGAAGTAGCCGGGCAACGTCGCGGCACGGATCGTCTCTCCGGCCAGCAGCGCCGGGATGTACGCGTCGCGGATCACGTCGCAGACGATCGGCTGCAGGCGGTCGAGCAGCGCCGGATCCAGCACGTGCACGCCGGTGAACATCTGCTCGCGCACCGCCCCTTCGGGCGCCCGCGGCGAGCGCGCGTCGAGAATGCCGACGACGCGCCCGGTCGCGTCCGTGGCGATGGCCCCCCAGCGACGCGGCTCGGGGTCGTCGCGCAGCAGCATGGTCGCCATCGCGTCGCCGCTTTCGTGCGCCTGCCAGAGCGCGGTGACGTCGACATCGGCAACGACCTTCGCGTTCATCACCAGCACGGGCCCCGGCGCGAACAGCGGCCGCGCCTTGGCCAGGCCGCCTCCGGTTCCGAGAAGCTCGGTCTCGACGGAGTAGGCGAGCTCGAGCGCCCCGCCGCCCGTGGCCAGCCGCGCCCCCAGCGCCGCCTGCACCAGATCGCCACGGTGGAACACGTTGACCACGACGCGCCGCGCGCCGGCCCGGGCGGCCGCATGCAATCCGAACCGGATGGCAGGGTAGCCGCAGACCGGAACCAGAGGCTTCGGCAAGGCCAGCCCGAGCGCCCCGAGCCGGGTCGACCGGCCGGCGGCGAGCAGCATCACGTTTGACGGTGTCGGCATGCGGGAATAGGCGGAGTCATGGTATGTCAGAACCCATGAAAATCTGCGTAATCGGCACTGGATACGTCGGCCTCGTCGCGGGCGCTGGCTTCGCCGACATGGGCAATGACGTCGTGTGTTGCGACATCGACGCCGAGAAGATCGAGGGGCTCAAGCGCGGGGTGATGCCCATCTACGAGCCCGGGCTGGACAAGCTGGTCGTGAACAACGCCGCCGAGGGGCGTCTCACGTTCACCACCGACGTCGCCGCCGGCGTCGCGGGCGCCGAGGTCATCCTGCTGGCGGTCGGCACGCCGCCCGGCCCCGACGGCTCGGCGAATCTGCAGTACATCTTCAAGGCCGCCGAGCAGGTGGCGGACGCGTTGACCGGCTGGGCGGTCATCGTCACCAAGTCGACGGTCCCCGTCGGCACCGGCGACAAGATCGAGGCGATCGTCAAGCAGCGCGCCAAGCACGAGTTCGCCGTCGCGTCGAACCCCGAGTTCCTCAAGGAAGGGGACGCGCTGAACGACTTCATGAAGCCGGACCGGGTGGTGATCGGTGCCAGCGACAAGCGGGCGGTCGACGCCCTGCGCTCGCTGTATGCGCCGTTCACCCGCAGCGGCGACCGCATGCTGGTCATGGAGCGGCGCTCGGCCGAGCTCACCAAGTACGCCGCGAACTCGATGCTGGCGACGCGCATCTCGTTCATGAACGACCTCGCCAACCTGTGCGAGCTGCTGGGCGCCGACATCGAGCAGGTCCGCAAGGGCATGGGCTCCGACGCCCGCATCGGCAACAAGTTCTTGTACGCCGGCCCCGGCTTCGGCGGCAGCTGCTTCCCCAAGGATCTGCGCGCCGCGATCAGCACCGGGCGGGAATACAACTACAAGCTCGAGATCCTCGACGCCGTCGTCGCCGTCAACGAGCGCCAGAAGCGCCGCCTCGGCGAGAAGGTGCTCACCCACTTCAAGGGGGACGTGAAGGGGAAGCACATCGCGGTCTGGGGGCTGGCGTTCAAGCCCGGTACCGACGACATCCGCGAAGCGCCGGCGCTGGTGCTGATCGATCAGCTGCTGGCCGCGGGCGCGACCGTGACCGCGACCGACCCGGTGGCGATGGAGGCGGTGCGGAAGTCGCTGGGCGATCGAATCAAATACGAAGAGTCGAACTACGACTGCGCCAAGAACGCCGACGCGCTGGTGCTGGTCACGGAGTGGCACGAGTTCCGGCGCCCGTCTTTCGACCGCCTGAAGTCGATCATGCGCCAGCCGGTGGTGTTCGACGGTCGCAACGTCTGGAGCCCCGCCGAGATGCGCGCCGCGGGGTTCACCTACTACGCGATGGGGCGCTAGGGCGCGCCTCCGGCGCTTCGCGGAAGGGGCTGCGCCCCTCCCGCGGGCCCACAAGACAACGACTAGATACCGACGGCTGTCCGAGGGAGAGGCTTCGCGCCTCCTGCGGAGGGGATGCCGTCTCGCAAGGTAGGCCGGCGCGGCGAAGCCGCGCCTCCTGGCGGGAAAGGCGACGCCTCCGGAGCAGAAGAAACGACGGGCGTCAGTTGCGAGTGCGCGTCGGATCGGGGTTCGATGGCGCGGTAGGGGGTGGCGCGGTTGTGGGTCGCTTCGTAGCGGCCCGCGACGATCGTCACCTTGGTCGGGTAGAGCTGCAGCTCGCCGATGAGGCCCACCGATTCGGGGGGCATGGCGTAGGCGTGGTTGTCGTGGACGACGATGGCGCGCGGCCCGACCAGCACGGGGAAGCGAAGCGCGAGCGCCCGCGGATCCAGCCGTAGCGGACGGAGGCGTTGCCGCTCCTCGGCCAGCAGGATGGCGGGCGTCTTCGAGGACGCCTCGTTCACCGGCTGGTTGTTGTGGTCGCGAACCCAGGCGGCGAGCTGGCTCGCGGCGTCGGCCTCGTCGGCGATCGCGGCGTGCTTGAAGAACGTCAGCTTCAACCAGTTGCCGAGGTTGGTTCCCGGCCCGCGATCGGCGCCGCGACGGGCCCGAACCTCGACGCCGACCCCCAGCTGAAGCGCCGCGTGCGCAAACGCCGGATCCCAGTCGATGACGTGACCGGCGGCATCGGAGCGGAGACCGACCGGCCGGGCACGGTCGAACGCCGCCAGCAGCGGAACCCCGCCCATCGCCACGTAGTGTTCGGCCAGCACCCGCACGCAGCTCTCGACGCTCTGGTCGGGGACCAGCGAGGCAGCGACCCAGCCCGAGTACTCGAGCCGAGAGACGAAGATGGTGAACGTCCGTTCATGACCATCCACGCAGCGGACGTCGACCTGACCAAACCCGTGCCGCGCGATCTCGCCCGGCACCTTGTCATGATCGCCTAGCGGCCGGCTCCGACGCGGCCGCACGTTGGCAATCAGCGCGTAAAGAGCGCTCTTTCCCCCTGTATAGCCACCTTGGCGGGCCCGCCTGACAATCTCCAGAGAGCGCATTCCAGGTTGTTGGAGCAGAAGATCCACCACCATCGCCCGAAACGGCTGCGCCTTCGACGGCCGGCCGACGCCGCGCTTCGCGATCGCATTTTCGTTTTCCACACGTGATGTACGACCACGGCGCCGCCGCGATACATGGAAAAGTCAGACGCTCTGTTTCAGCTGCCGCCGAGCGTCGCGACGCTCCAGGGCGAGCTCGATGAGGCGGGTCAGCAGGGCCTGGGGACCGAGCCCCGACGCTTCCCACATCTTGGGGTACATCGAGACGGCCGTGAACCCGGGGATGGTGTTCACCTCGTTGACGTAGAGCGCACCGGTGTCGCGGGCGAGGAAGAAGTCGACGCGGGCCATGCCCGGCCAGATCGAGGGCCCGGAAGGTGGCCACCGAAAGCGCCTGGACGCGCGCTGCGGTCTCGGCGGGCATGTCGGCCGGGATCTTCCAGCTGGCGCCGTCGGCGTCGACGTACTTGGCGTCGTACGAATAGAAGCCGTCGCTGTGGTGGACGACGATCTCGCCGGGCATCGAGGCGATCGGGTCGTCGTTGCCCAGCACCGCGCACTCGATCTCGCGGGCGTCGACGGCGCGCTCGAGCAGCACCTTGCGATCGAATGCCAGCGCCGCGCGCACCGCGGGCTCCAGCGCCGCGGGGTCCCGGACGCGGGCGACGCCGACCGACGAGCCGGCGTTGGCCGGCTTCACGAACAGGGGGTAACCGAGCGCCTGGGCAGGGGCGAGCGCGGCGGCCGCGTCGGCCCGCAGCCCCGCCGCCGTCACCAGCGCGAAGTCGACGATCGGGATGCCGGCGTCCCGCAACAGCCGCTTGGCGACGTCCTTGTCCATGCCGACCGCCGAACCGAGCACGCCGGCGCCGACGTAGGCGACCTCGGCCAGCTCCAGCAGTCCCTGCATGGTGCCGTCCTCACCGTAGGTGCCGTGCAGCACCGGAAAAACGACCGTGTCCGGGCCGGCTGCGAGCTCGCCCAGTCCGCCCGCGGCTCCGCCTGCCGCACCGACGAGGCCCGCCTCGATCGCGATCGGCCGGGGCCGCCGCATCCAGGGCCAGCCCGCCGGGGGCTGCCGGCCGCCGCCGCCAGCGTCCGCTCGGACTCGCTGTGCCAGCGCCCTTCGCGATCGATTCCGATCAGCACCGGTTCGAAGCGCGTGCGATCGAGCGCCGACACGACGTTGCGCGCCGACAGCGAGCGAGACCTCGTGCTCCGCCGAGCGCCCCCGAACAGAACGATGACTCGTGTCTTGTTCATTTCGATTTCCCGTCGGTCGTCAGACCCAGCTCGGCGAACAGAAAGCTCCATTCGTCGGTCAGCTGCGCGATCACCTTCGCCAGCGGCTTGCCGGCGCCGTGCCCGGCGTGGCTCTCGACCCAGAGCAGGATCTGCGCGGCTGCTTGGCGTGGGCCGTCGCCGCCTGCAGCCGCGCCGTCATCTTGCGCGCGTGCATCGGGTCGACGCGGGTGTCGGACTCGGCCGTGTGGATGAAGACGGCGGGATAGCTGACGCCGTCGCGCACGCGGTGGTAGGGCGAATAGGCGGCCAGCCAGCGGAACGCCTCGGGATCGTCGGCGCGAGCCGTACTCCGGGATCCAGAGCTGCGGCGAGCGGAAGCGGTGGTAGCGGAGCATGTCGAGCAGCGGCACCCCGCAGATGACCGCGCGGAACAGCTCGGGCCGCTGGGTCAGCGCGGCGCCGACCAGCAGCCCGCCGTTCGAGCGGCCCGAGATCGCCAGCCGCGCGGCGCTGGTGACCTTCTTCGCGATCAGCTACTCGGCCGCGGCGATGAAGTCGTCGAAGACGTTCTGCTTGTGCCCGAGCATGCCCGGCCTGGTGCCAGGCCTCGCCGTACTCGCCCCCGCCGCGCAGGACGCCAGCGCGTAGGCGCCGCCGGCGTCGAGGAAGGGGATCGTCGGACGGCGTCCAGGTCGGCATCATGCTGACGTTGAAGCCGCCGTAACCGTAGAGCAGAGCCGGGTGCCCGGCCGTCGCGGCGCCACGCCTTTGCGATGCACGAGGAACATGCGGCACCTGGGTGCCGTCGCGCGACGTCGCCGTGGCCCGTTCGACCTCGTACTGCGACGGATCGATGGGCGCCGGGAGCCGGCGCCAGAGCTTCCCCGCCCCGCCGGTCAGGCGAAGAGACGCTGGTCGGGGTCACGAACGAAGTGAACGAATAGAACAGCTCGTCCACGTCGCGCGCGCCCGGAGAGGCCGGTGACCGACCCCGGTCCCGGGAGGGCGACCTCGCCGCGCGGCGCGCCGTCGCGATCGTAACGGCGCAGCCGGGAGGCGGCGTCGTGCAGGTAGACCGCCGCGAGGCCCCCTTTCACGTATGCGGCGTACTTGAGCACGTCCCCCGTCTCCCCCTTGCTCTCGGGGATGATCTCCCGCCACTTGGCGCGCGCGGGGTGCGCGTGGATCGACGAGGTACGATCCGCCCGCGCGGCGCGCCGCTGGTCGTCTGCAGGTAGAGCCGATCGTCCAGCAGGTCGACGACCGGAAACAGGGCCTCCTCGCCGGTGGCGACCGGGACGAGCGTCGGCGCCGCCCGCGCGCGTGTCGTGCAGGTAGATCTCGCTCTTCGCCCAGCCCTGGCTGACGGTGATCGCCAGCCAGCGCCCGTCGGGCGAGAGGTCGATGCCGGGCCAGTCGGTGCGGTCGCGCCCGTCGCCGAACAGCTTGCGGTCCTTGCGCCGGGTCGTCGCCCAGCCGGTGAAAGAAGACGCTCGCGGTGGTACGGCATCTCGGCCGCCGCCACCTCGCCCGGCCGCGGGTAGCGGGTGTAATAGAAGCCCTTGCCGTCGGGGGTCCAGGCCAGCGAGCAGGCCCGGGTGCGCACGATGGCGTCGCCGCGGTCGTGGCCGGTCGCCACCTCGCGCACGTGCAGCGTCGACTCCTCGCTGCCGTCGTCGGAGACGCCGTAAGCGACCAGCGCGCCGTCGTCGGAGGGGAACCACCAGTCGAGCGCGCGCGTGCCGTCGGGGCGATCCTGCGTTCACGTCGACGAGGACGCGGTCGGCGCCTTCGAGCCCGTCGCGCACGTAGAGCACGGGCTGGTTCTGCTTGCCGTCGCGCCGCGTGTAGAAGTAGCGGCGCTGCTTTCGCGCCGTCGACGACGGCGTCTTGGAGAGCGGTTTGGAGACGGGCGTCCCCAGCGACCCGATCTCGTAGAGGCTCCAGAGTCGCTGCTCGAGAGCGGCGCGACCGGGGAGGGGGTCCAGCGCCCTGCGCGTCGCCGCGTTCTGCGCCGCCGTCCAGCGCTGCACCTCGGGCGCGTCGCCGGTCTCGAGCCAGGCGAAGGGATCCGCGTCGCCGTCGCGCGGGCCCGCGTCTCTACCGGCCGTCACGGTCGCTGAAGCTAGCATTGCCAGCGTGGCGGCGTACGCCTCATACATCGCGCCCCTGCATCTGCCGGCGCAGCCACGGCCCGAGCGGCAGCAACAGCAGCGCGGACGCCAGCGAGGTGACGACGAAGACCAGATAGAAGTCGGCCTGACCGCCGAACAGATGGAACAGCTCGCCGCGCGCGATCCTGTCGGTCAGGGAGGCCAGGTGACCGGCCAGGAACTCGGAGATCGCCGTGGCGAAGAACCAGACGCCCATCAGCAGCGACGCGAACTTCAGCGGCGCCAGCTTCGTCACCAGCGATAGCCCGACCGGCGAGAGACAGAGCTCGCCGAAGGTGTGCATCGCATAGGCGGCGCACAGCCAGAACGGGCTGACCAGCGCCCCACCGTCGCTGCGCCGCGCCCCCTCCACCATGAACAGGAAGCCGCCCGCCATCATCACCATCGCGATGATCATCTTCGTCGGCGTGCTGGGGGCCCGCCCGCGCCGCGCCAGCGCGGTCCACATCCCGGCGAACAGGGGCGCCGTTGCGATCAGAACGGCCGAGTTCACCGACTGCAGCCACGAGGCCGGGAACGTGTAGCCCCACAGGGTTCGATCGGTGTGGTCGGCCGCGAAGAAGTTCATCGACGACCCCGCCTGCTCGAACGCCATCCAGAACGGGATCGTGAACCCGATCAGGATCAGCAGCGCCGCCAGCCGGCGGCGCTCGTCGTGCGAAAGGGTCCCGGTCGATTCGTGCTGGGCGGCCGCCAGCGCGCGGTTCGGCGCGTCGCCGATCCCGGCCAGGTACTTGTGCCGCAGCCGCAGGTAGAGACCCAGCCCGCACAACATGCCGACGCCCGCGGCGCCGAAGCCGTAGTGCCACCCCCAGCGCTGGCTCTCGCCGAAGTACCCGCAGACGAACTGGCCGAGCAGCGCGCCGACGTTGACCCCCATGTAGAAGATCGTGAAGCCCCCGTCGCGTCGCCCGTCGCCCTGCTTGTAGAGCTGCCCCACCATCGTGGAGGCGTTTGTCTTGAAGAACCCGGTCCCGATCGCCACCAGGCCGAGCCCGATGAAGAACGTCGTCTGCGACGGCACCGCCAGGGAGAAGTGTCCGGCGGAGATGATCACCGCGCCGATCACCAGCGCCCGGTGCGTCCCCAGCCAGCGATCGGCCAGGTAGCCCCCGAGCAGCGGGAAGGCGTAGGCGCAGAAACCGTAGAAGCCGTAGAGCCGGCTCGCCGACGCCTGCGACCAGCCCAACCCACCGCGGGCGGAGTCGGCGATGAACAGCACCAGGATCGCGCGCATCCCGTAGTACGAGAAGCGCTCCCACATCTCGACCGCGAACAGCAGGAACAGCCCGGGCGGCTGGCGCATCACCCCGGCGGGGACCTCGGCGCCATCCACGCGGTCGGCAGGCGGCTGGCTCACGCGCCGGCGACTATATCAGCGCGGGGCAGGCGCCGCCGTCGGTGCCGGTGCCTGAACTGCCGGTGCCTGAGCTGGCGGCCGCGGCAGCGCGGGCGGCAGCGTATCCAGGAAGGTGTGGACCATCCGCTCGACGTCCTGCGGGCGATCGGCCTCGAGGTCGATGTGGTCGCGCACGTGCCAGAGCACGCGGCCGTCATAGGTCGAAACCATCGTCATCGCCACGTAGAGCTCGTCGCCCGCGAACATCGGGTCTTCGTAGCCGACGTCCCCGTCGTGGGTGTAGGTCGGCCCGTTGAGCGGAACGATGATGCCGACGCCGACGCCGACCCGGGGGCCGCCACCGCGGTAGACCGGCGCTCCCGCCGGCAGGGGCGCGGGACGGCCACCGCCGCGCCAGCCCCCTGCCCCCGGGCCGGGCGCTGCGGGCCTCGGCACGCTCGACGGCGAGCCGTGCCATCCGCCGCCGCTCGGCGCGTGCCCGATCGGCTTCGGGCTGCCGCCGCGCCAGGCGTTCGAGTTGCCCTTGTTGCCGCCGCCCTTGTTCGACGTCGACATGAGGATGACCGCGATGATGATGAAGACGATCAACACCGCGGCGACCACGCTCGCCGCGGTCTTCCCGGGCGTCGCCACCGCGCCCTTGACGTTGATGTAAAGCACCGCGTCCGACTGCGTCGCCCAGCCAACGCGCGCCGCCAGCTCGGGGGCGACGACCAGCGGCTGCGGCATCGCCCCCGAGCCTCCACCCTGGGGGCTGTTGGCGAAGTTGACGACGCCGTTGGCCAGCCATCCGAGCTCGTCGCGGCTGACCAGCATCGTCCCGTCCTGCGCGAAATCCCGTCCCAGCGCGCCGACAGATCGACGTCGTAGCCGCGGGCGCGCAGCGCCTGCTCGGCGGCGCGCAGGGTCTCGGCCGACACCTGCTGCCCCAGCGCCGCACCCTGGGCCGGATCGTTCTCCCCCACGCGGTCGACGACAACGAATACGTCCGGCGGCAGGATGGCCACCCGGCTCGGGGTATAGGCGCGGGCGCCGAACCCGGGATCGACCATGGGCTGCCCGGTGGTGGAGCAGCCCGCCGCCCAGCCGACCACGGCCAGCAGCAGGGCCGGAACCGAACCGCGCAGCCAGGTCAGCCTCACGGGGAAACCCTAACATGACGTCGGCACGGCCACGGTGACCTCAACCACACCGGCCCGAGGTGGTAGATTTCCCCCGTGACCCGCGCGCTGCTGTTCGCGTCGTCGTTGTGGCTCGCGTATCCGGCGTTGGCCGCCGCCCCCAAGGGCCCCCCGGCAGCGGCCCTGAAGATCCAGGTCGAGAAGTCCAGGGTCGACCTCAAGAACCACCGGCTGGAGGTGAAGCTGTCGCGCCCCGCCGGGAAGGTCAAAATCGTGGTCATGTCCGAGTCGGACGCGGTGATCGCGGATGAGGAGCAAGACTTCACCGGCCGGCCCGCCGGCACCCCGCTCATCGTCACCTGGAACCCCTCGAGTGACGCCGCGGTCGCCAGGATCGACGTGCGCGCCTACGACGCGACCGGGGCCTGGGTCGGCGTCGAGCTCTCCCCATGGTTCGTCGCCATCCCGCACGAGGACGTCAACTTCAAGACCGGCTCGGCGGAGATCGACGCGCCCGAGGGCCCCAAGCTGGAAGCCGCCTACACCAAGCTGGAGGAGGTGCTGGCCAAGGATCGCGAGCACGGCCGCATGCACCCCGGGATCACCCTGTTCATCGCCGGTCACACCGACACCGTCGGAACGCCGGGACACAACCTGACCCTGTCGCAGGATCGCGCGCGCGCGATCGCCGCCTGGTTCCGCAAGCGGGGGGTCAAGCTGCCGATCTCGTACGAGGGGTTCGGCGAAACGTCGCTGGCGGTCAAGACCGCCGACAGCGTCGACGAGATCAAGAACCGCCGCGTCGACTACGTCCTCAGCGACGGCCCGCCGGTCTACTCTGCCGCCTTCAAGCCGAGCTGGAAGCGGATCCCCTGAGGGGCGGAGCGGCGCTGGCGCGCCCCAGGGCACGAAACGGGTCGAGATGAACCAGACACCCCTCTTGTCTTTGCTGGGCGGCGCCCTGATCGGACTCAGTGCCGCCTGCCTGCTGCTCGTCTCGGGGCGGATCGCCGGGGTCAGCGGCATCTTGGCGGGGGTCCTCGCCCCGCGTCGTGGCGAGGTCCTCTGGCGCGCGCTCTTCGTCGCCGGCCTGGTGGCGGGCGGCGCGATCGCCCATCACCTCTACCCGGACGCGTTCGCCTCCACCCTGTCGCGCTCGACCCCGACGCTCGCCGCGGCCGGGCTCCTCGTCGGGTTCGGCACCCGACTCGGCAACGGCTGCACCTCGGGGCATGGGGTCTGCGGCGTCGGGCGACTCTCACCGCACTCGCTCGCCGCCGTGGCGACCTTCGTCGCCGCCGGCATGGCGACGGTCGCGACGCTTCGCCTGATGGGGGCGTCATGAGCGCCGTCGTCGCCGGCGTTCATTTCCTGGCGGGCGCGCTGTTCGCCGCGGGCCTCTGCCTTTCGGGGATGACCTCGCCGGCCCGGGTGGTCGGCTTCCTCGACCTCGGGGCGTGGGACCCGAGCCTGCTCTACACCATGGCGGGCGCCGTCGGCGTGTCGGCCCTCGGGTGGCGCCTGCGATCGCGGATGGAGCGGCCTCTGGCCGGCGGCACCTTCCCCGGTCCCGCCGCTCCGCAGCTGGACGGCCGCCTCTTCGCCGGCGCGGTCCTGTTCGGCGTCGGCTGGGGCCTGAGCGGTTTCTGTCCGGGGCCGGCGCTCGCCTCGCTGGGCAGCGCCGTTCGCCCTGTCCTGGTGTTCCTCCCGGCCATGGTGGGCGGGATGCTGCTCTTCCAGCTCGTGGACCGGGGGTCCCGGTCACCGCGGCGATCGCCCGCGCAGCCCGTCCGGAGCGGCTACAGCGCGTAGCCTCCCGCTTCGATCACGTGCTTCGCGATCTTCCGTCGCAGCGAGAACGTGTTGATGCGATCGAGGTTGTAGTAGTTGTTCACGTCCCGAACCTCGCGCCCCCACTCCTCGTCCTGCGACATCCACATCATCATTTCACGCAGCATGTCGAACACCTGCTCGTAGGCCTTCGCGACGAAGTGCTGGGTCATGGCGACGGGGATCTGGCTGGCGGCCTCCCCCTTCGCGGCGATGAGCTGCAACGTCCGGGTGATCGCCGAGTCCATCCCGAAGGCCAGGATCAGACAGTCGGCCAGCCCCCCCAGCAGCTCCTGCTTGTCCTGCAGCTGCTGCATGTACTTCTGCACGCCCAGCGACGCACCGTAGGCGATCGCGCGCTTGGCGAAGTCGCACTTCTTGCGCTCGCGCCCCAGCGGCCCGTCGGGGATGCGGCGGTCGATCTTGATCGGGTCGGCCAGCTCTTGCTGCACCTCACCCACCAGGCCCATCAGCGCCAGCCTCCCGGTCAACGCGCGCTTGAGCATCGTCCCCGGGACCAGCAGCCGGTTGATCTCGTTCGTTCCCTCGAAGATCCGGTTGATGCGGGCGTCACGGCTGACCCGCTCGATCGGGTAGTCCTCGATGTAGCCGGCGCCGCCGAAGATCTGCAGCGTCTCGTCGGCGGTGGCGTGCAACATCTCGGAGCCGAACACCTTGATGATCGACGCCTCGATCGAGTGCTCTTCGATCGCGTCGATCATCAGCTTCTGGTACTTGGGGTCGGCCGGATCGATCGCCTTGGCGCGCGCGTCCAGTAGCCCCGCGGTCCGGAACGCCATCGACTCGGCGACGAACGTCTGGGTGGCGATCTCCCCCAGCTTCTTGCGGATGAGATCGAACTCGGCGATCGGCTTGCCGAACTGCTTGCGCTCGCGCGCGAACTTCACCCCCAGCTCGAGGCAGTACTTGGCGCCGCCGACCGCGCCGATCCCCAGCTTCCAGCGGCCGATGTTCAGGATGTTGAAGGCGATCTTGTGCCCCTGGCCGATCGTCCCCAGCACCGCATCGACCGGGATCGTGCAGTCCTCGAGGTAGAGCGGGCAGGTCGAGCTCCCCCGGATGCCGAGCTTGTGCTCCTCCGGCCCGATCGTGAGCCCCGGGGTCCCGCGCTCGATCAGAAACGCGGTGAACTGCTCGCCGTCGACCTTGGCGAAAACGGTGAACAGATCGGCGAATCCCGCGTTGGTGATGAAGAGCTTCGAGCCGGTCAGCTTCCAGCTCTTGCCGTCGGCCGATTTGACCGCCTTGGTCTTGGCCGCCAGCGCGTCCGAGCCGGAGCCCGGCTCGGTGAGGGCGTAGGCCGCGATCATCTCCCCCGACGCCAGCTTGGGGAGGTACTTCTGCCGCTGCTCGGCGGTGCCGAACAGCACGATCGGCATCGTCCCGATCCCGACGTGCGCACCGAAGCTGACGGCGAACGAGCCCTGACGGCTGGCCGCCTCGGTGATGAGGCTGGAGCTGGTCTTGTCGCCGCCGAGGCCGCCGTAGGCCTCGGGGACGTCGTGACCGAGCAGCCCGACGGCGCCCGCCTTCTCGAGCAGCCCCCGCATGACGCCCGGCTTCTTGGACTCGATGTCGGCGATCCGCGGCAACACCTCGCGCGTGAGGAAGTCGTCCGCGGTCTCTTTCATCATCCGTTGCTCGTCGGAGAGCATCTCCGGCGTGAAGATCGTGACCGAGCCGGTCGACTCGAGGAGAAACCCGCCGCCGGGTGACAGCGTGATGGTAGGGGCGCCCATGCCTACAGGATATCAGGCGCCGACGAGCTGCGGCGCGATAGCGTGCGGCCGAGGCCGGCTACGGTGCGATCGTGATCTTCCGGATGCGGTGGTAGGGGACGACCGTCTCCGCGCCGCTGGTGCCGTCGGTGAGATACAGGGTCTGCCCGTCGGTGGTGGCCGCGATCCCTTCCTGACCGAAGAACACGGCCGCGTTGCCCGCGCCGTCGGCGAACCCTTCGGCGCCGGTGCCCGCCACGGTCGTGACGGTGCCGTCGGCGGCGATGCGGCGGATCCGATGTGCGATGTCGTCGGACACGTAGACCGCGCCCGTCCCGTCCGAGGTGACCGCGCGCGGGCCCATGAAGCGCGCCGTCGCGCGGGGCCCGTCGATGGTCCCGGCCACGCCGTCGCCGGCGAAGGTGGTCACCACGCCGGCCAGGGTTACCTCGCGCAGAACGTGGGCCGCGCGATCGGCCACGATGATCCGGTCGCCGGCGAGCACGGTGATCCCCGAGGCGAACGCGAACCGGGCGTTGCTGCCGGTCCCCTCCGCGGCGCCCGGGCAGCTGGCGTTACCGGCGAGCTCGACGAGCTGGCTCGTGGTCGGGTCGAAGAGGCGCACCCGGTAGTTGGCGGAGTCGCTGAGCACCAGCCGGCCGTCGGAGAGCGGGGCGAACGCGCGCGGGCGCCCGATATTGGCCGCCACGACGCTTGCCACCCCGGTGGTCGCGTCGACGCGCCAGATGGTGCCGTTGCTGGCGCCGTTCTGGTTCGTCGCATTGAAATCGGTCTGAACGTAGATCGTTCCCCCGAAGACGCCGATGCCGTAGGGGCGGCGGAAACCGGACTGACTGGTCAGCGTCGACGTCACCGCCGCGGTCGAGATGCGGCGGATCTTGTCGTCGTCGTACTGCGAGACCACCAGCGAGCCCGACGGTTCGATGGCGATGCCGACCGGGTTGTTGAAGGTGGCGACGCCGGGCGCGCCGACCGCCGCGCCGGCGGTGGCACCGCCGGTCAGCGTGGTGACGGTGACGTTTGGCAGGAAAACCACGTTGTCCGCCATCGCCCCGGGGGGCGTCCCACCGTCGACGGCGGGGAGCGCGCAGCTCACCGCGCCGCCAGCGCCGCCAGCGCCGCTGCCCGCCGCGCCGCTGCTGCCGCCGGCGCCCGCCACCGCGCCCGCCGCGCCGCCAGCCGTACCGGAGGAGCCCGCGGCCGCGCCCGCCGCGCCGCCGCCCGACCCCGCCGTCGCACCGCCCGCCGCGCCCGCCACGCCCGTGCCGCCGCCGCCCACACCGCCGCCCGCAACGCCGCCGGTGCCGGCCGTCGCGCCGCCGCCGGTGCCGCCCGTCGCGCCACCGGCCCTACCGCCCGTTGCGCCGCCGGCCGTGCCGCCCGTTGCGCCGCCAGCCGTGCCGCCCGTTGCGCCGCCAGCCGTGCCGCCCGTCGCGCCGCCGCCGGCCGTTCCGCCACCGCGGCCCGTCGACCCTGCGACGCCTGCGCCACCGTGGCCCGCGGCGCCGCCCTTACCGCCCTTGCCGCCCGTCGCACCGCCCTGGCCACCCTCACCCGTTGCAGCCGATCCTCCGCCGCCACACGCGGTGGCGAACAACGAAGTCAAAGCCAACCCCAATACGATGCGCGACGTTAGGACATGCATTAGGGTTGCATACTAACAACACAGGGCTCGCCCCGGTGTGCAAATTTGCCTTCGATCGTCGGCCTTCGCAGACGTTGAACTTGCGCTGGGCCGTGACTGGCATAACCTGAAGGGCTCGGATGAGCGCCCCGACGCGGCCCCGACAACGCGGCGATCGTCCCCGGGTAGCTCTTGTGCTCTCCGGCGGCGGGGCCCGCGGCGCCTACGAGGCGGGCGTGATGCGCTACATCCGCGAGGATCTGGCCGGCGACCTGGGCGGGCAGGTCCAGTTCGACATCATCTGCGGCACCTCGGTGGGGGCGATCCACGCCTGCTTCTTCGCGGCCACCGCCGACATCGCCGCCCAGCAGGGGCGGATCCTGGTCGATCGCTGGGAGAGCTTCGTGCTGGAGGAGATGGTCAGCTTCGGCGTGAAGGAGTTCATGCGCGCGCCCGCCTCGCTGCTCGGCGCCGGGACCATCGAGGAGGTGGAGGGGGGCAGGCGCCTCGGCGGCGTCGTGCAGACCCAGCAGCTCGAGCGCGTGGTGCGCCGGCTGATCCCCTGGCAGCGGATCGGCCCCAACATCCGCGAAGGCCACCTCGAGTCGCTCTCGGTGACCGCGACCGACATCGGATCCGGCAAGTCGGTGGTGTTCGTGCAGAACGCCACCGGCGGCACCTACCCGCAGTGGAGCAAGGACCCGTTCGTCCGCGCGCAGTCGGTGACGATGGCGGCCGAGCACGCGCTGGCGTCGGCGGCGCTGCCCATTCTCTTTCCCGCCATCTGCATCGGCGAGCGCTTCTTCTGCGACGGAGGCCTGCGCCAGAACACGCCGCTATCGCCGGCGCTGCGCCTCGGCGCCGACAAGGTGCTGGTGATCGGCCTGCGGCGCAAACCGTCCGCCGCCAACGAGGTGCCGGAGGAGTCGATGCCCTATCCGGGCGCGGCGTTCCTGGTCGGCAAGATCCTGGACGCCTTCCTCCTCGACCACATCGACTACGACCTCGATCGCCTGCGCCGCTTCAACGCCCTCATCGAAGCGGTGCGCGAGAGCGGCAGCGCAGAGCACACCGAGCGGCTTCGACCAGGTCGTCACCAAGATGCGCGGCGCCCCGTACCGCGTCGTCGGCGAGTACATGATCCGCCCCTCGGGTGACCTCGGGCGAGATCGCCGGCCACGTCGCCCGCACGGGTCGCTTCAAGGGCTCGGGCGGCGGCGCCGGCATCCAGCTGCTGCGCCGGCTGGCCACGGCGCGCGGCGCCGACGAGGCAGACCTGCTGTCGTACATCCTCTTCGACGGCCTCTACGCCGCCGAGGTGGCGCGCATGGGCTACGAGGACGCACGGTCGCCACCACGACCGCCTCGCCAAGTTCCTCGGCGACGCCGTCGTCCGCGAGAGGGCAGGACGTCAGCCTAACCTCTCCCCGCGGACGGAGAGAGGGGTTTCGAATCTTGGACGCCTCCTTCGCTTCGCCGCGCGAGGGCCTTACTTCACGAGGCGCAGCTGGGGCGCGCTTGCCGGCGGCGGGCGACGAGCGGGGGCTCGGAGAGCGCGGCGGCCGGGCGTGCGGCGTCGGCCGGGACCGAGTGCAGGCGGACCGCGCGCGGGACGCGGGAGCACGATGTCCTCCCCGTCGAGCTCGCGCCCCGGCGTCGTCGCGCCACCGGGTCGACCCTCCGGACGCCGCGTCGCGACTCGATCGTCTGGCGCGCGGCGATCACCGGCACGTCCTCGGGGACGTCCTCGGAATAGAGCACGCCGCGGCCGTCGTCGCAGGCGACGACGTAGACCGCGGTCCAGGGGATCGACGGTGAGATGCGGCGCGCGCGAGAAGGAGAGCGTCGCGCGCACCCCGTACTCGTCGACCTCCAGATCCGGAATCGGGATGGGCATGTCGTGGCCGTATTGCAGGACCAGGTGCGCCTCGCGCCGAAATGCGGTGGGCACGATCACCCCGGGCGGCGGGCGTCGAGTGCAACGACGTCCACCCTTCCCGAAGAAGCGCCAGGAAAGCCTGCTGCTTTGAAGGTCGTTCGGCAGAGCTCATGCGCGCGGCGGCTTGGGGCGCCGCTTTGGCGGTAGAGTGTTACCTGGAGACGCGCAGCTTGCAACGCCGGCGCGCAGCGCGACCGTGCCCAATCGGAATTTTGTTGAAAAAAATTCGGGCTACGGTTCGCGCATAGCGTTTTTGCGATACGCTCCCCGATGATGAATCGCCTGACGCCCGCGCCGCCACCAGGCGCGCTCGCCGCGCTTCCCGTCGGGCTGGCGCGCGCGGCTGGGGCGTGATCCGATGCCGATCCTGCTGCGCGAGGGGAGCCCCGGCTTGGTGGCGCGGGTGCGCCGCGACCTGATCGACGACGACGAGGCGCCCGGCCAGGACGAGGTCGTGGCCTACCCCGAGGTCAAGGCGTTCCTGCAAGAAGCAGGAGAAGAACGGCGCGTTCCCGGCCAAGCCGCCGAAAAGACGCTGGGCTCCGCAAGTTCGCCCGCGCGGTCGCGACCGTGCGGGCGCTGGACCGGCTGGCCGACTTCGGCCTGCGCAAGGCCCACCCCGCGGTCGGCGCAGGCCGCCGAGCTCCTGCTGTCGTCGCAGAGCCAGCGACGGCGGCATCGCCGAGCTGGCGCTGGGCGAGACGCCCGAGGCCGCGGCCAAGCTCGCTGGCGCTGCACTTTCAGGGCTGGGCGCTCGCGGCCCTGTGCCGCGTCGGCTACGACGACGACGCCCGCGTCGAGCGTGGGCTTCCGCTTCCTGCTGGCGCAACCGCCAGGCCGACGGCGGCTGGGCCTGGCGCGGCGTGCGCACCGATTCGGCCGCGCGCCCGTCGAGCCACCTGGTGACCGGCATGGCCCTGCGCGCCTTCGCCGCGTCGCCCACGCGTCGCACCTCGCGCGAGGCGCGCCGGGCCGCCGAGCTGCTCGCGACCCGGTTCCTGCAGCCCGATCGCTACCCGGACCGCAAGGCCGCCAGCTACTGGGAGCAGCTCGGCGAGCCGCGCTTCTACACCGACGTGCTCGACGCGCTCGACAGCGTCACCGCGGTCGGCCTCGGCAAGGAGAACTCCGGCGTCCGCACCGCGGAGGCCTACGTGCGGGGGCGCCAGAACGCCGACGGCCTCTGGTACCCCGGCGCGCCCGTCGCGGCCCGACGCCAAACCGGCGGCGCCGTCGTCGGCCAAGGAGCGGGAGCCGGCACGCTGGCTGACCGTCCGGGTTCTCATTGTCCTGCGCCGCGTGAACTAGCCGCTCGCGCGCGGGCTCGTATGCCCCGATATTCACCTCCGAGAGGAGGACGCGAATGCTGGGAGACAAGTCGGCCGTCGCCACGGTCGCGGTGAAGGATCTCGCGGCGGCACGGCGGTTCTACGAGGGGACGTTGGGCCTCACGGTCGAGGCGGCCGAGGGCTCGGAGGCGGTGACCTTCAGAGCCGGCGGCACGCGACTCATCGTCTACCGCTCGCAGTACGCGGGGAGCAACAAAGCCACGGCCGTGAATTGGCCCGTGGGCGGCGATCTGGAGGCGATCGTGCGGGGACTGAAGGAAAAGGGGGTCGCCTTCGAGCACTACGACCTCCCCGGCCTGACGCGGCAGGGGGAGATTCACGCCGCCGGGCCCATGAAAATGGCCTGGTTCAAGGACCCGGACGGCAACATCCACGCGCTCATGAACCAGTAAAACCCGGCCGCAATTCGCGGGCGGCTTTCCGCCGGACCCGTGGTAAAAGGGCGCCCTCGTGCCGCGGCCCGTCTACACGCTCGCCGAAGTCCGCGCGATCTCACGACCTGCCGCTCCCGGACCTGGTGCTCCGGGCGCAGCTGGTCCACCGGGAGCACCACCAGGCGACCGACGTGCAGCTCTGCTCGCTGCTGTCGGTCAAGACCGGCGGCTGCCCCGAGGACTGCGCCTACTGCCCGCAGTCGTCCCACTACGACACCGGCCTCGACAAGCGAGCGGATGATGGAGCCGCCCGAGGTGCTGGAGGCCGCCGACGCGCGCCAAGGCCGCGGGCGCCACCCGCTTCTGCATGGGCGCCGCCTGGCGCGAGGTCAAGGACGGCCCCGCCTTCGACGAGGTGCTGGAGATGGTGCGCGGCGTGCGCGGCGCTGGGCATGGAGGCCTGCTGCACGCTGGGCATGCTGACCGAGGCGCAGGCCCAGCGCCTGGACGAGGCGGGCCTCACCGCCTACAACCACAACCTCGACACCTCGCGGTCGTTCTACGGCTCGATCATCATCGACCCGCACGTTCGACGATCGGCTGCGCACGCTCGGCAACGTCCGCAAGGCCGGCATCACCGTCTGCTCGGGCGGGATCATCGGCATGGGCGAGTCGCTCGACGACCGCTGCGCCATGCTGATGACGCTGGCCAACCTCGACCCGCAGCCCGAGAGCGTGCCCGTGAACGCGCTGGTGGCGACGGCGGGGACGCCGCTGGCCGAGCAGCCGCCGATCGATCCGCTGGAGCTGGTGCGGATGATCGCGACGGCCCGCATCCTGATGCCGAAGTCGCGCGTGCGGCTGTCGGCCGGGCGGCTGGCGCTGTCCGCGAGGCCCAGGTGCTCTGCTTCCTCGCGGGCGCGAACTCGATCTTCTACGGCGAGAAGCTGCTCACGACCGGCAACCCGGACGTCGATGCCGACCAGACCCTGCTGCGCGACGCCGGGATGCGCGCAGAGACGCCCCGGGAGGCCGCCGAATGAGTCACCGAATGAGTCAGAAGTCGGGAAAAGTGTCGCGCCTGCCGTCGCTGGACGCCGCCGACCTGGCCAAGCACGCGCCCTGGAAGCAGCCCTGGTGGCGCGCGGCCCCCGGCGACGGACCGACCCTGTTCTGGATGATCCTGCTTCACGTCGGCGCGATTGCCGGCCTGATCGCTGACGCCGCTGCCGGGCTGGAAGATCGTCGGCATCGCGGCCGCGCTGCACTTCATGGGCGGGCTCGGAACCACCGTCTGCTTCCACCGCGCGCTGGCCCACAAGTCGGTCAAGCTGCACCCGGCCGTCCGGAACATCCTGACCTTCTTCGCGATGCTGAACGGCAGCGGGCTCGCCGCTGTCGTGGGCCGCGAACCACCGCCTGCACCACGCCAAGTCCGACACGCCCGAGGACGTCTCCAGCCCGCGCGTCGGCGGCTTCTGGTGGTCGCACCTGCGCTGGCTCTGGCAGGCGGGCGCCGCGCCGGTCACCAAGTACTGCAAGGATCTGAACACGCCCGCGTACCAGATGTGGAACCCGGTGCAGATCCCGATCATCGCGCTGGGGTTCCTGCTCGGCGCGCCGTTCGGGCTGGCGGCGTTCTTCTGGCTGGGCCCGATCCGGATGGCGTTCGCGCTGCACGCGCAGTGCTTCGTCAACAGCGCCTGCCACATGCGCAAGAACGCGGCGGAGGGCGAGGCGACCGCGCTGAACCTGCGCTGGCTGGCGCTGATGCACTTCTTCCAGGGCGAGAACTGGCACCAGAACCACCACGACCGCCCCGGCTCGGCGCGGCTCGGCTGGCGCTCGGCCGCCCACCTCGACCTCGGCTGGTACACGATCGTGGCGCTCGAGAAGCTCGGCCTCGCCACCGACGTCCGCCGCCCGTCCGTCGACGAGTCGCTCGAAGCGGCGGCGTAAAGCCACGCTCCGCGCGCGGCGCTACTGGCGCTGCAGGTGGATCGGGATGCGGTTGTATTCGTTGTTGTCGTAGATCGCCAGCGTGCCGGTGAGCACAGATCGGTTCGGCTCGAGGCCGACATCGACGAGCACGCTCTGACGACCTGGCGGGGACGGAGAGAACGTGCAGCCGGAGGCGGCGCACTGGCACATATCTCCGCACGCCTCGACGACGTCGCAGTCGACGTCGACCTGGGTGCCCGCTGCGTCCGTCCAGTAGCACGGGCTCGAGGGATCGTCAGGGGTCCATCCTGAGCAGCGGAACGGGCCCCATGCATGCGTAGCCGCTGGGGCTCGCGCTGTTCTCGTACGACGGTTGCGTGGTGCACCAGCTCGCGTACAGCGCCCACGGGTCGACTCCGAACCTGAGCCGTCCGACCACGACGTCGACATCTTCCAGCGGGTACCTGAATCCCGGGATGAAATCCTTCGCATCCTGGAACCGGTTGTAGCCCGCCTCCACCGGGTCGAGTGGTCCCGGCAAAAGCGGGGCGTCGCCAACCTCCAGCGTCCCTTCGCCGTTGGCGTCGAGCGTTACCCGGACGCGATCGGACCGATAGTACTTGTTGAAGGTGTAGGCCTCGGCGTAGCCGTCCCAGCTCCCGGCGAAGTCTGAAACTCCGGATCCGTCTTGGCCGATGTCGACCGGCTCCCCGTCGGAGCAGGCAGCGAGCGCGAGCGGGACCAGAAGCAAGACTCTAGTTGTCGTCATGTGGCGGCCTCCTGACCTTTGTGTCTCCGGACCGCGCGGAATCCGTTCCAGTGCAGGCCTCGACGACCCGCCGACCATAGACGCTGTCGGGGTAGTGCTCCGCAAAGTCGTCGGCCAGGTCGACGCCAATGGGGACGTCGCCGCTGGCGCAGCGAGCGATGGTACGTGTCGCCAGGCGCTCTTCGACGAGCTGGCCGTTCGGGACCGCGCGATCTCAGCTCGCGCAACAGGGCGAGCGCGAAGCCCGGGTTTCCGTCGCGCAGCGCGCGCTCCACGGCCCGCAGCGCGCGGACCTCCTCGGCCAGCGAGACGGCCGGCACGACCGGCGCAGGGGGCGCCAGCGCCGCGTCAGCGACGGCGCGGTGGTGCGGCGCGGTTCGCGCGGCCTGCCCGTCGACCGGCAGCGCGGTGGGCGTCGATGACACCGATGACGGCCGGGGGCCCGACGCGGAGCCCGGCGCTGCGGACGGCAGCGCCGCCGGCGCCGTTGCAACCGGGGGGCGCTCGGGCGTTGCCTCCTCTCGGCCCGCCCGGCGCCCGGTCCGATAGCCGATGCCCGCGGCCACCGCCGCCACGACGCCGACGACGACGATCCGCGACGCCCAGGGGAGCGCGCGTGAGGTCGCCGCGCCACCAACCGCCGGACCGGTGGCCCCGGCGGCCAGCGCCGCCGCCGTCGCGCGCCGCACCCTCTCCTGGTCGGCTGCCGTGGGCGACAATGCCCGTCGCGCCGCCGCGAGCAGATCGCGTTCGTTCGGCTCGTTGGTCATGCCGCGCCTCGCTTGGCCAGCGCCTGCTGGAAATCCAGGCGCAGCCGGCGAAGGCGCGTGTAGGCCGTGTTGAGGGGAATCTCCAGCGCGACGGCGACCTCGGGGATGGCCATCTCCTCGAGCACCGCGAGCAGGAACAGCGCGCGCTTGTCGTCGTCCAGCGCAGCCATGAAGCCTTGCACGAAGGCCGCCGCCTCGCTGTCCTGGGCGTGCTCGACCGGACTTCGTCCCGTATGGACCGGATCGTCGGTGAGCGGCACCAGCGGCGCCTGCTTCCGGCCCGTCCCGCGTCGGTGGTTGAAGGCCACATTGCGGGTGATCCCGAAAAGCCAGGTCGGGAGCGCCGACTCGCCGCGGAAGCCGGGGAGCTGGCGGTGGACGATCACGAACACGTCCTGCGCCGCATCGTCCAGCGCGCCGGCCGACACGCCCAGGCTGCGCAGGCAGCGCCAGACGAACGCAAAGTGATTCGCGTAGACGTCATCAAAGCTCACGTCGCCCAGTCGTTGGTCTCCGGCCATCGCGGGATCCGTTCACCGGCCGATCAGAATTCCAGCTCTGCCCCCACGGCGACGCGGGCGATGAAGCCGCTGGGCGGTGTACCGGCGCGCCGTCCACGACGAACTGGGTCTGGGAGAGCGGCAGCGCGCCGCCCGCGCGGACCAGCAGCGCCACCCGGGCGGCCACCGGAAACGAGAGCCCCAGCTCGACCCGGGCTGCCTGCCAGCGCGCGGCGCCCTCGTGGGGGCGGACGATGCCGACACCCACCCCCGACAGCCGGCCCAGCTCGAACCCGCCGCAGCCGAGCAGCGTCGTGCGCCCGAGCGCGTACGGCAGGCAGGCCTGGGCGCTGCCGAACAGCAGCCGAAATTCACCGCCGGCGCCGCCGGCGGTGCGCGTCACCTGCGAGGCGAGCGCCGTGCCCGCGACGGCCAGGCGGACGCGCCGGTGGCGCAGCGCCGCTCCGAGCTCGACGCCGATTCCCGGGTTCGGCAAGGCGCCCGCGTCGCCCACCACCGCCAGGCCGCCGGCGAACGTCGTGGGAGCGGGCGGCGGCGCGGCGGGTGGGCGCGAGATGACCGGAGGCGCGGCGGGCGGCGACGGCGGCTGGACGGTCGGTGGCGCGGGGGGCACCCGGGGGGCCTCGGGCCGAGCGGCCTCGGCCAGCGCGCGGACCGACATGGCGATCCCAACGGCCGCGACATCGGCCAGCTCGGCGCAGTTGGCCGCCGCCAACGCGCGTGAGCGCCGGCCCCCGTCGGCCGCGTCGATGGTGTCCAGGCGCAGCCGCCAGCCGCCGGCCGGCGCGCGCGTCAGCGCGACCTCGAAGTCGACGCCCGCGACCGCATCGAGGGGGCGTCCCAGAAGCTCGCCGGCCTGTTCAGCGATGGCGTTCGCGTCGACGCACGCGTTGCTCCCGGAGACCACGAGCGCGGCCGCGCGCGCCCGGCCGGTGGCTGACAGGAAGGCGACCGCGAGAGCGGCGACCACGATCCACCGGCCCCGCCCGTCACGACCAGCCCCATTGCCTGCGGACTTCGTACACCGCCAGCGCGACCGACGTCGAGAGGTTCAGCGAGCGCAGCTCCGGATCGCGCATCGGGATGGCGACGGTGTCGGCGGCGTGCGCCGCCAGGATCTCTTCCGGCAGGCCGACGCTCTCGCGGCCGAACACCAGCACCGACGGGCGCGGGTACGCGATCGTCTGAAATGTCCGGGTGGCGCGGGTGGTGAAGAGGAACGGCTGGCCCAGCGCGGGCAGGGCGCGCGCGAAGGCGGCCCAGTCGGGCCAGACCACCGGCGCCACGCGCGGCCAGTAGTCGAGCCCGGCGCGACGGACCTGTTTGTCGTCGAGGGAGAAGCCGAGCGGCCCCACCAGGTGCAGCTGTGCGCCGGCGGCCAGGCAGGTCCGCCCGGCGTTGCCGGTGTTCCAGTGAATCTCCGGCGCAACCAGCACCACGTGAAGGTCCGCCATCGGAGTTAACGTACAACGACCATGCCTCGCCTCGATATCCTGCTGGCCCGCAACCTCGGCTGGTCGCGCGCGGCCGCCCGGGAAGCGGTCGACGACGGACGCGTGTGTGACGCGAGCGGCGCGCCGCTGACCAACGCGCGCGCCGAGGTCACCACCCCGCTGGCGATCACCGTCGACGACACGCCCGCCGAGCTGTGGGACGTCGCCTACGTCCTGCAGCACAAGCCGCTCGGCTGCGTGACGGCGCTGCGCGATCCGCGCCACCCGACGGCGTACGAGCTGCTACGCGAGGCGCCGCTCTACGACGAGCTGCGCCCCGTGGGACGCCTCGATTTCGACACCTCGGGCCTGCTGCTCTGGACCACCGACGGCCCGTGGTTGCAGCGGCTGACGCACCCCAAGCGCGCGGTGCCGCGCACGTACCAGGCCGCGCTGGCCGGGCCGTTCCAGACACCGCCGCCCAACTTCGAGCTCGACGACGGCCATCGCCCGACGATCCAGGCGCTGACCACCATCGCGCCTGCCGACGCCCACGTCGCGCTGGCGCGACCGTCCGAGGCGACTGTCTTCGCGACGATCACGATCGTCGGCGGCGCCTACCACGAGGTCCGCCGGATCTTCGCGGCGCTGGGCAGTCACGTGCTTGCGCTCTGCCGCGTGGGGTACGGCCGGTTGACCCTGCCGCCCGATCTCGCAGCGGGCCAGTTCAGGTCGATCCAGTCCGGAGACGTCTGACGAAGCGCCTACCGGTCCGTAGCGGGCGGCCTCGGCGGCGGCTCAGGCGGCGCTTTCAGCTTGGCGCGGATGTCGGGGTGCTCGTCGAGGAAGGCCTTGCGGCTCTCGCGGCTGATCTCGATGACGTAGGTCCCGTCTCGAAGCAGCTTGGACTGGCAGCCGAGGCGCGAGTTCGACTTCACGTCGAACGCCTTGTCCATGATGTCCTCTTCGCGATCGGACGCGGCGGGCAGGTCGTTCAGCCCCTGCTTGACGTAGACGTGGCAGGTCGAACAGGCGCACACGCCGCCGCAGGCGGAGCCGACCTGTGCGCCGGCCTTCTGCGACGCCTCGAGGATGGTGGTCCCGACCGGCACCTCGATCTCGATCCCGTCTGGTTCGAATCTGACTTTCGGCATGACGCTCAGCCTTCTAGTGCGAATGCCCCGTGTGGCGGCCCACGCGCGTCTTGAGATCCTCTTCCGGCGCGCTCTCGTCCACCTTCGCCTCGACATCCGCGATGGCCTTTCCGCGGAGCCCCTGTTCAAACGCCCGGTTCATCCGCCGCCCCGCGAAGTCCTTCGACGCCTTGTCGAGCCCTTCGACCGCGGCCCGGATGGCGAGGTGGTCCGTGCCGGCCCGCGCCGCCGCCAGCGCCGTCAGCGCGACGTCGATCGCGACCCGATCCCCGTCGGTGAGCAGCTCGGGAGACGCCGACATCGCCGCGCGCACGGCCGACGCGATCCGATCGGCCTCGACACGCTGCTCGACCAGCAGCCGCGCCTTGACGTCGTCCTCGGCGTGCGCGAACGAATCGAGCAGCATCCGCTCGACCTCCTCGTCGGTCAGACCGTAGCTCGGCTTGACCTCGATCGCCGCCTCTTTCCCGGTCGTCTCCTCGCGCGCGCTGACGTGCAGCAGGCCGTCGGCGTCGATCATGAACTTCACCTCCAGGCGCGCCATCCCGGCCGGCATCGGCGGGATCCCCTTGAGCGTGAACCGCGCCAGCGAGCGGCACTCGGCGACCAGCTCGCGCTCCCCCTGGACGACGTGCAGGTCGAAGCCTGTCTGCTTATCGGCGAAGGTCGTGAACGTCTGCGTCGCCCCACACGGAACCGTCGTGTTCCGCTGGATCAGCTTCTCCGCCACGCCGCCCATCGTCTCGAGCCCGAGCGACAGCGGCACGACATCGAGCAGCAGCACGTCGTCGCGCGTCGCGCCGCCGGCCAGCATGTCGGCCTGGATCGCGGCGCCCAGCGCCACGACCTGGTCGGGATCGATGTCGCTGAGCGGCTTCTGGCCGAACAGCCCCTCGACGAAGCGCCGGACGAGCGGCATCCGGGTCGCGCCACCGACGAGGATCACGCCCGAGAGCGTGGCGGGCTCGAGCTTCGCGTCCTTGAGCGCCCGCCGCACCGGCCCGGCGCAGCGGTCGAGCACCGGCGCGACCAGCGCTTCCATCTCGGCGCGGGTGATCGTCACGGGCCGCTCGAACAGCACCGCGCTGGCCTCGTCGACGGTGGTGAGCTGGTGCTTGAGCGCCCGCGCCGCGTCGAGCACCCGGCGCACACCGTGCGCGTCGAGCGTCCCGAGGTCCAGGCGCGCGATCAATGAATCTGCGATCGCGCGATCGAAGTCGTCGCCGCCCAGCGCCGAATCTCCGCCGGTCGATTTCACCTCGAAGACGCCGTCCTCGAGCTTCAGGATCGAGACGTCGAACGTCCCGCCGCCGAGGTCGAACACCGCGAAGGTTCCCTCGGCCTGCTTGTCGAGACCGTAGGCCAGCGCCGCGGCCGTCGGCTCGTTGATGAGCCGCATCACCTCGAGGCCTGCCAGCCGCCCCGCGTCGCGCGTCGCCTGCCGCTGCCCATCGTCGAAATAGGCAGGCACGGTGATCACCGCCCCCTCGAGCGGACCGGCGAGCGCGAGCTCCGCGCGCGCCTTCAGCACCTTGAGGATCTCGGCCGAGACCTCCATCGGCGTGACGGCGCGCCCGGCCACCGCGAAGCGGACCACGCCTTTGCCGTCTTCCGCGCCGGCTTGCGTGGGCGCGAACTGGTAGGGCGTCAGCTTGCGCGTCGCCTCGGCGTCGCGCGGGCCGCGCCCCATGAACCGTTTGACGGAGGCGATCGTGTCGCGCGGAAAGTCCGGCGCCAACCGATCGCGGGCCTCGGCGCCCACGATCACGCCACCGTCGGCCGCGTAGTGCACCACCGACGGGACGATCACCTCGCCCTGCTCGTCGTCGACGCACACCGGCTGGCCGCCGGCGACGACCGCGACCAGCGAGTTCGTCGTCCCGAGATCGATCCCGACCGCGCGCGTCCGGCAGGCCGCCTTGACCCGCGACTCGCCCGGCTCGGAGATCTGAAACAGCGCCTCAGCCATGACTGGACTCCCGTTCGGCCGCCCGCTCTTCGTGCACCGCGGCCTGGTCAAGCAGGCGCTGGTAGTAGCGCAACGCCGCCAGCTCCTGCGCCGCGGCGTCGAGCCGCGGGCGGCTCCCCTCCTCGAGGCCGTCCGCGATGCGGGCCATCGTCTCGCTGGCCCGCGCCCGCAGCATGCTGGTCACCGCGTCCAGCCGGGCTTCGTTCCCCGAGACCGCGGCCTCGGCGAGCTCGTCGTTCAGCTCCAGCATCTCCATCAGAAAGGTTTGTGACGGCTTGAGCTTGGAACCGCCCTCGCCGGCTCGGTTCTCGTCGCCGATGTCGACGCCCGCGCGCGCGAGCATGTAGCTCGCGCGCCGCACCGGATCCTTCAACGTTCGCCAGGCGTCGTTCAGCTGGACCGTCCGGGCCAGCGAAGCCCGGCGCGCGCGCGGATCGGCGGTCGCGAACCGGTCGGGGTGGACCTGTCGCGACAGCTGCTTGTACGCCGCCTCGGCGGCCTCGACGTCGATCGCGTAGCCCGCGGGCAGCCCCAGCACCGCGAAGTGGTCGGCGGCGTCATCGGGAGGCTGCAGCGCCCCGCAGGCCGGGCACGTCGGCCCCACGCCCGCATCCCGCTCGCACGACCAGCAAATCACGACAGCCTCGCTATGAATGAGCCGCGGCGGGCGTCAGAACTGGACGCTCTCACCGCAGCCGCACGACCCCTTGACGTTCGGGTTGATGAACTTGAAACCGCGGTTCACCAGGGTCGTCTGGTACTCGAGCGTCGAGCCGTCGAGGAAGAGGAAGCTCTTGGGGTCGACGAACACGCGCACCTTGCCGTCCTCGAAGGAGAGGACCTTGTCCTCGGGGCGCGGGTCGGCGTCGGACCACTCGAAGAGGTACGAGAAGCCGGTGCAGCCGCCGCCGCGGATGCCGACGCGCAACCCCTTCGGCGTGGTCGCCCGCGCCGCCGACGCCTTCTTGATCTCGGCGACGGCCTTGTCCGTGACTCCGATGGCCATGTCCGTGCTTTCTTCGCTCTTTCTTGGCTCGCTACCGTGGCGCGCTGCCGTTGGTTGGTGCCCGCGCTAGGCCGTCTTCTGCTGCCGCTTCGCCTTGTAGTCGGCGATCGCGCTCTTGATCGCGTCCTCGGCCAGCACCGAGCAGTGGATCTTGACCGGCGGGAGGTTCAGCTCCTCGACGATCTGGGTGTTCTTGATCGCCATCGCCTGGTCGATCGTCATCCCCTTGACCCACTCGGTCGCCAGGGACGACGACGCGATCGCCGACCCGCAACCGAACGTCTTGAACTTCGCGTCCTCGATGATGCCGTCCTCACCGATCTTGAGCTGCAGCTTCATAACGTCGCCGCACGCGGGCGCGCCGACCAGACCGGTCCCGACCTGCGGATCGTCCTTGTCGAAGCTCCCCACGTTGCGCGGGTTTTCGTAGTGCTCGATGACTTTTTCGCTGTACGCCATGACTACTTTTTCCTCTGTTTCCTTCGACGTGGACTCAGTGAGCTGCCCAGGTGATGCTCTTCAAATCGATTCCCGCCTGCGCCATCTCGTAGAGCGGCGAGAGCTCGCGTAGCTTCTTGACCTTGTCGACCACCAGCTTGATGACGTGGTCGACCTCCTCGTCGGTGTTGAACCGGCCGAGGCCGAAACGGATCGAGGTGTGCGCCATCTCCTCGGCGACCCCCAGCGCGCGAAGCACGTACGACGGCTCCAGCGAGGCCGACGTGCAGGCCGAGCCCGACGACACGGCGACATCCTTGAGGCCCATCAGCATCGCTTCACCCTCGACGTACGGGAAGCTGATGTTGAGGTTGCCGGGCAGCCGGTGCTCCATCGAGCCGTTGACGACCGCGTCGGTCACCTCGGCCTGAATCCCCTGGCGCAGGCGCTCCCGCAGCGCGAACAGCCGCGCCGCCTCGGCGGGCATCTCGGTCCGGGCGACCTCGGCCGCCTTTCCGAAGCCGACGATCGCCGGCACGTTCAGCGTCCCCGAACGCATGCCGCGCTCGTGCCCGCCACCGTCGATCTGCGCCGTGATGCGCACGCGGGGCTTGCGCCGCACGTAGAGCGCGCCGATCCCCTTGGGGCCGTACATCTTGTGGGCCGACAGCGACACCAGGTCGGCGCGGGCCTCGTCGACGTCGAACGGGATCTTGCCGACCCCTTGCACGGCGTCGATGTGGAACAGCGCACCGCGCTCCTTGACCACGGGGCCGATCTCGTTGACCGGGTTCACCGTCCCGATCTCGTTGTTCGCGAGCATGATCGAGACGACCGTCGTCTTGTCGGTCATCGCGGCACGCACAGCCTCGGCGCGCACCAGGCCGTCCTTGTCGACCGGCAGGTAGGTGACCTCGAAGCCCTCCTTCTCGAGGCGCTTGCAGGTGTCGAGCACCGCCTTGTGCTCGATCTCCGAGGTGATGATGTGGTTGCCGCGATCCTTGTGGAACTCGGCCGCGCCCTTGATCGCCAGGTTGTCGGACTCGGTCGCGCCCGACGTCCAGACGATCTCCTTGCCCGAGGCGCCGATCAGCGCGCCGACCTGCTCGCGCGCTGCCTCGACCGCCTTCTCCGCGGTCCAGCCGAAGCTGTGCGAGCGGCTGGCGGCGTTGCCGAAGACCTGGGTGAAGTACGGCAGCATCGCCTCGACCACGCGCGGATCGACCGGCGTGGTGGCGTGGTTGTCCATGTAGATCGGAATCTTGAGCGTCATCGTGAAATCCCTTCGACCAGCAGCGGCGCGTGCCCTTCGTGACCGTGAATGCCACAGGTGCCGCACTCCCCCTGGCTGTGGGTCGGCTCGCACGAACGGCAGCTGTCCATGTAGGCCAGCGTCTCGGTCAAATCGTCGACCAGGCGCTGCATCCGGGAGATCGTCTCCTTGGTCTCGTGCAGCTTGTCCGAGAAGATCTCTCGCACCCGGGCCATCGCCTTGGGCGCCGCGTCCGATTGCTCCCAGTCGCGGAGGAACGCCTTGATCTCCGTCAGCGAGAAGCCGAGCTCCTGCAGCTTCTGGATCCAGTCGATCCGCTTGATCGTCTTGCCCGGGTAGAGCCGGAAGCCCCCCTTGGACCGTACGGCTGGGGCCAGCAGCCCGAGCTCCTCGTAGAGGTGGATGGCGCGGACAGTCTTCCCCGTCCGCTTGGCCAGCTCGCCAACCTTGAGGAGCGTGAGATTGTCTGCCGCGACTTGCATGAACCCTAACCCTTACGTAGAGGTTAGGTTCTACATGTCGGGTGTCACGGGGTCAAGACGAGTTTCCCGAAAACCGCCCGCGACTCAAGTAGTTGGTGCGCAACCGCGACCTCGGACAGGGGCAGCACCCGGTCGACGACGGGCCGCAGCCGCCCTGCGGCAACCTGGTCCACGACGTCGAACAGCCGGGCTTTGGACGCCAAGGTCGAGCCGAGCACGCTGAGCTGGCGCCAGAACAGGTGCCTGAGGTTCAGGGTCGGTTCATATCCGCTGGTCGCCCCGCAGATGACGATCCGACCGCCGCGCGCGCAGGCGACCACGGCCTTGCCGAAGGTCGCGGTCCCGACATGATCGACGATGATGTCGGCGCCGCGGCGGCCGGTCAGGCGCTTCACCTCGGCGACCAGGTCCCCCGTCGTGAGGTTGATCGTCTCGTCGGCGCCCAGCGCCCGCGCCGCGGCCAGCTTCGCGTCGGTCGAGGCGGCCGCCAGCACACGCGCGCCGTGCAGCTTGGCGATCTGGATGGCGGCCACCCCGACCCCCGAGCCGGCCGCGACCACCAGCACCGTCTCGCCGGGGCGGACGCGCGCGCGATCGATCAGCATCTGCCAGGCGGTCGTGAACGTGATCGGTAGGGAGGCGAGCGCCGTGTCGTCCAGCGGCACCCGCCCGCGCGGGGCCGCGACCAGGTTCGCCGCGGGGACCACGACGTACTCCGCCTGACCGCCCCAGACGTGCTCCCCGAGCAGCCTGAATTCGGGACACAGGTTGTCGCGCCCGTCGAGGCACGCCGGGCAGCGTCCGCACGACAACCCCGGGTTCAGCAGCACCCGATCGCCCTCGGCGAGCTCCGGACGCGGCGCGACCCCGGCGCCCAGCGCCGAGATGACGCCGCACACATCACCGCCCGGGACGTGGGGAAACGCGACGTGAAGCGCCGGCATCCCCCGCCGCAGCCAGAGGTCGACGTGGTTCACCGCGGCCGCGGTGACGCGAATTTGCACCTCGCCGGGGCCGGGGGTCGGCGTCGGGACATCCCCGACCTCCATGACCTCCGGCCCGCCGTGGCGGCGGAACAGCGCCGCCCGCATTCCTCAGACGGACTTCAAGGCTGGACGCGCCGCCGCCGTGGCACTCCGTTGCTCGGCGACGACCGCGGCGACCGCGGCCAGGAACGCGTCGATCGTGGCGTCCGGCAGCTCGCCCATGTTCGAGATCTGCATGTAGCGATCGGCCAGCTCGCCCTTGGCGCGGTAGATGATGAAACCGCGCGCCTTCATGCCGTCGTAGAGGGCGTCGACCTCCAACCCGTCAGGGAGCCGCAACATCGAGATGGTGTGCGACTCGCGGCCGGTGTTGCTGTACGACTCGAACCCGAGATCGGTGAACATGCGCCGTATCCGGAGGTTGCGCTTGCGGTAGGTGTCCCGGCGCGCGGGAACGCCCCCCTGCTCCCTCAGCTCGTCGAGGGCGGTCTCGAGCGCGAAGAACGACGACACCGCGGGCGTGAAGGGCGTCTGTCGCAGCTCGGCCAGGTACTGGCGGTGGCGCATCAGGTTCAGGTAGTAGACGCGGGGCGGGATGTTGGCGATCCGTGGCCAGACGTCCGGGGCGACGCACAGGAACGACACGCCCGACACCGAGTGCAGGCACTTGTTCGCCGACGAGTAGCAGATGTCGACGCAGTCGCGAACCACGTCGACGTCCTCGGCGCCGAGAGCGGAGACCGCGTCCACGACCAGGGTCACGCCCCGCGCGCGGCAGAGCCGGCCGACGTCGCCGACCGGGTTCAGGAGCCCGACCGACGTCTCGTGATGAATCATCGCGGCGGCCGCGATCTCGGGATCGGCGTCCAGCGCCCGGGCCACGTCGCGCGGGTTGGGGAGCGTCCCCCAGGGGTAGCGCAACGTCACGCGGTCGATGCCGTGCAGCACCGCGATCTCGTCGAGGCGATCCCCGAAGGCGCCGTTGGCGATCACCAGCAGCTTCTTGCCCGGCGGGACCACCGACGAGATCGACATCTCCATCGCGGCGGTTCCAGACCCGGTGATGAGCAGCGTCTCGTGCTCGGGCGAGGCGTGAAACACGGTACGCAGCTTGTCCTGCAGGCGCCCCACGACCGCCGAGTAGTCCTCGTCGCGATGGCAGACGTCGTAGTGCACCAGCGCCGCCTTCACGCGCGCCGAGGTCATCACCGGGCCCGGGCTGAAGAGCACGTGCCCGGGGAGATCCTTCTCGGCGAGGAGTTGCTCGATCAGCTCCAGCGTGCTCGCGGCCGCCGACGGCGCCACCGCCTGCATCGCGGGTCGCGCCAGCTCGTCGCCGTAGACCCGCAGCAGCCACTCGGCGTGCAGCTTCATCTCGGCGCTATCGACGTCCTGCCACAGCTTGCGGCCAACGTCGTGCGCGACGACCTGCCCGCGGGCCGCGGCCGCCGCAACGCCCTCGGTCAGCGATGGCCGCGGGAGGCTGTCGAGCGCGTCGAGCAGCGACGGTGCCATCACGAAGAGCCCGGCGCTGAAGGCGTCGTAGGCGGTGAGGCCCTTGCCGATGTCGGTGACCCGATCGCCGGCGAGCTTCACCTTGGTCGCGTCATCGATGTCGAACACCCGCGCGAGATCGCGGTCGACGCAGAGCACGGTGCGGTCACCGGTGCTGGCCAGACCACCCACCTCTTGCACCAGCGCGGGGGCGGCAATCTGGTCGGCCATGATCAGCAAGGTCCGCTCGGTCAGGAACGACCGCGCGGCCAGCACCGACAGCCCGTTCGGCCCTTCCCAGTCGGGGTTCTCGAAGAAAATGACGCGCCGCTTGGTGATGGCCGACAGCGCCGACGATCCGGCGACATGGCGGCGGACGGCGGCGCCCCCGAAGCCGACCACGACCCCGATCTTCTGGACGCCGAGGCTCTCCAGGAGACCCAGCGTCCGTTCGAGGAGGGTGCAACGCCCCACCACTGTCAGACAGTTGGGCGTCTCCGGGTCGGAGACGCTCATTCCCTTACCGGCGGCCAGAATCAGTGCGCGTGGAATCATGACCACCAGACCCAAAGCAATTGCCGATCCACGCGAAAAAGCTTAGGGGCGGGGGCTGCCCCCGTCACGAATTAACTTTTGCGCTGGCGACTGGTGGTGACGGCTGCCAGCGCATGCGGAAGCTGGCGCAGCGGCTCAGCCCGGAAGGTCAGCAGGTAGACCGAATTCTCGGTCTCCACGTAGATCTGCTCTCCGGTCGCGTCGCCGAGGACGCGCTTGACCGGCGTGGTCACCATGCGGTGGCCGTTGGGGTCGCGAAAGATCACCATGCCGCGCCCGACGCTCGGGTAGCTGATCAGGTATCCGGCATAGGTGCGTCCGACCCCCAAAGAGGCCCGCTCCCGGCCGTGATCCCGGATTTTCCTGGCGGTGACGCTAACCACGGGTACCCGACAGTAGATGTTAGCACAGCGGTGAAAAGTAGACGCCAGGTCAGTTTCTGACACCCCGACGCCCCAGGCACGCGGGCCCAAGTGTGTATAACAAGTAGGTATAATTCGTCGCCCCATGGAACGAGCGATGCTCCGCGCACGCTCCCTGAACCTGACCGCCGCATTGCTGGCGGTCGCGCTCCTGGAGCTGTTGGTCAACAGGCTGGGAGGACGGCTGTTCTTTCCCCGCAGCGCGCTGTCGGGCGGGGGGCCGACGGCCTCAGCGGCCAACCTGTTCGCGACCATCGGGCCGTTCCTGTTCCAGCTGACCGCTGTGCTGGCCCTGGCGGTGCTGATCATCGCCTTCGTCGGGCTCTTGCGCAGAGGCGAGCTGTACCCGAAGGCGATGCGGTACTCGGTGGTGGTCATCGCGCTCTTCTTCGCGGGGCTGCTCGGACAGGCGCTGCTTGCCGGCTACACCTCTCAGCAGTTCTTCCTCTGCCTGGAGACGGGGTTCGGCTTCCTCTCGCTGCTCACCGTCGGCGCGTTCGCGCGCGCGCCGGCGCTCCCGCGGGTGAAGGTGGGGGTGGCGCTGTTCGCGCTCCCCGGCGTGCTGCGCGTGGTTGCGGTGATCGGCGCCGGACGCTCCGCGCTGGCCCCCGCGGCCCCGGCCATCGCCGCCGCCGGAGAGCTCGCCCTGCTGGTGGCTGCGGCCGCCGCGCCTTTCCTGCTGCCGCCGCGCCCGCCCGCCGAACGGCGCTGGCGGTTGCCGCTCGCGGTCGCGGTGGTGCTGACCACCGGATTCGCGTTCGTGCTCGGGGTCCGCTTCGACCTGATGCAGGCGAGCGTCCTCTACGGGCTGCGCATCGAGCTGCCCCGGCTCGGCTCACTCGCGGGCGTCGCCCACGTCGTCGCGTTCTTCGGGTGGACCTACGCCACCGTCCAGCTCCTGAACGACAAGGCGGGGATGCGGCTCGCCGGCTACGGCCTGGTGCTGCTGGCGCTGGGCGGCTACGAGGCGGGCTCGCCGGTGGAATTGGCGCTGTCGCTGCTCGGGCTGCTCGCGCTGGGGGTGGGTGAGCTTCGCGCCGCGCCGTACGCCGACCGTGACCGGCCCCGGGTCCCGGCCGCCGAGTGGCGCGCGTACATCGGTCGTCTCGCCACCGCGCTCGGCGATCGCACCGCTCCGGACGACGCGCCCCCGGAGGCGGTCTGGGTCGAGGACGGCGAGCTGGAGGCGAACCGCATCCGGACCCACCGCCGTGGCCACCTCGTCTCGCTGCGCCTGCTGCGCAAGCGGGGATCGCTCGTCGAGATCGACGCCCGCGTCGGCCTCGCCCCGGCGCACGATCCGCCCGTCGGCAGCATCGAGCGCCACCGCCACTGGCTCGCGCGCAGCCCCGAGCATCGGCTCAAGTCGGCGCGCCGCAAGACCGGCGATCCCGCCTTCGATCAGAAGTTCAGCGTCCACGGCGACGCGCCGCTCGCCGACATCGACCTTCGGGTCCGGCTGGCGCGGAACCTCGGTGACGGGGCGGTCACGCTGTGGCCCGGCGCCGCGCGCTATCTGGTCGCGAACCCGAGCCCGATCGCCGAGGCGCCGCCGGTGTTCGCCGGGCAGGTCGAGGGGGCGGCCCCCGTCGCCACGATCGTCGAGCTGGTCGACACGCTGCTGGCGCTGGTCGAGAGCACGGCGCCCGTGCCGGCCCCTGTCGCCGGCTAGCCGCTCCCGCGCGAAGCGCGGGGGTGCGGCTATTTCCGAGCGCTTCTCTGGCCGCTCCCGCGCGAAGCTAGGGCGTCTCGGGCGGCGCGGACGGCTCGGTGGATGACCCACCGGCTTGCTGCCGGCGCGACGCCGCCAGGCTCTCCAGCTCGCGCAGCTGACGGCGGGCGGCCGGCGCGTCGGAGCCGCCGGGGGCAGCCTCCAGGTAGCGCTTGTACGCCTCCACCGCTTGCGTGGGCGATCCCTGCGACCGGTACGCCTCGCCCAAGCCGAACAGCGCCTGCGGGAATCCCGGCGCGTTCGAGAGCGCGCGCTTGAACATGTCGATCGCGGCCAGCGGCTTCTGCTTGTCGAGCAGCACGTAGGCCGTCCCCGTCATCGCAGCCACGCCGTTCGGCTGCAGCCTGAGCGCGTCCTCGTACAGCTTCTGGGCGCGCCCCGTGCTGCCGTTCTCCAGGGCGCGATCGCCGTCGGCGACCAGCTGCTCGTAGCTGCGGGCCCGCGGTGCCTCGGCGGCTGCCGGGCGCGTCGGGCGCGCTCCGGACGCCACCGGCGCCGGCTCATCGGGGGGCGACGCGGGACGCGCGGCAGGCGCGGCGGCGGGGGACGGCGCGGCGGCGGGGGGCGGCGGCGCGGCAGCGACGGGAGGCGCGGCGGCGGGCGGTGGCGGCGCGGCGGCGACGGGAGGCGTGGCCGGCGCGGCGGCGGGCGGGGGCGGGGAAGGCGCGGCGGCGGGTGCGACCGGCGCGCTGGCGACCGGCGCTGCGCCACGCCCGAAGAGGTGCGGGTCCTTGAACCCGAGGTAGGCCGCCAGGCCCGCGAGCCCCAGGATCAGGGTACCCAGGAAGACGTTGCGTCCGGTGTGACGCTTGGGGAGCATCACGTCGAGGCTGTCGTCGACCCCCATCGCCGCCAGTCCTCCGACGTCGGAGTCGAGCCGCCCCGACCCCGCGTACCCGCCCCCACCGCCGTGCCCGCCGGTGGTCATGATGTCGTCGTCGTCCTCGTCGGGCGATGCGTAGTTGCGGCGCGGCGTCTTGCGCTGGGGCGTCTCCGGCGCGGTCGGCCGCGCCACCCGGGCCGCCGCGGAGACGCGATCGGCCTGGTCGACCACTTCGAAGAAGGGGCGAAGCTCGTCGACGTCGCCCAGCCGGCGCCAGCTGCCGCCCGGGGGACAGACGCGATCGGCGCGGCCGACCCGCCGCTCGACGATCCACTTTTGCAGCGTCGTCGGGTCGCGAAAGCGGTGGGTCTTCCCCTCCTCGGTCGTCAGCATCCAGGCCGCGCCGCCGCCGGCCGCGGCGGCCGCCGCCGCGGCGACCGCTCCGGCAGCGCTCACGGTCGGGGTCGGCCTATCCGAAACCGCCATCCGCGAGACGACGAAAGTGTGACCGCAGCTGGTGCATTGAACGGAGGCGCCGCCCTCCGCGACACTGGCGTCATCCAGCTCGTACTCGGTTTGACAGCGATCGCAGCGGACGTCCATGTCAAAACCGTCGCGGCTCAGGGGCCGCGCAGGTCGGAAAACCATACCATGGCGGACCGAGAGTCACAGGCTCTCGGGGAAGAGCGCGTAGAGCTGTGCCGGCGGGGCCGCGTAGGGACCAGACACCATCAGGTTCCCCAGGTGGTCGACCCGAAAGCCGCGCGCGAACGCGCGCTGGAGCACCAGCGGTGCGGCAGCTGAAGCGCGAATCACCGCGGGACGGCCCGGCAAAGCCGCCGCCACACCGTCGACGAGCGCCGCCATCGCCTCGGCCGACTCGGCCACGCCCGGTCCGATCACCGTCCGCGCCGGCAGCGCCCGAAACAACAGATATCCCGCCAAACCGAGGGGCCCTTCGCAGAGCAGACCACCCCCGGTCGCGAGCAGGAGCGCGAGATCGCGGCGGCGATCGGCGCCGGTGCGGGCGGCGTCGTAGCGCTCGACCTCGGCCAGATCGGCCCGCGTCATGGTGCGAACCGCCGGTTCGCCGGCCACCGGCGGCGCCGGCTCGAGACGCTCGGCGAGCAGATAGGGGGCGACGTCGACGACGACGTAGCCGAGCCGGGTGTAGAGGCCGAAAGAGTCGGGGTTGAAGCTGTCCTGAAACAGCCGCAGGCTGGTCGCGCCGGTCGCCAGCGCCCCGAGCCCCCGCATCAGCGCACGGGCCACACCGGCCGGAGCTCCGGGGCGCGCCGCCAGGGGACCGATGCTGAGCGCGCCGCCACGCGGGTGGGCGAACCCGACGCCGACCATCTCGCGTCCGTCGCGCGCCAGCAGGCAGCCTTCGGGATCGAGATCGATGTAGGCGCGACAGAGCCAGGCGGCGCTGTCGCGGGTCGGAAACGGCGGCGCATGCCCGCGGCGGCGGTAGGCAGCGCCGAACGCGTCGAACAGGATTGTCGCCGCATCCTCGACGTCCGCCTCCCCCATCCGCCCGATATGGATCATTCTAGGTCAGGGGATACGCGCTTGGACGCCGATGCCGGCATCGATCTCGAACCGCAGCCACCGCACGAAGGCGATGGTCTCACCGAACTGCAGGTAGACACCGAGGTTGCGCATGACGTCGAACATGAACCCGTTCGCGTTGCGCACCCCGACGTCAGTACCGGAGACCGCGGTGTTGTGCTGGGCCGTGGCGTCGAACACGGCCTGGATGGTCGCGTAGAACTTGGTCTGGGCGTCATTGTCGACCCAGTAGCGAACGCCCGGGGCAACCGCCAGCTCGTGCGACTTGGTGAAGTCGGTCATGATTCCGAACCTGAGGTCCACGATCACATCCCAGTGCTCGGCGAACCCGAACGACGGCTGCACGTCGAGGAACAACGGCAGGAGGCCGGTGCAGACCCGTTTGGCCTGCTCACCGCAGCTGATCATCTCCTTGTACGGTGCGATGACCCGAAACCCGATCCCGGGCATGAGCGCAATCCCGAACTGGTTCTTGTGCAGCAGCGACGGAGCCCTCAGCCTGGGGAAGACCTTGGTCGCGGGCGCCGCGGGTGCCGGGACAGATTCGGTCGCCACGGGCGCCGGGAGCGGGGCGGGCGCCGGAGCGGGTGGCGCTTCAGCGCCGGCGGGCGGCTTGCCGGGCGCCGGGGCCGGCGTCTCGTCGTCGGCGGCGGCGCGCGCGCCGGACTCCGCGAGCAACGCCGACGCGGTCGCGAGACCGACGGCCAGCATCCATCGCGCGCGCATGCAGGCGGCAGTCTAGTGGAAAGCCTCGACTGCCCAAAGAGCCCAGATCGATGATCGACCGTTTTTCGCGCCGCCGGATCCTCGCCGCCGGTCTCGCTGCGTCGACGTTCGCGCTCGCGCGTCCGCGCCGTGGGTGGGCCATCGGCGACCATTCGCTGTTCCGGTTCGCGCGCCTCGCGCTCCCGGGCCTACCCGATCCCCGGCCAACGGGGCTGCGCAGGCTGGCCTGGGAGGTCGTCCGCCGGACATCGGTCGCCACCGCCTCGGATCCGGCCGACGTCCGCCTCTCGGATCCGTCGCTGCACCGCTATCCGTTCCTGGTCCTTTCAGGCGATCGCGCCTTCGCGCTCCCCCCCGAGGCGGACGTGATCCGCCTGCGCCGCTACATCACCTACGGCGGCTTCCTGCTGATCGATTCGGCCGAGGGGCGCGCGGGCGGCGGCTTCGACGAATCGGTCCGCCGGCTGCTTGCTCAGACGCTGCCGGGCGAGCTGCCGATCCGGATCCCTGACGCACACGTGCTCTGGAAGTCGTTCTACGTGCTGCGCGGCGCGCCCGGCCGGGTCGTGGCGGCCCCCTACCTCGAGGGGGTCGAGCGGGATCGCCGGCTCGCCGTCGTCTACACCCAGAACGATCTGGGCGGCGCCTGGGCGCGCGACGGGTTCGGTCGCTGGGAGCACGAGGTGATCCCGGGCGGCGACGACCAGCGCGAAGAGGCCTTCCGGCTGGGCGTGAACCTGGTGATGTACGCGCTCTGCCTCGACTACAAGACCGAGCAGGCGCACATCGACTACATCTTGCGCACCCGGCGGTTCCCTCGGTGAGCGCGCTGTTCCGGCTGCCGTCGGGCTACAACGACTGGCGGCTCACCCTGGGAGCGGCGTCGCACCTCGGGCGGCTGGCGGTGGTGCTGCTGGTCGCCGGGGCGGCGATCGCGATCGCGCTGTCGGCGCTGTCGCTGATCGAGGAGCGGCGCGCGCGGGGAGGACTGCTGTTCGCGCTGCGGGTACTGGGGATCGCCGCCTGCCTGCTGATGGCGCTGCAGCCGACGGTGGAGCTGCGACAGGTGACCCACGTCCCGAACCGTGTCGCGGTGCTGGTCGACGGCTCGCGGTCGATGGCGGTGCGCCCCCCCGACGGGGGCGCGTCGCGGGCCGAGCGGGCGGCGACGCTGCTGGAGCGGGCGGCGCCGCGGCTCGCGGCCTGGCAGCAGGCGGGGCACGAGGTCGACCTCTACACGTTCGGCGAGAGCGTGGCCCCCGCGAACGCGGCCGTCCTGCGCGAGCCGTCCGCCGACGCGACCCGGATCGGCGAGGCCCTGGGCGACGCTGCGGGCCCGCTACGCCGGCCGCGATCTCGGCGCCGTGGTGCTGCTCTCCGACGGCATCGACACCGGCCGCATCGGCGAGGGGCCGCTCGACGCCGCCACCCGCGCCACCATCGAGGCGCTGGGCGCGCCGGTGCACACCGTCGGCCTCGGGCGAGAAATCGCTGCGCGATCTCTCCGTCGCGGCGGTGCTCGCCGACGAGCTGGCGTTCGTGCGCACGCCGGTCAGCATCGAGGCGGTGATCCGCCAGACCGGCCTCCCCGACCGGCAGGTCGAGGTGACGCTGGAGCGCGACGGCCGTCCGGTCGCCACCCGCGCCGTCGTGCTGCGCGGCGACCGCTCCGAGGAGAAGATCTCGTTCGACTGGCTCCCCGATCACCCGGGCAACTTCGTCTTCCGAGATCGCGACGCCCGTGCTGCGCGGGAGAGGCGCTGCCGGGCAACAACCAGCAGTCCTTCACGCTGAAGGTGATCCGCGATCGGGTGCGGGTGCTGCACCTGACCGGGCGGCCATCGTGGGACGAGCGCTTCCTGCGGGCGATGCTGCGCCGCGATCCCAACGTCGATCTGGTTTCGTTCTTCATCCTCCGCACCGAGACCGACGAGCAGCCCTGGAACCGGAACGATCTGTCGCTGATCCCGTTTCCGACCTTCGAGATCTTCGAGGAGCAGCTGCACTCGTTCGACCTGGTGATCTTCCAGAACTTCAACTACGCCCCGTACGGCGTCGAGCCGTTCCTTCCGGGCGTGCGCGACTATGTCGAAGGGGGCGGGGCGATCGCGATGATCGGCGGCGATCTGTCGTTCACCAGCGGGGGCTACGGCGCCACGGCGCTGCGCGACGTGCTCCCCGTCGAGCTGCCGCCCACGCCGCCGACGATCACCGGCGCGAACGACGCCGACCTGACCAGCGATGGGTTCAAGCCCCGGCTCACCCCCGAGGGGCGGACCCACCCCGTGACCTCGCTGCTGCTCGATCCCCGCGACAACGATCTGCGCTGGAGCCGACTGCCCGCGCTGGAGGGGATCAACCGCGTCCCGCGCGCGCGGGCGGGGAGCGCGACGCTGCTCGTCCACCCGACGCTCAAGGGAAACGACGGCAAGCCGGCGCCGGTGCTGGTCGCGGGGGACGCCGGCAAGGGGCGGGCGCTGGCGCTGCTGACCGACACCGCCTGGCACTGGGGGTTCCTCGCCGCCGGCGAAGGGGACGACGGACGCGCCTTCCAGCGCTTCTGGGAGAACGCCATCCGCTGGCTGGTGCGCGATCCCGCGCTGACGCTGTTGCGGATCGAGCTCGACCGCCTGGAGTACCGCCGCAACCAGCCGATCGCGGCGCGGGTGCGGGCGATGCACCCCGACTACGCCGCGGCCCCGGGGGTCGCGATCTCGCTCGCGGTGGTCTCCGCGGAGACGGCCGCCGCGGCCGACGTCAAGCCGCTGCGCACCCTGGAGGCCACCACCGACGCCGAGGGCGAGGCCCACGTCGACGTCGGCGTGCTGCCGCCCGGCGCCTATCGCCTGACCGGGCGCGCAACCGTCGACGGCCGTCAGGTGACGCAGGAGGAGACCTTCGTGGTCCGGGCCAGCGGCCCCGAGCTGGAGGACGTCGCCGCCCGCGACAAGGTGCTACGTGAGATCGCGCAGACCTCTGGCGGTAGCTACACGTTCGAGGACTTCCCGCGCACCGACGTCCGCTCGTCGCGCGAAATTCGGGTCGGGCGCCAGCAGACCGTCGAGATTTGGTCGGCCCCGCCGCTGCTGCTGATCGGCGTCGCGCTACTGGCGCTCGAGTGGACGCTGCGCCGTCGCTCCGGACACGCCTGACCGGCTACTTCGTTCGAAGCGCGCCGCTGACGCGGCGGAAGCGGCTCCGCCGATGGTGGCGGGAGAAGAGCAGCAGCATGGCCACCGACGGAAACAGCCCGGCCGCACCGAACGCGCCCGAGGCGACCGTGCAGCCCGCGCCGGTATCGGCGAGAGCTCCGTCGCCGCGCCCCTCGGGCGCGTTGACGGACACCGTGGTGACCGAGCTGCGACCGCCTGAGTCGGTGGCGGTGACGGTGATGGTCTGCGGCCCGTTGATGCCGGTCAGGTCCCACTCGTAGGGGGGCTTGTGCGCCGTCGCGGTCAGCCCGAGCGGCGTCACGGCAATCTCCACCTTCGCCAGATCGCAGTCGTCGCGCACGTCCAGCTTGACGCTGAAGTCGTGGCCCATGGTCGCCCCATCGGTCGGGGTGACGAACGTCACCGTCGGCGGAAGCTTGTCGTCGATGCAGCCGAACGGCGACGGCTTGGCACCCCCGCGCCAGGGTCCGAGAGCGTCCATCACCATCTTGTACGAGTTCTGGCTGGGGCGATCGCAGCGATCGCCGTTCACCGCCTCGTTCTTGTTCACGAACCCGTCGCAGTCGGTGCAGATCGTCGGGTACATCAGGTCGCGCGAGCTGTTCGTGTGCTCGAGACCGAGGAGGTGGGCCTGCTCCTGCGCGATGATGACGGCGGTCTCCTTCGCGCTCTGGCCGCCGCGGAACGTGTAGGCGACGCCCCCCTTCAGGTCCTTGCAGAGGAACGGCGACACGCCCGCGACCTCCATGCCGACGTTGCACCACGCCCCGCCGCCCGACGAGATCACCTCGGTGTAGTACTTCCCGCTCGTGGGGCGGGTGAGCGTGAAGATGATGTTGAAGTCGGCATACCAGGCGTCGAGGTAGGCCTGGATCTGGCGCTGACACTCGATCAGCGTGGGCGCGAACTGGCACTCGAACTTGGGCGCCGTCCTGCCGTCGCAGGCGTCGTAGTTCGCCTCGGGCGGCGGGTTGCCGTCCGCGTAAAGCAGGTAGAAGACCTTCGGGTCGTCGTCATGGCCACTGCTCGACACCGCGCTCTGCGCGCTCTGAAACGCCGGCGCGCCGGTCTCGGGTTTGGGGGCCGCGGGGGTGATGAGGTCGTCGTGCATGACCGGGGGCCCCAGCTCCTCCGGCAGACCAGCGGTCTCGCCGCCGCAGCCGGCGAGCGCCAGCGCGCCCACGAACGACGCGAGCCCAGCCAGGCTCAGGACCCGAGGGAACCTTCTTTGATCGCTTACCTTCACGCCAAGACCTACGGAACCCACCGCCAGGCCGGCTAGCTAACCGGACGGACCTGTGGCAGGGTCTGCACCACATTCATCGGCGGGGTCGGGTAGGCGCTTTATAGTCCCGCGTACAGTTTTTTTAGGGGAAGATACGGGTCGCCATGGTGGCAGCAGAAAGCTTCGTCAGCGAGCTCGACGCGAAGAATCAAAATTCGCTCCAGCGGATCGTGGACGCGCTGCGAACCGCGCTCGGCAAGGAAGGGGTCGAGGTGGCCGACGCCCTCCGTTTCGCCACCAAGGCGGCGATCGAGGTGGCCGAGGTGGCGGCGCTCTGGATCAGCGACTGCGACGACCTGGAGATGAAGCTGTCGCTGGCGGAGCAGTGCGGCGACAGCGCCCGGCAGTGCCGCCGGCTGTCAGGGCGGCTGGCCGAGCTCGGCGTGCCGCCCTTCGACCCCCGCGCCGGCGGCTATTCGAAGTCGTTCGCATTTCTTCGCTCGCTCACGACTCAGGAGGAGCGGTCGTCGGCCGGTTACGTCACCGGCAAGGCGCTGATCATGGCCCGCCTCGGGACGCTGATCTCGTTCTGCGAGGGGCAGGGGGATGCCGTCAGCGCCAGATTGTTGGCGGAGATCTCCGACGAGGAGCGACGCTACTACGAGCAGGGCAAGGGAATGCTCGCGGCGGCGGCCCTCACCGAGGAGAGCCAGGCCCGCGGCCGTCGCGCCGCCTATCGGACGCTCGAGCTCGCGGGCGAGACCGCCGAGCCGCTTCAGCTCCGCAAGGCCCTGGGAAAACGTCGTTGAGGTTTGGGCTGTAGGCCGGGACCTCGAAGCGTCCGGCGCCCGACGCGATCGCAGGATGCGATCCTGGAGTCCCACTCCAGAGTCAGGTTCCCCACCCCGACCCGATCGCTAGAGACCCTCTCCAGAGTCACGTTCCCCCCGACGCGATCGCCGGCTGGGTTGGTATAGTTTGCATCACATGGCCACGGAGGGAACGCCGGAAGCGCCCTCGGCCTTTGGCCGCTACTTGCTGCTGGAGCGACTGGCCATCGGCGGAATGGCCGAGGTCTTCCGGGCCAAGATCACCTCGTCGCACGGGTTCGAGAAGATCCTGGTCATCAAGCGGATCCTGCCCCATCTGGCGGCTGACCCGAGCTTCGTCTCCATGTTCATCGACGAGGCGAAGCTGACCGCGCAGCTGACCCATCCGAAGATCGTCCAGGTGCTCGACTTCGGCGCGGTGAACGGACAGTTCTTCACCGCGCTCGAGTACATCGACGGCTTCGACGCCCTCGGGCTGCTGCGAACGGCGGCGCAGAAGCGCGTGCAGCTGCCCCGATCGCTGGCGGTGTTCATCATCAGCGAAGTGCTGGAGGCGCTCGACTACGCGCACAACGCCCGCGACATGGAAGGGAAGCCGATGCAGATCGTCCACCGGGACATCTCGCCGTCGAATCTGTTCATGTCCAAGCGGGGCGACGTGAAGCTGGGCGACTTCGGCATCGCCCACGCGCAACGCCGCGAATCGAAGACGCAGGCCGGGACCCTGAAGGGGAAGTACGGCTACATGTCCCCGGAGCAGGTCGTGGGTAAACCGATCGACGCGCGGAGCGATCTGTTCGCGATCGGCGTCGTGCTCGCCGAGCTGCTCACCGGAAGGCGGCTGTTCACCGCGGCCGCCGATCTCGACGTGCTGCTGAAGGTGCGCGATGTGAAGCTCGATCGGCTGGACAAGTACGGCGCCGATCTGCCGCCGCGCCTGGACAAGATCGTCCGCCGTGCGCTGCGGAAGGATCCCGACGAGCGCTTCCAGAGCGCGGCCGACCTGCGCGAGGAGCTCGCCGACTACCTGTTCTCGACCGGACAGCGGATGGGCCCGTCCGATCTGCGCGCGTTCGCGGGGACGCTGTTCGACGCGAGCCCAGAGGCGGCGGCCCGGCTGCTGCAGGCGGCGCGCAAGGTCGACAGCGAGCGGGCGCTGCAGCCCGAGGTCGCGATGGCGGCCGGGGCGACCTCGGGCGGGCGGGTGGCAACCGCGTCGATCCCGGAGGCGATTCCCGACACGCCGACCACGCCCCGCGGCGGGCTCCCGCTCCCCGAGGCGCACGAGGGGGACCGGAGCTGGCCCGAGGAGGAGAGCGGCGAGCGCTCGTCGGCGCGGGGGTTCACGCCGGTGGCCAATGTGGACGAGAAGGCCGACCTGAGCGCCCGCCTGCGCCACCCCACCAGACCGGTCCGCCGGCCGGGGACTGCCAGCGACGTCGGCCGGTTCGTGTCGGGCGCGCCCAAGCGCCCGCCCGACAGCGCCGGCGACGTCAGCGTCATCACCCCGATGCGGCTCTGCTGCGATCTGGCGCTGGCGGGGGAGACGGGCCTCCTGCAGTTCGAGCTGGGCCAGCAACAGAAGGAGATCTTCCTGGTCCGCGGCGCGCCCGAGTCGGTCAACTCGAGCGATCCCAGCGAGCGGTTCGGCGAGTACCTGGTCGGCAAGCAGGTGCTGGGGGTCAACGATCTGGAGCTCGCGCTCAGCATGCTGCCCCACTACAACGGCAAGCTCGGCGACACGATGGTGGCGCTGGGGCTGTTGCGCCCGCTGGACGTGTTCCGGCTGTTGTCGCAGCAGGTGCGCGATCGCGTGATCGACGTGTTCGCGTGGACCGAGGGGACGTTCGCGTTCTACCGGGGCGTCGCCAATCGTCAGGACAGCTTCCCGCTCGGCCTCGATCCCTTCGAGATCCTCGGGGCGGGCGTGGTCAACCTGCCCCGTCCGCTGCTCGAGCAGCGGTTCGCGCAGCTGCTCGACTTCCGGCCCCTCGCCTCCCGGCGCGAGCGACTGGCCCCCGAGGCGTTCCGCATCGGCCCCACCCCCCGCGAGGTCCTGGCGATGCTCGACGGCTCGCGCACCCTGGGCGACTGGATGGCGCAGTACGAAGATCCGGGCGAGCTGCTGACGTTTCAGCGGGCGCTCTACCTGCTGATCGAAACCGACCTGGCGGAGCTCGACTAGCCGCCCGCGCGCGGGCGCTACCGCAGCAGCGCCGCCGCGATCGTCGCCAGCACCGCGACGGCGGCCGCCACCAGGAAGGCGAGCGGGCCGAAGCGGCGCGCGCGGGTCGCCACCAGCGGCATCGGCGTCGGCGCGTCGGGGCCGGCGGTGCCCGTTGCCGAGATCGTCGCCGACAGCGCCTCCTCGGTCTCCGCGGGGTTCGGGTCGCGGCCGAACAGATGATGCAAGAGGTGCGGGATCGCCTGCGCGCTCGTCGACATCTCGATCAACAGCTCGTCCAGAGCGTCGGCCATCTCCTCGGCGGTCTGGTAGCGGCGTTCGGGCTCGCGGGCCAGCGCGCGCACCACGATCGCGTCCAGCCCCGCGGGAATGCTGCCGCGACGGCGCGACGGCGGCGCGATCGGCTGCATCAGGACGTTACGCATCGTCTCGTATTCGTCGGCGCCGGCGAACAGCCGCTGGCCGGCGACCATCTCCCACAGCACGATGCCGAGCGAGAACAGATCGGATCGCCGATCGACGTCGGCGCCCCGGATCTGTTCGGGCGACAGGTAGGCGAGCTTCCCCTGCAGCCGCGGGAGCTTGCCGGCGTTGCGCGCGGTCGCTTCCTCGGGGCGGGCCAGCGCCGCGGCCTTGGCGATGCCGAAGTCGAGGATCTTCACCCCCCCGGTCCAGAGCAACATCACGTTCGACGGGGTGACGTCGCGGTGGACGATGTCGCACGGCTCTCCGCCGGGAAGGAGCGCGTTGTGCGCGTGGTGCAGGGCGCGCGCGACGTCACGGGTGATGGTGGCGGCCAGCGACGCCGGCATCGCCGCGCGCTGCGCGCGCAGCGCGCGCAACACCGAGGCCAGGTCCTTGCCGCGCAGGTACTCCATCGCCATGAAGTACGCGCCTTCGATCTGACCGAAGTCGTACACCTGCACGATGTTGGGGTGGTGGAGCAGCGCCGAGATGCGCGCCTCGTCGCAGAACATCTGCACGAACTTGGGCGAGTCGGAGCGGTCGGGGCGGATCCGCTTGATGACGAAGGTCCGCTGGAAACCATCGCCCTCCGCCGCCCCAGCCGTCGTGGAGCCGTGGCTGACGGCCAGAAACACCTCCGCCATCCCCCCCTTGCCGATGAGCTCGACCAGCCGGTAGCGACCGAACTGGTCGCCCGCGGCCGTCACCGGGACAACAACGTGGTCTAGACGACTCGCCACGGCGCTCGACCCTCGCATCCGCCCATGCTGAATAACGCAATTTTCAAAATGTATTCCTGCGGATACCGCACGAGACGCGGCATGTCTGAACATCGGCCCGGCGCCGCGGGCGCTTGAGCATGGCCGGCGCCGCGCGTCGTACGCGCGCCCGACGAGCTCATGTATAGTCGCCGCGCATGAGCCGGGTCACACTCGTCCTCGCGGCATTGCTGGTTGTGAATGTTTCGGCAGGTGCGCGGCGGGCGGTGGCAGCGGATGACGCCCCAGCGCCCGCGGCCGCCCCAGCGCCCGTGCCCGGGCCGCTCCCGCCCGCGCCGATGCCGGAGGCGACCGAGGCCTCACGCCCCCGCGCCGAGACCAAACCGCTCCCCGTGATCGTGCCGGCCGCGTCGCTCGAGTACGACGGGGTGCCCGTACGTCCGTCGGATCTCTCCTACGGCATCGCCACGCGACTGCGCTGGGTGACGGTTCCGAAGTTCGTGCTGAACCTGTTCACCAAGCAGAACGTCCCGCTATCGTCGTGGGGCACGGCGATCGAGTTCTTCCGGCGAAAGGGGAACTTCGACTTCGCGATCTCCCTCACCTACATGAACCTCTCCCCGCACGACGGAAACTGGCTGGGAAAGGGGCGGGAGGCGGCCGAGGACACCGACTTCGTCCAGTTCCGGGGCCTGGCGATGTACGGCGCCGACGCGTCCTTCATCTGGCACACCAACTTCAGCGATTGGTTCGGGATGCACTACGGCGCCGGCATCGGCATCGGTGTCCTGGCGGGCGACGTCCTGCGAACCAGCAATGACAGCACGCTGTGCACCGAGGCCAACGCCGGCAACCTGGCACAGTGCCATCCCAAGGGCGTGAGCTGCACCGGCTCGAGCTGCAGCGAGCAGGACCTGCGCGGGCTGGGACCGGGGATCGACGACCCGACCGATCCACACCGGTTCTCCGAGTCGAGCGTCCCCTCCGTGCTACCGATCGTCAATGTCGTCGTCGGCGTGGACTTCCGGCTCCCACAGGTCCGCGGCTGGGAGGCGAAGCTCGAAACCGGCTTCTACGACGCCTTCTTCGTCGGCACCGCCATCGGATACACGTTCTGATTCGCTGATACGCGATCCGTTCGGCTCAGCGCTCGGGAGGATCGTCGGGGCGGGCAGCGACCTGGCGGACCCACTGGGCGAAGTCGCGTTCGATGCTCGGGAGCAGCAGGGCGAGCTTGGCCTGCTGCACGGGCGTCAGCGCCTTGCGCAGCTCCTTGATCCGCTCGTCCATCACGGCGTGGCGGCGCGTCCGGTTGCCCAGCAGCTTGTCGATGGCCTTTGTGAGCTTGCCGTCGTCGGGGTGAGGCGCGGCCAGCTCCGCGCGCAGCTCGCGGGTGATGTCCCGGCGCTCCACGGCCAGCGCCATCTCACGCTCGTCGAACCGGGCCAGGATCGGGAACAGGCGCGCCGACGCGCTCTCGTCCAGCTTCAGCTCGTCGACGATGCGCCAGGCCCGCAGCGCCCGCATCCGCTCGAGCACCTCCTTGCGCAGCTGCTCGGGGTTCCGTCGCTCGGCCGCCGGCGCCACCGCCGGCTTGGCAGGGGGGCCGGGCGGGGGCGTCTGTGCGTGCACTCCCGGCGCGACCGCCAGCGTCACGGCCAGAGCCACCCCCGAAGGCGATCTCACAGCGCGGTCCTCGCCAGCGACCGCTCGACCCGGAGCAGCGCGGGCGCATCGAGCTCGGCCAGCTCGTCGTTGAGCTGCGCCTCTTCTTCGAAGTCTGCCTCGTCGCCGGCCGCGTAGGTCGCCGGGTGGTGCTTCTCGCGCAGCCGAGCGGCGATCCGTTCCAGCACCGCGCCATCCAGCTCACCGACGTCGAACCCCTCGGACGCGTCGTCCGTGGCGAGAGGGCTCGCGATCGCGGACAGCGTCAGCGCCCCGGTACCTGGCGCGGAGGCCGACGGGGCGGGGGGGCGGCGCACCATCACGACCCAGGCCGCGGCGGCGGCGAGCAGCGCCACCCCGATCCCGCCCGTGAGTCGGCGGCGCGGACGGCGTGCCGCCAGAGCGGGCGAGCCGCCGGCGCCGAGGCTCCGGGCCACGCCCGCGTCGGCGACACGGGCCGCGAGCTCGTCCCAGAACGGGGCGCCGGCCGGAGGCTGCGCGGGCGGCGCGGCCCGCAGAATCTCCTTCAAACGGGGCGCGTCCCGCAGCTCGGTGAGCGCCCGGAAGCAGGTCATGCAGGAGCCCGCGTGGTCGAGCAGCAGGGCGTCTCCCCCGAGATCGCCGTGCTCGACCATGCGGTCGAAAACGCGCGCGCAGAGGGTGTCGGCGGCGCCGGTCATCGCCCCCGCCCCCTGGCGCTCCCGGTGTCGGCGGCGGACGCGAGCAGGCTGCGCAGGCGGCGGACGGCGTAGTGAAAGTTCACCTTGGCCGCCCCTTCGCTGGTCCCCAGCGCTTCGGCGATGTCCCGGAAGGGGAGATCTTCGTAGAGGCGCAGCTCCACCGTCATCCGCTGCTTGGTCGGCAGCTCGGCTATCGCCGCGCGCAGGGCGCCGGCCGCTTCGGCCGCCTCCAGACGATCGATCGCGAGCATCGCCTCGGGGTGCTCCGGAGACGCAGCCCGTTCGGGCTGGTCGTCGTCGGAGACGAACCGGGCGTGGTCGCGAATGTGGTTCAGCGCCAGATGAGCGCCGATGCGCAGCAACCAGCCGCGAAATACGGCCGGGTCTCGCAGCTCCCCGAGCTTGCCCATGACCCGCAGGAATGACCGCTGCACCAGATCGGCGGCCTCGTCCGGGCTGCCGACGTAGCGCAGGCAGAGCGCGAACAGCGCCCGCTGGTGCCGGCGGACCAGCAGCTCGAGCGCGGCGCGATCGCCGCGCTGCGATCGGCGCACGAGCTGCTCGTCAGGGATGTCGTCGGACGACTCAGTCACGGCCGGAACCAGCATGGCACGAGTCGACATCGCCGCGTTGCCCCTTCCCCCCGTTAGACCCGGGCCCCCCGGCCGGGGTTAGGTGACGCGGAGCTAGCGGTTTCCAGGGCCGTTGCCGCGCGCCGTCGCCGCCTTGCTTTCCATGACCGCCAGGTTGTCCTCCAGCGACTGGATGGTCGACCGGAGCGAGGCGACCTCTTCCTGCGTGGCCAGCCCGAACAGTCCCGCGGCGAACCGGCTGGCGCGGTCGAGCTCGTTCTTGATTGTCCCGCCCACGCCGACCGCCTTCATCGCGACGTTCATGACGCGCGGATCGCCCATGACGCGTGAGACCCGCGGATCGCTCATGAGACGCATCGCGCGACCGACGACGACGTCCTTCACCGTGTCCAACATCGACATGCGTGGTTTGTGCCACGCGCCTACGCTTGCGTCAACGCAACCCTCGCGCCATGCTCGGCCTCGTGAGCGCCCGCGAAGCACAGACGTCGCCTTTCGTCAGCTTCGTGGCCGGCGCATTCGCGTTCGGCTGGCTGCTGGGGCTGCTGGCGGTGCTGCGCATCTGGCACCTCGCCCACGCCCCGCGCTGGATGATGTTCACGGGCGTCGGCTACGTCAGCCTGATGCTCGCGCCGGCGATCGTCGGGTTCGGATTCGTCCGCGGCGTGGGGCGGCTGGCGGCGCGCGGCTGGGGGAGCGGCTCGCTGGCAATGTTCGCAGTGGGGCTGGGCGGCCTGGTCGCCGGCCTCTACCTGCGCTGACGGCAGCGTCATGGCCGAGGCGACCCACGCGCATCACCGATCGCTGGCGCCGTCGACGACCGCGATCCGCGTCGCGATAGTCACCGCCTCCGACAGCCGGACCCCGGCGACCAACGACGGTGGCCGGGTGCTGCGGCAGCTGCTCGAGGGGGCCGGGTTCACGATCGCCGCCGACGAGCTGGTCCGCGAGGAGCCCGACCGGCTGCGCGATACCGTCGCGGCGCTGGCCCGCGGCGGCGCTGCCGACGCGGTCGTCGTCACCGGCGGAACCGGCCTCGCGCCCCGCGATTGCACGCCGGAGGCGGTGGGTGCGCTCTTCGACCGCAGGTTGCCGGGGTTCGGCGAGCTGTTCCGGATGCTCTCTTTCCAGGAGGTCGGCGCGGCCGCGATGCTCTCGCGCGCCGAGGCCGGGACCATCGGCGGCACCCTGGTCTTCCTGCTGCCCGGATCGCCGGCGGCGGTCGACCTGGCGGTCCGCAAGCTGATCGCCCCCGAGCTGGCGCACGCAGTGGGGCAGCTCCGGCGCGCGAGGCGGGACATGCACGCTGAGGCGGTGGCGCAGCCTGTGGGCCGGCTGGTCGATCCGCAGGCGCGCGTCGTCGAGTACCTGCGGATCTCGGTCACCGATCGGTGCAACTACGCCTGCACCTACTGTGTGCCCGAGGGCGGTGTCGACCACAAGTCGCGGGCCGAGCTGCTGTCGTACGAGGAGATTGCCGCGCTGGTCCGGGTGTTCGTCGGGCTGGGCGTACGCCGGGTCCGGCTGACCGGCGGCGAGCCGACCGCTCGGCGCGAGCTGCCGACGCTGGTGCGCATGCTGCGCGCGATCGACGTCGACGGCGCGGCGCTGACCGACATCGCGATGACGACCAACGGTCACCTGCTGCCGGAGCTGGCGGCGCCGCTGCGCGAGGCCGGCGTCGATCGCCTGAACGTGAGCGTCGACTCGCTGGACGCCGAGCGCTTCCGGGCGATCACCCGCCGGGGCGACCTCCCCCGCGTGCTCGCCGGCATCGAAGCGGCGCGCGCCGCCGGCTTCGCCTCGATAAAGCTGAACACCGTCGCGCTCGCGGGGTTCAACGACGACGAGCTGGGGGCGATCTGCGCCTGGTCCTGGGCCCGCGGGATCGTGCCGCGCTTCATCGAGGAGATGCCGATGGCCGACGGCCGCACCTACCTCCCCGGGGCGCTGCTCTCCGCCGCGGCGATCCGCGACCGCATCGCCGCGCTCGAGCCGGAGGCGGCGGTCATGGCCGACGACGGCGGCGCGGCCCGCGGGGCGGGCCCGGCCCGCTACTTCCGTCTCCACCGCGAGGGGGGGCCGGTGCGTCGGTTCGGGATCATCTCGGCGATGACCGATCACTTCTGCGCCAGCTGCAACCGGCTGCGGCTGTCGGCCACGGGCGCGCTGCACCCCTGCCTGGCCTACGACGACGCCGTCGACCTGCGCCGGCCTCTGCACGCTGGGGGGGCCGACGCGGTCGCCGACACGATCCGCACCGCCCTCGGAGGGAAACGCGACGGCCACCAATTCCACCTCATCGGCCTCGGCGGACCGCGCAAGGCGATGATACAGATCGGCGGATGACCGACGAGATGATGGACACCGCCCGCCTCCGCGCCCAGATAGCCGCGCTTCGCCCCGAGTACGAGCAGCGCCTCGGCGCGCTGGTCGGAATCCCGTCGGTCGGCATGGACCCGAGCCGCGCCGCCGACATGCAGGCCTGCGCCCAACTGGCCGGAGAGTACCTGCGCGAGCTGGGCGCGCGCGTGGACATGGTGGAGACGGGCGGCGTTCCCGATCGTGATGGGGCGAATCATTCGTGACCCGTCGTTCCCGACGGTGACGATCTACAACCACCTCGACGTTCAGCCCGCCGACGGACCCGACTGGAAGAGCCCGCCGTTCACGATGACGCCCTCATCGACCGACGACGGCCGCTGGCACGGCCGCGGGACGACGGACGACAAGGGGCCGGCGCTGGCGGCGCTGTACGGCGCCCGCCTGGCGCTGGAGCAGGGCGTGCGGGCCAACATTCAATTCCTCTGGGAGCTCGAGGAGGAGATTGGGAGCCCGCACTTCGCGGCCGGGCTGGCCGCCGCGGTCGCCGGCGACGCTTCCGCGGGTCGCGCGCCGTTCGCCACCGACTCGGTCGTCGTCTCCGACACGATCTGGACGGCGGCCGGCCGACCGTCGATCTCCGTACGGGCTGCGGGGGATGATGGGGTTCACCATCTCGCTCACGACCGGCGCCAAGGACGTGCACTCGGGAACCACCGGCGGCGTCGCGCGCAACCCGATAGGCGAGCTCTCGGCGCTGCTCGCCGCGATGTACGACGCGCGCACCGGGAAGGTGAAGATCCCGGGGTTCTACACGGACGTCGCCAAGCTCTCGGCCGCCGAGCGCAGGTCGTTCGCGCGCGCCGGGTTCTCCCGCCGGAGATTCGCCGCCGCGCACGAGCTCAGCAGCCTGCGTCCCGTCCGTGACGATCTGGCGGCGCAGATCGCGCTCACCGCCGCGCCGACGCTGGAGGTCCACGGCCTGGTCGGGGGCTACACCGGTCCGGGGATCAAGACGATCGTCCCGCACCGGGCCGAGCTGAAGCTGTCGACCCGCCTAGTCCCCGACCAGCAGCCGGCCAAGATCTTCAAGCTGGTGAAGGCGTTCGTGAAGCGTCAGCTCCCCGACGCGGTCGTGACCCAGGAGGGGGCGCTCGAGCCGTATCTGGCTCCGATGGGCGGACCCGACAACGCGGCCGCAGAGGCCGCGGTGCGCGCGACCTTCGGAAAGGCGCCCGCCTTCGTCCGCGAGGGGGGCTCGATCGGCGCCGTGCTGACGATGCGCCGCATCTTGAAGGCACCGGTGATCTTCCTCGGGCTGTCGCTCCCCGAACACGGCTACCACGCCGTGAACGAGAACTTCGATTGGGGGCAGGCCTCGGGCGGAATGGAGCTCTTCTGTCGCTACTTCCACGAGGTGGCGCGTCGGGTGTAGGTCCATTCCGCTGACCGCGGCGCCGTTTCCGTCTCGCGCCCGCGCAGGCAGGGGTTGAATCTCCCTGCCCACCGGCTACGATCGGCCGCATGAGCGCAGCCTCTGGTGTCTCCGGCGCGCCCCCCGCACGCCCCATCTCCCGCGCAGCGGCGATCAAGATCGTCTCCACCGTCGTCGTCGTGGGCGGCGTCGTCGCCTACCTGCTGACCGCGTCGATGAAACAGGGGGCCGAGTTCTACATGCACGTCGATGAGGTGTCGGCGAACCTCGACGGCTGGCGGAGCAAGCGTCTGCAGGTGCACGGCAACGTCGTCGAAGGGTCGATCGAGCAGGCGAAGGGGACGCTGTCGTACCGGTTCAAGATCGAGAGCCTGCCGCCGCGCCCGCACGCGGTGATGACCGCGACCTACACCGGCCTCGTGCCCGACACGTTCAAGAGCGGCGCCGAGGTGGTGGCCAAGGGGACGCTCACCCCCGACAACCAGCTGACCGTCGTCCCCGACGGCATCATGGCCAAGTGCCCCTCGAAGTACAACGCCAGCCCCAAGGTCGACAACGGCGTCGCGCAGAAGCTCTGATCTAGGTGTGCCGTAGGCCGTCGACGGCGCGCATCCGACTGGCGCGCAGCGACGGGTAGAGCGTCGCCAGGAAGCAGATCACCAGCGTCGCCGCGGCGACCGCGACCACCTCGATGGGCGCGATCCGGACCGGCAGCTTGCCGATCAGGTAGACCTTCGGATCGAGCGCGTAGCCGTAGAAGTGCGCGAGCACGCAGATGAGCAGGCCGTAGCCGATCCCGAACGCGGTCCCGATGGCGCCGACGGTGGTGCCGCCGACGATGAAGACCCGCGCCATCACCACCGCCCGGGCCCCCATCGATTTCATGATCGCGATCTCGGGGACCTTCTGCAGGACGATCATGGTCAACGACGCGATGATGTTGAACGCCGCCACGATGATGATCAGCACCAGCAGCAGCGAGATCACCACCTTCTGCATGGTGAGCGCCATGAACAGGTTGTGGTTCAACTCCTTCCAATCGATGATCCGGTGCGGGTCGCCCAGGCGGTTGCGCACGTCCTTGATCGCGTCCAGCGCCATCAAGGGGTCGGCAAATCGTAGCTCGACCCCCGAGACCAGCCGGCGCGCGTTCGCGAGCCGCTGCGCGTCCGCGATGCTGACGTAAGCGAGGCGGGTGTCGTACTCGTTGAAGCCCATGCGAAACAGGCCGACGACCTTGAACCGGAAGGCGGTCGGCGGTTCGCCGACCCCGGCGCTGAACGGGACCATGATCGAAACGCAGTCGCCCAGGACGACGTGCAGCCGGTGGGCGAGCTCGGTGCCGAGCGCGATCCGCCCGACGTCGGTCGTCGTCGCCGCCGGGTCGGCGCCGGGCACGGCGCACGTGGCGGGGGCGGCGAGATCCTCGACCCGACCGGCGACCAGCGCGCGGCGCAGATCGTCCGCGCCCGACGTCAGGTCGATCCCTTTCATGTTGGCGCCGATCCGCCCGATCATCACCTCGCCGGCCGAGAACAGGAACTTGGCCATCCGCACGACGCCGGGCAGGCCGGCGAGCCGGGTCTCGATCGCCTTCAGCTCGGGGCCGTCGACGTCCGCGTCGCCGTAGGGCTGCACGATGAGGTGGGCGTTGAGCGCCAGCACCTTGTCCTGGAACTCGTGCTCGAACCCGCTGGTGACGGCGAGGACGACGACCAGAGACGCGACCCCCAGCACCACCCCCATCGTCGACACCGCCGTGAACACCGAGAAAAAGCAGAGCACCAACGCCACCACGACGATGAGGCCGCTGGCCAGCACGCCGATCACCGAGGCCGTCTCGAGCAGCCGGGAATGCCCGCGCGTCGCGACCAGCAGCACCCCGCTGGCGACGAAGGCCAGCCCTGCGGCCGCCAGGGCCACCCGGGCCCCGCGCGAGCGGCGTCCGCGGTGCAGGTAGCGGAGGCCCACCACCCGCTCCAATTCGAGGCTAAACAGCTCGCCCAGCCCCCAGCAGAGGGTCATCCCGACGGCGAGCGCGATCAGCCCCGGCCGGCGCGCCGGCTGCTGCACCGCAGCCAGCACCGCGGTGGCAATGGCGACCGAGACCGCGACGCGGATCTTCCACAGACGGGACATCTCGCCGGGGCGGAAGCTAGCAGACTGTTGACACCCTTCGACGCCAAACCTTACCGTACACGCAATGTTTCCCTCTCGGCGGCGTCGGGCCCGCCTGCTGGGCGTCGCCGGTGTCGCGTTTCTCGCGTGGCCCAGCGCCGCCCACGCAGGGGAAAACGATCTCAAGCTGCTCAATCTCTGTCCGCTGCCCGCGACGGTCTGCAGCTGGATTCAGCACGATTCCGCCGGCGGTACTGCCAGTGTTCGCCCGGACGCCGTCGGGCAGTCGGACTATCGCAGCCTGATGTCCGAGCTCGGGGTCGCGGTGGCTCCGCGGCTGATGACCCCGGCCGACACCCTCGGCTATGCCGGTTTTCAGTTCTCCGCCGAGCTCGGCGTCACCAAGATCAACAGCAGCAAGAGCTACTGGAACGGTGTCGAAGCGGTCTCGCCGTTGAATCCCACCGCCGCCCGCCCCGGCGGCTACCTGACCACCGTCGGCGGCTTCGTTCGCAAAGGGATGTGGCTGCCCTTGCCGGCGTTCGAGTTCGGCGCCGGCGCGCTGAGCGTCCTCGGCTCGCGGATGTACGTGCTCCAGGGGTACGCGAAGTTCGCGCTGCAGGAGGGTTTCCACGGCTGGGCGCTGCCGTCGTTCGCCGTGCGGGGTGCGGCCTCCCAGCTTCTCGGGACCAGCCAGGTCGACATGACCGTCTTCTCCGTGGACGTGCTCGCCTCCAAGGCGTTCAGCATCGGCGGCACGGCGCGCATCGAACCGTACCTGGGTTGGAGCATGCTGTTCATCGATGCCCGCAGCCGCGTCATCGACGCCACGCCGGGATGTGACGCGACCGCGGTCCACGCGGCGGCGCCGAACACGGCGCCCAACGTCGGGTGCAACCCGGCCGACGGCGGTACGTGGAAGGACCTGAACGCGAACTTCAGCTTCCCCGACCAGGACATCATCACCCGGCAGCGCTGGTTCGGCGGCTTCAAGCTGAAGCTGGCGGTGCTGTTCATCACCGCCGAGGCCGCCATCATCCCCGGCGGGAGCAGCCACGACGACTCCCAGCCCGAGCGCGCCACCGACCGCAGCGGGACGCAGCAAACCTACTCGCTGTCGGGCGGCTTCGACTTCTGAGGCCCCGGACGCGCGCCGAGGGGCGCAGGGTCCGGCAAGCTCGCGTTAGAACCCAGGCTCGCGCAGACGGAGCCTGCGCGGCCTTGGGCACGCTTTCGGGGGACGGCGGACGGGATCCCGGGGTTCTGCGGTCACCCCGACGCGGGCTGCGTTACGCAGCCGCGCCGCCGAGACCACCCGCGCCCGTCGGGGCGGCGGACGGGGTGCTCACCGGAGGCGCGGCGGGTGGAGCGCCGGCACCGGGCATCCCGCCCTGGATGATCTTGCGGAGGCCCGCGACCGAAAGCCGGGGGGTCTTCTTCTCCTCTTCGAAGATGATCTGAGCCAGCGTCGCCGTGGTCAGATCCGCGCGGGTTGTGTTCTCTACAACCCGCACGTCGTCGCCTGCGCGAACCATCGCTGCTATGTGGTCCAGGGTCACGTAGCGACTGTCGCGCGTGTCGTACAACTTCCGATTCGCGTATCGCTTAATCGTACGTGCTGTGGTCATCGTCCTAGGGTGTCATAGCCAAAACCGGCGGTCAATCATGTAATACGCCAGACCAATTCCCAGCGGTAATAAAAACCTTAGTGAATTCAGCCCATTAGTGGACATGGCTCCGCTGACACACCAGAAACATGGCCCCGGGGGGGGTGCTCACGGGCAGAAAGATGACCCGGCCAGACACGCAGGCGGTTCGCGACGGCGGTCGCGTTTGCCGACGGTGAATCGCCGTCCCCGACGACGATCGTGTGTCGATCGCGCGTCGCGACGAGCGGACGGGCTCGTAGCTCGTCTACTTACTTGGCGGCTTTGCCAGCGTCGGCGTCGTCGTCGAGCTCGGCTTTTTTGGCACCCGGCGAGACGTCGATCTCATTCGAAGCGTTCACAGACCGCTTGAAGTTCTTGATCGCCTTCCCAAGCCCGTCGCCGAGCTGAGGCAGCTTCGTCGCGCCGAATACGACGACGACGATGATCAAGATGAGGACGAGTTCGCCGAAGCCCATTCCGAAGGGCATGAATGCTCCTTACAGCTGGGGTCTTCTATAGCACCCCGGCTGCCCGGGTGCGAGGGGTGCAAGTGAGATTTTGGCGGGGGCGCTTCTATCCGATACGATCGTCCGTCATGGCGAAGCGACATATCACCTGGGTGATCGCGTTCGCCCTCATTGCGCCCGCCGCCCGGGGCGAGGAGAACCTGGCCGAGCGGCGGGCCGTCCGCGGCGTACCCGTCGACGACGGCGTGGGCGAGAGCCCGGAGCTGCGTGAGCTGCGCCGGTTCGAGGAGCAGGCCTTCCCGCGCGGCGGTGTCCGTCGCGGCGCGCCGTCCCCCGACGGCGCGTTGCCGCCACCCCTTCCGGGCAGCTGGGGCGGCAGCGGCGACGTGCCGCCCGAGCTGCGCGCGGCCGAGCCCAGCGACAGCGCGCTGCCGCGCCACCCCGCCAGACTCCGAGTGGCTGCGTTCCCTGAAGCTCCCCGAGGTCCCCGTGCGCTGGGAGCCGCAGGTGCTTCGCTACCTGGACTACTTCAAGAGCGACACCAAGGGGCGCGCCGTCATGGCGAACTGGCTGCGCCGCGCCGCCCGGTATCGCGATCTGTTCGACGCCGCGTTCGGGCGTCAGGGGCTGCCTCGCGATCTGATCTGCGTCGCGATGGTCGAGAGCGGCTTCGACAACTCGGCCCGCTCGCACGTCGGCGCGGGCGGCATCTGGCAGTTCATGCCGGGGGCGGCGCGGGCCTACGGGCTCGAGGTGAGCTACTGGGTCGACGCCCGACGGGATCCCGAACGCGCGGTGGAGGCCGGCGCGCGCTATCTGAAGGACCTCTACGTCCGGTTCGGGTCCTGGCCCCTGGTGTTCGCCGCCTACAACGCCGGCTACGGCGCCGTGCTGCGGTCGATCACCAACTACAACACCAACGACTACTGGGAGCTGATTCGCCACGAGTCGGGGCTCCCCTGGGAGTCGAGCGTTTACGTCCCCAAGATCCTCGCGGCGATGATCGTCGGGCGGAACCTGGCGGCGTTCGGGTTCGCCGACCTGACGCCCGACGCGCCGTTCGCGTACGAAGAGGTCGAGACGCCGCGCCGGGACCACGCTGGCGACGGTGGCGCGCGCCGCCGGAACGAAGGTCGAGGTCATCGAGGCGCTGAACCCGCACCTGCCGCGCGGGCGCACCCCGCCCGATCGCGCCGCGATGCCGGTGCGCGTGCCGCCCGGAACAGCGGCGCTCTACGCGGCGAACCTGGATGGGGCGCGGACCGCCGCCGACAAGCTGGAGACCGTCACCTTGCGCTTCGGCGAGACGCTGGACGACGTGGCCCGCGGGCGCGGGACATCGGCCCGCGAGCTCAAGCGCCTGAACGGCGTGAAGGACACGGGCGAGCTGCGGGCCGGCGTCGCGATCGTCGTCCCGAGGCGAGGCGCCGCCAAGGAGGCGAGCAAGCCGGCCGCGACCGATCGGGACGCGCGGGAGGCGATCGCGGCAGCGCCCGAGCCCGACGACACGGTCATCGTCGCGGTCCCCGAGCGGGCGTTCAGCTACGACGGGCGCGAGCGGGTGTTCTATCGGACGCGCGACGCCGACACGCTGGACGAGATTGCCGATGCGTTCGGCGTGCGTAACGACGACCTCGTCGAGTGGAACAACCTCGACCCGGGGGCCAAGCTGCACCCGCGTATGGTCCTGCAGATCTTCGTCCGGAAGGACTTCGATCCGGCGGGCGTGGTGCTGCTCGAGCCGACGAAGGTGCGCGTGGTGACGCTCGGCTCGGAGGAGTTCCTGGAGCTCGAGACGGCGCGGCGCGGGAAGAAGCGCCTCTACTACAGCTGCAAGGCGGGCGACACGCTGGCCAAGCTGGGACGCCGCTACGGGCTGACGCCGGGCGATCTCGCCCGCATCAACCGGTTCTCCTACAACACCGAGCTGCACGAGGGGGACAAGGTCGTCGTCTACTCGCCGACGGGCGACGCGCCCCGCGAGGTGACGATGGGGCTGACGCCGGGCAAGTCGCGCCCCGATTGCGGCAGCGTCGCCACGCCGCCGAGCCGCTCGCCACGAGGCGACAACGACGTCGACGACGGTCGCCACCGCCAAAACAGGAACCGCGACCGGCAAGCCGGGGTCCGCGGGGCACGAGGCAGGCAAGAAGCCGGCATCTCCCGGGAAAAGCCCGCCGCCGGCGCCAAATCCGCCGCCGCCAAGCCCGCCGCCGCCAAGCCCGCCGCGATCGCCAAGCCGGCGCCCACGGCCAAGGCGCCGGCGATCGCAAAGCGACAAGCCCGGCAAGCCCGCGGCGAAGACCCAGTAGCCGAGACGCGGTCGTGGCCCGGACACGCGTCGGAGCGGAGACCGGCGGGCAGCGGGTCGACCACTCTGGTCGCGACGCTGGTCCCGGGCACGAGCGTCGCGGCGGCGCGCCGCTGGCTGGCCGCCGGCGCGGTGCGCGTCGACGGGCGCATCGCGCGCAAGGGAGCGCGGGTTTCGACCGGGCAGGAGGTCGAGATCGACGACGCGGTGCTGGCCGCCGGCGAGCCGCGCGCCGCGCGCGTGCTGGCCGATCCCGACGCCGCGATCGAGGTGCTCTACAGCGACGACGGCGATGGTCGCGATCGCCAAGCCGGCCGGGATGCCATCGCATCCGCTGGCGGTCGGCGAACGCGGCACGGCGGCGAACGCGATCGTCGCACGTTTTCCCGAGTGCGCGGCCGCCTCTCCCGACGCCCGCGAGGCCGGGCTGGTCCACCGCCTCGATGCCGGCACCAGCGGCGTGCTGCTCGCGGCCCGCAGCGCCGAGGTTTGGCCCCAGCTCCGCGCCGCCCTGGTCGGCCCTGCGTGCGAGAAGCAGTACCTGGCCGAGGTGCGCGGCGCCCCGCCGGAGACCGGCGTGGCGACGGCGCCGATCGGGCGGATCGGGCGCCACGGCGCCGGTGTCCGGGTCGGGGGCGGCCGCCAGCCGCAACCGGCGCGGACCGACTGGGAGGTCGTGGAGCGACGCGCGACGACGGCGCTGGTGCGGGCGCGGCTTCACGCCGGCCGCGCGCACCAGGTGCGCGCGCACCTGGCGGCCGCCGGCTTCCCGATCGTGGGCGATCGTCAGTATGGCGGCGGCGACGCCGAACCGGACGCCGGCGGCGACGCCGAACGGGACGCCGGCGGGTTTCGCCTCCACGCCGCGTCGCTGCGGCTGCGACATCCGATTTCCGGAGAGCTGATTTTGATTGAAGCGCCGCCCCCCCGGTGGGCAATGATCCGCGCGTGAGCGCGCACGTCGCGATCGTCCTGCAGCACACGCCGACCGAAGGCCCCGAGCGGATCGCGGAGCTCCTCGCCCGTCAGGGGGTGCGCGTCGACGTCCGTCCGCTTCACGACGGCGCGCCGGTACCGGCCGACCTCGCGCCCGACGAGCTGCTGGTCGTCATGGGCGGCCCCATGGGCGTCGCCGACGCCGGCTCGCCGCGGTATCCGTTCCTGGCCCCCGAAATCGATCTCCTGGCCAAGCTCTCCGCCCGTGACGCGCCGGTGCTGGGGATCTGTCTCGGGTCGCAACTGCTGGCGGCGGGCGCCGGCGCGCGCGTCTACCCCAACATGCGCCCCGGCCCGGACGGGACGCCGCAGCCGGCGCGGGAGGTCGGCTGGGGCCCGATCGATTTCCTGAACGCCCACGCCGAGCCCGCGCTCGCCGGGCTCGGCGCGTCCGTGCCGGTCCTGCACTGGCACGGCGACACGTTCGATCTCCCGGCGGGCGCGGTTCACTTCGCCTCGACGCCGACCTGCGCGCATCAGGCCTTCCGCCTCGGCCGCCGCCAGTACGGGCTGCAGTTCCACCCGGAGCTTCGCGCCGAGACGATCCCGAGCTGGGTGCACGAGGACGCCGAGTACGTCCGCGCCGCCAACGGCCCTGACGGCGGCGCCCGCATCCTGGCCGACACCGCGAGGCTCTACGACGAAGCGCGGCCCAGCTGGGATCGGCTGCTCGGCAACATCATCTCCCTCATGCTAGTAGGTGAATCGTGACATCGCCCCGCCAGATCAAGGTCGGCCTCGTGCAGATGCGCTGCTCGGCCGATCCCGACGACAACGTCGCACGGGCGCTCGAGCGCGTGCGCGAGGCCGCCGCGCGCGGCGCCCAGGTCGTCTGCCTGCCCGAGCTGTTCCGCTCGCAGTACTTCTGCCAGACGCGAGGACCACGCCCACTTCGACCTGGCCGAGCCGATCCCCGGCCCGACCACCGAGGCGCTGCGCGCCGGTGGCGCGCGAGAGCGGGCGTCGTCATCGTCGGCTCGCTCTTCGAGCGCCGCGCGGCGGGCGTCTACCACAACACGGCCGTCGTCTCGACGCCGACGGCACGCTGCTCGGGCTCGTACCGCAAGATGCACATCCCCGACGACCCGCTCTACTACGAGAAGTTCTACTTCACCCCCGGCGACCTCGGCTTCCAGGCGTTCGACACCGCCTTCGGCCGGATCGGCACGCTGGTCTGCTGGGACCAGTGGTATCCCGGAAGGCGCCCGGCTGACGGCGCTGGCCGGCGCCGACGTCCTCTTCTACCCGACGGCGATCGGCTGGCACCCGGCCGAGAAGGCGGAGTTCGGCGCGGCGCAGGCTCGACGCCTGGCAGACCATGCAGCGCGCCCACGCCATCGCCAACGGCGTCTACGTCGCGGCCGTCAACCGCGTCGGCCACGAGCCGACGCACCCGGACGGGCGGCGGGATCGAGTTCTGGGGCGGTCAGCTTCGTCGCCGATCCGTTCGGCGTCGTCCTCGCCGAGGCGTCGCGCACCGAGGAGGAGACGTCTGATCGTCACCGTGCGACCGCCAGCATCAGGAGACGGTCCGCCGCAACTGGCCGTTCCTGCGCGACCGGCGCATCGACGCCTACGGCGCCGATCACCCAGCGCTTCATCGACGAATGACGCGGAAGCACGACCGCGGCCACGACGCCGCGGCGCTCGGCTACCGCATGCCGGCCGAGTGGGAGCCGCACGAGGCCACCTGGCTCGCCTGGCCGCACGAGCGCGAGCGACTGGCCGGGCAAGTTCGGCGCCGATCCCCTGGGTCTACGGCGAGATCGTCCGCCACCTGGCGCCGGGCGAGCGGGTGCGCATCCTGGTCAGCGCGACGCCGCGAGCGCAGGCGCGCGCGCGCGTGCTGCTGACACGCGTCGGCGTCGACCTCGGACGCGTCGACTTCGTCCGCATCCCCACCGACCGCGTCTGGACCCGCGACTACGTGCCCGCTCTTCGTGCGTCGCGACGACGACGGCGCAGGTCGCGCTCACCGACTGGCGGTTCAACGGCTGGGCGAAGTACGCGAACCACCGGCGCGACGACGCCGATCCCCGACCAGCTCGCGGCGCGGCTCAAGCTGCGGCAGTGGAAGCCGACGGTCGCGATCGGCGGCAAGCCGGCGCGTCGTGCTCGAAGGCGGCGCATCGACGTCAACGGCGCGCGGCACGCTGCTGACGACCGAGGAGTGCCTGCTCGAGCGACGTCCAGGCGCGCAACCCCGGGCTGACCGCGCGAGGAGCTCGAGGCGGTCCTCGCCGAGCACCTCGGCGTCCGCAAGGTCCTCTGGCTCGGCCGCGGCATCGCCGGCGACGACACCCACGGCCACGTCGACGACCTGGCCCGCTTCGTCGACGCCGACGACGGTCGTCGCTGGCCGTCGAGCACGACCCGCGCGACGCCAACCACGAGCCGCTGCGCGAGAACCTGCGACCGGCTGCGCGGCATGACCGACCGCGGACGGGCGACCGCTCCGCGTGGTCGCCGCTGCCGATGCCGGCGCCGCGTCGTGCTTCGACGGCCAGCGCCTGCCCGCCAGCTACGCGAACTTCTACATCGCCAACGAGCGCGGTCCTGGTCCCGACCTTCAACGACCCGGCCGACCGCGAGCGCGCTGGAGACCCTGGCCGAGCTGTTCCCCGACCGGCAGGTCGTCGGCATCCACGCCGTCGACCTGGTCTGGGGCCTGGGCACGCTGCACTGCATGACGCAGCAGGAGCCCGGTCTACAGCGCTGACCGCGCCGCCACGCGCGCCTTGTGGCGCTTGACCGCCTTCACGATCACGATCGCCGCCCCGATGAGGATCGCGACCAGGATCCCGTGCTCGGTGTGGCGGGCGTAGGCCACCACGCGATCGATCTGGCCGCCGAAGAACCAGGCGCTGTAGACCAACACGGGCACCGAGATCGCCGCCGCGGTGAAGTCGTAGATCAGGAAGATCGCCGCCCGGACGTGCAGCGTCCCGGCGGTGAAGAAGATCGTGAACCGCAGGCCCGGGGTGAACCGCCCCACCAGCACCACCTTGCTGCCGAACTTGCGGAAATAGGCCCGCACCCGCAGTTGCCGGCGCGGCGTGAAATAGCGACGCGCCAGCCGGCTGGCCAGTATCCGGCGCCCGAAATACTGCCCCATGAAGAACGACATCGTGTCGCCCAGCAGCACCGCGGAGAGGCATATCGCGAAGGCGAGGTGGACGTTCAGCACCCCGCGCCAGGCGAAGTAGCCGGCCGCGATCAGCGAGATGTCTTCGGGGATTGGCAGCCCGAAGCCGCACAGAAGCAGGATGCCGCCCAACCACAAATAGGCCCCCAGGGGCGTCATGGTGGAGAGGTGGGCGATGAACCATCTCACGCGGGAGCGAACCAAGTATCACGGACCGCGCACCAAAAACGAATGGGTTCGAGGCTGTTGCGTTGACTTTGGTCGGCGGCAAACGTACGGTTTTGCCCCGACGAGGGGGTCCCCATCATGCACATGCACCGTCTCTGCGCTCGTCCCGTCCACTGGCTAGCGGCCCTTTCCGTGGTCGTCGTCGCCGGCCTGCTCGGCGCCTGCAAACCGGACTACCCGTCGTGCGAGACCGACAAGGACTGCCATAACAAAGAGTTCTGCGTGGCCAACAAGTGCCAGCAGTGCCGCGATTCGGCCGACTGCCCCGCGGGCAGCACCTGTAACGCCGGCAAGTGCGACGCAATTCCGGGCTACTGCCGCAGCAAGGCCGACTGCCCCGCCAATCAGGAATGCATCGCCAACAAGTGCAAAGCCTGCGCGAGCGACAAGGAGTGCCCGGGCGGCTTCTGCGTGAACGGCGCCTGCTCGAAGAAGAAGCCCTGCAAGACCGAGAACGACTGCGCCCAGAACGAGGACTGCGTGAACGGCTTCTGCACCACGGACAAGCCGCCGGCGCCGCCGCCCTCCGCGTGCAAGCTGGAGCCGGTGTTCTTCGACTTCAACGAGGCAGCGCTGACCACCGAGGCGACCGCCGGGCTGGCCCGCGACGCCGACTGCCTGAAGCAGGTGGGTCGCGCCGCGACGCTGGTGGGCCACACCGATCCGCGGGGGACGCAGGAGTACAACCTGGCGCTCTCCGAGCGGCGCGCACAGTCGGTGCGAGACCACCTCGGGCGCCTCGGCGTCGAGGGGACGAAGCTGACGGTTCTGCCGCGCGGGTCGCTGGATTCGAAGGGGACGAATGAGCCTAGCTGGGCGCAAGATCGCCGTGTCGATTTCACCTGGAAGTAGCCTGGGAAGCCGGCTGGGAAGCCGGTTGGGAAGCCGGCTCAGCCGCGTGAAAACCGCGGCCGCCGCGGCGCTGATCTCGTTGACGCTGGGCGGTCTGCCCGCGTGCGTGACCTCGTCGGAAGGCGAGAAGATGCGCACCGAGCTCACCGAGCTGAAGACGCGACTCGACGAGATTGACAAGCGCGACAAGGAATACAAGGAGCAGGTCCTGCGCCTGCGCAAGGTGCTCGACCAGGCGACCGCGCTTTTGACCCGCAACTCGGCCGACGTGGGCGCCAAGGCCGCCAAGGCCGAGCAGGACATCGCCGCCCTGCAGGGGCGGATCGAGGAGCTGGCGCACGCGAACGAGCTGCAGAACCGCCAGGTGACCGATGAGCGGAACCGCCTGGAGACCCGCCTGGCGACCCTGGAGCAGACGCAGACCAAGATCGTCGACAAGGTCGCCCCGACGATGCCGGACGACAAAGACCAGCTCTGGTCGCAGGCCGGGCAACGGCTGAGCAGCGGCCAGCGCGACGACGGGCGGCGGTTCTACCGGGTCTTCATCCAGCGCTTCCCCCAGGACCCCCGCGCCCCTCAGGCCTACATGGCGATCGGCATGTCGTTCATGCAGGAGAGCAAGTTTCCGAACGCCGCCGCCGAGTTCCAGAAGGTGATGAACGCGTACGGTGCCTCGCCCGAGGTCCCGGAGGCGATGTGGCAGCTCTCTCTCGCCTTCGTCCAGCTGCACTTCTGCTCGGACGCGCGGGCGCTGCTCGCCGACCTGATCAAGCGTTACCCGAAGTCGCCCCGCGCCGGCGACGCCAAGGGCGAGGTCAAGAACATCGCCAAGCTCCCCAAGTCGGCCTGTACCAGTTGAGTACCGGACCCTGGGAGGGTCCGAGCTGAACTCAGCGACCGAAGGCGGCGGCGATGCGACGGCCGGCCGCGGTCGGATCGGGCGCGGTCGCCACGGCGGCGATAACCGCGGCGGCTGACGCGCCTGTGGCGGCCACAGCGGGGGCCCGGTCCAGCGTGATGCCGCCGATCGCGACAATGGGAATGCCGATCTCGCGGCAGATCTCCGCCAGACCGAGGAGCCCGACGGTGGGGTCCGGGTTCTCCTTGCTGGCCGTTCCGAAGACCGGGCCGAGGCCGATGTAGTCGGCGCCGCCGGCCACGGCCGCGACGGCCTGCGTCCGGTTGTGGGTCGACAAACCGATGGTCAGGTCGGGGCGGCCGGCACGCGCCCGGGCGACCAACGCATCGGCCAGCGGCAGATCGTCCTGGCCCAGGTGGACGGCGTCGGCTCCGACGGCCAGCGCCACGTCCATCCGATCGTTGACGCAGAACGGGACGCCCGCGGCCCGGGCGAGCGGCATGAGAACGCGCGCCGCCGCGGCCAGAGCGGCGCCACCGGCCCCCTTGGCGCGCAGCTGGAGACAGCAGGGGTGCGCCGCGAGCAGCTGCGCCGCACGCGCCAAGAGAGTGGCAGTGCCGGCGCCGGCGCCGTCCAGCTCCGACGGTGCGACGTCGACGATGGCGTAGTAACCGGCGGGGGCGAGCATCGCGTACACTATAGCGTTTTGCCTACGCCGTTCCGTCTCACCACTGACCTGAAACCGATGGGGGACCAGCCCCGCGCGATCGGCGAGCTCACCGCCGGCCTGGGGCGGGGTGACGAGAACCAGGTTCTGCTGGGGATCACCGGCAGCGGCAAGACGTTCACCGTCGCCCAGGTGGTCGAGAAGTTGCAGCGCCCGACCCTGGTGATCGCCCACAACAAGACGCTGGCCCACCAGCTCTGGATGGAGTTCAAGGGGCTGTTCCCCGACAACGCCATCCACTACTTCGTCAGCTACTACGACTACTACCAGCCCGAGGCCTACGTCCCCTCGACGGACACGTACATCGAGAAGGACTCGCTCATCAACGAAGAGATCGACCGCATGCGCCACGCGGCGACCTACGCGCTGCTCACCCGCCGCGACTCGTTGATCGTCGCCTCGGTCTCGTGCATCTACGGCATCGGCGCCGCCGAGGCCTACCTGGGGATGAAGCTCGACCTGGCCCGCGGGGTCGAAGTGCGGCGGGACGCGGTGCTGCGCCGGCTGGTCGAGATCCAGTACGAGCGCAACGACGTCGACTTCGCCCGCGGCACCTTCCGCGTCCGCGGCGACACCGTCGAGATCTTCCCCGCCTACGAGCGGGAAAAGGCGATCCGGGTCGAATGGTTCGGCGACGAGATCGACGCCATCTCGGAGGTCGATCCGCTGCGCGGCAAGGTGCTGCGCAAGCTCGACGAGGTGTCGATCTTCCCCGGCTCGCACTACGTCACCCCGGCCGACCGGCTGACCAAGGCGATGACGGGCATCAAGGAAGAGCTGCGGGAGCGGCTCGTCGAGCTGAAGGCCGCCAACAAGCTGGTCGAGGAGCAGCGGCTCTCGCAGCGAACCCTCTACGACCTCGAGATGCTCGAGCAGATGGGGCGTTGCAAGGGGATCGAGAACTACTCGCGCCACCTGTCGGGGCGCGCGCCGGGCGAGCCGCCACCGACGCTGCTCGACTACTTTCCGAAGGACTACCTGCTGTTCGTCGACGAGTCCCACCAGACGATTCCGCAGATCGCGGCGATGTTCAAAGGCGACCGTTCGCGCAAGGAGACGCTGGTCGACTTCGGCTTCCGGTTGCCGTCGGCGCTCGACAACCGGCCGTTGCGCTTCGACGAGTGGGAGGCGCGCACCGGGCAGAAGGTCTTCGTCTCGGCGACGCCGGCCGAGTACGAGCTGCAGCGGGCCGAGGGGGTCGTCGTCGAGCAGATCATCCGTCCCACTGGCCTGCTCGACCCCGAGATCGAGGTCCGCCCCGTCGGGCAACAGGTCGACGACATGCTGGGCGAGATCCGCGAGCGGGTGAAGATGGGGGACCGGGTGCTGGTCACGACGCTGACCAAGCGGATGGCCGAAGATCTGACCGAGTACTACAGCGAGCTCGGGGTTCGGGTCCGCTACCTGCACTCGGACATCGACACCCTGGAGCGGATCGAGATCCTGCGCGACCTGCGCCTCGGCGAATTCGACGTGCTGGTCGGGATCAACCTGCTGCGCGAGGGGCTGGACCTACCCGAGGTGTCGCTGGTCGGGATCCTCGACGCCGACAAGGAGGGGTTCCTGCGCGCCGAGCGGTCGTTGGTCCAGACCATCGGCCGCGCCGCCCGCAACGTCCGCGGCAAGGTCATCATGTACGCCGACCGCGAGACCGATTCGATGGCCAAAGCCATCAACGTGACCCGACAGCGGCGGGCGATGCAGGAAGAGTACAACCGCAAGCACGGCATCACCCCCAAGACGATCGAGAAGGCGATCCACGAGCTGGAGGGCACCGCCCAGGACGACTACGTCGACGTCAGCAAGCCGGCGCGGAAGGCCAAGCAGAGCGATATCCCGCTCGAGGAGCTGCCGCAGATCCTCTCGGCGATGAAGCGCGAGATGTTCGATCTCTCGGAGGCCCTCGAGTTCGAGAAGGCCGCCGCCCTACGCGACAAGATCAAAGAGCTGGAAGAGATCCGGCTGTCGCTCGGCGGCTAGACCGGCGGGAGGTGCGGAACCCCTTGGGGGTTCCGTCGACGACGATCGCGTCGAGCGTAGGCCGGCCTCGCCGGCCGCAGCTCATCGCGGGAGGTGCGGAACCCCTTGGGGGTTCCGTCGACGACGATACAGCAGCCGCCAGATGCGGGCCCCCTCGGTCTCACACTGCCGTTCGCGCCGCGACTTCGCGCCATACGGGTTCTCGCGCAGGAAGGTCCACGGCTCGCCGACGCTCTCGAACGTCGCCGGCGCCAGCTCCTCGAGCGCCGCCATCGCGTCGAGCGCCAGCGCGAAGATGTCGGTCTGCACGAACAGCTCTCCCCCCGGCGCCAGCGCGCGGGCGATCTCGGCGACGAGGCCCGGGCCGATCACGCGCCGCTTGTGCTGGCGGCTCTTGAACCAGGGGTCGGGAAAGTTGAGGAAGAACCGCTGCACGCTCGCGGGCGCGAACAGGCGCGGCATGTCGACCGACATGTTCGCGAACACGCACCGCAGGTTCGACAGGCCGAGCCGCGCGCACTCGCCGTCGGTCGCCACGGCGAGCTCGCGCCGGATCTCGACCCCGACGAACAGAGTCTCCGGCAGCACGCGGGCGCGTTCGATCAGGAAGTGCGCCTCGGCCGCCCCCAGCTCCACCTCCAGCGCGCTGCCGGCAGGCGCCTCGATGCGCGGCACGTCCGCGATGTCGAGCAGGTCCGATTTGAGCGGGTTAACGTGCTGGCGAATTCGCATCGCCGCTCCGTTGCCGAGCCAGCTGCACCAGGACCGCGTAGGGCGCGGTGACGCCGCGGGCCCCGGCCAGCGCCGCGTCGACCACCTGGCTGGGGCTACGCGCCGCGACCAGCACCTCGGTCGGCAGGTCGTAGCTGCGCAGCGTCGCGACCAGCTTGCGCACCATGTCGTGCGCCTCGGCGCCCGGGCCTCCCGGGCCGGTCGGCGGCGACACGTAGCTGGCGCCCGCCTGGGCCGCGCGCACCGCCTCGGCCGGCGTCGCGCAGAGCGCGATCTCGCTCCGGATCCCCTCCCCGGCGCAGAGACGCGCGGCGGCGAGCCCGGCGTCGGTACAGGGTAGCCGGACAGCCAGCTCGGGCGCCGTCGTCGCAAGCACGCTCACCAGCTTGGCGAGGGCCCGCGCCTCCCGCAGCATCCCGTCGCAATCGGAGGCCCCGATCGGTGCGCTCACGCCGGCCGCCAGCCCTTGCGCGAGACAGGAGCGAATCTCGCCCGCGTCGGCGCTGTCGACGTAGAACCTCACGTCAAAACGGTATCAGGCCGGGCTCTTGCGATCGAGGTGGTTGACGTAAAGCTGCTGCAGGATGCCGATTAGGTAGCTGGTCAGCATGTACAGCGCCAGACCCGAGGGGAGGAACAGCGAGAAGGCCGTGAACATCACCGGCATCATGATCGTCATCATCGCCTGCTGCTGGGGATCGGCGCCCGACGGGGACATCTTCATCTGCAGGAACATCACCCCGCCCATCAGCAGCGGCGTCACGTAGAAAGGGTCCTTGGCCGTCAGGTCGTGAATGTGGGCGACGAACGGCGCCCGGTAGAGCTCGACCGCGTAGTTGAGGGTCGAGTAGAGCGCGATCCAGATCGGCATCTGGATGAGGCTGGGGAGGCAGCCGCCCAGGGGCGACACCCCGTGGGCCTTGTAGAGGTTCATCGTCTCGACCGACTGGCGCTGGCGATCGTTCTCGTACTTCTTCCGGATCGCCGCCATCTTCGGGGCCAGCTTCTGCATCTTCTTGCCCGACAGAAGCGACTTCTGCGTCGGGTAGAAGGTCAGCAGCTTGATGAAGATCGTCAGCAGCACGATCGCGAGGCCCCAGTTGTGAGCGAAGCTGTGGAAGAAGTTCAGCAGCAACAGGATCGGTCGCGAGAGGAACGAGAGGGTGACGTCGACGGCCCGGTGGAGCTCGATGTCGACGCCGCCGGGGCGGACCTCGTTCAGGTCGGAGATGAACTTCGGCCCCGCGAACACGGCGAACGCGTAGGCGGTCTGCCCGTTCGGTGGAACCGTTCGACCCGCGAAGGAGACCAGGACCTCTCCGACCTCGCCATCGAGCGCCCGGGTGAGGCAGCGCCGCTCCAGCGGCGGCGTCTCGGGGTACGGGACGGCCGCCAGCAGGAAGAACTTCTCGTCGGCGGCGATCCAGTGCACCGCGCCCAGCTTGTCGAGAGGCTCTTTGTGGATCGATTCGATCGCCTCCCGCTCGACCTTGTCGTTGAACGCGCAGACCACCGAGCCGGGGTTCGACGCCGGGCCCGAAAAGAACCCGCCCCCGCTCTTGCCCGCCTCCTGCCGCCCCGTCACTGCCAGCCCCAGGTGGTGTTCGACCGGCGTGGCGCCGCGGTTGGTGACCACGACGTCCAGGTGGAGCCGGTAGCGGGTCGTGTCGGCCCGGTAGCGCTTCTCGATGTGAACCGATCCGCTGTCGGCCGAGAACACGACCATGTCCGGAGCCGGCTGCTGGACCTCCCAGGCGTCGTCCGCCGGCGTGGCGAACCCGGACCCGGGGAAGGTGGTCCGGAGCGGCGCGGTCTTGGCGTCCGGAGTGGTCACCACGTCATGACCGGTGGTCGGGTCGTTCGTCTTGTCCAGGAACTTCTTCGACGTCAGCTTCGCATGCACCAGCGTGCCGCCCCGGCTGGAGAGCACGAACCGCGCGTCTGGCGTCACGAGCTCGACCTGGCGCTCGGGATGGCTGGCGCCGGTCGCCGCGGGCGCCAGGGCGCTGGGCGCCGGAGACCCGGCCGGCGGCGCGGCGGTGGCGGGCGCGGGCGCGACCGGGGCCGGTTTGGTCGGTTCCGGTGGCGGAAACAGCTTCGTCCAGAGCGCCAGAATTCCGACGCAGAGGACGATCGCGGCGATGACCCGTTTGTCCATAAGGATGACCCGCTAGGCCGACCGCGACTCTACCGGGTCGAGCCCGCCCTGGGCGAAGGGGTGGCAGCGGCCCAGCCGGCGCAGCGTCAACCAGCCGCCGCGCAGCGTGCCGTGACGCCGCAGCGCCTCCTCCGCGTAGGCCGAGCAGGTCGGTTCGAACCGACAGCAGGGGCCGACCAGCGCGTGATGAACCGGCGATAGCCACCGCCGGTATAGCCAGACGAGCGCGAGGAGGAGCGCCTTCACGCCCCGCCTCCCAGCCGCCGCGCCAGGGCCGTCAGCTCGCGACAGACCGTCTCGTGGTCCGACGTGCCAGCGGCTGGCCTCGCGACCACGACGACGTCCAGACCGCGCGGGAATTCATCTCGCCGGCGGCGAAAACAGTCGCGGACCCAGCGCTTGACCCGGTTGCGCACGACGGCGCCGCCTACCTTTCGGCTGACGGTCACCCCAATCCGTCCGGCGCCGGCGCGCGCGAACAGCAGGAGCTGCGGGCCGGCTACGCGCCGTCCGCGATTCTGTATCGCCAAGTAGTCCGAACGCAGGCGGACCCGGGCACCGCGGGGCAGGCGCTCGCGCCTCCGGCCGACAGAGCCATCGGGACCCGCAGCGGTCACCGGATGCCTACTTCTTGGCGACGCTAACGGTCAGTTGCCTGCGCCCTTTACGGCGCCGACGACGAATGACCTCGCGCCCGGTCCGCGTCTTCATGCGCTTGCGAAACCCGTGGGTACGCAGGCGACTCTTGCGGTGGGGCTGATACGTCCGCTTCACGACATCCTCCGAAAGGGCGGTTGAATAGCACCGGCCCTCGGACGTGTCAACGGCAGGGCCGATATAACGACTTCTGATCGTCTCTCTCATCTTCAGCGCGACCGCTTGGAACTTCAGCGCGACCGCTTGGAACCGGTCCGTGGGGTGGCTCTCCGACGGAGATGCTGAGTCTCCCCTACGTGTCAGCGCCTGTTTCCCGTCGAGAGACGTGGGATCTCGCCGCCCGCGCACGCGCTAGTGCCCATGACATGCGGCTTTGCGCCGTCTCGATCGGGAAATCGTCGTGAAATCCTTGCCCGCCCGTCCGGTGGCTCTGCCGTTGGTCAAAAAAGCGCGCGTGATCATTGGCTTACGCGCTGCCCGTCGCACGACCTTAACCAGGCTGCATCCTGGCCGTAACAGCCCTGAAAAAATTAACTCACTGATTTTCGCGATCTTGCGTAACCCCCGGTATTGCCGCTTGCTGGCTCGGGGCGCGGTTGATACAGAACCATCCCACGACGCGCGGAACCCACGCGCTAGGTGACGAGGGGGAACGGGACGGCACCGCCGGGGATATCGGCAGCTGTCTAGAGATCTAAGCCGGGGGTGGCTACTGCTGTGGGAAAAACGTGGGAAGTGGGTTGATATGCGCCGATTTTACAGGCGATTTTCCAACGACATGGCTGTGGACAGGTGAGTGCGATGCTTGAACTTTGGTCGGAGGCGGTGCGGTCCATCGAGCCGCTGGTTAAGCCAGCGCACCGCGATCTCTGGTTGCGGCCCATAGAGTGCGTCGGCATCGACGGCGGCAAGATCCGCCTGCGGGCGCCGAACCGCTACCACAAGGAGTGGTTCGAGGACAATTTCCTCCCGTCGATCCTGAAGGATCTGGAGACGCGCACCCAGCAACCGTTCACCGTCGACTTCGAGGTCGCGGAGCCGGACGCGCCACAACCGGTTGTGACCGGGCGTGGCTCAGGGTCGGGCCCGATCTCTGTCGGGGGCGAGCGCGGGTCGGGGCCGGCGGTACCGGTGTCGGCCCCGCCGCCCGAGCTGGTCAGCCGCTACACCTTCGACAAGTTCGTCGTCGGACAGACGAACCGATTCGTCTATGGCGCGGCCCGGGTCGTGGCCGAGAACCCCGCCTCCCGCTACAACCCGCTCTTCATCTACGGCGGCGTCGGGCTCGGCAAGACGCACCTCCTGCACGCGATCGGGCACGAGATCCACCGCCAGCACCCCGACTGGCTGATAACGGTCGTCAGCTGCGAGAAGTTCGTCACCGACTTCATCAGCTCGATGATGAATCAGAAGCGATCGTCGGCTGGCAGCGCGATGGAGGAGTTCCGCTCGCGCTACCGCACCGCCCCCGACGTGCTGCTGGTCGATGACATCCAGTTCCTCGCGAACAAGGACAGCTCGCAGGACGAGTTCTTCCACACGTTCAACGCGCTTCACTACGCCCACAAGCAGATCGTCCTGACGTGCGACAAGCTGCCGGCGGAGCTGCCAGGGGTCGAGGAACGCCTGAGGAGCCGCTTCACCTGGGGCCTCATCGCCGAGGTCGAGACGCCCGACCTCGAGACGCGGGTCGCGATCCTGAAGCGCAAGGCGGAGCTCGAGAAGCTGCTCCTGCCCGACGACGTCGCCCTGTACCTGGCTGCCCACATCAAGAGCAACGTCCGCGAGCTGGAGGGGGCGCTGCTGCGGCTGGCGGCGCGGGCGTCGTTCCACGCCCAGCCGATCTCGGTCGAACTGGCGCGAGAAGCGCTCGCCAAGCTGATTGCCAACGCCCCCACGGGCCTGACGATCGAGACCATCCAGCGCGAGGTGGCGGCCTACTTCGACGTCAAGCTGCACGACCTCAAGGGCCCCAAGCGCCACCGGGCCATCGCGCACCCCCGCATGGTCGCGATGTACCTCGCCCGTAAGCTGACCAAGATGAGCTTCCCCGAGATCGGCAGCCGGTTCGGCGGCAAGGATCACTCGACGGTGATCAGCGCGGTGCGAAAGATCGAGCGTCTGTGCACCGAGGATCCGACGGTGCGGAGCGTGGTCGGGACCCTCGAAGGCCACCTCAGGCAGCCCTGAGTTTTGTCCCCAGCGGGTTGTTGACGAGGTTGTGGAGGGACGAGGGGAAAGACGGCACCGGGCGCAATCCCCCGTTTGCGCGCCCTGCCATCCCCCGGTCATCAACACCCACACGGCACACGCTCACCGACGGTGACGCCGCGTTATCCACATCTCCACAGGCACCTCTACATCTGCTGTTTTTAAATTCTAAATAAAGATAAGAAGAAGACGGAAGAACAAGGAGACAGGGATGGAGTTCAAGATTCGGAAGGATGAGTTCCTGCGCGGGCTGTACCTGGCGCACGGGATCGCCGATCGGAAGAGCACGCTTCCGATCCTGGCGAACGTCCTCTTGCGCACCGAAGGCAAGGACAAGATCCTCTGCGGTGCGACGGACCTGAACGTCACCACCATCGTCTCGCTGTCGGCGAAGGTCGAGAAGGAGGGGGGGCTCACCGTCTCCGCGCGGCAGCTGTACGAGATCGTGAAGGGGCTCCCCGCCGACGAGGTCAGCGTTCGCCGCACCGAGCAGAACTGGGCCGAGATCCGTTCCGGCAAGGTCGAGTTCAAGGTCGTGGGCATGTCGGATCGCGACTATCCGAAGCTGCCGGCGATCGCCGAAGCGCAGACCTCGAAGGTCGATACGGCCGTGCTGCGCGACATGATTGCGAAGACGATTTTCTCGGTCTCGATGGACGAGACGCGCCAGCACCTGGCGGGCGTGCTGTTCGAGTCGGACGGGACCACCGGGCGCATGGTGTCGACCGACGGCCACCGGCTGTCGAAGGTGGCGCGGCCGCTCGCCGGTGGACCGAAGCTTGCGACGGGGGTGCTGATTCCGCGCAAGGGCATGGTGGAGCTGCGGCGCGCGATCGAGACCCGGGAGGCGCCGAGCGAGATCGGCGTTCACGACGGAAACTTCGTGCTCAAAGCGGACGACGTCGGCCTTTCGGTGAAGCTGATTGACGGCCAGTTCCCCCCGTACGAGCAGGTGATCCCCAAGGACAACGACCGCGCGTTCGTGGTGTCGCGCCTGGCGCTGCTGGACGCGCTCCGGCGGGTATCTCTGATGTCGTCGGACAAGACCTCCGGGGTGCGGCTGGCCGTCGAGAAGGGGAAGCTGCGGCTCGAGAGCGACAACCCGGATCTCGGCGCGGCGCGCGAGGAGATCGACGTGCCGTACAAGGGGGCCGCGGTCCAGATCGGGTTCAACGCTCGCTACTTCGTGGACTTGCTGTCGGAGATCGAGACGCCGGAGGTTCGCGTCGAGCTGTCGGGCGAGCTCGACCCCGCGGTGGTCCGCCCCGCAGACGGCAGCGACTACGTTTGCGTCGTCATGCCGATGCGGCTCTGAGCTCCCTCGCGGCGCGCCGTGCGGATCCGTGAGCTCGCCGCCGAGGGGTGGCGGAACCTGGCGCCGCTCGCGCTCACCCCCGGCGACCGGCTGTCGGTGCTCTATGGCGACAATGGGCAGGGGAAGACCAATGTTCTCGAGGCGGCGTACTACCTGGCCGCTTTGCGGTCGTTTCGCACGACCCACGCCGAGGACCTGATTCGTCGGGACGAGCCCAGTGGACGCGCCCGCTTGCGCGCCAACATCGTTCACCGCGGACTCGAACGCCGGTTCGAGGTCGAGCTGTCGGCGGCCGGGCGCATCGCGCGGCTCGACGGCAAGCTGGTGCGCGGGACATCGGCCGCGCTGGGGACGGTGAGCGTCGTGCTGTTCGTTCCCGAGGACCTGCTGCTGCCGCGGGCGGCTCCTGCGGCGCGACGTCGGTTTCTGGACCTGGCGATATTCAACGTTGAACGCGGCTACTACGCCGAAGCGAGCGCGTTTCAAAAGGTCCTGCGGAGCCGAAACGCCCTGCTGCGGCGGGGGGGTCCCGATCCGGTGCTGCTCGACACCTACGATGACCAGCTGGCGCGCACCGGGGCGCGCGTGGTGATGCGCCGGCGGGCACTGGTGGCGGCGCTGGCTCCTCGCCTGGCCGAGCACTTTCGAGCGCTGCACAGCGAGCTCCCGGTCGCGTTGCGCTATCGCGGCGATCCGTCGCTCGACGACGCCCGTGACGAGACCGCGGTCGAGGCGGGCCTTCGGGAGGGGCTCGGTGCCCGGCGTTCGCTGGATGAGCGGCGGCGGTTCACCGGGTTCGGACCCCACACCGACGACCTCGAGATACTGCTCAACGGGGTGCTGGCGCGCAGCCACGCCTCGCAGGGCCAGCTACGGTCGCTGGTGCTCGCGTTGAAGCTCGCCGAGCTGACCCACGTCGAGGCGACCCTGGGGGAACCCCCGGTCCTGCTCCTCGACGACGTGCCGAGCGAGCTCGATCCGCAGCGGCGGGCGCTCCTGTTCCAGGTGATCGCGCGGCTCGACTGTCAGACGCTGATCTCGGTCACCGAGCGGGAGATCGTTCCGGACCGGGTCGCTCCCGAGGCGGGTGCGGGGGACCCGAACCAGACGGTCTCGTGGCGGAGCGATTTTTGGGTCCGGGCGGGTCGCGTAATCGCTCAGCCGTGATTATGCTTTACATGGTGCATGAGGCATGCTAGGTTGTTGGAAACGTTGAGGTTTGTAGCGAGTTGGCTCACCTCGGCGCTAGACGATTCGATGACCACTTCGGGCCTTCCCGCGCGGGGCGGCGTATCCGCCGAAAACGCGCCGCCAAACGGCGCGAGGACTGCTGACGGCACATGACCGCTGAATCAGGCGCGGGCGCGTACAACGAAGAGAGCATCCAGGTCCTGAAGGGGCTGGAGGCCGTTCGAAAACGGCCGGGGATGTACATCGGTGACACCGACGACGGCACCGGTTTGCACCACATGGTCTACGAAGTCGTCGACAACTCCGTCGACGAAGCGCTGGCCGGCTTTTGCGACCGCGTCGACGTGGTCATTCACTTCGACGGCTCGGCGTCGGTCGAAGACAATGGCCGCGGTATCCCGGTCGGCGAGCACCCGACGGAGAAGCGCCCGACCGCGGAGCTGGTGATGACCCAGCTGCACGCCGGTGGAAAGTTCAACCACTCGAACTACAAGGTCTCGGGCGGCCTCCATGGCGTCGGCGTCTCGGTGGTCAACGCCCTCTCCGAGTGGCTGAAGCTCGAGATCAAGCGCGACGGGAAGACCTACTACCAGGAGTACCGACGCGGGGATCCGGCGACGACGTTGACTGCGATCGGCGTATCCGAGCGGAGCGGCACCAAGGTCACGTTCAAGCCCGACTCGGAGATCTTCAAGGGGACGGAGTTCAGCTTCGAGATCCTGACCCAACGGCTGCGCGAGCTGTCTTATCTGAATCGCGGACTGACCATCACGATTCGGGACGAGCGTTCGGACAAGGCGCACGAGTTCAGCTTCGGCGGTGGGATCTCGCAGTTCGTCGCGGACCTCAACGCCTCGCGGACGACGATTCACGACAAGCCGATCGGGGTGCTGGGTGAGGTCGACGGGACACAGGTCGACATCGCCTTGCAGTGGAATGACTCGTATCAGGAAGCGATCTACTGCTTCACCAACAACATCAAGAACAAGGACGGCGGGACGCATCTCACGGGCTTTCGCGCCGCGCTGACCCGGACGGTCAACGCCTACGCGCAGGCGGCGGGCCTGCTCAAGGATCTGAAGAACGGCCTCGGCGGCGACGACATCAGCGAGGGGCTGACGGCGATCGTCTCGATCAAACATCCCGATCCGAAGTTCAGTAACCAGCCAAAGGACAAGCTCGTCTCCTCCGAGGTGAAGGGGATCGTCGAGCGCGTCGTCAACGAGAAGCTGGGGCGATTCCTCGAAGAGCACCCGCGCGAGGCCAAGCAGATCATCGAGAAGGCCGTGCTCGCCGCCCGAGCCCGCGACGCCGCCCGCAAGGCGCGCGAGATGGTGCAGCGCAAAGGCGCGCTCGATTCGTCGTCGTTGCCGGGCAAGCTGGCCGATTGCCAGGAGCGCGATCCAGCACTCGCCGAGCTTTACATCGTCGAGGGGGACAGCGCCGGCGGCTCAGCGAAACAGGGGCGTAATCGCAAGGATCAGGCGATTCTTCCGCTGCGCGGCAAGATCCTGAACGTCGAGAAGGCGCGGCTCGAAAAGATGCTGTCGTCGCAGGAGATCGTCACGCTGATCACCGCGCTTGGCTGCGGGGTGGAACAGGAGAAGGACGTCGGCAAGATCCGCTACCACCGGATCATCATCATGACGGACGCCGACGTCGACGGCAGCCACATCCGGACGCTGCTACTGACGTTCTTCTACCGGCACTTCCGCGAGATCGTCGAGCTCGGCTACCTCCACATCGCGCAGCCGCCGCTGTACCGCGTGAAGAGGGGAAAGAAAGAGCTGTACCTGAAGAACGAGCAGGCGCTCGAGGACTTTCTGCTGGAGAGCGCCGCCGAGAACTTGAAGCTCAAGTCGGCGACCGGAAAGCAGGCCGATGGCATCCAGGGCGAAGAGCTCCGTCGCTGCGCGCGGCAGGCGGCGAAGTGCAAGCGCCTCCTGGATGTGTTCGACCGCAAGACTGACGCGCGGATCGTCGACGGGATCGTGAAGTTCGCGCGACTGACCAAAGCCGATCTTCACGATCAGAAAAAGCTGGTCGCCGGTTTGGCGCGTTTGCAGGAGTACTTCGATCGCTTCGCGCCCGAGCTATCCAATACGGTCTTGAAGCTGACCCCGGATACCGAGCATGGCGGATTCAAGATCGTCGCTCCGGCCCGGGGTGGAGGCGTGCGCCGCTCCACGACCATCGACTTCGAGCTGATGAACTCGCCCGAGTTCGCCGACCTGACGACGTTGTCGGCCGAGATGGCGGCGGTCGGCGAGCCTCCCTACGCGCTGGAGCACGGCGCGGAGACGGTCGAGTTCACTCGCATCGAGGAGCTCGCGGAGCGTATCAACGAGCTCGGCAAGAAGGGGCTGACGATCCAGCGCTACAAGGGGCTGGGAGAGATGAACCCTGAGCAGCTCTGGGAGACGACGATGGATCCCGCTCGGCGGACCTTGTTGCAGGTGCGGATCGAAGACGCCTACGAGGCCGATGGTCTGTTCTCGACTCTGATGGGCGATCTGGTCGAACCGCGACGCGCGTTCATCGAGACCAACGCGCTGAACGTTCGCAACCTCGACGTCTGAGCCCGAGCGCGGCCACCCGCGCTCGGGGTCCGTCGTCAGGCGCGGATATTCTGGATCGTCGACATCGCCATCTGGTGCATGGCGGCCAGCATCTGGCTCATCAGTTGGTTCATCTGCGTGATGCGGTTCATCCGCTCCTGAATCTTGAGCATGGCGGCCGGGTCCTTGGCGACATCGGGTGAGATCTTGCCGTCACGGACGGCGTTCATGAACGCCGTATCCGACAGATTATCGATCTGTGAGACGGATGAAATCGCTCCGGTCCCAGGCGCCGCCGCGTTCGGGACGACGGCCGGCGCGGAGAGACCGGGCGACGCCGACCCGTGCCAGGGCCCCTGCCAGCCCGCCTCGATCGCTTGCGGCCCGTGCCATGGGTGCAGGCCGGTCGGCGGTCCGTGCCAGCCGCCGGGGCCGTGCGTTGGGGTGTTGATGGTCACCATGACCTGTCCTCCGTTGATCGAAACGCTCACCTGAGGCCCGCGGGGCGGCGGGGTCGGTTCAAACCCCGGCGTCCCACACCGTCCCGCCGAGTGACCCGAGATGGTGCGGGTCGATTCGCCTGGCGTGTGCTGCAGACCGTGCGAGATGGCGGAAGCAGCCTGCGGCAGGTCTCGAATCGCTTCGAGGGCGTGGTTGATCGCCAGCGGGTTACCCCTGGCGGCGTCAACGGCGGCACCCGCGATGTCGCCGACGACGGCCAATTGTTTGGGAAGCAACGCGTTGACGGCGTCTTTGACGATCTCGCCCGGGTCGGTGACGACGGAGGCGATCTTTCCCAGCAGGCTCATGTGCGTCTCCTCCCGTTGCCTAGGCGGCTGCCTGGGCGTCTCCGGTGGCGGGTTCGCTGTTCCCGGCGGCGCCGGCAGGCGGTGCCACACGCGCGACCATCTCGCGCAGCTCTCGACGCATGTAGAGCAACTTCGGCTCGGTCGGCTCGTAGACGAGGCCCTTCTCCAACTCCTCGAGCGCCTCGCTGAAGCGCCCCAGCCGGCGCAGTGTTGCCGCGCAGAGCGAATACGACCACCAGTACTTGTGGTCAGCGGCGATCAGCCCGCGGCAGAGCACTTCGGTCTCGGTGTACCGGCCGGCCTGGTAGAGCTGGAAGGCGACCGCCATGACCGTGTCCATCGCTTCCTGGGGAATGCCGAACAGGGCCCTCATCGTGGTCTCTTCGAGGAATTTCCGAGCATCTGCAGTCATTTCGGCGGCCATGGCGCACCATCCTTTCATTTGCGTCCGCCGGGGTCCTGCGGACGGAGATGGTTCGGAGGTAACGCCGCCCGGTTGCGTCGCGAGAACAAAAAAAACCCCGGCGCGGTTTCCCGAGCCGGGGTCATTTGCGCCTCGCGGGCGAACGTTTGAAACGTTAGCAGGCGAAGATACGGTCCAGCTTCTCCTCGATCTTCACTTCCTTCGACTTCGTCGCGACCGCGATCTCCTTGATCAGCAGCGTACGCGCCGTGTCGAGCATCTTGCGCTCGCCGAATGACAGTTCCTTGTCGCCCTTGAGCCGCTGCAGATCGCGCAGCACCTCGGCAATCTCGAACACCGAGCCCGTCTTGATCTTTTCCATGTACTCGCGGTAACGGCGGTTCCAGGTCTGCCCTTCGACGGCAACCTCGCGACTCTTCAGAATCGCGAACACCTCGTCGACCTCGTCGGCACGGATCAGCTCCCGCAGCCCAACCGCACCAGCGTTGCGCGTCGGGATCATGATCTTCATCGCGTTCTCGAGGATCTTGAGGATATAAAACGTCTGCTTGTTACCCGAGATCTCACGCGTCTCGATACCGACAATCTGTGCTACGCCGTGTGCCGGGTAAACGGCCAGGTCACCCACTCTGAAAGTCGGTTCCATGACTACGTGGACTCCTTGTTGTTGACAGTTTTCAAGGCCTGCGAACCTTATCATGCGGAGTGCTCCGAATCAACGCATCTTCGGGGCGACCTCGGGGTCTTCAGGGGGCCTTTTCGACGGTGAACTCGCGGAGTTGCGACGGAAATCTGGCGTGACAGAGAGGCGACGCGCGGTCAGGCCGCGACGCGTCGCAGGTATTCGAGGATCGCCCCGACGGCGAATCCGGTGCCGCCCTTTGCGACGTGCCCGTGCTCTTTGGTTGCGCTCGACGGTCCCGCAATGTCGACGTGAACCCACGGGACCTTGCCGACGAACTCCTTCAGGAACAGCCCGGCCGTCAAGGCTCCGCCCCAGCGCTCGCCCGTGTTCTTGAGGTCGGCGATGTCGGATTTGAGCTGCTCTGCGAGGCGGGGTGGCAAGGGCATACGCCACATCTCTTCGCCGGCGCGCTCCGCGGCGCCGAGAAACTCTGCCGCGAGTTTTTCATCGTTACTCATCACGCCGGCGATGTTCGGTCCCAGCGCAACCATGCACGCTCCGGTCAGCGTCGCGAAATCGAGCACCGCATCGGGCTTCAACCGCAACCCGAAGGTCAAGGCGTCGGCGAGCGTCAGTCGCCCTTCGGCGTCGGTGTTGTTGATCTCGACGGTCTTTCCGTCGAGGGAACGAATTACGTCGCCGAGCTTGTAGGAGCTTCCCGAGGGCATGTTCTCGGTGCAGGCCGCGAGCGCGTGCACCTCGACAGGAAGCTTCTCCTCGGCCGCGGCTGAGACGGCCGCGAGCACCGCGGCTGCGCCGGCCATGTCGGTCTTCATGTCGAGCATACCGTCGTTGGTCTTGAGCGATAGCCCGCCCGAATCGAACGTCACGCCCTTGCCGACGAGAACCACCCGCAGACGCGCTCCGGGCGGTGTCCAGGCGCAGTGGATGAACTGCGGCTCTTCGGTGCTTCCCCGCGCGACGGCCAGGAACAGCCCCATCCCGAGGCGCTCGCACGCAGCGCGATCGAAGACTTCGATCGCCATGCCTGACTCGCCGGCCCACTCTCGGGCAATGCGTGCGATCTCGGTCGGCGTCATGATCCCGGCGGGCTCATTCACGAGATCGCGTGCGCGCAGGACACCGCGCGCCGTGACGCGGGCACGAGCCAGCGCCGTCGAGGGGTCGGCGTTCGCGGGCAGCTGCAGCGCAAAAGTGGCGAGGGTGTTCTGGCTACCGCGCTCGTCGGTCAGGTACTTGTCGAAGCGATAGGCGCCGAGCAACGCACCTTGCGCTGCCGCCTCGACGGCAGCGTCGACGGTGGCAGCGAGCTCAGGTCCCCACGCGAAGAGAGCGCGCGCGGCGCCCACGCTGCCCGCAAGTCGGGCCGCTGCGCCCGCCGCGATCCGCAGCGCTCGCGCCGTGGCGTCGCCCGCGGCGCCGAGACCGACGAGCGCGACCCGCCGCGCGCGAAGGCGATCTTGACTGTAGGCGACCAGTGTTTGGCCCGGGCGGCCTCGAAAGCGCTCCTCGGCTGCGGCGCGCCGGAGGCGGCCCTCGAGGCGGTCATCGACCTGATCGACGAAACCACCCACCTCCAGATCCCGATCCGTGCAGGCGAGCACCAGCAGGTCGGCATCGAAGGAGAACGGGTCTGACTGGTTAAGGGCTAGCTCGACCATTGGGGGGGAAAGCAGGATGGTCGAGGGTAGAAGCGGACGGGGTCGTTTTCAAGCGGTTGACACCGAGGCCCGGCCGCAAGTAGCGTTGCCCACGATGGCCAAGGTCCGACCGTCGCGGAAGGCGGGTCGCAAGTCGACCCAGAAGGCCGCGAAAGAAAAGCGCGGCCGTCGCGGCGTGGCTTCGAAGCCCAAGGCCACGAAGGGGCGCCGCCCTCCGGTGGTACGGGTGCCGGCCGAAAAGCCCACGGCAGCGCCGGTCCGGGCGCAGGCTGGCGCACGGCAGGCAACGCGGTCGGCTCCGGTCGTGGTCGACGTTCCGCAAATTCCCCCGCCCCTGCCGGCCCCGATTGCCAGCTTCGTTTTTTGACCACGGAGAGCGAATGACGTCCCCTGCCCCCGACGCGGAAAAGCGCGAGACTGCTGCGAAAACACTGCGTGAAATCCTTGATTTCATGGGCATCGAGGCCGAGGTGAGCGCCTTCGATGACGGCGAGCGGATCATCCTCGACGCGCACGGTGCCGAGTCTGGTCTGATAATTGGAAAAAAGGGCGCCACGCTCGACGCGCTCCAGTACGTCATCAACCGGATCATCAGCAAAAAGCCGAGCGATGGACCGGGCGTCGTCGTCGACGCCGAGGGGTATCGCGGGCGTCGTGAGGATTCGCTGGCCGATCTGGCGCGGCGGCTGGCGGAGAAGGCGATCAAGAGCGGCCGGCCGGTTCCGGTCGAGCCGATGAGCCCGCACGATCGGCGGATCGTTCACGTCACGTTGGCCGATCACCCCGCGGTGACGACTGAATCGGACGGCGAGGGTCTCTTTCGTCGCGTGGTCATCTATCCCAAGACCCGCGCGGCCGCCGAGCCCTAACCGAGGAGCCGGTCCAGCACGGGCGCGCCGAGCCCATCCAGCAGCACATCGGCGAGGTGGTCGGGGTCGGTCCGTCGCGCGGCGGGCACGTGAGCCAGCGGACCGGCGACACGCAGGCCGGTGACGGCTTCGATGGACGCGGCGTTTCCAGCCGCGTGCGGGCCCTCTTCGGGTGTTGTCCGGTTGAGGACAACCGCTGCCACCTGCAAGCCGGCGCGGGCGGCTTCGCGGACCGTCAGGGCCGTGTGGTTCACGGTTCCGAGCGCGGTGCGGGCCACGATCAGCAGCGGCAGCCCAAGCGCTGCGGCAAGGTCGGCGGTGGTGGCGCCAGCGGCGTAAGGGACCAATAGTCCTCCGGCCCCTTCAACCAGCACGAAGTCTCCGCGGCCCGCGACGGCGCGAATGTGGTCGGCGATTCGGTCGAGCTGCAGGTGAACGCCTTCCGCCGCCGCCGCCTGAGCCGGGGCCGCCGGCAGTCGAAAGGCATGGGGGCAGACGTCGGCCAGGGAGATCGGCTGGCCGGCCGCGCGCAGGAGGGCGACGGCATCGGCGGGGTCGGGATCGCAGCCCGTCTCAACCGGTTTGACGGGAATCGGGCGGCGCCCCTGGCGCTGGGCGTAGCGCAGCAGGCCGATGGATACGGTCGTCTTGCCGACGCCGGTGTCGGTGCCGGTGACGAAGAGACCGCGTAGCGGGGGCGTCATCCGGTGGCCTCGGCAAGCGCCGCCACGAGGCGCTCGAGGTCGGCGGGCTCGTGTCCCGCGGACAGCGTGATCCGCAGGCGCGCCGAACCGGCTGGCACTGTCGGAGGGCGAATGGCGGGAACGAAGAGCCCGCGGGCGCGTAGCGCCGCCGACGCGGCGAGCGCTCGCCCCTCGCTCCCCAGCACGACCGGAACGATGGGGCCGTCGGGTTCGCGCGCGAGGAGGCCGCGGGCGCCCAGCTGCGCGCCCAACCAGACCCGGTGGGCCGCGAGCGCGGTCCGGCGCCTCTGCCCCTCGGGGCCGTCGATCAAGGCGAGCGCGGCGCCGGCGGCTGCGGCGACCGGCGGGGGGAGCGCGGTGGTGTAGATGAAGGTTCGGGCCCGGTTCACGAGGAGCTCGCGAAGCGCGCGGTCCCCGGCGGCGAAACCGCCGGCGGCCCCAAAGGCCTTGCTCAGGGTACCGACCAGGACGTCGGGAGCGATGCCCGCCTCGGCGCAGAGGCCGCGGCCGCCGGGGCCGAGCACGCCCAGAGCGTGTGCTTCGTCGACGACCATGATCGCGTTGGTGGCCTGGGCGGCGTCGGCCAGGGCCGCGAGGGGCGCGAGGTCTCCGTCCATGCTGAACAGGGACTCCGTGACGAGCAGCCGGCGCCGATAGGGCCCAGGGGCGGCCAGCTGTCGCCGGGCATCGGCCGCGTCGCCGTGGCTGTAGACCGCGATGTCGGCGCGCGAGAGCCGGGCCCCGTCGATCAGACTGGCGTGATTGAGGGCATCCGAGACGATCAGGTCGCCCCGACCGGCGAGCGCGGTCAGGACGCCGATGTTCGTCTGATAGCCGGTCGGGAACAGCAGCGCGGCCGGGCGTCCGAGAAACTGGGCCAGGGCCGCTTCCAGGTCGCGGTGGGCCGGCAGGTCGCCGGAGACCAGGCGGGAGGCCGAGGCGCCCCAGCCATCCCGCGCCGCCACCTGGGCTGCGGCGGCGGCGAGCTCAGGATGGGTCGCTAGGCCGAGGTAGTCGTTGGTGCAGAAGGAGGTGAGGGGGGCGTTCCCGATCGTCACCTGGATCCGCGAGGTTCCCGTTACCTCGGGGCAGACGCGGCGGCGGTCGGCCTCCGCCAGGGCTTGCAGCTCGGCCTCCAGCACCTCTGAAAAGCCGCGCACGACTAGGGTGCCTCCGGCGGCCGTGGATCTGTTTCACGTGAAACGGGTTGCGTCGCAGCGGGAGGAACCTTGCTCGTCCGAGCGCATGGCCGGGGGGGTCCCGGGACGGGTCTGCCTGCGCGCGGTCGCGGACCTCGTGTGAGGGTCCCCGGCACGATCAGGGCGCCCCCGGCGGCCGTGGATCTGTTTCACGTGAAACGACCTGGACCAGAGCACGCCGACCGCCCAGGTACAGCCGGCGATCCGGCTCGTCGGTCAGGGCGTCCGCCGCCACCAGCGCGAATACCCGTCCCCCCGGGCGAACCAGTGACCGCCCGAGCATCAGCCAGGCGGGCGGCGCAAAGGTGGCGCGGGAGATCGCGACGTCGAAGCTCGCCGGCCGGGCGGCGGCGATCTGCTCGCCTCGACCAGCGGTCACCCGAACGCGCCCCTCCAGCCCGAGCTCGCGGATCGCGGTGCGCAGGAACGCGCCCTTCTTGGCGATCGGCTCGCACAGCTCCAGGGTCAGCGCCGGCCGCAGGACGGCGAGGGGGATCGCGGGCAGACCACCGCCGCTCCCGATGTCGACCACGGCCGCTGGCTCCGTCAGCCGGCTGGCCAGCGCGAAGGCGTCGGGCAGATGCACCTCAAGGAGGACCTCAACGGTAGAGGCAGCCGTCAGGTTGATCCGGGCACTCCAGGTCAGCAGGAGATCGCAGTAGCGAAGCAGCTGGTCCGTTCGGTCGTCGTCGACCACCACCTGCCAGGTGGCAGCCAGGGCTGCGACGGCCCGCCGCCGTTCCTCTGTCACGGACATCGCGCGGCACGTATTATCATGCAGATGCCCGAAACGCCGAAGGCGGCCCGCATTCTCGCTCCGTTCGTCCCCGAAATCGCCCGAGACACCACCGCCGCCGTCGAGACGTTGGCGGGAGACGCTTCGTCTTCATCGCTCGGGTTCGGAACAACGACGATCAAATACGTTCGTGAAGCGCTGGCGACAGCGTCGGTCGAGCTGCTAAGCCTGCGCAGGGGGCTCGGGTGCCATCCGGACCCCATGAGCACTTAGCTATCGACATTTTGTAACAGCAAAACCTGCATATACTCCGGGCGGCGTCGGGATTCATGCAAGCGCACGTGACAGCAGAGCAGAGATCACAAACCATTCTGGTCGTCGAAAGCGACGAAACCACACGGCTGATCCTCGATCTCAGCCTGCGTCAAGCCGGCTTCTCCGTCGGACTCGCGAGTGACGGCGCCGAAGGGGCGCGGCGCCTCGCCGACAAGCCCGATCTGGTGATCGCCGCCGCCGACGATCCCGACGGGCTGGCCTTCTGTCGCCAGGCGAAGCAGACCGGCAACGGCATGCCGCCGGCGGTGGTGCTGATCTCCGCCTCCGATGTCGAGAGCAAGCGTCGCGGGCTCGAGGCCGGTGCCGACGATTTCCTGGTCCGCCCGATCTACGTACAGGAGGTGGTGGCGCGCGCGCGCGCGTTGCTGCAGCGGCGCGAGCGCGAGCGGCTCGAGGTCGCGGCGCAGGGGAGCGATCGCTTCGTCAGCACGATCGATGACGTTCCGCTGATCGATCTCCTGCGCGCGATCGCCGCGAACCAGAAGTCGGGCGTCGCCCAGGTGACCGGCGGCGAGGGATCGCGCGGCGAGCTCTTCTTCCGCCAGGGGCGCGTGGTCGACGCCGAGGTCGGGCGCCTGTCGGGCCGCGACGCCGTCTACCGGTTGTTCTGCTGGACCTCGGGTCGGCTCGAGGTCGAGTGGAAGAGCATCCGGCGCAAAGACACCATCGAGATGGCGCCGCCCGATCTCTTGATGGAAGGCCTTCGCCGGGTCGACGACTGGCGGCGCCTGGTGGCCGAGCTGCCGCCGCTCGACGCAATCTACGAGGTCGACTATCGCCTGCTCGCCGAGCGGCTCGCCGACATCCCCGACGAGGTGAACCGGATCCTGCGCCTGTTCGACGGGATGCGGACGATCATGCAGGTGATCGACGACAGCGGGCTCGCCGACCTCGACGCGGTCGCCGCGCTGGTCAAGCTGGGGCGCGAGCGGATCATCCACGACGTCCGCGTCGCCGTCGAGGAAGAGGAAGCCGTCGGTGCCGACATGGAGGGGTGGCTCTCCGATGCGGCGGGGCCGTTCCGCTCGCCGCCGCGGGTGGAGCGTGATCTGTTCGGTGCCGGTCCCGAGCCGGGAATCGGCGTTCACGGGCGTCCGACCGCGCCCCTCGATCCCCTGGGCGAAAATGGACGCGAGGCGCTCGACGCCGACATGCGGTCACGGTTCACCGATCGCCTGCAGGCCGAGGGGACGACCGAGACAGCGGTCGAGGGGTCGGGCGGGATCGCAGGGGCGCCGATCGCGCGCCCGATCGAGGTGCCGCAGAGCGAGTCGGGGCCGGCCGCGGATCGCCCGATCACGCTGCCGGGCATCGGCACCTCGCAGGCCGAGGAGAGCTACCGTTCGGGCGCGTCGTCGACGGACCCGAACATCTCGGGGATCGAAGCGGCGCTGAAGCCGACGATTCAGATGACGGCGGTGTCCGACGGCGAGCCGAAGAAGCTGCCCCTGGGCGCGGACGATCTGACGCCGGTGGCGCAGCCGATGTCGATGCGCACGACCGAGCAGGGTCATCCGGCGATCCACGCGGTGGTGCCGCCGCCCGCCGATCTTCGCAGCGCCTCGGGCGAAATCATGGTTCGGCCGTCGTCGATCCGGCTGGAGTCGCCCGCCTCGGAAGAGCGGCTGGCCCGCCTGCGAGAAGAGAGCGCGCGGCGCTTCGTGCGCCCGTCGCAGACGGCGACACCGCCCGGGAGCGCGCGCGCGCTCGACGAGCCGCCGCCGCTGGCGGGGGCCGTCGCCCAACCCACGCGCCAGAAGCGGGTCACGCCGGCCCGGGTCTCGCCGGCGGCGCCGAAGGTGATCATCGACGAGCAGCGTGTCTCCACCCTCGACGCGGACGACGACGTCGAGGCGCCTTCGCGCCGGCGCGGTCTGATCCTGGTTTCGGCGGCGGCGCTGATCCTGATCGTCGGCACCTGGATGGCGCTGGGTCGGCGCCCGTCGACCCAGGACGAGGGCGCCGAGCTGGCCGCGAAGGTGCCACCGCCAGCCCCGGCCGCGGCCACGATTGTCCCGATGGGAACCGCACCCAGCCCCGCGACGGTGACGCCGACGCCGGCCGCGGGGCGCCGCCCGGTCGCCGGGATGCCCGCGCGCGAGGAGCTCGACGAGCGCAACGCCGACCCCAAGCTGGCGCGGGGCCGCGCCGCCGAGGCGGGGCCGCTGCTGGTCGCCTGCCACATGGCGTTCAGCGAGGCGCGCATGAAGGACGCCGAGGCGGCCTGCACCGCCGCCCGCGACGCCAACCCCGATTCGGCCGAGGCGTACGGTCTGCTCGCGCACGCCCTGTTCAACCGCAACCGCCGGCGCGAGGCGCTGGCCGCCGCCGATCGCGCGGTGAAGCTGAATCCGAAATGGGCCGACGCCTACGTCATCATCGGCGGCGTCCATCAGGACGCGGGCCACAGCGACGAAGCGCGGCGCGCCTACCAGCGCTACCTGGAGCTCGATCCCAAGGGGCAGTACGCCGGCGACCTGCGCACGATCGTCGGCAAGCTCGAGCCGGGCAAGCTGTGATGGCCCGCCGGGATCTCTGGCGGCGTTAGGGGGCGCCCCGACATGTTGGTATTGGGCGTCGAGACATCGTGCGATGAGACCGCCGCGGCCGTGGTCGAGGACGGGTGCAGGGTTCGCGCCGACGTCGTCGCCTCGCAGATCCTGACCCACGCCCCTTACGGCGGCGTCGTTCCCGAGGTGGCGTCGCGCCAGCACGTCGCGACGGTGGTGCCGGTGATCCGGCGCGCGGTCGCCGATGCGGGGATCGGGTTTACCGACCTGGACGCGATCGCAGTGACCTGCGGGCCGGGGCTGGTCGGCGCGCTGCTGGTCGGCGTCGAGACCGCGAAGGCGCTCGCGTTCGCGCTCGGCAAGCCGCTGGTCGGCGTCAATCACCTGGCCGGGCACCTGGCCGCCGCGTCGCTGGAGGATCCGTCGCTCCCCGGACCGCCGCCGTATCCGCACCTCGCGCTGCTGGTCTCGGGCGGGCACACGGCGCTGATCCGTGTCGACGAGCCGGGGGCGACCGAGCTCCTCGGCGCCACCCGCGACGACGCCGCCGGCGAGGCGTTCGACAAGGTCGGCAAGCTGCTCGGCCTCGGCTATCCGGGCGGCGTGAAGATCGATCGCCTTGCCGCCACCGGTAATCCGCGGGCCGTCGCGCTGCCGCGCGCGCTCGCGGGGCGGGACGATCTCGACTTCAGCTTCTCGGGCCTCAAGACGGCGGTGTCGACGATGCTGGCGAACCGCGCGCAGAGCGGTGCCGCACCGATAGAAGGTGTCGAGTTGAGTGACTTTTGCGCGAGCTTCCAGACCGCCGTCGTCGACGTGCTGGTGCGCAAATCGCGGCGAGCGCTGCTGCGCGAGGGTCTGGGGGCGCTGGTCGTGTGCGGCGGGGTGGCGGCGAACCGTGGGTTGCGCGCGGCGCTTGCCGAGGCGGCGCGCGAGGACGGGTTCGCGCTCTACATCCCGCCGCCCAAGCGCTGCACCGACAACGCGTCGATGATCGCCGCGGCGGGGACACAGCTCTACACGCGCGGCGTGCGCGCGGGGCTCGATCTCGCGGTCGATCCAGGACTGCCGCTGTGAGCGGGCCAGGACTGCCGCTGTGAGCGGGCCAGGACTGCCGCTGTGAGCGGGCCAGGGCTGCCGCTGTGAAGCGATCCGGCCTGGCGACGTGAGCGACGACCCGCGCCGCGTCCTCGCCCGTCACGGCCTGACCGCGAAGAAGTCGTGGGGGCAGAACTTCCTTCACGATCGCTCGGTGCTGGAGCGCATCGTCGCGGCCGCCGGAGCGACCGGCGACGACGTCGTGGTCGAGATCGGCGCGGGGCTGGGGACGCTGACCGGCGCGCTCGCCCGCGCTCGGCCGGCGCCGCGCCGGATCCTGGCGATCGAGCGCGAGCCCGACATGCTGCGCGTGCTCCAGGCCGAGCTGGGCGGCCACGTCGTCGGCGACGCCGTCGCCCAGCCTGTCAGCGACGCCGGCGGTCAGCCTCTCGGCGAGGTCATCGGCGCGCCCGCCCCCGAACCGCCGTCGCGGGTCGAGCTGGTGCAGGCCGACGCGCTGGCGTTCGACTTCGCGGCGGCGCGCGCTGCCGCGGGGCGGCCGCTGATCGTCGTCGGGAACCTGCCGTATCAGATCTCCAGCGCGCTGGTGCTGGCGCTGATCGCCGCCGGCGCGCGCGGCGACGTGGCGCGCGCGGTGGTGATGGTCCAGCGCGAGCTGGCGCAGCGGCTGGTGGCGCCGCCGGGGAGCCGCACCTACGGCCGGCCGTCGGTCACCGTCGCTCAGTACGCGCAGGCGAAGATCCTGTTCCACGTCCGCCCGGGGTCGTTCCACCCCGCGCCGTCGGTCACGTCGTCGGTGATGCGGCTCGATCCGCGCCCCGCGCCGCTGGCGCCGGTGCGGGATCCGGCGCTGTTCGAGGCGGTGGTCAAGCAGGCGTTCGCGACCCGGCGCAAGATGCTGCGGCGGGCGCTGGCCGGCGGGTATCCCGAGGCGATCGCCACCGCGGCGCTCGCGGCGAGTGGCATCGAGGGGACGCGCCGGGCTGAGACGCTTTCGGTGGCCGACTTCGCCAGGCTGTCGGACGCGCTCTCCGACGCCCTTGTCGGCGGGCGCGCGTCGGGTTAGGAGCCTGCGCCGATGCCAGAGCTGCCCGAGGTCGAGACGATCGTGCGCGGCCTGGGGCCGGCGCTGAGCGGCCGGCAGGTCACGTCGGTCTGGGGAAGCGGCAAGCCGCTGCATCTCCGCCGCGCCGTCGATCTGCGGGCGCTGCGCGCGGTCGCCGTCGGGGGGACGGTCCGCGAGGTCAGGCGGGTCGGCAAGTACATCCTGATCGAGACGGCCGAGCGCCAGACCGGCGGCAGCCGGGCCGACGACCGTCGGACCGAGGCGCGCGGCGTGATCGTCCACCTCGGCATGACCGGGCGGCTGCGGGTTCAGCCGGCCGCCGCGCCGCGGGCGCCGCACACGCACGTGGTCCTCGGCCTGGCGGGCGGCGATGAGCTGCGCTTCTCCGATCCCCGCCGCTTCGGCTGGGTGACGGCGGGGGCGCTGGCGACCGACCCGGCGCTGGCGGCGCTGGGGCCCGATCCGCTGACCGCGCTCGACGAGGCGGCGCTGGCCGTGGCGCTCACGGACGTCCGCGCGCCGATCAAGGCGTTCCTGCTAGACCAGCGGCGGATCGCGGGGCTGGGCAACATCTACGTCTCCGAGGCGCTGCACCGCGCCGGCGTCCACCCGACGACGCCGGCGGGGCGGTTGCGGCGGCGGGCGCCGGCGCTGCTCGCCGGGATCCGGGCCTCCCTGGAGGAAGGGATCGCGCGCCGGGGGACGACGCTGCGCGACTACGTCGACGCGGACGGCCTCCAAGGGGACAACGCCGCCGCGCTGCTGGTCTACGGCCGCGACGGCCAACCCTGTCTGCGCTGCGGCACGCCGATCCGCCGCCGCGTCGACGCCGGCCGGGCGACGTTCTTCTGTCCGCGCTGTCAGAAGCGGTGAACAGATCTTTTCCGCGGGTGTTGCGTCTACCAGGACATGCGCCACCTTCCGGTCCTCGCCAACGGTCGCGACGTCATCGATCGGATCGAGATTCCCGTGCCTTGCACCGTCTCCTGGGACGGCATGAAGGGGGACGAGACGGTCCGCCATTGCGGCGAATGTAAGCAGAACGTCTACAACCTGGCGTCGTTCACGCGGTCGGAGGCGCTGCAACTGCTGACCGCGCGCAGCGGGCGGGTCTGCCTGCGCATCTTTCGCCGCCCCGACGGCACCGTGCTGACGTCCGATTGCCGGGAGCGGCTGCGGGCGGCGCGCCGGCGCGGCGTCTTCGTCTTCGCGGGCGTCCTGATGATCGTGGTATGGGCGCAGATCTGCGCCCAGGTCGTCGGCTGGATGTCGCTGCGGCGGTTCATGCGCGGCCCGGTCATGGGCGAGGCGCCCGCGATCAGCGAGGTCGCGCCGCTCCCAAACGAGCGGATGGGGCTTCGCGCCCCGATCACGCCGCGTCCGATGATGGGCGAGCCCATGCCGGAGCGAGAGCTGATGGGTAAACCCGTCCCGCCGGAGACCCACAAGAAGGTGAAGCCGGTGAAACCCACGCACGAACGCCATCTGATGGGGACCATGCTGCCGGCCCGGGAGCTCATGGGCGACGTCGACCTCGGGTCACTGGGCGAGTGAGCGTGTCGCCTCGTCGAGCGCGGCGAGCGGGGCGCCGATGCGTTCTTCGTAAAGTGCGGCGCGCGTCTCGGCGTCGACGGCCGCGGCGTCGGTCCGCGCGACGTGGTGGGCGGCGACCGCGTCGAGGGCGCGGCGGAGCGGCGCGAACAGCGCCTCCTCGGGATCGGGGGCGCGGCGGGCGAGGGCGTCGCGGATGGCACCGACGTCGAGGCGCAGGCGGGGGAGCTGGTTGCGGAAGAAGTCGGGGACGGCGCCACTCTCGATGACACCGCGGGCGTAGGCGACGAAGCGATCGATCGCGGCCGCAATCGCGTCGGATTCCGCGTCGGAGTCCGCGTCGGCCGCGGCGGGTGCGTCGTCGCCCGCCGGCAGCGCCGCGAGCAAAACCTGGCGGGTGCGCTCGGTGGCGCGCGTGACGGCGTCCTCGAGCAGCTCGGCGAGGAACTCCTCGTCGGCGGGCGTGGCCCGGTGCTCTCCGAACAGCCAGGAGCGGGGCTTGATGAACTCGCGCACCTCCAGCGCCGCCCGGCGGTACGCCTCGTCGATGCGTGCGCGCAGCGCGACCCGCTCACTCGCGAGCGCGCTGCCGAGGCGGGCCGCGCGCGCCGCCAGGGCCGCCCGCCGCGCCGCGAAATCGATCTCGGCGGGCGGTGCCACGGCGGCACGGGCGGCGGCAACGAACCGGCGCAGCGCCGCCAGCGCGGTGGCGCGCTTGAGCGCCCGTGCCTGATCGAAGAACTGCCGATCCAGCGCCGCCGCCACGGCCGCGAATCCCGGATCGGTCGCGCCCGCCCGGCGCGCCGCCAGGGCCCGGGTCGCCGACAGCGGCACGATCGTCTCGACCAGCTCGCCGACGGTGCCGGAGACGTGGGTGACGACGGCCTCGATCTCGGCCGGCTCGGCCCGGTCGACCTTGTTCAGCACGCCGAGCACGCGCTTGCCCGCGTCGCGCGCGAAGCTGAGCGCCTGTTTTTCGGTCGCCTTCGCCGCCTGTCCGATCGCGAACACCCAGACGATCGCGTCGGCGTCCTGCAGGAATTCGCGGGCCACCCGCTCGTGCTCGGAGCGGATCGAGTTCAGCCCCGGCGTGTCGACGATGGCGACCCGGCGCAGGGTCTCGACCGGCAGGAAGATCTCGACCTGCCGGATCTCGCGCGCCTCCTCGGGACCGAGGGCGGTCAGAAAGGCGGAGACCTCGTGCGGGTCCAGCTCGCGCGCGCCGCCGTCGTGCCGCAGCACGCGCGCCGCCGGCGTGGCCCCGTACCGGAGCACGTTCACCGTCGCGGTGGTCGGCGTGACACCGACCGGCGCGATCTCCTCCCCCGCCAGCGCGTTGACGAACGACGACTTCCCCGCGTTGAACTCGCCCATCACCGCGACCAGCAGCGGGCGATCGATCGCCTCGGCGGCGTGGCCCGCCGCGGCCGCGAGCCCCCCCAGCGCCGGCGTCGCGGCGGCGAGATCATGGGCCCAGGTGAGCAGGCCGGCGAGCTGCCCCGCCGGCGGCGGGGGCGGGCCGCCCGTGCGGGCCAGGAACCGTCGCGCCGCCGTGCCGGGCGCGAGCCGCCCCAGGCGGACCAGGTCGTCGTCGGTCGCGCTGCCGCCGACGAACCGGCCGAGCGCGCCGCGGAGGTCGGCCTCGGAATCGGCGTGGCCGTCCCGATCGCCCTCGGAGACCAGCGCGGCGAGCGCGGCGGGATCCCCGGCGCCGAGCGCCAGGGCGATCCGGGCCGCGCGCGGGGGCGGCAGCCCCAGGCGCGCCTCGTCGTCGGCGACGCGCAGCCCGTCGCGCCAGCGTCCGGCACGAACGTAGATCTCGCGCAGGGCCCGCAGCGCGGCGGCGTCTCCGGGCGCCTCGGCCGCGCAGGCCTCGCCCAGCGCGATCGCCTCGTCATGCCGCCCGGCCCGCGCGATCCGAGCCGCCAGCGCCGCGCGCAGCGGGCGATCTCCCTCGTCGCGGGCCAGCCCCTCCCGCAGCAGCCGCTCGGCGAGCGCGTCGTCGGCGGTGGCGGCCGCTGCCTCGATGAACAGGTGCGCGGTCGCGCCCTCACCGCGGGCGGCGCGGGTCAGCCACTCGGTCCCCTCACGATCACCGAGCTGGGCCAGCGTCCGGCCGTAGTCGCGGGTCAGGGTCCGATCGACCTCCTCGCTGCCGGCCAGCTCCAGCGCCCGGCGCTGCGCGCGTGCGGCCGACGTCCACTCGCCCGCGTGGGCGTGCACGCGCCCGAGCGCCGCATAGGCCCGCGCGCGCAGCTGCCCATCCAGGCCCAGCGTCAGCACCCGGCGCAAGGCATCCCGGGCCGGCTCCGCCCGCCCCAGCTCGGCCAGCGCTTCGCCCAGCGCCAGCCAGCCTCCGGCGTCGCCGCCGTCGAGATCGACGGCCCGGCCGAGCGCGGTCACCGCGTCGTCGAACGCCCCCCGCCCGGCCTGCAGCCGCCCGAGCGCGCGGAACGGCGCCGCCGCCCGGGGCGCCCGGACGGTCAGCGCGCGCAGCGCCGACTCGGCCCCCTGGACGTCGCCGCTTTCGGCCAGCGCCTGCGCCCGCGCGATCTCGTCGCCGAGCTCGGCATCCTCGCCGCGGGTCAGGTCGTCGAGCGTTCCCGCGATGCGATCGAGGATCCCCATCGGGCCGGCCGTCAGGCGGGGATCGCCGCGTCGGTCGTCCAGACGCCCTGGCGGATGTCGGCGATCCGCTCATCGAGCAGCTTGAGCTCGTGCAACGAGGCGTCGATCCGCTTGGCGTCGGTGGTGGCGGTCAGCTCACTGTCGGAGGCGCGGCGATCGCGCAACGCCTGATCCAGAACGTCGGCGATCCCGCGCGCCAGGGCGTCGCCGGCCTGGGCGACGAACTCCAGCAGGCGCGCGCCGAAGCCGTCGATGACCTCGTCCAGCTTGGGTCCGACGACGGCGGCCACCCGATCCACCGCCAGCGGCGCCTGCTGCTTTGCCTCGGCCTTGATCTCGGCGGCGACCTTGCCGCGCAGCACGAACGCCAGCAGCGGCGCGGCCAGCGTCAGCACCCCGCCGACGAGCCCGTTCACGAACAGGAAGACGGTGGTGCCGAGCGCACCCAGCGCGAACACCGAGGCGTCGTACTTGAGGGTGTCGACCTTGATTTCGACCTTCGTATCAGAGGGTCCGAGCTCGCCGGCGACGTCCTGGGCGACGGCGCGGATGTTCTCGTTCGCGACCTGGATGACCGTCTCCGCGAGGCGCTCCAGCTCGGCGGACAGCTTCTCCCCCTCCAGCTCGGTCCAGGCCTTCCAGGTGTCCTGTACGAAGAACGACAGGTAGCGGCGGATGTCGGCGCCGTCGACGGCGTCGAGGTCGGCGACCAGGGCCGCGCGCAGCGTGCCCGCGAACTCGGCCAGGTCCTGACGCACGCGCGCCTTCAGCGCCGCGGTCTCGGCCCGCACCGTCTCGGCCGCCGTCGACAGCACCTGCTTGCCGGTCGCCAGCCGGGCGTGGGCGCGCGTGATCCGCTCCTCCAGCTCGGGGAGCGGCAGCTCCAGCGAGCGGCGCCGAATCGCCAGGCTCTGGCGCATGAAGGCGGTGAGGCGGCCTGCGTCCGCCAGCGCGTTGTCGAGCAGCAGCCGCCGGCGCTCGTTGGCCACCGTCGTCCCCAGCGCGGCGACGAAGGCATCCAGCCCCGACCCGGCGCGATCGCCGGCCAGCGCCCGCTTGGCCGACACCGGGAAAATCTCGGGTTCGGCGACGATCGGCGCCAGGTGCCGGCGGGCGAACGCCAGCGTCTCGGCCAGCTCCTTGTCGTCGAGCAGATCGGCCTTCGCCACCACGAACAGCAGCCGATCGCGCGACGACCGCAGGATGCGCTCCTCCAGAAACTGCCGCTCCGAGGCGGTGAGGATCTGGGTCGCGTCGAGCAGGAAGATCGCGGCGTCGGCGCGCGGCAGGTAGCCGTAGGTGATCTCGGCCCGCTGCTCGTTGATGTCGTTGACGCCGGGTGTGTCGACGATCGTCAGCTGGTTCGCCAGCAGCGGCGACGGGTGGGTGATCTCGACGTGGTGGATGGCGCCGCCGTTCTCTTTCCCCTTCGCCTTCTCTTGTTCTTTCTCGTGCGCCAGCCCGTCGACGGTGACCCACTTCGCCAGCGCGTCGCCCGCGATCCGGCGCCGCTCGCCCCCCTCGGTGACCAGCGTCGTCCCCGCGCGCTCGCCGTGGTTGATGTGGGTCAAAAGCGCGGTCGTCGGCGTGATCCCGGTCGGCAGGACCGGTCCGCCGAGCAGCGCATTGATGAAGGTCGACTTGCCGTGGTTGAACTCGCCCAGGACGACGACCGAGAAGCGCTCGGCGTCGAGCTTCGGGAGGCGCGTGTCGCGGATATCGCGGGCCAGCCAGCCGAGCCCCGCGCTCTCGGCGGCGGTGGCCAGGTCGGCGAGCACGTCGCGGATGGCCGATTTGCGGGCGTTCAGCGCCTCCTCGGTCGATCCGGGCGCCGCGCTCATCTGAGCACCGCGATCAGGTTGGCGACGCGGGCGTCACATTCGTCCTTCGATGTTCCTTGCGACGTCTCGGCCTGGCCGCCGAGCAGCCCGCGGTAGTAAGCCGTCTCCGCGAACAGCCGCAGCGCGGCCACCCGCTTCGGGAGGTAGGGGTGGGTCCGGTTCAGCTCGTCGAGCTTCCCGACCCCCTGGCTCATCTCCTCGAGCTGCGCCAGGTACTCGTCGACGTTGACGTCGCTGTAGAGCTTGCGCGAGCCCAGCGCCAGCTTGACCAGGCAGTTGATCGACACGTTGACGTCGCGCGTGCAGATGAGGCCGGCCCGGTCGCAGGTGATCTCGGCCCGGCGCGCCCAGCCGTTCAGGGCCAGCACGGCCGGCTTGACGCTCCAGCGCAGGAAGGCGTTGGCCGCGTGACGCAGGAAGTGGAGCGTCGTCATGTAGACGACGTGGTTGTTCTGGATGTGGCCGCACTCGTGGCCGATCACGTCCATCAGCTCGGGCTCCGACAGGTGATCGATCAACGCCGCGTTGATGACGACGTAGGGATCGTCGGTGGTCCCGAAGGTGTGGGCGTTGAGCGAGCCGATGTTGGGCGACACGTACAGCGTCGGCACCGGGATGCGCAGCCGATCGGCGCAGGCGGCGGCCAGCTTGGCGATGCGCGGGAACTGCTTGTCGGTCACCTTGACCGACGTCCCCAGCATCCGGCTCTTCTCCACCGACTGCCAGAGCCGGACGGTCGCCTCGACGGCCAGGGTGACCGGGCGGATGCGATCCAGCGCCGAGCGGACCCTGATGTCCCCCCCGTAGGCATAGGAAGCCCCCTCGCGCGACCGCGCCGAGGCTTCGCCCTTTCGCGCCGCGACATAGCGCACGAACGACAGGTCGATCTCATGCTTTGCGGCTGGTTTCGGCTCTGCGTTGGCCACGGCGGTCACCAATCCCCTCTGAATGATAATAGAATATGCCTCCCCGATGACCACCGCTGCCGTTGCGAATCTTCCCGCGTCCGGGTCGGGCGCCGCCGTCGGTGAATGGGAGCTCTCGTGCATGCGGCGCGCGCTGGCGGAGGCCGAGGCGGCCGCCGGGCGTGGCGAGGTGCCCGTGGGCGCCGTGGTCGCGGTGCGCGGCGAGATCATCGCCGTCGCCCACAACGAGCGCGAAACGGCCAGCGATCCGACGGCGCACGCAGAGATCCTGGCCCTCCGGCGGGCGGCGGCGGCGCTGGGGAGCTGGCGGCTGGTCGACGCGGAGCTGTTCGTGACCATGGAGCCCTGCCCCATGTGTGCGGGGGCGCTCGTAAATGCGCGCATCCGCCGGCTCTACTTCGGCTGCGACGATCCGAAGGCGGGTGCGGTCCGGACGCTCTACAGCCTGGTCGACGACCCCCGGTTGAACCACCGCGTCGAGGTCGTCCCCGGCGTGCTGGCGGCCGAAGGCGCCGCCCTGCTCCGGAGCTTCTTTTCTCGCCTCCGCCAGCCGATACCGGGTGGATCGGGGGGGCGATGATTTCAATGAAGCGAATGGCTCTTGTCGCGGCGCTGCTGGGCGCCGGCGCGTGTGGCTCGATCAGCACGATGGATGCGGACGACGGCGGCTCCGGCGGCGCCACCGGCCTCGCCGGCCGCGACGGCGGCGGACGCGGGGGCGCCACGGGCGCCGCGGGGCAATTCGGGGTCGCGGGGAGCTCCGGGGTCGCGGGGAGCTCCGGGATCGCGGGCAGCTCCGGGGTCGCGGGGAGCCACGGAATCGCGGGGAGCCCGACCGGTGGCGCGGGCAGCTCCGGGGCCGCGGGTAGCGCGGGCGTCCCGGGAAGCGCCGGCTCCGGCGCGGCGGGCGTCTCGGGCCGCGGCGGCGGCACGGCGACGGGTCGTGGCGGCAGCGTGGGCACCGGCTCCGCGGGGTCGCCCGGGATCGGCGGCGGTCGCGGCGGCGGCACGGCGGGCGGTCCGGGCGGTGCGTCCGGTTCGGGCGGTCGCGGCGGCGGCGCGGCAGGCGGTCCGGGCGGCACGGCGGGCCTCGGCGGTCGCGGCGGTGGCTCGCCCATCTGCGGCTGCACGGCGATCTACGCCCCGGTCTGCGGCAGCGACGGCAAGACTTACGGCAACGAGTGCGAGGCGGCGTGCGCCGGCGTCTCGATCGTCCACACCGGGACCTGCGACGCGAAGTGCGTGAAGGACGCCGATTGCACCGCCTGGGTGAACACCAGCGGGTGCTGCGGCTGCATGCTGGTCGGCGCAAAACCCCCGTCGGACGTCGCCTGCATTCGTGCCTGCGATTTGCCGATTGCGTGCGCCTGTCAGGACGGAATGTGCGTCGGGACGGGGGCGGTCAGCACCCAGTGAGCGGGCGGGCCGTCCTGACCGTACCTGGGCTGGGCGGCTCCGGGCCGGCGCACTGGCAGACCCGCTGGGAGCAGCAGTACCGCCACGCGCGCGTCGTCCAGCGCGACTGGGACCACCCCGAGCTCGAGGCCTGGCTGGCCGCCTTTGGTGAGGCGCTCAAGGCGGCGCTCGCGGCGGCGCACGAGCCGGTGACGCTGGTCGCCCACAGCCTGGGCGCGGTGCTGGTCGCGCACGCGGCCCGGCGCGGGCTGACCGTGGGCGTGCGCGCGGCGCTGCTGGTCGCGCCCGCGGACGTCGAGTCGCCGGTGTGCACGCCGTCCGAGACGCGCGGCTTCGCGCCGGTGCCGCTCGCGCCGCTGCCGTTCCCCGCCACCGTCGTCGCCAGCCAGAACGACCCCTTCGTCTCGCTCGATCGCGCCCGCGCCTTCGCCGCGGCCTGGGGCGCCACCTTCGTCGACGCCGGCCCGCGCGGTCATCTCAACGCCGACTCCGGCCTCGGCGATTGGCCCGAGGGGCGCGAGCTGCTGGCGGCGCTGCTTGCCCGATCGCTCGGCGAGCGCTGACCCCGGCGGGCGCGTCCCCGTGAAGCGAATTGCCGGCGGCTTCGGTCGCCGGCAATATGTTGCCATGGGACGAGCATTCGTCGGGGCGGTGATGCTCTTCGCGGGCGCGGTCGTCGGTGGCGGCGCGGCGCGCGCGCAGACCCCACCCCCCAAACCGGCCCCTGGCCCCGGCAAGGCGGCCGCCCCCGCGGCGGAGGGCGACTGGACGAAGATGTTCTCGCTGACCCTGGAGCTGGGGCCGGGCGACGTCATCACCTCGTACAACGCGAACCCGACGCCCAACACGTTGCTGTTCATGACCGGGGTTCGCGCCGGTTACGACTTCGCCCCGGGCTGGTCGGGCATCCTGACGCTGCGGCAATGGTGGCTCCCCAGCGAGGATCACGCCCTGATGTTCGGGCCGGGCGTGCGCTTCGACCCCTACGAGCTGTGGGCCGGGCGCGTGTACGTCGACGGTTCGGTCGGGCCGGTCTCGACGCGCAACAACTGGACGGTGGGGCTCGACGTCGGCGGCGGCATCGAGTGGGACATCCCCGATGCGCCCGGCCTGGCCCTGGGCCCGTATCTGCGCGTCGGGTACGTCGCCAACCCCAACGACAATACCAACGATGACGGCAGCGCCTGGTCGGTCGGCGCGTCGATCAACTACCACTTTGGCCGCGGCAGCGAGGCCGGGCCGGGGACCGTTCAGCGGAAGCGCGGCCCCTTCAAGGTCACCATCCCCGACACCGATCGCGACGGGATCGGCGACGATCGGGACGAGTGCCGCAGCGTCCCCGTGGGGAAGCATCCGGATCAGTTCAAGGTCGGCTGCCCCGAGAGCGACGAGGACGAGGACGGGATCCCCGACTCCTCGGATCCCTGCCCGGTCGTGGCGCCCGGCGACACACCCGATCCGAAGCGCCCGGGCTGCCCCATCATCGACACCGACGGCGACGGCGTCCCGGACGCCGAGGACGCCTGCCCGGCCAAGAAGGGGGCGGCGTCGTCCGATCCGACCCACAGCGGCTGCCCCATGAAGAAGGAGGGCGGCGCCAAGGAGGAGCCCGCGGAAGCCCCCGCCACCCCGGAGGGGATCGCGCCGGTGAAGACCCGCAAGCGCGCGATCAAGTAGTCGCGCGCGGTATCAGGGCGCGGTTGCACACCACTGTCGCGCGCTCAGCGCGCGGGCAGGCGGACGCGCAGCGGGGCGCCGGGCTTGGCGAGGCGATCGAGCGCCGCCACCAGCGACTGCGCGGTGAGCGGTCCGGGCGGCAGCGCCAGCACCGGGGCGCCGGGGGCGAGCTGGACGCGCAGCACGCGGCGCGGGGCCTTGAAGCCGCTGAACATGTCGATCGACATGTACTCGACGGCGTCGACGTCGACGCGGGAACAGCCGCAGTCGCGGATCATCGCCACCAGCAGGCGCCCGAAGTGACGCCCGCGCTCGGGGAGCGGCGTCGCCTTGGCCTCGTTCAGCCGCGTCACCGTCGAGCAGCCGTGCGCGGCCGCCGAGAATCTCGCGGCCGAACAGCTTGGCCTGCTCGGGCGAGCCGGGGTCGAGGCCGGCGCGCTGCTCCCGATAGCGGCGCGCGCCCGGTGGGACCTGCGCCGGCAGGTGGCGCGCCAGCGGGTTGGGCGTCGCCTCGACGACGAACTGCAGCTCGTGGTTCGCGCCGAGGCCCGCGAACAGCGGCAACAGCGGCGCAACCGGCGTCGTGCGATCGAGGACGACGTAGAGCCAGGGGGGCTTGCCCGGGGCCGCGCTGCGGAGGGTCTGGCTGCGCCCCTCGATCTCCTTCACCCAGGCGTCGGGGGTCGCTCCGCTGACCCGCGCCCCGTCGAAGGTCGGAACGCCGTCCTCGATCCCGAGCACCGAGGCCCGCTCGCCGGGGACGGCGCCGTGGGCGGCCTGTGGCAGCGTCGCCGCGATCCGCAGCGCCTTGAGCTCGTCCTCGTCGGCGACCACGGCGGTGAGGCGCTCGTTCACCAAGGCCGCGCGCTTGTCGCACGCGGTGTCCGCAGCTCCGAGCACGATGCTTGCCGGCGCGCTCGCCAGCGCGGCGGCGAACAGCGCGGCGGCCGGCCTCATCAGCCGGCGCGGGCCGCGGTGACCTTCTGCTCTAGCCGCTCGACCACCTTCACCTCGTAGGCCTCGCCGTAGAGGGCGTTGGCCTCGAGGATCCCGGTGGGGCTGGTGACGTTGATCTCGGTCAGCCAGCCGCCGATCACGTCCAGGCCGACGAAGAAATGGCCCTGTTCGCGCAGCCGCGGCCCCAGCGCCGGACGATGATCTCGTCGCGCTCGTCCAGCTTGGTCGCCATCGGGCGGGCGCCGACGTGCAGGTTGCCGCGCGCCTCGTCGGGCGCCGGCACGCGCAGCACCGCGCACAGGGGCTCGCCGTCGACCAGCAGGATGCGCTTGTCGCCGCGGCGCACCTCGGGCAGGTACTTCTGCGCCATCGTCCAGCGGCGGCCGAGGTTGGTCGCCTGCTCCAGGATCGCGCCGGTGTTGGGATCGCCCTGGCGCACGTGAAAAACGCCGAAGCCCCCCGACGCGTCCAGCGGCTTGACCACCATCTCGCCCCCCTGCTCGGCCATGAACGACCGCAGCCGGGCCGTCTCGCGGGTGACGATCGTCGGCGGGCAGAGCTCGGGGTGCTCCAGCACCGCCAGCTTCTCGTTCTGCTCGCGCAGCCCGCGCGGGTCGTTGATGAGCAAGGTCGCGCCCCGGGCCCGCTCCAGCAGCAGCGTCGCGAAGTAGTAGTCGAGGTCGAACGGCGGGTCCTTGCGCATGAACACGGCGTCGCAGCTCTTGAGCGCCACCGTGGCCTGCGGCCCCAGCAGGTAGTGATCGTTGGTCACCCGCCGCACGGTGACCGGCCAGGCGCGCGCCACCGCGTCGGCGTGCTCCAGCGACAGGTGCCGCGGCTCGCAGAACCAGATCTCGTGCCCGCGGGCCTGCGCCGCCAGCATGATCGCGAAGGTCGTGTCGCCGGCGATCTGCAGCCGGGCCAGCGGATCCATCACGAACAGGAACTTCATGCGGGTGGGTCCTTCATCGGTAGCAGGTGTTCGAGGCCGTGCTTGCGCATCCGGTAGTAGAGGGTCGAGCGGTTGATCCCCAGGGCCCGGGCGGCGTGAGCGATGTTCCCCTGCGCCGAGTCGATCGCGGCGACGATCGCGCCCCGCTCCTGCTCGTGCAGCCGTTCGGACAGCGGGCGGCCGGCACCGTCGCTGCGCCCGGCGGTGGTGACGGCGATGGCCGGGGCCGGGGCGCGGCGGGTGAACTCCAGATCGGCGGCGGTGACGTCGGGGCCGCGGGCCAGGATCAGGGCCCGCTCGATGACGTTCTCCAGCTCGCGGACGTTGCCGGGCCAGCTGTAGCTGGTGAGGGCGGCGATCGCCCCCGGCGTCGAAGCCCCGGGCCCGGCCGGCCGCCCCCAGCTGGTGGGCGAACTTCTGCGCGAAGTGCTCGGCCAGCGCAGCGATGTCGCTGGGGCGCTCGCGCAGCGGCGGCAGCAGGATCGGGAACACGTTCAGACGGTAGTAGAGATCCTCGCGGAAGCTCCCGTCGCCGATCTGCCGCTCGAGGTCGCGGTGGGTCGCCGACACCACGCGGACGTCGACCTTGACCGTCTCGCTGCCGCCGACGCGCTCGAACTCGCGCTCCTGCAGCACGCGCAGCAGCTTGACCTGCACGTCCAGGGGCAGGTCGCCGACCTCGTCCAGGAACAGCGTGCCGCCGTCGGCCAGCTCGAACCGCCCCAGCCGGCGGGCCATCGCGCCGGTGAACGCGCCCTTCTCGTGCCCGAACAGCTCGGACTCCAGCACGCCCTGCGCCAGCGCCGCGCAGTTGACCCGCACGAAGGGCTTGGACTCGCGGGCGCTGTTGATGTGGATGGCGCGCGCGACCATCTCCTTGCCGGTGCCGGTCTCCCCGCGCAGCAGCACCGTCGACGAGGTCTGGGCCACCTGCTCGACCCGGGCCAGCACCTCGCGCAGCGCGGGCGAGTCGCCGACGATGGCGCCGAAGTTGAACGCGCCGTGGGCCTCGTTCGACAGCATGCCGGCGTACTCCCCCAGCTGCTCCTCCAGGCGGCGGTTCTCGCGCACCAGGGCGAACCGCTCGACGGCCTGGATCAGCACGCCGCGCAGCTCCTTGGCGTCCCAGGGCTTGGTCACGTAGCGGTAGATGCGGCCCAGGTTGATCGCCTCGATCAGCACGTCGACGTCGGTGAACGCGGTGACGATGATGCCGACCGCGTCGGGGCGCAGCCCGCGCGCCGCCTTCAGCAGCTCGAGGCCGGTCATGCGCGGCATGCGCTGGTCGGTGACGATGGCGGCGACGTCGTGCTGCTTGGCCAGCGCCAGCGCCTCCTCGCCGCTCCCGGCCAGCAGCAGCTGGAAGGCTGCGCCCGAAGTTGAAGCGGAAGGCGTCCAGGTTGTCCGGCTCGTCGTCGACGACCAGCACCGGATATTTTCCGAGCTCCAACCCCTGAGGCATGGCGTCCACGGTAGCACAGCGCCGCGGGGGGATTCGCGTCGCGTGAGGAGGGGCTTCGCCCGGGATTTTCAGCGGTTTTTGCGCTGCGACCACGAGTCGCGCTACGATCGGCCCCGTTCGTGCCCATCATCATGTCCGAGCGTAAGTCCTCCCCGCCGCCTACCGCGGATCCCGCCCTCGCCGCGCGCCGCCCGATGGCGCGGGCGACCCGGATCGCCCTCATCGAGCGCGAGGTGCGCGAGCGCCTGTCGCCGGCGGCGCTGGAGCTCTGCCTGTTCGCGCGCCGAGGTGATCTCCGAGGGGCAGCGCAGCAAGCGCGGGGGGCGCGACGCCTACTTCGGCTCGACCATGCTGACCATCGATCTGCCGGCGCTGGAGCTGGTGCTGCGGGACGCCTGCGACGCCGGGACGGCGCGCCGGCTGGCGGAGCTGCTCGAGGCCGACGCGACCGCCGGGGCGCGCATCGAGGAGATGGCGGCCGCCGAGGCGGCCCGGGTCGCCGGGGCCAAGCCGGCGCAGGTCAGCACCCACGTGTCGATCCGCGCCCAGGCGGCCAAGGTGTTCATCGACATCGACGTCGAGGCGACGTTTGTGACGGCATGGACGAGGCCACCTACACCTACGGCGGCGCGGCGAAGATCCTCGACATCGCCGAGAGCAAGCTGCGGTATTGGGCCCAGGTCGGGTTCGTGGGGCCGTCGGTGAAGCGCGGCGGCAAGCCGATGTTCACGTTCCAGGATCTGATCAGCGTCAAGGCGGCCAAGGAGCTGGTCGAGCGCGGCTTCAAGGCGGCGGAGATCCGCAAGGCGATCGAGGCGGTCCGGGGCACGCTGCCGCACCTCGACCGGCCGCTCGATCGGGTGCGGGTCGCGTTCGACGGCGCCAAGCTGGTGATCGTCGATGAGGGGGACGCCTTCGAGACCACCGGGCAGAAGCTGTTCGACTTCAGCGTCGGCGAGCTGGCCGGCAGGTCGGGCGGCGCCGGTGGTCAAGACGGCGCCGCCGCGCGCGCTGCCGGCCGACGCCACCCGCACCCCCGGGCGCAGCGCCTACGACTGGTTCATCGAGGGGACGCGCGCCGAGGCGGCCGACAACGACGACGCGCGGGCCGAGCGCTGCTACAACGAGGCGCTGGCGCTCGACCCGGGGCTCGCGGCCGCGCGCACCAACCTCGGCAGCCTCGCCTACCGCCGCGGTGACAGCGACGGGGCCCGCGAGGCGTTCGAGGCGGCGCTGGCCATCGATCCCGATCAGCCCGAGGCCCGCTTCAACCTGGCGAACCTGGTGCTGGAGGCGGGCGATCTCGAGCTGGCGGTCGCCGAGTTCCGCCGGGTGCTGCAGACCGAGCCCGACTTCGCCGACGCGCACTACAACATCGCCGTCGCGCTGGAGCGCCTGGGCGGCCGGGCCCAGGCCCGCGCCCACCTCGAACGCTACCTGGCCCTCGACCCCTCCAGCTCGGCCTGGTCCGACCAGGCCCGCGCCCTGATCGGCCGGCTGGACTGACCCAGCAGCTCGGCCGTAACCTCATCCAGCGTCGGATTCGCGCGTCGAAAGTGGCCGGGGTGGTGGCCCCACCGGACCCCACACGACCATAATTTGGCCCCGCTCGTATTATCGGTACCGCCTGATGCGCTCGCTGCTCTACGCCGTGGTTTGGCTGTCCGCCATGGGCACCCCCGAAAAGGGTGCCGGCGGCGGCGCCCGCGCGCGCGTGAGGGTTCCCGGCGGGCCGTTCACGCAGGGGAGCACACGTGAGGACGATGAGCGGCCGGTCCGCAAACCGACGCTGAAGCCGTTCGCGATCGACGCCACCGAGGTGACCCGCGGGGATTACGCGAAGTGCGTCGCGGTGCGGAAGTGCAAGCTCGCGCGAGCCGCAGCCCCCCGACCCCGGCGCCGACCCGAAGCTCCCCGTCACCGGTGTCGCCTGGGCCGACGCCCAGTCCTTCTGCCGCTTCGCGGGCGGGCGGCTGCCGACCGAGGCCGAGTGGGAGAAGGCGGCGCGCGGCGACGACGGGCGCGAGTACCCGTGGGGCAACGACGCCGACTGCGCCCGCGCCAACTGGGGGAACTTCGAGGGAGAGGGGCCCTGCGCCGACAAGAACCCCGGGCACCCGGTCTCGGTCGGGCAGTACGCCACCGGCGCCAGCCCCTACGGCGCGCTCGACATGGGGGGCAACGTCTGGGAGTGGGTGGCGGACAAGTACGAGGACGATCCGAAGCGGCGCGTGGTGCGCGGCGGGTCCTGCTGCAGCTACTTCGTCGGCCCGCGGGCCGCCAACCGCAACGCGTGGGCTGCTACCTACCGCGACGGAGATCTGGGGTTCAGGTGCGCTTACTCGCACTGAAAACGGCGGCGCTCGTGTTCACCGCGGCGCTGGCGGCGCTGCCGGCGCACGCGGCGCAGCCCAAGGCGAAGCCGGAGGCCGACGGGAAGTCGAAGCGGGCCCGCGCGATCGACACGGTCCCCGAACCGCCGGCCGACGACCGCGACCACGATCGAATTTCACGCCTGCAGGCCGCCCTGCGCGAGCTGGTGCACGGCGCGGCGCTGGGACGGACGCGGGTCGGCATCCGGGTGATGGACGCGGGGAGCGGGCGGCTGTTCTTCGGCCGGCGCGGCGACGTGCTCATGGACCCGGCCTCGAACCAGAAGGTGCTGGCGACGACGACGGCGCTGGTGCGCCTCGGGGCCGACTGGCGGTTCCGCACCGAGCTGACCGGACCGCTCCCCACCGCCGACGGCGTCGTGGTCGGCGACGTCTACCTGCGCGGCAGCGGCGACCCGACCGTGCGCAGCGGCGATCTCGACGCGCTGGCGGCCGCGCTCGCCCGCCGGGGCGTGCGCAGCATCGCCGGCGGCGTCGTCGCGGATCCGCGCCGGGTGGGCGCCGACGAGCCGATCGTCGACGAGGAGGCGCCCGGCGACGACGACGCCTCGGCCGCCACCGCCGACGAATCGCCGGGCAAGCTCTCCCCCCGCGTGCCGCTGGTGGTGAACCACGGCCTGATGCTGATCCGGGTGCGGCCCAGCGCCGAGGTCGGTACGTCGGCCGAGGTGTCGACGACGCCCGCCGATCCTTCGTTCGTCATCCACAACACGGTACGCACCAAGGCGCGCGGCAAGTCGCGGGTGACGGTGGCGATGACCGTGATCGGCTCGCGCATCCAGATCGACGTCGACGGGAAGGTCTCGATCGCGCGGGGCGGGGTCCTGTTTCGCCGCCGCGCTCCCCACCAGTCGCTGTACGCGGCGGGGCTGATGCGCGCGGCGCTGGCGGGGGCCGGGATCACTGTTCGCGACGACAGCCGGGTCGAGCCGGCGCCGGTCCCGCGGCCGGGGCACGCGGTGCCGCTGCTGGCGCTGCACGAGTCGGCGCCGCTGGGGATCCTGCTGCGCAAGATCAACAAGGACTCGGACAACGACTACGCCGAGCGCGTGCTCGAGGCAGCCGGCGCCGAGGTCTACGGCGGCCCGCCGACCGGCGAGAAGGGGGTCCGCCTGCTGCGCGAGGTGATCGGCGAGCTGGGGCTCGCGCCCGGCAGCTACGTGCCGCGCAACGGCTCGGGGCTGGGGCACGCCAACCGGATCACCGCCGACGCGATGGCCTCCCTGCTGCGGACGCTGTACCTCGACCCGCGGGTCGGGCCGGAGATCCTGCAGTCGCTGTCGGTGGGCGGCGTCGACGGCACCACCCGCAACCGCTTCCGCGGCACGCTGGCGGCCGAGCGGGTGCGCGCCAAGACCGGCACGCTGCACGGCAAGTCCTGCCTCTCGGGGCTGGTGGGCGACGGCCCCGACGTGCTGGCGTTCTCGATCCTGGTCGAGGGGCTGCGGGGGCGGAACCTGGCGGCGGTGCGCGGTGCGCAGGTCGGCTGCGTGAACGCGATGATGCGCTACGTGTACGACGCGCGCGGCCTTTCGCCGGGGCTCGATCTCGACGCACCGGTCGCGCCCGACCTGGAGGGCGGCGGCGTCACCGAAGGGGACGAGGAGATCCCGACGCCGGCGCCCGCGCCTGGCGCGCCCGGGCTGTCGCACGATGATCCGATCGACGCCTACCTCCGCAAGCAACGCGAGCAGGTCCCGGCGGCGACGCCGGCGCCACGGACCCCGGCGGCGCCGAAGCCGGTGGTTCCGGCCTTCAGCTCCTGGCGCTGAGCGCCGCGCGGATCGCGGCAATCGCGCGGTCGATCCCGGCGGCGTCGACGTCCAGGTGGGTGACGGCGCGCAGCCGTGTCGCCGAGATCGGTGCGATGCGCACGCCGGCCGTGGCGGCGCGCGCAGCCAGCGTCGGCGCGTCGAGGCCGCGGACGCCGAAGATCACGATGTTGGTCTCGACGCGGGCCGGATCGACGTCGATGCCGTCGGTGGCGGCGAGCCCGTCGGCAAGGCGGCGGGCGTTGGCGTGGTCGTCGGCGAGGCGGGCGCGGTGGTGGTCGAGGGCGTGGAGCGCGCCCGCGGCCAGGATGCCGGCCTGCCGCATGCCGCCCCCCAGCATCTTGCGGAAGCGGCGCGCGGCTTCGATCGCCTCGGTCGAGCCGGCGAGCGTCGAGCCGATCGGCGCGCCGAGCCCCTTCGAGAAGCAGGCCGAGACGGTGTCGAACGGGGCGGCCAGCTCGGCCTCGGCGACGCCGCTGGCGACGGCGGCGTTCCAGATCCGCGCCCCGTCGAGGTGCAGCGCCAGCTTGTGCGTGCGCGCGCGGGCGGCGACGGCGTCGACCTGCGCGCGCGGCCAGATCCGACCGCCACCGCGGTTGTGCGTGTTCTCCAGCGCGACGAGACGGGTGCGCGGTAGGTTTCTGTCCAGCGGGAGCACGGCGGCGTCGACCTGCGCGGCGTCGAACGTTCCGTCGTTGTCGTCGCCCTGGGCGCCGATCTCGGCGAATTGCACGCCGGCCCAGGCGGCGCCGGCGCCCGACTCGTAGAGGCGCGTGTGCGCGCCGCGGCCGACGATCACCTCGTCGCCGGGACGGCAATGCAGGAGCAGCGCGATCTGGTTCGCCATCGTGCCGCTGGGGACGAACAGCGCCGCCGGCTTGCCCAGCAGCGCCGCGGCCCGCTCCTCCAGCGCGCGCACCGTCGGGTCCTCGCCCCAGACGTCGTCGCCGACGTCGGCGCCCGCCATCGCGGCGCGCATCGCCGGGGTCGGGCGGCTGAACGTGTCGGAGCGCAGCTCGACGGGCGTCATGCCGGCGCTCCAGCGCGCGACCGCAGCCCCTGCCATCCCACGATCGTGAGCAGCAACCCCAGCACGACGTGCAGGATGTGGTCGGCGGGGCGGTAGCGGAAGAGCGCGCTCGGGAAGAGACCAGCGAAGCCGGCGAGCGCTTGATAGAGATCGATGACGCCGAAGCCGAAGTTGAACGCCGCGATGCCGGTCGCGCTGCGGGCCAGGACCAGCCCGGTCCCCAGCAGGCCGAACAGGATGTGAAAGACGTTGTAAGGCGCGGCGCCGCTCGTCAGCGCGAGCTCGGGCGGCACCAGGAACCCGGCCACGCCGGCGACGATCAGGATTGGCCCGAAGGCCGCCAGCAAGCGCCGGTTGATGCGGGCCCAGCGCGCGTCGTCGACCGTCACCGCTACGTCGTTACCGCGAACGCGCGCACGGCGCAAACGGGCTACTTGAGCGGGTGCGCGCGCAGCTCGCTGGCGAGCGCGACCAGCTCGGCTTCGCGGGGGTGGCCGGCGCGCCAGACCAGGCGGAAGCTGTCGGAGCGCGGGCGGATCTTGGGCAGCAGCTTGACCAGCCGGCCGGCGGCGACGTCGGCGGCGATGAAGTAGCGCGGCAGCACGGCGACGCGATCGCCGCCGTCCAGCACGCGGCGTCGGATGTTGCCGATGCCGCCCATGAACTCGGTCCGCGCGAAGGGCCACGGCTCGGCGTCGTGGAGCGCGTCGAGGAAGTAGCGAAACAGCGGCAGGTCGGCGCTCACGTCGACCAGGGTGAGGCCGCGGGCGTCGTCGCGCTTGCGCAGCCGTCGATCGGTGCCGACCAGCAGGTACTCCTCCGGGTGCAGCGCCGCGTAGGCGAGGCGGGGCGACGTCAGCCGCATGCTGGCGACCACGGCGTCCAGCTCGCCGCGGTCCAGTCGTCGCAGCAGGTCGGGCGAGTCGCCGTTGTAGAGGTGGAGGGTCCGCTCGGGACGCTTGCGGGCGAGCGGCGCCAGCGCCGGACAGAGCCAGGAGAGGCCCAGCTCGTAGCGGGTCCCGATCACCAGCTCGAACGGCAGCGGCTGCGCGCGGGTCGCGGCCGCGGCGCGCAGGCGATCGAGCTGGGCCAGGACCTCGCGCGCCAGCGGCAGCAGCCGCTCTCCCGCCTCGGTCAGCGTCACCTGGCGCGTGGTCCGGGCGAGCACCGCGACCCCCAGGCTCTCTTCCAGGCGCCGGATCCGATCGGAGAACGCGGCCGGCGACAGGTGCACGCGGGCGGCAGCGGCCCGGAAGCGCAGCGTGGTCGCGGCGGCGTCGAAGCAGCGGAGCGAATCGAGGTCGAGATCCATGCGACCACTGTACGACGGCACAGAACAGTCGTGTTCCGATAATCCCGAGATACAGGGCGGTGGGCCGCGGTTACCGTGACCAGGTGGAAGGGAGGACTACGAAATGACGAAACTGAGCTTGCTGGCGCGTCGGTTGGTTCTGGTCTGGGGGTTCGCCGCGGGGTGCGGCGGCAGCGGTGTGGGGAGTGGCCCTGGCGATCCGGCCCAGCCCGTCGACGTCAGCATGCCGGGCGACCCGGGCGACACGGTGGCGGTGATCGCGCAGCTCGAGACCGACATGACCCGGCTGAATGCCCTGACGATCGTCAACGCGCGGTCGCTGGTGGTGGTCGGGGGCGAACGTTCGAGCTGTTACACCATTCATCCCTGCGCGTCGTCGGCGTCGGACCCGGTGGTCGCCGCCGAGTACGCGCGGCAGGCGCCGCGGCTGCACGCGCTGGTGGCGCTGGCCGAAGAGGTAGCGGCCGCCAATAGCTACGCGTCCGCGGCGACCGACTCGGCGGCTGACCTCGCCGCGCTGAACGGTCTGGCGATCGTCGAGCTCACCAGCCTGGTGAAAACCGCGCCGGCCACCAGCCAGAACTGCTACGGCCTCCCCTGCCCCGACGACGTCGCCCGCAACAATCAGGAGAACCAGCGCCGCGCCGACGCCGCCCACACGCTGGCATCCGAGGCGACCCAGTCGGGGCTGTGAGCGGCGCGCGGCCGACGGTGCTGTCGGCGACGCCGGCGCTCGCGGCGGTCCGCCGCGGGCTGGGGATCGGCTTCGACCTCCCGTGGGGTGGCGACGGCGGCACCGGCTTCGCCACCGACGGCGCCGGGCGCGACGTCGTGTCGCCGCGGCTGCGCGCGTTCCTGCGGCGCTGGTTCGCGGGACCGCCGCGCAGCGACCACGTCTTCTTCTCGTGGCAGCCGCGCGATCGGGGGCGGCTGCGGCTCGCCGACTACGCCCCTGCCTGGGACGACCTCCACGCGCGGTTGCCGCCGGCGCTGCCGCGCGCCCTGCACCACACCGCGCTGAACCTCGCCGCCCTGGCGCCCGACACCCGCGCGCGCGGCGCGCTCTTCGACTTCACCAACGAGCTGTGCGCCCGCTATGGCTTCGCCTGGATCAACGAGGACGTCGGGTTCTGGTCGGTCGCCGGTCGCCCGGTCCCCTATCCGCTGCCGCCGCTGCTGACCGACGAGGGCCTGGGGGCCTGCGTGCGCAACGTGCGCGCGGCGCAGCGCGCGCTGGCGGCGCCCCTGGTGCTCGAGTTTCCCGGCTTCGCGGCGGGGGTCAGCGCGGTGCTCGGTGATCTGGACGCCTACGACTTCTTCGCCCGCCTGGCGCGCGAGACCGGCGCGCCGGTGAACCTCGACGTCGGGCACCTGCTCTCGTGGCGCTGGTGGCGCGGCCACCGCGGCCCGGCGCTGCTCGACGGGCTCGACCGCCTCCCGCTCGACGCCTGCTTCGAAATTCACCTGTCGGGGTGCGAGCTAGCCGGCGACCGGTTCATCGACGCCCACCACGGGAAGCTCCTCGACGAGCAGCTCGTCCTGCTCGACCGGCTGCTCGCGCTCTGCCCGAACCTGCGCGCGGTCACGTTCGAGGATCCGCGGCTCGACGACGACGGTGGGTTCGCGCCGGGGAACGCCTCGAGCCTGGCCCGGCTCGAGGCCGCGGTCGCGGGATGGCGGCGGACGACGCCCGTCGCCCTGGCACCGCGCGCTCGACCGGAGCTCTCCTGGACGCTCTCGGCGGCCGCGCCGCCGGTGCCACCCGACGACCTCGAGCAAACGCTGGCCGCGCTGCTCTACGACCGCGATGCCCGGTGTCGCTGGCGGCAAGAGGTCGCGGGCGGTCCTGCGGCGTTCGCAGGGCTCGATCCCGACGTCGCCGACGAGATCGCGACCGGCGTCGTCGCGCTGGTTCGCGATAGCCGCCACCGCGGCACCGGCCGCTTGCCCGACCTCTTTCCTGGGTCTGTCGCCGCCTGGCGCCGCCTGCACCCGGAAGATGTCGAGCTCACAGAGCTGTTCACGCGCTTCCTCGCCTCGCCCGCCGCCGCCTCGTGGCGCGAGCAGTCGGGCGGTGAGCCCGGCGCCTGCGTCGAGGCCTGCTTCGCGGCGTTCGTCAGCGACGAAGGTTTCGCCGCGCCGCTGGTCGTGGAGGAGGAACTGCTGGCCGCGCTGCTGCGCACGCTGACCGTCACACCCGACCCTGCCTTCATCTTGCCACCCGAGCTCCGCCGCGCGCCTGGCGGTTGGTTGGCGGTGTCGGCCGCGACGCCCCCGGTGCTGCACGCGGCCGTCGGCGATCGCTACCTGCGCGGCCAGATCACGCCGTTCATCGCCGCGCTGCTGACCGGTGCGCCGATGGCGCCCGCGGCCATCGCGCACGGGGTGCCGGGGCCCGAGGCGACGGCCGTCCGCGAACGCCTGGTGACGATGCGGCTTCTGGCGGAGAGCGCCTCTCAGAAATAGCCGCACCCCCGCGCTTCGCGCGGGAGCGGCCAGAACGGATCAGAATAGCCGCACCCCCGCGCTTCGCGCGGGAGCGGCGGACCAGTTGTTGAAATAGCCGCACCCCCGCGCTTCGCGCGGGAGCGGGGAACCAGTTGTTGAAATAGCCGCACCCCCGCGCTTCGCGCGGGAGCGGCTAGCGCGCCGGGGGCCCGGGCGGCATCCGCCCGCGCAGTGCCGCGGCGATGTCGAGGCCGGTCGTCGCCTTGATCTGCTCGCTGGCGGCGATCAGCTTGCCGGTGAGGTCGGGAAGGCCGGTGCCGTTGTTGCCGCCGCCGACGCCGCCGAGCATGGTGAGCCGCTCGACCTTCAGCGCGCCGACGGTGCTCATCACGATGCGGGTCAGGTCGGTCACCTTCTGCATCAGGAAGACGCTGCGGGCGGCCGGGCCGACCTCGCGCCAGGTGGCGGCGATCTGCCCCATCGCCTCGGCGGTCGCCCGCCCCTGCTCGACGATCAGCGAGGCGGCGCCCTTGGCCGCGGCCTCGGCGGCCGCGCGCTGGGCGCGGGCCGGCTCCAGCACGTCGGCGGCCAGCCGGCGGCGCACCTGCTCGACGCGGGCTTTCTGCACGTCCAGCTCGCCCTCGGCGCTGGCGAGCCGCGACGCGACCTGCCCCCGGGCCTCGGCGACCATGGCGGCCATGCCGGTCTGGGCGTCGGCGAGACGGCGGGCGTTGTCGGCGCGCGCGGTGGAGATCACCGCCTCCAGCTTCGACAGCTCGGTCTCGCGGCGGTTGCTCGCCGACTGCACGGCGCTCTCGGCCTTGGCGCGCGCCTCGGCGATCAGCGCCTTCTTCTGCACCTCCGCCGACTGCTTGCGGCCGATGCTGTCCAGGTAGTTCACGTCGTCGGAGACGTCCTGGATCTTCAGGGTGTCGAGCTCCAGCCCCAGCTTGCGCAGATCATCCTCCGCCTCGGTCAGCAGCGACTGCGCGAACTTGATCTTGTCCTGGTTCAGCTCCTCGGGCGTCAGCGTGGCGAGCACGCCGCGCAGGTTCCCCTCCAGCGTGTCCTTGGCGATCGCCATGATCCGGCTGCGGTCGACGCCCAGAAAGCGCTCGATCGCGTTGTCGAGCACCGGTTGCTCGCCGGCGATCTTGACGTTGGCGATGCCGTGCACGTTCACCGGGATCCCCCCCTTGGAGTACGCGCCCTGCACCGCGACCTCGATCGGCATGTTGGTGAGATCCATCGTGTCGACGGTCTCGAGCAGGGGGATGCGGACCGCGCGCCCCCCCTTGATGATCCGGTAGCCGACCTTGCGCCCCGACGAGGCGCGCTGGCCACCCGAGAAGACCAGCACCTCGTTCGGCTGGCAGATGTAGAGGAAGCGCGTGAGGACCATCGACAGCACGCCGATGAAGATCAGCGCGACGAGGGCGAGCGTGAGGATGAGGGTCATCGCGCGCCTCCCGGCAGCGGAACGGTGGTGGTGATGGGGTTCGTGACCTGCACGGTCACCGGCGCCAGCAGCGCGGTCACGTCGACGCCGGTGGTCTCGGCCAGCGCGCGCAGCACGTTGGCGACCGCTTGCGGGTAGGCGGCGGCGAACTGCGGGAAGGCCTGGCCGTCGCCGCCGTCGATCAGCTGCACGGGGCCGAGCTGGATCTTGCCGACGCTCTGGACGACGATCGTGGTCAGCTCCTCCAGCTTGTTGATCAGGAACATGTCGGGCGCCGACGGCCCGGCCGCTTTCCAGGCATCGGCCACCAGCTTCAGTGACGCGGCGCTGGCCCGGCCGTTCTCGGCGATCGGGGCCATCTCCCCGGCGGCGGCCAGCGCCGCCGCCTCGCGGTTCACCTCCGCCGGCACCACCACCTCGGACTGCAGGCGCAGCGACTCCAGCTCGCGGCGCAGCGTCTGCAACGCTTGCTCGGCGGTCGCCTGCGCGGCCAGGGCGGCCTGCTCGGCGCGCACCTCGGCGGACTTCGACTCCGATTCCAGCTCGGCGACCACCCGGCGCAGCTCGTTCTTTTTCTGAACGATCATCTTCTCGGCCTCGGCCTCCGCGACCTTGGCCCGCATCTCGGCGGCGGCCGCCTCCTTGGCCGCCTCGTTGTGGGCGTTGGACTCGGCGATCTCGGCGTCGCGCTGGACCTGGGCGATCCGCTCGCGGCCGATCGACGCCAGGTAGTTCGCGTCGTCGGTGACGTGCTGGATCTTCAGCACGTCCAGGTGCAGCCCCAGCTTCGAGAGATCCTGCTCGACCTCGGCCGCCAGCGAGTCGGCGAACTTCAATCGATCCTCGTTCACCTCCTCGGGCGTCAGGGTCGCCAGCACACCGCGCAGGTTCCCCTCCAGCGTCTCCTTGGCGACCTGCTGGATCTCACCCATCCCGCGGCCGAGGAAACGCTCGATGGCGTTCATCACCACCGTCGGATCCGACGACAGCTTGATGACGGCGATCGCCCGCACCTTCAGCGGGATGCCGACCTTGGTGTAGGCCCCCTGCACCGAGACGTCGATCGGCATCGACAGCATTTGCATCTTTTGCACGGTCTCGATCAGCGGCACGCGCCAGGCGCGCCCCCCGAACACGATCCGCGAGCCGACCTCGCTGCCGTCGGCCAGCCGGTGCTTGCGCCCGGAGAAGATCAAGATCTCGGAGGGCCGGCAGAGATAGAGGAAGCGGGCCAGGAACATGATCGTGAACAGCACCGTCACGGCGCCCCCTCCGCCGATCAGCACCCCCAGGCTGGTCCCCTCGATCCCGAGAGCCGACGTCAGCTGCGACCACAACGATTCCATACGCGCTCCTTCTACAAACAGGGTCCGGTGAGTTTCTCTTCCTGAAGCTTGTCCGTCAGGACCCGCGCGTCGGCCGTTCGGCCGTGCCGCGCGCCACCACCGCCACGTTCCCCCGGACCTCCACGATCAGCACCGTCGACCCCGACTTCACCGCGTCGTCGTCCGACTCGGCGACCATGTCGACGTAGCCGCCGCCGGGCTGGGTGAGCCGGAGCTTGCCGCGCTGGCCGCGCTCGACCGGCAACAGCAGGATCCCCTCGCGCCCGACCAGGGCGGCGGCGCCCTTCACCTGGCCGACCGTGTCGCGCGAGAGCATCCGGAACGTCGCGCTGGCGCCGAGGCCGGTCGCGACGCCGACCGCCCCTGCGATCACCGGGGTGACGGCCTGCAGCCCCTCGCCTCCGAACTTGTGCAGGATCAGGCCGCAGAGGCCGAAGAAGGCGCTGCCGAAGCTCCAGAACCGGACGCCGAACAGCGCCAGCCAGGACGAGTTCTCGTCGTGGCCGTGGCCGTGCTCGCCGCCGGCGTCACCGCCCGCGTCGCCGCCGACGTGCGCGTCGCCGTCGTGGCCGAACCCGACCATCGACGCGACCAGCAACACGCCCCCGAACAACAGCGCCCCCAAGTAGACCGCGAACACGCGGGCAGAATGATACAGCGAATTGGCCGCGGAGATCGCCCGGGCCGCGTGTATACAGGTATCCGCCATGGAGGCGTCTTGGGGGACGTCTTGGGGGACGTTTCGGCGGCGGTTCTTGCTGCGGGGGTTGGGGACCGCGCTCGCGCTCTGCGCGGCCGTCTCGGCCGGCTGCGGGCGCCGGCCGGCGCCCGTGGCCGCGCCCGCTTCCGCCGCCCCGCCCCCGGCGATCTCCTGGGCCGGCTGCGCCGTCGTGCGCGTCGGCCCGCGGTGTGAGCTCGGCCTCGACCGCAAGCTCGTGGTTTGGGTTGCCGGCGACGAGGGGCCGCGGCTGATCTTCGCCGCCGACGGCGGGCCGCTGGCGTCGCGCGCGGCGACGGCGATGCAGGAGGGGTGGCAACTGACGTTCGAGATCCCGGCGGGGGCGCGGCGGGTGGCGGCTGCGCGGGGGGGAGGCGGCGCGATCTGGACCCTGGCGCTAGGCGAGGCGCGGCTCTTCCCGGAGATCGACGCCTTGGTCGCCGCCGGAAAGCGCGGCGACGCGAGCGCGGCGGCCCGGCTGCGCGCGCTGCGCGACGATCCCGATCCCGAGCTGCGCATGGTGGCCGACGGCGGCTATGGCCGGGTGATGCTCGCGCGCGGGGAGATGAGCGAAGCCGAGCCGGCGCTGCGGCGGGCGCTGGAGGGCGCCCGCAAAGCGGGGCGTCTCTCGGACGAGATGCGCAACGGGCACACGCTTTTCTGGGCACTCGCCGAACAGCTGCAGCGGTTCGCCGACGCACGTGTCGTGCTCGGGTCGCTCACGACCGCCCGCGATCGATTCCCGGAGGGCCAGGCCTGGTACGCCGACGGCGAGGCGATACTCGCGGTCGAGACCGGCGATCCCCGCCGCGCGCTCGCCAGCAACCGTACCGCCGAACGCGCCTGGCAGCGGCTGGGGCGCTCCGACTTCGCCAACGACAGGGCCGGAGACATCGCCCAGATCCTGGCGGGGCTCGGGCGTCATGAGGAGGCGGTCGCAATCTTCGAGCGGCTTCCGGTCAAGACGGACGCGTGCGCGCAGGCTTCGTTGCTCATCAACCGCTCGGAGGCATTGATCCAGGCGGCGTCGCGTAACACGACCATGTCGCAGGCTCGGGTGACCGCCGCGCTCGCCGAGGAGCAGCGCCAGACCGGTCGCTGCCCGGATCCGCGGCGCCGCCAGCTCGCCACGATTCACGCCGCTCGCTGGGCGCTGGCGATCGGCGATCGCTCTGGCGCGGACGCGCTCATCAGGCGCCTGCGTGCCGAGCCCAACGCGCACGACACGCTCCTGCAGGCGCTGCGTGTCGATCTGATCGGGCGCTGGTCGCTTGCGCGCGGCGACGCCCGTGGTGCCCTCGCAGCCTTCAACGAGCAGGCGGCGATCGCGCGCGCGGGCGCCCTCCCGAACGAGAGCTTTCGCGCTGAGGTCGGCGCGGGCGAGGCACTTCTGGCTTTGCGTAGACGGGAGGACGCGGTCCGCCGCCTCACCGCGGCGCAGGCGCTGCAGCAACGGATGTTCGAAGACGTCCCGTTCGCCGAGGGCCGGGGCGAGTTCCTGAGCAGTCACGATGAAGGGGCGCGCCACCTCGTCGACGCGCTCGTCGACGACGGTGCCGCCGATGACGCGATGGCGGCGGCGCGGCTGGCGCGCGCCTCGGAGGTCAGTCACGCGGCCCGCCTCGATCGCCTGAGCAACCTCACCGGCGAGCAGCGCCGGCGCTGGGACGACGCCCTCGCGAAATACGCCGGCATCCGGCGCGCCATCGAGCAGGAGGCGACCGAGGAGTGGAAGCTCCCTGCCGCGACGTTGGCCCGGGCCCGGCTCGATCGCGAGCATCGCGCCGAAGAGGCCAGGACGGCGCTCGACGCCGCCTATCGGCTGCTCGTTGCGCAGCCCACCGTCGCGCAACGAACATTTCCGCTTCGCGTCGGCGCAATCGAAATTGCCTTTTTTCAGGGCGCGAAAAGCTGGATCGCCTTCGCACGAACCCCCGCTGGCACGGCGGCCCGTCGCTTTCGCGACGAGGCGCTCGCGTCCAACGCGACCGCGGCGGCCGTGCTCGACACGCTCTCTCCCCAGCTGCAGACGGCCCAGCGCGCGATCCTGTTCACGTTCGGTCAATCGGATCGCATCGACTGGCACGCGGTCGCCTGGCGTGGTGCGCCTCTGATCACGAAGATGACCGTCGCGTACGGGCTGGATCTGCCCGGGACGACTATCGAACCCGACGGGGACAAAGGCGCCCGCCGCGCGCTGGTCGTCGCCGATCCGGCGCGCGATCTCGCCGCCGCCGGCCGCGAGGGGGATCTGGTCGGAAAGGCGCTCGCTGGTTGGCAAATCACCCGGCTCGACGGCCGGGCGGCCACGCGCGACGCGGTGCTGGCCGCGCTGCCCGACACCGATCTGTTTCACTACGCCGGCCACGCGGAAATGGCTGGGCCGAGCGGGGCCGCCAGCGCGCTCGTCCTGACCGGCGGAGCGCGCGCGCAGATTGGCGACCTGCAGGCGCTACCACGCCTCCCTCGGGTGGTCGTGCTCTCGGCCTGCCAGGCGGCGGCCACCCCGTCGACGATGGGATTGGCCCAGGCGATGCTCGCCGCGGGCACTCGCGCCGTGGTGGCACCCACGCGCGTGGTAGCCGATGAGTTCGCTCAGGCCTTCGTGGGCTCTCTCTACGAGGCGATCGGCGCGCGCGGAACGGCGGCGCTACCGGAGGCGTTTCAGCGGGCCGCGATTGGCGCCGCCGAGACAGACGCCCGCAGTTTTCGATTCCTGGTGCAATAGCGATGTAATAATTTGCGATTCGTTCGTTCGTGGGAATGGAGGGTAGGTCATGGTGCGGTTCACTGGCAGGTCTCGGATCTTCGTCCGATTCTCTACTCGCGCTGGTCGCGGTTGTCGTCGTCGTGGCCGTCTACCGCCTGGCATCGTTCACGAGCCCTGAAATTCCGGCGTGCTCCTCCTGCGCCTATACGTTCAAGGCGTTTCCGCCTTCGAAGGCCACGGGGCAGTTCGGAGTGGTCTCTTCGGACTACAAGGCGGCCCAGGTCGTTCTCAATCCCGGTCAGACGAACCAGAAGAAATTCGACGTGGCATTGCCCCCCTCCAACTCGAACTACACCGCGGACGTTTCGACGGTCTTCAAACCGAACGAGGCGGGAATGAGCTTCAAGTACACGGGCCCCCTCGGTTACCCCCTCTGGACCGATGCGAAGCTCGAGCCGCTCGGGCTTCAGTGAGGGTCAAACGAAGCCCGCGGTCTTCTGTCTGTCGGTCCTAGTTCTCTGCTCCTGTTCGAGCGGGGACGGCGCGACCCCTGGCGACGGCGGAACGCCCGGCGTCCCCGCGGAGCTTTGCCGTGAAGGCTGCCAGGTCGTTTCGGAAGTCAGCTGCCCGGACATGCCCACGACCGAGGAGTGCCTCGAAGCGTGCCTCGGTTGGCCTGCGCCCTGTGTCGCCCCGGCGACGGACTACGTCGAATGCATCGCCGCCGCCGGGCCCGTCGCGCTGGCATGTGATCCGGTGACGATGTCCCTTGTCCCGAATCCCGCGTATTGCGGTGCGGAGGAAGCGGCGGTCGGGGCGTGCAAGCTGGAGAACCCGGAGATCCGCTCAGCGCCGGCGGGGCGAGCCCATTACGTGATGTTCCACCGCCGCTGAGGCGCCGGGGCTTCGGGGGGCTGGTTTCAAGGTCCGTTGCCTTTGCAGTACATTCGCGGTCGAGCCGCACATTCAAGGGGGGGGACGTCGCAATGAGAAATTCCATCGAGCGCTTTTTCTTGTTGGCCTGTGGGTCGTTGTTGGTCGGCTGTGCAATGGCGGGGACGGGGGTGCCGACGGAGATCCCCGCCTGCTCTAGTTGTGAGCTGCTGATTTCACCGTTGGGGACGAGGGCCTCCGGAAGGTTCACCGCGTTGTCCACGCGGTACGAAGGCGCCGAGGTCGTCGTGGTCAGTCCCAACGTCAACCAGCCGGTGACCCCGATGCCGATCGTGGGCTCCGCGTTCACCCAGCGGGTTCCGGGGGTCGGTGCCACCGCGCGACCCACCAACGCGTATGTCCAACTGAAGTTCAGAGACGGTGCGGGTTTCCTTCAGAACGGCAGGCAGGTGCCGCTGACGATCCGGACGTCGTCGGTGGTGTTTCCCTGACCGGCCGCGCGAGGCTAGCCGCTATCGCCTGCGCGGGGTGCCTGACAGCGGCCGGACTGGCTGCATGCAGCGGCGGTGGTGCCAGCGCCGACGTCGATGGCGCTGTCGACGCCGACACGGCGATCGACACCACGGTCACCGAATCTCTCTGCAGGGACCTGTGCGACGTCATTGCCGCACGCCAGTGTTCGGCCGGGCCGACGCCGGACGAATGTCAGAACGGCTGCCTCGAGCAAGCGACCTGTGACCGCGAGCGTGCGGTCGAATACCGCTGCATCGTTCGCGAGGGGGTAGCGGCCTTCGACTGCGTCAGTACCCAGCTCGTCCTGCGAGGCGATCACTGCATCAGTGAGCAGGCCGACGTCGCCGCGTGCCACTACAGCGCCCTGAGCGGGCGCCGCAGTGGGCTCGTGGTTCCCTTTCGCCGTTGGAGGTGAGCGCGGCGCGCTCCCCGCGCCCTACGCTTCGAGCGCGCTGCGCTTCGGCTTGCCGGTGGCCTTGCCGTTGCTGGCCTTGCCATTGCTGGCCTTGCCGTTGCTGCCGGCACCAGCCGCGTAGAACTTCTTTGCCGCCGACTTGAGGGCGTCGGCCTTGTTGGTCTGCTCCCAGGTGAAGTCGCTGTCGTTGCGGCCGAAGTGACCGTAGGCGGCGGTCTTCTGGTAGATGGGGCGCAGCAGGTCCAGCTCGCGGATCAGCGCGCCGGGGCGGCAGTCGAAGTTCGCGCGGACGATCTCGGCGATGACGGTCCTCGCTGATGGTCGCCGGTGCCGAAGGTGTGGACCAGCAGCGACACCGGCTCGGCGACGCCGATCGCGTAGGCGACCTGGACCTCGCAGCGGCGGGCCAGGCCGGCCGCGACGATGTTCTTGGCGATGTAGCGCGCGTAGTAGCAGGCCGAGCGATCGACCTTCGACGGGTCCTTGCCCGAGAAGGCGCCGCCGCCGTGGCGGCCCATGCCGCCGTAGGTGTCGACGATGATCTTGCGCCCGGTCAGGCCCGAGTCGCCCATCGGGCCGCCGACCACGAAGCGGCCGGTCGGGTTGATGAAGAACTTGGTCTTGTTGTTGACGCAGGTTCGCCGGCAGCACGGGCTTGATGACCTCGTCCATCACCGCCTCCTTCAGCGTCTTGTACTTCACGTCCTCGCTGTGCTGGGTCGAGACGACGACGGCGTCGATGGCGATCGGCCGGTCGTCGCCGTCGTAGCGGACCGAGACCTGGCTCTTGCCGTCGGGGCGCAGGAAGTCGAGCGTTCCCGTTCTTGCGGACGTCGGCCAGGCGCTTGGCCAGCTTGTGCGCGGTCATGGATCGGCAGCGGCATCAGCTCGGGCGTCTCGTCGCAGGCGTAGCCGAACATCATCCCCTGGTCGCCGGCGCCCTGCTCGTCGCGGGTGTAGACGCCCTTGCCGTCGACGCCCTGGGCGATGTCGGGGGACTGCTGCTCGAGCGCGACCATGATGCCGCAGGTCTTCCAGTCGAAGCCCATGTCGGAGTGGCTGTAGCCGATCTCCTTCACCACGCCGCGCACGATCTTGGGGATGTCGATGCGCGCGGCCGTGGTGACCTCGCCGGCGACCATGACGAAGCCGGTCTTGGTCAGCGTCTCGCAGGCGACGCGCGAGGTCTTGTCGTCCTTCGATCAGCGCGTCGAGGATGCCGTCGGAGACCTGGTCGCACAGCTTGTCGGGGTGGCCTTCGGTGACGCTCTCGGAGGTGAACAGGTACTCGGACATCGTGAGCTCCTTGGACGGCTATAACAGGATGGAAGGCGGCGAAGTTTCCCAGCGTGGTCCCTGGGAGTCAATGGTCGATTCTGGATCCGGACCCTCGGGAGGGTTCCGAACCCCGGTCGAGCGAGGCTCGACCTCCTCGACGCAGTCCGCCTAGGCTCAGCCGCGCTACCCGCCGCAGCCGACGTCCCTGACGGCGACGCCGGAGGGGGGGCCAGGGTGAACGCGCCGGTCGGGGGAGGCTGGTTCAAGGTGCGGTCCTTGAACCAGAGATTCGACGCCGTCGTCGAAGCTGTCGTTGTGTTCCGCGAACCGGACCCGCCCCGGCAGCCGCACGCCGCCGACGGTCTCCCATTCGTCGTATGCGGTCTGCCAGAGCCGCGCCCCGTCGGGGCCGGTGCGCACCGCCGCGATCAGCGCGCGCTGCGCGTCGGCGCCGCGGAAGTAGAGCTGCAGCGCGCCGCCGTCGCGCTCGCGCGTCACCAGCACGTCGGCGCCGCGGCTCGCGTCCCAGGCGACGCTCATGGTCTCCGGGGTCGCGGCAGCCGGCAGCCGCACGTCGCCCAGCAGCACCGCGGCGATGTCGGCGGGGGAGAGCGGGATGCGTACCAGCGAGGCGATGTTCGCGGGGCAGGCCGGCCCGCGCGACATCTCGTTCTTGCGGACGTCGAGCAGCGAGAACAGCGCGCCGTCGGTGGCCAGCGTCGCCACGGTCCCCTGCAGGCTCACCTCGGCCTCGAAACGCAGGTGGCCGTCGCGGAGCACCAGCATGTTCACCGTCGCGCGGACCCGGTTGCCGCCCAGCCAGCTGGTGGCGCGCACGCGCGCGTTCATCCCCTGCACCGCCTGCTGCCGCGCCGTCAGCGCGCCGGTCAGCGCCTCGACGTCGGGCGGGGGATAGGGGCGCGTCTTGGGCGCATGGGCGCAGCCGAGCACCGCGACCAGCGGCAGCAGCAGCAGGGCGCGAAATCGCGTCGCGGGAGGACGGGCTTCGCCCGTCCGAGCGCATCGCGGGAGGTTCGGAGGGGAGGGTGGGGGCCCCCACCCTCCCCCTCTGAAGTTGATCGACGCGATCATCGTCCCGCGGCGCGCGTCGCTTCCAGCGCCCGAATGCGATCGCCGAGCTCGCGGGCGACCCGGTCGGTCGGCTTGAGGCTCAGGGCCTTCCGCCAGGTGGCGAGCGCGCGGTCGCGCTCCTTGCGGCGCGCGTAGAGGTCGCCGAGGTGGCCGAGGATCTCCGGGATCCGACGGCTCGAGGCGCCCCGCCTGTTCCAGGTAGACGTCGGCGCGGGTCAGATCGCCGGCATGCAGGTAGACCCAGCCGAGGCTGTCGACGATGCCGCCCGAGCCGGGCGAAAGCGCCACGGCCGCCTGCAGGCGCTTGATGGCACGGGGCAGATCGTGGTCGTGATCGGCGGCGACGAAGCCGGCGAAGTTCAGCGCCTCGACGTTGCGCGGCTCGCGCGCCAGGAGCTGCTCGGCCCGCGCCAGCGCCTTCTGCCAGTCGCCGCGGCGATCGTCGACGGCGGCGCGGGCCAATATCAATCTGGCGTCCAATTTTGCGTCCGATTTGGCGTGCCGCGTGCGTCGGCGCCGCGCTTCCGGTCGGCCAGCGCTTCATCCAGCCGGCGGGCGGCGCGGGCCGCGTCGCCGCGCTTCTCGTCGACGCGGCTCCAGTGGATCGCCAGCAGGATCGCCTTGTCGTCGGTGGTGACGTCGGCGGCCGCCGAGGTCAGCGCGCGCTCGGCCTCGTCGAGCTTCCCCTGCTCGCGCAGGATCTCGGCGGCGCGCAGGCGCCCATCGAAGAACGCGGGATCGACCGGGCGACGCCCAGGTACTTGGCGACGGCGCCGGCCTTGTCCTCCTTGGCCGCCAGCGCCGCGCCGGTCAGCAGCGCGGTCTGCCCGGCGCTCGCCCCCAGCTTCTGGGCCCGCTCCGCCAGCGCCAGCGCGCGGTCGGGGCGTTTGACGGTGGTCTCGAGGCCGGCGGCCGCGGCCAGCGCCTCGGGGCTGCCGGCGTCGGTGCTCAACCGATCGGCCAGCTCCTGCGCCTCGGTCTCTTCGCCGCGCAGCACCAGCCAGCCGGCGTAGGCGTCAGCGACGCCGATCGGCCCGTCGGATCTGTCGATCGCGTCGCGAAAGCTGGCCTTGCCGGCGGCGATCTGGTTGGTGGCGATCTGCAGCTCGCCCAGCAGGATGCGGGCCTCGACGTCGTTGGGCTCGATCGACAGCGCAGCGGTCAGCGCCGCCTTCGCCTCGTCGAGGCCGCCGACCGCCCAGGCGAGCGCGGCGAGCTGCACCCGCCCGCGCAGGGTGACCGGGTCGGCTTTCTCCAGCTGGCGGACGGTGTCGAGCGCGCCCGTCAAATCCAGCGCGACGATCTGCGCGTCGGCCAGCTCCAGGTGGGCGCGCTCTATCGCCTCGGCGTCCTCCCCCTCGAGGGCCAGCGCCGCCGCCTGGCGCAGCGCCGGGACGGCCCGCGCCCGCTTCGCCTCGGTCGGCTGCGCCTCGGCGAGGTGTGCCTCGGCGAGATAGCCGTCGACCGTCGGCTCTGATCGCCAGCGAGCGCGTCACCTCCTCGGCCGCGTCGTCGAGCCGGCCGAGCCGCACGAACAGCTCCGCCAGGTGGGCGCGCACCTCGGCCGCGTCGGGGTCGAACGGCAGCGCGCGCTGCAGCTCCTCGGCCGCCTCCTGCCAGCGCTCCTCCTCCTCGTAGAGCTCGGCGCGCGCGACGTGCTCGTAGGCCTCCGGGCTGATGGAACGGGTGACGACGAGCCGCCCGTTCACGATCTTGGTGACCGGCGGCGGCGCCGTCGCGCAGCCGATGGCCAGGGCACGCGGTCAGAAACGTGGCGGCGCTTGCGCATCACAACGGAATATTGCCGTGCTTCTTGGGCGGATTCGAGTCGCGCTTGTTGCCCAGCACGGCCAGCGCCCGGCAGAGCCTGGCGCGGGTGTCGCGCGGCCGGATCACCTCGTCGATGTAGCCCAGCGCCGGCGGCGACGTACGGGTTGGCGAACTTCTCGCGGTACTCCGCCAGTAGGCGCGCGCGCGCCGCCGCCGGATCGGCGGCGCTTGGCCAGCTCGTCGCGGAACACGATGCCGACCGCCCCCTCCGGCCCCATCACCGCGATCTCGGCCGTGGGGTAGGCGAAGTTCATATCGGCGCGGATGTGCTTCGACGCCATGACGTCGTAGGCGCCGCCGTAGGCCTTGCGGGTGATGACGGTCAGCTTGGGCACCGTCGCCTCGGCGAAGGCGTACAGCAGCTTGGCGCCGTGGCGGATGATGCCGCCCGCACTCCTGCGCGGTGCCGGGCAGGAAGCCGGGCACGTCGACGAACGTGACGAGCGGGATGTTGAAGCAGTCGCAGAAGCGCACGAAGCGCGCCGCCTTGACCGACGCGTCGATGTCCAGGCAGCCGGCCAGGTGCGCCGGCTGGTTGGCGACCATGCCCACCGGCCGGCCGTCGAGGCGCGCGAACCCGCACGATGATGTTGCGGGCGTGCTCGGGCTGGATCTCGAACAGCTCGCCGTCGTCGACGACGCGCGCGATCAGCTCGTGCATGTCGTAGGGCTTGGTCGCCTCGGCGCGGGATCAAGCTGTCGAGCGCGGCGTCCTCGCGGTCGGCGCGGTCGCGCGTCGGCAGCCGCGGCGGATCCTCGCGGTTGTTCTGGGGCAGGAAGCCGAGCAGCTCGCGCAGCCCCTCGAGGCAGGCGCGGCTCGTCGGCGAAGCGCGCGGTGGGCGACGCCCGAGCGCGCGGCGTGGGCTGCGCGCGCCGCCCAGCTCCTCCTTGCGTCACCTCCTCGTGGGTGACCGCCTTGATGACGTCGGGGCCGGTGATGAACATGTGGCTGGTCGCCTCGACCATGAAGATGAAGTCGGTGATGGCCGGCGAGTAGACCGCGCCGCCCGCGCACGGCCCCAGCACCGCCGACAGCTGCGGCACCACGCCCGAGGCCAGCGTGTTGCGCAGGAAGATGTCGGCGTAGCCGGCCAGCGACGCGACGCCCTCCTGGATGCGCGCGCCGCCCGAGTCGTTGAGGCCGATGACCGGGCGCGCCGACCTTCATGGCCAGGTCCATCACCTTGCAGATCTTGCCGGCGTAGGCCTCGGACAGCGAGCCGCCGAACACGGTGAAGTCCTGCGCGAACACGAAGATCGGTCCGGCCGTCGACGGTGCCGTAGCCGGTGACCACGCCGTCGCCGAGGGATCTTGTTGCTCGCCCATGCCGAAGTCGGTGCGAGCGGTGGGTGACGAGCTTGTCGATCTCGACGAAGCTGCCCGGATCGCAGAGCAGCTCGACGCGCTCGCGCGCGGTCAGCTTGCCGGCCTGGTGCTGGCGCGCGATCCGCTCCGGCCCCGCCCGCCTGCGCCGCCTGCTGCTCCAGCGCCTCGAGCCGCTCGGTCCCCTTGTCGCTCACGACGGCAGCTCCAGCCGCATCGCCACGTAACGGTGAATGGCCAGCCGCGCCTCCGCCGGCGGATCGATGAAGACGATCTCGCGGCTGCGCTCGTCGTGTTCGGGGTCGTCCTCGTCGTCGCCGATCTCGGCGCGCAGCGCCAGCGCCTCGCCGTCGGGCAGCGCGAACCGGACCTCGACGGGGCGGCCCCGCTCGAACGCCGCCGCCCGTTCCAACCGGATGCCGTCCTCGCCGATGGCCCAGGCCAGGCGATACAGGCGGCGCGCGGGCGCCCGGATCTCGACGGGGACGGCGATGGGGGCGCGGAGGCTCACGCGCGCATCATATCGTGGGGCACCGAGATCCGCCGGTCGCGCGGACGTCGGGGGGCTAGCTGCTCTGGAAGTAGCGGTTGAGCGCCCAGACGTCGCGGGCGCGCAGACCCTGGAAGCGGATGCCGATGCCGGTCTGGTCGCTCTTCTCTTTCTTCACGACCCAGCGGACATCGCCGGCGACCTCGACCGGCTCGGGCTGCGTCGGCAGCTGGAACCGGAGCTGCACCGTGGTGCCGATCGGCAGCGGCGAGGCAGATTCCAGATATAGGCCGCCCAACGAGATGTTGACCGACTGCGAAGTCTGCTTCTTCCCCTCGAACATCACCTCAATCTCAAGCCGGCGGTCGTAACGGGGATCGATTCTTCGAAAATGCTCGGCCAAGGCTCAGGACCTCTTCCCGCAAATCCATCGCGGGAGCTGCATGGTACGACAACCACGCACCTTCTGCCAGCGCGAGCGGAGCAGGTTTTCGTCGCTGAGCCGCCGCTGACTAGAGCCCGGAAATCGCGGGACAAAGCGACGGGTCGCCGAAGTCGTTGGCCGGGTCCCAGGCGTCCTCGTAGGTCCGGATGAACGAGTCGTTCCAGCATTGCGTTCGATGCGCCCCGGCGCCGTCGCCCAGCTGGATCACCTGGTCCGCGCGCCCGGCGCCCGACGGCAGCCACTGGCTCTTGGTGGCGACCGTCTCGAGCGCGGGCGTCGCCGGGATGAAGTCGCCGACCAGGGTGAAGCTGAGCGCGCCCGAGCCGTCGGCCTGCGCGCCGTAGTTGATCTCCGCGGTCGTGCCGTCGACGCCGGCCCACATCATCGACACGGTGATCGGGAACTCGGCGGTCGCGTAGGTGAGCGCCACCGACGCCAGCTTGCCGTCGTCGTCGAGGAACGGGTACCCGCGCGCGCGCAGCGAGGTGAAGTCGACCAGAAAATGGCCGTTGCCGCGGCGAACGCCGACGACCGCATCGAAGCCGCCCGTGATGAAGGCGGTCCAGACGCCGCTGGGATTGCCGACCGGCTGCAGCTCGAACTGGTAGTTGAACGCGTTTGCGGCCGCCGCGTCGCGGGTCATCACGAACCGCCACTGCCAGCCGTTGGGGCAGGCCAGTCGCATCGTCCGTCGCCGCCAGCCGGTCCCCAGGTCCGGGTGTCGCGCCCCTGGCTGTCGCGCCCGCGGCTGGTCGGTTCATAGGATCGCACCGTCTCCACGTAGGCGAGCACGTTGTCGAGCAGACCGTTGAAGCCCTTGACGGCGTTGTGCGTATCGGCCGAGAGCTCGGCTTCGTTCGTCGTCGACAGCGGCTTCGCCGGCAGGTTCGCGACCAGCTCGTCGCGGGCCGGCACGGCGTTCATGAACTCGAGGTCTTCGTTCGAGTAGTTGCCGCACGCCAGCGACACCGGCATCGCTGCGAGCAGCAGCGCGAACAAAGCTCGCTTACAGGTCATAGGCCACCATTGCCGAGAGCTCCCAGTAGCCGAGCGAGCGGTCCTCGCCGACGTTGTAGAGAAGATAGTGCAGGCGCCCGCGCGCGACGACGTGCATCGTGCGGGAGAGGTTGAAGCTGGCGCCGCCGACGACGCCGGGCGACAGCGTCGAATAGAACTGCTCGGGGAAGGCGTCGCCGTCGAACTTGCGCCCCATCAGCAGCAGGGCCAGCCGCCCGCCGACGAACGGCGTCACGTAGCGCCCCGGCCAGTCGACGCCGATCGACGTGGCCAGCGAGATCTCGGTGAAGCGGAACGGCGCGCCGACGCTGGTGACCGTTCCCTGCGCCGAGCCGCCGGCCAGGTCGACGCTCCAGACCCAGTCGCGGCGCAGGAAGTTCCGCACCGCCAGGTCGACCGCCAGCAGAGGCGTGGGCGGAAACAGCGCGGCCCCGTCGGGGGCGGCGAACACGGACTGGTAGGTCGCGCCGGCGCCCAGCGACCAGCGCGACGACAGGTCGACGCGCCCCGCGCCCTTGACCGGATCGTCGGTGAACGGCGCGTCCCGCAGGCGGCGCTCCTCCAGCAGCACCATCTCGTCGCGCGGCACGTCGATCTCGCCGATGCGCAGCCGATCGGCCAGGCGGCGCTTGACGCGGTAGCGCCCCGGCGCCAGCGCGACGCGGCGATCGACACCCTCGCCCTTGTTGATCTCGGCGGCGACGTAGCCGTTCCGGTCCACGAGAAAATAGACACCGCTGGGGGCCTCCCGGGGGAAGTAGATCCCCTCGTGACGGACCGCGACGTCGGTCAGCACCAGATTGCCGTTGCCGGCCAGGTCGTAGCTGAAGGTCGGGTGCTGGGCGCCGGCCGCGCTCTCGGCGGTGTCGGCGACGGTGCGATCGTAGGCGTAGGCGTAGGCCTCGAACAGCGTCACCCGCCCGTCGCCCGAGCGGTCGGCCCCGCCCAGAAGCCCGCTCGACAGGTGGTGCGAGAAGTAGCTGCCGCCGATCAGGTCCGACTCCTGCGAGTCCTCGTCGCTGGTGCTCGACGTCAGGATGACCAGCCCCTTGGCGTCGCGGGCGGCGTCGGCCTGGATCTCGAACGCGGGCGCCTTGCGCACCCCCTTGCTGCGGGTGATCGCGCCCGACCGGCACGAGTCGAGGATCGCCACCCGCACGTCGACCGGCAGCGCCGCGATCCGCCCCTTGAGCGCGTCGATCGGCAGCCGGGTCTCGCCGAGGCGCAGCGCGCCGTCCTTGGCGTGGCCCGAGTAGTAGAAGAAGAGGGCCGTCTTCTCGCCGCGGCGACTTGCCTCGGCCGCCTGCAGCGCGACCTTGCCGAGCGCGCTCAGCAGGTCCTGCATCCCGCCCCCGAGCACCAGCGTCGCGTCCTCGGTCCGCACGCCGCCGAGGCGGGTCAGGATGTCGTAGACCTTGCGGGCGTCTGCGGTCGCGTACAGCAGCGGGCGGGTGTCACCGCCGCCCGCGTCGTTGCCGGCCACGACCGCGAACCGGTGCAGCGACTGCGCGCGCGCGGTGGACGCCGCGAGCAGCAGGGCACAAGCGATCGCGATCTTCGGGCCGGAAGACATTGGCTTCAGGGCTTCGAGAACGTCCTCGAGAATTCTTCGCCCTGAAGGCCGAGCGGCGGCAAGCGAAGCAGATCACCCCCCGCGCGATCGTAGGCGGCGCGGGCCGCGCGGCGCGCGGCCTCCACGTCGAGGGGCTGATCGGAGAGCAGCACGATGATCCGCTCTCTGCCGGCGCCGGTCAGCTCCATGCTCTCGGGGAGAAAGCGCGTCGCGCTGGCGGCGTCGCCCGCGACGGCCACGCTGGCGCCCTGTTCGGGATAGATCGGCGTGACGGTGCCGCGGTCGTCGATCGAGAGGGAGAGCAGATAGCGGTGGGTGCCCGACTGATACCCGAGCCGCAGCCGCTCGCCGCGGGCCAGCGCCTCGGTGCCGTCGACGCGGGCGGTGCGCTGGCCGTCGTTGCCGGCGACCCGGACGATCATCCCCGCTCCCCCCTTGATGCGGTTCGTCTCCTGCCTGGCGCCGAACGGCCCGATCGAGACGACCAGCGCGACGCCGGCGGCCATCGCCAGCAGCGGGGCCCAGACGCGCGGCCGCGCGAAGGACGGCCGCCGCTGCACGGGGCGCGGGGTGCGCGCCGCGCGCTCGACGCCCGCGGCGAAGCGATCGAACGAGATCTCCTGCTCGAACCGCCGCTGCTCGTCGTCGAGGGCGCGAATCTTCGCGCGGCACTCGGCGCAGCCAGTGGCGTGGGCCTCGATCGCGGGGCCGTCGGCCCCCAGCGTCTCGCCCGCCCGCCGCCGCCGCAGCGTCAGCTCTCCGATGTGTTCGTTGCTCGCGTTCATTTTGCGTCCTCCAGTGCCTCTGCTTCACCTTTGCGCAGCGCTGCGATGCTGCCGAGCCGCTTGCGCACCGTCGGGACCGAGCGCCCGATCGCCGCAGCGACCTCGTCCAAAGTCATCTCGTCGACGAAGTAGTGAATCACCGCCTGCTGCGTCTCCAGGTCCAGCTTCCCGAGCAGCTTCCGCACCGCCTCGCGATCCTCGAACGTGTGCGGCCCGCCCTGCCCCTCGCCGCGCGCCCGCGTCTCGCGCTCGAAGCGCTGGTGCCAGGGGGCCCGCTCGGCGCGGATCACGTTCAGGCAGTGGTGGGTCGCGATCCGGATCAGCCAGGTCAGCGGCGAGGACTCGTTGCGGAAATCCTGCCAGTGAACGAGCGCCTTCGCGAACACGTCCTGCATCGCGTCCTCCGCCTTGGTCCGATCGCCCAGCAGGTACTGGCAGCGGCCGTACACGGTTCCGCCGTACTTGGCGTAGAGCTCGCGCAGCGCCACCCGCGAATCCCCCGGCTGCCCGCCGGCTATCACCTCCAACACTGGTCTCGTCATGCGCGTATGTCCGGACGGCGTTTGCCCGGGGCCGCTCGCGCGACCCCGGGCCTCCGCGTCGGCATTATCCCGTTACGGCGCCTCGCTGGAGAAGTCCGCCGTCGGGAACGCGCAGCCCGTTTCGGCGCCCCAGCCGCCGGCCGGATCGTACGACCAGTTCATGAACGTCGAGGCGAAGCTCTCGTTCCAGCACTCGCTGGCCGAGGCCGGCCCGGCCAGCGCCGTGGTCACGTCGCTGCCGGCGATCCGGTAGTCGGAGCGCCCGGCGCCCGACTCCATCCAGCGGCTGTGGATGGTGACCGTCTCGATCGCCGTACCGGTGTTGCCCGGATCCGGGAACGAGTCCTGCTTCGAGCCGTACTTGAAGTCGCCGCCGGCGCCCGGGGTCGCGACGTAGCGGTAGATGGCGTTGTGGATCTCGTGGGTCTTGTCGTCCTCGACGCCGTTGAAGTCGACGTTGACGGTGGTGACCGCCGTCGGATCGACGCGCGAGTAGGAGAAGGTCGCGACGCCGACGTCGTTGCCGACGTCGGTCACCTCACGCGGCAGCGTGTTGGCCGCGTCCCAGTCGATCGTGAACGTCCCGCTGCCGTAGTTCTCGATCGGCTGGTCCATGGCGTCGACGCCGCGGGTGTGGGTCCCGGACAGTATGGTGACGAACGCGCTGTTGTCCGCGGCCTTGGGCTTGCCGTCGAGCGACCAGGCGAACTGGTGCTTCGCGAGCCGGTTGACCGTCAGACGCCACGCCTTCTTGTCCAGCGGCTCCGAGTGGGGGCCCCAGACCGCGCTGTGGTCGCCGGTGGTCGTGGGCGGATAGCTCACGATCGTCTTGACCAGGATCAGCACCGCCGCCGTCCCGGTGTTGACCACCGCGGTGACGGCCCGGGTCAGCCGGTAGCTGTCCGCTTCCTCGCCGAGCAGCGCGCTGGTTCGCACGCCGTCGTCCTGCTGGGAGGCGGCCGTGCCGCTGGGGATGGCGAGCGCGACCGTCTCGTCGGTGGGCGTCGCCGACGCGAACGCGCCGCCGTTCCCGCCCATCCGTCCGCAGCCGGCCAGCGCCAGCAGCCCCGAGACCCCGTAAAGCACCAGTGACCGTTTCATGATGTCTCCTTTGGCACCCGCCCCCCGGCAGCGGGGAGGCGAGCAGGTTCCGTTGCCCAATTCGACACGGCTCGACCCGAAACCAGAAAGCGGGGTCGCGCGGGGCCTGCGTCCCGGAGCCCGTCTCGCGAGCTAAGTCGACGGAACTACGGTGCTTCTTGAGCGGGCGCCGGCTCGGAGGGCGCCGGAGCGGGCGCCGGGGTCGGCGGCAGCAGCGACGGGTCGGGCGCCATCATGTTCTTGAGATCGGGGCCGCGGCGGGCCGGCTCGCGGTTGGCGCGTTCGCGCGCGCGCTTGCCGCTCCCCTCGTGGCTCGGCGTCGTTTCCTTGTCGCGGGCCGCCTCTTTTGGGGCCGCCTCGTGGCGCAGCGCCGTCGCCTCGGCCTCCGCGGCCGCCGCGTCCGCGGCCGCCGCGTCGACCCTGCCCAGGGCGGCGGCGCCGGCGGCTTTGGTGGAGCTGCCCTCCTCGCCATGCGGGCGTCCCGCCGTCTCCTTGCCCAGCAGGCCGCCGAGGCTCGGGAACCACTGCCGCGCGTACTTGCCCCCGACCCAGGCCCCGCCGACGAGCAGCGCGCCGACGAACAGCAGCTTCGAGAACCCACCGCCGCGTCGCGCGCGTCGCCGCCCCGGCGGCTCCTCGCCTTCGGGCACGGGGAGCACCAGCTCCAGGCGCCGCCCGCGGCTGTTGCGTGGCCCGTCAGCGGCGTCCATGGCAACCGGCAGCTCGTTGGCGGTGCGCTGGCGCGAGAGCCGCGGCCCGCCGCGCCCCCCCTCCACCACCGCCAGCGACGTCGCCTCTTCGCCGATCTCCTCCTCTTGCGAGTCGAGCAGCACGACGTCCCCTTCCAGCTCGCCGGTGCCCGTGGTCCCCGTGCCGGCGGCCTTGGTGGGCTGGCGCTCGGGCGCCTTGCTGATCGACTGCTGGCCGTCCTGCGTCGTCAGCTCCGCCAGCCAGCGTTTGAGCTCGGTCTGCCCGACGGGGCGGAGCACGGTGCGCGCAACGTGCTCGAGGTCGTTCAGCATCTCCTCGGCGTTCTGATAACGCTCGGCCGGATCGTGCCGCATCGCCTTGTTGATGATCGCGGCGACCTCGGGCTCCAGATCGGGCGACGCGGCCTCGGGCGGCGTGAAGTCGCCCTTCTGCACCCGCAGCAGCGTCTCGAGGTCGGTCGGCCCTTCGAACGGGCGCGACCGCGTCATGAGCAGGTAGAGCACCGTCCCCATCGAGAAGAGATCCGAGCGGGCGTCGATCGGTTTCCCCATCGCCTGCTCGGGCGACATGAACGCGACCTTCCCCTTCACGACGCCGGTGCCGGTCTGTTCGCGCTTGTTCATCGCCTTGGCGATGCCGAAGTCGGTCAGCTTCACCTCGCCCTGGTCGGACACGAGGATGTTGTGCGTGCTGATGTCGCGGTGAACGATCCCCAGCGGCCGCTCGCCGTCGCTCTTGCTGTGCGCGTAGGCCAGCGCCCGGCAGACGTCCGTGATGATGTGGAACGCCAGCTCGCGCGGCAGCCGGGTGCCGGCGGCGGCGGCGCGGTGCAGGATGCGCCCCAGGTCCCAGCCGTCGACCAGCTCCAGCACCAGGAAGTACCGCCCGGCGCTGACGCCGAGATCGTGTACCTGCACGATGTTGCTGTGCTGGAGGCTCATCGAGATGTGAGCCTCGTCGATGAACATGTTCCGGAACTGGGGGTCGGCGTAGATGGTGCTGTGGATCCGCTTGAGGATCACGGGCTTCTGAAAGCCGTCGCGCCCCATCTGGGTCGCAAGAAAGATCTCGGCCATCCCGCCGTCCGCGACCCGCCTGACGATCTTGTAACGGCCGTGTTTCGCCATCCCAGCCCATGAAAATACCATTGTCGGGGTCTCCATGGGGGGGGGACCAGCGTCGTTCGTCGCGTCGCCCGGCGCCACGACTCGACCGGGCACGGTCGAGATCAGCTCACCAAATGCGCTGCGACGTAGGAAAAATTGACGCAGGTGTTGTCCCGCTCGACGCTGTTGTCCGACATGGGCAACCCGGCGCCGAGTGACAACGTGGTCCTGAGGCATGCGGTCGAGCAGATCCAGCGCTGCCTTCCCAGCCACTGGTCGACCAGCGTGGCGACCAAAACCAACGACGTCGCCGACGCCCGCCTCACCATCAAGACCCCGGCGGGGGCCAGCGCGGCGCTGGCGATAGGGACCCGGCGCCAGCTCGACCCGCGGCTGGTCGGCGAGGTGACCGGCGCGCTCAAGACGGCGTCGGCGGACGCCTTCGTCGTGATCGCGCCGTTCCTGGGGCAGCGCACGCGGGAGCGGCTGGCCGACGAAGGGGTCGGCTACGTCGACCTGGTCGGCAACATGCGCCTGGTGCTGGACCGGCCCACCGTGTTCATCGCCTCGCGCGGCGACGAGCGCAGCCCCTGGGCCGCGCCGCGCGACAGCCGGTCGCTGCACGCGGCCAAGGCGAGCCGTCTCGTGCGGGCGCTCTGCGACGGGGCGCCGCCGTTCGGCGTGCGGGCGATGGCGGCCGCCGTCGGCACCGACCCGGGCTACGTGTCCCGGCTCTACGATTTGTTTCACCGCGAGGAGCTGTGCGAGCGGTCGCCGCGCGGACCGGTGGTCGCGGTCCACGTCGCGCGGCTGCTGCGCCGCTGGGTGCAGGACTATCGCTTCTCGTCGCACCACAGGTTCGTCCCCCTCGCCCACCCGCACGGCGTCCCGGGGGCGTTGGGCGCGCTGCGTGGGGCGGGCGTTCCGTACGCGCTGACCGCGCGCGCGGGCGCGGCCGCGCTGCTCGGCACGGCGCTGCCCGGCGTCGCCGTCGCCTACGTCGACAACCCCGAACGGGTCGCGGCGGCTATTGGCGCCGTACCCGCCGACACCGGGGGGGCGAACCTGGTGCTGGTCGACCCCTTCGATCGCTTCGTGTTCGACGGCGCCTGGGAGGCGTCGGGTCTGCGCTACGCGGCGCGCGCCCAGATCATCGCCGACCTGCTCGACAGCCCGCCGCCGGCAGCATCGCAGGCCGCGATGCTGCTGGGTGACACGACCTAGGCGAGCGACTTCAGCGCGCCGCGGGCTACTTCAACTCGCTGCGGACGTCGCTGAGGGTCTTGCTGCCGTTGTCGGGGTGGGCGGCGAGGTAGGCATCGATCAGCTTGGCGAGCTGCTTGGACTGCGCGGCCGTCAGCTTCTTACCCGCGGCCGGCGCGGCTTCGCCGTCTTCCTTCTTGTCCTTGCCGCTGGCGCTCTCGCTCTTCTCGCCGCTCTCGCCGTCCGACGACGCCTTCGAGGTGCGCTCGCGATCCGCGGCCTTCTTGGTCTCGGCCTGGATCTCCTTCTGGATCTCCTTCTCGCGCGCCTCTTCGCACCCCTTCGGCTCGCACTCGCCGGGACAGCCGCACTTGGCCTTCTTGTCGCAGAAGCAGGTGCCGGCGCTGTCGCGATAACAGCCGCACTTGTTCTTGTCGGCGGCCGTGGCGCGCCCGCCACCGACCGCGATCACCAGCGCCAGCGCGAACGCCGGCAACCCAACCCCGAGCAGCTTCAGACCACGCATTCCCATGGGGCTCATGAAACGCCCCCCGGATGCGCGGGTCAAGCGGGGGCGCGCTGGGCCAGACGGGGTCCGTCGCTGCGGGCCGTCACGGTGGTGCGCCGCCGTCAGCAGACGGCGCAGGCGGGTGTCTTGTCGGCGGGGAGACGAGGTTGGGCGACAGAGGCTCCCCCGTGTGCACGGCGGGAGATTCGGGCTCCTGTCCGGCCCGCAGCGCGGCGGCGAGATCGTTCAGACGGTCTCGGGCGGCCGGTACGATTCCCTCCCGGGCCAGGCCACGACGAAGCGTGAGGTCGGCGAATGTGGCCTGGCCCTCCAGGGAGGTTGTCCATTCGATGGGCGCCTTCATGTACTGGACGAGCTGAGCGTCCACCCCCGCTACCGCATCAAAGCGTCCGGCGACCGGTGGCTCCCAGGCGACGGCGCGCACGGCGCGCGTGACGTCGGCGGGCAGACCGCTGTCCTTGTCCGCGCGGACCCGGGTCAGAAGGTCAATGAACGCGTCGGTCGAGAGCGGTCGCGCCAGGAGTTGCTCGAGCTCCGCCGCGAGCGCCGGACAGGTCGGAACGGCGCCGGGCGCGGCGCAGGCGCGGGCCACCTCGGCGACGGTCTCGACGGGACGTCGCGCGGGCGCCTGGGGGGCATGTGAGCAACTGGCCGTCGCCAGCCAACCCGCGCCGACCAGGCCGGCCAGCCGATTCAATCCGCCCCGCATGCGGCCCGATGGTACACGCACCTGCGGGCGCGGCCGTCCTGCGCGCCTCAGCGTGTGAGCAACAGCCGCTGGTGGTTCAACCCGCCCGTCGCGGGCGGCGGCGAGCCCGGCACCTGACAGACGTCCTTCACGAGGTCGAGCGGCGGCTCGCTCTGGAAGTTCGGATTCGCGGCGCAGACCAAGCCGGGCGCGCAGGTGCCGAGGAACGGATCGTTCGGCGCGTAGGGAGGACAGCAGACCTGATCCTCGCCTCCGCAGGCCGCGCAGGCGACGAAGAGGAAGTCGAGGTTGACGCAGACACCGGGAGGGCCGCAGGGACCGCCCACGCAGTCGACGGTGGGCCAGGTCGGGGGGATCGTCGTCGCGGCGTCGGGGGCCGAGGCGTCGCTCGTGGGGGCGCCGGCGTCGACGCCGGCGGTGGTTCCGGCGGCACCCCCGCCGGTCTGTCCCGCGGCGCCGATTTGTCCCGCGGCGCCCGCACGTCCTGCGGCGCCCATGTGTCCCGCGGCGCCCGCACGTCCCGCGGCCCCGGTCGCGCCCGCGGCGCCGCCCGTGGTCCCCGCCGCGGGGGGAGCGTTGGGCGAAGCCGGAGGCGTGGTGGTCACGTTCGGGTTCGAAAGGTTCGTGTCGGTGGCGGCGGACGGCGCCCCGCCGAGCCCCGCGCTCCGTCCCCCGGCCCCGCCGCCGCCGCCGGCGAAGTCACCGCCGTCATTCTCGCATCCGACGGCGCCCACCGCGCCCGAGAGCATGACCGCCACCACGCCACCGACCCACCATCCGAACCGCATCACGGGGGCAACCTGGGTCCCGTTCGCGGCAAAGACAATCGGGCAATCACACGGTTGAGCAGGCGCGCGGCCCGCGTGCCGCGAGCCCAGCCGTTCGTCAGCGCGCGACGGTGACGTCGACGGACGACGAGCGCGGCTTGGGCCAGAGCCAGTGCGCCAGCGCCGTGGCGGTGACCGTGACGGCCCCCGAGATCAGCAGCGCGTCGGCGGAGTGATTCAACGACTCCCAGTGATCGCGCTTGTCGACGGACGGCGTCTCATAGAAGTCGTCCTTCGCGGTCTTGGCCATCTGGCCGACCACCGCGCCGGCGAGCAGCAGTGCGCCGCCGGTGCCGTAGCCGACCCACTTCCAACCCGCCCAGCGTCGCTTGGTCTCGGGCGCGAGCTGCACGGTGATGCGTGTGGCCCCGCCGGCCTCGAGCGGGATGTCGCCGGCCCAGGGCTGGTGGTTCGGGGCCAGGATCTCCAGCCGGCCGTGGCCGGGGGGCAGATCGCCCGCCGACGTCGGCACCGCGCCCACGGGACGGCCGTCGAGGCGGACGACCGCGCTCGCCGGCGTGCCCGTGACCGACAGCGTGGCGACCGTCAGCGCGGCGCGCTGGAGCGTGATCGCCAGGTTCGTCGTCCCGCCGTCGGCCACCACGACGTCGCTGCTGCGATCGAGGTAGCCCGCCTGCGAGATCGCGACGCGCAGCGTACCGACCGCCACGGCGCGGGTGAGCGGCGTCGTCCCCAGCGTCTCGCCGGTCCCCTCGACATGGATCTGCGCGCCGGGCGGCACGCTCTCGACGTGCAGCGTTCCGGTGATCCGCTGCAGGTCGACGCGCACGGCGACGCTCCCCGACCTGGGGACCACGACGGTCGCGTTCCCGGTGCGCCAGCCGGCGGCCTTCAGGATCACGGTGTGCTGGCCGGACGCCACCGCCACCACGCGCGGCGTGCGCCCCACCGAGCCGAGTTGCTCGCGGTCGATCACGATGTCGGCGCCGGCGGGGGTCGAGGTGACGTCGACGAGCGCGACGCTGGGTTTGATCGTGTCGCGCAGCTTGACGCCGTCCTGCCGCTCGCCGTCCGGCAGCGGGAACGCGAGGTAGGTCTCGATCCAGTTGTAGGCCTCGATGTAGTGCGCGTCGGCCTTGGCCGCGTCGTGCTTCCGCTGCGCCTGTTTGGCCAGCGCGGCGTAGATGCTGGCGACGTTGAACACGATGTTCGGGTTTGGCACCAGCCGGTTCGAGGCGACGAAGCGGTCGATCGCCTCGGGGAGCCGCTTCTGTTTGTACAGCTCCTGACCGAGCTCGAACTGCAGCTTCGCCTCCGACGCCTCGTCGGCGCGCGCGGCGCCGGCCGCGAAGCAAATGATGCCGGCGAGGGCGGCCGCGAGCCTGAGCGTCGTCATCGGTCCTTCAGCTGCGGCAGGTCGGCGTCGTCGCTGTGACGTCGGGGCTTGCGCTTGCGCTCGGGCGGGCTCGCCGGCGTGTCGGTGGCCGGCGGTGTCACCGCAGGCGGTGGGGTGGTGGCGGTTGTCGGTGTCGTCGCCGCTGGGCCTGTCGTCGCTGCTGGGCTTGCCGTTGCTGTTGTCGTCGTCGTGGTCGGTTGCGGCGGATCGTTGCGCGGCGGCGACGAGGTGGCGCGCAGGGCGACGACCGCCCCCAGCGCGAGCGCGAGCGCGACGCCGACACCCCACTTCAGCGCGCGCCCGGAAGGCGACGTCGCGGGTGCCGTCGGCGTCGCGGCCGTCGTCGTCGCCGTCGTCGGCGTCGCGGCCGTCGCCGGTGTCAGGGGCGTCGTGGGCATCATCATCGGCGCCGGCGGCAGGTGGGGAAGCGACGCCCGATCGGCCTGCAACGTGCCGCCGAACGCGTCGAAAGGGATCGTCTCCCTGGCGGCGCCGCCGCGAAGGGCGTCGCGCAACGACGCCGCCGACGGGTAGCGCAGGTTGCGGTCGCGGGCCATCGCGCACTTGATGGTCGCGGCCAGCCCGATGGGGACGTCGGGGCGCAGCGTAGCCAGCGGCGGCGGCTCCTCGGTCATGATCTTCACCACCAGCTCGGTGAACGTCTCGGCGACGTAGGGCGGCCTGCCGGCGAGCGCCTCGTAGAGGATGACGCCGATCGCGTAGACGTCGGTTCGCTCGTCGACCTCCTTGGCGCTGCGCAGCTGCTCGGGCGACATGTAGTGGGGCGTGCCGTAGATGTCGCGCGTCTGCGTGATGCCGTGCGAGATGACCTCGTCATCGAGCAGCTTGGCGATCCCGAAGTCGAGGACCTGGACCACGTCACGGCGTCCGTCCCTGTTGGCCAGGAAGACGTTCTGAGGCTTGAGGTCGCGGTGGATGATCTTGGCGTGGTGGGCGGCCGCGATCGCGTCGGCGATGTCGGCGCCGATCCGGGTGGCCTCCGCGAACGACAGCGGCCCGCGGGCGATGCGCGCCGCCAGCTCCTCGCCCTCCAGCTTGGGCATCACCAGGAAGTAGAGATCACCGTCGCAGTCCTGATCGATGATCTCGACGATGCCGGGGTGTCCGATGACGCCCGCGGCCTGGGCCTCGGCGAGGAAACGCTGCAGCACGACGCCGCGTTCGCTCATCTCGGGGAGCAGCACCTTGATCGCCCACGCCTTGCGCGTGCGCAGGTTGCGCCCGACGTAGACGGCCCCCATCCCGCCCCGCCCCAGCAGCGATTCGATCTGGTACTTGTGCGCGAGGATCTGGCCAATCGCGAGCGGCAACTTCGGCTCGTGCGCCGCACCCCCGTCGGATCGATCTGCGTCTGATCCCATCGCCCGCGGCGATGCTAACAGAGGTCCTGTACATCAGGGTATTGTCCCGGACGTGCATCATCCGGCTATGCGTGGGGTGGTCTCGGGATGTCTCCTCTCCGTCGTGGCGGCCGGCTGTTCGGTCACCAACAGCGCGGACGTCTGTAGCAGCAACGCGCCCGCGCCGGTCGGCGTGAACCAGCTGCGCGACGGCAAGCAGGAGCTGCAGACGCCGCACGCGCTGACAGTGCTGCCGAGCGGCGAGACGCTGGTGATGTTTGGCGCCGAGGTCGGCGACAGCGCCAACCCCTCGATCGAGACGCGATCGATTCGCCTCACCGCCGCCAACGCGCCGGCCGAGGGGTGCTTCGTGCGCGACCAGCGCGAGCAGGTACTGCCGGTCACCTTCATCAACCCGGTTCCCAGCCGGCAGGCGATCCGCGTCGCCGACCTGCTGCCGGCGCCGACTGCGGCCGGGGAAGCGTCGAACGGTCTGGTGCTGTTCACCGCGCAGGCCGAGACGGGCGTTCCCACGCTGGGCGCGATCGTGCTGCCGGCGCCGGGCTGCTTTCTCCCCGGGCTCACCCCGGTCCCGGTCAGCGCGACCGCCACCGCCGCCGGCCGCACGCTGGTCGCGGCCGACACCGGGCCGCGGCTGGTGCGGCTCCCCGATCAGGCAGAGGCGCAGCGCTACCTGGTGCTGTGGACCGAGGCTTCGACGACAACGCTGCAGTACAAGGTCATGGCGCGGGTGCTGCGGGCCATCGGTGGCGAGATCGAGATGGTCCCCACGGCGCCGGCGCCCGACGGCAGCCCCACGGAGCTCGCTCTTCCGGGCGGCACGTTCAAGTTTGGCCTCGACGCGCTCCTGACCGGCGCCAACGAGATCGTCGTCGTCTGGGCCGCCGGCTCCAGCGTCGATGAGTTCGCCATCTACAGCCGCCGCTTCGACCTGCAGCTCAACCCACAGGAAGAGGCGGCGGTGCTCGCCAGCCACCTCGCGCTTGGCGATCTCACGACCGTGCCGCGGCTATCGGCGGCGTTCGACAAAAAGCAAATGCTGCTGGTCTGGATGGAGGGGCAGTCGGACGGGACAACCCGGGCCCGCGCGCGCGCCTTTCGCCCCGACGGCCGCACGGCCGGTCCGGCCGTGACGCTGGGCGACGCGCCGACCGCCAACGATCGCCTGGTGACGGTGGCTGCCTGGCCGACGGGCGGTTTCGTGGCTGCCTGGCGGCAGGCGCTCAACAGCGGCGGCGACGAGGCCGTCAGCCTGCGCCTGGTCGCGCTCGACAGCTACGGGCGCAAGGTCTTCACCAACCACGCCTGCGGCGAGAGCGACTTCCCGCTGGCGACGGGCGGCGACGTCGGACGCGCGTCGCTCGCTGTCGCCGCCGACCAGCGCGTGCTGGTGGCGTACACCGCCTCCGGCGCGGGGACGGCGGGGCTCTCGCAGAGCGACGTCGAGCTGCTCTCGTTCGCGGCGCGCGACCTCTTTCCCGGCGGCGCCTTGCGCGCGACGACGACCGCGCCCGGCGAGCTCGGTCCTGCGCCCACGCACTATGCGGCGACGCACCCTTCGTGCGCCGGGCCGATGGCCGGCCTGCCGAGCCGCAGCTGCAAATGCGACGAGACCTGCGACTTCGGCGCGATCTGTCTCTCCGAGGAGACGAGCGGCTCCGCCGGCGGCAAGTGCCGTCTCACCTGCGATCCCAAGGCGGACTACTGCCCCGGCGGCTCTCACTGCGTCGAGGGGGACGCCGGCGACGGGCGCTGCGAGATCGACTGCGTGGTGAACAGCGACTGTGGGGTCGGCCGGCTCTGCAGCCCCGCCGGCGGCCTCTGCCTCCCGTTCTGCACGAGCGACAGCGACTGCCGCACCGGCGTGTGCGACCTCTACTCGAAGTACTGCGGCGGCGCGCATCCGAACGGCGGCGCCGGCGGCCTGCTCGCCCACTGCAGCGTCGAGGAGGACTGCCGCTCGTACTCCTGCACGCTCAGCAACGACCCCTGGTATCCGAAGCGGTGCGACGTCGACTGCCTCACCGATGTCCCGGGCTCTTGCCCGGAAAACGCCGTCTGCGTTCCGCTGCTCGGCACCTACGGCACCTGCGTCCCGCCCTGCCGCAGCAACGACAGCTGCCAGAACCCGGAGCTGACCTGCTACGAGCTCAAGGATTTCGCGACCCCGGTCTGCCTCGACCCCTGAGCGGCGATGCCAACAGAGGTCCTTTAACAACAGGGTATTGTCCGGGCATGCACGTCGGGTCTGGGGGGCGGGTGGTCTCGGGATGTTTCTTCGTCCTCGCGGTGGCCGGCTGCTCGGTCACCAACAGCGCGGACGTCTGCACGACGGTGGCGCCCCCGGCGGGCGTCAACCAGCTGCGCGACGGACAGCAGTCGCTGACGACGGGGCGGACCCTCACCGTCGCGCCGACCGGCGACACGGTGGTGATGTTCGCCTCGTCGGTGGGCAGCAACGGCTCGGAGGAGGCGCACCTGATGCGCTTCAGCACGGCGAACCTCCCGCTCGAGGGCTGCTCGACGCGCGACGAGCTCGAACAGGTGCCGTTCCCGATCTCGCCGGCCGGACCGGTCGAAGCGGTCGACGCTGTCCAGGTCCTTCCTGCGCCGGCGGGCTCCGGGCTGGCCGAGCTCGGGTTGACGCTGTTCACCGATCGCGCCGGCGCCCTCACCCAGCTCTGGGCGGTTCCCCTGACCGCGCGCGGTTGCTTCTTTCCGGCGGGGCTCAACGACGCCTTCAACGTGAGCGAGCTCGCCGTCAGCAGCGAGCCCAACGCGCCCCTGCCTCCGCTGCTGGCCGCTTACGATCTGGGGCCGGTCGCGCTGCCGCTCGGGAACGACGGGAGCGCCCAACGCTTCGCCGTCGTCTGGGCCGAGACCTCGGTGGCCACGCTGCAAATCCGGGCCAAGGCGCGGGTGTTCGATCTCGACGACGCCGGTGTGTTCTACGTCGTTCCGACGTCCGACGCGCCCGCCGGCGAGCCGTTCGACCTCGCCCTCGTCGGTGGTCAGATCATGTTCGGGCTCGACGCCGTGGTCACCGGTCGGAACGAGGTGATCGTGGCCTGGGCCATGAGCACGAACGCGAGCGACTATTCGATCTTCGCCCGGCGCTACGATCGCGACCTGCACCCGAAGGAAGACGCGGTGCTCCTGGCGACGGGGCTGTCGATTGGCGGCTTCACCTCGGGGCCGCACCTGTCGGCGGCGTTCGATGGCGATCACCTGCTCCTCGTCTGGACCGCGGGGAACATCGACAGCAAGGGGAGGTCCGACGGCACGACGCGTGCGTTCGCGCGCAGCTTTCGCCCCGACGGCCGAACAGCAGGCGAGCTCATCACGCTGGGGACGGCGCCGAAGGCCAACGACGGCCTCGTCACCGTGACGGGCCTACCGCAGGGCGGCTTCGCGGCGGTCTGGCGCCAGCAGCTGACCACGTCTTCGGCGGGCGCCGACGCGGTCAGCCTGCGTTTGTCGGCCCTCGACACGTTCGGCCGCCGCGCGTTCACCAACCTGGCCTGCGGCGAGACCGACGTTCAGCTGGCGTCGGCGACGGCGGGCGAGATCGGCCGCGCAGCGCTGGCCGCCCCCGAGGACGGTCGCCTCCTGGTCGCGTACACCGTCGGGGTCGGGGCCTCGCTCAGCCAGAGCGACGTCAACCTGATCGCGGTCCCCGCCCACGACCTGTTTCCCGCCGGCGAGCTGCGGTCGACCACGACGGCGGGCGGAACCGTCGGAGCGCCTCCGGACCACTACGCGTCGGAACACCTGTCGTGCAACGGAGCCCGCGCGGGCACGCCCGGCCTCGCCTGCACCTGCGACAACAGCTGTTCAGACGCCGCGACCTGCGAGGCCGAGGAGGGAATCGGGTGGGCCGGCGGTCGCTGCCGCCTCGAATGCGATCCGCGCGTCACGACCGGCTGTCCGACCGGGACGTATTGCGAAGCGCGCAGCGATACCTCGGGGCAGTGCGCGGTCGAATGCGTCGAGGACGCCGACTGCGGCTCCGCACGGTTCTGCCTCCAGGGCTCGTGCCTCTGGATCTGCACGAAGGACAGCGACTGCCGCACCGGCTCGTGCGACCAGTACTCGCGGTTCTGCGGCAGCGGGAACGCCAATCCCGGCGGCGGTGGCACGCTGGCGCGCTGTAGCTCCGGCGACGACTGCCGTTCTTTCCTCTGCGACACCAGCTACGACGGCGTGAAGCGCTGCCAGGTCTTCTGCCTGACCGACCGGTCGCCCACCTGCCCGGACAACGGTGTCTGCATTCCGCTCTACGGAACGTTCGGGAACTGCGTCCCCTCCTGTCCGACCGGAACCTGCAAGGACCCGCAGTTCGACTGCTACACCGCCGCGGGGATTCGACACGCCGTTTTGCCTCCCGCCCTCGTGAGCGTCGGCCGCAGCCGGTGACGTCGTCCCTCGACCGGCGCTCTCCTTGCCCGTCCGCGCGGCCCGGGCGTTGGTACGGGTGGTGTCCCCATCGTCACCCGTACGGGAGGAAGAAGTGGGCGCGACAGGACTCGAACCTGTTACCCCCGGCTCCGGAGGCCGGTGCTCTATCCAGATGAGCTACGCGCCCGTGGTGCGAATGCGGCGGCAGACTAGCGAAAACCGGTCCCCCCGGCCAGCCCTTCCGTCAGGAATTTTGCGGCCTTGCGGCGGCGGCGCGGGCGCGTTTGCCAGGTGCGTCAGAAAATGTGCATGTCCGGGCGACCCCTCCGTCTCCTCAGAGGGAGGGGTCTCATGAGAACGACGACGCATCCGAGCACCAGCCGCCGGATTCGAGACTGGGCGCGTTTCGGGAGTCGCGAAGGTGGTGGTGGTGGATGACAACCAGCTCCGCGCCTCGGCGCTGGCCGGCGCGATCAAGGCCGGCGCGGACGCCACGATCACGGTGACGGTGCCCGACGGGCGCGCGCTCCCGCCCGACCTCCTCCCCGCCGATCTGGTGCTGCTGGCGCTCGGCGGACGGAACGTCTCGGCGCTGGCGACCGGGGCCGCGGCGGTGCAGCTCAATCCGTACACCGAGGTGGTGTTCTACTGCGACAACCCCGATGCGCCGGAGGTCTCGGCGGCGGGTGTCCTCGGGATCACCCGGATCGTCCCCGCGCACCTGATGGTCGCCTGGCTGTCCGGGGCGGGGGCGCTGCTGGCGCGCGGCGCGCACCTGCGGCGCGCGGCCGCGGCCGCGATCGCCGCGGTGCCGGAGCCGCCGACGCTGGCCACCGTCGTCGACGAGGCGCCGCTGCGCATCCCGCTGCCGACCGCCGAGATGCAGTTCCGCGAGAGCTACATCCGTTGCCTGCTGGCCCAGAGCGGCAGCCGGCAGGAGGCGGCGAAGCGGGCCGGCGTTCCCTACCGCACGATGTGCGAGATGATCCGCAAGCTCGGCATCGCGGACGAGTAGGTCACCGGCGGGGGCGGTCGTCGTCGGCGGCTTCGGCGCGGCGGTCGGCGTCCCGTTTCTGGATCGCGTCGCGGCGGGCGATGGCCTTGTCGACCGCCTCCCGGCGCTGGCGGGCGCGGAGGTGGGCCTCGCGGGCGGCGGCCTCGGCGCCGGCCGCGGCCGCCAGCGGGCCGGTCCGGTGGGCCGCGAGCGCCGCCTCGGCCGCCGCCACCTCGGCCGCGAGCCGGGCCCAATACCGCCGCGTCACCTGCGCCTCGGCCACGCGCGCCGGTGCCTCCGGGACGGCGCGCGCCGTCGCCCGCCTCGCCCCGCCCCGCGCCACCTCGGCCGCCAGCCGTTCGCCCTCCGCCTGGGCCCGCCGGAGGGCCGCCGACGCCTCAGCCAGCGCCTGCTCGGCATGACGCTCGCCGTCGATACGCAAGGTGCGCAAACGTGTGAGGGCGTAACTGGGCATTGAATCTTGGGTTTCCCGATCCTACGCTCGGCGAGGATGAGCGTCAGCCCCACCCAGATGACGGCGCGTCGGTATCGCATCGAGCGCTACCTGACCGAGGGCGGGATGGGCGCGATCTACATCGGCAAGAAGTTGGGGCCGGTCGGCTTCGAGAAGGAGGTCGTGCTCAAACAGCTCCTCCCCGAGTACACGGCGAGGCCGGAGTTCCGCGACCTGTTTTTCCGGGAAGCGAAAATCTCGGCGACGCTCGATCACGCCAACATCGTTCACACCTTCGATCTCGTCGAGTCGGAGGAGTCGCTGTTCATCGTGATGGAGTACGTGCGCGGCGTCGACCTGCGCACGATCATCCGGCGCGCGAAGCTGCGCCGGCGCGAGCTGGCCCCGGCGGCGGCGCTGCACATCGCGCAGGAGATACTGGCGGGGCTCGCCTACGCGCATACCCGTCGCACGCCAGCCGGCTCGTCGCTGGCGATCATCCACCGCGACGTCTCCCCCTCGAACATCCTCTGCTCCGCCGAGGGGGAGGTGAAGCTCTCCGACTTCGGGATCGCCAAGGCGGCGACGCACTCGTCGGTCTTCTATCGGGTGCGCGGCAAGGTCGGCTACATGTCGCCCGAGCAGGCGCGCGGCCAGGCGATCGATCACCGCACCGACCTCTACTCCGTCGCGGTCTGCCTCTACGAGGCGCTGACCGCCGAGCGGCTGTTCATCGGCGACCTGTCGACGCCGGCGGATCAGATCTACAACCAGCCGATCCCGCCGCCGTCGAAGAAGCGGCCGTCGCTCCCCAAGGCGATCGACGCGGTGCTGGCCAAGGCGCTGGCCGAGCCGCCAGCCGAGCGCTACCAGGACGCCACCGCGTTCGTCGAGGCGCTGCGTCAGGTCGCCCACCGCGAGGGGCTGCGCTATTCGGCGCCGCAGCTCAGCGAGCACCTCCGCGCGATCCTCGGCCGGGACCAGTCGCTCTGGTTGAGCGACGAGCGCGCGTCCCCGTCGGGAGATCCGTCGACGCACAAGCTGCCGGGGACCGAGCTCGAGGGCAAAGAGGCGTCGTCGATCGGCGTGGTGGGGGAGAGCTCAAACTTGTACGTCGTAGACGGCGGCGACGTGGTAAGCCCAGACGTCGTGGCCGGCCGCGATTCGAAATATCCCCCCTCCGGCAGTCTTCACTTTCCGGACGAGCTCGAGGAGCCGACCGGGCCAGGAAGGGACCACGAAGACGACACCACCCGCAGGGTGGCCGATCCGGCCTCCGCGGGCGACCTGTCGATCCCGATCGACGAGGATCAAGAAGAGCCGACCGACTTTCCGATGCGGGCGATGCCCTCGCGCCGGCGCGCGCCCGACCCCAACCTGACGCCGCCGCCGCCGGTGCTGCCGCCGAGGCCCGTGCGCCGGACCACCCCGCCGCCGCCGCCCCGGCAGGCGCTGTTTCCGGATTCGCCGTTCGAGGAAGACTCTTCGCCGCCGACGCCGCCTCCTCCTCCGGCGCCGTTCTTCGGTGGCGTCGAGTTCGCCGACCCCGAGCCGCCGCCGCCGGTCCGCCATCCACCGCCGGTGATGACCTCGGCGCTGCCGCCCCCGGGACGGCAGACGCGTGGGCTGCCGCTGCCGGGCGGATATCTGGCCCAGGGACAGAATCCGAACCTGCGGATGCCGCCCTCGCCGCCGCGCCAGCCCGCCATCTACGATCCCAGCTTCGGGCAGCCCGGGCAGTTCGGCCAAGGCAGCTTCGACCAGGGTCCCGAGACCGTCGACTTCGGGCGTGGCACCGCTCCCGTCCAGGTGATGCGCCGCTCCGGGCCGCCGGGTCTGCTCGTCCTCATCCTGGCGCTCGGTGCCGCGGCCGGGGGCGCGAAGCTGGCCCACTTCGTTACGTTGAAAGACGTGGCCGCCCTCGACGCACGGAAATGACCGCCTCGGGAACATGATCGAGAGAACCGCGACCCGCGTCCTCGACGCCGGCGCAGCCATCACTCGGCAGTCCGGCCGCGGGCGGCTGATGATCGTCAAAGGTCCCGATCGGGGCGACACGATCGCCGTCGAGCCTCGTCCCCGCACCGTCGGGTCGGGAGCCGGCTGCGACGTGCAGCTTTCCGACCCCGCGATCTCGCGCCGGCACCTGGAGATCCAGGTGGGGCCGGAGGGCGTGATGGTGCGCGACCTCGGTTCGACGAACGGCTCGTTCGTGCAGGGGGCGCGGTTCAACGAGCTGACGCTGGGCTTCGGCACCGAGGTGACGATCGGCAAGACGGTGCTGAAGTACGTCCCCGAGGAGGAGATCGTCGAGCTCGCCCCGTCGGACGAGGAGAGCTTCGGCACGCTGGTCGGGCGGGACGCCAAGCTGCGCAAGCTGTTCCGGATGCTCGCCGACGTGGCGGCCACCGACGCGACGGTGCTGATCGAAGGCGAGACCGGCACGGGCAAGGAGCTGTTCGCCGAGGAGATCCACCGGCACAGCGCCCGCAGGGACGGCCCCTTCGTCGTGTTCGACTGCGGCGCGGTCCCCGACGAGCTGATCGAGTCGGCGCTGTTCGGTCACGTCCGGGGCGCGTTCACGGGCGCGGTCAGCGATCGGCCGGGCGCGTTCGAGCAGGCGGACGGCGGCACGCTCTTCCTCGACGAGATCGGAGAGCTGTCGCCCTCGGTCCAGCCGGCGCTGCTGCGCGCGCTGGACAAGCAGGCGGTTCGCCCCGTCGGCGGCAGCACCTACGCGCGCGCGTCGGTGCGCGTGGTGGCGGCCACCAACCGGAACCTGCGCGCCGAGATCGCCGCCCGCCGGTTCCGCGAGGATCTCTACTACCGGGTGGCGGTGGTGCGGATGCTGGTACCGCCGCTGCGCGAGCGCCCCGACGACGTGCCGCTGCTGGTCGAGCACTTCGTACGGCAGCTCGCCGGCGACCGTCGGCTCGAGGTCGCGCGCGAGGACATGGAGCGGCTTCGCCGCAGCTCGTGGCCCGGCAACGTGCGCGAGCTGCGCAACGTGATCGAGCGGGCCTGCGCCCTCTCCCATGGCGAACGGCTGGAGCTGGACGAGGCGTTCGACGACCGGCCGATGACCACGTCGGGCACCATCAACGTCGACCTGCCGTTCAAGGTCGCCAAGGCGCAGGTGATCGACAACTTCGAACGCGAGTACATCCGGGCGTTGCTCAAGCGCCACGACGGCAACCTGTCGGCGGCCGCGCGCGCGGCCGAGGTCGACCGCAAACACCTTCGCGAGCTGCTGCGCAAACATGGGCTCCGTGAAGCCTCGGAGTGACGTCGGCGTGGGGCTGCTCGACGACCTTCGCGCCCGTGCCCGACGCCTCGGTCAGGACCTGACCACCGGCGTGGCCGGGAGCCTGGCCGACTCGGGGCACGCGGCTGTCTACCTGCGCCAGCTGCTGCGCGGTAACCGCGCCCGCCGCGCCCACGCGCCGGCGGTCGCCCCGGCGTCCGTGCGGGCGTCCACGCCCGGCCCACCGGTGCTGCTGATCCACGGCTACCTGGCCACCCGTGGTTCGCTCCATCTCCTCGAACAGCGCCTGGTGGAGCGCGGCCTCATCGTGATGAGCTACCCGCTCGGTCCGGTGAACCTGGGCGACATCCGCGACTCGGCGGGCCTGATCGCCCGCAAGGTCGAGTCGATCGTCGCCCAGACCGGGATCCTGCGGGTCGACATCGTCGGCCACTCGATGGGCGGACTGGTGGCCCTCGACTACCTCAAGCGACTGGGGGGCGCCACCGCGTGCGCCGGCTCGTGCTGCTGGGGACGCCGGCGCAGGGGACCTGGTCGGCGCTCCTGGGCCTGGTCACGGCCCCGCTGGGGATGGCCAGCCTGCAGCTGCTGCCCGGGAGCCAGTTCCTGCGCGAGCTCGCCGAACGACCTCTGCCGGCGGGCGCCGAGGTGGTCTCGATCGGGGCCGGGCGGGACTGGCTGGCGCCGGTCGCGAGCACGGTGCTCGACGGGGTTAGAAACATCACCCTGCCGACGGGGCACTCGGGGCTGCTGGTCGACGGTGAGGTGGCAGATGTGGTCGCCGACCTGCTCCTCCAGGCCGAGACAGCGCCTTCAGTCACTTCCGTGGCGGGCGATGTTGACGGCGCGCGCGGTCCCAAATAAAATTGTCAAGTTTTGAGCACCTTTAGGCCACGGGACGTGACCTCCGACGGAGGAGAGGGCGGCCAAGAAGCGGCGCTGTGGGCGCTCCGCTTCATTTCCGGCAAATACCAGGGCGGTGAGTTTCCGCTTCGCCCCAACCGCGAGATCATCATTGGACGCTCGTCCGATCTCGACATGGTGTTGGTCGAGGACATGGTGTCGCGCAAGCACGCCAAGATCACGACCGACGAGACCGTGGTCACCATCCAGGACCTCGGGTCGACCAACGGGACATTCGTCAACGGCGAGAAGGTGCGGAAGGCCGACCTCAAGGATGGCGACCGGATCCTGATCGGGACGTCGATCATCAAGATCGTCTACGTCGACGGCGACATGACCAGCAGCCTCAGCGAGACCGAGGCGCGCTCCAAGATGGCCGTGGCCGCGAACAAGCGCTCGGCGACGCCGCCGAAGTCGATGGCGGGGAGCATCGAGGAGATCCCGCTCCCCGATCTGCTTCAGCTGCTTTCGACCAGCCGCAAGTCGGGCGTGTTGGTGGTCCACTCGGACCAGCACACCGGCAAGCTGTTCATGCGCAAAGGGGTGATCTACTTCGCCAACCTCGAGGGCATGCCGACGATCGGCCCGCGCAAGGCGATCGTGCGCATGCTGGGCTGGACGCAGGGCTCGTTCGAGCTGGAGCCGCCCGACGAGGCGCCGGTCGAGGGGGAGATGGACGAGTCGACCGAGGCGCTGCTGATGGAGGGGATGCGACAGCTCGACGAGTACCGCATGCAGCTGGAGAAGCTGCCGTCGCTGGTCGCGCCGGTCACGGTCCCCAAGCCGCTCAAGCCGAAGCTCCGCGACCTCACGCCCGAAGAGCTCGACGTGTTCCAGTCCGCGATGGAAGTGCGGACGCTGGAGGCGCTGTTCGACCTGTCGGACGCGAGCGACCTGGCGATCGCGGAGAAGCTGGTGACCCTGATCGAGAAGGGCTACCTGGCCGCGGGCATCGGCTAGGGTCGCTCCGCGGGGGACCGCGTCGGGTTGGGTGGGGGTCGCTCCGCGGGGGACCGCGGTCGGGTTGGGTGATCGCGGTGGTCGGCTGATCGGCTACGTAGAAGCGACTCGAACGACCGAGAACCCGCGGCGCGCGCGGCGCCGTCCTCGCGTCTCGACCGGGCGCCTCGAGCCGCTTGCGTGCTTTTTTCGGCGCGTGGGCTGCGATCACTTTCGAAAGGGCAGCCCACGCGCCGAAAAAAGCCCACGCGCGGCGAGTAGTGCCCGGTAAAGACGCTTCGGAGGGACCGCGCGTAACGGAGATCGTCTGCGACCAGGAGCGGAGGCGATCGTGGTCTGGACTAGGCCCGCGCCTACAAAACCAGCGTCGTGCCTTCGACAGCCCCGCTCAGCTGGATGTCGCGGCCGCCGCGTTCGTCGAGCAGCCGCCGGCCTCGCGCGCAGAGCGCGTCGACCTCCGCGTCGCTGTAGTCCTGGTCGTAGTGGAACAGCACCAGCCGCTTCACCTTGCTGGCGACCGCGGCGGTGACCGCATCCTCGACCGACGAGAATCCACGCGTGGCGTAGCGCCGCCCATCCTCGGGCGTGTAGGTGCTGTCGTGGATCAGCACGTCGGCGCCGCGATAGAGCTCGACGGACGCGGCTGGCGGGCCGCCCGCGCCGTATCCCGCGTCGCTGGCGTAGACGACGACGTGCGTGCCGTCCTCGATCCGGAACGCCAGCGCGCTCGTGCGCCCGTGCGGGTTCGCCTGCGCCCGCACCGAACAGCCCGCGACCTCGAACGGCTTCTCCTCGGGAATGGCGACGATGTCGATGCTGGCGCCCATGTTCTTCAGCGTCTGAACCGGGAAATACTGGGGTGCCATCTGCCCCTCGAGGATCCCCTCCAGCATCGCGGAGCTCTGGGCGCCGCCGAAGATGTGGAACTTGTTCCCCGGCTGATAGAGCGGCACGAAGAAAGGGAAGCCCTGGATGTGATCCCAGTGGGCGTGTGACAGGAGGATGCTGGCCTCGCCGCGCCCCTGGCCGAACTCCTTCTCCATCAAGGTCATGCCGAGATTGCGCGCGCCGGTGCCGCAGTCGAGCAGCAGCAGGCCGCCGCCACCCGGACGCACCGAGACGCACGAGGTGTTCCCGCCGTAACGGACCGTCGCAGGACCGGGCGCCGGAATCGACCCGCGCACCCCCCAGAAGGTGATCTCCATGTCAGCCTCGCCCCAGATCTACGTCGAGGCCCTCGTACGCCGCGATCACCTCCAACTTGCTGTCGCGCCCGACCAGCGCACGCGTGTCGGAGAGGATGGCGTCGACCTCGGCGTCGGTGCGCTCGGGCGCATGGTGGAACAGCGCCAGCCGCTGCGCTCCGGCCTCGCGGCAGACCTCGACCGCGTCGGCGGGGCGCGAGTGCCCGTAGTGCGGCATGCGCTGGTAGTCCTCGGCGGTGAACATCGTGTCGTAGATGACCAGGTCGGCGCCTTCGCAGAGGCGGACCACGCCCTGGCGCATGCGCGCCAGTTTCTGCCGATCCTGCGGCGGCAGATCGGCGCGGAGCATCGGAGGCCGCGCGACGAACTCATCCTCGAACAGGATGTCGGAGAAGGGGGCGGTGTCGGAGACGTAGACGACCGTCGCGCCGTCGGCCGTCAGCCGGTACGCGGTCGCGATGTAGGGGTGGTTGAGCCGCGCGCAGGCGACCTTCACGTCGGCGATCTCGAACTCGGCCGCGTCGGTCAGCTCCTGGAAGCCGATCGCCGCCTCCGCCTCCTCGAACGGGACCGGGAAGTACGGGTCGACCGTCTGCGACGCGAACACCGCGCGCAGGTGCAGATCGTCGCGCTTCCGGGCGTAGACCGAGAGCTTGTTCCCCTTCTGATAAAGCGGCGTGAAGTAGGGCAGCCCCTGGATGTGGTCCCAGTGGGTGTGACTGATCAGCAGGTGCACGTCGGTGCGGCCTGCTTCGGCCTCGGCGGCCAGCTCCTTGCCGAGCCGCCGGATGCCGGTCCCCGCGTCGACGACGACGCGCGTCCCGGACGCCGATCGGACCTCGACGCATGAGGTGTTGCCTCCGTAGCGCTCGGTCTTGGCGCCGGGTACGGGCAGCGAACCTCGAACTCCCCAGAAACGAACCTTCATGGTCGGCGGTAACCGGAAGGTCCGCCGCGCCGGTCCCGCTCCCGACGAGGGCCGGTCCGAAGACGCGGAAACATGCCGGGGAGGATATCACCTACAAAGACCCCCCGCGAATCCCGCCGCACCGTCGGCGCCGGCTGGGATCTCGATTTCGGCGGGCTGGGATCCGAGCTCGGGCGTCACCGGTTCAGTCCAGGAGGCGCGGCCTAGCGGTGCGAGCGAGGAAAGCGCCGGGCCAACCCGCCGCCCAGGGGGAGGGGGCTAAAGCTGGCCCGGCCAAACGTTTATCCGCGGCGACCGATGTCGGGCACGGGCTGCGTCAAATGGTTTCGAAACTCGTTTTTGATGGGGGCCGCCAGCGCCCCGCCGTGCCCACCCATGAGTCCCGCGGTTTCAGCGGGGTTCGACAGGGCAACCGGGTTTGGGGTCAGGTGAGTCATCTGGGACCGGAGGTACGGACGTGCCCGGAAATTCAAGTTTCATGCCGGATCGCGGCGATGGCGATGGCAGGCCGTTCAGGGTACAAAAGCGGCCCGTGCGCGCTTCGTCATGGCTGCTGCCGCTGGTGATCGCCTCCGCGATCGGCTTCGGCGCGTGCAAACGTGAGATCGGCGACGATTGCTCGACCGCGGCCGACTGCGATCCCAACGGCTCGCGGGTCTGCGATCTCTCGCAGCCCGGCGGCTACTGCACGATCGTCAACTGCGACGAGAGCTCCTGCCCCGGCGAGGCCGCCTGTATCCGGCAGTTTCCGGCCCAGTACCTCACGAAGGCCTGCAACCCCGCCTGCGAAGACATCCCCTGCGTGACCGACGATCCGGAGGCGGACGGGCACTGCCCCGACGCTTGCCCGCAGGGCATGACGAACGACTGCACGATCGCCGAGCTCTGCCTCGATTCGGGGGTCTGCGCCGCGCGGACCACCGAGCGCCGGTTCTGCGAGAAGACGTGCGGCGACAACGGCGATTGCCGCGGTGGGTACGAATGCCGCCTGGCGGGAACCGAGGGGAGCATGGCGCTGACGGCCGATCTCTCCCGGGTCGTTCGGTTCTGCGCCCCCGCCCGCTGAGCCGTGCGAGGGGCCCGCGTCGGATCGCGTCGGGGGAGGACGAGCTCTGCTCGTCCGAGCCCATCGCGGGAGGTTCGGAACCCTCCCAGGGTTCCGAATAAGATCAAACGGCAACGGGGGAGGGGTGGGGGCGAGAAAAGGGGGTGCGCAACGCCCTCCTCGCTGTTCGAGTTTCGTTACTTCTGCTCGCCGGGGGTGAAACCATTGCGAACGCCGGGAAGGCGGTCGACGGGGTCGTCAACCTGAACACCGCCCCCGCGGACACGCTGGGCCTCCTGCCCGGGGTCGGGCCGGCAAAGGCCGCCGCGATCGTGCGTTACCGCCAGCGCCACCCGTTCCGGACCGTGGACGAGCTGGTCCGGATCCGTGGAATTGGCCGCAAGCAGGTCCGGGCGCTGCGGGGCCACCTGGCGGTGGCCGGCCCCACCACGGCGGTCGTCGCGAGTCACCAGGCGGCCGTCGCCGCGCCGGTTGCGCCGGCGCCTCCCCCGCTGCGCCCCGCACCGCCACCGCTCTGCCGTCCGGCGGTAGCTCCCAAGCGGCGGGCCGCCGACCGCTGGCCGTCGCACGGCGTCTGTCGCCGCCCGGCGTGAGGCCAGGTCAGGGCGCGTGCGCGTCGGGCGCGGCCGCGCCGGCGTCGGGCGTGGCGCTGTTCGGCGGGACTGCGGCTTCCGGCGTCTTCTCGAGGCGGAGCTGCGACGACAGCGCCACCGTCTGGTCGTAGCGCAAGAGCGCCCGGGCGTCGTGATAGCCGGGGAGGCTCGCTTCGATGATGTGCTCGGCGCGATCACGGCGGACCGATGCTGTCAGCGGCGCGGTCCCCGGCAGCTCGACACCGTCCAGCCTGACCTTCGCGCCGCGCGGATCGGTGGCGATCGACAGCGCGGCCGGCTCACGCCAGGTGATGAGGACGTCGAGCGGCACGAAGTAGAAGTGCACGGCCGCCGCAGCGCCGACCGCCAGAAGGATCAAGGTGACAAACGCACCCGCCCAGCTCCGGCGCTGGCGAAGCTGGATTCGCGCGGTCTCGTGGGCCCGCGGGGGGGCGAACTCCGGCGCCCCGAACCCCGGCTGGGCAGGGAAACCCGCCGAGGGGCGCCGGGTCGGCTGGCCGGGCGGCGGTCCAGCGGGCCGCGCAGGGGGATTGGGTGCGTAACCGGGCGGTGGGCCCCCGCTGGGAGGGGCGCCCGGCGCCTGCGGCATGTTGATTCGAACACCCGCCCGGAGGGGCGGTCGACGCCGTAGGCCGGCGTCCGCACCAGCTGCGGCTGCGGGACGGCCGGCATGTTCTTCGACGGCGTGACGCGCGGTTGGGCGTGCGGGGGGGTGTAGCGGTTGCGCGGCGGCGGCAGCGGCGCGGCCGGCGGCGGCGTCGCGTCCGGATTGCGCGGGGGGGCCGCGGCGGGGGGTGGCGGTGTTGCGGCCGGATCCGGCTGGCGCACCACCGGACGGTTGCCGGTTGCGCGGGCCCCGCCCACCGGCGGGGGCGGGGTGGCGACGCCCGAGCGGGCAGGCGGTGCCGGGGTGGGGGGAGGTGGCGTGGCGACGCGGGGTCGCGCCGGGATCGGCGGGGTAGCGACCCGCGGGCGGCCGCCGATCGGCACGGCGGGCCGGGTGCCGGCGGGTGTGGGGCGAATCGGCGGGGCGGTCACGCCGACGGTGGTCACCGGATCGCGCCTCTCGGGTGCGGGCGTCTTCGGGGCCGCGGCCGCCTCGCGCAGCGCCGCCGCGTCGGGGCCGAGGCGGATCACCTTCGATCGCTCCATCATCAATGAACGCGCCCGGCGGGGCGGCTTGATCATCCCGAGCAGCGCCGCCAGATCGCTGGCGCCGACGGGGATGTTCATCTGGGTGAGCGCCTCGCGGAGCGCGGCCCCGAAGGCCGCCGCGTCGGGGAAGCGCTGGACCGGATCCGCGGCCAGCGCCGTGTCCATCAGGCGCGCGACCGGCTCCGGCAGATCGGGGCGCAGCACGCGCACCGAGGGGACGACGCCGGACGCCACCTGGCTCCAGCCGGCGATCTCGTTGGTGATCTCGCGCAGCCGTCGGCCGGTGAGCAGCTCGAACAGCACGGCGCCCAGCGAGAAGACGTCGGTGCGGCGGTCGAGCGCCGCCTGCATCGCCTGTTCCGGCGACATGTACGCCAGGTTTCCCTTCAGGCTCCCGACGAGCGAGCGGTCGTGCGTACGCTTCGCGAGGCCGAAGTCCGACAGCTTCACCTCGCCGGCGAAGGAGATCAGCACGTTCGACGGGGTGACGTCGCGATGCACGAGACCCAGCGGCTTGCCTTCCGGGCCGCGCAGCTCGTGAGCGAAGTGCAGCCCCTGCGCGATCTCGGCGGCGATGTGCAACGACAGCGCCTCGGGGATGATCTCCCCCTCCGCCGCCAGCTGATCGGTGATGACCCGGAGGTCGTACCCCTCGACGTACTCGAGGACGATGAAGTACTCGCCCCCCTCCGAGATTCCGAGATCGTGTATCTGGACGATGTTGCGGTGCGAGAGCGCCGAGTGGATGCGCGCCTCGGTGAGCAGCATCTTCACGAACCGCTCGTCCTCGACGAGGTCGGGGAGGATGCGTTTGATCGCGACGAACTTCTCGAAGCCTTCGGCGCCGACGACACGGCCTTTGAAGATCTCTGCCATGCCGCCGATGGCAATCGGCTCGAGCAGCTCGTACTGGCCGAACTTCATGGGGCGGAAGTCGGCAGCCTAGACCGGAACCCGTTTGAGGTCCACGGCTTAGCGGCCCCTTCGCGACGATTTGCGGTCCAGGTCGACGCGGCTCGCGCCGTGGCCTCTGGTCCCGCTACGGGGCGTCCACGTGGCGCTACGTGGGCGTCTACGTCTCTTCGTCTTCGGCGGGCTGGACCAGTCCCGCGATCGGGCGCGGCAGCGGTTCCGCGAACGCGCCCACGGGGTTGGCGCCGTCGATGTCGTTGGCGAACTCTTCCAGGGCGCTGGTCTCGAGGAACGGCCCCCCGAGCTCTTCCGGGACGATCTGCTCCCGGACGTCCTCCGCCACCTCTTCGCCGCGGGTCGCGGCCTCGAGGAAGTCCTCGGCCAGACTCTCGGCGAGATCGTCCTGGATGACCGCCGGACCGTCCTCGGGGTCTGGCATGAACGCGTTGCCGTCGTCGGATCGCCCGCGAAAAACGGCTGGTGGTGCCATCATCGTCGGCCTGTGGTTGGTGCCGCGCCCTCGTCCTCGTGCCATCGGGGCTCTCCTTAGGTTGATCGTAAGCATTGCCCGTATCCCGCGCCGGCTAGAAATGACTGTGCCGGATATAGTCGCGGGATGAGGTTGAGGTTCGAGCCTGTGCGCGCTTTATGCACGGCCGCGACCGCCGACGGCACCGTGCCTGGGCTGGTCCTGCTGGCCGCGGTCGGCGGCGAGCTCCGGTTTCACGACGCGTTCGGGTCCCGGCAGCTCGTCCCGCGTCCCCTGCCGGCGTTCCCCGACACGGTCTACGACGTCGCGTCGGTGACGAAGGCGGTCGCGACCAGCCTGCTCGCGATGCGCGCCGTCGCCGACGGCCGCCTGGCGCTCGATGCCCCGGTGATCCCGCTGCTCCCCGAGTTCGCGAGCGAGGACCCCCTCCGGGCCGGGGTGACCGTCCGCCAGCTGCTCTGCCATTCGTCGGGCCTCCCGGCGCACCGGCCGTTCTGGCGGCTGGTCGGGGAGGCGCCGGCCGCGCGTCTGACGATCTCGATGCTGGCGGCGCGGGAGCCGCTGACGTACGTGCCCGGGACGCGGGCCGTCTATTCGGATCTCGGCTTCATCCTCCTGGGCTGGATGCTGGAACGGGTGACGGGCGCGCGCCTCGATCTGCTGTTCGCGCGCGACGTCGCCGCGCCGCTGGGGCTGGCGTCGACGGCTTTCTTCACGTTGATGGACGCCGACGCGGACGCCCGGGCGCGCCGGCTCGGCGAGGGCTCGATCGCGGCGACCCAGGACTGCCCCGAGCGGCGCCGCGTGCTGCTGGGCGAGGTCGACGATCTGAACGCGGTGGCGATGGGGGGCGTCGCCGGCCACGCTGGTCTCTTCAGCACCGCCGAAGATCTCTCGGCGATCGCCGCCGCGCTCTGCCGGGCCTGGCGCGACGAAGCCGGTCCCGCCGCCGGGCTCGTCGACCGCGACGTGCTGCGGCTCTTCTGGTCGCCGTCGGGCGTTCCCGAATCGACCTGGCGCCTGGGATGGGACGGCCCCGCGGCGACCGGCTCGCAGGCCGGGACGCGGCTCCCCCGCACGGCGGTCGGCCACCTCGGATTCACCGGCTGCTCGCTCTGGATCGATCCCGCGCGCGAGACCTGGATCGTGCTGCTCACGAACCGCGTCCACCCACGCGTCCCCACCGACGAGCGCTTTCGCAAATTCCGCCCCGCGCTCCACGACGCGGTCATGGAGGCGATGAGCGACCAATAGGGAGCGATCGATCGCGTCGAGCGCAGCGCGGCTCAGCCGCGCGGAGCTCAGCGCGGGGGGCGCGGGACCCTTTGAGGGTCCCGAACTTGATTGATCGCGTCGAGCGCAGCGCGGCTCAGCCGCGCGGAGCTCAGCGCGGGGGGCGCGGGACCCTTTGAGGGTCCCGAACTTGATCGACGGTCCCGTTATCGAAGATTCGGCGGGAGCAGCGGTGACGGCGTCGCCCGTGTAGGTGACCCAGAGCTGGTGGGCGGCGCGGGTCATCGCGACGTGCAGCAGGCGGCGGGCGTCGTCGCTCGCTGGGTACGACGCGTCGTTCACCTCCAGCAGGATGACGATGTCGAACTCCAGCCCCTTCGATCTGGCGGACGTCGGTGATGTCGATCCCCGCGGTGAACGAAAAGTCCTGGTCGGCGACCAGTCGCAGCCCGGGAACCTCGGCGTGGTTCAGCGCCTCGTAGTACGCGCGCGCCTGTTCGGGGTGGCGCGCCAGCAGCGCCACCGACGCCTCGGGCTCCAGGCGCAGCAGCTCCTTCAGCGCGTGCGTCAGGAGCTCGGCGCACTCGCCGGCCGACGCGAACGCGAACGACTCGACCGGCGCGCCCGCGCGCGGCGCCACCGGCCGCACGTCGCCCATCAGCGGCCCCAGCACGTGCTCGGCCGCGTCGACGATCTCGCGCGTCGAGCGGTAGCTGACCCGCAGCGGCTCGACGCGTTCGTGCGCGATCTGCAGGAAGTCGAGCAGCGCCGACCAGTTCGAGAAGCCGTGCTCGGGCGCGATCGCCTGGGCGGTGTCGCCGGCCAGGGTGACCGAGCGGGCCGCGGACGTGGTGTCGAGCAGCACCGCCAGCTCCAGCGGCGAGAAGTCCTGCACCTCGTCGACCATCAGGTGCTCGTAGGCCAGCACCCCTTTGGAGCCGTCGGGGATGCGCCCCCGCTGGCGCTGGTAGATCCGCAGCAGCAGGGCCTCGTCCTCGGCGTCGAGCGTGAATCGCTCGTCGTCCTCGCTGGCGGGCCGGCCCGCGGTGCGCAGGCGATCGCGCGTCACGCACCAGCGGTGCAGATCGTCGAGCTGCCCCTCCGAGAAGACCCCGGGCGCGTGGCGGCCGAAACCGTCGCCCAGCGCCTGGCGGTCGGTGAACAGCGCCGCCCACTCGCCGACGACGTCGCGCGTCCGCGTCCGCAGCCCGCGCCCCGCGTTCTCGATCGCGTTGCGCGTCGCCGGATCGAGCTGTCCGTCGCGCACCCAGGTCGCAAGCGCCGTCACACGGCCGTCGATCGGACCCTTGGTGCCGTCCCAGAACGCCAGCACGTCGTCGCCCCCCGGCTTACCCGCGACCTCGGCGGCGAGCTGGGCGCGGCACCAGGTGGTCATCGCCTCCTGGCGGTCGTCTATGATCCGCAGCAGCGCGCCGTGCGCCTTGGCCCGCATCACCACCGACGGTGTCTCGTCGCTGAGGCCGACGTCGAGCAGCGGCAGCGCCGCGCGCCGGGCCGACTCGGCCCAGGCGCCGAACGTCGTCACCGGCACACCCTCGACGTCCAGCGACGGCAGCACGCGCGAGACGTACGCCGCCAGCGCGCGCTGGTAGACGATCACCAGCATCCGCTCGGGGCGGAACCGGCGCGGCTCGGCGAACGCCAGGTAGGCGATCCGGTGCAGCCCGATCGTCGTCTTGCCGCTGCCCGCGGAGCCTTGCACCGCGATCAGACCCGACGACGGCTGCGTGATCAGCTCGAACTGGCGCGGATCGATCAGCGCCGCGATGGCCGGCAGGTGGCGATCGGGCCGGCGGCCGGCGCTGTCCTCGAGGCCCAGCTTGCCGCGGGGCGCGGCGGGGGGCGCAAGGGGCGGCATGGCGGCGGGCCGTTGCGCGCCCCCGACGACCGCGGCGGCGCTGCCGTCGCGCGCGATCTGCAGCTTCGCGGTGCGCGTCGCCACCTCGCGCCAGGCGCCGGTGCGCAGATCGCGGGAGAACGTCCCCTGCGGCGCCGCCACCCGGCGCAGCTCGGCGTCGACGATGGCGACGGTGCGGCGGGCCAGAATCTCCCCCTCGACCATCTTGTCGCCCAGGCGCTCCTCGTAGCCGTCCCCCTCCTCGTAGCGATAGAACAGGCGCGAGACGGGGGCGTTGCGCCAGTCGACGATCTGCACCCCGCCCCCCGGCTCGACGAAGCTGCGCGCGCCGATCAGGACGTCGCGCCGCTTGCCCCCCTCTTCCAGGCGCAGGTGGCCGAAGTAGGGGGACTTGCGATCGACCGGGGGCGAGTCCCCCTTGCCGCGCTGGCGCGACAGCGCCTCGATCCGGTGCATCTGCTCCAGGATCGAGCCCTGATCCTCGGGCTTCGCCTCGGCCAGCGCGTCGCGCAGCTCGATCATCGCGCTCGCGTCGTCGACCTGGATGCGCGACTTCTTGGGCGCGCCGCCGTCCAGCTTGCGCAGCACGAGCTCGAGGAGGTGCTTCTCCTCTTGCACGATCGGCGGATCGGCGGCGTCGGCGGCGCCGCTCTCGACTGTCGTATCGGGCGAAACGGTTTCCAAGAGATCGGTCAGCATAATGGCGCCGCGGGCCTCTGTCACCAGGGGCCTCCGGTCCGGCCCGCGCCCCGGTAAACGGCGGCCGGTAAGGCGGAAGCTGACGCGTCTTCCCCGGGGACCGGCTACTCGGCGAGCGCGGCGCCGGCGAACGAGGTCAGGCCCGCGCTGCCCGCGGCCACGGTCGTCCCGCCGGGGACCCGCCGCAGCTTCCAGCGCACCGTCCAGGAGAGCGTTCCGCCCGGGGCGACGGTCGTCAGCATCCCCTGGGGCTCGAGCTCGACGTAGTCGCTGTTCGTGAAAATCTCCAGCTCGGCCTCGCCCGGGGCGGCGTCGGCGGGCTCGATATCCGGATACGACTGCAGATAAAGCAGCCGGTCCGGCGTGACGTGCGCGAGCCAGCCGGTGCTGTCCGCCAGCGCCTTGGAGTTGTGCGTGACGGGGCCGAACTCGTACCAGAGCGCTCCGTCCGCCTCGGTCACGGTGAACGCCGGATTGCTGTCGGCCGCGTACGTCACGGCGCCGGTTCCCTGACCGAAGTACGTCAGCCCGCCCGCCGCCACCCGGCTTATCTGCCAAGGGGCGACGGAGACGCTGACGGTCGCCGACGTGTTGGTCAGCGCGTACGCGACGTCGACGGCGCCGCTGCCCGGCACGGGCACGAACCGTTTGTTCAGGGTGACCGCGGAGTCCGCGAACTGGCCGATCGACGCCTCGCCGCTGGTGAGATTGATGGCGTTCAGGTCCGGGTCGATGCCGCCGGTGTAGGGCTTGGTGTCGATGGCCGCGATCGGCGGCCAGCAGCCGCCGCCGGCGGCGCACCAGCTCGACTGCGGGCTCACCCAGTAGGTGCTGCCGTAGTTGGCCCCGCCGACGTCCGCGTCGATGAGCACGTTGGTCCCCTCGAGAGAGAACTCCGTGATGCGGGCGCCCTTCGACGCATCGATCACCATCCTCAAGTCGCCGAGCGCGAGGGTGTAGAGCTCACCGTCGGTCGTCGCCGACACCGGCGTGTACGAGGGGGCGCTGTCGCCGCCTCCTCCGCAGGCGCCCGCGCACGCCCATACGACCCCCGCCAGACCGACCGATCGCCAGAAACCCCTGCTGGTTGTCATTGCCGCCTTTCGCCGAGCCGTAGCATCCGCGCGGCAGGCGATCAAGCGCGGGGCGCGCCGTCGCGAACCCCGCGCGGGCGACGGCGCGCCAGCGCCGCCAGGGCCACCAGCAGGCCGGCGAACGTTCCCGGGGTGAGGGGCGGCGCGCGGCCGGCGACGCGGCAGCCGCCGCTGCCGCCGTCGGCGATCAGCAGCGTCTGCGGCGCGCTCTCGTTGCCGGCGAGATCGATCGCGACGACCTGCAACGTGAACGCGAAGGCCTCTTGATCGCCGGAGTTGCCGTCGGCCCAGTGCAACCAGAGCTCGCCGTTGGACGCGCGGACGGCCTGGGTGGGAATTCCACCGGGCGGCGTGCCACCGACGACGGAGAGCCGGAACCCGATCTGCGCGGCCGGCGTCGCGTCGTCGGTCGCCGGCACGGAGACGCCGATCGACCCGATGTCGTCGCAGCTGCTCCCGCTGCCGCCGCACCCACTGCTGCCCTGCCCCCGCGTGATCCGGACCAAGGTGGGTGACGCCAGCGTGGGTGCGACGTGGTCCGACGCCTGCGCTTCAGGATCGAGTGTGTGCGGCGTGTCGCCGAACGAGCAGGCGCGCGCGGGCCGGGCGGCGAGCGCACCGACGGCGAGCGCCACCAGCAGACCGATCGATGAGCGTGGGTAGGTCCGCTGTCGATGGCGGGGGCGACGGCGCGCGAGCGCCGCCAGCGCCAGCAGCAGGCCGGCGAGCGTCCCCGGCGCGAGGGGCGGTGCGCGGCCGGCGAGCCGGCAGCCGCCGCTGCCGCCGTCGGCGATCATCAGCGTCTGCGGCGCGCTCTCGTTGCCGGCGAGATCGATCGCGACGACCTGCAACGTGAAGACGAACGACTCCTGATCGTCGGAGTCGCCGTCCCCCCAGTCCAACCACAGCTGGCCATCCTCGATTGTCCGGATGGCCGTCGCGGGCAGCTGCATGTCGTGGGGCAGGGTCCCCTCCAGCAGGGTAAGGCGGTAACCGATCTTCGCGGGCGGTGTTGCATCGTCCGTGGCCGAGACGGAGATCGCGATCGCCGCCATTCCGGCACAGCTGTCGGCGCTGCACCCGTCGTTGCCGTGACCGCGTTTTATCCGGTACACCGCCGGGGGCGGCAGCGCGGGGGCGACGCGATCCGTCTCCTGCGCGTCGGGATCGAGAGCGTGCGGCGGAGGTGGTCCGACATCGCAAGCGTGGGCCTCCCGCGCCCCGAGACCTCCGACGGCGAGTACCCCCAGCGTGACGATCAATAAGCGTTGATAAGAATTCATAGTGTTGAAACGCTACCGGCAGGCCAGCCCGTTGTCGATGGCGTGGTAAAATTCTCGACGTGGCTGGCCGTTCAGCGTCGAGGACCATGACGTCACGGGTCGTGCGGCCGGGCGAGGTCGCTCCGCCCGAAAACGAGTGGAAGAACCAGACGATCGAGCAGCGAATCGCGTCGGTTTGGGAGCTGACGAAGCTCTGCTACGCGTGGAATCAGGACGGTTCCGGTGAACCCCGACTTCAGCGAACTGTTAGCCACATTCAACGCGCACGGCGTTGAGTATTTGGTCGTCGGCGCGCACGCGCTGGCAGCGCACGGTCACGTGCGTGCGACGAAGGACCTCGACATTTGGGTGAGGCCGAGCGCGGACAACGCGCAGCGCGCGTTGCGGGCACTCGCCACGTTCGGCGCTCCTCTCCACGACCTCTCCGAAGGCGACCTCGCTACGCCTGGTCTGATCTTCCAGATCGGAGTGCCGCCGGTGCGTATCGACGTCATCACCGCGATCGACGGCGTGGAGTTCTCTGCCGCGTGGTCAGACCGGGTCGAGGCGAAGCTGGGTGGCATCGGGGTCCCCGTGCTGTCTCGTCACCATCTGATCGTGAACAAGAGAGCGTCGGGTCGTCTGCAGGACCTGGCAGACGTCGAGTGGCTCGAGAAGACTGAGGTCGAGCGATGAAGCAGAAGGACTTCGAGGCGCGGCTGCTCGGGATCTGGCTGCGTTCGCGCGTGCCGCTGACGCTGGCGCACGTGCAACATCTGGTCGGGACCTCGCGCGACGAGACCAAGAAGCTGCTCGACGGGATGACCGTCGGTGGCCTGCTCGACGCGGACGTCGCCGACGACGGCGAGATGATCTGGTCGGTGCGCGGCGCCGCACGGCCGCGCTCGGGCCCCGAGACGGTCGCCGAGCTGGAGAAGCTGGGCGCGCTCGCCGCCGAGGTGGGGACCGCGTCCAAGGCTGTCGCGCGGCTCGCGCGCGCGGGCGCGACCGGGCTGGCGACGCGCGGCGGGGACGAGAAGTCGATCGTCGCCTCGGGCGGACTGTCGCTGGTGCTCGGCCCTCTCGGCTGGCTCTACGCGGCCCCGCTGCGGGAGGCGGTGCCGGGCGTCGCCATCTACGTCGGGCTCTGCGCGCTGCTTCCCAGCTTCCTGCTGATGCCGGCGCTGGGCGTGATCGCCCCGATCTCGGGCCTCGCGGGCGTCTACTACGCCTGGCGCCACAACCAGACCGGCGAGCGGACCGGCCTGTTCAGCGACCGCAAGACCAAACCGCCGGGCTGACTCAGCGAACCAGGTTCGTCGCCTTCGCGCGCAGCCTGTTCAGAATCGTGTCGTAGGCGTCGCCCGCCGGGAGCATGGAGGCGGCGATCTCGACGCTGCCGCCGGGGTACTGGAGGGAGAACATGCGTTGCCCGTGGATCTTGTGCACGCCGAGCCAGCTGATGTCCTTGTACGCGACCGTCTTCTCGGCCCGGGACCACGGGGAGACGGGGACGGTCAGCCCGGTCGCTCCGAGCACCAGGCGCTGGCGCATCACCCTTCGCTTGATCGCCAGCACCACGCCCATCGCCAGAAACAGCGCGCAAACAGCGCACAGGACCCAGAGCATCGCGGTCGCTCCCTGCGGCGTCACCGTGAACCCATCCTGTGTGCCGCCCGTCTGCGGGGCCGTGGCCAGCTTCCCGAACAGCGCGGTCAGGATGCCGAACAGCAGGATGATGCCCGCCACGACTGTCGGGCGGGAGCTGTATTCGTAGACGAGCTCTTTGTCGGGCGGCGGCGCCATGCTCAGAGCGGGGCCGGGGGGATTAGCGCGCGCGACCGGATGAGGGCGGCCTCCTCGGTCATGTTCAGCATGGAGAGACGGGTGGCCCCCATGAGCCGGATGCAGGCCCAGACCAGGCCGCCGGCACCGACGAAGCCGATCACCAGCGCGACGAAGGCCAGGACGTGGAACGCGGTCTCGAGCTGGGTCGCCGCCAGGCCCGCGCCGAGGATCGAGATGAGGCTGGCGCTGGCGAACGAGCCGAGGGCGACATAGGCGGCGCGCAGCCCGCCCAGCAGCATCACCGCCTGTCGCTCGGTCCGGTTGGCCTGCGTGATGAACAGCGCGTGCAGCTCGGGCGAATGCTTCCGCTCCTCGGTCCGCACCGACAGCCCCCGCATCCGCTCGCTGGCGCGCAAAAATCGATTGCTGGTGCTGAGCGCGAGCAAGGCGGCGGCGTTGGTGAGCACCGCCGGCGCCGCGATCAGCGACAGCTGCGCGAAGGGGTTCGGCCCGCTCACCGGCCCGCCTCCAGCGCGCCGAACAGAGTCACCGGCGTCGCGCGCACGATGGTCACGTCGACCAGGTGACCAGGCTCGAGCCCCGGCACGGCGGGCACGAGCACGGTGCGGAACGCGTCGGTGCGCCCCTTCAGCTCGTCGGCCGACCGCTTCGACCGCTGCTCGATCAGGATCCGCTCTCGCCGCCCGACCTGCGCCGCCAGGATCTCGCCCGTCACCCGCTGCTGGATGGCGATCACCTCGGCCAGGCGTCGCGACTTCACCTCGGCGGCGACGGTGTCCGGCATCTTCCGCGCCGCGTAGGTCCCGGCGCGCTCGGAGTAGGCGAACGTGAACGCGCTGTCGAAGCGCAGCTCCTCCTGCGCGCGCAAGGTGGCCGCGTGCTCCTCCTCGGTCTCGTCGCAGAACCCGATCAGCAGGTCGGTCGTGATCGCGATGCCCGGAATCCGCGCCCGCAGCTTGTCGTAGAGCGCGCGGAAGGTCGCGAAGTCGTAGCCGCGGCGCATGCGCGCGAGCACGCTGTCCGACGCGCTCTGCAGCGGCAGGTGGACGTGCTTGCCGATCTTGGGCGTCTCCGCGATGGCGGCGATGACGTCGTCGGAGAAGTCGAGCGGGTAGGGGGAGGTGAAGCGCACCCGCTCGATGCCGTCGACGGCGGCGACGGCGCGCAGCAGCTCGGCGAAGCCGACGTCCTCCCAGCGGTACGAGTTGACGGTCTGGCCGAGGAGCTGCACCTCCTTGCAGCCGCCCGCCACCAGTGCCCGCACCTGGCGCAGGATCTCGCGCGGCGCCGCCCCGCGCTCGCGCCCGCGGGTGTAGGGGACGACGCAGAAGGTGCAGAACTTGTCGCAGCCGCGCTGGATGGTGACCCGCCCCACCACCTCGCCGGGGACGACCGCGTCGATGCCGTCGTAGGTCTCGTCGCGATCGAGCTGGGTGTCCATGACGGCGCGACCGCCGCGCGCTTCATCGACGTGGGCCAGCAGACGGCGGTAGCCGTCGGGCCCGACGACCAGATCGACGTGCGGCGCGCGCTCGCGGATCTGGTCCTTGAGGTGTTCGGCCATGCAGCCGGTGATCCCCAGGACGACGTCGGGGCGGGCCTTGTCGTACGACAGCATGCTGGCGCGCGCGAACACCCGCTCCTCGGCCTTCTCGCGCACCGCGCAGGTGTTGATCAGGATCAGGTCGGCGTCCTTGGGATCCTCGGTGCGGGCGTAGCCGCCGCTTCCCAGCAATCCCAACATCAGATCGCTGTCGGCGACGTTCATCTGACAGCCGTAGGTCTCGAGGTAGACGCGCCGGGCGCCGGCCGCCGGCGCCACGGGACGAGACGGGACTTCCGGCGTCGCCGCTGACGCGGTGCCTGGTCGTCGCAACTGAACCAGCTCGCTCACGCCCGGATGTATAACCCGGCCAATGCGCTGGACCACCGTCAACCTCCCGCGGCTCATCCCTCTCGTCGCCATTCTGCTCGGGCTGCCCGGGCTTGCCCCTCCTGCCGCCGCGGCGCCCCCGTTCGTTTACCGCGACATCGTCCTCCCCACGCACGACGTGGCCATCGACGTCGGCCTGGGTATCGGCCGGGCTCCCTACGGGGCCGACTCGATCAGCGGCTGGGGGCTCAACCTGGAGCTCGCGGGCGGGATCAGCCACAACGTCGAGCTCGGGATCCGGACCGGCTTTCGCTTCGACCTCGGCGGCCGCCTCACCCAGGCCGACCGCTACGGCCGGCCCTTCAACACCGAGACCTACGGCAGCAACGGCGCCGACAACATGGCCAACCCCGAGCTCCGTGTGCGCTGGGCGATCGCGCGCGGGACGGCCTCGCTGGGGCTGGAGGGGGCGGCCTACATTCCGGTCGAGACCCAATCCCGTTTCGGCGTGATGGTGGCGCTGCCGCTCGCGCTACGCCTGGGCAGCGTTCGGTTCGACACCGGCCTCTTCGTGCCGATGCTGTTCTACGACGACACCATCACGGCGGTCAGCATCCCTCTCCACCTCTGGATCCAGGCCAGCAACAGCCTCTGGTTCGGGCCCATGTTCGGCTGGCGGCACTGGAGCAACGGCGGCGGCACCCAGTACCCGTTCGGTTTCGGTCTGGGCAGCTCGTTGACCCGCGCCATCGACCTGCGCACCTGGTTCCTCTTCCCGAACATCAACCGCGACGAAGGGGGCCGCGAGTTCGGCGGCGGCGTCGCCTTCCAGTTCCGGATCGAGTAGCGGCTACATCACGCGATCGAGGTGCGCCTCGATCGTCGCCTTGGGGACGGCGCCGCGGATCTGCTCGACCTCCAGCGGGCCGCGGAAGATGATCATCGTCGGGATCGCCTGCACCGCGAAGCGGGCCGCGCTGCGCGGGTTCTCGTCGACGTTCAGCTTCGCGATCTTCAGCTTGCCCGCGCGCTCGCCGGCCAGCGCCTCCAGCACCGGCGCGACGGCGCGGCAGGGGCCGCACCAGGGGGCCCAGAAGTCGACCAGCACCGGGATGGGGCTGTCTTCGACCTCCCGCTTCCAGCTCGCGTCGGTGACGATCACCGGGCGGCGCGGGAAGACCTTCTCCTTGCAACGCCCGCAGGTGGGATCGTCCTTGAGCCGCGCCCGCAGGATCCGGTTGTTCGCGCCGCACGCGCTGCAGGCGTAAACGACCGCGTCGTCTTCGTGGCTCACGTCCATCCTTGACCGTTAAGCACCGGAGGCGGGGGCGTCAAACGCCGCAGGGGAGGCCCGTCGCGGCGGTCGAGCCGGGACCGGCGCAGCAGATGCCACCGCAGGTCCCGGCCGGGTAGGACAACTTCCCGCAGACCTGGTCGCTGCCGCAGCCGGCTGACAACCCGCAGCGGCAGACCTGGATCATGTCGTCGCACCATTCGCCGGGGCGGCAGCAGCTGTCGCCGCACCGGATGCCGTCCTCGGGACAGCCGCTGACGGAATCGGCCGGGCATGTCGCCGCGGGATGATTGAACGAGCCGGTTCGACACAGCCCCGCCGCGCACAACGTGGGCGCCGACAGCGCACAGAAAAACTGCGCACAGGGCGTCGTCGACATGTATCCGGCGCAGACCTGCTGCCACTGCGCAAAGTAGGTGGCCTCGGTGGCCCTGTTCAGCGGGATGGTGGAGCAGGTGGGGCAGTAGCAGTCCGCCACCGTCGAAACCGGCCGGTCGTAGGCCGCGGAGGCGCAGTCGGCGTGCGTCGCGCAGGTGAGCGCTTCCAGGGCGTCGGCGGACGGCCCGGCGGCGGCGTCGGTCGTCTCACGTCCTTCGTCCCCGACGCTGGAACAGCCCGCGGCCAGGCTCCAGACGACTGCCGCGACGAATGTCTCCCGGGCCGTCACAGGCCGCATGATATCGCGGCGTAGCCGTCGTCGTTCGGGCTGGTGTTGCCCGCGGCGCTGCAGCAGACGTCTCCGCAGCTGGCCTCGCCGCCCGAGCCCCCGCAGATGACGTCGTCCCCCTGGCTGCAGCTGAGCAGAAGGCCACAACGGCAGACCTGGAGCAGATTGTCGCACCACTCGCCGGGGACGCAGCAGGCGTCACCGCAGCGGACGCCGTCACGCGGGCAGCCGCCGGCGGGGTCGAGCGGACAGGTCGCCGGCAAGCTGGTCGAGGCGCGGCGGCAGGCGCCCCCCACGCAGGCGATCGGCGGTGGCGGCGTGCAGGGAAGAAGAGGGCAGGCGGCCCAGTTCGGGTCGTCGGCGCAGAACGCCTGCCACCCGTCGGCGTAGGCCTGCGCGGTGGTGACGTTCAACGGTATGACGGGGCAGGTCGGGCAGTAGCAGTCCAGGGGGGCGGCGACCGGCTTCGTGTAGGCGGCGGCCGTGCAGTCGGGGTCGATCACGCAGGCGACCGCGGCGTCGGAGCCGGGGATGGGCACGTCGCTACCGGGCCCATCGACTCCCGCGTCGGTGCCTTCCCCTGTGCTGGAGCAGGCGGCCACCATCAACAGGGCCAGCGCCAGTCCCGATCTCGCTCCGACGCCCAGGCCCACAGTGTCCAGTCTACCCGCGTCTCAGAAACAGCGCCGCCAGCGGCGGCAGCGTCAGCCGCAGCGAGGCGGGGCGGCCGTGGGCCGGGATGCTGTCCGCGGTCACCGCGCCCAGGTTCCCCATGTCGCCGCCGCCGAAGGTGCCCGCGTCGGTGTTCAGGATCTCCGTCCAGACGCCCCCGTGGGGGACACCGACGCGGTAGTCGTGGCGCGGCACCGGCGTGCAGTTGAACAGCGCCAGGATCGTCTCGCTTTCGTTGCGCCCCTTGCGCAGGAAGGCGTAGACGCTGTTGTCGTCGTCGTTGGCGTCGACCCACTCGAACCCGGCCAGGCCGGTGTCGTGCGCGTGCAGGGCGGGCTGCGACTTGTAGAGGCGATTGAGCTCGGTGACCAGCGTCATCAGCTGCACGTGGAACGGCGTCTCGCCCAGCAGGTGCCAGTCGACGCTGCGATCGTGCGACCACTCGGCGAACTGCCCGATCTCGCCCCCCTGAAACAGCAGCTTCTTCCCCGGCTGGGCCCACTCCCAGGCGTAGACGAGGCGCAGGTTCGCGAACTTCTGCCAGAGGTCGCCGTGCATCTTTCCGATCAGCGACCCCTTGCCGTGCACGACCTCGTCGTGGGAGAGCGGCAGCACGTAGTTCTCGCTCCAGAAGTACATGCTCCGGAACGTCAGCTTGTGATGGTGGTAGCGGCGGCCGATCGGGTCCTCGGAGAAGTAGGCCAGCGTGTCGTGCATCCAGCCCATGTCCCACTTCATCCCGTAGCCGAGGCCGCCGGTGTAGGTCGGGCGCGACACACCCGGCCACGACGTCGACTCCTCGGCGATCGTGTGGGTGTCGGGGTGCTCGCGGTAGACCGACTCGTTGGTGATCCGGATGAAGTCGATCGCCTCCAGGTTTTCCCGGCCGCCGTACTTGTTGGGGATCCACTCCCCCTCGCGGCGCGCGTAGTCGAGGTAGAGCATCGACGCCACCGCGTCGACCCGCAGCCCGTCGATGTGATAACGGTCCAGCCAGAAGTTCGCGTTCGAGACCAGGAAGCTGCGCACCTCGTTGCGGCCGTAGTTGAAGATCGCGCTCCCCCACTCGGCGTGCATCCCCTGGCGCGGGTCGGCGTGCTCGTAGAGGTGGGTTCCGTCGAAGTAGATGAGGCCGTGCTCGTCGGTGGGGAAATGCGCGGGCGTCCAGTCGAGCAGCACGCCGATCCCCTCGTTGTGCAGGTGGTCGATGAACCACATGAAGTCCTGGGGGGTGCCGAAGCGGGAGGTCGGCGCGAAGAACCCGGTCACCTGGTAGCCCCACGACGGATAGAACGGGTGCTCGGCCACCGGCATCAGCTCGACGTGGGTGAAGCCACAGCGACGAACGTGCGCGGCCAGCTTGGGGGCGAGCTCGCGGTAGGTGAGGAAGCGATTGTCTTGCTCGGGGACGCGCATCCACGAACCGAGGTGCACCTCGTAGATCGACATCGGCGCGTCGAACGCGTGACGGGCGGGGCGGGTGCTCAGCCAGTCGCTGTCGCTCCAGGGAAAGTCGAGATCCCAGACGATCGAGGCGGTCGCCGGCGGCAACTCGGAGCGGATGCCGTAGGGGTCGGCCTTGTCGACGCGGTAGTCGCTGTTGGCAGAGACGATCCGGTACTTGTAGCGCGTGCCCTTGGCGACGCCGGGGACGAACCCCTCCCAGATACCGGTCCCGCCGTGCGCGAGCGGCGCCGGTTTTTCCCCCCAGCCTTCGAAGTCGCCGATCACGTGAACGCTGGCGGCGTTCGGGGCCCAGACCGCGAACTCGGTTCCATCGATGCCGCCCTGGCGGGCGAGGTGCGCCCCGAGTCGATCGTAGATGCGACCGTGCGTTCCCTCGGCGAAGAGATGCCGATCGACCTCACCCAAGCGGCTGATCATGGATGGACAATGTAACTCGGAACCCACCGACGGGTTCCGAACCCGCGCTCGGCGATCACCCCGCCTTTGACTCGGATGGCTGAGGGGACGTACTGTTTTGCCTCAAATGAAGCGTACGAAGTGGGGGGTTCTGGGCGCCGTTCTTGTGCTGCTGCTTACGATTGGCGGCGAGGCGCGCGCGGATCACGCGTCGGAGATGAAGGCGCGCGAGGCGTTCGCCGCCGGCCGCTTCGATCAGGCGCTGGATCTCTTCGCGAAGCTGTACGCCGAGACCCTGCACCCGGTCTACCTGCGCAACATTGGCCGCTGCCATCAAAAGATGCGCGAGCCCCAGAAGGCGATCGACGCGTTCAAGGACTACCTGGCCAAGTCGGGAAAGAAGGTTCCCGCTGACGAGCGGGCCGAGGTCGAGGGCTACATCAAAGAGATGGAGGCGCTGCGCGACGAGCAGGCGAAGGCCGCGGCGCCGCCCCCGGCGCCGCCCGTGGTGACGCCGCTGCCGCCTGCGCCCGGTCCGGTCCTCACGCCGCCGCCCGCGCCGCCGCCGACGGCGACCGCGTCGGCGTCGCTGGTATCGGAGCCGCCGGCGCAGGCCGGGTCGTCGCCCATCTACAAGAAGTGGTGGTTCTGGACCGCGATTGGCGTGGTCGCAGCGGGCACCGTCGCCGCCTTCCTGTTGATTCCCGGCGGAACGACCCGCCCGGATTGTCCGGCCGGTGCGGTGGAGTGCAAGTGAGCCCGCGCGCCGGTTGGGCGCGCGCGAGCGGCGCCGCGCTGCTGGCGGCCGCGGCCATCGGCGTCCTGGTCCCGGCCTGCAAGAAGGACAAAGAGTCGCTGATCCTGGTACGGCTCAGCACCGACGGGACGCCGACGGTGGCGCTGGCTTCGTTGACGATCCAGGCGACGGCGGGGCAGTCGGCCGGGCGGACTGAAACCTACGTGCTGGACGGCCCGCTATCGACCAGCACGGCCGACCCGACGGTCTTTGGAATCTACGTCGACGACACCGGCATGGTGAAGGTGACCGTCACGGCGCGACCCGCGTCGGGCAACTGCGCCGGTTTCCTCGGCAGCGGCAGCGCGAACATCAGCACGGCCGGCGAAACGAAGACCACCCAGATCGCTCTCAAGTCCGCCAACGTTTGCAACGCGACGGGGGCCGGCGGTCACGCCGGCGGCAGCGGCCAGGGGGGGCGGGGCGGCAGCGGTCCCCCCTGCCTCGGCACCGCGCCGCCGCCCGGTGTCCCACCGTCGCTGACCTGCTGCACGACCTACGACCACGCCGATCTCGCCGCGGGCAGTGACTGCGACGACAACATCACCTACGTCTATACCGCCGCGTTCTCGCCCGACGGCTCGCTGGTCATGACCGGGGGCGACGACGGGCGGGTGCTGTTCTGGACCTACGACGGCCAGCGCATGGCGCCGGAGGGGCATTTCGTCACCGACGCCGACTACGGCTTCGCGGCGTTCTCCCCCGACGGGTCGCTGGTCGCGATCGGCGGCTTCCAGGTGATCAGCGTCTACTACCTGACCGGCACCAAGGCCTGGACGCTGGCCATCGATCTGACCATCGACGGCATCCTCTACGGCGTCGGCTTCTCCCCCGACAGCCAGCGCGTGATCAGCCTCGACAACGGCGGCAACCTCTACGTTCACAACCTGACGCAGGCGGCGCCGCTCTATCGCGCGGTCGTCCCGGTCACCAGCCCCTGGGGTCTGGCGGTCGCGCCGGCCGCGGTCGGCGGCGCTCAGGGCGTGGCCGTTCTCGACGAAGACGGCCTGACCGCCGTCTACGGCGTCACCAGCCAGGGGATTGGCTCGCCGACCCAGATCGACACCGCCACCAAATCGATCTGGTCGGGCTGCTTCTCGCCCGACGGGACGCTGCTGGCTCTCGGCCAGATCGACGCGCTCGCGCGCTTCTACAATTTTCCGGTGACGTCGACGACGCCGACCGGCGGCGACCTCACCATCGGCAACAACGACGACGTGCGCGGCTGCGCCTTCTCGCCGAACGGCACCTACCTCGCCCTCGTCGGTGGCTGGCAGCAGGGGAGCGCCAGCATCTTCAACGTCCCTCAGCGCACGATGACCACGCGCTACAACTTCCTCGACAGTCGCATCAACGGTCTCTCGGTCGCCTTCGCGCCGGCAGGGAACGCCATCGTGGTGGGCGGGCAGGGCTGCGGCAAAGTCCTGCTTTGCCGGGAATAGACGTGGCGATCCTGCGCGCGCCGGCCATCGCTGGGCTGGCCTTCTCGCTGGCCCTGGCTGCGGGCTGCGGCAAGCAAGAGCACCAGTCCCTGGTCCTGTTCCGCCTGACCGCGTCCGCGGACGGGGCGGACCAGACGTCGGTGGTGCTGGGTGTCGGCTCGCTGTCGCGCTCGTTCCCGCTCGCCGGCGGCATCCCTTCGGGCGCCAGCGAACCTCTGATGCTCGGGGTCTACGTCGCCGCCGAACTGCTCGGACGGGTGAACGTGGCCGCCACGTCGCTGCCCGACGACAAGCGCGACGGCTGCGGGTTCTACGGCACCAGCGCGGTGACAATCGGGGCGGTCGGCGACACCGCGATTGCCACGATCGTGCTGGAGCCGATTGACCAGTGCCGGCCTCCGCTTGGAGGTGCCGGCGGCGGCGCGGGCGGCGCCGGGGGTCTCGCGGGGACGGCCGGTGCAGCGGGCGGCCTCGCCGGCGGCAACGGACTCGGTGGCGCTGGCGGCGGCGTCGTCGCCGGACGCGGCGGGGCGGCGGGCGGCCTCGCCGGCGCCGGCGGGAGCGGACCGGGTGGCGCGGGCGGCCTCGCCGTCGGTGGCGCGGGCGGCGGCAGCGTCGCCGGACGCGGTGGCGGCGCGGGCGGCGCGGCGGGCACGGGCGGCGGCGTCGCGGGGAGCGGACCCGCGGGCGCGGGTGGTGCCGGGCGTGGCGGGGCTGGCGGCGGCGGGACGGGCGGCGGCGTGGCGGGCGCTGGCGGCGGCGTGGCGGGCGCTGGCGGCGGCGTGGCGGGCGCTGGCGGCGGCGTCGTCGCCGGGCGCGGTGGCGCGGGTGGCGCGGTTGCGGGCAGCGGCGGCGGACCTGGCGGCGCAGGCGGCGGCGCCGCCTGCTCGGGGGCTCTGCCACCGGTGGGGACGCCCCCCGCGCTGACCTGCTGCACGGAGTACAGCCACACCGAGAACGCCGGCGCCTGTGACGCCACCGGCACCTTCGTCTACTACGTCGGCTTCTCCCCCAATGGGCAGTTGATGCTCAGCGGCGGCGGCGATGGCCGGCTCAAGATTCTGGAACTTCGACGGCCGGACGCCGACGCCCAGCGGCCGCGTCATAACCGGCGCGGGGCTCGGCTACGCGGCCGTCAGCAAGGATGGAACGCGGCTGCTGGTCGGGGGGACGGCCGAGCTCGACCTCTTCGATTTGCAGACCGCCGCCCGCGTTCGCCAGTACTTCGTCTCCAGCTCCGTGGTCGGTGTCGGCTTCTCGCCAGACGGGAGCAAGGTGATCGGCGTCGACAACGATTCCGTCTACGGCGGCACCATCTATCTCTTCGACACCGCCAGCGGCCAGCTCCTCGACAGCCGCCCGCTCTCCGTCGATCCCAGCCTGCTGGCCGTCGCGCCCGCCCCGGCGACGGGGGCGTTCGCCGTCGCCGTGACCGGCTACGACGGCGACATCGAGGGCTATTCCGTGACCGGCAACGCGCTGGGCGGCGCGACGGTCATCGCCCCCAGCATCAAGGGGATCTGGGGCGCCGCGTTCTCCCCGAACGGCGCGACGCTCGCGGCCGGCGGCGACGACGCGAACGTCAGGTTCTGGAACGCGCCCCTGGCCAGCGCGGCCTCCGTCGCCCCCAACCTGGTGGTCCCGAACGCCGACTTCATCGAGGGGCTGGCCTTCTCGCCGAACGGAACCTACCTGGCCGTCGCGGCCGGCGACTTCAGCGGAAGCGTCAGCATCTGGAACGCCGCCACCCGCGCCCAGGTGGCGCGCTACGCGATCACCGCCAACAGCAACGGCGCGCTGTCGGTCGCCTTCTCTCCCACCGGAAACGCGGTTGTTGTGGGGGAGTTCGATTGCGGCAAGATACTCGTGTGTACGCAATGACCCGCGGGCCTGCGAGGGGTCCGGTTGTACTGCCCTTGATCTTGGCGGCGGTCGCGCTCTCCGTCGGGTGCAAGAAGAAGGAGGTCTTGATCGAGGTCTCGCTGACGACCCCGACCGCGGTCGCCGGTCTCGACTCGGTGAAGATCACGGCCGGCGGCGTCGCCAAGACGTTCACGCTGACCCAGCTCTCCCCGACCCCGGTCATCTACGGCATCTACGTCTCCGAGGACGTCGGGACGGAGGTTCGGATCTCCGACGACCTCGTCGTCACGCAGGTCGAGGTCTCCGCCGGTGTCCAGACGGGGGCGAGCTGCGTCGGGCTGGCGGGGAGCGGCTCGGCGACGATCCGGGCGGACGGCATCGGCACGGTCTCGATCGCGCTGACCGCTGGCAACGCCTGCAGCGAGCCACAGCCGCCGTCGCTCCTTCACTGCAAGGAGTACGACCACATCTCGCCCGCCAGGTTCTGCGATCCGGCCGACGCCACCACCCACGTCTTCGCCAGGTCGGTCGCCTTCTCGCCAGACGGGCGCTACTTCGTCAGCTCCGCGAACGACGGTCGGGTGAAGATCTGGACGTTCGACGGCCGGGCCCTGCACCCCGAGGGGACGGTGCTGACGACCGACGGGATTCCCGAGATCGCCTTCTCCCCCGACGGCAAGCTGCTGGCGGTGGCCGCGATCGCGCAGTATCCGCAACCGCTCGATCTCTACGAGGTCGGGCGCTGGACCAAGCGACGGAGCCTCACCGTGGGGGCCGGCTTCGTCCCCGGGATCGGGTTCTCGCCCGACAGCAAGTACGTGATCGCCCTCGAGAGCGACGGCTACGGCGCCGGCGATCTGGTGGCGCTCCCCGTGAGCGGGGCGACCCCAGGCACGCCCAAGCCGCTGGCGATCGATCCCTGGTGGCTTGCCGTCGGCCAGACCCAGGGGGCGAACGGAACCGCGATCGCGGTGGCCTCGTTCGACGATCGGGTCGCGCTGCTGTCGTTTGCCGGCGGCCGCTTCACCGATCCGACGATCTTCAGCGCCACCAACGACCCCTACCTGACCGCCTGGGCGATCGCGATCTCTCCCGACGGAAGCTTCCTGGCGGCCGGCGGCGACGACGGCGCCTTTCATTACTGGAACGTGCCATTCCAATCGGCCACACCCGCCAGCGCTCCGTTCACCATCGGGGAGAGCCTGACCACTCTCGCGTTCTCGCCTGCGAACGACTACGTCGCGGTCGCCTCCGGCGCCGGCGTCGGGACAGTCACGATCTGGGACCTGCTCGCTCATACGCAACGCGGCGCCTTCCAAACGACCTACGCCCCCTACGGGATCGCCTACGCCCCCAGCGGCCTCGCCGTCGCCGGAGGCGAGGACACCTGCGGCCTGGTCTTCCTCTGCGCGGACTGAGATCGACGCAATCGCGTCGGTCTGCGGGTTCTGAAGTAAATCGACTGACTGCGCGTCTGAGCAGTCCCCCGTCGGCCGACGGCAAAACGCATGATCCCCGTCGGACGTTGCGTGTATATGCTAGGCGGGTTGTGACACGGGTCGTCGTCCTGGCTGCGTCGCTGCTGGCGTTCCCCCTGGGGAGCGCGGCCTGGGCGCGCCCGTGGCAGACGCGCGAGCCGGCGAGCGAGCCGACGCCGGCGCATCAGCTCCGCAACCCTGCGACCTGGCCGGCGGAGCCGGTGGTCCCGGAGCCGATTCGATCCGACGCGGTTCACGGCGGCCTTCGCCGCCCTGTGCGGCGTCACCGTCGACTCGTCGGTCGCGGCGTTGGCCCCGCAGATCCTGGTCGCCGCCGCCGCCGCGCAGAGCGATCCCTTCACGCTCGCCGCGCTCGCCCACTTTCGTAGCCGGTGCGATCCGTCGCACAAGGGCAAGGGGAACACTTACGGTCTGCTCGGGATCGAGCCGGGGATGTACCGCGGCGTCGAGGGGGCGCCGGTGGTGCCGGTCGACAAGGAGGACCTCACCTCCAAGCGCCTGCTCGATCCGGTCACCAACCTGACCGTCGGCGCCAAGCTGCTCGAGATGTGGCAGGCGCGCCACCGTGAGATCGACGAGTCGTTCGGTGGCGCGCAGCACCGCAGCGGCGTCTCCCACATGGTCTGGGGCGACGAGGTCCGGTCCAGCGGCCAGGAGGATCTGATCCTGACCGCGCGCCGGCGGATGATGGGTCGCTACAACGGGACGGTCGATGTGCCGCGTCCGTCACTGTACGGGATCGAGGTGGTCTCTCCGCTCGAGGGGACGCCGCGGGTCGCGACCAGCGGCCCGGGCGACGATCGCGACGGAGGGGCGCGTCGCCACCGCGGCCTGGACATCGTCGGGCAGATCGGTGAGCCGGTGCGCTCGATCGCGGGCGGGACGGTGATCTTCGCCGGCGTGAACATGCCGGGCCGGGCCCGCCTGGGGCCGATTCCGCCTGAGAAGCTGCGCCGCTACGCGCACCGACGCATGGGCGTCGGCGGGATCTACGTCTGCATCGAGCACAAGCCCGAGCCCAAGCGGATCGTCACCTGTTACATGCACCTCGCGTCGTACAAGGTGAACGATCGCCAGCAGGTCGCCGCCGGCGAGATCATCGGCTACGTCGGGCGCTCGGGCGTGAGAGTGTCGCCGCCGCACCTGCACTTCGAGGTGCGCGTCGACGATCGCTTCACCAACCCGGTTCGCACGCTGGGCAACCTCGTGATCCCCCCAAAGACACCATGACCCACCAGTACGTCGTCAAGGCGAAGCGCGCCAAGCGCCTGCGCGCATGATTCGCCGCTACTTGTTGCAAACATCAGCGAGCGAAGGGTGGCTTTGCCAGCCCGTAGCGAGCCGGGGGCGCGGGGGACCAAAGCGCGCGCAGCGCGCGACGTCCCCCGAATACAAATGATCCGGAAGCAAGACGCTCTCGATTATCACCGCCTAGGTCGGCCGGGGAAGTTGGAGGTCGTCCCGACCAAGCCGCTGGTCACGCAGCGCGATCTGTCGCTCGCCTATTCGCCCGGCGTCGCCGAGCCCTGCCTCGCGATCGCGGAGAACCCCGAGATGGGCTGGGAGTACACCGCGCGCGGCAACCTCGTGGCGGTGGTCACCAACGGCACCGCGGTGCTGGGGCTGGGCAACATCGGCCCGCTCGCCAGCAAGCCGGTGATGGAGGGCAAGGCCTGCCTCTTCAAGAAGTTCGCCGACATCGACGTCTTCGATCTGGAGGTCGACGCGCGCGAGTCGGCCAAGTTCATCGACGCCGTCGCGGCGCTGGAGCCGACGTTCGGCGGCATCAACCTCGAAGACCTCAAGGCGCCCGAGTGCTTCGAGATCGAGGCGGGGCTCAAGGCGCGGATGTCGATCCCGGTCTTCCACGACGATCAGCACGGCACCGCGATCATCTCGGGCGCGGCGCTGATGAACGGGTCCGAGCTGGTGGGCAAGCCGCTCGGCGCGATGAAGGTGGTGATCTCGGGCGCGGGCGCCTCGGCGATCGCCTGCGCCAACTTCTACGTCTCGCTGGGCGTGAAGCTGGAGAACATCACGATGGTCGATTCGGTCGGCGTCATCTACGCCGGGCGCGACCAGGGGATGAACGTCTACAAGGCGCGGTTCGCGCGCAAGGATGACGGCGCCCGCACCCGCGCCGACGCGCTCCGCGGCGCCGACGTCTTCCTGGGGCTGTCGAAGGCGGGGCTCTGCACGGCGGAGATGCTGAAGACGATGGCGGCGCGGCCGCTCGTCTTCGCGCTCGCCAACCCCGACCCCGAGATCAGCTACGAGGACGCCAAGGCGGCCCGCCCCGACGCGATCGTCGCCACCGGGCGCAGCGATTTCCCGAACCAGGTCAACAACGTGCTCGGGTTCCCCTACATCTTCCGCGGCGCGCTGGACGTTCGCGCCAAGGAGATCAACGAGGCGATGAAGGTCGCCGCGGCGCGCGCGCTGGCCGAGCTGGCGCACGAGCCGGTCCCCGACGCGGTCGCCGAGGCGTACGGCGTGCACGCCTTCCGGTTCGGCCCCGACTACATCATCCCGAAGCCGTTCGACTCGCGCGTGCTCTGGTGGTGCGCGCCGGCGGTTGCGGAGGCGGCGATGGAGTCGGGTGTGGCGCGGCTGACCCTGGACATCGACGAGTACCGCGAGCGGCTGCAGCGCCGGATCGGCGGCGTGCAGCACACGATCATGCGCCGGATCGTCCAGCGGGCGCAGAGCGCGCCCAAGCGGATCGTCTTCCCCGACGGCGACAACATCAAGGTGCTGCGCGCCTGCCAGATCGTGCTGGACGAGAAGATCGCCCACCCGATCCTGCTGGGGCAGGAGAAGAAGATCCGCCAGCGCGCCGCCGACCTCGATCTCGACCTCGAGGGGGTCGAGATCCTGGCCCCCAGCGAGTCGCCCAAGCACTCGGCCTACGCGCACGAGTACCTGGAGCTGCGCTGCCGCAAGGGGGTGACCGCCGGGAACGCGGCGCGCCTGATGAACCGGCGCATCCACTTCGGCATGATGATGGTGAGGCGCGGCGACGCCGACGGTCTGGTCGCCGGTCTGACCGCGCCGTATCCGGAGACGATCCGCCCGGCGCTGCAGATCCTGGGCATCCGCCCCGACGTGAAGCGGGCGACCGGCATGTACATGATGCTGCTGAAGAACGACGTGAAGTTCTTCGCCGACGCCACGGTCAACATCGACCCCGACGCCGAGACGCTGGCAGACATCGCGATCCAGGTCGCCGACGCAGCCCGGGCCTTCGAGGTGACGCCGCGGATAGCGATGATCTCGTTCTCGAACTTCGGCTCGGCGCCGCACCCGGACTCGATCAAGGTCGCGCGGGCGGTCGACATCGTGCGCAAGCGGCGCCCCGATCTGGAGATCGACGGCGAGGTGCAGGCCGACATCGCGGTCGAGCCCGACAAGCTGCGGGAGCTGTTCCCGTTCAGCCGCCTCTCCGACGCAGCGAACGTGCTGATCTTCCCGTCGCTGGCGGCCGGCAACGCCGCCTACAAGGTGCTGGAGGCGCTGGGCGGCGCCACCGCCATCGGCCCGATCCTGCTCGGCATCACCAAGCCGGTGACCGTCCTGCCGCGCGACGCCAACGTCGACACCATCGTCAGCATGACGGCCTATACCGTCGCGCGTTAACCGCCCCGCGTTGACCGCCCTCTGCACCTCTCCCCGCAGGGGAGAGGTCGCCGCCCGCAGGGCGGCGGGTGAGGGCCCCTGAGCCGGTTTTCGCCCAAACGCCACTCAGCGGTAAGGTGGCTTTTGTGTCGCGTAGTCAGGTGCCGTTGCGACTCGTGGAGCGTGGCGAGACCGGAGATCTCCTCGATGAGGTCTACCGGCGCTATTGCCGGTACGTGGGCGCGGTGGTGCTGCGGCTGGGGGGGCGGCGCGGGGAGGTGGACGATCTCGTCCAGGACGTGTTCGTCGAGGCGGCGCGCGGCATCCGGGGGTTGCGCCAGCCCGAGGCGGTGAAGGGGTGGCTGGCGACGATCGCGGTGCGGCTGGTGCGACGGCGGCTGCAGGTCCGCCGGATGTGGCGCCTCCTGGGGTTCGACGCCGAGGTCGACTACGCGGGGCTGGTCGATCCGGCCGCCTCTCCGCACGACAAGGTGCTGGTGCGGTCGGTCTACCGCGTGCTCGACGAGCTGCCGGTCGCCGATCGGCTCGCCTTCACCTTGCACCACATCGAGGGGGAGAAGCTGGAGGACGTGGCGCGCCTCTGCGGCTGCTCGTGCGCCACCGCCAAGCGCCGGATCGCGCGTGCCCACCAGGTGCTCGAAGAACGGATGGGCGATGACTGACGGCAACGATCTGCTTCGGCGCATCGGCCGCGCGGGCGGTGCGATCGATCCGGCGTTCACGGAGCGCGACGTTCAGCGGCTGGTCGCCGGGGCCAGGCGTCGCGCGCGTCGGCGGAAGGTTCGCCGCCTTGCGCTCGGCGGGCTCGGCGTCGGTGCGGCGGCGATCGTGCTCGCGTTGCGGTTCGGAGGGCCGGCGGCGTCGCGCGCGCCGGTCGTCGTCACTGCGCCGGCCGCGCCGATGGTCGCGCCGGCGGCCGGCCCGCTACCGCTGCGGCTCGCCGACGGTTCTGTGGCGACGCCGCTCGACGCGGGAACAGCGCTGGCGCTGCGTGAGGATGCGCCGCAGCGGGTGATCTACGAGCTCGCGCGTGGGCGCGGACATTTCGAGGTGGCGCCGCGGCCCGAGCGGCAGTTCGTCGTCCGGGCCGGCGAAGTCACGGTCACCGTGCTGGGGACGGCGTTCACGGTCGAGCGGGTCGCCGATCGGATCGGCGTCACGGTCGAGCGCGGCACGGTGATGGTCGACTGGCGCGTCGGCTCGCGTCGGCTCGTCGCCGGGGAGAACGGTTGGTTCCCGCCGTTGGTGGTGGAAGCCGAGACCGAGGCGGCGGCGGCCGCGGTGCCGCGAACGCGCCCCGCATCGCGCTCGACGAGCGCGGTGGCGCTCCCGTCGTCTCCCGCACGGGCGTCGCTCGCGCTCACCCGAAGAGATCCGCCGCCCGCGCTCGACCCACCGCCGGCGGAACCCGTGGCCGTATCGCCGCTGTCGGTGCCGCGACCGCCGCTCGCGTCGCGGGCGGTGTCGCCCCCGTCGCCTTCGCGTCGCATGGCAGCGCCCGACACTGAACCGCCGCCCCAGGCGCTCCGCGAAATACGGGGAGGCGACGCCCGGGGAGACGAGAGTGAGCGGCCGGAGGAGCGGGAGAGCGCCGCGACGCTGCTCGCGGCCGCCGACGCCGCGCGCCTCGACGGGCGCCCGGCCGACGGCGCGGCCCTGCTACGCCGCCTCCTGCGCGAGCACCGGAACGATCCGCGCGCGCCGCTGGCGGCGTTCACGCTCGGCCGCGTGCTGCTGAAGGAGCTCGATCGACCCCGGCAAGCGGCGGCGGCGTTCGCCGAGGCGCGCGCGCTGGCGCCGCGCGGGCCGTTCGCCGAGGACGCGCTGGCCCGCGAGGTAGAGGCGTGGAGCGCGGCGGGTGAGACGGGCGAAGCGGCGGCGCGCGCCCAGGGCTATCTGCGGCGCTATCCCAACGGCCGCCGCGCGGCGGCGATGCGCGCGGTCGTCGGGGAGTGACGGGTTTGCGGCCGCCGATTCTCGGCGGCGCTGGCGCTGCTGGTGGCCCTGGCCCTGCCGGCGGCGGCGCGCGCCGCCCGGGCGACCGTCGCCCTCGACGTGGACGCGTGCGGCGAGGTTCCCGAGCTCGCGGTCCGGCAGATCGTCAGCATCGAGATCGGCGACCTGCTCGCGCCGCGGGGTGGTGAGCCGCCCCCGGACGGCTATCGCCTGGTCGCCCGCTGCGGCAGCGGTGCCGCTCATCTCGAGGCACGCGCCGCCTCGCGGCCCGATCGGCTCGAGCGGACGCTGCGCCTCGACGACTTCCCGGGCGATGCGGCGCCTCGCGCCCTGGCGCTGGCCGGCATCGAGATGCTGGCGGCGCTGGATCCCGCGGTGCGCGCGCGTGTCGAGGCGAAGCCGCCGCCGGTGCCGGCGCCCGCCGCCGCGGAGGGGCTGGCGTTGACGGTCGCCGGCGTGCACCGCAGGTTTTTTGGCGAGGGCGGCGCCGTCGGCTGGGGTGGGCGCTTCGGCGTCGATCGCCGTTTCGGCAGCTGGATCCTCGGCGCCGACCTCGAGGTCGATCGCGCGTCGACGACGCTCGACGCCGGCGAGACGCGTGCCTGGCTCGCGTCGCTGGGCGCGTTCGGAGGCCTGGCCGCGGCCAGCGGCCGGCTCGCCGGCTCGCTCTCGGCGGGCGTGCGCGGGGGGCTCGCCTGGCTGTCCGGCTCGCCGGCGCCTGGGTCCGGCACCGTCGGGCACGGCGTCACCCGCCCCTGGTTCGGCCCGGCGCTGGCGGCCCGCGCCGCCGTCGGTGGCGCTCGGGTGGCCGTCTTCGTCTCGTTGGAGGTGGGGTGGGTCGTGCGCGGCGCCCAGGGACTTGTCGGGGACGCCACGGCCATCGCGATCGAGGGCGGGTGGCTGACGGCCGGCCTGGGAGTACGATTTTGAACGCGCCCGTGAGCCGATCCTGCCGCGGCCCGCACTCAGAGGACATGAGCAAACTCCTTGCGCTTGGCTTGGTGGCCGGTTTCGTCGTCGCGGCCTGTTCCAGCTCGCACGATCAGCTGCTGGACGACGGCGGCCGTTCCGGCGCTACGGGAGATACCGTCGGCGCGGGCGGGAGCGTGTGCGACGGGGGTCCCCACGCCGTGCAGAACGGCGTCCTGGTCTGCCTCGGCTCTGACGGTGGTGCGGGGAGCGGCGGTGGCGGCATCGCCGGAAGTAGCGGCACTGCGGGCAGCGGCGGCTCTGTTGCGGGGAGTGGGGGTGGAGGGGCAGGGGGCGCGCGCGCCTGCGCGTCGGCCCAGTGCGCTCGCCCCTACGAGTGCAAGCTGACCTGCGATGGCCCGATCCAGCATTCCGGCTGCTGTGCCTGCGAGGCGCCGTACTTCGACGACTTCCTCGGCAGGGCCTGCGGCGGCGGCGGGGCGGGCGGAAGCGGCGGCGCCGCCGCGGGAGGACGGGGCGGCGGGGCAGCGGGGACCGGGGGCGCGGCGGGGGGCGGCGGCAGCGCGCGCGGAGGAAGTGGGGGGTCAGTAGCCGGCAGCGGCGGAAGCGCCGGCTCCTCCAGCCGCGGCGGGGCGGGCGGCGCTTGCAACAACAGCTACGTCGGCCTCTGCGCGCGCCCGTACGAATGCATCGCGACCTGCGGTGGACCGCTCGTGTCGAACGATTGCTGCCCGTGCCAGGCGCCGCTGTTCGACAACTTCGGCGACGTCGCCTGCCGCAACATGGGGACGCCGGCCCTCACCTACGTCGGCTGCAGGTACGGCGGCGGCAACGATCGGCTCGTCGTCTCCAAGAAGGACGCCGGCCGCAATCTCTGCGTGAACGTCGTGTTCGCAAACCCCGGCCCGGCGCCGAGCGGCCTCACTTTGTGGAGCAGCGGCTTCGGCGTCGAGTCGGTATCGGCTGGTCCGGCGGCGGCCTGTCCGACCCGTGCGGTGTTGCCCCGCTCGGGCGGTTCGGTGACCGGGACGGTAACGGCCCCGCCGTCCACGACGACACCGCCCGCGTCGGTCAGCTTCGATCTCAACGTGCAGATCCCATCTGGCGACGCGGGCCCCGGCCTCAACGAGACGCTGAGCGCCACCAACGTCGACACCGCCGGAGGCTGTCTGTGAGACGATTGCAGCGGCCATGATCAGAATCGTCGCATTTGGGGCGCTCGCGCTCTGCTTGGGTCTCGCCGCGGGATGCTCGAGCACGACCGACCCGGCGACGGGAACCGGCGGGATGGGCGGGGGCGCCGGGACACACGCGGCCGGCGGCGCGTCGGGGAAGGGCGGCAGCGGCGGTGGCCCGCGCGCCTGCGAGCTGGTCGAGTGCCTGCGCCCGTACGAGTGCAAGCGGACCTGCGGCGGCCCCATCGAATACAGCGGCTGCTGCGCCTGCGAGGCACCCCTGTTCGACGACTTCCTCGGCGCGGCCTGCGGCGGCGCCGCCGGCGGGCGCGGGGGTGGCGCGGCGGGGAGCGGCGGCGCTGGGCGTGGTGGCGGCAGCGGCGCGGCGGCGGGACATGGCGGTTCGGCGGCGGGACGTGGCGGTTCGGCGGGGAGCGGCGGCGCGGTGGCGGGCGCCGGCGGCGCCGGGCGCGGTGGCAGCAGCGGCGCCGCGGGGAGCGCCGGGTCTCCTGGCCGTGGCGGCAGCGGCGGCGCCACCTGCGTGGAGGGGAACGTTCAGTGTCTGCGCCCGTACGAGTGCAAGCGAAGCTGCGGCGGTCCGATCGAGCGCTCCGGCTGCTGTCCCTGCGAGGCGCCGCTGTTCGACGACTTCGGCGGGATGGTCTGCGGCGACGCGGGCGTCAGGACCGCCAGCTATGCCGGCTGCGGCTATGTCGGCGGCCAGGATCGGCTCTCGCTCTCCAAGGTCGACGCCGCGCGCGATCTCTGTGTCTACGTCCGGTTCAGGAAGCCGGGCGCCTACGAGAGCCCGGGGCTCACGCTCTGGCACGCCAGCTGGGGCGCCGAGGCAATCGGGGCGGGGCCGGCGGCGGCGTGCACCGACCACAGCCTGTTCACCGTGACCACCGGGTCGGTGACGGGGACCGCGACCGCGGCGCCGACGATGACCTCACCGCCCTCGGTGCTCAGCTTCGAGCTGGTCCTCACCTTCCCGGCCAGCGACGCCGGGGTCGGGTTCAGCGAACCGATGACCGCGACCAACCTCGCCGTCCCCGGCGGCGGCTGCGTCCTCTGACGCCGGCTACTTCAGCAGCTTGTCGGTGTCGACCGGCTCACCCGCGTTGCGCTTGCGCGTCGTCGAGCTGGCAAAGCTGATCGTCGAGCCGTCGAGCGCGAAGAACGCCTTGTGCGCGTCGGCCGGCGCGACGCTGGCAAGCGTCACCTCGAAGGGCTGGGCGACGGCGGGCGGCACGCGCGGCAGCGTGAACGTCGCCCGCTCCGCGCCGAGGCGCACCGAGACCTGCGCATTTTCGTGCGTCACCGACGTCGGGTTGATGACCTTGCCCGCGATGCGCGTCCCCTTCGTCGCGGGGCTGACCGACAGATCGATCACGTAGAAACCACCCGCGATCGGCTGCCAGCCCGCGCCCGCCAGATCGACCTCCTGGAACACGGTCGCCGACAGGTGCCGATCGACGTCGCGCACCGCGGCCTTGAACTGCTCGAACTTCGGGCCGAACGCGGCGACCTCCGCGGCCAGCTGCGCGCGCGCGGCCTCTTCGTGCTGTAGCCGGCGGTAGAGATATGCCGCCGCGCCCAGCCCACCGAGGGCGAGCAGGAATACGAAGAGGCCCCACAGTCGGCGCGCCATGACGAGGGTTTAGCACGGGGGGCCGCGTCTCGGCCGCACGCCTACGGAGAGCTTCCGACGGGGACGCTCGTGCTTAGGTTTGAAATCGTTCAGGGAAACGGGAGGCATGAGGGTGATGAACCAGATCAGAAGGTTGGTGGTGGGCGTGCTGCTGGCGGTGTGGTGTTTTCCAGCCCTCAGCCAGGCGGCGCCGGGCCGTAACGAGGGGAAGCTGCCGGCGGCCGTGACCGAGACGGCGGCGCAGCGCACCCCGGCGCCGACGCAGAGCACCCAGGCGCCGGCCAGCGGCGAGGCGCAGAGGCTGGCCGACAGAGAGAAGCAGACGCCGGAGCTGCAGAACTTCAAAGGCGGCGGCGTTTACATCTACATGGGGAGCGGCGTCCTCCTGGTCGCGGTCATCATTCTTCTCATTCTGCTGATTTGACCGCGGGCGGCTGAATTGACCTTGCGAGGGCTCAGCTATGTCGTCGCGCTCGTCGTCGCAGCCTCGGGCTGTTACACCGGCGCGGCGCGCGACGTCTCGCCATACCAGGTCGCCGAGGCGCAAGGCGATCCAACGTGGCGCCTGGTGGACGACGTCCCGTTCGTCGCCCAGCAGTCGGACAACGACTGCGGCTCGGCGGCGCTGACGATGGCGCTCGCCCACTACCAGCTGCCACCGGCGCGCCTGCCGCTCGTGGCCGAGGGGGTTCGGGCCGGCGATCTGCGCGACGCGGCGCGCGCGCGCGGGCTGCAGTCGTTCGTCATCTCGGGGACCTTCGGCGATCTGCTGGAGCAGGTGGGACGCGGCCGGCCGGTGGTCGTCGGGCTGGCCAAACCGCTCTCGAACGGACGCGCGCTGGCGCACTACGAGGTCGTCGTCGGGTTGAACCGCGATCGGCGGCTGATCCGATCGCTCGATCCGGCGCGCGGGCTGCGCGAGAATAGCTTCGAAGGTTTCGCGCGCGAATGGGGCCCGACGCGGCAGGTGATGATCGTGATGTTCCGGGCCGTAGAGCCGGGCCCGGCCCCTGTGCCCGCCGCGGAGCCGACGCCCGCCGCGGAGCCGACCACGTCGTCGCCCCCCGCGCCGCCGTCTTCGCCGGCTGCCTCGCCGTCCTGACGGGCGCCTCCGGCTGCGCCAAACCGATCGCCTTCGACCAGACGGCGATCGCCGCCCACCCGCTGCTCGCGGGCGCGCCTCCCGGCTTCCTGCTTGGCGCGGCCACGTCGGCGCACCAGATCGAAGGCGGCACTCACAACGACTGGACCGCCTGGGAGCAGGGGCGCTACCCCGACGGCAGCCCGCACGTACGGGACGGCGCCACCACGGCGCGCGCCGCCGACTCGTGGAACCTCTGGCGCTCCGACCTGGCCGCGCTGCAGCTCATGGGGGCGAACGTTTACCGCCTGGGGATCGAGTGGAGCCGCCTCGAGCCAGCGCCCGGCGTCTGGGACGCCGCCGCGGCCGCGCGCTACCGCGAGATGTTCGCCGGGCTGCGGGCGGCGGGGATCGCGCCCCTGGTGACGCTCTATCACTTCACGCTGCCGACCTGGGCCGCCGAGCGCGGCGGCTGGGAGTGGGAGGGGATGCCGGCCGCGCTGGCCGCCTTCGCCGGCCGCGCCGGGGGGGCGTTCGGCGATCTGGTCGACTGGTGGTGCACGCTCAACGAACCGAACGTGCTGGTGGCCAAGAGCTACCTCGCCGGCCAGTGGCCGCCGGGGGTGCGCGATCCCGGGCGGGCGGCGCGCGTGCTGGCGGCGACGATGCGCGCCCACGGGGCGATGACGCGCGCGCTGCGGGCGCAGGACCGGACCGACGCCGACGGTGACGGCCACGCGACCCGGATCGGCATCGCCCACAACGTGCGGCTGTTCGACCCGGCGACGGGCGATCCGGCCGACGGCATCGTCGCCGGCGCCGCCGACTGGTTCTACAACGAGTCGTTCCTCGACGCGGTGACGCTGGGGCGGGTGCGGGTCGTGCTGCCCAAGGTCGCCGACATCGACGAGGCGTATCCCGATCTCGCCGGCAGCTTCGACTACCTGGGCCTCAACTACTACACGCGCGATCTGGTGATCGGACACCTCGGCGGCCCGACCCCCTACAGCGCCGCGGCGGTCCCCGATCGCCCCCGCAGCGATCTCGGCTGGGAGATCTACCCCGAGGGGCTGTATCGGCTGCTGAAACGCTACGCGCGGCGCGGCTGGCCGTTGCTGGTCAGCGAGGCCGGCGTCGCCGACAGCCGCGGCGTCTGGCGCGCCGACTTCTTGCGCGCGCACATCTACGCGGCCGATCGCGCGCGCGCCGAGGGGGTGAACGTCATCGGCTTCATCTACTGGTCGCTGATCGACAACTTCGAGTGGTCGCACGGCTACCACGGCCACTTCGGCCTCTACGCGATCGACTTCAACGACCCGATCCTCACCCGGCGGCCGACCGCCGCGGTGGCGGTGTTTCAGGAAGCGGCGCGCAATCTGCGGCGGTGACGGTCACGCCGATCTGACGCGGAGGGATGCTGCATGCCCGGAGGCGCGCGAACGGATCACACCGTTTGGGCCGTCGCTTGACGGATGTATCCCGGCTGTGGTTTCGTGGGCCCGTACCGTTACCCCTTTTTCCCCACACGCGCGTGCGATTCCGTTGGTGTCCACGTCGCGGGCATAACCTACCGACGAAAGGGTCCTGAGCATGAAATTGCGTCACGGTTCGTTCCTGTTTTCCTTGGTAGCGGCCTCGGCGCTCATGGCGGGCGGCGCGTGCAGCAGCGGCGGCGGAAACCCCACCGGTGCCGGCGGCAACACTGGCACCGGCGGCCAGCCCGGGCTGCCACCTCCCGAGAATCTGATCAGCAACTTCGAGGACACCGTCGCCACCGTGGTCCATGCGGGCACCCCGGAGCGCAACGGCTACTGGTACTCGTACAACGACGGCGTGTCGGGCTGCGTGCAGGATCCGCAGGCTGCGCAGAAGCTGCAGACGCCTCCCATCATTGCCGAGGTGTTCGAGTCCTCGTCGCCTGCGACTTTCCCGGGGAACGGCTCGGGCAGCACCAAGGCGATCCACTCCACCTGGGATGGCTGTACGACCTGGGGCGCGGGGGTCGGCGCCGACCTGAATCAACCGGCGGTCGCTGACGGCGGTACGTATGACGGCCCCAAGGTCGTGTACGACGCGTCCGGGTACAAGGGTCTCACCTTCTGGGCGATGGCGGCCTCGGGCAGCGAAACCCACCTGCGCGTCAAGGTCAACATGAGCGACGAGACCAAGGAGGTCGACGGGGGCCTCTGCAAGGAGGACGGGGTCGCGCACGCGGTCGGCAAGTGCAGCGACGCGTGGGGCCAGGTGTTCACGCTCCCGGGCAACGGGAGCTGGGCGAAGATCAACGTGGACTTCTCGGACCACACCAAGTTCAAGCAAGAGGGCTGGGGAGACGTCTTCCCGTGGGACCCCACCCACGTGGTCTCGATCCAGATCCAGTCGACGATGACCGGCGAGGCCTACGACCTCTGGGTCGACGACGTGTACTTCACCAACTAGTCGGTATCAAGACGACGACAAGCGCGGCGCGCACGGGATCAACCGGCGCGCCGCGTTCTCATATCTGGCTTGTCCCCGTCGCTGACATTTTGCAATTCGGCGGGCTCGTGTAAGCTGCCGCGGATTTTCGGAACGGCACGCAGGTCCTCGCACGACGGGAGTCTCGCAGCCCCGGGGGCTCCTTCATCAACCTCACGCGAAGGTCGGAAGGTCGACGGATGACATCAAAATTTAAGCTCGCACTCGCTGCCACCAGTCTCCTCTTCCCTCTCGCCGCCCGGGCGCAGACGCCCGCGGCACCGGCTGCCGCCGCGCCCGCTCCGGCGCCCGCCGCTCCGGCGCCCGTCGTCGCACCTGCCGAACCGGCCCCGGCCGCCGTTGAACTGCCCCCGCCGCCGCCGGCGCCCGACGCGCCGAAACCGAAGCGGGCCACTGCCGGGTTGTCGCTCTCGCCCGACGCGCCGCAGGCCGCCGGCCGGATCACGTCGCCGGCGGAGCCGCCGCCGGTCGTCGCCGTCGAGCCGAGCGCCGAGTGGAAGTTCGACGTCACCGGCTACTTCCGGGCGCCGTTCCGGATGTCCTGGGGCCCCGCGCTGGGTCAGGACGCGAACGCGATCAACGCGAACGGCGACTACATCGGCAACCCGGGCACCCAGTTCCGGACGCCGCCGCTGGTGCCGGACGCGAACTACATCGACTGGCGCTACACGAACAGCCTGGTCGCCCCCTGGACCGAGCTCAACTTCCACTACGGCAACGACCGCGTGAAGGCGACCGTCCAGATCGCGTCGTACAACCTGACCGATCCGGGCTACCGGCGGCTCGAGTCGAACCTGGGGATCAACCAGGCCTACCTCACGCTGCTCTGGCCCGAGTGGTTTGGCCTGGAGAGGCTGCACCTGACGCTGACGGTCGGCGGTTTCACCAACCGCTACGGCGCGGCCGGACGCTACGACGGCGGCAAGTACGAGACCTATCTGTTCGGACGCACGCACACCGCGGGGTGGACGACCCAGATCGCCTACGACGTGAACGACAGCTGGACCGGCATCTTCGAGTCGGGCTTCGGCGCCAAGCTGGAGCCGATCCCGTTCTACGGTCCGCCCAACCAGTCGGCGATGGATCCCAACCAGAAGCTGCCGGCCTGGCAGCCGTACCCCGGCCCGGTCGCGCAGGAGTCGGCCTTCGTCACTCACGCCCACCTGGGCGCGGTGCTGAAGACGTCGGCGCTGCAGCTGATCCTGGGCGCTCACTACATCTACGTGTTCGCCAACGACAACGATCGGTCGAGCTCGTACATCGCGCCGAATCACCACTTCGACCCGCCGGGAATGATGATGGGCGGCTCGTTCGACGTCGGTGGTCGTCCGGCCAATGATCCCAAGCCGCACATCCAGATCGCCGGCGGCGACGCCAAGCTCCTGAGCGGACCGTTCGGCGACGGATACCTCGGCGTCAGCTACCTCAAGGCCCAGAACGCCCTCTACATCGGCGACGCCATCGAGACGATTCACTCGTTCGGCGGCTGGCAGCTCCACGACAACTACTTCGGCAAGCCGGGTGGGACCGATCCGGTCACCGGCTCGGTCACCACCATCCAGTTCCAGTACGTCTTCAGCTTCGCGTCGCTGTTCTACTACCCGCAGGCGTTCTGGGGGCAGGGGCCCGATCTGGTCATGTCGATCTTCGGCATGGCGAACAAGACCAACATCGACAACGCCCAGAACAACCCGTTCGACGGAATCTGGAAGCTGAAGGCCGGGACGGATCTGACCTATACCCCGCTCGAGTGGTTCGGCTTCGGCTATCGGTTCGACTACGTCGATCCGTTCTGGGGCAGGAGCATCGGCGACTTCGGCGCCTCGCTCGCCGAACGGCAGATGGGCGGCGGCTTCCTGAACAAGTTCTCGGTCTTCTCGCCGCGCATCATCCTGCGCACGGCGTTCGTGACCCACGAACAGATCCTCATCCAGTACTCCCGCTACTTCTACGACAAGGACGACGCGCCGGTCGCGGGCATGTTCCCGTACAACGGGCAGCCGGGCGGGTCGGGGCTCATCGGCACCGACAAGAACGCGTTCAACGTCGCGGCGATCATCTGGTTCTAGACCTACCCATTCTCAGGACGAGGACAACGATGAAGCTCCAATCGAAGTTTTTGACGGCGACTCTGGCGGGCGGGCTGCTCGCGACCCTCGGCTGCATCAAGCCGCCGCCCGGGCAGACGCCTGGCCCGGCGCCTGGCTCGGCGGCCTCGATCGGTGCGGCTCCGGCTCCGGCGGCAGCCGCTGCGCCGGCTCCGGCCGCCGACACCGCGGCTCCGGCGGGCACGGCCACGGCCGCGGTTCCGGCCGGACCAACGACCGGTGGGGCAGCGGCGACGGTCGCGGCGCTAAAGGCCGCGGGCTTCAACGACTGCAACGGCGCCGGCCTGATCGACGACGGCGAGGATGGTCAGAACCAGAACATCGTCGGCACCGACCGCGGCGGCTACTGGTACACCTTCCGCGACAAGAAGGGGACGACCATCGACCCGATCGCGGGCGAGGACGGCGGCACCTTCGCGATGAGCGAGGGGGGCCACGGCTCGAAGTTCGCCGCCCGCTTCAAGGGCAAGATCGGGACGGGCGCTCCGCTGTTCGGCGGGATGGGGATGAACTTCGTCGACCCGAAGGACGTCTACGACACCTCGAAGTACGCGGGGTTGGCCTTCTGGGCCAAGATCGGCCCGAACTCGACCACCAAGGTCCGGCTCAAGGTGCCCGATGTGACCACCGATCCGCAGGGGGCGGTCTGCACCGAGTGCTTCAACGACTTCGGCGCCGATCTGGTCCTGACCCCCGAGTGGAAGTTCTACATTTTCCCCTTCAAGGCCATGAAGCAGATGCCCGGCTGGGGCGCGCCGCGCAAGCTGCACATCACCGAGAGCAAGCTCTTCGGTGTTCAGTTCCAGGTGAACGTCCCCAGCGCGAACTACGACGTCTGGGTCGACGACCTGACGCTGTTCTGCAAGTAAGTCCCGGCGACGGCGCGGCCCGCCCCACGCAGCTCCGCTGCGTGCGGTGAGCGGCGTTTCCCCGCCACCTGCACCACGGAAGGAAGGCAATGCGGTTCGGTTACTTCGACGACAAGGCGCGTGAGTACGTCATCACCACGCCGAAGACTCCCTATCCCTGGATCAACTACCTCGGGTCGGAGAAGTTCTTCGCGCTGGTCTCCCACCGGGCCGGTGGCTACTGCTTCTACCGAGACGCCCGGCTGCGGCGGCTCATGCGCTACCGCTACAACAACGTCCCGACCGACGTCGGCGGGCGCTACTTCTACATCAACGACGGCGGCGAGGTCTGGAACCCCAGCTTCGCGCCGACCAACACCGCGCTGGATTCGTTCGAGTGCCGCCACGGCCTCGGCTACACGCGCATCACCGGTGAGCGCAAAGGGGTCCGCGCGTCGCTGCTCATGCTCGTGCCGATGGGCGATACGGCGGAGATTCACGAGCTGCGGATCAAGAACACCGGGTCTAGCGCCAAGTCCCTGAAGGTCTTCTCGTTCATCGAGTGGTGCCTCTGGAACGCCTACGACGACATGACCAACTACCAGCGCAACTTCAGCACTGGCGAGGTCGAGATCGAGGGCGGCGGCAGCACCATCTATCACAAGACCGAATACAGAGAGCGCCGCGATCACTTCGCGTTTTATCACGTGAACGCGCCGGTCGCGGGCTACGACACCGACCGCGAGACCTTCTTCGGCCTCTACAACGACTGGAGCCAGCCGCAGGTCGCGCTCAAGGGCGAGTCGGCCAAGTCGGTCGCCAGCGGCTGGGCGCCGATCGCATCGCATGGCCTCGACGTCAGCCTCGCCCCCGGCGAGGAGAAGGCGTTCGTGTTCACGCTCGGCTACGTCGAGAACCCGCGTGAAGAGAAGTGGGAGAAGCCGGGCATCATCAACAAGACCCGCGCCAAGGCCCTGATCGCCAAGTACTCCAAGCCGGAGCAGGTCGCGACGGCGATGACCGTGCTCGCCGACCACTGGTCGAAGTTGCTGTCGAACTACTCGGTCGAGTCGGCCGACGAGAAGTTGAACCGCACCGTGAACATCTGGAACCCCTACCAGTGCATGGTGACGTTCAACATGTCGCGCAGCGCCTCGTACTTCGAGACGGGGATCGGGCGCGGCATGGGGTTCCGGGACTCGAACCAGGACCTGCTCGGCTTCGTGCACCTGATCCCCGAGCGCGCGCGAGAGCGGATCATCGACATCGCGTCGACGCAGTTCCCCGACGGCAGCGCCTACCACCAGTACCAGCCGCTCACCAAGCGCGGCAACAACGACGTCGGCAGCGGCTTCAACGACGATCCGCTCTGGCTGATCTTTGGCGTCGCCGCCTACATCCGCGAGACCGGCGACTATTCGATCCTCGACGAGCAGGTGCCGTTCGACAATGACCCCAAGAGCGCGACGTCGCTGTTCGAGCACCTCAAGCGCTCGTTCCACCACGTCCTCAACAACCTGGGGCCGCACGGGCTGCCGCTGATCGGGCGCGCCGACTGGAACGACTGCCTCAACCTGAACTGCTTCTCCGAGACGCCGGACGAATCGTTCCAGACCACCGGCAACAAGACCGGGCGCACGGCGGAGTCGGTGTTCATCGCCGGTCAGTTCGTCGGCGTGGCGCCCGACTACGCCTACCTGGCCGAGAGGCGCGGCCTTGGCGACGAGGCCAAGCTGGCGCGCGCCGAGGCCAAGAAGATGACCGACGTCGTGCTGACGCACGGCTGGGACGGCGAGTGGTTCCTGCGCGCCTACGACTTCTACGGCAAGAAGGTCGGCACCAAGGAGACCAAGGAGGCGCAGATCTTCATCGAGCCGCAGGGCTTCTGCGTGATGGCCGGGATCGGCGTCGAGAGCGGCCAGGCCAAGCGCGCGCTCGACTCGGTGAAGGAGCGGCTCGACAGCAAGTACGGCATCGTGCTGAACAACCCGCCCTACACCGAGTACCACGTCGAGCTGGGCGAGATCTCCTCGTACCCGCCCGGGTACAAGGAGAACGCGGGCATCTTCTGCCACAACAACCCGTGGGTGATCATCGCGGAGACGGTGCTGGGTCGTGGCGATCGCGCCTTCGACTACTGGAAGAAGATCGCGCCGGCGTACCTCGAGGAGCAGAGCGAGGTGCACCGCCTGGAGCCTTACGTCTACGCCCAGATGATCGCGGGGAAGGACGCGGCTCGCCACGGCGAGGCCAAGAACTCGTGGCTGACCGGCACCGCCGCCTGGAACTTCGTCACCGTCTCGCAGTACCTGCTGGGCGTTCGGCCGGACTACGAGGGGCTGCGCGTCCATCCCTGCATCGGCGCCGAGATCGGCAAGTTCACCGTCACGCGCAAGTGCCGCGGCGCCGAGTACCGCATCAACGTGAAGAACAGCGGCCAGGGCGGAGCGCCCAAGCTGACCGTCGACGGGAACGCAATCCAGGGCGACCTGGTGCCGTATGCGCCGGCTGGCGCGACGGTGATCGTCGAGTGCGAGTGCTAACCACGGCCGCCTGAGCGGGCGGGCGCTACGCGCCGCCCGGAGACCGGACCTGAGCGGGCGGGCGCTACGCGCCGCCCGGGAGCCAGACCTGAGCGGGCGAGCGCTTACGCGCCGCCCGCATTCGTCGCAGGGCAACACGGTTACGTGCGGGGAGCACCGCACGGCTCGCTCCCAGGTTACGGGCCGCACGTGGCTTTTTGCGGCGCGTAGGCTGCAACAACTTTCGAAAAGGCAGCCACGCGCCGCAAAAAGCTCCGTGCGGTGGACAACCTGAGAACGAGCCGCAAGGTACTCTGCCGCACGTAACCGGGTTGCCCGTCGACGAACGCCTTCGCGGGCGGCGCGCAGCGCCCGCCCGTCAGTCCGGGTCGCCTCCGCGGGCGGCGCGCAGCGCCCGCCCGTCAGCCCGGGTCGCCTCCGCGGGCGGCGCGCAGCGCCCGCCCGTCAGTCCGGGTCGCCTCCGCGGGCGGCGCGCAGCGCCCGCCCGTCAGTCCGGGTCGCCTCCGCGGGCGGCGCGCAGCGCCCGCCCGTCAGTCCGGGTCGCCTCCGCGGGCGGCGCGCAGCGCCCGCCCGTCAGTCCGGGTCGCCTCCGCGGGCGGCGCGCAGCGCCCGCCCATCCGAGCCAATCCCGCCTGCGACGGGCCGTCACCCTCTCCCGCGCAGCGGGAGAGGGCCGGGGTGAGGGTCCGGTTGAGCGGGCCCCCGCGCCCTATTTCTTCGCGGCGCCCGTAGCGGCGCTCGTAGCGGCGCCCTTCGCGCCCTTGGCGGGCGTCCCCTTCTCGTCGAGGAACGCCGCCACCCACGCCAGCGGGGCGTTCCAGTTGATGGCGATCTCGTTGACCGACCAGGCCTCGATGTTGTCGACGAAGCACTTCTGCGGGGCGCAGCCGGGGAGGCCGGCGGCCTGGACGTACGGATCCTGCAGCCCCGAGTTCGGCCCGCCCGACACCGCGCCCGCCGGCGCCGACGGGAACTTGGCGTTGGCCTGGTGCGCCCAGAAGCGGTGGTGCGGGTTCTTGAGCGGCCGCTCGCCGTAGCCGGTGACGTACGACTGGTCGAGCGGGTTGCGCCCCAGGATGTAGTTCATCCCCTCGGCGACGGCGTTCAGGTACTTCGCGTCGCCGGTGATGTCGTACGCCAGGGCGATGACGATCGATGTTGTTGAGCACGAACGAGTTCGAGCCCCACGGGAACCCCTTCTTGCCCGGCTTGAACGGCACGCGGTAGCCCTGGCCGTCGACCAGTCCGACGTAGCCGTCGGCCGCGGCCTTGATCGCCGCCTTGCTGTCGGCGACGTCGTTGGCCGGCAGCCCGTTCGGCACCATCGCCAGCGAGATCGTCCCCAGCGCCTCGACCATGTCCCAGGTCATCGGCGTCGGGATCTGATCGTCGCCGAACGTCGTCGGCACCTTCTTGTAGTGCGGCGACTTCATGATCGAACGTCTTGTAGACGTCCTTCTTGGTCGTCACGTAGAGCTCGGCCGCCGCCCAGTAGAACTCGTCGCTGACGTTCTCGTCGTCGTACGGCCCGCCGCCGATCGCCGACGTGCCGGCGAAGACGGCCGGGTTCGCGTGCGCCGCCGCCCAGGCCTTCTCGGCCGCCGCCAGGCACTTCGGCCGAGAACGCCTTGTCCAGCTTCTCCCAGATGCGCGCGCACTGCGCCGCGGTGGCGGCCAGGTTCAGCGTGGCCGCCGTCGACACCGGCCAGAGGAAGCGCGGCTGCGCGTCCTCGTGCGGCGCGCATGCCCAGGGCGGTCCACTCCTTGTCGTGGATCTTGTGGTGCACCATCCCCGCCTTGCGGCTGGCCGTCGGGGACCTGCATCTTCAGCATGAACTCCATCTGCCAGCGCGCCTCGTCGAGGATGTCGGGCGTCTTGTTCTTCTTCTCGGGGATGTTCATCTTGCCGTCGCCGAAGTCGGCGCCGGTGCCCGCGCCAGCTGCGCCCGCTCGTACTGGTTCAGCATCGTCCAGGCCGAGATGCCGCCGTTGACGACGTACTTGCCGTGATCGCCGGCGTCGTACCAGCCGCCGGTGACGTCCAGCTTGTACGTCGCAGCCCGAGCCCGGCAGGCAGGGGACCGCCTTGTCGCCGGTGTTGGGCGGCTTGCTGAGGTGGCCGGCCGGGCGCGGCCAGCGCCTTCTCGCCGCGCGTACGGCATCGTGATCTCGATGCCGCTGCGGTTGTGATAGAAGTAGCGCCAGCGCGTCGTACTTCAGCTTGGTGTAGATGTCCGCGCCGATGTCGAACGGGTGGCTGACGTCGGCGCCGACCTTCAGCGTGTAGCCCTTGCCGGGCGTCTTCACCGACGAGAAATCCACGACGTGCACGTCGTCGCCCGAGGCGGCGTCCTTGCCCACCGGCTTGGTGTCGCCCGAGGCGACCACGCGCGCCGCCCTTCTTGAGCAGCTCCCACTTGAGCGGCGCCGTGGAGGCGCTCTTCACCGTGGCGAGCTTGGGGAGCTCCGGGAGGTAGCCGGTCTGGTTGACGCAGCACGTTGGGGATCGGCGCGTCTTCGACCTTCTTGCTCTTTGTGAACTTGGGATCGTCGAGGTGGACGTCGTCGATGCAGACCGTGTACGGCGCCTGCGTCTCGCCCGCCATCACGCCGCCGAAGTGGAACGCGAGCTCCGCGGTCGGCGTCGTCGGGATCCTCCATCGCGAACGTCGCCGACGAAGCTCTGCGGGTGCGTCGTCAGATCGACGGTGTCAGCCCAGTACTCCTTGTAGGGGGGGCCCGACATCCCGACCTTCACCTTCATCTGCACCGGCTTGGTGGCGTGGGCCATGAAGGCGATCGAGTAGACGTGCCCCTTCTGGATGATCATCTCGCGGTGGCGGGTCTGCGCGTCCCACGGGTTGACGCCCTTGTTGACGACGTTGATGCAGAACTGGCCGTCCTTGATCATCCCGTTGCCGGTGCCGGGCGTCGTGAACGAGGTCGTCCAGGGGATGTACTTGCCGCCGTCGAAGGTCGTGTTGTTGAGCAGCTCGTGCCCGGTCAGCTTGGGGGCGTCGACGCCGGGAGAACCGTTGGTCGGCGCCGCGGTCCAGTCGGGGGCCGAGCCGACCGCGGGTGCGGCCGCCGGGGGGGCCGCGGGTGCGGCCGCCGCCGCCGGCGTCGCGGCCGGGGCAGGCGCCGCCGCGGGCGCTGCCGCCGGAGGCGGGGCGGGTGAAGCGCAATCGACGAACAGCGCGAACGAGAGCGAAAGGGCCGCGCAGGCAAAGATTGCGCGGAGGGAGACACGGCGTTGGGTCATCTCGATCCTCGGGCTAGGGCGCCGGCTCAGCCACCGGCGCCGAGACGGTACCCCGAAACAAAACCCCAAGAAAGCTTTGCCCCCCGCCCTTTTAGCCTCGGTTCTTGAGGCGTCGCCGATGCCAGTTCCGGAGGCGTCGCCGTTCCGGTGCAGGAGGCGCGGCTCCGCCGCGCCGGCTCACCTTACGGCGGACGGGGGAGGGTCCGCGGGAGGGGCGCAGCCCCTTCCGCGGAGCGCCGGAGGCGCTAAGGCGCCGGCCAGGACTGGCGGCCGCCCACGTAGCCTATGAAGCCGGTGCGGGGATCGTACGTGGTGCCCGAGCACGCTTTGTACGACGGGTCGTTCACCTGGTTCGTGTCCCAGGCGGAAGGCGTGTAGTTCGGCGGGTGGATGCGGGCCTGGATCTCGCCGGTGCCGGAGATGTTGTCGAAGGCCTGCAACGCGCCAGCCGCGGCCGTGAACCCGAATTCGACGTAGGTCGCCGTGGCGTTGATCGTGATGGCCGTCTTGGCCAGCGACTGCAAGTAGTCGAACTCCACGGTCGGCACCGTCATCGCCGGATCCTCGAGCGTATAGAAGTAACGCGCGGTGATCGTGCTGAACGGGATCGACACGTTCGACAGGTTGAAGATCTTGAAGTGGACCGTGATGGTGTTGCTGGACGACGCCGACTGACACTGGGCGACGACCTGGATCGGCTGCGGGGGCGCTGCCGACCCGGCCGTGCCCGTGGAGCCGCCGCGTCCCGACCCGGCCGCGCCTGTGGAGCCGCCGCGTGCCGACCCGGCCGCGCCGGTAGAGCCGCCGCGTGCCGATCCGGCCGCGCCCGTGGAGCCGCCGCGTGCCGATCCGGCCGCGCCCGTGGAGCCGCCGCGCCCGGAGCCCGCGGCCCCGGTCGTCCCTGCGGCGCCGCTGCTGGAGCCCGCGACGCCGGTGGTGCCCGCGGCGCCGCTGCCGGAGCCCGCGGCCCCGGTCGTCCCCGCAGCGCCGGTGCCGGAGCCCGCGGCGCCGCTGCCGGAGCCCGCGACGCCCGAGGAGCCTGCGACGCCGCTGCTGCCCGCCACCCCGGTCGGGTCCTCGCCTGCTGCGCCGGAAATCGTGGTGCCGCCGGCGCCAGGCCCCAGGAAGCCGCCGCCCCCCGTGATGTCGTCACGGTAGTAGGGCTCGGGGCCCTGGCAGGCGATGGCGCCGGTGCCGCAGACCGCAGCGACCACAAGGCAACGAGCTAAGATCTTGCGAAAAAACATGACGACCTCTAGTGGCTAGGACCGTCAGTGTACCGCGGCGGGGTGGCCCTGTCTCGGGCCAGGCCGCGGGTTGCCGTCCTGGAAGGCCGCCGCCGGATCTCGAACAGTGCGTCGAAAACCCGGGGCGGTTTCGTCATTTCGCCTAGTAGAAGCTGATGTCGTCGACCGTGATGCCGCCCGTGCAGGCGGCGGTCGCGGTCGTGACCTTCTGCTTGAACTGAAACTGCACGCCGGTGAGCTTGGCGGCGTTGACCACCGGGGTCGCGGGCGAGCCCACCGAAGCCGGCGTCATCGCGAAGGGTACCTTGGTGGTCGAGGCCGTGAGCGCGAAGGACGCGCCGTAGCTGCCCGCAGGGCCGGTACCCCGCATGGGATTGTCGCCGGCTGCCGTGTGGTCGGAGTCGCCGAAGCCAAAGACCGGGTCGCAGGTGCCGGTGAGATCTTTGATGGTGAATTGCACGCCCGTATAGGTATGTGCATCCACGCAAGCGGGACCATTGATGTAAACCGTGAAGCCGCTGTACGGGTACATGTTGGCGGTCGACGGGGCGTCGGTCATGCCGCTGTACTTCAGCGCGCCGGCCGCCAGCGACAGCGTCCCCTTGGTGCCGCTCGAGAAGCGGGAGGTGCCGCCCTGGGCGCTCGCCGTGGCGGTGCCGAACTTGAACTCGCCCGCGTTCGAGGCGTCGGCCGCCGCGTCGGAGAAGTCGGTGATGAGCGCGGTCTGAGGCGGGGTGCTGAGCCCCATCGCACAGGTCGTGGCGCCACTGCCGCTGCCGGCGACGCCGGTCGACGAGGAGCCCGCGACGCCCGTGGAGGACGAGCCGGCGACGCCGGTGGAGCCACCGCGGCCGGGGGAGCCCGCGACGCCGGTGGAGCCGCCACGGCCGGGGGAGCCCGCGACGCCGGTGGAGCCGCCACGGCCCGGGGAGCCTGCGACGCCCGTCGGGTTGGAGCCTGCGACGCCCGTCGGGTTGGAGCCGGCGACGCCCGTCGCGTGGGAGCCCGCGACACCCGTCGGGTTGGAGCCTGCGGCGCCGGTGGAGCCCGCCTGGCCTTCGAGCGGTCCCTGCACCACCTCACCCGACGAGCAGGCCAGGGAGAGCACGCCGAGCGACAGGAAGCCCGCGCAGACGAGACCCAGCAAGCGATTCATGACACGGCCTTTCTTACGGGAGTAGGTGGGGGGATAAGCGCCCGAAGCCCTGTTTTTCTAGCCTGAACGCTACTTTACTTCAATAGATGGAACGGCATCAAAGGCGACGAAGTTGCCCTCATCGAGGCGTTGAAACCTCCCAAGCGGTGAAGCACCAAAACGAGGGAACGCCGTACCGTGAATGAGGGAACGCCGTACTCTGGTCGACGGCCGACAGGCCCGTCAACCGGCTTGACGAACGCCCCGTAGGCCCAAGCTTTACGAGGGAGAAGCGGGGGTTCGAGTTCCGTTTCGAAGGGGAGGGAGGACACATGCAGCGGCACGCGGTGGTCGGTGTGGGGTTCTGGCTCCTGGTGGCAATGTTCATGGCGCTCTTCGCTGTGCGGGCACACGCCCAGGGCGAGGACGAGGCCTGGCAGGCGTTTCACGGGCAGGTGGTGGTCAGCGACATCATGATCGCGCCATCCGAGGCGTTCGACTCGGGGGCGACGATGGTCGCTGCGCTGCGTCGGGTCGAGCGAAGCACCGTCGGTGCGCGCGACGGGTTCTGGCGCTCTGCACGCGGTGGCGTTCCTGGATCCCGCGGCACCGACCTCCGGCGCGGTGCGTCTGCGCGCGACCGACGTGACGGAGCCCAACCAGCACGACCAGGTCCGGGTGTTCGATGTCGCTGGGGAGCCTGGCCAGAAGGTCCTCCCTCTGAAAGACCTCGTGCTCACCGCCGCGATGGGGTTCAAGGCCGGCCATCGCTACGAGCTGTCCATCGAACCGGTCGCGATGACGACGAAGCAACGGCCGGGGGCGGGCCGGCACCGGCCGCCGCGTCAGGAAAAGCAGACACTTACGCCAAAGGAATGATAACCCTGAGGTAGTGCCAAGCCGGTCCTGGGTAGCGATCGCGGCGGCGCTGGCAGCGACGATAGTGGTCGCGGAGCCGGCGCTCGCCAGAGGAGCGCGGAGCTCGCGACACGCGAGCCCGCGCACCGGCAAGCTGTCGCCGGCCCTCGCCGAGCTGGTGAAGGCCCACAAGCGCGGCGACCGGGCGGCGCTGGGGCGCGTGGCCGAGCGACTGGGGCCGGCGCGCCTCGGCGAGGCCATTGCCAGCCCGGACGCGGCGGTCGGGGCGGCGGCGCTGGCGGCGGCGCCGCTGGCGCACGGGGCCGTGCTGCTGACGGGGGCGATCGCGGCCCAGCTCGGGGCGGCGGATCCGGCGCGGACGGTGGCGGCGGCGACGGCGCTGGGATTGCTGCTCGATGGCGCGGTTCCGACGGCCCTCGAGGAGTGGGACGTCCCCCCCGATACGATTGCCCGCGCCTGCGACGGACTGCGCGCATTGGCCTCCCGGGCTGACGCCGCACCGGCGGTACGGCTCGTGGCCCTGGACGCCGTCGCGGCCACGTTACCCAGCTGCGGACCGGTCGACGTGACCGGTCTGGTGCGCGACCCGGCGCCGGCGATTCGGCGGGCGGCGGTCTTGATCGCCGCCGGGGGGCGCCGCGAGGCGGTGGTCCGCGAGGCGATCGGTGACGGCGACCGCGGTGTCAGCGCCGTGGCGACCGCGGCCGCTTGCCGGGTCGAGGCCCGCGCGGCGCGCAACGGGGGGCCGCCGCCTCCGCCTCCCGCGGCGCTGGCGGTGGCGCGGGCCCAGGCCAGCGCCACCGGGACCGCCGCCGACGACGCGGTCGAGATGCTCGACTGCCTGGCGGCCGGGGGGACGCCGGCCGACCGGGGCCTGCTGGATGAGCTGCAGCGCCGGCCCCCGTCGCCGCTTCGCGATCGCGCCGTCGAGCTGGCCGGCCGGCGCGACACCGCGCCATGACGGCCGCCGCGGGGAAGGACGGCGGCGACAGCGCGGGCTCGATGGCGCGCGGCGCCCGCAAGGTCAGCGCGCTGACCATGCTGTCGCGCCTGCTCGGGCTGGCGCGCGAGCAGATCTTCGCGATCACGCTGGGGGCGGGGGCGACGAGCGACGCGTTCCTCGCTGCGTTCCGGATCCCCAACCTGCTGCGCGATCTGTTCGCGGAAGGGGCGCTGTCGACGGCGTTCGTGCCGACCTACGTGGCGACGTTGCGGAACGAGTCGCGACCGGCCGCCTACGCGCTGGCCAACCGCGTGATGACGACGCTGACGATCTACCTGGGGTTGCTCGCGATCGCCGCGATGCTGTTCCCCGAGCCGGTCGTGCGCCTGGTCGCCACCGGCTTCTCCCCCGAGAAGGCGGAGCTGTGCGCGAAGCTGGTGCGGATCATGATGCCGTTCCTCCCCGCGATCTCGCTCGCGGTGGTGGCGATGGGGGCGCTGAACGCCGAGGAGAAGTACACCGCCCCCGGCGCTCGCCTCGTCGATGTTCAACGTCGTCGCGATCGTCGGCGGTCTGATCGTCTGGGCGCTCGGCCCGTCGGCGCGCACGGCGGTCATGGCCTGGGCGGCGCTGACCTTGGTGGGCGGGGTCGCGCAGCTGGCCGTCCAGGTTCCGTCGCTGTGGCGGACCGGGTTCCGCCCCCGGCTGCTGCCCGATCTGAAGCTGCGGGATCCGGGGACGCGGCGGGTGGCGGCGCTGATGGCGCCGGCGACGCTGGGCGTGGCCGCGGTGCAGGTGAACGTCGTGATCAACTCGTCGTTCGCCAGCCTGGTCTCCGACGGTGCGATCTCCTGGCTGTCGTACGCGTTCCGGTTGATGCAGTTGCCGATCGGCGTGTTCGGGGTGGCGGTCGGGACGACGTCGCTGACCCACCTGGCCCGCGACGCCGCCCGCCAGGACTGGGGCGCGCTGCAGGCGACGCTGCGTCGGGGGCTGCGGATGGTGCTTTTCCTGACGGTGCCGTCGACGGTGGGGCTGGCTCTGCTCGGCGTGCCGATCGTCCGCCTCATCTACCAGCATGGCCGGTTCTCCGAGCACGCGACGATCGAGACGGCGAACGCGCTCAGCGGCTACGCGATCGGCCTCGTCGCCTACGCCGCGATCAAGGTCGTCGCACCCGCCTTCTACGCGCTCGGGCGAACGCGTGTTCCGCTGCTGGCGAGCCTGCTGGCCGTCGCCGCGAACCTGGCCTGGAACTTCGCGACGTTCCGCCGCTTCGGCCACGTCGGCCTCGCGGTCGGGACGTCGATCGCGGCGCTGGTCAACGTCGGTGTGCTGACCGTCGCCTTCCAGCGCAGCGTCCACGGCCTCTTCACCCGTGAGCTGCTCGTCCCGTTCTTCAAGATCGTCGCCGCCGCCGCCGTGATGGCCGCCTTCGTCCGGGTGACCATGTTCTACCTCGAGCCCATGCCCGGTACCGGCGTCGCCATCTTCGCCGTCAAGGCGTTCGTGCCGATATTCGTCGGCATCGCGACCTACTTCGCCGCTGCCCGCGCCCTACGTATCGAGGAAGCCGTCTCCCTCCTCCGCCGCGTCCGTCGCTGAACCAGAGCGAGCGTTCAGCGCTCGTGCGGCATGCGGTCGCGGGGCCCGCGGAAGTACTGCATCGGCGAGTAGAAGCGGAAGTTCGAGACCCGGCTGGTGTAGACGCAGGCGTAGGCCTCGACCTGCTCGCCGAACTTGCTGATCTCGTACCCCTCGCGGAACATCGGCCCCCAGTGCGGGTTGAAGGCGTCGTCGATGCTCCCCTCGACGGAGCGGTGCTCGGTCGCCGGTCGCGCGCAGGTTGCGCGCGCAGCTTCTCGATCGCGTCCTTGACCGTGCGCTTGGCGGCCTCGATCTTCTCACCGTCGTCGCCCTTCACGCCGTCCAGCTTCTGCAGCGAACGCAGCGCGCATCTGCCGCTCGTTCAGCTCGGCGTCCAGGTGGCTCAGCTCGGCGTCCAGCCGGTCGAGCGGGAGAGCTCCGGGCGCAGGCGATCGTGCATCGTCACCTCGTGCTCCAGCTCCTGCAGCACCATCGCCGTGCGCCAGTTCGACGACTTCCGCGAGCGCAACATGTCGCCGTAGATGTGGTCGCCGACGAACAGCACCTTGTCGCCGCGTGGCCCGGGCACGCTGCTCGAACTCGCGGATGTTGCCGCCCGAGTAGATCCGCCCGCGCTGGAACGGCGCCTCGGAAGCGCGGGTGGTCGGCGCCCCCTCGGCGTCCAGCTCGACGAACGGCTTGTCCTCGGTGAAGAACTCGGGCTTGCAGGCGCTGACGACGATGACGTCGAAGTAGTTGCGCCAGCTGGGATAGGCGGACCGCGACGCCGATGGGCCGCCGCCGCGCGCGCCGTCCAGCAGGTAGCTCATCACCGGATGGTGTAGTCCCAGGCCGAGTTGGTGAGGAGAAACAGCCGCTTTCCCGACGAGCGCAGCTTGTGCAGCGTCTCGGCCAGCGCGTCGTCGCGCTCGATGTAGCTCGCCAGCTCGACGCTCACGATCGCCTTGATCGACCCGTCGCGGTGGGCGAGATCGATGCACTCGCGGATGTTCTCCCAGAGCGTCGTGTAGGTCGGCTTCGGCCCGTCGGGCTGGCGATCGAAGTAGTCGACCAGCACCGCGTACAGAACCGCCTCGGGCAGCGCGAACAGCGAGTCGATCCAGGCGTAGCGCCGATTCGACAGCCGGATCCGATCGCGCTGGTAGAGCTCGGCCACCGTGGGCGCGCTCGATCGCCGCCAGGCCGTGCCGCGCCCGCCCGGGGAAGCCGTAGCGGTCGGGCTTGAAGATGTTGCCGTTCAGCTGGTCGACGACCAGCCCGCGCATCGCCAGCATCGGGTCGTACGACAGCGCCTGGATCGCCGCCGGGTAGCCCTTGGCGGTCACCAGCTTGTTGAGCGTGGCCCGCATCGACAGCTCTTCGATCCGCGCCTGGTTGTAGAGCGCGAGCGTGTAGTCCATGTCGAAACCGACCATCTCGATCTTGTCGAGACGCAGGTTGCGGTTGACGTAGACACGGTGCCCGCGCGGTATGTCGATCGGTTGGTTCGCCGAAGCGACCAGATCGAGGCTGGCTCCGGGGGGACGCGCGACCTCGCTGGCGATGGTCACAGTTGAATTTTATCACGCGCGGACCAGTACCGCCGGTCGCCTATCAGTCGTCTGGGCGGGGTCGTATTCGCCGGGTCTTCGGCACCGGGTAGAATCCCGGCGTGCGCATCGCGCTCGCCCAGATCAACCCGACAATCGCGGACTTCGCCGGTAACCGGCGGTTGGTGCGCGAGGCAGCCGCGGCGGCCGAACGGGGCGGGGCCGACCTGGCGGTCTTTCCCGAGCTGGCGCTGGCGGGATACCCGCCCAAGGATCTGCTCGAGCGTCAGGGGTTCGTCGCCGCGGCCGCGGCGGCCCTGGACGAGCTCGCCCGCGAGCTGGCGGGATCGCGTACGGCCGTGCTGGTCGGGTTCCCCGAACGGCTGCCGCGCGGCGGCGGGCGCGCCGTCGCCAACAGCGCGGCGTTGATCGAAGACGGGCGGGTCACCCAGGTCGTCCGCAAGTCGCTGCTGCCCGACCTACGACGTGTTCGACGAGTGGCGCTACTTCGAACCGGCCACGCGAGGTGGCGGTGACGCCGTTTCGGGGGCGGCGGCTCGGGATTTCGATCTGCGAGGACATCTGGAACGACGCCGATTTCTGGCCGCAGCAGCTCTACCGCGCCGATCCGATCGAGGCGCTGGTGGGCGCCGGGGCCGAGATGATCCTCAACGTCTCGGCGTCGCCGTTCACGATCGAGAAGCGCCACCTGCGCCCCCGCATGCTGGCGGCGACGGCGCGACGCTGGCGCCGCCCGCTGCTGTTCGTCAACCAGGTGGGGGGCCAGGACGACCTGGTGTTCGACGGCGCCAGCCTGGCGTTCGACGCCGCCGGCGAGGTGATCGCGCGCGGCGCCGAGCATGGGCCCGATCTCGTGCTGGTCGACGTCGACGCGGGCACCGGGCGCCCGGGCGCCCGTTCGACCCCTCGGACGAGCGCGCGGCCCTGGCGGCGCTGGTGCTGGGGACGCGCGACTACGCCCGCCGCTGCGGCTTCTCCCAGGCCCTGCTGGGCCTGTCGGGGGGGATCGACTCGGCGCTGGTGGCCTGCGTCGCGGCCCGCGCGCTGGGGCCGAAGCAGGTGCTGGGGGTGGCGCTGCCGTCGCGCTACTCGTCGCCGGGCGCGCACGCCGACGCCGCGGCGCTGGCCCGCAACCTGGGGATCGACTTCACCACCATCCCGATCGAGCCGATGTTCGCCAGCTACCTCGACACGCTGGCGCCGGCCTTGACCGCGTTCGCGCCCGCGCAGACGGCGGCGTACGCCACCGGGGCCGCGGATCTCACCGAGCAGAACCTGCAGGCGCGTGTCCGGGGCGCGACGCTGATGGCGCTCTCCAATCGCCAGGACCGGCTCCTCCTCACCACCGGCAACAAGAGCGAGATCGCGACCGGCTACTGCACGCTCTACGGCGACATGGCGGGGGGGCTGGCGGTGATCAGCGATGTTCCCAAGACGCTGGTCTACCGGCTGGCGCGGGCGGTGAACGCCGACGGGCCGGTGATTCCGGAGGCGACCTTGACCAAGCCGCCCTCGGCCGAGCTGCGCCCGAACCAGACCGATCAGGACTCGCTGCCGCCGTACGATCTGCTCGACGCGATTCTCGAGGCCCACCTCGTCGGCGGGCTCGACGCGCCTCAGCTGGTCGCCGCCGGCTACGACGCCACGGTGGTCGCCGATGTCGTCCGGCGGGTGCGGGTGAGCGAGTACAAGCGCCGGCAGATGCCCCCCGGCCTGAAGATCACCGGCAAGGCCTTCGGTCCCGGCCGCCGCTACCCGATCGCGCGCGCCGCCGATTGACTATGCGACTGAGCCTCGGACAGCGGGTCCGCACACTGTCAGAGCACGGCCCGGGGTTTGCGGTAACACTTGCCCTGCCGCGAACGGACCCTGTATCGTCCCGCGGCTCTAAAACCCAGGAGGTTCGAACGATATGCGCGCTGCCATAGCGGTACTGCCCGGCGACGGAATCGGTCCCGAGGTTGTTGCCGAAGCGATTCGAGTGCTGGCGGCGGTGGAGAAGGGCTGGGGACACACGTTCACGCTGCGTGAGGCCGCCATCGGCGGCGCCGCCATCGACGCGACCGGCACGGCGTTGCCGCAAGAGACGCTGCAGATCTGCCCGCGAGGCCGACGCGGTGCTGCTGGGCGCCGTGGGCGGGCCGAAGTGGGACGACCCGCGGGCCAAGGTGCGCCCCGAGCAGGGGCTGCTGGCGATCCGCAAGGGGCTCGGCCTCTACGCCAACCTTCGCCCGGTAAAGGTGAACGACAAGCTGCTGCACGCGTCGCCGCTCCGCCCCGAGGTGCTGGCGGGCGTCGACGTCCTGGTCGTGCGCGAGCTGACCGGCGGTATCTACTTCGGCGACAAGACGCGGGACGGCGACCGAGCCTCGGACCTGTGCGTCTACACCGTCACCGAGGTCGAGCGGATCGTGCGGACCGCGGCCCGCATCGCCCGCGGGCGGCGGAAGCAGCTCTGCTCGGTCGACAAGGCCAACGTCCTCGAGACGTCACGTCTGTGGCGCGAGGTGACCGTGCGGGTCATGGAGCAGGAGTTCCCGGATGTGGCGCTCTCCCACATGCTGGTCGACGCCTGCGCGATGCAGCTGATCCGCAAGCCGGCCGGCTTCGACGTCATCGTCACCGAGAACATGTTCGGCGACATCCTGACCGACGAGGCTTCGATGCTGACCGGGTCGATGGGGATGCTGCCGTCGGCCTCGCTGGGCGAAGGAAAATGCGGCCTCTACGAGCCGATCCACGGCTCCGCCCCGGACATCGCGGGCAAGGGGATCGCCAATCCCTACGCGACCATCCTGAGCGTCGCGATGCTGCTGCGCCATTCGCTCGGCCTCGAGCAGGAGGCGGCGGCGGTCGAGGCGGCGGTGAACGCGGCGATCGATCGCGGCGTCCTGACCGGGGATCTGGCGGCGCCGGGGACCAAGGCGGCGTCGACCACGGTCGCCGGGCAAGCGGTGATCGAAGCGCTGTCCCGGCCTGCCCCGACGCGCTGAGCCCTAACCCGGGGGCTCCCCCCGCTCGACACGATCCGGCCCCCCTGTTAGACTTTTTTCTCGTCTAGCCAGGCCCTCCGCCGGTGTTTCGTTCGCCTTCTCCCGCTCCTTTTGCCGGTCCACGCGTGTTGCCGTGGTCGACGTCGTCAATCCTAACGACGTCCCACCCCGCGTCGGTGCTGCCTCGAATTTGCCCCTAGTGGTGCCCCGTACGCGCGCCGAACCGCACGATCCGTGAAACGAAGGAGAACGAGATGGGAACCAGGCTCTATGTCGGCAATTTGTCGTACACCGTGACGGAACAGGAGCTGCGCGACGCATTCGCCGAAGGGGGGCGGAACGTCGTCGAGGTGAAGATCGTGATGGATCGCGACACCGGTCGCCCGCGCGGGTTCGCCTTCGTCGAGATGGGCAGCGAGGATGACGCCACCAACGTGATCTCGTCGCTGACGGGGCGCGAGATCCAGGGGCGCGCGATCAGCGTCAGCGAAGCCCGCGCGCGTGAGCCGCGCAGCGGCGGCGGTGGTGGTGGCTTCGGTGGCGGCGGCGGCGGTTACGGCGGTGGCGGCGGCGGTGGCGGTTACGGCGGCGGCGGTGGCGGCGGTGGCCGTCGCGACCGCGGCGGCGGCGGTGGCGGCGGCCGTCAACGCCGCGGCGGCTGGTAACGCTCGCTGCGCTCGCTCGCGGAAGGGGCTTCGCCCCTCCCGCTGCGCTCGCTCTGACGCTCTGGGGGCTCGCTAGGCTAAGGCCTTGAGGCCTTCTTGGTCGGCGAGGATGACGCGGCGGCCTTCGGTCTGGATCAGGCCCTTGCGCTTGAACTGGGAGAGGGTGAGGGAGACGGTCTCGCGGGTCGAGCCGATCAGGTTCGCCATCTCCTGATGGGTGATCTTGAGGCCCACGATCAGGCCGCGCTCGTCGGAGATGCCGTGCTCATGGCCCAGGTTGAGGAGCAGCTCGGCCAGCTTCGCGCCGACGTCCTTGAAGATCAGCTGCTCGACGCGGGTCTCGAGATCCTTGCGCCGCGCGATCAGCGCCTTGGCGAACTTGTAGGCGGCGCCGCCGTCGTGCTTGAGCAGGTTGTCGAGCAGGTCGCGGGGTATCTCGACCGTGATCGACGCGTCCATCGCCTCGGCCATCTCCTCGCGCGGCCCGCCGTCCAGCAGGCAGGGCTCACCGAAGAAGTCCCCCTCGCTGCGGTAGGCCAGGGTCAGCTCCTTGCCGTCGCGGGTCACCTTCGAGATCTTGATTCGGCCGGACGAGAGGAAGTGCACACCCTGAGCTCTGTCGCCCGGGAGGTAGATCACCTGACGGGGCCGGTAGCTCGCCATCGTCAACCCGGGCAGGATCGCCTGCATCGCGTCGTTGGAGATGTCGGAGACGACGTCGCACCTGCGTAGCAGAGCCGTCAGCTGCTTCTCTTCACCGGTCATAGGGCCCGTGTTTAGCAGGCGTCCGAGATTCGGACAATGAAAAGTCGGTGAAGTACGCTACATAACACGCCGCGTCCGGGCCACTAACCAGAAGCCGGCCGCCAGGACCAACCCCGCGCCTGCGATGAGGGCGAGCCGCATCCCGGCCGAGAGGGTCGTGGTCACCTCGTCCCGTCCGGTGTGAGCGAGGAGGACCAGGCAGGCGTTGTTCACGAAGTGCGCGACCATCGACGGCACGATCGAGCCCGAGGCGAGCGCCAGCGCCGACAGCCCCACGCCGAGGAGGGCGGTCGGAAGGAAGCGCCAGACATCCCCGTGGTAGAGGCCGAACATCACGCCGGTCATGATCGCGGCCGCGGCGGGAGAGAACCGCGTCCGCAAGCCGCGCAGGATCGGTCCCCGAAACAGCGCCTCCTCGCACACCGCGGGGGTCACCGCCATGAGGAGCAGCGTCGTGGCGAGCCCGCGCTCGCCGCTCGCCGGCGCGATCACCCGCCGCAGGTTGTCGATCAGCTGCTTGGGCGCGGGGAAGATCCAGTCGGCGAGCAGACCGACCGCGATCCAGCCCGACAGGCCGACCAGGATTGCGCCTGCGATTGCGGTGGCCGGCGGACGTCGCACGGGCAGCACGGTCGCGAGCGTGCGGCCGCTGCCGCGCGCGTAGAGGGTGGTGAGCCCGAGCAGGCCGACCCACTCCGAGATCGCCAGCCCCGGCCCGAGCCGCCAGTGTTGCAGCGGCACGAAGCCGAAGAAGAGCAGCACGCAGGCGATCGCGTAGAGGGCGACGGCGTGTCCCGCGGTCGTCTCGCCCGGCGGCTCGGCCGGGCGGGCGCCGCCGATCACGTGGCGCAGCCAGGCCCCGAGGGTGATGCCGCGATCGTCGCCCCCGAGCAGCCGTTCGGAGTCGTAGAGCCGCGCCGCCAGCACCAGCGCGATCGCTCCGAAGCCGATGGTGGTGCCGAGGACGATCGCCGCGGGCAGCAGCGCCACGTGCCCCAGCACCAGATCGCGCGCGAGCAGGGTGAGGCCGACGCCCGGGATCAGGGCGGAGGTCACCGTCAGGGAAAAGTCACCCAGGGCGGCGACCATCGACGGCGTCATGGAGAGGAAGTAGACCGGCGTCAGCAGCGTCTGCGCCTCCTTGAAGCTGCGGGCGATCGCCCCGATCGCGACCATGACCGCCGCGAACAGGAACGCGGCCGGCGCGATCACCACCAGCACGGAAACGGCGCGCAGCCAGGGGAGCGCGATCGGGACGTTCTCGGTCACGAGGTGCGCCCCCGCCAGCACGGTCAGCGACATCGACGCCAGGTTCAGGAACCCGCTCAAGGCGGCCAGCGTGGCGACCGCGAGCACCTTCCCCGCCATCAGCGCGGTGCGGTCGATCGGCGCCGAGAGCGTCGTCTCGAGGGTGCTCGCGCTCGCGCTCGCCGGCGGTGATGTCGATGGCGGGATGGAACGCCCCCAGCATCACCATCACCACGACGATCAGAGGCAGGACGCGTCGACAGCACGTAGCCCCCGAGGCTGGTGCGGGGCGCGATCCCCTCGGGGATGACGGTGAAGGCGGGGACGCACGTCGGCCCCCGCGCCGGCCAGCGCCTGCTCGACCCGCTCGTGCGCGGCGCGCGAGCTGCCGCGCGTCTCGTCGAACAGAACGCGCGCCGTCGCCGGCTTGCCGTCCTTCGTGCCGGCGTTCCGCGCGAGCTCGACGATGGCGTCGACGCGCTCGGCGGCGATGTCGGCCGCGCGCCGAGGGGGGCACGAGCTGCAGATCGCGCCGCGTCGCCAGCCGCGCCCGCACCGCGTCGGCGAGCGTCGACCGGTCCGTTCGACGGCCACGCGGGCCACGGCCGCGTCCTCGCGGGTCGCGCGCACCGCCATCACCTGCGCCGTGATCAGCGAGACCAGCGGGTAGACGACCAGCGGGAACAGCACCATCACCGCCAGCGTGCGGCGGTCGCGCAGCGTCTCGCGCAGCTCCTTGCCCGCGACCAGCACGCACCTCGCGCAGCCTCATCGTCGCTAGCGTCCTTCTACCAGCCGCAGGAACGCCTCCTCCAGGCTGGGGGCGTCGCCGGCCGCGGCGCGCAGCGCGGCCGGGGTCCCCTCGGCGAGCAGGCGCCCCCGGTGGAGGAGGCCGATCCGATCGCAGAGCAGCTCGGCTTCGGCCAGGTAGTGGGTCGAGAACACGACCGCCTTGCCGCGATCGCGCTCGGCGCGGACGAAGTCGCGCAGGAACCGCGACGCGAGCACGTCGAGCCCGGCGGTCGGCTCGTCGAGGATCAGCACCTCGGGATCGTGCAGCACCGCCCGCGCGATCGACAGCCGCTGGCGCTCCCCGGTCGACAGCGCCTCGCAGCGCCGCTCGAAGAACGGGCCGAGCTCGAGCGCGCGCGTCAGCGCCTCGACCCGCGCGGCGGCCGCGGCGCCGTCGAGGCCGTGGAGCCGGGCGAAGTAGTCGAGCAGCTCGCGCCCGGTCAGGCGGGCGTAGAGACCCGTGGTGTTGGTGAGGAAGCCGAGCCGCCGGCGCACGGCCAGCGGATGGGCGGCGACGTCGAGGCCGGCGACGCGCGCCTCGCCCGCCGTCGGCGCCAGCAGCCCCGCCAGCACCCGCAGCGTCGTCGTCTTGCCCGCGCCGTTGGGGCCGAGCAGCCCGTAGATCTCGCCGGCCGCCGACCGGAGAACGACAGCCCCGCGACCGCCGTGGTCGCGCCGAAGCTCTTGACCAACGACGCGACGACGACGGCGGGCTCGTTCATCGGCCCGCGCGGGCTAGTCGCAGTCGGGGTTGGGGTCGCCGGCGATGCAGGCGCAGTCGTGCCCGTGAAAGCAGTACTGGTTCGGCGGGAACTTGCGGGTCGTGCAGGCCCCGGCGGTCACCGCCCCGTTGGCGAAGGCACCCCTGCACGTGGGCGGGGCGCCGGCGCCCGTCGGTGGTGAGCCTGTACCGGTTGCTGTCGTTGGCCTGAGGCGTGCCGTTGTAGAAGTCGTAGTCGATGTAGACCCGCAACGGCGCCGAGACGCTGACGGTTGCCGGCGCGGTCCTTGGTGCCGACGGCGATGCAGGCCCAGCCTTCGGTGATGTGGTTCGCGACGGTGTCGAACTGATTGCCCAGGCAGCGCAGCCCGCCGATCGGCTCGACCGACCAGATCGCCGGCAGCGTCTCGATGTAGCCGATCGCCATCCAGCGGCTGCTCGAATATGCAGAGCGGATCGGGTGGCTCGGGGTCGCGTCCCGGGGCGCACGGGGAAGACCCGGTCAGCGTCGACGGGAGCTCTGCCGTGAAGTCGGCGGTGCCCGCCGGCGGAACCGGCGCCAGCCTGCACCTTGAGCACCTGGTTGTTCATCGTGGGCGGCTCGGTGGTCGGGATCAGCAGCGGATTGATGTCGTCGCAGGTGCCGTTGCCGTCGGTGTCGACGATCGACGGCTGGTCGCTGTCGTCCAGGATGTAGACGCTGGTCTCGTCCGGATCGACCAGCGAGACCGGCGGCCGCTTGAGGCCCGCGCGCGCGGTTCCCGTCGTCCTCGACGCGGGCGCGCAGGTCGAACACCTGGGGCACGACCTTCCCGTCGTTGGGCATGTCGCCGTCGTAAAGCGTTCACGCCCAGCGGGTCGAACGAGTGCGAGCAGCGGAGCACGCCGTCGATCTTCCTGTCGTGCACGTTGGGCGGATCGAGATCGGCCATCGGCCCGATGTTGTCGACGGAGAAGTCGTAGCCGAGGACGGTCTCGTTGCCGACCTCGTCGGAGGCGCGGAACGAGATCGTCGGGAAGACGATGCAGAGCCCGGTCGCGGGCGGCGGATCGCAGGCGGTGAGGCGGGCGCTGTCGAACAGCACCCCGTAGCTCCCGGCGCCCCGCGGGTTCAGCGGCAGCTTGAACAGCGGCGTGCCGGTCTCGTCACCGATGATGGCGATGATCGAAGAATCGAGGACGCCGGCGTTGTCCTGGACCACCGCCGAGATGTCGACGATGCCACCGACGATCTGTCCGGGCCCGGGCGTGGTCGCCAGGATCACCGGCCCCTGATCGTCGACGATGAAGATCAGCTGCACCTCGATGCGCTTGCCGTTGTTGTTGGTCGCCGCGACGCTCAGCAGCTGGGGGCCGGTCAGCGGCTGTTCGTTGGGGTCGTAGTCGAACTTCACCTCGCCCCGGTAGAGGGTCGGCGGGTCCTCGTTCGGGTCGACGGGCACCAGCGCCACCGCCTGCGGACCGACGGTCGCGGTGGGCGGGCCCTGCAGGCCGAACGGGTCGATCACCTTGACCTCGACGACGAGGCTGGTGCGGTACGACCCGCCCTCGACCGGAGCGGTGATGATGATGCTCGGACCGCTGTCGATGTCGAAGTCGACCGACGCCTTGCCGGTCGCGCCGCTGGAGCTGGTCCCGGTGACCCAGAGCGTGTAGTGGTCGCTGGGGAGATCGGCGGAGAGGCTGATCCGCCCGGTGTAGAGATCGCCGCCGCCCGGGACGAGCTGCCCCGTCTCGACCGACGCGGCGCTGGTCCCGCGGGTCACGTAGGCCCCGACGCTGGCGGTGTCGATGAAGTCGGTGCCGCCCTCGACGGCGACATGAGCCTTGATCGAGATCAGCGTCCCGGCGCCGAACAGCATCCCGCCGGTCGGTTCCTCGATCGAGATCGCGACCGTGCCGCTCGGCGGGTGCCCGGTCGCTCCGGCGCCCCCCGTGGGCGGGCGATACGGGTTGTCGTTGGTGGGGCCCTTGTCGCACCCGAGGGTGGGCAGCAACAGGCCGCACGCGAGCAGGGCCGCGTGGGCGCGCTTCACTGCGAGACCACCGCGGGAGGACAGATCAGGTCGTTGCCGGCTGTGCAGCAATCGACGGGTGCGTCCTGGGCGATGTTGCATTCGTGGCCGAGGTTGCGGGGCGCCACCGTGTACGGGCACGGTTGCAGGTTGGCGATCAAGCAGCCGGCGCAGACGTAGATCGGGAAGTCGAACGGATCGGACTCGATGTTCTTCGTCGTCGTGCTGCCGAACGCGCGGATGCGCAGATTGATCGCCAGCGAAGGCTGGTTGCCGACCTCTTGCGTGGCCAGGATGCGGCCCGCGAGCTCGGGCGGGAAGGCAGCCACCCAGGCCGAGATCTCGCTGCCGCCCGACCCCACGCTCCCCGACCACGGCGTCTTGTAGTGCAGCAGGCTGCGCAGATTGCCGTCCGCTTCGAGCGAGTCGAAGACCTGCTGGACCTGCCCGGTGGCCGGGCCCAGCGGGGTGATGTCGACGGCGAACGACTTCAGAGTGATCTGATTGACGTCGACGCCGCCGCCCGAACTCTCGAGGTTGTTTCGCATCAGCGGGAAGACGTAGTACGCCGAGCCGGCGCCGGACCCGACGAGGCTGAGGTCGAGCCGACCTTGTCCCTGATAGACGCCCGCGCTGGTGGGGATCACACAGCCGGGGAGCGGCACCTGGTTGTTCACGATCTCGAACTGACCGGGAACGCGCCCGCACGCCGCGAACGACGAGAGGGACAACGCAGCGACCAACACCAGATGTTTGGGAGTCACGTTGATCGCGATCATGGCGTCACGCTCCAGGGAATCGGAAGAAATTTTTTTGACTGGATCGCCATCCGCGCGTTCCAATGGATACGTGACCGCCCTGCGCGAGCTGCGGGTGATGCTGGAACGACCCGTCCCTTTTCGTGTGGCTCGGTCCGTGTTCAGCGGGATCGCAATCGTGCGGATGTGATCGGGGTGGTCGCCTTCCTGCTCGGCAGCAAGGCCGCCAACCTTTACAGCCTCCACAGCAGAGCCGATCGGTAAGCCGCAATCCGCCTGGCGGTGGCCATGGTGGGTGACCGGCACACCAAGACATACCGTAACACCTAACAACTACAGCGAATTTTTGTTTCGTACGGGTTAAAGGTTTGTCTCTGCCGGCCGATGAAGCTGGGTGTAGAAGACGAAATTTACGTATTCTGCATCACTCGCCCGCTGACGGCTGGTCGGCACGGGCAACTGGAACTGGACCTGACCAACCAAGGAGAAATCCGATGCTGAAGAATCTGGTGAAGCTGTTCAAGGACGAGGAAGGTGCTACGGCCGTCGAGTACGGTCTGATCGTCGCCGCGATCGCCGGCGTCATCGTCGTGGTCGTCTTCCTGCTCGGTGGGAAGATCAGCAACCAGTTTAATAACGTAGCCTCGAAGATCGGGCCGTAACGGCTCGTCTCGCGTTTGGCGAAGGTCAGGCCCTGGAACGGGGATCGGTTTAGGCATCTAACGTTCGTTCGTTGATGCCTCTACCGATCCCCTGTCTTGGTGTCCTTGGGCTTGGACTGCTCTGGGCTGCGGTCAGCGACCTGCGACGGCGTCGGATTCCGAATGCCGTCACGGGGCTATTGCTGTTGGCCGGATTGATCGCGCAGGGGCTGTTGCACGGTCCACTGGGCGCTCTCTCCGGTCTCGCCGCCGCGGCCATCGTGATAGTGGCGCTGTACGTTCCGTGGAATGCGGGCGGAATCGGCGGCGGCGACGTGAAGCTCGCCGCCGCCACTTCAGCCTGGCTGGGGTTGAATCTCCTGCTGCCGTTCGTGCTCGCGACCGCGGTTGCAGGAGGACTGGTGGCGGCGGTCTGTTACCTCTTCGCGCGTCCGGCGGCCCGCGCCGACGTCCGCGCGAACGTCACCTTGGCCGTGTTGCAGGGCGAGCTGCCGCCTCTGCCGACTCATCGCGCGGGTCACCTTTCGGTCCCCTATGCGGTCGCGGTTGCCCTCGGGACCGCTGTCGTCTGTTTCGTCGCCTAGCCGGAACCCGGCTCGCCATCTGTGTAGGGTTCGAAACAGATTCTAGGCGCAGCGCGCCGACCACTGTAATCTAAATATACGGCGCAGCCAGTCGATGAACTCAATGTTGCCCTACAGGGCCCAGTTCATTCGCCAGGCCCGGCGACGTTCTTTCGGAGGAGATGCTCTTGGCCATCAATGACCCCATGCCGGGCTCGAATCGCCTCCGACGCGCAGCGGAAGGCACTGCGCGGCGTTCGGGCGCGCGCGCGGTGCTGTTCTGGGCGTTCGCTCTGGTCGCAGGGCTGGGCACCGCGCTGATGATCGCGCGCTACCTCGATCGGCGCCCGGGCGGCACTGTCGTCAAGACAGCGAAGGTCGTGGTCGCGGCAGTGGATCTTCCGCTGGCGGCCAAGATCGCGCCCGAGGATCTGAAGCTGGCCGAGTGGCCCGCGGATCACTTGCCGCCGGGCGTGCTCAGCGATCCGAAGGAGCTGATCGGTCGCATCTTGATCTCTCGCGTGATCATCGAGCAGCCGATCCTGCCGACGATGCTGGCCGCGAAGAACGCCGGCAACGGCCTGGCCGCGCTGATCCCCCCGAACATGCGGGCGATCGCCGTGCGGGTAGATGACGTCGTCGGCGTCGCCGGCTTCATTCACCCCGACGATCGCGTCGACGTGCTGGTCACGCTGCACCCGCCGCGGCCCGGCGCAGAGATGACGGCGAAGGTGTTCATGCAGAACGTGAAGGTGCTGGCGGTCGGTCAGGAGGTGGAGTCGGCCAACAAGAACCGGCTGCAGGCCACGCCCGCGACCGTCGCGACGCTGCTCGTGTCGCCGCAGGACTCGGAGCGGTTGGCGCTGGCGGCCGTCGAGGGGCGGCTGCTCCTGACCCTGCGCAGCTGGACCGACTCCCTGCCGGTCGACACCGTCGGGGCGATCCCGTCGGAGCTCGTCGGCGAGCCGGTTGCCATGAAGGACGGCGTGCCGGTGCCGGCGCCGCCTCCTCCCGGGCGGCAGGCGGCGGGGAAAGCGGGTCACGGGCGCGGCAAGCAGGCGGTGGCGGTTGCAGCGCCGACACCCGGGCCCGAAGCACCCAAGCGCGACGTCGTGGAGATCCTCCGCGGCGATCGCTATGAGCAGCGCAACTTCAACAAGGGAGACAACCGCCAGTGATGTCACGGACGCTGGTGAGGATGGCGTTGCTCGCTACGGCTCTGACGGCCAGGAGCGCGCTGGCGGCGGATCATGTAGGGAGCACGCCGGCGATAAAGATCGATCGCGAGGTCGGGGCGATGAAGAACCTGGCCCTCGAGACCGGCCAGAACCGCCTGCTGATCCTGTCGGAGCCGATCGGCCGGGTCTCGGTCGCCGATCCGAAGATCGCCGATCTGAAGGTGATCACCCCGACGCAGATGCTGCTCACGTCGCGTGGCGTGGGGACCACGGACCTGACCCTGTGGAACAAGCAGGATCAGCCGCTGGTGCTCGCGCTGCAGGTGTCGCGCAATCTCAACGCGCTCCGGGCGCAGCTGACCGAGTTCTTCCCGAACGAGAAGATCACGGTCTCGGCGGCCGGTGACCTCGTCGTGCTTTCGGGCGAGGTCGCGGACGTTCGCGTCCCCGAGCGGGCGGCCGAGGTCGCCCAGCTGCACGCAGAGAAGATCGCGAACCTGATTCACGTGGTCGGGAACCAGCAGGTCCAGCTGGAGGTGAAGTTCGCCGAGGTGTCGCGCAACGGCCTCCGTGAGCTCGGCCTGAACTTCTTCCACCAGGACGCGGGCGGCCGCTTCGTGGCCGGGTTGACCAGCCCTTCGATCGCGATCGATCAGTTCGGCACGGTCCCGGGGACCGGCTCGGCGGCGAGGCCGGCCATCCCGGCGCCGGCGGTGGGCGGCGGCTTCAACATGTTCTTCTCGGGCCTGCCGCAGTTTCCGTTCAGCGCGATCCTGACCGCGCTGGAGTCGAGCGGCCTGGCCAAGATGCTGGCCGAGCCGACCCTGGTGGCGCTGTCGGGGCAGGAAGCGAAGTTCCTGGTCGGCGGTGAGTTCCCGATCCCGGTCACGTCGGGGTTGGGCGCGGTCAGCGTGATGTGGAAGAAGTTCGGCATCATCCTGAACTTCACGCCCACGGTGATCGCCGACGGGGCCCTGCACCTCAAGCTGGCCGCCGAGGTCAGCGACGTGGACGCCGCCCGGTCGGTCACGATCGGTGGCACCTCGATCCCGGGCCTCACCTCCCGGCAGAGCGAGACCACCGTGCGTCTCATGGACGGGCAGAGCTTCGCGATCGCCGGACTGCTCTCGGATCGCGTGCGCTCGTCGATCCAGCGCATCCCCTTCCTGGGCGACCTGCCGATCCTGGGCATGTTGTTCCGGTCGGTGAGCTACCAGCACGACGAGTCCGAGCTGCTGGTGGTTGTGACGGCTCACCTGGCCAAGCCGGTCGCGCCCCACGATGCGCCCAAGCTGCCGACGGAGAACGAGCTGAACGATCCGAACGACATCCAGCTGTTTCTCTTCGGGAGCGACGGCGGGGGCGGGCAGCACCAGGATGTGGGAATGAAACAGGCGATGCGCGACCGGGGGCCGAGCGGAGAGCTCGGATTCATCCGCTAGCTGCTACGATGATGAAGCGAGATGTCTAGACCAACCGTTTTGTTGCTTGGAATGGACGACGCCCAGCAGGCGGACCTGCGGCTGGCGCTCAAGGACATAGCCAACGTCGTTCGTTCGAAGACCCCCGCCGAGCAGATCGCCGACGAGTACCGGAACATCAATCCCGGCGCCGCGATCGTGTCGGTGCGGGCCGACGCTCCGAATCGCTTCGGCCTGATCCACAACGTGGCCGCCGCGGGTGGCGTGGTCATCGTCGTTTCGGCCAGCAAGGATCCGGAGCTCATCCTCCGTTCGATGCGCGCGGGCGCGCGCGAGTTCGTGCTCGAGAGCGATCACGAGGAGCTGCGGGTGGCGGTGCGGACCCACGCCCGGGTGACGGTGAGCGCCGGTGACGTCGGCCAGGTGGTCACCATCTTCGGCGCCAAGGGGGGCGTGGGGGCGACCGCGATTGCGGTCAATCTGGCGGGGTCGATGCAGCGCCGGTCGCTGCGGGTCGTGCTCGTCGATCTCGATCTCCACCTCGGCGACGTGCTGTCGTTCCTCGACGTCGCGGGGACGTACTCGATAACCGACGTGCTCGCCAACATGAGCCGGCTCGATCGCGAGCTCCTCGCCTCGTCGGTGACCAAGCACCGGTCGGGCATCAACGTGCTCGCCCAGAGCAGCAAGGTCGAGGAGGCGGAGCAGATCAAGGCCCAGGACATCACGGCCCTGCTGGAGTTTTTGCGTCGCAACTACGACTTCGTGATCGTCGACGGTGTGCGCGGGTTCGACGAGCTGTCGCTGGCGGCGCTCGACGGCAGCCAGCACGTCTTCCTGACGTTGACCCAGGACGTGCCGGCAGTGCGCAACGGTCAGCGCTGCCTGGAGCTGTTCGGGCGCCTGCAGTACGACCAGAACCGGATCAAGCTGCTGCTCAACCGCTACCAGAAGGCGTCCAAGATCACGACCGAGGTCGTCGCCGAGACGCTCGGGCACCCGCTGACGCACACGATCGCCAACGACTTCATTCTGTTGATCGACGCCATCAACCGCGGCGTGCTGCTGACCGACGCCGCGCCGCGCGCCAAGATCACCCAGGACATCGAGTCCCTGATCGAGCACCTGCTCCCCGAGAAGGTACCGCGGATGCGGCGGATGAGCCTGCTCGGAACGCTGTTCGGGAAGAAGGTCGCCGATGGGGCTACGTGATCGACTGAACAAGCGCCCGGAGCCTACCGGGTCGTTCACCCACGCGACGCCTACCCGCAACACGCAGGCGCCGTCGATGCCGGGCGGCAACACCGACACCTACCACGAGCTCAAGCACGAGCTGCATCAGAAGCTGATCGAGAAGCTGGATCTGGCGACGATCGAACGGCTGCCGCGCGAACAGCTGCGCGACGAGCTGCGGCTGATCCTGAACAACCTGCTCGCCAGCAGCGACCTGCCGCTGAACCGCGTCGAACGCGAGCAGATGGTCGAGGAGCTGCTCGACGAGGTGACTGGCCTCGGGCCGCTCGAGCCGCTGCTGGCCGACACGACCATCTCGGACATCATGGTCAACGGCTTCAACACCTGTTACGTCGAGCGGTTCGGCAAGCTGGAGCTCACCAACGTCCGCTTTCGCGACAACGCCCACTTGCAACAGATCATCGTCCGCATCGTGTCGCGGGTCGGCCGCCGCATCGACGAGTCGTCGCCGATGGCCGACGCCCGCCTCCCCGACGGCGCCCGCGTCAACGCCATCATCCCGCCGCTGGCGATCGACGGCCCGGTGCTCTCGATTCGTCGCTTTGGCGGGTCGCCGCTGCGAATCAAGGACATGGTCGCCATCAACAGCGCCACGCCCGAGATGCTGGCGTTTCTCGCCGCGTGCGTGAAGGCGAAGCTCAACTGCCTGATCAGCGGCGGCACCGGCACCGGCAAGACGACGATGCTGAACGCGCTGTCGTCGTTCATCCCCGAGACCGAGCGCGTGGTCACCATCGAGGACGCGGCCGAGCTGCAGCTGCAGCAGCGCCACGTCGTCCGGCTGGAGACGCGCCCGCCCAACATCGAGGGGAAGGGAGAGATCCTCCCCCGCGATCTGGTGAAGAACGCGCTTCGTATGCGCCCCGACCGCATCGTCATCGGCGAGTGCCGCGGCGGCGAGGTGCTCGACATGTTGCAGGCGATGAACACCGGTCACGAAGGCTCGATGACCACCGTGCACGCCAACACCCCGCGCGACGCCCTGTCGCGCGTCGAGGCGATGGTCGGGATGGGCGGCATCCAGATGTCAGAGCAGCTGGTGCGGCAGACGATCGCCCGATCGCTGAACACGATCATCCAGCTCTCCCGCGGCACCGACGGCAAGCGCCGGATCACCAGCATCTCGGAGATCACCGACATTCAGTCCGGCGTGATCACGATGCAGGAGATCTTCAAGTTCGAGCAGCAGGGCGTCGACGCGGCCGGCAAGATTGTCGGGCAGTTCCGCTTCACCGGCATCAGGCCCCGGGCGCTCGACCGGATCGAGCGCTACGGAATCGATCCTGCGGAGATCATCAAGCCCTATCTGTGAGGTAGCCCGCCGTGAAGATCATCCTCATCGGCGTCCTGGCCTTCACCGCGGTGGCGGTGATGGAGGCGTTCTTTTACACGCTGCGCTTCCTGTCGGATCGGCGCAACGACGAGCTCAAACGTCGCCTCTCGAACCTCGGCAGCACCGACGGCGTCAGCTCGGGAATTCCCGGTCTTCTCCGCCGCGACAAGATGTCGTCGAATCCCGCGATCGACGCCGTCCTGCGCTCGCTCAAGCTCAGCGCCCGGCTGGAGAGCCTGCTCGAGCAGACCGAGCTCGAGATGACGGTGGCGACCCTGCTCGGGATCTGCGGGGCGGGTTTTCTGGGCGGGATCTTGCTGGGCGTCATCGCCAGCTCGGGCCTGGTGATGACCCTCGTGCTGGCGTTTCTGTTCGGGTTCATGCCGATCTTCTACGTGATGTTCATGCGCTCACGCCGCAGCCGGCGCCTCTCCGAGCAGCTCCCCGACGCTCTCGAGATGATGGCCCGCTCGCTCCGGGCCGGTCACGCGCTGTCGAGCGCGTTCAAGATGGTCGCCACCGAGATGCCGACGCCGGTCAGCGTCGAGTTCGGGCGCGCGTTCGAGGCCCAGGAGCTTGGGATCGCGTTCGAGAAGGCGGTCAGCGACATGACCCGGCGAGCCCCGGACAATCAGGACCTGAAGATCTTCGCGCTGTGCGTGATCGTGCAGAAGGAGACCGGCGGTAACCTCGTCGAGATCATCGAGAAGATCGCGGAGACCGTTCGCGGCCGCTACAAGTTCCAGGGCAAGCTGCGCGGGCTGACCGCCGAGGGGCGCACCTCGAGCTACGTCGTCGGCGCGCTGCCGATCGTCTCGGTCCTGTTCATGCTGACGGCGAACCGCCCCTACATCATGCGGCTGTTCACCTCGGACGTCGGCCACTACTTCCTGGGCTACGCCGTCACCAGCTGGACGCTCGGCTTCCTGATGATGCGAAAGATGACCCAGGTCAAAATCTGATGCTCGGCGACATCGACATCGGGCTGTTGCTCGCGGCCATCGGAGGCCTGATCTGCATCGGCCTCCTCGCCTACGGCGCCCGCGCCTTGCTCGGCGGCAAGCGCGACGAGGTGATCGAGCGGCTCGAGCGCGCGACCAGCGGGGGCATGGATCTGGGCCACGACGCCCGGGCGCCCGAGAAGTCGTTCGCCCGCATCGCCTCGATCCTCCGCCCCTTCGCCAAGCTGGTGAAGCCGACCGGCGGCGAGGATCTGTCGCGCCTCAACCGCTCGTTGATCCACGGCGGCTACCGCACGGAGAACGCGGTCGAGATCTTCCTGGGGGTCAAGCTGCTCCTGCCGCCCCTGGCGATCATCGGCCTGTGGCAGATCAACATCCATCTCGCGGCTCCGATGGAGTTCCCGACCGACCTCGCCTGCGCGATGATCGGCTGCGCGTTCGCCTTCTTCATGCCGAACATCTGGCTGTCGGGCCGGATCCAGGAGCGCCAGAAGCTGATCGAGGAATCGCTGCCCGACGCGATGGACCTGATGGTCACCTGCGTCGAGGCGGGCCTCGCTCTCGACGCCGCGATGGCCAAGGTGGCGCAGGAGCTCGAGATGGTGGCGCCGATCCTGGCGCTGGAGATGAAGCAGACGCTGCTCGAGATCCAGGCCGGCGTGCGCCGCTCGGATGCGTTTCACCGTCTCTCGAACCGCACCGGCGTCGAAGATCTGCGCACGCTCTCGGCGATGATCATCCAGACCGAGATGTTCGGCACCAGCGTCGCGCGCGCACTGCGCGTGCACTCGGAAGGGATGCGGACCAAGCGGATGCAGCGCGCCGAGGAACAGGCGGCGGCGGTCTCGGTCAAGATGACCGTGCCGCTCATCCTCTGCATCCTTCCGTCGCTGATGGTGGTGGTCATCGGGCCGGCGGTCGTCATGATCGTCGGCAGCATGGGCGGGAAATGATCGGCGCCCGGGGGATACGGGTCGTCGTCTTCGGCGCCTGCGCGCTCGCCTTGGGCGCCTCCGGCTGCGCGGGCGGTGGCCGCCGCAGTGCGACCTCGCAGTCTGCTTACCTCGCACGGACCAATCTGGCCCGCGACCTCGTCGGGCGGGGCGACTGGGGGCGGGCGTTCGCGATGCTCGACGAGATGCACCGCGAGCGGCCGAACGACGCCGAGATCCTGATCATGCGCGGGATCGTCTATCGCGAGCGCGGTCTGTTCGCCGACGCCGAAGCCGATCTGCGCGCGGCGCTGAAAGAGACCCCCGACGCGCCCGAGGCGCACGCGGCGCTGGGGATCCTCTACGACGTGCAGCTACGGTCCGAGGCCGAAAAGGAGCACAAGGAGGCGGTTCGCCTCGCTCCCAACAACGCCGCGTACCTGAACAACCTCGGGTTCTCGCTCTACCTGCGCCATCGCTTTCGTGAGGCGATCGCCCAGTACGATTCTGCAGCTCGCCTGGCCCCGCTCTCGCGCAGGGTCCGCACCAACCTCGGCTTCGCCTGCGCGGCGACGGGTGATCTGCGTCGGGCGGCGCGCGAGTTTCAGATGGGGGGAACGGAGTCCGAGGCGAAGAACAACCTCGGCTTCGCGTACGAACGTCGCGGCGACATGAGCAACGCCTTTCAGCTGTACCTGGAGGCGATCCGGCTGGATCCGTCGGCGGGGCACGCGCGCCAGAATCTGGTTCACGCAGCGGCGGTGCTCGGCCGGCCGGTGCCGCCCGAGGCGACGCCGCCCGTGGCCGCCCCCGCGCCGGCCGATGCCGTTCTTCCTGCCGGGGCTGCCGTTCCCGCGGCTGCCCCACCCGTCCCGGCCGCGGCTCCCGCCGCGGCGCCGGCGAAAGCTCTCCCCGCGCCCGCACCCCACATCCCCGACAAAGAGGCCCGTCCATGACGAAACGCTCCCTGAATCGGTTGCTTCCGGCTCTCGCGCTCGCGGTCGTCTCGCTGACCGGCGGCGCCTGCGCGCGCCAGCACCTGAGCTCGCATTACGGCGAGGCCTATGTCGCGTGGTTCTCCGCCCAGCATCTGCCGGCTCGCCCCGAGAGCGCCGTCGCGCGCCACAGCATAGAGACGCTCGACGCGCAGGAAGCGGAGCTGGTCTCGAAGAACTATCGTCGTAACGTCAGCGGCGGCAGCGGCGAAGGCCAGGGGCGTCAAATCATGATGGTCGCGCCGCGTGGCGGCGCCGAAGGCTACATGCCCCCGCCGTCGGTGCCCGCAGGCCAATAAAGGGGCCAATAAGGGCTTCCGTCGCACCTGCACTGACAGTGTCGCCGACGTTTTCGCGGATCTGATCTGTCTTTGGTTGGGCTCGGCGCTCTACAATGAACGTGTGCTGCCGTACCACGCACGCAACGTGAGACGTGACCGGCAACGGGGGTCGACGACGGTCGAGTTCGTCCTCGTGTTGCCGGTGCTGCTGGCGCTCCTCTTCGGCGCGGTCGACGGCGCCTTCCTGGTCGTCTCACGCTGCATGGTGAGCTACGCGGCCATCATCGGCGCCCGCACCGCCTCCGTGCGTGCGACGACCACCGTCTCGGCGATCAAGACGGCGACGATCAACGCCGTCCCGTTCCTGGCGCTGACGAACGGCGACGTCGCGGTCGCCGTCAACGGCCTCGCCGCCACCGATCCGACCTTCGCGGCCCACGGGACGGGCGCCGGGTTCGAGGTCACCGTCGTCGTCACCCACACCTTTTCGTCGTACACAGGCGTCTTTTCAAAAATCGGCTCGGTGCCGCTCACCGGCCGCAGCAGGGCGATGCTCGAATGAAAACAAATCGACGTTCAGACAATGGTGGCATCGCCATCATGGTGATGGCCTCCCTGTTCATGCTGTGCGGGCTCTCCGCGCTGGCGATCGACGTCGGCTTCGCCTACACGAAGCGGCTCGGCCTCCAGGGAGCGGCCGACGCGGCGGCGCTGGGTGGGGCCAAAGGCGGCATCCAGACCTCCCGCGCGATCAGCATCGCGAGCGACAACGGCTTCACCAACAGCGGATCGACCACGGTGGGCACGAGCGTCTCGGGAAACGCGTTGACGGTGACCATCTCCCAGCAGCAACCTGTCTTCTTCTCTCGCCTCTTCGGCTTCACCACCAAAACGGTCTCGGCCAGCTCCACCGCCATCGGCCAGCCCGTCGTTCCCGCGGTCCTGGCCATTGGCGGCTGCGCGACGGGCGGGGTGGAGAGCAACAGTCCGTCGCTCACCATCACCGGCGACGTGGCGTCGGCCGCGGACATCAACTTCTTTGCCGGCGGAGCCATCGTTGGCAGCGCGGTCTGGCCCTCGTCGCCCCCATGCCCCTCGAACATGGGCTCGACGTCGGTTTCGGGCGGCGCGGGCCCCGGCACCATCCCCACCAATCCGTGGGCGGGCATCACCAGCGCGAACTTCGCCGCGTTGTGCATCGCCGGGACGAACCTGCTCCCCGGCAACAGGAACCTCGCATTGACGAACGCCACCCCGCCCGGCGTCTATTGCAGCGGGGGTGACTACGACATCAACTGGGGCACGCCGGTCATCGCCGCGAACATCACCATCGTCGCGGTTGGCAAGATCACCTTCAGCGGCGACACGGGCACGATCAACGCCAACTCCGGAGGGTTCGTCGCCATCTCGGACTCGGCCGCCGCGTGCCCGGCAACGCAGGCGATCAACATCGGTAACAACAGGATCACGTTCAACGGAAACTTCTACGCGCCCAATGGATGCCTCAACTTCAGCGGCAACCAGATGGTCATCAACGGATCGTTGATCGGAAACCGGGTCCAGCTGCAGGCCGGCAACACGTCGGCCATCAACGGCCCCAGCGGCGCGACAGGCGGCAGCGCCTACCTCCAGAACTAGAGCGCGGGCGCGGCCAGCGCCCGGCTAGCGGAGACCCGGCGGGACGCCGGTGGTCCCGCTCATTTACCGAGGACGAAGATCTCCTCGGTGTAGGCCACCCACCCCGTGGTTGTGGTCGACTGCTTCATCAGCGACTTGATGATCCCGATGATCGGGGGGAAGTTGACTGTGACCGTCACCTTCCAGTACGGGCTCAAGGTGGCGGGAGGCGCGGGCTGGCAGGCGATCGTGGTGGTCAGGTTGGTCGAGGAGCCGAGCCCGATCTGATTCATGTAGTTCGTTGCGGCGAGCGAGCCGGCTGTCTGTGCTGCCGTGACGCCGGCGGCGTTCGTGCACGCGCCGACGGTCGTGACCGCCACCGCCCGGGAGGCGAAGCGCGCCGCCTCGGCCGCTGTGGTCGAGACGTAGAAGTAGTAGCCGTAGTCGATCATCCCGAAGATGAGCGGCACCAGCAGGATCAACGAGATCGAGAACTCGATCGCCGCAGCGCCGCGCTCTCGTGAGCGCCGCCGCGGGGCCGTCGCTGTCTGAGCTTCAGTCGTCATCGAACAACGATCCAACGTGAACAATCGTATCACGCGCGCTCTCGTCGCTGGCGGCCGGCAGCGACGGTGAATGGCGCGTGGACAGCGGGCGCGTCCCCACCTGTCGGTGCTTGTCAGTGAGTCTGCGCGCCGCTCGCCGGCCGATCGCATCAGGCGGGCCGGAGCGGCGTCGGTATAATGGCGCATCGATCCGTCGCGCGTCGGCCCCGTCGACGCCGGTGACACCACCGGCGTCACCTTCCCGCAGCTGGCGGTGGGGCTGCTCTTCGGCGCCTTCGCGCTGATCGCCTGCCTGGCCCCGGCCGGCGCCGACACCTACTGGCACCTGCGTGCCGGCGAGGAGATCTGGCGGACGCACCACGTCCCGCTCGACGAGCATTACTCGTTCACCGCCGTCGGGCGGTTCTGGCCCAATCACGAATGGCTCTGGCAGGCGCTCTCGTTCGGCGCGTTTCGCCTCGGAGGGATGCCGCTTCTGACCGCGACCACCGCCGCGCTGGCGATGGGCGCGCTGGCGATCGTGTACCGGCTGATGGTCGGGCCGGCCTGGACGCGGCTCGCGCTGATGCTGCTGGCGCTCCCGCTCGCGTCGGGCGGCTGGGGATTGCGACCGCAGGTGGTCAGCGTGCTGCTCCTGGCGCTGCTGCTCTGGCTGCTGGTGACCGAGCGCTACCGCTGGCTTCCCCCGCTGTTCGTGCTGTGGGCCAACGCCCACGGCGGCGTCGCGCAGGGTGGCCTGGTGCTCGGCGCGGCCGCGCTGGCGGCGATCTGGCGCGCGCGCGCCCACCCGCGCGGGGGGCCGGAGCGTCAGCGCGCCATCACCCTCGCCGTACTGGTGCCCGTCTGCGCGGTCGCGACCGCGCTGACGCCGCTCGGCTTCGGGCTCTGGCGGTTCATGCTCACGTCGACGGCGCTCTCCCGGCAGGACGAGATCGCCGAATGGCTGCCGGCCTATCCCACGTCGCTGCTGACGATCTGGTTCTGGCTGCTGGCGCTGGGGCTCTGCGCGCTGCTGGTGCGCCGGCGCCGGGCGCTGGCCGCGGCGCCCTGGAGCGACGTCGTCCTGCTCGCCGCCGCGCTGGTGACGCTGCCGCTGGCGGCGCGGGCGGTGCGCCTCATTCCCGTGTTCGCGCTGCTGGCGATGCCGGCGGCGAGCCGGCTGCTCGGTCCGGACGTTCACGTCTACCGCCGGCGCAGCGCGGGCGATCGCCCGCGCGTCAACCTGGCGGTCCTGGTGGCGGTGTCGCTGGCCGAGGCGGCGATCGTCGCGGTCGCCTGGGCGACGGCGCTGCCGCGGTTCAACTGGAAGCCGATCAGCGACGGTGCGCTCGCGGCGCTGAACGAATGCCCGGATCGCGTCTACAACGACTACAACCGCGGAGGCTTCCTGCTCTGGTTCGCGCGCCCGAAGCCCGTGTTCGTCGACAGCCGTCAGGATCCCTACCCGGCGCCGTTCCTGGCGGAGCACATCGCCGTCGAGGTCGGTGCCCCCTACCAGCCGCTGTTCACGCGCCACCGGATCGCGTGCGCGATCCTGTCGCCGCAGTCGAGGCTGGGCGCGCGGCTCACCGCCGACGGCTGGCGCACGCGGTTTCGCGACGACGCCTGGGCGGTGCTGGTCGCCCCGGGGGCGCCGTGACCGGGCCGTCGTGGCGCCGCGGCATCTCCTTCGACGCGATGGCGATCGGCCTGCTCTTCGTGGTGTTCGGGGCCGCGGCGCTCGTTCTCTCGGCCCAGAACGACACCTTCTGGCATCTGCGCGCGGGCGCCGACATCTGGCGCACGGGGCAGGTGCCGCGCGTCGATCACTACTCACACACCTTCGCCGGCGCGCCCTGGCCCGATCACGAATGGCTCTCCCAGGCCCTGATGTACGGCGCCTACCGGCTGGGCGGGATGCCGGCCCTGGTGCTGTGGGCGGCGCTCTGTCTCTGGGGGGCGATGGCGATCATCTACCGGCTGATGGTCGGGCCACGGATGACGCGGTTCGCGCCGCTCGCCTACGGCCTCGCGACCAGCTGCTGTGTCTGGGTGCTGCGGCCGCAGGTGCTCACGCTGTTCCTGATCGCGCTTCTGATCTGGTTGCTGGTGAATGACCGGCACCGGGTGATCCCGCCGCTTTTTCTCCTTTGGGCCAACGCGCACGGCGGCGTGGTGCTGGGCGGCGTCGTGCTGGTCGGGGTCTGGGTGGCGGCGCTTTTGCGCTGGCGGCGCGGCGGGCCCGACGATCGGCGGCGGGCCCGGGCGCTGTCGGTGGTCGTGCCGCTGGCCGGGCTGGCGACGGCGGCGACACCGAACGGGTTCGGGATCTATCGCTTCGTGATCGAATCGACCCAGCGCTCCTACGCGCTGCACATCACCGAGTGGTTTCCGCCGGTGCCGATCGACCTCCTCGGGATTCTGTTCTGGCTCGGCGTGCTCGCGTTCGTCGTGGCGCTGGTCGTGCGGCGGCGCGCGGTGGCGGTGGCAGGCTGGGGCGAGTGGGCGACGATCGCGGCGGCGCTGGCGCTGATGCCGCTGGCGATCCGGTCGTCGCGCAACATCGCGCCGTTCTTGATCGCGCTGATGCCGGCGATCAACCGGACGCTGGGGCCGGATTTTCGCCCTCGCAAGCCGCGGCCGGCGACCCCCGATCACCCGCTGGTCAACCTGGGGCTGCTGGCGGGGCTGGCGGGGCTGGCGGCCCTGATGGTTGCGTTCGTCTGGATCGCCCAGCCGAAGTTCCTCGGCTGGCGTCCGATCCCGGCCGCCGCGCTGCGGGCCATCGACGACTGCCCGGGGCCCCTCTACAACCACTACAACGAGGGCGGTCACCTGATCTGGTTTGCCCCCGAGCGGCCGGTCTTCGTCGACGGCCGTCAGGATCCCTATCCGATGCCGTTCCTGCTCGCGCACATCGCCGTCGAGCGGGGGGAGGCGCCGTACCGACCGGTCTTCGATCGCTGGGGCATCCGCTGCGCGTTCCTGTCGATCGACTCGCCGACCGCGAAGTCGCTCGGCGCCGACGGCTGGCAGCAGCGCTTCCGTGACAAGGAGTGGGTCGTCTACGAGGCCCCTGCCGGAGCGCATGTCCCGCCCCGCTGACGGCGGGTCGCCGGGAGGGACCGCCGTGATGCGCGCGGCGCTGGTCGCGCTCGCCGTGGCCCTCGTCGGGCTCGCCGCCTGGCAGTACCTGACGCCGGCGGCGTTCGAGTCGGTCTGGGGGCTGAACCCCGAGGGGGTCGCGCACTTCCGCGCCGCGTACGGCGTGCGCGCGGCGCCGCTCGCGCTCGACGGATACCGGCTGGGGTTTCGGCTGCTGCTCGTCGGCGCGTGGGCCGCCTACCTGGCGCTGGTGCTCGCCGGCGTCGGGGGCGGGCGGCTGCAGCCGCGGACGTTGCAGGTGACGACCGCCGCGCTGGCGGTGGCGTTCGCGCTCGCGTGGCCGCTGTCGCTCTCGGTCGACAGCTACCGCTACGTCGGCTACGCCCGCCTCGCCGCGCTCCACCACCTGAACCCCTACGCGGCGAGCCGGGAGGCGCTGCTCGAGCTGCACGACGCGACCGCGCCGTTCATGGCCCCCGACCTCCCGTCACCGTACGGCCCGCTCTGGACCTGGCTCTCGATCGCCGTCGTCTGGGTGCTGCGGCGGGCGGGGCTGTTCGCCCAGGTCGTCGCGCTGAAGCTGCTGGCCGCGGCGGCGTTGATCGTGCTGGCGCGCGCGGGCGGCGCGCTGGCCGAGCGGCTGCGCCCGGGACGCGGCGGGCTGGCGCTGGCGGCGATCGGCTGCAACCCGCTCTTCCTGATCGAGGGGCCCGGCAACGGGCACAACGACTTCGTGATGATGGCGCTGGTGATGACCGCGCTGGTCGCCGTCGGCGGCGGGCGCGTGCGCGCGGGCGCCCTGTTGATCGGGTGCGCCGCGGCCGTGAAGTTCATCCCGCTCTTGCTGGTCCCGTGGCTCGTGGTGGCCGCGGTTCGCGAGGCCGGGCCGTCTTCCTCCTGGCGACGCATGGCCGTCGCGGGCGCCGCGGTCGTGGGGTTGGCGCTGGCGCCGCTGCTGGTGGCTTACGCGCCGCTGTGGCGCGGGGCCGCGACCCTCGCGGGGCTGGGCCACCACCTGCACCGGACGAACTCGGGAACCGGCGGCCTGCTGTCGGCGGCGGGCCTGGCCGTGACGATCGCCTACCTCGCCGGCTCGGCGCTGGTGTTGCGGCGTGCGGGCGTGGATCGCATCGCGACCGCCTGGGTGATCGCGTCGCTGGCCGTGCTCCTGACCGCGTCCGGCGTCTGGTTCCCCTGGTACCTCGTCTGGACCTGGTCGGTGCTGCTCACGCGCTGGGACCGTCGCCACACCCCGCTTTCGCTGCTGCTGCTGGCGTTCGCGATCTGGGTGACGCTGCTGTATTCGGTCGGGCCCTAGCCGCTCCCGCGCGAAGCGCGGGGGTCGGCTATTTCTTCGTCTTGGCCGCGGCGACCGCGTCCAGCACCTGCGTGGCGTTGACGCCGGGATCGACCTCGGGCCAGACCTTCGCGATCTTGCCGTCGGGGCCGACCAGGAACGTCACGCGCGCGGCCAGGCCGGGGCGAATCTCCGGGACGTGGTAGGCGCGCTGCACGGCGCCCGACACGTCGGCGACCATCGGGAACGGCAGCTTGTAGTGCTCGCGGAAGCCGTTGTGGCTCGCCTCGGGATCGCGGGAGACGGCGAAGATGGTGACCCCCGCCTTCACGAACTGGTCGAACGCGTCGCGGAACGCGCAGGCCTCCTTGGTGCAGCCCGGCGTCTCGTCCTTCGGATAGAAGTAGACGACCGCGAACTTCCCTTTTTGCGAGGAGAGCTTCACGGCCGCGCCGGCGGGAGCCTTCCCCTCGACCTCGGGCGCGACGGCGCCGACGGGGAGCAGCGCCGCGTCCGCCGGCGCCTGCGCGCGTCCGGCCTCGGTCGCCACGAGGACCAGGGCGGCCGTCAGGGCGAGATTCGCAAGCAGCTTGACCATGCGGTGCTCATAGCACCTTGCGCAGGAACTGGCCGGTGTAGCTGGCGGCCACGCGCGCGACGTCTTCGGGCGTCCCCTGGGCGACGATCTGCCCGCCCCCGGGGCCCCCCTCGGGGCCGAGGTCGATCACCCAGTCGGCGGTCTTGATGACGTCCAGGTTGTGCTCGATGACGATGACCGTGTTGCCGGCCTCGACCAGCCGGTCCAGCACCGCCAGCAGCTGGGCGATGTCGGCGAAGTGCAGGCCGGTGGTCGGCTCGTCGAGGATGTAGACGGTCCGCCCGGTCGACTTCTTGGCCAGCTCCTTCGACAGCTTGATCCGCTGGGCCTCGCCGCCCGACAGCGTCGTCGCCGACTGCCCCAGCCGGATGTAGCCGAGCCCCACCTCGCGCAGGGTCTCCAGCTTCTGCCGCACCTTGGGGATGTTCTCCAGGAACTCGCAGGCCTGGGTGACCGTCATGTCCAGCACGTCGGCGATGCTGGCCTGGCGGTAGCGTACCTCCAGCGTCTCGCGGTTGTAGCGCCGGCCGCCGCACGCCTCGCACTCGACGTAGACGTCGGGCAGGAAGTGCATCTCGATGCGCATGATGCCGTCGCCCTGGCAGGCCTCGCAGCGCCCCCCCTTGCACGTTGAACGAGTAGCGCCCCGGCTTGTAGCCGCGCGCCTTCGACTCGGGCAGGTTGGCGAACAGATCGCGGATGTGGGTGAAGACGCCGGTGTACGTCGCCGGGTTCGAGCGCGGCGTGCGGCCGATCGGCGCCTGATCGATGTCGATCACCTTGTCGATGTGCTGCAGCCCCTCCAGCGACGCGTGCGGCTCCGGCGGCGCCTTCGCGTGGTGCAGCCGCTGCGCCAGCGCCCGCAGCAGGGTGTCGATCACCAGCGTCGACTTGCCCGACCCCGACACGCCGGTCACGCAGGTGAACACGCCGATCGGGAACGACACCGTCAGATCGCGCAGGTTGTGGCCGCGCGCGTGCTTGACCGTCAGGTTGCGGTTGCCCGACTGGCGCCGCTGGCGCGGGCACCTCGATCGACTTGCGCCCCGACAGATAGGCGCCGGTGATCGAGTGCGTGTTGCCGGCGATGTCCTCGGGCGTGCCGGCGGCCACGATGCGGCCGCCGTTGACGCCCGCCCGCGGCCCCATGTCGATGACGTGGTCGGCGGCGCGGATGGTGTCCTCGTCGTGCTCGACCACGAGCACGGTGTTGCCCAGGTCGCGCAGCCGGATCAGCGCCGAGAGCAGGCGCGCGTTGTCGCGCTGGTGCAGGCCGATGGACGGCTCGTCCAGGATGTAGAGCACGCCGACCAGCGAGCTGCCGATCTGGGTGGCCAGCCGGATGCGCTGCGATTCGCCCCCCGACAGCGTCGACGGCGGTGCGATCCAGCGACAGGTAGTCGACGCCGACGTTGATCAGGAACGACAGCCGGTCGCCGACCTCGCGCAGGATCCGCCCGGCGACCTCCCGCTGCCGCGGCGACAGCGCCAGGCCGGTCAGGAAGTCGTGCGCCTCGCGGATGGTCAGCGCGGTCATCTCGACGATGCTCTTGTCGCCGACCTTGACCGCGCGCGCCTCCTTGCGCAGGCGGGCGCCGCCGCACTCCTCGCACACGGTCTGGGCCATGTAGCGGTGGAACTCGTCGTAGATCGCCTCGAAGTCCTCGTCGGTGGTGCGCCCCTGCTCGCGCCGCCGCCGCTCGTACTCGTCGAACCGGCGCTGCAGGTTGGCCAGCACCCCCTCGAACTCGCGCTTGTAGCTGTGCTTGCGCCCGTTCTTCTCGAACGTGAACTCCACCTCCTCCGACGAGCCCTCGAGCAGCAAAGTCCGCTGCTTGGCCGGTCAGCTTGTTCCAGGGGGTGTACTGGTCGATCTCGAACCGGCCGCAGACCGCGTCCAGGATCTGCTGGAAGAAGGCGTTGTTGCGCCGCTCCCAGGGCTCGATCGCCCCCTCCTTGATCGACAGCTCCTCGTCGGGGACGATCAGGTCGGGGTCGAAGAACATCTTGGCGCCGATGCCGTCGCAGGCGGGGCAGGCGCCGGCCGGGTTGTTGAACGAGAACATCCGGGGCGCGATCTCGGGGTAGCTGATGCCGCAGGTGGTGCAGGCGAACTTCTCGGAGAACAGGAGGTCGTCGCCCTCGAGCGGCGAGATCTTGACGATGCCGTCGGCCAGCTTGGAGGCCAGCTCGATCGAGTCGGTCAGCCGCTGCCGGATGCCGTCCTTCTTCACCAGCCGATCGACGAACACCTCGATGGTGTGCGGCTCTCCGGCGTCGAGCTTGGGCGGTTCGGCCAGCTCGTCCAGCTCGCCGTCGATGTTGGCGCGGACGAAGCCGTCCTGGCGCAGCTTGGCGAGCAGCTCGGCTGCAGTCGCCCGTCCGGTCGCGCACCACCGGCGCCAGCACCGAGAACCGCGCCCCCTCGGGCAGCTCCAGGTGCGGTCGACCATCTGCTGGATCGTCTGCGAGGCGATCGGCCCGCCGCAGCTGCAGCAATGCACCGCGCCGATCCGGGCCCAGAGCAGCCGCAGGTAGTCGTAGATCTCGGTGATGGTGCCGACGGTGGAGCGCGGGTTGCGCGAGCCGGTCTTCTGCTCGATCGAGATCGCCGGCGACAGCCCCTCGATCGAATCGACGTCGGGCTTGCGCATCTGATCGAGGAACTGGCGCGCGTAGGCCGACAGCGACTCGACGTAGCGGCGCTGCCCCTCGGCGTAGATGGTGTCGAACGCCAGCGAGGACTTGCCCGAGCCCGACAGGCCGGTGATCACCACCAGCTTGTCGCGCGGGATCTCCACGTCGATGTTCTTGAGGTTGTGCTCGCGCGCCCCTCTGATTTTGATTCCGACGATCTTGTTCATGCGCGGCGCAAAATCAGCAGCGACAGACCCGCAGATGCCCGCTTACAACCGGGCGCATCCACCCAAGCCGGATTTCCAGCACTAGTACCCTAACAGCTACATCCGAGCCCTGAAAGGGCCCCGAACGCCCCGCGTTGCTAGCGCAGCAGCGCGGTGGCGAGGTCGAGCGCCGCCAGAAAGCTGTCGGGGCGGGCGCGGCCGCTGCCGGCGATGTCGTGGCCGGTGCCGTGATCGGGGGAGGTCCTGGGAAACGGCAATCCCAGGGTCACGTTCACCCCGTCGTCGAAGTGCAGCAGCTTCAAAGGGATGAGCCCCTGGTCGTGGTACATGGCGACGACCGCGTCGAAGTCGCCGCCCGCCGCCTGGCGGAACACCGCGTCGGGGACGTGGGGGCCGGTCACCTCGACCGTCAGCCCGGCGGCGGCCAGCCGGGCCCGCGCCGAGATCGATGGCGGGGCGGACCAGACGATCCTCCTCGTCGCCGAATCGCCCCGCCTCGCCGGCGTGGGGGTTGAGGCCGGCGACCGCCACCCGCGGCGCCGCGAACCCGAACCGGCGGGCCAGCGCCTCGGCCGTCAGCCAGATCGCGGTGGCGATCGCGTCGACGGTCAACAGCTGCGGCACGTCGCGCAGGGCGACGTGGGTCGTCGCCACCGTGACCCGCAGCCGCGGCCCCGCCAGCATCATCGCGAACTCGCGGGCGCCGGCCCGGGCCGCCAGGTACTCGGTGTGGCCCGGGAACGCGAATCCGGCGCGCGCGATCCACTCCTTGGAGATGGGGGCGGTGACCAGCGCCGCGGCCTCGCCGGCCAGGACCGCGTCGGTCGCGGCGGCCAGGTAGGCGAGCTGCGCGCGCCCCGAGGCGTCGCTGGGCCGGCCGGGCGTGACCGTGTCACCGACGTCGGTGACCGCGCGGACGCGCTCCGCCGGTGGCGCGGCCACGCCGGTCACGGCCGCGGCGCGCGCGAGCACGCCGCGATCGCCGAAGATCACGACGTCGGCGTCGGGCCGGGCCGCCAGCGCGCGCACCACCACCTCGGGTCCCACGCCGCTGGGGTCACCCAGCGAGATCGCGATGCGTCGCCGTCACGTCGGCGAGCTTAGCTCACCGACTACTTCACCGGGTAGTAGCCGACCTGCTCGACGACCGCCTGGCCTTCGCCCGACAGCGTCCAGTCGATGAAGGCCTTGAGGTCGCCGGTCGGCTTGTTGCGCAGGTAGAAGAAGAGCGGGCGGGCGAGCGGGTAGGTGCCGTTCAGCACCGTGGCCTTGTCGGGGGCGATGCCGGCGCTGGCCGCGTCCTTCTTCACCTTAACGATCTTGATCGCCTTGGCGTAGGCGGCGCCGCCGTAGCCGATGCCGAACTTCTCCTTGGAGACCGCGTTCACGACGGCGGCCGTGCCCGGCATGTTCTGGGCCCGCGGGGTGAAGTCTGCGCCTCCGAGCACGGTCTCCTTGAAGAAGACGTAGGTGCCCGAGCTGTTCTCGCGCGAGTAGACGATGATGCGGGCGTCGGGACCACCGACCTCTTTCCAGTTGGTCACCTTGCCGGTGTAGATCCCCTTCAGCTGCTCCATCGACAGCTCGGCGATCGGGTTCGCGCCGTTGAGGTAGACCGCCAACCCGTCGCGGGCGACCGCCAGCTCGACGCCGCTGTTGTTGTAGCGGTCGCGCAGCTTCTCCTTCTCCGCGGGCTTCATCGCGCGCGACGACGCGCAGATGTCGGTGGTGCCGTTGATGAGCGCGCTGATGCCGGTGCCCGAGCCGCCGCCGGTCACCTGGATGACGGAGGCGGGGTTCTTCTTCATGTAGTCCTCGGCCCACCGCTGGCCCAGGATGACCATCGTGTCCGAGCCCTTCACGGTGATCGAACCGCCGGCCTGGGCGCTCCGGGGCGCCGCGGCCATGGCCAGGGTGACGAGAGCGAACAGTGAAAGCAGTGTCAGTCTACGCATGATGAATGTCTCCTCGACGGTGGGTTGAACCTAGAACCTGGCCTGCATCTGCAAGGTGAGCTGATCGGTCGGCACCCAGCTCGCCGGCGCCAGCGTCGGTGAAGCGGCGAGCGCCTCGGGACGCCACATGTGCTCGTAAACGATCGACCCCTTCAGGCCCCCCGCGGCGTACCCGAGAAGGCCCACGCCCAGCGTCGTGATCTTGTCGTTGGCGGCGGCCGTGATGGCGGCCGTGCAGGCCGAACCGGTGCCGCTGACGTCCCGGTTGCGGTCGTATTGATCGAGACGCGCGGCGACGCCAAAGTGGTCACCGATGTTCTGGACGGCGGTCAGGATCCAGCCGTACGACTTGAGGTCGCGGCACGAGTCGGCCGCCGCCCCACGGAACGAGCGGTGGGTGTCCTGCGCGACCACCACCTCGCCCTTGAGGGCGAGGCCACCGAACCCGGCGATGTCGTAATAGAACTGCGCGTCGGCGCCGAGACGCCAGAGGCCGAACCGGCGCATGACCGGCGCGGTCGCGGGGGTCAGCGTGATCTCGCTGCCCGTGACCATCATGTCGCCGTTCGTGTCCGTGCCGCCGAGGGTGGCTGCGGTGCCCAGCTGGGTGGGCAGCTTCTCGCCGTACTCCCCCGAGACGCCGACGGAGAGGAACTCGAAGTCGCCGACCAGGCGAAGGAAGAGGTCGCGGAACCGGTTCTGGTCGAACGTCGTGTAGACGCCGTCGTTGGTGAAGTTGCCGTTGGTCAGCGCCGCCATGAGCCGGAACCATTCGTAGCGTCCGGTGAGCCGCACGCCGCGATCGCGCTCGCCCGGGAACAGCGCCTGAATCACGCGCGCCCGCTCCGGCATCTCGCGATCGGCCGACGACTGCAGCACTTCGTAGCCGAACGGAACCTTGAACTGCCCCATGGTCAGCCGGAAGCCCATCGGCGACCAGGTATCGATGAAGGTCGCCTCGGCGTCCTTCAGCACGACGCCGTCGCCGGTGGCGTCGATCTGCAGCAAGTACTCCGAGTTGTCGCTGGTGTAGGTCGTCTTGAGCCGACCGCGGCGGACCAGGAAGCGATCGAAGCTGGTCACGCGACCGCTGGCGTCGACGCCGGAGACCGAGTCCTCGCGCGTGACGAAGCGCCCCTGGATGTAGCCGCTCACCTTGATCTTGGAAAGGCTGTTCACGGTCGACGTCGTCCCCTGCATCGACTCGTTCATCCCTTCGAGCTTCCCTTCGAGCTCCGAGATCCGCGCGCTGAGGGCGGCGTTCGAGGTCGGGTCGGCGGGCGGGGGTGGCGCCTCGCTGGGCGCCGCCGGGGCGGCGTCAGCGGGCGCGGGCGGTGCCGCGGCGGACGCGGGCGGTGCCGCGGCGGGCGCGGCAGGTGGTGGTTCGGGCGGCAGCGGCGCAGGGTTTTGCGCGAGGGCCGGCGTGGCGAACAGCAACGAGACCAACAGGGGCGCAGTTTTCATGCGCAGCACTGTTATCGCTGCTATGTGACAGCCAGGTGGCGCGCAGGAAAAGAAGTCGTCATACGCGTAACAAGTTCGCGTGACGCCCCGACCGGGGGTACCCCGACCCGGGGCTTGGACCCCGAACCTTCGCGGCCTTCGCTTTAGGCGCTCAGATCAGGCGCTCAGAGCTTCAGGGCGGCGAGCCGGCTGACCGCCTCCGCGAGGCGCGCCTTGTCGGCGCAGACGGTGAGGCGCACGAAGCCTTCGCCGCTGGGGCCGAAGCCGGTGGCCGGCGTGGCGACGATCCCCGCCTCGGTCAGCAGGCGCGTCGCGAACTCGATCGACGTCACCCCCTTGGGGTTCGCGATCAGCGTGTAGAAGCTGGCCTCGGGGGTCAGCACGTCGAAGCCCGCCTTCGTGAGGCCGCCACACAGCACGTCGCGCCGCTCGCGATAGATCGCCCGCTGCTTGGCCACGGGCGCCTGGTCGCCGAGCAGGGCCGCGATCGCCGCCCGCTGGACGGCGTCGAACACACCCGAATCGACGTTGGTCTTCACCTGGCCGAGGCCGCCGACCAGCGTGGCGTTCCCGCAGGCCCAACCGACGCGCCAGCCGGTCATGTTGTAGGTCTTCGACAGCGAGTGGAACTCGATCCCGACGTCGCGCGCGCCCGGCGTCTCGAGGAACGACGGGGGTGGCGCGCCGTAATACATCTCGCTGTAGGCGAGATCGCTGGCGACGATCACGTCGTGCTTCTGCGCGAAGGCGACCACCTTCTCGTAGAAGCCCGGGGCGGTCAGCGCGGCGGTCGGGTTGTTCGGGTAGTTGATCCAGAGGATCTTCGCCCGCTTGGCGACGTCGGCCGGGATGGCGTCGAGGTCGGGGAGGAAGCCGGCCTCGCGGCGCAGCGGCAGGAAGTAGGGCTCGCCCCCCGCGAACCGGGTCAGCGTCGCGTAGACCGGATAGCCGGGGTCGGGGCAGAGCACGACGTCGCCCGGGTTCACGAACGCGAACGGGAAGTGGGCGATCGCCTCCTTCGAGCCGATCACGCCGATCACCTCCTTCAGCGGGTCGACGGTGACGCCGAACCGCGTCTGCATGAAGGTCGCGGCGGCCCGGCGGAAGTCCTCCATCCCGACGTACGACGGGTAACGGTGCGTGCCCGGATCGCGCGCCGCTTCGGCCAGCGCGGCGACGATGTGCGGCGGCGTCGGCAGGTCCGGATCGCCGATCCCCAGGTCGATCAGATCCTTGCCCAGCTTGCGCTGCTCCTGCTTGAGCGCGTCGATTCGGGCGAAGAGGTAGGGCGGCAGCTCTCGGATCCGGTTGGCCAGCTCGATCTTCATGGTGGGGTGCGTTTTTATCACCAACTTCGGGACCCTGGGAGGGTCCCGCGCCCCGCAACCACCCCGCGCAGGCGGACCTGCACGGGGACCCCGGCGATGGGCTCGCGCGGGCAAAGCCCGCACTCCCCCGACGCGATCGACTTGGGTATAACCGCACTGATGCCCAGCCTGCTGAAGCTGCCCGTCGGACCCCGGGATCACCGCGGGGACCCGACGACGCGCCGGTGACGCTGGTCGAATACGGCGACTTCGAGTGCCCGCAGTGCGCGCGGGCGCATCCGATCGTGAAACAGATACAGGCGACGATGGGCGATCGGCTGCGGTTCGTGTTCCGGCACTTTCCGCTCACCAACAGCCACCCGCGCGCGCAGCGGGCCGCCGAGACCGCCGAGTGGGCGGCGACCCACGGCGAGGAGATTTTCTGGCGGATGCACGACGCGCTGTTCGCCGCGCCCGACAAGCTCTCCGACCGCCAGCTGATCGCGCGCGCCGAGGCGCTGGGCCTCGCCGACGACGCCCTCGAACGGGCCTGGGCCGACCACACCTTCATCCCCCGGGTGAAGGAAGACTTTCTGGGTGGCATCGACAGCGGGGTCAGCGGCACACCCGGCTTCTTCATCAACGGCGTACGCCACAACGGCCCCTGGGACGAGGTGGCGCTGCTGCGCGCGATCGAGTCGGCGGCTCACCTCTCCGGCTGAAGGGCTTCCAGGTCCAGCGTCTCCTGCACGCGGTGCAGGACCTCCTCGCTGATCCGCCCCGCGTTGCGCAGCGCCACGGCGGTCTTGCGCTCGGCGGCCAGCGCCTCGCCCCGCAGCTTGTGGAACGCCGCCTCTTCCCCCTCGGTCAATCGGCACTCGGGGTCGTCGCGGGTCTGCTCCGTGAGCCGCTCCAGGCGCTGCTGGTAGGGGAGCCGCACGCGCTCCATCAGCTGCGGGTGGATGATCGACGTCTGGTCGATCTCGGTCAGTCGGCTCACCGCCGCCTCGCCGGCGCGCAGCAGCGCCTCGCGCTCCTCCCGTAGATCGGCGTCGTCAGGCTGGAGCTTCAAGGCGCGGATCACCGTCGGGAGGCTCAGCCCCTGCAACAGCAGGGTCACCATGATCACCGCGAAAGAGACCACGACGATCGTCGATCGGTGCGGGAAGGGCTCGCCCGACGGCAGGGTCAGCGGTAGGGCCAAGGCCAGGGCCAGCGACACGATCCCGCGCATCCCCGTCCACCCGATCACGGCCACGTTCCTGAACGACGGGTTGTCGATGACGCACAGCTTCGGACTGATCAGGCGTGGCAGGTAGATCCCCAACGGGACGTACAGCATCCGGACCGCGATGGTGACGCCGGCGACGGCGGCGGACCAGCCGGCCAGCCTCCCGAACGAGACGCCCGACATGATCTCGCGGATGCTGGCCAGCTGCAGGCCGATCAGGATGAAGACCAGCCCGTTGAACAACAGCAGCAGCACGCTCCAGACGCCGCGGCCGCGGAACCGGGTCAGCGCGCTCAGGAGCTCGGGGTTGCGCCAGCCCAGGTAACCGCCCGCGGTCACCGTCGCCAGCACGCCCGACACCCCCAGGTGCTCGGCCGGGATGTAGGCCGCGTACGGCGTCAGCAGGGTGATGACGGTCTCGAGCTCGAAGTTCTCCATCCGGCGGTGGAGCTGGGCGATCAGCCAGGCGACCACGAAGCCGACCGCGACGCCCCCCACCGAGACCAGCGCGAACTTGCCGGTCGCGGCCGTCAGCGAGAACGACCCGGTGGCGACCGCGACCAGCGCGAACTTGTACGCGACCAGCCCGGTGGCGTCGTTCACCAGGCTCTCCCCTTCGAGGATGGTGACGATCCGGCGCGGCACCTTGAGCCGCCGGGTCACCGCCGTCGCGGCCACCGCGTCGGGGGGCGACACGATCGCGCCCAGCACGAACGCGACCGGCCAGCTCATCCCCGGGATCACCGCGTGCGCGACCCAGGCGACGGCGGTCGTCGTCGCCACCACCAGCCCGATGGCCAGGAGGCTGATCGCGCGCCCGTTGGCGGCGAAGTCGCGCCACGAGGTGAACCAGGCCGCGGAGAACAGCAGCGGCGGCAGGAACAGCAGCAGGACCAGCTCCGGCTCGATGTGCACCCGGGGCAGCCCGGGGATGAACGCCAGCCCGAGGCCGCCCAGGACCAGCAAAATCGGATAAGGGAGCTTCAGGCGCTCGGCCGCGACGGCGAGGCCGGCGGCGACCACCAGCAGGACCAGGATCAGCTCGAGCGGGTTCATCGCGGGGAATCCTACCGTCCCGATCGTCAAGGTCTGCTTGACTCTGCGACGCGACCGCCTAATCTCGCCGGCTGCAATGGCTGACGAAAAGAAGACCGAGGCGTCCACGAAACCGAAAGCGGCGGCCAAGCCCGCGGCGGCCAAGCCGGCGGCGGCCAAGCCCGCAGCGGCCAAGGCGGCCAAGCCGGCCAAGGCGGCGGGCTCCACCGCTCCCAAGACCGCGCGCAGCAAGGCGACCCCGCCCGTCACCGACGGGCCGACCTGCAAGGTCGAGGGCTGCAAGCAGGGCGTGCGCGCCAAGGGCTTCTGCCGCAAGCACTTCATGGGCTGGCGGCGCGGCGGCCTGGGCGACCACCACCGCTACAAGATCTGCAGCAAGGAAGCCTGCCGCAAGCCGCGCGTCAAGGGCAGCCTCTGCGCCGAGCACGCGGGCAGCGGCGAAGCGGCGGCTGCGGCCGCGGCCCCCGCGGCTGGTTAGTCCCGGGGTGAAGCCGTCACGGCGGCGGCGCTAGGCCGTGCAGAAGATAGTCATCAAAGGGGGCGCGCGTCTCACCGGTGAGGTGCGCGTCTCGGGCTCGAAGAACGCGGCGCTGCCGATCCTCGCCTCGTCGCTGCTGGCGACCGGCAAGTCGATCTACCGCAACGTCCCCGCGCTGGGCGACGTGCGGACGATGGGCAAGCTGCTCGCCCGCCTGGGCGCGCGGTTCGACGAGACGGCCCAGGGGATCGCGAACGTCGACACCGCCGCGATCACCGAGCACGAGGCGCCCTACGAGCTGGTCAAGACGATGCGCGCCTCGGTGCTGGTGCTGGGGCCGCTGGTCGCGCGCTACGGCCGCGCCCGCGTGTCGCTGCCGGGCGGCTGCGCGATCGGCGCGCGCCCGATCGATCAGCACCTGAAGGGGCTGGCGGCGATGGGCGCGCGCATCGAGCTCGAGCACGGCTACGTGACCGCACGGGCCCGGCGGCTGCGCGGCGCGACGATCGTGTTCGACATGCCGACGGTGACCGGCACCGAGAACCTGATGATGGCGGCGGCGCTGGCCAAGGGCCGCACGACCCTGGAGAACGCCGCGCGCGAGCCCGAGGTCGAGGAGCTGGCGCGGGTGCTCAACAAGATGGGCGCGCAAGGTGCAGGGCGCCGGCACGCCGCTGATCACCATCGAGGGCGTCGACGAGCTGCAGCCGATCGAGCACGCCATCATCCCCGACCGCATCGAGGCCGGCACGCTGCTGGTCGCCGCGGCGATCACCCGCGGCAACGTGCTGGTGCGCGACTGCCTGCCCGAGCACCTCGACGCGGTCATCGCCAAGCTGCGCGCGGCCGGCGCCGAGATCAGCGCCGAGGGCGACGGGATCCGCGTGCGCGGCAAGGCCGAGTTCAACCCGGCCGACATCTCGACCCAGCCGTTCCCGGGCTTCCCGACCGACATGCAGGCGCAGTTCATGGTGCTGATGACGCGCGCGCGCGGGCAGTCGGTGCTGACGGAGACGATCTTCGAGAACCGCTACATGCACGTCCCCGAGCTGCAGCGCATGGGCGCCGACATCGTCGTCGAGGGGCGGACGGCGATCGTGCGCGGGCCGACCAAGCTGACCGGCGCGACGGTGATGGCGACCGACCTGCGCGCCTCGGCCTGCCTGGTGCTGGCCGGCCTGGTCGCCGACGGCAAGACCGAGGTCCTGCGCGTCTACCACCTCGATCGCGGCTACGAGCGCCTCGACAAGAAGCTGCGCGCGCTGGGCGCCGACGTCCGCCGCGCCAAGGGGGGCGTATGAAAGGGGCAGGCAAGGGCGGCGGCACGAAACCGGCGGGCAGGACCCGCGCGAAGCGACCGGCGCACATCCTCACGCTGGCGCTGCCGCGCGGGCGCATCCTCGAGGAGGCGCTGCCGCTGTTCGCGCAGGCGGGCGTCGATCTCGGCGCCGCCGACAAGGCGCGCGCGGGTCGGCGCCTGATCATCCCCATCCCGGAGCACGAGCTGCGCGTGCTGATCGTGCGCGACACCGACGTGCCGGCCTACGTCGAGCACGGCGCCGCCGACCTCGGCATCGCGGGGCGCGACGTGCTCGAGGAGCAGGATCGCGATCTCTACGAGCCGCTCGACCTCGGCATCGGCCGCTGCCGCATGGTGGTGGCCGAGCCCGCCGAGCGCCGGTCGACGAGGCGGCGCACGTCCACCTGCGCTACGCGACCAAGTTCCCCGAGATCACCCGCCGCCACCTGCAGGCGCGCGGCATCGTCGCCGAGATCATCAAGCTCTACGGCTCGATCGAGATCGCGCCGCTGGTGGGCCTGGCCGATCGGATCGTCGACCTGGTGTCGTCGGGCGAGACGCTGCGCCAGCACCACCTGCGCGAGGTCGAGACCATCCTGGAGGTCAGCGCCCGGGTCTGCGTGGGCCGCGCCGCCGCCAAGCTGCACGGCGACCGGATAGACACCCTGATTTCGCGACTGAGGGCCGTCTGCGACCGCCCAGCCGGCAAACGCAAGTAATTGGTATTACTTAGCAATAATACGATTCGTTAGCACTCTCGGTCGGCGCTTGACGACGCTCAGGAGGTGTTTAAGCTCCGGGCCGCATGCCGATCTATGAATACGCCTGTGCCGCCTGCGGACATCAGTTCGAGGAATGGCAAAAGATGTCGGACAAGCCGATCCGGACCTGCCCGAAGTGCAAGGCCAAGAAGGTCGACAAGCTGATCAGCGCGACCTCCTTCAAGCTCAAGGGCGGCGGCTGGTACTCGGATCTCTACGCCGGTCCCAAGCCGAACGGCGCCAAGGACTCGGGTGCCTCGAAGGATTCCACCACAAAGGAAGCCAAGGCGGCTTCCAGCTCGACGACCACGTCGAGCAAACCGACCAAGAAGTCCGAGGCCGCCTAGCGCCGGCCTCGACTTTCGGTCACCTACCTCAAACCATCAGGAGAACCAGCAATGAAGATCCGACCGCTGCACGACCGCATCCTCGTCAAGCGCATCGAAGAGCAGAACAAGACCGCCGGCGGCCTGTTCATCCCCGACACCGCCAAGGAGAAGCCGATCGAGGCGAAGGTCGTCGCCGTGGGCAACGGCAAGGTTCAGGAGGACGGCACGCTGCGCAAGCTCGAGGTCAAGGCGGGCGACAAGGTGCTGTTCGCCAAGTACTCGGGCACCGAGATCAAGATCGACGGCGCCGAGCACCTCATCCTGCGCGAGGACGACATCCTCGCCGTCCTCGACTGAGGCGCTGGACGATCGTCCGGTCCCCAAAATTTAAAAACCAAAACATCCAACGGAGACAAAGAGATCATGGCAGCCAAAGAAATCGTTTTTTCGCAGCAGCGCCCGCCAGAGCATCGCCAACGGGCTCAACATGCTCGCCAACGCGGTCAAGGTCACGCTCGGGCCGCGCGGCCGCAACGTCGTCATCGAGAAGTCCTGGGGCGCGCCGACGGTCACCAAGGACGGCGTCACCGTCGCCAAGGAGATCGAGCTCGAGAACAAGTTCGAGAACATGGGCGCGCAGATGGTGAAGGAGGTCGCCTCCAAGACCTCCGACATCGCCGGCGACGGCACCACCACCGCCACCGTGCTCGCCCAGGCCATCTACACCGAGGGCTCCAAGCTGGTCGCCGCCGGGCACAACCCGATGGACATCAAGCGCGGCATCGACGCGGCGGTCGCCGACGATCGTCGACGAACCTGAAGGACCAGGCCAAGCCGACCAAGGGCAAGACGGAGATCGCCCAGGTCGGCACCATCAGCGCCAACGGCGACGAGCGTCATCGGCGACATCCTCGCCGAGGCCATGGAGAAGGTCGGCAAGGAAGGCGTCATCACCGTCGAGGAGGCCAAGTCGATGGAGACGACGCTCGAGGTGGTCGAGGGCATGCAGTTCGACCGCGGCTACCTCTCGCCCTACTTCGTGACCGACGCCGAGCGCATGGAGGCGGTGCTCGAGGACGCCTTCATCCTCATCCACGAGAAGAAGATCTCGAACATGAAGGACCTCCTGCCGGTGCTCGAGCAGGTGGCCAAGAGCGGCAGGCCGCTGCTCATCATCGCCGAGGACGTCGACGGCGAGGCGCTGGCGACCCTGGTGGTCAACAAGCTGCGCGGCACCCTGCAGGTCTGCGCGGTCAAGGCGCCGGGCTTCGGCGATCGCCGCAAGGAGATGCTGAAGGACATCGCCGTCCTGACCGGCGGCCAGGCGATCACCGAGGACCTCGGCCTCAAGCTCGAGAACGTCACCCTCGAAGGATCTCGGCCGCGCCAAGCGCATCACCGTCGACAAGGACAACACCACCATCGTCGAGGGCGCCGGCAAGAAGGCCGACATCGAGGCGCGGGTCAAGCAGATCCGCGCCCAGATCGAGGAGACCACCTCGCGACTACGACCGCGAGAAGCTGCAGGAGCGCCTGGCCAAGCTGGTCGGCGGCGTCGCGGTGATCAAGGTCGGCGCGGCCACCGAGTCGGAGATGAAGGAGAAGAAGGCCCGCGTCGAGGACGCGCTGCACGCGACCCGCGCGGCCGTCGAAGAGGGCATCGTCCCCGGCGGCGGCGTGGCGCTGATCCGCGCGCTCTGCGTCGCTCGACAGCCTCAAGTTCGACGACGACCGCCGCTTACGGCGTCAACATCATCCGCCGCGCCGCTCGAGGAGCCGCTGCGCCAGATCGCCAGCAACGCGGGCGTCGAGGGCTCGATCGTGGTCGAGAAGGTGAAGAACGGCAAAGGCGCCGTTCGGCTTCAACGCCGCCACCGAGGAGTACGAGGACCTGGTCAAGGCCGGCGTCATCGACCCGACCAAGGTCGTGCGCGCGGCGCTGCAGAACGCGGCCTCGGTCGCCTCCCTGATGCTGACCACCGAGGCGCTGGTCGCCGAGCGGCCGAAGAAGAAGGCCGGGCGGCGGCCACGGCCACGGCGGCGGTGGCGGCGGCATGGGCGGCATGGGCGGCATGGGCGGCGGCGACGAGGACTTCTAGTCCTCACGCACCCGAACTGACCGCTGACACAGGAACGCGCGAGGGGCACTGTCCCTCGCGCGTTTTTTTATGCCTCAGGCGGCCTTCAGCTCGGACGTGCAGAACTTGCAGCGCTTGGCGCCGATCGGGATGATCTCCATGCACTCGGGGCAGGTCTTGGTGACCGCCTTCGCGGGATCGATCCTGTTCTTCACCGTGCCGACGACCTTCACCAGCACCAGGAAGATCGCGAACGCGATGATCACGAAGTCGATCACCGATCCGACGAAGTGACCGATCTTGAAGTGCAGGCTGGGGAGCGGCGACCAGACCCATTCGCGCCACAGGCCGGAGGGGAGCACGATCCCGACGAACGGCATCACCAGGTCTTCCACCAGCGCGGTGACGATCTTTCCGAACGCGCCGCCGACGACGACCGCGATCGCGAGGTCGACGACGTTTCCGCGGAAGATGAACTCTCGAAAATCTTTCTTGAGCGACATGGCCCCTCCAGTCGCTCGTATCGCTCGGAACTGCTCAGCGACGCAAGATGGTTCCGTGCCGGACCATCCCGGAGAGCCCGCCGGGTAGGTCCTTCTTGGCGCTCCATTGCAGCAGATCGGCGCTGTCGCTGTAGTAGTAGTGGCCCGACGTGTAGCCGTCCATGTAGATGCGCCAGTTGCCGTTCGGCAGCTGCAGCAGCGCGCAGCCTTCGAGGTTGACGCCCCATCCCGCCCAGTTGGCGGTCTTGTCGATCGTGTACGGTCCGCCCAGCGCGGCCGCCGTGCCGTGCTCGATGTACTTGGTGGTCTCGTTCTTCGAGAAGTTGTGATAGGTCGCGCCGACGCGAATGATGAACGTGTCGATGTAGTTCGGGCCGATGCCGGCGAGCGGCGTCGCCGCGCTCCACTGCGCCAGCGTGGCGTCCATCGCCGTCAGCTTGTGGGGGCGGAAGTTGGCGTAGTCCCCCGGCGACAGGGAGACGATGACGTTCACGCTGCCGTCGGCCGGATCCTCGAACCACTCGGGCGCCCAGGTGCTGGTGACACCGGAGATCCCAACCGGGACGTTGCGCTCGAATCGCCAGGTCGACAGATCCGCGCTGGAGGCGATGCCGAAGTTCGCCCCCTCCCAGTTGGTCGTGTAGAGGATGTAGTAGCGACCGTCGCTGTGGCGCCTGACGCTGGGGTCGCGCACCAGGCCCGACGGGGGCGTGTAGGCGGGGCCCTTCAGCAGGGTGAAGTTCAGCGCGTCGGTCGACTGATAGACGTACATGTTGCTCTCGCTGGTGTTCGTGAACGCGGTGAAGACGAACGAGACCGCGCCGCCGCCCGCGGCACCACCCGCTCCGGCGCCGCCTCCACGACCTCCGCTCGCTGTGCTCTCCCCGCCGGCACCACCGCGCCCGGCGACGGCGCCCGCGTCGCCTCCGCGCCCGCCGGCAGCGGAGCCGGCGTTGCCGCCCCGACCACCGCCTGCGGTCCCGCCTCCGGCGGCGCCGCCGTGACCGGCCGTGGCCCCGTCGCCCCCGCGCCCGGCCGCAGAGCCAGCGCTACCGCCGCGACCACCGGTCCCGCCCGTCTCGCCCCCGCCGCCGCTGCCCGCTTGGCCCGGCTGGCCCGTGCCGCCTGTCGCTCCGGCGGTGCCGAGGGCGCCCGCGGGGCCCCCGCCGCCGCTGCCGGCGCCGCCCGCGCCCATCGATCCCGCGGTCCCGTTGCTGCCGCCGTCATCTCCCGTCCGCCCCGCGCCCGCGTCGCAGGCTGCGAGAGCAAACGCCACCACCATCGGTCGCAGCCAGCGAGACATCTGGCGGACGCTACCCCGATTCGCCCGCGAAGGGCGCGGTCCAGCGAAGCTCGAACCCTCCCCGACCCGAGTCCCGAAAGGTCGTACGTGCGCGAAACTGTGGACAAAAGTGTGACATTGTTTCTCCAAAAATAATAGTACTGCCACGTACTGTTTGGAGATTGAAAATGTCAGGAATCACGACTACCGTCGTACTGACTTAACGCGACCATGAGCACCAGGGCGGAGAGGGCAGAGCGGGTAGGGATGCTGTCGAACCGGCGCGGGCCGCAGCTGGTCCATTTGCCGAGCTGGAGCCAGCTGCGGATCGCGACGAAGCAGCGGACGCCGGCGGGGAAGGGCGGCGACTTCTACGAGATCATCCAGCACCGCTCGGGGCACGTCTCGGCGGTGATGGCCGACGTCGCGGGCAACGGCCCCAGCGCGGCGGCGCCGGTCTCGGAGCTGCGCTGGGTGATCCGCCAGCGCCTCGCCCGCGGCGACGCGCCGGCTGCCGTGCTGACGGCGCTCAACGACTCACTGGTGCATCAGAAGGCGCACGACCGGTTCGTCACCGCGATCTGCCTTCGCTTCGATCCCCAGTCGCGCTGCGCCGACGTGGCCAGCGCCGGCCACCTGGGGCCGTTCATCAAGCGCGCGCGGGGCGGCGTCGAGGAGCTGCCGATCGCCATCGGGCTCGCGCTCGGGATCCTGCCGGCGCAGATTTACCAGGAGACCGCGGTCGAGCTGGATTCGGAGGACGCGCTGGTGTTGGTCACCGACGGGATCACCGACCGTCTGGGGACGCCGGCGAACCCGCTCGGCCAGCAGGGACTGTCAGAGCGGCTGGCGCGTGCGCGGCTGGGCGCCGAGTCGATCTGCGGCGCCTTGCTCGGGAACGACGCGCCCGCGGCGCTGGATGCGACCGTCATCGTCTTGCAGGTGCCGCCCCGGCATCGCCGCTCGACGCCCGTCGCCCGCAGCGCCGGCTGATCTACCGGGTGATCTACGACGACGAGGTCGGCCGCCAGGTCGTACTCGGCGGTGTGGGTGACGCGGGCGGTGACGAACGCGCCCGGCGGCGGCGCGAGGGCGTCGGGCGGCAGCGACAGGTAGACCTGGCCGTCGATCTCGGGCGCCTGTCCTTCGTGGCGCCCCATCAACAGGTACTCCGACTCGTCGGACGGACCCTCGACCAGGACCTGCAGCGTCTGGCCCCGCAGCGCCCGCAGCTTCTTCTTCGAGATCTCGCGCTGGATTCGCAGCAGCTCGCGGCGCCGGGCGTCGACCTCTTTTTGCGGCACGCGCTTGGGCAGCAGGGCGGCGACCGTCCCCTCCTCGCGCGAGAAATTGAAGATGCCGACGTGGTCCAGCTCGGCCTCGCGCACGAAGTCGCAGAGGCGCTGGAAGGCGGCGTCGGTCTCGCCGGGGTGGCCGGCGATGAAGGTCGTGCGCATCGTGCCGCCCGGGACGCGGGCCCGAAACCGCTCGACCAGTTCGCGCACCTGGCGCTCGCCGTACCCGCGGCGCATCGCCTTGAGGACGCCGCTGTCGACGTGCTGGATCGGGACGTCGAGGTAGCTCGCCACCCGCTCCTCGCCTCCGATGGCGTCGAGGAGCTCGTCGGTGCAGGCGGTCGGGTAGGCGTAGTGCAGCCGGATCCAGGCCAACCCTTCGACAACCGCCAGCTCGCGCAGCAGCGACGCGAGGCGCGGCGCGCCCGGCTCGTCCGCACCGGGAAGATCCGTGCCGTAGGTCGTCGAGATCCTGCGCCACCAGGCAGATCTCCCGGGTGCCGCCGGCGACCAGCTCGCGCGCCTCGCGGACCACCGACTCCGGCAGCCGGCTGCGCTGCGGGCCGCGCAGCTTGGGGATGATGCAGAAGGCGCAGGGGCGATCGCACCCTTCGGCGATCTTCACGTAGGCGCTGTAGGCCGCCTGCGATCGGCGGCGCGGCGCCGCGTCGTCGTAGAGGTAAGCGGGCGTGTCGACGACGCTGAGGCGGGCCAGGGTGCCGTCGATCGCCTTGGTGATCGCGCCGACCTCGTCGGTGCCAAGGAACTGATCGACCTCGGGCATCTCGGATGCGAGCTCTTTCGAGTAGCGCTGGGTCAGGCAGCCGGCGACCACCAGCCGCCGGCAGGTCCCGGCGGCCTTGTGATTGGCCATCTCCAGGATGGCGTCGATCGACTCCTGCTTGGCCTCGCCGATGAAGCCGCAGGTGTTCACCACGATGACCTCGGCCGCCTCGGGCGACGCGACGAGCTCGTGGCCGGCGTCGGCGGTGTGGCCGAGCATGACCTCGGTGTCGACGCGGTTCTTCGGGCAGCCGAGTGAGACGAAATGGACTTTCATGGGCAAAAACGCGAAATCGGCGCGGAGATTAGCACGCCCCCGGCAACTAGACCGGATGGTGGCTTGGTCTATGGTTGGGAAGATGTCAGTCGCTCGAATCGCCACCCGAACCGTTTTGGGGACGCTTGCCCTCGCTCTTGGCGCCTTTGCGGGCTGCAAGACGCCCCCGCCGTTCCCCATGTCCCGCTCGGCCGGCACCAACTGCGGTGATCCCTGCGGCGTGATGCAGTGTCCCACCAACTACATCTGTTCCTGGAACGAGCAGTGCCAGGCGCGCTGCGAGGTCCAGCTTCCTCAGGCGCAGTTCAGCCGCTAGCCGCCCGGGCGGTCACGCCCGGCTCTCTCACGGGAAGCAGAGGACCTTGGCGGTGCCGAACTCGCGGATCAGGCCGTCGATGTGGCGCTGCACGAGCTCGCGACGCGCGACCACCGCGGCGATCTCGGGCGCCGTCAGGATATCGATCGGCGCCCCTCCCTCCTCGGCGAGGGCCCGCGTCAGCGTCGGCACGGTGACCCGCGGCAGCGCCTGGTAGAGCGCCTTCGAGAAGCGCTGCGTCCGCGCCAGCACGTCGCGGGTGCGCTGGTTCCCCTCGCCGACGAAGAACGCCATCGTGTTGTCCATGAAGTAGAGCTGCTGGCCGTCGGGGGACATCTTCATGTTGCCGCCCGAGTAGCGATCCGGATTCGCGGTCAGGAAGTCGAACACGAACAGATTCGACAGCTGAGCGGCCATCACCTCCTGCTCGCGTGGGATCGCCTGCCCCTGCGTCAGCCAGGCCTGGCTCAGCTTCTGGCCGTCGGGCGTGTCGAAGCCCGAGTCCTTGATGACCGGGATCCAGTACGACGCGGTTCCGATCGTGACGCCGTTGGGGCCGAACACGGTCTCCGCCTTGATCCGCGGCAGGGCGGCGACCGAGTCGGGGTGCAGGTGCTCGTAGAGCTCGTCGCGCGTCACCGCGCGCGTCGCCGCCGGCGGAACGGCGTTGAGGCCCAGCAGCCGGTTGAGACGATAGGCCGCCACCTCCTTGCGCGGGATCGTCTGCATGTTGGTCTGCGCCGGCTTCCAGGCCGCGCGCGAGCCGTCGCTGAACTCGATCCGGAACGACAGCGACGAGCCGCCGTGATTCAACTTGAACCGGGTGATCGGCAGGGTCCGGACGCGATCGAGCAGCAGCTCGTCGGACATCCCCAGGAACGTCCCCTGCGCCTCCAGCTCGCCGCTCGGGGCGGGCAGCGTCGACAGCTCGCGCCGCGCGACGGGTGTGGACGCTGACGGGGCGCTGGCCACCGGCGGCTGCGCCGCGCTGCGCATGCGCAGGTACCGGGCGCCTTTCAACGCGCCGAAGCCGCCGCCGGCGACGAGGACGCCGGCGACCGCCAACTCGGCCAGGATGTACCCCGGGAGGCGCACGTCGCGGATTTTATAGCAACGCGCTCGGCGCTTCCGGTACCGTAGCAGCGATGTCGACGCCTCCCGCGTTCGTCTGCTCGATGTGCCGGAAGCCAATCGCCGTCGGTGGCAGGGTCATCAAGTGCTCCGTCAGCACCTGCAACTCGGGCCGCGTGAAGCTGATGTTCTGCTCCGCCGCCTGCTGGGACAGCCACCTCCCCAACGCCCGCCATCGCAGCGCCTACTTCACCGAGGAAGTGGCGCGGCGAGACCAGGGGTAGCGGCCGGTTACGGCGCGGCCACGGCCGCGGTCAACGCCTTGTCCAGGGTCGCCTGGGACGTGTAGCCGATGTACGTGGCGCGGATCCGACCGTCGTGTCCGACGACGATCAAGGTCGGCAACGAATCGACCTTGTAGAGCCCGCCCACGCGTCCGGCGTCCAGGGCGATGGGGTAGGGGATGTGATTCTTGGCCACGAATTCGCGGAGCTCGTCGACCGTCGTCCCGCCGCCGTCCGAGTTGACGCCGACGAAGGCCACGCCCCGCGACGCCCACTTCGCGTGCGCCTGATCGAGCACCGGCATCATCGCGATACATGGCCCGCACCAGCTGGCCCAGAAGTCGAGGACCACCACCTGGCCGCGCAGGGGGCCGAGGGCGACGTCGCCGGGCGCGTCGAGCCGGGGGAGCGTGAAGTCGGGGGCCTCCTGACCGCGCCGCATGGGGCGCAGCGCCTCGATGTGCCGCGACGCCCAGACCGCGTTGCCGCGCCAGCCCCACCACCAGCAGCGCGACCAGGGCCAGGGCGCCTGCGCCCGCGCGGGGCGGGGGCGGCGTTGCGATGGGCGCGTCGCTGGAGGCGTCCGCCGGACGCCGGGCAGCGCGCGACGGCGACCGCCCGGAGCAGGACCGGCGCCGCGGCCACCGCCGCCACGATCCAGGAGAGGCGCGACGGGATCACCTCGACCCCGGCGATGGCGGCCATCGCGCGCGCGACGCCCCGCACGACGAAGAAGGCCTGGTAGCAGGCGCCCGCCAGGTCCAGGTCGCGCGCCGAATCGCGTCGGGCGCCGCGCCGCCGTGGTCACGACGATGGCGGCCGGCAGCACCACCCAGGCCGCCTCCAGCGTCTCGTTCGCGAACAGCCCCACCAGGCGCCCGAGGGCCCCCGACGTTCCGGCCGCGACCGCCAGCAGCACCTGGATCAGATCCGGCAGCCGGAAGGCGACGACACCGGCGACCACCAGCGCCATGGCGTCGCGCAGCCCGCTCCCCTCGACCTCGACGCGGGCGAGCGCCGCGGCCGGGGCGACGATCAGCTGGCCGACCCGCGCCGGCAGGCGGCGCAGGCTGGGCGGGGCGGTCGGAGCCGAAGCCACGGGAGGACCCGAAGGCGGAGGGGGATCGAGGGGGGCGTTCACGACGTTGGTGTTCAGCGGTTGCGGTCGTAGATCAGCGCCAGACCCTGCAGGGTCAGCATGTCGTCGCACTCGTCGATGGTGCGGGTCTCGCGGGCAATCAGCGACGCCAGCCCCCCCGTCCCGACCACGCGCGGCGAGAAGTCGACCTCGGCCCGGATGCGGTCGACGATCGCGTCGACCAGGCCCGCGTACCCGAACACCAGCCCGGCCTGCATGCTGGCGACGGTGTTGCGGCCGATCGACGACTGGCGGGGCGCGCGATCTCGACCCGCGGCAGCTTGGCGGTCGCGTGGAAGAGCGCGTCGGCCGACGACGGTCAGCCCGGGCGCGATGACGCCGCCCGCGTACTCTCCGCGCGCGGTGACGACGTCGAACGTGGTCGCGGTGCCGAAGTCGACGACGATCGCCCCCTGCGGCCAGCGGGCCGTGCGCCGCCACCGCGTTGACGATCCGATCGGCGCCGACCTCGCGCGGGTTCTCGTAGAGGATCGGCACGCCGGTCTTGGTCCCGGGACCGACGACCAGCGGCTCGAGCCCCAGCTCTTCCCGACAGAGCCGCTCGAGCGGGGCGAGGATGGGCGGCACCACCGACGAGATCGCCACCGCCTTCACCGCCTCGAGCGTCAGCCCGGCGCGCCGGAACAGCCCGCTCGAGCAGGGCCGTGTACTCGTCGGCCGTGCGTCCGGTCCGGGTCTCGAGCCGCCAGTCGGCGACGCAGGGTGCGGCGCGCGATCAAACAGCCCGAACGAGATGTTGGTGTTGCCGACGTCGATCGCCAGCAGCGGCGCCGCGTCGACCGATCCTCGCGGCGCGACCGACATGGGCGCAACGTTAACATGCGGTTCAGGAACCGCCCGCCCGGCGTACAATTCGGGGCTCGATGGCCATCCGCCTGCGCCGCCGCTCGTTGAGGACGCTGGGGTTGCTGGCGGCGTTCGCGGTCGCGGTGTTCGCGGCGCTCTGGCTGCATCGACTACTTCGTCATCGACGCCAGCCGCGGCAGCAGACAGGGCCGCTCGCCCGCCTGTTCGACTTCGACGCCGAGACGATGCAGAACGCGCTCGGCAGCCTGGCCCAGGTGATCGCCGCCGTGCTCGGCATCGCGATCACCGTGGTGTCGATCGTCGTGCAGCTGGCGGCGACCCGCTACACCCCGCGGGTCGCCGATCTGTTCTTCCGCGATCGCATCAACCTGGGCGGTGATGGGGTTCTTCGTCGTCGCCTGCGTGGAGGCGCTGTGGGTCAGCTTCACCGTGCACAAGGACTACGTGCCGCAGGCGACCATCACCGCGACGGTGTTGATGGCGTCGGGGAGCCTGCTGGTGCTGGTCCCCTACTTCGCCTACGTGTTCGACTTCCTCGACCCCGAGAAGGTGATCGCGCGCATCGGCGAGCAGACGCTCGACCGCGCGCCACGCGCAGGCGCGCCGATCGGGAAGAGGTGACTCCGGCGGTGATCGCTGCCCGCCAGGCACAGGCGATGAGCGGGCTCGCGCACCTGGCCGACATCGCCGTCAACGCCCTGGGGCAGAAGGACAAGGTCATCGCCTCCGACGCGTCGGCGGCGCTGCGCCGCCTGCTGGTCGAGTACCAGACCCGCAAGCCGCGCCTCGACGCCCGCCTGGTTCGAGATCGGCGAGGCGCTCGCAGGGCGATCCGGACTTCGTCGCGCTGGCGGCCGATTCGCTCGACCGACCTCGCGGCCCGGCGGACCTGGCTCGAGTGGAAGGGGCTGCGCCAGATCCGCGAGGTGTTCGGCGCGGCGCTGGCGACGATGCCCGAGATGGCGCACGTGGTCGCGATCGACACCCGCTACGTCGGCGAGGCGGCGCTGGGCGCCGGCGACCGCGAGGTGCTGGCGCTGACCGTGAAGTTCATGAACACGTACCTGCGCGCGGCGCTGAACGCGCGCGACGTGCGCACCGCGTACAACGTGCTGAACCAGTACCGCCAGCTGGCCGAGTCGCTGCTGGCGGCGCGCGGCGCGCCCGGCGCCTGGACGCAGGCGACGCTGATCGAGATCGCGGGGCACTTCAAGTACTACGCCCGCCTCGCGCACGGCATCGGGCTCGGCTTCGTGACCGAGACGGCCGCCTACGACCTCTGCGCGCTGTGCGAGGTGGCGAGCGCGGCGGGCGCGCCTGCCACGACGCGCTGCTGGGCGTCTTCCTGGAGATCGACAAGGAGCCGGAGACGCAGGCCGAGGAGCGGGCGCTGCGCGGCGTGCGCAAGGCGCAGGCGAAGCTGGCGTCGTACTACCTCCTGCACGGCGACGAGCGCGCGCGCCCGGCGCATCCATGACGACATGGCGCCACGAGTCGCCCGATCGCCTGCGCTCGATCCGCGACGAGATGCTGGCGATCACCTCGAAGGACTTCTGGGAGATCGTCGACCGCGGCACCAACTTCGACTACCTCTCCGACGAGCGGAAGGCTGAGGCTGCGGGAGTTCTTCGCCGGGATTCGCGTCGCTGGCGGCGGCGGCGGCAGAGTAAGCGCGCGATCCGGCTACCGCGGATCCGGGGCGGCGTTCGCGTAGAGCCGCGTGATCTCCTCGGGGACCAGGGCCCGGGAGTAGATGACGACGTCGTCGCATGCGCCGCCGGTCAGCATCGCCCGGGCGTCGCGGCCACGGCGCCATGTCAGCGTCCTCTCGCCGGCGTGATGCGACGGGACACGGCCGCGCCTGATCGCGCGCGACGCCGTTCACGTACAACGTCAGCGTCATGGTCGTCCGCTTCGAGCACGGCCGCCAGGTGCGTCCAGCGGCTCGATACACGAAGCAGTTGCACTCGACGTGCGACAGTGTCCAGCGAGGCTCGAGTCCCGATCCGAGTAGTTGAAGTCGTAGTTGCCCCGCGGCGGCGGCGCCGACGATCCACGTTCAGCGCCCGCCCGCGGGCCCCGCCCGACGAGATCTCGTCGCTGACAACGTCGGCGATCGGTAGCTGTCGAAGTCGACCGTGTCGACGAGCACCCAGGCCGACGACCGCTGTAGCTGGCGGTCGCCTGCGGAAACCCGGCCCGCCGCCGACCGCACCTGGTCGCCGCCTCGCGAACTGCAACGCGCCGCCGAACTTGCCCGGGTAATCCAGCTCCAGCTCGACGCCGAGATGGTGCCGTTGCGTCCGTTCCCCGAGCTGTCGCGCACCTGCGTCCCCGCGCCCTCGTCGAACGTCCAGTGACGCGACCGATCCCCGGTCAGGCTGGTCGGGCGACAGGATGGCGACGTCGATCGGCGCGGACGTGCACGCCGATGCCGCCGCGATCCCAGCAGCGGCGAACATCAACCGCGACCGCCCGGCACGCATCGCCGTCATATTCCCCCCAGCAGCGTCACGCTGGCGAAGCAGCGACGGCCGGCCGGCGCGGGCCACGTCCTCATCGAAGAAGCGCACGCACGGGATACGGCTCCGCCACGACGCGCGTGCACCTCGATGCCCAGCTCGAGCCGCCGCTGGCGCAACGGCACCGCATGCCGACGCCCACGTCGGCCGCCGCCGACCGCGCGCCAGCCGCCGGTGCGCGGTGTAGGGCGCCGCGACGTGCCCCTCCGCGGCCAGCCGGAACACGCCCGCGCCCACGCTGACCATCGGCTCGAGGCGCCGCCCGCGCCGGAAGCGAACCAGCGCCTCGGCCAGCACCACGGTCTGCGACACGTCGGCGTAGCCGCCGCCCGGGTGTCGACGCGCGACTGCGTCCCCAGGCCCGCGAACGTCACGCGCGCGCACAGCCGCGCCCCAAGCGCGCGCTCGACGCGCGCGACCGGCACCAGCTCCGCCAGCACGCCGCCGCCCGACGCCGCGCCGATGCCGCCCGCCGCCCGCCTCGACCGCCCACTTCCAGTCGGGCTCTGCCTCAATCAGCGGCTCGGTCGCGAAGCGGGTGACCACCGGCGTCGCGGGCAGCACCGGCGCGTCGACGGTGTCGGCGCTGCGGGTGCGAGGTGATCGCCAGCTCGAGGAAGCTCGCGCGCAGCAGCTCGACCGCGCGCACCGAAAGGACCTCGGCCATGCGCGCCGCGGCCTGTCGGGATCGGCGCGGATGCGGCGCACGACGGTCTTGCCGGTCACCCGGTCGACGACCCACAGCTCGGCGCTGCCGGATCGGCGCCCGCCGACCACCGCGACGACGGCGGTCGCGGCCATCGTCGGCGCCAACATCTCCAGCGAGCGCGCGTGTCGGCGACCAGCTGCAACTCGACGACCTGCGGCGTCGAAGCCTTCCAGCATCAGCTCGCCGCGCAAGCCGGACCAGCGCCTCGATCGACTGCCGGACGGAGCCGCGGGCGGCCGCAGCAGGATGACCTTGGGGCGCGGACGGCTCTTCGGCGCCGCGCGCGTCGCGGCGTCAACACCGGCCACCCGCGAACGCCAGCACGAGGCGATGCCCGAACACGGCCGCAGCTCGCGCGCGTGTGACCGGTCACCGCCCGCCGCGCAGCGCGCTGCGCGGCACCGGCGTAGCTGCCGCGCGGGAAGCGACGCACGTACTGTGTCGGCGACGCTCGCGCGGCGCCGCGCGCCGTGCAGATTCCTCGCACGGCGATCATCTTGCGGCCAGCGCCTCGGCGGCGTACGTCCCGTCGGGCGCTTCGTCCAGGTAGCGTTCGTACCAGGCGAGCGCCGGCGGCGGGCCACGTCCGGCCTTCTCGTCCAGACGTCCGAGGAAGAACGCGGCGTCGGCGGCGCGCGGCGAGCGGGGAAGCGCCGGCGCTGTGCCTGCAGCGCGCGGCGCGCGACGTCGTCGTGGCGGCGGTAGCGGGCAGCGTCCGCCAGCGCGGCCAGCTCGTCGGTGCTGCGGTGGCGAGCGCGCGGCCGAGGTCGCGCTCCGCCTCGTCCAGGATCGAGTCGAAATCGCCGGCCGACAGCGCCGCCGCCCAGCTGCGCGCCGCGCGCGCGACATGGACGGCGCGCGGCGCGCCGCCGCGCCGGCCGTGTGCGCCACCGGCGGCGACGGCGCCACCGCAGTCGGGGCCTGACCGCTTCGTCGAGGCGTCGTCCAGATCGTCCGTGTCACGCAGCAGCACGCGCTCGCTGGCGCAGCTTGACCGTCAGGTGCTGGCCCGTGCGCATCGCGATTGGTCCGTTGGTCACCGGGCCGGTCACCGACACCAGCCCGCGTTCGAGCTGCACGTCCAGCCGGCCGCGCGCCTCGTCCCACGCGGCCGTGAACACGGTGCCGTGCACCGCGATGTCGGAACGGTCCCGCGTCGATCACCCAGCGCGCCGCGGCTTGGGGACGACGTTGACGCGCGCCGGCCGTGCTCGATCGAGACGTGCGCGCCCTGGTCGTCGACCGTGGCCAGGCGCCCGGTGGTCCCCGGGCGCCAGCCTGATCACCGTGCCGTCGACGAACCGCAGCGCGCGGCTCGGCGTCGGCGCGCGCCGCGGATGGTGCCGTCCGGTCCCCAGCGCCCCGTCCGGTCCAACGATAGCGGCGCCGCGGCGGCGGTCGCCCTGTACAACGCGCGCGGCACCAGCACCGCGGCCGCGGCGACGGCGCCCAGGGCAGCGGCCGCGAACCAGCGGCCGGTGCGGCGCTGGCGTGACGCCGTGATCCGAGGCGGTATGCGCAGCCTTTGCCAGCGCACGAGCCGCTTGCGCCGGCGTCTGCTGCCCCGAGCGTCGCGCTCGCGAGCTCCAGAGCTCTTCGGCTCGGGGATCGAGCTGCGGCGTTCGCCGTCGCCTTCGCCGTGCTTGGCGGGTCATGTCGGCGGCTCCCGTCGCAGCTCCGGGCGGGCGCTTCGAGCGGTCGGCCCGACAGCTTGCCCGTCCGGCGTCCACCAGCTCCGAAACACGGTAGGAGCGCGCCGCAGCACGCGTTTGACCGTCGCCAGCGAGAGCTCCATCGCCTCCGCGATCTCCTCCAGCGTCATCCCCTCGATGTGTCGCAGCACCAGCACCAGACGCTCGCGCGTGTTCAGCTTGTCGAGCAGCCCGTAGAGCCGGCGCAGCGCGTAGCGGCTCTCGGCGTTCATCACCAGCATCTGATCTTCGGGCACCTCGCCGGTCTCCGACAGGGTCAGCCAGCGCCGCGCGCGCCGCCGGCGCAGCTCCCACTTCACGATGCGGACGGCGAACGAGATGACGAAGCTGCGCAGCGCCTCGGGCTTCCGCAGGGTGCCGATGCGCGAGAACAGCCGGTAGAAGATCTCCTGGGTGACGTCTTCGACCTCGGCGTCGGGCCCCAGCGCGCGGCTGACGATGCCGTGCACCAGCGGCGCGTAGCGATCCCACGCCAGCTCAGCCGCGTTGCGGCTGGCCCGGTCAGGAGCGCGTGGGCCAGCTCGAGATCGCGGCGTCCCGTCCACGGCTTCCGTGGCAGACATCACCACGCGCAGCCGCTGCTTGCGAACGTTCAGCGCCACGGCGTGATGCTAACCCTTAACTCAGCCGCCGTAGCGCTAAAAACGGGCGAATCGGGCCTCCCGGCCCCTGCGGTCCTCCGCGTCGTGATACCCTGGGAGTCATGGAATCGTGGGACTCCCTGTGGAGCGCGCTCGCCGAGCTGCGCAACCGCTGGCCCGCTGCGGACTGGACGTACGATCGCCGGCTCAAGTGCGTTGCATCATCGATCCCGTTGACGCGTGAGGCCGACGCCCGCGCTGCGATGGCGGCGGTGCTTCCGGCCTCGTGGTCGGTCGATACGTTGCCGTCGGCGCCCGAGGACGCCCGCGCGTTGATCGAAAAATGCGGCGGGCTGCGGCCACGCAGCTACTGTTCTGGGGTGGGGGAGCGGGAGCGCCGGGCGCGTTTGGGCTGTGGTGGCCCTGGGGCGACGGGACGACCGTCTCGCTACGGATCGGCCTGCACGACGTCGACCTCCCGAAGGAGCGCTACCCGCGTCTGCGCGACCTCTTCGGCATCCCGCAAGCGCCGACGCCCGTTTGAGTCTGCTTTGGCCTGGAGGTTCAGCTATGCGATTGCGAGTGATTTCCGTCGTCGTTGGGTTTGCCGCTGCGCTGGCGGTGCTGCCGGCGCGTGCCGCCGATGCCCCCGCGGCGACCGGCGCGGCCCAGCCGCGTCCGCGCAAGAAGCCGGTGAAGCCCACGGTGGCCAAGCGGAAGAAGCAGAAGCCGGCTGACAGCGAGGACCAGGCGGGCGCGCGCGCAAAGATGATGGCGGCGAAGCCGGTGCGGACGTTGCGACCGCAGGCGCTGCGCGTGCTCGGCGACGGGGCTTCCGCGAGATCAACAACGAGGCCCAGGTGACGCCGTTTCCCAGTCAGGCCAGCGCGGTCAAGAAAGCCTTCGCCGCCAACCGCCGCGATCAGCTCGACAGACGCCGAGCAGTCAGCGCGTCTCCCTAGCGAGAAGGATCGTTGGCAGACGGTTCTGTTCCACCTTCGCGAGCTCGATTCGCGCACCGACGGCGAGGCCTGCTTCTGGCGCGTGGTCTCCTTCTATCGCCTCGGCGAGCTGGCGCGCGCGCGCCGGATTCGCGAGAGCTGCACGCTATCGGTGAAGGACGAGTCGGCGCTCGACGCCGAGGACTCGCTCTCGGTCAGTCTGCAGCCGGTCTCGGCGCTGCCCGAGATGATCGCGGCCGGCGAGGCGCCCCCCGCCCCGGTTCCGAACCCGACGGCGTACGCGGGGCCGCCCCCAGCGCACTTCGAGCGCTACTGATACCTCCCGCTCGACGCGACCAATTCGGAGCGGCGGCCGGCGAAGCCGGCCTACGCTCACGCGCCGCTGCGCCGGCAACTACGAGGACGTCGCGAGCTGAGGGGCTTCGACGAACCCTCTGATCGTGTCGAAGAACTTCTGCAGCGGGATCGGCTTGCGCAGGAACGCCGCCGCCCCCTCTGGATGCTCGCGCGCGACCGCGCTCAGCACCACCACCGGGATCGGCGCCAGCTTCGGATCCTTCTTCATGCTGCCAGCACCTGGTTGCCGTCGACGAGCGGCATCATCAAGTCCAGCACCACCAGATCGGGCAGCTCGCCGCTGCCGCGCAGGAACTCCAGCGCCTGGCGGCCATGGCTCGCCGGAATCACGTCGTACCCCTCCGCCTCCAACAGGTCCTGAAGAATGTCCCGAATCTCGAGGTCATCCTCGGCCAGCAGGACCGTCTTCGTCACCATTCTCCCCCTCCCAATTTCGTACCGTGCGAGATTGAAATCACGGCGTCAACACGTTTCTCTTTCTGAAATCTGATCTGTATGAATGCCCACGCGCGATCTCAGTCGGGTATCCGACATGGTGGGAGATCGACGTGGGTATCCCGAGCCAGCACGTTCGCCGTATGATCGCCGACCCCGAGTCGAGAAGGAGACGACGATGCGTAACAGTTTTCGCTATGGCGACGTTTCTGATCGCGCTGGTGGTGCGGCGCCGCAGCCGCGAGCGCCCACTCGGTGCGGTACGTGTCGAAACATCCCTTGCCGCGGAAGGTCGGCCACGGTTTCTGCTACATCAACGTCCCCCACTTCCACGATTACCAGCCGTCGGATCCTCGGCTCTATCGCCAGGTGGACGGGCAGTACTACTTCGTCGGCGACCCGGCGCCGTTCGACTACGAAGGGCAGCGCTACTCGTACTATGGGGCGCACCCGGTCGCCGACGCCGACGTGCACTTCGGCCACTCGACGTACTGCTATCTGCGCGGGCCGCACTTCCACTGGTACGCCCCGCCGCCGCAGGCCCAGTTCGAGCTCAGAGGGGGCGCCTACTGGTACGTCGGCGCGTACGAACCGAGCTACTACGACGAGCGGCCACGCTACGTCACCGTGAACGACGCCTACACGCCCGATCGTCTATGCGCGGCCGGTCATCGACGTGCGCGTCGCGCCCCCCGCTTTCCACGGCGAGATCGTCGGCGGTGGCCCCGGGGGTGTCGGCCGGGGTGCACATCGGCGGACCGCCCCGCCGCCGCCGGTGCTGCAGGTCGGCGTCGGGATCAACCTCGGGGGCCCCCCGCCGCCGGTGGTCGTACGAACGGCGCACCGTCTACGTTCGCAATCGCCACGATCGCGGCTGGCATGGACCCCCGCCCCATCCGCCCCGGGGGGGGTTGGCGGGGACAGCCGCCGCCTCCGCCCGCCGGGGGCTGGCGGGGCAGCCCCTCTCGCGCCTCCCGGGAAGGCTCCGCAGGCCGCCGGCTGGCGCGGGAACGGTCCCGGCCAGCCGGCCCGTCCACGACAACAAGGGCAAGAACGGCGGTTGGCGGCGATGAGACGGATGGCCCGGGCCGGGGCGCTGGTCGTCGGGCTCGCGCTCGCCGCCGGCTGCAAACGTGGCGGCGACGCGCCTGCCGCCCCGCCGGCGGCGGCAACGGTGCCCCCGGCGCCCGGCAGCGCTCCGCCGCCCGCTTCCGCCGCGCCTCCGGTCGGGCCGACCGCGCATCCGGACGCCGTCGTCGAGGCGTTCACCGGCGCGGGCCTCTCGCCGGAAGGATTCGCGGCCCTCAACCCCATCCCCTACGGGGCCGCCGCGTGCAAGGAGGGGCGCGTGCAGACCATCGACACTCTCGTCTGTGAGTTCCGCGACCCGGACGCGCTCGCCCGCGGGGAGGCCGCGCTCCTCGAACATTGGGGGCGCGAGGGGGGCCACACCGGTGTCGCTCTTCACAGCAGGCTGACGTTGCTGGGTGTGTTCGATCGGGCTCGACACGATCCGAACGGCAAGGTGATCAGCAAGGTCATCGACACGTTCAAGAAGCTCTGACAAGAACCTCTGATGGCACCCGGGCAGCCGCCCGACGACGGTTCTGAGGATTCGCGTCGGGGGAGGACCGGCTTTGCCGGTCCGAGCCCATCGCGGGAGGTTCGGAACCCGTCCGCGGGTTCTGAAGACGACGATGCCTTTGCCCAGGCGATGCGCGGGGCGCGGCCGCTGCCGGGCGCGCGCGTGGTCCGGGCCGAAGGCCCCCCGGCCCCGCGGCGCTCGCCGAGGGCGGCTGCCGCTCCCGCGGTCAGTCCGTTCATCGTCGAGCGCACCGACGACAGCGTCACGGGCCGCGCGACCGACGTCGGCCTGCCGGTGGTGCGCGCGTTGCGCGGCGGGGAACCCGCCGATCGCCGCCCGCCTGGATCTGCACGGCCGCGTCACCGCCGACGTGGGGCACGCGGTCGAACGCTTTCTGGTCGCGGCCCGGACCCGCGGCGCGCGGTCGGCGTTGCTGATTCATGGCCGCGGGCGCGGCTCCGACGCCGGGCCGGTGCTGCGCCCCGTCGTCTGGGACTGGCTGGAGAGCGCGGCGGCGGCGCGGGCCGGGGTGATGGCCTTCAGCACCGCATCTCCGCGCGACGGGGGCGCCGGCGCCACCGTCGTCTTGCTGCGCCGTTCCGGGCGTTGACCGAAGCGTTGCTCGTTCCGCACCTGTCGGACATATTCGCGAGGGTTTCCCGAGGGTGACAAAGGCCCTCCCGGAGGCTTTTTTATTTAGTAGAGTGCGAACAAACTCACGAAGGAACGGAGAACGGCAATGAGCACGCGCATCGCAATCAACGGGTTCGGCCGCATCGGTCGCCTGGTTTTTCGGGCGCTCCACGAGCAGGGGCTGTTCGGCAAAGAGATCGAGGTCGTCGCCGTCGGCGACATCGTTCCGGCCGACAACCTGGCCTACCTGCTGAAGTACGATTCGGTGCAGCGGCAAGTTCGACGGGCACCGTCAGCTCGAAGAAGTCGGGCACCGACAAGGAGGCCGACGACGTCCTGGTCGTCGACGGCAAAGAGATCGCGGTGGTCAGCGCCAAGACCCCGGCCGAGCTGCCGTGGAAGAAGCTGGGCGTCGACTACGTGATCGAGTCGACCGGCCTGTTCACCGAGGCCGAGAAGGCCAAGGGCCACCTCGCCGCGGGCGCCAAGAAGGTCATCATCTCGGCGCCGGCCAAGGACGAGGACATCACCGTCGTCATGGGCGTCAACCACGAGAAGTACGACGCCGCGCAAGCACAACATCGTCTCCAACGCCAGCTGCACGACCAACTGCCTCGCGCCGGTGGCGCACGTCCTGCTCAAGGAAGGCTTCGGGCTCACCGAGGGCCTGATGACCACCATGCACGCTACACCGCGACCCAGAAGACGGTCGACGGCCCGTCGCAGCAAGGACTGGCACGGCGGGCGCAGCGCGGCCATCAACATCATCCCGTCGAGCACGGGCGCGGCCAAGGCCGTCGGCGCTGGTGCTGCCCGAGGTGAAGGGCAAGCTGACCGGCATGGCGTTCCGCGTGCCGACGCCGACGGTGTCGGTCGTCGACCTGACCTTCAAGACCGCGAAGGCGACCAGCATCAAGGAGATCAACGCCGCGATGAAGGCCGCCAGCGAGGGCTACCTGAAGGGCATCCTCGGCTACACCGAGGACGAGGTCGTCTCGCAGCGACTTCATCCACGACGCGCGCTCGAGCATCTACGACGCCGGCGCGGCGATCGAGCTGAACGCCAACTTCTTCAAGCTCGTGAGCTGGTACGACAACGAGTGGGGCTACAGCAACCGCTGCGTCGACCTCCTCAGCTACATGATCCAAAAAGGCTGAGAAGGCCGGCTGAAACGCCGCCCGGAAACGGGCGGCTAGCCGCGGCGCGGGGGGCTGTGACCGCCCCCCCGGCGCGGCGGGGTGTGACCACCCTCGCGACGCGGGGGAACGTGACCGCCTTCGCGACGCGGGGGCGCGTGACGCGGGGGCGCATGACCGCTTCCCGCAGGCCCCGGCCCCCGGTCAGAGCGGGGCGCGTGAACCGCGCGACCGGCGGTCGCTCTTTCGATGCGGACGTGCGGGGCGCGCGGATCGGCCTCGGAAGAGGCGGCGGTGAAGTTGGTGACGGCTTCGCCGGCGATCTCGAAGGTCGTATCGCGGGGGCCGATCCGGATGGCGCCGACCTCGTTGCGGGTGACGTTGCCGCGGCGGCAGATCAGCGGCAGCAGCCAGCGGGGATCGGCGTTGTCCTTCGCGCCGATGTTGATCCGAAACAGGGCGCCTTCCTGGGTGAATTCGGCGCGCCCACGGCGCGGCCCGGCCGCCTGGTGACGGTCCGAGGTCGTCGTCGCACCGATGGCGACGGAGCGAAGCGCTTCGCCGACCGGCAACCGGGCCAGCTCGCGGGCCAACAGCCGCCGGGCCAGCTCGGCGGCGGGCATCCGGTCCTCGATCCGCGCCAGCAGCTTGCCGGCCTCGTCATCGTCGGGCGGCGGCGCCGCGATCAGCTCTTCGACGAACCGCGCCTGGGCGGCGGCCGCGATCGCGTCGGCAGCCGGGGGCTGCGTCCACGTCGGCTTGACGTGGGCGGCGGCCAGCAAGTACTCCGCCTTGCGCCGTTCCGGGGCCGTCGCCAGCACCACGGAGGTCCCTTTGCGGCCGGCGCGGCCGGTGCGGCCGCTGCGGTGGATGAGCGAGTCGGCGTTCAGCGGCAGGTCGGCGTGAACGATCAAATCGACGTCGGGCAGGTCGATCCCGCGCGCCGCGACGTTGGTGGCGACGAGCACTCGGGCGTCGCCGCTGCGAAGCTGGGCCAGCGCGCGATCGCGCTCGGCCTGGGCGCGATCGCCCGACATCGCCGTCGCGGCGAAGCCGCGGGCGACCAGCGCCGCGTGCATCGCGGCCACCCCTTCGCGGGTCTGGCAAAACACGATCGCCCGTTCGCTGGCGTCGGCGCGCAGCACGTTGACCACCGCTGCCAGCCGATCGGAGCCGTGGATCAGGTGCGCGCGGTGGGCGATGTCGTCGTGCGCCGCCTTGCCCGGCGCGCCGCCACCGGCGTCGCGCCGCGGATCGATCGGCAGCGCGTCGCGCTGATAGCGCTTGGCCAGGGCCCGGATCTCCGGCGGCAGCGTCGCCGAGAACAGCAGCGTCCGGCGTGTCTCCGCCGCCGCTTTCAAGATGATCTCCAGATCCTCGCGGAAGCCGAGGTCCAGCATCTCGTCCGCCTCGTCCAGCGTCACCACCTTCAGCGCGCCGAGCTCCAGCCGCTCGCGGCGCAGCAGATCGACCAGCCGCCCGGGCGTGCCGATCAAGAGCTCGACGCCGCGCTGGAGCGCCTTCAGATCGCCGCCGATCGGTGTCCCGCCGGTGACGGAAGCGAGGCGGATGCCGGTCCCGTGGAGCAGCCAGCGCAGCTCCTCGCGCACCTGCGTCGCCAGCTCGCGGGTCGGGGCGATCACCAGCGCGACCGGTGAGGGCCCGTGCGCGACCTTCGCTTGATCGCCGAGCAGCGTCGCTGCCAGCGCCGCGCCGAACGCGACGGTCTTGCCTGAGCCCGTCTGCGACGAGACGAGCAGATCGCGGGCGACGTCCGCGGCGACGACCGCGGCCTGAACCGGTGTGGCGGTTTCGTAGCCGCGCGCGGCCAGCGCCGCCGCCAGCGCGGGATGAATCTGTAGCTCCTCGAACTTCATGAAGGAGCGGGAGATTGGACCGGAATCGCGTCCGGCGCCAGGGGCGTTAGCGAGTCGTCGGCGCGCCAGGAAGCCGGCTCAAGCGCGACACGCGCTCAACGCGGCTCGACGCCGCTCAACGCGGCTCAACGCGGCTCAACGCTTCTTGGCGGGCTGCGACAACCGGGACTGCAGCTGCGGAACGCCGTTCTTCTCCTTGATGACCATGTCGCCGCCGTCTCTACAGGTGCCGCTGATGGTCTTCCCCTCGGGGCTCTTCCCCTGGATCTTGCCGGCGGCGACGGTGGTGATGGCGTTGGACCCAATCCGCTGACTGGCGACGTTGCCCGAGTCGACGGTGAAGGCGTATTTCGTCTCGTTGGCGATGCGGCAGCTCGCCGCCGCGGGGATGGCGCCGAGTGTGAGCGTGCCGCCGACCAACAGACACAGTGTCATCCGTGCCATGGCGACCTCCTGTTCAGCCGTGGGAGGCGCGCCCCTCCGGGTTTCGTCAATTTCTTACGTGCCGGCCAGCTTCGCTTCCAGCTCGGCCCAGCGGGCGTAGAGGCGATCGACCTCGGCGCGGCGCTGCTCGACGGCCTCGAAAGCCGCGATCAGGCCGCGCCGGGGCGCTCGCGTTCGCGGGATTTTCGGCCTCGGCGATCGCGGCGGCCAGGGCGGCGTCGGCCTCGGCGATCGTCTTCTCGATCGCCTCGTACTCGCGCTGCTCAAGGTACCCGAGCTTGCGGCGGGGCGCCGGCTTGGCCGTGGCCGCCCCAACCGCGGGCACCGGCGTCGACGCGGCCGTGGCCGCGGCGCTGCGCTCCACGCGCCAGGCCTCCCACTGGTCGAGGCTCGCGAACCGGGCCAAACCAGTCCCGGGTTCCGTCGCGTCGAAGGCCAGGATCACCGTCGCCACGTGATCGACGAAGTAGCGATCGTGCGAAACCAGCAGCACCGCCCCCTCGAATTCGGTCAGCGTCTCCTCCAGCACGGAGAGGGTCGCCAGATCGAGATCGTTGGTCGGCTCGTCGAGCACCAGCACCTGCGCCTCGCGCAACATCAGTTGCGCCAGCAGGAGGCGGCTCTGCTCCCCGCCCGAGAGCTTCCCGACCGCCATGCCGGCCTGGTCAGAAGTGAACAGGAAGCGCTCCAGGTAACCGCGGACGTGGACCCGCGCGCCCCGGTAGGAGACGAAGTCGCCGTCGGGGCAGACCGTGTTGGCGACGGTGCGCGCCGGGTCGAGCGCGTCGCGCGCCTGGGCGAAGTACGCGACCGCCAGCCCGTCGGCGCGGGTCACCGTGCCGGTGGTCGGTAGCTCCTCGCCCAGCAGCACCCGCAGCAGCGTCGACTTGCCGCAACCGTTGGGCCCCAGCAGGCCGACGCGCGTGCCCGGTCCGATGAACAGATCGACGCCGGCGAAGATATTCCGGTCGCCGTACTGCTTGCCGGCGCCCTTCGCCTCGATCAGGCGGCGCGGGCTGCGCTCGGTGGCCTGAAACGACAGCGACGCCGTGCGCGTGGTGTTGCGCGTCCCCAGCTCGGCGACCTCGTCGGCCAGCACGCCGGCGCGCGCGATGCGCGCCTGCTGCTTGGTCGAGCGCGCGGCCGCCCCGCGGCGCAGCCACTCAGTCTCGCGGCGGAGCGTGTTGGCGAGGACGGTCTCGCGCCGCTCCTGGGCGTGCATCGTCTCCGCCTTCACGCGCGACGTAGTCGGCATAGTGGCCCGCCACCGCGAGCAGACCGCCCGCGTTGCGGCGATCCAGCTCGAGGATGCGCGTCGCCACCCGCTGCAGGAAGAACCGGTCGTGGGTGACCGTGATCGTGGCGAACCGGCTGCCCGCGAGCAGCTTCTCCAGCCACTCGATGCTCTCGACGTCCAGGTGGTTCGTCGGCTCGTCGAGCAGCAGCAGGTCGGGGTGCTGGGCCAGCTCGCGCGCCAGCGCCACCCGCTTTCGCCAGCCGCCCGACAGCGCCGCGACCGGCGTCGTCGGCGTGATCCCCGGGACGCCGCCGGCCAGGTCGAGCTTCGCCATCACCGCCTGCGCCGCGCTGGCCTGTTCCCAGTCGCCGTCGGGCAGCGGGCCGGTTATCGCGCCCTCGACGGTGGCGCCGTCGTCGAAGCGGGGCACCTGCTCGAGCAGCCCGACGCGCAGCCCGCGCCGGCGCGACACCTGGCCCGACTGCGTCGCGTCCCCCGCGGCCGTGTTGGCGAGCAGACGCAGCAGCGTCGATTTGCCTGCGCCGTTCGGGCCGATGAGGCCGATGCGATCGCCCTCTTCGACCGTGAAGCTGACGTCTTCGAACAGTGGCCTTGCGCCGTACGCGGCGTGGAGTCCCTGGGCGCTGAGGAGAATCGCCATGGTGGGTGAAGGTGCGAGAGACTGGACCGAATCGGTCTATCGCGCCAGGAGATCTCGGTTTGTCGTACGATGAAGTGATGCTCGGGCCGAACCCCGGGGCGGTCGCCGCGCCGAGCGGAGCCGGAGCCGGAGACGAAGCCGGCGTCGGAGCCGGCGTGCTCGCCAAGACGACCACCTTCCTGGTGCTCGTTTCCGCCTACTTCCTCTGGTCGCTGTCGCGCGGGAACCGCACCTTCTTCCCGTTCGTGCTGGGCGGCTACCTGCTGGCGTTCTTCGTCCTGCGACGTCGCGGCGAGGACCCGCGTGGGATGTTCGACCGCAAGATCTGGCTCCACGAGACCGCGCGGACCGAGGGGCTGCTGCTGCTTTTTCTCTACGGGCTCCTGATCTCTCCGCTGCGCCCCTGGCTGCTCCCTTCGGACGCACCGCTGCGCGCGCTCGCGACGCGCGCGTTCGCCGCGCTCGGGCTCCCGGCGCTCGCCGCTCGCCCGACGCTGCTGGCGGGGGTCTGTTACGTGCTGGTGTCGCTCGCGGTGTTCGAGCTGACCTACTACGGCGCGCACCGGTTGCTGCACGGCAACCGCGTCCTCTGGGAGTTCCACAAGGTTCACCACTCCGCGCAGGTGATGACGCCGTTCACCTCCCTCCGGCAGCACCCGGTGGAGATCGCGTTCAACCACGGCTGTCAGCTCGTGACCGGCGGCCTCGTCGCCGCCGGCTTCCACCATTTCTGTCCGGCCGCGCCGGGTCTGGAGGCGATGGCCACTCAGCAGCTCGTGCTGCAGGGCCTCATGTTGTTCGGCAACAGCCTGGGACATTCGCACGTCTGGCTGTCGTACGGCCCGCTCGACCGGGTGCTGGTGAGCCCGGTCATGCACCAGATTCACCACAGCGCCGATCCGCGGCACCACGGCAAGAACTTCGGCTTCATGCTCGCGTTTCCCGATCGGCTGTTCGGCACCGCGCACGTGCCGACCAGGCGGGAGCCGCTGGCCTTCGGCCTCGGCGGTGGCGAAGACGCCGCCTACGTGACGCTCAGGGGGATTTTGCTGGCGCCGTTTCTGGGGGCGGTCCGGCGCCGCGGACGCTGAGCCGTAGCCGCTGCACCGGCGTCTCCAGCGCCCATCGCAGCAGCACCGCGCCCAGGTTGGTGACGACGAAGCTCGCGAGCAGGAAGCCGATGCTCCGGAATTTGGCGGGACCGAAAGCCGTCGCGCTGACGACGATGCCCGCGGCCACGTGGAGCAAGAAGATCGGGTACGACAGCTCACCCAGCGCGGCGTCCAGGGTGGCGAAGCGGGTGACCCGGACACCGGCGCAGGCGGCGACGACGGCGGCGTTCACGAGCACGGCGCCGAGCAGCCCCCAGTGAAACGGATCGGGGAACAGCAAGGTGCTCGCAGCGTAGTAGCCCACGGCGGCCGCCAGCGCGACCCGGCGCGCCCCGCGCGACAGGCGGGACGGCACGCCGCGCTGATGGATGAGCGCACCCAGAGCGAACGGCAGCGCGCCGCTGAGGACGCTGAAGTAGCGGACCTGCAGCGGCAGCTGCCGGGCGTAGGCCAGCGTGGTGAGCGCAGCGGCCCCGACGACCCATACGCTCAGGAGGGCGCGGCGCCTGAGCACGATCGGCAGCAGCGGCCAGTACACGAGCTCGACGCCCAGCGACCACGCCGGCGGGATCAAGAGCGATTCGGGCAGGGCGCCGGTGAACGTCCCCGGGCCCAGAACCAGCAGGTTGCCGAGCCAGTCGCCGGGCGTGCGGGGCAGGGCGCAGAGCGGGTGGACGAGCCGCGCCGCCTCCGGGAAGGCGCGAACGGCGACGATCGCGGCCAGCAGCGCGACCCAGTACGTGGGCAGCACCCGCAGCAGGCGGTTCAGGAGATAGCGCGGGTAACCGCGCGGGGTGGCCCGGTACTGCCGGTCGTACGCCGCGCTCAGGATGTAGCCGCTCAGCGTGAAGAAACCGACGACGGCGTAGTAGCCGAGGTGCCTGCAGGCGGGTGGACCCAGGTGGGTCACCACGACCAGACCGGCCAGCACGTACCTGAGCGCGCCGAACACCGTCGCGTCCCGCTATGTCCGCCGCCACTGCCACGGTCGCGATCCGAGATCGGGCGCGAACAGCAGGACGAACAGGGCCAGGTTCTCCCAGAACAGGATGTTCATCGTCACGAACACGACGGCATGGAACGGCACCATGACCAGCAGGAAGACCAGCCGGAACCGGCGTGAGAACAGACAGCAGGGCGCCAGCAGCTCGAAGACCGTCACCGCGACCAGGCCGACCGCGAGACCCGCCCGCAGCGGCGGCGGCAGCGCCAGGACCTGACGTCCCAGCTCCCAGCCGTAGTCGGTCGTCTGATGCGAGGTCATCAGCGTCCACATCAGGATCGTATCGGGATGGAAGACCGCGGGCAGGCCCAGCACCAGCCGCGAGATGCCCGTGAACGTGTAGCTGAAGCAGAGGATCACGCTGATGATCACCAGCGGCAGGTCGCTTCGTTCGGAGGGTGAAGCGGACGCCGGCTGTCGTCGCGCCCACCGATCGACCAGCGGCGCCAGCGCCAGCACGATCGCCGCGTAGAGCAGCACCAGCTCGTTGTGGTTGACGTAGCCGACGCCGCGCACGAGCCCCTGGAGGAGCACCAGCAGGACCGCGCTCGCCACCGCCGCGGGGACGCGCCAGCGCCCTATCAGCGACAGCGTCAGACAGGCGATCGTGACTGCGCGAAGGGCCACGAGCCCCGGGCCGCTGAGCAGCGCCTGCCAGACGGAGGTGGGGATGACGCGGAGGACGCCGATGGGCTGGAAGAACGCGGCCGGGAGCGCCGCGAGCCGTTCGATGGGGTTGACCGCGGTCTTGAACAGCCAGAGCCCGAACACACCGGTCCGAACCGCGGCCAGGGTCGCCGGAGAGGCGTCCTGATGAAGCAATCTCATCGTCGCTCGGGCGGAACGTCCGCCGTCCAGATTCGTTCGCAGCCGGAGATCGCCCCGGCGGGCGCGATCTCCGGGTCGAAGCGGCAGCGCTCGACGCCCACCCGCCTGATTCGCTCGCCGGTGTGCGTCGCGGTTTGAGTTTGCCCCACCCCGGCGAGCACGTCGTCGAGCAGCCGGCCCTCCTCTGGCTCCCCCCGCGCCTTCGCCGCCAGGCTGCGCTCGACGAGCTCCGCCAGCCCGTGGGTCATCCGGTAGCTGTCGAGGGGGGGGAAGAGCCGCGGGGGCGAGAGCGGGATCCGCCCCCCGGCCTCGGTCTCGCCCGTGTAGGCGAAGAAAGTGAACGGGGCCAGGCGGCGCACGTCGCCCGAAAACATCCGCCACATGACCACCGGGAAGCTGCGCTCCGGTTGGCCGCCCATGAACTGCCCGAACAGCAGCGTGGCGACGACGCTCGCGAGGAACCACCGGTGCGCGCGCCGCAGGCCGCTCACGAATTCGTCGACCGCCGGCAGCGCCGCCAGCAGCGACAGCACCAGCAACCAGCCGCCGGCCTCGGCGAGCCCCCGCCAGGTCAACACCCAGCGCAGGTGATCGACTGCCGCCGCCGCGCAGTAAACGGTCGTCCAGAGCAGCGCGGTCTGCCTGAGCAACGTCCAGTTCACCGTCTGGGCGAAGGTTCGGAGCCCGAGCCGACCACTCACGGGATCAGCGTATCGCAAGCTCCGCGGCGCGCGAAGCTACGCGAGCGCGCGGCCTTTGGTTTCGATCGCCAGCGGCGTCAGCATCACGCCGACCAGCGGAACGACGCCGATCCAGAACAGCACCTGCATCGCGCTCCCCAGCGCGTCGGCGCCTCGGGCGGCGATCATGCCCACCAGAAAAGGACCGCCGGCGGCGATGACGCGGCCGACGTTGTAACAAAAGCCGGCCCCCGTCCCCCGCAGCCGGGTGGGGAACAGCTCAGGCAGGTAGTAGGTGAAGCTGCCGAAGATGCCGAACACGGTCAGCCCGACGAAGAAGTACATGTAGATGCGGGTCGCAGGCGGCAGGTCGAGGCCGAACGTCGCCAGCACAGCCAGGCCCGAGAACAGGTAGTAGATGCCGAACATCTTGCGTCGCCCCATGACCTTCGCCGCCGGGATCGTCAGCAGCGTGCCGATGAGGCCGCCCAGGTTGAACACGTAGGTCGCGATCGCCTTCCAGTGCTCGCGCAGGGCGAAGGTCGCCGCGCGGTCCAGCCCGTCCTTGCGCGCCTCGACGTCGGCCAAGCCGCTGGCGACGGTGGGGATGAAGGCGTTGACGCCCCACCAGGCGATGAGCGCGATCACCGCCATCACGAAGCCGCTCAGGGTCGCGCGCCGGTGCTCGGGCGTGAACAGCTCGGCGAGCCGCGGCCGGGGCGCGCTGGCCGCTGCCTCGCGCCAGCGCTCGGGCTCTTTCACGAACATGCGGACGACGAAGGCGACGGCGGCGGGGATCAGGCCGCACAGGAAGACGAAGCGCCACGACGTCTCGGGTGACCCCTTGAAGATGACCCCCGCGATCCGGAAGTTGACCCAGGTGGCGAGGAACAGCCCGGCCGGCGCCGAGGTGTAGAGCAGCGCGCCCGCCTCGACCCGGCGGCGCTCGGGGACCACCTCGGCCACCATCGCCGCGCCGGCGGCCCACTCGCCGCCGATCCCCAGGCTGGCCACGATCCGGAACGCCATCAGCATCCAGATGTTGGTGGCGCCGGCGCAGGCGGCGGTGCCCAGCGCGTAGAGCAGCATGGTCAACATCAGCGTGCGCGTGCGCCCGATCCGATCGGCGACCTGACCGAACAGGATGCCGCCCGCGGCCCAGCCGAGGAGGAGGATCGAGGTCAGGATGCCGTTCCACTTCAGCGCCGCGGCCTTCGCCGCCAGCGAGCCGATCGGCAGCCCCAGCAGCGTCGGGACGCAGTTCGGGGCGACGTAGTTGAACAGCAGCCCGTCGAAGACGTCGAACCCCCACCCCAGCCAGGCCGCGAACAGCACGGTCCACTGGTAGCCGTTCATGTCGAGCACGGTGCGGCGGGGGGCGCCCGCGCCGGTAGTCACTGCGGTTCCACACCGACGCCGGGGTAGGCGGCCGCCCCGGCGTTGCAGAAGTTCACCTTGCGGATCATCGGTGGCGGGTTGGCCCGCTCGCGCGCCGAGGCGACGCGGCGGGCGATGAACACCCGCTGCAGCTTGTCGCTGGCGCGCACGGCGGCCGTCGCCTGCTTCCAGACCATGGCGTTCGCGTCGGTCGCGGGCGGCTCGGGGAGCAGCGCCAGCAGGCCGACCAGGTCCTCGGTCGGGGAATCGTCCTTCGACTTCCCTTGGGGGCTCTTCTGGTCCTTTTGCTGGTCTTTTTGCGGCTCCGGCTTGCTCGCGGCCAGCGCGTCGGTGAGGGCGGGGACCAGCACCCGGTCGCGGAACATCGTCAGATCGTCGGCGTCGACCTGGCACCAGAGCAGGCGCGCGTGCAGGTGGCCGAACGTCGGCGCCGCCTCGGCGCGCGACTGCTTCAGCAGGCGCCGCAGCGGCTCGTCGTAGTCCCCTTCGGCCTCGCCGTATGACGACAGCATGACGTCGACCAGCTTGCCGCGACAGTCGGCGTCGCAGGTCGGGCCGAGGAGGTACGTGATCAGCCACTTGCGGCGGTCGGTGTGGAACTTGTCCAGCTCGGCCGCCTCGCTGTTGCTCACCAGCTCGCCGGTACGCGCCGTCGCCAGCACCAGGGCGCCGACCAGCCGCGAGCCGGGCGAGAAGGCCTCGAAGCGCTGGATCTCCTGCCACTGGCGGCGCTCGTAGAGATCCTGCAGGTAGGGCTCGAACAGCCAGGCCATCTTGCCGGGCGTCGCCTGAACCTCGCGCTCCTCGCGGAGGATCGACAGCGGGCCGGTCGCCGGCGCCGCTCCCACCGCGTTCGCCGCCTCGAGCTCGTCCTGGAACACCTGCGCGATCGCGTCGGAGCGCGCGGAGAGATCGTCGTCCCTGCAGATCTCGGCCGCCTTCTCGACGCCGTAGCGCTGCAGGCAGGTGAGCTTGAACCCCTGCGCCAGCTGGCTGTAGTTCTTCTGCGCCGTCGCCTCCAGCACCGCGCGCATGTAGGTGGCGTTGTCCTTCCCCAGCTCCAGCGCGTACGAGACCGCCAGCTCGGGATCGATGATCGACCCTCGCGTCAGCGACAGCAGCACGCCGAAGCGCTGGTCGGCGCTCCCCGGCCCCTGCGTCGACAGCACGTTCAGGTTCTTCGACAGGATCTCGGCGCGCGCGATGCGCCAGTCGTTCTCGGCCTTGGTGCGCGCGATCGCCTGCTCCGACCGCGCCTGCTCGGTCGCGATCTGCGACTGCCGGTACTGCCAGATCGACGTCGCGACCAGCCCCGCTATCCCGATGACGAAGCTGGAGAGGAAACCGTGGTAGGTCCGGAAGAACCGCGCCAGCTTCGAGCCGTCTTCTGGTTTCGGCTCCGGCTTCGACTCCGGCGTCGGCTCGGGTTTCGGGTCCGGTTTTTTGCCCTCGTCCGTCTCGCGCGCGCCGCTCACGGCGGGCAATATATTATCTTCCCGGCCCCAAGCTATGGATTGGCTAGAGCAGCCGGGGGTGAAGTGGTTCGTCCCGCTGCCGATCCTGGCGCTGCTGGCCCCGATCCTCTGGCGGTTCTTCCGGGGAACCTGGCGCACGCTCGACGAGGAGGCGCTGGTCTTCCGGCGCCAGCTGGCGGCGCGCGGTGAGGTCGACTACCGGCCCGTCGCCGCGCTGACGCTGGGGGCGCTGATCCTGACGTTCCACGAGTACTACGGCCGGCCGTCCTTCTATGAAGACGTGCTGCGCGAGGTGCTGGCCCGCCACCACGTCAACCTCGAGCTCTACGACGAGCTCTACCTGCGGCTCTGGTGGGCTGGGTCGCGCACCGTCGGCTACCTGCTGCCGCTGGCGGTCTGGCCGCTGCTCTACCGGGGCGCGCGTCGCATGCCCGGCGACCGCGTCCTCGACTTCGGGCTGCGCGCGCGGGGCTTCGCCGCCCACGCCTGGATCTACGCGCTCTGCGTGACGGTGATGGTGCCGGTGTTGCTGCTGGTCAGCCGTCAGCCCGACTTCGTCGCGTACTACCCGCTCTACAAGCCGGCCGGGCGCTCCTGGCTCGACTTCTTCCTCTGGGAGGCGGGCTACCTCATGCAGTTCTTCGCCCTCGAGGTCTTCTTCCGCGGCTTCCTGCTGCAGGCGCTGCGCGGCTTCGGGGCCGGCGCGATCTGGGTGATGGCGGTCCCGTACTGCATGGTCCACTACGGCAAGCCGTACCTCGAGGTCTGCACCGCGATCGTGGCCGCGGTGGTGCTCGGCTCGCTGGCGATGCGCACCCGCAGCATCTACGCCGGCTTCCTGACGCACGCGACCGTCGCCGTGATGATGGACCTCCTCGCGCTTTACCGGCGCGGCTCGCTCCCGGTATTGTTGACGCCCTTGAGCACCCGGCACATCACCTTCCTCCACTGGCAGGGGCTGTTCTGGCTCGTCTGGGGGGCGGCGGTGGCGGTGCTGGTGGTCAAGGTACGGCGTTCCCGGTCTCACGCTCGATAAGGAGAGTCATGCGCGCTTATTTGGGTACCTCTATCTCTTTGGCGGCGCTCGCCCTGGGCGTCACCTTCATGGCGGACGGTTGCGGCGGTGGCAGCGACGCCACCGGCGGCGGCGGCGGACCGGGGGGCAGCGGCCCCGCGGGGAGCACCGGCGCGGCGGGGAGCGTCGCCCACCCCTACGATCCCGACTTCTCGACGTTCGCGTCGAAGAAGCTCAAGGTCTCGGGCAAGAACCTGGTCGATCCCGCCGGCGCGACGGTGCGGCTTCTGGGGATCAACCGCGCCGGCAGCGAGTACATGTGCGTGAACGCCAGCTCGGTGTTCGACGGCTCGACCGGTCCGAACAGCATCACCGGCATGCTGACCTGGAACATCAACACCGTCCGCCTGCCCCTGAACGAGAGCTGCTGGCTGGGGCTGTCGACGGCCCCGACGCATGTTCTCCCCGACGAGTACCAGCAGCAGATCGTCGACTACGTCTACAACCTTCACCTCAAGGGGCTGTACGTCGTGCTCGATCTGCACTGGACGTCGCACAACGGGCTGGCGACGGCGCAGACGACGATGGCCGACGCGGCCAACGCGCCCGCGTTCTGGAGCTCTGTCGCAACGCGGTTCAAGAACGACCCGATGGTGATCTTCGACCTCTACAACGAGCCGATCCTCGACGACAACAACCACAACCCCGCGGGGAACAACGACCCCTGGGCCTGCTGGTTGAGTGGCTGCACGACGCGCGAGGGGTGGCCGACCGCCGGCATGCAGCAGATGCTGACCGCGGTCCGCAACACCGGCGCGACCCAGGTCGTGATCGCCAACGGCGTGAACTGGTCGGCCAAGCTGGACGGCTGGCTGTCGCACAAGCCGAGCGACCCGGCAAACAACCTGATGGCCGGCATCCACATGTACAACGACAACGGCTGCCACGATCTGAACTGCTGGAACAACGCGGCCACCAACGTCGCGGCGCAGGTGCCGCTGGTGACCGGCGAGCTCGGCGAGCGCGACTGCCAGAGCACCTTCATCAAGACGTACATGGACTGGGCCGACAGCCATGGCGTCGGTTACCTCGGCTGGGCCTGGAATCCGCAGAACTGCAGCACCTTCCCCGCCCTCATCTCCGCCGTCGACGGGACGCCGACGGACTTCGGCCAGGGCCTGAAGGACCGCCTGGCGACGTTCCCGCCGCTGCACTGAGCCGCGCGTTCGTCAGAACGGCGAAGCTGAGGCGACGCTGAAAAGAAAAGGCTCGCAGGGGCTGTGAACCCCCGCGAGCCTTTTTGATTCTGTCGCTCGTTACTTCGCGGGCGTCGGCGCCGGGGTGGGGGCGGCCTTCATCTCCTTGGCGCCCTCGGTCTTGCCCTCGGCCTTGGGGGCTTTCTCCTTCTTGGCCTTTTTCGCCTTCTTGTCGGTCTTGCCGTCGGCCGGGGCCGCGGTGTCGCCCGCCGGCGCGGTCGCTTCGGCGGTGACGGCGGCCGTGTGGACGACGTGCTTCGCCGGGGCGGCGAGAGCAACGCCCGACGACGTGAGAGCCAGCAGGGAGAGCCCGAACAGCGTATTGCGAATCATGGTGATCCTCCGTGGTTGTGGTCGGTTTAGGACCGGGTGATGCCGAAGGAGATTGCACCCGTGATGCCAGCGACGAAGTCCGCGCGCGCGCGGCCCTGACGCCGCGCGCGCGGCGCGACCGTGGGGCGTTTGCGCGTGACAGCCTGGCAAGACCGCCCCCCGGCTGGTCGCCAGCGGGACGCGCGTGAGTCGCCAGCTGGACGATGGACGCGAGCTGGACGTCGATGAATGGGCGGGCCGTGAGCTCCGTCGAACAGGTAGCGGCTAGCCCCACCAGTAGGCGAGCTTCACCATCGCGACGTCCTCGGCGCCGCGCCCGTGCAGCAGCGGGCGGATCTGGAAGTAAGCGCCGCCGGGCGACGACGTCAGGGCGGGGTTCTGGGCGCGGGTGTAGACGACGAACAGCGTCGAGCCGAGCCGGTACTCCCAGCGCAGCACCACGTTGAGGTTCAGCGTCGCCTGTTCGCTGTCGGGGTTGGGACTGCTGGCAGGGGGCGTCGGCTGCGACGGGCCGAGGTCGGCCAGCGAGATGCGGTCGCGGACGCCGACGCGGTGGTCGACGGCGAAGAAGGGCCCGTAGTCGACCCGCGCCAGGAAGAGCTGTGAGTAGAGCTGCAGCGACAGCTCCGGCGTGAACGTGTACGAGGCGCGCAGCGTGGTGCTGAAGCTGGCCGCCGTCTGCGTGCCGAAGTGGTAGGTGACGATGTCGCCGACCAGCGCGTCGGTGGAGACGTAGCGCGGGACGCCCGTGTCGTAGGTGCCGGTCGGCGTCAGCTCCAGCTCGAACTGGGGGCGCACCCGCCAGGTGACGCGGAGGGTGCCGTCGAAGTGCCAGCCGCCCTGGCGCCGGTCGACGTCGCCGCCGAGAAACAGCTGCAGGCGCCGGCGCGGATCGGTGACCGCCTCCGCGTAGACGCCGGCGGCGGCGGGGCGTTGCAGCGCCGTGCCGTCGCCCTCGTCCCAGCTCGCGGTCGTCGTAGTAGGCGCCGCGCAGGTGCAGGTCGGCGTAGGCCCCCCAGAAGTTCTGGAACGTCACCGACTCGCTCAGCTTCACCTCGTTCCAGAGCACCAGCCCGTCGAGCGCGCGGCGCAGGTTCACCGCCAGCTGCGTGCGCGAATCGACGGTGTGGAGGATCGGCGTCAGCGTCCGGTAGCCGAGCGACGCGTAGCCCTGGTAGTCGTTCTTCCGTTCCAGGTAGCCGACGTCGTTGAACTCCAGCTGGCGCCCCGACAGGTACTGCGAGACGTTCCAGACCCAGGGGGCGCCGCCGTCCTTGGCGACGAGCAGCGCGCCGCTGCCCGAGAGGGTGCCGGGGACGATCGGGATGCCGTCGGGCTCCAGCCGGGGCGGGCCGCGGCGCAGCGTGGTGCCGACCGCCTGCCAGGAGATGCCGTAGTTGCCGCTGCGCGAGCGCCAGCGCCCGTCGGTGCTGACCACGTAGGCGTCGTTCTGGCAGCGGCCGTCGGGGCCGGCGGGGAGGGCCGAGACCGGGCAGATCGCGCCGGCGGGGAGGGGCGTCTCGAACCGGTTGACCGCCGTCGCCAGCACGCCGATGTCGGTGTTGGGCGCGACGAGATGCTTGACCCGCAGGACGTTGAAGGTGGTCCAGGGGTCGACCAGGTGGGAGAGCCGCAGCCCGTCCGCGGCTTCGAACTGCACGTGGTTGGGCGCCGGTCACCGCCGAGATCAGCCCCAGCGTCGTCCGCCCCCGCAGCGTTCCGGTCAGCTTGGCCGCGCCCCAGATCGTCACCGGATCGGGGTTCTCGACCAGCGTCTCGCCGGCGAGCCCGGGCGTGGGCGAGCGGCGGCCGATGCGGCGCGTGTAGACCAGCGGGCGGATGGCGGCGAAGGTGTCGTAGCCCTCGAGGAAGAACGGCCGCTTCTCCGGATAGACGACCTCGTAGGTCGACAGGTTCAGCACGGCGGCGTCGGCCTCGACCTGGCCGAAGTCGGGGTTCATCGTCAGGTCGAGCGTCAGCTCGTTGGTGACGTGCGCCTTCGCGTCGAGCCCGGCCGAGGCGTCGGCGTAGCCGCCGGAGGCGAGCACGGCGGCGTCGACGGTGCGGTGGCCGACCTTGCCGAGCAGGAACGGCCGCAGCTCGAGCCGGTGGCGGGGACGCAGCCCGACCAGGTTGTCGAGGGTCCCGAACAGCGGCACGTAGCTGACGGCGCTGCGCGGGTAGAAGGCCCAGTCGTCGTATTCCTGGCGCGCGTCGATGAACCGCCGGACCTGAAAGCCCCAGCTCTGCACCGGCGCCGCCGCGAACCGCAGCGTCGCCAGCGGGATGCGGAACTCGGCCGCGTAGCCGTGTCCGGTGTCGGCCACCTTCGCCTCCCAGACCGCGTCCCAGTCGCTGGAGTACTCGACGTCGTTGAAGTGGATGCCGTCGGAGAGCACGCCCGCCGCGTTGACCGAAAAGTGAAAAGCCCCGACGCCGCTCTGCCGGCTGTCGATGTCGAACCAGACCCCGTCCGACGGCAGCTGCCCGTCCCGCCGCATCAGCCGGCGCGTGATTGGGGACAGCGTCTGCTGGCAGTCGATCCCGACGTAGAGGTTGTCGTCGTCGTAGAGGACGCGCAGCTCCGTCCGTTCGCTGGGGGCCGCCCCCTCATCGGGGAAGTGCTGCGTGAACACGTCCGACGGCGACGCGGTCAGCCAGACGCGATCGTCGAGCCGGCCGTCGATCGCCGGCGGCGTCGCGGCCCGAACGGCGGCGATGCGGGGGCGCGGCGGCAGCAGCACCGCCGGCGGTGCCGGTGCTACGCCCGCGGCAAGGAGTTGCGCGAGGACGGCGGCGGGCGGCAACACGGACGTTGGACATTGTATAACCGCGCGATGGCCCTCGTGGATCGCCTCGCCGAGCTGGTGTCATTCGATACCCAGAACCCGACCGGCGAGGAGCGCCCGCTGGTGCTGCGCCTGGGGGCCGAGCTGCGCGCGCTGGGGGCCCGGTCGGTCGAGGAGGTCGACGTCGGGGATCACGCCTACGTCTACGCCCGGTTCGGCAGCGACGCGCCGCCGCTGCTGCTCAACGCTCACGTGGACACTGTCCCCGCGAACAGCGGCTACAGCGCGCCGCCGCACATGCTGGTGCGCCGCGGTGAGCGGCTCCACGGCCTCGGCGCGGCCGACACGAAGGGGGCGATCGCGGCGATTCTGGAGGCGCTGGCGGCCGGGCCGGTGCGCCGGCCGGTCGGGGTGCTGTTCTCGGGTGACGAGGAGCGCGGTGGGAGCTGCATCGGCCCCTTTCTCGACAGCCCCGCGGCCCAGGGGCTCACGCGCGCCATCGTCTGCGAGCCGACGCGCTGCCGGGTCGGCGTCCGCCACCGCGGCATCGGCTCGGCGACCGCGACGCTGTCCGGGCCGGGCGGGCACTCGTCGCTGGTCGACGGGCTCGTCAACCCGATGGCGGTGCTGGCCCGCGCGGCGGTGGCGCTGGACGAGATGGGGATCGCCTATCGCAGCCAGGGACCGGCGGGGTTCGAGGGGATCTGCCTCAACGTCGCGGCGCTGGACGGTGGCATCGCCTTCAACGTCATCCCGACCCGGGCGACGCTCGCGGTGTCGTTGCGCCCGGCGCCCGGCGCCAGCGTCGACGCGCTGCTGGCCGAGGCCGAAGGCAAGGTACGCGAGGCGACGGCGGCCTACGGCGGCGGCCAGGCGATCGAATGGACCGTCGCCGCGGCGCGCCCCCCCTTCGCGACCCGCGCGCTGGCCGAGTTTCCGGCCCCCTTCGCGTTGCCCGCGGACGGACCGGTGTCGCTCGACTTCTGGACCGAGGCGGCAAAGATCTCCGCGCGCGGCATCGACGCCGTCGTCTATGGCCCGGGGGCCGTCGGCCAGGCGCATGCGGCCGACGAGTACGTGGAGATCGCCGAGCTCGAAGCGGCGGCGGCGGCCTTCGCGACGGTCTTGCGCTGATGGAAACAGAGATCGTCCAGCGCTTTCTGGAGAGCGTCGGCGCCAAGGCCGACATCGATCTTTACCTGAAGCTGCACCGAGCCGAGAAGAAGGAGAGCTTCGCGATCCTGGCGCCGAACGCCCAGATCGTGAAGAGCGCGCTCGATCCGGTGCACTTCGATCTCCGCATCCTGGCCGATCTCGGCTTCGTCCCGGTCGTTCTGCTGGGGATGCTGGAGCCGAAGGATGCCGACGCCCAGGCGACGCGCGTCGCCGACTGGCTGATCGAGGACGCGGTCGCCTGCGAGGTGATCCACGCCGGCGGGGCGCTGGAGCCGGGTACGGTGGCGGCGATCCGGGCCGCGATCGCCCGCGGCGCGATTCCGCTGGTGTCGCTGCAGGCGTCCAGCGGCCAGTCGGTCGAGGCGCGGTTCAAGCTGCTGGCGGCGCTGGCGGGCGAGCTCCGGAGCCGCAAGCTGGTCTTTCTGAGCCGGCGCCCGGGCTTCGCGGTCGGCGCGGGCCCGGTCGCGTCGGTGGTCAGCATCGCCACCGACATGGAGCGGCTGCTGGCGCCGGGCGCGCTGCCGCGCGGGCAGGTGATGCTGCTTCGCCAGGTCAAGCAGCTGCTCGAGACCGTGCCGCACCGGCTGAGCGTCACCGTCGTCAACCCGCTGCAGCTGCTGCGGGAGTTCTTCACCGTCAACGGCGCCGGCACGATGATCCGGCGCGGGTCGCGCATCTACGTGCGCGACAGCTGGGACGGGATGGATCAGGCGCGGCTGTCGGCGCTGTTCGGGTCGGCGTTCGGTCGTCCGATCCGCCCCGAGTTCTTCGCGCAGCCGATCGCGCGCGCCGTCGTCGAGGAGAACTACGTCGGCGCGGCGGTGGTGCAGGAGACGGCGGTTGCCCCGTATCTCACCAAGTTCGCCGTCGAGCGGCAGGCCCAGGGCGAAGGGATCGGGGGCGAGCTCTGGTCGCTGGTGACCCGCGACTTCCCGCGCTTCTTCTGGCGCTCGCGCCCCGACAACGCGATCACCGCCTGGTACGCGAAGCAGTGCGACGGGCTCGTGCGCTTCCCCGAGTGGCACGTCTTCTGGCGCGGCCTGCCGGTCGAGACCATCGAGCCCGCGGTGCGGTTCGCGCTGGCCGCGCCCAGCGACTTCGGATCGTGAAGATGCGCTCGCCGCTCGCCGCGCTGGCGCTGTTGCTGTTGGGGGCCGGCCCCGCGGCCGCCCAGACCCCGGCGCCCGTGCCGGCGCCCCCCGCGTATCCGAATCCACCGGCGGCATACCCGTACCAACCGGGCTCCCCGCAGCCGCCCTATCCCTACCCCTATGGATATCCGTGGTATCCGCCCCCGCCACCCGTGCCGGAGTTCGTCCACGACGGCTTCTATTTGCGCATGGGGCTCGGCCCCGGGTTCGGTCGGGTCGGCCTCTCGTCCGGCGGCGAGGAGCTGACGATGTCCGGCGCGATGTTCAGCAGCAGCATCGGGATTGGCGGCGCGATCGCGCCGAACCTGATCCTCTACGGCGGCCTCGTCGACACCTCGATCGTGTCGCCGGACTACAAGGTCGACGGCACGACCGTCACCGAGAACGGCAGCTCGATCCTGATCACCGGACTTGGTCCCGGCGTCGCTTACTACATCATGCCGAGCAACGTGTATGTCGCCGGGACGTTGATGCTGACCCGGGTGTCACAGGCGTCGCCCAACGGTCGCGTCGCGCTCAGCGACTGGGGGCCGGGGCTCGAAGGGCTCGTGGGTAAGGAATGGTGGGTCTCCGATAACTGGGGGCTCGGGGTTGCCGCCCAGATCATCCTGGCGCGGGTCGGCTCGAAGGTGGATGACGGCGCGTTCGGGGTGGTTGCCGGTGGGCTGCTTTTCTCCGCAACCTACAACTGACGCGCCCTGGCCTCCGGGTTTATGATCCCGCGCATGATGCGCCCACAGCTTCTGCAAAGGCCGCTGCGCCTCGACGCCGGGTTCGTTCGCAAGAGCTACCTCGGCATGGTCCTCTGCATGATCTTCGGCCTCGCCGCCGCGATCGGGTTCCCCGCCTGGCAGTTTGGCGAGGCCCGCAAGCTGATGGCCGCCTCCGCGCTCTGGCAGACCGGGACCGAGGCGGAGGACGCCAGCGTCGAGGGGCGCGAGACGTCGCACAACTTCATCCTCAACAGCTACAAGCTGAACGTCGAGTTCGTCGACCAGCAGGGGGGGCTGCACAAGGGGAAGGTGGAGTTCGACTCGCTGTTCGCGTCGGTCGAATCAGAAGGCGAACGTGCTGGTGAAGTACGACCCGCAGGCGCCCGAACGATTCGTGCTGAGCTGGATGATCGACGTGAAGGCGACGGCGTGGGCGTCGATCGCGTTCCTGTCGTTGATCGGGATCGGGATCGGCCTGGTCCTGCTGTTCGCGGTCCGCCAGCTCGCGCAGAAGCTGGCCGCTGCCCGCAAGGCCGCCGTCGATTCCGTCGAGGAGGGGATCGCTCTCGTGAAGATCGTCGAGATGCGCCAGAGCGGCCGCGCCACCGGCGTGATGAAGTACCAGTACAACACCACCGACGCCGCGGGTAAGACCAAGCTGCGCGAGGTGCTGTTCAACGTGAAGAAGCAGCAGGCGCCGCTCTACTTCGACCAGGCCGGCTCGCAGATGTTCGTGCTGAAGCCGCCGGCGCCGCACCAACCGGTCGTGCTGCGCAATGACTTTTACCCGTTCGACGTCCCCGAGCACGATCGTCCGGCGCTGCTGGCGCGTCTCGAGCGGATGCGCAGCGAAAACAGCGGGCAATGACGACCCGTCTGGCGGCGGCGGTGGCGCTGGCGGCGTGCGCGTGGCTGCTGGGGCCGCGGGGCGAGGTGCCGATCGCCGTCGGCAAGAGCCCGGTCGGTGCCGACTGCACCCTCAAGGGGAAGAGGCTCTTCGGCAAGATCCAGGTGGTGACCGCGTTCCCGGATCTGAAGGTGCAGGTCGTGACGGCGTTCCCCGACCTGAATGTTCAGGAAGTCGATGCGTTCCCTGACAAGTGCGGCAAGTGGAAGATGACCACCGCGTTCCCGGATCTGAAGATCCAGTTCGTGACGTCGTTCCCGGATCTGAAGATCAAGTACGTGAAGTCGTTCCCGGGCGTGCCGTAGCTCTACTACTTCTTGCCCGGCTTGCCGGCGGGCTTGCCTTCGTTCTTGGCGGCGTGGGCGATCGCCTTGGGCGGGATGGCCTTGGGCGCCAGGGCCGGCGTCAGCAGGATCTCGATGCGGCGGTTGCGGGCCCGGCCCGCGGCGCTCTTGTTGCTGGCGACGGGGTGGTGCTCGCCGTAGCCGCTCGCCACCAGCCGCTCGGCCGGCACCCCGGCCTTCTCGCTGAGGAACCGGACGACGTTGGTCGCGCGCGCGGCCGATAGCTCCCAGTTGGTCGGGAACTGCGGCGCCAGCTTCTCCGAGATCGGCGTCTTGTCGGTGTGCCCCGAGACCTGGATCTGCTTGTCGTCGATCGCGGCCAGCACGGCGCCGACGCGCCCCAGCACGCTCTCGCCGCGCTTCGAGATCTGGGCCTCGCCCGAGTCGAACAGGAGCTTGTCGACCAGGCCGACGCGCAGCTTGCCGCCGTCCTGGGAGAGGCTGATGTCCCCCTTGGCAATCTCGTCCTTCATCTTTTCTTCCAGCTTGTCGTAGGTCCCCTTCAGCTGGGCCAGCTCGCCGGTCTTGGTCTGGACGTCCTTGGACAGTTCGGCCTTGGCCGCGACCAGCGCCGTCTTCTCGGCCTCGAGCGCGGTCTTGTCGGTCTCCAAGACCTCGACTTTCTGGGCCAATTCCTTCTGTTGGGCGGTCGCTTCGGCGGCCTTGAGCGTCGCGGCGCCGGCATCCGTGCGGGCCTTTTGCCGGTCCTGGTTCAACCAGTAGGCGCCGCCGCCGGCACCGGCAACGGTCAGGACCAGCAGCAGCCAGGGGGTGGGGGAGGACGAGGGGCGTAGGGACGCCACGCCGTTGGGGTCGTAGGTCATCATCAGTATCTTACCGCCGTGATACTGTAACGCGCAGGGGACGTGTCCCTCACGCCGCAATCAGCAGTGCTAGACGCGCCTCCGCCGATGCGCCGCGCGGAGCTTTTGGCAGCGCTATCTCTGGCCGCCGATCTCGGGATGGGGCGGCCGCTCGAGAGCGCGCTGCGGACGGCGATTCTCGCGGTCCGGCTGGGCGCGGCGGCTGGGCTGGCTAACCGCGATCTCAAGGACGTCTATCAGGTAGCGCTGCTCCGCCACAGCGGCTGCACGGCTGAGGCACCGGCGGCCGCGGCCGCGCTGGGCGGCGACGAGATCGCGGCCCGCGGCTGGCTGGCGCTGGTCGATCCGGCGCGGCGAGGCGAGGTGATCCGGACCCTGGCGCGCCACCTGGGGGCGGGCGCCAGCGCGGTGCGCCGGGCGCGGCTGTTGGCGACGATGGTGGTGAAGCTCCCGCGGATGGCCGCGGACATCGAAGCGCGCTGCGAGGTGGCGCAGGCGCTGGCCGCCGATCTCGGCTGCGTCCCGCGCGTGCGCCAGGCGCTGGGGCAGGTCTACGAGCGCTGGGACGGAAAGGGGGCGCCGAAGCGGCTGCGGGGCGACGCGCAGGCGCTGGCCGCGCGGGTGGTGCAGGTCGCCGAGGATGCGCAGCTGTTCCACGCGAGCGGCGGCGCCGCCGCCGTGACCGCGATGCTGGCCGTGCGCGCCGGGCACGCGCTGGATCCGGCGCTGGCCCGGGTGATGCGGGAGCAGGCGCCGACGCTGCTCGGCGGCCTGGAGGCGTCGACGATCTGGGACGACGCCATCGCGGCCGAGCCCGGCGCCCCCGACTACCTCGGCGACGAGGAGCTGGACGTGGGGCTGCGGGCGCTGGGCGCGTTCGCCGATCTGAAGTCGTCGTACACGCGGGGGCACTCGGCCGGCGTCGCCGGGCTGGCCGCCGCCGCCGCGGAGCGGCTGGGGTTCGATCCGCAGAGCGTCGAGGAGGTCCGGCGCGCGGGCTGGGTCCACGACCTCGGCCGCACCGGTGTCTCGGCCGGCGTCTGGGAGAAGGAGGGCCCGCTCTCCGATGACGAGTGGGCGCGGGTGCGGTTGCACACCCGCTACACCGCGCAGATTTTGGCCCGGCCGCCGCTCCTGGCCCGGCTCGGCGCGCTGGGGACGCTCGACCACGAGCGCACCGACGGTTCGGGCTACGGCAAGCTCGCCGCGGCGTCGCTGCCGCCGGGCGCGCGGCTGCTGGCGGTCGCCGACATGTACCAGGCGATGCGCGAGACCCGGCCTCACCGGCGGGCAATCTCTCCCGGCGAGGTGTCTGCGACGCTGACCAAGGAGGCCGAGGCGGGGCGGCTCGACGGCACCGCGGTCGACGCCGTGTTGGCCGCGGCGGGCGAGCGCGATCTCTGGGACCGCGCCTCGCGGTCGGGGGGGCTCAGCGTCGCGGAGATAGACGTGCTCGGGCTGGCGGCCCGCGGCCGCACCGACAAGCAGATCGCCGAGACGCTGGAGCTGTCGCAGCGCGAGGTGCGGGAGCACCTGCAGCACGTCTACGACAAGATCGGCGTCGGCACCCGCGCAGGCGCGGCGATGTTCGCCATGCGCCACGGCATGATCGGCAACGAGGGGTAGAACGATCTCGGAAATAGCCGCACCCCGGCGCTTCGTGCCGGAGCGGCTAGCTCTTGTCGCTCACGCCGGCCGAGGCGAAGGTCGCCATCTCGGCGAGCAGCTTGAGGGCCGCGTCGACGAGGGACATCGCCAGCGCGGCGCCGGTCCCCTCGCCGAGCCGCAGCTCGAGATCGAGGAGCGGCGGCGTCCCCAGCGCCTCCAGCACGCGGCGTGGCCGGCCTCGACCGAGCGGTGCGAGGCGATCAGGTAGCCGGCCGCGGCGGGGGCGATACGGGTGGCGGCCAGCGCGGCCGCGCCGGCGATGAAGCCGTCGACGACGATCGGAACGCGCGCCGCGGCGGCGCCGAGCACCACGCCCGCCAGCCCCGCGATCTCGAAGCCGCCCAGCGCGGCCAGCACGCCGACGCCGTCGGACGGGTCGGCGTCGTTGATCGCCAGGGCCCGCCGGACGGCGTCCACCTTGCGGCGCATACCGGCGTCGTCGACGCCGGTGCCGCGCCCCGTCACCTCCTCGGCCGGCGCGCCGCAGAAGCGCGCCGTCAGCGCGCTCGCCGCGGTGGTGTTGCCGATCCCCATCTCGCCGATCCCGATCAGGCCGACGCCGTCGGCGGCGAGCTCGCCGGCGAGCGCGGCCCCGGCCGTCAGCGCCTGCTCCGCCTGGGCCCGGGTCATGGCCGGACCGCGCGGTGAAGTTCGCGGTGCCGGCGCCGATGCGGCAGTCGCGGATGCTCGGGCAGCGCCGGCAACGGCGCGGCGACGCCCATGTCGACGACGACGACCCGCGCGCCGGCGTGGCGGGCGAGCACGTTGATGGCGGCGCCGCCGCGCGCGAAATTGACCAGCATCTGCCGTGTCACCTCGCGCGGGTAGGCGCTGACCCCCTCCTCGGTCGACGCCGTGATCGGCGCCCATGACGACGATCGCCTTGGCGGGGACGGTCGGGCTGACCTCGCGCCGGATGGCGGCGATCTGGCAGGCGAGATCCTCGAGGCGCCCGAGGCTGCGCGGCGGTTTGGTCTTGGCGTCGAGCAGGCGCTGCGTCGCGGCGGCCGCGTCGTCATCGACGGGGACGATGCGGGCGCAGAGCGCAGCGAGGTCGTTCATGCCCGCCTGTCTAGCATGCGCGGCGGGGTATCATGCGGCGCGGAGGTCCCCCATGACGTCGTCTCGTCCGCTGCTCGCGTTCACCGTCGCTGCCTGGCTCGCCGCCACGGCGACGCCCGGCTGCAGCAGCGGGGGTTCGGATGGCGAGGGCGTCGCCGGCGCGGGTGGCAGCTCGTCCACGGGTCTCGCGGGCGCGGGCGGTGGCGCGGCCGGCGGCGGCGGCCCGGCGGGGAGTGGCGGCGCGGGCGTCGCCGGCACGGGCGTCGCCGGAAGCTCTGCCGGTCGCGGCGGGGCGACGGGCCTCGCGGGTACAGGCGTGGCCGGCACGGGCGCCGCGGGTGCGGCGGCGGGCAGCAGCGGCGGCGGCCCGGCGGGGAGTGGCGGCGCGGGCGTCGCCGGCTCCGGCAGCGGTGGCCGTGGCGGCGGACCCGCTGGCAGCGGCGGCAGCGCCGCGGGCTCGACCGGCGCGGCGGGCAGCGGCGCGGCCGGCAGCGGTGGCGCGCCGGTTCAGCACGGCGCCGCCGCGAAGTTCGTCTGCCCGCAGGGGCAGACCTTCGGCAATCCGATGACCGGCATGGGAACGATCATGCAGATTGCCGAGCAGTCGCCCGACTACTTCGCGTTCCTCGAGGGTCCGATCTGGATCGGCAGCCTGAAGACGGTGTTCTTCTCGGACAACGTCTCGCAGGAGAAGATCTGGAAGGTCGTTCCCCCCGCGACGACCGCGACCAAGTTCCTCACCAACAGCGGCAGCAACGGAATGGCGATCGACAACAACGACAAGCTGATCGTCGCCGATCAGGCGATGAAACGAATCGTGCGGCTGGATCCGATGACCGCGCAGGTGATGGGAACGCCGATCTCGACGGGGAGCGCGAAGCCGAACGACGTCCTCACCCGCAGCGACGGCAACATCTACTTCACCGATCCCGACTCCGGCTTCTATCGGATCTCGCCCACCGGAACGGTCAGCGCCGCGATGAAGCAGGTCGGCCGACCCAACGGCATCGAGCTCTCGCCCGACGAGAACACGCTCTACGTCGGCGACGTCAACAACAAGACGATCACCAAGTTCACGGTCGCCGCCGACGGCGCGATCGACACCGCCAGCGCTGCCCCCTTCGTGGCCGCGACGAAGTCAGGGACCGTCGACGGCATGTGCGTCGACTGCGCCGGAAACGTCTACGCCGGCACCGACAACGGCGTCGAGATCTACACCTCGGCGGGAAGCTACGTCGGCACCGTGCCGACCGGCTACGCGTCGAACTGCACCTTCGGGGGCGCCGACCGGAAGACGCTCTACGTGACGTCGCAGAAGGTGCTCAAGTACGTGACCCTGAACGTCCCCGGGATGCCGAACTGACCTCTCGCGCCGTCTAACCTCCGAACAGGCGCAGCTTTGGCGCGAAGCCGAGGAGGACGCCGTAGCGATCGTTGCCGGCGAGGAAGCCGGCCAGCGCGACCAGCGAGAGGTCGAACTTGGGACTCGGTGACCAGTTGATCCCGCCCGACACGCCCAGCTGATTGGGGTAGGCGGATCTGAAGCGAACCCCGGCCAGCTCCCCCGTCAGCTGAAAGTGCTCGCCGCCGCCGAGGCGCAGCTCGAGATCGATGCCCCCCTCCAGCCCGATCGGCCGTGGGCCGACGGCCTTCGGGGTCGGATCGACGAAGCCCCCCATGTTGAACACCGCGGTCACCCGCCGCGTGCTGGCGCCCACCAGCAGCAGCGACTCGACGCCGAGCCCGTGCGCGTCGCGCGCGGCCGGCAGCTTCGGGCCGATCATGATCCCGAAGGCGCGCCCGGCGTGGGTCTCCTCGTCGTGGTCGTCGTAGAGGCCGACCTTCGCCGCCAGCCACAGGTTGTCGGGGGCCGCGTGATCGAGCGAGAACGGCCCGACCGCCGGCCCCTCGATCGCCCATGCGCCGTCGACGTCGAGCTCCAGGTTGGGGAGAATGCCCAGGTCCACCTCGAAGTCGGGAATGACGATGCGGTCCGGTCCCCGGCTGCGGATGAAGCCGACCTCGACGTCGAGCTCCAGGAGCCCGACGTCCTCCATCTCCAGATCGGTCGGCTCGAACCGGGGGCGGGGGCGCGCGCGGGCAACGGGGGACGCGCCCAGCGAGATCGCGATCAGCATCAGGGCGGCGGCGAGCCGCGTTGGCCGCATCAGCCACGAGCTTACATCCGTCGCCTGGCGCACGGCCCTCGGGTTGGCATTGGCGACAGCGATGCTTACCTCTCTTGGGTATGCGAACGGCATGGCTGTGGTTGGTGATGAGCGCGGGCGTGGGGCTGCTGGCGGCGTCGTGTGACGACAGCGGCGAGACACCCGATGGCGGCGGCGGCGGCGGCAGCGGCGGCGCGGGGCGGATCGACATCTCGGTCGACGGTGGCACGTTGCCGGCGGGGGCGGTGCGGATTGCCGTGCCCGCGTACTACCAGCCTGGGGATCAGTGGAACAGGCTGATTGCCGCGGCGCCCACCGTCGGGATGATCGTGTTCAACCCGGAGAGCGGCCCCGGGACCACGACCAACGCCGCGTACACCGACGCGCTGGCCCGGGCCCAGGCGGCCGGCATCATCGTCCTTGGCTACGTCGCGACCAGCTACGGCGCTCGCCCCGAGGCCGACGTCACCGCCGACATCAACCGCTACTACGACCTCTACGCGCCCGACGGGATCTACTTCGCCGAGGGACCGATGGACGCCGACTGCGCGGCGATGGAGGAGCAGTATCACCGGGTCTCCTCGGCGGTGCGGGCCCGCGATAGCGGCGCCTACCTTGCGATCGGCACCCGCTTCTGTCCGACCTACATCGTCTTCTTCGACATGATGGTGCAGTTCGCGCGCAACTGGACCGAGTACCAGAACGAGTACACCCCCCCGAGCTGGATGCCGGCGAACTCGCCCGAGCGGTTCATCCACTTCATCCACTCGGTTCCGCAGGCGGACGCGGGGCGGGCGATGTCGATGGCGATCGCCAACGGGGCAGGGTGGGTCTACGTCACCGACGGGACCGATCCCAATCCCTGGGGCGAGCTGCCGCCCTACTTCGACGCCGAGCTGGCCGCGGTTCGTTAGCGCCGCGCAGCGCGCGCGGCTAGCCCGCAGCTTAGCCCGCAGCTCTCACGATTGATCACTTCTCCCGGCCTCCTCTCGGGCTCGCCAGCCGAGTTCGAGGAGGAGGAGGTCGTGCAGGCCGCGGCCGAGGACGAGCCAGCCAGGATCCCCGTTCGATCTGAGATGGCCACCGAGAGAGGCGACCGCGAGCATCGCCTCTTTGGCTGATGGGCGACGCGGCAGGGGCCGACGCGACACTGCACGCAGGACTTCGAGCTGCTTCGGCGTAAGAGCAGAGATCACTTGGGACTTGTCGTCGCCGCGAGCGAGATGCCGTAGGAGCAATAGCCTCCAGGCAACGGGGGCGAGGATCGCCAGAGCATTCAGCAGACTGGTGGCGCTTTCGAGCTGGCGGCGCTCGTATTGGCAGCCGGTCTTGAGCGCCTTGAAGAATTCCTCGATCGTCCAGCGGCCGCGGTAGCAGTCGACGGCGAAGGCAATCTCTTCGGGTGTGTCGACCGGCAGATTGGTCAGGAGAAACCATTCGACAGCGGGCTGTCCTGGCGGCGGCTTTGGCTCGAAGACGTGAATGACGTTGAGAGGGATGGAGGCCGACGCGGCGGCACGGCTATCACTGGTCCGCGGTAACTCGACGGAGACGGCGGCGAAGCTCAATCGTGCGACACGAAGGCGTCGCGCCGGGTGTCGCTTCCCCTGCGGCCCAGGCTTCGCGGGTCGTGGCGACAGCGGAACCTCTCGTCGGAAGGCAGCTCGGGCGGACCTCGCAGCAGCGCGAAGGCGAGCCTCGTCGTGGTCGGCGAGAACTCGATCCTGAAAGGAACGGATCACGAACGAACGCTGGCGCTCGATCAGTGCCGCGAAGATCGCGTACGAATCAGCCTCTCGGTCCATGACATGGATCGCGCTGACATCGTCGCCCAGTAGAGTCTCAGCGTCGTCGACGCAATTGAGCCACCGGTCCCGCTCACCGCGGCTTTGGCTCGGGGTCCAATTCTTGTGGCCGATCGCCCTTTCGAGACGAAAGACAGTCTCCAGCGCGGCGAGCCCGAGTGGTACTCGCTCGCCATCCGCGGTGGCCACCAAGGAAAAGTGCCCGAAAAACCCTTGGCCAGGATGAATCAGCCGACCTAGTCCCTCGCGCTTCGAATTGCCCGGGAACTCGAACTGGGTCGTGTCGTGGATGACCAGCACCCGTCCATGCTTCGCTGCGCGGCGAGCCGTCTGCCGAAAGTGGGGCGCCAAGATGGCTTCCGGCGAAACGCTGTCATTGCCAAAAAAGCGGTACGCCGCTTCCAACTCAGCGTCGTCCAACGCCTTTGGAAAGCTCTCGCCGGGCCGCTCTCCGAGCCGATCAGCCAGAAGTCCGAGTCGTCGATTCAGCCTTACATCGCCAAGGTCGGCGTCGCTGAACTCCGCCGAAAGGACTGGAACCTCCACGCGCTTGCGGGGCATGCCCGCAGAGGATCACAGCCGGGATCAGCCGGCAAGATGTGTAGGATCGTGAGAGCCCGCAGCTAGCGGCGCTTGGTCTTCGGCTTGGCCTTCGGCTTCGCGACCTTGGCCTTGGCCTTCGGCTTCGCGACCTTGGCCTTGGCCTTGGCCTTGGCCTTCGGCTTGGCGGACTTCGCCTTGGCCTTGGCCTTCGGCTTTGCGGTGGTCTTCTTGGCCATGGGCTTGGCGCTGGTCTTCTTGGCCACGGGCTTGGCGCTGGCGCCGACGTTGGCGTTCGGGTTGGCGTGGCAGACGACCTCGACGTTGTTCCCCTCGGGGTCGACGACGAAGGCGGCGTAGTAGTGCGGGTGGTAGTCGGTGCGGACGCCGGGGCCGCCGTTGTCGGTGCCGCCCGCGGTCAGCGCCGCCGCGTGAAACGCGTCGACCTGCGCGCGGTCGGCGGTGAACGCCAGGTGGGTCGGGTTCAGCTCCTGATCGCTCAGCGTCAGCCACAGGTCCGGCTTCCCCGGCTCGCCCAGCCCCGCCGTGCCGGGGAACTCCATCACCGTCAGGTAACCGAGAGGCGCCAGCGCCGCGCGGTAGAAGGAGAGGACACGGTCGAAATCACGAACGCGAAGGCTGACGTGATCGAGCATGCGGCGACGATACCACCGATGACGGGGCCGAATTCCGACAACTAGGCCGATTCCTTCCACCTGCTCGGCCGAACCCTGGCAACCGCTCCCCGGTCGGTTTCCGACCACCATGTTTCCAATCATGCGGGTGCTCGTTGTGGACGACTGTCCCGCAGAGGCGGCCGCGTTGATGGACGGGCTCGACGGCCTTCCGTGCGAGCTGGTCCGCGTCGACCGTGGCGACGAGGCCCTGCGCGCATTGGCCGCCGGCGATGTCGTTGTCGCGGTGGTCGCGGCGGCGCCGGACGAGAACGGGTGGACCGGCTACGACCTGGCCCGCCAGGCACGGGGCGCCCTGGCGTCCCGCGGCGTCCCGTTCATCTTCGTGGCGCCTGGGCCGGTCGACGCGGCGCCCAGAGGCTTCGATCCCGGGACGTTCGACGTCGTGCCGGCGCCCGTCGATCACCGGCTCTTGCGCAGCAAGGTCCAGCTCTTTCTCGACCTGGCGGCCGCCCGGCGGCGCCTCCTCGACGAGTCCGTGGCCCACGGCCGGGTGGCAGCCGAGCTCGAGACCTTCCATCACGCCGTGGCCCACGACCTGCGGGCGTCGCTGCGGCCGCTGGACGGGCTCAGCGAGGCGCTGCTCGACGACTACGGCGACAACCTCGACGGTCAGGAGAAGGACTACCTGGGCCGGATCAAGACCGCGGCCGGTCGAATGGAACGGCTCATCGACGATCTCGTGCAACTGGCCCGCGTCGGCCACGCGGCGATGCACCGGCATCCCGTCGATCTGTCGGCGATGGTCGCCGCGATCGTCGAGGATCTGCGCGCCGCTCACCCGGACGCGCGCCTCGATCTCGTCACCGCCCCGGGCCTGAAGCCCTACGCCGACGGTCGCCTGCTACGCATCGCGATCGACAACCTGCTGCGGTCGGGGCGGCTGCGCACGCCCAAGCAGATCGAGGTGGGCCGCCAGACCGGCGACGAGCCCGTCTACTTCATTCGCGACGTCGATCGCTCGCGCGGCATCAACCAGGCGATCGTCGACCGGGTCATCCACCGCCACGACGGCCGGACCTGGACCGAACCCAGCTCCGACCGCGGCGCGACCTTCTACTTCACGCTCCCCGACGACCGTCACTGATCTCTCAACCTCTCCCGGGGAGGCCCACCATAACCCCGAACCTCTCCCAGAGGGGAAGGTCGCCGGCCACCCGATCTGGACCTCTCCCGGAGGGGAGAGGTCGCCGGCCGTAGGGCCGGCGGGTGAGGGCACGCGAGCGTCGCGTTGCCCGCGCGAACGCCGTGCCATCTTGATTGGGCGATCCTTGTGAATCGCACGAACGGATGCAGTCACCGTCGCTTGACCCCCGCTCGCGTCGACCGCGAACACTTGCGTCAGCGGTGTCGCGAAGCGCTGTCCGCGGCCACCGTGGATTCGGCCGTCGCCTTCGCACGACGCCATTCCCTGAGGTCGTGCCAGATGCCCCACACCGCCAAGACTGAACCCAGGATCCATGCTCCCGAGCGAACAGCGGACGGGCGAAGGACGATCGCAACACTGAGCACAGGCAAGTACGCGACCCGGAGCACATCGCCTGCCAAACGGAGCGGCGTCCGACGGGCCTGCAGTCCGCGAAGCACAACAATCGCGGGCAGGGCCAGGCTGAGACCAACTAGGAGCACATGCATGTCTACCTCTCTACCTCCCGCGACGTTCGGACAACGACGCGTTCATCGGCGGCGCACAAGCGGCTGCGTGAATCGCGGCATCCGGCTTCTCGCGCACCTTCAGGTCGATCGTGTTCGATAGGGGCGCAGATCAATTCCCGGCGCCGACATCGTGAGGCGCTTTGGATCGATGAGGCTGTCGTCGACGAACCCCGTGTGCTCGTGCGCGGTGGTTTCGAGCCAGCAGCGTCCCCGCGAGTCGTAGAAGGCAAGATCCTCCGGTCGAGTGGGCTGCACCCATCGATACAAGCCCCTGACCGCACCATAGAGTGTCTCGAGAGCTTCGGAATCAGCCTTGTACAGCCGGAGTGTGGCCGTGCCATGGATTCGAGTCCCTGGCCATTCTTTGACCTTCCGCTCTTCCAAAAGAAAGGGTCGCAGGTCGTCGAGGCATCGTTCGTGATCACGGTTTGCCTTCATGTCGTGACGAGTGACGAGGCTGAAGGTGGCAGATATCTCCAATGCGAACCGCAAGAGTCCTCGATATGCCTCGCGCATCGGTTCGGCGTAAAACGTGAGCACCCTCATCCTCCGTCTGACTAAACGCTAGGTTAACGCAGGCTGCTGGTCGGCGCGGTCGTCCTCCGATTGGTGTCGGAGTTAGTCAGAGATCCTGGTACGCCGTGGAGGAGCCCGAGGCTCGGCACTCGCCTTCGAGGAGAAGGCTGGAGCCCCCGAAGACAATCCGCGCGAAGGAGTTCAGCACGAACCCATCAGCGACCTCCGGAGCTGCGTCGCCGAGCCACCGGAGGAGCGCATCGTGCGCGTAGAACTCGGCGAGGGACTGCGCGAGGACCGGGTGTCGGACCGCCTCGTCGGCGCTCGGGGAGCCCGCCGCGATCAGGGCCTGGCCCAGGGGATCGCTGAGGTCGGGATAGCGCCTCGCATCCTCGATGAAGTCCGGCAGCGCGTCCGGCTCGGCCAGCAAGGCCACGAAGAAGCTCACGGGTAGCTCGATCGCGTAACGGTGAATTTCAACGTTGGCGCCACGCCAGGGCTGGCCAAAGTTCATCGAGCGGACCGACAGGGATGCGCAGCTCACGCGGTGTCCGTCGACGAGGGCGTACGTCGCATCACCCGCGACGAACCGGGCTCGCAACGTGGCGCCAAATAGTCCGGAGATCGACATGTAGGCGTACCGTCAACCTACCGGCAATCGTCCGACTGCGATGCGCGGCTATTCCGCTCCATCATGCTTTCCGTACTTCCTTACAAAGGACGCCTCCTCGCGCTTGCGTGCGAGCCACGACCAAAGAACCCAGACCCCGCCGACAAGCCACACGACGCCGACAGTCGGGAGCGCCTCTCCATAGCCGGTCCACTGGTGCCGCCAATCCCTGTAGGGCTGAAGTGCGGTGCCGCCATCGAGCCGTCCGACGGCCTCGATCACGGCGCCAGCCAACAGACCGACGAGCATCACGAAGAACACCTTGGCGGAGAGCCGGCCCCGCCGCGGCGCCGGCACCGGGGCCTTGGAAGTCATGCTGGACCGCTCGCCTTCCGCTGTTGAACCGCGACCGTCGTGCGCAGTTGCCCGACCAGAACCTGCGCGGCCTCACGAAGGAGAGCCGCGCGCGCGGCGTCCTCGGAAGCACTCTTGGGCAGCGGGCTTCGCCAGTACTCGCGCAGGAATGGCTCCAGTTCAGGCACATCTCCGAAGTGCCGATCGAGGAAGTAGAGCTCGTTGGCGCCACTCATCGGCGCGAGTGTCCCGGCGACGATCGCGTCAGCGAGGGACTCGGCGCGAAGAAGGCAGGCTTCTCGGACTGTCAGGCTGACGCCCAGGTCTTGCAGCGCCTCGGCAAACTGTTGGCCCGCCTCGGCCATTTCAGGCCACCTGTCTCCTGCGACAACGCGAAGCGCAGGCGTGTCGTAACCGGCCGTCAGCAACTTCACGGCGATCTCAGGAAGCTGGGCACTTCCGATTTCGCCAAGCTGGAACCTCACGGATATTTCCAGCGGATCCATCAGGCGGTCTAACGATACAGGCGTTCACCTGTGGAGCGAAGCCCCCGGCCAGGGGTTATGTTGTTAGGCGCATGCAGTATCCCCGCGACGTCACCGCCGGTCTGCTGGCGCGGCTGCACGCCGGCGGTGACGACGACGCCGCGGGCGCGCTGCCGGACGAAGCGACGCTGGGGCGCCTCCTCGACATCGCCTTCACCGCGTCGCTCGAGCCCGAGGAGAACCGCTTCGCGACCTTCGGGCTCGGGTTCGTCCCGCCGGGCGCGGCGGCTGCGCTCTACCGAGAGGTGCGGTTCGCCGAATCGGTCGAGCTGTCGACGCGCGGGGTGGCCAACCTCGCGGCCGCGACCGACTCGACCCGGACTACGCTGGCCCTGTGGCCGGGCGCGGACGGCGTCCTGCGCAACTGGGGCCTGGTCACGGCCGAGCGGCGCTCGGCGGGCAACGGGCCGGCCCAGGAGCACGCGACCTATCTGCCCCACGCCCCCTTCTTCCTGGTCCGCGTGCGCGCCCCCGGCGTCCTCTACCTCTATTACCGGCACGTGCTGCAGCTGCTGTACGTACGGGGCCAGGCGTACGACAGCCCGTCGGGACAGCTGCAAGAGATCCTGCGCGACACGGCGGGGCTTGCGCCCGCATCCGCCCGGGCAGTCAGCGACGTCGCGGCCCGCATCTCGCTGCTCGAGCACGGCGGAACGATCCTGCTCACCGATCCGGCGGCGACGCTGCCGCCCGGGCTGCTCGACGTCTCGTACCGTCTGACGCCGCCGGCGACGCTGGTGCGCGACGCCGTCGACGAGCCGAGCACGGATTCGGAGCCAGCGCTCGGCGGAGCGCCACGCCCTCGACTTCGTCGCGCGCCTGAGCCAGGTCGACGGGGCAGTACACCTCACGACCGACCTCGCGCTGGAGGGGTTCGGCGCGAAGATCATGTCGACCGGCGCGTCGTTCGAGCTCTTCGAAGAGGATCCGAGCGGCACGAACCGGCGCGCCCTAGCGCTCTCCACGATCCCGGGAACCCGCCACCGCTCGGCGGCGTTCTTCTGCGCGCAGCAAGCCGGGCGGGCGCTGGCGATCGTCATCTCGCAGGACGGCGACGTCAGCCTGTTTCGCCGCCTGCCCGACGGGGCGGTGTTGCGGGTCGGCCCGTTCGCGCTGGGGACGGGGCTGACGGTCGGCAGCTAGAGGATGGCCTCCGAACCCTTGCCGGAGAGAGGTCGGCAGCTAGCTCTGAACCTCTCCCAGAGGGAGAGGTCGCCGACCGCAGGTCGGCGGGTGAGGGTCCGTCGAGGATTCCGAATCTCTCGAGGGGAGCGTTGTGTCCGACCATTCAGGAGTGTACTGCCTGGGCGCATAGGTGACGGTTAAGCCCGGGCGCATAGGTGACAGTTTTTGGGGCTGGGCGACCGTTCGCCCATGCCCTGGAAAGAGACCTGTCCCATGGACGAGAGACTTCGTTTTGTTGCAGCAGTGAAGAGCCGCACCGGCAGCATCAGCAGCCTGAGCCGGGTGTTCGGCATCAGCCGGAAGACCGCATACAAGTGGCTAGATTGATACGCCGAGGAAGGACCTGAGGGGCTCGTCGAGCTGTCTCGAGCGAATCACTTCCATCCAAACGAGACGTCCCAGGAAGCTTTGGACTTGATACTGGAGCTCCGACGGTCTCGACCGACGTGGGGACCTCGCAAGCTGGTCGCCCGGCTCGAAGGAGAGTGGCCCGACATCGTTTTTCCGTCGCACAGCACCACGGCTGCTCTCCTGCACCGGCACGGTCTATCTCGACCACGGAAGCGACGGGCAAAGACACCTGCGTTCTCGGGACGACTCACCGTCGCGGAGGCTCCCAACCAGGTTTGGTGCGGTGACTTCAAAGGCCACTTCGCGCTCGGTGACCGGAAGCGATGCTATCCGCTGACCGTCACCGACGATCACACCAGGTATGTACTTCGTTGCCACGCCGGCCTCAGGAGTGATCACACCCTGGTGCGAGAGGTGCTGCGGTCAGCGTTCTTCGAGTACGGGATGCCCGAAGTATTCCGGACTGACAATGGTCCCCCGTTCGCGACGGCAGCTGCAGGAGGGCTATCGCTGCTCTCCGTGTGGCTCATCAAGCTCGGCGTGAGACCAGAGCGAATCGACAAGGGCAAGCCTACCCAGAATGGCCGCCACGAACGGATGCACCGCACGCTGAAAGCCGAAACGGCAACGCCACCAAAACAGAACCGACTCGCCCAACAGCGACGCTTCGACGCCTGGCGGACGGACTACAACGAAGTGCGCCCGCACCAGGCTCACGGCCAGGTGCCTCCCGCGACGGTCTACGTGGCATCGAGGCGCCATTTCCCGGAAGCACCTCGCGATCCCAACTACAGCTCCGACATCGAGCCCGCTCGCGTGCGCAGAGATGGCGTCCTCAAGTGGATGGACTTCCGTGTCCCGCTGCCCGAGTTCTTAGGAAACGAACTGGTGGGTCTTGAAGAAGTCGATCACGGCTGGGACATTCGATTCGGTCCCGTGCTCGTGGGACAACTTTCGAAGGAGGGAGGCTTCAAGAAAGCAGCAGGTGAACGGTGACCAAAAGTGTCACCCATGCGCCCGGGCAATTTTGTTACCTATGCGCCAGACCAAACAGTTCGAGCTGACGCGAGCCGCGTGCCATTTTGAATGAGCACTAATCGGCTCCGCCTCGACGGTGTTGCGGCGAGATCGGGTCGGTGAGTAGACGGAGAACAGAGCGGCGGTGCGATAGGATGTGCGGCGCTCGCCTCGATGTGAACGTTCCATGCTTGCCACCCTCACCGTCGAGACCAACGTGCCCGTGACCGACGAGATGCTGTCGTCGTTCGAGTGGTACCTCGCGGCGCTGTTTCGGAACGGCCAAATCCACAGCAACTACGTTGTCTCTCGCCGCCCCACTGCGGCCTATGTCGACGTCCCCCGGCGGGATTCTCTCGACCCCCGGTTCCTCTCCAAGGGGGGCCACGCGGCGCTGGGACGAGTGCGCGCGGCCTTTGGGCGCGCTCCCTCCTGGCGACTCATCGAGGCGGCGCCGTCGGAGCGGGCGCGAACCTGGCGCGGCGCAGATGCCCTGTATCTGGTTACGCATGCCTTCGACACGGGATCGCCCATCGGCGCGCCCGAGCTGTCGCAAGGCGTGCCGGCTTACGCGCTGCCGCTTTCGGACGACGTGCGTGATGACCTGGTGTCCTGGGCGCAGGACTACCGGGCCCACGATCGGGTCTGGCTCTCTTCCGGACCGCTCGAGCTCCCCGCCTACAAGGAGCTGGCGGTGGTTGCGAGTGACGTGTCGAAGCGTGGTCGCAGGCTCTGCAAACTGATCGAACGGGCCACGGGAAAGCCGACGTACTACTACCTGCCGCGCTACTATGCCTACGCGCGCGCCGAGGCCGATCGGCGATGTCCCTCATGCGGACGAGGATGGCGCGCCAAGGGGCTTGGTCCGGCCGCCGCGGCGTTTTGGAACTTCGAATTCCGCTGCCGCCGGTGTCGTCTCGTATCGGATAGCGGTGTTTCGATAGACGGCGCGAGATACGCGAGGATCGGCGATTTTGCCGCGCGCCACCGACCCACGAAGCGTTGAGATCCGACCCGATCATGGACCTGACCGACGACCAGATTCGCTACGGCATCACCCACGCAAAGCTCGGCGACCCCGAGCAGAGGGCCGTCGTCGAGCTGGCGGAGCGCCGGGGCGAAATGGAGCTGACGATCAACTGCACGCAGCTCGGCGATTCCTTCACGCCGCAGTTCGCGTCCGCCAGGGAGAAGAAGCGAATCCTGCGCGAGTGGTGCGACCACCTCACGGCGAACCCCACCGGCTTCACGTCACTGAGGTTCGTTTCACGGATGCCGCAGGAGCTGTTCGATGCGGTCTGCCACCAGCGCAACCTCGTCACGCTGGCCATCAAGTGGGGCGCCTACGAGGATCTCTCGGCGCTGGAGAAGCTGCAGGACCTGCGCGTGCTGCACGTCGGCTCCGGCGCGCGCGTCCGCAGCATCGTCCCGCTCACCCGACTGCCCAAGCTGTTGGCGCTGTCGCTGAATAACTTCCAGAAGATCACCGACTACGCGCCGCTGGCGCGGCTCGGGATGCTACAGAGCCTGAGCATCTTCGGCGGCCTCAGCCCGCAGTACATCAAGGTCGACGCGCTGGATTTTCTGAGCCGGATGCCGCAGCTGCGCGCTTTTTACCTGCTCACCGCTCGGCTGCAGAGCAAGGATTTTCGCCCGGTCCTTGCTCTGCAAAACCTGGAGCAGCTGACCCTGCAGCCTTCACGCGAGGTCAAGGCCCTGTATTCCGAGCTCGTCCGCCTGCCGCGACTGAAATGGGGGCTGCTCAGAGAGGAGCCCAACCTCTTCGAATCCTGAGGCGACCGCCACCGTGGCCGCCCGTCACGGCGCCACCACGCACATCGTTCGGTGGGTGACGTCCAGGCCGCCGCGGCCGTCGCGCACGACGAAGTGGAACTGCACGGTCATGCCGCCGGCGGGGACCTCGTCGGCCTTGGGCGGCGCCCACTTCACCGTCACGTCGGCGTCGGGGCGGGTGTCGTCGGCGAAGATCACCCCGTATGACGTGTCGAACTTGCCGGCGGTCGCGAAGAAGGAGAACTGCAGCTCCTCCAGCGCTGGCGCGGTCTCCATCGGCGGCGTGTAGCTCTCGCGGTCGGCGGCGTCGGTGGTGAGGCGCAGCTCCTGCTTCACCTCGTCGCCCTTGGGCGCCGTCGCGGTCACCACCGGCGTGCCGTCGCTGCCGTCGCAGGGGAGCCCCGCTGTCGCCGCTGACCGGGGTCGTCCACTCGGTCGCCCCGAGGTCGATGCGATCGTCGGCGAGGTTCGGCTGCAGGTTCGGCGTCGTCCCCTCGGGCGCGACCGGGATGGTGTAGCGCGCGTTGGTTCCGCTGGCGTCGGGGCCGGTGCAGGTCGGCAGCTGCGCCTGGGCGTCGAGGCCCAGCGTGCCGTCGGCGCAGACCGCTCCCAACATCAGCGGGACGTTCCCGCCGGTCAGCATGTAGGCAGGCGGCGCGGTGAACGGCACCACAATCGGCGCGCCGGACCCCGTCGCTATGGGGGTCAGCGCATCGACGCAGTTGCCGCCCTTCGCGGTGCACTGGGCGAAGGCCCAGTCGAGCGTCGCGGGCCCCTCGCGGCCCGAGCACGATCCACTCGACCGCCGCGGTCTCGCCCGGCCGTACGTCGGCGCGACCGGTGTCGCTCGTGATGACGCGGGCGCCGACGACGCGCGTCCGTTCCAGCTGCGAGGTGAGCGGCAGGTCGCTGTCGCACCCCGTGGCGGCGACCATCGCCGCGAGTCCCGCTACCGCCAAACCGAATTCTTGTTGATGGTGTTCATGGCGTCTCCTTAGAACTCGGCGCGGACGCCGATGCTGGGCAGCAGCGGCAAACCCTGGATCGGCTTGCTCCGCGCGTAGTTGTAGCTGTACTGCAGCCCTTCCTGGCTGCGGTGGTTGTAGAGGTTCTGGACGTCGAGGTAGCTGGCGATCTGCCAGGACTTGAACTTCCAGCCCTTCTCGACGCGGATGCTGAGCTGGTGGAAGAGCTGGTCGCGGGCGCTGTTCACCTTGCCGTAGACCGGCGCGTAGTAGTCGTTGTTCGCGTCGTAGACGCTGGCGACGATCGGCGTGCGGGGGCTGCCGCTCACCAGCCGGAAGGTGCTGCCGATGTCCCAGCCGCGCCCCAGCTTGTAGCCGCCGGTGACGGTCAGGATGTGCGTCTGGTCGTAGTCGAACAGGCGCCAGCCGTCGTCGTGGTCGTTGCGCTCGCTGCGCGACAGCGTGTACGAGACGAAGCCGAAGGTCTTGCCGACGGGGTTCAGGCGGGCCATCACCTCGAGGCCGTAGATTCGCCCCTTGCCGCCGTTCACCAGTAGCGGCGCGCCGTCGGGGCCGACGCCGTTCACCTCCAGGTCGTAGAGGCGCTTGTAGAACCCCTCGATGCCGAAGCTCCCGGTGTCGCCGAACCCCTGCTCGATGCCCAGGCCGAAGTGCTGCGCGTGGCTGAGCCCCAGGTTCGGGTTGCCGACGGGGGCGACGGTCTCGCCGTACTCCGGCGCCTGCGAGAAGAGGCCGACGCCCCCTTTCAGCACGGTCTCGCGCGCCAGCTTGAACCGCGCGGTGATGCGCGGGTCGACCGACCCCGTCTTGACCTCGCTGTAGTAGTCGGCGCGCACGCCGGGGACCAGCAGCAGGCGCTGCGCCGATCTGGACCAGCGCCTCCAGGTAGACGGCCGGGCGAATGGTCTGGAAGATGCCGGCGAAGTGCGCGGTCGGCAGCGCGCCCAGCGGGCCGGTGTTGTAGCCGGGGTTCCCCTCGGTCGACTGGGCGATGGGGCCGTCGTAGACCACGTCGGCCCGCAGCCCCAGACCGTCGAAGCCGCCGATCAGCTTGATGCTCTCGTTCAGCTTGGCGCGCCACTCGGCGCGCAGGAACACATCGGGGCCGTCGATGCTTGAACCCGAGGTTGGTGCCGATGCCGACGTCGTTGTGGAAGTGGCCGATGCCGGCCGAGATCTCCTGCTCGACGCTGTCGCTCAGGTTCACCTTCCAGGCGGCCTGCAGGCGGTGGAACTGCGTCGCCTGGCCGATGTTGCCGCGGATGCTCGGGTCACCGTCGGCGGGCTGCTTCAGCGTCAATCGGAGGACGTCGGCCGACCCGAGCGCCATCACCCGGATCCGGCCGCCGGCCTTGGGGCGGTAGGTGTAGATCCCCTGGTAGTCCCAGTAGACCGGGGCGGCGGTGACGCCGACGAAGTCCTTGGGGATGACGTTCTTGAACCAGACGTCGATGTAGCTGCGCTTGGCGGCGAAGGCGAAGGCGCCGCGCTCGCTGACCGGGCCTTCCACGAGAATGGAGCCGTCGATGATGTTGATGTCGGCGACCGCGTGGTAGCCGTCGGTCTTCGGATCGCGGATACCGACGTCGATGATGCCGCCCATCTTGCGGCCGTAGCGGGCCGAGAAGTTGCCCGGGTAAAGGTCGATCCGCTCGAGCAGCCGCCCGTTGACGAAGCTGGTCAGGCCGCCGAAGTGGTAGATGCGATCGACGATCCCGTTCTCGAAGTAGGCCTGTGAGTCGAAGGGCGACGCGCCGCGGATGATGATGAAGCCGGCCAGGCCGGGCGGGCGCCCGACGCCGGGGAGCAGCTCGATGACGCGCAGCGGGTCACCGCGGGTGCCGGCCGTGCGCAGCAGCTCCTCGCGGCCGAGCGTCCGCTTGACGACCTCGCGCGGGGGCGCGTCGATGCTGGCGGTGGCGCCGAAGGCGTAGGCCGCCTTTGCGTCCTTGGTGGATTCGAGGCGGTAGGTGATGTCGGTCGCCTCGCCGGCGGTGACCGCCTCGGTCGACTCGACGGAGGCGAACCCTTCGGCCTCGATGCGCAGGCGGTACGAGCCCGGCGCGAGCTCGGGGAACGCGAACGTCCCGTCCTCGGCGGCCAGCGTCGCGGTGACCGCCTCGCCCGTCGACGTCAGCAAGGTGACCGCGGCGCCGGCGATCGCCTTCGCGTCGGCCCCGGCCTTGCCGCGGGCCAGGAGCTTTCCTTCGATACGCCCGGCGCGCGGCTGCGGCGCGACCGGTGCCGCTCCAGCGGGCGCCCCGCCGTCGGCGCCGGCGGAGGCAGCGGGCTTTGTCGGATCAACGACAGCGACGGGCTCGAACGTGTAGCGATACCGGATGCGCGCCGCCACCGTGCGATCGCCTTTGCGCGCGGGCTCGAAGGTGAACTGGCGGACGGCGTCCAGCGCCGCGGCGTCGAGCTCGTCGGTCGCCGGGCCGACCACCTTCGCGTCGGTCAGCGTTCCGTCGGCGCCGATCGTCAGCTCGAGCTCGACGACCGCACCGTCGGGGGCCATCCCCTCGGGACGCTTCGCCTCGACGAACTTCGTCACCTTCGGGGGCGCCAGCGCAGGGGCTGCGGCCGGCGTAGCGTCTGACGCACCTGCTGGCGCAGTTCGCGGCTGCGCGAACCCGCGCGGCGCCGCTGCCGCGGTCATCAAGAACGCGAGCGCGTTCGCGACCAGTCCCCATCTCTTCACTCGTCCTCGCATGTGGCCTCCGGACGGTCCCCTCAGCCAAAGCCGTGCCAGCGCCGCGAATCCCTTGATTTGCAGCGTATTCAGTGACCGGCGGCGATTTTCCTCGTCCGACATGACAGCTGTCCGCGCGGACACCGCGACAGCTGTCCGGATCGCACCCCAATAGATCGATAGGCCCGCCGGATAGGCGTGGCACGCGGCGTGCTCAAGCGGTCGTCACCAAACGTTTCACCGGACACAAGGAGACTGACCATGCGCGCGCCCTTCATGACCGTTTCGTTCCTTTCGTTGTTGCTGGGCGGAAGCGCCGTCGCACAGGAGGCGAGCGCGCCGCCTGTGGAGGAGACAGCACCCGTCGCCGCCGCCACGCCCGTGCCGGCTGAGCCACCGCAGACGCTCTTCGGCAACCGCTCGTCCGGTTCAGGGACCTCGGTCACCGGGTGGTTCATCGCCCCGACCTTCGGCACCACCGGCTTCGCGGGCCGGCTGGCGTACGACACCGGCATCCGCGGCGGCGTCTATCTCGATCGCCGGTTCGCCATCGGCCTCGTCGCCAACGCGATCACCAACGACGACACCGCGGTCTCGGGGAACGACGGGGTGCAGAACATGGGGAGCTACGGCGGGCTGTTGCTCCAGTACGTCGTCCAGTCGAACCGCCTGGTGCACGCCAGCGTCGAGACGACGATCGGCAGCGGCCGCTGGTGCAACGTCATCAACGACGCGAACGACGGCTGCTCGGGCAAGACCTTCTTCGCCTTCGAGCCGGCCGCGAACGTCGAGCTCAACGTGTTTCGCCACGTCCGGCTCACCGCGGGCGTCGGTTATCGCCTGGCGATCGCCGAAAGCGGGGCGGGGCCGTCCAGCCGCGACCTCAGCAGCCTGGTCGTTCGTACCGGCGTCATCTTCGGCAGCTTCTGAGTTGTGGCACTGTGTGTAGCGCCTTGTGGAGCTCGCTGAAATATCAGCTTCGACTCGCGATCGTCAGCCTGCGGCGAGACCGCCAGCTGACGATCGCGGTGTTCGTCTGCCTCGCGCTGGGGTCGGGGATGTGGACGATGGTCCTCGCGCACTACATTCTCGAGAACCCGCCCGTCCCGGCGCTGCCGCCGGGGTTGCATCACGTCGAGCTCGATCACCCGCGCGCGCTGGCGCTCGATCCGGGAGTGCAGCGCCGCGGCTGGCATGCGCGCACGCGGGTGACGTTCCCCGAGCTCATGCTGCTCGCGGGCAGTGGCATCCCCACGCGGCAGACCGCGACGTTTCGTTCGGCGCTGCTGGTCGCGCCCGGGCCCTCTCCGCAGGTGCCGGCGCAGCTGACACAGGTCCGCTTCGTGAACGCCGACTTCTTCCCCCTGTTCCTGCGCGCGACCGGCGCGGGGCGCCCGTTCTCGGCCAGCGAGGACGCCCAGGGTGCCGCCGTCGCGGTGGTCGGGCTGCGTTTCGCCGAGCGGCTGGGGCTCGGGGTCGGGCAGTCTCTGGTCGTCGAGGGGCGCCCGTTCCAGATCGTGGGTCTCCTCGCCGCCGATCAGCCGACCCGTCCCGAATGGGACATCGTTTGCACCGGACGGGATCAGGACGCCGTTTATGTTCCGTTCGGCTGGGGGCGCAGGTTCGACGCGGCGCCTGATCAGGCCGCGCTCCAGTCGTCACCGTCCCGCGCGCCCGGGGCGTTCTGGGAGTCGGACGCGGTCTTCGCCACCTACTGGGCCGAGCTGCCCGACGCCGCTCATCGCGACGCCTATGCCCAGTACCTGGCGCGCACCCTCGGCGCCAAGGGGATCGGGTATCAGCTGCGGTCGTTCACCGCCTGGCGCGCGCTGGTCAACGAGACCGCCGGCGACATCTTCTTTTTCGTGATCGTGATCGGCGTCGGTCTGGTCAGCATCGGGTTCACCATCTCCCGGCTGATGCTGGCGAAGGCGGTCGCGCGCCACGTCGATCTCGGCATTCATCGCGCGCTGGGCGCGACGCGCGCGGCCCTGTTTCGGGGTCAGATGCTGGAGGCGGCGCTGATCGTGCTGCCCGCCGCCGTCGCCGGGATCGGCAGCGCCGCGGCGCAGCTCCTGTTCTTCAATCATGTGGTGCACCAGTCCGACGTCCCGGTGCCGCTCACCGCCGGCGTGGTGCTGCTGGGCGCGGGGACCGCGTCGGTCGTCGGTCTGCTGGCGGCGGCCTACCCCTCGTGGCGAATGGCGCGCACCCGGCCCACCGTCTATCTGGGGCGGGTGTGACGGTGGGGCTGCGGGCCATCGGTCCCACGCTGCGGGCCACCACCCGCCACAAGGCGATGTTCACGGTCGTCGTCCTGCAGCTCGCCTCCAGCTTCACGATCATCGCGGCGCTGCTGGTGACCGGCTCGTGGTACCGGATCGTCGGCCACGCCGACATCGGGTACGACGTGACCGAGCTCGTCGGCGTCACCGTGCGCGCCCCCAGCTCGGTCGAGTCGCCGGCGGAGGCGTCCGGCGATTCCGCCGGGGCCGCGCGCCGGTTGGCGGCGCTCCCCGGGGTCATGGGGGCGGCGCCGCTGTCGCCGCCGCTGCGCGCGGAAGAGGGCTCGCCCACCATCCACAGCCTGGAGGGACGCGACATGGGCGGCTGGACCGTCTACACCTCGCCGGCCCTGATTGATGTGCTGGGCCTGCGCTTCGTCGAGGGCGGGGCGGACGCCCGACCGGCCGCCGACGGAATCGAGCCGATCGTCGTGACCAGGTACGTGCGCGACGCGCTGCTGCCGGGCGGTGGGTCGCTCCTCGGGCGCATCATCCAGTCGTACGACGCGCCGCCGGGACGGGTGGTCGGCGTCGTCGAGAGTATCCGCCTCCGGGAGCCGTTCTACCCACAGCCGTCGGCGACCGTGTTTCGTCTGGCACCGCCGCCGCCGCCCGACGACGCGAGCGTGCTCCTTCGCGCGCGTCCCGGTGAGCGGGCCGCGGTCGCCGCCGCGGTCCGGGCTGCGATGGGACCCGATCGCCAGGATCGTTTGGTCTCGATTGTCAGCTACGGAGTGGTCACGCCTCGGATCCGGGGCGTCACCGACGGGCTGGTGCAGGTGTTCGGCATCGTGGGGGTGACGATCGCGATCGTCGCGCTGGTCGGCGCGCTGGCGGTGTCGGCCTTCGTGGTGTCGGCGCGGCGGCGCGACGTCGGCATCCGGCGGGCGCTGGGGGCCCGACGCCGCGACATCCTCGGTTACTTCCTGGTCGAGAGCGCGATGTTCGCCGCGCTCGGGACCGGGCTCGGCCTCGGGGTGACGATCTTCTTGCTGCGCGGGATGCGGAAGGTGCTGGTCGGGCTGCCGCTCGACTGGCGCCACCTCAGCGCCGCCGCTGCGTTGCTGTGCTGCAACGCGATCGGCGCGGCGCTGTTGCCGGCGCGGCGGGCGGCCCGCATCCCCCCGTCGCTGGCGAGCCGTGGCGGATGACGTGGCGTTGGGGATATGGTGGCGCATGCGCGACCATTCCTCGAGCCGCCGATCGTTGAGCTCCGGCGCGAGCTCCGGCGGATGAGGCGCGGGCATGCCGTCGCGGCGAGCGCCGTGCTCATGGCGCTCGCGCGGCCGGCGTCCGCGGCGGAGCCCCCGGCCGCAGCGCCCACCATGGCCGTCGTTCCGACCGGGCCTGCCGCGCCGGCGGCGACCGTCGCGGCGGCGCCGGCGCAGCGGTGGGACTACGCGGTCCTGCCCGTGCTCTTCTACGCCCCCGAGACGTCGCTGGGGCTCGCCGGCGGGCTGGTGATCTTCGACGACACGCCGTCGCCGCCCGACCGCCCGCGCCGCGACGACCAGGTGACGGTCATCGTCCAGGGGACGCTGCGCAAGCAGTTCGGCGTGGCCTTCGAGGGGGTGAAGTACTGGCAAAACGGCCGTCTCCGGCTGACCGGCGATGCGGTGGTGGTGCGCTTCCCGAACTACTTCTGGGGGGTCGGCAACGACACGCCCGACGACGCGCGCGACCGTTACACGCAATCCCAGCAGCTGGCGAGGACCAGCTTCAGCACCCGGGTGTGGGAGGAGATCTACATAGGCGAGATGGTCGTCGGCGGACACACCAGCACCAACGACGTGGCGCCAAACGGCGCCGTCGCGGGCTACCTGGAGACACACCCGTCCAGCGGCGCGCTGTTCGGCGGCGGCCCGATCATCAAGCGCGACACCCGCGACGACGGGATGGGCCCGCACCGCGGCGCCCTCTCGTCGCTCTCGGCGACGTTCTTCCGGAAGGGGTTGGGGAGCGCCTACACCTACCAGATCTGGGAGCTGGACCAGCGGGTCTACGTTCCCCTCGGTCGTACCGTCCTCGGCCTGCAGGCGTACGGCCGCTACGCGCCGGGCGCGCCGCCCCTCGACGACCTGCCGGCGCTCGGCGGGGGCGCGCGCCTCCGCGGCTACTTCGAGGGGCGCTATCGCGATCACCTCTATCTGATGGGACAGGTCGAGTGGCGGGTCCGGGTCTGGAAGCGGCTGTCGCTGGCCCCGTTCGGCGCGGTCGGGAACGTCTTTCCCGACCTCTCATCCATATCCACCGAACGCACCAAGGTGGCGGGGGGCATGGGCGTCCGTTTCAACCTGAAGTCGGAGCGGGACCTGAACATCCGCCTCGACTTCGCCGCGTCGCCCATCTCGACCGGCTTCTACCTGAACCTGGGCGAAGCGTTTTGAGCTTCGACGGCGCTCAGTCGACGTGGCTGCCCGGCCGCGCCGACGGGCCGCGCTCGATGCGTTCGAGCACGGCGCGCGCTTCGGGATCGTAAGGGTGGGCAGAGAGAGCTCGGGCCAGGTAGAGATGCGCGTCCGCGGGAGAGCGGCGGGCCAAGGCGATCTCCGCCAGCAGGGTCAAGCTTCGGACGTCGTCGGGATCCCCGAGCAGGAGAACACGCGCCAGGCTCTCCGCAGCGCCGAGCTCTCCCGCGGCGAAGTGGCCGCGCGCGCGAAGCTCCGCGGCCGCGTGCGAGGCGAGGGGCGCGAGCACGCGCTGGGCTGCCTCCGGCTGGCCGACGGCGATGAGCAGCCGGCCGAGGTTGAGGCGCGCGGCGGAGCGGGCCTCGGGGTTGAGACGCAAAGCGCGCGTCGAGGGCGGCCGCGGCAGCGTCGACGGTGGCGCGCTCGCCGAGGTCGATGCCCGCTCCCTCGCGGCCGAACAGCACCTCCGAACCGTCTGTGAAGAGCACCTTCCAGGCCGGGCTCGCGACCAGGTGGGCGGCTAGGCCGATGTAACGGTCGGGGTAAGCGGTCGTGAGCACGACGTACTGGAACCGCTCGTGGGCATCGAGGGCATCGAATCGCGCCGGCTCGTCGAACACGGCGAGGTAATCCTCGTACTCCCGGGCCGAGTGGAGCACGAGGCGGGTGTCGATGTACGGGCGCAGCCCCGGCACCTCGAAGGCCAAGAATCCCCCGTGCTGATCGGGCGCGAACACGGGTCCGCGCGCGCCGAGGCTGGCAAGCCGCCGAGCGGACTCGGTCGGGAAATGGAACGGGGTGGGCGCGCCGATCGGTGCCTCGCGGGCGAGCGCGATGCCGGCAAGGCCGATCTCCGAGGCGAGGACGGCGGCGAGCAGGGGGGCCACGATGGCGCGCCCCGCCCAACCTGGCGCGGCTCTGGCGAGCCAGCCGGCGGCGCGCGAGGCGGACCACCGACGGGCGGCGTGCGGTGCGAGCGCGATTGCTCCGATGGGGGCCAGCACCCAGTAGAGCAGGATCACGTTTCGATTCGCCATCAGCGCCAGCGCCGTGAACCCGAACAACACGAACGCGTGCGCCGCGATCAGGCGAGGGCGAACCAGCAGCATGGCCGCCCCCAGCGCCGCCAGCACCCACCCGAGGTGGCCCGCCATCTCCGGCGACGTTCGCGCGAGCACGAAGGGGGGGATGTTCTCCGCGACGGCCGTGCTGAACACGTTGCCCGCCGAGGGCTCGATGCGCGCGAGCAGGCGCGCGGGCAGCCGAATGGCGTCGAGACCGTAGGGCGTCGCGAACGAGGCGAGCAGGCAGCCCGCGAGCGTGATCCCCAGAGCCGAGAGCGGGCGGCGTGCCGACGACGGAGCGCCTGGGCGAGCCGTCGCGATCACATCGCCCAGCAGGTAGGCGCGCGATCAGGGCCGGGCCGAGCGGAGCGAGTCCCTGGCAGTTCACCCAAATCGCCTGCAGCGCGGGGAGCACGAACAAGGCGCGTCTCGCCGGCGCCGACGTATCCAGGCGATGCCGTTCGAGGACGGCGAGGAAGGTCGCTACGAGGAAGCAACGTCGCGACGATGGGACGCAGCGGCAGGAGGTGCCTGGCGAGAAACAACAACCCCAGCAGCGCCGCCGCGCAGAGATCACGCGCCGCTGGCCCGCCCGCGCGCTCCGCCGTGCGGGTACCGAGCATGGCACCGGCCGCGACGAGGACCGCCTTGGCGGCGGCGAGCCCGCCGAACCCGAACGCGCGGTGGATGAGCGCGACGGCGACCTGAAACAGCCAGTGGACATCGACCCAGGCGCGCCCGGCCGCGCTCACCGTGAACGGGTCGGTCCGCAGCAGGGCGCCCCGCCGCCAGATCTCATCGCCCGCGGCGAGATGCCAGTAGATGTCGCCGTCGGCGATCGGCCCGAGCGCGACGAGCGCCGCACCGACGGCCACCGCACCAAATACGAACGGGCGCCGCGTGTCGCGCATCAGCGGGCCTACGGTGCGGCTACCACTTCCACCAGCCCTTCGACTGCATGAGCATGACGACGCGGGCGCCCCAGTCCTTCTGGCCCTGCATGTCGAAGTGATGGTCGTCCTGCATCTGGATCCCGTCGGTCGGCACGAGCACCAGGTTCGAGACCATTCCGGGCAGCATGCGGATGAGCGGCTGCATGACCTAGCCCACCGAGCCCGTCGGCGCGAGATCTCCGCTCGCCATCTGCTCGTAGTCGCAAAACAGAACGGGCAGGTTCGGCTCGCCGAGGTCGCTGCGGATGTCGGACGACGAGCTGCGCCACGCGCGCCGGGAAGGAAGGAACCTGACTGGTCGGCAGGTGCTCTCCGTCGGTGATGCCCAGCATGATGACGACCCCCGCGAAGGTGACGTTTCCTTTCAGCTGCTTGGCCCAGTTCATGAAAATCGGGTAGTAGGTGCCGGTCTTCGCGTAATCGACCGTGGTCACCGATCCCCTGCCATAGCCGATGGAGATCACCTGGGCGTCACTGCCCGCCTTCAGGGCCATCTGGGCCGAATGCAGGATCGCCATCCCCGGTCCGGCCAGGGTCATCGAGCCCTCGGGAGCGGTCGGCTCCTTCGCGAGCGCGAAGCTCCCTCGATAGCTCCAGAGGCCGTCCAGCGTGTCGTAGAAATACGGGCGCAGGCTCGACGGCTTTGACGCCTGCCCGCGCATGTTCGAGTGGCCGAAGTGGATGAACGTGATCGCCTTTTCCTTCGGCACGAACTTCCCGTTGATCGTGACGCCGGCGCCGCTCGTTCCAGTCCCACCGGTTCCCGTCGTTCCGGCGGTCCCCCCGGCCGTTCCCCCGCGCGCGCCGCTGCCCGTGCCGCCCACGCCGGCGCCGCCCCTGCCGCCGCGCCCCGTGGTGCCGGTGCTGCCAGACTCGCCGGTGGTGCCGGCAATGCCGGTGCTGCCCGCTTCGCCGGTGCTGCCCGCTTCGCCGGTGGTGCCCGCTTCGCCGGTGGTGCCGGCCGTACCGGTGCTGCCCGCCTCGCCACTGGCCTCGGCGGTGCCCGCCGCGCCCGTCGTACCTGCGCTGCCGGGTTGAGAACCGGTCTGGTGCATCTGCACACCGCAGCCGATGGCGAGGACGCCGATCGCCAGCGCGAGCCCCACCCCGAGGTCGAATCGGCGCCGTCGGCCGGCAATCAAACCATTCATCGCATGATCCTTTCGATTGCGCTGGATGAGCACAGCCCAACGTGATCGTTGCGCGTCAGTGCCCTCGCTAATCAAAGACACTGTCGAAAGTCACCGTACTGTTTAACGGTGTTTTGATTGGCCGGTTAATGAACGTTGCCGCAGGACCTTTGACGATGTGTTAGTCGTCTAAGGGAACCTGATTCATCAAAAAAAGAGACACCCTGGATGGAGCGCTGCGCTGCGCTGCGCTGCCTGTTAAAACGGGGCCGTGGAGAGGCCGAAGGACACGGTCCACGGCATGAATCCCCAGGGGGTTCGCGGTTGACCCGATTCGTCGACGTAGAGCCCGTCGTACTTGTAGGGAAGCGTTCCCGCGACCATCAGCGCGAGCCAGTCGCAGGACCACTCGAGTCCGGCCTGTGCCGCCAGGCTCACGAGCGGCGTGGTCTGCTCGGAGTTCCGGTCGACATCGTGACCCTTGTATCCAGACAGCACGAAGCCGAAAGACGGGACGAAGGGGCCCAGGAAGTAGCCGGTGTAGCCGTACAGGCTGGCCGTCGGGGCGCGGTAACTGTTGAGCTTGTTCTCGCCGCCCCGCCAGGCTGCGACACCGCCGGCCACGACGACCCCCCACACCTGGTCGAACGTTTGATCGACGACGAGGGCCCCCGTGGGCTTGCCAAAGCCGAGCTGCGCGTTTTGATTGAGGTAAGTGCCGCCCGGGGTATAGGTCGCGTCCCAGGTCCCCGTCGGCAGTCCGACGATGCCCGTCAACGATGTGGCGTTGATGCGCCCAAGCCGACGGGTGACGAGGAGACTGACGTCGCCGAGGCCGCCGTTCGAGTAGTTGACGGCCGGCACGTCCGGGGCGAGGTGAAGGGGATCGTCCAGGTACTTGTAGACGAGAGGAATGATGACGCCGAGGTTCCACTTCTCCGTCACGTCGGCGTTGATGAAGGTGTTCACGAAAAAATTGTGCTCGGGATACGTGGTGCTGCCGATGTTGCTGTAGCTCACCTGCTCCTGAACGTTGAACAGGCCACCTGTCACGTTTCGCCCGACCCATTTGAGCCCGGCGCTCGACGCGGCGCCCGCGCCCGCGCCGCATCCGCCGATGGTCTGCCAGCTGGCGAGCAGTCCCTCGAGCTCGTCGACCCGAACGAGCAGTGCCGGGTCGAAGGCGATCAGCGGCGCCGCTGCGCCGTCGCGTCGATCGGGAGCCCCGAAAGAGATCCGGGACAGTCGTTCGCTGAGACGTGCGCTCTCAGCGCGGCGACCGAACATCGGATAGAGCGCTGCCGCAATGAGCGCGAACGCGAGCAAACGAGAAAAACCAACTCGGGAACGCATGAGCTTTGACCGAGACGTTTCGCCTTAACAGCCGGTCGTTTGTCGACAGTATCATGAGCGCCTGAGCGCCGCGCAAGCATGGTCTTCACCAGCCACGTCTTTCTGTTCTACTTCCTGCCGCTGGTCCTGGCGCTCTACTACGCTGCTGCCGTTCCGCGCCCGCACCGCGCTGATCGCCGTATCGAGCTACGTCTTCTACGGCTGGGCCAATCCGATCTGGGCCGTGATCATGTTCTTCGGCTCGAGCGTCGACTACGTCTGCGGCATCGGCGCTGCTGCAAGCTGTCGGGGCTGCCCGACGAGCCGGGCGGCCTGCCGCCGGTGATCGGTCGCGAGGTGCCGCGCACGCGCGCGATGAAGGCTCGTGCTGGCGATCTCGATCGTCACCAACCTGGGGCTGCTGGCGGTCTTCAAGTACACCGGCTTCGTCGCCGAGAACGTCAACGCCCTCGGGCACGCTGCTGGGCGCTCGGACGGCGATCTGCGTGCCGGTGCTGCACCTCGTGCTGCCGGTCGGCATCTCCTTCTACACGTTCAAGGCCATGAGCTACGCCATCGACGTGTACCGCGGCGACGCGCGGCCCATGCGGCGCTTCACCGACTACATGTGCTTCGAGGCGTTCTTTCCCGATCTGGTGGCCGGACCGATCATCCGCTACGCCGCGCTCGAGGAGCAGATGCGGGTGCGCGCAGCACACGCTCGACAAGTTCGCGCGCGGCGTCGCCTTCTTCGCGTTCGGCATGGCCAAGAAGATCCTGATCGCCAATCCCGATGGGGCACGTCGCCGACACCGCGTTCGCGGCCGGCGCGCTGCACGCCGCCGGACGCCTGGTTCGGCCTGGTCGGGTACGCCTTCCAGATCTACTTCGATTTCTCCGGCTACTCCGACATGGCCGTGCGGCCTGGCGCTGATGCTGGGCTTCGTCCTGATCCAGAACTTCGATTCGCCCTACCAGGCCGACAGCATCACCGACTTCTGGCGGCGCTGGCACATCAGCCTGTCGACCTGGCTGCGCGACTACCTCTACATCCCGCTCGGCGGCAACCGCCTGGGCGAGCGGCGCACCTACGTCAACCTGATGGCCGTCATGCTGCTCGGCGGGCTGTGGCACGGCGCCAGCTGGAACTTCGTGCTCTGGGGCGCGATCCACGGCGGCATGCTGGCGTTCGAGCGCGCCCAAGGCAGCAAGGGCAAGAACGGCAGGACCAGCGCCTACCGGCGACTGCCTCGGCCCGCTCCGGGTCGCCGTCACCTTCTTCGTCGTCTGCCTGTGCTGGGTGTTCTTCCGGGCGAAGACGCTGGGCCAGGCGGTGGCGTACCTTCAAGTCGCTGTTCGGCCTCGGCCGCGGTGACCGCCTGCGTCGGACGCGCTCGCGGGGCTGATGTACACGCCCTATCACGTGGCGATGTTCGTGCTGGCGGCGCTCCTCGTCTGGGAGGCGCCCAACACCTGGACCTTCACCGCCGGCTCTCCGCTGCCGCGCGCCGCCGCCGCGCTCGCGCTGCTGGCCCTGTCGATCCTGATGATGTGGACCCAGAGCACGAACCCGTTCCTCTACTTCCAGTTCTGAGTCCAGCGTCGCACGTCGCGGCACTAACGAATCGCATGACGTCTCCAGCACACGGCGCTCGCCTCCGCCGCCCACCGCGGCGGACCCACCGATCCGTCGCATGACGACGATCTGCGTCGCGGGATCCTGCGACACCGCGATCTCACGCCGCGTCGCCTGGGCGCTGGTGCTGCCGTTCCTGCTGGCGATCTACGCGCGTCCCGATCGGCCAGGTCGATCCGCGACAAGCGCGCTGGCGACGAGTCGGTGCTGCTCGACCTCTTTCGGCGCGCGCCCACGCGCGAGAACATCCGCCAGTTCGAGGACGATCTCGACAAGGCCTCGACCGCGCGTGAGTACCTTCGGCCCGCGATGCAGGCCGAGCTGACGCGCTTCGGGCGGCTACGGCAACAGCAAGGCGGTGATCGGGCGCGGGGGCTGGCTGTTCTACGCGCCCGGCATCACCGCGCTCGGCGGCCGGCCGTTCCTCGATCCCGACGTGCTGCGCGGCGACGGCGCGCGCGCCGAGGGCGATTCGCCGTGTCTCACCCGATCCTCGGCCCGCGGTGCTGCGACTTCGCGCGCTTCCTCGGCGCGCGCGGGATCCGCCTGGTGCTGTTCCCGGTCCCCGACAAGGCCGCCCTTCAGCCGATCGAGCTGCACGGCCGCGCCCGTGACGGCGGCGGCGTCGCCGCCCGCGCGCAACCCCGATGCGCGCCGGCTCGCGGCCGAGCTGCACCGCGGCGGGCGTGCTGGTGTTCGATCCCACGCCGGCCGCGCTTCGCCCGGCAACCCGCCGCGCTTCCTGAAGCAAGACACCCACTGGACGCCGGCCTGGATGGAGGAGGTCGCCGGAGACGCTGGCCGCGCTTCCTGACGGCCCACAGGCTGCGTCTCGCCTCAGGCGGCGCCCGGCCGGGCGTGGCGAGCGGTCGCCAGGACGGTGTCGCGCGTCGGCGACGTGTCGACATGCTTGGCCTGCCGGAGGGACAGACGCTGTTCTCCCCGGAGGTCCAGGCGCTCAACGAGGTGCAAGACGCGACGGGCGCGCCGTTCGAGCCGAGCGACAAGGCGGTCGGTGCTGCTGCTCGGCGACAGCTTCACCAACGTGTTCAGCCTCGAGCCGATGGGCTGGGGCACGAGCGCGGGGTTCGGCGCCGCAGCTCGCCCGCGCGCTCGATCGCGACGTCGACGTGATCGCCCAGAACGACGCCGGCGCCCACGCCACCAGGCGGATGCTCGCACGACACGCTCGCGGGCGGCGAGGACCGCCTGGCCGGCAAGACGGTGGTGGTCTGGGAGTTCGCGTCGCGGGAGCTCGCCGTCGGCGACTTCAGGAAGGCTCGACTGGTCCGCGCTCCCGGCCCGGGAAGGCGGGGCGTTGGAGGGGGCTCGTCCTGGTCACCGGGGCGGCGGGAGAGGTGGGCGCGCGGCTCGTCCGGCGGCTGGTGTCCGACGGCTGGCGGGTGCGCGGCCTGGTGCTCCCCGGCGATCCGCTGCGCGCGCGGCTCGACGGAACGGGCTGCGAGATCGTCGAGGGAGACATCCGCCGGCCCGAGACGCTGGCGCGCGGCGGTCGCGGGCGTCGGACGCCGTTCTCCACCTGGCGGCCGTCATTCTCGCCCGCAACCCGGCTGACTACGACGCCATCAACCGGCGCGGCACCGCAAACCTGGTCGCCGCGGCCGGCGCCGGCCGGCGTTCGCCACTTCGTCTACGTCTCCTCGGCGTCCGTGGTCTACCCGCGCCTGACGCCCTACGGGCGCGCCGAAGCTCGACGCGGAGACGCTCGTCGCCGACGAGCGGCGGTTCGCGCACACCATCGTCCGGCCGACGCTGGTCTATGACGAGACGGGCGGGCAGGAGTTCATGCTGTTCCGGCGCTACCTGCATCGGTTCCCGGTGGTCCCGTTCATCGGCCCGGGCACCGCCCGCAAGCGCCCCGTGTTCTCCGACGACGTGGTCGACGGGCTGGCACGCATCGTCGGCAACGACGCTCTGCTTCGGCAAGACCTACAACCTCAGCGGACGCCGAGCCGATCACCCTGCGCGACCTCGGCAAGCTGATCCTCGAGCTCGAAGGCAGCTCGCGCCCGTTCTTGCACCTGCCCGTTGCCGCTCTGTCGCGCGCTGGCCGCCGTCCTCGGCCGCGTGATGAAGGATCCGCCGCTCACCCCATACGCCGTGGCCGGGTTCACCAACGACGCCGATCTCGACTGCGCGCAGGCCAGTGGCCGACTTCGGCTATCGCGCCCCGCGGGGTGCGGGACGGCCTCGCCCGCTGTCTTCCAACATTGCCAACATTGCCAACACTGCCGCCAACGCCCCTACCAACGACCAAAGGACCGCACCATGAAGCCATGTTCTGATCACTCGCAGCGCGCTCGTTCCGCGCGGCTCTCCGTCGTCGTCTCGGTCTTGGCGTGCGGGCGGCTGCGCCACCGCCGGCGGCGGCGGCAGTCGGAGAAACCGGACGAGCCGCCGCAGCAGTTGATGGCGGAGGTCGGCGGGCAAGGCGAAGGGCAACGATCGTCTGGTCGAGCTCGCGGCTCGGGAACCACGACCTGTTCGTGATGAACACCGACGGCACCAACGTCCAGCCGATCACCAACGGCGAGCCGGTCGACTGGTTCCCGCGCTTCTCGCCCGACGGGAGCCGCATCCTCTTCACCCGCAGCAAGAAGGGCTGGGTCTTCGAGCGGGACGCCAACACCGACGGCAAGTGGGACATCTACACCGTCACCCCGGACGGCAAGGACGAGACCAAGATCGTCGACAACGCCAGCTGGGGAACCTGGGTCTCGAACGACGAGATCGTCTACGCGCGCGCGACGGCCATCGTTCGCCGCAAGCTGGGGACGAAGAGGAGACCGTGGTCGTCGACAGCACGAAGGTGCCCGAGCTCGACGGCGCGCTCCTGCAGCAGCCCGAGATGTCGAAGGACGGCAAGTATCTCGCCATCACCCTGCGCGGCTCGAAGCGGGAGACGGGGATCTGGGACCTGCGCAAGAAGACCTGGACCCGCACCGGCGAGGGCTGCCAGATCAACTGGAGCCCGGTCGGCAGGCGAGGTCTACTGGGTGCATCCGACCGGCAACGGCGGCAGCCGCGTGCTTCACATCCCGATCAAGGACGGCAAGGCGGCCAAGAGCGACGAGGACATCGACGCGCTCACGCTGATCGACATCCCCGGCCGCCGGTCGCACGAATACTTCCCGCAGCTCTCGGCGGACGGCCATTGGCTGGTGTGGGCGGCGACGCAGCGCGGGCATGACCACGACATCGCCGACTACGAGATCTACTTGTGGCAGGTGGGCACGCCGCCCGAGAAGGCGGCGCGTCTGACCTGGCACTCCGGCAACGATCGCTGGCCGGACATCTTCGTCCCGGGAGGGGCGTCCTGAGCGCGCGCAGGATCTCCTCCGGTCGGAAGCAGCGTCCGGCTGTCGTGGTTGCGGGTGCGGGTGCGGGCACGGTGACGCCGCTCGCGCTGGAACGTCCGCTGCGCGTCGCCGTCCTGGGCGCGGGCGGCTTCGTCGGCTCGCACCTGGTGCCGCGCCTCGCCGCGCGCCCGCGCACCGAGATCGACGCCGTCGATCGCACCCTCGACAAGCTCGAGGGCGGACTGCCGGGCGTGCGGCGGATCGAGGCGGACATCGGCGACCCTGGACTGCTCGACGAGCTCACCCGGCGGGCCGACGTGGTCGTGTCGCTGACCGCGCTCTGCAACCCCGCCCTCTACAACACCCGCCCGCTCGACGTCATCGACGCGAGCTACACCGACCTGGTGCCGCTCGTGAAGCTGTGCGCGGCGCGCGGACGGTGGCTCATTCATTTCTCCACCTGCGAGGTGTACGGCCGGACGGCGCTCGACGTGTCCGGCCGCCCCACGCGCACCATGGACGAGGACGAGACCGCGATGTTTCTCGGGCCCGTGCAGAGCGAGCGGTGGAGCTACGCCGCCGCCAAGCAGCTGCTCGAACGCGTCATCTGGGCGCACGGGGTGCACGCGGGGCTCAAACACACGATCGTCCGCCCCTTCAACGTGATCGGACCGCGCATGGACTTCATCCCCGGCGTGGACGGCGAAGGCATCCCCCGCGTGCTCGCCTGCTTCATGCACGCGCTCATGACCGGTGCTCCGTTGCAGCTGGTCGACGGCGGGCGCCAGCGGCGTTCGTTCCTGGACGTGGGCGAGTTCGTGGAGGCCGTCGTGCGCATGCTCGATCGACCGCGGGCGTGCCAGGGCGAGATCCTCAACCTCGGCAACCCGCGCAACGACGTCAGCATCCGCCAGCTGGCCCGCGCGCTGGCCGATGCCTACCGGGTGCTGCGCCCGGACCAGCCGGCGCCGCGGCTGGAGACCGTCACCGCCGAGGCGTTCTACGGGGCCGGGTACGACGACTCGTCGGTCCGCATCCCCTCAATCGCCAAGGCGGCCCGCCTGCTGGCCTGGCGACCGCGGCTCGGCCTCGAGGAGATGTTGCCGGGCATCGTGGCCGACTACCTGGCCCGCTACGAGGGACGCGCCGCCGCGCCCCGTCGCGGCGACCGGCCGGCGGCGCGCGCGATGAACCTGGCGATCGTCGTCCCCGCCTACAACGCCGGCCGCCACCTGCCGGGCGTGGTCTCGCGCATCCTGGCCCATCGGCCGCCCGGCCTCGAGCGGATCGTCGTCGTCGACGACGGCAGCGCGGACGACACCGACGTCGTCGCGCGGTCGCTGGCGGCTACGACGCCCGAGCCTGCTGCTGGTGCGCCGGCCGCGGAACGGCGGCTACGGCGCCGCGATGAAGGACGGGCTCGAAGCCGCCCGAGCGGCTGGCGCCGAGCGGGTGGCGACCGTTCACGCCGACGGCCAGTACAGCCCCGAGGTGCTGGGCGACCTCCTGCGCGCGCTCGACGCGCGAGGGCTCGATCTGCTGCAGGGCTCGCGCATCGCGGGTGGGCAGGCGCGCGCCGGCGGCATGCCCCGCTACAAGATCGCCGGCAACTGGCTGCTCAACCAGCTCGAACGGCGCGTCTTCTCGCTGCCCCTCACCGATTTCCACAGCGGCTACCTGGTTTACGGCCCACGCGCGCTGGCCGAGCTGCCGTTCTCGCGGCTCGGCGACAGCTTCGACTTCGACATGGAGGCGATCGCCGCCGCGCGCGCCCGCGGCCTCGCCGTCGGAGAGGCGCCGATCCCCACCCACTATGGAGACGAGGTCTCGTACCTCAACCCGATCACCTACGGGCTGCGGGTCCTGCGGGTGCTGTGGCGTTTCAAGCGAGGCGACTACAGTGCCTGACCGATTCACCCGCCCTCGGGCCGCGGCGTTCGCGTGGCCCGAGCTCGCGGTGACCGTCGCCGTGCTCGCCTGCGCCACCGGAGGCGGGCCCGCGTTTCCCTGGCGCGCCAAAGGCCCGCCGGCGCCCGCGACCCGAGCGGACGTCGACACGGTGAACGCCGGCTACCGGCGGACGTCGTCGCAGGTGCTGGTGCGGCGCGTGCGGCGTCCGACGCGGGCGAGCCTCGACTTCGCGGCGTACCACGCGAACTTCATGAACGCCGACCCGCCGCCGGAGGCTGCCGGCGATCCGGGCAAGCGGCCGGACGCCTCTCATCCCTTCGGCGGCGCCATCGCCCTCGACTCGCTGACCGGCTCGATCGGCGGCACGCCGCTGTCCGCCGAGGAGCGCACGCACCCGCTCGCGCTGCCTCCCCTCGTCGAGCTGCTCGCCAGCAAGCGCGTCCCCGGCGCCGATCGGCTCGAGGACGTCGTCTCCCGCGTCCGCGCGGAGAGCTGGGGGCTGCCCGGTGGTCCGCAGATCGTGCGTCAGACGGCCGCCGAGGCGTACCTCCACGAGCCCGGAGGCAGCCGACCGACGGAGCTGTGGGTGAAGATCGAGCTCGCGCCCTGGTTCCACGGGTTTTCGGCGATGCCCGACGAGGACGGCGACGGCTTCCCCGAGATCTACGGCCGGGTCGCCCCGGAGGCGCTCGGCGATCCGACGGCAGATCGCGCGCTTCGTCCGCACCGAGTACGAAGGGCGGGCGTTTTCGCCCGCCGAGGTGGCCGGCTGGGCTCATCAGCTCGCCTCGTACTGGTACCCCTCGTACAACACGGATCTCGTCGACGCCAAGCAGGGCTGGCCCGCCCCCGACACGGAGGCGGACATTCGCGTCGAGGCCGCGGCACTGAAACTGCCGACGCCGACCGTGGTCATGCGCGGCAAGCCGGCGGGCAAGGCCGTGTACAACGTCTTTCTCGTGGGAGAGCCGAGCGCCGCCTCCCCCGCCGCTGCGACGGCTGGCTCGAAAGCGGCGGCTGCCTCGGCGCCGCTGAAGCTCGCGCCCAGCGTCCCATCGCCCGATCCCTCGGCCGTCGCGCGCACCGTTCGTGCGGAGCTGGCCGCTCACGGCGGCTCGTGGGCGGCCTGGTCGCAGGAGGTCGCTCCGCTCCACGCGGCGCTCAAGCGCCGGCTGGCGGCGGTCCCGGCCGGCGCGAAGGCCCTGCCGGGCGGCGACGGGTTTCTGTTCTACGCGCGCTCGCTCGCCTACGTTCTCGGGGGCGATCTCGGTAAACAGCACGGGAACAAGAACCCGATCCCGGCCATCGTCCGCTTCCGCGACCTGCTCGCCAAGCACGGCGTCGATCTCCTGTTCGTGCCCGTCCCGACCAAGGTCGAGATGTTCCCGGAGCGCGCGGCGACCGCCCCCGGCGGGGACGGCGCGGCGTTCACGCGCTTCGCGGGCCAGGTCACGAACCCGTTCGAGCGAAAGTTCCTCGCCGATCTCGCCGCCAGCGGGGTCGAGACGATCGATCTTCTCCCCACATTCCTCGCGGAGCGGGCCCGCGACGCGGCGGCGAAGGAGCCGCTCTATCAGGCGCAAGATACGCACTGGACGACCCGCGGCCTCGAGGTCGCGGCGCGCGTCGTGGCCGAGCGGGTGCGACGCTATCCGTGGTACCGGGCCCTCGCGGCGCACCGGCGTGCCTACCGCACGAAGGACGCCTCGTTCTCACGCCACGGCGATCTCTGCTCGCGGTTGCCGGAGCCCGAACAGGCGCGGTACACGCCGGAGACGCTGGTCGGCCACCAGGTCGTCGCCACCGACGGGGCGCTCTACGAGGACGATCCCGACAGCCCCGTCGTCCTGCTCGGGGACAGCTTCACCGGCGTTTACCAGCTCATGGACTGTGAGCACGCCGGCGTCTCCGCTCACCTCGCGAAGGAGCTCGGCACGCCGATCGATCTGGTCATGAGCTATGGCGGCGGCCCGAACGTCCGCGCCAAGCTGCTCCGGCGCGGGGAGGCGGCGCTCGGCACCAAGAAGGTGGTCATCTGGATGATGACCGCGCGCGATCTCTACGACTTCTCCGACGGGTGGGAACGGTGAGGGGGCCCGGAGCCGCCGGCCGGGCGACGCTGCTGGCGGCGGCGCTGCTGGCGGCGGTCCTCGGCTGCTCGCGGCGGCGCGCGCACGCCCCGCCGGGCCCGGTCGCGAGCGAGCTCGTGGCGCTGGCAGGCGAGCTGGGATCCGCGCCATCGGACGTCGCGGACGCCTGGCGTGAGCTCGACGCGATCGCCGAGCGTGTGGACGACCACCACCGGCGCACGGGCGGCGACTGGGTCGACGATCTCAACGCCGTCGTGTTCGGGGACCTCGGCTACGTGCGCGAGATCGAGAGCAGCGACGTGCGCTTCTTCCGCCTGCCGTCGGTGATCGCGGGACGGCGCGGGAGCTGCCTCGGCCTCGGCGCGCTGTATCTCGCGCTCGGCGAGCGCCTCGGTGTCGGCCTCGACGGCGTGATGGTCCCCGGCCACTTCTTCGTGCGCACCCGCGGCAGGACGCCCCGCAACGTGGAGCTCCTGAGGCGCGGCGAAGCGATGCCCGACGAATGGTACCGCGCCAAGTACGGCCCGTGGCCGGCCGGCTCCAACGAGTACCTCCGGCCGCTCACACCGTCGGAGATGGCGGCCGTGCACTGGTTCAACGGGGGCAACACCCTGCGTGCGGCGCGCGACCTCCGGGGCGCGGGGCTCGCCTATGCGCGCGCCGTGGCCGAGTTTCCGGCGTTCGCGGAGGCGCAGGCGAGCCTCGGCGCGGTCCGGCAGCTCGAGGGTGCGCTCGAAGACGCCGAGGCGGCGTACGGAGAGGCCGCCCGCGCCCGCGCCGACCTCCCTGGTCTTGCCGAAAACGTAGCGCTCTTGAAGCGGGAACAGCGTGGGACACCAACCGGGAGAGACACCAAATGACGCCCTCGACAACTTCGCCTTCGACCCCGAAGACGCCGCGCGCGCGGCGAGACCGCCTCCTGCTCGGGATGGTCCTCGGGTTGGTCACGCTCCCGGCGCTCGGCGCCGTGTCTCGTGCCGACGGCCCGGCGCCCCCGCCCGTCCCGCCCAGGGACGCGCCCATCATCGTGACCGCGAAGCTGGTCGAGATCCCCGGCAAGTTCCCCGAGGACGATCTCTACGATTACGCCTACGTGATGCGCTACGTGGTGATCGGAGGGCCGATGGACAAGCAGTCGATCCTCGTCGCCCACTACAAGCCCCGCCAGCCCCGCTCGGCCATCAAGGACAAGATGAAGTCGACCGTCTCGGGCAAGCTGAGAAGCTTCCATCAGGGGGACGTCCACAAGCTCAAGCTCACCGACAACCTCAAATCGGTCTGGAAGGGCGCCCTGATCGACGAGTTCTCGTCCGTCGACCACAAGAGCACCCGCTACTTCGCCCTGGTCGCCGATCCCGCCTGAGGCGGGACGGCGGCGCGCTTTCTAACCTCCTGTTCCGGCCGGCTTTTCTGGCCGTAACTTGGAGGGGGGGCAGGACGTATGCTCTGACGGAGGCTCGCCCGTCATGAATACCCAGCCAGACAGGTTCGAAGGAAGTCATCGCCGTACCATGCGGTTGCTCGCGGTCGCCGGCGCGGCGCTCGCACTGGCGCTCGTAGGTATGTCGCGGTACGGAAACTCAGCAGCAGGCGGGCCCCAAAGGACAAAAGTCATGTCGAACAAGAGTTACACCAAGCCACCCGTCGAGCAGCTCCGGCGCACGCTGTCGCCGGTGCAGTTCGAGATCACCCAGAACGCGGGGACCGAGCCGCCGTTCCGGAACGAGTTCTGGGACAACCACAAGGCGGGGCTGTACGTCGACGTCACCACCGGCGAGCCGCTGTTCAGCTCGACGGACAAGTTCGAGTCGGGGACCGGCTGGCCCAGCTTCACGCAGCCGGTCGAGCCCAAGCGCGTCGCCGAGAAGCGCGACGCCACCCACGGCATGGTGCGCGTCGAGGTCCGCTCGCAGGCCGGTGACGCCCACCTGGGCCACGTCTTCGACGACGGCCCGGCGCCGACGCATCAGCGCTACTGCATCAACTCGGCATCGCTGCGCTTCATCCCGGTCGAGAAGCTGGAGGCGGAGGGCTACGGCGCCTACAAGCCGTTGTTCAGCGGAGCGCCCGCCAAGGCCGGCTCATCCTCGTCGGAGGCGCCCGCGCCGAACGACTGCACGTTGCCGCCGCCCGGCGGCAAGCCCGGCTGCGAGCCGACGCTGGAGACGGCCGTGCTCGCCGGCGGCTGCTTCTGGGGGATGGAGGAGCTCCTCCGCAAGATCCCGGGCGTTCTCGAGACCGAGGTCGGCTACGCCGGGCGGCACGACCGCGCACCCGACCTACCACGACGTGAAGCAGGGGACGACGGGCCACGCCGAGTCGGTGAAGATCGTGTTCGATCCGAAGAAGGTGTCGTACGCCGACCTGCTGGAGAAGTGGTTCTTCAAGATGCACGACCCGACGACGGCCAACCGGCAGGGGAACGACGTCGGCACCCAGTACCGGTCGGCGATCTTCGTGACCTCGCCCGAGCAGCGCAAGGTCGCCGAGGCGGTCAAGGCCAAGATCGACAAGTCCGGGAAGTGGAAGCGCCCGGTCGTCACCCAGATCGTCGAGGCGGGCGCCTGGACGAAGGCCGAGGACTACCACCAGAAATACCTGGAGCAGAACCCCGGCGGGTACACGTGCCACTTCATGCGTGACTGAGCGTAGACTCGGCCCAGGCGGCTTGGTCGCTGTCTTCGCAAAAGGGGTGCCTTCGAAAGAGGGCGCCCCTTTTCTTTTGGTGGCCATCTCGGCGGGCCCGGCCGCTGTAGGCTCGGGGGATGGAGCGAGCGAAGCAGTTGATCGAAACGTTGGGGATGCAGGCGCATCCGGAGCGCGGCTTCTACGTCGAGACGTATCGGGCGGGGCTGACCGTGGACGGCCTGCCGCACGGCGCACCGCGGGCGGCGAGCACGGCGATCTACTTTCTGGTCACGCGCGAGCAGCCGACGACGTATCTGCACCGGCTGGTTTCGGACGAGCTGTTTCACCTCTACGAGGGCGGGCCGCTCGACGTCTTGTTGCTGGGCGATGGGGCAGGGGAGGTGAGACGTTTGGGGACCGACGTCGCCGCGGGGGAGCGGCCGCAGCTGGTGATTCCCGCGGGGACCTGGTTCGCCGTCGAGCTGGCGGCGGGGGCGGCGCACTGTCTCTTCGGGTGCACCGTCGCGCCCGGCTTCGACTTCGCCGACTTCACGCTGGCCGAGGGGCCGGAGCTGGCCACGCGCTATCCGGCCCACGCCGCGCGGATCGCCCGGATGACGAGGCCGGCGACCTAGCCTGCTAGGCCGGTTGCCGGGCCATCCAATCGGCAAGCTTCGGATAGAGCCGCGCCACCAGCGCCTCGCCGGCGCGCGCGCGCGCCACGGCCAGCAGCTGCGCCGATTCGTCTCGGCGCCCCATCTGGCGGAACGCCCAGGCGAGGAGGCCGAGCAGCGGGCGGGCGGAGGCGACCGGCATCGCCGCTTCGGCCCGCTCGCGCAGCGCCTCGAGGTCGAAGTCGTGGCGTCCCTCCGCGAAGGCGACGTAGAGCTCCGCGTGCGCGCGCAGCTGACGCAGGTAGTCCCCCTCGAGGGCCTGGGGAATCGCCTCGAACGCCCGCCGCGCGTCGGTGACGCGATCCAGGTTTACCAGGGTGACGGCGCGGCTGTATTCGAGCATCCGCCGCTCGCTCCCCTTGCCCTCACCCTGGCCGTGGACGAGCGCCGCCTCCTGAAAGGCCAGCGCCCCCGCGTAGTCACCGCGCAGCGACGCGATCCGCCCCAGCTGGGCCTCGGCGCGCGCGCGCAGCCGCCGCGGCAGCATCACCCGGCGGAGGAGCCGCTGCAGCGCCGCCTCGGCGGCGTCGAGCTGCTCGGCGGCCAGCAGGCTCATCGCCCGTTCCAGGCTGCGCGCCATCGTCGTCTGACGGACGATCAGCAGCGTCAGCGTGCCGCCGACCGCCAGGCCGACGGGTCCGCCCATCGACCAGTAGAGCCAGTTCGTCGCGCCGAGCAGGACGGCGAGCGAGCCGTACTGCGCCAGCGCGGAGCGGGACCGCTCGCGCGCGGCGACGACGCGGCCGCGCTCGTCGACGTAGACCAGCGCGCCCGCCTGGGCGGCCTCGAAGTTGTCCGCGATCCCGCCGGGGCGGGGCGCGTCTTCGTCGGACATCACACCCTGCGTAGCACCGCCGCGGCCATCGTGTCGATCGAATGCTGCTCGATGGCGACGCCGGCCTCCCAGACCGCGCGGGGCATCCCGTAAACGACGGCGCTCGCGGGCGATTCCGCCAGCACGGTGCCGCCCGCCGCGCGAATCTGGCGGGCGCCCTCCAGTCCGTCGCTCCCCATTCCGGTCAGCACCAGGGCCAGCAGACGTCCCTCGTACGCGGTCGCGGCGCTGGCGAACAGCACGTCGACCGAGGGGCGGTGTGGCGCGTTCATCGGCTCGACACCCATCTGAGTGACGACGTCGTCCCCGCGCCGAACGAGCCGGAGGTGGACGCCGCCACGCGCGATCACCGCCAGTCCCGGTCGCAGCACGAGGTCGTCCGCCGCTTCACAAACGTGGATGAGTGCGGTCTTGTCGATCCGGCGCGCCAGGGAGTCGGTGTAGCCCGCGGGGATGTGCAGCGCCGCCACGACCGGGAGGGGAAAGTCCTTGGGCAGTGCGGTCAGCAGGCGCGTCAACGCTTGTGGTCCGCCGGTCGAGGTCCCGATCACCAGCGCGGAGGGCCGGACGCTGCCGTCGGCGCGCGCTTCGGGCAGCGGCGTCGGAACCGACGCGCGCGTGCCGCTCGCCGCCTCCACCGCCGCCAGCACCTTGCTCACCAGCTCGCCGCCCAGCTCGTAGAGGGTGGCGCTGGCCATCGTCGTCGGCTTGTGGACGACGTCGAATGCGCCCAGCGTCAGCGCCTCGGCCCCGAGCTCGCTCTCGGCGTCTGACACGCTGACCACCACGGCGCGCGCCCGGCGTTCAGGGGAGAGCGCCCTCAACACCCCCACGCCGTCGAGGTTGGGCATCACCAGGTCCAGCGTGATGGCGTCGGGCGAGAGCGCTTCGATCTGCTCCAGGGCTTCCAGGCCGTCCCGCGCCGCCCCGACCACCTCGACGCGGCCGCTGCCGGTCAGGACCTCGCGCAGCACCTTGCGCGCGAACGCCGAGTCGTCGACGACCAGTACCCGCGGGCGAGCGCTCACGCTGCGCGCCGGTAGAAGAAGACGCCGTTGCGTTCCTCGCAGGCCAGCTCGGTACCGAACCGAAGCAGCGACTCCGACACGCCGACGAACAGCGCGCCCCCGGGGGCCAGCCGCGCCGCCAGGCGGGCGCTGACCCGGCGGGCGTTGTCGTCGCTGAAGTAGATGAGGACGTTGCGGCACAGGATCACGTCCGCCGGCGGCATCTCGGCGACCGCGCTCTCGTCGAACAGGTTGAGCCGCCGGAACTGGACCCGATCGACCAGCGCGCGATCCACCGCGATCCGGTCGCTTGCGAGGTCCAGGAACCGCGTCGCGCTGGGGGCCGAGATGCTGGTGCGCAGCGAGCGCTTGCCGAAGCTGGCGGTGCGGGCGCGCGCGAGGGCGCGGCGGCTGACGTCGGTCGCCACGATCTCGACCTTGTCCAGCATCTGCCGCTCCGCCAGCATCATCGCCACAGACAGCGGCTCCTCGCCGGTGGCGCAGGCGGCCGACCAGATCCGGACCGGCTTGCCCGCGCGCACGCGGGGCGCGACCAGCTCGTCGACCACCAGCTCCAGCTGCGGGAGCTCGCGAAAGAAGTAGGTCTCCCCGACGACCAGCGCGTCGATCAACGCCTCCAGCTCGGTGGGGCCGGCCGGGTCGTAGCGGAGGAAGTAGTAGTAGTCGAGCAGCGACTCGAACCCGGCGTCGCTCGCCCGCGCCACCAGCTTGTGTTCCAGCAGGTCCCGGTCGCAGGGGGCGTAGTGCAGCCCGGCGTGCTCCTCGATCAAGTCCGCTGAAGATCGCGAACAGCTGGGGCGACAGGACAAGCGGCAGCGGTGGCATGGCGGCGACTATTGGGACAACGACAGCGCGCAGATGCGCCGCACCTCTGGATCCGGATCGCCCGCCAGCGCGCGCTGCACCGCCGCGAGCGACTCGGGCGTTCCGACCGCGGCCAGGGTCGGCGCCGCCGCCTTGCGGGCGCATACGTTGTTCGAATCCATCGCCGCCAGCAGCGCCGCCGATGCGTCGGTGCGGTGCATGCGGACCAGGGCCGCGGTCAGCACGGGGGCGATCTCGTCGTCCGCCGTCTCCAGCGCGGCGACCACCGTCGCCACCCGCCCCTCGACGACGTTGGCCAGCGCGGCCGTCAGCCGTTCGTCGCCGGGCTGCTTGCGCAGCAACGTGATGATCGCGTTGGTGGCGTCGGCGCCGCGGCGTCCGGCCAGGAACGCCGCCGCCGCGCCGCGCACGCTCTCGTCGTCGTCGGCCGCGGCCCGGGTCAGGGCCGGCAGCACGCGCTGGTCGTCGAACGCGACCAATGCCGACAGCGCGACCAGCCGGGTCGCCGCGTCGGTCGAGTCGGTCGCGGCCAGCACCACCGGCAGCGCCTCGGGCCGCTTGCTGATCCCGAGGCCGACCAGCGACGCGCGTCGGACGTCCGGTTCGTCGACCTCGGCGGCGCGGCGCAGGGCCTCGAACGCGGCCTCGCTGGTCAGGTGCGACAGCGCCTCCACCGCGGCGACCCGCACCTGCCCCGCGTCGTCGGTCAGCCGGGCGGCGATCGCCTCGCCGGCCACCTCGTAGCCGAGACGGCCCAGCGTCTGGCAGGCGTAGTAGCGGACCCAGGGATCGGCGTCGGTCAGCCCGCGCAGCAGGGCCGAGGTGGCCCGCACGTCGGGGGCTGCCACCTGGGCCAGGGCTCGCATCGCGGCGGCGCGGGTCCGCGGCACGTCGTCGCGCGTGGTCGCGACCAGCAGGTCGTGGGCGCGCGGATCGTCGAGGTAGGGGAGGCCGGCGATCGCCGCTTCGCGCACCTGCGGGTTGACGTCCGCCATCCCGGCGACGCAGGCGTCGAAGGCCGACGGAAAGCCGAAGTAGGTGAGGATGCGCAGCCCGGCGCGGCGCACGCCCGACGCCTGGTCGCGGGTCGCGACCAGGGCCAGCTGTTCGCTGCGGGTCCCCCCCAGCGCCTGGATCGCAGCCACCGCGGCCTGCACCACGGCGGGGTTGGAGTCGATCAGACACTCGAACAGCGCGGCCACCTGGGCGACGGCGCCGATCCGGGCCAGCGCCTCGCAGGCGGCGACGCGCACCTCGGCGTCGGCGTCGTCCAGGCAGCGGGCGACGTCCTCGGCGGCGCCGACCCGGGTCACCAGCGGTAACAGGCGCACGCGCCGGGCGCTGCCGCCCGCCCGGATCGCGGCCAGCAGCTGGGTGTCGTTCTCGCGCCCCAGCTTGGTCATCGCCTCGGCGGCGGCCGCCGCGACGGGCGGCGCGGCGTTGAGCAGCCCCGCCAGCGTCGGGATGGCCGCCTCGCTCCCGATCCAGCCGAGGACGATGCAGATCGCCTGCTGCTCCGACGCGTCGGACGAGGGGAGGAGGCGGACCAGGCGGCGCTCGGCCGCGGCGGAGGCCACCTGGCGCGCCGCTTCCTGGATCGCGCGCGCCTCGCCGTAACGCTGCAGGTACCGCGCGTGGAGCTCGGCCAGCGACACCGCCGCGACCCGGACCTCGGCGTCGGCCGGTCTGGCCAGGAGGCCCAGCAGGGCCGCCACCGCGCGCCTGTCGCCCGACCGGCCCAGCGCCCGTGCGGCCTCGAGCGTGAAGTGAGGATCGTCGAGCAGGGCGGTCAACGGATCGACGGCGCGGGGATCGCCGCTGCGCCCCAGCACGTCGATGGCTGGAAAGGTGCGGAAGAAGTTGCCGCTCTGGGCCGCTCCGACGAGCGTCTCGATCGCGCCGCGGCCGCCGATGCGTCCCAGCGCCTCGATGGCCGCGACCGCCACGTTGTCGTCGGCGTGGCCGGCCAGACGGCGCAGGATGGGCAGGCCGGCGACGCTCCGCCGCCGGCCCAGCACCTGCGCGACGTCGGCGACCACGGCCGTCGATTCATTGTCGGCCAGCTGCGCGATCGCCGACTCCACGTTGCCCGAAGAGCCGACCAGCGCGTCGACGTTGGCGGCGATCGCCGCTTCGTTGTCGCGTCGGGAGGCCAGACGCGCGACCAGAGGGGCGACCGCCTCGTCGCCCAGCGCCGCCAGCCCCGCGACCACCGCGCGTCGCACCGTCCAGCTCGGTTCGTCGAGCATGTCCAGCAGCGACGGAACGGCGGCGCGGCCGCCGGCCGTCAGCCGATCGAGCGCTTCGATGCGGCGGCGCTCGGCCGCTGACACCGTCAGCGGCGTGGCTTGTGCGGGGGCGTCGTCCTTCATGTGCGCGTCCGATCAGCTCCGCTCGTAGCTGGTGTGCGACCCGTTGCCGCCGGCCGGATCCCGCGCCGCCGCCAGGGCGCCGACGATCTCGGTCATGCCGGTCGCCTGCGTGCCGTGCGCCTGCCGCACCTCGGTCACCTCGCGCGCCAGCGCGCTCAAGTCGCTCGCCGTCGCCGCGGCGACCTTGGTCTGCTCCGCGGTCGACTGGACGATCTCGCGAATGCGGACCCGGATCTCGGTCACCGCCCGCCCGATCTGCTCGGTGCCGGTCGCCTGCTCGGTGATCGCCTTGGTGACGCCGTCGACCATCTGCAGCTGTCGCGTGGCGGTGACGCTCAGGTCGGCCAGCGCATCGGCCTGCTCCGCCACGGCGCGCGCGGACTGCTTCGCCAGGCGCCGCACCTCTTCCCCCTCCCGGGTCAGCGAGGCCGTGGCCTTGCCCTGTTCGGCGGTGGCGGCGTTGACCTCGGCCGCGACCTTGGCCAGCTGCCGGGCGGCCAGCTCCACCTGCTTCGCCGCCCGCGCCTGCTCGCCGACCGCCTTTGCGGTCTGCGACGCTTGCCGGCGCGATTCATCCATCGTGCGGGCCAGCTCGGCGGTGGCCCGGGCCTGCTCGCTGAGCCCGGTCATCGTGCGCGCCGTCGAGCCGGTCAGCTCCTGGCTGGCCGTGCCGACCGTGGCCAGGGCACGGCCCTGCTCGGCCATCGCGACGGTGGTCTGCTGGCCCAGCGCGCGTATCCGGACGGTCGCTTTGGCCAGCTCGGCGGTCGCACCTGCCTGCTCCTCGGTGGCCCGCGAGACGCGCGCGCAGCCTTCCGTCAGCTGGCCGGTGGCGCGAACGACGTCTCGCAGCGCGCGGGCCTGTTCGCCCGTCGCCTCCTTGGTCTGCTTGGCCATGGTCCGCATCTCGGCCCCGGCCTGGGCCAGCGCCTGCGTCGAACGGGTCTGCTCGGCCGCGCCGCGCGCGATGCCGCGCGCCTCCTCGCTGACCCGCACGACCCCCTGCGTGACGGTTTGAGCGGCGTGCAGCTGCTCGGCCGTCGACTGCTCGACTTCGCGCACCGAACGGCCCAGCTCGTCGACGCCGCCCAGAATCGACGCCAGCGCCCGTTCCGCTTCCGTCGCCAGGCGCCCCCCTTCGTCCGCGGCCTTGACCCCTTCGGCCGAGGCGGCGATCGCATCGCGGGCCGAGGTCTGCAGTCCGCGCACGATCTTGGCGACGTCGCTGCTGGCGTTCGCCGCCCGATCGGCCAGGGCCCGGATCTCCTCGGCCACCACGGCGAACCCGCGGCCGTGCTCGCCGGCGCGCGCCGCCTCGATGCTGGCGTTCAGGGAGAGCAGGTTCGTGCGGTCGGCGATCAAGTTGATGGTCTGGACGATGTCGCCGATCTCCTCGACCCGCTTCCCCATCTCCTTCATCACCCCCGACGACTCGGTCATCGCCGCACGGATACCGGTCAGGCCCGCGATCGAACGCCCGACCGCGGCGCCCCCTTCGCGCGCGACACCGCTCACGCGATCGGCCGTCTGCCGGGCGCCGGCCACGACGCCCCCGATCCTGCGCGTGGCCGCGTCCATCTGACCGGCCGCCGTGGCGGCACCCCCGGCCAGACCACTGATCTGGTCGGCCGCGCCCGCGATAGCTTGCGCGCTGCGGGCCGCCTGCTCGATCGCCGCGGCGTTGTTGTCGACGACGGCAGCGTTCTTCTCGGCCGTGGCGGCCACCTCCTCGATCGAGGCGGCGATCTCGTTGACGGCGGCCGCGGCGCTGGCCGCCGCGCTCTCCAGCCCCTTCGCCTGATCGGCGACGCCGCGCACCGATCGCGCGACTTCCTCGATCGTCGTGGCGTTGGCTTCGATCGTTGCCACGGTCTCGGCCACGTCCCGGGTGGCCCGGGCCAGCCCCTCCGCGGCGCCGCTGGCGGCCGTGCTCAGCCCGGCGGCCTTCTCGCCCACGCCCCGCGCCTCGGCGGTCAAGCTCGCAAGACCCTTCGAGATCTCCTCGGCGGTGGCGGCGACCTCTTCGATGGCGGCCGCGTTCTGCTCGCCGCGCGCCGCGACGTCCGCGACGCTGGCCGATGTCTCCGTCGCGGTCGCCAGCAGCTCCTCGGCGGCGGCGGCGACCTCCTCGGCGTTGGCGCCCAGGCCGCGCACCGAACGGGCGAGCTGCTCGGCGGCGACCGCGGTCGCGTCCGACGACGAGGCGACCGCCTCCGTGTCGCGCTTCACGCTGGCCACCGAGCTGGTCACCTCCTGCAGCCCGCCGACCGTCGCCTCCAGATCGCGCCGGACTGTCATCGCCGACGCCGTCACCTCGCCGTGCGAACGGACCAGCGCGGCCACCGTCGCGCCCGTCTCCTCGATGCTGACCGCCACCGATTCGATCGCGGCCCGCACCTCGGCGGTCGCGGCGGCCTGCTCGGTGCCGGCGGACGCGGTTCGCGCGGCGGCGTCGTCGATCGCCTGCAGGCGTGGGGCGACCTCGCGCAACAGCCGGTTCATCTCCTCGGCGCGCCCGAGCGCCGCGTCCACCGTCGTCGAGCTATTGGCCATCGCGCTGCTCCTCTCCAATGACTTTCTTGTGATCGATCAGCATCAACAGGCGATCTCCCGCCTGCGCCACCGCGGTCACGAACGCTCCGCCGCCCGCGGTGACGACTCCGGGCGGCGGCTTGAACCGATCGGGCGGCAGATCGATCACCTCGCGCGCGCCGTCGACCAGCAGGCCGACTGCTCGTGCCCCATCCTTGACGACCACCACCCGGGTGCCCGGCGCGGCCGCGTCGGCGGACAGACCAAACCGGGCCCGCACGTCGACCACGGGCAGCACCCGGCCCCGCACCTGGATCAACCCGGCCACGTGCGCCGGCGCGCCCGGGACGGGCGTTGCCCCGGTGTAGGACTCCATGTGCAGCACGTCGTCGGCCGGGATGACGTACTGGCCGTTCGCGACCGTGAACAAGACATGCAGGCCGCTCATGCCTCGGCCCTGCTCCCCGCGCCGTGCGGAGAGAGCGTGCCCGACAGGGCGATCAGATCCAGCACCAGCGTCGGGCGTCCGTCGCCGAGGTCGGTGGCGCCGACGACGCCTGGGACGCGGACCAGCGGATCGTCGACGGGACGCACGACGACCTCCTGCTGCCCCAGCACCTGATCGACCTCGAAGCCGATCGGCTCGCCGTTGCGGCGGACGACCAGCGCCTGCCGCAGCTGCGAGCGGGCGCGTTCGATCGCGAAGAGGGCGTTCAGATCGACGACCGGCAGCGGGGCGCCGCGGCGCTCGATCAGCGACATGACGCCACGCTGCCGCGGCCCGAAGCCGGCGGACGAGACGAACCGCGCCGGATCGAGCTCGATCACCTCGTCGACCATCGCCACCGGCACCGCGAACGGCTGCCGGCCGCAACGGAACGAGAACGCGTCCTGGATCGTGATGCTGAGAGGCAGCCGCAGGGTGAAGCGCGTCCCGGCGCCGACGCGGCTGTCGAGGGTCAGCTCGCCGCCCAGCTCCTCGACCGCCACGCGCCTGACGATGTCGACCCCCAGGCCGCGGCCGCTGGTCGTGGTCGGCTGGTCCAGGGTCGAGAGCCCCGGTATCGCCAGCAGGGCCAGAAGGCCGTCGGACGTCGCCGGCACCGGACGTCCGGCCCGGCGCGCCACCGCGGCCGGGTCGATGCCGCGGCCGTCGTCCTCAACCGTCAGCTCCAGCTGATTGTTGGCGCGTTCGAAGCAGGTCACGCGGATCAGACCCTCGGCCGGCTTCCCCGCCTGTTCGCGCTCCGCGGGCAGCTCGATGGCGTGGTCGACGGCGTTGCGCACCAGGTGAACGATGGCGGGAAGATCCGCTCGCCGACCGCCTTGTCGAGCTCGGCTCGCCCGGCGTCGATCTCCAACCGGACCTTCTTCCCGCTCGCCGCGGCCAGGCCCCGAACCAGCAGCGGCACCCGTTCGAGCAGCTCGGCCACCGCGATCATCCGCGCCCGCATGATCGCGGCGCGCAGATCGCGCAGCTGGCGCGCGTTGTCGTGCACGATCTCTTCCAGCGCGCGCACGTCGACGCCGGTCTTGCGCAGCGCCGCCACGGCGCGGGCCATCCGGAAGCGGGTCACCACCAGGGCCGACATCCGATCGAGCGCTTCGTCCAGCCGCGCGACCTCGACCCGGACGATGCCGCGGCTGCCGGCAGCCTCGGTCGCCACTTCGTCGGCGTCCAGCGTTGGGTCCGCCGCGGGGACCGCGACCGGCGCCGTCGCTTCCAGCACCACGCGCACGCTCTCCGGCGGTGCATCGAGCACGGCCGCCACCGCGTCGTCGGCGGCGGCGGTGACCAGAACCAGCGTGAACGCCAACCCCCCCGGGGCATCGGGGCCCGCCGGGCGCGAGGTCGGCAGCACCTTCACGATCTCCGCCAGGGTCGTCAGGCGCTCGCGCACGGTCGTGATGGTCAGATCCCGCGCCGCCCGCTCGGGCGAGGGGACGAAGTCGACGGCGACGGCGCGTTTCCCCTGGCGCACGCCGAGCGCCAGCTGCTCCCGTTCGGCGGTCGCCAGCGCCGCCAGCAGCCCCTGGTCGACGACGCGTACGTCGGCCAGGCCGGGCCGGGCGATCGATCCCGAGTCGGCCGCGGCCAGCGCCTGCAGCAGCGCCTCCGAGGCGGGCGCCGGCCGCCCCCCGTCCGCCACCGCGCGCACCTGGTGCTCCAGCACCCGGAGCCCCTCGGCCAGCGTCGAGATCGTCGGACCGGAGAGGCGCGCGCCGGATCGATCCGCGCCGCGCAGGACGGCCTCCATCGCATGCGCGAGGTCGACGATCGGGTCCATCCCCGACCATCCCCGACAGGCCCTTGATCGTGTGCAGCGAACGAAACAGCTCGCGCACGCCTCGGGGCTGCGCTTCGCCCCGCCGTGCGCACGCGGCGACGTCGGTCAGGTTGCGGTTGGCCGCGCCGAGGTGCTCGTCGACCTCCGCGAGGTACCCCGCGACGAATTCGCCGACGTCCAGGCCGCTGGTCGTCATGGCGACGGCGACAGCTGGGCGCTCGGAGCGACGCGAAGCAGCTTCCGGACCTCGGTCAGGATCACCTCGGGCGTGAAGGGCTTGGTCATGAACGCCGAGGCCCCGGCTTCGAGAGCGCGCGCGCGTGACGACTCGTCCCCCCGGGTGGTCACGACCAGGATCGGAAGCGCGCGCAGCTTGTCCTGACCGCGCACGAACTCGATCACCTCCAGCCCTCCCAGGTCGGGCATGTTGAGGTCGAGGATCATCAGGTCGAAGGGCTTGAGAGACAGCCTCTCGATGGCCTCCAGACCGCTCCCGGCATGGATGAACTGCAGCCCGCCTTCGGCGCGCAAGCAGGCAACGATCATCTCCCGCATGACGCGGCTGTCGTCGACGACGAGGACGTGGCTCATGGCTGCACCAAGAAGCCGGAGTTAGTGACGATCCAGGATCTAGTCAATGGGTAGCCCCGACATTAGTAACAACGAGACCAGGGGTGTCATTGACGCCTCGCGGGCCGGGTCCACCTTGTCTGCCTTGACCAGAACATCCATCCAGGAAATCCCCGAAGGGGAGCCTCGGCGCCCCGCGGGGGAACCTCGCCCCTGCGTCTGGATCGTCGACGACAGCCCGCTCGACGCGGAGCGGGCCCGACGGACGCTGGCCGATGACTACCGCGTGGTCGTGTTTCACGATGGCGCCGCCGCGCTGGAGCAGCTGGCGCGGGTCGGGGGCCCAGACATCATGATTCTCGACTGGGTCATGCCCGGCATCTCGGGGCTCGAGGTCTGCCGCTTCGTCCGCTCCCCGCCCATGAGCCTGGGGCGGGTGTCCGTACTCCTGCTGACCGCTCACAAGCGGGCGGAGCAGGTCGTCGAGGGGCTGAACGCCGGCGCCAACGACTACCTGGCCAAGCCCTATGCCGACGAAGAGCTGAAGGCGCGGGTGGGCGCCCTGGCGCACGCCGCTCGGCTGCTGGCGCGCGCGGAGCGGGCCGAGAGCTGGGTGCGGAACCTGCTGGACCAGTCTCCCGACCCGCTGCTGGCCGTCGACGGCGAACGCCGGGTGCGGTTTCTGAACCACGCCGCCGCGGCGGTCTTCCACCGTTCGCAGGGCGAGCTGCTGGCGCGTCCGATCGACGAGCTCATCCCGGAGTTTCCGATGGAGACCCTCATCGCGGGGGCGCGGGCCGAGCCGTCGCTGCGCGACCTGCTGATCGGCGATCAACTGTACGCGCCGGTCATACGCCACATCACGGGCGAGGACCTGACGGCGACCATCGGGCTGCGCAACGTGACCGAGCAGCGTCGGCTCGAAGAGCGCCGGCTGGACCTGTATTCGATCGTCGCGCACGACCTTCGGTCCCCGCTCAGCTCGACGCTGATGCGCACCGCGCGGATCCTGCGCGGTACGTTCGGTCTGCTGCCCGCGGAGCTGCTCGCCGACATCCGCAAGATGGAGGCGACGCTGCGGTCGCAGGTCGTGCTGATCAACGACTTCCTCGAGCTCGCGCGGCTGGAGACGTTCGGCTACAAGCTGGGTCGCGAGCCGATCGATCTGCGCGCCGTGGTCGATTCGACGTTGGAAGAGGCGGTTCCGCTCATCGAGGCGGGTCGACTGCACCTGCGTCGCGATCTCGGTGACGCGCCGGCGAGGATCTGCGGGGACAAGCGTCGGCTCGCGCAGGTCGTGTCGAACCTGCTCGGGAACGCCATCAAGTTCACGCCCCCCGAGGGCGAGCTGATCGTCGAGGTGACGACCGAGGGCGATCAGATCCGTACCGCCATCACCGACACCGGACCCGGCATCACGCCCGAGGCCTTGCCCACTCTTTTCGGTCGCTTCACGCGCGCGAAGGAGTCACACGCCGTCGTCGGCACCGGGCTGGGCTTGATGATCGTCCGGGAGATCGTCACCGCTCACGGAGGAACCGTCGGTGTCGACAGTCAGCTTGGGAAGGGCTCGACGTTCTGGTTCTGCATTCCGGTCAACGGTTCAGCGCCGCTCGCGTGACCCGGCCGGTGTCGAACTGACTCGAAAAATTGCGGCTGACGGGCCACAATAGGGCCCGACGATGAAACCTCGTGCGAACCCCTTCGAGAAGCGCAGGAAAGAGCTGGCCCGTAAGGAACGCCAGAAGAACAAGGCCGAGCGGCGCGACATTCGCGAGCGCGAGAAGGCCGATCGGCCCGTCGGCGAGGGTGAGGATCCCGACATCGCGGGAATCGTTCCGGGCCCCCAGGCTCCGCCTCCCGAGATGGAGTAGACGCCGGAGTAGACGCCGGAGTAGACGCCGGAGCAGACGCCTGTAGTAGCTACGTGACGACCAGCGAATCGATGCCGGTCGTCGCCCCCGCGAAGCCGGTGTAGGGGCCCCCGTTGGTGCGGCCGCCCGCCGCCGTGATGAGCGTGTTGTGGAGCTTGTTGTTGCCGACGCCTCCGGCGTCGATGTACTGGCCCTGCTTCAGATAGCCGCCCGCGTTGCCGGCGATCATGATGGGCAGGTTCTTGAAGCTGTGAGAGGGGCCGTTCGCGACGTGGCTGGTCCAGAGCACGAACGCGTGGTCGAGCAGCGGCCCGTCCGCGGTGGACCAGGTCGACCACTTGTCGAGCACGTTCTTGAACGTCCCCATCCGGATGCGGTCGATCTTGGTGTGCCACTCGATCGCATTCGGGATGGCAGCGCCGCTGCCGCCGTCGCTCTGCACGCGGTGGCTGACCCAGTGGAAGCGCTCTACCTTGGTGCCGTCGATCGTGTAGTTGGTCTCGTCGGTGCCGTCGCCGACCTGAAGCGTCGCCACCCGGGTCGCGTTGCAAGAGAATGCGAACGCCACCAGATCGGCCTGCAGCTTGGCGACGTCCTCGACCTTTCCGTTCTGGCGGAACGCGCTGCCGGTGTTCATGGCGTTGATCGCGGTCACGTCCAACCCGCCCGCCGAGCACTGCATCCCCATCGTCGTCATGTTGTTCTCCATGTCGCGGATGGCGGTGAAGTGCTGGTCGAGGCGCGCCTTGTCGGCCGCGCTGAGGCCGGACTTGCCCTTGAGGTCGTTGAGCTCGGCGCGGATCAGGTCGTTGACGCTGTTGCGGCGCAGGATCATCTGGTCGACGGTCCCCGGGGTGGTGCTCCCCCCGGTCGATAGCCCCATCAGCTTCTTGTAGACGTTGTAGGGGTTGCCTTCGGCCGCGCGCACCTGACCGGCGGCGCTGAACGACAGCTTCTCGTTGATGAAGCCCTGCTTCATCCCCGAGTAGAGGGTCAGCGGGTCGACCCCCTTGGGGTTCACCAGCTGGGAGATGACCGTGTCGACCGAGACGCCCGATGACACGGCGGTGTTGTTGCCGCCGTTCGGCTTCGACGAGGTGAGGCACTGGACCAGCCCCTGCGCGTGCGCGCAGCCGCCGTTGCTGTTCGGATAGTTGATCCCGCGAACCATCAGCAGCTTGGAGGCGTGCTCCGCGAGCAGCCCGGTGCAGCGCTCGGCGGCGTCGGCTTGCATGCTGGCCGCGGTCAGCGCGCCGGTCGCGGTCGGCCAGAACTTCTCCGGATCGTTGCCCTCCTTCTGCACCACGCCGTTGGCGGTACAGATGAAGAAGGCGAAGACCGGCTTGGCCGACTGCGCCCAACGCCGACCGTTCCTGCAGCCCCTCGAGGAACGGCAACCCGATCGCCACCGTCCCCGCGCCACGCAGGAAGGCCCGGCGGTTGATCCGGGACGGGTGGACACGGGTCTCGCTGGTCAGGTCGTCGTCGCGTCGATCGTCGTGTCGATCATCGTGTCGATCGTCGTTCATGGCGTCGTTCCTCGCGTCCGGAAGGCCGGGTCTTTGATGGTGGCGATGACGATCTGTTTGATCGAGCTGTTGGCGGTCGAGCTCAACTGCTGGAGGGTGGTGACGAACGGGCGGTCGGCCTCCCGGATGTCCCGCGCCAGCGTGAACTCGGCGAGATGGGCCGCGTAGGTCAGGTGGGTCTGCGGAGCGTCGGCCATGAGCGTCAGCAGCTCGGGCGCGTTCTTGAACGACTTGGTCGCGTCCGCGAACGCGAACGAGCCGCTGGTGTCGACCGGCTTGCCGTTGTCGGTCGTCCGGGCCTTCCCGACGGTGTCGAAGCTCTCGAACGCGAACCCGACCGGGTTGATGACGTAGCCGTGGCAGGTCTCGCCGCAGGTGCCCGGGCCGGTGTGGGCGTTGACCCGCTCGCGGTTCGTCTGGCCCGCGATCGGCGCCGGCAGGGGTGGAATCACGATGTTATCGGGCGGTTCCAGGTCGGCCTGCCCCATCACGCGGCGTACGATGTCGACGCCGCGGCGGATCGGATCGGGATCCCGCAGCGTCCCGTTGAAGGCCAGGTAGCCAGCCCGCGTGAAGAAGCCCGGCCGGTCGGCGCCGACCGTGACCTGCTTCAGCGTCGCGCCGGTCGCGGTCATCCCGTAGAGCGGGGCGATCGCCTGGTTCACGAACGCGACGTTCGTCAGCAGGACCTCCCGGAACCCTTTGTTGGTGGAGAAGAGCGTGTCGAAGAGCATGGCGTCCGCGGCCTGCAGATCCGCGTTCATCTGAGCGTTGAAGCTCGGGTAGGCCGTGGCGTCCTTCGTGATCGACTCGTAGCGGTCGAGCCCGAACAGCTCGGTGTGGAACCGCTGGAACACGGTCCGGGCCGGCGTCGCGTCCAGCATTATCTGCGCCTGCGACGCCAGGCCGTCGACCGTGGTCAGCGTCGTCCCGGCCGCCGCGGTCAGCAGCGCGTCGTCGGGCATCGTGTTGCGCAGCAGGTATGAGAGCTTGGTGGCGATCTCGTACCCGGACAGCGCCTGTCCGGCGGTCCCCAGCTCGATCCGGTAAAGGAAGTTCGGCGACTGCAGCATCGCCTCGACCACCAGCTGGGCGCCGTCCTTGAAGTTGTTGCCGCTCTTGAACACCGTGGCGCCGTTCGTGAACAGCGCCTGGTAGCGTGTCTCCTCGGCGGTCGTCAGAGGCCGGCGGAACGCGCGCTTGCCGAAGCCGCGGATGAACGTCAGCGGGTCGTTGGCGGTGTTGTTGGGGTTGATCTTGGCGAGCGACGCGGTGCTGGCCACGGCCATCGGCCCCAACGTCTCGGCGGCAAGCTGGTAGTCCGTACGCAGACCCGAGGTCACGAACAGGTTGCGCTCGTTGTTCGAGAACATCGTGCCCGGCGGGTCGCCCGTGAAGCTGCCCGAGAGACCCGGGACGGCCGACAGCCCGAGGAGGTCCTTGGCCGACTGTTCCCACTGCTCGTGAGTGAGGCGAACGAACCGCGAAAGGATCGGAGCGCCGTTGAGCGTGACGCCGGGACCTGGACCCGGGTTGCCGCTGCCGCCGACACCGGTGGGGTTGCCGTTGCCGCCGACACCGGTGGGGTTGCCGTTGCCGCCGACACCGGTGGGATCGCCGCTGCCGCCGGTCGGATTACCGGGCGAGCCTGCGCCGCCGGTTTTTTCGGCGTCACCGATGGTGCCGGTGCAGGCGATGGTCGAACCGACCAGAGTCGTCAGCACCAGGTTGAACGAGCGCAGATTCATGGATCACTCCGCTGTCCCGTGGGGGCCCGCCGCCACACCCACCCTTGGTTTCTTGCTACAGCGCGACGCACCACAATCTGCATCGAGCCATACGCAATTCCCGGCGTTCTCGGCGCCGGATCACTGACGCGCCATAAAGCGATATTTGAGATGCCCGAGGTCGGTGGGCAGCCTACCTGTGGGCTATTTCCTGACCACGGGGCCGTTTCGTGGCCGGATTCGTCCCGTGGAGGCCTGCCCTCGTTCCGAGGGGGGTGCGTGTTAACTTCACGCCGTCCGATCGCCCTTAGTTTTGGAGGTTTCGATGCGCCAGCTAATCAAGCCTATCGCCGTTGCGAGTCTGCTGTTCTGGGGCTGCGCCAAACCCTCTGCCGACGAGACCGGTGCGGGCGGCAGCCCGGGATCCGGCTCCGCGGGCAGCACGGGACAGGCGGGCGGCAACAGCACGGGCCAGGGCGGGACGACGACCAGCGGCACCGGCGGCAGCGTCACCACGCCCGCCTGCGTCCCCGATCCGACGCAGCTGATCAACAGCGGCGCCTGGAACTGCGACCTCAACACGCCGATCGCGATCCAGGGGGCGATCTACGGCTACGGCGACGGTTCCTCCTGCGCCACTCCGGTCCCGAAGAACATCTGCACCACGGGCAGCTGCTGCCTCGCCGGCACCACCGTCGTCGATACGACCTTCGCGAAGTGGGGCTGCGGCATCGGGATGGAGCTCGCCTCGTCGGGCGGCACCTCGCCGACCAAGAGCGTCTACACGGGCCCGGTGAAGTGCTTCGACATCACCCTGACCGGCAACAGCGGCAACAACGTGGTCCGGATCTCCTTCACGCAGAGCGCGAGCCCGCCGACGGGCGCGGTCGCGCCGTTCACCGAGATCCCGGCGTTCACGGCCGGCTGGAGCGGCCAGGTCTGCTTCGCCGACGTCACCTGCCCCAGCTGGGCGGTCACGGCGGGAACCTGCACGAAGGCGGCGGGCGACGGCACGCCGGTCGATCTTGCAGATCCAGATCTCGGCCGGGGACAAGACCACCAACACCGGCACGTACAACGTCTGCGTCAGCAGCATCGTCCCGGTCACCTCGGGCGGCGGCGCCGGCGGCTCCAGCGGAACGGCGAGCTGCGCGCAGCCGAGCGGCTCGGGGAGCCTGAACACGCAGTACGCCGACGCGCACGTCATGTGCCCCAAGGACTACATCGTGCAGAACAACGCCTGGGGCTCGACCGCCGGTCAGACGGTCACGTACGGGCCGGGCACCAAGATGAAGGTGACGGTGCAGAACGGCACCGGCGCGAACGGCTCGCCCGCGTCGTACCCGTCGATCTTCACCGGCGCCTACAACAACCGCAGCACCAGCAACAGCGGTCTCCCGCGCGCGGTCAGCCAGATCACCGCCACGGGCGTCAACACCGCCTGGACCTGGTCGGACGCGGCCGTGAACGCCGGCGGCAGCAGCTACAACGCCGCCTACGACGTCTGGTTCAGCAGCACCGCGGGCGGCGATCCCGCGGCCAGCGCGCCGAGCGGCGGCTACCTGATGGTCTGGTACTACAAGCCGTCGGACAACCAGCCGATCGGCAGCACGATCGCGAACGGCAGCGTCACGATCAACGGCAAGCAGTTCAACATCTGGTACGGCATGAACGGGTCCAAGCCGGTCGTCTCGTACGTCGCGCAGCAGAAGATGACCTCGTGGAGCTTCCCGCTGGGCGCGTTCATCCAGGACGCGGCGACGCGCAACTGCTCGGGCAGCACCAAGTGCATCAACCCCAGCTGGTACCTGACCGCCGTCTTCGGCGGCTTCGAGATCTGGAAGGGCGGCGTCAACCTCGAGACGACCGACTTCGGCGTCACCGTGCCGTAGGTCTTCGGCGTGGCCCGACGACAGCGACCGTTCGGGCTGGCCTCGGCCGAGGCGGTCTTCCTCGCGCAAGGGCCCGCCGGGAAGCGAAAGCGGATCAAGGTTCGGGTGGGGAGACCCTACCGGGTCACGAAGAACGACTGGGCCTGCGCGGTCGCGTTGACGGGGCTCGAACCGCGCTTCCCTGACATGCATGGCTATGGGGCGCTGCAGGCGCTCTGCATGGCGCTGGCTTTGGCGCGTATGCGTTTGAACGACTTCGTGGAAAGCGGCGGGCGGATCTTCGACGTCTCGGGGGGCGAGCTCGACGCGCGCACCTTGCGCGCGATCTTCGGCGTGTCGAGCACCTGATGGCTTCGATCGGGCACGTGATCGTCGGGATGGCGGCGTCGCGGGTTCTCGCCCCGCGGCCGTCCGCCTGAAGGGCCGAAATCGCGGGGCCGCGGGGCGCCAGCAAGCGGCGGTTACCCTGGTCCGAGCCGCCGCGTGCTTGCCGCGCGGTAGCCTAGGCACGGCGGGTTCGAACCGGTTGTCGGACGTTCGCTCAGATTTCGTGCGGGCTCGAACGCGTGCGCTCGAACCACTGATCCGCCCGCACGATTGCGCCCCGCGGCCCCGCGATTTCGGCCCTTCAGGCGGACCCGCGTGGTGAGTCACCCGCTGCTCGACACGCTCACCGACGGGGGGCTCGGCTGCGCGCTGCTCTGGCCGTTCAGCAACGAGCGCTTCTTCGCGCCGTGGACACCGCTGCCCGTCGCGCCGATCGGGCGCGCGTTCCTGTCGGCGGAAGGGGTGCGCGTCGCGGTGACCGAGCTGGTGTGGCTCGCGCCGCTGCTCGCCTATGCGCTCTGGCCGAACCGGCGGCCGCGCGTCGCGACAGCGCCGGTCGCCGCGGCCGAGCGCGTTCAGTAGGGGACGTACGCCGCGCGGGGGCGCTCGACGAAGGCGCGCACGCTGGGGCGCCGCCACTGCGCGGCGACGAACGCTTCCAGCTTGGGAGGCACCGGGTCGTCGCTGGCGATCAGGCGTTGCAGCATGATCGCGAGATCGAGGTCGGCGATGCTGAAGGTCTCGAACAGCGACGTGCGGCCGTCGGGGATGAAGGCGTCGGCGGCGGCGATCAGCTTGGCGGCCGCGGCCTGGCCCGCCTTCGACAGCGGCGTCGTGGCCGGCGCGTAGAAGATCGTGTGGGTCGGGCGCTCCTCTCGGATCGACATCAGGTCGCTGCGGAGCCAGGCCATGATCTGGCGGGCGCGCGCCCGCTCGCGGACGTTGGCGGGGAGCACGGCGGGATACTGCGGCAGCGGGAACTCGTCATCCAGGTACTCGACGATCGCGCTCGACTCCGACAACCGGAACGGCCCGTGCTCCAGCACCGGCACGCGCGCCGTCACCGACGCGGTCACGAACGCGGCCGTCTTCTGCTCCCGCTCGTGCAGCTTCACCTCGCGGATCTCGAACGGCAGCCCCTTCTCGGTCAGCGCGACGAACGCCGCGCCGACGTAGGGGCTGATGCAGAAGCTGTCGACGTGCAAGATCAAGGGGGGAGCCAGGGGTTCCATGCGGCGAAGAATAGCCGACGCGCCCGGCCGGTGTGACCGACGGCGTGCCGTGGAGGCGCGTGCTACCGTCGCAAGATGAAGATCGCGATCGGCTCGGACCACGCGGGTTTTCGCTACAAGGAGATCCTCAAGCGCGAGCTGGCGTCGCGCGGGCATGAGGTGGTCGACTTCGGCACCCACTCGGAGGCGCCGGCCGACTACCCGCTGTTCATTCGACCGGTGGCGCTGGCGGTGGCGCAGCAACAGTGCGCGCGCGGCATCGTGCTCGGGGGCTCGGGCAACGGCGAGGCGATCGTGGCCAACCGCGTCCCCGGGATTCGCTGCGCGATCGCCTGGAACGTCGAGGCGGCGCGGGTCAGCCGCGCGCACAACGACGCCAACGTGCTGTCGCTGGGGCAGCGTTTCGTCGCCGAGACGGACCTGCCCCTCATCCTCGACGCCTGGCTCGACACGCCGTTCGACGGCGGGCGGCACCAGCACAGAATCGATCTGATCGACGCGCCGATGGACGATCCCGAGGAATGACGAGCCCGACTAGAGCACGCCCTCAGATCCCGAAGTGCGCCGCGAGATAGTCCCAGAGCGCGGCGACGCGCTGGACCGCGGGCGCGTTCCCCGCGTTGGTCATGATGATGATCGCGGCCTTGCGTTCGGGGATCAGGATGAACACGGCGTAGAACATCGTGTTGCTGCCGTCGTGGGCCAGCGCCACGCGATCGGACGCGTCGTGCCCGATCAGCCAGCCGAAGCCGTAGTCGTTCAGATGTGGGGTCTCCATCGCGACCAGCACGTCGTGCGAGACGATCGGGCCCGCCGGCCCGACGCCGTCGTCGAAGTAGAGGCGGATGTAGCCGAGGATGTCGTCTAGGCTGGCGTGGACCGTCCCCGCCGGCCCCATCGCGGGCGGATTGTCGCCCCCGAGCGAGCCGGGATCGACCGGCACCCCGGTGTGACCCCACGGGCCGTCCACCATTCCTGGTGACGCCGGAGGTCCGAAGCCGGCCTGGGTCATGGCCAGCGGCGCGAACAGGCGCGCGGCCATCAACGCCTCCCAGCTCTGTCCGGTCGCGACCTCGAGCATCAGCCCGGCGACGACGTAGTTGAAGTTGGAGTAGAGGAACGCGCTGCCGGCTGTGGAGGCGGGCGGGCGCGCGAGCGCGAGCTCGGCCATCCGGCGGCGCTCCTCGGCGACCGGTGCCGTGGAGTCGAAGAAGCTCGCCCAGTCCGCGGGCTTCAGCGCGTCGGGCATCCCCGAGGTGTGGCTGAGGAGCTGGGTGAGGGTGACGTCGCGGTAGGCCTCGCCGACGGTGATCGTCCCGGAGAGCGTGGCGCCGACCGTCGTCTCCCAGGTGAGCTGGCCGGCATCGACCGCGGTTCCGACCAGCAGCGCGGTCATTGCCTTCGTGTTCGACCCGATGTGAAACGCGTCGTCGTCGGTGACGGGCGTCGCGTCGCCGCGCTTACGGACCCCGGCGACCTTGCGGTAGAGCGTCTCCCCACCGTCGACCACGGCCACCGCCAGGGCCGGCAGGACCTCGCCCTCCAGGAACGCCGCGATCGCGTCGTCAGGCGCGGTCGTCGGAGGGGGCGGCTCCCAGGCGGAGGGACCGGACGAACCCCCGCACCCTGCGCTGGAGGCGAACAGGCCCAAGACGATCAGCAACGCCCCCCAAGTTAGTCTCATGGGGACCATCGTAATTCATGGACCGCGACGGTGCAGCAGCGGTTGCCCCACGGTTCGGCACGCCGCCCGTTTCTCTCCGCCGTCGGGCGACCGAGACGAACGACCTCGACATCAGAACGACAGGCCCGCGCTGGGCGTGACCTTCTGGATGCTGCCGTCGGCGGCGAAGCTCAGCTTGTCGACCGCGACCTCGCGCCGGTAGGTGCCGCCGCCGTTGGGACCGTCGCTGACGTGGTAGGCGATGTACCACTGCCCGGCGTGGAGGCCGACGCCCGCGTGGTTGGTCGGGTAGTCGGTGTTGCCCGCGGCGCGGGGGAACGCGTCCAGCACCCGCCCGCCGTAGGTCCATGGGCCGAGAGGGCTCTGCGCCTTGGCCCAGTCGATCGTCGCCGGGTTGCTGCCGGCGGCGTAGATCTCGTAGTAGACGCCGTTGCGCTTGGTCAGGAACGGGGCCTCGAAGAACCCGCGCGGCGTCGTCTCCTGCATCTTGCCGGCAATCGAGATCATGTCGGCGCCGAGCTTGACTTCGATCATCCGGCCGAAGCCGCCGTAGTGCAGATAGGCCTGACCGTCGTCGTCGACGAACACCGTCGGGTCGATCGTGTACGCGGTCGCCGAGGCGGTCGCGAACCCCATGTTCGACATCTCGAAGGCGTCGTTGACGAGCGCCTTGCCCAGCGCGTCGGTCCAGGGCCCCTCGGGTGCGTCGGCGACGGCGACGCCGAGCGCCATGCTGCCGTCGCTCGACTGCGCGACGGGGACGTACCAGTAGAACCGGCCGTTCGGCGCCGCGACCATCTGACCGGCCCAGGCGTTCGCGCTGGCCCACTTGAACGTGCCCAGCTTCATCGCGACCGTCTTGGTCCAGTGCACCATGTCGGTCGACTTCAGCAGGAACCACTCGCGCAGCACGAACCCGTTCTGTCCGGCGGCGGCATCGTCGTGGCCGCACTGGACGTAGAAGGTGCAGCCGTGAACCATCACGCCCGGGTCGGCGGTGAACTGATCGGTGAAGAGCGGGTTGGTTCCCATCGTCCCCGGCGCCGGAGGCGTGCAGGCGGGCGCTCCGCCGCTGCCGGATGCGCCGCCACTACCTGTCGCGGTACCAGCCGCGCCGCCCCGACCGCCCGCGGCCGCGCCGCCCCGACCGCCGACGGCCGCGCCCGCCACTCCGCTGGCACCGCCACGACCGGCGAGGCCGTTTGCGCCGCCGCGTCCCGCGCCGCCTGCGCCTGCCGCGCCGCTCGCGCCGCTGGCGCCGGCCGCGCTCCCCGCGCCGCCGCCGCGGCCGGCGGGTCCGCCGCTGCTGCCGGCGGAGGCGCCGTCGCCGCCGTCGCCACCTCGGCCCATGCCGCTCATGCCGCCGGAACCCGCGGCGTCGTTGCCGCCGCGCCCCACCACGCTGCCGGCGCCGCCACCGGCCGAGCTACCCGCGGTCGCGCCGGCTTCTCCACCGCCTGCGTCTTCGCCCCCCGCGCACCCGAGGTGCAGCAGCGGACAGAGCGTCAACGCAATCGTGAGGCTTACCGGGAGTGCGCGTATCAAAGCGGTCTCGAAGTGACACGACGATCGCGCCGCGGCTCACGAGCGAGCGGTCCGCACTTTCTTGAGCCGTCTCCGGCCGCGCGTGGCGCTTCAGCCAAGGAGGCTACGATGCGTCGCAAGGTTCACCCGTGGTTCGCGCTCGCGTGCGCGTCGGCGCTGGCCGCGTGCAGCGGCAGCTCATCAGATGATGGCGAGGGGACGGCGGGGAGCGGGGGCACGCCTGACGACAGCGGCCGCGGCGGCACCAGCGCGCCGGGTGGCGGCCCGGCGGGCGAGGGCGGCCCGGCAGGCGCGGGCGGTTCCCTCGGCCTCGGCGGCGCGCCCGGTGTGGCCGGTGCCGGCGGCGACGCGCTCGGGCGTGGCGGCACCCCCGGCGTCGCCGGCAGCGGGGGCATTGGCGCTGGACGCGGTGGAACGACCGGCATCGGCGGAGCCAGCGGCAACGGCGGTGTCGGGCGTGGCGGCGCCAGCGGCGTCGCGGGAGCGGGCGGCAGCGGCGGTCGCGCGGGCGGCGGCGGGGCTGGGCGTGGCGGCACGAGTGGTCTCGCCGGATCCGCGGGCAACGCCGCGAGCTGCGACTGGTCCGAGCCGCCCGCGAACGTCGCCGCCTGGATCGAGGAGAGCTGGGACGCTCAGCTGGGCGACAACATCCGGAATCGCAAGGCCTGGAACCTCGACAACGTGATGCTCAACAAGGGACAGATGAACCTCTGCGTTCGCTGGGGCGCCACGTCGGCGGTCCCCGACGCGGTTCGCATGAACCTGGAGGCCACGATCGAACGCTGGTTCAACGACTGGTTCAAAGGCCTCGGCAGCTACGGCTGCTTCCCCTACGGCGATGGCATCAAGGTCAAGGTCACCGGCTGGGCGGTGAAGCCCGGGATGCAGGCGCTGCTGGGCGCGATCGATCCGTCGATCCCCATCTACACGGAGACCGACGCCGACGGCGAGCCGAAGTGCCCGGACGCCTGTTCATCGTTCGTCCACTGGGATCACAAGTTCACCGACTTGCCCCGGCGGCGACGCCGCGCACAGCGACTACTGGCTCTGGTTCGACGACGCGCTCCCAGGCGGCGGCGGCGCGGCGGCCGTCGGCGGCGACTGGGGGCTGCGCATGCCGGTCAAGACGTTCACCAACGCGTTCAACAACACCAGCTTCATGATCTGCGAGCACGAGATGGGGCACGGCTTCGGGATGCAGGACTACTACGACTGGACCGGCTCCAAGCCGAACGGCGGCTCGATCATGATCGTCGGCTCGACCAGCAGTCAGGCCCCGACCACCGGCGACATCTGGCTCCTGCGCCGGACGTGGAAAGAGATGAAGGCGCTGCGCGGCTGGTGACGAGCGCGCACCGACGCGGCTGATGGGTCATGGACAGGACCCGGCGACGCAGTCGAGCTCGGGCAACACCGGATGACAGCCGGGGAAGGTGTTCTCGTCGCTGGAGCAGCTCTCGCCGGTCGTGCACTGAACGCTGGCGTTGCGCCCCTCCCCGCCAGACGCGACGACTATGCCTCTGGCGTCCTTCCAGACGAAGGTCGCGCTTTCGCAGCCCTGCGAACAGTCGCAATCGTACTCGTACGAATAGCAGAGCGAGCCGTTCGCCTTGAAGACCCTGGTGAGAGATCGCTGGACGCCCGAGGGCACGGCCCCGCAGGCGTTCCCCACCGGGTCGGTGATGCGCCGGACGCCGGAGTCGAGACAGAGTGCGGAGGCGCCCATGTCGCCGCTGCTCGCCTGGCACGACCCGACCAGCGGGCATTGCGCGAAGAGGGTCTGCAGGCAGCTGAGCTCCTCGACGGTCCTGGCGTCCCTGCTGCAGGCCGAGCCGAACAGGCCTCCCGCCACCAGGGCGACCAGCGCGCCCCCCGCAGGGGTCAAGGACAGTTCCCGTCGACGACACACTGGAAGCCGGGCGCGTAGGGGTAGCAGTTGGGGTAGCTGCCGCTTCGACCGCCGGCACCCGGGGTGGGGTTGGGGCAGACATCGCCGTTCGCGCAGGTGAGCGTGCTGGTCGTGGCGGTGACCTGATGGGTGGCGACCAGCGTGCCGGCGGCGTCGAAGAAGGTGGTCGTGCCCGTCGCGCAAGCTGACCCGCACGCGCAGTCGTGCGAGTACGAATAGCAGAACGAGCCGTCGGGCCTGTAGACCTTGCCGCTGTAATTACTCTGACCCACGGTGCCGGTGCATCCGACGTACGGATCGGTGATGACCGTCGTCCCCGATGCGTAGCAGATCTTGCCGGAGGGATTTCCTCCGCTGCCGGCGACGCCGACGTCCCGCGCGCTGCAGGTGCCAGGGATGGTCGGGCAGCCGGCGAACAGGCTCTTGAGGCAGGAGAACTCCTCGCCGAATCCGGCGTTCCCCTGGCCTCCGCTGCCGGCGACGGCGTTGCCGCCTCTCCCGCCCGCGCCGCCGAGGGGCACGTCGCCCGTGACGGTCGACCCGCCGCTGCCACCCCTACCGTCGTCGGGGCCCACCTTGCTGCACCCGGAAAACAGGCCGACGACCGCGAACACCACCATCCACCGAAGGTTGTTACCGATCATCGCCAAGCTCCTTTTGAGGTCCAAGGTCACGAACAGTCGCCGAGGGGGCACGACGAGAATGGCCTGTTGCTCGGAACGCACGAGTGAGCGTCCCTCTCCCCGCTGGTGCAGGTGCCGGGGCCGCCGGCGCACGAGACGGTCGCGTCGTTCCAGTTCCAGTGGCGAATGCGACGACGGCCAGCAGAGATGCGTTTCGCGGGTCGATGAGGGCAAGGCGCGAGCTCATGGGCAGCTCCCCGGTGTGCAGTCGGCGGGCGGCCAGACGGGGACGCACGAGTTGTCGCCCGAGGGGTTGCCACCGCCGCCGCACTGGGCGCCGGGGCCGAGCTCGCATTGGGCGCCGAAGCCGGCGCCGGTCTGGCCCATTGCGACGACGGTGCCGGCCGCGTTTTTCCAGGTGACCTGCCGGAGCTCGCACGCCGACGAGCAGGCGCAGACGGTCTCGAACGTGAAGCAGAGGCTGCCGCTGGCCTTGCGAACGGTGACCGTCGTCCGCATCTCGCCGGTGGTGCCGTTGCAGCTGCCGCTGGTCGCGACCTCCGCCGTGGTCCCGCCCGCGAAGCAGAGATGCTGGGCGTTGTCGGTCACGCTGTACTGGCAGGCGCCGAACGCGCCGCACTGGTCGTACAGGGCCTGCACACACGGGAGATCGACGATCGGCGCCCCGCTGCCGCCGGAGCCACTGTTGTCAGAACCGCCGTTGCTGCTACAGGCACCGCCGGCAGCGAGGCCGACGAACGCGAATGCCACCACCACGCGAAGGGCACCCATCATCGCTAAGCTCCTGGTTTAAGGAGGCGATGATATCAGAGCCGCGGGTCAGACGCGGCTGGGCGCGCCCCGCCGGCGGCGGAGCGCCAGCGTCAGGCCGAAGATCGTGAGCAAGCCGAGGCCGCTGCCGCGGCGCGAGGGTGCGCCGACGGCGCAGCCACTGCCGCCATCGTCCTCGTGACCACCGCCGCCGGTGCTGCCGGCCGCGCCGGTGCTGCCTGCGAGGCCGCTGCTGCTGCCCGCGACACCGGTACCGCTGCCCGCGGCGCCGGTGCTGCCGCCGCGTCCCGCGCTGCTGCCGCCCGTTCCCGCCGCGCCGGATGATCCGCCCGCGCCCGCCGCGCCGCCGCTGCTGCCGCCGGTCCCGGGCGCGCCGCAGCTGCCGGCGTTGACGCTGGTCGCGAACAGCGCGCATGACGCCGCCGCGCTGCCGACGCCGACCTGCAGCCCGCCGCTGTCGGGATAGGTGGCGGTGGTGGTGCCGTTGCTGGCGACGAAGTAGTAGCCGTGGCAGCCGTCGGCGAGCGTGATCGCCTTCTCGTACGCGCCGCGCGTCGCCGGACCACGCACCAGCGACAGCGCGGTGCAGGCGCCGTCGATCACCACGTTGACGGTGACGGCCGCCGCGCTGCTGCTCGCGTCGTAGTAGGTCGCTCCGAAGGTCAGGTTGCCGCCGGTGCCCGAGGCGCGGATGTGGATGCCGTCGGTCATGCGCGGGCGCGTGCCGGCGTTGCTCATCCCGACGAAGTCCTGCGTCCAGTAGCCCTTGTACTTGGTGCCGCCTGCCGCGTAGCCGGTCCCCATCAGGTTGAACGACGCCGAGAAGATGCTCTCGCGGTGGCCGGTCTCGCCGGCCGCGGCGCCGATCTCGTTGATCCAGTTGTAGACCACGGTCACCGCGTCGGGGACGCCGGCGGCGATGTTCTCGCCCATGTTGTTCCAGCTGGCCGTGTAGAAGGTCTTGATGCGCGCGAACGTGTCGGTACCGTCGCACGAGTTGTGCTGGAAGCAGGGGGTGTCGCGCATGTCGGTCGAGTGCGCGCGCGCCGACCGGTTGAGATCGTAGTTCCACTGCAGCGGCGCCTGGGCCGCGAACGACGCCCACCCTTCCGCCGACGGATCCATGCGCGCCTTGTTGGTCGCGTAGAGCACGACCCGCTCCTCGTAGCCCGGGAAGTCGCCATTGGGCTGGCCGAGCGCGGCGGACTTCGTCTCGCGCTCGGTCTCGGGATCAGCGCAGCCGGAGACTCCGACCAGCGTCGCGGCGGTGACTACGACGCAGGCCGCGCGCATCATCGGAGCTCGAGCAGCTGGACCTCGAACAGCAGCGTGGCGTTCGGCGGGATCACGCCGCCGGCGCCGCGCGTGCCGTAGCCGAGCTCCGGCGGGATCAGCAGCGTGCGCTTGCCGCCGACCTTCATCCCGGCCACGCCCTCGTCCCAGCCCTTGATCACCTGGCCTTGCCCGAGCCCGAACGAGAACGGGCTGCCGCGGTCGAGCGAGCTGTCGAACTTCTTCCCCTTGGCGTTGCTCTCCCAGAGCCAGCCCGTGTAGTGCATGACGCAGGTGCCGCCGCTGGCGGTCTCGCCGGTTCCGACCAGGGTGTCTTCGTAGGAAAGGCCGCTCGCTGTCTTGGTCATTGCCATGGGGTCTCCTCGCTGGGGGACCGATGATACAGCGGGCCATCCGGGCGGCGTAACCGGGACGTACCCGCGGACGTAGCATTGGTGTGGCGAGGCTCCGAGCGGCATCGATCTTTGTGGCCGGCGTGACCGCCGCGCTTTGTGGGTGCGTGTCGGAGGCGCGGGGCGGAACGCGGGCGAAACGCTCGAGGCGGCGATCGACGAAACGGCCGAGCCTGGTGGTACTAATACTCCATGAGCAGGATCACGTTCGGACTGGCGTTCGTTGCGATGTTGGCGCTCGCGGCCTGCAGCAGCGAGGACGATGGCGGCAACCCCGGCAGCCCCGGCAGCGGTGGCTCGTCGGGCGGCCGTAGCGGCGGCGCGGGGACCACCGGCGGCGCGGGGACCACCGGCGCGGCGGGGACCATCGGCGCGGCAGGAACCACCGGCGCGGCAGGGAGCACCGGGGCGGCAGGGAACACCGGCAACACCGTCGCCGGCGTGTCGCGAACGAAGAGCGTCTCGACCCTGACCACCGCCGAGAAGACGGCCCTGTGTGACTGGCTCGCGCCGCAGCTCGGCGGCTACGGCGCGGCGCGGACCTGCTCGATGGCCCTCCTCGACGCCCCGGCCAATCAGACGAGCTGCGTCGCCGACTTTCCGACCTGCAGTGTGACCGTCGACGTTTTGGCGAAGTGCTTCGACAGGCTGATCGCGGCCCAGATGACCTGCACGAACGTCAACCAGGCGGCGATATCCGGCTGCGCGTCCGCGGCCAGCTGCCTCTGACCGGTGGTACAGTTTCGCGATGAACAAAACGGCGATCGGGGCGGTCATGATGGCGGTGTTGTCGTTTGCCGCGTGCAACAGCAGCAACGATGGAGGAGGAGGCGGTGACGACGTCGCCGGCGTCGACAAGGGCAAGCTGATGTCGAGCCTGACTACCGCCGAGCAGAGCGCGCTTTGCGACTGGTACGCGGCGCAGGTCGGCGGCTACGGCGCCGCGGATTCCTGCGCCATGGTCGGGATCAGCGCGCCCCTCGATCTGGCCGACTGTCTCTCCGGGTTCCCGTCTTGCGGCGTCACGGTCGGCTCCATGACCGACTGCTACACGAAGATTATCAACGCCGAGACCATGTGCACCGAGGCGGCGAACATGGCGGCGCTCGTCTCGACGGAGTGCCAGGCGGCCGCGGAGGCCGGCTGCTTCGACTGACCGTCATTCCACTTACCCCGCCTTGCGGCCGGTCACCACCGCCGCGACGATCGTGACCGCGAACGGGCGCCCCTTGAAGTAGGCGTCGATCGCCTCCTTGGTGAAGAAGAAGGCGTCCTGCATGGCGTCGCCGCCGCCGGTCAGACGCTTCCACTCGGGCAGCGGCCCCAGCTCGACCAGCGGCGCGAAGAAGAACTCGCGCGCGGTCCTGAACAGCAGCTCCCAGCGGTCGACCTCGATGGTGACGTCCCGGAACCCGACCGCCTCCAGCGCGGCGACGGCGTCGGCGCCGTCGGGCAGGACGCGCTCGTGGCGGTCCAGGGCGGCGAGCCCCTCGCGGCGGCCGCTCTCGCGCAGCACCTCGCGCAGCAGATCGATGAACTCGGCCCAGCTCCCCCGCAACGGGAGGGTCATCGCCGCGTGGCCGCCCGGGGCCAGCACCCGGTGCAGCTCGACGATCGCGCCCAGCGGATCGGGGTCGGCCGCCACCGCCAGATTCGAGACGCCGAGCTCGGCCTCGCTGTCGCCCAGCGGCAGCGCCGTCGGCGTGGCCAGCTCGAAGACGGGCATGAGCGCCGGCTTGTCTCCGGCGAGCTTGAGCCGCGCGCGCCCGAGCAGGGCCGGGTTCTCGTCGACGGCGGTCACCCGCCCCGCGCCGGGAAACCGCCGCACCAGCTCACGGGTCACGTGGCCGGTCGCGCACCCGACCTCGACGAGGCGTCCCCCGGGGGCGACCAGGCGCGGGTCGATCCCCCGGAGCAGCAGGGTGGCGAACCGTCCGGCGTAGGCCGGCAGCAGCTCGTCGTCGTACAGCTTCGCCAGTCGCTCGAGCCGTTCGCCGCTCACTGCGGCGGCCTCCAGCCGCGGACCGGGCCCAGCGGCCGGCGGCTCCCTTCGTACTGCCCGGCGACGTAGCGGCAGGCGAGCAGGTAGAGCGCGGACGAGACGCGGTTGAGGGCGTGGGCGAGATCGGCGCGCCCGGGCGGGGCGGTGACGGCCCCGGCTGTCGGCGGGAAGGCGGCGGTGACGGCGACCTCGGCCTCGCGCGCCAGCGCCCGGGCGAGATTCAGCTTCGCGATCACCGGCCCCTGGCGGACGTCGGGGTACATGAACGGGATGCCGTAGAGCTCGTGGGTGTGGTGGGTGGCGTCGCGCAGCTCGTCCGACGCCATCCCGAACAGCGTCGGGGGCGGCACCGCGCGCCCCGTCACTTCCGCGCCGACGAGAGCCCGCGCCAGCTCGAGGATCTCGCCCAGCTCGCCGACCAGGCCGCGGGCCCCGTCGGTGTCGGCGGCGACCTGGGCGTCGAGCACCGCCGCCTGCAGCAGATCGAGCTTGCCGCGCGCGACGATGCGCGGGTGCGTCTTCGGCACCAGCGAGCTGTCGTCGACGAGGTGGGTCAGGTGATCGGGCTTGGTCGCGAACCGCTCGCCGGTGGCCAGCGCCACGAACTTACCGGCGGGCGCGGTGGCGGCGGCCCGCGGCGCGGTCCTCGACCCTTCGCCGGCGCCGCGCGCCGAACGTCGCGCCAGCGGCTCGGCGCAGACGTCGACGATCGCCGCGGCGAACGCCCGCGCGGCGGCCTCGCAGGCGGGGAGCTCGCCGGCCAGGTAGCCGCCGCCGAAGTTGGTCTCCGAGGGGGGCCCGAACCACTTGCGCAGGCGCACCCGCCCCGCCTTGCAGGCGGCGTCGAGGCCGACGATCGACTCGAGCGGCGGCGCGATCAGGTAGGCGAGGGGGCTGCCGACCGCGACGTCGGCCAGCGGCGCCAGGTAGCGGCCGACCGAGGCAATCACGTGCGGGAAGAGGGCCACCGGGCGGCTCGGATCGTCGGCCACTGACACGGCGTAGAACCAGGCGTGATCCGATAGATAGCCGAGGCAGGCGTCGAGGGCGGCGTCGACCTCCGCCGGGTCGCGGGCGGCGTAGATGCCGATGCACTCGCCCGAGTAGGGCCCCGACGGGTAACCGGCGCCGGCGTAGAAGGACTTGGCGTAGACGACGTCGGCGGGCGACGCCTTCGTCCCCTGATCGAGCGCCGCGAACAGGGCGTCGTCGGAGGTGGCGGTGATGATCCCCAGCGCGCGGCGCCCGGTCGGGAGCGCGAGCGTGCGGGCCAGCTCGTCGTCGGCGTCCGGGATGGTGCGGACGGCGAGCGCGCGCGGCTTGAGCGGGGGAAGGTCGATCTTCATCCGCGGCCGCTACGTCGCAAACACCACGCCCGACTTCTTGTCGCGCAGGATGCGCTCGATCGACGCCGCCGAGATCGCCGGCCGCGTCGGTGGGCGGGCGCCCGCGCGGGTTGATGTTCGAGATCACCTCGCGGTCGGCGTCGGTGGCGCCCGCGGCCGGTTGATAGATGAAGTAGGCCGACATCGAATCGGCGAAGCCGAGGCCGGGGCGCTCGCCGCAGATGAAGGCGGCGGCCTGCGCGCCGCAGAGGCGCGCGATCTCGTCCATGATCTTCACGCGCGAGCGGCGCACGAAGAAGGGCGGGGCGTGAGCGATCCCGCGCGCCGCCAGCGCCGGGACCAGCGCGCCGTGGAACGCGGCGAGGTGCTGGTTCAGCGCTGCCGCCGACAGCCCGTCGCCGTAGATGAGCGCCAGCGTCGGGGCGCGGCCGATCCGCTTGCCCAGCTCGACCTTCGCCTCGTCGGAGAGCGCGCGGCCGAGATCCGGCCGCTGCAGGAAGGTCGGCTTGTCGGGAGCCTTCGACGTCACCTCGAACATGCCGAGGTCCGCGAGCAGCTTCGGGTCGACGTCGGACATCACCGCGTCCTTGGCGGCGGCGTGATCGGCGCGGAAGCGGAGCATCGTGTTCGTGTGGTAGCGCGGGCCGACGCGGCCGACACCGACCCGGGCGGGCGTCGAGCTGAGAATTCCGGGCATCACCCGTGGGTCGTAGGGCTCGCCGATGTTGACGCCGCGATCCGGGGTGAGCAGCAGCGCGCCCGCCGACTCGACCTCCCGCGCCGCCGCCTGCGCCGGGCCGACCTCGCGCTGCAGCGCCGCGCGGACCATGGCCTCGACCTTCGCTCTGTCGACCGTCGGTTTCATCCGAAGAGACTCGCGTCGCCCGCGCGCGCGGTCAGCTTGCCGTCGCGCATGATCCCCATCTCCTCGAGCCACGCCTCGAACTCGGGCGCCGGCCGGTAGCCGAACAGCTGGCGCAGCGTCGCGTCGTCGTGAAACGACGTCGACTGGTAGTTCAGCATCACGTCGTCCCCCATGGGGAGCCCCATGAAGAAGTTGCAGCCGGCCGCGCTCAGCAGCACCTCGAGGTTCTCGAGGTCGTTCTGGTCGGCGTCGGCGTGGTTGGTGTAGCAGGCGTCGCACCCCATCGAGATGCCGTGCAGCTTCCCCATGAAGTGATCCTCCAGCCCCGCGCGGGTGATCTGGCGGGCGTCGTAGAGGTACTCGGGGCCGATGAACCCGACGACGGTGTTGACCAGGAACGGGTGGTAGTGGCGGGCCAGGCCGTAGTTGCGCGCCTCCAGCGTCATCTGGTCGGCCCCTTCGTGCGCGTCGGCCGACAGCGCCGAGCCCTGGCCGGTCTCGAAGTACATGACGTTGGGCCCCTGGCACTGCCCCAGCTTCAGGGTCATGTCGTGGGCCTCGTCGAGCAGCGCCAGCGTGACGCCGAAGCTGCGCAGCGCCTTCTCGGTCCCGGCGATCGACTGGAACATCAGCCCCAGCTGCGCGCCGGCTTCGAGCGCCTTCATCTGGGTGGTGACGTGGGCGAGGCAGCAGTTCTGGGTGGGGATGCGCCACTGCCGCATGAAGTCGCCGGACGCGTTGAGGATCGCCGCGGTCTGTTCCGGGTTGTCGGTGACCGGGTTGATGCCGATGACCGCGTCGCCGACGCCGTACGAGAGACCTTCCTTCAGCGAGGCCAGGATGCCCGCGGACGGAATCGGAGGGGTGGTTGGGCTGCAGCCGCACCGACAGCCGCCCCGCCAGGCCGACCGTGTTGGTCGCGTGCACGACGACCCGGATCTTGCGGGCGGCGTAGATGAGATCGAGGTTGGTCATGATCTTGGCGCAGGCCGCGATCATCTCGCTGGTGAGCCCGCGCGACAGGCGAAGCAGCTCGGCCCCGTCGGTGGTGTCGGAGAGCACGTACTCCCGCAGCTTGGCCACCGTCCACGACTTCACGCTCTCGAAGACCGGGCGCTGCAGATCGTCGAGGATGAGGCGCGTGACGGCGTCCTGCTCCGGCGGCACCACCGGGTTCTCGTGGAGCTCGCCCAGCGTCACCTCGGCCAGCACCCGCTTGGCGGCGATCCGCTCCGAGACGCTGTCGGCCGCCAGCCCCGCCAGCCGATCGCCCGACTTCTCTTCGTTGGCCTTGGCCAGGACCTGTTTCAGATCGCGAAACCGGTAGGTCGTCCCACGCAGCGTCGCGGCCAGGTTCACGGGCGTGTCGCGCTAACCGCGCGTCCTTATGGTGACCGCACGGCCGTGCGCCTCGAGCCCCTCGACGGCGGTCAGCCGTTCGATGTCGTCGCTCTGCGCCGCCAGCGCGGCGGCGTCGTACTCGATGACCGACGTGCGTTTGATGAAGTCGGCGACGCCCAGCGGCGACGCGAACCGTGCGCTCCCCGCCGTCGGCAGCACGTGGCTGGGGCCGGCGGTGTAGTCACCGACCGACTCGGGGGTGTGGGTGCCGACGAAGATCGCGCCCGCCGTCTTCACCCGCGCCGACAGCGCCCGCGCGTCGCGCATCGCCAGCTCCGCGTGCTCGGGGGCGAGGCGGTTGACGAGGTCGATGGCCGTGTCGACGTCGCCGGCGACGAAGATCGCCCCGCCGTCGCGCAGGGCCTGCTCGGCGATGGCCCGGCGCGGGAGGAGGGCCACCTGTCGCTCGACCTCGGCGGCCACCCGGCTTGCCACCCCGTCGCCGATGGCGATCAGAATCGGCACCGCCAGCGTGTCGTGCTCGGCCTGGGCCAGCAGATCGGCCGCCAGCCAGCGCGGATCGACGCTGTCGTCGGCGGCGATCACCACCTCGGTCGGCCCGGCGATCGAATCGATGCCGACGTCGCCGAACACCAGGCGCTTGGCGGCGGCGACGTAGGCGTTGCCGGGACCGACGATCTTGTCGACGCGGGGGACGCTCTCGGTCCCGTAGGCCAGCGCGGCGATCGCCTGGGCGCCGCCGAGGACGAACACCCGATCGACGCCGGCGAGGCGCGCCGCCGCCAGCGTCTCGGGCGAGGGGCCGGGCGTGGTCATCACGATCTCGCGCACGCCGGCCACGCGCGCCGGGATCGCGGTCATGATCACCGTCGACGGATAGCGCGCGGTCCCTCCCGGGACGTAGATGCCGACGCGGGCCAGCGGATCGACGCGGCTGGCGACGCGGATGCCCCCCTCCGCGATCTCGTACGAGGCGTAGCGCTCGCGCTCATGGAACGTGCGCACCCGGGCCGCCGCGCGCTCGATCGCGGCGCGCACCTCGGGCGTGGTCTTGGCCGCCAGGGCGTCCCACTCGGCCGCCGGCAGCTCCAGCGCCGTCAGCTCGCGCTTGTCGAACTTCGCCGTCAGCGCCCGCAGGGCCGTGTCGCCGCCGGCGCGCACCTCGGCAATCACCCGCCGCGCCGCCGCGTCGATCTCCTCCGACTGCGCGGCGCTGCGGTTGACGAGCGCCGCCAGGCGCTTGGCGTAGTCGGGACTTCCGGGCTCGTAAATCCGTAGCATTTCGGCCGGCCAGCATACCCCCGAGGGGCGGTCACGGCGAGGGCGACACCCCACGAGACCAGGGGCGCGGCATAGGAGCTGGCCGGGGTGGCGATGAACGCCCACCAGACCACCTCGGCGACGGGGGCGAGCGCCGAGCCCTGCTCCAGGGACCCGAGCAGCCGGGCGACGGGGAGCGCGATGCCGATCGCCAGGCGCGCCAGCAGCACCGTCCCGCCCAGCGCGAGGACGAGCAGCTTTCTCCTGGGCGGAACCCGGGTCGCGAGCAGCAGCGCGAGCAGCAGCGCGAGCGGCGTGTAGCCGATGACGCGCGTTTCGAGCGGGACAGCCGCGGCGCCGTCGCCGGGGCGCGCCGGGGAGAGCATGACGCTCCAATCGCCGATCTCCGGATCGTGCCGGGCGTCGGCGGTGGGGGGCGCGAACTGGGGCGGCGCCGCCCCCCCCAGATGGAGCAGGGCGACCACGAGGTTGGCGTAGCCGCTGAAGAACGCGGTGAAAGCGCGACCGACGCCGGGCCAGGGGCCGAGCAGCACGACCAGCCAGACCGCGAAGACGACCAGGTCCCGCCGGGTCACCTGGGGCAGCCAGGAGGCAGCCGGGGCCGCCGTCTCCACGGCCGCCGTGTCGGTCGTCGTCTTTTGGGCCCTAGGCCTGGGCATGGGAGCGGGCCACCCAGCGCGACCAGAGCACGAACGCCGCCACCGCCGCGGCCACCATGGCGAACGGCCAGAGCTCCGCATGCACCAGCTCGAAGCGGCGGGGAAAGCGGAGCCCGACGTAGTAGAGGCTGACGATGCGCGCGATGTTGACCGCCGCCAGCGCCGCGACGCCGAGGGCGATTCCGATCGCGCGCTGCCGCCACCCCGCCGGAAAGGCCACGAGCGCCGCGACGAACAGGATGTTGACGTCCATCGCGTCGCAGTTCTTGGCGACGGTGAGCGAGATCTCCCCGATCACCTCCGTCCCCGCGACCGTGACCCGGGCGTTGGTCAGACGCAGCACCCATCCCGCCAGCCGGGCGTACGCGGCGAGATAGCGATGGAACCAGAGCTCTCGGACCCCGTGCTCGGCGTACGGGAACGAGTAGATGGCGAGAGCCACGCCCGCCACGGCGACGAACGTCGCGGCGAACCGCAGGCGCATGTGCCTCGCGTCGCGGGACGACGAGCCCTGCGGACGGAGGTCGGTTCGTCGCGTCACGTCGAAGTCCCCGTCAGAAGTAGTAGTGGACCTGGACGAACAGCGTCTTGGCCGCCTCGCCGCCGCGGGGAAACTGAAGGCGTCCCATCACCTGCGCTTCGCAGTGCGCGTAGGGGAACCAGTTGAGGAGGGCGGTGGCGGCGGTCCAACTGGCCGGCGCGTAGAGGTCGACCTGGTTGTGCTCTCCGAGCAACGTGAGCACGACACCCTTCACGGGGAGCAGCGCAACCCCGGCGGCCCCGACGAACTGCGCGCGCGTGGGGACGTTGAGGTCGTCGAACAGCAGCTGGACGCCGTTCGCCTCGGCGAGGAACATCGCGTGGAGGCGCTCGATGTAGAGCTTGCCGATGCCGCCGTAGATGATGCGGGTGACGCCCGGCGCGCTGGCGATCCGCAGCTGGGCGCCCAGCGCGAGGTGGTCGTCCAGCAGCCGTCGTTCGTAGTAGGTCGCGAGCCCGCTCTCGGTGCTCCCGATGTGGCGGACGAAGTCGGGACCGAACACGGTGAAGTGAAGCTCCCACGCGTCATAGATCCACCCCGCCGAGGCGTTGTAGGTCTCGGTGAGGTGGTCGAAGCCGAGATCGCGCCGGACGTAGAGGACGTGCTCGAGGAAGCGGAGCCCGAAGGGGGCGTAGAAGCGGCCCAGGCGCGCGTAGGGCCCCGCCGCCTCGGGTTGCCACATCAGATAGTGTTCGCGCGACACCAGCTGCGACGTCGAGATGGGATGGTAGTTCTGATACGGCACGGGCAGGTCGGTATCGCGCACCTTTCCGCGCAGACCCACGACCCCGGCGGCGGAGAATCCGCCGCCGAACGCGATGCGCGCCGACAGGTCGGCTTGCATGGGAAAGACGGCGAGCGTCACGCCGTCGGGGTCCTGGACGTCGTTGTCGACGAAGGCGCCGCGCAAATCTCCGCCGAGTGCCAGCCAGCTGGGGAGCTTGACGGCGCCGTGCAGGAAGGCGCCGTTGCCGCCCCAGGTCGAGAGCTCCTCAGAGGCGGCATCGCGGCCGAAGCTGGTGATGAGGCCGCCGCCGGCGGGCGCGTAGTGGCACTGGTTACAGCGGGCGACCCCCGTCGTCAGCTGCCACTGCGGATAGGCCTCGGCTGCCCGCGGCGCGAGCAGACAAACGGCCAGGACGCCGGCCACCGCAAGTACACGTGTGAGCGGAGGCATCCGAACGTGGCCGGCGATATATCCCGTCAGCCACCCGCTGAATTGCAAAACCCCTGCAACATTGAGGTGGCGGTTTCCGCGAGGGCGCAGCCGTCGGTCAGAGATCGTACTTCTTCAACTTCTCGTAGAGCGTCGACGGGGCGATGCCGAGCGACTTGGCGGCCTGCACCTTGTTGCCGCGGGCCGCGATCAAGGTCTGTCGGATAGCCGCGCGTTCGAGGCTGCAGAGCGAGTGCCCGCCGAGCGGCAGGCGATCGAGCGCCGCGTCCTCCGACGGCGCCGCGATGAACCGCAGGTGGCGCGGTTCGGGCGGGCCGCTCTCGACGAAGGCCAGGGCGCAGGCGAGCACGTTCTTGAGCTCGCGGACGTTTCCCGGCCAGCTGTGCGCGCGCAGCGCCGACAGGGTCGCCTCCGGAATCAGCATGTCGCCGCGGCCGAGATCCCGGATCAGCCGGGGGACCAGCAGCGGAAGGTCATCGAGGCGATCGCGGAGCGGCGGCAACTGGACGGTCGCGGCGGCGAGCCGGAAGTAGAGGTCCTGCCTGAACTGCTTGGCCGCGACCAGCGCCGGAAGATCACGGTTGGTCGCCGCGACGATCCGGACGTCGACCGAACGATCGCTGGTCCCGCCCACGCGGCGCAGCGACTGGTTGTCGAGCGCGCGCAGCAGCCGCGGCTGCAGCTCCAGCGGGAGCTCACCGATCTCGTCGAGGAACAGCGTCCCGCCCCTGGCGCGCTCGAACGCCCCGGGGTGCTCCGCGTGGGCGCCCGTGAAGGCGCCGCGCTCGTGGCCGAACAGCTCGCTCTCCACCAGGTTGGCGGGGACGGCGCCGCAATCGAACACCACGAACGGTCTGGGCGCCCGTGGCGACATGTCGTGGATCAGGTGCGCGAATACGTCCTTGCCGGTCCCGGTTTCGCCGGTGACGGTGACGGTGACTTCGGTGGGAGCGAGGCGGCTCACCAACGCCAACACCTCGCTCATGGCTCGCGACACCGCGACGCTGGGGTCGATGTTCGCTTTTGTGGTTCGCAAAGGCTGCGGCCCCCGTGACTTCGGGAGGCCGAAAGGAAATGCCCTGACGACGGCAGCTGTTTCCATGCCCGGCGCTTATATCAGCGACGATCCGAGCCCCATGTGACAACTCCGGTCCGGTTCCGTTAACGCCATCAAGAAATCGGTCGTGGCGTCGACGCGCCTCCGCGCAGCCGTGACCACCGCCGATGTTTGATGTCTCTGGGGTGACGGCTCTGCAACACATTGACGGACGCTTCGTTCCGATTTCCGAACGGCGCTCTCTGAGAATCGAACGGGTCGTCGCCAGGCCGTCGCCGTGGCCCGCGCGGCGCGCGGTGTTCGCGCGCACCGACGATGGCGCGGCGGTTGCTTTGCGCGCGGTCCATGTCGCACATCATCCGTTCACGATCATTCGTCGCCGCGCTCGCCGTCGCGACGTTCGCGCTCGTCGCCGCCTGTTCCAGCCCGCCGCCTGCATCGGGGGGCGACGACATGGGAAAGGTGACCGCCGCGCTGCAGCTGGACCCGACCAGGACGCTCCAGGCGGCCAGCTACGCGATCACGGGGCCGGCGATGTTCGCGCGGAACGGCAGCATCGACGTCAGCAACAGCACCAAGGTGGCGGCGACGATCGGCGCGATCCCCGCCGGCACCGGCTACGCGCTCACGATCTCGGCCACCGCCAGCGACGGCGTCACGACCTGCAACGGCACCGCGCCCTTCGCGATCACCGCCGGGATGACGACGACGGTCTCGATCCAGATCCGCTGCCGCGAGCCCGCCAAGACCGGCACCATCATGATCGACGGCACGATCAACGTCTGCCCGCTGCTCGACGCGATCGGCGCCAACCCCGGCGAGGTGACGGTGGGCAACGCGATCGCGCTGTCGGCGGTCGCGCACGACAGCGACGCGCGCCCCTCGGCCCTCACCTATGGCTGGACGACGACCGGCGGCACGCTGACCGGCGCGGCGACGGCGACGCCGAGCCTCATCTGCACCGCGCCCGGGACCCCTATGGTCACGCTGACCGTCAGCGACGGCGACTGCACCGACGTCGGGACGCTCACCGTCACCTGCTCGCCGGGCGCGGTCGTTCCGGTGGTGGTGAAGATCAACGAGGTCGAATCGAACGGCGGCATGCCGGGCGACTGGGTCGAGCTCTACAACGCCGGCACCGGCCCCGGCGAACATCGGCGGCTGGATCGTTCAAGGACAACGACGACACCCACAACTACCTGATCCCGGCGGGGACGACGATTCCGGTCGGCGGCTACTACGTGCTCGAGGAGGCGGCGTTCGGCTTCGGCCTCGGCGCGGCCGAGTCGGCGCGACTCTGGGATGCGACGAACACGCTGGTCGACTCGTACAGCTGGACGGCGCACGCGGCGCTCACCTACGGCCGCTGCCCCAACGGCACCGGCCCGCCTTCGTCAGCTCGAACAGCACCAAGAACGCGGCCAACGATTGCAGCGGCGGCGCGGGCGGTGCGGGCGGTGCGGCGGGCGCGGGCGGCATGACCGGCACGGGCGGCGCGGTCGCCGGCAGCGGCGGCGGCGTGGGTGGCGCGCCGTCGGGCGGCGCCGGCGGCTCGATTCGCGACGCTCGCGTGGCCGGGCGCCAACGCGGTCACCACCGTCGACGCGACGAACGCCTTCACCAGCAACCTCTCGGGCCTCTACTACGAGGCGGGGAGCCCGACGGTTCTCTGGGCCGTCCTCAACGGCCCGGGGACGATCTTCAAGCTCGTCTTCGACGGCACGATCTGGACCAGCTCCACGGCCGACGGGTGGACCGCCGGCAAGGTGCTTCACTACCCGGGCGGCACGGGCGGGCCCGACTCGGAAGGGATCACCCGCGCCGAGGCCGGCTCGTCCGCCATCTACGTCTCGACCGAACGCGACAACAACGCCAGCAGCGTCAGCCGGCCCGCCATCCTTCGCTTCGACACCAGCGTGGCGGGGACCGAGCTGACCGCGACCAACGACTGGAACCTGACCGCCGACCTTCCGGTGCTCGGCTCCAACCTGGGCCTCGAGGGGATCACCTGGATCCCGGACACGTTCCTGACCGCGGGCGGCTTCATCGACGACAGCACCGGGCTCCCCTACACCCCGGCGTCGTATGCGAATCACGGCACCGGCCTCTTCTTCGTCGGCGTCGAGGCGAGCGGAATATCTACGCCTACGCGCTCGACCACTCGGGCAACGCCTTCCACCGCGTCGCGACCATTTCGGGCGGTCAGGCCACGGTGGTGGATCTGTCGTTCGATCGCGACGTCGGCAACCTCTGGGCCTATTGCGACAACACCTGCATGAACAAGGCGGCGATCCTGCGCCTCGTCGGCGGTCACTTCATCGTGCAGCGCTACATCGATCACCCGTCGACGCTGCCCGACTCGAACAACGAAGGGATCACCTTCGCGCCCGAGGCCGAGTGCGTCGGTGGCCAGAAGCCCTTCTTCTGGTCCGACGACAGCAACTTCGGCAGTCACGCCCTCCGCCGCGACACCGTCGCCTGCGGCGCGATCTTCTAGGCGTCAGCGGCACGATCTTCCAGGCAACCTCCGCCATAAAGTCACCCTCTCCCCGCGTAAGCGGGGAGAGGGCCGGGGTGAGGGCCTTTTCGCCCGCGGCTGACCTGCGCATCGGGCGCGCGTGGCGTACACCAACGGTCCCCACGCGCAGTCGTGGTGATCACGAGATGTTGCACCTCAAACGTGGAATGCCGCTCGTTGCGGCTCTGGTCATGTTCGCGATCGGTTGCTCGGACCCGTCGCAGCAAATGTCGGACGAGCAGGACGCGGGCGGCATCGCCGGTCGCGGTGGTGGCGCTGCCACGCCCGGGCGAGGCGGGGCGAGCGGCCACGGCGGTGGCCCGGGCGGTCCCAGCGCGGGCGCGGGCGGCGCGGCCCCCGGCGGCGCGAGCACGGATGTCGCGGGCGCCGGTGGCGCGCCCGTCGTTCCACCTGCGGCCGCCTCCGGCGGCAGCGCGGGTGGTACGACCGCGACCGGTGCTGGTGGCAGCGCCCAGGAGCCGGTTCCGCCGGCTGCGAGCGCACCGCCGGCCGCGAGTGTCCCGCCGGCTGCGAGCGCGCCGCCGGCAGCGAGTGTTCCGCCGGCCGCGAGTGTTCCGCCGGCTGCGAGTGTTCCGCCGGCTGCGAGCGCACCGCCGGCTGCGAGCGCACCGCCGGCCCCGAGTGTCCCGCCGGGTGGGACGATCCCCTGGCCGGGCGACAGCGCCGTCGTGACCGTCGACGCGGCGAACGCGTTTCCCGGGAACCTCTCGGGGCTCTACTACCAGCCGGGCACGGCCGGCCAGCCTGATGTCCTCTGGGCGGTCCGGAACGGACCGTCGGTCGTGAACAAGCTGACCTGGAACGGCACCACCTGGAGCGATGTGACCACCGATGGATGGGGCGCCGGTAAGACGATTCGCTACGCCGACGGCGCGGAAGGGCCCGACTCCGAGGGGATCACGGGCGTCGAGGCCGGATCGCCGGCGCTCTACGTCTCGACCGAACGGAACAACGGCAACGGCGGCGTCAGCCGCCTCAGCGTTCTCCGTTACGACACCAGCGTCGGGACCGGGAACGCGATGACCGCGACGCACGAATGGAACCTGACCGCCGACATGCCGGCCGCGTTCTCCAACGCGGGGCTCGAAGCGATCACCTGGATCCCCGACACGTTCCTGGTGGCGGGTGGGTTCGTCGACGAGCGCACGTCGCGCCCCTACGACCCGGCGGCCTACCCGAATCACGGCGCCGGCCTCTTCTTCGTCGGCCTCGAGGCGAATGGGGTCATCTATGCCTACGCGCTCGACCACGGCGGCGCCGGCTTCCACCGCGTCGCCACCATCGCCAGCGGCCAGCCGGCGATCATGGACCTCTCGTTCGATCGCGACGCCGGCAACCTGTGGGCCGCCTGCGACAACGGCTGCGCCAACAAGGCCACGATCCTCCGCCTCGTCGGCGGGGCCTTCTCCCTTCAGCGCTACGTCACGCGCCCGGCCGGGTTGCCCGACTCGAACAACGAGGGGATCGCGATCGCGCCCGAGGCGAGCTGCGTCGCCGGCAAGAAGAGCTTCTTCTGGGGCGACGACAGCAACGCCGCCGGGCACGCCATCCGTCGCGGCGACATCTCCTGCGGGCCGATTTTCTAGTCTAGACGCGGGCGCCGACCATCCAGCACGCGGCCGTGAAGCGGACCTCCGCGCCGTGCACGTATGGAGCGAAGGCGGGGCGGACGGCGGCGACGACCCGCGCGCGGACCTCGTCGTCCGCCTGCTGGAGGATGCGGCCGACGGGACCGAGCTGGGTGAGGTAACGAACCAGCGCGGTCTCCGGCATGGCGCACGGCACGTCGAGCGGCTGGAGGTCGCTCTCGGACCAGCCGCTCTCTTCGAGAAGCCGGCGGACGCGGTCGGGGTCCGCGAAACCGAACTGGCCTGGCTCGTCCGGCCGCCGAACGGGGAGGTCTGGCAGGAGCGGCGCGGCGGCGCGCTCGGCCGTCGTCATGAACGGATTGTCCTCCGCGCTCCGCCACACGATGAGGCGCAGCCTGGCGCCGGCCCTCGCGGCGCGGCGCAGGTTCGTGAAGGCACGGGCCGGGTCGTTGAAGAACATCACGCCGAAGCGCGAGATGATCGCGTCGAAGCCCGCCCGCTCGAGTGGGTAGGTTTGCGCGTCGGCGACGATGAAGGTGGCGGACGCGCTCTCCCGCGCCGCTCGCGCTCGCGCGGCGGCGATCATCGGCTCCGAGATGTCGATGCCGGTCGAGCTCCCTGTCGCGCCGAGGCGCCGCGCGACGGCGACCGTGGTGCCGCCCGTCCCGCAGCCGACGTCGAGCACCCGGCTGGTTGTCTCGGACGAGACGGCGTCCACGAGCAGGTCCTCGAGCGGATGGAACAGCTGGTCGAGCAACTCCTGCGACGCGACCCATCCGCCGCCGCCGGCGCCGTTCCAAAGCGCGGTCTGATGGCTTTCCATCGCTACATCATGCAACTTCAAGTCAACTTGAGGTCAAGCGGCACGAGCGCACTGGACATCACGGAGGTCGCGCGGCAGGCCGGGGTGCCTGCGTCGACGCTCCGTTTCTACGAGGAAAAGAGGCTCATCAGGTCGATTGGCCGGCGCGGCCTCCGGCGCCTGTTCGAGCCCGCCGTGCTGGAGCGGCTCGCGCTCATAGGGCTCGGCCGCGCGGCCGGCTTCACGCTCGACGAGATCGCGGGGATGTTCGCGCCCGGCGGGCGCCCCCGTATCGACCGCCAGATGCTCACGGCCAAGGCCGACGAGCTCGACGCGACGATCGCGAAGCTGACCAAGATGCGCAACGGGCTGAGGCACGCCGCGGCATGCCCCGCGCCCAGCCACATGGAGTGCCCCACGTTCCAGCGCCTGCTGCGCGCGGTAGGGTCCGGGACCATTCGCGCCGCCGCGCGCGTTCGGCCGGGATAGGATTTTTCGTTTTTTTCCGGGGGGCTGTCGATCGGGCGGTTTTCGATCGACAGATAGGCGGACGGAACGAACCGCCCGACACCATCCACGAGGAGACGACGTCATGCAGTACCTGCTGCTCATCTATCAGAACGAGAAGGCGCCCGAGATGACCAACCCGGCCGCGGGCGAGAAGATGTCCAAGGACTACCGCGAGTTCACCCAGACCATCGTCAAGTCGGGGAACATGCGGGCGGGGGACGCGCTGCAGCCGACCTCGACCGCGACGACGGTGCGCGTGCGCGACGGCAAGGTGCTGTCGACCGACGGCCCGTTCGCGGAGACCAAGGAACAGCTCGGCGGCTACTACCTGGTCGAGGCCAAGGATCTGGACGAGGCGATCAAGATCGCCGCCCGGATCCCGTCGGCGGTCTTCGGCAGCATCGAGGTGCGGCCCGTTCGCCCGATGCCGACCGACTACCCGCGGGCGTGATCGCGGCCGGGCCGCGCCCCGTCGCTGCCCCGCGGGCTATGCTCGCGGGGGCAGCGATGACACCCGACACAGACCAGGCGATCGCACGCGTCTTTCGTGAAGAGCGTGGGCGCATCCTGGCGACGCTGATCCGCGTCCTGGGCGACATCGACGGCGCGGAGGAGGCGCTCTCTGACGCGCTGGCGGCCGCGCTGGTGCAGTGGCCGCGCGACGGCATTCCGCAGAGCCCGCGCGCCTGGTTGATCCGTACGGCGCGCAACAAGGCCGTCGATCGCCTGCGGCGCGGCGCGCTGCACGAAGAGAAGCGGGCCGCGCTCGAGGCGGAGACCGAGAGCGCCGTGGCCCCAGACGACGACGAGGCACAGATGAACGCCGTCGAAGACGATCGCCTGCGGCTCATCTTCACCTGCTGTCACCCCGCGCTGGCGGTCGAGGCCCAGGTGGCGCTGACGCTGCGCACGCTGGGCGGCCTGGAGACCGAGCAGATCGCGCGCGCCTTCTTGATTCCGACGGTGACGATGGCGCAACGCCTGGTGCGGGCCAAGGCGAAGATCCGCCAGGCGGCGATCCCGTACCGCGTCCCGGAGACCGACGACCTGCCCGAACGGCTCGACGCCGTCCTCGCCGTCCTTTATCTGGTCTTCAACGAGGGCTACGCCCCCAGCGCCGGCGCGGCGCCGGTGCGGCGCGAGCTGTGCGGCGAGGCGATCCGGTTGGGGCGGCTCCTGGTCGAGCTTCTGCCCGGGCGCAGCGAAGCGCTCGGCTCTCCTGGCGCTGATGCTGATCAACGACGCCCGCGGCGCCGCGCGCGTCGACGCCGCGGGGGACGCTGTCATGCTGGAAGATCAGGATCGCGGGCGCTGGGATCGCGCCGCCATCGCCGAGGGGCTGGCGCTGGTCGAGCGGGCGTTGCGGTCGGGCAGGCCGCCGGGCGCCTACGCCCTGCAGGCGGCGATCGCGGCCGTGCACGCCCGCGCGGCGCGCGCCGCCGACACCGACTGGCGCGAGATTGCCGGCCTGTACCGGCTGCTCGTCGCGATCCACCCGTCGCCGGTCGTGGCGCTGAACCACGCCGTCGCGGTCGCGATGGCCGACGGGCCCGCCGCGGGGCTCGGGATGATTGACGCGCTCGCCGCGACCGGCGCGCTCGTCGACTATCACCTGCTGCCCGCGGCGCGCGCCGATCTGCTGCGACGGCTCGGCCGCCACGACGAGGCGGCGGCGGCCTACCGCGAGGCGCTGGCGCTGGCCGCCAACGACGCCGATCGCCGGTTTCTGGAGAAGCGGCTGGCGGCGAGGTAAGTCGTTCACCGCGCGAGCGGCACGGTCACCCAGAGCGGGTCGCGCTTGTCGCGATCGAACACCAACGTCAGGGTCTGGCCGTCGGGCGCCACCGCCACCCCTTCGGGCTTGAGGTCGGCGAACCGTCGCACCAGCTGCGCCGCCATGCGCTGCCCCTCGGGCGCGGCGACCCGCCACAACGCGCCCCCGCCGTCCGGCGGCGTCCCCTTGGGCGCGTTTGCGCACAGGTACAGCGCGCCGTCGGGCGCGAATGTCAGGTCGGCGATCCCCTCGTCCACGCTCGCTCCCGCCCGGCCGAGCGCGGGGACGGTCAACCTCACCGAGCCCCACAGAGTCAGGCTGTGCTCGGGAAGCTTGCCGGTGGCGAACGCGCCGTCGAGCTGCGCGAGGCGCACGATGCCGGCGGCGCCATCGGGCAAGAGCGGCGCTTTCATCCCGATGTAGAGCGCGCCATCGCGGTAGGCGAGGCCTTCGAGATCGACCGCGCCCTCGGTGAGCCCGACCTTGGCCAGCTGGTGGGACAGGTCGCCGTGCCCGTGCAGCAGGTCCACCGTACCCGCGACGCGCAACCGCCGCTGTTCCAGCTTCAGCGCCAGCAACTGACGGCGGGCGCCGCTCAGTTTGCCGTGGCGGTTGGGGGCGTGCGACGTCAGCACGTAGAAAGTGTCGCGAGGCCCCGCGGTCAGCGCCTCGGCGTCGTCGAGCTCGTCGACGCCGAGGATCGGCACCGGCTGGGCGTCGACCTTGCCGTCCCGGCCCATTGCCAGGACGTAGGGGGCGTGTCTGTTCCGTTCCTCGAGGTCGATGCTGTCGTCGATCACGACCAGGTAACGGTCGAGCGTGGCCGACCAGGCCAGGCCCGACATTTCCAGCTGCGGCGCGCGCGCCCGCAACGCCGCCGGGACGATCGCCGGTTGCGGCTCCCGCGGGCCCGCGACCGTGGCCGCGGCGATCAATAACAACAGCGGTCGGGCGAGGATGTCCTGAACGATATCCGGCGGGGCGGCGTTCGGCCGCGAAAAAACTGGCGGCATTTCCGCGCGCGCTCGACCATCGTTGGACTGTGCCGCCTTCTGAGGGGAGCTCGCCGGGCCCGAAGGCGAAACGCGCGCTGTTCTGGACGTCGACGGCCTACTTCGGCGAGGGGCTGCCGTGGAGCTTTCTCCACCAGATGGCGACGGAGTTCCTGACCGCCAGCGGCGCCTCGTTAGCCCAGATCTCGCAGACCTCCAACCTGCACCTGGCGGTCACGTTCAAGTTCCTCTGGAGCCCGATCGTCGATCTCGTGGGGCGGATGCGGAGGTGGGTCTGGGTCATGCAGATCCTGCTGGGCGGCGGCATGCTGTTCGTCGCCTCGCTCGCCCCGACGGGGGCCCTGGTGCGGGACGGAAGGGGGACGCTGCTGTTCTGGGGGGCGCTGGCGGTGCTGGCGATCATGCACGCCACCCATGACATCGCCTGCGACGGGTTCTACATGCGGGCGCTCGACCGCCATCAGCAGGCGCAGTTCGCGGGGAGCCGCTCCGCCGCCTTCACCGTCGCGCGCTTCGTCGGCAGCTCGCTGCTGGTGACGCTGGCGGGGAAGCACGGCTGGCTGGCCGGGTTCGGTGCCGCCGGGATCCTCATGATCGCGACCGGGCTGGTCAACCACGCGATCATGCCGGCGGAACAGCCGCGGGCGCCGGCCCCGCCTCGCCCCGCCGACGGTGTGCCAGCACCGCGCGCGTTCTTCTCGTCGTTCGCGTCGTTCATCGCCCAGCCGCACGCGCCGCTGGTGCTGTCTTACCTTTTCCTCTTCAGGCTGGGCGACATCATGATGTTCGCGATGTCGAAGCCGCTGCTGCGGGACATCGGCATCGACACCGTGCACCGGGGGACGCTGAACGGCTTCGCGATGATCACCTCGGCGCTGGGCGCGATCGTCAGCGCGGCGATGGTCGCGCGCTGGGGCCTGCAGCGCTGTCTGGTCCCGCTGACCTACCTGCAGAACCTGGCCATCCCGCTCTACATCTTGATGGCGGTGGTGAAGCCGACGTTCGCGGGCGTGGTCCCGATCGTCCTGGCCGAGAACTTCGCCGGGGGGATGGGGATGGGGGCCAACTCCATCTTCCAGATGCAGCGCTGCCGGGCGGCCTTCTCTGCCTCGCACTTCGCCCTGGCCACGGCCGTGATCTCGCTGGCGTCGACGCTATCGGGCTCGATCTCGGGGACGCTGGCCCAGTGGCTCGGCTATCCCCTCTTTTTCACAGTCGCTTTCGCCGCCAGCATCCCAAGCCTGGTGCTGGTCCTGTTCGTCCCGAAGACGCCGATCGAGCCCGACTCAAGCGTACCGGCATAGCCGCCGAACCTGCTCTGCCGCGGGAGTGGCACCGGGATTGGGATTGATTTCAGGGGCCGACCCTGGTTATCTATTGCCATTCCGTGTGTAATCCAACACACAGCTCATGAGGAGAATGATGATGAGGGACGCCGTTCGGTTCAGTTTGGTCGGTCTTTCTGCGGTCGCGTTTCTGGGATGTGGTGGTGGCGGCGGGGGCAGCGGTCCCTCAGTCATGCCGGGCCAGGTCAGCGAGGCGGGCGCCGAGTCCGTCACGGCCGAGACGGCCTCACTGGTGGCGGCGATCCAGGCTCAGGACGGTCAGTCCGTCACCAACTCGGTGATGGGTCTGGCCCTGAGCGGTCCGCAGCAGGTCGTCCCGGGCCCGGCGGGCGCGGCGGCGGTCGTCCACAGCGCGGTGACGGAGCCCGGCCCCAGCGGGGGGACGGTCACCTGTGACACCGCGGGCTGCGTCTATGACCACTACATGGACAATCAGTCGGGGCTCGGCACCATCGAGATCGATGGCAGCGTGAAAGCGGCGACCTCCGGTGACGTCACCACGGTGACGCTCGACATGACCATCAAGGCCGACCTCAGCGACTCGGCGTCGGGCTTGAACGAGACGATCAACTACGACATGAGCGGCAGCATCGACATCTCGCCGAGCATGATCGACGGCGCGCTGACGACGAACGGTACCGGTCACGTCGTCTACGGTGGCCAGAACATCAACTACAGCTACTTCGAGCAGCTGAAGTACAACATGGTCACGCTCGACGCCAACGGGACGCCGAATGGCGGCAGCATCTACGCGAAGTGGGCGATCACCGTGCAAGGCCAGTCGCAGGGCTACGACGGGACGGTCACCTTCTAAGACCGCTCCGATCGTTTGAACAAAGGCCGGGGACGAGAGTCCTCGGCCTTTTTTTATCTGAATCGGAACCCTGGGAGGGTTCCGCGCCTCCCGCGATGAGCTCTGCGCGGCGAAGCCGCGCTTCGCTCGACGCAATCTATCGCGAGGCGCTCTGGGGCAGGCGCAGGGTGGCGACGGCCGTGGCAACGCCGAGCAGGGCGATGAGGGGCGTGAAGGCGGTGTCGGACGCGAGCGCGACGACGAAGATCGCCGGCCAGGCGAGCGCGAACCGCGACCAGCGGACGCCCGCTGGCGTGGCGGGGCCGGCTGCCGCGACGGCGAGCGCGAGCGGCGCCGTCCAGAGCGCCATGTCGTGCACGAACAGGTGCGGGCTCAGCACCAGCGTCGCGGCCATGCAGGTCGCGAACGCGCTCTCCCAGCTCTCGCGCTCCCGCCGCCGCGACCAGCGCCAGGCGAGCGCAACCGCGCCGAGCAACCAGGCGGCGGCGGTCAGCGCGTCGACCAGCGGGCGGCGATCGCCGAGCGCGAGCGTGAGGAGGCCGCGCAGGTTCGGCATGCCGGCGGGCCGGCCGCTGCCGAAGTGGCTCTCGAGGCCGTGCACGTTGCGCGCATAGGCGACGAACGTGCTCGCGCCCAGGATCGCCATCGCCAGCAGGGCCGCCAGCGCGCCGAACCCCGCGGCGAAGCCGAGCGCGCGCCAGCGCCCGCGCGCGGCCATGAGCGCGAGCGGGATCGGGAGCAGCTGCGGCTTGATGCTCAGCACCAGCAGCCAGCCGCCGGCGGTGGCGTCGCGCCCGTCGCGCAGCGCCGCGTAGAGGCCGAACGCGGCGAGCGCCAGCAGCAGCGAGAGCTGGCCGTCGCGCAGCGTCTTGAAGATCGGCAGCGCGGCCAGCAGCGCGCAGACGGCGAGGGCGCGCGCGGGGCCCGACGCGGCGCCGACGGTGCGGGTGAACCGTCGCGCGAGCGCGACGAGGAGCCCGACGTTGATCGCCAGCCACAGACGATAGCTTGCGGGCTCGCCCAGACGCTCGGCGACGAAGCCCAGCGGCACACCGGCCAGGGCAGCGTGCGGCGGCTGCAGGAACGCGAGCAGCCCCCCCTTGAAATGGTGGAGACCCATGAGCGCCGCCTGTTCGGCGCGCTGGGCGGCGACGTCGTAGAGCGCTGCGCCGCGTCCGTGCAGGATCAGCGACCAGCCGGTCAGGAACGCGGTGAAGTCGCTGGCCAGCCCGGCGTCGGGCTCGACGGCGTAGCGCACCAGCAGGTAGGCGAAGCTGACGGCGAGGCCCGCGTACCCGACGAGCAGCAGCTTGGCGCGAAGCTTCAAGGGCGAAGCCTCAAGGGCGAAGCCCGCACAGCCGCCGGCCAGCCCTGACACGCACGGCCATTTCACCCACATGGTAGGGCGAGGTCGCCCGCTGCCCCAAAATTTCTTTGGCCCGACGGGGGGGCGCGGGTGCTCCTAACTTTTGGTGCTTCTTCTTCCGAGTGTGCAGTTGCTATGGTGGAGCGATCGCCATCGTCGGCGCCTGGCGCCCCTTTGGTTTCGCCCCTGCCTTCGTGAGGAGGTGCGCCCTTGATGAAACGCGCGGTTCTCCCGGCGCTCTGTCTCGTCGGCCTCGGCTGCTCGGGAACGATCGGCCACCCCGAAAATGGAATGCATGACACCGGCAGCGCCGGCGCGGCCGGCCCCGGTCCGTCGGATCCCGGCATCATCGATCCGACCCCCAGCGGCGCCGGCGGCACGCCGGGCACCGTCGCCTGCACGCCGGGGGCGCCCCCCGCGACGACCCGCCTCTTCCGGCTGACCCACACCCAGTACGACAACGCGGTGCGGTCGCTGACCGGCCTCGACATCCATCCGTCGACCGGCTTTCCTGTCGATCAGAACCAGGCCGGGTTCGATCGCGGCATGGACCTGGTGGTCGGCGACGCGCTGGGGAAGAGCTATCGCGCGTCGGCCGAGACGATCGCCGCGCAGGTGGCGTCGACGTCGTCGGCGTTCAGCAAGGTGGTCGGCTGCGACCCGGCGGGCGGCGACAGCTGCGCCAAGGCGTTCATCGCTTCCTTCGGCCGCAGGGCCTACCGACGCACCTTGACCGACGCGGAGAAGGCGGCGTACCTGACGCTCTACACCAACGCCCCCAACGTCGTCGACGGCAGCGCCGACAACTTCCACAAGGGGGTGCAGCTCGTCGTCGAGGCGATGCTGCAGAACCCGAAGTTCCTCTACCGCGTCGAGCTGTCGACCGCGGTGGTGGACAACGTGGTGCCGCTCTCGGGCACCGAGCTGGCGAGCCGCCTGTCGTTCTTCCTCGTCAACGGCCCGCCCGACGACGCGCTGCTGGACGCCGGCGAGGCGGGGCAGCTGGCGAACGCCGACGCGGTGGCGACGCAAGCCCGTCGCCTGGTGGCGCTGGACGGGGCCAAGGAGACGGTCCGCGACTTCCACCACCAGTGGCTGGTGATGGACGCCTACGCCAACAAGCTGGCGAAGTCGTCGAAGTATCCGACCATCACGCCCGACCTGGCACCGGTGCTCGAGCAGGAGACGGAACAGTTCGTCCGCGAGGTGACCTTCACGCGCGGCAAGGGGTTCACGTCGCTGATGACGGCGCCGTTCACCTTCGTCAACAAGACGACGGCGCCGCTCTACGGCGTGACCGGCAGCTTCGGCGACAGCCTCACCAAGGTCGACCTCAACCCCTCACAGCGCGCGGGGCTGTTCACCCAGCTCGGCTTCCTGGCGGTGAAGGCCTACAGCAACCAGAGCTCGCCCATCCACCGCGGCGCCTTCATCCAGCGCAGCGTGCTCTGCACGACGATCGCCGACCCGCCCGCCAACATTCCGCAGCTGCCGGCGCTGATGGCGACGCAGACGACGCGGCAGGCGGTCGACGCGCACACCGCGGCCGACGAGTGCAAGGGCTGCCACCACGAGTACATCAACCCCGTCGGCTTCGGCTTCGAGAACTACGACGAGGCGGGGGTCTGGCGGACGACCGAGAACGGGATCGCGATCGACGCCACGGGGACGCTGGCGGGGACCAACAACCCGACGGCGTTCAGCAACGGGATCGAGGAGTCGGCGGCGCTGGCCGCCTCGCCCGACGCGCGTGGCTGCTACGCGACGACCTGGATGCGCTACGCCTTCGGGCGGACGACCGTCGCCAGCGACGGCTGCGCCGCGGCGGCGCTGGCCGCCAACCTGGGGGACGACGACTACAAGGTGACCGACCTGATGGTCGACATCACGCGGACCCGGGCCTTTCTCTTTCGCGCGGGGAGCAACTGATGAGCATCAGGATCAGACGGCGTAACTTCCTGCGGGGGCTGGGCGGCGTCACCATCGGGCTGCCGTTCCTCGAGACCTTCGCGCCGCGGACGGCGGCGGCGGCGACGGCCGCGACACCCAAGCGGCTGGCGATCTGGTTCAACCACAACGGCGTCAACATGCAGAAGTGGTTCCCCACCAGCGCCTACGGCGCGCTGACGTCGGCGTCGTTCACGGGGACGGGGATGGAGCCGATCGCCTCCTACGCGCCGAAGATCCTGCTGCCGCGCGGGCTGCACCAGGTGCCGCGCGGGTTCGGCCGCGATCCGGGGGGCGGCGACGATCACGCGAAGGGGGTCGGCTGCAAGCTGACCGCGGCGCCGCTCGCCGACACCACCGAGCGCTACGCCCAGGGGGTCTCGATCGATCAGGTGATCGCGAAGGCGGTCAACCCGAACAAGCAGGGGGCGCTGAACCTGATGGTCGGCTACCGCAGCAAGGACGTGCTCGGCTGCATCTCGTACGTCGACTCCGGCCAGCAGGCGAGCCCCTTTCAAGACCCGTGGAAGGCCTTCAAGGACTGGGTCGGCTCGGGCGGTTCGGGCGTGACCGTCGTCGACAAGTCGGCGATGCGGCGCCAGAGCGTCATCGATCTGTGCAAGGGGGACTTCGACGCCCTCAAGTCGTCGAGCGCGCTGAGCTCGGCCGACAAGAGCAAGCTCGACATGCACTTCTCGAACATCCGCACCGTCGAGGGGGCGATGACGACCGTCGGGCTGCCGGCCTGCAACCTCCCCGATGCCCGCAAGACCGAGATCATGTCGATCGATCCCGCCAAGGTCACGCGCGACGACCAGTACCAGAAGATCGGCGGGATGATGACCGACGTGATGGCGCTGGCGATGGCCTGCGACTACAACCGCGTCGTGACGCTGCAGTGGGGCTCGGGCGCGGGCGGGCCGATCTTCAACTGGCTGCCCCCCGAGCTCAACACCATGTACAACCACCACAAGCTGTCGCACGGGTCGACGACCGACGGCGGCACGATGAACACGCTGCCGGAGGAAGACTGGAGGGCGGCGCTCTCCAGCATCGACCAGTGGTACTCGCAGCAGCTCAAGGGCCTGCTCGACAAGATCTCGGCCTACACGGAGCCGGGCGGCACGATGCTCGACAACATGACCGTGCTCTACATGAACGACCTCGGCGACGGCCTCGGCCATAACTGGATGGACATGCCGGTCATGCTGATCGGCGGCATGAAGGGCTACTTCAAGCAGGGGCAGTACATCAAGGTGACCGCCCAGAGCAACACCGCCAACGACAAGGACGCGCCCAGCAATCAGCTGCTGACGACCCTGGCCAACTCCATGGGCGTGCCGATGACCAACTTCGGCAGCGCGCCCACCGGCAAGGCCGGCGAGATCGCGGCGATCAAGGTCTAGCGGCGCTTAACGAGCGACGTCGATCGGGCCGAGCTCGTACGACGCTTTCGTCCATCCGTCGCACAGCACAGCGGACAGCTGCTGCGTGCCGGCCGGCCAGCTCCTGGCGTCCAGGTCGACGTCGAACGCGCCCGCGCGATTCATCAGGAAGAGTGCACCGGGCACCTTGATGACACCGATGACGGGATCGCCGTCGGGATCGCTGAGCAGCGCGGTGAAGCGGAGGCGCCGCGTGACACCGGCCGGCAAGCCGAACACCTCGATGATGGGCCACTGGTTGTCGGCGCGGGGCGGACCCTTCACTGGTTGCACGGTCCATTTCTGAAGCGTCTGACGTTGCCAGTCGTAGAGCGCGGGGCCAGGCGCCGGCGGCATGCGCGCCGGTCCTTCTCGAGGCGTCACGTCGGTGTAGATGTCGGGCGCCGCCGCGCCAGCGAACAGCAGACCTCGCGAGGGGAGGGCGTGCGCGGCTTCGCCGCAGACAGCTTCGTTCATGTCGTAGAAGTCCAGGCGATACCCGACGCCTGTCTCCCCCGCGGTCGACCCGTGACACTGCGAGCAGGCGCCGACCAGGATCGGCTGGACATCGGCGAAGGTGGGCTGATCGGGAACGTCCGGCGGGGCCGCGCACGACGCGATCGCGACCGCACCGCCGCCGACCAGAATCGCCAAGAGTCGCCCGGACGCCTTCAAGGCGCGGACTATGGCACCAGCCGTTTTTGGCCTCTGTGACGATCTCGAAACCGATCGTCTGTTGACGCAATCGTCACATTGCCCGCGCACCGGGCGGTCTAGGGTTCCCGCCCGGGGAGGGACCACGCTGTCGATGTTCGGACGGTTGACGTTGCTGTTCGGGCTCGCGGCCTTCGGGAGCGGTGTGCTCGCGGGCTGCGGCGGCGGCCGCGCCCAGGAGACGTCGCCCGACGGCGCGGCCTCGGTCGGCTGTCCGGCAGAGACCTCGTGGTCCGTCGCGCCGCTGGTGACGAGCCTCGGGGGAAAGGTCGATCTTCACGCGACCGCCACCACGAAGACGAAGGCTCCCGTGCCGCTGGTGTGGGAAGCGTTCCGTGGCACCGTCGCGCTCCCGACCGCGGCCCAGACGACGTTCACCTGCGGCACCGGCGGGCTGCAGTCCATCGTGTTGAGGCCGGTCGACGAGACCTGCGGAACGATCGTCAAGGTGGCGGTGTTCTGCATGGCGCCCGACTGCGGGAACGGACAGGTCGACCCCGGTGAGCAATGCGATCCCCCGAACGGGTCATCCTGCCTCGAAGGGTGCGCCCGGCCCTGCGGAAACGGGTTGCCCGACCCCCCCGAGGAGTGCGACCCGCCCGACGGGAGGAGCTGCGACGCGAGCTGCCGCTACATCTATTTCGACGGGCTGTGAGCGCCGGGCGCCGGCGGCGTCGTGTTCGTCGGTCGCTTGCTCAAACAGGACGCGATTCGCTTGTCGGTCTCCTTCATGTCGATGCCGGGCATCCTGACTTTCAGGTCGACGGGCCGGACGAGCAAGCGCGAGACATCGAGACCGCCGTCCCTGCGCGCGCCGACCACGACGCGGGTGACTTTTCCCTCGAGCATGTCGAGCGGCACGCCGGCCCCACGGCCTTCGTCCCAGAAGCGTGAATCGCTGCTGATGCCGCGGTCGTCGCCGACCACGAATACCTCGTTCGGCTTGACCAGATAGCCCTCGAAGGGCACGTCGGTCATGTCCCGGACCGTCAGGTAGGACTTGTCGCCCAGGTGCTCGATCACCAGGCGGCCACGCACCGTCAGCGCGCCGAGCAGATCGACGAAAGGCCCCGCATCGCAGGTGGGGACCTGCCAGTCGTTGATGGCGAGCACGTTCCCCTGGGCGTAGGTCACGTGATCGCCGGGCAGACCAATCACCCGCTTGACCACCATCTGCACGCCCGGCGCCCCGATCACCCCGCTCGCCGGAAAGACCACCAGATCCCCACGCTGCGGCGGCTTCGCGCCGAATCGAAGCTTCGACAACGGCACGACCACTCCGTAGGCGCGGCGGTCGACGAGGAGGCGATCACCGACCTCCAGCGTGGGGAGCATGGACGGACCGACGACGCGATAGGTTGCCACGACCGACGAACGAACGACGAACGCCAGGGCAGCGGCGGCCGCCAGCGCCGCCACGAGCCGCCGCGTCCGCCGCTGTTTCGAGGCGGCGGTGAGCGGGACCGCGCGCGCCGCGACCGGAAACAGCCGCCTCGACCAGTACCGGCCGATCTCGGAGAGCACCACCAGGGAGAACAGCCCCACGAGCAGTGGATGCTGATCACCCAGCCAGGCAATCCCGCCCGCGATCCCCCCGCCCGCGCCCGTCATGCGCGACGGGAGCGCGTAGAGAAGCACGAGCGCCGAGAGGATGGCCGGCGCGATGATCACGAACAGCAGGCGCAAAGCGCCGCGCCCGAGCGACCCGGCGGGCCGCCCCCGCCCAAACGCGTCCGCGGCCGTCAATTGCGCCCCAGCAGATCGCATTGGTTGTAGAGCGGCTTCCGCTTGGACGGCTCGCGCTCGATCTGGTCGAGGTAGAGGAAGACCGCCAGCGCCGCGTTGATGGCGCCGCGCGCGGCCCACCGACGGCCGTCGACGGGGTCGTGGGTTTCGCTGACCACCAGCCTGCGGCCAGGGCTCGCGAATCCATCTGGGCAATAAGGAATCTGCTTCCCGTTGACGAGCGAGGCGGCCAGCACCCGGTCGGCGTTCTGGCGCTCCGTCGGGTCCGAGGGCTTCTGAATGCAGAGCGGGAGGTAATTGTCCGCGGTGATCCCGCTGGTGACGTTGCCGTGGTGATCCATGACCGGATTGGGTCCGTAGTAGTCCTCGCCGGCGGGGCCGGAGCCCCAGTACAGGTTGTATCCACTGATGGACAGATCGCGGAGGGCCGTAGTCGCGGTCCAGCCGTTGTTGACGAACGGAACGCGAACGACCGTGCGATTGCCCAGTGAGCAGAGGCGCAGCCACATCTCGGCGTCGCCGTTCCTGTCGATGAGCCCGCTGAATCGGCTCCAGTTGTAGCGGCCCAGAACGGCGACATCGGTCACCGGGATCTCGGTCTCCGACGGGTCGGAGGTGACGATCTGCCTGCAGAGGTCCAGGCCCAGCCGAAGCATGTCCGGCGTTCCTTCGAGGGCGATGTGAGCGCGAAGCGCGCCGAGCACAGGCGCGTCCGAGACCTGGGCCAGCACCTCCATGGGCAGGTGCTTCGTGGTTCCTCCGAGCGCCATCCAGGCGATGTACCGGGCCGCGACGTCGTCCCCCGTCACCCCGCCGCCGATGGCGGTCGCCCCTGGCCCGAACACCCGATCGCGATTGGCCCCCGGGTGAGCGACGGGACCGAACAGGCCGTCGCGGAAGTTGGCGACGCGAGCGTCACCGCCCGTCATGATGGCGATCTCGTCGGCGAGCAGGCCTTTCGAGTCGGCGTTCGCGCCGTGGCAGTTGAAGCAGACCGTGTTGAATACGGCGCTGCCGTATGACTGTTCGTAGACGGGCGCCGACGCCGCGGGGGCCGGCTGGGCGACGTCCATCCACGTTGGCCGGTTCGCGCCCTGGAAGCTCCCCACCGTCTTTACGCCGCTGAAGTTGCATCCGGGCGTGGAGGTGTCCCAGAGTCCAAAGGGGACCTCCCTGGTGAGGGCGTCGCGGATCGGGCCCGTCAGCTTGACCGACTGGAGCTCCTCGAGGACGTTGGTCAGATCCTGAGCCGCGTCGACGCTCAGGTTGTCGTTGGTCACGGCTTCGTGGACGAACGTCGGGATGTCCGGATGAACGAGCGCATCCTCCCAGTCGGGACGCCGCGGGAACCAGTCGCCGGGCGGCTCCGTGTCGTCGAAGTTCACCCAGTGGGGCCGCCGCGGCGTCAGCGTCGGCATGACCGCCTTGGTCAAATCGGCGGCGTCGTAGATCACGCCCAGGTCCGGCCTGACCTCCAGCTTCTGGTTCACCTGCTGCACGGTGAACGGATTGATGATGTCCTGGGTGTAGGTGGTCGGGCAGAAGCCGTAACGGTAGCCGACCGAGTGATAGATCCCGAGGCGGAACTCGGCGCCGGCCTCGGCCGTCGCGTAGTCGGCGTCGCCGGGCTTGCTCTCGCGATAGGGCTGCGGGTCGGTGTTGGCGTTGCTCGCGTAGATCGGGTTGCCGTTCGCGTCGCTGCTCGGGAGCGCGTACTCGAGCTTGTTCGGGTCCTTGAGCGTCGCCGGGATGCTGACCATCCAGTCGCCCATGATCTTGGTGACCCGGCAGTCGAAGCCGGGGCTGTTGAGGGGCATGTGGGGGTAGGGCGTGAAGTCGTCGAAGTAGTCGTACGGCGTGTCGACGTTCCGGTAGATGAGGCTCCGCCACGGCGCGAGCACGAACGACGGAGGCTCACTGCGGGAGCAGGTCCCTTCCGGCAGGTTGGGACAGAAGTACTTCGCGACCGAGCCGAGCCTCGGCACGTCGTAGAGCGACGGCGTGATGTAGGGGATCGGGACATCCCGGTTCAGCCCACGCTTGCGGGTGGGGCTCATGAGCTCGAGGGACATCTGGAAGACGCCGTCGCGCGGTCCGGTCCCCGGCAGGAAGATCAGCAGGTCCTTGAGCGCCGGCTGTTTGACCGAGGGGAAGCCGCGCGCGTTGTGGCAGTGGGCGCAGTTCCCGAGCAAGTACCCCTGCGCCGTGAGCTCTTGATCGTTGCGCGGCTTGCGCTCGCCCTGAGACATCTCGAGGGGGAGGACGTCGGTGGCGGAGGCGACCCCGGTGATCACGCGGTAGTCGATCAACCGCTGGAGCTGATTCAGCTCGTCGGCCGTCGCGGCGGGTTCGATGACCCCGCCTGTCCCCATCGGCCGACGATTGATCTGCAGCGGTGTGAAGCCGAGGGAAAAGTCGTGGCTGGGGCTCCCCATGTGACACTGAACGCAGCGCCTGGCGCCGGGGACCGCGTAGTGCCGCGTCAGCCCGGCGCTCTGCAGCGCCGACGCGAGGTTCCTCGGGTTCTTGTCGATGATCGCCTGCGCCTTGCTCTCGTCCGTCACGTAGCTGAACAGCCGGTCGGCGAACGGCTTGCCGTTGCGCAAGGGATCCGTCAGCAACGTGGCCTGGGTCTCGGCTTCGTTCCAGATGTACGTGCCATAGAGCGCCTTCTGCTCGACGGTGCCGTCCGGCATGTCCACGTCCTGTCGGGCGACGATCAGCCGCGTCTCGATCTTGCGATAGGAAGGCTTGCCGTCGGCGTCGACGACGGACTTGAGGAACGTCTTGTAGAACCGGGTGTTGTCGGGGATGTGAAACCGCTGCTTGGCCTTGTCGAAGACGATCGACTTTCCCCGGGGGACGCGGACGTAGCGCATCTTGCCGGCGTTGTCGGTCCAGAGCGGATAGGCCGGCGCATAGGAGACGACGCCGTGATTCGCCAGCGTCTCGCTGTCGAGCGCGTCGAGATCGGTCTCACCCAGCGTGGGTGGAAGGGTCGTCGCCTCGGCGAACATCTTGTCCAGCGTGTCCATCGACGACGTCGACGTGGCCACCATCCTCTTGTCGGGGATGCAGGTCCCGATGTTGGTGAGCTTCGATGCGAGCTCGGGCGACACCACGTAGCCGGCCTGGGGGCCCCCCTCCTCGGCCGGCAGCTCGAACGCGTCCTCGGGCCTGCCTTGCTCGATCCAGAGCTTGAGCAGCACCTGAAGCTGGACCACCGCGTCGCTGGCGCTCCTCTGGCTGAAGGGAACCCCGCCGCCGCTGGCCGGCGGCATGAACGTCGCCGGATCGTCCGAAATGATCAGGGCGTAGATCGACTCGTCCACCGTGCGGGCAAACGTACTTTCGGAGACCGAGAAGTTGCCGCGGTTGCTCTCGACGTGACAGCCCCCGCAGACCGCCTTGAAGAGCCCGTAGAGGTTCGCGGTGAAGTACTTGGGAGCGACGGCCGTTCCGCCGTTCGGGTCGCTGACCGAGGAGCGGGCCGGCATCGCCTCCGAGGACTGCGCGGTCGCGCACAGGGCCTGGGGGATCAGGACATCGCCCCCCGCTCCTCCCACCCCGCTCCCCGGCCCGCCGGCGTAGGACCCCGGGAACTCGGTGCCCGGATAGCGCTCCGGTCCGCCGGGCGCGGTGCAGGCGGCAAACAAGAACGCGATCGGAACGACGACCTTCAAGCACATCATGTGACGCTCCTCCGTCGACGTCAGCGGCGTTTCACGATCACGTTGTCGAACATCGCCTCGGCGGCCAGCCTGGCGTAGGGCTTGAGCGCGACCAACCGGACCAGGGCAGACTGGACGCCGCTCGGAATGGTCGCCGCGTCGGACACGGTCACCCATGAGCTGAGCGTTGCCGACAGCGGCAGCGAGACGGAGCCGCTGGCGGAGCCGGAGCAGCTGGGGGTCGGGTAGTACCAGAGATCGAGGCCGCCCTGGCTGGCGTTCAGCCCCACGACCCGGATCTGCACGCCGACGTCGTAGGTCGCGCCGGCCGTGACCGGGACACATTGCGAAGCAGCGACCTTGAGCACGATGCCGGGATCCGCTCCGGTGACCGCGACGTCGAGGGCGCCGGACTGACCGTTCCCTGCGCCGTCGCTCGCGCTGCGCGTGACGACCGTGTTGGGGTCCGCGGTCCAGTGGTCGGTGTTCACGTCGAAGCCGGGGTTCTGCAAGAGCGCCCCCGCCGTTCCGGCGGACCCGCCGCCGCGGCCGCCGCTCCCGCCGCTCCCGTGGAGCCGGCGCTCGAACCTGCGTTACCCCCGCGACCGCCGCTGCCCGCCGCTCCCGTCGTGCCTGCAGCGCCGGTGCCTGACCCGGCGGCGCCGGACGTTCCGGCGGCGCCCGTGGGCGCGTTGCACAGATCCGGAAGATCGTAGTCGGGCGGCTTCCCGCGACACTCCTGCGAGCAGCAGAAGTAGTCGCAGGTGCCGACGATTGTGAGCGCCGCGCCGTTCGCGAAGCACGGGTCGCTGGCCTTCCCCAGGCTCGCGGCGAAGTTATCGGTCTCCAGCGCGGCGAGCATCTCGTCCTTGCAGGCGCCGTTGGGGGTGAACTGCGGGCTGATGCATAGGCTCAGCTCGACGCCCGCGCCGCAGTAGCAATCGGTGCCGGAGAGGTTCGGGTCGGCGCACTGGCTTCTGTGCATGCACTTCAGCAGCGCTTGGCAGATATCCGCCTTCGAGTCCCCGTTCCGGGGCCCGTTGGTCGCCGTCGAAAAGGCCCAATCCGAGGGAGGCCCACAGAACCCTCTTGGATCGGCCTCGGCCGTCGGCCACTGTCCACCCCCGAAGCACACCCCCCAGGCGCCGATCATCTGCGCGTAGTTGTCGAGCGGGTCCCTGTAGCCCGCGGGATGGCTGCACCGGGCCTTCTCGCAAGCGGTACAGGGATCGTCGGGCGGACCACTTCCCGCGCCACCGCCCGCGCCGCCTGCCGTCCCCACGCCGCCAGCGCCCGCGCCTCCCCGCGCAGCGGTCCCGCCGCCGAGTCCTATGTTGCTGCCGCCTCGCCCGCCCCGGCCCCCGGTCGCGGACCCGTCGGACGCGTCACCCTGTCCGTCGCCACCGCCGTCGTCCGCCGCGCCGTCGACCACGACGACCGTCCCACGGCCGCCTCGCGCGCTCAGCGTGGAATCCTCGCTTTGCCCGCACGACATCCCGACAACGACGATTGCGGCACCCGTCAACCACGCTCCGGTCCGCAACCCGATACGAGGCAGAACGGAGCGGAGGTTGACGCGGGAATTCATCGTTGTTTGCAGCGTTCGTTGAACGAAAATGGGCCGGCACCAGCAATCTGGACAGCGGACACCTAGCACGGCCCCCCGCGCGCGCGGGTGACGATTGCTCGCATTTTGTTGCCGGCGTTGATTGCGGCATTCGTTCGTTCCGCTCGCGCGAGCGGCGTTCCGCGCGCGCGAGCGGTGTTCACGCAATCGTCACATTGGCCGCCTGTTCACGTAATCGTCACACGGGCCGCCAAGGGTCACCGACTATAAGGTCGCTCGTTGTGAGATCGCTCGTTCGCCTGGCGTTTGCCTCGTTGGTTGCCTGGTTGTGCTTTCCGGTGGCTCGCCTCGAGTCGTCGGCTGTCGCCGCCCCGGCGGGTGAGCTGGCGAAGCTCGCGTCCGACGCGAAGGACGCCGGTCGCCTCCGCGAGGCGGCCGACCTGCTCGCGCAAGCGCGCCGCGCCGACCCCGGCGACGTCCTGCTGATGCGAGAGGCCTGCCGGGTGACGCTGGCCCTCGAGCAGGACGGGCAAAGGGTTTCCAGCCGCGAGCCCTGCCACACGGCCTACATCCGGGGCTCCATGAGCGCCGAGGACATGCGCAACGAGGCGGCGTCCATGATGGCGCCGTCCCGGCGTCCGTCGCTGGACGATCTCGTGGTCGCGAACCTGAACGCCTCGGCGGCGGCCCGGGAGGCGTCCGATGAGCCCTGGGGATATCTCGCGCGCTGCGACATCGCGCGCCGGATGTCGAGCGCCGAGGTGATGGCGTCCTGCCTCGCCGACCTTCGCAGGGTGGCACCGGATCATCCGCTGACGAAGCAGGCCCTGGCGCTGACGCGTGAACCCGGTGCCGCGGGCCGGTGGCTTCTCCGCTCTTCCCTCATGCTGCTGGTTCTCGGCACGCTGGCGCACGCGCTCCATCGCGGCCGCGCCCAGCGCCGACTGGCGCGGCGGCCGATGACGGAGACGGGCACGACCGCCGCTGCGTTCGTCGTCGGTCTCGTCGTCCTGTGCGGCGTTGGAGCCGCGCACGCCCAGGCCGTGAATCAGCCGGTCCTCAAGCTGAAACGGGATCACCTCAGCTCGTTCGAGATCGACAAGGCCGACCCGGAGTCGACCATTCCCCCGCCCGAGACGCTCGCCGCATCGCCGCTAAATTTCGGCTATCTGATTCAGGACCTCGGCGGATTTGCCGAGGCGGCGATGAAGCGGGGCGACCACGCCGCCGCGGCCCGCTTCTTTCTCGCGCTCGCCAAGCTCACCCCCAACGCCGCCTACGGATCCCGCAAGGCGTGCGTGGAACTGGAGGCGAGCGGCGACCTCGCGAAGGCGCTGATGGCCTGCCGAGCCGCCCTCACCAAGGAAGGAACCACCGGGGGAGACTACGCGCAGTTCGTTCGTGTCGCGCTGGCCAACGACCCGAAGCGCGACAGCCTGGAGCACACGGAGATCGACGCGGTCGTGGCCCACGTCGCGAAACAGCCCGACGCCGCCTCGCTCGCGGCGACCCTTCGCTGTCAGGTGGCCCTCAAGTTCGATGACGTCAAGACGCTCGCCGCCTGCACCGGGGAGCTCACCAAGTCGGCCGCGAACGATCCCGCGACGATCGCCTATCAGTGGGCGCTGGCTGTCCAGCAGAAGGACCGGGGGGGCGCTCTCTCCCTCATCGAGAAGGCGCGCAAGGCCGGGGCGAGCAACGACAGCGTGCTGAAGATGGAGCAGGCGACCCGGGAGATGGGGCGGCAGCTGGTGGATCGCCTGGTCCTGTTCGTCGCCGGTGGGGCCATCCTGGCCCTGGTGGTGGTGATGGCACGCCGTCGCCTGGCGAGCCGCAAGCGCGCCCCCGCCTGACAGCATGAATCGGCTGGCGACACTCCTGTCGGCGCTCGCGGCGCTGGGGGTGGCGTGCTCCGGAGCCGTTGGTGAGATGACGGTGTGCACGCTCAGCGCGCAGGCGTCTCTGAGCGCCGCCATTCCGACCGTCGGCATCGTCACCTGGACCAGCAACCTGGCGGAGCTCACCCGCGCCGAGATCGAGTTCGGTCCGGCGGACGCTCCGGGGACCAAGATGGTTGCGCCGGTTGCGCCCGTTGACCTGGCCCAGCCCGACCACCGGACGTTGCTCCTCGGCATGAAGGGCGAGCGAACCTACAGCTACCGCGTGGTGGCCCACGCACCCGCCGGGACCTGCACCAGTCCGGTGTACACGCTCACCACCGGCGCCGTCCCCAGCACCGTTCCTCGGTTGGAGGTCACAATCATGGACCCGGCGGCGCACGATCGGGGGTTCATCATCACCGCGAGCGACGCCACCCCTTTCACCGACGCGCTCATCTACATCCTGGACGCCGACGGCGAGCCCGTCTGGTGGGCGCCGGCGCCGATTCCGCCGAGCCGGGCGCACATGAGCTGGGACGGTCAACACATGTGGGTCGCGCTCCTCAACCTCGGGAACACCGGGGGCGAGATGCGCCGGATCTCCATGGACGGCCTCACCACCGACCGAAACGTCTCGGGTCTGTCGAACGCCCACCATGACTTCACGCCGATCCCCGGGAACGGCATCGCCGCGACGCTCTGGAAGGCCCCGGGGGTGGAGGCCCACAACACGCTCGTCGAGCGGTCAGCGAACGGCGAGCTCAAGACGGTCGTGGACGACCTCGCGTCCCTCTACAACACGACCCCGTTTCATCCCAACGCGATCCACTACTACCCGTCGGACGACAGCTACACGATCTCCGATCGCGGCCCGAACCTGTTTGTCAAAGTCGCGCGCAACGGCGAGCTGCTCTGGCAGCTCGGCGGCGACAACCCGAAGGATCCGGCGAAGTTCTTCACCGTCGACCAGACCTGGCAGGTCAATCACGGCCACCAGCTGTTGCCGAACGGCCACTTCCTGTTCTTCAACAACGGCGTCGGCAGCGTCGCTTCCGTCGTGCGCGAGCTCGCGCTCGACACGACCAGCTGGACCGCCACGTCCGTCTGGACCTATCAGTTCCAGCAGATCAACGGCAAGATCTACGGGGACGCCGAGCGCCTGCCCAACGGGAACACGCTGGCGACGTTCTCGACCTGGGGACAGATTCACGAGGTCGATCCAGCCGGCAACCGCGTGATGGTGGTGAGCTCGAACCAGGTGACGTTCACCTACGCCGACTTCCGCGCGTCCCTCTACGGTCAGCCGCCGCGATAGGGGGGACTGCCGTCAGGGAGCATCCGTCAGAGCATCGGTCGAGGAGGGCCTGTCGGACTTGGTGGCGCCGTTCATGATCCAGGCCTCGACCAGCTTGATGTCGGCCTCGCTGAACGGCCAATCGGGCGGCATGCGAGGCGCGTTCTGGGCACGCAGCACCTTCACCAACCGCGATTCGTCCTTGTTGAACGGGACGACCAGGGGACGGAACTGCTTCTCGCAGACGGTCGTCCCGTTCACCGGGGCGCAACCCGGTCCGGCGTCGCTGTCGACGACCCAGACCCAGAGCTCGGTCAGGCTGGAGTAGCCGCAATCCGGGTCGGAGAAATCGAGCCCGGACACCGCGGCAGCCCGGCTGTGGCAGCTCGGCGTCGCGCAACTCGGCTGAAAGAGCACGGGAGAGATATACGACCAGGTCGCCGGGCGCGGGTCGCTGGAGCAAGCCGAGAGGCTCGCCAGCGCAACCACCGTTCTTGCGAATCGTCGGATTGGCGGCGGCATCGTCGGGTGGCTCCGGTCCAGAAGGCGGGGCTCTTATATCAGCGCCGACGCGCGGCACCCCGTGACGATCCTGAAACAGACCTCAGGCGCTGACGCCCAACCCCGAATAGAAAAAGGCCCCCCGCCTTGCGGCGGAGGGCCTTCGATTGTTGCCTACTGCTCTCGAGTCAGAAGGTCGACTACGGGCCTTCCACGGTGCAGGTCGCGCTGCAGCCGTCGCCGCTGGCCACGTTACCGTCGTCGCAGCCTTCCGAATCGGCCAGGACGCCGTCGCCGCAGATGGCAGGCGCCTCGGCCGGCGTGGTGCACGAGTTGTGCGCCGCGAGGCTCAGGTTGCAGCCCGGGAACGCGACGGCGCCCGCGCCACGGGTGTTGACGGCCGGAGACGCGGTGCTGGTCCCTTCCTCCGGGTAGTCGATGCACTGCACGCCGCCGGGGACGGGAACGAAGCCACGGGCGGTCATGATCGGACCGATGATGCTGTTGTTCGCGTAGCAGCGGGCGAGCTGGTCTTCCCCGCCGACCAGGTTGCCGAACCCGAACACCGTGTTGACGTAGAGCCGGCGCGCGATCGGGTAGAAGGGCCCGGCGCCCGTGTTGAGGAGGTTCAGGATCGCCGTGTCCGCCGGATCCGGCGCAGGGGTGAACGGCGGCGTGAACGCGCCCGCCGCGCCCACCTTGACCGCCAGGCCCTTGAGCGGCTTGCTCGTGCCCGCGGGGAACAGCTTGGCCCCCACGCGACCCGCGAAGCCGACGCTGCAGGGATCGGAGTCGACGAGGCAGCCGATCTGCGACGAGTCGTCGTTCTCACGGCAGCGGCCGTCGGTCCCGGCGACCGGCACGTTGGTGGTGGGCGCCGACCACTCGTGGATGCGGTAGAACGAGCCGGTCATGAAGCGGGGGTTGTACTTCGGGCTCGACGTGGCGAAGACCGCCTGCGCGTCGAACGCGAACTGGTAGGGCGAGGAGGCGCGGAAAGCCGTCTGGCTGATCTGGCTTGGCGGAATCAGGACCACGTTGTTGTAGCGCCGGCCGTCCGGGTTACCCTGGCTCGCCGCGGTGATGCAGCGGGTCTGGTTGCTGGCGAGGCACTTCGCGTCGCCCGACGTGCTGGTCGGCATGTAGCAGTAGCCGCCGAGGGGGCTGGTACCGTCCGGGCACTTGTAGCCGTTCGGCAGCAGCGCCGAAGCGATGGGCGCGATGGGGATACAGGTGTTGGTGCAGGGCGTGTTCGGGTTGTAGTAGTCGGCCGCGAGGGTATTCGGCGCATCGGGGAGGAAGATCGGGAGGACCAGGCCGAGATCGCCGCGGAAGGCGCCCGCGCCGGTCGCGCCCGCCATCTTGCCGGTGTATCCGCAGACGTTGTCGGCCGAGCCGGTGGCGCCGCACGGAGTACGGATGTCGTCCTCGTCGGCGAAGTCCGACGAGCCGCCGATGCTGGCGACCAGCGTCTTGTGGTCAACCGAGTTACAGAACGGGTTGACGCGCGTGTTCGCGCCCGGGACACCCGGGATGGTGCCGATGGCGCGGCTGCCCGGGAGGCCGAGAACGCTGAGGAAGGCGTCGGTCGTGCCCGAGAGGTCGCTCCGGCGCCAGGCGTGGGTGAGCCCGGCTGCGCAGGTCCCATCGCCCGCGGCGCAGTCGGCCGAGAACAGGTTCGTCCAGTTCTTGACCAGCGATTTTCGGGTGGCGCTGTTGCAGTTGTAGACGGCGTCGTTGGTGAGACCGAAGAAGAGCACCTTGATTGCATCGTACGAATCGGTGAACGTGTACGTCCCCATCGGGGTACCGGTCGCGGTTCCGTCGCTGGTCACGTTGAACGCTGTCGTCTTGCCGAAGCCGTTGGCGACGGCTGTCGTCTCGGTGCAGCTCGTGACCGTGTTGGCGAGGAGCGACACGCCGTCGATGCCGACCAGCAGGCCGGCGGCCAGACCGGGGTTGCCAGGCGCCGTGAGGCCCGAGCAATACTCCGTGTTCCGCAGCGCGCGCGACATCGGGCCGAGCTGCTGGTTGTTGGCCTGCATCTGAATGGCGGCGGTGCCAGAGCCGCCGCCCTGATACGTGATCGCCTTGGAAGCGAAGTCGGGGAACGCCGCCGTGCAGGACGTGATGACGTCACGGGTGACGTCGAGGAGCGTGTCCGAGCCGTTGAGAGCGATGTTATTTCCGGTCGTGTCGACTGCCGCTACCGTCGCGGCTCCTGCTCCAACGAGCAGGAATGCCGCGCCAATCATCGAAGTTCGCATATCGAGCCTCCCTATCAGTGTCTGTTGACCGCTGCTGGTTCCCGGCCGTCATGGGCCGGGAGATCCCGGGGGCTGCGGATTACAAAGATCGGGCCAACAGTAGGCAGACTCCCGACAGCCGACTAACCACCCGGATGTGGCTCGTTTTTCGGCCTCGTTCGCGCCGCGCGTGAAATTCGGGGTCCTCCGAGTCTCCGAATTCCGGGGATCGCGGACCGATTTTAGGTGATCGAGGTTTGCGTTCCGATATCCGAAGGCAACTCTCCGATTATCGGCCATCGCCCCCCTGTTTCGCTGGGGTGACATTGGAGGCGTCGTTGTGATCCATCCGCAATCACGACGAATTCCATCGTTGGGCGGTCGGAGGCGAGAGCGGCTCGCTAGTTGCTTAGGCGACCGGCTGCAGCCGCGGCGGTGAGTCCACCGCGGCTGGAAACCAAAACGAGAAATTTTTCTGGAGGGTACAGAGATGATTCGAACTTCGTTCAAGGTAACGGGAGTCGCGGCGCTGGCGATGCTCGCTGGCGCTGTCGGCATGAACTGTTCCAGCAAAGACAAGGACACGACCGGGTCCATCGCTCTTGCGCTCAGCACGGGCGGCTACACGGTCAACACCGTGTCGTACAGCATTCATCAGGGCGCGCCGATCGCGCCGGACGCACCGGTCTCCGACGTGACCGGCTCGATCAACGTCACCGATCCGAACGCGACGGCCTCGGTCAACCACAGCTTCCCGCGCGGCACCGGGAACACCGTGACCATGGACGCGGACACGGTCGCGACGGCGACCCAGCCGAGCGTTCACTGCCACGGCGTCAGCGACCCGTTCGTCGTGAACGCCGGCGCGGCCGCGATGGTCTCCGTCACCCTGACCTGCCCGGGCGGCGCGCTCACCACCCCGAACCAGAACCAGGGCTCGGTCGTCGTCACCGGCAACTTCGTGCAGACGGGCGACATCTGCCCGCTCCTCACCAGCTGGGTGGCTTCGCCGCTCCAGACCTCGGGTCCGGGTGGCGTGATCGACGTCAGCGCCTCGGCGACGGACGCGAACGCCAGCGACGTGCTGACCTACCTGTGGACCGCGGCGCCGGGCGGCTCGTTCGGCTCGCCGACCTCGACGACCACCACCTATAGCTGCCCGGCCGTCACGCCTGGCACGTCGGTGACGGAGACCCTGACCTTCACGGTCAACGACGGCGCGGGCTGCACGGCCGCCATCTCCATCCCGGTGACCTGTGTCGGCGTGGCGGTCTCGACCGGCACCGGCGGCGTCGGCGGCTCGGCTCCCCCGGTCGCGGGCAGCGGCGGCTCGGCTCCCCCGGTTGCGGGCAGCGGCGGCAGCGCTCCCCCGGTCGCGGGCAGCGGCGGCAGCGCTCCCCCGGTCGCGGGCAGCGGCGGCTCGGCTCCCCCGGTCGCGGGCAGCGGTGGCTCGGCTCCCCCGGTCGGCGGCAGCGGCGGCTCGGGCTCGGGCTTCTTGGACCTGAGCGCTTGCGAGAACGCGGGCGCGGCGAGCGGCTACTACTGCTTCGGCATCACCGGCCGCACGGCTGACAACAGCGCCGACCTCCCGGCCTCGGGCTGCGCGGGCTTCGCCGCTGGCTCGGCGGACCGTACGGCTTGCGAGGAGCTCGTCACCTGCCTCCGCGGCCAGGCCTGCCAGGCTCAGATCGCGACGGCTCTGACGACGTTCCCGGCGGACTACTCGTTCAACACCGACCCGCTCCCCTGCCTCTGCGGCACGGGCGTCAACAAGTCGACCTGCTTGTCGAGCTCCAGCTGGGCCGGCACCTGCCAGGCCAAGTTCGTCGCTGCGGCTGGCGGCGCGAGCAACCTCCTGGGCCGGTACACGGACACCCGTTACCCGATCGGCGTCGGCACGAACCTCATGACCTGCGACGTTCAGGTGATGTGCTTCCCGCCGGGCGGGGTGGGGCCGTAGTCGACACGTGACGACCAGGGCGGCGTTCGCTAGCCGCCCGGAGAGGGCGCATCCGACGAACCGGATGCGCCCTTTTCCTTTTCCGAATTCTTCCGGAGGTGGAGTGATGATTCGAGCTTCGTTCAAGGTAACGGGAGTCGTGGCGCTGGCGTTGCTCGCGGGCGCTGTCGGCGTGAGCTGCTCCAACGAGGACAACAACGCCGACACGACCGGCGTGGCAGGCAGCACCGGCGCGGCGGGCAGCGCGGCCGGCAGCGGCGGCAAGGGCGGCAGCGCGGGCACCGCAGGCAGCGCGGCCGGCAGCGCCGGCACGACCGGCAGCGCCGGCACGGCCGCCAGCGTGGCGGGCAGCGGCGGCGTGGCGGGCAGCGGCGGCAGGGCGGGCAGCGCGGCCGGCAGCACCGGCGCGGCCGGTAGCGTGGCGGGTAGCGGCGGCGCGGCCGGTAGCGCGGCGGGCAGCGGCGGCAAGGCGGGCGGCGCGGCGGGCAGCACGGGCGCGGCCGGCAGCGTGGCCGGCAGCGGCGGCAAGGCGGGCAGCGCGGCGGGCAGCACGGGCGCGGCGGGCAGCGTGGCCGGTAGCGGCGGCAAGGCGGGCGGCGCGGCGGGCAGCACGGGCGCGGCCGGCAGCGTGGCAGGCAGCACCGGCGCGGCGGGCAGCGGCGCGGGCTTCATGGATTTGACCGTTTGCGAGAGCGCGGGCGAGGCGACCGGCTACTACTGTTTCGGCATCAACGGCCGCACGTCTGACAACAGCGCTGACCTCCCGGCCAAGGGCTGCGCGGGCTTTCCCGCCGGTGCCGAACGCACGGCTTGCGAGCAGCTCGCCACCTGCCTCCGCGGCAAGGCCTGCCAGGCTCAGATCGCGACGGCTCTGACGACTTACCCGGCGGACTACACGCTGAACACCGAACCGCTCCCCTGCCTCTGCGGCACGGCGGTCGACAAGTCGACCTGCTTGACGAGCTCCAGCTGGGGCGGCGTCTGCCAGGACAAGTTCGTCGCCGCGGCCGGCGGGGCCAGCGTCCTGCTCAGTCGGTACACGGATACGCGTTACCCGGTCGGCGTGGGCACGAACCTCATGACCTGCGACGTTCAGGTGATGTGCATCCCGGTGGGCGGGATCTAGTCACACGCAACCAACACGAGAAAAGTCTTCGGGAGGTGGAAGTGATGATGCGCGCGTCGTTCAAGGTAACCGGAGTCGTCGCGCTGGCGTTGCTCGCCGGCGCTGCCGGCGTGAGCTGTTCCCGCAAAGGCAAGGACGCCGACACGAAGGAGACGAGCTCCTTCGGCAGCGGCGGCCCTGTCGTCGGCAGCAGCGGCTCGGGCGCGGGCGTCAAGGACCCGGCCGCTTGCGAGAGCGCGGGCGCGGCGACCGGCAACCTCTGCTTCGGCATCACGGGCCGTACGGCTGACAACAGCGCTGAGCTCCCGGCCAGGGGCTGCGCGGGCTTCCCCGCCGGTGCCGAACGTACAGCGTGCGAGCAGCTGGTCACCTGCCTCCGCGGCAAGGCCTGCCAGACCCAGATCGCGACGGCCATGACGACGTTCCCGACGGACTACGCTTCGAAAAGCGACCCGCTTGCCTGCCTCTGCGGCACCGCGGTCAACAAGTCGACCTGTTTGACGAGCGCGAGCTGGGGCGGTGTCTGCCAGGACAAGTTCGTCGCCGCGGCCGGCGGGGCCAGCGTCCTCAACCGGTACACGGATACGCGTTACCCGATCGGCGTGGGCACGAACCTCATGACCTGCGACGTTCAGGCGCGTTGCATCCCGCCGGCCGGGATTAATCCGCACGCAGCGACGAACCTGGGCGATTCACGCCGGTTGCAACGCCGGCTTCGGCGCGGGCGCCGCCGGTGCGGCCTCGGGCGCCTGCGCCAATCGGACGAACAGGGCGCCCAGCCGGACGGCGAGCACCAGCGCGAAATAGAACGCGCCCCCCTGGGCCAGCGGCATCAGGTATCCGAGCAGCGGGACGAGGGCATAGTTGTGGTACGCGGTCGCCTGGCCCAGCAGGACCTTCAGGCCGTATCCCCGCCCGAACAGACGGCGCGCCACCACGGGGTCGAGCACGAACTCGTAGTGGAACTCCAGCTTGCGGTTCGCGCCCGTCTCGGCCGACGAGGAGAGCATCGCGCCGGCGATCTCGACCAGCGTCAGCAGCATCAGCAACATCGGATGGACCAGATGCGCCTCGTGCAGCCGCAGCACGAACACGATGTAGAGCGCGAAGCGGGCGGTCACGTCGACCAGGTAGGTGTCGAGCATCCGGCGCACGCGCATCCGCGCGAGCGGCTTGACCGCCATGTCGCGGACCGCGAGCTCGGTGGCCAGGCCGTCGGCGAGATCGTTGGCGAGGTAGCAGCCCGACATCAGCACCGCCGCCAGCAGATGACCGGTGTAGAGGAAGTAGGCGCCGGCGAACAGGAACGGCAGCGACACCAGGGGCGTGTACTCGAACGGGACCCGGAGCCCGTGGTAGACGCGGGCGACGAGGCCGCCCAGCACCACCTTGGGGTAGGTCAGCGCGCGGAGGCGCCTGGCCCCCTCGGGGGCGGCGTAACGCATGTGGCAAGCGACGGCGAACCGGGCGGCCATCCTCACCTCGTCGATCATCGCGAGCAGTTGGAGGAGCATGAGCCGCGGTCTACGCAAGCGCGGTGCCACCGGTTGGGGTGGCGCGCCAGGGGCCGGTTCGCGCGGCGGCGCGGGGCGTTTCGCGCGCGGCGCGGGCCGCCGGCGGCGGCGCGTTGTCGGGTTTTCACCACCGACGGCGAATCGTCACCGGGCTACGATGCGCACATGAACCTGCCTGTCGCCCCGCCGGTGCTGCCGATGCTCGCGAAGCGGGTCGCCTCGCTGCCGCCCGACGGCGGCGGCTGGATCTTCGAGCCAAAGTGGGACGGCTTCCGGGCCCTGGTGTTCCGCGACGGCGACGAGATCTTGATCCAGAGCCGCGACACGAAGTCGCTGAACCGGTACTTTCCCGAGCTCTGCGAGACGCTGCTCGCGCAGCTCCCGGCGCGCTGCGTGATCGACGGCGAGGTGGTGGTCGCCCGCGGCGAGGAGCTGGACTTCGAGGCGCTGCAGATGCGCATCCACCCCGCGGCGTCGCGGGTGAAGATGCTGGCGGCGGAGATCCCGGCGTCGATCGTCTGCTTCGATCTGCTCTGCGACGGCGACCGCGATCTGCGCGGCGTGCCGTTCAGCGAGCGGCGGGCGCTGCTGGAGGAACGCCTGCGCGGGGCGACGCCGCCCGTCCACGTCACGCCCGTGACGACCGACCGGGCGACCGCCGCCGACTGGTTCAAGCGCTTCGAGGGGGCCGGTCTCGACGGCGTGATGGCCAAGCCCGCCGCCGGCGGCTACGAGCCGAACAAGCGGGTGATGCTGAAGGTGAAGCACGAACGCGAGTGCGACTGCGTGGTCGGCGGCTTCCGCTGGCACAAGCGCGGGGAGAAGTCGGCGGTCGGCTCGCTGCTGCTCGGCCTCTACGACGACAGCGGCAAGCTACAGCACGTCGGCGTCGCCGCCAGCTTCACCGACGCCAAGCGCAAGGAGCTGGTGGAGCTCCTGGCGCCCTACCGCGAGAACGCGCTCGCCGGCCACCCGTGGGAGGAGTGGGCCGCGGCGCAGGAGCTCGACGCCGCCGGGCATCGAATACCCGGCGTGAAGAGCCGCTGGAGCCAGGGCAAGGACCTCTCGTGGGAGCCGCTGCGCGCCGAGCTGGTCGTCGAGGTCGCCTACGAGCACATGCAGGGAACCCGGTTCCGCCACACCGCCCACTTCAGGAGGTGGCGCCCCGACAAGCCGCCGCGCGACTGCACCTACGAGCAGCTCGAGGTCGTCGCGCCCCACGAGCTGCGCGACATCTTCGCGACGGGCCGTTAGGTCAGCGTTACGGGACGATGCCGGCGCAGGCCGGGCAGTTGAACGACGTGGCCTCGACGCACGCGTTCTCGTTCATGCAGTCCTGGCAGGCGTTGGCCCGCTCGTCGATGTTCTGGTTGCTGTTCGCGAGATCGGCGCAGCGGTCCTGGCACGCACCGGTGTCGTAGCTCTGGTCGAAGCAGTCCTGGTAGCGATTGCACAGGTCCGAACAGTTCCATTCGTTCTGCACGTCGTCGCAGCCACCCGCCCCGACGAACAGACCGAGCGCTCCCAGCACGGCGCTCATGAACACCCATCCGAACTTCGATGTTTTCTTCATTCTCGCAAGTTGTCCATGTGCGCCCGCCCTCACAATGGCAGCCCGTACAATCGGGCTGTTTGCGGCAAAGACGCAGGGCCCGCCATGAACGGGAAAACAGGCACACTCTCTCATCGTGGACGGAACGGTGCGTTGGGCGCTGGTACTGGTCGCGGCGCTCTCGTGCGCGCGCGGAATGGCGGTCCCCGCCAGCGACCTGGGCATCGTCAAGGCACCTGTGCCCATCATCTCGCAGGCCACGAGCCACAGCTGCGGCGCGGCGGCGCTGATGGCGGCGCTGCTCTACTTCGGTGTGTTCGATGGGCCCGAGAGCGAGCTGCACGGGCCCCTGGCCGTCACGCCCGAGCAAGGCACGCATCCCGATAACATCGTCGCGGTCGCGCGTGCGCGCGGCCTGACCGCCGAGCTGCGGACCGGTCTCACGCTCGCGGCGATCGAGCGGGCGCTGGCGCAGGGCGCGGTCGTCATCCTCGCCGTTCAAGCCTGGCTGGAAGAGTCGGATCGCGACGCGGGTGGGTGGGAGGCGCAATGGGAGGACGGCCACTACGTCGTCGCCGTCGGGCTGGACGACCGGAACCTCTACGTGATGGATCCGTCGGTGCGCGGGAGCTACGGCTTCATCCCGCGCGCCGAGCTTCTCCGGCGGTGGCACGACTTCGAGATCGTCGGCGGCCGGCGCGTGGAGTACGACCGCCTGGGGATCGTTCTCCGCGGCAAGCCCGCCTTCCGCCGCTTCCCCGAAGCGCCGGTCCGCGTCGAATGACCGTCGATCGGGTTGCCCGAAACTTCGACTGGGGCGTTACTAGCTGCGGCCGTAAACCATAGGAGGCACGACCATGAGTCCACGCGGTGGTTGGAACGCAGCGGTTTTGTTGTTGGTGGCGAGCGTCGGGTCCTGCGGGTCGGAACCCGAACCGGCGGTCGGGGTCGACGATGCGCTCACGGCGAGCTGGTCGGCGGAGGACACGGCCTGCACGACCGTTCGGCTTTCGACGACGGGGAACGCGGATGGAAAGCAGATCTCGCTCGCCGACGCGCCGCTGTCGTGCGGCCCCACCCTGTACACCAGCACGTCGTCCGCCGCCTACGGCGGCCGGGGCTGTGACGGGTACGTCGTGGAGCTCGCCGGTGGTGTCATGAACCTGCCCCGGGCGGGCGAGACGGTGCGGGTGGTCAACGGGCTCAATCCGAAGCTTTCGCTCGTGCTCAACCAGAGCCAGTGCGAGTCGCTGACGTTCCAGGCGCGCGCATACATCCATGGGCCGTCGCTGGTTTCCGGCGGCTGGTCTCGATACGGGGGCGTCCATCAGTACAAGGGGACGTGGAGCTACCCCATTTGCCATCTGACCGCGGCCGACGGAAACGGTGAGATTCCGCCGTTCCCGGCCTCCATCAAGCGCGACAAGATCCGCATCGTCGTCAAGGCGACCACCAACGGTCAGCAGAGCAGCGTCATGGCGGGGGTGAAGCTGGGAACCTGCCCGTCGCCCAACCCCAAGCCCGCGGGGGAGCTCTGCGACGCCGACGACGAATGCGTGGGGCACTGCGGGGCCGGCACCTGCTGCGGCTCCAGCAAAAAAACAGTGTGTGATTGGGCCGATCTGCTGCAGCAGTAGACCAATCAGACCCGCAACGGAGACGTCCGCGCCGTCGGGAGACGGCGCGGGCCTGTTAGAATCGCGGGCCGCCCACCGATGCGAAGCGCGCTGCGCTGATGTTGAAGCCGCCCTTCTCCGACGCCCTCGTCGAGGCCGAGAGGATCGCCCCGGGAGGCGGCATTCCGGGCATCGAGGGAGGGTGGGCTGCCGCCTTTGCAAAGGCTCAGGACTACGCCGACGCGCGGGCCACCGGCAGGAAGCCCCTCGAAACGAACGCGATGATCATCCCCCACCAGCTGGCGCACGTGTTGAGCTACCTGGGGCAACCGCGGCCGCGCGAGGATCTGCACAGGGATCTTCAGGGTCTGCGGAAAGGTCTGGCAACGGATCTCCGCGCGTATTCACCACGGGGCCGGCACCGGCTCGAGGTGAAGCTCGAGTCAGCGTTGACGACGATCAGGGACTGTCTGACGGTCTGGGCGCCGAACAACGGCCCGGCGAACTAGTGAGCGGCGAATACCGCCGACAGCCCGACCATCAACGACCCGGTTGCGAGCACGACCCAGAGCTTCCACCCCTCCAGGGCGTGTGCCCCCCCCTCGAGGAGCCGACGCAGCTTCGTCGGCGTCGGCTCGAACCACTCCCACGCCGGGCGACGCGCGGGACCGGCTGCGAGCAGGTCGTCGAAATGGGCCGGCTCGGCGGGAGCTTCGGGTTCGTCGGGTGGCGCGGCGTCGAAGAAGGCCTGTTCCAGGTCGGTCCAGTCCCCTGCGACGGTGGCTATCGGTGCATTCATCACGAACCCTCCCCTGATGCGCTGCTTCTTGACGTGTGACGTCCAGGAGCAACCGGCGGGCCAGGTGGGCAACGTGGGTTCCAGGCGGCGGCCGCGGCGCTTGTGGCCTGGGCGTTTACAAGCCAGGCCGCGCGCGCCGGGGCTTGTAGCCTGCGCGTTCACCCGCGGGGACTCCATGGGCCCAGACGCCGCTTCCTTTGCCTATCCTCCCTGGATGCGCCCAGGCCGCTCGATCTTGTTCCCCGCCGCCCTCTGCGTCGCCATCTGCGTCTCGGCGATCGGGTGCGCCACCGCGCCGACCACACCTGGCGAAGCAAAGAACGACGACGCCGCCGCGTGCTGGCCCGTCGTGCCGCTGGAGCTTCAGGCCCTGGAGCACGGGCGCGAGTGGGAGCCGCTCTCCAAACTCCTGGCCGACGGCACGATCACGAACGGCCGCGGCCCCATCGGCCGTATCGCGCGCGACCACATGACGCTCGGAAAGGACGCGGGCCCCGTCCTGCTTGAGGGCACGTGCGCCGGCCGCGACGTCGAGATGACCACCCCCTTCAGCCCCAACTTCCACGCCCGCGCGACCTACACCGCGCGCGGCGAGCTGACCAAGGTCTCCGGCTTCGACGCGACGATCTTCGTCGCCGACGACGGCCTGGTCGAGGCGCGCATGGGCCACGGCGGCAAGGCCTGGTTCGGCCGCCCCGGCTCCGGCGGCGGCGTCATCCGTGTCGTCGGGGACGTGAAGCGGGCGCGCCGGACGGCCGCGTTGCTCGTGTACACCACGGTGGGGATCGGAGCGGGCCGATAGGCGGGGTGACGCCGGGAACGCGTCAGTCCTTTTCGCTGCTCTCCTTCTCCGTCGTTTCGAGGGCAAGGTTCTCGTAGAAGGCGTCGCTCACGAGGTAGTCGGCCCACAAACGCTCGACCGGCTCCACCCCCCGGCGCTGCTGGAAGAGCACCAGGTCGTCGAGCTCGCCCTGGTACCAGCCCCACAGGAAGCGTGCGCGGAACGGGTCGAGGTGGCGGCGCTGCAGCTCCGCGAGCATCTCCTCGGGCTCCTTGTCGTCGAACTCGTCGATCAGCGCCTCTGCTTCGTCGATCAGCGCGCCGATGTGCGCGAAGCCGGCCTTGGTGATCTCCCAGCGCTCCTTGCGCCGGTTGATCGCGACGAAGCCGGCGAGCGCGAGCTCCTGCAGGACCTCGTCGAGCGGCACGAGCTCGTGCGGAAGCACCACCGGCAGCACCAGCCCCCCGTCCTCGGGTTTGAGGTCCATCTTCTTCAGCACGTAGATGCCAGCGTAGAGGAGCTTCTCCGCGGCCCGCTTGGTGGTCTCAGCCATGTTCGCCCTCCGCGCAGCGCCACGAGCGGGCGACGAGCCGGATGCTCTGGTGGTGGTCGTCGTCCGCGACCAACCAGGACTCGACGTCGCCGAGTGGGTAATAGAACGGCGTCGGCCCCGCGGCCGCGGGCGCACGGAGGAGGGTCTGGTGTGGGTTGCACACCACGAGCACGATCGCCCGCTCGTCGCCGCGTATGAGTGGCAGCCAGACGCGCAAGAAGGCCGAGAGCAGCATGGTCACCGAGTGGTCCGCGCTCACCGCGGGCAGGAAGAACTCGAGGTCGATGTCGCCCGGCGTCTCCTCGGGCTCCTCCATCGAGTGGACCGCGATCACCAGCGCGCCGTGCACATCGACCGGCTCGCCCGCTTCGCCTGCAAGCTGAAGCGCGTCGACCCGCGCGTGGCCGAAGCCGGCGTAGTCGGGGTCGGGCGCCGCGCGGTGGTGACGGAGGTTCAGGAGATCGCGCACATCGCGACGCGCGAAGGGCAGGTCGGCGATCGCGTGGATCGGCGTCATGCGGCCCGCGGATAGACCTACGCTGTCAGTCGCTGCTGCGTGCCGCGGCGCCGCACGCCGAAGCGACCGCCACCCGAGCGGAAACCACCGCCGAAGGAGCGGGACGGCTTGGCGCCGTACGAGCGGCTCGACCCCGACCCCGACATCCTGGGCTTGAAGCGGGCCGGGTTGGCCGCCCGGTAGGAGCTTCGCGAGCCGCGCAGGTCGCTGACCCGCGAGGCCGGCGTCGTGTAGGGCTCCCGGTACATCGGCACGTAGTTGGGCTGGAACGCGTGCGAGAGCATCGAGCCCATCATCATCCCGGTGAAGATGCCCATCATCGGCGAGTGGTAGTAGCCATAGGACGCGCCGTAGCCCAGCGTCTGGTACTGCCCGGTGCCTTCCCCGGTCACCGTGCGCTTGATGGTGAAGATCTTCTCGCCCTCCTGGATCGTGCCGCTCTTGTCCTTGTCGAAGAAGCCGGTGACGACCTGGGTGTTGCCCGCGAGATCTTGAACCGAGATGCTGATGACCTCGTCGCCCTCGTAGATCTCGTTCACCCGCTTCTCGAAGTCGGCGGGACCGTCGGCCGTCTTGTAGGCCTCGTTCACCTTGTCCCAGTCGAGGGGGACATTGGTGTTCTCGGTGGTGGTCCAGCGCTCGTTTCGCGAATCGCAGGCGGCGAGGGGCAGCAAGGCGATCGCGAACGCCGCGATCAGAAGGCTGGAAGTGATACGCATGGGGAGTCTTGGAAACATAAGGGGGACAGCACCGATCAGCAACGCCAAGCGGCGAGTCATCTCAAGAGTAGGTGAGGAGCAGGACGAGGCTCACGGTCAGGAGCAGCGACGCGGCGGTGGCCACCCAGAAGATGAGGCCGAGGATGTCCCGCAGCCGCGCCATGCCGGTCATCAAGTGCTCGACGTCGTTGCCCTCGGTCGTGATCAACGCCTTGAACCCCGTGGTGGCCTTCACGAGGAGGACGCCGACGACGATGCCCATCGCGGAGATCAGGAACCAGAGCGCGAGGTCGAAGTAATAGACCGCGGGGGACGGGGCGCGCCCAAGGGAGATGCCGAAGTGCGAGACGGCGTTGTAGCCGAGGAGGATCGCGCTCGCCACGACCGCCACCACCCCCGACCGCGCGAGATTGCGGACCAGCCCCATGAAGGTACCGTTCTGTTCCTTCGTGAATTCGTAGCCCGCGAGTGACGTGGTCGTCATGGTCGTGACCTCCGCGGGGCAACATACACTGTCCAGATCCTAAGGCTGGTCTTGCTTCCGGGCGGCCCACTGCTTCCGCCACTCGCGCGTCGGGTCGTCGTCGGGGTCGGGCGTCTCCTGCGGCGGGCGCATCGTCCTCGGGGACGTTGCGCAGGTTGACGCGGATGCGGGTCCAGGTCGACGAGCGGCCGCGCATGGAGTCGACCAGCACGTCGTCGACCGCGAGGTAGCGCGGCGGCCTCGGGGTGCCGCGCCTTCCAGCGTTCGAGCCCGGCCAGCGCCGCGTCCTTGTTCGGCGAGTTGGCGACGGTGACGAGCGGCATCTTCGTGCGCGGCGCGCGCGGCGCTTTCGCGGTGCCGTCCGCCGCCGGCTTGCGCGCGCGCGACGGCGCCACGCGCGGCGCCTCGCCCTCCATCTTGCGCGAAGTGCGGCGGCCAGGGCGCGTCGCCGAGGCCCGCCGCCTCGTCGCGCGCGGCCAGCTCCAGCAGCCCGTCGAGCGATCCCGCCGCGCGCGTCCATCTCGGCGTGCGGATCGCCGATCGCGCGCGAAACGCGCCGGCATCGTCGCGACGGTGAAGTCGGCCGGGTCGCAGTCGGCGACCTCGCTCCAGGCCAGCGGCGCCGACACGCGCGCGTCGGGCAGCGGGCGCACGGAGTAGGCCGAGCAGGTCGTGCGGTCCTTGGCGTTCTGGTTGTAGTCGAGGAAGACGCCGTGGCGTTCCTCCTTCCACCACTTCGACGTCGCGAGCGCCGGGCGCGCGGCGCTCGATCTCGCGCGACAGCGCCAGCGCCGCGCGCCGGACCTCGGTGAAGGTCCAGCGCGGGTGGATGCGGACGTTGACGTGCATGCCGCGCGAGCCGCTGGTCTTGGGCCAGCCGGTGAGGCCCATCTCCTCGAGCAGCGCCTTCACCTCCAGCGCGACCCGGCGCACGTCGTCCCAGGCGACGCCCGGGCCGGGATCGAGATCGACGCGCAGCTCGTCGGGGTGGTCGAGGTCGCCGGCGCGCACGGCGTGCGGGTGCAGCTCGATGCAGCCGAGGTTGACGACCCAGGCCAGCCCCGCGGCGTCGTCGACGACCACCTCCTCGGCCGTGCGCCCCGAAGGAAACGACAGCGTCACCGTGCGCAGCCAGTCGGGCCGGTTGTCGGGCGCGCGCTTCTGATAGAACGCCTCGCCCTCGGCGCCGTTGACGAAGCGCTTGAGCACGATCGGCCGGTCGCGGATGCCCTGCAGCGCGCCGGGCGCGACGGCGAGGTAGTAGTCGACCAGCGTCCAGCTTGGTGAGCTTGCGCGCTCGCGCGAGAAGTAGGGCTTCCCCGGATGGGTGACGCGGACCTGGCGGTCGCCGATCGTCAGCGTGTCGGCGTCGTCCGGCTTCTTCGCTCTTGTCTTGGCTTCCTTGGCCACCGTGTCGAGGCTACAACATCGGTCATGGCCGACACCAAGCAAGACGTCCTCGACATGCTGCGCGAGCTGGCCGAGCTGACCATGCTCGAGGAGGGCGACCCGCAGTCGTTCCGCGTGCGCGCCTACGAGAGCGCCGCCCAGGCGATCGCCGCGCAGGCGAACGACCTGGGCAAGCTGACCGTCGCCGAGCTGCAGAAGATCGACGGCATCGGCAAGAGCACCGCCGAGAAGATCCGCGAGCTGCTCGAGACCGGCAAGGTCACCAAGCTCGAGGCGCTGCGGGCCAAGCACCCGGCGCTCGGTCGGTCGCGCTGCTGCGCATCCAGGGGCTGGGCCCCAAGGCGGTCAAGCGGCTGCGGGCCGAGCTGGGCGTGCAGTCGATCGACGATCTGCCGGCAGGTGCTGGCCGACCACAAGCTGCGCGACCTGAAGGGCTTCGGCGTGAAGTCCGAGGACAAGCTGGCCCAGTCGCTCGCGCGGCTGGAGGAGCAGGGCTCGCTCGATCGCACGCCGATCTCGGTGGCGCTGCCGCTCGGCGACCCGGATCGTCGCCCGGATGCTGCGAGGTGCCCGGCGTCGTCCACGCGTCGTACTGCGGGTCGCTGCGCCGCTTCTCCGAGACGATCGGCGACGTCGACATCGTCGTCGCGGCGACGGCGGCCGAGCCGGTGATGGAGGCGCTGCGTGGCGCTGCCGCTGGTCGACCGCGTGCTCGGGCGCGGCCCCTCGAAGACCAGCGTCGTCACCCGCCGCGGCACGCAGGTCGATCTGCGCGTGGTCGCGCCCCACCAGCTGGGCGCGGCGCTGCTCTACTTCACCGGGTCGAAGGGGCACAACATCAAGCTGCGCCATGCGCGCGCTCGCCCGCGGCTGGACGCTGAACGAGTACGCGCTGTCGGAGATCGACGGGCGGCAAGGTCGTCGCCAGCGAGACCGAGGAGGAGATCTACGCGGCGCTGGGGCTGCCGTTCATCCCGCCGGTGCTGCGCGAGGACTGCGGCGAGATCGAGGCGGCCGAGAGCGGCACCCTGCCGCGGCCGATGCCGCCGGTGATCGGCGACTTCCACCTGCACACCACCGTCTCGGGCGACGGCCGCTCGCCGCTGGAGGAGGTGGTCGCGGCCGCCCGGGCGCGCGGCTACCGCGTGCTGGCGATCACCGATCACGCCGAGGGGACGCTGTCGGGCGTCAGCCGCGAGGCGCTGCTGGCCCAGCGCGAGCGGATCCGCGCCCTGCAGAAGCGAGCTCGGCGATGCGCTCACGCTGCTGCACGGCGTCGAGCTGAACATCGGCCCCGAAGGGCGAGCTCGACTACGACGACGAGTTCCGCCGCGGCTTCGACTGGTGCCTGGCGTCGGTGCACGACCACTTCGAGCTCGATCGCGCGGCGCAGACCAAGCGCGTCGTCACCGCGATGCACGATCCGTCGGTGCGCATGATCGGCCATCTGTCGGCGCGCATGATCGGCGGCCGCCCGCCGATCGATCTGGACCTGGACGCGATCGCCGCCGCCGCCGAGGAGACCGGCACGGCGCTGGAGGTCAACGGCGCGCTGCCGCGGCTGGATCTCTCGGTCGAGGCGCTGCGCCGCACGCGCGATCGCGACGTCACCTTCGTGCTGACCAGCGACGCCCACCGCGCCGAGGAGCTGGACCGCGTCCGCTTCGCCGCGCTGAACGCCGAGCGCGCCTGGCTGAACCCGGACCGCGTCGCCAACACCTGGCCCGCCGAGAAGCTGAGGGCCTGGGCGCAGCGCGACTGACCGGCCGGCGATCTGTAAATTCGACCTTCAGAGAGTATGCGCCCCTACGTTTTTCTTTGCGGTCTGCGACCGCAGGTGGCTAATGGAGTGTCCGGAAATGCCGGACCACTTCGCCGTCCCCGACGGCCCCACCTGCGAGGAAAAATCCATGCGCGCGCCGACCAAGGTTGCCTCTCTCCTGTTTGCTCTGATGTCCGCCACTCTCTTGAGCCAGGGCTGCTCGGGCGGATCGGATGGCGGAGGCACGGCCGGTAGCGCAGGCGGGAGCGTCGCCGGTCACGGCGGGGCGGGCGTTGCCGGAAGCGGAGCGGCCGGGACAGGCGTGGCTGGTGGCGGAGTCGCTGGAACGGGCGTCGCCGGTAGCGGAGTCGCCGGAACGGGCGTCGCGGGCAGCGGCACCGCCGGAACGGGCGTCGCGGGAAGCGGGGCGGCCGGGACGGGCGCGGCCGGCAGCGGTGCGGCGGGAACGGGCGTTGCCGGCAGCGGTGCGGCCGGGACGGGCGTCGCGGGAAGCGGTGCGGCGGGAACGGGCGTCGCGGGAAGCGGGGCGGCCGGGACGGGCGTTGCCGGCAGCGGGGCGGCGGGTCGGGGCGGCGCGGGTGGCGCGGCCGGCGGCACTGCCTGCAACAGCATCACGCTCCCGACGGCGGTCTTTGCGCACTACCTGACGGCTCAATCCACCAACCCGCCGATGGGTGGCGACATCTCCGACGGGCTCTATGCCCTGACGGAGCTCAATCATTACGGCGCGGCGACGGCGAGCACGAGCAACGATCCGATTCGCGGCGCGCTCCGGTTCACCGGCAACGCGGTCGAGTGGGCGAGCCAGGCGAAGCAAGACCCCGAGAGTCGGAGCTCCCACACCTACGTCAAGGCCGGGACGAACATAACCCTCACGAACGTCTGCCCGACTGCGGGGCCCGGCAACCCGGTCGGCTACTCCGCGACGCCGACGAAGTTCACGCTGTTCCTGGACGCCGAGTACGTCTTCACCAAGCAGTAAGCGGCCTGATCCGCCCCTCTGCGCCACGGCGTCGGGGGTACAATGGTCGCCTCACTTAGTTAGGAGGCGGCCATGAATGACAGACGTGCGTGGGGACTGCTGCTCGCATTGGTCGTGGGGTGCAGCTCCACTGGTAACGGAGAGAAAGCCGACGCGGCGGGCGATCAGACCGACGCGGCAGCCGACGCGAACGCGGCCTGTTTGTGGACCTTCAATATGCCGTACGACCTCGCGGTCGAGCTCTGCGACAGCATCGAAGGACCGTGCAAGCTCTGTGTGCAGTCCGTCGATTGCCAGGGCAATGGCCTGGAGTGGAAGGTCACCATGGGCGACTGCGCATGCGGCGAGCCCTACGCGGTCGACCCCAGCGACGGGGGCTTGCTGCCGTGCCCGGGCTGACCGCGCCTAACCGTCGATGTCGAGGCCCAGCAGCAGCCGCCCGGTGAGGCGGGTCTGCTGCTTCGCCGGCATCGGGTGAAAGCGCGCCGCCTGGGCGTCGCGGAACAGCCGTTCCAGCTTGGCGGTGCAGAAGTAGCTGGCGCCCCCCGCGACCTCCATCGCCTTGTCGACGGTGCGCAGCACCGCGGCGCCGATGATCGTGCGCCGGCTCAGTATGGCGCTGGTCGTCTCGGGCCCGGGCTTGGCCGTTCGCACCAGCTCCACCGCGCTCGCGTGGGCGATCTGCGCGGTGCAGAGCTCGTTCTCCATCTCGCCGACCAGGTAGGGGACGTGGGGATCGTCCTTCTTCTTGCGCGCGATCTCCAGGGCGGTGTCGCGCGCGGCCTCGGCCACGCCCAGGTAGGCCGCGTAGACGATCGGCAGCGCGTTCATCGTCACCGTGTGAAGCGACGGGTGCCACTTCCCCGGCGGGCGCCGGATGCCACCGGCGGCCGCCTCGGGGACGAACACGCCTTCCAGGGCGATGTCGTTCGAGCCGGTGCCACGCATGCCCAGCGTGTGCCAGGTGTCCAGCACCTTCACCCCGGGCGACGACAGGGGCACCGGGAAGTGAATAACGGTCGGGCCCGTGGTGGGGTCGTCGTAGATCCCCATCGTCATCAGCACCTGGGCGGCCGGGCCGCCGCTGCCGAAGATCTTTCGCCCGGTCATCTTGAACCCACCCTCGACCTTTTCGAGCTTGCCCGACCCGTTCAGCCAGTCGGCCCCGCCCGAGGTCATCAACACGACCCCCTCGCCGGCGACGCGTTTGAGCATCCCCTCGGGCGCCTTGTTCCCGCCGCGCCAGGTGTAGCTCATGGTCGCGACGATGTGCGTGTGCATCGAGAGCGCCAGCGCGGTCGACCCGCAGTGGTGGGCCACCTCGCGCACCATCCCGCACAGCTCCGCGTGCGTGGCGCCGCCGCCTCCCAGCTCGGCGGGCACGCCGGCCGTGAAGACGCCGCGGGCCTTCAACGCCTCGTAGTTATCGGCGACGAACGTCTCCTCCGCGTCGTGGGCAGCCGCCTTCTCGGCGAAACCCGGTCCCAGCTCACGAACGACCGACACCCAATCTGTCTCTGCGCTCATCACGACCCCCCTCTCGTTTCGGCGTAACCGCCGGCGGGGATGATACGCCCGCCGCGGCGAAGCGGTTACGGTCGCTGGATGCGGTACGAACGCAGGCTCGGCGGTCCCGCGAAGAGGGGCTTCACCCGGGCGACCACCTCCTTGGCGGTTCCACTGGCGTCGTAAGCGACCGCGTCCGCTTCGGTCTGCCAGATCGTGCAGGCGACGATGGTGTTGCTGCCGTCGGCTGATTCCAACAGATAGGCGTCCACGTTCCCCGGCGCCGCCTTCACGATCGGCACGCAGTCGCGGTAGTAGGTCGCGCGCAGCTCGTCGAGCCGCCCCGGTTGCACCTCGAAGCTCCCCAGACGTACGAACATCGGACTCCTTTACTGACCCCGGTTGGCCTCGAGGATAACCCGCACCGCCCTGGGCAGCCGGCGCTTGGCGCCGTTGTCGCGCGGGCGCAGCTTCGGAAGCGTGTGGTCGGAATCCGCGGCCTTCAGGTAGGTGGCCAAGTCGACCTGCTCGTCGACGATCCAGTAGCGCGGGTAGCCGTCCTCCAGCCCGCCGGAGTAGCTCCAGGATCGTTCGATCCCGTGGCGCTTGTCACCGACGAAATGACACTCGGACGAGAGCCGATCGCCGTGAAGCCACCATTCGTAGCCATGAAAACGTCCGTCGCGGAAGGTCCGGACTTCGCCCTCGTAGATGCGGCCTCGCGCGTCGCGGTGTCGCCAGACGTCGAAGCCTGTCCCGTGCCGGAGCACGTAGCGACCGAGGTACGTGCCGTCCTCGTCCCACTGGTGGCAGGTGCCGTGCTGTTGTCCGTCGGCGCAGGGCTCGACGCAGCTGATTCGCCCCGAGTCGAAAAACTCATAACAACGTCCGTGCGCGAGCCCGTCTTTCAGCGCCACTTCGGAGCTGATTCGGCCTTCTAAGTCGTACCGACGCTTGCCGACGATCCGATCGCCGACGCGATATTCGACGACACGCAGGTATATGGAATTGCCCTTTCGCCGCGCTTTCGCGACCTCGTGCGCGGTCGCCTCCGCCGGGATGTCACTCTGGTAACGCGGCCGCTTCACTCTCGGAGAACGGTACCACCGGGCGGCGCAGGGCGAGGGTGCCGGCGACGAACAGCGTGCAGGCCGACGCCGCCAGGATGTTGTCGCGCAGCGACGGGTGGAAAATCAGGATGAACCCCCGCCCCTTGATCAGGGCGGCGAAGCTGGAGACGCACAGGGGCATCAGAAAGAGGCGGGCGATCTGCCAGCGTTCCAGGCGCACCCGGGTATGTCCCGCCCGCGCGGTGCTGAGGTAGAGCGCGGTCCCGACGATGGCGCTGATCCCCAGCGAGCTGAGCCAGAGCGACGGGCTCGGATCGAAGTAGCGCCCCAGCGCGAACAGGTACCAGATCAGGTAGCACCAGAGCACGCGCTGCGAGGGGCGCAGCGTGGCGAAGTACCGGCGCAGCGTCTCGGCGAATCGCCCCGCGGTTCCGTGCACGCGGAGACACTATCAGCCGCTCCGTCAGCGGGTTGTTTCCAGTCGCCGAAGCGACGGTGCGGCCGTCTGCGCTGGCTCCGTGGGGTCAGCCGCCCGCGGCGCCACCGTCCGGGCCGGCGTCGGTGGCCGCGGCGTCCGACGTCTGCGGCGACGGCCCCGAGGTGTTGGTCGTGCCGTTGATGGTGCTTGGCGTCGGCGGGAGGTCGTCGCCGCAGTTGGTGACGAGTGCCCCCGCGGCGCTGGTCAGCGCGATCGCCACCGTCACCGAAACCCACCCCAGTGTTTTCCGCATCGGAATCCTCCCGACCACAAGCTGAGGGCGCGTCCGCCGCCCGCCAGCGATGGCAACGGCGCCCGGGCGGGTTGCCGTGAATTCCGCACGTCGGAAATTCGCCGTTGCACGACCGAAACCAGAGAGTCGATCGCGCCACGGAAGAGTTGGGAGCCCGCAACCAAAAGCGCGTACGGCGCGTGATACGGAACGGACATCGGCGAGGGGGACGAGTGGAAACGGCACTCCCCGCTCGCCGGTTCATTCGGCTGGTGCGACGACGTCGTCGGCGCCGGCGTCCGACCGGTAACCCCAGAACCGAGGCAGGAGCGGAATACAAAGCAGCACGCCGCCGACGCAGATCAACCCACCCGCCACGATCGAGAACTGCACCGAGCGCATCGTGGCCATCCAGCCGGCCCGGGCGTTGCCCAGCAGCGGGCCGGTCATGTAGCTGATCATCTCGACGCCGGCGAGGCGGCCGCGCAGGTGGGTCGGGATGGTCTCGTTCCAGATCGTCATCCGGAAGATGCCGCTCACCATGTCGGCGGCTCCGGCCAGCGCCAGGCAGAGGACGGCGAGGGGGAGGGTGGGGGCGTAGCCGAGGGCGACGATCGCGACGCCCCACCCGGCGGCGGCGATGATGACGGCGGCGCCGCGGCGGGTGATCGCCTTGGTCCAGCCGCTGAACAGCGTCAGCACGAGGCTGCCGATCGACATCGAGGCGTAGAGCCAGCCGGCGGCGGTCGCGCCCCCCCAGTGCTGGGCCATCGCGGGGTAGAGCGCGGTCGGCATCGTGAAGGTCATCGCCACGATGTCGACGATGTACGTGCCGAGCAGCACCGGGCGGCGGCGCGCGTAGTCGAGCCCCTCGATGATGCTGCGCAGGCCGGGCTTGGCCGCCTCGTCGGCAGGGGGCATGGCGGCCATCGCGGCCAGCGCCGCCAGCGACACGGCGAAGGTCGCGACGTCGATCAGGTAGGTGGCCGAGAGGCCGAAGTGGGCGACGCAGAGCCCGCCCACCGCCGGGCCGGCCACCGAGCCGAGGGTGCTGCGCAGCGAGGTGAGCGCCGCGTTCGCCGGCAGCTCGTCGCGATCGACCAGCCGCGGCGACATCGCCTCCAGCGTCGGGCGGTGAAAGCCGTTCACGGCCGACATCAGCGCGGTCAGCACGAAGATCGTCGCGACGCTGGGGTGGGCCTGGAAGGCGTTCACGGCCAGCCCCGCGGAGATCAGCATCAGCGCCACCTCGGCGCCGATCAGCAGGCGCCGGCGGTCCATCGCGTCGGCGTAGGCCCCGCCCCAGAGGCCGAACAGCAGGAGGGGGACCAGTTGCACGGCGCCGAGCAGGCCGACCGTCAGGCTCGACGACGTCAGCTGGTAGACCTGATACGGCACCGCGACGTAGGTGATCATGCTGCCGAAGAACGAGACGAACTGCCCGACGAAGAGCAGGCGGAAGTCGCGGTGGCGACGGAGCGGCGTCAGGTCGAGCAGCATGCGGCGCGCCGTTCTAGCAACGCGCGCGGGGCATGGCTACACGGCCGTCTACACGGGGCAGTGCTTGTGGATCAGGCGCAGCAGCTCTTCGAGCTTGAACGGCTTGCTCAGATGGTCCGGGAGCTTCAGCTCGCTCGCCCACTTGGCCACCCCGTGGTAGGCCGACAGCACGATCACCGGGATTCCGGCCAGCGCGGGGTCGCGCAGCTGCTGGGTGCGGAACGTCTTGCCGTCCATGATCGGCATCATCAGGTCGAGCAGGATCACGCAGGGGCGCCGGTCCGGGGCGGCCAGCTTGGCGAGCGCGTCCCGCCCGTCGACCGCGCCGATCGCGCGGTAGCCGTTCTCGTCGAGGTACTCGATGAGGCTGTCGCGGATCATCTCCTCATCGTCGACGACCAGGATGTGATGATCGACGTGATGGTCAGACATCAGCTTACGTCTCGATCGGGGGGGTGGGACGGCAGGTGGACCTCGAAGCGAGCGCCACCGTCGTCGGCGTTGCTCGCGGTCACGGACCCGCCGTGGCCCTCCACGATCTCGCGGATCAGATAGAGACCGAGGCCGAGGCCGCCGTGGTGGCCGATCGCCTCGGCGCGCTCGAAGCGCCCGAAGATTCGCTCCAGCTCCGCCTCGCCGATTCCCGGGCCGTGGTCGCGGACCACCAGCACCACCTGGTCGCCGTCGCCGTTCAGGCTGACCTCGATCGGCGTGCCGGCGGCGTACTTGATCGCGTTCGCCACCAGGTTGGTGACGACCTGTTCGATGCGCAGCTGATCCCAGACTCCCGCCAGCGCACCGCCGCCGGTCGTCAGCGTCAGCTCGCATCCGGCCGTCGCCGCGGCAGGGCGCAGGCCGTCGAGCAGCCGGCCGACGCTCTCGCCCAGATCGAACGGCTTCGGATCGAGCGCGAACTTGCCGGTCGCGATGCGCGAGACGTCGAGCAGCGATTCGATCAGCCGCGCCAGACGATCGCTGCTGCGCGCCGCCCGCTGCAGCTTGGTCGCCACCTTCTGATCGGCGTGGGCGAACTGGTCGCGCAGGCTGTCGAGCTGGATCTGCAGGACCGTCAGGGGCGTCTTCAGCTCGTGGGAGGCGAGCGCCAGGAACTCGTCGCGCAGACGGATCGCCTCCTGGGCGCGGGCCAGGCTGAGCTGCTCCTGCTCCAGCCGCCGCCGCTCGGTCAGGTCGCGCGTCACCTTGGTGAAACCGACCAGCTCGCCGACCGGGTTGCGCACCGCCGTGATCAACACGTTGGCCCAGAACTTCGAGCCGTCCTTGCGGATGCGCCACCCTTCGTCCTCGAAACGCCCCTCCTTCGCCGCGACCTCCAGCTCGTATTCGCACTTCCCGGTGCGCACCTCCGCCTCGTCGTAGAAGCGCGAGAAGTGCTGGCCGATGATCTCGCTGGCCTCGTAGCCCTTGATTCGCTTGGCGCCGGCGTTCCAGGTGGCGACGCGGCCGCTCGGGTCGAGCATGAAGATCGCGTAGTCCTTCACCGCTTCGACCAGCAGCCGGAACCGGTTCTCGCTCTCGTGCAAGGGGCTGCGACCGGGCTCTTTGGCGGCGATCGCCGTGGCCGCGGGGCGGCCCTCGCGCGCCTCGGCCTTGGGCGCGATCGTCGCGGTGGCGAAGCGCGGCAACGTCACCGTGAAGGTCGTCCCCGCGGCTTGCGTCGAGGTGACGCTGACGTCGCCGCCGTGCGCCTTGGCGATCTCGCGGGTGATGAACAGCCCCAGCCCCAGCCCCCGCGCCTTGTCGCGCCGCCCCTCGCTCCCGATCAGCGGCTCGAACAGGTTCGAGAGCAGGTCCGGGGGGACAGAGCCCATGTTGTGGACGGCGAACTGGACCACGTCGGGCGCGTCGCCGGTCAGCCGGACATGGACGCCGTCTTCGGGGCTGCCGTGTTGCACCGCGTTCGCGAGCAGGTTGGAGAAAAGCTGGCCGAGCCGGTCCGGATCCCACGCGCCGCCGAGGTCTCCCGAGGTCTCGACGGCGATCCGCCGGTCGGGGTTGGCGGTCTCCAGCTCGTCGACGACCTGGCGGACCAGGGGGGCGAGCTCGGCGGGGCGCGGCTCCAGGGTCATCCCGCCGCCGAACCGGAGCCGGGTGAAATCGAGCAGCTGTTCGACCATGCGGGCCATCCGTTGGCCGCTGCTCAGGATCCGGCCCACCGGCTTCAGGTTGCGGTCGTCGTGCGCTTGCTCGAGGCGCGACTTGATCAGCTCACCGGCGGTCAGCATCGCGGCCAGCGGCGAACGCAGGTCGTGGGCCAGCACGCCGACGAACAGCTCGTTGAAGCGCACCGTCTCGCGCAGCTCGTCGGCGACCCGGCGCTGGCGCGCCTCGGCATCGCGCGCGGCGCGAAACAGCTTGGCGTTGTCGATCGCCAGCGCCGCGGTCGCGGCCAGCGCCTTCGTCACCCGCTCGTGCGCGGCGGTGAAGCGCCCGGGCTCGGGGTGGCCAAAGAACAGCCCGCCCAGCACCTCGCCGTCGCGCGCGATCACCGGAACGGCCAGGTAGCTGGTGACCGGCAGGTGCCCCTTCGGCATCCCGTGGTGAGGGGCCATCTTGCCGTAGCGGGGGTCCTTCTTCACGTCGTCGAGGCGGACGACCCCTTCGCCGGCGAACGTCGCGGCGAAGATCGGCGTGTTGCGCGGCAGCCCGAACTTCGCGAACGCCTCCTTGGGGGCGCCCGACAGCGTGTAGAGCAGGTACGACTCTCCGGCGCTGTCGAGCACGTTGTAGAAGAAGGCGCCGAACTGGGCGCCGGTCAGCTTGGTCGCCTCGTCGGTGACCCGCTGAACCACGCCCTCGAGATCGAGCTGCGTCGCGCTCAGCGACTCGCTGATCCGGAACAGCGTCTCGGCCTCCTCGCGGGCGCGCCGCTCGGCCTGATAGAGGCGGGCCCGATCGGCCGCCACGGCGGCCTGGGCCGCGATCGCGTCCAGCCAGCGGCGCTCCTCGGGATTGAAGCGGCGCTCGCCGTCGAAGCTGACCGCGAACCCGCCGACGATCCGCTCCCCCTGTACGAGGGGCATCGCCGCCACCGCCTGGAGACGCGCCGCGGGGACGGCGGTGTCGGCGAGCCCCGGGTACCGGGCCAGCAGCTCCGCCCTGGTGCCGATGAACACGGGGCGGCGCTCGGCGACCGCGGTCGCGAGCGGCAGCGGCGCCTCACGCGGGAGGCGCTCCCACCGCTCTATCGAATGTGAGACGCCTCGCGCGGCCGCGAGCCGCAACTGCCCGTCCGCGTCCTGCAGATAGACGACACCGGCGCTCGCGTGGAGGATCTCCTCGGTGACGAACAGCAGCGCACGGGCGACGTCGTCCTCGGTGAGGGCAGCCGCGAATGCCGTGGTCGCATTCAGCAGATGTAAGCTGCGCTGCGCGCGCGCGTCTTCGTCCGGCATGTTCAACGGCTGAGCGGAACTCACTGATGATCCATCCCTTGCAGGGGGAGCGTCCACAGCATAGGCATGCGGACTCCCCCCGGCTAGGTGAGCCGTGGCGGGTCGCGTCTCTTGGTTCCATGAACGGGGTGAAGGTCCGTCCTTCCCCTGGCCAACGCGCCCGTCATCGTTATCTTGCGGGCGTGACTCATCCGGTCACTGCGCGGCGTCGCGCGCCAGGCGTCTTGCTATCGCGCCTGAGCGGGCCGCTGAACGCTTTGCTCACCTGCGGGATCGCACGGCGTGCCGCCGACAACGTCATCGAGCTCCTCCTCGACGAAGAGGAGGTCGGTCAGGGCGGCATGGTGGCGATCGCGATGCGGGTGCCGGCGCGCTGCGGGGCGTGCGCCGCCCAGGCGACGGCCGCCGACGCGAGTCGATGCGCCCTCTGCGGCGGAGATCGCGTCGTCGACGCGCTCTTCAGCGCCTGGCTGGCCGTCCCCCCGGACGTCGCCGACGGCACCGTTCTGATGCCGTCGGCGCAGCTCCCGGGCGTGCTGCGTCCGGTGTCGTTCCGGGTACGCCCTAGATCGGCGCCGCCACTTCGATCTCGTCCGGGACAGCGTCGCGGGGATTTCCCTCGCTGACGAGCTCGTCCTGGGTCTCCTCCATCTCGGCGCCCAGGGCTTCCAGGGTCTCGGCGTCGAGCAGCTTCTCGACCATCGGGAACAGCTCCTGCTCCTCCTCCTCGACGTGGTGCTCGACGTCCTCCTGCAGGACCTTCACCTTGGCCTCGAAGGTCTCGTCGATGGTCTCGAGCGCCATCAGATCGGCGATCGTCCGCTTGATCTCCAGGTGCTCCTCGACCGACTCGAACAGGATCTCCTCCGTCTGCTTCTGCTTCACCCCGGGATAGAAGTGACGCTCTTCGATCGCGGCGTGGACGGCCAGCGCGTCGGCTATCTGGTCGAAGGCCTTTCGCTTCGGGCCGGCCGCCTTGGCCTTCTCGAACTCCTTGAACAGCTTCTCGACCTCGCGGTGCTGCTGCTTCAGCATCTTGACTGCATTCATGGGGTCTCCTCCGGGTGTGGTGGCCTCGGGAACGTAGGCACGGGCGCGCTGTTGCGGCAGAGGCCTTTCGCGCGCCACGCGCGACCGCAGCTTCAGTCGGGGGGAGCGCGAGGTGATCCGGATCGGGACCAGCGGCTGGCAGTACCCGCACTGGCGCGGCCCGTTCTATCCGCGCGGCCTGCGCCAGCGCGACGAGCTCCGCTACCTGGCCGAGCGGCTCCCGACCGTCGAGGTGAACGGGACGTTCTATTCGCTCACCCGTCCCCCGACCTGCACCGCCTGGCGCCGGGAGGTCCCCGATGACTTCCTGTTCGCGATCAAGGGGAGCCGCTACATCACTCACATGCTGAAGCTGCGCGGGTTCGAGACCGCGCTCGGCAACTTTTGCGCGCAGGGGATCCTGCGCCTCGGCGCCACGCTGGGCCCGATCCTCTGGCAGCTGCCGCCGCAGCTCCCCTTCGAACGCGGGCGGGCCGAGCGCTTCTTCGCGGCGCTCCCCCGCGACGTCGCCGGCGTGGAGCGCTGGGCGCGCCGTCACGACGCGCGCACGACCGGCCGGGCCACGCTGACGGCGCCCGACGGCCGGAGCCGGCCGGTCCGGCACGCGCTGGAGATCCGCCATGCCTCCTGGCTCTGCGACGAGGCGCTGGCGGTCATGCGCGCCTTCGACGTGGCGCTGGTCGCCGCCGACAGCGCGGGGCGCCACCCGCTGTCATTCGAACGGACAGCGGCCTTCGCCTACGTGCGGCTGCACGGCGCGACCGCGCTCTACGCGAGCCGCTACACCGACCGCGAGCTCGGGACCTGGTCGCGCCGTATTCGCGGCTGGGCGCGCGACGGCGCCGACGTCTTCGTCTACTTCGACAACGACGCCCGCGGCTACGCCCCCGAAAACGCGCTGCGCTTGCAGCAGATGGTCGCTGATTGGACGGGGGAAAGGCGATCCCAGGTCGCCAAGCTCAGCGTCCACGGCCACGTGGACAGCGAGGGAAAAGGAGGCGGTTGTCGCAGGCGACCCCGTGGACACCATTAAAGGTGAACCCGCACCAGGGGCGAAATAGCAGGAGAAGACATGGAGAATGTAGCGGTTCAGAAGAAGCAGACCGGCGGAACCCCGAGCCTCGCCCTCGCGGTGTGGGATCCGTTCTGGTTCATGCACGAGCTATTCGGTTTTGGGCGCTCCGTTGACGCGCCTTCGTTCAAGGCCAAGGAGACGGACAGGGCGCCTTCGCTCGACGTCAAGGAGACGGACGGCGCGTATGTCTGCAAGTTCAAGCTCACGCTGCCGGTCCAGGCAGACGTCGCCCACGCGAAGGCGGAGCTCGTCGACGGCGAGCTCACGCTCGTCGTGCCGAAGGCTGCGGCCGCTCCGCCAGAGCCGGCATCTCCGTCGCCCAAAACACATCAAACGAAGGGAAAGCGCCGTGGCTCGGCAGCGCGTACGCCTCGACGCGGAGCGCATAGCCGATCACGTCGCGGTTGAACCGCCACAGGTTGTGGAACGCACTGTCGAGCGCCCTCGCACCTCGTGCGGCTCGTCGAGCTAATCCAGCCGGATGACGATCTTCCCGAAGTGGTCGCCGCGCCGCATGCACTCGTAGGCGTCGCGCGCGGTCTCGAACGTGAACACGCGATCGACGACGGGGTGCACGGCGGCCCGCGCGACCATGTCGGCCAGCGCCTGTAGCTGGCGGGCGTTGCCGACGTAGACCGAATCGACGCGGATGTCGCGGCTGTTCCGGGCAGCCTCGGGCTGCGGTCGTTCACCCGCCAGCCCGCCCACCAGCACCAGGTGGCCGCCGTCGCGGAGCGCCCGCAGCGACGTGGGCAACGTCTGCGCCCCGCCCACCTCCAGAATGTGGTCGACGCCGCGTCCGTCGGTCAGCGCGCGGGCCTGCACGTCCCAGTCGGGAGTCTGGCGGTAGTTGATGACCGCGTCGGCCCCAAGCGCTTTGGCGCGGCCCAGCTTGTCATCGCCGCTGGAGGTCACGATCACGCGCGCCCCCATCGCCTTGCCCAGCTGGAGCGCGAAGACGCTGACGCCGCCGGTCCCCATCGCCAGCACGGTCTCGCCCGGCCGGAGCTGTCCCAGCCCGGCCAGCCCGACCCAGGCGGTCAGCCCCGAGCACGGCAGCGTCGCGGCCTCCTCGAACGAGAGCGTGTCAGGAATGGGGACAGCCGTGGCGGCCTCGAGCACGACCTCCTCGGCCAGCACGCCGTCCGTCGAGCCGCCGAGCGTGAGCGCCCGCGTCTCCGGATCGGGCGGCCCGTCGACCCAGCGCGGAAAGAACGCGCTCATCACCCGCTCGCCGAGCTCGAGGTGTTTGACGCCGGGGCCGAGGTCGATCACCTCGCCGGCGCCGTCGGAGAGCGGCACGACCGGATAGCGCGGCTCGGCGCCGTAAATGCCTTGCACGATCATCAGGTCGCGACGGTTCAGGCTGGTCGCCCGGATGCGCACCAGCACCTGCCCCGCCCCGGGGCGAGGCGTCGGCCGCTCGACGAACACCAGCTTGTCGAAGCCTCGGCCGCGCAACTCGTAGGCACGCATCGCAATTTCAAGTTCTCCATCTCCGGAGCGAATGCGAGCCCAACAGCGGAAAGGAACAGCTATTTCATCGTTCTATTTCGCTGCTCCCCCCGCGATCCTCTGCGCCGCCTCCTGGTGCTTCTGCAGCGTGGGAATCAGCTCGTTGAGCAGCGCCTTCAACTTGCCGTCGGTCGTGCGGTCGCGGGCCTCGATCGCCTCGGCGATGTCCTTGGTGTGATCCTCGACCATGATCTGCGCGAACTTCAGGTCGAACGCGGCCCCCGCCGGGACCATCGCCATCGTGCCTGCCTCGGCCGGCGTGGCGGCCGCCAGATCGATCTTCTCCTGCTTCGCCAGGGCGACGACCAGCTTGTCCGCGGCGCCGTGGTCCTTGACCAGCATGTCGCCATACTCCTTCACCGCCCTGCTGGTGCCGTTCTTCTGGGCCAGCTTCCCCGCTTCGACCTCCTTCTGGTTCGAGGCGTGCAGCTGCCCCAGCACCTCTGCCGTCGGCAGCGGATCCGCCGCCACGGCCGCGCCGCCGGCCAGCGACAGACCGCCCGCGAGCAGCGCCAAACTCAGCGCGAACGTCTTCGTCATGGCTCCTCCTGAGTGGCGATAGTGGTCATCCCGAAGGGTGGTGACTAGGTTCGTCCTTTGCGATGACCAAAACCGATGGCGATCCGCGGGTGCACCTGTTCGAGCTGGTAACGAAGTTCCGAACCGCGATGCTGGTGACGCGGACCCGGGGCGGCGAGCTGCGCGCCCGCCCGCTGAGCCTCGCGGCTGAGCATGACGACGGCCTGCTCTACTTCGCGACCAGCGTCGATTCGCCCAAGGTCGAGGAGATCGCCGCTCACCCCGACGTGCTGGTGACGCTGCAGGACAGCGTCCGCTACGTGTCGATCTCGGGCGCGGCGCGGATCTGTCGCGAGCGCGCGCTCGTCGAGCGACTCTGGACCGAGACCTGGCGGGTCTGGTTTCCCGGTGGCAAGGACGACCCGGCGCTCTGCATCCTCGCGGTCGCGCCCCGCGACGCGGAGTACTGGGATCAGAGCGGGACGAAAGGGATCAAGTTCCTGGTCGAGATGGCGTCGGCGTACGTCCGCGGAACGACGCCCGCCTCGGGTGGCTCGAGCGACAACGCCAAGGTCCGCCTCTGAGTCCGTCTTTCACCCGCGCGCGTGGGGCCGTCGGCGCGATAGGCAAGGGGTACTCCTGACCCCAGTCGTGACCATTCCTATCGGACAACCCCGAGCATTGGGGTCAACCCGAGGAGGTCACATGATTCGTACCGCGATCCGCTCTGCTCTGTTGTTCGCCGCCGTCGCTCTCCTGGCCGTCCCGGCCGCAAGGGCCGATCAGACCCCCGCCCAGGCCGAAGGGAACCGGATGGAGAAGAAGGGGAACGCCGAGGAGAAGGCGGCTAACGCCGAGAAGGCGCGCGGCGCCGAGATGGAGAAGCAGGGCAAGGCGATGGAGAAGGCCGGCGACAAGAACGACAACAAGTCGCAGGAGGCCGCCGGCAAGAAGATGCGGAAGAAGGGCGAGGCGATCGAGAAGTCCGGCGAGGCGCGCGGCGACGCCGCCAAGGAGATGGAGAAGTCGGGGGCCAAGGTGGAAGAGGCCGGTACCAAGGCCCGCAAGGACGAGCGAAAGGCGAAAGCCGAAGCCTCGAAGTAGGGACGCCGGGACGCCGCTTCGCCGCGGATGTCCCGACTTCGATCGCGCCTGGACCGCGGCAGCGCCTCCGTCTAGAACGGCGGCGTGGGAAAGCTGCGGTTCAGGATCTCGATGTCGCTCGACGGTTTCGTGGCCGGCGCCAGCCAGAGCGTCGACAACCCGCTCGGCGTCGGCGGGATGCGCCTGCACGACTGGGTCTTTCCGCTCGCCGCCTGGCGCGCGGTGCACGGGCTTCCCGGCGGCGAGGTGAACGCCAGCACGCCGGTAATCCAGGAATCGCTTTCCAATGTCGGCGCCACGATCATGGGACGGAACATGTTCGGCGGGCACCCGGGACGCTGGGACGCCGCGCAGCCGTGGAACGGCTGGTGGGGCGACGACCCGCCCTTTCACCACCCGGTCTTCGTGCTGACCCACCACGCGCGGCTGCCGCTGTCGCTGAAGGGGGGAACGACGTTCACCTTCGTCACCGACGGGATCGCGGCGGCGCTGGAGCAGGCGCGCCGGGCGGCCGGCGACCGCGACGTGGCGCTGGCGGGCGGCGCCAGTGCCGCCCGGCAGTACCTCGCCGTCGGGCTGGTGGACGAGATGGAGCTCAGCCTGGTTCCGATCTTGCTGGGCCGCGGAGAGCGGCTGTTCGACGGCGGCACCACGGACCTGCGCGGTCTGTCGTTGGTCCGCACCGTGGCCGCGCCCGATGTGACGCATCTGAAATACGCGCGTTAGGCACAGGCAGCGCGCGGCCGCCCGACGGCGTTATCAGGGGATTCCTTACAGCCTTCGATGTCACATCCGGGTCCGCTCCGACGTATTGGAGTGGGATGGGTACCGGCGGGAAAGGGGGGGCGAACGGATCGAACGGGGTGCCGAGCGCGGCGACGATGCACTTCCGCGTCATGTGCCACCGGCTGCTCGCGACCCGGCCCTTCGCCACGATGTTCGCCGGAAACTGGAACGGCGTCGGGCCTGCCGGAAGGGACCTCGGAAGGGACCTCGGCAAGGACCTGAGGTACGCTGCTCGCCCCGATGCGACCGACCTCCCCGAACGACGGCCTGAGGAGCGAGCCGCTGCGCGCCGCGTTGACCGCGGCGCTCGCCGGTAAGCCGGCACAGCTGGAGGATTCTGTTCTGCCGCTACGGCGCGGGCCACGGCGCCAAGCCCAACCTGCGGCTGGCCGCCGCGTTCGGGGTCGAGATCGGGGCGCTGTCGGGGACGGCGTCGCGGCTGCTCGAACGACTGGGCGCGAACGACGCCGCGCCCGACACGCCCGAGGTCTTCCTGCCGATCGCGGCCGCACACGGCTGGGTCGGGCGCCTGCGCGCCGATCGGGACGTGGGGACGGCATGGGCGGCGCTGGTGCTGCTCGCAGGTGACGAGCGGGGACCGGTGCGCGTGGGGACGCTTGACGCGCTGACGATGTTCGCCACCCGCCCCGGCGGGGCGGACGCGCTGGTTCGAGAGGCGACGGACTGGATGGAGATCGAGGATCGTGAGGTCGGCTTCGGCGCCGCGGGCGTGGCGGTCGAGGTGTTCGCGAACCGGCAGGCGCTGGCGGCGCTGGGCGATCCGCAGCCGCTCCTCGACTACCTGTCGCGCGCGATCGCGGCGGCGGCCGGCGCCTCGCGCGCGGCGGAGCGCTCCGACGGACGCCGCCGGTTACTGCTCGCGCTCTCTCGGACCTTACCCGCGGTCGTCGCGGCGTTCACCGCGCGCGATCTGGGCGCGGACTGGCTGGAGCACGAGTGCCGCGAGGCGCGCCACCCCGACGTGCGCGCCATGCTATCGGACACAATCGTGTCCGTCGGCGACAAGGCGACGGGGCAGGGGAGCGCGCTGGCGCAGCGGCTGCGGCTGGCGCTGACGGGGAGCGCCAAGCCGCCGCGCGATCCAACCCGCATCCGCAAGGGCGCGGGCCGCGGCAAGTCGTCCCGCCCGATGCGCTGAAGCGACGCGTCTGCTGCTAATCTCCGCGCCGTGATTCCCGAGCCTGCCCCCCACCGCGAGGTCTGCGCGCGGTGCCGGCGACCCGCGTCGGTCTGTTATTGCGAACATCTGGTGTCCTTGCCGACGCGGACCCGCGTCGTGCTGCTGCAGCACCCGCGCGAGCAGTTCATGCCGGTCGGGACGGCGCGGCTGGCGCACCTCTGCCTGCCGGACTCCCAGCTGCACGTCGGGATCGACTTCGACGAGGACCCCGCGGTGCTGGACGCGCTGGCCGGCAGCGACGGGCGGCCCGCGTACCTGCTGTTTCCGGGGCCAAACGCCGTCGATATCGCGGCGCTGCCGACGGACGAGCCGATCACGCTGGTGGTCGTCGACGGCACCTGGTGGCAGGCGCGCAAGCTGACCAAGCGGAACGCGATGCTGGCGGCGCTGCCGCAGCTGCGGTTCACGCCGCCGGCCCCCAGCAACTACCGGATCCGGAAGGAGCCGGCCGATCACTGCGTCGCCACGGTCGAGGCGCTGGCGCAGGTGCTGGGGGTGCTGGAGGGGGACCCGGAGCGGTTCGCGACGTTGCTGCGGCCGTTCGAGGCGATGATCGACACGCAGGTTCACTACGCGACGAACGTGCGCGGCGCGCGGCAGCGGCACGCGCTGCACCGGGCGCGGAAGTCGCAGCGGCCGCGGACGCCGGCTCTCCTGCGCGAGCGGGCCGGCGACATCGTCTGCCTGCACGGCGAGGCGAACGCCTGGCCGGCGCGGCGGCCGGGGGGGCACCCGGCGGAGATCGTCCAGTGGGTGGCGCGACGGGCGAAGACCGGCGAGACGTTCGAGGCGGTGATCAAGCCGCGGCGGCCGCTGGCGCCGTCCATCCCCAACCACATCCGCATCTCGCGCGAGCGGCTGGCAGAGGGGGAGAGCTGGGAGTCGTTTCGCGCGCGCTGGGACGCCTTCGCGCGTCCCGACGATCTGCTCTGCATCTGGGGGCGCTACCCGCTGGACGTGCTCGAGTCCGAGGGGGTGGCGCTGCCGGAGACGTGGCTCGACGTGCGCCCGGCGGCGGGGACCTACTTCGGGACGCGCGTCGGCGCGGTCGAGGACTGCACCCTTCGGCTGGGCGTCGCGATCCCCGATCCGTTCGCGCTGGGGCGGGGCGGGCTGCGGCTGGCCGCTCTGTCGGCCATTGTCGACAGGATGCTCGCGGCATGAGCCTGGCTCCGCTGCTGGCGTCGATCCGCAAGCGCTGCAAGTCGGGGCTCTGGTCCCAGGGGGTGACGCTGGCGCGCGCGGGCGGCGTCGCGGTCGAGTCGCAGACCGCGGAGGAGATCGTGCTGCGCGTGCGCGCGCCGGGGCGGCCGGTCGCGCCGACGGTGGTGCTCTATCCGACGGAGAACGAGTGGGAGTGCGACTGTCCCTCGCGCGTCAGCCCGTGCGAGCACGTGGCGGCGGCGGCGATCGTCCTCGGCGAGGCGGCGGAGGCGGGCGCCGACGGTGGTGCGGACGCCGGCGCTGCGGGTCAGGCGCCGGTGCCCGTCGTGAAGGCTCCCGCCGCCTGGGCGCGCAGGTCGGCTATCGATTCGCGCGCGAGCCCGACGGGCTGCGCCTGGCGCGCGTCCTGATCGCGCCCGACGGCGTCGAGGCGCCGCTTGCGGGGCCGCTGCGGGCGCGGCTCGCCAACCCGACCGAGGCGGCGCGGCTGCAGCTCGACGACGTCGATCTGCGCGTCGACGATCTGCTGGCGGTGAGCGGCGGCGGGCAGTCGCGTGGTCCTGTCGCCGAGCAAGCTGGACGCGCTGCTGCGTCTCCTGGCAGGCGCGGCGCGCGTCGCCGTCGACGGCGTCGCCACCGGGGTCGCCGAGGAGGAGATCCTGCCGCACGCGACGCTGATCGACGCCACCGGCGCCGGCGGGGCCCGAGGTGCGGCTGACGATCGCCCCCGACCCGCGCGTGCAGGCCGTGGTCGCCACCGGGCGTCGCGCTGTGCGAGGACGACGGCGCGGCGGTCGCTGCACCGGCTGGCCGAGACCGAGCTGACCGGTGTTCGCCTGCAGACACCTGCCGGTGCGGCGCGCGTTCGGGCCGGCGCAGCTCGGCGAGCTCCTCACCGTCGTGCTCCCCGACCTGGCGCGGAGCGCGGTGCTCGACGTGCGCAGCCAGCGGCTGCCGCCGGTGGTGCGCGACCTGAAGCCGCGGATCGTCCTGCAGATCTGGATCAGATCGACGGCGGCGGCCTCAGCGTGCTGCCGGCGCTGGTCTACGGCTCGCCGCCCGTGCGCGCGCATCGACGCCGGCAAGCTGGTCTACCTGCGCGGTCCGGTGCCGCTGCGCGATACGCCGGCCGAGCGGACGGCGCTGGAGCGGCTGCGCGCCGAGCTCGACCTGCTGCCGGGACGCCGCACCACCTTCGGCGGCGCCGACGCGCCACGGTTCGTCGAGAAGCTGAAGCGCTGGCGCGGCGATCTGTCGGGGAGCGCGGCCGGCATCGTCAAGCCGGCGGCGACGCTGGAGCCCCGCCTGCATCGCGTCACCAGCGCCGCCGGCGGCGACAGACGGTGCGCTTCGACCTGACATTCGTTCGTCGACGGGTGACGGCAAAGTCGACCGCCAGCCGTCGACGCGGCGGCGGTCGTGCGCGCCTGGCAGGAGGGGCTCGGGATCGTGCCGCTCGACGGCGGCGGCTGGGCGCCGCTGCCGATCGGCTGGCTGGCGAAGCACGGGCAGCGGGTCGCCGATCTGCTCGCCGCGCGCGCAGGACGACGGCGCGCTGGCGCGCCACGCGCTGCCGGCGCTGGCGGCGCTGTGCGCCGAGCTCGAGCACCCGCCGCCGCCCGGCCTCGATCGGCTGGCGCCGCTGGTCGACGGCTTCGAGCGCCTCCCCGAGGCGCCGCTGCCCGCCGATCTGACCGCCACGCTGCGCGCCTACCAGCGCGACGGGCGTGAGCTGGCTCGCCTTCCTGCGCGGCGCCGGCCTGGGCGGCGTGCTCGCCGACGACATGGGCCTGGGCAAGACGCTGCAGGCGCTGTGCGTGTTCGGAGCAGCGCCCGCGAGACGCTGGTCGTGTGCCCACCAGCGTGCTCTTCAACTGGCAGGCCGAGATCGCGCGCTTCCGCCCCGACGCTGCAGGTCTGCGTCTATCACGGCCCGGACCGCGCGCTCGATCCCGACCGCCGACGTGACGCTGACCAGCTACGCGCTCCTGCGCCTCGACGCCGCACGCGCTGGCGGCGCGGCGGCTGGCGACACCGTGGTGCTCGACGAGGCGCAGGCGATCAAGAACCCCGACAGCCAGGCCGCGCGCGCCGCCTACGCGCTGCCGGCGGCGTTCCGCCTCGCGCTGACCGGCACGCCGGTCGAGAACCGCCTCGAGGAGCTGTGGAGCCTGATGCACTTCACCAACCGCGGCCTGCTCGGCGGCCGCTCGGACTTCGCCGAGCGCTACGCGCGCCCGATCGCCGACGGCGCGCCCGGCGCGGCGGCGGCGCTGCGCCAGCGGATCCGGCCGTTCGTGCTGCGCCGGCTGAAGCACGACGTCGCGCCCGAGCTGCCGCCGCGCACCGACGCCGTGCTGCGCGTCGAGCTCGACGACAGCGAGCGCGCCGTCTACGACGCCGTCCGCGCCGCCACCCAGGCCGACGTCGTCGCGCTGCTCGGAACGACGGCAAGGCGGCGTGCATGCAGGCGCTCGAGGCGCTGCTGCGCCTGCGCCAGGCCGCCTGCCACCCGGCGCTGGTGCCCGGGCAGACCGCGCCGACCTCGTCGAAGGTCGAGGCGCTGCTCGAGGCGCTCGACGACGCGGTCGCCGAGGGCCACAAGGCGCTGGTCTTCTCGCAGTGGACCTGCCTGCTCGATCTGATCGAGCCCGCGCTCGACGGCGCGCCGAGCTGCCGTTCGTGCGCCTCGACGGCTCGACGCGCGATCGCGGCGAGGTGGTGGCGCGGCTTCCAGAGGCCGACGGACGGCCCGCCGGTGATGCTGGTGTCGCTCAAGGCGGGCGGCACCGGCCTGAACCTGACCGCCGCCGATCACGTCTTCCTGCTGCGACCCGTGGTGGAACCCCGCCGTCGAGGAGCAGGCCGCCGACCGCGCCCACCGCATCGGCCAGACACGCCCGGTGTTCGTCTACCGCCTGGTCGTCGACCGGCACCGTCGAGGAGCGCATCCTCGCGCTGCAGGACAGCAAGCGCGCGCTGATGGACGCCGCGCTGGGCGACGGCGCGGCGGCCGCGGGGCTGACCAAGGCCGATCTCATGGCGCTGCTGGCCTAGCGGCCTTTGGCGCCGCGCGCGCGTTGACAAGCGGGGGGCCGGCCGCAAATTTTGCGAGCGGGGGTTTCTCGATGGGGCGGACGGGGGCTGTTTTGATGGCCGCGGCGGTGGCGTTCGTCGCCGGTTGTTCGGAGGGGGGGCGCGAGGTTCCGGACGCGTCGGGCAGTGGCGCGGCGGGCAGCGCGGCCGGTGCGCCCGGAGCTTCAGGGGCGGCCGGGGCGCCTCCGTCTTCGGGCGGCGCGGGTGGTGGCAGGGCGGGCGTTGGCGGGACGAGCGGCGCTGGCGGGGTGGCCGGCGGCAGCGTGGCGCTCGAGGTGTGGTCCGAGGTTCCAGGACCGCCGAACATCGCCGGCGAGAGCATCATCGACGCCTGGACGGCGGGCCCGGACGACACGTTCTTCGTCGCGAGGCATCTCCACGACGGCGCGACGATGCCGTGGAGCGCGCGCGTCTTGCGCTGGACCGCGGCGGCCGGATGGCAAGAGGAGCTGGCGATCGCGCCGGCGCAGTCGCCCCTGGTTTCCATCAGCGGCACCGGACCGGACGACGTCTGGCTCGCCGGCAACGGGTCCATCTATCACCGCGACGCCCAGGGGTGGCGGACGGTCCCCACGGACGACTGGGCTCCTCAGATCGCCGGCGCCGCGCCCTGGACCTTCGTCGATGTCGCCGCGCGCGCCCCCGACGACGTCTGGTTCGCCGCCTCCACGTTCTTGCTCCACAAGACGTCGGCCGGCTGGTCGGCCTACGTGATTCACGATCCGCCCGAGCCGCGTGGTCCGCAGGAAATCGTGCGGCGGTTCGGGTCGCTGTGGCTGGGGCGGGGCGACGACGTCTGGGTGTCGGGGACCACCGACACCAGCAGCACCATGGATCCCGCGTTCGTCGCCCGCTACGTCGACGGCGAGCTGGTCTATGAGCCCGTGCGCCTCTACCTGTCACCGCCGGAATCCGCCTGGGTGACCTCGGACGGCGGCTTCTGGTACGCCGTGGTCGGCTATCACTACTTCGACGCCGCGATGGGCCAGGTGGTGCAGACGTCCCTGTGCCACTACGCCCCCGATAGCTGGGTCGCTGCCTTCACCGAGACGTTTGCCGACGCGCCCTACAAAGAGGTCTATTCCGTCTGGGGCCGGGCCGATGACGACGTCTGGGCGGCCGGCAGGATCGCGTCCTGGCCGGAGACGCGGCCGCTCCTGCTTCATTACGAAGGCAGCCAGTGGACCGAGGTCCGAGACGCGCCGTCCGCCGGCAGCAGCAACGTCCTCGTCACCGGCGACGCGCGGACGGTCTGGCTGGTCAGCGACGATCCGCGCTTCTTCCGCCTGCTCCCCCGCTACGGCCACTAGAAAATCTCGCCGGCGGCGAAGTAAGCCCCGACAGGCCGGGCGTCGGGCGACCACGCGACGTCGGCGCGCACGACGAACGTCTGCCCCTGCTGCAGGCGAAGGCCGCCGCCGAGGCCGTACTTGAGGCCGAGCCCGGTGCCGTCGAGCTCCGGGTGCGCGCGCCCGAGCTCGGTCCAGGTGCGGCCGACGTCGGCGAACAGCGCCACGCCGAGGACCATCGGCTTGTTTCGTATGGAGAAGAAGAAGAGCTGGCTGCGCAGCTCGAGGTTTTCGAACAGCTTCACCTTGCCGTAGTAGCGCTGGGCGGGGACGCCGCGTATCGCCTTGCCGCCGCCGATGGCGGGCGTCTCGTCGAAGCGCGCCAGCTCGTAGAACGGCGGCGAGCCGAGCAACACGTCGCCGACGCCGCGCCAGGTGATCGTGAGCCAGCGCGGGATCGCCGTGTAGAAGAACTGCGCCGTGGCGTCGAGCTGCAGGTACTGGTACGGAAGCCAGCTTCCGATGGCCGGGCTGAAGCGCGCCTTGAGGGCGTGGAACATCCCGCGCCGGGTGACGATCGCGCTGTCGCGGGTGTCGTACTGCAGCGCCAGCTCGAGCAGGTCGACGCCGTGGGGCGCGAAGCTGCCGAGCATCCGGCGCACGTCCGGCGGCCCCGTGGCCTGGTCGCGCGCGAGGATGCTGTCCGGGGGAACCACCAGCCAATTTTGCGTGTAGACGTTGCCGGCGAGCAGGTAGACGTTGCCGGCGAGCCGGACGCGCCCCTCTATCAGCAGCGTCGGGTGGATCCGCTGGTACTGGGTGTCGCCGATCGGGACCGTGCTGGGCGGCAGGGACGAGGCGTTGCCGATCCCGTAGTACTTCAGCGTCGTCTCGTTGGTCACCGCCGGTCGCGCATCCAGCCGGACGCGGTGCTGCGGGCCGATGTCGAGCCAGGTGAAGAGGACGTAGTAGTCCTGGAACGGGATGACGATCTTGTCGCCCTGCGGCTTGAAGGTGATGAACACGCCGTTCTCGGCCTTCCACTGGAACGGCTCGGGGTGGCCAGCTTCGATCCGCGCCCAGTCGCTGACCTCGCCGATGCCGATCCCGACGTCGCTGGAGCCGCCGACCAGGGGGACGATGTTCAGCTCGCGATGGGGCTGCGTCCCCGGAGGCGCCGGGTCGGCGCGGGCGCCCGCCGTCCACCCGATTGCCAAGCCTGCGACGACCGCGACGACCGCGACGAAGCGCCAGGACCACCTCACCCCGGGGACACCATGAGGCCGACAATGTGTGTCGCCCCGCGTCCAGAGCCAGGGGCGTCCGGCGCCAGCCGCGACGCCGTTCTCCGGCCGCTACCGTTTTGCCATCCGGGTGGTTCCGTATTCGTAACCCGATGCTTACGGTTTTCTTACTCGGATGAGCCCCTCAGAAACCTCCGGTAAATCCCCTTCTTTCATCGTCGGTGTCGGCGCCTCGGCAGGCGGTCTGGATGCCATCGAACGCTTCTTCGACAACCTCCCCCGCGAGACGGGGATGGCGTTCGTGATCGTCCAGCACCTGTCGCCCGACTTCAAAAGCATGATGGACGAGCTCCTGGCCCGTCACACCGAGCTGCCGATCCACCTGGTCGAAGACGGGATGCCGGTCGAGGCCGACCACGTCTATCTGATCCCGTCGAAGGCCGAGATGATCATCGCGGGCGGGCGCCTGCTGCTGAGCGAACAGGAGCGCGGCGCCGATCGGACCTTGCCGATCGACGTGTTCTTCCGCTCGCTGGCCCAGGACTGTGGGACGCGCGCGATCGCGGTCGTGCTCTCGGGCAGCGGCAGCGACGGGTCGCGGGGGATCCGCGACGTCCACGAGGCGGGCGGGCTGGTGATCGTCCAGGACGTCGACAGCGCGCAGTTCGACGGCATGCCCCGGACCGCCGCGGACTCGGGGCTCGCGCACTGGGTCCTGGCGCCCACCGACATGCCGCGGGTGATCTTCGAGCACGCCGCCCGCCGCGGCCAGCGGCCGCAGGACGCGCACCCACAGAGCACCGAAGGGGCGGGCGTGAGCGCCGTCTACCGCATGCTGCAGGAGGAGTTCGGGCTCGACTTCACCCACTACAAGCCCAGCACCGTCACGCGGCGGATCGAACGCCGCCTGGCGCTGGCCCGCACCCAGGACATCGACGAATACGTCCGCCGCCTGCGGTCCGAGCGCTCCGAGCTGGACGTGCTTTATCGCGATCTGCTGATCGAGGTGACCCACTTCTTCCGCGACGAGCAGGCGTTCCGCGTGCTGGAGGAGCAGGTGCTGCCCGATCTGTTGCGGCGCGAGCCGCGCGAGGCACCGCTGCGGTTCTGGGTGGCGGGCTGCGCCACCGGCGAGGAGGCCTACTCGCTGGCCATCCTGCTGGAAGACGTCATGGCCAAGCTCGGGGAGCGGCCCGTGAAGATCTTCGCAACCGACGTCCACCGCGGCTCGCTGGACCTGGCGGCGCGCGGGCTCTACACGAAAGAGGCGCTGGCCGGCATGTCGGAGGAGCGCCTCGGCCGCTACTTCACCAAGTACGGCGACCGGTTCCAGGTGGTACCCGAGCTGCGCCAGCGGATCGTGTTCGCCCAGCACAACGTCATCAAGGACGCCCCGTTCACGCGCGTCGACCTCATCACCTGTCGCAACCTGCTGATCTATCTGCAGCCGGCCGCGCAGCAGAAGGTGCTCTCGCTGTTTCACTTCGCGCTGAACCGGCAGGGGATGCTGTTCCTGGGGCCCAGCGAGACGGTGGGAGCGCTGGCGCGCGGGTTCGACACGCTGGACAAGCACTGGCGCATCTACCGCAAGCGGACCGAAGCCCGCATCCCGGTCGACACCCGGCTGCAGCCCACGCCGCCGGCCGGGCCGCGCGCGGCGGCGGCGGCGGCGGCGGTCCAGCCCACGGGCGGGCGTTATTCGCTCTCCCAGCTGCTCGGCACCTACGACGTGCTGCTGGAGCGGGTCATGCCCCCCAGCCTGCTGGTCAACGAACGGTCCGAGCTGGTTCAGTCGTTCGGCGGCGCCAGCCGCTTCCTGCGCCACCGCGACGGCCGGCAGGTCCTCGACGTCCTGGAGCTGGTCGAGCCCGAGCTGAAGATGATCCTGGTCGGTGGGCTGAAGCGCGCGCTGCTCGAGCCGTCGCCGATCGTCTACCGCAGCGTGCGCATCCCCGAGCGCGAGGGGAACCGCAGCTACAAGGTGACGATCCAGCGGATCGGCAGCCGCGGCGGCGGCGCGCCCCACCTGCTGGTCGCTTTCGAGCCGGTGCAGGCTACGGAGGCGGTCACGCCGGGGACCGAGATCGAGATGGACCAGGTTTCGCACGATCAGCTGCACGCGATGGAGGAGGAGCTCTCGCACACCAAGGAGAGCCTGCAGTCGGCGATCGAGGAGCTGGAGACCAGCAACGAGGAGCTGCAGGCCTCGAACGAAGAGCTGCAGACCTCGAACGAGGAGCTGCAGAGCACCAACGAGGAGCTCCAGAGCGTCAACGAGGAGCTGTACACCGTCAACGCCGAGTACCAGCGCAAGATCGGCGAGCTGACCGAGATGTCCAACGACATGGACAACCTGCTGGCCAGCACCGAGATCGGCACGATCTTCCTCGACAGCCAGCTGAAGATCCGGAAGTTCACCCCCCAGGTGGCCGAGGCCTTCGGCCTGGTCCCCCACGACGTGGGGCGTCCGATCGAGACCTTCGGGCACCGCATGCACCACCCCGAGCTGGTGGCCGACCTGCGCCAGGTGCTGCAGACCGGGAAGGCCGTCGAGCGCGATCTGGGGACCGTCGACGGGCGGGCCTTCTTCATCAGGGTGCTGCCCTACCGCAAGAAGGGGGAGGTGGCGGGCGTGGTCATCACCCTGATCGACGTGAGCGGGCTGAAGACCGCCGAGGACGCCCTGTTCCACGAGCGGTATCTGCTCAACAGCCTGCTCGCCTCCACCCCCGATGCGATTTATTTCAAGGACGCCCGCGGGCGGATGATCCGCGCCAACCGCGCGATGGCCGAGCGCCTGGGCCTGGAGAGCCCAGAGGCGGCGGTCGGCAAGACGGCGCTGGAGCTCCCCAACCAGCAGGTGGCGCTGGAGCTGCACCGGCAGGACGAGGGCGTGCTGCGCACCGGCGAGGCGCATCACTACAAGCTGGAACGCAGGACCGGGACCGGAGAGCGCGACCCCGGGTGGGACCTGGTCACCCGTCTGCCGCTGCGCGACCGCGACGGCGCGACCGTCGGCGTGGCGGCGATGTTCCGCGACGTGACCGAGCAGAAGCTGACCGACGAGAAGATCCAGGACGGGGTCCGGCGGCGCGATCAGTTCCTGGCGATGCTCTCGCACGAGCTGCGCAACCCATTGGGGGCGATCGTCACGGCCACCGCGCTCTTGAAGGCCCCGCGCGCACCGAACGGCAAGACCCATCGTTTTCTCGACATCCTGGAGCGCCAGGCCGAGCAGATGGCGCACCTCCTGGACGATCTGCTTGAGGCGAGCCGGGTGACCCAGAACAAGATCCACCTCAAGAAGCGGGCGGTCGATCTGCGCGCGGTCGCCCGCGAGACCGCCGACGGCGTGCGCCCGCTGATGGAGGCGCGCGGGTTGGAGTTCACGACCGAGATCGACGACACCGCGCTCTGGATCGACGGCGATCCGGCCCGGCTGCAGCAGATTCAGGCCAACCTCCTGAACAACGCGGCCAAGTACACGGCGAGCGGCGGCTCCGTTCTCCTGCAGGTGACCCGCGAAAACGGCGAGGCGGTGATCCGGGTGAAGGACGACGGCGTCGGCATCCCCGCCGACATGCTGGAATCGGTCTTCGACCTGTTCGTGCAATCGACCCGCACCCTCGATCGGGCGGGTGGCGGGCTGGGCGTCGGACTGACCATGGTGCGCTCGCTGGTGGCGATGCACGACGGCACGGTCACCGTTCACAGCGACGGCGAAGGGAAGGGGAGCGAGTTCGTCGTCCGGCTGTCGCTGACCGACAAGCGACCCGAGCCGGAGCCCCCCACCGTCGAAACGCCCCGGCGACACCCGCTGCGGGAGGGGGATCGGATCGTCATCGTCGAGGACAGCGCCGACAGCCGCGATCTGCTCTGCGAGCTGCTGACTGACGAAGGGTTCGCGTGCGACACGGCCGAGAGCGGTCCGGCGGGGCTGACCCTCATCGAGCGGACAGGCCCCGCGATCGCGATCCTGGACGTCGGCCTGCCCGAGATGGACGGGTTCGAGGTGGCGCGCCGGCTGCGGCGGGATCCGCGCCACGCCCACCTGTTCCTGATCGCGCTGACCGGGTACGGGCAGGCGACCGACCGCGCCGCCGCGCGCGACGCCGGCTTCGACGAGCACCTGGTCAAGCCGGTCAACGTCGACGAGCTGCTGCGCCTGCTCGGCAAGTTGAAACGGGAGCCCCACGACGGCGCCCGGGCCGAAGCGCAGCCCGCACCCGAGCCGGCGCCCTGACGCGCAGCCTTGTATTGCGGACGTATGTCTTGTATACAAGACGGATGCGAATCGGAATCGTCGGGGGTGTCGATCGGAACGCGCCGGCTCTTGGGGACCTGGCCCGGCGCAGCGGCCACCAGCTGGAGCACCACACCGGTGTCATCTCCGGTTCGTCGTCGTCACTGCACCTGAAGTCGCTGGTCGCCCGGTCCGAGCTGGTCGTCGTCGTCACCGACGTCAACAGCCACAACGGCGTCCTGGCGGCGCGGCGCGAGGCGCGCCTGCGGCAGCGGCCGCTCAAGATCGTGCGGCGGCTGGGGACCTCGCAGTTCGCGGCGCTGCTGCAGACGATCGCCGAGAACGGTAACCGCGCCGCCTAGCCGTCGCCGCTCACGCCGTGCAATGATGCGGCGATGAAGGTGGTGATCAAGGTCGGCGCGCTGGTGCTCGGGTTCTGGTTTGCGGGATACGGCGCGGGGACCTGGTACGCCAAGCGCAAGGCCGACGAGACCTGGACCCTCTCGGCCGTGCGCCGCCATGTGGTCCTGAATCACCAGGCCCGCAGCGCGCCGCACGAGCTGGTGTTCGCCTGCGGGGACGACGAGGCCGCGTACGACGTGGCGAGCGGCGCGATCAGTCACCGGCCGATCACGGCCGATCGGGTGACGAGCGATCTCTTCCCGAAGCTGTCAGAGAAAGAGGCCTTCTTTACCGCCACGTTCTTCACCGGTCTGCGCACCCTCGACGGCCTACCCGAGATGGTGCGCCCGCTCCAGACCAAGGTGCACTGGGCGGCGGCGTTGGCGGGCGGCGCGTTCGGGTTTTACATCGGCTGGAAGCATCATCGCGAGGTGACGCCGGACTGCGATCGCAAGAGCGTGCAGGCGGTGCTCGCCGACGCTGGGTTCTGGAAGGACGTGGTGGTGGTTCGCGAGCGCGTCGCGGCCAGGGAGCGCGGCCTCCGTCCGCTCCCGCGGTTGACAGGGTTGCCTGCAGGCGTCGTCGTCGGGGATCGCCTGGCGCCGCAGGCCAACTGACCTGATCCGCGCCGCCAGCCTCGACGCCGTCCGACAAGTCTCGGCTTGCGCGATGAGCAAGTGTCTTGTATACAAGACAGCAGAATGATGCCGAGAGGCTCAGCGGGGCAGGCCGACGGGGAGGGGGAGCGCCGCGCGATGGGGCCGCGCGGTGCCTGGGTGGGGGACGGCGGCGTCACCAAAAGGGGCATGGAGGGCGGGGAGGGGAAGGACGGTGTGACGCCGTCCTGTCCCATCGCACGAGGAGCCTTCCCATGCCCAAGTATGTCGTGATCGAATCGCACGATCCGTTCGACGGCGACACGTCCGCCGCGTTCTTCGATCTCGCATTGGCGCTGGCCCGAGCCGACGACGACGTCGCGGTGCTGTTCGTTGGAAACGGCGTTCAGGCCGCGCTGGCCGGGCAGCACAGCTTCTGGTTGGCCGCGCTGGCGGCCGCGGGCGTCGCGGTGCTGGTCGACGGCGCGGCGCTGGCGGCCCGCGGCTTCCCGGCGTCGCGGCTCTTCCCCGGCGTCGTCGCGGTGTCGCCGGGAGGCGATGCAGACGATTCGCTGGCCGGCCGCAAGCCGCTCTGGATCGCCGACGCCGCTGTCCGGCGCGCCGCCTGAAGCGCGCCGGTCACAGCAGGTCGTGAAGCGCGACGGCGGTGTCCTCGCCTCTACCAGTGCCAGACTTCGCGGAAGTTGCCGAACAGCTGGGGGAGGTCGGCGTTGCTGACCGGCTTCAGCCCCTCGATCAGCTCGTCGCGGCGCAGGCCGCGCGCGACGGCGTCGTCCTGCACGTAGTAGACGTCGCCCCCCTTTTCCAGCAGCGTCGTCAGGTCGTGCTCGATGCGCGGCGGCTGGGTCTGGGCGCGCCGGCCAAAGCTGAGCCCCGACGCGTCCTGCCCGCGCACGCCGTAGTTGACCGCGGCCCCGCGCAGCAGCAGATGAATGTCGGCGCCGGCGCCGCGCAGCGCGTGCGACAGCCAGAGCACCGGATCGTCCTGCTCCTCCAGCGTCGCCCGGTAGGCGGTTTCCAGAATGGCGAGATATCGATCGGCCATGACGTTCCTCCGTGTCGCTATTGCTTGGTCGGTATCACCAGCGTCGTCGCCGACTGCTGGACGAAGGTCCACAGATCCGCCGGGCTCCCCCGGCGGGTCCCCGCGATCGCCTCTCCGACGCCGCGCTCGTCGACGCAGAGGCCGCAGTTGATCCAGTCGAGCTTGCGGCCGAGGGTCTCGGCCTGGGCGAGCAGCGCCGCGATCCAGTCTTTCGGGTTCGGGTGATCCTCGGCCGCCGCGTCGCGGCCGTGGACGGCGTTGGCGTGCGGCGCCTGCTTCGCGAACGGCAGCGCCACCGCCCCCTCGTACGCGAACACGTTGACGTCGTGGCCGCGGCGAAGCGCGGCGTCGATCAGGCGCAGCGCCGTGACGGTGCGGGCGCTCTCGTAGGGCGGGTCGTTCAGGACAAAGGTCAGCGTGGCCATGGCGATCTCCTCAGTGCCAGAGCGTCTTGCGCCCCTCGGCCAGACGGTCGACGACGACGTCCAGCGACGACGCCGTCACGCCCGTCGCCAGGCGCGATTCGGGGAGGCCGCGCTCGCGCAGCGAGAAGCCGTCGGCCAGCACCTCGACGCCGGCCTTCACCAGCCCCTCGAACGAGGCGACGTGGCTCCCGGCGCGCGCGGCGAGGACGCCGTTCTGGACCAGGAACAGCGTCACCTGGTTCTCGGCCCGGGCCAGCGACGCGGCCAGGTCGAAGAAGTACCAGGCGTCGTGCCAGGCCAGCGGGTCCCTCGATTCGATCAACAGATACTTCGCCATGACCTGCCCTCTCAGTCGCGGACCAGCGGCAGGCCGGCGTTCACCCAGCTCTTCGTTCCGCCCGTCAGGTTGTACAGATTGTGAAGACCGTTCGCCTCGGCCACCTTGGCGGCGGTCTGGCTGCGCCCGCCGGCCGCGCAGACGAAGATGATCCCGTCGTGCAGCGACGCCGCCTGCGGATCTGCCTTCAACCGCTGCAGCGGCACCAGCCGCGCCCCGGGGAGGTGGCCGTGCGACCACTCGCCCGGTTCCCGCACGTCGATGATCTCGACCACGCCACGTGCAATCAGCTCCTGCGCTTCTTGGGGAGTCACTGAATTCACCATGACGTCCACCATAGTGGACGCTTGACGTCTATTCAAGAGGACAAACGTCTATCGGTGAACGATGCGTCGTCGGCGCGTCAGCGGGCCACCCGTCCGGTCTGGATGCGCTGTAGCGCGGCCACCAGGGCGTCGATGTCGTCGCGGGTGTTGTAGGGGGCCAGCGAGGCGCGCACCGTGCTCTCCAGGCCGAACCGGCGCAGGATCGGCTGCGCGCAGTGGTGGCCGGAGCGGACGGCGATCCCCTCGCGATCCAGGGCCGCGCCGACGTCCTCGGTCCGCACGCCGTCGATGACGAACGAGAGCACCCCGGCCTTGTCGGACGCGTTCGAGGGAGGCGCCGGCATCTGACGAGCGGGGCCCGTCTCCCCCCACACGAAACATCCGGGGACCGTGCTACGGTCGCCGGTAATGGAGAAGACAGCGGCGAAGGCCGGAAAAGGAGCCCAGTCCTACGGCGACCCGAAGGGGGCACGCTCGAAGTCGCTGCGTGACGCGCCGATCCCCCCGGGCGACGAGGTGGGCGCGGCCGAGCTGGCGGCGCGTGTGGCCGCCAACCTGCGCGAGCATCGCCGGAAACGTGAGATGTCGCTCGATCAGCTGGCCCAGCGCACGGGCGTCAGCCGCGCGGGGCTGTCTCAGATAGAGACCTGCAAGACCAATCCCTCGATCGGCGTGCTCTGGAAGATCGCGGCCGGGCTGGGGATTCCGTTCGCCGACCTGCTGGGGGAGACCGAGCACGCGATCTCGGTCCTGCGGCGGGTCGACGCCCAGGTGCTCCGCTCGACCGACCGCAAGTTCGAGAGCCGGCCGCTGATGCCGGCCGCGGGGGGCCCGATCGAGGTCTACGAGCTGCTGCTGGCGGCGCGCGCCCGCCACACCTCCGACGCGCACGGGCCCGGTACGCGCGAGCTCGTCATCGTCCTCTCCGGCGCGCTGCGCATGATCGTCGGCGAGAACACCGAGGAGCTGGGCCCCGGGGACTCGCTGCTGTTCAACGCCAACATGCCGCACGTCTACGAGAATCCGGGCGGCTCCGAGGCCCGTTATCACGACGTGATCATCTACCCGCTGCGCTGAGCGCGCGGGGCGTCGGACCGGGGCGACGTCTTTTCTCGCTTGACTCGTCCGTTATAATAGACAAGCATCTATTCCGTGCTGGCCTCACGGAGCGAAACGAGTCCTGATCCCGACCGCAGGCAACGCGCCCACGACGCCGAGGCGATTCCGCCCGCCGTCGGCATAAACCTGCGGCGGCTGCGCAGCAAACGTGGCCTGTCGCTGCAGCAGCTCGCGCAACGCTCGGGCGTGAGCCGGGCGATGCTCGGCCAGATCGAGCTGGGCCGCAGCGCGCCGACGATCAACCTGCTCTGGAAGATCGCTCGCGCGCTCGACGTGACCTTCTCGGCGCTGATCACCCGCCAGGACGAGGTGGCGCCGCGCGTGCTCTCGGCCGCCGACGCCAAGCTGCTCACCAACCAGCAGGGGACGTTCACGTCGCGGGCGCTGTTCCCGTTCGACGAGCCCCGCCGCAACGAGTTCTATGAGCTCCGTCTGAAGGCCGGCGGCCAGGAGCAGGCCCACCCGCACCCGCCGGGGACTCTGGAGAACCTGGTGGTGACCGCGGGGTCGCTGGAGATCACGGTCGGCGAGACCGCGCACCGCCTGCGCACCGGCGACGCGATCCTGTTCACGGCCGACGTTCCGCACACCTACCGCAACCCCGGCGCCGTCGACGCGGTCATCTACCTGGTGATGACCTACGCCGAAGACGTCGGATAGCGCTCGCTACGCTCGCTTCGCGGGGGGCTGATGCAGAGCGCTCGCTACGCCCGCTTCGCGGGGGGCTGATGCAGCCCCCCGCGGATGTCTTGAGTTGGGGCCGGCGCAGCGGAGCTGCGCCTTTGGGGGCTTGGACGCGCTCGCTGCGCTCGCTCTGATGCCCCCGGAGGAGATCGGGGGACGTTCTGCGATAACGGACGTGGCGTCAGACTTTGGATGTGGGGGCGGGAGGGGTTGGACGCGTTGCGTGTGGTTTTGGGCGGAATTCGTGGAGGTTTAGAAAAACGCTTGCGCTCCGTCGAGCCACTGTCCTATATAACGGACACATGATCATCTTTACGGAGGAACGCTCATGAGTCTGTCGTCTCCCCCGCGGCGCGTGCGCCGCCTGACCTTCGTCGGCGCAGCGGCCCTGGTCGCCATGGGAGCGGGCCGTCCCGCGCTGGCCCAGACCGTCAACCCGAAGTGCGCCGACCTCGGCCTCGTCAACCCGGTCTACGGCGACGGCGGCACGGCCGCCCTGCAGTACATCGGCAAGCTGGCGACGGTGCTGGCCGGACTGCCCCAGCCGACCACGGTCGTGTTCCGCGGCTCGGGCGGCTGCGCGGCGATCTACGGCCTTCTCCAGCCGACCATGCTGACCGGCACCGCCACCTACTGGGGCACCGACGGCGTCGCGCGCAAGTGCGACCTCCCCACGACCGGTGTCACGCAGCAGTTCGGCAACATGGTGAACTCGGCGCTGCTCTGCCCCGACGCGCCGAACCCGCTGCCGGGCACGATCGGCGACCTCGAGGGGCCGGTCACCGCGGTCAACTTCATCGCGAACAAGAATTCGACCGAGACGTCGATCAGCTCGGAGGCCGCCTACCTGGTCTACGGGTTCGGCGGCGCGAGCAACGCGGTGGCCCCCTGGACGACGGAGTCGCTGCTGTTCAAGCGCAACCAGAACTCGGCCGTCGGCCTCTACGTCGGGCTCGCGATTCGGGGTCAGCCCGAACCAGCAGAAGGGGACGCTGATCTCGGACCAGACGATGGCGATCAACGGCGTCGCCAACGCGGCCACGCCCGCCGCCGGGCTCGGCTACGTCAGCAGCGACGCGGCCGACAACGCGCGCGCCATGGTGAAGACGCTCGCCTACCAGCACAAGAACCAGATCTGCGGCTACCTCCCCGACTCGACGGGGACCAGCTTCGACAAGCGCAACGTGCGCGACGGCCACTACTGGCTCTGGGGCGCCCAGCACTGGTTCGGCGCCGTCGACGCCGCCAGCAAGGCGTTCACCGATCCGAACGTCGCCAAGCTGGTCGGGCTGTCGCTCGGCACCGTGCCGCCGCCCACCGGCGTCGACGTGAACGCGCTGGCGATCCAGACCGGCAACGTCCCCCGCTGCGCGATGACGGTCTGGCGCGACGGCGACCTCGGCGAGTTCTACTCGTACGCGCCGCCCGAGCCCTGCGCCTGCTTCTTCGAGAAGACCGTCCCCGGCGGCGCGAGCAGCTGCAAGGTCTGCGCGTCGAACGCCGACTGCGCCAGCGTCAGCGCCCAGTCCAAGTGCCGCAACAGCCTCTGCGAGGCCTACTGAGGACCATGACCATGACTACCCTACGAATCGGCATTCTCTTCACGGTCGCGACGGCGGCGCTGGCCGCGGGTTGCGGCGGCAGCAACAATCCCGTTCCGCCCACTGGCAACGGTGGGGGGAACGGCGGTAGCGCCGTGGGCGGGCGCGGCGGCGGCTCGGCCGGCACCACCGGTGGCGGTGGCGCGGTGGCGGGCGCCGGCGGTGGCGCCGCGGGTTCAGGTGGCGGGGTGGTGGCGGGTGCCGGCGGCGGTGCCGTCGCAGGGACCGGCGGCTGGGGGGCTGCGGGGTCCGGCGGCGGCGCCGTCGCGGGCGCGGGCGGCGGTGGTGTCGCCGGCAACGGCGGTGGCGCGGGCGCCGTCGCGGGCAGCGGCGGTAATGCAGTCGCCGGCAGCGGCGGCGGTGTCGCCGGCAGCAGCGGCGGCGCGGGCGCGGGCGGTCAGGGTCAGCCCGGCTGCTTCACCGCTACGCCCACCGATCGGAACAGCGTTCAGTTCCTGAACCACTGCACCGGCAACGGCTGCTTCCCCTTCGACAACAACCAACGGCTGCCGAAGTTCGACGGCGGGCTGCCGCCGCTCTAACCCCTTGCGCACCAGCGGTTACATCATCGCCGCCACCTTCGGGGTGGCGGCGAGCTGGGAGCTCCTTGCCCGGGCCCAGACGCCGGGGCCGGTGGCGCCTCCCCCTGACGACGAGGTGGAGGTCCAGGCGGCGCCGGGCGGGGCACCCGCGGCGCCGCCGGTCGCCACGCCGCCGCCCGCGCCACCGCCGGACTACGCCGCGCTCGAGCGCGCGCAGGCGGCGAGCGCGGCGCGCATCGCGGCGCTGGAGTCCCAGCTAGCCACGGTGTCGGCGACGGTGTCGGCCGCGCGCAGCGCGCCTCCCCGTCCGGTTGCCGCCGTCGACACCGAGGACGATCCGCGCGCGGAGGGCGACGGCGGTCCATCGGTGCTCCCGGTGCCCGGGTTCCTGCTCTCGGGCTACGCCCAGGGGCAGTACACGGCGAACCAGGTCTCGCAGGATCAGACGCAGCAGGGGGGCGCGCTCCTGAACCAGGATCAGTTCGTCCTGCGCCGGGCCCGGCTGCGCGCCGATCGTCGCTGGCGCCACGCCTCGCTGGCGCTGGAGCTCGACGGCAACACCGCCGGCGGGCTCAACTCCGGGGTGCGCCGGGCCGAGGCGTCGCTGCTCTGGTACGGCGACAGCCCGGGCGTGCCGCTGGTGGTCTTCACCGCCGGCCTCTTCTACATCCCGTTCGGATACGAGCTGCCGTCGTCGGCGCGCAACCGCCTGTTCCTCGAGCGGTCGCTGGCGTCGACGGCGCTCTTTCCCGGTCAGGGCGACGTCGGGATCCGGTTGGCCGGCGGCTGGCGGTTCCTGCGCTACGCGGTCGCGCTCATGAACGGCGAGCCGCTCTCCGAGGGGGCCTCGCGCCCCTTCCGCGGCGATCCGAACGGCGCCAAGGATTCTCGTCGGCCGGGTCGGCGTCGAGGTGGCGCCGGCGCCGCTGCGGCTCGCCGGCGGCGTCTCGCTCCTCACCGGCAAGGGGTTCCACCCCGGCACCGACGCGACCAAGCCGGGCACGGTCTGGCGCGATCTGAACGAGAACGGCGCGATCGATCTCGGCGAGGTGATGGGGCTCCCCGGCGCCGCCGCGACGCCGTCGCGGAACTTTCGTCACTGGGCCGTCGGGGCCGATCTGCGCGCGTCGCTGCGGACGCGGCTCGGCCTCACGCGCCTCCTCGCCGAGGGGACCATCGCCAGCAACATGGATCGCGGCCTGTTCGTCGCCGATCCGGTGGCGAGCGGCATCGACGTCCGCGAGTTCGGCTTCAACGTCGCCGTCGCCCAGGACATCACGGCGCGCGCGGTGGTCGGCCTGCGTCTCGACGTCTACAACCCGAACGCCGACTCCACCGACAGCCGGGCGGGGCAGCTCTTGCCGTCGAGCCAGGTGGTGACGACGCTGTCGCCGCTCATCGGCGTGCGCATCGGCGATCGCACGCGCCTGACGCTGCAGTACGACCGCACCTTCGACAAGCTGGCCCGTGACGCCAGCGGCGTCCCGACCGACCTCAAGAACGATCAGGTCACCGCGCGCCTGCAGGTGGATCTATGAGACGCGCGGCCACGCTCGCCCGGGCGGCCGCGATCGCGATGTCGTGGGCGCTGGCCCCCTCCTGCGGCGGCGAGACCGCCGCGCTGGGGCTCGGCGAGCCGATCCAGGTCAAGACGGCGGTGTTCAAGGCGGGAGCGCTGCCCGGCGTCGCGGTGGCGCCCGGCGAGCCGGCCGCGCCCGGCCCGTCCGTCACGGCGATCCTGTCGCTGAGCGGGCTGGCGACCGCTGGGCAGGCGGGCAAGGCGCTCTCCGGCCGCACGTCGACCGACGCCGCGGCGATCGCCGTCGGGTTCGACGGCGCCGGAAGCGGCTACTGGCTGCAGCCGGTCGGGTTCCCCGATCCGGTCAACGCCGGCGAGCTGACCTTCGACATGATCGTCGACCTCGCGCCGACCGTGCCGACTGGCCTCCAGAACCTGCGCTTCGTCGCCATCGACGCCGCCGGGCAGGCGGGCGGGCAGGTGTCGAGCGAGCTCTGCATCGGCGGCGAGATCCCCGACAACTTCAACGCCTGCGACCCGTCGCTGCCGCCGCCCCCGGCGGTGATAACGCTCTCCTGGGACACGGCCGCCGATCTCGATCTCGAGGTGGTGACGCCCGACGGCCGGGTCGTCGATCCCAAGCACCCCAGCACCGCGGGGAAGGGGGCGACCGCCGCCGCGATCGCCGCCGGCGGCACGTTCGACGGCGACGCGCAGGCCGGTTGTCGCGCCCTTGGCCGGCGGCGCGAGACCTTGCTCTGGAAGCAGCCGCCCGCGTCGGGGACCTACCTCCTGCGGGTGAACATGTTCGACGCCTGCGGCGCCTCGTCGGCGCGCTTCGAGGTCGGCGTCTACACGCCCGAGCCGACCGGCGACACGACGAGCGCGCTCGTCGCCCGCCAGCAGCTCCACGGGCTGCTGCTCGCCCAGCAGGCAAACGGCGGCGCCGGCCCCGGGCTCTACCTCGGCGCGCAGGACTTTTGAACAGCTCGGAACGTTCAGAAAGGAAGACGTCGTGATCAATCAACTGTTGAAGGTCTCGCTGCTGGGCAGCAGCTGGGTGCTCTACCTCCTGGCTGCGCTGTCGGTGATCTCGCTGGCGGCGATGGTCGAGCGCTGGTTCTTCTTCCGCCGCCACCGCGACGACGGTGAGGCGCTGCGGTCCGACGTCGCCAAGGCGCTGCTCGCCGACGACCCCGAGGGAGCCAAGGCGCGTCTGGCCAAGAGCCGGTCGCTCGAGGCGTCGATCGTCGGCGAGGCGCTGGCCTGGTGGGGCGGCGGCCCGGAGGCCTTCTCCGACGCGGTCGAGAGCGAGGTGGCCCGGGCCCAGAAGCAGCTCGAGAAGGGCTCGTCGCTGCTCGGCACGCTGGGGAACAACGCGCCCTTCATCGGCCTGTTCGGGACGGTCATCGGCGTCATCGAGGCGTTTCACGAGCTCGGGGCCGGGGCGTCGAAGGCGGCGATGGGGAACGTGATGGGCGGCATCGCCGAGGCGCTGATCGCGACCGGCGTCGGTTTGTTCGTCGCGCTCCCGGCCGTCACCGCCTACAACCTGATCCAGAAGCGAATCAACGAGGTCGAGTCGACGACCAACGCGATCGCCAAGCTGTTCACCGCGTATCTGAAGTCAGGGTCGCGCATCGCTGCGGTCCGCACCGCCGACGCCGCGGCGGCGGAGTAGGTCATGGCCGGGACGCTCAAGCGGCGCGGGCAGATCGTCAGCATCAACGTCACCCCGATGGTCGACGTCGTGCTGGTGCTGCTGGTCATCATGATGGTGTCGGCGATGTACATCGTGTCGCAGACGTTCAAGGTCGAGCTCCCCAAGACCGCGAACTCAGACGACGCGACCCCCGCGATCGCCACCGTCGTCGTCACCAAGGATCGGACGTTTCTGTTCAACGAGGAGAAGGTCGACGAGTCGGGGCTGGCGGCGAAGCTCGCGTCCGCCTACGCCGCCAACAACAACGTCAATCTGGTGATCACCGCAGACAAGGACGCCGTGCACGGTGACGTCGTGCACGTGATCGATCTGTCGAAGACCGCTGGGATCACGAAGTTCGGGCTCAGCATCGAGCGGAAGTAGGGCGGGCTGCGGTGAAGACGTCGGTCGTTTACGGCCTCTCGATCGCCGCCCACGTGGGGTTCTTCGGCGTCGTGCTGGCGATCCCGAAGCCCGTTCACAAGGAGCGGGTGGCGGTGACGATCCGCGAGGTGAAGAAGGCGCAACCGAAGCCAGAGCCCAAGCCGGCCGCCGTCGAGCCGCCGCGCCCCAAACCGGCCGCCCGCAAGGTTGCGACCGCCACGCCGCGTCCGTCCGCCGCGCCGCCGCCGCCCACCCCGACGACGGCGCCCCGGCCCGCGGCGCCCGTGGCGGACTTTGGCCTGACGCTGGCCAGCGGCGACGGCCCCGCGATCGCAGCGCCCAAGGCCCAGACGGCGCCTAAGCCCCAGGCGGCGCCCGAGAAGCATGCGCCGCGTCCCAAGGTGCTGGCCGCCGCCGGCGCTCCCGAAGAGGAAGGTTGCCCCGAGCCGGCGGTGAAGCCGAAGCCGGTCAACATCGTCCAGCCCGCCTACTCCGACGACGCGCGGACCGCGCAGATCGAGGGGAAGGTGCGGATCGAGATCACCGTCGGCGCCGACGGCGCGGTCACCGACGTTCGCGTGCTGGCGGGGCTGGGGCACGGCCTCGACGAGGCGGCGCTGGCGGCGGCGCGCGCGTCGACGTTCGAGCCGGGGACCTCCTGCGGCAAGCCGATCACGATGACGTTCACGATCGGGATGCGCTTTTCATTGTGAGAGCCGCCGGTGTGTTGATAGGCCTCGTCGCGATCGGGGTGGCAACGGCCGCGGGCACGCCCGCGCGCGCGGAGGATCCGCCAGCCGAGGGCGCGGCCCCTGCCGGCAAGCTGACCAAGCCGCCGAAGCTGGTGAAGTTCGTGGCCGCCGACTACCCGCCCGCGCGCAAGCAGTCCGGCGAGGAGGCGGCCGTCGTCCTGAAGCTGACCATCGGCGCCGACGGCACCGTCTCCGACGTCGAGGTGGCGACGCCAGCGGCGCCCGACTTCGACGCCGCCGCGGTCGCGGCCGCGCGCCAGTTCACCTTCCAGCCTGCCGAGATCGACGGCGCCCCCGCCGCGATCCGGATCCTCTATCGCTACGACTTCGTCATAACAAAAGAGAAGAAAATCACCGCCGACTTCACCGGCGTCGTGCGCGACCGCAAGACGAAGAAGCCGCTCGCCGGGATCGCGCTGACGGCGGGCGGGAAGACCGCCATCACCGGCGCCGACGGCCGCTTCGCCTTCGTCGATCTCCCGGCGCGCAAGCTCGCCGTCGGTCTGGCCGGCCCGGGCATCACCGCGCTGCGCACCGACGAGACGCTGGAGGCCGGACAGAAGACCGACGTCGTCTACGACGTGACGCTAGCGACCGTGGTCGATCCGGCCGAGGCCGACGATCTGGAGATCGTCGTGGTCGCGCCGCCGCTGCAGAAGGCGGTCGCGTCGGTGACCATCGCCGCGGATCAGGGGCGGCGTGTCCCGGGCACCTCGGGCGACGTGCTGAAGGTGGTCGAATCGATGGCCGGGGTCGGGCGCGCCACGGCGGGGACGGGCCAGCTGGTGGTCTGGGGGGCGGCGCCGCAGGACACGCGCGTCTACATCGACGGCGTCCGGCTGCCGACGCTGTACCACACGGGTGGTTTGCGCTCGGTGATGTCGGGCGATCTGGTCAGGGCGATCGAGCTGGTCCCCGGCGGCTATGGCGCCGGCTACGGCCGGGGCCTGGGCGGCATAGTCCTCGTCTCGACGTTGCCGCTGGAAGGGGAGGGGGTCCACGGCGCCGTGACCGCCGACGTGATCGACGCGGCGGCGGTGGTGCGCGCGACGCTGGCGCCGCGGCTGCGCGCCGCGGTCGCCTTTCGCCGGAGCTTCCTCGACCGGTCGCTGGATCTCGCCAGCGACCGCGACGTCGGCGACGTCTTCCCGATTCCGCGCTACAGCGACGGCCAGCTGCGGCTCGCCTACCAGCTGGGCCCCGATGAGCAGCTCGAGGTCGCCGGTCTGTTCTCGACGGACCGGGTGGCGCGCATCGTCGCCAGCAGCGACCCCAGCTTCACCAAGCGCGACGATCGCGAGATTGACTTCGCCCGCGCCTGGACCCACTACCGGCGCGCCGGCAGCGACGGGACGACGACCGACGTGGTCGCGTACTTCGGCACCAACCACGCCGGGATCGTCAACCAGTACGGCGGCCCCGTCACCGCGCTGTCGAACGACAGCACGCTCTACGGTGTCCGCGGCAGCTGGCGCGGGCGGCTGATGCCGTCGCTGACGCTGACGGTGGGGCTCGACGCCGAGGTCGAGGCGGCGAAGCTCCGCCGCGCGGGCGCGATCACCGTGCCGCCGCGCGAGGGGGACGTGCGCGCCTTCGGCCAGCTCCCCCCCGACCAGGTGAACTTCGACGAGTGGCGAACGATGATTGGCAGCGTCGCCCCGTATGCCGAGGTCGACCTGGGCCTGTTCGGCGATCGCCTGCACCTGCTGCCCGGGGCGCGGGTCGAGCCGTTCGTCACCTCGACCAGCCGGCGCACCCCGGTCGCAGGCAACACGCCCTCGATCGGACGGTTCGAGGAGACCACCACCTTCCAGCCCCGGCTGGCCGTGCGGGTCGCCCCGACGGCGCGGCTGACGATCACCGCGTCCTACGGCAGCTATCGGCAGGCGCCGCAGGCAGAGGATTCTCTCGGCGGTGTTCGGCAATCCGACGCTGCCGATCGCGCGCGGCACGCACTACGTGCTGGGAACAGCCGTGCGCCTCACCGACACGATGGTCGCCGAGGTGACGCTGTTCCGCGCCACCTCGTCGGGGCTGGCGACTCGCAGCCCCCTCGGCGCGCCGGCGCTCTCCGAGGCCCTGCTGCCCCTCGGTTCGGGGCGGACGCTGGGCGGACAGGTGACGCTGCGGCGCGAGCAGGCGGGGCGCTTCTTCGGTTGGTTCAGCTACAGCCTGCTGCGTTCGGTGCGGAGCGACGCCGTCGACGCCTGCGTGCTCGGCGGGCCACCTGCCGACTGCGCCGCCGGACCGGTCCTGCGCGCGGGGCCCGAGCGCCTGTTCGACTACGATCAGACGCACCTCTTGACGGCGGTCGGCTCCTACGATCTCGGCCGTGGCTTCGAGGTGGGGCTGCGCGTGCGCTACGCGACCGGCTTCCCGCGTACCCAGGTCGTCGGCGCCGAGCCCGATCTGCGCGCCGGGACGTTCCAGCCGCTGTTTGGCCCGCACAACGAGATCCGGCTGCCGGCGTTCTTCGAGACCGACGTGCGGATCGCCAAGCGAATGCGGTTCGCGCGCCAGACACTGGAGGTCTTTCTCGACGTGAAAAACATCACCAACCGCGGCAACGCCGAGGAGTTCGCCTACAGCCCCGACTATACGCAGCGGCGGACGATCACCGGCCTGCCGATCCTGCCGGTGCTGGGCGCGAGGTACGCATGGTGAAAATGAACGAGGGGCGCTTCATGGTCGTCGTCCTCCTCGCGACCGCAGGGTGCAGCCCGACGCTGGTCGACACGACGCCGCTGGTCGACGCGCCGGCGCTGCTCGCCGCGCAGGTGACGCCCGCCGAGACGCGCCCCGGCGTCGCCCTCACGCTCCGCGCGCTGGACGTCGGCCCCGACGGCCCGCAGACGCGCGCGCTCGATTGGGCCTTCTGCACCGAGCGCCCGCCGCTGGCGGCCGCGGGCTCGCTCGCGCCGGCCTGCCGCGAGATGACCGATCCGGCGCTGCTTCCGCTGGGCGCCGGCAGCGGCGTCACGGCGGTGATGCCGGCCGACGTCTGCAGCCGCTTCGGCCCCGATCAGCCGACCCCCAAGCCGGGCCAGCCGGCGGCGCGGCCCGCCGATCCCGACCCGACGGGCGGCTACTACCAGCCGGTGCGCATCCTGCCGCCCGACGGCACGCCGGCCGCGAAGTTCGAGCTGCGCGCGCTGTGCAACCTGGCGGCCGCCACGCCGGACCAGCAGCAGGAGCTCGATCGCCGCTACCGCCTGAACGTCAACCCGGCTCTGGCGGCGCTGGCCCTCGACGACGCGACGGCGCTGCCGCCGGCGGAGAGCGATCCCGGCGCGGTCACGCCGATCGCAGCCGGCGCGCGCGTGACGCTGCGGGTGACCTGGCCCGGCTGCCCCGGTCCCGGCGAGGACGTCTGCGGCGACGGTGTCTGCGGGCCCGACGAGACCGCCTCCGACTGCCCCGACGACTGCGCGACGCCGGCCGGCTGCGCGGGGAGCGAGAGCTACGTCTGGTTCGATCCGCAGGCGCGCCTCTTCGTCACGCGGCGCGAGGCGATCAACGTCGCCTGGTTCGCCACCGCCGGCGCTTTCGCCGCTGCCCGCACCGGGCGCTCGGAACCCGAGGCCGCCGCGACCGACAGCGCCAACGACTGGATCGCGCCCGCGGCGAGCGGCGACGTCTGGTTGTGGCTCGTCATCCGCGACAGCCGGGGCGGCGTCGGCTGGTCGAGCTACCGGCTGCGCGTCGAGTAGCGGCGCGCCGGCGTGTCGTTCCGGGCGACCTCCGTTACCGGCGGACGCGGACGTCGCGCTTTGGCCCTGTCGGCCGCGCCGGCGCCTCGTGCAAGCCGATCGGCCCGCCCGCCCGACGCCAGCCGACGGTGGCGAGCCAGGTTCGCGGCGCGGCTACCGCGGGCCGCTCGACGGTCGGCGCGATTGGTAGGGCCCACCCTTCGAACCAGGGGCCGGAGCTGCACGGGTCGACGCCGGCGCCGGCCCGCAGGTGCTTTCGAAAGTTGAGCAGCACATAAACCATCCCGCGTCTCACCTCGCGTGGGGACCCGAGCGCTCTGGCGTGGTAACGGTCCGACCAGACGGCGCCCCGACGACCGACGCCGCGGTTGATCGCCCGGGCGCAGCGAATGGCGAGACCCTGAACGCCGCGCCGGAGCGCCGCGACCTCGTCCGCCTCGACGATCAAATGGACGTGATCGAGCTGGACCGAGTAGTGAACCACGCGAAACCGGTCGCGGCTGGCCACGGCGAGCGCGGCGCGCAGCTCGCCATAGACGCGCGCCGATCGCAACGAGGCGATGCCAGCGCGGCTGCGCAGCGTGACGTGAACGGGATGTCGCACGACGTGTTTCGCGCGACGCCTGTGTGGCACGCCCGGTCGGGCACCGACGGGCTTGCGGCCCGCGCCGCGCCGGCGGCCGCCCCAGGTCGGCGGCACAGGGAGATCTGTACTGCCTGGGCGCATAGGTGACGGTTTAGCCCGGGCGCATAGGTGACAGTTTTTGGGGCTGGGCGACCGTTCGCCCATGCCCTGGAAAGAGACCTGTCCCATGGACGAGAGACTTCGTTTTGTTGCAGCAGTGAAGAGCCGCACCGGCAGCATCAGCAGCCTGAGCCGGGTGTTCGGCATCAGCCGGAAGACCGCATACAAGTGGCTAGATCGATACGCCGAGGAAGGACCTGAGGGGCTCGTCGAGCTGTCTCGAGCGAATCACTTCCATCCAAACGAGACGTCCCAGGAAGCTTTGGACTTGATACTGGAGCTCCGACGGTCTCGACCGACGTGGGGACCTCGCAAGCTGGTCGCCCGGCTCGAAGGAGAGTGGCCCGACATCGTTTTTCCGTCGCACAGCACCACGGCTGCTCTCCTGCACCGGCACGGTCTATCTCGACCACGGAAGCGACGGGCAAAGACACCTGCGTTCTCGGGACGACTCACCGTCGCGGAGGCTCCCAACCAGGTTTGGTGCGGTGACTTCAAAGGCCACTTCGCGCTCGGTGACCGGAAGCGATGCTATCCGCTGACCGTCACCGACGATCACACCAGGTATGTACTTCGTTGCCACGCCGGCCTCAGGAGTGATCACACCCTGGTGCGAGAGGTGCTGCGGTCAGCGTTCTTCGAGTACGGGATGCCCGAAGTATTCCGGACTGACAATGGTCCCCCGTTCGCGACGGCAGCTGCAGGAGGGCTATCGCTGCTCTCCGTGTGGCTCATCAAGCTCGGCGTGAGACCAGAGCGAATCGACAAGGGCAAGCCTACCCAGAATGGCCGCCACGAACGGATGCACCGCACGCTGAAAGCCGAAACGGCAACGCCACCAAAACAGAACCGACTCGCCCAACAGCGACGCTTCGACGCCTGGCGGACGGACTACAACGAAGTGCGCCCGCACCAGGCTCACGGCCAGGTGCCTCCCGCGACGGTCTACGTGGCATCGAGGCGCCATTTCCCGGAAGCACCTCGCGATCCCAACTACAGCTCCGACATCGAGCCCGCTCGCGTGCGCAGAGATGGCGTCCTCAAGTGGATGGACTTCCGTGTCCCGCTGCCCGAGTTCTTAGGAAACGAACTGGTGGGTCTTGAAGAAGTCGATCACGGCTGGGACATTCGATTCGGTCCCGTGCTCGTGGGACAACTTTCGAAGGAGGGAGGCTTCAAGAAAGCAGCAGGTGAACGGTGACCAAAAGTGTCACCCATGCGCCCGGGCAATTTTGTTACCTATGCGCCAGACCAAACAGGAGTTCGCTGAGGTGAGAATCACGATCTTGATTCGGGCAGTAATCGTCCCAGCGGATGCGCTGATACAGTCGACGGTGGATGGCGCGCCGCCGAGGGATTGCCGTTGCGATGGCGCGGGTGCTACCGCCGGTCCTCATCGCGATCGCGCTGGTGCGGATCGGGATCGAACTGTTCGTCACTCGACCCGAGGCGACGCGGTTCGCGTCGGGCCGGCGCCTCGTCGGGCGGGTGGTGTCGGAAGGCCGGTACGGTGGGAGGACGACGCCCGTGCGTCGGGCGCCGATCATCGCGGTCGAGGATCCTGAGCTCGGGTGGCAGGAGGTCGAGTCGTACAGCCATCTCCGCGTCGGCGAGGAGGCGCCGGTGCGGTGCGTGACGGCGTTGCGGCGCTGCGCCAGCGCCGAAGACGTCGCGGGCACGCTCGCCCGCTGGCCGTTCACGTCGGGGATGATTGTCTCCACGGCCTTGCTGGTCGGCGCGGTGGTCCTCCGATTGGTGGCCCGTCCGAGTTAGTCAGAGATCCTGGTACGCCGTGGAGGAGCCCGAGGCCCGGCACTCGCCTTCGAGGAGAAGGCTGGAGTCCCCGAGGACGATCCGCGCGAAGGAGTTCAGCACGAACCCATCGGCGACCTCCGGGGCTGCGTCGCCGAGCCACCGCAGGAGCGCATCGTGCGCGTAGAACTCGGCGAGGGACTGCGCGAGGACCGGGTGTCGGACCGCCTCGTCGGCGCTCGGGGAGCCCGCCGCGATCAGGGCCTGGCCCAGCGGATCGCTGAGGTCGGGATAGCGCCTCGCATCCTCGATGAAATCTGACAGCGCGTCCGGCTCGGCCAGCAGGGCCACGAAGAAGTTCACGGGTAGCTCGATCGCGTAGCGATGGACCGCAACGTCGGCGCCACGCCAGTGCTGGCCAAAGTTCATCGAGCGGACCGACAGGAATGCGCAGCTCACGCGGTTTCCGTCGACGAGAGCGTACGTCGCATCGCCCGCGACGAACTGGGCTCGCAGCGCGGCGCCGAATAGAGCGGAGATCGACATGGCAGGTTTGCCGCCAGCCTACCGGCGAGCGCCAAGGGAGGCCAGCTCATCGGCCGATCTCCAGCTCGACGACGCGCGCGCGGACGGATGAACCGTCGACGACGATCTCCGCGACCGCGATCGGAAGCTTGAAACGCCGAGGGCCCGCGCTGCCCGGATTGACGTAGAGGACCTCGTCGCTCTCGGCGACGGACGGCTTGTGAGAGTGCCCCGACACGACGACGGCGAACCCGGCCGTCCGGGCGTCGAGGTCCAGCTCGGCGATGTCGTGAATGACGTAGATCGACACCCGGTCGACCTGAAGCACCGCCGAGACCGGCAGCGACGCAGCCCAAAGGCCTTTGTCGTTGTTGCCGCGCACCGCGGTGACCGGAGCGATCGCGGCGAGCCCCTCCAGGATGCCGGCGTGCCCGATGTCGCCGGCGTGAATGACGAGGTCAACCCCGCGCAGGAAGGCCACCGCCTCCGGCCGCAGGAGGCCATGGGTATCGGAAATCACGCCGATGCGTTTCACGGGTTTCGGCCCCAGCTCAGGTGGCGCGGCTTCAGCGTTTTACCGCGCCAGATGTGAGCTCAATCGCCGAAATAGCTCCACCGACGCGTCAATCTCCGACCTTCGAATGGAGACGCTCTCGACGTTGATGCCGATTGGCAAGCGCTTTTCGCGCGCATAGTCCTGCACGTCGGTGAATACCCTCTCGCACAGGTCGACGGAGCGCTCCAGCGTGTCGGCCGAATGGCGGAGCTCGTTTTCGAGCCAGCGCGGGAACGACGATGCCGAGCCACTTCATGAACTCGAGCGTGCGCACCGAGCCACAGGGCGAGAACGTGAGCACGACGGGAACGGGCGAGCGACCGGCTGTTTGCAACGACAATGCGTAGTCGGACAGCAAGGATTTCGTGGAGTCGGCGTCGTACACGGACTGGGTGATGAAGAAGCGACAGCCGTGGTCCTGCTTGGCGAGCATCCGATGGTGCTCATCCCCTTTCGCGACGTGTCGCTCAGCGATGGCGATGCCACCAAAGACCAGGTTGGAAGCAGCGCGCCCGAGCGCATACGCCTCGGCCAGCGGCAAACCCGGGTGGTGCGATCGGCCACGTGGGGCGCCGACGAAAACGCTGATGTGCCGGCCGGACATCGACCGCACGCCGTCGATCCAACTCGAAAACGCCTCGCGCGGGTGCGCGCCCACGCATCGGTACACGATCTTCGGAATCGCGAGCTCGGCGAGCGCATCGCGTGCGTAGACCTCGGGGTCGACGGTGGGTAGGAAGGGGAACGGGCGTTCCTGGCCGGCACGTCCCGGCTCGTCCTGAATGTCGTAGACGACCAAGCCGTCAGGCGCGAGCAGACGAAGTCGGCCCACCTGCTCGGCTGCGATGTCACGCACCCGCTCGGCGGTCGATGCGAGTTTCGGCGGCGCGATTCCGTAGAGACGAATCCCGGCGCGCCCATCGTCTAGTTTTTCAAACAGCGTACTCAAGGGAGGTGTTTCTCTGCGTCGACAGCTCGTCTGCCCAACTCCTATTAACCTGCAACCGTCCCTGTTATTCAAGCGAGCGCTCTAACGAGCGGAACGCAACGATTGCTGTCAATAGGAGCGGCGGGGGTTGACGCGCCACTCAGGGAATCAAGCAACTCACGCTGATCCCCCCGCCCGTCCTCGGTCGTATCGACAGCGTCCCCCCGTGCGCCTCCACAATCTCCCGACACAGCGGCAACCCCAACCCACTCCCCGCCGCCTTCGTCGAGAAGAAGGGGATGAGCGCGTTCTTCATGACGTCGTCGCGCATTCCCTTGCCGCGGTCCTCGACGCGGATCTCGAACGCGCCCGCCAGGATCTCGTTCACCGACAGCGTGATTTGATCGGCGGGGCCGCCGGCTTCGACGGCGTTCTTCAGTAAATTGATCAGCACCTGCTGCATCTGGCCGGCGTCGAACATGCCGGGGCGCGCCGGCAGCTCGCCCTCGACCTGGAACGAGTAGAGCGGGCGCAGGCCGTCGACCAGGTCGGCCCAGCGGTTCTCCTTCTTGGCCGGCATCGGCAGGCGCGCGAAGCGGGCGTAGCCTTCGATGAAGCCGCGCAGGTGGGCGCTGCGCTCCTCGATCGTGTCCAGGGCGCCGCCGAGGCGCGCCGCCATCTCGGGCTTCTGCAGCATCAGGCGGCTCGAGTGGATCAGCGACGAGATCGGGGCCAGCGAGTTGTTGATCTCGTGGGCGATCACCCGGATCGTCCGCTTCCACGTATCCGCCTCTTTCCTCAAGATCGCGCGGGTCAGCGGCTTCAGGATGAAGAGGATGTGCGCCTGCATGCTCAGCTGGAAGTAGCGCCGGGCCAGGTGATAGGTCTCGGGCGTTCCCCGCAGCGTTTCGCTGCCCGCTTCGCCCGCCGCCGCCTCGCTCTCGACGCTGAAGATGGTGTCGGTCTCCTGTTCGATGGCCGTGCGGAACGCGGGCGGCGCCTCGGTCAGGATGGTCTTGAAGTCCTCGCCGTCCAGCTTGCGCCCGCCGCCGAACAGCGCGCGCGCGGCGCCGTTGGCGTAGACGATCCGCAGGGCGTCGTTGCAGAGGACGATCGCCATCGACGTCGTCTCCAGCACCGTCTCCAGCAGGATCTCGCGCTGGTAACGATCGCTGTGCTCCGTGCGCAGCACCTCGCCCAGCTTGTTGAAGCGGCGCACCAGCTCGCCCAGCTCGTCGGGGCGCTGGACGGCCAGCCGCATGCCGTACTCGCGCTCGCTGAAGCTGAGCAGCCCGTCGGAGACCGCGCGCAAGATTGCCGTCGCCGGCTCGACGACCAGCATCCGCGACAGCACCAGGTTCAGCAGGGCCGTCAGCCCGACGGCGCCGAGTAACACCCCCGACCAGAGCGGGTGACCGTGCATGAACCAGCCGACCGCCGCGGCGATCGCGGTCGCCAGCAGCACGTACAGCGTCAGCCGTGTGCGGATCTTGATCAAAGGGGGCCTTACCAGCTCAGCGAGGACGTCGCTCCAGCACGATACCGAGCCGCTCCATGCGCCGGTAGAGCGCCTGGCGCGACACGCCCATCTCGGCCGCCGCCTTCGAGACGACGCCGCCCGCCGCCACCAGCGCCTGCTCGATGGTGGCGCGCTCGGGATCGTTGGCGGCGACGCCCGGTATCGGCGTGGGCGTCTCGCGGGACGCCAGCGTCGGCAGCCCGCCCGACGGCGTCAGGGCGGCCGTCCCGCGCGGCTCGGGCTCGCCGCGCGCTCGCGCGCCGGCCAGCGGGATGCCGAGGTGCTGGGTCCGGATCACCCCGTCGACCGCGGTCAGCTTGGCGCGGTGGATCCGGTTCTGCAGCTCGCGCACGTTGCCCGGCCACTCGTACTGGGCCAGCGTGGCCCGCGCCTCGTCCGATAGATGCGCGGGGGGGCGCGCCGTCGATCCCCGGCAGCGTCGCCAGGAAGTGATCCGCCAGCAGCATCACGTCGTCGGGGCGCTCGCCCAGCGGCGGTAGCGGCAGCTCGATGACGTTGAGTCGGAAGTAGAGGTCCTCGCGGAAGGCCCCGGCCGCGATCGCGCGCGGCAGGTCGGTGTTGGTGGCGCTGACGATCCGGACGTCGACCTTGCGCGTGCCGCTCGAGCCGAGGCGCTCGAACTCGCCCGTCTGCAGCACCCGCAGCAGCTTGGCCTGCCCGGCCAGCGACAGGTTGCCGATCTCGTCGAGGAAAAGCGTTCCGCCGTGGGCCGCCTCGAACCGACCGATGCGCGACTTGTTGGCGCCCGTGAAGGCCCCCGCCTCGGCGCCGAACAGCTCGGCCTCCAGCAGATCGTCGGGCAGCGCGCCGGCGTTCACCTTCACGAACGGCTTGTCCTTGCGGCGCGAGTTGGCCTGGACGATCTCGGCGAGCCGCTCCTTGCCCGACCCGTTCGGTCCGGTGATCAGCACCGGCGCGTCCGAGCTGGCGATCGTGCAGGCGAGGCTGACCACGCCGTGCATGGTGTCGCTGACGTAGACCAGCCCGCTGAGATCGTAGCGGGCCGCCAGCGTGCGCCGCAGCCGCGAGCGCTGCGCGAGCAGGCGGGTGTTCTCCTGTTGCAGCGCGCGCATCGAGACCAGGTTCTTCACCACCCGCGCCAGCTTCTCGTCGTCCCAGGGCTTGGCCATGTAGTCGCTGGCCCCCTCCTTGACCAGCTGCACGGCGGTCTCCAGCGAGCTCCAGGCGGTGAGCAGCACCACGGGGAGATCGGGGTCGAGCTTCTTGATGGCGCGGAACAGCGCCACCCCCTCCTCGCCGCTGGTGCGCTCCTGCGTGAAGTTCATGTCCTGCACCACCGTTCCGATGTCCTCGGTGGCGATCAGGTCCAGCGCGTCCTCGGGGCGGTTCACCACCACCGACGGCAGGCCGTGGAGATCGAACAGCAGCTGCAGCGCCGCGCAGACAGCGGGCTGATCGTCGGCAATCAAGACCTTCACGGTTGCTCCTTCGGTTCGTTGGTCATGGTTACAGCGTTCTCGTGGCGGCCCAGGGGGGGATGGCGGCGGCGCGGCGCGCCGGCACCAGCGCCGACAGCTGACCGGTGACGACGAAGACCGCCGTGGACGCGAGCATCAGATCGAGGGTGAGCGTCAGCTCGGACATCAGCTGGCGGATCACCACGTTGAGGCCGATCGACATCGCGATCCCCAGCGCCAGCCCGAAGCCGGTCAGCACCAGGTTCTCCAGCAGGAAGTAGCTGATGATCTCGCCGCGCCGCGCGCCCAGCGCGCGCCGCACGCCGATCTGGCGCGTCCGTTCGGCGACCGAGAAGGAGGCCAGGGCCAGCGCGCCGGACAGCGCCACCGCGACGACCAGGAACCCGGTCCAGGTGAGGATGATCGTCGCCCCGCGCGACAGCCGCATGTAGCGCACCGACTCGCGCCGGAGCGGCGCCACCGTCAGCAACGAGTCGGGGGCCGGTGCCAGCAGGGCGTGCGCCGCCAGCGACACGGCCGGCAGCCGCCGCGGATCGGCGCGCACGACATAGGTCAGCCCCTGCTCCGAGACCGGCTCGATCCCGGCGATCACGATGTGATCCGCGTCGGGCAGCCAGGTGCCGCGGAAGCTGAAGTCGCTGAGCACGCCGACGATCCGCCCCGGGGCCAGCTGCCGCTCTCGAGCCGTCGGCCGACCGCGGCCGCCTCCTGTCCATAGAGCTGCCGCGCCAGCGCCTGGGTGATGAGCAGTGGGATCGGGCCTTCGCCCTCCGAATGTGGATCCAGCTCCGGGAGCTCCTGCAACCCCCGTCCCGCGACGATCCGCACCCCGAGGGCCGGTATGACATCTCGGGTCGCGTGCACCGACCAGGCGGCCATCGTCTTGCCGTTGCCGTCGGGGTTCCGGACCGTCACGGGGAAGGCGGCGTTGTCGGCCAGCGGCGGCGCGTCCAGCCCCGCCGTCGCGGTGACGCCGTCGAGCCGGCCCAGGGCCGCCAGCTCGGCGCGCTGCTGCTGGCGGACGACCTCCAGGTCGTGAGGGTGCAGGAACCGCCGGGTGACCACCACCATCTCGCCGTCGGTCAGGCCGGTGTCGCGGACGTGCATGCGCAGGTAGTAGCGCGCGCTGATCAGCGTGTGCACCAGGATGACGAAACCGAACGCCACCTCCAGCACCAGCAGCGAGAACGCCCCCTTGTGGTGCCGCATCGATCTGAGAACGGGGCCGAGCTCCATCAGGTCGTCCCTCAGATCTTGCCCAGGTAGCGGGTGGGGGGCTCGGAGGCGACGCGCCAGGCGGGGTAGATGCCGCTCACCAACCCGGCGAGCAGACAGATGAGCAGCGTCGTCGCCACCACCGGCGGCGTCAGCGCCAGCTTCACAGGCGAGTCGGGGACCAGGCGATCGAACGCCGCCACCGTCGGGATCGCCAGCCCGAGCCCCAGGATGCTGCCCGCCAGCGACACCATCACCCCCTCGCAGAGCTGCCGCCCGAAGATCGTGGCGCGCCCGGCGCCCAGGGCGCGGTGGATGCCGATCTCGGCCGCGCGCGCGGTGGCCTTGGCCAGCAGCATCCGCATGACGTTGATGACGTTCGCCTCCAGCAGCACCAGGGTGAAGATCAGGAAGATCCGGTAGGGGGGCGGCGCGTGCTGGTGCCTGACGACGATGTCGTCGGCGGAGGTCAACACCAGCCCCGGACCAAGGGCGGTCATCGCCGCCAGGAACCGCGCGCGCGCCTCCGCGGTCGGCAGCTGGACCCAGTACTCGGCGAACGCGCTCTCCCGCGAACGCGACGTAGCGGCCCAGCCCTGGTCGATGATCGTCGTCGGCCAGGCGATGGCGGGGACGGGGCGCAGCTCGTCGGCCAGGGCAGCCGGCACCATCAGATGGCCGACGTTTTCGGGGGCGACGCCGAAGTCCCACACGTTCAGCTTGCCGGGGCGCTGGCGGGTGACGCCGACGACGCGAAAGTCCCGACCGCCGATCCGAACGGTGCGGCCGACGCTGTTGACGCCGTCATACAGCTGCTGGTTCAGGATGTCCGACAGCACCACGACGTGGGCCGCCTCGCCCGCGCGCTCGTCGTTCTTGTGCCACGGGCCGCCATAGAGAAAGTCGACGTTGAACAGCGCGAAGAGATCGGCGTTGCAGAACCGCGTGGGCAGCCGCTGGGGAGGGCCCTCGACCGGACCGCCGGCCAGCACGCTGATGAACGTCACCGTCTGCGCGGAGGCGATGCCCGTGCCGGCGAGCGCGTTCGCCGCCGGCAGGTTCAGGAACACGGCGCTGAACTCGCCGATCCCCTCGAACTGCGTCTTGCGGTAGAGCGCGCGCAGCACGGTGCTGCTCCCCCCCTCGACGCGAAAGACGTTGGGCTGCACCTGGCCGGCCATGTTCGCGTAGCGGCGCACGGTGGTCAGCGCGGTGACGAACAGGCTGACCCCCAGCGCCTGGCTGACGATCATGACGATCGTGAACCAGCGGTCGCGCCGCAGGCTCTTGCCCACCAGGCGCAGGTTGTAGCCGAGCTCGCTCACGACGCCGTCACGTCGCCGGCCGGGTCCCCACCGCGTGCGGGCGCTCGGCCGCCTGCGGATCGATCAGCTTGCCGTCCAGCACGTGCAGCTTGCGGCGGGCGCGCGCCGCCAGCGTCGGATCGTGGGTCACCATCACGATGGTCGTCTGCTGCTCGGCGTTGATCGTCTCCAGCAGGTCCAGCACCTGGCGGGACGCGATCGTGTCCAGGTTGCCGGTCGGCTCGTCGGCCAGCAGCAGCTGCGGCTTGCCGACCAGCGCGCGCGCGATCGCGACCCGCTGCTGCTGTCCGCCCGACAGCTGCGATGGCAGGTGGCGCATGCGCGCGGTCAGCCCCATCTGCACCAGCACCTCCTCGACGCGATCGCGCCGCTCGCCCATCGGCATCTTGCGGTAGCGCAGCGGCACCTCGACGTTGTCGTAGACGTCCAGGTCGGGGATCAGGTTGAAGCTCTGGAAGATGAAGCCGATGCGCTCGTTGCGCAGGCGCGACTGGCGGTCATCGTCCAGCGAGCCGACGTCGACGCCGTCGAGCATGTAGCTGCCGACGTCGAACGTGTCGAGCAGGCCGGCGATGTTCAGAAACGTCGTCTTGCCCGAGCCCGACGGTCCCATCAGCGACACGAAGTCGCCGCGCGCCACCTCCAGCGACATCCCCGACAGCGCCGCGGTTTCGATCAGCCCGGTGCGGTACACCTTGCCGACCTCGATCATCTTCAGCATTTCGGGCCCCCCGGGCGAGGGTACCCCAGCCGTCCGGATCATCGAACCTCGAACCGGCAGGTGTAGGTCACGAACGTGGCCACCGGCTGTCCGGTCTTGTCGAGCGGCGCCGACCAGACCGACTCCCGCAGCGTGGCCCGGCAGGCGTCGCCGAACCCCGGCGCGCTCTGCGAGACCAGCACCAGGTCGCGGACGTGGCCGTCGGGGAGTATGCGCGCCTTCAGGACCGCCTGGCCCGGCGTCCCCAGGCGGCGGGCTTCCGCCGGGTAGTGGCGCTCGAGCGCGCCGTTGAGATCGGGCGGGGCGGGCGGCCGCGACAGCGAACCGAGCGCCACCACCGGCGGGGCGGCCGGACCGGTTCCCGCGCCGGTGCCGCCGGCGCGCGAGCGGCCGGTGACCTTGGCGCCGGCGGTCCCGATCGGACCGTGCATCGCCTCGCCGTTGCCGACCGCCGAGCCCCAGCCCGGGCCGGGGCCGTCGTTGGTCAGCGTGACGCCCGAGAAGTCGGCGGGCGTCTCGGCCTGCGGCGGCGGGGCGGCGGTCTCGACGGCGCGGGGCGCCGCCTTCACCGCCAGTCGCTTGACCGCCGCCTTCGGCTCGGGCGCCTTGGCGGCTGGTGGCGGCGGCGCCGGCTTGGGCGGCGCGACGGTCATCGTCACCTCGGCGGGGCGGCGCTGGGGGCGGGCCGCCGCCCCCTTGTCGCCCGGGCCGATGCCAGCCACCAGCCCGACGTGAATCCCGACGCTGACCAGGCAGAGCATCGCCAGCAGCCCCCAACCCCCCGACGAGTCATCCTCGTCGCGGTCGTTGTCGTTGGCGGGAAGGGGCAGGGTCACGATCGGCATCTGGGTCGTCGGAATGTCTCGCGTGGTCTCTACGTCGTCGTCGGAGACGGACCGGAAGGCGTTGGAGGTGGGCATCGCATTACCGCGATCCCCCGGGGACTGGCAGTGCCAGATCCTCGGGCTCGACGTTGATCGCGAACTTGGTGACGTCTTCGCGGCGCAGCAGGTCGATGACGTGGACCACGTGTGAGTGGGTGGTGCGTCCGTCGGCGGCGATCACGGCGCGGGTCTCGGGGTCGGCGGTGTGCGCGGCCCGGATGCGGCCCCGCAGCGTCGCGTCGTCGATGGCCACCGCGTCCAGGTAGGTGTTGCCGTCCTTGTCGATCGACACCGACAGCGTGGTCGGCGTCGTCTCGGCGGTGGCCCCCTTGGGCAGCTCCAGCGGAATCGCCTTCGAGGCGACGTAGCTGGCGGTCACCATCAGGATCACCAGCAGCACCAGCGTGATGTCGACCAGCGGCGTGACGTTGATGCCGGTGATCATTTCGTCGTTGTCAGAAGCGGCGGCGGCCATGGCTTTTCTCCCAGGTTCGGCGTGTGTGCGAGGGTGAGTGGGGTCAGGCCAGCGGCGCGGTCTGCGCGTGCGCCCGGTTGTCCGACTTGAGGTACGCCATCACCTCGCGCCCCAGCGCTTCGGCGCGGCCGAGCCGCGTCTTGATCACGCGCTGGAAGGCGTTGAAGAGAGCGATGGCGGGGAGCGCGACCAGGATCCCGATTGCGGTCGCGACCAGCGCCTCGCCGACCTCGGCCATCAGCCCGGCGGTGACCTTGCCCGCGGCGTCGTTCAGCTCGTGGAAGGCGCGGATGATCCCGATGACGGTGCCCAGCAGGCCCAGGAACGGCGCGTTGCTGCCCAGGGTTCCGAGGAACGCGAGGCGCCGCTCCATCCGGATCTTCGCGGTCTGCGCGGCGCCGGCGATGCGCTCCTCGGCGGAGGCGGCCCCGTCCTCGGGGTCGACCAGGCCGGCGGCGACGATCTTCGCCTCCACCGACCGCGAGGCCGCCAGGCGGGCGCGGGCCCCGTCGACGTCCCCGACCCGCAGGAAGGCGAGCAGGTCGGCCTTCAGCTTGCGGACGTTGTCGCTGGTCCGGAGCAGGTAGATGAGCCGGTCGAGCGCGACGGCGAGGCCGCCGATCGAGAGACCGATCAGGACCCACATGACCCAGGTGGCCCCGAGCATCGCGAATCCGGTGAGCTTTTCTTGAATGTTCATGACGTTGTCCTTTGGCGTTCGTTGTCCGGGGCGTCTGTGCTTCGCCAGGCGGCGGCAGGTCTCTTCAGCACCGGCCGTGCCAACCCGAAGTCCGCGTCCTTCCTGGGCTGTCCGCACGTTGCGCTCGGACGCTTGAACACCTGTCCGCGCCCGCAATGACACCTGTCCGGTGACGATTCCCGTCCGGCCAGGGTGAGGAGGTCACTCTTGTTCCCTCTCCTCCGCTCCGCGGAGGAGAGGGCTAGGGTGAGGAGGTCCGCCGAGCGACTTCTTCTGGCAGGATCCCTGAGTCCCCCATGACGGTGACCAAGATTCGGTTGGACGGAACGGCGATCCGAGATGAGGTCTCGTTTCACCGCGTGTGTCAGGTGGCCTTCGGGTTCCCGTCCTATTACGGCGCGAACTGGAACGCCTGGATCGACTGCATGTCATGCATCGATGACCCCAGCGGCGGCTTGTCGACCGTTCACGTCCCCGCCGGTGAAACGCTCGAGATCGAGCTGACCGACACGAAGGCGCTGTGGAAGCGCTGCCCCGAGTTGCTCCAGTCGCTCACCGAGTGCACGGCGTTTGTGAATGAGCGCTTCGTATCCTTGGATCTGGCGACGCGGGTGACGCTCACCTTCTTGGAAGTCGATCGAGGTCGGCAGGGTCATTGGTCCTGACATGCGTTTCGTTCTGCTCGCTCTTCTGCTCGCGGGTTGCGCGTCGGCGCCTACCGCGCCCGCGACACCGCCCGTGCCGACCAAGCCATCCGCTGCCGAGCCGGCCAAGCCATCCGCTGGTGCCGGAGCCGCCGTGGACCCCATGGACCTCGTCGAGGTCTCGACGAGAGTCAGTCGTCGCAGCGACGAGCTCGGGTTCGACCGACTCACCATCCCGGAGCAGGTCTTCTACGTGGTCTGGACCCTGGAGGCCGATGTGAACAACGGCGGGTTCGACCAGTACTTCTTCAATTCGTGGGGAGACCACGCCGACGTTGCGCCGGACGCGTTCCGGGCGATCGGGGCGCGGAAGACCGCCGCCATCGTGGAACGCGCGACACAGGTCTTCGGCGCCGGCGGACCACCCAAGGCCCGCCCCCAGCGCCAGGAGGCGTTGTCCAAGGTCCGCGGCCAGGCCAAGAGCGTGTGGGGCGAGGCCGAGAAGGAGTTCTTCGCGTATCCCGACGACCTGCCAACGCTCCTGAAATTGTATGTCGCGACGAACCTCGCGAGCTTCAGGTGAACCGTCGGCGGCGGAACGCCGGAGCGGACGCGATCACAGCTCGGCGACGGCGCCGGTGGTGCCGAAGGCGACCAGCTCCATCGTGAACGAGTGGTCGACGCCCTGTGAGCGGACGGCGCCGGAGAGCGGCACCACCGGGTGCGACCACGAATCGGCGACGCTGCGCCACGGCCCCCACTGCGCTTCGCTGCGCGTCTTGAAGGTGCCGTCGAAGCGCCCCGCCGGAACACTGGTGCTCTCCTGCGGCAGCCCCTGCCAGCTGATGACCAGCCCCGACACGGCACCGCGGTAGGTCGACTGCATCATGGAGACGACCGGCTCGGGCATCTCGGTGACGGTCCCTTTGTGGTCCTTCATCTTCACCGCGCGGACCTGGATCTGGTTGGGGTCCATCCGGCTGCCGAACGCGACCAGCATCTTCGTGATCGTCTTGCCTTGATAGCTCTCGGTCACCGATTCGAGCCAGAGCGCGTCCGCCTCCTGACCGACGATCTTCTGGGTGAGAAACGACGGCTCCCCCTTGTCGTTGGTCATCTTGTATTGCGTCCACTGGCCGACCGCGAACGGCATCGGCAGGAACACCCCAGGGGCCGGCGCAGGGAAACCGGTCGACCCGGACTGCAGGGCAGCCACCCGCTGGTCGATGGCGGCCTTGGCGGCGGGATCGATGGAGCTGCATGCGGACGCGAGGGCCGCGGTGACGAGCACGACGAGACCGGTGAGGGAGCGCATGCCGGGATGGTGGCCCAGGCGACGCGGGCGGGGCAAGGCAAAGAACTGCCCGGCTCTTTCCCTTCTCCGTTCGTACGAATTTCTTGCCCACCGCGCGCGCTCGGGAGTTCCGCGCGGCGCCACGGTGGTCAACCTTCGGCGGCGTGACTATCGTCAGCTGCATGGCGACCAACGCTCTTCATCGCGGGCGGCTCATCGATCACGTGCAGCTGGTGGTGCGCGATCTGGGTGCCAGCAGGCGGTTCTACGAAGCTGTATTCGGTGTGCTGGGAGTGCCGATCGGCGGCGAGGGCCCGGGCTTCTTCTGGGCCGACGAGCTGTTCATCTCGTCGACGGACTCGCGGGCCTCGCAAGGTCGGCCGACGGGACCGACGCACCTGGCGTTTCAGGCGCGTGATCGCGAGATGGTCGAGCGATTTCACGCCGCCGCGATCGCGGCGGGAGGCCAGGACAACGGCGCGCCGGGCGAGCGGCCGTACCATCCGGGCTATTACGCGGCCTTCGCGCGAGATCCCGACGGCAACAACATCGAGGTTGTCCATCACGGCCAGGCGACGAGGTCGGCTCCGTCCGTCGTGATCACCTTCTGACCCGAAGTCGGTTGCCCGTCCCCGTCGTGCCCGGTCGGCGCGGCGGGGCTTCGTCGTTTTGAACCCGTACGCGGACAGCTCGACCGTCGGGATCGCGACCGTTTCGCCGTCCGACGACAGATGTTACGATCGCGGCCCCCGATGCATGCGCGCCTCAAGAGATCGTTCCTTCTGATAGCGGCTCTAGTCCTCGCCCTGGCCCGGAGCGCCGGCGCCGCCGAGGAGAAGACGAACGAGGCGCGCCGTCTCTATAGCGAGGCGACGGCGGCGTTCGGCGTCGGCAACTACGCGGAGGCGGCTGAGAAGTACGAAGGGTCGTTCAAGCTGCACCCGGACGCCGCGCTGCTCTACAACGCCGCGCAGGCCTACCGGATGGCGGGCAACCGAGAGCGCGCGCTTGCAGCTCTACCGGAACTTCGTGCGCCTCTACGGCGACAACCCGCGCACCGAGGACGCGCGGAACCACGCGGCGGCGCTGGAGAAGGAGATCGCCGACGGCGGGAAGACCGTGGCGTCCCCCGCGCCGCCCCCCGCGACGGGCACGCCGCCGCCCGGAGGCGACCGCGCCGCCCGCGATGAGTCTGACCGCGCCGCCGCGCGCCGACGCAGGCGCCGGCGCTGGTGGAGACGGAGGCGTCACGCGGCGCCACCGACGAGGCGAGCCCGTCGCTGGTGCGTCGCCCCTGGTTCTGGGTCGCCGTCGGGGTGGCCGTCGTCGGCGGCACGGTGGCGGCCCTGTTCGCCACGCGCAAGGACACGTACCCCGCCGCGACGCTGGGGAGGGTCGGACTGATGCCTCGCGCGCGCTTTCTCGCGCCAGGCTCCTGGCGGCGGCGCTGCTGGCTGGCGGGCGCGCGCGGCGCGTGCTCAACGACGCATGACTGCCGGCCGGGGACGCTGTTCCTGGACGTGCATTTCGCCCCCTACACCGGCGTCGAGCAGGTCTACGTCCAGGTGACGGTGACCGGCGAAGCGTTGCGCACGAAGACCTTCGACGTGGCCCCGCGGGCGGCCGGCGGCGGAGGTATCGAGGTCGGCTTCGCCACCTATCCCGCGGGCAAGCACGCGGACCTGATCGTCCGGCTGGACGGTGCGAGCGGTCCGCTGGCCACGCGCATGCTGGGCGTCGAGCTGACCGGAGACTGCGCGGCCGTCGACGTCAGCTTCACGGGGACCGACGGTGGCGCCGGCGCGGGTGGCCATGGCGGCGCGGCGGGCACGAGCGGGGGCGGAGTCGGTGGGGGCGCCGGTGGCGGCCCCGCGGGCGCCGGCGGCGGCCCTGCGGGCGCGGGCGGCAGCGCCGCGGGCGCGAGCGGCGGCGGTGGTCTCGTCGGCGGTGGCGGCGGAGGCATGGCCGGCGGCGTGAGCACCGGCGGCGTGGCGGGCAGCGTGAGCGCCGGTGGCCGCGGTGGCGGCGGCGTGGCGGGCAGCGTGAGCGCCGGCGGCCGCGGCGGGGGGAGCGCGGGCGCGGCCGGAGGGGCGCCTGGTGGTCGCGGCGGCGCCGCGGGAGGCGTCTCCGGTTGCACGCCGACGGGCGCCGAGAACTGCTTCAACTTCGCCGACGACGACTGCGACGGCAACGTCGACTGCATGGACTCCGATTGCGGTCCCATCGCCACCTGCGTGGCGCTGGACCCGGCGCTGGGCCAGCTGGGCGTGGTGCTGCCGGACCCGCAGACGCCCTGTCCGCCCAACTACACCACCGCAACGACCATCAATCGTGGCCAGGTTCAGGCCCAGTGCTCGGGGTGCAGCTGCGCGCCCCCCGCGACCAGCTGCGTGGCCCCCTTCTCCGACTATCCGTCGTACGACGCGTGCACCAACAACCCGAACGCGGGGACGATGGTCTCCTCGTACTCGTCGTCGTTCGCGTGCAGCGTCCCCACCTGGAACGACTTCAACCAGCCGGTTCCGGGCTCCGTCTTCGGCGTCAGCGTCGGGCAGATGATGCCGTCGTACGCCGGCTGCACCGCGGGCGGCACGGCCACGGCCAGCACACCGACCTGGACCACGACCAACCGCTTCTGCGCCGCGACGATGCGGGGCGGCGGCTGCGGCGTCGGCTCCGCCTGCCTCCCCGCCATCGCCAACAACCCGCCACGCTGCGCGATGGCCTCGGGCAGCGCGGTCTGCCCGAACGGCACGCAGCGCACCGACTGGTACACCGGCCTACACCGGCAACTTCGCCTGCAACCCCTGTTCGTGCACCCAACCGTCGGGCGCGAGCTGCGCGAACGTTCGGGTGGCCGTCGGTGACAACGGGGCCTGCGACGCAGGAGCACGGGTCGCGCTCCTCGGCAGCGGCGAACACGCCTGCTTCGCAAACAGCATCCAGAGGCCGAGCATCGTGCTCACGGGCGCGCCCACCGCGCCCACCTGCACGCCGCAATACTCGACCAGCGGCGCGCTCACGCCCAGCGGGGCGCAGACCGTCTGCTGCCGCTGACGGGGGTTCCGCGTCGCGCCCGGCCGGCGCGACGGGGGGACGTTGACCCGCGACGAACAGGCCACTTAGACTCGCCGGAACGTCGCCATGAGAAGGGCTCGTTTCGTAGGGGTGGGGGTTCTCGGGTTGGCGATCGTGGCGGGGTGCCGCGCCGATGCGCCCGCGACCAGCACCACCCGTGACGCGCTGACGACGGTGACCTGGCAAGAGGTGCCGCTGCTCATCCGGCGGCAAGGCGGTGTGATGGCCGCCCTCGGCAGCAAGGTCATCCTGTTCGGCGGCCTCGGCAACGACGTGCACGGCGACACCTGGGAGTGGGACGGCGCCACCTGGACGCGCAAGACGCCGGCCGCCAGCCCGGCCGCACGCAGCGGCGCGGTGATGGCGGCGCTGGGCGGCAAGCTGGTCCTGTTCGGCGGCACCGGCGTCACCGGATCGTTCAACGACACCTGGGAGTGGGACGGCACCACCTGGACCCAGCGCGCGCCGGTCACCAGCCCGCCGGCGCGCTGGGGCGCGGCCGTCGCTGCGCTGGGCGGCAAGCTGGTCGTGTTCGGCGGAACATCACCGCCCACGGCCGATTTCAACGACACCTGGGAGTGGGACGGCACGAACTGGACCCGCCGCACGCCGGCCCCCGGCCCGAGCGGACGCCATGGCCACGGCATGGCGACGCTGGGGACCAAGATCGTCCTTTACGGCGGAAACAATTTCACGGGGACCTACCAGGACACCTGGGAGTGGGACGGCGCCACCTGGACCGACCGCACCGTCGCTGGTCCGAGCGCGCGTTTCTGGCACGGGATGCAGACGCTGGGGACCAAGGTCGTCCTCTTCGGCGGCTCGTCGCCCGCGTACACCTACGACGCCCAGACCTGGGAGTGGGACGGCAGCGCCTGGACGATGCGCACGCCGGCCACCAGTCCACCTGCGCGCGCGTCCGAGATGACGGCCGCGGTCGGCACGCAGGTCTTGATCTTCGGCGGCTACGACGGCGTCGCGCCCGGCAGCGGCATGCTCGGCGACACCTGGAGCTGGGACGGCACGACCTGGACCCAGCGGGCCGCGGCGGTCACGCCGCCCGGCTCGTACAACGCGTCGACCGGCCGGATGATCACGCTCGGCAACAAGGCGGTGCTGGTCACCTCCGACGCGGGGGGCGACCAGACGCTGGAGACCTGGCAGTTCGACGGCGCGGCCTGGACACGCCTGACGCCTGCCCTGAGCCCGTCCGCGCGCAACGGACACGCGATGACCGTCGTCGGCGGTAAAGGGCTGCTCTTCGGTGGCCAGACGTCGACGGCGAAGCTCGGCGACACCTGGCAGTTCGACGGCGCCGCCTGGACGCAGCTCGCGCCCGCGGCCAGCCCCAGCGCGCGCTGGGGCGCGACGATGGGGACGCTGGGAACCCACGCCGTGATGTTCGGCGGCGTGACCGACACGGCGACGGTCCGCGAGACCTGGGAATGGGACGGCGCGACCTGGACGTCGTTCACCCAACCCCCGCCCGCCCCGGACGCCTGCTGGGGCGCCACCCTGACCTTCGACGGGAGCCGCGTCGTGATGTACGGCGGCGCGCACGGGGCGTCGGTGATCCCCCAGATGTGGGCCTGGGACGGCGCGATCTGGACCGCGCTTCCTTTCGCGATCGCCGCATACCCGCCCGGACGCGCCGGCGAAGGGCTGGTCACCGTCGGTGGGACCATCGCCCTCTACGGCGGACAGGACGACATCACCGCGCCACTGGGCGACACCTGGACCTGGGACGGAACGCGGTGGACCGACGTCTCGCCGCCGCGCGCCGCCAGCCCGCAGGTGGGCAAGCCCGCGATGACGGCGCTGGGAAGCGGCGCCGTCATGTTCAACGGAACGGAGACCTGGACGCTTTCGCTCACGACCGTGCCGAGCGACGGCGGCGTCGACGGTGGCGGTGGATCGGGCGCCGATGCGGGCGGGGCAGGCGGGCCGGGGGGCGGGGGTGCAGGTGGACGCGCGGGTGCCGGTGGAAGCGCCGGTACGGGAGGAACCGCGGGCACGGGTGGCCGCGCGGGAGTCGGTGGAAACGCCGGTACGGGTGGCCGCGCGGGCGCCGGTGGAAACGCGGGCGTCGGTGGAAACGGTGCGGGAGGAATCGCGGGAACGGGTGGCCGCGGAGGCGCCGGTGGGAGCGCGGGCGTCAGCGGAAGCGCGGGCGCAGGCGGACGGGCCGGCATTGGCGGCAACGCGGGAACGAGCGGCAGCGCCGGTACGGGCGGCAGCGCGGGTACGAACGGCAACGCCGGTGCAAGCGGCAACGCGGGAACGAGCGGAGTCGCGGGAACGAGCGGCAGCGCCGGTGCGAGCGGCAACGCTGGTACGAGCGGCAGCGCCGGTACCAGCGGCAACGCTGGCGCAGGCGGACGGGCCGGCGCTACCGGGAACGCGGGCTCCGGCGGCGCAGCCGGCTCGACGGGCCGGGCAGGCTCGGGTGGAAAAGCCGGCGCCGGCGGACAGGCCGGCGCGGACGAGGGCTCCGGTTCGTCGGGTTGCTCGTGCGACCTCGGCGGAGCTCAGACGCAATCGCGGTTCGCAGGGACGCCGCTGGCTCTCATCCTCGTCGCGGCGCTGGCCCGTCGTCGCCGCCGGACGGCCGCCCGGGCGTCCGCCCGAACTAGTGCCTACTCAAGAGCTAGTCCGCGTCCCGCTCGGCGGCGGCCGCGGGGGCGCGTCGTTTCGTGCTCTTCATCGCGCTCTTCATCGCGCTCTTTTGCGCGGCCTTGATGCGCTCGACGACCGCCGGGATCTCGGCGAGGTCGATGCGCTCTTCGCCGCCCTCGGGCGTGCGGTGGATGACGGCGACGACGTCGAGGTGGTCGATCGCGACCTTGAGGTTGCGGTTGCGCCCGCGCGAGGTCGTCGTCACCTCGATCTTGTCGCGGAGCTCAGGACGGCGGTCGCGCAGCATCCGCGCGAGGAAGGGGCGGACGGTGTTGCTGAACTTGAGGTGAAACCGCCGTCGCATCTCGCCGGTCACGAGATCGATCGAGATCAGCGTGTCGCCGCGGGCCGCCCACCCGGTGGCGATGGTCTCGGCCGCCGGGTACATCGCCTCCAGATCGGCCATCTTGAAGCCGTACTCGGACAGCTTGTCGGCGACCCACTTCGCGTCCAGCGACAGCGCGCCGACGTTTCGATCCGGGACTCGTGCGGGCAGCTCGAGCTGGTTCATGGCGTGTGCAGCCACTGTACCTCGCCAAGCCGCAGTCACGGAACGTGGGAGTTGGAACCCATCGGAGGCGGCTATCTGCGGGGTGTCACCGCGGGACTCTCTCTCCAGTCGATGGGGCCGCCCCCCCGGCGCCAGCCCACGACGGCGAGCCACGTTCGCGGCGCGGCGACGGGGCCCTCGAGCGCGGCGCCGCCCGTTCGGTCGTCACGCTGCGCGCGTCGCGCCCAGCCCGCGAACCAGGGACCGGAGCTGCATGGATCGACGCCAGGCGCCGCGCGCAGGTGCTTTCGAAAGTTGAGCAGCACGTAGACCATCCCGCGCCTCACCTCCCGCGGCGTTCCCATGGCTCGCCCGTGGTAGCGATCCGACCAGACAGCGCCCCGCCGACCAGCAGCGCGATTGACGGCCCGCGCGCAGCGAATGGCGAGACCTTGAACGCCACGCGGGAGCGCGGTCGCGAGGTCAGCCTCGACGATCAGATGAAGGTGATCCGTCTGGACGGAAAAATGAATCAGACGAAACGCGCCCCGGCTCGACGCGGCGAGAGCGGCGCGCAGCTCAGGGAAGATGCGAACGGACCTCAGCGACGGGACGTCGCTGCCGCGGCGGAGCGTGACGTGGACCGGATGACGCACGTTGGGTGTTGCCCGTCGCCGATGAGGCACTCCTGGGCGGGCGCCGGAGGGTTTGCGGCCGGCGCCCTTACGCTGACCACCCCAGGTCGGGGGCTTCGGCAGTTCTGTACTGCCTGGGCGCATAGGTGACGGTTTAGCCCGGGCGCATAGGTGACAGTTTTTGGGGCTGGGCGACCGTTCGCCCATGCCCTGGAAAGAGACCTGTCCCATGGACGAGAGACTTCGTTTTGTTGCAGCAGTGAAGAGCCGCACCGGCAGCATCAGCAGCCTGAGCCGGGTGTTCGGCATCAGCCGGAAGACCGCATACAAGTGGCTAAATCGATACGCCGAGGAAGGACCTGAGGGGCTCGTCGAGCTGTCTCGAGCGAATCACTTCCATCCAAACGAGACGTCCCAGGAAGCTTTGGACTTGATACTGGAGCTCCGACGGTCTCGACCGACGTGGGGACCTCGCAAGCTGGTCGCCCGGCTCGAAGGAGAGTGGCCCGACATCGTTTTTCCGTCGCACAGCACCACGGCTGCTCTCCTGCACCGGCACGGTCTATCTCGACCACGGAAGCGACGGGCAAAGACACCTGCGTTCTCGGGACGACTCACCGTCGCGGAGGCTCCCAACCAGGTTTGGTGCGGTGACTTCAAAGGCCACTTCGCGCTCGGTGACCGGAAGCGATGCTATCCGCTGACCGTCACCGACGATCACACCAGGTATGTACTTCGTTGCCACGCCGGCCTCAGGAGTGATCACACCCTGGTGCGAGAGGTGCTGCGGTCAGCGTTCTTCGAGTACGGGATGCCCGAAGTATTCCGGACTGACAATGGTCCCCCGTTCGCGACGGCAGCTGCAGGAGGGCTATCGCTGCTCTCCGTGTGGCTCATCAAGCTCGGCGTGAGACCAGAGCGAATCGACAAGGGCAAGCCTACCCAGAATGGCCGCCACGAACGGATGCACCGCACGCTGAAAGCCGAAACGGCAACGCCACCAAAACAGAACCGACTCGCCCAACAGCGACGCTTCGACGCCTGGCGGACGGACTACAACGAAGTGCGCCCGCACCAGGCTCACGGCCAGGTGCCTCCCGCGACGGTCTACGTGGCATCGAGGCGCCATTTCCCGGAAGCACCTCGCGATCCCAACTACAGCTCCGACATCGAGCCCGCTCGCGTGCGCAGAGATGGCGTCCTCAAGTGGATGGACTTCCGTGTCCCGCTGCCCGAGTTCTTAGGAAACGAACTGGTGGGTCTTGAAGAAGTCGATCACGGCTGGGACATTCGATTCGGTCCCGTGCTCGTGGGACAACTTTCGAAGGAGGGAGGCTTCAAGAAAGCAGCAGGTGAACGGTGACCAAAAGTGTCACCCATGCGCCCGGGCAATTTTGTTACCTATGCGCCAGACCAAACAGATCGAGCTGGCGCGGGCGCGGCGGCACTTGAATGAGCAGTAATCGGTACCGCCTCCGCTACGTTGCGGCCTTGTTCCTCGCATTCGCGGTCGCTTTCGGGCACGGGCTCGGGCTCGGGCTCGGGCTCGCGCCCGTGCGCGTGACCGTCACTCGCGCTCGCGGACCGGCACATAAACGGTTACGCTACTCCGGGAAACCGCAGCGGATCCAGGTCAGGATCGCCGTCCGGTCGGTGTCGGTCATCTCGGTGTCGTCCTCCGGGGGCGGCATCGTGCAGTTGAGCACCTCGTCGCGGACGACGTCCGCCCAGTCGGCGACGTGCGGGTAGTCGGTGAGCGGCCACGGTCCGCCCGGCATGCCCCAGTGGCAGGGGGCGGCGCAGTGCTGGCCGATGATCGGCGCCACGTCGGCGTAGCGCGGCGCCGGCTCGGGGCACGCGGTCGGGGCGGTGACGGTGCAGACGATCGGGGGCGTCCCGTTACGCTCACAGCCGGACGCACCCACCAAGGTGCCGACGACGACAGCCACGAGCGGCATCGCCAGCATGAGCTTCGAGGGGCCCGACATCCGCCGACTAGGATTGGCGGAACAGACCGGCTCGTCCACATGCGATCGAAGGGTGCGAAAAAATAGCGCATGGCGTGGCCGAGCTCGCTCCGTTACTAGTTGGCGTAATGACACGAATCGCGCGAGCGCTGCTGGTGGCCATGAGTGTGTCGTTGTTGCCGGCGGCCGCGGCCGCCCACGTCTCGATCACATCCGGTTCGGGGGTCGCCAACGTGACCCAGGAGGTGACGTTCGGCGTCGGTCACGGCTGCGCGGGTGCCGACACCAGCCAGGTGCGGGTCGAGATCCCGGCGGGCGTGACGTCGGTGAGGCCGATGCCCAGCGACTTCGGGCGGGTCCGGATCGAGAAGGACGCCGCCGGAACGATCACCGCGGTGGTCTGGGAACGGGCGACAGCCGAGCTCCTCGACGCCGACATCGCCTACTACAAGCTGGTGATCCGTCTCAAGGCGCCGAACCAGCCGTTCACGACGATCTTCTTCCCGAGCCACCAGACCTGCCGCGCCGCGGACGGCGCGATGAGCACGGTCGACTGGATCGGGCTGCCGACCGATCCGCTGGTCGACGGCGGGCTCGCCGACGAGCCGGCCCCCTCGCTCAACCTCCTCCCCGCGCGCTTCGCGGGCTGGAACAAGTTCACCGTCGCGCAGCCGGTCTCCGACCTCGGCCTCTTCTTTCCCGACGCCCTGATCGTCTGGAAGGGGACCGCCGCCTACAGCATCAATCCGACGACGCGCGAGCTGATCGCGGCGACGGCCGGGGTGACGCCGCTGACGTCGCTGGCGGCGAACGACGAGATCTGGGTGAGGTACTGATGCGGCTGGCCACGCTGGTCGCGGCGGCCCTCATGTCGTTCGCCGGATGCGGCAACGGGGGCGGCGGCGGCGGTCGCGGCGGAAGCAGCGGGTCTCAGGACGCGGGCGCGCTGTCGGCCTGCATCGACCAGCCGCGCGGCCTGTCGGAGCCGCCGTCGGGCGGGCTCCCCTGCGAGCTGATCCCGCCCGGGCTCGTGCTCTCGAACGCGGCGGCTCGATAGGCGAACGCCTCGGCGTGGGCCGCCGCCAGCTCGCCGTAGCGGCGCGCCGCCCGTCCGTGCCAGTGCACGGCCTCGTCGGTGAGGCCGACGTCGCCCAGGACGCGCGCGAGCTGGGCCGCGTAGCGCGGATCGTCCGACACCTGGGCCAGCGGCCGCAGCCGCGCGACCGCCGCCTCGAGGTCCCCGAGCGCCGCGTCGGTCTCCGCCAGGCTCCCCGCGGCGGGGACGTAGCCGGGGAGGCGCTGCAGGGCGGCGGCGAACCAGCCCTGGGCGCGGCGGAGGTCGCCCTGCGCGAGCCAGGCCTGGCCACGGTGGAAGTCGATCCGCGCCAGCGGGATGGGTGAGCCGCCGTCGTGCTGGGTGCGGCTCTGCTGGAACAGCCGCTCCGCCCGCGCGAAGTCGCGGCGCTGGGCGCACAGCACCGCCAGCGCGCCCAGCGACGCGAACGTCGGCAGGCGCCGCGCGGCCCGGTCCCGGAGCGCCAGCGCTTCGTCGAGGCGCCCCATCGATTCGAAGATCGCGGCGCGCTCCTCGTCGACGATCCAAGCGTCGGTCCCGCGGTGCGCGGCCCCGTCGAGATCGGCCAGCGCCGCCGAGAAGCGGTGAAACAGAGCGCGGGTTCGGGCCCGCGCCAGCAGCGCCCCCCCGTCGCCGGGGACCTCGCGCGCCAGCTCCTCGGCCCGCGTCGCGGCGATCTCGCCGTCGGCGATACAGCCGCGCAGCTGACTGCGGAGCGCGACGGCGTCGATCCACGCCGCGCGCTCGGCGACGGTCAGGTCGTCGCGTGGGCGTCCCTGATAGCCCTCGATCCGCGCCTCGAGATCCAGCATTGCAATGAAGCCACTGGTCGTCGCCATCCCTGACCCCGGGGAACGAGCGTAAGCACGTGGCCCGAGCGTGGGAGGCCGCCGGCGCGGATTACGGCGTCGACCCGATGCGCGCGGCGCGGACCAGACCCGGATAGCCGCACTCCCGCGCTTTGCGCGGGAGCGGCTATCGCCCCTTGGCGCGCGCCCTCTGGGCCTTTGCCTTGGGTGACGACACGCGGCGCGTCTGCCGGCGGGCGAGCTTGTTCCCCTGCTTGGCGCGGTTCACGCTCCCGCGCGTCGACTTGCGGGAGGGGCGGGCTTTCGCCGAGTCCTCCAGCGCGGCGGTCGCGCGGCCCGTGCGCCGCTTGAAGTTGCGCGCGGCGGTCGAGGTGCGCTTCCGCTCGACGGTCGCGGCCGGCCGCTGGGGCACCGGGGCCGCGCGCAGGCCCGACGCCACGACGCCGGTCGCCACCGCGCGCTCCACCGCGCGCTTCACCGCGCGCGCGGCGCGGTCGTCGGCCCGGTTGAACGCCGTGGCTGCGTCGGAGGCCTTCTCGTTGGTCACCACGCTCGGCAGCCCGCTCAGCACCACCTTGATGCGGCAGAGCGTGTCGACACCCCGGCGCGGGCCGTTCAGGTCCGCGAACCGCACCGTCACCCGTTCGATGTGGGGGGCGAACTTCCCCAGCCGCCGGTCGAGGCGCCACTGGATCTTCTTGCGCAGCGCGGGCGACAGCTCGACCCCCGAGGTGCGCAGCGCCAGCGGCGTCACGTGGTCACCATCTTGCGGGTGCTGAAGTCTTTCAGTCGGAATGCTTCGGCGTCGATCATGACACCGAAGATGATGGCGTAGAGGCCGACCGTCCAGACCAGCGCCACCGCGCCGACCCCGGGACGGCCGAACAGGATCAGGCCGAACACGACCGACGCCACGCCGGCCAGCCAGAGCAGCCAGGGCGAGCGGCCGGTGGTCCGGCGGATCGAGAAGCCGGTCGCGATCTCGATCGCCCCGACGACGAGAGCCCGCACCGCCAGCAGGATCACCAGCAGCAGGAGCGCCGACGAAGGCCGCAGCAACGCGTAGATGCCGATCGCGAGGCTGAACAACCCCTCGACCAGATAGGGGCCCCAGCTGCGCCCGCGCTGGGCCGCCTGCGCCATCGCCACCAGGGTGACCGCGCCGTCGATGAACAGATACCCGCCCAGGATCGCGATGAAGGACGCCAGGGTCAGCCCCGGGTAGGTCAGCATCACGATCCCCAGCACGATCGCCGCCACACCACGCAACGCCATCGCCCACCAGGCGCGTTTGAACAGGTTGCTTGCCGGCGTGTTGACTTCGCCCTCGGACAGCAGGCTGACCTGATCGACGCGTGGCTCTCGTGGACTCATGGTGGGCCTCCCCCTGAATCGTGGGTCCTCCCGATCTCGACATCCAGCTCGGCCCCTAGGATTACGACGTAGGCCGACAGCAGGAACCAGGTCAGCATCGTGATCACGACGGCCAGCGAGCCGTCGATGAGGTCGCCCTTCCCGAAGGTCGAGACGACCCAGGAGAACAGCGCCGACCCGGCCAGCCAGAGCGCGGTGGCCACCGCCGAGCCGGGGGTGATCCAGCGCCAGCGCACGGGCGGCCGCGCTGGCCCGAAGTGATAGACCACGGCCAGCCCGAGCAGCGTCACCACCGTCAGGGCCGGCCAGCGCAGCCAGCGGAAGAGGTGCTCGGTCACCTCCGACAGCCGCAGGAACGACATCACCAGCGGCAGCACGATCAGGCCGGCGACCGCGATCGCGCCGCCGACGACCGCCCCGACCGTGAACAGAAACGCGGTGGCGTTCAACCTGATGAAGCCGCGGGTCTCCTCCTGGCCGAACGCGAGGCTGAGGCCGGTGATGAGCGCCCGCATCCCCTTCGTCGCCGCCCACATGGCGGCCAGGATGCCGACGGTCACTTCGAGGCTCAGGGTTCCCGTCGAACGCGCGGCCAGGCGCGACACCTGATTGAAGAGCGCGGCCTGCACGTCATCGGGGAGACCGCCGGCGAGCGTGTCGAACTGGCGCCGCACGTGCTCGGGATCCGCCATCAGCCCGTAGACCGACACCAGCGCGGCGAGCGCCGGGAACATCGAGAGGAATCCGTAGAAGGCGACCCCGCCGGCGAAGATCGAGGCGTGGTGACGGCGGGTCGGGTCGCGCATCCCGTCGGCGATCTGCCGCCACCTGTTCACCAACAGGTGACAGTGGGTTCGCGGAGGGTCGGGGGGAACCGGGCCAGGTCCCTACCGGCAACAATCCGCCGCTTCCGCGTCAGGCGGGCGGGTCAGCGGTCGCGATGAAGTCCCGCACTTGCGGGTACACCTTCTCGCGCCAGCGGCGGCCGCTGAAGATGCCGTAGTGCCCGGCACCGTGGACGGTGATGTGGCGCTTGCGGTCGTCGCGCAGGCCGGTGCAGAGGTCCTGCGCGGCGCGGGTCTGATCCCGGCCCGAGATGTCGTCGAGCTCACCCTCGATGGTCAGCAGAGCGCTGTTGGTGATCGCCTCGGGCGCGACGCGCGCGCCGCCGACGTGCCACTTGCCCTCCGGCAGGAGGTGCTGCTGGAACACCACCCGGATGCAATCCATGTAGTACTCGGCCGGCATGTCGAGGACGGCGTTGTACTCGTCGTAGAAGCGACGGTGCTCATCGGCGCCGTTCAGGTCCCCCTGCACCAGGTGCTGGTAGAAGTCCCAGTGCGACTGCATGTGGCGGAGCGGGTTCATCGCCATGAACCCGGCGTGCTGGAGGAAGCCCGGGTAGACCCGACGCCCGCGGCCCGGGTAGGGCGGGGGGACGACGTGCAGCAGGTGGTTCTCGAACCAGCTCAGCGGGTGCGAGGTGGCGAACTCGTTGACCTTGGTCGGGCTACGGCGCGCATCGATCGACCCGCCCATCAGGATCAGGCTGCGCGGCACCGGCTCGCCGGCGGCCGCCATCAGCGCCGCCGCGGCCAGCACCGGCACCGCCGGCTGGCAGACGGCGATCACATGCAGCCGCTCCGCGCCGATGTGGCGGATGAACTCGCGGATGTAGCCGACATAGTCGTTGAGCGTGAAGGCTCCGTGATCCAGCGGAACCATCCGCGCGTCGACCCAGTCGGTGATGTAGACCTTGTGGCCGGTCAGCAGCGTCTTGACCGTGTCCCGAAGCAGCGTTGAGTGGTGGCCCGAGAGCGGCGCCACGACCAGGACGGTCGGGTCGCCCTTCAGCCCCCCGATGACGTCGGCCTTGTCGCTGTAGCGCTTGAAGCGCTGCAGCCGGCAGAACGGCTTGGCCAGCACGGTCTGCTCGACGACCGGTACGGTGACCCCCCGAACCTCGGCCGCGTGGATGCCGAACTCGGGCTTCTCGTACGCTTTGCCCAGCCGGTAGACCAGCTCGTAGCTGGCCGCCAGGGCGCTGGCGCCCGGCAGCTGCGACAGCCAGCTGCCCGGCGAGAACATACGAGCACCGGCCTCGGCCCATTGCGTGGCGGGACCGAAGAGAACCCGATTGTACTCGTGGAGTTGGTAAAGCACGGTCGGTCGTCGATTCTGCCGCGGCCAGTTGCGCTCCGGGTGGAGGCAACGAGTGAAGTATAGAGGATCCCTGATCGGGTGTCGCACTGAATGATTCGTTGCGGTAGAGCCACAACGATCAACCTCAACCATTGGCGAACCGATTGGTGCAGAGATTGCAAAGAATCGTGGTTGAGCTTCATTGCGCCGTCCAACCGCCATCAACGACGATCGTTTGGCCGGTGATGTTGCGCGCCGCCGGGGAGACCAGGAACGTCGTTATGCCCGCGAGCTCGTCGATGCCGATGAACACCCCCTTGGGCATCGGCTTCAGCATGATCTCGTCGATCACCTGCGATTCGGCCATGCCGCGGGTGACCGCCTGCGCGGCGATCTGCTTGTCCACCAGCGGCGTCTTCACGTAGCTGGGACAGAGCGTGTTGACGGTGATGTCGACGTCCGCGGTCTCGAGGGCGAGCGTCCGGGCGAAGCCGACCAGTCCGTGCTTGGCGGCGACGTAGGCGCTCTTGAACGGGCTCGCGACCAGCGAGTGGATGCTCCCCATGTTGATGATCCGCCCGAACCCCCGCGCGCGCATGCCCGGCAGCACCGCGCGGGTGAGGCGGGCCGCGCCGATCAGCATGACCTGGAGCAGGAAGTCCCACTTCGCGATCGGGAACGTCTCCAGCGGCGAGACGCTCTGCAGTCCGGCGTTGTTGATCAGCACGTCGACCGGGCGCGACAGCGCGGCCACCGCGTCGGTGACGCTGGCGTCCGACGTGACGTCCAGCGCCACCGCCTCCGCCGAGCCGCCCCGGTCGCGCACCTGCGCCGCCACCGGCTCGGCGTCCGCGAGCTTCAGGTCACTGACGAAGACGTGATTTCCCGCCGCCGCCAGCTCGGCGGCCAGCCCGGCGCCGATGCCGCTCGCGGCGCCGGTGATCAGGATGCCGTGCACGCGGCTACCAGGTCAGGAGCGCGGCTCCCCATGACAGGCCGCCCCCGAAGCCGCACATCATCACCCGCGCACCCGGCGTGAGCCGCCCCTGCTCGGAGGCCTTCTGAAGGGTCAGCGGGATGCTCGCGACCGCCGTGTTGCCGTAACTCTCGACGGTGGTGACCGTCTTCTCCATCGGCAGCTCCAGCGACTTCATGATGGCCTCCAGCATGCGGAGGTTGCTCTGGTGAAGGATCATCAGGTCGAGATCGACGGTGGTGAGACCGTGCGCCTCGAGCAGCGACCGCACCACCCGCGGAACGGTGTCGACCGCGAACTCCCAGACCTTGGGCCCGTCCATCGTGAAGGTGTTGAGCTTCTGCGCGATCACGTCGGCGCTGGCGGGGAGGCGCGTGCCGCCCCCGGGCACCTGGATGAAGCGGCTCCCCCGCCCGTCGCTCCCCAGCGCGAAGTGGATGCGGTCGCTCTCGCGCGCCGATTGGGTCAGCAGCACCGCCCCGGCGCCGTCGCCGAAGAAGACGCAGGTCCGCCGATCCTGCCAGTTCATGATCTTCGAGAACGCGTCGGTGCCGATGACCAGCACGTTGCGGAACTGCGTGGGCGCGTCGAGCATCATCCCCTGGGCCACGGTGAGCGCGAAGATGAACCCGGAGCAGACCGAGTTCACGTCGAACGCGGGGCACTGGCCGGCCGCGATGCCGAGCTTGTCCTGGATCAGGCAGGCGGTCGCGGGCTGCGACTGATCGGGGGTCGCAGTGGCCACGATGATGAGATCGACGGCCGAGGCCTCGACCCCGGCGTGTGCGAGGCAACGGATCGCCGCCTCGCGCCCCAGGTCGCTGGGCGCCTCGTCGGACGCCGAGATTCTCCGCTCCTGAATTCCGGTCTTCGCCGAGATCCAGTCGTGCGACGTATCGATCTTCATGGCCAGCTCGTGGTTGGTCATCACCTGACTCGGTACGTAGCCCCCAATACCCGAAATGCGAACGCCCATGGCCATCTCCTCCTTCGTCTCGAATATCAAAGCGATTGTTGCGGCTCGTTGATTGCGGGGGCAGGTGAGCTCCGCGGGACGGTGTCGGACCGCTCGCCGAGCCAGCCGGTCGCGGCCGGCCAGTAGGTCTTCTGGGCCTTGCCGCTGATCACCAGGCCGACGTGGCCGGCGGCGATCGGCATCGAGGTGACGTCGCGCGACGAGACGTGGGGCCGGATCCCTTCCGTCGAGGCCGGCGCCACCAGGTGATCGTTGCTGGCGGTGAGAAGCAGCAGCGGGCAGGAGATCCGTCCGAGGTCGACCTGCCGTCCGCCGAGTCGTAGCTCCCCTTTGACCAGCTCGTTGCGCTGGTAGAGATGCTTGACGAACTGGCGGAACGTCTCGCCCGCCACCGGGATGTTGTCGTTTATCCAGCGTTCGAGCGCGCAGAAGTTCGCGACCGCGTCGAAGTCGTCCATCTGCTCGAAGAACGCGAGCGTCTTCTCGAACAGGTTCCCGATCGGGTTCATGGCCGTGAAGCAGGCTTGCAGGAACCAGGCGGGGCAGTTGCCGTAGGTGTCGATGAGGGCGTCGACGTCGAAGTGCTCGCCGTGCGTCCATAGATTCAGCAGGCCCTCTTCGCCGTGGAAATCGATGGGCGCCGCCAGCAAGGTCAGCGTCTTGATCGGCTCCGGGTCGAGCGCGGTCGCCAGCGTCGCCATCGTCCCCCCCATGCAGTAGCCGAGGAGGTGCAGCCGCTCCCGCCCGTGCGCGCGCCGCACCTCGGCGATGGAGCGACCGAGGAACCCACCGACGTAGTCCTCGAGCGTGAGGACGCGATCGGCGTCGCTGGGCGTGCCCCAGTCGATCAGATAGACGTCGAAGCCGCGGCGCAGGTACTGCTGGACGACGCTCTTGTCCGACTGCAGGTCGAGGATGTAGGGGCGGTTGACCAGCGCGTAGCAGAGCAGCAGAGGATCGGCGTAGGTCGCCGGTGTCTCCCGCCGGTAGCGCAGCAGGCGGTGGGTCCCTTCGGACAGGACGACGTCGTGCGGGGTGGTGCCGACGCGTGTCTGCGCGGCCACCTCGGCGATCCGCGGGACGTTGAGGACGCGCTGCCAGGTCCGCCATGGCTCGGCGGCCAGCGCCCCCGACAGGTCGCTCGGGACCTTGGCGGGGTTGCGTTTGGTCTCCATGGGATCCTCTCGCGTGCTGGCTGCCGGCGCTGGCTACATCGACATTCCGCCGTTGACGTCCAGCACGTGTCCGGTCACGAAGCCGGCCGACGGCGAGGCCAGGTAGAGGACGCTCGCGCCGATATCCATCGGGTCGCCGAGGCGCCCCACCGGCGTGCCGTCGAGGACCGCCTGCATCGCCTTCTCGGGCACGCCCTCGAGCATGCGGGTCTTCACGAAGCCGGGGGCGATGGCGTTCACCGTCACTCCCTTGCGGGCGTACTCGCGCGCCAGCGTCTTCGTGAACCCGATCAATCCGGCCTTGGCCGCCGAGTAGTTCGCCTGCCCGAAGTTGCCGATCTGGCCGACGATGCTCGAGATGTTGATGACCCGCCCCCAGCCGCGCGTGGCCATCGCGTCGATGAAGTGATGGGTCACCTCGAAGACGCTGTTGAGGTTGGTGTTGATCACCTCGTCCCAGGCGATGCGGTCCATCTTGCGGAACGTGCCGTCGCGGGTGACGCCGGCGTTGTTGACCAGGATGTCGATCCCCTGGAAGTCCTCGGCGACCCGCAGGCAGGTCGTCTCCACCGCGCTGCGCACCGCGATGTCGCAGGCGTAGGCCTCGGCGCGCCGTCCGAGCTCGCGGATCTCCCGGCAGACCGCCTCCGCCCGCTCGAACCCGCTCGGGCTCGAGCCGACGGCGACGTCGGCCCCGGCCGCCGCCAGCGTCAGCGCGCACGCCCGACCGATGCCGCGGGAGCCGCCGGTGACGAACGCCTTCTTCCCGAGGACGCTGAAGACCGGGATCGAAACCTGGGGTGAGATGGAAACGGCGACGGTCATGGGACTCTCCTATCGGGAACGGAACGAGGGCAAAACGGGTGTCGAGACCTGGGGCGCGCTGGTCATCGCGGTCAGGCTCCAGCGCATGAGCGACAGGAACGCCGGCGATCTCACGTAGTCGGCGGTGAGCGCCCTCAGGTCGGCCAGCACGCGTCGCTGCATCTGCCGCGGATCGCCTAGCTGGTAGAGCGTGTGAAGGTGCTCCCAGGCCCGCGGGCTAAGACCGAGCACCTTGGACGACCTCGGCCGATTTCTCGGACCACTTCTGAAAGTCGCGGAACTGGCTCTCGGACCGGTCCTTGAACGACTCGAACAGCTTGCGCCAGAGATCTTCGATCATTGCGCGATAGTCGTCGGCGGACTTCGCCTCGGAGACGCGGAAGGTCTGCTCGATGATCTGAATCCCCGACGCATACGCCGCGTCGGTGGACTCCCGCTGCTTCTTCAGGAGCTCGAGGGTGAGCTCGGCCCACCGTCGCTGAAGCCCTTTGCCCCAATCGGCGACGCCTCCGGTCCCCGGCTGTGGGGCCGTCATCAGGTGTTGCGTCCACTGCTTCAGCATCTCTTGCTGCAGTTGCGCCGACGATTCGGATGCCTTCCGGACGCTGTCGAAAATTTGCTCGAACATGTGACCTCTCCCGTCGTTTCGACCGGCGACTGTCCGACGAGAGGACCTCGTCTTTCAGACGCGTACTTGGCGGCCAAATCGTAAGGTCCAGGCCAATGGCGACCACTAGGTGCGGCCACTGATTTCGCACCGGGTCCACCACCGTCACCGTGTCGTTGCGGACGCGCGGGTCGCCGAGATCTTCGACGACGGGCATGCGCCGGCCGCGGGCGCGCGGACGTCGACGCGGGTTCCGTCAGCCAAGGCGCGAGGCTGCCGCGGGGAGCGGCAGCGTGAACGAGAACGCGCTCCCCTGGCCCGGCACGCTCTCGGCCCAGATCCGCCCCCCGTGGGCCTGGACGATCCCGCGCGCGATCGCCAGGCCGAGCCCCAGCGTTCCGTGCTCCGGCCATCCCGACCAGTAGGGCTCGAACAGGTGCGGCAGGTGGTCGGGGGGATCCCCGGCCCGCGGTCCGCGATCGTGATCGTCACGTCCTCGTCACGTGCCCCGACCGACACGGTGATCGCTTCGCCGGCGGGGGTGAACCTGATGGCGTTGCCGATCAGGTTGGAGAGCACCCGCAGCACCTGCGTGGCGTCGCAGCGCACGGAGGGGAGATGCGCGAGCTTCAAGGCGATCCTCGCCCCGCGCTGCTCCGCGATCGGCAACAGCAGCTCGACCGCCTGCCGCAGCACCTCGTCGAGCGCCGTCGGGGCGAGCGTGAGGACCGGTTCGCCGGTCTGCGTGCGGGCGAGGTTCTGCAGGTTGACGATCAGGTCGTCCATGTGGTGGGCGGCCCGCAGGAGCATCTCGGCGCTCCGCTGCGCCCGGGCGTCGCCGCCGGCGCGTTGCAGCCGCACGCCGATGAGCGAGATGGCGGCGAGCGGGTTCTTGAGGTCGTGCGACACCGCGGCCAGGAGATCGTCGCGCATCCGGATCGCGGCGTTCGCCTCGGCGCAGGCCCGCGTCTTCTCGGCCAGCAGCTCCTTGAAGGCGGCCACCGTGCGCTCGGCGGTCAACCGCGCGGCGCGTTCGTCCGCGAGCGCTCCGTGCAGCTCCTGTAGATAGGCGCCACGGGCTCTCTCCGGGGTGACCCGATCGTCGGGCCCCACGACTGCCACCGTTCCCACGTCGCAAATTGCGCTGCTCATAGTAGGTGCGGCCCATCGAGTAGCACCGGCGGTTCACGCCCAACAATCGGTTCGGTCCCCGATTTGAAAACCTCACCACGAATAGCCGACGCTCACCGTCGGGATGAAGTACGTGTCCCAGGTCTTGTGGCGGCTGTTGTCGTAATCGCGATCGCCGATTCGAACGGGATCATTTCCGGGCTGCGGAGTCTTGACGTAGTAGAGCGCCCCGACGCGCGGCGCGACGTAGAGCCCCTTGTAAAACTTCCAGACGTACCCGAGCTCGAGCCCGGCGGCGAGGGAGTCGAGATCCCGGTGGTCGCCGGTCGCTTCGTTCGTCACGCCCTGCTGCTTGATGTGAAACATTCCCTGCACGTAGAGGCCGCGATCGCTCGACTGCCCGATGAAGTAGGCGGCGTTGATGCCGACGATGTAGTTGACGCGCATCCCGAAGCCGTCCGGGACGCCGCCGAACGCCGCGTTCGAGAGGAAGGTCGCGTAGCTGAGGCCGGCGCGGAACGGACCGTACACGACGCCGGCGGCCAGCCCGGCCGACTGGCGCATGGCGAGCATGAGGCCGGCGTCGACCTCGGCGTGGGCGCCCAGGTGGTAGGCGGGGCGTGACGCGCTGGTTATCGCGGGCGGCGCCTCGGCGAACGCGGGCGCGGCGGCGGCGGCGAGAAGAGCGGCGGCGATGACGGTGGTTCGGATGGCGAGTGAGAGCATCTGGAGTCTCCTTTTTGTGCCGGCGCGACCTGCGCCGGTTCGTGAAGAAGACCCTACGCGCGCGGTCTGAAACGCACCTTGGCTGGGGACGCCAGGTTCCTGGCCGGAGGCGCCAAAGTCGGTCCGACCGGCATCGGCCGCGTGCTACCGTCGGCCGTGGCCGAAAACGGCTCGATCAGCGCCGTTGTTCCCTTCCTGGTCGCGACCGCCGCCCGGATGGAGGGGGTTAACCCCGCGCCGATACTGGCCGCCGCGGGCCTGGGCGGCGAGGGGCCTCCCCCCGGGGAGGAGCACGTGGACGTCGCCCTCTACTTCGAGGCCTGGCGCCAGGCGACCGCGCTCATCCCCGACGCTGCCTTCCCGCTGCGGGCGTCGTCGGCGTTTCCGCTGGAGGAGCTCGAGCTGTTCGGTTTCCTGGCGATCAGCTGCGAGACGCTCGGCCAGGCCTACGCCAAGACCGCCGCCTACCGCGCGCTCTACTGCACCGGTGCGCGCTGGGAGCTGGAGACCGACGGCGCCACGCGCGTCATCTGGTACCCCTGGCCGGGTGACCCGGACGACCCCGGCTACCGGGCGGCGATGGACTACGCGGTCGCCGACATGGCCAACGCCATCCGCCGTCTGGGCCGCTCGGAGCCGAGGCCGACACAGGTCCGGCTCCGCCACCGCGCCCCCGCCGACAGCGCCGCGTTCGTCGCCCATTACGGCGTCGCGCCGAGCTACGGGAGCCCGCTGTACGAGCTCTGCTATCCCGTCGGCACGCACGACGTCCCGGTCGCCAGCTTCAACTCGAAGCTGCGCGACTACTTCGAGCAGGAATGCCGGCGGCTCGTCGAGAAGCTGGGCGCGGGGACCCGCATCGTCGAGCAGGTGCGCAAGCAGCTGATCGGGGTCATGGACGGCGGCGACACGACGATGGAGGCGACGGCGAAGAAGCTGGCGATGAGCCCGCGCAGCCTGCAGCGGCGCCTCGCCGACGAGGGGACCGGCTACAACGATCTCCTCGCCGAGATCCGCGCCGAGTTCGCGAAGCGTTACCTCGCCCGCGGCACCGTCTCGGCCAGCGAGGTCGCCTACCTGATCGGCTTCACCGAGCCGCCGGCCTTCTTCAAGGCGTTCAAGCGCTGGACCGGGATGACGCCGCGCGAGTTCCAGGCCGGCGCGGGTTAGGTCATGAGCATGCTCGTCGTTTCGCTGTGGCTGGCTGCGCTGACGGCGATCCAGATCGACGGCGCCGGCCGCTGCCCCGCCGCCGCCGCCGTCGACGAGCGGCTGGCGCCGCTGCTGGCGCCCGGCTTCGCGCCGAGCGCGTCCGATCGGGCGGTCCTGGTCGAGGACGCCGACGGGGCGCTGTCGGTGTCGCTGGCGCGCGCCGACGGTCGACGCATCGGCAGCCGACGCCTGCCGCGCGCGGCGACCTGCGCCGAGCAGGCCGAGACGGTGGCCGTCGCGCTGGCGGTCTGGGAGGCGGAGATCCACCCCGAAATCTCGCTGCGGCTCGATCGCCTGGTCGCGGCGGCCCCACCGCCGCCGGCGGCGCCGCCGGCGGCGCCCACCGTGGAGGTGCGGCACGTCGTCGTCGCGCCGCCGCGCCGCTTCACGGCGGCGCTCGGGGCCGCGCTGCTCGGTTCATGGCAGCCGGGCTCCGTCGCGCCCGGCGGGCGGCTCGATGCGATGCTCGGCATCGACGGTCGCCCCTGGCGCGGCCGACTCTCGGTGGCGGGCGTGGGGGAGCACACACACGCGCTCCCGCCCGGCGAGGCGAGCTGGTGGCGCCTCACCGTCGCGCTCGGCGCCGACTACGCGATTCCTCTCGGCCGGCGCTGGCAGCTGGTTCCAGGTGCGGCGGCCGTCGCGGGGGTGGTCACGTCGCGAGGCTCCGGGTTCGCGACCGACCGCAGCGCGCGCCGCGTCGCCCCGGGCGTCGAGGCCGGCCTGCGGGCCGAGCTGCGGCTGGGCGCGATCCGTCCCTGGGCGGGGCTCTCGGCCGTGACCTGGCTGCGCCGGCAGGTCCTGGAGGCGAGCGGCGCCGCCGCGACGTCGTCGGTGACGATTCCGCGGGCGGAGGCCTTTCTGGCGCTGGGGGCGGATCTTTGCTGGTGACCCTGAAACCTTTTCCCCGTCCCGAGACACCAAGCCGGGACGTGACGCTCCCGTCTCCCGATCCAGACACGCGGAGGGACGCGGTCGTCACCCTGGACTTCGATGCGATCTATCAGGCTCATGCGCAGACCGTCGCCCGCTGGGTGGCGCGGCTCGGCGGTCCGGGCGCCGACGTCGAGGACCTCGCGCAGGAGGTCTTCCTGGTGGCGGACCGTCGGCTCTCCGAGTTTCGCAGCGACAGCCAGCTGTCGACCTGGCTGTTCAGCATCACCGCGAAGGTGGTGGCGAATGACAGGCGCCGCAGGCGGCTGCGCCGCTGGTGGTTCCGCTTGACGCCGAACGCGGGGATCGACGCCGCGGCCCCGGGCGACTCGCCGCTCGAGCAGCTGGAGACGCACGAGCGACGCCGGCAGTTCTACGAGGCCCTCGACACCGTCAGCGAACGCCAGCGTCGGATCCTGGTGCTGTTCGAGCTGGAAGGGGCGTCCATCGCGGAGATCGCGACGCTGATGGCGTTGCGCCCCGGCAACGTGCGGGTGCTCCTGCACCGGGCGCGCGCCACGTTCCTCAAGCGGTTGCAGGCTGACAGGCGCGCGCCGCAGGCTGGGAAGGAGCTCCGCCGGTGAAGTCGCCCCGCGATCCCTCACGCTGGCGCGATCGCGACGCCGACGCCGACCTGCTCGAGGCGCGCGCGGCCGTGCTCGCGGACGCGGCGAGCGAGGTGGCTCCGCTCGCTCCGCCGGCCCTGTCGCGCATCCGGCAGGCGGTCCGCGCCCGGCGGTCCGACCGTCGCGGCTTCGAGCTGCGCGGGTTCTCGGCGCGCGCGCGGATCGCGTTCGGGGTCGGGCTGTTTCTCTTCTGCGCCACGACGGTCGGGGGGGCGAGCGTCCTCTGGCGCAAGGTCGTCGTCCCCCTCTGGCGCGCGCCCGCGCCGGTCTCCGCGCCGAGCGCGCCAAAGGCGCGTCACCGGACCGCGCGGGTGGGGTCGCGCGCGCCCGCCGGCGCGCCGCAGCCCGCCGATGACCAGACTCCGGTCGAGCCCGAGGCTCTTGCGGCGCCCGAAGTCGCGGCGCCCGGGGTTCCGGCGCCACCCGCGGCGCTTGCGCCGCCTGCGGTCGACCGCGACCGCCCGCGCCCCACGCCGCGGCCCGGGCCCGCGCTCGTCCCCGCGCCGCCGCCGCGGGTTACCGAGGCGCGCCTCCTCGCGGAGGCGCTCACCGCGCTTCGGCAACAGCACGATCCGCGCGCCGCGCTGGCGGCCCTGGACAGGTATGCGCAGGCGTTCCCCCACGGCGTTCTCGAGACGGAGGCCTTCCGCACGCGGGTGGAGGCGGTCATTCGCCTCGACGATCTGAAGACGGCGCTCGCGCTGCTCGACGGCAAGCGCGCCGGAACCGACGCGCTCGGCACCGACCTTCTCCTGACCCGCGCCGAGCTGCGCGCGGCGGTCGATCGCTTTCGCGAGGCGCTCGGCGACTTCGACCGCGTGCTGGACAGCGCCGCCGCACATGCGGCCGGTGCCGAAGAACGCGCCCTCTACGGTCGCGCCGTCTGCCTCGGGCGTCTCGCCGAGAACGCCCGTGCCCGCGCCGAGCTGCTCGCCTACCAGAGACGATTCCCGAACGGGCGCTTCGCCGCGGAGGTCCAGCGGCTGCTGGCCGGAGCGCCTGCAGCGAGCCCCTGAAAGAGCGAGCGGGGCGTCGAAGTCGCGCGGGGCCTTGCCTCGTTCGGGGGTGGCACTAGGTTCCCAGCCAATGTCTTCCTCCGGAGAGACCGCGCGGCCCGTCGTGCTGATCGTCGAGGACGAAGTCGACGCGCTCGACGTGCTCGGAATCGTTCTCGAGGAGGCCGGCTACGAGGTCCTGCGCGCCACCAACGGCGTCGAGGCGCTGGGCCAGCTCGGCGATCGGCGGGGGCGCTGCAGCCTCATCCTCCTCGATTTGATGATGCCGGTGATGAACGGGTGGGACTTCCGCCGCAAGCAGCGCGAGATCCCCGCCTTCGCCTCGATACCGGTCGTGCTGATGTCTGCGGGCGCGCGCCTCGCGAACGCGGCGGGCGAGCTCGACCCGGTCGGCTACGTCACCAAACCCGTGGAGGTGTCGGATCTGCTCGACACCGTCAGGCGGCTCTGCCCGTGATCGAATCGTCGGCCGGGGCGATCACGCCGTCGGGCCCGCTGGACCAGCTCGGTCGCTACCGTCTGGGACAGTCGCTGGGCGTGGGCGGGATGGCCGAGGTGTTCAAGGCCACCTACTCGGGGCCGGGCGGCTTCGCGCGGACGGTGGTGGTCAAGCGGATCCTCCCCGCCTACTCGGCGGATCCCGACTTCCTCCGGATGTTCACCGCCGAGGCGAAGATCCTGGGGATGCTGCATCATCCGAATGTCGTCCAAGCGTACGACTTCGGCGAGGCCGACGGGACGCTGTTCCTGGTGCTCGAGTACGTCGACGGACCGTCGGTGGGGCGGCTGCTGCGGGCGCTGCGCAACGCCCGCCGCCCGCTGCCGGTGACGATCGCCGCCCACATCGCGCGCGAGGTCTGCCGCGCGCTCGACTACGTGCACGGCTTGCGCAACAGCGACGGTGATCCGCTGAACGTGATTCACCGCGACGTCACCCCTTCGAACATCGTGCTGACGTCGTCGGGCTCGCTGAAGCTGCTCGACTTCGGAATCGCCAAGTACGGCTCGTCCGAGGTCCAGACCCAGCACCACACGGTGAAGGGGAAGCCGGCCTACCTGGCCCCCGAGATCATCGAGAGCCTCCCGTTCGACGCCCGCGCCGATCTGTTCTCGCTGGGGGTCGTGCTGCACGAGATGCTGACGCTGGTCCCGCTGTTCGCGGCCGACAGCGACATGGCGACCCTGCGCAAGGTGCTGATCATGCCGGTCACGCCCCCCTCGACGTCGCGGGGCGACATTCCGCCGGCGCTGGACGCCATCGTCATGAAGGCGGTCGAGCGCGACCCCGCGCGTCGCTACCGCAGCGCCGCGGAGATGGCCCGCGACCTCGACGAGTTCGTCGTGTCGTCCCAGCTGCGCATAGACGACGTGGTCGATTTTCTGAACGAGGCTCATCCGCTGCTGAACCCGCCGCGCCCCGGCGCCGCCGGCGGTGTCGCCGCGTCGGACGCGACGATGCCGACCGAGCCGGAGGGGGCGCCCACCAAGCGCGATCTGGCGCTGCGGCTGCGGATGTCGCCCCTCGGGCGGCTGCTGTTCGGCCGGCTGAACAGGTAGCCCCTGCGGGCAGCGACGTAGGCCGGCGCCTGATTGCCGTGGTTAACTTGATGCGGGAGGGTCTCGGATGCGATTCAAAACTCCCCGCGCGGTTGAAGCTGTAGCTCTGTCTTTGCTGCTGCTTCTGGCTGGGTGTGCGGGCACTTACAGCGCGACCGTGGCGACCGACCCGTACGGTCCCGATCTCGTCTACGCGGCGCCGGGCGTCCAGGTGATCGCCGACTACAACGAGCCGATCTTCTACAGCGACGGTCTCTACTGGCGCTATGACGGCGGCGGCTGGTACCGCTCGTCGTACTACACCGGCGGGTGGGTCTACGCGTCGCCGCCGGTGGCCGTGCTGCGGATCGGTCGCCCCACCGCCTACGTCCATTACCGGCCGCAAGGCTGGACCCCGCGCCCCTATCGTTCACCGCAGCCGATCGTGCACCCCTCGCAGGCTTCGCGCGGCTGGACCGGCCAGCCGTCGGGGCGCGCCTGGTCGAGGCCACCGGCGCAGGCCGCGCCGCGCGCCTGGTCGGGCCAGCCGGCGCCGCAGGCCGCGCCGCGCGCGGCGCCGTCCACGACGCGCGGCTGGTCAGGTCAACCGCCGCCGTCGGGGCGGCTCTGGTCGCCTGCCCCGGCGCAGGCCGCGCCGCACGCCGCGCCGCCGTCGGGCGGCTGGCGCTCGACGCAGCCCCGGCGCTGAGCGGCGCTCCGCGCTCAGAACGCCGGTGAGCGGCGGTCAGGCCGCGCGCCGGTGGCGCCGCGGTGACGTCCGCTTGCGGGCCGGCGCCGCGGTGCGCGTTCGGCCGGCGCCCGCGCCCTCGGCCGCGCGAGGGCCTTTGCGCGCCAGCGTCGCGCGCAGCCGCTCCATCAGGTCGGAGATCTCTCCGGTCGGCGGCGCGGGACCAAGCTCGGCCAGGTGCGGGAGGCGACCTTTTTTCGTCTTCGTCTTGATGATCGCCTGCAGGTTCTCGCTGTAGCGGTCGTGGTACTGCCGCGGTTTCCACGCCGCGCTGAAGCCGTCGATCAGCTGCGTCGCCAGCGCCTGCTCGTTCTTCGCGTTGCTCGCGCCACGCGGCAGCTCGATCGTCGGCGCCGCGACGATCTCCGAGGCGAAGCGGAGCGTCGTCAGGACCAGCGCGCCGTCGACCGGGGCGATCGCCGCCAGGTGCTGGGCCTGGCGCATGACCAGCTGCGCGACGGCCGTCTTGCCCGCCTTTCGCATCGTCTCGCGCAGCAGGACGTAGGCCCGTTCGCCCCCCTTGCCGGGGCTGAGGTAGTAGGGCGTGTCGAAGTAACGGAGGTCGATGGCGCCCCCCTCGACGAAGGCCACGATGTCGATCGTCTCCGAGCGATCCAGCGCCGCCCGCTTGAAGTCCTCCGGGGTCAGCACCGCGTGCTCCCCCTTGCTGACCTCGTACCCCTTGACGATCTCCGACCAGGGGACCGGCTTCCCCTCGCGCTCGCAGACGCGCTGGTAGTGCACCGGCGATTCGTCCTTGGCGTGAAGCAGATGGAAGCGCGGTCGTTCGCTCCTGACCGCGCTCTCCAACCGCACCGGGATGCTCACCAGCCCGAACGACATCGCCCCCGTCCACAACGCGCGCGCCATGGTCCCCTCCTGCCTGGAACCTAGTGCCGCGGTCGCGATTCGGGAGGCGATACGCTCGGGTCGGACCCGACTACGAACGCACAGCCGCCGAGGTGCGCCGTTACGGGATGGCGTGAACGAGCGGCGGGGTGATGCGCTCGGAGCGGTAGACCCCGTGATCGGGCGGGAGCTTGAACTCCCAGACCACCTTGCCGTCGGCCTTGGTGACCTCGAAGACGCGGCTCTGTGTCGTGGCCATCGTGCCGCGCACGCCCGCGGTGATCATCACGTTGCCGTTCTTGAGCCGGTCGGCGTCGCCCCAGAACGGCACGTACAGGTTGGTCTTGTACCAGGCGTCGACCGTGAACGTTCCCGGGAACTCCCAGACCAGCGTGGCGGTCTTCTGGGCCTCGTCGATCTTGTACTCGACCGCGCGCGTGTGCCGGTTCCCCGGGTTCCCCTCCTCGATCGCGCCGCTGAAGCCGCCGTTGTCGAAGAAGAGGACCGTCCCGTCGCTGTGAATCTCGGGATCGTGCGTGTCGCTGAACTGCGAAGCCGCCGGCGAGAAGGTGATGGTCCCGTTCGTCCCGGCGCCGTACTTGGCCGGGAGGTGCCAGACCAGCGAGGGGTTCGTATAGGTGGTCTTGATGAGGCCCATCCAGCGGCAGTTCGCGTAGACCGCGTTGTTCGCCATGTCGACCCAGATCGAGTTGCCGTGGCACCAGTCGCCCGACTTGCCCGACGGCATCGGAACGAACTTCTTGTAGTCGAGGCTCCAGACCAGCTTGCCGTCGGGGCTGCGCTCCTCGAACACGGGCGACGTGCCGCTGCCCGAAGCGACGTCGCGGTTCATCACGTAGTTGCCGTTGGGCAGCTTGAACGTGTGGTGGGTCAGGTTCCCGGTGCCGCCGCACAGGACGTCGGGGCACTGCCAGATCGTGTTGCCGGCGAAGTCGACCTCGCGCGGAGACGTCCGGGCCCCGAGGTTGGCGTCCTGGGTACCGCCGATGAGGACCCCCTTGTCGGTCAGGTCGACGGAGATCGCCCCGCCGCGTTCGGGCGCCGAGCCGCCGTCCAGGTAGTACCAGACCGGCTGGCCGCCAGCGTCGTACATGACGGCCTGCGAGCCCGAGGTGGCGCGGGCGGACGGCGTTCCGTCCCCCTTCTGGATGTTCATCAGCGTCCAGCCCGGCTGCACCTTCGCGGTTTCGTTGACCGTCACCTGGGCGACGGGGACGCTCGCCGGCAGCTTCCCCGCCGTGAAGGTCCCCTCGGCGCTCCCCGAGCCGCTGCTGTTCGTCGAGATCGCCTTGATCTGATACGCCGCCTGCGCGTGCATGCCGATCACCAGCACCTTGTGGTCCGTGACCAGCGCGGCGTCCGAGATCTCCCACTCGTACTTCCCGGCGCCGAACTGCACGATCGAGCTGGCCGCCTGGCTCGTCGTCCAGCTGACGAAACAGGAGAGCACGTTCTTGGTGTTCGCCTCGATCTTGAGACCGGTCAGGGCCAGCGTGCCCGACCCGGAGCCGGCTGCTCCCGTCGCGCTGCCGCCGGAGCCCGCGCTCGCGGTGCTGCCGCCCCGGCCCGACCCGCTACCTGCCACGCCGGTGGTACCGGCGGCGCCCGACCCGCTACCTGCCACGCCGGTGGTGCCGGCGGCGCCCGACCCGCTGCCCGCCACGCCGGTGGTACCGGCGGCGCCCGAGCCGCTGCCCGCCACGCCGGAGCTGCTGCCGCCCGGACCGCTGCCGCCGACGGGACCGCTACCCGCGGTGCCTGGGGTCGGGCCGCTGCCGGCGGTGCCTCCTCCTGATCCTGGATCCGAGGTCATGGACCCGGATGCCGCGCATCCCGCCGCGAAGCCCAGAGCCGAGAGAGTCGTAAGAATCCGAAAGGTTCGGGCTCGTCGCTGCTGCATTGCTGTTTCTCCTGGTTCCCTGTCCGCCACTGACACCACCAAAAACGGAGGCAGCATACATGTCCCACGGGAGGGAAAACAAAGGGTCAGAACCAAATGTTCGGGTCCGAACTCAACAGTGCCGCCCGCCTTCGGATCTCATGGAGAAGTCGCTCGACAGCCACAAATGACAGGTTTGTCGTCCAAAACGATAAGCGGCTGACGGCGGCGAGCCGCTCCTTCGTCGGTCGCGGAGTGAGCTAGGGTTCACCGGTGCCCAGGGAGATCAGCACGCTGGAGATGAGACCTGGCGAAGGCGAGTTCAAGGTGGGCGCGCACGTCCAGCTGAACCTCTTCGCGCGCGACAAGCGCGGAGGGAGCGACCTCGTCCCCGGCAACATGGCGGTCTGGTCGAGCGCCGACACCGGCGTCGCCGAGGTGAGCCGCCAGGGCCGGCTGACGCCGCGCGGGCCGGGGTCGGTGACCATCACCGCCGTCTACGCCGAGAAGACGGCGCGCGGTGTCTTCACGGTCGTCGACTGAACGCTGTTGAAATCTTGACGAGCCCGCCTGCTATCCGACAGCAGGCGCGCCGGGCCGGGCCCAACTGGCGGGCCGGGCCCAGCGGCATGGCGGTTGCTCTAGGCGCGGGGCATGACAACCAAGCTGCCGATTGCCGTCTCCGCGCTCATCACGCTCGCCGCAGCCGGTTGCTTCGACGCGAGCGAGCAGGGGCCCTCGTTGATTGGGCTCGCCGAGTTGAGCTCCGAAGCCATCGTGCTCACGTGCGAAGGCGCCAGTGAAGGCATGGCGCGATACGTCCATCTGTCGCTGCCGATCGCGATCGGTTACGGCCACGGGCCCGGCGACTGCCAGCGGCTGTCGCCGACGCTGATCATCACCCGCGACGGTCGGCCGCCCGATTCCGAGTACCGCGGCGGCGGCACGCACGAGACCTTGTTCGACGGCGAAGGCTGCGACTCGACGGCCTCGGCAGCGTCCCTGGTCCCCGACGCCGGCGGCCCGATGGTGTTCGCGTTCGACGACGGCGCTGCGCACGCCGAGATCGAAATCGTGCTGCCACCGCTCGAGCGCTTCGCGTTGGTCAGCCCCGCCTCTGGACGGGCGCGACCGGGCGAGACGTTGGAGGTGCAGGTACCGGGCAGCTTCTTCGCTGAACGAGATCTGCCGCCCCTGAAGCTGCGGCCACCAACAGCGGGGGTGTTCAACCTCAGCGAGGACGCCATCGCGTTCGACGAGGGTATCTTCGTGCGGGCGGGGACCGACCCAACCCTCTACACCAACTGGAAGACTGGTGATCTCGGCGTCAGCGCGGTCGCCGACGACCGCACCGCCACCCTGCAAGTGATCGTTCCGGACGACCTCACGCCTGGCGACTATGACCTCTACCTGCCTTTCCTTCGGGACGCCTGGTACGTCCCGCTGCCCACGGCTCGTTGCGACGGGTTCGCGAGCTGCACCGCAACGACCCGCGACAACCTAGGCGCGCTCGGACCGACCGCGCTGACGATCGAATGATCGATATCGTTTTCAGCGCGAACGGCCAGCCGAGACGACGAGGTTGATCCGCTTCGGTAGCCGGGAGACGCGCGCGCTGCGCGTTGCCCGGGGCGTTCGCCAGCCCCAGTCGTGGATCGCGACCAGGCGGGCAGGGGGGCGCAGGTAAAAACGCGCCCGATCGCCCCGGAACGCGAGCGGCAACACCAGCAGATCGCAGGCACCGGCCCGCTCCGCGTCGAAGTCGCCGATCTCGAACGTCACGCGGTCGGCGAGGCCGGCGGCGGCGAGCTGGGCGCGCGCCGAGGCGACGTGCGCGGCCGCGCGATCGACGATGGTGAAACGCGCCAGTGGCAGCACCGGCCCGAGCACCATGGCGGTGCGCGGGAACAGGCCTCCGCCGATCACGGTCACGGCCCGGATGCCCGCCCGCTCGTCGGGGGAGAGCAGGGACGCGAACGCGGCGCCGTGCGCGCGCAGCAGGTGGCCCCGGATGGCCGGGATGTCCTGCGTGACCCGCTCGAGCCAGTCGAGCGAGGCGGCCGCCGCGCGATTGGCGAGCGCGGGCAGGGCCTCCGCCCAGCGCAGCACCGGCGGCAACCGGCTGACGCTGTCGTTCGTGCGGCGGTCCTGGGCCAGGCCGCGCCAGTCGGCGCCCGGCGCCCGGTGGTGCGCGGCGTGGAAGCCGTCGTTGAACCAGAGGCGGTTGTAGAGGGGACCGTGGAAATCGACGCCGGCGGCGCCGCGTGCGTGCTCGGCGTGCCCTTGCAGCGCGCAGAGACTGAAGCCGACGGCCAGCGCGGGCAGCACCACGCCGAGCAGGGCCGGCGCCGTCGCCGCCAGCAGCGAGACCGAGGCCAGCACCAGCGCGACCTCGACGAGTCCCTCGGCGCCGAGGCGCATCGGGCGGCCGGTCGGGTCGACGAGGCCGTGATGATGCAGATGGCGCAGCTTCCACCAGCGCTGCGGGACCGCGAGCAGCACGCTCAGGTAGGCCGAGAACAGGCGATTGGCCGTCGCGCCGCGGAACAGCGGGCGGTGCAGATGGATGTGCGAGACGGTGTTGGCGCCCCAGCACATCGCGAAGCCGAGCCCGAGCGCGATCAGCCCGCGCCCGAGCGGGCCGCAGCCCGTCGCGGCCGCGAGCAGCCCGGCCGCGACGGCGCCGTGAAGCAGCGCCGCCGAGAACACGGGCCTGTCCCAGCCGCGGTCGGTCGCGTGGCCGGTCGCGGGTACCGCTGCCGCGGTCATCGCCGCCGGCGGCGCAGCAACGTCAACGCCGCGAGCAGGCCCGCGAGCGGGAGGGCGGGGACGTTCGACCCGCCCGTCGGCGCAACCGCGCAGCCTGGGCCCGACTTGCCGCTGACGGCGCCCGTCGCGCCCGCAGATCCGGTCGCACCCGCGGCGCCAATCGCGCCCGCGGCGCCCAGCGCGCCCGCAGCCCCGGTCGTGCCCGCTGTGCCGGTCGTGCCCGCGGCACCCGTCGTGCCCGCAGCGCCCGTCGTGCCCGCGGTGCCCGTCGTGCCCGCGGCGCCGGTCGTGCCCGCGGCACCCGTCGGGTCTGCCGCACCCGCGGCGCCGCCGGATCCCGTCGCGCCCGCGGCGCCGACGTTGCCGCCGATTCCCGCGCCGCCCGCGCCCGCGCTGCCGCCGCCGCCCGCGCCGCCGCTGCCCGTCGGCTTCCCGCACGTCGTCACCATCGTCTTTGCCTTCGGACACATACCGTCGAGGCTGGAGCCCGTGGCGACGCCCATCCCGAGGTCCCAGCTGTCGGGAGATGCGAGGGCCGTTCCTTCCGAACGGATCGTCGCTGTCGTGATCACGTTGAACGTTCCGAATCCGGCACATGTGTTGCCGCTGCCGCCGATCTCGCGCACGTCTTTCCACTGCATCCGGCACATCGCCTCGCTGCCGGTTGGACACTTGAAATGCATGTAGCCGCACTGCGGGGCGGTCCAGGTTGCGTTGCCCGTGAGCAAGATGAACGCGCCGTGGATGACGACCGACGTCGCGGACGCGTCGTCCGGCAACATCTCGACGCTGGACGCGGCGACGTAGACGCTGTTCGCCGTGCTCGCCCGCGCGCTGCCGGCCGCGGTGACGGCGAGCAGCGCGCTCGCAAGACCGATGGCGCGGAGACAAGTAAGTCTAGGCATGGCAACCTCCCAACACGGGTGACGCACCCTTCCAGCGAACAGTGAGAGCTTACACCAGAGTGTTCGGGTGGTGGCTGGCGCTGCTGGTCGTGGCGGTCAGCGCCAAGCTGGCGCTGCTGGGCCTGCGCGTCGTCGACGACGGCCGGACCGGGATCGTCGGCGGCTGGGGAGCGCTCGCCCTCGTCACCGAGGACCTGCGGCTGGCGACGGTTTTCGCCCTGTTCGTCGCGGTGGCCGGCCGCGCCCGCGGACCCCGTGGGGAGCGCCTGGCCGGGGGCGCCGTCGCCGCCGTCTTCGTCGTGCTCACCGTCTGGATCGCGATCAATGTTCCGATCGCGCGCCTGCTGTCGCTGCCGCTGACCTATGGCTTCCTGCACGCGACCGGGAGCGCGCTCGGCGATTCGATCGCGCGCTACGCGACGCTACCCAACCTGGGCTTGCCGCTGGCGCTGATCGCCGGTGGGCTGGCCTTCGCACGCTGGGCGCGGCCGCGCGTCGCCCCGGGCCGCCGTCCCCTGCTGGCGATCGGGCTCGTGACCGCGGGGTTGCTGGCGCTGGGGCCGGTTGCCATCCGGCGCAGCGAGACCACCGGGTTGCACCGCAACGCCGTGCTGGCGCTGGTCGAGACCGCCGCGGCCCGCTGGTTCGGGGCCCGGCGGCCGGCGCGCCCCGCGCTCTCAGCCCCGGTCTGTCGCAGCGGCGACGACGCGCCGCTGGTCCTGCCGCCGTCCACGCTGGCCGGCCTCGCGCGCGATCGCTCCGTCGTGTGGGTGATCCTCGAGTCGGTCCGCGCGCGGGCGCTGTCGATCTACGGCAACCCCCGAGAAACCGCGCCCAACCTGGCGGCCCTGGCGCGGGACGCCGTGGTGTTCGACCGCGCGTACACCGCCTATCCCGAGAGCATCAAGGGGCTGTTCTCGATGCTCTGCTCTCGCGAGCCGCCGTCCGGGACCGAGGCGTCGGACTACGCGGTCGGCCGCATCGGCTGCGTGCCCATCGCCGAGGAGATGGCGCGCGCCGGCTACCGGACCGGGCTCTTCCACTCGGGCTGGTTCCTCTATCTGGGGATGCGCGCCGTGGTCGAGGGGCGCGGGTTTCACGAGCTGCGCGACGCCGAGACGATCGTCAGCCCCCACCGTTCGAGCTTCGGCGTCGACGATCGCGCCACCGCGGACGCGTTGCTCGCGTTCGTGGACGCGCTGCCCGCGGGGCAGCGGTTCTTCGCCGTGTTCATGCCGATAGCGGGGCACCATCCGTACCACGCACCGGGCACGGCGCCGCGGCCGTTCCCCGAGGTGACGGAGGCCGACGAGTACGCGAACGACGTTCACATCGCCGATGACTCGTTCGGCCGGCTGCGCGAGGGTCTGCGCGCGCGCAAGCTCGACGACCGCGTCGTCTATGTGGTGGTCGGTGATCACGGCGAGGCCTTCCGCGAACACCCCGCGAACATCGCGCACGCGCTGTTCGTCTACGAGGAGAACGTGCGCGTGCCGTTCTTCGTCGCGGCGCCGGGCGCCCTGGCGGGGGAGCGGCGGCAGCCTCAGCTGGCGAGCCTGCTCGATCTGGCGCCCACCACGCTGGCGCTGGCCGGGTTGCGCCCGCCGCTGCAGTACGAGGGGCAGTCGCTGCTGGACGCGCGGCCACGGCCGGCGCGCTTCTCGACCGAGCAGGGGCGGCGCTGGGCGGGCCTCCGCGACGGGCGCTGGAAGCTGATCCTCGACGAGGAGAGCGGCCGCCCACAGCTCTACGACCTGGAATCGGATCCGGCCGAGCGGTCCGATCTCGCCGCCGCGCGCGCGGACGTCGTCACCCGCTACCGGGGCTGCCTCGTCACCCGGTGATGACGGCGTCGACCAGCGACGGTGCCTCGGACGTGACCCGCGCGGCGAGCGCCGGCAAGAACGCGTGCAAAGTCGCCGCGTCGGCGTCGGGGAGGGCGAGGCGCGGGCGCCGGGCCAGCGCCCCGATGATCCGAGCGCCGACGAAGTCGGGGTCGCGGTACGCGTCGGGGATGGTGCCGGTGCGAAGCCGCAGGACCAGGCTCCACCAGCGCTGGCGGGAAACGTCGTCCTCCCAGACGAACGGCGCGCGGGTGGTCTCCGCGTCGCGCAGACACCGGAGATAGCCGTCGCGGGCGCTGGTATCGCGCGCCAACGCGCCGTCGAGGAACAGCTCGATGCCGATGTGCGCGGCTCCGCGCGCCGCGCCCCGCGGAAGGCCGCGCTGGCGAAGCTCGCCCGTCGCCCACGCCTGCAGAGCTCCGAAGGCCGGGCTGGCGTGAAAGATCGCGTCCACGGACCGGTGATGCGCCTCTCCCGCCCCGACCTCCGGCGACGTTTCAGCGCCGGCGACGGCACCGCAGAGGGGTAGGAGGTCGGGCGCCATCGCTCCCAGCACGAACGCCGGCGCGTCGTCCACCAGGCGCGCCGCGACCGCATGGCCAAAGAAGTTCACGACCCAAGTCTACCTTCATGGATGCGCGTCGCAGCTCGGCGGTGCGGCGGTCGATGATCAGCCTCGTTGTTGCGCAACCGGGTTGCGCAACAAGAGGCCCGGAGACGCGACCACGACCGCACGTTCGGCGACGATTGAGGTTGCGCGGCGTGGCGTCCTTCTTGCTGCGGGCAAGCCCATGAACAGGCGCCAGGTGTTGGGCTCGGTCGCGCTCGCGCTGGTCGTGGTCGTGGGTTTGGGTTGCGGCAGCAATACCCAGACACCCGACGGTGGCGGCGCGCTCCCACCCGCGATGGGCACGCCCGGCGTCTGGGAGAACGTGACGTCGCCCGAGATGCCCGCCTCGCTGTTCACGGGGTCGAGCGGCTTCGGCGTCGGGAACATCCGGGTCGATCCGGCGCGCCCGAGCGATCTCTACGTCGGCGGCTACGGCTCGATCTGGAAGTCGACCGACTACGGCCTGACCTGGGCCCGGCTCGACAGCACGCCCAACCCGCCGTACCTCGCGCTCGGGCACGTGCTGGCCGTCGGGGGCACGACGCCGGCGACGCTGTGGATGGCCAACGTCAACGGAGACGAGAAGGTCTTCAAGTCGACGGACGGCGGGCTGACGTTCACGCTCACGGGCACGCTGCCCGAGAAATACGACTCGAGCTTCTACTCGATCGTCGTCGATCCCCACGACGCCACGCACCTCATCACCGGCTTCCACGAGGCCGACAAGATGGCCGAGTCGACCGACGGCGGCGAGACCTGGAAGTTCACGTCGGGCTCCGGCTGGCCCGCGGGCGGCGTGTCGTGGTTCCCGTTCTTCGTCGAGACGGGCGCCGCGACGACACGGAAGACCTGGTTCGCCATCGCGCAAAACGGCGCCTCGGCCATCATGACCAGCGACGGCGGTGCGACCTGGACGAAGCCCAAGGGTCTCGAGGGGCTGAACCACGCCCACGGCTGCTCGCAGCTCTATCAGACCGGGCGCACGCTCTTCATCGGCGGCGGTGGCGCGCCGATGGGCAACGGCATCTACCGGAGCACCGACCTCGGCTCTACCTGGACCCGCGTCACCGACGGCAACGTCTCCGTCGTGTGGGGCACCTCCAAGATGGTCTACGGGATGTGGGGCTGGGCCTGCGCCAGCTGCGGCATCGACGAGGGCGGGCCGCAGTATCAGACCGCGCCCCAGCCGGGCGACACGGGTGCCTGGACGAAGGACGCCACGCTGCCGTTTGGCCTGGTGTGGGGCCCGAACAGCGTCGCGGTGACGTCGGACGGTACGCAGTCCATCTTCGTCGGCTCGATGTGGGCCACGGGGCTGTGGCGCTACCTCGAGCCGTAGCGCGCGCGTTCGTGCCCGGCGCGCCTCCTCACGCCTCGCGGCAGAAGGCGAGCCAGCGGTCGACCCCGGGGGCGCGCTGCTTGCGCTTGTGCAGCAGGAAGTAGAACTGCCGGCGGAAGTCGCGGTGCGGGACGCGACACGGCTTGAGCGTGCCGCGCTCGAACGCGTCCTCCAGCGCGATGCGAGAGACGCAGCCGAGCCCGAGGCCGGCCTCGACCGCGCGCTTGATCGCCTCCGTCTGGCCGAGCGTGAGCGCCACCCGAAGCTGGGGGAGCAGGCCGCGCATCGCCCGGTCGAACGCCTGCCGCGTGCCCGAGCCGCGCTCGCGCACGATCCAGGGCGCGGAGAGCAGATCCTGGTCGGTGAGCTGGCGCTTTGCGTGCCAGGGGATGCTGCGCGCCGCAGAACACGACCAGCTGATCGTCGCGCCAGGCCGTCGTCTCGAGGTCGGGGTGCTCGACCTCGCCCTCGACGAGGCCGACGTCGAGCTCGAAGTTCGCCACCTGGCGGGCGATCTGCTCCGTGTTGGCGACCTCGAGGGTCAGCCCGATCGCCGGATGCTCGCGCATGAACCGCGCCACCAGCGGCACGGCCACGTAGTTGCCGATGGTCAGCGTCGCGCCGACGCGAAGGCGCTGCTCGACCGCGCGGCTCTCGAGGCCGCGCTCGAGATCGCGCGCGAGCTCCAGGACCGCCTCGGCCTGGCCGCGGAGCCCCGCGCCGCGCGCGGAGAGCCGCAGCCGCTTGCCCATCCGGTCGAACAGCTGCAGATCGAACTGCCGCTCGAGATCGGCGAGCGAGCTGCTGGTGGCCGACTGCGACAGGCCGAGCTCCTGGCCCGCCCGGCTGACGCTCCCCGTCCGGGCCACCGCCAGGAAGACCTCGAGCTGACGCAGGGTGTATCGCATATCGGTGTTACCGAATACGGATACAGAATAACCTGTTTTTCAAATTAGTGAAGCTCGCCTAGAACTCACGCCACACCATGAGCACCGTCAGCGAAGAGCGCGTCCTCAGCGTCCACCACTGGAACGACACCCTGTTCAGCTTCACGACCACCCGGAACGCGGGGCTGCGCTTCCGCAACGGCCACTTCGTGATGCTGGGGCTCGAGGTGGAGGGGCGCCCGCTGCTGCGCGCCTTCAGCTTCGCGAGCGCCAACTACGACGAGCACCTCGAGTTCTACAGCATCAAGGTGCCGGACGGCCCGCTCACCTCCCGCCTGCAGCACATCCAGCCCGGCGATCCGATCCTCGTCGGCCGCAAGCCGACCGGGACGCTGATCCTCGACCACCTGCTGCCGGGCAAGCGGCTCTACCTGCTGGGCAGCGGCACCGGCCTGGCGCCGTTCATGAGCATCGTCCGCGATCCGGATGCGTACGAACGCTTCGAGGTGGTGGTCCTCGCGCACGGCGTCCGGCACGTCAGCGATCTCGGCTACCGCGACTACATCGAGAACGAGCTTCCCGCTCACGAGCTGGTGGGCGAGGACGTCAAGCAGAAGCTCCGCTACTACCCCACCGTCACGCGCGAGGCGTTTCGCAACCAGGGCCGCCTCACCGACCTGCTGGCGACCGACAAGCTGCCGGCCGATCTCGGCCTGCCGCCGCTCGATCCCGCGCACGATCGCGTGATGATCTGCGGCAGCCCCGCGATGCTGGCCGACACCGTCGCGCTGCTCGAAGCGCGCGGCTTCGAGGAGGGGTCGCAGCGACGGCAAGGGACACTACGTCATCGAGCGCGCGTTCGTTCAGAAGTAGCTTCGCGCAGAAGTAGCTTCGCGCAGAAGTAGCTTTCGCGCAGAAGTAGCTTCGCGGGTCGCGGTATCGTGACCCGTTTCCCGAGGGTCACGTCATCAGAGCCGACATGACCTCGCCTCATCGCTTCTCGCGCGTCGCGACGATCGTCCTCCCCGCGGCGCTGCTCGCCTTCGGCTGCGGCGGTTCCGGCGGAAGCGCCACGGACGCCGCGGCCGGGGCCGCCGGCTCGATCGCCGGTACCACCGGGTCGGGCGGGAAGGCAGGCGCCGCCGGTTCGACCGCTGGTACGACCGGGCGCGGCGGGGCGGTAGGAGCCGCCGGCGCGACAGCCGGTACGACCGGGACGGGCGGGGTGGCCGGGATCGCGGGCGCGACAGCCGGTACGACTGGGGCGGGCGGGGCGGCCGGCTCGGTCGCCGGCACAACCGGGACGGGCGGGGCAGCGGCGGGAGCCGGCGGAGCGAACATCGGCGGCCGGGGGGGCTCCGTGGCGGGGACCGGCGGCGGCGCCGCGGGGATCGGCGGCGCCTCGGCGGGGAGCGGCGGCGCCTCGGCGGGGACCGGCGGCGGTGGGCGAGGGGGAACGGGGAACGTCGCGGGCACCGGCGGCCGGGGCGGCTCGAGCGGCGCGGGTGGCGCCCCCTGCAGCGACAGCGTCCCCTGCCCGTCGGGATCCTTCTGCGAACGCGACACGCCCAGCGCCTGCGACGGGCCCACGCTGGCGGGTCACTGCATCGTCCCGCCGAACGGCTGTTCGTATCTGGAGATGCCCGTCTGTGGCTGCGACGGCACGTCTCACTACAACACCTGCGCGCGCCAGGCCTTCAGCGTCCACGTCGATCCCACCAATGCCTGCGCCGTCGCCGGCGACGGCGGGATTCTCGGTAGCTGCACGGGCTGCGACCGCACGACGCACTACTGCGAGGTGAAGCGCGTCGGGACCTTCGACCCACCGTACTTCTCCGCCTGCCGACCGCTTCCCGCGGCCTGCGGCGCCAGCCCGACCAGCTGCACGTGCCTCGCGGACGTCACCTGCGGAAGAAACTGCAGCACCCCCCTGGGCTATCCCATCGTCACCTGCCCGCCGCCGTCCTGATTCCGCATCAGGCCCGACTCAGAATTCCGGCGCGTGTACACGCTTTTCGCGCGCTCGAAACCCATTCTTAACCATCGGCCCGTCATGATATGAGCACCAACCGCGGCGAGAGGCCGCGATGGTTCACAGGCACGCGAGAGGAGAAAAGAGATCGTGGAACGTGGGAGCGAATGGGGAAGTGGTCAGGGGGTGGCGGGGTCGCCGCTGATCGAGATGGTGCAGAAGGCGAACGCGGACATGAAGGTGGTGGATCGACGAGCGCAGATCGTCGAACGGATGGTGGCGAGGCTGGAAGAGAACCGGGGTCGACGACGGGTGAAGCGCGTGTTCGCGGCGGGCGCCGCGTCGGTGCTTGCGGCGGGGTTGCTGGCGACGCTGAGGCTCGTCGGCGTGCCCTGGCTGGCGCGGTAGCCGGCGCGCCCCGGGTCAACCCCGCGTAAGACCCGGCCGCAAAGCCCTGGCCCGATCGCCCGGATGGGCCGCCGATGGCCACCTTCGAGCGCATGATGAAGCGCAACGGGAGCAAGGGCAACGGCGGCAACGGTCACCCGGTGGTCGAGAAGACACCGGAGGCGGCCGCGCCGCGCGGGCACGTGGTGCTACCTGCCCCGGCTCCCAAGTTCGACGGCGTCATCGGCACGACCTACAAGGACTCGACGATGGGGTCGTTCCCCGTCGTCAAGGCCCCGGACGGCGCGCCGAACGTGCTGCTGATCGTGATCGACGACGCCGGCTTCGGCAGCTGGTCGACCTTCGGCGGGCAGATCCCGACGCCCAACCTCGAACGCCTCGCCAAGCGCGGCCTGCGGTACACGCGGTTCCACACGACCGCCCTCTGCTCGCCGACGCGGGCGGCGTTGCTCACGGGCCGCAACCATCACAGCTGCGCCACCGGCAACATCACCGAGCTCGGCGACAGCTTCCCCGGCTACACCGGCCAGATCCCCAAGAGCTGCGCGATGACCGCGGAGACGCTGCGCCAGAACGGCTACAGCACCGCGTTCTTCGGCAAGAACCACAACATCGCCGACTGGGAGACCAGCGTGTCGGGGCCGTTCGATCGCTGGCCGACGATGCAGGGGTTCGACCACTTCTACGGTTTCATCGGCGGCGAGTCGAACCAGTGGCAGCCGGCCCTGTACGAGGACACCCGGCCGGTCGAGATGGAGATCCCGCCCGGCCGCGAAGGCAACTACACACTGAACGAGGCGCTCGCCGACCGCGCGATCCAGTACATCCATCAGCAGAAGTCGGTCACGCCCGACCGGCCGTTCTTCGTCTACTACGCGCCCGGCGCCACCCACGCGCCCCACCACGTCCCCAAGGAGTGGGCCCTGAAGTTCAAAGGGCAGTTCGATCAGGGCTGGGACAAGTACCGCGAGGAGACCTTCAAGCGGCAGCTCAAGCTGGGGGTGATCCCGGCGGACACGAACCTGACGCCGCGGCCCGAGCAGATCCCGGCCTACGACTCCTTGACCGTTGACCAGAAGAAGGTGGCCGCGCGCCTGATGGAGACGTTCGCCGCGTACACCGCCCAGACCGACCACGAGGTCGGGCGCCTGCTCGACACGCTGGACGAGATCGGCCAGACCGACAACACGCTGGTGTTCTGGCTGATCGGCGACAACGGCGCGTCGCTCGAGGGGGGCCTGCACGGCGCGTTCAACGAGATGGTGACGCTGGCGGGGGGGACCGAAGACCCCAAGCTGCTGATGTCCAAGCTGGACGAGATCGGCGGTCCCACCGCCTACAACCACTACCCGGTCGGCTGGGCCTGGGCGATGAACACGCCGTTCCAGTGGGGCAAGCAGCTCGCCTCGCACTTTGGTGGCACGCGCAACCCGCTGGTGGTCTCCTGGCCGTCGCACATCAACGGCGCGGGCAGCATCCGCACGCAGTTCCACCACGTCATCGACATCGCGCCGACCATATTGGAGGCGGCCCGCATCCCGGAGCCGACGTCGGTGAATGGGGTGGCCCAGCGCCCGATCGAGGGGGTCAGCATCGCCTACAGCTTCGACGACGCCGACGTGAAAGGGACCCGCCGGACCCAGTACTTCGAGATGTTCGGCAACCGCGCCATCTATCACGACGGATGGGTGGCGGCCTGCTTCCACGGCCGGCTTCCCTGGGCGCCCGGCACCGTCGACTTCGATCAGGACACCTGGGAGCTCTACAACATCGACGACGACTTCAGCGAGTACGCCGATCTGTCGGCGAAGGAGCCGCTGAAGCTGAAACAGCTGCAGGAGCTGTTCATGGCGGAGGCTGGCAAATACAACGTGCTGCCGCTCGACGATCGCTTCATGGAACGGGCGGATCCCGCGATGCGCCCGAGCCTCATCGAGGGGCGAAAAGACTTCACGTACTACGCCGGGACGTTCCGGGTGGCGGAGAGCTGCGCGCCCAACATCAAGAACCGGTCGCACACGATCACCGCGCACGTCGACATGCCGGCGGACGGCGGCGACGGCGTGCTGGTGGCGGAGGGGGGCATCGTCGGCGGCTTCACGCTCTACGTGAAGAACCGCAAGCCGGTGTACGAGTACAACTGCTTCACGGCGGATCGCTACCGGATCACCGGCGCCACGCCGCTGCCGGTGGGCCCCTGCACGATCCGCATGGAGTTCGCCTACGACGGTGGCGGGTTCGGCAAGGGGGGCAGCGTCAAGCTGCTGGTCAACGGCAAGGAGGTCGGCACCGGCCGCGTCGACAAGACGGAGTTCGCGCGCTTCTCGGCCGACGAGACGTTCGACATCGGCTGCGACACCGGCTCTCCCGTCAGCGCCGACTACAAGTCGCCCTACCGGTTCACCGGCAAGATGAAGAAGGTCGAGATCACGCTAGAGGACGAACCACTGACGCCGGAGCAGAAGGCGGAGGTGAAGAAGGCGCAGGCCGCCGCCGAGCAGGCCCGGCACTAGGTCGCCGGCGGCCCGGGCGCCGGCACCAGGATCGTCTCCAGAGCGACGACCAGCTGCGGAACCGCGAAGCTGCGCAGCTGGTCAACGGCGTGCAGGACGCGTCGCTCGTCGCTGCCCTTGCCGATCTGTTCGACCTGACCCGCGTCGGCGTCGACCGCCCAGATCTCGTCGGCGAGGTCGTATCCGAGCCAGACCCCGACGACCATGTCGCGGGCCGGCCCGGCGATCACGGCGATGCGCGCGCCGCGCTCGGTCGACACGAAGATCTTCGCAGCGACGGCGACCTCGTCGCTGCAGAAGAACGTCGTGGGCCCATCGGTCACCGTGCAGCTCCGGGGCAAGAGCTCGATCAGCGCCGTTCGCAGTCGTTCGATCGCATGCGAGTCCCCCATCGGGCTCAGTATGCCGCCGGCCGTAGCCGGCGGGCGAGGGGTCACTTACCTGCGGATGCAGCTCGCGATGCAGGAGTTGATGCACTCGGCGATGCCCTCGGTGTGGCCGCCGGTGAAGCCGCTGGTGCAGCTGGTGTTGCACTGGGGGCTGCAAATCTGCGTCTTCTCGGCCGTCGTCAAATCCGAGCTGGTATAGAAGCCGGAGCCCGCCGCCCAGGTGATGCCAGCGGGCGCCGGCCGCGTTACCCGAGCCGACGACGCCGGCATGTTGTACGCGCAGGTCACGGCGACGGTGCTGCCGCTCCTGGTCACCGACGGCGTCGCGGTGACGCTCACCTGCGGGATGCTCCATTGGGTGCTGGCCGCTACGGTATAAATTTCGTTGGGGCAGGTGAACGACGAGGTGCCGACCGTTATCGAGGCGGTCTTGATGGCGAAGGTGACGCGAGGGCCGCTGATGCTCCAGCTCAGCTGCTGCCCAAGGCCGAGGCTGAAGGGCGCAGGCGGCGTCGTGAAGGTGTCGACGGGGATCGCGGCGCCGGAAGCCGCGCACGTCAGCCCGGCGCTCGTCAGGCTCGCGCGAATCGGCCTCGCGAGGCCGCCGGGGCCGATATCCTGAACAGGGCCGGGTCCCGTGAGCCGCATCGCGATGGGACAGGCGATCCGGGGGGAGCCGAGCAGCGCCCCGGTCACCTGCTCGACCTCTTCGACCGCCTCACCGCTCTCGTCCGCTTCACCCTCGCCTTGCGGCATGCCGCAACCGGCGAGCGCCACGAAACCAAGACACACGGGTAGTGCTGACAGTGCTCTGCGCATGATGCTCTCCCTCTGTTGAGCGGGGCGTGTCGAACAACGGCAACCCAGCCCGGTCAATCAGTGGACGTCGCCCCGCTACGCCACCCGCATCCGTTGGGTCGTACGTGAACGTTGTAGGCCCGGCGCTGGCGGGCGGATTGTACGTTCTTGCGATTTGCGCGAGGGGCGGTGGTCAGGCGTGCCTAGCGCGCCAGGTGCGGAGCGCCACTGCCGTCCGGGGCGCTCCGCGGCGCGGGACCGAGGAGGCGGACGCGGGCCGCCAGCTCCTCCGGCAGGCGTTCGGCGCAAAGGCGGGCGACCTCTTCAGAGCCGTAGCGCGCCGAGAAGTGGTGGAGCACGACGTCGTGCGGTGGCAACAGCTCTTTGCGCGCGGCCAGCTCGTCGAGGTGGATGTGGCCCATCTGGCGGGCGTCCGCCACGGCGACGCGATCGTCGAGGAAGCTCGCCTCGATGATCAGGGTCTCCGTCCGCTGCAGCTCGGGCGTCTGCTCGAGCACCTCGACGCGCGTGTCGCCGGTGAACGACAGCAGGGGAACCTCGTGCGTCTCGTCGATCGCCTGGCCGGCACGCCGCATCTGCCCCAGGGCAGCGCCGTCGAGGTGGCGCAGCTCGTTCCGCAGCCGGCTCCGCCGCTCCCAGACCGTGTACCCCTGGCTGGGGACGCGGTGGAACGTCGGGAACGGGCGGACGAAGCGGTTCTTGCCGAGCGGGAGCTCTTCGCCCGCGGCGAGCGGAATGATCCGGCGCGGGACTGCGCCGCCGTCCAGGGCTTCGGCCGCGCCGAACAGCCGCTCCACGTCGGGGGCGATCACCGCCGGCACGACGTAGACGCTCTCGCCCATCTTCATCATCGCCCGTCGGGCCGCGTGCTGAACCACGGCCCCCACGTGATCGAGGTGGCCGTGGCTGACGAGGACGACCGGGTGGTTGACGGCAGTGCGCGAGCAGCGCCCGAGGTCGAGGACGAGACCGAGGGTGGGAACCTCGATCGAGGTCTCGACGCCGGCGGTGCTGAAACCGAGGAGGGATAGCGGCGGCACGCGGACACGATTGTGGCCCGCAAGCGCGATTGCGCAAACGATGCTCAACCTGCGCCGCGGGTGCCCAGGCAGCCGGTGCCAGCAGGCATCCTTCCGCCCCCGGCGCTGTGGCCTCTGGTGTGCAAATGGGATTGCCATGAGCAATCCCATGAGGAGCACGAGAGAGACGTACGGCCTGATGGTCTGTCTCCTGGCCAGCGCGGTGTCGGTCGCCTGTCCCCCAGAAGGCGACACACCCGTGGACCGCGCCGACGGGAGCGCGAACGGCGGTGGGCCGCCGGCGGCGGAGGGGACGGCGGGGATGGGGGCCACCGGGCCCGGCGGCGCGGGCGGCTCCTCGCTCGTCCCCGTCTTCGACGAGCACATCTACGTGCCCTCCCAGACAGACGCGGCGATCTACGTCTACGACATCGGGCCCGGCGCATCGAATCAGCCGTCCCGCGTGATCAAGGGCCCCAAGACCAGGCTCGCGAACCCCCAGTCGCTGGAGGTGGACAGGTTCGGCGCTCTCTACGTCGTGAACTTCGACCGAGACGTCACCGTATTTCCACCTGGGGCGAATGGAGATGTCGAACCGTTCTTCACCTTCGCGTCCGGCTTCCATCCGCGGGGCATCTCGAACACGTTGACTCCGACGGTGGTCGGGTGGACCAAGTCGAGCGACGCGGCCGACACCCGCGTGTTCATGTTCAACGACCCTTACCAGACCCAGGTGCCACCCGGCGCGTTGATTGGAGACTTCTTCGCGGCAACCGTCCTGGGTGCATGGAGCTGGTCACCGGTCGCCCCTATCGGTTGCGGAGCGGCGTCCCAGGTAGGTAGGTGCCTCAAGGTTCCGAAGCCCGTTGACGGCGCCTTTCATTGCGCGGGAACCGACATCGACGCCTGCCTCGGCGGCCAAGATTCCGGGGGCAACGTCAATCTGATGGGCCGGGCCGTAGGCCAGCCCACCGACCGCCGTCAGGTTTCGCCCCGACGGTAAGCTGACGATGGTCTGGTCTTCTCCCGACACGGTGGGCACCTACGAGGTGACCCTGGCAAACCCCACGGACAACTACTCCGTGCTGAAGCCGTCGTCCTTGCTGACGGGCCCCGCCACGCTGCTCAATTACCCGCTGGCGATCGCCTTCGACAAGGCCGGCAGCATGTACATCCTCAGCTACGGGCGCGCCTCGCGAATGGGAATCGTGACGGTCTATCCCCAGGACGCCGACGGAGACGTCGCTCCGAGCCGAGCACTGGAGATGATCGACCTGCCGTTCGGCATCGCCGTCGGCCCGTAGCGGAACCGCAGCCGAAAAAACGAGCGTCGTCGCGTGCGTTCCACCTGAGTCAATCGCGTTGGGAGGGGATTCATGAGCCATCAGCTGGTGAAACTCGTGTTGAAACGAAACGGTGCCTACACGGTGTGCGCGCACGATGCGTCTTCGGGCGCGGGCGCGTTCGTCCAGCACGACGGGCGCAACGCTATGCGCGTCGTCGGCGTGACGAGCTACGGCTTCGAGGAGCGGATCTCCAGGCGACGTGCGGTGCGCGGAGGCGTCGCGGTCACGACCTCGCTGCTGCGAGGTGATCGCGAACGTCGGCTGGAGCTGCAGTGGCTGGTGACAAGGCCGGGACTGACGCGCACCGAGACCTGGAAGGTGTCGTCGGGGGGGCGCGGCACCTGGAGCCAGGTCGACGTGCGCCCGGGGCGTACGACCACGTATCGGGTCGTCGGGCCAGGGCGATACGAGGGGGAGAGCCGGGATCGCGACGGTGCCCTGCTGTGGACCTCGGCCTTCCAGCGAGATCCGGGGCGGGGCGCTCACCGGAAGGTATTCCGATCCGGCGGGTGCCGATGTCGGGGCCGTTCAATTCGCCGCGACCGACGCCGGTGACGGCGGACCGCGGGTGGTCTGGGACGGCCCCCAATCGAGCGGCGTGATCGCAACGGGCGGGGGCGCGTCGGGCGGCCAGCCCAAGGCCGTCATTCGCGGCGAAGGGATCAACAAGACGTACACCTGGGATGAGGGCGAGGGATATTCCAGCCAGGTCGGGACCAGCGACCAGGGCGGTGTCTTTACCAGCTGGATCACAATCACCGTGCCCGGCAAGAACGGCGACAGCTCGAGCTGGGTCGAGATGGGCACCGAGACCCACGGCGGTACCCAGACCGAATACACGATAAACGGCACCAGCCACGCTGACGGCTCGAGCGAGTTCTCCCGGGTCAGCCATGACAACCTGGGCGATCGCGAGACGACCTTCGGCGGCACCGACAAGGAGGGGAATTCCTCCTACAGCGAGCGGACCGAACACGCCGACGGCAGCGTCACGCTAGTCACCCGCACCGTCGACAAGCACGGTAACGGCCAAGAGCATGTCACCACGGTCGATGCGAATGGAAACGTCACGAGCGACGGGACCATACCCGTGGTCGGCGGCCAGACCGGCGGTGCTGCCGGCAGTGGTGGCACGCCCGGTGGTGGTACGCCGGCGGGCGCGCCCCCCTCCAACGAGGGGGACGAAGAGAACAAGGACAAGGACGACGACAAGGACAAGGAAGACGACAAGGACAAGGACGACGACAAGGATCCGAACGACCCGGCAGAGCCGGACCAGCCCGACGCGCCGGACGACGGCGGCGACAAGGGCGGCGGAAGGCCGAGTGACGAAGGGGGCGGCGGCGACGAAGCGCCGCCACGGCCTTGGGAGGGCACGGGGCACCGTCACGGCGACATCTTCTCCGAGCTGCTCAACGGCCTTCGGAGCGGCTTCGTTGCCGGCGACGAGGACGGCGCTCTGGGCTTCGGCATCGACGAATGGCTGGGAGAGCTCGGAGATGAGCTGGGGCGAGCGGGCGGCGCGGATGAGACCGGATGGGGCGGCGGCGAAGGCCCGGGCAGCCAGGTGATGATCAGCGGGACCTTGAGCGTTCCGCGGGCGGGCGCCGATGACTCGGGCTGGGGCGATCTGACCGATCCGCGCGCGCTGGTCGCGTACGTCAGCGCCTTGGCTGAGGTGACGTCCCCCCTGGCTGGCGCCGCAAATCTCGCGAAAGCGGTGGGGTGAGGAGGCGCGACTACAAGATCATGGGACAGGGTGGTGATCGAGGTGAGCGTTGTCGTCAAAGCTCGATCGGGTCACCGATCCGCGGTCGGGGACCGGATGGCGATCGACCTTGTCCTCCTCATCGAAGGTCGAGTGCGTGACCTCCGGGTTCAACACCGCGGAAGGTGCGGGTGCCGGAGCCGCGGGTTCGCGAGCGACGACGGGCGGCGGCTCGGGCTCCGGTACCGCAGGCTCGTCGGCGACCGATCCCGGCCGCTTCCCCACGATCAAGATGTCCCGCGGCGGGCGCGGCGGTGGGGGCGGGGCCAGGATGATGATCGGCGAGGCGGCGTCTGCCTCGCGCGCGATGGCAGCCGGCGCGGTGGGCGTCGGATCGGCCTCGCGTTCGCCTTCGCTTTCACCGGCGCTGTCGTCGTAACGGGCCGGCTCGGCCGGCTCGGGCGCGCGCCGCCGGCCGATCTGGTACGCGACCACCGTGGTGAGCACGAACGCGACGGCGACCGCCACATGTGACCGCGCCATACCTTCGCCAGCCTACCGCATCCCGGGCTTTCGCGACGCGGGCCTACGGCCCGCCGTGGCCCACGCGGATGTTCAGGAGCTCGACGTACCGGGTCGCGTTCTTGGACCGGCGCCGGCCCCGCGCCGGTACCTCGGCGGCCGGCGCCAGGCGGGTTCCGGCGACGCCACGGCGAACCATCTCGTCGCGAACGGCCGCTGCGCGTCTCTGCGCCAGCGCCTCGGCCCCGCTTTCGTCGGGATCCGCGTGGCCACGAAGCTCGAGCAGGCTGAGCGCAGGGTTGGCCACCAGCGTCGCTGCTATCGCGTCGAGCAGCGCCTCTTCTCCGGCCGACGGCACTGCCACGTTCTTGTCGAAGCGAACCTGGTCCAGGATCTCGATCCCGTCGGCCTGGGTGACGACGCCGTTGCGTACGGCGTGCCACGAGGTACGGATCCGCGCGTGCGGCCCCCGGGCAGCCGCCGCGACGAGGTCGAGCCCCACCGACTCGCCGCGATGCCGCCGCCGGATCGCGAACAGGACCGCCCAGGGAACGTCAGCTTGGCCGACCCCGCGCGCGGTCAATTCGCGCCCTATCCACGATCGCAGGAACTCGCCGTCGCGCGTGCTCCGGAACCGCGCATCGCCGGGGACGTAGCCCGCGACCTCCTCCTCCGGTCCGTTCACCAGCGCCGACAGCGCGGTGCCCGGCATGAACGTTTCGAGCCGCGCCAGCTCGGACGCCAGCGCACGCTGGTCCGGCGGGATCAGGAGCTCCGGCGACAGCACGGGAACCAGCGCCACCAGGGCCGCGAGGACGTTCACCACGTGAGATCAGTCCGAGGCTGACGAACCACCCCGGTTCGTCGTCGTCGTCTCGAGGCGCGCCGCGCCCGCCTCGCGCGCGGCGGTCAGATCCAGCACGAGGCGGCCGTTGATCTCGGCGCCATCGGGGGCGCGCCACGTGCGGCGGCGGGTCTTGCCCTTCGACACGAGGGCGCCGATCTCGGCGTCGGAGATGCGCTGGCCGGCGAGCTCGAACCAGATCACGAACGCGCAGCCTTCGCGCCAGCGCGAGCAACCCCAGCCGCGGTTGCCGGCGACGAGGCGACCCTGCTTGCAACGCGGACACGGCAGCGCGGTCGTCGTCGTCGCCGTCGCCGTCGTCGCGGGCTTCGTGCTTTTGCCGGGCTTCGTCTGTGCGGGCTTTGCGGGCTTGGTCTTCGGGCCGGCGGCAGAGCTGTCGGATCGCGCGGTGCGTGCGGCGGTCGAGGTCGCGGGCGCGGGGCGGGGCGGGGGCGCGCCCGTCTTGACGATCCCCGCGCCGCCGCGGATGGCCGTCACGACCTCGCCGACATAGCGCGTGATGTCCGCCATGAAGGCGGCGCGCGTCTCCTGGCCGCGCGCCACGCGCGTGAGGCGCGCCTCCCAGGCGCCCGTCAGCTCGGGCGAGCCCAGGCTCTTGACGGGGAGCGCCTCGATGAGCGCGATGCCCATCTCCGTCGGCACCAGGTTCTTGGCGTCGCGCGCGACGAACGTTCGCTTGATCAGCGTCTCGATCGTCGCGGCCCGCGTCGCCGGCGTGCCCAGGCCCGAGTCGCGCATGGCGGCGCGCAGCTCCTCGTCGGCGATGTCGCGGCCGGCCGATTCCATGGCCCCGAGCAGCGTCGCCTCCGTGTGGCGCGGCGGCGGTCGCGTCTGCTTCGTCAGCACCTCGAAGGTCCCGTCGAGTCGCTGCCCCTCCGCGAGGGGCGGCAGCGTGGGCGCGTCCGCGACCCCATCTCCGTCGCGTTTCCGGTCGCCCTCCAGCTGCGCGACCGCTTGCCAGCCCGCGACGAGACGCACCCGTCCGCGCGCGTAAAAATGGTCGGGAGGCGCCGGGAGCGTCGGCAGGGGCGCGTCGTCGAGGTCGGGCAGCGCGTCGGACCCCGCCTCGGACGCGGGGCCGTCGGACCCGGCGGCGCCGACGCGGATCACGACGTCGGTGAGCGCGAACTCGGCGTCGGGGTGGAACGCGCCCAGGAACCGCCGCGCCACCAGGTCGAAGACGCGTCGTTCGTCGCGAGGCAGGTCGTCGAGGTTGAACGACTTGCCCGTGGGGATGATCGCATGGTGGTCCGAAACCTTGCCGTCGTCGAACACGCGGCGCGAGCGCACGGGCGGCGTCGCGAGCAGCGGCGCGGCGTGGGGCGCGTAGTCCGGCACGGCGGCGAGGGCCGTGAAGAGCTTGGGCAGCTCCTTCGCCAGATCGTTGGTGAGGTGGCGCGAGTCGGTGCGCGGGTAGGTGAGGATCTTGAACCGCTCGTAGAGCGACTGGGCCGCCGCGAGCGTCGCGGTGGCGGAGAGGCCGTAGCGTCGGTTGGCGGTTCGCTGCAGTGAAGTCAGGTCGAACAGCAGCGGCGGCGGCTCCTTCGTCCGTCGTTGCCGCAGCCGCGCGACGATCGGCCCGTGCGGCGAAGCGGCGGCGCCGAGCGGCTCGTCGCGCGCGACGACGGCGTCGGCGAAGGCGCGTTCGCCCAGCCGCGAGCGGACCGTCTTGCCGCCGGGCGGCGTGGCGCCCCACATGGCCGTGACCTTGTGATCCGCCCGCTCGCGGCGCCGGCGGGCGTGAAGACCCCGCGGATCTCCCAGTAGTCGCGCGGCGAAAACCCGCGGATCTCCTGCTCCCGACGCACGACGATCGCGAGGGTGGGCGTCTGCACGCGGCCGATCGAGTAGAGCGGCGAGTCGCTCTGCCCGCGCCGGCCGCGGCCCTGCGGCTGCGGCTGCGGCGCGCGCGGGCGTGGCGCGGCAAAGCGCGAGCTGACCGTGACGGCGCGCGTGGCGTTCATCCCCACGAGCCAGTCGGCCTCCGAGCGGCAGCGCGCCGCGGCCGCGAGCGCGTCGAAGTCGGCGCCCGGTCGCAGGCCGGCGAAGCCCGCCCGGATCGCGTCGTCGGTCAGCGAGGAGATCCACAGGCGCCGGATCGGCAGGCGGCTACCGGCCAGGTCGTAGACGTAGCGAAAGATGAGCTCGCCCTCGCGCCCCGCATCACAGGCGTTGACGACCTCCGTGAAGCGCCGGTCGCGCAGCAGCCCGGAGACGGCCCGGAGCTGATCGTGCGTCTGGGGCACGGGCCGCAGCTTGAAGGTGTCCGGCAGCATGGGCAGCGTGTCGAGGCGCCACGCCTTCCAGCGCGCGTCGTAGGCGGCGGGCTCCTCGAGCTCGACGAGGTGTCCGATGCACCAGGTCAGGACGACCTTGCTGCCCTCGATGGCGTGCCTGCCGGCGCCGCGCACGGCCAGCACGCGCGCGAGATCTCGCGCGACGGACGGCTTCTCGGCGACCACGAGCTGCAAGGCGCCGAGCTTATCGGAGGAGACGCCTTCGCCGCTGCTTCGAAAGTTATGTTTTGAAAATGGGCCGCGGACTGTCCAGCATGCGGGACCCATGAGCTCCCCCGCCGCCGCGCGCGCGGTTCCTTTCGTCGGCATCGACTTCGGCACCACCAACACCGCCGTCGCGCTGGCCGACGAGGACGGACCGGTCCGGCTGGCGCGGCTGCCCGGGTCGCGGCGGCGCGACGACCACCTGGCGCACGGTGCTCTACTTCGAGCCCAACGGTCCGGTGCACGCCGGCGCGCCGGCCATCGATCGCTACGTGGAGGCCGAAGGCGAGGGGCGCCTGGTGCAGTCGATCAAGTCGCACCTGGCCAGCGCGTCCTTCACCCGCACCATGATCGTCGGCCGCACCTGGACGCTGGAGGCGCTGATCGCCGCATTCCTGCGCGGCCTGCGGGCGGGCGTCGGCGCGGAGCTGGGGACGGGCGCGCGCGGTCGTCGGCCGGCCGGTCCGTTACTGGGGCGCCGGCGCGGAGGACGATGACGCACGCGCGGTGTCGCGCATGCGCGCCGCGCTCGAGCTGGCCGGCTTCTCCGAGGTGGTGTTCGAATTCGAGCCGATCGCGGCCGCGCTGCGCTACGCCGCGCGCCTGGATCACCACGAGCTGCTCCTGGTCGCCGACTTCGGCGGCGGCACCAGCGACTTCTCGCTGGTGCGGGTCGGTCCGCGGGTCGGTCCCGGCGACGCGAAGGCCATCCTCGCCACCGGCGGCCTGGCGATCGGCGGCGACAGCTTCGACGCGCGCATCATCGACGCGCGGGTGGCGCCGGCGCTGGGCCAGGGCACGACCTACCGCGACGAGTTGGGCGCCGTCACGCCGGTGCCGAGCTGGCTCTTCTCACGGCTGCGCCGCTGGCATCACCTGTCGTTCCTCAAGGACGCCGACACGATGCGCCTGCTCGATCGCCTGGAGCAGGGGGCCCTGGCCCCCGAACGCATCGCCCGGCTGGTGCGCGTCGTGCACGACGATCTGGGCCTGCCGCTGCACCAGGCCGTCGAGCGCGGCAAGCTGGCGCTGTCGGCGGCCGAGCAGGCGAGGCTGGCGTACGGCGAGCTGGACCTGGACCTGGCGCTCGCGCGCGGCGATTTCGAGAGCTGGATCGCCGACGAGCTGGACGCCGTCGACGCGGTGGTGAGCACCGTGCTCGCGCGCGCGGGGGTCGCCCCGGGCGACGTCGATTCGGTGTTCGCCACCGGCGGCTCGTCGCTGGTGCCGGCGGTGCGCCGCCGCCTCGCCGACCGCTTCGGCGAGGCCAAGCTGGCCGGCGGCGAAGAGCTGACCTCGGTCGCCTGGGGCCTGGCCGCCCGGGCGCGCCAGCTCTTCGGGGGGTAACCTGCGGTCTACTGGATGGTGATGTCGTCCACGTAGACGACGCCGGCCCAGTCGAAGTCGTTGGTGCCGTCGCTGTCGAAGAGCCCCTCGAGGGAGAAGGATTCGAGGCGATTCCCCACGCTCGCGATCGGCGTCTGGACCCGGAACCAGGTTCCGACCGGCAGCGGGCTGGTCGTGTTGCCGCCCTCGCCCGCGCTCGTGTAGAGGTGCTCGCCCGCAAGCGAGTCCGGGTGAGGGGCGGGCACGGACGCCGAGGCGGGGCTGAGATAGAACCACGCGCTCACGTTCTGTCCCATGGCCGGGATGTAGCCGCCGTCGCACAGGTCGATCCCGACCTCGAACCGGCGCGCCGAGCCCTTGGCATCGATCGCGATCGCGAGCGACCTACCGCCGCCGTGGCTGACGGAGGTGGAGGTCGAGACGGACTTCACCGCGCTCGAGCCGCCGCCGCCCACGACGTGGAAGCCGGCCGTCGTGTCCTCCTCGAAGCCCCAGCTCCTGACCTGGCAATAGGGGTTGTTGCTGCACGCGAGGTACCCGATGTTGCAGATGAGGTCGCAGTCCGTGTTGTTGCAGACGGCCGACCCCGAGCCGACGACTGGCGGGCCTGCGCAGGCGTCTCCGCAGCCTCCGCAGTTGTCGGGATCGTTCGTGAGGTTCTTGCACCCGCCCGGGCACATCGTCTGCCCGACGGGGCATCCGACGCAGTCCGTCCCGGCGGCGTTGCAGGCGCCCTGACAGCTGGTCATCGTGGTGACGCACGCCTGCATCGCGTCGCACATGCCGGCCGACGTCAGCTCCCCATCCGTGCACGACTGCGCGGCGCCGCACATCGTCCCCACCGGCCTGTTGCCGCTTTCGGCGCAGACGGAGGACCCGGTCGTGCAGGAGGTCCGTCCCGTCTTGCAGGGGTTGGTCGGCGAGCAGGTCGTTCCGGCGGTGCAGGGGACGCAGCTCCCGGTCTTGCAGACGAGGTTCGTCCCGCAGGTCTTGCCGTCGGCCAGCAGCGTCCCGCTGTCGAGGCACATCGAGGTACCGGTGCTGCAGCTGAGCGTCCCGTTGTGACAGGGGTTGCTGGGCATGCACGCGCCGCCGGCCGTGCAGGGGACGCACGCGCCGGCGTTGCACACCTGGTTCGTTCCGCAGGACGTGCCGTTGGGCCGATTTCCGGTCTCGGCGCAGACCGATGAGCCGGTCACGCACGACGTCGCTCCGGTCCGACAAAGGTTGGTCGGCTGGCAGGTGGTGCCCACCGTGCAGTTGACGCACGTGCCGGCGTTGCAGACCTTGTTGGTTCCACAGGTGCTGCCGTTGACCAGATTCACGGTGGTGTCGGTGCAGCTGATGGCGGGGGAGCAGGCCATGACGCCGGCGTGGCAGGGGTTGGTCGGCGCGCAGGTCATCCCCGCCGTGCACGAGGTGCAGGTGCCGGCGCTGCACACCAGGTTGGTTCCGCAGCTGGTGCCGTTCTGGACGTTCCCCGATTCCACGCAGATGGGCGCGCCCGTGTTGCAGGTGGTCGTGCCGGTGCGGCAGGGTTTGCCGGCGATGGCGCAGCTCGCGCCCACGATGCAGTCGCCGCCGCAGGTTCCGGTCGCGTTACAGAACCGGTTGGTTCCGCAGGCCGTTCCCGCGGGCGCGTTCGTTCCCGCGTCGGTGCACTGCGGGGTTCCGGTCGTGCACGACAGCGTCCCCTGGTGGCACGGGTTGCTGGTGGGGGTGCACGCGGCGCCCGCCTGACAGGCGGCGCACTGTCCCGCCTGGCACACCATGCCGGCTCCGCAGGAGCTGCCGTTCGGTTGATTGTTCACCTCGGTGCAGACCGGCTCGCCCGTCGCGCAGGAGATGGCGCCGGAGCGGCACGGTTTCCCGGTCACGGAGCAGGCGGTGCCGGCGAAGCAGGCTGTGCAAACGCCGTTGCTGCAGACCCCGTCCTCGCCGCAGGAGGTGCCGTTCGCCTTGGGCTGCTGGGTGTCCGTGCAGCTGGGGCCGCTGGACCCGCAGGTCGTGGTTCCGACGTGACACGGGTTGGACGTCGGCGTACAGGCGCCGCCTGCGGGGCAGGGGGGCCCGTCGATTCCGCCGTCGCCTACCGTCGCGCCTGTGCCGCCGCGGCCGCCGGGCCCGCCGCCGCGGCCGCCGGGCCCACCGCCAGTGCCCGCGCTACCTCCGCCGTCGGAAAGGTCGGGCGCGTAGCGCAAGCCACCGCAAGCGATCGCCGACGAGACCAGAAGCAAGCAAGCGAGTACCCGGTTACCCATGCCCATCACACTCTCCTGAGGTTTCAAAAGCGAAGGCTGCAGGCGACACCCCGCCCCGAGGGATCGGGGACACAGGTCAGCGCCCGCGCGGAGGCCGTCGGCTCCGCCCGGAGGCTGTGATTTGGGGACGACAGCACCCACAACACGGACGCGCCCGCGGCCAGCGCTCCGGCCGTGGCGAAACCCACGACCGACAGCGTGACCGCGCGATCGTAGTCGTCCTTCAGCGGTTTGCAGGCGGGGGACAGGCTGCCGGTGCCGCAGTCCTTGCCGTAGACACCCCCGACCGTGCCCATGTGATTGTTGAACGCGTCGCGCGCGCTCGCGACCTGGAACGCCTCGACCGTCCCGAGCAACAGCGCGCCGACCGCGGCTCCGCCGGCAATCCAGGCGGCGGTCCGCATCCTGCGGCGCGGGCTTTCGGGATCGGCCGGGGCCGCCTCGACGGTCGCCGTGGCCGCGGCCGTCGGGGCGACGAAGGGCGGCGGCGCCAGCGGGCCGGTGTGATCGGCCTCCTGCGGGGCCGGCGCGCGCGCGATCGCGGGATCGGGTGCCAGCGCGTACGTGCGCCGTTCCTGCTTCCCGCCGACGATGGTCACGCTGTCGGTCGCCGGCAGATGCCCGGGGGCGCGCACCTGTACCTCGACGCGTCCCTTGTCCAGCCGGAGGGCCACGGCCAGCGGCAGCTTGCCGGCGCGGTTGCCGTTCACCCAGAGCTCCGCGCCGGCCGGCGAGCCCGAGATGGCCAGCTCGCCGATGTTCGTCTTGGCGTGCGCGAGCTGCTGCTCGAGCGTGCTCTTGTTCTTCGCGATCCACGGGTGGTCGGGCGTCGCCAGCCCCTCCGTCAGGTACCGCTCCGCCGCGACGAAAGCCCCGAGCTCGAGCTCGCAGAGCCCGAGGTGGGCCGCGGTCCGGGCCGTTCGCGCCGTCCGATAGGCCTGTTCGAGCAGGGGTAACGCGCGATCGGGCTTGTTCTGGGCGCGCAGTTGCAAAGCCTGGCGGATGAGCGCCTCGGCCTCCTCCCAGGAGCTTGCCGCGCCGGCTGGCCGCGCGAAGGCGAGCAGGAGCAGCGCCGCCGCCAACAGTCTTCCTAACGTCCGGTTCACTTCGTCCCCCGTCAATCGAGCAGCGGCACAACCCGCCGTTTTGGTCCCGCGTCGGAACCGCGCGGGGCGCGACGCTCTTCCTTGGATGTATTCCGATTCCCCCTGGTCTTCCTCTACAGCCTTCTCCACGGCGCTCGCCTTCTCCACGGCGCTCGCCTTCTCCGTCGGGAGCGTCTGCGCCCGCGCGCTCTTCGGGGTCGGGTTCGGCGTCGGCGTCCGCGTCAGAACGCTCGGCTCCGGCGGGCTCTCGGTCGGGTTCGCCTCCGCCACGGGCGTCGGCGCCGGTGGGCCGGACGTCGGTGGCGCGGCCTCCGGCGCCGCGGCCACTTCGGCGGGCGCGGCGAATGTAGATGGCGCGGCCGCCGCGCCAGGCGTCGGCTTCCTGGGAGGGACCGCCAACGCCGCGGTCGGGGCCGCCATCGTCGGGGCGGCCGGCGCCTCGGTCGCCGTCGGGGTCACGATGGACACGTTGGAGGTGGGCATCGACGTCGATACGCTCACCGCGGGCGTCGGCCCGGAGCCTGCCCGTGTCACCAGCAGCGCCACGACGCCTATCGCGATCGCGCCCCCTCCCACGCGGCGGGTCCACTTGCTGGCCATCACCGAGGCGAAGCGATTCGGTGAGGCTCGCCCGTCTCAGGGACAGCACGGCGGCATGGTCGTCGAGCGCCTCCGAAACCTCGTCCGCCGCCGCCGCCATGTCGGGGTTCTCGGGCGGCAGGGTCCGTACGAACGGGCTGCGCGTCGCCGCCTCCACCTCGATCGCGGGCGACGTGGGCCGCCGCTTCCGGGCCGAACGCAGCTCCGGATCCGACGACCCTCGCTGGTCCACGGTCGCGGCCGCGCCATCGGTCTTCTGCGATGCAAACGGCCGCAGGGCTCGCCCGAGGTCGGTCACCGAGGCGAATCGCTGGGACGGCTCGAGGCTCATGGCCCGCAGGACGACGGCCTCGAGCTCGGCGGGAAGCGCCGGTTGCAGGGCGCGGGGGGGCCGCGGCGCACCCGCGGTGATGGCCTGCAGCACGGCGTCGAGGCTGTCGCCATCGAAGGGGCGCTGGCCCGTCAGGCACTCGTAGGCGATCACGCCGAGCGAATACTGATTGCTCGCCGGCCCCGCCGAGCCGCTGCTCACGACCTGCTCGGGGGCGAGGTAGCAGGGGGACCCGACGAGGGCGCCGCCCTTGGTCCCATCGGACCCCTCCACGATCGAGATCCCGAAGTCGAGGACCTTGGGCTGCGGCGCTTGCGTCTCCTGCGCCCCTTGGCCCGTCGCGAGGAAGATGTTCTGAGGCTTGAGGTCGCGGTGGGTGACGCCTGCCTGATGCGCAGCCGCGATCGCGTCGCAGAGGGGAAGCAGGATATCCACCGCCTCGTGCGCCGGGATCGACCCCGAACGTTCGAGCCGTTGCGCGAGATCCTCACCGCGCAGCAGCTCCATCACCAGATAGGCGTGTTCGCCTTCGTCGACCGCCTCGGTCACGTCGACGATGTTGGGGTGGCGCACGCGGATCGCGATCTGCGCCTCGCGCAAAAATCTTTCGCGGGCCTTGGGCACCGTGGCGAAGCGGCGACCGAGGACCTTCATCGCCACGCCCTGACCGGCGTCGTCCGCGCCCTCGTAAACCGCCCCCATGGCGCCGGCGCCGATGAGGCGTACGACGCGATACTTGCCGAGCATCGTGCCCGCGCCGATCGCGCTGACGCTGTCCTCGTTCCCCCGCTCACTCACGTGCTGCTTCACCCCGCCGATCCGACCAGATTCTTCGTCCGATCGCCAACACGAACCGAAGCGCCAACACAGACATCACTTAGTACTGTCGCACCCACGCGCTTAGTGTCCTCAACCCGAAAAACGAGGTCAGAAAAGACACCGCACGTCACAGAGTATTCCCGCGCGCTGGGGGGCGGATCGCATCGCCGCGCGGAGGCCGCGCCCGGGCGGCGACCGGCGGCGGGTGCTCACGGTGCCGGGGCGCGAACGGACCGCATCCCCGGTGCGATGTCTCGTGATTCCGCCGTAGTGTCAGGGACTTGCGGCGACGCGCCGTGGCGATGGCGCGGCGACAGGGCGGCTAGAAGGTCCCGGAGACGAAGCCCGGCCCCCAGAGCAACCGCGGTCTGGGCGCGCGGACGTAAAGCGTCCCGCCGTCGTGCGGGACGAGCTCGGCCTTCGGCATCGAATCGAAGATCAGCCAGATGCTCCCCGCCAGCAGGGGGGCTCCTGCCGCCAGCGTGATCACGCCGCCGACGCAGAGCCCGTCCCCTCTGTCGGCCAGGCAGCCGACGGAGGTGAGCGTGACGCCGGCGAGCACCGCCATGCCCGAGAAGGCAGTGAAGGTGATGCCGGCGGCCAGCTTGCCCCGCGAGGTCGGGTGCGCCTGAAGCTGCAGGTGCCCACCGCCGTGCGCGAGCAGGTTCGGGACCTGCACCTTGTCCGGCGCCGCCAGGAACGCCTCTTCGCGGGCGCGCAGCATCACCGGCCGTTCGGCGCTGACCCACTGGGTGCAGGGGGTCGTGCAGATCACCTTGTCATCGGCGTAGACGTCCCAGCGGCTGGAGGGATTGGCCGACACGAAGTCGACCTTCGTCGTTCCCGGCGGCCCTTCCTCCTCGGTGCGCCCGGGGATGGGCGAGAGGAAAGCCTGGATGGGCGACGCGCAGTTGGCGTGGGGGCCCTGCGCGTTGCTCTGGCCGCAGCTATCGAAGTCGCCCGCGGACCGCAGCAGGTCGGCCGAACGGTCGCGCTTCACGCCCGCCTCACCGATCCCACCGAAGCTGACGCCGGCGCTCGCGTTCCGTGAGCCGCCCGCCTTCAGCGCGAACGCCCCCAGCGACAGCGCGGAGACCACGTGCGTCGCCTGCGCGCACGGGCCCTCCTTGGGGATGTCGCCGGGCGCGGCACCGTCGAGGCGCAGCTGGCCCGACACCATCGTCTGAACCGACAGCTTGCCCGACCGTTTCAGCTCACCTTCGAGCGAAGGGGCGCCGAGCGGAAGCTTCGCGAACAGCTCGTCGGCGTCGTTGATCTCCAGCGAATCGGTCGAAGGCGTCGTGCGCGTCCACTGGTAGACGCCGCGCACGCGGCACTCCGGCAGCACCCGCATGCTGCACCCCGAATAGGCCACGGCGACCGCCCCCGTGCGCAACAGGACCTCGAGGTTCGCCTTCTCGGAGGCGGGCCATTCCGTCACCAGCGGGGTGGACTGGCTCGCGGCCACGCGGCATCGCCCCCCCTCCGCCGGAGCCCGCGGCAAGAGCCCGCTCGCCCGCATTCCCGGGGACTCCGCGGCGCACGCCGCGGCCAGCGCCCCGACCCAGATACCCCACCACCCCAGACGCGCGGTTGTCCCACCCATGTCGGGTCTACATGTCGTCGGATTCGGCGCCGGGCCTGAGGCCGTCGGGGCCCTTGGGGGCCTCAGGGCGTCGTCAAAGCCGCGCGGCCGAGCGCGTCGTCGGGTTGCCCCGGTCCGGCGACCCAGCGGATCCGGCCGTCGCCGCCGACCACGAACGCACACGGCAGCTCGGTCACCCGGAAGCGCCCGGCCAGCACGTTGCCGCTGTCGTGCACCACCGGGAACGTCAGCTTGTGCCGGCCAATCGCCTTCGCGGCGCCCCGCGCGTCGTCGTCCAGAGAGACCCCGACGATCGCCAGCTCTGGGTGGGCGCGGTGCAGGGCCTCCAGCGCGGGGAGTGTCCGCTGGCAGGGGCGGCAATAGTCCGCGAAGAAGTCGACGACCAGTACCCGACCCGAGGCCTCGCTGGTGTCGAAGGCCCCGCCCTGCAGCGTGGGACGGCGAAACGCCGGCAGGGCCTCCCCCAGCAACCGGCTGGGCGAGGAGGGCGGCGGCGGGGGTGAGGTCGCGTGCGCGCACCCCAGCACGACCCCGATTGCGACGACGAGCAGGCTCCTCACGGCGCCCCAGTATAGGGCGCACATTCAAATCCGATGGATTCGCAACTCGCGCACGGCATCGCCGGCCTCGACGACGCGGTCACGCGGTTCGCCGTCGAGCTGCGCGCGCCGTTCGTCACCGGCATCGTCCGGGGGCTCACCGAGCTGGGCTCGTGGCGCGTCACCCTGCTGGTGGTCATCGCGCTGGCGCTGGCCGCTTCCTGGCGCGGCGATCGGAGGGCCGCTCTGGTGGCGGTGGTGAGCTGGATGGTGACGGGCACCCTCGTGGTGGTGCTCAAGGCGGTCACGCACCGCCACCGCCCGGACGAGAGCTTCTGGCTGGCGCGGGTGCACGGCTGGTCCTTCCCCAGCCACCACGCGGCGCTGGCGGCCTGCGCCTACACGCTGCTGCGCGAGCAGCTCGAAAGCCGCACCGCGCGCTGGCTCGCCCTCCTCGTCCCTCTGCTCGTCGCCGCCACGCGCGTGTACCTGGGCGTTCACTACGCCAGCGACGTCACCGTCGGCGTGCTGGTCGGGTGGGCCGTGGTGCTCGCGATGAACAGATCGTTCGGCGCCCATTGGCGGGCGTGATCGGCGACGGCGCCCGCACGCGCCGTCACCGAACGCCGCCTGACGCGGATGTCGCGCTATTTTTCGAGCGGCTGCGGCGGCGCGGGCGGCGGCTTCACCACGCAGATCGACGCGCGGACGATCTTCGGTTGCACGGGATCGTTCTCGAGCCAGCCGCTGACGACGACGTTGGGCTTGCGAATCCGCTCACGCACCTCGGGCAGCTTGCAGTCCTTCACGCTGGCCGCCATCGGCTGCTCCGTGCCCGACTTCTGGAGGGCGAGCTCGCGAGCCGGCCCTTCGGTCCAGTCCGGGACCACGACCCAGGTGGGCGTGCAGCTTTTGCAGCACTCACCGACGCAGGGCTTGCTCGTGCACGCGGGGTTCGTCGCCAGCGTGAGCGGGCCGCGGACCTTGACGAAGGTCGCGTCCGGCGAATACAGCGCCAGCTTCATCTCGGTCGCCGGCGCGCAGATGGGAATGCGATCGATCCACGCGTCGATCGCCGCGACGCCGGTCGCGACGTACGGATCGGCGGAAGGCGTCGACGGCGCCTGGTGCGCGCAGCTCCCCGCCACCGTCGTCAGCAAGAAGATAGCCGCCCCCGGATTCCGCACCCTCATGTGCGCGAGTGTAGCGGAACCGACCCTATCTACAGATAGGGCTAAACGACTGAGCCGGATCGGCCGATTCCCGTGGCTCCCCAAGGAGCAAATGATGGCTGCAAAGCGTGCCACGGGTCGGATCGAGTTGCGCGGGTCGGGGTCAGGTCAGGTCGAGGCGCGGGTTCAGGCCCCGGCCGCGGCCCAAGCGACGGTGGTCGACGAGGCGTTCGACGAGGCGCTGAACGACGCGATCCGGCAGCCCGGCAACGAGGCGCCCTGGAGCCGCCTGGAGGAGACGGTCGCGGCCAACGAGGCGCAGGCGCGCGGCCTGCTGGAGTTTTATCGGGCCCAGCTGGGGAGAGATCTGCCCAGGCCCCTGCACGAGATCCTGGCGCGCCGCGCCGCCCGGTTCGCGGCGGACTGCTTCGGCGAGAACGCGCCCGAGTCGATCGACGTCCTGCGGACGGTGCTCTCGGCGGCGCCCGATTCCGACTGGGCCTTTCGGCCGCTGGTCGTCGCGCTGACGATGGCCGAGCGCTGGGGTGACGTCCTCGACAGCTACGATGCCCGCCTCGCGGCCGGGCGGGGGGACGAACGGCGCGCCGAGCTGCTGGGGGAGGCGGCCCGGATCGCGAAGGACTTCACGCGCGATCCCGGGCGTGCCATCGGGTACCTCGACACGTTGTTCCGCATGCGCCCCACGGACGCCCAGGTCGCGTCCTCGCTGGAGCGGCTGCTGGAGCGCGATCGGCGCTGGAGCGAGCTCTGCGCCGTCTGGCGCCTTCGCCTCGAGGGGCTCACCGGCGAAGAGGCCCGCGAGCAACGCTTGCGTCTGGCCGGGACGCTGCACACGGAGCTGGGCCAACCAGATGACGCCCTGGCGGTGCTCCGCCCCTTGCTGGGCGGGCCCGCGGTGGACGCGGCCCTCGCCGAGCGGCTGGAACAGGTCTTCGTCGACCAGCGGGGGTCGGCCGAGACGCGCCTGACCGCGCTGGACGCGCTTCGCGGCCGTCTGGACGCGGCCGGGCGCGCGACGCACATGCCCGAGCTGCTGGCGGTGGCGATCGGTTTCTCGACGGGGGAGCGTCACCAGGCGCTGCGGCGAGAGTGCGGTGAGCGGCTTCGCTCCCTGGGCGATCTTGCCGGCGCGCTGGAGCAGTACGTCGCCCTGGTGGCCCTGGCGCCCGAGGACCGCGAGATTGAGGACCGCCTGCGCCAGCTCGCCGAGCTGAGCGGAGATCGGGCCGGCCTGGCCCGGGGGCTGGCGATCGCGGCGCGCGCGTGCGCGGCGGACGAACGACGTGTCGAGCTGATCATGCGCGCCGCGCGGGTCGAGGACCGCCAGCTTGGGCACAAGGCCGAGGCGGCTGCCCTGTTCGCCGCGGCGGCGGCCGAAGCTGCCGCTTCCCTGGAGATCAAGCTCGAGGCGCTGCGCCGGCTGGAGGAGCTCCACCACGAGCTGGACGAGACGGAGAAGCGGCTGGACGTCCTCGAACGGTTGGCCGCCCTCGAGCCCAAGACCGCGGACAAGCGGATCGTCTGGGCGCTGGTGGCGAAGCTGGCGCGCGAGCGCGGCGACCTCGACCGCGCGATCGCTTCGTGGCAGGGCCGTCTCGCCGTCGATCCGGCCGACGCCGAGGCGCTGGCGGCGATTCGCACGCTGCTGATCGAGGGCGAACGCTGGCCGGCGCTGATTGATTTGCTGCGCAGGCGGGTCGGCTCCTCGCCCGGCGCGCACCAGGTGCGTGCGGACCTCGTCGAGATCGCGACCCTGGCCCACACCCGGACGCGGGACCTGCCGTGCGCCGTGGAGGCCTGGCGCGAGATCGCGACCCGGTTCGGCGAGGACGCGGAGAGCGTGGACGCGCTCGTCGGTCTGTACGCGGAGAGCGGGCGCTTCGCGGAGCTGGGCGAGCTTCTCGGGCAGCGCGCGGGTGTGGACCGGCGCGTGCACGCCGACCGTCTCGCGCGCCTCGGCGACACGCTGCGCGAACGGCTGGACGACGCCCGCGGGGCGATCGTGTGGTACGGGCGCGCGCTGGAGGTCGAGCCCGCCCACGAGGGCGCGCGGGCAGGCCTGACGGCCCTGCTGGCCGATGCGAGCCTGGCCCCGTTGGCGTCAGAGCCGCTCTACCGGGCGGCGGAGCGGACGGACGCCTGGCAGCTGCTGCTGGATCTGGTCCCGCACCGGCTGGCGGCGCTGCAGTCGGCGGACGCGCGCGCGCGGCTGCTGGAAGAGTCGGCCGCGCTGGCGGAGGAGCGGGCGTCCGATCGCGCGCGTGCCTTCGAGTGGTTGTGCCAGGCGCTGCCCCTCGCGGGCCGGAGCCTCGCTCTCGAGCGGGAGGTCCTGCGGTTGGCCGAGGCGACGGGCGGCCATGCCCGCGCGGCCGACGCGCTGGCGGCGGCCATCGACGTCGGCGGTCTACCGCCGCTGCCGCTCGCCCACCTTCATGAGCGCCGCGGCACGTTGCTCGAGGAGCACGTGGCCGACATGGTGGGCGCGCGCGCCTGCTACGAAGCCGCGCTCGCGATCACGCCGGAACGCCTCGGGCCGCGACGCCGCCTGCTGGGGGTCGCCGTCCGTATGGGCGATCTGACGGCGGCCGCCGGCCTGATCGTCGACGCCGCGGTGTCACCGTCGACGCGCGAGACCGTGCTGCTTCCCCTCTTCGAGTCGCTGTCGCGCGAGGCCGGGAAGCTGCCGGCGGCCGCGGCCGCCCTGGCCCGCGCCGTCGATCAGGCGGGCGACCTGGAACCGGGCGCGCGCCGCGAGCTTCACGCGCGCGTCGCCGCCACTCTGATGGACTGCCAGGACGCAGCGGCGGCCGACGCGGCGCTGGCCCGGGCGCTCTCCGCCGAGCCGGGCCACGTGCCGACGCTGAGGCAGCGTGCCGAGCTTCAGCGCGCGCGTGGCGCCGACGGGCTGCTCGAAACGCTCGAGCGGCTCTCGGTCGAGCAACCGAACGACCTCGAGTTCTTGAGGGAGGCGGCGGGCGTGGCGATGGCCAGGTCCGACGAGCGGTTGGCCCTGGATTTCCTGGGGCGTCTCGCCGAGCGCGCCCTGCGCCTGGCGCACCTGGGCGGACCCGCCGCGGGCGCGGCCGTCGAGGCCGCGACGCACGCGATCGACGAGAGCGTTCGTCTGCACGTCGCCGCGGGCGGGCCCGACCGCCTGCGCCGCGCGACCGCGTTGCTGCTCGAGGGCGCGCGCCTGCCCGCCGCCACCGAGACCCGCCGGGGCTGGCTGCGCCGCGCGGCGGAGCTGACCGAAGGCCCTCTCGCCGACGTGGCGGGCGCCGTCCGGATTTGGCGCTCGCTGCACGAGGAGGCGCCGGCCGACGACGTCGCGCGCGAGGCCTTGGCGCGCCTCTACGAGAGCGAGCGCCGCTTCGCCGATGCCGCGTCCCTGCGGCTGGCCGAGCTGGAAGCGACGACGGGCAGTGAACGCCGGCTGGCGCTGCGGCTCGAGATCGTTCGGGTGGGCGGGCTGCTCGAGCAGCGGAGCAGCGCCCCCGACGTCCTGCGCGCGAACCTCGCCGAACGGCCAGGGCACGCCGCGACCGTGCAGCGGCTGGCGGAGGTCCTGCTGGGGAAGGGCAAGCCGGCGGAGCTGGCCGGTGTCTACGAGCAGCAGGCGCGGATTCTGGCCGAGGAGGGCCAGCCGTCCCCCTCGGCCGCGCTGTGGTCGGAGCTGGCGCGCCTGGCCGAGAAGACGCTGGGCGATCGGCCCCGGGCCGCGGCGGCCTGGGAGCAGGTCGCCGAGCTCGATGCCACCACCGAGGCGTTCGACGCGCTGGGGCGCCTGGCCCTGGACGCCGGCGAGGCGACCGCGGCGGCGCGCTGGCTCGAACGACGCCTCGCCATGACCGAAGGGTCTGCGCGCGCGGAGATTGCCAGCACGCTGGCGACCGCTCATCTCGCGGCCGGCCAGCGCCACCGCGCCGTCGCTTGCCTGGAGCGCGCGCTGGCGGACGAGCCGCGGGCCGACGCCCTGCGCGAGCGCCTGGCCGGTCTCTACCGCGAGGCGGCGGCCTGGGAGCCGCTGGCCCGCGTGCTGGCCGACGGATGCGAGCACACCGACGACGAGGCGCTGATTGTGACCCGCGCCCGCGAGGCGGCCGAGACCTACACCCGCCTGGGGATGCTGGCGCGTGCGGTCCCCGTCCTGGAACGCACCGTGCGCCTGTTGCCGCGCGACGAGGGGCTGCGCCTGGCGTTGGCCGACGGCTTGGCCCAGTCCGACCGCCGCGTGGACGCCCGGAAAGAGCTGCTCACCCTCGTCGAGCAGGCCGGCTGGCGCAAGAGCCGCAAGCGCGCCGCGCTCCACCAACGCCTCGGCGAGCTGGCGCGCGCGGAGGGGGACCTTCCTCTCGCGCTCGAACAGCTGGAGCTGGCGTCGTCGATGGACGGTTCGAACCTGGGGATCTTGCGTCAGCTCGCCGAGGTGGCCGAGGAAGCCGGCGCGGTCGCGCAGGCCGAGCGCGCCTACCGCGCGCTGCTCGTGCGGCGGGCGGAGGGCGATGCGGTCGACGGAGGCGGACCGACAGCCTTGGCGGCGACGGAGATTCTGCTGCGGCTGTTTGGCCTGGCACGCAAGCGCGGCGACGGCGGCGAGGCCGACGAGCTGCTCGAGTCTGCCCTGGCGGCGGCCATCGAGGACCCGGAGGAGGCGCGCCGTCTCCAGCAAGGGCTGCTCGCGCGCGGTGACCACGACGTCCTCGGGCGCCTTTTCGAAAAGCGCCTCGCCCGGACCGCCGGGACGCTTGCGCAGGCCGACGTCCACGCCGAGCTGGCGGAGAGCTTGCGCGGCCAGGGTCGTCTGGCCGAAGCCTTCGAGGCGCAGCTCCTGGCCGTCGAAGGCGCGCCCGAGCGCGTGCCGTTCCACGAGCCTCTGCTCACGCTGGGACGCGAGGCGGGGAAGACCGAGGCGCTCGCCGATCGGCTGCTGGCGCTGGTCGAACGGCGGCGCCGCAAGGCCGAAACGGGCGTCGCGGCGGCGCTGTTGCTGCGGGTCGCCGAGATCGCCGAGCGCGACTTCGAGGATGACGCGCGCGCGCTGGAGCTCCATCGCCGCGCCGAGGAGGTCGAGCCCCGGTCGTTCGTCGTCCTCTCGGGCCTGGCCCGGCTGGCCGGCAAGCGCGGCGACGACGCCGAGTGCGATCGCATCGTCGCGCGGCTGGAGGAGCTGGCGGCCGAGGCGGCGACGGCCGACGACGCGGCGGAGGCGCTCTACCGGGCCGCGGCCATCGAGCTTCCGCGCGAGACCACGCGCGACGCCGGCGTGGCGAAGCTGTCCGCCGCCCTGGAGAAGAGCCCCGACCTCGATCGGGCCTCGGCGCTGGTGGAGGCCGCCGGCCTGCCGCAGACAGAGCAGGTCAAGGTCCTCCCTCTCTACGAACGGATTGCGCGCAAGTCGGGAGACGAGCGCCTGTTGCTCGACTATCTCGAACGTCGCGCCGCGACGCCTTCGGTGACGGTGGCCGAGGCCCGCGAGGCGGTGGACCTGGCCGTCGCCCTCGGCGAGTCCGAGCGTGTCGAACCTCTGCTGCTGAGGCTGGCGGAGGTCGCGGTGAAGGAGCCCACGGGGCGGCGCGACGCCGCCTGGGCCTCGCTGGAGCTGATTGCCCGCCGGCGGGCGGCGGGCGATTCTCGAGGGCGCGGCCCGCGCGCTCGAACGCGCGGCCGAGACGGAGGTCGTCGAGCCCGAGCGTTTCACGGCGCTGGCGCGCGATCTCGCGGGCCGGGCCGCGCGGGCGAGCAATCACCGCCTGGGCGCCTCGCTCCTCGAACGGCTGCGGTCGGCCTCGCCGGGCGATGAGACCATCTGGCGTCCGTTGCTCGAGCACTACATCGCCCTGCAGGATCGCGTCGGGTTGGAGCGCGTCGTGGGAGAGACGCTGCCGATGCTGCCCGACGTGGCGCAGCGCAATCAGCTCCGTCTGTCTCGCGCCCGCGTTCTCCTGGCCGCCGACGACCGCGACGCCGCGGCCGCCGACATCCTGCGCGACGTGCTGCTCGAGGAGCGGCGGCACCCCGAGGCCCTCGCCTTGCTGGCGGGCTATTACGAGCGCACCGGCGCGTCGGGCGACATCGTCGATCTGCTCGAGCAGATGTTCGAGGCGGCCTGCGAGGCCGGCGATCAGAACGGGGTGGCGGAGGCGGCGCTGCAGCTGGGCGCCCGGCTCGAAGGCGCCGAGCCCGAACGCGCCGCTGCCCTTTACGAGCGGGCGCTGGGCATCGCCCGCGGGCGGGGAGATCTGCTCAGGAAGCTCCTCGCGCTGCAAGGGCAGGGGAAGCAAGCGACGCCCGAGCACGCCCAGCGCATGGAGGAGCTCCTCGCCCTGGAGACGGGGCCGGAGGCGGCCGGATTGGTCCGCGAGATCGCCGCCATCTGGACCGAGCTCGGCGACGCGCCGGCCGTCCGGCGCGTGCTCGAACGGGGGCGCGCGCTGGCGCCCGCCGACGCTGGGATCGCGCAGGAGCTCGAACGCCTCTATCGGGCCAGGCAGTCCTGGTCGTTGCTCGCCGAGCTGCTTGCGGACCGCGCCGTTCGTGAGACGGACGCGGCGGATGCCCTCGCCTGGCTCCTCGAGGCGGCGACGCTTCGACAGACGGAGCTCGCGGATCCGGCGGGCGCCACGACGCTGCTTCAGCTCGCCCGGTCGCGCGCGCCCGAGAACGCGGAGGTCGTCGAACGCCTCGCGCGCGCGCTGGTCACCGTGGGTGACGTCAGCGCCGCCGTGGCCGAGGTGACCGCCGCCCTCGCGGGGCCGGCGGGCGCCGCCGCAGCGGATCCGGCGCGGCGGCTGTCGCTGTCGCTCCTGCTGGCGGAGCTGGAAAGCGCGCGCGGAGATCACCGCGCCGCCGTCGCCGTGCTGCGGGGCGTTCACGACCTCTCGCCCGACGCCGTCGCCGAGACGCTGGCGGGCGCACTTCAGCTGTGGCGCGCGGCGGCCGCGAAGGCCGGCTCGCCTGGCGAGCTGCGCGCCGTGACGCTGGAGCTGGCCGACCTGGCCCGCCGCCGGGGCGACGTCGTGACCGCGCGCGAGCTCGTCGGAGACGTGCTCGAGAGCAGCGAACCTGACGCCGACACGATGCAGCTGGCCGCCGACCTCGCGGAGGCGGAGGGCGACGTCGCGGGCGCCGTCGACGCGACCTACCACCTGATGCGCCTCACGAGCGGCGAGGCGCAGGTCGCCGCGGCCAACCGGCTGGTCGAGCTGGCGGGGCGCGCGAATCGGACCCCCGACGCGATGGCGGCCATCGAGCAGCTCGTCGCCGGCGACCCCGGCCAGCAGGCGCTGATCGATCTGCTCGGGCACCTCTACGAAGGGGCGGGCGAACAGCGCAAGCTGGCGGCCCTGCTGTACGAGACCGCGAGCCGCTCGGAGGACGAGACCGTGCGCTTCCAGCTGCTCCGCCGCGCGGGCGGGCTCTCGCTGGAGCTCGGCGACGGCCCGATGGCCCTCGCGGCCCTCACCGAGGCCGTGGCCATTCGCCCGCGCGACGAGGAAACGGCGTTGCTGACGTCGGACGCCCACGCCCTCATGGGCTCCCTCGCCGAGGCGGCCGAGCTGCTCAAGCCGTTCGTCGCCGCCCACAAGGGCATGGCCTCCCCGGCGCTCGCGCTGCTCCACGCGCGCCTGGCGCGCCTCGCCGCGCAGGCCGGCGATCAGAAGGGGGAGCTGGCGGCGCTCGCGCGGGCCGTCGACGCCGACAAGAAGAACGGGGAGATCATGGCCGTGCTGGTCGAACGCGCCGAGGCCGCCGGGGACGTCGACCTCGCCTTGAAGGTCCTGCGGCTCATCGTCGCCAACCACGTCGTCGGCCCCATCACCCTGCCGGACGCCTTCCTCCGGCAGGCCCGCATCGCGTACCGCAAAGGGGAGCGCGATCGCGCCATCATGTTCGCGAAGCGCGCCGCCCAGGACCTCCCCAAGGGCGATCCCATCCGGAGCGCCGCGAACGAGCTCATCAGCGTCATCGACGAGACGACGCGCGTCGAGTAAGCGCGATCGTCTAGCCGCCCGTTTCAAACCGGCTCGGGAGAAGAAAAGGCAGGCACTGTGGCGACGGATGGACCCCGTCGGTCCTGAGTGCGATTTCGTAGGACGTCGGTAACCGTCGAACTTGACGGGGGCCAAAGTCTTTGTCCGCAGACTCTAGCTCTCTCTGGTTTTACGGGCGGCCGCTGCCTCAAGTTCGGCGATGCGCCGATGTGCCTCCGCGAGCTGTCGCTCCATCCGTGTATCAGCGCCGACTTGGTCGAGGGCTTCCCTTATGAGCATCGCGGTCGCTTCAGGTTTTTCGCCGCTAACGACCTGATGCTCCATCTCTTTGGCTCTTTTGGCCTTCTCCGCGTGGGTACCTCCTCCTTCAGCAGCGCGAGCGACCAGCCGCGCTCGCATGTCCCGTTCGAGGGTCGTCCGGCTGGCCCAAGGCATGCTGAATCCATCGGAATCCCTCAAGACGCGGCGAAGAACCATGCCGAGATCGGACATGCCTTTGTGGAAGCTTCCATCAAAGAGAAGACTTCCGAGGGCCGTTAACCCAACGGAGACACCCGGGACCAACGCCAACATGTGAAGTACAGCGCCGATCGATAGGACGCGCGCCCGTTCACCAGGATGGAACTCTGCCTCGAGGTCCGCAAGGCGGTGCGCCGAGGATACGAGAAAGCAGTGACCCTCAAGTTCGGTATCCCGGAGGGTTTCCGAATACCGGACCATCGAAACGTAGAGCTCTGCATCGCGTCTGGCCTTGTCGGTTTTAATCTTCCGGTCTCGGTCGCCAGCAGCGCCGCGGTCTGCGCGTTCTTCACACGCGTCCCAAACATCACGCTCCCACCCCGACTCGTGTTCGAGAATGCGAGGGAGCGCGCCTGCCTTACTTTCGGAAGACACATGCGCGTGCAGGCGCCTAGCATCGTGGTCCGAACTTCCACGGAACTGAGAGATATAGGTGTGCCACTGGTTCCTTCGCGCCCGCTGACGAGAGATCAGTGTCGCGAACGACCGCACGAAGACGTTTTTAATAAAGCGCAATCGATCCAAGTCAGATCCGGGCAACCATGAGTCCACCTCCCTGAAATCTCTCTCGGAAATCCACGCGTGGTATGCCGTCTCCCGCAAGACCGGGTCGGCGAGGAGAAGTTGGCCGCCGAGTTCTCGCCATCGTCGGGTCATCTCTACGACGGCGGCGTGATCTGGTTCGGCTTCGCCCAGCAGCGAGAGAAGGACGTCGGTATCATAGATGAGCGCGATTCGAGAGACGGCATCGCGGATCTTTTGACCCGAAGAAGCCTCAAGACCGAGCGAGCAGATAGTCACGAAGCCGGCACACACTTCGACCAACCACTCGAATGCCGCGCCCGTTCCTTCGGAGAAAATATCCGACAGAGCAACCTGCACCTGTTCGGCTAGTTCTTGGCTAGAGCAAGTTGCAGCTACGGCGTCACCGAGTGCTCTGGCGAAGAACGGCCCATGCATCCCTTCGGCAGCCGTCGGTGTCGTGGGTCCACCCGCGGCGCCACTGGAAGAGGCGTTCTGTCCCAGCAGAGCAGCTACCCCTTCGACCATCTCGCGTCCTCGCGAGTAGAAGAGCAAGGCAAGCTTGTCCTGTAGGGTTCGCCACATCGTCGCAAATTGGCCGTCCTCAAGAGTGAAGCCCAGCTCGAGTTCAATCTGAGCTCGTACTTCACGACGCCCCCTCATGAGCGCCTCGGCTGCCGCTCCTGTCGCTGCGGCGGTGGCGGCTCGACCAGCTTCCGTCAGGCCATAGCGATCGCTGACAACCGTGACATCTTGCTGTTGCTCCAGTGTATCCAAGTACAGCTTGACTGCGGTGCCCGGCAGACTGCGCCCAAGCTTGAGCCGCGCGGCCAGATCGCGGGCGCATTCGGCGACGTTGCGCGGGACTCCATCGAGGAGGACGCTCCGCAGTGACGCAACGTATGCGCTTGTCCGAATTGCGGCTGAATCCTCGTGACCAACCGTACAGAGAGCGAGTTCCAACGCAAGGCGCGAAGCTTCATCTACTTGGTGAGATGGCTTGAAAGCCTGAACGATGTCGGCAATTTCGGCCGAGTAGGACTTGTGGGCAACCTCAGGGAAACGGACCGCGAAGTCCGCCAAGTGGTATGCCCCAAGAAACTCGACAGAGACATCGTCACCAAGCTTGGCTCGCAGGAGGGCAGCGATTCTATCTCCCGCATGCTCTGTCAATTTCTGGGAGCTGCAGAAATAGATCCGCTGGACCGGCGCCTTAGAGGCGGCGATCTTGTCGATATCGGCTAGTGCCTTGTCGTCGGGTATGTCGTTCAGCGATGAGCAGATGTAGACACGGGGTCCGGGGCCGATGGTCTTTCCGTCCCTGCCGCGATCATAGGTGAGAGAGGTCGAAAGTACCGGCCGATCTCCCTCGATCTTTGAAACGAGATCGTTGGCGAACTGCTCGAATCGGAGAAATTGGACGTCGCCGAGAATGACCGCACGCGCGACGTTTAGCGGCAGATGGAGACTGTCAGCGTTAGTCATCGTGTGCCTTCCATTCTGGGGGTCATCGCGTTGTGCTGCCCAGCCCAAAATATGTAAGTCGACGAGATCAGCGCGCAGTATGACGCCATCGATCGGTCTATCGGCGTCCCCGAATGCGGTGATGACCCACGACGGGTAGCGATCCCATCACCCCCGCGCTGTGCCCCAGACGGAGTTCACGATAGTCGACTGCCTCGACCAGATAGAAGAGTGCTGCTCTGGCGAGTTTCAGTGTATCGATGGCCGCCTGTTGAAAGTCATCCAGCCGCATGTGCTCGATTGCGGGCGAGGGGCGATGGGCGCCGATCTCGACATCGTGAAGCGTTGTGAAGCGGTGAGTTCCCGAATTCCGTAGATGACGGTGTCGGTAAAGCAAGGGAATAGCTTTGGCTTCGCCAACCGCGACGCTTCCGAGGTCGGAAGCGATCTCCGCTAGGGCGATGAGGGCGGGATTCCCTGCATCGATTTCGTCATAGATCGGCTTACGCCAATTGGATGCCTTTGGCTCGAACCAGAAGCGCACGAAGTGGACGTCATTCGGTGAAACGCCAACGTCCAGGTAGTCGTTCAGCGCAACAGCGATTCGATCGAGCAAGTCAAGTGCCGAACGCTGCGCGAGAACAAGGCAAGATGTCTTCCTGCCATAAAGAGCATAGTCGAGCGTGTCGGCGTACCAGCCCGTATCCCGATGTTTCTCCTGGACGCCCTCGAATAGTAGTTCCCGCGCAAGCAAGTAATCCCCTTTCAACAGGTTGAACATCGCGAACAATGGCGGCATATGGGGACCTTCGTTACCGTGCGCATGTATGCCGGTCACTTGGATGTCATCCCATCGGCGCAAAGACTTCAGCCCCTCGACCACGGGCGAGAGCGCGAGCCGATGGTGCGAAACGAAACGCTGGTACGTTGAAAGCCCTGCTTTGATTGGGCGTGGTGGTGTTGTTGCTCGGCTCGGCAAGCGAAGGAATGCTTGAACGGCGCCTTCGCCTGCGAACGCCCTTACCGTGTCGACATTCTGTTGCGAGTGCCAGGCCAGGCGCAGCGCCGCAGCGCGCAGATGTTCTGAGCCGCGCTGCCGGCCTGTTTGCGACACTCTGAAAAGCACCTGGGCAGCAGCGCCCGACGCAACGCCATTCTCTGGGTAGACTGCCAGCGCGTCGGTGTAGGCTTCGAACGCCTCGATCCAACGAAATGCGTAGTCGAGCGCGCTTCCTACGTTCGTTAGGCATTGCGTAGCAGTCCGTGCGTGCTTCTTCCGGAGAGCCTTCGCGGCTGAACCATAGAGGGCCCGACTCTCCAGCCTCAACGCTGAGGTCTGCAGGTAACGCTTGGGAAGGTCCGTCTTGTCCAATCTGGCAAGTGTTCCGAGCGCATTCGCCAAGTTGTACGCGACCATGGGATCGTCGGGCTTTCTCGCCAAGGCCGCCCGGAATATCGCGATTGCTTCTTCGATAGGCCTCTTGTCATTCGATGCGCCTCCGGCTTCTGCGAGGACACATCCCCTCAGCTGCGTCCACATACCGCCCGGGCCGTCGTCATGAAGCCCCTTCGCCTCCGTCAAGGCTCGCACCGGATCGGTTTCCATTATCTGGTACAGACGGATCTGCTCAGAGTTCAGCCGGTGAATGTCTGTCGCCTCCGTCGTCATATCGTCTCCCCGCCAGTTCGAGCCATTGAACGGGCTTCTTCGGGTCTTAGCCGACGACCCTCAACGCTTCGACCGAGGCACTGTGGCCTGTGGGACGTCGGCAATCCATGAGAACTGACGCTCCTTCGTCGGTGTCGCCCGTCAGACTAGACTCCTAGCCGGACTCTGTTCTTGACCTGTAGATCTTGGGTCAGCCAACCGCTGGCATGCATCTGGGTAACGATTTCGTCGTACACAGGCGCTGTCCCGTTGGGGTCGGCGAGCGTCACGATGAGCGCCATTCGCTGAGGAATCTGCGTCTGAAAGCCGCTTCGATGCTGGAGCGAAACATGGAGCCTCCACGTATCGCCGCGGATTCCGCGCCTGATCGAGCGGCGGTAGACCTTCACTGGAGACCATTTGAACCCGTGCTCGAGGAGCTCGTGCTCGAACAACTTGTTCACATCTTCCGGCTCTGGAGGGACTTGGCGCTTGTGGTGTCGCTTGCCGTCTGTCCCCACATCGTAGCTGCCAAGCGAGACCTCGACGTTCGAGCGGCAGTACTCCGCCCCACCCAAGGCGTCGCATGGAGGGTCGTACACGAGCGTGATGGCGAACTCTCCCCGAACTTTCCCGTTCTTGTCTCTGAGGCTGGTGGGAATGGGGAAGCCTAGCTTCTCGAATTCGAGTCCTGAAATTAGGTCCGGTTCGAAGATCAGCGTGGCCACAGACTTGGTGCACGACAGGACTTCCAGCACCCCCCCGGGAACCCCAAAACCGCGGTACTTCATGTCCACTGCTGACAGGGCGCCTTTCGACAGCAAGGCTGAATGAATCAGCAGGGCCTTCACCAGACTTGGTGACGGGGGCTCTTTCCCCGTGAGTTCAGCGTGGACGTGGGCATAAAGCGACGTGACGAGCGGTGTCGCAAAACTTGTCCCGATGCTTTCCGCCACGTCCCCATTGGCATCGAGGGAGAGCACGCCTGTCTGCACGCAGCCGAGTGCCGCGTCGCAGTTACCGCCATAGTGAGAAAGGTCGGGTTTGGGAAGATAAACCGGGCCCGGACCACGACGGGAGAAAGGAGAGGGTTCACCAGCCTTCACTCTGGAATTTGGGCGATGGATATGGGCTATCGAGCCGACGGTGATCGCATGGACGGAATCGGCCGGCGCGCAAATCCGATCAGCCTCGCCTAGGTCCTCGGCTGGCCAACCCCGCAGAGGTGGCGTCACGTAGTTGCCTGCCGATACCACGAACCGCACGCCGTATTTCGCCTGGATCTCGTCGAGCGCTACCGCGAAGTCTGAGAAGGCGTCATTTAGACACAACCCACCGATGCTGTTCACAGAGAGATTCCAGACCCGTGCCTTTGGATACTTCGGGACGGCGTCTTCGATGATCGTTAGTAGCTGGTCCTCCGAGATGCCCCCTTTCGGAACAGCAACGACGTCTACGATCTTGCAGGGGCCGTCGGGAAAAGTCGGATCGTTCTGATTCAGCAACCGACCATGTACCAACAGACCAGCGACGAAGCTGCCATGTTCAAGGTCCTGCTCGGAAGGATGAACGTTGACATCGTGAGCCACGATCCAAGGAGCAAGAAGAGCGTCCCCAGCGTTCACTCCGCTGTCGATGAGTCCCACCACGGGGTAGTCTCGCCTGGGGTCGGGACTCGGGAAGTCGGACACCTCCGCTGCCCGTACGCGAGTAGCGGACGTCCTAACCGATCTATAGATGGGGAATGTCGAAACGCTCTGGGAGCCTACAAAGCGTGCGAGTCTCCGCACGGCCTCGCCGGTTGGCTTTCTGATGCGATAGATGCGCAGTGTCTTCGCGTACTCGATAGGTTCGGGCGGAGCCAAGTCGAGCGTTCTGAGCTCGGCGAGGAAGGCGTTCTGGATCCTCTTGTCGAGACTGGGGTCGTTATGCCGAAACAGCTTGACCTTGAGAGCGGCACTCGAGCGGTCTACGCGAGCGGCCAACTCTTCGACGGTCTCGGGCGCCGTAGCGATGTTCGGATCATGCGGAAGGATCTGCTCGATCGTTGAGATATCTGCCTGACCATCCTTGGTGGTGTCGGCGTCTATCCTCTTGATGAGCTCTTCAATCCGACCGGGGCGCAGGCTGATAAACAACTCGCCGAGGTGGCCGACGCCGATGATCGGACAGGTGTCGCGAAACAGTTTTGCAGGCCGATGAGACTTTGCGAGGGCGTCACGTTTTAGGACAACCCGGCCGACTGCGGGTAGTGCCGTCTCGTCGATGTGAAGAATCCTCGCGGTGCTGGCCAATTGCTCAGAGAGACTCCTCCGAACGTCGGGCGTTACCTCGCCGAACATCTTGCGACCACCGCCGCCACCGTCCGGGCTGAACCAATCTCCGTCTCTGTTTAGAACGACTTTGATTGGCAATCGGCGCTCTGTCTCAGCCATTCGCCACCTCTTCTCGCAGAAGCTTGGAGAGACGTCCCAGAGAAATGCCGAATACCTCTGACAGGCGCCGGTAGGTCAAAAGAGCAGGGTCCAAGCGCCTTGCAGCCGCTACCTTCACTTCCAGCGGGACCAACTCCTTCTCGAGGTCGGGCAATCGGTAACGCAGAATGCGGCGTACGACCTCGGCGGTGTCGATGCGATTCCTGTCTGACAGGATCGCACTCCGTTTGCTGTCTTCCGCGACCTGTTTAATGTCAGCTCCGCTCAGCGTCGCAGAAATGCCTGCGAATAGGTCGAGGTCCTCCTCGCTTCCTGCAGCTAGATCACCGCAGAAGCGTTGAAACATGGCGCGTCTTGCTTGAAGCTCTGGAAGGCCGATCTCTAGGCGGAAAGCGAACCTGCGCCAGATCGCAGGGTCCAGTAGATGGTCGTGGTTGGTTGCAGCTAGCAGCACGGTCTTTGATGCAAGTGCGTCGATGTTCTGCAGAAGGCTGACGACAACGCGCTTCAACTCCCCGAGTTCGTTCTTGTCATCGCGCGCCTTCGCGAGAGCGTCGAACTCGTCGAGGAATAGAACGCATGGGCGAGCCATCGCGTGCTCGAAGAGGACTCGGAGGTTCTTGGCAGTGCTGCCCAGGAACGACGAGATTAGCGAATCGGATCGTGCCGTAAGCAGGGGCAACCCCAGTTGCGACGCAACGTACTTTGCCAGTTCGGTCTTTCCACAGCCCGGTGGGCCATAGAGAAGCATCGATGGCGACACGCCGACGCCGTGGCTGATGAGGCGATCGGACGCGACCACGAACCGAATGAATTCGCTGATCGACGCTGTGACGTCCGGAGATACAAAGACAACCGCGTCCCCTGGTCGGACGAGTTCTTCATCCGCCAGAGCCAGGCGCGACTCTTGGTCGACCGGAACTCGGGTTCCCGGTCGGCTGAGTTCAAGCATCTTCGTCTTAGAGCTCTGCAGGGCTCGTTGAAGACGATCGGCGACGTTCTTGTGACCCTCGGCAGCGAGCTTGGAGACAAGTAACTCCGTGTAAGAAGTGACCTTTTCCCGATCTGCGTTCACCGCTCCTTCGACTATTTTCAGGAGTTCAAGAACATGTGGCAGCTGATCGTGAACAACTGTGGTCATGTATGAACAATCTGCCTATTATCGTGAACGAGCGCAATAAATTGTGAACATACGCTCGGAGCTCCCCGGTTCCGGGGAAGTTCAGCCGCTGTCAGCGGGCAATCGCCGCTAAACGAGGGCCGCATCGGCTCCCCGTGAAGGCCCTTATTGCATCGCCCTGGCTTCCCCTGCCGGCCAGGGGAGTCCCCGTCTTGACCGGCGGACGTCCGACCTCATCTAAGGCCGGACCATGACCTTCACGCGCGCGCTGGTTGTCGCTGCTTCGTTGTCCGTCGCGACGGTGCTGCTCGCCGGCGTTGCCCGTTCGGACGAGAAGAAGCCACCGCCCACCAGCTACATGCCGGTCGTCCCGACGGAGGACTTCGCCACCCTCCACAAACGACTGACCGCCGAGAAGGCGGCGATCATGAAGCGGCAGCATGCCTTGCTGGCCGAGCGTTACGACCTTGCCAACCGTCCCGCCAAGGCGGTCAAGATGTTCCGGGGCAAGGCGGTTCAGGCCGGCGTGCGCGCGCGCCTTCCCAAAGGGGTGACCTGGGATTCGCTCGCGGCGATGACCCCGGAGGAGATCCGCGACAAGAACCTCTTCCCCGCCGGTTTCTACCCGCTCCCCCATCCCAACCATCCCGCGGGGGGGATGCTGTTCCCCGAATTCCACATCAAGGAGATCAAGAAGCAGGAGGGGCGGGACCTGACCCGCTTCGATCTCGACTTCGACATCCCCGATCCATTCCTGCCCGAGTTTCCGCCGCCGATCTTCCTGACCACGCGCCCCGACCTCGGCGACGTGTCGCGCGGCCAGCTGGTGACGCTGATGAACTTCTTTGCGCTGTTCGACGGGCTCTTGAACCCGAAGCAGCTGGAGGGGTTCCGGCTGCTGCTCACGCCGTTTCCGCAGCAGCAGTTCAACGTCACCGAGGACCGGCGCTCGACGCTGCCCCACCGCGGCGTCACCTGCTTCGATTGCCACGCCAACGGCCACACCAACGGCGCCACCCACCTGGCGGGCGATACCCGCCCCCAGGCGTTCCGCCACCGGATCGATACCCCGAGCCTGCGCGGCGTGAACATCCAGCGCCTGTTCGGCTCGCAGCGCGCGCTGAAGAGCGTCGAGGACTTCACCGAATTCGAGCAGCGCGCCGCCTACTTCGACGGCGATCCGGTGATCGCCACCAAGAAGGGCGTCAACATCCTCGAGCGCGGCAGCCAGGTCCACTTCATGGCGGAGCTGCAGGAGCTGCTCGACTTTCCGCCCGCGCCCAAGCTGACCGTCGACGGCCGCCTGCACCCGAAGCGCGCTGCAGAGCCAGAGATGCGCGGAGAGGCGCTGTTCTTCGGCAAGGCCAAGTGCGGCGTCTGCCACGCGCCCCCTTATTACACCGACAACCTGATGCACAACCTGCGCGCCGAGCGTTTCTACAAGCCGGTCAACATCAACGGCATGACCGCGACCGCCGACGGGCCGATCAAGACCTTCCCGCTCCGCGGCATCAAGGACTCGCCCCCCTACCTGCACGACGGGCGACTCCTCACGCTCGACGACACCGTCGAGTTCTTCAACCTGGTGATGGAGACCCGCCTCACGGAGGCGGAGAAGCGCGACCTCGTCGCCTTCCTCTACACGCTCTAGCTGGGCGAGCACATACATGCGCTGCTCAGCAGCGCGCGCCCCAGCAACTCGCGGTCGCTTCACAAGGCCCCGCTTCTTTACCTGTCCGCCGCCCGGTCCAGCAGGCGTCCCATACGCCGAACTGGATCCACCTTTGACGGTGAGGAGGTGCGTGATGGGGTCACGGTTCAGGACCACAAAGCAATCAGAGGGCACGAGTCATTGGCCGGCTCTGCTCGGCGGAGTCGGCGTCGGAGCGGCGCTCGCCTACCTCCTCGATCCGTCGCTCGGCCGAACCCGCCGCGCCCGCGCCCGCGACAAGGCGGTGCACGCCGCGCACACCGGCAACCGGGGCGCGCGGCGCGCCCAGCGCGTCGTCACCAACCGGGCCTACGGCCTGGCCGCCCGCCTGCGCGCGGCGTTCGGCCCCAAGGCGGCCGCCGACGAAGTGATCCAGGAGCGCGTGCGGGCCGCCATCGGCCGCGTCTGCTCCCACGCCGGCGCGATCGAGGTCCTGGTCGCGAACGGTGAGGCCGTGCTCGGCGGCCAGATCCTCGAGCGCGAGCACGACCGCGTGGTGCGCGAGGTGGCCCGGGTGCGCGGCGTGCGCGGCGTCGACGATCAGCTGCAACGCCACGTCCACCCAGGCACCGTCCCTGGCCTGCAGGGGAGCCACCGCCCCCCGGCGCCCGCCAAGCAGGCCGCCCGCTGCGCCGACCTGATGAAGCGCGAGGTCCGGACCGTCGCCGAGGACGACACGATCGATCGCGTCGCCGAGCTGATGACCATGGCGAACATCGGCTTCCTCCCGGTGTGCGATCGGCAGCGCCGGGTCGTCGGCGCGATCACCGACCGCGACCTCGTCGTGCGCGTCCTCGCCAAGGGCCTGTCGCCGGCGATCTGCCGCGCGGTCGACGTGATGAGCCGCGACCCGGCCGCTTGCCGCCGCGACGACGACGTCGTCGTCGCCGAAGAGCTCATGGCCCAGCGCCAGGTCTCCCGTCTCATGATCACCAGCGACGACGGCGTGCTCGAGGGGGTGATGAGCCTCTCCGACATCGCCGCGCGCGAGCCGCCCCGCCGGGCGGCCGTGACGCTGCGGGCGGTCGCGGGGCGAGAGGCGCAGCGGACGTAGCCACTTACATCGCAGGGGAACGCAGAGGTAACCTAGCCTTGGCGCATGGGAACCTGGGGCACCGGGCTCTATTCCGACGACACCGCGTGTGACATTCGTTCGGACTGGAACACGGGCCTGCGCTGGGGCCGCACGGCCGAAGATCTGACGGAGAGCTTCGTCAACGACTACGGTTCGGACGACCCAGTCGTCACACTCGTGCTGGCGGATCTGCAGTGGCGCAGCGGCCGGATCGTTCCCCGGGTTCGCGCTCAGGCTTTGAGGATAGTTTCGGACGGAACCGACCTCAAACGCTGGACAGAGGCCAGCGCCAAGGATCAGCGGGCGCGTGCGGTGGTTCTGCTCAAGCTCCGCGCCCAGCTGGAACGGGAGCCGCCACCGCCCGTTCCGATGAAGGTTCCGCGGGCCGCAGTCACACCGATGAAGGTGGGCGAGGTCTACGCCTGGCGGCTGCTGGATGGTCGCTTCGCCTTCTTCCAGGTTTGCGGCATGTGCAAGAACGCCGGTGCCAGCCTCGCACCCAGCGTCCGGGTATTTGATTTCGTGAGCGATTCCGTGCCACCGGTTGCCGAGCTGGCCGATGTTCCGTCGCGCCGGACGATCAAGCGATTCAAAACCGCGAAAATCGAACCGACGTTTCGCGAACATCCGCAGGTCGCGTTCGGGGTCTATGGCCCGGGGCAGTACCCCAGGGCACGCCTGCGGCGTCTCGGTGTTTTGCCCGTCCCCGCGGTGCTCGATGACGACCGCAAGGTCATTGGAAGCTCGTGGCTCGGGGCGGATGAGCTGTTTCCCACGATGTACGGATTGGGCTGGTGGGTTGGCGATGTCGTCGCCTTCAAACGCGACTCCGGACGCTACGTGCCTCTGGCGATATGCGGGATCAGCACGCTCCGTGAGGGTGATGTCACCGTTCCTTACCTGACCGTCGAAATCCTCGAGTGGTCTCGGAGCGACGTGCCCACGGCAAAGGATCTCCCGCGGCTCAAACCGATCGCGTCCGGCGCAAGGATGTCGATAGCTGGACTACCTCCGACCAAACGCTTCGCGTATCTGGGCCACCTGCCCCGCGAGTCATCGGAGGCGTTCGACTTCATTCACCGCTGGGACGACATCGAAGCGGCCTTCGCGGCCGGCCGATTGCCAGACTGATCCCGATCGGTTGGGTGGCGGGCGATGTGGGTCTTTATCGGTGTGGTCGAGGCGCCGATTTATGCGTGGTGGGGGCTGACGGGGCCGTCATCCAACTGGCCACGAAGTGTGCCTCGGCGGACGAGTTCGTGGAGCGGTTTGCCCGCTTCACGACGGAGACCGATGTCGTGGTGCCGGCGGTTCCGAACGCGGGGGTCGGCACCGCCGGGCGGTTCACGATCCGCTTGAAGGATCAGGCGGTGATCATGTCGGGCCGGTGCGAGGTCAGCGAGGTGACCCCGGTGACCGGTCCGCCCGGTGGGCCGTCGCGCGCGCTGATGCGCTTGCGGCTCCTCGACATGGACGCGCGCAGCCGCGGCATTCATCTTCGCCTGCTCGAGCGGGGGGCGTCCGCGGCCAAGGCGACGCGCCCGCCGTCCGAGCGCACGCCGCCCCCGCGCCCGCCCGCTGAGAGCGCGCCCCCGCGCAAAGTCACCGCGCCGGCTCTGTCGCTGGTCCGATCTCCGCCCGCGACCGTGCCGCCGCTCGCGAGCGCACGGCCGCCCGCGACCGTGCCGCCGCCGGCGACCGTGCCGCCGCCCGCGACCGTGCCGCCGCCCGCGATCGTTCCGCCGTCAGCGACCGTGCCGCCCCCCGTCACCTTGCCGCCGGGCGTGGCGCGGCCGACCGCCGTCGTGCCCGCGCCCCCGATCGCGGCTCCACGTCCGTCGATGGGCAACGTGATGTCGCTGTCGACAGCGGCGCGGCAGAGCGTGCCGGCGCCCCCCAACGTGGCGGCCAGCGGGGCGACGAAGCTGGCGCCAAGGGTGACGGCGACCATGATCGGCGTCCCGATGCCATTCGCGGCGGCGCCGGCCCCGGCGGTGGTCGTTCCTCCGCCGGTTGCCCCGGAGCTGGAGCCGACGCTGGTCTCTCCGGCGACGCAGCCGGAAGCGCGGGTTCCCGGCGCCGCTTTCACGCTGCCGGCGAACCCGCTCAGCGATCTCGACGGCGCGGACCTGGCGAGCTTCATCGAGCTGCAGCTGCTCGAGACCGACGGCGGGTCGTCGGCGGCGGGCATCAACGCCCCCGGTGAAGACGTGGTCGTGGACGAGCCCGTGACGCCGCCGCCGGCCGCCGCGCCCCGTCCCGCGACGATCCTCAAACCGGTAGACCGTCGCGCGCGCGCGCTGCGCATCGCCCGTCGCGCGGCGCCCTTCGCGGCCTGCGCGCTGGGTGGGCTGCTCCTGGGCCTGGTGCTCCGGTCGGGGGCGAAACCCGCACCCGTCGCGGCGCCCGCGGTCGCGGCGCCGGCCGTCGCGGTGCAGGCGGTCGCAGTGCCGGCGCCCGTCGCTCCGCCCGAGCTCGCGCCGGCGGAGGCACCCAGCGCTCGCGCCGCCGGAGGGTGCGTGGCCCGGGTGACGACCACGCCGGCCGGGGCGACGGTGTCGTGGGGAGAGCTCGCGCTCGGCGTCAGCCCGATCGCGCACGCCTCCGTTCCCTGCGGGGCCGCTGCCGTGACCGTCAGACACGATCGCTACCAGGACGTGACCCGGTCGATCACCGCGAAGCCGGGCGAGAGCGCGATCGTCACCGAGCGGCTCGCGCGGCCGCGGGCGACCGCGCTCGTGACCTCATCGCCGCCGCACGCGACGATCAAGCTGAACGGCGGGCCGATAGGGTCCATCGGCCCGCGGCCGCGCAAGGTCGCCCTGATGCGCTTCGAAACCGTCCGCGTCGAGGCGTCACTGCCCGGCTACCAGCGCTGGACCAAGTCCCTCTACCTCAGGGAAGCGGAGACCAAGATCGACATCGCGTTGGTGCCCGTCGCCAAGAAGGACCGCCGGCGCTAGGGTCGGGCCTTGAATTGGTGGCGTGCCTCAATGCACACCACCAACGTCGATTGGTACGTTATTGCGAGAGGCTTGGTACGTTATTGCGGAATTATGTTGCTGTGACGCCGGTTCGTGACGGTTGCCATGGGTACGCGGACGGCGGCGACACTAGAGTCCGCCCATGCGAACATCATCCCGGTTCCTGGCGGTCATTGTCGTTGTCGTTGGTGTGAGTGGATTTGGATGCGACGGTTCGGACGGTGCGGAGGGGCCGCCCGCCCTGGAGGCGTACTTCGCCCCCCAACCGTATGCGAACGCGGCGTGCAACGCCGTCGATCAGCGGCTCGCCGGTGAGCGGCACATGAGGCTCTACGTCAACGGTGGCGGTTCCGTCAAACCGATCGCTCAGGGGCTGGCGAACTACTACCATCGCCACTCGCTGTCGTTCTTCACCGACCAGCAGCCGCAGGCGACGACGATGACCTACGCGCTCGACACCGACGAGGATGCGCTCATGGTCGCGCTCAGGGAGCAGTTTCCCGGCGTCGATTTCGAGGATGAAGCGGCACTCGAAGCCGATCCGGAATTGCTCGCGCGGCTATACGCCGCGGCGGGCAACTTCGGCTTCAGGCCCGTCATCGAGTTCCTGAAGGCCCACAGCGACGGCGGCGCCGCGGTGACGAATCTGATCGTGGTCCCGCAGGTGGAAAATCCCGATGGCACCGACGACGATCCCGATCATACGACGGCAGGAATCGCCGTGTCGCCGGCCCTGCTGGCGGAATTCGCCCGCGAAACCTCGCCGGAGGCCCAGGCCTGGTTGGGGATCGACCTGCCCGCCAACTTCTCGCCGATAATGGTCATGGGGAACGACGTGCTCAAGCGGGTGAGCGGCATCAAACCCGAGCTCGACGACCTCATCACCGCCCACGAGTTCGGACACACCGGCGGCCTGGTTCATACGATGGTCGAGCGCAACCTCATGTATCCGAGCACGGGACCCATCAACGACTGCACCGACGGTCTCGACGACCAGCAGCTGGCGATCATGAGCGCCAGCTACGGGCTCGGCCCCGGCGCCGCGCCGCTGGCGAGCCGGGTGAGCGCGCTTTCCGGAAGCGACCCTTCCCAGCGCGATCTCGCCCGTCCCGTCTCCTCGTTCCCGCGCGAGCGCCGGCGATCGCTGCTGAAGGGGGAGCGGGGGTCCTTGCGGTCGTTTCTGCAGTGGATGCTCCACGCGCCCGACCGAGGCTGAGCGCCTCGACGCGGTCGAGCTTGGCGCGTGAGGGCGGCCCTCAAGCGCCGTCGCAAGGTGTCGAAGTGATCTTGCGTCGGCCGTGGCGTCGCAGTTTCACCGTCCTCGTCACAAGCTGGGGTCCCTGTTCTCGCCGCTGGCGACGCTGGCCGCCGGTGTCCTCCCGTCGCGGGCGGGGATCACCGACCCGGCCGCGGGGGCAGGGCTGGCGGGTGCGCCGGCCAGCGACGCGGTCGAGGCGCGGGCCACCTCGACCAGCCGGCTGCGGCGGTCGCTGCGCGCCTCCACCGCCGAGGGGCTGATCGCCGAGGTGGTCAGCGCCTTCGCGGGCGGCGCCATCCTCACGGGGTGGGCGATGCACCTGCATGCGAGCGCTTTGCTCACCGGTCTGGTCGTCGCGCTGCCGCAGATGGCGCAGCTCTTCCAGCTTCCGGCCGCCTGGACGACCTCGGTCTTCGGCCGGCGCCGCGCGGCCGTGGTCCTGGTGGCCACCTCACGCCAGGTGATGCTGCCGCTCCTCGCCATTCCCCTGCTGGCGCCGTCTGAACGGACGGGCCAGGCGCTCCTGCTCGCCGTGGCGGCGCTCTCGGCGGTCCTGGGCGTGCTCGGCAACAACGCCTGGGTGTCGTGGATGGGCGACCTGGTGCCGCGGCGGATCCGGGGCCGCTACTTCGGGCGTCGCACAGCGCTCTGCACCATCGCGGGCGCCGCCGCTTCCGCGGCCGCCGGGCTGCTGCTCGACCGGGCCCGGTCGCACGGATGGACCGGTCCCGCGCTCGCCCTGCTCCAGCTCGGCGCGTCGACCAGCGGCCTCGTGACTACCGCGCTGATGCTCCGCCAGCACGAGCCGGCACCGGCCGCCGAGGCGACGCCGTTCTCGCTCGCCGCCGCGCTGGCGCCCCTGCGCGATCGCGCGGCGCGCGGCCTGCTCGTCTATGTGCTCGCCTGGAACCTGGCGGTCGGTCTCGCCGGTGGCTTCTTCGCCCTCTTCATGCTCCAGAACCTCCGGATGGGGTTCACGCTGGTCGCGTTGCACGGCATCGCCCTGGCGGCGGCGCGCGTGCTGACGGCGCCGCTGTGGGGACGGGTGATCGATCGCCTGGGGGCAAGGCCAGTGCTCGCGGCCTGCGCGTTCGGGATCAGCGCCATCCCGCTGGTGTGGCTCTTCCCCACCCCGACGTTCTTGTGGCCTCTGGTGTTCGACGCGCTCCTCGCGGGCGTGCTCTGGGGCGGACACAACCTGGCGATGTTCGTGGTTCCGACGACGGCGACCCCCCGGCGCGGGCGGCCGTTCTACATCGCGGCCATCGCGATGGTGGGAGGCCTGGCCTTCAGCGTCGCCACCGCCTGCGGCGGGGCGCTGGCCGTGGCCCTGCCGCGGCAGATGATCGTGCTCGGCCACCCGCTCGCCAACCTGCAGATCCTCTTCGTCGTCTCGGCGCTGCTGCGCGTCTCGGCGGCCTTCGCGGCGCTGCGGATTCACGAGCCGGCAGCGGCGCGCATTAGCGCCCTCTTGCCCGAGGTCCTGACCCTCGCACGACGTCAGGTGGGGCTCGCCCCCGCGCCCGCGCCACGAGATCCCGACTCCCTGGCGGCCTGAGCGACCGCCGCGCCTGCCAGGTTACTGGCCGGAGGAGAGGGTCCAGTAGCCCGAGTCCGCTCCGGCGGTCCAGGTCCCGTCGCCGGAGAATTCGGCGGTCGTTCCGTACAGGGTCCCTGTGAACATCAAGGCGACGCCGTCCGCCGTGGCGGAGAGGGTGGTCGCACCCGACAGAAAAACCGATCCGCTCGCGCTGATCGGGCCGTCCGGGGTTTCGATCGTCGCCGTGATCTGGCCGTCGTGGCGGACGGAGCCGGTGAAGCCGCCCGACGCCGAACCGTCGTAGCTGCCCTGGAACGGCCCGGCGAAGATGCTCCGCGGGTGGGTCTTGTAGAAGAGGTCCATCGCGGACAAAACCAGCGCGCATTCGGTGGTGAAGGCCATCTGCTGGAGGGAGCAGGCCTCGACGTCATCGTTTTCACACGACAAACCGAGCGTGCACTTGTCGAGGAGCCGGGTCGCCGCTTCGCAGGCCGCGATGCTCTCGTCGGGGACGTCGGCGTCGTCGAGCGCGGTGGTGGTGTCGGCGGCCGTGGGCCACCCGGCCAGGCAGGTCGCCTTGTCGCCGAAGCCGCAGGCGGCGCTGTGCGCGCACAACTCGTCGCCGTCGGCCCAGTAACTCGCGAACGAGCTGGACTTCGAGGAGCTGCAGCCACTGAGGCCGCTCGCGACGAGGCCCGCGATCATCATGACCACTCCGAATCTCCGGCCCTCACCCATGGCCGCCTTGTATCACGGCCGCGTGGGCACGGTGCATCCGTGGGCCCGCGCAGAGTCGGAACAGCAGTGTTTTCGTGGAGACGAACGGGAGTCCTGTCTTCTTCGCGGGCGACGGGCATCATTGGCCTTCGCCCAACGCACTCAGGTTGCAAACGTTGGTGATGTCGGCGGTCTTCGAGACCATCGACGGCGCCTACATCGAGACCACGTCCACCGGCGTGAACCGGATCCGCGGGCGGCAGCGTGAAGATAGACTGGCGACTATGGGAGAGTGTCGATGAGCGCGCGCGCGGCGTTGGTGGCTTTGCTCGGCGGCCTGCTGACGACCGGCGGATGTTCTTTCGTGTTCGTCTCGGGTCCCCCGTCGGAACAGGAAGTGCGCGCGGCGCCACGATACGAGATACCCAAATGCACCTCCACGGCCAGCCTGCCAATTCTGGATGGCCTCTTGGGGCTGGCAACGCTCGTCGCGACCCTTCAGGCCGTATCCTCCTACGAATTCGACCCCAACAACGACCACAGCTGGAACAAGACCGATCTGCAGATCGTTGGTTCCGCAGGGGTCGCGCTGTTCGCAGTCTCTACCATCTACGGGGTGATTCAGGTCAACCGGTGCAAGACGTACATGGACTCCTTCGGGCCGCCATCGTCGCGTCGTGCGAGATTCACGCCTCAGCCCCCGCTGTCGCTCGCGCCTCCCGGTCCCTGACCACGATCGCTCAGGTCCGCGGGAATTGGCGAGCGAGCGCCTTTGCGAAGTTCCCGCGTCGGCCCAGGGCGATGTTCGGGAGACCCAACCAGCCGGCAAGCAAACGAAGCTCCCCCGCGAGCGCTTCGGCGGCGTGCGGCGGGATGCCGGCCTCGGCGTGGACCGCGATGACCTGCAAGCGGTCCTTTTTGCGGTCGCTCTTCAGATCGACACGGGCCACCAATCGATCACCCAGCAAGAACGGCAACACGTAGTAGCCATGCTTGCGCAGCGGCGCCGGCGTGTAGATCTCGAGTCTGTAGTGAAAGCCGAACAGGTCGTGGGTGCGCTGCCGCTGCCAGACCACCGGATCGAACGGCGCGAGCAAAGCCTGGTAGTCACGTGCTTTGGGCGCGCGCGCGGCCCGCGGCACGTAGTACGCGTCCCTCAGCCCCTCGATGCGCGTCGGCAGCAGCTCGCCGGCTTCGACGAGCTCGGCAATGCATGGCTCTGTGTCCGCGAGAGAGGTGCGAAAGTAGTCGCGGATGTCGCGGCGGCTGGCGACACCGAGGGCCCGCACGGCCCGGCGGGTCAGCTCGAGGTGGGCATCGTGGTCGCTCGGCGTCGGCAGCGCGAGGATGGCGGCGGGCAGCACACGCTCCGGCAGATCGTAGACGCGCTCGAATGAGCGACGCGTCGCCGTCGTGATCTTTCCCGACCAGAACAGCCACTCGAGCCCGCGCTTGGCGTTGCTCCAACCCCAGAACCAGCTCTTGGTGACGCGCTTCTCGAAATCACCGGCGACCTTGGGACCCTCGTTCCGGATCCGCGCCAGCATGTCTGCGATGAGCCGCTGATTGGCACGCCCGAAGTCGGCGAGGACCTTCCAGATGCCCACACCCAGCTCCGCGCGGCGCATGCGCCAGCGAAACAGCGGCTGCATCGCGAACGGTACGAGCGAGGCCTCATGTGCCCAATATTCGAACAGCGATCGTTTCGAGCCCCACGCCGCCTCGTCGAGCAGTCCGCGATCGTAGACGCCGAGCCGCGAGTAGAGCGGCAGATAGTGCGCCCGCACCACGACGCTCACCGAATCGATCTGAAACAGCTGGGTCGCGGCCACGACGCGCTCGACCGCCTTGGCATCGACCGTGCCACGTTTGCGGTCGAAGCCCTGGGCGGCGAGCGCTCGGGTGCGCGCTTCGTGGAGCGATAGACTCTCGGTCTTCATTTCGAAGGGTTGTCGCGGGAACGATTCGCATGACGCGAAGACCGAGGCGGCCGCCCCAAGCGCATCGGCCTGAGCGGCGTCTAGCCTCCATCATCCTCGTCGCCATAGTTCCCACTGTCGCCTCGATTGTCGCTGTCGATCTTGCTGAGAACCGTTCGGATTGATTTCGCGTAGCGCGTGCGCGGGTGCTGCGCGACGATCTGGCGGAAGAGAGTGACCGCGTCCTGCGACGCACGATCGTTCGGGTCGAGCTCCGCCGTGTGCAAGAGAAGGGCGCAGGCGGCGCAGGTCTTGATGCGGTCCCACACGACGAGCTCTTCCCCCGCAGGCGCTGCGACCTGGATCGCGACGGTGGCCTCCACCAGCTGGTCGGGGCAGTTGGAACGGTCTTCGTAGCGGACGCGCGCCACGAACCGACCCGCGGCGCCGAAAGCGAACGGCGTGCTGATCTCTTTCGGATCGGGTTTCGCGACGCGGGGCACGCCGTTGGAGAGCACGTGAAGGGTCAGCCGCAACGCTCCGTTCTTCTTCAGCCGCACCGGCGGTCGGCGGGCGTCCTTGGTTCCCCACTCCGGCCCGATGTAGGAGCGGAACGCCGTTGGATTGGCATCCTCGGCGATCGAAAGGCGCACGCTGCCGGTTTTTTCGCTGGGCGCTTGAAGCGCGATCGCGCCCGCGGCCGTGTTCTTGAGGACGAGCGTGAGATCGATCGGTTCGCCCAGCACCACGGTGGGACGTCGCGCGCTGACCTGGGCCGCGATCGGGCACGTGGCCGCTTCGACGCTCCCGGCGGCCGCCGCTGCGGCTGCCAAGCACAGGATCGTTATCTTGGTGCGCAGGTTGACCTCCCTCTCGGTGCGACGGTGACAATAGCGCCGGGGCCGCCTCGCGTCCCGATCAAGGGGTAGCTCCGCTCCCCGAAAGAGGGCGCCGTTGACGAGCGGACCGCCCTGCGCGACGCTGGTTCGGGGGTATTCAATGAGGTCAATCGGGAGGGTCTGTTCGGCGATCGCGCTCGGCGCGCTCGGGTGCGGCGGTTCGAAGGGTGCGTCACCGCAAGACGGCGGCACAGAGATGGACACCGCTGGCACAGTGATGGACACCGCGGCGCCACCGACCGATGCGTTCACCGCCGCGATGATCCCGGCGGGCGAGCACTTCTGCCAGCAGACCAACGCCGGCGAGGTGCTCTGGCAGCAGGGCTACGAGACGATGTGCATCGTGACCGCCGCCGACACCCCCCCGCTCACCGCCGCGCAGAAGCAGGCTGCCGACGAGGCGTGCTTTTATCAGCCCGGCGTCGTCCCGAACTGTCCGCCCCGCAGCGACGTGATCGCCTTCTGCGCGGGCGGTCTACCGGCGGGCGGCGCGGGCACGAAGACCTGGAAGCTCGTCTACAAATCGAGCGTCACGCCCGACGTCGAAGCGCTGTCGCTCGGCACCGGCGGGCCGTACTGCCCGTCGGGCATGTACGATCTGAACGGCCGAAAGATCGAGTATCGGCCCTGCATCGGCTCGCTCACCGCCCGGGTCAACGGCGTGATGAAATCTTTCAACTCCCGCTTCGACTGCGGCTACAAGAGCGACGGCACCCGATCGCGCTACCAGATCAGCGGCTACAACTACGGCTCTCCGTACGACCGCTTGGACCTCGAGGTCGTCAAGAGCGGCGGCACCGTCGCGTTCGACAGGACCGGTATCAGCCAGAATGGCGGCGCCTTCTATGTGGGCGGCGACGGCAGCGGCGGCCCGTTCACCAGCAGCCAGTTGAGCATCAACGCCACGACGTTTCTCGACCGGGGCGGAGGACTGGTCGCGACCTTCTCGCTCGGCACGTCCGATCCCATCGCGGCCGGCTCCACCGCCACGATCACCGAAGGAACGATCGACGTCCGGATCGGCGCCGCGAACTAGAAGAGCGGTAATCGTTCCCAAGGCCGACGTGGCAGCTATCCTCGCGCCATGCCCGCTGATTCCTCTCTCATCAGCGTCACAGCCAAGATCGCCGCCTACTATCGCCAGTTCTCGGACATCCCGTTCGCTCAGGAGGTAGCGAAGCGAATCGGCGCCGACGCCGCCTTCGATCAGATCCTGAGGGAGCACGGGTTGGAGCGCGAGACGCTCACCTTCTACGCGCCGATGTTCGAGGCCCGATACAAGAGCATCACGCAGCTGATCCTCCAGTCCGGCGCGTCTCAGGTCCTCGAGCTCGCGAGCGGGTACTCGCTCCGCGGGCTCGATCTCACCCGCAGCGGCGCGGTCCGGTACGTGGAGACCGATCTGCCTGACGTCGTCGCGGCGAAGCTCAGTCTGCTCGAGGATGTTCGGCAGCACCACGCCATCGTGCGGAGCCCGCAGCACGTCGTGGTCGCCGCCGATGCGTTGGACTTTGACGAGGTCCGCTCCAGCGCGGCCGTCCTCGACCGAAGTCGGACCCTCACCGTTCTGTGCGAAGGGCTGATCATGTACCTGTCGAAGGAGCAAACGGAGCAGCTCGCGACGAATATTCGCCGGCTGCTCGAGGAATTTGCAGGCGGCTCCTGGATCACGCCTGACTTCACGTTCAGAGTGGAGGCGAAGGACCTGCCGCCCGAGCGGGTGCGACTGCGCGAGGCAATCACCGGGGTTACACAACGTCAGGTCGACGCCTCGGCGTTCGAGGATGATCACGACCTCGCGGCCTTCCTTGGCCGTGTCGGGTTCAACGTCCGGGTCCGCAGTCAGGTTGACGAGACGCCGTCGTTCTCGTCAATCCAGGCGCTCGGCCTGTCTCCCGCGTCGCTCGAGCGCCTGCGAGGCGTCTTACGCGTATGGGTCATGACGACCGCGCCGCAAGCGTAGGTCCGGGGGCTCGCGGGCCCGCTCGGGGAGTTTGTCTACACGATGGCCTAGGGCCGGTTCGGCGCCTTCGCCGAGCGTGAGGACGTCCTGACACGCCACACGAGAGCCGCAGCCAGCGCGACCAGCTCAGGTCCGCGGAAACTGACGAGCGAGCTCCTTTGCGAAGTTCCCGGGTCGGCCTAGGGCGATGTTCGGGAGGCCCAACCAGTCGGCTAGCAAACGAAGCTCGCCCGCGAGCGCTTCGGCGGCGTGCAGCGGGATGCCGGCCTCGGCATGGACCGCGATGACCTGCAAGCGGTCCTTCTTGCGGTCGCTCTTCAGGTCGACGCGGGCCACCAATCGATCACCCAACAAGAACGGCAACACGAACACCGCTCATTGTGCCTGGACGAAGTAGTCGGCGAACGGCTGCACGTTAGCCATGTTGCCTGCGGTGGTCAGGTGGGGGCCGCCGCCGACGAACTCCGAACACGAGTGGGCCTGGACCCTGGGGCCTACGAACACGAACCCGGGGAACGCTGCGGCTACCTCTCCCATCGCGGCGTCCTGCTCCGGTGGAACCGCGATCGTCTCGCCCGCCGTGGGGGCCGTCGGACAGAGCATGTTGTTTGGGCCGCGGATCTGGGTGACGAGGTCCATTCGTTTCAGCCCGGGATACTTCGCCTTGATCGTGTTCACCGCTTGTGTGATGCCCTGACGCCACTCGGTCTGGGTCTTGTACTTGAAGCTCACGGTGCCGAACACCACCCGGTCGGGCGTGGCGGTGTTGTTCGCACAGGCGGAACTAATCTGCGCGGTCCAGAACGAGCTTTGCGGATCCGCCCACTCTTCGACGTAGGCGTCCTCCCGCCATTTGGCTTGCCAGCGCTTGTTGTCGACGACGTTTTCGAACCCGGCCGCGAACCACTCGTAGGTCAGCTTTCCGCCGGTGACCTGATTGCACACGAAGGGACCGCTCGCGGTGCCGCCGGCACCGCCGACAGCGCCGCCGGTTCCCCCACGACCGCCAACGCCTGCAGTAGCCCCAGCTCCGGCGCCGCCGGCCCGCCCGCCGTTTCCGGTGCTGCCGCCACTCGGCAGCCCTCCGCCGCCCGCCGCGCCAGCGGTCCCGGCGCCCCCTCTCCCGGCGCCGCCCGTGCCACCGCCCGCCACGGCTCCCGCCCCGCCACTGCCAGACGTTTCCGCCGCGCCGGCGAGCCCGCCGCCGCCCGTGGCGCTGCTTCCGGCGACGCCTGAGCCCGTCGTTCCCGCCGAGGCGAGGCCCGCCGCGCCCGCGTTCCCGCCGGCGCCGCCCTTGCTCGAGCCTGCGGTGCCGCCGCCCGCGCCCCCGCTCGGCCCCGAGGTCCCGGCATTGCCCGTTGCCTCCGAGCCTTCTCCCGCGGCGCACGAGGCCGCGAGCGCCGCGGCAAGCACGATCCACGGGCCAACCGGTGCGCCTACGAAACAGCCTCTTCCAACAATCGAACTCAGCATGCGCGCAGGCACCAGCGCCTACTGTTTCTGGGCCGCGGCTTTTGTGACGAAAATCGGCCGCCGGCGGCCACGCGTCGTCTGAGCGCCGGTGTTCAGGTCTTCCCGAGGGCGTACCCGGATTTGCGACGCGGCCGGCGTGCCGAAGGTGACCGCGCACGGCATGCGCGGCCTCTACTCGACGCTGGCGGTGGAGAACGGCTCGGTCACGAGTCGAGCGCCACGACGATCCAGAGCTACGTGAAGCCCGAGGCGGTGGCGGGAGCGCAGCAGCGCCGCGTGATAACCGTGCTGGAGGGGGGCCGACTCGCCTCCTGAGTTTGAAACGATTGGACCGCGAATCGTTTCAAACGCACTTTCCAGAAGAAAACCTAAGTACTTTCGTGGAGATGAACGGGATCGAACCGTCGGCCTCCTGAGTGCGATTCAGGCGCTCTCCCAGCTGAGCTACATCCCCATCGCGCGCGACCCGGGGGTCGCGCGCGGCGACATTCTACGCAGGGGCGACCGGTTTGCAATGACGTTCGCCGCCGCGTTCGGTGCCGCCCCGGTGCGGTGGGGCTATCATCTCGCCCCCATGGGCGACGGCAAACAGGCGCGGGCCAAGCGGCGTCCGCGCCGATCTGGCCCTGGTCGAGCAGGGGCTGGCGCCGTCGCGCGAGAAGGCGCGGGCGTTGATCCTGGCCGGCGAGGTGCTGGCGGGCGACCGCCCCGTCGACAAGGCGGGCGATCTGGTCGACGAGACGGCCGAGCTGCGGCTGCGCTCGGCGCCGATGCCGTACGTGTCGCGGGGCGGGATCAAGCTGGCGCACGCGCTCGACACCTTCGGGGTCGACGTCAGCGGCCTGGTCGCGCTGGACGTCGGCGCCTCGACCGGCGGGTTCACCGATTGCCTGCTGCAGCGCGGGGCGGCGCGGGTCTACTGCGTCGACGTCGGGCAGGGGCAGCTCGACTGGAAGGTCGCCTCCGATCCGCGCGTGCGCGTGCTCGATCGGGTCAACATCCGGCTCGCGCGGACCGGACCTCTTGCCCGAGCGCGCCGGCGTCGTCGTGATCGATGTGTCGTTCATCTCGCTCAAGCTGGTGCTGCCGGCGCTGCCGCCGCTGGCCCAGCCCGGCGCGCCGGTGATCGCGCTGGTGAAGCCGCAGTTCGAGGTCGGCCGCGCCGACGTCGGCAAGGGGGGCATCGTGCGCGACGAGGCGGCGCGGGCCCGGGCGCTGGTCGAGGTGCGGGCGGCGGCGGTCGCGCTCGGGTTCACCGCCGTCGCAGACACCGTCTCGCCGATCACCGGCGGCAAGGGGAACGTCGAGCTCCTGCTCGACCTTCGCGCGCCGCTATAGCTTGCCGACGCCGGCGCAGAAGTCGACCAGCGCGCGGGCGCTGTCGGCCGAATCGGGCATGTAGTCGTAGGGGGGCGTCCAGGTCGTCTCCATCGTGATGTCGGAGGCGCCGCTTCCCCGGTAGCTGTTCCCCTCCTCGTGCGCGGCCCCGTCCTCGGGATCTTCGTAGTGGGTCAGGATCGGCGTCGCGACCCGGTCGATCCCGTTCCGTTCGACCAGGACGTCCGCCCCCATCTGCGAGGCCACGGCGTAGAGGGTGACGTCGGTGAACACGTTGTTGAAGACGTGCACGTTGCCGAAGCGTACGCGCGGGCCGGTCTCGACCTGCGCGTAGCGGTTGTGGTGGTAGGTGACGGTCAGGTGGCCGTTGTCCTCGTCGACGTTGTCCACCGAATGGCCGACGAGGCCGCTGTCGTAGTGATCGTGCAGCTCCGTCCACGACACGGTGACGTCGTCGGAGGCGTGGGTGATATCGATCAGGCCGTCGTAGTAGCCCTGGTCGTGGTCGCGGTCGCTGGAGAGATCGCAGTGATCGATCCAGACGTGCCGCGACCGCTGCACGGTGATGGCATCGGTGTCGACGGCCTTGGTGATCACCAGGTTGCGGATGATGATGTTCTCGCTGTCGGTCAGGTCGAGGCCCGCGCCGGTGAACCCCGAGGCGTCGCCGAGGCCGATGATCGTCTTGTTCCAGGCGACCCGCACGCGATCGTCGAGCGCGATGTTGCCGTTCACCTGGATCACGGCGGGGGGCTCGGCCTCGGCGATGGTCCGGAAGCCGCTGGCGGTGGTCACCGTCGCCGGCGTGGCGGCGCCACCGCCGGTCGTGCCGCCCTCGAAGGTGGCGAAGCCGACCATCTCGGTCGGGCAGGAGGAGACGTCGCTCGGGGGCGCGTCCTTGATGGGATAGAGGCGCGCGTCGCAGCCGAACGCGGCGGTCATCAGGGTCAGCCCGGCGGCGACGAAAGCACGGGGCGCGCGCACGTCGCTATTTTATGCGCTTCGGCGATATTCTGGCGCCCACGATGCTCATCTTCCTGACCGGTGCGGCGGGGTTCATCGGCTCACACCTCGCCGAACGGTTGTGTGGGCGCGGCGACGAGGTGATCGGGTTCGACAACTTCGACGGTTTCTATCCGCGCGCGGCCAAGGAGCGAAACCTGGAGGCGTTGCGTCGTGTTCCCGGGTTCACGCTGGTGGAGGGAGACATTCGCTCGGCGGATGATCTGGCGCGCGCGCTGTCCGGGCGCCGCCCCGACGCGGTCGTCCATCTGGCGGCGCTGGCGGGCGTCAGACCCTCGCTGGCCGATCCGGCGCGCTACGCCGACGTCAACGTCACCGGTACCCAGCGGGTCGCCGACGCTGCCCGCGCGGCCGGCGTCACCCGGATGGTGTTCGGGTCGTCGTCGTCGGTCTACGGCCGCGACAGCGTGCCGCCGTTCAAGGAGTCGGACCCCTGCCTGACGCCGCTGTCGCCCTACGCGGCGACCAAGCGCGCGAACGAGCTGACGCTGTTCGCGGCCCATCACGCTCCACGGGCTGGACGTCACCTGCCTGCGCTTCTTCACCGTCTACGGCCCCCGCCAGCGGCCCGACCTGGCGATCCACAAGTTCGCCCGGCTGATCAGCGCCGGTCAGCCCGATCGAGCTGTTCGGCGACGGCAGCAGCTCGCGCGACTACACCTTCATCGACGACATCATCGACGGGGTGATGGCGGCGATCGACGAGCCGCGCGGGGCCGCCTCCGGCTATCGGATCTACAATCTGGGCGGCTCGCGCACGACGTCGCTGCGGCGGCTGGTCGATCTCCTGTCGGCGGGGCTCGACAAGGAGGCGAAGGTCCGCTGGTTGCCCGCCCAGCCCGGCGACATGCTCCACACGCTCGCCGACGTCTCGCTGGCAGGACGGGCGCTCGGCTACGCGCCCAAGGTTCCGATCGAAGAGGGCATTCGCCGCTTCATCGACTGGGTTAGAAAATAGCCGCACCCCCGCGCTGCGCGCGGGAGGGGCGAGTCGCCGCCGGGGTTGTAGAAGCCGGGGAGGCGCGGGCCGCGATCGCGATCGCGGTCGCGGCCGTGACGTTGCTGGTTGTCGCGCCCGGGGCGATTGCGGCCGCGGCGCCGTCGCCCGCCACCGGCACCACCACCGCCGCCGCCGCCGCCGCCGCCGCCGCCACCGCCACCGCCACCGCCACCGCCACCGCCGTTGTAGCCCGGGTGGCGCGGCCGACCTGCCGCTTGACGTGGCTGGCCCTGATGGCCGCTGGGGCCGCTCGGTTGCGGTCGCGCAGGCGCGAGCATGACCGGAAGCGTGATCGGTCCGGCCGGCTTCCAGTCGACGTAGGGACGAATGTTTGCGTCGCGTACCGCCGCCCAGCGCGCGACGGGATCGTCGACGGTCGGCGCAGCGGGCGACACGGTGTCCGGTACAGCGCCGCCGTCCGTCGCGGCGCCATCGACTGGCGTCGCTTCGGCAGACATCGCCTCGACCGGCGTTGCTTCGGCGGGCTTGGCTTCGGCCCACGTTGCTTCGCCCGCCATCGGCGCCAGCCAGCCGTCCTCGAATTCGACCATTGCTTCGCCGGCGAGCGGCATCGCCTCGTCGGCGCTGGTCCACAGCGCCGTATCGAAGCTGCTCTCGCTGTCGGCCGCGGCCGGAACTTCGAAAGCGGCGAGCGGTGGTAGCAGATCGCTCGGGATCGCCGTCTCGAACACCGGCGCCAGCGGCATCGCCGGCGCCGCCGGTGCGCCGGATGGCGCCCCTGGCATTCCGGGCATGTCGTAAGCCCCGCCGCGACCGCGCCGCCGCCGTCGCGGCCGCGCGTGGAAGTCGGTCGCCGCGTGCAGCCCATGGCGCTCGTCGGCAGACCCGGGATCGAACACCTCGCTGTCGAGCCCCGCGCAGGAGTCGCACAGGCCGCACTTGGCGCCCTCGGGCTCGCCGAAGTAAGCGCGCAGCATCTGCACGCGGCAGCGCTGCGTGTTCATGTACGACAACAACGCCGTCAGCCGCCGCCGGTCCGAGATGCGGCGGGCTTCGAACACCATCGCCGCCTTGTCGATCTGCTCGCGCGTCGGACGCGGCTCGACGCCTTTCCAGCGCGCCGCCTTGACCTCCTCGGCGACGCCCATCGCCTCGAGCACCGAGAGGATGACGCGCACGCGTCGCTCGGGCAGCGCCATCGACAGCGCCAGGTCGCGTACCGAAACCTCTTTCCCTTCGTCGCTCCAGGCGTAGAGCCCATCGGCGACCATGCGCGCCTGCGCCTTGGTCGGGTGCGCCTCCTTGAGGAAGTGCTCCTGGATCGCGATGTCGTCGGGCTGAAAAAGCAGCACGCAGCGGGCCGGCTTGCCGTCGCGCCCCGCGCGCCCCGCTTCCTGAACGTAGGACTCGGGCGACCCGGGCATCTGGTAGTGGATGATGTAGCGGATGTCGGGCTTGTCGATGCCGAGGCCGAACGCGTTGGTCGCCAGCATGACGACCTTGCGCCCCGACTGCATGAACGACGCCTGCGCCTTCTCGCGCTCGTCGGTCGTCATCTTGCCGTTGTAGCGCTCGACCGGAATCTTGCCGTGCCGGAGGGCCACGTAGAGCTCGTCGACCGCGCGCACCGTGGCGCAGTAGACGATGCCGGGGCGCCGCAGCCGCTGGATCAACTTGCCCAGCTGCCGCAGCTTGTCCGCCTCGCCGGCGACCTTGCGCACGTCGAAGGCCAGGTTCGGGCGGTGGAACGAGACGCGACAGACCTTCGCGTCCTTCATCCCCATCTGGAGCAGCACGTCCTCGCCGATGGCCGGCGTGGCGGTCGCGGTCAGGCCCAGGATCGGGCGGTCGCCCCAGCACCTCGCGCCGCGCGCCGCAGCCCCAGGTAGGACGGCCGGAAGTCGTGGCCCCACTGCGACACGCAGTGCGCCTCGTCGACGCAGAACAGCGAGAACTTCACCCCGGCCAGCGCCTCCTGCACGGCGGGCGAGTTCACCGACTCCGGCGTGATCATGACCAGCTTGATCTTGCCTTCGCGGACCAGCGCCAGATCAGCCGCGCGCTCCTTCGCCGTGCGCGTCGAGTCGATGCGCACGATCGGAATCGCCCAGCGCGTGTCAGCTTGTTGAACTGGTCCTCGATGAGCGCCAGCAGCGGCGAGACCACCAGCGTCGGCCCGTCGAGCACCAGCGCCGGGAGCTGGTAGGTCAGCGACTTGCCGCTGCCGGTCGGCATGATCGCCAGCGTGTCGCGTCCGGCCAGCACCGATTCGATGATCTCGGCCTGTCCCGAGCGCAGCTCGCGCATCCGGAACACCTCGCGCATCTTCTCCAGCGCCGCGCAGCAGGGCGGGCGAGGGCGGGGCAGACGGGAGTCGTCCGCCAGGCGCTCAGGCGCGTGGCGCGCGCGGCGGCTCGACGCGCCTCGGTCGACCCGGTGCGGTCGTCATCCTCGGCGCTCGAGCGCCGGATGACCATCGTCGGCACGCCGTCGTCGAAGCCCGCGTCGGTCGCGGTCTCTGACGCAGGCGGTTCGACTTCAGATGATCCTTCAGCTTCCGGGTCCGCGGCGTCAGCGGCGCGCGGAGCTCCCGTTCGTCGTCTTCGGAACTCAGGCTCAACCCCCTGTAAATCGGGCACATCCACCAACTCCCGCTACCCCTGAACCGTCCGTGCACCTGTTACAAAAAACTATTCGGGGGGCCTCTGACGGACAGCTCGGGCCCCGCTGACGCCGGTGCGGCTTTGATTGCCGCGACCCACGAACGTCGATAGTTACGCTAACACGCTCGCGCTGAAAATCAACTGTCTCCGTCATTATTTGGTAGCGATTTGGTCGCTGGCACACCGGTTGCCGGAGCGCTTGGGATGACGACGATCTGCGGCCATGGAGCCGGACGCCCGACCCGCGGGAGAGGCTGGCGGCCCGCGGTGCCGACCAGCTGACCGATGGCGAGCTGCTGGCGATCCTGCTCGGGACCGGGCACGCGCGGGGCGAGCGCGGTCGATGTCGCCGCGACTCTGCTCCGCGGTGTTGGGGGGGATTACCGGCCTGCTACGGGCGACGCCGCACGAGCTTGCGGCCTTCGGCGGGATTGGCCCGGCGCGCGCGACGACGGTGATCGCCGCACTGGAGCTCGGGCGCCGCGCGGCCGCCGGACGTCCCCTGCGAGGCCAACGCTTGGCCGGCGCGTCCGAGGTGTGGACGTACTTTCGAACCCGGCTGGCGTCGCTCTCGGTCGAGGAGTTCTGGGCGCTGGCGCTCGACGTCCGCCACCGGGTACAGGGCGAGCACTGCCTCGCCCGGGCTCGCTGACCGGCGTCGAGATACACCCGCGCGACGTTTTTCGCCCGCTCATCCGGCAGGCGACGGCGGCGGTCATCTTCTGCCACAACCACCCGTCGGGCGACCCGGCGCCCTCGCGCGCCGACGTCGAGTTGACGGCGCGGCTGCGCGAGGTGGGCGACCTCTGTGGCATTCCGGTGCTCGATCACGTCATCGTCGGCTGGGAGGGATACGCGAGTCTCGCCGAACGCAACTGGCGCTGACGCGGATTTGCTTCATAGAATGCCGCGTGCGTCGATTCGCGTTCGCTGCGGCCCTGTCCGCGGCGTTGGGAGCTTGGGTACCGTCGGCCTGGGCTTATGACCAGTTCCCGGGGACACGTCCGCTCGGGATGGGCGGGGCCTCGCGGGCCTGGGCGCGTCGGCGACGCCGGTCCGCTGCTGAACCCGTCGGGGATGTCGCTGTCCAAGACCTTCGTCCTCGACGGGACCGTACGGGTACGGGCGGCAGCTCACCGAGCACTTCCTGCACGCCTCTGCGGTCGACAACACGTCGGCCTACGGCCTGGCCGGCGGCCTCTACTACACCTATCACTCGGAGGCCCCTGCGGTCGGCGTCGGCGGGCACGGACACGAGGCGGGGTTGGCCCTCGCGTTCCCGTTCGGGCCGGTCGTGAGCATCGGGTCGACGTTGAAGTACCTCAGCTTCACTGACGCACGACGCGTTCGGCGGACACGACGGTGGGCTGACGTTCGACCTCGGGATGACGGTGCGACCGGTGCCGCTCCTGTCCCTGTCGGTGGTCGGGACCAACCTGATCGACCAGCACAACAGCAACGCCAGCCAAGGGGTCGGATTCGGCGCGGCGGTGATCCCGATCGACAACGTCTTGATCGTGCTCGACGCCATTCACCGCTTCACCGCCGACAACGACACCGGGCGCAAGGGGACCAGCGTCATGGGCGGCGGCGAGTTCACGTTGGCGCAGCGATTCAGCGCCCGCCTGGGGGGCGGCTACGACGCCCGCACCGGCAACGGCTACGTCACGGCCGGCGTGTCGGCGCTGTCCGAGATAGGGGCTTTCGACCTCGGCATTCGCCAGGACGCGGTCCGGCACGAGGACGCCCCCGGGGTCCTGGCCGAGCGCGAGACGTTCGTCGGGGTCAGCCTGCGACTCTTCATCCCGGCCAACCAGCCGGAGCCCCGGTCGGATATGCCTCTGCTACCGTGAGCAGGCGGGGAACCTGCGCGTGATCCGGTTGTCTGAAGTGACGTGGAGGCGACGCTCCGTTTGGCTGCCGCCCGGTCGCGGCGGGAACGGGTCCCCTACACGATGAGCATCGCCGAGCGGCTCCTCATCGCCCGCCTGAAGGAGCGCGACGAGCAGGCGTTCGGGGAGATCGTGCATCTCTATGGCGACAAGGTCTTCAGCCTGATCTACCGGATGATCCGCAACCGGCAGGAGGCCGAAGACATCGCCCAGGAGGTCTTCATCACCGTCTTCAAGACGATCGACGGCTTTCGGGGGGAGGCGAAGTTCTCCACCTGGCTGCTGCGGGTGGCCGCCAACCACTGCAAGAACCAGATCAAGTATCTGGCGCGACGGCCCAGCGAGGGGGCGGACGTCGACGACCTCCCGCAGCAGGGGAACGGCCCCGCGCTGCCGATGCAGTCCCACATCGATCCTCCTGACGTGCTCGCCGAGGCCGCCGAGCTCGAGAAGCTGATGGAAGAGGGCGGTCGCGGAGCTCGATCCCGAGCACCGGTTGCTGGTGGTCCTGCGCGACGTGGAAGAGCTGTCGTATCAGGAGATCGGCGAAATTACCGGCCTGCCCGAAGGGACCATAAAATCGCGCCTGCACCGCGCGCGCATGGCGATAAAGGAATACGTGGACAAGAAGACGCGGTAGCGCCAAAGCAGGTGCAGAGACCTAACTCATGGACCACGGGCAAGCGCAGGACACGTTCTCCGATTACCTCGACGGCACGCTGCCGGAGCGGGCGCGCACCGACGTGGATCAGCACCTCGCGCTCTGCATCCAGTGCCGCACGGAGCTCGAGTCGTTCCGTCGCACCGTCGGCTCGCTGGGCAAATTGAAGCGGACGGCGCCGCCGGCGAGCTTCCTCCCCGACATCAAGCAGCAGATCTACAAACGCTCTCGCGGCCGCTTCTTCGGACCGCGCTGGAAGCTGTTCGGACGGATCCCCTTCGAGTGGGTCTCGCTGGCGACGATCATCGCGATGCTCGTCTACTACCTCGCGATGCTGTACGCGTCGCCCGGCGGCGTCAAACCGGCGCCTTAGCCGCTCCCGCGCGAAGCGCGGGAGTGCGGCTACTTCAACAAAGGCTCTGCGCTCCCGCGCTCGGGTCTCACGGCACGAGGCAGAACATCACCTTGAGGTACTGCCCCTCCGGGAACGCGGGGGGGAGAAGGTGGCAGGCGGCGGGACCGCGGCGCTCGAATACCCGCACCTCACGGCCGGCGTGCTTGGCGCCCGCGGCGACGATCCGCTCGAAGGTCTCGGCGTCGACGTTCTGCGAACAGGAGCAGGTCACGAGGATCCCGCCCGGGGCCAACGCCTGCAGGGCCAGCGCGTTCAGCCGCTCGTAGCCTTTGCGGGCGGCCTCGAGGTCCTTGCGCGCGCGCGCGAACTTCGGCGGATCGATGACGATCAGATCGAAGGAGCGCGGCGTCGCGGTCTCCAGGTAGCGGAACGCGTCGGCCTCGATCGCCTCGATCGCAACCCCGTTGGCGGCGGCATGGGCTTCGATACGCGCCACCGCGCGCGACGAGCTGTCGACCGCGGTGACCGCCGCCGCTCCGCCCCGCGCCGCCGCCAGCGAGAAGCCGCCGGCGTATGCGTAGCAGTCGAGGACGCGGGCGCCACGCGCCAGCGCCCCGACCCGGGCTCGCGTCTCGCGCTGGTCGATGAACATGCCGGTCTTCTGCCCCCCGAGGGGCTCGACCTCCAGCTTGATGCCGTCTTCGAGCACGGACAGCGTGGCGCGCGAGGCGCCGCGCGCGACCCGCGATGCCGCCGCGAACCCCTCGAGCTCGGCGTAGGCCGCGGGGGCCAGCTCGAAGATCGTCTTGCAGCCCAGCTCGGCCTCGAGCGCGTCGAAGATCTCGTTCCGCCGCGCCGCGATCCCCAGCGTCGTCAGCTGCGCCACCGCCGCGTCTCCGTAGACGTCGACCACCAGCCCTGGCAGGTCGTCCCCCTCGCTGTTGATCAGGCGGTAGACGTTCGTGCTTTCCGAGGGGAGGCCGAGGCGCGCTCGGATCCCCTTTGCCCGCGCCACGCGCGCCCGAAAGAACGCGGCGTCCACCGGTTCGTCGACGCGCGTGCAGAGCCTCACCGGGATCTGCGAGCGCGGATTGTAGAACCCGCGGCCGATGAACCGGCCGTCGTGATCGGCGAGCGTCACGACATCGCCGGGCTCGGGCGACCCCTCGACGCGCGCGACCGCGTTGGCGTAAACCCAGGGATGGCCGAACCAGAGCGGACGGGCCCGCCCCTTGTGAAGCAAAACCCGCGCGGGCGTGGTCGTGGTCGTGGTCGGGCCTGTCGGTGTAGCTGCGGTGGTCGTCAAGGGCGCTCCCGGTTGCGGAACGCGGCGGCGTCGATGCCGTACCGCTGGATGCATCGCCATACGACGGCGTACTGGCGATCGAGGCTGCGCGCCACCTGGGCGACGCTCCCGTTGAACTCTCCCAGCAGGGCGGTCAGCTCCTCGCGCGTCGGGGCCGGGCGACGCACCCGCGTCGCCGCCGGCGCGTCGCCGTCGCGAAAGCCGCCCGAGTCGGTGTACGACCGCTCGCGCGCGTCCGGCGGATCGACCGACGTGTCGTCCAGCGCGTCGTTGGGATCGATCTGCAGCGTCGCGGTGACGGCGTCGGGGAGGTGCTCGAGCCCGATCGCCTGCACGCTGCGGCTCAACGCTTCGGCCTCGGTGACGACCTTGGACAGCTCCCGCACGTTGAGCGGCCAGTTGTGCAGGGTCAGGGCGTGGAACGCCTCGGGTTCGAGGGTACGCCCCGTCGCGATCTGGCTCAGGAAGTGGGCGGTCAACCGGCCGATGTCCTCGGGACGCTCGCGCAGCGGCGGCAGCACGATCGGCTGGGCTCCCAGCCGGCCGAGCAGCGCCTCCTGCACGTGCGCTCCCTTGTCCAGGGCCACGCGGCTGGTCGCCGCGATCACGCGAACGTTGGCCTCGATGATGCGGGTCGAGCCGAGCGGGGTGAAGCGCCGGTCCTGCAAGAAACGGAGGAGCTTGGCCTGCAGCTCGATCGGCATGTCGCCGATCTCGTCGAGGAACAGCGTGCCGCCGTCGGCGAGCTCGACCAGCCCCGGCTTTCGCCCCTGCGCCGTCGAGTGGGCTCCTTTCTCGTAGCCGAACAGCTCGCTCTCGACCAGCTCGCGGGGGATCGCGGCGCAGTTGATCGCGACCAGGGGGCCGACTCGGCCGCTGGCGGCGTGAATGGCGTTCGCGAAGACCTCTTTGCCGACGCCGGTCTCGCCGACCAGCAGGATCTCCGCGCTGGACCGGGCCAGGAGGCGGAGCTTGCTGGTGATCACCGCCATCGCCGGCGACAACGTCGGCAGCTGCGCGAGCGGCCGGACCTCCTCCTCCTTGAGGGCGCCGAGCTCCGCCGGCGTGACCAGTCGAAAGACCAATACTTGCGAGGCGATGAAGATCAGAGATCCGTTGCGGAGGAGCGTCGGTCCGACGATCTGCTTGCCGTCGACGTGGGTCCCGTTCGTGCTTCCGAGATCTTCGATCGTGAAACCTTCACCCGCCTGTAACACGCGCGTGATCCGCGCATGGACGCTGGAGACGGTCCGATCCGGAAGCACGAGCGAGGCGCGTGGGTCTCCCTCCGCCGGTCGCCGACCGATCTCCAGCCGGTCGGCGAAGGTCACGAACCGCGGTGATTTCAGGGACGGGAGCGATTCACCGCTGCCTACGCAGAGCACGACCGGCAGGCGGGCGACCTCCCGAGGTCCGGTCTGTCGGCGTGCCGTCCGACTGAAGGCGTCGCTGTCGCTGCTCATGGATCAGGAGGCTTGGCCGATTGGGAGGGCCAAGGTATACAACGGATGCTGGCGCGGGGGGCGCCGGGGAAATGGTACAGGACTCGACAGGTATGTCTCCCCCTGAGCTCGCGGAAAAAACCGTTGAGTTACGCGGTGTCGAGCGTGCTGAGCCGCTGAGCTTGAGGGCCGGAGAAGTCCTGGCCGCCCGCTACCAGATCGAGGCTCCCATTGGCGAGGGCGGCAGCGGTCAGGTGTTCCGTGCCTGGGACCGGGTGCTGGGGGAGCCGATCGCGCTGAAGATCCTCCGCGCCGACCGCGCCCAGGAGAAGAGCTGGATCAAACGGCTGGCCCGCGAGGTCAAGGTTGCCCGCGCGATTCGCCACCCCAACGTCTGCCGGGTGTTCGATCTGGGGTCCTCCGACGGGCACTGGTACGTGTCGATGGAGCTGGCGGCCGGAGGGGCCCTGCGCGACGCGCTGCGGACGCTGGGCGACCGACCTCTGCCGGCGCGCATCGCCGACGCCCGGGCGATCTGCGCAGGGCTGGCGGCGATTCACGCGGTCGGGATCACCCACCGCGACGTCACGCCCCAGAACGTGCTGCGGATGGCCGATGGCCGCCTGGTGCTGTCGGACTTCGGGCTGGCCACCGACGGCCTCGACACGACCATGCACGGCGGCACCCCCAGCTACATGCCCCCCGAGGCGTCGATGGGCGAACGGCCGAGCCAGCGCTCGGACGTCTGGCAGCTGGGGCTGATCGTGCATGAGGTGCTGTTCGGGCGCCGGCCGGAGTGGGAGCACGGACCGTACGGGATGACGGTTCGCTCGCCGGTCGACCACGCGGCCACCATCGTCGAGCATGAGCTGGCACGCCTCTGCTGCGACTGCCTGGCGCCCAACCCGGCTGAACGGCCGGCGACGGCGATGGTGGTGGCGGGGCGGCTCGCGGCGGCCGAGGTTGCCCGCTCGCGGAGCCCGGCGGCGCGGATGTTCGCTGGCACGCGCAGGTTCGTCGCCAGCGTGCGCGGCATCGCCATCGTCGGCGCGGTGGTGGCGGCGCTGGTCTTCACCGCGCTGCAGGTGCGCCCGACCCGCGCGCCGGGGATCTGGGACACGCAGACCCGCGAGGCGGCCCGTCGCGCCTTCCTCGAGAGCGGCGATCCGGCGGCGGCCTCGGCGTTCAACGAAGTCGATCGCCTCTTCGCCCGCTACACGAAGCCGCGCTGACCGCAGCGCGCGGGAGCGGGAGCGGCTAGACTTTTTGGGTCTTGCGGCGGGGCACGGGCTGGCCGCTCCCGGCCTTCCCCAGGACGCGCCCGCCGTCGAAGACGATCTCGCCGCGGCGGATCGTGGTGCGCGGCCAGGCGCTGATCTCCCGCCCCGCGTAGACGCTGTGGCCGGCGCGGGTGAAGAGGTCAGCGTCGCGGATCGTCCGCCGGTCGGCGGTCTCCCAGATCACCAGGTCGGCGTCGGACCCGACGGCGATCGTCCCCTTGCGCGGGTACATCCCGAACAGCCGCGCGGCGTTCGTCGCGGTCAGCGACACGAACCGTTCGAGCGAGATCCGTCCCGTGGCGACCCCCTCGGTGTAGAGCAGGGGGAGCATGGTATCCAGCTCGGCCACGCCCGGGCGGGAGCGGGTGACGTCGAGCTTCGGGTCGAGCTTCAGCGCGCGGGTCCACGGGGCGTGATCGCTGGCGACGGTGTCGATGCTGCCGTCGGCCAGGCCTCGCCAGAGCGCCTGCTGGTCGGCGTCCTCGCGCAGAGGAGGCTGGGCGACGTAGAGCGGCCCGTCGGCGCCACGGTAGCGTTCGGAGGTGAGGTGCAGGTAGAGCGGCCGCGTCTCGACGAAGATCGGCAGCCCCTCGGCGCGGGCCGCCGCACAGGCCGCCAGCGCGCGCGCCGACGACAGGTGGACGATGTAGGTCGGCGCGCCGGTGGCCCGGCACATCGCGATCGCGCGCTCGGTGGCCAGCACCTCGGAGGAGATCGGTCGGCTCTCGGGGAAGTGCGCCAGCGACGTGTGGGCGTGCGCAGCGAGCATGGTCGTGCAGCACTCGATCGTGGCCAGATCCTCGCAGTGGATCAGCACGATCCCCCCCGCCTCCCCGGTCGCCGTCATCACCTTGGTGAACTGCGGAACGAACGACTCGAACGTCGGCAGGCACATGAAGATCTTCATGCTCGACTGCCCGCCCGCGACCGCGGGGCCGATCTCGTCGAGCAGCGCGCGATCAGGGGTGAGGACGACGGTGTGGAAGAAGATGTCGGCGATCGCCTCGCGTGCGACCGCCGCGGTCTCGGCGCGCACCCGGTCCGCCAGGCTCTCCCAGGGCAGGACGTAGGACATGTTGCCGAGGGTCGTGACCCCGCCGGCCAGCGCCGCCTCCGAGCCGCTGGTGTAGTCGTCGACCCAGTCGGGCTCGTCGGGGTCGAACTTCTCGACGTGCAGGTGCACGTGCGGATCGACGCCCCCGGGGAGGACGAAGCGTCCGCCGGCGTCCAGCTCGCGGGCGGCGGTCATGTCGCCCCCGAGCTGCACGACGCGTCCGCCGGCGACGCCGATGTCCTGCCGGACGCGGCCCTCGGCTGTCACGACGACCCCGCCGCGGATGGCGAGGTCGAGCTTCGGGCCACTCATCTGGTACTGGCGATATCGGCGGGTTGTGTGGGGTCGCTTGAGGGCAAATATCTCAGAACCCGAGACGGGTTCCGAACCTCCCGCGATGGGCTCGGTCCAGCGAAGCTGGACCTCCCCCGACGCGAATTCAGGCGATTTCCGACAGCGTGCACGAGCTCAGCTCCCACGCTCGGCCAGGACGGCGGCGACGTTCCGCGCGGTCAGCCGCGTGTGCGGGTGGCGGGGCCCCAGCGTTGATTGAAAGGCGCGGAGCGCCCGGCGGAACAACGGAAGGGCGCGCGCGCGGTTGCCAGCCTCGCGCTCCAGCACCGCCAGGTTGTTGACGGTCATCGCGACATCGGGGTGGCGGGCGCCGAGCACGGTGGTCTGAATCGGGAGCGCCTGGTGGTAGAGGGCGCGGGCGCGGGCGCGACGGCCGGCGCGCTGCTCGACCACGGCGAGGTTGGCCAGGCCGAGCCCGACCTCGAGGCTGCGGGGGCCCAGGCGCCGGCGGAAGATGGCCAGGGCGCGGCGATAGAGCGCCGCCGCCTCCGCCAGGCGCCCGCGGCACTCGACGATCGCGGCCAGCGCGGCGACGTCGGCGGCCACCTCGGGATGCGCGGGCCCCCGCACCGCGGTGCGCAGCGCGACCGACCGGCGCGCGTGCGGCTCCGCGGCGGCGTAGCGGCCCCGGGCGTGCTCGCTGCCGCCCAGGTTGTGCGCGAGCGTCGCGCGCGCCACGCGATCGCCGCGTGCGACCAGCGGCTGCGCCCGGCGGTAGCAGGCCAGCGCCTCGGCGTAGCGCCCCTGCGCCTTGCGCAGCACCCCGAGGCCGTTCCACACCCCGGCCAGCATCGGATCGCGCGGGCCCAGCCGGCGCCGCACCGCCAGCAGCAGGGTGCGGAAACCGCGTTCGGCGGCGCCATGGTCGCCGCGGGTGCGATCGAGGCAGGCGCGCGCGAGGCGCGCCTGCAGCACCAGCCGCACGACGTCGGGATCGCGCGATCTCCCGGCGAGGGCGACAGTCTGGTCGTGACAGGCGCAGGCCTGCGTCCAGCCGATCGCGCGCCTCGAGGATCAGCCCCAGCTCGTGGAGTGCGTTGGCGACGTCGGGGTGTCGCGGCCCCTCGCTCGCGCGATAGCCGGCCAGCGCCGCGCGGCAGGCGCGCTCGGCCTCCGCGGGGCGCCCCGCGCTGCGCAGCGCGATCGCGCGTTCGTGCGCGGCGATGGCGCTGTCCAGGCGGCGGGCGGCTCTGGCTTCCATGCGGGCCGGCATTGTAGCGTCTGGTCCGGAATGTCGTCGCGCCGTCGCTGGCTTGCGCCCGAGGTGATTCAGACCTCGGCGATGGACTGCGGCCCGGCGGCGCTCAAGTGCCTGCTGGAGGGGTTCGGGGTCCGCGTCAGCTACGGCCGGTTGCGCGAGGCCTGCCAGACCGCGGTCGACGGCACGTCGATCGACACGCTGGAGACGCTGGCCCAGAGCCTGGGCCTGGACGCCGAGCAGGTGATGATGCCGGCCGACAACCTGCTCTTGCCCGAGGCCGACGCGCTCCCCGCCATCGTCGTGCTGCGGTTGCCGTCCGGGCTCACCCACTTCGTCGTCGCCTGGCGCGTGCATGGCGACTTCGTGCAGGTCATGGACCCGGGACGTGGCCGTCGCTGGGTGCGGCGCGCAACGTTTCTGCGCGACCTGCTGATCCACGCGATGCCGGTTCCGGCCGAGGCGTTTCGCGAGTGGGCGGGCAGCGACGGGTTCACGGCCCCGCTCGGCCATCGGATGCGGACGCTGGGTGTCGCCGATCCGGAGCGGCTGATCGGTCCGGCCCGCGACGCCCCCGGCTGGCCGCCGCTGGCCGCGCTCGACGGGGCGGTGCGCACGGTGGCGGCGCTGGTGGCAGCCGGCGCCGTCGGGCGCGGCGCCGAGGCCGCCGCGCTGATCGCCTCGCTGGCGGCGGTCGAGGCCGGGCCGGACGCTGCCGCGCCCGCGCTCGCGCCGGCGCACGCGACGGCGCTCCCCGCGCCCCCGGCCGCCGATGGCAGCGCTCAGGTGATGATGCGGGGGGCGGTGCTGGTGCGGGTCGCGGGCGCAGCGCCGCTCGCCGAAGCCCGCCGGGCGGAGCTGCCGCTGGAGCTGCGCGCCGCCGTCGAGGAGGCCCCGACCCGCCCCGGCGCCGAGCTCTGGCGCCTCATGCGCGAGGAAGGGCGCGGCCGCTGGGGCGCGCTGGCGGTCGGCGTGGCGCTGGCCGCGCTGGGTACCGTCGCCGAGGCGGTGCTGCTTCGCGTGCTGGTCGACGGCACCGCCGGCCGGCGCGGGTTGGGGGCGATCGCGCTCCTGCTCGGCGTCCTGCTGCTGCTGGAGCTGCCGCTCGCCTGGGGCTTGCGGCGTGTCGGTGCGCGGCTGGAAGAGCGCCTGCGGGGGCGCTTCCTGCGCAAGATCCCGCGCCTCGGCGATCGCTACTTCCAGAGCCGGCCGGTGTCCGACATGGCCGAACGGGCCCACCTGCTGCACCGGATCCGGGCCTTGCCGGCGCTGGCCGGCGAGGTGGCACGCACGGCGCTGGAGATTGCCATCGTCGCCGGCGCGCTCGCCTGGCTCTATCCGGCGGGGGCGGAGCTGGCGGTCGCGCTGGCGGTCGCGATGCTCGCGATCCCCCTGCTGGCGCAGCCGGCGCTCGGCGAGCGCGATCTGCGTATGCGCAATCATGCCGGCGCGCTCGGGCGGTTCTATCTGGACGGGCTGCTCGGGCTGACCGCCGTGCGGACCCACGGTGCCGAGCCGGCCCTGGCCCGCGAGCACACCGATCGGCTGCGCGCCTGGCTCGACGCGGCGCGGGCGGCGCTGGCGGCGGCGCTGACCGCCGAGGCGGCGCAGGCGCTGATCGGCTTCGGCCTCTGCGGCTGGCTGCTGGCGCGCTTTCTCGGCGGCGGAGACGGGCGCGACGCCGGAACCGCGCTGCTGGTCGTCTACTGGGCGCTGTCGCTTCCGACGTTGGGGCACGACCTGGCGCTGCTGGTGCAGCAGATCCCGATGCAGCGCAACCTGACATTGCGACTGCTAGAGCCGCTGGGCGCGCCGGAGGAGCCGACCCGGGAAGGCGAGGCGACGCTGCCGCCGGGGGCGGTCGCCATCCAGATGAGCGACGTGCGGGTGGTCGCCGCCGGGACTCAGATCCTCGCGGTCGACAGCCTGCAGATCGGTGCCGGAGAAGTGGTGGCGATCGTCGGGGCGTCGGGGGCGGGGAAGTCGAGCCTGGTCGGGCTTCTCCTCGGGTGGCACCGCCCGGCGGCCGGTGAGGTTCGGGTCGGGGGCGAGGGGCTCGACGTCACGCGCCTCGAGGCGTTGCGGCAGCGGACGGTCTGGGTCGATCCGGCGGTCTACCTCTGGAACCGCTCCTTGAAAGAGAACCTGAGGTTCGGGCTGGCGGCGGCGTCCGACGACCTCGGCGCCGTGCTCGCGGACGCCGAGCTAGACGAGCTCTGCGCCCGCCTGCCCGACGGCGCGGCGACGCCGCTCGGCGAGGCGGGTGCTCTCGTGTCGGGGGGGGAGGGGCAGCGGGTCCGGTTCGGGCGGGGCCTGACGCGCGCGTCGCCGGCGTTGGTGATCCTCGACGAGCCGTTCCGGGGGCTCGCCCGCGAGCAGCGCCGGACGCTGCTGGCGCGGGCGCGCCAGCGCTGGGCGGGGGCGACGTTGGTGTGCGTGACCCACGACGTCGGCGAGACGGAGTCGTTTCCGCGCGTCCTGGTGATTGCCGACGGGGCCATCGTCGAGGACGGCGCGCCGGCGGCGTTGCGCGGGCGGCCGGGGGGGCGCTACGCCGCGCTGCTGGCGGCGGAGGACCGGGTGCGGACATCGTCCTGGTCGGGGGCGGCCTGGCGCCGGCTGCGGCTCGCGGGCGGTCGGATTGGGCAAGAGTGAGCGACATCCGGATGAGCAATCCCGCCGACTGTCTCTGGCCGCTCGCCGCTCGCGAGGCGGTGGCGGCCCGGCTCGCCACCGCGGCGGCGCTGGGCGCGCCCGGACCCGAGTCGCGCTTCGAGCTGACGTACGCCGACGTCGCTCCGGTCCTCGGCGCGCGGGCCCGGGCCGCGGCGCCCGCGCTCTTGCGGGTGGGTGCGGGTGCGGGGGCCCTCATCGGCCTGGTCGGCTTCGACGGCGCGGAGGCGCGGCTGGTGCACCCCGACGGCTCCATCGCCCGCTGCGACGCCGCCGCGCTCTCCCGGATGCTGCGCGCCCCGGTCGAGGCCGAGGCGCGCCCCGGGCTGGAAGCGGTGGTCGCGCGGGCCCGGATTGCCGCCGCGCGCGCCCCGAGGGTCGCCGACGCCCTGTGCATCGCTGCCCTGGGCGGCGAGCGGGTCGCCGAGGGGGCTCGGCTTACCCGCGCGCGGCCGTCGTTGCGGGCGGCGCTGGGGGCGGCGGGCGTCGGGCGGCTGGTCGCCGCGGCGTTCGCGGGCTACTTCGCGCAGCTTGGCCTGCTCGCCGGGCTCTGGTGGCTGGTTGGCGCGCGGGCAGTCGCCGGCGGCGGCGGGGCGGGGCTCGCGGGGACGTTCCTGGCGTTGACGGCGCTGCTGGTCGTGGCGCGGCTGCTGTCGTCCTGGGTGGCGGGGCGGGTCGCGATTGACGGCGGCCAGGTGCTGCGCGAGCGGTTGCTTCACGGTCTGCTCGCGCTCGATGCCGAATCGCTCCGGACGGCGGGGATCGGCCAGCTGCTGGGGCGGGTGGTCGAGACCGAGGCGCTCGAATCGCTCGCCCTCGGAGGCGGTCTGCTGGCTGCCGCCGGGCTGTTCGAGCTGGGGACCGGCGCCGTCGCGCTGGCGGCGGGCGCCGCCGCGGGGCTGCAGCTGCCGTTGCTCGCGGGCTGGATTGGTCTCGGGGTGGGGCTCGCTGCCCTGCTCACCCGCGCCCTCGCCCGCTGGTCGGTCCGTCGCATGGCGCTGACCCACGATCTGGTCGAGCGAATGGCCGGGCAGCGCACGCTGGTGATCCAGCAGCCGCCCGCGCTGCGCCACCACGAGGAAGAGAGGGCGCTCGCGGCCTACGCCGCCGATGGACGGGTTCTCGATCGCGCGTCCGCGCTGCTCGCCGTCGTCGTGCCGCGCGGCTGGCTCCTGGCCGCCGTGGCTGCGATGGCGCCGGCGCTGGCGACCGCCGCCGCCCGACCGGGGACGTTCGCCACCAGCCTGGGCGGCGTGCTGTTCGTCTACGGCGGGCTGCGCAAGCTCGCCCAGGCCTTCCCGGCGCTCGCGGCGGCCCGGATCGCCTGGCGGCAGGTGGCCGACATGCTCCGAGCGCCCGTCCCGTCTGCGCCACGGCGCGACGGCGCGGGCGAAGAGGCTGTGGAAGTGAGCGCCGCGCCCCTGCTCTCGGCGGAGGACGTTTCGTTCCGCTACCCGGGCCGGCGGGAACCGGTGCTGTCCGGGTTGTCGCTGGCGATCGCGCGCGGCGAGCGTGTGCTGATCGAGGGACCTTCGGGCGGCGGCAAGTCGACGCTGGGGGCGCTGCTGGCCGGCCTGCGCGTCCCCGACGCCGGGGCGTTGAAGCTGGCCGGGCTCGATCGCGCGGTGGTCGGGGGGGCGCGCTGGCGGGCGCGCGTCGGGGCGGCGCCGCAGTTCCACGAGAACCACGTCTTCTCCGCCAGCCTGATGTTCAACCTGCTGATGGGGCGGGCCTGGCCGCCCCGCCGCGAGGACGTCGTCGAGGCGGAGGCGCTGCTGCGCGAGCTGGACCTCGGCCCGCTCCTCGCCCGCATGCCGTCGGGGATGGAGCAGCTGGTCGGAGACAGCGGCTGGCAGCTCTCGCACGGCGAGCGCAGCCGGCTCTTCATCGCCCGCACGCTGCTGCAGCCGCTCGAGGCCCGCGTCCTCGACGAGAGCTTCGCGGCGCTCGACCCCGAGACGCTGGAGCGCGTGCTCGCCTGCGTGCTCCGCCGGGCCGAGACGCTGATCGTGATCGCGCACCCCTGATGGCGGCAGACTACAATCGCGCCATGACCCCGTCCGAGGTCGCGGCCCGGCTCACCGACCGGCTCATCGCCGATCGGCTGCCGTACGCGCTCGGCGGCGCGCTGGCCCTCGCCGCCTGGGGCGTGCCGGTCGAGGCGACGGCCGTGGACCTCGTGGTCTTCGCCGGCGCGGACGAGCTCGTTCGCCTGCTCGATGCGCTGGAGGAGGCGGGCGTCGCCGTCGATCGCCCGGCCGCTCGCCGCGATTCCGCGCGCAACGGAAGGTTCGCCGCGGCGCTCGACGGCGTGAGCATCGACGTCGCGATCGCCTACCACCCGGTCCACGAGGAGATGGAACGGCGCCGCGTCCCGCTGGTCGGCGGCGACGAGAAGCAGCGCTGGTATCTCTCGGCGGAGGATCTCGCGCTCGCCCAGCTCGTCGCGGGCAACACCGCCGATCTCGACCGGCTGTTCGCCCTCCGAGGCGACAAGCTCGACGCCAGCTACGTCCGCGACTGGCTCCGACAGATCCTCGGCCCCGCCGATCCCCGCCACGCCCAGCTCGCCAAGCTCCTCGGCCGTAGCCCCTCCCCCTGAGACCTCAGAGCGAGCGAAGCGAGCGCGTCGAAGGACCCAAAGGCGCGGCTTTGCCGCGCCGGCGTCGCGCTGAGCGGGCGAGCGAAGCGAGCGTCAGCTCGCCCACCAGTACGAGAATTTGAGCATGATGACGTCGGACACTGCCCCGTGGCCGAAGGCGCTGAGGCTGAGCGTCGCCGGCGTGGTGAACGACGCGACGTCGGGCAGCTGCGAGCGCGCATAGACGAGGTAGATCGTCGAGCCGAGGCGGTACTCCCAGCGGAAGACGACGTTCACGTTCAGCGTGGCCTGCTCGAAGTCGGGACTGGCCGGCGGGGCCATCGGCGCGGTCGCGCGCAGGGCGGCGAGCGAGACCTTCGACCCCGGCGCGCTGTCGAAGCGGCGTATCTGGGTGAAGTTCCCCGAGGCCAGGAACGCCTGCGTGTAGGCCTGCAGCGTCAGCTGCGGGGTGAAGGTGTAGGACGCGCGCAGCGTCGCGCTCACGCTCTTGGCGGTCAGCTTGCCGAAGTAGGCGTCGGCTTCGGTCGACACCTCGTGGGCATAGCGAAACTCGCCCGACGACCAGGTGACCTGGGGGAGGAGCTCGATGTCGAACTGCGGCAGGGCGTGGACGATCAGGTCGGCCTGCACCCCGGTGGCCCAGCTCCCCTCGGCGATGAGCTGCGTCTGGTTCGACAGCGTCGCCGCGAAGGTGCCCCGAGGGTCGGTGCCGAGCTCGATGCGCGCGCCGAGGTAACCCGCCCGTTGCAGCGCGGTGCCGTCGCCGACCTCGCGGTCGTCGTAGCGCGACGGGGCCAGGTCGGCGGCGATGAACACCGACGCGAAGTTGCGCAGCCGCAGCCGCGTCGTCAGCGAATAGAGCTGGCCGAGGTCGAGCAGGTCGAGGTTGCGGTTTCCCGCCGCCTCGATCGTGCTGGTCGTCTCCAGCGTGTAGGTCCCCGGCGCCAGCGTGCGCCAGCCGACCGCGCCCTTGTAGGCATGCAGGTTCTGGCGCGCCATGTAGCCGACGTCGTTGTACTGAAGCTTCCGTCCCGCGCCGGTGTACTCCGCGGTCCAGAGCAGGTGCTTGCCTCCCTCCTTGGCCAGACGCAGCCAGCCGCCCGGTCCGGCCGCGCCCGGGCCGATCTGGGTGCCGTCGGGTTCGGTGGTGGTGACCCCCTTGGAGATGTACGACTGGATGAAGGCGCCGCTGACGACGTACTCCGCCCCCGGTGACCGCCAGCGCGCGTCAGCGCCGCCGACGTAGGCGTCGTGAAAACAGCGGCGGCTGGCCGGGGTCGTCAGCCCCGAGGGGCAGATCTGCATCGTCGGGTCGGCGGCCGCGGCATAGTTGCCGTTGCGTTCGATCGCGGTCGCGGCGGTGCCGATGACGCCGACGTGCCCCCAGCCGAGCTCGCGCTTGATGCGCAGGACGTTGAACGCGGTCGCCGCCGCCGCCAGCCGGTCGACCTCCGCTCCTGTCCCCAGAGGATCGGTGTCGACGGAGACGCGGTTGGGTGCGGTGAGCGCGCTCAGCGCCCCCAGGGTCCAGCGCGGCCCCAGCCGGCCGACCATCTTGGCGGCGCCGTAGATCGTCGAAGGGAACGGGACGTCCAGCTGTTGATCGTTGGGGCCGCCCGCCGGCGCCGTCGGCGCGCTGCCGATCCGCCGCGAGTAGAACACCGACAGCGGAAACGAGAACGCCTCGATCCCCTCGAGAAAGAAGGGCCGCTTCTCAGGGAGGAAGGTCTCGAAGTTGGTCAGGTTCAAGATGATCTGGTCGGCCTCGACCTGGGCGAAGTCAGGGTTGAACGCGGCGTCCAGCGTCAGGTCGTGGGCGGCGTGCCACTTGAGATCGAGCCCCACCGTCCCGCCGAGATGAAAATCGCGCCCGCGCGTGTTCTCGACGGCGTCGCGGCGACGTCCGAAACCGGCGGCGAACGGCAGCAGCTCGAGCGCGCCCGCCCCCTTCAGCCCGCGCAGATCGTCGAGCCGGCCCATGTAGGTGAGGGGCGTCGCCACGTCGCGCGGGTAGTACGACCACATCAACGTCTCCTGGCGCTGGGCGATGAACCGGGTCGCCTGGAAGCCCCAGCTCTGCACCGGCAAGCTGCCGTCGAAGCGCAGCGCGCGCATCGGGATGCGGATCTCCGCCGACCAGCCGGTCGCGGTGCGGGTCGTCTTCGCCTCCCAGTTCTCGTCCCACTCCCACGAGTAGGTCGTCTGATCGATGATCTGCCCGTCGCCCTGGACGCCCGAGATGTTGACCGCGAAGACGAACGCGCTCTTGCCGTCGTTGCGCGAGTCGATCTGGACCCAGACCCACTCGCTCTCCGAGTCGCGATCGCGTCGGGTCAGCCGCTCGATGATCGGCGTGTGGATCTGCTCGCAGTCGAAGCTGAGGTAGAGGGCGGCGGGGTCGTAGACGACCCGCAGGCGCGTCCGCTCCGAGGGTTGCGCGCCGTCGAAGGGGAAGAACTGGGTGAACGCCTCGCTGCCCGCCACGTCGCGCCATGCCGCGTCGTCGAGGCGGCCGTCGATCAGGGGAGGCTTGGCTGCCGGCACCGCTGCGAGGTGGGGGACCTCACGCGGAGGGTCCGCGGTGGCCATCAGCGCAGCGGCAGCGAGCAAAGGGATAATCGACAAAGGACGGCCGCAACACGATACCGGTTCCGGACCTCCCGTCGCAAATGAGGATGCCGGTTGTTCGTGGCGAAGCCACGCTGCGCTCGCTGACCGCGCGTCCGCTAACCGCGAAGCGCGGCGGCGAGCGGGGGGGCGAGGGCGGCGAGGAGGGCGGGGCCAAGCTCGGCGGTGGCGACGCGGGGGAGGGGGACGATCGGCAGCCCGGGGTCGCGGGCCAGCGTCTCGAGCACGGCGTCTGCAGCGCGACGGTGGGCGCGGACGCCGGCGGCGAGGCGGAGCGTACGGTCGAGCGCGTCGTCGCCGGTGGTGGCGGGGGCGCGCGCCATGACCGCGGTGACCGCGGGGCTCTCCAGCGCCGCGGTCGGCAGCGCGTTGACGATCAGGGGTCCCAGGGGCAGGCCCAGCTCGCCCCGGGCCTGGGCGGCGAGCTCGGCGGCCTCGCGCGCCGGCAGCTCTTCGGCCAGCGTCACGATCAGCAGCGCCGCGCGCGCGGGATCCGAGAAGAGCTCCCGCATGGCGCTGGCATCGCGCGCCAGCGGCCCCTTCGGCATCGAGGTCAGGATCGCCTGCGGGATGCGGAGCATGAGGCCGACGTGGCCGGTGGCCGGGCCGTCGAAGATCACCAGATCGTAGCGGGGCCGTCCACCGACGCTCTCGGTCGTGTGCCACCAGGCCTTGCCCAGCACGGCGTAGGCGTCGAGGCCCGGAACGGCGCCGAGGAATCCGCGCATGGCGCGGTTGTCGAACAGGGCGCGGGCCACCAGCTCGGAGCGGAGCACCATGCGTCCGTACTCGCGGATGGCGCTCTCGGGCGTGAGGTTCACCGCGTCGACGCCGGGGGCGAGCGTGACGATGTCAGTGCCGATCGGAGCGGCGCGGCCGTAGAGCCGCCCGGCCCGATCGGTCGTGGTCGCGGTCGCGAGCAGCACGCGCTTGCCGGCGTCGGCGGCGACCCGGGCCAGCGTCGCCGCGATTGTCGTCCGGCCGACGCCCCCCTTGCCCGAGACGACGATGAACCTGAGCCCGAAGAGGCCGCTCACGCGTCGGCCTCGCCGGAGCCCGCGCCGGTTCCCGCGGCAATCGCCGCCAGCAGTCCGAGCTGACCACCGGACGCGACGGTCAGCGCCGGGTCGTAGCTGACCAGCGGCATGGAGACGCCGATGATCGGCAGCCAGCCCCGGCAGACGGCGACGTGGAGCGCCGCGGGCGCCAGCAGCGCGACGCCGCACGCGGCCGCCGCCGCGCGCCGCTCGCCCCGCGCCCCGGCGGCCGCCAGCGCCACGCCGAGCCCGAGCGCACCCCAGGCGCCCAGCACCGCGATCGCGCCCGGTCGCCCCAGCTCCTCGCCGACCAGCGCGAACACATAGTCGCTGGCCGGGGAAGAGAGGTGGCGGCGGGCCGTGCCGTGCCCGAGCCCCACGCCCCCTGCCGCCGCCGCGGCGTTGGCGCGGGCGAGGGCGAGCACCTCGAACCCCTTGCCCCGGCGATCGCGCTCGGGGGCGAGGAAGCCGTGCACCCGCCCGCCGACGTAGCCGAAGCGCGAGGCCCCGACGCCGAGCCCGAGCAGCAAGAGCAGCGCTGCCGGCACCAACCGGCGCGGGGCCGCGCCGCCGGCGGCCAGCGCGGCGACCGCGACCGCGAGCGCGACCGCCGCCGCCGAAAAATCCGGCTGAGCCACGAGCACCAGCGTCGCCAGCAGCGCCAGCGCGAGCGCCAGCGCCAAGGGGTGCGCGACGTTTCCGCGGCGGTCGGGGCGGCTCCTTTGCGCGAGCAGGAGGCCGACGGCCGCGATCAGAAACGGCGCCGGGCTGCCCGAGAGCGGACCGAGCCGCAGCCAGCGGCTGGCGCCGGCGGCACGCACGCCGATGCCGGGGACGAACACCGCGGCGGTCGCCAGCAGCGCGACGACGAACAGGGCCGGCGCCGCGCGCAACACGCGGGCGGCGCCCGCCCGCGCCACAACGACCCCGAGCAGCGCGGCCATGCCCAGCCCAATCGCCTGGCGGAGCGCGAAGTGCGCGGGCGCACCGAGGCCGGCGGCGCCCGAACGCGGCCCGGCGGTCGCGACCATGACCAGCCCCAGCGCGCCCAGCCCCAGCGGCGGGACCAGCACCAGCCAGAACGCCAGCCGTTTTTCTACGGCAGAGCCTCGCACGCTAGAACCTCACCATCAGGCCGAAGCCCACGTCGACCACATCGCCGAACAGCGCGTAGCGCGGCGGGGGATTCTGGGGCGAGAGGCTCGGTTCGAAGACCGGGTCGGTGAAGGGGTGGGTGAGGGCGGCGCGCATGACGAACGCCATGTTGCCCCCCAGATCCCAATCGAAACCGGCCATCGCCTGGGCGACGGGTTGCACGGCGGTCTTGCTCCCGGGTCGCAGCGTCAGCTCAGGGGTCGAGAAGAAGTTGATCGCGATTCCGGGCCCGAGCCCGATGAACGGGCGCATCCGCCCCAGCTGCACGGCCACCGTCTGCATCAGCGCGAACCCGGTCTTCGACAAAGCCCGCTGGCCGTCGAAGACGACCTCCTCCCCGGGGCCCGTCATCGCCGACCCTCGGACGCCGGTCGCGAAGCGCTGATAGTTGAAGTCGAACGCGGCCCCCAGCTGGAGGACGCGGGCCAACACGTAGTAACGCCGTTCGAAGCCACCGGAGATTCGAGAACCCGCCCGCCGGGCCGAGGCTGTCGCCGCTGCCGCCGACACGATAGGCGAGGCTCGCGTGAACGGAGACGGCGTTCGCGCGCGGCAGCGCCGGCTCGGCGAGCAACGCGGGGGGGCGGCGCGGGCTCCGGCGGCGCCGGCTCGGCCTGCGCCAGCAACGAAGCGAGCAGCGACGCGACGAGCATCGGTAGAGACTACCTCGCTAACCGACGCTTATCAGATCCTGTCCCGCCTCGACGGCTGCCCCCTCGGCGCAGTGGATGGCGGTCACCGTGCCGCCCCGGGGGGCCCGCAGCTCGTTCTCCATCTTCATGGCTTCGAGCACGACGGTCGTCGCTCCGGCGACCACCACGTCCCCCACCTTCACCAGCAGCTTCACCACCCGCCCCGGAATCGGCGATCGGATCATCACCGGCCCCGCGCTCTTCGGCGCCCGGGCCGTCTCGACCGCCACCCGCCGCACCTCCCCCACCTCCGCCGCCACCACGACCACGTCCCTCCCCGGCATGCGCAGGCTGACCGAAGTCTTGGCGCCCGCGCCGTCCACCTGCGCGATCACCTGCTCATGCCCCCGCCGCAGCAGATACACCCCGCTCTCGGCTTCGACGACCGTGACGTCGACCTTCACGCCGTCCACGCGCGTCTCCCCGCCGTCGAGGTCGACGACCCGCTCCCTCCCGTCGATCTTCACCGCGTACTTACGACTCATGCTGTCGCCGATTTACCGACGGGAGCGCGGGCTTCGCCCGCGCGGCGCCGACCTAGTGGGGGGGCCCGTGGGGGGAACACCCCCCCTCCCTAGCTTTCGATGAACGACTTGAGCCGCTTGCAGCGCGACGGGTGGCGCAGCTTGCGCAGCGCCTTGGCCTCGATCTGGCGGATGCGCTCGCGGGTCACCTCGAAGTCCTGGCCCACCTCCTCGAGGGTGTGGTCGCTCTTCTCGCCGATGCCGAAGCGCATGCGCAGGACCTTCTCCTCGCGCGGCGTCAGCGTCGCCAGCACCTTGCGGGTCTGCTCGGCCAGGTTCATGTTGATCACCGCGTCGGCCGGCGAGATCACGCTCTTGTCCTCGATGAAGTCGCCGAGGTGGCGAGTCCTCCTCCTCGCCGATCGGGCGTCTCGAGCGAGATCGGCTCCTTGGCGATCTTCAGGACCTTGCGGACCTTGTCGAGCGGCAGCTCCATCTTCTCGGCGATCTCTTCCGGCGTCGGCTCGCGGCCGAGCTCCTGCACCAGGTAGCGCGCTGGTGCGGATCAGCTTGTTGATCGTCTCGATCATGTGCACCGGGATGCGGATGGTGCGCGCCTGATCGGCGATCGCGCGGGTGATGGCCTGGCGGATCCACCAGGTGGCGTAGGTCGAGAACTTGTAGCCGCGCTTGTACTCGAACTTGTCGACCGCCTTCATCAGGCCGATGTTGCCCTCCTGGATCAGGTCCAGGAACTGCAGGCCGCGGTTCGTGTACTTCTTGGCGATCGAGACCACCAGGCGCAGGTTGGCCTCGACCAGCTCGGCCTTGGCCTGCTCGGCCATGCGCTCGCCGTCGTGGATCTCGTCGTACGGTGTCGCGCAGGACGTTCTCGGACAGCTTGGCCTCCTCCTCGACGCGCTTGACCTTCTTCTGCGCGTTCGCGATCGACCGTCGACATCTCCTCGAGCTCGTCGGGGCGGATGCCGAGCTTCTTGGCGACGGCGCGCTGCCGCAGCGGCGGACGCCCGGATCTCGCGCAGCGTCTTGCGCAGCTCGTTCATGCGTCAGCCCGAGCGCGTGCTCGCAGTCGGTGATCTCGCGGTTCGGCCTGCTCGATGCGCGACGACCAGCTCCTTCAGCTTCAGCACGATCTCGTCGATCTGCTTCTTGTTGAGGCGCATCTCCTGCAGCGCCTCGAGGATCTCGTGCTTGCAGGTCCGCGATCTGCTTCGTGCAGCTTCTTGCGCGTCGGCCTCCGAGACGGCCTTGCGCGGCCAGCTTCTCGGCGACCTTCTCCTGCTCGTCGCAGAGCTTGCGGACCTTGTCGATGACCTTGCAGACGCGCTCGATGTGCCACTGCTCGTCGAACTCGGCGTCCTCCTCGTCGGCGTCCTTGACGACCTCCTTGACGCGGATCTTGCTGCTTCCGCAGCTTGTCGCCGAGCTCGAGGATCTCCTCGATCGCGACCGACGAGTTGAGCACGACCTGCAGCACGCGCCGCTCGCCCTCCTCGATGCGCTTGGCGATCTCGACCTCGCCCTCGCGGGTGAGCAGCGAGACCGAGCCCATCTTGCGCAGGTACATGCGCACCGGGTCGTTGGTCTTGCGAGTAGCCGTCGCGTCCTCCTCCTCTTCCTCGCGGCTCCTCCTTCTCGGCCGTCGACCTCGCTCCTTGGCTCGCTCCTCTTCGCTCGCCTCGGCGTCGGCGCCGTCCTTGCCCGGCGACCTTGACCTGCGACGGCCGAGTCGACGATCTCGATGCCCTCGTCGCCGAGCAGGCGGACAGCCAGTCGTCGATCTGATCGGACGAGACGATGTCTCGGGCATGTGCTCGTTGACCTCGTCGTAGGTCAGGTAGCCCTTCGCCTTGCCCATGGTGATGAGCTCGCGCTTCTTGCGCTCGCTCTCCTTGGTGGCGGACGGCCGACTTGGACTGTCTTGGCGGCCCCGTTCTTGGGCGGACGAGGGACCCGAGGTACGGCCTCGTCATCGTCGTCCATGTCGTCGCGATCGGAGTCGTCATCGAAGGTCGTCGTCGTTCATTGTCTCCTAAGGCCTCTGCAGGGCGGTCTGCAGCCCCTCTTTGGTTTGTCCGAGCTCGATCCCCCGACCATCAATGCCTGCGCCGCTGCCGTGTCGCCGCGCGTCTGGGCGTCGCGCTGCAAACGCGCCGTTCATGGCGATCTCGGCTTCGACTCGCGGCAACTCAAGCCGGCACGATGAGCGTGCGCAGCCGGCCGGCCGGATCGGCCACCCCGGCCAGGCCGTCGTCCATCATCGCGTCGACGACAGGCGACCGCGCATGTCGGCGCCGGTCCGGCGTCCAGCCAGGCCGGCACGTCCAGCGTCCCGGCCTCGCCGGGCCTGCTCGACGGCGACCGCGATGAAGCTGGCGCATCGCCGGGGTCGACCAGCAGGTCGCCGGCGCGCGCGGCTTCCGGGCAGTGCGCAGCAGCTCGGGGTTGGTGGCCAGCACGCCAGCACCTCCAGCTCGTCGCGCGGCAGGCTCGGTCGGGCCGCCCGCAGGACCGGTTGGGGAACGCGCGACGCAGCGGGCCGTGGCGCCTGCCGCCGCGACCGGCGCAGAGGCCGGCTCGGCCGTCCGGGCCGCGGCGCGCGGAGCGCGGCCGCGCGCCTCCTGCAGGGCGCGCTCGACCTGGCCGGCTGTCAGCCCCAGGACGCCGGCCAGCTGCGCGGCGTAGAGCTCGCGCGCGGTTGGTCGCTTGACCCGCGACCAGCAGCGCCGCGATCTGGTTCCAGCGCCGCGTACCTGGCCGGGGACGCTGGCGTCGTGCACGGCCGGCGTCCTGGATGAACTGATCGAGCATCGGCCGCGCCCCCTCCACCAGCTGCGGAAGGCGGCCGGCGCCGTCCTCGCCGCGGCGACGAAGTCGTCCGGATCCATCGCCGGCCGGCAGGCGCGCGATCCGCCCGTCGACGTCCGCCTCGACGAACAGCGGGACCGCCTTGCGCGGACGCCCGCTGCCCGGCGCTGTCGCCGTCGAACACCACCACCACGCGCCGCGCCAGGCGTCCCAGCATCGCCACCTGCTCGGTGGTCAGCGCGGTCCCCATGGGCGCCACGGCCTCCTCGATGCCGGCCTCGTGCAGGGCCAGCACGTCGAAGTTCCCCTCGACCACGATGGCGGTGCCCGACTTCGCCGGATCGGCATCCAGCGCCGCGTGCAGCCCGTAGAGCACTCCTTCTTGTGAAAGAGCGGCGAATCCGGCGAGTTGACGTACTTGCGGTCCTTGGCCTCGGGATCGAGCAGGCGGCCGCCGAAGCCGATCACGCGCTTCTGCCGATCGAGCACCGGCAGCATCACCCGGTCGCGGAAGAAGTCGTAGCGCCCGCGCTCGTTGACGCCCACCAGCCCCAGCCGCTCGGCATCGGCGGGCGGGACCTTCTGCTGCCGACAGGTAGTCCTGCAGCGCGTCCCAGCGCGCCGGGCGCGTACCCGATGCGGAAGCGGTCGCGCACCTCGGCGCCGATGCCGCGCCCTTCGACGTAGGCGCGGGCGGCGGCGCCCGCGGGCGCAGCGTACTGCTCCTCGAAGAAGGCGGCCGCCAGCTCCATCGCCCGGAACATCCGATCGCGCTCGGACTCGGCGTCCTGCGGCGCGCCTTGCGTTCGGCGGGGGACGAGCGGTCGCGCTCGGGCAGCTCGACGCCGGCCTGCCGGCCAGATCGCGCAGCACCTCCATGAACGGACGCTGCTCGATCTTCTCGAGGAACGCGAAGACGTCACCCTTTTCGCCGCAGCCAAAGCAGTGGAAGAACTGTCGCGCCTCGTGGACGTGGAACGAGGGCGTCTTCTCGGCGTGAAACGGGCACAGCCCCTTCCAGCTGCCCGTTCCCGCCCGCTTCAGCTCGACATGACGCTTGACGATCTCGACGATGTTCGTCCGGTCCCGGACGTCGTCGATCTTCTCCCTGGAAACTAAAGGCAAAGGAGCATCCCCGCGCCGTCCCGGAAGGCGCGCATCTTTTAGCCGACGCCGCAGCTAAGTCAAGCGACCACCCCGAAAATCCCCCCGCCGCGTCATACCCTGACGCGCCTGCTCACGGGGATTTTGCGTCCGGCTTCGGGCCACCTCGCCGGTGATTTACCCGGCGAGCGTGCGGCCGGCCCTCGCCGCTCGCAGGAAGACCTGCGCGGGGAACCCCGGCGCCGCGCCGGCTCACCTCAGCACCGGGGCGGGCCGGCGGGAGGGGCGAAGCCCCTCCCCGCGAGCGAGCGCGTTACTGGCCTTCGCCGCCCGGAGCTGCGGCTTCGTCGGCGCGCTTGAGGATGATGAACTCGACGCGGCGGTTCTTGCTCCAGCAGTCCTCGTTGTGCTGGGTGCAGATCGGCTTGGTCTCGCCGTAGCCGCGGCTCTTGCAGCCGCCCCGGCTCGACGCCGCGCTCGTCCAGCGCCCGCCGGACCGACGGCGGCGCGGCGCTCGGTCAGATCCAGGTTGTAGGCGTCGTCGCCGCGCTCGTCGGCGTGGCCCTGGATCTCGATCAGCTGGATCTGCGGGTTGCCCTTGATGGTCGCCGCGATGGCGTCGAGGAGCGGGAACGAGACCGGCTTGATCTCGTCCTTGTCGGTCTCGAAGTAGATCTTGTCGAGGATCTCGAGCTTGCCCTTGCGGACGATGACCCGGCCCTTGTCGGGGCAGCCGTCCTCGTCCTCGACGCCGTTGTAGGTCTCGGGCTCGTTCGGGCACTTGTCGTTGACGTCGAGGATGCGGTCCTTGTCGTTGTCCGGATCGGGGCAGCCGTCCTTGTCCTCGAAGCCGTCCTTGTCCTCGGGATCGTTCGGGCACAGGTCGTCGACGTCGAGGATGCCGTCCTTGTCGTTGTCCGGATCGGGGCAGCCGTCCTCGTCCTCGAAGCCGTCCTTGTCCTCGGGATCGTCGGGGCACTTGTCGACGTCGTCGGGGATGCCGTCGCCGTCGCGGTCGATCGTCGGTGTTGTCCGGGCAGCCGTCCTCGTCCTGGAAGCCGTTCTTGGTCTCCGGGATCGTTCGGGCACTTGTCGTCGATCGTCGAGGATGCCGTCCTTGTCGTTGTCGGGCTCGGGGCAGCCGTCCTCGTCCTCGAAGTCGTCGAAGTCCTCGGGATCGTCGGGGCACTGGTCGACGTCGTCCTTGTAGCCGTCGCCGTCGCGGTCGCCGATCGTAGGGCTCGAAGATGAAGCCGATGAACGCGCGCGGCGCCGCCGCGCCGTAGCCGCTGGCCACGCCGTAGCCGCCGCCGATCTCGAAGAACGAGTTGCGGGCCAGGTACAGCTTGATGCCGCCGATCGCCTCGGCGCTGGGCCCCATCTTGGTGTCGGTGACGCCGGGCTGGACCTTGCGCGAGTCGGAGCCGTAGTTGCCGTAGATCTCGCCGACCAGGTCGAACTTCTGCGGGACGATGCCGTAGGAGAGCCCGAACCCGCCGATGAACTCGTTCTTCACCTCGATCGAGGCGTTGGTCTCGCTGGGGACGCCGTTGACGTTACGGACGAACGAGCCGGAGGCCATCGAATCGGTGAACACGGCGGCGTCCGGGCGGATGCGCATCCCGACGTTGATGGCGGCGCGGAAGCGCCCGAGATAGCCGAGCTCGGTATCGAGGACGGCCGTCGGCTGGAAGATCGTGTGCCCTTCACCCAGGAACGAGTCCTTGTCGCCGGTGGGGAGGATGACCGACGGGATGACCGCGAAGCCGAGCCCGCCGCGGGTCGCGTTCAGGAACCGGAACTTCGGGTGCAGCTGGATGTCGCCGAGCCCCTGGTTGCTGTACGTCCACTCCTTGGCCGGGTTGACGCCCGTGTTCTCCGGCGTGCCGCGTCCGGCCACGACCCCCATCGGGATCACGATGCCGACCTCGATCCCCAGGTGGGCGAGCTTGGTGAACCCCATCGCGGCCTGCAGCGACGGGCGGACCAGCGTGTCCACGAAGAACTGGTTCTGCTGGTTCATCGGCCCGAACGTGCCGTTGCCGTTCAAAACCAGCGGCCGGCGGGCGTACGAGGTCACGAGGCCGAACGAGAAGTCGAACTGCCCGAGCACCGCCGACGAGTTCACGGTGACGAACCCCTTGGAGTCCATCGCCGGCCGGAAGATCTCGAGATCGAGCGGCGCGTTTGTGAGCTGGGCCTGCGCGGAGGCGGCGAGGCCGGTGATGGCCGCAATGATGGCGGCCTGGACCAACCCTCGACGTGGGCGAGCGATCATGAACACCTCCGGTAGAACAGGAGCCCCGACATCCGGCCCCACCGAGCCTGCTTTAGGCTTACAAGACGAGCCTTTATAACAGCGTCGAGATCGGCGTCAAAGAGCTATCCTCGCCACGCACATGGTTTTCTTGTCGACGGCGGTACGCCCGCCGCGGGGTCCAGGCGACGACGCGCTGCCACGACTGGCCGCGGACAGTGGGGCGACGGGTGTGCATTTCGCGGGCGGGGATCTCGGATCGGCGGTGGCCTCGTTCCCGACGGTGGCGCGGGCGGGGCTGATGGTCGGCCCGCCGGTCTTGCCGCTCGCCGAGCGCCCGCTGGCGGCCGGGAAGCGGCTGCCCCGGCTGGCGGCGCCCGACCGCGAGGAGCGGGCGGCGGCGATCGCGCTGGTGGCGCGGGCGCTCGCCGATTTCGCGCCGATGGGGGTGGGACAGGCGCTGCTCGATCTCGGCGGCGTGAAGCTGGCGGCGGACCGGGCCGCGTTTCGGCGGGCCTTTGCACGCCGCGGGCTCGACGACGATCAGGTGCTGGCCGCCGCCCGCGCCGAGCGGCAGGCCCGCGGGCGGGAGACGCTGGACGCCTGCCAGTATTCGCTGGAGCGGCTGCTGCGGGAGGCGGAGCGCCGGGGGGTGACGTTGCTGCTGGTCCCGGCCGCGACCCCCTGGCAGACGCCGAGCCCGCGCGAGATCGACACGCTCGCCGCGCTGTTCGCGGGGGGGCTGCTCGGGCACGTCTGGGATCCGGCGCGGCTATCGGTGCTCTGCGCGCTGGGGCTGCCGCTCTCGGATGAGCGGCTCCGGCGCCTGGCCGAGGGGGCGGCCCTCGCGCTCGAGAACGACGCCGTCGGCGTCGAGGTCGGCTACCTCCCCGGCCTCGGCGAGCGCGACCCGCGGATCGCCGCGCTCGCCCCCCCGCCTCCGCCCCGCGCATCGTCACCGGGGGCCCCGACGCCACCGACGCCGAGGTCGCCGCGGCCGTCGCCAGGTCCGGGACCTGACTGTCAGTTCGAGCTGTCGTCAGTTCAAGCTGTCGTCGCAGGCGTCCCCGGGCGTCGCGCCGAACTGATAGCGGGTGGTCCAGGTCGCCTGGTCGCGCGTCGTGATCTGGTCCAGGCGTGGGTCCTCGCCGGCGTCGACCGCGAACCGGAAGCTGTTTCCGTCGAGCGTGGCGCTCACGTCCCCGATTGTCGAGGCGGTCACCGCGGTCACCTCCCAGAGATCCTCTTGGGTCACCGACAGGATGTCGGCGGCCACCAGCTCGCCGCTCGCCGTCTTGAAGTGGGTGGCGGCGAGCCGCAAATCGGTGCTCCCGTCGCCGTCCGCGTCGAGGTCGACCGCCCACCGATACTCGAGGACGTCGAGAGGAACGGCGGCCTGGTTGAAGGTCATCTCCGCCGGGATCCCCGCCACCTCCAGGGTCCACGCCAGCGTGTCACCCGCGCGGCTGAAGTCGCCGGCGACGATCTGCGTGAAGGCCGGGCAGGTCGAGCCCGACCCGCCACCACAGGCTGCGATGAGCGAGAGCGCCGCGATGGCCGTCGCGCGCAGCACGAGGCCGCTCAGCCCGGACCGGGCCCGGCGTTCAGGATGCCGGCCAGCTGCTTGGCGATGCCGGACTTGATCTTCTCGGCGAACGGCGTCAGCAAGAAGCCGAGGCTCACGTCGACGTGGACGCGCGCCGGCTCGACGGCCACGCTGGCGTCGAGCCCCTTGCGGGACACCGACAGCAGCATGTCGTTCTTCCAGACGCAGGTCGCGCCGTAGTCGTTTTCCAGCTTGCCGGTCGCGCCCGCGATCCGCTGCTTGGCTTCGGCGGGGGTCAGCGTGTGGGGTATGTCGACTTCGTACTTGGGCATGGTCGCTCTCGCTAGGTTCTGGTTACTCCGACGTCCCCACGCCAGTGGGGGCCTCGCGATCGTAAACGACGCGGGCCACCTCCAGCTGGTTCATCGCCAGTCGCAGCAGGGTCCCGTCCCCCTGCAGCAGCGGCTCGCGCTGCAGCAGGAAGTAGCTCCGCATCCCATCGCGGGTGGGGGGCTCGCCGTGGGCCTTCTTCCCCGGCATCCCCGACACGAGCAAGATCTTCTCGCCTGGCTGCAACATGAAGCCCGGGTCGATGACCCCGAGCACCTGGCCGCGCTTCCCCTTGCGTGACGAGATCACCTGCAGCCCGCCGGTGCTGACAGCGGTGGCGCCGGCGTTCTCGAGCACGAACCATTCCTCGTTGACCCGTTTCTTGTCGGGCGTGGCGTGAATTTCGCGAAACGTGAGCGGCATGGGTCAGTCGTCTTTCGGTTGGGCTTCGCGCGGTTGGGCATCGCGCAGTTGGGCTTCGCGCGGTTGGGCATCGCGCAGCTGGGGCTTCGCGCCGTTGGGGCTTCGTCCTCAGACCTCGAGGATTTCGGCTTCTTTCTTGGCGACGATCTCGTCGACCTTGGCGACCGACTTGTCGGTCGTCTCCTGGACGGTCTTCAAGCCCTTTGCGCTCGTCGTCCTCGGTGATCGCCCCTTCCTTGAGCGCCTCCTTCAGCATCTCGTTGGCGTCGCGGCGCGCGCCGCGCAGGGCGACCTTCGCCTCCTCGGCCATCTTCTTGACCACCTTGACCAGCTCCTTGCGGCGCTCCTGGGTCAGCGCCGGCATCGGCAGCCGCACCAGCTCGCCGTCGGACTGCGGGTTCAGGCCCAGCTGCGCGGCCCGGATCGCCTTCTCGATCTCCGGGATCAGCGTCCGCTCCCACGGCTTGACCGTGATGAGGCGGGCGTCGGCGACGTTGCAGCGACGCCACCTGGTTCAGCGGCGTCGGGGTGCCGTAGTAGTCGACCCGGACGCCGTCGAGGATCGACAGGTTGGCGCGCCCGGTGCGGACCTTGCCCAGGTCCCGCTTGAACGCTTCGATCGCCTTCTCCATGTCGGACTGCAGGCTCTTGATGACGTCGTTCACCATGGTTTTCCCTCGCGTGTCAGGCCGGTCGCGGCTCGCGCCGCTCGTCGAGCACCAGCGTCCCGAGCGGCTCGCCCAGCACGACCCGGCGGATGTTGCCGGGCTTGGTCATGTTGAAGACGAGGATCGGCAGGCTGTTGTCGCGGCACAGCGAGATCGCCGTCGAGTCCATGACCTCGAGGTCGCGGTTCAGCACGTCGAGGTAGGTGAGCCGCCGGAACATCCGCGCGTCCTTGTGCTTGTGCGGATCCTTGTCGTAGACGCCGTCGACCTCGGTCGCCTTCATCACGATCTCGGCGCCGATCTCCATCGCCCGCAGCGAGGCCGCCGTGTCGGTGGTGAAGAACGGGTTGCCGGTGCCGGCCGCGAAGATGACCAGGCGCCCCTTCTCGAGGTGGCGGATGGCGCGCCGGCGGATGTACGGCTCGGCCACCCGCTCCATCTCCAGCGCCGACAGCACGCGGGTCTGCGAGCCGCGCGACTCGAGGGCGTCCTGCAGGGCCAGCGCGTTGATCACCGTCGCCAGCATGCCCATGTAGTCGGCGTGGGCGCGGTCCATCCCGCTGCGAGCTGGCGGCGATCCCCGCGGAAGATGTTGCCGCCGCCGATCACCATGCGCGATCTCGACGCCCAGGCTGTGGACGTCGATCACCTCGTCGGCGATCTGGGAGAGCGTGGCGGGGTCGATGCCGTAGCCCTCCTGCCCCATCAGCGCCTCGCCCGACAGCTTGAGCAGGATCCGGCGGTACTTCACCCCGGGCGCCAGTGGCAGCCGGGGCGTCGTCGGGGGCCCCGCGCCCCGCGGCGGAGTCGACCGTCACGCTCCATTTTACGGCCCCGCCTTCGCTTTCGCCTTGGCCATCGGACGTCGTCGCTGCGACTACGCCTGCCCCGACTGCTTCTTGACCTCGGCCACGAAGTCGTCGGCGCGCTTCTCCAGGCCCTCGCCGACCTCGAAGCGGACGAACCGGCGCACTCGCATGTTCTCGCCCGTCTTGGCGACGAGCTCGGTCAGCAGCGCGCGGATGTCCTTCTTGCCCTCGGGATCCTTCACCCAGACCTGATCGAGCAGGCAGATCTCCTTGGTCCACTTGGCGATCTGGCCGTCGACGATCTTGGGCGACACCGGCCTCGGGCTTGCCCGACTGCTTGGCCTGCTCGAGCCGGATCGCCTTCTCCTTCTCGAGGACCGCCGCCGGGATCTCCTCCTGCGACACGTACTGCGGGTTCATCGCCGCCATCTGCATGGCGACGCTCCCTGGCGAAGGCGAGGAAGTCGGGGTTGCGCGCGACGAAGTCGGTCTCGCAGTTGACCTCGACCAGCACGCCGATGCGGCGCGCCGTGGATGTAGCTGAGCGACCGTCCCCTCGGAGGCGATGCGGCTGGCCTTCTTGGCCGCCGAGGCGATGCCCTTCTTGCGCAGGTACTCGATCGCCTTCTCCATGTCGGCGTCGCACTCGGTGAGCGCCTTCTTGCAGTCCGCCATGCCGGCGCCGGTGCGCTCGCGCAGGTCCTTGATCATCTGTGCACGTGACGTCAGCCATGACTCTCTCGAAGCTCCTGGTTACGATGAAAAGCGTGCAAAAAGCCTGAAGAAGCGGTGCCGGAGGCGCCGACTAGCTGCGGTCGCCTCGTCCTCGGGGGTCGCCGCCGCCTCGGGCGCCGGCAGATTGCCGCGCCGGCGCGACACCACCTCGACGCGCGGGCCTTCGCCGCCCGACGACACGCGGATGGTCTGCTGCTCCTCGCCCTCGCCCTCGTCGCGGGCGTTGCGCGGCCTGGTTGGCGCGCTCGCGGCCGAGCTTCTGGCCGAGGATGCAGGCGTCGGCGATCCGGCCGGCGAACAGCCTGATGCGAGCGGATGGCGTCGTCGTTGCCGGGGATGGGGTAGTCGATCACGTCGGGATCGCAGTTGGTGTCGGCGATCGCGACGATCGGGATCTCCAGCTTGCGCGCCTCGGTGACGGCGATGTGCTCCTTGTCGAGTCGACGATGAAGACGGCGCCGGGCAGCTCGGTCATCTCCTTGATGCCGCCGAGGGCCTTCTCCAGCTTCTCGCGCTCGCGCGTGAGGCCGAGGACCTCCTTCTTGGTCATGCGCTCGAAGGTGCCGTCGTCGGCCATCTTCTCGATGCGCGTGCAGGCGATCGATCGAGCCCTTGACGGTGTGGAAGTTGGTCAGCGTGCCGCCCAGCCAGCGGTTGGTGACGCAGAACTGGCCGCAGCGCGGCGGCCTCCTCGCGGATGACGTCCTGGGCCTGCTTCTTGGTGCCGACGAACAGCACCGAGCGGCCGCCGGCGACGGTCGATGACCAGGAAGTTGTAGGCGCGCGTGAAGGCGCGCACCGTCTGCTGCAGGTCGATGATGTGGATGCCGTTGCGCGCGCCGAAGATGAAGGTCTTCATCTTCGGGTTCCAGCGCTTGGTCTGGTGGCCGAAGTGGACGCCCGCTTCCATCATCTCGCGCATGGTGATCGGGGTGTCGGAGGGGGCGGGCTGGACGTCGCAGGACGACGGTGTTCGTGCTGGCGGTCTCGGTCGTGGTTTCCATGGCGTTCTTCCTTCGCGTTGGTTTCCGCCGCCTGCGTCATCGGAGGCCGTAACCTCGTCCGGCGACCGCCAGAGCACGCACGGCCCCCTCGGCAGGCGTGTGGTGTTTAAAAGAGGGCGGGTTTCTACCACAAGTTCGGTTATCTAAAGGTCGACACGCACCTCCGCAAAGGTCCAGCACGTCCGCGGGGCCGGACTGGGGACGCGCACCGGAGGTTGCGTCGCAGGCGCCCCCGACTACGATGATTTCGCCGGCATCGGGGTTGCAGCCCCTCGGTTTCGTCTATAAAAGGAGCCCCTATGTCAGCCACGAAAACAGCCCCCAAACCCGTCGACATCCGCCCCGCGACGGGCAAGCTCGGCATTCTGACGCCCGGCATGGGCGCCGTCGCCACCACGTTCATGGCCGGCGTCGAAGCCATCCGCAGGGGCATCGTCGAAGCCGATCGGCTCGCTGACGCAGATGGGCACCATCCGCCTCGGCAAGCGCACCGACGACCGGTCGCCGCTGATCAAGGACTTCGTTCCCCTGGCCAAGCTCGAGGACATCGTGTTCGGCGGCTGGGATCTCTTCCCCGACGACGCGTACCAGGCCGCCAGCAAGGCCGGGGTGCTGTCGAAGGAGCACCTCGACCGAGCTCAAGGACTTCCTGTCGACGATCAAGCCGATGACGGCGGTGTTCGATCAGGACTACGTCAAGAAGCTGACCGCGACCCACGCCAAGAAGGGCAAGAACAAGGCCGACCTGGCCGAGCAGGTGATCGAGGACATCAAGACGTTCCGCAAGACCAACAACTGCGACCGCCTGGTGATGGTCTGGTGCGGCTCGACCGAGGTCTACCGCAGCCCGGCGCCGGTGCACGCGTCGCTGGCCGTCGTTCGAGAAGGGGCTGCTGGAGAGCGATCCGGAGATCGCGCCCTCGCAGATCTACGCCTACGCCGCCCTCAAGTGCGGCGTCCCCTACGCCAACGGCGCCCCCAACCTGACCGTCGACACGCCGGCCCTGCTGGAGCTGGCCAAGCAGCAGCGGCGTGCCGATCACCGGCAAGGACTTCAAGACCGGCCAGACGTTGATGAAGACGATGCTGGCCCCGGGCTTCAAGGCCCGCCTGCTGGGCGTCGAGGGCTGGTACTCGACCAACATCCTCGGCAACCGCGACGGCGAGGTGCTCGACGATCCCGAGTCGTTCAAGACCAAGGAGGTCTCGAAGCTCGGCGTCGCTCGAGCACATCCTGCAGCCGCACCTCTACCCCGACCTCTACGGCGACATGCACCACGTGGTGCGCATCAACTACTACCCGCCCCGCGGCGACAACAAAGAGGGCTGGGACAACATCGACATCTTCGGGTGGATGGGCTACCCGATGCAGATCAAGGTCAACTTCCTCTGCCGCGACTCGATCCTCGCGGCGCCGATCGTGCTCGACCTGGCGCTGTTCATGGACCTCGCGCAGCGCTCCGGCATGAGCGGCATCCAGGAGTGGCTGTCCTTCTACTGGAAGAGCCCGATGACCGCGCCCGGGCCTCTACCCCGAGCACGATCTCTTCATCCAGCTGATGAAGCTGAAGAACACCCTGCGCTATCTGCGCGGCGAAGAGCTCATCACCCACCTCGGCGCCGAGTACTACGACTGAGCGCGCCCGCTCGCTGCTGACTCTGCTCGGACGAGCACGGCTCGTCCTCCCCGATCAGCGAGCGCACATCCCCATGGTAACGCGTCAGGGGCAGCGCGGGTCGGCGCTGCCGGAGGGGCAGGCGGCGCAGGCGAGCGTGGTGTCGATGTCGGCCTGGGGGGGCCCGTCGCGATCGACGACGAAGCGCTTGGTGAGCCCCCCTGGGGCCGCGCCGGGTGCGGCCTCGCACTCGGCGTCGTCGTCGAGGTGCCAGCACGGGCGCGCGTCGCCGACGTCGGTGCAGGCGGGAATGGTCACGTCGCGGCGGGTGCCGTCGGCGCTCTTCGCGTGGTCGGTGACGGTGCAGTCGTACTGCAACCCGTTGGCGGCGTCGCCGTCCTGGTCGGCGAACCTGGCGGTGATGCACTTCGGACGGATGACGCGTCCGATCGCCTCGGCGATGCGGGTCATCGCCGGACGAAAGCTGTCATCGCAGATCGACTGGAGCACGCCGTTGCGGCCGAACTGCTTCACCCAGTCGCTGATCCGGATCGCCGGGTCGGCGTAGCTGTGGTCGGGCGCCTCGCAGGAGTGCTCGATCGCCGGCCACGGGCCCGTATCGGCGGTGGGCGCCGTGTTCCACGACACCGTGTAAGGGGTCGTTGGGCCGGTGATGGCGGCGACCAGTATCTGATTGCCAGGGTCGGGCTTGAGCCCTTTGATGGCGGCGGCGAAACTGGCCACGGGGATCAGCATCTCGTCGTCCTCCGCCGGTACGCATCCGTCGAGCGTTACCCGCGCGGTCACGTCGCCGCCGGGCGGGAGGCGCGGCGGCGGCGCGAGCGGACTGCCGCACCGATGCCCGAACTCGTTGCAGCGATAGCCCTGCGGCGGTCCGAGCGTGCTGGCCAGCTTCCCCTCCCGATCGCCGAAGATGTCGCTTCTGGAGCCGTGGGGTCCCGAGCAGTCGTCCTCGTTGGTGATGAGGATGATGGCGAGATAGGCCTCCTCGCGCAGGAAGCCGGCATTCGCTTCCGGTGCCCCGGGCGCGACGGCGCCCAGCGCATAGGCGACCGACAAGAGAGGCTGCTCGAACCCGCAGCCGGTGTCCCCCAGCGCTGCCACGCAGGTGAACACCTGCTCGATCGGAGCGGTGTAGTTCGCGACGCCGTTGGCGTAAGAGATGAAGCGCGCGCCGTCCGTCAGCGTCGTGTCGCAGCTGCCGCGCGCGCTGGCCTGAAACAGCCCTTCGTCGCCGTTGCCACCGCAGCTGCTCGTCAGGCCTGAACCGGCCCCGAGGTCCGACGAGACGACCGCGATGTGGACGTCCGGGAGCCCGCCCGGCAACCCGGTGAGCACCTCCATGAACGCCGGAAAGTTTCTGAGCAGGTTGTCCTGGGACGGCCTCATGGAGCTCGAGTTGTCGATCATGAAGAGGATGTCGAGCTTCGGGTTCACGGGTTCCCTGAAGGTCTCCGTTTTGGTGGCGTCGGGCCTGAGGGCCGGAGCTTCGAGCGAACGCACGTTGCAGGCCCAGAGCGCGGGCAGGGCGGTGGCCAAGGCGACCCAGCGCAGCGCGCGGAGCCCCGGCCGGCGGTGGTTGCCGGTGGACATGGAATCCTCCTCGCCTGGCCGTCACATCCGGCCGTGGCGATAGAGGAGTGCGCGCGCCGAGAGAAAACTCGGTCAGCTCAGTGAAGCAGCGCGTGCGCGTTCGCGGCGCGCGGGGTGATGCCGAGCGGGGCGAGGTGAGGAAGGATCCAGCGCGGCAGCGTCGCCTCGACCTCGCCCGGGAGGAGGCCGAGCGATTCGGCCTCGGGATCGCGCGGGCGGGGCGCGCGGGGCGGCGCGCCGTTGGTGAGGCAGTCGGTCCAGAGCGCCTGGCGCTGGCGCGTCGACCACTGGCGGATCACCCAGGCCGCCGCCTTGGCGCCGAACGTGGCGTGCCGGGTCTCGTCGTGCAGCAGCTCGGTGTAGGCCCAGGCGAGCAGGGGCTCGCGGACGACGGCGCGCGCCGCCGCGAACGTGGAGGCGGTCACCGGTTTTCCGAGCGCCAGCTCCGTGACGAGCATGCGTGCCATCGCCGTTTCGTCATCCGCCAACGGCGTTGGCAGACCGTGGGTCAGCTCGATCCGCCCTGGCGAGGGCTGCGGGTCGGGGTCGAGCGCCTCGATGATCCGCGCGCAGACCTCGACGTGGTGGACTTCGTCCTGGACGATCCGGGCGGCGGTGGCCAGCAGCGCCGGGGGCGCGCCCGCGGTCGCGAGGTCGGCCGTCATCCGGGCCGCGGCGATCACCCCCCGCTGCTCGTCCTCGGAGAGCCGCCGCCACCCGGCGGCGACGCGTGCCAGCAGGTCGGGCGAGTAGCGTGACCGATCCAGGGTGTGCAGCTTCATGCCCCGAGGATGGAGCAAACGACGTGCCTCGGCGTCGCTGCGCCAAGACCGCGATTCGCCGCGCCCACGACGTGAAAATACCGCCCGACCACGACCCGACCACGACAACGATGTCAGGCGCCGACAGATTCGAGCGTTGGCTTTTCAACGCATTCGTAACCGACGGAGCTCCTCGGCCACCTCGGCGTCGCCCGGGTCGATGGCCAGCAGCCGTTCCAGCTCCTGCACCGCCAGCTCGGGTTGGCCGGTCTGGGCGTAGATCTCCGCCAGCCGCTGCGAGGCCTCGCGGTGGCGCTCGTCGAGCTGCAGCGCGCGTCGCAGCTCCGCGACGGCGGCGCGTCCGGCGCGGGCGTCGGCGGGGGCCTGGCGGAACAGGGCCCATCCCAGGGCGGCGCGGAAGTCGGCCTCGTTCGGCACCAACCGGGCCGCCTGGCGCAGCGCCTCGACGGCCTCGTGGTGGCGTCGCCCCCGCAGGTGCTCCAGCCCTGTCTCGTAGAGAGCCCGGGCCGCGTTGTTGGGCGCGGCGGCGGGGGGCGGCGTGGGTGTCATCGCCGCCGCGACCGCCGCTTCGTCGACGGTCACCGCCGGGGTCCGCTCGGCGGCTTTGGGCGCCTGGGCTTGGGCCTCGAGCTCGGCCTCGGCGCGCGCCTGCTTGGCGGCGTAGGCGCGGCGGCGCGTGGGGTCGTGCAGTGTCCGGTGGGCCTCGGCCAGCCGGTCGAAGATCTCCTGGGCGGCCCTGCGATCCTCGTCCGGCGCCAGGCGGTAGCGATCGGCGTGGAAGCTCCGCGCCAGCGCCTCGTAGGCCCGATCGATGTCGGCGGTGGGGGCCGTCGGGTCGATCCCGAGCACCCAGAAGTAGTCCTGGGTCCGGACCGTCTGCGATCATCATCGCCAGCTGGCCGCTGGCGAGCGGGGCCACCGTCGGCGACGCGGCGGGCGTCGGTTCGTCGGCGGCGGCGCTGGGCGCCGGGTGGCGCCGGCGCGTCGTCGTCTCCTTGCCCTGGATCATCCCCGCCTCGGCGAGCGCGACCAGCAGCAGGCGGGCTTTCTCGCGCGGGATCTTCGCGTTCTGCAGCAGCGACTCGATCTGCCGGCTGCCGTCGATGTTCTGGATGAACAGAAGCTCGGTCGGCTCGGACGTCATCTCCTGCAGCCGCAGCACCGGATCGGAGCTGAGCGCCACGTACTGTCCGGCGTATCGCGAGAGCGCGGCGTCCTGACGGGCCTCGCTCGTAGTGCTGCCGGATCCCCTCCAGGATCAGCGCCGCGGGAGGTCGCTCCAGGCGCGCGGCGTCAGCCGGCGCGGCGGCCTCGTCGGCCTTGAACATGAACTTGCCGTCGGGCCACGAGAAGATCTCGAACAGCTTGGCGTCGACCTGCTCGGCCAGCGCGCGCTCCAGGTTGTACGGCGACAGCGCCCCCATCTCGATCAGGATCTGCCCCTGCTGGCGCTTCTCCTTCTGCATCCGCCGCACCGATTCGTTGAGCGCGTAGCCGGTGATCAGCTTCTTCTCGAGCAGGATCTGGCCGAGACATCTCGCCGAGCACGGTCGATCGCACCGACACCGGGTAGCCGCCGGAGAACACCACGATCTTCTTCACCGCGTCGGCGTCGGCCCGCAGCAGCAGCAGCGAGCCGCTGGCGCGCTGGGCGTAGAGCCGCTGGATCAGGCGCGCGAAGGGGACGCGCTTGAAGGTCCCCGTCAGCTCGGCCTGCTCCGGATCGGCGACGAGGTGCTTGGCGCTGCGTTCGACGTCGCGCCGCTCGCGCACCTGAACCGGATCGCTGGCGCCCATCGCCTTCGCGGCCGCGGCGACGTCGGGCTCGGTCTTCGGTTCGGGGGCGCAGGGGCGCGGGGTGCGCGCCGCGCGGGCGGCCAGCTCGGCGACCCGCGGCGCCAGCGCCCCGAGGTCGAGCGGCGTCGGCAGATACTCGGCCGGCGCGAACCGCCGGCGCGCCTCGGCGCGGTGGTGGGCCCCGCGGTGGGCGCTGGCGATGAACAGGATCGGCGTCTCCCGGGTGGCGGGCTCGCTGCGGAGCTCCTCCGCCAGCCGGAAGCCGTCGCCGTCGGCGAGCCGGGTGTCGAGCACGACGACGTCGGGACCGCGGGCCCCGATGCTGCGTTTGGCCCACTCCCCCTCGGTCTCGGCGGCCAGCTCGAACCCCGCTTCACGCAGGGCGGCGCCGATCTGGCGCTGCAGATCGGCGTCGCTCTCCACGATCAGAACGTAGCCCGCCATCGCCGGCGGCAGTCTAGCGCGACCCCGAGGTCGGTGGACAACTGCAGGACCGTGGTTAAGGATGCGCGACGCCTAGCATGCGGCGGCTCGAAAGGAAAACGCAGAAGCAGGGGAAAGAGGCGGAAGCGCGGTTCGTTGGCCGCGATCGTGCTGGCCGCGGGCAAGGGGACGCGGATGCGGTCCGCGCGGGCCAAGGTGCTGCACGAGATCCTGGGGCGGCCGATGGCCGCCTATCCGATCGCGCTGGCGCGCGCGATCGGCGCCGATCCCGTGGTGGCGGTGCTGGGGCACCAGCGCGACGCCGTCGAGGCCGCGCTGGTGGCCCGGTTCGGCGACGACGCGATCACCGTCGTGGAGCAGACCGAGCAGCGCGGGACCGGGCACGCCGTGAGGTTGGCGATGCCGGCGCTGGCGCGGTCCAGCGGTCAGCTGGTGCTGGTGCTCTACGGCGACGTGCCGCTGCTGCGGCGCGAGACGCTCGCGGCGCTGGTCGGCACCGCGCGCCGCTACGGCTGCCTGGCCGTGGTGACCGCCACGCCGCCCGATCCGACCGGCTACGGCCGCATCCTGCGCGATCAGCGCGGCCACGTGATCGGCGTCGTCGAGCAGAAGGACGCGATCCGCGGAGGAGCGCGCCATCACCGAGATCAACGCGGGCATCTACTGCGGCCCGGCCGACTTCTTCCGGGAGGCGACCGCGGGGCTGCGGGCCAAGAACGCCCAGGGGGAGTTCTATCTGACCGACATCGTCGCCCGCGCGGCGGCGAGCATCGGCGTGTCGGCGGTCGAGGCGGATCATCGCGACGTCGCCGGCGTCAACGATCGGCAGCAGCTGTCCGAGGCGGAGGCGGCGATGCGCGCCCGCGTGAACCGCGAGCTGATGGCGCACGTCACCTTCCGCGATCCGGCCGCCGACGGTGGTCGAGCCCGACGTCGTGATTGGCGTCGACGTCGAGCTGGGGCGCAACGTGGCGCTGCGCGGCCGCACGAAGATCGGCCACAACGCGCGCATCGGCGACGGCGTGATCCTGACGAACGTCGAGGTCGGCGCGGGCGTCGAGATCAAGCCCTACACCGTCGCCACCGACGCGGTGATCGGCGCGGGGGCGATCATCGGCCCGTTCGCGCACCTGCGCCCCGGCACCGACATCGGCGCCCGAGGCGCACGTCGGGAACTTCGTCGAGACCAAGAAGACGAAGCTGGGCAAGGGGTCGCAAGGCGAACCACCTCTCCTACCTGGGGGACGCCGAGATCGGCGAGAAGGTCAACGTCGGCGCCGGCACCATCACCTGCAACTACAACGGCTACGAGAAGTTCACGACCGTGATCGAGGACGGCGCCTTCATCGGGTCCGACTCTCAGCTGGTGGCGCCGGTGCGGATCGGCAAGCGCGCGGTGATCGCGGCCGGCACGACGGTGACTCGCGACGTCGGGGCGGGGGCCCTGGCGCTGTCGCGCGCGCCGCAGATTCGAGAAGCCCGGCTACGCACAAAAGCGTCGCGAAGAACTACGCTGGCAAGCGTAAGTCCGGTTAGGATATTCGACGGAGGTATTCGATGCCGACGTCCGTGAAGGCCTTCTTCGACGAGAAAGTTCCGGGTGTTCTCAAGACCAGCCCGGAGAAGGCCCGCGACGTGGCGGCCGTTTACCTGTTCAAGATTTCGGGGCCTGACGGCGGGACCTGGACCGTCGATCTGGTGTCGTCGCCGCCGACCTGTCTGCCGGGCGAGCATGGCACCCCGCAGTGTTCGATCGAGGCGAGCGACGCCGACTTTCGCGGCATGGTCGACGGCGGGATGCAGGCCGCCATGTCGCTGTTCTTCAGCGGCAAGTTGAAGGTGGGCGGCGATCCGGTGCTGGCGACCAAGCTGTCGAAGCTGCTGCAGATGGCCGGCTAGCTCCCGCCGCGTGGTGGCCGCCGCGAGATGAGCCGCCGACGCGTCGTCTGGATCTGGTTCGCGGCGCTGGTGGCGCTCGCCGTCGTGGTGCGGCTGGCGTGGGTGCTGGCGGTGCCGACGGTGCCGGTCAGTGACTTCGCGATGTACCGCGAGTCGGCGAACTATCTCTCCGAGTTCGGCCGCCTCGATCCCGGCTTCATCTACATGCCCGGGTTCGTGGTGTTGCTGGCCTGGGTGAAGGACCTCGGCGGCGATCTCCTGGCGCAGAAGCTGATCGGCGTCGCGTTCGGTGGCCTCGGCGCCGCGGGTCTGTTCGCGCTGGTGCGCGGCGTTTGCGACGACGACGGTGGTGGGGAGGCGCGCGGGTGGCGGCGCTTTTGCCCCTCTCCGCACGCCGCGCTCGCGACGCTGCTCTACGCCTTCTGGCCGGCCGGCGTGGCGATGACCAGCGTGGTCGGGACGGACATGCCGGCCGCGGCGCTGCTGGTGGGGGCGCTCGGGCTGCTGGTGACGCTGGCGCCGCGGCGGCCGTGGCACGCGGCGGTGGCCTTCGGGCTGGCGATGGGGCTGGCGGCCTGGGTCCGCGCCGTCGCGCTGCCGCTGACGGTGCTCGCCTTCGGCTACTGGCTGGCCCGGCGCGAGCGATTGCTGCGGGCGGCGGCGCTGACCGCCGTCGGCGTGGCGATGACCCTGATCGTGCTCTTGCCGTGGGGCATCCGCCACGTTCGCCAGAGCGGCCAGCTCTACTTCACCGACGACCACGGCGGCATCACCGCTCTCATCGGCGCGAACCCCAACTCGGAGGGGTCCTACACGCGGGCCCTCAATCGGCTCTTTCAAGATGTCACCGGCAAGAGCGTGCTCGACGAGCCGCACCGCGAGACCGATCGGGCCGCGTACGCGATCGCGCGTGAGTGGCTGCGGTTCGAGCCCGTTACGCGCTGGGGCTGGCGGTGCTGAAGGCCGACCGGCTGTTCGATCCGGAGCACCGGCTGCTCTACTGGCCGATCTTCCGCCCCGGCGTGCTGGTCGGGCGCCCGGCGTTCTTCTTCGCCCGCCGCCACGACGCGCTGGTCGCGTTCGCGGACGGCTACGGGTTGGCGCTCGCCGGCCTCACCATCGCAGGCGTCGTCGTGGCCGTCGCGCGGCGGCGGCTCGCCCTGCTCGCGCTGCTGCCGTTCCAGCTCGGCCTCGTCGCCACCTACACGATCTTCTTCGCCGAGCCGCGCTACCGGCTGCCGATCGAGCTCCTCGCCTTTCCGTTCGTCACGCTGGCGCTGGCCCAGCGTGCCGCACCTGGTGGGCGTGGCGCGGCGCCGGTCGCGCGCCGAGCTTTCGCGCGCATCTGCTGCCTTCGGCCTGGTCGTGCTGGTTCTTCGTGTGGCGCCTGGCGACGCCGGCAGTGCTCGACTGGGGTGTGCGGCTGCGCGCCGCTCACCGCTGGGCGGTCACCACGATCGCCGTCGACGGCCGCACCCGCACGCTGATGTGGGCGCCGGCCGCGCCGCTCCCCGCGATCTCCCCGGTGGTGGGGGCGCCGAACGGCGTGCACCTGCGTGCCGACGCCGAGCGCCCGACGCGCCTCCGTCTCGCGCTCGGTGGCGGCCCGCTGCCCGCCGGCGACTACGAGCTGCGGCTGCGGCTCTCGACCGACGCCACGCGCGCGGCGCAGCTCTCGCTGGGAGGGAGCACCGCCACCGTCGCGGCGGGGGCGCCGGCCCTGCTGGCGGCGCCGCTCACGCACGCCGGCGGGCCCCTGACGCTCGCGGCCGAGCTGACAGTCGCGCCTGATGCCGCGCCCGATGCCGCTGCGGATGCGGCTCCAGATGCGGCTCCAGATGCCACTCGAAGTACGACAGTGTGGGCGAGCGATGTGGTGATTGCGCGGCGCTGAGCCCGCGATTGAGATAAAGTGACCGCGTCCACGGGCCCCCTCCCTGGAGGCGGCCCGTCCTGTCCAGGAGGGGAATGAGCGAAGAGGTCGTGGATCCTCCGTCAGCGTCAACGCCCAGCGAGGATTGGTCCCAGCGAGCCGCCGAGCTGCTCGGCGAGGCCGAGGCGGCGACGTCGGTCGAAGACCGGGTGGCGTTGCTGTGCCGCGTGGCCGAGATCTACGAGCGCAAGCTGGGCGATCCGAGCGGCGCGTTGCTGACGCTGCAGGCGGCGCTGGAGCAAGAGCCGGCGAGCGGGCGGGTCGTCAAGGACATGGAGCGGATCGCGCGCGGCAACGGCATCTGGAGCCTGGCCATCGGCGTCACCACCGAGGTCGCGTCGGCCCTGCCGGATCCAAAGCAGGCCGCTGATCTCTGGGTGCAGATCGGGTTCTGGAGCGAGAGCGGCCTGGCCAAGCTCGACGACGCGATCAACGCCGCGCGCGAGGCGCTGGAGCTGGAGCCGAGCCACGGCGGGGCGCTGACGCTCCTCGAGGAGCTCTATCGGCGGCAGCGGAACTGGGATCGCTACCTCGAGATCCTGATCCGCAAGCGCGACGCGGCGGGTTCGGATCCCTACCGCCTGATCGACGCGTACCGCGAGGTGCTGCGCTACGAGCCACAGCACCCCGGCGCGCTCGACGGGCTGGCCCATCTCCTCGAGGCGACTGGCGACTGGGGACCGGCGGCGGAGGCGCTCCGCCAGCTGATCGCGGCGCTGCCACGCGGCGAGGAGGGGGAGACGCTGCGGCTCTCGGCGCGGCAGCGGCTGGGCGCGCTGCTCAAGGAGCGGCTCGGCGACGAGCGTGGCGCCGAGGAGCAGCTGGTGCTGACGCTGGCCACCCCCGGCGGCGAGGCCCACGTCCCGAGCTTGCTGCAGCTCGCCGAGATCTACGGGGCGCGCCGCGACTGGCTGAAGGCGCGGCAGCTGATTGGCCGGGCCGCGGCCGCCGTGAGCGATCCCGATGAACGGGTGGGCCTGCTGGTCGCAGCGGCCGAGATTTGCGCCGACCAGCTCGACGACCCGGCGCAGGCCGCGGAGCTCTACGCGGAGATCCTGGCCGCCGACCCCCTGCGGCTCGACGTCGTCGACAAGCTGGCGGCGATTCGCTTCAAGCGCGGCGACTGGGTGGGGCTGTTGCCGCTGGCCGAGCAGCTGGTCGCGGCGCTGGCTGACGAGGTCTCCCCCACCGACCGGGCGCGGCTCTACCACCAGCTGGGGCGGGCCCGGGCCGAGACCGGCGACGCGGCGGGGGCGCTCGAGGCCCAGCGCGCGGCGGCGTCGTCGGGGGCCGATGGCGAGTCGGGGCTGCCGGCGCGGCGCGAGGTGGCGGCGCTGGCCTTCGCCACCGAGGCGTGGGGCGAGGCGGCCGGCGCCTATGAGGGTCTGGTGGCGGTGCAAGCGGCTTCTTTGCGGCGCGACGACGCGCTCGAGGCGTTCGAGCGGCTGGGGATCGCGCTCCGCCGGGCAGGCCAGCCGGCCCGCGCGGTGGGGGCGCTCGAGAAGGCGGTCGCGTTCGATCCCCGACGCCGGCGGGCGCTCGAGGAGCTGGTCGCCTCGGCCAAGGAAGCGGGCGACGACGACGCGGTGGTTCGCCACACGCAAGGGCTGCTGGCGGTCACCGACGATCGCGCGACCAAGCGCGACCTGCTCGAGACGGTGGCGACGATTCACCGCGAGCGGCGCCACGATCCCCAGCGGGCCATCGCCGCCTATCGCGCGGCGCTGGACATATGGCCCGACGAGCGCTCGATCATGCACCGGATGCTCGAGCTTCTTACCGAGACCAAGCAGTGGAAGGCGTCGGTGCAGGTGCTGGCGCGCCTGGCCGACCTCGCGGAGCCGGGCGAGCGCAATCCCTACTACGTCGCCGCCGGCAACATCCTGGCCGACGAGCTGAAGCAGCCGGCCGACGCGATCGAGGCCTACGAACAGGCGCTGGATGCCGATCCGAACGACCTCAAGAGCTTCGAACGGATCGACACCCTGGTGACGGCGGCGCGCGACTGGAAGACGCAGGCCCGCAGCTACCGGCGGCAGATCAAGCGGATGGGGAACGAGGTGGCTCCCGAGCAGCGCGCCGCGCTGCTCACGCTGTGGCAAGGCGTCGGTGAAATCTATCGGACGCGGCTCAAGGACTACGCCGCCGCGAGCGCGGCGTTCGAGGTGGCGGTCGGGATGGATCCCGACTCGATCGAACGCCGCCGCATTCTCGCCGAGCTCTACCGGCTGCAGGGGCCGAACGGGTACGCGAAGGCGATCGGCGAGCACCGGATGATCGTGTCGCGCGCGGCGACGACGGTGGCGATGACGCCCGATCTCAAGACCATGCTGCGCCTGTTCATCGAGCTGGGGGCGCTCGACGAGGCCTACGGCGTCGCGGCGGTGCTGGTGCTGCTGGGGCAGGCCGATGCCGACGAGCGTCTCTGGTACGAACGCTACCGGCCGGCGGGGGTGGTGCGGGCGCACGGGCGCCTGACCGAGGAGCTGTGGCAGCGCCTCGTCTATCACCCCGACCAGGATCGGCCGCTGTCGCAGCTGCTCGCGACGCTCTGCCCGGCGTTGGCTCTCGCGCACGCGAAGGCGCCCAAGGACGTGCGGCTCAAGAAAAAGCAGCAGCGCGACGTCACCACCGATCCGTCGGTGGCCTGCAAGGCGTTCGCGTACGGCTGCGCCGTGTTCGGGATGCCGCCGCCCGAGGTCTACCTGGCCCCCGAGGCGCCGGCCCCGGTGGAGGTAGTCGACCTCAAGGGTGCGGTGCCGGGGCAGCCGGCGCTGGTGATCGGCCGGCCGCTGATGGAGACCCCGTCGGACATCGAGCTGGCGTTCACCGTCGGCCAGACGCTGGCGGCGATTCGCCCCGAGCACCTGGTGCAGGTGCCGGCGTTCATGTCGACGCCCGCCGAGCTGGAAGTGGCGGTCCGCGCGGCCGTGAAGCTGATCGATTCCGAGCGGCCGATCCCGACGAAGATCGCGTCCGAGGTCGAGAAATACGCGGCCTTCCTGCACAAGGCGATGCCGCCCCAGCAACGCGAGCAGCTCTCGGTGCTGGTGCGGAGGTTCGGCGCGGCGCAGACCGACGCCAGCGGTGGCCTCGATCTCGCGCGCTGGTCGCGGGCCGCCTCGCTCACCACGCTGCGCGCGGGCCTGCTGCTCTCCGGCGATCTGGAGGTCGCGCTCCGCCTCGGCGAGCGCGTCGCCGCCGCCGCCGGCATCGACACCTTCGACCTCACCCGCGAGCTGACCTCCTGGAGCGTCTCCGACGGCTACTTCGAGCTCCGCGCCGCCCTCGGCCTCCACACGGTCGCCTTATAGGCTCGGTGTCGATCTGGTCGCGCGGTACGGCGACGCGGGGTGCGGTTCAGCCCCGCGGGTCCCGTATCGCGTCGGGGGAGGGGGAGCTTTGCTCGCCCGAGCCCATCGCGGGGGGGGGGTCCGGGACCCTTTCAGGGTCCCGGATAAGATAGACGGAGGAGAGGGCGGGATTCGAACCCGCGGTACCTTTCGGTACACACGATTTCCAATCGTGCCCCTTCGGCCACTCGGGCACCTCTCCAGTAAATTTTCAGTTTTTCGAAGCTAGAGGAGAGGGTGGGAGTCGAACCCACGTTGGACTTGCGCCCAAACCTGATTTCGAATCAGGCGCTTTCGGCCACTCAGCCACCTCTCCGGACGGATGAATCGTGGGCAATCCCATATCACCGCTTGGCGGTGCCGTCGACAGGATGTCGCCGCCCGGGGGGGCCGGCGCACCTTGACGAGCCGCACCTTGAAGAGAGGCGCCTATTGAGATGTGATGGTTCGATGCGCGTACGCTCCATTACCGCGTCAGCCGTACTCGTCGTCGTGCTCGTCGGGGTGGGCTGCTCGGTCGACTCGTCGGGTCTGTCGCCGCAGGCCGGGGGCCGAGATGCGGGGGGCGTAGCCGGTCGGGGCGGAGCCGGCGGGCGCGGCGGCGGCCCGTCCGTCGCCGGCCAGGCGGGCCAGTCGGGCAGCGCCGGGACCGGCGGAGTATCGGGCGTCGCAGGCGCGGGCCAACCGGTGGGTGGCGCCGCCGGGCTCGACCCCACTGGCGCCGGCGGCGCTGCGGGCCAACAGGGTGGCACGACCGGTGAGGCGGGCGGCGCCAGCGCTGTCTCGGGGCTCGCCGGCGAAGCGGGCGGCAGCGCCGCCGGCGCCGGTGGCTCCGACCACGGCGGCGGAAATGGGGGCGATCGTGGGGGCGCCGGCGGGCTCGGTGTCGGCGGCGGTGGCAAAGGGGGAGATGCGGGCGCCGGAAACGCGGGAAGCTCCGGCGGCGCGGCCGATGGCGGTCGGGGTGGCCGCGCTGGCGCTGGCGGGCGCGGAAACGCCGGTGGCGGGGGCCGTGGCGGCGGCGGCAGCTCGGGGCTGCCCATGTGCGACCTATCGGTGCGCGACAACGAGCAGTGCAGTCACGGTGCGCCCTCCTGCCGGAAGACGTGCGGCGTGGCGGGACTGGCGACCAAGCCGTGCTACTGCAGCGGCGGGCAGTGGAACTGCGGCACGTGTGTCTACCCCCCCGGCGACTACTCCTGCTATGAGCTGCCGGCGTTCGGTGCTGTTCCTTCGTGCTCGCAGAGCACGATGAACGGGGTCACCAGCTGCTCGGGGATCTGCTCGCTCTGTTCGGGTTACCTCGACAGCAACGGGATGCCCAAGGCCGGCTACTGCTCTTGCTCCGACTCGGACGCAAGCGCGCCTCCGGTCTACCGTTGCGCGAGCAACTCCGAGTGGCCGCCGCAGTAGTCGAGTGACCGCGCCCGGCGGCAAGCCGTAATCAGTACCCACGGCGGGCGATTTTGCTCGCCGGCAGAGAGGTCGTACTGTCTGGGCATGGGCCGCGTTCGTGACTACGGGATGCCCCTGCTCGCCGGTCTGTTGGGGGCGACGCTCGTCGCCGGCGCGTGCAGCTCACGAAGTCTGCCCGTCGCGGACGACGGTGCGGCCGGCACCAGCGCAGGCAGTGGTGGCGGCGAAAGCGGCGCGGGCGGCGGCGGTGGCTCGCCCGCGGCGGGCGGCGGCAGCGGCGCGCCCGCGGCGAGCGGCGGCAGCGGAAGCGGCCGCGGCGGCGTCGGGGGGGGCGCGGGAGCCGGAGCCGGAAGCACCGGCAGCGCGGGCGCCCTCGCCGGGAGTGGAGGCGCGCCGCATCTTCCCATCGGTGCGCCGTGCACGGTCGCAGCCGCGTGCCAGACGGGATTTTGTATCGACGGGGTCTGTTGCAATTCCTCCTGCGACGGAGCGTGCCGCAGCTGCGCGGCTGCGGCGAGCGTGGGGACGTGCATGGCGGTCCCTGCCGGGCTCGCTGATCCACACGGCGTCTGCATCGCGACCAGCCCGGCCTCCTGCGGCAGCAACGGACTGTGCGATGGCGGCGGGGGTTGCCGTCGATATCAGGCCGGGACGATCTGCTCCGAACCGGTCTGCGCCAGCAGCACGCGCTGGATTCCCGCCGGGGCCTGCGATGCTGTGGGGGCGTGCGTGATTCCGGAGGCGCTCGAATGCGCGCCTTACGTCTGCACCGGCAGCCGGTGCGTGGCGGCCGACGGCGGGATCTAGGCGGCTGCGCGCAGCTCTTTCAGCTTCTCGCGGACCGCCTCGGCGTGGCCGGCGGCCTTCACCGTCGCCCAGTGGTGCGCGATCTTCCCCTTGGGATCGATGATCACCGTCGAGCGGATGACGCCGATGCGTCGCCTTGCCGTAGAGCATCTTCTCGCCCCAGGCGCGGTAGGCCGACATCATCTTGTGGTCGGGGTCGCTGAGCAGCTCGACCTTCAGCTTGTACTTGGCGATGAACGTGCGGTGGCGCTCCGGGCTGTCGGGGCTGCAGCCGACGACGACGGCGTCCATCTTGGTGAAGTTCTGGATCCCGTCGGTGAACTCGCAGGCCTCGGTGGTGCAGCCGGGCGTGTCGTCCTTGGGATAGAAGTAGAGCACCAGCCACTGCCCCTTGAAGTCGCTACAGCTTCACCGTCTTGTCGTCCTGATCCGGGAGCGTGAACGCCGGTGCCGCGGTGCCGGGTTCGAACTTGCGGTCGGGTTTGTCGGCCATGGGGCCGTTCTTATCACGGCCGAGCGCGCGGGACCCTTCGAGGGTCGACTTCGAACAGCGCTGGACCTCGTCGCGCGTTCTGTGACACATAGAGGGCGGTCCCGGGCGACGGAACGCCGGCGAACCCCGCCAGGCCCGGAAGGGAGCAACGGTAACCAGCCGACCGGGTGCTCGGGGCCATTACTTTTCTTGGCTGATGTTGGCTACGTGACTGAACGCGGTTTTCATGGCTGACGTCGTCTACCTCATCAACGACATGCTGTTCTCGTCGAAGCTGCGCGAGGTGGCGAAGCAGGTCGGGGTGACGATCCAGGCCACGCGCGACCCGGCTGCGCTTCGCGGCCGCTGCCGCGAGGCGCCAAGCTGGCGATTGTGGATCTGCGGCTGCCGATGCGCCATCGAGGCGCTGGCCGCGGCCGCGCGGCGGGACGGCCCGCACGATCGGTTTCGTGGATCACGAGCGGACCGACGTCATGGACGCCGCGCGCGCCCAGGGCTGCGCCGACGTGATGGCCAAGGGCCAGTTCGCGAACGCGCTCCCCAAGCTGCTTCAGTCGCTCAAGAGCTGGCCAGAGCTCACTCATAGCCGCACACCCGCGCTCTCGCGGGAGCGGCGCGCCCGAACAGCGGCAGGAGCTCGCGCAGCGAGCGGATCACGAGATCGGGCTCGCCCCACTCGATGAGCTCGGCGGCCGTCAGCGTCTCGCGCATGAGGAGCGCGGTCCGGCAGCCGGCGTTGCGGCCGGCGAGCACGTCGTACTTGTAGTCGCCGACGGTCAGCGTCTCGCGCGGGCGTGACGCCGAGGGCTCGCGCACAGCTTCAACACGCCCGACCGGCGAAGGCTTGGGCGGACCGTCCTCGCGGGTGTAAACGGCGTGGAAGCGGAGGTCGAAGGCGCGCGCGAAGTGGGTCACCACCTCGCGGATGTTGCGGGTCAGGATCGCGGTGGGGATCTCCAGCGCCGTCAGGTGGCCGAGCAGATCGGCGCAGCCGTCGGTCAGCGTCGCTCGCCGCGATCGCCGCGCGCTCGTGCCGGCGCATGATCTCCTCGGCCCGCGCCCGCTCGTCCGGGCCGACGTCGTCCAGCTGCTCGAGGATGGGGAGCCCGGGGCGAAGGCCGATCTCGGCGCGGATCGCCTCGAAGTCGAGCAGCGAATCGGCGAGCGTTCCGTCGAGATCGAAGATCACCGCGCGCGGCGCTGCGGCGGCCGTCGTCACTCGCTGGCCTCGGGCGCGCCCCCGCTGCGGGCGACGTCCTCGGTCTTGATCTTGGCGACGTCCATTCCCCGGGCCCGCTTGGTCATCGACGGCAGCAGCTCGTCGAGCGGCGGCGGCTCCCCCTTGATGAACCGCAGGGGGTTGGTGCGGGCGACCACGAAGTTGCGCAGATAGGGGCTGTTGAACCCGCGGGCTTTGAGGGCCGCCACCGCTGCCGTGACCGCCTCGTCGTAGTCGAGCAGAAGCTTGGCGCGCGCGCGGCGGACGGGAAGGGCGTCACGCAGCTTGCCGGGGAGCCAGCCATCGGCCTTGCGCAGTATCGGGTGATAGGCGCCGCCAGACAGCCGCCCGCGTTCCTCGTAGGCGAGCCCCAGCGTCGCCAGCGCCGGCTCTTCGAACTCGAGCGCGTAGGACTCTTCGTCGCCGTCCGAGATCGGCGCGAGATCGGTGTACATCCGCCTCACACCTATCGCCTTCTCGCGCAGGTTGTGCGGCTTCTCGATGTTGAGCGCGAGGATCTGGTACGCCACCGCCTTCTCGGGCACCAGCAACGCCAGGACGCTTTTTGCGCCCAGCTCTTTCAGCGCGGTCAGCCGGTGAAAGCCGTTCGGGGTCCAGTAAGGTGGGCCGCCGTCGCGCGGTTCGCGCACCGCGATGATCGGATCCAGGAAGCGCCGCGTCTTGTCCATCGCAAGCGTGAGACGGCGAACGTGCGCGTCCGAGATGTCGCGCTGGAACGGCGTGGGCGTCACCGCCTCGACCGGCAGCGCGACGAAGAGCAGCGCGTGTCCCCCCAGCGGCTCGCGGTAGCTGGCCAGGACCGCGCCCCCGTCGGCGCGCACTGTCTCGGCGATCGCCGCCAGCTCGGGCGGTGGGGCGGCGAGCGCGAGCTCGGCCGCGCCGAGCTCGGTCGGGCGCAGCTTCACGCCCTTGCGCTTGCGCGGGGTCCCGCTCGGCTTGCGGCTGCGCGGTTTGGCGGCCTTCCCTCGTTCCCCCATCGCCGGAAACATGCCATACCTTCCCGACATGGCGAGACTGGTGAAATGCGTGAAGTTGGGCAAGGAGCTGCCCGGGATTCCCTACAAGCCGTTCAACAACGAGCTGGGGCAGCGGATCTACGACAGCGTGTCGATCGACGCCTGGCGCGGCTGGATAGAGTTTTCCAAGATGCTGGTCAACGAATACCGGCTCGACCTGACCTCGGCGGCGGGGCAGCGGATGCTGTACGAGCAGGCGGAGAAGTACTTCTTCGCCCCCGCCGAGCCGGAGACGCACCCCCCGGACTACGTTCCGCCCGAGTCCAAGCCCGAGTCCAAGTAAGCGCGGGTCGTCAGCCCGCGGGTCGTCAGCCCGCGGGTCGTCAGCCGATGATGCACTGGAACTTGATCGAGACCGCCTTGATGGTTCCGGCCTTGATCTTGTCGCACGTCGAGCCGTAGACGACGATCGACGTCATCGAGGCGTCGGTGTAGTCCCAGCCGTTGGTGTGGGTCGTGTCCTTGGGGATGAGCCCGCTGTCGCCGAAGACGTCGATGAACGCCCGGCTGGTGCTGCCATCGTTGGTGGGCGGGTTGCCGATCGCGAACGTGCAGGTCGCGGCGATGGTCACCAGGTTCTGGAGGACGGTGACGAACTCGGCGGTGTTGGAGACGGAGTAGTAGGTGGGCGACCCCGCCCGCGGGTAGCCGCCGGCGTTGGCCATGCTGCTGAGGGTCGCGTCCGCGGTCCCCATCCCCGCGGTGGCGATGCCGACGACGAAGGTCGGGAGGCCCGCGCCGTACGCCTGCTGCACGGCGGCGATGGCGCCGGCCGAATCGTCGGTGGTGTCGCTGGCGCCCGGCATGCAGTTGGGCTGACCGTCGGTGGCCAGCAGGATGTACTTGGGGTTGTCGTCGTTGACACCGCCGAGGTAGGTGCGCGCGCCGTTGACCGCCAGTCGGGTCGGCGTGCGGCTGCCGTTGCTGATGCCGCCCTCGGCGTTGGTCTGGCTGTCGATGGCGGCGGTGATCTCGGCGCCGTTCATCGTGGCGACGGGGACGTTGGCGTTGTTGTTGACGTTGCAGGCGCTGTTGCCGGCGTCGGCGAAGTACTTCAACCCCCAGTTCACGGTCCCCTCGGTGGCGGAGACGACCTGCTTGATGGCCGGCGTCATGAGGGCCCACTTCGAGGTCGCGCCGCAGCCGCCGCTGTTGTTGCCGTTGCAGCCCTTGTCGGTGACGTCGTTGTCCATCGACCCGGAACGGTCGAGCACGATCAGAATGTCGGGGGGCAGCTTGTTGGCCTGATGAACCTGCTCGCCGCAGGCCTGCCCGGTTCCGCCGCCGGACCCGGTCGGGTTGCCGATGGTGCCGCCGATTCCGGTGACGTGGGCGTTTCCAGTCCCCGACGGTCCGCTGCCCTGGTTGGGAGAAAAGCCGCAGGCGGGCGCCAGGACAGCGGCCGCGACGACGCCAGACAACAGAAACGCAAGCGAACGACTCATGTGGGCCTCCGGAAGGAGTGTCGTTCGCTCGCGGGGAAACCGCGGTCGAACGCTAGGGTTCGATGCAGGTGTACGCGACGGTGATGTTCATGATCACGCCGTTCATCACGTCCTGGCAAAGCTGACCGGTGAGCTGAATCGATCCGTGCGAGGCGTCCGCGTAGTCCCAGCCGTTGGCGTGGGTGGTGTCGCGGGGCTGCGGGTTGCCGTCGGCGAAGATGGTGATCGCGTCGTAGCTGGTGCGGCCGTCGTCGCTGGGCAGAGCGCCCAGCCCGAACCGGCACTCGCCCCCGACCTTGCCGACGATCGCCGTCAGCGCGTCCGTGAGCGCCTGTGCCGAAGCGACCGAGTAGTACGACGGCGTTCCCGGATTCGGGTAACCGCCCGCCGTCGCCATGGCACTGAGAGTCGTGTCCGCGGTCCCCATCCCACCGGTCGCGATGCCGACGACGAAGGTCGGGATGCCGTTGTTGAAGGCGGTCTGCACAGCCGCGATGGCCGCGGTCGAGTCGTCCCCTGTGTCGCCGCCTTGCGCCGGGCAGTTGGGCAGACCGTCGGTGGCCAGCAGGATGAACTTGGGATTCTGCCGGGTGGCGCCGAGGCTGTTCAGATAGGTGACAGCACCCGTGACCCCGGCCCGGGTCGGCGTGCGGCTGCCGTTGCTGATCCCGCCGGCCGCGTTGGTCTGCATCGTGATGCTGTTGTTGACCGCGGTCGCGTTCATCTCGGTGATCCCGATCGCGGCCATGTTGTTGACGTTGCATGTACTGCCACCCGGGTCGGCGAAGTACTTGAGGCCCCAGTTAACGGTAGTCTCGGTAGCTGAGACGACCTGCTTGATGGCGGGGGTCATGATCCCCCACTTGGAGTTCGCGCCGCACTGTCCCTGCGCCATGCCCCCACCGTCGGTGCAGCCCTTGTCGTTGATGTCGTTGTCCATCGACCCGGAACGGTCGAGGACGATCAAGACGTCGGGCGGCAGCGCCACCAGCGGGCGATTGATCTGGCCGCAGAAGGTGCCGCCGTCGAGCGACGCGTTGCCGGTGCCTCCGGTCTGAAAGTCGGTGCCGGCGAGCCCGCCCAGGCCCGAGAGGTCGGGCGCGCCACCGGTGCCGGTGAATCCACCGTTACCCCCGCCCTTCTTTTCGGGCGAAAAACCACAGCCGACAGCGATGACGGCCACAACCAATGCCAGGCCCTGAAGTGTCGACTGGCGCATCCGGATCCTCCGCAGCAAGAGTTCGGCCGTGTGTGGCCTAGCTTAGTCCCGTGGTACCAAAAAAACTTCAATAAACCGCGTTCTGGGTGACCCCTGCGGTGCGTCGATAAGTAGCGGTGACGACGCGAAACGGCTCGACCGGGCAGTTTGTTTTTTCTGACCGGACTTTCTGACTGAGTTGCTGACTGAGTTGCTGACTGAGTTGCCGACCGGACTTTCTGGTCGGACTTACGGCGACCGTGGGGGCGCTGGTACTATACTCGCAACGCCATGGCCGACGACAGCGGCAACAAGCCGCGCGCGACGGGAAGTTTCCGGTCGGCCCTGAGCGCAGCGGAGGTCCGTGCCTTCACGGCGCGAGCTCCCCGCTGCCATGTGGTGGTGGGGGTTCTCTGTCGGCCGCGGGATGGCGGGGTGCGTCCGACCGAGATCGGCGCGGCGCGTTCGCTCGATGCCGAGCTGGTGAACCTCAGCACCTCCGGGATGCTGGTGACGGGGACGGGGCTGTTCGACGTCGGGACGGTCGTCGAGTTCCAGTTCCGGCTGGACGACGGAACGGTCGCCCTGAGCGGCAGCGCCGAGGTGGCGCGACGCGACAAAGAGAGCATGGGCCTGAAGTTCGTGGCCCTGGCGGCGGGGGGGCATGACCTGGTGGCGCGGCTGATCGAAGCGAGCGCCCTGGCTCCCGAGGTCCCCACCGCACCGGGGTATACAGAGCCGGCCGTCGAGTACGGCCACGGCACGATTCGCGTCCGGTTGCTCCCGGCCACGGCGCTGTTCTTTACCTACAACCCGCTGCTCCATGTCGGGGTCGGCGGCTGCTTCCTGCCGGCCGAGCGGGAGGTTCCGCTCGGAACCGGCTACCAGCTGGACGTGCTGGACGGCAACGACGCGCTCCTCCTTCGTTGCAAGACGAAGGTCGCGGCGCGCCAGGAGCGCTGGATTGGGCTGCGGTTCATCGACGTCGGCCGGGACGAGCTGAAGCCCCTGCGCGCGGCGCTGGCCCAGCTGACGTCGCCGGCCGTCTGAGCGGGCAATCGTGCAGGCAGAGCCCCTCGCACGCGGCGTCCGGGTCGGCGGCGTCACCACGCTGCCCGGCGAGGCGCGCGGCGTCGCCATCGCCCTGGCGCCCCGTCCCCGCGCGGGCGCGCCCCGAACGGTCCCCGCCTGGGTGATCGTGGGGACCAAGCCGGGGCCCCGGATCAGCGTCGTGGGCGCTCTCCGGGGCGGCGAGGCGACCGCGGCCCGTGCGGCGGCGCAGCTCGCGGCGGGGCTGGACCCCGCGGCGCTGGCGGGGAGCGTGGTGATTGTCCCCGTGTTGCGGCCGCGCGGGCGGCTCGCCCGCCGGGAGCGCTCCGCGCCCGCCTGGAGGTTTCCTGGCGACGCGGCGGGGGCGCGGCCGGCCCGCGATGCTTTCGCCATCTTTTCCGACCTCGTGGTCGGGGCTCAGGCCCTCGTGGTCCTGGGGGGACCGGCCCGGGGGCGGCGCGGCGTCGTGGCCGCGCGCGGCGCGCTGGCCGATCCTCGGGTCAGGCGCCTCGCGGTCGGGAGCGGCGCCGCCGCCCTCCTGGATACCGCGCCGCCGTTGCACGGGCTGCTGGCCGCCGCCGCCGCGACCGGGGTTCCGGGGCTCGAGCTGGCCGCCGAGGCCGGCCCCGACCACGATGAGTCCGCCGCGCTGGCCGGCGCGGCGCGGGCGGTGCTGGCCGCGGTGGGTGTGCTCGCGCGCGGCGCAGGCGAGGGGACCGGCGCCACGCGCGACGACGAAGCGGTGGTCAGTACCCGGATCGTGCGCGTGCGGGCCCCCTCCGATGGGTTTCTGGAGGCGCCGATTGCTCCTGGGAGCACCGTCCGGGCGCGGGCGCCGCTGGGGCGCGTCGTCCCCCTCCTGCCGGGAGCGCCGGTGGTGGTCGCGGCCGCAGGGGAGGGGCTGGTGCTCGAGGCGGCTGCCGCGGGCCCGGTGCGGGCCGGGTCGACGCTGTTCGTCATCGTTCCCGGCGTCTCCGGGCGTGCGCGGCGCCGGGCGGGCACGGCCCCCGGGCCTGTGCGGGTCGACGGCAAGACGCGCGTCGGGTGGGTCGAGCAGGTCGGCCTCCCGGGGCTGGGGATCGAGCGCTTGAAGGCGAAGATCGACACGGGGGCACGCACCTCGGCGTTGCACGTCGCCCGGATGCGGACGGTGGGAACCGGGGCCGGCCCTCACCGCCGCCCGATCCTGGCTATCACCGTCCCGGGTGGCGGCCGCGGACGGCGCCCCCACGTGGTGCGGGCCGCGGTCCGTGAGTTCGTGGTCGTGCGCGACAGCTCGGGCCGCACCGAGCGCCGCCCCGTCATCGAGACGGTGCTGCGGTTGGGGCCGATCGAGCGGCGGATAGCGGTGACGCTGACCAACCGGGGCGACATGTTGTTCCCGATGCTGATCGGACGGACGGCGCTGGGGCCAGGGGTGGTCGTCGATCCGTCGCGCCGCCATCTGCTCGGCGGCGCCAAGCCCACCCTTCGTCCCCAAAAATTTTGACAGCCCCCCGCCGCGGGCTCAATTCTAACGCTGAACAAATGGCTCTACGCCGACGCAACGCCGTCGCTGGCGGACCACGGGTTCGCGGGGTGCCTGCGCGTTCGCGGGTGACCCTCCGGCGGAGCCCGGCGCCGCTGGCCCGCTCGGCGCCGCTCACGGCGGCCCTGCGCGACAGCAAGTCGGCGCTCGCCCAGCTGGTCGGGCAGCTCGACACGCTGCTGGCGACGCTGCGCGATCCGGACGCGCCGCTGGACCGGCAGGCGCCCGATCGCCTGCGCGCCGCGACCGCCGCCGCCGACGCCGCCCTGGCCAGGGTTCGTCGCCTGCCGACGCGGTAGGCGCGTTCGCCCGGTTAGAATGAGTCAGTGACGCGCCCGGGTGGACTGCGCGAGCCGCTGCTCGTCTTCGCGATTGTCACCGCCCTGTCGGCGTTGATCGCGGCCGTCGGGGCCGTCGTTCCGTTCGTGCACGCCAACCTGCACGTGCCGATCGCGGTCCTGTTCTTCTACGCGCCGGCGCTGGCGGCGCGGCGTATGGGCCGCGAGTTCGACTACGAGGCGGCGGGGCTCCGCGCCGACCCGATCGGGTTGAACCTGGCCCTGATCGCCCTCGCGTCGCTGGTCGTCTTTCCGTTTTTCGCGATCGGCTTCTTTCTCTTCTGGGGCCAGGTCTGTCCCACGCCCGACCTCGCGCGCCTGTTTGGAGGCCTCTGCCACCGCTGGCTCGGCTGGTCACAAGGTCACCTGCGGCTGCCGGACGGGATCGCGCTCTTCTCGCTGAGCCAGCTGGTGGTGGTGGCGATCCCGGAGGAGCTGTTCTTCCGCGGCTACCTGCTCGAACGGCTGGAGCAGGTCTGGCCGCCCACGCGCCGCCTGTTCGGCGCGCCGGTCGGCCGTGCGGTGGTGGTGTCGAGCGCGCTGTTCGCGCTCGGTCACCTGGCCGTGATCCCCGATCCGCAGCGGCTCGCGGTCTTCTTCCCGTCGCTGCTCTTCGGGTGGATGTGGTCCCGCACGCGTTCGATCGCGGCGGGGGCGACGTTCCACGCGCTGTGCAACGTCGTCTCCGAAGTGCTGCGCGTCAGCTACTTCGGGTAGCCGACGCGCCGACTATTTACCCGTCGTCAGTTCGACGTAACGGAGGCGGAGGTCGTAAAGGAGGCTCTGGATCAGCTTCTCCTCGGGACCGGTCAGGTTCCCCTTCGTCTTCGCCTCGAGCATCGCCAGGATGTCGATGGTGTGCTTGGCGAGCGGGAGATCCTGCTGCTTGCCCCCCGCGTCGGGGTGTTCGAGCTCGCCCAGGTGAAGCAGGGCCGAGCTCCCCAGCGACAGCACGAAGGTGTGGAAATCGACCGCGGGCAGCGCGGCTGCGTCTCCCGCCGTGTGGCCCATAGTGGGTTGGTCCGGCGCCTCCGGCTCCGGCCGACTCGTCGCCTCGCCGGCCGCGCTGCGCCGATCCGTCACCGTGAACCCAGGCCCTTTCGTCTCCCCGCTCGCCATGGCGGCAAGGGTACGCACGCCCCCGGGCGGTTTCAATAGGCGGGCGCGACGCGAATCAGCTCTGGCTGTCGGACCGGGCCGGCTCGTCGGTCAGGTCGTCGTCGTCGTCGTCGTCGTCGGCCGAACCGAACGCGCCCTTGTCGGCGACGTCTTCGAGCGTTTTCAGGTGTTTCTCGTAGTCCTTGCGCCCGATCAAACCCTTCTTGATGTTGCGTTCGACGGTGCGCTTGTCGTAGAGGCGGGAGACCTTCGGGTCGACATCACGTGCCATGGCGGCCAATAGCTAGCATGCGCCGAGGAAATATCCTAGCGGCCGTCTCGGTTGTAAGCTGCGCGCCGCCATGGATGTCCGGGTCATCAACGAGCTGGTCCACAAGCAGTCCGTCTTCGTCGACAAACTGACCGCCGAGGTCGCCAAGGTCGTGGTCGGCCAGAAGGCCATGATCGAACGGATGTTGATCGGCCTCCTGACCGGCGGGCACGTGCTCCTGGAAGGGGTCCCGGGGCTGGCCAAGACGCTGACGGTCAAGACGCTGGCCGACACGCTGGCGATGCGCTTCAAGCGCATCCAGTTCACGCCCGACCTCCTCCCGGCGGACATCGTCGGCACGGTCATCTACAACCAGGCCAAGGCCGAGTTCATCTCCAAGCAGGGGCCGATCTTCGCCAACCTCGTGCTGGCCGACGAGATCAACCGCGCCCCGGCCAAGGTCCAGTCGGCGCTGCTCGAGGCGATGCAGGAACGCCAGGTCACGATCGGCGACACGACCCACCCGCTGCCCGAGCCGTTCCTGGTGATGGCGACGCAGAACCCGATCGAGCAGGAGGGGACGTACCCGCTGCCCGAGGCCCAGCTCGACCGGTTCATGCTGATGATCAAGGTCGGCTACCCGAGCAAGGAGGACGAGCGCGCGATCATGGATCGCGTGACCAGCCCGGTCCGCATGAGCGCCGGTCCGGTCGCGACGCCGCAGGAGATCGCCGAGGCGCGGTCGGTCGTGCAGGAGATCTACATCGACGAGAAGATCCGCGACTACATCGTCAACATCGTGCACGCGACGCGCGAGCCCAAGGCCTACGGCCTGGAGGCGATGGCCGACTTCATCGCCTTCGGCGCCAGCCCGCGGGCGTCGATCTACCTGAACCTCGCGGCCCGCGCCCACGCCTTCCTGCGCCACCGCGGTTACGTCACGCCGGAGGACATCAAGGCCGTCGGTGTCGACGTTCTCCGCCACCGCGTCATCCTGACCTACGAAGCCGAGGCCGAGGAGGTCACCTCCGAGACGGTCGTGCGCAAGCTGTTCGAGCACGTCGAAGTTCCCTAGCCCAGCTCACGAGGCGCCGCGCATGTTTTCCCGCGAGCTGCTCAAGCGCATCCGCAAGATCGAGATCGTCACCGAACGGCTGGTGCGCGATCGGATGGCCGGCCAGTACCACTCGGTGTTCAAGGGGCGCGGCATCGCGTTCTCCGAGGTGCGGCACTACATGCCCGGCGACGACGTCCGCCTCATCGACTGGAACGTGTCGGCGCGGATGAACGACGTCTTCGTCAAGCTGTTCACCGAAGAGCGCGAGATGACCGTGCTCCTGCTGGTCGACATGTCGGGCTCGGGGCGGTTTGGCTCGCGCGGGCGCGAGAAGCGGGAGCTGGCCGCCGAGATCGCCGCGGTGCTCGCCTTCTCGGCGATCCGCAACAACGATCAGGTCGGGCTCATCATCTTCACCGACGGCGTGGAGCGGTTCGTCCCCCCCAAGAAGGGGAAGCGGCACGTCCTGCGCGTGGTCAGCGAGATCCTGTCGCACGACGCCCGCAGCCGGCGGACGTCGATCGGCATCGGGGCTGGAGTTCCTGAGCCGCGTGGCGCGCCGGCGCGCGGTGGCCTTCGTGATCTCCGATTTTCTGGCCCCGGTCGCGAGCTACGAGCGGGCTCTGCGCATCACCTCGCGTCGCCACGACCTCATCCCGGTGACCGTGGGTGACCCGCTGGAGGAGGCCTTGCCGAACGTCGGCCTGATCGAGCTCGAGGACCCAGAGACCGGCGGGATGGTGGTGTTCGACACCAGCGGACCCGAGGCGGTCGCGTTCGCGCGCCAGGCGCGCGCGGCGACCGACGCCCGGCGGGCGCTGTTCAAGCGCCTGTCGATGGACACCATCGACGTCCGCACCGATCGCACCTACCTGCCGGCGCTGACCGCCTTCTTCGAAGCGCGCGCGCGGAGGATGCGACACTAATGGGCCCGCGATCGCCATTGTTGATGCTCGCCGCCGGGCTCGTTCTGGCAACGCCCGCCGCCGCAACCCCGCCGGTCGACGCGGGCGCCGCGGTCGACGCCCAGACCGCGCCCGCGCCTCCCGATCCCGACGCGCCGACCGTCACCGCGCACGCGGACAAGGCCGTGGCCCACGTCGGCGATCCCATCCAGATCAGCGTCGTCGCGATCGCCAAGGCCGGTGTCCCGATCAACCTCCCCGCCTCCCTGGCGCTGGAGCCGTTCACGCTGCTCGATCGCAAGGAGGCCGAGACCAAGCTGGGCGACGGGCGCATCCGGCGCGAGTTCACGCTGAGCGTCGCCGCCTACGAGCCGGGGACGCCTGAGCTTCCCGCGATCGAGGTGACCTACCTGGCGGCAGGTGGCGCCGTCCGCACCGTGCCCACGTCGCCGGTGCCGATCAAGATCGCCAGCCTGATCGCGAACGAGCCCGAGCCGGCCATGAAGGAGACGGCGACGCCGGTGGCGGTGATCGAGCAGCGGCTCTGGCCCGATCTACGCGGCGGGCGCGGTCGTCGCCGCCGCGCTGGGGGCCCTGGTGGCTGCGCTGCTCGTCCGCCGGATGCGCGCCCGTCGTGGCGAGCGGCCGGGACCGCCGCCGCGCCCCGCCCACGAGGTGGCGCTGGAGAGGCTCGATCGGCTGGGGGCGCTGGGGTTCCTCGAGAACGCCGACAACCGGCCGTTTTATTTCGCGGTCTCCGAGGTGATTCGCGACTACCTCGGCGCCCGGTACGGCTTCGACTCGCTGGAGCTGACCACCGACGAGCTCTGCGCCGAGCTGCGCAAGCGCTCGGGGCGTGACGTGGTGCTGGGGGAGATCCAGGGGTGGCTGGTCGCCTGCGATCTGGTCAAGTTCGCGAAGGTCTCGCCGAGCGCCGGTGAGTCGCGTGGCGCGCTCGAGAGCGCCATCCGCATCGTCACCGCGACCCGCCCGGTCGCCGAGCCGGTCGCGGGGCCGGTCGTGGTCCCGGAGGCCCGCCATGCGTGACGCCACCGGCCGCCCGCAGAGCGCTCGGACGGGCGAGGCCCGTCCTCCAGCGGCGCGATCCCGTACCGTCTGATCGCGGCGCTCTTCGTGCCGCTGGTGGCGGCCTATGCGCTGTTCTTGCGCAACGTCGAGGGGTTTCGCTTCGCGCACCCGTGGCTGCTGGCGGCGATCCCCCCCGCGGTCGCGCTGGTGCTCTGGTTCGGCCTGGCGCGCGCGCCGGCCCGGCGCGGGCTCTACGTCTACTCGCGCGCCGACGAGCTCGCCGGCCAGCGCCTGGGGCTGGTGGCGCGGCTGCGCGATCTGCCGACCGTCCTGCGCCTCGCCGCGGTGGTGCTGGTCGGGGTCGCGCTCGCCCGTCCCCAGAGCACGCGCGGCAGCGACGAGCTCGAGCTCGAAGGGATCGACATCGTGGTCGCGCTCGATCTGTCGGGGTCGATGCAGGAGACGGATCTGGTCCCCAACCGGCTGGAGGCGGCCAAGCAGGTGATCCGGGACTTCGTCCACCGTCGGCCGTCCGATCGTATCGGCCTGGTCGTCTTCGGGCGCGAGGCCTACACCCACATCCCGCTGACCCTGGACCACGGCACGTTCCTGCGCATGCTGGCCGAGCTGCGCATCGGCATGATCGACGGGGGCGGCACCGCCATCGGCAACGGCATCGGCGTGGCCCTCAACCGCCTGCGCAAGTCGGACGCGAAGTCGCAGGTGGTCATCCTGCTCACCGACGGTGACAGCAACGCCGGCAACATCGCGCCCGAGCAGGCGGCGCGGTTCGCCCAGACGCTGAAGGTGAAGATCTACACGATCCTCGCCGGCGCGAGCGATCGGGACGCGACCCAGGCGGGGCGCAACGCCGTGAACCCCAAGTTGCTGGAGGAGATCGCCTCGATGACCGGCGGGCTCCCCTACATGGCCGCCGACACCGCGGCCTTGCACAGCCGCTTCCAGGCGATCCTCGAGGATCTGCAGAAGTCGCGCATCCGCGATCGCGGGACCGCCTACGCCGAGCTCTACCGCGACTTTCTCTGGGTCGCGTTCGCGCTGCTCGCCGCCGAGCTGCTGATGCGCCTCACCCGCTGGCAACGGATCCCCTGATGCGGTTCGCCCACCCTCACGCGCTCTGGCTGCTGCTGGTCGTCCCCGCGGCGGTGATCGCCTACGCGCTGGCGTTCGCGGCCCGGCGCCGGCGCCTCGGCCGGCTCGGCGACGAGCCGCTGGTGGCGCGGATGACCGCGGGGGTGTCGGTGCGGCGCAAGCTCGCCCGCGCGGCGCTGACGGTGCTGGCGCTGGGGCTGGTGGCGCTGGCGCTGGCCCGTCCCCAGGCCGGGGGGCGGGCGCGGCTCACCAAACAGCGCGGGCTGGATCTGGTGGTGGCGCTGGATTTTTCGCGCTCGATGCTGGCCAAGGACGTCTACCCGTCGCGCCTCGAACGCGCCAAGCGCGAGCTGGAGCAGCTGCTCGACGGTCTCGGCGGCGATCGGGTCGGCGTGGTCGCGTTCGCGGGCGAGACGCTCCCCTATCCGCCGACCACCGACTACGCCGCGGTGAAGCTGTTCTGGCGCGATCTCGGTCCCTGGGACATGCCGGTCGGCGGCACCGCGATCGGCCAGGCGATCCGGGCCTCGCTCGAGGAGCTGACCCACCTTCGGGCCAAGGAGTCGGCGGCGAACGCCACCCGCGGTCAGGCGATCCTGCTCCTCACCGACGGCGAGGACACCGACAGCGAGCCGCTGGATGCGGCCGACGAGGCGTCGAAGCTGGGGGTGAAGATCTTCGTGGTCGGCGTCGGGTCGCGCTCTGGCGAGCTCATCCCCGAGTACGACGAGCAGGGGAAGGTGACCGGCTACGTCAAGGATCCCGACGGCAAGTACGTCACCTCGCGGCTGGGAGAGGAGATGCTGTCCGAGATCGCCAAGCGCACCAACGGCGGGTTCTTCCACGCCGACGGGCAGCACTTCGGCGTCGACCAGGCGGCGCACGCCCTGGCAGGGTTGAAGCGCAACGAGGACGATGCGCGCCTGGTCCGGGAGTACGACGAGGTGTTCGAGTGGCTGCTGGCCCCGGCGCTGCTGCTGCTGGTCGCCGAGGCCTGCGTGAACGAGCGCCGGCGGCGGACCCAGCCGGCGACGCAGCCGACGACGGAGCTCCGGGCGTGAGGCTCGTCCCCGTTTTCGCCGCGGTCGCGCTCTGGCCCCTGCTGTCGGGCTTCGGCGTGCTCGAGCGCCGCAACGCCGAGGTCGAACAGGGGAACGCCGCCCTCAAGGCGGGCAAGCCCGACGAGGCGCTGACCCACTACGACAAGGCGCTCGCTGCCCTGCCCGGCGACGCCGGCGCGCACTTCGATCGGGGCGCCGCGCTCTACGCGCTGTCGCGCTTCGACGAGGCGGGCGAAGAGTTCCTGCGCGCCACCCAGAGTGGCGATTCCGCCTTGAAGGGGTCGGCGTTTCGCCACCTGGGGAACGCGTTCGCCAAGAAAGAGAAGTTCAAGGAATCGATCGAGGCCTACAAGCGCGCGCTGGCCCTGCGGTCCGACGACCAGGAAGCGAAGTGGAACCTGGAGATCGCGCTCCGCAAGCAGGAAGAGGAGAAGAAGAAGCAGCAGGAGAAGGACAAAGACAAAGACCAGAAGGACCAGGACAAGAAAGACAAGAAGGACCAGGACGACAAGAACAAGGATCAGGACAAGAACGGCGACAAGGACAAGGACAAGAAGAACGAGGACGAGAAGAAAGACAAGAAGGACCAGAAAGACAAGCAGGACAAGGACAAGAACGGCGGGAGGCAAGACGAGAAGCAGGAACAACCCGCCCCGTCGCCGGCGGAGCAGCAGCAGAAAGAGATAGAGGCGGTGCTGGGCAATCTGGAGCGCAGCTCCAAGTCGCTGGAGCAGGAGCGGGCGCGCCTGCGCGCGGTGCGCCGCGGCCCGCCCAAGAAGGACTGGTAGATGACGCCCTCTCGGCTGACATCGCTCGCGCTGCTCTGCGGCGCGCTGGTCGCGCTGGCGGTCCGCCCCGCGGCGGCGCAGCAGCCCCCGTCGTTCACCACGGCCCTCGATCGCGACGTCGTGACGCCGGGGACGCCGTTCTCGTTCGAGGTGACGCTCTCGACCACCGGGCAGGATATCGCCGGCTACCGCGACCCCGACTTCGGGGCCCTGCAGGTGCTGTCGTCGTTCCCCTCGCAGATGCAGTTCTCGAACGGGCAGACGGTGGTGCAGAAGCTTTCGTGGCGCTACGAGCTGGTGGCGCCGTCGGGGAGGGGGTCGTTGACGATCGGGGCGGCCCGCATCCACGTCGGCGGCCGGGACCTGGCGACCAAACCGGTGACCGTCCGCCTGAGCGGCGGCGGCGGGACCTCCCCGGGCGGCGGCGCTCCGAGGACGTCGTCGGGGCCGCCCGAGATCAGCGGCCCGGACGCGGTCGCTTCGGTCCGGGTGGCGGCGAGCAAGACGCGCGTCTACGTCGGCGAGCAGGTGAAGGTCGGCTGGTACCTCTACCTCACCGAGCAGCAGCGGAACTTCGAGTCGAAGGTGCTGCCGCGCGCCGACGGCTTCTGGACCGAAGAGATCCCGTCACGCAACCCGCCCCGGCAGCTCGCCTTCACCGATCGGTACGTCGACGGCCGCCGCTACTCCGTCGCCGTGCTGCTCGAGAAGGCGCTGTTCCCCCTGGCGCCGGGCAAGCTGACGGTGACGCCGATGGAGGCGGAGGTGTCGTCGGGCGGCGGCGACTTTTTCTTCCCGCGCCCGGGCCGGGTCCGGCAGCTCCAGTCGGAGCCGCTGACGATCGAGGCGATCCCGCTCCCGTCGGAGCACAAGCCGGCCGGCTTCAATCCCGGCAACGTCGGCCGCTACGCCATCGAGGCTTCCGTCGATCGGGCGCTGGTCGCGGTCGGCGACGCCGTCACGCTGACCGTGACCGCGAAGGGCATCGGCAACGTGCGCAACCTGCGGCTGCCCGAGCTGCCGGTGCTGGATGGCTGGAAGCGCTACGAACCCAAGGCCAACGTCGTCGTCGAGCCGGGGGAGGAGACGTCGGGGACGTCCTCGATCGAATGGCTGCTGCGCCCCGAAAGGCCGGGGACGATGACGCTCCCGTCCCTGACGCTGGCGACGTTCGATCCGACGGCGAAGCAGTACAAGGAGCTGCGCACGGATCCGATCACGATCGTCGTGACCGGCGAGGCGGCCCCGGTCGCGTCGGGCCCGGTGGGGACGCCCGCGTCGGGCGTCGACAATGTCATAGCGGCGCAGATCCGTCCCATCCGTGTCCGGACGCGCCCCTCGATTGCCCGCGGCGCGGCGTTCGTGCACAGCCCTGCGTTCAAGGCGACGCTGGCCGCCCCGCCGCTGACGTTCCTGGCCCTGATCTTCGCGGGCCGGATGCGCGCCCGACTCGGGGGCGAGAACGAAGGAAACCGGCGGCGCCGGCTGCGGGCGCACGCCCACCGGCGGCTGCGGGCGGCCGAGGCGCACCGCGCGGCGGGCCGGATCGCCGACGCGTACGTCGAGATCGATCGCGTGCTGCGCGAGCTGCTGGCCGAGCGGCTGCGCGCGCCGGTCGGCGGGCTGCGGCTGGACGAGATCGGTGACCTCCTGCGCCGTCGCGGTTTGCCCGAGGCGGAGGCGGCCCGGGTCGTCGCCGCCCTCGCCGCGTGCGACGAGGCGCGCTTCGCGCCGGCCGGTGACGCCGGGGCCGGGGAGCGCGCGTCGGCGGCGCTGGCCGAGGCGAGCGAGATCATCGCCCTCATCGAGAAGGTGGAGGTCGCGTGAACCGCCCGCTGGCGGGCCTCATGCTGGTGGTCGGTCTCGGCGTCGGGACGGCGCACGCCGATCGTCTGGACGAGACGTGGCGACGGGGGAACGACGCCTACCTGCACGGCGACTATGCCGCCGCGGTGACCGCCTACGAGGAGATCGATCGCCAGGGCGTGGTGTCGGGCGACCTTTATTTCAACCTGGGAGACGCCTACTTCCGCAAGGGGATGCTGGGTCCCGCGATCTGGGCGTTCGAGCGGGCGGTGACCCTGGACCCGGGCGACGACGACGCGCGCTTCAACCTCGACCAGGTGCGCAAGCTGGTCGGCAAGCGCGCCCAGGATCGGATCCAGGGCGAGGAGCACGAGCCGGCCTGGATCCGCGCCGTCACCTCCATCGGCCCGTCGCTCGGGACCTGGCTCTTCGTCCTCCTCTACGTCGGCTGTTTCGTCGCGCTCTACGCGCGCCGGAGGTCGCGTGAGGACCTTCGTCCGACGCTGGGGGCGATCACGGCCGTGCTGGCCACCGGCGCCCTGCTGGCGGGGGCCTTGCTCTACGGGCGGGTGCAGCTGGAACAGACTCCCTTCGGCGTCGTCCTGCCCGACGCGCTGGCGGTCAAGGAAGGGGCCGACGTCAACTACCGGACCAGCTTCGACGTTCATGCCGGTCTGCGCGTCCGGATCGTCGAGCGCGACCAGGACTGGCTGCGCATTCGCCTCGGCAACGGCCTCGAAGGTTGGGTCCGCGCCGGGGATGTTGGTAAGTTGTAGCTCCATGGCCGAACCGCACTTCGAGAAGCACGTCTTCATCTGCACGAACCGCCGCGACCCCGGCAATCCCAAGGGGGACTGTGCGTCGAAGGGGAGCGAGGCGGTACGCGACGAGTTCAAGCGCCAGCTGCACGAGCGCGGCGTGAAGGGGAAGATCCGGGCCAACGCCGCCGGCTGCCTCGACCAGTGCGCGCGCGGTGTGACCGTCGTCGTCTACCCCGAGCAGATCTGGTACGGCGGCGTCACCGTCGGCGACGTCGACCAGATCGTGAAGGACCACCTCCTCGGCGGTGTCCCCGTCGAACGACTGCGGATGAAGTGAGCGGCGGGATACACTCGGACGCACCCGCTTTGGCCGATTTGTCTCCACCCCGGACCCCGCAGACGGGTTCCGAACCTCCCGCGATGCGCTCGGACGGGCGAAGCCCGTCCTCCCGCGACGCGATTGCCGCCAACCCCGCCCCCGCCGCTTCTGCGACTGCCGCTCAGTGGACGGTGCTCGACGTCATCAAGTGGACCGCGTCCCGGTTCGCGGAGCGCGGGCTGGCGACGCCGCGCCTCGACGCCGAGCTGCTGGTCGGCCACGTGCTGACGCTGCCGCGCATCCAGCTCTACGTGCAGTCCGACCGGCCGCTCTCCGCCGACGAGCTGGCCGCGATTCGCGAGCTGATCAAGCGCCGCCAGGCCGGCGAATCGGTCGCCTACCTGGTCGGCAAGAAAGAGTTCTGGAAGCTCGAATTCGCCGTCGACGCACGGGTGCTGGTGCCCCGTCCCGACACCGAGACCCTGATCGAGGTCGCGACGGATCGCCTGGGGGAGTCGGCCGCCGCGCGGATCGCCGACGTCGGCACCGGTTCGGGCGCGATCGCCGTGACGCTGGCCAAGCTGCGCGCCGACGCCGCCGTCTACGCGAGCGACGTCTCGGAAGACGCGCTGGCCGTGGCGCGCGCGAACGCCGAGCGCCACGGCGCCGCGGTCACCTTCGTTGCGGGCGATCTGGCGGCGCCGCTGATCGCGCACGCGCCGTTCACGCTGATCGTCGCCAACCTCCCTTACATCCCGACAGGCGAGCTCGCCGGCCTGCCTGCCGAGGTCCGGGTCGAACCGGCGCTGGCCCTCGACGGTGGCCCCGACGGGCTGGTGCTGGTGCGGCGGCTGGTCACGGCGGCCCCGGCGCTGCTGTCGCCGGGCGGCGCGCTGGCACTGGAGATCGGCGCCGGCCAGGCCCCGGCGACCGCCGCGCTGCTGCGGGAAGCCGGCTTCACCGACGTGCAGATCAAACGCGACCTCGGCGGCATCGAGCGCATCGTCTCGGGGGTGACATCATGAGCGACGAGAAGGCCACGAAGTCCGACGTCGCGGTGGTCGCCGGCCGGGGCGCTCTCTTCATCGGGTTCGCGAAGCTCTACTTCATGTTGAGCGGCTTCGTGCAGCAATGGGGGCTGCCGAAGCTGATCGACTCGGCGAGCTTCGGCGCGTTCTCCGTCGTCAACAACGTCATCTCGATCGTGAACAACACGATGGTGCAGGCGACGGTGCAGGCGGTGTCGAAGTTCACCGCCGAGGACGACGCCCGCGCGGGCGCGGTCCAGCGCGCCAGCCTCAGGATGCAGGTGGTCCTGGGCGCGGCCATCACCCTGGTGATGCTGCTCGGCGCGCCGCTGATTGCGGGCTTCGTGAAGGCGCCCGGCTACACGTCGTACTTCCGGATCGCCGCGCTGATCCCTTTCCTTTACGGCATCTACGCCGTCTTCGTCGGCTCGGCCAACGGACTGCGGCGCTTCCACGTTCAGGCCAGCTTCGACGTCGGCTTCGCGACGATGAAGACGATCCTGCTGCTCGGTTGCGCGGTGCTCTGGCACGTCGCGGGAGCGTTCGCCGGGTTCGTCTCCGCTGCGGTGGTCATTCTGGTCGTCTCGTCGCAGGTCATGAAGCTGTCGGCGACCGGCGAGGCGTTCCCCCCCGGCAAGCTGGCCCGCTACATGGGGGCGGTGTCGGTCTATGCGCTGCTCCTGAACGTCGCCCTCAACTACGATTCGCCGCTGCTCCACCACTTCGCCGGGACAGCTGCCGACGCGACCGTGGCGGCGCGCCTCGTCGGGCACTACCAGGCGCTGCGGACGCTGGCCCTCTTGCCCTACCAGGCGCTGCTGGTGGTGACGTTCGTGATCTTCCCGCTGGTGTCACGGGCGACGTTCGAGGCCGATCGCGACGCGACCCGAAGCTACGTGACGCAGACGCTGCGCTACGCCCTGATCCTGGCCGGCGTCATGGGGATCGCGCTGGCCGCGCGCCCGGCGGCGCTGCTCGCGATCATCTACAAGCCCGAGTACGGCGAGGGGTACCTGGCCCTGCCGGTCCTGGTCGCCGGCGAATGCTGCCTGGCGCTGCTCGCCGTCGCGTGCGCGATTCTGAACGCCTCCGGCCACACCCGCGCCTCGGTCTCCATCATGGTGACGACGGTGGTCGTCGGCTCGGTGGCCGCCGCGCTCCTGGTTCCCCACGCGCCGCTCGGCTCGGAGATGCTGATGGCCGCCGCCACGGCAACGGCGCTGGGGATGGTGACCGGATGCGTGGTCGCGATCGTCTACTTGCGCGCCCGATTGGGAGGGGCTGTCCCGGCCGCCACGGTCGCGCGGGTCGCTGCGGCGCTGGCGGCGGGCGCGCTCGCCGCGCGACTCGTCCCTGGACACGGCAAGCTGGTCGGCCTCGCCGCCACGATCCTCTCCGCCGTTGCCTACGTCGCCGTGCTGCTCGTGACCCGCGAGTTCGGCCCCGAGGATCGGGCGAAGTTCGCCCGGGTGCTGCGCCGCAAGGCCAAGTAGCCCAGGTTTGCTGACAGGGCCTGGGCCGGGGCGGGGCCCGGACGCGCTCAGGGCGTCTGGCGGGCGGTTTGCGGCGCGGACGTGGGCGCGGGCGCCGTGTTCTTTTTCGAGACGATGGTCGCGATCGCCGCGGCGAGGATGACCGCGCCGATCGCCACGCCGATCAAGAAGCTGCGGCCGGCGCGGTTCGGCCGCCGGGCGGGCGGGGTGCCCGGGGCTGGCCCCGGCTCGAGCACGCCGACCAGGGCCTCGGGGCCCGGCGTCATGGGCTCCAGCACCGCGGCCAGACGTTCGGGCCCGGGCGTCGAGCCGGGCGGCGCGACCGGAGGCGACTGGATCCGTCTCTCGCCGGTCGCGACCCGCCGCTGGCCGGTCGTGCGCCCGGGCGAGGACGCCGGCTGGGGGGCGCCCTTGCTCGGGGTCGCCGCCGCTGGCACGTCACGCGAGGTCTTGCGGGCCTCCAGCGCGTCTACCTCGGCGATGCCGAGCACGGGGGTGTGTCGCTCGTCGGCCCAGCCGCGCGGATCGATGAAGTCGCCGCCCCCCGCGGGGGCAGTCGGCTGGTCGCGTGGTGCCAGCTCGTCGGCCGTCAGCGGCTGCGCGCCCGGGTCCTCGAAGTCGACCGAGGTGAACTTGACAATCTCGTCCTGCAGCAGGTGGTCGATGATGCTGGTCTTGGGCTTTCCTTCGCCCGACTGCATCCGCTTGTCTTCCAGGCACTGGCGCACCAGCTCGGCGATGTCACGCGAGATCACCTTCAGCCCGCGCGAGTAGCTGTACTGCGCCAGCGCGTCCTGCACGTCGTTGGCGTTCTGGTAGCGGTCTTCCTTCCGCTTGGCCAGCGTCTTGCGAATGATGTCTTCTAGCTCGGGCTCGACCTGCGGGTTCTGGGGCTTGATCGGCGGAATCTTCGCGTTTCGCACCAGCTCGACGGTCTGGTAGTCGGTCTCGCCGTAGAAGAGCCGCTTCCCCGTCAGCATCTCGTACATCAGGATGCCGACCGCGAAGATGTCGGCCCGGGAGTCGACGTCCTCGCCCCGCGCCGCCTCGGGCGACAGGTAGCTCATCTTCCCCTTCACGACCCCGGGGTCGGTGATCTCCACCTGGCTGGTCGCCTTGGCCAGGCCGAAGTCGACGACCTTGATCTCCCCCTGCTTCGAGATGAGGACGTTGGGGGGCGAGATGTCGCGGTGGACGATCCCCATCGGGGCCCCGGTCTCGGGGTTGGGCAGCTCGTGCGCGTACGACAGCCCTTTGCAGATCTCGAGGCCCAGATAGAGGCTGTGGGCGATCGGGATGCGACGGCCGATCCGCCGCCGCCAGTCGAGCAGCGCCTTGAGGTCGCAGCCGTCGACGTACTCCATGACGATGAAGTACGTGTCCTCGGAGTGGCCGATGTCGAACACCTGCACGATGTTCGCGTGCTGAAGCGCCAGCGACAGCCGCGCCTCGTCCAGGAACATGGCGACGAACTTCTTGTTCTTGGTCAGCGACGGGAGGATGCGCTTGATCGCGATGTTCTTTTTGAACCCGCGCATCGACTCCGCGACGCCGCGGAACACCTCGGCCATGCCTCCGGCCGCCACCCGCTCGGTAATGCGATATCGGTTATCGGACATCGGTCACCGACTCGGGCGCGAAGCTATAACGAAAGCGGGGCAATAGCGAGCGCGGCGCGCGCCGCGCTCGGGCCCCCTCACTCTTCCGCAGGGAGCTTCGCTTCGCCTTCGCCCCCTTCGCCGAGCTCCGAGAAGCCGCCAGCCCGGCCGGCCTGCTCGGTCGCCTGCTCTTCGCGCTCGCTCTGTTCCTTGCACTCGATGCAGAGGGTTGTGACGGGACGCGCCAGCAGCCGCCGGAAGGAGATCGGCTCGCCGCAGTCCTCGCAGACGTCGATCTCATCCGCGTCCAGACGGGCGAGCTGCTTGGTGATCTTCCCGAGCAGGAACTTCTCCCGGTCGTGCAGCCGCATCTCGGTGGAGAAGATCTCCTCCTCCATCGACTCGTCGATCGAATCACGACCGATGTTCCGCTCGTGGTTCATCGAGTACGACAGGGCGTTCTCGCTCTTCTTCACCAACCGACGCTGCTCGTCCTCGAGCACCGTACGAATCTGGGCTTTTTCTTTCGGGCTCAACATTTTCGGTTTCAACCTCGGGCTGACGATAGAACTGTAACTGTAACGACGGATCGGTGGTGGGAAAGCTCGACCGCTACCGCCCCAAACTTTAGGAGGCCTTCTTCTCGCGTACGAGCTGGGGCCGGCTGCGCGACACGACGACGTCGCGGGTGACCACGCACTCGCTGACCCCGGTCAGCGAGGGGATTTCGTACATGACGTCCAGCATCACCTCTTCAAGGATGGCGCGTAGGCCACGGGCGCCCGACTTGCGGCGGGTGGCCTCCTCGGCGACCCCCTGAAGCGCATCCTCGGTGAAGCGAAGCTTGACCCCTTCCATCTCGAACAGGCGCTCGTACTGCTTCGACAGCGCGTTCTTCGGCTTCCACAGGATCTCGACCAGCATGTCGACGTCCAGATCATCGGCCGCCACGATAATCGGCAGGCGCCCCATGAACTCCGGGATCATGCCGAACTTGATCAGATCTTCGGTGCGGGTCATCGCCCGCAGGTTGTTCTTCGACTCCTCGCCCTTGCCGATGTGGGCCCCGAAGCCGAGCCCGCGCTCGCCGACGCGGCGGCGGACGATCTCCTCCACGCCGTTGAACGCCCCGGTGCAGACGAACAGGATGTCGGTCGTGTCGACCTGGATCAGCTCCTGCTGTGGGCGGTTGCGCGCCCCATCGGGGGTGATCGAGGCCTGCTTCCCCTCGAGGATCTTGAGCAGCGCCTGCTGCACACCCTCGCCCGAGACGTCACGCGTCACCGACGGGCCGCCCCCCTTGCGGGCGATCTTGTCGATCTCATCGATGCAGACGATGCCGCGGCTGGCCTTGTCGGGATCATTGCCCGCGTTGCGGTAGAGCGCCTTGATGACGCTGTCGACGTCCTCGCCGACGTACCCCGCCTCGGTCAGCGTGGTCGCGTCCGCCATCGCGAACGGCACGTCCAGCTTCTTGGCCAGCGTCTGCACCAGCAGCGTCTTGCCGCAGCCGGTGGGGCCGAGCAGCAGGATGTTCCCCTTCTGAATCTCGACGTCGCCCGCCTTGCCGTGCTGGCCAATGCGCTTGTAGTGGTTGTGCACGGCGACCGACAGCGCCTTCTTGGCGCGGTCCTGGCCGATGACGTACTTGTTCAGCTCGTCCCAGATCTCGCGGGGACGGGGGTGCTTGGGGCGCTCCGCCGCCTCTTCCTTGGCGATGATGTCGTTACACAGAGCGACGCACTCGTCACAGATGAAGACGCGCGGGCCGGAGATGAGCTTGCGCACCTCACGGCGCCGCTTCCCACAGAAGGAGCAGTGGAAGTCGTCCATCAAGCAGACAGTATTGCACCAGGTGCGCCATGAGCCAAGCGCCGGACGCGAGTTAGCTGCGGTTCGTCCCGAAACCCCGGCTTGATTTTTCCGGAACCGATGATCCGTCGTTATTGCCGTAGGGGGTCCCGCCGGATACTGTAGCCGCCGAATGAGGGCTCTCGTAGTGACCTCCAATCCGGCGACGGCGTCTTCCGAGTCGGACTCCCCGGCTGCCGCCCTCAGCGATCTCGGCTGCGAAGTCGTCGCGGTCGGGTACGACATCGATCAGCTGCCGGAGGACATCGAGCTGCAGCGTCCCTCGGTCGTCGTGGTCGACGCGGGGGCGCACCTGGAAGTCGGGCGGGCGGCCATCCGGCGGGTGCGCGAGGTCGGCTCGCTGGCCGACGTTCCGGTCCTGCTGTGCGTCGAGGTGTCGCGGCTCGCGGGGCTCGACCCCGAGGCGGGCGCCGACGACTTCGTGCTCGCACCCGTGGTCGCTCCCGAGCTCTACGCCCGTATCCGGCAGCTCGACTGGCGGATGTCGTCGTTCCGCGCCGCCGGGCGCATCAAGATCGGGGATCTGGTCATCGACGCGGTCGCGGTCGAGGCGTCCTACCGGGGGCGGGCCCTGAAGCTGCCGCGCCAGGAATTCCAGCTGCTCAAGTTCCTGGCCGAGCGGCCGGGGCGCGTCTTCTCGCGCGAACAGCTGCTCTCCCGGGTCTGGGGCTACCGCTATGCCGGCGGCACCCGCACCGTCGACATCCACGTCCGCCGCCTGCGGGCCAAGCTCGGCCCAGGCAGCGCGATGATCGAGACCGTCCGCCACGTCGGCTACAAGCTGCGCGCGCCGGCCGGCTCCCCAGCGGTTTAGTCCGGCTCGGTCGAGTAGAGTCCCCCGACTCGCCCGACCGCTCGCGACTTGCCACTGGTCGCGGATTGCGGTATCCGCCTCCACGGAAAACGCCCCATGCCCGAGATGAACCTGCTCCAGGCCGTGAACGACGCCCTCCGGGTCGAGATGCGGCGCGATCCTCGTGTGGTCGTGCTGGGTGAGGACGTCGGGCGGTTCGGCGGCGTCTTCCGCGCCACAGAAAATCTCCAGGCCGAGTTCGGCCCCGATCGCTGCATCGACACGCCCCTGGCCGAGTCGGGGATCATCGGCGCCGCGATCGGCATGGCCCTCTACGGCATGCGGCCGGTGCCGGAGATCCAGTTCGGCGACTACGTCTACCCCGCCTACGATCAGATCGTGAACGAGCTGGCGAAGTTCCGTTACCGCTCGGGAGGCGAGTACCCGGCGCCGGTCGTGATTCGCATGCCGATCGGCGGCGGCATCAAGGGCGGGCACTACCATTCGCAGTCGCCCGAGGCGCTGTTCATCCACATCCCGGGGCTGAAGGTGGTCTGCCCGTCGAACCCGATCGACGCGAAGGGGCTGCTGGCCAGCGCCATCCGCGGCGAGGATCCGGTCATCTTCATGGAGCCGAAGCGTTACTACCGCGAGGCGCGCGCCGACGTTCCCGCGGGCGAGTACACGATCCCGCTGGGCGAGGCCAAGGTGGTGCGACCGCGCACTGGCGCCGGCACGCCGGTGACGGTCATCGCCTGGAGCGCCATGGTCCACACGGCGCTGGAGGCGGCCCGCAAAGGGGCCGAGCGTGGGTTCGATCTCGAGGTGATCGATCTGCGTACGCTGGTGCCGTTCGATCTGCCCTGTCTGCTGAAGTCGGTGGAGACGACGGGGCGGGTGGTGATCGTCCACGAGGCGCCGCGCACCTCGGGGTTCGGCGCGGAGATGGCGGCGACCATTCAAGAAAGGGCGATCCTGCACCTCGAGGCGCCGATCCTGCGCGTCACCGGCTTCGACACGCCCTTCCCCTACACGCTGGAGCACGAGTACCTGCCCGATGCGGAGCGCGTCCTGGATGCGGTGGCGCGGGTTGTGAGCTTTTAGAAATGGCGAAGCGATACGAGTTCCGGCTCCCCGACATCGGCGAAGGCGTCGTCGAGGGCGAGGTTGTTCGCTGGCTGGTCAAGGAGGGAGACCTCCTTCGCGAGGACCAGCCCATGGTCGAAGTGATGACCGACAAGGCGACGGTCGAGATTCCGTCGCCCCGCGCGGGCAAGGTCGCGCAGCTGATGTTCAGCGAGGGGCAAACCTGCCGCGTCGGCAAGGTCCTGATTGTCATTGACCTGGATGGCGACGACGCGGCCGCCGAGGCGCCGGCGAAGAACGCGGCGACGGCCGCCGCGGCGAGCCAGCCGGTGGCGCCGCCTGCGGTGGTCACGTCCCCGTTCGGCAAGCCGAACGGCGTGAACGCGCCGGACGCCGGGGTGCTGGCGATGCCGGCGACCCGCAAGCTGGCCCGCGACAGCGGCGTCGACATCAAAACCGTCAGCGGCACCGGGCCCGGCGGTCGGGTCACCTCCGACGACGTGAAGGCTCATGGTGATGGCGCCGCCTCGTCCGCGCGGGCGCACGCGCCGGTCGCCGCCGCGCCCGGGGACGTGCGCGTCCCCTTCCGCGGGCTGCGCAAGAAGATCGGCGAGCACCTGGCCAAGGCCAAGCAGCTCGCCCCGCACGCCACCTACGTCGAGGAGATCGACGTCACCGCGTTGGTCGCCCTGCGCGCCAAGGTCAACGCCGACCTCGCCCCGCAGGGGGTGAAGCTGTCGTTCCTGCCGTTCCTGATCAAGGCGACGTGCGGGGCGCTGGTGAAGTTCCCGCAGATGAACGCCCTGCTGGACGAGGCGGCGGGCGAGATCGTCCAGCGGCGCAGCTACCACATCGGCATGGCCACCGCGACCGACGCGGGGCTGGTGGTGCCGGTGGTGCGCGACGCCGACCGCAAGTCGCTGGTCGAGCTGGCCCGCGAGATTGATCGGCTGGCCGGGCTCACGCGCACCGGAAAGGCGGCGCGCGAGGAGCTCGCCGGCTCGACCTTCACGATCACCAGCCTGGGGGCTTTCGGCGGGCTGATGGCGACCGCGATCATCAACTATCCCGAGGTCGCGATCCTGGGCGTGCACCGGATCATCCGCCGCCCGGCCGTCGTCGGGGACAAGATCGAGATCCGCGATCTCATGAACCTCTCGCTGTCGTTCGACCACAGGCTCGTCGACGGTTACGACGCCGCGCGCTTCGTCGCCGACATCAAGGCGACGCTCGAGACGCCCGGGTCGCTGGCGACCTGAAGTCGATGGCCGCCCCCCGCAACGAGAGCAAGATCCCGAAGAAGCCGCGCATTCGCGCCGGCATGGGGGACGTGGCCGCGCCCGCCGTCGAGGTCTGGAGCGACGAGGACTACCGGCGCGTGACCGGGCTCGCCACCAGCGCGGGCGACGACGTGCCGGCCGGGCTCGACGCCGCGCCCCTGCGCGACGCCTACGGGGCGATGCTGGTCGGGCGCGCGCTCGGCGCCTTGACCGTGCAGCGGGCGGGAGCCGAGTCGCCCGCGGGGCGGCCGCCCGCCGATCCGCGCGGGCGCGAAGCGGCGATCGCCGGCGCGATGGCGGCGCTCAAGTTCGACGACGTGGTTGCCCCGGGGCGGGCCGAGCTGGCGGAGACCCTTCGTCGGGGGCCCGGATTCTGGCGCGAGTTCTCACTCGGCGATTTCCTGGCCGGCAAGGTGCCCGGTGAGTGGCGGCAGCGCCACGTGCTCCCCCCCTCGCAGCAGGCGGCGACCCAGCTGCCGCACGCGATGGGGATCGCCTGGGCGATCAAGATGCAGAAGAAGGCCGGCGTCTCGCTCGCCTTCCTCGACGCCAGCGAGACCAGCGCGGAGGACTTTCACGCGGCGCTGAACTTCGCCGGCGTGTTCAAGGTCCCGGTGATCTTCGTCTGCATCAACGTCCTGCCCGCGACGACGCCGGCGGTGCCCGAGACGGTCTCGGAGACGATGGCGGTCAAGGCTCTCGCCTACGGAATCGCCGGCCTGCGCGTCGACGGCGGCGACTTGCGCGCCGTTTACGCCGCGACGGCCGAGGCGGTCGCGCTGGCCAAAGGCGGGGGCGGGGCGACGCTGATCGAGGCGGTGGTCGAGCCGGGTGCGGACCGCGATCCGATCGCCCGCACGCGCGCCTGGCTGATCGCGGCCGAGATTCTCGACGCCGCGGCCGCGCAGGCGCTGCAGGACGAAGTCGACGCCCAGCTCGCCGCCGCGCGCGCCTGAGCGGCGCCCGTCGCCGTTGCCGTCACTGTTGCCGGCTTGGGCCATTGGGGTATAAGCCGCGCCATGTCTGACGAAGTTCGCGTCGAAGCGTTGGTGATCGGAGCCGGCCCGGGCGGCTACGTCGCCGGCATCCGCCTGGGGCAGCTCAAGAAGCAGGCGATGGTCGTCGAGCGCGACAAGCCCGGTGGCATCTGCCTGAACGTCGGCTGCATCCCGTCCAAGGCGCTGATCAACGCCGCCAAGACCTACGACAAGATCCGGCATGGCGCCGATATCGGCATCCTGGCCGACAACCTCCGCGTCGACATGGCCCGGATGCAGTCGTGGAAGGGGGAGGTCGTCAGCAAGCTCACGGGCGGCGTCAAGACGCTGCTCAAGGCCAACGGCTGCGACTACCGGACGGGCGTGGCGCGCATCGTCGCCCCCGACACCGTCGAGCTGACCGGCAAGGACGGTACGACGACGATCAAGGCTGGCGCGATCGTCATCGCCACCGGCTCGCGCCCGATCGAGATTCCCGGGTTCAAGTTCGACGGCAACCGGATCGTCGATTCCACCGGTGCGCTCGACTTTGCCGAAGTTCCCGCGCGGTTGGTCGTGATCGGCGGCGGCTACATCGGCATCGAGATCGGGACCCTCTACGCCAAGCTCGGCGCGAAGGTCACCGTCGTCGAGGCGCTGCCCGCGATCCTCCCCGGCAACGATCCGGAGATCGTCAAGCTGGTGGCCCGCAAGCTGAAGGCGCTGGGCGTCGAGGTGATCACCGGCGCCAAGGCCAAGTCGTGGACCGAACGCGACGGGCGCGCGATCGTCACCGTCGATGTCGGGGGCAAGGACCAGACCATCGACGCCGACAAGGTGCTGGTCTCGGTCGGGCGCCGCCCGAACTCGGAGAACCTGGGGCTGGAGGCGCTCGGGGTGAAGATCGAGCGCGGCTTCGTCCCCGTCGACAAGCAGCAGCGCACCAACATCCCCGGCATCTACGCGATCGGCGACGTCGCGGGGCAGCCGATGCTCGCCCACAAGGCCTCGCGCGAGGCCGAGGTGGTCGCCGAGGTGATCGCCGGGCACCACGCGGAGTTCGACGTCCGCTGCATCCCCGCGGTCATCTTCAGCGATCCGGAGGTCGCGACCGTCGGCCTCGGCGCCGAGGAGGCGACGGCGGCCGGGCGGAAGGTCAAGGTCGGCAAGTTCCCGTTCGTGGCCCTCGGCCGCGCCATCGCGAACGCCGACACCGACGGCTTCGTCAAGGTCGTCATCGACGCGGGGACCCACGAGGTCCTCGGCATCCAGGTCGTCGGCGGCGGCGCTTCGGACGTCATCGCCGAGGCGGCGCTGGCGATCGAGATGGGGGCCCTGGCCGACGATCTGAGCCTGACCATCCACGCCCACCCGACGCTGCCGGAGGCGATCATGGAGGCGGCGAAGGCGAGCCTGGGCGAAGCGATCCATATTCAGAACCGGTGAAACCACCGGCGCAACTGCTCGACCTCGGCACGCGCGAGTTCGGCGAGGTCTGGGCACGGCAGCTCGAGCTGGTGGGCGCCCGCCAGCGCGACGAGATTCCCGACACGCTGGTGTTCGTCGAGCACCCGCACGTCATCACCGCGGGGCGCCGGGCCCACGCCGAGAACCTGCTGGCGGTGGCGGAGACGCCGGTGTTCGAGATCGAGCGCGGCGGCGACGTCACGTACCACGGCCCCGGGCAGCTGGTCGGCTATCCGATCTTCTTGCTCCGCGACGGTGAGCGCGATCTCCACCTCTACCTGCGCAACCTGGAAGAGGCGCTGATTCGCGCCCTCGGGCGCTGGCAGCTGCCCGCCGGGCGCAAGCCCGACTGGACCGGAGTCTGGACCGCCGACCAGACGCGCAAGCTGGCCTCGATCGGGATCGCGGTGAAGCGCTGGGTGACGATGCACGGCTTCGCGCTGAACGTCTCCACCGACCTCGCGAGGTTCGCGGCCATCAACCCCTGCGGCCTCGACGCGACGGTGATGGCGTCCATGGCCAGCGAGCTCGGCCGGCCGATCGACATGATGGAGGTGAAGACCGCCGTCCGCGACGCCTTCGCCGAGGTCTTCGGGCGGACGTTCTCGTAGCCGCCTGTCAGAGACAGTAGTCGTTCGGTGAATTCCGATGGCAGAAGGTCGCATCGGCCAGGCAGCGGCCCTGGTTGCAGCCCTGGGCGAGACAGGCCATCGCCGCGCGGAGCACCTCCTCGGTGAACAGCCCCGTGACGGCGCAGAGCTCCGGGTAGCCCTCGGGCGGTTGATCGCAGGCGAAGGCGGCGGTGCAGGCCTGCTCGAAGGCGGCGTCGATCGGCCGATCGTCGTTCTGGTCCTCGACCAAGAACGGGCAGTCATCGTTGCCGCAGCTCGCGAGGCAGCCCTCGAGCTGGGGCATCAGGTCGGCCCGAAGGCGCTTCGCCACGACGACGCACTCGCTGGTGCAATCACGGCCGTCGCAGCAGACGCCGCTGCTGCAAGACGGCTCCGTGTTGCACGCGCCGAGGCCGGCGCAGAACGCCGCCGCGGCCTGGGCGTCGAGGCCCGCCTCTCCGCTCGGCCCCGTGCTGGAACAGCCGGCCAGCAGCAGCATCACCCCGGCAAGATAGAGCTTCATACCGGAACAGTACCGAGAAGCGCGCCGGGCGTCGTGAGCCGCCGGTCACGCGACCGGCGCGGCAGGGCGCTCAGTCCCAGTCGTCGACGCCCTCGAGGGGCTCGCCCTTTTCCCAGTGCGCGAGGTTGCGCTTGCGGCGGCGCAGCGTGAGGACCCCGTTGACCAGGAACGCGACGCAGCCGACCACCACCAGGGCGACGATCACCTTGAAGTGCAGCGGCATCCCCGCAGTTTGCCATACTGCACACCGGACCTCAGCCCATGCCCGAGCTGCCCGATCTCGTCCATGTCGAAGCCGGCCTGCGGGCTGCGGTCGGCGGTAAGCGGATCGCGGCCGCGCGCACCGGTGACCCGACGGTCTTGCGGCTGATGCTGCCCGAGCCGTTCCCCGCGGTCCTGGTCGGCCGCACGGTCGAGACGATCGCGCGCCGTGGTCACTTCATGCGCTTCGGCCTCGCCGGCGATCTGGTCATCGTCATCAACGCGATGCTGGTGGGCCGCTACAAGCTGCTGGCCCCGGAGACCGCCAAGAAGGATCCGCGCGCGCTGGGGCTCGCGCTGGTGTTCGAGGGCGGGCCCGAGCTGCAGTACATCGACGAGAAACGAATGGGCAAGGTCTACGTCGCGCGCGCCGCCGACGAAGGGAACATCCCCGTCTACGGCACGCTGGGGCTGGAGCTGACCTCGCCGGCGTTCACGCGCGCGGCGTTCGGCAAGGCGATCGCCAAGCGCCGCGAGCAGACGCGCGCCTTCCTGATGAACAAGGCCGCGCTCGCGTCGATCGGGAACGCCTACGCCGACGAGATCCTGTTCGCGGCCGGCATCCACCCCAAGACCTTCTGCAACAAGCTGGAGCCCGCCGCGATCGACGCGCTCTACACCTCGATCGGCAAGGTGCTGAGCGAGGCGATCGCCGAGATCAAACGGCGCGACGAGCCGATCGACGTCAAGGTGCGCGACTTTCTCAAGGTGCGGGGGCGCGACGGCAAGCCCTGCCTGGTCTGCGGCACGACGATCCGGGCCGTTCGCGTTGGTGACGGCGACGCCTGCTTCTGCCCGACCTGCCAGCCCGAGACGCGCAAGCTGTTCGTCAATTGGAGTTCGGGACCCTGGAAGGGTCCCGCGCCCCCCGCGATGGGCTCGCGCGAGCAGAGCTCGCGCTCCCCCGACGCGATCGGAGCCGGAGAGTCGACGGACGATGGGATCGACAAAGCCTCGAAGGAGAGGCGGACGGCGTTTTCGAAGCGGTTTCTGGCGCCGAAGCGTTAGCGCTGGGTGAGGGCGTAGAGGAAGATCGCGGCGGCGGTGGCGACGTTCAGGGAGTCGGCGCCGGGGCCCATCGGGATGGTCACCTGGTGATCGCAGGCGGCGCGGGCGGCGGCGGAGAGCCCGGGCCCCTCGGCGCCGAGCAGCAGCGCGAAACGGGCCGGGGCGGGGAAGCGCGAGAGCGGCGTCGCGTCCGGCGCGACCACGGCGGCGACCAGCGCCAGCCCGTCGGCGCGCAGGTCGGCGAGCGCGTCGGGCCAGCGTTCGGCGCGGACGATCGGGAGCGTGAACACCGCGCCCAGCGAGACGCGGATCGCCTTGCGATAGAAGGGATCGGCCGAGCGCGGGCTCAGTAGCAGCGCGTCGGCGCCGAACGCGGCGGCGTGGCGAGCGATCGCCCCCAGGTTGTCGACGTCGGTGAGATCCTCCAGCACGAGCACCGCGCGCGCCCCGGCGGGGATGCGGGCGACCGGAGGGCGGGCGCCGATCGCCAGACAGCCGCGGTGGACGTGAAAGCCAGCCACGCCGTCCAGCACCTCCTGCGAGGCCAGGTAGACGGGAAAAGGGCCGGCGAGCGCGTCGGCCAGCGTCGCCAGCCGCGGCGCGGTCAGCAGCACCGATTGCACGGGGAGCCCGCTGCCGATCAGGCGGCGCACCACCCGCTCGCTCTCGGCCACGAACCGGCCGCCCTCGGCGGTCAGGCGGTGCTCCTTCAGCGCGCGATAGTCACGGAGCCGCGGATCGGCGGCGTCGTCGATCGCGATCGGCGGCAGGCTCACCGGGGCAGCATAGCGGTCCTCGGGTTCCGAGGTAGATTGACGGCCCATGGCCCGCGCCTTTTTGGTGGCCCTGCTGCCGAGCCTGCTCGCGGCCGTCGGCTGTAGCAGCTCGCCGCCGGCGACGCCGCACGGCGCGCCGGTGCTGCTGCGGGTGGTGTGGGAGCGGTCTGGCGGCCTCAGCGTCGTCTGGTCGCGGGATCCGAATCCGGCGCTGGTCGCCAGCGTCCCGGGCGACGCCAGCCGGGTTCACTTCGTGTTCGATCGCCGCCTCGACGGCGCGCGCATCGAAGAGACCGTCGACGGCGCGCCGGTCTCCCGCCAGCCGCCGGCGTTCGACACGACCTGGGCGGACAGCGCGACCGTGATGAGCACGCCGCCGTTCGCCGCCGAGACCTTCTACAACAGCACGCCGCCGTTGACCGCGCCGTTCGGGAGCGGGACGACCGACGTGTTCCTGCGCCCCCGGGCGGTGGGATTTCCGTCGGCGACGACCGTGACGTTCGTCCCCGACAGGACGGCGCTGACCAGCGTCTACGGCGAAGCGATCGAAGGCCCCGAGGGGATCCCGGTGGTGATCGAACCGATGGTCGTGCTCCCTTCCGAAATCGGGGGGAATGACGCGCTGGGGACAGTCCCGCCGACCGCCCTCTACCGGGTCACCTTCAGCAACCGACCGGCCGCGACGGCGATCCTGCTGCCGTTCGTGCACGCCCGCATCGGCGAGGTCGAGCTGCCGATTGCCCTGTCCGCGGTCTCCGGCGCGCCGACCGGAATCTACGTCTCGCCGGCGGCCTGCCTGGGCGGCTGGCCCGCGGGGCAGATCGACATCACCTTCGACGCCGGCCTCCCCGACGCCTTCGGCGTCCCCACCACCGCGCCGCTCAGCGGCGGCAGCTTCCTGGTGGCCGTCGGCGCCGCGACTGACGGCGGCTGCCGCGACTGACGGCGGCTGCCGCGACTGAGGGCCGTCAGCCTTCGCCGCGGGCGCGGAGAAACTCGACGTAGTAGTCGGCGTCCTGCCGTTCGGCCAGCTCGCCGGCCTCGACCGCCTCCTCGCACAGCTTGCGCAGATCGCCGATCCGCTTCGACGGCGGCAGGTTGAACGCGGTCATGATCGCGTTGCCGAGGCCGGGCGGCAGCGGCGGCACGCGCGCGTCCAGCTCGCGGATGGCCAGGATCCGCTGCTTGAGCGCGTGGATGTTGCTCACCGCCTCCTGGCGCCGCCCCGGGCGCCGCGAGGTGACGTCGGCGCGCGACAGATCGAGCAGGTCGTCGAGGTGGTCGCCCATCTCGTGGTCGAACCGCCGCACCGCCGCGTCGGTCCAGGCCGGCTCGTAGGCGTTGGCCCGCAGGTGGTGGAGGATCAGGAACCGGATCTTGTAGCGCTCCGGCTTGTCGAACCCCAGCCGCTTGGCGATCGGATCCCACATCCGCGCCCCGATCTCGGCGTGGCGGTGGAAGGTGACCTTGCCGTCGGGGAGCATCACCCGGGTCGGGACCTTGCCGATGTCGTGCAGCAGCGCCGCCCAGCGGACGATCGGGCTCGGCACCGATTGCCGCACCACCTGCTTGGTGTGCTCCCAGACGTCCTTGTGGCGGCGCCCCCCCTCTTGCGAGAAGTCGACCGTCGCCTCCAGCTCGGGGAGGACGACGCCGAGCATGCCCGCGGCGTGCATCCACTGAAGCCCGACGTCCAGCGAGCGGCCGAGGATGACCGCCTCGATCGCCGTCCGCATCTGGGCCGGCGCGATCGACGTGAGCAGCGGCGCGGCAGCGCGGGCCGCAGCGTCGACCTCGGGCGGCGGCGGATTCGCCCCTTGCGCGACCGCGACCGCGATGTCCAGGAGCCCCGAAGGCCCCGCGCCGAGCGGCGCGACAGTTACCACCTGCGACCTCTCGCTACGACGTGATCTTTCTCTTGTCCTGATCGCGCTTGCGGGCGAGGTGGTCGACGAACGGCTGCGCCTGCTTGACCCGCCCGGCCAGCGACTTCTCGCTGATCGGGTAGAGCGTGCCGAACTTGAGACCCTCGTCGTAGAGGAAGGTGCCCACCTCTTCGTCGTCGACGAACATGGCGATCTTCTTCTTGGAATAGACCGCCTTCAGCAGCGCGCCCCAGCGGCTGTCGAGCCAGTCGACGATGTCGTCGCCCAGCGTCTGCCGGAACCGCTTCATGTCCTCTTCGAAGCGGGTCAGATCCTCGGCGAAGCGCTCGCGGAACGCGGAGGCGTACTCGCCCCCCTCGGCGATGATCTTGGTCAGCGCCAGCCGCAGCAGGAGCACGTCCTCGCTGAACCGGAGCGGCGCCTCGACGTTGCCGTCCTTCGGGGTGATCACGTGGACCACCGTGGCGGCCGCCAGCTCGCGCACGGAGCGCTCGAGATCGGAGTCGGCCACCGCCTCGAGCAGGATCTTGAGGTCGAAGGGGAGCGAGACGAGCGCGCTCGAGATCGACTCCAGAAACGTGCGCTCGGTGTCCTTGTCCATGTCGGGCGGGTGGGGTGTTGTCCCCGGCGGGGGACTGGTGGCGGAGAGGCGAGGCGGGGAAACCAGAAGGAAGGGCCAGATAAAGTACGATGCCCCCCCGCCTGTCAAGTTCAATACTACCTCAAACGGTCGCCGCCGCGCGCAGCGCCTCATCCACAGCGGCGGCCGCGGCGCTCCGAAACCCGCCCAGAGGCCCCGGGGGAAGCTCGATGGTCAGCACCGGCAGACCCCGATCGATCCCCAGCCAGCTTCCGAACGAGCCTGGGGTCGGATAGCCGATGTCGGACCGCGCCGGCCAGCCGCAGGCGGTCGCGACGGCCGCGGCCCAGGCGGCGGCGGGGCCGTCGTAGTTCACGCAGGCGAAGGGGGCGTGGACCGCGACCGCGCCGCGGAGCGGCTCCCGGTCGACGATCGCGGCGAGCACCCGGGTCTCCGGCTCGGAGAGCGGCGCGGGCCCGGGGAAGTAGCCCGGGGCGTGGGCGGTCGTGAACGAGCGAGCCGGGAAGTTGCGGTTCAGATTGACGTCGCGGGCGGAGTTCTTGGCGCCGCGCGCGAGGCCATCAGGGTTGACGGCCGGGAGCAGCCAGAGCGGAACGGGGAGGGCCGCCGGGAGCCGCGTCGCGAGCTCCACCAGCGCCGTGACGGAGGCCGGCTCGTCGCCGTGGATTCCGCCAAACATGAGCAACGGTGCCCCGGCCCCGCCGAACCGGCGCCCGACGATCGGCCGCCCCTCGACGGAGCGGCCCAGCTCCTCGTATCCGAGCGCCGCGATCGCGGCCGCGAGTGAAGCGTCGGGCTCGGGCACTGAGATCCTATTTCGCGCTCCGGATAACGTTCGCGCAATGGCGATCAAGCTCCGGGAGCTCAAGCTCGAGGCCCGCAACCTGACGCGCGCGGGGCAGTTTGCCGCGGCGCTCGCTGCGCACGAGCACATGCTGGCGGCCAATCCGCTCGACTACGACAGCCGGCGCAGGATCCCGGATCTGCTGCTGCGGCTTGGGGACCAGGGTGGGGCGATCGAGGTCTATCGGGCCGTGGCGATGCATGACGTCCGCTCGGGACATCCGCTCTCCGCGATCGTGGCCTGCAAGGTGCTGGAGTCGCTGGGCCAGCGGGTCGATGACATCGTCAGCGTGATGGCCGGAAACTACGCGCACGGGGTGCCGGCGCTGGCCAAGTTCGCGGCCCGTCAGGCGCCGGTCGATCAGGACGCCGAGATCGAGCCGCTCGGTTCGGCGGCGGGCGACGACGTCGCGACGGTGACCAGGCGGGCGCGGTCCCGGGCCCTCGACTTCACGGCGTTCGTGCAGTACCCGGAGCAGTTCCTGCCGGTCCCGTTCTTCTCCGAGCTGCCGCCGGCGCTGTTCCCCAGCGCCCTGAAGATGCTGCGGCTGATTCGGGGGGATGATGGCGACCTGGTGATCCGCGAGGGGGAGCCGGGGCGGGCCTTCTATTTCGTCGCCAGCGGTCAGGTGCGGGTGTTCGCCAACGTGGCGGGGAAGACCGTCGAGCGGACGCAGATGCACGAGGGGGCGCTGTTCGGGGAGATGGCGCTCTATACCGAGCAGCCGCGCACGGCGTCCGTCGGCGTGCTCGGAGAGGCCGATTTGCTCGAGATCGACCGCGAGGCGGTGAGCCGTCTTTGCGCCGAGGTGCCGGCGCTGGCCGAGCGCATCGACAAGTTCGCCCGCGAGCGGGTGCTGAAGAACCTGCTGGCGACGTCTCCGCTGTTCAAGCCGTTCGACCACAAGCAGCAGATGGACCTGCTGGGCCGCTTCGAGGGGCACGAGGTGGAGCCCGGCACCGTGCTGATCCGGGAGGGGGACAACGGCAAGGGGTTGTTCGTGATCCTGCTCGGCGACGTCGAGGTGGTCCGTTCGGACGGTAGCGGGCAGGAACGGGTCCTGGCCCGCCTGGGCGCTGGGGAGCTGTTCGGCGAGATGGCTCTGCTGGGTGAACAGGCGACCAACGCGACCGTGCGCGCGCTGTCGCCCACCACGATCCTGTTCCTGGGGCGGGACTATTTCCGCCGTCTGGTCGACGCGCTGCCGCCGCTGCGCCAGTACTTCGAAGAGCTCTCGAAGAAGCGGCGCCTCAGCGAGGTGTAGGGGCGCGTGCGTGCAGAGGTGAATCGGACTAGACTTCCCGGTGCCATGAAGCGTCGCGCGCCTTGGATCGTCATGTTGCTGGCGTTTTTTGCGCTGGTGTTCGCGCCGGCGCTCGCGCTGGCGGGCCCCCGCTCCGGCGGCAGCTTCGGCGGCCGGCTGGGGTTCCGCTCGAGCCCCGGGATGGGCACGTCGCGCAGCTACTCGGGCGGCGGGAGCAGCTACTACGGCGGCGGCACCCACTCCTTCCATTTCTTCCCCAGCTTCGGCTGGGGCGGTTACGGCTACGGTGGTGGCTTCGGCTTGATGGGCACCGTGGTCGCGTTGCTGATCGTCGGCGTGGCGGTCGCCTCCGTCTCGCGTGCGCTCCGGAACAGCCGCAGCGCGGGCGGCGCCCCCTGGGGGACGACCGACGCGGACGAATACGAGACCTATGCCGGCCGCGGCTATGTCTACAAGCTCCAGCTCGCGCTCGGTCGCTCGGCGCGCGGGATCCAGGACCGGCTGGCAGCGTTCGCCGCCCACGGCGACACCAACACAGAGTCGGGGCTGGCGGCGCTGCTGCAGCAGACCGCGCTCGAGCTGATGCGTGAGAAAGACGCGATTCGTTATGCCTCCGCCGAGGCCCGCGGCCCGATGAGCCTCACCAACGCCGAGACGTCCATGAACGGTCTGTCGCTGGCCGAGCGGGCCCGATTCCAGGTCGAACGGGTCCGCGGCGCGGACGGCCGGGTCCAGCAGTCGCCCCTCGCGGCCGAGGAGGGCAGGGAGGCGCTCGAGCTGGTGGTGGTCACCGTGGTGGTGGCGACCCGCGCTCCGCTGCAGAAGTTCGCGGCGGTCAGCTCCGAAGAGCAGCTGAGCGCGCTGCTGGCGGAGCTCGGCGGGGCCTCGCCCAGCGGGCTCCTGGGCATGGAAGTCGTCTGGACGCCGGCCGACGGCAATGATTCGATGACCGAGACCGACGTCATGACCACGTACCCAGAGTTGCGCAGCCTCTGATGCCGCCCGTCGTCCCGGCGGCGGCAGGGCCAATGCTTCAGGCGCTTCCGCAAGCGCCGCTCTGGCGGCTGATGCTCGACGCGGCCCTGTTCGGCCTCTGCGGCATCGTCCTGCTGATCATCGGCTACTACTTGTGGGAGCTGATCACACCGTACAACCTGCGGCGTGAAATCCACGAGAACCGCAACGTTGCGGTCGCCATCGTGGTCGCGGCTTTCATCATCGGAATGGCGATCGTCATCGCGGCCGCGCTGATCCTGATCAAATGATCCGGGGGTCCTCCGAGCACGATTGACCGGTCCGGGCGCGACGGATAGAGTCAAAAGGCCTGGGAAATCCGAGGCCCTTGCCGTGTTCAAGCTGACGATCGAAGACGATGAGGGTAAGACGACGGTCGTCCCCATCGCCCGTGAGGAGATGACGATTGGGCGGCTGGACGGAAACACGATCCGGCTGACCGAGCGTAACGTCTCGCGGAAGCATGCCCGTCTGGTGCGCCAGAACGGCGCGATCTACATCGAGGATCTGGCCAGCTTCACCGGGGTCCGCGTCAACGGCACGAAGATCGCGGCCCTGACGCCGCTGCGCGAGGGTGACGAGGTCCAGATCGGCGACTACAAGCTGGCGCTCAAGGGCGAACAGCCGGCGCTTCCGGTCGGCGATCGCCCCGACGGTCCCGACGATGGCGGCGGTGGGGCCGATGGGCACGGTGGGGGGCTCGGTCGCGATTCCGACCCGCGCCTCGGTCGCCGCGATGTCAGCTCAGCCCGCCCACCCGATGACCGGGTCCGCGACCATCACGGCCCCGCTGCCGGTGATGCGTATCGCGACGGCGCCCACCGCCCCCGCCGTCGCGGCGGTCCCCCCGCCGGTGCCGAAGGACGGCGGCGCGAAGACGCCGGGGCCGGTGCCGGCGATGGTGACGGCGCCCCAGTCGCCGACCAGCCTGCGGCGCAACCGCCGCTCGCCGAACGACACGCCGGCGCCGGTGCCGCAGCTGCAGCCGCTCGCGGCGGCCGCGCCCCCGGTGCTCGCCCACCCGCCGGCCGGCGCCCCGGAGGCCGCGCCCGAGACCCCCCCGCCGGTCGTGGACGAATCCGGCGTTCCGGAGGTCTTCGAGGCGCAGCCGACGATCCCGCTGCGCGCGCTGGGCGAGACCGCCGCCGACCAGACGGCGGCGGCGCGGTCGGCGCGTCTGTTCGTGGTGACCACGGATCTGGCCGGGCGCGAGGTCGTGCTCGACCGCGCCTCCCTGGTCATTGGCCGCACCGACGAGAACGACGTGGTGCTCGGGCACCGGTCGATTTCGCGGCACCACGCCAAGATCGTCCGCGACGGCGACAACTACACGATTGTGGACCTGCAGAGCGCGAACGGCGTCCGCGTCAACGGTGAGGACTACGAGCGCATCGAGCTTCACCCCGGCGACGTCATCGAGCTCGGGCACGTGAAGATTCGGTTCGTCGGTCCCGACGAGAACTACGTCTTCGATCCCGACGCCGATCAGCGGTCCGGGCGCCGCCGCGGGCTGCCGGTGAAGTACATGGCGCTCGGGGCCGGCGTGCTTTCGCTGGTGGTCGTGGCCGGCATCCTGCGCCGGTCTCCGCGCGAAGGCGCCGTCGCCGAGGCCCCGCCGGCGCCCGCCCCCGCAGCGGCGGCCGCGCCCCCGCCTCCGGCCGCTCCCTCTCTCGCCGACCCGATCCCGCCGCCGTCGGCCCCCGAGGTGCCGACCGCGAGCGCCCCGACCACGCCGCTGGGCGAGGCGCAGCAGGCGGTGGCCGCCGAGGACTGGGAGCGCGCGAAGGCCGCGCTCGATCGCCTGAGCCCCGCGATCGTCGATCCGATCGTGCGCCGGGACGCGCTGGCGTTGCGGCGCCGGGTCGACGTCGAGCGGAAGGGGGCGGTCCTGTTCGCCGAGTTCGACGAGGCGGCGAGCTCCAAGAGCTACGCCGACGCGCTGGCGCGCTACGACCAGATTCCGATCGAGAGCGTCTACAAGCGGCGCGGCAAGGCCCGCTACGAAGAGGCGCGCACGCTCCTCGTGGAGGAGCATCTGGCCACCGCCGAGCAAGCACGGGCCGCCGGGCGCTGCGCCGACGTTCGCACCGAGGCCGCCGCCGTGGCGCGCCTGGATCCCAAGAACCTGGTCGGGCGCGAGATGGTGCGGCTCTGCCGCCCGAACCGCCCTGAACCGGCCCCGGCGCCCGTCGTCGCGGCCCGTCCCGCCCGTCCCCGTCCCAGCCCGGCGGTTGCGGTCGCGGCCGAGCCGGCGCCGCGTGCGGAGCGGGCGCCCGTGCGCGAGAGCGCGCGCAGCGAGGCTCCGGAGGAGGTCGGCGATGCTGACGCGCTGATGAAGCAGGCGCGCGAGTCCTGGCTGCGCCAGCAGTGCGGCGCCGCGGTCGACCTTTCGCGCAAGGCGCTGCGGGCCAAGCCCGGCATGACCGACGCCTACCAGATCATCGCGGTCTGTTCGTGCACCCTCAAGGACGCCGACGCCGCCAACCGGGCCTACCTGAAGCTCGACGACAAGAACCGAAACCTCGTCCGCTCGCTCTGCCAGAAGCACGGCATCGCGCTGGGCGACTAGCCGCTCCCGCGCGAAGCGCGGGAGGCGCTACGGCTTGCGCTTCGCCAGCTCGGCGTAGGTGCGCTCGGGTGGGGCGGTCTCCTCCACCGGGAGCTTCTGCTCGGCCCAGCCGGCACAGGTGACCCGCCCCATGCTGTCGCGTTCCCCATGGAAACCGCCCTGCATGTCGACGACGTTGGTGTAGCCGGCCGCGTCGAGCAGCGCCGCCGCCTGCCGCGACCGCGGGCCCGCCTTGCAGCCGACGACCAGCCTGGTCTCGGGCGGGAAGTGCGCCGCGACCACCGCCTGGAAGTCGGCGTTCGGCGCCATCCGGCCCCCCTGGAGATGCAGGAGCGGAACGTTGACCGCGCCTGCGGGGTGCCCCCCTTCGAACTCGGGGATCGAACGCACATCCAGGTAGGTCCAGCCCTCCGCCAGCAACGCCTGAGCTTCGGGCGGCGTCACGCGTTTGACCATGGAGCGGTTGTTACCACAATATGTTGGCTTGCCCATGGCGAAAGCCCCTCATCTACGGGTCGTTGCGGCGGTCATCGCTCGCGCGGAGCACTACCTCATCACCCAGCGACGACCGCAGGCCGTGCTGGCCGGGCTCTGGGAGTTTCCCGGCGGCCGCGTCGAAGAGGGGGAGACCGACGAGCAGGCGCTCAAGCGCGAGGTGCGCGAGCGGGTCGGCGTCGAGGTCCAGGTCGCCGCGTGCATCGGCCGCCGCACTCACGACTACGACGGTTACTCCGTCGATCTCGCGCTCTACCAGGCGACGATCGTGGGTGACGTCGAGCCGACCGCGGTGCGCGTCGCCGACTGTCGCTGGGTCACCTCGGGCGAGTTCGAGAAATACCGCTTCCCGGCCGCCGATCAGGCGACCATGGATCTGCTGCTCGGCATCAAGCGTTAAGCGCCCGGCCGAACGCAGAACGTCGTTTAAGCCCGCCCCCGAAAGTGGTAGTTCTGCCGGGTTCTCCATGGCCATCGTCCCCTTCCGCCGCGTCCTGTGCGCCAACCGAGGCGAGATCGCGGTTCGCGTTTTTCGCGCCAGCACCGAGCTGGGCTTTCGCACGATCGCGATCTTCTCCGAGGAGGACCGCGTCCACCTCCACCGCTACAAGGCCGACGAGGCGTACCTGGTCGGCAAAGGGCTGGAGCCGGTGGCGGCCTACCTGGCCGAGGACGAGATCGTCGAGCTGGCCAAGCGCCACGACGTCGACGCCATCCACCCGGGCTACGGTCTGCTCTCCGAGCGGGCCTCGTTCGCGCGCAAGTGCCGCGACGCCGGCATAGTCTTCATCGGTCCGTCACCCGAGGCGATCGAGGCGCTGGGCGACAAGGTCGCGGCGCGCAAGATCGCCGAGTCGGCCGGGGTGCCGATCGTCCCCGGCACAGCCGAGCCGGTTCGTACGCTGGAGGCGGCCCGCGCCTTCACCGACAAGGCCGGCTTCCCGGTGATGATCAAGGCGTCGGCCGGCGGCGGCGGCCGTGGCATGCGCGTGGTGCGCAGCGCCGACGAGCTCCCCGAATTGCTCGAGCGCGCCCGCTCCGAGGCCCGGAAGGCCTTCGGTGACGATTCGGTCTTTCTGGAGAAGCTGGTCCTGCGCCCCAAGCACATCGAGGTGCAGGTGCTGGGCGACAGCCACGGCAACCTGGTCCACCTCTTCGAGCGCGACTGTTCGGTTCAGCGCCGCCACCAGAAGGTGGTCGAGTACGCGCCGGCCTGGTCGCTCCCCCAGGAGCTGCGGGCCCGCCTGGCGGCCGACGCGCTGAAGGTCGCGCGCAAGGTCAACTACGCCAACGCCGGGACCGTCGAGTTCCTGGTGGGCGAGGACGGCTCGCACTACTTCATCGAGGTCAACCCGCGCATTCAGGTCGAGCACACGGTGACCGAGGCGATCACCGGGCGCGATCTGGTGCAGGCGCAGCTGCGCGTCGCGCAGGGCTACCGCCTCTCGGACCCCGAGATCGGCATCGCCAACCAGGCCGACATCGAGCAGCGCGGCGTCGCCATTCAGGTGCGCGTGACCGCGGAGGACCCGCGCAACGACTTCCTGCCCGACACCGGCAAGATCACCGTCTACCGCCCCGCGGTCGGGCTCGGCATCCGGCTCGACGACGGCTCGGGCTACGTCGGCGCGCGCGTGTCGCCGTACTACGACTCGCTGCTGGTGAAGATCACCGCCAGCGGCCTCGAGTGGAACTACGCCCGTCGCAAGGTGGTGCGCTCGCTGCGCGAGTTCCGGATCCGCGGGGTGAAGACCAACCTCGCCTTTCTCGAGAACGTGCTGCTGCACCCGACGTTCGAGGCGGGCAAGGCCCACACCACGTTCATCGACGAGACGCCCGAGCTGATGCAGTACTCGCCGCGCCGCGATCGCGCGACGCGGATCCTGCGCTACGTCGGCTCGACGATCGTCAACGGTCACCCGACGGTGCGCGGCAAACCGAAACCGTCGCCCACCGTGCTGTCGACCGAGCCTGTGCCGCCGCCGGCGCCGAAGACTGCCCCGCCGCCGGGAACCAAGCAGATCCTCGATCAGCAGGGGCCGAGCGGGATCGTGAAGATGCTGCGCGCCGATCGGCGCGTGCGGCTCACCGACACCACCTGGCGGGACGCGCACCAGTCGCTGCTGGCGACCCGCCTGCGCACCTACGACATCGCCAAGGTCGCGCACGCGACGGCCCACCTCTGCCACGATCTCTTCTCGATCGAGATGTGGGGGGGCGCGACGTTCGACGTCGCCTACCGGTTCCTCTCGGAGGACCCCTGGCTGCGCCTGGAAGAGCTGCGCAAGCTGGCGCCCAACGTGATGTTCCAGATGCTGCTGCGCGGGGCGAACGCGGTCGGCTACACGAACTACCCCGACGACGTCGTGGTCGCCTTCACCGAGGAGGCCGCGAGCGCCGGCATCGACGTCTTCCGGATCTTCGACGCCCTGAATGACGTCGAGAACATGGAGGTCGCGATCGAGGCGGCCCAGAAGACAGGGCGGATCGTCGAGACGGCCATCTGCTACACGGGCGACGTCTCGGATCCGAAGCGCACGAAGTACGATCTCAAGTACTACGTCGACATGGCCAAAGAGGTGGTCCGGCGGGGCACCCACCTGCTGGCCATCAAGGACATGGCGGGGCTGCTCAAGCCGCGCGCCGCCACGATGCTGATCAAGGCGCTCCGCGACGCCGTAGACGTGCCGCTGCACCTGCACATGCACGACACCTCGGGCAACAGCATCGCGACCTACATGGCCGCGATCGACGCCGGCGTCGACGTGGTCGACGGCGCGGTCAGCAGCATGGGCGGGATGACGTCGCAGCCGTCGCTGTCGTCGCTGGCCTTCGCGCTGCAGGGGTCGCCGCGCGATCCCAGGATCCCGCCCGCCGCGTTCGAGCAGCTGTCGACCTACTGGGAGCCGGTGCGCGCGTTCTACGCCCCGTTCGAGTCGGGGCTGAACGCCCCCGCCGCCGACGTGTACGAGCACGAGATCCCCGGCGGGCAGTACTCGAACCTGCGCGCGCAGTCCGAGGCGTTGGGTCTCGGCGACGGCTGGGAGGCGGTCAAGCGCGCCTACGCCGACGTCAACCGGCTGTTCGGCGACATCCCCAAGGTGACGCCGTCCTCGAAGGTCGTCGGCGACATGGCGCTCTGGATGGTCAAGCAGAAGCTGGACGCGCGCGCCGTCACCGAACGCGCCGACGAGCTGACCTTCCCCGAGTCGGTGATCGACTTCATGCGCGGCGGGATGGGCACGCCGCCGGGCGGGTTCCTCGAGCCGCTGCGCTCCAAAATCCTGAAGGGGGCCGCGCCCATCGTGGGGCGCCCGGGCGCGACGATGCCGCCGTTCGACTGGGTCGGTGCGAAACGGGAGATGGAGACGCTGGCCGGCGTCGAGGTCGCCCGCCGCGACGTGGTTTCGTACGCGCTCTATCCGAAGGTGATGCGCGAGTACATGGAGCACCGGGCGCTGCACGGCGACACCTCGGTGCTGCCGACGCCGGCGTTCTTCTACGGCCTGCGCGTCGGCGAAGAGGCCTGGATCGACATCGAGGCCGGCAAGACGCTGATCGTCAAGCTGCTGTCGATCGGCGAGCTGGAGCCCGACGGCGCGCGCGTGCTGACCTTCGAGATCAACGGTCAGTCGCGGCAGCTCCGCGTCGCCGATGACGCGGCCAAGGTGACCGCCCCCAAGCGTCGGCGCGCCACCGGCAAGACGGGAGAGCTGGGGGCCCCGATGCCGGGGCGGGTCATCGATCTCGTGACCAAGGTGGGAGAGCAGGTGCGCGCCGGCCAGAAGCTGATGGTCACCGAAGCGATGAAGCTGGAGACGGTGATCAAGGCGCCGATCACCGGCCTGGTTCGCGAGATCGTCATCGGCGCCGGCGACAGCATCGAGGCGGGCGACCTGCTGGTCGTGATCGACGAGGCGGCCCCGCCGTCATGAAGCTCTTCCGCCACGGTGCGCCCGGGGCGGAGCGTCCGGGCTTGGAGCTCCCCGACGGTACGCGTGTCGATGCGTCGGGGTTCGGCGGCGACTGGAACGAGGCGTTCTTCGGCGGCGACGGGCTCGACCGGCTCCGGAGCTGGGTCGCCAGTGAAGGCGCCCGCGCCCCGCGCATCCCGGCCGGGACCCGCCTCGGCCCGGCGGTCGCGCGCCCGAGCAAGATCGTCTGCATCGGCCTCAACTACCGCGATCACGCCCGCGAGAGCGGCGCCACGCTCCCCAAGGAGCCGATCGTGTTCCTCAAGGCGACGAGCGCGCTCGCGGGCCCCAACGACCCGCTGGTGCTGCCGCGGGGCGGGGACAAGACCGACTGGGAGGTGGAGCTGGCGCTCGTGATCGGGGCCCGGGCCAAGTACGTCACCGTCGAGGGGGCGCTGGCCCACGTGGCGGGGTTCGTGCTGCACAACGACTACTCGGAGCGCGGCTTCCAGCTCGAACGCCACGGGCAGTGGACCAAGGGGAAGAGCGCCGACGGCTTCGCCCCGCTCGGCCCCTCGCTGGTCACGGTCGATGACCTGCCCGGGTTCGCGGCGGCGCGGCTCTGGCTCAAGGTCAACGACCACCTCGAGCAGGAGAGCTCCACCGCCGAGATGATCTTCGACGTCCCGACGATCGTCAGCTACGTGTCGCAGTTCATGACGTTGCTCCCGGGCGACGTGATCAGCACCGGCACGCCCGCCGGGGTGGGCCTGGGCCACAAGCCGCCGGTTTTCCTTCGCCCCGGTGACGTGGTCAGCTACGGCATCGATGGTCTCGGGGACGCCAGCCAGCGCATCGTCGCCGCCGCGTGACGGCATGAAGCTGCCGGCGTCGGTCAGGGCGTTCTCGCGTCGCGCGATGCGCTCGGAGCAGCTTGGGCTCCTGCTCATCATCGCGGGCCTGGTCGTGGTGCTGACGCTGCTCGCCGGCTCGCGCGTCGACGAGGCGACCGGCCGCACGGTCAACAACTTCCTCAACTCGTACACGCTGATCCAGACCGCGACCGACGCCAGCTTCTTCGCGATCATGGCGGTCGGGGCGACGATCGTGATCATCTCCGGCGGGATCGACCTCTCGGTCGGTTCGATCTACGCGCTGGCCGGGGTGACGATGGGGCTCGTGGTGCGCGGGACACCCGGCGGCGGCGGGCCGGGCACGGTGCTGCTGGCGTTGCTGGTCTGCGTCTCGGTCGGCGTGGGGGCCGGCGCGCTCAACGGCGCGATGGTCGTCGGGCTCCGCGTTCACCCGTTCATCATCACCCTGGGGAGCATGTGGATCCTGCGCGGGCTGGCGTTCGTCACCAGCAAAGCCGAGAGCATCCTGCTGCCCGAATCGTTGACGCTGTTTGCCAAAGCGCCGCTGGGATTGGGGACGGCGCTTTATCCGGTGCCGATGCTGGCGATGCTGGCCGTCTCCGTCCTGGGCGCGATCTACCTGGAGCGGACCGTCATGGGGCGGCACGTGTTCGCGGTCGGCGGCAACGCCGAGGCGAGCCGATTTTCGGGCCTGAACCTGGCGCGAATTCAGATCGGCGTCTACGTGCTGGCCGGCCTCGCGGCGGGGCTGTCGGCGTTCCTCGGCGCCAGCTTCTACGGCTCGGTCTCCTGTGGAGATGCGACGGGATATGAGTTATACGTCATCGCTTCCGCGGTCGTCGGAGGGGCTCGGTTGAGCGGCGGTCGGGGAAGTGCAATCAACGCGATGCTGGGAGCCCTGCTCATTGTCCTCATCCGTCAATCGATCCGGACGTTGCACCTCGATCAGAACTACGAGTGGATCATCATCGGATGCGCGATCGTGATCGCCGTGGTGCTCGATCAGGCGAGCGCGCGGTTCGCGGCGCGGCGGCTGGCGGCTGGGGAGTCGGAGTGATGGGTCACGGCACGACCCGTCGCGGGTTCGCGGCCGCGTCGTTGCTGGCGGGCGCGTGGCTGATCTCCGGCGCCGTCGTTGTGACGGGTTGCAAGCAGCAGTCCGGGCCGACGCCGGCCGCGGGCGCCGCGGGCGTCACGGCCCCGACGCTCACCAAGCCGATCCGGATCGCGATGATCGCCAAGAGCTCCACCAACCCGATCTTCCTATCGGCGCGACGTGGGGCCGAGACCGCGGCCAAGGATCTGTCGGGCAAGCTCGGGATCCCGATCGAAGTCATCTGGCTGACCCCGCCCCAGGAGGACGGTCAGATCCAGGCCCAGCGGATCGCGCAGGCGGTGAACGAAGGCGCCAGCGCGATACTGGTCTCCTGTTCGGACGCGGGTAAGTTGACCGGCGCGATCAACGACGCCGTGGCGCGCGGTGTGCCGGTGATGACCTTCGACAGCGACGCGCCGCAGTCGAAGCGGTTCTCCTACTACGGCGTCGACGATCGCCAGCTGGGCGAGGACGTGATGGCCGAGCTGATCAAGCAGCTCGGCGGCAAGGGGAAGGTCGCGCTCCTGGGCGGCAACCAGAACGCCCCCAACCTGCGCCGGCGCATCGACGGCATGAAGGCCGAGGCAGCCAAGCACCACGGCATCCAGATCGTCGGCACCTTCTATCACCCCGAGACGCCGCAGGACTCCGCCGCCGAGGTCATCCGGGTCAACAACGCCTACCCCGACATCAAGGGCTGGGCGATGGCGGGGGGCTGGGCGCTGTTCACCAAGACGCTGTTCACCGATCTCGATCCCAGCAAGATCAAGATCGTCTCCGTCGACGCGCTGCCGCCGCAGCTCCCCTACGTCGAGAAAGGGCTGGCGCCGGTGCTGCTCGCCCAGTCCTCGTATCTGTGGGGCAACGTCGGCGTCACCAAGATCGTCGACAAGCTCTACTTCAAGAAGGATGTCCCCGAGATCGTGTCGATGGACCCGGTCAAGGTGACGATCGAGACGCTGGGGTCGTGGGCGCGCCAGCTGCGGCAGTGGGGGTTCCCCGACGTTCCCGAGGAGTACCTGAAGCTGAAGTAGCCGGAACCGGTCCGACTGATGCCCTCCTCGTCGTCGTCCTCTCCTTCCTCCGCGGTCAGCTTTCGCCACATCAGCAAGCGCTTCCCCGGCGCGCGCGCCCTCGATGACGTCACCTTCGACGTCGCCCCCGGCTCCTGCCACGCGCTCTGCGGCGAGAACGGCGCCGGGAAGAGCACGCTGGGGAAGATCCTGGCCGGGATCGAGGAGCCCGACGCGGGCGAGCTGCTGGTCGACGGGCGTGCGGTCAGCTTCGCCGATCCGCGCGACGCGCTGGCGGCCGGCATCGGCATGGTCCACCAGGAGCTGGCCTTCTGCGAGAACCTGTCGGTCGCCGAGAACCTCTGCATGGGCGATCTCCCCCGGCGCGGGCCCTTTGTGGCGCGCGGCGAGATGGAGCGGCGGGCGCGCGCGCTGATGGCGACCATCGAGGCGCCGATCGACGTCCGCCGGCTGGTCGGCGACCTGACCGTCGCCGAGCAGCAGATGGTCCAGATCGCGGCGGCGGTCGGCAGCGGTGCCCGCGTGATCATCTTCGACGAACCGTCGAGCAGCCTGTCACAGCACGAGGCCGAGCACCTCTACGCGCTGGTCGAGCGGCTGCGGGCCCGGGCCGTCACCTGCGTCTACGTCTCGCACCGGATGCCGGAGATCTTTCGGCTCTGCGACACGATCACCGTGCTGCGCGACGGTCGCCACGTCACCACCCAGCCGCGGGCGGCGCTGGACGAGGCGCAGCTGGTGCAGCTCATGATCGGCCGCCAGATCGAGCAGTACCTGCCGCGCGACGAGGGGAGGCCTCTGGGCGCCGAGGTGCTTCGGGTGGACGCGCTGGCCAGCCCGCGCAGGTTCGAGGACGTGTCGTTCCGGATCCGCGCCGGCGAGGTGCTCGGCATCGCGGGGCTGGTCGGCGCGGGCCGCTCCGACATCGCCATGGCGCTGTTCGGGCTGGATCCCGCGGCGACCGGGCGGGTGATGGTCGACGGGGTCGCGCTGCGCCTCGGCTCGCCGGCGGCGGCGATGCGCGCGGGGCTGGGCCTGGTTCCCGAGGATCGCAAGCGCCAGGGGCTGGTGCTCGGGATGCGGGCGCTCGCCAACGTGACGTTGCCGATGCTGCCGACGCTCGCGCGCCACGGCTGGATCCGGGCCGGCGCCGAGCGCGGGCTGGCCGATGACGCGTTCGCGCGCCTCGGCGTGAGGCCTCCCGATCTCGGGCAGCCGACGATCGGCCTTTCGGGCGGCAACCAGCAGAAGCTGGTGCTGGCGAAGTGGCTGGCGGCCCGCTGTCGTGTGTTGATCCTCGATGAGCCGACCCGCGGCGTGGACGTGGGCGCGAAGGCGGAGATCCACGCGCTCATAGCCGACCTGGCGGCCGAAGGGACCGCCGTGCTCGTCATATCGAGCGAGCTCCCCGAGCTGGTGGCGCTGTCGACGCGCGTGCTGGTGTTGCGCGACGGCCGTCTCGTCGGTGAGCTTCCGCGCGCCGAAGCCAATCAAGAGACGTTGATGCGTCTCATGGCAGGCCTGGATCCTGGAGGTACCCGTTTGCGGGCCTGAACGGTGAAAACGGCCTTCTTTGCGACGGTTTGTCGTACAAGTTTCCAACGTATTTCGCGACCGTTTCCCGCGGGCTAAATCTAACGAGACCGGCCTGTAAGAGCTTTACAGCCCGTTTGCGGCACAGCTACGGTGCCCCCCGTAGCAAACAAGGGAACGATTTGAAAACCACTCTGAGGGGGTCATTGATGCGACTTCGTGCATGCATGCTCGCGATTGCTGTCGTCACGCCACTCCGTGCGTTCGCGCAAACGCCGCCGCCCGCGGATGCGCCGCCCCCGCCGCCTGCCGAGGCTGCGCCACCCGCCCCGATGCCACTACCGCCGCCGCCCGCCACGCCGCCGCCGGCCGCCGTCGTCGAGGTGCCGCCGCCGGTCGCGCCTGCCGCGCCCGCCGCGTCGCCGCTCAAGCTCACCTGGGGCGGACTCCTCGACTCCTACTACATGTGGAGCTTCATCCAGGCCGACGGCGCCAACAGCACGGTCGGCCCCGCGGGCCGGGCCTTCGACGTGACCTCCAACAGCTTCTCGCTGGCGCTCACCAAGATGTCGATGAACGCGTCGATTGATCCCGCGTCGTTCCAGCTGGATCTCGGTTACGGCACCACCGGCACGATCATCAACTCCTTCAACACCGTTCCACCCGCTTCGACCGTGGCGCCGGGCGCCATCGGGCCGGCGCCGGACTTCGTCATCCTGCAGGCCTACGGGACGATCGCGCTCCCGGGCAACCTGACCCTCGACTTCGGTAAGTTCTACACCACGGCCGGCGCCGAGGTCGTCGAGGCGAACAAGAACTGGCTCTACTCCCGTTCGCTCCTCTTCAACAACATTCCCCTCCTCCACACCGGTATTCGCGCCAACTTGAAGGTCAGCGACATGCTGACCCTGCAGGCGAGCGTGCTCAACGGCTGGAACAACGATCCGGACAACAACTCCCCGAAGACGTTCGGTTTGAGCGCGGCGATCACCGCCAGCCCGATGGCCACCATCTACGCCACGACCTACATCGGCAAGGAAGCGAATCAGCCGGCCGGCGCCAGCACGCCCGGCGCGACCCGCGTCCTCGTCGACCTGGTCGGCGCGTTCACCATCAACGACAAGCTCGGGTTGAACCTGAACGTCGACTACGTGAAGGCCTACAACGACAGCGCCGACGACTACTGGTTCGGTGTGGCGGGGATGGCCCGCTATGTGATCAGCGATCACGTCTACGTCGCGGCCCGCGGCGAGTGGCAGCGCTTCCACACCGACGCGGGGAGCATCAACAACGACTGGATGGAAGGGACGCTGCTCGTCGCCTTCCCGCTGGCCAAGAACTTCGAGCTGCGGCCCGAGTTCCGTTACGACCACACCAACGACGCCACCGCGGTGTTTCCGAACGGCAAGCACAATCAGGCGACCGGCACGCTCGCCGCGCTGGCTTACTTCTAGGCCAACGTTCTTGTAAGTAAGCTGACTTCAAAGCCCGCGACGCCCCGTGCGTCGCGGGCTTTTTCATTTTCCTCAGGACGACAGGCGCAGGATGTCGTTGAGGACGCCGGCGGCGGTGACGGCCGGGCCGGCGCCGGGGCCGGTGATCACCAGCGGGTTCTTGCGGTAGCGGCTGGTGGTGAAGGCGACCTGGTTGTCGGTCCCCTTGAGGCCGAAGAACGGGCTCGCCCGGCCGACCACCTGCAGGCCGACGGCGATGCGGCGCTTGGTCACCGACGCGACGTAGCGCAGCGTCGCCCCCTTGGCCTTCGCCGCCGCCGCGCGCCTGGCCCAGTCGGCGTCCAGATCGGCGAGGCCGGCGATGAACGCCTTGGGCGACAGCGCGCGCATCGCGGCCGGCACCAGCGACTCGACGGCGACGTCGTCGGGCTCCCCCTCGAAGCCGAGGAGGCGGCCGAGGATCAGCGCCTTGCGCCCCACGTCGGTCCCCGAGAGATCGTCGCGCGGGTCGGGCTCGGTGTAGCCCTTGGCCATCGCCTTGCCCAGCGCCTCGGAGAAGGGGCGGCCGCGCTCGACCTCGGTCAGCACGAAGCCGAGCGTCCCCGACAGGCAGCCCTCGATCTTCAGCACCCGATCGCCCGATTCGACCAGCTTGCGGTAGCTGTCGAAGATCGGCAGCCCGGCGCCGACCGTCGCCTCGGTGAGCATCTTCAGATGGCCGCGCTCGACGACCGCCGCCAGCGCCGCGCTGGCCTCACGCGGGCCGGCCAGCGGTCGCTTGTTGGCGAGCACGACGTCCATGCCGAAGCCCAGCGCGGTGGTGATGAGGGGGGTGGTCTCGTCGGCCGTCACGTCGACCAGGATCGGATCGGCCAGCGCGTGCTGGGCCAGGAATGCCAGCGCCTCGGCCGGGGCCGCGCGCTTGCCGCCGGGCACGGTCGCCAGCCCACGCCCGGCCAGCTTGGCCGCCGCCAGCGTCGCGATCGCCTTCGGTTGAAGGCCACCCGGGGCGAACACGAACCCGCCGCGATCGATCGCGGCCGTGAGGCGCAGCTGCGGGTGGCCGGTGCGGCGCTTGCCCATGATCCCGGCCAGCGCCCGTCCAATTTGGCCGAATCCAAGCAGGATCACGTCCCGGTGGGAGGCGCGGGTCGCGGCGCCGCCGCCGATCTTGGCCAGCTGGAAGGCGGTGTGGACGGCCCGCTGCGCGGCCGGGGCGTCCTTGGCCGCCACGACGAACGAGATGTTCAGCTCCGACGAGCCCTGCGCGATCGCGACGATGTTGATCCCGGCCTCGCCCAGTGCCGCGAACACGCGCGCCGCGATGCCGAGGTGGCCGGCCATGCCGATGCCGACCACCGCCACCGTCGCCAGCCCCGCCTTCACGTCGACGCCGTCGATCTCCTTGCGCGCGATCTGATCGCGGAACTCCTCCAGCAGCCGGGTCCGTGCCCGCCGGGCCGCGCTCTCGGGGACCGAGAAGCAGATCGACTGCTCGGACGACGACTGCGAGATCAGCGAGACGCTGATCCCCTGCTGGTGCAGGGCCTCGAACGTGCGGGCGGCGATGCCGGGCACGCCCAGCATGCCGTTGCCGGCGATCGTGATCAGGGCCTGTCCCATCGCCGCCGAAAGCGCCTTGACCGGGTAGCGGTCGAGGGTGCGCCGGGCCGAGATCTCGGTCCCCGCCCCGTCGGGGGTGGCGAACGGGCGCACGAAGACCGGGATCGGCCGCCCGGCGATCGGGATCAGCGCGCGCGGGTGCAGCACCTTCGCGCCGTAGTAGGCCAGCTCCGCCGCCTCGCGCAGGTGTAGCTGCGGGATCACGCGGGCGTCCTGCACGACGCGCGGATCAGCGGTCAGCAGGCCGGGGACGTCCTTCCAGAGCGACACCTCGCGGGCGGCCAGCGCGCGCCCGAGCAGGGTGGCGGTGAGATCCGAGCCACCGCGGCCCAGCGTGGCGACGGCAAGCTCTTCAGTGACCGTGCCGCTGTCGTCCTCGATCTTGGCGCTGCCGATGAACCCCGGCACGACCGGGACGCCGCCGGCCTCGAGGATCGGCCCCAGCCGCTTGCGCACCGCCAGGTCGGTCAGCACCAGGTTGGGCGACGCGCCCCCGAACGGACCGTCGGTGAACACCACCTCGGTCGCGTCGACGTAGCGGGCGTCGCCGCCCGCGGCGCGGAGCCCGGCCGCGAAGATGTGCGCCGACAGCCGTTCCCCCCGGCTGATGACGAAGTCGCGCGTGCGGGGCGTCAGCTCCTTGAGCGCGGTCAGGCTCTGCAACAGGCTGCCGAGCTCGTCGAACGAGCGCTCGATCTCGGCGGCGGCGTCGGGCGTGGAACCATCGCCGCCGCGCTTCGGCTTCCGCGCCGCGGCCGGCGTTTTGCCGCCGAGCGCCTTCAGGATCTCCAGGTAGCGCTTGCGCAGCGCCCTGATCTCGTCGCTCCCGTTGCGGTCACCGGTGGCGGCGCGCGTGGCCAGCCCCAGCAGGCGGTCGGTGACGCCGGCGGGCGCCGAGACGACGACGGCGCGTGGCCCCGGTCGCCCCGCGACGATCGCCACCGCGTGCCGGAATGCGGCGCCGTCCGACAGCGACGCGCCGCCGAACTTGTGCACCTCGATGATTGCCTTCTTCACGCTCATCCGAGGGGGAAGATGTATCGTATGTTTCCCGCCATGTCGCGTTCGACCTTTCGCTGTATCGCCGGTTGCGACGGCGCGTACGCGCTCGACGAAATCATCTACAAGTGCCCCAAGTGCGGCGACCTGCTCGAGGTCGTCCACGACATCGAGGCGTTGAAGACGCGCAGCGCCGCCTCCTGGATCAAACTGTTCGACGAGCGCTACCAGCGGACCCACTGGCCCTACGGCTCGGGTGTCTGGGGGAAGAAGGAGTGGGTCCAGCCCCACATCCGTAACGAGAACGTCGTGTCGATGTTGGAGGGGGGGACCAACCTGCTCTGGGCCGAGCGCTACGGCCGCGAGCTCGGGCTCGCCGACCTCTGGATCAAGCAGTGCGGCGTCTCGCACACCGGGTCGTTCAAGGACCTGGGGATGACGGTGCTGGTGTCGACGGTCAAGCAGATGATCGCCGACGGCAAGCCGATCCGGGCTGTCGCCTGCGCGTCGACCGGCGACACCTCGGCGGCCCTGGCCGCCTACGCAGCCGCCGCTGCGATCCGCGCGATGGTGATCCTGCCGCGCGGCAAGGTCTCGACCGCGCAGCTGGTACAGCCGCTGGCCAATGGCGCCACCGTGCTCGCCGTCGACGGCGACTTCGACGCCTGCATGGAGATCGTCAAGCGGCTGGCGGAAGAGGAGGGGCTCTACCTCGCCAACAGCATGAACAGCCTGCGCATCGAGGGGCAGAAGACCGTCTCGATCGAGATGGTGCAGCAGTTCGACTGGGAGGTCCCCGACTGGGTCTTCATCCCGGGCGGGAACCTGGGGAACGTCAGCGCTCTCGGCGCCGGGTTCACGATGATGCGTGAGCTGGGGCTGATCCAGAAGCTCCCCCGGATCTGCGTGGCCCAGGCCGCGGCCGCGAACCCGCTCTACCTGGCCTACAAGGCCGGGTGGGACAAGTTCGCCGCGGTCACCGCCAAGCCGACCCTGGCCTCGGCGATCCAGATCGGCAACCCGGTCAGCGTGAGGAAGGCGATCCGGACGCTGGAGCAGTTTGATGGGGTGGTCGAGCAGGCCTCCGAGGCCGAGCTGGCCGACGCCGCCGCCCGCGCCGACAAGACGGGCCTCTTCAACTGTCCGCACACGGGCGTTGCCCTGGCCGCGCTGGAGAAGCTGGTGGCGCGGGGCGAGGTGCGCGCCTCGGAGCGCGTCGTCGTGGTGAGCACCGCGAACGGCCTCAAGTTCACGGACTTCAAGGTCCAGTATCACGAGGGGACGCTGGCCGAGGTTCCGAGTCCCCGGTACGCCAACCACCCGGTCTACCTCCCGAACGAGTACGGCAAGGTCCGGGACGAAGTCCGCCGGCAGCTGGACTAGCCGCTCGCAACCCTGGTGGGCCGGCGCGCCGCCGCCGGCTGAGCCAACGCGGCGCTTTACTTAGGCGCCACGAATTTTGTAGCGTCTTCACCCTGGACACAGTGGAAACCTACACCGTGCTACAGTCGCTCTAATTTCTGGAAATTGCTGTGATGCAAGACAATCCTGGAGCCCAAGGCCTTTACGATCCGCGGCATGAGCACGACTCCTGCGGGGTTGGTTTCGTTGTCGATCTGAAGGGGCGCAAGTCCTCGAAGATCGTCCAGAACGCCATCCAGATTCTGCTGAATCTGCAGCACCGCGGCGCCAGCGGCGCTGAGAAGAACACCGGGGACGGTGCCGGGATCCTGCTACAGATTCCCCACCGCTTTCTGGCCGAGACCTGTGCGTCGCGGATCACACTCCCGGCGGCCGGCCAGTACGGCGTCGGCGTGGTGTTTCTCCCCAACGACCCCGGTAGCCGCGCCGCCTGTGAGCACCTGTTCGAACAGGTGGTCCGCGACGAGGGGCAGACCTTCCTCGGCTGGCGAGAGGTGCCGACCTACAACCGGATGCTTGGTTCGAGCGCGCAGCGCTCGCAGCCGGTCATCAAGCAGCTCTTCATCGGGCGGAATTCGAAGGACCCGATGTGCGCCACCGACGACGGGTTCGAGCGCAAGCTCTACGTCATCCGGCGCCGCGCCCGGCACGCCGTCCGCCGGCTGGAGATACCGGAAAAGGCGAACTTCTACATCCCCAGCCTGTCGGCCCGGACCATCGTCTACAAGGGGATGCTGAACCCCGACCAGCTGGCCGAGTTCTATCCCGACCTTCGCGATCAGCGGGTCGAGTCGGCGCTGGCGATGGTGCACTCGCGCTTCTCGACCAACACCTTCCCGAACTGGTCGCGCGCGCATCCCTACCGGATGGTCGCGCACAACGGCGAGATCAACACGCTGCGCGGCAACGTCAACTGGATGCACGCGCGTGAGAGCATGTTCGCGTCGAAGCTGTTCGGCGACGACCTGAAGAAGTGCATCCCCGTCGTCGACACCGAGGGGAGCGACTCGGGGATGTTCGACAACGCCCTCGAGCTCCTGGTCCTCGCCGGGCGGTCGCTGCCGCACGCGATGATGATGATGATCCCCGAACCGTGGTCGAACCACGAGTCGATGTCCCAGGCCAAGAAGGACTTCTACGAGTTCCACGGCTGCCTGATGGAGCCCTGGGACGGCCCGGCCTCGGTCGCGTTCACCGACGGCATCCGGATCGGCGCCACGCTGGACCGCAACGGTCTGCGCCCGTCGCGCTACTACGTCACCAAGGACGATCTGGTGGTGATGGCCTCCGAGGTCGGCGTCCTCGACATCGAGCCCGAGCGGGTGCTGATGAAGGGGCGCCTCCAGCCCGGACGCATGTTCCTGGTCGACACCAGCCAGGGGCGGATCATCGGCGACGACGAGATCAAGCGCGAGATGGCCGCTGCCGCGCCGTACGGCACCTGGCTCAAGGAGAACCTGGTCAAGCTCAGCGACCTGCCGGCGCCGCCGTCGGTGATCGAGCCCGACCACGAGACCGTGCTGCGCCGCCAGGAGGAGTTCGGCTACACGAGCGAGGACCTCAAGGTCCTGGTCGCGCCGATGGCCAACGACGGCGTCGAGGCGACGGGCTCGATGGGAACCGACACGCCGCTGGCGGTGCTCTCGAACCGGCCGCAGCTGCTCTACAACTACTTCAAGCAGCTGTTCGCGCAGGTCACCAACCCGCCGGTCGACGCCATCCGCGAAGAGATCATCATGGCGGTCGACACGGCGATCGGTCCCGAGGGGAACCTCCTCGAGCCGACGCCTGAATCGGCGCGGCAGATCGGTCTGCCGACGCCCGTGCTGCGCAACGCCGAGCTGGCGCGGCTGCGCCACCTGGACGGCAGCGCCGCCTCGCACAAGTTCAAGAGCGTCACCCTGCCGACGCTGTTCGCGGTCGCCGACGGGGGCCCCGGCCTCAAGAAGGGGATCGAGGAGCTGCGCGCGGCGGCCAGCAAGGCCATCGCCGACGGCCACGACATCATCATCCTCTCGGATCGCGGCCACGACCACGACCGGGCGCCGATTCCGGCGCTGCTGGCGATCGCGGCGGTGCAGCACCACCTGTTGCGCGAAGGGTCGCGCACCCGGGTCGGCCTGGTGGTCGAGAGCGGCGAGCCGCGCGAGGTGCACCACTTCGCGCTGCTGCTCGGCTACGGCGCCAGCGCCATCAACCCGTACCTCGCCTTCGAGAGCCTGCACGACATGGCCCGCCAGGGCATGCTGAACGGCAGCCAGAACGGCGGCAAGATCGACGTCGAAAAGGTCGAGCAGAAGTACGTCAAGGCGGTGGCCAAGGGGATCGTGAAGGTCTGCTCGAAGATGGGGATCTCGACCATCCAGAGCTACCACGGCGCTCAGGTGTTCGAGGCGATCGGTCTCAACGCCCCCTTCGTCGACGAGTACTTCACCTGGACGGCGTCGCGCATCGGCGGCATCGGCATCGACGAGATCGCCGACGAGATCCGCCAGCGCCACCACCGCGCCTTCCCCGACCGGCCGCTCCCCGCGGACAGCCTGGATCCGGGCGGGCAGTATCAGTACCGCCGCAACGGCGAGTACCACCTGTTCAATCCGGTCACCATCCACAAGCTGCAGCAGGCTTGCCGCAGCAACGACTACGCGACGTTCAAGGAGTACTCGCGGCTCATCGACGACCAGTCGAAGAACCTGGCGACGCTGCGCGGCCTGATGGAGGTGAAGTCCGAACCGCCCGCCGGTGCCGCTCGAGGAGGTCGAGCCGATCGAGGCGATCCTCAAGCGCTTCAAGACCGGCGCGATGTCGTACGGCTCGATCAGCAAAGAGGCGCACGAGACGCTGGCGATCGCGATGAACCGGATCGGCGGCAAGAGCAACACCGGTGAAGGGGGCGAGGACCCGGCCCGCTTCACGCCCGACGCCAACGGCGATTCGCGCCGCAGCGCGATCAAGCAGGTCGCCTCGGGGCGCTTCGGCGTGAACAGCGCCTACCTGATCAGCGCCGACGAGATCCAGATCAAGATGGCCCAGGGGGCCAAGCCGGGCGAGGGGGGCCAGCTCCCTGGTTCGAAGGTCTATCCCTGGATCGCGAAGGTCCGCTACTCGACGCCGGGCGTGGGGCTCATCTCACCGCCCCCGCACCACGACATCTACTCGATCGAGGATCTGGCCCAGCTGATTCACGATCTGAAGAACGCGAACCCGCGGGCGCGCATCAGCGTCAAGCTGGTCGCGGAGGTCGGCGTCGGCACGATCGCGGCCGGCGTCGCCAAGGCGCACGCCGACCTGGTCCTGATCAGCGGCCACGACGGCGGCACCGGGGCGTCCCCGCTGACCAGCATCAAGCACGCCGGCATTCCCTGGGAGCTGGGGCTGGCCGAGGCGCACCAGGTGCTGGTGCTCAACGATCTGCGCAGCCGGATCGTCGTCGAGACCGACGGTCAGCTCAAGACGGGCCGCGACGTCGTCATCGGGGCGCTGCTGGGGGCCGAGGAGTTCGGCTTCTCGACGGCGCCGCTGGTGGCGGTCGGCTGCATCATGATGCGTGTCTGCCACCTCAACACCTGCCCGGTCGGGGTGGCGACGCAGGATCCGAAGCTGCGCGCGAAGTTCACCGGCAGCCCTGAACACGCCGTGAATTTCATGCGGTTCGTCGCGGCCGAGGTCCGGGAGCTGATGGCCTCGCTGGGATTCCGGACCGTCAACGAGATGGTCGGCCGCACCGACTGCATCGAGATGAAGCAGGCGGTCGACCACTGGAAGGCCAAGGGGCTCGACCTCTCGAAGATCCTCTATCAGCCGGACGTCGGACCCGAGGTCGGTCGCTTCAAGACCGAGCAGCAAGAGCACGGGCTGGAGACGTCGCTGGACATGACGACGATCCTGCCGCTCTGCAAGCCGGCCATCGACCGCGGCGAGAAGGTCGACGTCGATCTGTCGATCCGGAACGTCAACCGCGTCGTCGGCACCATCACCGGCAGCGAGGTGACGCGCAAGTACGGGGCGGCGGGACTCCCCGACGACACGATCAAGCTGAACTTCAACGGCTCGGCCGGGCAGAGCTTTGGCGCGTTCGTGCCGCGTGGGATGACGCTGACCCTGGAAGGGGACGCGAACGACTACGTGGGCAAGGGGCTCTCGGGCGGACGCCTCGTCGTCTATCCCCCGCGCGCGGCCACCTTCGTCGCCGAGGAGAACATCCTCATCGGCAACGTCGCCCTCTACGGCGCGACGTCCGGCGAAGCGTTCATCCGCGGCGTCGCGGGCGAGCGGTTCGCGGTGCGCAACAGCGGCGCCAACGCCGTCGTCGAGGGGGTCGGTGATCACGGCTGCGAGTACATGACCGGCGGCCGCGTCGTCATCCTCGGTCCCACCGGGCGCAACTTCGCGGCCGGCATGTCGGGGGGCGTCGCCTTCGTCCTCGACGACGAGGCGCGCTCGTTCGCGAAGCGCTGCAATCCCGAGATGGTGAGCCTCAGCAAGCTGGAGGAGGCCGCCGAGCTGCAGCTGGTGCACGGCCTCATCACGAGGCATGCGCAGCTGACGGGCAGCACGCGCGCCGCCGAGATCCTGGCTTCGTGGAAGCAGCTGGCGCCGTCGTTCGTGCGCGTGATGCCGAACGACTATCGTCGGGTGCTGGAGGCCCAGCAGAAGATGCTGGCCAGCGGCCTCAGCCAGGAAGAGGCCGAGATGGCCGCCTTCGAAGAGAACTCGCACAGCCTGGCACGCCTCGGCGGCAAGTAACTGGCGGCAAGTAGACAAAAGGAAAGCAGAGACGCGTGGGTAAGCTGACCGGGTTCATGGAGTACGAGCGGCGCGAGCCGCCGGGGCGCGATCCCAAGGGCCGCGTCCGCGACTGGGCCGAGTTCCACGAGCACCTTCCCGAGGCGACGCTGAAGGAGCAGGGCGCGCGGTGCATGGACTGCGGCGTCCCCTTCTGTCACACCGGCACGCTGCTGCAGGGCGGGGCGTCGGGCTGCCCGATCAACAATCTGATCCCGGAGTGGAACGACCTGGTCTACCGCGGCCAGTGGCAAGAGGCCCTGGTGCGGCTGCACAAGACCAACAACTTCCCGGAGTTCACCGGGCGCGTCTGTCCGGCGCCGTGCGAGGGATCCTGCGTGCTGGGCATCAGCTCCCCGGCGGTCACCATCAAGAGCATCGAAGCCGCGATCATCGACAAGGGCTTCGAGGAGGGGTGGGTCGTCCCCTTCCGCCCCCCAAGCGCACCGGCAAGACGGTGGCGATCGTCGGCTCCGGTCCGGCGGGGTTGGCCGCGGCCGCGCAGCTGAACAGCGCCGGTCACACGGTCACCGTGCTGGAGCGCGACGATCGGATCGGCGGCCTGCTGATGTACGGCATCCCGCCCATGAAGCTGGAGAAACCGCTCGTCGACCGCCGGGTGAAGCTGATGGCGGAAGAGGGGGTGAACTTCGTGACCGGCGCCTGGGTCGGCAAGAGCTACCCGACGGCGAAGCTGCGCGAGTTCGACGCGGTCGTTCTGTGCGGCGGCGCGACGGCGCCGCGCGACCTGCCGGTCGAAGGGCGCAACCTGAAGGGCGTCCACTTCGCGATGGAGTTCCTGCTCAAGAGCTGCAAGAGCCTGCTCGACAGCAACTTCGCCGATCGCGCGTTCATCGACGCCAAGGACAAGCACGTCGTCGTCATCGGCGGCGGCGACACCGGCACCGACTGCGTCGGCACCTCGCTGCGCCACGGCTGCAAGAGCCTGGTGCAGTTCGAGATCCTGCCGCGGCCGCCCGCTCGAACGGGCGTCCGACAACCCGTGGCCGCAGTGGCCGCGCATCTACAAGATGGACTACGGTCAGGAGGAGGCGGCGGCGCTCTACGGCGCCGATCCCCGCCGCTACGTGACCGTCACCAAGCGCTTCGTCGGCGACGCCGCCGGCAACGTCAAAGAGCTGCAGACCGTCGAGGTCGAGTGGGTCAAGAACGGCGACGGCCGCTTCGCGATGAAGGAGAAGCCGGGGACCGAGAAGATCTGGCCGGCCGATCTGGTCCTGCTGGCGATGGGCTTCGTCGGCCCCGAGAAGGAGGGGCTGCTCTCCGAGCTGGGGGTCAAGCTCGACCCGCGCGGCAACGTCGCCGTCGACGAGAGCAAGGCGACCAGCGTCCCCAAGATCTTCGCCGCCGGCGACATGTCCCGCGGCCAGTCCTTGATCGTCTGGGCGATCCAGGAAGGGCGCGCCGCCGCCAAGGGCGTCGACCAGTTTTTGATGGGCGAGACGCTCCTGCCGTAGTCTCGCCCCATGTCCTGGGGCGTCTACCTCGCGCGCTGCGCCGACCAGACGCTCTACTGCGGGATCGCGCGCGACGTGCCGGCGCGGATCGCCGCCCACGACGCCGGGAAGGGCGCCCGCTACACCCGTGGCCGCGGGCCGCTGACCTTGCTGGCGGTGCGGACCTGCCGCACGCAGGGTACGGCGCTGCGCCTCGAGCTCGCGATCAAGCAGCTCTCCCGTGCCGACAAGCTCGCGCTGGCGGCGAACCCGCACCGCCTGGTCGCGCTCGCGCGCGGTGTTCTCCGCAGGGCTCAGCTGACGACGAAGGTCACCGCGAAGGTCCGCCCGACGCCGCCCCACTGACGCCGGAGCTCCATCTCGAGCCGGACCGTCCCGGGCGTCGCCGCCCGCCAGCGCCAGGTGTGCTGCCCCTCGCCCCCGGTCCGACGTCCAGGGACGAAGTGGTCGTCGACCAGCTGAAGGTGGGGGGTCGGCTCGCGGCCGATCTGCCAGCGGTAGCCGGTGGTCGGGTTCTCAGCCAGCGTGAGGTCGAGCTCCGTCCCGATCGAAACCGGGACGGAGCCGCCGTTCGCCTTGTCGTCGAGCGCGATCACGCCGTGACGGCGAGTATCGTCCAGAAGTCGTCCGACAGGTTCTCGTCGAGGAGGTAGGCGTAGGGCATCGTGAAGTAGCCCCCGTTCCCCCAGTGGTTGCCCCACGAGTTGCGGACCAGGAAGCGCTGGTCGGCGTCGTCGTAGCCGACGGCGAGCACGGCGTGGCCGCCCAGGGCCTCCTCCTGCGGCTCCGGCATCGGCACCACGCCCGTCTTCGTGACCTCCTCGCTCTCGAAGCTCGCGTAGACCGAGAACCCGAAGACGAACGGAAAGCCGGAGGCCAGCCGGGCCTTGAACGATCGCAAGGTGCGCGGCAGCCGCTGGTAGGTGGTGGCCTTGCAGCCGAGCGCCTCCTTGTAGGCGGCCGGTTTCGGCTTCTCCTGGAACGGCCCCGGGTTCGCGTCGCTGTAGGGCCAGGTCTTCTCCGAACAGACGCCCAGCTTGGCGACGCTCTTGATCCCGTCGCGGATCATCGCGCCCGAATCCTCCAGCACCGTCCCCTCGATCTCGCGCTCGTTGAAGTAGATGAACAGGCGCGACGGGGTGAAGTCGGGGCGCTTCTGCCGGAGGACATCGAACTCGACGGCGGTTCCGATCGCGTTCGCCGTACAGCTGCCGAGCTGCCCCTGGTCGAAGATCGTCTTGGGGCAGTGCGACCTGAGATCGACCTTGGCCGGCAGCTTCAGCTGCGCCGCGATCGGGGCCGCGAACATCTGATCGCGGTGGTCAGGAAGATCGGGCTTCCATCCGTACCTCTTTATCTTGTACGCCATCATCACCCTCCCGTTGGTTTCCGGCTCACGCCAGCTCGGAAATACAACGTGCGAGGCGCCGGATCACGCGGCGCGGCGGCGGTCTTCCTCGATTACGGCCCGACCCCGATGCGTCTCGGGACGCGCGGCCGGGGTCGCTCAGCGGAAGCGGGCGGCGGTCTCCCAGAGCGGGTCGGGGTTCCAGGTGAGGCGCACGTCGCGCTCGGGGTGACCGGCGGCCCAGGCCTCCAGCTGCGGGCGGATCGGGTGGTCGGGGGCCACGAACCAGTGCAGCGCGCGCCGCCCGCGCATCGTCTCGCGGCCGAAGTAGACGGCCTCGCCGGTGATCATCTCTTCCAGCTCGTCCTCGATGTCGTTCAGCGCCTCGGACTCCTCGTCGGTCGGCATCCCCTCGGGCGTCGGGCTCTCGAGCGCGACGTCGACGACGACGTGGGTGTCGCAGGCGAGGTGGTCGATCCGCTTGAGCGCGAGGTTGATCGTCGCGAACATCGGCTGCCCGTCGGGGGTCTGCCCCTCGAGGATGGTGTAGCGCTCACCGGTCGCGCCGCTGGCCAGGAGCCCGACCGCCTCGATCAGCATCGCGAACGGCCCGCCCTTTTCGAGCGGCACGATGCTGGTGCGAATGCCGCCCAGCCAGCGCTCGACGGTGTCCTCGCCCAGGATGCGATCGAGGGTCACGAACGTCGTCATGCCGCGCATATCCTCGGGCATGGCGCCGAACGCGGGGTGAAAGCTGATGACGTTCATCAGCTCGCGGTTCGGGTCGACCGTGACGGTGAACCTCATGTCGGCCAGCGGGACGACGTGCTCGGCGATCTGCAACTTGCGCGTCGGTGAGGGCCGGCGCCCCCCGCTTCGCCGCGTGGAACTCCCAGGCCCCAGCCGACGACGCCTCGGCGGGCGCGGCGCGCAGCCACCGCTCGGTCAGCCGCCGCAGCGTCCGGATCGCCCCCCGCCGACAGGCAGAAGGCGTGCTGCGCGGTGCCCCCCGGGCCCCATCTCCCAGGTCAGCTTCGGGGCGATCCCCTGCACCTTGGCGGTGATCTCGGCGAGCAGCGGCTCGTCCAGCTTCCGCGCTTCGATCCCGGCCCGGAGCCGCGCGCCCCCGTCGGGCCACCAGGCCCAGAACGCACCGATGCCGTCGCTGCCGCCGTCGCGGTTTCCGTCGCTGTCTGGCTCACCACTCATGCGCGGACGTTGGCGGCGGGAGGGGCGCCCGTCAAGAGGCGCGGGGTCCTCGGCGTCCGGCGCCGACGACGCGTTTTTTTGACGCCAGCCGGCGGGTCTCCAGAATGGGTGGGGATGGACTCACCGGCTATCCCCCAGACCGGCGTCGCGACGCCGGCCGCAGCACCCTGGCGGCGCAAGGCGTTCGACATCAAGGGAGCGATGGCGCCCCTGACGGTGCTGAAGCTGCGCAGCACCGACCTGATGCTGATCGAGCGTCAGCTGCGCGTGAAGATCGCCGAGCTCCCCCAGCTCTTTCTCCACGCGCCGGTGATGCTCGACTTCGCGGCGCTGGAGCAGCCGGAGGCGCTGTCGATCCCCGCCCTGGTCAGCCTGATGAAGAGCTTCAAGCTGGTGCCGGTCGCCGGCACCAACGTTCCGGAGGCGATGCGCACGATCGTCGCCGACGCCGGCCTGGGGCTGCTGGCCCCGGGCGCCGGCGCCCGCCCGCGCGCCGCGGACGGCGAGGGGGACGACACCCCGCCGCCGGTCGCGAAGGCCGAAAAGGCCGGCAAGGCCGAGACGGTCGAGCCGGTTGAACGGAGAGCCGCCCCGGCGGCGCCCGCGCCCATCGCCGCGCCTGCGCCTGTCGCCGCCCCGGAGCCGCTGCCCGCGTCCCCTTCCGCCGCGCGGGGGCCGTACGGGGGGCCGGTCGTCATCAACAAGCCGGTGCGAAGCGGTCAGGTGATCTACGCCCAGAACAACGATCTGGTCGTCATGGCCCCGGTCAACGCCGGCGCGCAGGTGATCGCCGACGGCCACGTTCACATCTACGCGCCGCTGCGCGGCCGGGCGGTCGCGGGGGCGCAGGGCCTGCCGGGCGCGCGCCTCTTCGTCCAGAAGCTGGAGGCCGAGCTGGTCGCGATCGCCGGCGTCTACATGATGGCCGACGAGATCCCGACCCAGCATCGCGGCCGCTCCGTCCAGATCTTCCTGGAAGACGGGCACTGCCGGATCGCGCCGCTGTGAAGGGCGCGCCAGAGATTTGTCCTAAAAAAATTTGGCGGTCCGTCGGATCGCTCGTTCAATGGGCTTGAAGCGCAGCCCGTCGTCGAAGGAGGCCCACGTGTCCCACGGTTCGAAAGTCGTCGTCGTCACCTCGGGTAAAGGCGGGGTCGGCAAGACCACCACCAGCGCCAACATCGCCACCGGCATCGCCATGCAGGGGCACAAGACCGTCGCGATCGACTTCGACGTCGGCCTGCGCAACCTGGATCTCGTGATGGGGTGCGAGCGGCGCGTCGTCTACGACTTCGTCAACGTCGATCCGCGGCGAGGCCAAGCTGCACCAGGCGCTGATCCGCGACAAGCGGGTCGAGAACCTCTACGTGCTGCCCGCCTCGCAGACCCGCGACAAGGACGCGCTGGATCCCGAGGGCGTCGGCCGCGTCATCGACGAGCTGAAGCAGCATGGGCTTCGAGTACATCATCTGCGACTCGCCCGCCGGCATCGAGAAGGGCGCGCAGATGGCGATGTACTTCGCCGACGAGGCCATCGTCGTCACCAACCCCGAGGTCTCGTCGGTGCGCGACTCCGACCGGGTGCTCGGCCTGCTGGCCGCGAAGACCAGCCGCGCCGAGACGGGCGTCGCCGCCATCAAGAGCCACCTGCTGCTCACCCGCTACTCGCCGGCGCATGGTGAAGCGCGGCGAGATGCTGAGCGTCGGCCGACGTGCTCGAGCTGCTGGGCATCCCGCTGCTCGGCGTGATCCCCGAGTCCAAGGCGGTGCTGCAGTCGTCGAACAAGGGCACGCCCGCGATCCTCGACGAGACCACCGACGTGGCGCAGGCCTACCTGGACGTCGTCGATCGCTTCCTGGGCGAGGAGCGCGAGCACCGCTTCATCGAGGAAGAAAAGCGCGGGTTCTTCGGCCGGCTCTTCGGCTAACGGTTCCCATCGACGAGGTCAAACCATGTCGCTTCTCGATTACTTCCGGCGGCGCCCCGAAATCGGCGTCGCTGGCCAAGGATCGGCTGTCGATCATCGTCGCGCGCGAGCGCGCCAGCACCCGCGGCGGGCCCGACTACCTGCCACAGCTGCAGCAAGAGCTGCTGGCGGTCATCGCCCGCTACGAGAACATCGATCTGTCGAACGTGACCGTGAACCTCGACCGCTCGGCAGGTGGAGAGGTGCTGGAGCTGAACATCACCATCCCCGAGGACGCCCCGGCGCTTCCGGGTCGTCCGCCTCAGCCAGTGACCGCCTAGCCGCTCCCGCGCGGCAGAGCGGGTCTTGAGACGCTCTCCAGCGGGCGGTCCACGGTCTGTTGTACGAGCCCCGGCGGAGCCGCCGGGCACTTCAGCCTTTCCTTTTGACCTGGTGCCGGGACGCCGGTTATGGTCGGCGACCGCGTACGCGGCCCTTGGAAGGAAATTAAATGGCTGGAACTGCCCCCGTCGTTCCCCTGCAGTCGTCGAGCACGCAGCCCGCTGTCGACCGCAACTACACCGCGCCGCTGGCGGTGCTGACGACGCTGTTCTTCATGTGGGGGTTCCTGACCTGCCTGAACGACATCCTCATCCCCCACCTCAAGTCGGTCTTCGAGCTCAACTACTTCGAGATCGGGCTGGTCCAGACCGCGTTCTTCGGCGCCTACTTCGTGATGTCTCTGCCGTCGGGGTTCGTCGTCCGGCGGTTCGGCTACAAGAGCGGGATCATCATTGGTCTGCTCGGGGCCGCCCTCGGCTGCGTGCTGTTCTACCCGGCCGCAGCAGCGCGCTCCTTCTCGCTCTTCCTTTTGGCGCTGTTCGTGCTCGCCTCCGGGATCACGCTGCTGCAGGTGGCGGCCAATCCGTTCGTCGCCGCGCTGGGGAAACCGCAGACGGCCTCCTCGCGGCTGACGCTGACCCAGGCCTTCAACTCGCTGGGCACGACGCTGGCGCCGCTGTTCGGGTCGGCGTTGATCCTGTCGACGGCCGCCAAGTCCTCCGACGAGATCAAGAAGATGACGTCGTCCGCAGCCGAGGCCTACCGGGTGGCCGAGGCGGCGGCCGTTCAGACCCCCTACCTGGGCCTCGCCGCGACGCTGGCGCTGCTCGCGGGGGCGATAGCGCTGTTCAAGCTGCCCAAGATCGCCGACGTCGCGCCGACGGCGGAGGACGTGATCGGCGACAGGCGGACGAGCGCCTGGAGCTTCCGCCACCTGGTCCTGGGGGCGGTCGGCGATCTTCGTCTACGTCGGCGCCGAGGTGGCCATCGGGAACTACCTGGTCAACTACTTCAAGGAGCCGTCGATCGGCGGTCTCACCGAGATGCGCGGCGCCCAGCTGGTGTCGTTCTACTGGGGCGGCGCGATGGTGGGCCGCTTCATCGGAACCTTCACGTTGAGGTTCTTCAAGCCGACCAAGATCCTGACCATTCATGCCGCTCGGCGCCGCGGCCCTCGCGGTGCTCACGATGGCGACCACCGGCAGCGTGGCGATGTGGTCGATCCTGGCGGTCGGGCTCTTCAACTCGATCATGTTCCCGACCATCTTCACCCTCGCGATCGACGGCCTCGGCCGCTACACCAGCCAGGGGTCGGGCATCCTCTGCATGGCGATCGTCGGCGGCGCGATCATCCCGCCGCTCGTCGGCAAGGTGGCCGACGCGATCGGGATTCACTACTGCTTCTTCATCCCCGTGCTCTGCTACCTCTACATCGCCTGGTACGGCGCCAAGGGGACGGCGCGGGTGCCGGCCTAGTCTCGGGGGGCCGACGCTGGCAGCGCGGCGTCTATCCGCGCCAGCGCGGCGGCGGCGCCCATGCCGATCACGATCGCCTGGCGCGACACGCCCGGCTCGCGCGGGTTGATGCGGATCAGCGTGGTGCCCATGCGGCGGGCCAGCGACTCACCGGCGGCGCGGATGGTGGGAACACCGGTCCCGGCGCCGACCTCGATGATCACCAGCCGCGCCTTGGCGGCGCTCGCATCGACCAGCCAGCGCTCCAGGCCGCGCTGCTGGGCCAGCGTCTGGGACTCGTCCCACTCGCCGTCGCCGAACATCAACACGTTGGGGCGGGCCAGCTCGCCGCAGCCGGCGCAGATGGGAAACGGCGCGGCGGCCCGGAAGCTGACCGCGTCGACCGCGATCTCGTCGGGGGCGGCAGGGAACAGGCCGGCGCCGCAGCCGCCCGTGCACTGCCAGGTCTCGATCGTCCCGTGGGCCTCGACGACGCGGGCGGGATCGAAGCCCGCGCGCTGGAACTGACCGTCGACGTTCGAGGTCAGCACGTAGGCGCCGCGCGGGCGCGCCGCGCCCCAGGCCCGCAACCGCGCGAAGCCGGCGTGCGGCTCCGTCGCCCGGTAGAGGTTCAACCGGTGGCCGTAGAAGCCCCAGGCCAGGGCCGGGTCCTCGCGGAACCAGCGCGGGTTGGCGAGCTCCATGAACGACAGGCCCAGGTGCTCGTAGGCCGGGTAGGCGCGCCAGAACCCACGGTCGCCGCGGAAGTCGGGGAGCCCCGAGTCGACGCCCATCCCGGCGCCGGCGGTCACCAGAAGCGCGTCGGCGGCCGCGATGGCCGCCGCGGCCCGGGTGATCGCTTCGTCGTCGGTCAGCATGGGCATATGAAGTCCGGGATCGACAGCCCCTCGACGTCGACGTAGAGGCCGTCGCGCGCGCGGACGATACCGCGGTCCATGGTCTCGGGCTGGCCGGCGGCGTTCATGTCGCCCAGGTTGGAAAGCTCGTTGAACAGGATCTCGGGCTTGCCGTCGCCGTCGATGTCGGCAATCGCGGCGGGATCGAGCATGAGCCGGCCGGTCGGCTCGGTGCGCGGCAGGAGCTTGCCAGTCGTCGCCTCGATCTCCCAGAGCCCCCAGAGGCTCTCGAAGACGCCGTCGCTGCAGCTTCCGGCGTTGATCATCGCCGAGACCGAAACGAAGCGGTTGCCGCCGAGCGGGAGCAACCGCACCGCTGGCCTCGCGTCGCGGCTTCGGAACCACTCCGGCACCGGCTTCCCGCCGTGCTCGCTCGGAAACCACTCGGCGAATCGGCGCTGGATCTCTGTCGACGGCGGGAGGGCGCCGAACGCGGCCAGCGCGGTGCGCTTCAACTGGGCGTCCGGCGCCGTGGCCTTGGCGATCGACAGCGGCGGCTGGTCGGCAGCGCGAGCCCATGTGGCCGACCGGACGCACGCCGGAATCTCCCGCGAGCACCGCGACCAGCGCCTTGTTCCCCATGGCCCACGAGTCCAGGTCTTCGGGCTCGCTGCCCAGCATCACCCGTGACCGCAGCTCGATCCGGCCCAGCTTCGCGGTGCATGTCTGCCCCGCAGCGTTCCCCACCGCCATCGTCCTGCCGGACAGCTCGCGGATCGCGGGCGGCAGCTTGGCCGTGGCGGCGGGGCGCGAGGTACGGGCGATCATCTCCCTGCCGTATTTTGCCGGTTTGACGGGGCCGCCGCTCCACTCGTCGGGCGGGTTCGGCATGATCACCGCCGCGCCGTCGAGGACGAACGCGAAGCGCGCGAAGGCCGCCGCGTCGAACGTCCCCGGCGCCCGCGACGAGAACAGCTCCTCGCGCTGGATCCGGAACCCGTTCGCGCCGTGTCGGAGGATGAGCTGCTTGGACCCGACGTCGTGGTACGTCCCCGACGACCAGTCCTGGGTGAAGACGATCCGCGCCGACCGCGGGCTGGCGAACACCATGACGTTGTTCGCGGCCACCGTCATCGGTTTGGCGAACATGCGTTCGCGATCTTTCAGCCAGCCGGCGCGATCGAGCGCGACGGTGCGCGGTCCCGAACGGCGCACGCCGGTGAAGTCGGCGGCGTAGAGCGTCTGGTAGGCGGCGAAGTCCCCGCCGTTCTGGACCTCGAGCCAGCGATCGAGCAGCGCGCGCGCGTCGGCGGCGGGCTCGGGGGCGGCCCGTGCGAGCGAGGCCCACATCAGCGCCACGAACACCGCCCGCGCCAGCAGTGTGAATGTCCGCAGCCGCACGCCCGGATGGTACATCGTCGGTGATATGATCGTCGGCGCTTTGCGAAGCGACGCGCTGAAGAAGGGCATCCACCGCGCGCCGGCGCGGGCGATGCTGAAGGCGACCGGGCTCGACGACGCAGCGTTGGAGCGTCCGCTGATCGCGGTCGCCAACACCTGGACCGACGCGACCCCCTGCAACCTGCACCTGCGCGACCTGGCGGCCAAGGTGAAGGAGGGGATCCGGTCCGCGGGGGGGACGCCGGTCGAGTTCAACACCATCGTCGTCTCCGACGGCATCAGCATGGGGACCGAGGGAATGCGCGCGTCGCTGGTGTCGCGCGAGGTGATCGCCGACTCGATCGAGCTGGCGGCGCTGGGCATCCTGTGCGACGGCGTGGTCGCGCTTTCGGGCTGCGACAAGACGATTCCGGGGACGATGATGGCGCTGGCGCGCCTGGATCTGCCGGGGCTGATGCTCTACGGCGGGTCGATCATGCCGGGTAACTTCCGCGGCAAGCTGGTGACGATCCAGGACATGTTCGAGGCGGTCGGCGCCACCGCCGCGGGGCGGATGGACGAGAGCGAGCTGCGGGCGCTGGAGGACGTCGCCTGCCCGGGCGCCGGCGCTTGCGGCGGCCAGTTCACCGCCAACACCATGGCGATGGTGAGCGAGATGATGGGGCTGTCGCCGATGGGGCTCAACGACATCCCCGCGGTCGATCCGCGCAAGGGGGGCGCGGCGATGCGCGCGGGCGAGATCATCATGCGCCTGGTCGCCGAGGATCTGCGCCCCAGCCAGATCCTGACCCGGGCCGCGTTCGACAACGCGATCACCGCGGTGGCGGCGACGGCCGGCTCGACGAACGCCGTGCTGCACCTGCTGGCGATCGCGCGCGACGCCGGCATTCCGCTGACCATCGACGAGTTCGACACGATCGCGGCGAAGACGCCGATCATCACCGACCTGAAGCCGGGGGGGAAGTTCTTCGCCGCCGATCTCGGATCGCGCGGGCGGCGTCCGGTTGGTGGCGCGCCGGCTGGCCGAGGCCGGCCTTCTGAAAGAGAGCCTGACGGTCAGCGGCCGCAGCCTCCTCGACGAGGTGAAGGACGCGCCCGAGACGCCGGGGCAGGAGGTGGTCCACCCGCTCGCGCGCCCGCTGAGCCCGACCGGAGGCTTTGCGATCGTGCGTGGGTCGCTGGCGCCCGAGGGTGCCGTCGTGAAGCTGGCCGGGCACGCCCGCCGCAAGCACACCGGCCCGGCGCGGGTCTTCGACTCGGAGGAGGCCTGCTTCGAAGCGGTGCAGGCGCGCAAGATCCAGGCGGGCGACATCGTCGTCATCCGCTACGAAGGGCCGAAGGGCGGGCCCGGCATGCGCGAGATGCTGGCGGTCACCGCCGCGCTGGTCGGGCAGAGGCTGGACGACAGCGTGGTGCTGCTGACCGACGGCCGGTTCTCGGGGGCGACGAAGGGGTTCATGGTCGGCCACGTCTCGCCCGAGGCGCAGGTGGGCGGCCCGATCGCCTTCGTGCGCGACGGCGACGCGATCACGCTCGACGTCGATGCGCGCCGGCTGGACGTCGCCGCCGACCTCGACGCGCGTCGTCCGGGCTGGCAGGCGCCGGCGCCACGGTTCAAGAGCGGCGTGATGGCCAAGTACGCGGCGTCTGTCTCGTCGGCGTCGTCGGGCGCCTTCACCTCATGAAGCGGCTGGCGCTGGCCGCGGTCCTGCTGGGCATGACCGCCGGGGCGCCGGCCGTCGCCCGCCCGGCGGCACGACGGGTGGCGGCGAAGACGAAGGGGAAGCCCGCGTCGTCGACGACGAAGGCTGCGTCGACGTCGGCGAAATGCACGCCGGCAAAACCGGCGCCCGCGAAGGACGAGCCGGCCGTCACCCCCGGTTCGAAGGTCGCGACCTTCGCGTTCACGAACGATCCCGGCGAGTCGATCCGCAAGGCGGTCCACCATGCCCTGAAGAGCAAGGGCCTGAAGGTCGACACCTCTTTGCGCGCGCTGTTCGATCGAGGGGAGCAGTTCCGCGAGACCGCCACCACGCTGGGGCTCGTCGCCTACCTCGACGGCGAGGTCGAGATCGACGGCGCCAACGGCAGCGCGACGATCTTTCTACGCGACGGGGCGACCGGCCTGCGCAGCTGGTCGACGACGTTCACGGCCCCGCGCCACCAGCTTGCCGCCGCCGTCGGCAAGCAGCTCTGGGATCAGATGTCGCCCGCTCTCGCGCGCGCCTGCGCCGCCATGGCTGCCAAGCCCGCGGGGCTCGAGCGCGCCCCGCTGCGCATCGACGCCGGCACGCCGATCGCCGACGCGCCGTGAGAGCTGACCGCGCGCTCGCGCGAGCTCAACGCGGGGGGCTCGGGACCTTTTGAGGATCCCCAGCTGCAAGCGACTCCCAGAGCGCGCGGACCAGCGGCGAGGTCAGCTTCTTGCGCTGGGTGCAGACGCCGACGCGGAACTCGCCCAGCGGTTCGCCCGCATCGTCGGCGTCGAGCACGCGCACCTTCGCGCGTAGCGGGCTCTCGTCGAGGACGATGCGGGGCACGATACCGACCGCGCAGCCGAGCGACACCAGCGCCAGGATCGCCTCGCTCCCCGGGACCTCGCCGTAGACCTGGGGCGCGATCCGGCGGCGGCGGAACCAGTGGTCGGCCGCGGCGCGCGACTCGCCCGCGGCGGGCAGCACGACCGGCAGCTCGGTCCAGGGGAGCGGGCGGCGGTGACAGAGGCGCTCGACCTCGCAGGCGGCGCGCGGCGCGGCGAACACCAGCGGCGTGTGCAGCAAGACCCGCGCGACCAGCCCGCGCGGCACGCGGGCGGGGATGGCGGCGACGCTGACGTCGACGCGCCCCTCGCCGAGGCGCTCCAGCGCGTCGGCGGCGTAGCCGGTCTGGAGCTGGATGTGGATGCCGGGGTGGCGCTGGCGGAAGTCCGACAGCAGCTCGGGGAGGAAGCTCTGGCAGGCGGTGACCGAGGCGAAGATGGCGATGCTTCCGGTCAGCGTGTCGCGCTGGTCGGCGAGCTCCCCCTTGAGCCCCTCCCACGCGGCCAGCGTGTCGCGGGCGTGCGCGGCGAAGCGGGCACCCTCGCGCGTCAGCCGCACCGAGCGGCGGTCGCGCTCGAACAGCGGCCAGCCCGTCTCCCCCTCGAGCCGCTGGATGGCCCGCGACAGCGCCGAGGGGCTGACGTGGCACTCGCGGCTGGTGCGGGCGAAGTGGAGCGTCCGCGACAGGTTCAGGAAGAGCCTCAGCGCGTCGTAGTCCACGGCCCGTTCAGTATTGCACGGATCGCAATAGAGACTTGCCAACAATGCATTTTACGCAACGAAGCCCATCCCCTACACTGATGGCCGTTTCGTCAGCACCACCACGGAGGATCCCATGAGCTTCTCGTCCAAGCTGTTCAACGTCGACACGGTCAAGATGAGCGATCGCACCGAGCAGATCGTCAAAGGCGGCCGCCACCTGTTCCCGCTGCTGCCCAAGGCCTTCGCGGGCGTCAAGCAGATCGGCGTGATCGGCTGGGGCTCGCAGGGGCCGGCGCAGGCCCAGAACCTGCGCGACTCGCTCGAGGGCACCGGCATCAAGGTCAAGATCGGCCTGCGCGCCGGCTCGGGCTCGATGGAGGAGGCGCGCAAGGCCGGCTTCACCGAGGCGAACGGCACGCTGGGCGAGATGTTCGCGGTCATCAACGAGTCGGACATCGTCCTGCTGCTGATCTCCGACGCGGCCCAGGGCGAGCTCTTCCCGCGGGTGTTCGAGAGCCTGCGCCCGGGCGCGACGCTCGGCCTGTCGCACGGCTTCCTGCTCGGCCACCTGAAGAACGTCGGCGCCAAGCTCCCGGCCAACATCAACGTCATCGCGGTCTGCCCGAAGGGCATGGGCCCGTCGGTGCGCCGCCTCTACGTGCAGGGCAAAGAGGTCAACGGCGCCGGCATCAACGCCAGCTTCGCCGATCCACCAGGACGTCGACGGGCGCGCGACCGACTACGCGCTCGGCTGGTCGGTGGCGCTCGGCTCGCCCTACACCTTCCAGACCACGCTGGAGTCCGAGTACAAGTCGGACATCTACGGCGAGCGCGGCATCCTGCTCGGCGCCGTGCACGGCATCATCGAGAGCCTCTACCGCCGCTTCGTCGCCCAGGGCATGAGCCAAGGACGCGGCGTTCCTCAACTCGGCCGAGTCGATCACCGGCCCGATCTCGAAGACGATCTCCAAGCGCGGCATCCGCGCCGTCTACGAAGGGCTCGACGCCGCCGGCAAGGCGGAGTTCGAGAAGGCCTACGCGGCGTCGTACCCGGCCGCGAAGGAGGTGCTGGCCGAGATCTACGACGAGGTCGCGAGCGGCAACGAGATCCGCAGCGTCGTCCTGGCGGGCGAGCGCCTGAAGACGCGGCCGATGGGCAAGATCGACGGCACCGAGACCTGGAAGGTCGGCGCGGGCGTGCGCGCCAAGCGCGACGAGGCCAAGATCCCCGTCCACCCGTTCACCGCCGGCGTCTACATCGCCACGATGATGGCGCAGATCGACGTCCTGCTCGAGCACGGCCACCCGTACTCCGAGGTCGCCAACGAGTCGGTGATCGAGTCGGTCGACTCGCTGAACCCCTACATGCACGCACGTGGCGTCGCCTACATGATCGACAACTGCTCGACGACGGCGCGCCTCGGCGCGCGCAAGTGGGCGCCCCGCTTCGACTACCTGCTGACTCAGGTCGCCTACGTGAGCCTCGACGAGGGGAAGGCCGGAGACGCCAAGCTCGTCGATGCGTTCAAGCGCAACGTCATCCATGACGTCCTCGCCGTGTGCGCGGAGCTGCGACCCAGCGTCGACATCTCGGTGTCGTGAGCGTCGGTTTCGTGGCGTTGGTTTCGTGATGGTCGACGTCGCGTAACAGTCTGGAAAATAAGCGGTTCGTTAACTTGAGGGGGCGGCAACGCCCCCTCAATATTTATGGTGTCAGGTCGATGTGAGGGGCCTGGGAATTCGGGACGACTTCGGTCGTCTAGTTGAGCGAACAGGGCGAAAGAAAGGAAGCAGGGACCGTGATGTGGAACGTGGTGATGGGGTTCTTGGCGTTGGCGGGTTCGGTGGTGCGGGATGGGCAAGGGTTCGACGACTTGAGGCGGTGGGAGGCGCAGCGGGCGGCGACGGAGGCGAGGACCGAGGAGGCGGTGAGCATCCTGGAGCCGCCAGCCGTGATGACGGCGGCGCACGAGGAGGACGGGGCGGCGGAGGGTGAGGCGGCGCAATCGGTGGCGCCGAGCGACTGGGGCGTCGCCTGCCTGCGCAAGCAGGGGGGCGAGCTGGTCTTCGATTGCGGGTCGGTGCGCGAGCTGGGCGGCGCGACGCTGTTCCGCTGGTCGGCGACCGAGACGGCGCCCGAGGCGGACCCGGCGATCTACACCGCGGTGGTCGACTGCCGCGCGAAGACCATCGAGGCGACCTGGCCCGGCAAGCGCACGGCGACCCGCGCCGGCAGCTGCGGGCGGCACCTGGTCGAGGCGGTCTGCGCGACCTCCGCGAGCAAGGCGCACCGCGCCGCGCGCTGACTATTCCAGGCGGATCTCGACGACGAGATCAGCGGCCAGCCGCTCCAGGCCGGCGCGCAGCGACGCGAGGTTGGTGTCGGCGGGAACGTGGACGCTGGCGCGGGCCTCGAACAGCATGTCGCCCGACATCGGAGCGCTGGTGCGGTTCGTGATCAGCTCCTCGACGTTGACGCCGTTCGCGGCCAGTAGCTGCGAGATCTCGCGGACGATCCCCGGCCGATCGAGGCCGACCAGCTCCAGCGTCAGCGTGCGCGCGGGCCCGGCCTCGGCGCTCCGCGGCTCGGCCTCGGCGACGACCTTCAGGCCGCGCCCGTTCAGGGCCGTCAGCGCTTCCAGCGCCGCCGCGACCCGCCCCTCGGGGATCTCGGCGCGCAGGATGCCGGCGAACTTGCCGGCGAGCCGGCTCATGCGGCTCTCCAGCCAGTTGCCGCCGTGGCCCGCGATGATGCCGGCCACCAGCTCGACCAGCCCGGGGCGATCGGGCCCCAGAACGGTGATGACGACGTCGGTCACAGCTTGGTCGTGTCCCCGGGCTTCAGCTCGACGACCTTCGCGCTCACCTTCTGCTGCTTGAGCGCGGCGCGCAGCTCGTCGGGCGTCCCCTTGAGCATGGGGAAGGTCGCGTAGTGCATCGGGATGACCGTCTTCACCTTGAGCAGCTTCGCCGCCAGCGCCGCGCCGACCGGATCCATCGTGAAGTGGCCCCCGATCGGAAGCATCGCCACCGTCGGCTTGTAGCGCTCGGCGATCAGCGACATCCCGGCGAACACGTCGGTGTCGCCGGCGTGGTAGAGCACCGGCCCTTTCGGGATCTCGATGACGTACCCCAGCGGCATACCCGCGTACTTGGGCTCCCCCTTCATCCCCGGCGTGTAGCCGCTGGTGTGATTGGCCTCGACCAGGTGGATCGTCGCGTCCTTGATCGTCAGGCTGCCGCCCGCTGCCATCGTCTCGACGTTCTGGAGGCCCAGGAGGCTCGCCAGCTCCGGCGTGCAGACCACCTTGGCGCCGGTCTTCTTGGCCAGCTCGACGGCGTTGCCGACGTGGTCAGCGTGGCCGTGGGTGATCAGGATGGCGTCCAGCACCTTCGGCTGTTCCAGCTTGGGGGCCTTGGGGTTGTCCAGCCAGGGGTCGATCGCGATCGCCGCGCCGCCCGGTGTGTTGATGATCCAGGCGGCCTGACCCCACCAGGTCGCCGTCGTGCCGGCAGGTGCCGCTGGTTTCGTGGGCGCCACGGCGGCCGACGTCGTCGTCGCGGGAGCGGGCGCCTCGGCGACGGGCGCGGCGGCCGGTTTCTCGCCGGCGGCGTGGACGCTCGGCGACGCCACGACCGAGACCAGTAAGGCCGTTAACGAAGCCACGGACATCATCGAAGCACGCTTCATGGATCCTCCCCTTGCCTTCAGTCAGCGATTCCGGGAACCGGAGAACAGGGCAGGACTCTAATCATTGCCCCGGCGTCGACGCTCAACATTTCTTCACAAGAGCGACCCTTGACATTGGCTCACGATCGAACTAATTCGATGCTTGACACTAATTCATGGCCGCCCGTCCCCGCCCCGAACGCCTCGCTCCGTCGGCCCACCCGGCCGATCTGGCGCAGCTCATCGAAGAGATGATGAGCCACATCCACCGCCGTTCGGCGGACGACACGCTGGCGGTCATGAACGACGCGGGGCTGACGATGGCGCAGATGGTGACGCTGCACCTGCTCACGCACCTGGGGGCGATCTCGGTGTCGTCGGTGGCCGCCTGCATCAAGCTCTCGCGCCCAGCCACGAGCCATCTGATCGATCGCATGGTGTTCGCCGGGCTGGTGGGGCGCACCGAAGATCCGATCGATCGCCGGCACAAGTGCATCGCCATCACCCCCTCCGGGCGCGCGCTCATCGAGGGTACGCAGGCGGCGCGCGGGCGGGAGTTCACCCGGGTGCTGTCGCGGCTGTCGACCGAGGTGCAGGCCCAGTTCGGAAAAATCCTGGCCCGGGTGGTCAAGGAGTTGAAAGCTCTGCCGGACCGCGACGAGGTACGGGAGATCGTCGGCAAAGAGTTGCAGAAACGCGAGCTGCAGAAACGTAAACGCGAGGTCGTTACATGAGTGCCATCGTTTCAGTTCGGGACGCCGTCAAGAACTACACCCTCGGCAACGTGGTCGTGCCGGCGCTCCGGGGCGTGACCCTGGACGTCGTCGCCGGCGACTTCATCTCGATCGCCGGCCCGTCGGGGAGCGGCAAGACGACGTTGCTGAATCTGATCGGCTGCGTCGACACGCCCACCTCCGGGAGCGTCGAGGTCGCGGGCAAGGACACGCGCAAGCTCTCCGAGCGCGCGCTGACCGCGCTGCGCCTGGAGACCATCGGCTTCATCTTCCAGAGCTTCAACCTGGTGTCGGTCCTGACCCTGTTCCAGAACGTCGAGCTGCCGCTGTTGCTGCAGCGCAAGCTGACGAGCCGCGACCGCGCGAAGCGGGTGATGGAGCTGCTGGAGCGGGTCGGGCTGCGCGAGCACATCAACCACCGCCCCAGTGAGCTGTCGGGCGGGCAGCGGCAGCGGGTCGCCATCGCGCGCGCGCTGGTGACCCGCCCCGCGCTGGTGCTGGCGGACGAGCCGACCGCGAACCTCGACTCGGTGACCGGTCAGAACATCCTGGACCTGATGAAGGAGCTCAATCGCACCGAGAAGACGACGTTCATCTTCTCTACCCACGATCAACAGGTCATGGCGCACGCCAACGCGATCGTGCGGCTGGCGGACGGCAAGCTGGCCGAACGGACGACCGGCGGCGCGCGCGGCCCGACCGTGGGGGCGCACCCGTGAAGGCCTGGTTCGACACGCTCGGCGTCGTTGCCCAGATCGCCTTCCGGAATCTGTTCGCCAGCCGTCTCAAGACGGTCATCGTCGGCAGCATCATCTTCTTCGGCGCCCTGCTGGTGGTCGCCGGCAACTCCCTGCTCGACAGCGTCGTCGCGGCGATGAGCCGCAGCGTGATCGGCAGCGTCGCCGGTCACATCCAGGTCTACAACGCCAAGTCCAAGGATCCGCTCGAAGTGATGGGGCGGATGATGATGGGCGATCCGGACCTGGCCCAGCTGGACGACTTCGGTCAGGTGCGCGCCTCGCTGCTCAAGGTCCCCAACGTACAGTCGGCGGTGCCGATGGGGATCAGCGGCGCGCTGGTCACGTCGGGCAACACCATCGACCTGGCGCTGGAGAAGCTGCGCAATGCCGTGAAGGCGCGGCGCGACGCCAAGAGTGATGCCGAAAAAACCAAGGCCGAGGCGCAGGTCGCCAGCGAGAAGGGGCACGTCCGCCAGATCGTGTCGGTGCTGCAGGGCGATCTGAAGAACGCCAAGACGGTGCTCGACGAGCGGGCCATCGACAAGGAGGACGCGGCCGCGGTGGCGCGCGCCGCCTCCGACGGATTCTGGAGCGACTTCGACAAGGACCCGTTCGACGCGCTCGAGTTTCTCGAGAACCGGATCGCCAGCCAGGCGGCCGACGCCGATCTGCTGTTCCTGAACTACGTCGGTACGGACTTCCAGGCCTTCCAGCAGACCTTCGACCGGATGAAGATCGTCGAGGGGACGATGGTCCCCCCCGGCAAGCGCGGCTTCCTGTTCGCGAAGCACGTCTACGAGGAGCAGATCAAGCTGAAGGCGGCGCGTCGCCTCGACCAGATCAAGGAGAGGATCGACTCGCAGGGGGAGACGATCGCCAAGGACCCCGATCTGACCCGCATGGTCCACGAGAACGTCTCCCAGGTGCGCGAGATCCTGCTGCAGCTCGACACGACCAAGACCGCCGACTTCCGCGCCAAGCTGCAGCGCCTGCTCGGCAGCAAGGAGACCGACGTCGGCAAGCTGCTGGCGGCGTTCTTCCAGACCGACGACCAGAATCTTCACGAGCGGCACGCCTTCTTCTACAAGGAGCTGGCGCCCTCGCTCGAGCTCTACCGGGTCCGGATCGGCGACACGCTGACCATCAAGGCGTTCACCCGTTCGGGCTACGTCCAGTCGGTCAACGTCCCGGTCTACGGCACGTTCCAGTTCCAGGGGCTCGAGAAGTCGACGCTGGCCGGTGCTCTGAACCTGATGGACATGGTCTCGTTCCGCGAGCTCTACGGCTTCATGAGCGGCGAGAAGCTGGCCGAGATTCGCGAGCTGCAGAAACAGGCAGGCGCGCGCGCGGTCAGCCGCGAGAACGCCGAGGCGGAGCTGTTCGGCAGCGCGCCGGCGGCCGAACAGGCGGCCGCGCCCAAGCCGGGCCGCAAGATCGAGGCGACCACCACCCCGGGCGTCGCCCCCGCGATGCGCGACCTTGGCGAGTCGGTGGGGAACAAGCTGCAGCGCGAGGAGGCGCGCAGCCGGGTCTTCCCACCCGACGAGGTCGAGAAGGGCGTGGTTCTGAACGCCGCCGTCATCCTGAAAGACCCGACGAAGATCAAGGAGACCATCGCGGCGATCGAGGCCCAGGGGACCCGCGACGGGCTCACGCTGAAGGCGATCGACTGGCAGCAGGCCGCCGGTCTGATCGGTCAGTTCATCAACGTCGCCCGGATGGTGCTCTACATCGCGATCTTGATCATCTTCATCATCGCGCTGGTGATCATCAACAACGCGCTGGTCATGGCGACCCTGGAACGGGTGCGCGAGATCGGCACGCTGCGGGCGATCGGCGCCCAGCGTCGCTTCATCCTGGCGATGCTGGTGATCGAGTCGATCGTCGTCGGCTTCGTGTTCGGCGGCCTGGGCGCCGGGGCCGGCGCGCTGGTGGTCAGCATCGTGGGGAAGGTCGGCATTCCGGCCAAGTCCGACGTCTGGTTCTTCTTCTTTTCGGGCCCCCGGCTGCACCCGTTCATCGGCACCAGCAACATCATCGCGGCGTTCGCGATCGTGCTGTTCGTCAGCGCCTTCTCCAGCTTTTACCCGGCATGGCTGGCGATGCGGGTGACACCCCGGCAGGCCATGCAGGAGGACGAGTAGCCATGATGTCCAAGCTCTTCGTCGATGTGATGATCGCGTTCCGCAGCCTGGTCCAGCACCAGCGCCGGACGCTGTTTCTCGGCAGCGCCATCGCCGCGGTCACCGCGCTGCTGGTGCTGCTCAACGGTCTTTCGACCGGGGTGCGCGAGACCATGATCGACACCGCCACCACGCTGTCGACCGGGCACGTGAACGTGGGCGGGTTCTTCAAGGTGACCGCCGGTCAGGCGGCGCCGGTCGTGACCAACTACAAGAAAGTGCTGGAGGTCGCCCGCAAGACCGTCCCCGAGATGGCGTTCGCCGTCCATCGCGGGCGCGGCTGGGCGAAGGTCGTCTCCGACACCGCGTCGATGCAGCTCGGGATCACCGGCATCGACATCAAGAGCGAGCCCAAGTTCGCGTCGGTGTTGCAGCTGGTGTCGGGCAAGCTGGACGATCTGGCGCAGCCGGGGACGATTCTGATCTTCGACAACCAGGCAGAGAAGCTCGGGGTGAAGCTGGGCGACGCGCTGACGATCTCCGCGCCGACGACCCGCGGTACCAACAACACCGTCGACGTGCGGGTCGCGGCGATCGCGCACAGCCTGGGCCTGCTCAGCACCTGGAACTCGTTCATCCCGATCGAGACCCTGCGCGCCCTCTACCAGTTGAACCAGGACGCCACCGGCGTCGTCCAGATCATGCTGCATCGCGAGGACGCGGAGCAGAACATCCCGGCCATCGCCGCCCGGCTGCGGCAGTCGCTGGAACAGGCCGGCTACCGGGTGATGCTGAACGATCCCCGCGCCTTCTGGATGAAGTTCCAGTCGGTCTCGCGCGAGGACTGGACAGGACAGAAGCTCGACGTCACGAACTGGGAGGACGAGATCTCGTTCATGACCTGGACGTTGAAGGCGTTGCAGGGGCTGTCGGCGGTGCTGATCGTGATCCTGGTGGCGATCATCGTCATCGGAATCATGAACACGATGTGGATCGCCATCCGCGAGCGCACGCGCGAGATCGGGACGCTTCGGGCGATCGGCATGCACCGGCGCGAAGTGCTCTGGATGTTCCTGCTGGAATCCCTGATGTTGGGCCTGGGCGCCACCATCGCCGGTGCGCTGGCGGGGTGGGCGATCGCGGCCGGCGTCAACGCGATGCACGTCCCCGTCCCCTCCGGGCTGCAGTTCTTCCTGCTGTCGCCCGTGTTGCACATCTCGGTGCACGGCTCCTTGCTGATCCAGGCGATCATCACCATCACCGTGGTCACCGGTCTCGCCGCGCTCTATCCGTCGCTGCGCGCCGCCCGGCTGCGCCCCGTCGTCGCCATGTCTCACTTTGGTTAAGGAACCCCTCACCTACCTCTCCCCGCGGGCGCGGAGAGAGGGATTTTCGACTTTGGGAGCTGGAGCAATGAACAGAATGCAGAGATGGTCACTGGCGCTGGTCGCGGGGCTGGCGCTGAACCTGGTGCCGGGCCTGTTCGTGCGGCCGTGCCACGCCGCGCTCGACAACGCCGCGATGGTCGATCTGCTCAAGACCGTCGACGACCGCCAGAAGAACAACGGTGACTGGCGCGCCGGCGCGTACATCGAGCAGAAGGAGAAGGACAAGGTCGACGTCGTCTACGAGACCGAGTACTTCCGCCGCTCGTCGGATCAGAAGTTCATGATCCTGTTCCTGAAGCCGAAGTCGTCGGCGGGGCAGGGCTACCTGCGCATCGACAAGAACCTCTGGTTCTACGATCCGTCGGTCGGGAAGTGGGAGCGGCGGACGGAGCGCGAGCGCATCGGCGGAACCAACTCGCGCCGGTCGGACTTCGACGAGTCGCGGTTGGCGGAGGAGTACGACCCGGCCGACGAGGGTGAGGAGAAGCTGGGCGCCTACACGGCGCAGAAGCTGCTGCTCAGGGGGAAGTCGGGGATCGATCTCGCCTTCCCCGTCATCCGGATCTGGATCGACAAGGCGACCAAGAACGTGCTCAAGCGCCAGGAGTACGCGCTGTCGAACAAGCTGCTGCGGACCTCGTACTACCCGAAGTGGAAGAAGGTGTTCAGCGAGTCGAAGAAGGCGGAGGTCTGGTACCCGGAGGAGATCCGGTTCTACGACGAGGTGGAGAAGGCGAATCAGACGTTGGTGCTGATCCGCTCGGTCGATCTGCACGCCCTCCCCGCGAACCTGTTCACGAAGGCCTGGCTCGAGAGCAAGAGCCGGTGATGCGGCGGCTCGCGAAGGGGGCTTTGCTCCCCTCGATGACTGCGGCCCTGCTTTGCGTGTCGGGTGTCGCCTGGGCGCAGGCGAGGCCCAGCGAGGAGTCGATCTTCGGCGGCAGCGCGCCGGGGCCCGCGGCGCCCGACGGCGGCGCGCCGGCGGCGTCCGGCTCAGGGCCTGCGGCGCCCGACGGTGGCGCGCCCGCCCCGAACGTCGTCGTGCCGACGGAGCTGCCCGGGGCGAGCCCGGCGTCGGTGGGGACGCCCGAGGGGCGCGATCAGGACGTGCTGGGCGCGGCGTCCGAGGGCGAGGTCCGGCACCTCTCCGACTATCAGGCGCCCGACAACCCGCTGCAGATCGGCGGGCAGCTCTATCTGCGCATGCAGAGCAGCGCCCGCCAGGGAGCCCAACCCCAGAACTGGTCGCTGTCGGCGCCCTCGTTGCTGGACGTCTACTTCGACGCCCGCCCCAACCCGCGGGTCCGCGCCTTCATCCTCGGTCGCATGAGCTACGACGCCACCGTCCCGCCCACCGACGCGACCATCATGACGGACACCATGAGCAACGGCGCCTTCACCGGCAGCTCGGTGACCGGCTTCACGACCTTCAACGCCTCGCGCGGGCCGAACGCGCTGCTCGACCAGATGTGGATGCGCTTCGACCTCGCCCAGCACGTGTTCGTGACCTTCGGGAAACAGCATGTGCGCTGGGGGACGGGGCGCTTTTGGCAGCCGACCGACTATCTGCACCAGCAGAAGCGCAACCCGCTGGACGTGTTCGACGCCCGCGGCGGGACGTCGATGCTGAAGCTGCACATCCCGTGGGAGGCGCGGGCCTGGAACTTCTACGCGTTCGCGGTCGCCGACGAGGGCGAAGCCACCAGCCGCACGAGCGTCAACACCACCGCGAACCTGCTGGGCGGCGGCACCACGCTGCGCGACGTGGCGGGGGGCGCGCGGGCCGAGATCGTCATCTTCGACGCCGAGCTGGGCCTGGACATCCTCGCGAAGCGCGGTCGCAAACCGCGCATCGGAATCGATCTGTCGACGGGGCTCGGCGACTTCGACGTCTACGCCGACGTCGGCATCCGCTGGGGGGAGGACTTCAACCAGGTCGTGCCGGCGACCGGCACCAACGGGATGGACTGCGTCCTCGCGGACGGGACGCCGGTGACGACCGACGTCGTCTCCCAGATGTACGCGGTGAGACAGCAGAGCGGGCTCAAGACCCAGGCGGTCGGCGGCGTCGGCTACTCGCGCAAGTACAACGACAACGACCTGTGGTCGATCGGGGCAGAGTACTTCTACAACCAGCCCGGCTACGCCGACACGTCGGTCTATCCCGGCCTGCTGTTCAACCAGTCCAACCAGCCGCAGCTCAACTTCTTCTATACCGGCCGCCACTACGGGGCGCTGTTCCTGTCGCTGCCGGCGCCCTACACCTGGAACTACACCAACTTCACGCTGTCGACGCTGGGCAATCTCACCGACCTGTCGTTCGTCACGCGGCTCGACTACTCGCACACGTTGCTCACGCACCTGTCGGTCGAGGCGTTCGTCGGCGTCCACTACGGCAGCCGCTCGGGCGAGTTCCGGCTGGGGGTCGACGTCGGGCGCCAGTACGTCCTCAACACGAACGGGACGTCGCCGGATCCGAACCTGCCCCTTTGCGACGTGATCGGGCCGTTCTCGTCGAACCCGCTGCTTCTGGACCTCGGCCTGGCGCTGCGTCTGCGGATCTGATCTACATGGGAACCCTGGGAGGGTTCCCATACCCTCCCGCGAAGAGCTCGCGCGGGCGAAGCCCGCGCTCCCTCACGCGCCTACCCGACTTTTTTGGGCCGCGGGATCTGATACGCGTCCAGCTTCGACACGAAGGTGCGGCGCGGAATCCCCAGCAGCGCGGCGGCGCGGCTCTGGTTGCCGGCGCAGGCGGCCAGCGCGGCGACGATCCGCTCACGTTCGGTGCTGGGGACCGAGATCTTCTCGCTGTCGTTCCGCATCGGCGAGCCCGTCGGCGGCAGCAGCTTCTCCATCGGCAGGTGCTCGCGTTCCAGCGTCGACCCCGAGCACAGCAGCACCGCCCGCTCCATCATGTTCTTGAGCTCGCGGATGTTGCCCGGCCAGGCGTAGGACTCGAGCAGCGCGATGATCGGCGCCGGGATGGCCGGCGGCTGGCGCCCCAGGTCGCGGCAGATCTGGCGGACGAAGGTCTCGGCCAGCGGCCGGATCTCGCCGGTGCGCGCGCGCAGCGGGGGAATCGTGAGGGTGATGCCGTGGAGGCGGAAGTAGAGGTCCTGCCGGAACGACCCCTTGACCACCTCGGCCTCGAGATCGCGGTTGGTCGCGGCGATGAACCGGACGTCGATGCGTCGCGGTCGCACGCTGCCGAGCCGCGACATCTCGCGCGTCTCGATCACCCGCAGCAGCTTCGCCTGGGTCGCCATCGACAGCTCGCCCACCTCGTCGAGGAAGACCGTCCCGCCGGCCGCCGTCTCCAGCAGTCCGGGCTTGGCCTGCAGCGCCCCGGTGAACGCGCCCCGCTCGTGCCCGAACAGCTCGCTCTCCAGCAGCGTCTCGGAGAGCGCCGCGCAGTTCAGGCAGACGTACGGCCCGTCGTGGCGGGGCGACTTGCGATGCACGGCCTCGGCCATCAGCTCCTTGCCGACGCCGGTCTCGCCGGTGACGAGCACGTTGATCGTCCCGGCCGCGGCCCGGGCCGCCAGCTCGTGAATGCGCCGCATCGCCTCACCCACCTCGGGCGCCGCCGCGATCGGGGCCCGCGCCACATCCAGCCCCTCGTCGCGCAGGGTCTCGGGGCGGATCAGCTCGGGACGGGTCGTCCGGCGCTGGACGATCAGGACGCACGACCCGATCTGGATCGTCTCTCCTATCGTGATCGCCACCCGCTCGCCGGGGGAGACCGCGCGGTCCTTGACCCGGGTACCGTTGACGCTCCCGACGTCTTCCAGCTGCATGACGTCACCCACGTGCAGGCAGGCGTGAGTGCGGGAGGCCATCGGGTCGTCGATGCGCACCGTGTTGGTCTCGCCGCGCCCGATGGTCAGGGTCCCCGCCGCCGGCAGGTCGTAGGTGGCGTAGGTGTCCCGTCCCACGACCAGTAGAAAGGTTCCCCCGCCCGCCTCCAGGGCGATTGCCTCGGACCCCACCATGGTGGTGCGCCCGGGTCCAGGATCGTTCGGATCAGCCACGGGAAGCCGCAGTATGTGGGCCCTGACGCGGGTTGAGCAAGGTGCAGTTGCGCAACTTGTGCCATCTGGCGCAAGTCGCGCAAAACCGACGCATTAACAATGGCTTGGCTGGCGGGGTTGGGGTGGAACAGTCGTTGCTTAACTCGGGGCTCATGCAGACGGAGCAAATGGTTCCCGACTTCGAGAGTGCGCTTTACGCCCGGGCGATGCGGCTGGTTCGCAGCCGGTCGGATGCCTGGGATCTGGTCCAGGACACGTACGAAAGGGCGCTGCGCGGTCGCGCCACCTTTCAGCCCGGGACCAACCTGCGCCTGTGGCTGATGACGATCATGTACAACCTGTTCCTCGACCGTTGCCGGAAGCAGGCGCGCGAGCCGCGCCTCTCGCTGGTCGAGGAGGAGGACCTCGCCAGCCCGGAGCCGGAGGCGCCGGCTCCGTGGGAGGCGATCACCAGCCAGCAGATCAGCGACGCGCTCGCAGATCTGGAGCGGCCGTTCCGCGAGGTCTACGAGCTGCGGTTGGTGGAGAACTGCAGCTACGACGAGATCGCTGACCGGTTGACCATCCCGCGATCGACCGTTGGCACCCGGTTGATGCGGGCACGGCACAAGTTGCGCCGCACCCTGCTCAAGCAGGTTTGCTAGACGGTACCCCTTCGGTGTCGTAGATGACCGGGTCGGGCAGCCCCAGCTCGCGGAGCCCCGGCTCGATCGCGGCCCGGTCGCCGACGATGACGATGGTGGCCGCGTCGGCGTCGACGTAGCGCGCGGCGAGCGCGCGCAGATCGTCGGCGCTGGTCCGCTCCAGGGCGGCGACGAAGCGCATCGGCTCGTCGAGCGGCAGATTGTAGAGCCCGATCTCGCCGAAGCTGGCCGCGAGGCCGCCCGAGGTGGCGAGCCCCTCGGCGACGCGCATCAGCAGGGTTGCGCGCGCCTTGGCGTGCTCGTCGGCGGTGATCGGGCGCTCGCGCAGCCCCGAAAGCTCGGCCAGCATCTCGCGCACAGCCGGCCCGGTCGACTCGGCGAACACGGCCGCGCGGGCCGCGAAGCTCCCCGGGTGGCGGAGCAGCGCGAAGCTCGAAGCCGCCCCGTAAGTGAAGCCGTGCTTCTCGCGCAGGTTGAAGTTCAGCCGGCTGGTGAAGCTCCCCCCCAGGATCGCGTTCAGCATCGACAGCCCAGGGCGATCCGGCGAGAGACGATCGGTTCCCGGCGCGACCAGCCGGACGATGCTCTGCGGGGCGCTCGGGCGATCGACGATGACCAGACGCGGCCGCGCCGGGAACGGCGGCGGCGCGGCAGTGGTGGGCGCCGGGCCAGCGGCCCAGGCGCCGAGCGTCTCCTCCAGCCGCGCGGGGAGCGCGGCCTCGTCGTAGTCGCCGGCCACCACCAGCCAGGCGTGGCCTGGGCGGTAGTGGGTGGCATGAAACCTCCGGACGTCGTCGAGGGTCAGCTGGGCGAGGGTCGCCTCCATCCCCTCGGTCGGCAGCCCGTAGGGGTGACCGTCGCCGAACAGCACGCGCTCCGAGACGACGTTCACCACCGCCTCCGGCTGGTCGCGCCGCTGCGCCACGGCGGTTCGCCGATCGTTCAGCACGCGGTCCCAGTCGACCACGCCGAGCCGCGGCCGGATGATCACGTCGGCCGCGAGGGCCAGCGCGGCGGAGAAGGTCTCACGCGGCGCCTGCAGCGACAGCTGCGAGCCGTCGCGGCCGCTACCCAACCAGAGGTCGGCGCCCAGCTGCTCCAGCTCGTCGGAGATCGCGATCGCGTCGCGCGTGCCGGCTCCCTCGTCGAGCATCTCCGCGGTCAGCGAGGAGAGCCCGGCCTGCGCCGGCAGGTCGGCGCCCGCGCCGCTCCGGATCATCAAGGTCGCCGACACGATCGGCGCGACCGCCCGCCGCACCGCCACCACCGGTAGCCCGTTGCCGAGCGCGAACTGACGAGCCGTCGGGACGACGACCGCCGGCAGCGCGCCCACCGTCGGGGCCGCGGTCATCGACGGCGGCGTCTCCCGGGAGAGCGGCGTCTCGCGCCCGCTCACGCGGCCACCGGTTCCGGCAGCGTCTGTAGGGTCAGTCGTTTGCCGCCGACGGCGGCCGCGAAGGCGTCACGGACCGAGGCGAGTGTCGCCTCCTCGTAGCGGGCCACGTCGCGCGCGACGCCGCCCGGCTCACCCAATACGTGCTGGTAGTGGTTCAGCAGGTCGGCCCGCGTCTGCAGGTAGTCGAGCCCCTTGTAGAAGTCGGCCAGGTGGCTGTTGCGGGCACGCGCCAGCTCGGCGGCCGTCGGCCCCTCGCTGGCCAGACGAGCGATCTCGGCGTCGACCGCGGCCTGGATCTCCGGCAGGTCGTGCCCCGGCTTCGCCGTCGCGCCGATGTGGAACAGGCTGGCGTAGAGCTGCGACCCCTGGTACGCGAAGACGTCCTGGGCGATGCGCCGATCGAACACCAGAGACTTGTAGAGCCGGCTCGACTTGCCTCCTCCGAGCACGTGCGCGGCGAGATCGAGATCGGCGTCGCCGGGCGTGAACAGCGCCGGCGCGTGCCAGACCAGCCGAAGACGCGGCAGCTGCACACGGTCGGTCACCGACAGGTCGACGTTCGCCGCCAGCGCCGCGCGGGGCGGGCGGACATGGGCCGGCGGCTCGCGCCGCGGCTGCCAGGCGAAGTACTTGTCGACCAGGGCCCGCGCCTCGGCCGGATCGAAGTCACCCGCGATCACCAGGCTGGCGTTCGACGGCCGGTAGTGCTTCTCGAAGAAGGCCCGGACATCCTCGACGGTGGCCGCCACCAGATCCTCGTGCGAGCCGATCGTCGGCCAATGATAGGGATGATCCGCGGGGTACATCGCCTCGGGGATCGCCAGCTCGCCGCGGGCGTAGGGGCGGTTCTCGTACGACTGACGGCGTTCGTTCTGGACCACCTTGCGCTGCCGTTCCAGCTCCTCGTCGGTGATCACGTCGGGGAGCGTCGCCAGGCGATCGGCCTCCAACCAGAGGAAGGTCTCGAGGAGGTTGCGGGGGCCGATCTCGTAGTAGTTCGTGCGGTCGTTGCTGGTCGTGCCGTTGTTGTGGCCGCCCCAGTTCTCCATGATCGCGTCGAAGGCGGGGTAAGGCGCATTGCGAGACCCCATGAACATCAGGTGCTCGAAAAGGTGCGCGAACCCGGTCCGCCCCGGAACCTCGTCCTTCGATCCCACGTGGTACCATAGGTCGACGGCAACCAGCGGGCTCGACCGATCCACGTGCAGGATCACCTTCAGGCCATTTGCCAGCTCGAACGTGTCGAACTCAATCGTCAGCATCGTGGCGCATCTTCGCACGAAAGCACGAATCGCCGTCGGTGCGTTCCTGATGACGTCGCTCGCGCTCTGGGGTGCAGCGACGGCAGCGTGGGCGAATGGTGCGTTGCCGGCATCGCTCGGTATTCTGGTGCCTGCGGACCGGCCGCGACAGATCGCCCTTGCGACGAACTTCGGCCTCATCATCTCCGAGGATGAGGGCGCGACCTGGCTTTGGACCTGCGAGCAGCCCGCCACGTCGATGGGGTATCTGTACGCTGGCGCACCGCCGCCGAGCCGCCGCATCTACGGGCTCTCCCCGGAAGCAGGGCTGGCCTGGTCCGACGACGGTTCGTGCAGCTGGCAGCGGGCGGGCGGCGCGCTGACCACCCAGATCGCCAGCGACTTCTTCGTCGATCCCGGCGACCCCCAGCGGGTGCTTGCGGTCGCGGCGGGGCTGACCGACACGGGCGAGCTCACCCCGCCGGCGGTCTACGCATCGGCCGACGGTGGTACGACCTTCGCGCCGACCCCGCTTTATACCGCTCCGGCGGCCACGAACATCGTCGGGGTCGAGATCGCGCGGAGCGACCCCCAGGTTATCTACCTGGCGACGTACACGACTCCCAACCGGCACCCGGTGCTGGTGCGTTCGGGCGACGGCGGACAGAGCTGGGAGGCACGCGATGTCGAGGCGGCGCTCGGGGCCAACGAGTTTCGCATCCTCACCGTCGATCCCGACGACGCGGACCTGGTCTACGTGCGCGTGGTGGTCCCCGGCAACATCGAGCGTGTGGCGGTCACCCGCGACGGGGGGATGACCTTCGCGATCCCTATCGAGGTCACGAACGGGATGCTGAGCGCGTTCGCCCGACTGGAGAGCGGGACCGTGCTGGTCGGGGCGCTGACGTTCCTCGAAGGGGGCGCCACCAACGGCACGGGCTACCGGTCGACGGATCACGGCGTCAGCTTCGCACCCTGGACGCTCTGCCCGCAGCCGCACATCCTGGGGCTCGCCGAGCGGGGGGGCGTGCTCTACGTCGCGGGGAAGAACTACAGCGACGGCTGGTCACTGGCGACCTCGACCGACGAAGGCGCGACCATCACGGCGCTGTCGACCTACGAGCAGGTGCGGGGGATCGTCGCCTGTGCCCAGTCAGCCTGCGCGTCGACCTGCGCGTTCGAGGTGAGCGCGGCGGTCTGGACGCGCGACGTCTGCGACGGCACGCTGGTGGACGCGGGGACCGTTCCGCCCGGGCCGAGCGCGACGGCGAGCGAGCAGTGTGGCGGCGCCCCGTCGGGGTGTCACTGCGCCAGCGGGGGCGCGGCGGGAGGCTGTGGAGGACTGGCCATCCTGCTTTTCTTGGGCTGGGTGGTCCTGCGCCGTTCGCGTCGGTGAGGGGGGCCTCCCAGTTTGACAGGAGCCGTTCTCCGTCGGGGATTGGCTCGACAGCTAGGGGGGTGCGGTGTAAATTGTGCGTTCTTTGTACATGCTGTCGTACAAGGCTGGGCCCATAGCTCAGCGGTTAGAGCTGGCGGCTCATAACCGCCTGGTCCCTGGTTCGAATCCAGGTGGGCCCACACACTCGTCGTCACGGACGTCACGCCGGGCCCCTATCAGCGAAGGAGTTGGTTTTGCGCGATCAGCTTAAGCACCTCGAAGAGCTCCAGACACACGACGCGAAGATTCAAGAACTTGAGAACTCGCTGAAGGCGATCCCGCTCAAGTTGGCGGCGACCCAGACCGATCTGGCGCGCGTCGAAGGGCTACTCGGCGGCGAGCGGCAGGCGCTGGCGGAGACCGAGAAGTACTACGGCGAGCAGCGGGGGCTGTTGACCGACGACGAGGTTCAGGTCGCGGGGGCGAAGCACAAGCTGGCCCAGGCCAAGAACTCGAAGGAGTACATGGCCGCGCAGCGCGAGATCGAGCAGCGCCGTGAAGGCGTCGCGGCCCGCGAGGCCGAGATCGCGAAGCTCGTCGACGCAGTCGACGCGAAGAAGAAGCTGCTCTCGGATCGCGCAAACGACGTCGAGTCGTTGCGCGGCTCGATCGAGAAGGACAACGAGCTGGCGAAGGAGCGCATGGCCGAGATCGAGGCGAAGATCGCCGAGCTCCGGGTCGAGCGCGACAAGCTGGCGGCCATCGTCAAACCGGACGTCCTCAAGCGCTACAGCAGCATCCGGATGCGGCGCGGGCTGGCCGTCGTCAGCGTCCGCAACGGGACCTGCCAGGGGTGCAACATGAACATCCCGCCGCAGCTCTACAACACCCTGCAGCGCGGCCAGACGATCGAGACCTGCCCCTCCTGCCATCGCATCATCTATTGGGACGAGCTGATGAAGGATCCGGCTGGTTCCGACGCAAACCCGACGCCCGGCGGCTGAACCGCTTCGGGTCCGGCACGATCTCGGTATACTGAAAGCGCTTCTCGCTCGAGCCGGACAGGTGGTCGCGGCGAGGCGGTCTCCGCCTCGTCGAGGAAAGTCCGGGCTCCGCAGGGCAGGGTGCTGGCTAACGGCCAGTCGGGGTGACTCGAAGGACAGTGCAACAGAAAACAGACCGCCGGCGTCGCAAGGCGTCCGGCAAGGGTGAAACGGTGCGGTAAGAGCGCACCGCCCCCTCGGTGACGAGGGGGGCACGGCAAACCCCACCTGGAGCAAGACCGGTCCGGGATCGCGATTCGCCGAAAGGCGGCTCGCCGGCGTGACCCGCGCCGCTCCGCAAGGTCGATCCCGAGTTGGTCGCACGAGCCGTCCGGTAACGGCCGGCCCAGAGGAATGACCACCACCGGCGGCAACGCCGGAACAGAACCCGGCTTACGGCCGGCTCGAGCGAGGGCGCTTTGCCGGGGCTAACCCCGGCAGAGGCGCTCACTTTTCCAACGAATAGCCGCTCCCGGCACAGCGCGGGGGGGCGGCTATTTTCGAGACGAGCTTTCTAGAGAGCGCCGGCCCGGGTCTTCCGGGTGGCGCGGCGTTTCTCACCGTCGAGCACCTTGCGCTCGGCGACGTACGCTCTGACCACACCCTCGACGTTCTCCCGGAAGGCGACCTTGCCGGCGCCAATCTCCCGGAGCGCCGTGACCGCCCATTTGTTGCCACACACGATCCGGGGCGAGCCCCCCTTGGCGAGCTGCCGGGCGCGTTCGGCGCCCAGGATGACCAGCGCGAAGTGATTGTTCACATGCTTCAGGCAGTCTTCGACCGTTACTCGTGCCACAGCGGTTCCCTCCGTCGGAAATCGGCGTCTACCCGCGGACGGGGGTTGGTATGACTTCCGCTCGCGCCACGGCGCCGAAGCCGCCGGGTCGTTTCGTGCGCCCCGAGCCAGCCCAGAGTAGCATGGTTGCCAATCGACTGTCGGTCGAGGCGGTCGCGTGTAGCCGTACGGCTCGGATCAGCGCCACCCTGCGGGGAGAGAGGGAGAGAGATGGGAAAAGTGGAAGAGAGGCGTGCAGCCATCGTGGCCGCGCAGGCTGCGCGCGAGGCGGCCGAGAAGGAGGCCCGCCGGCTGACCGACCCACCGCGGGCCCCCCGTAAGGCGAAGGGGGCATGGCAGGGCTCTCGCCCCCGCGGCCGCCCGCCGAAGCCGGCCGAGTGACGGGACCGTGCCGGGGGGATGGCGCCGATGGCGGCCGGCCCCCAACGGTGCTACATTGATCCCGAGTTCTCGATCGTACGCTTCGTAAGCTTTCGTTCTCTGCGTCGCAGCTCCGAACTGCCGGCGCGCTCGAACTTCATGTGAGCGCAACGCCTTGGGGCTTCTGAGACGGCAGGTCCCGTCATTTCACGCTGGAGAATGAAGAATGAGCAAGCGCCTCTATGTTGGAAACCTGTCCTACGACACGACCGAGTCGGATCTCCGTGATCTGTTCGCCCAGTCCGGGACCGTCGTCGACCTGAAGGTCATGATGGACCGCGAGACCGGTCGCGCCCGGGGCTTCGCCTTCGTCGAGATGAGCTCGGAGGATGAGTCCCGCAACGCCATCTCGCAGTTCAACGGACGCGAGCTGGCCGGCCGGACCCTCAAGGTCAACGAGGCCGAGGATCGTGGTGGCGGCGGCGGCGGCGGTGGCCGCGGCGCGCGCCGCTAACCAACCGATAAATCGTATCTATCGCCGGCGGGGGGAAACCCTCCGCCGGCTTTTTTTTGTTCCATGGAACCGCCCGGCCGGTCGGGGAAGCGCGCTCGAGATCCCTGTACAATGGAAGGCGGAACGGAACGGGAACGAAACGGCCTCTGGCTCGTCGATCACCTGGAGGTGATGAGCATGGACCGGAACCTTTGGGCCGAGGCGCGGGCGATTGCCGCGCGACGCGATCCGCAGGCGGCTGACGACCTGGCTCAGGAGCTGGTCGTGACGGCGCTGGAGAGAGGCGCGACCGTGGCGCGGACGGGGGCCTGGCTGGAGCGTGTGGGACGGAACGCGGCGATCGATCGCTGGAGGGTCGAGCGGCGGCGCGAGGAGCTGGCGGCCGAGATCCCGACGCCGGCTGTCCCCGTCGATCCGGAGACGGCCCTGCTGGCGCGCGAGCGGCGCGGGCTGGTGCGGCGGGCGCTGGCGGCGTTACCGCGACCGCAGCGGCGAGCCGCGCTGGCCCGATTTCATGCCGAGCTGCCGTTCGACGACATCGCGGCGCGGCTGGGGACACCGCCGGTGACGGCGCGAACGCGCGTTCACCGCGCGCTGGCCGCGCTGCGGGTTCGGCTCGGGAGCCTGCGCGCGCTGTTCGTGCTGCCGGGCGCTCAGGCGACGGCGCTGGGGCTGACCCTGCTCGCGGTGGAGGCGCCCGGGATTGGGCCCGCGCCGCTCGCGTCCGTCGATCCCCTGGTGCCGCCGGCGGCGCCTGCCCGCCACTTCGCGCGCACGCGCGTGATCGCGGCCGAGCGTGTGCCCGCGGTCGAGGCGCCTCCGGCCCGGGCGCCACGCCCGCTGCCGACCCAGGCCACGCCCGTCGATGCGATCCCTTCGCCGCAGCTGTTCGTGTTCGGCAACGAGACCATCGAAGGGAACAACAGCGGCCCCGAGGAGGAGATTGTCCGGATCGTCCTCCCTGTCGAGCAGCCGTCGCTGATCGAGCTTCGTCGCCACTTCGTCGCCGAGGTGGCAAAGACGATGGAGGATTCTGTAGAGCTCAGGCGGCGGTCGTCGCCCGGGCCCGGCGGATGCCGAGCAGGGGGGCGAGGAACTGGCCGGTGTACGAGCCGGCGACGCGCGGCGACCTCTTCGGGCGTGCCGGCGGCGATCACCTCGCCGCCGCGCGCGCCGCCCTCGGGGCCGAGGTCGATGACCCAGTCGGCGGTCTTGATGACGTCGAGGTTGTGCTCGATGACCAGCACCGTGTTGCCGGCCTCGACCAGCCGCGCCAGCACCGCCAGCAGCTTGCGCACGTCGTCGAAGTGCAGGCCGGTGGTCGGCTCGTCGAGCAGGTAGAGGGTGCGCCGGTGTCGCGCTTGGCCAGCTCGCGCGACAGCTTGATCCGCTGCGCCTCGCCGCCCGACAGCGTGGTCGCCGGCTGGCCGAGCGAGATGTAGCCGAGGCCGACGTCGTCCAGCGTCTGCAGGATGTCGCGCGCAGCGCGCGGTGGTGCTCGAACAGCTCCAGCGCCTCCGAGACGCTGGTCTCGAGCACCTCGGCGATGTTCTTGCCCTTCCAGTTCACGCGCAGGGTCGCGTCGTTGTAGCGCTTGCCCCTGGCAGACCTCGCAGGTGACGTAGACGTCGGGCGAGGAAGTGCATCTCGACCTCGCGCACGCCGTCGCCCTCGCAGGCCTCGCAGCGCCCGCCCTTCACGTTGAACGAGAAGCGCCCCGGCAGCGTAGCCGTAGGCGCGCGCCTCGGCGGTCTGCGCGAAGACGTCGCGGATCGCGTCGAACGCCTTGGTGTAGGTGGCCGGGTTCGAGCGCGGCGTGCGCCCGATCGGCTTCTGGTCGATGTCGATCACCTTGTCGATCGCGCTCGATGCCGCTGAGGCCGGCGTGGCGCGCCGACCTGGTCGTAGCTGCCCAGCAGCTTGCGCCGCAGCGCCGGGTGCAGGATGCCGTTGATCAGCGACGACTTGCCCGCGCCCGACACGCCGGTGACCGCGCACCAGCACGCCCAGCGGGAACGCGACGTCGACGTTCTTGCAGGTTGTGCTCGCGCGCCCCGTTGATGGTCGAGCTCGCCGCTGCGGCTTGCGGCGCTCGCTGCGGGATCTCGATCCGCTCGCGGCCGGACAGGAACTGCCCGGTCAGCGACGCGGGGTTGGCCTTCAGCTGCCTCGGGCGTGCCCTCGGCCGACGACCGTCCGCCCTGGCGGCCGGCGCCGGGGCCGAAGTCGACGACGTGGTCGGCGGCCTCGATGGTCTCGGCGTCGTGCTCGACGACGATCACGCTGTTGCCGAGATCGCGCAGCCGCCGCAGCGTCGCGATCAGGCGCAGGTTGTCGCGCTGGTGCAGGCCGATCGACGGCTCGTCGAGCACGTACATCACGCCCGACAGCTCGGAGCCGAGCTGCGACGCCAGCCGGATGCGCTGCGCCTCGCCGCCGGACAGCGTCGCCGCCGAGCGATCGAGCGTCAGGTAGTCGAGCCCGACGTCGAGCAGGAAGCCGAGGCGCGCGTTCGACCTCCTTCAGCATCTCGGCGGCGATCTGGGCCCGCGCGCCCTCAGCCCCAGCGCCGGAGAAGTGCTGCGACGGCCCCGGCGACGGTCATCGCGGTGACGTCGACCAGGCTCTTGCCGCCGACAGAAGCACCGCGCGCGACTCGGGGCGCAGCCGCTGGCCGCTGCAGGCGCGGCAGACCTGGCTCGCGGAAGTAGCGGCTCGTACCACTGGCGCGTCGACCTCGGACGTGGTCTCCTTGACAGCCGCTTCTTGATGCGTGTTGACGACGCCCTCGAACCGCATCGCCCACGAGCCGCCGCCGTGCTTGCCGGCCCAGCGTGACCGTCACCCGCTTGTCGCCGGTGCCGTAGCAGGATCACCTCGCGCTGGCGCGGGGTCAGGTTCTTCCAGGGCTTGTCGAGGGGGATCCCGAACTCCTTCGAGACCGCGCTGGCGATGTTGGCGGTCCAGCCGTCGTCCTTGCCGGCCTCGCTCGCCCCACGGCTCGATCGCGCCCTCGCGGATCGACTCGTCCGGGTCGGGGACGACCAGGTCGGGGTCGACCTCCAGGCTGGAGCCCAGGCCGTTGCAGTCGACGCACATGCCGAGCGGGCTGTTGAACGAGAACGACTGCGGCGACAGCTCGGGGAAGCCGACGCCGCAGTCGCGGGCAGGCGCGCGCCTCGCTGTAGGCGCGCTCGCGCGTCCTCGCCCTCGACGGCCACGCAGCAGCTGACCCGCCGCCGGCCTTGCAGCGCGGTCTCCACCGAGTCGGTCAGGCGCGCCCGGTCGCCCGGGTCGATGCTGACCCGGTCGATCGACGATCTCGATGGTGTGCTTCTTCTTCTTGTCGAGCGCGGTGACGTCCTCCAGCCGCTGGACGAGCGCCGTCGATGCGCACGCGGGCGAAGCCGGCCTTGCGCGCGTCCTCGAAGACGCTCGCGGAACTCGCCCTTGCGGTTGCTCGGCCTTGCGGCGCCAGCAGCGTCGACCTTGGTCTTCGCCGGCAGCGTCAGCAGCTCGTCGACGATCTCCGCGCGCCGAGCGGGCGGTCACCTCGCCGCCGCACAGGTGGCAGCGCTGCTCGCCGGCCCGGGCGTAGAGCACGCGCAGGTAGTCGTAGATCTCGGTGACGGTGCCGACCGTCGAGCGCGGGTTCGACGAGGCCGACTTCTGCTCGATGGCGATGGTCGGCGACAGCCCGCGGATGCTGCTCGTACTTGGGCTTCTCCATCTGGCCCAGGAACTGCCGCGCGTAGGACGACAGCGACTCGACGTAGCGGCGCTGCCCCTCGGCGTAGAGCGTGTCGAAGGCCAGCGACGACTTGCCCGAGCCGGAGACGCCGGTGAAGACCACCAGCTGGCGCTTGGGGATCGTCAGCTCGTCGATGGCGAGGTTGTGCTCGCGCGCCCCGCGCACGACGATGAAGTCGGGCTCATCCGCGCCCCGTCCGGCCCGGCTCAGCGGTGTCATATTCTTGCGCGCCACGGCGGCGAAGTGTAGCCGCCGCCGACGGGGTTTTCACCCTCGACCGTCGGTCTACCCGGTCGGGGCGTCGGCGGGCTAGAAACAGCTCTCGCTGTAGTCGCCCGGCTGGCAGAGCTCGCACTTGATCGTCGTCGAGACGAGGTTCGTCGGCACCTGGCCGACGCGATCGACCTGGAGGCGCAGCGCCTGCGTCCCCGGGGCGGATCCGGCGGAAACCCGGCAGTCGTTGTCCGCCTCGAGGTGCCAGCAGGGAAGGTCGCCGCCGTTGTCATCGCATGAGGGGATCGTCACGTCGTGTCCTCCGACCTGGTCCGTGACCTTGCAGTCGTATTGCGTCCCGGGGTCGCCGGGGGACTTGTCGGCGAAGACCCCGGTGACGCACTTCGGCCCCATGACCCGGCGAATCTCCTCGGCGATGCGCATCATCGACGGGCGGAAGCTGGTGTCGCAGATCGGCTGATGGATGCCGTTGCGTCCGAACTGCTTCACGAACTCGCCGATGCGGACGCCCGGGTCGGCGAAGCTGCCGTCGCCGGCCGACACGCAGGAGTGAACGCCCTCGGGCCAGGGCCCGGCCGGATCGCCGGCGACCGACTTCTTCCAGGTGACCGAATAGGGGGCGTTGCGCGAGGTATCCCCGTAAAGGCCATAAATCGATGCCACGAGGATCTGATTGGCCGGATCGGCCTTGAGGGCCTTGATGATCTGCGCGAGCGACGAGACCGGGATCAGGCGCCCCGCATCCTCGGCCGAGACGCAGTTCTGGAGGGGGACGACCGTGGTGAGGTCGCCCGGATCGTTCGCCCCCAGCGGCGACATGATCGGCGGCGCAACTCCGTCGCAGAGGTGCCCGAACGCGCTGCAGCGGTAGCCGGTCGGCGGGCCCAGGGGCGACGACAGGCTGCTGCCGTCTCCCGAGCGCGGAAACAGATCGCTCGCCGCGCCCTGCGGCGCCGAGCAGTCGTCCTCGTTGGTGAGCAGGATGATCGCCAGATAGGCTTTGTCGCGAAGGAAGCCCTGGTTTTCCGAGGGCGGCTGTGGCCTCCCGTTGGTGTCGATGTTGTCGGCGCCGAGGGCGCGGGTGACCGAGAGCAGCGTCTGCTCGAAGCCGCAGCCGCTCTCTCCCACCGCGGCGACGCACGAGAACACGCTGGAGAGATCGCCGGTGTAGTTCGCGTTGCCGTTGATGTTCGAAAGGAACCTGGCGCCGTCCGTCGTCGGCGCGCAGGTCGTCGTGGGGGCGCCCCACTGAAAGATGCCCGCGTTGCCGTTGCCTGCGCAGCCGCTGGTCCCCGTGCCCGCGCCCATGTCCGACGACACGACGGCCAGGTGCAGGTTGGGCATCCCGCCCGGGAAGGCCTGCATCGTATCGAAGAAGACGGGGAGGTTGCTGACCAGGTTGGCCTGCGCCTTCGACATGGACGACGAGTTGTCGATGACGAAGACGACGTCCAGATCGCGGTTGACGGTCGCGGAAAAGACGATGGTGCTGGGATTTCCGCCCGCGCCCCCGTGGCCGCCGGTCGGATTGCCGCCGGCGCCTGGTCCGCCGCCGCCGCCGCTGCTGCAGCCCAGACCGGCCATCGTCACCGCCACCAACAAAGCTAATGATTTCATGACGACGACGATCGCCGAAGTCCGGCGCCGATGCAAAACGGTTCAGTAGCGGCAGGGCCCAGTGGGGGGGCAGAGCGTGCAGCTGGTCGACGTAAAGACGAGGCCGCTCGGGATCGCGCCGTCGCGATCGACCACTATGCGCAGCGAGGTGGTCCCCGCGGGTGAACCAGCGGGAACCGGGCAGGCGTTGCTCAGCTCGACGCGCCAGCAGGGATGGGCGCCGCCGCTCTCCTCGCACGAGGGGACCGGCACGGGCTGGGTGTCGATCTGGTCCGTGACGCGGCAGTCGTACTGCGTCCCGGCTTGCGTGGGCGACTTGTCGAAGAAGACGCCGGTGATGCACCTGGGCCCCATGATCCGGCCAATCTCATCCGCGATCCGTTGCATCGCGGGCCTGAAGCTGCTGTCGCAGATCGACTGCAGCAGGCCGTTGCGCCCGAACTGCTTCACCCACTCGCCGATACGGACGCCCGGATCGGCGAAGCTGGCGTCGCTGGCCGACACGCAGGAGTGAACCATCTCGGGCCAGGGGCCGGCCGGATCGGCGCTCGGCGAATTCTTCCAGGTGACCGAGTAAGGGGCGTTGCGCGAGGCGTCGGGGTAGAGGCCCGAGATGGCCGCCACCAGGATCTGGTTGGTCGGATCGGGCTTCAGAGCTTTGATGACCTGCGCAAACGCCGACACCGGGATCAGACGCCCCGAGTCCTCGGCCGAGACGCAGTTCTGGAGGGGGACGACCGTGGTGATGTCGCCCGGATCGTTCGCCCCCAGCGGCGACATGATCGGCGGCGCAACTCCGTCGCAGAGGTGCCCGAACGCGCTGCAGCGGTAGCCGGTCGGCGGGCCCAGGGGCGACGACAGGCTGCTGCCGTCGCCCGCGCGCGGAAACAGATCGTTTGCCGCGCCTTGCGGCGCCGAGCAGTCGTCCTCGTTGGTGAGCAGGACGATCGCCAGATAGGCCCCCTCGCGGAAGAAGCCCTGGTTCTCCTGGGGCGGCCGGGGCTTCCCGTTGCTGTCGAAATTGTCGGCGCCGAGCGCGCGCGTGACCGAGAGCAGCGTCTGCTCGAAGCCGCAGCCGTTCTCGCCCAGCGCGGCGATGCACGAGAACGCGCTGGAGATGTCGCCGGTGTAGTTCGCGCTGCCGGCGATGTTCGAAAGGAACCTCGCGCCGTCCGTCGTCGCCGCGCAGGTACTCGTAGGCCCGCCCCACCGGAAAATGCCCGCCTGGCCGTTGCCTGCGCAGCCACTCACCCCCGTGCCCGCGCCCATGTCAGACGACACCACGGCCAGGTGCAGGTTGGGCATCCCTCCCGGGAAGGCCTGCATCGTCTCGACGAAGGCGGGGAAGCTGTTGATCAGGTTGGCCTGCGCCTTTGTCATCTCCGACGAGTTGTCGATGACGAAGACGACGTCCAGATCGCGGCTGATCCGCGGGGTGAAGGAGATGGAACCGCCACTTCCGCCGCCCCCGTGGCCGCCGGTCGGATTGCCGCCGGCACCTGGTCCGCCGCCGCCGCCGCTGCTGCAGCCCAGACCGGCCATCGTCACCACGACCGACAAAGCTAGGGTTCTCATAAGAATGGCAGGATCGCCGAAGCCCGCCGCCGATGTAAAGCGCATCAGCACCGCGGGTCAGTGTGCGGAGGGCGAGCGCGGGCGGTTCAGTTCGGGCAGCGCGCGGTCGGCGGGGCCCCGGCAAAGCAGAGCTCGCACCTGATTGTCGTCGAGACGAGGTTCGTCGGTACCTGCCCGTCGCGATCGATCCCCAGGCGCAGCGCCTGCGTCCCCGGGTCGGATCCGGCGGAAACCCGGCAGTCGTTGTCCGCTTCGAGGTGCCAGCAGGGAAGGGCGCCGCCGTTCTCCGCGCACGCGGGGATCGTCACGTCGTGTCCTCCGACCTGGTCCGTGACCTTGCAGTCGTATTGCGTCCCGGGGTCGCCGGGGGATTTGTCGGCGAAGATCCCGGTGACGCAGCTCGGCCCCATGACCCGGCGAATCTCCTCGGCCATGCGCATCATCGACGGGCGGAAGCTGGTGTCGCAGATCGACTGCCACACGCCGTTGCGGCCGAACTGCTTCACGAACTCGCCGATACGGATGCCCGGGTCGGCGAAGCTGACGTCGCCGGCCGACACGCATGAGTGAACCATCTCGGGCCAGGGGCCGGCCGGATCGCCGGCGACCGACTTCTTCCAGGTGACCGCATAGGGGAGGTTGCGCGAGTTGTCGGGGTAGAGGCCCGAGATGGCCGCCACCAGGATCTGATTGGCCGGATCGTGCTTGAGGGCCTTGATGGTCTGCGCGAACGACGAGACCGGGATCAAGCGCCCCGCATCCTCGGCCGAGACGCAGTTCTGGAGGGGGACGACCGTGGTGAGGTCGCCCGGATCGTTCGCCCCCAGCGGCGACATGATCGGCGGCGCAACTCCGTCGCAGAGGTGCCCGAACGCGCTGCAGCGGTAGCCGGTCGGCGGGCCCAGGGGCGACGACAGGCTGCTGCCGTCTCCCGCGCGCGGAAACAGATTGCTCGCCGCGCCCTGCGGCGCCGAGCAGTCGTCCTCGTTGGTGAGCAGGATGATCGCCAGATAGGCCCCCTCGCGGAGGAAGCCCTGGTTCTCCAGGGGCGGCTGGGGCTTCCCGTTGCTGTCGATGTTGTCGGCGCCGAGCGCGTGCGTGACCGCAAGCAGCGTCTGCTCGTAGCCGCAACCGCTCTCGCCCAGCGCGGCGACGCACGAGAAGAGGCTGGAGATGTCGCCGGTGTAGTTCGCGTTGCCGTTGATGTTCGAAAGGAACCTCGCGCCGTCCGTCGTCGCCGCGCAGGTCTTCGTGGGCGCGCCCCACTGGAAGATGCCTGCCTGGCCGTTGCCCACGCAGCCGCCCGTGCCGGTGCCCGCGCCCATGTCCGACGACACGACGGCCAGGTGCAGGTTGGGCATCCCGCCCGGGAAGGTCTGCATCGTCTCGAAGAAGACGGGGAGGTTGCTGACCAGGTTGACCTGCGCCTTCGTCATGGACGACGAGTTGTCGATGACGAAGACGACGTCCAGATCGCGGGTAACGGTCGCGGAATAGACGATGCTGCTGGGGTTTCCGCCCGAGCCCCCGCCCCCATGGCCGCCGGCTGGATTGCCGCCGGCGCCTGGTCCGCCGCCGCCGCCGCCGCTGCTGCAGCCCAGACCGGCCACCGTCACCACGACCGACAAAGCTAGGATTCTCATAAGAATCGAAGGATCGCCGAAGTCCGCCGCCGATGTAAAGCGCATCGGCACGTTTCAGCCGGGGCAGCGCAGGGTCGACGGGCCCCCGGCGGGGCAGAGCGCGCACTTGATCGTCGTCGAGACGAGCCCGCTCGGCGGTGGGCCGTCGCGATCAACCGACAGGCGCAGCGCCTGCGTCCCCGCGGATGAGCCGGCGGGGACCAGGCAGGAGCTGTCCGCGTCGAGGTGCCAGCAGGGATGGGCGCCGCCGTTCTCCTCGCACGAGGGGATCGACACATCGTGCCCTGCGACCTGGGCCGTGACCTTGCAGTCGAACTGCGTCCCGGCGCTGTCAGACGATCTGTCCGCGAAAACGCCGGTGACGCACCTCGGCCCCATGAGCCGCCGAATCTCGTCGGCGATGCGTTGCATCGCGGGCCTGAAGCTGGTGTCGCAGATCGACTGCAACACGCCGTTGCGGCCGAATTGCTTCACGAACTCGCCGACGCGCACGCCCGGGTTCGCGTCGCTGCCATCGCCGGCCGAAACGCATGAGTGAACCATCTCCGGCCATGGGCCGGCCGGATCGCCGCTGGGCGCCCTCGTCCAGCTGACCGAGTAGGGAGCGTTGCGCGAATTGTCGGGGTAGAGGCCTGCGATGGCCGCCACCAGGATCTGGTTGGCCGGATCGGGCTTGAGGGCCTTGATGACTCCTGCAAACGCCGCCACCGGGATCAGGCGCCCGTCCTCGGCCGAGACGCAGTTGTCGAGGTTCACGATCGTGGTGAAGTCACCCGGATCGTTTGTCCCCAGCGGCGACATGATCGGCGGCGCAGTCTGCGGCGTGCCGCAGAGATGCCCGAACGCGTTGCAGCGGTAGCGGGTCGGCGGGCCGAGAGTCGACGACAGGCTGCTGCCGTCGCCCGCGCGCGGAAACAGGTCGTTCGCCGCGCCCTGCGGCGCCGAGCAGTCGTCCTCGTTGGTGAGCAGGATGATCGCCAGATAGGCCCCCGCGCGCAGGAAGCCCTGGTTCTGCTGGGGCGGCTCGGGATTCCCGCTGATGTCGAAGTTGTCGGCCCCGAGCGCGTGCGTGACCGAGAGCAGCGTCTGCTCGTAGACGCAGCCGCCCTCGTCCAGCGCGGCCACACACGAAAACAGGCTGGAAAGGTCGCCGGTGTAGTTCGTGATGCCAGCGACGTTCGAAAGGAACCTCGCCCCATCGGTCGTCGCCGCGCAGGTGGTCGTCGGCCCGCCCCACTGGAAGATGCCCGCGTTGCCGTTGCCTGCGCAGCGGCCATTCCCCGTGCCTGCGCCCATGTCCGACGAGACGACAGCAAGGTGAAGGTTCGGCATCCCGCCCGGGAAGGCCTGCATCGTCTGGACGAAGGTGGGGAAGTTGGCGATCAGGTTGCCCTGCGCCTTTCCCATGTTCGACGAGTTGGCGAGGACGAAGACGACGTCCAGATCGCGGTTGACGTTCTCGGGGAAGACGACGGTGCCGGTGCTTCCGGCCGGACCGCCCCCGTGACCGCCGCCTGGGCCCGATCCGCCGCCGCTGCTGCAGCCCAGGCCGACCATCGTCACCGCTACCGACAAAGCTAGGGTTTTCATGAGAATGAAGATCGTCGAAGTCCGCCGCCGCTGTAATGCGCGGGACGGGGCGGGCGGGTCAGAACTGGCACTTGATCGTCGTCGAGACGAGGCCGCTCGGCGGCGGGCCGTCGCGATCGACCTTCAAACGCAGCGCCTGCGTCCCCGCGGATGAGCCGGCGGGGACCAGGCAGGAGCTGTCCGCGTCGAGGTGCCAGCAGGGATGGGCGTTGCTGTTCTCCTCGCACGAGGGGACCGCCACGTCGTGTCCTGCGACCTGGTCCGTGACCTTGCAGTCGAACTGCGTCCCGGCCATGTCAGGCGATTTGTCCGCGAAGACGCCGGTGATGCACCTCGGCCCCATGACCCGGCCAATCTCGTCGGCGATGCGCTGCATCGCCGGCCTGAAACTGCTGTCGCAGATCGACTGCAGCACGCCGTTGCGGCCAAACTGTTGCACCCACTCGCCGATACGGACGCCCGGGTCGGCGAAGCTGGCGTCGCCGGCCGACACGCAGGAGTGAACCATCTCGGGCCAGGGGCCGGCCGGATCGCCGCTGGGCGCCTTCTTCCAGGTGACCGAATGAGGGGCGTTGCGCGAGTTGTCGGGGTAGAGGCCCGAGATGGCCGCCACCAGGATCTGGCTGGCCGGATCGGGCTTGAGCGACTTGATGACCTGTGCGAACGCCGACACCGGGATCAGGCGCCCCGTGTCCTCGGCCGAGACGCAGTTCTGGAGGGGGACGACCGTGCTCCAGTCACCCGGATCGTTCGCCCCCATCGGCGACATGATCGGCGGCGCAGCTCCGTCGCAGAGGTGCCCGAACGCGCTGCAGCGGTAGCCGGTCGGCGGGCCCAGGGGCGACGACAGGGTGCTGCCGTCACCCGCGCGCGGAAACAGGTCGTTCGCCGCGCCCTGCGGCGCGGAGCAGTCGTCCTCGTTGGTGAGCAGGATGATCGCCAGATAGGCCCCCTCGCGCAGGAAGCCCTGGTTCTCCTGGGGCGGCTGGGGCCTCCCGTTGCTGTCGAAGTTGTCGGCGCCGAGCGCGTGCGTGACCGCGAGCAGCGTCTGCTCGTAGCCGCAGCCGCCCTCGCCCAGCGCGGCGACGCACGAGAACAGGCTGGAGATGTCGCCGGTGTAGTTCGTGACGCCGTTGACGTTCGCGAGAAACCTCGCGCCGTCCGTGGTCCGTGCGCAGGAGGTCATGGGGGCACCCCACTGGAAGATGCCGGCTTGGCCGTTGCCCGCGCAGCCGCCCGTGCCGGTGCCCGCGCCCATGTCCGACGACACGACGGCGATGTGCACGTTCGGCAGGCCCATCGGCAGGTTGGTCAACACGTCCATGAAAGCAGGGAAGTTGTTGATCAGGTTGATCTGCGCCTTCGTCATCTCCGATGAGTTGTCGACGGCGAAGACGATGTCCAGATCGCGGTTGGCGTACGCGGGGAAGACGACAGTGCCGGGGCTTCCGGCCGCGCCCGGGCCCCCGCCCCCGTGGCCGCCGGCCGGACCGCCGCCCGCGCCGCCCGGACCGTCGCCGCCGGTGCTACTGCAGGCCAGGCCCACCACCGCTAGCAATACCGACAAAGCTAGGGTTTTCATGAGAATAGAAGGATCGCCGAAGCCCGCCGTTGATGTAAAGCGCTTCACGGGGGGCTAGTGCGCGGAAGGCGCGTAGAACCGGTCAATTACCGTCTGCGGCTCTGGTCGAGCACTGGATCGTCGTGCGGTGGTGCGTGGGGGGCTCGGGGTCGCGCTCGATGATCAGGCGCCGCGACGTGGTTCCGGCGGGCGCGCCGGCGGCGGGCCGGCACCCGCCCTCCTCGTCGAGGTGCCAGCAGGGGCGCGCGCCGTCGCCCGTCGCGCAGGCCGGCACGGCAGTACCGACCTCGCAGCCATCGACGTTCTGGTAGTCGGTGACGGCGCAGTCGACCTGGAGGCCTGGTGACGACGGATCCCGGTCGGCGAAGACCGCGCTCACGCAGTCCTTGTCTTCGAGGAGCTTGTTGACGGCGCCGGCGATCCGCTGCATCGCCGGCTGCAGGCTGTCGGCGCACATCGACTCGAGGATGCCGGCCGGGCCGAGCCGCCGGACCCAGTCGCTGATCCGGACCGCGGCGTGCGCCCCGCCGCCCCAGGCCGCCGAACAGGATCGCGCGGACGACGGCCAGAGCTCGTCGCCCACGGGCGCCCGCGACCAGGTGACGCCGTAGCTGGGGGGCGGAGTCGCCGCGGGGTCCGGGTAGACGCCGGTGATTGCGGCGACCAGCAGCTGATGGGCCGGATTGGCCTTGAGCGCGCGGATGACCGTGTCGAACGCCGCCACGGGGATCAGGCGGCCGTCCTCGGCCGGGCGGCAGTCGTCGAGCAGGGCGGTCGTCGGTTGGCCGTCGGGGGCGAGGCGCGGAGGCGGCGCGGGCGGGTTGCCGCAGAGGTGGCCGAACTCGTTGCAGCGGTAGCCGGTCGGCGGCCCCAGCGACGACATCAGGTTGCTGTCGTCGCCCACCCTCGGGAAGAGGTCCGAGGCGGCGCCGCGCGGCACCGAGCAGTCGTCCTCGTTGGTGAGCATCACGATCACCAGGTAGGCGTCTTCGCGCAGGAAGCCCTGGTTCTCCTGGGGCGGCTGCGGCTTGCCGTTGGCGTCGAAGTTGTCGGCCCCGAGCGCGTGGGCGAGCGACAAGAGTGGCTGCTCGAAGCCACAGCCGCCCTCGCCCAGCGCGGCGACGCACGAGAGCACGTCGGAGATGTCGCCGGTGTAGTTCGCGTTGCCGTTGATGGTGGAGATGAACCTCGCGCCCCCCTGCAGCGTGGTCTCGCAGAGGTTGCCGTCCACGATCAGCTTGGGGTCCGACTGAAAAAGGCCGGCCTGGCCGTTGCCCAGGCAGCCGACGGTCCCGGTTCCGGCCCCCATGTCCGACGACACGACCGCGATGTTGAGGTTGGGTAGACCGCCTGGCGCCGCGTCAAGCGCCTGCACGAACGCGGGGAAGGTTTCCAGCAGTCGCGCCTGCCAGGCCGTCATGAGCGACGAGTTGTCGATCATGAACAGCAGGTCGACGTTGCGGCTGGGCGGGTCGCCCCACCCGATCGTGGGAGCGGGTGCGCAGGGCAGAGCGCGGTCGCCACAACCGCAGACGCTCAGTGCCAGGGCGGCGATCGCCAGGGCTCGGCTCGGTGGGCGCATCCGGAGGACCTCCACGGTCGAGCTCAGATGTGAGACGGCGCGGTGCAGACGCCGGAGCGTTCGTAGCAGAGCCCCTTCACGCAGGCGCCCGAGCAGTCGGCGTCGTCGGCGCAGCTCTTGCGCGCGCAGTGGCCGCCCGTGCACTGGAAGTCGGCGGGGCAGAGGCCGCCGTCGCCGCCGCACGGCTTGGGCGCGCAGCGGTGATCGGCTTCGCAGATCGTCCAGGAGGGGCAGCTGCTGTCGCTGGTGCAGCCGGGGACGCACACGTGGAAGCAGCCGCAGGCGCTCGCCTCGCAGATCCAGGTCGGGCCGTCGTCGGCGCACTGCGAGTCGCCGGTGCAGTCGGCGGACGGCGCATCGCAGGGGGCGCAGCTCTCCTCACCGGGGGCGAGGCAGATCGCGGGGGCAGTGCACTCTCCCGGCTCCCAGCAGGCGCCCGCGTCGACGGGGGCGTCGGGGTGAGCGCGACCGTCGCGGGCGTCGCCGCCATCGTCGCCGAGGACCGCCAGCGTGTCGGTCCCGCCGTCACCCGCGCGCGCACCGCTGCCGCCGCAGGCCGCGCCGGAAAGCGCGAGCGCGAGCAGCAGCGCGAGCGGTGACGTCCGGCGCGCGCTTCGCGTCACGTTCGCCATCGCGGCCGACTATCGGCGGCCGAGCGGGCCGCGGTCAACACGACATAGATGAGGCCGCGCCGATCGGTGGGGCCGGCACCCACACGTCCGGTTCGGGTAGCCGCCCCGTAGGTAGTCGCGTGGGGCCCCATCCGCAGGGGGCTCGGCCATCAACCCCATTTCGGCGCGGGGGGCCCCATTCCGGGGCGGCGCCATTTCGACCACCAGGAGGTGTGCATGAATGTTCGCGGATTCGCTCTCGCCGCTGTCGCCGTTTGTATCGGGGCGACGTTTGGTACCGGATGTGGAGGAGGAGACGGCGCGACCGGATCAGAAGACGATGCGGGCGCCCAGGTGACCGGCAGTGCCGGCACGGGCGGACGTAATATTGGAAACGCGGGCTCTGGCGGCAGCGCCAAGGGCGGCAGCGCCACTGGCGGTAGCGCCGTGGGCTCCGCTGGCTCGTTCGGCACCGCAGGGCAGCCGGCCACCGCAGGGCAGCCGGGCGCCGCAGGGCAGCCGGGCGCCGCAGGGCAGCCGGGCGCCGCGGGTGCACCACCTGTCGTGGAGCAGCCGGGCGCCGCAGGTGCACCGCCCGCCCCGGTGCCGCCGCCGGTCGTCGTACCGCCGCCGGCCACCACGCCGCCGCCGGCCGTAGAACCGCCGCCGGCCACCACGCCGCCGCCGGCCGTCGTACCGCCGCCGGCCACCACGCCGCCGCCGGCCGTCGTACCGCCGCCGGCCACCACGCCGCCGCCGGTCGTCGTACCGCCGCCGGCCACCACGCCGCCGTCAGCTGCTGCCGCGACGATCGTGCCGCTCTACACGTCGCCCACGGATGCGTCGTGGACGACGGTGATCAACGCCAAGATGGCTCACCCGAGCGTGCGCGTCGTGGCGGTCATCAACCCGAGCAACGGTCCGGGCGCGTCGCGCAGCGACGCGTATGCGAACGGCGTCGACCGGCTGGTCGCGGCCGGCATCGAGGTGATGGGCTACGTCTACACGGCGTACGGGGCGCGCAGCCCGGCCGCCGTCCAGGTGGACATGGACACCTGGCGGTCCTTCTACCCGAAGGTCACCGGTATCTTCTTCGACGAGCAGTCGAACCAGGCGAGCCTGGTGAGCCACTACAGCCAGCTGGGGAGCTATGCCCACGGCAAGGGGTTCAACTTCACCGTCGGGAACCCGGGCACGGACACCAGCGAGGGGTACGTGGGGAACGGCATGGACACGATGCTGATCTACGAGAGCAGCGGTCTGCCGTCGGTGGACAGGCTCGGGGGCTGGCACACGAAGCACGCGAAGAGCAACTTCGGCATCATCCCCTACGGCATCAACCTCGACACCACGTTCGTCAAGATGGCCCGGTCATACGTCGGGTTCATCTACCTGCAGAACGACGTGATGCCCAACCCGTGGGACAGCGTCCCGCCGTACTTCGAGCAGCTTCTCGCCGCTCTTGAATAGCTGATTTGAAATAGCCAATTGCTGGCGCCGCTCATGACCCGCGTTTGGCGGGCGTGAGCGGCGTTTGCTGTTCAGCTATTGCCCTTGGGCTCTTCGTCGTCGGAGAGGTAGGCGAAGGTTCGGACCAGATTCACGATCTGCTCGCGCTGCGCGGCATCCAGGTCGACGAACTGCACGCCCATACCGGGGTTGATGTTGTCGTAGCTGCCGGGGCGGTAGGGATTGACCCACATGACCCGCCCTTCGAGACTCAGCTGATCGCCGCCCGGCGGGGTGAAACGCAGGATGATTTTCGTTCCCGGCGGCTCGGGTGCATTGGTGCGGATGAAGATCCCCATCGCGCTGATGTCGGTGATGTACGCGAACAGGAAGTTGTCGGCGCTCTTGTAGTCGACCTCGATGTCGACCGTGACGCGGGCATGGATGCGGCGATCGGCGCCCGTCCGCCGCCGGTCGGCGGAGACGTTCACTTCGCGCCGCCGCCGATCTTTGCCTCGCCTCGTCATTGCCCGCGCCCTGTCATTGTCGGCGCAGTCTACTTGATCTCGATCGTCCCGAGGCGAACCCGATCGTTTCCGTCGCTCTCGCCCGCGGTGACCTTCAAGCGCTTTCCTTCTCCGCCAGGCCAGAACCCCATGTAGACCGTGTAGCTACCGGCCGGCGTCGTCATCAACGGGATGTCGGTCTCGTAGTGATCGCGCACGTACTCGCCCGGCAGCCAGAAGCTGGTCCCGAACATGCGATTGACAGGGTCGTGGTCGCCGATGACACGGGGCGCCGCCGGTCCGTCGAAGTGGAGGAAGATCTTGTAGCTCCCCGGCGGGCGGGCTTTGACCCGGAACACCAGGTCGAGCGGGATCTTCCCCGGCCGGCGCGCGGTCGGCGGGAAGTCCGCGCCGACGAGCTCGATCGCGTCGGCGAAGGTGGCCGAGACCGGCACGCGCATGGGCCAAGGGGGCAACGGCGACGGGGACGCCGCCTCGTTCCCCTGCGGCGGGGTCCAGACGTTGTTGCGCAGCGGGTTGTCGTCGCGCTGCGCGCCTTCGAGCCGGTTGGTGAAGAGCAGGAATCGTGACGACGACGCGTCGATCACGTAGTACGGAACTTTCGCCTGTTTGAGCGCCGCGTCCAGCGCCGGCAGCTCGTCCGCGGCCACCATCGCGAAGACCCGGGCCGGGTCGGACAGGAACTGCACCACCGCGGGTTGGTTGGGGAGCTCGACCATCGTCTGCTTGCTGTAGAACGTCGAGCCGTGCCCCTCGATCCGGTACTTCCCGATCCTGTCGCCCTCGTGGGCGAACTTCGCGTACGACTCCAGCACCGGCTTGAACGACAGGTGGGTCGACAGCTTCGGCACCAGCACGTGCGCCAGGTAGAAGGCGAACAGTAGCGCCCCGGCGATCACGGCGTGCATCCCCCACCGGCCGGCGTCGTCGATCAACCTGGCCAGCACCCGGCGGAGGTGCCGCGCCCCGGCGAGATCGGGGCGCGGGAGCCGCCCCAACACAGCGGGGCGCCAGGCGAGCGTCGCGTACATGCCCGCCGCGGTCACGGCGCCGACCGTCATGATCAAATCGTCGACATGGATCGCCGCCGGCCACTTGACCTTCTCGTGCAGGTGGACCGACACCAGCTCGTCGGGGGCAAGGAAAAAATCGCGCGCGATCAGCATCGTGCCCGTCGCCATCAGCAGGCCGGCGACCGGCTCGGGGCGCAGCCCCTCCAGCGCCTCGTCGAGGAACGCGCCCAGCGCCAGCGCGATCGCCGGGAGCGCGACGTAGCGCGCGTCGCCGAGGACCATGTTGAGGTAGCTCGACAGGGCGAACCCGAACCCGGCGAACAGCAGCAGGTAGAGCTCGACGAACGCCAGCCGCTGGTTCGTGTGTGCGCCGCCGTCGAGGCGGGCGAGGGGACGGGCCAGCGCGAACACGGCGACCGCGCCCCAGGGGAAGAGGCCGAAGCCGAGCTCGCGCACCAGCGACTCGAACGTGTGCGGGGCGCCGCCGGCGCGCGGGATCCCGCCCAGCCAGAGCGAGAACTTGCCCGCGACCGGACGCTTGGCCGCGATCGCGATGAGCACGATCGTCACCGCGGCCCCGGCGATGAGGAGCGCGGTCCCGCGCGGCGTGGCGCGAAGGCTGGCGCCCAGGGGGCGGCCGGCGGGGACGTCGGGGCCGACGCCCGGGGCGTCGAGCGATGCGGTGCCGTCGTCGACCTCGGTGCCCCCCGCCAGGCCGAAGCCGACCAGCACGGCCGCCGCGGTGGTCAGGGCCGGAAGCAGCACGCCGATCAGCGCGCCGCCGGCGTACTCGCCCACCGCGAGCGCGGCGATGCCGATCAGCAGGTCGCGCGCGCGCCGCTTGCCGTCGGGAGGCCAGGCGTAGCGACCGAGCCCGCCGAGCGCCAGCGCCAGCGCGGCGATCAGTGGAGCGTCCGAGGTGAGCTGCCGCGCCTCGAGCACGAACAGCGGCATCGTGCCGAGCGCCAGCGTGGCCAGCAGGGCCGCCCGCGGCCGCAGCAGGCTGACCCCGGCCCAGTAGACGGCGAGCAGCGCCGCGATCGCGCTGAGCGCGATCGGCAGCCGCGCGCCGAGCTCGCTGGCGCCGAAGGCCGCGATTCCAAGCGCCGACAGCAGCATGTTGAGCGCCCGCCCGCCCGGATACTTGCCGCCGACCGTCGGATCGAAGAAATGACCCGAACGGGCGACGTCGCGGGCCTGCTCGGCGAGCTTCAGCTCCCAGGGATCCCAAAACCCGAAGCGCGCCAGGGTCGGTAGGCAGAGCGCGACGGCGAACAGCGCCGCCCAGACCCAGGTGGGAACGCGCCGGAGCTCGTCCTGGAGGCGCGCCCAGAACGACGGAGTTGATGGGGCCGGCGGGGCCGGTTCGCCGGTCGTCATCTCCCTAGGCGTCGGTTCCCGCGTCGGTCGTGCCGCCGCCGGTCCCGCCCGAACTGCTGCCCGCGGCGCCGGTGCTGCCCGCGGCGCCGGTGCTGCCCGCGGCGCCGGTGCTGCCCGCGGCGCCGGTGCTGCCTGCCGCGCCGGTGCTGCCCGCGGCGCCGGTGCTACCTGCCGCGCCGGTGCTGCCCGCGGCGCCACCGCCGCGCCCGCCCGCGCCGCCGCCGGAGCCGCCCGCGCCGCCGCCGTGGCCGCCCGCGCCGGTCGTGGAACCCGTGAACACGTTGCAGGACGCGGAGCCGCTGCCGAACACCAGCCCCATGTCGCACTTGTTGCCGGCGTAGGGATCGCAATAAGGGGCGCTCGTCGCGCAGTCGTCGTCACTGCTGCAGCTGCCCGAGTTTCCGGCGCGGTCGGTGCAGCTTCCGAGCGAGCAGCGGAACTCCTCCCGGCAGGGGATGTCTTCGCTGCAGGTCGCGTTCTCGGCCGCCTTCTCGGCGCACTTGTACGTGGTCGCCGCCATCATCTGGCAGAACGAGCCGGCCTTGCAGACCTCGCCGGGGTTGCCGCAGAGGTCGCCCTTGTTCTTGTTGACCGGCTTCGCGCAGAGCTCCTTGTCGCAGATGACGTTCCGGTCGGCACAGTCGTACTTCACCGCGCAGGTCTCGAGCATCGCGGCGCTTCCCTGGAAGACGTAGTTGCAGGCGTCGTCCAGGCTGGCCAGGTCGGTCGGCGTGATCGCGCCGTTCTTGCCGTAGACCGACTTGGTCTTGCTGACGCAGCTGCCGATGTTGCCCGGCACGAACACGCGGGCGCCGCTGGCCTTCGCCTCGGCGACGAACTCGTGGCAGAGCGGCAGCCGGGCGGTCACGCAGTCGTCGACGTCGGTGACGCACTTGGTGGCGACCGCCTGACATTCGGCGAGGACCTTCTCGTTACAGAAGTCTTCCTCTGTCTTCGTCTTGCCGCCGCCGCCGCAGCCGACCGCGGCCAGCCAGATCAACCCGAGCGCCCACCGAGACGATGTTCGATTCATGCTTTACCCTCTGCCACTGGACAAAGGAGCGCAGTTTCGCCCTGCCTACCGGGTCGGTCAAGCACGCGAACGGATATACGCCGTCTCGCCGTGATCCAGGATACCGAGGCGGCGGCCGTGGCTGTCGGGGTGGGCGCTGGTCGGCAGCAGCCCGCGCGCGTCCGCCAGCTCGCGCAGCCAGGCCAGCGGCGCGTCGAGCGGCTCGTAACTGAACGGGAATGACCCGTAGCTGGTCGGGACCAGCACGTGGGCGCCGAGATCGTCGAACGCGTAGAGGGCGTCCAGCGGGGAGAGGTGCTCCTCGCGGAAGCCGGCCGGCTCGTAGCCGGCGATCGGCAACAGCGCGACGTCGACGTGGAACCGGCGGCCGATCTCGCCGAAGCCCGAGAAGTAGCCGGTGTCGCCCGCGACGTAGACGCATACCGGCTTCGAACCGGGGGTCGTGGCAGCGGGGAGGGGCGTGCGGATCACGTAGCCGCAGGCCCCGCGGCGGGCGTAATCGCCGAGGCCGCGGGTGCCGCTGTGTCGCACAGGCACCGCGATGACCTCGACGTCCTTCCGCGTGTAGCTGCGCCCCGGGGAGAGCTCTTCCACCGTCATCAGGCCGACCCGGCGCACGAGCTGCTCGCAGTGCGGCGGCACGATCACGGGCGCCTCGCCGGGGAGCCGGGCCAGGCTCTTGCGCGACAGGTGGTCGCGATGGGCGTGGGTGATCAGCACCGAGATCGACGTCCTCGAGGTCGGCGTCGTGGATGCCGGCCGCCTTGGCGCGCCGGACGCCGCACAGGCTGTTCTCCAGCAGTGGATCGACCAGGATCCGCGTCGACGGCGTCGTGATCATCACCGTCGCGTGGCCGACGAAGGTGACCGACACCGTCCCCGCGGGCGGGTGGGGGACGGAGGCGGCCGCGACCGCCTGGGTGCCGCGCGCCAGCCGGCCGAGCGCGCTGCGCAGGAACCGCATCGACAGCGTCGCCGGGAGGGCAGATCGCCGCCGCTTGCGGTGCTCGTGGTCGAGCTCGCGCGTCCGCTCGGCGAAGCCGGCCAGGCCCATCGGTCCGACGGGGCTCATGGCCGAACCGCGTCGCCTCTCCGGAAGCCCGCGATCCGTGCTAAGTCAGCGACCATAGTGGCAAATGACGTTGCCCCCGGCGTCGGCCCCGTCGCCGGCCCCGTGGTGATTCTGGGGGGCGGGCTCACCGGAATCTCGACCGCGGTCCACCTGCGCGCCCCCTGGCTGCTGTTCGAGCGCGAGGAGCGTCTGGGGGGGCACGCCCGCACCGACGCGCGCGACGGGTATCGGTTCGACAAGACCGGCCACTGGCTCCACCTGCGCGACGCCGCGGTGAAGCGGATGGTCGACGAGCTCCTCCCCGGGCAGATGGTGTCGATCGCGCGCAAGGCGCGAATCTTCTCGCACGGCGTGCTGACGCGCTACCCCTACCAGGCAAACCTCTACGGCCTGCCGCCCGAGGTGATCAAGGAGTGCCTGCTGGGGGTGATCGAGGCGAAGGTAAAAAGCGCCGACGACGCCGCCGCCGGCGACCTGGGGGCCGAGCCCGGGAACTTCGAGCAGTACTGCCTGCGCCACTTCGGGGCCGGCATATCGAAGCACTTCATGATCCCCTACAACGAGAAGATCTGGGGGGTTCACCCGCGCGAGATCACCGCCGCCTGGTGCTCGCGGTTCGTGCCGCTGCCGAACCTGGAGCAGGTGATCGCGGGCGCCGTCGGCGCCGGCCCGCCCGAGCTCGGCTACAACCAGAGCTTCCTCTACCCCAAGGCGGGCGGGATCGAGACCTTCACCCGCGCCCTGCAGACGCGGATGGGGAGCGCCGGGGCCGGGGGGCGCGTCCACACCGGTTCGGATCCCGAGGCGATCGACTGGCGCCGGCGCGAGCTCTCCGTCGGCGGTGACCGGATCGGCTACCGCGCCCTGGTCGCGACGCTGCCGCTCCCCGAGCTGCTCAAGCGGATGCGCGACCTGCCGCCCGAGATCGAGCTCCAGGCGGCGCGCCTTCGCTGCACGACGCTCAGCTACCTGAACATCGCGACCCGGTCCCCGCCACCCGCCGACTGGCACTGGATCTATGTCCCCGAACAGCGGTATCCGTTCTATCGCGTGAACGTCTTCTCTTCCGCGGTGGCCAGCATGGCCCCCGCGGGCTGCGCCTCGATCTGCGTCGAGATGGCCGACCGAGGGCCGATCTCGGAGGCGACGATCCGGGACACGACCGCCGCGCTGGTGGCGGCGGGGGCGCTGCGCGACGCGGGCGACGTCGTCTTCGCCGAGCCCAAGCGGATCGACTACGCTTACGTCGTCTTCGATCAGCACTACTACGAGGCGACGCACGCGATCTTTGCCTTTCTGGAGGCGAACGCGATCTACCCGCGCGGGCGTTACGGCGCCTGGACCTACAACGCGATGGAGGACTGCGTGCTGGCGGGGCGCGAGGTGGCGACGCTGATCGACCGGGCCAGCGAGGCGTTGTCGCCATGACCGCCCCCGCCCCCCACGTCTCGATCGTCATCCCCGTCTACAACGAGGAGGGGATCCTGCGCGGCTCGGTGCTGGAGCTGGAAGAGAAGCTCCGCCCGTTCGGCTGGAGCTACGAGCTCTTGCTCTGCGAGAACGGGTCGCGCGACGGCACGGTCGAAATCGGCCGCGAGATCGAGGCCGCGCACCCTGCCGTGCGCATGCTCTCGATCGGCGAGCCCAACTACGGCCTGGCCATGAAGCAGGGGATCCTCGAGGCCCGCGGCACGTTCGTGATCTGCGACGAGATCGATCTGCTCGACACCGAGTTCTACGCCCGGGCCATGGCGCTGCTCGAGCGCAGCGACACCGACCTGGTGGTCGGGTCGAAGGCGATGGTCGGCTCGCACGACCAGCGCCCGATGTTCCGGCGGGTCGCGACCCGGGTCTACAACGGCCTCCTGCGCGTCGTCTGCCACTTCCCCGGCACCGACACCCACGGCCTCAAGGCGTTCCGGCGCGAGGCGCTGCTCGACACCGCCCGCCGCTGCGTGCTGGACCGCGACGTCTTCGCCAGCGAGTTCGTCATCCGCGCTCATAGAGAAGGAAAGCGGGTGCTGGAGATCCCGTTCGCCGTGCGCGAGAAGCGCCCCCCCTCGATCCGCCTGGTCAAGCGCGTCCCCCACGTCGTCAAGAGCGTCGCGAAGCTGGCGATCTCGGTGCGGCGAAACCGCGATTAGCCGCTCCCGCGCGAAGCGCGGGAGTGCGGCTATTCATGTGTTTTCGGCCGGTTTTCTTCTTTTTCCCCCTGATGTGTCGATAGGGGGACCATGCGGAAAATCACCCGGGTCGGTGTCACGTTTCTGGCGATCGGAATGGCAGCGGTTACTGGCTGTGGCGGCGTCAGCGGTCCCCCCAAGCCCCGCCTGATCGCGGGCGGGGGCCTGGGCGACGGCGACATCGACGGCTACCTGTTCGTCTACGCCACCGACGACGACACCCGCGCGGCGATCCCCAACGCGACCGTGCGCCTGGGCGCCTCGAGCGCGGCCTCCCCCTGCCTGGCCACGACCGACGCCACCGGGCTGGCCTCGTTCACCGCCGACACCTGCCCGGGTCTGAAGGGCCCGCAGACGCTGACCATCACGGCGACCGGCTACGCCCCCGCGACGGTGATTGGGTTCAACGCCACCAACATGACCGGGACGCTGCGGCCGACGGTCCGCCCCGACGTCCCGACCGCGACGGTGTCGGGGACGATCGCGGGCTGGGAGACGCTGACCCCGCCCGCCGCCGGCCACCAGACGCTGGCGCTGATCGGCTACACGCAGGCCCCGCAGCTCGGCGATCGCGCCAACGATGTCCCGCAGGGGACCCGCACGATCTCGGTCCTCGCCGGCGCCGCCACGTTCGACATTCCGGCCAACATCTGCGTACGCAACGCCCTGGCCGACGACTGCGCCTGGACGCTCAACACCCGCACCGGACCGCAGGCCCACTACGCGATCATCATCGATCAGGACGGGCGCGGGACCGACGACGACGACAGCGACGACGTCACGACCGTGGTCGGCTGGGCCATCAAGACCAACCTCACCTTCTCGGCCGGGCAGACTGCGCGCGACGAGTCGCTGACGATCATCGCCGACGCCGACATGCAGTCGTTTTCCGCGGCGTTCTCGGGGATGCCGGCGGGGCTGGGCTACGTCGCCAGCTATCCGATGCTGAACCTGGGCGATGCGGGGCGGATCCCGATCATCCTGCCGACGCTCGACCTCGACCACACGACCACCCGCCTCCCCAAGCTGACGGGGCCTTTCGCCGGCGGAAGCTATGACCTCATCGCCCAGGCCCGCAGCGCGATGGGCAACGAAGTGCCGGGCTCGCTCACCTGGCTGCGCCACATCGACATCAGCAAGACCGTGACGGTCAACGACTGGCTCTCGACCCCCGGTGTGGTGGCCGTGGCGGCGGGGACCTACTCGTTCGCTGCCGCGGCGGGGGCGACGCTCCACTCGGCCGAGATCCAGTCGCCCGACGGGGAGCGGCTCTGGGGCGTGACGATCTTCGACGGCTCGACGTCATTCACGCTGCCGGCGCTCACGCCTGACCCGGTCCCGGCCGGCGCGGCGCGGTTGTCGGTCTCGGCGCTGCGGATCCCGGGCATCGATCTGAACGACGCCGTGTTCGACGACCTGCAGGACACGATCACGGGCCTGTCGACGAACGCGATCTCGTTCACGCACTGAGCCCGGCACGACGTATTTGCCAGTTACGGTCTGTTGGGTGTTTTACTTGACCCATGAACAGACTAATCCTGACGTGTGTGTTTGGTTCGTTGACGGTCCTCGCCGCCTCCTGCGACTCCAGCAGCGGGGGTGGTAGTTGCGGGAAGACCGATCCCTGCGGGGGTGACATCGTCGGCGACTGGACGATCCAGGACGCCTGCATCTCGTACGAGGATGCTTCGCTAGGGGACGACTTCTGTCCGACGGCCACCATCGACTCCGGCGGGCTGACGGCGAGCGGCACGGTCTCGTACAAGGCCGACCTGACCTACTCCGCAATGCTCACGCTCGGTGGGTCGCTGGTGCTGGTGCTTCCCGCAGTCGTGCCTCACCATGGATGGGATCACGATAACCTGCAGCCTGCTGGACCAGGGCGTCAAGCAGGCGATGGCCGAGGATCCCGATGCGAGCTACCAGTCGGTGTCGTGCTCGGGATCGAGCTCCTGCCGCTGCACGTTCGTGATGAAGCCGCAGACCCAGACGACGACCGGGACGTACAGCACGTCCGGGACCACGCTCATCGAGGATGGGAACGAGTCCGGTGGGTACTGTGTTCAGGGCTCGGAGCTGCACCTCTCGACCATGGAGATGGGCAGCGGGGTATCGGGCAGCTTCGTGCTCAGATAAGCCCGAAGCGCCAGTTGTAGCGACGGGCTGCGTCGCGGCAATCGACCGCCTGTAGAACGGCGTGAGCCGTTTCCTGGGCGGCCGAGCCTCTGTGCGAGAGGATGCCGGTGATGTCGCCCAAGCCGCGGTTGACGTTGGTCAGACGCCGACGCCCCCGCGCGCCGCGGCCGCCGCCGCCGACTTTCCGCTGTCGTTCTCGGCGCTCTATGACCGCCATTCCGGGTACGTGGCCGGCCTGCTGGGCGGATCCTGGGGCGCACCGACGAGGTGCAGGACGTCGTTCAGGACGTCTTCTTGATCGCCCACCGGAACCTGGGGACGCTGCGGAGCCCGGGGGCGGCGCGGGGATGGCTGGCGAAGGTCACCGTGCGCCTGGCTTCGCGGCGGCTGCGGTGGCGGCGGCTGCGGCTGTTTCTGCAGCCGGCGCACACCGTCGACGCCGATCTGGTCGCGGGTGAGGATCCGGCGTCACGCCCCCTGCTGGCGCTGCTCTACGTGACCCTGGATCGCCTGCCGGCGCGCGAGCGCGTCGCCTGGACGCTGCGCCATCTGCTCGATGAGCCGCTCGATGTCGTTGCGGAGCGGTGCGGTTGCTCGCTGGCGACGGCGAAGCGGCGGATCGCGGCGGCAGAGGCGGTGCTGCGCCCCGTGCTCGGGGACGAGGAGGACGCGACATGAAACGCAGGGAGCTCGCCGCGGCGATCGACGTCGGCTGGACGCCGGAGATCGCGGCAAGGGTCAAGGGACGTCTCGGTGAGCGGATCGTGGCGCGCCGACGACGTCGGCGGCGGGCAACCATGTTGATGACCCTCGTCGCCGTGGGCGTCGGCGGGCTCGCGCTCGCCTGGGTCGGACGCGGCGTCGGGCCCGAGCCGCGCGCCGTCGCGCCCTCTCCGCGATCCGCTGTTCCCGCGCCGGCGGCACCGATGGCTTCACCGGAGCCGTCGGTGGTGGGTGTGCCGGTGGCTCCGACAGCGGAGAGCCCGCAGCCCGTTGCCCCGCCGCGTCCGGCGCGCAAGCCTCGCGTGGAAACGCTGGCGACCGATAAGGTCGCCGCGTTGCTGGCCGCCGCCGACGCGGCCCGGTTGGCCGGGCGCCCCGAAGACGCCGTCGCGCCGCTGACCGAGATCGTTACCCGCCATGCGACCGACCCGCGCGCGGCGATCGCGGCGTTCCAGCTCGGGCGAGTCCTCGCCGACGACCTGCACGAGCCGGCGCGCGCCGCGGAAGCCTTCTCGCGTGCCTACGAGCTCGATCCCCTCCGGCCCGCTGGCGGCTGACGCCGAGGAACGGGCCCTCAGGATCCGCGCGCGATCACAGGGGGCGCGGTGACTGGCGCGACGCTGCTCGCGACCTGGCTCGCCCTTCAGCCGGGGGCCGCTGCGGTGGCACCTGTGCAGCTGGCGCCATTCCGGTGTGACGACCTCGGCTGACGGCGACGTGCGCGCTCCCCTCGAGGTCGAGCTGCGGGGCCGGCTTCAGCCGGCGGCGGCGGCGGTGCCGCGCGACGGGATCGTCGTCGCCGCGCTCTGCGAGCCTGCCGGCCTCACGCTGTCGCTCGCCGCGCCCGGGGTCACGTCGCCGCCGACCCGCCGCGTGGTGCTGGGGACGCTCCGCGCCGACGCCCGCCCGCGCGCAGTCGCGCTCACGATTGCCGAGCTGATCCGCGCGCAACGATGAGCGCAATGCCGCCACGCGCAACAGGCGTCACGATGATCTTGGTACCTGTTGCCCCACCGACGGTGGTCGCTGAGCCGTCACCCCCGCCGCGCCAGGGGGCACGCACGGGTTTTTTCCTGTTGGGGCAGTGGCTGAACGTCCCCGGCGATCGCGACGCGTTCGGGTATGGGGTCGGCGTCGACACCACGTTCGGCGGCTGGTTCGTAAGCGAGTCGCTGACGATCAGCAAGTCTGACCAACATCGACGACATGAACCGCGACGATAGTGGCCTTGCCCTCGGCGTCCAGGCCGGACGCGCCTACCGCTGGCTGGATCGCCCGCGAACGCAGCTGTTGTTTTCGCCGACCTTCGGTCTACAGGGGGCGGCGTACCGCTCGGATCGCAGCAGCGTCTGGGGCGGTGAGCGGACCGGATTGCTGGGGCTCGTCGGAGGCGCCTCGTTGGCGCTGAGGAGCAACAACTACGACGGCACGATGCTGGTGATGGGGGCCGAGCTCGCCTACGTGCACTGGATGGGAATCATCGCCGATCGCTCGGTCGGCTGGCTGGGCGCCGGATTCATGGGGAACCTGTTCATGGCCTGGTACCTCTAGGGACGCTCACGGTCGAGCGCCCGGACGCTACGCGCCCGGCACCAGCACCGAGACCGACAGCGCCGGCATGGTGTAGCGGAAGGTGTTGTCGGTCTTGGTGGCGGTGACCTCGGCGCCCGCGTTGAGCTCCGCGCCCGCCGCGGTCAGCGTCCAGACCTGGAGGCGGCCGAACGTCGACGCGTGGGTGAGGACGATGTCGGCGATCTTGTCGGTCGACGCCTTGTTGATCGCCACGATCACGACCTGGTCGGGATCGGCGGCGTCGGTGCTGGCGTAGACGGTTGCCGTGGCGACGTCGCTGGAGCCGGCGTGGACCGACGTGTCGCCGAAGGCGGCGCCGGCGCCGTCGTAGTTGCGGAAGGCGCGGAAGGCGGCGTTGGCGAAGCTCTCGTCGCTGACCAGCCCCCAGTAGGCGGCCATCCCCACCCCTTCGCGCCCGAAGATCCCCAGCACGTCGGCGGTCGCCACCCCGCCGGAGATGTGCCCGCCGGCGCCGTAGTTCCACTCGGTGATCGCCAGCTTCGTGTCGGCGTAGTGGAACCTGATCTTGTCGCGCATGCGCGGGATGAGCCGGATCGGCTGCTGGAGGGCGTCGTTGATCCAGCTGGTCTCGCGGTAGGTCGTGTCCCAGAGCGAGCGCGGCGCCTGGACGCGGGCCTCGACGCTGGCGTCCGACGTGTCGCCCTTGATGATGCGCTGGTCGTTGCCCTGCGCCTCCGGGTACCAGTGCAGGTCCAGATAGTCGATGAGGCGCTTGCCGGCGGCGGTCTCGGCCGCCTTCATCTTGTCGAGGTAGTACTCGGTGAAGTCTCCCTTGCCAGCCGAGTCGGGCGCGCTCTGCAGCCCCATGTAGCCGGACCAGCCGTAGGAGACGAAGCCGGCCACCTCCGCCGTCGGCCAGACCGCCTTGACCATCGTGGCGTAGGTGATGTTGCGCGTGCAGAGCTCGTCGTAGCCGACCGCCGTCGGGGTGGATCTGGGCGTGCGTGTGCGACCAGAGGTCCGGCTCGTTATCGAGCGAAAACGCGATCGGCGGTCCGCCCGCCGACGACATCGTCTTGGCCCAGGTCACGAACTCGTCCTGGTTCACGAAGGCGTCCGCGGCGTCGGGCGTCGCCGAGATGGCGTCGCCCTTGACGGCCCGGTTCTGCTTGAAGCGCGTCTGCAGGTAGTCGGCGCCCGAATTGCGCACGTCGCCGCCGCCGTTCTTGTCGCCGGCCACGTAGTCGACGATCGGGATGGTGAGCATCGCCGTCGCGTCGATGCCGGCGGCGCTGGTGAGCATCGGCGTCAGCGCCGCGCCGGGGGTGTTGCTGCCCGACAGGTGGGCGTCGTTCTGGAACATGTAGTCGCTGCCGGCGTTCGACGCGTTCGTCTCCCAGTTGTAGGCGGTCATCCGGTTGCCGCCCGAGCGCAGCAGCCCGTAGCGGTTCTCCGTCGGACTGGTGGGGGCCGACGTTCCGTAGATGAGCGGCGAGATCGGGTGCGCGTCGACCTCCGTGCTCACGTCGAAGGTCACGTCGGCGGCGGGGGCCGGCGCGCTCCCTCCGCCGCAGCCCAGGTGAGAAACAGCGAGAAAACCGAACAGACTTCCAAGAAAGGACTGCTTAAACATGCGGCGATTATCGACGGCCACCCGCCACTTTCAAGAGCTTCGTGGTCAGTTTTGCGATGTCGCGTCGGACGTGTGACGCGCCCTAGACGGCAATCCCGAACCACCCCGCGCGGGTGGCCCGCGCCGCGGCGTCGGCGTGGGGATCGGCGCTGATGGTCAGCTTGCGTTCGGGGTTGGGGGCCAGCGTCACCGTCGTCTCCTCCAGCAGATCGCGGCGGAAATAGGCGATCTTCACGCGCGCGCCGGGGCGATGGTCAGCGACCCGCTTGGCGAACGTGGCGGCGGAGACGCGCGCGCCGCCGACGGCGACGATGTCGTCGTTGAACGTCAGCCCCGCCCGCCAGGCCGGCGAGCCGGGGAGCACGTTGCGGATCGTGGTCCGCTCGGGCTGCAGCGCGATGCCGGTCCAGGCGCGGGCCCGCCGGCTGCGCACCGGATCGCGGTCGGTCCTCGGGCGGCCGCTCTCGTCCCACTCGGCGCGGGCGGTGATCGCCAGCCCCGCGCGCCGCCAGAGGGCGGGCAGCGGCAGCTCCTCCGTCCCCTCGATGTAGCGGTCGAAGAAGCGATCCATCCGCCGCCCCGCCAGCGCCGCGGCGGCATCGCGCACGTCCCCGTCGACGATCGGCTTCTCGCGCTGGCCGAAGCGATCCCAGAGGCGCCGGATCAGCTCGGGGAGGCCGCGCCGGCCGCCCGAAGCCAGCCGCAGCTCGATGTCGAGCGCCATCCCCGTCCAGAGCCCCTTCTCGTAGTAGCTGACCGCGCGGTTGGTGAAGTTCTCCGACGGCTTGTACTGCTTGATCCAGGTCTCGAACGACAGCTCGGAGAGCGGCGTCTCATTGCGCCCCGGCCGATTCGCGTACCGGGGCCAGTCCTCCGCCAGCATCTTGTAGAAGTCGCGCGGCTGGGTGATGCCGGCGCGCAGGATGATGACGTGGGCCAGGTAGTCGGTGAAGCCCTCGTAGAGCCAGAGCAGGCGCGTGTAGCACTCGCGCGTGTAATCGAACGGCCCCAGCGCGGCGTCGTGGATCCGCTTCACGTTCCAGGCGTGAAACAGCTCGTGCGCGGCCAGGTCGGCGAAGCGCTGGTAGCCGCCGGCGTCCTCGAACGACAGCCCGGCGATGTCCATCGTCACCGACGCCCGGTGCTCGAGGCCGCCCGAGCCGACGGGGAGGGCGTGGACGATGAACAGATAGCGGCGGAACGGGAAGCCGCCGAAGATCTTGCCGGTGGCGGTCGCGACCCGGCGCAGGACGTCGACCAGACGCGCGGTCTCGGCGTTGGTGCGGCCGTAGAGCGCCAGCTCGAAGCGGGCCCGCCCGACGGTGAAGGCGCGGGTCTCGTGGGTGCCGACCTCGAACGGGCTGTCGCACAGCTCGTCGAAGTCGGCGGCGGCGTAGGTGAGGCGCGCGCCCGGCACCGGCGGCAGGGCGGTGGCGACCCGCCACCGGGAACGCGCCGGCGGCACGACCGTCACGCGGCAGGGGCGATCGAGCGCGCCGGCGACGAAGAAGAACAGGCTGGTGCCGTTCCAGTAGCCGTGGCTGGCGTCGAGGTACGACGTCCGCACGCTGGCCTCGAAGGCGAACACGCGGTAGCGGACGCGGAACGGCTGACCGCCGGCGGCGACCCGCCAGGTCTGCTTGTCGAGACGCTCCGTCGGCAGGGTCCGCCCGCGCAGATCGGTGACGGTCAGCTGGATGACGTGGCGGACGAAGTCGCGCACCAGGTAGCTCCCGGGCGCCCAGGCCGGGAAGACGATGTCGGCGTCGGCGTGGGGGAGGGCGGGGACGGTCATCTCGACCTCGAACTCGTGCGAGGCCGGCTCGGACATCGAGACGCGGTATACGATTGGCGACGCCGTGGACATCGCCGGGCAGGATATACCGAGGGAGCGCGATCGCATCCTCAGCGTCTCCGTCGATCTGGACGCGATCGTCTGCTACCACCGCATCCACGCCCTCCCCGAGCCGCCCGACGCGCGGGCCCGGTTCGCGGTGCTGCGCCGCTGCCTGCCGCGGTTCGCGGAGCTGTTCGCGCGCCACGGCGCGCGCGCGACGTTCTTCGTCGTCGGGCGCGATCTGGAAGAGGACGCCGAGGGGCGGGCGCTGCTCGCCCAGCTCGCGCGCGACGGGCACGAGCTCGCCAGCCACACCCACACCCACCCGTACGACTTCGTGCGGCTCGGCGACGCGCGCATCGCCGAGGAGATCGACCGCGCCCACGCGGTGATCGCCGACTGCGCCGGCGCGCCGCCGGTGGGATTCCGGGCGCCCGGCTACGAGATCACGGCGGCTGTCGTTGCTGCCCTGAACGATCGCAGCTACCGCTACGACTCGTCGGCGTTCCCGTCGCCGCCCTACTACGGCGCCAAGGCGCTGGTGATGGCGGCGATGCGCCTCTCCCGGCGCCCATCGGGGAGCGTGCTCGGCAGCCCGCGCGTGCTGCTGGCGCCGCGCCTGCCCTACCGGCCGTCGCTGGCGGCGCCCTACCGGCGTACGACGACGGGTGACGGTCTCGTCGAGCTCCCCATCTCGGTCACGCCGTTCGCGCGCCTGCCGGTGATCGGCACCAGCCTGGTGACCGCGCCCGCCTGGCTGCGCCGGCGCCTGGTCGCCGCGGCGCTGCGCGAATCGTTCTTCAACCTGGAGCTGCACGGCATCGACCTGGCCGACGCCGCGGCCGACGAGATCTCGCCGGCGCTGATCGCGCGCCAGCCCGATCTGCGCCGCTCGCTCGCGCACAAGCGCGCGGCGCTGGACGAGACCCTGGCGGCAGCCCGCGCCGCGGGGTTCCGCTTCGCGCCGCTGGCCGAGGTCGCCGCCGCCACTTCGTGATATTTTTTTTCGCGATGGTGGCGGGCACGTAACAGGAGGATCGCGATGCGGACAATCGGGATGACACTGGTGGTGATGTTGTCGCTGTGGGGCACCTCGTGCAGCAGCAGCGATGACGGCGGCTCGCACGGGTCTTCGGGGGTGGCCGGCAGCAAGCCGCTGAGCACGTTGACCGCCGACGAGCTCGGCAGCCTGTGCGACTGGGTGGCGTCCTTGTACGGCGGCTACGGGATGAAGAAGACCTGCAGCGACGGGACATTCAGCAGCTCGGAGGATTCGCGGGAGTCCTGCACGGGGAACCCCAATTTCGAGACCTGCCAGGCGACCGTCTCCCAGCTCGAGGCGTGCATCGGAAAGGTCTATGACATGTGCGGGTCGGCGCTCGGGACCCCCCAGTGCCAAGCGTTCCTGGCCTGCCTCAGCTGACCGTCTAAGGAGGATGCGATGCGGACAATCGGGATGGCACTGGTGGTGATGTTGTCGCTGTGGGGCACCTCGTGCAGCAGCAGCGACGACGACGGCTCGCCTGGGGCTTCGGGATCCCCGGCAACAAGAAGGTGGGCGACCTGAACGCTGACGACATCGTCAAGATGTGCGACTGGGGAGCGTCCTTGTTCGGCGGCTACGGGATGGAGGTGACCTGCGACGACGGGTCGACGAGCAAGTCGGAGGAATCGCGAGAGGCCTGCGTCGCGGGCGAGGGCTTCCCCCCGTCCTGCCAGGCGACCGTCTCCCAGGCCGAGGCATGTGCCCGCAAGCTCCACGACCTGTGCCTGTCGGGGCTGGGCACGGCCCAGTGCGCACCGATCCTGGCCTGCCTCGACTGACCGTCCGCTACGCGCGGTTTGAGATCGCGCCCGTCGCCAGCTCGTCGCAGCGTTCGTTCTCGGGGACGCCGGCGTGGCCGGCGACCTTGACGAACTCGACGTTGGGCATCGTGGCCAGGCGCTTGCGCAGGCGCGCGATCAGCTCCTGGTTGGCCTTGGCCTTCCATCCCTTCGACAGCACGCCGATCGAGTAGCTCGAGTCGGTGTAGACGCGCACGCGACGGTCCTTCCCCGCGATCCCCAGCTTGTCGGCCGTCTCCAGGCCGCGCTCGATGGCGACCAGCTCGGCGATGTTGTTGGTGCCGACCCCCAGGTACTCGCCGATCTCCTTGCGCTTACCCCCCTCGAGGATCACGACGCCGATCCCCATCGGCCCCGGGTTCCCCGAACAGGCGCCGTCGGTCCAGATCTCGGTGGCGGGCTCGGTCGACGCCTGCGGGCGCGCGGCCGCGGGGCGCGCCGTCGGGCGCTTCGCCGGCGCCGGCATATCGGCGATGATGCCGCCGGCGGCGTCGGGCAGCAGGTTGCCGAGCGAGGGGCGGTAGCTCTTGGTGTCGGTTTCGCGGTACTTCATCTCTGCCCGACCGGTCGTATCCAGGATCGGCTTCCCCGTCTCGTCGGCACGAACCCAAACCTGCTGGTCCTTGAAGCGCATGCGAACCCAAGCCATGGCCCGCACTATCACCCCAGCGGCGCGTGCGCCGTCAATGCTTCTCATCGCGGTCGCGCTGGCGACGGTCGCCTCTTGCCGGGGCGGCTGCCAGAAGACCACCGACCGCGCCGCCACCGTCGAGGGGCGGCTGGCGCTCTTCCCGGCCGCCACCCAGGTCGTGGTCGCCGTCGACGCGGCCAAGCTGCGGGCCAGCCCGGCCGCCGCCAAGCTGGCGGCGCTGGGCACGCAGGCCCCCGAGGACAAGAAGCTACTCGACACGTTCACCAGCCGGACCGGCCTGGACCCGATGCGCCAGATCGCCAGCATCACGCTGGCGTTCCCCGAGGAGGCGCGGGCCCACGGCGAGTTCGGCCTCCTGCTGCGCGCCGAGAAGCTGGACGAGGCGCGCCTCATCGCCTACGTGCGCGACGAGCTGCAGAAGTCGGGCGACGACCTGGTCGCCACGCCGCACGGCAAGTACGTGCTTTGGTCCACCAAGCGGGAGCCTTCCGTCGCCGGCTTCTTCGTCGACGGCCAGACCTTCGCCCTCGGCGCCGGCGGATGGGCCCCGCGCATGGCCGACCTGGCCGAGACCGCGCGCCCCGGCGACAGCGCCGCGACCAACGTCGATCTCACCCACCTGGTCGAGCGCGCGGCGGGGGCGCACGCGATCTGGGCGGCGGCGATCGTCCCCGAGACGGCGCGCCGAAACCTGGCGGCCGATCCGCGCTTCGCCCCCGCGGCGTCGGTGATCACGCTCAGCGTAGGGGTAGATTTCGGCAAGGGGCTCGATGCGATCGTCGTCGCCACCCTCGCCACCCCGGCCGACGCGCGCATGCTCGCCACCCAGGCGACCGACGCCCTCCGCGACGCCAAGCGCAACGCCCAGGTGCTGATGCTGGGCCTCGGCCCCTACCTCGACGGCGTCACCGCGCGCGCCAACGACAAGACCTTCGAGCTGAAGGCGGGCCTGGGCGAGGCCGCGGTCGACGAATCTGGTCGTGCGGCTCCAGGGGATCCTGTCGCTGGTCCGCGGCGCCGCGGTTCCCGGGTTCCCCGTCCCGGGCAAGTAGGCGGCGACAGGCGTGTCACAATGGGTCGTGCAGTTCTCAGACTACGCGACGCGCTGGCAGGATGAGGTGCCGGCCCCGGCCGAGCCGTTCAGCTACGGAACGGTGGTCGAGGATGGGCGGCCGTTTCCGCTCATCGGCCTGCGCAGCCCGGGCAAGAACACCGTGCTGATCACGGCTGGGTTCCACGGCGACGAGAAGGCTGGGCCGCTGACGCTCTTCAGTCACGTGGCCGAGCTGGTGGCGTACGCGGCCGCGCGCGACGTCGGCCTTCGGATCTACCCGTGCATCAACCCGTCGGGCTTCGAGGCCCACACCCGGTACAACATGAGCGGGGAGCGCCCCAACAACGACTTCCTCCGCTACGAGGTGGCGCCCGGGCAGTGGAAAGGGGAGCTGCGCGAGGGGGAGCCGTTCCTGCGCATGGCCCCCGCCACCGAAGGCCTCCCCAAGGAGACGGCCGCGCTGGCCCGGGCGCTGGACGCCGAGCCGCCGCCGTTCGCGGGGCTCGACCTCCACCAGGACAACTTCATCCACGCCGCCTGGTTCTACGCGTACATCTTCGGTGACCCGGGCGCCTACCGGCCGCTGCTGGCCCGGTCGGGGGCCCTGGTCCCGGTGCTGCGCAGCAGCATCGTCGACTCGGGGCAAGAGCCGGGCAGCGACGTCCGCGCCGACGAAGAGGGGTTCATCGTCGCCCATGACGGCACCATCACCGACCGCTGCCACCGCCAGGGCGTCGCCTACACCGCGGCCATAGAGACCACGACCGAGACCCCGGCCCCCCTGGCGGACGAGATAAACCTCATCTGGATCAGAGGGTTCATCGATCTGGCCGCCGCCGGGGCCTAGGCAAACCGGTCCGTTTGGGGTAAATACCCGCCCTTCGAAGGAGAAGTGATCGCATGTCCGTGGCCGTGAAGAAGAACCCGCTCTCGCGGGTCAAAGACGAGTTCGGTGGCAAAGACAAGCTGGTCGACAAGATCGTCGGCGTGCTCGATTCCGGCGACGAGAGCCGGGATGACCTGCGCAAGCGCCTGCTGGGCGTGTCGAATACCAAGCTGATGCGGTTGCACCTGGTCGCGACCAAGACCAAGGCGGCCGGGGGCCACGACAAGCTGACGACGGCGACGGCCGAGAAGCTGGGCCGCGCCAAGGACAAGGATTACGTCACCAAGCTGGGCGGGCTGTCGAACGCGCAGCTCATCGACCTGCAGGGGACCGTCAAGGCCCCCGCGGCGCCGAAGGCCCCCCGGGTCAAGGCTGCCAAGGCAGCCGCCAAGCCGGCGACCAAGTCGGCAACGAAGTCGGCCTCCAAGAAGGCGTAAGCCTCGGCGGACCATGCTGCTCGGCCGGGTGGTGGGGCGGCTCTGGGCGGCGCGGCGCGCCGCCAGCCTGGGCGGGCGCAAGCTTCTGCTCGTCCGCCCCGAGACCGTCACCGGCGAGACCCGGCGGCTGATCGTCGCCATCGACGGCCTGGACGCGGGGCCGGGCGACCGCGTGCTCGTCGCCCACGGCAGCCGGGTCCGCGACATCACAGTCGGCGCCGACGTCGCCGACAAGGACGTGATCGTCGGCATCGTCGACGGCCACGAGCTGACGGCGCGATGATCCTGGGACGCGTGATCGGCCAGGTCTGGGCGACGCGGCGGGATCCCCGCCTCGCGCGGGCGCGCCTGCTGATCGTGCGCCCGCACGCCATCTACGAGCCTGCTTTTGACAGCCCCGGCAGCCGCCACCTGGTCGCCGTCGACGACGTCGACGCCGGCGTGGGGGACGACGTGATCGTCTGCCTGGGGGCGCCCGCACGGGCCTCGGCCGGCGGCGACGACATGCCGGTCGACGCGGCCGTGCTGGGCGTGGTCGACCGGGCCGAGCTCGTGGCCCCTGCCGCGCTCGCCGCTGTCGGTGCGGCGCCGGGGATCCGTCGTCCTCTGAAAGTCGAGGTGGGCCGATGATTCGCGGCACCGTGATCGGACAGGTCTGGGCGACGCGCAAGGCCCGCGGTCTCGACGGGCAGACCCTGCTGCTGGTGGCGGCGCGCGACGCCGAGGGAGAGCCGACGGGGCGGCTGATCGTCGCCAGCGACGTGCTCGACACGCGCGCCGGCGAGGACGTCACGGTCGCGTTCGGGTCGGGGGCCCGCAACGTGCTGAAGCCGGGGCCGGACAACCGTGAGCTGCTCTGCGACGCCGCGATCGCCGCGATCGTGGAAGGAGCCGACTGATGTTCCTCGGACGGGTGGCGGGGACCGTCTGGTCGACGGTGAAGTGGCCGGAGGCCAAGGGGCTGAAGCTGCTGCTGGTGCGGCCCTATCGGCTGGGCGATCTGGCGCCGGGCGCGGCGGCGGTGGCGGGCGCGGCGGCCTCCGAGCCGACCGACGATCTGGTCGTCTGCGCCGACATCCTGGACGCGGGGCCCGGCGACGACGTGCTGGTCGCGTTCGGGCACGCGGCGCGGGTCGCGGTCAGCGACAAACTTCCCCCCGGGGCGAAGCCCAACGTTCCGATCGACGCGGCCGTGGTGGCGGTCGTCGATCGCATCGCGCTCGACCGCTGAGGTCGCGGGTGCCCGTCGACGACGAGACTCTGCGCCGGCTGGTCGCCGAGGTGACGCGCGAGGTCGCCAAGCGCGAGACCGCGCCGGCGGCGGCGCGACCCCAGACGGCGAGCCGCGCCGTCGTGACGACGACGGGCAAGAACCAGCGCGGCATCGTCGCCCGCATCGCCCAGGCGATCGCCGAGGCGGGGGGCGACATCGTCGACATCTCGCAGACCCTGGTCTCGGACTACTTCACGATGATCATCATCGTCGACACCTCGGCGCTGGCGGTCACGTTCGCGGAGTTCAAGCGCCGCGTCGAGCAGGCGGTCGCGGCCCACGGCGCCCAGTGCCTGGTGATGCACGAGGCGGTCGTGAACGCCCTGCAGCGGATCTAAGCGATGAGGTTCGACGCCGCGGAGGTCCGGGAGATTCTCCGCATGATCGAGAGCGAGAGCCTCGACGTGCGCGCGGTGACGATGGGGGTCTCGCTGCGCGACACCGCCAGCGAGGATCTCGACGCGCACCTGCACCCGCATCTACGACAAGCTGACCCGCACGGCGGCGAAGCTGGTCGCGACGACCGCAGCCGTCCACGCCGACTTCGCGGTGCCGATCACCACCACGCGGCTGGCGGTCACGCCGATGGCGCTGGTCACGGAGGCGGCGCGTGCCGCCAACGTGGCGCCGGCGGCGCAGGCGCTGGAGCGGGCGGCGGCCGAGCTGGGGGTCGACTACGTGGGCGGCTTCTCGGCGCTGGTCGAGAAGGGGATCACGCCCGGCGATCGGGCGCTGATCGATTCGATCCCGGAGGCGCTGGCGGGGACCACGCGGGTCTGCTCGTCCGTCAACGTGGCGACCACGCGCGCCGGGATCAACGCCGACGCGGTCGCCGAGATGGGCCGGGTGGTGAAGGCGGTTGCCGAGGCGACCGCGGCCGGCGGCGGCATCGGCTGCGCCCGGCTGGTGACGTTCGCGAACATCCCCGACGACAACCCGTTCGTGGCCGGCGCCATGCACGGCGTCGGCGAAGGGGAGTGCGTGATCAACGTCGGCTGCTCGGGGCCCGGCGTGGTGCTGTCGGCGCTCAAGCGGTTGCGCGCGTCGGGCGAGCCCTACGATCTGTCGACGGTCGCCGAGACGATCAAGCGAATGGCGTTCAAGGTCACGCGCGCCGGCGAGCTGATCGGGCGCGAGGTGGCGCGGCGGCTGGGACCGCCGGTGCGCTTCGGCGTCGTCGATCTGTCGCTGGCGCCGACGCCGGCCATCGGCGACTCGGTCGCCGAGATCCTGGAGGCGATGGGGCTCGAGATGGCGGGCGCGCCCGGCTCGGTCGCGGCGCTGGCCATGCTGACCGACGCGGTGAAGAAGGGGGGCGTGATGGCGTCGTCGTCGGTGGGCGGGCTCTCGGGCGCGTTCATCCCCGTGAGCGAGGACGCCGGCATGGTGGCCGCGGCCCGCGCCGGCGCGCTGTCGCTGGAACGGCTCGAGAGCATGAGCGCCGTCTGCTCGGTCGGGCTCGACATGGTGGCGGTCCCGGGCGACACCAGCGCCGAAACGCTGGCCGCGATCATCGTCGACGAGATCGCGATCGGCGTGTTCAACAACAAGACCACGGGCGTGCGCATCATCCCGGTGCCGGGGAAGAAGGCGGGCGAGTCGGTGGTGTACGGCGGCCTGCTGGGCGAGGCGTACGTTCAGCCCGTCAGCCGCTTCCGCGCCGACGGCTTCATCAAGCTGGGCGGGCGTATCCCCGCGCCGCTGCAGTCCCTACGCAATTAGCAACTTCGGAACCCTGGGAGGGTTCCGAACCTCCCGCGATGGGCTCGGACGCGCAAAGCTCGTCCTCCCCCGACGCGCTAATATGCAGCCAACATGTCGCCGACGACGCACGTGCTGGTCTGGGACGACGTCACGTTCGAGGTCGACGCCGCGGTCGGCGGCCGGGTGACGGCGCTGCGCCTCGGCGACCGCAATCTCTTGACCGGGCCCGAGGTCGATCCGGGTAACTACGGCTCGACGTTCTGGACCAGCCCGCAGGGGGCCTGGGGCTGGCCGCCGCCGCCCGAGATCGACCACGCCCCCTACGAGGTCGAGGCGACGCCCCGGGGCGATCCTGCTGCGCGGACCGACCAACCCGGGCCTCGGCCTCAGCGTCGACAAGCGGTTCGTGGCCGATCCCGCCCACGGCGCGGTCCGCCAGACGTTCACGATCCACAACCGCGGCAGCGAGCCGGTGGCCGCCGCGCCCTGGCAGATCACCCGGGTGGCGGCCGGGGGGCTGACCTTCTTCCCGACGGGGATGGGGACGTTCGCGCCGTCGAACCTGACCGTGCGCGAGGCGCTGGGCATCACCTGGTACCCGTTCGACGCCGCCGAGGTGACCCAGCACCACAAGCTGTTCGCCGACGGGGCCGAGGGGTGGCTGGCCCACGTCGACCGCGACGCCCTTTTGTTGAAGACGTTCGCGGCGGTGCCGCGGTCGCTGCAGGCGCCGGGCGAGGCGCAGATCGAGATCTACGCCTCGCCGGCCCACAACTACGTCGAGGTCGAGCCGCAGGGGGCCTACGAGACGATCGCCCCCGGCGCCGCGTCGAACTGGCACGTGAGCTGGCTGGTGCGCAAGCTGCCGCGAGACATCGTCGCGTCGCTCGGCAGCGCGCAGCTCGTGGCCTACGTTCGCTCGCTGGTCGCGTCCGCCGGCCAACCAGGGTAGCGAGAGGGCAGCGACGGCGATGTTCGTGCAGCAACGGCCCCATCCGTTTGGCGCGCTGGCGGTGGTGTCGCTGCCCGACGGGCACGACGACCCGCCTCCGGCCGCTCTGCACCCCGAGGAGACCGCTTACGCGCAGACGCTGGCGGCGGCGCGGCGGCCGACCTGGATCGGCGGCCGGGTCGCGTTGCGCGTGGCGCTGGCGTCGCTCGGGGCCGAGCTGGTCCTCCCCGTGCTGGCGACAGAGCGGGGCGCGCCGCGGCTGCCCCCCGGGTTCGTCGGCTCGATCAGCCACAAGCCGGGGCTGGCCGTGGCGCTGGCGGCGCCCGCCGACGAGGCGCGCCGGACACTGGGCGTCGACCTCGAGCTGCTGCGGCCGCTGCGGACCGACATCGCCCGCCGCGTCCTGACCGCCGAAGAACTGGCAGCGCTCGAGACGGCGCTGGCCGGTGAGACCGGCGCCGCGCGCGATCGGGAGGTGTTGCGCCGGTTCGCGGCCAAGGAGGCGATCTACAAGGCGCTCGACCCCTGGGTCTCGCGCTACGTCGAGTTTCGCGAGGCGACAGTGGTCAGCGCGCCCGACGGCACGCTCACCGCCCGGCTGACGCTGCCGCCGGCCGAGGGGGCGTTTCGCGTCGAGCTCCACGACGCCAGCGCCGACGACCTGATCCTGATCGCGGCCCGCATCGCGCGCTGACGGCGCCCGGTCCGGATCAGCTCGGCGTGCAGGTGATCGAGCAGGTGTGAAGGTGGCCGTTGGTCGTGGTCGAGTCCGCCATGATCGTGACCCCCGCCTGGAAGTACACGAAGTCGTAGCCGGTGAGCGGGAGCTCGTGGGTGTGGCCCGTGCCGCCGTCCTGGAGAACGTAGGGCGCGTCGTAGTATCCGCGCTCGACGTCGCTGCTGGGAATCGTCAGGGGGTGCACGTGGCTGCCGGTCATGGTGGTCGCGCACGCATACGCGACGCCGCCCCCACCCGCGCCCCCGGCGCTGCCGCCGCCCAGGCCGCCACCACCACCCGCGCCACCGCCGCCCGCGCCCCCCGAGCCGTCGCCGTCGCTGCAGCCGCTCAGGGTCAAGGCGGCCCAGGCGAGGGTCGAGCTCAGAACGGTCCGGCGATCGATCGGCATGATGTCCTCGCTACGGCGTTGAATGTACCGCGCGCCGGTCGGGTCGGCCAGCGTGCACGCCAAAGCTGTGGCTCACGAATCCTCCGCCGCCTATTCTGCCGATCAAGCGAGCAAGCGGAGCGGGATCGTCATGCAAAGGAAACAGATCGCGGTCATCGGCAGCGGTTCGGCAGGCCTTTTGACCGCGGCGCACCTCACCACCTGGCTCGACGATTCCTGGCAAGTCTGCGCCGTCTACAACCCCAAGAAACCGATCCTGGGAATCGGCGAGAGCACGAACGGAGGGGTCATCAGCGTGCTCGAGCGCGCGACGAACTTCTCGCTGGCCCACCCCGAGGATCTCGCCGCCCTCGACGCGACCCTCAAGTACGGCAGCAAGTTCACGAACTGGCGAAAGCACGGGTGGGTGAATCCGCTGCTCAGCGGAAACATCGCCATCCACTTCAATAACCGTCGCTTGAAGGACTTCGTCGTCGAGCGCTTGCTCGCGCTCTGGCCACGGCAGTTCAGCGTCCTCGAGGCGGACGTCCAGGAGATCCAGAACTACGCGGACCACGTCACGCTCCGCACGGACCAGGGGCTCCGCGATTTCGACTACGTCGTCGACTGCACCGGGACCCCGACCAGCTTCGACGGCTACACGATGAGCGACTGCACGCTCATGGACCGCTGCCGGATTCACGTGGTCCGGGACTACGACTACCAGCCGTTCACCGACCACATCGCGACGCGCGACGGCTGGATGTTCGGTGTCCCCCTCGCGGGATACAAGACCTACGGCTATCTCTACAGCCGCGCGTTCACCGAGACCGGCGCCGCGGAGGAGGAGATGAAGCGCCTGCTCGGGGCGAAGAGCCTCGAGGCGGGCGCTTACGCCACGGAGTACGAGCTCCGGTGCTACTACGCGAACGAGCTCATCTCGGGGCGCGTCTGCAAGAACGGCAACCGGGCCCTCTTCTTCGAGCCGCTGCTGGCGAACTCGATGTTCCTCTACATCTACGCGGCGCGCTTGATCTACGACTACATCGCGGGCGGCCAGGGCGGGGGCGGCCAACCTGGCAGCCAAGACGGAAACCATGACAGCAACCAAGCCGCCGCGCGCTGCAACGGCCTCTTCGTGAAGGCCGTGCAGGAGATGGAAGACGTCATCAGCTATTACTACCGGGGCGGCTCCACCTTCGCGACCGACGTCTGGCGCGCGGCCGCGGACGGCGCGAGCGCTCGCCTCGCGCGCCGAACGCAGTTTGGCGAGTACCTCGGGAAGCTGAGGGAGCTGAAGGGTCGCGGGCTGATGCACGCGGCGCCTGGCTACGCGTTTTCTCCTCACACCTGGCAGCTCGTGGACGAGCAGCTGGGCTACCGCTCGTTCGAAGTCGGCACGCTCACTGAGAGGTGACCGTCACCGGGCCCGACGCGAGTGGCCGACGGGTTCCCAACCGTTCCGGTAACGGTTACGAACCGGCCTCAACGGGCTGGAATGAAGGGCGTTATTGCGTCTGGGAGACGCGGTGGGTGACGTACCGGAGCTTGACCGGCACGTTGGATTCGAACGTGGCCGAGATGACGACCTGGAAGGCGGGGGGGCATTCGCCCGAGGGGAGAATGAGGTGCGAGATGATCTCCTGGACCCGCGCCGGGCTGGTCACGGCCTCCGCCAGCGCCCACATCAGCTCGGCGCCGGCGCCGGCGAGGATCATCATGCGGTGCCCCGGCTGGGGACCCGGCTGCACCGTGATGAGGGCGTACTTCTCGCCGCTGCCGTGCGTCTCCGCGTTGCGGTACAGCTCCGGCTCGCCCGGCCGCGGGTGGAGGTTGCGGATGCCGTTCCCGTACTCGGTCTCGACGAAGTCTTTGCCCTGGAGGGCGAGGCGAATGGTCGGGTTCAGGTTGGGCTTGCCGACGAAGATGATGTTGCTGTTCCAGATGTCCTGCGGGCCGAGCGCGGTCGAGTGCTTGAGGCCGACGTCGCAATCGAGCAGCCGACCCAGCAGGAAGGCGGCGTGCACGGCCCCGAAGTCGGCGTACTCGGAGCGCTCCTGCAGCGCCTCCACGCCCATGCGCTCCTGGAACGCGCGCAGCGTCTGGGAAGCGGCGGCCTCGGCCGGCTGGTTGGTCCGGTAGTCCCGGACCACCAGCCCCGTCGGGGGCGCGTAGAAGAAGAGGCGCGTGTCGAACGAGATGAGCAGGGGAACGCCCTCGGCGAGGAAGGGCCTCCAGAGCGCCTCCATCTCGCGCGTCGCGTGCTCCCCGCGAAGGCCGCGCGTCGCCACCGGCTGTCGCTCGCGCGCGAGCAGGGAGAGAAGGGCCGACGTCGCCACCAGGGCGACCGAGACGCCCAGAACCAGGGCGAGGTGCCGCCGCTTCGGGCGGGCGGTTCGCTGAACCGGCGCCGCCGCTGGCGCCTCGCCGGTCGGGGCGTCTCCCCGGCGCGTGAAGCGGGGGACGTAGGCCCCCTTGTCAATCTCGATCTGGATCGGATCGTCCGTGGCCTCCGACTCGTAGTAGCTCCGCAGCTTGCTGCGCAGCTCGTAGGCGCGCGTGCGGACGCAGGAGTCTTCGGCCGGTGAGTAGTCGGCCGGCCGTCCGAGCACCGAGACGCCCAGCGCGTACTCGTTGAGCTGCTGGGCGCGCCCTTCGAACTCGGCCTCGCAGACGTAGCGCAGGAACGCCCGCAGCTGCTCGGAGCGGCTGAAGGCCTTGCTGGCGAGCACCCGTTCGAGCGCCTGACGTTTCTCGTCAGCGGGGATCGGGTGCGGCGCCATGTTCGTCATGATGCCTGGAAACCGCCAACCGGATCACCGGCCCGCGGCGGTCGCGCGGGCGGCAAGCGCGGCGTCGAGCTGTTCGCGCGCCTTCATCCCCCGGCACTCCTCGAGGTGGCCGACGGCGTAGGCGGTCAGGCAGCGCTGCACCACCTCCGGCAGCGTCGGGCAGACGGCCAGGAAGGCCTGCTTTTGCTTGGCCAGCTCCGCGGGCGTCGGGTCGGCCATCGACGGCAGCGCGCTGGCGAAGGTCCAGCCGCGCTCGCACGTCGACGCGTTCGGGGGCGCGTAGCAGGTCTCGAGCTCGGTCCAGAACTCCTGCGCCGTCCCCGCTATCGGGGGCGCCTTCCCGGCCCGCAGCGCCTCGAACTTCGCGCAGTCGGGCCTGGCGGGCGCGACCGGCTCGACGGCGCGGCGCTGGCAGCCCAGCAACCAGACGACCGCCAGCGCCCCGTACCAACGCATCGGGCGGCGACGATACACTGGCGCCGAGGCGCCTGAACAGGCAGCGCGGTGGTCGCGCGCGTCAGGCGTGTTTGCCGTCGTAGTGCTTGCGGGGCTGGGTGAACACGTCGACGTCGTCGAGGCAACGCAGGTTGATCGCGACCATCGGGCCGCGCGGGCCGTTGCCGCGCGCGAACGACTTGACGCCGCAGGTCTTACAAAACAGATGATTGATGACGTGCTTGTTGAACCGGTAGTCGGTCAGGTTGTCCTCGCCCGTCTCGAGCCGGAACTTGTCGGGCGTCGTGAACATCAGCAGCGAGCCGACGCGACCGCACAGCGAACAGTTGCACTCGAGCGCCTCGCTGGTGGTGTCGAGCTCGACGGTGTAGCGGACCGCGCCGCAATGACAGCCGCCATTGTGGGTAGCGAGGGCAGCGGGGGTAGCGTTGGGCATCCGGGGAATCTAGGGGCCGGGCCGGCGCGCGGCCAGGGGGGCGCGGCAATCTCCCGGCTGCGACCGCGCTACACCGCGGCGGGCGGCTCGGCGGGCACGGGTGGGGCGCCCGCGGCTTCGCGGGCGCGCACGCGGCGGCCGATGATCGCCAGCAGCGGCGGCAGGGCCGGGGCCAGCGCGACCGAGACCATCGCCAGGCGCGGCATCCCGAGCAGCCGCCCGCCCGGCCCGTCGCTGAGCAGCTTCGACGAGGCGAACGCCCCCAGCGACGACGAGATGTGCTGCGCGGTCGACTGCAGCGACATGTAGCCGGCGCGCTGGTCAGGGGTGCGCGGCACCCGCGTCGACAGCGAGCTCATGCTGACGTTGCGGACCGACATCCCGACCATGAACGACACGAACATCAGCAGCACGCCGGCGCTGCCCATCGCCTGCGGGGAGACGAAGCCGAAGTAGAGCACCGCGATCAGGATCGCCGTGCCGACGACCGACACCCGGGCCGCGCCGTGGCGATCGATCGCCCGCCCGGCGATGCGCATCACGAAGAAGCTGGCCGCGCCGCCGGCCATGTACAACTGGTCGAGGCGATCGCGCGGATAGTCGAAGTTCTGCTGCAGGAAGGGGGAGATGCTGGGGATGATCAGGAACGCGGTCAGCATCACCAGCGACACCATCGTCAGCGACAGCCGGATCGTGCTGTCACCCAGGAGCGCCAGCAGGCTGAGGCTGCGGCGCTCGCCCGCGGGCTTGATGTGCCCGCGCAGGCTGGGCATCGCCAGCAGCGCCGACGCGCCGACGACCACGCCGAACCCGGCCACCACCAGGAACGGCATCCGCCAGCCGCCCAGCAATGCCAGCCGCAATCCCAGCGGCACGCCCAGCACGGAGGCGATCGAGAACGCGCCCATCACCGCCCCCATCGCCCGCCCGCGCCGCGCCGGCGGCACCACATCGGCGATGATCGACAGCGACAGCGACGTCGCCGGGCCGCCGAACGCCCCCGCGACCACGCGCGCCAGCACCAGCGAGTGAAGGCCGTGCGCCAGGGCGCCCGAGGCGGTGCCGGCGACGAGCCCGAACATCGCGACCGTCAGCGCCTTGCGCCGATCGAAGCGATCGAGGAACCGCGCCGCGATGATGCCGGCCACGGCCGCCGCCGCGGTGTAGGAGCCGCCGATGATGCCGAGGTGCGACGACGGGATGGCGAGCGCCCGGGCGAAGTCGGGCCCCAGCGGCATCACCATCATGAAGTCGAGGATGTTGACGAACTGGATCGCCCCGACCAGGAAGACGATCGTCCGTTCGGAGGGGATCGCGGACGGCTTGGGCACCCTCAGCCCCGCTTGCGCTCGCGCAGGGCGCGGAACTCCTCGAACGTTTCGCAGCGCAGGAAGGGGTTCTTCTCGATCTCCTGTCCGATCGTCGAGGTGAGCGTCGCGCCGTAGTTGTGCCCGGGGTAGACGCGCGTCTCCTCGGGGAGGCGCATCAGGCGCTGCAGGCTGGCCCACATCTCGGCGGTGTCGCCGCCCTTGAAGTCGGTGCGGCCGCAGCCGCCCACGAACAGCACGTCGCCGGTGACGACGTAGCCGTCGGCCAGGTAGCAGGTGCCGCCGACGGTGTGGCCGCGCGTCTCGAGGGCGCGCACGCCGCAGCGGCCGATCGCGACGGTCTGGCCGTCGGTCACCTCGACCAGCGCCTTGGCGTCGGCGCGGACGCCGTCGGCCTCGCGTGGGTTCACCACCACCTTGGCGCCCGTCTTTTGCACCAGCTCGGCCACCCCCTCGATGTGATCGTTGTGGGTGTGGGTGATGAGCGCGGTGGTGATCTTCAGATCGCGCCGCTCGGCGTCGCGCAGCAGGCGATCGACCTCCCAGGCCGGATCGACGATCGCCGCCTCGCGCGTGTCGGGGCAGATACGAGGATCTCGCAGAAGTTCTGCAGCAGACCGACCTCGATCTGGACGATCGAGGGGGGAGGCGGCAGGCCAGTCGTGTCGTCGGTGTCCGAGCTCACGTTCACTTTCCTTTCACCGTCACGGTCAGCGCTCCGGCGCCGACGTTGTCCGCGCCGTCCCAGGCCCGCACCGTCAACGCGTGGGGGCCGGGCGCCAGCGCCGGCAGCTTCACCGTGAAGGCCTCGACCAGATCGTCGGCCAGGCCGTCGGCCGGCGCCAGCGGCTGCCACTCGCCGCCGTCGACGGCGAACTCCAGCGCCGTCAGCGGGCTCTGGTCGTCGCGGGCCCGCCCCGACACGATCGGGTAGCGCGCCACCATCCCGACCACCTCGGGCTTGCGGTTGTCGACCAGGATCGGCGCCGAGGTGAAGGTCGCGTCCAGCGCCCGCTCGCGCGGCTGGGTCCGATCGTCGCTGGCGACGACGCGCACCACGTAGGTCCCGTCGGGGAGCCCCTCGGTGTTCCAGTCGAAGTCGGTCTTGGTCAGCGCGTCGGGGCCGCCCAGCGGCCGCCAGACCGCCTCGTTCTCCTCGCGGAACGCAGAGCCGGTAGCCCAGCTCGTCGCCGTCGGGGTTCTCGACCTTCCAGCGCAGCTTGATGATCGGCGAGTGCGCGCGGGCCGCCGCGGCCGCGGGCGCCGCGAGGGATCCCAGCCCCCCGCCGGCGGGGGCGCCCCGCCGCCGTCGCCGGCGGTGAGCTCGGTGATCCGGGCCCGCTGGTTCTGCGGCAGGTAGGCGAGCGTCACCGCCCCCAGCCGCGCGTCAGCGCCGGGGAAGGTCACGCGGTACTGGACGTAGCGCGCGGCCGGGCTCCCGACCTGACCGACGCCGCCGTCGCTGGTGCCGCGCGGTTTTTCCAGCCCGGCGAACCCCGACCAGGTCGCGTCGGGCTTGGCGGTGTTACCGGAGCGGCTCTCGATCGCCAGCGCGTGCGTGCCGTGCCAGCGCAGCAGGCCCCAGCGGGCGCGGACGTCGGCGTCCATCACCCGCGACAGGTACGTCGCCTGCTTCGCGGCGGCCGGCTCGGCCCGGTAGACGCCGCCGACGTCGCCGCTGCCGACCAGGAAGCCGTTGGCGGTGCGCACCAGCGCCAGCGCCTGCCGCTCGGGGATGTCGATCGCCAGCGCCGCCGTGCGGTCGGGCGGAATCCGGTAGACCCGCCCCTCCGACCCGGTGCCGACGAACGCGCGCCCCTCGCCGTCGAAGGCCAGCGCGGTGAAGTAGCCGTCGCCGATCGAGAAGACCTGCTCGGTGCGGCCGTCGCCGTCAGATCTTGTAGAGGGCGGCCTTGGCCTTGCGCTGGCCGGGGCGCGGGAGGGCCCCCGCCGAGGCCGGCGAGCCGGACGTCGCGACCGTCACCTTGGTCCCCTTGGGCGCCGCCGCGGTCGCCGGCGAGCCGCCCGTGCCCGCGGCCGCAATCGAAGTCGTTGACCGCGACGTACAGGGCGCCCCCCTGCCGCGCGATCGCGCGGACCTCCTCGGCGTCGAAGTCGGCCAGCGCCTCGGCCTTGCCGTCGGTGGAGACGCGGTAGAGGATCGCTTCCTCGGACGTGCCCGCGTAGCAGGTGGCGCTCGTCGTCGACGAGCAGCGAGACCACATGCTTGTCGCCCGAGTCCCAGACCTGCTGCGACTTGCCGCTCGCCGTCGACCGCGAAGATCTTCCCCGGCGCCGCCCGTGCCGGCGTAGACGGTGCCGCCCTTGGTTGTCGCGGCCAGCGCCCAGACGTGGTCGGCCGGCAGCGTCGCGAACAGCTTCGACGTCCCCTTCTTGGGATCGACGCTGAAGATCTTGCCCGCCGGGCGTGGAGGCGGCCAGCAGCGTCCCGTCGGCGCGGGCCAGCAGCGCGGTGACCCAGGCGGCCTCGAGGTCGGCGACCTTCTTGCCGCCGCGTCTCCTTGCCGTCGACGTCGACGGCGTAGATCCTCCCCTCGTCGCCGGTGCCGAAGTAGGCGGTCTTGCCGTCGGGCGACTTGGTCGCGCACCAGACGAAGGCGGCGTCGACGGCGATCGGGCTCGCCTTCATCCCCGGCACCACCTCGCCGGTCGGCAGGATCAGGCTCCCGGTCGCCTCCCCCTCCTCGAAGTCCTTGGCGGTCGCCTGCCGGAAGGTCCGGGTCGGGGCCGCGAGGGCCACGGCCGAGAGGGAGAGGGAGAGCGCCAGGAGAGCCGCGGCCAGGAGCAGAAGGTCGCATCAGGGGGCGCCTATTGTACGAGAGACCGGCCGCTTTCGCAGGTGCGCCGGCCACAGAACGCGTGGCGGGAGGACGAGCTTTGCTCGTCCGAGCGCATCGCGGGAGGTTCGGAGGGGGTGGGTGGGGGCCCCTACCCTCCCTCCGAAGTAGATCGACGCTCGCCGGGATCAGCGCGTGCCCAGCGGGTCGTCCTTGACTGCGATCTGCAGCTCCTGCTTGCCGCTCACCAGCTGGCGGGCAGGGTAGACGGTCCGGTCGGCGACCCGGTACGAATCGGCGCGCTGGGTCTGGTTGCCGGGGCGGAGCGTGTCCATCGCCGCCGCCGGCAGCCCCTTGAGCAGCTGGCCGCGCAGAGCGGCGCCGTCGTCGGGGGTCTGCATCGTCACCACGATCGAGGAGGCCGAGTACGACTTGCGCAGGTTGTCGATGTAGCCGCGCAGCGACTCGGCCTGCGGCACGTCGGGGCGCACCATCGAGCCGGTCGCGATCTCGAGCTTGATCGTCTCGCCGGCGACGGTGCGCGGGATGATCACCGGCACCGTCTCGACGTACTCGGTGCCGGCGTAGGGGCGCAGCGTGACCCGCAGCGGGACGGTGTCGCCCGCGTGCACGTCCTGGCCCGGCAGCGCCACGCCGACGATCTCGGCGACGTCGCGGCGGTAGTCGACGCGCACGTCGACGTCCATCCGGTCCAGCGTCACCGGCTCGAACGGGTTGAACATCAGCTCGCCCATCGCGCGCAGGCCGCGCGTCGAGCCCAGCGCCCGGGCCGAGACGCCCTCCGCCGAGAAGACCTGGTCGCGCAGCTCCAGCGGCGCGTAGCCCTTCACGCCGACCTTCGACGTGACGGTGACCATCATGTCGGTCACGTCGGGCTCGGCGTCGGCGATCGCGTTGCTGACCACCATCGACGCCAGCGTCGGCGTCAGCCGCCGGTTGCGCGCCACCTCGGCGTGGAACAGGCGCGGCTCGGCGCCCGGCCCGATCACCCGCACGTCGATCGGCATCATGGTCGTGCGCGCGTCGAGGTCGCCGATGATGCAGGACTGGCGATCCTGCACCAGCGTGCCGATCTCGTTCAGCGGCGACGACATCTTGAACGACTGGGCCAGGCTGGGGAGAAAGGCGTGGATCTCGGCGTCGACCAGCGGCAGGTAGACCTCGCCGATGCCGAACAGCGGGTGGCCGAACGCGAAGACGTTGCGCGGATCGATGTAGGTGACCGTGCCGGTGGCGACGGTGCTCATGTCGCCGCGCACCAGCTCGACGCCGATCGCCGAGCCGGGCTCGACGTGGCCGGCGGCCGGCGTTTCCGGGGCGGCGTCCGCCCCCCGCCTGCATCGGGACCATGCCGGTCGGCCTCAATTCGTCGGTCAGCTCGGCGACGGTGCGCGGCGTGAAGCCCGGCGACCGACAGCGGCACCGAGGCGCGCACCAGACCGGGCGAGCCGCCGTTCGCGGCGACCGGCCCCATCGGGGGGAGCCCCATCCCACGCGCCAGCGCGTCGGGGCCGCGCGCCCGCGTCGATGCGTGGCGCGTTCTGCGGCGAGGATCTCGGTGCCGGCGCGGCGCGGGCGGGCCCGCTCGGACAGCATCGTCTCGATCGGCGTGACGCCGCCGAGCGGCTCCTTGGCGAAGCTCCAGGCGTAGGCGACGGCGCCGATCAGCTTGCCGTCGATGTAGACGGGGCTGCCGCTCATGCCGGCGACGATGCCGCTGAACTCGACGCGCGGATCCTCGGCGCGAATCAGGATGACGTCCTGCTTCGGGAGGAAGTTCCGCATCACCGAGACGATGCGGACCTTGAACGGCTCCGGCTTCGTCCCCTGAAAGACGGTCAGCGCCGTGCCCGACCATCCCGGCGCGAACCTCCGACAGCGGGAGGATCGCCGGAGGCGGGCCCGAGGGGACGACCGCGCGCAGGCGGACGCCGGGTGGGTCGGTGTCGCTGCGCGCGCCGACGAAGCGGCGACTGCGATCAGCGTCGAGAGAACGAGAGTGACGGCGCGACGCACGGAGATTGAGGGTAGGGGGTCAGCCGGGGGTGAGTCAAACCGGCCGTGATGATTTTTTTGCGACCCGTCATAGCGTTTTCCGCACACGTCCGACCGCCTTCGGGGGCCGTAGTTGGTGGGAGCGCAGCGCACATGTGCGGCCCGCTTGACCACGCACGCGGGTCCGACCATCATCGGGGCGTGATCAAGAAGCTGCTCTGGTTTGCCGGCATGATGATCGCCCTGACCGTGCTGGGTAACGTCGCCTGCGGCCCCAAAGAGAAGTTCTGCGTGGACGATGCCGGGGGCCGGTTATGCACTGCCGACCGCCGGAAGAAGAGTCCATGGGCTTCGGCGGCGACGCCGGACAACGACCCCTGCGACGGTGCCAACACGGTCGTCGCGGCGACGGCGCACCTCGTGCTGCAATTTCTGACGAATGAAGCGCTTCAAGGCCGTCGTCGTCGGGGGCACCGGCTACGGCGGCGCAGAGATCATGCCGCCGTCTGCTCATCCACCCCGAGGTCGAGCTGGTCCGCGTCGTCAGCGTCGACCACGTCGGTGAGCCGCTGGGGGCGGTTCACCCGCCGCTGACCGGGCGGACGCCGCTGCGGTTCGAGAACATCCCGCCGGTCGAGGCGGCGCGCGGCTGCGACGTCGCGCTGCTGGGGCTGCCCCACAAGGTCAGCGCCCAGCACGCCCCGGCGCTGCTGGCCGCGGGGGTGAAGGTGGTCGACATGTCGGGCGACTTCCGGCTGCGCGACGCCGCCGCCTACCAGCGCTATTACGGCGCCGCCCACCCGCACCCGGAGCCCTGGGAACCTGGGTCTATGGTCTGCCCGAGCTGAACCGCGACGCCATCCGGACCGCGCGCGCGGTCGCCTCGCCCGGCTGCTTCGCGACCACGATCGCGCTCGGCCTGCTGCCGCTGGCGCGGGCCGGCAAGCTGCGGCGGCGCGATCGTGCACGTGGTCGGGATCACCGGCTCGTCGGGGAGCGGCGTCGCCGCCGTCGGCCGGGACGCACCACCCGGTCCGCGCCGTGAACCTCAAGACCTACAAGGTCCTCGAGCACCAGCACACGCCCGAGATCACCGAGACGCTGGCGGCCGCGGGGGCGCCCGGCGTCGAGCTGCGGTTCGTCCCGGTCTCGGCGCCGCTGTCGCGCGGGATCCTCGCCACCAGCTTCGTCGAGGTCCCGGCCGCCGAGACCGCCGACGGGCTCGCCGCCCTCTACGACGCCGCCTACGGACAGGAGCCGTTCGTCCGCTTCGTGCGCGATCGCCTCCCCGAGGTCGCCGCCGTCGCCGGGAGCAACTACGCCGAGGTCGGGTTCACGCTGGGGCCGGCCGCCGGCGCGACGCGCACGCTGGCGATCGTCAGCGCCACCGACAACCTGATCAAGGGGGGCGCGGGGCAGGCGATCCAGAACATGAACCTGATGCTCGGGCTCCCCGAGACGGTGTCGCTCGAAGATCCGGGGCCGTGGCCGTAGCCGGCGCGGTCGACGCGGTCATCAAGCTGGGGGGCGACGTGCTGGCGCCGCCCGCGCTGGCGGCCGTGGCCGCCGACATCGCCCGCGCCGCCGTCGGTCGCCGGCTGGTGATCGTCCACGGCGGCGGCCCGCAGGCGACCGAGCTGTCGCGCCGCCTGGGGCTCGAACCGCGCATCGTCGGCGGCCGTCGCGTCACCGACGCCGCGACCCTGGACGTGATGAAGACGGTCGTCGCCGGCCGCCTGAACGTCGATCTGGTGGCGGCGCTGCGGGGGGCCGGCGTGCCGGCCGTCGGGCTCTCGGGCTCGAGCGGCGTCATCCAGGCCCGCCGCCGCCCGCCGCGTGTCGTCTCGGGTGGCGGCGCCGAGCCGATCGACTTCGGGCTGGTGGGTGACGTCGAGGGCTTCGATCGCATGCCGCTCGACGCGCTGGCCGCCGCCGACCTCTTGCCGGTGCTCGCCTGCCTGGCCGCGGGCGCCGGGGACGAGGTGCTGAACATCAACGCCGACGTCGTCGCCAGCCAGCTCGCCGCCGCGCTCGGCGCCACCGCGCTCGTCGCCTGCACGGCGGTGGGCGGCGTCCGCCGCGACAAGGACGACCCGGCGACGCGCATCCCGCGCCTCACCGTCGCCGAGGCGCAGGCGGCGATCCGCGACGGCGTGGTTCAGGGCGGCATGATCCCGAAGCTGGAAGAGGCTTTCGCGCCGCTCGCCGCCGGCGTCGCCGCCGTGCACATCGTGGCGCCCGGCGAGATCGCCGCGTCATTGGCCGCGCCGGGCGCGGCCGGGACCCTGCTCGTGCTCTAGCTATCGGCGCCGTGGCAGGTGGCCCATAATGGGGTGGATGCAGAGGTTGCTGGTCCACGTCCGCAACATGCTGGTCGCGGGGACGCTGGCGGCGGTGCCGGTCTCCGTGGCGCTGTTCGTGCTCTGGTACGTCGACGGCCGGGTGCGCGAGCTGCTGGGCCTGCAGCAGCCGTTCGTCGGCGTCGGGCTCGCGCTGGTCGGGCTCTACTGCCTGGGCGTCGTCGTCAGCAGCCTGGCCGGGCAGATGCTGGGGGGGACCGTCGACGGGCTGATCGCGCGGGTGCCGGGGCTGCGCGAGCTCTATCGCGCCTGGCAGCGGCTGGCCTTTCGCCCCGACGCGCGCGCGGGCAGCTTCTCGCACGTCGTGCTGATTCCCGACGAGGGGGGGCGTGGCTGCGTCCTCGGGCTCACCAGCGGGTTCGCGATCGCGGGCGATCCGGGGATGCTGTGCGTCTACGTCCCTGCCTCCCCCAACCCGACCAACGGCCAGCTCCATTTCATCCCGACCACCCGCTGCATCCGCATCGACATGCGGCCGAAGGACGCGCTCAAGCTGATCGTCTCCAGCGGCAACTACATCCCGGGCGCGATCGGCGCCGCGACCGCGGGCCAGTTCCCGATCTCCAGCTAGGCCCCCCCGCCACTCGACGCCGACGGCGGGATCACGTCGCCGTGATGTCTGTCGCGGATGCGGCCGGCGCGCCGCGGTCGCGTGGCAGCGTGAAGGTGAACGTCGACCCGGTCCCGGGGGTCGAGTCGGCCCAGATCCTCCCCCCGTGCGCGGCGATGATCGTGCGCGCGATGAAGAGGCCGAGCCCGGTCCCCTTGTCGTCCGCGCGCCAGTACTGCTCGAAGACGTGGTGCAGATCCTTGGCCGGGATGCCGCGGCCCGTGTCGGCGACCGAGAACCAGACGGTGTCCGCGTGCGGCTCGGCCGCGACGACGATCCGACCGCCCGGGGGCGTGAACTTCAGCGCGTTGCCGATCAGGTTGCCGAGCACCTGAACGACGCGCGCCCGGTCGGCCGTCACGGCCGTGCCGTCGCTGCCGTCCTTCATCTCGAGCGCGATCTCCCGGGCCTGGGCCTGGGGCGCGAACTGCTCGGCCGTCTCCTGCAGCATCGACGCGACCGGCTCGGGTCGGGCCGAGACCTTCAGCTCGCCGTGCTCGATGCGCGTGCTGTCGACCAGATCGCCGAGCAGCTTGTCCATGCGCCCGACGGCGCGGACGATGCGCTGCAGGTGCGGGCCCGAGGCCGGGGACTCGCGGGCGAGCAGGTCGGTGACGATCTGGATCGCGGTCAGCGGCGAGCGCAGATCGTGGGCGACGATCTCAAGCACGCGCTGGCGCGAGCGGGTGGCGGCGATGGCGCGGGCGCGCGCCGTCTGGAGCGACGCGATGAGGGCGCAGACCACGGCGCTCACGGCCAGGTAGAGGACCAGGTCGAGGGTGGGGAGGTGGAAGATGCCGGGCGTGTCGGCCCAGAAACCGTAGAGGGCGACCGTGCTCAGCACGCCGGCGAGCAGGCCCGGGCCGAAGCCGCCGAGCCAGGCGGCCACCATCACCGCGGGCAGCAGGACCAGGTGGCGGTTGCGGTGCAGCCCCCACCAGGGGTTCAGCGCCATCCGGCCCGCCACGACCGAAGACATCACCACGGCCGCGGCACCGTAACGCTGCCAGGCAGGCGCAGCAGGAGCTTGCTGGGTGTCATGGCCGCGCACGAGAGTCTGCTCCGAGTTTGCCCGCGACGCTGGCAACGATTGCGACGCGGACGGGGGCGCGCTCGACCGCGCCTACTTATACGGCAGGATGACGGTCTCGGCGGCGGTCCGGGCCTTGAGCGGCGAGAGCGGGAGCGTGCGCGCGGTCTCGTGACGGACCGCGACCTTGCCCTCGAGGAACAGGTCGAGCGGCTCGAGCTCTTTGATCGTGACCGCGTCGGTCTTGTAGTGCATCGGGATGACCATCAGCCGCGGACGCAGCTGTTCGACGACCCGGGTGGCGGTGCGCGCGTCGACGGTGAACGTCCCCCCGACGGGGATCAGCAGAACGTCGACCGCGCCGATCTTCGTGCGCTGCTCGTCGGTCAGCGCGTGGCCGAGATCGCCGAGGTGGGCGATGCGCAGACCGCCGACCTCGAAGATGAACACGGTGTCGAGGCCGCGCTCCGCCCCGCGCTTGTCGTCGTGATAGACGCCGACGGTCCGGATGGCCACGTCCTTGACCTTGTCGTCGACGCGCGCCCACCCCTTGTGGTCCGCGGTGAGGCCCCGGATGACCCGCGGCTTGTTCGCGGCCATTGCCAGGTTGGCGTGGTCGAAGTGGTCGTGGCTGACGGTGATGGCGTCGGGACGCAGCCCGGCCGGCAGCTCGTAGCCGATCCCCTTGGGGATCGGGTCCATGAGGATGCGGGTCCCGGCCGCCGTCTCGAGCAGGAAACAGGACTGGCCGTACCAGGTCAGCTTGCCGACGACCGGCGGCCCGGCCGCCTGCGCGCGCCCTTCCAGGACCCCATCCGCGACCAGGGGACAAAGCAACGCAAGCAGGAGGAGACGGCCCGGCATCGGTGCTCACTATAACGCTGCGGTAAAGTTACGCCGTCATGTCCGAGGCGCCCCCGAGCGACGAACCGCCACAGCTCTCCCTGCGGGAGGGGGAGGTGGCGCCGGTCCGCAAGACGCTGGCCGAGATCCTCGACGGGCTGCCGGCGGCGCCGGGCGTCTACATCATGAAGGACGCCCGCGGCAAGCCGATCTACATCGGCAAGGCGGCGATCCTGCGCAGCCGCGTCCGGCAGTACTTCCAGCCGGCGTCCGGGGACAGCCGCGACTTCGTGCCGCTGCTCGACGGCATCGTCGTCGACATCGAGACCGTCATCACCAGCAACGAGAAGGAGGCGCTGCTGCTGGAGAACACGCTGATCAAGCGCCACCAGCCCCGCTTCAACGTCAACCTGAAGGACGACAAGAACTACCTGGTGCTACGGCTGGACCCCGGGGCCGAGTGGCCGCGCCTCGAGGTGGTGCGCAAGCTGGGCGACGACGGCGCGCACTACTTCGGGCCGTATCACTCGGCCAGCGCCTGCCGGGAGGCGCTGCGGGTGGTGAACCGGCACTTCCAGCTGCGGACCTGCACCGACCACGTGCTGCATAACCGCCGCCGCCCCTGCCTGCAGTACCAGATCAAGCGCTGTCCGGCGCCCTGCGTGCTGCCGGTGGCGAAGGAGACCTACGCCGACCAGGTGCGCGACGTGCGCCTTTTTCTTGACGGCAAGAGCGAGCAGCTCTTCGACCGGCTGACGACGCGCATGAAGGCCGCCGCGGCGGAGACCGAGTTCGAGGTGGCCGCCGAGATTCGCGATCAGATCAAGGCCCTGGAGACGACGCTGGAGGAGCAGCGGGTGGTGTCGAACGACTTCCTCGACCAGGACGTGATCGGCTTCCACCGCCAGGGGATCGCCCTCGAGATCGCGGTGATGTCGATCCGCGGCGGCAAGCTGACCGGCAGCCGTTGCTTCTCGTTCACCGGCCAGGAGTTCCCCGACGCCGAGCTGCTGTCGTCGTTCGTCGGCCTCTACTACGACCTGGGGGCGCCGGCCCCGGACGAGGTCCTGCTGCCGATCGAGATCGAGGACGCCGCGCTGAAGGCGGAGTGGCTGACCGAAAAGCGCGCGGCGGCGGGAGGTCGCAAGAAGAAGGTCGACGTCGCCGTCCCCCAGCGCGGCGATCGCCGGCGGCTGATCGAGCTCGCCACCAAGAACGCGGCGGCCAGCTTCGCCACCCGGCGCAACGCCCGCGCCGACAGCGAGATCGCCCTCGCCAAGCTGCAGAAGCGGTTGAAGCTGACGCGGCCGCCCCGGGTGATCGAGTGCTACGACGTCTCGCACCTGCAGGGGTTCGCCACCGTCGCGTCGATGGTGGTGTTCGTCGACGGGCGGCCCGAGAAGGCGCGCTACCGGACGTACAAGGTGCGCGCCCCGGCCGCGGCCGGCGCCACCCGTCACAACGACGACTTCGCATCGATGTATGAGGTGCTCTCGCGGCGGTTCCGGCGGGCGCGGGAGGCCGACAAGACGGGCGACGACGCGAGCTGGCGGCTCCCCGACCTGATCGTGGTCGACGGCGGCAAGGGGCAGCTGGCGATGGCGCTGGCGGCGGCGCGCGACGTCGGGGTCGCGGTGGGGGCCGGCGCCGACCTGTCGATCGTCGCGCTGGCGAAGGAGCGCGACGACCCTGCCGACCAGGTGACCGGCGAGGACGGGAAGCTCCCGGACCGGGTCTTCCTGGCCCAGGCGAAGGACGCGATACCGATCCGCCCCAACAGCGCCGAGATGTTCGTCTTGCAGCAGCTGCGCGACGAGGCGCATCGGTTCGCGGTCAGCTTCCACCGCGGGCAGCGGCGCCGGCTGACGCTCCGGTCGGCCCTGGCGGCGATCCCGGGGATCGGCGCCACCCGCCAGCGGCAGCTGCTGCGGCACTTCGGCAGCGTGAAGCGGGTGCGGGAGGCCTCCGTCGACGACCTGGCGGCGGTGCCCGGCATGACCCGCGGGGCCGCCGAGGCGGTGTTCTCCCACTGGGCCCGCCAGGCGCCCGAGCCGTCGTCCGTTGATGTGGCCGTAAGTATCCAGGATGACGCGGAAAATCAGGCAGAAGAGCTGGCGATAGACGACGCGTTCGCGGGCGTGGCCGCCGAGGCGGCGCCAGCGGCGGCGGAGGCTTCCGCGCCCCCGGACCAGGAGGCGAACAAGCAGGAAAGTTGACGGCCTGTGGGGTTGGGTAGTCCTATGTAGGTGTAAGCCTACCTCCCCCCACCAAGGACAACATGGCCGCCAAGAGCATCGCCGAGCCCTCCGCCAAGTCCCGCCACAGCCGCCGCCGCGAGATCGGCGGGATTCTCCTGCTGGCCGGCGGGCTGTTCACGGGCCTGTCGCTGCTGTCGATGCACGTCGGCGGCGATCCGCTGATGGGGCCGGGGGGCGACGCGCTGGCGTCGGGCACCTACGGGTTGGTCGGCGTCACCGGCTATCTCTTCATCGCCGCGTTCCTGGTGGCGTCGGTTCGCTGCTTTCGTGGGCGGCCGCTGGTCGACGGCTTTCGCGAGGGGTTGGGCGTGCCGTTTCTGCTCTCCGCGGTGGCGACGCTGCTCTACCTGCCGTTCGCCGACAGCGAGGTGTCGATGCACGGGCCGGGTGGGATGCTGGGCGAGGCGCTGGGCGAGCTGATCGGCGCCGGCATCGGCGCGGTCGGCGCGGCGCTGGCGGCGACCACGATGCTGGTCATCGGCCTGTTGATGGTCACCGAGATCAGCACCCGCGAGGCGTACGTCGTCGTCGGCTGGGCGTTGCGCCACGCCGGGCGCGGCATCGTCGCCGGGGCGCGGGCCGCCTGGCGGGTGACCCGCGCGGCGTTCCCCGAGAAGGACGACACGGGTGAGCGGGCCCGGGCGCGCGACGCGCACGACGACGAGGCGGTCGACGCCGCGGGCGACGACGCCCACGACGAGCGGGCGACCGAGGAAGAGCGGATCGCGATCGTCGAGCCGGTGCGCGCCGCGCTCACCGCCGCCGAAGCCGCCGCCGAGGAGGAGGGCGTTCCGCAGCCGATGCCCGCCTACGAGAGCGAAGGGGTGCGTGTCGGCGCGGCCCGGACCGTCTCCGACGAGGTCTCGGCCGAGCGCGCCGCGATGCGGGCGATCGTCGCCGAGATGGCCGCCGCCGAGCGCCTGCCCGAGGCCGAGTCCGAGGAGGAGGACACCGTGGAGGCGGTCATCGAGGTACCGCCGCCGCCCCCCGACGCGCCCATCATCGTCGAGTCGGCGTCGCAGCGGCTGCGGCGCGAGGAGGAGGCCGCCGAGGCCTTCGCGGCCAGCGAGAAGGCGGCGACCAAGACCGCAGAGGAGAAGCAGGGCTTCATCAAGCTGGGCGAAGGCGCGTTCCGGACGCCCGGGACCGATCTGCTCGAGTACATCCCGCCGCAGACCCACGACACCGACAAGCAGCAGCTCTACGACATGGCCGAGCGGCTGGAGCAGGCGATGTCGAACTACGGCGTGCGCGGGAAGGTGAAGGAGATCCACATGGGGCCGGTCGTGACGATGTACGAGTTCGCGCCCGCGCCCGGCACCCGCACCGGCAAGATCGCCAACCTGGAGAACGACCTGGCGATGGCGCTCGAGGCGCAGGCGGTCCGCATCGTGGCCCCCATCCCGGGCAAGGCCGTGGTCGGCGTCGAGGTCCCGAACAAGACCCGCGAGACGGTCTACCTGAAGGAGATCCTCGCAGGACGAGCTGCTTCACCGGCGCCGCCTCGAAGCTGCAGATCGCGCTCGGCAAGGACATCAAGGGGGCGCCGGTCAGCGTCAACCTGTCGAAGATGCCGCACCTGCTGGTCGCCGGCACCACCGGCTCGGGCAAGTCGGTCGCGGTCAACGGGATGATCACCAGCCTGCTCTACAACGCGACCCCCGAAGAGGTCCGCTTCATCATGGTCGACCCCAAGATGCTGGAGCTGTCGATCTACGAGGGCATCCCGCACCTGCTGCTGCCGGTGGTGACCGACCCGAAGAAGGCGAACCTGGCGCTGCGCTGGGCGGTCGACGAGATGGAGCGGCGCTACGAGCTGCTCGCCAAGACCGGCGTGCGCGACATCGCCAGCTACAACGCCGAGCATCGACGCTCGCGCAACGCGGGCGCCGGCGCCCGAGGCGGCCGCCGCGACGCGCAAGACCGACAAGAAGATTCGGGTGGTGATCGCCGGTCCCGACGGCAGCGAGCAGGAGGTCGACCTCGACGCGGACGCCGAGATCACCGTCGCCGAGGCGGCGGACGGCGGCGACAGCGCCGGCATCGTCAGCGACGAGACGCCGAGCGAAGAGGACCTCTCCGACGCAGCGGCGGCGGTGCAGGCGGCGCGAGCGAGAAGAAGGCGACGGCGGAGAAGCCGACCCGAGCTGCCCTACATCGTCATCGTCATCGACGAGTTCGCCGACCTGATGATGGTCGCCCCCAAGGACGTCGAGACCTCGGTCGCGCGCCTCGCCCAGAAGGCGCGCGCCGCCGGCCTGCACCTGATCCTCGCCACCCAGCGGCCGTCGGTCGACGTCATCACCGGCCTCATCAAGGCCAACTTCCCCAGCCGGATCGCGCTGCAGGTGGCCTCGAAGATCGACTCGCGCACCATCCTCGACCAGCCGGGCGCCGAGACCCTGCTGGGCAACGGCGACATGCTGTTCTCGGACCGCGGCACCAAGCTGCGCCGCCTCCACGGCGCGTTCCTGTCGGACGAGGAGGTCCACCGCGTCGTCGACTTCCTCAAGACAGCAGGCCAAGCCGGTCTACGACATGGACATCCTCAAGCCGCGCGAGGAGGAGGGCGAGGAGGGCGGCGCCCCGGTCGACGACTTCCACGACGAGCTCTACGACCAGGCGGTCGCGATCGTCTGCGAGACCCGCCAGGCCTCGGTCTCGTACATCCAGCGCCGGCTGCAGATCGGCTACAACCGCGCCGCCCGCATGGTCGAGCGGATGGAGCACGACGGCATCGTCGGCCCGACCAACGGCGCCAAGCCGCGCGACGTCCTGGCGCCGCAGGGGGAGTACCTCGCCGGCGCGTAGGGGGGACTACGTCCCCCCTACGGGACCCCCCTTCTTAGGGCGGCGCCGGCGCGGCGAAGCCGCGCCTCCGTGGTGCTTGGAGCGACGCTCTAATAGTATCGCCGGCGTGCAAACCACACTCGTCGCTGCGCTCATCTACATGATGCCGGTCCCCGGCTTTGCCCTGTTGAAGGCGTCGGCGGCACCCGCGCCCGCCCCGCTGCCGTCCCCGGCGCGGCTGGACGTGAAGGCGGTGACCGCGGAGGTGCAGAAGCGGTACGACGGGGCGGCCGACTTCCGGGCGCGTTTCAGCCAGACGCTCACCAGCGCGGCGATGGGACGCAAGACCAACTCGTCGGGCCAGGTGACGTTCAAGAAGCCGGGGCGGATGCGGTGGGACTACGAGAAGCCGGACCAGAACACCTACGTCACCGATGGCAACGTCCTCTGGCTCTACGAGCCCGACGACAAGCAGGCGTTCAAGCAGGAGCTGAAGACGTCTCAGCTGCCGTCCGCGCTCGCCTTCCTGACCGGCAAGGGGAAGCTGAGCAACGAGTTCGACGTCAGCTTCGTCGACAAGCCGTCCTACGGCGGCCCCGGCGACTACGTCCTCGCTCTGTCGCCCAAGACGGCCCAGCCGCAGGTGAAGACGATCCTCTTCATCGTCGATCCGCGGACCTTCGACGTGCGCGAGAGCGTCATCACCGACGCTCAGGGGAACGTCAACGACCTGATCTTCGCCGACATCCGGGTCAACACGAAGGTCCCCGACGCCCTGTTCAAGTGGACGCCCCCCGCCGGCGTGCGGGTCATCGACACGGCCAAGCTGGGCAAATAGCCCAGCCCGGAGGAGGTTGCAGGAACCCTCTGAGGGTTCCTGTGTTGATACCTAGAACGTGAGGGTCGCGAAGCCGCCGGTCAGGTTGGGCATCATCACCGGCGTGATCGTGAGCGCCATCTTCTTTTCCTTCTGCTCCGACTTGAACACCAGCGGGTAGCCGGTGATCCCGGCGCCGATGACGCCGACGGCGGTCACGACGATCCCGACGTTGGTGAGCATCGCGTAGCGCTCGCCCTGCTTCTTGATGTCGTCCAGCGTGTTCTGGTTGCCACCGTTGTAGTCGTTGTACTCGTTCTCTTTCTTCATCTCGAGGATCCCGAAGACCACGGCGCTGACCAGGCCGACGCCCGCGGTGACGACGGACACCTTGAACCAGGTCATCCGGCTGGGGGTCATCTCGGTGTTCCCGCTGAACATCCCGTTGCCGCTCTCGGACGGCTTGGCCAGCGCCTTGGCGCCGCCCAGGTCGACCACCGCTTCTTCGTTCTCGCTGACGGTCACCGGCTTGCTGACCTGCTTGCCGGTCGGGTAGGTCGCCTCGACGATGTAGTCGCCCTTGGGGACGCTGTAGATGGTGACCGGCGCGGTGCCGAAGTAGCGCCCCTCGAGGAACACCTTGATCTTGTCGTCCGGGTTGGCCGAGACAGCGACCCGCCCCAGCCCCTCGCCGCTCGGCGCCGCGAAGTGAACGTGCCCCAGGCTGTCGGCCTTCGGGGGCGGCTGGCCGACGTCGACCATCGCCTTCGGCTTCTCGGTGTCGCCGACCTGCACCTGCGGCGAGTCGGGGTTCGCCTCGGCGTCCGCGGCTTTCTTCCGCCTCGCCTCCGCGGTTCCGGCCGCGAGCAAGGCCACGCCTCCGAGCAACAACGCCAGCCGCGCGGCGCCTCCGCGCGAGATCGAACGAGGTACAGAACGCGTCATGGCACAGTCCTGGTTGGAGGGAAGGACGGTCGGGCCCGCCCGGAAAGATTTGGCAGCATACGCCGAATCAGTGGCTTTCAATGCGCGAATTTGCCGATGAAAGGGTTGCTCTCGCGTTCGGCACCGACGGTGGTCTCGGGGCCGTGTCCCGGCACCACGACCGTGTCATCGGGAAGCGTCAGCAGCCGATCGCGAATCGATGCCTTGATGGTGGGCAAGGATCCGCCCCACAAATCGGTTCGACCGATCGATCCCTTGAATAGCGTGTCGCCGGCGAACAGCAGCGGCGTCTCTCCCCCCAGCTCGACGAAGAAGCAGACCGACCCTGGGGTGTGTCCGGGTGTGTGCAGCGCGCGCGCCTCGCGCCGTCCGAAGGCGATCGCCTCGTCGCCGGCCAGCTCGAGCGTCGGGGGCGGCGGCGCGGTCCAGGGGCGGCCGTCGGTGCGCTCGATGCCGAAGGCGCGGGTCTGCATGATCGCGTTGTCGTAGAGCCAGCGGTCGTCGCGGTGGAGCAGCACGTCGGCGCCGGTGGCCGTCGCCACCTCGGCGGTCGCCATGACGTGATCGAAGTGGGCGTGGGTGTGGACGATGCGCACCGCGGTCAGCCCGTCGCGCGCCAGCGCCGCCAGGATCTCGGGCCCGTCGTCGCCGGGGTCGACGACCAGCGCCTCGCGCGTCTCCGGACAGGCGACGATCGTGCAGTTGCAGCCGAGCGCCCCGACGGGGAACGACTGTCGGAGGAGCGCCATCGCGCGTTTCTACCGCAGACGGAGGGGCGCGCCGCTGACCATCATGACGATCGAGTTGGCGCGTTCGGCGATGATCTGATTGGCCTGTCCGGCGACGTTGATCAGCCGGCGATCGGGGACGGAGGCCGGGAGAAAGCCGAGGCCGATCTCGGTGGTCACGACGACGACCGGCACCACGGAGCGGTACAGCTTGTCGGCCAGGTTCTCGACCTCGCGCAACAGATCGGCGTCGGCGCTGTTGTCGGTGGTCGCCAGCCGCTGCGACAGCCAGACGGTGAAGCGGTCGAGCACGGCGGCGCCGTGGCCGCCCAGGTTCGCCGGCTCCAGCGCCGCGGCCAGCTTGGTCGGCGCCTCGATCAGCTTCCAGTGCGCCTCCTGGTCGCGCCGGTGATGGGCGAGCCGCGCCTTCAGCTCGTCGTCCCCGTCGATGTGAGCCGCCACGTAGAGCCAGGGCGGCGGCCCCAGCTCCGAGGCGCGCCGGAGCGCGTAGCCAGACTTGCCCGATCGAAGTCCGCCGGTGACGAAGGTGAACATCCCCTCCACCCTATCGAATGTTCGCGCGGCGAACTAGAGGCGGAAAGGGCGACGGGAAAATGAAAACGGGGAGGGCCCAGCGTGAAGCTGAAAGGCCCTCCCCGCGTCGTGACGTTACGTCGGCTGAGGCTGAGTTACGAGCAGCCGCTGGTCGTGCCGCAGTTCACGCACTTGTGGCAGCTGCCGTTGGGGATCATGATCGAGCCGCATTCGGGGCAGGTCGGCGCGTCGGTACGGGCGATGAAGCTGTAGTTGCCGTTGCCCGTGTGGGTCGTCTTGCCGTTGCCGTTGGTGTGGCCGTTTTTACCGTTCTTGCCATTCACCTGGGCGCTGACGTCGACGACCTCGACCTTTTGCGCGGCGGCCACGACCTCTCCGACGCGCTTGATCTCCTCGGTGGCGGCGGCGGTGACGGGCGCCTCGACCTGCGGCGCCTCCTGCTTGACGAACTTCGACGCCAGGTATCGGAACAGGTAGTCCATGATCGAGCTGGCCCGCGGGATCTCCGGGTTCCCGGTGAAGCCGGAAGGCTCGAAGCGCGTCCGCGAGAACTTGTCGCACAGCAGCCGCAGCGGCACGCCGTGCTGCAGGGCCAGCGAGATCGCCGTCGCGAAGCTGTCCATCAGGCCCGAGATGGTCGAGCCCTCCTTGGCCATCCGCACGAAGATCTCGCCCGGCTCGCCGGTCTCGTAGAGGCCGACGTGGATGTAGCCCTCGTGACCGGCGATCGAGAACTTGTGCGTCAGCGATTGCCGCTCGTCGGGCAGCTTCTTGCGCACCGCCGCCGGCGGGCCGCTGATCACGGCCTCGGCGATCGCCCCTGCGCCCCCCTTGACCAGACCCGGATCGGTCTTGCTGGTCGACAGCGGCTGGGTCCGCTTGCAGCCGTCGCGGTAGACCGCGACCGCCTTCAGGCCCTGCTTCCACGACTCCATGTAGGCGTCCTGGAAGTCCTCGATGGTCGAGTCCGGCGGCAGGTTGACGGTCTTGGAGATCGCGCCCGAGATGAACGGCTGCGCCGCCGCCATCATGCGGATGTGGCCCAGGTAGTGGATCGAGCGGGTGCCGTTGGCCGCGCGGAACGCGCAGTCGAACACCGGCAGGTGCTCGGCCTTGAGGCCGGGCGCGCCTTCGATCGTCTCCTCGGTGTCGATGTAGTCGACGATCGCCTTCACCTGCTCGTCGTCGTAGCCGAGCTGGTCCAGCGCCTCGGTCAGCGTGTTGTTGACGATCTTGATCATGCCGCCGCCGACCAGCCGCTTGTACTTGATGAGCGCGATGTCCGGCTCGATGCCGGTGGTGTCGCAGTCCATCATGAAGCCGATGGTGCCGGTCGGGGCCAGCACCGTCGCCTGGCCGTTGCGGTAGCCGTGCGCCTTCCCGATCTCGATGGCCTCATCCCAGGCGTCGCGCGCCGCGGTCATCATTTCGGCCGGGACGTAGCCCGTCTCGATCTTGTCGACCGCGCGGCGGTGCTTCTGCATCACGCCGATGAACGGCTCGCGGTTCTCGGGATAGCCGTCGAACGGACCGGTCACGTCGCGCGAGATCGTCGCGCTGGTGCGGTACGCCCAGCCGGTCATGATCGCGGTGATCGCCCCCGCGTAGGCCCGCGCCGGCGCGCTGTCGTAGGGCAGCCCGCGCGACATCAGGAGCGCGCCCAGGTTGGCGTACCCGAGGCCGAGCGGCCGGAAGCGGTGCGAGTTCTCCTCGATCCTCTTGGTCGGGTACTTGGCGTTACCGACGATGATCTCCTGCGCCAGGATGGTGACCTCGACGGCGCGCTTGAACGACTCGACGTCGAACTGCCCGCCGTTCGGCGTCCCTTCGGCGGAGACGAACTTGCGCAGGTTCAGCGACGCCAGGTTGCAGGCCGAGTCGTCGAGGTACATGTACTCGCTGCACGGGTTGGACGCGTTGATCCGCGCCGTGTCCGACGAGGTGTGCCAGGCGTTGATCGTCGTGTCGTACTGCAGGCCGGGGTCGCCGCACTGCCAGGCCGCCTCGGCGATGTCGCGCCAGAGCTTGCGCGCCTTCACCGTCTCGACCGGGCTGCCGTCACGGACGGAGCGGGTGCTGAAGTCGCGGTCCTTCTGCACCGCCTCCATGAAGTCGTCGGTGACGCGCACCGAGTTGTTCGAGTTCTGGAAGAAGACCGACTTGTACGCCTCGCCGTCGAACGAGCCGTCGTAGCCGGCGTCGATCAGCGTCCAGGCCTTCTTCTCCTCCTTGGCCTTGCACCAGATGAACTCGTCGATGTCGGGGTGGTCGACGTTGAGGATCACCATCTTGGCGGCGCGGCGGGTCTTGCCCCCCGACTTGATGACGCCGGCGAAGGCGTCGAAGCCGCGCATGAAGCTGACCGGGCCCGAGGCGGTGCCGCCGCCGTTGAGCAGCTCCTTGCGACGACCGGATCGGCGAGAGGTTGGTGCCGGTGCCGGAGCCGTACTTGAACAGCATGCCCTCGGTCTTCGCGAGGCCGAGGATCGATTCCATCGTGTCGTCGACGCTGTTGATGAAGCAGGCCGAGCACTGCGGCTCGGGCTCGCTGCCGACGTTGAACCAGACCGGCGAGTTGAACGCCATCTTCTGCTCGACCAGGAGGTGCTTGAGCTCGGCGTTGAACACGCGCGACGACTCGTCGTCGGCGAAGTAGCCGTCCTTTTTGCCCCAGCCGGTGATGGTGTCGGCCACGCGGGAGATCAGCTGGCGCACCGAGCGCTCGCGCTCGGGGGTGCCGACCGTGCCGCGGAAGTACTTCTGCACGACGACGTTGGTCGCGGTCTGGCTCCAGCTCTTGGGGACCTCGACGTCGTGCTGCTCGAAGACCATCTTGCCGCTCTCGCCGGTGATCGCCGCGGTGCGCAGCTCCCAGGCGACATTCGCGAAGCCGTCGTCACCGGTGGCGGTGAAGTAGCGGCGTAATTTCATTCCGTGCGGCGCGGGCGTCCCCTGCGAGCTCGCGCCGGGCCGGGTCGTTGTCGCCTTGGCGGGTCCCGTCGCGGCGCCGTTGGCGCGGCCGGTGCGGCTTCTTCGAGCGTCGTGCTTCTCAAGCATGTGTTCCCTCCCCGTAAGAACCTGGGCGCTCAGAGCGGCGCCCCGCAGCGTTATATCGAAGCCAGAAAAAAACACAATATATTGTGTTACCCACCTACATCTACCCCTACAGGTTGTGGATGGCGGGGGATAGACGGTGGAAAACCTGTGGGTACTGGCGAGATTCGCGAACAGTTACGCCCACCGTAAAAGCGACCTCGGATTATCCACTCCCCCCGTGTCCGGACGCAAGTTACATCGCATGTATGGTCACGGCATTTGGCGCCGGCCATTTTTGAACCTCTGGGCACCCGATTGAGATGCCGCGGCGGGGCTCCCCGTGGCTGGGCTTTCCGCGCCCATCGCGGGCCGCGCCGGACCCGACTAGACTCTGCGCGATGAAAGACAGCGCTGAACCTCGACGCTGGCTGCGCGCACGGCGCGCGGGCGTGCTGGCCATCCTCGTCCTCGCGGCATTCTCGGCGGGGCTGGTCGTCGCGCCGCCTCTGCAGGCCGGGCGCTTCAACCCCTATCAGAAGCTCGGTGTGTTCACGAAGGCGCTCTCGTACATCGAAGGGCACTACGTGGAAGACCTCTCCGAGACCGACCTCATGTACGGCGCCGCGCGCGGTCTCACCGACGTGCTCGACCCGCACTCGCGGTTCATGGACCCGGAGGAGTACGGCAAGCTGAAGAAGGAGACCGAGGGGAACGAGGAGATCGAAGGCATCGGCATCGACGTCGAGAAGCGCCGCAATCGCTTCATCATCGTGTCGCCGATCGAGGGCTCTCCCGCGTCGAAGGCCGGCATCGAGCCGGGCGACGTGATCAAGAAGGTCGACGGCGCCGAGGTGGCGACGATGGAGTTCGACGAGGCGGTCGCGCGGCTGCAGGGTCCGGCCGGGAGCGAAGTCTCCCTGGTGATCGACCGCCGCGGGCGCGATCTCTCCTTCCGGATCAAGCGGGCCCGCTACGAGGTGAAGGCGGTCGAGGGGCGGCTGCTCGAGGGCGGCGTCGGGTACGTGAAGATCCGTGTCTTCTCCTCGGCGACCGACGGCGCGCTGGGCGAGCTGCTCGATCAGCTTTCGGCCAAGGCGAAGTCGCTGCGTGGTGTGGTGCTCGATCTGCGCCGCAACCCCGGCGGGCTGTTGGATCAGGGGATCCGGGTCGCGGATCGCTTCCTCTCCGAGGGGCTGATCGTGAAGACCGTCGGCAAGGGCGGACAGGTGATGGACGAGGCCAAGGCTCACAGCCGCGGGACCTGGTCGGGCTTCCCGATGATCGTGCTGGTCGACGGCGCGACCGCGTCAGCCGCCGAGATCGTCGCCGGCGCGCTGCAGGATCACAACCGCGCCGTCGTTCTTGGGACGCAAACGTTCGGGAAGGGGTCGGTGCAGACCGTGATCGATCTCGACGGCTGCGGCAGCAAGCCTTGTGGGCTGAAGCTGACGGTGGCGCGCTACTACACCCCCAGCGGGCGTTCGATCCAGGGGCAGGGGATCACGCCCAACATCGTCGTCGACGCCACCGCGCCGCCGGCCGAGGAGGGGGACGGCGAGCTGCCGCGCGAGCGCGACCTGCGCAAGCGGTTGAAGAACGAGCAGGGGGACAAGCCGGCGGACGGGCGTCGCCTCGACGACTATCAGCTGCAGATGGCCCTCGACTACCTGCGGTCCTGGTCGGTCTTCTCGCAGCAGGCGAGCGTCAAGAAATAGCCGGAAACAGCCCGCTCCGATCCCCCGCGCGCAGCCACGGCCGCGCTTGCCTTTGCCGTCGAATTACGGTCTGCTGCCAGGCCCCTCACGCCCTCACGATAGGAGAGCCACATGTCGTTCGGAGCAGCCCCTCCCGGAGCCGGAATGGACGAGTACCAGCGCTTGATGGCCGAGCGCGCCGGCGAGCAGAAGCGCAAGAAGCTGATCTTCGGCGTGGTCGCGGCGGCCGTGATCGGCACGGCCGTCTACTTCTATCAGAAGGACGCGGGGAAGAAGAAAGCGGCGCAGTCGATCCTCGACGCCGGCGGCCGGTTCGCCGAGCGCGACAAGGCCGACATGGGCCCGTTCTGGAACTGCGTGATGTCGAGCGAGGTCGACGTCGGCATGTTCAACAGCGGTGATCAGATCCAGCAGCGGATCGAGAGCGCCTACTTCACCCAGCAGAAGACCTATGCCGACCACCTCACCACCGACTGCATCCCCAAGCTCGAGGGGGCGCGCGGCGCCCTCGGCGGCCTGGTGGCGGACTTCCCCGCCGAGTTGAAGCCGCCGCTCGACAAGTACGTCGAGTCGCTGCCGAAGATGCAGTCGGGCCTCGAGAGCTACGCCGAGAAGCTGAAGACGCGCGGCGCGGTCAAGGACGTCGACGGTTCGATCCAGGAGATCGGCGGCGCGTTCAGCGCCGACGTGACGCCCGAATCGGTGGCGTTCGAGAAGTTCATGGTCTGCGCCATCCCCGACCTCGACAAGAAGAAGGACATCCAGGGGGTGCTCGAGTTCCTGGCCGACGTCTGCAAGAAGGACCCGGTCCCCTTCATGACCAAGGTCCGGGCCGACTGCGGCTCGCTGGTCCAGAACGTCGACAAGGCGGCGAAGCCGTCGCCGTCGAAGACCTTCAAGGCCAACGTCAAAAAGTTCTTCGAGGAGGATCAGCGCCAGCTGCAGGCCTGGGAGTACTGCGGCAAGCGCTCGCGCAAGGGGAAGAAGGTGCTCGACCTCGAGGTCTTCCTGACCGCCGCCAGCGACTACATGGAGGCGCGCGGCGAGCTGGTGCAGACCGCCAAGGAGACGGCAGCCCGCATCACGGGCCAGCCCCTGCCCAAGAAGGAAGAGAAGAAGGCCGCTCCCGGCGCCGAGTAGCCGGCGTCTCCACGACCCGCTCGGGGCAGAGGCGCCCCCGAGCGCGAGCTCGTCCTCGTGACGCGCGCCCCCACCCTCCCGCGGCAGGCTCAGCGTGATTACGTTGAAGTCCTGAATAGAGCGGGGAGGGTGCGTGAAGATCGCTCAAGTTTCGCCGTTGTTCGAGAGCGTTCCGCCGAAGCTTTACGGCGGGACGGAGCGGGTGGTCTCGTTTCTGACCGAGGCGTTGGTGGACCTCGGCCACGACGTCACGCTGTTCGCGAGCGGCGACTCGGTGACGCGGGCTGAGCTGGTCCCGTGCACGCGGGGGGCGTTGCGCCTCGACCCGCACTGCAAGGACGACCTGGCCCACCACGTCCGCATGCTGGAGACGGTGTTTCGCCGCGCGGACGACTTCGACGTCATCCACTTCCACCTCGACTATCTGGCGCTTCCGCTGGCGCGCCGGTGCGGTGTCCCCTGCGTGACCACCGAGCACAACCGCCTCGACGTCGCCGATCTGGGTCCGCTGTTCCGGACCTATTCGGATGCGCCGCTGGTGTCGATCTCGGACTCCCAGCGCGCGCCGATGCCGTTCGCGAACTGGCGCGGCACCGTCTATCACGGGCTGCCGCCGCAGCAGTTCACGTTCCAGCCGAAGTCCAAGGGGTACCTGGCGTTTCTGGGGCGGATCGCGCGCGACAAGCGGCCCGATCTGGCGATCGAGATCGCCTGCCGGCTCGACATGCCGCTCAAGATCGCGGCCAAGATCGGCGACCACGATCGCCCCTACTTCGAGCGGGAGATAGAGCCGCTCCTCGCCGATCCCCGGGTCGAGTTCGTGGGCGAGATCAACGAGCAGGGGAAGAACGAGTTCCTGGGCAACGCCGCCGCGCTGCTGTTTCCGATCGACTGGCCCGAGCCGTTCGGGCTGGTGATGATCGAGGCGCTGGCTTGCGGCACGCCGGTGGTCGCGTTCCGGCGCGGCGCGGTCGCCGAGGTGATGGAGGACGGCGTCTCGGGGTTCGTGGTCGACAACGTCGACGAGGCGGTCGACGCCACCCGGCGCGCGCTCGCGCTGCCGCGGGTCGGCTGCCGCGACTACTTCGAACGCCGCTTCCTGGCCCGCCGCATGGCCCAGGACTACGTCGCGGTTTACGAGGCCTTGGTGGCGCAGAGACGCGCCGGGTGGTCCCAGAACGGCCGCGGCCACGCCGCCGGGGGGCTGGCGGCGATCGAGGAAGACGAGGCCGGGGGCGAGCTGGGCGACCGCGCCGGCGACCTGGCCTGACGGACGGCCGGATGGTGCGCCGCAAACAGATCGTGGACGACGAGCTGGTCCACCTGCACGACCAGTTCTACATCCAGGCGACGTCGTCTCGCGCCGACGACCGCACCCGCGTGCTCAAGCACGGCGAGACCTTCGCGGTGTTCGATCGTTTCGGCGACGTGCAGCCGGTCGGCCTCGGCGAGCAGGGGATCTACCACCGCGGCACCCGCTTCCTGTCGGGGCTGGAGCTGCGGGTCGGCGGGCGGCGGCCGCTGCTGCTGTCGTCGACGGTCAAGCAGGAGAACGATCTGCTCACCGTCGATCTCGCCAACCCCGACCTCAAGAACGAGGCGGGGCAGATCGTTCTGCCGCGCGGTACCCTGCACGTCTTTCGCAGCAAGTTCCTCTGGCGCGGCAGCTGCTTCGAACGGCTGCGGCTATCGAACTTCGGGCTCGAGCCGATCGAGACCGAGCTGACGCTCGACTTCGTCGCCGACTACGCCGACATCTTCGAGGTGCGTGGCTCGAAGCGGGCCCAGACCGGGCGGCGCCTCGAGCCCGTGCTGGAGAAGAAGGCCGCGACGCTGGCGTACGAGGGGCTCGACCACGTCACGCGCCGCACCCGCATCGGCTTCGAGCCCCGCCCCGACGAGCTGACCGGGCGGCAGGCGCTGTTCAACCTGACCCTGAAGTCGCACGAGACGCTCACGCTGTTCGTCACGCTCGCCTGCGAGATCGGCGACGATCTGATGCTCGACCCGCCGAGCAACGACAAGGCCTTCGAGGGGCTGCAGGAGGAGCTGGGCGGCGGTCATCTGACCCCTTGCCGGGTGCGTGCGAGCGAGACCGACCTCGACGAGTGGATCTCCCGCTCGGCCTCCGACCTGCAGATGATGATCTCGCAGACCCGCCACGGCGCGTACCCGTTCGCGGGCGTCCCCTGGTACAGCACCCCGTTCGGGCGCGACGGGATCATCACGGCGCTGGAGCTGCTCTGGGTCGCGCCTGAAGTCGCGCGCGGCGTGCTTTCTTTCCTTGCGGCGACCCAGGCGACCGAGCTTCAACCGAGCCGCGACGCCGAGCCGGGCAAGATCCTGCACGAAGCCCGCGAGGGCGAGATGGCGACGCTGCGCGAGGTGCCGTTCGGGCGCTACTACGGCAGCGTCGACGCGACGCCGCTCTTCGTGATGCTGGCGGCCGCCTACTGGCGCCGCACCGGCGACCTCGACCTTCCTGCGCACCCTGGCGCCGCACGTCGAGCGCGCGCTGCGCTGGATCGAGGACTACGGCGACCTCGACGGCGACGGCTTCGTCGAGTACGCGCGGCGAACGCCGACCGGTCTGATTCAGCAAGGGTGGAAGGACTCGCACGACTCGGTCTTCCACGCCGACGGCACGCTGGCCGATGCGCCGATCGCGCTGTGCGAGGTGCAGGGTTACGTCTACGCCGCCTACCACGCCGCCGCCGAGATCGCGACGGCGCTCGGCGAGCCCGAGAAGGCCGAGGGGGCCAAGCGCAGGGCGACGGCGCTGCAGGGCCCGCTTCGCGGAGAAGTTCTGGTACGCGAAGCTCGGCACCTACGTGCTCGCGCTCGACGGCGACAAGCGCCCCTGCCGGGTCCGCAGCTCGAACGCCGGCCACGCCCTCTACACCGGCATCGCGCTGACCGAGCACGCGCCCAAGGTGGTCGAGGCGCTGATGCGCGAGGAGAGTTTCTCGGGCTGGGGGGTCCGCACCATCGACGCCGAGGAGGCCCGCTACAACCCGATGTCGTATCACAACGGCTCGGTCTGGCCGCACGACAACGCCCTCATCGCCGCGGGCTTCGCCCGCTACGGCTTCGCCGCCCAGGCGGTCCGCGTCTTCGAGGCGCATGCTCGCGGCGAGCCGGTTCGTCGATCTGCGCCGCCTGCCCGAGCTCTGCTGCGGCTTCCCGCGCCGCCCCGGCGAGGGACCGACCCTCTACCCGGTCGCCTGCGCCCCGCAGGCCTGGGCCTCGGCCGCCGTCTACATGCTGCTGGGCGCGGTGCTCGGGCTGTCGATCGACGGCGTCCACGGCGAGATCACCTTCACCCGCCCGCGCCTGCCGCAGTCGATCACGCGGCTACGGATCACCGGCCTCAGCACCGCCGCCGGCCGCGTCGATCTGCTCGTCGACAATCACCCCCACGACCTCGGTCTGACGGTCCTGAAGCGCGAAGGCGACATCAAGATCGTCGTCGTGAAGTAAGGCCGGCTCATCGATCCCGTTGGCGCTGCCGCGGCGAGCTCCGCGCGTCGCGAGTGTTATTTTTGTAGTTGACCGACGTATTACAAATCACATAAATAAATACGAATGAAGCGAACGCGTATCATGTATGTAACTGTATTCGTTGGGTTTATGGCTGAGCTTGCGGTTTCGCCAAAAGCCAGCGCCTGCAAGAGTGACACAGAATGTAAAGGCGATCGGGTCTGTGAAGTCGACAGGTGCGTCGCGCCCAAGGTCAGCGCCGTCGCCCCCTGTCGCCAGGACACCGATTGCCGCGGCGATCACATCTGCGAGCAGAGCGTCTGCGTGCCGCCCCAGAGCGCCGTTACGCCGTCGGCGGTCGTCGCCATGCGCACGACGTCCCCCGCGCTCGCGGCGGCGCCCACGCCGGTATTCGCGGCAGCGCCCGGCATGCCCGCGGCAGCGCCCGACATGCCCGCGGCCGGGGCGGTCGCTCCGGCGCAGGCGGCTCCGCCCCCTGCCGAGCCGCCGCCGGGTGCGCTGGCGGCAGGGCCCGCCACGACGGCGACCACGCTGGCCGTTCCCGCGACCGCCGACACGGGCCCGACGAAGTTCAGCAGCCTCGCGGTGATTCTCCCGGACCGCACGGACTTTTACGGCCTGAGCGGCCACCTCGAATACAAGGTCCCGTCGATGTCGACCCCGTCGTTTGCCGCGACGATGGGCCTCGGCTACGGCGGGATCTTTTACACCGGTGGTGGAGAGGTCAGCATGTCGAACCACGTCCTCGCGCTGACGGCCGGCGTGCGTCCCAAGCTCTCCCCGACCATCTCGGTCGCGGCGCGCGCGGGGGTCGGCGCCCTCCTGACTCACATGGCCTACGCCGGCGAGTCGAAGAACGATTTCAGCGGCGCGGCGCTCGTCGGCGGCGACGTCACGTACGCGCGGATCATGGTCGGCGTGGAAGGCTGGATGCGAAACGGATCGCTCTGGATGCTCCGCGCGGGGATATCGTGGTGAACAGGCCACCGTGGATTCTGGCCGGCCTGCTGCTCGCCGGTCTCGGTTGCGGTCAGGATGGCTTCGGCGAGCTGCCGGGCGGGGGCGGCGACGGCGACGGCACGAAGGCCACGATCACCGGGGCCAGCGGGCCCGACGGAACCCCCGCCGTCTATCACGACGGGTCGCTCCCCGCGCCCAAGGGGTCGCTCGACGCGGACGTGATCGAGTCCACCGACGCGATCAACGGTGGGTCGGTGATGATCCCGATCGACGCCTCGGGCGATTTCACCGCCGTCTACGTCAGCGTGATGGGCTCGACCGGCTACTGGAAGGTCACGATCCCTGTCGGCGTCTCCGCCACCCAGGTCCTGCTGACCTTGGCCCAGGAGCTACCGCCGGGGGTCACGATCGTCATCGAGATCGCCGATCGAAACGGCAACGTCAGTGACCCCATCACCGTGGATCTTTCGATTCACCAGGTCGGCACCGGGGACGTCCAGGTGAACGTCACCTGGGACATCGACAACGACCTCGATCTCCACGTCGTCGATCCGAAGGGCACCGAGGTCTACTGGAGCCGAAAGGTGTCGCCCGAAGGGGGCACGCTCGATCTCGATTCGAACGCCGGCTGCCGCATCGACGGCATCAGGAACGAGAACATCGTCTGGCCGCTGGGCACCGCCCCGCGCGGAAAATACACCGTCCGGGTCGACCATTACGCCAACTGCAAGTCGGCCGCGGTCAACTACGCCGTGACCGTGCAGAAGCACGGCCAGCCGGCGCAAACCTTCTCGGGCAGCTTCAGTTCCGCCGCGGGCGACCACGGCGGCAGCGGCTCGGGAACGACCGTCACGACGTTCACGTTCTAGGCAGCGCCCGGCTGGCCGCTGACGGGTGCCTTTCTCTGTCGGCCAGTGCGCCTCTTGAGGTATGAGGGACGCACTGGCGATGAGAGCTGAAGCGGCGGCGGCGAGGGGCGACAACCAGGAGGCCGTCGAGGAGATCTACCGGGCCTTCGGGCGCGGAGACGTCGCGACGGTCCTCGAGCGCATGGCTGAAGACGCGCGCTGGGATTTCAATGTGACGGGCAGCGACGTCCCGTGGCACGCGCCGGCGACGGGGCACGCGGAGATCGAAGGATTCCTGTCGACGTTCGTCGCGCACGTGACCCTCACGGCCTTCGAGCCGCGCCGGTTCATCGCCTCGGGTGACGAGGTGATCGTCGACGTTCGGCTCGCCTACCTGGTCAAGAAGACGGGCAGGCAGGTCGACATCCAGCAGCTGCACTGGTGGTCGCTCGCCGACGGTCTGGTGACGCGCCTGCGGCACTTCGAAGACACGGCGCAAGTGATCTCGGCCTGGAGGGGCAGCCCGGGCTGAGCGGCCCGGCGGCAACCACGCGCGTGCTGGGTCGAAAGCGAGCACCAGGAGCAGCGCACGACTACGGGCTCGTCGCCGTCGCGGCGGCCGCCCTGCTGCTTGTTGCCGGCGTCGCGAATTCAGCCGTCCCGAGGCTCGCCCGGGTCGTGGTGGGCCTGTCCGCGCTCGTCGCAATGGCGCTTCGGACGCGCCGGTTGGCCTCCGCGCGCGGGGAGTTCGCGCGGCGGCAGGCGGCCCTCCGCGCGCGCGAGCAGCAGCTGCGGCACATGGCCGACGCGATGCCCGCGCTCATCTCCTACGTGGGGAGAGATCGCCGGTACCTGTTCGTCAACCGACTGTACGAGACCTGGTTTCGGCGCCCGGTTGCCGAGCTGACGGGCAGGACGGTCGACGAAGTATTGGGACCCGAAGCGATGCAGCGAGCCGGGCGATACATCGACCAGGCGCTCCGGGGCGAGCGTGTCGCCTTCGAGCTCGAGGCGCCCTATCCCGGCGGGCCGCGCTGGGTGAATGCCCAGTATCAGCCGGACGTCGACCCCGCGGGCCACGTGGCGGGATTCAGCGTCTTCGTCTTCGACATCACCGAACGAAAGCTGGCCGAGGAGGCGCTCCGGCAGAGCGAAGCACGGCTGCGGGCGGTTCTGGACCATCTTTCGGTGGGCGTCGGGCTGACCGACCAGGAAGGACGGCTGCTCCTCAGCAACGCGACGATGCGTGCCTACACGCCGGAGTGGATCCCGTCTCGGGACGCTGCGCGGATCGATCGGTGGCAAGCGGCCGACACCGATGGGCGGCCGCTACCGCCCGAGCGATGGCCTTCGCGCCGGGCGCTCCTCGGCGAGACGGTTCGCCCCGGCGTCGAATTCAGGTTCCGTGGCGACGATGGCGCCGATTCGTGGCTGCTGGTGTCGGCGGTACCGCTCCGCACGGCAACGGGCGAGGCGACCGGCGCCATCGTGGTGGTCCAGGACATCACGGCCCACAAGCGCACGAACGAGGCGCTGCAGGCGGCCGATCGGCGCAAGGACGAGTTCATCGCCACGCTGGCACACGAGCTGCGCAACCCGCTCGCCGCGATCCGCAACGCGGCGATGGTCTTGCAGAAGCGGGGCGCGACCGACGCCGACAGCCAGCGGATGCCCGAGGTGATCGACCGGCAGCTCCAGCACATGTCGCGCCTGCTCGAAGACCTGCTCGATGTGTCGCGCCTGGCCCACGACAAGCTGACGCTGCGCCGTCAGCGCCTCGAGCTGGCGGAGATCGTGCGCATGGCGATCGAGACCTGCCGCCCCCAGCTGGACGGCGCCGGTCACGAGCTCACGGTGGCGCTCACCGACGCGCCTCTCCACGTCGACGCAGATCCGGTGAGGCTGGCCCAGGTGTTCGCGAACCTGATCAGCAACGCGGCGAAGTACACCCGCGCGCCCGGCCACCTCCGCATCGTCGCGGAGAGACGAGGCGACGAGGTCGTGGTGTCCGTGAAGGACGACGGTGTCGGGATCCCGGCCGAGATGCTGCCGCACCTCTTCGAGCTCTTCTCCCAGGGTGAGCGTGTGTCCGAACGGGCGCAGGGCGGCCTGGGGGTCGGCCTCGCGCTCGTACGCAGGCTGATCCACCTTCACGGTGGCCGCGTCGAGGCGAAGAGCGAGGGGAGAGACCGCGGGAGCGAGTTCCTCGTGCGGCTGCCGGCCGTCGACGGCGAGTCGCCCCCCCGATGCGGCCCGCCCCCTTCACCGGGGGGCTGGCGAAGGGCGCGCGCTTGCGTGTCTTGATCGCCGACGACATACCCGACAACGCGGACACGCTGGCGGTGCTGGTCAGGATGACCGGGCACGAGGCGCAGACCGCCTACGATGGTGAGCAGGCGCTGGCCCGGGCCTTCGAGCTCCATCCCGAGGTGGCGATCCTCGATCTCGGGATGCCGAAGCGAAGTGGGATCGAGGTCTGCCGGCGGATTCGGGAGCAGCCGTGGGGAGAGGCGATGACCTTGATCGCGGTGACCGGCTGGGGCCGGGAGGACGATCGCCGCCTCACCCAGGAGGCCGGCTTCGACCACCATCTGGTCAAGCCGGTGGACGCTCGCGTCCTGCTCGACCTGCTGTCGGCGCTGGCCGCGCGCGCCGGCGGCAATCCCGTCAGGTGATCACTGTGTCAGCGAATCCCGGAGGTGGTCCAGGCGGTCGTCCCCGTCTCGATCACCCGCCCCGCGCGCGATGGCCTTCTCCACCGCGGGAAGCGCCTCGGTCCCGTAAATATCGCGGATGGCTTGCGCGGCGCTGCGACCGGCGACCCGGTGCGAGACCGCCTTCAGCAAGTCCTCGAGCATCTGGGGATCGCCACGGCAGGTCGGATCGGCGCGGTAGGCGCGCTGGTATCGCTCCACGGAGTTGCTCACCCATTCGAGCCGCGCATAGGCGTGCGCGATCAGCAGCCAGGGGCGCGGATCGCCCGGATTCTGGCGGGCGAAGGCGTACGCCGGGCCCAGCGCCCCCTCGTTCAGGCGCGCCCCCTCTTCCAGCCTGTCATGGATCGGCTTGAGGGCTTCGGGCACGGGTTCCTGCCACGGATCGCGGGGCCGCTGTCCCGGTGCCCCGGCGCTCGCGGACTTCGTCTGCGGTTGCGTCGCGGCGGCCGTGGCTGCTGGCGGCGGCTGCGCCGGCGCATGGGCTGGCGGTGTCGGCGTCGCTTGCGGATTCGGTGCGGGCGCTTGCGCAGCAACAGGCTTGGCGCTCTCGACCAGCGGGCCACGGTGACGACGCAGAAGTGTCACCCCGATGGTGACCGCAGCGGCGAGCCCGGCCAGCGCGATCGCCGTTCTCCACGGGAGGGAGCGCGCCGCGCGGGCGCCGCGCTCCCTGGGTACGCCTGGAAGATCCTTCAGTGTCGGCGGCTCGGGGGCGCGGCGCGCGCTCCGCACGGGTGGAAGATCCTTCAGGGCGAGCCCTGCGTTCGTGGCCGCGGTGCCCGCCCCACCCGCCAGCGCTTCCAGCGCCGACAGCATCCACAGCGCCTGTGGGTATCGGTGCGCCGGTTTCTTGGCCATCGCCCGATCGATCACGGGCTGCACGAGTCGGGCGATCGCAAGGTCGGGCCGCACCTCGGCCAGCGACGGAACCGGCTCGAGGATGTGCGCCTCCATGACACCCTCGGGGGTGTCGGCCACGTACGGCAGTCGTCCCGCCAGCAGCTGAAACAGGATCACCCCCGCCGCGTAGATGTCCGCCCGCGTGTCCACGCGTTCCGCCTTGGCCTGCTCGGGGGCCATGTACGAGGGCGTTCCGAACACCACCCCGAGCTCGGCCATCCCGAAGTCGAGAAGCCGGACGTGATCGGCGTGATCCGGCAGCGCTTGCAAGAAGATGTTGGCGGGCTTCAGGTCGCGGTGAGCGATCGCCTGGCCGTGGGCGAAGGCCAGCCCGCGCAGCATCTGGCCGACAATATCGAGAGCGCGCGTCGGCGATACGGGCCCTTCGTTGATCAGCTCCGCGAGGGTGTTCCCCTGCAGCAGCTCCATCACCAGGTACGGCACACCGTCGTCGATCCCAAAGTCGGTGATCGGGACGAGGTTGGGGTGCGCCAGCACGGAGAGCACCCGCGCCTCGCGCTCGAAACGGCGACGCCACTCGGGCGACGTGGCCGCGCTCTGCTTCAGCACCTTGATCGCCACGAGCCGATCGAGCTGCACCTGCCGGGCCTGGTACACACCACCGCCGCCCGTGCCCAGCCGCGCCAGCACCTCATAGCGTCCGTTTGGGGTCCGACCGATGAATGGATCAGGGACGGACGCCGGTGGGAACAGGTCTACGACCACAAGCCGTCACTATATATCGCGGAGCCGACGCCGCGCGGTCAGAGAGCGCCGTTGGGCATGCGGCCGGCGCGCATCGCGGTGACCTGCTCGGGAGCGAAGGGCGGCGCGAACAGCGTCGGATCGCATTGGTGCGACCGGAATAGATCCGCGATGAACGCCATCCGGTTGCGAAGGTCGGTCCAGTTGCGGGCGCCGCTCCCCCTCAGCGTCTCGAGATGGGGATCGTAGGTCCTGACGAGCTCGATCAGCTCCGGGTGATGAAGCGGATCGAGATCCGCGGGGAACGGGCGACCGGCCACGACGATGTCCGCGCCCAGCGCCATCGAGCCGCCGTCCGGCAGCGCCAGTCGCATGAAGTGGCGGGTCGCGATCCGCTCCCAGGCCTCGCGGATGCCGGTGTAGAGCAGGCGCAATCGGCGTCCGAACAACCAGCTCAGGATCGGCAACCCCCAGACGGTGCCCCCCCGCAGGTTCCGATACACGGCCGGCGACAGCGGCGCGTCGATACCACCCTGGATGTGCGCCTGCAGGCGCGTCTGCTCGTGCAGGCCGATGAGCACGTTCCCGTACAACGTCAGCTCGGCGCGCTCCTTCGTCGTGGCGGCGTTGGCCGCGGCCACGTAGCTGGTGAACGCCAGCTTCAGCGCATCCTGGCCGTCGTGGTCGGCGGCGCCGGGCCTGAGGCCGGCCACGAACGTGTCGAGCACGCCGGCCTGGCGCCTCGACGGCTGGGCGAAGGTGTGCACGAACCGGGCGAACAGCGGCGCCAGCTCGGCGAACACCTTCAGGTTGCCCGCGGCGATCTGGTCAGCGACCTCCTTGACCATCGCGCGCGCGACGTCGAAGACGTCGAAGTTCAGCTTCAACCACCCGAGCAGCGGAAACGGCTTCCTGAACGCCGCCAGCAGCGGCTCGATCGCCGCTTCCTCGCGCAACACCCGCGCCACCTCGTTCGGGACCTCTTCGCCGCGAATCGATTGCCCCGCGGTCTTCGACGCCCAGGTCGCGAACGACGACCAGTTGGCGTTTCCGCTGCCAATCACCGCCGCGATGGCCGCCGCCAGCTCGTGATACGTCTGGGTGATCAGCAGATTGCGCAGCGGCGCATTGGACTCGCGCGTGATCCGCTCAATCTCCGCCAGCTTCGCGGACAGCCCCGCGTCCCCGGTCAGCGCGCCCCCGTTGGTGGCATCCATCGCGACACTATAGTGCGACAGTCCGACAGCAGCGCGCAGGCGGTCTTGTTCCGGATCGGGCGGGAGCTCGGGCTGCTACGGGTGACCGTCAGATGCTATTGCCGTACACCTTTGCCAGGATGTCCTGGGCCGTCTTGAGACGTTGCTGGATAGTGGAGTGCATGTCACCCATGAGTTTCTTGGCGGCCGGATCCTTGGCCGCTGCTTTGTGCGCCTCCAGAAAATGGCTGACGCTTTGCTGCGTGTTGGTCACGAGGGTCATGTATTCCTTGTCGAAGGCATCTCCCTTGAGAGAGCTGAGCAGGAGCGTTTCGGCCTTGATGCGGTCGAGCAGGCTCTTGCCCTCCTCGGTTTTCGCGTCGAGCGCTGCCACCTCGATCCCATTTTTCTTGGCGATCTCCGTGAGCTTGGCGTCCGTATCCGCATTCGCAGTCGCCACCGTGCGGGCATAGTTCTTCACGAGCTCCGACTTTGCCCTCTCGTCGGCCATCTTGCTGACATCGATGGACCACTGACCGACCGTGTGCAGGATCGTCAAAGCCTCGCCCAGATTGCCCGTCTCGGCGGGGTCGGTCTTACCCGAGGCTGGGGGGCTGGCGAACGCCGCTCCGGTGCTTGCGATGACAAAGAGGGCCATGAACATCGGTGCGAGGCCTTTGGGTGACATGATTTCTCTCCTTCTTGATTCGCAGCCTGGATGGGCCGCGATCTCCTCCTAGATCTTGCAACGCCCGTGGCACATGGAGTCTCGACGGTGTCGAATCCGACTCCGCCTGACGATCAGGAGAGGTGGAGCGACCCCAGCTTTGGTCACCATGAAACGTTACATCGCAGCGGTCTTGTCGATTCTCGGCGTGGCAGCTGGCGTGGGGTGGAAGCTCGCGAGTCATCCGGAGACCTCGCTGGGGCTGCACGAGGTCAGTCTCAAGAAGAACTCCGAGCGCTCGCTCCCCAGTAACGCGGTGGCACGCCTGCGCGTTCGCGTCAGTCCCAGCGATCTTGGCTACGAGCTTCGGGTGTCGCCTGACAAGGTGCCGCAGGTCTCCCTCGCCGCCAAATAGAACCGCGCTGTGGGCAAGCGCTTGCTGCTGGTGACAGCTTTCAGTTGCCACCTGGCAGTGGTCGTCGCAGGGGCCGCTCAGCTCACCACTCGCCTGCACGGGTCTGTCGGGAGGGGGCTTCGTTTCTATGATGCGCTCTCGGGAGCCGGCGACTCCTATTCGTTCTTTGCTCCATCGGTAGGTCCCCAGTTCCAGGCCCGGTTCACCCTCTCCACTCCGCAGGGCACGCGCTTCGAGGAGACCCTGGAGACTGGGAAGAGCCGCGAGGTGGGCCTCCGGCTGGGGAACCTGACCGGAGAGATCTACGTCGTTGCCAGACGCGACGACCTGCGACGGGCGTTTCTCGGAGCGCTCGCGGCGAATCGCCTCGGTGCACATCCTGAAGCGAATCTCGTGCAGGTGAACGTCGAGGAGTGGGTGATGCCCACGATGGCCAATCACCGCCTCGGGGCGCGGCCGTGCTGGCGCTCGTTATACGAGGCCACGTTCGTTCGCGCGTCCTACGAGGCCACGTTCGTCCGCACGTCGAGGAGCCGGCCTTGAGGCTCAGGGAGGCACCAGCGCTCGCGATTGACGCGTGCTTCCGCGCGGTGTCGGTTCGCCCGCTCGCGGGGCTCCGGGTGGGGTTGCCGCTGCTCCTGCTCGTTCATCTGGCCTGGGTCTCGAGCGATCTCTTCTCCCTTCATGGCGGGAAGGGAATCATTCCCTGGGAGCTCACCGACCTTCTACGCGATCCCTGGGTGCCAGGCCTCCCAACCCTGGCCAGCGCATTGCTGCCCCTCGGGATCAGCGCGCACACGGCCATCACCTTCCTGCTCTCGTGCTACGCGGGAGGCCTGCTCGCGCTCGCCCTGGGATTTCACACCCGGGTCTCCGCGCTCCTGGCGTGGGGCCTTCACCTCGCCCTGGTCACCAGCGGGTCTGCGTCTGTCTACGGCGTCGATCAGCTGGCCAATACGTTCCTTTTCTATCTCCTCGTCTTTCCATCCGGGCGGGCCTGGACGTTCGAGTCTCGGTCGGCCTCCCCACGCCGAGAGACGACGATCCCCGTTGGTTGCCTGAGGGTGATGCAAGCGCACCTTTGCGTGGTCTATCTCGCCGCCGGTCTCTTCAAGGCCATGGGGAGACAGTGGTGGGACGGCGAGGCCATCTGGCAAGTGGTCTCTCAGCCCGCCTTTCGCACCTTCGACCTCGGCTCGCTGGCGAGACATCCCTGGATCCCCGCGCTCGCTGGTTGGGTCACGCTGGTGGTGGAGATCGGCTACGCCTTTCTCATCTGGCCACGCCGCACCCGGAGGGCGTGGGCCATCGCGGCGATAGGATTGCACCTGGGCGTCGGTCTGTTCATGGGGCTGGTCTTCTTTTCGAGCGTGATGATTCTCCTGACCTGCTCCCTCTTTCTGATCCCCGAAGAAGTCCAGGAGGTCCAAAGAGTCCAGGAGCCCGCCGTCGCATGAGGACGCGGCGTCCGGTCCAGGCAGCGCTCCTCGTGTCCCTCTGCCTGCTGCCGTTAGGGCTCGGGGCCAGACGCGGCACGGGGCTCCCGGACGACTTCGCGGACGACTTCGCCCCTTTGGTCCGCCGTCTCATGGCGCGCGACCAGATCCCGGGCGTGGCCGTAGGAGTCGTCGAGGGGGGGCGCCTCGTCTTCGCTCGCGGCTTCGGTCACCGCAATGTCGACAGGCGTCTGCCGGTGACGCCCGACACGCTCTTCCCTATAGGCTCCTGCTCGAAGGCTTTCACGGCAACGGCGATCGCGCTGCTCGCGGACGAGCGAAGGATCGCGCTCGACGCTCCCGTACGCGCCTACCTGCCCGATTTTGCCCTCCAGGACCCCGTGGCGTCTGCGACCTTGACGACGCGGGATCTGCTCACGCATCGCAGCGGACTACCCAGGCATGATCTCTTCTGGTACGGGGCCCCCTTCTCGCGCGACGAACTCTACCGCCGCCTCCGCTACCTCGAGCCCGGCGGCCCACCCCACGCGCGCTACCAATACAACAGCCTGATGTTCGTGGTCGCCGCTCGAATCGCCGAGAAGGTCTCGGGACAGAGCTGGGAGAGCTTCGTGCAGGAACGGATCCTCCTTCCCCTGAACATGCGTCGGACCGTCCTTTCGCCGGAGGCGATGGAGGCCGACTCCGACCATGCCTCTCCGTATTCGATCCGCGAGGGCAGCGCCCGAGAGATACCCATGCTGAAGGGCTTGAACGCCATCGCGCCCGCGGGGGCCGTCCAGTCGAGCGTGCGAGATCTCGCCCGATGGATCGTGTTTCACGCGACGAGATCGCCCGAGGTCCTCGGGGAAGAGGCGTGGCGGGACCTGCATCGCCCTCGCGTGGAGATGCCGGAGCCGGACGAACCCGAGGTCCAGCACCACGCCTACGCCCTGGGCTGGATTCATGAGAGCTACCGTGGCCACACCCTGGTGGTCCACGACGGCGCCATAGACGGATTCACCGCGCACCTGGGCTTTGTTCCCGAGACCGGCCAGGGGCTCATCATCCTCATGAACCGGGAGCGCGCGGCCGAAGCCCTGAAGGCCATCGCCTACAGCGCCTACGATCGGCTCCTCGGGCTCGAGCCGCTGGACTGGGAGCAGAGGCTCAAGGAGAGGCCGGAACCGGCGCAGGACGTTCGGGATGTCCCGCTCGACTTTCCGATCGAGGAGGTGGCGGGGAGCTACGAGCATCCTGCATACGGGTTGCTCACGGTCCGGGCCATTGGAGACAGGCTCGCGATGCAGTTTCGCGATCTCCGTCTCATCCTGGTCTATCGGGGCGGACGTCGGTTCCTCAGCCTGGAACCCATCATCGACTCGGCCCCGCAGATCTCGGTTCAGTTCTCGAGACCGAAGCCTGGCGAACCCCTCGAGGCCGTCGTTCCGCTCAACTTCGATGACGACGGCGATCCTGTGGAGGTCTTCTCCCGCGTCAGGTAGGCGATCGGGCCCTGGCGAGCGTTCCGTCCGCCTACGGCGTGACGGTGAACGAATCGACGTGGACCGTCGTGGCCACGGCGCTGCCGAAGGTGCCGCCGTCCTCGGCGTCGCCGGTGTCGAACTGGATGCCGATCTGGCGGACGTCGCCTGCCCCCGTCACCGCCGACAGGTCGAGCGTCATCTCGAGCCAGTCGCCGATGCTCAGCGTGGTCCAGGTTCCGCCGGTGAAATCGTAGCTCGGACCGGTGCCGGCGTGCAGCGTGGCGCCGCCGGTGAACGCGCCTCCGCTCAGCTTCACCCAGGCGTGCAGGGTCTTGCCGGTCAGATCGACCGACGACAGATTCAGCACGACGTCGGCGTACTGCTTGAAGTCCGAGAAGCTCACCTCCAGCTTCAGCGCGCCGGCGGTCGGGTTGCCGGTCGCGCTGTCCCAGCTCAGGACCGGCGGCGCCGCCGAGCCCGAGGCGCCCAGGTTGGTGCGGCTCGGGTTGGCGAAGTCGTTGAGCCCGAAGGCCTGCTTGTCGGCGTCGAAGGTGTAGTTGACGGCCGACGGCAGCGCCCCGCCGACCACGCCGTCGCTGAAGGTGTCGATCTGGAAGACGGCGTCGACCTGGCTGCCGAACGTGGCCGTTCCGCCGTCGCCGCCGGTGTCGAACCGGACGCCGACCTGCACCACCATCGTCGGGTCGAAGCCGCTGTCGGCGGCGTGGGCGGCGTCGAGGTCGAGGCCGAGCTCGACCCACTGGCCGGCGGTCAAGGTCGTCCAGGTGCTCGACGCGTACTTGTAAGTGGCGCCGGTGCCGGCGTGAAGCTGCGCGCCGCCGGTGAAGTTTCCCGAGACCAGCTTGACCCGGACCCGCAGGACGCGCCCCGGGATGTTCTTGGCGGGGGCGAGGTTGATGCTCGGATCGATGTACTGCTTCCAGCCGGTGAAGCTGGCGGTCGCCTTCAGCGAACCGGCGGCCGGGTCCCCCGCGGTTGCGTCCCACGCCAGCGTCGGCGCTGTGCCCGTGGCGGCGGCGCCGAGGTTGGTGCGGCTGGGATCGGCGTAGTTGCTGAGCAACCAGCCCTGCGGCGATGTGTCGAAGAGGTACGCGAAGGTCGCCGGCAGCGTGTTGGTGATCCCGCTGCCGGCCGCGCCGGTCGAGCCGGCGGCGCCGGTACTGTTGGATCCGGCGGCGCCGCTGCTGTCGGAACCGGCGGCGCCGGTGCTGTTCGAACCCGCGGCGCCGGTGCTGTTGGATCCGGCGGCGCCGGTGCTGTTCGAGCCGGCGGCGCCCGATGTGTTGCTGCCGCCCGCGCCGCCGGTGCCACTGGTCGATCTCGAGGGCGCGCCGCAGCCGGTGCCCGCGAGCGCGAATCCCGCCACCGCGACCAGACCCCGCACGAGCGAACACCGCGACGCAGACATCTTCATGGCCGGGACCGTAGCACGCGTGCGCGCGGCTCCGGAACGCGGAAGCGCGGTGCTCAGAAGCTGCGGAACGCGTGCGGCAAAAGGTCGCCCAAGGTGAGCTCGCCGAGCTCGCCGAGCTCTTTCATGACCCCTTTTGTGAAGGGCCCGGTCGGACCGGCGATCACCACGGGCGTGTCGGCGTCGGCGAGCTCGGCCAGCACCTGGCGGCAGGCGCCGCAAGGGGTGACCGCCGGGCTGGCGACCACCGCCACCGCGCGGATGCGGCGCGCGCCTGCGGCGACCGCGGCGGCCACCGCGTTGCGCTCGGCGCAGACGGTCAGCCCGTAGCTGACGTTCTCGACGTTGCAGCCGACATGGATCCCGCCGCGCTCGTCGAGCACCGCCGCGCCGACGGCGAACTTGGAGTAGGGGGCGTGGGCGTGCGCGCGGACCGCGCGGGCCGCGGCGACCAGCGCGCGCGTATCGACGGACGGCGTCGCCGCCGCCTTGCGACGCGTTGTTCGGCGTGGCGCCGTCATGGCAGCGTCTGGATCACGGCGGCGACCAGACGGCCCATCGCGTCGGCGCCGGCGGCCGCGGCGCGGGTGACGTCCTCGTGGCGCAGCTTGCCGGGCGCGACGCCGGCGGCGGGGTTGGCGACCAGCGACAGGCCGAGCACCGACAGCCCGGCGTGGCGGGCGGTGATCACCTCGTGCACCGTCGACATTCCGACCAGACCGGCCCCCAGCGTGCGCAGCAGGCGCACCTCCGCCGGCGTCTCGTAGGCGGGGCCGGCCATGCCGGCGTAGATCGCCTCGCGCAGCGGCCGGCCGATCGCCGCCGGCGCCACCGACATCGCCAGCGCCCGCAGCGCCGGATCGTAGGCGTCGGTCATGTCGACGAAGCGCGGCCCCAGGCGTTCGTCATTGGGCCCCGACAGCGGCGAGGCCGACGTGAGGTTGATGTGGTCCGAGATGGCCACGATCTCGCCGGGGGTGAACGCGGGATCGACGCCGCCCGCGGCGTTGGTGACGATCAGGGTCCGCACTCCCAGCGCGCCGACCACGCGGACGCCGAACCCGACCTCGCAGGGCGGGTAGCCCTCGTAGCCGTGGACACGGCCGCAGAGCAGCAGGGCGGTGTGGCCGCCGATGATCCCGGCGACCAGGCGGCCGGGGTGGCCGGCGACGGTGGTCTCGGGGAACCCGGGTAGCGAAGCGTAGGGGACGCTGCGCGCGTCGGTCAGACGATCGGCGACGCCGCCCAGGCCCGAGCCGAGCACCACCGCCACGTCGGCGTCGTCGGCGCCGAGCTGCTCCGAGGCGGCGCGCGCCGCGGCCTGCACGCGCTCGAAGAAGGTCGCGTCCATCTTCATGGCGACACCCCCAGCAGGAACGGCAGCACCGCGTGCTGGAAGCCGCCCGGCGCCTCGACGTGCGCGATGTGCCCGGCGTCGGCGATCGGCGCGAAGGTCGCGCCGGGGATCGCCGCGGCCATGCGCTGCATCTCCGCCGGCGGGGTCACCTGATCGGCGCTGCCACAGACCACCAGCGTCGGGCAGCCGATGGTGGCGAGCACGGCCGTCCGGTCCGGGCGATCGCGCAGCGCCTCGAGCCCGGCGACGAGGCTCGCCGCGCGCGACGCGGCGCGCGCCCGCAGGTGGGCGACCAGGGCCGGCGGCGCTCCGGGCGAGAGCAGTCGCGCCAGGCTGTTGCCGAGGTAGGTCGGGACGCCGGCGTCGCGGATCGTCGCCAGCGCGGCGGCGCGGCCGGCCAGCGCGTCGGGGCTGTCGGCGCTGGCGCGGGTGTCGGCCAGCACCAGCGCGGCGAGGCGAGCCGGATGGCGGGCGGCGAAGGCGAGCGCGGCATAGCCCCCCATCGACTGTCCGACCAGCGTCGCCCGCGCGACGCCGAGGCGATCGAGCAGGGCGGCGACGTCGTCGGCCTGGGCGTCGATCGAGAGCTTGCCGCCGGCCGGCAGCGGCGAGGCGCCGAAGCCGCGCGCGTCGACGGCGATCACGCGCCGGTGGGCGGCGAGGGCGTCGGCGAAGCCGGCCCAGATGCCGCGCCCGAAGGGGAACGGATGCAGCAGCACGATCGGCGCGCCGCTGCCGCGATCGTCGAAGCTGAGCTCGTCGGGCGCGTCGGGCATGGCGGGAGGCTACCGCGTCCCGCCGAGCGTCTCCAGCACCAGCGGGCGCGCGGGCGGCGGGCGGCTGCCGACGACGAACGCGCCGCGCACGGTCTGAAGGACCGTCTCGGCCCGGGCCGGGTCGTCGGACTCGATCGTGCACAGCAGCGCGCCGCGCGCCACGCGGGCGCCGACCTTGGCGTGCAACATCAGGGCGGCCCCGGGGGCGATCCTGTCCTCCTTGCGCAGCCGCCCGGCCCCCAGCAGCGTCGCGGCCCGCCCCAGCGCGCCGGCGTCGACGCGGCAGACCACGCCGGCCCGCGCCGCGCGCACCTGACGGCTGTGCCGGCCGCGCGGCAAGCGTCCTGGATCGTCGATGACCCGGACGTCGCCCCCCTGCAGGCGCACGGCCAGGCGCAGGCGGTCGAGCCCCGATCCGTCGGCGATGGCGGCCTCGATCCGGCGGGCGCCGGCGCCGAGGTCGCGCACCGCCTTGCCGAGGAGAAGCATCTCGGCGCCGAGCCGCACCGTCAGCGCGCGCGTATCGGGCGGGCCGCCGCCGCGCAGGACATCGATCGCTTCGCGCAGCTCGGAGGCGTTGCCGATCGCCGTACCCAGCGGCTGGTCCATGTCGGTGATGAGGGCCCGCACCGGCAGCCCCAGCTTGCGGCCGAGGGCGATCAGCGCCCGGGCCAGGGCCCAGGCCTGGGCCTGCGTCGGCATGAACGCGCCGCTGCCGGCCTTCACGTCCATCACCAGCCCGTCAGCCCCCTCGGCCACCTTCTTCGACAGGATCGACGAGGCGATGAGCGGGATCGACTCCACCGTCGCCGTCGCGTCGCGCAGGGCGTAGAGGGCGCGATCGGCGGGCGCGAGGCGCGCGCTCTGTCCGGCGAGCACGAACCCGGCCCGCTCCAGCACGCGGCCGAACGCGCGCGGGGTCAGCGCGGTCTTGAAGCCGGGGATCGCCTCCAGCTTGTCGAGCGTGCCGCCGGTGTGCCCCAGCGCCCGCCCCGCCATCATCGGGACGTAGAGACCGGCGGCGGCGCAGAGCGGCGCCAGCGCGAGCGAGACCTTGTCCCCCACGCCGCCGGTCGAGTGCTTGTCGATCTTCGCGCCCGGCAGGCCGCGCCAGCGCAGCCGATCGCCCGAGTCGATCATCGCCTCGGTCCAGGTGACCAGCTCGCGCGGGGCCAGGCCCCGCCAGATGATCGCCATCAGCAGCGCCGCCAGCTGGTAGTCGGGGATGGCCCCGGACGCCGCCCCGGCGATGATCGCCCGCAGCTCGCCGTCGGTCAGCTCGCCGCCGTCGCGCTTGCGCGCGATCAGCGCCGGCATCGCCAGCGTGCGGGTCACGGGGCGAGCGTCCGCCACAGGCTCTCGCCGTGGGCGAGCGGGGCGATCCCGAAGCCGTCGGCGATCGTCTGGCCCAGATCGCAGAACGACGTCCGCGTCCCCAGCGGACCGCCGCCGATGCCGGGGCCGAAGGCGAGCAGCGGGACCCGCTCGCGCGTGTGGTCGGTGCCCGGCGTCGTCGGATCGTTGCCGTGATCGGCGGTGATGAACGCGACGTCGCCGGGCCGCAGCGCCGCCTCGAAGCGCGGCAGCCAGCCGTCGAGCTCGACGAGGGCGCGCGCGAACCCCGGCGCGTCGTTGCGGTGGCCGTAGAGCATGTCGAAGTCGACCAGGTTCACGAACAGCAGGCCGCGGTCGAGCTCGTCGAGCGCGGTCAGCGTCAGCGCCAGCCCGTCGCTGTTGCCCTCGCTGTGCAGCGACTTCGCGACACCGCGCCCGGCGAAGATGTCCGAGATCTTGCCGATCCCCACCGTCGGGATGCCTTCGGTGGCCAGGCGATCGAGCAGCGTCGGCGCCGGCGGGATCAGCGAGTAGTCGCGCCGGTTGTAGGTGCGGCGGAAGGCGCCCGGCGTGCCGACGAACGGCCGGGCGATCACCCGTCCTATCTTGTGGACGTCCGCGATCACGCGCGCCGCCTCGCAGATCCGATAGAGCTCGGGGAGCGGCACGACCTCCTCGTGGGCTGCAATCTGCAGCACCGAGTCGGCCGACGTGTAGACGATGAGGGCGCCGGTCGCCAGGTGCGCGGGCCCCAGCTCTTCGATGATCGTGGTCCCCGACGCGGTCTTGTTGCCGAGCAGCTCGCGGTTGGAGGCGATCCGCAGCGGCACGGTGATCGCGGGCGGGAAGCCGTTCGGGTAGGTCGGCATCGCCTCGGTCGTGACCAGGCCGGCCATCTCCCAGTGGCCGGTCACCGTGTCCTTGCCGGCCGACGCCTCGCGCATCGCCCCGTACCGCCCGCGCGGCGCCGCCGCGGCCGGCACGCCGGCGATCGGCGTCAGGTGGCCGAGCCCCAGCGCGCCGAGGTTCGGCAGGGCCAGCCCGCCGGTCACGCGCGCGACGTTGCCCAGCGTGTCGGCGCCGGCGTCGCCATAGGCCGTTGCGTCCGGCGCCCCGCCACAGCCGGCACCGTCGGCCACGAGGATGATCGCGCGTCGGAGGGGGCCCACCCCTTCATTGTGCCAGATCGCTTCCGGCAGCGACTCCCCGCGGGTCACGATAACGCGGTGAACTATCGCCTAATCAAGTCGGCATGCGGTTTGCCGGCGTCTGCGCGAAATGCCCGACGGCCTCGGGCGACGCCGTTACGCTGGCCACGTAAGCGACGCCGTCGTGGCTGTGCCGGCCGCCCCCTGTTACCGTCGGCCCGTCGGGAAACCCCAACCGGAGGAAACGAAGACATGACGATCGAAAAGCACGGCACCCGCGTCCTCAAAGTGAAGACCGGGATCAAAGGCGGCCGGATCGCCGTGAACCACAGCGCCCGGACCTTGAAGGTGAAGACCGGGATCAAGGGCGGCCGGATCTCCCTGAACCACAACGCGCGCCTGTCGTCGTAGTCAGGCGCTCAGCGCGGCGGGCGGGTGTCGCTGCCCGCCGCGCCCGCGAGTCCGTCCAGGAACAGCGCCACGGGTTTGGTGCGCTTCAGCGTCGGGCGGCAGACCAGGCGGACGTCGAGGGCCGGGACGTCGGCCTCCTCGATCGCCAGGCGGGCGCGGTCGTCTTTTCGAAGCGCCAAATCCGGGACGAGGCCGATCCCCAGCCCCTGGCGGACGTAGGCGAGCAGCAGCGAGACGCTGCGGACGTCGATCGTCGACACCGGGCGGAGGCGCATGCGGCCCAGGAGCTCGTCGAGGGCGCGGCGGCCGCGGCTGCCGGCCCCCAATCGAAGCAGAGGTTCGCGGGCCAGGCGGGCGCGTATCGGTTGGGCCTTGGCAGCTCTCGCGGGTTTCGGCGCCACCCAGTGAAACCGCTGCCGGCAGAGCGTCGTCTCGTCGGGCCCGGCCGTCCGATCGGTGCTGACGATCGCGATGTCGGCCTGCCCGTCGGCGACCAGCCGCGCCGCCTCGATCGAGTTGGTGGTGGTGATCTCGAAGCGGAGGGGCGTGGCGTCCGCGAAGAGCTGTCGCAAGACCGGCAAGAGCAGCGCCTCGCCCAGGTAGTCGCTGGCCGCCACCCGCAGCGTCGTCACGCGCCCCGCGCCGCCCAGCTCCTCGAGCAGGCCGCCCAGCGACGTCGCCTCGTCGAACAGGCGGGTCAGGCTGCCCAGGGCGACCTCGCCCGCGGGGCTGAGCCGCACGCCGCGCCCCAGCTTCTCGAACAGCGCCACGCCCGAGCTGGGCCTCGATCCGGCGCAGCTGCTGCGAGACCGCCGAGGTGGACTTCCCAGCCGGCGGGCGGCTTCACCCACCGAGCCCGTCTGAGCGACCACCAGGGCGTCGTACAGCGCCGGGATCAGGCTCGCGTCCATCGTTAAGAATAACTTAACGGACGCCGCCGCCGTTGTCACTGGACGCTGGATGGGCGCGCGGCGCCAGAGTCACCCTCATGACGACCACGCCGACGACGCCCCGAACCATGTTCCAGAAGATCTGGGACGCGCACGTGGTGCGCGCCGCCGGCCTGACACGCCGGCGATTCTCTACGTCGACCTGCACCTGATCCACGAGGTGACCTCGCCCCAGGCCTTCACCTGGCTGCGCGAGACGGGGCTCAAGGTCCGCCGCCCGACGCGGACGGTCGCGACGATGGACCACTCGACGCCGACCACGCCGCGGGGCAAGGACGGCAAGATCCCGGTGCTCGACAACGCCGCCGCCCGCAGATCGCCGCAGCTGGAGAAGAACTGCGCCGACTTCGGCATCGAGCTGCACGCCCTGGGCAGCAAGGGGCAGGGCATCGTGCACGTCATCGGCCCCGAGCTGGGCCTGACCCAGCCCGGCATGACCATCGTCTGCGGCGACAGCCACACCAGCACGCACGGCGCGTTCGGCGCGCTGGCGTTCGGCATCGGCACCAGCGAGGTGGCGCACGTGCTGGCGACCCAGTGCCTGCTGCAGAACCCGCCGAAGACGCTGGCCGTGACCGTCGAGGGTCAGCTCGCGCCCGGGCGTCACCGCCAAGGACATCATCCTCGCGATCATCGCCCGCATCGGCATCGGCGGCGGCACGGGCCAGGTGATCGAGTACCGCGGCTCGGTCGTTCCGGGGCTGTCGATGGAAGAGCGGATGACCGTCTGCAACATGTCGATCGAGGCGGGCGCGCGCGCCGGCATGATCGCCCCCGACGACACGACGTTCGAGTATCTCAAGGGGCGCCCGCGCGCGCCGAAGGGCGCGGACTGGGAGCGCGGCGGTCGCGCACTGGCGCGCGCTGCCGACCGATGCCGGCGCGACAGTTCGACCGCGAGGAGATCTTCGACGCCGCCACGCTCGAGCCGATGATCACCTACGGCACCAACCCGGGCATGGGGATCCCGATCGGCGGCAGGGTTCCGGCGCCCGCCAACGCGCACGGCATCGAGAAGGCGCTGACGTACATGGGGCTGGAGGCGAACAAGCCGCTGCTCGGGCCACAAGATCGACGTGGTGTTCATCGGCAGCTGCACCAACTCGCGCATCTCGCGATCTGCGGGCCGCCGCCGGCGTGTTCAAGGGCCGCAAGGTCGCCGACGGGCGTGCGCGCCCTGGTGGTCCCGGGCTCGCAGGCGGATCAAGAAGCCGAGGCCGAAGCCGAGGGGCTCGATCGCGTCTTCCGCGAGGCCGGCGCCGAGTGGCGCGAGGCCGGCTGCTCGATGTGCATCGCCATGAACGGCGATCAGCTGTCAGCCGGGGCAGTACGCGGTCAGCACCAGCAACCGCAACTTCGAGGGCCGGCAGGGGGCAGGGGGCCGCACGTTCCTCGCCAGCCCGCTGACCGCCGCCGCGGCCGCGATCAACGGGTTGCATCACCGACGCACGGGAGATGGTCTAAATGGAACAAGCTCAACGATCATCACGCTCACGCACCGTCAATCTGCCCATCGAGAACGTCGACACCGATCAGATCATCCCGGCGCGCTTCCTGAAGGCGACCAGCAAGATCGGCCTCGGCAAGCACCTGTTCGCCGACTGGCGCTACGACGGCGCGGGTCAGGCCAAAGCCCGACTTCATCCTGAACCGCCCCGAGGCGGCCGGGCGCGGCCGTGCTGGTCGGCGGGCGACAACTTCGGCTGCGGCTCGTCGCGCGAGCACGCCCCCTGGGCGCTGCACGACTACGGCTTCCGGGCCGTCATCAGCACGTCGATCGCCGACATCTTTCGAAACAACGCCCTGAAGAACGGCCTGCTGCCGATGGTGGTCGACGCGGCGGTGCACGCCAAACTCCTGGCGAACCCCGGGTCCGAGGTGACGATCTCCCTGGAAGATCAGACGTTGACGCTGGCCGACGGCACCAAGGCCAAGTTCCCCATCGACCCCTTCGCCCGCTACTGCCTGATGAACGGGGTGGATGAGCTCGAGTTCCTGCTGTCCCAGGAGACCGCCATCGCCGCGTTTGAATCAACCCGGGGGTAATCTCGGAATTGATCGTCGGCGCGCGAGGGCGCTATCATCGGAGGGTTCCGTCGCACGGGACGCGGCGGAGGGAGGTGGGCGCGCATGCAGAAGATCCGCGTGGACTTGAGCTCTGAATCGGTCCGGATGGTGCAATTGCAGGAGCGACACTACGAGCTGGAACGGCGCCTCGCCGAGCTGGAACGTCACCTGTCGCTGACCCCGGACGAGCAGGTCGAACGCAGTCGGTTGAAGAAAGAAAAGCTGCGGACGAAAGACGAGCTCACACGCCTCAGCGCCGTCAGGGCGCCCTCAGAGGATCTCGATGCCCGCGGCCAGCGCGGACGCCGCCTGGCTGGACAAGCTCCGACAGTCGGGGATCCGCGTGGATTCCGAGGGGCGGTTCATCCACGAGGGGGAGGAGGTCTCTCACGAAGGGCTGAAGGCGGCCCTCTTCCGCTGGCTCGATCGGCTGCCGCCGGCCGATCCGGCCGCGCGCGGGCGCGGGTACGTCCTGCGCCTCGACGAGCGCCGCTTCGCCTACCTGGACGTCGATGACACGCCGCTGGTCGCCCGCGCCGCGCGCGTCGCGGGGGAGACAATCCTGCTGTCGCTCTCCGACGGCGCCGAGGAGCCGCTCGACCCGACGACGCTGACCGTCGACGGCGCCGGCGTGCTGCGGGCCTGGGTGCGCGGTGGCCGGATCGAGGCGCGGCTCGCCAGCTCGGCCGTCGCGGCCCTGGCCGACCGGCTGACCGAGGCCGACGGTTGGCCCGTGCTCACGCTGGCGGGGCAGCAGGTTCCGCTGGCGGCGCGGCGGGAAGGGAGATGACGAACCGCGCGCCGCCGAGCGGCGACGTTCCGTCAGCGACCCGAACATCGCCGCCGTGATCGAAGATGATCTTGCGCACGATCGCCAGTCCCAGGCCGGTGCCGTGCTCCTTGGTCGTCATGTAAGGGTCGAAGATTCGCTCGCGTGCGTCGGCCGCCACGCCGGGGCCGTTGTCGTCGACGATGATGCGCGCGCCGCCGCTCCCAGCCCCGTTGTCGACGGGCGCGATCTCGATCCTGACCGCGGGCTGCTGGCCCGCCCCCTCGGCCGCCTGCATCGCGTTCTCGACCACATTGGTCAGCACCCGGCGGATCAGCATCCGGTCGCACAGCGCTCCGACCGCCGCGTGGGGCGCGACGGTCAGCGACCCCTGCCATTCGGGGTGGGCGCGCGCGAAGTCCTCCACCACCTGCCCCAGGTCGACCGGCGCCGGGGCCACCTTGGGGAGCTTGGCGAAGGCCGAGAAGTCGTCGACCAGCCGCCGGATCGCCCCCACCTCCTCGTTCAGGATGTCGAGCGCCGTCGCCAGCAGCCGCTGGTAGTCGGGATCGTCGCCCCGGTACTTGAAGCCCAGCTCCTGCACCGCGAGCTGGATCGGCGTGAGCGGGTTCTTGATCTCGTGGGCCAGCCGGCGGGCCACCTCCTGCCAGGCCGACAGCTTCTGCATGTAGCCGAGCCGGGTGCGCGCGTCGTCGAGCTCGGCGACCATGCGATCGAAGGCGCGCCCCAGATCGTCCAGCTCGTCGGAGCCGCGGGGCGCGACCCGCACCGTCAGATCGCCTTCGCCGACGCGGCGGGCGGCGTCCCGCAGCGTGGCCACCCGGCCGGTCGCGCGGCGGGCCACGAACATTCCCAGCACGGTCGCGAACGCCAGCACCGCGAGCAGCGCCCAGGCGAGCCCCCGGATGATCCGGGGGAGAACCAGCGGCAGCAGTCGATCGAGGTCGTGCTCCTTCTCGGTCGCCTCGCGCAGCGACTGGAAGTTCGCGTAGATCTCCCGCGAGATCCCGAAGGTCAGCTCCAGGAGGCGTGGTTCACCCTCGGGGGGCGCCTCGGCGGGTGGCCTGGCGTCGGCCGATTTTCCGGTCCGGCCGCCCCCCGCCTTGCCGCCGGCCGTCGGAGAGGGCGGCAGCGCCACCAGCGTCGGCGGCGCCTCGTGGGCGTGCTCGATGACCGCCGCCGGGGCGTGCCACTCGTCGACCACCCGGGCCCCGGCCAGGATGCGGGCGTGCAGCAGATCGGGGACGTCGGAGAGCTCGGCGGCGCTGTCGACGGGGCTGGCCGCGATCTCGCCGGCGCGCTCGCGGAAGCTCTCCTTCATCTCGGCGAAGTACGAACGGTAGACCTCGACCGCCCCCCCCAGCGTCCGGCGCACCGCCTCCTGGTGCTGCTCGGTCAGGATCTGGACGCGCCCGATCGTCACCGACATCAGGTAGGCGGCGGTCGCCAGCGGCACCGACGCGACGATGAACAGCGCGATCAGGATCTTCCACTCGAACCGGCCGGGGAGACGAAAGAGGCTCATTTGGCTATCCCGGTTGGGGTGGTCGTGGTGGTCGTGGTGGTCGTAGTTGAAGTCGCTGGGGGCAGCAGGAACGGCTGCGAGGCGAACCGCACCTGGCGCTCGCTGTCCTCGATGCGCGGGTTGACGAAGATGCTGACGAACGAGCCGAAGAAGCTGTCTCCGGCGCCCAGCCGCCGCTGGCCGCGCGCCGGCTGCACCAGCCAGCGTCGGACGTCGGCCAACAGGTCCTCGGAGATCGGGTTGAGATCGCCCCGCACCAGGACAACGTAGCGCGCGCCGGCGCGCAGCCGGCCAACCTCCGCGAGCGGGAACTGCCAGAGCGCTGTCGCCTGCCAGACGGCGCCGTCGACGGTCGGAACCAGGACCCGCAGCTCCGCCCCCAGGCCGCGCGTCATTCGTACGGTGAACTTCTCGTCCCAGATGTCGTAGACGATCTCGGCCCGCTGCACCGCCAGCGCGACGGTCTCGTTGGTCCCCTCCTCCTGCAGGGCCAGCCGCACCAGGACGCGGGTCGCGAACCCCGACGTCAGGTGCTGGCGCTCGGCCGCCCCGAACAGGTCCTGCGCACCGACGCTGATCACCAGCTGCCCGTTCCGGATCGCGACGCCGGTGGTGCGCGGCGGGGGCGGATCGGCGGCGCGCGCGGCCCCTCCGCCTCCCGCGACGAGGAACGCCGCCAGCGCGGCGACGACGACGATGAGGCGGCGCGCGGTCATCAGAACGAGAGGCGGCTGAGCGCGTTCGCGATCGAGAGCGTGAAGATCCCGACCGAGGTGTCGAGTCGCAGCCCCAGGTCTCCGGTCAGGTCGATCGGCAGCGCGCGCAGCCCCGAGGTCCCCGGGGGGATGAAGTCGCCCCGGCTGGCCATCCCCAGCAGGCCGACCGCCACGAACGCGTCGCCGCCGTAGATGAACCCGCGCCGCCGCCAGACGGGGACCGCGTACTCGACCAGCAGCCTCCCGGCGAAGTCGTCGTAGCGGTGGCTGGCGATGCTGGTGCCGAGCAGGCTCGGCGACGGCTGGGTCGAGAAGTTGATTCCCAGCGCTCGCCGCGGCAGCAGCAGGTTGAGATCGCCGATGAAGAACTGATCGAAGTAGGGGGCGTTGCCCGCGATCGCCCCGGCGAACAGGTGAAACCCCAGGGCGTGGCCGTGCGGCAGCGCCCTGTAGAAAGACGTCTCGAGCACCGACTTGACGTAGTCGTAGCTGGAGCCGAGGAGGCCGGTCCCGGCCTCGACGGTCAGCAGGATTCGTGCGCCCGCGCGCGGGAGGATCGGATTCGAACGGGTGTCGAGCTCCAGGCCGGCGCCGATCGTTCCGACCCGGCTGGTCCCGGCTTGCACCTTGAAGTCGATCGGCGGCAGCCCGCCGGCTGCGGTGTCGGGGAGCGTTGCCTGGACGACCTCCTCGCGAAAGTCGAGCGAGGCGTGCAGCCCCGAGCGGAAGTCCTTGCCGACGCCCAGCATCCCGCCGGCGCGCCGGACGCGCGTGGCGATGAAGAGGCTCGGGTCGGCGTCGTCGGACGGGCCCGCGACCCGATAGAACTCGCTGCCGTCGTTGTAGAGGCCGGTGGCGGTGAGGCTGAGTCCGTAGGGCCCGCCGATCGCGGGGACGGCGCCGCGCAGGCGCAGGCCGACGCCCGCGTGGGCGCCCAGCACCTCCGGCGTCGTCGACGCGACGAAGCCGCCGCCGAGGTTGATCCCGCGACCGAAGAAGTTCGTCTCCGAGACGTCGGCGCCCCCCCAGAACGTGGTCGCGGCGCTGGTGGCGGGGAACAGCTCGTTGATCACCAGCGTCCCCCGCTCCTCGACGTCGACCGCCAGCACGACGCTGCCGCGGCTCGCGCCGCGGGTGACCGACAGCCGCACGTCCAGGAAGAAGCCGAGCGTCAGCAGACGGTAGCGTGCCGCCTCGACGCGCGGGTCGGAGGCGTCGACCTGGTTCCCGGCGTGCAGGCCGATCGCCGACAGCTCGGCGAGGATCAGCTGCGTGGCGGTCTTGCGATTGCCATGCACGGCGACCGCCTCGATCGTGTAGCGCGGGCCGAAGTGCGCGTCGGCGAACGGCGCCGCGCTGGCGGCGACGGCGGCCGCAGCGTCGTCGTCGGCCCGCGCGTTCTGTTCGTTCTGGTCGGCCTGGTCGGCTTGATCGGCTTGATTGCGCTGGGCGGGCGGCTCATCGGCCCGCGCGGTCGCACCGCCGATCAGGACGGCTACGACCACCGCTAGGGCGCGGAGCGCGGCCATGCGCCGCCAGCATAACCCCAACTACGGGCGTGGGGGGGTGTTCCCCCTCACGGTCGCCGGGGTTCAGCCGGCGTCGCGCAGCTTCAGGTCCGAGACGTACCCGTGGGTGCGCACCTGTTCGGGAAGGATCTCGCGGGCGACGATCCGCCGCGAGTCCGCGTCCAGCTTGCAGACGTCGTCGAGGTAGTGCTTGAGGCCGCGATCTTCCCCCTCCTCCAGCGCCGTCAAGGTCGCCTCGTCATCGCCGGCGTCGTCGATCGATGGCGCCTCCCAGGGGTCGGGCTCGTCCGACGGAACGCCGCCGAGGTCCTCGACCCGGTCGCGCAGCATGGCCACCCGCCGTTCGTGCGAGGCGAGGCAGGGGCGCAGATCCTCCCCGTGCTCGCCCATCCGGGCCAGGGCGGAGCGATAGACCTCCACGGCTGCGATCTCACCGCGCAGGAACGAGTTCAAGGTGGGTAGACTTCTCGCTCTGGCCATTCCCCGATGAAGGTGGCCATTCGCAGGCCGCCCGGATAGCGCGAGCTAGTGGTGCGCGCGCTTTGGACGCTCTAGTCGCGGGAGCGACCGGCGACGGCGTCGCGTAGAGCGGGGCCGTAGAGCTCGAGCTTCTTCGGGCCTATGCCCGAGATGGCGAGCAGCTCGGCGTCGGAGCTCGGCCGCTGCTGGGCGATCCGCAGCAGCGTCGCGTCGCTGAACACGACGTAGGCGGGGACGCCGCGCTCGGTTGCCAGCGCCTTGCGCAGCGCCTTGAGCCGAATCCAGATGGCTTCTTCCTCGCTGCTCGGCGCCGCCTCGGGTGGCGCTTCGAGCGGAAGGTCGCGGCCACGTTTGCCGCGCCGGGGCTCCGGTTGGGCCGGCTGGGCCGCGGTCAGCGGATCGAACCCGGCGCAGGCGTCGCACGAGCTACCACACGGGGTCAGATCCTCGCCGAAGTAGCGGGTCAGGAGGCGGTGGCGGCAGCCGCGCGCCGACGCGAGGTCGAACATCTCCCGCACCTGCGCGCGCTGCCGCGCCCCGGCCCCCGGCTCGTCCGTCGCTGAAGCGGTCGTACGCCAGCACGTCGGCCCACGAGTAGAACAGCACGCAGTCGCTCGGCAGGCCGTCGCGTCCGGCGCGGCCGATCTCCTGGTAGTAGCTCTCGATCGAACGGGGCATGTCCCGGTGGATCACGTAGCGGACGTTCGACTTGTCGATCCCCATCCCGAAGGCGATCGTCGCCACGACCACGTCGACCTCGTCGCGGCTGAAGGCGTCCTGCACGGCGTGCGCGTCGCCGGGGCGAGTCCCGCGTGGTACGCGGCCGCGCGCACGCCGCGGCCGCGCAGGAACTCGGCCAGCGAGTCGCACGCCTTGCGGGAGAGCGCGTAGATGATGCCGCTCTCCCCGCGCCGCGCCTCGACCAGCCGCGCGATCGCGGCGCGCACCCCCTTGGTCCGCCCCGGCTGGTCATCCCCCTTGCGGTAGGCGCTGATGTGCAGGTTGGGACGGAAGAACCGGCCCCGGAAGCAGGCGGGGTCGGCCATCGCCAGCTGCTCGATGATGTCGCGGGTGACCTCGTCGGTGGCGGTGGCGGTCAGCGCCAGCACCGGCACCCGCCCGAACCGCCGCTTGAGCCCGGCCAGGTTGCGGTACGCGGGGCGGAAGTCGTGGCCCCACTGGCTGATGCAGTGGGCCTCGTCGACGGCGATGAGTCGCAGGTCGAGCCCGCGTCAGCGCCCGGCCGACCGAGGCCTCGATCCCCTCGGGCGCCGCGTAGCAGAGCTCGTACTCCCCGGCGGCCAGGGCGCGCACCCGACGCTGGCGCTCCTCCGGCTCGAGCGTGGAGCTGAGGTAGGTGGCGCGCAGCCCGACCTCGGTCATGGCGTCGACCTGATCCTTCATCAGCGCGATGAGCGGGGAGATCACCAGCGTGGTGCCGCCCAGGATCCGGGCCGGGATCTGGAATGTCAGCGACTTGCCGGCTCCGGTCGGCATGATGCCGACGCAGTCGCGTCCGGCCAGCAGCGCGTCGATGATCTCGCGCTGGCCGGCGCGAAACTCGTCGAAGCCGAAGACGTCCCTCAGCACCGCCGCCGGCTCGGGGCGGGATGCCGCCAGCTCGCGCGCGACGTCGCGCAGCAGCGCCACCGCGTCGGTGTCGAACGCGGCGGGCTGGGCGCGCCATCTGCGGCGCAGACCGGCCAGCGACTCGGCGCAGGCCGCCCGCAGGCCGGGATCGGCGGGGTCGCCCGCGCGCCACCGGGTGGCCAGCGCCCGGGCCGCGGCGCCCACGTCATGGTCGAGCTCTGTTTGAACTTCCGAAGCGGTCATCGCGTGGTTATCGCGCGCCTCTGCCCGTGGTCGCGCCCGTCATTAGTTTCCCTGTAAGGAGATTCATCATGGCTCAAGCATTCCTCGTCGGGCGTCTGATCGTCGGATGCTATTACCTTTTCAGCGCCTATCACCACTTCGCCGACGTGGGGCCACTGGCGCACGCCGCCGCGCTGCACGGTGTGCCCGTGCCCGAGGCCGCGGTCATTCTGGCGGGCTTGCTGCTGGCGATCGCGGGCGTGACGCTGCTGCTGGGCGTGTTCCCGGACATCGGCATCGCCGCGGTGGTGCTGTTCATGGTCCCGGTGACGCTCACCATGCACGCCTTCTGGGCCGACACCAGCGCCGCCGCGCGCCAGGCCAACCTCGTCAACTTCACCAAGAACCTGGCCCTGCTCGGCTCGTCGCTGATGTTCCTGGCGGTCCCGCGCCCCTGGCCCTACAGCGTCGAGCGCCGCGCCCGGCTCCCCCGCCGCATCCACGTCCCGGTCTGACTCAGTACGTTCTGACTCAGTACGTATTGAAGTAGGCGTACGAGTACTGGCCGGCGGTGGCCTGCATGCAGTAGCCGCCCATGCGGGCGGCGGGGAGCGTGACGCCGCTGCCCGCGCAGCTGACGGTCGTGTTGTTCACCTTCAGCGTGCGGGGGGAGACGAAGTTGCCGCAGACGATGTGGGTGATGTTTCCCATCACCTCGTCGCAGGTCGCCTCGACGCCGAGATCGCCCGACGCCATGCCCGGCGGGACGGTGCCCGGGTTGGTGCAGAGGCCGGCGCAGGGGCCGGTGTCACTCCCCGTGTCTATCCCCGCGTCCGTGGCCCCCGTGGCGCCGCCGCGCCCGGTGCCGGCGGTGCCGCCGCGCCCGGTTCCGGCGGTGCCGCCGCGCCCCATGCCGGCGGCGCCGGTCGAGCCGCCGCGTCCCATGCCTGCGACGCCGGTCGAGCCGCCGCGCCCGGTCCCTGCGGTGCCGCCGCGCCCCATGCCGGCGACGCCGGTCGAGCCGCCGCGCCCCATACCTGCGACGCCGGTCGAGCCGCCGCGTCCCATGCCGGCGGCGCCGGTCGAGCCGCCGCGCCCCATGCCTGCGACGCCGGTGGTGCCGCCGCGTCCCATGCCTGCGGCGCCGGTCGAGCCGCCGCGCCCCATGCCCGCGACGCCGGTCGAGCCGCCGCGCCCGGGGCTCCCCGCGACGCCGGTGGTGCCGCCCCGGCCCTGACTCCCCGCGACACCGGATAGGACCTGCCCCGCCGCGCCGCCGGCGCCTGTTGCGTCGTCGCCGCCGGCCCCGGTGGGCTCTCCCTCGCCCGCCGCGCCGGTCAGGATGTCGGCGTCACCGCGATAGAACGCTTCAGGCCCCTGGCACGCGACGAACGCCAGCGCCGAGAGCGCCGCGCCCATGGCGACGGCCAGACTACGTCCTGCGCTGTTCCTGAGAGGTGGCAAAAACCCTCGGCGACTCAGTTGCGCGATAGTACCTCCTGCGGCTCAGCCGCCGAACGGGTTTCCGCGCGAGGCCTGACGCTCCAAGTCGACGTCTTGGGGTGGAACTTGGGCTCGATGACTCGTTGTAGTTCGTGAGCTCATGTCCTCGCCACACTGGTCATTGACAGCCTTGGGGTCGCAGAGTCGAATCGCCCGCCGAATGACGGGGGGACGATTGCAACGGTTGGCGACATGCGTGGCGCTGCTGGTTGCGCCCCTTCTGACGCTCGGGGCGGCAGGCTGCGGCGGCGTCACGGCCGACTCGCTGACGCTGCAGATCACCTTGCGGGCCACCAGCCTGCCGGCGGCCGACCGGGCGCGGGCGCGGTTCGTGGTGCTGTCGGTCAGCGGCCCCGGCATCACGGCCGATGGCGCGCCGATGGTCAACACGCCGGCCGCGCTCGCCGGCGGGGATCTGGACGACGGCGAGACGGTGCTGTTCTACCGGGCACCCGTGAAGTCCGGCTCGCTGCTGTTCGTTGTGACGTTGCAGGACGCCAATCACAAACCGATCGCCAGCGGCTCCCAGACGAGCGACCTGCAGACGACGAGCGTGATCGTCACCCTGGTCCCGGAGACCCCGGACGGCGGGACGCCGGACGGCGGGACGCCCGACAGCGGGACGCCCGACAGCGGGACGCCGGACAGCGGGACGCCCGACGCGGGCCTCCCTGATGCCGGATCCGACGTGCGACCCGAGGGCGGGACCGACGGCGGGACCGACGGCGCCGCGGACGGGTCCGTCAGCGGGTGTGGCAATGGCGTCGTCGAGGGGACTGAGCTGTGCGACGGCAACTGTCCGACGGTCTGCCCGGCCATCGCCTGCCAGCAGCGGATGCTCAGCGGGTCGGCGACGACCTGCAACGCCCAGTGCGTGAACGCCGCGACGATCGCGATCTGCGCCAACGGCGACGGCTGTTGCCCGCTGTCGTGCAACGCCAACAACGACAACGATTGCGCGGCGTTCTGTGGCAATGGCATCGCCGAGGCGACGGAGCTGTGCGACGGGAGCTGTCCGACCAGCTGCCCGGCGCTCGGCTGCCAGCTGCGCACCCTGACCGGCGCGGCGACGACCTGCAACGCCAAGTGCAGCAACGGCGCCACCATCGCGGCCTGCGCCAACGACGACGGCTGCTGCCCGGCCGGCTGCACCGCGGCCAACGACAACAACTGCAGCGCTGCCTGCGGCGATCGGGTCGTACAGGCGCCCGAGGTCTGCGACGGGAACTGCCCGGCGAGCTGCCCGGCCGTCGGCTGCCAGCTGCGGGCGCTGTCGGGCGCGGCGGCGACCTGCGACGCCAGGTGCGTGAACAGCGGGACCATCTCCGCCTGCGCCAGCAACGACGGCTGTTGCCCCACCGGGTGCAACGCCGCCAACGACAACGACTGCGCCCCGACCTGCGGCAACGGCGTCATCGAGGGGAGCGAAGTCTGCGACGGGAACTGCCCCGCTTCCTGCCCGGCGGTCGGCTGCCAGCTGCGCACGCTGACCGGTTCGGCCGCCACCTGCAACGCGAAGTGCGCCAACGGCGCGACGATCGCCACCTGCACGAGCGGCGACGCCTGTTGCCCCGCCGGGTGCAACGCGAACAACGACAACAACTGCAGCGCGGTCTGCGGCAACGGCATCGTCGAGGGGACGGAGGTCTGCGACGGGAACTGTCCGACCTCCTGCCCGGCGCAGGGGTGCAGCCTGCGGACGCTGAGCGGGTCGGCGGCGGCATGCAACGCCAAGTGCGTGGCGGCCGGGTCGATCACCGCCTGCGCCAGCAACGACGCCTGCTGCCCGACGGGGTGCAACGCGAACAACGACAACAACTGCAGCTCCTCCTGCGGCAACAACGTCGTCGAGTCCCCGGAGCTGTGCGACGGGAACTGCCCGACGGCCTGCCCGGCGGTCGGCTGCCAGCTTCGCAGCCTCACGGGCGCGGCGGCGTCGTGCAACGCCCAGTGCGTGAACGGGGGATCGATCACCGCCTGCGCCAGCAACGACGGCTGCTGCCCTGCCGGGTGCAACGCGACCAACGACAACAACTGCACCCCGGCCTGCGGCAACAACGTCGTCGAGAGCGGCGAGCTGTGCGACGGGAACTGCCCCACCGCCTGCCCGCAGATGGCCTGCCAGCTCTACAGCCTGATCGGAACCGGCTGCCAGCGGGCCTGTGCCGTCGCCGGGACGCAGACCCAGTGCCTCGCGACGGCCGACGGCTGCTGCCCGTCCGGCTGCACCGCCAGCACCGACGCCGACTGCGCCCCGATCCCGCCCGGCAACGACAAGTGCGCCAAGGCGACGGACATCACCGCGGGCGGACGCTTCCCGATCGACTTCCAGGACGCCGGCCAGGACTCCAAGCCAAACTGCGGCAGCGACGGCCCCGACGTGTTCTTCACCTTCACGCTCACGGGCGACGAGTGGATCTACCTGGACGTGGTCGACAAGACGCTCGACAACGCGGTCTCCGCGACGCTGGAGCTCTATCCCGAGCTCTGCCCTCCGGACGCGAGGGCGATCGACTGCGCGACCTCGGACACGGGCGCGAAGCGCTGCGCCCGGTCTCAGTTCCCGATGATTCTCGTGACCCCCGGTGAGGGGCCGCTCGGCGGCAAGGCGCTCCCGAAGGGGCGCTACTTCGTCGTGGTGCGGGCGCAGGGCACGCCGGGCAGCTGGTTGCTCGGCTATCACCACGTGCCGATCGGGTGCACGTCGGTCCAGCTGAACCCGACGGTGGACAACCAGGTGGAGGTCGGGACGACCTGCCAGTCGGGCGACGTCGTGACGCCGAGCTGCGTCTCCCCGCAGGGGCTCGATCAAAACTACCTGGTGGTGAAGTGCCCGCAGGTCGCGCTCGGGTTCTCGACCTGCTACGGGCGCTCGGCGGCCGCCTCGTCGCTGTCAGCGGTGTTCGGCTCCGAGACCCGGTCGGCGAGCTCCGGAAAGTGCATGCCGTCGACAGGTTCCGAGGTCGCCTGCGCCGCGCCCGGCAGCGCCACCGCCTGCACCGAGGCCAAGAACGCGGCGACGATCCTCGTCTCCAACGCCGGCCCCGGTCTGGTCACCGTCTCGGTCGACGCCGCGACCTGCGGCTCCTACGGCCTCGTCTACACCCAGTCGACGCCCAAGTGACGTGAGCTAGCGGCTACGAGCTCGCGGACGTGTAGAGCGCCAGCGCGCGGAGCCAGACCCGACGCGCCAGCCAGGCGAACGCGACGCCGCCGGCGAGCGCGAAGGCGGCTGTCCGCCCCTCGAGCTTGCCGAGCAGCGCGAGCGCCGGGTAGGTGGTCATGAGCGCGATCGGGAACACGAACGTGAACACGAACCGCAGCGCCCCCTTGAAGATCGAGACCGGCCAGCGCGCGACGTCGAAGAGCGACCCGATGAAGTACGAGAGGTTGTCGATCTTGACGACCCAGAAGGAGGCGCTGACCACCAGGATCCAGATCGAGTAGAGGATCAGGACGGCCAGGGCGAGGAACGCGAGCCCGGCGGCGACCGCGGCGGGCGAGGGGAGGCGCCCCAGCTTCGCGAAGGCGTAGGTGAACAGCGCCAGCGCCCCGGCGACGTCGGCGACGTGCCAGGGCTCGAACTTCGCCGTCGACACCAGGAACTGGGCGTCGGCCGGCTTGAGCAGCACGAAGTCGAGCGTCCCGCGCCGCACGTGCTCGACGACGGCGGTCAGGCTGGGGCTGACCGCCCCCTCCAGCACCGCGCGCAGCAGCGTGAACCAGCCGACGACCACCAGCGATTCGGGGAACGACCAGCCGGCCACCTGCTCGCGGACGCCGAAGACGACCAGCAACGGGATCAGGGTGATCGCGAGCCCCAGCACCGCGATCAGGCCGCGCACGATGAAGTCGGCGCGGTACTGCATCGCGGTCAGCGCCGACATACCCAGCTGCACCCGCAGCAGGCGGGCATAACGGCCGGCGAGGCGGGGGAGGTCTCTCATCCGCCGTACGCCGAGAAGCGCCGCACCCCGGCCCGCCAGACGGTGAGCGCGGCCGCCGCCGCCGCCGCGATGTAGAGCCACTGCCAGGCGAGCAACTTGGCCGCCTCTGCCGGGCCGACCAGCCCGGCCAGTGTCTCGACCGGGAAGCTGAGCATGAACCGGAACGGCAGCACCTGGCCGGCCGCGCGCACCCAGCCGGGCAGCGCCTCCAGCGGGATCAGGTAGCCGGAGAAGATCGAGTAGATGGCGATCCAGAGCTCGAACACCCCCAGCGCGCTCTCGATGAAGAACGACAGCGCACCCAGCAACACCATCATGAAGAAGGTGAGCAGCCAGGCGCCCAGCAACGACGCGGCCAGCACGGCGGCGAGCCGGAGATCGTGGCCCGCCAGCCGCCCGGCGCTGGTGTAGATCAGGAGCGCGACGATCGGCGAGATCACCAGCGCCCGCATCGGCACCGCCGCCAGGTGCTCGGCGGCGAAGGCGTAGAGCGGGTGCACCGGCCGCAGCAGCTTCGCCGCCAGCGTCCCGTCGCGGATCTGCATCGACATCTCCCAGGCGACCCAGTTGCTGGTGAGCAGGCGGACCGCGAGGATGCTCAGGTAGTAGGTGGTGAACTCGCGCTGGCCGAACCGCCCCACCGCGCCGTCGGCGGCGACGGCGTGCCACAGCGCCAGCATCACCAGCGGCATGTTGGTGGTCAGGATCCAGACCAGAAACTCGGCCCGGTAGGCGACCACCTCGGCGAGGCCGATGCGGAGCAACGCCGGGAAGGCGCGCGCGGCGTGTGCCGCCTGGGCGCTGAAACCGACGGGTGGCGGAGGCGGCGCCGGTTCGGTCTGTGGGGCGGTCGTCGTGGTCATACCGGCGTGCGCGGGTCCGGGTTGTCCCGGCCGCGGGTGTGGAACAGCTCGCGCATGACCTCCTCCAGCGGCGGCTCCTCGATCGCGAGGTCGACGATCGGCAGCGCCGCCAGCGCGTCGCGTATCACCGCGCTCGCCTGCGCGGCGGGGACCGACAGCACCGCCTGGGCGGCGTCGGCGGAGACGATCGTGCCCAGCTTGGCCAGATCGGCCGCGTCGACCGGCTTGGAGAACCGCATCGTCACCCGCTTGTCGGGGCGGATCTTGCGCGCCAGCTCGCGCAGGTTGCCGTCGTAGATCAGCCGGCCCGTGATCGATCACGACCACCCGCGGGCAGAGCGCGACGACGTCGTCCATGTAGTGGCTGGTCAGCAGCACCGCGGCGCCGTAGCGCTCGTTGTACTCCTTGATGAAGGCCCGCATCTTTGCCTGCATCGACACGTCCAGCCCGATGGTCGGCTCGTCGAGGAACAGCACCCGGGGCCGGTGCAACAGCGCCGCGACCAGCTCGCACTTCATGCGCTCCCCCAGCGACAGCTGGCGCGTCGGCTTGGTGATCAGGTCACCGATCTCCAGCAGGTCGACCAGCGTCTTCACCATCTCCTGGGCGTCCGCGCGGGGGACGTCGTAGAGGGCCTGGTTCATCGCGTAGGTCTCCGCCGGCGGGAGGTCCCACAGCAGCTGCTGCTTCTGTCCCATCACCAGCGTGATCAGCTGCAGGAACCGCCGATCGCGCGTGTACGGAACGTAACCGCCCACACGTATCGTCCCCGAGGTCGGGTGCAGAAGGCCGGCCAGCACCTTCAGCGTCGTGGTCTTGCCCGCCCCGTTGGGGCCGAGAAATCCGACCCGCTCCCCCTCGGCGATGGTGAAAGATAGGTCTTCGACCGCCTTGACGATCTCGTACTTGCGCCGCAGCACCGAGCGCAAAGCAGCGGCCACGCCGGGGGCGCGTTTGTGAACGCGGTAGCTTTTCGACAGCGCGCGTACGTCGATGACGTCGGCCATGGCCTTTGGGGGACCCCGAATCTACACGTCGTAACCGACCCAAGGGAGCGGAGTTACGGTGGTGTAACGCTCCCTAGATGACTGTAGGCCGTGGCTTGGTTCCGATCTTGCTCCTTACGAGGTCACCATGATGAAGACACGGCGGGATCGAATCTTGGTGGTGGACGACGAGCAGGATGCGCGGGAGCTGATCGCGGCTGTGCTGGCCCAGGCCGGTTACCAAGCCGAAGTCGCCGGTGACGGTTTCGAAGCGGTGTCCAAGCTGGAGGGGCTGAAACCCGACCTGGTGCTGTCCGACGTGCAGATGCCGGGGATGCTGGGTCCGGACCTCATCCAGCACGTCCGGAAGGCGCTGGGCGACATCCCGGTCATCCTGATCACGGGCACGGAGACCCACGATCTCTGCACGGCCGCCGAGGGGTACGGCGCGGTCGCGTGCATGGAGAAGCCGGTCAACCTGGAAGACCTGCTCTGGACGATCGAGAGCGCGCTGGCGACCCACCGGGGCCGCGACTACGCCGCGAACGCGGTTTGAAAGCCACGCCGGCTGAGTTTGATCGACCTTCCCAGACGGGACCCTTCGAGGGTCCCGTATACTTGTTTGCTTGGCAGCAGCCCGTTACCTCGACGATTTCGCGGGTGAGCTGCGCAAGATTGGCGAGCGCGCCTTCCGTCGCCGCTACGCCGCCCCGGTGCTGATCGTGACCGGCCGGCCGCCGGGGCCCAGACGCCGGGCGAGCGCGATCCGGACCGCGGCGGAGCGGCCCGACGTCATCCGCGCGCTGGTCGGGCGGGTGTTCGTGCTGGCGAAGTCGCCCGACGCATCGGTGGGCCCGGTGCTGATTGGCCGCGCCGAGGAAAACGAGGTCGACGTCGTGATTCCGGATCACTCGATCTCGAAGCGCCACTGCGCGTTCGCGGCGCACGAAGGGGGGGCCACCATCGCCGACTGCGGGTCGACCAACGGCACCGCGGTCAACGGCGCGCCGATCGCGCGCGCCGCGATGGTGCGGCTCTGCGGCGGCGAGACGATCACGCTCGGCCGCCTGCAGGCCACCTTCGAAACGCCGGCCGGGTTTCTGGAGCTCGTCAGCGGTATGGTCGGCTCGTGAGCCCCTCCGACGGCGTTTCCGACGGTCCCGACACGATCGACGCGTCCGTCCTCGACTGGCAGGAGCTGGGGGTGCGGCTGGCCGCGGTCGCCGAATCGCCGGGGGGGCGGGCGCTCTGCTTCGACCCGCCGCTGGCGGCCGACGCCGCCCTTGCCCGGGCCCGGATGGCCGGGGTCGCCGAGCTGGCGACGCTGCTGCGGGGAGGCGAGACGCTGCCGTCGCTGGCGGCGCCCGAGGTCGAGGCCGCGGTCGCGTCGGCCGAGAGGTCGATCGCGCTCGGCGCCGACGAGCTGCGCCCGGTGGCGCTGCTGTGCGAGCTGGCAGCCGCCGCGTCCCGGTATTTTCTCGCTTCGACCACGCCGCTGCCGGAAATTTCGATCTTGGCGCGCGCTCTCGACCCGCCCGCGGGGCTGGCGCGCGCGGTGGCCGAGACGTTCGACGCCGCGGGCGAGATCCGCGACGACGCCTCGCCCGAGCTGGCCCGGCTGCGCGGCGAGCGGCACGGTCTCCAGGAGAGGGCCCGCACCCAGATCGAGCTCCTGATGCGCGACGACGAGTACGCGCCGGTGATGCAGGATCAGTTCTTCACCATCCGGGCCGAGCGCTACGTCCTGCCGCTGAAGGTGAGCGCCAAGTCGATGGGGCTCGGGATCGTGCACGACACGTCGCGCACCGGCGAGACGGTGTTCGTCGAGCCGACGGCGCTGGTCGCGGTGAACAACCGGTTGAAGGTGACCGAGCTGGAGATCCGACGGGAGTCGCGACGGATTCTGGAAACGCTGACCGGCGAGGTGGCGGCGGCGGCCCCGGCGCTGCGCCGTACCGGCACGACGATGGCGGCGATCGACGCGCGGGCGGCGGCGGCGCGGCTGGCGCTGGCCTACGGCGGCAGCCCGGTCACCATCGTCGACGAGCCGCTGCTGGACCTGCGGGCCGTGCGCCACCCGCTGCTGGCCCTGGCCCACGCGGCGGAGCCGGCCCGGGTCGTCGCCAACGATCTGGCGCTGGGGGGAGAGGCGGCGCCGATCCTGATCGTCAGCGGCCCCAACGCCGGCGGCAAGACGGTGCTGATGAAGGCGGCCGGGCTGGCGGCGCTGATGGCGCGGGCCGGGCTGCTGGTCGCCGCCGACGCGCGGAGCCGGGTCGGGTTCTTCCCGTCGGTGCGGGCCGACATCGGCGATCGCCAGTCGGTGCTGGGGGACCTGTCGACCTTCTCCGGGCACCTGGCCAACGTCGCGTCGATCCTCGACGGGACGGCGCGCGCGGGCGGGACGACGCTGGTGCTGATGGACGAGGTTATGGCGGGGACCAACCCGGACCAGGGGGCCGCGCTGGCCCGCGCCACCGCCGAGGCGCTGGCGGAGCGCTCCGTGCTGGCGGTCGTCACCACCCACTACGACAGCTTGAAGGCGCTGGGCGAGAGCGATCCCCGTTTCGCGAACGCCGGGATGGAGTACGACCTCGAGCACCTGCGGCCGACCTTCCGGCTGGCCGTCGGGGCGCCCGGGCGCTCGTTCGCGTTCGACATCGCGACGCGCATGGGGCTGCCGGCGTCGCTGCTGGCGCGCGCCCGCGATCTCTCCGGCGCGTCGAGCGTCGGGCTGGAGGCGGTGATCGCGCGGCTGGAGGAGCGGGAGGCGGCGCTGGCCAAGGAGAGCGCCCGGCTGGCGACGGCGGAGGCGGCGGCCGTCGCGTCGGCGGCGGAGCAGAGCGAGGCGGCGGCGGCGCTGGTGCGGCGCGAGCGGGAGCTCGGGCGCGACGCCCGCACGGCGGTGGAGGCGGCGATCGCGGAGACGCGCACGGCGCTGGCGGCGATCGTGCGGACGGCGCAGCAGGCCGGCACCGCGCGGGCGGCGGAGGCGGCGCGGACCGAGCTGGGGCGGGTGGCCGAGGCGGCGCTGTCGAAGCTCCCCGCCCCCGCGACGCCGCCGGCGGCCGCGCCGGTGGCGCTGACGCCCGGCGCGCGCGTCTTCATCGAGCGGCTCGGCGCCGAGGGGATCGTGGCCCAGGCGCCGGACGCCCGCGGCCGCGCCAAGGTGACCGTCGGTGCGCTGACGGTCGATGTCACCGTCGAGGAGCTGCGGCCGGCGACCGGCGGTGCGCGCCGCGCGGCCCGGATGTCCGCCCCCGCCCGCGCCGCGGCGCCTGCCCCGCCGCGCCCCGACGACGAGCTGGCGCTGGTGGCGCCGGCGGCGGGGCGCACGCTCGATCTGCGCGGGAAGAGCGGCGACGAGGCGCTGGGGGAGATCGAGGCCTACCTCGATCGGGCCGCGATGGCCGGCGAGAGCCACGTGGTGATCGTCCACGGGCACGGCACCGGGGCGCTGCGCAAGCGGGTGCGGGCCTACCTCGCCGAGTCCCCCTACGTCGCCCGCTGGGCCCCGGGCACGCCGCGCCAGGGGGGCGACGGCGCCGTGATCGTCGAGCTGCGCTGACGGCCGGCAGTGTTTCGCGCGCCGCTAGGTTCCCTCCGTCAACCGCACCAGGGTTGATGCGTCAACCGCACCAGGGTTGATGTAACGTCAAGCGCACCGGAACCGTCAACCGCACCAGGGTCCAACGTCAACCGCACCAGGGTTGATGTGATTTTGAGGGGCTGCCGGGCCGGGCCGGAGGCAAAAGCAGTCGTCACCGGTGACAACTGTCCAGGGGTCGGGTCTCCACTGTCTTGGGTACGAGCCGGCGTCCACTCGGCATTGATGGGACTACGCCGTCGGCGCGACGTTGTCCTCGCGAGATGACTCCGGTGAGGGTAGGTATCGGTAGTCCGTTCAGCCCGGCAATGGATGCGGTTCGCAGAGCACGTTGGCGAAGCGACGTAGCCAGTACGTTCCGGGTGGAAACAAGGCGTGTCCGACTCCGCCAACGAATGCGGCGCGGGCTGCGGCGTATGCATCTCGAAACGCGCCGTTTCGCAGCAACGCCTCGATCCGGCTCCATTTGCTGCGCGCGGCGACTCGAGGGTCAAGCGTGCGGCGCGGCTCGCGGGTTCTCGGGCGGTCGCTCCAGCGTTGGGCGAGCACCGCCTTCCGACCTATGATCGTCGTTCCGTTGCGGCGCTGCTCTGCCGCGACCCTCTCCTCGACGACGCGCATGCGGTCCAGGATCAACGTCAACAGCTCGCCATCGGACAGATGTTCGAATCCGCGTGGGCGGACGAAGCGAAGCGCCACGCTCTCGGGCATCGCCCCCTCGTCGCGGAAGAAGTGCTTCGGGCGAGTGGCCGATAGCGCCGATCCGTGCAGTAGGGCGTCGACCGACGTCACTCCCGGCCAGTGATGCGCCTTCTCGACCAGCCCATCCTTCACGGGGTTTGTGAGGGCGTAGACCATCTTGTCGACTACGTCGTTTGGGTCGACCAGCCTCACCACACTGGTTTGCTCCGAGGACCAGAAGTTCTCCCAGCGGCCTCTGAGGGCGTTCTGACATTTCGCGAAGAGCTTGTGGAAGTGCTCGAGGAACGCCGGATAGTGTCCTTCTGGGTCGTGAATCCCGGTGTGGTGATGGTTGCTCATCGCCACGGTGAAGATGACCTCGATGCGGTACCGGGCGGCGGCTTCCGCCAGGCAGTAGATGAAGGCGTTACTCGTTTCGCGGTCGGGGCGCATCAGGAACTGCCGTTGCGTGCAGCGACGGGTGATCATGTAGGTTCGGCCGGGAAGCACTTCGCGGGGAGTGGACACGCCCGCTCTTCGGCGCGACGCTCGCTGAGTGTCCCGAAAAACAACCTTGGTGCGGGTTGTCGGAGTGTCCCGAAAAACAACCTTGGTGCGGGTTGTGGTGCGAAAAACAACCTTGGTGCGGGTTGTGGCAATAGGTTCGGCCGGGAAGCACTTCGCGGGGAGTGGACACGCCCGCTCTTCGGCGCGACGCTCGCTGAGTGTCCCGAAAAACAACCTTGGTGCGGGTTGTCGGAGTGTCCCGAAAAACAACCTTGGTGCGGGTTGTGGGGTTGTGGCGATCTTCGCGTTGATCCTCGTAGCGGGTGCTGCGCCTGCAGTGGCGCAACAGGATGTGCTAGTCGCCGAGGGGGTCCAGCTCAGGTTGGAACGACAGCAGCTCGAGTTCCTGCACGAGATGGAGAGACTCTCGCCGGAAACCTATCAGGCGAAGTCAAAAGCGTTAGAGGAGCGCGATCGTAACCACGAACGGAAACTGGCCGCCCTCACGGGCCCGGAACGTGCCGCAGCCGCCCAACGAATCAGCGAGCGTTTCACCGTCGTGCAGGCGACGGCTCAGCAGCTCCGGAACGCCGACAGGGCGCGCTGGAACGCCGAAAAGGCGCGCCCGCAGAAGGTCCCCTCGGCGTCAGCCGCCGAAGGACCATCGGTGGGGCGTGCAGCAACGCCGCCCCGGAGCTGGCAACAACGGCCGTCGTTTGTGGTCGGGGGACCTGTCCAAACCGCCACCTCCCGATTGATGCCAGGATTCGTCGGAGCAGGGATCGTATTGCTGGCGCTTCCGCTGCTGTTCGCGATGAGGACGCGGCGGTTCGCGACTCCGCCCCCGGCTGGCGACGATGAGGCGCTGTCCCTTCCCGCCGACCTGCGCGACGTCCGGGTCCTCAAGGCGCGGTACGGCGTCAGAATGGAGGCTGGCCGCGTCTTCGAGAAAGAAATGTGGACCGAGACGGAGGTCTCGACCACGACCACGCCCACCACCAGCGAGATGATCGGAAACCAGCACGTGGTCACTCCGGGGCGAACGTCGACCCGCGTGATCACGACGGTCAACCGCGTCTACTGGGTACGCACATTGGATGGGCGGGAGGCATCGTGGCGTTTCATCGGCGATCTGTTTCGAGCGGTGAAGGGTCAGATCGTCAGCGTGATCAGCGGGGTTGACGGCAGGGTCGTCGCGTACAACCACGCCACGAGGCGGCACTTTGTGGATCAGTCCGGTTTTGTCGAGCTGCACCGCCTGCCCGGCCGGTGGGTGTGGCTGCTCGATAGTCTCGCCGCCACCGCGACCTTCTTCGTGTTGGCACGGATGTCTGACAGCGGGATTCCGCCTGGGAGTCCCCTGGTAGCCCATGATCTCCGGGCGGTCATCGTGCCGGCAACCATCGGCGTCGCCATCACCGCCGTCATCGTGGCAGCTCTCTACATCGGCGTCCTGAAGGCGGTGTTCCGATCGATCCGCGCCCGTCAGTTTCGCGATGGCTATCTGTCGAAGCTGCTCGCCGCCCTCGAAGCGAAGACTCCCGAGCTGGACAAGCGCATGAGCGACGTCCCGGCCGTGTAGATCCGTCTCGAGCTACTTCGCCGCGCGCTTGGGGACGATCAGCACCGGACAGGGGCTGTGGCGGACGACGCGCTCGGCGACGCTGCCGAGGAGAGCGTGGGCGAGGCCGCTGCGGCCGTGCGTTCCCATCACGATCAGATCGGCGTGGGTCGCGGCCGCCCGGGCGACGATCTCGTTTTCGGGGCGGCCGATCGGGACGGCGCTGTCGCAGGTGAGCCCGGCGGCGCGCACCTCGGCGACCTCCGCGTCGAGGCTGGCCGTCACGCGTTCCATCACCTTCCCGATGTCGACCGGCACGACGGCGACGTCAATCGGCGGCGGCACCGCGTAGGCGGCGTCGAAGGCGACGTGCACCAGGTCCAGCGTCGCGCCCGTCGTCTTCCCGAGCGCGATCGCGCTGGCCAGCGCCTCGGCCGAGGGGTCCGAAAAATCGGTCGGCACCAGGATCCGCTTGACCGTCCCGAGGTCCATGAACCTGAAGCTAGTCACGACCAGGCCGGGTACAACCGGCTTGACGCGCCCCCTCGGCGTTTGGCAGGAAGGGCCATGCCCCTGCAAACGGTCGCCCCGCGGATCCGCGGTTTCATCGCCCTCAACGCTCACCCCGGCGGCTGCGCGGCCAATGTCGCCGCCGAGATCGCGGTCGCCACCCGCGGCGCCCCCGGCAACGGCCTCCGCGACGCGCTCGTGATCGGCGCCAGCACCGGCTACGGCCTCTCCAGCCTGGTGAGCGCGGTCTTCGGCTACGGCGCCCGCGCCGTCGGTGTCTGTCTGGAGCGGCCGCCGCAGGGGGACAAGACCGCCTCGGCCGGTTGGTACAACCTGGCGGCGGTCGGGGCCGCCGCGCGCGCGGTGGGGCGCGCGGTCTCGTTCGTCAACGGCGACGCCTTCAGCGACGAGGTGAAGGCCCAGACCCTGGCAAAGCTGTCGGCACCCGGCGCCAAGCTCGACACCGTCGTCTACAGCCTGGCCGCCCCCAAGCGGGTCGACCCGCGCACCGGCACCACCTACAACTCGGCGTTGAAGACGATCGGGACGCCGTTCCGGAGCAAGAGCATCGGGCTCGGCAACGATCAGCTCACCGAGGTCGAGATCGGGCCCGCGAACGAGGCGGAGATCGAGGCGACCCGCAAGGTGATGGGGGGCGAGGACTGGGCGGCCTGGACCCAGGCGCTGCTCGACGCCGACCTGCTGGCGCGCGGCTGCCGCGTCGTCGCCTACAGCTACATCGGTCCGGCCCTGACCTATCCGATCTACCGGTCGGGGACGATCGGCAAGGCCAAGGAGGACCTCGAGGCGACCGCGGCGTCGCTGTCGGCGACGCTGGCGTCCCGGCTCGGCGGCGCCGCCTACGTCAGCGTAAACAAGGCGCTGGTGACGCAGGCGTCGGCGGCGATACCGGTGGTGCCGCTCTACATCAGCCTGCTCTACCGGGTGATGAAGGAGGCGGGGACGCACGAGGGGACCGCCGAGCAGATCGCCCGCCTCTACCGCGATCACCTCGGGCCCGGGCGCACGCCGAAGCTCGACGACGCGGGCCGCATCCGCATCGACGATCGCGAGATGGCGCCCGAGGTCCAGGCGCGGGTCGCGGCGCTGTGGGATCAGGTGACCAGCGACAACCTGATGACGCTGACCGACTACGCCGGCTTCAAGCGCGACTTCCGCAACCTGTTCGGGTTCGAGGTCCAGGGCGTCGACTACGACGCCGCGGTGGAGACCGACGTCGCGCTCTAGGGGGCGAGGTGGATCATCCCCATCATCCCCCCCTCGGCGTGGTCGAGGATGTGGCAGTGGAACATCCACATCCCGGGGCGGTCGTCGTAGTGGACCGCGAACGAGCGCACCTCCCCGCGGGGGACGTTCATGGTGTCCTTCCACTCGGGGGCGGGCGGCGGCGCGCCGGTCTCCGGATCTAGCGCCTGGAAGAAGAACCCGTGCAGGTGCATCGGGTGGTCCCACTCCGTGGTGTTGGTGATGTTCCAGATCTCGGTGTCGCCCACGCGGGCGTGCAGCGGTGGCGCCTCCCAGGACGGCACGCCGTCGATGCCCAGCACCAGGCTTCCGTCGACGTTCGCCCGCGTGAGGTTCAGGGCTCGCTGGGTCGCTCCGGTCAGGTCCAGCGGAACGATCGTGCGGAGCGGGGAGGGGAGCGGCGGCGGTTCGTCGGTGATCGGTTCGTCGTCGGTCAGCCGGACGTAGAAGGACTCGACCTCCGGGCGAAACTCGGTGCTGCCGAACCCGCGATCGAACGGAACCCACCGAACGGGGAGCACCGTGCCCGGCGCGCCCTGCGGCGTCACCAGCACGTCGGCGCGCTCGCCGGGGGTCAGCACCAGCATCTCCGACGCGCGCGGGGCGGGGATGAGCCCGCCGTCGCCGCCGATGCGCGTGAACCCGTGACCGGCGATCGCCAGCTGGAAGTAGCGGGTCTTCGCCGCGTTCACGATGCGCCAGCGCTGCCGCTGGCCGGGACGCGCCAGCACCGTGGGCCCCACGCGTCCGTTGACCAGCACCAGGTCCCCCTCGCGCCCGAACAGCGTCCCCAGATCGCCGCCCGACTTCGGATCGCCCAGCTTGCCGTCGGTGGCGGAGACGTCCGAGAGGACCAGCACCAGCTCCGGGCCCAGCTCCAGGGGATCGGCCGGGTGCTCGCCGCCCCGGTCCTCGGGCCGTGGCTCGACCAGCAGCGCGCCGTAGAGGCCGTCCCCCACCTGCGCGGCGGAGTTGACGTGCGGGTGGTACCAGAAGAGGCCGCTGTCCGGCACGGTGAACGCGTAGTCGAATGATCCACCGGGCGGCACCGCCGGCTGCGAGTGCTCCGGCACGCCGTCCATGTCGGCGGTCAGCCGGACGCCGTGCCAGTGGATGGTCGTCTCCTCCGGGAGCCGGTTCGTGAAGTGGACGACCAGCCGCCCGCCGCGCGGGACCCGGATGAGCGGGCCGGGCACGCTGCCCCCATAGGTCCACATCTCGACCGTCTGCCCGGGCATCACCTCGACGGGGGCCAGGCGGGCCTCGAGCTCGACCTCGACCACGTCCGGAGCGGGATCGCTGTCCGCGACCGGCCGCAGACGGATGCCGTCGTCCCACCCCGTCGGTGGCGGCGGTGGCAGCGGTGGCGGCGGCGGCCCGCCCCCGAATGGCGTCGATCCTCCGCATCCGGTGGCGAGGGTCGCGACGGCGGCCAGGACGACGACCGCCTGCCTGCTCCGGTGGTGCATGGGCGGTCGTAAGGCAAGTACCGGACCGCCGGCGCCCGCCCCACCAGCCGGCCGCTCACCGGCAGAACCGCGCAGATCTTGCGTCGCTCCCGCCGGCGGCCGCGCAACGGCTTCGCGATCGGCACCCCGTCCCAGCTAGAGCGACGAAAAGGTTATCGACGTCGCGTAGTACGACCCGGCCGGGACCGACGACACGTTGACGCCCAGGCTGACGCTGTTGCTGCCCGCGACCAACGTGGCCGGGAAGGTGTGCGACGGCACCAGCGCGCCCGGGCACCAGTTCCGGGGATTGTTCCCGTTGTTGTTGCGGAAGATGCCCGGGTTTCCGTCGGGGCTGTACCGCTCCAGCGCGGCGCAATCGACCATCGTGCTGAACGAACCGAGCTGCTTCCCGTTGAGCGTCACGGTGTCCTGGGTGTTGCGGTATTCGTGTCCGCCGGACTCCGCTCCGTGAGCGCTGACGATCACCGTGATTGTTCCGGTGAGCTCCCCCGCGCCGGCGTTGTTGAAGGCTCCCGCCACCGGGACCTTCGTCGCCGAGACGTTCGCCACGGCGGTCAACGTCGTTCCGGGCCCCGGCGTCAGCGGCTTCGTCGAAACGAAGTCCAGCGAGTACTTGTAGCCGACGCTGCGAAAATCGGGCGCGACACCGGCGTTCGTGCAGGGATCGCCGTCGTAGGGATTCGACCCTCCTCCGATCCCGATCCAGACGTCGCGGGACGGATCGGCGAGCGTGCGGGCGTACGCCGAGATATCGGCGTCGGGATAGACGCGCGTGGCCAGCGCGCCGCGGTTGTAGTCGCTGAACGGCGTGATGAAGCGGACGAGCTCGGTGCGCGGGTCGGTCGCCTTGGGCGCCTCGCCGCGCGGTTTGAGCAGGAAGAACACGCCCCCGATGCGATCGTAGTTGTCGCATTGCGCGTGGTACGTGATGCGCGCGGCGAGATCGGCGCCGATGCGCGCCTGCTGGGCGGTGTTGAGCTTGATGACGAACGCGGTTCCGAAGCTCCACATGACGACACCGGCGGGAGGCACGAAGCTGGGATTCGTGGTCGCGTACATCCCGTACATCGGGATGTGATCGTAGAGAGGGAACGTCCCGGCCACGGCGCCGGCAGCGCCGCCCGCACCGACGGTCCCACCCGCGCCCCCGGTCCCGCCGGCGCCCGTGCTGGTGCCGGCCGAACCGCCCAACCCCATCTGTCCGCTAGGTGCCATGCCGCCTCGCCCCGCGCCGCCCGACACGCCGCCGGTCGCCCCTGCCGTACCGACGGTTCCTCCCGGAGCTCCGACGCCGCCCGCAGCGCCGACGTTCCCCGCGCCAGCCACACCGCCAGCGCCGCCGTCGCCCGGGCCGCTGCTTCCGCCGGACACGCCACCGACGCCGCCGCCTTGCCCGCCACGGGCGCTCGAGGAACCGCTGCCACCGCCGGCGGGATCGGGCTGCGTCTCCGTCGGACTTTCGGACGTCGCGCAGCCCGCACCCAGCGCGGCGGCTGCGAACCGAATGAACAGGCAACGAGCGAGCGTCGACGTGGTCATGCAGGCATGCTCACAATCGCCCCGGGCACGCTGGCGGAAAGAGGGCGGAGGACGGGGCAGGGGCGGGGGGACACACGGCCCGCCAGCGCAGCCAGACGCTAACGCGGCTATTCCACGCGGACAACTCGATACGTCCCGCGTTGGTCTTCGCGCCGCATTGCCCCACAATGGCGGCGTGAAATCCGCGCCGCGCAGCGCGCCCGATCCCGAGGCGACCGGCTGGCCGCCCGGGATCCCGTACATCGTCGGCAACGAGGGGTGCGAGCGCTTCAGCTTCTACGGAATGCGCTCGATCCTCACGCTGTACCTGGCGCGCGTGCTGTACGTGCACCACCCCGATTTCGCGGCGGCGCCGGCGGCGTTCGCGAAGGCGCACTTCCACCTGTTCGTCGCCGCGGTCTACGCGCTGCCGATGATCGGCGCGGTGATCTCGGATTGCCTGCTGGGCAAGTACCACACCATCCTCTGGCTGTCGGTGGTGTATGCGTGCGGCAACCTGGTGCTGGCGCTCGGCGCCGATTCAACCTGGGGTGTCTGGACCGGGCTCGCGCTGATCGCGGTCGGCTCGGGCGGAATCAAACCGTGCGTGTCGGCGCACGTCGGCGATCAGTTCGGGCGCGGCAACTGGTTCCGCCTGCGCACGATCTATCAGGCGTTCTATTTCATCATCAACTTCGGCAGCTTCTTCGCCTACCTCTTCATCCCCTGGATCTGGAAGCACGCCGGGGTCCGCGTCGCCTTCGGCATCCCCGGCGTTTTGATGATCGCGTCGGCCGGCGTCTTTTGGCTGGGGCGAAACCGGTTCATCCACGTGCCCCCCCGCCCCGGCGGCAAGCTGGGGTTGCTCGACGCCGCCGCGTCGACCGCCCTGTTCATGACCGTCGGGCATCTGTTCTTCACCGCGGGGCGCCCGTGGCCGCTGGTGCTGGGGCTGTCGGCCGGCTGCCTGGCGCTGGGGGCGGCGCTGTTCGCCTGGCGGCAGTCGCTCGCGCGCGACGACGGCTTCCTCGCCATCACGTTGCACGCCGTCGCGACGTGGCTGCGCCGGCCGGTGCGCGGCTTCTGGGCGGACGCGCGCGTACGCTTCGGCGCCGACGCGGTCGAGGGGCCGATCGCCGTGCTGCGGATCGCGAGCGTGTTCGTGATGGTCAGCGTGTTTTGGGCGCTGTTCGACCAGAAGGCCTCGTCGTGGATCCTGCAGGCCGAGGCGATGGACCTGACGCTGTGGGACGGCTTCAAGCTGCTGCCGTCGCAGATCCAGTCGGCCAACCCGGTGCTGGTGATGCTGCTGATCCCGTTCGCCAACAAGCTCCTCTTTCCGGCCGCGGCGCGGCTGGGGTTCCCGCTGACGCCGCTGCGCCGGATGACCGCGGGCATCCTGCTGGCGGCGCTGGCCACCGCGGTCATCGCCCTCATTCAGGGCGCGATCGACGCCCACGGCACCGGCACGGTCTCGATCCGCTGGCAGCTGGGCGCCTATTTCCTGCTCACGATGGGCGAGGTGCTGGTCTCGATCACCGGCCTCGAGTTCGCCTACAGCCAGGCGCCGCGCCGGATGAAGTCGACCATCATGGGGCTCTGGCTGCTGACCGTCACGCTGGGCAACGTGTTCGTCGCGGCGATCTCCCGGACGAAGCTCGCCCCCGGGTCGTCGTTCTGGCTGTTCGCCGCGGTCGGCGCCGGCGGCGCCCTGCTGTTCGGCCTCCGCGCCTACTTCTACCAGGGGCGCGAGTACGTTCAGGAGTGAAGCTCACGACGCGCCTTCGAAGCTCACGCTCTGGTAGTCGAGCGCGTCACCAAATTCAAACGCTTGAGCAACAGGAACGAGATCCGGCTTCCGGCCCCGCCGCGCCTGCGCCAGAGCCAATCGTGGACGGCGACGCGCGGCGCGGGCGGCGCCTCGTAGAAGCGGCGGCGATCGCCCCGGTACGCGAGCGGCACGACGATCAGATCGGCCGCGCCTGACGTCGTGGCCGGATCGAAGACGCCGGCGACGAACAGCACGGCGTCGGCGCGGTCGCGCGTCAGGGGGGCCAGGAACGCCCGCGCCCGATCGAGGTGCGCGGGCACGGCGTCGAGCACCGTGAGGCGCGCCCGCGGCAGAAGACGCGCCAGCACGAGCGCCGTGCGGGGAAACAGCCCGCCGCCGATGATCGTCACCTCGCGGATGTCGTTCGCGTCGGGCAAGAGGCGCGCCCAGGCGCGCGCGTGCGTGCTGAGCAGGTAGCGCTGCGCGAAGGGGACTCCCAGCGCCGCGCGCTCGAGCGCGTCGATGGTCGCTGCGGCGGCACGGTTCGCGAGCGCGGGCAGATCTTCCAGCCAGCGAACGATCGGCGGCAGCCGGCTCACCACGTCGTCGTCGGCAGCGCGGGCCGGCAGTGTCGTCCAGTGGGCCTCGGGGGCGCGGTGATGAGCGGCGTGGAACCCGTCGTTGAACCAGAGCCGGTTGTAGACCGACGCGTGCACGTCGACGCCTGCGGCGCTGCGCAGGTGCTCCTGCCGCCCTTGGTTTGCGCACAACACGAAGCCGAGCAGCGTCGCGGGCGCGTAGACCGTCGCGAAGGCGAGCGGCGCCATGACCGCGAACGCCGTGACGGCGGCCAGCAGCACGAGCAGCTCGACGGTCCCGTGCGCGCGCAAGGCGCGGCGGCGCGCGCCGTCGCGCGCCTCGGGCAGGGCGTGGTGCGCGAGGTGACGCAGCTTCCACCAGCTCTGGGGCACGGTCAGGAGCACGCTCAGAAAGAGGGAGAAGGCGCGGTTGGCGGCAGCGTCCCGAAAGAGCGGCGCGTGCAGATGGATGTGCGAGATCGTGTTCGCGCCCCAGTTCATCGCCAGCGCCAGGCCGACGGCCAGCGCGACGCACCGGGCAGGACCGGGAGCGCCTGTCGCGGCGTATGCCAGCGTCGCCGCGACCAGCGCCGCGTGCACCAGCGCCGCGCCCAGGACCAGCGCGTCGCGTTCGGATGCGCGAAAGACGCGGGTCCCCGTCATGTGCTCAGCGCCGGCGGCGGGTGCCCGCGATCAGCGCGCCGAGCGCCAGAAGCGCCAGCGAACCCGTAGCGGTCGTCTCCGCGCCGGCGATCGCGCAGCCGGGACCGGGCTTGGACTCGAGCTTCTCGCCCGCGCCTGCGGCGCCCCCGCTCGTGCCCGCGACCGCTGCTCCGAGTCCTCCGCTCGCACCTGCCGTGGCGCCAGCCGCGCCGCCGCCGGTTGCCCCCGCGGTCCCACTGCTTCCGCCCGCGCCCGTCCCGGCCGCACCACCGCTGCCGCCCGCGAGCGGACAGGAGAGGGCGCGCGCCGCCGGGCACTTGGCATCGACGTGCACGCCGATGCCGATCCCCATGCCGAGGTCCCAGCTGTCAGGGGTGCCGAGCGGCTGGCCCTCGGTGCGCAGCGTCGCCGTGGTGAGGACGTTGTACATCCCGAACCCGCGGCACGAGGTCGGCGTGGGCGAGATCGCGTCCTGCAGCTCCTTCCACTGCATCCGACACATCTCCTCCTGGCTGGGGAGGCATTGGAAGTACATGACGCCGCACTTTGGGTCCGTGTACGAGAAGGTCTCGGCGTTCGCCAGGTTGAAGAATGCCCCGTGGATCACCACGCGTGTCGCCGCCGTGTCGGGCCCCACCTCGACGCGCGAAGGGACGACGTACGTCGCGAAGGGATCGCTCGCGAACGCGGGGCGGCCGGAGGCGACCAGGACCAGGGCGACAACCAGAAGGGGGCGTAGATAGGCGGCGCGCAGCATGGAGACCTCCGTTTGCGCCTCTTCACTATGCTGGGACCGGCAATTGGGGACAAACGGCCCGCGCGTGGATTGTCCGCGCGACGCGGGTCCGGCATAGAGGCATACCGGGTGATGTGCGCGGAAAGCGACCAGGCCGGGAAAATGCCCGCAAAAACGAGGAGGTGTGCGTCCTGGGCCGCGCCGCCCTCTGGTAGTGTCGGCCAGGAGGTCACGTGGCCGCTGCCGTCCCCGCCGTCCGCGTCGATCGCGACACCGAGGAGCGCTTCCGCCGGGGTGAGCGGGAGGCGTTCGCCGCCGTCTATCATGAGCACGCCGCGCCCGTCCGCGCGCTCGTGGGGCGCTACTTCGCGCATCCGTTCGAGCGCGAGGAGGCGGTGCAGGAGGTCTGGCTGCAGATCCACCGCGTCGCGGGCAGCTTCGATGCGAGCCGCGGCGAGCTCCTGCCGTGGCTGCGCGCCGTCGCGTCGAACCGCTGCAAGGAGCTCTTGCGCGCGCGCGGGCGGCGGCCCGACGCTCGCGTCGAGCTCCCCGCCGACGAAGCGGACGGACGCCCGTCGCCTGAAAACGTGGCCCGCGAGGCCCGCGTGCGTGAGGCCGTGATCCGCTTCGAGGCTGGGCTCTCCCCCGGCGAGGCCGCGGTGTTTCGGTTGTCGCTCGTCGAGGAGCGCACCCTCGAGGAGACAGCGCGCGCCACGGGGATGAGCGCGCGCCGCTGCAAGTACCTGCGCAAGAAGGTGCTGGTGCGCGCTGAGGCTGACCCGGCGCTGCGCGCGGCGCTGGGGGAGATCGCCGAGCCGTGAGCCTGCTCGTACACAAACGGGCCATCGCGCGCGCCGTGCTGGGCGAGCTCTCCCCGCACGACGACGCGAGGCTGCACGCGCACCTCGGCGGCTGCGCGCGTTGCCGGGCGCATTACGACGGGCTCTCGCGTATGGCGGGGGTGCTTGGTAGCGGACGTGTCGCGGCGGCGCGCGAGCAGGAACGCCTGTTCGCGACGCTCGCGCCAGCCACGCGGGGCGTGCCACCCGGAGCCGTGGAGGCCCCGCGCCGGCGTCGGGTCTGGCTCGGCGCCGCGTTCGCGCTGGTGCCGGCGACAGCCGTCGCGGTTCTCCTGATCACGCGCGCCACCCCACGACCGCCTTCCTCCCCGCGGGGCGACGAGATCACGCTGCGTGGCAGCAGCGCGCCCGTGGCGGCGCCGCCGGCGACCGTCGTGCTCTACGCGAGCCGCAAGCTGGACGCCGCGGGCCATGGCCCGGTCCGGCTGGTCGGCGAGCTCCCGGGCTCGGGCGAGGCGCACGTCTCGGTGGACGACTACCTGCAGCTTGGGCTGCGCGGCCTGCGGGCGCCCGCGCACGTGCGGGTGGTCGGCGTCGACGAAGGCGGGCGCGTTCACGACTACGTCGGAGACACCGCCGTCGCCCCCCGCGGCGGGCCGCTCACCCTCGGCGGCAGCATCGACCTCGGGCGCGAGCACCAACCCGGCCGCGTGCGTCTGGTGGCGTTGTTCTCCCCACACGCCGTGACCGATGAAGCCGTGCGCGCCGCGATCGCGGGCCGCACCTCCCGAGGGACGGAGCGCGGAAGCGACCCGGGGACGAACCTCGTCACGGGTCTGGTGGTCATCGGACGATGATCCGCCTCGCCGTGTTGGCTTCGCTGATGGCCGCGCTCGCGCCCACGCACGCGAGGGCGGACGCGCCCCGAAGCGGCGCGCCGCGACCGCCCTCGCGCAGCGACGTCTACGCCGTGATCGTCGGCTACAACGGCGCCGCGGAGGGGCTCCCCAGCTTGCGCTTCGCCGACGACGACGCGGTCCGCTTCTCGCTCCTGTTCTCCGGGTTCGCCGCGCACGCCGACGGCGCGCGCGTCGCGTTGCTCACCCGCGTCGACGACGAGACCCAGCGGGGGCTGACCGCGGCGGGTCTCGTCGTGCGGCCCGCTGGACCGCCCACCCGCTCCGCCCTCCACGCGGCTTTCGCTGAAGTCGGGCGCGCGCTCGCGGCGCGCCCCACCGGCGCGCCACCCCCGACCTTCTACTTTGTCTACGCCGGCCACGGGCTCTCCGGCCGCATCCTGCTCGAGCCCGAGGCGGGCGAGGCCACCGGGCTCACCGGACACGAGCTGCAGGCGGCCGTCGCCGATCTGGGGCGCGCCGCCCCGGGCCTGCGCTCTTACCTCTTCCTCGACGCCTGCCGGTCACAGAGCCTGTTCACCGAGCGGGGCGGCGACGGAGGCGCCGCGCTCGGTCCCGATCTCTCCGCCGAGATCGAAGCGCTCGAGCGGCGCGCCGCGGCGACGGCCAGCTCGATCGGCGTGCTCACGGCGGCGTTCGCAGGCAAGAGCGCGGGCGAGGTACGGGCGCTGGGCGCCGGCTATTTTTCTCACGTGCTCGCCTCCGGCCTGGCGGGGGCCGCAGACGCCGACGGCGACGAGCGCGTCACCTTCGCCGAGCTGGCGGCCTTCGTGGCCTACAACACCGAGCGCCTGGGCGCGCAGCGGCCGTGGTTCTCGCCCCCTGGCGGCGAGCTCGGCGCCCCCGTCGTCGACCTGCGGGGCGCGCGTGCCCGCCTCGAGCTGTCGGATGCGCCGGCCGGACGCTACCTCGTCGAGGCAGCAGGCGGGCGGCCGATCCTGGCCGAGGCGGTCAAGGGTGAGCGGCACGCGCTGCGCCTCGCCCTCCCGCCCGGCCGTTACCGCGTCGTGCACGCGACGCCCCGCGAGCGGACGCGCGCGGTCGACGTCGAGCTCGTCGTCGGCGCGCCCTTCGACCTCGCGGCGACCACGACGTGGACCGACGTCGCCGGGCCCACGCTGGCGCGCGGCGACGGCCTGGACGGCGCCACGGACGCGTTCGACCCGACGGCCCCCGCGTTCGCATCGCCGTTCACGTCGGCTGCCGTCTCGACGCTGCGCGCGGCCTACGACGCGGGGCGCGAGCCTCCGACAGCGGCGCGCGGGTATGCCCGGGCGGTCGGCGTCGCCGCCGCGCTCGGCAGCGCGCCGCTCGAGCTGGGGGGGATCGAGACCGGCGTCGCCCTTCGCTACCGTCAGGCGTTCGGCCGCCTCCTCGCCGGGGCCGACGTCTCGTTCGGCTGGTCAACACACGTTGCCACCACCACCTACCGCCTCGATCGGGTCATGGCTCTGCTGTCGCTCGGCCCGCGCTTTGTCCCCTTCAATCGACTCGAGCTCTCGCTCGCCGTCCTGGTCGGGGGTGGCCCCGTGCTGCGGCACGCGTCGGGCACGACGAGCGGCGATACCTTCGCGCCGCTGGTGGGTGGGGGCGGCGGGCTGGCCGTGCGCATCGAAGGGCGGTGGACGGCCACGCTCGACGCGCGCGCGCTCGCGCAGTGGGTGGGCGTCGACGGTGCCGCGCGGCGCACGACCGGCGCGTCATTCCAAGCGGGGCTCGCATGGGCGTTCTGAGGCTGTCCGGCGCGGCCGCCTCCGGCATAGATCGAAGGGTGCATCGCTCGCCGTCGCTCGCCTCGGTGTTGCTGCTTGTCGTCGCGGCCTGCGCAGGCACCGGCGCCTGCGGCGTTCGCCCCCTGACGTCCGCCGAGCTTTTCGGCGCCGCGGGAGCCGGAGGGGTGATTGGCACCGCCGGCAGCGGAGGCACAAGCGGCCGAGCGGGAACCTCCGCCGGTGCCGGGGGACGCGGCGGCATGATCTCGGACGCCGCCGTCGATCAGGGCGCGCCCGACGGGCCGCCGGGGGACGGGGACCCCGACGCGTCGCCGTCCGGCTGCGCACAAGCGTGCAACCCCGAGCAATACTGCGACGAGCTCACGAACCGCTGCGCGCCGCGCGTCGGAACCGGAATGCTGAGCGGCTCCGTCGGCGACCCCTGCATCAGCGACGGCGTCGACGCCCTGGTGGGGATCGCCGGACAGCACCGCTGCTCGTATGTGAGCAAGGGGTCGTACTTCTTCACGAACCTGCCGCTCGGCCGCCTCAAGCTCGCCGCCGCGAAGGAGGGCTACGAGCTCTACGGCGCGACCGTCGAGATCGTTCCCGGCGGCGTCATCCACGACATCAAGCTGGTCCGCACGGGCGGGTGCACGGCCCCACGCCCGACGGTCGCCTGCACGTGTACGGATTCGAGCTGCAACCCGCCGACGCCGTGACCGACGCCTACGCGGCTGCGCCGAACAGCGCCGCGGGCGCGTCGGGGTCGGCGAGATCGGGAAACGCCGCTGTCGCCCCGCAGGCCATCAGCGCCGCGGGCGTGTAGTGTCCCGTGCCGACCGCGACGCACGCGGCGCCGATCGCCTGCGCCGCCGCCACGTCCTTGGGCGTGTCGCCGATGACGACGACCCGACAGGCGTCGAGCGGGGCACCCAGCTCCGCCGCGCCCCGTTCGGCGCCGATCCGGATCAGCGCGATCCGGTCCTCGGCGTCGCAGCCGAACCCGCCGAAACGGAACGCCTCGCCCAGCCCCACGCGCGCGAGCTTCAGGCGCGCCCCCTCGCGGATGTTCCCGGTCCCGAGACCGACCGCCGCCCCGCGCGCCCGCGCGCCGTCGATGGCCTCGCGCATCCCCGCGTGGACGCGGTAGCGGTCGTCGGGGCACGCGGCCACCTCGGCGCGCAGCAGCTCCAGGTACGCGGCCAGCACGCGATCGATCGCGGCCGCGGTGACCTCCGCGCCGATGTGGGTGAGAGCCTGCCGGACGATCAGACGGTCCGTCATGCCGTCCATCGGGAACCCCATGGCGTCGGCCCGGCCGTGGAGAGCGCCGAACGCGCGCTCCATCGCGCGTCGTCCGGCGCCGCCGGTCGTGATCAATGTGCCGTCGATATCGAAGAGGAAAACCGTCCGCGTCACTTCGGCGTCGGTTCGTCGTCGGGCGGCGCGGCGCTCTTGCCGCCCTTGGCCGGCTTCTCGCTCTTGGCCTTGGCGGGCTTCTTCTCCGCCTTGGGCTTGTCGGTGGCTGCCGGCTTGTCGGCCGCCGGCGTCTCGGCCGCCGGCTTCTCGGCCTTCGCCTTGCCCTTCCCCTTGCGCTCGGGCGTCGGGTTGATGTCCTCGGGCTCGGGCTGCGTCTGGATGTTCTCGCCGGGGGAGAGCAGGCGGAACTCGATCCGGCGGTTCTTCTCCTGCCCTTCCTTGGTGTCGTTGCCCGCGATCGGGCGGTCCGGCCCGTAGCCGACGGTGCCGATGCGCTTCTCGTCGATGCCGGCCGAAACCAGGAAGCCCTTCACCGACTCGGCGCGCTTGCGCGACAGCTTCATGTTGAAGTCGCGCTTCCCCTCGTCAGAGGTGTAGCCCGAGATCTCCACCCGCAGGTCGGGATACTCGCGGAACACCTTCACCGCCTCCTTGAGCAGCGGGAACGACGACGCCTTGATGTCAGCCGAGTTGCGCCGGAAGTTGATCCCCTTCACGACGCCGGTGAACTTCTTGATCGTCGCGGGCACCTCGTCCGGGCAGCCGTCGTCATCCTGGTAGCCGTTCTTGGTCTCGGCCTCGGCCGGGCACTTGTCCTTCTCGTCGAGGACGCCGTCCTTGTCATTGTCGGGATCCGGGCAGCCGTCCTCGTCCTCGAAGTTGTCCTTGTCCTCGGCCTCGGTCGGGCACTTGTCCTTCTCGTCGACGATGCCGTCGTTGTCCTTGTCTTCCGCGGGGCAGCCGTCGGTCTCGACCGGGCCGGCCTTGTCGGGGCACTTGTCCTTGCGGTCGACGACCGTGTCGCCGTCGCTGTCCTTGTCGGGGCAGCCGTTGTTGTCGCGCGGGCCGGCCTCGCTGGGGCACTTGTCGGTGTCGTCGGCGATGCCGTCGCCGTCGGTGTCCCTGACCAGCGATGGCGGCGGGGCCGGCGGCGCGGCCGGTTGACCGCCGAAGGTGAAGGCGATGCCGCCCATCACCTCGAACTCGGGCGAGAACCCGTTGTTGTTCGTGTTCGGGACGCCGAGGGCGCGCGCGTCGAACCGCAGCTGGAGCAGGTCGTTGAGGGCGACCTTCACGCCACCGCCGCCGTGGAACTCGAAGTCGGTGTCCGACCTCAGCTCGTCGTAGGCGCCGGTGTTGGAGGACGAGGCGACGCTCATTATCCCGCCGCCGGCCAGCACGAACGGAATCACCTTGCCGCCGGCGATCTCGCCGGGGGCGATGTTGTAGACGAACTGGAGGCGGCCGCCGACGATGAACGCGCTCTGAGAGTTGTGGCGGTCCTTGGTCGGGATGCCGACGCCTTCGAGCTCGATCCCGAACATCGGGTGCGGCTGGATGCCGAGGCGGAGCGCGAACATCGGCGCGTTCTTCGGGCTGGTCAGCGACGGATCGTCAACGACGCCGAGCTCGGACTTGGTCGAGAAGATGTGAACGCCACCGGACACCCCCACCTCGAACTGAACGCCCTCGCGGGTGCCGTCGGCAGCGGCCGTCCTGGCGGCCAGGGCAAGGCTGGTACTGGCGAGCGCCACCAGCAGCGCCCGTGATCTCCTCCGGAGGGTCTTTGGCATGGTACGTCACTATATCCGGTTTGCCCCTCGACGAGAACATGCCCAACGTCGCGTTTTGAATAATTGAATCGAGGGGGGCGTCCACGCTATAAGGCACCGGACTTCAGGCCGGGCATCGGGGCGGGTCGTCGGGTCGGGTGTCGGCAATGCAGCTCAAATCCAGAGGAGAGACCATGATCCGTTTCGCCGCCAAGTTGGGCCTCGCCGCGTTTTTGGCCGGCTCGCTCTTGACCGGGGTCGCTGGCGCCGCCGACGAAGGCAAGGACGGCAAGTGCACCATCGCCATCAAGGGCGACGGACCGGTCGTGCAGGCGTGTGCGAAGGGCGGACGGGCGGAGGCGAAGAAGCTCATGAAGGACCTGGTCAAGCAGGCCAAGGCGAACGGTAAGAAGTTCACCTGCGACGGTTGCCACAAGGACCTGGACAACTACGAGCTGACCAAGAACGCCGTCGACGAGTACAAAAAGCTCGAGGCCGCAGCGAAAGCGAAATGATTTTCGCGCCGCCTTTGTCGCGGCGCCCAAGTTTGTCATGAAGACCGTCACCGAGTTCCCAGGCATCCTTCTGCGCGAGGCGTCCAAAATCCGCCGCGCGTTCCGTCCCCAACGCGCACCCGCGCCCGAACCCGAGGCGCCGGCCGAAGCCGAAGCACCGGCTGCGGAAGCGGCCCCCGCGGAGGAACCGGCGGCCGCAGCCGCCGGTGAGGCGCTGTCCGCCGACGAGTCCGCGTCTCCCGAAGGGGCCTCTTCTGAAGAGGCGTCCGAGGGCGCGACGGCCTCGACCGACGGCGAGGCTGAGCCCGCCGCGGCGGAGGCTTCCTCCGCCGAAGGAGAGGCCGCCGGCGAGGCTGAGCCTGCGGCGGAGGCTTCCCCCGCCGAGGGAGAGTCCGCGTCCGACGAGTCCGCGGCCACATCCGCCGAGGGCGAGGGCGAGGGCGAGGTGGCAGCCGCCGAGAGCGCGCCTGCCTCCGAGGGCGAGGCGGCTCCTCCGCCGGTCGACGAGAGCGCGGTTCAGGCCGCGGCGGAGATCGAGGCCAAGCTCGACATCAAAGGGGACCGTCTGGCGCGGCTGATGGAGGCGCTGGAGGTGATCCGCGACCGCGCCGACAACGTCCGGCTCATTCGCGTGATGAGCGGCGAGGATCCGCCGCCGAACGCCAAGAAGCAGGGCGATTTCTACTACGTCGTCGATTCTGATGCCCCGCGCGGAGCCTCAGGGCCGCGATCGCGATCGCGGGCGCGGTGGCCCGGGTGGCCGTCGTGACGGCCGTGGCGGCCCTGGTGGCGGTCGTGGCGGCGGCGGCGGCGGCGGCGGTGGCGGGCGCGCAGGCGCCCCCGGTGGCGCCAGCGGCCAACGCGGCAAGGGCGGCTTCGAACTGGGCGTGCGCGATTGCGACGGCGAACGTCGGGGGCCGGACAGCCCCGCGGCGGGCCCAGGCTGGATGGTCACGCGGGCGCCTGGCGGCGGCCCGTCGGAAGGCCGGCGCGATCGTCGTCCCGGCGGTGGCCCCGGTCGCCCTGGCGGCGGTCCCGGTCGTCCCGGCGGTGGTCCGGGACGTCCTGGCGGCGGTCCGGGCGGCTTTGGTCGTCCCGGCGGCGGCCCCGGTCGTCCTGGTGGTGGCCCCGGTGGCGGCGGCCCCGGTGGCGGCGGCGGGTTTGCGCGCGGCGGAGGCCCTGGCGGCGGTGGTCCCGGTGGCGGTGGCCCCGGTGGCGGGTTTGCGCGTGGCGGTGGCGGTCCCGGCGGCGGTGGTCCCGGCGGCGGCTTTGCGCGCGGCGGTGGCGGTCCCGGCGGCGGTGGCCCCGGCGGCGGGTTTGCGCGCGGCGGCGGCGGTCCCGGCGGCGGTGGCCCCGGTCGTCCCGGCGGCGGGCCTGGTGGTGGTCGCGGACCCCGGCGTCCCGGCGGCGGCGGTGGCTTCGGCGGCCCCGGCGGCCCGCGCCGCGAGGGTCCTGCGCGCGACGCGAAGGGGTGGCCGATCGCCGAGCCGGTAGCGGCCGACGAAACGGTCAGGCCTCCCGCGCCTGCGGCTCCCCCTTCCGCGCCCGCGGCTCCGCCTCCTTCCGAGGCCCCCAAGCCCGAGACGAAGTAGGCCTCTAGGCCGGCCGGCACGACCGGCCGGGTGCTACCGGCCGGGTGCTACCGGCTGGGGAGCTTGCCCCTGAGCAGGTCGCCCAGGGTCCCCATGCCGCCGCCGCCGGTCCCCGACATCCGCGCCGCGGCCGCGCGCCCTTCGTCGTCGACGCCGGCTTCGCGGGACGCCAGGCCCAGCGACAGGCGGCGCTTCTCGGGCTCGCTCGCGAGCACCGCGACCTCGACGGCGTCACCGAGCTTGAGCGCGTCACGGGCGTGGCGCAGCGGCCGGCCGCCGCCGAGCTCGCTCACGTGCAGTAGCCCTTCGACCCCGGGCGCAAGCTCGATGAAGGCGCCGAACGACTCGAGGCGGGCGACCCGCCCGCTCACGACGGTGCCGACGGTGAGCCGCGCGGCCGCTTCCTGCCAGGGGTCCTGCTCCAGCGACTTGAGCGAGAACGACACCTGCTCGGGGCGCCGGGGATCGTCGCGCTTCTCGACGCGCAGGACCTGCACGGTCACCGGCTGCCCGACGGTCAGCACGTCGGCCGGACGAATCCCGCGCTGAAAACCGATCTCCGACGCCGGCAGCAGCCCTTCGATGCCGCCGACGTCGACGAACGCGCCGAAGTCCTTCAGCGCGGTGACGACGCCCGGGAGGATTGCCCCGACGGCCAGCTTGCCGCGCGTCTCCGCCGCGCGCCCCCGCGCCTCCTCCTCCAGGAGGGCACGCCGCGACAGCACGATGTTGGGGCCGCGCCGATCGTCCTCGTAGCGTGTCACGCGGAAGGTGAGCCGCTGCCCGACGTAGATCGCGGGATCGGCGACGGGGCGTAGCTCGACCTGCGACAGTGGGCAGAACGCGCGCGCGCCGCCGATGTCGATCTCGAGGCCCCCCTTGTTGACGCCGGTGACCAGCCCTTCGATCGGCATCCCGGTGGACACGGCGTCGGCGAGGTCGGCCCGGCCGCCGCTCTGGATCGCGCCGCGACGGAGGGTGACGAACCCCTGCTTCTGGCCCATGGCGACCACGCGGGCGTCGATCGCGTCGCCGAGCTTAACCGTCAGCTGCCCGTCGGCGTCGCGGACCTCCAGCGTTTCGAGCGTTCCTTCGCCGCCGCCGGCGAGCTCGACGACCGTGACCTCGTCTCCGATCGACACGACCTTGCCGTGCACCCGGTCGCCGATCGTCAACTTCGGCCGCTTGCCGCGCGGGGCGGCCTGCTCCGCCGCCGCGAACATCGCGGCAAAGTCTTCCTCGGGAGCTCCGGATCGCGGTCGGTCTGTCATGGGCGGTGCAGTCTAATCTACGAACCGGCGAGATGATCGGCACGCTGGTACCGACGCAGTCGCGGCTGCTGAGCCCGCGAGCCCAACCGCCGCCGGAGCCCAAATGAGCGCATGTTCAACCTCGGCCGGGCGATATGGCGACGCTGCTGCTCATCCTGCTCCTGGTCTCTTTGGGCCGACGCCGCTTCCGGGTTGGTTCGACGGCTTGACCAGCGCCTCCGTCTTGCTGGGCCGATCTGCAGACGGCCGTTGTGGATTGGCGCTGCTGCAGTGCTCGGCGCCCTCGCTCCGGCGATTCTCGATACGAGGCTATACATAGCCGGGTCCGCGACACGGGTGAGCCAGCGCGAGCGGCGGGCGCATCTTGAATTGCGCAGTATTGCCCTCGCTCCGGCAATCCTCGTTACGAGGCCGTAGCCGAGTCCGCGACACGGGTGAGCCGGCGCGACGGCGGGCCATCTTGAATTGCGCAGTAATTCGTCGCAGCGGAGGTGCGCTTCAGGAGGCGCTCGCCAGCTGCTCGATCCGCGCCAGCACCTCTTTCGCGTTGATGACCCGCGCGAAAACGTAGAGAGCGGCGGTCGGGACCTCGTCGAGCACCGCCTCGCCGACGCGCAGCCCCTTGCTGACGGCGAACAGGATCTTGTGGGGGAGGCCGGCGCGGACCAGGTCGACGCGGCGCCAGACGGCGTCGCGGCTCCAGTAGCCGCAGAGCTCGAAGTGGACGCGGGCGCCGTCGCCGTCGCGCACGAAGACGAGATCGGGGACGCAGAGGCCGGCGCCCGGGAGGTCGAGGATGCTGGGGGAGAGGTCGATCCGCCAGGCGCTGCCGAGGCGTTCGAACGCCGCTGCGAAGGCGGCCAGCTCGTCGGGGAGCGCCGACTCCACGATCCCGACCGAGGCGGACCCGCCGTCGAGGCGGAAGCGGAGCGGCGTGCGCTGCGCCCCCCAGAGGATGTCGGCGTCGATCGCCCACCGGTCACAGGCGGCGATCGCCGGCAGCGCGAGCCCGAGCTGGAGGCCGTAGCGGGTCCCCCCCTGGAAGAGGCTGAAAGGTCCGTCGAGCTCGAGCTCGTAGCCCTCATGGTCGCCCTTCGCCGCCGACCGGATCACCGGCAGGAGGCGCAGGAACTTCAGCCTGCGGAAGAGATGGCGGTAGGCGCCGGCGTCGCGGGCTTGGACGAGCGCGCGCACCTTGGTCGCGCGCAGCAGCACCGCCTGCGCCTCGGCCAGCGCGAAACCGGCCGCCAGATTCGTGGGGGGCGTGGGGTCGACGGCGAGGAGGCGCTGGGCGCCCGGGCGATCGGCGTACAGGCTCGTTTCGATCGTCGCGGTGTCCGTGGCGCGCGCTTCGGCCTCGGCGGCCAGCACCGCGTCGCGGTCGAACGGGGCAGGCGGATCGGCGCGGCGGGCGGCGGCGGCGCGCCGGAACAGCGCACGGCGCAGGGCGGTCGCGGCGTCGGGCTCGGGCTCGTCGAACTGGCAGCCGTCGCGCACCAGCTTGATCACCGCGGCGACCAGCCGGCGATCCTGCTCGCCGTCGCGGGCCGCGGTCGCCGCCTCGTCCCAGGCCTCGTCGAGCGCGTCGCGAGCGCGGCCGAGGTGGGCCCGCGCCACCGCCTGGAACGTCTCGGCCAGCACGGCGACCTTGGCGGCGCGCTCGCCGTCGGTGGCGACCAGGCGCAGCTCGCCGCCGCGGCGGCGGACGGTGACGAGATCAGCGGTAAGCACTGTGGTCGCGCCGCCGCGCGCTGGTGAAGGTCTCGGTCGTTCCCGCCGTGACCAGCTCGTAGAGCAGCGCGTGCTTGCCGTCGCGGGCCCGCAGGATGCGGCCCAGGCGCTGGACGTGCTCGCGCACCGACGCGCTCCCCGAGACCACGACCGCGACGTTGGCGTCGGGGATGTCGACCCCTTCGTTGAGCACCTTGGAGGTGACCACCGCGCCGTAGCCACCGTCGGCCAGGCCGGCCAGGATCTCGCTCCGCTCGCGGACCTTGGTCTCGTGGGTGATGATCGGGATCAGGAACCGGCGCGAGAGCTCGTGCGCCGTCGCGTTGTCCTGGGTGAACAGCAGCACGCGGTCGCCGCGGTGGCGATCGAGCAGGAGGCCGACGTAGTCGAGCTTGGCCGGCGCGGCGAAGGCGATCTCGCGTTGCCGGTGGTAGGCGCCCATCGCCCGGCGTCCCTCCTCGCTGCGCGACGAGCGGATGATGAAGTCCGACCAGCCCGACGGGCTCGACATCCGGATGCCGGCGGTGACCAGGAAGTCGCGGTAGATCGCCGCGCGCCTCGTCGTGGGCCTGGCGATCGGCGGGGCCGAGCTCGACGGTGAGGCGGACGGTCTCGTACGGCGCCAGGTAGCCGCCCGACAGGTCGACGATGTCCTTGCGGTAGACGATCGGCCCCACCAGCTCGTCGAGCTCGGTGTGACGTCCGTCGGCGCGCTCGGGGGTCGCGGTCAGGCCGAGCCGGAACGGCGCCAGCGCCGCCCGCGCCGCCAGCGCGTAGGCGGGGCCCGGGAGGTGGTGGCACTCGTCGAACACCACCAGCCCGAACTTGTCTCCCAGGTGCTGCATGTGCAGGTGGGCCGAGTCGTAGGTCGACACGGTGAGCGGCTGGACGTCGTAGTCGCCGCCGCCGATCACCCCGACCGGTACGCCGAAGGTCGTTCGCAGCACGTCGTACCACTGGCGCACGAGATCGAGCGTCGGGGCGACCACCAGCGTGCTTCGCCGGCGGTCGTCGATCGCCAGGCAGGCGACCCAGGTCTTGCCGGCGCCGGTCGGCAGCACGACCACGCCGCGGTGCTGCCCCGCGCGCCAGGCGGCCAGCGCCTCGGTCTGGTAGGGGCGCGGCTCGCGCCGCACCAGGGCGCCGGCCCCCAGCTCGGCGTAGCCGCGCGCGCGATCGTCGACGGCGCGGTCGCCGCGTCCCAGCCAGCGGCGCAGCTCGGCGTAGGCCGACGCGGGCGCGCGGAAGCAGGCGGTTCGTGGGTCCCACTGGCAGCCGGGCGGGGGCGCGGCCTCACGCCCGAGCCCGCCGAGCTCTAGGGTTCCGCCGCGGAAGCTGAGGGCGACCGACATCCGAGCTGCAATCTACGTAACCTCCGGATGGCAGTCACGCGGCGTCAGACGTGCTGGCGGCCGAAACGCGTCTCGAAGGCACGGATGGTCGCGTCGACGGCGCCCTCCATGCCCAGCGTGCCGATGTTGACGACCAGATCGTAGTGGTCGGGATCGGCGATGTCGGCGCCGTAGTGCTGCTTGTTGAAGGCGACGCGCTCGCCGTCGATGCGCAGCACGGTGGCGCGCGCCGCCACCGCGTCGAGGTTGTCGCGCTGGACGATCCGCGCGACACGGGTCTCGAGCGGCGCGATCGTCCGGATCCGCAGCGTCGTCTTCGGGTCGAGGATGAAGTGGGCGCCCCGGCCGATGATCACGCCGCGGCCATGACGCGCCAGCGTCAGCACCACCTTGGACAGGTTGCGCAGGTAGTCGCTGGGGGCGAACACGCCGCGTTTGATGAGGCCGGCGACCCACTCGGAGATGCCGTCCTGGACCCGCTCGTCCAGCGATTCGACGACCTGCTGGCGGACGTGCCCCGCCTCGGCGATGTCGTGAATCAGCTCCTGGGCGTAATAGCGAAAGCCCAGGCGCTCGGCCACCATTCGCCCCATCTCGCCGCCGCGCGCGCCGTACTGGCGCGAGATGCAGATTGTCGGCTGTTGCTCCGACAGTCGCTTCCGCTCGGCGATCCGTCGTTCCTCCTGCCAGCGCAGAATCTGCTGGTTCACGAAGTGATCGATGCTGCCGATCATCGCAGGCCTCGCCCGGGTCCCCGCCCGGACCAAAGACGGTATCACAGTCGCGCCGAGGCGATGCGCGATCTAAATTTCAGGGGTGTCGGAGACCACCGCATCGGGAGAGCGCGTTCTGCGGACGACCGTCTCGGCGACGCAGGCCGGCGACTGGGCCCTGGTTCTGACCAGCGCCGACATCCAGCACCGCGTCGACGAGCGCGAGGGCCAGTTCGCGCTGGTGGTGGCTGACGCCGACGCCGCCACGGCCGACCGCGCCATCAGCGAGTTCGAGGCCGAGGGGGAACCCGAGGTTCAACCCCCGGCGCCCGATCAGGGACCGAGCAGCCTGGGGCTGGTCGCGGCGATCGGCTTTCTGGCCTGGTTTCTGGTGACCGGCACCCGGGAGGCCGGCTCGCGCTGGTTCGACCTCGGGTCGGCGTCGGCCGAGCTCATCGCCCGGGGCGCCTGGTGGCGCGCGGTCACCGCGCTGACGCTGCACGCCGATCTGCTGCATCTGGCGGGGAACGTGGTCGCCTCGCTGGTGTTCGTCACCGCGCTCGGGCGCTGGCTGGGGGCGGGGTTGGGAGGCGCGATCCTGCTGGTGGTCGCCACTGTCGCCAACCTGCTCACGGCGGCCGTTCACCGCACGGCCTTCGTGTCGGTCGGCGCGTCGACGGCTACGTTCGCGGCGCTGGGGCTGGTCGCCGGGCTGCAGGTGGCGCGCCGCCTGCGCCTGCGCACGCGCCGCGGCTACGCCTGGGTGCCGATCGGCGCCGGGCTGGGGCTGTACGCGATGCTGGGGGTCGGGGCCGGCGCCGACATCTACGCCCACCTGTTCGGGCTCGGCCTCGGCGTCGCCGTGGGGCTGATCGTGGCGCTGCGGCAGACCGCCCGCGGCCTGCGCGTCCCTGGCCTCATCGGGCAGGCGTTGCTGGGCGCCGCCGCGCTGGCGGCGGTGGCGTCATGCTGGCTGCTCGCGCTCCAGGCCGCGCGCTGAGGCCCGCTTGTTGGCGGCGTCCCCGACGGCGGCGATGCGCGGAAGCGACACCCGGAACAGCGAGCCGGTGCCGGGGCGGCTCTCGACCGAGATCTGCCCCCCAGCGCGTCGACGATCTGCTTGACGATCCAGAGCCCCAGCCCGATGCCGCCGTAGTTGCGGCTGGAGGCGGCGCGCTCGAAGCGGCCGAAGATGCGCGCGTGCTCGGCCGGCGCGATGCCGACGCCGTGGTCGCGGACCGCGATCAGCGCCCGTTCCCCTTCGGTCTCGATGGTGACCTCGATCGGTTTGCAGTCGCCGTACTTGATCGCGTTCGAGATCAGGTTCGTCAGCACCTGATCGAGACGGCTTCGATCCCAGCGCCCCCTCGCCTCGGCGGGGGCATGCACGGTGATGGCGCAACCCTGCCGGGTGGCCTCGTCGTGGAAGCGGCTCCCGACCTCGGCCGCCACCTGGCTGAGGTCGACGTCCTCCAGCTTCAGCTCCAGCCGGCCGGCGGCGATCCGCGACACGTCGAGGAGCTCGTCGATCAGCCGGTGCAACCGCCCCGACTGGGCGTCGATCCGCTCCACCTTGACCGTGACCCGCTGGTCCACCGGGCTGTCGCCGCGCCGGAGGAGCCGCAGCAGGTTCGCGACCTCTAGCTTCAACGACGTCAGCGGCGTGCGCAGCTCGTGCGATGCCACCGACAGGAAGTCGTCGCGCAGCACGATCGCCTGCCGCAAGGCCTCCTCGGCCTGCTTCTGATCGTCGATGTCGGTGGCGGTCGCGATCCAGCCGACGACGGCGCCGTCGTCGCCGCGCTCGGGGACGGCGCGCGCCAGGTGCCAGCGGTAGCTGCCGTCGGAGGCGCGGCGCAGCCGGGCCTGGCGCTCGAACGCGGTTCCCGTGCGCAGGCCGCGCTCCCAGGCCGTGCGGGCATCGGCGCGGTCGTCGGGGTGCAGGCACTCCCAGAACGCCGTCTGCGTCACCTCGCTGGCGTCGAGGCCGCAGTACTCGAGCCCGGCCCGGTTCCAGTAGTCGACCTGCCCCTTGGTGTCGGCGGCCCACATGCACTGGGGCATGGCGTCCAGGAGGTGGCGGTAGCGCTCCTGGCTCTTGCGCTCGAGGGCTTCGCGCTCGCGCTCGCGCAGGAGGCGCTCCTGCACCTTCAGCTTCTCGCCCTTCAGGTAGAGCTCGACGAACACCGCCGCCTTCGAGCGCAGGATGTCGGGGTCGAAGGGCTTGACCAGGTAGTCGACGGCGCCCTGGGCGTAGCCGTGGAACACGTGGGCGGCGTCGCGGTTGACCGCGGTGATGAAGATGATCGGGATGTGGCGGCAGCGCGGGTGCTGCTTGATGAGGCCGGCGGTCTCGAACCCGTTCATCCCCGCCATCTGCACGTCGAGCAGGATCAGCGCGAAGTCGCGGTGCAGGATATGGCGCAGCGCCTCCTCGCCCGACGAGGCCTTGTGCAGGTCGTGACCGAGAGGGGAGAGGATGGCCTCCAGGGCCACCAGGTTGGCAGGGTGGTCGTCGACCAGCAGGATGCTGGCCCGCATCGAGAGAGGCGGATTTTCTGCGGCGGCGGTCTGCCCGCCGAGGTCGTTCGCGGGGCGCATCGGCAAAGCGGAACCTCCTATGCGCGTGCTCCGGGGCGGGTGTCGCCGGCCCACAGTCGGATCAGGTCGAGCAACTTCTGGGTGTCGACCGGCTTCGGCAGGTAGTCGGAGGCGCCGGCGCCCAGGCACTTGTCGCGGTCGTCCTTCAGCGCCTTGGCGGTGATCGCGATGATCGGCTTGCCCCGCAGGACGGGGTTCGCGCGAATGGCGCGGATCGTCTCGTAGCCGTCCATCCCCGGCATCATCACGTCCATCAACACCACGTCGATGCTCGGGTCTTGGGCCAGCGCGTCGATGCCGGCCTGGCCCGTCTCGGCGTAGATCACCTCCAGACCGCTCGCCTCGAGGACGCTGGTCATCGCGAAGATGTTGCGGACGTCATCGTCGACCACCAGCACCTTGCGCCCGACTATCGAGCCGTCGCCGCGCCGGCTCGCCTCCAGCACCGCCCGCGACCTCTCCGGCAGCGTGCTCTCGACCCGGTGCAAGAACAGCGCGGTCTCGCTCAGCAGCCGTTCGGGCGAGTGCACCGCGCTCTTGAGGATCACCGACTGGGTGTACTTCTTCAGCGCCTCCTCGTCGGTGGGCGTCAGCTCCTTCCCGGTGTAGACGATGACCGGCAGCTCGCGGTACTTGGGCCGCGCCCGGACCTTCTCGATCAGCTGGATGCCGTCGTCGCCTGGCAGGACCAGGTCGACCACCATGCAGTCGAACTCGCCGCCGTCGAGCATGGCCAGCGCCTCCTCGGCGGTGCGGGCGGTCGACACCTTGACGTCGTTCCCTTCCCCGACCAGCTCGACGATGCTGTCGCGCTGGGTGTCGTCGTCCTCGACCAGCAGCAGCAGGCGTACCTTGCGATCCAGGAAGGTCGAGATGTGCTGGAAGGCCCCCTCGAGGGCCTCGCGGCTGACCGGCTTTTCGAGGTAGGCGAACGCGCCCAGCGCCGCCCCCTGGCGGCTGCGCTCGTCGACCGAGATCACGTGCACGGGAATGTGCCGCGTGGTCGGGCTGCGCTTGAGGCGATCGAGCACCGTCCAGCCGTCGAATCCGGGCAGCTGGATGTCGAGCGTGATCGCGTCGGGGCGATAGCGGTGCGCGAGCTCCAGCGCCGTGTCGCCGCGGGTGGCGACCAGCACCTTGAAGCCGCCGTCGTGGGCCATCTGCAGCATGATGCGGGCGAACGCCACGTCGTCCTCGACGACGAGCAGCACGCGATCCCCCTCCTTCAGCTGGTTGCGATCGTCCTCGACCGGCCGGGTGACGATCGGGTCCGGTTCGGCGAGCGCGGGCATGCCCACCACGCGTTCGAAGTTCGGCGTGCGCGGCGTCGTCCAGCCGCGGGTGGCGATGCCGTCGTCGTCGGCGGCCGTCCCCTCGTGGCGCTCGGGCAGGTAGAGGGTGAACGTGCTCCCCTTGCCGACCTCGCTGTCGACCTGGATCTCCCCGCCCAGGAGGCGGGCGATCTCGCGCGAGATCGACAGCCCGAGGCCGGTGCCGCCGTACTTGCGGCTGGTGGTGCCGTCGGCCTGCTGGAACGCTTCGAAGATCAGCTGCTGCTTGTTCTTGGCGATCCCGATCCCGGTGTCGACCACGGAGAAGGCGACCACGCCTCCGCCCCCTTGCCCTTGCCCTTGCCGGAGCGTGTCGTTCATGAACCGCGCCTCGGGCGCCGGGCGGTGCATGCGCAGGGTGACCGAGCCGCGATCGGTGAACTTGAGCGCGTTCGCCAGCAGGTTCTTCAGCACCTGCTGCAGCCGCTGCGGGTCGGTGTAGATGCTGTCCGGCAGCTCGCTGGAGACGTCGACCTTGAACGCCAGCGCCTTCTGCTCGGCCAGCGGCCGGAACGTGCGCTCGACGAAGTCGGCCACGTCCGGCAGCGTGAGGTCCCGCGGCTCGACCGGCATCTTGCCGGCCTCCACCTTCGAGAGGTCGAGGATCTCGTTGATCAGCGTCAGCAGATCGCCGCCCGAGGCGTAGATCGTCTTCGCGTACTCGACCTGCTTCTCCGTCAGGTTGGTCTCCGGGTTGTCGGAGAGCAGCTTGGCGAGAATGAGGAGGCTGTTGAGCGGCGTCCGCAGCTCGTGCGACATGTTCGCGAGGAACTCGGACTTGTACTTCGAGATCATCGACAGCTGCTCCGCCTTCTCCTCGATGGAGAGGCGGGCCTGCTCGACCTCGCGGTTCTTGATCTCGACCTTCTGGTTCTGCTCGGCCAGCAGGCGCGCCTTCTCCTCCAGCTCGATCGCCTGCTTCTCCAGGGCCGCGTTCGAGCGCTTGAGCTCGTCCTGCTGGACGGTCAGCTCCTTCGACTGCGACTGCAGCTCCTGGGTCAGCGACTGCGACTGCTGCAGCAGCTCCTCGGTGCGCATGTTCGCGCTGATCATGTTCAGCACGACGCCGATCGACTCGGTGAGCTGGTCGAGGAACAGCTGGTGGATCGGACTGAAGGGGTGGAACGAGGCCAGCTCGATCACCGCCTTGACCTCGCCCTCGAACAGCACCGGCAGCACGATGATCGACAGCGGCGGCGCCTCCCCGAGGCCCGAGTTGATCTGGATGTAGTCGCCCGGGACCCGCGTCAGCAGGATCGTCTTCTTCTCGAGCGCGCACTGTCCGACCAGCCCCTCGCCGGGCCGGAACCGGTTCCCGACCCCCTTGCGCTCCCGGTAGGCGTAGGTCGAGGTCAGCTTGAGGATCTGACCGTTGCCTTCCCAGTCCATCATGAAGAACGCGCCGTGGTGGGCGGAGACCAGCGGGGTCAGCTCGCTCATGATGAGGCGCGAAACGGTCTCCAGGTTCTTCTGCCCCTGCATCATCGAGCTGAACTTGGCGAGGTTGGTCTTCAGCCAGTCCTGCTCGGCGTTCTTCTGCGTGGTCTCACGCAGGTTGATGATCATCTGGTTGATCTTGTCCTTGAGGGCCGCGACCTCGCCCTGGGCCTCGACCTCGATCGATCGGGTCAGGTCCCCCTTGGTGACCGCGTCGCTGACCTCCGAGATCGCGCGGACCTGGGTCGTCAGGTTTCCGGCCAGCTGGTTGACGTTGTCGGTCAGCTGCCGCCAGGTGCCGACGGCGCCGGGGACCTTCGCCTGGCCGCCAAGCTTCCCCTCGATGCCGACCTCGCGCGCGACGGTGCTGACCTGATCGGCGAAGGTGCCGAGCGTGTCGCACATGTTGTTGATGGTGTCGGCGAGGGCCGCGATCTCCCCCTTGGCCTCGACGCCGATCATCTTCTGCTTCAGGTCGCCGTTGGCGACCGCGGTCACGACCTTCACGATGCCGCGCACCTGCGCGGTCAGGTTGCGGGCCATGAAGTTGACGTTGTCCGTCAGGTTTTTCCAGACGCCGGCGACGCCCGGCACCTCGGCCTGGCCACCGAGCTTCCCCTCGGTGCCGACCTCCTTGGCGACGCGGGTGACCTCGCTCGCGAAGGCGTTCAGCTGATCGACCATCGTGTTGATGGTGTTCTTGAGCTCGAGGATCTCGCCCTTGACGTCGACGGTGCTCTTCTTCGACAGGTCGCCGTTGGCGACCGCGGTCGTCACCAGCGCGATGTTGCGGACCTGCGCGGTCAGGTTCGACGCCATCGAGTTGACGTTGTCGGTGAGGTCCTTCCAGACGCCGCTGACGCCCTTGACCTCGGCCTGGCCACCGAGCTTCCCCTCGGTGCCGACCTCCTTGGCGACGCGGGTGACCTCGCCGGCGAACGACCGCAGCTGATCGACCATCGTGTTGATGGTGTTCTTGAGCTCGAGGATCTCGCCTTTGACGTCGACGGTGATCTTCTGCGACAGGTCGCCGTTGGCGACCGCGGTCGTGACCTTGGCGATGTTGCGCACCTGATCGGTCAGGTTTCCGGCCAGCAGGTTGACGTTGTCGGTCAGGTCCTTCCAGGTGCCGCTGACGCCCGGCACCTGCGCCTGGCCGCCCAGCTTGCCGTCGGTGCCGACCTCGCGCGCGACGCGGGTGACCTCGCTGGCGAAGGCGCGCAGCTGATCGACCATCGTGTTGATGGTGTTCTTCAGCTCCAGCACCTCCCCCTTCACCGACACCGTGATCTTCTGCGACAGGTCGCCGTTGGCGACGGCAGTGGTGACGAGCGCGATGTTGCGGACCTGCGCGGTCAGGTTCCCCGCGAGGACGTTGACGTTGTCGGTCAGGTCCTTCCAGGTGCCGCTGACGCCCTTGACGTCGGCCTGGCCACCGAGCTTCCCCTCGGTGCCGACCTCCTTGGCGACGCGGGTGACCTCGCCCGCGAACGAGCGCAGCTGATCGACCATCGTGTTGATGGTGTTCTTGAGCTCCAGCACCTCGCCCTTGGCGTCGACGGTGATCTTCTTCGACAGGTCGCCGGTGGCGACCGCGGTGGTGACCTCGGCGATGTTGCGGACCTGGGCGGTGAGGTTGTTCGCCAGCAGGTTGACGTTGTCGGTCAGGTCCTTCCAGGTGCCGGCGACGCCGGGGACCTCGGCCTGGGCGCCCAGCTTTCCCTCGACGCCGACGGTGCGGGCCACCGAGGTGACCTGTTCGGCGAAGATGTTCAGCTGATCGACCATCGTGTTGACGGTGTTCTTCACCTCGAGCACCTCGCCCTTGGCGTCGACGGTGATCTTCTTCGACAGGTCCCCCTTGGCGACCGCGGTGGTGACCTCGGCGATGTTGCGGACCTGGGCGGTGAGGTTGTTCGCCAGCAGGTTCACGTTGTCGGTCAGATCGCGCCAGATGCCGGCCGCCTCGGGCACCTCGGCCTGCCCGCCCAGCTTGCCGTCGGTGCCGACCTCCTTGGCGACGCGGGTCACCTCGGACGCGAACGAGGAGAGCTGCGTGACCATCCCGTTGACGGTCGTGCCGATGCGCAGGAACTCGCCCTTCACGGGCTGCCCCTCGATCTCGAGCGCCATCTTCTGGGTGAAGTCGCCGTCGGCGACCGCGCTGATGACACGCGCGACCTCGGTCGTCGGCTGCACCAGGTCGCCGATCAGGGCGTTGATGGACCCGACGCTCGCGGCCCACCCTCCGTTCATCTCGCGCAGCGCCGCACGCTCGGTCATCCGCCCCTCGCGGCCGACGACCCGCTCGACCCGCACCATCTCGTTCGCCAGCGCCTCGTTCAGGCTGACGACGGCGTTCAGCTCGGTCGCGATCGCGCGCATCACCTCTGCCGACGCCGCGTGGCCATTGCTGGCCGCGGGCGCGCCGTCGAAGTGAAGCCGCACCGAGAAGTCCCCCTGACGGGCGGCGCGCAGGGCCGCCAGCAGTCGATCGAGCTCGCCACGGATGCCGTTGTCGCCGCCCCCCTTTCGGGTGGCGCGCTTGCCGCGCGGGCTGGGGGCGGTCGACGACGACGGAGCGGGAGGGGACAAAACGGGATTGTTTTCGAGCTCCACGGGATCACTCCTCGGGTTGGGTGGAGGTGTTTCGCGCAGCGTGGTTGGCGGCACCGTTCTGGGCCCGCTGGAGCGCCAGTCGGTCGACGTCGCCGCGACGGAAAAGGCGGCGTCCGCTGACGGTTCTCATCGCGGGCAGTCGGCCGTTGTCCGACAGCACGCGGACGGAGTCCGCCGAAAGTCCCAGCACGCGTGCGGCGTCGCTGGGGGTGAGCAGGTCGTTTGGGTCAGGGGTGTTGTTCATGGCAACGTTTCCTCGTTCCAAGAAGCGGTCAGGAGACAGTAACTAGGTCTCGTAAGCACTGGGTCAGCGGGCGCAAGAGGCCGCGGACCCCGCGGCCGGTCGATTTTTCGGGCCTCCCCCTGACCATTCCGTCTACTTTCGAACCCTGGCCAGGGGTTACGGGTCTCCGCGCCGCGGGGAGTCCCGGGGGGGCGTCCAAGCCGGTTCGAAGCCGGCTCGAAGCAAGCTCGACCTCCCCACGCGACTTGCTTGAAACCGTGTTACAAAGTGGAACTCCAGGCAGAGCTTCCCCTGTTGCCGAGGCAAGCATCGACATGAGCAAGTCTTCGATGTTGCGCGTCCCCACCGCGCTCTCCGCCCTGCTTTGCGTTCTGGCGACCGCTGCACCAGCGGTCGCCGACGTGTCGGCGGACGACGTGATCGCGCAGATGACGCAGTTGAACAAAGAGGCGGTCACCGCGTACCAGGCGCAGAAGTTCGACGACGCCCGTAAGATATTGAAACAAGCGCTGGATCTGGCGCCGACGGCCGCCCTCGAGGCCCACCCCATCACGGCCCGCACCCACATCCACATGGGGATCGTGCTGGTCGCGGGCCTCAAGCAGCGGGACAACGGCATCAAGGAGTTCCGGCAGGCGATCGGGATCCAGACCGACATCGCGCTGACGAAGTCCCTGGTGACGCCGGAGGTTCAGGACGCCTTCAACGAGGCCAAGGAGGGGGGCGGAATCAAACCACCCGCTCCGCCGCCGGAGCCGAAGCTGCCGCCGCTGCCCCCGCCGCCGGCGAAGACGCCCGCGGCCGAACCCGAGGCGGCGGCCAGCGGTATCACCCACGAGCCGGTGACCCAGGGTAAGCAGGGTAACGCCGTGTCGATCTCGGCGGCGGTCCAGAAGGACCTGACCTTCGACAAGCTGGTGCTCGCCTACCGGCCCGATGGTGCGAGCGACTTCCTGGGTCGCGAGATGAAGGACCAGGGGGACGGGCACTACGGCGCCGACATCCCCGCGACGGCGACCTTGGGCAGCGTGGTCTCCTACTACATCGAGGCGGAAGACCCCGACGGAAACCCGGTCGCGGCCCGCGGGTCGGTCGACAACCCGCTGGTCATTCACCTCTCCGGCGTCGGCGCGCCCAAGAGGGAGGAAGAAGACGAAGACGACGACGAGGGGGCGCAGGCGGGCGAAGGCTCCGACTACCGTTACTTCGTCGGGATGATGATGGGCACCGGGTTCGGGTGGGCGACGGGGACCGGCGACACCAACGCCGACGTCATGATCAACCCCTCGGGACTGGCACCGGCCGCGGCCGCGCAGTTCGCGCCCGAGTTCGGCTACTGGCTGAACGACACGCTGATGCTGTCGCTGCAGCTCCGCTACCAGGTGGTCACCGGCACGACCGCGATCTACGCCCCCAGCTGCGGCCCCGACGGTGTTTGTCACACCGCCAACTACGCGCTGGCGGCGTTTGCCAAGGCGACCTGGATGTACGGAGAGAAGAAGCTCCACCCGTTCTTCTCGCTGTCGGCGGGCGCGGGTCGGATCCGGCACAAGGTGACGTTCAGCAAGATCGAGCACACCTGCGGGTCCAACCACAACCAGACCTGCGTCGACACCATCGGCGCCGGTCCGGTCTTCGTCGGCCCCGGTGCGGGCGTCATGTACGACCTCACGGACAGCCTCGGCCTGATCGCGCAGCTCAACTCGGTCCTCGGCTTCCCCGACTTCACCGCCAACGTCGACGTCAACATCGGCGTCGCGTATCAGTTTTAATCGGGGGACGTCGGGCGCTTCGCGCCCTTTGGTCCCCCGCGCCCCCGCTCGCTTCGCGTGGCGAAGCCACGCTGCGCTCGCCTTCCGCCACGAGCGCACCCCTCGCGCCCTTTGGCCCCCCGCGCCCCGGCTCGCTTCGCGTGGCGAAGCCACGCTGCGCTCGCTCCTAAACGCCCGCCAATTCGGTGATGGCGCCGAGGGGGATGGCGGCCGTCTCGGCGCAGCGATCCAGCTCGTCGCGCAGCTCGTGGAAGGCCTTCTGGATGACGTAGGTGTCGAGCAGGAGCTCGAGGTCCTCTGACGCCGGGAGGAACGCGGCGCCGGCGGTCGCCTCCAGATAGCTGCGCAGGAACGAGCCCGACACCCAGCGGTGCCAGGCGTCGGCCCAGGGGGCGGCGACCGCCCGATCCTCGTCGCGCACCACCGAGCCGTCGAGGCTGGCGCTGGCGGCGGCGAAGTGAAACGAGCGGATCATGCCCGCCACGTCGCGCAGGCAGATGTGCTTGCGGCGGCGTTCGGCCAGCGTCTCGCCGGGCGGGCCGTCGAAGTCGATCAGCACGAAGTTGTTACCGGTGTAGAGCAGCTGATTGAGGTGGTAGTCGCCGTGGGTGCGGATGCGCAGACCGGTGAGCCGCCGGGTCAGGAACGGCTCGAACATCTTGAGCAGGCGCTCCTGTCCGTCGAGCAGGCGGCGGCCGAGCGGCATCACCGTCGGGGGGAGGCGGTCGAGGTTTTCGCGCAGGAGCCGCAGCGTCTTGCCGATCAGGTTGCGCATCGACTGGTACTTCGAGCGGCGGTCGAGGGCGCTGTACGGCTCGGGCGTGAAGCTCGGGTCGTCGACCTCGCCCCCGAGCGCCAGGTGCATCTCGGCGGTCCGCCGCCCGAGCAGCGCCGCGTGATCCAGGTAGGCGCCGATCCGTTCACGCGCCGCGGCCGGCGGCTCGCTCCCGGCCAGCGCCAGCAGCGAGCGCGGCAGACCGTCGGTCGCCACCTCCTCGCGATGGCGCGACAGCACGCGCTCGAAGAACCGGCGCACCTCCTCGCGCGCGTGCAGCCAGGCGCTCGCTTCGTTGGCGACGTACCCCTGCAGCACGGCCAGCGTGGTCGGCTCGCCCCGCCGCCGCCGGTATTCGATCGCGCCGACGATCTCGGGCGACAGCCCGGGGGCGCGCGCGTTCAGCACCCGCCCCAGCTCCAGCTCGGGGCTGACGCCGTCCTCCAGGCGCCGGAACAGCTTGAGCAGGTAGCGATCCCCGTAGCGGATGGCGGCCGCCGCGTGCTCGGCGCTGATGTCGCGCGGCTCGGCGTCGCTCGGCGCCAGGTCGATGAACGGCATGGTCTCGACGGTGCCGCCCACGCCGGTGGCGTGGACGCGGGCCCGGATCGCCTCGAGCACCGCCCGCGCGGCCCCCGGCTCGTCGGCGGCGTCGGCGAGCGGAAGGTCGCTCCCGGGGAGGCGGAGCACCGCCGCGACCGCGCGCGGCGGCACCGCGCGGCCGTCGGTGACCGCGGCCAGCGGCACCACGTAGCGCTCCGCCTCGTGGTCGGCGTACTCGATCCGGACGATCAGCAGGAACACCGCCCCCAGCGGGACCGTCTCCTCGAGGTGCGCGCCGGAGATCCGGAAGGCGCGCCCGCGGAACCAGTGGCGGGTGCGCAGGAACCCGGGGAGCATGTCCTCGAGCGCCACCCGCTCGTCGCCCAGCAGCAGACTCTCGACGCTGCGCCCGACCAGCGCCGGCGGGACGTAGGCGTCGGCCTGCTCCTGGGCCTCGGCCGCCGGAGGGGGCTCGATCGAGAACCAGTAGAACCCGTGCCCCGACAGCGTCAGCAGATAGGGGAGGTCGCCGATCGGCGGGAACCGGTTGTGGCCGACCAGCTCGATCGGCCGCATCCCCTTCCACTTCGAGAGGTCCATCTCGACGTACTGGGGGAAGCGCGACAGGTTGGCGACGACCAGCACGGTCTCTTCGACCTCTCCGCCCGGGCCGCGCAGCTCGCGAATGAAGGCGAGCACGCGGTAGTTCGCCGGCGTGAGCAGCTCCATCGTGCCGCGGCCGAAGGCCTGGAACTGCTTGCGCAGCGCCACCAACCGCTTGGTCCACCAGAGCAGCGAATTCGGGTTGTCCTGCTGCAGCTCGACGTTGATCGCCTCGTAGTGGTACTCCGGGTCGATGATGATCGGCAGGATCAGCCGCTGCGGGTTGGCGCGCGAGAAGCCGGCGTTGCGATCGGTGCTCCACTGCATCGGCGTGCGCACGCCGTTGCGATCGCCGAGGTAGACGTTGTCGCCCATCCCGATCTCGTCGCCGTAGTAGAGCACCGGCGTCCCGGGCAGCGCCAGCAAGCAGGCCGTTCATCAGCTCGATCTTGCGGCGGTCATTTCCGACCAGCGGCGCCAGGCGGCGGCGGATTCCCAGGTTGATCCGCATCTCGCTGTCGTGGGCGTAGGCGCGGTACATGTAGTCGCGCTCTTCGTCGGTCACCATCTCCAGCGTCAGCTCGTCGTGGTTGCGCAGGAACAGCGCCCACTGGCAGTTGCCCGGGATCTGCGGCGTCTGGGCCAGGATGTCGAGGATCGGAAAGCGATCCTCCATGTGAATCGCCATGAACAGCCGCGGCATGATCGGGAAGTGGAAGTTCATGTGGCACTCGTCGCCATCGCCGAAGTAGGCGGCGGCGTCCTCGGGCCACTGGTTGGCCTCGGCCAGCAGCATGCGATCCGGAGAACTTCGCGTCGATGTGAGCGCGCAGCTTCTTGATGAACGTGTGCGTCTCGGGCAGGTTCTCGCAGTTCGTCCCCTCGCGCTCGAAGAGGTACGGCACCGCGTCCAGGCGCAGACCGTCGACGCCCTTGCCGAACCAGAAGTCGACCGCGCCGAGCAGCGCCTCGTGGACCGCCGGGTTGTCGAAGTTCAGGTCGGGCTGATGGGAGTAGAAGCGGTGCCAGAAGTAGCTGCGCGCGACCGGATCCCAGGTCCAGTTCGACGGCTCGAAGTCCTTGAAGATGATGCGGGCCTCCGGGTACTGATCGGGCGATGTCGCTCCAGACGTAGAAATTCCGCTCGGTCGAGCCGGCCGGCGCGCGCCGCGCGCGCTGGAACCAGGGGTGCTGGTCGGAGGTGTGGTTGAGCACCAGCTCGGTGATCACGCGCAGGCCGCGGCGGTGGGCCTCGTTCAACAGAAACTCGAAGTCGGCCAGCGTTCCGCAGTCGGGGTGGACGTCGGTGTAGTCGGCGATGTCGTAGCCGTCGTCGCGCAGCGGCGACGGGTAGAACGGCAGCAGCCAGATCGCCGTGACCCCCAGGTCGTGCAGATAGTCGAGCTTCTCCGCCAGCCCGCGGAAGTCGCCGATGCCGTCGCCGTTGCTGTCGAAGAACGATCGGATGCGCACCTCGTAGATGATGGCGTCCTTGTACCAGAGCGGATCGTGACCGAGCGGGGCGGGTCGGCGCGGCGGCGCCACGAGGTAGCGTTTCACGCGGCGCGCCCCCGCCCGTAGGTCAGCGTCAGGTCGCGCAGGCGATCGGCCAGCGCCGGCGTCAGCGCCCCCGGCGCCAGCCGGAAGGCCCAGTTCCCCTGCTCGACCCCGGGGCGGTTCATGCGCGCCTCCGAGCCGAGGCCCAGCAGATCCTGGGCCGGGATGATCGCCACGTTCGCCACCGACATCAGCATCAACCTGATCAGCCGCCAGTGGATGTCGGTCGCCGCGTCGGGCCCCGCGCCCAGATAGCGCAGCGCCGTCTGCCGCTCGCGCTCGGTCTGCGCGGCGTCGCGGCTGCCGCTGCCCGGGTCGTGGAACCAGCCCCAGGTGGTGTCGTTGTCGTGGGTGCCGGTGTAGACGACCGCGCGGCGCGGGTAGTTGTGGGGGAGGAAGTCGGGCGCGCTCGGATCGGTGCCGAACGCGAACTGGAGCACCTTGGTCCCGGGGAGCTCGAACCGGTCGCGCAGGGCGTGCACCTCGGGCGTCATGGCGCCCAGATCCTCGGCGATGAGCGGAAGGTCGAACGAGTCGGAGGCCGCGGCGGGCTCCGCGCCGCCCGGGCCGGGCCGCGCCTCCCGCGCCAGCGCCGCCCGGATCGCGGAGAACAGCGCCGCGCCCGGCCCCTGCGCCAGACCCCGCCCACCGCCGTCGGCTCGTCGCCGGGAATCTCCCAGTAGCGGGCGAAGCCGATGAAGTGATCGAGGCGCACGGCGTCGAAGGCGGCCAGCGTGGTCCGGAAACGCGCGATCCACCAGGCGTACCCGTCGGCGCGCATCCGGTCCCAGCGGTAAAGCGGGTTCCCCCAGCGCTGGCCGGTGGCGCTGAAGTAGTCGGGCGGCACGCCCGCGACCAGGGCCGGCTCGCCGGTCGCGTCATCGAGCGTGAACAGCTCCCGGCGGTGCCAGACGTCGGCGCTGTCGTGCGCGACGAAGATCGGGATATCGCCGATGAGGCCGACGCCGCGGGCGTGGGCGTAGGCGCGCAGCGCCCGCCAGTCCCCCGCGAACCGCCACTGTACGAAGCGTGCGAAGGCGATCTCGTCGGAGAGCGCCGCCGCCGCCTCGGCGAGCGCGCGCGGCTCGCGGTCGCGCAGCTCGGTCGGCCAGTGCGTCCATTGCCGGTCGCCGTGCGCCCGTTTCAGGGCGCGGTAAAGCGCGAATTCGTCGAGCCAGGGGGCCGCGGCGGCGAAGTCGGTCGGCCTCCGGCGATCCCCGCTCCGGCCCGGAAGGCGGCGAAGGCCGCCCGCAGCGAGCTCCCCGCGCGGCTGCCCGCGTTGGGCCGTCGACAGCAGGCCGTCCTCCACCAGCCGATCGAGGCTCACCAGGGCCGGGCTGCCCGCGAAGGCCGACTCGGCGCTGTACGGGGAGTTGCCGTAGCCGGTGCGGGCCGACGGGGAGCATCTGCCACCAGCGCTGATCGGCCGCGGCCAGGAAGTCGACGAAAGCCCTTGCTTCCGGTCCGAGGTCCCCGTTGTCCGCGGCGCCAGGGAGGCTGGTCGGGTGCAGCAGCACGCCGGCGGTTCGATCGGACAGCTTCGGCAGAGGCGCGGCGGACATGGCCGAAGACGGTGAGCTTAGCCTAGCTACGCCGGCGGCGATCACAAGCGGGCGAGGGGGCGGTCGGTGTCGGTTCTGCCTGCTATAGTTTCCGCATGGGTCGGCTTCTTCTGGGCATCCTCAAAGGTGGAGCGATCGGCGCGGCGCTTGGCTGGGCCGCGCTCAAGCTCGGGGTCGCGGGCGGGGTCGGGGGGGGCGTGACCTACGCGGTGATAGGCGGTCTGGTCGGCCTGGTCTGCGGCAAGCCGATCTGGCGCCAGGAGACGATCTGGACGTCGATCCTGAAGGGGATCTTCGGTCTCGCGGCCGGGATCGGCCTCTACTACCTGTCGCGGAAGCTGCTCGGCGGAATGCACGTCGGCTTCGCCGCCAGCCTGGGGGCGCCCGCCGATCGCGCGCTGGTCGATATCCCGTTGCTGCTGGGTCCGGTGATCGGCGCGATCCCCGGCATGCTCTTCGAGATCGACGACTCGGTCGGCAGCGCCCCGGCGGCGCCGCCGGCGAAACCGAAGGCCTAGCCTCTCTCTTCTAGCTCTCGTCGGTCGTCGCGTCGTCGAAGGCGCCGAGCTCGCGCAGGACCTCTTCGTCCCCCCGGGCCTCGACGGCGGCGGCGGCTTCGCTCTGCGCGCGCTTCTCCTGGCGCTGCTCGACGAACTTGCGCTTCATCAGCAGCACCGTCTCGGCCACGCCGAGGACGATGTACGCCACGATCAGAACCAGGAAGATCAGCGCCTTGTCGACGCCGTTCATCGCGACCACCACCCAGCAGCCGGCGATCAGCAACATCAGCTCGACCGTCTTGCGGGTGAGGCGCAGGTCCTTGAACGACCGGAACTTCACCCGCGAGACCATCAGGTACGACAGCACCAGCACGACGGCCGCGACCACGCCCTCGCTCGCGAGCCGGTAGGGGCGGCGTTGTGGGCGACCACGACCATCAACACCAGCACGCTGGCCGCGGCGGGTATCGTCAGCCCGAGCGTGTACTTTCCCGGCTTCTTCTCGCCCGCGGCTTCCTCGCGTCGCGACAGTACGTTGAACCGCGCCAGCCGCAGCGCGCCTGCGCAGACGAACAGCCCGGCGATGAAGATGCCCGAGCCGGCCGAAGCTGGTCAGCCCCCACCTGTAGACCAGGATCGCGGGCGCGACGCCGAAGGTGACGAGGTCAGCCAGCGAGTCGAGATCGCGGCCGAGGTCGGTCTGGGTCTTGGTCAGCCGCGCGACCCGCCCGTCGGCGGTGTCGAAGAAGAAGCCGAAGCAGATCGCCAGCGCCGCCTGGTAGAGATCGGCGTTGCCCTCGCCCGAGGTCGACAGCGAGATCGAGATGAACCCGCAGAAGACGCTCGAGAGCGTGAACAGGTTCGGAAGAATGTAGTAGGTCTTCCGGAAGTTCACGGAAACCGATAGTAGCATGGGGGCCCCGGACGAAAGGACCAGGTGTTCCGCGCCCTCCTGTCACTGATCTCCTTCCTCGTGGCGACCATCGTCGGGTCGTTGATCTCGATCTCTGTCTGGGCCTTCGACAAGACCGGCGAGATCGTGTTCACGACCGCCAAGATCTGGTCGCGGATCGTGCTCGGGGTGCCGGGGGTCAAGCTGCGGCTCGACATGCGCACCACGCTCGAGCCGTCCCGCCCTTACGTCTTCATGGCCAACCACGCCTCGATGGTCGACATCTGGGCGATGTTCGTGCTGCTGCCCGTCTCGTTCCGGTTCATCGCCAAGCGTTCAGCTGGGGAACATCCCGCTGTTCGGGTGGGCCATGCGCGCCGGAAAGTTCATCTTCATCGATCGCCAGAACCCCGTCTCGGCGCGCCGGACGATCGAGCTCGCCGTCCGGCGCATTCGCGAAGGACAGTCGGTGGTCGATCTTTCCCGAGGGCACGCGGACACGGGACGGGACGCTGGGTGCCTTCAAGAAGGGGGGCTTCCACCTGGCCATGGACGCGGGCGTCGAGATCGTGCCGGTCGCGATCCGTGGCACCCGCGACGTGATGCCGCCGGGGACGCCGCTGATCCGCACCGGCGAGGTGTCGCTCGACCGTCGGCGAGCCGATCCCCACCGCCGGCCTGACCACGGCCGACCGCCAGCGTCTCGTCGAGCAGGTGCGCACCAGGGTCGCCGAGATGCTCGCCGAGCCGGCCCGGCCCTGAGCGCTCACGAGCTCAGTAAATCACGTGCAACAGGGTGAGGCCGTGGGCCGGGGCGGTGATGCCGCCGGTGGTGCGGTCGCCGCTCGCGCAGCATGCGGGTCACGATGTCTTGGGGAACGCGCCCGCGCCCGACGTCGACCAGCGTCCCGACCAGGATGCGGACCATGTTCTTCAGGAACGCGGTCGCCTCGACGTCGAAGGTCAGCAGCTGGTCCTTGCCGATTGACGTCGACAGCGGCGGATCGATCCGGCTGGTGGTGCGGCGATCGCAGTCCGAGGCGCGGAAGGCGCGGAAGTCGTGCTCGCCGATCAGGGCGGCCGCGGCGTGGCGGATGGCGTCGACGTCCAGCGCGTCGGCGCACGTGCCAGGCGGTGCGCGCATGCCGCGGCGAGCGCACGAAGTGGTTCCAGACCGTGTAGCGGTAGACCTTGCCGCGCGCCGAGAAGCGCGCGTCGAAGTCGGCCGGCGCCTCGGCCACGTCGACCATCGCCACGTCGGCCGGGCAGGATCGTGTTGAGGCCGCGCAGCAGCCCGTGGGCGGGATGCGTGGCCGGCCAGCGTGAAGCTGCCGACCTGGCCGTCGGCGTGCACGCCGGCGTCTGTGCGTCCGCGCCGCGCGCACGAACACGCTCTCCCCGGTCAGCTCGCGGATCGCGTCTTCCAGCGTCCCCTGCACCGTCCGCTGCTCCGGTTGCCGCTGCCAGCCCGAGAAGTCGGTGCCGTCGTACTCGACGACGATCCGCAGCTTGCGTCCGGGCACGCGGGGGCGGGACCCTCTGAGGGTCTCGCATCGGACTCCATTAGAACTCGAATCAGCAGGCCCAGCGACCAGGTGGTGTCGCCCACGTGCAGCCTGTTGGGCGTCCCGAGCCCCGAGATGTCGCAGTAGCCGAGCTCGAAGACCAGTGCGGTGTGGTTGACGCCCAGTCTCCGAGTCGAACGTGCGCGCGCCGCTCGGGATCGAAGATGTCCAGCACCAGCGACGAGCCCGGCCGCGGCGTGCCACCCCAGCGTCCCGCCGCGCCCGCGCCCGCCCGGCTGTCGGTGGCGATCTCGCCATTGCCGTCGGTGATCTGCCAGTAGGCGTAGTCGAGTCCCAGCTTGCCGTAGGGGACGATCGGGAAGCCGCGCGTCTCCAGCAGCCGGTCGAACCGGTAGACCGCCGACAGCGAGAGCGGGATCATCTTCAGCGTCGAGGTGTCGCCGCTGGGAAGGCCGCTGCCGTCATCGATGTTCGACCTCCCGGTGACCGAGAAGTAGCCGATGCCGAGACCGGCCGCGAGCGTCCCGAACCGGTGGAAGAACTCGTAGTCGACCTCGATCTGGCTCATCAGGTGCTGGCTGTCGCCGAAGAAGTCGCGGTAGGGGGTGCGCGCGCCGTCGAACTCACCGTCGACGTTGGGGAGGTAGGGGCCGAACCGCAGCTCGAACGCCCATTTTTGCGGCGAACGAAACGGGTGCTCCCCCTCGACGATCGACGCCTCGTTCTCGAAGATCGACTGCGCGGCCGCCGCGCCCGGTGCCAGCGTTGCCGCCGCCAGCGCCAGCGCCGCGAAGGCGCGATGGTGGATCACGGACGTCCTCGGCGCCGCGCCACGACCAGCAGCCCGGTGACCGCGAGCCCGACGACCCAGAGCCAGATCATGCGGCCCGAAGGCTCGGGTTCGGCCACGGCGCAGAACCCGCCGGTGGCGCTGCCGGGGGGGCTGTCGGGCTCCATCGCCCCCTCGTGGCCGTTCCGGTAGACCTCGTAGAAGCTCTTCGTCTTGACCGGTGCGCCGTAAAAGATGTCGGGCGTGCTGGCGTTGGTGCTCTGGTCGACGGAGACCACCGCCGCGCCGTAGACGATGTCGTTCTGCAGGATCTTCACCCGGTACGACGAGGTCGACGGCGACAGCAGCGGCGAGCAGACGAAGAGCGGGTTCAGCGTCTCGATCCCGCCGACCATCGACGTCGCGGGGCAGCTGGAGAATCCCGGATCGAAGCTTCCATCGGGGAACACCTTCAGCGATCCGCCCCGGTTGCAGAGGATCTGGTAGCCGAGCAGGTCGGTGTAGAGCGACGTGTCGATCTTGGGCCAGCTCACGACCAGCGCCTGATCGCCCCCCTGGACCTTGATCCCCTCGGAATCGGGCGACGGCGGGGCCTGGAGATCGAGGTAGACGGAGCTGCTGTCGGACGCGTCCGCGTAGCCGTCACCGTTGGTGTCGACGATCAGGAAGATGCCCATCGAGCCCGAGGCGGCGTTCAGGGTGCAGGTCGGGTTGCCGGTGGGCGGAAACACGCCGTTGTTGATCGGTACGCCCGCGTCGTTGACGGCGCCGCTGACGCTGGTCTCCGTGCTCATGATCCGGGCGTTCGTCGTCACGGTCGCGTGACCGTCGTTCAGGAACGCCGTCTGCAGCGCGGTCCCGACCTTCAGGCAGCGGCCCGCGCGGAGGTTGGGATCGGTGCAGTTGGAGCCGATCCAGAACTCGATGTTGCCGTTGCGGTTGACCACGTTCTTCTTGGCCACGCCGCTCGGCTGCAGCGCGAAGTAGAGGAAGACGGGCTTCGAGCAGTCGCAGTTCGCCTTGTTGAAGAACCGCTTGACCTCGAAGTCGCGCAGGTTCGAGTCCAGGGGCTCTGCACGCCGATGAAGAAATCGTCGGCGGTGAAGGACGTTCCCGTGCCGCCGCCGGCCCCGGTGATGACGCCGCTTCCGCCGGTCTGGGCAGCCGCGGGGCGCGCCGCGAACGACAGGGCGAGCAGGACGGCGGCGAGGGTGAGGCCAAGACGTGTCACGGTGGTGCGCACGTTAATGCAAGCAGGGGGCCGGTGCCAGGAGGCCGGCTCACGCCGGCGCCGCGGCCCCTCATCCCGGCCTTCTCCCCGGAGAAGGTGACTTCCGGGCGCCCCTCAGGTTTTCGCGGCGGTGCCGGGTTGACCGGGGTCGGGGGCGCTGATTGCCATTTTGGCAGCGAGCGCGTGGACCGCGTCGTCACTGATCGCCCGCCCCCCGAACCGCGCCTCCGCGTAGTGGTCGGTCAGCTGGTCGAAGTCGCCGGCCGGGTGGAAGCCGGCGCTGCGCACGCGCTCCGCGTACTCGTGCGGGGTCTCGCTCGGCCGCCGCGGGCAGCCGGCCCGGGCCAGCCGCCCCAGCGTGACCCGGTAGAGGCGATCGATGGCGCCCAGCGGCGGCGGGCTCCGGTGCGGCCCCGAGCCGCCGAGCGCCGCGCCCATGCCAGGCCGCCACGGGATCCGACGCGAGGCGAAGCCGACCGCGACGACGAGCAGCGCCAGTCCGACCGCGATCGCGCCGACCTTCGCCACCCGCGCCGCCATCTTCGCCCACCCGCCGGGGGCGAACCGGCGCGCGGCGCGGTTCGCGAGATCGCGCTGGCGCCCGAGGTCGTAGCCGACCACCCAGCGGTTCCACCAGTAGTCGAGCGCGTCGGAGAGCTCGGCGGCGCGGCTCGCGGGGGGCGGTCCTGCGCCCGGCGGCGTCGCGTCGACGCGCACCCAGCCCTGATCGGGCAGGAACGCTTCGGCCCAGGCGTGCGCGCGATCGTCGCGGACCGCGACGTACTTTCCCATCTGGCTCCAGTCTCCCCCCCGGAACCCGGTCACGTAGCGGGCCGGGACGCCGCCCGCGCGCAGGAGCAGCACGGCGGCCGAGGCGAAGTACTCGCAGTGGCCGGTCGGCTGGTTGAACACGAAGTCCTCGATCGGATCGACGTCAGCCGGCACCGGCGCGGGCTGCGGCGTGTAGCTGTGGTGGGCGCGCAGCCAGCGGGTCGTCGCCGTGATCTTGTCGGACATCTCGAGGCCGGCGTCGACCTTCTCGGCCAGCGCCTGCAGCCGCGGCGCGAGCTCGGGCGGCAGCGCCAGGTAGGCGCCGCGGGCGGCGGTCGTCAGCCCCTGCTGGGGGCGGCTCGGGTGGCCGCCCGCCTCTGCCCGCGCGTAGGCGACGTAGTGGGCGTGGGCCAGGGTGATGAAGCCGTCGCTGTCGCCGACGCGCAGCCCGACCTCGCCCGACCAGCGCGGCGTCACGCGCAGCGTCCCCGCCGCCCCCAGCCGCGCCGACGGCAGCTCGATCGCCACGGTGCGATCCATGGCGAACAGCACCGACGCCGGGACGCCGACCGCCTCGATCTCCAGCCGCTCGGTCCCCGCCAGCGTTCGCACCGCCGCCCCCTCGTCGAGCTCGTGGATCCAGGCGCGGCTCCCCTCGAGGTCGTGCTCGACGACGGTGCGCAGCTCGGGGCGCCGGCTTCGCACCCAGCGCCCGTGCTCGTAGCTGTCGTAGGCGCCGCCACGGAAGTACATCTTCTCGATCCGGTTGGTGCGGGCCGCGGCGGTCTCGTCGGTCGTCCCCGTCATCGCCGCGCGAAGCACGACGGCGTGCCGCGCCGCCGCGCCGGTGCCGTACCGCCCCAAAGTCACCTCGTCACCGAAGCCGAGGCCCCCCGTGGGCAGCGCCGACGTTCCCAGCACGAACCCGGCGCCGATGCGCGGCACCAGCACGAAGATCGCGACGCCACCCGCGAAGGCCCCGACCGCCATCATCCCGGTGCCGAGGAAGAAGCCAAGCCCGACGACGCGCCGCGAGCCGAGGATCCGGGCGACGCCCACCTTCTGGCTGGGAGCGGCGGCCGAATGCTTGACCAGATAGTTCTCCTCCATCTCGCGGCGCAGGTGAAAGAGGATCAGGGCCCAGACCGCCAGCACGACGTAGACGGCCAGCGCCGCCATGAACAGGAACGTCCCCGCCAGCGTCGACGCCACCAGCACCAGCAGGAACGTCAGCGCGGAGATGTGCACGTGGTCGCGGTGGGTGCGCCGGTAGAAGAGCTTGTACCCGAGCGGCGCGATCACGAGATCCAGCACCGGCCCGATGTCGGGATCGGGGAGGCGGCGCCAGATGCGCCAGACCATCGCCGCCACCGCCGCGCCCGCCAGCGCACGGGTCGCGGGGGCGAGCCGATCCATCACCGCCGCGAACCGGTTGCCGGTGTCGACGGGGAGCGAGAGCAGGCAGGCGCCGAGCAGCAGGCCGGCGCTGGTCGACGACAGCGCGCCGGTGCTGGCCACCGCGGCCAGCGCCGACAGCACCAGCAGGTAGGTGCAGAGCTTGTGGGCGAGCTGAAACCTCATCCGGCCGTCCGCCGCATGCGCTGCGACGCCATCTCGAGCCGCGCCGGCCGACCGACGGAGACGCGGACGGTGGCGCCCCGGCGGGCGCGGCGCAGCGTCCCCCCGTCAGGGGCGACCAGCGCCAGGGCGCGCAGCAGCTTGTCGGCGTGGGCTGGGCCGACGTCGGCCGACACCTCGCCGCCGCGCATCACCAGGGCGACCGAGAAGCCGCGGTGCAGGAGCTCGACGCAGAGCCCCGCCGCCTCGGAGACGGCGCGCTCGAACGCCGCCGGATCGCGGCCGCCGTCGGGGGCGTTGTCGAACACGACCGTCGCCTGCTGCGCCTCCTCGTCGTCGTGCTCGCGCACCAGCGTCATCCCGCGGTGCGCGCTCGAGCGCCAGTGGATGTCGCGCGGATCGTCGCCGTCGCGGTAGGCGCGCAGCCCCGCGAACTCCCCCTGGCGGCTGCGTCCCCGATCGCGCCCCGCGCCCGGGCGTGCCGGGAGCGCGCGCAGCAGCGTCACCGGCGGCAGGATCAGGGCAGGGTAGACCAGCAGCTCGGCCGGATCGGCGATCTCGCGGGCGCGCTGGATCAGGCCGAAGGGAAACTTCGTCGCCAGCCGGAAGCCGGTCAGCCGGTGGCGCCCGCGCCGCGGCGGCGTGTGGCGGTAGGCGGTCTCCTGGGTGCGCAGCGCGGGGAGCTTCAGGAAGTAGCAGCGCTTGTCGATCGGGTGGCCGTCGACGAGATCCTCGACCTCGATCGAGAACGATGGGATCCGGCGCTTGCGGTTCTCCAGCGAGATCCCCATCAGGTACGGCGTCCCGGCGTGCACGGCTGCCGGCAGCACCCGGCGCACGCGCAGCCCCGAGAGCCCGATCTGCGACAGCGCGACCCCGGCGGCCAGCAGGCAGACCATCGTGCCGAACATCAGGAAGAAGAGGTTGAGGCCCGCGTCCACGGCGACGACGCCGATCACCAGCGTCGCGGTCAGGAACCACCAACCGTCGCGCGTCGGCGAGGTTCCCCGGCGGCGTTTCCGTCTGCTTCTTCTGACGATGGGCTCCCCCACGCGACCGGTCATCCGATCCGTTTGGCGGGGGCCGACCGCCATCATCTCCTCGGTGCTCGTCACCCGATCGGCCTCGGGGCCGGGCGTCCCGGCGACCGGAAGGGTGCGGGCCGGGCGCGGCGTCATCTCGACGCTGCGTTCGACCGGCCTCGGACCCGGCGAGGGGCGGTCCTTCTTGCTCATCGCCGCGACACCTCGGACTCAGCCCGGCGCGGGGAGCCGGTCGACGATGTCCGCCAGCACCCGTTCGACGTCGGCGCGCCCGCGCGCCAGCGCCTCGACCGGTGACGACGGGACGATCCTGTGGGCCAGCACCGGCCCCACCAGCGCCTTCAGATCGTCGGGGAGTACGTAGTCGCGCCCGTCGCACAGCGCCGCGGCGCGGGCGGCGTTGCGCCAGGCCAGCTGCCCGCGCGGCGACACGCCCAGCGCGATGTGCGGCGACCGCCGGGTCTCACGCGCCACGGCGACGATGTAGTCCGCCAGCTCGGGCGTCAGGTGGACGCGCTGGGCGGCGTCCTGCAGCGCGCGCACCTCGGCGACGTTCAGCACCGACGTAAGTCGGGCCAGCTCGTCCTCGGGGCGCCCCGACGACTCGAGCAGGATCCGTCGCTCGTCCTCGGCCGACGGGTAGTCGATGCGGATGCGCAGAAGGAACCGATCCATCTGCGATTCAGGGAGCGGGTAGGTGCCGTAGTGCTCCTCGGAGTTCTGAGTCGCCATCACCAGGAACGGCATGTCGAGCGGGTAGGTCCGCCCGTCGACCGACACCTGGCCGTCGTTCATCGCCTCGAGCAGGGCGCTCTGCGTGCGCGGCGGCGTCCGGTTGATCTCGTCGGCCAGGACGAGGTTCGCGAACACCGGACCGGGGCGGAATTCGAACTCTCCCGACTTAGGATCGAGAACCGACACGCCGACTACGTCCGACGGTAGTAGGTCGCTCGTAAATTGGATGCGATGAAAGGTCCCGCCGATCGAGCGCGCCAGTGCCCGCGCGAGCGTCGTCTTGCCGACGCCGGGTACGTCCTCGATCAGAAGGTGGCCCCGCGCGACCAGCGCCACCACCGCGTGGCGGATGGCGCCCGGCTTGCCGCGCAGCACCCGCGCGACGTTCGCCTCCAGCCTGGCGAGGATGTCCGCGGGCCGGGTCGGCGACGCCGACGGTCGCTCACGGGGCATCGCGGTCGAGCTCATTTTCGGGCTTCACTATACCACTCGTTTTCCTGTCAGCTCCGAGACGGGGCTAGTCGCGTCAGAAAAAACCATCTATAGTGATAACCCTTTAGCGCCTGTCCGGAACACATCGGAGGATTTTTTTCATGGGGGATACTCGGGTTCGAATCGCTTCGCTTTCACTCTTCGTCTGCGTCGGCCTCATGGCGGGCTGTGGCGACGATCTGCCGGCTCACGGGGTCGGCCAGGGTGGCAAGGGAGGCGGTGCAGGACACGGAGTGGCGGGGCAGGGCGGCGGCCTCGGTGGTAGCGGCGGCGTCGCTGGCGGCGCAGGCGGCGGTCTCGCGGGCGCGGGTGGCACGGCAGGCAGCGCGGGTCGCGGCGGCAGCGGCGGCGTCGCAGGCGGCGCGGGCAGCATGGCCGGCAGCGGCGGCGCGGCGGGCAGCGCGGGTCGCGGCGGCAGCGGCGGCACGGCGGGCAGCGCCGGCGGCATCGCGGGCGGCGCGGGCAGCATGGCCGGCAGCGGCGGCGGGGTCGCGGGCGGTCCCGCGGGCGCGGGCGGCGGCGGCACCGGCGGCGGGATGGCCGGCGCGGGCGGCAGCGCCCCGGGTTGCTACACGGTTGCCTTCACCGCGCCGACCAACGGCGCGACGCTGACGGTCGCCAACGACAAGACCAACACCTGCGGCGACGGTTTCCAGATCGACGTCGCGATCACGACCAACGCCCCCGCGGGCACCGACGTCAACCTCTTCGCGGGCAACACGCTGCTGCGAACGGTGCAGACGACCGGCAGCGGCGCCACCTTCGCCAACGTGCAGGTGGCCTCGACAGGCCAGACCGAGCTGGCGATCCAGTTCCCGAGCACGACGGCCTGCGCCGATCCCAGCACCAAGGCGACCGTTACGGTGAACTGCCCCAGCACGGCCCCGACCTGCAACATCACGGCGCCGACGATCGACGGCACGCACCTCGCGCTGAACGGCGTTCCGGCGCCGGCCGGCGACCGGACCAGCTCGATCGGCTCGATGTATCAGGCGACCTTCATCGTCACGACCAACATCGAGGACGGCCGGCCCGTCGTGCTGTCGATCGCCAACGCCGCCACGCCGACCGTGGTCACGCCCGTCAACGCCGTGGCGAACGGCGGTACCGCCACCGTCGGTGTGCAGCTGTCTCCGGATGCCACCTACGAGGTTGTCGCCACCTGCACCAACTCGGGGAACGTGTCGGGCACGTCGGCCAAGGCGACGTACCCCGTCAACACCATCGCGCCGGATCTGACCGTCAGCCAGCCCGCCGCGGGGCAGTTCCTGGTGGGCTCGACCTTCAGCGTCTGCGGCCAGACGCCGTCAACCGACGCCGCCGGGCTCCCCGCCTCGCTGGGCCAGAAGGTCAACAACCTCTGCGTCGCGCTGAGCAGCTCGGGGGGCTGCGTTGCTTCGGTCCCGGTCACCGCCGTCGGCGTCGACGCCTGCGCCACCATCACCTGCCCGGGCGGCGCGCCCTTCGACCTGTTCGTCACGCTGACCGATTTGGCCGGTAACCCGACCACCAAGACCATCAGCGGCGTCTCCTGTGCCTCGGCGCTGCCGTCGGTGCAGATCATCACGCCGGTCTCGGACGCCCCCGCGTTCGGGACGCTCTCTCGCCGCATCCTCTCGGCGACGGCGCCCGCCGGCGTGCATGACACGCAGCCGGCGCTTCCGGGTGCGCAGGCCAACGTCGTCGCGTGCACCGATCGCGCCGGCACCGCCGCGCTGACCGCCGGCCACGTGGGCGACGCGACGCTGACCACGCTGGCCTCTGGCACGGTGGCCGCCGCCGTCACCGCCGACAACTGCCCGTCGGGGCTCGGCTTCGCCATCCACTTCGACAACGTCACGCTGCCCGAGAGCGTGATGACGGCGAACGGCGACCTGACCACCGCCTCGCGGCTGCAGGTGAAGCTGACCGAGACCGCCAACCCGGCCTCGATCGGCTCCAGCGCGTTCACCGACGTCTGGGTCGACACGACCCCGCCCTCGCTGTCGCTGGCGTCGCCCGCCGGCCTCTGCGGCAGCTTCACCCAGGCCCCGACGACCGTGACCCAGGCCGTCGCGTTCAACGCCGAGACGACCAACGTCGCCGTCGAGGTCGTCAACGGCGCCTCGACCACCACCTACGACACCCCGTCGGTGAGCGGCGGCGTCGCGACCTTCAGCGCCGTCGTCTTCAGCCAGGGCCAGAACGACCTGCGCGCCGTCGAGACCGACCCCGCCGGCAACACCACCGCGCTGGTTCCGGATCCCTGCAGCGTGACGATCGGCTCCGCGCCGGTGGTGACGTTCACGTCGCCCCCGGCAAACGCGGTGCTCTGCCCGGCGGGAACGCCGGCGACCTGCCCGTTTCCCGACACTGGCGGCGCGCCCGGTTGGCAGGGCGGCCTCACGGTGCACGTCACCGGTGGTGGCATTGACGTTGCGAACTCGGTCGTCACGTTCACCGTCGGCACCACCACGCTGGGCACGGCGACGACGAACGCGAGCGGCATCGCCACTCTCGCCGGCGCCTCGCTGGCCGAGGGCGCGCAGACGATCACCGCGACGACGGACAATGTCCCGAGCCGTGGGGTTGGCAGCGGCACCGTCAATGTGACGGTCGACCTGACAGCGCCTGCCGCGGGGACCAACCTCCACGCGTCGATCACCAACCGCCGCGCGACGACGATGCAGCTCACCTGGACCGCGCCGGCCGACGCGGGCGGCGGAAAGGCGAAGAGCTATGAGATCCGCTACGCGAAGCAGGCGGTCAACGACGGGAACTTCGACACGGCGGTGACGACCTCCGTGCCGTACGGGGCAACCACTGTCCCGGCGGATCCGGGGCAACTCGACGGCGTCGTCGTGTCCGGCCTCTACATCGAGAACTGCTACTACTTCGGCGTCAAGGCCACCGACGCGGCCGGAAACCGCGGGACGCTACTGGCGTCTTCGTCGACCGGCGCTTGCGATTGCGACATGGACAACGCCTGCGCGGCGCACTTCATCCCCACCGTCATTCCCTCCACGTCGGGAACGACCGAGCAGCTCGGCTACGTCCTGGACGGGTCGGGCGACGTGAACAAGGACGGAAAGTCGGACGTGATCGCCGGGACGTTCGCGGGGAGCCGCGCGTACCTCTACCTCGGCAACGGGCCGACCTTCACGCCCGCTGCCCCCACGGTCTTCAAGGGAACAAGCCCTGGATTCGGGATCGCCGTCGCGGCGATCGGTGACATCGACAAGGACACGTTCGAGGACCTCGCCATCTCGGACTTCGATCCGCTGAACGTCAACTCGGCGGGGAAGATCTACATCTACAAGGGACGGGCGAGCTGGCCGGGCACGTTGATGGACACGGATGCGAACTACGTGATCACGCCCGACTCGACCTACGTCAACACGAACTTCGGCGTGTCGCTGGCGCGGCTCGGTGACTTCACCGGCGACGGCGTCGATGACTTCGCCATCGGCGTGTCGGCCTACGCCTCGCGACGGGGTCGCGTGATCATCGTCCCGGGCAAGCTCGGCGGGATCGGGGACGCCATGGGGAAGATCATGCTGCCCGATACGGCCAACACGATTACGATCGACGGCGACCCGACGGTTACGCGGGGGATCTTCGGATACAAGGTGCTGGGGCTCGGTCGGTTCTACACGGCGACGACCGGCAACACCTTGGTCGTCGCCGCACCGGGAACGTCGAATGGCACGAACCCGAGCAACGAGGGGCGCGTCTACGCGTTCCACCCTCAGGCCGGGAGCGGAGGCGCCATTGCCCTCAGCACCGCCGACGCCACGATGGTCGGACCCGGCAAACCTGCTCGGGTCGGCATCATTTTGACGAACCTCGGCGGCACGCTGCCCGCCGTCGGCATCGGGAATCCGTTTGACGCCATCAGCGTTCCTGGAAAGACAGGCACGTTCTTTGTCATGTCGGGCACGTCCGGCAACGACGCGGCGGGGCCGTTCGTGAACAAGGTCGTCGGCACCGGGGTGAGCGGGGTCGGGCAGGTTGTCTTTGGTGGTTCGACTTCGGGGCGAACGCAGTCGCTCTCGGTCATTGGAAACGACGGCATCCCGGACGTGGGGGTGATGTCGGTCAGCTCCACCAACATCGCCATCGTCGACGGTGCCACTCTGTCGGGCTCGACGGTGGACATGACGACTCAGGCGCAGGTCCTTGTCCCGCTTCCGGTGGGATGGGGAAACACCTCCGAGGCGGCCGGCGCTCTCGTTCCTGACGTGAACGGTGACAGCATTCCGGACTTCGCCGTCTCCAACGGCTTCACCGTGGTTCCCGGCTCGGTCGTCGTCTACTGGTAAGTAGACTGTCGACCTGATGTCGACGGTATTTGGCTCCGTCCGGTGGGACGGAGGGAGCGGCGCCGATCGCCTTCGAGCGATGATGGCGCCGCTCGAGCGTCGCGCACCCGACGGCGTGCGAGCGTGGAGCGAGGGCCCCGTGGCGATGGGCCTGGGCGAGCTCTCGACCACGCCGGCGGAGGACGGAGCTAGGCTGGGGAGCGTCTCGGATTGCGTCATCGCCCTCGAGGGCCGGATCGACAACGGCAAGGAGCTCCGTGCGGCGCTGGACGTCGACGAGACCTCGATTGTCGAGCTGCTCGGACATGGCTATCGGGCCTGGGGAGAGAAGCTCTTCAGCCGGCTCGTCGGTGAGTTCGCGCTTCTGATCTGGGACGCGAAACGACGCCTGTTTTTCGCGGCGCGGGATGCGTTGGGAACACGTCCGCTCTATTTTTGGGAGAGGCCGGGAGAGCTCTCTGTCGCCAGCGACGTCGAAGCGTTCCTGGCGCTGCCGGGGTTCGAACTCGTCCCCGACGATCAGCAGGTGTTGGACTTCCTGATCGGGAACTATCGGGACGCGACCCGGACATTCCTTCGGGGGGCGCGCCGTGTCCCGAACGGTCACTATCTGACGCTTTCTAGCGGCGCCGCGCGCCTCGCGCGCTACTGGTTTCCGCCGGGGACTGAATCGCGGTTTCGCGATCGCTTCGAGTGCTACGAGGAGTTTCGCGAGATTTTTCGGCGATCGGTCAGTCGGCGGCTGTCGGCACCCGGTCCCGTGCTGGCACATCTCAGCGGCGGGCTGGACTCGACCGCCATCCTTTGCACCGCGGATCGCTTGTGCGGTGCGGGCTCAGGTGGGTACCCCCTGCTCCGTGGCGTGGCCGCCTTGCACCCCACGTTGTCCTGCGACGAGTCGGCGTACATCTCGCTGGTCGCGGCCAGCGTCAGCACGCCGGTCGAGACGTGGGACGGCACCGAGAGCGAGCCCGTCGATTCTGACCGACCCCTGCCTGGCAGCACCAGGAGCGCGTGCGATCATGAGCGGCGGATCTCTGGGAGACATCGAGATCGCCCACCGAACCGGCGCCCGGGTCATCTTGAGCGGAACGGGCGGCGACCAGCTCGGGACGCCTACCGGCGTGCTGCGAACGATGTTCGCGCGGCGGGCGTGGACGGATGCGTTGCGCTGGAGCGCTGGCTATCCGGACGACTCGCTTCGGGGACGAGCGCACCGGCTCGGATACGGCCTCTGGGTCTTCGCGCCCGCGTGGATGCGACGACTTCGTGGCGCCCGGCCCAGACCGACGCCAGGGTGGCTGGCTCCCGGGGCGCGAGAGCTCGCCTCCGAGCCCGCCGTGGCGGACGACAGCTTGCAGTTCGCGTCGGAGATACAGAGGTGTCACTGGGAGGAGCTGAGCTCGGCGAGAACGGGCGTGTCGGTCGACCGCATCCAGCGTCAGGCCGCGGACCACGCCCTCGAGGTGCGGTTTCCATTCCTCGATAGAGACCTGGTCACCTGGGTCCTGCGGCTACCCTTCGACTGTTGGCCGCCGCCCGATCGCTCGCAGCGCTTCCATCGGGAGGCCCTGGCCGGCCACATTCCCGAGGGGGTCGTCCGCCGCGCAGACAAGGCGGAATTCTCGTCGGCGTTCGCGCTTCGCGTCAGGAGGGCCTCCCCCCTCATAGGTGGCCTTCTCGGGGACGGAATCTGGGCCAGCGCGCCCTACGTCCAGAGGTCGAAGGCCCGCGCCCTGCTCGAAGAAGTGCTAAGTGGCCGTAACGCTGGATCTCCGGACGGTCCCGCGATGTGGAGGATCGCGACGGTAGAGACTTGGCTCAGAACCGTTTTCGGGTATCCTACCCGGCAAGGAAGATAGCCCTATGCCAAACGAGATCCTGAGTCTTGAAAACGGTGGTGACCGGGAGGCGGGAGAGCTTGGGTCCCGTGCCTCCTACGAGGCGCCGCGCCTGGTTCCCCTCGGGAACCTGAAGGACATTCTGGCCGGAGGCGGCAGCCAGGAATGCGACGGTTCCATTGACCAGCCGGGCACCACTATCGGTACCTGCTGACGGAGGCGTTTTTTGGCCTCTCTGGCGCGTGATCTGTTTGTCGTTCTTCGCGCTCTCCCTTCGGTCGAGAGCGCGCGGCGACGACTCGGTCCCCTAGAGCTGGCGTCGGCCGCGCGGGCGCGTGGCGAGAAGGGTGTTGCGCGAGGCGAACGCGGTCGCGCTCAGCTGCGCCGGGTGATCGCCGCGGTCGACCGATGTTTCCTCGACGGAGGCAACTGCTACCGTCGCGCGCTCCTCGAGATGTCTGTCGACCCCGCGGCCGCGGCCGACACACTGCACCTCGGTCTCCGCTCACATGGCGGACCCCGTTCCGGACATGCCTGGCTCAGCAGTTGGCCGCCAGACGGCGGCTCCTACGACGCGCAGTTCAGCGTGTAGAGGAGTCCCGCAGCGCGCGGAGAGCGTGTTCCAGATTCTCGATTCCGCGTGGCACGGACGTGTCGTACGAGCGGACCTGCGAGGCAACCCGGTGTGCGGACGACAGCACGCGTCGCCAGCTGAGCGGATCCGCTCCCCCCAGAAAGCTGCTGGTCAGGAGTCGGCTGAGCGCGTCCGCGGGCTGCAGCTCGGCGTTGACCAAGGCCTCGCCTCTGCGACGTGAGTCGAGAAACCAGATCGACCGCAGCGGTATCGAGGCACCCTCCGCCGCGTGTCGCAGCTCCTCGCAGTGAACTCTCCGGGCAGGCGTGCCTGAGAGGCGTTCCGCCGCCGCCGCGGCCCACTCGTGAACGCGGCGTTCCCCTTCCACGAACACGGCCAGCGTCTCCTGGTCGTCGGTCAGAACGAGCAGATCCTCCGTGACCGTTCGGGCTCCACAGCGTCCGAGTGTTCTCGCTGTCGTGGTCTTTCCTGCGCCGCTGACGCCGCAAAAAGCCGTGAGGGACGAATCAACCTCGCAGCTCGAGCCATGCAACACGGTCGCGTTCTGGAGAAACAGCAACTTCGGGGCGACGGCGCGGACGTAGTCGACGAGTGGATACTCCAAGGAGCTCGGCTCCACGCAGAGCTCCAGGGACCGGCCCTCATCTCGTACCTGGAGGATGCGGTTGCCACCCTGGCTCAGCTCGTAGCCCTCATGATTGGCCAGGTACCTGAAGGGCCCGATCGGTTCCGTTCGGGCTCCCGGAACCTGGAGCCCTTCCTCGATTTGGCGGACGAGCGTGCGCGCCTCCGACGGTGGCACCCTCAGGCGGCTGGCGATCTCGTCCTCGATGGCCTGAATGTCGTCGCTTCGTGTGAGAACGTCGCAGATGACGGTCGCGCTGCCGTTGAGGGCGTAGAAGTCGCCGGTCTGGACGTTGACCAACACGCCACCGTGATCGAACGCGGCGAGTTGGTAGTGAGACGCAAACGATCGCATGACCGAGGGGCTACGGTCTGACGTCGACCAGCTGCTGTGCCTGCAGATCCGCCACGATGGCCAGAAGATCGCGGACCACGATCTCCTCCGCCACGTTGTATTTGGCGCAAAGCAGATCGCGAATCGCTCCGAGTGACAGCCCACTGCTGATGTGGTGCCAGACCTCCGCGCCGAGATGGTTGAGCTCCCAACATGTGCCGGTGGCCATGTTGACGAGCACCGCCCCATCTTGGATGTCGCGGACGGCTACGCCTGCGTGCGGCGAGAGTGTCTGATCGAGGAGCAAAGCGGGCACCCATTGTAGGGCACGAAGGGCATGCCGGCACAGGCTCGCGCAAGGGCGCCGTATGACCGAGCGTCCTTACGGTAGTTCAGCGCGCAGCTACGATCGGACCGCGGCGCGTCTCATTGGAGGCGGGTGCGCGAGGACCGCTGCGCACCTCCGACTCGACGACAGCCAACGTGGTCTTCAGCGCTTCCCGGACCACCCAACGTGGGGATCCGGTCAGCACCGTCGGGATCGCCGCGCCTACCGCGTCGATACCCGACGTTCGCGCCAGGAAGAGCGACCGCGGCATGTGTAGCGTCTCCGTGCAGACGATCGCGTCGGTCACGCCGAACAGGCTCGCCGCGCGGCGCATCGTTTCGACCGTCCGCGAGCCACCCTGGTCGGTCCAGATGTCCCGTGCAGGCACGCCCCGCGCCACCAACCAGGCGTGCATGACGCTGACCTCGGGCGAAGCCTCGGTATCGTTTCCGGAGACGAGGATCGTCTTCACGCGGCCGCTCTGATAGAGCGCCAGCGCCGTCTCGAGGCGGGCGCGCAGCATGTGCGCGGGCCTCCCGTGGGCCACCGGCGAGCCCGGCACGATCGCCACGCTGCGGGTCGGCACCGCCGCCACGTCCGTGTAGCTTCGCCCCCGCGCCGCCGCCCCGACCCAGGCGTTGGGTCCGACGACCGACGTGACCGCGACCAGCGCGAGCAAGCCGGCGACGGGCGCGGGGCGCCAGAGTCGTGACAGCACGCGGGAGGCCGACATGCTCCGTGGTCATCGACGGGGCACGCGGTGCGGTAAATGTGCGCCGAGGTCAGTGTGGCTTGGCGGGCTTGGGCGGCGGGCCCAGCGCCTTCAGCACCGCCTTCTGCCGGCGGTTCTTGAACTGCGCGTACGAGAGCAGCTGCTCGAGCTTGCCCTTGGTCGCGGCCAGCTTCGAGCCGCGCGTGGTGAGGTCGGTGAACAGCGCCGGACCCAGCAGCCCCAGCACGGCGGCGACCACCACCAGGCAGCTGAGCACCAGCATCCGCACGAGGCGTGCGCCGCCCGTCCGGGCCGTCATCCCCCTCCTCGCATCGTCCGGTTCTACCTCTGCCTTGAGGTGGTTTGGAGCTCTTCCTGGGTGTGCCAGAATGCGGCTGACGGTGCGATCGGCCGTCCTATTTCTTGCGGAGGTTGCCCATGACTAGCTTTGGCGGCGCGCGGCTCGCGGGTATCGCACTCGGCGTGATCGTCTGCGGGTGCAGCAACGTTTCTCCCCTCGACGAGAGCGGCGCGGCCGGCGCCGTCGGTCAGGCGGGTGCGGGAGGCGTCAGCGCGCCGGGCGGAGCGCCCGGTCCGGGCGGCTCCGCGGGCGTCGGGAAGGCAGGGGAGGGCGGTGGCCCGGGCGGCCTCGGGGGCGGGGGTGGCGTCGCCGGCGTCGGTGGCGCGGGGGGCCTCGGTGGCACGGCTGGCGCTGCCGGCGTCAGCGGGGCGGCGTGGGTCCCCGGCGGCTCGACGGGCACGGGCCCTGTGTGCACCACGGATTAGTCCTGCAACGAGGATCCCGCGATCTCGACGTTGCGCGGGAAGTGCCTCGAGAGGGGCCTCGCGTGTCATTGCGGCATGTACCCGACCAGCCCGGTGACCGGCCGCTGCCTCAATCCCGGCGACGACGGCAGCGGGTGCGAGTACGGCGGTACCAGCTATGCGGTCGGCGCGCCCGTCCCCGTCCTCGGCTGCGGCAGCAGCTGCGCCTGCGCGGCGGCGGGGAAGATCACGTGCGCCACCGGTGGCTGCGTCCCGTGCGTGACCGAGCGAACGTTTCACTTCACCCTCCCCTCGGGGCAGCAGGGGAACTTCTACGGGATGCAATTGACGGCGCCGGGATATCCCATCGGGCAGTCCGCGTTGAGCCTCTACCGGTTTCCCTCCGGCTCGGATGCGGCGATCAGCTGCAGCGTCCCGTTCGCGATGTGCGGGGCGCCAGACCTCTTCGACATCTCCGATCTGATCCGCGAGCTCGAGGACGCCGACGTGCAGCAGGCGCTGTCGCAGTCACCCGCGCCTTTCTATGGAGACAAGGTCGTCTCGAGCACGGCCTTCTCGTTCAGCTCCGGCAGCAGCGGTGCCTTCTCCGTCGTCATCGACCACGAGTGCGTCACCGCAACCGCTGCCTGCGTTCCCACGCCTCCGGGCGTGCATCGGCTGGTCGCGGATCTGGTGGCGATGGCAAACGCGGGCCTGCAAACGCCGGCTTGCGCGTCGGTTCGCTAGCGAGCCCGAGCGGTCGCATGAGCTAGCCCGTGCCCCGCACCGCTTCGGCGACGGCGCCGGGGGCTTCGATGGGCACCATGTGGCCGACGGCGGGGAGGGTCACGATCGCGCCCGGGCGTTCGGCCATCCCCGCTGTCTCGCGCGGGACGATGCGATCGTCGGCGCCGTCGAGCCAGGTGATCGGGCAGGCGACACCGCCGACGCGCGCGCGGAGATCGGTCGCGGCCACGATCTCGAAGTCGCGCAGCGCCACGTCGGCCGGGGCGGCGGCGCCCGCGGCCGCGAAGCCGCGCTTGATCGCGGGGCGGGCCTGCGGCGACAGCCCGTGCTCGGCCAGCCACGCGGGCCCCTGGTCGGGAGCGTCGCGCAGCAGGCGGAGCAGCGGCTCGGGTGGCGGCAGTCGCGGTCCGGCCCCGCACAGCACCAGGGCGCGCACCTTGTCGGGCCAGGCCAGCGCCGCCTCGATCGCGATCAGCGCCCCCAGCGAGTGGCCCACGAGGATCGACGGTCCCAGGCAGAGGGCCCCGGCCAGCTCGCCGACGGCGTCGCGGTAGCGCGCGAGCGACAACCCGGTGCTGCCGTCGAGGGCGGTCCCGTCTATTTCACTGGCTCCGCGGCCGCTGGCGCCGTGCCCCGGCAGATCGATGGCGATCGCGTGGCCGTGGCGGGCGAGCCGCGCCAGCGCCATCGACCAGAGGGCCCCGGAGGCGGCGGCGCCGTGGATGCAAACCGCCGAGGGGCGCTCGGCCCGCCGCTCACCCCGTTCGGCGTAGGCGATGCGCCCGGCGTAGGCGAGCGGTACGTACGGCACGGCCCCTCACCCAGCCTCTCCCCACTGCGTGGGGAGAGGAGCCAGAGGAGACATCAGCCGGCCTTGAGCTTGCGGACCGCGGCGGTCAGGGCCGGGACGGCCTTCTCCCAGGTGTCGACCAGGCCGTAGTCGGCGACCTGGAAGATGGGCGCCTCGGGGTCCTTGTTGATCGCGACGATCACCTTCGACCCCTTCATGCCGGCCAGGTGCTGGATGGCGCCCGAGATCGCCACCGCGATGTAGAGCTGCGGCGCGACGACCTTGCCGGTCTGTCCGACCTGCAGGTCGTTCGGGACCATGCCCGCGTCGCAGGCGGCCCGGCTGGCGCCGAGCGCGCCGCCCAGGAGGTCGGTCAGCTCCTCGAGCACCTTGAAGTTCGCCCCCTCCTTCATCCCGCGCCCGCCCGAGACGACCACCTTCGCCTCGCCCAGGTCCGGGCGGGCGCTCTGCGTCGCGTGCAGGCCGACGCAGCTCGGCCCCCAGCGCGTCGGCCGCGCCGACCGCGATCGTCTCGACGGCACCCGCGCCCGCAGGCGCCGCCGCCGGGAAGGCGGTCTGGCGCACGCTGGCGACGACGGTCGCCCCCGACAGCTCGACCTCCTCGATCGCGTTGCCGGCGTAGGCGGGGCGGCGGAACCGGTTCGGCCGCGAGCACCGCGGTGATGTCGGAGGCCATGCCGGCCCCCAGCAGGGCCGCGGCCCGCGGCAGCAGGTCCTTGCCGGTTGACGTCGCGGTGCCGAGCAGCGCGGCCGCGCCCGTCCGCTTGACGGCGTCGGCGAGCTGCGGGGCCCAGGTCTCGGCCAGTGGCGCGGCCAGCGCCGCGCCGTCGTAGGCCAGCACACGCGCGGCGTACTTCGCCGCGTCGGCCGCTGCCGCCGCGACACCAGAGCCGATCACGACCGCGACCAGGTCTCCCCCGGCCGCCTTGGCCAGCTCGGCCCCCGCGGTCAGCGCGGGCAGGGACGCCGAGCGCACGCCCTTGTCGTCGGATTCGCAGAAGACGAGGACCGCAGGCATCAGATCACCTTCGCTTCGTTGTGCAGCTTGGCGACCAGCTCGTCGACGGAGGCGACCTTCGCGCCCGCCTTGCGCACCGGCGGCGCTTCGTAGGCCTTCACCTTCATCACGGCGGCGGCGTCGACGCCCAGCTCGGCCAGCGTCGACGTCCTTAATCTCTTTCTTCTTGGCCGCCATGATCCCCTTGAGGGAGGCGTAGCGCTGGGTCTCTTCCCACTCGGCGTCCGCCCCGGCCAGCGCCTCGTTGCGCACCGCCTTCTTGCCGATGATGCGCAGGTCGACGGTGACCACCGCCGGCAGCCGGACCCGCTTCTCCTCGACGCCGGCATCGACCTCGCGGGTGACCGTGGCGCTCTTGCCGTCGGCGGCGAGCTTGATGCTGGCCAGGAAGGTCGCCTGGGGCCAGCCGAGCAGCCCCGCCAGCATCTGCCCCACCTGGTTCGAATCGCCGTCGACGGTCTGCTTGCCCAGCACCACCAGATCCGGCTTCTCGCGTGCGACGACCGCGGCCAGGATGCGGGCGACGGCCATGGCGTCCAGCGCGGCATCGTCGCCGGCCACCAGCAGCGCCCGATCGGCCCCCATCGCCAGCACGCCGCGCAGCTGCTGCCCGACGTCCTTTGGCCCGATGCCGACCGCGACGACCTCGCCGGACCGCGCGCCGCCTTTGCCGTCCTCGGTCAACCGCAGCGCGGTCTCGACGGCGTATTCGTCGAACGTGTTGAGCTGCCAGCTGGCGGCGGCGAGATCCAGCTGCCCACCGCCGATCTTCAGTTTCTGCTCCGGGTTGGGAACCCGTTTGCACGTCACGAGGATTTTCACGAAGGACAGATTACCCGACTGCGAGCCGGAGGGCCTCTTCGAGGCACATCAGGATCTCGTCGTCGATGTCGACCAGGTAGACGGTCGCCGGCTTCGGCTGCCGGTGGGCGCGCAGCTCGTCGACCATCGCGCGCGCGGCGTCTGCGGGATCGACCCCACCGAGACCCGTCCCCATGCCCGGGATCGCGATGACCTCCAGGCCGCTGCGGGCCGCCGCCAGCAGGGCGGCGCGGGTCGCGCGGCGGACGTTCTCGACGCCGATCTTCATCCCCGGCTGCTCCATCGTCGGGGCGTGGATGACCTGCTTGGCGAACAGCTTGCCGCCGTTCGTCACGACGGCCGCGCCGACGGCGATGGGCGCCAGCGACATCGCCTCTTTCTGGATCGCCGGCCCGCCCTTACGGGACAGCGCGGCAGCGACACCGCCCCCCATAATTCCGAGGGAATTCGCGGGGTTGACGACGGCGTCTACAGCCATCGTGGTGATGTCTGACTTCGCGAGGTGAATCTGCATGGGGGCGTACCTTGCCTGCCTACCTTAACACCGGGGTGCCCCCCCTCGCAAAACCCGCGGTGTTTTAGAGGTTCAAAGGTTCAGTTGAGGTCAGTCGAAAATCCGATCGAGCTCCTGTTCTACCTTGTCCGTGTCGGCCGCGCGGGCGATCGACAGCTCCTGCACGATCAGGCCACGGGCCGTGTCGAGCATGCGCCGCTCGCCGAACGACAGCGGCTTCATCCCCTTCAGGCGGTAGAGGTCGCGGAACACCTCGGCGACCTCGAACAGCGACCCCGATTTGATCTTCTCCATGAACCCGCGATAGCGCCGGTTCCAGGTCTGGCGATCGACGTGCACCTCCTTGTCGCGGAGGATGGCCATCACCTCCTCGATCTCCTCGGAGCCGGCCAGCTTGCGCAGGCCAACCTGGTCCGCCTTGTCGACGGGAACCAGGATGCGCAGCCCCGTGTCGAGGCCTCGCAGCACGTAGAACTGTTGCACCTTGCCGTAAACCTCTTTGCGCTCGATCCCCACCACCTCCGCAACACCCTGCGAGGGATAGACGGCCTTGTCACCAATCGCAAATTCGGATTGCACGGCTTGGCGCCTCCTGGATTACCTGTCGTGGCAGAGCCACGGTGTCAGGTACGCTTACGTCCTCTCACAACCTAGTCGGCTGTCGGCAACACTGTCAAGCCGGTAACCGAGGTGCGCGCGGGCAGGGAAATGCGCTATGGTGCGGCGCCAATGGGCAGCTGGAAATCGCTGTTTTGGTTCATGGTCGGGATGGCGGGGGCTGGCTTTGCTGGCTATGTCTACCTAATCCCCTACCAGAAGGCCCTCCACGCCATCGGGAATCGCCAGTTCGAGCTGTCGGCCGAACGGGGAGCGGCCGAGACGGCCGTCAGCGAAAAAGAGAAGCTGAAGACCGACCTGGAGCGGTTCAAGGCGGCCGAGAAGGAGAAGACGGCGACCGAGGCCAAGCACAAGGCGACGGTCGACGCGATCGCCGGGCAGCTCAAGCCGGCCCTGGAACAGCTGGGCGCCAGCGTGGGGGCGGACGGGGGGGCCGTGCAGGTCAGGTTCGTGGCCACCAAGGTGATCGACGCCAACGGCATCGACGTCTCGGACGAAGGGGTCACCGCCCTGAAGATTCTGGCCGGCGCGGTCAAGAAGGAGGGGGCGAAGGTACGGGTGCGCGCCCGTTCGTCTTCTGCGCCGCCGCCGAAGGATCTGCGGGCGCTGTTCCGCACCGCCGGCGAGATGAACGCCGTGCGCGCGGCGCGCGTGATGTCGGCGCTCGAGGGGGCGGGGCTCGCGCCGTCGCAGGTCACGATCTTCGGCGACGTCGCTGACAAGTCGGCCGGCGCGGTCGCCGCCCGCGGGGCGAAGGGCAAAAAGGGAGAGAAGGGCGCGGCCGGCCCCCCCGATCACGTCGAGCTCGAGATAGAGCCCGTATAGTCCGGGCCCAGGCTCGACTAGGATGGGGCCCTCACTATGGGTCCCCGCGCCCCCGGGCGGTTCCTAGTCCTTAGCCTGGCCATCACGCTGGGCTGGGTTGCGCGCGCGTGGGGCTACGAGTTCTCGATCGATCTGCGCACGATCGGACAGGGCTACCAGGTGCGGCGCTTCGCCGCCGACGGGAGCAACGAGCTCCTCTCCCGGCGACGGCTGACGCAGTATCTGGATCTGAACGTCTACGACGTCGGATCTCGGTCGTGGCGGGGCGACGAGGGGGACCGCAACATCTTCTACGTCGACGTCTCGCTGCGCTTCGACAGCGACTTCGGCGGCTACCTGGTGAACCGGCCGACCGGCGTCAACGAGATCCGCGAGCTGTCGCAGAGCCAGCTCGACATCCTCTACGCCTTCATTGGCGGGCGGAACGTCGGGGGGCGGGTCGACTTCCAGCTGGGGCGACAGATCCACTTCGACCAGCTCGACTTCTACGCGTTCGACGGGGCCGACGTGCTGGTGCGGGTGAACCGCGCCTTCGGCGTGGAGGCGTTCGCCGGAACCGAGGTGACGGGCGAGCTGCCGCTGTCGTCTCCGATCTATTCCCTCGACGGGACGAGCAGCGGCTCGCGCGATCCCGCCACGCGCCCCGACCAGAGCGAGGCGCTGCGGCCGCTGGCGGGCGCCGCCCTGGTGGCCGGCGGGATCAGCCAGCGCTGGTCGGCGCGGCTCGGCTACCGGCGGACCTGGTCGGCGACCGTCGATCGCCTCCCCGACGAGCCGACCTCGGCGATCAACCAGGAGATGGTGTCGTTGACCGCGTTTTGCGCGTGGAAAGACCGCGTCTACCTCTCGGGCGGCCTTCGCTTCAACCTCCTCCTGGGTCAGTTCGACGACGAACAGCTGTTGCTGCGCCTGCGGCTTGCCGGGCGGCAGTGGCTGACGCTGGAGCATTCCTACCTGGCCCCCAACTTCGACGGCGATTCGATCTGGAACGTCTTCGCTTCGGGCGCGTACCGGGACCTGCGCGCCGGCTACGAGGTGGGGCTGGGGCCCGAGGTGAAGGCCTACGCCCGTGCGTTCGTGCGGTTCTGGAGCGGCGACGATCGCTCGACCGGCGGTAACCTGGGCGCGGTCTGGCGGCGCGGCCGGGGCCTCCTGCGGGGCGACGGCTACTGGGACGACGGCTATGGCGGGCGCAAGCTGGGGGGCGACGTGTCGGCGCGGTTCGCGCTGCGTCCCAGCCTGGAGCTCGAGGGGCGCCTCACCGGTTACTACTGGCAATCGGACCTGTCGCCGGCCACCGACACCGGCGTCGTGTTCGGCGCGCAGGCGGGCGGGCGCTATCGAATCGGGCCGGGCGTGAGGCTGCACGTCCTGGCCGAGGACAACTTCGGCACCTTCTACTACGCGCAGTACCGCGGCCTCGCCATCGTGGAGATCGACGCGTCCCTATGAAGACGATCGGGCGTCTGGGGCGATTTGTCGTGGTGGCGCTGGCCACCGGCGGGGGGGCGTGGGCGGGCCTGGGGTCCCTGTCGGCCTCGGCTGCGGCGCCGGCGGGCGCGTCGGTGGTGGCGCCGACGCCGTCGCCGCTCATCTACCCGGCGGAGACGATCCCGATCCGGTTCGATCACGCGCGGCACGCCAAGCTGGGCGCTACCTGCGAGGGGTGCCACGTGTCGGCGCTGAGCTCGACGAAGGCCGCCGACAGCCTGCTCCCGCCCGAGGCCGCCTGCCGCGCCTGCCACAAGATCGATCGCGCCGCGCCCGAGAAGGCGGTGGCCCCCGGTCAGGCCGCGGCCCGGTGCGATGCCTGCCATGTGGACGCCGCCGGCAACGGATGGATGCCGGGCCAGACCCCGTCGGGCATGCCGGCCGAGCCGCCGCCGGTCGTGCTGGCCCGCCCGAACCTGAAGTTCAGCCACCAGATCCACGTCGTTCGCGGCGTCGCCTGCACCAGCTGCCACGTCGCCGCCGCCGGGCAGGGGATGGTGACCCGCGCCGACCTACCGATGATGGCCAGCTGCCTGTCGTGCCACGACGGCAAGGCCGGCCAAAACGGGAAAGCCGGCGACGACACCCTTCACGCGAGCGCGCGCTGCACCCTCTGCCACCTGGCCGAGCCCGACGGGCGGGTCCGCGTCAAGCTGGTGACGGCGGCGACCGCGGCGATTGGCGGCACCGGGCCGCTGGTCCCCTCGGGCTCGCTGCGCGGCATCGACGCTCACGAGCCGACGTTCCGGCGGGAGCACAAGCTGGCCGGTCGCGAGGAGAGCTATTGCCTCAGCTGCCACCGCCGCACCGACTGCATCGATTGCCACGGCGGCGTGGTCAAGCCGCCCGACATCCACCCGGCCGACTACATCTCGCTGCACGGCAACGACGCCCGCCGCAACAGCCCCGACTGCTCCTCCTGTCACCGCACTCAGACGTACTGCGTCGGCTGCCATCAGCGGCTGGGCGTCGCCTCCGACCCCGAGGGGGGGCTCCCCGGCCGCCGCCCCAACAACCCCTTCGGGACCGGCACCCAGCTGAAGCAGTTCCACCCGCCGGGGTGGGCCCGCGACCCCGCCGGTGAGGTTCTGGCGTTCCCACGGGCGGCCAGCCACTCGGTGCAGGCCAAGCGAAACATCCGGACCTGCGCCTCCTGCCACCGCGAGGAGAGCTGCCTGGCCTGCCACTCGACCGACCCGGCGCGGGGCCCCACCGTCTCGCCGCATGGCCCCAATTTCGGGGCGACCGCTCGGTGTCGGTTCCTGTCGGCCCGGAACCGACGTGCCTGTATCAAGTGTCACGCTCCCGCCTCGGCCGAGCTGGAGTGCCAGTAACTGGGAGCACCCCAGGACACTTCAATTTTTACGCCGGCCCGACGATCACTATAATTGCGGCGTGTTTGCGTTGTTCGTCTGTCTTGCGATGCCGGCCGAAGGCCTCGCACCGGCGCCGGCCGCAGGGTCCCTCTACGACCCCGTCGCCGCGCGTGCCGAGCACATGTCGCCCGGAGAGCCGCGCGCGCTCTCGAAGAAGGAGGAGTGGCTGCGCGACAAGGCGCTGCGGCCCGACTTTCACACCAGCGAGAGCGATCTCGCGCGCTCGCAGTCGCCCGAGACCGCGGCCCGCTTCGCGCGCGCGACCAAGCAGCTGGCGCGCGGGATCTCCGGCGCCGATCCGGCGCTGCGCGCCGGCGAGCGGGTCGAACCGCTGACCACGCTCTACAACGTCTGGACCCGCGAGGCGCTGCCGATCCTCCCCGGCTCGACGAACCGGTTGCAGTATCAGTTCCACACGTTCCTGCGCGATCACTACACGAACCAGGCGACGCGGATGGACACCCGCCTCATCGACGTGCTGACGCGGGTCGCGGGCAAGTTCTCCGCCCGCCGGATCGAGGTCGTCTCCGGATACCGTTCCCCCAAGTACAACCTGATGCTGCGCAAGAAGGGGCATCAGGTCGCGCGCAACAGCCAGCACATGGAGGGGCACGCGGTCGACTTCAGGATCCGCGGGATCGCCACCCCGAAGATCCTGCACTACGTCCGTTCGCTCCGGCTCGGCGGCGTCGGCTTCTACCCGCACTCGCAGTTCGTCCACAGCGACACCGGCCCGATTCGCTACTGGTCGGGCAGCTAGTCGCTCCGCGCGGCGTGATCAGCGCGGTCGGCGGATGCCGATCAGCTGATTGAGCGAGCCGGAGGCGAATCCGGCCAGGTCGAGGGCGACGAAGGTGAAGCCCTGGGCGCGGCCGAGGGCGACGATCGCCGCCCGCACCTCGGCGTCGAGGGCGCGCGGCATGTCGGTGGTCTCGAGCTCGAGCCGGGCGACGTCGCCGTGGTAGCGGACGCGCAGCTGGCGGAAGCCGAGCGCGCGCAGGCCGTCCTCGAACGCGTCGACCCGCTGCAGCCGGTCAGGGGTGATCTCGGTGCCGTAGGGGAAGCGCGACGACAGGCAGGCGAGCTGGGGCTTGTCCCAGGTCGGCAGCGCGAGCTGGCGCGACAGCGTCCGGACGTCGGCCTTGGTGAAGCCGGCGTCGACCAGCGGCTGGCGGGCCCCGCGCTCGTCGGCGGCGCGCAGGCCGGGCCGGTGGTCGCCGAGGTCGTCGAGGTTGGTCCCGAGCAGCACCTCCGCCAGGCCGAGCGCGTCGGCGCGGGGGCGGGCGAGCTCCAGCAGCTCGACCTTGCAGTGGTAGCAGCGGTTGGTCGGGTTCTGAGCGAAACCCGGGCGCTCCAGCTCGTGCGATTCCACCACGTCCAGCGCGGCGCCGATCTCCGCCGCGAGGTCGACCGCGCCGCGCCGCTCGCTGGCGGCCATCGTGATCGAGACCGCCGTCAGCGCGCGGCAGCGCTCGCCGAGCACGTCGTGCGCGACCCGCAGCAGCAGCGCCGAGTCGACGCCCCCCGAGAAGCAGACCAGCGCCGAGCCGTACCCTGCGATGAGCTCGCCGAGGCGGGCGTGCTTGTCCGCGAGCGTCGCGGTGGCGGCTGGGGCGGTCACGACGCCCGAAATATACGTCACGTGACCGCGATCCGTTCGCTGCCGGCGACCGCGGCGGCGATCTCGGCGGCGATGTCGAGCTTGGCCTCGGCCTTCTCGGCCACTTCGACCTTGGCGCGGGTCTCGGGGTGGGGCGGGACGAACAGCGAGCAGCAGTCGTCGAACGGCAGGATCGACGTCTCGTAGGTGCCGATGCGGCGGGCGAGCGCGGTGGTCTCGACCTTGTCGTAGGTGACGAGCGGGCGCAGCACCACGCGGCGGGCCGCGGCCTCGATCGCGGTGAGGTTCTCGATCGTCTGACTGGCCACCTGACCCAGGTTCTCGCCGGTGACCAGCGCGGTCGAGCCGAGCCGGTCGGCGATGGCGTCGGCGATGCGCATCATCATCCGGCGGTAGAGCACGACGGCCATCTCGGCGGGGCCGGCGTCGCGCAGCTTCTTCTGGACATCGGTGAAGTTGACCACGGTGATCGAACGCAGCGCCTGCCAGCGCGCGAGCTGCTTTCCGAGCGCGAGCACCTTGTCGCGCGACTTCTCGCCGACGTACGGCGGCGAGTGAAAGTAGACGCCGTCGAGGATGAGGCCGCGCTTGGCCGCCAGCCAGCCCGCCACCGGCGAGTCGATGCCGCCGGAGAGCAACAGCAGCGCCTTCCCCGATGGACCGACCGGCAGCCCGCCCGGCGCGGTGCGCGTGGCGGCGTAGATGTACCCGACGTTGGTCCCGATCTCGACGCCCAGACGCAGGGCGGGCGTGTGGACGTCGACCGGGAGGCCGGTCGCCTCGATCACGCGGGCGCCGATCTTGGCGGCGACGACCATCGACGTCAGGGGGAAGCGCTTGTCCGAGCGGCGCGCCTCGATCTTGAACGTGGCCGGGCGATCGCGGGCGATGGCGGCGCGGGCAGCCTCGACGGCGGCGGCGCCCAGCGCCTCGAGATCGGGCGCGGCCGGGACCTGCCAGGCGATCGAGAACGAGACCAGGCCAAAGACCCGCTCCAGGCGGGCCGCGGCGTCGTCGGCCCGGTCGGGACCCACCCGCACCAGGACCCGCCCGTGCGTCGCCTGAACGCGTGCCTCTGGGAGGTCGCGGCAGGGCAAGGCGGATGTTGTCCGCCAGCGCGCGCTCGAACTGCCGGCGGTTGCCGCTCTTGAGAAACAGCTCGCCGAACCGGCAGACCAGGACGGTATCCACCGCCGGCTTCTACGCGGTGGCGAGCGGGTTCGTCCAGCGCAACCGTCGCAGGGGCGGACCTAAAGGCCGAGCGCGGACAGACAGGGGAGCGTTTGCGGCGAAACTGCACAGAACCCGGTCCGGTCGACGGCAAATGGATCGCACGAGGCGCCCGTGCAGATGGCGCCCGTCGGGCATTCGTCGTCAGACCGACACGCCATCGTGCAGCCGTTCCGGACGCAGGTCGTTTCGCCCGCCGCCATGCAGAGGCCCGACGAGCACTGTGGATCCGAAATGCGAACCAGGCCGGTGTTCACGCCCCCCAGGGATGTGAGCAAACCCGGCGTGCACCCTGCCAGCCAGTCGGCGAGCACCGGCGGATCGGCGGAGACACAGATCCCCGCCGCGACGTCGCAACGGAGGTACACGTTCTCCGGGGTCGTTGTTCCCGTCGTTCGCGCGCGGCTCGGCCGGCACTCGTCGTCGGTCTCGCAGGGATCACCGGCCACCTTGGGAACGTTCTCTTTGCAGATCGCGAGTGGACAGAGGGTCGAGGTCGAAATTTCGGAGGCACTGCACCCCTTTCGGCATGTCTCGACGACGTAGTGGGGGCACGATCCGGTCCACGCGCTGCACGAAACCGGCGTGTTCGCCCACGACGTGACCACCCCGTCGAGGCAGGTGGTGCGTCCGAAGCAGTCGTAGTGGCAGCTTGACGGCGAGCCGCCCCGCCCTTGGGTGCCCGCGGTCGCGCCGCTGCCCCCCGTTCCTCCTCGTCCTCCGGTCGCGCCGCCAGCTCCGGCGCCGCCGGTTTCCGCGCCGCCGGCTCCGGCACCGCCGGTTTCCGCGCCGCCGGCTCCGGCGCCGCCGGTTTCCGCGCCGCCGGCTCCGGCGTTGCCGGCTCCCGCGCCGCCGGCTCCGGCGTTGCCGGTTCCTTCGTCCTCTCGAGGGACCCCTCGTCCGCAACTCGCTGTGGCGAGCGCGACCGCGGCAAGGACCAGTCGACCGATCGCAGAAAGGCGCATCACGCTGTTGAGAGCAAGGATCGCACCGAGGAAGGGCCGTGCAGTCCCCTGATTCACCGTCGGCGGATCGTCGAAAATCGGCGATTGCCATGACACTCGTGTCAGGCCACCGCGCCCGTGGTAGGTCGGCGGTACAGTTGCCCACATGCCCCCCTCCGGCCATACGCTCGAGTCTCCGCTGGAGACGTACGCCCGCCGCCGCGATGCGCGGCGGGAGGTCGCGGCGCGCCTCGCGCGCGTCGACGCCGCGATTTCGTGGTCGCGGCTCGTCGTGTTCGTCGCGGCGATCGCGATTGCCGTGCTCGCCTTCAAAAGCGGGCGGCTCTCGGGGCTCTGGCTGCTGGCGCCGGGCGCGGCCTTCCTGTTCCTGCTCGTCGTCCACGATCGCGTCATCCGCCGGCGCGAGCGGACCGAGCGCGCGGCGCGCTTCTACGAGGAAGGGGTGGCCCGCATCGAGGACCGTGCCCCGCCGGGAGACGGGCGCAGCCGGCGCTTCGTCGACGAAGCCCACCCCTACGCGGTCGATCTCGATCTCTTCGGCGAGGGTTCGCTGTTCGAGCGGCTCTCCACCGCGCGGACCTCGATGGGCGAAGAGACGCTGGCCGCCTGGCTGAAGGCGCCGGCCGTGCCGGGCGAGGTCGAGGGATCGCCAGAAGGCGGTCGCGGAGCTCGCGCCGCGCCTGGATCTCAAGGAGGACGTGGCCGTCATGGGGATGGACCTCCGTGCGGAGGTGAACCCGAAGACCCTCTCGGCGTGGGCCGCCGGGCCGCACCTGCCGCTACCGGCGCTGCCCGGCGGCCTCCGCGGCGCGCGCATCATCAGCGCGCTGCTCGGCGTCGCGATCACCGCGACGCTGCTGGCCTGGCTGGCGGGGCGCGTGGCCTTGGTCTCCTTCGTCGGCGCGGCGCTGCTGGGCGTCGGCTGGGCGCTCCGGCTGCGCGTCCTGGTGAAGGGGGTGCTGTTCGACGCCGATCACCGCGCCGGCGAGCTGAAGCTGGTCGCCGCGCTGCTCGCGCGCCTGGAGCGAGAGGCGTTCGAGACGCCGCTCCTGGTTCGCCTGCGCGTGGCGCTCGGGACCGCGGAATCATCCTCGGAATCGGCGCGGGCCCTTCCCCCCTCGCGTCGGATCGCGCGCCTCGCGCTGCTGGTCGACCTCCTGGACGCGCGGCGGAACCAGTTCGCCGCGCTCCTGATCGCGCCGCTGCTCTGGACGACGCAGGCGGCCCTGGCGGTGGAGGCCTGGCGGCGCACCTTCGGCCCCGCGGTGGTGTACTGGCTGGCGGCGGTGGGGGAGGTCGAGGCGCTCGCGTCGCTCTCGACGCTCGCCTTCGAAAACCCGGCGCTCCCCTTTCCCACCGTGCTGGACGAGGCCCGGCCGGCCCAGCTCCACGGAGAGGCGCTGAAGCACCCGCTGCTCCCGGCGCGCACGGGGGTCGCCAACGACGTCGGGCTCGGGGCGCCGCAGCCGCGGCTCTTGATCGTCAGCGGGTCCAACATGTCCGGGAAGAGCACGCTGCTCCGCACGGTCGGCGTCAACGTGGTGCTGGCGCTCGCGGGCGCCCCGGTCTACGCGCAGCGCCTGACCCTCTCGCGCCTGGCGATCGGCGGCACGCTGCGCATTCACGATTCGCTGCAGGAGGGGCGGTCGCGCTTCTACGCGGAGATAGCCCGCTGCAAGCAGATCGTCGACCTGGCCGACGGCCCGCTCCCCGCGCTGTTCCTGATCGACGAGCTCCTGAGCGGCACCAACTCGCACGATCGTCGGGTCGGCGCCGAAGGGATCCTGCGCGGCCTGCTCGACCGCGGCGCGATCGGCTTCGCCACCACCCACGACCTGGCGCTGACCGAGATCGCCGCGTCGCTGGGGGCGTCGGCCGCCAACGTCCACTTCGAGGACGACCTGCGGGACGGCCGCATGTCCTTCGACTATCGAATGCGCCCCGGTGTCGTGCGGAAGAGCAACGCGCTGGCGCTCATGCGCGCGGTGGGGCTCGAGGTCGAGGAGCGGCCGCGATAGCGGCCACACGAGCCGCCCATGCCCATCACCTGGTTTCCCGGCCACATGCTCACCGCCCGCACCAAGGCGGAAGAGACCATGCGCCGGACCGATCTCGTCATCGAAGTCCTCGACGCGCGCGTGCCGCTCAGCAGCTGCAACCCGCTGTTCGAGCGCCTCCGCCGGGCGGGGAAGCGCCCCGCGCTCAAGCTGCTCAACAAATCGGACGTGGCCGATCCGGAGCAGACGCGGCGCTGGTTGGACCACTACAACGCGCAGCCCGGCGTGCAGGGGATTGCGCTGTCCGCGAAGAAGTCCGGCGAGCTTGCCCGGGTGGTGGCGGCCTGCCGGGCGTTGCGCCCCGATCGCGGCACGGCGGACCGGCCTTTGCGGATGATGATTCTGGGCATCCCCAACGCGGGCAAGTCGACGCTGATGAACGCCCTGCTCAAGCGCCACATAGCGCACGTCGGTGACGAGCCGGCGATCACGAAGGTGCAGATGTTTCACGAGCTCGGCCCCGACATGAGCCTGGTCGACACGCCCGGGATGCTATGGCCGGGGATGGCTCAGGAGACGGCCTTCAAGCTCGCCGCGATTCACAGCATCGGGCGCGCGGCCTACGACGACGAAGACGTCGCGCTGACGCTGGGGCGCTATCTGCTGGCCCACTATCCGGCGCTGCTCGCGCGGCGATTCGGCGCGCTGCCCGCCGGCTGCGACGAGCACGGGCTTCTGGCGCTGATAGCCACGGGCCGCAGCCTGGTGAAGAAGGGCGGCGCACCGGACACCGCCCGGGCGGCGACCGCCTTCCTCAATGACTTTCGCAGCGGCACGCTGGGCCGGATCACGCTCGAGACGCCCGGAGCCTCGTAGCGGTCAGCCGGCGGCGATCTCGGCGACGGCGCCGGCCAGGGCCGTGACGGCGGCGTCGAGCTCGGCTTCGGTGGTGTCGCGCGACAGCGAGAAGCGGAGCACGCCGGTCCGGTCGTCGACGCCGATCGCCTTGAGCGCCGGGCTGGGGCCGGCGGTGCGCGAGGCGCAGGCAGAGCCGGCCGAGGCGAGCACGCCGCGCGCCTCCAGCGCGTGCAGCAGCGGTTCGGCGGGCAGGCCCGGGAAGGCCAGCGACGCGATGTGCGGCGCGCGCGGGGCGCCGGCGACGGTGAGGCGCGCCCCCGGGACGATCGCCCGCGCCGCGGCCAGCGCCGCCGTCTCGAACGCATCGCGCAACCGGGCCACGGCCTCACCCGCCCCGGCGTCCAGCGCGATCTGGGCCAGGGTGGCGGCCCGGCCGAAGCCGACCAGCGCCGGGAGGTTCTCGGTGCCACCGCGGAGCCCTCGTTCCTGCCCCCCTCCGATCCAGAGCGGCGCCACCCGCGCCCCCGGCCGCACCCAGAGCGCGCCGGCGCCCCGGGGACCGTGGAGCTTGTGGGCCGACAGCGCAAGCGTGTCTGCCCCCAGCGCCTGGGGCCGCAGCCGCATCAGGCCGAAGGCCTGGACGGCGTCGACGTGCAGGTGCGGGCGCCGCCCGCGCGGCAGCCCGGCCAGCCGGCGGGCCAGCTGGGCGATCGGCTGCAGCGTGCCGAGCTCGTTGTTGACCAGCATGGCGGCGACCAGCGCGGTCTCGGGGCCGACCGCCGCGGCGACGTCGTCGGCGCGCAGCACGCCGTCGGGCCCCGGCGCCACGATGGTCGTCGTGTAGCCCTCGGCGGCGAGCCCGTCGACCGCCCGCATCACCGCCGGGTGCTCCAGGGCGCTGACCACCAGGTGGCGGCCGCGCGCCGCCCGCGCCGCGCCCAGCACCCCCAGGGCGTCGGCCTCGGTCCCGCCGCTGGTGAAAAGCAGCTCGGCCGGCTCGACGTCCAGGGCGGCGGCGACCTCGGCGCGGGCGCCCGCCAGCGCCCGGGCGGCGGCGGCGCCGGCCACGTGGGCCGAGGCTGGGTTGGCGTAGAGGTCGCGCGCGGCCCCGAGCATCGCCGCCAGGACGTCTGGGGTGGGGGGCGTGGCGGCCGCGTTATCCAGGTAAATCAAGCGCCGACACTATATGACGTGGCGACCATGCTTGGCCGAGGTGGGATTGATGATGTAAATCAAGAGGTGTGGATATTGGCGCGCGGGCCAAGAAGATCCTGCACGCGGTGGTTTCCGAATACCTCGCCACCGGCGAAGCGGTCGGCTCTCAGACGGTAACCCGCCGATACGGGCTCGACGTGTCGGCGGCAACCGTCCGCACAGTCATGGGCGATCTGGAGGAGGCCGGGTTCCTCAAGCATGCGCACACCTCGGCCGGGCGGATGCCGACCGAGCGGGGGCTGCGCTATTACGTCGACATGCTGCTCCGCGTCCGCAGCTTGACCGTCGGGGAGAAGGGCGAGATTCGCGAGCGGCTGGGGCCGAGCGGGGGGGACGTCCCCGACGTGATGCAGCGGACGTCGCGCCTGCTGCGCGAGCTCAGCCACCTGACGGTCGTCGTACAGGCGCCCCGACCCGAGAGCGACGTGGTCGAGCACCTGGAGTTCGTGCAGCTGCGCGAGGGGCAGCTGCTGGCGGTGATCGCGGCGGGGAGCGGCCAGATCCAGAACAAGCTGGTGCCGATCGAAGTGCCCGTCGATCCGGGCGAGCTCGACCGGATCAACAACTACCTGAACGAGCTGGTCGGGGGGCTGACGCTGGAGCAGGCCCGCGCCCGCCTGCTCGTCGAGATCCAGAGCGAGCGCACGGTCCACGACGCGCTGGTCGCGCGCGCGCTGCAGCTGGCCAGCATGGCGGTGCCGGCCGAGGCGCCCGAGGTGCTGGTCGACGGCCAGTCGAACCTGCTCGCGGGCAAGGCCGATCTCGAGCGCGCCAAGCTGCTGTTGCGCACGCTGGAGGAGAAGGACCTGCTGGTGCGCCTGCTCGATCGGACGCTGGCCGCGCCCGGCATCTGCGTCTTCATCGGTGCCGAGGCGAACCTCGCCGACCTGACCGACGTCTCGGTGGTGGCGGCCTCTTACGGACCGGAAGGGCGGCCGCTGGGGACGATCGGCGTCATCGGCCCGTCGCGCATGAACTACTCGCGCGTGATCCCCCTGGTCGACTTCACGGCCGAGATGATCGGCGAGACGCTGGGCAAGACCTAGTTTTTCGGACAGGTTTCGGGATCAGAATCGGACCCCACGACAGGGACAGAAGGATCGAGAGGATCATGCCAACGACACCAGAAGAGCAGGATGCCGGCGCGGAAGCCGGCGACGAAGCCGGCAGCAAAGTGACGAACGGCGGCGCCGCGGGCGCCCAGGGCAACGGCGACGGCGAAGCACCCCCGACGCCCGAGCAGCAGCTGGCGGCGGCGCTCGCCGAGCGCGACGAGACCAAGGACCGGATGCTCCGGATCGCGGCCGAGTTCGAAAACTGGAAAAAACGCGCGCGCAAGGACCAGTCCGACGCGGTCGCCCAGGCGCGCGAGCAGGTGCTGAAGGACGTGCTGGAGGTGGCCGACAACCTGGAGCGCGCGACCGCACAGGCGGACGGAGCCACCGACCCGGCCGCGGTGGTGAAGGGCGTGAGCCTGGTGCTGCGGGTGCTCCAGCAGAAGCTGGAGCGGCACGACATCAAGCCGATCGTGGTTCAGGGGCAGCCGTTCGATCCGCACCAGCACGAGGCGGTGTCGCGGGTCGAGAGCGCCGACGTCCCCGCCGGCAGCATCGCCGCCGAGCTGCAGAAGGGCTACAAGATCGGCGATCGCTTGCTGCGTCCGGCGCTGGTCTCGGTGTCGACCGGTCCCAAGCCCAAGAGCTGAGAGGTCCCACCTGCCGCGCGACTACTACGAAACGCTGGGCGTCGACCGCGGCTCGACGGACGTCGAGATCAAGACCGCGTATCGCCGGCTCGCGCTCAAGTTCCACCCCGACCGGAACCCCGGCGACAAGCAGGCCGAGGAGCGGTTCAAGGAGCTGGCGTCGGCGTACGCGGTGCTCTCGGACGAGGACAAGCGCGGCCACTACGATCGCTTCGGGGCCATCGACAGCGTGGGCCCCTTCTCGGCGGCCGACGTCGCCGGAGCGACCGAGTTCTTCGATGCGCTGTTCGGCGACCTGTTCGGGATAGCCCGGCGCAAGTCGACCCAGGGGCGCGACCTCCGCTACACGCTGGAGCTGGATTTCGAGGAGGCGGCCCTCGGCTGCGAGAAGACGATCGTGTTCGAGCGCCCCGAGGACTGCGGCACCTGCCACGGCACCGGGGCCGAGGGGGGGACGTTGGGCCTCGCGACCTGCGCCCGCTGCGGCGGCGAGGGGGTGATCCGCAAGAAGGCCGGGTTCCTGACCAGCCGCCGCGATTGCATGGGGTGCGGCGGGACCGGCCAGGTTCCGCGCGTCCGCTGCGCGACGTGCGAGGGGGCAGGCCTCATCGACCGGGAGCGTCGCTACGGGGTGCGGATCCCGCCGGCGTCGACGGGCGGTTCCACCCAGCGGATCCCGCGCGAGGGGGCGCCCGGGCGCCGGGGCGGTCCGTCGGGCGACCTGCACGTGATCGTGCGGGTCCGGCCCCACCCGTTCTACAGCCGCGAGACGACCCGCGAGGGGGACGTGCTGATCGTCGAGGTGCCGCTCACCATCGTCGAGGCGACGCTGGGGGCCGAGATCGACGTGCCGGTGCTCGACGGTCGGGTGCGGATGCGCGTGCCGCCGGGGACCCAGGCCGGGACGCAGTTCCGCCTGCGCGGTAAAGGGTTCCCGCGGGTCTTGGGGGCGCGCGGCGACGCCCACGTCCGGGTCGTCATCGAGACGCCGGCCGCGGTCTCGGATGAGGCGCGCGGCCTCCTGGAGCAGGTCGCGGGGACGCTGACCGACGAGGCGATGCCGCGTCGGGCGGCCTTCCGGGCGGCGTCGTCGGCGCCGCCGCGTGACGCCGGTGAATGAGGGCGAAACCGGCGCCGAGGCGGCCGCGCCCGCTTCGCCCTCGCCCCGCTTGCTGCTCCACGCCGCGCTGTTCCTGGCGACGGTGCTGACCACGACGGCAGCCGGCGCGCTGCAGCTTCACGGCCAGCGCGTGGGCGTCGGGGGCATCGCCCCGATCGCCGACGGCCTGTCGTACTCGATCCCGCTGCTGCTGATCCTCGTGGCGCACGAGGCCGGTCACTACATCGTCGCGCGCCTGCACGGCGTCAAGGCGTCGCTGCCGTACTTCATCCCGCTGCCGCCCGGCATGGGGCTGGGGACGATGGGCGCGGTGATCACGCAGAACGTGACCCGCGATCGCAAGCGGCTGATCGACATCGCCGCCGCCGGCCCGCTGGCGGGGCTGGTGGTCGCGATCGGGGTGATCTGGTACGGCCTCGCGCACTCGCAGGTGATGCCGATGGTCGCGGGCTCGCAGCAGGAGGGAAACTCGCTGCTCTACGCGCTGCTCAAACGCCTGGTCACGGGGGCCTGGCTCCCCGACGGGCAGCGGGACGTCTTCCTGCACCCGACGGCGTTCGCTGGCTGGGCGGGCCTGCTGGTCACGATGATCAACCTGATCCCGATAGGTCAGCTCGACGGCGGCCACATCGCTACCGCCTACTTCGGCAACGACTGGAGCCGCGTCGCGCGGAAGCTGCACAAGCTGCTGCCGCTGCTGGCGATCGCGGTCGGGGTCTGGGTGCTGCGCGAGGTGACGAACGAGGCCGCGGGGCGCTGGGATCAAAAGCTCGTCTACTCGATCGCGCTCGGCGCGGCGCTCCCCTGGCTGGTCTGGTACCTGATGGTTGGTCTGCTGCGGCGGGCGTCGGGCGGGGCCAATCACCCGCCGGTCGACGACCGGCCGCTCCCGCCGAGCCGCAAGCTGCTCTTCTGGGTGATGGTGGTCGTGTTCGTCGGGGTGTTCATGCCGGTGGTCTTTCGGACGACGCTGGCGGGGATCCAGCCGTCGGACAACAAGCCCGCCACGACGGCGCAGCGATGAAGGTTCCGGCGTTCGATCTGCCGGTCGACGAGATCCGGGCCTCCCTCGAAAAGCTGCGGCGGCCGCTCAGCGTCGCGGTGCTGCGGGCGCGGAACCCGTTCAACGTCGGGGCCATCATCCGCGTCGCGCATTCGTTCCTGGTGCGCGAGATCGTGCTGGTCGGGGACGAGCGCTACTACGAGCGCGGCGCGATGGGGATGGACAAGTACGAGAACATCGTCGAGCTGGCCGACCGACGCCGAGCTGGTCGCCCGGGTGCGGGCCCGCGGCGACAAGCTGATCGTGTTCGAGAAGGAGGCCGCGAAGGTCGACCTCTGGCACGCCGAGCTCCCGGGCGAGTGCACGATGCTGTTCGGCAGCGAGACCGCCGGCGTCTCCGACGAGATCCTCGCCGCCGCCGACCTGCTGGTCGGGATCCCGATGTACGGCATCAATCACTCGTTCCCGGTCACCGTCGCCGCCGGCATCGCGATGGCCGAGTGGACCCGGCGCCACTACGCCACTAGCTAGTCAGGCCGCAGCTCGAGCAGCTGGCGGCCCCAGGCGGGCATGTCGAGGTAGAGGCCCGCGCTCGCCAGATCGTCGCCGCTCCGCAGGTACTGGCTCTCGCTCAGGAGGTCGACGAGCGTGAAGGCGCGCCCGGCGAGCCCGGTGAGACCGAGGCTGACGTAGCATTGCGCCTGCGTCGGGCCGTAGTTCACCGCTACCACCAGGCGCCGCTCGCCCGCTTGCCAGCTGCCGATCACGTACTGCGCGGCGGTCGGGTTGCCGTCCCAGGCGGCCCGGGCGGTCTCCAGCCGCCAGCTGCCATTTCGAACCTCCTCCCGCCGCATCGCCCCGAGGAGGCGCCCGTAGAACGCGCGCAGGTCCTCGTCGACGGGCTCGGCGGGGCGGCGGCCGAGGTGCATCGAGACGTGGACCTTGCGCCCTTCGAGCTGCCCTTCGTGCACGAGGCGCAGGCCGCGGGTGGTGAGCGCGAGCGTCGCCGCCGCCTGGTGCACCTCGGGCGGGAAGGCGGCGGCGGCCCGCGGCTCGTCGTGGTTCTCCAGGAAACGGAGCGAGCGCTGCTGGAAATCCGGCGCGGCCATCAGGTGCTCGCGCACCGGCGTCGGCGCCTGCGCGTGCAGGCGATCGTAGAGCCGCTTGTCGTAGGTGTAGTCGAAGCCGGCCTGCTGCAGCTCCCACTCCATGTCCCAGTAGACCTCGGCGATGAACAGGAACCCCGGAGCGAGGCGCTTGATCGCGGGGATCGCCTCGCGCCAGAACGGGTCGTCCTTGGGGCGCGACCCGTCGACGGGCAGGGCGCGGTCGCCCCAGGTGCGCTGGATGATCTGCGGGCAGGAGGAGCATCGCCATGTCGCAGCGGATGCCGTCGCAGCGCGCGGCGATCTTCGCCAGCTCCGCGATGCGCACCTCGCGGAAGCCGGCGTGGCGGTAGTTGAGCTGGAAGGTGTCGGGCCAGCCGTCGAAGTAGGGATCGCGGCCGTAGGCGAGGATGGCGCTCGCGCGCCCCAGCTTCACCCGCGCGTAGTTCTGGGGCTCGCGGGCCAGGTCCTCCTCGCTGCCGTGGATGTAGTACTCCGGATGCGCGGCCACCCAGGGGTGGTCGGGCGCGGTGTGGTTGGGGACGAAGTCGAGCAGCAGCTTGAGGCCCCGCTGCCGCAGCCGCTCGCGCAGGCGGGCGAGGGCCCGGTCGCCGCCGAAGTCCTTGTGGGTCTCGTAGGCGACGATGGCGAACGGCGAGCCGGCGATGTCCTCCGGGCGCAGATCGGGCAGATCGCGACGGCACTCCTCGACGAGCTTCGGGTTGGACCGCGACACCGCCCGCGCCGCTTCCCCGGTCTGCCAGACGCCGAGCATCCAGACCCACGCGAACCCCTTGGCGGCGATGTCGTCGAGGAACCGATCCTCGAGGTCGTCGAGCGTCGCCGCCTTGCGCAGCGCGACGCTGCGCTCCTGCAAGACGACCCGCGTGTTGAGCTGGTAGAGGGACGGGTTGGCCGGGCTGGCGGTCGACGGGACGGTCATGGCGTGGGGCCCATCGCGTCGAGCTGCTGCTGCTGCTCGCGGCGGAGGTGGGCGAGGCTCACCTCCGGCGCCAGCACCATCTCGGGCGTCAGGCGCGCGAACAGGTTCATGAGCCCCGGGATGATCGCGGTCCACCCCGTCTGGTGGCTGGCGCCGAGCCCGGCGCCGTTGTCGCCGTGGAAGTACTCGTGGAACAGGATGTAGTCGCGGAAGTGGGGGTCGTCGACGAACTTCTTCGTGCCCCCGTAGACGGGGCGGCGCCCCTCGGGGCCCCGCAGGAACATCCCGGCGAGCCGGTTCGACAGCTCCTGGGCGACCTGGAACAGGTTCATGTACTGCCCCGAGCCGGTCGGGCACTCGACCCGGAACTCGTCGCCGTAGAACGAGTACATCTGGATGAGCGCGCGGATGAACAGCGCGTTCATCGGCGCCCAGATCGGGCCGCGCCAGTTCGAGTTGCCGCCGAACATCCCGGTGTCCGACTCGGCCGGTAGGTAGCCGACCCGGTACTCCTGGGACCCTGCCTGGAAAACGTAGGGGTGGTCCAGGTGGTAGCGGGAGAGCGAGCGGATGCCGTAGTCACCGAGGAACTCCGCGGGATCGAGCATCTTGGCCAGCACCCGCCGCAGCTTGTCGTCGGTGAGCAGCGAGAGCATGCGGCGCCCGTTCACCCCGGCGCGCCCCGGGGCGTTGACGTTCTTGAGCAGCTCGGGACGATTTTCGTTGAACCACTTGACGCGCTCGACGAAGCGCGGGAGCCGCTCCAGCACCTCGGGCCGGTAGACCGACACGGCGCACAGCGGGAGCAGACCGACGATCGACCGCACCTTGATCCGGGTGCTGAACTGCCCCGGGACGCGCAGCACGTCGTAGAAGAACCCGTCCTCCTCGTCCCAGAGCGCGTCGCGCTCGCCGGCGCGGTTGGTGGCGGCGGCGATCCGGATGACCTGCTCGTAGTACTTGATCGCCATCTCCTCGTAGGACGGGTCGACCAGCGCGAGCTCGAGGGAGATGTCGAGCATGTTCTGGGAGTAAAACGCCATCCAGGCGGTGCCGTCCGCCTGCTCCAGATAGCCGCCGGTCGGCAGCGGCGAGCTGCGATCGAAGACGCCGATGTTGTCGAGGCCGAGGAAGCCGCCTTCGAACAGGTTCCGCCCGTTGCGATCCTTGCGATTGAGCCACCAGGTGAAGTTCGCGGCCAGAGCCAGGAACGTGCGCTTCAGGAACGGGATCGCCTCGTCGCCCAGCGCGCCCCGGTTGAGGCGGTAGTTGAACAGGCTCGCCCAGGCGTGCACGGGCGGGTTCACGTCGTCGAAGTTCCATTCGTAGGCAGGGAGCTGCCCGTTGGGGTGCTGGTAGCGTTCGAGCAGCATCAGGGAGAGTTGCTCCTGGGCGAAGTCGGGGTCGACGAAGGCCAGGGTCACGGCGTGGAAGGCCAGATCCCAGGCGGCGAACCAGGGGTACTCCCACTTGTCCGGCATCGATATGACGTCGGCGCTGTACATGTGCGGCCAGTGACTGTTGCGGCTCGCGCCGTCCGTCTCGCGGGTCACGCCCCGCTCCTTGAGCCAGCTCTCGAGGTCATAGACGTAGGCCTGCTTGGTCCAGAGCAGGCCGGCGAAGCCCTGGCGCACCACCTCCTTGGCGTCAGGAGAGAGGGATGGGGCGATGATGGTTCCGTAGTACTCGTCCGCCTCCTGCTTGCGCGCGGCGAAGATCTGGTCGACGTCGGCGAACGGGTCGGCGAGCTCGCCCGGCGGCCTACTCGTGAGGCGCAGGCGCATCGTCGTGCTGCCGCCCGCCGGCACGGTCACCTCGGCGTGGGCGGCGGACTTGGTCCCCTTCCGGGCGGGGTTCACCGCGTTCTGCCGCCCCTGGACGATGTAGTCGTTGATGCCGTCCTTTTGATACGTGGTCGGGTTGGGCTGGCCCCAGAGACGGTAGTGGTTGGTTTCGTTGTCCGCGAACAGCAGCTCGCCGCCCCCTTCGACGTACAGGAAGCGCTGGCCCAGCTCCGGGTGGCGCGCCGCGATCACGCCGGCGCGCGGGTGCTGCACGGCCTCGAGCTCGGGGCGTGGCGCCTCTGCGCTCATCCACCAGGTGTTGCGGAACCAGAGCTGGGGAACGAGGTGCAGGGGCGCCGCCTCGGGCCCGCGGTTCACCGCCGTGATCTTGATGGCGACGTCCTCGGGGTCGGCCTTGGCGAACTCGACGAACAGGTCGAAGTAGCGGTCGCCGTCGAAGAGCCCGGTGTCGATCAGCTCGTACTCGAAGTCGGTGCGGCCGCGCCGGCCGTTCTCGGCCACCAGCTCGGCGTAGGGGTACGCCGCCTGCGGATACTTGTAGAGCATCTTCGCGTACGAGTGCGTCGGCGTGCTGTCGAGATAGAAGTAGTACTCCTTGACGTCCTCGCCGTGATTCCCCTCGCTGTTGGTGAGGCCGAAGAGCCGCTCCTTGAGCATCGGGTCCTTGCCGTTCCACACCCCGAGCGAGAAGCAGAGCAGCATGTTCTCGTCGCAGAACCCCGCGATGCCGTCCTCGCCGCTGTGGTAGGCGCGCGAGCGCGACTGATCGTGGGAGACGTCGTTCCAGGCCTCGATCTGGGTGTCCGTGTTCTCGCGGACGCTCCCCCACTGCCGCTCGCTCAGATAGGGCCCCCACTTTTTCCAGGGGAGCTTCTTGTCGCGGGCCTCTTGCAGTCGCTTCTGTTCGCGCGTCTGTACGGACATGGCCGCAATGTTTGGGTCGGACCCCGGCCGGGCCAGATCCGGAAGAGACCGCAACCTGCTCACCGACGAACGAGCAGCGACAGCACCTCGACGTGGGGGGTGTGAGGGAGCATGTCGAACGGTGTGATCGAGGTGACCGTGTAGCCGTGCGTCGTGAGCACGGCGAGATCCCGCGCCAGGCTGTCGGGGTCGCACGACAGGTAGGCGATCGCGCGCGGGGCCAGACGTGCCAGCGCGGTCAGGACCGCCGGGGCGCACCCCTTGCGCGGCGGGTTGAGGACCACGACGTCGGCGCGGTCGACGGCGGCGAGGCCCGCGGCGGCGTCGGCGATCACGAAGCGGGCGTTGCCGTTCGCGTTGCACGCCGCGGAGGCGATCGCGTCGGTGATCGCGGCGGCGTGCGACTCGATGCCGAGCACCTCGCCCGCGGCGGGGGCGAGCGTCAGGGCGATTCCGCCCACGCCGCAGTAGGCGTCGACGACGCGCTCGCCGGGCTGCACCGCCAGTCCGCGCGCGATCGCCGCGTAGGCGAGCTCGGCGACGGCGCGGTTGGCCTGGAAGAAGGCCCCCGCCGAGAGCTGCAGCCGCACCGTCCTGCCGTCGACCTCGACGCGATCGTCGATGGTCGCGGCGCCGTCGAGCAGCCGCTCGTCGCCGGCGCCACCGTCGAAGATCGCGTTGCCACGGGTCCGGTTGACGTGCTCGACCACGCCGACCACCTCGGGGCGGGCGGCGCGGAAAGCCCGGGCCAGCGCCGGGCCGTCGGGCAGCGGGCGGCGCGCGACCCAGACCGCCAGCAGCGCGCCGTCGCGGTTCGTGCGCAGCACGACGTGGCGGAGGTCGCCGGTCAGCGCGCGCTCGTCGTACGGGGCCACGCCCGCTTCCTCGAGCAGTGCGCGCAGCGCCGCCGCGGTCTCGTCCTGCGGCGGCTCGGCGATCGCGCAGCCGGAGAGATCGACGACGTCGTGCGAGCGCGGGGCGTAGGCGCCCAGCACCAGGCCGCCTTCGCCCCGGGCGACCACCAGCTTCGAGCGGTTGCGGTAGCCGAGCGGGCGCGGCGACGCCACGCAGTCGTCGACCGGCAGGGCAGCCAGCGCGTCGTGCAGCGCCAGGGCGCGGGCGACCCGGCTCCGCTTCCAGACCAGCTGAGCGGCGTAGTCCCAGTGCTCGAGCACGCAGCCGCCGCAGCTCCCGAAGGCGCGGCAGGCGGGCGACCGCCGGTCCGGCGACGCCTGCTCGATCTGGTCCAGCCAGCCCCAGGCCTCGGGGCCGTGGGGCGAGACGTGCACCACCCGGGCGGCCACGCGCTCGCCGGGGAGGGCGCCGGCGACATGCAGCCGCACCGGTCCCGGCGCCACCGCCGCGCCGTCGTCGTCGACCTCGGTGCAGTCGACCGTGGCGAGATTACCCGGCTGCATCGGCCCCGATCGCCGCCGCCAGCTTGGGCAGCGACACCTCGTAGCGGTACGCGGTCCCGCGGTGGCCGCCGTCGAACTCTTCGTGGTCGCAGCCGATCCCCAGCGCGCGCAGCCGGCGCACGAAGATGCGCGCGCCCAGGTCCAGGTTGTGCTCGTCGCGCGTCCCCGCGTCGACGAAGATGAGCCGCATCCGGCGCAGCGCCTCGGCGTGGGTCTCGACCATGTCGACCGGATCCCAGGCCTTCCACCGCCGCCAGACCGCCCAGTCGATCTCGCCGCTGTCGATGTCGAAGGGGAGCGCGACGCCCTGGGGGCGGTCGCGATCGGGCGAGTAGGCGCCCGCGTAGGCCAGCACCATCATGGTCGTGAAGGCGGCGCCGTCCTTCACCTGCTGTGCTTCGAAGTGGGCCAGGAAGCCGGCGATGCCGCCGTGGCGCCGGAGCGTGCGGGCCGCGACCGCCAGGTCGGGGATCACCGACAGCTCGAAGTACATGTCGCCGGCGTGGCTGGCGACCGCGGTGAAGAAGTCGGGGTTGCGCATCGCCAGTGTCAGCGCGCCAAAGCCGCCCGACGACTTGCCCCCGATCGCGCGCGCGTCGCGGGCCGACCGGGTGCGGAAGCGGGCGTCGATCGCCGGCAGCACCTCGCAGACCAGGTAGGTCTCGTAGTCGCCCAGGGCCGACGAGTCGACGTACTGTGCGCCCCCCCAGCGGGTGAAGCCGTCGGGGGCGACGACGATCGCCTCGCCCATCCGCCCGCTCGCCACCAGGCCGTCGAGCCGGGCGCCCAGTCCCGGCTGCCAGGGGCTGTCGGCGAACATCATCTCGCCGGTGCCGCCGTACCCGGCCAGCCAGTAGATCACGGGGTAGCGGCGCTCGGGAGCGGTGGCGTACGACGGCGGCAGCCAGATCGCCGCCCGGCGCGCGTGCGGATCGCCCAGCGGGTTGCCGGCGAGCGCGCGGCTCTCGATGGTTTCCACGATCACGGTTCCGCGAAGCGGCGAGTCGGCCGACATGGGCGCGTAGTCTATCTTCGCGTCCGCGATTGCGCGTCTGGGATTGCGCGTCCCGGTGCGCGTGGCATAGTCCGCCGCCTCGGTGCGCCGCTCTCGTCTTCCGTCCTGGTGGGTGCTCGCGGCGTCGATGCTGGTGGCCGCGCACGCCGTCGCCGGCCCGGGCAAGCCTCCCACGGCGCCCAAGGCGCCGCCGAAAGCCCGCACCCCGACCCCCGCGTCGGTGCCCACGCCCAAGCCCGACGTGAAGAGCTGGACGCTCCCCAACGGCCTCGGGGTGCTGTTCGTCGCCGATCACAAGGCCCCGATTGCGACGGTGCAGATTTTCTATCACGTTGGCTCGAAGGACGAGCACGTCGGGATCCGGGGCGTCGCCCACATGTTCGAGCACATGATGTTCAAGGGGTCGGCGCACGTACCGCCCGAGGAGCACGCCCGGATGCTGAAGGAGGTGGGGGGCCAGACCAACGCCTTCACCACCGAGGACGTGACCGGGTATCACCAGACGGTGCCGCCCTCGTACGTCGGCTTCGCGCTGGAGCTCGAGGCCGAACGGATGCGGAACTTGAAGCTGCTCCCCGCCACCATCGACTCCGAGCGGCGCGTCGTCGAGGAGGAGAAGCGGCTGCGGGTCGACAACGACCCGGTCGGAAAGGCGCTGGAGAAGTTCCGCACGCTCGCCTACGTCAAGCACCCCTACAACTGGACGCCGATCGGCACCATCGAGGATCTGGAGAAGGTTCGCCCCGAGGACTGCCAGCGCTTCTACGACACCTACTACCAGCCCAACAACGCGACGGTCATCATCGTCGGCGATCTGGACGAGGCGACGGTGCGCGCGCTGGTCGACAAGTACTTCGGGCCGATCCCGCGCGGCCCCGAGCCGCCGCGCAACTACCCGGTCGAGCCGCCGCAGGAGGCGGTGCGAACGGCGACGTTGAACGTCGAGGTTCAGATTCCGGTCGTGGTCGGCGGCTACCACATCCCCAAGGCCGCCGATCCCGACGTGCCGGCGCTGGAGGTGCTGGCGGCGATCCTGTCGGGGGGCGAGTCGTCGCGGATGCACCAGCGCCTGGTCCGCAAGGAGCACCTGGCGCTCGCCGCCGGCGGGCTGACGCAGGCGCTGGAAGACCACGGGCTGTTCCTCGTCTACGCCGCCTACCTCCCCGACCGCGATCCGGCCCGGGTCCAGGCGGTGCTGGAAGAGGAGATCGCCCGCGTGCGCGAGCAGCCGGTGACGCGCGACGAGCTGGACAAGGCCAAGAACCAGCTCGCGGTGGGCTTCGTGTTCGGGTTGCAGACGGTCGACGGCATCGCGCAGGCGCTCGGAAACGCCCGTTACGTCGAGGGGGACTGGCGCAGGTTCGTCGAGGGGGCCGCGCGCTATCTCGCGGTCACCGCCGAGGACGTGCAGCGGGTGGCGAAGACCTACCTCGTCGATCGCAACCTGACGCGCGTGACGCTGGCCCCGCCAATTCCTTCGCCGGCATCGCCGCTACCACCGGCTCCGCCGAGGGCCCCGGCTCCGCCGCCACCGCCGGCTTCGGGGGCGGGCAAGTGAGGCGCGCGCCGATCCGGTTCGCGGCGCTGACGTTGGCGGCGTGCGCGGGGACGCCGCCGCCCCTGGCCACGCCGTCCGCTCCCGTCGAGATGCGCCGTGAGGGGCCCCATCTGCCACCCGACTACTGGGCCGGGCGCACCGACCTCATCAAGACGCCGCCGCCCCCCAAGCCGATCGCGCTGGTGCTCCCCAAGCTCGAGCGGCTCACGCTTCCGAACGGCCTCGAGATCCTGATCGTGGCGCGCAAGGACCTGCCGGTGGTCAGCTTCGGCGTCGCGATCCCGGCTGGCGGTTTCGACGAGCGCCGCGAGACGCTCGGCGTGGCGGACTTCGCCGCCGCCATGCTTCGGCGCGGCACCAAGACCCGCAGCGCCGACGACATCTCGCGCGCCATCGACTTCGTGGGCGGCTCGCTCAACGCCCAGTCGACGAACGAGGGGACGACAGCCACCTGCTCGGCGCTCTCCAAGGACGGCCAGCTCTGCCTCGACCTGCTGGCGGATATCGTGCTGCGGCCTTCCTTTCCCGAAGACGAGATGGCCGATGTGCGCGACCAGATGCTGGCCCAGGTCGCCTCGCGCTACGACAGCCCCTACGAGCTGGCGGCGGCGCACCTCGACGCGCAGCTCTTCGGCGACAAGCACCCCGAGGGGTGGGTGCTGACGGCGGCCGACGTGAAGCGGATAGACCGCGCCGCGCTGGCGACGTTCTGGAAGACCTTCTACCGCCCCGACCACGCCATCATCGCGATCGCCGGCGACGTCGACGCCGCCGCGATGCGGGCCGCCGTCACCAAGGCGTTCGGCGCCTGGGAGCGGGGGGCGGTTCCGGCGCGGCCAGCGTTCACGATCCCGGCGCGCACCGGCACGCGCATCCGCCTCGTCGATCGCCCCGATCTGACCCAGGCGACGATCATGCTCGGCCACCCGGCGATACGGCACGCCGACCCGCGCTGGTACGCGGCGACGCTGGTGAACTACGTGCTGGGCGGCTCCGACTTCTCGTCGCGCCTGATGGCCGAGGTCCGCGCCAAGCGCGGCCTGACCTACGGCATCAGCTCGTCGTTCGGGGCGTCCCTCTACGACGGCGCCTTCCAGCTGGCGGCCTCCACGAAGAATGAAACGACGTGGGAGGCCCTCCTCGCGGCGGTCAACGAGATCCGCCGCATGAAGACCGACGGCCCGACCGCCGGCGAGCTGGAGAAGGCCAAGGGGTACTACGCCGGCAGCTACCCGTTCAGCCTGCAGAGCGTGGCGGGGGTGGCAGCGGCGCTGGTCGTGGCCGAGCGGCACGGTCTGGGCGACGCCTATGTCCGCGACCTCCCTCTCCGGCTGGCGGCGGTCGACGTCGTGACGGCATCCGCGGCGGCGCGTGAGCTGCTACAGCCCGACAACCTCCAGGTCGTCATCGTCGGCAAGGGGGATGCGATCGCACCCCAGCTGGCGAAGGCCGGGATCGCCTACGAACGCGTCGGCTTCAAGGACGAGATCCGGGCGTCCGCGCCGGCCAAGTCCGCGCCGGCTAAGTAGTCGCCGGCAGCGGCCGCAGCTTGCGGACCGCGAAGGCCCGCCCCAGGAACGCCAGGGCGTAGCCGGAGACCACGTCGGCGATGAAGTGCTGCTTGGTGGTTAGCGTCGACAGCGCGAGCAGCGTCGCCATCACGAGCGCGACGTTCCCCAGCCGGCGCCGATCTTCGCGCAAGATCAGCGCGAGCATCGTCGTGTGGGCCACGTGCAGCGACGGAAAGACGTTGCCGGGCGGATCGACGTGCTGGACCCAGGCGAGGAACGCGTACGACAGGTTGGGGTAGGGGGGGAAGAGCACCGGGCGCGGGTACTCGGCCCCGATGAAGAGGTGCCCCGCCGCCCCCAGCGTCATGACGATCAGCACCGCCACCACCGCGCGGTTGAACAGCCGTTTTCGCCGGAAGCCGGCGATCGCGATGATGAAGATCGCCGCGTAAAACGGCAGGTAGCACCACGACGTCCAGGGCCAAAAGGGGACCGCGTCGTCGAGCCGGGTGCGCAGAATCTCCGTGGAGCGCGAGAGGTGAGTGTGGCCGATGCCGAAGTAGACCAGCGACTGCAGCGTCGCCAGCGCGAGGCCGATGGTCCACTTGTAGGCCGGCGTCGCCAGCTGAGTGTCGGTCTCGGCCGTCGGCCCCATGCGCCCCGCCATCATAGGTCACCGATGGCGAACTTGAGATAGTTGCCCTCGGGAAACTGGGTGACGACCGGGTGATCGGGCCCCGCGCCGCGCAGCTCGCGCAGCGCGAAGCGACGCCCGGCGTCGGCCACCCCCTCGCGAACCGTGGCGAGGAACGTGTCGGGATCGACGTGGCTCGAGCAGGAGGCCGCGCAGAAGATCCCGCCCGGCGCGGTGACCGCGGCGCACAGGCGGTGGAGGCGGCGGTACGCGCCGAGCCCCGCGGTCAGCGTCCGCTGGTTGGGAGCGAAGCTTGGCGGGTCCGAGATCACCAGATCGTAGACCTCGCCCTTGGCGGCCGCCTCGGCCAGGAAGGCGAAGGCGTCCCCGGCCACGAAGCGGGCGTTTTCCGGGGGGAGGTCGTTGCGGGTGAAGTTGCGCCGGGCCGCGGCGATCGCGGGGGCCGAGACGTCGACGGTGGTCGTCGCCGCGGCGCCGCCGGCGGCGGCGTAGATCGAGAACCCGCCGGTGTAGGCGAAGAGGTTCAGCACCCGGCGCCCGGCCGCCAGCGTCCGGACGAGCGCCCGGTTCTCGCGCTGGTCCAGGAACAGCCCCCCTTTCTGCCCCCGGCCCAGATCGACGCCGAAGCGGAGGCCGTGCTCCCGCACCTCGACCTCCCCTTCGGGAAGCGTGCCGAGCACCGCGGCGGCGACCTCGTCCGCCGCCGCGCCCCGCGCCCGCCGCTCGATGATGGAGCGGACGGTCAGCCCGGCGTGCTCGCCCGCCGCGCGCAGCCGGCGGGGCAGAGCGGCCAGGTCGGCGTAGAAGGCCCGCGCGCCGGCTCCGTCGTAGCGGAGGCTCAACGCCGTGCCGTAGCCGTCGACGTGCAGGCCCGGGAGCCCGTCGGCCTCGCCGTGGACCCAGCGGAAGGCGTCGGTGGTGCGACGGTCGACCTTGCGGAGCCGCGCCGCCAGCGCGGCGTCGAGCCGTTCGTCCAGCAGCGCGAAGACGTCGCCGGGGCCGGGGTCGGCGAGGATCCGCACCGCGATCGGCGACTGCGCGTCCCAGAATCCGCGCGCCAGCGGACGGCCGTCGCCCCCCGCCACCAGGACCACGGCGCCCTCGCGCAGCCGGGGCGGGGCGGCGAGCGCGTCGCGATAGATCCAGGGGTGGCCGCCGCGGATCGCGCGGGCGAGTCGTTTGCGCAGGGTGACGCGCGGAAGTCCAGTTGCCATTCGCGCGCGCGTCGCCGTGTTACTTGGGCGGGCGGTCGGCGATCGGGAGGCCGGCGATGGCGACCGGGCGGGCGAGGGTGGAGATCGCCTTCGCGCAGGCCAGCACACGTGCGCCGGCGGGAAAGATCGACCTCGACCTTCCCCGGTCCGGGGAGGGTCGCGACGACGCCGACGCCGAAGGTGGGGTGGTTGACCCGCTCGCCGGGCGCGTAACCCTCGCTCACCGCGTAGCGACGGGGCGGCTTCGCGGGATCGAAGGTGGGGACGGCCCGCGGCGTGGGCGTCGTTATACGCACCGAGCCGCGCGTGGTGGAACGCCGGGACTCATGCGGCACTGGCTGTTCGCTCTCGTTCTCGCTGCGGTAGCGGTGGTGTCCACCACAGCGCTTGCAGACGACCTTCGCGATGCGGTCCCCCATCTTGGCCATGACCACGTGCCAGACCTGGCCACACTTTCCACACAAGGCCTCGATGTCCTGTCCCACTCCGGGGGTTGCCATATGGTGTTCGATTCCTCCTAGATCCGCTCAGATTTGCGCGGGGTCCCGATACTCGCCGAAGACGTCTCGGAACACTCGGCAAATCTCGCCCAGCGTGACGTCGCGGCGGGCTGCCTCCAGCACCGCCTCCATGACGTTGCCGTCACCCGCGCACGCATCGCGGCAGAGCTCGACCCCGGCCGCGGCGCGGGCGGCGTCGCGACCGGCGCGCACGGCCCGCACCGCCTCGATCTGGTCGCGCTCCGGCGTCATGTCGATGCTGCAGCGTCGGGATCCCGCGCCGACGCCTCGGCCGTGACGTTGCGGTTGATCCCGACGATCGGGCGCAGGCCGGCGTCGACCTCGCGCTGGTACCGATAGGCCGAGGCGGCGATCTCGCGCTGCGGCTAGCCCTCCTCGATCGCGGCGACGATGCCGCCCATCGCGTCGATCTCGGCGATGATCTTGGTCGGCCTCGGTTTCCATCCGGTCGGTCAAGTGCTCGACGAAATAGCTGCCGCCGAGCGGATCCGCCACCGCAGGGATGCCGGTCTCCTCGGCGATGATCTGCTGGGTGCGCAGCGCGAGCGTGGCCGCCTCCTCGGTCGGCAGCGCGTAGGTCTCGTCGAAGCTGTTGGTGTGGAGCGACTGGGTTCCGCCCAGCACGGCGGCCAGCGCCTGCAGGGTGGTGCGGACGACGTTGTTCAGCGGCTGCTGCGCCACCAGCGACACGCCGGCCGTCTGGGCGTGCGCCCGCAGCAGCCAGGCGCGCGGGTTCTTGGCGCCGAAGCGGTCGCGCATGATCCGGGCCCACATCCGGCGCGCGGCGCGCAGCTTGGCGACCTCCTCGAAGAAGTCGTTGTGCACGTCCCAGAAGAACGACAGCCGCGGGGCGAAGGCGTCGACGTCGAGGCCGGCGTCGAGGCCCAGCTCGACGTAGCCGATGCCGTCGGCCAGCGTGAAGCGCCAGCTCCTGCACCGCGGTCGCCCCTGCCTCGCGGATGTGGTAGCCGCTGACGCTGATCGTGTTCCAGCGCGGCATCCGCGCGGTGCAGTAGACCAGCATGTCGCGGACGATGCGCAGGTGGGGCCGGATGCCGCAGATCCACTCCTTCTGCGCGATGAACTCCTTCAGCATGTCGTTCTGGATCGTGCCGCCCAGCGCCTCCGGAGGGATGCCCCTGCGTTCGGCGGCGACGACGTAGAACGCCAGCAGCACCACGGCCGGCGCGTTGATCGTCATCGACGTCGTCACCTCGTCGAGCGGGATGCCGGCGAACAGCCGCTCGATGTCGTCGACCGAGGCGACCGACACCCCTTCGCGCCCGACCTCGCCGAGCGAGCGCGGGTCGTCGGGATCGTAGCCCATCAGCGTCGGCATGTCGAACGCCGTCGAGAGGCCGGTCTGCCCGTGCGCGAGCAGGAACTGGAAGCGCCGGTTGGTGTCCTCGGGGGTGCCGAAGCCCGAGAACATGCGCATCGTCCAGGGCTTGCCGCGGTACATGCTGGCGTGGGGCCCGCGCGTGAACGGGAAGCTGCCCGGGTCGCCGAGCCGCTCCTCGTAGCCCCAGTCGGGGCCGAGATCGTCGGGGCGATAGACGCCCGCCAGGGGGAGTCCCGACTGCGTCTTCGGCGACTTGGGATCTCCGTCGGACATGCGCGGGGAGTCTAGATCGAACCCTGCCCGCCAAGGGGGCGGCGCTGCGTGATATACCGTCGCCGTCATGCAGATCGCGGCCAACAAAGCGGTGACCATCAACTACACGCTCAAGGACGACGCGGGCGAGGTGCTCGACAGCTCGGAGGGGCGCGAGCCGCTCGTCTATCTGCACGGCACCGGCAGCATCGTCCCCGGCCTCGAGGCTGCGCTCGAGGGGAAGGGGGCGGGCGACAAGGTGGTGGTCACGCTGACGCCCGACCAGGGCTACGGCCCGCGCGACGAGAAGGCGGTGCGGAACGTCCCCCGCCGCAAGCTCCCCGAGGGGAAGGTCGAGGTCGGGACCCGGTTTCGCATCCAGACCGAGGACGGCTACGTGATCGGCACGGTGCTCGCGCTGAAAGGCGACTACGCGAGCGTCGACACCAACCATCCGCTGGCGGGCCAGACGCTGCACTTCGACGTCTCCGTCGTCGAGGTCCGCGACGCGACCGAGGACGAGCTGAAGCACGGTCACGTCCACGGCCCGGGTGGGCACCACTAGAACGTTAGACGACAGAACGTTAGACGACCGTCGTGTAGCGGATGGCGGCCTTGCCGTTGTCGAAGGCGAGGCGGAAGCGGACGTCCTTGGCGGCGTGGCGCTCGACCAGCCGGCGCTTGGTGTCGCACAACGTGGCGACGAATTGATCGCGATCGAGGTTGAGCACCGATTCGCCGCAGGTCCGGCGCAGGCTGACGAACTCCTTGAAGAGGGCCCGGTAGTCGTCGGTGGCCGCGTCGATCTCGCCCGTGACGTCGTCGCCGGCGCCCGGCGCGGCTCCGCCTCCCAGCTGCGACGGACGTAGATCGACCGAGCCGGAGCGGGTCAGCGCGATCTCCGCGCCGCGCCAGGAGGCCGGCGCCACGTTGGCGTCGGTTCGATCGACCATGATCTCCTCGTCGATGATCGGCATCCCCTGGATCGGCGTGCCGGCCAGCTCGTCGGAGATCGCCGGGACGGCGAGCGGCGTCGGGGCCGGCTCGTAGGCCTGCGCGGGCGGGCCGACCGGGGCGTCCGCGTCTGCTTGCGGACCGTCAACTGCAGCGGCGTCACGGGGCGCGCGGGCGTCGGGCGCTGGGGCTGCGCCGACCGCTCGACCGGGAAGGTGAACGGCGCGGACTCCAGCGGCTCGTGGGGCGGCCGACGGGCACCGCGGCGTCGGGCGAGCATCGCGACCGTGAAGCCCACGGCGACGAGCCCCACCAGCCAGACCTTCGGCTCGCCGGCGAGGGCCGTCATGTCGAAGGCCTGGGCCGGGGCAGCCAGCCCAACCACAACGGTCGACACGATGGCCAAAGCCATACCCAACCGACCACCGATGCTGCGCGGGGGCGCGACACGCCCCCCGACTATATCGCGATCGGAGCGTCTACGCGCGGGCGGCGGATTCGGAGCCCGGCGCCGGGGCATCGGGGCCCGCGACGACGACCGGCACGGCTTCGAGGGTGAGCTCGAGGACCTCGTCGATCTTCTTCACGAACACCAGCTCCAGCTCCTTGCGGATGGTCTCCGGGATGTCGACGATGTCCTTGCGGTTGCGCTCGGGCAGCACGACCCGCTTGATCCCGGCGCGGTGGGCGGCCAGCACCTTCTCCTTGATGCCGCCGACGGGCAGCACCGCTCCCGCGCAGGGTGATCTCGCCGGTCATGGCGACGTCGCCCCGCACCCGCCGTCCGGTCAGCAGCGACACCAGCGCGACCGTGATCGCCACGCCCGCCGAGGGACCATCCTTCGACACCGCGCCCGCGGGACGTGCAGGTGGATGTCCGACCTTCTCGAAGTCGGTGGTGATGCCCAGCTCCTCGACGTGGGTGCGCACCCACGACAGGCCGGCGCGCGCCGACTCCTTCATCACGTCGCCCAGCTGGCCGGTGAGGATCAGGTTCCCCTTGCCGGCCATCGCCGAGGCCTCGATGAAGAGGATGTCGCCGCCGGTCGGCATCCAGGCCAGGCCGGTGGCCACGCCCGGGATCTCGGTCCGCTCCGCCACCTCCGAGTAGTACTTCTGCGGGCCCAGGATCTCGGCGATCGAGTCAGGGGTGAGCGTTCGGATCGTAGGGCTGGTCCTCGGCCACCTTGACCGCGATCGCGCGGATGACGCTCGCCACCTCGCGCTCGAGGTTACGGACGCCGGCCTCGCGCGTGTACTGCTCGATCACCGTCGTCAGCGCGTCGTCGGACAGCTTGATGCTGCTCGTCGTCGAGCCCGTGCTCGGCGACCTGCTTCGGCACCAGGTGGCGCTTGGCGATCTCCAGCTTCTCCTCGCGGGTGTAGCCGGGGATCTCCAGGACCTCCATGCGGTCGAGCAGCGCCGGCGGGATCGGGTCCAGCATGTTCGCGGTCGCGATGAAGATGACGTTCGACAGGTCGAAGTTGACCTCCAGGTAGTGGTCCGAGAAGGTCGAGTTCTGCTCGGGGTCGAGGACCTCGAGCAACGCGGCCGACGGGTCGCCGCGGAAGTCCGGCTCCGAGCTTGTCGATCTCGTCGAGCATGAACACCGGATTCCGGCTGCCGACCCGCCGCATGCCCTGGATGATTCGGCCGGGCAGCGCGCCGATGTACGTGCGGCGGTGGCCGCGGATCTCGGCCTCGTCGCGCACGCCGCCCAGCGAGACGCGGATGAACTCGCGTCCGAGCGAGCGCGCGATCGACTTGCCGAGCGACGTCTTGCCGACGCCGGGCGGGCCGGCCAGGCAGAGGATCGGCCCCTTCTTTCCCGGGGCCAGCTTGCGCACGGCCAGGTACTCGAGGATGCGCTTCTTCACCTTCTGCAGGTCGTAGTGATCGGCGTCGAGGATCTCGCGCGCCGCATCGAGGTCGAGCGCGTCCTCGGTCTGCTTGGACCAGGGCAGCTCGACCAGCCACTCGAGGTAGGTCCGCTGGACGGTGTACTCCGCCGAGGACTGCGCCATCTGCTTGCAGGCGATCGAGCTGCTTGCGCGCCGTCTTCTCGACGTCGGCCGGCATCTCCGCCGCCTTGATCTTCTCGTCGAAGGCGTCGAGGTCGCTGGCATCCTCCCCCTCGCCCAGCTCGTCCTGGATTGCCTTGAGCTTCTGGCGGAGGACCGCCTCGCGCTGATGCTTCGAGAACTCCTCGCGCACCTGCGTGTCGATCTTCTGCTTGACCTTGATCAGCTCGACCTTGCGCTGGAGCAGGACCAGCAGCCGGCGCAGCCGCTCCGCCACGTCGCTCTCGACCAGCAGCGAGGCGCGCTCCTCCGGCGACAGATCGACCGTCGCGGCGACGATGTCGCCCAGCCGCGCCGGATCCTTGTGTCTGGTCCAGGACCTGCGCGGTCTCGTCGGGGATGTCGGGCGAGATGGCGATCAGCTGCTTGGCGACGTCGTAGACCGCCATGCCCAGCCCGTCGATCTCGATCGGATCCTTGCGCAGCTCGACCAGCGGCTCGTAGGTGGCCAGCAGGTAGGGCTTCTCCTGCGTGAAGCCGGTGACGCGTCGCCGATCGATGCCGCGCAGCACCGCGGTGACGCGGTTCTCGGCCGCCTTGACGATCCGAACCACCTCGCCCTCGACGCAGATCGTGTACAGGTCGGCGCCGGCCGGCTCCTCGATGTCGGCGTCCTTCTGGGTGCCGACCAGCAGGTCGCGCGCCCTTGCCCCCCAGCGCCTCGATCAGGCGCAGCGAGCTGGCGCGGCCGATCTCCACGGGCATGACCGCGCCGGGAAACAGGACCAGGTTGCGCAGCGAAAGCAGCGGGAGCGTCTTCGTGTCGGTGCTCATCGGGTTACGTGACCTCCACTGTAGGATGCCGGTCGCTCGAGAAAGATATACAGGAAACGCCTGCTGGTGGGGTGATTCCCAGGGGCCGCGCCTGCGGAAAAGCCGCGCCCAGGGAGGACGAGCTGTGCTCGTTCGACCCCCCTCTAAGAGCTTCGGAACCTGTCTTCGGGTTCTGAAGCGGGAGCCCGGTCGCGGCAGGACGAGCTGGCTGGGTTCGTCGAATTATGCTCACGATTTCCTTCACTCCTTCACCACTTTCTGACGGGCGTCTTTCCGGTGAGGCGCCCGAGCTCCTCGAACAGGTGCCGGGTCTCGGTGTCGCCGCTGTCGAGCTTGGGTGTGACGATCTCGATCCGGCAGATCTGGTCGCCGCGGGTGCCGTCGGGCTTCTTGATGCCGCGTCCGCGCAGCCGCAGCTTGGCACCGCTGGACGTCCCGGCTGGGACCGAGACCGTCACCGGCCCCTCCACCGTCGGGACTTCAATCTTCGCGCCCAGCGCCGCCTCGGTCATCGAGACGGGGAGCTCCAGCTCGATGTCGAGGCCGTTCCGCCGCAGGTGGGGATCGGGGGTCACCTCGACTCCAGGTACATGTCGCCCGGCGCGCCGCCCGTGCCGGGCGCAGCCGCCCCCTGCCCCGGCACCCGCAGGCGGCCGCCCGGCTCGACGCCGGGCGGGACCGCGATCTCGACGACGTTCCCGGCGCCGGTGCGGACGCTCTTGTGGGTCGCCGAGCGCCGCTTCCTGGAAGCTGATCGGCAACCGGCCGATGATATCGGTGCCGCGGCTCTGGCGGGGGCGGGCCCGTCCCCACTGCTGGGTCGTCCGGCCGCCGCCTCCGCCGCCGAACAGGCTGGCGAAGATGTCGCCGATGTCGGCGTCGCCGCTGAACTCGACGCCCCCGGCGGCGGCGCGCCCGCCGAACGTCCGGGCGAACGTCGTCGGGGTCGAACCCCTCGGGCATGCCGTCGGGGCGGACGGGCGCGTGCTTGAGACGGTCGTACTCGGCGCGCTTCTGCTTGTCGCCGAGCACCTCGTACGCCTCGTTGATCTCCTTGAAGCGCTCGGTCTTCTTCTTGTCGCCGCCGGTGGTGTCGGGGTGGTTCTCCTTGGCCAGCTTGCGGTAGGCCTTCTTGATCGCCGCGCCGTCGGCGTCTTCGGCGACGCCCAGGGTCTTGTAGAGATCTTTCATCTTCGTCCGATCGATCATGACACGGCGGCGACGCGTCGCTCGGGCTTGCGGGTGAAGGCGAGCGACTCGCCCGTCGGCGTCGGGAGGACCGACGACGACGGTGTCGCCCGGATGCGAACTCGCCGGTCAGGAGCCGGCGCGGCCAGGGGATCCTGCACGTACCGCATGATGCGCCCGCTTGAGCGGCCGCGCGCCGTAGGCCGGGTCGTAGCCCTGGTCGGCCAGGAACGCCCGCGCCTCCGGCGTCAGCTCCAGGTCGAGCTCGCGCTCGCGCAGCAGCTTGCGCAGCCGCTCGAGCTGCAGCTCGACGATGCGGTCGATCTCGCTCGCGCCCAGGCGGTGAAAGAGCACGATCTCGTCGATGCGGTTCAGGAACTCGGGTCGGAAGGTCCGCCGCAGCTCCGCCATCACCTTGTCCTTCGGCGCCGAGCGTCGGCGAAGTCGATCCAGGTACTGGCTGCCGACGTTCGAGGTCATGATGACGACCGTGTTGCGGAAGTCGACCGTGCGCCCCTGGCCGTCGGTCAGCCGCCCGTCGTCGAGCACCTGCAGCAGCATGTTGAACACGTCCGGGTGGGCCTTCTCGATCTCGTCGAACAGCACCACCGAGTAGGGCCGGCGGCGCACCGCCTCGGTCAGCTGGCCGCCCTCGTCGTAGCCGACGTAGCCGGGCGGCGCGCCGATCAGGCGCGACACCGCGTGCTTCTCCATGTACTCGGACATGTCGATGCGGACCATGTGGGTCTCGTCGTCGAACAGGAACTCGGCCAGCGGCGCGGGCCAGCTCGGTCTTGCCGACGCCGGTCGGGCCCAGGAAGATGAACGAGCCGATGGGCCGGTTGGGATCCTGCAGCCCGGCGCGGGCCCGGCGGACCGCGTTGGCGACCGCCGCGACCGCCTCGTCCTGGCCGACCACGCGCTGGTGCAGGCGCTCCTCCATGTGCAGTCAGCCGCGCCTGCTCGCCCTCCAGCATCTTGTCGACCGGGATGCCGGTCCACTTCGAGACCACGGCGGCGATGTCCTCCTCGGTGACCTCCTCGCGCAGGAACGACCCGTCCTTCTGCGCCGTCCTTCAGCTCCGCGTTCTTGGCGGCGCAGCGCCTTCTCCAGCTCGGGGATGCGGCCGAAGCGCAGCTCGGCCGCCCGGTTCAGATCGCCGCGCGCGCTGCGCCAGCTCCGCCTCGGTGCTTGGCCGCCTCCGATCTCCTCCTTCAGCTTGCGGAGCTCGGCGATGATCGGCCTTCTCGCGCTGCCAGCGCTCTTCATCTGCGTCGACGCGCTCGCGCAGCTCGGCGATCTCGCCCTCCACCTCGCACCAGCCGCTTGGCGCGAGGCGGCGTCCTTCTCCTTGCCGAGCGCCTGCTCCTCGATGGCCAGCGACGTCAGCCGGCGCTCCAGCTGATCGATCGGCTCGGGCAGCGAGTCGATCTCCATCTTCAGCCGGCTGGCCGCCTCGTCGACCAGGTCGATCGCCTTGTCGGGCAGCTGGCGGCCGGTGATGTAGCGGTGCGACAGCCGCGCCGCCGCCACCAGCGCGGCGTCGCGGATGCGGATGCCGTGGTGGACCTCGTAGCGTTCCTTGAGCCCGCGCAGGATGGCGACCGTGTCCTCGACCGACGGCTCGCCGACGAACACCGGCTGGAAGCGGCGCTCGAGCGCCTTGTCCTTCTCGATGTGCTTGCGGTACTCGTCCAGCGTGGTGGCGCCGATGCAGCGCAGCTCGCCGCGCGCCAGCGCCGGCTTGAGCATGTTGGCCGCGTCGACCGCGCCCTCGGCGCCGCCGGCGCCGACCAGGGTGTGCAGCTCGTCGATGAACAGGATGACGCCGCCCTGCGGCCGCCGCGATCTCCTTCAGCACGGCCTTCAGCCGATCCTCGAACTCGCCGCGGTACTTGGTGCCGGCGATCAGCGCGCCCAGGTCCAGCGCCAGGATCCGCTTGTCCTTGAGCGACTCGGGCACGTCGCCCGCGGCGATGCGCTGGCGCGATGCCCTCGACGATGGCGGTCTTGCCGACGCCCGGCTCGCCGATCAGCACCGGGTTGTTCTTGGTGCGCCGCGACAGCACCTGCATCGACCGGCGAATCTCCTCGTCGCGGCCGATCACCGGGTCGAGCTTGCCGCTGCGCGCCAGCTCGGTCAGGTCGCGGGTGTACTTCGCCAGCGCCTGGTACTTCCCCTCGGCGTCCGGATCGGTGACCCGCTGGCTGCCGCGGACCTCGGCCAGCGCCTGCAGCAGCGCCGTCCTTGCGGACGCCCGGCGTCCTTCAGGGCGCGGCTGGCGGCGCCGTGGTCCTTGGCCATCAGCGCCAGCAGCAGGTGCTCGCTGGAGATGTACTCGTCCTTGAACTCCTGCGACTGCCGCTCGGCCTCCTCGATCAGGTCCTTGCAGCCGCCGGCCGACGTAGACCTCGGCGGTGGCGCCGCGACCTGGGGCTGCTCGTCCAGCCGCCTCGAGCGCCGACTGGCGTACCAGCCTCGGGTCGACGCCCAGCTTGCGCAGCAGCGCGCCCGCGATACCCTCCTCCTGGTCGAGCAGCGCCAGCAGCAGGTGCTCGGGCGTCAGCTCCTGGTGGTTGCGCTGCTCCGCCAGCTCCTGCGCCGCGCGCAGGGCCTCCTGGGCCTTGATGGTCAGCTTGTCGAGCCGCATCTCGAGGGATTTTCTAAGCACCACCAACCTCGTGACAAGCGGACGGCCCCGCTATGAGTTGATCGCGTGAATCCCGGCGGGCTCTGCCCGACGGGACTCGTCGCGGGGGATTCAAAGGACCCGCTGAGGGTCCTTTTTAAGGTGGTAGGCTCCTGGCCGTGTCGTACCTGGTCCTCGCGCGGAAGTATCGCCCCCAGCGCTTCGCCGAGCTGGTCGGGCAGGAGCACGTCGCGCGCACGCTCTGACCAACGCCATCGCCCAGAACCGGGTGCACCACGCCTTCCTGTTCACGGGCGCCCGCGGCGTCGGCAAGACCAGCGCGGCGCGCATCCTGGCCAAGGCGCTGTCCTGCGAGAAGGGCCCGACCGCCGAACCCTGCGGCGAGTGCGACATCTGCCAGGAGATCGCGGGCGGGCGTTCGGTCGACGTCATCGAGATCGACGGCGCCTCCAACACCGAGGTCGAGGACGTCCAAGTCCGTGCTGCGAGGGGGTGCGCTACCTGCCGGCCCAGGGCCCGACGAAGGTCTACATCATCGACGAGGTCCACATGCTCGTCGACGCAGGCGTTCAACGCGCTGCTGAAGACGCTGGAGGAGCCGCCGCCGCACGTCGTGTTCATGTTCGCGACGACCGAGGTCCACAAGATCCCGGGCACGATCCTGTCGCGCTGCCAGCGCTACGACTTCAAGCTGATCCCCACGGCGCGGCTGACCGGCGCACCTCGAGGAGATCCTCAAGGCCGAGAAGATCGCGGCCGCGCCCGAGGCGCTCCGCCTGATGGCGCGCCAGGCCGCGGGCTCGGTGCGCGACGCGCTCTCGCTGCTCGATCAGGTGATCGCCTACGTCGGCGACGAGCAGCTCTCCGCGGAGGTCGCGGCCGAGGTGCTGGGGATCGCCGACCGGCGCCTGCTGGTGGAGCTGGCCACGGCCGTCCTGGATCGCGACGCGGCCTCGGCGCTGCGGCTGGTGGCGCGGGCCGCCGATCGCGGCGTCGATCTCGGGGAGCTCGGGCGTTCGTTCCTCGGCCTTCCTGCGCGACCTGGAGGTCGTGGCGCGGGTCAAGGAGGCGGGCGGGATCGGGCTCGCCGACCTGATCGACGCCACCACGGAGGAGATCGAGGAGACGAAGGCCCTCGCGGCCAAGGCGCCGGCGGGCCTGGTGACGGTGCTGTTCGATCGCTGGGCGCGCGCGGTCGACGAGGCGTCGCGGATGCAGACGCCGCGGCTGCTGTTCGAGATGGCGGCCGTCGATCTCTGCGCGGCGGAGCCGATGGTGCCCCTGGGCGATCTGCTGCAGCGGCTCGACGAGCTCGAGGGGCGGCTGCGCGGCGGGGGGGACGGCCGGGCGAAGCCGCCCCGCCGATCCCTGCGAAGCCGGCGGGCGGCGCCAGGCCAGCAGGGGGACACAGCTGGGGGGCACCAGTCGCGGCGCCGGCCCGTCCGGCGCCCGCCCCGGCCAAGCCGCCGGCGGAGGCGCCGGCCAAGGCCGTGTCCGCCCCGAAGGCCGTGGAGGCGCCGGCCAAGGCCGTGGTGGTGGAGGCTGCGCCGACGACCGTGTCCCCGCCCGGAGGCCCCGCGGAGCTCTGGGCGCAGGTGCTGTCCGGGTTCGAGGCCAAGCGCCCCCGGATCGGCGCGCTGCTCGCCCATGCCCAGGTCGCCGAGCTGGCCGGCGGGCTGATGACGCTGGCGCTCCCCGACAAGTTCACGGCGGAGCAGGCCGAGCGCCACCGCCCCGACATCGAGGCGGCCGTCTCCGAGACCGCCGGCGCGCCGATCCGGCTGGCGTTCACCGTCGGTGCGCGCGCCGCCGTCACGGTCAGGTCGGCGGTGGGCGTCGAGGCCGACGCCAACGCCGCCGAGCGAAAGCACCGCGAGCAGGAGGCCCGCCAGCACCCGGTGATTCGCAGCGCCCAGGACGTGTTTGGCGCGGCGCTGAAGGAGATCAAGACCTGATGTCGATCCCGGATCTCAAGGGGCTGCTCGAGACCGCCCAGCGCATCCAGAGCGAGGTTGCCCGCGTGCGCGAGGAGCTGGCCCAGAAGGTGGTCACCGCCGAGACCGGCGGGGGGCTCTGCCGCTGCACCGCCAATGGCCGCGGCGAGGTCATCTCCATCGCCCTCGACGACGCCATCGTCGGCGATCGAAAGATGATCGAGGACCTGGTGGTCGGGGCCGTCAACCTGGCGCTGGAGCGGGCCCGCGAGACGGCCGAGGCCGAGATGGCGCGGGTCACCGGCGGGCTGCAGCTGCCGCCCGGGACATTCGGGGCCTGACGGGTGTTCGCGTCCCCGATCGCGCGCCTGGTTCAGCAGCTCGCCAAGCTCCCCGGCGTCGGTGAGAAGACGGCCGCGCGCCTGGCATTCCACATTCTGCGCGCCAACCCGGAGGACGCGGCGGCGCTGGCCGCCGCCATCACCGACGTCCGGCAGAAGATCCGTTTCTGTTCCGTCTGCTGTGACTTGACCGAAGCCGATCCCTGCGCGGTCTGCCGGGACGCCCGTCGCGACGAGGGGCTGGTCTGCGTGGTCGCCCAGCCCCAGGACGTGGTCGCCATCGAGCGGGGAGGGGCCTACCGGGGCCGCTACCATGTGCTGCATGGGCTGCTGTCCCCGCTCGACGGCATCGGGCCGGACGATCTGCGCGTCGCCGAGCTGGTCCGTCGGTGCGGCGTCACCACCGCCCCCGTCAGGGAGGCCATCCTCGCCACCAGCCCCAGCGTCGAGGGGGAAGCGACGGCCGTCTACCTGGCCAAGCTGCTGCGCCCCCTGGGCGTTCGGGCGACCCGCATAGCGACCGGCGTCCCCATTGGCGGCGAGCTGGAGTACACCGACCAGGTGACCCTGGCCCGCGCGATCGACGGCCGACGTGAGATGTAGGTCCGCGAATCTCCTCGGGGCCGCCGGGGTTAGATGCTTGAATCGCCGTTACGCGAATGATATTCGTGGATGTCTCTGGGATCCCATGTCGACCTGGCGAGGAGCGTGATGAACGGCCCCGATGTGATGTTCCCCGAGGAGCAGCAGAAGATGTCGATGGTCTGCGCCAAGCTCGCTCGGGATGCCAACGCCAAGGCGGTGCTGCTCATCGGCCGCGACGGCCAACCGATCGCCGACGCGGGTGACGTCGACGAGCTGGACGTGACCTCGCTGTCGTCGCTGACCGCGGGCAACGTCGCCGCCACCGGCGGGATCTCGAAGATCCTCCGGGAGAAGGACTTCACCAGTCAGTTCCACGAGGGGGAGAAGACCCACGTCCACATCACCCTGGTGGGCGGGCGGGCGATCCTCGTGGTGCTGTTCGACGAGCGGTCGTCTTTGGGACTCGTTCGGCTGAGGGTCAAGCGGTCGTCGGACGAGATGGTGCAGCTGTTCGATCAGGTCTCCAAGAAGGCGGCCAGCAAGAGCCAGCCTTCGATCCTCACCGAGATCACCGACAGCGACATCGACAATCTGTTCAATGACTAGGGCCCCCTCCACTGAAGGGCTGATCCAGTCATGAGCTTCATCAATTACTCGTCCCGCGAGATCAACTGCAAGTTGGTCTATTACGGTCCCGGCCTGTGCGGGAAGACGACGAACCTGCACTACATCTACGCAAAGACCAGCCCCGACGCGAAGGGGAAGATGATCTCGCTCGCGACCGAGACCGAGCGGACGCTGTTCTTCGACTTCCTGCCGCTGTCGCTGGGCGAGATCCGCGGGTTCAAGACCCGGTTCCACCTCTACACCGTCCCGGGCCAGGTCTTCTACGACGCCAGCCGCAAGCTGATCCTGAAGGGCGTCGACGGCGTCGTGTTCGTCGCCGACTCGCAGATCGAGCGCATGGAGGCGAACATCGAGTCGCTGGACAACCTGCGCCTCAACCTGACCGATCAGGGCTACGACCTCGACAAGCTCCCGTACGTCGTCCAGTACAACAAGCGAGACCTGCCGAACGCCGCGCCGCTGGATCAGCTGCGCGAGGTGTTGAACCCGACCAAGGTTCCCGAGTTCGAGGCCTGCGCGACCAGCGGCGCCGGCGTGTTCGACACGCTCAAGGCGGTCGCGAAGTCGGTACTGACCGAGCTAAAGCGCGGGCAGTAAGCCCGGGACCCTGGGAGGGTCCCGAACCCCGGCTCAGGCGATGGGCTTGCGGATGACCGCCGCGGCGACCAGGGCGGCGACGACGGCGTTCGCGCCGAGCCAGATGGCGTCGAGGGCGTCCGGCATCAGGCGGACGTCGACCGTCCCGCTCACCGCCGCGAACAGCAGCGCGCCCGCCACGCCGAAGCCGAAGCCCGCCAGGAGGGGGCGCAGCCGCTTGACGCCGTAGAGCAGAACGGTCAGGCCCAGGGGGATCGCCGCGCTGTGGATCAGCGGGCTCCCGAAGGCCGTGGCGCCGACCCCGAGGTCGGAGAAGCCGGTCGACAGCGCGGACATGACCGCGTGGGCGTGCGGCCAGCTCGCCGGCACGACCGGCGGAAGGAATGACAGCCCCGAGGAGCCGGCGAGCAGCGCCAGCCCGAATCCGACCCCCAGCTTTTCGACGCCGATTCCGCGGCGGCGCATGAAGAGCCCGCCGGTCAGGGCCAGCAGCGCCGCCAGGCCGAGCTCGCCCGCGCCGCGCGCGTCGCGCGCCTTGTGGACGGCGGCCGCGGCGTCGACGATGCCGGCGCCGTAACGGTCGTCGTGCCCGCTGCGGCCTGCGGCCTCGCTCCCCCCGCCTTTGGGCGGCGCGCGGTGCCGAGCAGGATCTCCTCGACGGCGTCGGGCTTCTTGACCCCGGCGCCGACGATCAGGGCCGCCACACCGGCGACGTGCGGGGACGCCATCGACGTCCCCATGAACCAGAGGTAGTCGGTGCGCGACGTGTCGGTCGGGACGATCGTGTGCTGAAGGACGCCGTCGGGCATGCCGTCGCCGTTCTGATCGACGCGGGTGTTGCCGCCCGGCGCCGCGACGTCGATCTCGCCCCCCCAGTTCGAATAGAAGGTCGTGGTCTCGTCGAACTGGGTCGCCGCCACCGCGACGACGCCCGGGTAGCGCGCCGGATAGCTCACCCTGCCGCGGCCGTCGTTGCCCGCGGCGGCGATGACGGTCACCCCCTTGTCGCGCGCGTACTTCACGGCGCTCCCCATGGTTCCGATCGCGGTCGGACCGCCGAGGCTCATGTTGATGACGTTGGCGCCGTGGTCGGCGGCCCAGCGGATGGCCTGGGCGATGCCGGCCACCGAGCCCGAGCCGCGGGCCGTCAGCACCTTGAGCGGCATGATCGACGCGCCGTAGGCGATGCCGGCGACGCCGAGCTTGTTGTTGGTCGATTGCGCGATGGTGCCCGCCACGTGGGTGCCGTGACCATGGTCGTCCGCGGCGTCAGCCGTGTTGGCGACGAAGTTGAAGCCGGCGACGAACTTGGTATCGGCCATGTCGGCCACCTTGCTGACGCCGGTGTCGATCACGGCGACCACCGCGCCGGCGCCGTTGCCGCGCTTCCAGGCGGTCGGCGTGCCGATCTGCTTGAAGTGCCACTGGTACTTGAAGCAGGCGTCGTTCGGGAAGTCGGCGGTGGCGCCCGGCGCGCCGCACTGCGCTTCCAGCGACTCGCCCGTCGCGACCATGGCCGGGATCTCTTCACCCGGAGGAATGCTCGCCAGGGCATCGAAGTCGACGCTCTCGACGCTGGGGTCGTGGGCCAGCTTGGCCCTGGCGGCGGCCGCCTCGTCGGCGCTGGCGAACGCCATCCGGTAGAGACGATCGGTGGCCGAGTAGTCGCTGACCGGGAGCTCCTCGAAGCCGTTCCCGGCCAGGGTCCCCGCCGAGACGTCGTCGCGGAAGTCCACGATCAGCCGGGTGGGGTCGACCCCGACGGCCGCCGCGCTCTCGGCGTAGCTGGGGGCGGGCTTGGCGGTGGACGGCTGGCGTCCCCCCCATGCCAGAGCGCCCCGACCGTGAACAGAACCGCCACCGGCGCGGCCAGCCGCGCCGCGAACCATGCCCGCTGCCGAACAAACCTCGACGTCGACATACCCTCAATTATACGCCGGTATTGGACGCTGCCCAGGTTCGGGCCCGTGATACAGTGCCGGGGCCTTCAGAGGCCGCCCGCGCTTGCGAACCCACGCCACGATGCCGACCGCGCTCAGCCCCAGGGGAACACCTAATCACCGCGGCGAGGCCCGGATTGCGGGAATTCTTGCCGTCCTCTGCCTGCTGGTGGCATGGGCCCGCCCGGCGGCCGCGCAGGATCAGGCGGCGGTCGACAAGGTCTCCAAGCTCAACAAGAAGGCCGTCGACGAGTACGAGAACCTGAACTTTGACGAGGCGCGCAAGCTGCTGCAGAGCGCGCTCGACATCTGTGCGCAGGCGGGGCTCGACAAGCACGACGTGACGGCGCGCACCTACGTTCACCTGGGCGTCGTCACCTTCGCCGGGTTCAAGCAGAAGGCGGAGGCGATCAAGTTCTTCCGCCGCGCGGTGGCCATCCAGCCTGACATCAAGCTGGACAAGTCCCTGGCCAACCCGGAGATCCAGGACGTCTACGACCAGGCGGTCACCGAGCAGAAGAACGAGTCGACCGCTGGCGGAGAGACCACGGCGCCGCCGGCCGCCGACGCCGTCGTCCACACGCCGGTGATGCGCGCGACGCAGGGGAAGCCGATCCCGATCAAGGTGACGGTCGATCCCGGGCTGGGCGCGAAGAAGGTGATCCTGTCGTTCGCCGCCGACAACTCGGACGACTTCGGCGAGCGGGAGATGAAAGAGGATCCGATCGTCGCCGGCAGCTGGTCCGGCGAGATCCCCGCCGCGGCGACCATGGGCGCGCAGGTCGGTTACTACATCGAGGTCCAGGGGGACGACGACAAGACGCTCGCCTCCAAGGGCTCCGGGACCGCCACGCTCCGGGTCAAGCTGGTGGCCCCGGGGGGGGCCGCCGCCAAGAAGCCGGCGGCGAAGGCCGGCGACTATGCAACCTGGTACCTGGGCCTCGCCGTCGGCAGCGGCGTCGGCTACACGACCGGCAAGGGCGAGGTCAGCTCGTTTCACGAGCTGAAGCCGGCCGGCTTCGCCCCGGCGAAGCTGCTGCACTTCGCGCCCGAGGTCGGCTACTTCCTGGGACCGGACCTGCTGCTGTCGGTGCAGCTGCGGCTCCAGATCGTCACCGGGGCGACGTCGTACTACGACGACAACGATCACCAGGGCGCGGGGGCGACGACCCAGTGTGGAATGTCCGGCGTCTGCTCACCTGCCAAGTTCGCCTTCGCGGGCCTGGCCCGATTGAGCTGGTTCCTCAGCGACGCCGACTTCCGCCCCTACATCGGCGGGGTCGCGGGGCTGGGCCAGATCCGCCACGTCGCGACGTTCAACAGCATCGACGACTGCGGCAAGAACGGGGACACGACCTGCGTCGACACCGTCGTCGCGGGGCCGCTGCTGTTCGGCGGCACCGCCGGCTTCCTCTACGAGGTGGCGTCGGGCTTCTCGCTCACGCTCGGCACCAACCTGCTGCTCGGCGTCTCGCACTTCACGTTCAACATCGACGTGAACGCCGGCGTCGCCTACGAGTTCTAGCGGGACACGACTAGGTCTTCTCGGGTTCCCAGAGCGGCTCGGGCTCGCCGTAGAGGCGGGCGGCGTGGCGGCTCATGACGAACAGCGCGTCCGAGAGGCGATTGACGTAGGGGAGCACCTGGGGACCGATCTCCTCCGCCTCCGCCAGGCGGACGATCAGGCGCTCGGCGCGGCGGCAGACGGTGCGGGCGAGGTGCAGGTAGGCGGCCACCCAGCCCCCGCCGGGCAGCACGAAGCTGCGCAGCTCCGGCAGGGCAGCGTTCCAGTCGTCGATCTCGCGCTCGAGGGCGGTGACGTGACGCGCCTCCACCACGGGCTGCTTCGGGTGGCGGTCGGCCGGGAGCGTCGCGAGATCGCTTCCCAGGTTGAAGAGCTCGTTCTGCACCCGCTTCAGCACCGTCGCCAAGGCGTCCGCGCCGGGGGGCGCGTCGGGCGCCAGCAGCGCGGTGCGCGCCAGCCCGATGCAGGAGGACGTCTCGTCGATCGTCCCGAAGGCTTCGATGCGCAGCGAATGCTTGCGGACCTTCTGACCACCGACGAGACGGGTGTCGCCGCCGTCGCCGGCCTTCGTGTAAATGCGATTGAGTCTGACCATGGCGCCGGACGATCTCACAGCGCCCAGAAAACAGAAAACCCTCCGCGCGTCAGCGGGAGGGCGTCCCAAGATCGAGAAACCCTCTCCCCGCCGAGCGGGGAGAGGTAGGAGAGGGGTTCCCTACAGCGCGTCCTTGGCGGCCTTCACGGGGCGCGCCTTCAGCACCTTGCGGGCCGGCTTCGCCTTGAAGGTCATCGGCTCCTTGGTGAAGGGATTGATCCCCTGGCGCTCCTTGGTGGCCGGCTTCTTGATGACGACGAACTTCGCGAAGCCCGGGAGCACGAACATGCCGTTCTTCTTCATCTCCTTGTATCCGACCGTCGCCAGCGACTGCAGCACGCCGGACACGTCCTTGCGCGCCAGCTTGTCCTTGTGGGCGTCCGCGATTGCCTGGATGATCTGGGACTTCGTAAGAACCTTCGCCATTTTTCGTCTCCTTGTTCGTGTCGTCGTTCGTCGCCTGCGGCCCTGAAAAACCCGCAAAATTCGTCACGCACTCTAGAGACAAAGATCGGGCTACGAAACAAAAAACTGCGAAAAACCCGCAAAAAATGGCCTGTCACATTTCTGTTCGGTGTGCGCGGATCTTTACTTGCGTGCGCGACCGCGAGTGCGTTAGGCAGGATCAATCAGATGCGGAGTGCCGCGGCGGCGGTTGGTGAGCCTGGGACGATCCCGGGACGTGCGCCGGTCCCGTTCCTGAAATGGGCGGGCGGAAAGCGCCAGCTCCTGCCGCAGATCGAAGGTCTGCTGCCGCGGCGGATCGACACCTACTTCGAGCCTTTCCTGGGGGGCGCGGCGCTGTTTTTCCGACTGGCTTCGCTCGGTTCGTTCAAGCGCGCCGTTCTCGCCGACGCGAACCCGGAGCTGGTGAACTGCTATCAGGCGATCCGGGACAGCGTCGACGCCGTGATCGAGGCGCTGCAGAAATATCGGAACAATCGCCGACGGTATTACGCCGTGCGCGCCAAGGTCCCCACCTCGAAGGTCGAACGCGCCGCGCGCCTCATCTATCTGAACCGCTGCGGCTACAACGGTCTTTACCGGGTGAACAGCAAAGGGGAGTTCAACGTCCCGTTCGGGCGCTACAGCCGGCCGGTCATCTGCGACGAACGCAAGTTGAACGCGGCGTCGGCGGCGCTGCAGGGGGCCGACATCCAGGTCGCCGACTTCGAGGTGACCGTCGCGGCTGCCGGGCCGACCGACTTCGTCTACTTCGATCCCCCTTACGTCCCCCTGTCGAAGACGGCGTCGTTCACGGCGTACGCCGCTCGCCAGTTCGGCCCCTCCGAACAGGAGCGCCTCGCGAAGCTGCTGCGCACCCTCGGCGCGAGCGCCGTACCGGCGCTGCTCTCGAACTCCCATTCGCCCGTCACGCGCGAGCTTTACCGCGACCTCGACTGTCGCCGCGTTCCCGCCCGGCGCTCGATCAACTCGGTCGCGCGTGGTCGAGGTCCGATCGAGGAGCTCCTGGTTCGCAGCTTCGCCTACCGTTGCGCGAAGCCCCCCGGTGATTAGGTTCGAAGTAGGGGACGTTACAGCGGACCGAAGGGGTTTCAGGGGGAGCCGGTCCGGGCTGAAGGGGTGAGCCGGACGAAAGTCCGGCGGCAACAGGCCGAGGGCGCACGACGTCCTCGGCCTGTTGACTATTGCATCAGGAACCCTGGGAGGGTTCCTGCGACCTCCCGCGATGAGGTCGGGCCAGCGGAGCTGTCCCTCCCTCGACGCGATCAGTTCGCGTACCCGCGTTCCCGAATCTGGCTCCCCGATTCCTTCCCGGCGCGGTCGACCTTCAGATGGGGTGGCGCGATTGGGTCCCGTGTTATCGTCGCGGGGCATGACGAAGCGGACCATCGCGACGCTGGGCGTGCTGGTGGCAGTGGTGGCACTGGCGCCAGGCTGCGGCAAGAAGCGCGCGGCGAAGCCGGCGGCGCGGGCCGACGGGCTGGTGATCGAGGAGGTCAAGGAGGGGACGGGGCCGGTCGCGGGGCGGGGACAGACGGTCTCGGTCCACTACACGGGGCACCTCACCGACGGCACCAAGTTCGACAGCTCGCTCGACCGTGGCCAGCCGATCGAGTTCCCGCTGGGGACCGGCGTCGTCATCAAAGGCTGGGATGCCGGCATCGACGGCATGCACGTCGGCGGCAAGCGCAAGCTCACGATTCCGCCCGAGCTCGCCTACGGCGCTCGGGGTACGCCCGGCGGCCCCATCCCGCCCAACGCGACGCTCGTGTTCGACGTCGAGCTGGTGGCGATCAAGTAACGCCTACGGCGCGTTCGGCATCTTCCGAGCTGGTGCGGCTTTTGCGGTAGCCAATCCGCAGATTTTCACTAAACTGCCGCGCCTTACCACCCCCCTGAAGGAACGCAAGCCCCATGGCTATCAGCCTCGACAAAGTTCGCAACATCGGCATCTCGGCCCACATCGACTCGGGCAAGACCACGCTGACCGAGCGCATCCTCTTCTACACGGGCAAGATCCACAAGATCCACGAGGTCCGCGGCAAGGACGGCGTCGGCGCCAAGATGGACTCGATGGATCTCGAGCGCGAGAAGGGCATCACGATCCAGTCCGCCGCGACCTACTGCGTGTGGGACGGGCTACAACATCAACATCATCGACACCCCCGGCCACGTCGACTTCACCATCGAGGTCGAGCGCGCCCTGCGCGTGCTCGACGGCGCCATCCTGGTGCTCTGCGGCGTCGCCGGCGTGCAGTCGCAGTCGTTCACCGTCGACCGGCAGATGCGGCGCTACAACGTTCCGCGCATCGCGTTCGTCAACAAGCTGGACCGCGCCGGCGCCAACTCCGAGCGCGTGGCCGACCAGCTAAGGAGAAGCTGCGCCACAACACCGGTCATGACGCAGTCCCGATCGGCGCCGAGGACCGACTTCGAGGGCATCATCGACCTCATCCGGATGAAGGCGTTCTACTTCGACGGCGACAACGGCGAGGACATCCGCGAGGAGGAGATCCCGGCCGACCGCGTCGACGAGGCGAAGACCGCCCGCCACGAGATGATCGCGGCGATCGCCGATGTCGACGACCAGATCGCCGAGAAGTTCCTGGCCGAGCAGGATCCGTCCATCGAGGAGCTCCGCGCCGCCATCCGCCGCGTCGACCATCGCGCTCAAGATGACGCCGGTGTTCATCGGCTCGGCCTACAAGAACAAGGGCGTGCAGCTCCTGCTCGACGGCGTGAACATGTACCTGCCGAACCCCACCGAGGTGCAGAACGCGCGCTCGACCAGGACAAGAACGAGGAGAAGGTCGATCCTCGAGTCCGACTCCGAAGAAGCCGTTCGTGGGCCTGGCGTTCAAGCTCGAGGACGGCCGCTACGGCCAGCTGACCTACATGCGCGTCTACCAGGGGACGCTGACCAAGGGCGACTTCATCGTCAACAACTCGAACAACCAGAAGCAGGTGAAGGTGCCGCGCCTCGTCCGCATGCACTCGAACGAGATGAACGACATCGAGACGCACGCCGCCGGCGACATCGTCGCGCTGTTCGGCGTCGAGTGCTCGTCGGGCGACACGTTCACCGACGAGCGATCAACTACACGATGACGTCGATGCACGTGCCCGACGCCGTCATCTCGCTGGCCGTGGCGCCCAAGGACAAGGCCAACGCCACCAACTTCTCCAAGGCGCTCAACCGCTTCACCAAGGAGGACCCGACCTTCCGCGTCCACCGCGACGAGGAGTCGGCCCAGACCATCATCAGCGGCATGGGCGAGCTCCACCTCGAGATCTACATCGAGCGCATGAAGCGCGAGTACGCCTGCGAGGTGATCGCCGGCAAGCCGCAGGTCGCCTACCGCGAGACGATCAGCCAGCACGCCGAGTTCAACTACACGCACAAGAAGCAGACCGGTGGCTCGGGCCAGTACGGCAAGGTCGTCGGCTACATCGAGCCGCTGCCCGCCGAGCACCCGACCGGCTTCGAGTTCGTCGACGACATCGTCGGCGGCGTCGATCCCGCGCGAGTTCATCCCCGCCTGCGAGAAGGGCTTCCAGGAGGCGGTCAAGAAGGGGCCGCTGATCGGCTTCCCGATCGTGGGCGTCCAGTGCGTCATCAACGACGGCGCCTCGCACGCGGTCGACTCGTCGGAAATCGCGTTCCAGACCGCGGCCCTGATGGGCTTCCGCGAGGCCTACGCCAACGCCAAGCCGACCATCCTCGAGCCGATCATGAAGGTCGAGGTGCAGTTCCCGGAGGAGTTCCAGGGCGCCGTCATGGGCCAGCTCAACCAGCGCCGCGGCACCATCATCTCGTCGGAGAAGCAGGAAGGCTTCGTGCAGGCGATGGCCGAGGTGCCGCTGAACGACATGTTCGGCTACTCGACCGACCTCCGCTCGGCCACCCAGGGCAAGGGCGAGTTCACGCATGGAGTTCCAGAAGTACGCCGAGGTCCCGAAGCAGGCCCGCGAGGTCATGATGACCGAGTTCCGGAACAAGAAAGAGAAGTAGCCGGGGCCGCACCGGCTACTTTGCGAGCTTGTAGATGAACCCGTTGGACGTCGCCCAGTAGATGTGGGTGGCGTCCACGGTGGCCCGGAGAGGAACCGGCGTCAGGGCCAACGATGTCGGGCTCCCGCCGTCGAGATTGACCTTCAGGAGCGTGCCCGAGTCCGAGTAGTAAGCGGCCACGTCGTCTATCGCCAGGAGATTGGGGTTGATGGGGCTACTGGTCAGCTGCACGGGCGCGCTCCCGTCCAACATCGCCTTCCAGACCCCTCCTGACAGGCCATACGCCCAGTAGAGGTGTTCTCCGTCGACCGCGATGCCGGCCAATTGACCTCCCGAGGCGCCGTCAATCTTCATGAGACCCGTGCCATTGGTCCCCACCCGGTAGGTCGTCAGCCCCGTCGTCCAGTAGAGGGTCGCGTTCGTTGTGGCGAGCGACGACGAGTTGATCTGCGTCTGCGTGACACCGTACGTTGAGAGCATTGTCGCCTGGGATCCCGTCTTCGAGGCGCTCCAGATGCCCTTGGTGCTGAGCCAGTAGACCGACGTCTCGTCGAGGACGAGCTGGGCGGGCGCACCAGAGCTCGCGTCGGCGACGGAGACGGGGATCGCCACCCGCGGATCGGCCAGATCCATGCGCCAGATTCCGCTTCGATCGTTGCTGGACCAGTAGACGGAGGTCGCGTCGACGGCCAAGCCGAGCGGCTTCAGATCGGACGCGAGCTTCACGGGCGCCCCGCGGCCCTCTCGGTCCACCGTCATGACGCCCGAGGCGATGCTGGTCCAGTAAACGGCATTCCCATCGACGGCGATGGCGCCGATCTGTCCCTGCCCGGAGGCGAGCATGATGGGCTGGCAACGGCTCTCGGTGCACGTCCCCTCACAGCGGTGGCCACAGCTGCCGCAGTTGTTGCGGTCCGAGTCGAGGTGGACGCAGACCTCCTCGCACAGCGTTCCGGTGCAGGTACAGGCGGCGTTTCGGCACTCCGAGACGGCGGGGTTGGAGCAGGGATCGCTCACCGCCGTGTCGACGAGGTCGCTGCCGCAGGTGTGGACCTGGTTGCCGATGCAGACACGATCGCCGGGCTGGTGGGCATCGCACTCGCTGACGATCGGCGCGCACGTACCCGCGCTTGCGGGGCGGGTGTCGCAGCGCTCGTTGGATGAGCACTCGCCGTTGACGGACCAGCTGCCGTTGCTGCACCGAAGCTTCTGCTGCGAGTTGTGCGCCTCGCAGCCGCGGAGATCGTTCGAGGGGCAGGCGTCGCCGATCCGCGCGACGGCGGCGCCGCCCGCGCCGGAAGGGGCCGGTGTCCCGGCACCTCCAGCCGACCCCGCGGTTCCACCACCGGACCCACCGGCGAGGCCCACGCCGCCGCTCCCTCCGACGGCCAGCGGCCGGTTCTTGATCCCCGCGACCAGCTCGCAGCCGAGGGTGGCTGCGGCCAGTGCGACCAGCGTGCCGGCCGCGGTCAGCCTCACCAGCGAAGCTCCGCGAGCAGGCCCCCGGAGCGGGGGCCGATCACGGGCTGAAGGCGTGCGCGGGCGGTCGTGGTCGCCGGGGCGGCTTCGCCCGATGACGTGACGAAGAGGTAGGTGGCGACGCCCGCGGCGACGAAGCCGATCCCGAGCGCCACGTCGCAGATGCGGGCGTCGATGACCGCGTCGTTGTTCTTCGCCTTGCCGTCTTCGCTGCACATGTTGCCCGGGCACAGCTTGTCGGCGGCGTGGTCGTTCTGGATCGCGCGGACGCCGAAGTAGGTCCCGACGCCCAGCGCGACGGCGCTGGCGCCCGCGACCGCGAACGCGGCGATGCGCGTCCCCCGGTGGGTCGGTTCGGGCGGCGGAGCGACCGCGGTGACTGTCGTCGGCGCGCTGGTCGGCGCGCTCGGGGCGGCATCGGCGTTCACGGCGGGGCCCGGGCGCTCGGCCTCCTGCTTCCTGGCCAGCGCCTCCATCTCGCGGATGTAGCCCTCGACCAGCGCGCGCTGGTCCGGGGGGAGGTTCCGGGCCTGGCGCAGGTACTCCGTAAAGCTGGCAATGGCGTTTTGGGGATCGCGCAGGTTCTGATAGCAGCGGCCGATGTTGCGCAGGTACGTCGGGTGGGCCGTCTCGGCGTATAGCTTGCTGAAGATCTGCAGAGCGTCGGTGTAGTTCCCGACCGCGAACATCTGCCGCGCCGACAGCTCGCGCGGGTCGGGTTCGGGCTCGGGCGATTGGGCCCGGGCGGTTACCGACAGCAACAAGAGCAGCGCCAGCAGCGACAGGCCGCGCCACGCACGATTACGTCCCCCCCTCCATGACCCGCGCCATCAGCGGGCGGATTGTAATGGAGGATTGCTATGCCTCAAACGCTCAGAGAGCGGAAGGGTTCTGCTTTTGGGGGCTTCGCGGGGGCGGCGGGCGCGGGTTGCGACGCTGGCGGGGGCGGGGGCGGGGGAGGAGGTGCCGACGCGGCTGTCGCGGGCGCCCGGGCGGCGACCCTGGCGCCACCGCCGCGTGCGTGCCCCGCCGCTGGCGGGACGGGGCCGCGTTCGGCCGCAGCGCGAAGTTCGAGATCGAGGTCGCGATTGAGAGGGACGGAGACCGCTTCGGGCCGGTGGTCGTCGCGCTCGAGCCGCACCTTCTCGACCCCGCTCGACGCCGGGCGCGTCTGGGCGAACGGGGTCACGCCGATGACCGCGCCGTCGCGCTCGCGAATCACACGCGCCCCCGGCGGCGTCGACGTCAGGTGGAGGTTCACCTGGGGCGTTGGGGGAGGCGGCGCGGGGGGCGCCGGCGCGGCGATTGGGAGCGGCGCCGCGGCCGCGGGCGCGGCGCCGGACGTCGTCTCTCGTCGCAGCGGCGACCCGGGGATGAGGAAGGCGGCGACGGCCGCGACGGCCAGCCCGGCCAGCCACGGATGACCAGGCCGGTCCGCCGTGGGCGTTTCGTCGCGCGCGGCCGGTCGAGGGTATGGAAGCTGGCGGCGAGGGTCGCTGTCGCGGCGGGGAGGGGGACGGTCGCGAACACCGGTCGCTGGTTGGTGGACGCCGTCGCGCTCTGGCCGACGCTCGGGCCGGCGCTGGGAGCGAGGGCGGCGACCTGCCGGAGGGCGCGGGAGAGCTCCGCCATGGTCTGAAAACGCTCCGCTGGCAACTTGGCCAGGGCCCGCAGAACCAGATCGTCCAGCGCCGGGGGGATGGCGGGGTTCCGGCGTGCGCAGCGGCGCGGGGGCGGACCGTGACGTGCATCAGGTCATCAGCTTGCCCTGTCCGTCGGAAAGGAACGGCGGTGTCCCGCACAGCATCTCGTAGAGGATGACGCCGAGCGCGTAGATGTCGGTGCGGTGGTCGACCTCCCGGTTCCCGCGGCACTGCTCGGGCGACATGTACACGGGCGTGCCCATCACGGCGCCGGTGCGGGTCTGGACGCCGGGCGGGCCGGTGGTGCTCGCGCTGAGCTTGGCGATGCCGAAATCGAGGACCTTGACGCAGCTCGCGCCCCGGATTGCGGGCATCGGGGATGATGTAGAGGTTGTCGGGCTTGAGATCGCGGTGGACGATGCCCTTGCCGTGCGCGGCGCCGAGCGCGTCGGCAGCCTGCAAGGCGAAGTCGAGCGCGGTGGCGACGGGGAGCGCGCGCAGGGCGCGCAGCCTTTCTGGCGAGGCTGTCCCCCTCGAGGAACTCCATCAGCAGGTAGGGCGGCTCCGGTCGGCAGCGGTCCCGAAGTCGAGAACGGCGACGATGCCGGGGTGTTGAATGGCGTTCGCGGACTTCGCCTCGTTGAAGAACCGGGTGGCGATCTCCGGGTCCTTCGTGAAGTGGGGGTGCAGCACCTTGACCGCCGCCTTGCGGCCGATGCCCGGATGCTCCGCCAGGTAGACGGCGCCCATGCCACCTTCCCCCAAGAGCCTGGTGATGCGGTAATTCCCGACCGCCTGGCCGATCATCGCGCCCAGAGCATCAACGGTTCGACGCCGAGGTCAAGTCGGCATCTCCGCGCGCTACCTGCCCGTCGGTTCCGGCTTTTCCCCGTTTGGCTGGTCGGCCGCCTTCAGGTAGACGCGGGCGATCTCGGCCTCGTCGAGGAGGCCGATCACCTGGCCGCTGGCGTCGACGACCTGGATCTCGCGCAGCTTGTTGGCCAGCAGCAGCTCGGCGGCGGTGCGCAGGTTGGCGTCGGGGCGTACGGAGAGATCGCGGACGGGGATCGGGACGCCGCTGACCGAGATCGCGCGCATGACGGTGGCCACCTGGGTGGCGCGCAGCACGTCGGTGACCTGGTGGGCGGGGGAGTCGCGCTGGGTCGGCAGCTGGGCCCGGTAGAGCGACTTGTGGCGCAGGGCGATGAACGCGATCCCCTCGGCCAGCATCAGCGGCACCAGCAGGTCGTAGCTGCCGGCCAGCTCGCAGACCAGCACCAGCGACGACAGCGGCGCGTGGGCGATGCCGCCGTAGAAGGTCCCCATCGCGACCAGCGCGAACGCGCCCGGGTCGATGCGCGGATCGTCGAGCAGCAGCTGCGCCGCGCGGCCGAACGCGCCGCCGAACAGGCCGCCGATCACCAGCGAGGGGGCGAAGTCGCCGGCGCTGCCGCCCGAGCCGATGGTGAGCGACGAGGCGACGAGCTTGGCCAGGCAGAGGCAGAGCAGCAGGGCCGCCGCCCGTCCACCCGACCGGCAGCCAGCTGGCGCCGGTGATGGCCAGCTGCACCGCGCCGTAGCCGCCGCCCAGGAGGCCGATCCCCTGGCCCGGCTGCCCCAGGCGCCAGCCGACGACCAGGATGATCGGCACGCAGAAGACGCCGAGCGCCAGCCCGCCCAGGGCCGGGCGCGCCCAGGTCGGCATCGTCAGCGACGCGGTCACGCGCTGCACGGTGCGCAGCGACGAGAGGAACAGCGACGCCAGCACCGAGACCAGCAGCGCCAGCAGCGCGTAGAGCGAGAGGTGCTTGAGGACGAACGGGAAGTGACCGGGCGACGAGAACAGCGTCGACTCGCCGAAGATCGAGATGACGACCGAGTAGGCGACGACGCTGGCGAGCACCGCCGGGATCAGGGCGTCGGACTCGAAGTCGTCGCGGTAGAGCACCTCGACCGCCAGCAGCGCGGCCCCCAGCGGCGTGCGGAACACCGCCGCGATGCCGGCCGCGACGCCGGCGACCAGCAGGATCCGGCGCTCGGCGGCCGAGACGCCGCAGCGCCCGCGCGCAGAGCGAGCCGAGCGCGCCGCCGATCTGCATCGTCGGCCCCTCGCGCCCGCCGGCCCCGCCGGTGCCCAGGGTGAAGATCGACGCCAGCGCCTTCACCCAGACACGCGCTTGCGGATGACGCCGTCGTGATGGTGGAAGGCGTCGATCATCGCGTCGCCGCCGCCGCCGCGGGTCTCGGGGGCCAGCTCGGAGATGATGCCGCTGGCCAGCGCCCCCACCGCCGGCAGCAGCACCAGCAGCCAGGGGCGAAAGTGCGGGATGCCGGTCGCCTCGGCGAGGAAGGTCTCGCCGGGCGCGCGCAGGGGGTGGTAGCCCGCCCAGATCCTCCAGCACCAGCCGCTGCACCAGCTCGAGCACCGCGAAGAAGGCGGCCCCCATCAGCCCGGCAGCGACCCCGACGATCGCCGCGTGCGCCAGCGTTCGCCCGACGACCTTCAGGTCCTGGGGGGTGGCCCCCCTGAGGATTGTCGTCAGCAGTTCGCGACCAACGGCTCTTTTCATCGCCCCGGGTCCCTATGGTATAGGCTCCCGACTCGAATTTCCCGATGGCAGCTGCAGCCTTCTACGACCTCGACGGGACCCTGGTCCGCACGAACCTGGTGCACGCGTTCGCGTTCAACGCCCGGAACCAGCAAGGGCTCCTGAAGAGCATCGGCAAGACGATCGCCACCATGGCCAGCGTCCCGATGTTCATGGCCGCCGATTTCTACAACCGGCGGCTGTTCAACGACCTGTTCTTCATCCGCTACAAGGGCGAGTCCGAGGACCGGCTGCGCTGCCTGGCCGACGAGCTGTTCGACAACGTCCTGCGCCCCTCGATCTTCCCGGGCGCCTACGAGCTGATCGACAAATCGCGTCAGCCTGGGTCTGCGGCAGGTGCTGGTGACGGGGGCCCTCGACATCACCGTGGGGCCGCTCGCCAAGCACCTGAAAATCGACCACTATGTGACCAACCGTCTGGAGTTCGTCGACGGCTACGCCACGGGCCGACTGTTGCCTCCGGTGATGGCGGCGGCGACGAAGGCCAGCTGGATGCGCATCTACGCGGAGAAGGAGAAGCTGAACTTGTCCGACTGCTACGGCTATAGCGACAGCATGAGCGATCTCCCGATGCTGTCGGTGGTCGGTCACCCGACCGCGGTCAATCCCGACATCCGCCTGCGCAACACGGCCCTGCAACACGACTGGCCCATTTTGGACCTGCGGTAGCGGCGACCTGCGGTAGCTGAGACCATCCATGAGAGAACGAGCCCCCAAGTTGATTCGCGGCCCGGTGCCGCGTAACCGCGAGGACGATCAGGTCGTCTACATCGACAACGACTCGGCCCCGCGCATCCTGTTTTCGGGCGAGGACCTGCTGCTCGAGGACCTGCCGATCGGGACCCGGGTCATCTACCCGAAGCCGCCGCTGGAGGGGCTGGCGAACCCCGGCGCCGCGATCCGCTACGCGCTCAACCACCCGCTGGAGGCGGAGCCGCTCTACGCGCAGCTGGCGCCCGGGATGCGGGTGACGATCGCGGTCGACGACATCTCCCTGCCGCTGCCGCCGATGGCGACGCCCGGACATCCGGCAGACGATCCTCGAGATCGTGCTGGAGCTGCTCGACGCGAACGGCGTCGACGACGTCCACATCATCATCGCCAACTCGCTGCACCGCCGGATGACCGACGCCGGAGATGAAGCGGATGGTGGGCGCCAAGATCTTCAACGCCTTCTACCCGGACCGCTACTACAACCACGACGCCGAGGATCCCGACGGCATGGTCCACCTCGGCAAGACCGACCACGACGAGCCGGTCAACATCAACCGGCGCTGCGTCGAGAGCGACCTGGTCATCTACGTGAACATCAACCTCGTCCCGATGGACGGCGGCCACAAGTCGGTGGCCGTCGGCCTCTGCGACTACGAGGCGCTGCGCCCGCACCACGAGCCCGAGACGATCCGCGACTCCGACAGCTACATGGATCCGAAGCGGTCGATGCTGAACACCAAGGTGGAGCGCCTGGGCGCGCTGGTCGACCGCCACATGAACGTCTTCCACATCGAGACCGCGCTGAACAACCGCATGTTCGCCGGTCCGACCGCGTTCCTGTCGAAGAACGAGGACGAGTTCACCGAGTTCGACCGGCTCAAGTTCGAGGCGATGCGCTGGACGCTGTCAAAGATGCCGCGGGCGGCGAAGCGCAAGCTGTTCCACTCGATCCCGGCCCAGTACCAGCTGATCGCCTGCTACGCGGGCAAGACCGAGCCGGTGCACGAGAAGATCCTGAAGCACTGCTGGGAGCAGTACGGCGTCAACGTCGAGGGCCAGGCGGACATCCTGATCTGCGGCAGTCCCGTTCATCTCGCCCTACAACGTCAACTCGATCCTGAACCCGCTGCTGGTGCAGGTGATGGGGCTGGGCTACTTCCACAACTTCTACCGGGGCAAGCCGCTGCTGAAGAAGGGCGGGGTGATGATCCTGACCCACCCCTGCTACGACGAGTTCGACCACAACCACCACCCGAGCTACATCGAGTTCTTCAACCGGCTGCTGCCCGAGACGCGCGACGCGATGAAGCTGCGGCACAAGTACGAGGAGGAGTTCGCCAAGAACCCGAGCTACATCGAGATGTACCGGCGCGGGCAACGCCTACCACGGCGCCCACCCGTTCTTCATGTGGTACTGGGGCGAGAACGGCCGCCAGCACGTCGGCAAGGTGATCGTCGCCGGCGCCGAGAACGCGCACGTGCCCGCGATCCTGGGCTGGGACCGCGCCGAATCGCTCGCCGAGGCGATCGCGATGGCCAAGAGCTTCGTCGGCCCGTCGCCGGAGATCACGATGATGCACCACCCGCCGATCGTCATGGCGGACATGCAATAGCGATCTCCATTACGGTGACTATCTTCGGAAAGGTCATCGACTCCCTCCTGAATCAGGGGACGCACGGGCTGCGTGGTCCCCTTGAGAAGCGCGTTCGCCTGACCAACATCGCGGCCCTGTTCGGGGCCCTGATCATGGCGGTCACCTTCCCGCTGGATTTCCAGGAGGGGAACCGCTGGATGTGGGTCATAGACCCCGTCGCCGCCGCGGCCTTCCTGACCATCCCCCTCATCAATCGCCTCGGTCACGTGACGGCGTCGCGGGTGGTGCTGGTGGTGATGGGCAACCTGCTGGCGCTCGCCAACGCCGCGGTGCTGGGGCCGGCCTCGGGCGCAGCCCTGCTCTGTCTCTCCGTGGTCTCCGTGCCCTTCGCGATCTTCGACCTAGGAGAGCGGCGGGCGATCCTGTTCGGGGTGGCACTGCCGGTCATCGCGCTCGTCGTGATCGAGCTCGGCCTGCTCGAGCGTTTCGTCCACCTCCCGGCCGACTACTCGCCCCGCCATTACCACGCCTACTCTGCCGGCATGGCGGTCGCGATTATCCTGTTCGCCTGCTATCAGGTGAGTCGCGCCAACGCACGGGCCGAGAGCGCGCTGCGGCTCGACATCGCCGCCCGGGAGCGGGCCGAGAGCGCGCTGGCCGAGACCCGCCAGGCGTCGATCAACGCCGCCAAGATGGCCGCGCTGGGCGAGATGAGCGCCAACGTCGCCCACGAGGTCAACAACCCGCTGGCGGCGATCCTGCTGAAGGCCGAGAAGCTGGCGATGCTCGCCGGTCAGGGGCGCCTCGACGTCCCGGCGGCGTCGAGAACGGCGCGCGAGATCGCCACGACCGTCGACCGCATCCGCCGGATCATCGACGCGATGCGCTCGTTCGCCCGGCAGGGAGACACGGATGCGCTGCGCCCCGAGCCGGTGCTGGGGATCGTCAAGGACACGGTCGAGCTCTCCGCTCATCGGTTTCGGATGAGCACGATCGAGCTCGTCGTGGACCCCATTCCCCCCGCGTTGCACGTCGACTGCCGGCGGGCCCAGATCTCGCAGATCCTGGTCAACCTGCTCAGCAACGCCCACGATGCGGTCGACCGTACGCCGAATCCCTGGGTCCGCATCACCGTGGAAGAACCGGGGACGGAGCCCGGCGACGAGGTACGCATCATCGTCACCGACAGCGGGCCCGGCATCCCGCGCGAGATTGCGGGCCGCATCATGGAGCCGTTCTTCACCACCAAGGAGATCGGGCGCGGCACCGGCCTCGGGCTCTCGGTTTCGCGGGGGATCGCCGAGGCCCACGGTGGGCGGCTCGAGCTCGACGCCAAGTCCGCCCGCACCCGCTTCGTGCTCACCCTGAAGCGCAGCGCGCCGGCCGACGCCGAACGCCAGCTGCCTCCGGCCGAGCGTCCCGCCCCCCACTGATAGCTGCTAGCGTGGGCGCGATGCTCAAGCTGCGCAGCTCGGGACGGGGGGGCGCTACAGCATCGCCCGGGGCCTGGTCGAGTCGCTGCAGACGTTCCTGTTCGCGGGTGGGTGGCCCGGGCGGCTGCACGACCTGCGCGGCGTCGAGGTCGTCGTCGAACGGCACGAGGTTGAGGCGGGGCGGGGCGCGCGACCGCCGTTGCGACTTGGCTTCGTGTCCGATCTCCACATCGGGCCGTTGACGTCGACCCGGTTGATTGAGAGGGCGTTCGATCGGCTGACGGAGCTGGCGCCGGACGTGCTGGTGCTGGGCGGCGACTACGTGTCGTTCGACGTCGATCCGAAGGGCGCCGCGTTGTTGACCGGGCTGGTGGCGCGCGTGCCGGCGGCGACGAAGGTCGCGGTGCTGGGGAACCATGACCTCTGGACCGACCACGGGGTGATCGAACGGGCGCTGGAGGCGGGTGGCGCGCGCGTGCTGGTGAACGGGGCGCTGCGGCTGCCGGCGCCGCACGACGACGTGGCCATCGTCGGACTGGACGACCCCTGGACCGGGACGCCCGACGGCGACCAGGCGTTCGCGGCGGCCGGGGACGCGACCACGCGGGTCGCGGTCGTGCATGCGCCCGACGGATACCCCTTCGTGCGCGATCGCGGCGCGGCCTTGATGCTCAGCGGCCACACGCACGGCGGTCAGATCGCCACCCCGTACGGGCCGGTCGTCGTCCACGGGCACTTCGGACGCCGCTGGCCGGCGGGGCGCTTCGACATCGACGGCCTGCCGCTCTACGTCTCGCGCGGGATCGGCACCGTGGACATCCCTTTCCGCCTGTTCGCCCCGCCCGACGTCGCCCTGATTCGGCTGCACTGACACCCACGTTCGCAATTCAGGTACGAAAGACGGGCCGACACGTTACATGCCGTTAACAGTCGCTTGATTACCGTGATCTCAAGGAGATCACGCCGTGGAAAAGGCCCCCGCATCGTCACGCTGGATTGCCAACTGGGACCCCGAGAACCCCGACTTCTGGCAGCGGGAAGGGCGCCGGATCGCGCGCCGGAACCTGATCTGGTCGATCTTCGCCGAGAACATCGGCTTCTCGGTCTGGCTGATCTGGAGCGTGACCGCCGCGCGGCTCAACGCGGTCGGTTTTCACTACTCGACCGACCAGCTGTTCCAGCTGGTGGCGCTCCCGGGGCTGGTCGGCGCCCTGGTCCGGTTCCCGTACACGTTCGCGGTGCCGCGGTTCGGCGGGCGTAACTGGACGGTGGTCAGCGCCCTCCTGCTGCTCATCCCGACCATCGGACTGGCGGTGCTGGTCGGCCGCCCCGACACGCCCTTCTGGTTGATGGCGACGATTGCCGCGACCGCTGGCCTCGGCGGCGGCAACTTCGCCTCCAGCATGGCCAACATCTCGTTCTTCTACCCGGACAAGGACAAGGGCTTTGCGCTGGGGCTGAACGCGGCCGGCGGCAACATCGGCGTCAGCACCGTGCAGCTGGTGATTCCGATCCTGCTCAGCTACGGCTTCATCAACCTCGGGCTCGCCGCGCCGCACGGCAATCCGCCGATCTACCTGCAGAACGCCGGGCTGTTCTGGATCCCGCTGGCCCTGCTCGCCGCGGTGGGCGCGTTCCTGTTCATGAACAACCTGACCAGCGCGCGCTCGAACTTCCGCGATCAGGTGGCGGTGGCGCGCAACAAGCACACCTGGATCATGGCGTGGCTCTACGTCGGGACGTTCGGCTCGTTCATCGGCTACTCGGCGGCGTTTCCGCTGTTGCTGAAGACCCAGTTTCCGACGGTGACGATGAGCCTCGCGTTCCTCGGGCCCCTGGTCGGCTCGATCGCCCGTCCGCTCGGCGGAAAGCTGGCCGATCGGGTGGGCGGGGCGCGGATGACGCTGATCAACTTCGGCGTGATGGCGCTGGCGTCGTTCGGCCTGCTTCGCTCGCTGGACGCCCACTCGTTCGGCGGGTTCATCGCGATGTTCCTGCTGCTATTCGTCTCGACCGGCATCGGCAACGGCTCGACCTTTCGGATGATCCCGGTGATCTTCCGACGCGAGGCCGCGCGCGCCGCCGGCCCGAGCCCCGAGGCCCAGGCCGCCGCGCTGGTCAGCGCCCGCCGCGCCGGCGCCGCGGTGCTCGGGTTCACCTCGGCGATCGGCGCCTGCGGCGGCTATCTGATCCCGCGCTCCTTCGGCGCGTCGATCAAGGCGACCGGCGGCGCCAGCCGCGCCGTCGGCTACTTCCTGGCCTTCTACGCCAGCTGCCTGGTGCTGACCTGGTGGAACTACGCGCGCAATCCGGCCCCCAGCAGCGTGCCGGTCGGCGACCTCGCCGAGGCGAAGCTCTAGCAGGCTGCTGAAAAACGCCTTCGGCGTTTTTCGGCAGTGCCTGCTATCTGGAGGTTACGTAGCAGGTTTCGCTGAAAAACCTCGTTTTTCAGCGACCTGCTAGAGCGCTTCGCCGTCAGGGTCTGTCGCGCTTCAGCTCGGCGAACGCCGCGGCCCGCACGTGGGGGTCGGGGTCGCGCATCTGCACCAGGAGGGCGTCGCGGGCGACGCGGTCGTGGGCCCGGCGCTCGGGCGGCGCCGCTCCGGCGCCCCGCGTGATGCCGGCGTTCGGGTGGGCGTCGTGGGCCAGCCAGAACCGGTAGACCCGCTCGGCGCGCGCGATTGGGATGCCGGTGTCGACCACCAGGTCGACGACCGAGCGTGGGCGCTCGCGCAGGTGGGCCAGCAACGCGGCGTCGGTCCAGCGGCTGCCGGCGCGCTCGGGGGCCGCCGAGGGGACCTCGCACAGCGCCAGCACCTGCTTGCGCGGGTACCAGGCCGACCCCATGACGCCCCGCACCGCCCGGAGCCGCCCCTGCTTCTCCAGCTGGCGGACCTTGAACTCGCTGGCGTAGCCGAGCAGGGCGGCCGCCTCTCGCCGTGAGACGTGGTCGGTCAACCCTGATGGAGGCCTGATGGCGTCGCGTGTTCGCATGGGCTCGAAACAATGGCCATTGTCGGTCTGCGCCCTGCGGCAAGCAAAAAAGTCATCAGGGTCTTCATCGGGCGCAAATCGGCAATAAGGCGCCGCGGCAGGTAGGGGCCCAGCCGTTTTTTGCCGTCTTTGCCGTCTTTGCCGCGCATGACGGTCGGCCGCCCGCGATCGTTGTACGGCACGCGGGGGCAGGGCATCATGAGCGGCCGATGCCAACTGCGGGTCGCTGGCCAGTGCCGACGCTGTGCTTGGCTCTGTGCTTGGCTCCGGTCGTGGCCGCGGGCCTGGGGTGCAGCAACCGCGCTCTCCCCCTCGCGTCCTCCGGGACCGGTAGCGGCGGAGCCGCGGGCGCCATTTCCAGCACGACCGGGGACGCCGGGGGCGGCTTCGCGGGGGCGGGCGGCGAGCTCGCGGCGACGCCGGGCGGCGCCGGTGGGGGGGGCCCTCCGTCAGGCGCGGCCGGCGTCGGAGCGGTCGGCGCGGTGGGCGGGGGTTCGAACGCGAACGGCGGGAGCGTCGGCGTTTACGACTGCACCGGCGTGCCGTCGGGTGTCCTCTGCGCGGCCGGATCCTGCGCGGGCGTCTTCGTCACCGCACGCTACGCCTGCGACGGGAACGGCAACTGCAATCCCGTCGCCGACGTCAGTTGCGCGCCGTTCGTCTGCGATCCGCAGACGGCCCGCTGCCGCTCCTCCTGCGTCCTCGACGCCGACTGCGCCAACGGCAAGCCGTGCCTGAACGGTGTCTGCGATCCCAAACCGCCGGGCGCGACCTGCGCGGCCAATCCCGAGTGCAGCTCGGGATTCTGCGTCGACGGCGTCTGCTGCGAGGTCGCCTGCACCGGCGCCTGCCTCTCCTGCGCGATTCCGGGGAAGCTCGGCAGCTGCCTGCCGCTCCCGGCCGGCGTCCGCGACCCGCATGGGCTCTGCGTCGCCACCCCCGTGTCGACCTGCGGCCGCGACGGGACCTGTGACGGCGTGGGGGGCTGCGCCAACTATCCGGCGGGCGTCGTCTGCGGCGCCGCCGGTTGCCGCGAAGGGGTCTATTCCACCATCGCGAAGTGCAACGGCGTCGGCACCTGCGTGCGCAGCACCAGCCCGTGCGCGCCGTACGCCTGCGATGCGCAGGCAGGCCAGTGCAAGGCCAGCTGCGCGTCGGATCAGGACTGCGCCGCGGGCGAGCTGTGTCGGAACGGGCTCTGCGGGATCAAGCGGCCTACCCCCTGCACCAGCAACGCGGAGTGCGCCAGCGGGTTTTGCGCGCAAGGGGCCTGTTGCAAGCAGCCCTGCGACGGCGTCTGCCAGAGCTGCGCCCTTCCCGACAGCTACGGCACCTGCACGGCGCTCCCGGCCGCGGATTCGACGGCCCCCGGATGCGCGACCAGCCAAGGCTGATGACTCTGGTCAACCCGCCTGGCCCGCGATAGAACGGCGCCCGCATGGAGCTTCCGAAGTCGACCGGGGCGGCTCCCCAGGCCCCCTTGCTGTCCCCTTCCGAGATCTTCAAGGGGCGCAACGTCTTCATCCTCGGCAGCACCGGCTTCGTCGGCAAGGTGCTGCTCAGCATGTTGCTGTCGCGATTCCCCCAGATTGGCCGCGCCTACGTCATGGTCCGCCGCGGCTCCGGGACCGACAGCGAGGCCCGGTTCTGGCAAAGCGTGGTGACGTCGCCGGCCTTCGATCCGCTGCGCGCCGCGCATGGCGGCCCCGAAGGGCTGGCCACGTTCCTGAAGGCGAAGGTGGTGGTCGTCGACGGCGACATCACCGAGCCCAACCTCGGCCTCTCGGAGCAGATGGCAGAGGCGGTCGCGAAGGACACCGACGTCCTCATCAACTCGTCGGGGCGGGTGACGTTCAACCCGCCGCTCGAGTCGGCGCTGCGCACCAACGTCGAGGGGACGAAGAACGTCATCGCCTTCGCCAAGCGGATGCGCCGGCCGGCGCTGATCCACACCAGCACCTGCTTCGTGGCCGGTAACCGCTCGGGCGACGTCTGGGAAGACGAGAAGCTGGACGGCTACTATCCGCGGCAGAAGGATCTGCCGGGGACCGCGTTCTCGGTCGAGCAAGAAATGACGGACAGCGCCCTGGGCGCGGCGCGCATCCGCCAGCTCGCCGACGACGCCCAGGTGCTGGCGACGCTGCGGCAGCAGGCCCGCGACCGGCTGCGAGAGGAGAACCGCGACCCCGACGACGAGCAGGCGTTGAAGCTGGCGGTGGCGCGGTCGCGCAAGGAGTGGATCCGGTCAGAGATGACCAAGCAGGGGGTCGAGCGCGCGGCAGCCTGGGGCTGGCCCAACATCTACACGTACACCAAGAGCATGGGCGACCAGCTGGTCGCCCGCGAAACCGGGATCGTGCGCTCGATCGTGCGGCCGGCGATCGTCGAGAGCGCGGTGGCCTTCCCGTTCCGCGGCTGGAACGAAGGCTTCACCACCTCGGCCCCGCTCGTCTACCTGGCGCTCAAGGGGCAGAACATGCTGCCGGTCGCGCCCAAGCTGATCCTCGACGTGGTGCCGGTCGACTACGTGGCCGCGGCGATGCTGATGGTCGCCGCCCAGGCGATCGTCGAGCAGCCGAAGCTGGTCTTTCAGCTCGCGAGCGGCGATCTGAACCCGCTCTACATGGACCGGGTCACGACGCTGACCGGGCTCTACAAGCGACAGCGCTTTCGTGACAAGGAGACCGGCAACAAGTTCATCAACGAACTGGCCGCGCGGATGGAGTTTCGCCCGGTCACGCAGGAGGTCTACGACAGGACCTCGCTCCCCCGGTTCAACCGCGCCGCCAGGCAGGTGTCGAAGACGCTGGACCGGATCCGGCCGCGCTGGGGCGCGGGGCGGTTCACCGAGGTGGTCGATCGGATCCGGAAGGGGTTCGAGGAGATCGATCGGGTGACGACCGAGGCGGCGGTGAACATCGAGCTGTTCCGCCCCTTCATCTTCGAGAACGCCTACGTGCTGCGGGCCGACAACATCCGCGCCCTGCGCGACCGCATGCCGCCCGCGGATCAGGCCCTGCTGGTCTGGTCGCCCGAGACGCTGGACCTCTACGACTACTGGATGAACATCCACTTTCCGGGGCTGGCGCGCTGGGTGCTGCCCGAGCTGGACGAGACCTACGCGGCGCGGCCGAAGCAGGTCTACAGCTACCACGACGTGCTGGAGCTGTTCGACACCACGACCAAGCTGCACGCCACCCGCGTGGCGCTGCGGATCGAGCGCGGCAAGCGCGAGGAGATCTACCTCTACGCCGACCTGCGCGAGCTGGCCGGGCGGATCGGGGTGTTCCTGCTCGGGGCCGGGGTGGCGGCGAACGAGCGGGTGATGCTGGCCGGCAAGAACGCGCCGGAGTGGTCGATGGCCTACTTCGGCATCCTGAAGGCCCAGGCCACCGCCGTCCCGGTGGGCCACGAGTCGTCGGTGGCGGAGCTGGTCAACGTCGCGCGCGCCTCGGGCGCCGTCGGGCTGCTGATCGGCGACGATCTGCTCGACAAGCACGGCGACGCGCTGGTGAAGGCGTTCGCCGACGCCGGCCTCCCGACCAAGATCTGGCCGTTCTCAGAAACGTTCGCGCTCCCCGACCTCGCCGTCGAAAAGGAGCTCTCCGCCAAGCTGGCGCGCCGCCAGAGCCCCGACGCCATCGCGTCGCTGATCTTCACCTCCGGCACGACCGGCAAGCCCAAGGGGGTGATGCTGACCCACCGGAACTTCATGTTCATGGTGTCCGAGCTGTCGAAGATCTTCGAGTTCGGGGTCAACGACGGGATGCTGTCGGTGCTGCCGCTGTCGCACACCTTCGAGTTCACGACCGGCCTGCTGGTGCCGCTCTCGCACGGCGCCCAGGTGACCTACCTGCAGGAGCTGACCGGCGAAGCGATCAGCAGCGCGCTGAAGCAGGGGCACATCACGGCGATCGTCGGTGTGCCCGCGCTGTGGGATCTGCTGCGCCGCCGGCTGTTCCAGCGCTTCGCCGACAAGTCGCCGCTCATCGAGGGCTTCATGAAGCTGCTCGCGAACGCGAACTTCGAGCTGCGCTCGCGGACGGGGGTCGATCTCGGGGTGCTGCTCTTCCTTCCCGTGCACGAGGGGTTCGGCGGCCGGATCCGCTACCTCATCAGCGGCGGCTCGGCCCTGCCGGTCGACGTGATGAAGGTCTTCTACGGGATGGGCTTCGACTTCTTCGAGGGTTACGGCCTGACCGAGACCGCGCCGGTGCTGTCGGTGACCTCGCCCAAGTACAAGCCGATCGCCGGCTCGGTCGGGCACCCGCTGCCCGGGATCGAGGTCAAGCTGTCGGAGCCCGATCCGACGACCGGCGTCGGCGAGGTGATCGCCCGCGGCCGCAACGTGATGGCCGGCTACTGGGAGGATCCCGAGGCGACCGCCAACGCGATCCGCGACGGCTGGTTCCACACCGGCGACCTCGGCCGCTTCGACGAGAAGGGGAACCTGTACCTGGTCGGCCGGTCGAAGGACGTCATCGTCGACGCCAACGGCAAGAACGTCTATCCCGACGAGATCGAGGATCTCTACCGCGACAGCCCCTTCATCAAGGAGCTGTCGGTGGTCGGCGTCACCGACGGAATCGGCGAGCAGGTGGCCTGCGCGGTGGTGCCGGATCTCGAGCACGAGCCGGGGATGTCGCGCGCCGAGGTGCAGGCGCGGATCGAGGAGCACTTCCGCAAGGTCTCCGCCGACCTGCCGATCTGGAAGCGGGTACGCGGGCTGCACTTCTGGGAGAGCGACCTCCCCAAGACCGGCAAGCGGTCGGTGAAGCGGCGTGAGGTGTCGGCCGAGATCGGGCGCCTCCGGCGCAAGAGCGAGGAGACCACGGGGGCTCTTGCGCTGGCAGGGTCGGGCGGCGATCGCGGTCAGGTCAGCTGGCTGCTCGACACGGTGGCGACCGTGTCGGGGCGCCGGCGGGCCGACGTGCAGCTGGGGAGCCGGTTCGGCGAGCTCGGCTTCGACAGCCTGATGTACGCCGAGCTGTCGAGCGCGCTCGACACCGCCGGGGCGTCGATTCCCGACACCGTCGACGTGACCACGCTCGGCACGGTCGCCGAGCTGCACGAGCTGATGGCACGGGGGCCGCTCGCCGCCGCGCGCGAACGGGCGGCTCGGGGCCCCCGGGACGGCGACGACGAGATCCACGTTCCGTCGGTGGTGTCGACGGCGGGCAAGCGCGGTCTCGGCTGGGCCCAGCGGCTGTTTTACCGGGGCGTCCTCGACACCCGGATCGAAGGGGCGAGCCACGTCCCCCAGCACACCAACTTCATCGTCGCCGCCAACCACGCCTCGCACCTCGACATGGGGGCGATCAAGGTCGCGCTCGGGGACGCCGGGCGTGACCTGACCTCGCTGGCGGCGGCCGACTACTTCTTCCGCAACCGCTACCGGCGCGCCTACTTCAAGCACTTCACCAACCTCGTGCCGATGGAGCGTTCGGGCTCGATCCGCAAGTCGATGGACACGGCGCACGAGGTCCTGACGCGCGGGCGCAGCATGGTCGTCTTCCCCGAGGGGACGCGGTCGCTGAGCGGCGAGATGGCCGACTTTCTTCCCAGCCTCGGCTATCTGGCCCTGCGGGCCGAGGTCGGCATCCTCCCGGCGCACGTCGCCGGCAGCTTCGAGTCGCTCCCCAAGGGGGCGGCGGTGCCGCGGGCGCGCGACCTCACGGTCTCGTTCGGCCCCTTCCTGGCGACCGACTGGCTGGTGGCGCTGACCAAGGGGCTCTCCGCGCAGGAGGGCTGGCGGCTGGTGTCGGCGTTTGCCCAGCGGGTGGTCGAGAACCTGCGCGACGGCGTCGCCACCGTCCTCGACACCGAGGCGACCCGCGCGGCCTGGGACGGCAAGGTGCTGGGGCCGATCGCCGTGCGCGCGCGGGCGCCGCGCCAGCGCTTTCTCCGGTCGGTGCCATGACCCAACCCGCGACTACATCTGCGACGCCGAAGACGCTGGTCACGGGCGGAACCGGGTTCCTGGGCACGCACCTGGTGCGGCTGCTCGCGAGCGGCGGGGACCCGAAGGCGCTGCGCGTGCTGGTTCAGCGGACGCCGCCCCCCTGGCTACGCGAGCTGGGGGTCGAGATCGTCACCGGCACGGTGACCTCTCCCGAGGAGGTGGCGCGGGCGCTGGCCGGCGTCGAGCAGGTCTATCACCTGGCCGGGATGGTCTCGCACAAGGCGGACGATGCGCACCGCATGTACGCGGTCCACGTCGACGGCACGCGCGTGGTGTGTGAGGCCGCGGTGCGGGCCGGGGTGCGGCGGATCGTGATGGCGTCGACCAGCGGCACCGTCGCCGTCTCGCGCCGCGAGGACGACGTCGCCGACGAGGACGCTCCGACGCCGGTCGACATCATCGGGCGCTGGGCCTACTACGCCAGCAAGCACTATCAGGAAGAGGCGGCGCGGCGCGCCTGCGGCGACAAGGTCGAGCTGGTGACGTTGAACCCGACCCTCCTCCTCGGTCCCGGGGACGATCGCCTGAGCTCGACCCGGCCGATCCTGCAGTTCATCGCGCGCGAGATCGCCCTGATGCCCGCGGGCGGGCTCAACGTCGTCGACGCCCGCGACGTCGCGGCGCTGATGCCGGTGGCGATGGCCCGTGGCACCGCAGGGGCACGCTACCTGGTCGGCGCGGTCAACTGGACGTTCGCCGAGTTCTTCGGCCGGCTCGAACGACTCACCAAGATCCCCGCGCCCAAGATCAAGCTGACGGGCGACCTTCCCTTCCGCGCGGCGCAGGCCCAGGCCGCGCTGTGGAAGAAGATCGGTCGCAAGGTGGCCGTCGATCCGGAGAGCGTCGAGATGGCCCAATACTTCTGGTACGTCGACGCCGGGAAGGCGGCGCGCGAGCTGGGGTTCTCGCCGCGGGATCCGGCCGACACGCTGCGGGAGACGGTGAGCTACATCCGGACGCACCTCCTGGGGTCGGCGGCGTTCGCGGTCGCGGGGTAGGGCGATTCGCTCGCCGCGCTTCGCGCGTCTCGCCGTCCCCTAGTCGGGCTCGCGAATCGGGTCTCCACAGCAACGACGGATGGCGTCGATGAGGGCCGCCGGAGGCGGCGGCTTCGGTACGAACTCGATGTCTCCGAATTGCGCCTTTATAGATGATTCGCTGAAGCCAACCGCGGTTATGACGACGATCGGAATGTCCTTCAGGTCATTTTCCTTTAACTGTTCGTGGCGGAAGTCCCATCCGTCCATCCCGGGCATCATGAGGTCCAGCAAGATCACGCGGGGCCGGAGGCCTCGACGCAGATGATCCAACGCCAGCCTTCCGTCCTGGGCAGTCACGACGTTGTACCCCTCGTTCTGGAGCAGTTCGGTCAGACCTGCGAGGACCGCCAGATCATCGTCGACGACCAAGACCGTCGGCGGGTCGAGGTCCACGGCACCCGTGCCCGACGCGCCTTCAACGGTGAGTTCCATCAGCACCTATCGTAGCCGCCGTGTAGGAAAAAGTTGTACAAACTCTGTCTGAGCCACGGGAAATTACTGGGGTTTCTGCGATCCTCGAATCTTGGCGCGTCACCTGGGAAGGGCTGCGCGTCGACAGTGGTGAATCTCGACGGTTTCCGGCCCGACCTAGAACGGCGGCGCCTGCGCCGGCGGAGCGCCGACGCGGTTCGCCCGCGGCTTACCAGAGCCCGCAGATGTAGGTCTTGCCGGGGCGCGCGCTTGCTGTGGCGAAAGCCCCTCTCCCGGCGCCGGCCAGGAGAGGGGCAACGTGGGACGGAGCCCCACCTGGTCGGGACGCCGACGAACCCGCTCGGGACGTCGACGAGCCGGGTCAGGGGGCCGAGGTGTCCGTCAGCAGCGCCGCCGGCACCGCTTCGCCGGTGAGCGCCTTCAGGAACGCGACCAGGTCCGCCTTCCCGTCGGTGGTGAGGCCCAGCGTCTTTCCGGTGATCTCGCTGGTGCCGACCGCCGGGGTGTCGCCGCCGCGGTCGTAGAACGCGACGACGTCGTCCAGCGTCGCGAGCTGACCGGCGTGCATGTAGGGGGCGGTCTCGGCGATGCCGCGGAGGGATGCGGTCCGGAACTGCGCCTTCGTCCCCTCGGGCAGCGTCGCCGACAGCCCGGTCAGGCGGCCCGTCTGACGATCGTCGCTCCAGACGCTGTCGACGTTGATCGCCGCCCCGAACTCCGAGGCGCCGTCAGCGAAGCGGCCGTTGTCGACGCCGGTGGCGTGCGGCCCGGTCTGGGCGACGCCGATGTTGTGGAACACGCCGTCCGAGAGCTGCGGGCCGCTGTGGCAGCTGATGCAGCCGGCGCTGCCGACGAACAGCTTGAGGCCGCGGATCTCCTGCGTCGACAGGGCGGTCACGTCGCGGGCGATCAACCGATCGAGCTTCGCGTTGCGGCTGACCAGCTTGCGCATGTACGCCTCCAGCACCTTGCCGAAGTTGACGTAGACGCGGGTGGCGATCTCCTTGTCGGCGGCCGCCATCCCGTCCCAGGCCGCGGCGCCGGGCTTGCCGCTGGCCGGGAAGCGCGCGGTGTCGGCGATCCCCGCGTCCAACGCGCCGAAGGTCGCGCTGAAGATCGCGTCGTAGTCGGCCTTGTACTTGTCGTAGATCAGGTGCACGACGCGCAGGCGATCGCCGTTCATGTTCTTGCCGTTCTCCGCCACCGCCAGAGGGAGCTCCCACTGCGCGGCGAAGCGGCCGGCCCAGTTGGTCCACTTGTAGAAGCTGGCGTTCACCAGCGGCAGCGAGTTGCGGGTCAGGAAGTCGGCACCCAACGAGACGTTGCCGGGTTTGGAGCGGCGATCGTCGAGGCCGGTCCCGGCGTGGCAGCTCGCGCACGAGAGCTTCCCCGTTTCGCCCGCCTGCCCGACCCCTCCGTTGCTGCCGTCGTCCGCGACGACGAGCGGGCCCGAGTAACGCTTGTCGAAGAACAGGCGCTGACCCAGCGCCGCTGCGGCGGCATTGTCCGCGTACTGATTGGTGGTGTCCGCCGGCAGCGCCGGCAGCGGTCCCAGCGTCAGGACCTTAGCCAGCTCCTCGGGGGTGAACAGCGCCGCCAGGGGATCGGCGCCGCCGGTCCCCCCCACGCCGCCGCCCGCACCCGCGACGGCGCCGCCGCCCGCGCCCGCGACCGGGGCACCGGCGCTGCCTGCCGTCCCGGTCCCCGCGTGACCGCCCGCCCCGGCGACGGCGCTGCCGCCGGTCCCGGCGACGGCGCTGCCGCCGGTCCCGACGACGCCCGCAGCGCCACCGCTGCCGGCGACGGCGCTGCCGCCGGTCCCGGCGACGCCCGCTGCGCCACCGCTGCCGGCGACGGCGCTACCACCGGAGCCACCAACGACGGCGCTGCCGCTGGAGCCACCAACGGCGGCAGCGCCACCGGATCCCCCGACGACGCTGCCGCCGACACCGCCGCCTCTCCCCCCGTTCGCGCCCCCGTTCGCCCCTCCGGTCGCCGTCCCCCCGGCGCCGCCCTTGCCCCCGGTCGCCGTCCCGCCGCCACCACCTTGGCCCCCGTCGTCCGCGCCGCCGCCGCAGCCGAGCGCGGTCGCGGTCGCGACAGCGACGACGAGCTCCATCATCTGTCTGGTCAATCTTCCTCTGATCTGGTTCATCGCTTGGCTCCCGGTTGTGGACGAACGTGGTCGTTGCGTCGCTGCTGCCTCCGCCTGCTCAGCAACCTTCGTGCCGCGGCGTTGGCCGCACCGGGGCGCCTCGCGGGCACCACGATCAGTCAACTTGTCTGCGACAACCTGTCGGTCGCGAGACAGCCGTCAGTCTTCGAGCGACTTGCGGGGGCGGGGGACGCCGTATGACTCGAGCCGGCTGATCAGCGTGCTGCGGGCCATTCCCAGCGCCTTCGCGGCGCGGCTCTGGTTGCCGGCGTGCTCGGCCATCACCCGCAGGATGCGGTCCTTCTCCTCGTCGTTCCCGGCCGCGGGCAGGGCCTGGCTCGGTTCGAACGACGAGAAGGTGATCGAGTTCGCCGCCATCGTCTCCAGCGACAGGTGCTCGATCAGGATCTCGGGCCCGTCGCACAGCAGCAGCGCCCGCTCCATCACGTTGCGGACCTCGCGGACGTTGCCCGGCCATGGGTAGGCCTCGCAGAGACGCGTCACCTCGGGCGACAGCTCGGGCGGGGGCCGGTTGTCGATCCGGGCAAAGCTCGCCAGGAACATGCGCGCCAGGGTCACCACCTCGCCTCGGCGGTCGCGCAGCGGCGGGATCTGGATGGTGATGCCGTTCAGGCGAAAGAAGAGATCGCGGCGAAACCTGCCCGCGGCGATCTCGGCCTCCAGGTTGCGGTTGGTCGCGGCGATGAAGCGGACGTCGATCGGCCGGGTCTTGAGGCTGCCGACGCGCATGATCGTCCGCGTCTCCAGCACCCTCAGCATGTGGACCTGCAGCGCCATCGGCAGGTCGCCGATCTCGTCGAGAAACACCGTCCCGCCCGGGGCGGTCTCGAGCAGCCCGGGCTTGGTCTCGGTCGCCCCCGTGAAGGCCCCCTTCTCGTGGCCGAACAGCTCGCTCGCCAGCAGGTTCTCGGAGAGCGCGCCGCAGTTGAACGAAACGAACGGCGCCTTTGCCCGGGGAGAGAGGCGGTGGATCTCCTCGGCCATCTTGTCCTTGCCGACGCCGGTCTCCCCGAGAATGAGCACGCTGATCGCGCCCCGGGCCGCGCTCTGGGCGAGGCCGTAGATCCGGCGCATGCGCGGATCCTCGACCACCAGCCCGCCGCTGGTGATCGGCGCGGGTCTGCCGCGCAGCCGCTCGCTGGTGGCGGCGACCAGCGCTTCGGGAGCCTGCCCGTCGCGCGGGTAACAGCCGAGCCCCGTGCGGGCGGTGATGCGGCGTTCCGCGAGGCGGGCAACCAGGTCCCGCCCCAGCGCCGCGCCCATCTCGGGCGACGTCGCCGGCAGCAGGAGCTCGTACTCGTCGGGAGCGTAGAGCGCCAGCATGTCGGTGGGACGCAGCGCGGACGCGATCCCGTCGGCGACGGCGCCGGCGGCCGGGTTCCCCGCGACGCTGAGCCGCATGATCGCGAAGGGCGTCCGCGTCTCGGCGGCGCGCGTGCACTCCTCCTCGATCCGCGCCTCGAAGTAGGTGTGGGGCCAGACCCGGCGCGGCCGCGGCGTCGACCGCGTCTCCTGGACCATCAGGATCGTCGAGCCGATGGTCACCGCCTCGCCGGGCAGCACCGCGACCCGTTCGCCGTGGCCCAGGGGGACGTCGCGCACCTTGGTGCGGTTGATGCTCCCGACGTCCTCGATCTCCAGCATCCCCCCCTCGCCGATGTGCAGGCGCGCGTGCAGCCGCGAGGCCAGCGGGTCGGTGATGCGGATGTCGGCGTTGTCCGCCCGTCCGATCGTCAGGCTCCCCGTCTTGGGGAGCGGCTGATTCATGTACAGCTCGGGACCCATGATCAACAGGTGAAAGACGGCGGGGGGGCCGTCGATCGGCTTGTCGAACAGAGTCGTCAGCGAGCGCACGATGTTGGTCACGTCCCGGCGGGAGAGCCAGTATCGTGCCAGAAGCACCGCTGCGATTGAAACGGTCTTCGCGCCAGGCGCTCCGACAAGTTGTACGAATCAGACAAGTTGTCTGACGACGCGCGCCGTCGAATGACAACGCGGGCCGCGCGGCGCGCCGGGTTGGGCCGGCAAGTTGATTGGATCGCGACTTGCTGAGTCGGTCGATTTGTCCGACCGAATTGACAACCACCCAATGCTTTTCATTACACTGCGCCGACGAATGGTCCGCCGCCGACTTCCCCGCTGGCTCGTGGTCAGCGTCGCGTTGCTCGGTGGCTGCGGGAAGCTCGCCGACGAGTGGTTCTGCGACGCCGAGGGGTGCACCTGGAGCGATCGCGAGTGGACGCTGGTGACGTCGCTGTCGAACCCGGGCGCGGCGCCGCCCGATCCCTCGAACAGGTTCTGGAACGACGACGCCGCGGCCAAGCTGGGGCAGGCGTTCTTCTTCGATCCCGCGTTTTCGGGGAACGCGACCCAGGTCGACGCGATCAAGCGACCGTCGCCCCCCGCCCGCGCGGCGGTGGATCAGCCGATCAAGATCTCGTGCGCCACCTGCCACGATCCGCAACACGCCGGCGTCGACACCACGTCCGTCCCCGGCAACGTCTCGGTCGGCGCCGGCTGGACCGACGTCAATGCGCTCCCGGTCGTGAACAGCGCCTATCGCAACGTCGTGTTCTGGAACGGCCGCGCCGATTCGTTGTGGGCGCTCAACGTCGCGGTCGCCGAGAGCGCGACGACCATGAACGGCAACCGGCTGCGGACGGTTCGCCAGATCGTCAACCGCTACCGCAACGAGTATCAGGCCGTCCTCGATCCGAACGTCGACGTGGCCCTGCTGATGGGCCTGCCTGCCGAGGGGAAGCCGGGTGCGGATCCGGCGTGCGTGGACAGGAACGACAAGGCGGACGCCTTCGACTGTCTGAGCGACGACGTTCAGAAGCCCGCGGTCAACACCGTGCTGGTCAACTGGTCGAAGGCGATCGCCGCCTACGAGTACAAGCTGGTCAGCGGCGACACGCCGTTCGACCGCTTCGTACGCGAGGGGCCGGCGTCGACGGCGATCTCGGCCGCGGCGAAGCGGGGGGCGCGGCTGTTCGTCGGGAAAGGGGCGTGCATCGACTGCCACGCCGGGCCGCAGATGACCGACGAGCAGTTCCACGACATCGCCGTTCCCCAGGTGGGGATGACGGTGCCGACGCTGGAGGACTGCCCCGACGGCGGTGTCTGCGATTGCGAGCCCGGCACGCCGGAGGCGCCGTCGTCGACCGCCTGCGCCCCGTGGGGCGCCTACGACGGCCTGCAGAAGCTGGCGACGAACAAGTGGCGCCGCGACTCGGTCTGGAGCGACGACCGAAGCGACGCTTCGCGCGCCGCCTACGTGGCGACGGGAATGGCGCCGGGCGCCGACCTCAAGGGGGCCTGGCGGACGCCGAGCCTGCGCAACGTGGCGCTGACCGGCCCGTACATGCACGACGGCGTGTTCGCGACGCTGGAAGAGGTCATCTGGCACTACAACGGCGGCGGCCAGACCGCCGGCGGCGAGCGGATCGGCGTCAAGGCGCCCCAGCTCAAGCCGCTGATGCTGACCGACGCCGAGGTCGCCAATCTGGTCGCGTTCCTCGAGGCCCTGACCGGTGAGGCGCCGCCGCGCGCGTGGACCGCGGCGCCCCCGCTGCCGCCCGTGCTGCCATGAGGAGGGCGACGACGGTGACCGCCGGCCGCCTGGCGTCGCTGTGGACGCTGGGCGCGCTGCTCGTCACGCCGGCCGCACGCGGGCAGACGCCGGTCACGCCGGTCCCCCCCGCGGCCGAGGAGGACGGGGCCGAGGAGGACGCCGAGGAGGCGGCCCCCGAAGAGGACGAGACCGATCTCGCGGACCGTCAGACGGCGCTCGAGGAGGAGGTGCGCCAGCTGCGCGGCGTGGTCGCCGGCCGGACCCCCGGCTACACGCTCTCCGCCTACGCCGATCTGGGCTTCTACGTCCCAGAAGGGAACGGGGCGGGCGTCATCCAGGACGTCGGCCCGGCCTCGTCGCGCTACTTCCCCCAGTACGCCGATCGTTATGGGTGGGTCTTCCTGGGCGACATCCTCGCCCCCGCGATCAACACGCGCGGCGACGTCGCCGATCTCGGCAACCTCCCCGGCGTCAACCGGCTCGACGCGATCGATTCCAACGGCGCTCCCGGGTTCATCGTCAACGAGGTCAACCTGACCCTCAGGAGCGCGCTCGCCGCGAACGTGCTCGGCACCGTCAGCCTCGATTTCCTCCCCCGCGCGGGGGTCGACTTCCACCTCGGCGACGTGTTCGCGGTCGACATCGCCTCGCTCGAATGGCTGCTGGGGCGCGAACGGCGGACCTCGATCTTCGTCGGCAAGTTCGACTCGGTGATCGGCATCGAGTACCCCGAGCGCAAGTCCAACCAACGCTTCGGCATCACGCCGTCGCTGATCGCGCGCTACACGACCGGCACGCCGATCGGGATCAAGCTGCGCACCAAGCTGGGGCCCCGGGACCTGATCATGTTCGCGGCGGCGCTGACCAACGGCTCGTCGGGGATCGAGACGTTTCACTTTTTCGACGAGACCGACAGCAACGCCGGCAAGACCGCCAGCGGGCGGCTACAGCTCTCGCTGCCGCTGCCGTTTCAGCTCGACCTCGGCGTGTCGGGCGAGTACGGCGCCCAGGACCACGCCCTCGACAGCCGCCACCCCGCCTGGTTCGTCGGCGCCGACCTCCAGCTCGGCTTCCGCCGTTTCCAGCTCAAGGGCGAGTGGCTGCGCGGCGCCAGCGACGGCGAGACCGGAACGATCCCGGAGGGGACGAAGCGGGTCTACGGCCTCCGGCTGCACAACGGCGGCTACGTCGCGGCGACCGTTCTCCTGACCTCGCGGTTCGGATTGCTGCTGCGTGGCGGTCTGCGCGACGCCCTGGTCTGGCTCGGCGATCCGTCGCTGCCCGAGGGGGCCGAACGCCTCTACGTGACCAAGTCGTGGCGGCTGACCGTCGGGATGCGGGCCGTCATCACCGAACGGATCGTCGCCAAGGCGGAGTACCTGCACAACGGCGAGTACGGCGGCGTTCCCCAGATTCGCAACGACGTCTTCACGACGTCGCTGGTGTTGTCGTATTGATGGAAGGAGCGAGCGATGGTGCGTAGGCAGAACGCGATCTTGCTGGTGGCGGCGCTCGGGCTCGCCGGGGGGCCGGCGGCGCGCGCCCAGGCCCAGGGCAGGCGCCCGGCCGGGCCGTCCGCGGCAGAGTTCGCGGCGCTCAAGCAGCAGGTCGACCGGCAACAGGAGCTGATCCTGAAGCTGACCCAGATCGAGGGGGAGCACTACGACTTCCTGGTCAAGTTGATCCAGAACAGCGGCAAGGGCGTCTCGACGCCGCCGATTCCGGCGCCGGTCCCGCTCGCGCCGGGGACGCCCGCGCCGCCTCTGGGCGCCGCGCCGGGCTCCGGCGGTGCCAACGCCGGCCGGGCGGCGGCGGCGGGAGCCACGATTACGGGCCGCGTCGACGTCGAGGGGAAACCGGTCGGGCCCATCTACGTCTACGTCGATAATGTGAAGGCGCCGTTGGTGCATAATCACGCCATCCAGATCTCGCAGACCAACAAGGCGTTCGTTCCGGGGACCGCGATCGTCCAGCGCGGGACCAAGGTGACGTTCCCTAACTTCGATCTCTTCCTGCACAACGTGTTTTCCCCGTCGCCGACCCAGCCGTTCGATCTCGGCAGCTACCGGCAGGGCGACAAGCCCGGGACGGTCGCGCTGACGACGACCGGGGTGGTCGAGATCTTCTGCAACATGCACTCCCAGATGCGGGCCAACGTCCTGGTCGTCCCGAACGGCTACTTCGCCACCGTCGCCGCGGACGGGAGCTTCAAGCTCGAGAACGTCCCCACCGGGACGCGCCGGCTGGTCGCCTGGACGCCCGATGCGCGCGCCGCCACCCAGACGGTCAATCTGACGTCGGCGGGCGCCTCGGCGAAGTTCGCGCTGAAGGTCAATCCGCCGCGCGCCCACAACAAGAAGGACAACACCCCGTATTCGAACGCGCCCCCGTACGGGTCTAAAAACTGAGGAGTTGAGGGAATTTGGGGGCACCGGGGTCGAGGGGGAGTGTTGTTGGGGCCACCCTGGTCGTCCTGGGCATCGCCGCGCTCGTGGGCGCGGGGGCTCTCGCCTATCAACGTGCCACCGCCGAGCAGGCGGTCGGGGCCCGGGCCCGGGAGACGGCGCAGGGGCTGACGGTCGCGCTCGCGACCATGAAGCGCGATCTGGCGCGTGAGCTGGACCAGGCCGCCGAGGTCCAGCAGTTCCGGGCCGCGCTGGAGAACCGCGCCGACGCGCTCACCTTCCTCGACCTGTTCGAGAACGAGGAGTGGTGGGAGCCGTACCGCGCCCTCGGGTGCGCCGTCGCCCGGGGCGGCGAGCTGCTGGTCGCCCGCGGCATCGAATCCGACGGTGGCCGGGCGCCTGGTGCGGCACACCGACGCGCAGGGGGGGACGGTGGTGGAGTCGGGCGGTGAGCTGCACCTGGCGGCCCTGGGGAGCTACCAGCTCCGCCGGTCGGGGTCCGGATTCACGCTGCTGCTGTCGCGCCGGCTCAATCCGCCGGCGCTGAACGCGCTGCTTGGCGCGACGGCGAGCGCGGCGGTGCTGTCGGACGGCCACCGGGTGCGGGCCTCGGTCGGTGAGCCCGGGCTGGGGGCCACCGCCGCCGGCCTGATCGGGCGCGAGCGGGAGGCGACGTTCCTGGCCCCGTCAGGCGAGTGGGTCGCGGCCTCGCTGCCGATCGCCGACAACCTCTGGGCGATCGGCGTCGCCCGTGGGGGGGCCTGGATGGCGCCGCGCTCGTGGCTGTTCGGCTGCCTGGGGGCGGGCGCGCTGTTGCTGCTCGCGGGCGTCGCGTCGCTCGTGCGCCGGCGGGAGGAGCCGGTCCCGGCGTCGCCGCCGCACGCGATCGACGTGTCGGCAGTCCCGCGCACGGGCCGCCGCACGGGGATCGAGATCCCGGGCGGGCGTGGCTCGAGCCTGGGCGGGCGTGGCTCGAGCCTGGGCGGCTCGTACCCCGCGTTTCCGCTCTCGGGCGCCAGGTCCGGGGGGAGCTCCGTCAGCCGCAACGTCACGCCGCGGGTGACGGGGCCCGCGGCGGCCACCGCGCTGGCGGCGCAGGGGTCGCAGCAGTTCGGCCGCTACAAGCTGATCGAGCGAATCGCCGAGGGGGGAATGGCCGAGGTCTTCACCGCCGTGCTGAGCGGCGCCGAGGGGTTCGAGCGGCTGGTCGTGATCAAGCGGCTCAAGCCCCACCTGGCGCTCAATCCCGACGCGGTCGCCCAGTTCATCGACGAGGCCAAGCTGGGCTCGCGGCTCACCCACTCGAACATCGTGACGGTGCTCGACTTCGGAAAGGTGGGCGACGGCTACTACCTGGCCGAGGAGTACGTCCTCGGGCGAACGCTGGCCGAGATCGCCGCCCGGCAGCGCGAGAAGTTCGGGCTGCCGGTGCCGCCGGAGCTCATCTACTACATGGCGTACGAGGTGCTGGGCGGCATGGCCTACGCGCACGAGCGTACCGACGATCAGGGGCGGCCGCTGGGGATCGTCCACCGCGACATCTCGCCGACCAACATCATGGTCAGCACGCAGGGCGAGGTGAAGCTGCTCGACTTCGGGATCGTGTTGGCCGCCGAACGGGTGTCGAAGACCCGCGAGGGCAACGTGAAGGGGAACGTCGGCTACATGGCGCCCGAGCAGGCGCGCGGCCTGGAGGCGACGCCCCGTTCGGACCTCTTCTCGCTGGGGCTGGTGATGTTCGACCTTCTGAGCGGCGAGCCGTTCTACCAGGGCGGCGGGTCGGGCGAGATCCTCTACCAGGCCGCCACCGGGCCGACGGTCGAGCACCTGGCGCGCATCGGCCAGTTGCCACCGCCGGCGCCGGAGCTCCTGCGCGGCGTGCTGGCGCTGGACCCTGCTGCGCGGCACCCGTCGGCGCGCGCGTTCGCGGATGCGCTGGCGCCCGTGGTGAGCGTGGGGAAGGCGCAGCTGGCGGAGATGATGCGCGCGCTGTTCATGTAGCGGGGCGTGATACCGGAGTCCGGTGGCGTTCTACGCGAGGCCGAGCGCGGGGTCGCGCGCTGAATCATGGACCGCTTTCCCGGAGCGCGGCGACTGCCAGCGTGATGCGACATTTCCCACAACGGGACACATCCCGTCATCCCGACAGGTTGCCGCGGAAGCTTCTTCTTTCGTGGATCGTCTTCGTCGGCCTTGCTGGCTGCGGCGACGCGGGCAGTGGCGGTAGCGGCGGATCCACGAATGGATCGGGTGGCCGTGGCGGCTCGGCGTCGGGCGGCAGCAGTGTGGCCGGCAGCGGCGGTACGACGAGCACGGGCGGGGCAGGTTCGGGTGCTGCCGCCGGAGTGGGCGTGGGCGGCGTTGGCGCGGGAGGTGTTGGCGGAGGTGCCGCGGGCGGCGGGGGCACGGTCGGCTCCGGCGGCAGCAGCACCGGCGGGCGCGCGACCGGAACGGGCGGTGGCGGCGGAACGGGGACCGCCGGACGCGGCGGCAGCATGGCCGGCGCCGGCGGGGCTGGCACGGGCGGCCTTGGCGGCGCGGGCGGCAGCACCCCGAAAGGCGGCACGACGGGCACGGGTGGGCTTGCCGGTACAGCCGGGGCGACGAGCAGGGGCGGCGGCACCGGCAGCGATACCGCAACCATCGTTCCGGATCCCTCGTGGACCTGCGCCATGTCCGACGGCATTCCGGCGCCCACGGCCGGCACGCTGGTGTTCAGCGTGGCGCTCACGGTCAGCGCGACCCACGACGTCGGCAATACCCAGTTCGGCCACCGCCGCCAGCTCGACGTATCAGGTGGCACGATCACGGGCGACAAATTGAAGGGCACGGTTCTCGCCGGCGGGCTCGACTACGAGCTGACGTTGTCGACCGGCGCCATGGAGCTGGAAGAGGTCCTCATCTGGAAGACGAGCGACAACGTCAGCATTTTCACGCGCATCTGCGGCGTCGCCGCCGCGGGAGATTCGGTCGTACGCATCGTGCCCGACATCGAGGCTCCAACGTCGGGCTCGTACGCCTGGCTCAACACCACCAAGCTCGTCGGCACGCGCGTGCTTGACGCCGCTGGCAACAAGATTGTGCTCGATGTCTACGACGTATCCAAGGTGACCGTCGGTGAGCCGAAGGTGCAGCTCAAGGATCCGACAGGCGTCCCCAACGTATCGTGGAACTGCGTGACCGCGAGCGGAAGCAATGGCGCTACCGTCTTCACCGAGAACGTGACGCTCGGGTCGAGCTTCAGCGTCAGCAATGCCAAGCGCGGCAGCCGCAACATCATTCCCATCACCGGCGGAACGACGACCGGCAAGGTGGCAGGCAAGATATTGAACGGCGGCGCGGACTACCAGCTCGCGGCGTCGTCGGGTACCACGCTGGACGCCAGATATACGCTGGCGCCGAGCAACGGCGAGTTCATCATCGTGCGCAACTGCGGACCGATAAACGGGCTGACACCGGTCTTCGAGGCACGTACGGACGGATCCTTTGCGTTCCTCACCACGGGCAAGTTCCTGAGCTCCGCCCCGGGCGGCGGGTCAGGCGGGGTGAGCATCACCTTCTACGAGCGCAACTAGACCAACTTCGCTTGGATAGGCGGCCCGTCAGTCGTTGAGCGCCTGAAGCGACTCGATCGGAGCGCCTGGCATCTGCCGGCGGGCGTGGAGATGAACCTCGCCTTGACGGCTGCCGTCGCGGTTCACGTTGGTCATGCAGACGGCCTGGCCGGCCGGGACGTCGAGGTTCAGCTGGTTGCTCTCGTCGGGGATCAGCGTCATCGCCTTGGGGAGCGGCTCCCCGGCGCAGTCGCGCTCGAGCCCGGTCTCGGCCCGCACCGAGTAGAGCGACACGACGCCGCGTCCCTGGACGTCGACGTGCAGGAGCCGGGCGGGGCCGACCACCACCAGCCGCGGGGCGTCGGCCCGCATCGGGATCGACATGCGCACGTCGGCCACATGCGGGCGGCCGGCGAGGCCCGTGGCGCTGCACCCGGCGCCGAAGAAGATCGCCGCAATCCCCGTCGCAACCGTCGCCGCAAACATCAGTCGTTCGAACTTGGTCGTCATGGCCCGCTTCCCCTTCGCGTTGTTTGATTCGCTCTGCACGGCGGGTCTCTAAAGCAGCGTCCGTGCCAGGCGGAAGCGGGGACGATCGGTGAGCGGGTGCCGGGACTTACGCGAGAGCGTCGGGGCGGGCGCTGTCGCCCGACCTGTCGGCGCCGGGCGGACTGTCGAGTCAATCAGTCAGATTGTCTGATTCGCCGTCGGCAGCCGGCGCGGGGGCTAGGCGCGGACGCGGAGCGCGGCGGGGAGGATCTCGAAGGTCGCCGGGAGGTGGCCGGGGGTCTCGCCGTCGAGCTCGATTGGGATCCGGGCGTCGGGCTCGAACGGCTCGGCGACGACCCGCGTCACCCGGGTCCCCTCCACGTCCTCCAGCTCGAGGTGGGTCCCCGCGAACAGGCGCCCCAGGTTCGCGACCACCTCGCCGCGCGACAGGTCGCCGACGATCGTCAGCTCCAGCGCGCCGTCGTCGAGGCGGGCCTCGGGGCAGATCTTCATGCCGCCGCCGAAGAAGCGGCCGTTGCCGATGGCGGCCAGCCGCACCCGGCGGCGGACGCGCGGGGCGCCGTCGATCGACAGCCAGACGTCGACGTTCTCGTAGATCATGAGCTCGCGCAGCGTGGCGCCGAGGAACGCGAGCCGCCCGCCCAGGCGCTTCGACGCGCTGTTGGCCCGGCTGGCGACGGCGCTCGAGAAGCCGAACGACGCGACGTTGATGAAGTGGCGGACGCCTTCGCCCCCCTCGGGGGTGCGGAACCGGACCCGCCCGGCGTCGATCGGACGGGCCTTGGCATCGCGGATGTGGCGGGCGGCGGCCGCGATCTCCTCGGGCAGCTCCAGCGTGCGCCGGAAGTCGCCGCCGGTGCCGCGCGGGACCAGCGCGATCTCGGTCGCGGCGCCCGCGCCGGCCGCCAGCACCCCGTCTGCCACCTCGTGGATCGTGCCGTCGCCCCCCAGGGCCACGATCAACCGGCGCCCCGCCGCCGCCTCGCGCGCGGCGATCGCGGCGGCGTCGCGCGGCGCCGTGGTGAAGACGCTGTCGATCTCACCCAGCCCTTCGCCCAGCGCGCCGCGTACCCGCGCCCAGCGCGACTCGGACAGACCGCCCCCCGACCGCGGGTTGACGATGACGAGCGCGCGGGAGGGGTCCAAGGCAACGCGTTCTAGCCTGGCGGCGCCGGACGCGGAAGAGGCTATCCTGCGCGCCCTCATGCTCGTCGGAATGCTGCTTGGATTCGCCGCCAGCGTCTGCTGGGCCATTGCCAACGTCGCCGTCCAGCGCGCCTCGATGGCTGTCGGCCCGTACCGCGCGCTGTTCTGGGCGCAGCTGGTGGGTATCCTCGGGATCCTCCCCTTCCTGCAGGTGCCGGCCGGGTCGGCGATCACGCCGGCGGTGGTGGGGTGGATCGCCGTGGCCGGGACCGTCGGCCTGCTCGCCTACGTGTGCATGTTCTATGCGTTCGCGCACGGCCGCCTGTCGCTCGCGGTCCCCATCATGTCGTCGTGGGCGGTGCTGTCGTCGGCGCTCGCGCTGGTGCTGTTCGACCAGCATCTGCGCCCGCTGCAGCTGGTCGGCTCCGCGGTGGTGATCGTGGGCGCCGTGACGGTGGCGCGGCACGCCCAGCGCGAGGCGGGGCCCGCCGAGGTCGGGCCCGGCGGCAGGACGCCGCGCTGGCTGCTCGCCGCGATCGGTGCGGCGGCCGGCTTCGGCGTGATGATCCCGGCGATGGGGCGCCTGACGCCGCTCTTCGGCAGCGCGGGCGCGATCGGCGTCGCCTACGCCGCCGACATCATCGTCGGGCTGCCGCTGGCGCTCGCGGCCCGCATCCCGCTCGGTCCGCCCGCGCGGGGCGCCTGGCTGGCGGTCGGGCTCGCCAGCCTGTTCGAGACCGTGGGGTTCGTCTGCATCACCGCCGGCGCCGCGCGCGCCCCCCTCGCGGTGGTGTCGCCGCTGGCCAGCCTCGCGGCGGCGCTGACCGTGCTCTACGCCTGGGTGATCCTGCGCGAACGCCCGTCGCGCGGCGTTCTCACCGGGGCGGTGCTGGTCTGCGCGGGCGTCGTCGTGCTAGCCCTCTAGCGTGACCACGACGAGAGTGATGCGGCGGACGGCGGCGGTGGCGGCGGTGCTCGCGTTCGCTGCCTGCAGCAGCGCCTCGCCGCCCGGCGGTGGCGTCGCGGGTCACGCGGGCGGTCAGAGTGGCCAAGGTGGTAAAGCCGGCAAGGGCGGCGCCGGCGGCAAGGCCGGTGCGGGGGGCGCGGCAGGTTCGGGCGGCGACGCGGGGGCGGGCGGCGCCGTCTCCCTGGCCCCCGGTGCCTGTGGGGCTGGATGGGTGACGTTCACCTTCAGGGGGACGGTGACCGACGTGCCTCTCGTGACGCCGCCGCTGGCGGTCTCGGTCGGGCAGCCGGTGACCGGGCACGCCTGCTTCGAGCCTGCCGGGGCCCTGCGGGTCAACGAGGGGGCCGGCAAGGCCAACTACCTCTTCAGCACCACCGTCTCCCTCCAGAACGGCCTGCCGTCGCCCGCGTTCGCGCTCACGCTGTCGGCCGGCGACGTGCACCTGGTGACCGACCCGGACAGACTCGGGTCGTCCATCACCCTCACCGACAACGGCGCCAGTGACGCCTTCATCCTCAGCGGGGCCGAGCTGCTCGTCGAGGGGAGCAGCGTTCGCGATGTGGCCCGACGCGTCGACCTGATCGGGGCCAACTCGGTGACGTCGCTGTTCCCGGAGCCCACGCTACCGACGACCGGGTTCGACCCGACGGCGTTCACCACCCACGTGATCGGCGTGCAGGTCGCGGCCGGCGTGGCCTTCGCGGCGAACTGGGAAACCCTGACGCGGGGGCCGTAGCGCTGGGGGACGCTGGAGCCCGTGGACTGACGACGTTGGCCGTCAGTCCGACGCCAGAGTCCACGTGCCGCTCTCGTCACCGGCGGTCCAGGTCCCCTCCCCGGTGAAGTCGGCCGTGAAGCCGGAGAGGTCTCCGGTAAATGTGAGTGTCCCGCCCCCCCCGTCGAGGGAGCCCGTGAGCAGGAAGCTGCCAGAGAGCAAGACCGTGCCGGTGCCGCTGAAGGTGCCGGCCGTGTCGTTGTCGATCGTGGCCACGACCTTGCCGTCGGCTGACAGGGTACCGGCGAAGGTGCCCGAGGCGTCGCCGCTGAAGCTGCCGTGAAACGAGCCCACGAAGACGCTCCGCGGGTGAGTCATGTAGTAGGTGTCGAACGCCGACAGCAGCAACGCGCATTCTGTGTTGAAGGCCATCTGCTGGGCGGGGCAGGCGTTCCCTTCGCGGTACGACTCGCAGGACTGCGCGAGCACGCACTTGTCCAGGAGGCGGACCGCCGCGTCGCAGCTCGCGACGCGGTCGCGGGAAACGCCACCTTCGGCGAGGGCGGCGTTGGTGTCGGCCGCCGTCGGCCAGCCGGCCAGGCAGGTCGGCTCGTCGACGAGGCCGCACCCGCCGTAAAAGCCGCACAGATCGTGACCGTCCGCCCAGTAGTCTGCGAACGCGCTGCTCGACGATCCCGAGCCCGAGCTGCACGCTCCCGCGAAGCTCAGGGCCACGCTCAGGATCGCCAGCGCCCCGACCCTTCGGGTTCCGCAACGCTTCCCCATCCGCGTTTTGTAACACGGGGTCGCGCGACGATCGCGGCGCGCGATTCACGGATCCGCCCCGGCGGTGGGTGCTGCTAGACTGCCGCCGCCATGGCGCACCAGTACATCTACACGATGCAGAACCTCCGTCGGGTTCACCCCCCCAACAAGGAGGTCCTGAAGGGGATCTATCTGTCGTTCTATCCGGGCGCGAAGATCGGCGTCCTCGGCGGCAACGGCGCCGGCAAGTCGACGCTGCTGCGGATCATGGCGGGCATCGACAAGGACTTCTTCGGCGAGGCCAAGCCGGCCGACGGGACGCGCATCGGCTTCCTGCAGCAGGAGCCGGGGCTGGATCCCAAGAAGAACGTGCTCGAGAACGTCGAGATGGCGGTCGCCCAAACCAAGGGCCTCCTGCGCCGCTTCGACGAGGTGAACGCCAAGCTGGGCGAGGATCTCAAGCCCGCCGAGATGGACAAGCTGCTCGAGGAGCAGGGGAAGCTTCAAGACGCGATCGAGGCCGCGAACGGCTGGGATCTCGACCGCACCCTGGAGATCGCGATGGACGCGCTCCGGTTGCCGCCGGCCGATGCCGACGTCACCAAGCTGTCCGGCGGCGAGCGCCGCCGCGTCGCCCTCTGCCGGATCCTGCTCGAGCGGCCCGATCTGCTGCTGCTCGACGAGCCGACCAACCACCTCGACGCCGAGAGCGTGGCCTGGCTGGAGCACCACCTGCACGAGTACCCGGGGACGATCGTCGCGGTGACCCACGACCGCTACTTCCTCGACAACGTCGCCGGCTGGATCCTCGAGCTCGACCGCGGGGCCGGCATCCCGTGGGAAGGGAACTACTCGTCGTGGCTGGATCAAAAGCGCAAGCGCCTCGAGGGTGAGGAGAAGGCCGAGTCGGCGCGCCAGCGGACGCTGGCCCGAGAGCTCGACTGGGTGCGCGCCTCGCCACGTGCCCGGCAGGCGAAGTCGAAGGCCCGCCTGGCGGCCTACGAGGAGTTGCTGGCCGAGGAGCAGTCGAAGCGTGAGGACACGATCGAGATCAGCATCCCGCCGGGGCCGCGCCTCGGCGACGTGGTGGTCAAGGCCGAGCACCTGCGCAAGAGCTACGGTGAAAACCTGCTGATCGAGGATCTGACCTTCAATCTGCCGCGCGGGGGCATCGTGGGCGTGATCGGCGCCAACGGCGCGGGCAAGACGACGCTGTTCCGCATGATCACGGGGCAGGAGAAGCCGGACGGCGGAACCTTGCGCATCGGCGAGACCGTCAAGCTGGCCTACGTCGACCAGAGCCGTGACACGCTGGACGGCGACAAGACCGCGTTCGACGAGATCGCGCAGGGGGCCGAGTTCCTGGAGATCGGCAAGCGCAAGGTGCCGGCGCGCGCCTACGTGGCCGGGTTCAACTTCAAGGGGACCGACCAGCAGAAGCGCGTCAAGGACCTGTCGGGCGGCGAGCGCAACCGTGTCCACCTGGCCAAGGTGCTGCGCGCCGGGGGCAACGTGCTGCTCCTGGACGAGCCGACCAACGACCTAGACGTCGATACGCTGCGGGCGCTCGAGGATGGGCTGCTGTCGTTCGCCGGCTGCGCGGTCGTCATCAGCCACGACCGCTGGTTCCTCGACCGTATCGCCACCCACATGCTCGCGTTCGAAGGCAACAGCCAGGCGGTCTGGTTCGAGGGGAACTACCAGGATTACGAGGCCGATCGACGGCGCCGGCTGGGCGCCGCCGCCGACCAGCCCCATCGGATTCACTACAAGAAATTGGTACACTGACCGCCATGATTCCCTACGAAGAGTTGGACCGCGCGCTGGCACGTTGGAAGGCGCGTTCGCAGGGTGGCGTCCCCGAGACCGTTCGGGGCGGTGGTGTCGTCGAGGTGGGCAGCGCCGAAGAGGTGATCGAAGCGACGCCGCTGCCGATCCCGGCCGAGGAGCTGGGCAGCATCCCCAACCTCTCCGCGCCCAACGGCGAGCACACCGGCGAGATCGACGCCAACGAGCTCGAGACCTACGACGAGAAGTAGCCAGAAGGCGGGAGGTTTCAGGAACCCTCTCAGGGGTTCTGATTCAAAGGCAGCAGCCGAGGAAGGTCGTCGACGTCGGATCCGTCGATGTCGGCGAGCCGGTCGTGACGACGATGCGCGCGCCCACCTGCAAGGCGACCGCACCCTTGCGCTTCTCGGGTAGCGCGGGCAAGGCCGACCAGACGTCGCGGGCTGGATCGTAGACGAAGACGTCGTCGCTGGGGATGACGTCGGGCAGCGAGCCGCCGACGACCAGGATCCGACCGTCGGTCAGCGTGGTGGTGGAGGCGCCTATCTCCGAGCGCTTCGAGGGAATGGGGGCGCGGGAGAGCCACTGTCCGGTCGCGGGATCGAACGCGTTCACGTCGGCCACGTCGCCGGCCCGTTCGTCCCAGCCGTGCCGGCCGGCGATCGCATAGAACCTCCCACCGGCGGCGGCGCCGCCGCCGTGGTTTCGTGGATTGGGGAGCGGCGCGGCCGTCGCCCACGTTGCCGCGCCCGCGACATCCCAGACGTAGTGAACGTCGGCGTCGGTGAGTCCGTCGGCGGCCAGCCCACCGGCGACGTGCAGCGCCGTCCCGAGGAGCGCCCAGGAAAACCCGGCGCCGGCGGACGGTAAGGCGGGACCGCTCACCCACGCCGCCGTCGGTGCGTTCCAGCGCCAGACGGCGGCGGTCGTCGGAGACGGCGTTCCCGAGAACCTCCCGGTGAAGCCGCCCGCGACGATGACGTCGCCCGCGAGCGCCACCGCCACGATGTGCGTCTCGGCGTCGGGGAGCTCGGGGCCCGGGCGCCAGCTGTCGGCCGCCGGATCGTAGATGTCGACCCGTCGCGTGACCTCGAGGCTGGGGGATGTGAAGCCCCCCATCACCCAGACCTCACCGCCGACCACGACGCCGTTCGCCTCGAACCGGGCGAGCGGACAGGGAGCGGCCACGCTCCAGGTCAGGCCGGTTGTGTTGCCGCCGGCGCCCGACGAGCCGCCGGCGCCCGACGAGCCGCCCGCGCCCGTCACGCCCGAGGATCCCCCTCCGCACGCCGCCAGCAAGCCGCCAAGCGCGGCGACGCAGATCGCGGGAGGTCGGCGGAACCCTCTCAGGGTTCCTGTCCTAGAAATACGCCCGTACGCCCAACCCGCCCTCTATGCCGAACCCGAAGCCGGGGATGACGTAGAAGGAAGGCGCCAGCTCGAAGAAGACCTCGAGGAAGCTCGGGTTCTGAAACATGAGGTCGAGCCCGATCGGCGCGCGCGCCGCCAGCGCGAAGCAGTCGCCATTGCAGTTGCCGCCCCACCAGACGACCCGGCCGCCGCCACCGATGTGCCAGTCGAGCTGGATGCCGCCGCTGTGGACCAGCCGCGACTGCCACAGGTAGTCCATGTTGAACGTGCCGTTGTGGTAGCCGAACCGTGAGCAGTCGTTGTTCTGAAAACAGGGCTCGTTGACGCCGTAGCCCCAGAAGCCGAGACCGAAATCGAGCGCGTTCGTCCCCCCGATCCAGTACTTGGCCGACAGACCGGTCGGATCGCCGAGAACGAACCCCAACCCGAACTTCCGTCCGTACCCGACCTCCGTCGCCTGAACAGGCCGACCGACCGCGGTCAGCAGAATCGCCGCCATCAGTGCGGCCACGATTGTCCGTTTCATGGCGCGTATAGTACGCACGAACCCCCTCGGTCGATACCCTCGTGTGCACGAAACTTCTCGCGACATTGCTGCTGTTGGGGCTGTCGTTTGGATGCGATCGCCGCGCATCGTCACCGGCTCCGTCATCGATTGTGGCGACCTCGCCCACCGACGCCGCGCTGGTGGTTGCCGCGCCGCCGGTGATCCCCGCGCCCACGCCGCCACCGCCGCTCCCCGACGAGGATCGGTTGCCGCCGGCGCCGGCCGATCTCCCGCCGGAGCGGCGCGCCATCCAGGTGATAGTGGGCGCGGCGAACGAAAAGGTTAGCGAACAGATCGTCGATGCCGACGTGGCACGCGCGCGCGGTCTCACCGTCGTCGACCTCTCCGACGACTGGGCCCCCGCGGTGCTCGAACGGGCGAACCGCTATCGCGCCGTCTACGTGGGGCTCGCGACCGATCGTGGCGACGGCGACGGCCAGCCGCTGGCGGCGGGCGAGAACAACTACCTGGAGCTGTACGGCATCCCGCCGGCGCTGTCGGTGGTGCGGCGCCGGTTCCTCGACGACGCCGCACGCAGCTGCGACCAGAAGGTCGACGTGGCGGCGCTGCTCTCCGTCGACGGGGTGCGGACCTGGGGCGCCAGCAGCGAGCAGAAGGAGCAGGCCAAGCGACGGGCGCGGGCCACCCGGCTGGAGGCGGCGCGGGCCGCCGCCGGCGTCGACAGCCTGGCCGCCCTGGCCGAGGGGGACGCACGCCAGGCGAAGGAGGTGGCCGAGCACGCGCGCGCCGAGGCCGAGAACGCCTCGTTCGCGCAGATCGAGGCCCGGCTCGCCTGCGAGGGGTTGATGCTCCCCGCCCGGCACAAGCCCGGGAACTACGACACCGCGATGCGGACCGCGATGCTCGACTTTCAGCAGAAGCACGTGGTGATGGACCAGGCCGACATCAACCGCTCGACGCTGGAGACGCTGGCGCAGCCGCTCCTCATGAACGACTTCCTGGCGATGAAACGCGTGCTGACCGAGCGGGCGATGGAGGCCGCCGGCTTCATCGAGGACGGCAGCGTCGGCGATTCGAGCTCGGATCCGACCTGGCCGACCTACCTCGGGAGCGACGGCACGCGCCACCGCGTGCCCGATCTCGCGTCGCAGTCCGAGGCGGCGATGCTGGCCCGGCTGGGGATCGCCTCCGCCGCCGACGCGCTGGCCTTCTTCCGCAGGCACCCCCGTGCCGACTTTCGCTGGTTGAAGGTGGCGGTGCGGCTTCCGTCACCGCCGGAGTACTACGCCCGCATGATGGAGCTCTCCGCAGAGATAGACCGCGGCGACGTCTGGTACGACTTCCCCTTCGACGTCGCCGGCGTGCGGCAGCCGCAGCCGCGCAAGCGCTACCCCTCCTTCACCCTCTTCGTGAAGTGGAAGGGAGAGCGGGTGCCGCTGGTGCGCTGGCGGACCACCGTCGGCGGCTGGCGGTCCGAGTTGGCCGGCGACGGGCAGGAGTACTACCGCTACAAGGGGTCCGACATCGGCCCCCGGGTCTGGCACCACGTCGTCGCCACGCCGGTCTGGATCCCGCCGCCGTCGTCGCCGCTCGGTGGGATGGTGAAGGAGCGGCGCGTGAACGGCACCTATCAACGGGTGACCAACTACGACGAGACGGGGCCCGGCTACCTGTCGGCCTACGGGATGGTCGCGGCGATCCACGAAGAGATGCGCAAGGGGCCCGACGGCGCCCGCTTCTTCGACAACGGCATCCGCACCCACGGCTCGTTCGACTACATGTCGCTGCGGGGCCGCTTCTCGCACGGCTGCCATCGCCTGCATAACCAGTCGGCGATGCGGCTCTTCAGCTTCGTGCTCGCCCATCGCAAGGTCCGCATCGCTGGGGTCGATCCCGCTCGGCTACCGCCGCGCGTTCTACTCGCGCGGCGAGGTGTTCGAGATGCGGCTGCCGAGCCGCGGCTTTTACTACGAGCTCGATCCGCCGCTGCCGGTCGAGGTCCTCGAGGGGACGATCAAGGGAACGCTCCAGAAGCCGCTCAGCGGTTACCTCCCGAAGCCGGGGGTGAAGTACGCGACGGTGCGCCCACCGGCCGCGGTCGACACGCCGGAGAGCCGGGCGGGGGGCGAAGGACAGTGAATCGCCCCGTGAGACGCACAGGTCTTACCTGGGCGGTTGTCGCGCTCGCGGGTGGGGCCTGGGGCTGCCCGCGCAAGGGGCCCACGGAACCATCCCCCGCGCCGTCGACCACGCCAGCCGTCGTGTCCGAAGCGGCCGACGCGGCGACGGTGGCGACGCCCGAACCCGATCCGCCCGAGGAGGACGTCCGGCCCGACGCTGCCCCGGAGACGGTGACGATCAAGCTCGTCGCCGATCAGCGCAAGCAGGCGCATGTCTTCTGGGGGCGCAAGGAGCTCGGCGTCGCGCCGCTGGAAGTGACGCGGCCCCGCGGGAGCGGACCGCTGGATCTGCTGGTGCTCGCCGACGGCTATCTGCCCCTCCACACGCGCGCATTCACCGATCGCAACGAGACATTGGTGCTCCGGCTGCATGCGGCCGCCGAGGCCGGCGGGCTTCCCGGATACTCGCCGCCCAACGACGCGGCCGACAACCCGGGGATCAAACCCACGGGGACAAATCCCCCAATCCGTCCGCCGGTCAATCAGACGCCCGGCGCGTCCAGACCGCGCCGGTAGCAGCCACCGCGCTGTTTTTTTGCTTCCAAGTTCGGTCTGTTTCACCCACAATGCCGCAAATTTTCCGTCGGAGAGGAGAGCTGAACGAATGGGTAAGCCACTGTCGAAGTCGGATCTGATCGCCACCCTGGCCGAGGAACACTCGGACAAGTTGACCCGCAAGGACGTCAAGGGTGTCCTCGAGTCGCTGGCCACGGTCGGGTACAAAGAGCTCAAGAAGAACGGCACCTTCCTGGTTCCGGGCTTCGCCAAGTTCGTCGTGATCAAGAAGCCGGCGACCAAAGAGCGCAAGGGGATCAATCCGTTCACCAAGGAGCCGACGGTCTTCAAAGCGAAGCCGGCTCGCAAGGTGCTGAAGGCGCGCCCCGTCAAGGCCGCCAAAGACGCCGTCTAAGTTCATCCGCCGCTCGCGAGGGGTGCTCCCCCTCGCGGGCCGGATCGCTATATTCCCCGGCAATGGCCGGTCCCGCTCACGCGATCGCGGACGTTGCCGCTCGGGTCCTGCTGCAGGCGGGGACGCTCGACGAGGCGATGGCCGAAATCCTCCGGGCGCTGTCCGTCGGCCTCGATTGGCCGCTCGCGATCTATTGGCTTGGTGACCCCGACGGCCACACGATGCGCTGTCGCGCGGTCTGGGCCGACGAGGCGCTGTCCCGCGCCGAGATCGTCGAGGTGTCACGCGCGACCCCGCTCCACGCCGGTGATGGGGCGGTTGGACATGCCAGCGCGCGGAATGAGCCGGTCTGGAACGACCGCCTGGCCGCCGACAGCGCACCGCGCGCCCGGCTGGCAACGGCAGCCGGCTTGGCGACAGTGGTCGCGTTCCCGCTCGCCGATGGTGACCAGGTCCCGGCGGTGATCGAGCTCTACGCCCGCGACGTCCGGGCGCCCGACGATCGCACGCTGGCCTTGATGGCGACGCTCAGCGACCAGATCGGCCAGGTGCGGCGGCGCATGGACGCGCACCAGGCGGCGCTCGAGGCGCTGGAGCGGGCGCGGGACGAGGTGAGCGCGGTGCTGGAGGCTGTGCCCGACGGCATCACCGTCCAGGACGGGGTCGGCCGCCTGATCTACGCCAATGACGCCGCGGCGCGGGCCGCCGGGTTCGCGGCCGCCGCCGACATGATGCAGGCGCCCGTCGAGGACGTCCTGCAACGATTCCAGATGTGGGACGAGGACGGCCACCGCCTGCAGCCCAACGATCTCCCCAGCCGGCACGCGCTGCGGGGCGAGCGGGCCGAGCGCATGCTTCGGTACCGCCCCGCCGATCGGGCCGGCCAGCTGGGCGCCGATCGCTGGGCGACGGTGGAGGCGGTCCCGATCACCAACGCGCGCGGCGAGGTCGAGCGGGTCGTGAACATCATTCACGACGTGACCGAGCGGCGGCGCGGCGCCGAGTGGCGGCGCTTCTTGGGCGATGCCAGCACCGCGCTCGGCGCCTCGATGGAGATCGATGCGGTGATGCAGTCGGTGGCGGAGCTCGCGACTCAGTCGATCGCCGACTGCTGCGCGATCGTCGCCTATGCGCGCGGCGACAAGGGCGTGCCCGCGGGCGACGCCGGCCCGGCCGCCCCCGAGGCGATCCGCATGCTGGCGTTCGCCTGTTCCCGCGACGGACATCCCGGTCTGGCCGGTGTCGCGCATGCCTGCGCGGCGGCCCTGGTCGGGGGGAACAAGCCGCTGCTGATCGATGCCAGCGGCGCGGAGCTGCCGCCGTTCCTGCGCGGGGCGGAGGCGCTGGGGATCCGGTCCGTGATGGCGGTGCCGCTCGTCCAGCGCGGGCGCCCGATCGGCATGATCTTGCTGGCGTCGATGACGGAGGCGCACGGCTACCAGCCCTCCGATCTGGTCGGGGCCGTCGAGCTCGGGCACCGCGCCTCCGCCACCATCGACAACGTTCGGCTCTACGACGAGGCGCAGGAGGCGCTGCGCGCGCGGGAGGATCTGCTGGCGATCGTCTCGCATGATCTCCGCAACCCGCTCGGCGTGGTGCTCGCCTCGAGCGCGCTCCTGCTCAAGAGCTCGCTCCCCGCCGACAAGGAGGAGCGGGCCCGCCGGCAAGTGGAGGCGATCCAGCGGGCGGGCAACCGGATGAACCGTCTCATTCGGGATCTCCTCGATTTCGCCAGCATCCAGGGGGGGAGGCTGTCGGTGAACCCGCGGCAGCAGCTGGCCGGCGACATCGTCACAGAGGTGCTGGACGCGCTGGAGCCGCTGGCCGGCCCCAAGGGGCTGCACATGACCCACGAGACCCCCGCCGGCCTCCAGGTCTCGTGCGATCACGACCGGGTCGTGCAGCTGTTCTCGAACGTGATCGGCAACGCGATCAAGTTCAGCCCCGACGGGGGGACGATCGTCGTCACCGCGGTTCCCGAGGGGAAGCTGGTGCGGTTCGGCGTCGCCGACAACGGCCCGGGCATCCCGGCGGAGGAGCTCCCCCACGTCTTCGACCGCTACTACCAGGCACAGCGCAAGAACCGCGACGGCATCGGGCTCGGGCTTTCGATCGCCCGGGGCATCGTCGAGGCCCACGGTGGGCGCATCTGGGTCGACAGCCCGACCCCAAGCGCGACCACAGGCGCGACGATTGAAACCGGCGATCACGGCCCAGGCAGCGTCTTTTACTTCACGCTCCCGGCCGGGTAGCCGTTTCCCCGTGCCAGACCTCGGCCACACTAGCCTCCCAAGACGGGATCCCCTACACTTAGGCGCCCCCGTTGCGCCGGAGTGCGCGTAGAGAGACAGGACGAGATGCAGAACGTTTCGGAAGCGAAGGTCAACGGAAAGGGCGCGAGCCACGCGAGCGCCGATGGCACCGATGGAATGACCGGGGGGGACCCCGGAGAGTTCGAGCGACTCGCGGTCTCGAACCTCGCTTTCGCGGAAGAGCTGTACTTCCAGTACCTGCGCGATCCCGCCAGCGTCGATCCGGGATGGCGCCGATACTTCGACACCGCCTACGGCGGCGCCCGCCCGGGGAACGGCGGCGCCGCGGCGCTGGTGCCGCCGGTCGCATTTCGCCGCAGCATCTTTCGCGGCGGCGGTAACGGCAGCCCGGCCGTCAACGGCGGTGGCATCGTCGGTGGCATCGTCACCAGCAACGGCAGCGGGCCGGTCAGCGGTCCCGTTCCCGTGGCGGCTCGCGCTGACGCCCGGAGTGACCTGGCGGCCGACTACGCGCCGTCGCCTCCCGGCGCCATCCAGAGCCGAACCTCGGTTCGTCTCCTCTCGGAGCGCGTGCAGCGCCTCGTCGAGGCCTACCGCGAGCTCGGGCACCTCTCTGCCGATCTCGATCCGCTTGGGCTCGTCAAACGGACCGGTGCGCTGCTCGCCCTCAGCGACTACGGCCTCGCCGACGAGGACCTGGACCTGGTGTTCAGCAGCGAGAACGTCGCCGGCCCGGACCGCACGACCCTGCGCGACCTGACCGGTCTGCTGCGCGAGACCTACTGCCGCAAGATCGGCGTCGAGCTGGCCCACCTGCACGACATCGAGCTGCGCTCGTGGCTACAGGGGCGGATGGAGGGCACGCGCAACCGCGTGGTGCTGACCCGCGAGGACCGGCTGCGCCTGCTGGGCCAGGTGATCGGCGCCGAGGTGCTCGAGCAGTTCCTGCAGAACAAGTTCCTCGGCTACAAGCGGTTCTCGCTGGAGGGGGCGGAGAGCCTGGTGCCGCTGATGCACCGCCTGATCGAGCGCGCCGCCCGCTCGAACGTGGTCGAGATCGTGATCGGGATGGCCCACCGCGGCCGGCTCAACGTCCTGGCCAACGTGCTGCAGAAGCCGCCGTCCCTGATCTTCGCCGAGTTTCAGGACAAGTTCGATCCGAGCGACAGCGGCAGCGGCGACGTCAAGTACCACCTCGGCTACTCGATCGATCGCACGGTCGGCTCCGGGACCGATGAGCACAAGGTCCACCTGTCGCTGACCTTCAACCCGAGTCACCTCGAGTGGGTGAACACCGTCGTGCAGGGGCGGGTGCGCGCCAAGCAGGACCGGCTGGGGGACACCAGCCGGAGCCGCTGCCTCCCGATCCTGATCCACGGCGACGCCGCCTTCGCGGGCCAGGGGATCGTCGCCGAAGCGCTGAACATGTCCGAGCTCGCGGGCTACGGCGTCGGCGGCACGGTGCACGTGATCGTCAACAACCAGGTCGGGTTCACCACCTCGCCCCAGTACGCGAAGTCGACGACCTACGCGACCGACGTCGCGCGCATGCTGCAGATCCCGATCTTTCACGTCAACGGCGAGGACCCCGAGGCGATCTGCCAGGTGGTCGACCTGGCGCTCGACTTCCGCCAGCGCTTCCACCGCGACGCGATCATCGAGCTGTGGTGCTATCGCAAGCTGGGGCACAACGAGGGGGACGAGCCGTCGTACACCCAGCCGGTCATGTACCGGTCGATCAGCGCGAAGCCGTCGATCCGGATGGCCTACCTGGCCCACGACGCGGCGACGCCGGTGCCGGGCGGCGAGGCCAGCATCACCGTCGAGGAGACCGACGCGATCGCGGCCAGCAAGCGCCAGCAGCTGGAGGCCGAGCTGGCGATCGCGACCAGGCTGCAGGAGCCGCCCCGCCTCATCCCCTTCGCGGGGGCCTGGGCCCGCATCCGCGGCGGACGCGACAGCCTGGTCCCCGAGGTGCCGACCAACGTCAGCGTGGCGGCGATCAAGGAGGTGACGCGGGCGCTCTGCACCGTGCCGCCCCACTTCAACATCCACCCCAAGCTCAAGAGCGTGGTCATCGACGGACGTTCGGCGATGGGCGCGGGCGACAAGCCGATCGACTGGGGGATGGGCGAGGCGCTGGCGTTCGGCACGCTGCTGGCGCAGGGGGTGCGTATCCGCCTGTCGGGACAGGACTCCCGCCGCGGCACGTTCAGCCACCGCCACGCGGTGCTCTTCGACTACAACGACGGCCACGAGTACACGCCGCTCGCCCACATCCGGGACAAGCAGGGGCCGTTCGAGGTGAACGACAGCCCGCTCTCGGAGGCCGGCGTGCTTGGCTTCGATTACGGCTACAGCCTGGACATGCCCGAGGGGCTGGTGATCTGGGAGGCGCAGTTCGGGGACTTCGTGAACGCCGCGCAGGTGATCATCGATCAGTTCCTCTGCTCGTCGGAGGCCAAGTGGCACCGGGTCAGCGGTCTCACGATGCTGCTGCCGCACGGCATGGAGGGGCAGGGGCCCGAGCACTCGAACGCCCGGCTCGATCGGTTCCTGAACCTGTGCGTGAACGACAACATGCAGGTCTGCAACCTGACCACCCCGGCCCAGTACTTCCACGCGCTCCGGCGGCAGACGATGCGCCCGTACCGCAAGCCGCTGATCATCATGTCGCCCAAGAGCCTGCTGCGTTCGCCCGCGGCGACGTCGTCGCTGGCCGACTTCACCGACGGGCAGTTCCGCCACATCATCCCGGACGCGACCGTCAAGGACCCGAAGAAGGTCGAGCGGGTCCTGCTCTGCACCGGCAAGGTCTATTACGACCTGGTCGCGATGCGCGAGGAGCGCCGCTACGACGACGTCGCCATCATTCGCGTCGAACAGCTTTACCCGCTACGTAAGGACGACCTCCTGGATGCGCTATCGCGTTTCAACGAGGGGACGCCGGTGGTATGGGTTCAGGAGGAGCCGAAGAACATGGGTGCGTGGGCCTACATGAACCGGGAGCTGCCAGGGCTGCTCGCGGGGACCTTCTCTTGGTCGTGCGTCAGCCGGCCGCTGTCGGCGAGCCCGGCCACCGGCTCGGCGCAGCGCCACAAGCGCGAGCAGGCGCGACTGATGGCCGACGCCTTCGGACGGGAGTCGTAAATGCTCTCGCTCAAGGTACCCGCGCTCGGTGAATCGGTCACCGAGGCGACGCTCGGAACGTGGAAGCGTTCCGAGGGAGACGAGGTCACGGCCGACGAGCCGCTGGTCGAGGTCGAGAGTGAGAAGGCGACGCTGGAGGTCCCGTCTCCGGGCGCCGGCATCCTGCGCAAGATCCTGCGCCAGTCGGGCGAGACGGTCTCGGTCGGAGATGTGATCGCCGAGATCGATCAAGTTGCGACGGGCGCGCAGGTCGCGACAGGCGCCTCGCCGGGCGCCAAGGCGCCCGCTCCGGCGTCGCGCCCAGCCGCCCCGCCACCCGCGGCGGCGCCGGCCCCGGCGCCCGCTCAGGCGAGCGCGAAGCCGACCAACGGCGGCAGCGTGCGGGCGGCCCCCTCCGCGCGTCGCGCGATGGCCGAGACGGGGATCGCCCCCGAGGACGTCAAGGGGAGCGGACGCGGCGGACGGATCACCAAGCCGGACGTCGATCGGGCGCAGCAGGAAAACGAAGAACAGGCCGCGGCCCCCGCCCCCACGCCGATCGTCGAGGCCCCCGCGCTCGTCGCCCGGCCGACCATCGAGGGCGCGCGCGAGCGCGTGGTGCCGATGTCACCGCTGCGGCGCACGGTCGCGCGGCGGCTGGTCGAGGCCCAGGCGACGGCCGCGATCCTGACCACGTTCAACGAGATCGACATGACCAACGTGCTCGCCCTGCGCGAGCGCTACCAGGATCGCTTCGTCAAGCAGCACGGCATCAAGCTCGGCTTCATGTCGTTCTTCGTGAAGGCGGCGATCGACGCTTTGAAGGCCTACCCGGCGGTCAACGCCGAGGTGCGCGGGAACGACATCGTCTACAAGGACCACTACGACATCGGCGTCGCCGTCGGCGGCGGCAAGGGGTTGGTGGTGCCGGTCGTGCGCGACGCCGACCGGCTGTCGTTCGCCGAGCTGGAAATGGCGATCGTCGACCTCGCGACGCGCGCCAAGGACAACAAGCTGACGATGAAGGAGCTCGAGGGCGGGACCTTCACGATCTCGAACGGCGGCGTCTACGGCTCGCTGCTCTCGACCCCGATCCTCAATCCGCCCCAGAGCGGCATCCTGGGCCTGCACGCGACCCAGAAACGCCCGGTCGTCAAGGACGACGCCATCGTCATCCGACCGATGATGTACGTCGCGCTGTCGTACGACCACCGCCTGATCGACGGTCGCGAAGCGGTTCAATTCCTCGTCCGCATGAAGGAGTGCGTCGAGGATCCGGATCGCGTCCTGCTCGAGGTCTAGGCCGACAGCCCAGAACTACCGGATCGAGTCGACCCGGTTGGCGCCGCCGCCGGTCTTGCCGGGGTTCGCTTCGGATTGCTCGGTCGGCGAGGGCGCGGGCCCGACCGGCGCCAGCGGGATATCCGCCATGTCGGTGGGGAGGTCTCCGCGATCGAGCTCGACGGGCGACTTCCCCGGCTCGAGCACGTCGGCCCCGGGGGCGCCGCTGGGCAGCGGTGGGAAGACCGGGTTGACCTTGCGGTCGACCGTGGGCGGTTCGCGCACAGCCGGCGTGTTGGCCGGTGCCGTTCCCGATGGCAGCGTCGCCCCGGGGGCCGTTTGAGGTGCCGGCGTCGCCTTCGCGGCCGGTTGGGGTGCCGGCGTCGCCTCCGCGGCCGGTTGGGGTGCCGGCGTCGCCTCGGCAAGCAGAACCGTCAGCACCAACGCGGTCAGCATAAGAGAAATCTGCACACGCGCGCGGCCGGGGCCAAGCGCGACCGTGCTACCCCTTGCTTCGATCTCGACGCGCCTACAGGTTGTCAGTGCGTGAGCAAGAACGACGCATAGCGCTCGTTCCCCGCCCACGCAGCAAGGGAGGGGGTCGCATGGCGATTTTGTGGTCATTGATTGTGGGTCTGGTGGTGGGTGCGCTGGCGAAGCTGTTCATGCCGGGCAAGGATCCCGGCGGCATCGTCGTGACGATGCTGCTCGGCGTCGCAGGGTCGCTGGTCGCGGGGTTCGTCGGCCGCTCGCTAGGCTGGTACAGCTCGGCGACACAGGGAGCCGGCATAATCGCGTCCATCATCGGAGCGATGGCTCTGCTCGGCATCTACCGCCTCGTGATCGGACGCCGGCACAGCCGAACGGTCTGACCGCGCTAGGAGGTACGGTCGGGGAACATCGCTGCCAACTCGGCCGGGCGGGCAACGCCCCGCTCGGTGATGATGGCGGTGACCAGCCGGGCGGGGGTCACGTCGAAACCGGGGTTGTGGGTCCTGCTCCCGGCTGGGATGACTCTGACGGTGGCCGTAGTGCCGTCCGCCGTCAGCCCTGAAACGCTCGCGACCTCATCCCCGGCACGCTCTTCGATCGGGATCTGAGCCAGACCGTCCGAGAGCGTCCAGTCTATGGAGGGGCTGGGGGCGGCGACGTAGAAGGGGACGCCGCAGTCGTGCGCTGCCAGCGCCTTGAGGTAGGTCCCGATCTTGTTGGCGACGTCGCCGCTGGCGGTGGTGCGATCGGTGCCGACGATCGCCAGGTCGACGCGCCCGCGCTGCATCAGGTGGCCGCCGGCGTTGTCCACGACAACCGTATGCGGGACGCCGTGCTCGCCCAATTCCCAGGCGGTCAGCGCCGCGCCCTGGTTGCGCGGCCGCGTCTCGTCGACCCAGACGTGGACCGACATGCCCGCCTCGTGCGCGGCGTAGACCGGCGCCAGGGCCGTGCCCCAGTCGACCGTCGCCAGCCAGCCGGCGTTGCAGTGGGTGAGAACGTGGACCGGCTCCCGGTCGCGGCCCGCGGCCCGTTTGCGCGCCGCCACCTCGCGCAGCAGCCCCAGCCCATGCTGGCCGATGGCACGGTTGATCGTGGCGTCCTCATCGGCGATCCGGTCGGCGGCGGCGCGGGCTGCCCGCTCTCGTGCCGCGGGCGGCAGCGGCGCCAGCTGCGCCGTCACGGTGTCGATTGCCCATCGTAGGTTCACCGCCGTGGGCCGGGTGGCCAGCAGGGCCGCGCCGGCCGCAGCCAGCGCGCGGTCCGAGGCGTCGGCGCGCATCGCCAGCCAGAGGCCGTAACCTGCGGCCGCCCCGATGAGTGGCGCGCCACGGACCAGCATGGCCGCGATGGCGTGCGCGAGCGCGTCCGCGGTTTCGAGCCGCCGCACCACGAACGCATGAGGCAGCTGGGCCTGATCGATGATCTCGACCGCGGCGCCATCGGCGGTGGGCCAGATCGTCCGGTACGGCTTCCCCAGTACGTTCACTGCGAAATACCCGTAGCACGAATCATCGAATCTGTTTTCCCCATCGTTGCAGGATCCATGCGGTCGCGTTGTCCCGGCGCGAGTAGACCGCGAAGCCGTCGTTGTTGGCCCGGTTGACCGGCGACAGCTGCCAGAAGAGGCCCAGCTGTCCCCCCCACAGGTCGAACAGGTGGCGCAGCCAGGCGTCGTAGTTCTGGGCCCGCTCGGCGTCCGGGGCCGCGAAGCCGCACTCGCCCAGGTAGGCGACCTTGCCGGTGAGCTGGGCAATCGCCTGGTGGCGCTCGATCCAGATCTCGGCGTCGCGCGCGGTGGAGAAGCCGTAGTTGAGCGGGTAGAAGTGGTAGCTGAGCATGTCGAGCGCTTCGACGCGCCCGAGACGCGTGAAGCTCGCCCCCTCGTCGCCGCGGACGGCGTAGAAGTTGGACAGCCCGATGTAGGGGGTCGGATCGTCGTCGAAGCCGTCGCTGCCGTCGGCGATGAGCTGGTTCGGGGCGATCTGCTTCAGGAACGTCGCCAGCTCGGCGATGGCGTCGGGGAGGCGGGTGGTCCCGGCGCAGCCCTGGCAGCGCAGCTCGTTGCCGATCTCCCAGGCAAGGATCGCCGGCTCGTCGCGGTAAGCGATTCCGGTGAAGGTGTTGACCCGGTTGAGCAGCATGAACGCGTAGTCCTTCCACCACTGCTTCATGAGCGCGCTGGTGTAGAAGTCGTCGTGCTGGAACTGGCCGCCGGTCCGCTGTGAGGCCCAGGCGGCGTAGACCGGCAGGCCGCCGTACTCGCCCCAGTTGTTGACCAGGGGGATGATCAGCCGGATGCCGCGCCGCTTGGCCTCCCAGACCGCCTGGTCGAGGCCGCGCAATCCCTCCTCGCGAAACCCCTCGTCGGGACTGCGCCGGATCGACGAGGTGTCCTTCGAGTCGTTGAATCCCCAGATCCGCGCCACCGGCAACGACAGGCAGACCAGGTCGTCCAGAACCTCGGTCACCGTCGCCAGCGCCTGGGGATCGTGATCGAGCTGGGCGTAGGTCAGGAGCTGCTGCAGGAAGTAGAGGTTGGTCCCGGTCGCCCGGAAGGGCGCGATCCGATCGATCAGCAGCGCCCCGTCGTCGCGGCCGACGAACCCGGAGATCGGCGGCAGCGGCGGGCACCCGGTGTCGACCAGCTCGCCGGCCAGCCCCTCCTCGGCGCCGGGGGCCAGCGGCTGCGCGGCGCGGCCGCACGCGGAGAGCGCCAGCACCACCACCAGCGCGGCGGGCCTCAGAGCAGCGTCCCCCCCAGGATGGCGGCGGCGGCCGTGAAGTAGATGACCAGGCCGCTGACGTCGACCAGGGTGGCGACGAACGGCGCCGACGCGCTGGCGGGGTCGAAGCCGAGGCGACGCAGGAGGAAGGGGAGCATCGAACCGGCGAGCGTCCCCCACATCACGACGCCGAGCAGGCTGATCGAGACCGTGCTGGCCACGCCCAGGTAGTACGGGCCGTAGGTGTGGAACAGCGCCTCCCAGACGACGATGCGGATGAACCCGATCACGGCCAGCACGAACCCCAGCCCCAGCCCGGCCACGAACTCGCGCCGGATCACCCGCCACCAGTCGCGCAGGCGCACCTCGCCGAGCGCCATCGCCCGGATGACCAGCGTCGTCGCCTGCGAGCCCGAGTTGCCGCCGCTCGAGATGATGAGCGGGATGAACAGGGCCAGCACCACCGCCCGCGCGATCTCCTTCTCGAAGAAGCCCATCGCGCTCGCGGTCAGCATCTCGCCCAGGAACAGGACGCAGAGCCAGCCGACGCGCTTCTTGAGCATGCGCCCCATGCTGATCTGCAGGTACGGCGCCTCGAGGGCCTCGACGCCGCCGACCTTCTGCATGTCCTCGGTCGCCTCTTCGCGGACGACGTCGACGACGTCGTCCGCGGTGACGATCCCCTTCATGTGCCCGGCGGCGTCGACGACCGGCAGCGCCAGCAGGCGGCTCTGCGCGAACTTGTGGGCCACCGCCTCCTGATCCATCTGCTCGGGGATGGTCGTGATCCCGGTGCGCATGATGTCGGAGACGCGCACGCGCGCCGCGGCGTTGAACAGCGCGCTGAACGACACCACCCCCTGCAACCTCTGCTCGCCGTCGAGCACGTAGAGGTAGTAGATGGTGCGGGTCAGCTCGCGCATCTGCTTGCGCACGTAGCTGATCGCCTCGTCGACCGCCATGTCGTGGCGCAGCCGAACGTAGCGAGGGTTCATCAGCCCGCCGGCGTTGTCTTCGGAATAGGCCAGCAGGGCGGTCACCTCGCGCCGGGTCGGCTCGTCGAGCAGCGCCATCAACGGCTCGCGCCTGTCGAGCGGCGCCGCCTGGAGCAGGTCGGCCGCGTCGTCGGGGGGAGGCTGCGCAGCCAGGACCGCTGTTCGCGCGCCGGCACGCCGCAGACGATGTCCAGCTGATCGCGCGCCTGGAGCCCGAAGAAGAAGTCTTCCGCCTCGTCGCGCGGCAACAGCAGGAACGCCTGGATGCGGTCGCCATGGGCCAGCAGCGGCCAGATCTCGCGGATCTCCCCCAGCGACAGCGGTTCACGTTCGGGAACGGACGACGGGGGACTCGCTTCCATCTCGTTCCTGGGGCCGGCTCACCGGGTGGGGTCGGGGCGGTACTCGCAGGCCTCGTAGAACTGGCGGCCGAACGACGTCACGTACAGCGCCTGGCGCTGCAGGTCGGCGACGATCCGATCGTCGTCGGCGGCGGGCGGCGTGGCCAGCGGAGCCGGCGCGCGGGCCTCGACGCGGGCGATCGCGGCCTTCACCGTCGGGTGTGCCTCGAGCGTGCGGAACGCCCGCGTGTCGTCGGCGACGCGCGTCTTCCGCAACTCGGTGATCCCCAGCCGGCAGAGGTTGTCGATGTAGAGCGGCAGGCGGTCGGGCTCTTCGCAGCCCGCCTCGACGGCGAGCGGGCTGTAGAGCCGCAGCTCCGTGCTGATCGGCCCGCCGAACTTGTAGCGCGCGGCGACCGTCAGCAGCGGGTAGGGGCCGTCGTGCTGGAACATTCCGACGATGCGCACCTCGTCGGAGGTCATCTGGCGCAGGATGCTGAGGAAGGCCGGGTGGACCCGGGCCGAGGTCTCGCTGTCCATCGCCGCCGCGAGCAGGTTGAGGTAGCGCTCGCGCATCGTCGCCCCCTGGCGCATGCCGCTCACCAGCGCCTGCGCCGCGAACCCGAGCGCGGGGGCGCGCCGTCGCGCGCCGGGGATCGCGGTCATCCGCTCGCCTGAGATCGCGCAGTGTCCCCGGGACCCGTGCCGCCACCTCGGGGAGCTCGCGCAGCGGTCCCGACGCCAGCATCGCCACCGCACCGAGCCCGCTGCGGAGACCGCCGATCGCGAGCTCGCGACCGGGACGCAGCACCAGGTCACGGATGGCTCGTGTCGCGTTCCTGACCGCCTCCCGTTCTCGGCTGAAAATCATCGCCGCGAGGTTACTTCATTTGCCGCGGGCGAGGCGGCACAAACGCGCCTCGCGCAGCCTCGGTAGAGGTGTCGTCTGGAGAGTAGCCGCACCCCGCGCTGCGCGCGGGAGCGGCTGGAGCCTATCTCAAAAATAGCCGCACCCCCGCGCTTCGCGCGGGAGCGGCTAGCCGCTGCCGCCGCCGGCGCCGCCGGAGCGGAGAGGCGGGTCGCGTTCGTGGTCGTTGGCCGGCAGAGGTCCGCTGTCGACGAGGTCCAGGGACTCCATCGGGGAGACGGGCATCGGCGGCGGCGTCACGGCCCCCCCCTCCAGTACCGTCAACTGGGGTGGGCTCTGGGGACGCCCGCGCCAGCGCGCCAGGGTATCGGCGAGGCGCGGCCAGAGCGCATAGAGCGTGATCGGCAGGAACAGCAGCAGCTCGATCGCGAGCTCGATCACGCCGGGACGGGTCAGCAGCTCCAATCCCTTGGGCGAGTCCGGGAAGATTCGCCAGGGCGAATGAACGCGCATGTCGGAGAACGGCCAGAACAGCGGCAACCCGCGGCCGCCCTCCCCCAGCACGTCGAGCAGCGCGTGGCTGGCCACGGCGAAGGTGCCCACCAGCGCGGTGCGCAGCACCGGCCACCGGAGCCGATAGGCCACCAGCGCGCAGACGAGTCCCGCGGCCACCGCCATCGTCAACGAATGCGAGGCGCCGCGGTGGCCGATCGTGCCGCGGTCGGGTACGCCCATCAGCGTACAGACGACCAGATCGATATCGGGCAGCAGCGCCAGCGCCGTGAAGGCGACCATCACCCACCGCGAACAATGACCTCGTTTCGGTCCGCGATTGCCTCCGTGGATGCGGCTCGCGAGGAGTCCGACGGCGACGTGACCAAAACTGGCCATAGATAGATTGTGACGATGTTCCTGCCCCTCGCCAGACCCACATCCCGTCGCCCGGTGGGATATCGCGGCGAAGTTGCCCCTCCGACATGGAACCGTCGGTAATTGGCCGATTTACACACCTCGTCGAGTGCGACGCGACGCCGTAACCGACGCCACGTGTACGACGTATGCCTGACGCCCGACGAGTTCGGGCGCTCTCCCCCATGCCCACCCGGTTACCAATCTGGATCGCAGCCATCGCCCTATGGGCAGCCACCGGCCTATTCGCCGTCGCGCCGGCTTCCGCGCAGCCCGGCGCCGACTTAGTCGCCGACGCCGTCGTCGGGCCGGCCTTCCTGGGTCAGTCGGAGTCGCACGCGATCGGGCACGCGTTCAAGCCGGCCGCGCGGCTCGGGCTGCGCGCGGCGCTCGCCCCCCGGTGGGAGCTGGGCGGGGCGCTGTCGGGGATCGTCGACGACAGCGAGCACTACCGCGTGGTGGGCCTGCTCGCCCAGGGTCGTTTCGCGCTCTGGCAGCGGCCGGTCTTCTCGCTCGGCGCGAACCTGGCGCTGGGGCTCGGCAACGACGCCGACATCCTGCACGAGGGGCTGCGCGGCGGCGACGGCCTCCTCGCCTACGGCTTCGCCGCCGTCGACGCGCGCTGGATCGTCGCGTCGCGCTGGCTGATCGGCGCAGAGGCGGCCTGGGAGAACCTGTCGATCGCCCGCCTGGGCCTGCTGCTCGGATTCCGGCAGCCATGACCAGCCCGGCGACGTGGCGTGGCGGTGCGCTGGCCCTGCTGCTGCTGTTGGCGGACGGCTGCGGCGCGCCGTTGCCCGACGACGTCGCCGGCTACCAGACCCGGTGCGTGCGCATGAACCCGGAGCCGCTCCCGCCCTACGACGGCGATCCGCATCGGGGGATGAAGAACATCTACGCCTGCAACGTGCCGCCCGACGACGTCGTCGCGAACCGGCGCCCGTTGCCCGAGGGGGCGCTGATCGTGAAGGAGTCGAGCCGCGTCGGCGAGGACTTCGTCTGGCTGATAGCTCTGGCGCGCAAGCAGGCGGGCAGCTGGCAGTGGGACGAGTACACCCGCAACTTCGCCGACGAGGAGCTGCGGCACGGCCTCGCCGGTCGTTCGGTCTGCACGGACTGCCACGTCAAGGTCGAGGCGCGCGACTGGATCTTCACTCGCTACGCGCGCGACTGACGGCGCTCGTGAGAGACGTCCGGAGGGTCTTGGGGTCGGTCGTCCCTTCCCACGGGTGCCGCTCCCCCTGCAGTACCGTGTCCACCGCCTCCTGGTCGCCAGATTCCGTCGCGGTCGCCAGCGCCTTGTGATCCTTGATCACCTCGGCGCCGAAATAGCCGGCCAGCCAGATCCGTTCGATGATCGGATAGGCGGCCACCAGGGGCAGGACCAGCACCGCGCCGATGAGCCCCTGCAGGGTGCTGCCCGCGAGCAGCGCCAGCAGCACCGCCAGCGTCGACAGCCGCAGCCGCTGGCCGTAGATCCGCGGCACGATCAGGTAGCTCTCGACCACGTGGTACAGCAGGTAGAGCGCGAAGACGAACCCGGCCGCGGTCGGCGACACGGTGATGGCAAGCAGCACCGCGGGGACGGTCGCGATGATGATCCCGACGACCGGAATCACGTCGCAGAGGCCGGCCAGGATCGCCAGCGGCACGGCGGCCGGTACGTGCAACAGGTGCAGCACGACGCCGGCGAAGAGGGCGAACAGCACCGAGGTGATCGCCTGTCCGCGGACGTACGCGTAGATCACCTGCGAGACCTCGTCGGCGGTGATCGCCATTCGGTCCCGGTGCGCCCGCGGGATGTAGGCGATCAGCCAGGCGTAGAGCCGCTTGCCGTCGAGCAGCAGGTAGATCGTGACGATCAGGGTGAAGAACACCGACACCACGCCCGAGAGCGCCGCCGAGCCCAGCGCCAGCGGCCGGCGGCGCAGCTGCGCCAACGCCTCGGGCGACGACGGAAGCGCGAAGATCTCGCCGACCACGCGCTTCAGGAACGGATACTGCGGCGGCAGGCGTGCCTCGACCCGCCCGCGCAGCGCTGGGAAGTCCTGGATCAACTTCGACAGCTGCTCCGCCAGGGCGGTGAACACCACCGTCACCAGCAAGGCGGTCAGGCCGACCAGCGCCAGCGTCAGCAGCGACACGACCAGCCCGCGCCCCAGCCCGCGCCGCTCGAGCGCGGTGATCGCGGGGTGCAGCGCGACGGCGAGCAGCAGCGAGATCAGCAGCAGCACGAACTCCGGCCAGAGCCGGATCCCCGCCCAGACCAGCAGCAGCGTCGCCAGGACCTTCACCACCGTCCGCGTCGGGAGGTGAAGGTGAACGTCGACGCGCCGGCCGCCGGCCTGTGCGGGTTTCGTGCTCATCCGTGTCTCGCCGCTGTCGCCCCAGATCTAGACGACGCGCCGGCGCGCGACCATGCGGTAGACGGCGAGCAGGATCATCGCGCCGATGACCGAGGCGATGAGGCCGGGAGCGACGTCGCCGGCGTGGTAGATGCCCAGCGCGCGACCCAGGAACCCGGCCACGACCGACCCGGCCACGCCGATCAGCATGGTGACGATGAAGCCGCCCGGATCGCGCCCCGGCATGAGCAGCTTGGCGATCGCGCCGACGACCAGACCGACGATGAGAGCCCAAATGAGATGCATGACTGTCTCCTTGTTCGAGGTAATTCCGGTTGGTGAGAGCCCCGAACAGAGCGATATCCGTGCCGACGCCGCGCCGCGAAACCGCGCCCCTACCGTGAGCTACGGGTTACCACTCGGTAGCTGACGCTACCGGGCGGTAATGCGGGCGTGCGGCGCGCTCAGGCGACGTCGACGTCGCGGCCGCGGCGGCTGACGACCACGCCGGTCACGGCGATCAGGGTCCACATGACGGCGACCTGGACGTAAAACCCGGGTCCGGGGGCGCCGTGCGGGCCCTGGAAGCCGACGACGCGGCCAATGGTTCCCATGATGAGCGCCGCGCCGAGGCCCACGCCGGCGTCGATCAGCGCGTGCTTCGGATCATGTCCCGGCCTCAGCCGGTTGGTGAGCGTTCCGGCGATGATCCCGATGACGAGGGCCCACATGAAGTGCATGCGATCTCCTGGGTTCGAATCTGAGGAGAGGACCTGCATTCAGCGCGCCGCGGGAGCTCGACCGGGCGGCGTGGCGGCCCTAGATCCGCTTGTCGAGCCAGGCCTGCACGTCGGCCATCACCGCCTCCTTGCCGACGTCGTGGAGGAGGTCGTGATAGTGGCCCTCGTACAGCTTCAGCGTTTTGTCGCTCGATCCGACCTTGTCGTAGAAGAGCTGGCTGCCGCTCGGCTTGGTCGCCTTGTCGAGCGTGCCGTGGAGGATGAACACCGGCACCTTGATCTGCGGAAAGTCGCGCTTGAGGCGCTCGTCGGCGCGGACCATCTCGGCGACGGTCTTGGTCGGCTGCGTCTCGTGCGCGATCAGCGGGTCGGCGTTCAGGAACGCGACCTGGGCTGGGTCGCGCGAGAAGTCTTCGTTCTTCAACTTCAGCACGTGCGCGTGCGGGGCGATGTGGCTCACCCCCTTGATGACCGCGAGCGCGAAGTCGGGCGCCGGCACCTGGAACGCGAAGCTCTCGCAGACGAGGCCGACGATCTCGGACTGATGATCGAGGGTGTAGCCGCAGGAGACGACGCCGCCGGCGCTGTGGCCGAGCACGAACGTCTTGCATCCTGGGAGGCGTGACTTTGCCAGCTTCACCGTCGTGTGCACGTCGGCGACGTAGTCGGCGAACGAATCGACGAAGAAGCGCTCGCCGTCCGACTTGCCACGGCCGCGCAGGTCGACCGCGTAGACCGCCAGCCCGCTCTGCGCGAACTGCGCCGCGACGTCGAGGTACTGGCCGCTGTGGGAGTTGAAGCCGGGGACGATCACCAGCAGGGCGCGCGGCTTCCCCTCGGGGAGCCACGATCGGACGAAGATCTTCAGACCACCGACGCTCTCGACCTGTTCTTCGCTGTTGCTCATTGTGCCGCGCACGATAGCCACGGCTGGCGCGGATTCGATGTCGCGGTGGTAGAGACGGCGTATCTTTTGCGAAACTGGGGGCGCCCCCAACGGCCGGGATGGCGAAATGGTAAACGCGGCGGACTTAAAATCCGCTGACGCGAAAGCGTCTTGTGGGTTCGAGCCCCACTCCCGGCACGGCGAGACGTTTCGGCGATCGTGAACCCAACGGCTCGCTCAGCGCCTCTGTGGCAGCAGTACGAAGCCCCACACGGTGCGGCCCGACTCGTCCGTTGGCGGCAGTCCGCTCCTGCGGCACAAGGTGTTGTATTTGCTGGATAATATATCGACGGACGTCTCCAATGCGCCCGTCCGCGGCTCAGCTCCCTTGGCGGATTTTCCGTTGCAGTTGGAATATGTGACAAATAGTATTTCAATTGAAATGGTGGGCAGCGTGAAGGCAGAGGTCGCAGCGAACCGGGCGGACAAGGCCGCCGTGCTCACGAAAGCCGTGCTGCGTGCCGCGGTCCTCCTGCAGATCCAGCAGAAGGAGCTCGCGGAGATCCTGGGCGTCAGCCCGCCGACGATCACGCGATTGACCGGCGGGGACAAGAAGCTCCTCACCGGACGCGCGGAGTATCAGCTGGCCGCCCTGTTCGTCCGCGTCGTTCGCAGTCTCGACACGCTGGTGGGGGGAAGCTCCGAGCAGGCGAGGGCGTGGCTTCGCGCTCACAACCATCACCTGAACGGCGTTCCGATCGAGTTGATGAAAACAGTCAGAGGATTGGTGAATGTCGCAGACTATCTGGACGCAATGCGGGGGGCTGTCTAACGCGCGCACCATATCGACCGCGGTTTGGCGCGTGGTCGAAGATCAGTTTCAAAACTCGACGTTCAAGCTCGTCGACAACGTTCGCGAACAAAACATTCTCGAGGACATCATCGAAGAGGCCGCCAAGCCCCCGAGGCCGACCGGCCACGAGTTCGATGGGCTCCACTATCTCCTCTACACGCCGTTTCGATATCCGCCGCTGCATCGCGGATCTCGGTTCGCCAGCCGCAGCGAGCGCGGCCTCTGGTACGGGGCCCTCGACGTGTCGACGGCGCTGATCGAGAAGGCCTACTATCGCCTGCTGTTTCTGCTGGGGACGTCGGTCGAGCTCGGCTCCGTCGAACAGGCCTGGTCGGCCTTCTCCGTCGGTGTGACGAGCGAGCGTGCCGTCGACCTCACGGCGTCGCCCTTCGTCGAGCACCGCAGGGCGATCTCGTCTCCGGTCTCTTACGCGGTCTCCCAACCCCTGGGCCGGGCCATGCGCGACGAAGGCGTGGCGCTCTGCCAGTTCACCTCGGCGCGCGACAAGAACGGGGGAACCAACGTGGCGTTGTTTTCGCCGGCCTTCGCGACGACACAGGTCGACGAGTCGGCGCACGTCGGGTGGATGAGTCGGACCACCCGGTCGGTGGTCCAGGTTTTCAGAAGGAACTTCATGCGTCCGGCGAACACGGTTCGCGAATATCCGCGCGCGTACTTCGAGGTCGACGGCGTGTTCCCGAGCCCGGCCATTCTCCTGGGCGGTTGATACAATTGTCGTGTGCCCCCCGCCGCTGCCTCTGCGTTCCCCGTCTTGCCCGTGCTGGCCGTGCTGGTCTCCGGTGCGCTGGCGATCATCGGCGCCGAGCGGAACGCGCGCGTGCTGGTCGCGATCTTCAAGCCGCTGACGACGATCCTGCTGCTGGCCGTCGTGGGGATGCCCGAGACGGCGTTCGCGCGCTGGGTCGCGATCGGGATCGTGCTGTCGGTGATCGGCGACGCGGCGCTGCTCTGGCCCGGGAACCGCGCCTTCATCGTCGGGCTTGCGGCCTTCCTGCTCGCGCACGTTTCGTACGTGGTGGCGTTCGTCGGGGCCGCGGTCTGGTCGGCGCACGTCGCCGTCGTCGCCCTGGTGATGCTCCCCGTGACGGTGGCCCTGCTGCGCGCCATCTGGGCGGGCGCGGCGGGGATGCACGCCCCCGTCGTCGTCTACGGCCTGGTGATCAGCGCGATGGTGGTGTCGGCCTCGGCGACGCTCGGCGGTCCGCTGGGGCTGGCCCCCGCCGCCGCGATCGGCGCGCCGCTGTTCTACGTCTCGGACGCCAGCCTGGCGATCAACCGGTTCAAGCGGCCCATCCCGCACGCCGCGCTGCTCACGCTGGGCGTCTACTGGCTCGGCCAGCTCGGCATCGCCTTGGCGGCCCGAGTCTAGTTGTTATGGGGACGTAAGGCGCGCGGGCTGATCCGCGAGACGATCGCTTCCAGGCCGCGGAAGAAGCCGAGCTTGTCGAGCACCGGGTTCATCCAGCCGACGGTGATGCAGTAGTGGCGATCGTGCGGCGAGGCGTGGTGGACGGCGTGGTGCTCGGGCGAGAGGATCAGCCCCGAGCGCTGGAGCCCGCGAATCCAGCGCGGCGGGCTCGGTTCGTGGGCCCACTTGTGGAACTGGTTCGTGCAAAAAACAAAAAGCGACGTGAAGGCCGCGATGACCGAGCCGTAAAACCAGAACCCCGGCGTGTCGGGGATGGTCAGGATGATCGCGATCAGGATCGGCGCGACCACGATGCAGTTGTTGCCGTTGGTCTCGACGAAGTCGTGGCGCGCGATGTCCACCGGATCGACGTGGTGGTAGCGGAACGGCTTGACGAAGTTGGGACCGAAAATCGGCGTCGTCTCGTCGCCGACCGTGTCGCCCGCCCAGTGCACGAAACCCGAGAGCAGGTCCGAGATCAGGTAGCCGGTCAGCGCCGCGAATCCGATCCAGAGCAGATCGATCGCGCCGTCCATCGTGTACGCGATCCGGAACGCCAGCCAGGCCAGCGCCGCCAGCACGAACACGATGCTCGCGATCTCCAGCACGCGGTGGCCGCGGCCATAGCTGGGGGTCTCGGGCGAGCTAACCATGGGCACCTATTAGCTTACAGGAACCTGGGCGGCGGTCATCCCCCGATGCGGCGCAGGTAAGCCTCAGCCGTGGCTGGCGGCGCGCCGCGCCGAAACAGGATGAATTCGCCCTTTTCCCCCTCCACCCCGTAGGCACCGCTGCGCAGCGCCTCGATCACCTTGGTCCGATCGTCGCCCCAGATCGGCTGCCGGAAGAGCAGGTAGTCGGCGTCGTAGAGGCCGATCTTGAAGGTGTAGGCGTTCTTCCGACTCGAGATCTGCGCGCACAGCATCTCGTTGGCCGCGACGCTGGCCGTCCCTGGGATCTTCTTGATGAGCGAGTAGAGATCGGCGTGTCGGACCTTGTCCTCGGGCGTGACTCCGACGCGGAACGCCGAGAACCCGCCCACGGCGGTGTTGCGCTGCAGGACGATGCCGAACTGGTACGACGTGACCAAGGCCGTCGCTGCGATGGCCACCAGCCAGGCGCGCCGGCTGGCCCGGGCCTGCGGCGACACCGACACCTGCTCGGCGCGCCGCATCCAGGCCAGGTTCGCGACGACCGCGATGAACAGGAAGCTGGTCCAGTAGGCGGTGTACTGGAAGCTGATCTGGATCAGCGGCGGGTACTTCGTCGCCAGCATCGTGAACAGGAAGCCGGGGATCGAGCAGAGCGCGCCGACCGGCCGCCGCCAGGCGAAGAAGGCGATCGGGACCATGATCTGCAGCAGATAGAGGACCTTCTCCTGCTCGAGCATCCCCCCGAGCGTGAACGCCGGGTTGCCGAACACCGTCTTGAGCACGCCGCCGAAGCCGTGGTCCCCCTCGGGGAGCAGCCCCTCGTACTGGTTGATGTAGGCGGCGTAGCCGTGCAGGAAGTACGGCATCAAGATCAGCTTCACGACCACGAAGTAGATCCCGCCCGCCGCGGTGATGAGCAGGCCGGCCTTCGGCCGCTCACCGGTCAGGATGAGGTAGAGGCCGAGGAAGACCAGCAGCAGCGACATGTCCTCGCGGTTGGCCAGCGTCAGCACCACCGCCAGCACCGCCCAGCGGTCCTTGCGCGCCTCCACCAGCCAGAGCGTCAGCCAGAGGAGGAAGGGCGCCAGCGGCAGGTAGTGAAAGTCGTAGAGGTTCGAGCCGTGCAGCGGCGCGTACATCAGGCAGACGTACGAGACCAGGCAGGCGACCCAGTCGCCGACGTGCCGGCGCGCGAACAGGTAGAGCGGCAGCGCGGCCCCGCCGATCAGCGTCGCCTGCAGGACCAGCAGGAACTCGGGGTGGGGGAAGAGGCGGTAGGGGAGGCCGATCAGATACGAGATGTAGGTCTCGTGAAACCCGATGTGGCTGGCGGTCGGCCCGCCGATGACCGAGGTCTTGAACAGCGGCGCGTTGAAGTGCGCGGCGTTCCAGACCAGATTGTTCTCGATCCCGAGGTCGTAGCCCGAGGTCTGTAGCCGGTAGTGGTTCTGGACCGTGATGACCGAGAAGTAGATCGCGTAGCCGAGCACGCCCAGGACGACCAGCGCCGTCGGCAGCCAGGGCCACCGCCGCAGCCGGTCGGCGATCCGCTCCTTCACCGCGTCGATGCGCAGCCGCGCTCCGAGCGGCAGCATCGGCGGCGTCTCCAGGGCCACGCGCATCAGCGCCTGCAGGGTCAGGCCGAAGGCGCCGACCATGACCAGGAAGATCAGCTGGCGCGAGGCGCTGGTCCAGTACTGCCAGTGGAACATCAGGGGCACGAACGCGATCAGGCAGAGCGGGGCCAACCGGCGCGAGATCCGCTCGGCCAGGTCGAGGCCCGCGGCGCGCCGCCAGATCCAGAGGCCGATGCCGGCTCCCGCGGCCAGGACCGCGCCCCCGAGCATGTTGATGAGGACGAACCTGCGCGCGTGCGGGGAGAGGATGTTGCTGCCGATGTAGCCGGGGAGCCGCTCCTTCGCCCGCAGGAACCAGGCAGCCAGCCCCAGCGAAGCCCCCTCGGCGATCAGCAACCCCAGCGCGCGAAATGCGCGGGTCAGCGGTGGCTGGGATTCCCGCTCCATCGCAAGCGACATTAGGCCGCGCAGTGTAGCCGAGAGTCTCTGACGTTCGAATCAACTTCGGGGGGAGGGTGGGGGCCCCCACCCTCTCCCCCGCCGAACCTCCCGCGATGGGCTCGGCCGAGCAAAGCTCGTCCTCCCCCGACACGAAATCGAACTTGTCGGGGTAGTATGGCGGCCCTGATGGCCGATCCGCTGACGGTGGTCGTCCCCTGCTACAACGAGGCCGAGCGTCTGGACGGGGGACCGCTGCTCGCTTTTCTCGACGCCCGCCCGGAGGCGCGGCTGGTGTTCGTGAACGACGGTTCGACCGACGCCACCGGCGACCGGCTGGCGGCGCTGGCGGCCGAGCGCCCCGACCAGATCCGCGTGCTGTCGCTCGACCCCAACGGGGGCAAGGCCGAGGCCGTGCGCCAGGGGATGCTGGCTGCGCTCGCCGCCGGGGGGCCAGAGCAGATCGTCGGTTACCTGGACGCGGACCTTTCGACCCCGCCCAGCGAGCTGCCGCGGCTGCTCGCGGCGCTCACCCGCCCCGGCGTCGAGGTCGTGCTCGGCGCCCGGGTGGCGCTGCTCGGGACCGATATCCACCGCAGCCCGGTGCGCCACTATCTGGGGCGGGTGTTCGCCAGCATCGCCTCCGGGGTCCTGCAGGCGCGGATCTACGACACCCAGTGCGGGGCCAAGCTGTTCCGGGCCTCGCCGGCCCTGTCGGCGGCGCTGGCCGAGCCCTTCCTGTCGCGCTGGGCGTTCGACGTCGAGCTGCTGGGCCGGTTGCTGGCGGGGGGGGCGGCACCGCCGCTGCCGCTGACCGCGATCGTCGAGGTGCCGCTCGCGACCTGGCGGGACGTCAAAGGGTCCAAGCTGGGACCCATGGGAATGGCCCGAACGCTCAAGGACATGGCCGTGATCGGCTTCGACTTGGCGGCACGCCGCCGACGCGCATAATCTCGGCCCGCTCGTGGATCGCAAGGTCTTTGCCCGCTGGTTGAGCGACGCCTACCTCCGCGTCGATCCCCGCTCGCTCGGGATCGGTCGGATCGTGCTCGGTCTGGCGCTGCTCCTGGATCTCGCCCGGCGCGTCCCCTGGCTGCGCGACTTCTATAGCAACGCCGGCCTCCTCCCCAACCACACGCTGCTCTGGCGGCCGCCGCTGCCGCGCATGTTCTCGCTGATGTTCATGTCGTCGCTGCCCGAGGAGGCGGCGCTCTGGTTCATCGTCAGCTTCTTCTGCTTCACCTGCTTCACGATCGGCTACCGGACCCGGTTCTTCCACGCCGTCTCGTTCCTGCTGCTGGTGAGCCTGCACAACCGGATCCTCTTCGTGGAGAACTGGGGCGGCACGGTGCTGAGCCTGGCGGTGCTCTGGACGCTGTTCCTGCCGCTCGGGCAGCGGTTCTCTGTCGACGCCGTGCGGGCCAGCCTGCGGGCCCGCCCGAACGAGAAGCCGCCCGATCTGGCGGCCGGGATCCCGCGCCCCTCGGTCACCCCGGTGACGTCGCTGGCGGTGCTCTGCCTTCTGTTGCAGCTGGCCGCGATCTACTGGTTCAACTACCTGCACAAGACCGGGCCGACCTGGCGCGAGGGGACCGCGGTGCACTACGTGCTGCACCAGGAGCGGATCGTCACCTGGCTCGGGGTCTGGGCGCGCGAGCACCTGCCGTTCTCGTTCTGGAAGCTGATGGCGCAGATGACCCTGATCGTGGAGCGGTTCATCCCGCTCCTGATCCTGACGCCGATCTTCAGCCCCTGGGCGCGCCTCGTCGCCGTCGTGCTGCTGACCGGGCTGCACCTCGGCTTCGCGACGCTGGTGAACCTGGGGATCTTCTCGGCGGCGATGCTGGTCTTCTTTCCCTTCCTGATCGACGGCGCGGTCTGGGACCGGGCCTCGCGGCTGGTGCCGACGCGGGGGCGGGCGCGCACCGTCATCTACGACGTCGATTGCGGCGTCTGCTTCGCGATCGTGCGGCTGCTGGCCCGGCTGGACGTTCACCGTCGGCTGCGCCTCCTGCCCAACACCGATACGGCGGCGCTGCCCAAGGGCGTCGACCCCACGCTGGTGGAGCGGACGATCCTGGTCGTCGATCCCGAGCGGGGGCGGTACTGGACCCGGGCCGACGCGTTCGCCGTGATCCTGACGGCGCTGCCGTTCGGGCGGCTCCTGGCCTGGCCGATGTGGTTGCCGCTCTGCCGTGGGTTGGCCGGGCGCGCCTACGATCTGTTCGCGGCCAACCGAACCCGGATCTCCGTCTGGCTGGGCCTCGCGGCCTGCGGCGTTCCCACGGCCCCGGGGCCCGCGCCGGCCGCCGCGGCGCCTGCGTCGACGTCGGGCGGATGGCTGCGGGCCCGGCTGCTGCCTCTCCTGCGCGAGCTTGCCGTCGTGGTGGCGCTGGTGGTGCTGGCGGCCGAGCTGTCGCTCGGGAACGCCGCCGTCCCGCGCGCGCTGCGCTGGGAGTCGCGGCCCCAGTGGATGGCCGCCGCCGTGATGTACACGCGGCTGTTCCAGAACTGGTCGCTGTTCTCGCCCGACGCCCCCCTGTCGGACGAGACGGTCGTCGTCGACGCCGTCACCCGCGACGGGCGCCACGTCGACCCCTACAACGCGGTCGGCAGCCGGGTGGCGACGCTGCCGGTCGACCGGGTACCGGTGCGCCTCGGGCAGGACTCGTTCTTCTGCGACTACACGCTGCGCCTCCCGGAGGCCGGCCAGTACTTCCAGGCGTTCGTCGAATGGGTGGTGCGCCACCCGGAGCGGACCGGGAATCCCCAGGACGCGATCGCGTCGTTCGAGGCGTACGCGGTCCGGCAGGACAGCCCGGCCCCCGGCACCAGCGAACCGACCAACGTCCGCAAGCAGACGTTTCTCCGCTGGCCGGCGGGAGGGCGGCCATGACCAGCAAGGACGCGCCCACGCCCGAGGAGCCGCTGGCCCCGGGGCCGGCGCCGGCCGCGCCGGCGCGCGCCAAGGGGGCCCGCTGGCGCTGGTTCGCCGAGCACTACCTGACGATCGACGCCCGCAGCCTCGGTCTCGGCAGGATCGGCCTCGCGATCATCCTCCTCGTCGATCTGATCCGCCGGATCCCCGACATCACGCTGTTCTATTCGAACCTGGGGCTGGTGCCGAACCACATGATGTTGTGGCGGCCGCCCACCCAGTGGATGTTCTCCTTCTTCTTCATCTTCTCCCTGCCCGACGAGGTGGCGTTCGGGTTCGTGCTGTGCGGGCTCGTCTATCTGGGGCTGCTCGTCGGGTGGAAGACGAGGCTGATGCAGGTCCTCGCCCTCATCTGCGTGCTCAGCCTGCACGGGCGGGTGACGCTGATGGAGAACGGCGGCGACTGGATGCTGGGCGAGCTGGCGCTCTGGTCGGCGTTTCTCCCCTGCGGGCGGCGGTTCTCCCTGGACGCGCTGCTGGCCAGCCTGCGGCGGCGCCGCGAGACCACCGCGCCCCAGCTGGCCGAGCGCGACGCGCTCGATCCCGAACCCGCGACGATGCGGATCGTGACCCTCGCGGCGCTCGCGATCGTCATCCAGCTCGCGAACTCGTACCTGTTCAATGCGCTCCACAAGGGCGGACCGACCTGGCGCACCGGTTCGGCGGTCGCCTACGTCATCCACCAGGATCGCATGGTCACCTGGTTCTCGATCTGGTTGCGGCCCCACATGTCTTTGTGGCTGTCGCGCGTGCTGTCGTGGAGCGCGCTGGCGACCGAGGCGATTCTCCCGGCGCTGCTGCTCCTCCCCTGGCGGCTGGTCTGGACCCGCCGGGTGGCGATCCTCTGCGTCATCGGACTGCACCTCGGCTTCCAGCTGTTCATCAACCTGGGCGTCTTCTCCTGGGCGATGATCGGCTACACGCCGTTCCTGCTCGGCAGCGCGGACTGGGACTGGTTCGCCAAGGTCGCCGGCCGGCGCGGGCGCCGCATCACCGTCTACTTCGACGCCGGCTGTGGGATCTGCTTCCAGATCGCCCGGGTGGTGGCCCGGCTGGATCGGCTGCGCCGGATCGTGCTCGTCTCCAGCTACGAGGCGCCGGCGGACAAGCTATCGCCCGAGCTGCTGGCCAGGACCATCGTCGTCGTCGACGACGCCAGCGGGAAGCAGTACACCCGCGCCGAAGCGGTCGCTCAGCTCCTGCGCGCGCTCCCGCTCGGCTGGCTCTGGTCGATCCCGCTGGAGCTCCCCGGGCTGCGCCAGCTGGCCAACTGGGGGTACGACCTCTTCTCGCGGCGGCGTGAAAGGGTCTCGGTCGCCCTGGGGCTCGCGGCGTGCTCGCTGCCGTCGGCGTCTCCCGCCGCCGCCTGGGTGGCGCGCGAGCCGGAGCCCTCCCCGTTTCGCCGCCAACGGCGCCTCGCCCTGTCGCTGCTGCGCGAGGGGGCGGTGCTGGCCATGCTGATCACGCTGGTCAGCGAGACGCTGTTCATCAACGCGGCCATCCCTCCGTTCCTGAAGCACGAGCAGCCGCTCTGGATCAAACGCCTGGTCGCTTACCCGCGCCTCATCCAGGCCTGGTCGATGTTCGCCTCCGACGCGCCGTTGACCGACGAGACGGTGGTGGTCGACGCCGTCACCGTCGACGGCCGCCACGTCGACCCCTACAGCGAGGCGACCAGCCGCTACCCGAACCCGGGGCGGTACGAGATCGCGCCGCGGCTCGACAACGACTCGCTGGTGTTCAACTACTCGTCGCGCATCCCCGAACAGGGCGCGTACCAGAACGCCCTGCTGGAATGGATCCTGCGCTATCACCAGCGCACCGGGAACCCGCAGGATCGGATCGTCAAGTTCGACGCCTACAAGGTGGAAGACGACAGCCCGCCCCCCGGCGAGACCAACCCGCGCAACGTTCGCAGCAAGATCTTCCTGAGCTACCCGACCGGGCGATGAGCGGCTAGTTCACGACCGCGCAGAAGCTCGTGGTCTCGATGTTGACGCCCCCGCGCCAGATCTCGAAACCCGCGAAGACGTTGGTGAGGTGCCACGAGCTCAGGATGGTGTTGGGGCGGTTGGCGACCGCGTCCTTGATGAAGAGGTTGAGGTCGAACGAGAGCGACAGCAACGGCTGCCGCGGCACGTACGAGATGCACGGCTTGCTGCCGTTCTTGCCGATCCAGATGTCCCAGGTGCCGGGGACGCCCGGAATCGTCACGTTCCCCACCATGGCGGTCCCGATCGGTTGCGCGTCTCTCGGCTTGTGCAGCCAGACCATCAGGTACCCGCCCGAGGGGCCGCTGGCCGACGGCTCGCCGCCCGCGTTGGTGCTGAACCAGACGTCGTAAGCGACGTTGTAGCTGTTGTTGGTGTAGTCGGCCAGGGTGCCGGCGTCCGCCCAGGTCAAGGTGGTCAGGACCGAGCTGAGCGCGCTGACCGGCTTCGGAAGATTGCTGCCCGCTGGTCGTGTGGTTCGCGTTCGCGCCGATGAAGATCGACGGATAGCCGGTTGGCGCGCCGTTGGTCGGGACGGTGGCCATCTGGGTCGTCATCTTGAAGACGAAGGGGCCGCCGTACGCCATGGTCTGCGTCCCGCTGGCGCCCCACTCGTTGACCTGCAGGAAGTAGTCACGGCCGCCCGAGTTGACGTGGGTCGAGCCGTAACGGCCGTTCAGCGTGCCCGAGCTGTCGAGCGGCGCCGGGGTGCAGCCGGGGACCACGGGGACCACGGGTGCGCTGCCGCCGGCGCCAGCCACGCCGCCGCCGGTGCCCGCCTTCCCGGACGACCCGGCCGGCCCGGAGCCGGCGGTGCCCTGCGCGTTGCCGCCGCCACCCGCGTCGCAGCCCGCGGCCGGAAGCAGGAAGGCGGAGAGCCAGAAGAGGTGAACGACGCCGCTACGAGCAAGTGAGGTTAGGTGCCGCATCTAACGATTTTACCCCGTCCAACTAGGTAATTGCTCCCAAGGTCGCGATGTTTCCGGTGACCCTCTCGACATTGCCGCGGCCGACATCTAACAATGCGGTCCATGAACAGTTTCGGCAGCCGGAGCACGCTCGAAGTTGGGAAGAAGAAGCTCGAAATTCACCGCCTCTCGGCCCTCGACGCGGCCGGGCTAAAACCGGGGCGGCTCCCTTTTTCGCTCCGGATCCTGCTCGAGAATCTGCTCCGCAACGAGGACGGGAAGTCGGTCAAAGCGGCCGACATTCGGGCCCTGTGCGCGTGGGACCCTGCCGCCGAGCCGAGCACCGAGATCGCGTTCATGCCGGCGCGTGTGCTCCTGCAGGACTTCACCGGCGTGCCCGCGGTGGTCGATCTCGCGGCGATGCGCGCGGCGATGAAGCTGCTGGGGGGCGACGCGACCAAGATCAACCCGCTCTTGCCGGCGGAGCTGGTGATCGATCACTCGGTCCAGGTCGACGAGTACGGCAAGCCCGAGGCGCTGAGCCTCAACGCCCAGATCGAGTTCTCGCGCAACAAGGAGCGCTACGCGTTCCTGCGCTGGGGCCAGGGCGCCTTCCGCAACTTCGCCGTCGTGCCGCCGGACACCGGCATCGTCCACCAGGTGAACCTGGAGTACCTGGCCCGCGTCGTGTTCACGGCCGAGAGCAAGGACGGGCCAGCGCGCGCCTACCCCGACACGCTCGTCGGCACCGACTCGCACACGACGATGGTCAACGGCCTGGGGGTCCTGGGCTGGGGCGTCGGCGGCATCGAGGCCGAGGCGGCGATGCTGGGGCAGCCGCTGTCGATGCTGATCCCACAGGTGGTCGGTTTTCGGCTGCACGGCAAGCTGCGCGAGGGTTCGACGGCGACCGACCTGGTCCTGCACGTCACGCAGATCCTCCGCAAGACCGGCGTGGTCGGGAAGTTCGTCGAGTTCTTCGGCGCCGGCGTCGGGTCACTCTCGCTGGCCGACCGCGCGACGATCGCCAACATGGCGCCGGAGTACGGCGCCACCTGCGGCATCTTCCCGATCGACAAGGAGACGCTGCGCTACCTGGAGCTGACCGGGCGCAACAAGGACCAGATCGCGCTCGTCGAGGCCTACGCGACGGAGCAGGGGATGTTCCACACCGCGTCGACGCCCGAGGCGACGTACAGCCAGGTGGTGGAGCTGGACCTCGGCACCGTCGAGCCCAGCGTGGCCGGCCCGAAGCGCCCGCAGGATCGGGTCAGCCTGTTCCAGACCCGCAAGTCGTTCGAGGACGCGCTGCCGAGCCTGGCCAAGCCGAAGGCCAAGGCGAAGGCGCCAGCTCCGAAAGATCCCAAGGAGGACAGCGCCGTTCGTGAGCTCGAGGCGTCGTCGAGCCAGTCGACCAGCATCGGCTTCGCGCCGGCGGCGCCGTCCGCCCCCGAGGTGAAGCACGGCTCGGTCGTCATCGCGGCGATCACCAGCTGCACCAACACCTCGAACCCGTCGGTGCTGATTGCCGCCGGCCTGGTCGCCAAGAAGGCGGTCGAGGCGGGGCTCTCGACCAAGCCCTGGGTGAAGACGTCGCTCGCCCCCGGGTCGAAGGTGGTCACCGAGTATCTGGCCGAGGCCGGGCTGACGCCGTATCTCGAGCAGCTCAAGTTCCACACCGTCGGCTACGGCTGCACCACCTGCATCGGCAACTCGGGGCCGCTGCCGCAGCCGATCGCCGACGCGATCGAGGCGCGCGATCTGGTGGTCGCCAGCGTCCTGTCGGGCAACCGCAACTTCGAGGGGCGCATCAACCCCGACGTGCGCGCGAACTACCTGATGTCGCCGCCGCTGGTGGTCGCCTACGCGCTGGCCGGTCGCATCGACATCGATCTCGACAAGGAGCCGCTGGGTGAGGGCAAGGACGGCAAGCCGGTTTTCCTCAAGGACGTCTGGCCGTCGACCAGCGAGGTGGCGGAGCTGGTCGGCAAGGCGATCAAGCCGGCGATGTTCGAGAAGTCGTACGGCGTCGTCTTCGAGGGCGACGAGCGCTGGCAGAAGCTGAGCGTCCCCACCGGCGACACCTACGTCTTCGAGGAGGGGTCGACCTACATCAAGCACCCGCCCTACTTCGAGGGGATGGCGAAGAGCGCGGGCGCGGTCGCCGAGATCAGCGGGCGCGCGCGTGCTGGCGGTGCTGGGTGACAGCGTCACCACCGATCACATCTCGCCGGCCGGGAGCATCAAGAAGGACGGGCCCGCCGGGAAGTACCTGATCGCCCACGGCGTCGATGCGAAGGACTTCAACAGCTACGGCGCGCGCCGCGGCAACCACGAGGTGATGGTGCGCGGGACGTTCGCCAACGTCCGGCTCAAGAACCTGCTCGCCCCCGGCACCGAGGGGGGCGTGACCCGCCACCTGCCGGGCGGAACCTTGATGTCGATCTTCGAGGCGAGCGAAGCGTACGCGGCCGAAAAGGTCCCGCTCTTCATCCTGGCCGGCAAGGAGTACGGCAGCGGCTCATCGCGCGACTGGGCGGCCAAGGGGCCGCGCCTCCTGGGCGTGCGGGCGGTGATCGCGGAGAGCTACGAGCGCATCCACCGCAGCAACCTGGTCGGCATGGGGATCGTGCCGCTGCAGTTCGCGGCGGGCGAGAACGCCGCGTCGCTCGGCCTCTCCGGCGAGGAGATCTTCGAGACCGTCGGGCTGCCGGCGCTGCTGACCTCGGGCATGGCCGCGGGGCGTGAGCTGACCGTGCGGGCCCGCGCCGCCGACGGCAAGGTGACCGAGATTCGCACCTTGGTGCGCATCGATACGCCGCAGGAGATCGCCTACTACCAGCACGGCGGCATCCTGCATTACGTCCTACGCCAGCTTGCGGGTACCTGAGCCGCCTCGGGCCGCGACGCGCGCATTGCATCGCAGGTCCGAAAACGGCAGGCTGCGGGCGCAGAGATGATCGAGGTTTCTGGTAGCTCGGCGTTTACGCCCGCGCGACTGCAAAAAAGGCTGACGCTCGTGCGGGCCACGAACCCGGGCGTCCGCGCTTTGACCGCCACGTTCGTGCACTTCGCGGACGTCGACGGAGAGCTGACCCGTGACGAGCGCGAGATCCTGGAGCGGCTGCTGCAGTACGGGCCGCGGCCGTCGGGGCGGGCCACGCGGGCGACGGTGGCGATGGGCCGCCACCTGCTGGTGGTCCCGCGCATCGGGACAATCTCCCCGTGGTCGTCGAAGGCGACCGACATCGCCCATATCTGCGGCCTCCGTCGCGTGCGGCGGATCGAGCGTGGTATCAGCTACGTCGCCGCCGGCCTGGTCGAGGACGAGCCGGCCCTGGAGCGGGCCCTGCACGACCGGATGACCGAGTCGGTGCTGGTCCACCACACCGACGCCGCGCGGCTGTTCGAGCGGGCGGCGCCGCGGCCGCTCGGGCGGATAGCCCTGGGCCCCGCGCCGCGCGCGGCGCTGGAGCGGGCCAACCGCGCGCTGGGGCTGGCGCTGTCGCCCGACGAGATCGACTATCTGGCCGACGCCTACCATCGCCTGGGGCGCGATCCCTCGGACGTCGAGCTGATGATGTTCGCGCAGGCCAACAGCGAGCACTGCCGGCACAAGATCTTCAACGCCGACTTCGTCCTCGACGGGCAGAAGCAGCCGCAGTCGCTGTTCCAGATGATCCGGCGGAGCACCGAGGCGAGCCCGACGGGCGTGCTCTCGGCCTACAAGGACAACGCGGCCGTCATCGAGGGGAACGTCGCGGGCCGCTTCGCCCCCGATCCGGCCACCGGCGTCTACGCGGCCACGCGCGAGCCGCTCCACATCCTGATGAAGGTCGAGACCCACAACCATCCGACGGCGATCTCGCCGTTCCCAGGCGCGGCGACCGGCTCGGGCGGCGAGATCCGCGACGAGGGGGCGACCGGGCGCGGCGGCCGCCCGAAGGCGGGGCTGACCGGGTTCTCGGTCTCGAACCTGAAGCTGCCGGGGGCGCTGCGCCCCTGGGAGAAGGACCACGGCAAGCCCGAGCGGATCGCGAGCGCGCTCGACATCATGATCGAGGGCCCCCTGGGCGGGGCGGCGTTCAACAACGAGTTCGGCCGCCCCAACGTCTGCGGCAACTTCCGCACCTTCGAGCTGGAGGTCGACGGTCCGGCCGGGCGCGAGGTGCGCGGCTATCACAAGCCGATCATGGTCGCGGGCGGCTTCGGCAACGTGCGGGCCGATCTGGTCCAGAAGCGGGAGATCCCGCCGGGCGCACCGATCGTCGTGCTGGGCGGGCCGGCGATGCTGATCGGCCTCGGCGGCGGGGCGGCCTCGTCGGTGACGTCGGGCGCATCCCACGCCGATCTCGACTTCGCGTCGGTGCAGCGTGACAACGCCGAGATGCAGCGCCGCTGCCAGGAGGTGATCGACCGCTGCACCGCCCTCGGACGCGGCGAGCCCGATCGTCTCGATCCACGACGTCGGCGCCGGCGGCCTGTCGAATGCGCTCCCCGAGCTGGTCAACGACAGCGGCCGCGGCGCGCGCTTCGCGCTGCGCAAGATCCCCAGCGACGAGCCCGGGCTGTCGCCGCTGGAGATCTGGTGCAACGAGGCGCAGGAGCGCTACGTCCTGGCCATCGATCCCGAGCACCTGGCCGCGTTCGAGGCGCTCTGCAAGCGAGAGCGCTGCCCCTACGCGGTGGTCGGTCAGGCCACCGACGACGGGAACGCTGATCGTCGACGACGATCTGCTGGGCGGACGCCCATCGATCTGCCGCTGCAGGTGCTGCTCGGCAAGCCGCCCAAGATGACCCGGCAGGCGAGTCGGGTGGCCTTCGCCGGCAAGCCGTTCGCGACCGACGTCGTCACCCTCGACGAGGCGGTCAGACGCGTGCTGCAGCTGCCGACCGTCGCCGACAAGACGTTCCTGATCACGATCGGCGATCGCACCGTCGGCGGCATGATTGTGCGCGACCAGATGGTCGGCCCCTGGCAGGTGCCGGTCGCCGACGCCGCGGTCACCACGACCGGCTTCGACGTCACCACCGGCGAGGCGATGGCGATGGGCGAGCGCGCGCCGGTCGCGCTGCTCGACGCGGCGGCCTCGGCGCGGCTGGCGGTGGCCGAGGCGATCACCAACATCGCCTCGGCGCCGATCGCCCGCCTCGGCGACGTGAAGCTGTCGGCCAACTGGATGGCCCCCGCCGGCCACCCCGGCGAGGACGCGCGGCTCTACGACGCGGTCCGCGCCGTCGGGGTCGAGCTCTGCCCGGCGCTGGGGATCGCGATCCCGGTCGGCAAGGACTCGATGTCGATGCGGACCACCTGGACCGACGCCGGCGAAGGTCAGCCCCGCGCCGTCACCGCGCCGCTGTCGCTGGTCGTGACCGCCTTCGCGCCGGTCACCGACGTCCGGCGCGCCCTGACCCCCGAGCTGCCGGCCGACGCCGCCGGCGCGCTCGCGCTCTTGCTGCTCGATCTCGGCCGCGGCCAGCAGCGGCTCGGCGGCTCGGCGCTGGCGCAGGTCTACGGTCAGCTCGGGGCGACGCCGCCCGATCTCGACGACCCGGCGCTGCTTGCCGGGCTGTTCGCGGCGGTGCAGGAGCTGAATGCCGCCGGCCTCCTCGCCGCCTACCACGACGTCAGTGACGGCGGCCTGCTGGTCGCGCTGCTCGAGATGTCCTTCGCGGGCGGGGTCGGCCTGGACGTCGACGTGGCCGCGCTGGGCGACGACACGCTGGCGGCGCTGTTCGCCGAGGAGCCGGGGGCGGTGCTGGCGGTGCGCGCCGCCGATGTCGATCGGGTGCTGGCGGTCTGCGCCGGGCACGGCCTCGCGGCCTGCGTCCGGCGCGTCGGCGCGCCTCGTCCCGGCGAGGCGATCACGATCCGCCGCGGCGCCCGGACGCTGTACACCGAGCGCCGGAGCGTCCTGCGCGGGCTCTGGTCGGAGACGACGCACGCGATCCAGTCGCTGCGTGACGATCCGACCTGCGCCGACGAGGAACAGGCCGCGCGGGTCGACGAAAGCGACCCCGGGCTGTCGGCGGTGCTCGCCTTCGGCGTCGACGAGGACATCACCGCGCCGGTGCGGGCCCGGGGCGCCGCGCGACCGCGCGTCGCGATCCTGCGCGAGCAGGGGGTGAACGGGCAGATTGAGATGGCGGCGGCGTTCGATCGGGCCGGGTTCGAGGCGGTCGACGTCCACATGAGCGACCTCCTGAGCGGGTCCCGCGACCTCTCCGGCTTCCGCGGGCTGGCCGCCTGCGGTGGCTTCTCGTACGGCGACGTGCTGGGCGCCGGCGAGGGGTGGGCGAAGTCGATCCTGTTCAATCCGCGCGCGCGCGACAACTTCGCGGCGTTCTTTGCCAGGACGGATACCTTCGCGCTAGGGGTCTGCAACGGCTGCCAGATGATGTCGGCGTTGAAGGAGATCATCCCCGGCGCCGAGACCTGGCCGCGGTTCGTGCGCAACCGCAGCGAGGGGTTCGAGGCGCGGGTCGCGCTGCTGGCGATCGAGGCGAGCCCCTCGATCCTGCTCGCCGGGATGGCCGGCTCCCGCGTCCCGATCGCGGTCGCCCACGGCGAGGGGCGGGCGGAGTGGGCGGACGACGCCGGCCGCGCCGCGCTGGAGGAGGCCGAGCTGGTCGCCGCCCGCTTCGTCGACCACCACGGCCGCGCGACGGAGCGCTACCCCGAGAACCCCAACGGCTCCCCCGGCGGCATCACCGCGATCACCACGCCCGACGGCCGCGTCACGCTGTTCATGCCGCATCCCGAACGCGTCTTCCGCGCCGTGCAGAACTCCTGGCGCCCGAAGAGCTGGAACGAAGACGGCCCCTGGATGCGGATCTTCCGGAACGCGCGCGTCTGGGTCGGCTGACCTTCACCGCCCCGGCATCTGGTGGCAGGCGGGCCCGTCCGCATTTGACCGCGGGCGGCGCGGTCCCTCATCATTCGAAGATGCAGTGTCCGAGGTGCGGGCTCATCAATCCGGATACGGCCATCCAGTGCGATTGCCGGCATGACTTCCGAACGGGCGCCCTGGCGGTGGGGACCCCGCGGACCGTCGGCCTGCCGCTGGCCACGCTGGGCGAGCGGTTCGCCGGGCACTTCATCGATGGGACACTCTCTTGCGGGGGAATCGTTCTGGGGTCCTACATCGGGCGGTCGCTCGGCGTGGGCCCGCTGCCGGCGGTTGCGATGTTCGTCGCCTATCTGCTCTTCTCCGACGGTCTCGGCAGCGGTCAGAGCTTCGGCAAGAAGGTGGTGAAGATCGCCGTCGTCGACGAGAAGACCGGCGCGCCCTGCACGTTCGGGCGGTCGTTCCTGCGCAACGCCGTCCGATTCTTCGGCGTGTTCGACTGGGCCTTCATCTTCGGCGAGCGGCGACAGCGCCTCGGCGACAAGGCGGCAAACACGATCGTCGTTCGCGTGAAAGACTAGCTGGCCTTACGGGCAGCTCTTCTGCCCCTCGGGGAACCAGAGCGTGGCGGCGTCGGCGCACGCCTTCACCTGCCGCTCGGCCATCCGCTTGCCCCACTTCGACGGCGCGGAGAGCTTCACCGGGTTGCACTTCCGCTCGGGATCGCAGGAGTAGGCGGCCCAGCCGGCGTTCTCGCCGATCCCGAACGCGATCACCGTGACGGGGCCGATCGAGGCCATCGGGATCGCCAGGACGTAGCTCTTGCCCAGTCCCGGGAACCCTTTCGCGATCATGGAGGCGGCGCACGCCTTCGTCCCCTCGGGGGTCACCTCCTTCGCGGTGATCCCCTGACCGCCGCGATCAAGGCAGGGCTTGATGCCGCGCGCCGGCCAGCTTTCGAGGCCCAGCGCCTTGTTGAGGGCGAGGATCGCCTCCGTCATCTCCTTCGATACGGTGGGCGCCAGCTTGCCCGTCGCCGGGGGCGCGGCCGGCGCCGCTGATGCCGGGGGCGCGGTCGGTGCCGGCGTCGTCGAGGGCGTTGTCTTTGGGGAGGCGAGGGGCGCGGTGGGCGCGATGGGCCCTGTCTCAGACGGCACCCCCGACCACAGCGCCGCCAGCACGAGCCAAGTCGTCGTCATGCCGCCAGTCTATACAGCGTCGCCGCCGACCCCGAAAAAACAAAACGCCCGGCACGCGTGAGCGCACCGGGCGTCTTGAAGCTGGCTCAGCAGAACCCGAGGGCCCCGCCGTGCCAGGCGAAATTACTTCGCGGGCGCGTCAGCGGCCGGCTTCTTCTCTTCCTCGCCCTTCTTGGCCTTCTTGGCCTTCTTCTCCTTCTTGTCGGCCGGGGCGGCCTCGCCAGCCGGAGCCGGAGCATCAGCGGCCTTGGCAACGGTCCAGGCGGTCGGGAGGAGGAGGGCGAGAGCGAGGAAGATCGAGCGAACCATCTTCATGGGGTGACTCCTGATTTGGGTTGGGTGCGCCGACTCTGTGCGAATCGGCGGCGCCCCGGGAAGTGCAGCGGACATGCCACTATTCGCCGCGTTCCGTCACCGACCGCGAACGAACGATTTCAGATAATTACATGACCTGATGGCCCGTGACCCCAGGCCAAAGTGGGGCGTTTTGGCGTTGTACAAGATCGCGCATGTGGCGACATGCCTCACACCTTCGCGCACTGGTGGGACGTCGCGACCGCGCGCGCGCGTACCCGGAATACCGGAACGCGGACGCTCGCTACTTGTTGGGCGCGGTCAGGATGGCGATGCGGGCGGCGCCGGCCTTCTTCGCGATCGACATGACGTCGACCGCGGCGCCGAGCTGGACGTTCTTGTCGCCACGGATGAGGAGGGTCTCCGAGCCGACCTCCGCCAGCGCCTTGCGAATCTCGGCTTCGAGGTTCGCAGGGTCGACCTTGCGGGTGCCGAGGAAGAGCTCGTTGGCCTTGGTGACGGTCAGGACCGGATCGCTGCGCCGCTGCGAGACCGGACCGGCGGCGTTCGCCTTCGGCAAGACGACCTTCATTCCGGCGCGCGAGGCGACCTCGGACTCGACCAGCGCCGTCGACGTCACCATGAAGATGATGAGCAGAACCAGGAAGACGTCGGTCAGCGGCGTGATGTTGATTTCCGCGACGACCGTTTCGTTGCCTTCGCCCTCGTCGCCGCCCGCGGCGCCGTCGTCTAGCTGAACGTTGATTCCCACGTCGGTCCTACTAAGCGCTGGAGGAGGCCGCGGTGTCGGGTGCCGGCGTCGGGGTCGGCGCCGTCGCCGGTGCCGGGCGGACCTTCATCCCCTGGCCGAGGGCGGTGAGGAACTCCTCGGTGTAGAGGCGGTACTGCATCGCGATGCCGTTGATGCGCGAGACGAAGTAGTTGTAGGCGATGACCGCGTAGATCGCGACCAGCAGGCCGGCCGCGGTCGCGACCAGCGCGGCGGCAATTCCTTGCGAGACGACCTTGAAGCCGCCGGCGCCCGCGACCGACATCGACTGGAACGCCTTGAGGATGCCGATGACCGTGCCGAACAGACCGACGAACGGCGCCGACGAGCCGACGGTGCCGAGCGCCCAGAGGTTGCGCTTCAGCGTCAGCACCGTCGCGTTCCGCTGCGAGTTGACCGCCTCGGTCGTCTTCTCGGGCGTCTTCTGCGCGACCGCGAGGCCGCGCTCGAAGACGTCGGCCAGCGGGACCTGCGACATCTCGCAGAGGGCCGCCGCCTTGCCGAGATCACCGCGCTCCAGCGCATCGACCACGCGGTGGCGGAACGCGTCCGACTTCGGGATCAGATTCCACAGCGCGTACATCCGCTCGCAGATGACGGCCAGGCCGGCGAGCGACCAGGCGAGCAGCAGGGAGAGGATCACCCACTCGTCGCGCACCAAGTTCCGCAGTGTTTCCCAAGTCATGCGGCGAGAATTGTAGCGTGGAACTCTGGACGGCGCCCGGTCCCGCGGCCACTGTACGGAACCGACCGACGGTTGCGCGCTCAACGTATACTCGGCCGCATGACGGAGGCGACCGCGCCGGCCGCACGGTTCCGCTTCGCCGGGGGCCTCATCGCCGGCGAGGCGGGGCTGACCCTCGTCGAGGCGCTGTTGGTGGTGGCCCCGACCCTGACCCTGGCGGCGCCGGCCCTGCGGGCCAGCGGGGAAACGTTCCGCGTCGTCGCGCTGGTGGTGACGCTGATCCTCGTCGGCTGGGTGCGGGCGGCGGATCTGCTGCGCCCGGTGCTGGCGGCGCGGGCCGGCAAGCGCGCCGGCCGGGCGCTGACCGAGGCGGAGATCGCGGCGACCGAGCGGGCGGTGCGCCGGGCGCCGTTCGACGTGGCCGCGACCCGCTGGCTGCTCTGGTCGGGGGCGGCGGTCTACCTCGCGACCCGGCTCGCGTCCCGCGGCCTGCTCGCCTGGGAGTCCGCCGTCGGTCTCGCCTGCGTCGGCGTGCTGCACGCCTCGGGCGGCGCCGCCGCGCGCAGCCTTCTGTGGGAGCGGCGGCTCGAGCGGGCGCGCAGGCTGGTGCTCCCCAACTTCGACGTCTTGCGGGCCTTCGCGGGGAGCTACCGGCGCAGGCTCTGCCAGACGGCCTGGGCGATCCTGGCCGCCGCACACGCGGTGAACGCGGCGCTGATCGCCGTCTTCACCCAGCTGGCCGCGCGGCAGTCGGGGACGCTCCTGGCGCTGACCGTGCCCGCGCTGCTGGCGCCGATGGCGTTCTGGTACCTGTCGCTGCGGCGGCGCACGGCCGCGATCGAGCGCTACTTCGACGTCGCCATCCGCCGCCCGGCGACGCGGGGGCCGGCGCGCGAGGACCCCGACGCGGTGGCGGCGTTTCGCGCGGCGCAGGGGCTGCCGTACCGGCTGGCCGGCTACCAGGCGCTGGCCTGCGCCTTCGCGCTGGTCGCGGTCGTGGTGGTCGGACGCCGGCTGTCGGGGTTCGACGCCGCCACCGCGGGGCGCCTGCTCGGCGCCAGCGCGCTGATGCTGCTGGCGATGGCGCTCTACCTGACGCTGCTGCTGCGCGACGTGCTGCGGCCGCTGCTGGGCCAGCTGGGGGCGCGGCACCGGCTGCCGGTGGGCGAGATCCGCGCCCCGCTGACGCTGCGGACGAAGCTGGTCTTCTTCTTCGGCAGCGTGATCGCGCTGGCCTCCGGGCTGGTGATTCTGTTCGCGCTGTCGCCCGTCCGTTCGCCGTCGGCGATGGTGGGCTCGATCGCGCTGGCCCTGGCCCTGGCCCTGGGCCTGGTGCTGCTGATGGTGCGCGACATGGTGGGCCCGGTGCGCGCGCTCGAGGAGCGCTCGGACGAGATGGCGCGCGGCGAGCTGGCCCGCCCGGTGCCGCCGTCGGGCGAGGCCGACGAGATCGGCCGGCTGTCGTTCGCGTTCGAGGAGATGCGCCGGGCGCTGCGCGACAAGCTGCGTTCGACCGAGTCGCTGAACATCGACCTCGAGCGCGAGGTGCGCCGCCGCACCGAGGTGCTCGAGCAGCGCAACGCCGAGCTGCACGACGCGCTGGAGAAGCTGCGGCGCGCGCAGGACGATCTGGTTCGCTCGGAGAAGCTGGCCTCGATGGGGCGGCTCGTCGCGGGCATCGCCCACGAGATCAACAACCCGGTGAACGCGGTCATCAACACCTTGGCGCCGCTGGAGGAGGCGATCCAGACGATGGCCGCGGGTCGATCGCCGACGGCGCCAGCCGCGCCGCCGCAGACGCGCAGGAGATGCTCGCGGTGGTCAAGCGCGGCGCCGCGCGCAGCAAGGCGATCGTGCAGGCGCTGCACAACTACTCGCGCGGCGACGACCAGCGCACGCACGAGCTTCCGCTCGCTCGCAGCGTCGACGACACACTGGACCTCCTGCGCCACCGGCTGCGCAACGTTCGCGTCGAGAAGCACCTCGAGCCCGGGCTGCGCCTCATCGGCTACCCGGGGCAGATCGATCAGGTGTTCATGAACCTCGTGACCAACGCGGCGCAGGCGATCGGCGAGCGCGAGCGCGGCGGGACGATTCACATCGCGGCGTCGTCGCGCAACGGCGAAATCGAGATCACCATCGCCGACGACGGCCCGGGCATTCCGCCCGAGGTGATCCCGCGGATCTTCGATCCGTTCTTCACCACCAAGGATGTCGGCGAGGGGTCGGGGCTGGGGCTGTCGATCGTCCACGGCATCGTCGATCGCCACGGCGGCCGGATCGAGGTGCAGAGCCGGGTGGGGGAGGGGACGACGTTCCGGATCGTGCTGCCGGTCGAGGCGGCGCCGCGCCCGGCGTCGGCTCCGCAGTCCGCGTCGTCGTGACAATCTGTCAGCCCGGGTAAGCCGGCCGGCGGCGCGATGTCACTCTGGCACCGGATTGGTGCTTGATGACAAAGTGACGTAAATTAGCCGCAAATGAATTCAGCTAGTTACGCTCATCCACAAGAGATGGCACCCGAGTTGAAGACCCGAGGGGGATGGAGCTGATGCCGATCCCGGCGGATGCGCCGACGGTGCTGGTGGTCGACGACGAACCGGCGATCGTCGATTCGCTGCAGAAGATCCTCGAGCGCGAGTCGCTGCGGGTGATGACCGCCGGCTCGGGGGGCGAGGCACTGGAGCTGATCCGCCGCCACCCCGTGTCGGTGCTGCTGACCGACCTGATGATGCCCGGGATGTCGGGGATGGACCTGCTGCGCGCAAGCAAGAGCGTCGCCCCCGAGACCGAGACCGTGCTGATGACCGCCTACGGCACCGTCGAGAACGCGGTCGAGGCGATGAAGCAGGGGGCCTACGACTTCGTGACCAAGCCGATCAAGCGCGCCCACCTGGTGCGGGTGATCGGCAAGGCGATCGAGAAGCGTTCGCTGGTGCAGGAGAACCGCTCGCTGCGGGCGCAGCTCGCCGCCGAGCAGCGCCGGTCGCTGATCGGCCAGTCGCTCCCCTGGCGGCGGACGATGGAGATCGTCATGCAGGCCGCGCCGTCGCAGGCGACGGTGCTCCTCCTGGGCGAGTCGGGGACCGGCAAGGAGCTGCTGGCGCGGGCGATCCACGACAGCTCGCCGCGCGCGGCGGCACCGTTCGTGCCGGTCAACTGCGCGGCGCTCCCCGAGAGCATCCTCGAGGCCGAGCTCTTCGGGTACGAGAAGGGGGCGTTCACGGGCGCGGTCCAGCGTCACGACGGCCGCTTCGTTCAGGCCGCCGGCGGGACCTTGTTCCTCGACGAGATTGGCGAGATCCCGACCCACGTCCAGGTGAAGCTGCTGCGCGTGCTGCAGGAGGGGGAGGTCGAGCGCCTCGGGGGGCGCACCATCAAGGTCGACCTGCGGCTGGTCGCGGCCACGAACCAGGACCTGCGCGCCGCCGTCCGCGAGGGGCGTTTCCGGGAGGACCTCTACTACCGCTTGAACGTCATCGCGGTGCCGATCCCGCCGCTGCGCGACCGGCGCGACGACATACCCCTGCTCTCGGAGCACTTCCTCCGCCTCTACGCCGCCCGTAACAACCGCCAGCTCAGCGGGTTTTCGCGGGCCGCCGCCGAGGCGATGGCCCGCTACGACTGGCCCGGCAACGTGCGCGAGCTGGAGAACACCGTCGAGCGGGCGGTGGTGCTCTCGCGCGGCAGCGCCATCGAGCTCGACGACCTCCCTCCTGAGGTGCGCACGGGCGGCAGCGACCACGGCGACGGCCGGACGCTGTCGTTCGCGGTCGGGACCCCCCTGGAGGAGATCGAGCGCCGGGTCATTCACGCGACGCTGGCGCACGTCGGCGGCGACAAGCGGCTCTGCGCGCAGCTGCTCGGGATCGCCACCCGGACGATCTACCGGCGCCTCGAAGAAGAGCGGGCCGAGCCCGATCGGGCCGACCCGGAGCGCCCCGAGGGCGCCTTGCCACCCGTCGAGCCGGCCGCCTCCTAGGTTGCCAATTTGGCAGCCGGCCGGCCGGCCGGTGGTGATTCAAGTGGCTGATTTTACGGCCATTTGTTGGCCCGGCGGATGGTCCCGGCGTTGCTTTGTCCGTGGCGGGGATCTCCGTGGAGACGCTGCTACGCAAATACCTTTGGGCCGTCGATCTGGTCGTGATCGCGATCTGCGCCTGGTTCAGCGCCAGCGCCACCGCCACCAAGATCGAGCTCGGCATGGCCCGCAGCGGGGCCGCCGCCACGGCCGCCGCGGCCAAGCGCCCCCCGCGCGTCGCCGCGGCCGCGCCGCAGACCTACACGAAGGAGATCGAGCCGATCCTCAAGCGGAACATCTTCTGCTCGACCTGCCCGCCGATCCTGCCGGTGGCCGAAACCGCGGTCACAGGTCCGCCGCCGGTTCCGCCGCTGCAGCGGACCAGCCTGCCGCTCAAGCTGCTCGCGATCATGTACGCGCCGCCGCCGGCCGACCCGCGCTGGTCGATGGCGGTCATCCGCGACAACGACAGCAAGACCGCCGGGCCCTACTCCGTCGGCTCCAAGCTCCGCGAGGCGACGATCGACGACATCGAGGAGGAGCGCGTCTACCTCGACTTCGGCGGCGGCAAGCGCGAGTACCTGGAGCTGATCGAGCGGGCCCCCCCGCCCGCGGGCGCCGCGCCCGCGGCGGCGGCTCCCGCGCCCTCGACCGATCCGCTGGCCGCCGAGATGGACCGCGGGCTCAAGAAGACCGGCGAGCACACCTACGAGGTGCAGCGCGGGACCGTCGACGCTCTGCTGGGGAACATGGGGGCGCTGGCGCGCGCGGCTCGCATCGTCCCCGAGACCAAGGACGGCAAGCCGGCCGGCTTCCGGCTGTTCAGCGTCAAGCCTGACGGGCCGTTCGCGAAGATTGGCCTCCAGAACAGCGACGTGATCTCGGCGATCAACGGCATCGAGATGAACAGTCCCGATCAGGCGTTGATGGTCTACACGAAGTTGAAGAGCGCGAACCACCTGTCGGTCGCGATCGAACGTAACGGGCAGAAGATCACCAAGGACTACAACATCCGATGACCAGACGAACGACAGCGTGGGCAGTTCTGGGGCTACTGACGGCGGTCGCCGGCGCGGAACCGGTGCACGGCGCCGTGGTGGTGGACGGCGACAGTTCAAAGCCTGCGCCCGCGGCGACGCCGCCCGCCGGGGCGCCGCCCGCCGGGGCGCCGCCCGCCGGAGCGCCGCCCGCGGGGACGCCGCCCGCCGGGACGCCCCCGGGCGCGCGGCCGTTTCCCATCAACAAGTTCCCCGGCCTGGCGCTGCCGCTCGGCAAGCGGCGCAAGGGGGAGGTGCCCGCTCCGACGGCGCCGGCGCCGGCGGTCACGCCGCCGCCCGCGGCGCCGGCCGCGCCGGTGGTGGCCAACAATCCGAGCGGCGTCACTGGCACGAGCTCGCTCGCCGGCGAGAAGGAGTTCAACTCCTGCAAGAAGTTCCCGGCCGGCAAGCGGATCGTCAAACTGAACCTGAAGCCCGACACCGAGCTCGGCGATCTGATCTCCTGGATCTCGTCGATCACCTGCAAGCAGTTCCTGCTCCCGGGCACGATCCCGGCGAACAGCAAGAAGGTCACGGTCATCGCGCCCGAGCTGATCACGCCCGAGGAGGCCTACCGGCTCTTTCTCGGCGCGCTCGATTCGGTCGGCCTGACCGTGGCGCCGTCGGGGAAGTTCCTGCGCGTCATCGAGACCAACAAGGCCAAGAGCTCGTCGATCGCCTTCTACAACGAGGACGGCGAGATGCCGAACGGCGAGAGCTACGTCACCCGGCTGGTCCGGGTGGAGAACTCCGACGCCAACGAGGTGGCCCAGGTGCTGGGGCGGCTCAAGAGCGAGCAGGGGGACGTGATCGTCTACGCGCCGCAGGGGGCGCTGATCATCACCGACCTCTCCTCGAACGTGACCCGCATGCTGCGCATCCTGCGCGACATCGACCAGCCCGGCACCGGTGAGAAGGTCTGGATCATCACCATCCACAACACCGGCGCCAGCGAGATGGCCCAGAAGCTGGCCGACATCTTCCAGGTCGCCCAGATCGGCGGCAAGAAGGGGGGCGGGTCGCCGGCGCCGCCCCAGGCGGGGAAGGGGAGGCCGGGCGATCTGACGACCGAGATGATGATCTCGAAGATCATCCCCGACGAGCGCTCGAACCAGCTGATCGTGATCGCGAACGAGCGCGCCTACGCCCGCGTGCTGCAGCTGGTGCGGAAGCTCGACGTGCCGCTCCTGGGCGGCGACGGGCGCATCCACGTCTACTACTGCGAGAACGCCAACTGCGACGAGCTGGCCCAGACGCTGGGGGCCGTCACCGGCGTGACCGTCACCGGGGCGACCGGCGGGCGGAACCGCTCGCGTGGCGGGGGCAACACGCCGGCGCCGGCGCCCGCCCCCACGGGGGGGCAGGGGCAGCAGCCGAACTTCCTGTTCGAGGGCGATGTCCGGATCAACTTCGATCGCCCCACCAACTCTCTGATCATCGTCTCCTCGCTGACGGACTACCAGTCGGTGCGCCGGGTGATCGAGCGGCTCGACTCTCCCCGCAAGCAGGTGTTCGTCGAGGCGATGATCCTCGAGGTCACGCTCGACAAGTCGCGCGAGCTGGGGGCGTCGTGGCACGGCGCCAAGCCCGAGAACCTGTTCGGGCTCAGCGAGCCGAGCCTGATCGTGGGCGGGCTCAATCCGGCCAAGACGATCTTTCCGGCCGCGTCGCTGGGCGAGACGATGCTGGCCGGCGTGCTGGGCCCCGTGCTGACGCCCGACGAGGCCCGCAGCCTGGGGACGTCGGCGACGACCACGGTCGACATCCCGTCGTTCGGCGTGCTCATCAAGGCCCTGCAGACCAACAGCGACGTCGACGTGCTGTCGAACCCGCACATCCTGATCATGAACAACGAGGACGGCGAGATCTCCGTCGGTTCGCGGATACCGTTCCCGGTCAGCACGCTGGGCCTGCAGGGCGCGCCCAGCACGACCGGCGCGAGCGGCTTCGGCGGCTTCGGCAACTTCGGCTTCCCCAACGTCCAGCGCGAGAAGGTCGCCCTGGAGTTGAAGCTCACGCCGCACGTCAACGAGCACGACATCATCCGGCTGGAGGTCGACGAGAAGATCTCCGAGCTGGCGCCGGGGTCGAGCAGCGGCGGTCAGAACCTGGGGCCGTCGACGTCCGAGCGGACCGCGAAGACGATCGTCGTCGCCAAGGATCAACAGACGGTGCTGATCGGCGGCCTGATGTCCGACAAGGTGATCAACAGCGTCACCAAGGTCCCGATCCTGGGGGACATCCCGATCCTGGGCTTCTTCTTCCGCAGCTCGGTCAAGAAGATCGTGAAGACGAACCTGATCATCGCCCTCACCCCCTACGTCATCAACGACCAGTCCGATCTGCGCCGGGTGCTGGAGAAGAAGATGAAGGAGCGGCGCGAGTTCATCGAGCGCTTCGGGGGCCAGGAGCGCGCCAGCCTCGACGCGGCGATCGACTACCGCCGCAAGCGCGGCATGCTGGAGGAGATCAACCGGGCCATGCGCGAGATCGAGGGGGAGGAGAAAGAGCTCTCCGATCTCGCCCTCCGGCATGCCCAGGACGACTCCGGTCCGGTCGAGCTCCCCAACATGGGCATCGGCCCGTCGTCGAGCTCCGGCGCGCCGTCCGGCAGCGCCACGCCGCCGCCTCAGCAGGGCGGAGCTCCCCCCGCCGTACCGGCGCCGGCTCCGACGGCGGCTCCGACTGCGCCCGCACCCGCGCCCGCGCCCGGCCGGCGTCCTCGCACCACCCCGCAGTAAGGAGACGACACCGGTGGCGAAGAAGCGTTTCGGCGAGCTGGTGATTGAGCTGCACCGCAAGGCGGCGCGCCCGGGCGTCCCCGAGGGGAAACGGGTCACGCCCGAGGTGATCGAGCAGGCGCTGGCGACCCAGGTGCAGGAGGGGGGCGCATCGGCGAGATCCTGGTGAAGATGCGCGTGATCACCGAGGACGAGGTCCTGCAGGTGCTCGGCCTCCAGCTCGGGATCGCCTACAACCCCGACCTCAAGGCCGACGACGTCGACACCGAGCTGGCGACGGGCATTCCGATCGGCTTCGCCAAGCAGCACCGGATGCTGGCGATCAAGCGCGACGGGGACATTGCGCTGGTGGCGACGTCGGACCCGCTCGACATCGGGGCGCTCGACGATCTGCGCATGCAGCTTGCCGCCGAGGTGCAGCCGGTGCTGGTGCCGTCGCAGCGGATCCTCGAGGTCATCAACGACGTCTACGGCCGCAAGCAGGACAAGGGCGGCGAGCTCGCCGAGGGGGAGAACGACGAGGACGAGGGGGCGAGCGAGGAGCTGGTCGACATCCTGGAGCTGACCGACGAGGCGCCGATCATCCGCTGGGTCAACTCGCTGCTGTTCAACGCGGTGAAGGAGCGGGCTAGCGACATTCACATCGAGCCGGGCGAGAAGGAGGTGCAGGTCCGCTACCGCATCGACGGCGTCCTCTACGAGTCGCGCCAGGCCGCGCGCCAGTTCATGCCCTCGATCATCTCGCGCGTGAAGATCATGGCCGGGCTGAACATCGCCGAGAAGCGGCTGCCCCAGGACGGCCGCATCCGCCGCAAGATCGCCGGCAAGGACATCGACATGCGCGTCGCGACGGTACCCACCGTCAAGGCGGGCGAGCGGGTCACCATTCGTCTCCTCGATCGCGAGTCGGTGCTGCACGACCTGGCCGATATCGGCTTCGGCGATGATCACCTTCGCCAGATGGACGACCTGATCCACCGGCCGCACGGCATCCTGCTGGTCACCGGGCCGACCGGCTCGGGCAAGACGACGACGCTCTACGCCTGCCTGGCCAAGATCAACTCCCCCGACCTGAACATCCTCACCATCGAGGATCCGGTCGAGTACCAGCTGGACGGGATCTCCCAGACCGCCGTGAACGAAAAGATCGAGCTGACGTTCGCGGCGGGCCTGCGGTCGTTCCTGCGCCACGACCCCGACGTGATCATGGTCGGCGAGATCCGCGATCGCGCGACGAGCGAGATCGCGATCCAGGCGTCGCTGACCGGCCACCTGGTGCTGTCGACGATCCACACCAACGACGCGGCGGGCGCCATCACCCGGCTCGTCGATCTGGGGGTGCAGCCCTTCCTCGTGGCGTCGTCGCTGATGGGGCTGCTCGCGCAGCGGTTGGTCCGGCGCGTCTGCATGGAGTGCCGCGAGCTCTACAAGCCGGGCGACGAGGACCTGTCGAGCATCGGCATCGATCCGGCCGCGTTCAAGACCGGCAAGGCCCGGCGGGTGAAGTTCAAGGGGGACGAGAAGTTCGCGCCGCCGGCCGGGATGCTGTTCCGCGCCCGCGAGGGGGGCTGCACGGTCTGCCTGGGGGCGGGGTACAAGGGGCGCACGGCGATCTACGAGCTGCTGATCATCGACGAGAAGATCCGGCAGCTGACGATCAAGAACTCCGACGCGCAGGCGATCAAGGCCCACGGCGTGTCGGCCGGCATGCGTACGCTGCGCGAGGACGGCGCCCAGAAGGTGCTGGCGGGGATGACCACCACCGCCGAGGTCCTGATGATCACCACCCAGGACGTGGACTGACGCGATGGCGGTCTACGCCTGGAAGGGGCTGAACAACGCCGGCAAGGCGGTGACCGGCACGCGCGACGCCGACGGGCCCAAGGGGCTGCGCCAGGCGCTGCGCAAGGAGGGGGTGTTCGTCACCGAGCACCGCGAGATGCTGGTCAGCGGCAGCCGGGCGGCGACGCGCACCGCGGCCAGCGCCGCCCAGTCGGGCGAGAAGATCCCCTTCCTGAAGCGCGAGATCGACTTCAAGGGGATGCTCGAGCGGGTGCGGCCGCAGGAGGTGGCGGCCTTCACCCGGCAGCTGGCGACGCTGCTCAAGGCCGGCATCCCGCTCGCCGAGGCGCTGGGGGCGCTGGCCGAGCAGGCCGGCAACCACAAGCTCGAGGTCGCGCTCGCCGAGATCCGCCAGAAGGTCAACGAGGGGACCGCGCTGGCCGACACGCTGGCCGCGCACCCGGACATCTTCCCCGAGCTCTACGTCAACATGGTCCGCTCGGGCGAGGCGGCCGGCAACCTGGACGCGGTGCTGATGCGGCTGGCCGAGTTCATGGACGCGCAGAACGCGCTGCGCGCCAAGGTCTCGGGGGCGATGACCTACCCGATCATCATGGTCGTCCTCGGGACGCTGGTGATGGGCGTGCTGATGGTCGTCGTCGTCCCCAAGATCACCTCGATCTTCGAGGACCTCGGCAAGACGCTCCCCTGGAACACCACGCTGCTGATCTTCCTGGCCGACGTGATCGGCAGCTACTGGTGGCTGCTGATCATCACCGTGGCGGTCGCCTACGTGGCGTTCCGGCGCTGGGCCCGGAGGCCCAAGGGGAAGAACGTCGTCGATCGGGTCAAGCTGAAGCTGCCCCTGATCGGGCCGCTGGTCCGCTACGTCGGCGTCGCCCGCTTCGCGCGCACGCTGGCGACGATGCTGTCGGCCGGCGTGCCGGTGCTGAGCGCGCTGGAGATCACCAAGAAGGTGCTGAACAACACCGTGCTCGAGAAGGTGGTCGAGCAGGCGCGCGACGCCATCCGCGAGGGCGAGTCGATCGCGGCGACCTTGAAGAAGTCGGCGCAGTTCCCGCCGCTGATGGTGCACATGGTCGCCGTCGGCGAGCGCTCGGGCCAGCTGGAGGCGATGCTGGAGAACGTCGCCACCGCCTACGAGCGCGACGTCGAGGGGAAGGTCGCGCGGCTGACCACCATCCTGTCGCCGCTGCTGATCGTCGGGATGGCGATCTGCGTGCTGTTCATCGTGTTCTCAGTGCTGCAACCGATCATGGACATGAGCAACTTCGTCCAATGAGGAGAAAAGGGATCATGACGACGAATCAGGACAAGAAGAAGCGAAGACGAATCACGGACGCGGGCTTCACTCTGCTCGAGATCATGGTCGTGCTCGCGATCATCGCCCTCATCGCGGGGGGCGTCGGCGCGGCGGTGTTCAAGCAGTACAAGAAGGCCCAGATCCAGACCGCCAAGATGCGGGTCAAGGCGGCGCGCGACGCGACGGCGCAGTTCATGATGGACAACAGCAACGCCTGCCCCAAGGGGATCGACGACCTGCTGTCGCAGAAGTACCTCGACAAGAACAACGGCAAGGATCCCTGGGGCAAGGATCTGCTCTTCCGCTGCCCCGGGACCAACGACCCCGACACCGCCGACATCACCTCGGCCGGCCCCGACCGGCAAGAGGGGAGCACCGACGACATCAAATCCTGGGATTTGTGACCGGCGGACGCTCCATATCGAGGCGTCATGCCTCCTCCGGCTTCACGCTGCTCGAGATCCTGATCGTCATGGCGATCTTCGCGCTCGTGATGGGCCTCGGAACGAAGGGCTTCCGCGCGCTCGCCAAGAGCGATCTGCGGACCTCGTCGGCCCAGCTGTCGGGCGCGATCCGGTTCCTGTTCGATCGGGCGTCGACGACCGGGAAGATCCACCGGCTGGTCCTGGATCTGGGCGAATCGAAGTACTGGGCCGAGGTCTCGGACGATCAGTTCCTGGTCCCGCGCGAGGCCGAGACCCAGGAGGCGCTGCGCCTGCGCGAGGAGAAGGAGGCGGAGAAGGAGGCGGACGCCCAGAAGAAGGCCGAGGCAAAGGCGAAGCTGGCGGAGAAGACCGGCGCCAGCTCGACCTTCGACCTCGCCAAGGTGGAGGTCGGCGACTTCACGCCCAAGCGGGCCCGCTTCGCCGCGTTCAAGGAGGTCGCCCTCAAGCCGGTGGAGCTGAAGAAGGTGAAGCTCTACAGCGTCTACACGCCCCGCGTGACCGACCCGATCACCACCGGGCGGGCGTACCTCTACTTCTTTCCGCTCGGTCAGACCGAGCCGGCGATCCTCACGCTCTCCGACAAGAAGGACCAGTCCTTCTACTCGCTGGTGGTCCACCCGATCACCGGCCGGGTCCAGATCAAGAGCGAGCTGGTCGAGCCGCCGCGCACCGTCGACCAGTACGACGACCAGGGCAACCGGGTGGTGCAATGAAGCGACCGAGCAGATCGCGTGAGGGAGCACGAGCTTTGCTCGTGCGAGCTCTTCGCGGGGGGCGCGGGACCCTTCGAGGGTCCCGACCTGCAAACGGTTTCACGCTGCTCGAGATCATGGTCGCCCTGGCGATCCTGGGGCTGACGCTGACCGTCTTGCTCAGCATCGTCACCAACAACGTGCGGGCGACGAACCACGCCCGGCTGACGACATCGGCTACGTTCCTGGCGCGCCAGAAGATGGTCGATGTCGAGGACGACGTCCTCTACAACGGCTTCACCGACGCCGACCAGCTTGCCAACGGCAACTTCAGGGAGGCGGGCTTCTCTCAGTACCGCTGGGAGACGCTGGTCGAGCGGGTCGAGCTGCCGACCGACCTGGCGCAGAAGACCCAGGACACCGCGAACACCACCGCCCAGGACACGAAGGACCCGATGAAGATGATGACGGGGATGATGGGCGGCATCATGAGCAGCTTCATCGACCCGATCCGGATCGGTCTTCAAGAGTCGGTCCGCCGGGTGACGGTGCGGGTCAGCTGGGACGAGCCGGGTCGGCAGAACCAGACCATCGAGGTCGTTCAGTACCTGACCGATCCGAACAAGCTGCAGCTGATCATGGGCGGCGGCCGCCCCGGCGCGACGACCGGTACCGGCACCGGCGCGCCGACCCAGCAGGCCCCGGGCATACCGAAGCTGCCGGGGATGTTCGGGGGGACGGGAAAATGAGACCGCAGCCGCGCGCCTCTTCCTCGGGCTTCACCCTGCTCGAGGTGATGCTGGCCCTCGCGATCCTCGGCTTCCTCACCACGATCATGTGGGGGGCGTTCAGCCAGACGGTCACCAACAAGCGGGCCATCCAGGCCGCTCAAGAGCGGCTGCACACGGTGCGGGTGGCGCTGGTGCGGATGACGCGCGAGCTCGAGATGGCCTACCTCTCGGACAACGAGAACCTGGCCGGGACGAACCGCCGGACCTTTCTGACCAGCACCCCGCGCGCCGACGTCGACGAGCTGACCTTCTCGAGCTTCGGCCACCAGCGGCTGCGGGCCGGCGTCCCCGAGGGGGACACCTCGGTCATCTCGTACTTCGGCGCGCGCGACCCCGACGATCGCCGGGTGCTGAACCTGATGCGGCGCGAGACGCGGCGGCTGCAGGCCGAGGACCCGAAGCTGATCACGGGCGAGACCTACGTCCTCTGCCCCGACGTGGCCCGGGTCAAGTTCTCCTTCTGGGACCACAAGCTCAAGGCCTGGCAGAACGACTGGAGCACGCTGAACGCGAGCGGCACCAAGTACCTCCCCGCCCACGTCCGCATCACGCTGACCGTGATCGACGAGCGCGGCCAGGAGGTCACCTACTCGACCGACGCGCGCATCAACATGACCGAGATGGTCAGCCACCGGGGGAACCCGTCGTGAAGCGCCGCCAGCTCCGTCGATCGAGAGAGCGCGGGGTCGCGATGCTCATCGTGCTCACCTGGCTGGCGCTGATGATCGCGGTGGTGGGCGAGTTCACCTACGGCACCAGCGTCGAGTCAGCCCAGGCGGCCAACGCGCGCGACGAGCTGCGCGCCCACTATCTGGCCCGGTCGTCGGTCAACCTGTCGCGGCTGCTGGTGAAGATCCAGCAGGACTTCGTCGACCCGATCATGTCGACCGCCCAGAAGATGATCTCGCAGGCGATGGGGGGCGGCAAGGCGGGAAGCACGGGCGGCGACTTCGCGTCATTGGGGATCAGCATCCGGGTCACCGACTACGCCGGCATGCTGATGGGGTTCTTCAGCGGCTCGAAGGACGAGGTCGCCGGGCTGGGGAGCATGTTCGGGCTCAACACCGAGGCGGCCAAGGGGCTGGGGCTGAAGTCGGGGAAGTTCGACGCCGAGATCACCTCGGAAGACGGCAAGATCGACGTCAACTGCGGCGGCGGCCTCGTCTCGTCACGCGAAAACCAGCTGACGGTCTACCGGCTGCTGATGGGGATGATGTACTCCCGCCGCTTCGACCGGCTGTTCTCCGAGGCCGACGCCAACGGCCAGTTCGTGACCCGCCCCGAGGTGGCGCGGGCGATCATCGACTGGGCCGACGGCGACGATCAGATGTTCTCGCCCGAGGGGGGCGGGGGGGGCGAGGACTACCGCTACGACGCCCGCGCCGATCGCTACCGCGCCCACGACAACGGCTACGACACCATCGACGAGATCAAGCAGGTGCGCGGCGTCTCCGACGGCTTCATGGAGGCGTTCCTCCCCTACCTGACCGTCCACGCCTCCAGCACCAACTGCCGGATCAACCTCCGCGCGATCACCAACAAGAACGGCGGCGACTGCACGCCGCTGCTCATGGGGATCATCCGGGCGGCGGCGGCGCCGGATCCCAACAAGCCGCCGGCCGATCCGGCGGTGCTCGACGATCAGCGGCTCTACCCGATCGCCAGCGTGCTCTGCGACCGGGCGACCGCGGCCGGGTTCGACAGCCTCGACACCATCACCAACCTGATGCAAAAGCCGCAGACGGCGGTCCTCCCCGACGACCCCCGCTACAAGATCTTCCAGTCGATGCGCGCCGATCACCCCCAACAAGGCGGAGATGGCCAAGCTGGCCTACACCGACTCGCCGCGCGTCTACCGGATCGTCGCCACCGGCGAGGCGGGCAAGGTGAAGAAGAAGATCACCGCGATCATCGACTCTCGCCGGACGCCCGACAATCCCCAGACCCTGAACCCGGTCGCCGAGAAGGCCGCCGGCATCCTGCAGTATTGGCGCGAGGAATAACCGACCCATGGCCCACACCGTCTGCGGCATCGACCTCGGAACCTTCTCGGTGAAGTTCGCCTTCCTCGAGGTCGGCTTCCGCAGCACCGCCCTGCGCGGGCTGGTGGAGACCGCGGTCCCCGAAGGGGATGCGCCGCTCATCGACCGCCAGATGCAGGCGGTGCGCGAGGGGCTCTCCCAGATCGCGGGCGAGGTGACCCCCTACCTCGCGGTGCCGGGCGATCTGCTGTCGGTGCGGCTCCTCGAGCTGCCGTTCTCGGACCCGCGCAAGATCGATCAGGTCGTCGGCTACGAGCTGGAGGGTCAGATCGTGACCGCGATCGAAGACGTCGTCTTCGATCACCTGGTCGTCGGGCAGCGTGCCGAGGGGGCGACGGTGCTGGCGGCGGCCGCCAAGCGCGAGGATCTCGGCAGCGCTGATCGCCGCGGCCAACGGCCAGAACGTCCACCCCCGGTCGCTCTACGGCGCCTCGGTGATCTACCGAACGCTGTTCCCGATGCCGACCGAGGGGCCCGAGCCGCTCCCGCCCCCCTGCTACGCGCTGCTCGACTTCGGACACGCCCGTACCAACATCTGCATCGTGCGCGGTGGGGAGACGATCTACGCCCGGACCCTCCGCCGCGGCGGACAGCATCTGACGGCCGCGATCGCCCAGGCGTTCAAGGCCGATACCGACCGCGCCGAGCAGGCCAAGCGCGGTGAAGCCGAGCTGCTCGCGCCGGGGCAGCAGGCGCCGTCGCCGCTGGTGGCCAAGCTGGATCAGGTGCTGCGCGAGGCCCTCGCCCCGACGGTGCGCGAGCTGACCCAGACGCTGGCCAGCTTCCGGTCCAGCGCGCGTTCCGAGGTCGACGCGCTGCTGGTGGTCGGCGGGGGGGCGCGGCTGGCCGGACTGCTCCCGTTCCTGGAGGCGGAGCTCGGTTTGCCGGCCCGCTTCGCGCCGGTGCGGATCGCCCTCGACAGCGGCGGGGTGCGGCCGGCCACCCCGGATCCCAGCCCGGAGACGCCGATCGGAGAATCCGACTCGCACGCGCTGGCGGGCGCGATCGCGTTGGCGGCGGCGCAGGGCTCGCGCGAGATCGACTTCCGCCGCGGCCCGTTCGTCTATCGGGCCAACTTCGGGGTGCTGCGCCAGAAGGCCTGGCACCTGGCGGTGCTGGGGGGGGCCATTCTGCTCGCGGCCGGGGCCGACGTCAGCGCCAAGCTGACCAGCCTCGGCGACGAGCGCAAGGACCTCGACAAGGAGCTCAAGACCGCGACCACGGAGCTGTTCGGCAAGCCGCGCGAGGACGCCGAGGGCATCGCGCAGCTGATGCGAAAAGGCTACCGCGAGGAGCTGGCGCCGCTCCCCAAGGCGACCGCGTTCGATCTCCTCGATCAGATCTCGCGCAAGGTCCCGCCCGCCGACAAGGTCAAGCTGGACGTCGCCGAGCTCGACATCCGCCCCAAGAAGACCTTCATGAAGGGGACCGTCGACTCGGGGACCGCGGTCGACGAGATTGCCACCAAGCTGAAGGAGATCGACTGCTTCGACGAGGTGACCAAGGGGGCGATCACCGAGGTTTCGGGCGGCGCCAAGCAGTTCTCGCTCACCATCAACTCGAAGTGCCCGTGAAGCCATGAGCGCCATCTCCGAACTGAAAGAGAGAGTCGTCGCGCGGGTCGTCGGCATTCTGCGCCGCCCCTACAACTATGTCGCCGGCGAGGTGGAGCGGTGGTCGCCCAGGAGACGGCGGGTCGTCTCGCTGGGGTCCTTGGCGATCGCCGCCCTCCTGTTGATCGTCATCACCTGGAGCACGTTCAGCAGCATCAGCGATCTTCGCGAGGGGAACGCCGCGATCCGCGAGGCGCTGTCGGCGATCGCGCAGCACCGCGACGAGTACCTGGAGGCCAAGGCGCGCAACGCCGTCCAGGAGGCCCGCATCGGCAACGATCCGCCGCAGCTGACGGCAGACCTCGAGGCGGCGGCGCGCGGCGAGAACGTCAAGATTGACGAGCAGTCCGAGCGGCCGGCGGTGCCGGCGGGCAAGCGTTACCTCGAGCACGACGTCGACCTGCGCATCCGCGAGGTCGATCTGCAGAGCCTGACCAAGTTCCTCAAACGGGTGGAGACCGGCCCGCGCCTCATCTTCTTCACCCGGATGTCGCTCAAGCATCGCTTCTCGACCGAATCGGACAAGGTGGACGCCGAGCTGACGGCGACGGCGTTCGAGAAGGTCCACGAGGACAAGACCAAGAAGAAGCCCGACGCGGCGGGGAAGAAGGAGTGAGGGGCTAGCCCATGGTCACCATGACTCCTGACAAGTGGAAACGGATCCGGTGGGCCGCCATCAAGAGCGGCTTCGGGTTCCTGGTCTTCGTCATCGCGCTTTACGTCTCGTTTCCGTACGAGCGGGCCAAAGAGGTCGCGATTCGCCAGGCGGCGGCCAAGGATCTCGACGTCGAGATTGGCTCGGCCGGGCCGGCGTTCGGGCTCGGCGTCGTCTTCCGCGACATCCGGGTGCGGACCCGCCCGGTGACCGGAAAGCCGACGCGCTTCACCATCGAGAAGGCCCGCGTGTCGTTCTCGATCTGGTCGCTCCTCCCCGGGGCCTCGAAGGACTACGCGCTGTCCGCCGACGCGTTCGGGGGGAAGATCGACTTCGACCAGGAGGGGGCGCCGGGGAAGAAGTCGCCGTTTCGCACCAGCATCCAGGCCCACGACCTGAAGATGGTGGAGCTGCCGGGGATCAAGGAGACGATCAACCTGCCGCTCGGCGGAACCTTGCGCCTCGAGCTGAACGTCAAATCGGAGACCGGGCGGTATGCCGACGCCAACGGCGAGATCAGCTTCACCTGCGCCGACTGCGTGCTCGGCGACGGGAAGACCCCCCTCAAGGTGAGCGGCAACGCGTTCCTGTCGGGCGGGCTGACCCTGCCGCGGACGCGGCTCGGGGATCTCGCCGGCACGATCGCGATCCAGAAAGGGGTGGCGAAGCTGCAGGGGGTGGAGGCGAAGTCGCCCGACGTCGAGATCACCCTGGAGGGTGAGGTGACACTCCACGATCCGCTGCCGTCGTCGACGGTGAATGCCTACCTGAGGTTCAAGTTCTCGGATGCCTTCCTGCAGAAGGCCGCGGCGGTCCAGGCGATGCTGCAGGTGGCAGGGGCGCAGGGGAAGCGCCCCGACGGCTCGTACGGCATGAAGCTGGGCGGAAAGCTGGGGCAGATGACCTCGGCACTGTCGGCCACGTCGCCGATCAGCGGCGGCGGGCCGCCGCGCCCCGTGACCCGCCCCGCTATCTCGCCGACGTCGTCGCTCCCGGCGCCGCTGCCGGTCCCGCCCCCAGCGGCCGCGCCCCCTCCGCCGCCTCCGACCGAGGCGCCGCCGCCGGCGCCGCCGCCAAGCGCTCCCCCGACCGTCGAGGCGACGCCGCCGGCCGGGGCCGCGCCGTCCACGCCACCTGCCCCGGGGGCCCCGGGCTCCGGCTGGCGCGGCTCGCCGGCCAACGCGCCCCCCGCCGCTGAAGCTCCCGCCGGAGCCGCACCGGCGCCGGCCGCCGCCCCCGAGGGTGCGCCCGCTGCCCCCCCCGCGCCCGAGGGAACGCCTCCCGCGCCTCCCGCGGCTGAGTAGCTGGTCAGAACCCGTAGCGTTTGACCCGTTCGCAGAAGGTCGAGCGGGCCACCGAGAGAGCGCGCGCGGCCTGCCGGCGGCTGCCGCCGTGCCGGCGCAGCGCCCAGGCGAAGACCGCGCGTTCGATCTCCTCGAAGCTGCGCCCCCCGATCTGGATCGCGTCGTCGGCGAGCGCGGGCGCCGGCACCGGAGCCACGGCGTCGAGCGCCAGCGGCTCGGCAAGCCGAAACGGGGCGGGCGACGGCAGCTCGAGAACCTCGGCGCCGATGCGGCCATCGTCATTCCCCGCGGTGAGGATCGCGGCCCGGCGGATCGCGTTGCGCAGCTCGCGGACGTTGCCCGGCCAGCTCGCCGTCGTGAGCGCGGCCAGCGCCGCCGGTTCGAGCTGCCGGGGCCCGACCTCGGCGGCGATCTCCCGGAGAAAATGTCCGGCCAGAATCGGGATGTCGCCGCGCCGTTCCCGCAGCGGCGGCAGCCGGACGCAGAAGCCGGCCAGGCGGTAATAGAGGTCCTCGCGGAAGTTGCGCCGCGCCACCTCGCCCTCGAGGTTGCGCAGGGTCATCGCGACCACGCGAACGCGAACCGGGATCTCCCCCGCGCCCCCGACCCGCCTCAGCCGGCCGGTCTCCAGCACGCGCAGCAGCTTTGGCTGAAGGTCGAGCGGCAGCTCACCGATCTCGTCGAGCACCAGCGTTCCCCCCGACGCCTCCTCGAACCACCCGGCCCGCCGGACCGCCGCGCCGGTGAACGCGCCGCGCTCGTGCCCGAACAGCTCGCTCTCCGCCAGCTCGCGCGGCAGCGCACCGCAGTTGACGGCGACGAACGGGCCGGCCGGGTGGGGGCCGAGCTCGTGCAGCGCCCGCGCGACCAGCTCCTTGCCGGTACCGCTCTCGCCGCAGACGAGCACCGACGTGCTGGTCGGGGCCACCAGGGCCGCCCGCGCGAGCGCCGCCCGCAGCGTCGCGTCCTCACCGATGATCGCCCGAAGCGCCGGTGACGCCGGCGCCGGTCTCTGCTCTCCAGTCATGGCCCGTTGTTCGGGCCCGACCCAACCGCGTTGCGCGGGAGCGGCTACGCCCCGAGACCCAACCAGGCCTCGCCGCTCTCCCCGACCTCTTTCTTCCAGATGGGCGCGCGCTCCTTCAGCCGATCGATCGTCGCACGGCAGGCGTCGAACGCCGGGGCCCGGTGCGCCGACGCGGCGGCGATGGCGACCGCGATCTCGCCGACCGCCAGCGCGCCAATGCGGTGATGGACGGCGACCCGGGTCCCCGGCCACTCGCGCTCGATCTCGTCGGCGATCTCGGACAGCACCTTCTCGGCCATCTCGACGTAGGCCTCGTACTCCAGACGGACGACGTCGGGAAGGTGATGGCCGCGCCGGCGGACGACCCCCGCGAAGGTGACGACGCCGCCGCTGTCGTTCCCCCCCACGGCCGCGACGACGTCGGCGACCGCGAGCGGCTCGGCACGGATCGCGATCCGGCGCGGCCCGGCGCCGCCGGCGACCGGCGGGAGCAGCGCAAGCTCGTCCCCGTCCTGCAGCACCTGGCGCTCGGGGGCAAACGTCTGGTTCACGGCGCTCTGGATCTGCGGCATCAGCGACGCGATCTCGGGGTGGCGGTTCGCGATCGCTCTCCGCGCCGCGCCGACGTCGGCGCCGGCGGCAAGCTCGACCGTCTCGCGCTCGCACTTGAGGCGCTCCCGCAGGACCGCGAAGTAAAGGACTTGGATGCGCACGCGACGTCGACGTTATAGCGACTTTCAGCGCGAATTCGCCGCGAAAAGCGCGTTTCCGGTATCAGTTATTCACAGGTTTAGTCAAATAACCTCGCATACGTACGTTATTTTGCGCAGGGCAGCGTCGGTTGATACGCTTTTGCCGCTCGTACCGAGGGAGCATGCTCTTAGAGAGGCCAACTTGAAGCGTCACCTCCCGCCCGACAACGCCGCACGTCCGCTGTTCGCGCCTCAGTCCCCCGACGCCACCACTCGCACCCAACTCTCGCTCCCGTTCGGAACGCCCGCCGCTTCATCCCGGGCGGCTTCGGACGTGGGCAGCCGCTCCGAACGGGCGCTGCGTTCCCCCGCAGCCGCCCGCCAGGTGCGGCTCGCGCCGACGCTCGAAGAGGAGGCGGGCAAGACCCAGGCGGCGCTCTCCCTCTACTTGCCGCCGGGCAAGTCGCTGGAGCTCCACCTCACCAACAACCACTACAGCATGATCTCGGTGCGCCGGAAGGCCGACGGCTACCGGCTGCGGTTGCACCGGATGTTCGTGGGGGCCGAGCCCCGCACCATGCGCGCGCTTGCCCGCTACGTCGTCCACAACGACCGACGCGCGTCGGCGCTGCTGGGGGAGTTCATCGAGCAGCACCAGCACATCATCCGGCGCCAGGAGCGGCGCGCCCGCAACTTCACCCTGCGGACGGCAGGCCGCCACCACGATCTGCAGGTGATCTTCGATCGGCTGAACGGCGAGCGCTTCGGCGGCGCCCTGGACGCCCGCATCACCTGGGGGGTGGTCGCCTCGCGCCGGTCCCGGCGGCGGTCGATCAAGATGGGGAGCTATGCGGTCGAGGACCGCATCATCCGCATTCACCCGGCGCTGGATCAGGAGTTCGTGCCCGACTACTTCGTCGCCTGGATCGTCTTCCACGAGATGCTGCACGGGAAGCACGAGGTCCGGCGGGAGCACGGCCGGCGCCGGTTCCACACCCCGGCGTTCACCGCGGAGGAGCGCACGTTCCCAGACTTCCCCCGCGCCTGCGCCTGGGAGAAGCAGAACCTCGACCGCCTGCTGCGGGGGTGACGCCCGACCGGCCGGCGGCTGACGCCGCCTGGCCGGCAGAGGCGCGCGGCGCCGGCGGCTGACGCCGCCTGGCCGGCAGAGGCGCGCGCGCGCAGGCAACCCACGTTACGCGCGTCGCGCGCGCAGCGCTTCGACCGGCGCCGCAAAAAGCACGCAAGCGGCTCGAGGCGCTCGGTCGAGACGCGACGACAGCGCCGCGCGCGCCGCGGGTTCACGGTCGTTCCGAGCGGCTAGGCCCGCGGGCGGCTGCGGGAGCGGCTAGGCCCGCGGGCGGCTGCGGAGCGTGAGCAGGGCGATCTCGGGCGCGACCGCGAGCCGCACCGGCGGGCCGGTGGTGCCGAGGCCGCGGTTCACGTACAGCGTCGACCGCCCCGAGCGGTAGACCCCGGTCGTGTAGCGGGTCATTACCCGCGCGAGGTTCACGCGGTGCGAGAAGCCGGGGAGGCCGATCTGGCCGCCGTGGGTGTGCCCCGAGAGCGTCAGGTCGACGCCGTGGCTGACGGCCTCCGGATAGAGCGCCGGGTCGTGGGCCAGCAGCACCACCGGCGCGCCCGCGGGCCGCGCCGCCAGCGCCGCCGGGACGTCGTGGCGGCGGGTCCAGGTGTCGTCGACGCCGGCCAGGTAGAGGGCCCCGTCGCTGCGCCGGAGCGTGATGCCCCGGTTGCGCAGCACGGTCAGGCCCGCGTCGCCGAGCGCCTCCGCCACCAGCTCACCCTCGGTGAAGTAGTCGTGGTTCCCCATCGCGGCGAACACCCCGTCGCGCGCCGCCAGCTTTCCCAGCGCCTCCGTCACGACCGGGACGTAGTCGGGTCCGCTGGTGATGAGGTCGCCGGTGACGGCGATCAGATCGGCATCGAGGCGGTTCACCGCCGCGACCCAGCCGGCGACGCGGCGGCCGCTGGCGAACGGCCCGCAGTGGAGATCGGAGATCTGGGCGATGCGGTATCCGTCGAACGCGGGGGGGAGATTGGCGACGAAGACGTCGACCGCCCGCACGCGCGGGCGCTGGCGCAACGACACCGCCACCCCCAGGGCAGCCGCCGCGATGGTGCCGGCGAGGGCCCGGTCGGTGCCGGCGTGGAGCATGGCCGCCGCCGCGAGCGCGAACGGCGCCAGCAGGGCGAACAGCAGCGCGCCCATCCACCAGATGAAGAACGGCCACAGCACCAGGTAGAGGCGCAGCGGTCCCGGGCCGCGCCAGAACGACCGTGGCCCGGCGAAGGTCAGCAGGAAGGCGCCGGTCAGCGCGCCGGCGCCCCCGGCGAACGGGGCGAGGCGGCCGGTGAGGTGTCCCAGCGTCCAGACGAGCGGAACCTGCACCGCGATCGCGACCAGTACGACGAGCTTGAGGAAGAAAAAGCGGCGGTCCCGCGGTGGGCCCGGTCTTGCGTCCGGCACGGGTCGAAGTCTAGCCGGCGAATCCCCATTGTCACCGCGTCGCTGCTACCCTCCTTCGGTCGTGAAGGGCGCACGGACGAGCCGACCGCTGCTTTTGATCGCAGCGGTTGCGGCGGTTTCGATCGCGACCTGTCTGCTGGTGCCGCCGGGAGATCGAAAGGGGCGCGACCGCCGGCCCATCTCCAGCGTCGACGGCGCCCCCCGGCAGGCTCCCGTCTGTCTGGCCTCCGCGCCCGCGCCGGCCAGCGACCGCCTGGCGACGCGGTTCGCCGCGATCGGCGACTACGGCATCGACAGCCCCGGTGAAGGGGACGTGGCGGCGCTGGTGAAGGGGTGGGCGCCCGACTTCGTCGTCACCCTCGGCGACAACAACTACCCGTACGGCGCGGCTGAGACCATCGACACGAACATCGGCAAGTATTTCCACGAGCTCATCGGCGGCTACCTCGGCCGCTACGGCTGCGGCGCGGCCGCCAATCGATTTTTCCCGGCGCTCGGGAACCACGATTTGCGCACCGAGGCCGGGCGCCCCTATCTGGACTACTTCCAGCTCCCCGGCAACGAGCGCTACTACGACTTCGCGCGGGGCGACGTCCACCTGTTCGCGATCGACAGCGATCCCAGCGAGCCCGACGGCACCGGCGCCGATTCGATCCAGGCGGCCTGGTTGAAGGCAAAGCTGGCGGCGTCGACCGCCCGCTGGCAGGTGGTCTACATGCACCACCCGCCCCACTCGTCGGGGTCGCATGGGTCGACGCCCGCGTTGCAGTGGCCCTACGCCGCCTGGGGCGCCGATCTGGTGCTGACCGGACACGATCACCACTACGAACGGATCAACGCCGGCGGGATCACCTACGTCGTGAACGGCCTGGGCGGGGCCGACAACTACACGATCGGGTCGCCGGTCGCCGGCAGCGTCGCCCGCTTCACCGGCGGCTTCGGCGCGTTGCTGATCGACGCCGACGGCCACCGCCTGCGGGCGCGGTTCACCGGCGCCGCCGGCAACGTCATCGACGAGTTTCAGCTCGGGGAGCGGCTGGAGTAGATCTCACAAATAGCCGCACACCCGCGCTTCGCGCGGGAGCAGCTAGAGGCGCCGCCGCCGGTCGACCAGTGATCGCAAGAGCGCGTCCCAGCGATCGTTGGTGACCTTCCGCGACCACTCCCGCCGGTAGACGGCCAGCGCGTTTTCGCGCCAGCGCGCCAGCGCCGCGGGATCGCCGGCCAGCGCTTCCAGGCGCGCGGCGACGGCGCCGACGTCGCCATCGCTTTCGCCGCCGGTGAGGGTCAGGCCCAGGTCGTGCTGCCCGATCCAGCGGGCGATCTCGGAGTCGGCCGGCCCCGCGTAGACGACGGGGCGGCCGATCGCCAGCGACGCGAAGAACTTGGACGGCACCACCACGCCGGCCCAGTCGGGGCGCAGGCTGACGAGGTGCACGTCGGCGGCGGCGAGCCGGGCCGGCAGCGCCGCCTCGTCGGCGAACGGCGCCAGCACGATGTTGGTGTCGTCGGGCCGGAGCGCCGCCACCAGCTCGCCGTGGCGGTTGCCGCGCGCGGCGAAGCAGAATCCGATCGCGTCGCCGGCCCGGGCCCGGCAGGCCCGCGCCAGGCGCAGGAACGCGGCGAAGTCGTGGGCGCGCCCCATCGTGCCGGCGTAGAGCAGCGCCAGCCGCGCCCGCGGGAACAGCGCGGCGCGGACGTCGGCTTCGATCGGTGCCGGGTGGTCCGCCTCGGTCAGCGCCCACGGCACCAGCGTCTCCTGGGCCGCCCCCGCGCCGTAGTCGCGGAGTCGCTCCTGCATGCGCGGCCCGATGTCGACCAGCTGGTCGTAACGGCCGTAGGCGAGTCGCATCAGCCGCCGCGCCACCGGGCCCAGCAGCGCCGCCGCGCCGTGGCTCCCCTCGGCGGCGATCGCCTCGGGATAGAGGTCGAAGCACCAGTGCACCAGCGCGGCGCGGGGAAAGGCGCGCCGCAGCCCCAGCGCCAGCGTCGGCGAGAAGGCCGGATCCGAACCGATGACGATCGCGTCGGGCGCGCCGGTCTCGCCGAGCGCGCGCGCCGCCATCAGCCAGGCGGCCGTCATCCAGGCGCTATTACCCAGACGCTGGAGGGCCCGCGCCTGATCCCACGGGGGCCGGTAGACGCGATGGATCCCTACGCCGTCCCAATTTTCGCGCGCGGGGAGCTGGGCGCGCGGGTTGCGCCACAACCGGTTGCTGGTGAGGACGTCCACCTGCCAGCCACGCCGCTGCTGCTCGACCGCCAGGTCGCTGAACATCCGCGCGCTGACGACATCGTCGGGGTGGAAGAAGTGGTAACAGAGCAGCAGCCGCGGCACGGCGACCGCTACGTCGCGGCGTTCGCCGCGCGGAGGGCGTCGCGCTGGCGTAGCTGCTCGTGCCAGAGCGCCCCCTCGTACTCGACCAGCATCAGATCGAAGGTGCGCAGGGTGCGGCGCCGGAACAGCACCCGCCCGGGCGTTCCCCCGTCGCCGAGGTCCTCGTAGCCGAGCGAGCTCAGCTTGGCGCGCAGCTCGGGCAGCGCGGCCCAGGTCTCGGCCGGCGCGCCGATCAGCAGCTCGACGACCGGCCGGGCGCGCAGCCCGGGGACCGCCGTCGGTCCGATGTGCGCGAACTTCAGGGTCGCGATCCCGGTGGCCATGCGCAGGCGATCGCGCTCGCCCATGTATTGCGCGTTCCAGCGCGGGTCATAGTCGACAGGTTCGATAGGGGGCTCGGTTGCCATCCCGCGCATGGTAGCCGATCGCAGGTCAGTTGCAGCCGATGCGCGACGTTCCGACGGCGATGTCGTCGTACCAGATGGTGGCGCCCGGGCCGGCGTACTTCTCGAACCCGAATCGGAGGCAGTCGTAGGCGTCGATCGGGAAGTCGGTGTGGTGCAGATCGGGGACCTCGGCCCCGTCGACCCAGACAGCGATCTCGGGCTTGCCGGCGTCGAGCAGCAGCTCGACGCAGCTCCACTGGTTGACCGGGAAGGCGAGGCCGGGCTGGTTGCCGTCGCTGAAGAAGTCCTGGTTGGACATCGCCGCGTGCGCGTCGCCCATCAGCGTGTAGACCAGCATCTTGTGGTCCTCGCCCAGGCGGAGGTTGTTCCCCGTCCCCGGCTTGGCGAACGGATCGGCGAGCAGGTACGCGTTGTGGCCGTCGCTCATGGCGCGGCCGAGGCGGATGTAGAAGCGGGCGAAGAACCGGCCGCCCGGCGCCGGGAGAATCGCCGGGTCGTGCAGGGTCAGCATCGTCGAGAAGTCGGCGTCCATCGTTCCGCCGACGACCTTCACCGACCGGGTCCCGCTGTGCGCCTTGGTGGTGCCGTCGATCGAGACCGTACCGGCGCCGATGACGGTCGTGGTCCAGGGCGCCGCGCTGGGTGTCGTCCCGGCGGTGAACGCCTCGAAGTCGTCGCAGAACCGCAGCCCCGCCCGCGCCGCGCAGGGATCGCCTTGGCCCGCGACGCCGGCGCCGGCGGCACCGGACATCCCGCCCGGGCCGGCGCCGCCCGCTCCGCCGCGGCTGCCCGCGACGCCGGTTGCCCCGCCCGTCCCCCCGCGTCCGGTCGCGCCGCCTGTTCCGCCGCCGCCCAGGCCGCTGCCGGCTGACCCGCCGCGGCCCGCGTTGCCTCCGCCGGTTCCCGCGCCCCCGCCACCAGTTCCACCACCGCCGGCGCCCGCCGCCGGCCCGCCACTACCTCCACCGCCGCCGGGCGCCGATCCTCCCCGGCCACCGCCCCCCGCGCCGGGGCTGCCGGCGGTTCCCGCGCTGCCGCTGCCACCTGTTCCCGGTGACCTCGCGCCGTCGGACGACTGGCCGCACGAGGCGATCAGCACAACGCCACATACCAAAACGCACCGCACGGGTACGGGATGAGTCGCCCGGAGACGGTCCGGCGGCTCACGCCAGCCGTCGTCGCGCCGCCTCGTCGCGCGGCCCGTCGTCGCGCCCCGACGCCGCCGCGCGGCCGTCGTGGCGCCCCAACGTCGTCGCGGCCCGTCGTCGCGCCCCGACGCCGCCGCGCGGCCGTCGTGGCGCCCCAACGTCGTCGCGCCCCGACGCCGCCGCGCGCCCGTTGGCGCGGCTCGTCGTCGTCGTCGTCGTCGTCGTCGCGCCCGTCGTCGCGCCCGTCGATTGTCTGTGCCGGGGGACGCAACGCGAGCTACCCGACGCCGATTAGTGCTCATTCAAAATGGCACGCGGTTCGCCACGGCAGCTCGATCTACCGGTACCTGCGACCTGGGGTGGGCGGCGTCGGGGCGCCGGACGCAAACCTGCTGGCGCGCGCCCGGGTGTGCCGCACCGGCCTCGAGCGCGGCACGACGTCCGGCATCCCGTCCACGTCACCCTCCGCTGCGGAGTCGGGGTTCCGTCGCTGCGGTCAGCGCGCATCTTCACTGCGCTGCGCGCGGCCCTCTCGGCGTCGAGCCGGGCTGCGTTTCGGGTGATTCATTTCTCCGTCCAGATCGATCACGTTCACCTGATTGTCGAAGCCGACGTGGTGCAAGGCCTCCGGCGAGGCTTGCAGGGGCTCGCGATTCGGTGCGCACGCGGCATCAACCGCAGCGCCAGTCGTCGGGGCGCGGTCTGGTCGGATCGCTATCACACGCGCGCTCTCGGCACGCCACGCGCGGTGAGGCACGGGATGGTTTACGTGCTGCTCAACTTTCGAAAGCACCTGAGGGCGTCTGCTCAGGTGGTCCATGCAGCTCCGGTCCCTGGTTCGACGGGTGGCGCCGACCTCCGGAGACAGCGGCCGAGCGATCTCCGGTAGCAGTACCCAGAACGTGGCTCGCCACGGTCGGCTGGCGTCGCGGCGGCGGAGTCATCGACTGGAGAGAGGCTCCGGCCCCCCACGGGAAGCCCGCGCATCGGGCGCAACGCCCGGTCGAAGCCCGAAGCTCGCCACACGGGTAGGGGGCTCGCATCCTCCGCCGCGCTCGGCGATGCGTTCCGTCACCCATGCGCCCGGGCTAACTGTCACCCATGTGCCCGGGCAGGACGCGTCAGCGGCGCGCCAGCGCGGCGGCGATCCGGCCCGGCAACTCCAGCTCCTCGATCTCCTCCAGCGGCTGGGGCAGGGCGAGCGACCAGTTGGGCCACTGGGTGACGGTTCCGGGCAGGTTGGGGCGCTCGGGGACGGCGACGGCGTCGTCGAGCGTCGCCAGCAGGATGCGCGACGGCGCGCGGCCGAGCGCGCGGTGGGTCGTCTCGATCGCGGTCTCGACCGGGGCGTCCTCGGCGAGCTCTCCGAGCTGGCGCAGCTTCTCCTTCAGCGCCGCCATACCGCTCGCGTTCGGATCGACGCCGACCCGCTGCTGCGCCGCCACGTCAGCCCCGGTCCAGAGGCCCGCGATCGTGGCCAGGTCGTGGGTGGTGACGCTGGCCAGCGCCAGTTCGGGGAACGCCGCCGGCGCCCCCGGCTCGAAGTAGAGCAGGCGGTAAGAGAGCATGCGCTGCGCGGCCAGCGTCTCGCGCACCCCCGCCTCGACCGTCCCCAGGTCCTCGCCGACGATCAGCGCCTGGGCCCGCTGGCTCTCGAGCGCGACGATCGCCAGCAGCTCGTCAGCCTGGCTCCGCACGTAGGTCCCCCCGCGCGCGCCCAGCGCCCGCGGGATCCAGAACAGGCGGAACAGCCCCATGACGTGATCGATGCGCAGCCCGCCGGCGTGACGCAGCGACGCGCGGATGGTCTCGATGAACGGCCGGTAGTGGGCCGCGCGCAGGCGGAAGGGGATGAACGGCGTCAGCCCCCAGTCCTGGCCGTCGGCGGCGAACTCGTCCGGGGGCGCTCCGACCGAGACGTCCTGCGCCAGCATCTCCTGCCAGCACCAGGCGTCGGCGCCGGCGATGTCGAGCCCGATCGGCAGGTCGTGGATGACGGCGACGTCGCGCGACGCGCGCGCCAGCTGACCGTCGATCAGCCACTGCAGCCAGGCGTGGTAGTTCACCCGCACGGCGTGCGCGGCGCGGAAGGTCGCCACCTCGTCCCCGCCGGGGTGGCGCACCCCCTCGGGCCACCGGCGCCAGTCCTTGCCGTGACGCTCGGCCAGCGCGCAGTAGGTGGCGAACTCGGTCAGCGCGCGCCCCTCGCTCGCCAGGTAGCGGTCGAAGGTGGCATCGCCTGTGAAGCGGGCGTAGAGCGCCTCCAGCCCCGTGGTCTTGAGGGCGAAGATCGCGTCGCGGTCGATGCGCCGCGCCTCGTTGAGGGCCCGCCCGGCCTCCCCCAGCCGGGCCCGCAGCGCGGGGTCGAGCGCCTCCCAGCCGGGGAGGTCCTCGAGGTGCAGGAAGAGCGGGTTGCGGTAGCGCCGGCTCGACGGGTAGTAGGGAGAGGGCTCGATCGGCGTCACCGGGGTGGCCGCGGTCAGCGGGTTCACCATCAGCGCGCCGCCGCCGAGCCGGCGGGTCCACGCCGCGAGGCGGGCGAGATCGCCGAGGTCGCCGATCCCCCAGCTTGCCCGCGAGCGCGCGGCGTAGAGCTGGGCCGCGAAGCCCCAGGTCTTGAAGTCGTCGGGGAGAAAACAGTGCGGGGGCGCCACCACCAGCAGCGTCTCGCCCCCGTCGCGCGGATATAGGTGGTGATAGCCCAGCGGCAGCTCGGCGGGGAGCGCCTGGTCGCGCTCGATCGTCCACCGGGTGCCGTCCTCCAGGATCAAGTCACCGACCAGGTCACCGCCGAGGTCGCCGCGCCCCTCGCCGGCGGCCGCGGCGGCGCCGGGCGCGCCCCGCACCACCACCCGCACAGGGGGGGGGCCGTTGGGGGGGGCTTCGGTGCCGGGGGCCTCGGTGCCGGGGCCGCCCGCCTCGGCGTCGTCGACCCCCATCGCGGCCAGCAGGGCGGCACGGGTTTCTGGCGTGGTCACGTGCGCCGTGCCACGCGCGTCGTGATAGCCCTCGTCGATACCGAAGCGGTCTTTGGCCATCCGGCGCGTCGGGGATGATACCCTACCGGACCCATGGCGTCGCACGGGCGCTACACGATTCGGGGCAAGCTCGCCGACGGCGGGATGGCCGAAATCTTTCTGGCCGTCCAGCACGGTGCCGAGGGCTTTGAAAAGCCCGTGGTGCTGAAGCGCATCCTCACGGCCTATTCGGCCGACCCGCAGTTCCGCAACATGCTGCTCGACGAGGCTCACATCTCGATGAGCCTGCAGCACAGCAACATCGCGCAGATTCTGGATCTGGGCGTGGCCACGGGGCGCTACTTCCTGGCGCTGGAGATGGTCGACGGCTGGGACCTGGAGAAGATCCTGCAGCGGGCCTACGCGGCCGGGATGGTCTGGCCGGCGGCCCTGGCGCTCCACGTGACGGCCTCGGTCTGCCGGGCGCTCGCCTACGCCCACGCCAAGAGCCGCGATGGCAAGTCGCTGGGGATCGTCCACCGCGACATCAGCCCCAACAACGTCCTCATCAGCGATCAGGGCGAGGTGAAGCTGACCGACTTCGGCGTCGCCAAGGCGCACCGCAAGCGGGAGCAGACCGCGGCCGGCGTCATCAAGGGCAAGGTCGCGTACATGTCGCCGGAGCAGGCGCTGGGCGGCACCGTCGATCGGCGGTCGGACATCTTCTCCGTCGGGTCGATGCTCTACCGCCAGATGACCGACAAGTTGCCGTTCGAGGCCGGCAACGACATGGACTCGCTGATCCGGGTCCAGAAGGCCGAGTTCACGCCGCCGGAGCAGGTGCGGCCGACCGTCAGCCCCGCGGTGGCGGCGATCATCATGAAGGCGATGCGGCTCTCCCCCAGCGAGCGCTATCAGACGGCGGACGAGCTCCTGGGGGACGTCGAGCGGGCGCTGCGCGGCGAGTTCCACTCGGCCGGGCAGACCGAGCTGAAGCTCTGGCTCGAGCAGCTTGGCCGGCGCGACAACGTCCCCTCGATCGGCAAGCGGACGCTGGGCGCCGCGGATCCCGGCGGCACCGTCAAGGACGCCGTCGGGACCGATCTGTCGGCGGGGACGTCGTTCGAGCTCGACGATCTGGACAAGGCGAGCAGCCAGACCGAGCTGGCGTCGTCGCGGCCCCGGACGCCGACGCCGGGCCCGGTAGGGGGCGCGACCGCCGAGGTGAAGTTTCGCGAGCCGTCCCGCCGCCGCTCCGGGTTCTGGTTCGGCGTGGTGTTCGCGCTGGCGGCGGTGATCGGCGCCCGCTACCTCATCAACTGGGCCGAGCGCGAGGGCGTGGTCGGCGCGCTGGGGCTCGGCAACGACGCCGCCGGGCCCCCGCCGACGATCAAGCCAGCGCCCGTGCCGCCGTCCCTTCCCGCCCCGATGCCCCCCGCGCCGCCGGTCGCCGCGCCGCCGGTCGCTCCGCCGCCGGCGGCGCCCGTTGCCGCGGCAGCCGGGGACGGTTCCGCCGCGCCCGCCGCCGAGGCGCCCGGCCGTCCCGATGCCGCCGCGGCACCGCCGTTCGCGGAGAAGCCCGCTGCCGAAAAGCCCGCGGGCCAGAAGCCCGCCGACGACGAGCCCGACGAGGAGGCGCTGCTCAAGGATGCCGTCCCCGACGCGGAGAGCGCGGTGATCGGCGAGGACGAGGCGGAGGCTCCGGCCAGGGGAGCGAAACCTGCCGCCAAGCCCCGCGCGGCGAAGGTGGCCGCGGGCGCCGCGGCCAAGCCCGAGACCGCCATCCTTCACTTCGTCACCGCCCCCGCCGGTGCGATCGTGAAGTCGAAGGCTCATGTCCTCGGCCGAACCCCGATCAACCTCCACTTCCGGACCGGCAACACCTACGAGGTGGTGTTCGTGAAGTCCGGCTACGAGACCGCGACCCGCAAGGTGGCGGTCTCCGGCACCAAGGACAAGAAGATCTCGGGTGAACCTGAAGAAGCGCGGGCCGGCGAAGCGCGGCTTCTTTCGCCCCCACCGATGACATGGGCGGTGCGCGTCGGGCTGCTCGCGACGGCGCTGGCGCTGGGCGGGCCAGCCGCGACGGCAGCCGGCCCGGCTAGCCTTCCCGCCGCGACGGCCCCGCGGCAGGTCGTCGGCGAGGTGGTAGCCGATCCGGCCCTGTCGCGTGACCAGGCGCGCGCGGCGGTGGCGCGCGCCCGTGCAAAGGCCGCCGCCGCGTCCGCCGTCGTGCGCGAGGTGACGCTGCCGTCGATCGAGCGGCTGATCGAGGACGCCGAGCTGCGCGCCGCCAGCGTGACCGTTCCGCCGCGCGACGACGCCTTCGTGCAGCGGACCCTGAATGTCGCGCGGGTCTACGCCGATACCGTCGCCGCCGGCGGCGATCCGTATCGCACCGCGACCGGGATGATGGTGAAGGCCTACCGGTCCGACTGGGACGACACGCTGCAGCCCTACGCGCTCTACGTGCCGCGCGACTACCAGCCCGGTCACAAGGTGCCGCTCATCGTCGCGCTCCACGGCGCGTTCTCCGACCACCGCCACAACCTGCGCCGCGTGTTCGGGCTCGACAACCGCCCCGGCGAGACCGACGCCGAGGCGTCGCGCAACGAGCTGGGGCTCCCCGACGTCCCGGCGATCGTCGTGTCGCCGTTCGGGCGGGGCGAGCTCATGGGCTACGACGGACTGGGCGGCGACGACGTCATGCGGGTCATCGCCGATGTGCGCCGGGCCTACGACATCGATCCCGACCGCATCACGATGACCGGCCTGTCGATGGGGGGCGGCGCCGTCTGGGCGATCGGCCTTCGCCACCCGGAGCTGTTCGCCGCGCTGGCGCCGGTCTGCGCCGTCGCCGAGTTTCCGCGCATGGTGCCGGCAGCCGATCGCGCCCTTTACGACTCTCCGGCGCTGGAGCGCCTGTCGCCCGGCGCGCTGGTCGATCGGGCGGCGCGGATGCAGGTCTTCATCTTTCACGGCGCCAAGGACCCGGTGGTGTCGGTCAACGACTCGCGTCACATGGTCGACAGGTTTCGGGCGCTCGGCTGGCTGGGGAAGAACGTCCACTACACCGAGTACCCGAACGTCGATCACTTCGCCTGGAAGCCCGCGTATGAAGGGGCGGGGTTGCTGCGCAGGCTGGCCGCCATCAAACGTGAGCCGGCGCCGCCGGCACCCCCTTCGCCCCCGCCGCCGCCGCCCGGCGAGGCGATCCCCGGTCTGTTCGGCAAGAGCGTCCCGCGTCAGGCGCCGCACATCTACGTGTACGGGACGCACGGCACCCCTGACGCGGTGGCGGCGGCGAAGGCGCTGGCGACCGCGCTCGCCGACTGGGGGCCGATGGTGGGGGCCCGGTTCGCGGTCAAGGGCGACGGCGAGGTGACCGCCGCCGAGCGCGCCCGCTTCAACCTGGTGCTGGTCGGCGCGGCGCCGCTCAACGCGCTGGCCGCCGAGCTGCCGGCGCCCGACCTGGGCGGCAAGCCGCTGGGCGATCGCGCCTACCGCGCCGTCGTCGCCGACCCCAAGCGCCCGGGACGCTTCGACTTGTTGATGGGGGCGCTGACGCCCGCCGGCTTCGCACGCCTGAAACGTTTCGCGCACGTCAACCGCGACCACTTCATGCCTGAGCCAAACCGGAGCCCGCTGATACTTAGCGACTAGGATTCCCGTCGGTTCGTTGTCTATACTCGCGCGCAAGCACATGGCCAATTTGAAGCTGAAACCAGGGGTGATCACCGGCAAGGCGCTGAACGAGCTGTTCGCCTACTGCAAAGAGGTCGACTGCGCGCTGCCGTCGGTGAATGCGATCGGCTCGCACACGATCAACGCCGCGCTCGCCGCGGCGAAAGAGGCGAAGGCGCCGATGATCGTCCAGTTCTCGCACACCGGTGCCCAGTTCATCGGCGGCAAGACGCTGGACAACAGCGCCCAGGCCGCGTCGATCGCCGGCTCGATCGCGGGCGCGCTGCACGTGCGGACGCTGGCCAAGGTCTACGGCGTGCCCGTCGTGCTGCACACCGACCACTGCGCGAAGAAGCTGCTCCCCTGGGTCGACGGCGTGCTCGCCGCCGGCGAGGAGTACTTCGCCAAGAACGGCGAGCCGCTGTTCAGCTCGCACATGCTCGACCTCTCCGAGCAGCCCATCGCAGAAAACCTGGAGATCAGCGCCCGCTATCTGACCCGCATGGCGAAGATGGGGATGACGCTGGAGATCGAGCTCGGCATCACCGGCGGCGAGGAGGACGGCGTCGACAACTCGGGCGTCGAGCACGCCAAGCTCTACACCCAGCCCGAGGACGTGCTGAAGGCCTACGACGCGCTCAACCCGATCGGCAGCTTCACCGTCGCCGCGTCGTTCGGGAACACCCACGGCGTCTACGCGCCCGGGAACGTCAAGCTGAAGCCGCCGATCCTGCGCGACTCGCAGGCTCTACATCCGCGAGAAGCGCAAGACGGGGCCCGAGCCCGTGAACTTCGTGTTCCACGGCGGCTCGGGCTCGACGCAGGAGGAGATCCGCGAGGCGGTCTCGTACGGCGTCGTGAAGATGAACATCGACACCGACACGCAGTGGGCCTTCACGCACCCGATCAAGTCGTTCATGGACGAGAAGGGCGCCTACCTGCTGTCGCAGCTCGGCAACCCCGAGGGGCCCGACAAGCCAAACAAGAAGTACATCGACCCGCGCGGCTGGCTCCACCTGGGCGAGAAGGGCTTCACCGCACGTCTCGTCGAGGCCTTCAAGGACCTGGGGTCGTTCGGAAAATTCGACTTCTAGCGGCCGGACCGGCGTCCGCGCCGGGGGGGAGCTCCCTGGGGACGTTGATCCGGATCCACTTCAGTGCCGCCGCGCGCGTGATCGGGTCGTCGGGGAACGAGCGGTCGACGTAGCTCGACAGGTCGGCGGCGCTGGCGCCGGCCCGCTTCATCTCGACCAGGAGGCGGGCCTCGGGGGGAACCGGGCGTCCGGTGCGTCTGAGGTCGGCGTAGAGCCGGGCCGCGTCGGCCGTCGCTCCGACCAGGGTGTCGTGCAGGGCCCGGGCGCGCACGCCGGGGGCGTTGGCGTCCGGCCGCTCCTCCGCCGGGATCGGCGAAGGGGACGGCGGCGGGGCGGTTGCGGGCGGCGCGACGTGAGCCGTCGCGGCGGGCGCCGTCTCCGGTTCAGTCTCCGGTTGAAGCTTGGGCGGCGCCTCGGCAGGAGGCGGCTCGCTCCGGCCGCCGTGCGATCGGAAGAGCAGCGTCGCGGCGACGCCGAGGACGACCACCGCGCCCAGCACCACCGCCCGTCGGACGCTCACGGCGCGGCACCGGCGCTCGGCTCGCCGGTCTGCGCGGACGCCGACAGGTTGGTCAGCGTGCCGTCGGCCTCTTGGCGCTTGTAGGTCCTCCGGAGCTGGTCGACCTTGAGGGTCTTGGTCAACGCTTCGTCGTAGGACACCACCAGGCTGTCGCGCCGCCCGGGGAGCCACAGCGTGTAGCGCCCGTCGCGCACCGCGATCGTGATCCAGCGGCGGCCGCGGTAGGTCGTCTGGTAGTTGACGTGCGTCTCTCCGCTGCCCGCGACGGCGTGGGGGATGACCTTGTCGTCGAGCTCGGTCCGGGAGCCGGTGATTCGTACCAGCGCGCTGTGCTCGCCCTGCGGCACGATCGCCACCGTCATCCCCTCGGGGCCGACGAAGGTCCTGGCCGGCTCGATCGGGCCCTGCGCACGCGCGCCGTCGGCGACGGGGGGCGCCCGCTTGGGCGCGAGCTTCGGTGACGGTGCGACCGGCGGTGGCGGCACGACTGCCGGTGGCGGCGCGGTCGCCGCGACCGCCGGTGACGGCGCGACCGCCGGTGGCGGCGCGACCGCAGGTGGCAGCGCGGTTGCCGCCTGCGGCGCGGGTGACGGTGCGGGCGTGGGGGTGTCTCGGCGCGCCGGGAACCGGGCCGCGAACGCGATTCCCACGATCGCGAACAGCACGGCGGTCATCAGCCCCTTTTTCGGGCGCATGACCGGCGGCGCGACGGTCATCGGCGCGGTCGGGATGTGCGATTGCGTCGGCGCCAGCGCCGGCGCCGCGGGTGCGGTCTCGAGGCTCCGCGTCGTGACCGCCTTGACGAAGCTGGCGACGTCGGGGAACCGCTCGTCGGGCTGCTTGGCCAGCGCCCGCTCGACCGCCGCGACGATCGCGGGCGGTATCCCCGGCGCCAGCTCGGCCAGCGGTGGCGTCGGGGCGTAGACGACGGCGTGGATGACCGCGGACAGCGTCTCGCCGGTGAAGGCGGGGCGGCCGGCCAGCATCTCGAACACGATCGCGCCGAACGCAAAGATATCGGTGCGCCCGTCGATCGCGTCGTTGCGCCCGGTCGCCTGCTCGGGGGCCATGTACTGGGGCGTGCCGATCAGGGTCGAGTCCTGGGTCAACACCGTCTGGGAGCCGCGGACCTTCGAGATGCCGAAGTCGAGGATCTTGGCGACGTCCCGGGCCTCGCCGTCGATCTCGGTGGGGCAGAGGAACACGTTGTCCGGTTTCAGATCGCGGTGGACCACCCCGGCCCGGTGGGCGGCCGCCAGCCCCGAGCCGATCTGGCTGACGATCGCCGTGACCTGCGCGAGCGCCAGCCGTCCCCGCGCCAGCCGCGCCGCCAGCGATTCCCCGCGCAGCAGCTCGAGCACGATGTAGGGGGCGCCGTCGGGCAGGGTGTTGAAGTCGAGCACCTCGACGATGTTGGGGTGGCCGAGCTTCGAGGCGATCTCGGCCTCGCGGCGGAAGCGGGCCAGCGCCACCATGTCGGTCGCCCGGTGGAGCAGCACCTTCACGACCACGCGCTTGTCGGGGAGCCGCAGGTGCTTCGCCTCCCAGACCGCCCCCATCCCCCCCTGCCCGAGCAGGCGCGTCACCTCGTAGCTGCCGCCGACCAGGGTGCCGGGGCGCAGCCCGCCGGGTGGCGGCGCCGGCGCGCCGGGCGCCGGGGTCATCGTCGCCAGCATCGGATCGACGGCGGGATCGTCCGAGCGCTGCGGCATGCCGCATTTTCAGGTCCCGGGCCCTGCGGTGTCCAACCTAAAGGCGGGACCCGGACCACGGGTAGACTTGGGGCGTGACGGCGGGGTTCGAGCTCACGACCGCGCGCCTGCGGCTGCGCGAATGGCGCGACGAGGATCTCGAGCCCTTCGCGGCGTTGAACGGCGACCCGCGCGTGATGGCGTTCTTTCCGTCGGTCCTGTCGCGCGCCGAGAGCGACGCCGCCGCGGCCCGGATTCGCGGGCGGATCGCGCTGCGCGGTTTCGGGCTCTGGCCGGTCGAGCTGCGCCGTGAGCATGACGAGTCTGGCTCACCGTTCTCGCCGTTCATGGGCGTCGTCGGCCTCTCCGTCCCCGAGATGGTCGCGCCGTTCGTCCCCTGCGTCGAGGTCGGCTGGCGCCTCCTGCCCGCGTTCTGGGGGCAGGGCTTCGCGACGGAGGCGGCGCGCGCGGCGATGACGTTCGGGTTCACGCAGGCGGGGCTGGCCGAGATCGTCTCGTTCACGGCGGCGCTGAACCTGCCGTCGCAGCGGGTCATGCAGCGGCTGGGGATGCGCCGAACGACGACCGAGGACTTCCTGCACCCCGCGATCCCGGCCGGGCATCCGCTGCAGCGTCACGTGCTCTACCGTCAAGCACGTGACGATTGGCGGCGGTAGCGGCCGGTAGCCAGAGATGAAAAAATAGCCGGCGTGATACCGACACCTCCGAAGGGACGCCTCAAGAGCTGGATCGCCACGGCATCGTGGCGCGACCTGATGGCTGCCGGCTTGCCGGCGTTGCTGGTGCTGGTGGTGGCCGGCTGGGTCGCGTTCAAGGCGACGCGCTTCGCGCCGCCGACGACGATCCGGTTCGCGAGCGGCCCGGAAGGCAGCAGCTACCGAAAACAGGCCGAGAAGTACAAGGCGATCCTGGCCCGGGACGGCGTGAAGGTGGAGATCCTGCCGTCGCGGGGCGCGCTGGAGAATCTGAAGCAGCTGGCAAACCCTGCCGTGAAGGTCGACGTCGGGTTCGTGCAGGGGGGCCTCGCCGAGGGCGTCGAGGGGGACGACAAGCTGGTCTCCCTGGGCAGCGTCTTTGCCCAGCCGCTGATGGTCTACTGCCGCAGCCCCGAGCCGGTCGAGCTGCTCTCGCAGCTGCGCGGCAAGCGGATCGCGATCGGTCCGGAGGGGAGCGGGGCCCGGGTCCTGGCCCAGAAGGTCCTGAAGGCCAACGAGATGGACGGGTCGCCGACGGTGTTGCTCGAGCTCGGCGGCGACGAGGCGGCCAAGGCGCTGCTGGCGGGGACGATCGATGCCGCGTTCCTGATGGGCGACTCGGCCACCCCGGAGGTGATGCGCAGCCTGCGCGGGGTGCCGGGGATCGAGCTCATGAGCTTCCGCCAGGCCGACGGCTATCTCCGCAAGTTCCGCTTCCTCTCGAAGCTCACCCTGCCCGAAGGCGCCATGGATCTGGCCAAGAACTATCCGCCCCGAACCCTGGTCCTGGTGGGGCCGTCCGTCGAGCTGGTGGCGCGCCCCCACCTCCACCCGGCGCTCTCCGACCTGCTGATCAGCGCCGCGCGCGAGGTCCACGGCGGCCCCGGCCTGTTCCGCACCGCCGGCGAGTTCCCGGCCCCGCTGGCGCGCGACTTCCCGATCAGCCGCGAGGCGGAGCGCTACTACAAGTCGGGCGAGCAGTTCCTCTACAAGCGGCTGCCGTTCTGGCTCGCCAGCCTGATCGACCGCCTGCTGGTGCTGCTGGTGCCGCTGCTGGTGGTGATCGTCCCGGCGACCAAGATCGTCCCGGCCGTCTACCGCTGGCGTGTCCGCTCCCGTATCTACCGCTGGTACGGGGCGCTCATGGCGATCGAGCGCGAGATGCACGGCACGCGCAGCCCCGAGGAGCGCCAGCGGATCCTCGGCCGCATCGACGAGATCGCCCACGCGGTCGACGAGATCAAGACCCCGCTCGCCTTCGCCGACCAGCTCTACGTGCTGCGCGACCACGTCGCGTCGGTGCGGCGGCGGCTGCAGTCGGTGAGTTAGCCGCCGGCCGGTCAGCCGGCGTCGCTGCCGTCAGGCTCGCGGTCGCTGCCGGTCACGCCGTGCCGTCGCATCAACCGATAGAGGTAGACCCGATCGATGCCGGCGGCGCGGGCCGCGACCGCCACCTTGCCGCCGTGCAGGTCGAGCAGAGAGCGGATGAAGGCCTTCTCGAACCCCTCCAGCGCACGCCGGCGCCCCTCGGCGTAGGTGACGCGCGGGTCGACGGTCGCGGTGGGGGTGGCGCGCGGCGGGGGCGCTCCGCCGTCGGCCGGCGGCATCGGGTCTTCGAAGACCAGGCAGCGTTCCAGGTGGTTGCGCAGCTCGCGGACGTTGCCCGGCCAGGCCGACTGCGCCAGCCCGCTCAGGAACTCACCCGTCGAGAAGCGCTCGACGGTCGACTCGTCGGCGCCCATCCGCCGCAGGAGGCGGCTGACCAGGAACGGCAGATCGTCCGGGCGCTGGCGCAGCGGCGGCAGGGTGATGCGGACCACCGAGAGCCGGAAGAAGAGATCGGAGCGGAAGCGCCCCTGGTTCACCTCGGTGCGCAGATCGCGGTTGGTCGCCGCGACGATGCGGACGTCGATGGCGCGGTGGATGTTTCCGCCCAGCGGCCGCACCTGACGGTTTTCCAGCGCGCGCAGCAGCTTTGGCTGCAGATCGAGCGGGAGCTCGCCGATCTCGTCGAGGAAGATCGTGCCGCCGGTCGCCTCCTCGAACGCGCCGCGCCGGCGCGACTCGGCGCCCGTGAACGCCCCCTTCTCGTGACCGAACAGCTCGCTCTCGAGCAGGTTGGCGGGGATCGCGCCGCAGTCGACGACGATGAAGGGCGCGCTTCGCGCGGGCGCTGGCCCCGTGGATCGCCTCCGCGGCCTGGCCCTTGCCCGTCCCGGTCTCCCCTTCGAGCAGCACGGTCGCGTCGCTGGCGGCGGCCTTCTCCATGAGCGCGAACGAGGCGCGCATCGACACCGAGATCCCGAACATCCCCCCGAACGCGGTGTTGTCCGACACCAGCAGGCGGTTGCCGCCGTCGGCCAGCTCGAAGCGCAGCGTCGCGTCGCCGAGCCGGATGAGGCTCCCCGTGCGCAGGAAGGCCTCCTTGATCTGGACGCCGTCGACGATGGTCCCGTTGCGGCTGCCGAGATCGACGATCCGGATGCCGTTCGCGCCGACCCGGATCTCGGAGTGGAAGCCCGAGACGGTCGCCTCCGCCAACCGGAGATCGTTGCCGGGGTCGGAGCCAATCGCGCAGGTCTCGCCGGACGACTCCCAGGGGGCCTTGGCGCCCTGTCCGGTCGCCACGAGGTGAAGGCGGAACCGCCCCACGACCGGCGCCCGGAACGCGCTCGACTCCATCGTCGCGGTGACCCGCCCGTCACCGGCGGACTCGCTCCGGGCTTCGGGTTCGCGCGTCATCGAGGCGAACACTAGCACCGGCCGGATCGACAGGAAACCACGACGGAGTAGATGATCGCGTCGAGGGAGCGCGGGCTTAGCCCGCGCGAGCTCATCGCGGGGAGGTCGCAGGAACCCTCCCAGGGTTCCTGATTTAATAAAAGTACAAGTCGTCGATCCAGAAATCGAAGACGGCGTTGGGGAAGCTGAAGTCGATCGAGTAGAGGGCGGCGGTGTCGATGTGCGGTCGCGGGATGCCGAAGTTTTCCTGACTGAGGCCGAGGAAGGGGATTCTGAAGCGCCGCCACTCGGTCGAGAGCCCGGTGAGAGAGGTGCCGAAGTGGTCGTAGCAGAACCTGCTGGGATCGCCGGTCGCGGTCTTGTCGCAGAATCCCGCCCACGTCGCTCGAGTACTTGTCCGGGATCTCCACCCGGATCTGGTTCGTCGAGGTGTCGCCGATGCGCGCCCAGAAGTCGATGCCGGTCCGGAAGCTGGCGTCGTAGGGGAGGACGTTGGGCGCGCCTCCGTCGACGGAGCCGTAGCCGAACGACACGCTGGCCACCGCCCACTCCATGAAGCCGTGGCCGGTGACGTGGACGGCATAGCGGCTGCCGCAGCGGCCGCCGGGGATCGCCTCGGCGTCGAAGCTGTCCTGGGGCACGATCGCGGCGCCCTGGGCCTTCGAGGCGTCGTCGCCGCCCGCCCACCAGGCGCCGCCACGGTTGCCCGGCATCGCCGTCATGAAGTTGGGGCTCTCCATGTCGTCGATGATCGCTGTCGGATCGATCGGCTCGGAGTCGTCGGGGCAGTTCACCGTCACCGTCGGGACGTCGGCTCCGCCGTCGTGGCCTCCGTCGGCGTTGTTGAGGGCGCTGGACGAGCAGCCCGCGCCGAGAGCGAACAGGCTGGTGAGAGTGGCGACGAGGGGAACGCTACGTGGTTTCATTGTCAGTCCTGTCTTAGAGGAGGCCGGTGAGGGCGCCGGAGCACCAGTCGGTCTTGCCGAAGCTGCGATCGGGGACGTCCATCGCGTTGAGCAGCGACACCAGCAGGTTGTTGTGCGGCAGCGACTGCCCTGTGTAGTCGAGGTAGCGGCCGGTGCGCAGCGCGCCGCCGGCGTGGCCGGCCAGCACGTAGCCCGCGCCGACCCGGCTGTGCGTGTTCCCCTTCGCCAGCTCGTTGCTCCAGAGGATGAGCGTGTTGTCGAAGACCGTTCCGTTCCCCTCGGGAATCGCCTTGAGGCGCGCGATCAGCCCGGCCAGCTGGCTGGCGTACCAGGTGTTGATCCGGGTCAGCTTGGCGACCGCGTCGGTGTCGTCGTCCGAGCGGTGCGACAGATCGTGGTGGGCCTCGTTGACCGGCATCGGCAGCCAGGTGAACCGTGTCTGCGACACCGCGCGCGACCACTGGAGCGAAGCCACCCGGGTGATGTCGCAGGCCAGCGCCATCGCCAGCAGATCGAGCTGCAGGCCGCCCACATCCGGGAAGCTGTCGTTGGCGTAGGTCGCGACCGCGCGGATGGTGGGGTCGTGGCAGACGGCGCTCGACGACGTCGTCTGCGAGGCGAGCCGCATCTCGATCTCGCGCACCGCCGTGGCGTGCGCGTCCAGGCGTTGGCGGTCGGCCGCCCCCAGCCGCCCCGACACGCGCGCGTATTCGCGGGTGACGGCGTCCAGGATCGACTTCTTCCGTCTGAGCTGCTTGAGCAGCACGGCCGGATCGGTGTGCAGATCGGTGAACACCCGGGCGTAGACGTCGGCCGGATCGTCGTTGGGGGGGAGCGGCTGGTTGGCCGCCCGATAGATCATCCGCCCCCAGTTGTCGGCGGCGCCGACCTGCACCCCCAGCTCCAGCGAGCGGAACTTGGTCGGCGCGCCCATCGCCTCGGCGATCCGCTGATCGACCGAGGGGCCCGTCGGCCACCCGGCGGGCGCGGCGCCGACGCCTGCGAACGGGCCCGGGTTGAGGCCGGTGCCGGTCAGCATGCCGCTGATGCCGTTCTGGTGGCCGTCGCCGCCGGACCCTTGCTGGTTCAGCCCACCGACGACGACGATGTCGGCCTGGTGGGGCGCCAGCGGGGCGAGGATCGGGCCCAGCGTGAACGACGTCTCGGTGCCGGTCGGCGTCCAGGCCCCTGGCAGCGTCCCGTTGGGCGTGAACATCACGATGAAGCGCTTGATCGGCGCGGCCTGGGCCCGGGCCTGCCGCGGCGCCAGCGACTCCAGCCAGGGGAGCGCGAGCGCCGCGCCCGCGGCGCCACGCAGAATGGTGCGGCGGGGAACGTTAGCCGCTCCCGCGCGAAGCGCGGGGGTGCGGCTATTTCTGAGATCTGCTCCACGGGCGCTCATCTACTGAACCTCCGGCGGGCGGTTGCGGAACTGCGCCATGCGGACCGTCGCGCGCACCATCTGCTTGAAGTCCCCCTTGGGGCCGGCGAGCGCGTCGGCGAGCGCGTTCACCGTGCAGAGATCGCCTGAGGTCTCCTCGCTGCGCCCGAAGGCGTAACGGAACCACTGCGTCGCCGCGCAGCTCGCGACCGTGGGGCTCTCGATCAGCTTGGCCGCAAGGCTGGGGACGCCGTTCAACGGCCCGTCGACGTCGGTCCCCGACAGCATACCGCTGGCGTCGACCGGTTTGCCGGCATCGACGTCGCGCCAGCGCCCGGCGGCGTCGAAGTGCTCGAACGAGAAGCCGAGCGGGTCCATGTAGATGTGGCAATTGGCGCACCGCTGTTCGGTCGTGTGCTGGGCGAACCGCTCGCGCGTCGACAGCCGCGGGTCGACGGTCGGCGGGCGCACGACGATGTCGGGGGGCGGCGGCGCTGGCGGCGTGCAGAAGAGCTGCGCCATCACGAACTTCCCCCGCAGCGTCGGCGAGGTCTGATCGGGCTTGGCGTGCTCGGCCAGGAACGAGCCTTGCGTCAGCATCCCCGAGCCGCGCGCCGGATCGAGGGCGACCTTCTCGAACCCGCTGCCGGACGTCGGCGGCAGATTGTAGAACGCGGCCAGCGTCGGGTTCACGAACGTCGCCGGCGTGGTCAACAGCGTTGCCAGCGTCGGCCCCGACGTCCAGGCATCGGTCAGAAACAGGCGCGTCTCCTCGGCCAGCGCGCCCGGGATCTGGTCGGTCCAGGTCCGGTAGAGCGTGCGGTCCTTGTCGAGAGTGGGCACCGACTCCAGCTCCCACCACGACGTCGCGAAGTGGACGAACAGCTCGGCGGCGCGGTCGCCGGCCAGCAGCCGATCGGTCTCGGCCTGGAGGCCGTCGTTCGTCGTCAGGGAGCCGTCGGCGGCCGCCGCCAGCAGCGTCGCGTCGGGGCCAGCGCCGGTGAGCAGGTAGGCGAGGCGGGTGGCGAGGGCATAGCCGTCGAGCGGCACGACGCTCGTGGCGCCGCCGGTCGGCTCGGGGCGGTAAAGGAACTGCGGCGCCTGCAGCATCGCCGCGACCACGGCCGACAGCCCGTCGGCTGTGCCGGTCTCATCAGCGTCGGCGTAGAGCAGCCGCATCGAGGCCAGCTCCTCGGCGTCCAGCGGCCGCCGCCAGGAGGCGCGTCCGAACCCGTTGATGAAGCTGTCGACGCAGGCGGCGTCGCCGCCGCTGGGATCGCAGCCGGCGAACGTCGTCATGCGCGCCTGGTTGGCGACCAGCCTTTCCGCCGCCTCCTCGGCGACGTCCAGATAGCGGGCGGTGTGCAGGCTGGAGACGCTGTACGCGGTCGCGATGTCGTCGAATCCCAGCGTCTCCTCGTCGGGCGGCAGCGCCTCGGCGATCGCGGCGTCGACGCCGGTCAGGTCGTGCAACGTGCGGCCGTACTCGAACCGCGTCTGCCGGCGCAGCGGCGCGGGGCCGGGCGCGTCGGCGCAGAGGGGCGCGCTGACGTTGGTGGTCTTCCCCCCGCCGCCGCAGGCCGCCACGGCCAAGAGCGGAACCAACATAAGCAACCCGGGCCTGCCGAACATCGTAGGCGCCCAGTATAGATCGAGCAGCCGCATCCCCCGTGCCCTTCGCAAGCCGCGGGCCAGCGCGGAAGACCGCTGCGGCGCGGTGATTTCGGCCAAGGCGGCGGTCCTTTGAACGAGTCGTTCAGTGTCCGCTGGACGACTCGTACATGTCCGCGGACGTCCGTGCTCGGAACCCTGGGAGGGTTCCGAACCTCCCGCGATGGGCTCGGACGAGCAAAGCTCGTCCTCCCCCGACGCGAATCGCGCGGGTCGATCTAGGATGGTTCGTGATCCGATGGCAGCGCGCGGTCGTGTGTCTCGCGGCGGCGGTCGTGGGCGCGGCACCTACACGTGCCGCCCGGGCCTGCGGCTGGGACACCGAGAGCTACCACGCCGAGGCGACGTCGCTCCCATGCGTGTACGACGCCGTGCTGGGCTACTACCCACGACATACCGTGGGCTACTACGAGACGCGGATCGCCGCCGCCGACGCGGCGCTAGCCTGGGCGCCGCACTACGCGCCGGCCCTGGACGACAAGGCGCTCGCGCTCCTGAAGCTCGGCGAGCTCGAGCCGTCGCGCGTGGTGATGCTCCGCCGCGCGGAGGCCGACCCGGACGGCTACGGGACCCACGCCAACCTGGGCACGCTGCTCACCTTCACCGGCGAGTACGCGGCCGCGCTGCCGCACATCGACCGGGCGATGGCGCTCGAGCCCAAGGCCCACTTCGGGCGCGAGCGGTACCACCGGCAGCTGGTCGCGTTCCTGATTGCCGGCGCGAAGGATCCGGCGGCGTTCACCAGGACCGATTTCCTGGGCCGCGAGCTGACCGACGCCCAGCGCTTCGACGGCAGCCCGGCGGCGTTCACGGCGGCCGGGGTTCCCCCCGATGCGCTCGACGCGCTGGTGTCGATGATCGCCGTCTACGGCGCCGATCGGATGAGCCACCTCTACTTCGCCCTCGGCAACCTGCTGGCGCTGCACGGCGACGTGCGCCTCGCCTGGAGCGCCTACAAGCGGGCGATCGAGCTCGACCACCCGCGCAAGGCGGAGCTCAAGAGCTGGCTCAAGCGGCTGCGTGAGCGGATCGAGTCCCAGCGCGCGAAGACAGGGAGCTCGGAGACGCGCGCCCGGGCGACGCCGTCCGGGGACGTCGCGTTCGACGACGTCGCCTTCGGTCATCCTGGCGGCTACCACGGGATAGACACGGCCTACGGCAGCGCGCGCAACCTGGCCGAAGGGTTCGTCGGCCGTTACCAGGAGTGGGAGAGCGGGCAGCTCCGTCGCGGCCTGCCCGTCTGGCGCGACGACGGGCTGAACGCCATCTACGCGCGCCAGAACGCGGTCCGCCGGCGCTGCCGCGCGCCCGGCGTGATCGAGCAGCGCCCGGCCGAGGCTCCCACCGCCGCGCCGGCAGCGCCTCCGCCGGTCGCCGCCGGCGCTCCCGACCCGGCGGCCGCGCGCTACGTCGCCGCGCTCGAGGCCGCCGCCGCGCTTCCGGCGGCCTGCGCGGGGCGCGCCGCCGCCGAGGCGACCCTGCGACAGTCCCAGGCCGCCACGTTCGCCGCGGCGCCGCCGGCCCTGCTCCAGACCGTCGCCCGCGATCCCGCGCTCGGCCCGCGGCTCAAGGCTGCCCTCGGCAAGCTCACCGACGCGACGATGGCCTGCCGCCGGGGCGCCGTCACGGCACGCCGGCGCTGAGGTCGACCGGCCCGGTCATTTGCCCGGTGACGGAGGCGTGCCGCGCGCGCAGCAGCTCTGCTCGCCGAGCGTGCAGGCCTGCGCGCGCAGCTCCGCGGCCCGGCCCGCGTCTGCGGGCGTCCAGCGGCCGGTCTCGTGCTCGCCTGCCAGCGCGCAGCACGCCGGGCCCACCAATCGGTTGCAGAGCACGCGCAGGTGGCCGAGCATACGCTCCGCTTCGTACCCCACCTGCGTGGTGGCCAGCGTCTGGAGCACCATGCGCGTGCACCCGAGGGGCGCCGCGGGCGAATCGTTTCGGCAAGCGGCCGTGTAGGCGCCCTTGAGCTGCGCGGCCGTCGCTGTCTTCGTCTGGGTGTCGGCCCAGTAGAGGCAGGAGAGGGGTTGGCTCGCGTCGCACCCGCGCCGCAGCTCCGCGAGCGCGTCCGTTGCGGCGGCGGTGTCGGGGAGCCGGCAGGCCGCGGCGATCGCGCAGCCGTCGGCCTCTTTGCCACGGCAGGCCGCGGCGGCGAACGGCGCCGCCTGCTTGCAGTCGGCGTGCGCGCTCACCAGCGGCGCGGTCTCCAGCGCGAGGTCCAGGCAGCTCACCACCTGGCCCCGGTGGCAAGCCTCGGTCAACCGGCGGAGCCCTTCGTCGTGGCGTGCGGGGTCGCGCAGCCAGAGGTTCGCGAGACGATGGCAGGCCGAAGGGCGGCCCAGCTCGCAGGCTTTCGCGAACGCCGCCTCCGCGCCGGCGGCGTCGCCCCCCAGCGGCCCCTGCGACACGACCAGGCCGAAACGCTCGCAGCCGTCGGCGTCGCCCAGCTCGCAGCCGGTACGGAAAAAAGCGGCGGCCTCGCTCGGCGGGCGTTCGCGGACCAGCGCCAGGGCGCCCATCGCCGTGCAGGCCGGGGCCAGCTTCCAATCGCACGCGCGCCCGAGCAGCTCCGCCGCCCGGGCGGCGCCCCGCGGGTCCTGGCCGTACTTGTCGCCGTAGGCGCCACCCAGCACGGCGCACGCGAGCACCTGGTCCTGCCCGCACGCCATCTCCAGCAGGACCAGCGCCCGCTCGCGATCCTTGTAGGTCGCGCTGTCGCGCTCCCACAACCGCCACCCCAGCTCGCCGCAGGCAGCGGCCGAGCCAGCCTGACAGCTGCGGTTGGCCTCGTGCTCGGCGAGGGTCCACTCGGGCCGTCCGGGCAGCGGCTGCTCGGCGCAGCCCGAGGCCGCGACGATCACGACGATGGTGGCCGTCATCAGCGCCGGCATCCACCCGTTCAGGCATTGCCGTCCCATCTCGGGGCCTCGATAATAGTCCGCCTGTGCCCGCCTCGACGACAGATTCGCGTCGCGCGTGGGCGGGTTTCGCGACGGTGGCGACCGTCGCGCTGGCGGTGTCGGGTTGCGGCCCCTTCCGCGGACGGTACGAACCGCAAGTGCCGATGCGCGCGCGCACCGGCGACGTCGACCTGCGCCTGATTCAGGTCCTGGCCGGCGGGGATCGGGACTTCGTCTTCACCACCGTCGCCGCGCGGCCGCACGCCCTCAGGCAGGCGTGGATGACCGTGGCGGCCCGCGCGCCCTGTTCGGGGGGCCAGGAGGTCACACAGCTGCTCGTCGACGACGGACAGGTTGGTGTCCTTCCCGTCGGCGAGCACGAGCTGCGGGCCACGGTCCCGGCGCGCGTCCGGGACTTCGAGCTGGACGCGGTCATCGACGTCGAGATCGACGACGGCGCCTGCGTGCGGGTCCCCGTGGTCAGCCAGAGCATCCCGCTCGTCGGGCAGCGGCGTCTCATGCTGGTCTTCACGAGCGCTGGTGACGTGAACGACCGGCTGTCGGGACACTATTCCGCCATTGCGGCGCGGGTCGGGGCAGGGGGGTGGCTGGGGCCGGTGCTGGTGACCGGCGAGGTCGGCGCCGCGTCGGCGTACTGCGAAAAAGACGTTTGTGGCACCACCGACAGCGGCGCAAGACGGTCTCGGGCCGCGATCTCGGGTGCCGCCGCGGCGCACGTCGCCGTCCTGTCGGGAACTTTCCTGGGCATGTACAGCAACGTGCTGCTCGGCGCTCGCTATACCTACACGCCCGTGACGCTCTCGGCCGCGGGCAGCGATCGCCGCTTCGACGTCCACGGCATTCAGGCGGTCATCGGATGGGGGTCCGGGGCGAGCGGCACCGGCCCTTTGCGGCGTCAGGAGCGCGGCCCCACGCTCGAGATCAACCTCCCTATCGGGATGGTCTATGCACCTGGCGCTCCCGACGAACGCCGCGCCTTCTCCATCGGTCTCGAGTTCCGGTTCCTGCTACCCATCTAGGGCGCGCGCTAGAGCAGCCGCGCCATGAACCGGATCCAGATCGCCACCAGCACGAAGTTGCTGAGCGCGAACACCAGCAAGCGCTGGACGATCCGGTTCGTCGTCAGGTGTATCAGCGAATGCAGGAGCCGGAGGCCGACGTAGATCCAGGCCAGCACCAGCAGCGTCGGCCGCACGTTGTGGGTGATGTAGATGCTGAGGCAGGCCACGTAGAACAGCACCGGCATCTCGAGCAGGTTCATCAGGTTCCGGTTCACGACCGAGACGTCGGCCGGGACATCCTTGCTCTCGCCGAGGCGAAACGCCGAGGCATGTAGCCGTCCGGCCCGGACGGCCCGAACGCGCGTGAGCCCGGTCAGCAACAGCACCAGCCCCGTCCACAGCGCCAGCACGCTCACCGGCAGGAAGATCGCCTCGGGTCTCATCGCGCCCCAACTCTAGGCGCGGTCGGGCGTCGAGGCTAGCCGCCGCCGGGCGCGAACTGGAACGGGTAGGAGACGATCGTCATGCCGCCGCGCTCGGGGGAGGGGAAGGGCCAGCGCTTGATCGCGCCGACGACGCAGGACTCGACGCTGGCCATTCCGAGCGTCGAGCTCTGCAGCACCGCGGCGATCACCTGTCCGTCCTTGCCGATCGTGAACTGCGTGACCACGCGACCGGCGAGCGTCGGGTGTCGCGGCAGCGCTTGCTCGTAGCAGTAGCGCACCTCGTTCAGGTGACGGCGGACGATGCGCCGGATGATCTCCTTGTCCAGCATGCCGCTCACCGTGGCGTTGCTCGGGATGATGTCGGGCGTTCGGGGCTTGTGCCGCATAGCGAGCACTCCGACACCCGTGCCGTAGCCGGGGCCGTTGCCGTTGCCGTGGCCCGGGCCGAACTTGCCCCAGGTCCCGAGGCCGTCGCCGGCGATCATCCCCTCGTTGGTGCCGCCGCCGCCGTCGCCGGTACCGATCGCGTGCAGGCCGCCGAATCCCCCGGCATCGGCCAGTATCGTCCCCTGGAGGTGGCCGATGATGTCAGCCGCGGCGCCGCCGAGCGCGGTCGTCTTCTTCATCACCTCGGCCAGCGCGCCCCCCTTGGGATCCGAGAGCGCCTGCAGGATGCTGTGCTCGCGGATCCGTGCCGCCGCGTCGTGCGCGGTCTCGGGCCCCGGCGGACCGGCGACCGTGCGGCGGCCGTCGCGGTTCGTCGACTTGCGGGTCCCGGCCTCGCCCCGCGGCCCCTTGGCGGGCGTCACGCCGCCGCCACCAGGCTGCGGCGAGGCGAGCGCCGGCTCGTCGGGCGGCGTGATGTCGGGGGGAACGACCCGGGCCGGCATCATGCGGATGTTGCGCCCGAGATCGTCGAGCGACAGCGCCCGCTCGTCGTCGGGGACGGCGCGCACGATCAGCAGCATCGTCAGCAGCGCCAACCCGACCCCCAGCGTGTACCAGATCTCCTCGCGCCAGCGCGCCGGCAGCCAGGGGCGGGGGAGGGGACCGGCAGGCTCGGCCGGGTGGATCGCGAACAGCATCTCGCCGCACGCGACCTCGACCAGGTTGTCGGGCAGCAGCGTCAGGGGCGCCTCCACCGCGCCGGCGTCGGGGCTGAGCGGCAGGCTCTGCAAGGGCGTGCGCAGCGCGGCCCGCATCGCGGCGGTCAGCGACACGGCGAAGCCATCCCCGTCGGGCGCGACCAGGGCGAACGCGTCGGGTCCGGCGGGCAGATAGCCCGGGTTTACCGGCGCGTCGCTGCCGCGCGCGGGGCCGATCGTGAACCGTCCCGGTTCGCCGGCCTGCAGCAGCCGGCTCGCCAGCAGCACGTCGCCGAACCAGGCCTCGACCAGCAGCGCGGGTCCTCCGATCCGAATCTGCGCCGGCGCTGGCACCAGATCGGGGCGAAGGTCGCCGGGGAAGGTGGCGGACGGAAGCGCGGGGGCGGTGGCGCGGGTGTTACGCGCGCGGAAGACATTGGGTTGCATGGCAGCTCTCCTCTGCCTGAAGGACAAGCGATTCGTGCGCGTAGTTCCCCAGGAACTTTCGCCCCGCGGCGCTGTCGCCGGCGCGCTCAGAACCGGCCGGCGAGACCGATGCCCGTCGTCTCGCCGGTGAGCTTCAGCGTCGGCGTGACCTGCCAGGAGGCGTCCTCGAAGGCCCAGATGCCGTCGATGGCGATGGCGGCGGCCATCCCGCTGAGGAAGCCGACTCCCACATAGTCCAGGCCGCAGAAATCAAAATTGAGAGACTCCCTCGGAGGGCAGGTGGCAAGCGCGGCTCCGACGAGGGCGCCGACGGCCGGGAAACCGACCCGCAGGCCCAGGCTGACCACGCCGCGGTTCCTGACATCGTGGGAGGCGTGCACGAGCGGACCCGCGACGAAGTACCCGAGGACGGGGATCGTGCAGACGTTGTCTCCACCGCCCGCCAGGCAGCCGGCGGTCAGCGCCGCAAGAGCGGTGTCGGCCGCCAGCACCTGCCAGCCGTACCAGGCGCCGCGCGCGACCGGTAGAGGGCGCACCTTCAGTCTGTCGGGCGCTGGAACCACGGTGCCGGGCGGCGGCGGCACGAACGGCCTGTCGGGCGCTGGAACCAGCGTGCCGGGCGGCGGCTCGACGCCAGCCCCGGCCTCGTCGGCCCGCGCCGGCGTCGCGGCGGCGGCGAGCAGCAGCAGGGGGAGCGCGAGGCCGAGGGGGGAGCGGCTCATGGCGATCGATCGCTTGCAGTGGTGGCCCATCAGAAGCGACCGGAGACACCGAGGCCCGCGGTGCTGCTGGAGAGCGAGACCGTCGGTGTCAGCGAGGATGAGGGCGTCGCGCGCGGCGCCCTCTCCAGGGGTGGGGACGGAGCGGCGTCGTCGAAGGCCCAGACGTCGTCGATCACCATCGCGGCCACGCCGCCGATCAGCGCGCCCCTTGCCATGGCGTCGAGCCCGCAGAGGCCGCTGTAGCTGGGCCTGTCGTCACACCTCGCCGCTGCGGTGCTGAGCATCATGCCGGCGAACGGCAACCCGAGCCGCAGCACCAGGCTCGCCGCGGCCCGCCCCGATCCGCGGTGCGCGCCGTGGATGATCGGGGCCGTCAGATAGATACCCGCTGGCGCCAACGAGCCCGTCAGCCAGATACCGCCGATCGCCGCGGCATCCACGGCCAGCGCCTGCCAGCCATACCAGGTTCCGAGCGCGACGCCGTGCTCTGGCGGTTCAGGGCGCGCCTTCAGCGGCACGAACGGCCTGTCGGGCGCTGGAACCAGCGTGCCGGGCGGCGGCCCGACGACGGCGTCGGGCTCTTCGGCCCACGCCGGCCTGACGGCGGCGACGACGAGCAGCAGCGGGAGCGCGAGGCGGACGGCGATCGTGGCGGTCGACATGGCTAGAAGCGCCCCGCCAGGCCGAGGCCCGCGCTCCCGGAGGTCAGTGACACCGTCGGCAGCAGCGTGGGCGCGCGGCGGGCGACGGCGCGGGGTGGGGCGGCTTCGGAATCGAACGAGATCGCCGCGTCGATCGTCGCCGCGACGCCGACTCCGATCAGCAGACCGACAGCGGCCTCTCCCAGCCCGCAGAGGAAGTCGCCGTTGCCGCAGTCGGCCGCCGCGGCACCGATCAGGGCCCCGGCGATCGGCAGCCCGCCGTTGAGGAGGAAGCTGATGCCGGCCCGGCCCGGATTGCCGTGCGCGATGTGGACTGCCGGGGCGGCCAGGAGGAACGGGACGACGCAGATGCCCTCGGCGTCGCTGTTGTCGAGCAGGTTCACGCAGCCGGCGAACCCCGCGATCCCGGCGCCATCGGCGAGCAGCGTCTGCCAGCCGTACCAGGTCTGGGCGGGGGCGGGCTGCGTGGCGATGAGCGGCGCGACCGGCTCTTCTTCGTCAGCCAAAGCCGGTTTGACGGCGGCGGCGATCAGCAGCAGCGGAAGCGCGAGGCGGAAGCCGAAACGGGGCATGCCGGCTCAGAGAGCAGCGGGCATGCCAGCCCCGAAATCCGCGGGTTCCGCGGGCATGGCGCGGCGCCCGCAGGTCCCGGTGTCGAGTCTTCACCGCGGCTGTTTGGCTTCCGTCGGGATCGGCGGGTGCACGAATCCGGGGGGGGCGGTGGGGACGACGCCCACCTGCCGGGTGTAGGTGGTGACCGAGGTGACCGCCCCCTGCTCGTCGCGCGCGGCGAGGACCAGCGTCGTCGGCGTCGCCGAAAACACCATCGTCGATGGCAGCGGCGACGGGCCCGTCGGGCAGGTGGTGGCGACCGCCAGCCAGGTACCGCTGGCGGAGACGGTGGCGTTCGCGGTCACCGTCGCGGTCGCCGTCTTGCCGGCCGCGTCGAGGACGTCGCCCGCCCAGGCGAACGTGCGCCCGCGGTTCGAGACCTCGAGCGTCATGCGCCGCCCGGCGGCGGGCGCGTCGTTGAACCCCTCGGCGCGGGTCGCGTGGTAGACGCCGTCGGTGATGGTGCCCCCGCCCAGCATCGGCGGCGCGGCGCCGGGCGAGAACGGGATCGCCGGCGCCTGGTTCGCGATCGCGTTGCAGGGCGGCGGCTTGCGCTTGCAGCCCGCGGCCGCCATCAGCGCGGGCAGCAACAGCGCGGGCAGCAGCAGCCGCAGGGGGGGCATGCCGTCAGCTTAACGCCGCGGTAAGCGCCTGGATCAGGCGATCGGTCTCGGCCGGATTGCCGACGCTGATCCGCAGCTTCGTCCGCAGCTCGGGGGTGCGCCACCAGCGCACCAGCAGCCCCTGGCCCTTCAGCGCCAGGTAGACGGACTCGGCCCGTTCGCCGATCTCGACCAGCAGGAAGTTGGCCGCCGATTCGGGCCAGACGCAGCCGAGCGAAGCGAGCGCGCCTTCGAGCCGGGCCCGCTCGTCCAGCGTCAGCCGCACCTGCTCGTCCTGATAGGCGCGGTCGTCCAGCGCCGCGATGCCGATCGTCTGGGTGAGCGCGTTGACGTTGTAGCTGTCCTTCACCTTGGTGAGCGCCTCGATGATCGGCGCCGCCGCGAACAGCAGTCCCAGTCGCGCCCCCGCCAGGCTGTAGCTCTTCGAGAACGTTCGCAGCACGACCAGGTTCGGATGGGCGTCGAGGTAGGGCAGCATGCTGGCGTCGACGCCCGCGCCCAGCGCGAAGTCGACGTAGGCCTCGTCGACGGCGAGGATCGACTTGTCGGCGACGGCGTCGGCGAGGCGCCGGAGCTCGTCGACGGGAACCAGCGTCGCCGACGGGTTGTTCGGGTTGGCGAGGATGATCAGCTTGGCCCCCTGCGCGCCGAGGTCCCCCGGGAGCTCGTAGCGACGGCCGACCTGGCGAAACGGCAGCCGCACCAGCTGGGACCCCTGGAGCGAGGAGAGCGTCTCGTAGAGGCCGTAGGTCGGCCAGGGGCAGGCGACCCGTTCTCCCGGATCGAGGAAGCCGCGGAACAGGACCGTCAGGCAGTCGTCAGAGCCGTTCCCCGCCAGCACCTGCGCGGGGTCGACGCCGAACCGGCGCGCGGCCGCCGCGCGCAGCGGCGCGGACGTCGGATCCGGGTAGCGGCGCAGCGTGTCCGCTCCGACGGCGGCCAGCGCCGCCAGCACCTTCGGCGAGGGCGGGAACGCCCCCTCGTTGGTGTTGAGCTTGACCAGATCGGCCATCTGCTCGCCGGGCGTGTAGCCCGGCATGGCGCGGATCGCGGGACGCAGGAGGCCGAGCGGCGGCGTGCGGTCGTTCATTAATAGAATCGGGCGTAGCTCGTTCCCCGAACGATGGAAGCCTGGCTGGTCGTGATGCGCGGCGTGACGTGGTGGAAGTAGCTCATGATGTTGTCGGTGTTGATGGTGATGCTGAAGCCGAACTTCGAGTAGGTGTAATTCCCCGGCGGGCTCGGCGTGGTCGGCGCCAGGCAGGGGTCGACGCCGCCCGGATCCGACGACAGGGTGTCGCCGAGGAGATCGTTGTCCGACGGCATCACGTGCTGCAGGCCCATGTAGTGGCCGAACTCGTGCGCGAGGTAGCGCGTGTTGGGCGCGCTTCCACCCGTGCAGATGGTCCCCGAGTTGAGCGGCTTCATGGCCATGAAGTTTATCCAGCCGTAGGAGAAGTCGCCGGTGCCGGGGCGCACGAAGATGACGACCTTGCCGGGGAAGGTCGCCGCCAGGTTGGTCGCACAGCCCCAGGCCCCTGAGTTCGCTTCCTCGAGGGTGAACAGGCAGTCGTCGTTCGCGCTGCTCTTGTCGGTCGCGGGGTCGTAGAGGAGCTCGACGCCGTACTGGCGGTAGACGTTGTTGGCGACCTGAACCTGCGCCTGTATCGCCGCGTCGGACACGAGGGTGGGGCTCGAGCCGTTGCTCATGGCGACCTGGACCACCTGCACGTGTCTCTGGACGTAGTTCGTGTAGAAGAACTTTTCGCCGTCACTCGCGTCGCACGTGTGTTGCGTGACCGGGGCGTGGACCTCGGTTCCCCCGTTCACGTGGAGGCACTTCGCGTTCGCCTTGTTCTGGATGCGGACCCGCCCGTCGCCCTCCACGCCGACGAACCAGCGCTGGTTGTCGCCCCCGTTGCAGGTGTACTGCTGCAGCTGCAGATCGTTCGTCGTCGAGAAGCCGGGGACATCGATGCACTTCCCGCTGTTCGTCGAGCGGATCCGGTAGTACTGGGAGCCGGCGACGACGCCGTCGGGCTCCAGGTACCAGCGCTGATTGGCCGCCCCCTCGACGCACGGGTACTGTTGCAGCACGGCCCCGTCATCCTGGCTGGCCCAGGCGACGTCGATGCAAAGGTTGCTGTGCTTCGCGATCAGGTGAAAGTTCGAGGGGCGTGGACGCAGTTTCCACTGCTGGGTCCGCGGTGCGAAGGCCGGGGCCGCGCCCAGGCAGTTCTCGTGCGTGACGGATTGACTGACGCTGGTCGTGGCGGTGAGGCAATCCGCCTGCTGCGTCTTGACCTGATAGTTGCCCAGGCCTGTGTCGTCGAACGTGAGCGTCTGATTCGCGCCGCCGGTGTTCACGATCCACATCTGGTTGAAGCCCGCCGTCGCCAGGTGGCGCCAGCCGACGCTGGCCGGGCGAACGTGGTAGCGGCCGCTCTGGGTCGCGGGAATCACGAACCAGAGCTGGTTCTTGCCACCGAAGCACGGTTGCATCGCCACCGACGCGAAGTTGCCGGTTCCGGTCGCCGCCAGGCATGTGCCCCGATCGATGTTGTAGATCTCGACGGGAAGGTTCGTCGGTGCCGAGGGGAGAACCGTCAGCGCCGAGTAGACGGTCTCTGTCTCCGTGTCGGCAGAGTCCTCGGCGGAGACGGACTCATCGTCCGGGGGGGCGCAGGCAGCCAGTCCCAGCACCAGCAGGAGGGGGGTTGCCAGCGACTGGCGGACCATTCGGCGGGGGGCGAAGAGGTCGATATCGGCCATGGCCGGCGTAGGCTATCCTCGTCTGGATTCGATTGCTATGGCCCGCATTCTGATCATCGACGACAACGAGACGATGCGCGAGGGCCTCGGGGCCACGGTGCGCCGCATGGGACACGAGGCGGTCCTGGCGGCGTCGGGCGTCGAGGGGCTCGCCCATCTTTCTCCTGGGGCTGCGCCCGCCTCCGGGAAGGCGCCCTTCGACTTCGTCATCACCGACCTCAAGATGGAGGGGGCGACCGGGCTCGACGTGGTCAAGACCGCGCGCGAGTGGGATCCCGACTGCCTGGTGATGATCGTGACCGCCTTCGGCACCGTCGAGACGGCGGTGCTGGCGATGCAGCTCGGCGCCTTCGACTTCCTGCAGAAGCCGTTCGCCCCCGAGGTGGTGCGGTTGAAGGTGGCGCGCGCGCTGGAGCTGCGCGCCGAGCGCCGCGCCCGCGAGCGGGCCGAGGCCGAGAGCGCCGCGCTGCGGGCCGACGCGGCGGCGCAGTATCGGTTCGACGAGATCGTCGGCGAGACCCCGGCGATGCGCGGGGTCTTCCAGACGATCGAGAAGGTCGCGCCGACCGACGCCTCGGTCTACATCCACGGCGAATCGGGGACGGGCAAGGAGCTGGTGGCGCGGGCGATCCACGCCCGGTCGAAGCGCGCCGGGGGGCCCTTCGTCAAGGTGAACTGCGGCGCGCTGACGGAGACGCTGCTGGAGTCCGAGCTGTTCGGGCACGAGAAAGGGTCGTTCACCGGCGCGATCAAGCGCAAGCTCGGCCGGTTCGAGCTGGCCGACAAGGGGACGCTGTTCCTCGACGAGATCGGCGACGTGACCCCCGGCCTGCAGCTGAAGCTGCTGCGCGTGCTGCAGGAGCGCGAGTTCGAGCGGGTCGGCGGCGAGGAGACGATCAAGGTCGACGTGCGCGTGCTGTCGGCCACCCACCGCGACCTCAAGGCCGACGTGGCGACGGGGCGGTTCCGCGAGGACCTCTTCTACCGGCTGCACGTCGTCCCGTGCACCGTGCCGCCGCTGCGGGAGCGCAAGGACGACATCCCGCGGCTCGTCGCTCACTTCATCACCAAGTTGGGGCCGCGCACCAACCCGGCGGTCAAGGACATCTCCGACGGCGCGCTGGCCCGCCTCGGCGCCTACGGCTGGCCCGGCAACGTGCGCGAGCTGGAGAACGTGATCGAGCAGTCGCTGGTCTTCGCGGAGGGCGCGACCATCGAGGTCGGGGCGCTGCCGGCGATCGTGCGCGGCGGGCTCCCGGACAACGCGCTGGCGCTTCCGGGCGGCGAGATGTCGCTCCCCGATCTGCTGGAGGATCTGGAGCGGCAGCTGATCCAGCGCGCCTACGACAAGAGCGGCGGCGTGAAGACCGAGACGGCCCGCCTGCTGGGGATCAAGACCAGCGCGCTCTACTACAAGCTGGAGAAGTACGGGATCGGGACGATCGAGAGCCGCGTGGACAAGAGTGCGCCGGAGCCGGAGGCGGAGGGGCTGCTCGAGGACGGACCGCCGGTCGGTGCCGGCGATGGTCGGCGTGGCCGCTGAGGCAGGCGCCGCCGTCGACGGCGCGCCCTGGAAGAAGCTGGTCGCCGCATCGGCGACGGTCGCGTTCGGCATCGCCCTCGGCTGCGCCAGCGAGGCGAGCGCCCGCCGCGCGACCGTCGGCCACGTCGAGCACGGCAAGGCGAGCTACTACGCCTCCAAGTTCGCCGGGCGCAAGACCGCATCGGGCGAGCGCTACGACCCGAACCTGATGACAGCCGCTCACAAGACGTTGCCGCTCGGTACCCGCATCCGCGTCACGCGTGACAGCGGCGCCTCGGTCGTCGTCAAGGTCAACGACCGCTGCGGCTGCCAGAGCGGGCGAATCGTCGACCTCTCGGAGGCAGCCGCCCGCAAGCTGAGCATGATGAAAGCGGGCGTCGTCGCCGTGAAGCTGGAGGTGCTGGGGAGATGAGCGCCTTCTGGGGAACGCGTCGGCTCCACATTCAGGAGGACGGCGAAGTATTACGGGTGGTCTTGCCGCCGAGCCGCGGCACCAGCCCGGCCGGGGTGGTGGCTGCCAGCGTCCTGGTTCTGTACCTGCTCGTCACATGGCCCCGCGCGGCTTGTTGGCTCGTCGCTCTCAGCGACAGCGGGCGCTGGGGGGCGCTCGCCAGGCCGGCGCTCGGGGCCAGCATCCTGATGGGGCTGTTCTGGCTCTTCGCCTCCCTCTGGGTGATCTTCGGTCGAGAGGTTCTGGAGCTGGGTCCCGAGACGCTCATTCACCAGCGCCTGCTCTTCGGGGTGGGTGGAACGTCGACGTATGACGTCCCCCGGATCAAGAACCTGCGCGTCGAGAGACTCGAGCTCTTACTGCCGGCCTTCTTATACGGGGGCCATGGCGGCTCCGGCCGGCGCCGGGGCACCGGGTCGTTCGGTGATCAGATGGGCCTGTCGGGCGGCTTGCTCGCCTTCGACTACGACTCCTGGACCTACCGCTGCGGCGCCGCGCTCGACGAGCCGGAGGCCAAACAGATCATCGAGCGCTTCGGCCAGCGAGACGCCCGCCTGCGCCCGCCCGCGGCGTAAGCCATCTGGGCGCGATGCCGGTCACCCCGTTTCACGGCGGTCTGGGGCTGCTCGGCAAGGGGCCCGCGGTTCTCGTTCGTCGCGTTCTGCGCGACGCAGATCGCGATCGACTGCGAGTCCGGGTACCACCTGCTGCGCGGCGACTGGCCCGTCCACCGGTTCTTCCACACGATCGCGGGCGCCACGCTGATGTGCGCCGCCGTGGTCCTGTCGTTGCGCTGGTTGGCGCCGCGTACCCGGGGCCTGCTGCGGGAAGATCTCGGCGCGCTGATACCGCCCGCGGGCGCGCTGGTCGCAATCGCGTCGGGCGTGCTGGGGCATCTGATCCCCGACGGGATCATGCACTTCGACGTACGGCCGCTGGCGCCGTTTAGCGACGCCAACCCGCTGTACGACCGGCTGTCGCTGACGGCCCTGCACGCGGCGCTGGTGATTTGCGGCTTTGCCGGCGCGGTGGTCTGGTTATGGCGCCATGGAAATTCGGCCGTTCGAAGACCGCGACGAAGATCCCGTCGTTGAGCTGTGGGGGCGGTGCGGGCTCACCCGCCCCTGGAACGATCCCCGCAAGGACATCGCCCGCAAGCGCCGGGTCCAGCGCGAGCTGTTCCTGGTCGGCCTCGTCGACGGCGCCGTCGTCGCCAGCGTGATGGCCGGCTACGACGGCCACCGCGGCTGGGTGAACTATCTGGCGGTCGATCCCGCACAGCGCCGGAACGGCCTCGCCCGCGCGTTGATGGCCGCGGTCGAAACCCGCCTGCGCGCGCTCGGCTGCGCGAAGCTCAATCTGCAGATCCGCCACGACAACCACGACGCGCGGGCGTTCTACGAGGGCCTCGGCTTCACCGAGGACGCCGCCGTCAGCTACGGCAAGCGCCTCGAACGCGACGACTGAGCGCTCACAGCTCGGCGGTCATCTCGACCATCGTCCGCCGGAACCCGATCGCCTCGAAGAAGGCGTGCGCCTCGGGGTTCTGCCAGGCGCTGAGGAGCACCACCCGCGGCGCCTTGTGCTCGCGGAACCAGGCGAACGTCGCGTCGACCAGCGCCCGGGCGACGCCGTGCCGGCGCGCGCGCGCATCGACGTAGATGTCGTTCAGCTTGCCGCAGGCGTCGAGCAGGTCGTTCCAGTTGCGCTCCTCCAGCGTGGCGTAGGCGTAGCCGACGATCACGGTTCCGTCGGCCGTGTCGTCTTCGGCGACCAGGATCCGCGCGGCCTTGCGTTTGATCTCGCGCGAGAAGAACCACTGGTAGCCGTCCTCGACCGGTTCGACGAGCAGGAAGCGCTGCGGGTCGAGGCGGTGGTGCATCCGCACCAGCTCGGCGGCCAGGCGCGACACGGCCGGAAGATCCTCCACGCGCGCAGGACGCACCACCATGGGTCTCTTTATACGTGGATCAGCGACATCGAGCCCGAGGCCGACGAGGGTGGCGACCCTCAAGAAAACTATTATCTATCCGATTAGAACCAGTAATGAGGCATACTGGTCGGCGCCGTATCGGGGTGACGAAAATTTGGGGTGATTTGGGGCGGTAGATGTGGGAGAGGGAACCGTTGCTAAATCATCGGTCTCGGGATCGTCATGTTCAACTGGCAACGAACCGCCGACGGTCGCAATCTTTTGCAAGGACGGCTTCGAATAATCGTTAGAAACAGGTCCGTGCACCGTCGGTAAGACTTGCGAATAGTCCAACAGTGGAGTGGTTTTCGTTTCCATTTTACGCATGTCCTCGGGCGAATTGCTGGCCGGTGGAGTTAGCGCGCGGGTGGGAGGGAGCAGCTTGTTGCGGGGCCGCCGATTCGCGATGTCGTTGCGGCGAGTCGCTTAATTTTTCCGGCTTGCGGGACATCCGATACTGTTCCGTTTGGGATGCGCTGGATGAATTGGCCTGTGGAACCGGTAATGGTCGCGGCGACAATTTCTCTGGCGGCATTTTGTTCGGCGCCGATTTGACACCGTTGGTTTTCTGACCAGCCCCTGGCTTGCGCGACGGCGGCGGATCTTTGGTATCAGTTCCTTGCTCGGCGAGTTCCGCGGCGGGACGAGGATCGGGTTCCACCAGTTCACAGGTTCCAAAACGCGCATGCACCACTTCGCTATAATCCCGACTGATTGGACCGGGATCGATCCAGCGTCCCTGGGCATCCAGCTGCATGGTCCCCATATCTAAATCCAGGTGCCGACGTAGCACTTCGAAATTGACCCAGACGCTGAGGAAGTCGTTCTGAGCGTTGAGCAAATCGGACAACGCCGAGACCGAATCGCGCGTCGCGGTAACGGCTGATTGCTGTCGCAGCGCTCTTGGAGAATCCGAATATCTTCGTTCAAATCGATTTGCTGCGCGGCGATCAACACCGAATAACGTTGCAGTTCGAAATTGTATTGATTCGCCTCGATCGTACGCAGTGTGACGCGCAGGCCCTGCGAAACGGTATCTTCAAAGGCATAGTAATTTCGACGGGCTTGTTGATATTCAATTAGCGACTGGCGATAGGTATTGCGTTCGGAAAGCCGAGTCAGCGGGGCTTCGAATTGGACCCCCGCGTCAGGCGGCCGGTGCTGGAATTCAAATCAAATGGGTTCCGGCCGGTATTGGCAACGTCGCCGGAAAAGACAATGTTCAACGTGCTTTCGAGATTGTCGGCATTGAATTCGATCAAGCGGTACGAGTCGATCAGCGACGTGCGGGCGTTCATCACGTCGTGTCGATGCACGAGAGCGAGTTTTAACGCCTCGCATTCGGGAATATCCACGCTGGTTAGTTCTACCGCTTCGGTGCGCCCCGCACCTGCAATAATTCCAGCGCCAGCAAATTGGTGCGTAGATCGGACAGCAAATCTTGGCTTGCGGAAATGACTTTATTCGGCAGTGTTTCGAACAGTTTCACGGTTCGACATCTTTTTCCGCCACCACGATCTCGCGAATATCGCGTTCTAGATCGGTGAAGCGATCATCGAATCCGGCGATTTTTTCCCGTAGATTGTTCAATTCCTTCGCCAAGGTGGCTTCTAAATTATCGAGTCGATCGGTGCCAAATACGATTTCGTCGAAGCGAGGCAATGGCATCAAATTGCAAGCGTTTGCCTTTTGGGCTTCGTAGCGTTTTTTCAATCGCCCCAGCTCTTTACGACGACGAGGCAACGCGTCAGATAAACGTTGCAGGTCCTCTTCAGCACGTCGCACATTGACCTGCTTGATCTCGTGCGCCACGCGCTTGATCGGATCCACTGCCCGTCTTCAATTCCGCCAGCCGGCTTATCAGTTCTGGCGACCATTGGACCGACCGCAGCACGATATTAAGTTTGGATCCGGCGTTTCTTCCGCGAGGATGAGAATTTCGTCGTTGGTGCGGCCGACGCTCTGAATGGCGTCTTCGATCTTGTCTTTGACACAGCTTGATCGCGTCGTCGAGAAGATTAAAACGGTCGAAGCACTCAAATCTCGACCTTCACGCAAATCTCGGAGAGCAACCCCATTTCCACTTTGTGGGCGTCCAATGTTTGTTCATATTGATTTTGCGAGTTGATCAATCGTCCCTCGGCGACAAACAGCGCCTGCTTCGCCTGGGCTACTTGCAAACGTTGACGCGGAATCTGTTCCTGGCTGGCGGGGATCGTTGTCAGCAATTCCCGCAAACTCTGTTTCCTGACGATATAAGTTGGCTCGCAAGCGGTTGATATTATCTTGCTGATTGCGAATCTGTTGCTGTTGTTGCAACAATCCCATGTACCCGCCGGCTGGATTCGCTCCTGCCCCGGACGCGGGGGTGGCGGTATTTTGGTTCGCCTGAGCGGTGGTCGCCACGGTGCCGAAACCGTTGTTTCCGAGACCACTAAATCCATCCAACCCCGAACCGCCCAACAGACCGCCGCGACGCGTGGGACCATTGCCTGCCGGACGGCCCGTCATGATGTCGACATAAAATTGGCCGCGAAAGCGTTCCATGGCCCGGACGTTCGTCAGCAAAGTCCATTTGGCGAACGTCAAACGTTCCATGATTCGATCGCGACCGGCATTCAACAACAACGGTTGCAGGAAGGTAAAATCGATCAGTGTATTTCCGCGATAGGAATTCGGTCCGGAAAATTGCCAGACAAATGTGTTGGCAAAGTGGACGACCAAGTCGGCGCGGGTCGCGAAAAAATCGATTCATCGTCCAAGCGTTGGGATTTTGCGTGGAATATGTCCCGGCGGTCAGCACGCTCTGCGAATTGCCGCCGTTCCCTGCGCGAGCTGGTCCCGTGGCCGTGTAATTCGTTTGATAGCCAGCGAAAAATTGCGAGTTGAACCGAAAGCGTTCGAAGCTGACGTCCAATGCCGACAAGTAAACTTGTTCGATTTCCCCTTGGTACACGCGCAAATCGGCCGCGTAAATCGATCGTATTTTCGGACGTCAGATGCAGCACGCCCCGATCATCGAGCGGCAAGTAGTTGATCCATGCCGGGTCTTCCACGAAATTGATATCGCCGTTGCGATGCCAGCCGGGATACCCCTTCTTTCCAGCGACCTTGTGCATCAGCGCATGCGCGGCGGGATCGTCCGGAGGCATCGGGGGCCGGTCGGGACAGAACGGATCGAACATGCGGACTCCGAATTGACGTAGACATTAAACTGTTCGAGCGGCCATTGAGGATGGTTCGCCTTTTGCCGCACTAAATAAGTTGCTTCGGCATCCGCCTGCCGGCGATAGTACGCACGCGTGCAGCCTTGACCGACAACCATCGTCGCCAAGGTTAGCAGCAGCAGGATTGTAGTTTGACATCCGCGGGGCGGTTGCCAAACTTGCCGGAAACCCCAGGCATTAGGAAGCTCTCCGCACCGCGGGCGAGGATGAATCGACAGCAACCGTTCCGCCGCCCAAAGCAGTTTCGGAACCTGCGACGACCGCCGGCGGAAAGTCTTGGTTCGCGACGTACGATAATCGCTCCAATAGCTGCTCGGCCAAGATCTGGTCGCTTTCCGCGAAATGGCGCCCAAACTGTTCGACCACCCGGTTCCAGGTCGACCAGCATCTTGCACAACAGCAGACGACCTTGCCCAGTGACGCGTAGCACCTGCCGGCGGCGGTCGCGCTCCGTCCGTTCGAAAGATAGCAACGAACGATCGCGCAGGTCGTAGGCCAGGCCGCTCATTTCGCGGCCGACGCCCCAGCATCGAGGCGAGTTCTTTTGCACAGGCCTTCTTCCGGAGCATGATTGCAGGCCCACAGCACCAGGAATTCCGTGTCCGAAATATTCCAGCGGACGATATGATGGGACAACATTTTCCGCAACTGACGGCCGCATAACGAGGCCTGTTGAATCAAATGCGCCCAGCGTTCGGCCGCCACAGGACGGTCGCTGGGGGCCAATTCGGGGACTTTGCGGAGTGGGAATTTCGTTATTCATGACAGGGAAACCATTTTTCGAGAACTAAATCGTTAGGAAACGGAAATATCGCCTGTCCCAAGGATTCGGAATTTAACGATTCAAACTTGGAACGATTCCGCGGGTGACGCCACTAGCGGATGCCCGGAATTGGCCGCAAAATCGGGAATCGAAGGCAACTTATGTCGTTTATAAAGAGGCGGTAATTTCTTGACGCTCCAGGCGCCTCAATTTATCATGGAGAGGTAGCTTGACTCTCTAGAGTCGAGCTCCAAACGTAGCTTGACTCTCCAGAGTCGAGCCCCACACACTGCCGAGCCTTGTCGCCAGTTGATCGCGAGGGGGCTCGACTCTGAGAGTCGAGCTACACAAAAGCACTCATCTTTAGACCGCAAGGTTCGATCCAATATGGATAATCCGATTGCACTTCAGGCCCTGGGAGTCATCCTTGTGCTCTTCTTCATCTTTACGATGGTGATGAGTGCAAAGAATTGGCCGTGGTACAACATTTTCGTGGCGTTTTGCGTGTTTGGCGCGGCGATTTATTTTCAGTATTCGAAACTGCCATGGTTTTGAAGGCCCGCAAGACGTGGATGGAAATCCATACGAAATACGTAATCTGCTGGAACCTGAAAAGCATCGATTGGAAGAGATTTGATCGTCGGTTCGCCCGCCACGGCGGAAGATCCCTTCGGCACGTTGCCCAAATCCTACAGCGAATTCGAACGGGTGATGTTGGTCGGGACGCGTCTGGCGTCTTTGCACTCCCGATCAAGCCCAGGCCACGCAATTGATCTTGGCGACACCGGCATCCGCTCCGCCTCCTACGGCGCCGGTTGTTCCCGGAGCCGAACCGGCGGCCGCGCCGATGCCCGCCGCCCCGCCAGCGGATGGCGCAGCCCTGCCGATGGCGCCGCTCCGGCTGACCCGCGGCCGCGCCCGCCGATCCCGCGGCCGCACCTGCCGCCGATGGCGCCATGCCCGCCGCTCCAGCCGCCGCGCCCGCGATGGAAGTGCGTCCTAACGGGATCAAAGAGAAGTCGATCCTCCACGTGTTCAAAGACCAGAAGTTGGGCGACTTCACAGTTCCCTTTACTATCTCGGCGAATGGGAACATAGGCCGCGACCGATACGAACGTGACGCTCAAGCCCACGATTCCCTTAGACGCTCAGCAAACGGCGCAAATCACCGAAGGGAACGGCACGTTTACGATTTATGAAATGTTGCCCACCGATTCGATGCCTGCCTTCGACGAATACTTCGGCCAAGCCCCAGTTGAACGAGCCGACGAACCGCTGCGGGCGATGATTCCCAAGCAGCCGGTAGGGGCTTGATCCGAAATTTCAAGCGGCTTACGACAAAGCGTACGATGCGATGATCCAACGCTACGTTCGCGATGGCAAGGAAGCTCAAGCCGACGATCCCCCTGAAAATGTCTGGGTGCAGGTAAAGTTCTTAAAAACCACGGTGATCCCCGTCGATAGCGGTACGAACCAAGTCACAAAGGATTCGCCCTTTTATGATGCCAATGGCTTGGCCATTTCGCCGCACCTTCGCCGTCCGGCCGACGACAAGCCGGAAGTCACCATGAAGTTGGGCGACACGGCGGTCATTAAACAAGAAAAGTTCGAAGAGCTATCGAAGGACGGTGTCTGTGAAAAAGTGGCTACGGTCTATGGTCGTCCGCTGAACGACTACAAGCATCATTTTCATCGGATCTTGACCCGCATGGATCTGCTCGATAATCGAATTGCGGAAGTGAATCGCCAAATTGTTTCGGTTATGGAATCCAAGAAACAACTGGACGCCATCAACGAGATTCTCACGGACACGAAGGACAAATTGAAGGTCGATAAGGCTGGTTTCGAGAACGAAGTGAAAGGACTCAAAGGCTACGTGGCGAAACTGGAAGCTTTCATCAATGCCACTCGCCAGCGAGCCCGCGAACTGCATGCTCAATCTGGCAAAAGCAGGCGGAAATCGCCGCCGACCAAAAGGCTATACCGATGCCATTAATCGTAAAGCACTAGGAGCCACAGCGGCCGCAACCCCCTAAGCCAACGCCGTTAACGATTTTCAACCTTGATGGTGTGCCACTGGCTATGCCAGTGTCTTCCGGGAGTGAGTGAAATCTATGCCTCCAAAATAGGTCGAAACTCAATAACGGCCAAATTTGCTGATTCGTTTGCATTTCTTCATCGTTAGTCAATTTGAGATGTCAACTTTGCTTTCCTTGTTCGGAAGACACTGGCATAGCCAGTGGCACCCGAAGAAAAATCCTTAACGGCGTTGCCCCCTGAAGCAAATATGGACACTGGTTTCTGGGGCGTAAATTTAGGGATGGGCCTTTGCGTGGCCGGCGTGGTGTTTGCGGCGCGGACCAGCTACGCCGAATTTCTCGCGTTCGTCGAACGCGATCTGGCCGATCGGCTGCGTAGTCTGCGAATTGTGACCAAGCAATTGCGGCTCTGGATCAACGTGTGGTTGGCATTAGCCGTGGCCTTGATGTTTGGGTTAACGTTAGGGTTGGATATGCCAGTGTTCGCGCTGCTCGCGGGACTGGGGATGGCGGCTACTCCGTGGTATATCGTGATGCGGCTGGCGTCCGCGCGGCGGCAAAAATTAGAAGACCAACTGGCCGACGCGATGGTGATGTTTTTCCAGCGGCGTGCGCGGGGCTCTCGATGCCGCAAGCGTTGGAATTGTTAGCCCAGGAATGCCCGCGTCCCATCAATCAAGAATTCAAACAACTGATCGGCGAATACAACCTTGGCAAGCCTCTGGAACGTGTGCTGGCCGAAGCCAAAGAACGGCTGCGGAGCGAAAACTTCATCCTCTTCGCCGCCCGGCTCTTGGCCAGCCGCGAAAGTGGGGGACGGCTGAACGAGACGGTCGAGCGGATTTCGCGTTCGGTGGTGGAACTCCAGCGACTCGAACGGAAGGTTCGTTCGAAACGGCCCAAGCCCGCAAGTCGGCCGTTTATATGTCGATCGTGCCGTTCTTCGTGCTGTTTGTTTACGCGTTTCTCGATCCCAACAGCGTGCGACTGCTGTTCGTCACGTTGCCCGGGCAAATGATTCTTTCGCTGTGCGTGGTTTTGAACACCGTTTCGTATTTTTCGGCGCTGAAGATTTTGAACGCGGATATTTAGCGGAGGACTCGCGCAATCCCGGCCGCGTGTGGCTCAGAAAATCAATTGGCAACGTAGTTTTTCCGGTCAACGTCAGATCGGCGAGGATCTGTCCCAGCACGCAGGTGAATTTGAAGCCGTGGCCGGAAAGTCCGGCGGCGAATGCCACGTGCGGACTATCGGGCACTTTGTCGACGATAAAATGTTCGTCCAACGACATCGTGTAGTAGCACACATCGTGGCGAGCGGCTTGGCGCGACACGCCCGGCATGCAGCGGGTTAAGAAACTCTCCACACGCTCGCGGTCCCGCCAGATCGTTTCTGGTCGTCGTTCAAAGGGTCGGTAGTACAATGTCCCAGCCGCCGCTATGCTCCGCGACTTTGACTCCCGCCTCGTTCCGCTGAGGAAACCCGTAGTAAACGCCGTCGGGCATCTCGAAGAGAAACGTGGGACATCCGGCATCTTCGTGATAATGATGTGCGGTGGGCTCGTACCAATGCAGATGCTTGCGACGCACTTGCAACCGGATGCCGTGATCGTTCAGCAATTGCCCAGCCCAGCGCCCGCCGAGATCACCAGATGTTTGGCCGTGTAGCGACCCACATTCGTTTTCGACCACAACGCCGTCTCCTTCCGGGCGCCAACGTTGCACTTCTTCGCCGATGTGAGTTCCGCGCCACCGTCGGCCGCCGGCGGATCGCCCAAACACCAGCGTTCGACCAGCAGGTACCCCGCTTTCTTTTCGAAGACCGCCGCCATGTCGTCGGGAACGCGAAAACCGGGGAACTGATCGGCGACGTCGGCGGGCGAGAGGCTATCTACGTCCAGACCATGCTCGCGGGCGTGTGCAATACGCCGGGCACCACCACGCCATCGCGAGGCCCGGCTTGCAAGAGTCCCACTTGATGGAACAACCGTTCGCCGCAATCCTGTTCCAGATCACCCCACAGTTCGTAAGTGCGTTGCAGCAGCGGGCGTAGTCCGCGTGTTCGAAATCGCCTGCCGGATAATACGGGTCTCGCCGGCGAACTCCCCCGATCATGTCCCCCGGGAAAGCGGTCGAGCCCCGAACGCGCGGTACGCCGTGGATCCCTAAGTGGTAGAGCGTGGCACTGCCAACGCCGCCGGTGCCCATTACAATTGCGTCGTAATTCATGGCTGGAATTTTAACAAACGATTCTGACGAATCCAGGCGTGCAAGAACCGCTACAGACGTAAAACGGAACGCAAGGTAAAATGACGTACCTTAACGTAGCTTGACTCTCCAGAGTCGAGCCCCGCGCTGCATGTGCGCGCAATCAGCGCGGGGCTCGACTCTGGAGAGTCAAGCTACTTCGGAATCAACCTTCCCAAAAATCGGTGGCGCGTGAGGCCTTTTTTAACAACCCCCTGTATCCGAGCTGGGGATTTGAATCGTACTGATTCCGCTCCTGCTGCTCGCTGAATCGCTGCATCTTCGCCTGCGATTTTTGCGAGGACGTGGGCAATACGTTCACGCAGGAAATTCAGCGGAGTTCGGTCGCCGTGGTCGTGACGTTGGTCGTCGACCAGGATTCGTCCTCAAAAAACGGCGCCGCGAATGCCAGTGGGAACGCCAAACTGGACGACGATTCGCACGATATCGATTGCGCGTTGCGCGGTTCGTCAAGGATTCTCCGCAGTTCAAACGTGGCGATGAAATCTCGATTCGCACCAATCAAGAGTTGCAAGCGGATGCCCGTTATTTTCTGATCGGGTTTGGAAAGAAAACGATCACCTGGTCCGCTCCGTGGGAGCTAACGCCCAAGACCGAACGTTTCTTGATGGACAGTTTATGCGCACGCCACCGAAGGGCCACCGCGAGTCGCCTTTTACCTGCCCTATTTGAGCGACAGCGATGCGCTGGTGGCCGACGATGCGTACAAGGAATTCGCCAAGGCGCCTTATAAAGAAGTGAAAGAGATTCGCGAAAAGCTGGATCGCAAACGATTGCTTCAGTTCTTGCAGGACGAAAAATTGCCGTCTCGGTTGCGGCGATTGTATCTGACGCTGTTGGGAATTTGCGGCCAGCCGGAAGATGCACAGACATTATTGCCGTATTTGGACCGGGCGAAAAAGCCGTTTTTTGATAGCCTGGGACGCCACCATCGCCTGTTACCTGACGTTGAGCGGCGCCGAAGGGATCAAGCTCGTCGATTCGCGATACTTCATCGACAAGAAAGTCGATAAACGCCATACGATGGCGGCCATGAAAGCGTTGCAGTTTCACATGACGTCGGAGGACGTGCTGCCCCGCCAACAGGTGCTCGACGCCGCTGACCATCTGCTCGATCGTCCCAATATCGCCGATTTGATTATCGATAATTTGATTGCGTGGGAAGATTGGACTGTCACGATAAGTTGGTAAGGTTGTTCAAACTGACGGACGATGAAACGTCGTTCGTCCGCGCAAGTGATCCAGTATTTAAAAGTTTGTCCCGCCGCGAATTCTCGTGAACTTATCGAAGAGTTGCGGCGTATAGACCCGATGTCCGTGGAACTGGCGGAGATTGTATTTTCCGGCAGTCGAGTGAATTACCAACCGGCGAAAGTGGCCGGACGCCGCAAAACGAAGATCCTGAACCAGTCCCGGAAGTTTCCCCCCGCATTTCCGGTGGAAAGAAAAATACTTGCTGTTCCGATCGTTGCGCGACGCGATTGTTGTCGCTGGCCGCGCTTGGTTTTGCGGGGGCCGTGGCGTTTGGTGTGCGTGTTGATGTTGTTGAGGAGACCGAGTAGTGGCTAAAAACCCCTTACCCCCCAGCCCCTCTCCCTCAAGGGGAGAGGGGAGCAAGGAGTAGGGAGAGTGGTGGCCGCCGCATTCGCCGCGTCTCCTCTCTCCCCTTGAGGGAGAGGGGCCGGGGGTGATGGGTTCGGGTGCCACTGGCAATGCCAGTGTCTTCCGAACAAGGAAAGAAACGTTGACACCGCAAATAAACTAACGACGAAAAAAATGCAAACGAACGAAAAACTTAACCACTATTGAGTTTTGGCCTGTTGTTGAAGCATCGATTTCACCCACTCCCGGAAGACACTGGCATAGCCATTGGCACCCGAACAAGGCCGACGACGAACACCTATGTTGCTTCTGCAAAGTCTAAAAAAATCCTACGTTCAGCCGAATGGGGAGGTGCTCCCCATTTTGAATATTCCGCGCCTTTACCAGTGCGGGGCGAACAGATGGTGTTGGTCGGCCGCAGCGGTTGCGGCAAGACGACACTGCTGCACGTGATCGCGGGATCAGTCGTGCGGACGCGGGGTCGATCAGCATCGATGGCATCGATACGGCGAATAAATCCGAAGCGTGGCGCGATCGTTTTCGGCCCGTAAAGATTGGCTACGTGTTTCAGACGTTCAATCTCTTGCCCGCCTTTACCGCTCTGGAAAACGTGATGCTCGGCATGACGTTCACGGGCGGCGAAAAGATTCGCACCGGGCACATCAACTGTTGGAGCGAGTGGGGCTCGCCCACCGGGCCACGCACAAGCCGATCGGCGATTTCGGTGGGAGAACAGCAGCGAGTGGCCGTGGCGCGGTCGCTGGCGAATCGTCCCGCTCTGCTTCTGGCCGACGAACCGACGGCCAACGTCGATCCCGCCAATCAGCAAATGATTGTCGACTTGATCCGCGACACATGCCGGGAAGAAAATATCTCGCTGCTGATGGTCACGCACGCCAACGAGGTCGCCGCCCAGTTTAAACGCGTGGATCGCTTGGACGAAGTCAACCACGTGTTCAAGAAGCGCGATCATGAGTCTCTGGAAAATCGCCTGGCGTAGCATTCAGCAACGTGGCTTGGCATCGGTGCTCACGGCGTTCTCGATGGCCTTGGGAGTGATGTTAGTGGTGGCCGTGCTGACGATTCACGGCGTCGTGCAAGAATCGTTTCGTTTGAACGCGTCGCTGGGCTACAACATGATTGTGGGCGCCAAGGGAGGCAAACTGCAACTCACCTTGAACACGGTGTACTACTTGAGTGCTCCCGTAGAGAACGTTCCCTTCGATTTCTACCTGGAATTTCTGCCGAAAGAGAAACGGACGCCGCGATCGCCGTTTCGTTGCGGGAGGAGGCCACGGCTGCGCCTTGGCATCGCGGAAACTCAGTGTCTGGCGGCTTGTGCGGGCGGTCCAATCGGATTCGGAGGATTGCCGGGCCTGTTGACGCAAGGACTGTTGGATAAGGCGTCGAAAAAGCAAATGGACGCTGGACGCGACGGCAAGTACTCGCAATTCACCAGCTTGATTATCCCGGTTTGCTTAGGGGATTATTTTGGAAATTTCCGCGTGGTGGGGGCATATTCTCGGCGATGTTCGAAGAGCTGCGTTACGGCCCGGAAGGAAACAAAAGTTACTCATTCGCCGAGGGGCGTAATTTTCGCGACACAGCGACCCTGTACGGTTACTTTGAAGCGGTGTTAGGCGCCACGGGTACGCGTGAGAAAAACGTCAAGCTCGGCGAAACGATCGCCCCCTGCGCACGGCAACCCCGAAGGGCACAGCACGCCCGCAATTTCACCGTCGTGGGCATCCTGACGCCGACCGGCACGCCAAACGATCGCGGCCGTGTTCGTTAACATGGAGGGCTTCTACCTGATGGAAGACCATGCCAAGCCACTCCGCATCACGAACAGGCGCCGGACGACGAAATTCCCGAACAACAAAAGCAACGGGTCGATGCGGCGAAGCAAGCGGCGGATACCCGGCGAAAAAGAACGAGCCGCCGAGCTTCGATTGACGGCAAGTGCCGCCGCTGGCGATGGAACAACGGGAAGTCACGGCGATGGTGGGTGCCATGATTGGATCCGCTCGTCACTCCGGGTTTGCAAAATCAGATCAACGAAGGATCGCGTGCCCAGGCGAGTATTGCCAGTTCAAAGAGATTTTCAGGCTGTTCGATCTGATCGTGAGCCCATCCATTCACCTTTTGGGACTGACCGGATTATCTGCCTGGTCTCCGGGATCAGTATCTTGGTGAGCATCTACAATTCGATGAGCGACCGCAAACGGGAAATCGCCGTGATGCGAGCGTTGGTCCAGCCGCAGGACGATCATGACCATCATTTTGGTCGAGTCGATCTCTGTTATCTTTAGGAGGCGGGTTGGTTGGTTGGGTTCGGTGGGCATGCGTTGAATATCTGCGGCGAGCAGAACGGTCGAAAACCAGACCGGCGTTACCATCGGCCTGTTCGACTTTCTTCCGCCGGTCCCAAGATCAGCGAACTACTTGGCCTATCCCCTTGGCCGCTTCGAATTCCCGATTTCGACCGGAGCTGTTGTTGATTCCCAGCTTGATTTTACTGGCGGTGATGGTCTGATTTCTTCCCGCCCTGGCCGCCTACCGCACCGACGTGGCAAAATCGCTTTGATTGCCGCTCGTTATGTTCCGTTAGGTCCATCGCAATTTCTTACTCGAACCAATTCTGGCACTTTTTTGGGTTTTCGCCCCTTGTGCTTTCGAGATTAAATTCGTCTGTCCCAATCGAAATTCCACAGAAATCGCTCTGGTACAATTGACACGGGCACCATAGGCTGAATAGGGGCGGTGGATGGGAATTGGCCGGAATTTACGATACAATTGTTTAGCACTTTCGTTGTAACTGACGTTGTTTGAACTTTTCCGCCTCGCCACGCGTACACAGTCGTTAAGCGGCTCGATCAGGAGTTAATGTCATGTCTTCGTTCCATGCATCTAATTCGTTTCGCGACCTGCCTGCTGTTGACGGTGGTTATGTCGGGCGTTTCCTGGGTTACCGAGGCTGTTTTTTGATCAACCGCAGCTATGGCTGCCCGTTCTGTTCGGCCCAATCGCAGACTCTCAGCGAAGAAATGATCGCGATGGATGCCGTGGTGATCGCCACGTCTGGAAGTTCCACCTCCCGCCGCGAAATCCGGCGACCCAAAGCGGTAGTTCCCAAGGCGAAATTCAAGATTGCCGAAGTGTTAAAAGGGGGTCGTTGTTGGACAGCAACCGTTGATCGAAACGGTTTACTATGGCGATGGCAAACCTGGCAAAATCGTTTTTGATCATGGGCATCGGGCCGGAGAACTCCATGGTCCATGCTGTTGGCGATCACCGACTGAGTGCAGAAGTATCTGAAAACGCTTCCGAAGCTGCCGAAAGAAGGGGCCGATCGCTCTGGCGTTCTTTCCAAGATTATCTGGAAGACGCCGACGAAATGCTGGCCCGCGACGCTTACGATGAATTCGCCAAGGCACCTACTGCGGCGGTAAAGGACTTGAAGCCCCGCATGCGAGCGCGATCAATTGGTGGAATGGATCCAAAATCCCGATGTTTCCGCCAGTCGCCGGCGTTTGTATTTGACGATGCTGGGCGTTTGCGGCACGGAAAAAAATGTCGCCGTTGCTGGAAGAGATGCTGAAATCACAGGATCGCAAGTCGAAATCGGGGCTCGATGCCCTGGTCGCCTGCTATCTGATCCTGCAAGGACCCGAAGGAATGCCCCTGATCGAAGAACTGTTCTTGAAAAACACAAAAGCGGAATATGCCGACACTTACGCCGCCATCATGGCCTTGCGTTTTCACGGCACCGAAGCAACGGCGATTTCCAAAGAACGACTGTTGAAGGGGCTGCGCTACATGCTGGAACGGCCGCAACTGGCCGACTTGGTGATTCCCGATTTGGCCCGCTGGGAAGACTGGTGCAGCATGGACAGGCTGGTCGAACTATTCAAGAAGTCGGATGAAAAAACAAGCTGGGTGAAGGTGCCCGTAGTAAATTATCTGCGAGCCTGCCCGTTACCGGCGGCGAAAGATTACATCAAAGAATTAGAAAAGCTCGATCCGGAATCCGTGAAGCGAGCCCACACGTTTTTCCCACTTCCGACTGGCTCGGCGCTACGACGGAACCAAGCAAATCGTGAGGTTGGGGAATTTACTCGTCCTAGCCGGACTTGCTGGTTTTGAAGTTGCGCTATTTTGCGATTCAGCCCTGAAAGGGCGAAATATAATAGCCCAGGGCAAACGCAGCGGCGATAGCCGCGAAGTGCCGCCCTGGGTAAATGATGGCCAAAAAACAAAGCCCTGTAAGGGCGAAATAACGACGACACACACATGTTTATTTCGCCCTTACAGGGCTTCGGCTCCTCGGGGTTTCCAACCCAGGGCGGCGCTGCGCTTGCACCGCTTCGCTCTGCCCTGGGCTACGATATGTAGCCCTTACAGGGCAAAGAGATAGTATCGATTCGTTCGCCAAATGCGCAACTTTAAAACCTGCGCGTCGGGCTAATGTGTGGTGTCACACTACGAAAAATTTTAACGGCGATGAGTCCGCTTTCCATGAACACCGAAGTTATGACCTCTGACGATCCGGAACTGGACGAATTCACTAATTACCGAGCGGTAAGTAAAGCGGCGATTTTTTCGATTTGCTTGATGGTGTTGTCACTGACCGCCTTGTTGCCCGAATTTTGGCTACTGCTGACGCTGCCGCTGACCGGGATATTTTGCGGCACTCTTAGCGCTGCAAAACATTCGCCGCTATCCCGAAGAACTGACGGGTAAATCAGTCGCCCTGTTGGGAATCATCGGTTGCATCGGTACTGTTGATCGCGGGGGTGGCGATTAACATTCACGACTATTACACCGAAGTTCCAGAGGGCTTCGAACGAGTGAGCTTTTATGAGCTACAACCGACGCTCGGCGAAACGCAAAAACTGGTTTCGGACAAGGCGAAGGAACTGAATGGAAAGAAGGTCTTTATCAAAGGGTATCCGCATTCGGCGTTTCGGGAGTGGGGCCGGTCCAAAGTTTCGTGCTGGTGCCCGATATGAAAGGCTGCTGCTTTGGCGGCCAGCCGAAGCTTGATCGACATGATCACGGTGAAACTGCTGGGAGATAAACGTATCGTCTGGGCGCCGCGACGGCTAGAATTAGCGGGGATATTAACGATCCACGCGCGTGAAAAGCCAAACGATGGCACCCAAGGTGGGTACTTTCATCTTGAGGTTGAACACGTGAAATGATAGGCTCGCAGGATTGCCGCCAGATGTTTGGCGACCTCCCATTTGAATCCTCGTCGCACTTCCCCGCCTATGACGAAACTAAATTCAATCCGCTGTTGGAAGGCCAATCGGGCCGCAAGACGGGTGTTAGCCGCGATCGGTTTATTCGCCACGTGAGTTTAGCCGGTTGCCAACGGAAGTGACGACGGTTGCGACGGCCGCCCCACGCGTGCCGCGAAAAGTGGAAACGGACGCGAAGTCGGAAGTGAATTCCGAAGTTCGTCCGGCGGAAGTTTTTGTGGCGGCTGTCGAATCAACCGCCGAAACGAAAAATGATAGCGGTGCTGGCAAGCCTCCGGCTCCTCAGGCAATCGTACCCATTACGTTTGACGACCTGAATATCGGCATGCAGCAAGATATTGTCTTCCGGCCGTGGATGCTCAGCGATCGTGCGAAGGAACTGGATGGAAAACGCGTGCGGCTCACCGGTTTTATGCACGGCGGGGTTTCGCAAACGAAGAAAATCAAGGAATTCGTGCTGTTAAAGAACACCGAATGTAAATTCGGGCCCGGCGGCCAAGCGGACCATCTGGTTCAGGTAAAAATGCATGGAAGCGCGACAGCGGATTACTCGGCGAGCCCCCTTCAGATCGAAGGGGTTTTGAAGCTCAACCCCTTCAAAGGCCCCGATGGCAACACCTGGTCGATCTACGATTTGGAAGGGGAGACGGCAAAAACGGTCCGTAAGTGACCGGACTCTCTTTTTGCACGTCGAGCCGGCGATGGGCGTTTTCAGGACAAGTTCCTTCTTTTTGCAAGTTTCGTTATATTGCGTCTGGTAAGGAATTCCGACAATCTCCCCTCTCCCCTTGAGGGAGAGGGGTCGGGGGTGAGGGGTAAGTGCGCAAATTCCCCTCACCCCCAGCCCCTCTCCCTCAAGGGGAGAGGGGAGCACTGTATGTCCGAATTTTTTGCCAGCCTCGGCTTTATATTTGGCCCTTAGCGGCGAATAGCCATCACGTTAGTTATTTACGCCGAAGGCGTTGAACTCACCAGCCCAGGGTGAGCGAAACGGCGCTAGCCGTGAAGCGTCACCCTGGGAAAACAGCGACAAAACAACCGGAACCCCGAAGGGGGTTCAACATCGATTCGCCTATTGTGCAACCCCGTTGGGGTAGGATGTTCGTGATAAAAATGACCCAGGGTAAGTTTAACGCCTTCGGCGTAAGGAATTTACGAATTACCGCAACTTCAAAACTTGCGGGCCCGTCCGGTTAGTGTACTTTATGCAACCAGCCACCATTTAAAACCCAATGACTCAAAAACCCAGCGGCGCGGCAACCGATAAGTCAATCGCCGATAAGAAGAAGATCCGGGAAGCACATCAAAAGTTGACCAACGCTCAAGCCACGCGCGAGACCGTTGAATCGATCGTGATCGCCGTCATCCTGGCGTTCTTGTTTCGCACATTCGTCGCCGAAGCGTTTGTCATCCCCACTGGTTCGATGGCCTCCACTTTGCAAGGAAATCATAAAGATATTACTTGTGAAAAGTGCAATTATCAGTACCAGGCCAGTGCCAGCGCGGAAAACGATGGGAACGGGCAGCGGGTCGTGGGAGCCACCTGTCCTATCTGTCGGTATCAAGTGAATTTTGACCCGAAGGGCAACGCCTACCATCAGACATTTACCGGCGACCGCATCCTGGTGAATAAATTCAGTTACGACCTGGATGACCCGGAACGATGGGACGTAATCGTTTTCAAATTTCCCGAAAATGCCAAGCAAAATTATATTAAACGGCTGATCGGCCTTCCCAATGAATTGATTCATATCTATCGCGGAGATATTTTCGTCAAAGGTTCGAACGATCAAGACTTCAAAATCGCTCGCAAGCCGCCGCACAAAATCAAGGCGATGTTGCAATTGGTCGACGAATATCTGATTCATCGCGGACGATTTGAAAAAAGTGGAGTGGCCTTCCCGTTGGCAGCCAATACCGAAGTTAGAACTGCCGCGAACATCTAGTGACGATGAACATGGATTTAATATCGAGCCCGCGGCGGGGTCCACTTCCTGGATGCGTTATCGGCACCATGTCCCGTCGCAGATGGTTTGGAATCGAATCAAGCAAGGCGAGAAAGACGTTAAGCCGGAAAAGGAATTATCGGATGGTCGATTGATTACCGACTTTTACGCTTATAACAGCTACCTCACGGGAATTCGATTGAGTCGTATCAAAACGGTTCGAATTGGGTCGGCGATTTGGCGGTGGAATGTGATGTGGAGATCAATTTTTCCGAGGGTGAGTTGTTACTCGACTTGGTTCAAGGCGGGGTTCATTACCAGATTGCTATCGACCTTGCGTCGGGCAAAGCCACGGCAACGATTGCCAACGCTCAGTATTCGTTTAGCGGCGCGTGGGGACCTGCGGTTTCCGATCCCGTGGGAATGACGGGGATTCGCGGAAAAGGCCGGCACCCATCTTCGGCTTTCGAATTTGGATCACGAATTGGTGCTGTGGGTTGACGAAAATGTGATTCGATTTAAAGGAATCAGCCGCTGACCTATGAACCGAACCTCAACGGGCGTCCCGTATACAACAACGAGGATTTTGGTGATTTAGCCCCGGCGGGGATTGGCACAAGGCAGCAAAGATTCACGTGCGGCAAGCGAGAATACTGCGGGATATTTACTATCTCGCCACACAAAGGGAAATTGCCGATTTCGACAGTCGCTATCCCCGTCAGTGGGAAACCACTCCCTTGTCCGATTTCCATCAAAATATCCCCTATGCATTGCTGGCCCCGACCAATTTTTCCCGATGGGGGACAATAGTCCCCAAAGTAGTGACGCGCAGGATGTGGAAACAACATTTTGTCGAACGTGATTTGCTTACCGGCAAGGCGGTATTGGTTTACTGGCCGCATGCTCTGCCCCGTCCTATTCCCTACATCACAAGAGCCGAATGTCGGGCGCATGCGTTTGATTCGCTGATGCCCGGCAGCGGGCAATACGGAAACATCTGGCTGTCAAGGAGGACATCAACATGTCGAATATTTTGGAAGCCAAAGGATTGGTGAAAACCTTTCCGGTCGCCGCACGGTGGTGAACGGCGTCGATTTCCAAGTGGATCATGGCGAAATCGTGGGCCTGTTGGGGCCGAACAGGGCAAGGAGCGGGCAAAACCACGTCGTTCCGCATGACATGCGGACTGATCGAACCAGACGCCGGGCAAGTGCTGCTGAACGGCATCGATGTGACGAATTGGCCCATGTATCGCCGGCGTTCGTGACGGCGGGATGGGATATTTGGCGAGGAGTCGATCTACTTCGCAAACTCACCGTTGAACAAAATCTGCTCAGCATGATGGAACTGCTCGGCATGGGTTGGAAGCAACGGCGGCGGCGCTGCAACGAATTGCTCGAACAATTTCAAATCACCAAGCTGAGGAAATCGAAAGCAGTTATCGGGGGGCGAACGCCGCCGGTTGGAGATCGCTCGCTGCCTGGTTTCCGATCCCGACATCATCTTGCTCGACGAACCGTTCGCGGGGATCGATCCCGTCACGGTGCAAAGCATTCAGGGGATCATTCAGGAATTGAGCAACGACGGGATCTCGATCCTGATTACCGATCACGCTGCCCTGGAGATCCTACAAACGGTTGATTACTGCTACGTGATTAGCGATGGCACGGTGCTGTTTCACGGCGAACCGGATGACGTTAGAAATCACCCGGAAGTAAAGCGCAAATATTTCAGCAACAAGATCAGCAGCCCCGTCCCACTGATGACGATCGGCACGATGAAATTCCCGTGCGCCGTCCCGCGAATTCCGTTCATCCGAAGAAGAAAAAATGGACGGACGACGCAGGCGTAACTATTTGAACAACGTGTGAGTGTTTGTTTTGTTGATATGAATTCAGCCTGAAAGGCTGAGACACCGTAGCCGAGGGCAACGCCCTCGGTACCGCAAATATCGGGGTATTTCACCCTGTAAGGGTGAGACAAATGAATTGTGAATCAGATTTTAAGGTGGAGTTTTGTCTCAGCCTTTCAGGCTGATATGCAACTCGTCGGCATCGAGTCCGAGGGCGTTGCCCTCGGCTACGGTGTCTCAGCCTTTCAGGCTGAATTTTCACCTACAAATCTGACGCTCACACTTTTCCGTGGGCGTTGCCCACGGCTACTATGTGCGAGCCTCTCAGGCTCAAGAACGTGGAGTATCGGCACTTATTTTTTACGAAACTTTCTACCTACAATTCTGATGCCCGCACTTGAACAACGGTCTCACTTGCCTACCGTTCCTCCCACTTCCAACCGGCCTGGACGGTGAGTTCACGTTCGGCGACCTGAGCCCAAGGCGTTTTCGGGTGCTCTTTCACAACCCGCTCTAAGTAACCACGTCCCTTCTTGATCATTTTATCCAGGACGCTTTGG
>CAVZYM010000004.1:1037500-1058911 GCA_963779495.1 uncultured Pseudomonadota bacterium | reverse complement strand
TCGGCGTAGACCTCGATGCGCACCTTCTGGACCTCGGGTGGCCCTTCATGATCAGCGCCTACAGGTTGACCGCCTTGACCGAGCCCTCGCGCACCACCGGCTTGCCGCCCCGGCTGCCAAAGCCGATGCGCTCGTCGAGCTCGATCTTCTCCTTGTTCAGCCGCGCGAGCTCGGCGCCGGGGTCGGGGCAGCCGTCGTCGTCCTTGTTCGCCGTTGACGTCTCGGCCTGCGTCGGGCAGCGGTCCGCGGCGTCGGGCACGCCGTCCTTGTCGTTGTCGGGGTCGGGGCAGCCGTCGTCGTCCTCGAAGCCGTCGCGATCCTCGGCGTCGTTCGGGCAGGCGTCGAGGCGTCGGCGATGCCGTCGCCGTCGTTGTCGGGTTCCGGGCAGCCGTCGTCGTCCTCGAAGCCGTCGCTGGTCCTCGGGCTCGTCGGCGCACTTGTCGACGTCGTCGGCGACCCGTCGCCGTCGGTGTCCTCGGTCGTCGCGGGCAGCCGTCGTCGTCCTCTTGCCGTCCTTGGTCTTCGGCGTCGTTGGGGCAGCCGTCGTTGAGGTCGGGGACGCCGTCGCCGTCGTTGTCGGGCTCGGGGCAGCCGTCCTCGTCCTGGAAGCCGTCGATGTCCTCGGCCTCGTTGGCGCACTGTCGCCGTGCGTCGGGCACGCCGTCGGCGTCGTTGTCCTTCGGGGCAGCCGTCCGTCGTCCTCGAAGCCGTCGCGGTCCTCGGGCTCGGTCGGGGCACCTGTCGTCGACGTCGAACACGCCGTCCTTGTCGCGGTCGCCGGAAGTCCGGCGTGAACGTGCCCAGTCGCGAACAGCCGCAGGTCGGCGGCGCGCCGATGCCGCTACCGAAGCCGCGCCGCGCCGCCGGCGGTGACCGACCACATGCCGTTGATCAGGTGACGGCCGGCGATGTCGGCCTCGAACGGGCGACGTCCGACCAGAACTCGGTGAAGTCACCCAACCCGCTCGCCCGAACACCTCGACGATGAGGTCGACGCGCTTGTCGACGGGATTGAGGGCGCCGACCCCGTACAGAAGCTGGTGCCCGACCTCGGTCTTGAAGCTCTGGGACGTGCCGCGGAACAGGAGGCCAAGGTTGGCGGACGGCGCCACCGGGCCGAGCTCCGCCTGGAAGATGCCCTGGATCCGGCCGGTGACGTTCTTGTCGCCCAGGTACGGCCGCTGTCGCTCTTGCCCGTCGGCAACGACAGTCCCGCCAGCGGCCCGACGGTGTATCCTCTTCCTCGCCCAGCGTCGCGAGCAGCGCCTTGCCTTCGACGCGCACGTCGCCGATGCCGCTCTCCGTGAGGCGGAGTTGCGCGGCAGCCCCATGGCGTCGATCTCGTCGCCCGCCAGATAGAGCGTGAACGGAACGGCGATGCCCGGCGGGTCTCCGAACAGGCCCATCGCCGCCCGCCAGCTCGCTCGACCAGCTGGTAGTGACAATCGACGTGCCGGGCATCGCGCCCTGCGTGTGGACCTGGTACGGGTTGCGCTGGTAGTTGACGCTCAGCCCGGAGCCAGGGCGGCTGCTGTGCTCCAGCACCCACGGGCTGTCGACGGTGAGGAAGTTCGCGGCCCGATCGCCGGCTGAAATAGCTGCGCGTCGACGGTCGTGTCGATCGGCGCGGATCTGCGCGCGTGCGCCGGACGCCGACATGAACACGGCGGCGCGGCGAGACGAGCGGCGACAGCGTCAGGACGACGCCTAGCGGCGACCAGGTTGTCGATGTCATCGAGGGCGGGCCACGCAGGGTGAACTGTGCGAAGAGATGCATCAGGGTATCCTGATCCATTCGCCTGTCCACGAAGTGAAAAGCTACTAGGCCAGTTCGACCCGATATCCCCAGGCTGTTGCGGTCCAGGGACGGCGCGACCATCGTTGCTGACGGCCGCCTGGACTTGCACTGCCGCATCGCCTTGCTGGCGGCTTCGTCAAATCCCGTGACCAGCCCGACGATCGATCTTGAGGGAGCAGTTTGCCTGCCGTCGATCCCCAGCTGGAACCGCACCGCCCCCTCAGCCCCAGCTTCTTCGCCTCGTCGGGTCGAGATCGGCCGCGTCGGGCAGATTACCTCCGGGTACTTGGCGATGTAGAGGTCGGCCACCGGCGCGAACGGCCGGTCCCCTCGCCGCGGATCAGGGTTCCGCATCGCCCTTGCCTGCCGTCGTCGGCTTGCGTCATCAGCGTGTTGCCGACCGGGACCGCCATGGGCGTCCCCAGCTACGACCGAGCTCGAGCCGACGCCCGACGCCGCTCCGCGTCCTGTTTGGGCGGCGCCTCCTCGTTGCGGCGGGGGGAGCGGGGTGTCGGCTGAGGCTGCGGGCATCTGGGCCACGCGTCGGACGGCGCCCGCGGCTTCGGCGGCGCACCGGCGACCGTTGATTTCCGGAGGTGGTGGTTCCGCCTCCGGCGGGGCGGCAGTCGTTCCTGAGCGGAGAGTCTCGATCGGCCTCTCCGCGAGATACCGTTGCGGATCCACGGGTCCGCCAGGGCGAACGCGAGCAACCCGTGCAGACCGACCGCGGATCACCGCCCGCCAACGCGGCTACACGTGGCCACCGGACGGCGTGCCTCATGGACATCACATGGCCCGTCAAGGTCGACCTGCCAGCCCCGTCCCAGTCGACGTTGATGGCGAAGCGATGACCCCGGCGCGCTTGACCAGGTCGATCACGCGCACGACGCTGCCGTGCGAGACCACCTTGTCGGCGGCGATGATGGCCTGCAGGTCGGGGTTCTTGGGCAGCTCGGCCGCGATGTAGCGCTTGACCCCCGCCTCGTCGGTCTTTTCACCGTTCAGGTACAGGCGCCGTCCTTGGTCAGGGTCAGCGCCAGCGTGGTCCGCGTCTGATCGCGTCCCCGTGGCGGCCTTGGGCAGGTCGACCTTGATGGTCGGGATTCACGATGTAGGTGGCGGTCACCATGAAGATGATCAGCAGCACCAGCACGATGTCGACCAGCGGCGTGACGTTGATGTCGAGATCATCCGCCCGCTGTCGTCGTCGTCGAAGGCGCCCGCGCCGCCGGCCATCGTCAGGCCCCGCCGACCCTCGGCGGCGCGGGCTGCCGGGCGTCGGCGTCGGCACTCGGCGTCGCCGACAGGATCAGGTGCGCCATGGTGTCGATGCGGCCCATCGATCCGGCGCACGCGCCCCTGGAAGACGTTGTAGGCGATGACCGCCGGAATGGCGACCATCAGGCCCACCGCGGTGGCCACCAGCGCCTCGGAGATGCCGCGTCATCACCGACGGCGCCCCGCCGGCCTGGTTCTGGGCCAGGTCGGCGAACGCCTTGATGATGCCCAGCACGGTGCCGAACAGACCGATGAAGGGCGCGTTGTTGCCCAGCGTGCCCAGGACGCCCAGCTTGCGCTCCAGGGCCAGCCGCTCGCGCGACTTCGCGCTGGCCATCGCCTCGGACGCCGCCTCGCGCCCGCGGCCGATACTCGACTGAGGCCCACCAGGCCCACCCGTGCCTCGGGGTCGCCGGCGCGCCGATCGCCGCTTGCGCGCGCGCGCGATGTCACCCTTGCTCAGCGGTCTCGAGCACCTTGCGCCGAGATCTCGTCGAAGTCGGGCGCGGCCGCGCGGCAAGCGAGATCCCGCGCTCGACCATCACCGCGACCGACAGGACCGACAGCCCGATCAGCAGCCACAGCACCCAGTCGGACCCGAGCAGAGTGAAGGCGAGAAGCGTTCGGTGATGCGCATGTTCCCAGTGCGACGCACAGAGCGCGAGCGAAGTTAACACAGGCCGGAGCGCGAACGTCAGCACAGGCTCGACGGCGGCGCGTCCGGCGGATCGACGGCTCCAGGGCGATTTCATTCAACACCACCGTGGCGTAGCTGCCCGGTGGCAGCCCGAACGCAGACGGCGCACTGCCGCCCGGGCTCCACGCGACCGGGGGCTCGCCCAGGTCCACCGGCACCACCACCGGCCGGCGCGCCCCGGGCAGGTCGCGGCCCACGGCGGCCAGCTCCTCGCGGGTCACCCCCACCGCGGCCAGCGCCTCGTCTCTCCAGGGCGCGCGCCGCGCGTGTCCGGGCGGCGGCTCGCACCTCGCGGTTGCCCGGCATGGGCCCGGTGGGCACCACCTCGCCCGCGGCCACCCGCGGCCGTCGCGCGCCAGATCGTCGGTGACGAACAGGCCGCCCGATGCCGGTCTTCTGCAACACGTCGCCCTCGCGCACGCGCGCAGAGCCCGCCGCTGGCGGCGCGCAGCTCCAGGGCGCGGTTGAACACCGCCGACTGCAGCGCCGACAGCAGCAGCTCGCGCTTGCGGCGGTCCCGCTCGCGCCGCTTCGCCGCGCAGCACCGCCAGCGCGATCTCGACGTTGTCGCCCGCCGCGCCGAAGCGCTGCTCCGCCGAACGGTTGGGCAGCCCCTCGCGCCCCAGCGCCAGCAGCCGCTCGCGCAGCGCCTCCTCTCGCCCGTGCCCCAGCTCGCTCAGCACGACCTCGAACCGGTTGCCCTTGAGGTGGCCCATGCGCAGCTTGTTGCCGTGCCGCTTCGCCTCCAGCACGCGCAGCCCGCGATCACCGCCGCCAGCGCCGTCGCCGGTCGCACGCGCGGGCACGCTGAGCCACTGCCGGGTGGTGGCGTGCCGATCCTTCATCCCCGCGTAGCCGATGTCCCGTCGTTGCACCCCCAGCGCCCGCGCCAGCCGCCGGACCGCCTCGTGGTGGTCAGGTCGCGCTTCTCGATCCAGCAGAAGGTGTGCGTCGCCATCGCCGCGCGGGCAGGTAGGCCGGGATCTCCTCGACCACGAAGTTCTCGGCGCCGGGGGAACTGGTAAGATGCGACATCACGGGCCTGCTAGTCGGATACTGAGCGCGGCTCGGCCGCGTCGGTCGGCCGCGCCGGCGCGGCACCTGCGACGACCAGGCGCAGGTACAGCCTGGCGAACTTGTTGGCCGGCTGCATGGCCACGACCTCGCGCCACTCGCGCGCGGCCTCGTCGCGCCGGCCGGCGGCGTAGTAGGTCATGCCCAGCTGCAGGCGCGGGCCGACGCAGCTTGCCGGTTCTCTCTTGCCACCCGCTCGAACTCGCGCGCGGCGGCGGCCAGTCGCCCGATCGCGCGCAGCGTGGCGCCCAGCTCGCTGCGGATGTCGACGAAGGTCGGGCACAGAGCCAGCGCCCGCTCGCACTCGCGGATCGCCTCCGCGAGCAGCCCCGCCTGCTCGTAGGCCCCGGCCACCTCGGCGTGCATGTTGGCGATCTTCCCCTTGACGAAGGGATCCAGCTGTCGCGGCCGGTGCTCCTTGCGCGTCGGCCATCATCGCGCTTGTACACGTCGCGCGCCTCCTGCGTACCTGCCCAGTCGTTGTAGGTCACCGCCAGGTTCAGGGCCGCCTCGGTGTAGCCGGGATTGATCCAGCGCCTCCTCGAACATCGCCTGGGCGTCCGCCAGGGCCCCTTCTGGGGATAGATGACGCCCAGCATGTGGTACACGTCGGCGAACGGGTGCCGGTCGCGCAGCACCGGTCAGGACACCGCTCCGCCTTGTCGTATCGCCGCGCCGCGTAGTGTTCGCGGCCGCGCGAGCAGGCGCGCGTCAGGTCCGGTCATCCATGTCGGCCGGCTCGGCGGCTGGCACGGCTCCGGCGGGCGCGTCCCCGTATGCTGCGTGCCTGATGAAATCCAGGAACAGCTGCGCGCGCTTGGCCTGGGGCGTCGCGCCGTGCTCCTTGACCACCCGCTCGAAGGTCTTGCGCGCGCGCGGCTTTGCCCATGCTCGAGGTGGGTCTGCCCCAGCACCAGCAGCAGTTCGGCCTCGCGCCCCGATCCGGGTAGCGGCGCATGGCGCCCTCGATGCGCATCGCGGCCGCCTTGGGGTGGCCGCCGTCCAGATAAAAGCGCGCCACGTAGACCTCGTGCTCGATGAGCCGCCCCATCACCTCGCGCCGATCAGCTTCTGGGCGTCTTCGAGGTACTTCGAGTCGGGGTACTTGTCGATGAAGTCCGCCAGCTCGCGGTGCGCGTCGCGACCGCCGTCTGATCCTTCTCGTAGGACGGCGGCACCAGCCAGTCTCGTCGGCATGTCCTGCACGTAGCACTCGCAGATCCTGTAGGCGACGTAGCCGTCCTCGACCTTCTCGTGCGTCGGGTGCAGCCGGGCGAAGGTCTTGTAGGAGTCGATGGCCTCTGTGTAGCTGCCGCGCGCGAACTGCGTGTCGGCCAGGGCCAGCTCGGCCAGCACCGCGTACTTCGAGAAGGGAACTTCTGCTTGACGAAGGAGAAGTACGTCTGGCCTCGGGTAGTTTTCGTCCTTGAGCTCCTCCAGCCCCTTGTCGTAGTTCTGCTTGGCGGTCAGCGAGTAGGTGACCGGCTTGGTCTGCTCATCAGAGCTGGCGCATCCGCGCCAACCGCCGCGCCAGAAAGCGCGGCGACGGCAGGATGTGTGCGAATGGACGCATGAAGAAACTATGGGACGGAAGCGTGACGTCGGGTCCGCTACCGTTCGCCATGATGCGTTCATAAGGGCTCAGCGCTGTTTCGCTGCATCGAGCACCGCCGGGAAGCCCGTCGGCCTCCGCGCCGTCTTCGAGATCTCGCCGGATGCCCGTGGCTGTCAGGCTGTGCGCGGTCCGTCAGCGGCGCGTGCGGCTGCGACCACGGCGGCGTCGCGGGACGCCGGCCGCCGGAGCAGCCTGGCCGTGCGCCGCTGCGGACGACGCGCCGCAAGCCGTGCGCCTGCCGGATCGCCGCGGCGGCGATGCGGCGGAGACGGCCTCCCGCCGACGGACAAAGCGCCTCGAGATCCGGATGGCTGGCGAGCGGCGGCGGCGCGACCCTCGATTCGCCGACGCTGGGCCATTTCGCCGCGCAGGGCGACGAGACCTGCTACTACGTGGATGTTTGCCGGGCACCACGTCGGACGTCAACGTTCGTCGCGCAGCGAAGGCCGCCGCGACGGTGGCGTGGCGCCCATGCTGATATCGCCGAATACGGCCCGAAAGGGCCGTTCTGGTACGAGATCTCTCGGTCGCTGCGCGGGTCCGGACGGGCGATGCGATCGCGACGGCGCCGACGCCTGGGGCGGCGGCGCAAGGCGGCGAAAGCGCGGCCGCCTCGATCCCTGCGGCTCGGCCGTGGTGACCGGCTGGTCTGGGACACCACCGGCGGCCTGGGCGATCGCGAGCCGGCTGTTTCGTGACTTCACCGTGAGTTCACGCTCGAGGTGAAGAAGTTCGCCGACGCCAGTTCCGCCCGCATCGACGGAGTGCGTGCCGAAGTGAAGAATTCATCTCATCGGCATCTGCGGCACCGGCATGGGCGCGCTGGCCGGCCTGCTGAAGGCGGCGGGCCACGACGTGCGCGGCTCCGACGAGCACGTCTACCCGCCGATGTCGACCCAGCTCGCCGAGCAGGGCATCCCGGTCTTCGAGGGCTTTCGGCGCCGAGAACCTCGACTGGGCGCCCGACGCGGTCGTGGTCGGCAACGTCTGCCGCAAGGACCACGTCGAGGTGCTGGCCGCGCAGGAGCGCGGCATCCCGCTCGACCTCGTTCCCGGCGCTGCTCGGCGAGCTGTTCCTCGACGACAGCGCCGCTCGCTGGTCGTCGCCGGCACCCACGGCAAGACCACGACCTCGTCGCTGCTCGCCCACGTGCTGCCGACGCCGGGCGCGACCCGTCGTTCCTCATCGGCGGCGTGCCGCTGAACTTCCGGCAGTCCTGGCGCCTGGGCAAGGGCGAGGACTTCGTCGTCGAGGGCGACGAATACGACACCGCCTTCTTCGACAAGAAGTCCAAGTTCCTCCACTACCGGCCCCAGATCGTGCATCCTGACCTCGGTCGAGTTCGACCACGCCGACATCTTCCGCGACGAGGACGCGGTCAAGGACGCCTTCCGCGAGTTCGTCGCGCTCATCCCGCCGGACGGCCTCTCGTCGTCTGCGCGGCGTCGCCGGGCGCGCTGGAGGTCGCCGCGGCGGCCCGCTGCCGCGTCGAGCACCTACGGCCGCCCCGGCTCCGGCGCCGACTGGACCTTCGAGGTCAGCGGCACGCGCGCCGGGCGGCCGGGCGACCGCTGCGACATCGCCCGCCGCGGCGAGCGCGTCGGCACCGTCGAGACCGGCCTGCCCGGCGACTACAACCTCGAGAACCTGGTCGGCGTCATCGCCGCCGCCGTCCGCCTCGGCGTCGAGCTTCGCCGACATCGCCCGCGGCGTCCGCCGCTTCCTGGGCGTCAAGCGCCGCCAGGAGTTCCGCGGCATCGCCGCACGGCGTCACCGTGGTCGACGACTTCGCCCACCACCCCACCGCGATCCGCGAGACGCTCTGGCGCGCTCAAGGGCCGCTTCGGCCCGGCAAGCTGTTCGCCGCCTTCGAGCCGCGCTCGGCCACCAGCCGCCGCAACGTCTTCCAGACCGAGCTTCGCCGAGGCGCTGTCGCGTCGCCGACGAGGTGGTCCTGGCGCCGCTGTACGCGCCGGAGAAGGTGCCCGCCGCCGAGCGCCTGGACGTCGAACGGCTGGCCGCCGACCTGCGCACGCCAGGACGTGCCCGCGCGCCTGATCGCCGACCGTCGACGAGACCGTCGAGCACATCGCCGACGCGCGCGTCGCCGGGCGACACCGTGGTGGTCATGTGCTCGGGCGACTACGGCGGCCTGCACGACCGCTGCTGCGCCCGCCTGGGCGATCCGGTGATGCCGGCGCGGCCGGACGGACAAGCCGGAGATCAGCGAACTGCTCGACCGGGTCGGCATCGCGCACCCGGTGTTCGAGCAGTTCTGGCCGCAGTTACCTGGTCATCCCCGAGCGAGGCCGACGGCGGGGCGCTGGTCGGCTGCGTCGCATCGAGCTGACGGGCGACGTGGCGCTGCTGCGCATGCTGGCGGTCGCGCCCGAGCGGCGCGGCGAGGGCCTGGGCTACATGCTGGTCGAAGCCGCGACGAACGAGGCGCGCTCGCAGGGCGTGCGGCGCCTCTACCTGGTCACCGACGGCGCCCAGGGCTACTTCGGCGAAAAGCTCGGCTTCGCGGCCATCGATCGCAAGGACGTCGCGCCCGCCGTCGCCGCCACGGCGGAGTACATGCTGGCGCGTTCGAAGAACGCGACGTGGATGCGCAAGGAGCTTTGAGCCGTGTCGAGCAAGGCTGGATGGTCCTCTGCGCGATCCCCTCGAGCGGACGCGTCAGGTCGCGGTCGACGTCGCGCGCGAGGCGGGGCAGCTCCTGCTGAAAGGGTGGGGGACGCGCCCAGCGGTCTCCTTCAAGACCGAAGACATCAACCTGGTGACCGAATACGATCGGCGCTCGGAGGCGCTGATCGTCCAGCGGCTGGCGGCGGCGTTCCCGGAGGACCGCATCGTCGGCGAGGAAGGCACGACCCGCGGCGACGCGACCGGCGCGCTGCGCGTCTGGTACGTCGATCCACTCGACGGCACGACCAACTTCGCGCACGGCATGCCGCTGTTTTCGGTCTCGCTCGGGCTGTGCATCAACCGCCGACCCGTGCTGGGCGTCATCGAAGCGCCGGCGCTCGGCTGGTCGTTCGCCGGAACGTCACCGGGGGTGGCGCCACGTTCAACGGCAAGCCGATCGTCCCGTCGCGCGTCGATCGTCTGGGGGCGCGCTGCTCGTCACCGGCTTCCCCTACGAACGCAATCCCGTGCAGAACAACATGGCGGAATGGGCCGCGTTGACGGCGGCCGCGCAAGGGACGCGCCGCCTGGGTTCGGCGGCGCTGGACCTCTGCTTCGTCGCCTGCGGTTGGCTCGACGGCTACTGGGAGCGCGCGCTGCACCCGTGGGATCTCGTCGCCGGCGCTGCCATCGTGCTGGGCGCGGGCGGGCGTGTCAGTGATCTCGACGGCGCCCCCTTCGACGGCGAGACGGGCCGGATCCTCGCCAGCAACGGCCACCTGCACGACCAGATGATGCGCATCCTGCAGGGCGTCGCCCGACGCGCCAACACCCCCTGGCCATGAGCCGCGCGGTCGCGGCCGCAATCGTCGCCGGTGGGCCCGCTCGGCGCCTGGGCGGCATCGCTAAACCTTTCATCAACATCGGCGGACGCACGGTCGCCGAGCGCCAGCTGGCCGTCCTGCGCAGAACGTTCCCGCGCGTGCTGGTTGTCGCGAACGATCCGGCGCCATGGGCTGGGCTCGGCGTGGAGGTCGTTCCCGACCGCGTGCTGGGCGGTGGGCCTCTGGCGGGGATCGACGCGGCGCTGACCGCGGCCGAAGGCAGTGACGCCGTGGTCTGCGTCGCCGGCGATCTGCCGTTCCTCACGCTCGAGATACTGGCGGCGCTACGCGACCACGCGCCCGACGCCGATGCGGTCGCACCGCGGGGCCTGGCCGGCCGCATCGAGCCGCTCTGCGCCCGCTATCGTCGGACTTTGCTGCCCGCGATCGACGCCCGCCTTCGCGCCGGCGAGCTGGCCGTTCACCAGCTGTTGGACGGGGCCGCCGTCGCCTGGCTGGAAGGCAGCGAGCTGCGCGCCCTCGATGCCAACGGCACCTGCTTCCTCAACCTCAATACGCCCGACGACATCCTTCGCGCGGAAGCGATCGCCCAGCAACGGCCATGACGCCGACGATACGCCGCGCGGCGCTCGCCTTGCTCGCGATCGTCGTTGCGGCGCCGTTCTTCGTCGCGACCACGTTCATCGGCGACGACCACCTGTTTCTGGCCTTCGCCCGTCACGCGCCCAACCCCCTGGCGCCGTTCGTTTCCGACCACCACGGCGGCGAATACTACCGCCCCCTGCCGATGGCGATCTGGTGGCTGCTGGGGCGCCCGGATCTGGGCAGCGCGCCGTTCGCGGCGCTCGCGCTGGCGCTACACGCCGGCGTCGCGGCCATGGCGATGCTGTTGCTCCGACGCCTGCAGCGGCCGGCCGCAGTCGCCGCGGGCGCCGGTGTGCTGGTCCTGATCGCCCCGCAAAATCTCGAGGCCGCGTACTGGTTCTCGGCCAGCACCGACCTGCTGGCCACCGCGTTCGTGCTCGCCTCGCTGCTGGCGCTCGCGTCCGATCGCAAGCTTGCGTCGTCGGCAGCCGCGCTCGCCGCTTATCTATCGAAGGAATCGGCCTATGTCCTGCCGCTCCTCGCCGTGCTGGTGTTGCCGACCCTCCCGTGGAGGCGGCGCTTGTTTGCCGCCGCGCCGCACGCGGGGCTGCTGGCGCTGGTGCTGGTCGCGCGGACGCTGGTGCTCGGTGGGCGGGGTGGGGCAGGGGACCCGCGCACGGGGCTCGCGGGCGTTGGCCTCCAGGTCGCCGCCGGCCTCAGCCATCTGTTCACTGGAAACGGCGCGCTCCCGGAGGCGCTGGCGTTTGCCGTCGGCGCCGCGATCGTCGCCCTGACAGTTCTGGCGGTCGCGCGGCAGAGGCACGTCCCCGCGCGCTTCACCCCGCTGCTGTTTGCCGCCGTCGCGGTCGTGCCGCTGTTCGCCGCCGGCTCAGCCCTGGGCGCGCGCTACTTCTACCTTCCGTCGATCGGCTTCGCCTGGGCAGTGGCCGAGGCGGTCGCCGGCATCGGGGGCGCGGCCCGGCTGACGATCCTGGCGTTGATTCTCGGTGTGGGCGGCTTACAGGCGGCGAAGCGCCGCGGCGACGTCGTGTCGTACGACAGGCGCGTCGCCGCCGCCCGGCGCGCCGTGATCACGGGCTTGCGCGCCGGACACCGCGTCTTTCACATCGACGGAGGCATCAAGGACCTGGACCTGGCGGTCAAGCAGCACCGCGACGTCGCGCACGCCGCCCGCGACGTCCTGGTCCTGAACGATGTCCCCGCGTCGTTCGCCGTCGTCCCCGACCAGCTCCGCGACGCGGCGTCAATCGTCGTCGCGTCGCCGCCTCTGCCGCCGTCGGGCGCGTACCGCTTCGGCGACGTCCGGATCGTCGGCCTCGCGAGGCGCGGGGACGAGCCCGACCTGCTCGATGTCGTCGCCCGCCTGCCCGACATCCGCTTCATTCGCCTGCGTCCACTGCCCGGCGGACAGATAGTGAGCCGCGATATCACGCTGGACCTCCGGGCACAGCTCGACGCGGCCAGGGAAGCAGGGCAAGATTGACCCCGATTTTGGATTCGGCAGCATCCTGTCTCTGCAACAAGCGCCCAAGCTGGTCGCGTATCGACGACGACTCGGTGATGCAGTGGCCGGTCGTGGAGCTGGCTGAGTGGGAAGAGCTGCGCCAGTGCCCGGAGTGCGGCCGTCACTGGCTGGCCGCCTGGCCGGACGAGGTCGAAGGGGGCATGATTCTCTGCAGTCCCGAGCCCGCGACAGCCAAGCGCCTGCGCGACATCGACCGCGCTTCCACCCTGCGGGCCTATTGCCTCGCACGCCTCGAGGAGCACCTGGGGCCGCTCAGGGAACGAAAACTCGAATGCCGCAAGGTAGGCTGCGCGCGCAAGCGCCTCGACGGCTCCAACTACTGCGTCGAGCACCTCATCGCCGACCGCTTTGGCCGCCACCTGGCCAAGCTCGACGCCTCGCGCCCACCTCGCGACTGAGCCACCGAAGCCACGCGCCGCCGCGACGCCGGCCCAGCGCTAGGGGAGGTGACGCCGCTGCGCGGGTTGCACCGCGCAGCACGCCGGCGCAGGCATTCCCGCGACGGCGCCCGTGTTATGGCACTCGCCGACGAGCCGCTACTGCAGGCCCGAGCGCTGCGTGATCATCGACGGGCAGGTGATCTGCTTGACGATCATGTTGGGATTGTCGGCCGCGCCGAACCAGCCCAGGAACCACTCGCAGCCGGCCTTCAGATCCGGCTTGTTGCCGAATAGCGTGTTGCACTTGTCGCGCACGCAGCTCGTGTTGCCATTGCAGCCGGTCAAGAAGCCGCCGTATTGCGCGCCGAGCTCGGCGTTCGAAACGCCCCACTGCATGGCGCAGCCGTTGAGAGCGCCGACGCCGCCGCCCGGAATCAGCAGGTCGAACTGATCGCCCGCGACGCCGCCGTTGTTGATGACCTGAACGATCATCATCTTGCCGTTGAGCGAATTCTGCTGGCCGTTGTGACCGCCGCCGGTGAACTGCAACTGATAACAACGCCCGCACGAGTAGTTGCTCCCCGAAGCGGCGATGAACCCGTACGACAGGTTGGGCCCCACCTGCCAGGGCGCGCCGTTCCAACACATGTACGCGGTGCCGCCCGACTCGCAGGAGTTCCTGTCCGTGAACGTGCTAGAGCGTCTGGTTCTGCATGTTGCAGCTCTTCATCGCCGGCCGGCCGCCGTGTTCCCGGTCCAGCCGCACGCTGGCTTGCAGCAATCCCAGTAGCGGGACGCCCACGCGTTCATGCCGCCGCTGGTGATCTGGGGCGGCATCGGCTCGGTGCCGACGTTGCCGGTGCCGCCTTGCCCCGTCGTTCCCGCCGTTCCGGTCGTGCCCGTCCCGGCCGCCCCGGTCGTGCCGCCACGCCCGGCCTGCCCGGTCGTCCCGGCCGAGCCGGTGGTGCCACCGCGTCCAGCGCCGCCCGTCGTCCCGGCCGCGCCCGTGTTGCCGCCGGCGCGCGTGAAAGCCACCTCGTCGATCCAGAAGTCGAAGGTGCCGCCGGCCTTGAACGCGACGCCCATGAGCTCGGAGGGGTTGAACGCGGGGCTCGTTCCCCCTTGCTCTCGCTGCATCCCGGCCCACGACAGCGTGATTAGCTGCCAGTTGCTGGTCAGCGTCGGCGTCGTGGCGCCGTAGATGTTCCAGCAGCCGGATGTACACGTCCCGCCGCGGTCAGTCGGCACGAATGAGCGCATCGCGAACTCGACGCGCAGCGTGCCGCTCCCCTTGGCCCAGAACGAGATGCCGCTGTAGGCGCTGGCGTTGTATCCCTGGCTCTGCGCCGACTCCGGCATGGTGGTCGAGTTGTTGAGATCGAACCCGACGCCGCCGAACTGGTAACCGCTGCCCGTGGTGTGCACGGCGTGCGAGGTGTTGTTGGCGCCTCCCGAAACGGGAAGGAAGCCGGTGCCAATCGGCGGCTGCTGGTTGCCGCCATTGGAATCGTTGAACGAGTGCCAGGGGCCCTGGCGACCGCCCACCATCATGATGCGCGCGTCGTTGTCGTCCAGGTTGTCGATCATCTCCGACGTGGAGCCCGTCGTCCCCGCGGCGCCCGTATCGCCGCCAGCGCCTGTGCTCCCCGCCGCGCCGGTCGTATCGCCGGTCCCGGTCGTGTTGCCGCTGCCGGTCGTTCCCGCCTCGCCCGCGCCTGTCCCGGCGGCGCCGCTCGAGTTACCCGCCCCGGTCGTCCCCGTACCCGCCATGCCGCTGCCGTTACTCCCCGCCACCCCGGTGGTCATGATTCGCCCCGCATCGCAGCCGTCAGAAACAACGACGAACGCCACGCAGACAAGGCCTAGGCAAGTAAGCCGCAGATGCTTCGACATCACGCACCTCTAAGAAAAGGGGAAGGGAAAGGTAGCACAGCCGCTCACCGAGCGTCGACACTCGTTACACGGATCTCTGTACCATTGCGAATCGCCAAAGGTAACGGCGTTAACTAATTCAAATCCGGAAATTCAGTCCGCGCTCACAGGAGGTTCGAGGCCAGCTCGGCGAGCTCCGACCGCTCGCCCTTGGTCAGCGTGACGTGGCCGGCGATCGCCTCGCCCTTGAAGCGCTCGACGACCGTGGTCAGCCCGTTGGAGGTCGCGTCGACGTACGGGTTGTCGATCTGGTACGGGTCGCCGGTCAGCACGATCTTCGTGGCCTCGCCGACGCGCGTGATGATCGTCTTGACCTCGTGCGGGGTCAGGTTCTGCGCCTCGTCGACGATCATGAACTGGTTCGGCAGCGACCGGCCGCGGATGTAGGTCAGCGGCTCGATCTCGATGAAGCCGAGGTCGATCAGCTCGCTGGTAGCTGCGCCCGTTCTTGCGCTCCGCCTTCGACAGCCCCAGCAGGAACTCGACGTTGTCGTAGATCGGCTGCATCCACGGGTTCAGCTTCTCCTCGATGTCGCCGGGCAGGAAGCCGATGTCGCGCCCGAGCGGGAAGATCGGCCGCGACACCAGCAGCTTGCGAAGACGCTGCTCCTCGGTCACCTTCTGCAGCCCGGCGGCGATCGCGAGCAGCGTCTTGCCGGTGCCCGCCTTGCCGACCAGGGTCACCAGCTTGACGTCGTCGTTGAGCAGCAGGTCGAGCGCGTAGTGCTGCTCCTTGTTGCGCGGGCGGATGCCCCACACGCCTTCGCGCAGCTTGCGAGCGGCACCAGCTTGCTCGCCGCGCCGTCGAACCGGCCGAGCGCGCTGTGCGACGGGTTGTCGCGTTGCGCAGCAGCACGTACTGGTTGGCCTTCAGCGTCGGTCTCGGCGAGCGGCAGCGTCCCCTGGGCGTAGAACGTGTCGACGTCCGCTCCCGGGACCGCCGAGCTCGGTCATCCCGGAGTACAGCTCGTCGATGTCGACGCGCTCGGCCTCGTAGTCCATCGCCGTCAGGCCCAGCGCGTCGGCGCGGATGCGCAGGTTGACGTCCTTGGTGACGAGGATGGTCGGCTGCCCTGGGTTGCGCGTCGCGCACGTCGAGCGCGACCTCGAGGATCAGGTTGTCGGCGATCTGGCTCTCGCGCAGCGTCGTCGGCACGGAGCGCGCCGCCGAGCGCGACCCGCAACGTCCGCCCTTCGGCAGCGGCGCACCCTCCGACAGAGCGCCGCCGCTGGCCCGGAGCCCGTCGAGCAGGCGCGCCACCTGGCGCGCGTTGCGCCCAGCTCGGACAGCTCCTTCTTGAACTGTCGATCTCCTCGATCACGTAGATCGGGATGACGACGTTGTTGTCCTCGAACTGGAAGATCGCGCGCGGGTCGTGGAGCAGGACGTTGGTGTCGAGGACGAAGTTCTTCATTCGCCGACTTTTTCGCCTTGCCGCGCGCGATGGTGATCTTCTTCATCACGACGTCGGTCTCGGGTTTGTCGCGCGGGCCGCGCTTGACGCCGGTGATCTTGCTGACCAGCGACAGCGGCTCACACAAGCCAAAGATGGTGTGGCGGCCGCTCAGGTGCATAGGCGTCCCCTCGGTGATGAAGAACTGCGACCCGTTGGTGGCGGGGCCGGCGTTCGCCATCGCGAGCAGCGCGGGCTTATCGAACTTGAGCTCGGGCGAGAACTCGTCCTCGAACTTGTAGCCGGGATTGCCGGTGCCGACGCCCAGCGGATCGCCTCCCTGAATCATGAAGCCGGGGATGACACGGTGGAAGATGAGCCCGTCGTAGAACGGCTTCTTCTCGACCCACTGGCCGGTCTTCGGGTCCTTCCACGGGCGAGTGCCACGCGCCAGGCCTACGAAGTTCGCGACCGTGATCGGCGCCTGCTTCTCGTACAACTCGCAGTTGAACGTCCCCTGCGTGGTCTCGATTTTCGCGGTCAGCGGCCCCGAGCCGGACAGGCCCTTGGTGGCCTGTTCGAGCGTGAACTTCCCCTTGGCCGGGTCATCGTCGTCGGCGCGGGCGGTGCCAGCGGCGGCGAATGAGGTGAGAGCGATCAGGGCGACGAACGAGGGTTTCGAGCGCATGAACGGGGCCTCCGTGAGTTTGACGGCGTACTATTACCACCGTTTTGGGCCGCGCGTGGTGACTCTAACCGCGTTGGGCGGAGATGAGCTTCGCCCAGCGGAACCCGTCGCGGGAGGGCAGGGGAACCCGTCGAGGGTTCCCATTCAAACGCCCGACGAGGTTCGGGTCGGAGAGCGGCGCGTCCGCGAGCATCGCCAGCATCGGGCGCATCGACGCGCGCCTCAGTTGGGATTCGGAACGCCCTGAAACACGACCTGCTGGCCCTCGTGAATCCCCCTGCGCGCCGACGCGCCGCCGGCGATCTCGAGAACGTATTGTGACAGCGCAGGAACGAAGCGCCCGGTCAACGTCTGCGGCTCGGCGTTCTCGACGACGCCCACGATGCGCCGGTCGGCGCCGATGAAGATCATGTCCAGGGGAATCAGCGTGTTCTTCATCCAGAACGTATGCCTCTGCGGGAACTTCGACACGAACAGCATCCCGGCGTCCTGCGCCAGCTCGGTGCGAAACATGAGCCCGCGCTGAAACTCCTCGGGCTTGATTGCGAGCTCGACGCGAAACACCGCCATCCGCTCGCCGGTGTCGATGGCGACCGTCGCCGACGCAGCCTGCGAAGTGGTGGTTGCGTTCGTCGTCCCCGATCGCTGGCCGTTGTTCTTGCACGCGGGCAGCAGCAACAGCCCGGCGGTCAGGGCCACCGTCATTACCCCGGTGAAACAGGCGCGAAACCGACGCATCGTCAGCGTCCGACGGTATCATGCCAAGCGTGAGCGACGGGTCCCATCCACTGTCGGGCTGGCGCGTGCTTGTCACGCGGCCCGCGGAACAGGCGACGTCGATGCTCGAGGCGTTGCGCGACGTGGGCGCCGAGCCGCTCGCATACCCGACCATTCGCGTCGCGCCGCCCCCCAGCTGGGACGCGTTCGACGGCGCGTTGGTCGCCGGTGGCTACGCGTGGGTCGTGTTCACGAGCCCGTCCGCGGTTCGGCTCGCGTGCGCGCGCGCGCGGACGACCGGGCGTCTCGGCACGCTGTCGGCCGCGTCGATCGCCGCGGTCGGACCAGCGACCGCGCGCGCCCTCGCCGGTGAAGGGCTGGCGGCCGCGGTCGTTCCTCGCGACGACGGCGACGACCAGCGCCAGGAAGGGTTGGTCGCCGCGCTGGCCACGCTGCCACCGGGCACGCGCATCCTGTTTCCCCAGGCCGTCGGAGGCCGCGAGCTATTGCGCGGCGAGCTGACAGCGCGTGGGCTGGTGGTCGACGTCGTCGCCGTTTCGCAGACCGTCCCCGAAGCCGACCTGCCTCCGCTGCCCGTCTTCGACGCCGCCACGTTCGCCAGCCCGTCGTCGCTGCGCGCCTTCATCACGCGCTGGGGCGCCGGTGCGCTGGCCGGCAAACAGGTCGCGGCCATCGGGCCGACGACGGCCGACGCAGCCCGCGCAGCTGGAGTCGAGGTCGCAGCCACGGCCGCGTCGCCGACACCAGCCGCGCTCGTGGCTGCGCTCGTGTCCGCTCGGCGAGCGAGCGACTAGCCCGCGCGTTCGCTTACTGTTTCGCCGGCGTGTCGGCGGCGGGCGGCCCTTCGGCAGGCGCTGCCTCGTCAGTCTCCGTCGCTTCGTCAGCCGGCGCAGGCGGGCTCGCCTTGTCGACCGGTGCCGGCGCCGGAGGCGCCACGGCAGGCGAAGCAGAAGCGGGGACGATTCGCCCCTTGGTCGACGTCACGGCCTTCGCGGCGACAACCGCGTTGGTGGTCGCGCGTTCGAGCAGTAGCGCCATGTCCGCCACCAGCGGATCGATGCGCGGATCGTCCCCGGCCATGACGCTCAGCATGTCGGATGCCGCCATCTGCTCGTGCGTCACGATGATCCAGAACTGCCGATCGAAGGCCTCCCCGCGCTGCTTACCCAGGCTGTCGAGATCCTCGGCCTCGCGCCGAAGTGACGCGGTGTTCTCACCCGCGAACACTTTGCGCAAGCGTTCGTCGTTGATTTGCATCGACGCCGCGACCTTGCCGATGCGTTCGGTCAGCCGCCGAAAATCTGCGCCCAGATCCGCCGCGTATCGTTTCGTTTCTGGGCTGCCCGCGCCGGTTTCGGCGACCAGCGCGAGTTGAACCTCACGCTCGGCCGCGTGATGCAACTTGCTCAGTCGCAACAGCCGCGCCCCCTGCGCCTGTAGTGACTCGACCGCGTTGCCTTGCGAAGGAGCGGTTGCGGCAGCCCCCTGGGCCGCCGGCGCCGCCGTCGCAAGACCCACCTGGCTCCCCGCCGCCGCGAGAAGCGCTGCTGCTGTATACGCACACGCTCTCAGCAATCTCATGAGACACCCCACCTGAAACGTAGTCCCGGACGCGCGGTGGGCAAGCCTAAGCTCCTCGTCTATTCTCCTTGGCCCATGTCCTTCCCAGAAACTCGCCCCCGCCGCCTGCGGCGAACGCCCGCGCTTCAGCCGCCTCGTCCGTGAGACCACGCTGTCGCCGGACAACTTCATCTTCCCGTTGTTCGTGTGCCCCGGTCGGGGCGTGCGGCGCGAGATCGCATCGCTGCCCGGGCAGTTCCATTTTTCCGTCGACGAAGTCGTGCGCGAGGCCGAAGAGGTCGCGCGAGCTCGGCATCCCCGGCGTGATCCTGTTCGGCCTGCCCGAGAAGAAAGACGAGGTCGGCAGCGAAGCGTGGCACGCCGAGGGCGTCGTCCAGCGGGCGCTGCGCGCGATAAAGAAGGCGGTCCCCGACCTCGCGCTCGCCGTCGACGCCTGTTTCTGCGAGTACACGACCCACGGCCACTGCGGCGTCGTCGTCGACAGGCGCAGATCGACAACGACGCGACGCTCGAGAACCTGGGCCGCGCCGCGCTGTCGTACGCGCGTGCGGGCGCCGACCTGGTCGCGCCGTCGGGAATGATGGACGGCTTCGTCGGCTTCCTGCGCGAGTCGCTCGACGAGGAAGGCTTCGACCAGATCGGCCTGCTCGCCTATTCGGCCAAGTACGCGTCCGGCTACTACGGCCCGTTTCGCACCGCGGTCGATTCGACGCCCGCGTTCGGCGATCGCGCCGGCTACCAGATGGATCCGGCCAACGTGCGCGAGGCCATCCGCGAGGTCGCGCTCGACGTCGAGGAAGGCGCCGACATCGTCATGGTCAAGCCGGCGCTCGCCTACCTGGACATCATCGCCGAAGTCGCGCCGCGAGTTCGACGTCCCGGTCGCCGCGTACAACGTGTCGGGCGAATACGCGATGCTGAAGGCCGCCGCCGAAAAGGGCTGGATCGACTACGACCGCGTGATGATGGAGACGCTGCTGTCGATCCGCCGCGCCGGCGCCGACGTGATCCTCACGTACCACGCCAAGGAAGCGGCGCGCCTGCTGATGGGGTCGTCCGCGAACTCGATTGCTGGTCGCGTCACTTGTCGGTGACGTCAAGATCAGCTCGTAGGGATCCTCGAGCCCCTGCAGCGGCTGTTCCTTGGGATCCTTCTTCGGCGGCGAGTTTGCGGTGCGACGCCGATGAACGCGCGGCTTGCCCGGCTCGGCTTCGATGCTGAACTGCTCGTTGCCGCCGGGCCCGCGTCTGTTGATCGACCTTCTTGCCCTCTTCGTCGCGGAACACGATGACGTCGACCCCGGCCGGCGCGTCGAGCGTGCCGCGTGACAGCGCCGTCTTGTGGTCGACGGAGATCGCGAACCAGTCTCGGTCCTCGGCGCTGCCCAGATAGCCGCGCACGCGCGTGCCGGCGTTCATCGGCGTCGCGGCGGCGGGCCAGTCGTTGGGCTCGAATCTCCCAGCCCGGTTGGGGCGGCCCCCAGCGCGCCGTCAGCGTATAGGGATCGAGCGCGTTCGCCGTGGGGCTGGTGCCGTCGATCCAGACCTCGCGCACGGCGAGATAGGCCTCCGTCGGACCGATCGACGTCGGCTGCAGCCATTCGCCGAGGCCCGCGCCCGCGCGCGTCGCCCTTCGCGAGGCGGCGCCCCTGCGCGTCGAACAGCTCGAGCACCAGGTCGACGCCGGGATTGCCTTCCAGCCGCGCGTGCACCGCGCGCGGGCCCGCGCCCGGCGGGAATGCGAAAGTAGTCGACGTCGCCCTTCGCGTTCGTTGATCGGCGCGCCGATCACGCCGCGAACGGGCGCCGGCGCCAGCAGCGTCGCGTAGGCCGGGCGTGTTGTTCGGTTCGTGCTCGAGGCCGTCGCTCCGTTCGTGGCCGCGCCGGAAGATAGAACAGCACCGCGCTCGCGACGACGGCCAGCGCCACAGCGGATAGAACACCGCTCATGAGCAGCCGCTGCCGCCGCAGCGACCACTCGTAGTCGTCGACGTCCGCGCGACGGAGACGCTCCGCCTCGTCGCTGACGTCAGACGCGCCGCTGACGGTCAGTCGCGTCGTTGATCTCGGACGCACCGCTGATCTCGGGACTGTCGAGCGCGTTCGTGGACGCCGGCGGCGGCTCCGGCGCGCGGGCGGGCTGGGATCGGCGCAGCGCCACGGTGGGCGCGGACGGCAGCTCGCCGCTCGGCGAAGCGAGGGCCCGCTCCAGATCTGCTGCACCTCCGCCGCCGACGCGTACCGACTCCGCGGGCGATCTCGCCATCGCGCGCAGCACGATGCGATCGGCTTCCAGGGGCAGCGCCCGCCAGGCACGCGGTCGCGCGGCGGGACGAGGTCGTCGGTCAGGTGCTTCGTCAGCACCCACATGGGCGACGGCGCGTCGAACGGAGGCTCGCCGGTCAGCACGCGATAGAGCGTCGCGCCCAGGCTGTAGATGTCGGCGCGCGCATCGATCCGCTCGCCACGCACCTGCTCGGGCGCCATGTAGTAGGGCGTTCCGAGCACCTGACCGCCGGTGCTGATCCCGGCCCCGTCCGCGCGCTCGCGCAGCTTCGCGAGCCCGAAATCCAGCACCTTGACGTGTTCGGTGCCGTCGCGGCGGTTGACCACCATCAGGTTCTCGGGCTT
>CAVZYM010000004.1:0-1032500 GCA_963779495.1 uncultured Pseudomonadota bacterium | reverse complement strand
CGAAGCATCGAACCGAAGCCCCGGTAAACGGCGGCCGTAACTATAACGGTCCTAAGGTAGCGAAATTCCTTGTCGGGTAAGTTCCGACCTGCACGAATGGCATAACGACTTCCCCACTGTCTCGGGATGGGACTCAGCGAAGTAGCATTAGGGGTGAAGATACCCTTTACGCGCGGCAAGACGGAAAGACCCCATGAACCTTTACTGCAACTTGACACTGATTTTCGGGCTTAATTGCGTAGGATAGGTGGGAGGCTTTGATCCGGGGCTTTTGGGTTCCGGGGAGCCAATGGTGAAATACCACCCTGTTGATTCTGGAAATCTAACCCACACCCGTGATCCGGGTGGGGAACAATGTCTGGTGGGCAGTTTGACTGGGGCGGTCGCCTCCAAAAAAGTAACGGAGGCGCGCGAAGGTTCCCTCAGGCTGATTGGAAACCAGCCGTAGAGTGTAATGGCATAAGGGAGCTTGACTGCGAGACTGACAGGTCGAGCAGGTGCGAAAGCAGGTCATAGTGATCCGGTGGTACCGAATGGAAGGGCCATCGCTCATCGGATAAAAGGTACTCTGGGGATAACAGGCTGATCACGCCCAAGAGTTCACATCGACGGCGTGGTTTGGCACCTCGATGTCGGCTCATCGCATCCTGGGGCTGAAGTAGGTCCCAAGGGTTTGGCTGTTCGCCAATTAAAGCGGTACGCGAGCTGGGTTCAGAACGTCGTGAGACAGTTCGGTCCCTATCTGCCGTGTGCGCAGGATTCTTGCGAGGACCTGCCCGTAGTACGAGAGGACCCGGGTGGACGGACCGCTGGTGTTCCGGTTGTCATGCCAATGGCATCGCCGGGTAGCTATGTCCGGAACAGATAACCGCTGAAAGCATCTAAGCGGGAAGCTGACCTCCAGATAAGGAATCCCGAGGCGTAAGCCTCCTAAAGACCCCTTGTAGACGACGAGGTTGATAGGCCGGGTGTGGAAGCGCTGTAAGGCGCGTAGCTAACCGGTACTAATCGGTCGTGCGGCTTGGTCACCATTATTTTCTTTGATATCGCGATGCTCCGTTTATGAGGTCGAGAGGCTTGATTGCACTCCCTCAAGGCACACAAAGATTCGTCATCGACGTTAAGGCGTTGATGGCAACAGCTTTCCGGCGGTCTTACCGGAGGGGCCACACCCGATCCCATCTCGAACTCGGAAGTTAAGACCTCCAGGGCCGATGGTACTGCAGGGGAAACTCTGTGGGAGAGTAGGTCGCCGCCGGGAATTATTCGTAGCCCCGAACCAACATCGTTGGTTCGGGGCTTTTTTTGCGTTCAGAGGTCCGCCCAGACGCCGGGCTTCCGCCGGGCGTCGCGCTAAGGCGCGGCGGCGGGCGGTGGCGGCAGCGCCGAGAGCTTGCGGAAGCGGGCCAGGTAGCTCTCCGCGACGCGGGGCGCATCGAGGCGCAGCGCGCGCGCGTACTCCAGGACGTAGCCGCGGACGTAGACGACCGCGGGCATCTCGGCGAACCGCTCGTCTTCCAGCGCTCGCAGGTAGCGCTCGCTGATCTTGCTCCGCTGGGCGATGTCGCCCAACTCGATGCCACGCGCCTCGCGTACCTTGCGCAGCGCCGCCCCGGTCACTTCGGCCGTCGGGTCCAGCGTCATCTCGGCGTTGTCGGGGCGTTCCTCGACTGCGGCGGCGGCGGGCGCCCGGCGTCCGGTCTGCGCCGCCGCCCGCACCGCCCGGGCGAGGTCGGCTTCGGGCAAAGCCAGATTGTAGAGCCGCCGCCGCTCCGGCGCGTAGAGCGTGTCGTGCGCGGCGTTCACACGGGCGTGCAGCTCGGTCAGGTCGTGCTCGTCGTACAGCCCGGAGACCACCATCGAGCCGCTGGCGTAGATCTCCTTCATCGCCCGGTAGGCCCGCCGCACCTCCTCGTCGCTGACGCCCGGCTCGGTTTCCAGTACTTCGTAGTAGGTCTGCTCCTCTTCGATGCGCAACGGCCCGGTCGGGGGGCGTTCGCGCTCGCGCTCGCTCTCGAGCGACAGGATCCGCCGCCCGAGCCGCTCGATGTTCTTCGACGCCTTCCCTTCGGGGTACTCGGCGACCAGCGACCGGTGGCGCCGGGCCGCCAGCCAGACCGTCTCGTCGGATTCCACGTGACCCAGATAGTCCAGGGTGTGCCCGAGGCGGCGGCGGGCCGCCGACGCCATCCAGCCCCCCAGCTTCAGGTCGGGCAGGGTGCGGGTCTGGTTCACCACGAAGGAGGGGCGGTAGCGCCGGATCTCCTGCTCCAGTTTGTCGGCCGGCCCGCTGCTGCCGCGCACCGCGCGAAACAGATCGAGCGCCGCCGGCGGCGGCCCGGAGGGGTTCGCGATCAGCCGGTCGAGACCGCGCGTCGTGCGCAGCCGCCGGACGAACCCGCTCTTCACGAAGCGATAGGTCGCCTCGATGGACGCCGGATCGGGCAGCGTCACCAGCACCGGCACGTCGGCGGCGAGGAAAAGATCGATCGTCAGCGTGCTATCGGCGGGACCGAGATCGATGACGACGTAGTCCACCGCCAGCGCGGCTATCGCGGCCAGGGTCATCTTGGCGCTGGCGCGCGGGCGGGCGGTGCCGAACGCGCTGCCGTCTCCGCCGACCAGCCCCACGCCGGCGATCGGCGTGTCGACGATCAGCTCCCCCAGCCCGGTCGCCTTGCCCCGCAGGAGGTCGCCGAATCCGCGCGGTGGGCGCGAGGCGCCGAGCAGCTGATGCAGCGGCCCGCCCGCCGGGTCGGCGTCGAGAGCGACCACCTTCTTCGCTGCCTGCGCCAGGTAGACGGCCACGTTGGCCGCGAGCAGGGAGCGGCCGGTGCCGCCGCGCCCCGAGGCGAACGCCACGATGCGCGGGCGCGGCCGCGGCGTACCGGTCGTCACCGGCTCGGGGGTCGGCTCGGCGATGCCGTCGTCGCCCACGCCCGCCTCGGTCGGCCCGCTGGCCAGCGCCGGCCCGCTGCCGTCGCCGGTGGGCTCGTCGGCTACGTCGATGGCGACGTCGTCGACGCCGTCGTTGTCGTCACTGGGCGGGGTCATCGGGCCCGCGTCAGTCTTCCAGCTCGACGTTCCAGTACGACGCGTCCGCCAGGCCCAAGAACGGCAGCCACTCGCGGTAGCGGACCTTGCCGCCGTTGGTCCGGAAGGTCGGCGTCCAGCGCGGGCGCACCGGCGACTTCAGCAACCGCAGCCCCGCCTGCTCGGGCGTGCGCGCCCCCTTCGAGAGGTTGCAGTCGATGCAGCAACAGACGACGTTCTCCCAGGTCGTGCGCCCGCCCTGGGCGCGGGGGACGACATGGTCGAGGTTCAGGTCGACGCGTGGCAGCTCGAGCCCGCAGTACTGGCAGGTGTTGCCGTCCCGCATGTAGATGTTGTGGCGCGAGAAGCGGACCTTGGTCTTCGGGATCCGGTCGTAAAGCTGCAAAACGATGACGCGCGGGACGCGGATGGCGCGATCCACCGTCCGAATCACGTCGACGTGGTTGGTCGTCCCCAGGGTCCCGAGCCCTTGCGACAGCTCGGCCCAGCTGTCGAAGTCGAAGGTCTTGAACTCCGGGTCGATGACCCGGGCCACCCCCAGGTAGAGCAGCGAGAACGCGCGTTTGACGTTGGTGACGTGAATCGGCTGGTAATGCCGATTGAGCACCAGGACCGCAGCGTTGGTCACCCAGCCAACATAGCAGGAGGCCGGCAGGCCAGCAAAACCGGGGAGCCCGGCAGATCTGCGGTAAGATCCGCGCGCTGTGAGCATTCAGCCCGTATCCGCGCTGGTTGCAGCCATCGTCAGCTTCGCGATCGGCGGGTCGGTGTTGCTGCGCGATACGCGCAGACGCGCCCACATGCTGTTCGCGACGTTCGCGTTCAACATCGCGCTCTGGAGCGCGCTGTCGTTCGTTGCCAAGCGGTTCGAGGCGCCCTGGTTCGGCTGGGCGTCGCTGCTGGCGGCGGTGTCGCTGCCCGCCACCGCGCAACGGTTCTTCCAGGCGTTCCTCGGGGACGAGGCCGGGCCCCCGCCGCTCAGCCGGTCGACCGTGGTCGGCGCCGGCGGGTTTTACACCATCCTGATGTTCTCGCGGTTCATCGAGCCGCTGCACGTCACCGTCTGGTTCAGCGTGGCGTTCATGACCTACGTCTTCGCCGGCCTCTACCTGTCGGTGTTCTATCTCTACCGGCGCTACCGGGCGACGCCGTCGCGGGTCGAGAAGACGCGGCTGCTCTACCTGGTGGTCGGCGGCTTCGCCACGGTCACCGCGTCGCTGCTGGAGCTGATCCCGCACGGACCCCGGTTCGGCAACGTCTTCGTCATCGTCTACCTCTACTTCCTGTCGCAGAACCTGGTCCGCTACCGGCTGCTGGATCTGAACGAGCTGCTGGGGCGGATGGTGGTGCTGGGGGCGCTGGTCTTCATCCTGTCGCTGATCTACGGCGTGCTGGTCAGCTGGGTCGGCCCCGAGGAGCAGGGGCTGTTCGTGTTCAACACCCTGCTGGCCTCGGCGACCATCGTCATCCTGCTCGAGCCGCTGCGGGCCCGCGTCGAGGGGGCGATCAGCCGCTGGATGTTCCAGGAGAAGTTCGAGCTCTCGCGCCGGATCGAGATGCTGCGCGCCGAGCTGGCCAACGTCATCGACATGCGGGTGCTGGTGCCGCGGGTGCTGTCGGCGCTGGAGGACTCGCGCCGAATCACCCACGCGTCGATCTACCTGGCCGATCCCGACGGCTCGGGCTACGAGCTGGCCGGCCACGTCGGGCCGCTCCCCGAGGGGCGGTTCGACGCCATCACGCACCGGGCCTTCTTCGAGCGGCTGCGCCGGACCGGCGTCATCACCCTCGAGGGGATCGAGCGCGAGATCGCCGCCCGCCGAACGGTGTCGACCGAGGAGCAGGAGAGCCTGCAGCTGATGCTGCGGACGCTCGACCAGATGAACGGCTCGGTGGCGCTGGGATTCTCCAGCGAGGACCAGCTCCTGGGGGCGCTGGTGATCCGCGACGACCGCCTTGCGCGAGGCGTATTCGTCCGACGAGATCGAGCTCTTCCGGGGGGTCGCGACCAGCGTCGGCATCACCCTGCAGAACTCGCAGGTCTACGAGCGGATGAAGGAGCGCGACCGCCTCGCGGCGCTGGGCCAGATGGCGGCCGGCCTCGCCCACGAGATCCGCAACCCGCTCGGGTCGATCAAGGGCGCCGCCCAGTTCCTGCAGCCGGCGCGGGGGCAGGCCGGCGATCCGTCACGCGAGGGGACGCGTGAGTTCCTCGACATCATCGTCGAGGAGGTGAACCGGCTGAACAAGATCGTGTCGCAGTTCCTCGACTACGCGCGCCCCTACCGCGGCGAGCAGCGCCAGCTGGAGGTCACCGACGTGCTCAAGAAGACGCTGTCGCTGGTCACCAAGGAGAACGAGGACCACGGCAAGATCGACATCGTCACCGACTTCGCCGAGCGGATGCCGCCGGTGCGGGCCGACGCCGAGCAGCTGCTGCAGGTGTTCCTGAACCTGTCACTGAACGCCTTGCAGGCGATGCCGCAGGGGGGCAAGCTGCTGATCTCGACCAGCCTGCGCCGGGCCACCCGCCGCAGCGCCGCGGCCGCCTTCCTCGAGGTGCGCTTCCGCGACACCGGCGTCGGGATCCCGCCGGGCGACCTGAAGAACCTGTTCATTCCCTTCTTCACCACCAAGGAGAAGGGGACGGGGCTGGGGCTGCCGATCAGCCAGCGCATCATCGAGAACCACGGCGGGACGATCGAGGTCCGGTCGCAGCCGGGGGAGGGGGCGACCTTCACGGTGCTGCTGCCGATCGAGGCCGACGTCTACGCGGCCTACCTCGACTAGAATCCGCATCGACGGCGGGCGCGCCGAGACGACGCGGCGGGGGCCGCCGCCGCCGCCGCCCTTGCCGCCCCCGCCGCGCGGGCCGACCGCCGCCTCCTGGGCCGCCGCCTCCTGGGCCGACGCCGCCGCCCCAGCTGACGCCGCGCCCCGACGCCCACCTCCGCCGCGCCTCCGCGCCGCACGCCCGCATCCGCGGGACGATGGACGCGGTAGACTGCCCGCCACGTGACCGCCCCCGCCCTCCGACGTCAAACGCGTGCTCGTCGCCGACGACGAGCTGAACATGCGGCGCGTGCTGGAGGCCATCCTGCGCCGCGAGGGCTACGACGTCGTCACCGCCGCCAACGGGGTCGAGGCGCTGGGCGGGATGAGCGCCGACGTCCACACCGTCATCACCGACCTCAAGATGCCCGGGCTCGACGGGATGGCACTGCTCAAGCAAGCTGTCGGTCGACTACCCGGACGTGCCGGTCGTCATGATCACCGCCCATGGCTCGGTCGAGAACGCGGTCGAGGCGGTGAAGCTGGGCGCGTTCGACTACCTCGAGAAGCCGTTCGAGCAGGAGCAGATCCGGCAGATCGTCGCCAAGGCGATCAACACCCACGCGCTGTCGCGCCGCGACGCGCGCCCCGAGGAGCCGCTCGGGGCGCGGGCGCTTCCGGCTGGTCGGCCAGTCGCCGGCCATCCGGCAGATCTACGCGGTGGTCGAGAAGGTGGCCAACACGCCGTCGACGGTGCTCATCACCGGCGAGTCGGGCACCGGCAAGGAGCTGATCGCGCGGGCGCTGCACGAGAACTCGTCGCGGCACGCGGGGCCGTTCATCAAGATCAACTGCGCCGCCATCCCGAAGACGCTGATGGAGTCGGAGCTGTTCGGCTACGAGAAGGGCGCGTTCACCGGCGCGGTGGGCGCCAAGCCCGGGCGGTTCGAGCTGGCCCACGGCGGGACGCTGTTCCTGGACGAGATCGGCGAGATCCCGGTCGAGATGCAGGTGAAGCTGCTGCGCGTGCTGCAGGAGTCGGAGTTCGAGCGGGTCGGCGGGATCAAGACCATCAAGGTCGACGTCCGCCTGGTGACCGCGACCAACCGCGACCTGCAAGCAGGAGATCGCCGCCGGCAGCTTCCGCGAGGACCTGTTCTACCGGCTGAACGTCGTCCCGATTCACATCCCGCCGCTGCGCGAACGCCGAGAGGACATCCCGCTGCTGGCCGAGCACTTCATCACAAGTTCAACGATCGCCTGAAGAAACAGATCGGCGGCATCGCCCCCGAGGCGGTCGACCGTCTGATCGCCTACCACTGGCCCGGCAACATCCGCGAGCTCGAGAACCTGATCGAGCGGACGATGCTGTTCTGCGAAGGGCCCGATGATCCAGGTCTCCGACCTGCCGCCGGAGATCGTCGCCGGCCACCGGGCCGCCGTCGCCGGCTGGCCGCGTGGGCGCCGCGGCGACGAGTCCTCGCGGCCGCCGGCCGCCAGCTCGCTGAAGGAGGCGGTGCGCGCCGAGACCGAGCGCGTCGAGCGCGAGCTGATCCAGCGCGCGCTCGACGAGACCGGCGGCAACGTCACCCAGGCGGCGCGCAAGCTGAAGATCTCCCGCAAGAGCCTGCAGACGAAGATGAAGGAGCTGGGGCTGCGGGAGAAGTGACCGCTCCCGTCGCGGCCCAAAGGGGCTCCGGGGCGCCGGGTGCCGGCCCGCCACCCTTCCCAAAGGTGACGGCGGCGGCTGTTGTGTTATCGTCGCGGCCACCTCCTTGAGCGCCGCCTTCCTCAACAAGTCGTCGTTGGCGGTTGTCCTTCTGACGCTGCTGGTATCGCCCCTGGCCCGCGGCGCGGAGGTGACCCGGGTGGTGTCGGCGCTGGACGACAACGACCTGTTCGACTTCAACCTGACCGCGTGGTGGCTGCACGAGGCCCGCACCTCGTTCATCAAGCGCGAGTCGCAGCTCCCTCCGGCGGCGGAGACCGAGCTCATCAAGGATCTCAAGTACGCGCAGACCCGCGACATCCTCAACCTGCGGGCCGATTTCGGCGTGCTGTGGGACATCGGGCTGCGCGTCTACGTCCCTCTGGTCCTGCGCGACGCCAGCAGCCTCGAGTTCGACCGCAGCGAGGGTGGGAACTGCATCTACGCCGAGCGAGCGGACGGCATGCGGCCGACCTGCGTCGACTCGGCAAACTCCACGATCCTTCGGGACGGCGTCCTCCCCGGCTACGGCGCCGACAGCTGGGGGCTCGACGCCCCCCATAACCGGCAGTACACGCGCGCCCCGCAGCCGGCGACCGGACCGTTCGATCCGGGGCCGGCGGGGGTGTTTCGCGGCCCGAACCGCAAGGGCTTCCAGTACCTGGGCCTCGGGGTCACCTGGGCGGCCTTCAACCAGCTGCGCGACGACACCAAGCCGACCTGGACCCTGAGCTTCGACTCGCAGCTGGACGTGTTCAAGGACATGCGCTTCGACCCGTCGAACCCGGGCGGCAACACCGCGGTCGGCCTCGGCTACCACCAGCTGATCTGGTCGACCTGGGTGTCGAAGCGCTTCCGCAACTTCGACCCTTACTTCGGCGCCTGGTACATGCTGCCGATCCGGACCAATGGCAGCCCGTTCCAGAAGTACTCGGGCGGGGCGGCCCCCGGGATCAGCACCCAGACCGCGGTCAACCCGCAACAGCAAGCGGGCTTCACCGTCGGCGTCGAGCAGATCGCCTGGGAAGACGTTCCGGCCAAGCAGCGGGTGACCATCGAGATGCGCTTCTTCGCCCAGCAGTATTTCTTCGGCCGAGGCCACAGCGAGCTCTGGCAGCCGCTGTCGGGGTCGTCGGCCTGCGCCGGGACGGGGGCCGCGCCTGAATGTCGGGTTGGAATCGACGGCGACCTGAACGGGGACGGCCGGCTGGATCCCTACCCTGGCGTCACGGAGATCGAGTCGTACGCCAGCTTCGGCGGCCAGCTGGGCTTCAACGTCCAGGTCGGCAGGTTCGTCCGCTTCCGGACGCTGGGCGGCCTCGCCACCGACATGCCCCACTACATCACGGGGGCCAGCGCCGGCGTGGACACCGACGGGAACCACCAGGTCAATTCGCAGTCCGCCGACGAGGCGAACCCGCTCTATCGCGAGGCGATCGATCTGCCGGGGCGCCGCTTCAGGGTCGAGGGGACCAGGATCTGGTCGCTCTTCCTTGAAGGCTCGCTGATGTTCTAGAGCGCGTCCTTCCCCGACGCGATCGCTAGAACCGGTACGAGACCTCCACGGCGAGATCGATCGACAGCAGCATCTGATCGCCCGTCATCCAGAAGGTTGGGGCGACCTCGGTGACGAGGTCCATGCGCGGCGACAGCCAGAAGGCCAGGCCACCGCCCAGGCGGGCCATCGGACCGTTCATCGGGAGGTAGCCGGTGCCGAACCGGACCGGAAACCGGATGGAGTTTCCGAGCGAGCCGAACATGTACTCGACCTGCGCGTACGACAGCAGATTGCTCGCGCGGCCGCCCTTGCCCTTCAGGTTGATGTACCCGACGTACGCGCCGATGCTGACCTGGGGCGGGAACTGGACGTCGAGCCGCGCGCCGAGGAGCTGGTTGTAGAACTGCCCGGGGGCGGCGCCCGCCGCCCCCTCGGTCTGGACGGCGATCCGCAGCGGCAGAGGCGAGGGGGGCGCATCAGGCTCGGCCCCCGCGGGGAGCGCCGCCAGCGTCGTTGCGATCAGCGCCAGCCGTGCCGCCGCAGGGATCACGGCGCGTGCCTCTCCGCCGCGCCGAGCACGGGCGTGGCCGCGTCGAGCAGGGCACGCGCGTAGGCCGGGTTGTGCGCGGCGGCGCCGCGATCCTCCATCACGAGGAGGACGTTCCACAGCGCCCGGCCGCGCGGCGTGCCGCGATCGACGCGGGCGCCCGCGGCGTGCCCGCCGTCGGTCGTGCCGGTCGCGGCGCTCCAGAGTCGGCGGGCGCGGGCGACGGGATCGGAAACGGGCGGCGGCACCTTGTGGCAGCCGGTGCAGGTGACGGGCGAGGCCGCGAAGCTGTGGTTGCCGCCGTGCACGGCCGGGTCGGCGGCGCCGGCGTGGCAGCCGGTGCAGCCGCCGGCGACGGCGGCGTGGACGGCGGGGCCGTCGAGCGGGCGACCGGTCGCTGGCTCGAGGCCACCGCGGCCGGCCCACACCGCGGCGGACGAGGCCTCGGGGCGGACGGCGTCGGCCGCGGGGCTGTGGCAGGGGAGGCAGACGCGGGTCGCGGTCGCCGGGACGATCCCGGCCGCGGCGAGCAGCGCGGGCAGGGCCGGTTGCCGGAGCAGCGCCGGGGCAGGCGGCGCGGTGCGCGGCTCGTGTACGGCGTGGCAGACCGCGCAGGCGATGCCGACGGCGCCGATCTGTTCGGGGGGGCGGCGATTGTCCCGTCCCAGGAAGCCCCAGCCGGTGTGGCACCGCGCGCAGCCCCGATTGGCCCGCGTGCGCGGGTCGCGGTCCGCGCGCGCCATCGCGGTGGCGCGCCAGGCGGCGACGTGGCCATAGCGCGGCGGGGCGTCGTGGCAGACGGCGCAGACATCGGCCCGCAGCACGCTCCAGCGCGCCGATGCCTCGGGGACGGCGGCGGGGCCGTGGCAGGCGAGACAGCCGACGCCGCCCAGGCGGCGCAGCGGGCGCGGCAGGTCCTCCCAGCGCGCGGTCGGCTCGATCGTCGCGCCGAGCTCGCCGGCGACGTGGGTGAAGCCGCCGTCGGAGAGGCCGGGCTCGCCGGTCGCGTGGCAGGCGAGGGCGCAGTCGGGATAGCCGGGGCCGAACGCGCGGGGCGAGGTCGCGTCGGCCAGCCCGCGCGCCAGCACCGTCGTCATCGGGCTCGTCTCGGCCGCCTTCGCGATCGTGGGGTGGCAGTCGGCGCGGCCGCAGTCGAGGGGGGTCTGGTCATGGCGGGCCGTGCGCAGCGCCAGCGTGCGCCCGGCGCCGTCGGCCAGCAGCCAGTCGCCGGCGACGTCAGGGAGCAGGCTGGCGACGCGACCTCCGGCGAGCGTCGCGGTGCTGCCGTCGGGGCGGCGGCGGACCGTCCACCCCTCGCCGCCGAGGTGAACGCGCGCGTCCACCGGTGTGTTCGGGAGACCCCGCGCGCGGGGCGCCGCGACGACGCGGGCCTCCCGGCGCAGCGCGGTGCTGCCGTCGCGCCAGATCGCCTCCAGCACCACCTCACCCTGTGTGCGGGGCGAGATCGGAATGATCCCCCACGGCACCGGGGCGGGGATGACGTCAGCCAGCGCCGGCATGCGCGCGGTCAGCCGCGCCCCGTCGTCCTCGACCCGCAGGTCGCGCAGCGTCGGGCCCCGCGTCTGGCGCCATTCGATGCGCCCCCGGCGCAGCTGCGGGCAGCCGGGCCGCACGGTGATCGCGATCGGCGCGTCGAAGCCGACCGGTTGCGCCGGCGCGTCCAGGACGAAGCAGGTCTCCGCGGGGGGCGCGCGGCGGCACGCGAGCGGCGTGGCCAGGAGCGCCGCGCTGACCAGCCAGGGGCGCAACGCGGTCATGGTGTCTCCTCGACGCAGCTGCCGAAGCGACAGCGTCCCCGGGGGCAGTCGGGGTCGACCCCGCAGTCGGGCATCGGCCGTCGTGGAAGACAGCGCCCGTCGATGCAGCGGCTGCCATCGACACACGGATGCGGGCGATCGCAGGCGACGGTCAACACCCCGCGGGTTCGCGCGCGCATTCGCGGCGCAGCGGCTCGTACAGCGTGCGACAGCGCCACCCGCTCATCTCGCCGTCCGGGAAGTCGGGCGACAAATCGACGCAGACGCGCCGCCCGAGCGGGAGCGTCGCCGCGCCCGCTCGCAGGGTGCCGCACAGCCAGGCGGGATCCGCCGGGGCCGCAGCCACGCCGGCCGCCCGCTCGCCTCCGCGACAGACCGTCGCGCCGCCGCTGTCCGCGCAGCTCCACTCGCCGTCGTCGGGCTGGCGCGGGTGCGCCTGCCGGCAGAGTCCCCCGTTGCAGACGAACGCCGGCGCTCCGGCCGTTCGGTCGACGCAGCGGCGGACCGCCCCCTGACCCGCGCAGCGCCAGCCCATCGGCGAGCGGGCCGCCGCCGTCGGCAGCGGCCGCGGGACCAGCTGGACGTTGGCTGCCGCGCCAGCAGGCGCGCAGGCTGCCGACGTCGGCGCAGAGCTCGCCCGACTCCTGGCTCGGCACCGCCAGGGTGGATGCGACGATGGCGACGACGGAGGCGATCCATTTCACGGCTGACGGCGGCCGGCCGCGCGGCGGCGATGTACAACGACGAGGGCGAGCAGCCACGGCAAGGTGCCCGCCCCGGTCGGTCGGCCGCCGGCGATGGAGCAGCCGCGGAAGAACGGCGGCGTGGTCACCTCGGCGCAGACCTCCTGGCTGCCGCTGTCGGAGACCTTGCCGGTCAGATTGCGGACCAGCGCCGCGAAGCAGACGTGGCCGACCGCCCGGTCGGTTGGCAACGCGACGTGGGCCGGCGTCCCCGCGGCGGGCAGCGCCTCCGCCAGCACCGGGACGCTGGCGTCGCCCAGCTGGGGCCCGGCGGTTTGGTAGAGCAGCAGGGTCAGCTGGCCGCGCCCGCCGTCGTCGTCGGCGACGCCCAGGTCGATGTCGAAGACCATCCGTTCCTCGATCGCGTCGGTGCATTCGTTGTTGAGACGCTCCACGTCCCACGCGATGCCGGTGACGCCGCCGAACGTCGGGGGCTGCTCGTCGGGCCCGCTGCCGACGGTGAAGTGGGCCGTCCCGCCGTTGCCGGGGGCCGCCGCGTTGAGCCCGCGGATGGCCGGCCATCGAAGCTCATAGCTCGCCCCGGCCTCCAGCGGCTCTGGGGGCATGACCGAGAGCAGCCCCTCCGTGCTGTCGAACGCCGCCGTGAAGCCGTTCTCGACGCCCCCCGGCGTCACCAGCACGACCGGCTTCGCCCAGGTACTCGGCGTTCGACGCGTAGTGCGCGGTCAGCGTCGCGTTGGTCGCGACGCCCGTGGCGCCGTCGGGCGGCAGCATGTCCACGAGATCGGGGCGCCCGCAAGGCGCCGCGACGGCGGTGGCCGCGGCGGCGGCGAGCAGCAGTCCCGCGCCCGCGGCTGCCCAGCATGGGCGGGGGCGGGTCACGGCGTACACATCACCGCTTCGCACCGCCCCAGCATCTCGCCGGTGTCGTTGTCGTGGTCGAGATCGAACTCGTCGCGGCAGCAGTAGTTGTTGTCGAGGCAGCACTGCTCGAGCTCGCGCGAACGCTGTTTGTCCTCGGAGATCTTCTTGCACTCCTGGGGGACAGGGGCCTCCATGCAGGGCCCGAACGTACGGCCGTCCTCGGCGCAGTACTGGACGCCCCAGTAGGTGCAGAACGTCCGGAAACAGACCCGCCTGCTGCCGGGGACGCAGGCGTCGCAGCGAACGCGGCAGTCGGAGTAGGTGCCGCCGACGCAGTAGCGGAAGCCGCCGTTCGGGCAGGGGATGCCGGGCTGCTCCTCGTCGATGACGCCGTCGCAGTCATCGTCCTTGCCGTTGCACTCCTCGATCGTGGGGATGCAGGGTGGGCCGCCGCCGCCGCCGTCGTCGGGAGGTGGCTCGGGCAGCGTCTCCATGGGCAGGTCGGGGGAGAGGTCGGGGAGGGCGTCCTTCTGGTCGCCGCCGAGATCCCGGGCCAGATCGGCCGGGCGATCAACGAGCGCGGCCGCGTCGCGCGGGGCGGCCGGCTCGAGCTGCGTACGTCCGCACGCGCCGGCCCAGGCCAGAAGGACGCCGCACAGGGCGATCGTTGCGGATCCCGACACGGGGCCACTGACACACCGCCGCCCCAAAAAAGAAAAAGGTTGAGGTTTGTGCGGGGTCGCGGTGTCTGTTGGGTGCATGGGCTCGCCCGCGGAGCGACCGGTGGCCGAACGGCCCCAGCGTAACACCAGGCGCCTCCGGGCGATCGGGATCGCCGCCATGGTGGCCGCGGTCGTTCCGGGCCTCGCGTTCGCCCAGGTCTCTCCCCCCGCCTACCCCTACCCACCACCGGGGCCGGTCTTGCCGCCGCCGCCGGGACCTTCGCCCGAGCCGGCGGCGGTGCTGGCGCTGCGCCCGCCCGCGCCGCCGCCGCCGCTGACCAACGCCCCGAGCTCGGATCCGCAAGCCGACCGCGTCGTGTTGCTGCCGACCGCGTACACCCACCCGCGGGGAACGCTGTTCATGTCGACCTATGACATCGCGATCTTGCAGGCCGGCTACGCCGTCACCGACGATACCCAGCTGACGCTCACCGCGCTGCCGGTTCCGTCGGAGAGCTTCACCATCCTCGACCTCTCCGCGAAGACAGTCCTCTACCGCGGGCCGTTCGTGCGTGCGGCGGCGCTCGGCTCGGCCAGCGGCGCGATCGGCGGCGACATCGGCGCCATCTTCATCGGCCGCGTCGGCGCGGTCGCGCAGGGCTGTCTGCGCCGGGCCTGCGATTCCAGCCTGGTGCTGTCGAGCAATGTCGCCCTGGTCGGGCCGGTGCTGCTGATGGCCAATGGTGCCGGGGCGATTCTACGGCTCAGCGACCACGTGTCGTTCCTGGGCGAGCTGGCGACGTTGCTCCCGATCGGCACCGTCGGAGGACAGTTCAACGGCGGGATGGTGAGCGGTGGGCTCCGCCTTCACTACAGCAACTGGGGCTTCGATTTCACGGCGTTGCACCCGTTCCGGTCGGAGGCGCCGCTGCTGCCGCTCATCACCGCCACCTACAGATCGCTGTGATCGGGACCCTGAGAGGGTCCCGCGCCCCCCGCAACCACCCCGCGCAGGAGGACCTGCACGGGGACCCCGGCGATGGGCTCGTGCGAGCGAAGCTCGCACTCCCCCGACGCGTCACTCGTCGTTTCGAACGATGAGCTTGTAGACCTCGCGGCGGGGGCGGCCGGTCAGCGTCGCCAGATCGCGCGCGACGTCGGTCGGCGACTGGCCATCGGCGAGCATCGCCTGCCCGCGTTCGGTGATCTCGTCATCGTCGAGCTCCTCGGCCGGCGCGTCGGCGTCGGCCCCGGCGACGACCAGGGTCACCTCACCGAGCGGTCGCGCTTCCGCATAGCGGGCCACGAGCCCGGCCAGCGTGTCGCGCACGAACTCCTCGTGCGGTTTGGTCAGCTCGCGCGCCAGGCAGGCGCGACGGTCGGCGCCCAGCACCACGGCGAGGTCGGCGAGCGTGGCCGCGGCCCGCATCGGCGACTCGTAGCAGACCAGCGTGGCGGGGACGAGGCGCACGCTCTCGAACAGCCGCCGGCGCGCCCCCGACTTGCGCGGCGGGAAACCGAGGAACAGGAAGCGATCGGTCGGGAGCCCGGCGCCGACCAGCGCCGCCAGCACGGCCGACGGCCCCGGAACCGGCACCACCCGCGCGCCGGCCTCGATCGCGGCGGCGACGATCCGAAACCCGGGGTCGGAGACGAGCGGCGTCCCCGCCTCGGAGATCAGCGCGACCGTGGCCCCGGCCATCAGGCGGTCGCGGACCTCGGCAGCGCGCGCCGCCTCGTTGGCGTCGAAGCAGGAGAGAATCACCCGGGGGCGGTCGGTCTCGCCGCCCAGGCCCGCCAGCAGGCGCCGCGCGCTGCGCGTGTCCTCGGCGACGATGATATCGGCTGCCCGCAGCGCGGCCGCAGCGCGGGGCGAGAGATCCGTTGGATCACCGAGCGGCGTGGCCACCACGGTCAGGGTGCCGCGCTCGTGCATCGGTCAACGCAGTATATCCGCTATCTCTGCGTGCAGGTCGGCCAACCAGTCGCTATCATTGGCCGTCCTTCATGGATCTCATCGACGGTCCGTCGCCCGATCCTTCGTCGTCACCATCCCCCTTGCCCCCGGAGTCGCGCATGCGGCGGTTCAGCAAGCTTCTCGCTTTCTCGGGCGCGTGCAGCGCTGCCCTGGTCCTGACCATCAGCCACGGGGGCGATGGCATCCGGGTCGGGGCCGACAACCAGCTGCGGGCGGCGCCCCGGGCGGCGACGGCGACCGGAAAGTACGATCTGGGGCAGCTCCCGATCTTCTCGAAGACGCTGTTCTACGTTCGCGAGAACTACTTCGACAAGAACCGGCTCGACCCCAAGCGGATGCTGGTCGGGGCGCTCGACTTCGTTCAGCGCGACGTCCCCGAGATCCTGATCGACCGCTGGCCGGAGCACGACCCGAAGCAGGTGACCGTGAAGGTCAACGGCCAGCAGCGGAGCTTCTCGATCGAGAAGGTGGACGCGCCCTGGAGCCTGCGCAGCAAGCTGCAGGAGATCTTCCAGTTCGTGCAGCCGAACCTGCAGCCGGTGCCCGACAAGGAAGAGGCGCGCCGCCTGGTCGAGATCGAGATGGCGGCGACCAACGGGATGCTCTACACGCTCGACCCCCACTCGGTGCTGCTGGACGTCGAGACTTACAAGGACATGCGCACCCAGACCCAGGGCAAGTTCGGCGGCCTGGGGATCGTCATCGAGATGGACAAGAAGAACCGGATCACGGTCAAGCGTCCCATGCCGGATACGCCCGCGATCCGCGTCGGCATCAAGGCCAAGGACCACATCGTCCGCATCAACAACGAGTCGACCGTCAACATGACGTTGAACGAGGCGGTCGATCGGCTGCGCGGCGACGTCGATACCAACGTCGACGTCTACGTCGATCGCGACAACAGCCCGGGGCTCAAGAAGTTCACGATCACGCGCGCGTTCATCCGCCCGCCGGCCATCGATCCACCGGCCCGCGATCCTCACGGTGCCGCCCGCGGCCGGGCAGCCGGTGAGCCAGGGGGCGTCCGGGGCGCGGGGACGAAGATCGGCTACTTCCACATGCAGCACTTCTCGGCCAACAGCGCCGGCGACCTGGCCGACGCGCTGGCGCTGTTCGACCGCGAGAAGGTCAAGGGGATCATCATGGACCTGCGCGGCAACCCGGGCGGGCTCTACGAGCAGGCGCAGAAGGTCGCCGACGCGTTCATCAAGGCCGGGACGCTGGTTTCGATGGTCGGGGTGGGTGGCGCCCAGCGCAAGGACGAGACGGCCGTGGACAGCGGCCACGAGCCGGCGGTGCCGCTGGCGGTGCTGGTGAACCAGAACTCCGCCAGCGCGTCGGAGATCGTCGCGGGCGCGGTCAAGAACCTCGACCGCGGCGTCGTCATCGGCGAGGACACCTTCGGCAAAGGCTCGGTGCAGGTCCTGTTCGACATCCAGTCGCCGATCTCCGTTCGGCGACAAGTCCGAGGACGACAAGCTCGGGCTCAAGCTGACCACCGCTCAGTACCTGACCCCCGGTGACATCTCGATCCAGGGGACGGGCGTCGTCCCCGACGTGGAGACCGATCCGCTGCTGGTTCAGAAGGAGGGCGAGCGGTCCTGGATCCGGCTGCAGCCCTCGGCGCACAAGCGGCGCGAGGTCGACTACGAGTGGCACCTCGAGCATCCGAGCGCGCGCCAGGGCGAGAAGCCGATGGAGACGGTCACCTACCTGCTCCAGCCGAAGGCCAGCGACAAGGCGCGGACCCGCGGCCGGGACGAGGACGACGAGGCTGTCGAGGAGCCCGAGGAGCAGGCCGAGGCCGAGGAAGATCGCGATCAGAAGACCGACTTCTTGATGGAGTTCGCCCGCGACTTCCTGGCCCAGGCCAAGGGCGACCCGGCGGCGCGAGCTGGTGCAGAACGCCAAGGGGTTCCTCGACAAGGTCCGCGCCGCCGAGGACAAGAAGGTGGCGCAGGCGCTGGAGAAGCTGGGCGTCGACTGGACCGCGGGCACGGTAACAGGCGCGGTCCCCGAGCTGCAGTTCACGCTGCAGCCGGTGTCGGGCGACGCGAAGATGGCCGCGGGCACGACCGTGAAGCTGCGCGGGGTGGTCAAGAACATCGGCCACACGCCGGCCTACCGGGTGCGGGCGGTGCTCGAGAGCGACAACCCGATCTTCGACGAGAACGAGCTGGTCTTCGGGAAGATTGCCCCCGGCGACTCGAAGAGCTACGAGATGACGGTCAAGGTGCCGACCTCGTCGTTCACGCGCACCGACGAGCTGAAGGCGACGCTCTACACCCAGCGCGGCAGCGTCAAGGCGCAGGTGAACCCGCTGCTGGTCAACATCGAGGGGAAGCCGCGCCCGATGTTCGCCTACACCTACCAGACCATCGACGACCAGAAGGGCGGGAATCGAGACGGCCAGGTCCAGCGCGGCGAGCAGGTGCGCCTCCTGGTCACCGTGAAGAACATCGGTCAAGGGCGCGCCCTCCACACCGAGGCGGTGCTCCGCAACGGCGTCGGGCAGGAAGGGATCCTCGATCAGCGCCGGCCGCTTCGACGCCAAGGACCTGGCGCCCGGTGAGACCAAGACCTTCTCGTTCATCTACGAGCTGCGGCCCGACTTCAAGGGGGAGGACTACCAGCTGGAGCTTTCGGTGGGCGACACCACGCTTGGGCGAGTCGCTGAGCGACAAGATCAAGGTCAAGGTCGCGCCCTCGGGCCCGGCGCCGGAGACGCAGACCGGCACGGCGACCATCGTGCGCGACGATGCGCCCCTGCGCGAAACGGCCGGAGACTCCGCGCTGGTCGTCGGGCGGGCCGCGAAGGGGACCACCTTCAAAGTCAGCGGCAAGCTGGGGACCTTCACCCGCGTCGACGTGGAGGGGACGCGGTCGGCGTTCGTCGCCACCTCCGACCTGAAGCCGGGCGGCACCGCGCACGGCACGCTCAAGCCCGAGTGGCAGGTGACGCCTCCCTTGCTGACGGTCAACGCGCCCACGGTGGCGGTCGGCGACACGGTTCACATCCAGGGCCACGCCTCGGACGATCGGCTGGTGCGTGACGTCTACGTGCGGGTCTGGAACCGCAACGCGAAGATCCCGGTGAAGAAGGCCTTCTATCTCCCCAACCGCACCACCGGCGATCGGACCAAGCTCGACTTCGAGGCCGACATCCCGCTCTGGGCGGGTAGCAACCTGGTCCAGGTGTTCGCGCGCGAATCGAACGACGTGCAGTCGTTGCAGACGGTGGTCGTCCTCAAACGGGCCAGCGGCGCCAGCCTCGTCGCGCAGCCCGCAGCCGGTACGCCCGCCAGCAAATAGCCCGTCACGAACCTGACGGGGCGAGACGATCCGCTGTCGGCGGACGCGGCGCGTTTCTAAATGTGGGTGGGGGCGTACATTGTCAGAGTCACGGAACACGAGCAGGTGTACCGTACTCACCACACGACATGCGCCTACCACTCGCAATCGTGTTCGTGACGGGCTGCCTCGGCTGCAGCTGCGCCGACGACCGCCTGCCACCCGAGGGGACGGGCGTGGTCGAGGCGCCGGTGCTGCCGCTCGCGCTCAGCCCGCCTTGCACGCCGGGCCTGGCGCTCGGCGCGGGCTACGCGCGCATCACCGAGATCCCGTCGCTCGGCGGCAAGAAGGTGTTCGTTCAGGACATCAACGACGACGGGGTCGCCGTGGGCGCGCAGACCACGCCGGACGAGAAATTCCACGCTTTCCGGTATACCGACGCGGGCGGCGTTCAGGACCTGGGCGCGCAGCCGGGGTTCGGCGCCGAGAGCTACGCCAGCGCCATAGCACCCAACGGCGCGATCGCCGGCCACTCGGCTGCGGACGGCGCGATGGCCGGGCTCCGTTACACCGCATCGAGTGGTCCCAGCCAGATCTGCCCGACCGGCTGCTCGGTCTGGGACTTGAACGGGCGGGGGCAGCTCGTCGGCCTCCTGCGCGGACGGGACACCACGACCTGGCAGGCATTTGTCTCCTCGCCCGCGGACGGGATTCGGCTGCTCGGAACGCTGGGGGGGCAGAGGAGCTCGGCCGGCGGCGTCAGCGAGTCCGGGATCATCGTCGGCAACTCGCAGCTCGCCGACGCGGCGCCGGGGGACATCGGGCACGCGTTCATCTACGAGCCACGCGCCGCCCAGGCGGGGCTGCGCGATCTGAACACGGTCGCGCGGACCCGCGGCTGGGTGCTGCAGTCGGCGAACGACGTCAACGAGCGCTTCGTTGTCGGCTACGGGCTACACGACGGGCACAAGCGGGCCTTCCGGCTGGAGCTCGCCAGCGGCGAGGTCGTCGACCTCGGCACCGTGCGCGGCGGCGGGGATAGCTTCGGCTGGGCCGTGGATAGCTACGGCGACGTCGTCGGCTGGGCCACCGACGCCGACGACCACAACGCCGCGTTCGTGTATGCGACCGGGCTGGGCGGGCTGCGCAAGCTCGCCGACCTGGTCGATCCGGCGGCGGGCTGGACGTTGGGGCAGGCGAACGGAATCAACGACCGCGGGCAGATCGTCGGGTGGGGCTACCACCAGGGCGCTCCCCGCGGTTTCAAGCTGACGATCCCCTACTGCGCCGCGAACTAGTCTCCGACAAAGATTTGATAGGTTCGTCGGCATGACGGACCGTCGCCTGCCGATCGGCGTGGGGACCCTGGCGGGGGGCGTGGTCGGCTTGCTGATCGGGATCGTCGACGGGTTTCGCGCGTCGGCGCTGGTCGGCAGCAGCGTGTCGGTGGCCTTGGCGACGGCGCTGCTCACCGCGTCCGTCGACGGGGTCATCGGGGTCTTCGCGGGGGCCGCCGTCGAGTTGATGGGCCGGATGGCTGCCTGGGGCCGGCGGGGGCGGGCGCCGCTGCCGGCCCAGATCACGGCCTTCGTGCTGGTCGGGGGCGCGGCCGCCGGCGCCACCTTCGCGACGGTCGTCGCCACGGAAGCGCGGAACAACCGGTTCCTGGCCGCGGGGTTGATAGCGATCGCAGGGCTGGGCGCGGGGCTGCTCGGCGCCGTGCTCGCGCCGGCGGTCGCGCGGGTCGTCGCCCTCGGGCGCGCCCAGCCGCGCGACGTTCCGGTCGCGCCGGCCGCGCTGCGCCTCGCGCCGCTGGCGCTGGCGCTGGCGGGCGCGATCGTTTTGGTCACGCTCGCGCGCATCACCTCGCGTGCGATCACCGTGGCGCCGTTGCGGTACGGCTGCTGGGCCATGCTGACGGCGGCGCTGCTGCCGGCGGTGTTGGTCGGCATCGAGGGGCTCTGGATCCGGATCCCGCGCTGGGTCGATCCGCTCGCGGCGGTTGGCTACGGCGGTGCGGTCGGCGCGGCGGTCGCGGCGACCTGGAGCGACAACCTCCGCTTCGCCCCCTGGACGGAGATCGCCGTCGGGACCGCGATGGCCCTCGGAGGGGGCGCGATCGTCTGGGCGCTGCGCCGCAGGTTGCCGGCGCGCGGTTCCCGCCTGTTCGTTGCGGGGGCAGGCCTGCTCGTCGGGGCGGCGCTGCTGCTCTGGCGCAGCGCCGAGTCGGCGCCGGCGCGCAAGATCGCCGGCGCGCGGGCCGGGTTCGTCGGCCCGGTGATGGCCACCGGCCAACGTCTGCTCGACTTCGACCGCGACGGCTACGCGCGGGCGCTGGGGGGCGGTGATTGCGACGATGCCGATCCCGACGTCCATCCCGGCGCGCAGGATCTGCCGGGCGACGGTCTCGACGCCGACTGCGACGGCCGGGACGAGATCGTCGGGCCGCCCCCGCCGGCGGTGATGGCCCCGTTGCCCCCGTCGGTGCCGCCCGAGCTGAATCTTCTGCTGGTCACCATCGACACGCTGCGCGCCGACCATCTCGGCAGCTATGGTTATCCGCGGCCCACGTCACCGGCGATCGACGCGCTGGCCGCCGCGGGCGCGCTGTTCGAGAACGGCTGGGCCCACGCGCCGTCGACGCGTTATTCGATGCCGGCGATCGCCTCGGGGCGCTGGCCGTCGGTCATCGCGTGGGACGAGTCGATCTGGTGGCCCCGGCTGGCGCCACAGGTCAGGACCACCGCGCAGGCCCTGCACGACGCCGGTTACGCCACCGGCGGTCTGTTCAGCTACAGCTACTTCGCGCGCCACGACCGGCGCGGTTTCGAGCGGGGCATGGATGTCTACCGCGACGAGCGCGCCGCGCTGCACGTCCCTGTCAACGGACCGATGGAGTCACGGGGCTCTTCGTCGCGGGAGATGACCGACGACGCGATCGCATTCGTCGACGAGCACCGCGGCCGCAAGTTCTTCCTCTGGGTGCACTACTACGACCCGCACCTCGGATATGAGAGCCACCCGGAGGTGCCGGACTTCGGAGGCAGGCGGGTCGATCGCTACGACGGAGAGATCCGCTACACCGATCTGCACTTCGGCCGCCTGCTCGATCACCTGCGGACCACGGGGCTGTGGGACCGGACGGCGATCGTCGTCACCGGCGATCACGGCGAAGGCTTCGGCGAACACGGCGTCACCGAGCACGGCTTCGATCTCTACCAGGCTCAGACTCAGGTCCCGATGATCGTTCGCGTGCCCGGGTTGGCGCCGCGACGGGTCCGTGCCCCCGCCGGGCACGTCGACATAGCCCCGACGCTGGTCAACCTGGCCCGCGGGCCCGCGGAGCCGTCATTCATCGGCCGGTCGCTGGTCCCCGATCTCAGCGGCCCCGCCGCGCCCGATACCGAGACGCGGGCCGTGTTTCAGGAGGTGACCTCGGAGCGTGGGAAGAAGCGCGCCCTGGTGACGGCGACCCGGCACCTGATCTGGAACGCGGTCCCGGGCGACACCACCGAGTGCTACGACCGCAGCCGCGATCCGGACGAGGCCCACGATATCTGGGAGCAGAGGGGAGACGAGGCCTGCACGGTGCTGGCCGACGGTCTGCGCAGGCTGGTCGCCGGGTTGGCGCTTCCGCGCGATGCGGCGGCGCGCATGGCGCAGCAGGTGACGCCGGCGGGCCGGCCACCGGCGCCGGCGCCGGCGCGTCCGCTCGATGCCATGCTCGGGGATGCGATCGCCGTGGTGGGCGTCGATCCGTCGACGGTGTCGGCGCACCCGGGCGACACCGTCGACGTGACCGTTCATTTCGGCGTCAAGCGGCGGATCGCCGCCGACTGGCGGCTGTTCTTCCACCTCGAAGGGCCGGCCGGCTTCCGGAACCTCGACCACGTACCCGTCGACGGGTTGATGCCGCTCGAGCGCTGGCGGCCGGGACAACAAATCCGGGACCAGCAGCGCATCGTGCTGCCGCCCGGGACGCCGCCCGGCAGCTACACGCTGTACCTGGGCGCCTTCCGGCGGGCTGAACGCATGCCCGTGACCCCGGCGCCCCTCAGCGACGGGCGAGACCGCCTCCGCCTGCTCACCATAACCGTCGCGCGATGATAGTCTCGCCCGCGCCGTGCAGATCCCCTCAGCCATCCGCCCGCGGGTCGTGGCGGGCGCCGCGGTGGTGCTGCTGGCGCTGGTCGAGACCGCGGTCGCCCTGATCGCCCCCACCCGCGCCCCCAAGACCGCGGACTGGGAGGCCGCCGCGCGGGAGGTGCGCGCCGGGTTCAAGGCCGGCGACCTGATCGTGGCGGCGCCGGCGTGGGCCGACCCGATCCTGCGGGTTCATCTGGGTGACCTGATCCCGGCCGAGGTCGCGGGTCGTCTGGACGACGAACGGTTCGGGCGCATCTGGGAGGTGAGCCAGCGAGGCGAGCACGTGGCCGCCCGCGGCGCGGTGGCGTTCGAACGCCGGTTCGGAGCGCTCACGGTCCGCAGGATCGAGCGCCCGGCCGAGATCGTCAGCTATGACTTCGTCGCGCGCTGGGCCGACGCGCGGGTGGTCCGGCGCGAGGCGAGCGGCGCCGTCGTCCCCTGCGGGATCACGGGCGATCGCTTCGTGTGCCCGGGCGTCGGCAACAACTTCGTACGGCGGCAGCTCGTCGAGGTCGACACGCGGCTGCGCGAGGCGCTGCTCGTGCCGGCCGTCGCCAACGCCGCCGTGGTGATCGAGTGGGCCGAGGTCCCGCTCGGCAGCGCGCTGGTGGTCGCGACCGGGCTGCACAACGTCTGGATGAGAAAGGAGGCGCAGGGCTCGGTGACGATGCGTATCGTCGTGGGCGATCGCATCGACACGACCTTCACGACCCTCAACGAAGACGCCTGGTGGCCACGCCGCATCGACACTTCGGCCTTGGCCGGCCAGACGGCGGCGGTCCGGTTCGAGGTGACGTCGCCGGCCCCGCAGTCGCGCCTCTACGCCTTCGCCGCCGAGGCGCGACGGTGAAACGCCTCGGCCCACGGGCGATCGACCGGTCCGTGACCGCCGCTCTGGTGGTGGCAACGGTCGGCTGGCTGCTGGCGACCGAAGGGGGGCAGGGGTTCGGCCGGGACGAGGGGCAGTACATGCGCGCCGGGGAGCGCTACTGGGGGTGGTTCGAAGAGCTGGCGACCAACGTCGCGGACGGGAAGCCGGGACAGTCATTCACCAGCGCGGGGATCGATCGCTACTGGAGCGACAACGCCCCCGATCACCCGGCGATCATGAAGACGCTCTACGGCCTCTCCTGGCGGGCGTTTCATCGCTGTCATTGCACCGGGCCGACGCGGGCGCTGCACCCTGTTCCGGTGCGCGGCCGTCACCTCACGCTGCCGCTGTTCGCGCGCGAGTCGACCGCGTTCCGATTTCCCGCGATCCTGTTCGCGGCCGCGCTGGTCGCGATGGTCTACCGGTTCGCGCGCGCGTTGATGCCGCGCCCGGCGGCGGTCGCGGCGGCCGTGCTGGCGCTGGCGCAGCCGCACTACTTCTTCCATGCCCCCATCGCCTGCTTCGACGCGCCGATCGTGACCATGGCGTTCGCGGTGGGGTTCGCGTACTGGAAATCGCTGCGCAGCCCGCGCTGGGGAATCGCGGCGGGGGTGCTGTTCGGCATCGCGCTCGGGGTCAAGCACAACGCCTGGCTGATGCCGCTCTTCCTTGGCGCGCACTACCTCTGGATGCGGCGGGGTGACCTGCGGGCGCGGCGTCTGCCGCGGGTTCCGCTGGCGTTCGTCGCGATGGTGGTGCTGGGTCCGCTGATCTTCTACGCGCACTGGCCCTGGCTCTGGAGCGCCCCGGTCGCGCGTACCCGTGCGTACGTCAACCGCCACCTTCAGCACGAGCACTACAACTTCGAGTACCTCGGCGTGAACTGGAACCGACCTCCGACGACGTTCGGGCGCAAGCTGCTGCGCGCGACGGCGCCGTTCGTCGAGACGGGGTTCACCGTCCCCGTGACGACGCTGGCCCTGGCCGCCCTGGGCGCCGTGGCCCTGATCCGGCGCCGGCGGGGCGAGCCGGTGTCGGCGGAGGGAGAGACGGAGGCGCCCGGAGCTCCGTCACCGTCGTGGTTGCGCCCCGGCGCCGACGTCGACAGAGCGCCAGGGGCATTCCTGCTGGCGCAGACCCTGGGGCCGCTGGCCGTGCTCGCAGTGCCGTCGACGCCGATCTTCGGGGGCGTGAAGCACTTCATGCCGGCGATGCCGTACCTCGCGGTGATGGCCGGGCTCGGTGTTGCCTCGCTCGCGCCCGCACTCGCGGGGTTGCTGCCGGCGGCGTGGGCGCGCCGCCGCGCCGCCGTCCCCGCCGCCCTCGCGGCGATCGTCTGCCTCCCCGCGCTCTTCGAGACGCGCCGCTCGCACCCGGATGGGCTGTCGCACTACAACCTGCTCGCGGGCGGCTTCGCGGGGGGGGCATCGCTGGGAATGAACCGGCAGTATTGGGGCTACGCGGTGCGGCCCATGCTGGAGATGATAGACGGCGATCCCGCGAACCGCGGGATGTACTGGCACGACGTGATCAGCGACGCCGTCTCGATGTACCGGCGGGATGGACGGCTGTCGATGCAGGTCGGCAACAGCGGATTCGGTGAGGAAGGGATCCGACGTTCGCAGATGGGGATCCTGTTTCACGAGAAGCACTGGGCGATCTACGAGGGTTGGTTCTGGGACAGCTACGGCAGCACGCAGCCCGCCTTTGTCCGGGAGAGGGAAGGGGTGCCGCTGGTGACGCTCTACCGTCGGAGGCCGAGGTGACCGCTCCCGCCCAGCCTGCGGCGTCGGAGGGCGAGGAAAAGGCGACCGTCACCTCGGCTGAATCGAGGCTGTCGCGCCTGCTGCGCGGGTGGCGGGGGCCTTTGATCGTCTACCTCCTCTTTGCAGGCGCCTATCTCGGCGCTTCGGGCGGCCGCCTGCGGGGGCACTCCCCCTACAACCACTACGTCTACCTGGCCGAGGGCTGGCTGCATGGGCGGCTGACGCTGGCGGGGGCCCCTCCGAACGAGAACGATTGGGCGAAGATCGACGTGCTCAAGCTGCACGACGGACGCGAGGTGCGGGGGATCTACGGCAGCCGTACCGGAGGTCCGGTCGATCGCTTCTACCCGCTGCGCGGCTCGCCGGTCACGATCCCGGCCGCCGACATCGCGTCGCGGTCGACGATCCGACTGGTCTCGTTTCCGCCATTTCCGGCGGTGGTGATGGCGCCGTTCGTCGCTATCTGGGGGCTCGCCTTCAACGACGTGCTGTTCACCGCCCTGTGGGCGGCGTTGAACCCGATGCTGCTGTTCCTGCTGCTGCGCCATCTGCGCGCCCGGGGCCTGTCACAGCGGTCGGACGCCGACGATCTCTGGCTGACGGCTCTGTTCGGCGTCGGCTCGGTCTATTACTTCTGCGCCGTCGTCGGTCAGGTGTGGTTCACCGCCCAGATTGTCGCCGTCACGCTGTCGATCGGCTACGTCTGGGCGTCGGTGGAGGCGCGCCACCCGATATGGGCGGGCCTGTTCGTTGGGCTCGGCTTCGCGACGCGGCCGCCGTGGCTGGTCGTTCCGCTGTTTCTCTTCGAGGCCGTCCGGGCCGGTGGCGGATGGAAGGCGATGCGAACGCCGGAGAACCGGCGCGACCTCGCCCGTCGGCTATTGAAGTTCCTCATGCCGATCGCCGCCGTGGGCGCCGCCCTCTGCCTCTACAACTACCGGCGGTTCGAGAACCCGTTCGAGTTCGGCCATCGTTTCCTGCCCGTCCAGTGGCAGGAACGGATCTTTCGCTACGGGCTGTTCAACTATCACTTCCTCTCGCGAAACCTCGCGACGGCCTTGGTGCTCCTGCCGCGAATCATGACCCACTGGCCGTACCTCAAGATCAGCCAGCATGGCATGAGCCTGCTGGTCACCTCGCCGACGCTGGCCTACACGGTGATGCCGCAGCGACGCAGCCCGATCCTCGCCGCGCTCTGGGTGACGATCGCCGCGACGGCGCTTCCGTCGCTGCTCTACCAGAACTCGGGCTACATCCAGCTCGGGTACCGCTTCAGCCTCGACTACATGATCCTGTTCGTCGTGGTGCTGGCGGTCGGGAACCGACCGCTGACCCGACTGTTTCGAGGCTTGGTGCTGCTCTCGATCGCGGTGAACCTGTTCCTGGCGATTATTTTCGGTCGCGCGACGGAGTTCACATACGACGACAGCTTTTTTCCGCACGGTCCGAATTGACGTCGGGCCGCCGGCGGTGACATCGGACCGCTAGCCGCTCTCGCGCGAAGCGCGGGAGCACGGCTACTTCCGAGAGGCGTTCCGGCGGCGTTCTAGCGGCGACCGCCGCCGCCGCGGAAGTGGCCGCCGCCGCCGCCACCCCGGGGCGCAGAGAACGGCACCGAACCGCCGCCGCGCCAGCCGCCGCCCGAGGAACCGCCGCCGTGCCAGCCGCCGCCGGGTGAGCCGGAACCGCCACCGTGCCAGCCGCCGCCGGGTGAGCCTGTACCGCCGCCGTGCCATCCACCGCCGGGCGAACCGCTGGGTGGGGCGCTGCGCCAGCCCCCGTTCGGCGTGCCGCTCTGCCAGCCTCCGCCCGGGGCGCCGCCGCCATGCCAGCCACCATTAGGTTGCTGCGGTTGGCCACCGTGCCACCCCGACGCGGGCGGGGCACCGTGCCAGCCACCCTGAGGTGCCGCTCGATACGGCGCGTTCGCGGTCGGGTTCGCGGGGCTGCCGTGCCACCCACCCGCCGTTCCCGCAGGGCTGCCGCGCCACCCACCCGTCGTTCCCGCGGGGCTGCCGCGCCACCCACCCGCCGTTCCCGCGGGGCTGCCGCGCCACCCGGTCGCCGGCACGTGAGAGATCCGAGGCGCCACACGATAACCGTTCGTGTAGTAGCGGCCACCCGCGTAGTACGACGGGTAGTAGCTTCGATAGTAGAACGAGTAGTAGGGCCAGTACGCCCAGAAGTAGGGGGAGTAGGGGCCGTTCCAGTAGTACCAGGGGCCGACGACCGTGAAGTAGGACGACCACGGGCGCCACCAGTGAGAGTGCGGCCCGACCATGAAGCACCATCCGCCGCCGTAGGTGTCCGCGACAGGGTGGGCGCCGTAGTAGCTGTAGCTCTGGCCGCTGTAGCCGAAGTCCCGTGGATCGCCGATGAAGTAGTAGCAACCGTTGCTGAACGAGAACAGGCGGAGATCGAACGGGGCGTATTCGTGGACGTGGGGCGTCTGGATCGCCTCCCACCCGCCCCCCGGCGCGGGGTGCGGGCCGCCAAAGCAATAGCCACCGTTCGCGGTCGGGACCGCGGGGCCCTCGATGCTCGGGGGAATCGGATTCTCCTGGGTCGGAGCCGGAGCCCCGGGCGGAGCGGCGACCGCGGGCGGAGCCGGGGCCGCGGGAGGCGGAGCGGTCTGCGCCGGAGGCGGCGCGGGGGCAGGCGGCGCGCTGGGCGCTGCCGGGGGGGCGGTCGGCCCGATGGCGAGCTCATCGCCATTGCCAAAGCCGTCGGTTCCAGGGGCGAGGAACGAAAGCGCAATCAGCAGGGCATTGATGCTTGGCATGGCTCCCACCTCCAAGTTGAAGCAAGCTGCGCGCCGTTCGGCTCCGAGTGGTATCCCTTAAGAAACATAGCATCTGCAGGAGATTGCGCGGCGTCATACCGTGCCCCTGGTTCACAGCGTGGCGGTTGCGAGGCTCGAGTTTTGGACCTAGTCTCTCCCGTTCATGCCAATCGACGCCCAGCTGCTCGAGCTTCTGAAGTCGGCCATGCGTGCCAAGGATGCGCGCACCGCCGACTGCATTCGGATGATCAAGACCAAGCACATGGAGAGGCGCACGGCCGCCGGCTTCAAGGGACCGCTCGATGACGCGCTCTGGCTGGATGTCATCACCGCCTATCAGAAGCAGCTCCGCAAGTCCCGGGAGGAGTACGCCGCCATTGGCGCGCGCGGGGCCGACGCGATCGAGCAGCTCGATTTCGAGATCGGGTTCTGCGCGCAGTTTCTGCCAAAGGCCGCGTCGGACGACGAGGTGCGGTCGATCGTTCGCGAAACCGTCGCGCGCCTCGCGCTCTCCGACCCCAAGCAGAGTGGCCGATTGGTCGGTGAGATCATGAAGGCAAACAAGGGCAAGGTCGACCCTTCGACCGTGAAGCGGATCGTCGACGAGGAGCTCGCGCCCGCGAAGGCCTGACCGCGCTAGTCGCCGAACCCACCGGGCGGCCGACGTACGCGCGCGGCAAAACGAGCTCGGTCGCGCGGTTCGGTCGAGTCAGCCGGTCACGAACGCGACGATGCTGTGCTCCTCGAGACAGCCCATCCCCAGGCCGATTATGGCATGGTAGCCCTGATGGACGGTTCGGCCGAACCGACGCTGGCGGAGGTGTTCGCGCGCGAACGGCCGGCGCTGCCATCGCCCCCGAATCTCGAGGCGCGGCTGCAGGCCATCGTCGACGCGCGGGCGGCGCGCCTGGCCCGAGCTGCCGTTCGATCCGATTCACCTCGTCGGTCAGCTGGCGATCGTCATTGGCGACGATGCGGCGACGGCGCTCGCCGGTCTCCACGCCGAGGACTTCGCTCTCGGGATCGCGTGCGTCGAGCGGCTCCCGGGCGGGCTCTGCCGCTCGAGCGACTCTGCGGGGGGGCGGTGGTCGCGGCGGTCGCGCGCGTCGACCGCTGTCCGGAGCTGCTCGCCGAGGTCCGCCAGATCCTCTGGCAGAGGCTGTTCGTCGGGACGCCGGCGCAGGCCCCGCGGATCCTTTCGTACGCGGGTCGCGGGCCGCTGGCCGCCTGGATCGCGGTGGCGGCCCAGCGGATCGCGCTCGACCTCCGCCGCGACGCCGCGCGGCTCGCGGGCGGTGATCCCGAGGTCGAGGCGGTGCTGCCTGCGCGCGAGCATCCCGAGATCGACTATCTCCGGACCCGCTACAAAGGGGAGTTCGAGGCCGCCGTCCGCGCGGCGCTCGCCGCGCTCTCCGATCGCGAACGGTTGCTCCTGCGGCTCACGGCCGTGAGCGGCCTGAGCTTCGAGCAGGTCGCCGCCATCTACGGCGTCAACCAGTCGACGGTGTCGCGCTGGATCGCCCGTGCGCGGAACCTGGTGCTGGAGGCGACCGAGCGCGAGATCTGCGGCAAGCTCGGGCGTGCCGCCGTCCGAGTTCCGTTCGCTGGCCGGCATGCTGATGAGTCAGATCGATCTCAGCATATCGCGGGTGCTGGCGCCGTCTGCCGACTGAGCTCCTCGACGTGCGCCGCCAGGTCCGGCGGCCAGGGGCTCTCGACCGTGATCGCGCGGCGGGTGGAAGGGTGGGGGAACGTCAGTCGGTGCGCGTGCAGCGCGTGACGGGGGAGGCCGTCGAACGCGGCGAGCAGCTCGGGCGTCACCCCCTCGTCGCAGGCGCGCATGAACAGCGCTTCGCCGGCGCCGTAGAGCTTGTCGCCGACGATCGGGTGTCCAAGCGCGGCGAAGTGGACGCGAATCTGGTGCTGCCGCCCGGTCTCGGGGTGCGCCGCGCAGAGCGCGTGCGCCGGCAGCCTGCGGAGCACCTCGAACCCGGTGACGGCGGGGAGGCCGGCGGGATCAGCGCCGGCCGGACCCATCATGACGTGCGACGTCGTGTCGAGGAGCATGAGCGGCTGCTCGATGCGGCCGCGATCGGCCGGTTGGCCCTTGACCAGCGCCAGGTAGGTCTTGTCGACGTCGCGTCGCGCGAAGGCCTGGGTCAGGAAGCTCGCCGCGTCGCGGTCGCGGGCGATCAGCAGCACGCCCGAGGTCTCGCGGTCGATCCGGTGGGCGAGCTCCATCTGCTCCTCGGGGTACCGCTCTCGCAGCAGCGCGGTCAGCGTGTTGCGCCAGTACTTCGCCGTGGTGTGCATCGGCAGGCCCGCGGGCTTGTCGATCACCATCACGCGATCGTCCTCATAGAGGATCTCGAAGTGCCGCGGCACCTCCGGCTCGATCGGCGCCGGGCCTCCGCAGCAGGATCGTCTCGCCGGCGCGCACCGCGATCGCAGGGCGGGCCACCCGGCCGTCGCGCGAAGAAGATCTGGTCGGCGATGATCGCCTGGATTCGGGTGCGCGAGAGCCGCCCGATCCGGCGCTTGAGGAAGTGGTCGAGGCGCCAGCCGGCGCATTCGGGCGGCACGACGATCGTGAGCTCGATGATCTCGCGGTCGCCGATCGGCGCGGCCGCGGTCACAGCTTGTGGTCCTCGGCCTTCGCCACGCGGCGCGCCTCGTTGGCTTCGTCGAGGCGCCGCGCTCCCTCCATGAGCAGGAACGTCGTGGAGGTCTGGATCTCGTCGATGCCGCCGACGTCACCGGCCAGGAAATCGAAGGCGCCCTCCGGCCAGAGCAGCAGCGCGTAGACGGCGGTCGTGCCGGCCAGGCCGGCCGTGTCGACGGCGGCGCGAATGACGCGCCCGCGGCGGAGAAAGATCCGGCCGCTCTCCTGTGGCCCTTCGATCAGCAGGATTCCGGTCTTGCGTTCCATCTCCAGCACGGTGAGCACGCTCGCCAGGCTGATCTGGTCCAGCTCGCCGCGAAGGGCCGAGAGCGGGCGATGACCGGCCGACGGTTTCGTCGGATCGACCGCGCGGTGTGGCCGGGGCACCTGCTCCTCGGCCGCCGCTGCTGGTCTCGACCGGCACCGCGCGCCCCCCTAGTGCCGAAACGACCGCCCGTTCGAGATCTTCAACGCGGAACGGCTTCGGCAGCCGACGGTCGTGGGGCGTCTCGCCAGGAACGGGGCGCGCCGGTTCGCCGACCGGTACCAGGAACAGCATCGGGAGGTCGGCGCAGGCGGGGAGGGCGCGCAGCCGTTCCCACCACGACCAACCCTCGAGCGCCGGGAGCGTCACCGTCGTGACGATGAGCTCCGGGCGGATCTTGGAGGCAATCGCGAACGCGCTCGGGGCGTCGCCCGCGAGGCTGACCTGGTGACCGGCGTGACCCAAAACGCTGGCGGTGGTGCGCTGGATCCAGAGGTCGTCGTCGACCACGAGGATCCGCGCTGCGTTCACCGCCACTCCCCCGGACTATTCGTCGTCCGGGTTGCGGTCCCAGCGCCAGTTGCCGCGTTCGCGCTCCTCCGGCTTGGGCCGGGTCGACTTCTTCTTTTCCGGGCGCTCGCGCCGGGGCGGGGCATCCCCGCGGGCCGGGGGACCGCCACCTGGGCCGGCGTTGAAGCCGCCCCGGAAACCACCAGGGCCTCGCGGCGGGCCGAAGTCTCGCGGCGGACCGCCGCCCGGCCCTGGCCGGGGCGGACCGCCGTAGCCCCCCCCACCGCCGGGGCGAAAGCCGCCAGGGCCGCCCGGTCCTCCCGGGCCACCTGGACCGCGCGGTGGACCGCCTGGCCCAACACCGGGACCACGCGGTGGCCCACCCGGTCCGCCATAACCTCCGCCTGGTCGGGGACCGCTGCTGAACCCGCCGGGCCGCGGCCCCGTCGGCTTGGCCTGCGCTTCCTCGACGATGATCCCGCGGCCCTGGAGGATGCGGCCCGACAACTTCTCGATGGACGCCTTGGCGCCTTCGTCCGTTTCGGTCTCAACGAAGGCGAACCCGCGGGGTCGGCCGGTCTCCCGATCGAGGGCGACGCGCACGCTGCGCAGCGTAATACCTTCGCCCGTGAACGCCTCCCGGAGCTCCTGCTCGGTGACGTTGTACGAGAGATTTCCAATGAAGAGTCGAGTACCCATTTGCGTTTTGCGTAGTGCTTGGTCGGTGCTGCCGAACAGTGCTTTACGAGGTGCGGGCGATTCACCCTGTCTCGCAGCTCCTTGCCGGCTTTGAACGTCGGCACGCGACGGGCCTCGATTTGAATCGGGGCGCCGGTCTGCGGATTGCGACCGGTACGGGCGGCCGATTCGCGGACCGCGAAGGCGCCGAAGCCACGGAGATCAATTCTTTCGCCGCGCGCGAGCGCATCGGCAACTGCATCGATGAGCGCGTCGACCGTGGTCTCGACCTGGGGGCGGGGCAAGTTCTTCTGCTGCGCGACGACGTCGACGAGATCAGCCTTCTTCATGAGCTTGGTTTTCTCCTTGTGGGTGCTGCTGGGCCAAAGAACGCGCAAACGTTGCCACGCGAGGCCCGCTAAAGATAGTGCCTTCGGTTTGGCGAGGTCAAGGCGGGGGGGGGGCGACGGGCGCGGGGGGGCGCGTAGGGGCGCGTAGCCTCCTGGGGCCCGAGATGAAAGGTTTTTTCCCTCGGCCTGCTCGTCGCGGTGGACTCGGCTTCGGCCCAGGCCCACCCCCGCTCCCGCTGCGGCGGTCGAGCCGGGGACCGTACCCAAACATGGGCACGACAGGAAGAAGCGGCGCCGCCCCTTCGAACGGCAGCCAGGTCGTCAGCTATCCGTTTTCGCTGACGTAGCTCGGGCGTAGTCGAGGATGGCGCGGGCCGCCTCGAGCGGGGCGAGGTCGGGTTTGCCGAGCGTCACCAGCTCGGGCGGGCGCGGGGCTGTGTCGCGCAGCCGCTGGGCCGCGGCCCGCACATCGGTGGGTGCGTCGTCGTCGGCCGCCAGCGCGACGACATGCTCCATGTAGCTGCGTCCATAGCGAGCGTCGGGGCGGGAGACCAGCACCGCGTTCCAGGCCATACCCGCGGCCCGCCGGGCGTGGGTGATGCCGGGGCGCGCCGCGCGGCGGCCGAGCGCCGCCGCGGCGTGGCCGAGCTCGGTCTCGGCCGCGGCCAGCCACTCCTCGGCGGTCAGACGCAAGAGCCAGTGCGCGGGGTCGCGCGTCGTCACGGTTAGCCCCAGCTCGCGACGACCCGCTGCGCGCGGGCCAGATCTTCCTCGGTGTCGATCTCGCGCCAGCGGCCATCGATCATCACCGGGCGCAGGGCGACGCCGCGCTCGGCGACCGCGTTGAGACCGTCGCTGAGGTAGGACTGGCGCAGGGTCGCGGCGGCACCGAACGGGGCGTCGTGGCCGCGCGCGGTCGCGTCGCGCCAGACCGCGCGCAACGCCGCGGCACCTTCGGGGGCGAAGCGGGCGAGCCCGATGAACTCGCCGGCCGCCTCCTCGGCGGTCACCAGCCGCTTGCCGACCCGGGTCACCGCGGCCGCCTCGCCGTCTCCGTCGACGCGGGCCAGCTCCGCCTCGCTGACCGGGTGGAGCAAGCGCCCCTCGTAGGCGTCGCGCCACAGGCGATCGACGACCAGCGCGATCGGCCCCGTCGGCCGCGGCGACGCGCTGGGCATGGGCCGGGGCGAACACGATGTCCGAGTACGAGAACAGGAATCCGTCTGCCATCTCCGCCTCGGCGTAGAACAGCGACGTCAGGATGTTGTTGTCGGCCCAGGCCGGGTTTTCGACGAAGCGAACCCGCGCCGGGCAGTCGGCGGGGATCGAGATCCGCTCGCCGAGGTACCCGCGGACGATCACCACCTCGTCGACGCCGGCGGTGGTGAGCGCGGCGAGCTGCCAGTGGAGGATGGCGCGGCCGCCGACCGGCACCATGCACTTGGGGATGGCGTCGGTTTCGGGCCCCAACCGGCGCCCGCGGCCGGCGGCGACGATGATCGCCTTCACGACGGGCTCCCCGGCGCCTGCCCAAGTGGGCGCGGGCGCCGGCGCCCGAGCGCGCGCGCGATCTTCGAGCAGCGCCCGCGCCGCGTAGGCCGCGTGCATGACGACGTAGGCGTGGAGGAAAAGGTCGATGCGCCCCGAAAGCGCCACGAACAGGATGTGGCTCGGGTAGTGAACGATGAACCGCCCCAGCGCCTCGATCAGCGCCAGCGGCGACCGGCGCTTCGGTGCGGCCGGCGCGGCGAAGCCCTCGCCGTAGTCGCCGGCGCCGTGGCTGACGGCGGCGCCGGTGGCGGCTGCGTACTCCGGACGGCGCATGAAGGTCGTCAAGCTGATCGCGGCGGCGACGATGCCGAGGCCGGCGAGCCCCTCCAGCAACCAGCGCGGCTCGCGGCCGGGGAGCCAGAGCCGCACCGCGATCGCCGCGACCAGCGCGAACGCTTTGAGCTCGTCCATCAGGAAGTCGAGGTGGGCGCCCACCGGCGACGAGGTTCCCTTGAGCCGCGCGAGCTGGCCGTCGGCGCAGTCGAGCACGTAGGAGAACTCGATGATGGCGGCGCTGCCGACCAGCGCCCCCCAGCCGGGGACGAACGCCATGACGGCCGCGCCGGCCAGGAAGACGACGCAGCGTCAGGAGGGTGATCTGATTGGGCGTGACGCGCGTACGGGCCAGCGGCACCACCACCAGCGCCGCCAGCGGCCGGGCGACGTAGCGGTTCCAGATGATGTCATTCGGCTTGCGCGTGCGCCGATACGCGTCGACGACCGCGTTCAGCATCGCCCTAGTGCGCCAGCATTCCGACGAGGTGGTAGATGCCCAGCAAGGCGACCCCGAAGGTGATGCCGACCCCGATATAGGCGAGGATCGACGCCTCCTTCTTTGTCCGCTGCTTCTCGAGGACCGGGACCGGCACCGACAGGCGGCGGACCGGTTCGGTCGTGTCGGCGCGGACGGGCGCCGGAGGTGGGTGCGGCTGCGGCGCGAGGCGACGCCGGTGCCGGCGCAGAGGTCGGCGCGGCGGGTCCCGCCACGACGTCGGGGCCGGGCACCGACACCTTGCGCGCGCCCGTCTTCCGATCGGCGGGTCCCGAGACGGTCTCGGGCGTGGCCTGCTCGGCCGGTTGCTGCTCCGACTGCGGCGGGCCGGGAACGAACCCACCCGTGTCGGGCACCGGAACGCCGAACATCGTCTTGGTGGCGCTGGGCCGCTGCGACGTCACCGGCGGCGTCACGAACGGGGCGGCCACGCCGGGGGGCGAGACCCGCGGCGTCGGGCGCCGGCGTCACCGAGCTTGGGGGCGGGCGTCGAGGTCGGGGCGGGGACCGCAGGCGTCACCATGATCGTGTGGGCGGTGGCGACTTCCGCCTTTCCGCGGCCTTGGCCGCGTCGGCCGCCGCGGCCTTGGCCGCCTCGGCTGGCGGCCCGGGCCTTCATCACCTCGGCGGCGGGCATCCCGAAGATCGTCTTCGTCGAGCTCCCCTGGCGAGCGGCCTGCGCGGACGGCGCCGGCGCGGGGACGGGGGCGGGCGTCGCGGCGCTGGCCGGGGCGCGCTTCGGGGCGACAGCCGGGAGCTGGATCGACGGGACGATCAGGCGGTAGTTGCCCGACGCCCACTGCATCACCTCGGCGAGCCGCTCCGGCGCATCGATCCCGCCGACGGTGACGCCGCTGATCTCGCCGCGCTTGTACTCGACACGGGCGTTCTCGTTGCCACGCCAGACCTCTATCGAGCAGCTGATGACGTAGTCCTCGCAGTAACGCATCAGGTGGGCCAGGGCCCGCCCTTCCAGCGTTCCCGCCTCGGGGCCGGGCTTGCTGAGGTTGCCATCAGAAGGGTTCGGCAGGCGCCCTTCGATCCGGAAGCGGGCCGGCTTGACCGCACGCAGCTGGTCGAGCGCGTCGTCGAGCGACTTGCCGCCGATGAGCGCGTCGGAGACGCCGCCGGCGAGCAGGTGAACCTCGCCGGCGACCACGTCACCGACGGCCGGCAGCACCTCGACCCGCGCCGAAACCGCGGGCGCGCTGAGGATGGCGATCAGATCATCCAGATCGCCGGCGTTCCACTCGAGCACGGTCTTGGCCGCGGCTCCATCAGCGGACTGCGGGCGCAGCGGGCCGCGGCAGATCGGGCAGACCAATCCGGTCGCTCCGTCGGGCGCGTCGAAGCTGAGCTGGCAGTTTCCGCAAACGACCTGCATCCGTTTCCTCCGCCGTTTCCTTAGCGTTTTTGGACTAGAACAACGGCTTTGTCCAGAGCCGTCCCGAAGGGATTGGTCACGATGAGGTGCCCGCGACACCGCCGGTGCCGCCGCTTCCACCCGCTTCGCCGGCGCTGCCGCCGGCGCCCCCGCCGCGCCTCCGGCCTCGCCGCCCGTCCCCGCCGCCCGCCGCCGCCGCTGCCGCCGGCGCCTCCGCCGCTCGCCCGGCGGACCTCGCGCGCGGGGGCGTCGAAGCCAGCGCCGGCATCGGTGCCATAGTTGATGTCGACGGGCGTCGACGAGCCGCACCCGAGCGCCGGCAACGCCAGCAGCAAGGCAGAGGACAAAGGACGCGCGCATCGCGGAGGACGGTAGCAAGGCAGTTCGGTGTCCGCAACTTGCTGCCCGTCGGGAATTCGCCGACGATGCCCCCCATGCGTGAGCGGAGAGCGGTAGGTTGCACGGCAGGTCGGACGGTCGGTCGTGTGGCGGTTGCCCTGCGTCGGGTGAGCATCGCCTGGCTGCTGGCGTTTGCAGCCTGCGCCGGGAAGGCGCCCCCTCCCGCGGCGCCCGCCTCGGCCCCGGCGGCCGTCCCCCCGCCGGTCGCCGGCGTTCCATCCGGGCCGCCGGTGGAGCTGACGCCCGCCGCCGCGGCGCGTGGCTATCAGCTGGCAACCATCTCGATCGCGTCGGTCGACCGGCTGCTCGAGAACGGCACCAAGCTGGTCGCGCACGCGATGCCGTTGCCCATGGACGCCACGGGCGTCCGCGATCTGCTGTTCTCGCAGGCCGGGCTGTCGCCCGAGATCGCCGCCAGCCTCGATCTCGCCAGCCCGTGCGGCGCGGTCTTCGTCGCCCTCGGCAAGGGGGACAGACGGCAAGTCTCGCACCGGTGTCGTGCTGGCCGTCGGCGCGCGCGGGCCGGCCGAGGCCGACAAGGTGGTCGCCGCGCTGGGCAAGAAGATCATGGTGCGCGGGGCGGTGACGCTGATCGACAACGGCACCAAGTCCCAGGGCTGGATCTACCGCTCCGGCAACGTGATCGTGCTCAGCGACGAGCTCGAGGGGATCGCCCGGGGGGCCTTGCTGGCGCTCGAGGCCCGGCGCGCCGGGCCCGAAGAGATCACCGCCACCGTCTATCCCGAAGCGATCGCCCGCGCGAACGGCACCGACGTCAAGAGCGCGATCGCGAAGGCGATCGAGGAGCTGCGGACGAAGCGGGCCACCGACGCGCCCGCGACGGCGGGCGCCGGGGACGCGATCGAGATCGTCACCGAGATGATGGGCATGCTGGCGGAGGCCGAGGTCGGCGAGCTGGGCCTGGTGGTCGATCCGGCGAAGGGGCTCGTGCTGCGCGGGCGGTTGCTGCCGCGGCGCCGGGACGCGGCTCGCGACCGTCGCCAAGGACGTGGTGCCGTTCCAGATCGATCCGGGCGTCGCGGCCGGCAGCGGCCCGCAGGCCATGCTCGGGGCCAGCAGCATCGGACCGTTCTGGCGACGGACGATGTCGATCTACCGCAATCGCCTGGTCGCCAGCACGGAGAAGGGCGCTTCCGCGGCGCTGGCGTACTACGACGCGCTGATGGCCGCGATGGGGTCGCAACAGTCGGCCGCGATTGCCGTGCAGAAGCAGACCCCCTACATCGCGGGGCTGTTCTCCACCACGCTCACCGATGCCGCCGGCGCAGCCAAGGTCGCCGCGACGCTGGCCCGCCTGGACAAGGCCGCCCTGACCGCGCTCATGACCGCCCAGATCGGACGAACGGTTTCGCTGGACGTGACCTCGAAACAGGAGAAGGTCGGCAAGCTCAAGACGACCCACTGTCGGTTCAAGCTGAAGAAGATGGAGGGGCTCGACGCCGACCTGCTGAAGCGCCTGCTACGCGATCGAGCTCGACGTCTACTGGACGGTCGACGGCCAGCGGATGCTGGTCGCGTTCGGCAAGGACGCGAAGGCGCGGCTGTTCGCGGCGACGGCAAGCCCGGCGGCGCAGCTGCCGGCGGCTGGGCCGCTGGCCGACGCCCGGACCGGGGCCAAGACTCGTGACGCCTTCTACTATTTCGACGTGACGCCGGTCCTGACCGCTGTTCGGCGCGCTCAGCGAGGACAAAAACAGTCGCGTCGCCGCCCTGGCTCGCTCAGGCGCCGGGCCGATCCCGCTGGTCTTCACGGCGGGGGGCGACGGCGTCGGAAAGGTCTGGTCGGCGGACTTCACCATCCCGGTCGCCGCGTTCTCCTCGGTGGGGACCCTGATCCTCAGCGGCGCGGCCGCCGGGAAGTAACCCTGGGCGCCGTCAGAGAGCGCCCAGCAGCAGACGGACCTCGACCTCCGCCGGCTTGCCCCGCGGCGTGTAGCCGACCGACCCGGGGCCCCCGAACCCGTACCAGTTCCAGATGTAGAGGCCGTCGAGCGACGCGGCACCGCTCCAGGCCCGTCGGAACGCGGCGAAGGCCCGCCGCTGTTCGTCGAGGTTGGGGGTGCCGCCGCTGGTCTCGTCCCAGGGCGCGGCGCTGGCCCCCGTCCGCGATCGGTAGCCGAGCTCGGTGAACAGCATCGGACGCACGCGCCCGGCGTGCCAGGTCTCGAGCTCGCGCCGCACCCGACGCCACCCCTCCTCCAGCGTGGCGTCGTCGGCGGCTGCCTGGGAATCGCGCAGGTTGAAGTAGCCGGATATCCCCTCCTCGTCGACGAGGTCGAGAGCGCGGCGTCGCGGTAGTGGTCCCAGTTGGCCGAGTAGACGAGCCTGCCGCCGAAGATCGCGCGGACCCGCTCGATCACGGGCCGCCAGCGGGCGCTGTCACCGTCGCCGTCGAGGGTCGAAAGCTCGCTGCCGACGACCAGCCGCTTCGCGCCGGTCACCGCCGCGACCGCGGCCAGCTCGCCGAGCACCTCGCCGTAGCGCCGGAACCACCGATCGCGATCGCGGGGCGCCAGCGTTCCGCGCCACTCGCCCGGCTTCGGCGTCGCCAGCCGGATGATCGGGAACAGCATCACCTCGAGGTCGTCGCGGCGGGCGACCCGGACGGTGTCGGCGATCAGCGACAGCGAGGGCGAGAACCGCGTATGCAGCGCCAGATCATCGGCGCCGCCGTCGGTCTGATAGTAGGGGACGACGAGCGCGACGGCGTTGGCGCCGACCGCCACGATCTCGGCGAGCAGCGGGGCGTAGGAGAAGCTGACGTCCTCGGAGAACATCCCGAGGGCGACGCCGCGCTGACGCTGCACCGGTTCGCTCGGGGGGGAAGCCAGCGGTCGCGGGGTCACCTCGGGCAGCGGTGTGGTCGCGGGAGGCGTGGGACGGGGCCCCAGCGCCAGCCAGGCGACGGCGACGGCGGCGACGCCGGCGAGCCGGACCAGCGCCATCACGACGGGCGCGCGCCCGGCACGACGCGGGTGAGCGCCTCGCGCAGCAGCCCCAGCTTGTTGCGCGTCGCCAGGAGCTGCTGGCGCAGCGAATCGACCTTGCGCGACAGGTCGTCGAAGTCGGCGTCGCGCGCGTCGGTGGTCAGGGCTTCCGCGGCCACGCCGGCGGCGGTCATCCGCTGCCTGCAGGTCGTCGAGCCCCTCCGCCAGCGCCTGATCGCGGAGCATCTCGTCGGCGGTTCGCTTTTGCGCCCCCAGCCCCTGCGCGGTGGCGTTCGAGCCCCGCGGCGTCCTGGCCCAGGGCTTCGTACCGGCGCATCAGCCCGGCGTAGACCTCGGTCCGCCCCTTGATCTCCTCGGCCCGGGCGCTGATCGCCTCGGCCTGCTGCTGCTGGGCGGTCCGCACCTGGGCCAGCGCCGCCATCAGCCCCTGGGCGTCGTCCTGCAGCTGCTGCTCACAGTCGGCGATCGCCTGCAGGGTCTCGCCCGCGCGCTCGAGGCTCCGCTGCGAGTCGACGCTCCCCTTCCGCAGCGTCTCCGCCAGCTGCGCGAAGCGCTGCAGGCTCGCCTCGAAGGCCTCGGCGGCTGCGACGAGCGGCCCGGCCGCCGGTTTGTCCGCCCGCGCCATCAGCGCCCGCAGTCCTTGCCGGCGTTGCGCTTCTCCAGCTCCTGAACCAGCGGCGCGTAGAACGCCATCATCGCGCGCGGTGAGATCGGCTCGCCGGTCGCCTCCTTGATGACCGTCCGCCAGTCGCGCGTCGCCCCGATCTCGAGGATCCCTTTCAGGAAGGCCCCGACCTCCTTGCTCCCCGAGTAGTCGCAGGCGCGCACGTCCTGCTTGAGGATCTTGGTGCAGATGTGGTCGTGGAGCTGGAACTTGATCATCGTCGCCAGCGCGTAGTCGTAGTACTCGGCGGCGTCGTCGTTGATGTGGGTCTTGGTGCAGGCGTCGCAGAGCTCGCCCTCGCGGCCCGAGGGCGGGACGACGCCCTGGAACGTGGCCACGTACTCCCACCACTTCTGCTGCCATTCGGCGGGCGGCAGCTCCTTCTCGTAGAGGTCGTGCTCGAAGTGGCTCATGGTCCCCGCCGACCAGGGGAGGAAGACGATCGAATCGAGCGCCGACTGCAGCAGCCAGCCGGTCGGGTCCGGCTCCTTCCCCTTGGGCATCACGCCCACCTTCACCAGATACGGGGTCTGCTGGCTGGCCAGCTTCGCCAGCTCGCCGATCCCTTCGTGAAACGCGCGGTTCGCCCCCTCGCGCAGCAGGAACGGCACCTCGGGGCGGCTGTACGACAGGAAGTAGTAGATGTGGCCGAGCTCGTGATGGGCGGTGCCGAACCACTGCTGGTTCGCCTCGACGCTCATGAGCGACCGGACGTCCTGCTCGCGATCGATGTGCCAGGCCGAGGCGTGCGTGTTCTTCTTGCGCGCGACGCCGGGCGGCACCGGGTAGAGATCCGACCGCTCCCAGAACGACGGCGGCAGCTTGGGGAAGCCGAGCGAGACGTAGAAGCTCTCGGCGCTCTTGACCATCGTCTCGGGCGACGCCCCCTTGAACAGCGGATCGAGGTTGGCCTCCTCGACCAGCCCCGGCCAGCTCTGGGCCCAGCGGTTGCCGATCCAGTGGGCCGGGATCAACTTCGGCGCCGGCCGCTTGTAGCGGGCGGCGTACTGGTTCTTGGCCCAGCAGTGCAGCCCGTCGTAGAGCGGCTTGGTCGTCGCGATCGCGTCGTCGAGCAGCTTCATCATCTCGTCGACGGTCATGCCGTAGTCGGCGACCTTGAGGGCGAAGTACGAGCGGTAACCCATCTCGCGCGCGACCCGGTTGCGCAGCGACACCAGGTCGACCAGGCCGGGGCGCAGGGGGCGGCCGATCTCCTTCGAGACGGTCCAGACCCGCTGCCGTTCGGCGAGGTCGCGCGACTTGCGGAGGATGTCGTCGATCTCGTTGGCGGTGATCGACTTGGCGCAGCGTCGGCCCCTTCGGCTGCAGGCAGAAGGTGTAGCCGTCCAGGATCCCGGACTGGCGGGCCTCGAGCTCGACCCGCTTGTTGACGACGTCCGGGATCGTCCCGGGGCTCTCGGCGGCGCCCAGCAGCAGCTTGCGCAGCTGGCGAACGGTCACGTCGTCGAGCTGCTTCTCGTCCTTGAGCAGGGCCTTGGTCCGGTTGATGAGCTCGACCGCGCCGCTCAGGGCGGCCAGCGCCTTGTCAGCGCCGGCGCGCTCGCCGGTATGCTCGGGGGTGACGTCGGTGGCGGCGCGCCAGTCGGCGCCCGCGGTCGCGGTCGACACCGGGGCGAGCAGGCCGGTCGTCGTCGTCAGGAACGTCTCGGCGTCCTTCTGGGCCTGCGTCTTCTTGACGCGCACGGCGGGCTTGCCGCCGGCGGCCCCGGCGAGCGCGGCTGCGCCGCAGAGGGAGGCAACCAGAATGCCGATCTTCGGGATCGAAGCGTTCATGGGCACAACGTACCTCAAATTTATCTCGGAACCCCGAGGCCGGTTCCGCGCCCGGCCCCCCGCTCGACGCGACGCTTGTGGACGGAAAGCCTGCGTGGTAACTGACCGGCCTCGCATGCGCGTCGGATTCGTTTCAGGGATTGCCCTTTCGCTGGCACTTGGCTTCGCGCTCGGGTGCAGCCAGGGAGACGGCGACCGCTGCGAACGAAACAGCGACTGCGCGAGCGGCGTCTGCAGCGTCCAGGTCGTCACCAACGCGGAAGCGGGGCGTTGCCTCCCCGCCGGCACCGGCGCGGGGGGCTCCAACCCCGCGGGCGCGGCCGGCTCAGGGGGCGGGCAGGCCGGCGCGGGTGGGGTAGGGGGCGCTTCGGGAGGCGCAGGCGGCGCAGGCGGCACGGCAGGCAGCGCAGGCAGCGCAGGGACCATCGGCGCTGGCGGTTCCACCGGCGGCGCGGGCGTCGCAGGGGCGGCCGGTATGCCGGCTGCCGGCGGCACGGGCGGCAGCGTGTCGGGCGCCGCGGGCGCGGCCGGCAGCCCGTCAGACGCCGCCGTCGACTAACCGCTCCCGCGCGCAGCGCGGGGGTGCGGCTATTTTTGAGACGTTGTCTGGCCGCTCCCGCTAGAGCACGAAGCGGACGTCCGAGATCTGGTACTCGCGCAGCCCCTTGCCCGTCTTGAGGCTGACCGTGTCGCCGTTCTCGCGGCCGATCATCGCGCGCGCCAGCGGCGCCGAGATGGCGATCCGCCCCGCCTTGATGTCGGCCTCGTGGTCGCCGACGATCATGTAGGTCGACTCGTCGCCGCTGTCGGTGTCGGTCAGCTTCACGGTCGCGCCGAACACGACGCTTGGTTCCCGAGAGCTTCGTGGGATCGATCACCTCGGCCTGGGCCAGGATCGACTCGATGTCGCGCGAGCGCCCCTCGATGAACCCCTGACGCTCCTTGGCCGCGTGGTACTCGGCGTTCTCCTTCAGGTCGCCGTGGGCGCGCGCCTCCTCGATGTCGAGGACGTTCTTCGGGCGCTCGACCTCGCGCAGTCGCTTCAGCTCTTCGCGCAGCGCCTGTTGCCCGCGCGGCGTCATCGGAAACTTGGCCATGTCAGCCTCCTCTGGATATTCCTGCAGCGAGCGCACGCGCAGCTTGCCGGCGCGCAGCTCGGCGATCGCGCCGACCGCCGCTTTCGCCGCCGACAGCGTGGTGTAGTACGGAATGCCTCGCACCAGCGCGGTGCGGCGGATCTCGAACGAGTCCTTGATCGCCTCGGCGCCCGAGGTGGTGTTGATGACCAGGTGGATCTCACCGTCCAGGATCCGGTCGACGCAGTGGGGGCGCCCCTCGCGCACCTTGTTCACCCGCTTGACCTCGACCCCGGCCGCGCAGGAACTCGTGCGTTCCGGTGGTGGCCAGGACCTCGAATCCCAGCTCGACCAGCCCCTTGGCCACGGCGACCGCGCCCGCCTTGTCGCTGTCCTGCACCGACAGGAAGACGCGCCCCTGCTGTCGGGCAGCTTGGTGCCGGCGCCGATCTGGCTCTTGCCGAACGCGGCCGCGAAGCTGCGTGTCGATCCCCATCACCTCGCCGGTCGAGCGCATCTCGGGGCCGAGCAGGGTGTCGACGCCGGCGAACTTCGCGAAGGGGAAGACCGCCTCCTTGACCGCCACGTGCGTCGGGGTCACCTCGCTTGATCCCCATCTCCTTCAGGGTCTTGCCGACGCGCGATGCGGGCCGCGACCTTGGCCAGCGGCACCCCGGTCACCTTGGAGACGAACGGCACCGTCCGCGAGGCGCGCGGGTTCACCTCGAGGATGAAGATGCCGCGGCCGTCGCGCGGGCACGGCGAACTGCACGTTCATCAGGCCGCGCACGCCCAGCTCCTTGCGCCAGGGCCCGGGCCTGGCGTCTTGATCGCCTCGACCGTGTCGGATGACAGCGAGTAGGGCGGCAGGCAGCAGGCCGAGTCGCCCGAGTGAATGCCGGCCTCCTCGATGTGCTCCATCACGCCGCCGATCACCACGTCGGTGCCGTCGGCGACGACGTCGACGTCGACCTCGATGGCGTCGGGCAGGAACTGGTCGATCAGGATGGGCGCGTCCTCTTCGCCGGCGCGCGAGCTGACAGGCTCTCGCGGCGCGACGCCTCCATGGCGGTCAGCACGAAGTGCTCGAGGCCCGACTGGCGTCGTGGACGATCTCCATCGCCCGGCCCCCCAGCACGTACGAGGGGCGGACCATCACCGGGTAGCCGATCCGCTCGGCGATCTCGTCGCGCCTCGGCCAGGCCGTGGGCGGTTCCCCAGGCCGGCGCGCGCAGGTCGAGCTTCTTCAGCAGCTCGCCGAACCGCTGGCGGTCCTCGGCGCGGTCGATGGCGTCGGCGCTGGTGCCCAGCAGCTTCACGCCCGCGTTCTCCAGCGGCACCGCCAGCCGCAACGGCGTCTGGCCGCCGAACTGCACGATCACCCCCTCGGGCTTCTCGGCGTCGATGATCTCCAGGACGTCCTCGCGGGTGAGCGGCTCGAAGTACAGCCGGTCCGAGGTGTCGTAGTCCGTCGACACCGTCTCGGGGTTGCAGTTGACCATGATGGTCTCGTAGCCGTCTTCGCGCAGGGCCTGCACGGCGTGGACGCAGCAGTAGTCGAACTCGATCCCCTGGCCGATCCGGTTGGGCCCGCCGCCGAGGATGACGATCTTCTTCTTGTCCGTCGGGCGGGCCTCGCTCTCGACGGCCGGGACGTCGCCGACGTGCTCTTCGAACCCGACCTCGTAGGTCGAGTAGAGGTAGGGGGTGTGGGCCTCGAACTCGGCGGCGCAGGTGTCGACGCGCTTGAACACCGGCCGGATGCCGAACTTGAGGCGGGCCTGGCGGACCTGCTCCTCCGAGGTGCCGGTCAGCTTCATGATCCGGCGATCCGACATGCCCATGCGCTTGCGCCGGGCCAGCCCCTCGCCGATCCTCCAGCAGGGCGGCGCCCAGCTCGGCGCCCTCGACGCGGGTCGTCTCGTCCTCGTCGACCATCTGCTTGAGATTGCCGCAGGAACCAGGGGTCGATCTTGGTCAGCTCGAACGCCTCGGCCTCGGTCAGCCCCTTGCGCATCGCCTCCGCCAGCTGCCACAGGCGATCGGGGCTGGGGCGCACGACGCCGCGCTTCAGCTCCTCGAGCGAAGGCGACCTTGTCGAGATCGAAGCCCCAGCGGCCGATCTCCAGCGAGCGCAGCGCCTTGCCGAAGCTCTCCTTGAAGGTTCGGCCGATCGCCATCACCTCGCCGACCGACTTCATCTGCGGGCCCAGCTCGTCGTCGGCCCCGGGGAACTTCTCGAACGCGAAGCGCGGCACCTTGGTGACGACGTAGTCGATGGTCGGCTCGAAGCAGGCGGGCGTCTCCCGGGTGATGTCGTTGGGGACCTCGTCCAGCGTGTAGCCGATCGCCAGCTTGGTGGCGATCTTCGCGATCGGGAACCCGGTCGCCTTCGACGCCAGCGCCGAGCTGCGCGACACGCGCGGATTCATCTCGATCACGATCATCTGGCCGTTGGCCGGGTTGACCGCGAACTGGATGTTGGAGCCGCCGGTCTCGACGCCGATCTCGCGGATCACGGCCAGGGCCGCGTCGCGCATGATCTGGTACTCCTTGTCGGTCAGGGTCATGGCCGGCGCGATCGTGATCGAATCGCCGGTGTGGACCCCCATCGGGTCGAAGTTCTCGATCGAGCAGATGATGACCGCGTTGTCCTTGCGGTCGCGCATCACCTCCAGCTCGTACTCCTTCCAGCCCAGGACCGACTGCTCGACCAGCACCTCGCCGCGCGGGCTCTGCTGAAGGCCCCACTTCACCTTGCCTTCGAACTCCTCGGCGTTCCAGACGATGGCGGCGCCCGAGCCGCCCAGCGTGAACGACGGCCGCAGCAGCACCGGGTAGGCGACCCCGGTCGCCGCCGCCATCTCGGCCTGGATCGTGCGGGCCTCTTCCAGCGAGTGGGCGTAGCCCGACAGCGGCACCGAGAGGCCGATCTTCTCCATCGCCTTCTTGAACAGCTGGCGGTCCTCGGCCTTCTCGATCGCCTCGACCTGCGCCCCGATCAGCTTCACGCCGTAGGCCGCGAGCACGCCGGCCTTGTGCAGGTCGAGCGCCAGGTTCAGGGCCGTCTGCCCCCCGAGCGTCGGCAGCAGGGCGTCGGGGCGCTCGCGCTCGATCACGCTGGTGAGCACTTCGACCGTCAGCGGCTCGACGTAGGTCCGGTCGGCGATCTCCGGATCGGTCATGATCGTCGCCGGGTTCGAGTTCACCAGCACCACCCGGTAGCCCTCTTCCTTCAACGCCTTGACCCCTTGGGTCCCGGAGTAGTCGAACTCGCAGGCCTGGCCGATCACGATCGGGCCCGAGCCAATCAGCATGACGGTCTTGATGTCGTCGCGTCTGGGCAAAGCTGCTGTTTCCTTAACCGGTTGTCTCAGCCGTTCTTCTTGATGATGCGGGCGTCGGCCGCGCGCCCTTCGATCTTGAAAGCATCGGGGAGGAGCTTCTCGACCTCGGCGCGCCTGTCGCCCACCGGCCACCCCTGCTCGGCGAAGCCGTCGGCGATCCGGATCCGCAGCCGCAGGCTGTCCTCGCTAGACGACAGGAAGTGGTCGAGGAGGGGCCCGCGGCCCGACGTCTCGTCCGCCTGACGCAGCAGGGCCTCCACCGCGGCGTAACGGACCCCCTCGTCCATGTCGGCGAGGTACGGCCCCGCCAGGGGAACCACCCGCGCGCTCTTGATGCCGCCGATGTGGCTGATGAGCTGAATCTTCTTGGTCGGGTCGCGCTCGTAGCCGGGCTCGTGGCGTTCCAGCACCGCCGCCACGACGTCGATCTGTTCGTCCTTGGTGGCGACGACCTTCTCCAGGAGACGCAGCGGCCAGGAGATCGACTCCGCGCTGTCGAGGTAGCGCTTGAGCGCGGGCAGCACGGCGGCGCCCTTCTCGACCAGCGCGTGGAACAGCCAGTCCTTCTCCTGCTCGTCCTCGATCGTCTTGTCGTACATCATCCCGAACCGCTTCATCGCCCCGAAGAGGGCATCGTCCGAGCCGTCGGCCAGGAGATCCTGCATCGCCTTCATGCGGTCGGGCGACTGCGCGTACTTGTTGATCACGCGGGCGGCGTTCTTGTGCCGCGCCCGCTCGCCGCGCTCGCCTTTGGAGAAAAAATCGAGGACACCCATGGGTCGTTTTCCGCGCGGAGTCTATACGCGTAGAGCGGGACGCTCCACGCGAAAAGCGCCCGCTCGGAGCTATCTCCCGGCGGCTCTACGAAGTTTTTCCACCAGGAGCTCGAACCGCAGCGGTTTCTTCAGGATCTCGAAGTCCGCGTCGGGCGCCGGCGCGGCGCTCAGGCCCACGACCGGGATACTGGCCAGCACCGGGTGGCTGCGCTGAAGCGCTCGGAACGTCGGCCCATCCATCACCGGCATCATGAGGTCCAGGACGATCACGTCGGGGCGGAACCCGGCTTCCAGGCGCGCGAGCGCCGTCTCCCCGTTCCAGGCCGCCTCGACGACGAAACCTTCGTCGGCCAGCAGCTCACCCAGTGTTTCACGAATGTCGCGTTCGTCGTCGACGATCAGGACATTGATCGGTTTCGGGACGGCGGGATCTGGCATGCAACTCCTTGCTGGTCCCCCCGGGCCAGCGCCCAACTTCGCCCGCGCGGGTCTACCCCGTCAAGGCGCGTCGTTGCCGGCCTCCATCGGAGCGGCGTCGTTGGGTCCGTCGGTACCGGAGGCATCGCCCGCATCGGCGCCGGCGTCGGCGTCGGCATCGACCTGGGGCGACAACGTGCAGGCCCCCTGGCCGTCGTCCCGGTGGCAGAGACCGTCGCCGGCACAGTGGTACGCGGTCGGGCAAACGCCGTCCGCGACGCACGAGAAGGCGCATTCGGGCTTGTTGGGGGAGAAGCAGCCCACAGCCAGCCCCAACGCCGCGGCCAGGCACAGGCGCCCTAGAATCGCCATGACCACCCCGCGGTCGCGACGTAGCCGCCCGGTCCCGGGGCGACGGCGATGACCGGCTCGTGCGTTTGCTTGGCGTCGAGGACGAAGAAGACGGCCGAGACCGCCGCCGCGCCGGCCGCGCCGATGAGCGCCGCCTTGGCGTAACGGTCGTGGCGCTTCCCGTCGGCGACCTTGTCCTCGTACCGCTCGGCAACGGTCGAATAGGGGATCGCCTTGCCCGACGGGTCCCGGTAGAAGGTCAGCCGGTCGATGTCGTCGGCGTCGGAGCCGGCCTGGGCGGCGAAGAAGCCCGCGGTCCCCAGCAGCACCAGCGCGGCGCCGGCGGTGGCGAAGGCCGTGATGCTGTAGCGGTTCCAGGCTGAAACCTCTGCCGGGGCGGCGCCGGCGGGCGACTCCTCGTCGACGCGCAGCGACGGAGCTGAAGGGCCCGGGGCAGCGGGGGCCGCCACGCTCGCAGGCGGCGGCGCGGCAGCGCCGAGCTCGCCCACCGGCTCGACCGGCGGCGGGGCGGAGAGACCCGGCGCGGCAGGGGCCAGCCGCGCGATCCGGCGCTCGATGTCGGGGCGATCGGCGGCATCCGGGGCCTCGCGCAGATAACGGCGGTAGCTCTCGAGCGCCTGAGCCGGCGCGCCGGCCTTCTCCTGGGCCTCGGCGATGGGAATCAGGAAAGCGGGGTCGTGGCCCAGCGCGTAGCCCTGCTGCCAGGCCGCCTCGGCCGCGCGGGCGTCGCCGGCCTGCAGGGCGCGGGCCCCTTGATCGTACAGGCGCTGCTCTTCCGCCGTCGGCGCCGGGTGGGGGGTGCCGGCCAGCGCGAGCAGGACCGCGGCAAGCGGGAGGGAAACCATCGGCCGACATTAACCCGACGCTGTAACCTTTGTTCGAGTTCCGATTCCAATCGCCATGACCGAAGCTGCAGTCATCGGTCCCGCCGCAGGTCCAGGCGTCGGGTTATTGACGGACGAGGAGATCGTCGCCCGCGTCCGGGCGGGCGAGATCGGCCTGTTCGAGGTGCTGATGCGTCGCCACAACCAGCGCATCTACCGCGCCGCCCGGGCGATCACGCACGACGATCACGAAGCCGAGGACGTGATGCAGGAGACCTATGTCCGGGCGTTCGCCGCGCTGGGGCAGTTCGAGGGGCGGGCCCAGTGGTCGACCTGGGTGACGCGCATCGCCGTCAACGAGGCGCTGGCGCGCATCCGGCGGCGGGGGCGGTTCGTCTCGATCGACGACAGCGAGCCGGAGCCGCCCAGCACCGGCGGGCGTCCCCCGGGCCCCGAGGGGGCGGCCGCCACCCGCGAGCTGGAGGCGTTCGTCGAGCGCGCGGTCGATGAGCTCCCCGACATCCACCGGACGGTTTTCGTCCTCCGCGAGGTGCAGGAGCTGTCGACGGCCGAGACGGCCGTCTGCCTCGACATCAGCGAAGAGGCGGTCAAGGTCCGGCTGCACCGCGCCCGCGCCGATCTGCGCCGCCGCCTGGAGTCCCGGATCGGCGCAGCCACGCGCGAGCTGTTCGGCTTTCAGGCCACCCGCTGCGACCGCGTCGTCGCCGCCGTCCTGGCGCGTATCGGGACCCTTTGAGGGGCCCGAAGCTCGCCACCTAGCGGTTTATCAGATCGTCGAGGAGGTTCTTGCCGAGGCCCTTCGGCGTGCAGCCGCCGTGGCCGGTGCAGATCGTCTCGACCTCGGTGTCGGCGAGCTGTTGCTTCAGCGAGGCGATCGCGCGCTTGGCGCCCTCCTTGTCGCTGTCGAGGAACGACGGGCCGCGGTCGAGGCGCCCCTGCTTGAAGATGATCGCGTCGCCGACGAAGAGAACGCCGTCGTAGAGGAAGGCGTACGACCCGGGCGTGTGGCCGGGCATCGGGAACGCCTTGACCTGCTTGGCTTCGCCGACCTTGGCTTCGCCGACCTTGGCTTCGCCGACCTTGGCTTCGCCGACCTTGGCTTCGCCGACCTTGGCTTCGCCGACGTCGATCGTCTGGATGCCCGTTCCCGCGATCGGAGCGTTCACCGCCACCGGCGGCGCCGCGAGCACCTTCACCATCAACTTGGCGACCAGGGCGTCGGGGGCAGCCTTGCCCTCGGCCAGCGCGACGTCCCCCTGGCCGATGTGGATCTTGGCGCTGCCCAGGCCGGCTGCGCCGGCGGCGTGGTCGCCGTGACCGTGGGTCAGGAAGACGTCCGAGACGTCATTCCGCCCAGCCCCCAGCGCTGCCAGCACGGCGTCCACGGGGTGGCCCCCGGGATCGGCGCCAGTGTCGAACAGCATCACCTTGCTCCCGACCCGAACCGCGTAGTTGTAAATCCCCGCGGCGCTGACCGCGACGACGTTCGTCTTGACCGTTTCCGCGGCTGACGGCTTTCCTCGGGCGATACGGAGAGCGACGACGGCGCCACCGCCGATCGCGCCGAGGATGATCGCCAGCACGAGCAGGTTCTTGATGGCGCGCATCAGTGTCCTCCCTGGTTCGGACTCTACCCGATCGCGGCGGCGTCGGCGCCAGCGCGTATGCAGTCCCCCACGCCCACGCCGCGCAAGGCGTTCCCGATTACCGTCAATCCGGGAAGCCGCGAGACCGCGTCGTCGACGACCTGGATCCGCGCGGCGTGGCCACGGTCGTACTGCGGGATCCCCGGACGCGCGCGCCAGACGTCGACGAAGTCGGGATCGCGGCGGAGCCCGGCGGCCCGGCGCAGGTCGAACACCACTTCGCCCGCGATGACCGCCTCGGCGCCGTCGACGACAGAGGGGGCGAACGTGCCGCCGATCAGGGCCCGCAGCAGCACGCCCCCGGCCGGCGCCCGATCGGGGAAGACCGACGATTCGTACTGGCAGCCGAGCAGGCGGACGCTCTCGCCGCGGGCGGCGACGAAGCCGTAGCCGTCGAGATCGACGCCGATGTTGTTGCTGGTGCGAAACCCGAGCGAGACGACCGCCACCGGCGCGTGCGGGACGGCGCGCAGCGCGGTCGCCGCGTCGGGGGCGAAAGGGGCCAGCAGCACGGCGGTGGCCGAGGCGGGGGTCGCGAGCACGAGCCGCTCCGCTTCGAGCGTGAGGCCGCCGTCGAGATGGACCTGCCAGCCGGTGCCGGACTGCCCGCCGGGCAAAGGCGCGATCGCCTCGACGCGCCCTGCGATGCGCCGGGAGCCGAGCGTCGCCGCGAGCCCGGCCGTCAGCTCGCCGAGGCCTTCCGGGAAAGAGACCGGCCGCCCCATCGCCAGCCGGGCGCTCCGGCGCATCATCCCGCGCAGCACGCTGCCGGAGTCGCGCTCCAGCGCCGCGAGGCGGGGCAGGGCGGTCGCCACCGAAAGGGCAGCGGCGTCGCCGGCGTAGACGCCGATGACCGCCGGCGCGCCGGCGCGCCGGGCAACTTCGTGCCCGAAGCGGCGGGCGATGAAGTCGAACACCGACTCGTCCTCGTCCTTGCCGCGGCTGACGAACGGTTCGCGCAGCAGCCGCAGCTTTCCCCGCAGCGTGAAGAGATCGCTCTTGGCCAGCGCCGCCGGGCTGGTGGGGAAGGGGTGCAACGCGCCGTCGACGTAGACCCAGCGGCGCCGGGCCGCCGGCTGCGCCCGCACCACCCGCTCCGTCAGGCCGGCGGCGGCGATCAGGGCCCGCGTCTCTTCGGGGCCGTCGAGCAGCGCCTGGGGCCCGCGCTCGCAGAGGAATCCGTCGCGCCGGGCGCTGCCGATGAGGCCGCCGGGGGCAGAGCCGTCGTCGACCAGCACCACGTCGTGGCCGCGAGCGCCGATGAAGTGGGCCGCCGCCAGGCCCGAGATGCCGCCACCGACGATCGCGACGCGCACGCTAGGCCCATCCTCGCGCGCGGGCGGCCGCCTCGACCAGATCCGCGAGCGCCGCGATGAACGCCGGGTGACAGCCGACCGTGCGGGCGCGGGCGAAGTGGACGATGCCAGCGGCCGCCGCCCGTTCCTTGTAGAGGATGTCGATCTCTTGCAGCGTCTCGATGTGCTCGCCGGTGAAGGCGATCGGCACGACGACCACCGCCTTGCTCCCCGCGGCGGCGACCTCGTCCAGCGCCGCCTCGGTGGTCGGGCCCAGCCAGCGCTGCGGGCCGACGCGGCTCTGAAAGCAGAGCTTGGCCCGCGCGCCCAGCGCCAGGCGCTCGGTCACCGCGGCGACGGTGGTGCGGATGTCGTCCAGATAGGGGTCGCCGCGCCGGATGTACGCCTCGGGCAGCCCGTGGGCCGAGAACAGCACCGGCGCGCTGTCGCGCAGCTCGCGCGGGCAGCGTCGCGGCCGCCTCCTGGATCGCGCTCGACCACGGCGCGGAGGTAGCCGTCCGCGTCGGGGTAGCGGCGGATCGCGGCGATCTCGAGCCCGCCCTGCTTCGCGCGCGCGTGCTCGAGCTGGTTCAGCGACGAGCCGGTGGTGGCGCGCGACTCGTGAGGGATAGAGCGGCAGCGCCACCGCGCGGCGCACGCCGCGCGCCGGCCAGCGCGGCCAGCGCCTCGTCGGCCAGGGGGTGCCAGGCCGCCATCGCGACGACCGGGGCGGTGGCGATGCCGCGGCGCGGCGAGCGCCGCGGCGACGGCGTCGGCCTGCGCAGTCGTCTCCGCCTTGATCGGCGACCGCCCCCCGATCTGCGCGTAAGCCGCGCGCGACAGCGGCGCGCGCCGCCGGGCGATCATCCGGGCCAGCAGACCCTGCAGCGGGCGCGCCCAGCCAAGCTGGATGACGTCGGGGTCGCCGAACAGCCGGCGCAAGAACGGCTCGACATCGTCCGGCGAGTCGGGCCCGCCCAGATTCAGCACGATGAGCCCGAGCGGGGGAGCGCCCGCCGCGGCGGCGCCCGCGGTCATCACGCGCTCCGCACGGCCGCGACCAGCGCGGCGACGGCCTCGAGGGGCACGTCGGGCGTGATGCCGTGCCCAAGGTTGAAGACGTGCCCGCGCTTGCCGCCGCGGCGCACGACGTCGCGCGCCCGGCGCTCGATCTCGCTCGTCGGGCCCAGCAGGAGGGAAGGATCGAGGTTCCCCTGGACGGCCCGGGCATCGCCCAGCCGCGCCCGGGCCTCGTCGATCGGCAGCCGCCAGTCGACGCCGTAGACGTCGGCGCCGACGCGCGCGACCCGGTCGAGGATCGCCGCGGCGCCGTTGCCGAAGTAGATGACCGGCACGCCGGTGGCGCGCAGCGCCGACACCAGCGCCGCGGTCGCCGGGAGGGCGAAGGTCTCGAAGTCCTCGGCCGACAGCACGCCCACCCACGAGTCGAACAGCTGCACGGCCTGGGCGCCCGCCTCGATCTGGGCCAGCAGGTAGTCGCGCGTCGCTTCGCCGATCGTCGCCAGCAGGCGGCTGGGCGGCCGCCGGCTCTCGATAGAAGAACCGTCTTCGTCTCGCCGAACGACTTCCCCGTCTTCCCCTCGATGGCGTAGGTGGCGACCGTGAACGGCGCGCCGGCGAACCCGATCAGCGGCGTCTCGGGGAGCTCGCGTCGCACCATCGCGATCGTCTCCATCACGAAGCCGGTGCGGGCCTCGGGATCGAAAGGCGCGATCCGCGCCAGGTCATCGGGGGTGCGCAGCGGGGCGGGCAGCCGCGGCCCCTCGTCGGTGAATTCGACCGCCAGGCCCATCGCCTCGAGCGGCACCAGCAGATCCGAGAACAGGATCGCGGCGTCGAACCCGAAGCGCCGGATCGGCTGGATCGTCACCTCGGCGGCCAGCTTGGGCGTCTTGCACAGCTCGAGGAAGCTGACCTTCGACCGCACCTCGCGGTACTCGGGCAGGTAACGCCCCGCCTGGCGCATCATCCAGAGCGGCGCGCGTTCGGTCGTCTCGCCTCGGCAGGCGCGAAGGAAGAGGGGAGCGACAGGGCCGTCGCCACGCGTGGCGCTACGTATCTGCGTCGGACGCGACCGTGCTCATCCGGTCAGCGGTAGGCGGTACCGGGCGACTTCGACGTACTTGCGCTGCGGCGTCGTCCCAGGCGAACTGCGCGGCCGCCGCGGGCGCCGTCGGCCCGCACGTCGATGACGACGTACTCGACGGGATAGGCTCGGCTCGCCGTCCATCTGCGCCGCCGCCTGATCGGTGTCGCTGAAGTAGGCGCCGACGTCGACGTGCGAGTGGTAGACGATCTTCGCCGGCTCGGGCGCCGCGCAGGCTCTTCTGCAGCTTGAACAGATCGCCGGCCCCCAGGTTGTAGGCGGTGCGGGCGTCGCGCGCGTGCTTGACGGGATCCTCGGCGTGCAGCTCGTTCTGGATGTTGGCGCAGGCGACCGCGCGGCTGGCGTCGCGCCCGTCCTTCGGGCCGAACACGATCCCGCAGCACTCGTTCGGGTAGTCGCGCCGGGCGTGCGCGTACATCTCGGCCAGCGCCTCCGCCGTCAGCATCGGGTGGAGCGATGCGGGGATCGCCTTCATCGTTGGCCTCATCGTGCCTTCTCGTTGGCCATCGCGGCATCTGTGGTCGGGATGGTCGGCGCCTCGAAGTAGCGGTCGGCCCGATCCGGGAACAGCGTGACGACGACGCCGGCCTTGCCCGCCGCGGCGAGCCGCTTCGCGATCCGGATGCCGCCCGCCAGCGACGCGCCCGACGAGTGGCCGACCAGCAGCCCCTCCTCCTTGGCCAGCCGCTCGGACACGTCCCAGGCCTCGTCGGTCGGCATCGGCAATCACGCCGTCCAGCTCCTCCGGGTGGTAGATGGCCGGGCACGATCGAGCTCGCCATGTGCTTGAGCCCCTCGAGGCCGTGCAGCGCGTCGTCGGGCTCGACGGCGTAGACCTCGATGTCGCGCTTGTACTCCTTGAGCCGCCGCCCGGTGCCCATCACCGTGCCGCTGGTGCCGATGCCGGTGACGAAGTGGGTGACCCGCCCCTCGGTCTGCTCCCAGATCTCGCGCCCGGTGGCGTTGTAGTGGCCGAGCGGGTTCGACAGGTTCGAGTACTGGTCGGGATAGAAGTAGCGCCCGGGTTCTCGTCGACCATCTTGCGGCACAGGCGGATGGCGCCGTCGGAGCCCTCCATCGGGTCCGAGAAGATCAGCTGGGTGCCGAAGGCCTGGGTGATCTTGCGCCGGGCCCACGAGACGTTGCCCGGCATCACCAGCGTGACCGGGAAGCCGAGCGCGCCGCCGATCAGCGAGTAGGCGACGCCGGTGTTGCCGCTGGTCGAGTCGATGATCGTCTGTCCCGGCTTGAGCGCCCCGGTGCGGAGGGCGTCGCGGATCATCTGGTAGGCGGCGCGATCCTTCACCGAGCCGCCCGGGTTCATGAACTCGCACTTGGCCCAGAGCTCGACGCCGGGGGTCTCGCGCTCGAACGTGCGCAGCCGGACGATCGGCGTGTCGCCGATCAGGTCGGTGATCCGCTCGGCGACGCGCATCCGCGCGCGGGCGATGACGTCGACCGCGCTGGCTCATCGGGCCCCGATCACCTGCGTGAGCGGATCGCCTTCGTCGAGCGGCAGCCGCAGGTGGCGGATCGGAACGACGTCGTCGCCGCGCACCAGAACGTGCAGCGCCTCGGCGGCGGCCAGGGTCCCGGCCAGCACCGCGGCCGTGCCCGCGTCGGTCGGGCGTGCGCGCCGGGATCGACGCCGCGAAGGGGGCGTCGGGCGCCGGCGGCCGTTCGGGAAACGACACCAGGTCGACCGCCGTGTCTTCGCCCCGGACGACCACGACCGGGACGCCGCGCCGCGCCGCCGCCCCGGCCAGCGCGTCGTCGTCGAAGCCGGAGCGCACGACGGCGGTGACCCCGCCGAGGAGCGCCAGCCAGCCCTCGCCGTCGAGCGGGCAGGTCGTGCACCGTGGTCACGGTGCCCACGCCAGCCGCGCGAAGGTAGAGCGCGGCGGTCTCGGCCGCTCGGTCTTGGCCGATGACGAGGACGCGCGCGCGGAGTATCCGATCCTGACCGTCGGGACCGACCTCCGGCAGCGCGATCTGGCGGCCGTAACGAAGCGCCGCGGTTGCATCCATCGGGTCGAAGCTAGCAGCCGCCCGCGGAGCCACCCGCGGAGCCGCCGGCGATGGCCGGGACGATCGAGATCTCGTCGCTGTCCTTGACCGGCGTGTCGAGGTTCTTGAGGAAGCGGATGTCCTCGTCGTTGGCGAAGATGTTCACGAACCGACGGACCTGGCCGCTGTCGTCGCAGATCCGTTCCTTGATGCCGGGGTACTGCGTCTCGAGGCTGGCGATCAGCGCGCCGATCGTTCCGCCGGTCGCGGTGACCTCCTCCTTGCCCTGCGTCAGCTTGCGAAGCGGCGTCGGGATGCGAATCGTGGCCATGTCGGGTCTCCTTTAGGTCCAGGTCGCTTTCAGCGTGTCGAAGTCGGCGAGGCGGGGGCCGATCAGCTGCGGCTCGGGGAGCTTGCCGACCAGCGGGTCCTGCGTCTTCATGCCGTTGCCGGTGACGCAGATGACGACCGGCCCGTCGTCCTTGCCGATCTGACCGCCCTTGATCAGGCGGATCGCCGCCCCCAGCGTCACGCCGCCGGCGGTCTCGGTGAAGATCCCCTCGGTCTCGGCCAGCAGGCGCATGGCCGCGATGATCTCGTCGTCCTCGGGCTTGGCGGCCCAGCCGCCCGAGCCGATGATCGTCTGCCGGGCGTAGAAGCCGTCGGCCGGGTTGCCGATCGCCAGCGACTTGGCGATGGTGGTCGGCGTCTTCACCGGCTTCACCTGGTCGCGGTTCTCGAGCACCATGTCGATGATCGGCGCGCAGCCTGCGGCCTGGGCGCCGTGGATGCGCGGCTTGCGCGCCGGCGACGCGACCAGGTCCAACTTTTCCAGCTCGCCGAAGGCCTTGCCGACCTTGGTGACCAGCGAGCCGCCCGCCATCGGCACCACGACGTGGGCGGGGAGCTTCCAGCCGAGCTGCTCGGCGATCTCGTAGGCGTAGCTCTTCGAGCCCTCGGCGTAGAACGGGCGGAGGTTGACGTTGACGAACCCCCAGCCGTACTTGCCGGCGATCTCCGAGCAGAGCCGGTTGACGTCGTCGTAGGTCCCCTTCACGCCGACGACGCGCGCGCCGTAGATGCTGGTGCCGAGCATCTTCGCCGGCTCGAGATCGTACGGGATGAGGACGACCGCGGGGAGCCCGGCCGCGGCGGACTGGGCCGCGGTGGCGTTGGCCAGGTTGCCGGTCGACGCGCAGGCGACGATGCCGATGCCGAACTCGCGCGCCTTCGAGACGGCGACCGAGACGACCCGATCCTTGAACGACAGGGTGGGGTAGCAGACGGCGTCGTTCTTGACCCAGAGCTCCTTGACGCCCAGTCGCTTGGCCAGCCGATCGGCGCGCACCAGCGGCGTCATGCCGGTCTGCATGCCGACGGCGGGCGGGCCGTCGAGCGGCAGCAGCTCGGCGTAGCGCCACATGTTGTGCGGGCGCGACTCGATGAGCTCGCGGGTCAGCACCTTGCCGATGGCCGCGTAGTCGTACGCGACCTCGAGCGGGCCGAAGCAGAACTCGCAGACGTGGATCGGCGCCTTGTCGTAGACGTTGCCGCACTCGCGGCAGCTGAGGCCTTTGACGTAGGCCGGCGGGGGCGTCGACGCGGGGTTTGTTGCCGTCATGATGTGCACCCGCCCTGCGCGTAGTCCGCGGACGCGAGCGCGCGGATGCGCGCGTCGGGGCCGCAGACCGCGCAGTCGCGGTTGGGGTTGAAGCGGACGCTCCGGAAGAGCATGGACCCGGAATCATACTGGAGGAGACGCCCGGCGAAAGCGGGAGTTTCACCGGCCAGGAGGCGCGCCGCCTCGGCCCCCTGCAGCGCGCCGATCACCCCGGGAACGGGCCCGAGCACGCCCGCCTCGGCGCACGAGGGGCCGACCCCGGGGGGCGGCAGGTTCTCGAACAGGCAGCGGTAGCAGGGGCGACCGCCCGCGGGGACGGTCATCAGCTGGCCGCCAAGGGCGACCGCGGCGCCGTGGACCAGCGGCTTGCCCGCGAGCACCGCGGCGTCGTTGGCCAGAAACTTGGTCGCGAAGTTGTCGGAGCCGTCGATGATCACGTCATAGCCGGAGGCGAGCGCGATCGCGTTGCCGGCGTCGAACCTCAACGCGTGGGCGTCGACCCGCAGGTCGGGGAACTGGCGGCCGAGGGCGCGCGCGAAGGCGACGACCTTCAGCTCACCGACGTCGGCGTCGCCGTAGAGCGGCTGGCGGTGCAGGTTGGTCGCTTCGACCCTGTCGTCGTCGACGACGCCGAGGCGGGTCACGCCCGCCGCGGCCAGGCCCAGTCCCGCCGGGCAGCCGAGCCCGCCCGCGCCGATGATCAGGACGCAGCCGGTCATCCGTCGCTCACGCCCCGTCATTCGCCGCTCATTCGAAGTAAGCGTCCGACGAGAAGTAGCGCTCGCCGGTATCGCAGAGGATGGTGACGACGGTCTTGCCGGGCCCCAGCTCCCGCGCCACGTCGAGCGCGATCTTCACCGATGCGCCGGCGGAGATCCCGACCAGCAGCCCCTCGCGTCGGGCCAGCGCCAGCTTGGTCCGCTGCGCATCGGCCTCGGAGATGGTGCGGACCTCGCTCAACACCGAGCGGTCGAGGATCGACGGGACGAAGCCGGCGCCGATGCCGTCGATGCGGTGTTCGCCCGGCTTGCCGCCCGACAGCACGGCGCTGACCTCGGGCTCGACCGCGACGATGCGAACGTCCGGCTTCTTGGCCCGCAGCACCTGCCCGACGCCGGTGATCGTGCCGCCCGTCCCCACGCCGTGCACGAACGCGTCCGGCGAGCGGTTGCCGAGCTGGGCCAGGATCTCCGGCCCGGTGGTGCGGCGGTGCGCGTCCAGGTTGGCGGGGTTGTTGAACTGCTGGGGCATGAAGGCGTTCGGGTTGTCCTGCGCGATCTCCATCGCCCGCTCGACCGCCCCCTTCATCACCTGGGCCGCGGGGGTCAGGTGCAGCGTCGGCGCCGTAGGCCTTCAGCAGCGCCCGCCGCTCCAGCGACATGTTGTCGGGCATGGTCAGGATCAGCCTGTATCGCTTGGCGGCCGAGACCAGCGCCAGCCCGACGCCGGTGTTGCCGGAGGTCGGCTCGACGATCACCGACTCGCCGGGACGCAGCAGGCCGTCGCGTTCGGCCGCCTCGATCATCGACAGCGCGATCCGGTCCTTCAGCGAGCCGCCGGGGTTGAACTGCTCGCACTTGCAGAACACGTCGGCCATCGAGGGATCGACGAGATGACGCAGCCGCACCAGCGGCGTGCCGCCGATCAGGTTCAGCATGCTCTCGACGGCGATGGCGGGCATCGGGCGCCGGGCAGCATAGCGGACCTGACATACGGTTCCAAACTTCGGTTGACAGTTTCCCGCCCTGGAAGCCTCATAGTGAAGATGCGACGCGCGCTGCTCGCGGCCTGTCTGCTGTTCGGGGTCGGCGGTGGGTGTGGCGGTGCGGGCGGCGGCGTTGACGGCGCGGGCGGGGGGCCCGGTCAGACCTGCCAGTCGATCCGGCTCTGCGCGCTCGACTGCGGCGACGACGCCTGCGTCATGAGTACCTGCAAAGTACGCGGCGACGCCGCCGCACAAGCCGCTTTCCAGAGCCTCTACGACTGTACGAAGACCGCCGGCGGTTGCGTGCCCGGCAACATCAATTGCCTCTGCTTGGCCCAGTGTCTGGAGAGTCCCCCCTGCGCAAGTGAGCTGGATATGTGTGTTGGTGCGACTACTGATTCGATCTGCGACGTCAGCTGCCACTGATTCGCCCCACCCGGGAACGAGGCCCACCGCCCTCGCTTCCGCCCCCCCGGAGGTGCCGTGTGTTCCAAAAAAATGTTCTTCGTGCCGCAGCGTTGCTGGCCTGCGGTCTTGGCGCCGTTTCGGTTCCCGCCTGCGGCGGTGAGCTGACGGCGACCGGCGACGACGGTGTGTTGCGCGGTGAGCTGGCCGTCTACGTCGCCGACTCACTCGACGGCACCAGCGAGACCAGCTACTACCTGCGCGACGCGCACGGCGACGAGCAGCGCCTCTACTTCACGGGTGAGCCCGCGCTTGCGCCGGGCACGCGGGTGGCGGTCCGGGGTACGCCGTTCGCCGATGGGATCCAGGTAGCGACGGTCGACGCGATCGGCGACACGACGTCCGGTGCCGAGGTCATCCGCTCATCGCTGATAGGCGGGGCGCCCTACGCGAAGCGCAGCTTCGCCCTGGTGCTCATCGATCTGGGGGGCGGGGTCAACACCACCGCCGCGACCGCGATGGGTCGACTGGTCGGGGACGCAGACTCGATTCGGAATTATTACCTTTACGACTCGTACCAGATGCAGGACATCGACGCGCAGGTCATCGGACCGATCAAGTACTCGCTGCCGACCTGCAGCAACACCGATACGCGAAACCTCGCAACCAGCCTGAGGATGATGGTGCCGGGAACGTTCCAGCACTACTTATGGTACTTCGGACAGCGCACTTCGGTGTGTGACTGGGCTGGCCTCGGCTCCGTCGGAACACCCCAGTCGCCGGCCAAGGACACCTGGTACAACGGATCGTCGAGCTGCGTGGTGCTAGTGCAGGAACCGGGACACAACTTCGGGATGCAGCACTCATCGTCGCTGCGTTGCGGGTCGGCGCCGCTGAGTGACAACCCGGACAGCTGCACGGTGAACGAATACGGCGATCCCTTCGATCCGATGGGGGGCGGTTGCCGCCACATGAACGCCTGGCAGAAGTCGTATCAGGGCTGGTTCGGCGGTTGTAACGGCGTGAAGGTCAGCTCGAGCGCGACGTTCACGCTGATGCCGCTGGAGCCGTCCTGCAACGCCACCCAGTTCCTTCAGATCAAGGCCCCGAAGGCCCGGATGTACAACCGCCCGGCGGGCGGCGGCGGCAACGCCAGCCTCGAGACCTTCAGCCACTACTACGTCGAGCTGCGCACGCCGCAGGACTTCGACGGCACGCTGGGGAACCGCACGGCCCTGTCACCGATGGTGCTGATTCACGTCGGCAACGATCTGCGCAGCCGCACCCAGAGCGGGCTGCACACCTTCCTGCTCGACATGACCCCGTCGACGGCCGGGAGCAGCTCCGGCTTCAACGACGCCGGTCTCGCCGCGGGGCAGACGTTCTCCGATCCGGCGGGCGGGCTCAGCATCACGGCGACGGCGGTGAGCGCGACGAGCGCGACCATTCAGGTCACCTACACCGTGGAGGGGAGCGCCCCGACCTGTCTCGACGGCTCGGCGTTCACGCCGCCCGGGGCGGTCACCTGCGGCACCGGCGCCGGCGGCTCGACCGGCGCGGCCGGTGCGGGCGGTTCGACCGGCGCGGCCGGCATGGCCGGGGGGCGTGGCGGTGCGGGCGGCACGGGCGGCACGGCGGGCGGCGCGGGCGGGACAGCGGGCGTGGGTCGGGGTGGCGCCGGAGGGGCGGCCGGTGGGCGCGGCGGCGCGACCGGCGGGGCCGGCGGCGGCGCCGCAGGAGCGAACGGGGGAGCAGGCGTCGCTGGCAGCAGGGCAGGCGCTGGCGGCGCGACGGGCACCGCCGGGGCGACCGGCATGGCGGGCTCGGCCGCCGGCACGAACGGTTCCGGCGGGATCGCCGGTGCCGCGGGCGCCTCGGAAGACGGGCGTGGCGGGACGACCGGCGGGGCCGGTGACGACGCCACCGGGACCGGGGTCGGTGGTGCGGTGTTGACGGGCGCCGGCGGCGGGGTCGTGCAACCGCCTACCCTCGTCGCGGGGTGCAGCTGCGACGTCGGGGGCGGGGCGCCGCGGGCGTCGGGGCTGTTCGCGATCATGTTGCTGGCACTGGCGGGCAGACGCGCGCGGACACGGCGGGCGGATAGATGACGGTCGGGCACGGCGCGCGCCGGTTACGTCTGGGCGCCGCCGTGCTGTGGCTCTCCGTGCTCGTCGGTGCCGGTGCCGGCTGCGGCGACGGTGAGGACGCCGCCGTCGATGTCGATGATGGCGCCTGGCGCGGCACCCTGGCGATCTACATCTCGGACCATCCGGACGGCCACAGCGAGACCCACTACTACCTGCGCGACGCCTCGGAGCACGAGCAGCCGCTGCAGTTCGACACGCCGCCCGCGCTCGAACCGGGGACGCGTATCAAGGTGTGGGGCGTGCCCGAGGGACGCCGGCTGGCCGACGGGCTGCGGGTGACCTCATACGAGCGACTCCCGGCCGCCGCGCCGATTCCCTCGGCCCTGGTCGCCGCGGCGCCGTTCTCATCGCGCAGCTTCGCCTTCGTGTTGCTCGACATCGGCGGCGGCGTGAACGTCACGGCCGACACGATGATGGAGCGGCTCATCACCAACGCCGATTCGATCCGGAACTACTACCTCGGCGACTCCTACGGCATGCAGGACATCTCCGCCGACGTGTTCGGACCGATCAGCTACTCGCTCCCCGAGTGCGGCAATCAGGACACCAGCGTCCTGGCGCGCAACCTGCGGCCGATGGTGCCGGGGACGTATCAGCACTACCTCTGGTACATCGGCAGCCGGACCTCCCTCTGCGACTGGAGCGGTCTCGCTTCGCTGGGGACGCCGGACAGCCCCTCGCGCGACACCTGGTACAACGGCTCGACCAGCTGCGTGGTGCTGGTGCAGGAGCCCGGGCACAACTTCGGGATGCAACACTCGTCGTCGATCGCCTGTCCCGACGGGGCGTTCGCGGACGATCCCAACAGCTGCACCGCCAGCGAGTACGGCGACGTGTTCGATCCGATGGGCGGCGGCTGCCGTCACATGAACGCCTGGCAGAAGGCGTATCAGGGCTGGTTCGGAGGCTGCAACGGGGTCAAGGTGACCTCCAGCGGGACCTTCACGCTGCTGCCGTTCGAGCAGTCGTGTGACGGTGTGCAGTTCCTGCAGATCAAGGCGCCGAAGACGCGCCTCTTCATGCGCCCCGCCGGAGGGGGTGGGCAGGCCTCCACGGAGACGTTCTCCCACTACTACGTCGAGCTGCGTACGCCCGTGGACTTCGACGGGATGCTGGGCAACCGCGCGCCCCTCCCGCCGACGGTCCTGATTCACGTCGCCGACGATCTGCACTCTCGCACGCAGCGCGGGGTGCACACCTACCTGCTGGACATGACCCCCACGACCGCCGGACGGACCGGTTTCACCGACGCCGGTCTCGCCGTCGGTAAGACCTTCACCGATCCGGCGGGCGGCCTCAGCATCACCGTCCAGGAGGCGAGCGCCAACGGCGCGACCATCGTCGTCGACATGCCGGGCGCCGCCGGCGACGGGCCGACCTGCCTCGACGGCACCGCGTTCTCGCCCCCGGGGCCGGGGCTGGAATCGTGCGGTCCCACCAACCCGTCGGGGTCGGGCGGGAGAAGCGGCGCCGCCGGTGCGAACGGCGGGTCCGGCTCCTCGGGCTTCGCCGGATACCCCGGACTGACCGGCGGGGGCGGCGACCCGAACCCGCGCTCGGGCCCCAACGGCTGCGCGTGCAACGCCGCCAGCACACCTGCCTCGTCGCTCGCCCTCGCGCTCCTTCTGCTCCTCACCGCCTCACGCCGGAGATCGCGTCGGGCGTAACGCGTCGGGCGTAGCGCGTCCGCGGTAGACCCTAAGGTCTTTCGCCGATGTCGACGATCGAGCAGGCCTGGATCGGATCGAGGCCGAGCGCTTCGGCCCGCGCGATCAGCTCGTCGCTCTCGGAGCCGGGGTTCAGGAACAGCTCCTCGGGGGCGGCGCGCTTGATCGCTTCGAGCAGCGTCATGCCGACGGCCGGGGGGACGTAGAGCGATACGCGATCGATCGGCCGCGGGACGTCGGCCAGCGACGGGTAGACCGCCAGCCCTTCGATCGTCGCCTCGGTCGGGTTGACGGGATAGACGGTCCAGCCCTGGCGCAGATAGGCGCGGACCGCCTTGTTGCCGTACTTGTGCGGCGCGCTCGACGCGCCGACGACGGCGACCGTTCGTCCCGCGCCGCTCACCTCAGGCCGCCGGTTGTCCGCATACGCCGCAGCGCCCGTCTTCACCGATGATGCCGACGCAGCTGCCGTCGTCGCACAGCCGGCGGTTGGGGTCGAACGCCGACGCGCCGCCCCCCGCGGCCGGTGCGCCGCCCCCCTCGGCAAAGAGCTCGTCCGCGTCTTCGTTTGCCTCTTGGGCGGCGGCCGCCGCCGCGGCGCCGCTGGCGTCGCGGCCACAGACGCTGCAGTGGCCGTCGTCTTTCATCACCCCGACGCAGGCGCCGTCGGGGCACAGCCGCCGCTTGGGGTCGAATTCGGTTTCGCTCATCGGCCCCAGCTTATCGCGTCGGGAAGGTTGTGGGGGAGGTTGCGGGCGCTTCCGTCGCCGAGGCGGCGGCATCGTGGTGCGCCCCCTCGATGATGAGATCGATCTGGTCGCCCACCGCGCCCAGGCCGGGCGGCTGCTTCTCCGGGGTGTGCGGGCGGAAGTTGAGGTTCAAGACCGCGGTGACCGGCGCGTCGCTGCGGACCGCGCGCGGCACGTCGATCGCGAACGCGCCGTCGCGCAGGCACTCCTCGACGGAGCTCTGGTTCAGGGTCGACGCCTCGATGCTGGCCCGCTCGACCTCGCCGCGGACGACGTCGATCGCCAGGCGCACCTTCCCGGTCAGATCGCGCAGCGCCGCCGTGGCTCCCGTGCGGCCGAGGTAGCAGGCGCGGGCGCGGGGCATGAAGGCGAGCGACAGCACGTTGCGGATCACCAGCCGGTCCATGCCCCCCTTCACCAGGGGCTCGGTCGCGGCGGACGGGTGGGGGATCGGCTCCACCAGCGCCACGACCTCGCTGCCGAGCAGCAGGCGCGTGCGCGGCGCGCCGGCGGGCAGCGGGGCCCAGGGGCGCAGCCAGGGGGAGGGGACCGCGGCGGGGGTGACGGGGACGGCGACGCGCTGGCCCCGCACGAGCGCCTCGAGCGTCACCTTCCGCGGGCGCCCGGGGACGACCACCACGCCAGCGAGCGCTACGCCGGGGGAGATTCCCTCGGCGAGCGGCCGCGGTCGGCCGTCGAGGGTGAGCCGGATCGCGCCGACGTCGCCGCCCCGGTCGAGATCGGCGAGCGCCGCCGGCACGCCGTCGCCGATGTCGCCGGTGCGCAGCTCACGCGCGATCCCGCCGCGCAGCCCGGCGAGCCCGTGGAGGCTCTGGCGCGCGTGGGGCGGCACCGGATCGTCGTCGGCGGGGCGGATCGCGAACGCCGCGACCGCGACGTCGAGCCCGGGCAGCGGGCCGAGGGCCCGATCGAGCGCGGCGCCGTCCTGCTGGTCGGGGAGGGCGCCGTCGGTGACGATCGCCAGCAGCAGCCGTCCCCCACCGGGCTGGTGCTCCCGCCGCAGGAGCGCCCCGGCGTCGCGCAGCGCTGCGGCGAGATCGGTCCCGTTCTGGAGACGGTCGGGGACCATCTCGGCCTCGAGCGCGTCGATCGCCTCGCGCGTCGCCGGGCGGGCGAGCGGGAAGAGCCGCTTGGTGCCGCGATCGAAGAACAGGGCTTCGAAGCGGGTCGAAGGGGGCAGCGTCTCGAGCAGCCGCCGCGCCAGATCGCGCTCGGCGGAGAGCCCGGGCAACCCGACGCTGCGCGAGCGGTCGATCAAGAACAGAACGCTCGCCGGCGGGGCGAGGGGGCGGGCGGCCCGCCCCCTCAGCGCGTAGGCGATCGCGGTCTCCGTCGGCGAGATGGCCGCGGTCGCGAGGCGCGCCGCCACCGCCGGCGCCTCGGCCGGCGGCGGATCGTGCGGCGCCCACGAGACCTCCCAACCGGAACGAGTGGAGGCGTGTCCCAGGGCGGGGGCTCCGGGCCGCGGGACACGCGCGCCCGCGATCTCGACGTCGGTGGCGTCGCGGCTCAGCAAGGTGACGTCGGCCGGCGCCGGGATGCGCTCGGGCGCCGGCGGGAAGCGCAGGCGATAGCGCCCCCCGATGAACGCCGCCGCGACCGCGAACCGGTAGCGCGCCGTGACCGGCCCGCGCGCGTTCGCCCCCGCGGCCAGCCGCAGCCGTTCGGTGGTGCCGCTGTCCGGCAGATCGATGTGGGGTTCCGGATCGCAGTCGTGCCGTCGTGTCGTCCGTTCCTGGTCGAAGCGCGCCCCCGCGCGGGCGTCAGGGGTCTCGACCGGGCGCCAGCGCCCCCCGTCCCGTACCTCGACCGCCACCAGCACCCCGCCCTCGGGCAGCGCCATCTCCAGCGCGGCGTCGCAGCCGTCGAAGGCCAGGGTGCGCGTCACCTCGACCATCGCCAGCGGCCCGCGGGCGTCGATCGCGATCTTGTGCGGCAGGGGCGGGAGGTCCCCCGGAAGGGCGACGGCCGCACCAGCGGCCAGGGTCAGCCCGGCGAGCAGCGCGGCGACGAGACAGAGCGGGCGCGTCCGCATCGCCCGAAGCTTAACTACGCAAACCCTTTCCCGGCGAGATAGATCTCGATGCTCTCGCTGCGCGACCCCTCGGGCTTGAGCGTCCGGACGTCGGAGAAGCGCGCCGCCATCCGCTTGCGAATCTCGTCCACGTCGGGGCCCTGGAAGATCTTGCCGACGAAGGCACCCCCGGGGGCGAGCAGCCGCTCCGCGCGCCCGAGCGCCTCGCCGAACAGGTTCGCCGAGCGCGCCTGGTCGGTCGCCCGAATGCCGGTCGTGTTCGGGGCCATGTCCGACAGCACGACGTCGAACGCCGCCAGGGGGCCCAGGAGCTCGGCGTCGGGGGTGGTCAGCAGGTCAGCGTGCAGCACGCGCGCGCCGGCGATCGCCGGCGACAGCGGATCGCGATCGATCCCGACCACCGCGCCGTGGCGTCCGACCACCTTCAGGGCGTACTGCAGCCAGGAGCCGGGGCGGCAGCCGAGGTCGAGCACCCTCGCCCCCGGGCGCAGCAGGCGCAGCTTGCGGTCGATCTCCTCCAGCTTGTAGACCGACCGTGCTGCGAAGCCGGCCTCACGCGCCTTCCGAAAGAAGGCGTCGTGGCGATGGCGGGGGTCGTGAAGCTTGGACACGACCCGTCCCTCTACTTCCCTGCGGGCTACTTCCTACGGGCTACGTCCCTGCGGGCCGCCGGTTACTTCTTGGGCTTGGCGGCCGGGGCGCCCTTCTTGGAGGCCTTCATCGGGTTCTTCGACTCGACCTCTTTGATGGCGCGCGGGACGACGTACTTCTTCACGTCCTTCACGCTCCCCTTGATGAGGACGATGCCGTTGGCCGGCCCGGGGACGGCGCCCTTGACCAGCACCAGATCCTTGTCGTCGAACACCTTGACCACGACCAGGTCGGAGGAGGTGCACTTGACGTTGCCCATCAGGCCCGACATGCGCTTGCCCTTGTGGACGCGGCCGGGGGTGAGGCGGCAGCCGATCGAGCCGCCGTGCCGGAAGAACTCGTGGGTACCGTGGGTCGCCGAGTCGCCCGCCATGCGGTGCTTCTTCATGACGCCCTGATAGCCCTTGCCCTTGGTCGTCCCGACGACGTCGATGACGTCGCCCTCCTTGAAGATCTCGGAGGCGCGCAGCACCTTGCCGACCTCGTACTTCTCGAGCTCCTTCGGCTCGAGGCGCACCTCACGCAGGTGTCGCAGCGGCTTCTCGATGTTGGCCTTCTTGAAGAACCCGGCCTGGGGACGGCTCACCAGGCGGACCGCCTCCTCCTCGAAGCCGAGCTGAAGCGCGCTGTAGCCGTGCTTGTCCACCGACCGCTTGCCGACGACCACGCAGGGGCCGACAGAGACCGCGGTGACGCCCAGTGCGGTACCGTCCTCGTGAAACACTTGGGTCATCCCGATCTTGCGGCCCAGTAGGCCCATCTTCAGCGACATGGTGGCTATGGCTCCTTGGAGGAAAAGCGGGGCTTTATAACGCGCGCGAAAGCCATTGACAAGCAATGCCCGAAAAGCGCGAATGATTGCGGTGACACCGCAGGCTCCCTTGCCCGCGAATTGGCCCGCAACCCGCGGTCAAGTCAGTCGAATCGGCGGTCGGCTCGATGCGGTCGATTGGCTGCGCGGCCTGGCCGTCGTGCTGATGATCCAGACGCATCTGTACGATGCGTGGTGCAACGCCGCCGCCAAGGCCACCGCGGCCTACAGCTGGTCCCGGTTCCTGGGCGGCATCCCCTCCCGGCTGTTCCTGCTGCTGGTCGGGGTGGCGATGGCGATCAAGTTCGAGAAGCAGCTGGGGCGCGACGTTCCGCGGCGTGACATGGTGCGCGGCGGCGCGAGGCGCGGCCTCGAGATCCTGGTGCTGGCCTACCTCTTCCGGGTTCAGGAGTGGGTGCTCGGCGGGATGGGGTCGAACTGGCCCGACCTCTTTCGGGTCGACATCCTGAACTGCATCGGGGCCTCGATGATCCTGACGGCGTTCATCGCGGCGCCTCGCAACGGCCGCCCGGCCGTCGTGACGACCCTGGTCGTGGCCGCCATCTGTATCGCGCTGGGGCCGATCGTCGGGCCGGCCCACTTCCCCGACTGGCTGCCGCGGCCGCTCACCTCGTACTTCGGCGGCGAGCGGCCGATGTCCTGGTTCCCGATCTTCCCCTGGCTGGCCTGGCCGCTGCTCGGCGTTCTGCTCGGGCACTGGTGGACGCGCGCCAGCCGCGAGCCGCGCAAGCTGGCGCTGGCCTTTCTCATCACCGGTGTGGTCGGCTTCGCGATGACCTGGACGGTGATCCTGATCCGCCGGGCCAACCCCTACATCATCCACTACCCGTCCGAGGTGGTGCAGCAGATGGGGCCGGGCACCTTCTTCTACCGGCTGGGCTATCTGGGGCCGATGGCGCTCGGGGCCTACCTCATCACCCAGCTCTGGGACCGGCTGGGGGTTCGCTTCTCGATGATGCGGCAGTTCGGACTGACGTCGCTGCTGGTCTACTGGATCCACGTCGATCTCTGCTACGGCCTGCTGTTCGCTCGCTTCCACCACAAGCTCAGCATGAGAGAGGCGACGGTCGGCTTCGTGGCGATGACGCTCGCGATGCTGGGCATCTCGGTGCTCAAGACGCGGTACTGGAAGGGGTTTCCGCGCCGGCGCCGCAAACCCCCGGCCCCGGGCCCCGAAACGGCGGTGGCCTCGGTGGGACTTCCGGTCGAGCTAACTGGTAATTTGCCCTCCGGTCCTCGTCCCCTATAACTTCGTGAATTCGATGACGCGCTTTTTCCGTCGGGCGTCGGTGCTCGTAGTCGTGAGCCTGCTGGCGTCGCCCGCGCTGCTGGCGTCGCCGCGCGCACGCCGCGAACAAGAAGGCAAAGGGCAAGCGGCACAAACCGGTGATGCTCGAACGGCGCGTGGCCGCCACCAAGGGGGGGCAGCCGAACGTGCAGGCGCTGGGGGCGCTGGTGCTCGACGAGACCGGCCGGACCATCTACGCGCGCAACCCCGACAAGGAACGCCCGATCGCCTCGATCTCCAAGCTGGCGGCGGTGCTGGCGGTGATGGACAAGGGGCTAGAGCTCGAAGGGCTGTCGACGATCACCAAGCTCGACGCCGAGATCGCGAAGGGGGGCGCGAAGTCGCGCCTGCTCGAGGGGATGACGCTCTCGAACCGCGACCTCCTGCACGCGGCGCTGATGGGCTCGGACAACCGCGCGATCCCGGCGCTGGGGCGGGCGGTGAAGCTGACGCCCGCGCAGCTGACGGCGGCGATGAACGCGCAGGCCCGGCAGCTGGGGCTGAAGGCGACGCCATTTCCAGGAGCCGACAGGGCTGTCGACCGCCAACGTCTCGACGCCGCGCGAGATCATCACGATGCTGAAGGCGGTGATCGCCCACCCGGTGCTGGGGCCGATCACCCACCGCGCCGAGTACGACGCCCACCCGGTCGGCAAGCCGCCCCTCCGTTACAACAACACCGACCGCCCCGCCGCGCGCGGCAACGTTCAGGTGCTGGGCGGCAAGACCGGCTACAACGACGTCGCCCGGTATTGCCTGGTCGTCGCGACGAAGATCGACGGCCGCATCTACTACATGGCCTTCCTCGACAACGAGGGGAAGATGACCCGCTTCGGCGACGTCGCCCGCGTCGCCGACTGGGTGATCTCGCACCCCGCCAAGCCGCCGGGGAAGGGGGAGGCCCTCGCGAAGGCCGACGGGGCGTCATCGCGCGATGAGGTCGCCTCGGCGCCGATTCCGACCACGCCGTCGCCGCTCCCCGTCGGCGTGGCCGCGCCGGCGCCCGAGCCTGCGCCGACGGCCGAGCCTGCGCCGACGACCGCTCCTCCGACGACGACGGCCGCCGCGACCGCGACGCCTTAAGAACATTTCAGATCGCGCGTAGCAGAGGCGGTAGGATCACCGCATGCTCACGCTCGGTGACGCGCGGCTGACGCTGCTCAACGGCGGCAACTTCCGGCTCGACGGCGGGGCGATGCACGGCGTCGTCCCCAAGACGCTCTGGTCGAAGCTGGTGTCGTGCGATGCGCTCAACCGCTGCGAGTACACGACGCACTGCCTGCTGGTCGAGACCGGGGGCAAGCGGGTGCTGATCGAGACAGGCAACGGCGACAAGTTCTCGCCCAAGTTGAAGGAGATCTACGGCATCGACCACGACCGCGCGATTGGCAAGGCGCTCGGCGAGGTCGGGCTGTCCCCGGACGACATCGATGTGGTCGTGATGACCCACATGCACTTCGACCACAGCGGCGGCACCACCCGCCAGACGGCGTCGGGTGGTTTCGAGCCGGTCTTCCGGCGCGCCCGTCACGTCATCCAGCGCCGCGAGTGGGAGGACGCCACCCACCCGCACGAGCGCAACCGCGCCAGCTACCTGCAGGAGAACATCGGGCCGCTCGGCGAGGCCGGGCTGATCCAGCTGGTCGACGGCGAGACGGAGATCGAGCCCGACGTCCGCGTGGTGCCGACCCCGGGGCACACCGCCGGTCACCAGTCGGTTCTGATCGGTCCGGCCGACGGTCCCAAGGCGCTGTTCCTGGGCGACGTCGTGCCGACCGCCGTCCACGTCAAGCTGCCCTGGGTGATGGCCTACGACCTCGACCCGGCGCGCACCGTCGAGACCAAGCGCGCGCTCTGGGCGCGCGCCCTGGCCGAGGACTGGCTGGTCGTCTGGGGCCACGACCGCGACAACGGCGCCGGCCGCCTCGCCCTGGACAAGGACGGCAACCCCGCCGTCCGCGAGACGGTCGCGATCTAGCAGGTCGCTAGAACGTGAAGGTCCCGAGCTCGGTGCCGGAGCCGCCGGAGCCACTGTCGCCCGGATTGTCGGCCGCGAAGGACCCCGCGTAGATGCGGGGTTCCTGTCCGGTCACCTGGACGGTCACGACATAGCTCGCGGCCGTCAGCGTGCAGTTGTCGAAGTTGTCGACGCGGATCGTGTACGTGCCGCGCGGCGCGGTCCCCTTCGGCCAGACGATGTTCTCGTTCTTGACGTGGTCGATGTCGCACGCGGCGTTGGAGTCCAGGTCCAGCGTCCCCCCTTCCGGCGATACGTCGTCGAGCCAGTAGACCTCGTACCCGTTGGGATCGACGACGTGCAGATCGATGTCGTTGTCGACGTCCCACGAAACGCTGACCTGTACGTCGCCCGTGCCCACGTGATGAATCGACAGCATCACCGTGACCGGCGGACTGACGTTGCCGTTGGCGTCGGTCACCTCGATGACGATGGTGACCGAGTCGGGAAGCTGCTGAGCCAGCGTCAAGAGCACGTCGGCGAGCGTGGTCCCGGCCGGGACGCTGACCTCCCAGTACCCGTCCGAGCCCTCCACGCTGACGTAGACCGCGGTGATCGTCGCTGTTCCGCCGTCGACCGCGACCGTCACCGAGCCGCCGTTGATGGCATCACTGGTGGCAGGGACGGTGGCCGTCAGCGAGCCGTGCGGGGCCGGCAAGTTCCCCGGGTGGTAGACGGCGGGCGTTCCGTCCGGCCCGCTCGCCCCGGTTACCGTCGTCTCGGTCCCGTGTCCGTCGCCACCGCCGCCGCTGCCGCCGCACCCGACGACCCCCATCGTGAGAATACCCGCGAGCGCGTACCAACCCAGCTGTCTCATGAGCACATTCAACAGCTTATTTGGGGGCGTGGCCTAGAAAAAGAACCCGATCTTGAGCAGATCGATGTTCGGGACCGGGTACTTCGAGACGAACTTGGCGATCGTCTTGACCTTCTCGCGCATGTCGTTCGTATCCTCGTCGCTCGCCGACTCCGGGATCACGACGCCGTCGACGCTCGCCGTCACCACCGGGTCCTTCGGGATCGGGATCTGCGCGCCGATGTTGAGGCCGAGCGCGAAGCCCGACTTCCAGACCCAGAGCCACCCGAGCTGCGGCGACACGAACATGCCGGACATGTCGCAGCTGACCTCGGTGCGGTAGCCGGTGCTGGTGTCGGTGGCGCCCAGCGACGCCTTGAACTGCTGATAGCCGAAGCCGCTGCCGAGGTAGAAGCTGCCGCCGAAGGGGAAGTAGCGCGCCACGCCCTGGTAGGCGTTCAGCTTCAGGCCGGCGTCGAAGCCGGGCGGGGTGATGTCCGGCAACGTGCTGTACTGGCCGCCGATCGATAGATATCGGCCGATCTTGGCGGTCAGCTCCGCCTGCACCGGGCGGGGGATGGTGATGAGGCCGAGCATCAGGCCGATGCGCACGCCGCCCGGGTCGCGGCTGGTCGCGGGGGGCACCGTCGTGGCCGCCAGCGTCGGCGTGGGCCCGCTGGCCGCGGTCGTCGCCGGCGCGCCGTCGACCGCGACGGCCGGCGGCATCGCCAACGTTGGGGCCGGCGGCGGCAGCGGCTTGGTCGCGAGCTCGACGGAGAGCTCGGCCCTGACGGCGACGTCGACGGTCTGGGGATCCGACGAAAGCCGCGTTCCCTTCACGTCGATGACGTGCTTGCCGGGGGTGAGGTCTCCCTCCCACGGAAGACGGCCGACAATCTTGTCGTCGACGACGACATCCCCCTCGGTGACGGCCGGTGCGGTCACGCGCACGTGGCCGGTCTTCACCTCGGGCTTCAGCTTCGCCTCGACCGCGGCCTCCTTGCCACCTTCGACCTCGACGCTGGCGGTGAAGAGATCGAAGTCGACCTTGGCGATCGCCAGCTCGTGCTTGCCGGACGGGAGCCGGATCGGCTGCGCGGCCTCGGTGGCGGCGACGTCGTGACCGTCGATGTTGATCTTGGCGTCGGGCTCGCTGATCGAAAGCTTCAGCGTGCCGGTCGCCTTGGCCAGCTCGGCCATCGCCGCGTCGACGGCGGTCCGCTCTTTCGGCTTGAGCGCATCGGCGTGAAGCTGCAACAGCTTCTCGTACGATTTGTAGGCCGCGACCGACTGGTTGGAGCCGGCCTGGGCCTCGGCGAGGCCACGCAGCGTCGCCGGCTTGGGATCGGCGGCGTACGACGCCTCGAGCTTCGGGAGCGCCTCGGCGAAGCTCTTCGCCTTGAGCAGCTTCTGCCCCTCCGCGGCGTCCTTGGCCGCTTGCTTCTTCACGGCCTTGGCGTCGACGGGCGCGGCCTCTGGTGCGGCGCTGGCCACCGACGGAAGTTCTTGCGCCGCGGCCCGCATCGATCCGAGACCGAGCAGCGCGACGACCAGAAGGTTGCGAGTGACGAGACCGGGACGTTTCAGCATTGGCGTTATCTTCCTCGTGTATTCAGCGGCATTACAACCGCATGTTCATGTGATGCGGACGGATCTCGGGCGTCGTACCGCGCTTTACCTACATGCGTGCTGACCGATTCCCGGAAGAGCTGGGCTACTCGACAGGCTTCTCGCCGCTGGGGACTGCCTTCGCGAAGCGCTCGGCGAAGTGCTCGGCGCTGCGGGCCGCCGACAGGTCCAGCGTGAAGTCGGGCACCGTGGGCTGCGGCGCCAGCTTGGCGAGCAGCTCTTCGAGCTCGCGCTTGGCGAGGCCGTGCTGCTCGAGCGCTGCGCGATCGAGGCGACCGCCGACGGCGGCGAGGCCGTCGCCGTCGACCTTGACCAGCGCCCGCACCGATTCCAGCTCGGCGCGCGACAGGTGCGCGCCGCCGACGTCATAGTCAATCCAGGCCTCGTACGAGAGCGGGGCCACCGCCTTCAGCATCCCGGCCATCACCCGCCCGTACTCCTGAATCTCCCACTGGGCGTGCGGATCCACCCGCAGGGTCAGGAAGTGCAGCAGGTTGTGCAGGTCGACCTTCCAGTACCACTGCGTGTAGGTCGACAGCGGCAGATCGATGCGCGCCAGCTCGCGCGCCACCTCGTTCGCGGTCAGCCAGGCGTAGGCGTCGGTGCTCTCGCGCCGGATCGTCTGCCAGCGCCGCTGCGCCTCGGCGTAGACCTCGCTCGCGACCGTCTGGCCGCTGCGCCCCTGGTTGTTGCGCCGGCTCTGGGTCTGCAGCTGCGCCTCGTCGGGGGCATAGAACAGCATCGGCATCAGCGAGTAGCGGCCGCTGTACTCGTTCACGGAGGCGGTGCGGTGACGGATCCATTGCCGAGCGATGAACATCGGCATGCAGCAGTGGAACTTCAGCTCCACCATCTCGCTGGGCGTCGTGTGCTTGTGGCGCCGCAGGTAGCGAATCAGCCCCCGGGTCAGGCTCTGCTTGCGCGTGCCGTAGCCGTAGCTGACGCGCGCCGCGCGCTCGATGCACTCGTCGGTGCCCATGTAGTCGACGAGCGATACGAAGCCGTGATCGAGCACGGGGAAGTACTGGCCCAGGATCTCTTCCGCGTCCGGGCTGGTCGGTCGTTTGGTCTCCGCCACGTCGGCGACGTTAACATTTTATTCGGGACCCTCGGGGGGCTCCGGCGGCCAAACTTGCGCGCGCTGCGCCACCCGCTAAGGTGAATTCCATGAACGAGCGCGTTCCGCTCGCGTACCTGGTGCCGCTCAGGCTCCTGTGCGGGGTGATCCTGGTGCTCGAAGGGTGGGGGAAGCTGCAGGGGGGCTGGCTGCACGGGAGCGCGCTGCTCGGCACGCTGAACGACTGGGTCGACGCCGAGAAGCCCTACAGGTTCTTCATGCCGATGATCGCGACGGCGCGCGCGCACCCGAAGATCTTCGGCGCGCTGGTGACGCTGGGCGAGCTGGTGATCGGCGGGTCGATGGTGCTCGGTCTCCTCACGCGGGCCAGCGCCTTCCTGGGCGCGCTCATGCTGTTCGCGTACGCCTTCGGCGCCGGGCAAAAGCTGGTGCCGCCCGGCAACGCGCTCCTGATGGGGGCGCTGTTCGTCACCTTCATCTTCGCGCCGCCGGGGCGCGTGCTGGGGATCGACGCCGGGCTGCGCGGGCGCCTGCCGCGCTGGCTGGTCTAGCCATGGCGGACGCCCCACAGTTCTCGATGGCCTGGATCGTCGCGTCGGTGCTGGTGTCGTCGATCGGCTTCGTACTGCTGCACTACGGCCGCAAGCTCGGTCGACCGCCGCAGGCGGTGGTCGGGCTGCTGATGCTCGTCTATCCGTACTTCGTGCCGGGCATCGTGCCGATGGCGATCGTCGCCGCAGCGCTGCTCCTGCTGCTCTGGCTCGCCGTCCGCCTCGGCTGGTAGCCGCTCCCGCGCGAAGCGCGGGAGTGCGGCTATCCGGGTCTGCGCCGCTCCCGCGCGAAGCGCGGGTGAGCGGCTGTCCGGGGCGACTCGTGCCAGTCGATGGGTCCGCCGCCTCGTCGCCAGCCGGCCGTGGCCAGCCACGTCCGCGGCGCGGCGACCGGAGCTGGCGCGGTGGCGCCGGGGAGACGCCGAACCCAACCCCCGAACCAGGGACCGGAGCTGCACGGGTCGACCTGCGCGGCGGCGCGCAGGTGCTTCCGGAAGTTGAGCAGCACGTAGACCATCCCGCGTCTCACCTCGCGCGGTGAGCCGAGAGCGCGTGAGTGGTAGCGATCCGACCAGACGGCGCCCCGACGACCGGCACCGCGGTTGATGCTCCGCGCGCAACGAATCGCCAGCCCTTGCAGACCGCGCCGGAGAGCCTGCGCCACATCGGCCTCCACGATCAGATGAACGTGATCGATCTGGACGGAGAAATGAATCAGGCGAAACGCCGACCGGCTCGAGGCGGCGAGCGCGGCGCGTAGCAGCGGGAAGACACGAGGCGATCTCAACGACGGAACGGCCGCGGCGCGGCGGAGCGTGACGTGAACGGGATGCCGGACGTCGTGCCGCGCGCGCGGCCGGTGCGGCACACCCGGTCGAGCGCCGGAAGGCTGGCGGCCGGCGCCGCGACGTCGACCACCCCAGCTGGGAGGCACGGGCAAAACGAGCTGACGCGACCGGCGTGCCATTTTGAATGAGCACTAATCGTCGGTGGCTCGCTCGCGTTGCGTTCCCTCCGCCATGCACAAAGTCCGGCATTCGGGCCGACGGGTGGCTGTGGGGAACCTGGCGTCGCGGCGGCGGAGATTCGGTGTGGTGCGCGCGTACGGTTGCTGGAGATTCGGTGTGGTGCGCGCGTACGGTTGCTCCGCACCGCCTGCGGGAGCCCGTCGGGTGCGAGGGTCGCTGCGCGTTCGCTAGCGCGCGGCGCAGAAGAACGATCCGCCGAAAGCGATAGGGTCGCAGAGGTGGTCGGCGCCGCAGCGGGCGTTCGCGGCGTTCGCGTGACCGGCGTAGTAGGCGATGCAGTCGGCGTCCCTGCAACAAGCGCCGGTGCAGGCCTGCCCGCCACAGTACGGGTCGTGGTCCTCGAAGTCCCAGCAGTAGTGCCCGCTCAGGCAGGCGGGCTCGCACACGCGTGCCGGCGCTGTCGGGACGCAGGCCGGCCCGCCGGTACCGCCGCTGCCGCCGCTGCCGCCTGCGCCTCCGTCATCGCCGGTCTGGCTGCAGGCGAGGAGGGCGGCGACAGCGAGGGTCAGTGCGGCCAGGCGCATGACCTCAGGATAGGTCAGAACGGGTGTTGCCGCGGGATCGCGATCTCCTGCCCGATCGGGGGCATCGCGAGCCGGCGCATCCGTCCCGGGGTGGGGATCAAAAAGACGAGGGAGGTGTCGTCGAGCGGGCGATCGAAGCGAAAGGCGACACGCGTCGGCCGCCCGTCGCGGTCGTCGAGGACGGTGGCGGTCATGCCCGCCGTGCGGATCACCGCGCCCTGGGGCAGGGGACGCGACGGAGCCCGAAAGAGCTCGGCCCAGGTGCCGTCGAGCAGCGTCCCATCGGGGGTCGAGAGCACCAGCTCGTCGACGGCGGTGCGGCGCAGCCGGTGCCCGGTGGCGGCCATCGAAAGCACGGTCCCCGGGGTGCGCCAGTCGCGGAGGAGCCGCCGCAGCTCCGCGGGCGTCCGGTTCTCTTCGAAGGCGCGGATCGCCAGCAGATAGAGCGGGAAGAGATCGTCGAACGCGACCACCACGACGCGGGCGGGAGGCGAGGCGCCGACCTCGGCTTCGCGCGCCAGGCGCCGGTAGCCCTCGAACGCCGACCCGAAGAGCACCGCCTTGGCCGGGAGCGCCAGCGCCGGGGTGACGAGGTTCGGCAGGCCGAGGACGGCGAGCCCCACCGCCGCCCAGACCCGGCACCGGTGGGCGCGGAAGAGCGTCCAGGCGTCGCGAAGCAGGGCCGCGACCACGACCGCGCCGCCCAGGCTGGCGGCGAACAGGAGCCGCTCGCCCGGCAGCCCGGGAATGCTGACGAAGAGCGCGGCGGCCGCGCCGAGCCCCATCCAGCGGACGACCGCCGCCTCGCCGGGCGCCATCCGGCGGAGCGCGCCCGGCAGCCAGACCGTCACAATCAGACCGGCGATCGCCCCGACGACCTTCAGCGGCAGCCAGAGCCGGCCGTCGCCCAGCGCGAGGTCGAGGGGGGTGCCGAGAAGGAGACTGCCGGTCAGGAGCAGGAGCCGCCCGGGCAGCTGGCGGAGGTAGCCGAGCGGTTCGCCGAAGGGATCGAGGTAGGCGCCCGAGCCGCGCGCCCCCGACTGGGTCAGCCGATAGACGACGAAGTAGGCCGCGATCACCAGCAGCGTGGGGGCGAGCGCGCGCAGGCGGCCGGGCCGGCGTTCGCAGAGCTCCCACGCGACCAGGTAAGCGAGCGCCGCCAGCCCCATCTCGCCGGCGGCGAGCCCGGCGACCGCCAGCAGCGGCGCGAGCCAGGCCCCCGGGCGCCAGCCGTTCGTGCGCCAGCGGAGGTGGGCGATGAGCCCCAGCCAGACCGCCGCGCACGAGACCACGGCGTTGCGCGCCGCCAGGAACCCCACCGACAGCGCGTGAGCGTCGTCGAGGCAGAAGATGAGCAAGGCGACGGTCGCAAGCGGTCCGGGCGCGGCGCGGGCCAGCAGCGCGGCGGCGGCGGCCAACATCGCCGCGTACCAGAGGAGGCTGTGCAGGTGGTACGGGAAGGCGTTCCGGCCCCACAGCGCGTGATCGAGCCCCATGAGCGCGCTCGACAGCGGACGGAAGAACGACAGCTTCAAATCGGACGCGATGAACCAGGGCGCGCCACGCTCGCGCAGCTCGGCGACCCCCGCGGGATCGGGCGGGATGAACGTGTAAAGATCGAGCGGGCCGCCGGGCGGCACCGACCAGCCCTCGAGCCGGGCGATCTGGAGGTAGTCGTCGGCGAAGAACCCTGCCCACAGCGTGGGGACGACCAGAAGTACGCCGAGCAGCACGAGAGCGGTCTGCGTCCGGCGTGACACCGGCGCAGTCTATACTCCGCGCATGGCGGGCATGGGCGGGGGAGGGGGTGGCCTCTGGGAGGCGCTGCGGACCGGGGACGTGCGGGCGCTGCTGTCACGGCACGCCGACATCGCGCTGGCGGGGTGGTGGTGGCGATCGTCGGCGATGATGATCGTCCCGCTGCCGACGCTGCTGCTCGATCTGCTGATCGCGATCAACATCGCGGCGGCGGTGACGCTGCTGCTGGTCGCGATCTACGTCAGCGACGCGCTGAAGATCGCCACGTTCCCGACGCTGCTGCTGATCACGACGCTGTTCCGGCTGGCGCTGGAGGTCTCGGCCACCCGCCTGATCCTGCTGCAGCGCCGACGCCGGCGAGGTGATCCACGCGTTCGGCAACTTCGTGGTCGCCGGCAACCTCGTGGTCGGCGCGGTCATCTTCCTCATCCTCACGATGATCCAGTTCATCGTCATCGCGAAGGGCTCGGAGCGCGTCGCCGAGGTGGCGGCGCGCTTCACCCTGGACGCGATGCCGGGCAAGCAGATGTCGATCGACGCCGAGCTGCGCGCCGGCCCCATCGACCACAACGAGGCGCGGCGGCGGCGGGCGGCGCTGGCGCGCGAGTCGCAGCTCTTCGGCTCGATGGACGGCGCGATGAAGTTCGTGAAGGGCGACGCCATCGCCGGCATCATCGTGCTGGCGATCAACATCGTCGGCGGCCTGATCATCGGCATCGTGCAGCGCGGGATGGACGCGGCGGTCGCGGCCCGGACCTACACGGTGCTGACCATCGGCGACGGGCTGGTCGCGCAGATCCCGGCGCTGGTGATCTCGACCGCGGCCGGCATCATCGTCACCCGCGTCGCTTCGGAGGACGAGGGGGGCCACCTGGGCCGCGACATCGGCGTTCCAGATCTCGGCGCAGCCGAAGGCGATCGCGATCGCCGCCGGGCTGCTGGCGCTGCTGGCGGTGGTGCCGGGGCTGCCGGCCGGTCCGTTCGTCGTGCTGGCGGTCGTGATGGGGCTCTTCGCCTGGCGCCTCTTGCGGGCCCCCGCCGCGCGCGCGGCGGTCGCGGCCGGCGGCGTGACGGGGGTGCCGCGCGCGGCGGCGGAGCCGGAGCTGCCGCCGCTGCTGACGCCCATCGCCGTCGAGGTCGGCGCGGCGGCCGGCGCGCGCCTGGATGGCACCGGTGCTTTTGCCCAGATGCTCCCGCGCCTGCGCGAGCGGCTGTTCGCCGAGCTCGGGCTTCCGCTGCCGACGGTCCGCCTTCGTTCCGGCGCTGCCGGCGCGTCCGCCTACGTCATCCGCCTCAACGAGGTGCCGCTGGGCCGGGGCCAACTCGCGCCCGGGACGGGGGAGGAAGAGGCGGCGCAGCTCGGCGACGCGGTCCTCGCGCTTCTGCGCCGTCACGGCCACGAGCTCTTCGGGCTGGAGGAGACGCAGAACCTGCTCGACGCGCTGGAGCGGACGCATCCGGCGCTGGTCCGCGAGGTGGTCCCGAAGCTGATCTCGCCGGTGCTGCTCACCGACGTGCTGCGCCGGCTGGTCGAGGAGGGGATCTCGCTCCGCAACCTGCGCGACATCCTGGGGGCGCTCGCCGAGTGGGCCCCGCTGGAGCGCGATCCGGTGACGCTGACCGAGCACGTGCGGGCTGCCCTCCGGCGCGCGATCACCTACCGTCACGCCGGCGACGCGGGCGTGCTGGCCGCCTACCTGCTCGACCCGATCATCGAGGACACCGTGCGCGACGCGGTCCAGAAGACCGCCGCCGGCAGCTACCTGGCTCTCGAGCCGCAGCTCTCGCGCGACATCATCGCCGCCGTCGGGCGGGCGATCGGCCCAGCGGGCGCGGCCGGCGCCGTGCTGCTGACCGGCGCCGAGATCCGCCGCTACGTCCGTCGGCTGATCGAGACCGACCACCCCGACGTCCCCGTGCTGTCGTTCCAGGAGCTGGCCCCGGAGGCGCAGATCCGGCCGATCGGGCGGATCTCGATCTAGGTGGCTGACCCCGGCGTCGTCGTCCTTCAGCTCGCGCGTCAGAGTCGTGGCGCGGGCCTCCGTCGCCATCGATCCGGCGGCGACAGGAAGGCACCCGTCATGGTCACCCCCGCGGACTCGAACTAGGATCCACGGGTGTCCTCTTCGCTCGGGCGCATCATTCAGATCGCAAGCGGGCTCGCCGCCATCGCGGTCTATGGCTACGCCCGGTGGCGCGATCCGCGGCGGCGCGCGCGCCGCGCCCTCCGGGACCTCATCGAAACACCGATCTCGGCGATCGAGGACGGCGAGCGCGTCCGCGTCACCGGCGTCGTGTCGGCGCGCGGGGAGACGGTGATCGCGCCGATCAGCCGGCGTCCCTGCATCGGCTATCGCGTCGTCGTGAAGGGCAAGCCGATCGGGGTGCGAAGCGAGCTCGAGGACGTGCTGGTGCGCGAGGACTGCAAGGAGTTCTGGATCGACGACGGCTCGGGGCGCGCTCTGGTCGAGCGGCCGGTCGTGATCGGCGTCGACGCCGACGATGCGGCCTGGTCCGGGCTCCCACCGACGGTCTACCAGCTGCTCGAGGATGCGAAGGTGCCCCTCACCGGGGCGCTCGGCGGCGATCGCGAGTTCAGCTATACCGAGGCGCGCCTCGATGTGGACGATAGCGTCAGCGTCGTCGGTCGGGCCTCGTGCACCCTCGATCCCGCCGGTCAGGCGCGGGGGCATCGCAAGCTTCCGACGCTGGTCCGGATCACCGGGACCAAGGCGGAGCCGGTCATGGTCGCGGACGCGGACGAGCCGCCTCCGTAGCCCCACCACATGGACATTCCCTCCTTCGCGATGTTCGCCTTGGCCTGGGTGGCCCTTGCCGGGGAGGCCCTTGCCAAGCGGCGCGAGGCGAAGCGTCGGGTCCGCCGGGCGCTGGCGGGGATGACCGACACGCCCATCGTGAGCATCAAGGACGGAGACCGGGTGAGGGTTACCGGCGTCCTGGCGGTTCATCGCGATACGGCGACGTCACCGGTCGGCTGGCGCGCGTGCCTCGGGTACCGTCTGATCGTCCAGGTGAAGGGCAGGCTGGCGGCAGACGAGGAGCGATCCGGGGTGCTGGTGCGCGAAGACTGCCGCCCCTTCGCCATCGCCGACGGGTCGGGGCGCGCGATCGTCGAGGGGCCGTTCCTGCTTGGCATAGACGACGACGCCGGCTGGGCCGACCTGCCGCCGGCCGCGTCCTCGTACCTGCAGGAGGCCAGGGTGTCGCTGACGAACCTCCTCAGCCACAGGAGGCATTTTCAATTCAAGGAGACGCTCCTGGTGCCGGGGGATCGGGTCAGCATCGTCGGGAGAGCCTCGGTGGAGATCGATCCCGCCGGCGCGTCGAGCGGGCATCGCAGTCTCCCCGTGCTGTGCCGGATCCGAGGCGACAAGAGGTACCCGGTCATGATCGCGAAGGCCGAGGGACCTCGCGGCTCCTGATGGTTATTCTAAGTCGCCGTGGACATCCCTGACGCAGGCGCTGTCTATTTGCTGGTCGCGGCGGCCGGCTTCGCGTCGTACCTGCACCTCAAGTGGCGCGACCCGCGTCGCCGCGCCCGGCGGATGATCCGGACGCTGCGCACGACGCCGATCGCCGCGGTCGCGGACGGCGCCCGGGTTCGGGTGACGGGGATCGTGTCGCCGCAACGAGAGGTGACGACTGCGCCGGTGAGCGGGCGTCCCTGCGTCGGCTATCGCCTGGTCGTCGACCAGACGACGAACGCGGGCCCCGAGCCGGTGCTGGTCCGCGAGCACTGCGACAGCTTCTGGATCGCCGACGGTTCGGGGCGCGCGCTGGTCGAGGGGCCGAGCCTGTTCGGGGTGGAGCCCGACGAGCCCTGGTCCAACCTGCCGCAGTCCCTCTACCGAATACTCGAGGAGTCGGACGTGGCGCTGCGCGGGCCGTTCGATACTTTCCGCGAGTTCCGGTACACCGAGGCGATCCTCGTCCCCGGCGACAGGATCAGCGTTCTCGGACGCGCCTCGGTCGCGATCGATCCCGCGGGCGATTCCATGGGTCACCGGGCGCCGCCCACGCTCCGCCGGATCGTCGGCCAGCGCCGCGAGCTGGTGATGATCGCCGACGCCGACGAGCCCGACGGCGGTTGATTCGCGGCCAGCGCGCTCAGCCGACCTTGGATCGGGGAGACGCGTGCGACGGGTGCGACGGGTGCGGCCGGGCCCACGGCGGTGTGGCGGGCTGGGTCTGCACGCTTCGAGAGGTCGTGGGGGTCTGCACGCTTCGAGCGAACGTGGGGACCTGGAGGTTCCGGGACGTCGTCGGGGTCAGGTTCCGAGGGGTCGTGGGGGTCTGGATGATGCCGCGCACGTACCGGGCCGGGGTCACGCCGATCAGGTGCTTGAAGTGGCGGGTGAAGTGGCTCTGGTCGACGAAACCGAGCTCGGCCGCGACGTGAGCCGGCGGGATGCCGTCACGCAGCGACTTCTGGGCCAGGCCGAGGCGGACGCGGAGCTGGTAGGCGTGGGGGGCGAGCCCGAAGCGCCGCTTGAACGCGCGCAGGGCCTGGAACCGGCTCTGCCCCGTCTCGTTCGCCAGCTCGGCGAGGGGCACGCATCCGGAGCTCTCGCCGCGGAAGCAGGCGAAGCGCTCGGCGGCGCGTGACGGGAGGTCGGCGCGCGCCGTCGGAGCGTCGCCGCTCGCCCAGCTCGCTCGCGACGGTGGCGAGGAAGCTGCGCAGCGCGGTCCGGACGTCGTCCATCGGCGCCGATTGAATCGCCTGGATCACCGCGGAGAGCTGGGTGCGGAGGTGGGGCGACGGCTGCGCGAACGGGCGGAGGCGCACCCGGTCCCAGCGGGCGCGATCACCGACCAGCTCGGTCAGGGCGTCGGCGTCGATGGTCAGGGAGTGCCAGCTTCCTGCCTGCAGCACGCGCTCGCTCGCGTACACGTCGCCGGGGTGCGCCGCCAGCACCCAGCCCGGTTCGAGAATCCCTTTGCGCCGCTGGTGCCAGACCTCGCCGCGCCAGCTGACCGGCACCAGGAACTCGAAGCCGGTGCTGTAGAAGCGGTAGCAGCGGGACGAGTCGAAGACGCTCCGGAGCTCGACGCCCGGCAGCCGTCTCCGGCGCTGATAGCGAATAGTTTCCGGACTTTTGACTTCATGGCCGATCTCCATGCGCGCGCTCATGTCCGTCACTTATCCACAGCGACGGGTGGCGGATGAAGGCGGGTGATCGCACTTCACTCATGACGCTGCGTCACGAATCCCGGCACGGCGGCCGGATGGGTGGCTACACTGCCCCCCGGATGGTGAGCGAGACCCAGGAGTTGCTCGTGTTTCAGGCGGTCGCGAAGCACGCGAGCTACGCCAAGGCGGCCGCGGAGCTGGGGCTCAGCCCCTCCGGTGTGAGCCGCGTCGTCTCCCGCCTGGAGGAGCGCCTGGGGGCGCGGCTGGTGCAGCGGACGACCCGCAAGCTGTCGCTGACCGAGGCGGGAACCGCCTTCCAGCTGCGCACCAGCCAGATCCTCCTGGACCTCTCCGAGGCCGAGGCCGAAGTGCAGAAGACAGCGGTTCGGCCGAAGGGGACGTTGAAGGTCACCGCTTCGGTGGTGTTCGGCGGGCTCTATCTGGCGCCGCTGATGGGCGAGCTGCTCCATCACTTCCCGGAGCTGTCGGTCGAGATGGTGCTGGCGAATCGATTCGTCGACCTGATCGAGGAGGGGATGGATCTGGCGATCCGCATCGGATCGCTCGCCGATTCGCGGTTGGTGGCGCGCCGCCTGTGCACGAACCGGCGGGTGCTGGTGGCGTCGCCGTCCTACCTCGAACGCGCGGGCACGCCTCGGACGGTGGAGGAGCTGACCCGCCACCAGTGCGTGCTGTTCACCGCGTTTGCGCGCCCGAGCGAGTGGAAGCTGATCGGACCGGAGGGACCGGTCAGCGTGTCGATCAGCGGCCGGGTCGCGACCGACAACGTCGAAGCGCTGACCACCATCTCCAAGCAGGGGCTGGGGATCACCGTCGGCGCGACGATGTCGGTGGCATCCGCGCTGCTCTCGGGCCAGCTGGTCCGCGTTCTTCCCGACTACCAGTTCGAGCCGACGGCGATCTTCGCGGTCTACCCATCGGCGCGGCAGCTCTCCACCAAGACGCGCGCCGCCGTCGACTACCTGGCCACGAAGCTGGTCGATCCCCCGACCTGGGATCAGAGCCTCGCCGGCAAGGTCCCAGGCTTCTGAGCGTGCTCAGATCGTGCGCTCGCGGCGGATGTCCGCGAGCAGCGCCTCGAGCGCGGCGGGCGTTCGGGTCGTGACGGTCGCGAAGTTGGCCCGCGCGACCTCCGCCGAGACGTCGGCGGGGACGGCGGCGAGCTGGGCGGCGCGCAGAAACTGCAGCGTCGGATCGGGCGTGCGCCGAATGGCGGAGACGAGCTGGGCGGCGTTGGTGGCTGACTCGCCCTCGCGCCGGTAGTCCGGGTGGAAGGCGGCGACGACGAACGCGCCGGCGGCGCGGCGGACCTGCTCGGCGAACCTCTCCCACGCGCCCAGCGTCGGCTTCGCGCGCGGGAAGATCGCCAGCCCGACCTCGAGCCCAGGACGGGCGTCCACCTCGGCGATGAACGCGGCCACCGGCGCGGCGTCGGGGGTTTCGTTCAAGAACACCCGACGTTCGACCGCACCGCCCTGCCAGGCGCGCGCCGCCCACGGGCAGAGGTTCCAGCCGATCACCACCTCCTCGACATAACGGGCGTTGGCCCGCAGCGCTTCGGCCACCAGCGCGGCGTCGGTCGGGTCGGCGTCCCGGCTCACGCCACCTTGTCGCCGGACTCGACGAAGGCGCCCATGTGGCGGAACTTGCGGTAGCGATCGGCGCGCAGCGCCTCGGGCCCCATCAGCAGGAGCTCGGCCAGGTGGCGCCGCAGCGTCTCGCCCAGCCGCTTGGCCGTGAGGTCGTGGTCGCGGTGGGCGCCGCCGGGCGCCTCTTCGATCACCTCGTCGACGACCCCCAGCCGCTGCAGATCGGTGGCGGTCATCTTCATCGCCGCGGCGGCCTCGGGCTTCTTGCTGTCGTCGCGCCAGAGGATCGACGCGCACCCTTCGGGCGAGATGACGGAGTAGGTGGCGTACTCGAGCATCAGGATCCGGTTGGCGACACCGATACCCAGCGCGCCGCCCGAGCCCCCCTCGCCGATCACCGCGCAGACGATGGGGACCGGCAGGCCGGCCATCACCTCGAGGTTCTTGGCGATCGCCTCGGCCTGGCCACGCTCCTCGGCGTCGATGCCGGGGTAGGCCCCCTGCGTGTCGACGAGGCAGATGATCGGGCGCCGCGACCGCGCCGCGAGCTCCATCAGCCGCAGCGCCTTGCGGTAGCCCTCCGGCTTGGGCTGGCCGAAGTTGCGCCGCACCTTCTCCTTGGTGCTGCGCCCCTTCTGGTGACCGATCAGCAGCACCGGCATGCCGTCGAACAGGCCGAAGCCGCCGACGATCGCCGGATCGTCGCTGAAGCGGCGATCGCCGTGCAGCTCGATGAACTGCTCGAACAGGCGCTCGACGTAGTCGAGGGTGTAGGGGCGGGCGGGGTGGCGCGAGAGCTGGACCTTCTGCCAGGGGGTGAGATCGGCGAAGATCTTCCGGCGCAGCTCGTCGGCGCGGGCCTCCAGGAGCGCGATCTGCGGCCGCAGCTCGAGGGCGCCGCCGCTGACCCTGATGAGGTCGTCGATCTTGCGCTCCAGGTCGACGACCGGGCGCTCGAAGTCGAGAGCCGGCGCGAGGGGGGCCTTGACGGCGGCGGATGCGGCGGACGAGTCAGCCATCGGCGGGTGTTTTACCTCAAATCGCCGCTCTGATCCGATTCGCGTACTGGTCGCGCTCGGCGTCATCGTCGTAACGGACCCGCGGCCAGAAGAACCCCCGAAGGCCGTCCTTGAACCGCCGCGGCACCACGTGGACGTGCAGGTGCGGGACGCTCTGCGACACCTTGTTGTTCATCGCCACGAACGTGCCGTCGGCCGGAAGCCCGACCTCGACGGCGCGGGCGATCCGCTGCACGGTGGCAAACAGCCCCCCGAGCGTCGCGGGCGGCATGTCGGTCAGCGTCGGCGTGTGGGGACGGGGGACGACCAGAACGTGCCCCTTGAAGACCGGGCGGGCATCCAGGAAGGCGACCGCGTCGGGCTCATCGAGCACGATCGCCGCCGGGATTGTCCCCGCCGCGATCGCGCAGAAGGTGCAGCCGGGGGTGGTCATGCCGTCGCCGCCGCCAGCGCCGCCAGCGCCGGTTCGAGGGGGGGGGCGGCGTCGAGGCGCAGGGCGGCCGCCTCGCCCCGGAACCAGGTGCGCTGCCGGCGGGCGTACTGCACGGTCGCGCGGATCGTCTCGTCCGTGGCCGCGGCCAGCGACAGCTTGCCGTCCAGGACCTCCCCGAGCTGCCGGTAGCCGAGGGCCTGCAGCGGCTTGAGCGTCGGCGCGTACCCCGCCGCCCGCAGCGCCCGGACCTCGTCGAGGAAGCCCGCGGCCAGCATGTCGGCGACCCGCGCCGCGATGCGCGGGCGGAGGACGTCGAGCGGCGGATCGATCAGCAGCACCGTCGGGGCGAGGTCGCGGGGCGCCGCGGCCTGGCGGCGCAGCGTCGAGATCGGGACGCCGGTCTGCTCGTGAACCTCCAGCGCGCGGCTGATCCGGACCAGGTCGCCGGAGCGGATCGCCGCCGCGGCGTCGGGGTCGACGGTGGCCAGCCGGGCGTGCAGCGCGGCCACGCCGTCCCGCCCCGCCTCGTCGCGGTGGCGCGCGCGGATGGCCGGGTCCGAGGGGGGCGCCTCGAATAGCCCCGCCACCAGCGCGCGGTAGTAGAGCCCGGTGCCGCCCACGACGATCGGCAGGCGGCCGCGGCCGGCGATCGCGTGGATCGCCGCGCGCGCGACCTCGGCCCAGCGCGCGGCGTGGAACGGCTGGTCGGGCGTCACCAGATCGAGGGCGTGGTGGGGGACGCGCTGGCGCTCCGCCGCCGTCGGCTTGGCGGTGCCGACGTCCATCCCGACGTAGACCTGCTGCGAGTCGCAGCAGACGATCTCGCCGCCGCGGTGCTCGGCCAGCGCCAGCGCCAGGCTGCTCTTCCCCGACGCGGTGGGGCCGAGGATGGAGACGAACCGGGTTGGTTCAGGCACGCCCGAACCGCCTCTCGATCTCGCCGAGCGGCATCCGCAGCAGCACCGGCCGCCCGTGCGGGCAGTGGGAGCGGAGATCGACGTCGTCGAGCTGGGCGAGGAGGGCCAGCGCCTCGGGGCGCCCGAGCACGTCGCCGGCGCGGACGACGCTGTGGCAGGCGATCGTCGCCAGCAGGTGATCGACCCGCTCGAGATCGCTGTCGACGAGCGGGGTCCCTTCGCCGAGCTCGGCCAGCACCTCGCGCAGCAGCGGCTTGGGGTCGGCGTCCTTGAGCGGCTCGGGGACCGCGCGGAGGAGGACGCGGCCGGGGCCGTCGGGCGCCACCTCGAACCCCAGGGCGGCCAGCGCCTCGCCGTTGGCGGCGACGGCGGCCGCGACCTCGCCGACCTCGATCGGGATCGGAAACAGCAGCTGCTGGCGCGGCATCTGCCGGCGGGCGTGGGCCGCGCGCAGCCGCGCGTAGGCGACCCGCTCGTGCGCGGCGTGCTGGTCGATCAGGATCAGCTCGTCGGGCGCCTCGCAGACCAGATAGGTTCGGTGGATCTGGCCGACGTAGGTGAGCGCGGCGAAGAAGCGGGGCGCGTTCCAGACCGGGGGCGTCTCGCGCAGCGACGGAGCGCCGCCCGCCTCGCGCGTCGCGAGCGGAAGCGCGCTCTGAGCCACCCGCGGCCACGAAAAGCCGCCGCCGGTCACGACGACGCGCTCACCCCCGGGCCCGTCGAGCGGCGGCGCGCGGAACGCGGGCGGCTGGGTGAACGTCCGGATCGAACGCACGTCGTCGGGGCTGCGCAGCCACGGGGCGCGCGCGATCGCGCCGCCGACGACGTGGCGGACGGCGGCGTAGACCTCCTGCGCGCGGGCGAAGCGCACCTCCAGCTTCTGCGGGTGGACGTTGACGTCGACCTCGGCGCCGGGGACGTCGAGGAACAGCGCCGCCAGCGGGTATCGACCTTTCTCCAGCAGCGGGCCGTAGCCGAGCGCCAGCGCGTGCAGCAGCGAGCGGTCGCGTACGAAGCGGCCGCCGACGAACAGGAAGGTCGAGCGGGTGGTGTTGGACGCCTCCTCGGGCCCTGCGAGAAAAGCCCGCACCGTGTGCCCCCCCTCGACGCCGGCGGCCTCGTGCAGGGCCCCGGCGCCGCGGCGGGCGAGCGCGGCGCGCACCCGCTCGCCCAGGTCCGGGTGTGGCGGCAGATCCAGCGCCACCCGCCCGCCGACGCGGAGGCGGAGGTGGACCGCCGGGTGGGCGAGGGCGAGGCGCAGCAGCGCCTCCGAGACGTTGGCCGTCTCGGTCGCCTCCGACTTGAGGAACTTGGCCCGCGCCGGCGTGTTGAAGAACAGATCGCGCATCTCGACCTGCGTGCCGACCGGGATGCCCGCCTCGCGTGCGTCGGTCTCGATGCCCGCCTCGACGGTCAGACGGAACCCGGCGTCGGCGTCGGCGGGACGCGTGGTCACCGTCAGCCGCGACACGGCCGCGATCGAGGGGAGCGCCTCCCCCCGGAAGCCGAACGTCGCCAGCCCCCAGAGATCGTCGGCGCTGGCCAGCTTCGAGGTGGCGTGGCGGCGCAGCGCCAGCCGCGCGTCGTCGGGCGCCATGCCCCAGCCGTCGTCGACGACGCGGATCAGGCGGCGGCCGCCGCCGTCGATCTCGACGTCGATCCGGCGCGCGCCCGCGTCGATGGCGTTCTCGACCAGCTCCTTGACCACCGAGGCGGGGCGCTCGACCACCTCGCCCGCGGCGATCTGATCGGCGAGCTCGGGTGGCAACACGCGAACCTTCGCGCGGGGCGCGGTCATCGCCGCCAGACTAACTAATTCGCCAACTGCTTGACGAGATCTTCGCTGGCGCCGCGGATGGCGGCCTCCAGCGCCTCCATCTCCATGCTGGCGCGGAGCTGCGGATGCCACTGCCGCCGCGGCTTCTGCACCGTGGCCGAGCCGCTGGTCATCAGGAAGACGCCGCCGGTCGGCTGCTTGCTGACGACCAGCTGGACCGCGCAGGTCACCTCGACGTCCCGCCCGCCCGCGGCCATCCCCAGGTCCTTGATGACGCCGTCGACGGCGTAGGTCCCGTGTTTCTCCACCGGCGAGACGTCGCCGAACGGGCGCAGCTGCGACATCAGGAAGTCGCGCATGTGGCTGCGCAAGGCAGGGCCGGCGTGGTTGCCAGGGTCTCCGAACTGTTTGACCTCGAAGGAGGGGAGGGGGAGGGTGCGCGGGCGGATCGTCGCCTGGCCGACCGCGCTGGTGCCGTCGCCGCCGTCGATCCGGCGCAGGGCATCGCGCGCCATGTGGCGCACCACCGGCGCCCCGTCGTGCTGGGCCGCGGCGACCGCGTCGCGGGCGAGCGGCGATCCGATCAGCCCCAGCGAGCGGACCGCGCTGGCGCGCACCGCCTGGTTGGGGTCCCTGAGCGCGCCGATCAGCACCGGGACCGAGCGCATCTGGTGCAGCCGCCCCAGCACCAGCGCCGCCTCGACGCGAACCTTGTACGACGGATCGCGCGCGAGCGACTCCTCGACCTCCTGGACCTGGGCGTCTGTCTGCGCGCCCGCTTGCACGGACGCCAACACCAGCACCGCGAAGACGAGCGTCAAGAGAGGCAGCGGCAGCGGCCGAGGCGTGTAGAGCGCGCGCAAGGCAAGATCAGCATGACCTTTGTGAGTCGCCGCGGTCAACTTGTGAGTCGTCGCCGTCACGGAATCGGCGCGGCGCGCAGGTGACGATGTGGGATGATGCGCCACCTCACCCGACGCTAGATTGCGACGCTAGATTGCGACGCTAGATTGCGACGCTAGATTGCGACGCTAGATTGCGACGCTAGATTGCGACGCTGATTCCGACGCGAATGATGAACACGGTTTCCAACACGATCTCGCTCGCCTATTCCGTCGACGCCGACGACGCGTTCATGTTCCACGCGCTGCAGGCGGGTGCGATCGACACCGGCGGACTTTCGTTCACGCACCAGCGCGCGCACACCGGCGCGCTGAACCAGCTGGCGATCGACGGCGCCGCCGACGTCGTTGCCGTGTCGGTCGGCGTGCTGCCTGCCCTCGCGTCGCGCTATCAGGTGCTGCCCCACGGCGCCTCGGTGGGGCGCGGCTTCGGTCCGGTCGTGGTGGCGCGCCGGCCGATGGCGCCGCGAGACCTGGCCGGGCTGCGCGTCGGGATCCCGGGTGCGACGACGACCGCCTGGTTGGTGCTGCGGCTCATCGCGCCGCAGGCGATCGGGGTCGAGATTCCGATCGCGCCGTTCGGGCGGATCTTCGACGCGCTCGACGCCGGTGAGGTCGACGCCGCGCTGTTGATACACGAAGGGCGAATGCTGTACCGCGAGCGCGGCCTGGAGCTGGTGGTCGATCTGGGCGCCTGGTGGCAGACCGAGACGGGGCTGCCGCTGCCGCTGGGGGTGAACGTGATTCGCAGCGGGCTGGGGGCGCCACGCGTCGCCGCGGTCTCGGCGATCCTCCGCGCCAGCATCGCCTGGGCGCTCGCCCACCGCGGGCCGATCATCCGCGGGATAGCGGCCGAGGATCGGGGCGATAAAGCCCTGTCAGATCAGACACTCATAGATGAATACCTGAACCTTTACGCGAACCAGGATACCGCCGCGATGGCGGACGACGCGCGACAGGCGGTCGACGTCTTGTTCGCGCGGGCGCGTGCCGCCGGACTTACTTCGACGGCGCTGACGGTGGACTGGGCGCCGTAGCCTGCGGTGCCGCCGGCCCCGGCGCTGTCGGCTCCGCTTGCGGCGCTGCCGGCTCTGGCGCTGCCGGCTCCGCTTGCGGCAGGGTCACGATCTCGACGCCGGGCCCGCGCGTCGCCGGCGCCGCGGCCCGCGCCGGCTCGGTCGAGAGCGGGGGCTCGCTCCACGGGCTGGGGCGGAACCGCTCGACGACCACGGTCGTCACCATCCCCAGCGCGAAGGCCATCAACCAGATTCCGGCCAGCGCGCTCTTCGAGAGCGTGACGCCGCGGACCATCTGGGGCGATCGGCGCTGCGGCTGGTGCGCCGCCATGTAGTACGGCGCCATGAGGTTCGGCGGCTGGATGTTGTGCGGGAGGTTGTGACGCCCGGTGATCGGTTTGGACGGAAGCGGCGTATGCGGCGTCTGTAGTGTCGGAATGTACGGCCGCACGGGCGCAGCCGCGGGCGGCGTGACGACCCGCGGCGGCGGCGTGAAGGTCGCGGTCGCGGGCGCGGTGAGCCGGGGCGGCGGCGTGACGCTCGCGGACGGGGTGATCGGAGGCGGTGGCGAGACAGCGGCGGGCGGCGGCGTGGCGCTCGCGGCTGTCGGACGGTGCGGCGCGGGACGGCGGACCGGCGGAGCCGACTCGGTCCGGATCGGCGGTAGCGGGCGGTTGGGCGGAGGCGTGGGGCCGAGCGGGAGCTCGGGCGGTGGGGTCACCTGATCGCCGTCGGAACTTTTCATTCGGAAACTACGGCGCCCCAGATAAACAGCCGGATCGCTCCAACGCTCCAAAATTCTTCATCCCCCAGTACGGGCCGGCACGTTAGCGTTGGTTTCATCAAGCCGCTGTTTCTTCTACGCGGACTTAGCATGAAATTCCCTGGGATTCGGGCGAATCACGACACGAACAGCCGCGCCACGATCCGGCACGCGGCGCGGGATGCCGCCACGTGGTGCGCGCGCCACTGGCTCTGCCCGATCGGCCCGACCCGATTGGCAACCCCGAGCACGGCGGCGAACGGCACCTCAGCAGCGCGCGCGGCGCGCGCGACGGCGAACGCCTCCAGGTTCTCCAGGGCGGCGCCTGTCTCTCGCGCGATCTCTTGTCCCAGCGCGGCGGAGCGGGTGATGCCGACCGGGCAGGCGACGGGAAGGACGGGGGTCCCGCGCGGCGCGACGTCGAGCAGCGCAGCGCGGAGGGGCGCGTCACCGTCGTCGCGCGCGGGTTGCAGCTCGGGCAGGTAGCCGTCGCCGCGCAGCGCGGCCGTGCAGGTCAGGATCAGCTCGCCGGCGACCGCGACCGAGCCGAGCGCGGCCGTGGCGCGACCGCGCGGGTAGACCCCAGCCGTGCCGACGAAGATCACGCGCGCGGGCCGGTGCGCCGCCAGGGCGCGGCTCGCCCCGACGGCCGCCTCGACCAGACCGATCCCGACCGGCAGCAGCACCAGCGTGCCGGCCGGAACCTTGGCGGCGAGGCGCCGGAGCGGCGCGATCTCCGGCTCCCACGCCGACACCACAAGCGTCTTCACGCCCGCGAACCCGAGGGCCGATCTTCGACAGGCGTCTTCACGCCGACGAATTTATCTCATCGCGCGCAGGCGGCGGATTCGCTCTTCGACCGGCGGGTGGGTCGACATCAGGTTCATGAACGCGGCGAGGCCTCCCGACATCGGGTTGACGACGAACAGGTGAGCGGTCGCGGGTCCGGCGAATTCGTAGGGATGGAACGGACGCGACTGTTCCAGCTTGGCGAGCGCGCTGGCGAGCGCCTCGGGATCGCGGCACAGCGCGGCCCCCGCGGCGTCCGCGCCGAACTCGCGCGAGCGGCTGATCGCCAGCTGGATCAGCAGCGCGACCAGGGGCGCCACGATGATCCAGGCCAGCGCGGCCAGTCCGCTGCCGCGATCCTCGTCGCTGCGCGGGCCGATCCACATCAGCCCCCACTGAAGGACGTGGCCCAGCGTCGCGATGAGCCCGGCCACCGCCGCCGCGATGGTCGCGATCAGGACGTCTCGGTTCTTCACGTGCGAAAGCTCGTGCGCCAGCACCGCCTCGAGCTCGCGCTCCGACAGAATTTGAATGATGCCGTCGGTGACGGCGACGGCGGCGTGGCTGGGGTTCCGGCCGGTGGCGAACGCGTTCGCCGCGGCCGACGGGATCAGATAGATGCGCGGCATCGGGATCCCCGCCCGCTGGGTCAGCCGCTCGACGATTCCGTAGAGGGTCGGCGCCTCGGGCCGGGTGACCGGCTGGGCCCGGTGCGCCGCCAGCGCGAGCCGGTCAGAGAACCAGTACATGACGAAGTTCGTGACCAGCCCCAGCCCACCCCAGAGCAGCATCCCCTGGTTGCCGCCGAACGTTCGACCGCCGATGGCGAGCAGCGCCACCAGCCCGGCCATCAGCAGGGCCGTACGAAGATAGTTCGAGAAAAGGTGGGGGCTTACGCCCGCGGCTGACGTGGCCATCTCCGAAAACCGTAACCACCGGGGATGGCCGGTCAAACCCCCGGCCCGGGTTTCCCCGGGTAGCTCGGCTCAGGGGGCGGGGAGCAGATCGTCGACGCGGATCGCGATGACGCTGTTGGCGATGGCGGTGCTGGCGGTCGCGCCCAGGCCGACCTGCTTCGTCTCCCCGACGGTGCCGTCGAGCAGCAGGTCGGCGGCGAGGAGATCCATGCCCGCCAGCTCGTGTCCGTCGATCGACGTGATGATGTCCCCGACCGCGAGCTGCTTGCCGGCGGCGTCGCTACCGGCGTAGACCTTGGAGACGGCGAAGCCGCTGCCGCTCCGCTGGATCTCGACACCGATTCGCTTGAATTCGTCCGGCACCGGCGACGGCGGCACGTAGCGCTGCAGCCGCAGGGTCCCGTGCGGATAGTCGATGGTCACCAGGAACTCGCGCAGGAACGAGCCGCCCAGCAGGCCGTCGACCGGGTGGCCGATCTCGCGGGCGAGCGCATCGAACAGGGCGTCGTCCCCGAGCGAGAGGACGGCCGGGTTGACCACCACTTCGCCGCCGAGGCTGATCGACTGGGCCCGGGTGACCCGCCCCGACATCGGTCCGCTGGCGGTCGAGAGCGCGAAGCCGGAGGTCTGCGGGCGCCCGTCCGCGACGAGGCTGTCGAACACGGCCTGGCGCACGGTGACCTCGCTGGCGCCGCTGTCGAGGATGACCGGGTACGAGGTCCCGTCGATGTCGATCGTCAGCGAGACCCGGGTCGGCGGGTACTGGACGATCATCGTCCGCTCGGGGTCGATCGTGCCGGCGCCGCCCCCCTCGAGCTCGAAGGCGATGTCGCTCCCCGTCTCGACGCCCGCGGGGTCCGCGCCGTCGCCGATCGTGAGCTGCATGCCGCGGTAGTCGAGCCGGGTCGAGAACTCGCGCATGGGATTGCCGCCGACGATGGGCGGGATGGAGAAGCTTCCGTCGGTCAGGAAGGGGGTCTGGATCGCCGGCACGTCGTTGATCGTGAAGGTGCCGAACGTGAGGTCGACCGCGACCTCGGCCCGATCGGGGAAGGAGACGCCGGGGAGCTTGTCGGGATCGATCAACGTGAACGGCGAGCCGGTGTCGACGAGCATCAGCGGGCCGTCGTGCCCGTCGACGTCCACCTCGGCGAAGATGAGATTCGCGCCGGTGCGCGCCGGCGAGGGCATCCCCGGCGTTCCCATCGTGGTGAATCCCGAGTCGCCGTCGTCACCGCACCCGCCCGAAAGGAGGGCGATCGCGAGGATCGCCCCATAAGCTCTGAACTTCATTTCGTCAGCTTCGGTCGGTTGGGACCCGAAGGCAACGCGACCCAGGCGACGTCACCAGCACCGTGACCGACTTGCCTGCAATCTCGTGCTAGTTTTCGCGCCCACCCAGGAGGAGATACGATGAGTCTCGTTACCAAACAGGCACCTGCTTTCACGACCGACGCCGTCGTCGGAGATGGCGACTTCAAAAAGATCTCGCTGTCGGACTACAAGGGTAAGTACGTCGTGCTGTTTTTCTACCCGGCGGACTTCACCTTCATCTGCCCGACGGAGATTCAGGAGTTCTCTCGTCGCTACGAAGAATTCCGGGGCCTCAACTGCGAGGTGCTGGGGGCGTCGACCGACTCCAAGCACTCTCACAAGGCCTGGATCAAGAACGGCCTCGGCAAGCTGAATCACCCGCTGCTCGCCGACTTCAACAAGACGATCGCGCGCGACTACGATGCGCTGATGGAGAACGGGATGGCGCTGCGCGCGACGATCATCATCGATCCGAACGGCGTCGTTCAGCACGCCGGCTACAACGCCGATCTGCTTGGCCGCTCGGTGGCCGAGACGCTGCGCCTCGTGCAGGCGCTGCAGACCGGTGAGCGCTGCCCCGTCGAGTGGAAGCCGGGCGCGAAGACCCTGGGCAAGGGCTAGAGCAGGTCGTCGATCCGCGGAGCCCGCGCGAACGTAATTTCTCGTTCGCGCGGTGTCCGTCTATGCTCGCCGCGTGACCAAGCTCGGGCTCGGTGCGCTGGCGCTGGTGTGCGCCGCCTGCTCGGAGGCGCCTCGCCCTCCCAACCCGCGCTTTTGGACGCTGTTCGACGCGCGTGAGCTCTACGCGGCCGGGGCGACCCCTGAGCGTCCGCTGGCCACCGGCGCAGGGATCCCCGGCGGGCTGCCGCTCGGGAGCCTGCTCGACGCGGACGGCGTCACCCTCCACGTCCACCCCGGGTTCGCCGACGGCTACGACGCCAGCTACGTCACCACCGAGATCTGGACCGGCTACGATCGCGTCTGGCTGCAGCCAATCTACGCGCCGGTGACCGGCTGGGGGGCCGACGGCCGGCCGGTGCCGCTGGCGCCGAAAGGGGGCGCCTGGATCTTCGGCGTCGGGGCGGGCAGCGGCTTTTACAGCCCGTTCTGGCAGATCATCTACGTCGACGTTCCCGCGGAGACCCAGGTCGGGGCGCTCACGTCGGTCCGCCAGATCATCGACGGCGGCTACCGGTTGCAGCCCGGTCCGGGGCGCACCGTCGTGCTCGCGCCCGGCGCTGACGTCGTGGTGCCGCCGGTCGCCGCCACGGTCGGCAGCGGCTGGCTCGACGGCGCGCCGGCGCCGTTCATCGACTTCGGTCAGGGGCTGTTCAGCTGGGACGAAGCCCAGGTGATCGACGAGGTCCCCCTCTACGTCTTCGCGTTCCGCGGCACCGACGGGACGCTCGTCGCCCCCGACGTGGTCCCCGGGGTGTTGGCGCCGGGGCCGCCGCGCTCGGGGCTCACCATGCCGCCGACGGTGGCCGGGGAGCCACGCTACTCGGCCTACTGGCGCATCTATCGGGTCACGCTTCCGCCCAACGCCCGCGTCTTCGCGCCCGACGGCTACGGCGGCATCGACGCCGCGCTCGGGGCCGCCGGCGTACCGGTCGTCACCAGCTACGCCATCACGACGGGGGTCGCGCCCTACCTCGGCAGGATCGCGGTCGACGCGATCGACGCCGGCAACGCCCCCGCCTGCTTCGCCGACCCGATGGCGTTCAACCCGGAGTACACCGGCCGCTGCCACTGGCTCGACTCGCAGGTGGCGATCGACACCTTCCTCGATCCGAGCCTGATCGAGAGGACCGACATCACCGTGACCGCCCCGGTCGTGAACGTCAGGGGAACCCCGGTGCCCCCGCTGTGAGCGCCGCCGGTGCGCTGGTCCGCGTCGTTCCTCGTCGCCGCGCTCGCCTGGGCGGGACCGGCCATGGCCGACGAGCCGGTCGCCGTCGCCGAGCTGGAGCCGATCAATGACCCCGAGGGCTACACGCCGCCGGCGCAGGGGCCCGGGGCGCCGTCGCCGCTGTCGATCAACGGCTACGTCGACGTCGGCTTCGCGCGCGCGCAGGGGGACGGGACCAGCTTCGCGCCGGGGGACGCGCGGCTGCCGGCCGACTACGGCGTCGACACGTTCGCTCCGGCGGTGAATTCGCGCGGCGACGTCGCCTCGATCGATTCGGACGGCCGGTTCGTGAACGGTTTCCTGCCGCGCTCGGCCGGGATCGGCGGGCGCGCGTCGTTCCTGCTCAACACGCTGAGCGTCGACTTCAAGTACGCGGCGCCGAACGCGCCCCTCACCGTCTTTTCGCGCGTGCAGCTCCTCCCGCGCTTCACCGGCCAGGGGGACGACACCCGGGTGCTCGTCGAGCAGGCGTTCGGCCGGCTGGTGCCGTTCGAGAGCCAGGAGCTGGCGCTCAGCGTCGGCAAGTTCGACTCGGTCTTCGGCATCGAGTACCTCGACAACCAGGCCAACATCCGCACCGGGATCACCCCCTCGCTGATCGCGCGTTACACGACCGGGCAGGCGATCGGGGCCAAGCTTTTCTATCGGATCCAGATCGCGCCGCTCTGGTCGGCGCTGAGCCTCAACGTCGCGGCCACCAACAGCGGCACCTTCGTCGAGGCGCTGCAGCCCCCCGACGCCAGCCTCACGGGCGCGCCGGTCGGCGCGGGCCGTCTCGGCTACGAGCTCAACACCGCGGCCGTTCAGGTCAAGCTGGGCGTCTCCGCGATGTACGGCGCCGCGCAACGACCAGTACGACCGCGTCGGCGCACCAGAAGGCGTACGGCGCCGACGCCCGCCTGGCGCTGTTCGGCGCTCTATCTCAACGCCGAGTACGTCCGGGTCGACGAAGCAGGCGGGCGGGGTGAAGACGACGTCGGCGGGCATCTATCCGCTGTCGTCGGCGTTCTGGGCGCGGGGCGGCTATGCGCAGCTCGCGTACGGGCTGCCGGTCGAAGTCGGGCCGCTGCGCAAGCTGACGGTCTACGCCCGCTACGACCGGCGGCACGCCTGGTTCGAGGGCTTCACGCCTATCACCGTCGAGCGCTTCACCGGCGGCCTGCGCGTCGACCTCTGGGATGCGGTGATCCTCAAGGGCGAGTACCTCGTAACCGCGAGCTCGCCGGGGCCCCGACGGTCGCCAACAACGTGCTGACAAGCTCTTTGGTGTATAGCTGGTGAGGCCGCGTCGCATGAGCCGCTCGCTGATCAAGCTCGCCTTGTTGGGGCTGGCCGGGGCCACCGCTCGCGGTACTCACCGCATCGACCGTGGCCCCGTCCCGCGCGTGGGCCGCGCCGCCCGACGGGCGGGGCTGGCTGGGCGAGGAGCTGCCGCTGCCGCTCGCGGTGCGCACCGCGCAGGATCTGGCGCTCAAGGCGGCGGCGGAGAAGCAGTACCTGATCTTCAACCTGCTGGCCGGCGGGAAGCTGGCCTGGGACGGCGGCGACTACGCGACCGCCGCCGCCAAGTGGGAGGCGCTCTTGAAGGTCCGCGGTCTCGATCCCGAGCTCGACAAGCTGGTCCGGCCGCTGGCGCAGACGCGCGCGCGAGCAGGCGGGCAGCAGGGCGCCGCTTCCCCCTATCGCCACGACGCCGGACGCGCCCGGCGAGGCCACACCGTCAGCGTCGACGGCGCCCGCAGACGCGCCGCGGGCGCCCGCGCCGTTCGCCGCCGTCAGCGGCAACGTCTCGGGCGGCGGCGCCCAGGGCCCGGGCGGCGCGGTGCTCTGGTTGAAGCGGATCGGAGGGGAGACGCCACGTCCGGCCCCCGCGCGCGGCAAGGTCATCACCCAGCGCAACAAGACCTTCCTCCCGCACGTGCTGGTGGTGCCGGTCGGCACGAAGGTCAACTTCCGGAACGAGGACCCGCTCTTCCACAACGTCTTCTCGCTCTCGAAGCCGAACCAGTTCGACACCGGCCTCTACAAGCAGGGGGCCACCTATACGCGAGACGTTCCGCCACCCGGGGCTGATACAGACGCTGTGCAACATCCACGCGTCGATGCTCGGATTCATCTACGTCGTCGACTCGCCCTGGTACGCGCAGGCCGACGGCGCGGGCGCGTTCACAATCAAGGGCGTGCCGCCGGGCGACTACGAGCTGAACGTCTGGCACGAAGCCGCGTCCAAGCCGGTGCAGCAGCGGATCTCGGTCGCCCAAGGTGGCGCCGGGCTACGCGGTGTCGCGGTGACCATCGGGGGCGACAGGCGCGCGCCGCAGTTCGTCCCGGACAAATCCGGCAAGCCCCGCCAGTCGCATATCGGTTATTGAGTCTTGAGGTAGGCGACGGCTTCGTGGGCGGCGGCCGAGAAGGGATCGAGGTGGGCGGGGAACAGGTGCGAGGCCCCGTCGACAATCCAGAGCCGCTTGGGTTCCACCATCCCGGCCACCACCGGCTCGATCTCCGCGCGCGCGCCGTACTCGTCCTCCGACGCCTGGATGAAGGCCTTCGGCTTGGCGCAGGTGGTGAGCACGCTGTGGTCGAACATCCGTAGCGCCAGGCCGACGCCCAGCAGCTTGACCACGTCGTCGCTGCGCGCCCCGACGGCCAATCCGACGCGGGCGCCGAACGAAAAACCCGTCATCCAGAGCGGCAGCGTCGGATGGCGCGCGCGTAGCCAGTCGAGCGCCGCCCGCACGTCCTCCTCTTCCCCGATGCCGTTTCCGTGCGTCCCGGTCGACGCGCCGACGCCGCGGAAGTTGAAGCGCAGCGCCGCGACGCCGCCGTCGGCGAGCGCCTTGGCCAGCCGGTAGACGACGTTGTTGTTCATCGTCCCGCCGCCCAGCGGGTGCGGATGGCAAACCACCGCCGCCGCGATCGGCGCCTCCGGCTCGCGCGCGATCGCCTCGAGCTGGCCGTGCGCGACGGGAATCGCAATGCGTCCCGAAAGCGGCAACGACGCGCGCTCCGTCATCGCGCCAACCTAACACGCGGCACACGGGACCTCGGCCTGCGCTCCCCCAAAACACCGCAGCCACCCGCCGACCACCCCGCCACCAGACCCCGACCGGTTCCCCGAACCCCATCACCGGACCCCGAACCGTGGCTGACGATCCCGTGTGCCGTCTCTTCCTGCCTTCGTTTACGGCAGAGAGAACTACAACCGGCGTGCCAGCCGCGCTGACCTGGTGGGGCGGCGATTTCTCGCGGAGATCGGGGATGTCACGCGGCCCGGCAGTAACGCGCGGGTCCCCTCGTCGTTACCGGGGGGGCATCGGGCGTGCGTTGACCGGGCCCGCGGCATGCGCACATTACCGAAACAGGGAGGTACTCATGAATAACGAGGAGCTCAAGGGCAAGTTGGAGAACCTCAAGGGTCGCGCCAAGGAAGCTTTCGGCACGATAACCGGTAACAAGAAGGACGAGGCGGAAGGGATCGCCGACCGCGTCGAGGGCGCCGCGCGCGAGAAGATCGGCCAGGCCAAGGAAGAGCTCGGGAGGCACCGCGAGAAAGAGGAGCTCAAGAAAGAGGTAAAGAAAGAGGTCAAAGAAGACATCGCCGAAGAGGCCGACGACGAATAGCCTGGCTCAGCCGCTGACGCAGACGGCGTCGAGGCCGCAGCGACCTGCGGGCCTGCACTCATCGTCACCAGCGCAGGTTCGTGGCGCGCAGTACTCGACGCCCTCGGCGGCGCCGTCGGCGGAAAATCCGCTCCCGCCGTCCGCGGCGGGCGGCTGGCAGGCGAGCAGCGGATCGGTCGCGCAGGCGTTGGGGGCGCCGCCGCAGGCCGGCAGGCAGAGGCGGCGCCCGTCGGTCAGCACGGCGCAGGTCATGTCGTCGGGGCAGGGCGAATCCGCGGCGCAACCGGCGCTGCAGAATCCCCAACGTCCCCATGTCGGCACAGGCGCCGGTGGCGCAGTTGTTCCCGTCGAGGTTCCCGTTCTCGTCGCGGCAGGAGCCGCCTGGACCTGTCACCGCGCCGCGGGGCAGGCAGACGCGGTGCCACCGTGCCAGCGGGCCGCCGGACGGGAGGGTGCTGCAGACGAGGCCCAGGGCGCAGTCGCCGTCGCTCTCGCACGCGCCCAGACACAAGGGATGGCGGGTGACGGCTCCGTCGCCCCCCGCCATCGCCAGCGTCACGCAGGTGCCGCCCAGGCACTGGCCGTTGGGGCAGGGGAAGGCGCAGAGCCCGCGCAGGAACGCATCCGCGCAGCCGGAGCCCGGGGTGCAGGTGCAGGAGGGGCCTGTGCCGCACTGGGCGTCGAGGTCGCAGAGGCCGCCGATCGCGACAGGAACCACCAGGATCGCGCCCCGGCGGTTGTAGGGCACGATTCCGACGTCGGGCTCGCCGACGAGACCGTCGACCCGGACGTCATAGGTGCCGGGGAGCGTGTACGTATGGGTGGGGGTGCGTTCGGTGACCGACGGCGTGCCGTCGCCGAAGGTCCACTTGAATCGGGTCAGATCGGGGGAGCCGACCGGCGCGAACGAGACCGTCAGCGGCGCCGGGCCGGAGCAGACCCGCGTGTCGGGATCGTAGTCGGGGCAGCCGCTGATGGCCATGTCGAGCGTCCGCAGGATCGGCCCGTCGGGGACCCCACCGTCGTCGCCGCCGTCGGGGCGGTCACCCGCCTTTTGGTCCCGACAACCGACCGCAACGGTGGTCGTGAGCGCGGAGACGAACAGGAGCCAGCCGGTGCAGCGCAACGCCTAGAGCGTAGTACAGAACCTCCCGCGATGGGCTCGGACGAGCAGAGCTCGTCCTCCCCCGACGCAATCAACTCCCGCGACGCGCGGCCGCGGTGATGCGGGCCGTCTGGCGATCCAGCTTGGCGAAGCCGAGACCCACCCGGCGCAGGGAGGGGAGCACGTTCTTGACCTGCACCGCCACCACCGGCGCGCCCGGCAGCTGGTAGAGCTGCAACCGGCCGCTGTCGCCGATGCGGAGCGGCAACGCGGTCTCGACGCCGACGCCGCTCTCCGAGACGTCGCGGATCCTCACCGCGCTGCTCCCGCAGGCGAACTCGGCGGTACCGGTCCAGTCGACGGGGAATCGGGGGTGCTTGCGCTCGTACTGGGCGAGGGCGACCGGGAGCGGCGCCACCGCGACCTCGACCGGCTCGTCGACGTCCAGCGCGCAGCCGTGCGTGGGGACGACGTCGTCGGCCAGCAGCAGCTCGGCCAGCTGGTGAAACCCGCGCACGTTCTGATCGAGCCCGCGCCGGGTCACCAGCGGCTGCCGGGCCGTGATCGACTCTGGAATGCGGGTGCTGGTCTCGAAGCAGGCGAGCACAGGCATGTGGATGCCGAGCTGCTCGCGGACCACGCGGGCAAACGCGTGCAGCGTCTCGGTCTCTTCCGGGGACGCGATCCGGTTGCCGATCAGCCCCCCGTGGAAGCGAGCCAGCGCCGCGCGCGCGCTGCGGCCGTGACGGCGCTCGGCCCGCGCCGCCACCGTCGCGAGCTGGGCGTAGGTCGCCTCCAGCGCCTGCGGGTCGAGACCGGTGACGAGGACCCGGTGCGCCCGGGTCGCGAAGCCGTCCCACAAATCGTTGCGGTTGACGGTGCCGACGTCGACGACGACGAGCTCGCCGTCCACGCCGCGCAGCTCGCCTATCACCCCCTGGCGCATTTCGACGTCGTCGCGCTCGGCGTTCGTCACCGCGCAGGGGAGCAGGCGCAGGTTGCGGACCTTGGTCGCGGTCGGCGCGGCGTCGGTCCGTTGCCGGCGCTCCCGCAGCCAGCCCTCCAGACCGGCGGTCGGCGCCGGGAGCCCGAACAGCGCGTGCTGCCTGGGGGCCTTGGCGTCGAGGTCGACCAGGACGACCTGGCGGCCGAGGCCGGCGAGCGCGGCCGCGAGGTTCGAGGCGATGACGCTCTTCCCGATCCCGGGCAGCGCGGAGCTGATCGCGATCAGCCGCGCGGTGCGATGGGCGGCCGGGACGGTCTCCTCGATAGGAGGCCGCCAGCGACCGCTCGACATCACCCGCAGACGGCGCAGAGCCGTGCGCGGTGCGGTCGATGACAGGCGCGACGCGCGATCGGAACCGGACTGGCGTTCGGACATACCGGTTGCGTTCCCCCCCGTGATTCTTTCGTCGTATCGGGGCCGTAACTAAAGACGGGGGCGGCTTCGGACGATGGGTCCGGGCATGAGCTCTCGTGTGGTGGCGGAGGCGCAGCCTCTGATGGCACCCGAACCCAAGCCGGCCGGCGCAGAGACGCCCGCACCGGCGGTGAATCTACCGGTCGACCTTCCGATGCTGCTGCGCGAGCTGGAGGACACCTATATCCAGGCCGCGCTGGCTCGCACCCAGTGCAACAAGAAGGAAGCGGCAAAGCTGCTGGGGATGGGAAGGACCACCCTGGTCGAGAAGCTGCGCCGCCGCAGCATGGCCGCCAACCGAACGTCCTGATCCGCGATCCGCCTGGTACCATCCGGGCGTGAGCGGCTTTCATTTCCTTCGGAACCCTGGGACGGGTTCCGAACCTCCCGCAACCACCCCACGCAGGCAGACCTGCGCGGGGACCCCGGCGATGCGCTCGGACGAGCAAAGCTCGACCTCCCGCGACGCGAGTCCGTGTCTCGCGTGACCGGCGCTGGTCCTGCCGGGCGCAAGGTCGTGGTGCTCGGCGCCACCAAGGGGATCGGGCGCGCCCTGTCCCGCTTGCTGGCGGCGCGCGGCGACGCGCTGTTCCTTCTCGGGCGCGATGTCGAGGATCTGGCGCGCAGCGCCCGCGACCTGGAGGTGCGGGCGGGCCGTCCGGCGGGGTCGATCGGGACGGCGGCGTGCGATCTCGAGCGGCCCGAGGGGTTCGGAACGGCCCTCGACGCGGCGGCCACGGCGCTGGGCGGGCTCGATACCGTGGTCGTCACGGCCGGACTGTTCGCGACGCAGGCCCGTCTGGAGGAGGACCCCGAGTTCGCCCGCCGGCTGCTGACCGCCGACTTTGCGAACACCGTGGTGTTCTGCGAGGAGGCCCGGCGCCGGCTGCTGGCGCGCGGCGGCGGGACCCTGTGCGTGTTCAGCTCGGTCGCGGGCGAGCGCGGACGCAAGCCGGTCATCCTCTATGGTGCGGCCAAGGCGGGGCTGACCCGATACCTCGAAGGGCTCGATCACAAATTTCGCGCTCAGGGGCTGCGCACGATCTGCGTGAAGCCGGGGTTCGTGCGCACGGGGATGACCGAGGGATTGAAGCCGCCGCCGTTCGCGGGCGAGCCCGAGGCGGTCGCGGCGATCGCGGTGCGCGCGCTCGATCGCGGCACGCCCGTGGTCTATGCCCCTCGGATCTGGGCGCTGATCATGTTCGTCATCCGGACGCTCCCGCGGTTCGTGATGCGCAAGATCGGGTTCTGAAAATCGGTTTCCGATCGGTCTGCTTTCGAAGTCCGTAAGACGAAAATTTTTCGCGTTCGGATCGACGTGACGATCGCGCGAATGTTCTCTTGACGGCGCCCCCAAGCTCGGCCTAAATGCTCCGCGAACGAGGATGAGTCCTCTATTTCGTCCCAGACACAACACCCTGGCGCTCGTCTCGCTTTTCGTCGTCGCTGCGGGGGCTCTGGGCGTGCCTGGCGGTCTGATGCTTTACGCGCGCACGCCCTACGCGCGCGGCATGAAGGATCCGATCGAGCAGCCGATGCAGTTCGATCACCGTCACCACACCCGTGACGAAGGGATCGACTGCCGGTATTGCCACAACACGGTCGACAAGTCGCCCGCGGCCGGCATCCCGCCAGACGCAGCTCTGCCTGAACTGCCACTCGCAGATCTGGAACAAGAGCCCGCTGCTGGAGCCGGTGCGCCAGAGCTTCATCAAGAACAAGCCGCATGGTGTGGAGCCGGGTCTACGACGTTCCCGAGTTCGTCTACTTCAATCACTCGATCCACGTGAACAAGGGCGTCGGGTGCGTCAGCTGCCACGGCCGCGTCGATCAGATGGCCGCGGTCGAGAAGGCGACGCCGCTGACCATGAGCTGGTGCCTCGACTGTCACCGCAAGCCCGAGCAGAACCTGCGTCCGGTCGAGGAGGTCACCAACATGGACCTGGAAGCCGACGGGCGACCCGGTCGAAACCGGCAAGCGTGCTCGCCGAGCAGAACCACGTGCACACCCGCACCAGCTGCACGACGTGCCACCGATGAGGCTGCTATGAGCTGCGACGAGAACCACGATGCCCGCGCCAAAGATCGTCTGAAGCGATCGCTTCCGGTGCGTCGGGCGAAAACCGCGGACAGCGCCCCGCAAGCTGCTGGCGCAGCCTCGAGCGAGCGCGACGCGCCAGGGCGCGGCGGTCGGCGGCGCGCGAACGAGTTCCCGCCCGGCGCCTCCGAGCTGGACGGCGTCTCCCGCCGCAACTTCATGCAGCTGCTGGGCGTCTCGACCGCGGTCGCCACCGTCGGCGCCGCCTGCCAGCAGCCCAACGAGAAGATCGTCCCGTTCGTGCGCCGCCCCGACGAGGTCACGCCGGGCAACCCGCTGCACTTCGCCACGGCCTACGCGCTGGAGGGCTACGCCAGCGGCCTGCTGGTCGAGAGCCACGAGGGCCGTCCCACCAAGATCGAGGGCAACCCCGACCACCCGCGACAGCTGGGCGCCACCACGGCTTCGAGCAGGCGCTGCTCCTCGGCCTCTACGACGACGACCGCGCCAAGCGCTGCGGCACGGGGGCCAGCCGCTCGCCTGGCGCGGGCTGCTGGCGGCAGATCGCCGGCTTACGGCGACGCCGGCAGGCCGACGGCGGGGCCAGGCTGCGCTTCCTGACCGAGCCGACGGCGTCGCCGCTGCTGACCGACCTGCGCCGCCGCATCCTGCGAAGGTTCCCCAAGCGCCAAGTTCGTCAGCTACTCGTCGGTCGCCGGCGACGGCGCCGCCGAGGGGCGCGGCTGGCCTTCGGCCGGCCGCTCGAGCCGCGCCACGACCTGGAGCACGGCCGAGGTCATCCTGTCGCTCGACGCCGACTTCCTGAGCGACGGGCCCGAGCAGACTGCGGCTGTCCCGCCAGTTCGCCGCGCGCCGCGAGCCGGGCCCGAACATGAACCGGCTCTACGTCGCCGAGCCGGCCCTGACGGTGACCGGCATGCTGGCCGATCACCGCCTGCGGCTGCGGGGCTCGGACGTCGGCGGCTTCGCCTCCGGCGCTGTGCGCGATGCTGGCCGGCCGTGGGCTGGCGGCGCTGGCGCCGCTGGGCTCGCTGGCTCACGGGCAGGGGCAGGGACACTGGCGATCCGAAGTGGCTGATCGCCGTGGCGGCCGATCTGGAGAAGTTCCGCGGACGCAGCCTGGTCATCGCCGGCCGCCGCCAGCCGCCGGCGGTGCACGCGCTGGCCGACGCCATCAACGCCGCGCTGGGCAACGTCGGCACGACCGTCGAGCTCGGCGCGCCGCTCACCGCGGACCCGACCGCGGGTATGGCGCCGCTGGGCGCGCTGGCCGAGGAGATCGCCGCCGGCACCGTCGACACCCTGGTGATCACGGCGACGAACCCGGCCTACGCCGCGCCGGTCGACCTCAAGCTGCCGCAGCTGCTCAAGCGCGTCCCCAACACCATCTATTACACGCTCTACGAGGACGAGACGGCCGCGGCCTGCAACACGATCGTCCCGGCCGCCCACGTGCTCGAGAGCTGGGGCGACGCCCGCGCCACCGACGGCGTTGCCTCGGTCATTCAGCCGCTCATCGCCCCGCTCTGGAACGGCTTCAACGAGGCCGAGCTCCTGGCCGCGTTCCTGGGCGAGGGCGACGTCGGGGCGCACGCGCTGCTGCGGCGCTACTGGCACGCCCAGGCCAAGGTGCCCCGCGGCGACTTCGACGGCACCTGGGAGACGCTGGCTGGCCGACGGCCTGGTTCCCGACACCGTCACCGGCGCCGAATCGGGGCTCGCCGTCGACGCCAGCGCGCTGGTCACGGCGGTCACGCCGCTGCTGGCGAAGACCAAGACCGGGATGGAGATCGCGTTCGCGGTCGACCCCAAGGTCTACGACGGGCGGTTCGCCAACAACGCCTGGCTGCAGGAGCTGCCCCACCCGGTCACCAAGCTGACCTGGGACAACGCCGCGATGGTGTCGGAGACGACGGCCAAGGGTCTCGAGGTCGACACCGGCGACATCGTCCAGGTCACCTACCGCGATCGGATGATCGAGGCGCCGGTGATGATCGTCCCGGGCCACGCCGACGATGCGGTCACGCTGCCGCTCGGCTACGGCCGCGAGGGGAGCGAATCGATCGGGCGCGGGGTCGGCTTCAACGCCGGCGCGCTGCGCGCCAGCGACGCCCCCTGGTTCGACCGCGGCGTCACGCTGACCAAGACCGGGCGCCACTACCAGTTCGCGATCACCCAGGACCACTGGGAGATGGACCCCGACGGACGCAAGGCGCCGCCGCCGGCCGTCGAGGCGCCGCTGGCCGAGGTGCTGCACGAAGGGTCGAAGTTCCACCAGGAGATCGAGGAGCGCCGCGGGGTGCTGCCGACGATCCACGAGCCGGTCGACTACAGCGCCAGCAGTACAAGTGGGGCATGGCGATCGACCTCAACAAGTGCACCGGCTGCAGCGCCTGCGTCATCGCCTGCCAGTCCGAGAACAACATCCCCGTCGTCGGCAAGGACAACGTCGTCATGGGCCGCGAGATGCAGTGGATTCGCATCGACCGCTACTTCTCCGGGTCGGTCGACGACCCCGAGGCGATCAACCAGCCGCTCGGCTGCGTGCACTGCGAGACCGCGCCGTGCGAGTACGTCTGCCCGGTCAACGCCACCGTCCACAGCGACGAGGGCCTGAACGAGATGGTCTACAACCGCTGCATCGGCACCCGCTACTGCAGCAACAACTGCCCCTACAAGGTCCGGCGGTTCAACTTCCTCGACTACATCGCGCGACTACACCGCGGCGCGCGAGATGGCCGCGAACCCCGAGGTCACCGTCCGCACCCGCGGCATCATGGAGAAGTGCACCTACTGCGTGCAGCGCATCGAGCGCGCGCGCATCGACGACCCGGATCGAGGGGCGTGCGATCGCGGACGGTGAGCTGCAGACCGCCTGCCAGCAGGGCTGCCCCACCCGCGCCATCGTGTTCGGATCGCCTCAACGACCCGAACTCGAAGGTTTCGCAGCTGCACGCCGATACGCGCCGCTACGACCTGCTGCACGAGATCGGGACCCGCCCGCGCACCGCCTACCTGGCGCGCGTGCGTAACCCCAACCCCGAGCTCGCCAAGGCGGTGGAGTAGCCATGGCCGCACCAAACCAGGTCGCCATGCCGGATCCGCTGGAGCCGCACCCGCTCATCGACGGGCACCACACCGACAAGACGATCAACGACAGCCTCCTGCACCACGTCTGGCGTGGCGCCGGCAAGGGCTGGTGGGCCTGCTTCAGCGTCGCCCTCTCCCTGCTCAGCTTGCTCGGCATCTCGCTGGCCTGGACCCTCTACAAGGGCATCGGGGTCTGGGGCAACAACATCCCCGTCGGCTGGGCGTTCGGCATCATCAACTTCGTCTGGTGGATCGGCATCGGCCACGCCGGCACGCTGATCTCGGCCATCTTGCTGCTGTTCCAGCAGAAGTGGCGCACGTCGATCAACCGCTTCGCCGAGGCGATGACGCTGTTCGCGGTCATCTGCGCCTTGCTGTTCCCGCTGCTCCACACCGGCCGCCCCTGGTTCGCGGCGTACTGGCTGATGCCGTACCCCAGCGTCCAGGGCATCTGGCCGCAGTTCAAGAGCCCGCTCGTCTGGGACGTCTTCGCGGTCTCGACCTACTTCACCATCTCGCTGCTGTTCTGGTTCCTCGGCCTCGTGCCCGACCTGGCGGCGCTGCGCGATTCGACGCCCAGCAAGACCAAGCGGTTCATCTACGGCCTGTTCGCGCATGGGCTGGCGCGGCTCGGGCCGGCACTGGGCCGAGTACAAGTGGGCCTACCTCCTGCTGGCGGGCCTGTCGACGCCGCTGGTGCTCTCGGTGCACACCATCGTGTCCTTCGACTTCGCCATGTCGGTCATCCCCGGCTGGCACACCACGATCTTCCCGCCGTACTTCGTCGCCGGCGCCGTCTTCTCGGGCTTCGCGATGGTGCTGACGTGGATGATGCCGGCCCGGCAGTTCCTGGGCCTCAAGCACGTGGTCACCCTCAAGCACCTCGAGAACATGACCAAGGTCATGCTGGCGACGGGGATGATGGTCACCTACGGCTACGTGATGGAGCACTTCATCGCCTGGTACAGCGGCAACCCCTACGAGTCCGGCCATGTTCTTCCAGGTTCGCTGGCGCGGCCCGTTGGCGCCGATCTTCTGGCTGATGGTCTTCTGCAACGTGCGTCGTGCCGCAGCTCTTCTGGTCGAAGCGGGTGCGCACCAGCTTGCCCGATGCATCTGGGTCGCCTCGATCCTGATCAACGTCGGGATGTGGTGCGAGCGCTTCAACATCGTCGTCACCTCGCTGCACCGCGACTTCCTCCCTTCGAAGCTGGGAGAACTACGCGCCGACCTGGGTCGACATCTGCCTGTTCACCGGCGACCATCGGCCTGTTCTCGACGCTGTTCCTGCTGTTCCTGAAGTTCGTGCCGGCCGTGGCCGTCACCGAGGTCAAGGAGCTGCGGCACGAGCTGGCGCATGACGCCGACCGTCGATCCGGCGGGGGAGACGCACTGATGAGCAGCGGACACGGAGGCTTCATCCCCCGCCGCTTCGTGCTGGCGGAGTTCGCCTCGGGCGGACGCTCTGCTGGCGGGCACCACGAAGATGCGCGAGGGGGGCTACAAGGACCTCGACACGCACACCCCGTACCCGCTGCACGGGATCGAGGACGCGCTGGGGCTCAAGCGCGCCCAAGATCCCGACCATCGTTCTGTGCGGCGCGATCGCCGGGGCGTTCATCGCCTACTCGATGATCTACTTCATGAACGTGATCGACTTGCCGATCAACATCGGCAACCGGCCGCCCCACAGCCCGCCGGCATACATCCCGATCACGTTCGAGCTGGCGGTGCTGCTGGCCGGCGGATCGTCGTTCTTCGGGTTCTTCACGCTGGCCCGATTGCCGCGCCCGTACCACCCGGTGTTCGAGTCGGAGAACTTCTCCCGCGCCGTCGATCGACGCCTTCTTCCTTTCGATCGAGCTGCCGCCCGAAGGGGACGCCAGCAAGGCGATGGCAGACGCGAAGGCGGCAGGCGCCACCGGCGTCGAGGTGGTCACGGAGTCTGAACGATGACGCGCGCGTCGCTGCTTCTGATCGTCGTTGCGCTGCTGGGCGGGGCTGCCTGCGACGAGAACATCCTCGACCCGATGGCCGATCAACCAGCCCAAGGCGAACCGCTACCGGGAGCAGCGAGTTCTTCGCCGACGGTCTCGTCGATGCTTGCCCCCCCGGCGGGGACGGTGCCGCGCGAGCGGATCACCCTGAACCCGCGCCTCACCACCGGGCGCGAGGCAGACGGACCGACGCAGTCGAACGGCGAGCCGCTGCCGGTCTACGTGACCACGGTCCCGGTGCCGGTGACGCGCAGCTGCTCGACCTCGGGCGCAAGCGCTTCGACATCACCTGCGCCACCTGCCACGGTCCGATCGGCGACGGCGACAGCATCGTGGCCCGCCAGATGTCGCTGCGCCCGCCGCCGTCGCTGCACCGCTACACCGACCGGCCGGCCGGCTACATCTACGAGGTCATCACCAAGGGCTTCGGCATGATGGCCTCGTACGCGGCCGAGCTGACGGTCGAGGAGCGCTGGGCGGTGGTCGCGTACATTCGCGCGCTGCAGCTGTCGCAGGGCACGCCGGCTGCGGAGCTGCCGCCCGACGTGCGCCAGCAGTTGGAGAGCCAGCCCGCGGGCGGGCCGGCCCCGGCGCCGGCGCACCCGGCCAAAGAAGGTCACCAGGGTCACAACGAGAGTCAGAACCAGGAGAAGCGGTGAGCTCGTCGACTTCAGATACGTCCGCGCTCCGCGTCGAGCCGTTCCGTGGCGGCGCCCGCTGGCTGACCGTCGGCGGGGGCCTGGGCGCTCTCTTCCTGATCGTCACGCTCATCGGGATGCTGGCCATCTGCCCCAAGGAGGCGTCTTTCTCCTACCTGGTGGCGTTCGCCTACTGGTCCGGCATCTCGATGGCATCGGTGATCCTGCTGATGATCTTTCACGCCACCCACGCCCGCTGGATGGTGATCCTGCGGCGCGCGGTCGAGGCGATGGCCGCGTCGGTGCCGATCTTCCTGCTGCTGTTCATCCCCCTCGTCTTCTTCGGGATGAAGCACGTCTATGTCTGGGTCGATCCGCCGGCGTCGCTGGGCACAGGAGGCGCTGCACCTCCTGGAGCACAAGCACGCCTGGCTGAACCCGACGGCGTTCATCGTCCGCGGCGTTCCTCTACCTCGCCTTCGCCAGCTTCCTGGGCTGGCGGCTGTTCGGTTGGTCGACGCAGCAGGATCGCGACGGCGGCACGGCCCTGACCACGCAGCCAGCGCAAGCTGGCGGCCGGCGGGCTGCCGTTCCTGGCCCTGACGTTCACCTTCGCGGCGTTCGACTGGCTGATGAGCCTCTACCCGACCTGGTTCTCGACCATCTTCGGGGTCTACTTCTTCGCCGGCAGCTTTCTCTCGGCGCTGTCGATCCTGGCGATCGCGACCAACTGGGCCCGGGCCGGAAACGTGTTCGACGGCCGGATGCACGTCGATCACACGCACAACATCGGCAAGCTGATGCTGGCCTTCACCTGCTTCTGGACGTACATCGCCTTCTCGCAGCTGCTGCTGATCTGGATCGCGGGCCTGCCCGAGGAGATTCCGTTCTACATCGCGCGCTTCAATCCGGGCTGGGCCTGGGTCGGCGTGCTCCTGATCTTCGGCCACTTCTTCCTTCCCTTCGGCGCGCTGCTGTCCCGATCGCTCAAGCGCAACCCGCGCAAGCTGGCGATGGTGGGCGGGTTCATCCTGCTCGATCCACTACATCGACATCTTCTGGCTGGTCATGCCGGCGCTCTACCCCGACGGGTTCGCGATGCACTGGACCAACTTCACGGCGTTCCTGGGGATCGGCCTGCTGGCGATCGCGTTCGCGGTCTCCCGCCTGCGTGGCAAGCTGGCGGTGCCGGTGAAGGATCCCTACCTCGCCGAGTCGCTGAGGTATCAGGCAGCATGAGTCACGAAGAGCCACACGGCCACCAGGCCGAGGACGAGATCGACTACGCCAAGGTGATCGCCGTCGGCGTCGTCTCGCTGGTCATCTTCGCGCTCGCGACCTGGTGGGCGGCGATCATCCTGCGCCACCAGACCGAGCACGTCGAAGCCGCGACCGGCGCCGCGACCCGCCCGGCCGAGATGGGGCGCGAGGAGATCGGCATCGTCGATCAGGTGCCGTTCCAGATCGATCACCGGCTCGCCAACTGGAAGGCGGAGAAGTCCACGCCACCTCAACGGGTACGGCTGGGTCGACCGCGCCAAGGGCGTGGCTCACATGCCGATCGAGAAGGCGATGGACGCGGTCGCCACCGGCGCCCTCCCCGCGGGGGCACCAAGATGATCACGACGACGACGACGACCAGGACGACGACGACGAAGCGCGGCAGCGCGATGCTGGCCGCGGCCATCGCCATCCTGGCAACGGCCACCAGCGCGCGCGCCGGCAGCAGCGCCGAGAAGCAGATCGTCTTCCCGGCCGGCAGCGAGCAGCCGCTGGCGGCGCTGCAGGACATCGACGTCATCGAGCACCTGGGGGACAAGGTCCCGACCGGGCTGACCTTCGTCGACGAGGCGGGCAAGGCGATCACGCTGGCCTCGCTGCTCAATCGCGGCAAGCCGGTGCTGGTGACGCTCGGCTACCACCGCTGCCCGATGCTCTGCGGGCTGGTGCTGGACGGTCTGGTCAAGGCCCAGCGCGCCTCGGGGCTCAAGCTGGGCAAGGACTTCTACGCCGTCGACGTCAGCATCGATCCGGACGAGGACGCGAAGATCCTGGCCCAGACTCAGAAGCGCGTCGTCGACCTGGCGGGGGAGGGCGCCACCGTGGCCGACTGGCCGTTCTGGCGGTCGACCCTCGACGGTGGCACCGCGGCGCGGGCGCTCGCCGACGCGGTCGGCTTTCGCTACAAGTTCGACCCGACCTCGAAGCAGTTCGCCCACGACGCGGTCGCGTTCGTGCTGACCCCCGAAGGGGTGGTGGCCCGCTACCTGTACGGCGTCGACTACCCCGCGCGCGACTTTCGGATGGCGCTGGTCGAGGCCGGTGGCGGCCGCGTCGGGACCTCGTTCGACAAGGTGATCCTCTCTTGTTACCGCTACGACCCGGCAACGCGGCGCTATGCGCCGTTCGTGCAGGGATTCATGCGGATCGGCGCTCTCACCTGCTTCTTCGCTCTGGCGACGCTGCTGACTGTCCTTTGGCGTAAGGAGATCGCAATGAAACGACGCGTGGACGGTACCCCGTCTAACGCGGGGAGGGCGGCATGAACGATTTGATGCGCCGCCTGCTGTGGCTGCCGGTCCAGGCTTCGACCTTCGCCGCGCCGGTCGACAACCTGCACTTCTTCGTCATCACGGTGACGATGATCGCCTCGCTCGTGACCGGCCTCCTGGCCTTCTTTTTCTTCTTCAAGTACCGCGAGCGTCGCCCCAATCAGTCGACCGCCGCTGGTGAATCCGAGCGTGAAGTTCGAGATCGCCGTGATCGGGGTGCCGCTGTTCTTCTTCCTGCTGTGGTTCGTCCAGGGCTTCAAGGACTACGTCTGGTACACGACGCCGCCCAAGAACACGATGGACGTCTACGTCATGGGCAAGAAGTGGATGTGGAAGTTCGCGTACCCGGGCGGTGGCCCCAACGCGATCGGCACCCTCCACGTCCCCGCGGGCCGCCCGGTCCGGCTGCTGATGACCAGCCGCGACGTCATCCACTCGTTCTTCGTGCCCGACTTCCGCATCAAGCAGGACGTCCTCCCCGGCCGCTACACCGAGACCTGGTTCGAGGCGACCAAGCCGGGCCGCTACCAGGTCTGTGCACCGAGTACTGCGGCACCTGGCACTCGCAGATGTGGGGCGAGGTCGTGGTCATGCCGGGGGCCGAATTCGACAAGTGGATGCAGGCGCAGCGGGCGGGGCTCGCCGAGCGGGTCGACACCGGCGGCGACGACGGCGGCAGCGTTCCGCGGCTCGATCGTCGAGTACGGCAAGAAGATCGCGATGGCCGCAGGGGTGCGTGAAGTGCCACTCGCTCGACGGTGAGCCGCACATCGGGCCGACCTGGCTCGACCTGTACATGCGGCGCGAGACGCTGGAGAACGGCCAGACCATCATCGCCGACGAGGCCTACCTGACCGATTCGATGATCGACCCGCGACGCGAAGATCGTGAAGGGCTACAAGCCCGTGATGCCGACCTACAAGGGGCAGTTTGGCGGCGCCAGAAGCGGCCGCCCTGGTCGAGTTCATCAAGTCGCTGCGCAGCGAAAACCTCGAGAATCGTTCCCTCGAAGGAAGCCGGTTTATGAGCCCAGCCAAGCCAGCCCGCCGATAACGTACAGCCCGGTACTATCCGGCCGTGAACTACCTGAACGCCGACCGCGGCGTCTGGTCGTGGCTGACGACCGCTCGACCACAAGCGCATCGCGCTGATGTACCTGGTGTCGGTGCTGATCGCGTTCCTGCTGGGCGGCATCTTCGCGATGGCCGTCCGCTTCGAGCTTCTGACCCCGGAGCCGACGATCATGGGCGCGAACACCTACAACCGGATGTTCACGCTGCACGGCGTGGTCATGATCTTCCTGTTCATGATCCCGGCCATCCCGGGCGTGTTCGGCAACTTCTGCCTGCCGCTGATGCTGGGGGCGAAGGACGTCGCCTTCCCGCGGCTGAACCTGCTCTCGCTCTACGTCTACTGGACCGGCGCCGCGCTGGCCCTGTGCGGCGATGATCATGGGCGGCACCGACACGGGCTGGACGTTCTACGCGCCCTACAGCACGACCACGCCGACCACGCTGTTCCCGGTGCTGCTGGGCATCTTCATCCTCGGCTTCTCGTCGATCCTCACCGGCCTGAACTTCATCGTCACCATCCACACCCTGCGCGCGCCCGGCATCGAGCTGGATGCGGCATGCCGCTGTTCGTCTGGGCGCATCTACGCCACCAGCATCATCCAGGTGCTGGCCACCCCGGTCATCGGCCTCACCGTCCTGCTGGTCGGCATCGAGAAGGATCGGCGGCTTCGGCTTCTTCGACCCGACCCGGGGCGGCGATCCGGTGCTGTTCCAGCACCTGTTCTGGTTCTACTCGCACCCGGCCGTCTACATCATGGTGCTGCCGTCGATGGGCGTGATCAGCGAGGTCATCGCCGCCTTCGCGCGCAAGAACGTGTTCGGCTACAAGATGGTCGCCTACTCCTCGCTGGGCATCGCCTTCGTCGGCTTCTTCGCCTGGGGCCACCACATGTTCGTCTCGGGCCAGTCGACCTTCGACAGCGGCGCCTTCGCCATCATCTCGATGTTGGTCGGCGTGTTCACCGCCATCAAGGTGTTCAACTGGGTGGGCGACGCTGTACCGCGGGTCGATCGCGGTCAAGACGCCGCTTCATCTACATCTGCGGCTTCCTGTTCTTCATCGTGTTCGGCGGCATGACCGGCATCGCGGTGGCCACCGTGTCGCTGGACGTGCACTGGCACGACACCTACTTCGTCGTCGCGCACTTCCACTTCATCATGGTCGGCGCCGTCATCATGGGCTTCCTGGCGGCGCCTGCACTACTGGTTCCCCAAGATGTTCGGGCAAGCATGTACCACGAGGGCTGGGGCATGGTCGCCGCCGCGTTCATCGTGCTCGGCTTCAACGCCACCTTCATCCCGCAGTTCTTGCTCGGCAACGCCGGCATGCCGCGCCGCTACTACATGTACCCGGAGCGGTTCTCGGCGCTGAACGTGGCCTCGACCGCCGGGTCGTCGCTGCTGGCGTTCGGCTTCGTCATCATCCTCGTCTACCTGATCTACGCGCTGGTTCGGGGCGAGCTCGCCGGGCGACAACCCGTGGGACTCGAAGGGCTACGAGTGGCTGACCACCTCGCCGCCCGACAAGCACAACTTCGCACGAGACGCCGGTCATCACGCAGGACCCGCACTCGTACCAGAAGCCGGGAGAGGAGGTGGAGCATGTCGTCATCTGAGGCGCCACGCTCACGCCGGTCCGAGCCATCCGCACCTCGCGGCACCACTTCGACACCATCGAGAAGCAGAACCACGCCGTCCGGCTGGGGATGTGGCTGTTCCTGGGGACCGAGGTGCTGCTCTTCGCCGGTCTCTTCCTCGGCTACACGGTCTACCGGCACTTCTATCACGAGGCCTTTCACGAGGCGTCGCGGCACGCTGAACCTGTTCTTGGGCACGATCAACACGGTCGTGCTCATCACCAGCAGCTTCATCGGTGGCGCTCGGCCTATCACGCGATCAAGCACGGCGAGCGCAAGACGTGCGTCAGCCTGCTGGTGTTCACGATCCTCTGCGCCTGCGCCTTCCTGGTGATCAAGGCCTTCGAGTACGAGCACAAGTTCGCACGAGGGCGCGCTGCCGGGCGAGTGGTACCACTTCAAAGAGGTGACGGCGCCCGGCGCCAACCTCTACTTCACGATCTACTTCCTCAGCACCGGGCTGCACGCCTTCCACGTCATCGTCGGGATGTCGGTGCTGGTCTGGGTGCTCAAGGGCGTCATCAAGGGGAAGTACGGGCCGGACTACTACGTCCCGGTCGAGCTGGGCGGCCTGTACTGGCACCTCGTCGACCTGGTCTGGATCTTCCTGTTTCCGCTGCTCTACCTGATCTGACACCAACCGGAGACGCACCGTGGCCAACCCAACGCACAGCGCACCGTCGGAAGCCGAACGACACGCCGATCATGGCGTTGCGCGGTACTACAAGGTCTGGGCGATCCTGATCGTGTGCACCTTTTTGACCGTCTGGACCGGGCACAAAGATCTCGGCGACGTGAACATCTTCCTGGCGATGGCTATCGCCACCCTCAAGGCGACGCTGGTCGTGCTGTTCTTCATGCACATGTCCGAAGCGGCCGGCGCCAACCGGCTGGTGTTCGTCATGTCGATCGTCTTCGCGATGGTCATGATGATCGGCGTCTTCGGCGACCTCTGGACGCGCGCCGCCATGACCCTCCCGTCCGACGCTCCTAGCACCCTCGGCCCAGAGCTCTAAGGCGCCTCCGTCGCCCGGCGACGTCCCCTCAGAGCCAGAGCGAGCGCAGCGAGCGGGTCCAAGCACCGGAAGGCGCAAGCTTGCTTGCGCCGGCGCCGGTTTAGGTTCTTAGGGGGGCCGGTGGGGGGCCGTCTTCGGCCCCCCGCCTATTGCTCCTCGCCCATGCCGTGCATGCGGAGCTTCTCCCAGAGGTTCTTCCGGGAGATGCCCAGGATCTCGGCGGCCAGCGTTCGCTTCCCGTCGGCCTGGGCCAGCGCGCGCTGCAGGTACTCGCGCTCGAACTCCTTCATCGCCGTCCCGAGCGGCCGCGGCACCAGCGTCGCCGCGCCACGCGTCACCTCGACCCGCGCGATGTCGCGGGGCAGGTGCTGGACGTCGATGTCTTCCCCGGCTGCCAGCACCATGGCGTGCTCGATCGCGTGCCCCAGCTGGCGGACGTTGCCCGGGAAGGGGAACTCGGACAGCACGCTCCAGGCCGCCGAGGTCACCCGGGGGACTGTCGCCTCCGGTTTGCTCAGCTTCTTCAGGTAGTACTGTACCAGGAGCGGTAGGTCGCCCTTGCGCTCCCGCAGCGGCGGGATGTCGACGTTGAGGACGTTCAACCGGTAGTAGAGATCCTCGCGGAACAGCCCGGCGGCGATCCGCTCCTTCAGGTTGCGGTGGGTCGCCGAGATGACCCGCACGTCGACCCGGACCGACTCGTTGGTGCCGAGCGGCTCGATCGTCCCCTCCTGGAGCACGCGCAGCAGCTTGGCCTGGGCGGGCAGCGACATCTCGGCGACCTCGTCCAGGAGCAGCGTCCCGCCGTCGGCGGCGCGGAAGCGGCCGTCGCGCGTTTGACGGCGCCGGTGAAGGCGCCCCGCTCGTGACCGAACAGCTCGGCCTCGAGCAGCGTGTCGGGGAAGGCGGCGCAGTTCACCGCCACGAACGCCTTGCCTCGCCGCGGACCGCGCTCGTGCAGCGCCCGCGCCACCAGCTCCTTGCCGGTCCCGCTCTCCCCCTGGAGCAGCACGGGAGCGTGGCTGGTGGCGATCGTGTTGACCCGATCCAGCAGCCGGAGCATCTGGATTGAGCGCCCGACGATGGTCTCCCCCTCCTGCTGGGTGGCGAGCTGCGCGCGCGCGTCGTCCAGCTCCCGCAGCAGCGTTCGGTGCTCGGCGATGCGCTGCACCCGCAGCGTGATCTCGTCGATGTCGAACGGCTTCGTCAGGTAGTCGTGCGCCCCTTCCTTGACGGCGGCGACGGCGTCCTGCACGGCGCCGAAGGCGGTCATGAGGATGACGGCCGTGTCGGGCGACTCCTGTCGGGTCCGCCGAAACAGCGTCAGCCCGTCCAGCTTGGGAAGGCGGATGTCGCAGATCATCACCTCGAACGGCTGGGTGGTGATCAGGTCCAGCGCCTCCGCCCCGTTGGTGGCGATCTGGACGCGGTGCCCGGCGTCGCGCAGCGCATCGCCTGCGGCGAGCCCGATGTCGGGCTCGTCATCGACGAGCAGGATGGACAGCGCTCCGGCCGACGAGTCGTCGACGGACGCGGCCGACCTGCGGGACGAGGAGGTGGTCAGACTGACTTCTGCGTTCACACTCTCCATTCGGGTTCTCCCTTGGTTCCCATTACGTAAGCTCGGATCCTGTCGGCGCAAGGCGGGAGCCCCGGAATTACGGGGGGCTGCCCCGAATCGGTTACACCGGGTGCGTAACGGTCGCGACGGCAGGTGTCACCGTTTGGAAGCGCTCGGTGGAAAACCAGCGGACAAGCGCGCGAGATGATTGAGCGCGCTCGCGACCGCGCGGTGGCATCCGCGCTGCAACGCCGTTGCACAACTCTTTCGGAGGAACACGACGATGCGATCACTGCTGGTACGTTGGGCGCTGGCGTTGGTGATTGGTTTCGCGTGGACCACGGTCGTGGCCCCGAACGCGTCGACCGCGGCGCACGCGCGGCGCTGACGCCGCTGCCGGTGGCGGGGCCCTCCAGGGGGCTCCGGGCCGCCGCGCAGCGGCTAGACGACCGGGGGCGCGGCATTGGCCTGAGGCGCGAACTCGGTGTCGCCGTCTTGGTCGTCGTGGGTGGCGATCAGCTCGCGCAGCTCGTCGCCCGTGATGGTCTCCTTGGCCAGCAGGAACTGGGCGGCCCGCAGCAGCACCTTGTGCTGGCGCGAAAGGATGTCGGCCACCCGCTCGCGCTGCTCGTCGATGATCCGGCGGACCTCGTCGTCGATGATCCGGGCGGTCTGCTCGCTGTACTCGGTCCGGGGCGTCGTCTCGGGGACGAGCTGTAGCATCGCCCCCCGGCGGTCCTTCTCGAAGCTGATCTGGCCGAGGCGCGGGCTCATCCCGAACGACTTGATCATGGCGCGCGCGATGTCCGTCGCCTTGCTCAGGTCGTCGTGCGCGCCGGTCGATACCTCGTCGTAGATCAGCTCCTCGGCGGCGCGCCCCCCCAGCAGGGTCGCGATTCGGTTCTTGAGCTCCCCTTCGGTCATCAGGAAGCGATCCTCGGTCGGCGTCTGCAGCGTGTAGCCGAGGGCCGCGATGCCGCGCGGGATGATCGAGATCTTGTGGAGGGTGTCGGCGCCGGGGAACGAGAGCGCCACCAGCGCGTGCCCCAGCTCGTGGTGGGCGACGCGCTTCTTCTCGGCGGGAGACAGCACCCGGTTCTTCTTCTCCAGCCCCGCGACGATGCGCTCGACAGACTCCTGCAGCTCCGACAGGCCGACCTTGTCGCGCTCGCGCCGGACGCCCAGCAGGGCGGCCTCGTTGATGATGTTCGCCAGGTCGGCGCCGACGAACCCCGCCGTCATGCTCGCGATCACCTCCAGGTCGGCCTCCGAGTCCATCGGAACCTTGCGCGCGTGGAGCTTGAGGATGTCGAGGCGCGCGATCTTGTCGGGCCTGTCGACCAGCACCTGGCGGTCGAAGCGGCCGGCGCGCAGCAGGGCCGGGTCGAGGATCTCGGGGCGGTTGGTCGCCGCCATCAGGATGACGCCGACCCGGGCATCGAAGCCGTCGAGCTCGACGAGCAGCTGGTTCAGCGTCTGCTCGCGTTCCTCGTGTGTGACCGGACCGATGCCGCGCGCCTTCCCCAGGGCGTCCAGCTCGTCGACGAAGATGATGCAGGGGGCCTTCTGCTTCGCCTGCTCGAACAGGTCGCGGACGCGGGCGGCACCGACACCCACGAACATCTCGACGAAGTCGGAGCCGCTGATCAGGAAGAACGGCACGCCGGCCTCACCGGCGACCGCGCGCGCCAGCAGCGTCTTGCCGGTCCCGGGAGGGCCGACCAGCAGCACCCCCTTGGGCAGCTTGGCGCCGAGGCGCCCGAAGCGCGCCGGGGTCTTGAGGAAGTCGATCACCTCCCGCAGCTCCTCTTTCGCCTCGTCGACGCCGGCGACGTCGGTAAACCGGACGTCGACCTCCTTCTCCATGTAGACCTTCGCCTTGCTGCGGCCGACGGTCATGAAGCCGTTCTGACCGGCCTGGCCGACCCGGCGGGCCATCATCATCCAGAACAGGGCGAACAGGCCGATCGGGATCAGCCAGCCGGCGGCGTCGCGCCAGAAGCTGCTCTCGACGGTGCCGGTCACCTTCACCTGGTGCGTCCCCAGGTCGTGGATCAGAATCGGGATCGTCGACGCGGACGGTTTCGAACGTCCCGGTCGCGGCCGGTCCGCGCTGCGGGGTGAGCTGGGCCGACGGGGTCGGCGTCGGGGTGGGCATCGTCGTCGGGGCGGCCCGCGTGGGGGGCGCCGGGGTCGGGGCCGTTGGTGCCGGCGGCGTCGGTGCCTTCGGGGTCTCTTGAGCGGCGCTCGGGGGCGTGGCGGGCGCGGCCGGCGCGGCGCGCATGCGGCCTCGGATGACCGTCTTTCCGACGGCGACCTCCTCGACGTTGCCGGCGGCCACGGCCGCCTTGAAGTCGCTGTAGGGCATGCGGGTCGGTTGCAGATAGACGGAGAGGACCTGCTGCAGCAGAAGCACTACCCAGAAGGCAAGGATGAGATAGCCAAGGGAGAACTTGAAGCGCTTCTTATCGCCGTCCATCGGAAACAAGCTAAGGCGTCGTTGCCCAGCCGGTGCCGACCTCGTCACCTAGTCCGACGTAACCGAAGCGATCGAGGCAGTCACGGTTGCGTAACCGCCCGCGCGCCTGGCCTCCCGAGACCGCGTCCCTGGGCGCAGCGCTGGGGTTGGCACGGCGCTTGGACCTTGCGGAGCCGAGGCGGAATGCGGACGCGGAGCCGAGGTGGCGAGGTGGAATCGGGGACAGGGGGTTACTGGTGCTGTTTCGCAGAGTGATGGGGCAATCGACGCGTGAGCTTCCGGGGACGCTCAGCCGTGACGGCGGCGTGAGGCTGGGGCGCTACGAGCTGATCGCTCCCCTCGGGGTGGGCGGTATGGCAGAGGTGTTCAAGGCGCGGATGGCCGGCCCAGGCGGCTTCGCCCGCGACGTCGTCATCAAGCGCATCCTCCCGGCGCACAGCAGCGATCCGGAGTTCGTCCGTATGTTCGCCGACGAGGCCAAGATCCTCGGCCGGCTCAACCACCCGAACGTGGTGCAGGTGCACGAGTTCGGCGAGGACGATGGGATGCTGTTCCTGGCGATGGAGTACGTCGAGGGGCCGTCGCTGTCGCGCGTGCTGCGGACGATGCGCGCCACCGGCCGCAAGCTGTCGCCGGCGATGGTCGCCTACGTTGCGCGCGAGCTCTGCCTCGCGCTCGATCACGTTCACGGCCTCACTGACGCCGCCGGCGCGCGGCTGAACCCGATTCACCGCGACGTCACGCCGTCGAACATCCTGCTGACGCCGACGGGTGGCGTGAAGCTGCTCGACTTCGGCGTCGCCACGTTCCGCGACGCCGCGCAGCTCACCAAGGCGGGGACCGTGAAGGGGAAGCCGGCCTATCTCGCTCCCGAACAGCTCGAGGGGGCGCCGATCGACGGACGGGTCGATCTGTTCTCGCTCGGCATCGTGATGCACGAGATGTTGACGCTGCAGCACCTGTTCGCGGGCGACAGCGACCTCGGCACCGTGAAGAAGATCATGGAGATGAAGATCCCGCATCCGAGCAGCAAGCGGCCGGATGTTCCGGAGGCGTTGGAGCAGATCGTGATGCGCGCGCTCGAACGCGATCCCACGGCGCGGTTTGCCAGCGCGGCGGAGATGGCGCGCGCGCTCGACGACTTCGTGGTCGCGTCCGAGCTGCACGTGCACGAGGTCGTCGCCTTCGTGCGCGAGACGCTGGCAGCGTCGGCGCCGCGGCCGGCAGCGCCGAACGCGCCCAACCGCCGTCGCGCGCGGCCGGCGCGCGCGATGGAGGAGGCGCCGACGCGCAAGGATCTGGGGTTCATGCTCAAGCTGCGGAACACCGGCCGCGTGATTGCGTCGCGACCGCGGCTCGCGCTCGCGGCGGGCATCATGCTGGTGCTCGCCAGCGTCGGGACCGCCTTTGGAATTCATGCGGGCACCGCGAGCGCCACCGCGGACCACGGCGGCGGCGCGGCCACCGCGGAGCACGGCGGCGCGGTCCCGGATCAGTCGACGCGCGAGGAGGGCGGAGGGGCCGAGCCCCTCCTTCTCCTGCGCACCCCGTCAGTTCAGAGCCAGCGCTGAACAGGTCCCGCCCGAAAGGATCTGCTCGCAGAGCTTTCGGTAGCGAGGTTCGAGCGGCCGATCCACGGTTCGTTCGCGCTTGCCCGGGTCGTGAATCGTGATCCGTCCGGCCGTGAGCTCCGGTGCGGGCGTGTTCATGACCGTCGCAAAAGCGTGATCGAGAACGGCGATCCGATGCGGGTAGTGCCGCGGGTATCCCTTGTCGATGTAACGCGGACCATGGTTGTAGTGCGCCCACCAGGCGTGCGTCTTGTGCTGACAGGGGACGTCCTTGGTCACCCGGTGCAGGTGTCCCTCGGCGTCGCGTTTGACGATCGTGGTTCGCGCGACGCCGCCACCATCGCGCCAGAGCGCGAGCTCGCGCGCGCCGGCCTCGATGTTGTTGACGGGATCCATCAGCTCTTTGAAGGGCACGCCGCGAACGTTGCCGTTCGTGCAACGATCGCGGTCATCCAGCAAGCAACGGATGGCCATCAGCCCGCCGTCTTTCGCATAGATTCGACCGTCGCGTTCGTAAGCGCGCGCCGACTTTTCGTTCATGTCGCTTTCATTGACCATGATCGCGAGCAGCAACGAAGGGGAGAGATCGTGGCGCTTGGCCGACGTCGAGACGGCGTCTGCGATCTTCCGGCACTGCGACGGAGTCCAGGCCGGTGTCTGCCAGCGAATCCGCTCCTTCACAGAGCAAATTGTTTGCGCGAGGCAATTCCTCGCCGCATCAGGGCTGGCGCCCAGCGTCGGCTCCGTGACGTGAGCGTCCGCGTCGGAGCTCTCCGGCGACACGGTTGTGACGGGCGAGGCGGCGTGAACGAAGGTGGGTGAAGAGGACGTACCAGCAAGCGCGGCTGCGACGCCCAAGTACAAAGGCAGTTTTCGCGAATCAGCGAACACGTTATCCCCCTTTCAGTGACGGTGCCGAGTCGTGAGGTCGGCTTCAGGGTGGCTACCGAAACGCGCCAGGCGGCGTTTGGGACTGAGAAGATTTGATCCGCTCAGCCGCCAAGGCAAGAGGGATATACGAAAATTAACCGATGCAATTTGCCCCGGTTCTACTTGAACATCGCAAAATGTTCCGGTGGTGTTGCGTAGACTAGGGCGCCATCCCATGACTGACCGCCCCATCGTTCCCAGTCCCCTCGCCACGCCCGCGATCGAGGCGGTCTGGCGCGCCGCCGCCGCGCGTCTCGGCTTCGAGGTCGTACGCACGACCGAGGCCTATGCGACCAGCAATGGCCGCGGGGCGATCGCGATCGGCGTCGACGAGGCGCTCGACGGCGACGACGCGTTTGCGCAGCTGGTGTTTCACGAGCTCTGTCACGCGATCACCCAGGGTGAGGCGGCGACGACCGAGCCCGACTGGGGGCTCGACAACGTTCCGGAACACGCGGTTCGAGAGCACGCCTGCTTGCGGCTGCAGGCGGCGCTCGCGGCGGCGTTCGGTCTGCAGGCGTTGATGGCGCCGACGACGCCGTACCGGGACTACTACGACGGGCTGCCCGCGTCCCCGCTGTCGCCTGGGCCCGACCCGGCGAGCGCGCTCGCGGCGGAGGCGGCCGCGCGCTTCGCGACGTCGGCGTGGCGCGCGCCGATCGAGTCGGCGCTGGCCGAGACCGCGGCGCTGGTCGGGACGAACGTGAGTCAGGCGAGCTTGGCGCAAGCGCTCCCGGCGCAGGAGCTTCGGCATCCGCTCGGCTTCCCGCTGGGGCCGGCGGGCGAGTCCTGCGGCAGCTGCGCATGGATGTACAGGGGAGGGCGCGGGCCCGCGGTGACGCGCTGCCGGCAGACGGCGCCGGTCAACGGCGACGGGCTGCGGACGGAGCCCGTCGCTGCGGCGTGCGCGCGCTGGGAACCGCCGGTCGATTGTCAGAGCTGCGGCGCGTGCTGTCGGGAGGCGTATCACTCGGTCACCGTGTCGATGCGCGATCCGGTCGTGTGGAAGGAGCCGGCGCTGATCGAACGCCACGGGCACCGCTTCGAGATCCGGCGCGAAGGCTCGCGCTGCGCGGCGCTGGCGCCGACGCGCGACGCGGCCGGGAAGACGCGCTACGCCTGCACCATCTACGAGAACCGGCCGCGCACCTGCCGCGAGTTCGCGGCCAACGGACGTCACTGCCTGGACGCGCGCCGGCGCGTCGGCCTCAGCCCGGGCCCGGCCTGACGGATGGCCGAGACGATCGACCTCTTCGTTCCGCTCGACGAGTCGGACGAGCCGCTCGCGCCGCGGGTCGAGCGGGCGCTCGGGTGGCCGCGCGGTGACCTGGGCGAGCTGAGGGTGTTGCTGCGGTCGCTCGACGCGCGCAAGGGGCGCCCGCTTGGCCACCGCCTGCGCATCGCGGTCGCGCGGCGGGGCGAGGCCGCGTCGTTCGACCCGCCGCCGCGGCCAGAGCCACACCTGCCCGCCGGGCGGCCGCCGCCGCGAGTCGTGGTCGTCGGGTCGGGGCCGGCGGGCTCGTGGGCGGCGCTGCGGCTCGCCGAGGCGGGCGTGCCGGTGACGGTGCTCGAGCAGGGCAAGCCGGTGCAGCCGCGCCGGCGCGACCTCGCGCTCATCACCCGCGGCGAGCTGACGCCGGGGTCGAACTACTGCTTCGGGGAAGGGGGAGCGGGGACCTACTCCGACGGCAAGCTCTACACGCGCAGCAAGGACAAGGGGGGCGTGGCGGGCGTGATCGCGGATCTGATCCGGTTCGGCGCGCCGGACGAGATCGCCGCCGAGGCGCGCCCGCACGTCGGCTCGAACCGGCTGCCGCGCGTGCTGTCGGGGCTGCGCGCGCACCTGGCGAGCCTGGGCGTCGTGTACCGTTTTGGCGCGACCTTCGACGGGCTGCGGACCGAGGGCGGGCGTGTGAGGGCCGTGACCCTGGCCGGCGGCGACGAGCTTCCGGCCGAGCGGGTCGTGCTGGCGGTCGGCCACTCGGCGCGACCGGTCTACGCCTGGGCAGCCGCGAACGAGATAGCGATCGAGCGCAAGCCGATCGCGGTCGGCGTACGCATCGAGCATCCCCAGCGCCTGATCGACGAGCTGCAGTACGGCGCGGCCGCCAGCCACCCCAAGCTGCCGGCGGCGTTTTACGAGCTGACCGCGCAGGCCTGCGGGCGTGGCGTCTACAGCTTCTGCATGTGCCCCGGCGGCTGGATCGTTCCGGCGGCAACCGAGCCTGACGGCGTGGTCGTGAACGGGATGAGCCTGTCGCGTCGCGATTCCCCGTACGCGAACGCGGGGCTGGTCGTATCGGTCTCGGCCGAGGACTTCGGCCCCGCGGCCGCCGGGCCGCTGGCCGGCATCGCGCTGCAGCGGCAGCTCGAGCAGGCGGCGTTCCGGATCGGCGGCGGAGGATTCCGGGCGCCGGCCCAGCGGCTGGGCGACTTTCTCGCGGGGCGCGCCAGCAGCGAGGTGGGGCCCTCCAGCTATCGCCCCGGGCTCGCCGCCGCCGATCTGTCGGCCGTGCTCCCGCCGTTCGTCGTCGAGGCGATGCGCGAGGGGTTGCGCGCGCTGGGGGCGAGGATGCCGGGCTTCCTGCTGGCGGACGCGCTGCTGATCGGCGTCGAGACCCGCACCAGCGCGCCGGTGCGCCTGCTGCGCGATCCGACCACGCTGCTCTCCCCGTCGTTGGCGGGCCTCTACCCATGCGGAGAGGGGGCCGGCTACGCGGGCGGAATCGTCAGCGCCGCGCTCGACGGCGCCCGGGTCGCGGAGCGGATCCTGGCGTCGGCCTGAGGGGAGCGGGGCCGGAGCCCCCGTGCACCCCTCGCGTCTTACCCCTTCGGGCCCCCCATCTCTTTCAGTATCTGGCGCAACCAGGCCCGCTGCTCATCGGTGATGACCTCGAAGCGGACGCCGGCCGCGTAGCGATTGTCGTCGGTCTCGCTCGACCAGGCGACGCGCGCCTTGACCCAGAGGGGGGGCGTGTCGGTCTCGACGTCGTCGAGCACCAGGAACAGCCCCAGCGTTACCTCCTCGCCCTCGGTCAAGGGGCGTTCGGCGCTGAGCCCGGCGCCCCCCTCGGAGAGATCGCGGGTGGTGGCGGTGAAGGCTGTGCGGGCGGTGCGAACCTCCGCCGACATCCGGAGGTCCAGACGTTGGTGCTGTCGCCGTTGCGCGGGGATGGCAGGCTTGTTTTGGTTCATGAATCAGTAGGAAAACGGGTCGTCGGGATCGACGCCACGGGTCGATTCCTTGTCCTCGGGGAACAGCTCGCCGGGGGCGAGGGTGCCGTCCAGGAATCCGATGAACATGTCCAGGTAGCGACCACGATCGTCGTCGAGCTTCACGAACTTCACCCCGATCTGATAGGCGCCGAACAGCGCCGTGCACCAGGCGACCTTACCGGTGACCGGCAGCGGCTCGGAGACGCCGTCGTCGCCGAACGTCAGGACCAGCTCGAGCTCGATCTCGGCCTCTCGATCGATCGGCTTGTCCGCGACCAGGCAGACCCCCGCTCGCGAGATGTCCCGGGTGCGGGCCTCGAAGCGCTCGCTGGCGATCAGCACCGAGACCTTGACGTCGACGTTGAAACGGGGGTGCTGCCGGCGTGTCTGGTAGGGCTCGCTCATGAACGCCGCAGCCGGGAGAAGGCGCCCCCTGTGAGTGCGTCCAGCTCCGCTTCGACCTCCGCTATGCGCAGTTCGAGCTTCATACCCGAAGACGTATCATCGGCATCGGCTGTCGCCAACTCGGCCTTGAGCCGTCGCCGTTCGAAGTAGAGGCGGATCACCAGGGACTCGATCTCGCGCCGGGCGTCGGCGGTGCGCAGGGCCTGAAACTGGGCCGCTATCTCGTCGGGATTAAAGAGAATCCGAGAGAGGTCCCAGGTCACCCGCAGCTCGTAATAGAGGTCGTTGTCGCTGTCGATGCCGACGGGGGCGGCCGGCGCGCTGCCGTTGAGGTCGACCGACTCGGAGCGGCCGAAGCGGCGCTCGGCGCGCGCGCGAACCTCCGGGAGCCAACCCGCCGCGCGCGCCCGGAGCAGCATCGAGTGCGCCCGGTCCGGCTCGGCCAGCGCCAGGGCGGCAGCGGCCTCCCGAAGCGCCTCGACCGGCGGGTCGGCGGCGAACAACGCGCGGAGAACGACCGGGTCCACCCGGCGTGCCGGAGGCCGGGTGGGTGCGGGGCCCGGCGCGGGAAGGTCGGCCCCTGGTGAGGGCTGAGCGACCAGGAGGGCCCACATCGTCACGGAAACGGTCGTCATCGGAGCGCCTCTCTTTCTTGTCGGGCGGCCCGCAAGCGGGCCTCGCGTTCGTCGTCGTCCATCGGGGCGCGCGAGAGGACGACCTCCTCGGCCGCCAGCGCCCCGTCGCGCCGGGCGCGCTCAGCCGCGACCGAGCGCCCACGCCGGCGACCGCTGAGCGGGAAGGTCAGCAAGACGACGGCCGACCAGCCGGCTCGGGTGGTGGTTCGCTGCCCGGCCACCAGCACGGTGACCTGTGGCCAGGGTAGCAGCGATAGCGGTGACAACGTCGTTGCCTCGGCGGGCGCGGCGAGAGCCCGGGGCGGCGAAGGTCGTTTCGCCGCCGTCTTCGTCGCCAGGCCGGCCGCCCCGTCGGCGTCGGCGGAGAGCAGCATGCCGTCGGCGATCAGCCAGACCCGTCCCACGACCGTTGCCGCGGCCGCGATCGAGAGACCTCGCCAGCCGGGGAGGTCCGCCCAGTCGTCGCCATCGGCGGAGCGCCAGAGCCCGACGCCGGCGGCCAGCCAGCGCGGGCCGGCCCCGGGCCCACAGGCGAGCGTCCGTGCCGGGGGGCGGGCGCCCAACCGGACGGGCTGCCCGCCGTCGGCCCAGACATAGACGCCGTCGTCGGCGAGCGCGGCGTTCAGGCCCGCGCAGGCGGCCAGGGCATCGATGGGCCGAGCGAGGAGCCGCGCGGCGGCGCCGTCCGGTCCGATCGCGAGCAGACCGTCGCCATCGCCGACGAGCGTCTGGCCGTCGCTCGCGATGGCGAGGGCCCGGGGGAGCGACACCAGCCCCGACACGCCGGCGACGCTTCCGGTCGTCGCGTCGAACCGCCACAGCAGGTCATCGGTCGCGGCGGCGACGACCGCCCCTGCGGCGGCGACGAGGCGCACGTCGCGGCCGGCGAGCGCCCGCGGGGAACAGCCGTCGGCGTCCGCCCGGTAGAGCCCCGCCGAGCTTCCGATCCAGACCTCGTCGCGCATCGGATCGGCGGCGAGCGCGCGCAGCTCGATCGGCGGCGCGGCCGGCGGCGTTCGCCGCCGGCGAATCGGTCGCAGCCCTTCGTTGTCGAGCAGGTCCTCGGCCAGGGTCGAATCGAGATCGTCGGTGGGCAGGCCTGCGGCGCGCAGGACGTCCTCGGCCTCGGGCGCGCCGATTCCCGGACCGGCGGCGCGTTCGGCTGGCGGCGGCGCGAATCGGTCGCACCGTGCGATCGGTCGACCGGCGTCGTCGAACGTCACGACGGCGGCATCGTCGATCGCAAACAACCGGGACCGTCCCGCGACGAGGTTCGCGGTCCGGCCCCGGGCGATGTCGGGCCAGGCGCCGATCGCGAGCAACAGAGCGGCGGCGACGAGCGCGCGCGGTGATGGCATGCGCGTCTCGTCAGCAACCGCCGTGCCGCACCGAGCGTCGCGCGCGTGGCCGGCGCGGTTGCCACTCGTCCCTCGCCGGGACGCCGCCCGCACCCATTCCGGACGACGAGACCGGGCACCGTCCGTGATATGACCGCGGCCATGGCGGCGACAATCATCGACGGCAAGGCGGTCGCCGCGCGTGTTCGCGGCGAGGTCACGGAAGCAGCGGCGAAGCTTCGCGCGGACGGGATCGAGCCCGGGCTCGCGGTGGTGCTGGTCGGTGACGATCCCGCCTCGCAGATCTACGTTCGCAGCAAGACCGCCGCCTGTGCCCAGGCCGGCATCCGGACCTTCGATCACCGGCTGCCCGCGAGCACGCCGGAGGCGGAGCTTCTGGCGCTGGTCGCCGCGCTGAACGCCGATCCGGCCGTCGACGGCATCCTGGTTCAGCTGCCGTTGCCGGCGGGCCTCGATTCCCGGCGGGTCCTGTTCGCGGTCGATCCCCGCAAGGACGTCGACGGCATCCACCCCGAGAACGTCGGCCGGCTATTGCTCGGGGCGCCGCGCTTCGTGGCCTGCACGCCGTTCGGCGTGATGAAGCTGATCGAGGAGGCGAAGCTGCGGCTGTCGGGAACGAACGCGGTCGTCGTGGGACGTTCGAACATGGTCGGCAAGCCGATGGCGGCGCTGCTGCTGAACGCCAACGCGACGGTCACCGTCTGCCATTCCCAGACGCGCGATCTCGCGGGCGTGGTGGGACGCTCCGATCTGGTGGTGGCCGCCGTCGGACGAACGGAGATGATCCGCGGCGACTGGATCAAGCCTGGCGCGGTCGTGATCGACGTCGGCATCAACCGCGGCGCCGACGGCAAGCTGCGCGGCGACGTGGAGTTCGCGGCAGCGGCGGAGCGGGCCTCCGCGATCACGCCGGTGCCGGGCGGGGTGGGCCCGATGACGATCGCGATGCTGCTCGCGAACACGGTCACAGCCGCGCGCCTGCGCGCCGGCAAGTAAGCCGCTAGAGCGTAGTTACCCGCGTCGGTTTCGCGAGGCTGCGCAGCGTCGCCGCCTGCAGCTCGGCGAACGGTGGCGGGTTGGCCAGCGCTTCGTCGAAGCCGAGCGAGGCCGCCCGGGCGCGGTCGCGCTCCATCTGTGCCAGCGCCAGCACGGGCGCCGAGCCGACCTCGGCGTGCTGGCGCAGCCGCGCGTAGAGCTCGTAGCCGGCGACGCCCGCCGAGTCGAGGTCGATGACGGTCAGGTCGACGTCGTGGAGCGCCCCCGGATCGGTGAGGCGCTTCTGATCGATCTCGATGACGTCGCAGGTGATGATCGACCGCAGGTACCGGATCAGCAACGCCCGCGGCGCGGCCTGCAGCGCGGCGACCAGCACCCTCAGGCCGCGGAAGTCGAAGGCGAGCTTGTCGATCGCCTCGCCCAGTCCCTCGGCCGCCGCGGTCAGCGCGACGCCGATCCCCGCGGGCTGGGCCGGCCCGTCGGCGACGGCCCGCGTCCAGGCGACCTCCCCGGTGAGCGGGATCGAGACGGCGGGGCCGACCAGCGTCAGCTGGACGGGCGTCCCGTCGGGCGGGGCGTCACGGCTGTCGAGGAGCAGCTGCCCCTTCACCAGCTGGGTCGCGTAGGCGACCAGCAGCGCCGCGTCCGATCGGTAGTCGAGCTGGAACCGCCGCGCCTGGCTCATCGGCTCAGGTCCGCAGCAGGCGATCGAGGAGGGTGTCCAGCTGGTCGAGCGAATGAAAGTGGATCGCGATCTCCCCCTTGCCCGGGGTCGACTCGACGACCTCGACGCGGGTGCCGAGCGCCCGGGTCAACCGCAGCCCCAGGTCGCGCGCGTTCGCCGAAGGTGGCGTGGCCGCGGGGGCGACGCGCACCGCACCGCCGGTGCGCTCGCGCTTGACCAGCTCCTCGACCTTGCGCACCGACAGATCCTGGCTCACCACCCGGCGGGCCAGCTTCTCCATCGCGGCCACCGTGTCGAGGCCGAGCAGGGCGCGGGCGTGGCCCATCGACAGCCGTCCCTCGGCGAGCAGGCTGCGCACCCCGTCGGGGAGCCGCAGCAGGCGCAGCGCGTTCGCGATGGTGCTGCGATCCTTGCCGACCCGATCGGCCAGCGACTCCTGCGTGTAGCCGAACTCGGTGACCAGGCGCTGGTAGCCCGCGGCCTCCTCCAGCGGATTCAGATCCTCGCGCTGCAGGTTCTCGACCAGCGCCATCTCGAACGCGCGGGTCGGCGAGACGTCGCGCACCACCGCCGGGACCTCGTGCAGGCCGGCCCGCTGCGCCGCCCGCCAGCGCCGCTCGCCGGCGATCAGCTCATAGCCGCCGCCGTCGCGGACCCGCACGATGAGGGGCTGGATGATCCCCTGGGTGCGGATCGACGCGGCCAGCTCCTCCAGCCGCGTGTCGTCGAAGTGGGTGCGCGGTTGATCGGGCGCGGGATGGACCTCCTCGATCGCGATCGCGCGCGGGCCGTCGCTGTCGGCCCGTCGCACGGGGGTCACTACGGCGGCCGGAGCGGGGGAGGGGGCGCCGGGGATCAACGCCGCGAGCCCGCGTCCCAGAGCGTTGCGTTTCTGAACCGTCATCGCGTACCCGCGGCCGCCAGCACGGCGCCGGCGCTCTTCTCGTGCCGCGCCAGAAACTCCTGCGCGAGATCGAGGTAGCTCTTGGCCCCCTTCGAGCTGACGTCATAGAGGATGATCGGCTTGCCGAACGAGGGGGCCTCGGAGAGCCGCACGTTCCGCGGCACCGTGGTCGTGTAGACCAGGCCGTCGAAGTGGGTGCGCACCTCGTTCGTCACCTGCTGGGTCAGGTTCTGCCGGGGATCGACCATGCAGAGCACGATCCCCTCGATCGCGAGGCCCGGGTTCAGGGACTCGCCCACCAGCCGGATCGTGTTCTGGAGATCGGAGAGCCCCTCGAGCGCGTAGTACTCGCACTGCAGCGGCACCAGGACGCCGTCGGCGGCCGAGAGGGCGTTCAGGGTCAGCAGGCCGAGAGAGGGCGGGGTGTCGAGCAGGACGAAGTCGTAGCGCTCGGCGGCCGCCCGGAGCGGCCCGCGCAGCCGGCGCTCCCGGTTCTCGAGGCCGACCAGCTCGATCTCGGCGCCGGCCAGATCCGCGGTCGCCGGCACCAGGTCCAGGCAGGGGAGCTCGGTATTGCGGATCGCGGCCTCGAGCCCCTGCGTCCCGATCAGCACGTCGTAAATGCTCGGTTCGCCGCTGGCGCCGCGGGGGTGGCCCAGGCCCGAGCTGGCGTTCCCCTGGGGGTCGACGTCGACCAGCAGGACCCGCTTTTCGGCGGCGGCCAGCGAGGCGGCGAGGTTCACCGCCGTCGTGGTCTTCCCCACGCCACCCTTCTGATTGGCGACCGCGATGACCCTTCCCATGCGGCGTGGCTCGTAGCTAACACGCCTGGGTCGCCAAAGTCCACGCGCGCAAAGCGGCCAAAAATTTGACCCCGTGTACGGGCGGGTATTATCTATACCTACATGTCGGTTGCGCCTTCGGGCACACCAAAGAGGAGGATGACCATGAGCCGCTTCGTCGACCAAAAGATCTACCGGACCTTCGAAGAGTTCGAGCGTGAGGAGCTGCGCCGCGATGGTTACTTCGAGTCCGTCGATGACATGATGGGCAGCATGTTCGCCAGCGCGGAGCTCGACTTCGACTCGTCGTCGAGCAAGCGTCGCGGCAACCACGACGACGACGACGAATAGTTCGCTCGCTCGTCGGGGGCGCGCTATAAGCGCGCGTTATGACACAGGGAAGTGACACGCCGCGATCGCCCGGCCTGGGCGCGACCATTTGGCCGCTCATCACCGGGCTCGCGGTTGGTTTTCTGGTGGGTCGGGAGACCGCCGGCCGCGGGTCGGGCAGCGCCGGTTCCGGCGCGGCCGAGGTCGCGCAGAAGTCCGACGACAAGGTCCCCGAGGGCACCAAGCTGCCCGCGAAGGTCTACAAGTCCGACAAGGACTTCCCCGAGGGGTGGACCAAGGAGGCGGACCTCGCCTCGGTCACCTCCGTCAACCTCGGCGGGCTCTCCGCGCAGCAGAAGGTGACCGTGCTGCAGGCGCTGAACGAGCGCGACTGCGAGTGCGGCTGCGGCATGGGGAAGCTCGCCTTCTGCCTGAAGAAGGATCCGAACTGCCCGCGCAGCCCGAACATGGCGAAGCTGGCCATCGACATGGCCAAGGAGGGGAAGGCGCTCCCCGCCATCCTCGCGGCGATCGACGAGAAGCAGAAGCCCGCGGCCGGCGCGGCCCCCAGCGCGGCGCCCGCGGCGGCCGGTTCGAAGAAGGTGGTCCCGTTCGCGCACAACCTGCGCTCCGGGCCGAAGGCGACGAAGGTGACGATCGTCGAGTTCAGCGACTTCCAGTGCCCGTTCTGCAAGCGCTCCGAGCCGACGGTGAAGCAGGTGATGCAGAAGTACGGCAAGGACATCGCGCTGGTCTGGATGAACCAGCCGCTGCCGTTCCACGATCACGCGATGGACGCCGCCACCGCGCTCCAGGCCGCCGCTCGCCAGGGGAGCGACAAGGCCTGGAAGCTCCACGACAAGATGTACGAGAACAACACCGCCCTCACGCGCCCGGACATCGAGCGGTACGCGGGCGAGGTGGGCCTCAACGTCCCCAAGCTGAAGCACGACTGGGACGACGCGAAGATCAAGGACGAGGTCGCGCAGGATCAGAAGGCGGCGACCGCGGCGGGCGCGAACGGCACCCCCACCTTCTTCATCAACGGTCGCGAGCTGGTCGGCGCGCAGGAGGCGTCCAAGTTCGAGGCGATCATCGACGACGAGATCAAGCAGGCGGACGCCCTCATCAAGAAGGGGACGCCGCTCAAGGACGTCTACGCGAAGCGGATCGAGCTGGCGGCGGCGGCCGCGCCGGCGGCGGCTGCTGCACCGGCGGCCCCCGAGGCGAAGGCCGACGTCAAGCTGGGGGACGCCCCGGTCAAGGGCGCCGCGTCCGCGCCGGTCACGGTGATCGCGTTCAGCGACTTCCAGTGCCCGTTCTGCTCGCGCGTGGTTCCGACGCTGAAGCAGATCGAGGAGCAGTACCCGGGCAAGGTCCGGATCGCGTTCAAGCAGCTGCCGCTCCCCTTCCACGACAAGGCCCGCCTGGCGGCGGAGGCCTCCCTGGCCGCCAACGAGCAGGGGAAGTTCTGGCAGATGCACGACAAGCTGTTCGCCAATCAGCAGGCCCTCGATCGCCCGTCGCTGGAGAAGTACGCCCAGGAGCTGGGCCTCAACATGACCAAGTTCAAGGCCGCGCTCGATTCGGGCAAGTTCAAGGACAAGGTGGAGGCCGAGTCGAAGGAGGGCGCCGCGGTCGGCGCCACCGGCACGCCGACCTTCTTCATCAACGGCACCCGTCTCGTCGGCGCTCAGCCCTTCGACGCGTTCAAGACCGCGATCGACACTGAGTTGAAGGCGAAGAAGTAGCGTCCCCCGATTGCAGGGGCCCGATCAGAATCTTTGCGTCGGGACGTCGGGGCGGGGACGGCGCAGGACCTGGCCGCCGACGCCCCAGACGAGGCGGATCTCGTCGGGCGAGGCCTGACCTTCGTAGGCGTCGAGCCGACGGCGGCCGTTGTCGCACGCGCTCGGGACCAGCACCTCGAACGAGCTCTCGTAGATCATCACCTGGGTGCCCTTGACCTCGCCGCTGAACTGGTAGCGGGTGGCGATCTGGAAATCGAGCGCCATGCTGCAACGGTAGGCGTGCCCGTCGGCGGAGACCTGGTGCACGATCCGATCGTAGTACCCGGAGAGCTTCGAGCCGTTCTGGGTGACGTGCCACTCCTCGCGCTCTTGCTTCTCGTCGCCGCCGGCGACGACGCCGTGGTGCTCCCAGACCCACAGCCCGCTGATGTCGGCGGTGGAGGCGAAGGCCGCCGCCGAAGTCGACGGGCCCTCCGACGCCAGCGGCGCCTCGCTGACCAGGTCGGGCCGCACGGCCGCCTCGGCGAGACTGGAGTCGGCGCGCCCCGGCTCTTGGATCCGGTAGAGCGTGCGCCGCTGCCCGCCGCTGGTCAGCGTCAACACGTCGCCTTCGAGGCGGCCGCGGTAGCGCGCCAGTTGGCGCGCGCCCGGATCGCAGGTGCTGCCGGTCTCCGCCATCGCGAGCTTGCGCTCCTCGATCTCGATCAGCCCGCCGCGGACCTGGCCCGTGACGTCGAAGCGTTGCGTCGCCGAAAACTGGGGTTGACGGTTGCAGATGTAGGGACGCCCGTCGCCGGAGACGTAGGTCAGCGCCGCAATGTAGTAGCCGGTGATGGCGTTCCCCGCCTGGGTGAGGTGCCACTCCTGTTTTTCGATCCGCGTGTCTCCGGCACCCATGCCGTCGCCGATCGTCGTCTGCGAGACGCCGTCCCAGATCCCCGAAAGCGCCAGCGGCGGGCGCTGCGCCGTAGCGACGTTCGCCGGCGCCGCGCGACGCGCGACGCAGCCGCTCGCCAACCCGATCAAAACGGTCGCGAGCGTCGAGAACCTAGTGCCACCGAACCGCATCCGGCTACCTCCCGGTGCAACCAGTAAAGTTTACACGAACAAACTATGACCGGCCCTCGGCTCGGCAATGCCGGCAAAAGCCGATACCCGATCAATCGGTGTTTGTATCGGGTTGGTTAAGAACGGCGGCGCTGGCGGCCTCCCACTCGGCCATCCGACGGGCGAGCAAGGCGTCGAGCTCCCGTTCGCGGTCGGCGAGTGTGTGCAGTTTCAGCCAGTCGCCGGCGTGGTCGGTGGCCAGCTCCGCGCGCACGGCGGCCAGCTCCGCTTCCAGCTTGCTTACATCGGCCTCCAGCGTCTCCACGCGACGCGCCAGCCGCCTGCGTTCGCGTTCCTTCTCCTTGTCGGCCCCCCGCACCGCGGCGGCCTGCGAGACCGGTTTCGCCGCCGCCGCCGCCGGCGCGGGCGCCTTCACGGCACGCGCCCGTTCGTCTTCGTGCACACGCCGCCGCCAGTCGCTGTAGTTGCCGACGTGTCCCTCGACGTGCGTCCCGTCGATCACCAGGAGGCGGGTGCAGATGCGATCGAGGAAGTAGCGATCGTGGCTGACGACGAGCAGCGTCCCTTCGTAGCTCTCGAGCGCTTCCTCCAGCGTCTCGCGCGCCGGGATGTCGAGGTGGTTGGTCGGCTCGTCGAGCACCAGCACGTTGCGCGGGAAGAGCAGGATCTTCGCCATCGCCAGCCGGCTGCGCTCGCCCCCCGACAGCCCACGCACGGTGCGAAACGGATCGTCGCCGAAGAAGCGGAACTTGGCCAGGTACTGGCGCGCCACCTCGGGCGAGAGGTCGGCGCGGACCGAGCGGATCTCGTCCATCAGCGACAGGTCTTCCGCGAGCGTGGCCAGCTTCTGATCGAAGTAGCCGATGCGGACGCCGGTGCCGGTCTCGACCTTGCCGGCGAGCGGCGGGAGCTCGCCGATCAGGGTCTTGAGCAGCGTCGACTTGCCGCTGCCGTTGGGGCCGACGATGCCGACCTTGTCGCCCCGGTAGATGTTGACGGTGACGTCGTCGAGGATCTGCGCGCCCGGGTAGCCGACGCTGAGGTGGGGCGCGCGGATGGTCTCCTTGCCGCCGAGGTCACCGCCGGTCTGGAACGACAGGCCGATCTTCCCCGCGTGCTGCCACTGGTCCTCAGGGCGCTCGAGGCGGTCCAGCTTCTCCAGCATCTTGCGCCGGCTCTGCGCCTGCTTGGTCTTCTGCCCGGCGAGGTTGCGCCGGATGAAGTCCTCGGTCTTGTCGACGTGCTCCTTCTGGCGCTCGTACTCGACCCGCGCCCGTTCGAGGCGCGCCTCGCGCTCGACCACGTACTTGTCGTAGCCGAACGGGTAGCGGACGAACTTCCCGTTTTCGAGCTCGACGATCTCCTTGCACACCGCGCGGATGAAGGCGCGATCGTGCGAGACGAGCACGAAGGCGCCCGGGTACTCCGAGAGAAAGGCCTCGAGCCGCTCGATCGCGGCGAGGTCGAGGTGGTTCGTCGGCTCGTCCATCAGCAGCAGATCGGGCTGGCGGACCAGCACCTTCGCCAGCTCCAGTCGGCCGCGCTCGCCCCCCGACAGCGTGTCGACGCTGCGCGAGAGATCGGCCTCGGTGAAGCCGACGTCGGCCGTCAGCCGCTTGACCCGCGCCTCGAGCTCGTAGCCGCCGTCGCGCTGGTAGCGCTCCTGAAGCTCGCCGTAACGCGCCAGGTCTGCCGGGTTCCCGTCGCCGAGTCGGGCCTCGACCGCCGCCAGCTGATCGTGGAGACGCTGTAGATCCGCGAAAGGCTCGAGCAGCGCCTCCAGAACCGTTCCCGCGCCCGACAGCTCTTGCGACTGGCGCAGGTAGGCGACGCTGGCACGTCCGAGCACGCGTACGTCGCCGCTGTCGGGCTGTAGATCGCCCGCCAGCAGCCGGAGCGCGGTCGACTTTCCGGTGCCGTTCGGTCCCAGCAGCGCCAGCCGATCGCCCGGCCGAATCAGCAGCGATGCGCCGGCCAGGATGTCGTTGCCGGGGTAGGCGAAACGGGCGTCGGCGAATTGCGCTAGCGACATGAAAGGGGAGCCAATTCGATTGGCGCGGTGACCAACTTGTAATAGAACACGGCCCGCGTTACCCGAAGGATTTCATGCCATGAAAGAGTATCTGCTGACAGCTGGACCGACGCCGGTCCCCGAGCGCGTGCTCTTGGCCATGGCCCGCCCGATGCTGTACCACCGGGCGCCGGCGTTCACCGAGTGCCTGCGCGAGGTACAGGACAGCCTGCGCTGGCTGCTCGACACCAAGCAGCTGCCGATGATCATGGCCGGCTCGGGGACGGTCGGGATGGACGCCGCGGTCTGCAACTTCCTGCGCACGGGCGACAAGGCGCTGGTGATCCGGGGCGGCAAGTTCGGCGAGCGCTGGGGGAAGATCTGTCAGGCCTACGGGATCGAGTGCGTCTTCATCGACGTCGAGTGGGGCAAGAGCGTCGACCCGAAGCTCGTTGCGGAGGCGCTCGACAAGAACCCCGGAATACGCGCCGTCTACGCCACCGCCTCGGAGACCTCGACGGCCACGAAGCACGACGTCGAGGCGATCGCGAAGCTGGTCAAGGACCGTGACGAGGTGATCCTCTGCGTCGACGCGATCACGGCCGTCGGCGTGTTCGAGGTCCCTGTCGACAGGTGGGGGCTGGACGTCGTGGTCGTCGGATCGCAAAAGGCCCTGATGTTGCCGCCCGGGCTGGCGGTCATCACGGTCTCCGACAAAGCCTGGAAGGCGAACGAGCGCGCGAACTTGCCGCGGTTCTATCTGGATCTGATGCGCGAGCGGAAGAGCCAGGACAAGGGCGAGACCGCGTTCACGCCGGCTGTTTCTTTGGTCGTCGGTCTTCGCGAGTCGCTGCGGATGTTGAAAGAGGAGACGCTGGAAGGGGTCTGGCTCCGGCACGAACGGCTGGCCAAGGCGACCCGCGCAGCGGCCGGCGGTCTGGGCCTCGAGCTGTTCTCGTCGTCGCCGACCAACGCCGTCACCGGCATCAGCGTCCCGAGCGGACTCGATGGCACCGCGATCGTGCGCAACATGCGCATCAAGTACGGCATCACGATCGCCGGTGGTCAGGACCATCTGAAGGGGAAGATCGTCCGCATCGCCCACATCGGGTACATGAGCGAGTTCGACATCATCACCGCCATCTCCGGCCTCGAGATGACGCTGTCCGATCTCGACTTCGGCATTCGGCCGGGGGCGGGCGTCGCGGCGGCCCAGGCGACGTTCGCCGGGACGCGCAAAGGTTAACGGTTAGCGGTTCACGCGGGCGTAGCACCAAACCATCCGACACTTCCGACACTCAACAGGAGCCGAAGCCATGGCCGATCCGATTCGCGTCCTCATCGCCGACGACATGTCCAAGAAAGCGGTCGAAATCCTGACCGGGGCGGGTTTCTCCGTGGATTTCAAGATCGGCATGAAGCCCGAGGAGCTCGCGGCCTGCATCGGTGAGTACCACGGCGTCGGCGTCCGCTCGGCCAGCAAGATCACCGCCGCGATTCTCGCCAACCCCGGCAAGCTGAAGATCATCGGGCGCGCCGGCGTCGGCGTCGACAACATCGACGTCAAGGCCGCCACCGAGAAGGGGATCCTGGTCATCAACACCCCGCAGGGGAACGCGGCGGCCGCCGCCGAGCTGGCGATCGGGCTGATGTTCGCGCTGGCGCGCAAGATCCCGCAGGCCGCCGAGAGCATGCGGCAGGGGATCTGGGAGAAGAAGAAGTTCATGGGCGCCGAGATCGGCGGCAAGACCCTGGGCGTCGTCGGCCTCGGCAACATCGGCCGCCAGGCGGCCGAGCGCGGCGTCGGCCTCAAGATGAACGTGCTCGGCTACGACCCGCACCCGCCCAAGCAGCTGCCGGCCGGCGTGACGCTCGTGACCCTCGACGAGCTGATCGCGAAGGCCGACTTCATCACGCTTCACGTCCCGCTGGCCCCCGAGACCAAGGGGCTGTTCGGCGCGGCGACCTTCGCCAAGATGAAGAAGGGCTCGCTACCTGATCAACTGCGCGCGCGGCGGCGTCGTCGACGAGGACGCGACCCTCGAGGCGTTGAAGTCGGGCCAGCTGGCGGGCGCGGCGCTGGACGTGTTCGGCAAGGAGCCGCCGGAGCCGTCGCCGCTGTTCCAGCACGAGAACCTCATCGCCAGCCCGCACCTGGGGGCGTCGACCCGCGAGGCGCAGGAGAAGGTGGCGATCGAGCTGGCCGAGGTGTTCGTCGGCTTTCTGAAGGACGGCGTCGTCCGCAACGCGGTGAAGTGACCGCGGACGGCCTGTCTCTGTCCGGGCCGACGTCAAATGTCTAACGCTCCCACCTTGCGCCTCCCCCGGGGCATGCGCGACTACGCGCCGCAGGCCGCGGCCGCGCGGCTGCGCATCGTCGACGCGCTGCTGGCGGTCTTCCAGCGGCGCGGCTTCGCCCGGGTCATCACGCCCGCGTTCGAGTACGAGGACGTGCTGGCGCTGGGGCTCGGCGACGCCGCGCGCGCGGCGACCGTGCGCTTCGTCGAGCCGAGCTCGGGCCAGGTGGTGGCGCTGCGCCCTGACATCACGCCGCAGATCGCCCGGATGATCGCCACCCGCTTTCGCGATCACCAGGGACCCGTCCGGCTCTGCTACGAGGGGACGGTGGTGCGGCTGGAACGCGCCGCGCACGGCCAGCGCGAGCTGATTCAGGTCGGCGTCGAGATGGCCGGGATGGCGGGCCCCGAAGGGGACGCGGAGGTGATCGCCCTCGCCGCCGAGGCGCTGGCCGCGGTTGGGCTGCTGCAGCCGACCATCGATCTGGGACACCTCGGGCTCGCCCGCGCGGTGCTGGCGTCGCTCTCGCTGCCGGACGCCGCGCTCGCCGAGGCGCGGCGCGCGATCGCCAAGCGCGACGGGGCCGAGCTCGAGACCGTGCTCGCGCGGGCCCGCGGTCCCAAGCCGGTGATCGCCTTCGCGCGTCTGCTGCCCGAGCTCTCGGGGGGCCCCGAGGTCCTGGCGACCGCGACCCAGCAGGCGCCGGGCGCCGATATCAAACGCGCGCTCGCCGACCTTGGTGGCATCGTCGCCGCCGTGGGCAAGCGCAAGGTCGCGGGCACGGCTGCACGTCGACCTGGGCGAGGTCCGCGGCTTCGACTACTACACCGGCGTTCGCTTTCAGGCGTTCGTGCCGGGAGCGCCCGACGCGGTCTTGCGCGGCGGACGTTACGACGATCTTTTGGAACGATACGGGCGCCCCAGCCCCGCGGTCGGCTTTGCCGTCGACGTGGACGCGGTCGCGGGCGCCCTCGAGCAGGGGAGCTGATTCGCATGCCCGTCGTCATAGTCGTAGGAGCGCAGTGGGGGGATGAGGGGAAGGGGAAGATCGTCGACCTTCTCACCGAGAAGGTCCGCCTGGTGGTCCGCTGGGCGGGCGGGGCCAACGCCGGCCACACGCTGGTCGTCGACGGCAAGAAGTACGTGACCCGGCTGATCCCCTCGGGCGTCCTCCGCCGCGAGGTGACCTGCGTCCTCGGCGAGGGGATGGTCATCGATCCGGCCGTGCTGGTCGAGGAGATCCGCACCTTCCGCGACCAGGGGTTCCTCGCCAGCGAGAAGAACCTGGTCGTCGCGGCGCGCGCGCACCTGACCCTGCCGCACCACCGCGAGCTCGATCGGCTGCGCGAGGAGCGTCCCGGCCCGGGGAACATCGGCACCACCCGCAAGGGGATCGGCCCGACCTACGAGAGCAAGGCGGCGCGCATCGGCCTGCGGGTCGGCGATCTCTTCCGTCCCGATCGCTTTCGGACGCTGCTCGCGCGCCAGCACGACGTGCTCGCGCCGCGTCTGGCCGAGCTTGGTGGGTTGGCCCCCGACATCAACGAGGTGGCGACCACCTACCTGGCGCTCGCGGACGAGCTGAAGGCCTACGTCAAGGACGCGTCGCGGTTCGTGCACGACACGATCGTGCGGGGCGAGAACGTCCTCTTCGAGGGGGCGCAGGGGGTCCTGCTCGACGTCGATCACGGCACCTATCCGTTCGTCACGTCGTCGTCGACGACCGCGGGGGGCGCCTGCGCGGGCCTGGGGATCGGGCCGACGCGGATCGACGCGGTCATGGGGATCGCCAAGGGGTACGCGACGCGTGTGGGCGGCGGACCTTTCCCCACCGAGCTGACGGACGCGACCGGCGATCTTCTCCGCAAACGGGGCAACGAGTTCGGGTCGGTCACCGGCCGCCCGCGGCGTTGTGGCTGGCTCGACCTGCCGGCGCTGCAAGCTTGCGGTGCGCATCTCGGGCATCGGGGGGCTGGCTTTGACCAAGCTGGACGTTCTCGCCGGGCTCGAGCGGGTACGGATCTGCACGGGGTACCGGCTCGCGGGCGAGATCCTCGACGAGATGCCGCTCGACGCCGAGGACCTGGCCGTGGCTGAGCCTATCTACGAGGACCTGGAAGGGTGGCCGACCGCGTCCGCTTCCGACGTCCCCCCGTCAGCGACGAAGGCGGCGTCGCGGTTCGTCGACCGGGTGTCGGCACTAGTCGGAATTCCCGTCTGGGCGACCTCATGGGGCCCGGGCCGCGCGCAGACGATCATGACCCACGATCTATTCGCAGATCCTCTCGACATCACGAACGTCTAATCAGGGGTGCGGCGAAGGGGAAAGACGACGTCCGGCTCGTCCGTTCCGACCTTCGCGAACGCGGTTAATTTGGCGAAACTTGAGGGAAAAGCCCGGGGCCGCGCTTGCGTGCCGCGCTGGCCTCAATATAATGGGGCTCCTTTTTTCGTGAGCCGATGCGTGAGCGTCCCGGCCAGTTCTCCCAATCGAGGCGTTGATGAAGATCATTTGTGATTCTTGTGGGACCAAGTACTCGATTTCCGACGACAAGGTTCGAGGAAAGGTCTTCAAGATTCGCTGCAAGAAGTGCAGCCACATCATCGTGGTTCGCGGCGGCGAGGCGGCTGCCGAGGCAGCGGCGCCGGCGGCCGAGGGCGGCTGGCACATCGTCGTCGACGGCGAGCAGGTGGGGCCGATCCCCGACACCGATGTGCGGGATCGGATTGAGCGCGGCGAGATCAAGGCCGACACCTACGCCTGGAAGGAAGGCTTCGCCGACTGGATGAAGCTCTCCGCGGTCCCGGAGTTCTCGGGTCTGTTCAGCGTCGAAAGCGGCGCCACGATCGATCCGTTCGCGGCCGTTGCCCCGACCAACGGCACCGAGCGCGCGCGTCGCCCCTCGGGCGCGGGCCAGTCGCTGTTCGGCGGCGGGGCCGGCGTCGAGGTCGAGACGGATGCCTTCGCAGCCCCCTCTCGTGGCGGTGGCGGCGACCTGTTCGCGGCGGCGTCTGCCGCACACGCGCCCGCGGCCGAGCCGCGCTGGCCTTCGTCCGGCGCCGCGGCGGCCGGGCACGACGGTGGCCGGGTCGAGAGCCTGACCGGTCAGCGGCACGAGAACTCCGTGCTGTTCTCGCTGTCGAACCTGCAGTCGCTCGCGATGCCGAGCGCGAAGCCGATGGCGACGCTCTCTTCGTCCGGGCCCGCGACGACGGAAGGCTCGGGACTGATCGACATCCGGGCGATGGCGGCCAGCACCGGTTTGGGCACGTCGTCGGAGAGCCGCTCGAGCGGCAGCAGCAGCAGCAACAGCAACAGCCCGGTCGACGACCTGCCGTCGTTCAGCTCGTTCGCGCCCCAGCAGCCGATCCTGCTGCAGCCGCAGAGCAGCGGTCCGCCGAAGTGGATCTATCCGTTGATTGTCCTGCTGGTGGTGTTCGCGGGCGGCATCGGCGTTCTGGCCTGGAAGGTCATGACCGCGAAGTCGCCGCTGGAGCCGGAGCGGGTGGTGGTGCAGGTGCCGGTCCCGATGCCCGCGCAGCCGCTTGCGGCGAAGTCGCCGGACGAGACCGCCAAGCCGACCACGATCCCCGACGACAAGCTGCCGCCGCGCGAGGCCGAGGCCAAGGGCGAAGGCAAGTCGGACGGGAAGGACTCGGGTAAGTCGGACGGGAAGGACTCGGGCAAGTCCGACCGCCGCCACAAGGGCAAGGGCGACAAGAGCGATTCGAAGAGCGAGGGCAAGACCGCCGAGACCAAGGCCGAGTCGAAGAGCGATTCGAAGCGGGCCTCGGAGGACAAGAAGGCCGGCGCCCAGGCGAGCGCCCTCATCAACGAAAAGAAGCCCGTCAAAGGTTCGATCGAGGACCTCATCAACGAGGCGTCGCCCACGCGGCCCGGCAGCTCGCACCGCGGCGAGGACGACGGCAAGAAGGGGGGCGGCGACGGTGCAGGCGCCGGCCCGCTGGCGAAGAGCGCGGTGGTCGCCGGAATGAACGGCGTCAAGCCGAAGATCAACGACTGCTACAACCAGTACAAGGTCCCGGGGATGGCGATGGTGAACGTCGTCATCGGCAAGAGCGGCAAGGTCACGACGGCCACGGTCACCGGCAAGTTCGCCGGGACACCGACCGGCGCCTGCGTGGAGAAGGCGGTGAAGGCCGCCAGCTTCCCGCCGTCCGACGGCCTCTCCACGCCGTACCCGTTCCAGCTGAAGTAGGCGCGCGACGGCTGCGACGACCAGCGCCGATTCCGCGAACGAGCCGCTGGCGCGGCTCGCAGCGGCCTTCGATGGCTGGGGTCTCAACGTCCGTCTGCCGCTGACGCCGGCAGACTTCGACGCCGCGTGCGCGGAGGTGCCGCCGGGGTTACGGCTGGCTGGGCTGTTGCCGGACGCCCGCGCCGCGCTGATCGTCGGGTCCGGTGGGCCGGTGTTCTTCGAGCGCTTCCTGATGGCGCCCGAGGCCCGTGACGGCAGCCCCAACCCACTCGATCGCTTCACGGCCCGCGTGGTGGGTGAGCTGACGGCCGCCGCGCTGGCGCCGCTCGGGGTGGCCCACGCGCTCGCCTTCCCCTTCGCCGGGCGCGCGCCGCTGATTCCGTTCCAGCGGCTCGGGCGCGCGGCGGGCCTGGGCGGGCCGGGCCCGCTCGGTCTACAGGTGCACCCCGACTACGGTCCCTGGTGGGCCTACCGCGCCCTGGTCGTCCTGGACCGGGCGCTGAACGCGTTGGAGCCGCCGTCGTCGCCGCTTGGGGACGGCTGCGCAGGCTGTCCGGCCCCCTGCGTGGCGGCGTGTCCCGCAGGCGCGGTGGCACGCACGGGGTTCGACGTGGTGGCCTGTCACGCGCGGCGGCTGACCGCCGAGCCGTGCCGGCTGTCGTGCGCGGCGCGGATCGCCTGCATCCGGGGGCCAGAGCACCGTTACTCGGATCGCCAGCTCGCGTTTCACATGGCGGCGTCGCTCCCGAAGCCGCCGGCTTGACCGCGCGCGCCTGCGTTCCTTACTCTCCGACACCATGGCCACCCCCGTTAAGGCGCACATCACTGGCACCGTCTGGAAGATCGAGGTCAAGGTCGGCGACGTCGTCAGCGAGGGGCAGACGGTCGTCATCCTCGAATCGATGAAGATGGAGATGCCCGTCGAGTCACCCGTCGCCGGGAAAGTGATCTCCGTGCTCGTGAAGGAGGGGGAGTCCGTCGAAGAGGGCGCGCCGGTGGCCGAGGTGAGCTAGCCGCTCCCGCGCTTCGCGCGGGAGTGCGGCTATTTCCGAGATGGGCTCCAGCGGGGCACGGGCGCGTTCAGCGCGCTTGCGTCGGCTCCGGCATCTCCCCGGCGAGGAGGCGGCGCGGGTTGTCCGCCAGCATCTCCTCGAGCGCCGCGGGTCCCAGCTGCTTCCGGATCCAGGCCATGCCGGCCGCCACGGAAGACTGATCCTCGGGGCGATGAATGTCCGAGGCGGCGCCGTGGGCCAGACCTTCCTGCACCAGCTTGCGCGCCGTCTTCATCTCGGCGCGTCCGTGTGCGCCGTCGAGCGCACCGAGATCGATCAACATCACCGCGTGCCGGCCGAGCCGCTCGGCGAGCGTCACGTCCCGCTGGATGGCGACGTAGCGTTCGGGGTGCGCCATCACCGGGAGGTAGCCGCTGCAGCGGAGCTGAAACAGCTCGTTCTCGAGGCCGGTGGGCATGAACTGCGGGTTCACCTCGAACAGGAACGCCGGGCCGCCCCCGTAGGTCGGCACGGTCTTCTCCTGCATGCGGCCGTGCAGGACGTTGTCCCAGAAGTTCTCGGCGCCGAGATCCAGGCGGGCCGTCACGCCGCTCGCGCCGGCGGCGCTGGAGACTTCGCGAAACGCGTCGTCGATCGCGGCGCGTGACGGCATGAACATCCCCGCGCGTTGATGCGGCGTCGCGTAAAGGTCCGAGAATCCCAGTGCCGCGATGGCGCGCACCATCTGCATGGACATGTCGCGGCTGGTCGCGCCATCGTCGAGAGCCGGGAGGTAGTGGGCGTGGAGGTCGACGTAGTTGGGCATGCGACTGGCGCCGGTTCAAGATAGCGCGCCGCCCCCGATAGCCCAAGCAGGGGCAAGCCTGCGCTCTGCAAACAGTTTGTGGCAGGCTTCGAGCTGGGGCGAGGGTGGGGCCTGCGGGGGGGAGAGTCACCAGGCACGGACGTGAGCCGGAATCAGTTGCAGGTGGTTTTCCAGCCACTTACACTAGCCGTTCGCCTTGGGAATGTAATTTGCTCGGCACGTTCCAAACGCGAGGAGCGCTACCAAGATGGGTGAGAAAGTAGTCCTTCCGAAGTTCGAGTTGCCCGGTGACCGTACGCACCCGGCAATGAAGATCCTGGCCATCGTCGGCGGGATGATGGTCCTGTGTACCGCCATTCTTGGGATGGCCCTGTGGCGTCATCACACGCAGCAGATGGCCGCCGAGGCCCGACAGGAGGCGCTGATCGCCCAGCGCACCGCCGAGGCGAACGCCGCCGCGGAGCTCGCCAAAGCCCGCGCCGCAGAGGCGGCCGCCAAGGTCGCGGCCGCGCAGGCGAAGTCTGCCCCGGCGGCCCCGGTCGCGGTGGCCCAGGGCGGAGAGGCCGGCAAGCCGGCCGCCGGTGGCAAACACCGGAGCGCTGGTCACCACAAGAGCGGCGGCAAGAGCAGCAGCGCGAAGACGGTCGCCAAGGGCCCCGCCACGGAAGAGAAGAAGGTGGCCCAGAAGGCCGCCAAGAAGGACGACGCCGTCGACAAGATCCTCGCGTCGTTCAAGTAGTTAGCGTCGCCCACCGAGCGAGAGGTGTGGCCGATCGCATTGAAGTGCCTCGGGAACCGTGTTAGGGGATAAACGCTGGAAATGAGCGACCGTCGCGAGAATTCGGTTCTGTTTTCACTGAAAGAGCTGCGTCGCATCGAGGACGATCGCGTCCGCAAGGAACAGGACGACGCCCGCGCCCGCGCCGAGGCCGAACGTCAGGCGCGTGAGGCGTCTGAACGCGCCACCCGCGAGGCCGAGGATCGTCGCCGGAATGACGAGGCGGAGCGGGTCCGGCGCCTGGAGGCCGAGACGACCGCCCGCGAGCGCGAGGAACAGCTTCGGTTGCAGGAGGCCGAGCGCCGTGCGCGCGTCGAGGGCGAGGTGCGCCTCTCCGAAGAGAAGATGCGCCTCGACGCCCAGCATCGGGCGAAGCACTCGCCGGTGAAGGCGGTCCTCACCGTCGCGGGGGTGCTGGTCATCATCGGCGGCGGGCTCGGCTACAAGATGTACTCGCAGCATGAGGCCGAGAGCGCCGCTGCGCGCGCCCACCTCGCCCGTGTCGAGGCCGAGAAGGCGAAGATCGAGATGGAGAAGGCCCGCGCCGAGGCCGAGTTCCGCGTCCAGATGGGGAAGATTCAGAAGGAGATGGACTCCCGTCTCGCCAGCGCCAAGAACGAGGAGGAGCGCGAGCGAATCCGTGCCGAGGCGGCGCAGAAGCAGGCGGCGGTCAGCCGCGCGACCCATCACGCGCCAGGCAAGGAGAAGGACGGGGCGCCGCAGGCGCCCGTGATCCGCAAGGTGGGGAAGCGCGAGATCAGCGACAGTCCGCTCGACGGGCTGGGGCTCTAGCCAGGGCGGACGCCCACCGTCGCGATGACTCGCCGGGCGTCAGGGCGGCCGCTGCAGGCACCACTGTCGGGCGCGGCGTTGGCGCTGACCCTGCTGCTCGGCTGCGGGTACGTGGCGCACCAGAACGCGGTGGTCGACTTCTCGGAGACCCGCCACTCCTACTTCCCGTCCGACTATGAACGCGTCTACGGCCGCTGGACGCGGCACGACTACGTCCTGCGCGAGGCCGACAAGGCGCTCGAGGTCTGGGCGACCTTCAAGAGCTGGGATTTTCGTGAGGCCTACGTCGAGAAGTACGCCTCCCTCTACGCGCTGCCGGACGCGGATCGCGAGACGTTGCGCAAGGGTCAGCTGGACAGCCTGCACAGGTTCTACGAGTTCCACGTGACGACGCAGAGCTCGGAGTTCAAGTGGAACGACCTGGAGAAGGCGAACACCGCCTGGCAGGTCACGCTGATCGATTCCCTGGGGCACGAGCTCGCTCCCGAGCCGATCAAGATCCTGAAGCTGCCTGATGCCTACGAGAGTCGGTTCTTTCCGTTTCGCACGGCGTTCACGAAGACCTACAGCATTCGCTTTCCGATCAAGGCCGACGGTGACTTCGTCGGCGCCAAGACCGGCGCGCTGACGCTCCGGTTCATGAGCCCGGTCGGGCGCATCAATCTCGTCTGGAAGAGCTAAGCACTGTGCTCGGAGGGGGAGGGTGGGGGCCCCACCCCTCCCCTCCGAACCTCCCGCGACGCGAATTCCGATCAGGCTCTCGGGGGATACTTCTTCAGCTTCAGCTGAAGCGTTCGCCGCGTGATGCCGAGGCGGCGCGCCGCCTCCGAGACGTTGCCGGAACAGTCGGTGAGAACCCGCTGGATGTGCTCCCACTCCGCCCGCGCCAGCGACGGCGCGCTGGCGGAGGCCGGCGGGCGCGCGCCGTGTGCGGCGCCTTCGCCCGCCAGCGCCGCGATCACCTCGTCGGCGTCGACCGGCTTGCTCAAGTAGTCGTGGGCACCGAGCCGCAGGGCATCGACCGCCGACGCGATGCTGCCGTAGCCGGTGAGCATGACGAAGCGGGCGGACGGCGCCAGCACGCGCAGCGGCTCGAGCAGCGCGAGGCCCGAGCCGTCGGGCATGCGCAGATCGATCACCGCGAAGTCGATGGCGGCGCCGCGCGCCGCCGCCAGCGCCGCCTCGTGGTCGGCTGCCGTCGCCACCGTGTACCCGCGTTCGCGCAGGGCCCGCGCGAGCCGCTCGCGGAACACCTCGTCGTCGTCGACCAGCAGGATGGCGCCGCCGGCGGTCACGCGGTCGGGCCCTCGGGCGGCAGCGCCAGCGTCGCGATGGTGCCGCCCCCCGGGCGGGCGCGGATCGTGAACCGGCCCCCCAGCCGCTCGACCACCGTCCGGGCCAGGAAGATTCCGAGGCCCATCCCCTTGCCCGTCGGCTTGGTGGTGAAGAACGGCTCGCCGACCCGGGCCAGGAGGTCGTCGGGTATTCCCGGGCCGCGATCGACGACGTCGAACTGCAGCGCCCCGTCGTCGGCGGCGTCGATCCGCAGCTCGATCGGGACGCCGGCCGGCGAGGCGTCGCGGGCGTTGTCGACCAACCCGCGCAGGGCCTGGCCGAACGCCCGTCGTGGGATGAGCGCGCTGACCTCGGCGGCGCCGTCCGCGAACGCGACCTCGACCGCCGCCCCGGCGTGCCCGCCGCCGGCGCCCGCCTCGGCGAGGCAGTCGGCCACCAGCTCCCGCGCCGACACGCGCGCGAAGCGTTCGCCTGCCGACTCGCCGGCGTCGACGCGCATCCGCTCGAGGATGCGCCGGCAGCGCTCCACCTCGCGCCTCATCAGCCTGACGTCCTCGAGGGCGCTTCCCGCCGCCGCTTGCGCCCCGACGTCGCGCTCGAGGTCCTTGGCGACGACCGCGATCGTCGACAGCGGGGTCGCGAGCTCGTGCGCTGCCCCCGCCGCCAGCGTCGCGAGCGACGCCAGGCGCTCCTGGCGGGCGGCCAGGTTGCGAGAGGCGGCCAGCTCCTCGTCGCGTCGGGCCAGCGCCCGCCGCACGCGCAGCAGGAAGTAGACGATGAACGCCGACGCGACCCCGAACGCGACCCACATCCCCTGCAGGTGCATGGCCATGTGCCGGGCGTGATCTCCGGCGAGCGGCAGCGGCTCGTGGCGCGCGAACAGGAACGCCGACGATGCGAGCGACAGCAACACCAGCGTCCAGGTAGAAGCCGGCGGCAGCGTGATCGCCGCGATCGCGATCGGCACCAGGTAGAGGAAGCTGAACGGGTTCAGCGGACCGCCGGTGAAGTAGAGCAGGCCGGTGAACGCGAGCACGTCGAACGTCATCGCGACCAGCAGCCACCATTCGCGCGGGGTACGGGTCCGCGCCAGAGCGACGGAGAGCAGGTTCGACACCGCGGTCAGCGCCACCAGGCCGATCAGGGGCCGGAGCGGGATGGCGAGCCCCATCCCCCAGCGGACGGCGATGATCGTCAGGGCCTGCCCGGCGATCGTCGCCCACCGGAGGCGGACCAACCAGCCGAAGTTGATCTCGGCTGGGGAGACGGGCGGCGTCATCGCCCCCGTCTACCAGACCGGCGGTCGGCGCGGAATGAGTGAAGATTACGCAGGCCGGCGCGGAGTGCGGAGGCTACGGTCGATCGCCTCCAGCAGCACCGTCGGCTGGATGGGCTTCGACACGAAAGCGGCCGGCGCGAACTGGGTGCGGATCGTTTCGGGGCTGAAGCCCGACGCCGTCACGACCACGACGGGAACGGACGCCAGCGCCGGGTCCTCCAGCTGGGCCTGGCGGAAGTCCCAGCCGTCCATCCCCGGCATCATGAGGTCGAGCAGGATGACGGCGGGCCGGACACCGGCGCGCATCAGGTCCAGCGCGGTGCGCCCATTGGAGGCCGCGGTGACGCGGTAGCCCTCGTCTTCAAGGAAGTCCGACAAGGATTTCCTGACGTCGCTGTCGTCGTCGACGATCAGAATCGTGTCGGAATGGCGGAGGTCCAGTGCCACTTTCGTACAACATTCGCCGATCCCTAACGTTGTCAAGCTAGCGCTTGCGATTGGCGGGCGCCGACATGTCGCGCGTAGACCCACGTAGGCGTGAAAACAGTCAAGATTCCGACGCGCCCGCCGATGACGAATGCCATGAGTTCGGCCGCGCTGGTTCGGCGGGTCCCCTATCCAGTTCGCGACAACCACAAGCATTGCGCCAAGTGCGGCAAGCTGGTGTCGCGCGCCGCGTACGCCTGCCGGCGCTGCGGAAAGCGGCAGCGGATTCGTCCCCGGACCATCCTGCTGGTCCTGTCGGCCTGCCTGATCGTCGGGATGTTCGCCGTGGCGAGCGCCGGCGTGGTGCTGACGCCGCCGCGCCCGCCGGATTCCGCCTCTCCCGCCGCCGGGGGCGGGGTCCCCGCGTCAGGGGAGTTCCCGTCGCTGCCGGCGGTGGCCGTCGACGCCTCCGAGCTGTGGATGACCTACAGCCAGGGCGCGGCGGACGCGGACCGACGGTTCAAGGACCGCCCCCTACTGGTCACCGGGACCGTGCGTTCGGTCGAACGTGACTACGAGGGGCGCATGGTGGTGCGCCTCAACACCGGCGACGCCTTCGAGACGGTCAACGCGCGGATGGCGCTGCGCAACGATCGGGCGGCGCTGGCCATCGTCAAGGGGCGCCCCGTGACGCTCGCCTGCGTCGGGCGAGGGACGCTGATCGGCGCGCCGCTGCTCGGCGACTGCGGCGTGAAGTAACCGCGCACCGGCGCGCGCCGGAACGTCAGCGGCGGCGCACGCTGCGGCGGGCGGCGTAACGCGGAGAGGCCGCGGCCAGGCGCGCAGCGGTCTCGGCAGCCGACAGCTGGCCGGGGGCGGTCGCAGCGTCGAGGTAGCCGTAGGCCAGCAGCGAGCCGCGCGCGGCCAGCTCGATGCGCAGCGCGGAGGTCGCCGCCATGCCGATCACGCAGGTGCGGTGCGGCCGCCGGCCAAGGAGGTCGAACAGCGTCCGTCGATCCGCATCGCTGGTGACGGTGCTGGCCAGCTTGGCGATCGCGCCGGGTTGGGCGTGACAGCGGTCCGCGATCCGGAGCAGCAGGTCCAGCGGCGGCGTCTTGGCGAAGTCGTGATGCGAGATCACGAGCTGCCCGCCGCCGGGGCGCGCGGCGAGGGTGGCGGCGACCTCCTCCACGATGGTGCAGTCGTCCTCGACGTCGGCCCACGACGCCGCCGTCAGCGCCGCGCGAAAGCGCCGGAGCCGTTCGTCGTCATCCCCGGCGAAACGCCCCCCCTGCGCCACGGTGCGGATGGTGACGAGCACGGGGGTTCCCGTCGCCTCGAGCCGGGCGCAGGCCGCGGCCCCCACGTCGAGGCTCTGGCCGGGGAACAGATCGACGCGGGCCTCGACCAGCTCGAACGGACGCGCCGCCGGCGGCATCGCGGCGGCGCGGGCGAGGGCGGCCGGGCGATCGGCGACGCCGACGACGAACGGCCCGCGCCCAAGGTCGAGCATCGTGGCCGAGTGTAGCAGTATCCTCCGGAGGTGCGGTCACACCGGGTGCACGTCCCGCCGAACGGGCGCGCGTTTTTGCCGGCGATCGTCTCTACGGTCCTGGCGACGATCGCGGCCGCGGGTTGCAGCGCGCGCCCGTTGTCGATCGCAGACCAGGGACCGCCGGACGCAGGGGCGACCGGCGCCGCCGGCGCGGCCGCCCAGCCGGGGCGGTTCGACTGGGGGATCCCCGTCGGCGCGCAGACCGCGCCGTCGGTGCCGGGGTGGACGGTGGCCGCGGGCGTGGTGGCGGCCGAGGACGGCGGCGCCATCATCGCCGGTCGCTTCGGCGGCACGATTGCCTTCGCGCCCGACAAGACGCTCTTCGCCGACCCGGCGGGCGCGGGGTTCGTGGCGCGCTACCGCAGCGATCAGAGGTTGGTCTGGGTGACGCCGCTGGCGGCGACCGAAGGGACGGTGATCGTGGCCGACCTGGCGGCGCTCGGCGGCGACGAGGTTGTCGTCGCCGGCTGGTACACCGGGACGCTCGGGCTCCCGCCCGGAGGTGGCACGCGCGCGCTGTCGAACGCCGGCGGCTCTGATCTGTTCGTGGCGCGGCTCGCCGGCGACGGCAGCGTGCGCGGGGCGACGCGAGCCGGTGGCCCCGGCGACGACATCGCCCGGGCGGTGGGGGTGCGCGGCGATCCCGCGGGCCCGCTCGCCATCGCCATCACCGGCGCCATCGGGACCGGGGCGCTGTTCGCCGGCGCCCCGTCGGTGACGGCCTCGGCGACCGACGGACCGCTCTTCACGGCACGCCTGACCGGCGACGGGGCGTTCGAATGGGTGCGGTTCGCCGGCGGCGGCGTCCCCGGCCAGGGCTACGGGCTCGCTGTCGACGGCGCCGACGGCGCGGTGGTGGTCACCGGCTACGTGAACGGACCGGCATCGTTCGGGCCGGGGCCGGGCGGTGCGCCCGTCACCGTTGATCCCGCGCACGGGCGGGCCGTCGTCGCCCGCTGGAGCGCCGCCGGCGACCTGCTCTGGGCGCAGCCGATGGGCGGGCCGAAGGGGGAGGGGGATGCGGTCGCGATCGGCGCCGCCGGCGACGTGGTGGTGACCGGCCTCTACGAGGGCGAGGCGCGCTTCGGCCGGGGCGAGTCGGCGGTCACGTTGACCGCCGACGCCGCCAATCGCCCCGGCGCGTTCCTGACGTCGCTGACCGCGGCAGGCGAGCTGCGGTGGGCGCGCCGGCTGGTGGGGATGGGGCTGCGCCCCTGGCGCGTGCGCGCGGCCCCCGAGGGCGCGCTGATGGTCGCCGGGTGGTTTGGCGGCGGCGTCCTCGTGGATCCCGAGGGGCCCCATCCCGCGCTCGTCCGCGCGGCCGGCGGCAACGACGCGCTCTTCGGGCGGCTCGGCGGCGACGGCGCGCTCGGCTGGACGTTCGGCGCGGGCGGGCTGGGCGACGACGAGGGTGTCGATATCTCCGGCGCGCCGGATGGGACGGTCTGGGCGGTCGGGAACTACGTGGGGCCCGCCACCTTCTCCGCCGCGCGCACGTCGGTGACGCTCGACAGCGGCACCGATGGCGGTGCCTTCCTTCTGCGGCTCGGTCGGTAGGACGCTAGCTGCCGGCCGCGCCGGTGCTGCCGCCCGCCGCCGGTGCGCCGCCGCTACCGCCCGCCGCCGGTGCGCCGCCGCTGCCGCCTGCCGCCGGTGCGCCGCCGCTGCCGCCTGCCGCCGGCCCGCCGCCGCCGCCCGCCGCCGGTGCGCCGCCGCTGCCGCCGCCCGCCGGCGCGCCGCCGCCTTCGCCGCCGGCCGCTTCGCCGCCGCTGCCGCCGGTCTCACCGCTGCCGGCCGCGCCGCCGCTGCCAGTGGGCTGGGTGAAATGACCGTTACCGCTGGTGTCCGTGCATCCGGGCGCGAGCAGCGTCGCTCCCCCGAGGCAGAGGCCGGCAATCGCCAGCGTCCCCGTCAGCCTGCCGATCCGTCGTCGCGTCCTGCCGAGCCGCGTCTGTGCCATGGATGCTCCGCTAGAGGGGTTCAACACGAGGGCCGCCCGCGAGAGTACGCCAATCCACCGGCGCCAGCCAGAGTCGCCGGCGCGAAATCAGTCCTGGCCGCCGTCGGTGGGGCTGCCGGAGCCCGCAGCGCCGCTCGGGTTGCCACCCGAGCCCGCGGTGCCGGTCGTGCCCGCGGCTCCGCTGCCCGCCACGCCCGTGGCGCCGCCGCGTCCGCCGGGCCCGCCGCCCGGACCACTGCCGGCAACGCCGCCACCGGCCACGCCGCCGCCGCGTCCGCCAGGCGCGCCGCCCGGACCGCTGCCGGCGACACCACTGCCGGCGACACCGCTGCCGGCGACACCGCTGCCGGCAGTTCCGCCGCCGCGCCCCGCAGGCCCGCTGCCGGCAACGCCCGCGCCGGCCATTCCGCCGCCGCGTCCGCCGGGGCTGCCGCCTGAGCCGGCCGCGCTCCCGGCCGCGCCACCGCCCGCGCCTCCGCCGCCGGCACCCGCGGCGTCGCCGCCCGCGCCGGCGACCGGGGCTTCGCCCGCCGCCCCCGACGGCATGCTGGTCGTCGGATCTCCGGTGACGTACTTCGAATCGTCCTCGCACCCGAACGCCCACGAGCCCAGCGAAGCGGCGATCGTCCAGGCGAGCAGGCGTCGCATGCGATCAGGGTAAATCAGCTCGCCGCCCATTGCCCCCAAAATGAAACAGGCGCCTCCGCAACGGAGGCGCCTGTCGGTATCAAGGCGATACGTGGGTCGTAGCGGCTACGGCTCTACGCAGGGGCCCATGCCGACGGCGTGCGGGCAGTGCGCGACAGGATCCGCGGGGCCATTGCCCTTGCCCTCGACACCCCAGCAGAGGTGGTACGAGCGGCAGTGCTTCGTCGTCGCGGCCGTGTAGCTGGCCACGCACGTCTCCGTGTTCGTGTAGCCAGCGCGCGCGGTTCCGCAGTTCGCCAGGTAGTTGGTGCAGAAGTCGGCGGCCGACAGCATGTCGGTGTTGCCGCTGGCGTTGCTCATGACGGTGCAGCTGGCCATGGCGACGACGCCACCGCCACCCGAGCCACCGGCGCTGGAGCCGCCCGCGCTGGAGCCGCCCGCGCTGCTGCCACCGGCGCTGGAGCCACCGGCGCTGGAGCCGCCCGCGCTGGAACCGCCGGCGCTGGAGCCACCGGCGCTGGAGCCACCGGCGCTGGAGCCACCTGTGCTGGAGCCGGCCGCGCCCGTCGAGCCGCCACGACCAGCGACGCTGGAGCCACCGACGCTGGAGCCACCGACGCTGGAGCCGCCGACGCTGGAGCCGCCGACGCTGGAGCCGCCGACGCTGGAGCCACCGACGCTGGAGCCACCGGCGCTGGAGCCACCGGCGCTGGAGCCGCCCGCGCTGCTACCGCCCGCGGCGGTGCTTCCGCCCTTTCCGCCGGAGCTGCCGCCGGCGGCGGTGCTCCCGCCCCTTCCGGCGGTGTCATCGGGCGTGTCGTTCGACGAGCAGCCGAAAACGGCGACGCCCAGAATCAGGACTGGTACTGCAAGCTTGCTCAACATCGGAAATTCTCCTTGGTCGTGGAAGAGGCTCGGGGTGGCGGGAGCCTACCTCAGGGCTTTAACCGAGGAAAGTCCGATCCTTGGGCCGATGGGAGGCCCACGCCCGGCTGGCCGGTGCTCAGCCGCGCAGCAGCCGGCGTTCGCGGCGGAGGCGCTTCTGCACGACCGCCTCGGCCCGGCGCGCGATCGTCTCGATGGTGGGCTTGCGCCCCTTCATCGGCTCCTGCTCGGCGTGATGCTCGACGAAGTCACCCGGCTCGCAACCGAGCTCGAACATCGTCACCTCGCGCTTGCCTCGCTCGCCGAGCCGGAAGGGGACGACCGCCGCGCCGATGCCGGCGCCGACGTAGACCGCGCCTTCCGGTTCCCGCCGCCCGCGGTGCTCGGCGTGCCGGCGCGATCCGTAGAGCCCATGAACGTAGCGATGGCCGGCGATCATCCCGACGGCGAGCTCGTGCAGCCGCGCCAGCGTCACCTGGCCGCCGTGCGTGTGCCCCGACAGCACCAGCGGCACGCCGTGCCGCCAGAGACCGTCGGCCTCCTCGGCGATGTGCGAGAGCCCGATGGTCGGGAGATCCCTGCGCAGCCCCTTCACCGCTTCGTCGCGGCGCGCGTGGCCGGTGTACGCGTCGTCGAGGCCGACCACCTGCAGCCGCTCGTTGCGCACGGTGATCGTCGTGTTGCGGTTGCACAGCACCTCGATGCCGCCGCGCTCGAGCGCCGCCTTCACCTCGGCGCCGCCCGACCAGTGGTCATGATTGCCGAGCACGGCGATCGCGGGCGCCGAGAACAGCCGCATCACCTCGGTCAGCTGATCGAGGTAAAGCTGGCTGTGACAGACGAAGTCGCCGGAGAGCAGCACCAGATCCGGCTGCTCCGCGTTGACCATCTCGACGGCCGCGCGCTGCACGGCGAAGGGCGTGATGCGCCCGACATGCTGATCGGTCACGTGCGCGATGCGCAGGTGCGCCAGCTGATCGCGGTAGGTCGCCGGCCCGGCGAAGCGCCGCAGCTGGATGTTGTAGCGGCGGGAGCCCCAGGTCGGGCGCGACGTGGCGTGCGCACGCCGGGCCGCCATCCGGGCCGCCCACGCCGCGGCCTCGTCCACCGTCGGGGGCGTCGAGGGATCCGATGGGAAGGCGGGCGAGCCGGCCAAGGAACGTCTCATTATAGCGGCCTCGCGGTGGCGATCGCGTCTAATCGTGCCCCTGCCACCAACCCTGCCACCAACCCTGCCACCAACCCTACATGGCGGCCCATGGGCCCACACTCAGGCCGGTGTGCGCCCTTGAATCAGGCGGATTGCGACCAGCACGATCGCCGCCACCAGCAGCAGGTGGATGAAGCCGCCGATCGTGTACGAGCTGACCAGCCCCAACGCCCACAGAACCAGCAGGATCACCGCGATGGTCCACAGCATTTCTCGTCGCCTCCACCGTTGAAGGTGGCGTCGGCTGAGGCCCCGTCAAGCGTCTGATTCAGGCCAAACCCTGTAGGTTCCGGTCCTGATCAAAAATCAGGCCCGGGCTCACGCCGGTTCGATCAGCGCGAGGAACGCCCGGGCGGCGTGGCTGAGCGTGCGCGCCTTCGCATAGAGGAGGCGGACCTTGCGCTCCACGTGCAGCTGCCGGACCGTCACCTCGCAGAGCGCCCCCGACTGGACGTCGCGCTGCACGCTCATCCGCGGCAGGAAGGCGACGCCTTCGCCGCTCTGGACCAGCCGGCGAATCGTCTCGAGCGTCGGCATCTCGACGTCCATCCGCAGCGGGACCTTGTGGCGCTGAAACTCCCGGAGCACGACCTCGCGGTAGGGGGAGACGACGTTGTGGGCGATGAACGTCTCCTTGCCGAGCTCGGCGATCGAGACGCTGCGCCGCCGGGCGAAGCGGTGCTTGGGCGAGACGATGAACGCCAGCGCGTCGGTGTAGATGACCTTGGTCGTCAACCGATCGTCGCCCGGGTCGTAGCTCGTCACGCCCAGCTCCAGCTCCCCCTCGATGAGCTCGGCGGGGATCTTGCTCGACTGGCTCCGGCGGACCTGAACCTTGATCTTGGGGTGCTTGCTTCGAAACGCCTCGATGTAGGGGAGCAGGTAGAGCGTCGACGATTCGTTGGCGCCGATCACCAGCTGTCCGGCCGAGTGATCGCGCAGCTCGGCCAGCGCGCCCCGCAGCTCCTGGCTCAGGTTCTGGAAGCGGCGCGCGTACTCGAAGACGGTCCGGCCCGCGTCGGTCAGCACCAGCTCCTTGGCGGCCCGCATGTCGCGGTCGATCAGCTTCTCCCCCAGCTCGGTCTCCAGGCGCTGCACGGCCAGCGAGATGGCCGGTTGGGTGCGGAACAGCTTCTCGGCCGCACGGGAGAAGCTGCGCTCGGTCACCACCGTCGCGAACACCTGAAGCGCGTAGAGCTCCATGGCGGCATCCTACTAGAGGACCGATAAGCCACGCTTATCCTCAGGTGAATAAATATAAATTTGCCCAATCACCACGCCACGGCTCAGATTCAAGGTGTCATGACCTCCTCATCGCGAATCCGCATCTTCGACACCACCTTGCGCGACGGCGAGCAGGCCCCCGGCTGCAGCATGGGCGTCCCCGAGAAGCTGCGCATGGCGGCCAAGCTGGCCGAGCTGGGGGTCGACGTGATGGAGGCCGGGTTCCCGATCGCCTCCGACGGCGACTTCGAGGCGGTGCGCGCAGGTGAGCAAGCAGCTTCCGGTCAAGGTCGCCGCGCTCGCCCGCTGCGTCCCGGTCGACATCGAGCGGGCCGCCAAGGCCCTGGAGGGGGCGAAGGAAGAGGCCGCGGATTCACGTCTTCCTGGCCACCAGCGACATCCACCTCAAGTACAAGCTGAAGAAGACGCAGGCCGCAGGTGCTGGAGGAGGCCGCCAAGGGCGGTCGAGCTGGCGCGCCGCTACGTCGACGACGTGGAGTTCTCGGCCGAGGACGGCGGCCGCACCGCGGTCGACTACCTGGTGCAGGTGTCGCGCGCGGTGGTCGCCGCCGGCGCCGTCGACCGTCAACATCCCCGACACCGTCGGCTACGGCGTTCCCGAGGAGTACGGCGCGCTGATCGGCGCGGGTCGCGCAGGCGCTGGGGACGTCGGCGGTGGTCAGCGTCCACTGCCACGACGATCTCGGCCTGGCGGTCGCGAACTCGCTGGCGGCGATCCAGAACGGCGCCCGTCAGGTCGAGTGCACCGTCAACGGCATCGGCGAGCGCGCGGGCAACTGCTCGCTCGAGGAGATCGTCATGGTGCTGAAGACGCGGCGCGATCGGCTGCCGTTCGATACCGGCATCAAGACCGAACAGCTCTTCCCGGCCAGCCAGCTGCTGACCCAGCTCATCGGCGTCGGCGTGCAGCCGAACAAGGCGATCGTCGGCGCGAACGCCTTCGCCCACGAGGCCGGCATCCATCAGGACGGCTTCCTGAAAGAGCGGACCACCTACGAGATCATCGAGCCCCAGACCGTCGGCGTTCCCGAGAGCCGGCTCGTGCTCGGCAAGCACAGCGGCCGCCACGCCCTCAAGGCCCGCCTGACCGCGCTGGGGCTCGACCTCGGCAAGGATGATCTCGACGAGCTCTACACGCGCTTCACGGTGCTGGCGGACGGCAAGAAGGGGATCGTCGACGACGAGATCCGGAAGCTGGCGGCCGACGTTCTGGCGGCCAGCCAGACCCGCAAGACCGCCTGAGCCGGGCCTGCCCGCGGTCTCCGACGGGGCGCGAATCCCCTGACGCTGGGTGACGTGCGGGCGGATTGCTTTGTAAGTAAGCACACATAAACAAGAGCATCATTTTCACGTAACATAGCTAAAGTACTTAATCGGTGCCGCCGATGGTCTCATCATGCTGCGAACCGGTTTGTTTCGGGTACTTGGTCTCGCGACAGCGGCGCTGGCCTCCGTCGGGGCCTGCGGCGGAGCTTCGGAGGACGACACCACGACCGTGACCGCCGCGGTGGTCGCGGACAACGCGCTGACGGCGAATGCGCTGACCGCCAACGCGCTGACGGCGAACGCGCTGACGGCGAACGCGCTGACGGCGAACGCGCTGTCGGCGAACGCGCTGTCGGCGAACGCCCTGACTGCCAACGCCCTGATGATCCGCTGGCCGCGAGTTCCTGAAATACGTCGTGTCGTGCGCGCTGCCGACGAGGGTGACGACGTCTCCTGATCAAGATCGACGGCGTCAAGTACAGCTTCGCCGGGCTCGCTGGGGCTGGCCCCGCGAGTGGGGCAAGAAGGACGGCTCCTGCGACGGTCGTGCCAGCGCTGGGTGTCGGCCTGCGTGCTGGCCCGCGTCGACTCCGCCGGCGTCAAGCGCCAGATCTCGCTTGCGCGGCGACCACCGGGCGCTGCGCCCCGACACGAACGAGCTGCGCGAGCTACCCGGTGCGCGAGGCGACCTACTACGGCAACCTGTTCGTCGAAGGGCAGCCGCGGTACCTCTGCCTGTCGCCGGGGCAGCATCGGACGACGACGGGTTTGCGGGACCTTCGCTGGCCAGACTGCCCGATGACGGTGGTGGGCTCGTGCGACGACGCCTGCCTGTTCGAGGGGCGCATCCGCGCGCCTTTACGATCTGCGCCACCGCCGGCGAAGCGTCCGGCGCGGCACCGCGTGTACAACGAAGAGCCATTACGGTCTTTCCTGCCGAGGTAACTCGATGTGATTGGCAGCGTCGTCGCCGGCCGGTTTGAGCTCGAGGCCGAAGCCGGCGCTGGCGGCATGGGCACGGTCTACCGTGCCCGCGATCTGGCGACGGGCGCGACCGTCGCGCGTCAAGATCCTGACCGGGCGCGAGCGGCGCGAGGCGGCCACGCTTCGACCAGGAGGCGGCCATCCTGGCCGGCCTGACCCACCCGGCCATCGTGCGCTACCTGGCCCACGGCGTCGCCGAGGAGGGCGAGCGCTTCTGGCGATGGAGTGGCTGGAGGGCGAGGACCTCTGCGCGCGGCTCGAGCGCGAGGTCGGTCACCGTCGCCGAGACGCTGGCGCTGGTCCGCGCGCGTCGGCCGAGGCGCTGGCCTACGCGCACGCGCGCGGCATCGTCCACCGCGACATCAAGCCCGAGAACCTGTTCCTGCCCGCGGGATGGCATCGAGCGGCTCAAGGTGCTCGACTTCGGCATCGCCCGGCTGACCCGCGGCGGCGCGCAAGTCTGACCGCGACCGGCGCGGTGATCGGCACGCCCGGCTACATGGCGCCCGAGCTGTGCGCGGGGACCGCGAGATCACCGCGCGCGCCGACGTGTTCTCGCTGGGCTGCGTGCTGTTCCAGTGCCTGACCGGACCGGCCGGTGTTCGAGGCCGAGGAGGCGACCGCGCTGCTCGCGAAGATCCTGCTTGCAGGACGCGCCCCGCGTCCGCGAGGTCGTCCCCAGCCTGCCGCGCGCGCTCGACGACGCTGGTCGCGCAATGCTGGCCAAGGATCCGGCCCGCCGGCTGGCCGACGGCGCGGCGGTGCTGGCCGCGCTGGACGGCCTCGGCTGCGTGGCCGAGCTGGGCCGCCGGCGGCGCAGCGGGCTGCGACGCCGGCTGCAGCCGGCGCTGACGGCCACCGAGCAGCGCATCGCCTGCGTCGTGATGGCCGGGCCCTCGCAGCGACCGCCGAGCGGCGCTGGCGGGGCGAGACCGCGTCGCTGACCGCCGCCGACGACGACGGCGGCTGGCCGGACGCAGCTGCGCCGGCTCGGCGGCGCTGGAGGACGAGATCGGCCCAGGTCCACGGCGGGCGCCTGCACGCGCTCCCCGACGGCAGTCGATGGTGGTCACGCGTGCCCGACGTGGGCAAGGCGACGGATCAGGCGGCGCGCGCCGCGCGCTGCGCGCTGGCGATGCGGCCGCGCTCCCCGACGTGCCGCTGGTGGTGTCACCGGGCCGGGGCGGTTCTCGGCCTGGTCGGTGGTCGGGCGAGGTGATCGACACCGGCATGCGCCTGCTGCGCGGGACCGCCCCGGGCGCCATTCGCCTCGACGACGTCGCGGTCGGCCTGCTCGACGCGCGCTTCGAGATCCGCCGCGACGGCACCGCTCCGTACCTGCGCGGCGAGCGCGACGTGTTCGAGGCGAAGCGCAACCTGCTCGGCAAGGCGACGCGACTTCGTGGGCCGCGGGCGCGAGATCTCGATGCTGAGCGAACCTCTTCGCCGGCGCGTGGCCGAGTCGACGGCGGCCGCGGTGCTGGTGACCGGCGCCGCCGGCGTCGGCAAGTCGCGGCTGCGGCAGGAGTTCGTCGACTGGGTCCAGCGTCAGCCGGGCGCGCGCCGAGGTGCTGTTCGGCGCGGGCGACTCGCTGGCGGCCGGCTCGCCGTTCGGCATGCTTGGCGCGGGCGATCCGGCGCGGCGGCCGGCATCCACGACGGCGAGTCGCTCGAGCGCGCGGCGACAAGCTGTCGAGCGCGTCGGCCGGCACGTCGCGCGCGAGCTGCGCCCGCGCGTCGCCGGCGTTCCTGGGCGAGATCGCCGGCGTGCCCTTCCCCGACGACGCACAGCGACGCGCTGCGGGCCGCGCGGCAGAACCCGCAGCTGATGGGCGACGGCATGCGCCGCGCCTGGGAGGACTGGCTGGCGGCGGAGTGCGCGGCGCAGCCGGTGCTGCTGGTGCTCGAGGACCTGCACTGGGGCGATCTCGGCACGGTCAGCTTCATCGACGCCGCGCTGCGCACCTGCGCGACGGCCGCTGATGGTGCTGGCGCTGGCCCGCCCCGAGGTGACGAGCACCTTCCCGGCGCTCTGGGCAGAGCGCGAGCCGCAGAGTGATCCGCCTGGCGCCGCTGTCGAGCGAGGCCAGCGAGAAGCTGGTGCGCGAGGCGCTCGGCGACGAGCGCCGCAGCGGCCGATCGTGGCCGAGCATCTGTCGAGCGCGCCGACGGCAACGCGTTCTACCTGGAGGAGCTGATCCGCGCCGCGGCCGACGGGCGCGCGCGAGGCGCTGCCCGACACGGTGCTGGGCATGGTGCAGGCCCGCCTCGACGCCGAGGGGCGCGGCAGCCAAGCGCGTGCTGCGCGCCGCCAGCGTCTTCGGCGAGCGCTTTTCGCGGCGGCGGGGTCGCGGCGCTGCTGGGCGGGGAGCGCGAGCTGCACGACGTCAGCGACTGGATTGATCGCCTGGTCGAGCGCGAGCTGATCGGCGCGCGCCACGACGCGCCGAGGCCCGGCGCCGCGAGTTCACGTTCTCGCACGCGCTGGTGCGCGAGGCCGCCTACGCGATGCTCACCGACGACGATCGCGTGCTCGGCCACCGGCTCGCGGGCGACTGGCTGGAGCAGGCGGGGACCGGCGGACGCGATGGCCCTGGCCGAGCACTTCCGGCGCGGCGCCGAGCCGGCGCGGGCGCGTGCGCTGGTACGAGCGCGCGGCCGCCAGGCGCTGCGCGCGAACGATCTGGCGCGCGGCGATCGAGCGGGCCGAGATGGGGTTCGGCGAGCGGCGCGGCCGAGCGAGCTGCCGGGCGCGCTGCGTCTGATCCAGGCCGAGGCGCACGTCTGGCGGGGCGAGCTGGCCTCGGCCGAACGGCGCGCGCTGGAGGCGGCCGCGGCGCTGCCGCCGGGCAGCGCCGCATGGCTGCGCGCGCAGGGCCAGGCCATGATCGCGGCGGCCAAGCACGGCCGCCTCGACGCGTCGAACGCCAGGTGGCGCTGGTCGGCGAGACGCGCGCGCCCCCGACGCGGCGGCGCGCAACGCCCAGGTCGTCTGCCTGGCCTGGGCGGCGAACTACCTGATGTTCGGCGGTCGCACCACGCGTCGCCGACGCGCTGATGGTGCGGATCGGGGAGCTGGCCCAGGACACCGGCGAGCTGGGGCCGATCGAACCGCAGGCGCTGGGGCTGATGCACCAGGTGCAGGCCACCCGCGCCTCGCGCCGGCGATCTCGGGCGCTGCCTGGACGGGCTGGCGTCGGCGCTGCAGGCGTTCGAGCAGGCGGGCGACCTGCGCAACGCCTGCGCCGTTCGCACGAACATCGGCTACGTCTACAGCGAGCTCGGTGACTTCCAGCGCGCCGAGACGGCCCTGCGCCAGGCGCTGGTGGCCGCGGACCGCATGGGGCTGCACGACCTGTCGGCGGCCGTCGAGCACAACCTCGGACGCGTGCTCAGCTTCCGGGGCGAGCTGGGCGAGGCCGAGCGCCTCGAGCGCCGCGCCATCGAGGCGTTCGGCCGTCAGGGCGATCCGCGCCTCGAGGGGGCGGCCCGCACCTACCTCGCCGAGATCCTGATCGCGGGCGGCAACTACGCCGCCGCGGATCGCGAGGCGGAGGTCGCCGCCGCGACGCTGGCGGTGGCGCCGTCGCTGCAAGTGGCGGCGTTCGGCGTCGGCTCGCGGGCGCGTCTCGGGCGCGGGGATGCCGACGGGGCGCTGGTGTCGGCGCGCGACGCCCACGCGGCGCTGGAGCGGCTGGGTGAGATCGAGGAGGGGGAGTCGATGGTCCGGCTCGCGCACGCCGAGGCGCTCTCGCATACCGGCGCGCGCGACGAGGCCCGCACGGTGCTGGCCGTCGCGCACGAACGGCTGCTGGCGCGGGCCGCGCGGATCGAGGAGCCGGCCTGGCGGCATCGCTTCCTGCACGACGTGCCGGTCAACGCGCGCATCCTCGCGCTGGCGGACGAGTGGCGTGCTGGCCCGGCCCCCGGGACCGGGACCGCCGCGCCGCGCCGCTCGACGACCGGGTCGAACGCGATCGTGTAGTCGGGGGGCCGGGGGTGGCGGGGGCTGGCCGGCGCTGCCGCGCCGGCGCCGCGGGGTCGGTCGGGGGGCTGAGTGTGGCGGGGGCTGGCTGGCGCTGCCGCGCCAGCGCCGCGGGTTCTAACGCAGCCAGCGCAGCGCGCCGACGTTACGCGCGGTCGCGCGCGTCCGTCACTACCGGGGCGCCGCTCGCCGCGCGTGGACTTTTTGCGGCGCGTAGGCTGCCTTTTCGAAAGTGATTGCAGCCTACGCGCCGCAAAAAGTTCGTAAGCGGCAAGCAGCCCCCGGTCGAGCCGCGACCCGCGTGCCGCGCGCGTGCGGGGTTGCCGTCCGTTGAAGCGCTGCTGGGATCGCGTAAGCGGCGGCGGCGCGAAGCGCCCGCCGCTCCCCGGCGGCGCGAAGCGCCCGCCGCCACAGTAGGGGCCGTGCGGGCGACGTTCGCGGCGGCGGCGGCGGCGCGAAGCGCCCGCCGCTCGCCGCCCTGGTTACATCGCGCAGACCCCGGCGCTGCAGGCCATCGGGCCGCTGCAGACCGGCTGGGCGGCCGCGCACTGGGTCGCCGGCGCGGCGGGGCAGGGGCCCTGGAACAGCTGAATCTGGTCGAAGTCGGCGGTGCCGGCACCGAAGTTCTCGTTCTTGATGGCCACGTAGGCGAAGCCGTCGTCCATCGTGAACGCCTTGGAGTACCAGTGCCAGGTGCCGTCACCGACGACGGGGGCGACCGCGTCGAGGATGTAGTTCGTCGAGTAGCCCGGCATGCCCATCAGCCAGTGCTCCATCCCGATCTGGCCGCCGTCCGAGTCGGTGAGGTTGATCCCCATGAAGGGGATCGATTCGGCGGAGCCGCGGATCCAGGAGGTCAGGCAGTAGGGCTGGCCGGCATCCATCGGGATGCCCGGCGTCGTGAAGACGCGGCCGCCGCCGAAGGTGATCGTCTCGTGCTGGTAGTGCGAGCTGCAGGGGGCCATGCCGTCGCTGGTCACGTTGATCGGGTCGCCCACGGCGCGCCAGCCGTCGGTGCCCGACTCCCAGTCCTCGGCGAAGGCGAGGCGCTGGCAGCTCGGGTTGCAGACGTGACCGCAGCCGCCGCAGTTGAACGCGTCGTCGGTGACGTCGTGCTCGCAGCCGTTGGCCGCGTCGCTGTCGCAGTTGTCGTAGCCGGCGTTGCAGGTGGTCACGGTGCAGCTCCCGGCGTTGCAGGTGCCGTTGCCGTGCGCCACCGCGCAGGCGATGCCGTCGGCGACCGGAGCGGTGCCGCAGCCGTCGACCATGCTGCAGACGGAGACGCGGCAGGGGTCGGTGCTGGGGGGGCAGGCGAGGGCAGGGCCGCGCACGCAGGCGCCGGCGCTGCAGGCCTCGACGCCGTTGCAGGCGTTGCCGTCCGAGCACGACGTGCCGTCGGGCGCGGGGACCACGGTGCAGCTCCCGCTCCCCGGATTGCAGCTGCCGGCCAGGTGGCAGGCGTCGGTCGGCGCACAGGTGACGGTGCCGCTGCCGCACTCGCAGGCGTCGCCGATGCCGTCATGATCCGAGTCGGCCTGCTTCTTGGTGTCGGGCTTGCGGCAGTCGACCTCTTGCGGGTCGCAGTCGTCATGACGGTAGTTGCACTTGGGCGGCGTCGGCTTCGAGGGCAGGACGTCCGGGGTCGGCGCGGTCGGCGGGTTGTAGACGGTCGGGCAGTTGTCCTTCCAGTCGGGCACGCCGTCGGCGTCCTGATCCGTCGCCTGCCGTTCGATGCGGAAGATGACCGGGAGGATGGTGCCGTTCATGACCGGCACGAAGCGATCGGTGTCGACGTGGCGGAGTTCGTTGCCGGTGCGGACCACGTCGAGATCGGCGAACCCGACCTCCTTGCCGTCGATCAGCACGCGCACGCGGTAGGTCGCCGACGTATCGAGGTGGTAGCGCCCGGTCTCGAAGCGCGCGATGTAGAACTCACGTCCGGGGTGACGGCGCACCTGGCGATCGGTGGCGGTCATCGTCGCGACGGTCGAGAGCGTCTTCGCCGTCTTGGGATCGATCCGATCGACCCGAACCGTCGGCGCGAGGTCGGCCTCGAACACGCCGGTGAACTGGCGAGGGATGTCGTTCACCATCGGCGGCAGGAAGAAGAAGCCCTTGGTGCCACCGTTGTGAAACTGGTCGGAGACCAGCGAGTCAACCTCGGCCGCGGGATCCTCGCCGCCATCTACACAGCCAGCCAGCGTTCCGAGACCGCTGAGCCCAACCGCAAGAACCAAGGTTTGAATCCGCGCGTGCGACATGGGGGACTGCCTCCGCAAATGTTTCGCCAGCTACGTACTGTCGTGCGGAATACAGAATACGGCACGGAAAGGCTGAGGTGTTAGTAATTTATATTACATATATTTCTTCACATGTAGTCTGGCGTGCGAGGTGTCAGAGGGTGCCCGCGGGCGACGCAGAACCCCCCCCGTCGCCTCCAGGGAGACCCCTGGTCATCATCAGACCGCGTTTGGCGGCCGCAAAAGCGCGCAACTCACGCATCTGATTGAAACTTTCGTCGAGCTGACTATGCTGCGCCCCCGATGGCTTCCATCGACGTGCCGCTCGACAGAGTCCGCTTTGGTCAGACCAGGCGAAGAGACGCGTGGTGGGCGATGCCGCTCGTCACCTTCATCGTTTTTTCGTCCTTCGTCGTCTACGTCACCTGGGCGCTCCTCCAGGGAGACCACTACCACTACGGCAACTACCTCTCGCCGCTCTACTCGCCCGAGCTGTTCGGCGACTCGCCGCACGCCGTCTTCGGGAAGTGGAGGTGGCCCTGGCTGCCGTTCATCAAGTACTCGCCGGCGATGCTCATCCTGGTCTTCCCGCTGGCCTTCCGGATGACCTGTTACTACTACCGCGGCGCCTACTACAAAGCGTTCTGGGCCGACCCGGTCGCCTGTGCCGTCGGCGAGCCCCGACACGACTACCGCGGCGAGGCCAAGTGGCCGCTGCTGATCCAGAACATCCACCGCTACGCGCTCTACTTCGCGCTGCTGTTCATCGTTCTGCTTTCGATCGACGTCGTGCAGGGGTTTCGGTTCAACGATCCGGCGACGGGGCACGCCAAGTTCGGCGTCGGCGTCGGCTCGCTGGTGCTGCTGCTCAACGTGGTGCTGATCGGCGGCTACACGCTCGGCTGCCACTCGTTCCGCCACCTGGTGGGCGGCCTGATGGACACCATCTCGAAGTCACCCGCGCGCAAGAAGGCGTACGACTGCGCCAGTTGCCTCAACCGGCAACACCCCAAGTGGGCCTGGTGTTCCCTCGTCTGGGTGGGGTTCACCGACGTCTACGTTCGCCTCTGTTCCATGGGCGTGATTCACGACGCGAGACTCTTCTAAATGTCTGACTACCAAACGCACGAGCACGATGTACTGGTGATTGGCGCCGGCGGCGCGGGGCTGCGCGCGGCGATCGAGGCCTCGGCGGCGGGCGTCTCCGTCGGCCTGGTCTGCAAGTCGCTGCTGGGCAAGGCCCACACCGTCATGGCCGAAGGCGGCATGGCGGCGGCGATGGCCCACGTCGACGATCGCGACAGCTGGAAGGTGCACTTCGCCGACACGCTGCGCGGCGGCCAGTACCTGAACAACTGGCGGATGGCCGAGTTGCACGCCAAGGAGGCGCCCGATCGCGTGCGCGAGCTCGAGTCCTGGGGCGCGGTCTTCGATCGCACCAAGGACGGCCGCATCCTGCAGCGCAACTTCGGCGGCCACCGCTACCCGCGCCTCGCCCACGTCGGCGATCGCACGGGGCTCGAGATGATCCGGACGCTTCAGGACCACGGGATCCACCAGGGGATCAAGGTCTACATGGAGCACACGGTGACGAAGCTGTTCGTCGAGGGGGGCCGCATCGCCGGCGCGATGGGCTACGACCGCGAGAAGGGCTACCTGCGCGTGTTCAAGGCCAAGGCGGTCGTGCTGGCCACCGGCGGCGTCGGGCGCGCCTTCAAGATCACCAGCAACAGCTGGGAGTACACCGGCGACGGCCACGCGCTGGCCTACGAGGCCGGCGCCGACCTGATGGACATGGAGTTCGTCCAGTTCCACCCGACCGGGATGGTCTGGCCGCCGTCGGTCAAAGGGATCCTGGTGACCGAGGGGGTGCGCGGCGAGGGGGGCGTGCTGCGCAACAAGGACGGCAAGCGCTTCATGTTCGACGACATCCCCGACAACTACAAAGGCCAGACCGCCGACAGCGAGGAAGAGGGCTGGAAGTACACGCAGGGGGACAAGAACGCCCGCCGCCCGCCCGAGCTGCTGACCCGCGACCACGTCGCGCGCAAGATCATGAGAGAGGTCCGCGAGGGGCGCGGCAGCCCGCACGGCGGCGTCTTCCTCGACATCTCCTGGATCAAGGAGCGCCTCTCGAACGGCGCGGAGCACATCAAGAAGAAGCTCCCCAGCATGTACCACCAGTTCAAGCAGCTGGCGGACATCGACATCACCGCGGTGCCGATGGAGGTGGGACCGACCACCCACTACATCATGGGCGGCATCCGCGTCGACGGCGACAGCCAGATGTCGACGGTGCCGGGGCTGTTCGCGGCCGGTGAGTGCGCGGCGGGGCTGCACGGCGCCAACCGACTGGGGGGCAACTCGCTCTCCGACCTGGTGGTGTTCGGCAAGCGGGCCGGCGAGTACGCGGCCAAGTTCGCGCTCGAGCGCGAGGGGGCGAAGGTCGACGAGGGTCAGATCGAGACGGCGGCGCGTTCGGCGCTGGCGCCGTTCGAGCGGGCCACCGGCGCGACCGACGCCGAGGGGCCCTACAAGATCCAGTACGAGCTGCAGGACGTGATGCAGGACAACGTCGGCATCGTCCGCAAAGAGGGCGAGATGCGCCACGCGCTGGAGGCGATCCAGGGGCTGAAGGCGCGGGCCGCCAAGGTCGGCGTCCTCGGCAACCGCGAGTACAACCCGGGCTGGCACACCGCGCTGGACCTCGGCAACATGCTCATCTGCTCCGAGGTGATCGCGATGTGCGCGATTGAACGCAAGGAGAGCCGCGGTGGCCACTTCCGCGAGGACCACCAGGGCAAGGACCCGGCGTTCGAGAAGTTCAACTTCGTGGTGCGCAAGGGGCCGGGCGGGCACCCCGAGCTGCGCCGCGAGACGATTCCCCCGTTGCGCGACGACCTGAAGCAGGTCGTGGAGGAGAACAAGTAATGGCGACCGCGACGTTCCGGATCTGGCGTGGGGAGAAGGGCAAAGGCGAGTTCAAGGACTACAAGACCGAGGTCGGCGAGGGGATGGTGGTGCTGGACGCCGTCCATCAGATCCAGGCCGAGCAGGCCAACGATCTGGCCGTGCGCTGGAACTGCAAGGCCGGCAAGTGCGGGTCGTGCTCGGCCGAGGTGAACGGCATGCCCAAGCTGATGTGCATGACCCGGCTGTCGGACGTGAACCTGTCCGAGCCGGTGACGGTGCAGCCGATGCACGCCTTCCCGAACATCCGCGACCTCGTCACCGACGTCTCGTGGAACTACCGGGTCAAGATGGAGATCAAGCCGTTCAAGCCGCGCGCCCCCGATGCGCCCGACGGCACCTGGCGGATGCAGCAGGAAGACATCGAGCGCGTGCAGGAGTTCCGCAAGTGCATCGAGTGCTTCCTCTGCCAGGACGTCTGCCACGTCCTGCGCGACCACCACAAGCACGACGAGTTCATCGGCCCGCGCTTCCTGGTTTACACGGCGGCGCTGGAGATGCACCCCCTCGACACGGAGGACCGCCTCCCCGAGCTGAAGAAGGCCCAGGGGATCGGCTACTGCAACATCACCAAGTGCTGCACCAAGGTCTGCCCGGAGAACATCACCATCACCGACAACGCGATCATTCCGCTGAAGGAGCGGGTCGTCGATCGCTTCTACGATCCGGTGGCGCGGCTGTTCGGGATCGGCAAGAAGAAGGGGTAGCTCACCCTCTGATCGCGCCGCGCAGGGCGTTGGCGACGAACAAGAGGACCGGCAGGGCGAACACGACGACGAGCGGGATGGCGAGGAGCCAGGCCCGCTTCGTCGCCGGCCAGCGCACCGCCTGCGGGACGTGCCGGCGATAGGCGATCGGCAGGCCGATGAGGCCGGCGGCGAAGGCGGCGTAGCGCGCCATCTCGCCGAGGCTGTCGCCGCTGCGCCAGTTGCTCCAGGCAAACGCGAGCTCCGCCGCGAGGATGAGGAGCGCGAGGCTCCAGAGGGCGAGCCAGACCGCCCGCCTGAAGGCCCGCGGCCAGCTCTCCGTGGCTGCCCGCGGCCAGCTCTCGGGACCCAGCGCCTCGTTCAATCGGTGCCGCCGTCGGTGACGTCGCCGTCGGTGGCCCCGTCCGCGGCGTCGGTCGCCCCCGCGTCGGACGGGATCTCGATGCGGACGGCGTCGTTGCCGGCGTCGTGCGCGCTGTAGATCGCCGCGTCCGGGTTCAGCGGGATGTAGTAGGTCGACTCGCCGATGATCGGCGTGCCGGGGCAGCAAGTCTTCTCCCCGAAGGTGAACTCCACGATCTGGGCGGGGCGATCGGCGAAGGTGATGCGCACCTCGCAAAAGCCGGGGCCACCGCCGTAGAACTCGGTGTGCGTGCAGAAGGTGGTCATGCTGTCGCCCCGGCAGAGCGGTCGCGTCTGGGGGCACGACGGCCCGGCCCGCTCGATGTTGGTGATCGGCAGATCGACGTTCGCCTCGGTCTGGATCGAGGCCTCCACCGGCGGGCAGAAGGGGACGTCGCAGTCGCTGCCGCACCCGGTGGGGGCGACCAGCATGACGGCCCCCAGGGTGAAGCCAGCCGTCCCCGCCAGGGCCGTCGCGATCGCAAACCTCACGCTCTTCATGCCGCCGCTTTAGTCGACCTTACCGGGACTGGCAAGGGTTGCCCATCACGGCGGCTCAGACCCCCGACGATTCGTCGGTTTGGCTCAGTGCGCGGCGACGGCGCCGTGGGCGCGCTGGAGGATCCACGAGCAGACGTTGTTGTCCGCGTTTTCGCGCAGCCGCTTGGCCAGCAACGTGGCCACCGACGTCTGGCCCTTGTCCTCCGCGTCCAGCTCGTACAGCTTGCCGCGGAACTCGGCGAGGTCGTGGCTGAGACCGCAGAAAAGGACGTTGGAGATGTCGCCGATCCGCCCGACGATCCCGTTCAGCGCCGCCTGCTGGGCGCTGCACTTTGCCCGCCGGTCGGGCGTCTGCGCGACGAAGGGCCCGCAGAACTTCAGCCCCACGCCTTCGACGCCGGGAGCCGGGGCATGGAGGGCCACGATCATCTCCTGCCGAAGGCTCGTTTGGCCCGGCAAGCCCCAGTACGCCTCGCTCAGCTTTCGCATGTCCTGGACGGTCACGCGGTGGACCGGCAGCTCGTCGACGCGGTAGGCGAGCTTGCCCACCGCGACGTCCAGCGCGGAGACGGCGTTTATGAACGACGTCGCGCACGACGGGCCCAGCCACGGCTCGTGGGCGATGGCGCTGATCGCCTGGTACTCGTCGCAGGCCGACAGAATCCGCGACTGGATCCCGAGCACCTCGGAGGAGAGCAGGGTGGCCTCGCGCGCGTCGGCCGCCGCCTTGCTGATCGCCGTCGCCTGGTCCTGCTGCAGCCGCTCGGCCCGGGCGTTCTGGGCCGTCCGGTCATCGAACTTGCGGCTCGCGAACAGCAGCACCAGCGGCAGCGCCACCCCGGTGGCGATCGTGGCCAGGGCCTTCAACGCCCCCGCGACGTAGAGGCCCGCCGGCCCGGTGCGCGTCCAGACGCCGCATTTGAGGCAGACGTGCGCGGCCACCGGCACGGGCTCGCCGCAGACCCGACAGCGCACCGTCGCTTCCTGTTCTTGATTCGCCATCCGGGTATCGCTACCAGAACGGCGGGACGAGCGGAACTTCCGCCCCTAGAACGTCACGACCGTCGTCCAGTCGCGGCTGTCGTTGACGAAGCTCTGCGGGTCGGTGCCGTCGTTGCGCATCCGCGTGGCGGTTTCTTTGTTCGTCAGCGTCCGATACGCTCGGCAAAATGCCAGGCGATTCTCAGCGAGCCCCGAACGTTTTCCTGGCCTGGTCCGGTGAGCGAAGCGGCGCTGTCGCTCGTGCGCTCCACGAGTGGCTTCCGACGGTGATTCAGCAGTGCGTCCCATGGATGTCGCAGCAGGATATCTACGCGGGCAAACGCTGGCGTAGTGAAGTAACGCAGCACCTCGACTCACTCAAATTCGGGGTTCTGTGCCTCACGAAGGAAAACATCCTCGCTCCGTGGATCAATTTCGAAGCTGGTGCGCTGTCTCGCTCCGTCGACAACGATCGCCTCGTCGTTCCATATTGTTTCGGCCTAAAGCCCACTGACTACGGTGACCCCCTCGGTGACTTCCAGGGAGTTGAAGCCGACCGGAGAGGCACGCGGGAACTCGTTCGATCGATCAACAATGCCATGACCGATCCTCTGGACGAGAGAGTAAGCGAGACGGTGTTTGACAGGGCCTTCCCGTCTCTGGAGGCCGAATTGAATAAGATTCCGAAAACTGCACCTGTCCAAGCGCCACCACGCATGACCCCAGAGATGGTGGAAGAAATTCTTCTTCTCGTGCGGGGGTTGAGATCGGATGTTGCGAATCTCCAGTTTCCGGCGAGAACCGCCAAGAATCCGCCCGTGTGGATCCCGGAAGACCACAGCCCGCCGAAGGGCGCCCGGACGCAGTTCTTCGGAGCCCCACGTCCTCCCCGCATCGAGATGCCTGGGCCGCCAAGCAAGGTCGTGGAGACGCGTGAAAGTGCGGGGGAAAAGGCTGCGAAAATGGACGAGGAGACCGCGGCGAGCCTACGCGTCCTACTGGGGGAGGGGGAGTCGCAGTAAGCGCCCGCGCCGCCCCGCCCCCCGCGCCGGTCTGGTTTCAGCCTGTCCGCCGGCCCCGCTAGCAAGGCAAACGCGAGGAAAAGGCCCCCATACGCGCATAGGGACCACTGATGGTATCCAAGTCGACGTCGCCCGACCCACGAAGTCGCGAGCTCTTCCGTCGATCTGGCCCCTTGGCTACGTAGTCGCTGCCGTGTTAAATGCGCGGGCTACTTTCGCCGGCTTAGCTCAGTGGTAGAGCAACGGTTTCGTAAACCGTAGGTCCCCGGTTCAATCCCGGGAGCCGGCTCAGACTTCCGCGGAAACATGGGCCCAAGACGGGGCCTTTGGCCGCTCCTGACCTCCAGTTGGGACACCCAAAGCGTCGACTTGGGCCCCAGATGGGTCCCAAGCCGGGGCCCGCGCGGGGGGGGCGGGGCGGCGGCCGAGCGCCGCGGAACTGAGCCTGTCCAGCGCGCTCCGCGCTCGGTCCTTGGCTGGGCGTTGGCCTCCCCCCGGTAGTTGGGCGGGCCCGAACTCGTCGCCTTGGATTGCGTAGGCGGTTTGGCGATCGGTGTGGTGGTGGTCTGGGATACCGGGGAGGCCGGGACGGGTCTAGTTCGGCCGCTCGGGGTCTCGGTGCCTGTCGTGCTTGTCGATCAGCGAGCCGAAAAGCGCTCTGAGAGCCATGCCTCCGAACGCTATCCCAGCGACCCATGGGTGGTGAGCGTGCAGCGCATAAAACCCGGCGGCCCCCAGGATCGCCATGATGCCCCACACCGGTTTCATCATCGCGTTTACGGTAGCGGGACCTTGTTGGTGGGCTACCTCCTTTCGACCGGTCGCCTCTATCTGGGCGACTCGCTCGCGACTTGAGCACTCCGCGTTCAGGAGAGCTAGTTGGTGTTGGGCCATCTCTGGACTGATCCCTTGGATCGTCTCGCTCACCGTGTAGTTCTCGCTGCGCGTGACGACCAGCGAGGAGCCACCGTCGAGCGGTAGCGTGTCGACCTCGACGGACCTGATGACCTGCTTAACGGTCGACAGGGTCTTGGCGCCCTCGTCACCCACCGAGTGCCTCATGGACGATGGGCATCCAAGCGAACTGCATCAAGTAGTGGCAGTTCGTGCACGACATGATGGCGACCGGGAGAGTCCTGGGCTTCTGTTCGTTCGAGGACCCCAGGGCGAGAGGGCTCGTGAACTTCTTGATGCCAAGGTCATCATCCGGAGAAAGCATCTCTTTTAACTCCGGGAACAATTTCACGTATCTCGGGTCGATTAGGCCGACCCCCTGGATAGGGATCGATATGACCTCGACCAACTGAAACACCTTCGTGTCGCAGAGCGGACAGACGATTCGCTTTCCCTTTAGGTGCTTCTGAAGCAGCTGCGCTTGTTCGGACTCGAACGGCATGCGGCCCGTACCGTATCACCATGCCACCCCCTGGTCTGGGCCGATGACCTGGTGGCGCGGCCGAGCTGACGCGCTAGGATCGGGGCGGCTCTCTTGGGACTAGGGGGAATCGATGGCCTTCGACTACGAGTGTTGCGAGTTAGCTGCTACCGCTCCGGGGACCTGCGACCGGTGTGACGATGCCGGTCGTCGCGAGACGGCGGGCAGGTCGTTCGTGGCCCCGATGGCCAAGGTCAAGGCGAAGCGGTCGAAGCGTCGGCGCAACCCGGTGGTCGATGCGCTCCTGGCCCACCTCGACTATCTCCACCAGCGCGACGAGCGGCTGTTCGGGGCGTTGACCGCCGGGTTCGCGTCGCTCCAGGAGGGGACCGCGATCGGGCCGCCAGACGAGGCCACTCGGCTTAGGGCGCGGGTCGTGGAGCAGGAGAACGAGAACCTGTTTTTGAGGGCGCGCCTTCGCATGCTGGCGGAGGGTCAGACGAATCAATTGCCGGCCCCGTTCTACCCCTGGGATGCCGGCGTCAAGGTCACGGCCGCGATGACCGGCCCCTCTGGCGTAACTGGCCCCATGGGGCCGACAGGTCCGTCCGGTCTCACGGGCGCCACTGGTCCGAGGAAGCCGAGCTAGGCTAGTCGACTTCAGTTGTGTCCTCGTCCTCAGCTAGCCTGGCTGCGCTCTTGGTGGCCTGGAGGTCCTCGAGGACATGGCCGGTAGCGAAGATGCCGAACACGCCCACGAGCCCGCCGATCACCGTGGCCACGTTGGCGACTGGGATGACGAGGCCGGCCAGGAGGATCGCCAGCCCGCAGAGGAGCGCGCCCGCGCGAAGCGCTCCTACGAGAAGAAGAAGGCCAAGGCGACCGTCGACGCGTGCAAGAGCGGAGGATGCGGTCGGTGCAAGAGCTGCCTCGACGAGGCGATCGCCGAGGTCACGAGGAGCCCGCCGAGGGCGACGCGCGGCAATGACCCGCGACGATATCGTCCGCGTCGTCGAGCGGGTCTTCCGGCGCAACGGCCGGCCCTCGCCCCGCAAGCTCGCCCGATCCGTCGAGCTGGTGTTCGACGCGCCCATGCGCGGCGAGGCTATCGCCTGAGTGCCGCACGGCAAGCACGCCATCCACTTCGCCCCCAACTGGGAGGCGAGGACGGAGTTCTGTACCCTCGCCGAGGTCGTCGCCCGCGAGGCGGCGCACCTCTGCGCGGGTTCCGAGACGGGACACGGCTGGGAGTGGGAGCTGGCGCTGGAGCGGGCCGGCTACAGTGGGCACGTCCTGGAGTACTGGGAGCGCTCGCCCGAGCCGGATTGGGACGCGCTGCCGTGATTCGAAGGCCCGGCGCTCGGTCGGCGATGTATGCGCGGGCAGTAAGCGATATTTGAATTCGCCGCGATCGAAGCATTGGCGAATTTCTCAAACGATCGGTTGATGAAATATCACAATCATCGATCGTAACGACCGCGACGGCCGTTGCAGAAACGGCGGAAAAGTGGCCAGCGTCGTGTTATGATCGGGGGATGATTTTCAGATATTTATCAATAATAATCATTACCCACTGACTGAACTCCAGGCGGAAGACCCGCATCAGGCGGTGTACGCCCTGGCCGACTTCTTCGCCCCCGGGCTCCAGATCGAGGTTCGCCCGGTCGGCAGTCGTCAGCGATACATTTTCTGCTGCCCGCTGAAGCTCTCGGAACCCTACTGGCTCGTCGAGATATCGGGCCTGATGGCCGCCTGAGCCCCGCCGGGCGCGACGGCCGGGCGGGGCTTGGGTGGAGCCGGGGAGGTTACAGGGAGCCGGGCGGGAACACCTCGATCTGGGACACTGCCGCCGTGGCCGGTCCCGCATCGCCCGAGGTCCTCTACTCCGGCCTCCCCTGGGTCCACGCGCGGCCGGACGAGTGCACGGTCGCCCTGTGCGGGCGGGAAGTCGAACCGGGCTGGCCGTGGTGGTCGACCCGACGGAGCGCGATCACGTGCCCCCGATGCGTCGAGGAGATCGAGCGCCGGCTTCGAGATTCGGCGGCAACTCTCGGGAGGTCGTGCGCTGACGACTCCGACATGGGCACCCGGCCTACTAGGGTCTGTGCTGGTCGCTGAAAGCCGCTTCCCGCAACCCCCTCACTACGCCGTCGACGCCGACGAACATGGAGGCTCCGTTGATGCCCATGTGGTTCAAGGCGCGCAACAGCTCCGGAGCTTCTGACTGCGGGAGGGTGAGTCTCCGCATCCATGGGAACTCAAATTGCTCCCCAAGCGTAAAGTACGAATCTGGAAGTGCGCGGACGAGGTCGTCGACCGCATAGCTGACCTCACCTCCGACGTGCGTGAACAACCCTGATTGCGAATGGAGGTTGGGATTGCTTGAGGCCGGAGCGGTGACTATCCGACATTCTACCGACTCGGATTTGGGAATGGCCCGGACTACGTCCGCTCGAAGGGCCCACACCACCATGATTCCGTCGGACTTCGTCGCGGTCACCGCTTTCGCCGCAGCGAAGTAGGCCGCCTTGGCCGCGATCCGCGACCAGTCCAACAAGCTCGTGGGTAGGCCATGGTGTTGCGCGAGCGCGAGCAACGGGACGTCCAAACCGTCGTCGTCAGCGTCAGCGACTAGACCCATTGAATTGAGTTCTTGCTTCCGTTGCAACCGTTCTATGTCGAACGGGGTCGCGAGCCCCGCTCGGTCAAGGGCAACCCGAAATCGTTGGAGGACCATCATCTCGGGTATCTTCAATCCGGACCATCTGGAAGACGTCCCAGTGAGGTTGATGTCGAGTTCTTTGTCCACCCCAAGACCCTCGAACTCCTTGAGTCCTCGATGGGCCTTCGCCAGTAGCTTCCAGTCTGCGTCCCAGTGGCCGCGGAAGATCCACGCCGAGGGTTCAGGTCCCCACGTGTAGCGGGAGGGGCTCAGTTTCCCCAAGAAATCGTCGGCGTCGCGACAGCTGTTGCTGCTTCCGGCGATATCGACGACTTCGCGAGGCATCGTCACTTGCCCTTTCGAATGATGTCGCGCGCGGCATCCAGCGCCACGTCCAGCACGAACCCCGAGAGGGTCACCCTCGCCCCGGGCACCTTCGAGCGCTCGCCCAGCGCCTTGACGGCCGCCTCAAGCTCGGCGCGCTGCTCCTCTGAGGGCCGGAGCAGTATCCCCTTGCCACCCTTCGCGTGACGGTCGCCTGGACGCTTCATTTAGTGCTCGATCGATATCACTGGGTTGCGTAGCTACGCAATTGTACCACTTGCAGACCGTAGTTACGGTGTATCTCATGATGGATATCCACTGTGACGGCTAACACAATGAACCTCTCCCGCCTGACGGCACGCACCTAGTTTCCCGCCAACGACAACGCCTCGGAGCTGGGCCAGCTCGTCGAGGAGTTCGACGCCGACTTCGGGCCCGACGACTACGAGGCGGGCGACCTACTCGACGAGGAGCCGACGACCGGCATCCTCGGGGCCCTGCCGCGTTGCTTGATGGCGCTGGCGCTGCTGTGCGTGTCGGCTGGCGCTTGCTCCTCGGTCGGCGAGGACGGATCGGACGTCTGCACCCCGCGAACGGGGCTCTACCTCGCCACGCTGACCGAGGTCTCCGGGACGTGCGGCCCGGTCGGGACGGAGGGCCTAGATGCCGACGCGCCCCCCGACCCGTCGTGCTCCGGGGTCTCGGTCCGGGACGGCGACGACCAGTGCTCGACGTCGGTCTCCGTCACGTGCTCCGCGGGCGACGACGGGACGACGCTGACCGAGGCGGGAGTGATCACGTGGAGCGCCGACGCCAACACCGGCTCCGGGACGCTCGTCATCGCCACGCAACGGGGCGGGGCGGAGCTGTGCCGGTCGACCTACCGCGCCGAGTTCCGGAGGCCGTCGGGAGCTTCGAGTCGCTTCCCCTGGTGCTCGACACGCTCGCGGTCGCGTGCTCCACCGGGCCACCCAAGGTCGTCGAGGTGGTGGCCACCTTCGCGCCGACGTTCGGGCCGTTCGCCACGTGGCGGATGCTGCGCCACCTCGACGACGCCGGGATCGTCGCCCTCGGCGTCGACGGGTGCCTCCACTTCACCGCGCTCGGCCGCGACATGCACGCGCGGATAGCGGTCGTTATGTCGCTCGCGGCCGAGATCGACGCCGAGAGGCTGGACTCGTGACCACCCGCAAGCGCCAGAGCCTTGAGCGCGAGTGGCGCTCGACCTGCCGCGCGGCTGCGCGGTTGGTCCGCACGTGCCCGGACGACCCGGGGGGCTCCGTCGCGCGAGTTGAGTTAACCCGGGCCTCCGTCTGGCCGATGGCTGGGCGGGGGCTCTTTCCGTTACGATGGGAGGGACACAATGGAGATCGCGGATAGACGCGCTCTTCGCGCGCATGGACGTGCTCGCCCGCCAGTTGCCCCCCAATCAGGGCCTTGGTGGTGGTGCTGGCGGTAGTCGGAGCAGGGTGCGGCGCCTACGAGTCCCAATACGTCGTGCCGCGCACGCCCGAGGGGATGAGCTGCTACCGGGAGTGCAAGTCGCTCGACTACCAGTGTCGCCACGACCGCGGCGGGCTGATCGGTCGGAGTCAGTGCAACGACGCTTGGGACGACTGCCTCTCGACGTGCCCGGGCGCGGAGAAGGCGCAGTGAGCTACCATCGGAGTCATGGCGGACGCTAGATCGACGGCCCCAGTAGCGCGGCCTTGATCTTGGCCACGTCTTCAGGCTTCAACACGCCAGACGCCCCGAGCTGGTCGATGAAAGCGGCGTAGAGCACGCACTCAGCGCCGTTCGCCCCCGCGGGGCGAGCGAAGTAGTTCAGGAAGAAACCGAGGTTGGAGTAGTAGCGGCGGCCGGGCGAGCCCTCCGAGACCTGCTGCGCCCACAGCGCCCACGCGTCGTCCATCGTCTTGAGCGCGGCCAGCTGGGGCCGGAACCCTTCCCACACCTCTCGGTCCTGCCGGGCCAACTCCGCGCGACGCTCGGCCTCTGTCTTTCTTCGCTTCGCCATTCCGTCATCTCACCGGGACGCCGTCAGAGGAGTCCCCGCCCACCCCACTAGACATCGACGGGGCTGAGCGCCTCGGGGCCTTTTATCTGGTCGTGTGCTCTTTAAGGGCGTCGGGATTGAAGAAGTCGCCCTTCAGTTCGAAGGCGGAGTTGAACCACTGACAGTAGAGCGACTTGGGCTTCTCGGCGTTGGCCACCGTCATCAGCGGGCCGCCAGACTTCAGTTGAACTACGTCGCCTTCTTTCCACTGCGCCATTGGACATTCTCCCTTGGGCGGTTATTCCGCCGCGCGCTGGCCATAAGCACGCTTGCTTCTCCGTCAAGCGAATGGCGTCCAGCAATATGCCTAGACCGTCCGCCAAGCGCCGCTGATCGGTCTCTCGGTACCGGTTGGGTCTCTGGTACATGGCCCCGCCGACCGCCTATGGCACTCAGACCGATCGCGAAACGAAGCGACTGATCGCTGGCTGCGCGTTCGAGCCCCCCGGTGGTGGACAGCCTGGCGGGGCTTTCGCGCGTCTGGCGATCGCGTAGGAGGTTCGGCGTCGGGGGTAAATCCGGCAGATAGGCGATGCGTAGGATCCCCAATCGGCCCTAGGTAGATGCCCAACGTGGATAAAGGCCGGGTGCTGGCCATGAAGCGCCGATTCCCAGCTGACCGGCTTGATCGGGCCGTTACATGAGCTCGCAATCGCCCGTGTTGGCGGCCTTGGTGGTGGGCGGTCTCGGCCTGCTGGGCGTGGTGTTGACCATCCTCGGCAACCGCTGGAACCGACCCCCACCCGCACCCCCGACGCCAGCACCTCCGCCCGCGCCGATCGTCGTCAACATCGTCAACGTCCAGGTCGTTGCCGATCGCGTAGGAGGTCGGCCCGGTAAAAAACGCTAACGGGTCCACCATGAGACCAGCACCCCGGCGGAACTGCGCCAACGAGTTGTCGGCGGTCCGCTCGATCAGGGGTTCAGTGGTCGAAGATCAGGAGGACAACGACGCCGCGCAGAACGTCCCAGACCATTCGAACCCGCGCGAAACCGCGACTTTTCGGTACTCTCCACAAGCCCTAAGTAAAACTTTAAACGCTGTGGGGGCGCGGACTTAGGAGCTTGACGCCACGGCCGCGTCTAAAACCAGAAATACGTGATAAGGCAGGAATTGCAGTAAGGGCCACCCTCTCCCCCGAGTCGCCAGTAATCATCCGGGTTATGCCGCGAACGATGGTCACCGGGGGGAGGGGGCGGTTGCACCGCCAGCGATACCGCGGTTGGTAGTACCAGGGCAAGCGCGCCGTGTACGAAAGGGGTCGGCGCCTTTTTTGTACATGGTCCCGCGGTAGGAGTTCCGAGGGGTTGCGGATCGATTAGCGTCTCCGTCATGCCCGTCCGGCAACGCCGACTCCGCATCGGGGAGCCGGTCAGCGTCGTCATCCTCGGGAGAATCCGCCGGGCACGTGTGACGGCCGTTCGGGCGTCCGAGTTCGAGGCCGTCGAGGAAGCGTCTGGGTGGTCGGGAGGGTTCGAGCGCGATTGGGAGGGGATCGAGTGGGCTCGGGGCTGGAGGACGAAGGCCGCCGACGCCCTACGGTCGCTCGTCATGCTGGCGAACGGGGCCGTCGATGAGATTCGATAGATATTCTATGTGGACGTCGACCCCTCGCAGCCCGTTCCGGACCTCGCCGAGGTAGTGGCGAGGCTCGCGCGGAATGTGGAGGAGCTGACCGCGGAGGTGCGCCAGCTCCGGGCGACCACCCCCGTCCAGCTGGTCGACGTCGACCAGGCCGCCGCGCACCTCGGCGTGTCGCCCCGGACCCTCCGGCGGATGGTCCGCGTCGGGAAGGTGCCGTTCCGGCGCGCGGGCCGCGCGTTGCGCTTCAACCTGGCGGACCTGGCGCGGGCGGCGTGACCCCGAGGGGGCGTGTTACCCTGAAATTCGTGCGCGCCCTGGTCCTGCTGGGAATCGTACTGATAGGCGGCGTCGCGCGGGCTGAGGGTGACAAGTGTTTGGACATCCCGTCCCTCTACCGCCAGTGCCTGGACATCAAGCCGCTTAACGTCGGCAAGGGTTTCACGCCGAATGAGCGCGGCGTGGAGTTGGCCAAGGGCTGCACACGCCTAGCCATGAGCTACGACGAAGGCAAGGATTGCGATGCCAAGACGGGCGAGGCCAACCCGGCCCTGGCCGCCAAGTATTACGGGATGGCTTGCCGCGCCGGCCTCTCGTTCGCGTGCGGGATGGTAGGTGACCTGTACGACCGCGGGGCGCTGCCCCTCAAGAAGGGGGAGAGAAAGGACATGGCGATGGTCATGTTCTACCTCTACGGCTGCCAGGTGGCGATCTACGGGGATAAGGCGGACGTAGCCCATTCCTGCTCTATGGCGGGGGCTTTGTCCCTCCAGATGGCGGCAGAGAAGAAGCGCCCTAAGGACCAGGCGAAGGGCATCAAAGTCGCGGTAGATGTCCTAGAGCGCGGTTGCAAGATGGGCTCGGACAGCGCCTGTAAGCTGATGTCCGAGGTTGATAAGGCCTTCGCGGGCGAGTAGCCGGCCTAGGCCCCCAGGCCCTCCAACTCGTCGGCCGACAGGCCCTCGCCGCTGTGGACGTAGTGGAGCGTCGTCTTGATGTCCGAGTAGCCCATCAGGTCGCGCAGACGGAAGGCGGAGACCTTGCCGGACCGGCCGACGATCGTCCCATAGGAGTGGCGCCCGTACCCGTAGAGCGTGGCCGGTGGTAGCGTTGCGATCTTGAGCCCCGGTTCGCGTAAACCGTAGGTCCCCGGTTCAATCCCGGGAGCCGGCTCAGCAGAATCGTGGTCGCGTCACCCTAGTCGGGTTTGCGCCCGGTCCGGTCGAAGACCGCTTCGGCCATCTTCAGGCGGCCCGCTTCGTTCTCTTCCGAGACCCGCTTTCGCCAGGCGCGCGCCTCGGGGTGGCCGCAGTGGCCTTCGATGTCGACGCACTTGCCGCACAGGCGGGCGTCGCACCAGAAGCAGAAGGCGGGAGAGCCCGAGAACGGCTCACCGCAGCGCGCGCAGATGAGAGCAATCACGCAATAACAGATGCATGAGACCGGCGCCGCGGCTCACACACCCCGCAGACGGCGGCGCTGGCCAGCAGCGTCAGCGGGTCAGGGCCGAGCCTCAGACCCCGGCGCCGAGGTCGCGGGCCAACGAGCGCGTGGTGCGCAGCATCGCCGCTCTCTTTGCTACCTCTTCCGAGCACGAGTGCGCCGACGGCGCCTGCCGGACTCCGGGCCGGCGCCGTGCGGGCAAATGACCGCGGGCAACCCCTGGCCTCCCGGCTGTGGCGTACGCAGGTTCACTTACACAACCATTGGAGGTGAGACATGTTTATTGCACTCGCTCTGATACTCGCGCTGGCCTGGCTCATGGGGTTCGGCGTCATGCATGTCGCCTCGACGGCGATTCACGTCCTGATCGTGCTGGCGATCGTCAGCCTGGTCGTGCACCTGTTTCGCGGGCGCACGGTCTCCAGCTGACGGGAGCGGCCAGAGCACGTCTCGGAATTAGCCGCACACCCGCGCTTCGCGCGGGAGCGGCTAGCGCGCGGGCTCGACGAGCTCGATCTCGGCGAGTCCCGCGCCCTGGCCGTGGTGACTGCGGATGGTCACGCGAACCCGCGTGACGCCGTCGGCGGCGATCGGGATTGTGCGCGGCACGGGCGCGGTGTCTATCGCCTCGAAGGTGGTCTGCGCTTTCGCCACCACCTTGTCGCCACGATAGAGCTCGACGTCGACGTCCTTCGAGGCGCGATCGTTGTAGGGGGGATTGCGCGCGTTGGTGAGGCGCACCGCTCGGACCCGCAGCGCGGGCCGCAGGTCGACTTGCACCCAGCCGTCGCTGCCGTCCGGGGTCAGCCACTCGCGCTCCGGGTGTCCGTCGATGGCGTTCTCGGGCGAGAAGAGCGGCAGGATGTTGCTGCCCGACGCGGTGACCTCGAGCCGATCGTGCAGGCGCGACAGCGAGAGGGGGATGGCGACGGCGAGCGCGACGGCGGCGCCGGCGAGCGCGAGCCGGCGGGCCATGACGACGCGGCGCGGGCGGGCCAGCCGGGCCAGCCGCGCGTGAACGCGGCGGGCGTGGGCGGCGGTGGTGCGCAGCAGGCGCAGGTCGTCGGGCAACAGCCGCGCGTCGGCTTCCGGCGCGCGCTCGAGCTGGGCCCGCCGGTCCGCCAGCTCGGAGACGGACGCGACGGGCTCGGCGTGCGCCTGGTTCAGCTCGGCGGCCGCCGCCTCTAGCGCCTGCAGGGCGCGCGCGAGCACGTGCATCGCCTCCGCCCGGTGCGGTGCGCGGGCCAGAACCTCGGCCGCGCCCAGCCGCTCGGCCGCGGTGGACATCGCCTCGGCGAACCGCGCCGCGGCGTCCCCCTCGAGCTCAAGCGATGTCGACGCCGTCGGGGCCGGTGACGTCATGCTAGGGTCCGCGGGCATGAACGTGGCGGCGGTCGTAGCGCGCGCGCGCCGGGTCTGGTTGCGACCGCCGGAGTACGTCGGGGCCCTGCTGGTCCTGGTCGGGTTCGCGGCAACGCAGTGGTTTTATCATGCGCGCGGCGTGCGGCTGGACTGGTCGACGCTGGCGTCGTTCGACCAGCTGATCGATCCGATCCTGCTGCGCGAACGGCCCTGGCAAAGCCTGCTTCACCTGCACGGCCAGCCGCCGCTCTACAACCTGCTGACTGCTTTTGCGCTGAAGCTGGCGCCCAACCACCCCGCGTTCGTGCTGGCGCCGGTGTTCGTGGCGTGCGGCCTCTACATGGGCCTCGCGGCCTACGTCATTCTGTTGCGGTTGCGGGTCCCGGTGCTCGTCGCGGCGCTGCTGGTGTGCGCGATGGTCGCCGCGCCGCCGTTCGTGCTCTACCAGAGCTGGTACTTCTATCCGCACCTCAACGTGACGTTCATCGTGGGGGCGGGGGCCTGGCTGGCGCAAAGCCGCGGGCGTCCGGGGCGCGAGATGGTAATCGCGGCGGCGCACCTCGTCGCGCTGGCCCTGACCCGCAGCCTGTTTCACCCGGTCTATTTCGTTCTCGTGGCGCTGGTCGTCGCCGCGCTGGCGGCCCCCGGCACCCGCCGGCGCGCGCTGGTCTGCTTCGCGCTGCCGGGGCTGTTGCTGCTGCTCTGGTGCGCGAAGAATCAGGCGCTGTTCGGGTTCTTCGGGACCTCGTCCTGGGGCTCGCGCAACCTCGCCCGGGCCGTCTCGCCGCTGGTCGGCGCCGACCGCGTTGCCGCCGAGGCGCGCCGCGGGCGGCTGTCGCCGGCGGCCGGCCGCGACGCGTTCGAACCCGGCGATCGCAACGTGTCGCTGTTCCAGCTTCAGCCCCGCACCACCGGCGTGCCGCTGCTGGACGAGGTGTACAAGCGGACCCCGTCGTTTCACTCCGTCAGCTACAACCACTGGTCGTTCCCCGCGACGGCCCAGTTTTACGCACACGACCTGTCGGTGCTGCTGTCGACGTATCCCGTGACCTACCTGCGGGCGCTGGCGCGGACCAGCGTGCCGCTCTTCTTCCATCCGGTCGACGAGGACAACTTCTTCCGGTTCAACCGGGTCGCGATCCCGGAGGCGACCCGCTGGGCGGACGCGCTGGATCAGGGGACGGCCAGCCGGGTGGTCCTGGCGCTGGGGCTGCTGTTCTCGCTGGTGGCGCTGTTCGCCCCGGCGACGCCCCGCGCGCAAAGGGTGGTCCTGGCGTTCGCGTTCCTCACCATGGCCTGGGTGTTCGTCCTCGGCGTCGCGGGCGAGCTGGGTGAGAACAGCCGGTTCCGTTACAAGGCGCTCTGGCTCTCCTGGATCGTGGCCACGTCGGGCAGCCTGGCGGCGCTGCGCCAGGCTGCGGCCGTGGTGGCGGCCCTGGTCACGCGGGCCCGGCTTCAGGAGCCGGATGCGGCGGTGACGATGCCGACGATGCGCCCCGGCTTGTAGATGAACTTCTTCACCACGCGCCCCTCCAGGTGCTTGGCGACGTTGGGGATCGCCAGGGCGGCGGCGCGGGCGTCGTCTTCGCTCGCGTCGCGCCGGAGGTGGACGTCGCCGCGCAGCTTGCCGTCGACCTGGACGCCGATCGTGACGGTCTCGTCGATCGTCAGCGCGTCGTCGAACGTCGGCCAGGCGGCCTCGAGCAGGAAGCCCTTTTCGCCCAGGTGGGCCCAGGCTTCGTCGCCGAGGTGGGGCGCGTAGGGGCCGACCAGCCGGATCAGCGTCAGGAGATCCTCGCGGGTGGCGCCCGGCGTACCGGCGAGCGCGTTCAGGTACTCCATCATCGCGGAGATCGCGGTGTTGAACTGCATGCGCTCGAGATCGTGCGTCACCCGCTTGATCGTCTTGTGGCGGAGGCGCAGGTGCGGGTCGTCCGTCGGCGCCTTCGCGGCTTGCCAGTCCTCGACCAGGCGCCAGGTCCGCTTGAGGAACCGGTTCGCCCCTTCGATGGCGCGCGGGTCCCACGGTTTTGGGAGCTCGAACTCGCCCATGAACAGCTCGTAGAGGCGCATGACGTCGGCGCCGTAGTCGCGGACGACGTCGTCGGGGTTCACGCCGTTCATCTTCGACTTCGCCATCTTCTCGACGGCGATCTTCAGCTCCTCGCCCGTCGCTTCGAGCACGCGGCTTGTCGCCGCGGAACTCGACCTCGGAGACGCCTCGTGATACCGCCCCATGCTGTCCTGGAACGAGTAGGCGAGCACCGTCCCCTGGTGGCGCAGCTTCTGGAACGGCTCCTTGGTGGAGACGATCCCCAGGTCGAAGAGCACCTTGTGCCAGAAGCGGGCGTAGAGGAGGTGCAGCACGCTGTGCTCGGCGCCGCCGACGTAGAGGTCGACGGACATCCACTGCTTCTCGATCGTCGGATCGAAGATGCGCTTCGGCGTTCTTCGGGTCGAGGTAGCGCAGGTAGTACCAGCACGACCCCGCCCACTGCGGCATCGTGTTGGTCTCGCGCTTGGCCGGGCCGCCGCACTTCGGGCAGGTGGTGTTGACGAAGCTGTCGATCGCCGCGAGCGGTGACTCGCCGGTTCCCGTCGGCGCGTAGCGTCTCGACGTCGGGGAGGCGCACCGGCAGGTCCTTCTCGGGCACCGGGACGATGCCGTCGGTGGGGCAGTGGACGAGCGGGATCGGCTCGCCCCAGTAGCGCTGGCGGGCGAACACCCAGTCGCGCAGGCGGTAGGTGATCGCGCCCTTGCCGACGCCGCGCTTCTCCAGCGCGGCGGTGATCTCGCGCTTGGCCTCGCGCGGTCGGCTTGCCCGTCGAGCGGGCCCGAGTTGACGGCGACGACCGTCGCCCGCAAACGCCTCGTTCAGGATCGGGCGTCGAGCCGTCGGCGGGCTTGACGACCTGGACTATCGGCAGGGCGAACTTCTTCGCGAACGCGAAGTCGCGCTCGTCGTGGGCCGGCACCGCCATGATCGCGCCGGTGCCGTAGGTCGCCAGGACGTAGTCGGCGATCCAGATCGGGATCTCTTGCCCGTTGACCGGGTTGATCGCGGTCGCGCCGGTGAAGACGCCGGTCTTCTCCTTGGCCAGCTCGGTCCGTTCGAGATCGCTCTTGGTGCGCGCCGCCTCCTGGTACGCGGCGACCGCCGCGCGCTGGGCGGGCGTGGTCAGCGCGGCGACCAGCGGGTGCTCGGGCGCCAGCACCATGTACGTCGCGCCGTAGAGCGTGTCGGGGCGGGTGGTGAAGACGCGGATCTCCTTGCCCGCCGACCGGCGTCGCCGTCGTGAACAGCACCTCGGCCCCCTCGCTGCGGCCGATCCAGTTGCGCTGCATCGCCACCGTCGACGCCGGCCAGTCGAGCTCGTCCAGATCCTCCAGCAGCCGATCGGCGTAGCGCGTGATCCGCAGCAGCCACTGGCGCAGATCCTTGCGGACGACCGCCGTGCCGCAGCGCTCGCAGCGCCCCTGGCTCACCTCCTCGTTGGCGAGGCCGGTCTTGCACGACGGGCACCAGTTGATCGGGACGACGCCCTCGTAGGCGAGGCCGCTCTCGTAGAGCTTCAGGAAGATCCACTGCGTCCACTTCATGTAGGCCGGGTCGGTGGTGTTGACCTCGCGCTCCCAGTCGTAGGCGAAGCCGACCATGTCGATCTGGCGGCGGAAGTTGGCGATCGCCTGCGCGGTCACGACGCGCGGGTGGACGCCGTGCTTGATGGCGTAGTTCTCGGCCGGCAGGCCGAACGCGTCCCAGCCCATCGGGTGCAGCACGCGGAACCCCTGCATCCGCTTCCAGCGGGTGATGACGTCGGTGGCGGTGTAGCCCTCGCAGTGGCCGACGTGCAGGCCGGCGCCGGAGGGGTAGGGGAACATGTCCAGCGCGTAGAACTTCGGCTTCGCCGGATCGGTGGGGGTCTTGTGCAGGCCGGCCTCGCGCCAGCGGGCCTGCCACTTCGGTTCGACGGTGCTGTGGTCGTAGGGCATCGGAACGGGGGAATGTAGAATGTAGCGCGTGAAAATCCTATTCATTGGCGGCACCGGGAACATCAGCTCGACGCTGAGCCAGATGCTGGTCGACCGCGGGCACGAGCTGCACCTGCTCAACCGTGGAAAGTCGCTGAAGCACCCGCTGCCCAAAGGCGCGCGGGGCGATCGCCTGCGACGTGCACGCGGGCGCGGTCCCCGAGGCGCTGCGCGGCGCCCGCTACGACGTGGTCGTCGACTGGATCGCCTTCACCGTCGCCGACATCGAGCGCGACCTCGCCTGGTTCGGCGGCGCGCCCGAGGCGGCGTCGGCCGGCCAGTTCATCTTCATCAGCTCGGCCTCGGCCTATCAGAAGCCGCCGGCGCACCCGGTGATCACCGAGTCGACCCCGCTCTGCAACCCGTACTGGGAGTACTCGCGCAACAAGATCGCCTGCGAAGAACGCCTGATGGCGGCCCACCGGGCGATCGGCTTCCCGATGACGATCGTCCGTCCTTCGCACACCTACGACACGATCGTGCCGGTCGCGGTCGGACGGTCGGACTACACCGTCGTCGACCGGATCCGGCGCGGCAAGCCGGTGATCGTGCACGGCGAGGGGACGTCGCTCTGGACGCTGACCCACGCCGACGACTTCGCGCGCGCGTTCATCGGGCTGCTGCGGCAACCCGCGCACGCTCGGCCACGCCTTCCACATCACCTCGGACGAGTGGCTGACCTGGGACCAGATTCTGCGGCTGGTCGGCCGCGCGGCGGGGGCCGACCCGCAGATCGTCCACGTGCCGAGCGCCTTCATCGCCAAGATGGATCCCGACACGGGGGCGGGGCTGCTGGGCGACAAGAGCTGGAACGCGCTGTTCGACAACAGCAAGGTGAAGAGCTTCGTGCCCGGGTGGCAGGCGCAGATCCCGTTCGCCGAGGGGATCCAGCGGACCATCGCCTGGTTCGACGCGGAAGCGTCGCGGCGCGCCATCAACCAGAAGGCCGACGCGGGCGTCGACGAGCTCCTGCAGGCCTGGAAGCGCTGACGCCCCGCTCCGTCCTCCCCCCGATTTCGTGGTGCCGCGTGGTGGGCGCGCGTCGTCGCTTGCGTCCCCGGTACCGGTTTGATTTCATGGAGGGAGATGAGGAAGCGGCTCGCCAGCGGCTGGCTCGCCCTGGTCCTGTTCGGGCTGGGCGGCGCCGTTGGGGCCTCGCCGGCCGAACGGTCCGCGCCCTCCGCGGGCCCCGCGGCGGACCGGGAGACCGCTGGGCAGGTCGCGGCGCGCCGGCGCAGCGAGCTCGACGAGCTACAGCGGCAGGACGTGGCCGCGGCGCTGGTCCAGCTCGGCGTCGGGGTCGACTGGCGGGCGCTGTCGCTCGAGCAGCTCCTCGACATCCGGCTCCGCATCGCGAAGGTCGCCGAGCTGCGAACGCGGTTCGGGATCGCCGTCGACTGGCGCCGCTACAACTGGGACCAGCTCGAGGGGGTCCGCCGGGCGCTGGCCGGGCTCGAGGCGCCGCGGGCAGCGCCGCGCAGCGCCGCGAACGATCCCGACGCGGTCCTGGCGCCGACGTTCGCCGGGCGCCGCACGCCGGCGACGGTCGCGGGCGATCCCGACGCGGTCCTGGCGCCGACGTTCACCGCGCGCCGCGCGCCGCCGGCCGTCGCGGGCGATCCCGACGCGGTCCTGGCGCCGACGTTCGCCGCGCGCCTCCGCCCACCGCGCGGGAGCCAGGACCCCGACGGCCTGATGGCGCCGACCTTCTCGCCGGTCCGCCGCGCGCTCGCGACGTCACGGGGCGACGATCCCGACGCCCTGTTAGCTCCGATGTTCTGATCTAGTTCGGGACCCTGGGAGGGTCCCGCGCCCCCCGCGATGAGCTCTTGCCAGCAAAGCTGGCCCTCCCTCACGCGATCCGCCACTACGGCGTGCCGTAGCGGACGTAGACGGCGCCGGACTGGGACATGCCGCCGACGTTGGCCATCTCGGGCGCGACGGCGACCAGATCGCCGATCGTGTCGTCGCTGTTCACCTGACCACCCGCGACGGCGCTGCCCAGGAGGCCGTTGGCGGCGGCGCCGTAGAGCTGCTCGCGCAGGCGGAACGCGCGATCCGAGTTGGTGCTGAAGGTGTAAGCGGCCCCGGCGCGCGTGCGGTCGCCGCGGGTGACTTCGGGCGCGCCGACGACCAGTCGGGCGACGCCGCTGGTGGTGGTGCCGAGGCGTGAGGCGGCGAGGGCGCCGCCGAACCGCCCGCCGTCGGGGGCCGCCAGCACCCGCACGCTCTGCTCGGTCGTCGAGCGGGGCGTCACCTCGAAGAAGTCGCTGCCGTTCTGGAACAGATAGACGGCGCCGGCCGCGTCGCTGGCCCCGGGCGCGCCGATCAGCAGGTCCTGTCCGCGTCCGCTGTCGAAGGCGAGCACGGCGGCGCCGAACTGCGAGCCGGCGTCCGGGCCCGGGATCATGACGGCGGCGCTGGCGATCGTCGGCGCCGCGGCGACCGCGGGATCGACCGCCGAGAAGACGTAGACGGCCCCACGGCGGTCGGCGCCGTCGGCGGGCGCGCGATACTGCGAATCGCCGATGACGATGTCGGAAGAGGCGCTGTTGCCGTCGAAGTCCCCGAAGCCGAGCGCGGTCGGGACGACGCCTACGACCCGGAAGTGATCGGGGGCGCTGGCGTCGACCACCAGACGGGTGGGGCCGGGCGAGACCGGGAGCAGGTGCGCGGTCATCGCCCCCGGCGCCGAGGCCAGCAGCGTGGCCGTCCCGACGGTGTTGACCGCCAACAGGGTCCCCAGCCTGTTCCCGGCGGCGCCGTGCCACGCGATGGTCGCCCCGCTGGTGGCGGAGGCGAGGTTGATCGCCGCGCCGGCGAAGTTGCCCCCGCGGAGCATGTAGATCTTGCCGGCGTTGTCGTCGCCCGTGAAGTCGGCGCCCGGTGCCCCGATGAAGAGATCGTCCAGGGTGTCGCCGTCGACGTCGGCGCAGCCGACAGCGGCGCCGAGTTGGTCGCCGCCGCTGACGCCGAAGATCCGCACGTCCTGCGCGGCCGGGTTGTCGACGTCGATCGCCGTCCGGGCGGTCGACCCGCCCATGAGCAGGTAGACAGCCCCGGTGGGGCCGATGTTCAGGTCGGGATCGGCGCTGGGGGCGCCGACGACGATGTCGGCGTACTGGTCGCCGTTCAGGTTGCAGACCGCGACCGACGACAGGTGCGGCGTCTTCTCGGAGGTGCTGGTGACGGCGAGGTCGGCCGGGGCCGTCTTGAGGTCGGTGGTGCGGGTGTCGGCGCCGACCGGGCTCGACTGCGGCCCGAGCGTGATCGACACGGCCCCGTGGCCCCCGGGGGCGAGCTCGCCGCTCCCGCTGCCGCCCGCGTAGAGATCCTTGTCGTTGTTGAAGACCGTGGCGACGGCGTCGACCTGCAAGGTCTCCTGGTTCTGCGTGTCGAGGTGGAACGAGAACGGCTTGTCGAACGGTCCGTTGAAGCGCGCCACCAGCTCGGGGACCGTGTCGCCGTTGCGATCCTCGGTCCAGACGGTGACCCCCTCGACGTTGAAGGCCTCCTTGGGCATGAAGCCGCCGGTGACCGAGATGACGACGTCCATGTGGACGGCCCCCAGCCCGTAGCTCGCCGGATCGATGTCGACCTTCAGGCCGTTCGTCGACGAAGAACAGGCGACGCCGCAGGCGAGCCCACAGAGGAACGTGCCGATGAGCGCGAGCCGGGCGTTCGGTCGCATGATCATTGGTTCGTCGGTCCCGCGATCACCAGCCCGGGATCGCCGGGGCGGGTCGCGACGTAGGTGGCCGCGCCGGCGCCGACCGCCGCGGCGCCGACCAGCGTCCAGACCCACCACTTCTCGTACCAGCGCGGCGGCTCGCGCGAGACCAGCGGGGGCGGCGCCGCGACCCGCAGCCGGAACGGCAGGGCAGGGGTCCCGCTCTCGGCGACCGTCGCCGCCGTGCGCGTCGAGGGCACGCACGTAGTAGTCGACGCGCGCCCCCGGCGGCAGCGCCGCCTCCGGGATCACCAGCGGCGCGGGCGGGGTCGCGCGCGAGGTCAGGAACGCGCCCGCCTCCCCCTGGCGGTAGCCGAGCTCCAGCGTCGAGACCAGCTTCTCGCCGTCCCCCTCGACCTTGACCGCCAGCGCGGCGGGCTGGCGGGCCGGCAGCTCGCCGAGCGGCGTTTGCACCAGGCGCAGCCCGCCGGGGGGCACCGTCTTGCGCGCCGCCTCCAGCGCCGCCACCTCCTGGCCCCGCGGGTCGGCGATCTCCGCCGACGGGCGCAGCTCCAGCGCCCGCCGGAACTGCACCTCCGCTCCCAGCAGATCGCCGCTGGCGGCGGCGACGCGCCCGCGCAGCAGGTAGGCCTCCGCCAGCAGCTCGCGCCCGTTGTCGGGCTCGCGCAGCAGACGATCGAGGATCGCGCCGGCCTCCTGGAGCTGCCCGGCCGTGAACGACGTCTGCGCCAGGCGCAGGGCGTCAGCGCCACGCGCCGCGGCGATCAGCCCCTGGCGCTCTCGCGACTCGGCGGCTGCCACCGCGGGGGCGAGCTCCGCGATGAACTGCTCGGCGTCGGGGCGCACGCGCGACGTCGGCGCCTCGCGCACCAGCGTCTCGTAGTAGTGCAGGGCGCGGCGCCCGAGCGCGCTCTTCTTCTCGGCGTCCCACTGCTTGCGATAGCACTGCCCCAGGTTGAAGAGGATCTCCGGGAGGCGCGACAGCGCGTAGGCCTGCTCGAAGTCGGCGATCGCTTCGCTGTATTTCCCGAGGTTGTACGCAGTGTTCCCGCGAACGAAGGCGGCGCGGGCCTCGTCCGACTTGGCCGCGGCGCCGGCCGCGGGCGCCGGCGGCGGCGCCGCGACGGCGTGCGGCATGGCGGCGAGCGTGACCAGCGTGGCCAGTGTGGGAAAGACGAGTGCGCTCACCGTCGGTAACACGCGCCTCGCGTTCGGCCTCCGCATCGCGCGGATTATATGCACGACTCGTCGCGCGCTCGTTGACGGAAGTCGCGGAATATCTCCTTGCAATGGCCGTTACGGCCAGCGTAGCGTCCAACGCGTTAATGAAGGGGGAGAAGGATCGATGACGAGTCCCGGCTTGTTCGTAGGGGGGCGCGTCGTCGCCCGCGCCTGTCGTGGTTTGGCAATGCTCGCCGCGGTCGCGGCGGGGACCGGCACCATTGGTTGCAATCGCAACGGTGGCAGCCGTCAAACCGCCGAGTCACCCGACGCCGCGGTCACCTTTCATTCGCAGGCCGGGGCCGCGATGCCGGCGACCTGGAGCAATCTCTGGGGGAGCTGGCCGCAGGCGCGTTACTCGCACGCGTCGACCTACGACACCGACCGCAATCTGATCGTCATGTTCGGCGGCCAGGCCAACACCAACGGCCCCTACTACGGCGACACCTGGGAGTGGAACGGCGCCAAGGCGACCTGGACGCAGCGGACGCCGGCGATGAAGAGCCCGGGCACCCGTTCGGGCCACGCGCTGGTGTTCGATCCGGTGACCAAGAAGACGATCATGTGGGGCGGCTGGCAGCCGGGTGCGAGCTTCTTCGTCCCCGGCGTGTGGGAGTGGGATGGCAAGACGTCGACCTGGACGCCGCGTGACCCCAGCGACGGCGTGGAGCCGTCGCCGCGCCACGATCACACGATGGTCTACGATCCCGACCGCGCGCGGATGGTCGTCATCGGCGGCATCGACGAGACCGGCACCCGCCTCAACGACGTCTGGGAGTACAACACCGCCAACGCGACCTGGACCCAGCGGACGATCCCGGGCTCGAAGCCGGTGGCCCGCTACGGCCACGCGGCGATCTACGACGCCTTCCGCAAGCGGCATCGTCCTGTACGGCGGCAACCTCGCCTCGGGGGGCTGGGTCAACGAGACCTGGGAGCTCGACGAGACCGCCGGCACCTGGACCCAGTTCACGACGACCGGGGACGCGCCGGGCTATTACAACTCGGTCGGCTACACCCGCCTCGGCTACGACGGCGGCACGCACAAGGTCTTTCTCTACTCGACGTTCGACTACGCCTACGAGTGGGATCCGGTCACGCCGAAATGGACCAAGGTGACGCTGACCAAGCCCGGCACCGACACGCCGCCCTACTACTACCCGACGCTGACCTACGATCCGGTCCGCGGCGTCATCGTGATCATGGCCGGCTACTACCAGGCCCGGCAGCTCTGGGAGCTGAACACCAGCGACTGGACGATGGTGAACCGCTCAACGCCGGTCAACGGTCCGCTGCAGCGCCAGTATCCGGCGCTGGCGTTCGACACCAAGAACGGCAAGCTGATCCTGTTCGGCGGCCTCGAGAGCAGCATGTACAGGCAGGACACCTGGGAGTGGTCGGGGACCAGCGCTTCGTTCCTTCAGCGCACCACCGTCGACACCAAGCCGGAGGGCCGCTACCAGGGCGCGATGGCCTACGACAGCAAGCGCTCCCGCATCATGCTCTACGGCGGAACCGGCCAGATCACCTACGACGACCTCTGGCAGTGGGATCCGGCGACGCGCGTCTGGTCGCAGATCACGGTGACCGGGACCCGCCCCGGCGCGATGTACGGCCACTGGCTGTTCTATGACGAGAAACGCGACAAGCTGCTGCTGTTCAACAACAGCGGTTACGCGGTCTGGGAGTACGACCCGGCGCTCAACAACTGGAAGAACCGGACCCAGTCGCCGCAGCCGTCCGTCCTCAGCGGACGCAGCTACGTCGAGGTGGCGTTCGACACCGCCCGGGGCAAGCTGGTCATGGTCGGCGGCCACAACGGCACCGTCTACAGCGCCGACGTGGTCGAGTGGGACACCACCCTCGGGACCTGGGAGCTGCGGACGCCGGCCTCGACGGTCAACCTCCCGGTCGGTCGCTACTACCACGCGGTCACCTACGACTCGACCCGCAAGGTGCTGCTGCTGTTCGGCGGGCACGCCTCCGTCACCGGCCTGAACGAGGACCTCGACGACTCCTGGGAGTGGGACGGTCTGCTCGGGACCTGGACGGAGACCAGCTCCACCGGCGTCCGGCCGCTGCCGCGCGAGAACCACATCCTCACCTTCGACACCGTGCGCGGGACGACCTACCTGTTCGGCGGCTCGGTCCCGGCCGACACGGCCTACGGGCCGCAGGAGATCTGGGAGTACATCCCGAACAGCGCGCCGCGCGCGAACGGCGCCGGCTGCTCGGTGGCCGCGGCGGGAAGCTGCATGTCGGGAAACTGCGTCGACGGCGTCTGCTGCGCGGTCCCCGCCGCCCAGTGTGCCGGCACCTGCCGCGCCTGCAACGTCTCCGGCAAGGAGGGGACCTGCTCGGACGTCCCCGTCGGCCTGCCCGATGACACCTGCCCGTCGGATCAGTCGTGCGACGCGAACCACGCCTGCAAGACGCGGCTGGGACAGAACTGCACCTCCTACGCCGACTGCGCCAGCGGCAACTGCAGCGACGGCGTCTGCTGCGACAGCGCCTGCACGACCGCGTGCAAGGCCTGCAACCTCTCCGGCAAGCGCGGCACCTGCTCGAACATCGCGGTGGGCGAGGAAGATCCCGTCGACAACGCCTGCGTCTCGGTCGACGAGCAGCCGCGCCTGTGCGACGGCAACGGCACCTGCATGAACGGCAAGAAGGCGAACGGCAAGGCCTGTACGGCGGGCGGCCAGTGCACCACCGGCTACTGCATCGACGGCGTCTGCTGCAACAGCACGTGCAACATGAGCTGCTACCAGTGCAACCGGGCCGACGCGCTCGGCACCTGCGCGGTGATCGCCATCGGCCTCGTCGACCACAGCGCGACCACCCCGTGCGACGGCAGCATGCAGTACTGCAACGGCTCCGGCACCTGCGCCACCAACAAGAAGCCCAACGGCGAGGGCTGCGGGGGCAACACGGACTGCGGCAGCGGCTACTGCGTCGACGGCGTCTGCTGCAACGGCGCCTGCACCGGCGCCTGCCAGGCCTGCAACGTGCCGGGCCGGCTCGGCGCGTGCGGCAACGTGCTCCCCGGGGCCACGGATGCCTCGTGCGGCTCGGGCCAGTACTGCGACGCCGCGGCGATTTGCCAGACGGGTGCCAAGCCCAACGGCGCGACCTGCGCCGTCGGGACCGACTGCGGCAGCGGCTTCTGTGTCGACGGCCTCTGCTGCACCAGCGCCTGCAAGGAGACCTGCTACGCGTGCAACGTGCCGGGCGTCGAGGGGGTCTGCAGCCCGACCCCGAACGGCGGCGTCGACCTGATGGCGACGACGACCTGCACGCCGCCGAACTACTGCAACAAGGACCACGCCTGCACGACGGGCAAGAAGCCGAACGGCGCGGTCTGCGGCGGCGACGGCGAGTGCGGATCCAACCTCTGCGTCGACGGCACCTGCTGCGAGTCGTCCTGCCTGGGGCGGTGCCGCAGCTGCAAGAACGCGACGGGGACCTGCGCGATGGCCGCCCAGGGGCAGGACCCGCGCGGCGAGTGCAAGGGCGAGGTGGGCGACCTCAAGAGCTGCGGGGGGACCTGCGACGGCGCCGGCAGCTGCGCCTACGCGGCCAGCGGCCTCGACTGCTCGACCGCGGGCTGCCAGAGCGACGGCTACATCCGGGCCGCCGGAAAGTGCGACGGCGCCGGGAAGTGCAACGCCGCGCAGACGACCGACTGCAACGGCTTCCGCTGCGTGAAGGATCCGGTCAGCGGCCAGGCGAAGTGCAAGACCAGCTGCCTCGACGATCCCGAGTGCGCGAACAAGTTCTATTGCCAGTCGACCGCGGACGGCGGGACGCTACCCGACGGCGGGGCCGACGCCGGGGGACCCGACGGCGGCACGGCCTCGCAGTGCCCGCCGGTTTTCGATGATGGTCACGCCTGCACCCGCAACACGCAGTGCTTCTCGGGGACCTGCAGCGACGGCGTCTGCTGCAACGTCAACTGCGACAAGTGCGGTACCTGCAACATGCCGGGCAGCGTCGGGAACTGCATCCCGATCGCGGCGGGGACCGATCCCGAGATGGAGTGCACGGACAGCGCCAGCGATCCGACCGGCCTCTGCAAGGGCTTCTGCAACGGCCACGCGGGCTGCACCTATGTCGCCGCCGGCACCACCTGCGGGACCTGCAAGGCGTGCAACGGCGTCGGCCTCTGCAACGTCAAGCCCGACGACGACACCGCGTGCGGCGCGATCGACTGCGACACGCTCGACACCAGCTGCAACGACTACCACGACCTGACCTCGCACCGGTGCGGCGCGCTCGGGAGCTGCAAGGCGCCGAACCTGTCCGCGACCTGCACCGACCTGACGTCGACCTGCGGCATCGGCGGCGCGGGTGGCGGCACCGGCGGTAAAGGCGGTGGCGCCGGCGGCGGCGGGCGGGGCGGTTCGCAGGGCGCCGCGGGCTCGGGCCCGAAGGACGGCGGTTCGAACGACGACGGCGGCATGGCCAAGAGCGGGGGCGGCGGCTGCGGCTGCGACCTCGGCGGCTCGACCCCGGCCGGCTTCGCGTCGCTGCTGCTCGGCCTCGGCGCCGTGCTCGCCCGACGCCGGAGGCGCTAAGCTAACGGCGTGAGCAGCGACGGCAGCGGTACCCACGACCCGACGATCGACCGGCGGCGCGGAGACGCCCTCGGCCCGGGCGATCTTCCGGCCGGGATGGAGGTGGGCGAGTACCGCGTGATCAAGAAGATCGGCGAAGGGGGGATGGGCGCCGTCTATTCGGCGATCCAGCCCGTGATCGGCAAGCGGGTCGCGATCAAGGTGCTGGCCCAGCACATCGCCAACAACCCCGAGCTGGTGCGCCGGTTCGTCGACGAGGCGCGGGCGGTCAACAAGATCGGCCACCCCAACATTGTCGACATCTTCTCGTTCGGCTGGCTCCCCGATCAGCGCCACTACTTCGCGATGGAGTTCCTCGACGGCCACAGCCTGGCCGATCGGATGAAGGAGACCCGCATCCCCGTCGCGGAGTGCCGGCGCCTGCTGCGCAACATCTGCCAGGCCCTGGAGGCGGCCCACCGGCAGGGGATCGTCCACCGCGATCTCAAGCCCGACAACATCTGGGTGGTCGAGCCGGCCCACGCCGACTCGTACGCCAAGCTGCTCGACTTCGGCATCGCGAAGCTGGTCGGCGAGAACGACCTCGGAACGAAGACCCAGACCGGCGTGCTGATGGGGACGCCGGCCTACATGTCCCCCGAGCAGTGCAAGGGGGTAGGGGTCGATCACCGGACGGACATCTATGCGCTGGGGATGATCCTCTACGAGATGTTCACCGGGCGGCTGCCGTTCGAGGGGGCGTTCGCCGAGCTGCTGACGCACCACCTGATCACGGTGCCGAGCCCGCCGTCGCGCTTCGCGCAGCTGCCGCCGGCGCTCGACCGCCTGATCGTCTCGTGCGTCGAGAAGGATCCCGCGCAGCGGCCGCAGTCGGCGGCTGCGCTCTGGAAGGCGCTGGAGACGGCGCTGCCGCGCGACGGCGAGGAGGTGGCGGCCGCGCCCGCGACCGCGTCGCTGACGCTGGCGCTGGAGGAGACGGCGCCCGACACGCTGGCGCCGGCGCCCGGGCGGACGTTTCCCAGCATGACGATGGCGCCGGCCCGGAACCGGCGGCCGTGGCTGCTCATCGGCGGCGCCGGAGCGGTGGGCGCGGTGGTGCTGCTCGCGCTGGTGAACGCCCGCCACGGCGGCAACAGCCTGCCGGCCGAGAACCCCCTGGTCACGCCGGCGGTGCCCGCGGCGATTGCGCCGCCGCCGCCCCCCGCCTTGGGACGGGCGCGCGTCGTGGTGAAGGACGCCGACGGCGCCCGCGTGCTGGTCGACGGCAAGGTGATCGCGACCGGCGTCCGCGAGGCGCAGGTCCCGGACGTGATCCCGGGCCGGCCCCACCAGCTTCGCGTCGAGGTTCCCGGGCGCCCCGCCTTCGAACGAACCTTCGCCGTCGCGGCGGGGACCGAGGTGGAGCTGCAGGTCACGACCGCGCCGGTCACGACCGCGCCTGCCGCGCCCGAGCCGGCGCGTCCGACCGGGCGCCCCGCGAAGCACCGCGAGCCGGCGGCCGCAGCAGCGCCGGCCGCCCCGCCAGTGACCGCGCCGGCGCCGAAGTCACGTCACCGCGACAGCCTGGTCGGCGACGACATCTTCAACAAGTAGGGCTCCCAGGCGCCCACTGCCTGCTAGTGCAAACCGCGCAAGCAGGCGTCGATCAGGAACTGGCAATAGGTCATGGTCAGGCCGGCGAACAGGCCGATGCCGATCACCTTGACCGCGAAGCCGACCGTTTCGCTGGAGCGCTCCGTGCGCAGGTGCTTCACCAACCCCGTCAGCGTCATCGTTGGTGCCCTCCTTCCACCCCGCGAAATTACGCCCAGGACTGTCAATGCGGCGTTTCGCCCGGGACCTATGTGTGTAAAACCGATGCCCCGGTGCTAGGGTTTTTGTCTGACCCTCCGCACCGAGCTGTCGCTGGTTCTGTCGTCGCTGCTGGTCGTGTCGATCGGCCTCGCGGGGGGGACGGTCCTGTACCAGTCGGCCCGCAGCATGCGGCGCGAGCTGACCACCGAGTACCAGCTGTTCGCGGAGAACCGCGCCTTCGCGCTGCGTGACAACTTCGAGATCCTGGAAGACGAGCTGAAGCGGCTCGCCCTGCTCCCCGAGATGAACCCGGCCGACGCCGATCTGCTGAAGGAGGCGCAGATCCTGGCCGGCGCCCACGAGAACTCGGTGCTCTACAACACCGCGGTGCTGCTGCTGGCCACCGACGGCGCCTGCGTCCGCTCGGTCCCCGACCGGTCCGAGTTCCGCGGCCAGGCGTTCGGCGACCGCCCCTGGTTCCGGGCGGTGCGGGGGGGCGCGCCGGGCCCGCTGTTCCGGGCGACCGACGAGCCGGGGCTGGGGCGCACCTTGAAGATCGTGCAGCCGCTGGTCCGTGGCGGCCGGTTCGCGGGGGCCCTGGTCGGCGTCATCGCGCTGCGCGAGGACAACATGATCACGCCGGCCTTGCACGAGAACCTGCCCCGCGACACCGACGTCGTGCTGGTCGACGGAGACGGGCAGGTGATCTACCCGCCCGATCGGGCGCGCGCGGCCGACCGGTCGGGCTGGGCCGAGGCGATCGCGGCCGCCGTGCACGGCGGCGCCGGGTCGCTGACCGCGGAGGCGAACGGCCAGAGCGCGCTGTTCGCGTTCTCGCCCGTACACGCCAACACCAACTACGCGGTGGTCTTTTCTTGGCCCTGGCGAACGCTGACCGCCAACCTGGAGCAGCAGGGGGCGACGCTGATCGGGATCCTGCTCTTGAGCGTCGTCATCGCGTCGATCGCGGGGCTCCTGCTGTCGGCCTACATTTCGCGACCGCTGCAGGCGCTGGCCGCAGGGGCGATCCGGCTGGCGCGCGGTGATCGGGTCCCGGCCGCCGAGCGCCCGCGCGCCGCCGGCACCGAGGAGATCTCGGCGCTGCTCGGGGCGTTCGAGCACATGGAGACGTCGATCCAGAAACGCGACCAGGAGCTGCGCGAAGGGGCGGCGTTGCTGGAGCAACGGGTGCACGACCGGACGCAGGAGCTGGTGGCGACGCAGGCGGCGCTGGTCGAGGCCGAGCGGTTCGCCGCGATGGGGAAGACCTCGGCGGCGATCGCCCACGAGCTGAAGAACGCGCTCAACGGCCTGGGGATGGCGGTCGAGCTGATCGCGCAGGACCCCGCCAACCAGGCCCGGGTGGCCCGGCTGCGGCCGCAGGTGGTGGGGGAGATCGCGCGGCTGCGCGACACGGTCGACTCGCTGCTGTCGTTCTCCCGCTCCCCGCGCATCGACCGCGCGCCGGCCGACCTGACGGCGGTCGTCACCCGGGCGCGCCAGCTGCTCGCCGAGCCGATCGCCGATCGCGGCGCGACGGTGACGGTGACGGCGCCGCCCGAGCTGCTCGCGCGCTGCGACGCGCACAAGGTTCAGGGGGTGGTGGTCAACCTGATCAAGAACGCCGTCGAGGCGGGGCAGCGCGTGGTGGTCACCGTCGGTGTTGCGGGCGTGGGCGTGACGGGGGAGGCGATCATCGAGGTGGCGGACGACGGGCCCGGGCTGTCGCCGGAGGCGCGCGCCCACCTGTTCGAGCCCTTCTTCACCACCAAGCCGAACGGGACCGGGCTGGGGCTGCCGACCTCGCGCCGGTTCATCGAGGCCCACGGCGGGACAATCGAGGCCGCCGTGTCGCCTGCCCTGGGCGGCGCCCTGTTTCGCGTGCGCTTGCCGCTGGGCGCGGACTCGGACTCAAGCGTCGGGCCCCGAATGCCGAAAACAGGCGACATGAGCGAAGCGCGCGCGCAGGCGAAGGAGCAGCTGTCGACCCTCATCCAGCGGGTCATGGCGGACGGGAAGATCGAACCCAGTGAACGCGAGGACTTACAAGCGGTCTACCGGCAGGCTCTGCTGACCGTCAGCGACCTCAAGGACGTGCTCGGACGCTATGTCCGCTCGGTGCAGGACGAGGTGCTCGCCGACGGCAAGGTCACCGAGGAGGAGCGCCGGCGCTGCCGCGCGGTTGTCACCGAGCTCAAGATCCCGCCCGCGCTCCTGCCCGACAGCTTCAAGTCAATCATCGCGGCGTAGGCCTCGGTCGCTGCGCTCCCCCGCATGTGATATGCGGCAGGGATGAAGCCGACGGTGCTGGTGATCGACGACGAGAAGACCTTCCGCATCGTCGCGGAGGAGGCGCTGTCGTCCGAGGGGTTCACCGTCGCCACCGCCTCGAACGGCGAGGCGGGGCTGCGCGCCTGGCAGAAGGAGCCGTGCGATCTGGTGATCCTGGATCGGCACCTCCCCGACACCGACGGGATCGCCGTGCTGGAGGCGATGACGCGCGAGATGCGCGAGCGCGGCCTCGACACGCTGATCGTCATCGCGACCGCCTACGCCGACGTCGCCAGCGCGGTGCAGGCGCTGAAGCTGGGCGCCTTCGACTACCTGTCGAAGCCGCTGCAGCTCCCCGAGCTGGTGGTCACCGTGCGCAAGGCACTGGAGGCCAAGCGGCTGCGCGCGCAGGTGCGCGAGCTGACCGGGCGCGCGCAGGCGGCGATGGGGACCTTCGTCCCCGGGGCGTCGGGGGCCATGCGCAAGGTCATCGACATGGTCGACAAGGTCGCCGAGGCGATCGACACCACGGTGCTGATCCAGGGGGAGTCGGGGACCGGCAAGGAGCTGATCGCCGACCTGATCGCCCGCCGGACGCCGGGGCGCAAGGACGGGCCCTTCGTCGAGATCAACTGCGCGTCGCTCCCCGAGACTCTGCTGGAGAGCGAGCTCTTCGGCTACGAGCGCGGCGCCTTCACCGACGCCAAGGCCCAGAAGCGCGGCCTGTTCGAGGCGGCCGACGGCGGCACGCTGCTGCTGGACGAGGTGGGCGAGATGCCGGTGGCCCTGCAGGCCAAGCTGCTGAAGGTGCTGGAGGAGCTGACCTTCCGGCGCCTGGGCGGCACACGCGACCTGTCGGTCGACGTGCGGGTCATCGCCGCGACCAACAAGGACCTCGGCGACGAGGTGGCGCGGGGGGCGTTCCGCCTCGACCTCTATCACCGGCTGGACGTGTTCCACATCCGCGTACCGCCGCTGCGCGACCGGCGCGAGGACATCCTGCCGCTGGCGACGCACTTCCTGGAGAAGTTCGCCGCCCGGATGCGCAAGCCCGCGGTCCGGTTCACCTCCGCGACCGAGCGGATGCTGCTCGCCTACAGCTACCCCGGCAACGTCCGCGAGCTGCGCAACGTGATCGAGCGGGCGGTGATCCTGTCGTCGCGCGACGAGATCGACACCGACTGCATCGTCCTCTCCGGCTCCGGCGCCCCAGCCGCTGTCCCGGCGGCCTTCTTCGCGGTCGACCTGGACGCGGAGGGAAAACCGCCGAACCTGGGCGGCCTGGAGCGGGCGTACATCGGCCGGCTGCTGGAGCTGACCGGCGGAAACCGCACCGCCGTGGCGCGGCTGCTCGGTGTGTCGTACCCGACGGTGGCCAAGAAGATCAGCGACTATGGGCTGGGGTAACCAGGGGAGGGGTATGACCGACGTCGTGAACAAGATCAGCGTGAGCATCGGGTGCGCTGGCTGCGGTGGAAAGGTTCGCCTTGGCGAGACCGGCTGTTCCACCTGCGGCCGCCCGGCGACGCCTGACGAGCTGGCGGCGCTCCAGAGGAGGTGGGAGGCCGCCGATCCGGAGGCGGCGCGACGTGCGTCTCGGGTGCAGCTTGGCCGCGTGCTGATTCCGGTCGTGGGAGGGCTGTCCGCCGTCTGGGGCCTGGTCGTGTGGGGCGTGATCGATTTCAAGGCCGCGGCGTTTCAATTCATCGTCGCCGCGGCCTTCGCGCTGCTCTTCGCGACCAGCTTTCGCTGGCGGCTGCGGTCGACCATCGGCGCCGCCGTCTTCTATCTGCTCGCGTGGACGATCCAGTTCCTGCTGGCTCCCGGGATGGGCGCGGGCGGGGTGCTGGGGAAGGGCCTGACGCTGGCGGGGTTGATCGCCGGCTGCATCGCGGAGATACAGACGCGGCGCGCCCGGAAAGCGCTGACGCCCCCCCGTGAGCCGCGGTCGAGCCCTGCCGCGGGCTGACCGGCTTTCGCTGTTGTTCTTGCAACGCGGATGCGTGTCTTATATACAAGACACCGCGTGATGGTCATCGAAGCCTGTCGTTAGCGTCCAACGCTCGCCCGCAGTGGGCGGCCGGACGCGTTCCAAGCGAAAGGACAGTTCGATGAGACATGGCCACGGTAGCTCTGGATTGGTCGCGCGACTCGGCAGGGTTCCGCTCATTTGGCTGGCGCTCGCCGCGAGCGGGCCGCTCGCGGGGTGCTCGAGAGAACCGAGCAGCCTCAGTGAGGTCGAACCGGTCGGTTCGATCGGTCTCAACCTGACGGCGGCTCCGGGCGTGACGCTGAACTCCGTCACGTACACCATCACCGGCAACGGCTTCACCAAGACCGGCGCCATCGACACCAGCGGTTCGCCGACCATCAGCGGGACGATCGGCGGCATCCCCGCCGGCAAGGGCTACACCATCACGCTGACGGCGAAGTCGGCCGAGGGCGACACGACGTTCACCGGCTCGGCCACCTTCGACGTGACCGCCGGCGCGACGACGTCGGTGACGGTCCGTCTGAACGGCACCGGCAAGACGGGCAACGGCTCCGTGGCGGTGAACGGCACCATCAACGTGAACCCGCGCATCGACGAGGTGACGGTGACGCCCCAGACGGTGTTCGTCGGCGGCTCCATCAAGCTGCTGGCGGTCGGTAGCGATCCCGACGCGGGGCCGTCACCACTCAGCTACTACTGGTCGACCACCGGCGGCGTCATCGACAACCCGATTGGACCGAGCGCGACGCTGACCAGCGCGACGCCCGGCACCTTCACGATCAAGCTGACCCTCTCGGACGGGGACGCGACCGACACCGCGACCACGACGGTCACGTTCGTCAGGCCGTCCGCCGGCATCGGCGGTCCGGCGGAGGCGGTACGGCCGGCGGTGCCGGTGGCGGCGGCGGTGCCGTCGCCGGCGGGCCGAGCAAGCCCAACATCTTGTTGATCATCGCCGACGATCTGGGTGCCGAGGCCACCAGCCTCTATCCCGACCTCGCGGGCACGCAGCGGCCAGGTGTCGATCCCGAACATCGAGGCGCTGGCGCGGAACGGCGTCGTGTTCGACAACGCGTGGGCGAGCCCGGTGTGCTCGCCGACCCGCGGCACCATCGTGAGCGGCCAGTACGGCTTTCGCACCGGCGTGACGACCGTGGGCAACGTGCTGCCGACCTCGACGGTCACGCTCTTCGACCGCCTCACGGCCGAGAGCCCCAGCTACGCGCACGCCTTCTTCGGGAAGTACCACCTCGGCGGCGGAAGCATCGATCCCCGCCCGGGCACCGCGTTCCCGGACGGTCCGCGCAGATTCTCCAGCACGTCCGTGACCTGGGAATCACGACCTTCCGCGGGATCCTCGGCGGCGGGCTCGTCGACTACTTCAACTGGACGACGTACGACATCAACGGGCCCGAGGTCGCCAACACCACGTACACGACGACCGTCCTGACGGACTACGCGATCGACTTCATTCACCAGCAAAAGGCCACGAAGCCCGACCAGCCGTGGTTCCTCTATCAGGCGTACAACGCACCTCACGCCGCCAACGGCGGGAACAACCCGTACCAGGTGCCCCCCGCCGAGCTTCACCACGTCGATCTGAGCTCGGTCGGCAATCCGGCGCCCGGCGCCTACGCGACCAACATTCCCGATCTACCAGGCTGACATCCAGAGCCTGGACACCGAGCTTGGCCGGCTGCTGGCCGAGGTCGACCTCAGCAAGACGGTGGTCATCTTCGTCGGCGACAACGGAGTTCCGCCGCCCGTGAAGGATACGGCGACGGGGCTGCGCGATTCCAAGGGCAGCACCTACGAGGGCGGGGTGAGGGTGCCGCTGATCGTCGCGGGGGCGGGCGTGACGCGCAGAGGCCGAGAGGACAACCTCTTCGTCACGACCGACCTCTACGCGACCGTCCTGGACGTCGCGGGGGTGCCCGTGAGCCACGTCAACGACAGCTACAGCGTCAAGCCGCTGTTCGCCGACGAAGCCGCCGTCGAGCGGACGCACGCACTCCTTCTCGGAGGTCTCGAACGGCACGAGCCAGCGCCGGTATGGGCTGCGTGACTCGCGCTTCAAGCTGGTCAACAACCTCGGGCAGCTGGGAGCTGTACGACCTCGTCACCGACGCGCACGAGACGACCAACGTGTACCAGAACGCGCAGTACGCGGCGGTGCGCGCCGCCCTCCAGGCCGAGATCGCGGTCCTGAAGGCGGGCGCGGCGCCGGGGTACTTCTAAAGAAGCGCCTTCGGCGCTCGCGGGAGGGGCAGGCCCCTCCCGCGGGCCCACCCCACCCGCGCTTCGCGCTCGCGGGAGGGGCAGGCCCCTCCCGCGGGCCCACCCCACCGTGGGCCGTCGGGGGCCGGCGCGGCGAAGCCGCGCCTTCGTGGTTCTTGGACGCGCTCGCTGCGCTCGCTCTGAGGTTCGGGTCGCCGGATGGAGCTGCGCCTCTCCCCGTGGGGAGAGGCCGCCGGCCGGTAGGCCGGCGGGTGAGGGCGCGGCCCCACCTTCAGGGGCAGCGGCGATCGTGGGGCGGGGCGTTCCCTTCGGCGCAGAGCGCCCGCAGCGCTGCCTGGATCGGAGCGTTGTCGGGGAAGCGGGTGCGGGCTTCACTCAGCGTGGCCAGCGCGCGCTCGATCCTGCCGCGTGGAGTGGAGCCCCACGGCGTACGCGTAGGCGTAGTGGCTGTTGCTCGGCGCCAGCTCGTTGGCCCGTCCGAGCTCGCTCACGCCGGCGGTGACCTCCTTGCGGCGCACCAGCAGCATCCCGAGCGCGAAGTGCGCGTCGGCGGACTTCCGGGTAGAGGGCGCAGGCCTTGCGCAGCAGCGTCTCAGCCGCGGCGTCCTCCCCGTTGCCGCGCAGGTGGTCCGCGAAATTCAGGTAGGCCACGATCGACGTGTCGTCCCGGCGCAGCGCCCGCTCGAACGCCGCGCGCGCGGCAACCGGATCGCCGGCCGCCCGGCGGAGGCCCGCCAGCTCCACGAGCGCCTCGGCGCGATCCGCGTTCGCGGTCAACCAGGCCTCGTAGTCGGTCAGCAGGGCGGTGACGTCGTCACGCGACCCGCGGGCAGTGTGCCGGCGCTCGCGTTGCCGAGCAGCGGCGCGACGGCCAGTCGCACCGCGCGCGAAACGTCGGTCGCCTGGCCCGCCAGCAGTCGCGCGCGTGCCGCGTCCGGGGCAGGTCGCAGCGCCTCGACGGCGCCCAGCCGCGACCAGGGATCGGCGGCGCGCAGCAAGGGCTCGGCGATGGCCGCGGCCTCGATCGGCGCGCTGGCGCCCAGCGCCGACAACGCGGTGGCCTTGGACAGGCCGGCCACCGTCGGGTCGGCCAGCAGCGCGCGCACCGACGCGCCAGCGTCCCGCTGCTCGTGCCGCGCGCGCCACAGCGCCGGGCCGAGCAGCTCCGCGCCCGACGGTCCCTGGCGTCGCCCGCTGCGATGACGGGCGATGGCGTCGGCCGCCCAGGCGTTGCCGCGCGCTTGGCATGGCAGGCGGCGCACGCGTTGGGCGTGCCGAGCGTGGCGCTGAGATCGGGGCGAGGAACCGCGATGCGGTGATCGCGGCGTTCGTGAACCACCATGTACGTGCGCGAGGGCATGTGGCAACTCACGCAGCGCGCGCCTTCCGTTCCCGCGGCGTGGAAGTGGTGCTGCGGGCCATCGAAGGCCTGTCGGTCGTGGCACTGGGTGCACAGCGCGTTTCCTTCGGCGCGCAGCCGCGCCGTGTGGGGATCGTGGCAATGACTGCAGGTGATCCCGCGCGCCGCCATCTTGCTTTGCAGGAACGAGCCAATCTCGAACACCTCGTCCTTGATCTGCCCGTCGACGAAGTACAGCCCGTCCTGCAGCAGCTCCGGGCGCCAGGTGTCGTGCATGCGCTCGTGGGACGCGTCCTCCCGCAGGCGGACGCGGCGCGCGTGGCAGGCGCCGCATTGATCGAGCTGCTCGGCCTGAGTGTGCAGCCCGCTCACGAGACGCGGCGCGGCCGCGCCGGTGCTGCCGGGCTGCTGCGCGGCCTCGACGTGCGCCGAGCCGGCGCCGTGGCAGCTCTCGCAGCCGTTCCCCAGCTCGCTCCACCGGCTGTCGAAGCGGCCGGTCGCGTCCGAGAAGCGCTTGCTGAAGCTGGTGGTGTGGCAGTCGCCGCACATGTGATTCCAGTTCTGGCGCGGGCGCATCCAGAACAGCGGGTCCGCGGGCGTGACGTCGGTGTCGGGATACAGGTGGAACCAGCGCTGACCGCCCTGCTGCGCGCGGGCGCGCGTCCCAGGCGAACGGCAGCGCCTGGATGCGCCCGTCGTCGAACGCCACCAGGTACTGCTGCAACGGCGCGTACCCCAGCGTGTAGGCGACCTTGAACGTCTCGGGCGTGCCCTGCTGGTTCTCGGTCGTGACCTGGAACGTCGATCCTTGCCGCGAAAAGCGCGTCTCGCGCCCGAAGTAGCGGAAGGTGACGCCGCCGAAGTCGCCGAGGACGCTGTTCGCGTCGGCCGGCTCCATGGCGTGGCGGTGATGCGACGCTGACCAGGCGGCCTGCTCGGCGGGATGGCAGCCGGCGCACGCTTGCGAGCCGACGAAATTGCGCGGCCGGCGCCGCGCCACCGCCCGTCCCGCCATCCGCCTTGTGCAGCCGCGCGCGCGCCAGCAGCGCCAGCCCTCCGGCTGCGGCGGTCGTCAGCGCCAGCAGGGCGGCGCCGCGCCGTCGTGCCAGGGATGGCTTGGATCGAACCGACAAGGCTGTCCTATATAACAGACGTCCGTCTTGGTAACAAGAGTGGCTCTGGGCGCCGTTGCGCCCCGCCGCCGGACGCGTGATCGTTCTCCGGACAGATGAGACGTGCCGTACTTATCGGGATTCTGACCCGTGACCCGGTGCTGCTCACCAAGGCGAGGGCAGGCCTACGGATCCCGGGTCGGCGTTAGGCCAGGCAACGGACGAAGCCGTGAAGGAAGCGACGCCATCCAATTCTCCCGGCGAGTTCTACGTCGCAAAGGACGAATGCATCACCTGCGGGGTACCAGAGGCCGAGGCTCCCGCTCTCATGGGCTTCGATGAGGAGGTGTCGAGTTGCTTCTTCAAGAGGCAGCCGGCCACGCTCGACGAGCTCAATCAGGCGATCCGCGCGGTGGCGGCGTCCTGCTGTCGGGCTGTCCGGTATCGCGGGTCGGACTTCTATGTCCAGCGCGAGCTCAAGAAGCGCGACAGCCTCGATTCGATCGATGTGCCCTTGGAGCGGCTCGTCCGAGGGTAGATGGCAACCTGCGTTGCAGGCGGAAGATCTGCTTCCCGGGCCATGAGTCCAGGCGAGCCCTCCTTTGGGTGGCCCATGGAAATCAACTAAACTCCGGAGCCTCATGGCCGATCGATCGCTTTCCATTCCTGCCGCGGCTCTGGGCCTTCTCCTGGCGGCGGGCATGGTGATTGGCGCAGGCCAGATCGCCAAGGCGCTCGTGGAGGGGAAGCGCGAGAGGACGGTCACCGTTCGCGGTCTGTCGGAGCGGGAGGTGAAGGCGGATACCGCCGTGTGGCCGATTCGCTTCACCGCGACGTCCCAGGATTTGCCTGGCGCCTATGCCAAGAGCGAAGCTGACAAGAAAGCGGTTCTCGCATTCCTCGCCAACGCAGGAATGAAGCCCGACGAGATCGAGGTAGGCCAGCTCGACGTCACCGACACGCAAGCGCGTGGATTTGGTGGTGACAAGGCACAGAGCCGGTTCATCGTCAGTCAGGTCGTGACCGTCAATACGACGAAGGTGGAGCAGGTCGCGGTGCTCGCGATCCGGGTTGCCGAGCTGGTCAAGACCGGCGTGGTTCTCGGCTCCACGCGCGGCATCGGCTACCACTTCACCGGGGTCAACGCGATCAAGCCAGGGATGCTGGCGGAGGCCACGAAGAACGCGCGTGCGGCGGCCGCTCAGTTCGCCGCCGACTCGGGCGCGCAGGTCGGGTCGATCATGCGGGCGACCCAGGGAGCCCTGAGCATCGTTCCGCTGGTCGCGAATGATGGCGGGGGTGGTGACGACGAAGGATTCTCCGGCGGAGGCGCCGAACACTCCATCAAGCAGAAGGTCCGCGTGGTCATGACCGTGGTCTTCTTGCTGGATCGATGAGCGGCCCAACCTCGCGTGTCAGGCGGATCGGTGGTTGCTTCGGGCTGATGCTGGTGAGCCTCACGCACGCTCCGAGCTTTGCGGCGGACGGGGAAGGCACACCCGCCGAGGCCTCCGGCGCGTTCACGCCCTCGCCCCTCTACGCGGCGCTCTTCGCGGAGGGACGTGAGTGGATGTTCCGCGTTGAGTCGGTTGCGGAGTACATGGACGAGCCGGACAATCCGCGTGCGCGCGCTCGCCTTGTGAGGGATGCCAAGGTCACAAAGGCAACGTGCCGCGTGACGAAGGTGGTCCGCTGGACGGCCGCGGTGGGAAGTCGAGTCGAGTGCACCGGGGCGTTGTCCAGCACACGGATTGCCGATGCGATCCCGGCGGTGGGAGGACTTCTGGCAGGCGACTGGGTCGCGACCAGTACGGGCCTCTGGCAGTCGTCCGAGCCGGTCGTGGATGGGCCTGAACCGGCGCTTCCGGCGCAGGACAGGGTCATCGCGGCCAACCCCAGAGAATCGACGAAGAAAGACACCCGTGAGAACGGTGGAACATTCGAGGAGGTTCGGCGCCAGGGCACCACATGGTGCTCCACGCGAACGTCTTGGGGCGGGGACGAGTCTGGGAATGTCTTCTGTTGGTCGCGCTCCGCCGGGCCGAAGGCGGGCAGGTGGTTCTTCTCGGGAGGAGAGTATCTCGAGGTCAGCTTCTGCCGCGAACCCTCATCGTGCAGGATGCTGTCCAAGAAGCCGGTGAAGCGGGCGGGCGCCGGAGGCGCCCGCCGCTGAGCCGCACGAGTCGAACGGATGCGCACGAAAATCGACCGCGGGATATTCACGATCGCTGACGTTCTCACGCAGGACGAGTGCCAGCAGTACATCAGCTGGTCAGAAAGCCTCGGGTACGAGACTGTCTCCGTATCGCTGGCCGCCGGTCAAGTTCTGCGTCCGGACATTCGCAACAATGCGCGCGTCATCGTCGACTCCCAGGAGCGGGCCAGCGACATCTGGTCCCGAATATCAGCGGACATCCCGTCGATTATCGACGGTCGGAGAAGCGCCTGCGCTTCTATAGGTACGGCCCTGGCCAGCGCTTCGCGCCGCACACCGACGGATGTTATCGGCGGAGCACGGGCGAGGAGAGCTTCCTGACGCTGATGATTTACCTGAACGCCGGTGCCCGGGGTGGCGAGACGCGCTTCGAAAACTGCTCGATCACTCCCGCGCCGGGGCTCGCTCTCATCTTCGATCACTACCTGATGCACGAGGGGGCCCGGGTCGTCGAAGGCCAGAAGTACGTTCTGCGGTCCGACGTGATGTACGGGCTGGCGGGTTCAGGCGGCGGCGGCGCATGAAGCGTTATCGGGCACTGTTGGTTGGAGCCGCGATCGTGGTCGCCCTCGCGTGCGTCTTCTTGTTCCCGCGGCAAGAAGTCGGTACGAGGGTCGTATGCACCGGTGGCCAGGCGTGCACCGAATACTTCAGCCTGAAGGACGGGCTGCCGCTTCGTGCGGTCTGCCCGAGCGATGGTCGCGAGCAATATGGCCTGGGCCCCGGATGCACGAGACTCGGAAACGACTGTCGTTGTCCCTGAGCCTTGCGCGCGGCCGCTGAACCCGTGAGCGTTGGCCGGATAGACTGCCGATGCGACTGAGACCAGTCGATCGAGTTCTTCTGCCCGTCCTTGGAACCGTGGTCGGGTTGGGCCTCCTCGCTGCCTCCGTCTTTATGCATGTGCCGGCGTTGTCAGACCTTCGAGAGGTCAGCGGGCCACTGAGGTCTTTCGCTGTTCACAGGTCCGGGCGAAGCGGCTACGTGGTGTTGCTCTCGATTGAAGGAGCACCGCATCGATTCTGGACGGATGTAATGTCGCGAGAAGCAGCGGCGCAGGCGCTTCGGGGGGCCGCGTGGGTCTCCCTTTATTCGGAGAACAGCCCCTCTCGGCCGATCGACGGAGATGCCTACAAGAGCTATGGCTTGTGGATCGACGGCCAACTGATCAGGTCGGTCGAATCGGCGCTGGAACGGGATGGCATGTATCTACACCTCGTCTTTCCGCTGATCGGCGTAGGTTGTCTCGCGATGGCGCTCCTTGTTCGTATTGGTGCGCGCCGGGCCGCCCTTGCGGCCGGTGACGAGAAGAGGTGAGTCGGGCAACATTGAGCGCCCATGGGTAACCTCCGAGCGACGGCGTCAGTCGTTGGTTTCGTGCTCGCGGCCTTGGTGTCGGTGGCGGCGCCGGGCGAGGCGCAGGGGTGCTTCATGGCCTATCACGCGCGGCGTATCGTCCTGGGAGGGAGCAACGGAGGTGTCGTAATCCTCGAGCTCGATTGGGAGCGCGTCGACGGCGGGGATGAGAAGCCACTCAGGTGGCGGGGGCCGGTACGAGTGGGGCTGCTCGCTGCCCCGGGGGGCACGCTTCGCGATGTGCGCCAGTTGGGGGCGGTCAACATCAGGTACCGTCGACATACCGAGTTGGAAGACGCGGTCAAACGGCAGATGCGCGCCGGTCTCGCCGCGGCGCGGTCCTATCCCGGGTTTCAGCCCGCTGGAATGCCCCGACATCAGGCCTGCGACTTCGAGTCATCGTGCGGTCGCGTCAGTCTCGGCTTCGATCCGGCAAAAGTCGCCACCTTGAGCATCACGGGCGAAGGGGCGCCGTTGAAGGTGCCGCTGACGGTTCCGAGGAAGCTGTTCGACGATGTCGACGCGGTCTCAACGCAGGAGAACGTGGCGGCAGGGTTGGGCCTCGTCTCGCTGCTCAGCTATGACGTCGCGGGGCGCGAGGTGTTGGTCGTCGATCTCGGCAACGGTGACCGGAGCCACTCGGAGGGCGAACAGGCTCTCTGGCCGCCCTGCGGGTGTGAGGAGGTCTCTCGTTGTCCGCCGCTGGCCACGACCATGCACCACGGCGCGCACTTCGAGGTCGTCGTCCCCCTCGCCACCCCCAGGCCCCCGCTCGTCGTGGCGGGAGCTTCTGATCCGAAGGTGGCACCCCTCGACGCGCGCGCGCTATCCCAGGCCGAGGGCGACCCGAAGGCGACGCTCCGGAGCGACGGCATCTACGCCGCGGAGCCGAGTTGCAGGGCAGGGCGCGGGTGGTCGCGCCGGTTCCTCCGCTTCTTCCCCGATGGGACCGTGCGGCAGGTCGACGGCAACGAAACGCCGGAACAGGCGTACCGAGACAGCGCCAAGGACTCGCACTGGATGGTGCCAGGGGGAACGGTCGTGACGGTCGGGCGGAGGGTCTCCGCGGTGATCCTCGAGGACAAGCATATCGAGCCGCGCCGCAAGTGGACCCTGGACGGCATCCTCGCAGGGGACGCCCTGCGGGCAATGAGTGGCAGCGCCACCGCGGGCACCGTCCCCGCGCTGTTTCATTTCACGCAGGTGAAGTAGCGCGTGCCCACCGCTCCTGAGCGTGAGGAGGCCCGAATTCCGGTATCGTTCGACGGACAACGTGCGACGGCCAGTGAAATGGGGCGCGATGATCGGTGCTGGGATGGGAGCGGCTTACGCGCTGCTTCGACTGATGAGGGCGCTCATCGATCCGACAGGGCCCGGCGGCCCTCTCGAAGGGATGGAAGCAAACTTCCCGGGGAACGACGGCGCTGCCTTCATTCTGATGCTGCCTTCCCTCGTCGGCTTGACCGCGGCGGGCGCGTTTCTCGGAGCTATCGGTGCTCGACTCCTGCTCCGGCTGAGAAAACAGTCCAATCTCCGCCCGTCGTAGCCCCCGTTCAGGACGCCGTTGGAGCGGACAATGCATTCAGCACTTCGATTCAGGCTTCGCCCCGCCGGATGACTCCCAGTATCGTTCGGCGGAGGAGAGACGCGAGGGTCGGTCTTGGAAGCAAGTCTGAGTGGGACAGTTGAGAAGATCGAAGGGGCGATCAAGCAGCGCGCCGAGGCCGAAGCACGCGAACCCCTTTGGGTGACGCACTACGGGGCCTTTGATATCCATCCCCGGCACCTCGTCTACTGGATTTGCGTAAATAGCGACGCCGAGCGCGATCGGCTCGCAGCAAATCGGACTTTCAGGGCGAGCCTCCGGGACGTTCTGGTCACCTTTGAGTATCCCCCTGAAGGTCGAGACCATGTCTACATCGGCTTTGAATCGCAGGAGACCGTCGATTGTGAAGCCGGCGGCAACTGGTGGCACCATTGGAAGTAGGACGAGCTCGTGAATGGAGACTCCATCGTGTCGCTGATGCCCGATGTGTCGGAGTTGGCGAGATGAGTGTCCGTCGCCTCGCGTATGTGGTCCTTCGCTGCGCAGACCTCGAGCGCTCCCGGCGATTTTACGAGCTGCTTGGACTGCAACTGGTGCCGGAACAGCACGGCAAGGGTTCGAGGCATTATTCTTGTGAGATGGGCGGCGTCACTCTCGAGCTCTATCCGCTCGCTGGTGCTTCCACGGCGGGCCTACGACTCGGGCTCGTCGTCTCCGACCTCGAGGGCGTTCTGGAGTCGATGAGAGCGATAGGGGCGAGCATCGCAGGTACCGGTCCCGGCGGCATGTCGTCGGTGACCGTGGTCGACCCAGATGGCCATCAGATCGCGCTCGAGTCCTCTCCATGACGACGTCCAAACCCAAAAAGCCGCTCGCGAAGAAGGCGAAGCCGGTTCTTCTCTCGGGCGGCAACCCGCAGATCGCGAAGGCCGACGGCGATGCCCCCGTGCAGGCGTACATCGCGGCCATCCCGGGCTGGAAGAGCGACGTCGGGCGTCGCCTCGACAAGCTGATCGCGCGCACCGTCCCTGGCGTGCGCAAGGCGGTCAAATGGAACTCGCCCTTCTACGGTGTGGAGGGGCAGGGCTGGTTCCTCAGCTTCCACTGCTTCACGAAGTACGTGAAGGTGACGTTCTTCCGCGGGACGTCGCTGCGACCTGTCCCGCCGGGCGCGTCGAAGCACAAGGAAGTGCGCTACCTCGACATCCGGGAGGACGAACCGCTCGACGAGAAGCAGCTGGCGTCGTGGCTCCGGCAGGCGGCCTCCATCCCGGGCTGGGACGGATTGTCGGGCGGATGAGGCGTCGAGCTCAGTCGTCGGTCGGTGCGAGGGTCTGGAGGTCCATCTCCTCCAGGTCGAGATCCTGCTCCACCCGCTGGAACGCGGTGTCGCCGATGGTGCCGTCGGCGCGGAGCGCGAGCAGCCGCTGCCGTTCGGCCGCGATTGCCGCGCGGACGACGGCCGCGTCGGCCTCACCCGCGGGGTCTTCCCCCGGCGCCTTCGCCCGCGTCGGCTCGGCGCTGCCGAGCTCGCCCTCGGCCCGCCGGAGCATCACCTCGTAACGGCGCCGCAGCAGCGCGGCCATTTCGCCTCCTGCGCCGGCCGTCGCCGCGAGGGCCGCGCGCAGGGTCTCGACGCGGGCCAGTCGAACCTCCCGAACGACCGACCCGTCGTCTTCCAGCTTCAGCGCCTTCATCAGGGGGCGCAACGTCATGCCCTGCACGACCAGCGTTCCGAGCACGACGGAGAATGCAGCGAACAGGATCAGGTCACGGTAGGGGAACGCCGGACCTTCGGGGCCGCTGGTGGGGAGGGCGAGCGCCGCCGCCAAGGTGACGATCCCGCGCATCCCGCACCAGCCGACGACCGCCGCGGCGCGTGTCGACAGAGGCGCGGCGCCGCGCCGATCGGCCGGAGCGCGTCGGTGGCGCCAGCGGCTGACGGCCGCGGCTGCCGACACCCAGGCGATCCGCGACAGCACCGTGGTCAGACAGACCGCGGCTCCGACGCCCGCGTACGACACCAGCGTCGACCGGTCGATCCGGCTGAGGATCCCCTTCAGCTGGAATCCGACCAGGATGAAGGCGAGGACGTTCAGGACGAAGACGGCGAATTCCCAGACGGCGAACGAAGGGATCCGAATCCGCGCCGGCGTCACCGTCGCTGCGGGGCGGCTGATGGCCATCGCGAAGACGACCATGGTCAGAATGCCGGAGAGGTGGAGCCGCTCCGCGAGGGTCCAGACCACGAACGTCACGCAGAACTGAACCACGACGGCGACGGCGACGTCGCGGATCTGGGCGGTCAGCTTGAGGAACACGCGTGAAAGCACGATGCCCAGCACCGCGCTCCCCGCGATCACGACGACCAGCATCGGGAAGGCGCGCGCCGGCGAGAGCGTGCCCGCGATGGTCATGCCGACCGCGAGACGGTAGATGAGGAGCGAGCTGGCGTCGTTGAAGAGGCTCTCTCCCTCGAGGATGACGAGCAGGCGCTGCGGGGGGCGAAGCTGCTTCAGCACGGCGGTCGCGGCGGCGGCGTCGGGGGGCGCGACGATGGCCCCCAGCGCCACGGCGGCCGACCACGGCATCTGCGGGACCAGCCAGCGCGCCACGACGGTGACAGCGGCAATCGTCAGCAGGACCGCTCCGATCGCCAGCCCGGCCACGCTCCGCCAGTTCGCCCGCAGATCGCGCAACGAGGCGTCGAACGCCGCGTCCAGCAGGACCGGCGCGACGAACAGCGCCAGCGCCAGCTCGGGATCGAGGACCAGCGTCGGCGTCCCCGGCACCAGCGCGAGACCCGCCCCCGCCAGGGCCACCATGGCCGGATACGGGGTCCCGATGCGCCTGGAGAGGCCGGTGAGCACGGCCCCGGCGAGCAAGAGCGCTACGATGATTTCGAAGACCTGCATGCGTGCCCCGGCGCGCCTGTTATAGGACACCTGGTCCGACGCTGCCGTGGCGCGTCGCCTTGCTCGCGGCGTCGAGGGCGACAAGGAGAACGCGGTTTGAGGCATGCTGCCGTCATGCGCTCTGTCCGGCCCCCGCGCGTCATCGTTGGGGTCGTCGCGTCCCTCTCTCTCGCCGTCCTGCCTTTGCTGGGTGGATGCGGCGGTGGCTCGGCGGACACCCCCGCGGGAGCGGGAGGCGCGGGCGGGAAAGCGGGCGGGCAGGGTGGAAGCGCTGTCGCCGGCGCCGGCGGGAGCGGGGGCAGCGGAGGCGGCGGCAGTGGGCCGGTCGGGAGCGGTGGGCACGCTGGCGGCGGCGGTTCGGCCGGCAACGGCAGCGGCGGTTCGGGCGGGAGCGCCGGTCGCGGCGGAAGCGCCGCCGGCTCCAGCGGAAGCGCTGGTTCGGGCGGGAGCGCGGGCGCCGTCGGGGTCGGCGGCCGCGCTGGTGCCGGAGGCAAGGGTGGCGCCGGCGGTGCGGCGACATCGGCGATGTGCGGCACCGTCGGTCCGGCGTCGAACACCCTGACGTTCACCGCAAACGGGCAGACGATTGACCTGTCCGACGCGACCGTGCTGCTCCAGCCCCTGGAGGGTGGCATCTACGGTGCGGAGCTGCGGAAAGGCACCCTCACGCTCTCGCTGATGCTCCAATACGACGTCCTCGCCGACTGTCCGAAGGTCTCGGCGCTACCGGTCGCCGGCCCGAACGTGGTCGACTGGGGCGCGGATGGCGGCTCGGCGGTCTATCGATTGTTCCTGGAGGGTGCCTCCGGCACCTTCAGCCTGCTCGGCGCCGACCTGAGCCGCTCTCCCGCGAAGTTCAACGGGGTGGCGTTCTCGTGCGTGAACTGCGTGCTGACGGGGATGCGGCTCCTCTCAACCGACGGTGGCGCGGTCGACAACGCCGTTCTGAACGGCGAAGCGCACCTCACTGGTGCGCCATGACCGACCGCATCTCCGCCTCTTTGTCCTCGATCAGCGTTCCGGAGATGTCGATCACCACCTTCTCCAGCGCGCCCGAGAAGGCGAACGGCGCCTGGTAGTCGGTCGTCACCGTCGAGCCGTCGTCGCGGCCGCAGGTCAGGCCTTCGGTGATGCCGATGTCGAGCGGGATGGTCACCGGTAGGTCGGTCGTCGCGGCCAGCGCGCCGTCGACGTAGAGCTGGGCCCGCCCGGGCGTTCCCTTGCCGTGGGCCAGGTCGGGGGCGCCGGTCGGCTCGAACTCGAACCGCAGCTCGTGGTGGCCGTCGGCGATCGTGCTGTCGGCGGCGAGCTTGAAGTGCTGCACGCCAAGGTAGTTGTAGGCGTAGTGCAGCTTGTGGTCCTTGACGTAGAGCGCGTAGCCGCCCGACGAGCCCCCCTGCGCCACCAGCACCCCCTCGGCGCCGTTCGTGATCTCCACGGAGGCTGTGATGCTGTGCGGTCGGTTGAGAATGCGCGGGGCGATCTTGTTCGAGACGGCGGACGTCCCCGGATAATAAACGTAGAGATCCCGGCTCCGCGCGAGTTGCGGCTTCTCCTCGACCAGACGCGCGGTGCCGCGGCTGTCGATCGGCAGGACCTTGTACTTGCCGGCCTCCACGTACCAGAGCGCGATCATCTCGATCAGCTTGTCCCGGTGGGTGGCTGCCAGGTTGCGCGTCTCGGCGAAGTCCTCGGTGAGCTGGTACAGCTCCCACCCCTTGGCGTCCAGCTCGCGCAGCTTCTCCTCGGTGATCGCCAGCTCGCCGAAGCCGATGCCGGCCTCGGTGAACGACGGTCCCGGGACCGGGCAGACCGCACGCCAGCCGTCGTGATAGAGCGACCGGTGGCCGAACATCTCGAAGTACTGGGTGTGGTGGCGGGTCGCGGCCTTGGCGTCGCCGAACGCGTGGGCGAATGAGACCCCTTCGATCGGCGACTGCGTGACGCCGCGGATCGTATCGGGCGGGGTCACGCCCAGCGCGTCCAGGATCGTCGGGACCATGTCGATGATGTGCGCGTACTGGCTGCGGATCTCTCCGCGCGCGGCGATGCCACGCGGCCAGTGGACGATAAACGGGTCCGCGGTGCCGCCGCGGTAGGTCTCACGCTTCCAGCGCCGGAACGGCGTGTTGCCGGCCCAGGCCCAGCCCCAGGGATAGTGGTTGAAGTACTTCGGCCCGCCCAGCTCGTCGATCGCGGGCAGAGACTGTTCCAGCGTCTCGGGGACATTGTTGAAGAACAGGTTCTCGTTGACCGAGCCGTGCGGCCCGCCCTCGGCGCTGGCGCCGTTGTCGCTGATCACCATGATGATCGTGTTGTCGAGCTGCCCCACCTTGGCCAGGAAATCGACCAGGCGGCCGATCTCCTGATCGGTGTGCTCCAGGAAGCCGGCGAACACCTCCATCATCCGCGCGTAGAGGCGGCGCTCGTCGTCGCTCAGGCTGTCCCACGCGGCGACGTCGGGATCGCGCACCGACAGCTGCGTGCCGGGCGGGATGATCCCCAGCTTCAGCTGGCGCTCGTACACCTCTTGCCGGAAGCGGTCCCAGCCACCGTCGAACTGCCCTTTGTACCTGTCCGCCCAGCCCGGAGGCGCGTGGTGGGGAGCGTGCATCGCGCCCGGGGCGAAGTAGAGGAAGAACGGTTTGTCGGGGGCGACCTGCTTCGTGTCGGCGATGAACTCGATCGAGCGGTCGACCAGATCCACGGTCAGGTGGTAGCCCTGTTCAGGGGTGCGGGGCGGCGAGACCTGGTGGTTGTCGTAGACCAGGTCCGGGTAGTACTGGTGCGTGTCGCCGCCCATGAAGCCGTAGTAGCGGTCGAACCCCCGGCCCAGCGGCCAGCGATCGTAGGGGCCGGCGGCGCTGCACTGCTCGGTCGGCGTCAGGTGCCACTTGCCGACGGCGAACGTGTTGTAGCCCTGCAGGCGCAGCATCTCGGAGAGGAAGCCGTTTTCGAACGGAATGAGGCCGTTCGCGCCCGGATAGCCGGTCGCCCCCTCGGTGATGCAGGCCATCGCGTTCGAGTGGTGGTTGCGGCCGGTCAGCATGCACGACCGGCTGGGCGAGCAGAGCGCCGTGGTGTGCATGTTGTTGAAGCGCAGGCCGCCGGCGGCCAGACGGTCGAGGTTGGGCGTCCGGATCGGCGAGCCGAAGCAGCCGAGCTGGCCGAAGCCGGTGTCGTCCAGGACGATGTAGACGACGTTGGGAGCACCCGGCTTCGCGCGTAGCGGCTCGGGCCAGGCGGGCGACGACTCGCCCACGGTTCGCCCCATGACGCCCGGAAACGCGGTCCCCTCTTTGTACTCGGTGATGGCCAAGGTGGAGCCTCCTCCGTTGTGTCCCGCCAAGATGCGGCCCCGCCCCGGGTCGCGCGAGATACACCGCGGCCTGATTCTTTCAGCGCGTAGCTGGACGGGGGAGCAGGGGGACTGAAGGTTTCCTGCAGGGGGCACTACAAGTTCCTTTCAGGGTCGCGGTTCAACCCGTCGTAAGTGCCGGGTTCTGGCGGGTCGCGCGCGGCACGGGCGCTGCAATGGCGTCGCTTGCTCTCGCTGCACCTCGGCCCCCCCGATGCTCAACCGACTGATCGATTTCGCGGTTCACCGCCGCGCCGTCACGTTGCTGGCGACGCTGGCGTTCGCGATCTTCGGCGTCTTCAGCTTCCGCAAGCTGAAGATCGAAGCGTTCCCGGACGTCACCAACGTCCAGGTCATGGTGATCACCCTCTTCCCGGGGCAGGCGCCGGAAGAGGTGGAGAAGCAGGTCACCATACCGGTCGAGCGGGCGCTGAACGGGACGCCGCGCGTCCTGGTGCAGCGGTCGATCACCTCGTTCGGGCTGTCGCAGGTGATCCTGACCTTCGAGGACGACGTCGACATCTACTGGGCCCGCCAGCAGGTCTCCGAGCGCCTCCCCGACGCCGAGGTGCCCGACGGGATCCAGCCCCACCTCGGCCCGAACGACACCCCCGTCGGGCAGGTCTACCAGTACACGCTCGAGAGCGACCACCACACCCCCAGCGAGCTGCGGAGCTGGCAGGACTGGGTCGTCTCGAAGGCGCTGATGCGGTCGCCGGGCGTGGCCGACGTGGTCAGCTTCGGCGGCTTCCAGAAGGAGTACCACGTGCTGGCCGACCCCGGTCACCTGCGCGCGAACGGCCTGACGCTGCAGGATCTGATTGCGGCGGTGGCGGGGTCGAACGCCGCGACCTCGGGCGGGTATCTGAAGTTCGGCGAGACCGAGTTCGTCGTGCGCGGGCGCGGCTACCTGAAGGGCGCGCGCGACATCGAGAACACCGTCGTCCGGGCCAGCGGCGGCACGCCGGTGCTGGTGCGCAACGTCGCCCAGGTGGTCGAGTCGTACACGCCCCGGCGCGGCGCGGTGGCGCGCGGCGACGAGGTCGACTCCGTCGAGGGGACGGTGCTGCTGCGACGCGGGGAGAACCCCAAGGACGTGCTCGACGGCGTGCACGTCGCGGTCGACCGGATCAACCGCGACGTCCTGCCCGCGGGGATGAAGATCGTCCCGTTCTACGACCGGACCCGGCTGGTCGACACGACGCTGAAGACCGTCTCGCACAACATGCTCGAGGGGGTGACGCTGGTCAGCCTGGTGCTCTGGCTGTTCCTGCGCACCGTCAGCGGCTCGCTGGCCGTCGCGGTGACGATGCCGCTGGCGCTGCTGGCGGCGTTCGTCGGGCTGCACTTCGCCGGCGTCCCCGCGAATCTGCTGTCGATGGGGGCGATCGACTTCGGGATCCTGCTCGACGGCGCGGTGATCCTGGTCGAGAACGCCTACCGCCGCCTGGCCGAGGAGCGTCCGCCCCCCGAGCAGGTCCCCGAGACGATCGCCCGCGCCGCGAAGGAGGTGGTGCGTCCGACGCTGTTCTCGATGGCGATCATCGCGGCGGCGATGATGCCGATCTTCACCCTCGAGCGGGTCGAGGGGCGGATCTTCCGGCCGGTGGCGCTCACCTACGCGTTCGCGCTGATCGGGGCGCTGATCTTCACGATGACCACGGTGCCGGCGCTGACCGCGGTGCTGCTCCGTCGGGCCAAGGTCGAGGAGCACGATCCGAAGTTCCTGGTGTGGCTGCGGGCCAGGTACCTGGCGGCGCTGCGGGTCGCGCTGCGCCACCCCTACGCCCCGCCGCTGATCGGCCTGGGGCTGATGGGCGTCGCCCTGCTGCTGATCCCGCGCCTCGGCGCCGAGTTCCTCCCCGAGATGAACGAGGGGGACATCCACATCACCGTCACCGCCCCCAGCGCCGTCTCGCTGGAGCGGGGGGCCGAGCTGCTCCGGGAGACGCGTCTCACGCTGCTGAAGTTCCCCGAGGTGAAGGACGTGCTGACCGAGCAGGGGCACCCCGAGGACGGCACCGACGACGAGGCCCCCAACCAGGCCGAGACGTTCGTGATCATGAAGCCGCCGAACAAGTGGCACACCGGCCGCAGCAAGGCGCAGGTGATCGACGCGATGCGGGCCGAGCTCGAGCGCCGTCCCGGCATCGTCTACAACTTCAGCCAGCCGATCAAAGACCGCGTCGAGGAGTCCATCTCGGGGATCCGCGGCCAGGTCGTCGTCAAGATCTACGGCGACGATCTGAACCTGATGCACGCCAAGCTGGACGAGATCGATCGGATCCTGCGCGGCACGCGCGGGTCGCGCGACGTCGAGATCTACCGGGCCGGCAGCGCCCAGCACATCGTCGCCGACATCGATCGCGACGCGACGTCGCGCTACGGCGTCGGCGTGACGGACGTGGAGGCGACGCTGGCGGCCGCCTACGGCGGGCAGCTGGCGACCAGCGTCTGGGAGGGTGAGCGGCGGGTCGGGGTGCGCATCAAGCTGCCGGTCGCCGACGAGGGGGACGCCGCCAGCGTCGGGCGGCTGGAGGTGCCGGTGCCGGCGGGCCCGGACGGGCGCGCCCGCGTACCGCTGTCGGCGCTGGCCAAGCTGCACCTCGATCGCGGCCGCACCCAGATCAACCGCGAGCAGGGGGGGCGGTTCCTGGCCATCAAGTGCAACCTCGAGGGGCGCGACATCGCCAGCTTCGTCGACGAGGCCCAGGCGCGCGTGCGGCGCGAGGTGAAGCTCCCCGAGGGCTACTACCTGACCTGGGGAGGCGAGTTCGAGAACCAGCGCCGGGCGATGGCCCGCCTGGCCGTGATCGTCCCGGTGTCGATCGTCGTGATTCTGATCCTGCTCTACATGGCCTTCGGCGCGGCGTTGCCGGCCCTGGTGGTGCTGTCGGTAGTGCCGCTGGCGACCGTGGGGGGCGTGTTCGCGCTCTACCTGACCCACACGGTGCTGTCGGTGTCGGCGGCTGTCGGCTTCATCACCCTGTTCGGCGTGGCGGTCATGGACGGCGTCCTGCTGATCACCTACATCCGCCACGCGCGCGCCGCCTCGCCCGAAGGGGAGTGGGCGGACGAGCATGCGGGCGAGCATTCGATTTTGCAGGCGGTGTCGCAGCGGCTGCGGCCGGTGCTGATGACGGCGATGCTGGCGTCGCTGGGCCTGCTGCCGGCGGCGCTGTCGCACAGCATCGGCTCGGACACGCAGCGGCCGTTCGCGATCGTCATCATCGGCGGCCTGGTGTCGGCGACGCTGCTGACGATGCTGCTGCTGCCGACGTTCTACAGCCTGGCCGAACGCTGGTTCGGCGCCCGCCGCCGCCGCCACCCGCCCGCGGTCGTGCAGTCCCGGTGAGCGCCCGATGCTGAACAGACTCATCGACTTCGCGGTCCACCGGCGGGCCGCCACGCTGGGGGCGACGCTGGCGTTCGCCATCTTCGGCGTCGTCACGTTCGGCAAGCTGAAGATCGAGGCCTTTCCCGACGTCACGAACGTCCAGGTCATGGTCATCACCCTCTACCCGGGGCAGGCGCCCGAGGAGGTGGAGAAGCAGGTCACCATCCCCGTGGAACGGGCGCTGAACGGGACGCCGCGGGTGCTGGTGCAGCGGTCGATCACCTCGTTCGGGCTGTCGCAGGTGATCCTGACCTTCGAGGACGACGTCGACATCTACTGGGCCCGCCAGCAGGTGGCCGAACGGCTCCCCGAGGCCGAGGTGCCCGACGGGATCGAGCCGCATCTGGGCCCGAACGACACGCCCGTCGGGCAGGTCTACCAGTACACGCTCGAGAGCGACCGCCACTCCCCCAGCGAGATCCGGAGCTGGCAGGACTGGGTGGTCTCGAAGCACCTGATGCGCGCCGCAGGCGTGGCCGACGTGGTCAGCTTCGGCGGCTTCCAGAAGGAGTTCCACGTCCTCGCCGATCCGGGGAAGCTGCGCGCGAACAACCTCCTGCTGAAGGACCTGATCGACGCGGTCGGCGCGTCGAACGGGGCGACGTCGGGCGGCTACGTGCAGCACGGCGAGGCCGAGATGGTGGTGCGCGGGCGCGGCTACCTGAAGACCCCTCGTGACATCGAGAACACGGTCGTGCGCGCGACCGGCGGCACGCCGGTGCTGGTGCGCAACGTCGCCACCGTGGTCGAGGCTTTCACGCCGCCGCGCGGCTCGGTGGCACGGGGCGGCGCCACCGACTCCATCGAGGGGACGGTGCTGCTGCGCCGGGGCGAGAATCCGAAGGAGGTGCTGAACGCGGTCCACGAGGCGGTCGACCGGATCAACAAGGAGATCCTGCCGCCGGGGATGAAGATCGTCCCGTTCTACGACCGGACGCGCCTCGTCGACATCACCCTCAAGACCGTCTCGCACAACATGCTGGAGGGGATCGCGCTCGTCAGCGTGATCGTCTGGATGTTTCTGCGCGCCTTCACCGGCTCGCTGGCGGTGTCGTTGGTGATGCCGCTGGCGCTGCTGACCGCGTTCGTCGGCCTCCACTTCGCCGGCGTCCCCGCGAACCTCCTGTCGATGGGGGCGATCGACTTCGGCATCCTGCTGGAGGGGGCGGTGATCCTGGTCGAGAACGCCTACCGCCACCTGGCCCACGAGAAGCCGCCGCCCGAGCGGGTGGCGCACGTCGTGGCCGCGTCGGCCAAGGAGGTGATCCGCCCGACGCTGTTCTCGATGGCGATCATCGGCGCGGCGATGCTGCCGATCTTCACCCTGGAGCGGGTCGAGGGGCGGATCTTCCGCCCCGTGGCCCTGACCTATGCCTTCGCGCTCGGGGGGGCGTTGCTGTTCACGCTCACCTTCGTGCCGGCGCTGACGGCGGCGCTGCTCAAGCACCGGCCGGTCGTCGAGAAGCACCCGCCGTTTCTCCGCTGGCTGGAGGCGCGCTATCTGGCCGGCCTGCGGGTGACGATGCGCCATCCGTTCTGGGTCGCGGCGGGGGCGGCCGGCATCATCGGCCTCGCGACGTTCCTGATCCCGCGTCTCGGGTCGGAGTTCCTCCCCCCCATGAACGAGGGGGACATCCACATCACCGTCACCATGCCCAGCGCCGTCTCGCTGCAGCGCGGGGCCGACCTGCTGCGCGACATGCGGCTCAAGCTGCTCGGCTTCCCCGAGGTCAAGGACGTCCTCTCCGAGCAGGGGCACCCGGAGGACGGAACCGACGACGAGGCCCCCAACCAGTCCGAGACGTTCGTGATCATGAAGCCCGAGAAAGACTGGAAAACCGGGCGCACCAAGGAGCACCTCATCGAGGAGATGCGCGCGGCGATCGAGCGCCCGGGCGTCGACTTCAACTTCAGCCAGCCGATCAAGGACCGCGTCGAGGAGTCCATCTCGGGGATTCGCGGCCAGGTGGTGGTGAAGATCTACGGCGACGACCTCTCGCTGATGCACCACCAGCTGGACGAGGTCAAAGTGCTGATCAACGCCACCCGCGGCGCGCGCGACGTCGACATCTACCGGGCGGGCAGCGCCCAGCACGTCGTCGCCGACGTCGATCGCGAGGCGGCCTCGCGCTACGGCGTCTCGGTTCGCGACATCGAGGACACGCTGGAGAGCGCGTTCGGCGGGCGGCTCGCGACCCACGTCTGGGAGGGGGAGCGTCGGGTCGGTGTGCGCGTGAAGCTCCCCACGACGACCGAGGGGAACCCGGAGTCGATCGGCCGGCTGGAGATCCCGGTCACCGGCGCGCGGGTGACGCTGGCCTCGCTGTCCCACATCCACATCGACAGCGGCCGCACCCAGATCAACCGCGAGCAGGGGCAGCGGTTCTTGGCCCTCAAGTGCAACATCGAGGGGCGGGACATGGGGAGCTTCGTCGCCGAGGCGCAGGCGCGGGTCGCCGCCGCCGTGAAGCTCCCCGAGGGGTACCACCTGACCTGGGGGGGCGAGTTCGAGAACCAGCGCCGGGCCATGAAGCGCCTGTCGGTGATCGTCCCGATCTCGGTGCTGGTTATCTTCCTGCTGCTCTACCTGACCTTCCGGGCGGTGCTGCCGGCGCTGGTCGTGCTGCTCGACGTACCCTTCGCGACCGTGGGGGGCGTGTTCGCCCTCTATCTCACCGGGACGGAGCTGTCGGTCTCGTCGGCGGTCGGGTTCATCACCCTGTTCGGGGTCTCGGTGATGAACGGCGTGCTGATCGTCGGGTACATGCGGAAGGCCCGGGCCGCCGCCGACAGCACCCCCGAGGTGGTGCTGCGGACCGTGGCCGAGCGCATCCGTCCCGTGCTGATGACGGCGCTGCCCGCGTCGATCGGCCTCCTGCCGGCGGCGCTGTCGCACGCCATCGGCTCGGACACCCAGCGGCCGTTCGCGATCGTGATCGTCGGCGGCTTGCTGCCGGCGACGCTGCTGACCATGTTCCTGCTGCCGACGACCTACGAGCTCTGCGAACGCTGGTTCGGCGGCTGGCGGGCGCGCCACCCCCAACCTCCGGAGGAGCCATGATGAAGCGCCTGGTTCTTCCCCTGGTCGCAATGGCCGCGGCGCTGGCGGGCGCAGGCGCCGCGGTGGCCGCACCGATGACGATGGACGACGCGGTGGCGCTGGCGCTGCAGCGCAACCGGGACGCGATCGCCGCCCGCCTGGATATCGACGCCGCGACGCTGGACGTGGTCGCGGCCCGGCTCTACCCGAACCCCCAGCTCACCTACAACATCGGCAACCTGGTGCTCGGGGAGGCCAACGACCAGAACATGGGGGTCACGAGCGGCTTCTTCGGTCAGCGGGTCCAGAGCGTCGGCGTCTCCGAGATCATCGACGTCTGGGCCAAGCGCAGCGCCCACATCCGCGCCGCCGACCGGGGCGTGGAGCACCGGCGGCTGGTCGTCGAGGACGCCCTGCGCGAGGTCGCCTACGGCGTCCGGTCGGCCTTCGACGACGTGCTGCGCGAGCAGAGCGAGCGGCAGCTGGCGCGCGAGGTGGCCGACCGCTACGCCCAGACGGTGAAGCTGTCGCAGGCCCGCTTCCGGGCGGGCGACATCTCGGAGGCCGATCTGCGCAAGATCGAGCTCGAGGGGCTCCGCTACCAGCACAACGTCGTCGACGCCGAGATGGAGCTCGACGTGGCGCGCGGGCGGCTGGCCGCTTTGCTGGCGCTCGGGTCGGTGCGCGAGCTGCCCGCCGAGGGGCTCGCCGAGCCTGAGCGCAGACCGGTGGCCGATCCGGGGCAGCTCATCTCCCGCGCGCTGGCCCAGCGGCCCGACCTGCGCGCCGCGGGCGCGGCCCGGACGATGGCCGACGCCACGATCGCCTCCGCGAAGCGCGACGCGCTCCCCGACATCGCCCTGGGCGCGGCCTACTCCCACAGCGACTTCACCATCTCGGGAGACAACCCGAACACGATGGGGCTCAGCCTGTCGCTGCCGCTGCCGCTGTTCGATCGCAACCAGGCCAACGTCGGCCGAGCCCAGCTGGATCGCCGCCGCGCCGACAACGACGCCGAGCGGCTGCGCATCGCGGTCATGCGCGAGGTGAGCGAGGCGGTCCGACGCCAGCAGCGGGCGGTGACGCTGCTGGCATCGTTCGAGACCGCGGCCGGCGCCAACGTGCTGGGGATGCCGACCGGCACCTCGGACCGGACCGGCATGCTGGAGAGGGCCGAGACCGCGCTGCGCGTCGCCGAGAAGTCGTATCGCGCGGGCGCGGTCTCGCTGCTCGAGCTGCTCGAGGCGCAGCGCACCTACCTCGACACGCGGGCGCAGTACCTGCGCGCGATCTACGACTTTCGCCAGTCCGCCGTCGACGTGACCCACGCCGTAGGAGAGCCATGATCGTCAGGGAGTCCACCAGGATCGCACTCGCCGCGGCGCTCGCGCTGCTCTCGCCCGCCTGCGCCAAGAGCCACGGCGAGGAGGGCGGGGCCGCGGCGGAGAAGCCGCACGACTTCATCCGCTACCCGCAGGGGCACGCGCCGCTCGACTTCATCAAGATCGAGACCGTCGCCGAGCGGTCGGGCGCGACGTCGGTGTCGCTGCCGGGGAAGGTGGGGTTCGACGAGGAGCACACCCAGCGGGTGGCGTCGCCGATTGACGGCCGCGCCATCGCCATCCCGGTCAAGCTGGGCGACCGGGTCCGCGCCGGACAGCCGCTGGTGCAGCTGTCGTCCCCGAATGTCGGCCTGATCCAGGCCGACGCGCAGAAGGCGCTGTCGGACCTGAACGTCTCGGAGAAGTCGAGCGACCGCGTCCACAAGCTGCAGGCCGAGGGGGCGGTCGCCGAGAAGGAGGTCGCCCAGACCGAGGGGGAGCTGCGCAAGGCCCGCTCCGACGTCGCGCGCGCGACGGCGCAGCTGAAATCGCTGGGGCTGTCGGCCTCCGACCCGGCGGTGAACGCCGCGCTCCGGTCCCAGATCGCGGGCGTCGTCGTCGAGCGCAACGTGCTGGTCGGGCAGGAGGTGCGGGCCGACCAGACGACGCCGCTCATGACCGTCACCAGCCTGGATACGGTCTGGGTGATGGCCGACGCCTACGAGCAGGATCTGGGGCTGGTCTCCGAGGGGGACGTGGTGTCGATCCGTGTGCCGGCCTACCCGGGCGAGACGTTCGCCGGCCGGGTCACCCACGTCGGCGAGGTCGTCGACCCGGCCACCCGCACGGTGAAGATCCGCTGCCTGGTCCCGAACCCGGGCCACAAGCTGAAGCCCGAGATGTTCGCCAAGGTCGACGTCCGCGACAACGGCCGCCGCAAGGTGATCATGGTGTCGTCGAAGGCGGTGCTCACCGAGGGGGACAAGTCGATGGTCGTCGTCGCCATCGAGGGGAACGTCTTCCGCGCCCGCCGCGTCGACGTCGGGCCCGAGACCGAGGGGCAGGTGCGCATCCTGGGCGGCCTGACGCCGGGCGAGAAGGTCGTCACCGACGGCGCGATCTTCATGAAGCGCGAAATAGAGAACCAGTAGCGGCCGCTCCTCAGTTTTCTGAAAGCTGAGGGGCGGAGCCCCGCGCGGAGAGCCGGCGAATTCCGGCCCGGCGCGGCTCCGGGATTGCACAATGGTGACGCGCGATGCCTCGCCCCCATGCCGCCCTCCTGGTCGTGCTGCTGGTCGCCGGCTGCGGCAATGGCGGGGGAGGGAAGGTGGTGAAGGAGAAGGGGCCGCTCCGCATCAACGAGGTGATGGCGGACGACGAGGGCGGGACCACGATCGATGAGTTCGGCCGGATCGGCGACTGGATCGAGCTGGTGAACGCAGGTGAGACGGCGGTCGACATCTCGGCCTACACGCTCTCGGACGGCGAGCACCCGGACGCGCCGCTGCCGGCCAAGCTGCTGGGGGCGGGGGCGACGATCCTGCTCTGGGCCGACGGCGAGCCGACCCGCGGCGAGGCCCATCTCGGCTTCAAGATTTCCTCGAAGGGTGATCACGTAACACTCCGCGATTCCAAGGGAGAAATAGCAGACGATGTGGCCACGCCGGCGCTGGCCCCCAACGAGACGTACGCCCTCATCCCCGACGGCGGCGAGAGCTGGACGCGCTGCCACTACGCGACGCCGGGGCGCACGAACGGCGATCGCTGCGGGCCCCCGCCACCGCCCGATTTGCCGGACGAGCTCCACTTCTCGCCCTTCACCTGGCCCGAGGACGCGGCGGCGCCGTCGCCGCTGGCGATCAGCGAGGTGGCGCTGTTCCCGGCGCGGTTCGTCGAGGTGGCCAACACCTCGACGGCCGCGGTCACGCTGGCTGACTTCGTCCTGCGGCTGCAGCCGTTTCACGCGGGCGAGCCGCTGCCGGACGCGGGCGCGGGCGCGGCGCTGGTCTGGCCGGTCGCGACGCTGGGCGCGGGGGAGCGCCTGGCGGTGCCGGTCGCCGCCGGGGACGAGGCGCCCCTCGACGCCGATCCCGAGCGGGAAGGGGTCGTGGCGCTCTTCCCGGCAGGAGGCGGCGCCGCCGTCGATCGCGCCGACTTCATGCGCTGGCCGGACGGCGCGGCGCTGGTGCGGGCGACCCTGGCGGCGGGCGGGCTCTCCGAGCGCCGGTTTCAATTTTGCGTCACGGCGACACCGGGCAACGTGACGGCGGCCTGCGACCCGGTCGCCGCGCGCGACGTCGGCGATCGGATCCACGCCCTGCGTACCCCGGGCGACTTCGCGGCGCTGGCCGCCGGCACCACCGAGCTTGGCAGCGAGTCGATCAAGTTCGTGGTCGACATGGAGGCGGGCGACACCGTCCACTTCCTGGCGACGAAGCGCTGGCCGCTCCACTACACGTTCGTGCGCGAGCGCATCTACCGCCAGCCGGCGCTCGATCGCTGCGATCCGCTGCAGGACCGGGCGTTCGTGAACGGCTGGATCGATTTCTCGAACCGCGAGTACCGCAACGCCACCAGCCGGCGCTTCCTGCTGGGGACGCTGGTCCGCTGGCCGGCAGCGGTCTCGCCACGATGGAGTTCGCGTCCGGCGACGTACATCACCGGCGAGCAGATGCGGCGGGCCTTCTTCGCGGTCACGGCCCGCACGCCGAATCTCCACGCCTGGGCGGTACGGCCCCAGACGACCGCCCAGTGGGAGACGGGCGCGACGATCAGATTCAGCACGCGCGCGACGTCGAGGGGACGCTGCCGCTCGTCGATCCGAACGCGCCCTTCCGGGGGCGGACAGTCCAGCCGCTGGTGGCCGGCGTCGGCTATGGCGTGCTGCGCTTCGTCCCCGGCGCGGAGCTGGAGACCGCGTCCCTCGGTCCCGGCGTCATCGTCGTCACCGACGAGGTCCCCAACGACATCCCGCTGGTGGGTGGGTTGGTGACCGAAGCGTTCCAGACGCCGCTGGCGCACGTCGCGGTGCTGTCCAAGAACCGCGGCACCCCCAACATGGCGCTGCTCGACGCCCGCCACGATGCGCGGCTGGCGCCGTTCTTCGACAAGCTGGTCCGGCTGGAGGTGTCGGGCGCCGGCTTCACGATCGCCCCGACGACCGCCGAGGAGGCGGCCGCCTTCTGGCAGACGCGATGGCCGCCGGGACCCGTGCTGACGCCGCGCCTCGACACCAGCGTGCGCGGCCCGGTCGATCTCGCGCACGCGCGGCCTCGCCGATCTCCCGTCGGTCGGCGCCAAGGCGGCGCAGCTGGGCGAGCTCTTTCAGATCGCCCAGGACGACCTCCGCCTCCGCGGCTGCGCCTCGGGCCTGCCGCTTCCCACCGCGCCGTTCGCGATCCCGGTGGTCCACGGCCTCGAGCACTTCGAGGCGAGCGGCGGCGCGGCGCTGTTCGAGGCCCGCCGCGCGACGCCCGCTTTCGTCGCCGATCCGGCGGTCCGCGCCCAGGCCCTGGCCGAGGTGCGGGGGGCGATCATGGCCCACCCGGTCGAGCCCGCGCTGCTGGCATCGGTGGCCGCCGAGCTCGGCGTCCGGTTTGGCGGCGCGACGGTGCGGCTGCGCTCGAGCAGCAACACCGAAGATCTTCCGGGCTTCTCCGGCGCGGGGCTCTACACGTCGGTCAGCGCGAAGCGGCGACGATCCCGAGGAGCTGGAGACCGGGATCAAGACGGTGTGGGCCAGCCTGTGGCTGCCCCGCGCCTACGACGAGCGCGAGCTGGCCCACGTCGATCACCGCAGCACCGCGATGGGCGTGCTGGTGCACGAGGCGTTCCCCGACGAGCGCGCCAACGGCGTCGCCATCAGCCGCAACATCCTCGACCCGATCTACGGCGACGCCTACTACTTCAACGCCCAGGCGGGCGAGGCCAGCGTCACCAACCCGGCCCCCGGCGTCACCAGCGACGAGGGGCTCTACCAGTTCGGCTTGATCGCCGCCGATCACCTACACGGGGCGCAGCAGCCTGGTCACCGGACCGGTGCTGGCACCGTCGGAGATCGAGGGGCTGATGTGCGCGCTGGGCGCCATCCACGACCACTTTCGCGCCGTGACTCGATCCCGACCGGCGAGAACCACTGGTTCGCCGTCGACATCGAGTGGAAGCTCCTCGGCCCCGAGCGGCGGCTGCTGATCAAGCAGGCGAGGCCGTACAACTTCGGCAACGCCGCGGTCCCCACGGACTGCCGCGAGTTCTAGCCGCCTGCTCTCACGATTGATCACTTCTCCCGGCCTCCTCTCGGGCTCGCCAGCCGAGTTCGAGGAGGAGGAGGTCGTGCAGGCCGCGGCCGAGGACGAGCCAGCCAGGATCCCCGTTCGATTCGAGATGGCCACCGAGAGAGGCGACCGCGAGCATCGCCTCTTTGGCTGATGGGCGACGCGGCAGGGGCCGACGCGACACTGCACGCAGGACTTCGAGCTGCTTCGGCGTAAGAGCAGAGATCACTTGGGACTTGTCGTCGCCGCGAGCGAGATGCCGTAGGAGCAATAGCCTCCAGGCAACGGGGGCGAGGATCGCCAGAGCATTCAGCAGACTGGTGGCGCTTTCGAGCTGGCGGCGCTCGTATTGGCAGCCGGTCTTGAGCGCCTTGAAGAATTCCTCGATCGTCCAGCGGCCGCGGTAGCAGTCGACGGCGAAGGCAATCTCTTCGGGTGTGTCGACCGGCAGATTGGTCAGGAGAAACCATTCGACAGCGGGCTGTCCTGGCGGCGGCTTTGGCTCGAAGACGTGAATGACGTTGAGAGGGATGGAGGCCGACGCGGCGGCACGGCTATCACTGGTCCGCGGTAACTCGACGGAGACGGCGGCGAAGCTCAATCGTGCGACACGAAGGCGTCGCGCCGGGTGTCGCTTCCCCTGCGGCCCAGGCTTCGCGGGTCGTGGCGACAGCGGAACCTCTCGTCGGAAGGCAGCTCGGGCGGACCTCGCAGCAGCGCGAAGGCGAGCCTCGTCGTGGTCGGCGAGAACTCGATCCTGAAAGGAACGGATCACGAACGAACGCTGGCGCTCGATCAGTGCCGCGAAGATCGCGTACGAATCAGCCTCTCGGTCCATGACATGGATCGCGCTGACATCGTCGCCCAGTAGAGTCTCAGCGTCGTCGACGCAATTGAGCCACCGGTCCCGCTCACCGCGGCTTTGGCTCGGGGTCCAATTCTTGTGGCCGATCGCCCTTTCGAGACGAAAGACAGTCTCCAGCGCGGCGAGCCCGAGTGGTACTCGCTCGCCATCCGCGGTGGCCACCAAGGAAAAGTGCCCGAAAAACCCTTGGCCAGGATGAATCAGCCGACCTAGTCCCTCGCGCTTCGAATTGCCCGGGAACTCGAACTGGGTCGTGTCGTGGATGACCAGCACCCGTCCATGCTTCGCTGCGCGGCGAGCCGTCTGCCGAAAGTGGGGCGCCAAGATGGCTTCCGGCGAAACGCTGTCATTGCCAAAAAAGCGGTACGCCGCTTCCAACTCAGCGTCGTCCAACGCCTTTGGAAAGCTCTCGCCGGGCCGCTCTCCGAGCCGATCAGCCAGAAGTCCGAGTCGTCGATTCAGCCTTACATCGCCAAGGTCGGCGTCGCTGAACTCCGCCGAAAGGACTGGAACCTCCACGCGCTTGCGGGGCATGCCCGCAGAGGATCACAGCCGGGATCAGCCGGCAAGATGTGTAGGATCGTGAGAGCCGCCTGCTAGGGCAGCGCGACGATCAGGATGTTGAGGCACATCTCGTTGCGCGTCCCCCAGCCCGGGAGGACCGCCTCGGTGTCCATCGAGGTGTCGTACTCGCAGGTGACCTGAATCCGCGTCGACGGCGTCATCGCGAGCGGGGTGGTCAGGAAGTAGACCTCCTGCCAGTGGAAGTCCCAGCCCTCGATGTGCGAGACGCAGGACTGTTGCCATCGGGGCCGAACGTCATCGTCTGGCGCAGGCCGCGCCCGTGCATGTGCGGCATCACCGCGATCAGGTCCACGCCCGACGACGGCACGCCGACCTGGTTCCCGGTCCGCGTCCAGGTGTACTTGGTGTTGGCCTTCCCGGGCGGCAGCGACGCCGGAACGGCCGCGCCGAGGCTGTCGAGGAACGGATCGGGGAGCAGGAAGCGCAGCTCGCGGTCGACGGTGGGCGCGAACCGGAGCTGGACCGTCGTGCTGTCGGTCTTTCCGGCCGAGGCGGGGTCGGCCAGGTTGTAGTGGACCTGGACCACCAGCTTGTCGGTCGCCTTGATCGGGGCCCCCATCCCGGCGGGGTAGTTCGACGATCCCCTGGCCCGGCGCCCAGGTGACCGGGACGCCGTCGACGTCGAGGCCGTCGCCCGCGCCGCCGAAGCAGGGCCAGCCGAGCCTGTCGGGAGATTCGCCGTCGAGCGCCTGGATCGCGTCGGCGTTGGTGTGCCCCGCGCCGTCGAGCACCTTCGCCGGATCGACGACGAAGCCGATCACGTGATGAATGATCGTCGCGTCGCCGGGGAGGACGTCGTAGCCGATCAGGAACCCGTCGCTGGCGTTGGGGACGTCGAGCGCGAAGCAGCGGTACTCGTCGAACTCGGCCAGCTGTCCCCCTTGCGGGGTCGGCGCGAAAAGCGGCGTCGAGACCGACTGCGCGTCGGGGAGCGCCGGCTTGGCCGGGAGCTGGAGCGTCACCGGCGTTCCCTCGGCGCGTGCCCCGCGGGCCCAGGCGACGACCGTCTCCTTCTGGGCATCCGTCAATGTGGTCTCGTCGTGGAATGACCCGCAGCTGCCGTCGTGGACCATGAAGTAGGGGGGCATGGTCCCGGCCTCCACCTCGCGCGCCTCGGCGGCCGCGTGGGCGCGGGCCTCGGCGTAGGTGTCGAGGCGGAAGGGGGCGATCCCCCCTCCTGGTGACAGCGGACACACTTGTCGTAGTAGATCGGCGCGACGTCCTGCCAGTAGGTGCCGCCGCCGGTGCCGGCCGCGCCGCCGCCACACGCCGCAAGGGTGGTCGCGCTGGCCATCAGGATCATCACGCGTCGGTTCTTCATGTCTGGTCTAGACGCGCCGCCGCGCTGTCGCGTTGTCCGTGTCATCAGAACGCCCACGCTCCCAGCAGGTACAGGAAGCTTTGCACGAGGCTGTCCTGATCGACAGGCATGTCGTGCTCGTAGGCCAGGTGGAGCTCGAAGGAACCCCGGCGGGCGATGATCTCCGGCGTCAGGTCGAGCTCGGAGGGGCGCAGCTTGTTGGCCGCCTCCTTGTCGGAGAACATCGTGGCGTCCAGGGCGAACGCCAGCCGGCCGTCGAAGACCGCCAGCTCGCCATGGAGCCCGTAGCGGAACAGCGCCAGACCGGTGTTGTCGGGGCGCGCGAAGTAGGTCTTGTTGTAGGCGAACCAGCCCAGCGTCGCCCAGCCGCTGACGTTGGTGTGCGGGAAGCGGCTGGCGAAGGCGGCGCTCGCGTCGCGCAGCGACAGCAGGTAGCGGGCGCGCACGTCGGCGTAGGTCTGGGAGGGGCCGTCGTGATCCACAGGCCGGTCCTGCTCGACCCGGGTCCCGAGCTCGATCGCCCCCGGCCCGGCGTTCCAGGTCGACGTCAGGCCGGCGATCAGGTCGAGCTCGGTGGGGGAGAGCTTGGCGAGGCCCTCACGCTCCTTGTCGGAGAACATGTTGACGTCGAGCGGGATCGACAGCTTGCGCCCCAGGATGTCGACGTCGGCGTGGGCGGCGTAGCGCATCAGCGCCAGGCCGGTGTTGTCGGGGCGGGCCGCGTACGACCTGTTGATCAGCGAGACGCCCAGCATCACCGCGCCGGAGATGGCGAAGCCGCCCTCGTCCGCGCCGCCCGCCGCGCCGCCGTGGGCGCTCCCTTGCTTGTCGAGCGCGAACGCGTCGCCCGCCAGCAGCAGCGTGAGCCCGAACGCGACGACGGTGACGGATCGAGCTCGGCTGACCATGCGCGCGTCTTGCGCGCATCGTACACCGCCGGGCTACATCGTCGGGGGCGGTGTCGGCGGTGGCGGTGGTGCGCAGCCTTCGTCGAACCGGCCGTTGCAGTTGTCGTCGACGCCGTTGCCGCAGACCTCGGACGCCCCCGGGTTGATGCCCGGCTTGTCGTCGCGGCAGTCCTCGCAGAAGCGGTAGCCGTCGTTGTCGGCGTCGGCGCCGCTGCCGTCGTGCTTGCAGGCCACCCAGTCACGCAGGAAGTCGGCGCGCTTGGCCATCCCGCCGCGGCCGAGCGCGATCGCGTCGTCGAAGTCGTCGAGGCTGGTCATCGACGGCCGGTGCGGGTCGGCGCTCACCGCGTCGCGGATCTGGGCCGACCAGGCGTCGAACCACGACTGGATGGTCGCGGGATCGAAGGCCGCCGCCGCCGTCGCGATCGCCTCGACGAACTGGGCCCGGAGGTCTGGATCGTCGAGGACGACCTTGTAGTGCTGGCCGACCTCGCCGACGTACCCGCGCGTCGCCCACCAGAAGATCGGATCGCCGGTGAAGTGACGGAGGTACCCCAGCGACGCGTCGAGGTCGTACGGGAGAAAGACGTAGCCTGGCCCGCCCTGGTCGTAGATCAGGAAGTTGTGGCCGCCGCCCCAGTAGCCGTCCCCGTCGTTCAAGATCGCCTCGGCGGCCCACGACTTCAGGGAGCGCGGGATGTCGACGATCGCCGCCAGGTCACCCGGGCTGTCGACGTCCCAGAACTGCCGCAGCCGATCCCGGTTGGGGTTCGACTCGTTGGTCTCGGCCTCCCACCCCGACTTGAAAAGATCGCCGAGCGGGTTGTCCGGGAAGAACTCGCGCAGGTAATGATGCCCGGCCCGTTCCTCGGCGGCGTAGAGCCCGTAGTAGTCGCCGTTGACGAACAGGCGAGCGCTGGTGGAGCAGAACCCCGGGATCCCGATCGACCGCAGCCAGGCGTTGGCCATGCGGCTTCGCAGGAAGGTGTCGTCGTTCGGCGGCATGTCCAGCGCGAGACCGCTCACGCCGTGAAACTGGGCGTCGGGATCGGTGTCGTCGAAGGAGACCGCGAACTGCATCTTTCCGCCGTCGCCGTCGAGGACGTACGACGACTGCCAGGACGACTCGCCCTTGAGACGGATGGTCGCCGCCTTCGTGTCGGCGCCGAAGTGGAAGACGATCGGGTAGCGAACGGACTCGTGGGCCTCGAGGGCCCCCGGCGTCCCCATCGCGACGGAGACGTACTCGGCGTGCATCGCGTTCCAATTGTCGGCGCTGATGTCGATGCTGAAGGTCTGCAGGACCTGCCCGAAGATGTCCTCGCAGTGGGGCGCCTTGGCGAACCCGGCGGCGGTGAGGACGGGCGGAGGCCCCGGATCGGTGCCGGTCATGCCGCCGGTCGGCGCCAGACCGGTATCGCCGCCGGCGCCGCTGGGACCGCCGGCGGCGCCGGTGGTCTCGCCCGCGGCTCCCGTCGGGACGATGCCGGACTGCACCCGGGCATCGTCGCCGCACCCGAGCCCGACCAGGGCCAGCGCCGCGAGGAGCCGGGCCCGGGTCATTGGGCGGGCACCTGGTAGCCGGTCAGCTCCTCGTTGTGGCCCGCCCCGGTCTGCTCGCGGACCTTGCCGATGCCGCGCACGAACCATTGCGTCTTGAGGGAGCCATCTGACGGATCGCTGCGGGTGACCTTCAGCGCGGTGAAGCTGCCCGCGGGGACGGTGACCGCGTCGTCGATCGCCTCGACGGTCCAGGTCTCCGTGTGGGCGACGGTGGCGGTCGGCTTGGTCGTCGTCGTCTTGGTGTTGTTGTAGGTCACCGACCAGGTCGCGCCCGCCTGAAGGTGGTCGGTGGTCTCGTCGGTGCGCAGCAGGTACGGGTCGTACCACTCGTCGCTCAGCATCTGACCGCTCTGGTCCTGCATCTGGTCGTGGTGGCGCACCACGCCGGTGTCGACCACCTGGTACCAGGTCAGCTGGATGGCCTCCTTGACCGTCTCGCGGACCTTGAAGCCGGAGATGCCGGCCTTGGCGCCGCCGAGGTCCTCCTGGGTCTCGACCGAGCTGGATTTGTCGTACGTGACCCCCTGGTCGTCGACGTGATAGCTCCAGGTCGCGCCGACGGCCAGCGGCTGATAGGGGCCGGTTCCGGGCGTACCGACGTTGCCGCCGCTGCCGGTGGTCGCCCCGCCGCCGCCCGTCCCGCTGGTGTCACTCCCGCCGCCGCAGCCGGCGATTGCCCCCGCCGCCAGTATCGTCAAGCAAGTCGCAATAACCCCACGTCCCATATCGTCACCCCCCTTTTCCCTCTTCGATCGTGACGCCGCGGACACCCGGCACCTGCTTCTCTTCCATCAGCTGCAGCACGCCCCCGGCGTCCAGGCTCTCCCCCAGCGCCGTCTCCATCAGCAGCGTCCCCTCTTCGTTGGCCGGCAGCTCCAGCACGCGCGCCCCCGGGAACGCGAGCTGGATGCGCTGCCAGGCCACGCGCGGCTCGAGCACGTGGAGGGAAAGCCGGGTCATCTTCATCCGCCCGCGGCGGCCGGCGTCGAACACGGCCATGATCGCGCTGACGAACAGCGTGGCCACCACCGCCATCGGCACCGCGCCCAGCCCGCAGGCCATGCCGACGCCGATCATCACGAACATCCCCGCGGCGTCGCGGGTGTCGCGGATGCCGGAGCGAAACCGGATGAAGCCGCCCAGGCCGACCAGCCCGAACGCGCGGGCGGTGCTCTGGCCGATGACGATGACCATCAGCGCGCCGGCGATCGCGATCAGCATCTGGGCCTGCGCGATCTCGCGCGACGGCGGCAGCGTCCGCGGCAGGAAACGGCGCCAGACCCGATAGCCGAGGAACGCGCCCAGCCCCGCCGCGGCGAGGAGGCGCAGCAGCACCACCTCGAACCGCCCCAGGTCCAGGCTGTTCAGCCCCAATGTCTCCGTCACTTCACCGATAGGCATGGCTCAGGCCGCCAGCACGGTGGGGGCCAGGTGCGCGCCGAGGGCGATCGCGGTGGCGTGTTTGAGCAAGGTGATGTTGCGCGGGAACGCGGCCAGCGCGGTGCGGAGCAGCTCGGCGCCGCGCGGCCCGTTGACCAGAACGCCGAGGCTCTTCACCACGCTGGCGGGCCAGAGCATCAGGCACGCCTCCCGGATCTCCCAGCCGACCTCGGTGTCGAGGCCGAGCATCGAATCGAGCGCCTCGCGGCAGCGCGGCGCGGTCTGCGAGCCGCATCTGCCAGCTGCGCGGATCGTCGAGCCCCGCGATCGTCCCCAGCACCGCCTTGGGCGCGAGCCCCAGCGCCCCCTCGCGCCAGTGCCAGGCCTTGTCGCTGCCGAGGCCGCGCAGCGAGGTGAGGGCCGCCACCGGCGAGTAGACGCGCGCCGCCTTGCGCAGCGCCCAGGCCTGCTCCCCTTCGAGCCCCGTCACCGCGCGGGCGACGGCCCGCGCCGCCACGTAGCCCGAGACCGCCGCCTCCGCGCCGCCGCGGTCGCGCAGCCAGCGCTCGCGCATCTCCCAGGACCGCGGGGTATCGAGCAGCGCCAGCGACATCAGGACGGCGTCGGGCGACTGCGGATAGAGATCGTCGCGCAACGCCCAGGCGGTCTCGTCGTCGAGCCCCTCGAGGCTCGCGGCCACCTCGGCGGGCGCGACGTCGCTCAGGATCTCGCGCAACGCCCAGGCCTCGTTGGCCTCGGCGGCGGCCTCGACCAGCGATGCAGCGACCTCTTGCGGGGCGGCGTCGAGCAGCCGCCGGCGGAGCTGCCACGACACCGCGTCGGACAGTCCCTTCAGCCCGCGGGCGATCACCCGCGGCGCCCGCCCGACGAGCGCCTGGCGCCGCTCGTCGACGCCGGCGCCCGACAGCCCGGCCAGGACGTAGGCGGCGAGCAGGGGCTCGCGCCCACTGCGTCGATCGACCCAGGCCAGGAAGGTGTCGCGGCGCCGCGAAGGGATCCGCGATCGGCTCGCTCGCGGTGTCGGGCGGCGGCGTGGGGGCGGGCGCGATCGCGAGGCCGCCGGCCGCGACGGCGCCGGCTTCGCGCGCCCGCAGGATGTTCGACACCACCCAGTCGATCACCTGCTGGAGGTCGGCGTCGCTGTTGTCGACCACGATCCAGCGGTCCGGATCGCGGGCGGCCAGCGCGCGGTAGCCCTCGCGCAGCTTTTGCTGGAGCCCGCCGCCGGTCAACCCCTTGCGCGACCCCGGGCGGTGGTCGGGCATCAGGATCTTGGCGACCTTGCGCCGCCCCCGCGCGACCGATGGGTCGACGTCGATCAGAAAGGCGAGCTCGGGCCAGAGCCCCGCGGCGCCGGCTGTCGACGATCGGGTCGACCGCCTCCCGGGCCAGGTCCCGGCCCGCACGGGCCAGCACCTCGGCGGTGTAGAAGTAACGATCGGCAATGACGACGTCGGCACGACGAGAGCGCGGGTTTGAGCACCTCATCAGCGAGCTGCACTTCGCGCGCCACGTACATCAGCAGCTCGGCCCGCGGCGTGAGCGCCAGGTTGCGGGCGTCGCGGCAGAAGTCGCGGATCCCCTGCGTTACCGCGCGAGGCGAACGCGCCCCCCTCGCGGAGGTGCTCCACTGTCAGCCCGCGCCCGCGCAGCTCGGCCGCCACGCGGTTGGAGATGGTGGTCTTGCCGCTCCCGTCGATCCCTTCGAAGACGATGAACATGTTCGGTGTGCCCTCGTTCGGTTAGGCCTGTCGCGCGGTGAGCGCGAACCGGGCGGTGGCGCGCTCCTGAGTGGCGGCGTCGAATTCGGGGACGATCGCCTTCCGGGCCAGGGCGATCATCCCGACCCGAAACTTCGAGAAGTGGGCCGCCGGCCTGAGAGCCGCGACGGCGCCCGCCAGCCAGCCCGGCAGGTCGTCCCAGTACTTGATCTCCAGCACCCGCGGCGGCCCGGCGGCGACGACGTCGTTGGGTCGGGGCGCCACCTCGATACCGATGTCGGTTCCGAGGCGGTTCACCGGCCGCGGGCGGCAGAAGCTCAGGTTCTCGTCGAAGGTGATGCGGACCCGCTTCCCTTCGCCGGTCACACAGGCACGCCGGTACCAGGTGGTGAGCCGGGGCGCCAGCGTCGGCTCAGTCAGCGCCGCTCGCAGTATCTCGAGGTCACCGTCGAGCGAGAGCGAGCTCGCCGGGCAGGGCAGGCAGCTCGCGGCGCTGGATCAGCTGCCGGAGTACGGCGGGGGGCGCGGTCACGCGCAGCTTTGCCCGATCGGCGCCGTGGTTCTGCTTTCAGCTCCAGGAAGGCCAGCGCGGAGAGCACCGGCGCGTCCTCGAGCGAGGCGGCGGTGGCGTACTCGCGCACCCGCAGCCGGCAGGCGTTGGGGCCGGAGCAGGAATGAAAGTAGTCGAGGTCGTCGGTGTCGAAGTAGGTGGTCCGGGTGTACGAGATCGGCCGACCCTCGTCGTACGTCTCGATCGCGGTGTGACGCGCGACCGCCGCAAAGAACGCCGCGGCTTGGGACCTTGTCAGCAGAAAGCGACGCTCGTGATGGTAAGGATCGCTGCTCGACGCGACTTGAGGAACCGCAGACTCGACGACGCCACCCATGTCAGGACCTCCGGCTACGTAGAAAAAAGTTGAAGCCAAGCTCGTCGACCCCCAGGCAGCTCCGGGGAAATGCAAGCTCAGTGCCGCGGGGGTGACCCCGGCCTTGTTCACGTAGCTGTTACCGGCGCGTAATCCGAACGCCGAGGGGGAGTTACCCTGGAGGCATCGCGCCGCGGGCGATCAGTCGGTCACGCAGGCCCGAGGATCGATCGAGCGGGCGGGCCACGGCGCGCGCCAGCAGGGCCCGCTGCCCGACGACGACGATCGAGCGCCGGACGCGCGTTACCGCCGTGTAAACGAGCTCGCGCGACAGCAACGGGGAGTCGCTCTCGGGGAGAACCAGTACGGCATGGTCGAGCTCGCTCCCCTGCGCCTTGTGTACGGTGGACGCGTAGGCGATCGCCAGCGCTCCGTCGAGGCTGGCGAGCGGGTAGGGCGTCAGCCGCTCGCCACGCGCGAACAGCGCCGCCAGGTCGGTGCCGCCTCCCGGGCTCGCGACGCGTACGATGATTCCCTGATCGCCGTTGTAGAGGCCGCGGTCGTAGTCGTTGTGCGTCATCATCACCGGCGTCCCGGGCGGAAACGGGCCGGAAGCCGACCCGTCGCCGGCGGACAACCGCCGCACCAGCGTCTCGTTGACGCGGTCGGCGGCGGCGCGCGTGACGGTCAGCACCCGGACGCGCGCGTGATGGGCCAGGAGCGCTGCGAGCGTCGTGATGTCGTCGGATCGTAACCGACCGTCCCCGATCGGGAATGTACGCCGGCCCGCGGCGACCGGGTCGAAACCGCTGGCGACGCACAGCCGGCGCGCCAGCCACTGCTCCAGGAGCTCGCTCAGCAGCCGGCGCGCCGCGGGGCCGCCGCCGTCGGCAGGCTCGAGACAGAGGAAGCCGGCGTCGCCGACCTCGGCGGCGCTGGGCACGGGGGGCGTGCCGTGGCCCCCCAGCTCGCCGGCGGCGATCGCGCTGGCCGCCTCGAGCACGGCCGCGCCGGCCGGATCGGCGGGGTTCATGCGGTGGCTCCCGCCCAGGTGGAGCGCCTGCGGGCGGAGCTCGGCGAGGATGTTGCCGATCTCGACGGCGGGGAGCTGATCGGCGTCTCCGATCAGCACCAGCCGCGCGTCGGCGCGCAGCGCGCGGAGAAGCTGACTCATCAGCGCCAGCCCGACCATCGACGCCTCGTCGACGATCACCGCGGCGTGGGGGAGCGGATGATTCTCGTGGTGGCGGAAATCGCCGACCGGCGCGCCCGGGCTGCGGACGGCGTACCCGAGCAGCCGGTGCAAGGTGAGCGGCGCCGGCGCGTCCGGCGGCAGCAGCTCGGCGATCCGGTTCGCGGCCTTGCCGGTCGGCGCGGCGATCGCGATCTGGTCGCGCGCGAGCCCGAGCGCGCGCCAGGCCCGGACGATGCCGTCGATGACCGCGGTCTTGCCCGAGCCCGGGCCCCCCGAGATGGCGACGAACGGGCGCTGGCGCGCCGCCTCGATCGCCGCGGCCTGGTCGCTGGTCCAGCTGAACCCCGTGGGCGACGCCGGGACGGAGCGCCGCCGCGGGAACGGCCAGGGGCGAGGCCCGCAGGCGACCGGCCAGCGCCGTGGCGAGCTGCTCCTCGAGGCGCAGATCGCGTTCGGAGTAGAGACAGCCACCGTCGATGATGAACGGCTTGTAGTCGCCCGGACGCCCGACCAGCGGCGCGAGCGCGGGGCGCGTCGCCAGCGTCGCGGCCAGCTCGACCGCCGCCGCGCGCTCCGGCCTCGTCGACGCCGAGCCGCGCCAGGCGCGCGTCGAGCTTCGCCAGGAGGAGCCGCGTTGCCCCCTGCTGCCGGGCGTCGAGGAGAGCCAGCACCACCAGCGCGAACGCGCGCCGTTCGCCGTCGGCCAGCCCCGCGGGCCAGCCGGCCGCCTCGCAGGCGAGGTAGAGCGCTTCGGGCCCGGCGTCGCCTGCCCCCAGCCCGCGCGCCCAGGTCGGGGGCCAAAGGGACGACGACGAAGCCGAGGGCGGCCGGGCGGTGCTCACTGCAACCTCCGCGGGGGCCAGCGTCTCGACCAGCTCGGCCCGCCAGCGCTGGAGATCGGCGAAGCTCGGCCGCCGGCTGCGCACCGCGGCGCCATGGGGGAGCCCGCGCAGGAAGATGTAGAGCGTGCCGCCGAAGCGGGCCTCGTACGCGGCGGCGTCCTCGATCCCCAGCATGCGCGCCAGCGCCAGCGAGTAGAGCCGCTCCTGCAGCCCGTAGTTGGCGTCGACGTGCGGCGTCGACGGCCGCCTCCTCCCAGGCCGGCAGGCGATCGGTCTTCCAGTCGCCGAAGTAGGTGCGCCCCTGGTGCTCGAAGATGACGTCGACGAACCCTTTGACGAAGCCGCGATCGGCGCCGCCGGCGCCGGCCGGGAACGGAAACAGGAACTCCAGCTCGCGCGCGCGTCGCGGTCGGCGCGTCCGAGCCCGTCGAGCGTCCCGCCGACCACGGGCAGCGGCGCGGTCAGCGCGGCGTGCGCGAGCCGGGCCGCCGCGTCGAAGAAGCGGGGCTCGCGGCCGTGCCGGCGCAAGCGCGGCCTCGATGACGGTACGGACGTCGTCGCGCGCGCTCCAGGCCGCCAGCGCCGGCTCTCCGACCGCGGCCGGCAGCGGCAGCTGCTCGAGCAGCGCGTGCAGGAAGATCCCGGAGCGCGCGCCGCCGGGGAGATCGTCCGCGGCCAGCGCCGGCAGCGGATCCACGACCTCGTCCGAGAGCTCGCTCGGGCGGGCGGTAGCCGCCGTGGGCCGCCTTGATCCGGCTGTACGAGGTGTGGCGTCGTGCCGGCGCGGCGGACGCGCAGCGCGGCCAGCGCGCGGATCGGCCGTCACGTCGCGCGAGCGTCGGCTGGGGCTGGGCGCCAGGCGGCGATCGCGGCGGCGGCGGTCGCGGCCCGCGCGCCGGCCGCGCCGTCGATCACGGGAACGTCGACGGTGCGGAACAGCCGGCCGCCCGGTTCTCGATCAGCAGCGCGCGCAGCCGCTGGTTGACGTGGCGGTAGCCGCCGGTGAGCTTCCAGAGGTCTTCCTGGAGGCCATTGCCGTCGGGCTCGTCCTCGGGGGCGGTGCCGGAGTAGGGGAGGTAGAGGCGCTTCCGGGCCCGGGTCAGCGCGACGTAGTAGAGGCGCTGGTCCTCGGCGTCGCGCTCGTGCCTGATGCGCCCGATCAGCTCGTCGGTCCGGGGCCGGCCAGCGATCGCCACCCGGCGGCCGTTCTCCAGGTAGCGTGCGCACGCGGTCGGAGGGGGCGTTGCCGAAACCGCCGTAGACGAAGACGACGTCGGCCTCCAGCCCCTTGGCCTTGTGCGTCGTCATGATCCGTACCGCGTCGCGCTCCCCCTCGACGCGCAGGACGTTCCCCTCCTCGGGCAGCGGCACCTCGAGCCCCGCGACCCGCGCCGCCAGCCAGCGCGCGACGTCGCCGAGCGGGCGCGTGGCGCGGGCCGCGTCGGCGATCAGGATCTCGAACAGGTGCTGGTAGTTGGTCGCGCGGCGAGCGGTCTCCCCGAGCAACAGCTCGCGCCGGAGCACCCCGCTGTCGTCGAGGATGCGGGCGTAGAGCGGGGCGAGATCCTCGGCCCGGGCGGCGGCGTGCCAGGTCGAGCAGCCGCTCGGCCAGCGGATCGGCGCCGCCTGCGCGCGCCGCCGCGGGCAGCTCGGCGAGGGGGATGGCGAAGAACGGTGAGAGCTAGGCGCGCAGGCGCTTCTCCGGATCGTGCGGATCGGCGATCGCGTGCAGCAGGTCGCGGACGTGGCGCGCCTCGGGCGTCTCGTAGAGCCCCTCCTGGTTGTAGATGACGTAGGGGACGCCGCGCGCGGTCAGGGCTGCCGCCGCGTCGTCGGACTCGCGGCGGGTGCGGGTCAGGACGAAGATCTCGCGCGCGGGCGGCGGGCGCGGGCCGGCGAGCAGCGCGGCGATCTCGTCGGCGATCGCGCGCGCCAGCGTGGCGCGGACGTCGCGCATCGGCAGCTGTGAGACGTCTTCGGCGGCGGTCACACGCAGAAGGACGACGGGTGGGCTGGTTTCGACCGCGGTGCTCGCCGTCTGCCGCCGTCCGCTCGTCACCGGGTGGTAGCTCACCCCCTCGTTGAAGAAGGGGGAGTGCGCCCGCGGATCGAGGATCGCGTTGTAGCCGTCGATGACCGCGGGGGTGGAGCGGAAGTTGCGGCTGAGGCGGATCGCCGCCGCGGGCGGCGCCACGGTGGCGCAGGCGTTGTTGTACGTCGCGATGTCGGCGCCGCGGAAGCCGTAGATCGACTGCTTGGGGTCGCCGATCAGGTACAGCGGGTTCTCCCCCGCGCTGTCCTGAAACATGGTCCGGAAGATCTCCCACTGGATCGGATCGGTGTCCTGGAACTCGTCGATGATCGCCAGCCGGTAGCGCGCGCGCAGCGTCGCGACCAGGGCGGGGCCGCGCGGGCCGCCCAGCGCGTCGCGCACCAGCGTCAGCATGTCGTCGAAGTCGTAGCGGCCGGCGGTGCGCTGACGGGCAGCCAGCCGTTCGACGACGGGCGGGCCCAGCCGCTGGGCGACCGCCGTCGCGAGCGGAACCGCGGCGTCGGCGAGCGCGTCGAGAGCGGCGACCAGGGCCGCGACGCGCGGGTTCCTGCGGTCGATTTTGGAGGCGAGGTAGGTGAACAGGCTGTTCGACTCGGCGACCAGCTCGTCGATCGCCGCGAGCAGCCGCGCAGCGTCGCGTGCTCGCCACGAAGGTCGCTGTGGCGGTCCGCAGCTTCTCGAGGCGCGTGGCGATGGCCTTGATCGACTTGGCGCCCGCAGCGGCGCGGACGGCGGCGTCGACCTCGGCCTTCGGCAGCGCGGCGAACGGCTTCGGCCGCGATCGCCAGCGCCTGGGGATCGAAGCTGATCCCCCAGTCGCTGCGCAGCTGGCGCACCTTGTAGAGGAGCTCCTCGAGACGCCGCACGTCCCCCGCCTCCTCCAGCCAGGCCGACAGGTAGGGGCGCGAGCTCGGGATCGATCGCCAGTCGATCGCGCAGGGTCTCGTGGAACGCCGCCGAGAACGCGGTCCGGCTCTCGACGTTCTGCTGGGCGAGCAGGCGGCCGCTCGCGAACGCGTGTTCGGTCAGGATGCGGCGGCAGAACGCGTGGATGGTCGAGATCGGCGCGCCGTCGACAGCCTGCTCGGCGGCGGCGAGCCGCGCCCGCGCCCCGTCGTCGAGGAGCCAGGCCGGCTCGCCCGGGGTCTCCTGGTCGTGGCGACGCAGCTTGGCGATGAGCGCGCGGATCCGCTGCACCAGCTCGGCGGTCGCGCGATCGGTGAACGTCACGACCAGGATCTCGTCGAGGCGGACGCCACCACGCAGCAGGCGATCGACCACCAGGTGCTCGATCAGGAAGGTCTTGCCGGTTCCGGCCGAAGCCTCGATGACCGCCGAGCGATCGCGCGGGATCGCCAGCAGCTCGGCGGGGAAGGGATAGCGGCTCACGGCGGGTCTCCCAGGGCCGCGAACATCGGGTGCAAACCGACGGGCGAGGATCGCGTCGGCGTCGGGATGGCCCGGCACCGGGTACTGCCGCGCGTCGGGCACCGGGCCGTACTCGGAGGCGATCCGGGTGTAGCCGTCGTAGCAGACCAGCAGCACGGCGTCGCGCACGCGCAGCGCATCGGGCTTCGCCCGCCGGCGGCGCCAGGTGAAGATCCCCTCGCAGGGCAAAAGGTAGGGGTGAACGTCGTCCAGCTCGGCGGCGAGCGCGCCGAGGTAGCGCGCGCGCGTCGGCGGCCGAAATCGGCGCCAGACGCTCGGTCTTGGCGCGCGCTTCGCCCGTCTTGTCGGCCCGGAGCGACAGCACCGCCAGCGGCTGGTCGGCGCCGATGCCGGCGGCGGCCAGCGCCACGTGGGTGAGCCAGCCGCGCATCAGGTGGCGCATGACATCGTTGTAGTCGTCGTTGCGGGACGAGCCGAGGATCACCGCGGTGCGCACGCCGGCCGAGCTCCGCGACGAGCTCGGTCCCCCCGTGAAGGCCGCTCGCCGCCCCCGCGTCGATCGCGGCGCCAGCGCCAACGCCGGTTCGAGACGCACGCCGCGCCGGTGTTCGGGCGCGGCGCCGAACCAGATCGGCGCCAGCGTGACCGGCCCCGAGAGCTCGATCCCTGTCGTCTTCTCGGCGTCCTTTGCAGCCCATCGCGCCAGGCCCGGAGCGTAGTGAGATGCCGCGCGCGGGTAGCGGCGCCGAACAAGCCGGCGGGCAGCGCGCCGGCGAGACGGCGCAGGCTCGCGACCTCGTCGTAACGCTCGGCGAGCGCGTCGTCGTCGGGGACGCCGGCGCGCAACGCCTGCGCGAACAGCTCGCGCAGCATCGGCACCGTTTCGATGCGGGTCTCGTCGAGCTCTTCGTTCTCGCGGAGGGCCGCCTCGGCCTCGTCCGACCCATCGTCGTCTCCGCATCGGCAGCAGCGCGCGGACCGAGCCCTGCAGCGGACACTCGAGGAACCGCCGCAGGTCGGCCAGCGTCAGCGTGCGCGCCGGCGCGTCGGTCGTGGCGGCGATGGTTCCCGGCCCCAGCCATCCGAGGCGCGGCGCGAGCGCCGCCCAGGCCTCGGGCGCCAGCATCGCCCTTCAGCTCGCCGAGCCCGGGCAGCTGCACCGCGGCGGCCGCGCGGCGCAGCGAGCGCCCGAGCGCGTCGGCCTGACGCTCGCGCGCGGCGGCCGGGATCACCGCGCAGGCGGCGTCGTCGGCGTGGCGGGCCAGCGGCGGTCCGGCGGGCCGACCAGCACCGGCTCCGGATTCGCCTCGGGAGCAGCCGGCCAGCGCCGCCTGCAGCGCGAGCACGACCGACGACGGGCCCCGCGCATCGCCGGTCACCGCGTCGCGCGCGACGTACGAGATCGTCAGGCGCTCGCGCGCGGCGAGCAGCGTCTCGAGGAACAGGTACTGGTCCTGCTCGCGCGGGGTGACGTCGTCGGGACGGCGGTCGGTCTCGCGCAGGTCGAGGTTGCCGAACCGGTCGCTGCCGGGGAAGACCCCCTCGTCGAGGCCGACGACGAAGATCATCCGGAACGGCAGCGCGCGCATCGGCGCGAAGGTCGAGACCGTCACCCCCTCGGGCGCGCGCGGGTGGCCGCCCCCGCCGCCGAGCCGGGCGCGGACCAGCTCGGCCACCACGCGGAAGCTCACGATCAGCTCGGCGGGCGCGGTCTCGGCCAGCCGATCGAGCGCGGCGAAGCAGGCCCCCAGCGCCGCCTCGTCCTCGGGCGCGGGGCGGAGCGTCTCCGCGATCGTCCGCCGGAGCAGCGTCGTGAACGTGGCCACCGGCGCCGGCGCGGCCGCGGCCGTGCGGGCGAACGCGATCAGCGCGCGGGCGGTCTCGCCCAGCGCCCGCGCGGCCGGCTCGGTCGCCGGCCCGAGCTCGGCCGGCAGCAGCGGCTGCCCGTCGAGCTCGAACGGCCGCTCCTCGCCGCTGCGCGGGCCGGTGAGAAACGCCCCCAGCGCCAGCCGCCGCAGCCCCTGGTCCCAGCTGACCCTGTCTTGATCCAGGTAGCTCCCCACGTGATCGTCGCCGTCGGCGCCGCGCACGATCGTCAGCGCCTCGCACAGCGCCGGCCAGTCGGCCGGATCGACGTCGGGGAAGCGGCCCGCGACGGCCGGGTGCATCGCCAGCCGCAGCAGCTCGCGGCGCCCCAGCGCGCCGTCGGGAAGCGCCAGCAACAGCTCGACGGCGTCGAGGATCTGGCGCTCGGCCGGCGACGGCAGATCGACGACGGTGTGGGGGAGGTCGGAGGCCTCGTGAAACACCGCCCGCACGAGCGGCAGATAGGTGGCGCGCCGCCGCGGGCGGGACGATGATCGCGAAGTCGCTGAACCGCAGCGGCGGGCGCGTCGTGTCGCCGGTTGCGCCTCGGCGCGCAGCCGGGCCCAGATCTCCGCGGCCACCGTCTCGAGCTCGCGGCGCGGATCGGGCGCGGGGAAGATCACGAGGCTGCCGTCGGAGGTGTCGCGAGCGGGCGGCGGCCGGGCGCGCGGTCGAGGATCTCCTGCTGCAACGTCGCCAGCAGCGTGGGCCGAGGCGCGGATTCGCCGGCCACGGGATCGACGTAGCGCTCGTCGAAGTGCAGTCCGACATGTCGTTGAGCAGCCGGATGTTGTCGCGTCCCGGCCGCCCCCAGAGTGTCGAGCAGCGGGGGATCGTCAGCCTCGGCGGCGAAGAGCGGACGAGCGTTCGGCGGCGCGGCGAACGAGTCGCATCGAGCGCCAACGTCAGCTGCCGCTTCGCGCGGCGCGGCGGGAAGCGCGCCTCGGCGCCGCGGCGCCGGCGCGGCGCCAGATCCTCCCAGAACTCGCGGCAGGGGTTGAGGGCGTAGATGTCGACCTCCATCGCCCGGGCCAGCGACGCGAAGATGCCCCGATAGAGCTTGGCGCTGAACGACATGCCGAAGATGTGGACCGAGGTCGGAAGCGCGGGCGCGCCGGGCTGCAGCGCGGCCTTCTCGAAGTAGCCGGCGAGGGTGACCGCGCCGCGCCCGGCGAACACCCCCTGCCGTCCGAACAGCGCCAGCCAGAGCTCACGCTGCCAGCGCTGCAGGGCGGGGTCGGGGCCGTCGGCGAGGCGCCCTTCGCGCCAGGCGGCCAGCATGTCGGGGCGCGAGAAGGCGTAGCCGTCGAACAGCTCGGCGAGCGCGCCCGCGAGCTGGACGCGGCGCCGGTCACGGCCGGCCCGTTCGGCGTCCCGCTCCGCCGCGTCGCCCAGATATCCCCGCACCGCCTCGAGATCGCGCGAGACGCAGCCGTCTTGGATCGTGGAAGAGGGAGAGCAGCTCGAGCTCGATCGCCTCGCGGTCGACGATCGTGATCCCGGGCGCGCTCGCGGCGGCGACGTCGCGCAGGAAGTGATGAAGAAAGCGGGCTTGCACGTTCGCCGCGATGCCCAGCCGCCGTGCCAGCCCCTCCTTGACCCGCCCCTCGACGAGCGGGTTCGGCACCACCAGCCGAACCGGATCGAACAGGCTGTGGCGGGCGTCCGCTATCCGCTCCGCCAGCGCGTCGAGCAGCGCCTCGAGCCGGTTCGAATAGCAGAGCCGGATCACGCGTTTCGCTCATCGGCACCGTCGGTGCGGTTCGGGTACAATCGAGACATGGGGGGATTCACGATCTTGATCGTGGAGGACGACTTCGACGTGCGCGAAGCGCTGGCCGAGACCTTGCGCGACGAGGGATACGACGTCGACTGCGCCGGTGACGGCGAGCAGGCGCTGCAGTATCTGCGGCGAGGCGCGCGCCCCGGGCTCATCCTGCTGGATCTGACGATGCCGCGGATGAGCGGGTCCGAGTTTCGGATGGTGCAGAAGGTCGATCCGAAGCTGAACGCGGTCCCGGTCGTGCTGCTGAGCGCCGACGGGCGGATGGAGGAGAAGGCGCGGGTGCTCGAGGCCGACGGCGCGATCCGCAAGCCGATCGATCTCGACGTGCTGATTTCCACCATCGAACGCTTCAAGGGCGCGGCTCTCAATAAAACCACCGCATGAACCGGCGCAGCAGCCGCTGCGTGCGCGCGCGATAGGGAAAACTCGTCAGCTCGCGGCTCACGTGCGGCGACAGCCAGCCCAGCAGCGGGTGATCCTCGATGATGGTCTCGATGCGGCAGAACTGGCGCAGCCCTTCGGGGCCGTGGCGGACGCCGATGCCGCTCGCCTTGACGCCCCCCAGGGGCGCCTCGAAGCAGAAGTAGTTCACGAGCACGTCGTTGATGCAGACGCTGCCCGATTCCAGCCGGCGGGCCAGCGCCAGGGCCCGCGCCGCGTCGCCTGACCAGACGCTGCCCGACGAGCCCCATCGGCGAGTCGTTCGCGATCCGCAGCGCCGTCTCCGCGTCGGCGACCGCCATCACCGGCAGCACCGGCCCGAAGGTCTCCTCGCGCATCACCGCCATCTCGGGCGTGGCCCCCGCGATCAGCGTCGGCGCGAAGAATTGTCCCGGCGAGGTCGGCCCGGCGCGCGCCGCCGGTGACCACGCGACCGCCCCGGGCGACGGCGTCGGCGATGTGCCGCTCGGCGCGCGCGAGCTGGGGCGCGAAGGTGATCGGCGCCGACGTCGACGGCGCCGTCCGGGCAGCGTGGGCGGGCGGCCCCTGGCGCAGGCGCCCGATCTCCTCGGCGCACAGCGCGATGAAACGGTCGGCGACCGCCTCCTCGACCAGCACCCGCTCGGTGCGGATGCAGACCTGGCCGCTGTCCGGCGAAGCCGCTCCAGACGGCGGCCCGGGCGGCGCGCGGGAGATCGGCGTCGGCGAGGACGATCATCGCGGACTTGCCCCCCAGCTCCAGCACCGCCGGGACCAGCCGCTCGCCGGCGGCGCGGGCGACCTGCCCGCCCGACGCCGGCGCTGCCGGTGAAGAAGATCATGTCGGCGGCGGCGGCCAGCGCCGCCCCGGCGTCGCCGCGCCCCGTGACGACCTGAAAGACGTCGGCCGGAAGGCCAAGGTCGCGCCAGACGGCGGCAACCCGCAGCGACGTCAGGGGCGTGTGCTCCGAGGGCTTCAGCACGACCGCGTTGCCGGCGGCCAGCGGCGCCACGCAGTCGGCGTAGTTGTTGAGCAGCGGCCAGTTCCACGGCCCGATCACCGCGACCACGCCGCGGGGGTGGCGCACGATGCGGGCGCGCTTGTTCGCGAACAGGAAGGGGTGGCGCAGCTCGTCGGCGAGCGCGCGCCGGCCGGCCCGGCCCGTGTAGTAGCGGGTCAGCTCCAGCGTGTAGAAGAGCTCCATCGCCTCGGCCTCGAACCGCGGCTTGCCGCTTTCGGAGACCAGGGTGTCGAGGAAGGTCGCGTCGTCGCGCAGCGCGCGGGCCAGGCGTCGCAGCGCCGCGCCCCGGGCGGCGAACGGCAGCGCGCCCCAGGCGGGCTGCGCCGCCCGCGCCCGCGCGACGGCAGCCGCGACGGCGTCGGCGTCGGCGGCCGGAACCTCAGCCAGGAACGCGCCGTCGGCGGGGTTGGTCACGCGCAAGACGGGCGAGACAGCCGAGCCGGACGAGGCGGGCGTGAAGGGCGCGTCGGGTGGGCTCACGGTTGGTTTTCTACCCCGAACCGGTAAGCTCGCGGCGTAAACTGCCAGCCAGGAGTTCGCTTTGCCCCCCCTTCGCTTGGTCATGGCCGGTCTCGTCGTCGCCCTCGCTTTCGGCACCGGCGCCTGCGGTCGCAGCGACCTTTTCAGCGCTCACCCCGGCACGCACTGCGCGCCCGACGATCTCACCTGTGTCGAACCGGACGGCGGTCATGTCGACGCGCCCGTCTTCGACGGACTGGCGGGCAACGTCGGTCAGGGGGGGCGAGGCGGGCAGCGACGGCGGCGTGGCGGCGCGCGGCGGCAGCGGCGGTCGTGCGGGGAGCGGCGGCGGCGCGGGACGCGGCGGCAGCGGCGGTCGTGCGGGGAGCGGCGGCGGCGCGGGACGCGGCGGCAGCGGCGGTCGCGCCGGGCAGCGGCGGCGGCGCGGGACGCGGCGGCAGCGGCGGTCGTGCCGGGAGCGGCGGCGGTGTGGCGGGACGCGCCGGTAGCGGCGGTCGCGCCGGGAGCGGCGGCGGCGTGGCCGGCGGCGGCGCCGGGGTGACGGGGCGTGGCGGGGCGGCGGGCGGTTGCCCGACCGGTAACCGCGAGCTCTGCGACAACGGCAAGGACGACAACTGCAACCTGTTCGTCGACTGCAAGGATCCCGGGCTGCTTCGGCGATCCGTCCTGCGCCGCCCCGGGGCAGGAGGTCTGCAACAACAACCTCGACGACGATGACGACGGCAAGGTCGACTGCGCCGACCCCGACTGCATGGGGAGCCTCGCCTGCCGGCCGATCATGGGTCCCGAGATCTGCGACAACGGCGTCGACGACAACAACGACAACCTGGCCGACTGCGGCGATCCGCAGTGCACGACCTTCCCGGGCTGCCTGGTGCATTCGTGCACCCCGGATCTCGACTTCGGCGCCATCGCCGCCCACGGCGCGAACGTGGCGCGCGGCTTCGACACCCGCGGCGCCAACACCGCCTACGCGACCTGCGCGCCCAGCGGCGGCACGGGGCGGGTCGGGCGGTTCCAGCTCACCGAGGCCTCCGACCTGAAGCTCGACTTCAGCCAGGCCTCGGGCAGCGCCCACGTGGTCGGCGTCTACCGGGCCGGCGCGAGCCAGAGCTGCGAGCGCAACCCCGTCGCGTGCATCGACGTGGCCGGCGCAGCGACCGCCACCCGCACGTTCCCGGGGCTGGCGGCGGGCGTCTACTGGGTGATCGTCGAGTCGTACCCGGGCGTCGCCGGCGCATCGACGGTGACGCTGTCGACCGGCGCGCTCGCGACCCCCGAGGTCTGCGCCAACGGCAAGGACGACGACATCAACGGGCTCACCGACTGCCAGGACGCCGTCTGCGTCAGCGACGTCTCGTGCGTCGGCAGCGAGTGCACCCCCGACGACAACATCGGCGCGCTGGTCGTCGACGGCCCCAGCAAGCAGGTGACCGTCAACCTCGCGCTGGCCCCGGATCGCTACCGACCGAACTGCGCGGGCAACGTCCCCGGCGGCGACAGGGCGATCGCGCTGACGATCCCCGAGCCGGCAGGGCTGCAGGTCCGCTATCAGCAGACGGGGCGCAGCATCTTCTCGCTCTTTGCGATGCCGGCCCCCGGGCTGGCCTGCGACGCCGATCAGCGCAACTGCGTTCCGGAAGAGTTCAACAGCGGCGGGGTCGCGTTCCTCAGCCTTCCTCCGGGGCGCTATGTGTTCATCGTCAAGGCGCTCAGCGTCGCCCAGGCCGGCACGATCACGCTCACCTTCTCGGCCTTCGGCGGCCGCCCGGTCGAGGTCTGCGGCAACGGGCTCGACGACGATCAGGACGGCCGCACCGACTGCGACGATCCCGACTGCTTCGGCATCGGAACCTGCCCGCCGCCCGCCTGCGTCGCCGACACCGATCTCGGGTCGCTGTCGTGGAACGTCTCCCGCACGGTCACCGTCGACACCCGCGACGGCGGCACCCTCTACCCGACATCGTGCAGCCGCGGCACCGGCAAGGAGAAGGTGCTGAAGCTGACCCTGACCCAGCCGATGGGGTTGGGGGTCGACTGCTCCGACAACGGCTCGCACGTCCTCGAGCTGGCGCAGCAGCTCGAGCCGCTCGACACCTGCACCGCCAACGAGGTGATCTGCGTCGACCACGCCGTGCTGCCGCTGACGTTCGGATGCGACTACTCGCTGCCGGATCTGCAGCCCGGCCAGTACAACATCATCGTCCAGGCGTTCCAGGCCGGGGACGAGGGGACGATGTCGCTGACCCTGACCGGCATCCGCCAGACGGTGCGCGAGATCTGCAACAACGGGCTCGACGACGACGGCGACGGCGGGATCGACTGCGCGGACCGCAAGTGCGTCGCCACCGCGGTCTGCGCGAAGTTCGTCTGCCGCCCCGACCAGAACCTGGGCCTGCTGCAGCTCGGCGGCGTCCCCATGACGACGGCGGTCCAGACCTCGATGGCGGGGGACGATCAGACCCAGTCGGCCTGCACCAGCGCCCCCGGCGGTCAGGACGGCGACGTCGACTTCCGCCTGCCCGCGAAGGCGGACCTGACCGTCGAGTGGGCGCAGGTCGGCGATCACGCGTTCGCCCTCTACGGCGATCAGGGGATGCTCTTCCCGTGCGACTCCGGCTCCGTGCTCGCCTGCGTTTCGACGCTCGGGGTCGCGACCGGGTCGCACCTCTTCCCGGGCCTCCCGCCGGGCCGCTATCACCTGGTGGTCGACGCCGACAAACCCGGCAAGGAGGGCGGCGTCGTCCTCCAGCTGTCGGCAACAGCGTCGGCGATGTAGACTTTTCGACGTGAAACGGATGCTTCGGATCCTGGTCGCGAAGGCTGGGCTCGACGGGCACGACCGCGGCGCCAAGATCGTGGCGCGCGCGCTGGCCGACGCCGGCTACGAGGTCATCTACAGCGGGCTTCACCAGACCCCCGAGATGATCGCCGCGACGGCCGTGCAGGAGTCGGTCGACGCGGTCGGGCTGTCGATGATGTCGGGGGCGCACATGACCCACTTCCCGGCGGTGCTGGCGGCGCTGCGGGCGCGCGGGCGCGGGCGAGGTGGTGCTGTTCGGCGGCGGCATCGTCCCCGACGACGACGCCGCGGCGCTGAAGGGCCAGGGGGTCGCGGCGATCTTCACCCCCGGCACCTCGACCCAGGAGATCGTCGACTGGATCGAGCGCGAGCTGCGGCCGCGCGTGGAAGGAGTCGCCGCGTGAGGGCCCCCGGACGGATGGCCCGCGGACTGCGGCGGATTGACGTTGACCCTTCTGCCTGGCGCCGCTCGCCGTGCGGGCGAACGCCCGGGCCGAGACCGAGGAGGCCCGCATCGCCGACATCCTGCAGTCGACGCTGGTGACGCACGGGCGCGAGGTGAACCGCTGCTTCGAGCGGGCGCTGGCCGACACCCTGGACGTCTCCGGCAAGCTCGAGCTCGCGGTCGACGTCGGTGCCGGGGGCAAGGTGACGAAGGCGTCCCCGGCCCGCGACGAGGTGAAGTCGCCGGTGCTGCTCGCCTGCCTGACCGAGAGCGCGGCGACCTGGACCATGGCCGGGATCGATCCGGGCAGCACGGTGATCGTGCCGCTGGCGTTCGAGGGGCAGGCGGCCCAGTTCTCGATCAAGGCCAAGGACGCGCCCGAGCACGGCCCGGGGGCCGCCGCCAAGAAGAAGACCGGCGGGCCCGCCGCCGCCGCCGCCGCCGTTCTCGGTCAAGCTGCTGGTCGACGAGGCGACGATGCGGGCCCAGAAGGCGGCGCTGACCCAGCTGACCATCGCCCCGGCCAACCGGATCGCGATGCACCGCCATCCCGGGCGCCGAGGTGCTCTACGTGCTCAAGGGGCACGCGCGGATCCTGGGGCCGGCCGGCGTCGCCCCCGAGAAGCTCGACGAGGGGATGGCGATCCTGATCCCCGGCGGCATGCCGCACGCGATCGAGAACATGGGGCGGCAGGCGCCGGCGGTGCTGCTGGATGTGTTCGCGCCGATGGGGCCCGAGCGGGTCTATCGCGATCCCAAGGACGCCGGCGGGCCGCGCGGCGTTCGAGGTGATCCGCGAGGCAGCCGCCGCGGCGCCGCCGGCGGGCGCGCAGCTTCACCGTCGCCAGTCGCCACCGAGACGCTGCCGGTCTTCGGCGGCAAGAGCGAAGATCCAGCCTGCTGCTCGAGCCCGACGAAGACGGGCAACCCGGACGCTCTACGTCGGTCTGCTGGAGGCGGAGCCGGGGCCGAGGTGCCGCGCAACAGCCACCCGGGGATCGGCGGAGATCCTGTACGTCGTCTCGGGCGGCGGCGAGGTCACCATCGGCAGCGAGAAGATCCCGTTCGGCTCCGACGAGGCGCTGCACATCCCCGACGGCCAGCCGCACGCCGCCAGGTTCACCGGCGTGGACCGCAACGCGCCGCCTGACAAGACGGCCGCCCCGACAAACCCGCCGAGCCCCCCAGGCCCGTCAAGACGGTCATGGTGCAGATCTTCGCCCCCGCCGGCCCCGAGCAGCGCTACCGTGCGCCCGCGCCGGCGTCGGGGAAACCGCAAGCGCCGCCGCCAAAGGCCAAATGATCGACTTCGAGCTGACCGACGACCAACGCGTGCTGCAGGCGTCCGTGCGCGAGCTGTGCGAGCGCGCTGATCATCCCCAACGCGCGCCGCTGGGACGAGGAGGAGACGCTTCCCGCACGAGATCATCCCCGCGATGGGCGAGATGGGCCTCCTGGGGATGCAGATCCCCGAGGCGTACGGCGGCGCCGGGATGAAGTTCCACGACTACGTCGTCGCGCTGGAGGAGGTGGCCCGCGCCGACGCCTCGGTCGGGCTGACGATGGCCTCGCACAACTCGCTGTGCACCGGGCACATCTACCTGGCCGGCAACGAGGCCCAGCGCCAGAAGTACCTGCCGCGGCTGGCGAGCGGGCAAGGTGCTGGGGGCCTGGGGACTGACCGAGCCGGGCTCGGGCTCGGACGCGGGCGCGGCGCGCACGCGCGCGGTGCGCAACGGCGTCGAACGAGCTGGATCATCAACGGCACCAAGACCTTCATCACCCAGGGCTCGGTCGGCGATCGATCTACGTCGTGCTGGCCTCGACCAGCCCCGAGAAGAAGGCCAAGGGGCTGACCGCGTTCATCGTCGAGCGGGGCACGCCCGGCTTCCGCACCGGCAAGCAAGCATCGAGAAGATGGGCCTGCACGCCTCGGACACCACCGAGCTGGTGCTGGAGGACGTCGAGGTCCCCGACGAGCAGCGGCTGGGCGAGATCGACGACGGCTTCTTCGACACGCTGAAGATCCTCGACAAGGGGCGCATCGGCATCGGCGCCTGGGCGGTCGGCATCGGCCGGGCGGCGTTCGAGGCGGCGCGCCGCTACGCCAAGGAGCGGGTGCAGTTCGGCAAGCCGATCGCCGAGTTCCAGGCCGATCCAGCACATGCTGGCCGACATGGCGACCGAGCTGGACGCCGCGCGGCTGCTGGTGTGGCGCGCGGCCTGGATGCAGGACCAAGGGCGGACGCACGACGCGCGAGTCGTCGATCGCCAAGTACTACGCGGCGCGGGCGACGATGCGCGCCTGCAACGCCGCCGTCCAGATCCACGGCGGCTACGGCTACACGCGCGAGTTCGACGTCGAGCGCTACCTGCGCGACGCCAAGCTGGCGGAGATCGGCGAGGGGACCAACGAGGTGCAGAAGATGGTGATCGCGCGCGAGCTCCTGCGGATGGCGGCAGAGGGCGGCGAGTAGCGGCGCGGCGAGCGCGGGCAGCGTCGGCGATGACGATCGCCAGCTGCGCGCCGGCGACGTGCGCGCGGCGGCCGCGGCTGATGCGCGCGCTCGACGACGACCTGCCCGGCGCGCGCGAGGCTGCTGCGGGCGATCTATCCCGCAGGGCGGCGGCGCCTTCGTCGTCGGCATCACCGGACCCCCGGCGTCGGCAAGTCGACGCTGGTCGACGCGCTGGTCGGCGCGGTGCGCGCGCGCGGGGCGAGCGGGTCGGCGGTCGTGGCGGTCGATCCCTCCAGCCCGTTCTCGGGCGGCGCGCTGCTGGGCGATCGGGTGCGCATGCAGCGCCACGCGACCGACGCCGGCGTGTTCATCCGCTCGCTGGCGACCCGCGGCCAGCAGGGGGGCTGTCGCGCTCGACGGTCGCCGCGGTGGCGGTGCTCGACGCGGCCGGGTTCCCGGTGATCTTCGTCGAGACGGTGGGCGCGGGGCAGGCGGAGGTCGACGTCGCCGACGCCGCCGACGCGGTGGTGGTGGTGACGGCGCCCGGCCTCGGCGACGAGGTGCAGGCGCTCAAGGCCGGCCTGCTCGAGATCGCCGACGTGCTGGTGGTGAACAAGGGCGATCGCGACGGGCGCCGATCGCGCGCTGGCCGACCTGCACGACGATGCTGGCGCTGGCGTCACACGTCGGCCGGCCGGGCGAGCCGTCGCGGGCCGCGCCGGGACTGCTGCGCGCCGTGGCCGAGACCGGGCGAGGGGGTAGCGGCGGTGGCCGCGGCGCTCGAGCGCCTGCGGGCCGCGCCGCTGCTGGAGCGCCAGGCGCGCCGCCGCCGGCAGGCCGCACGACAGTTGATGGCGCTGGCCGGGGAACGGGCACGCGCCGCGGCGTGGTCCGCGCTCGGGACCGACGCATCGCCCGGGCCGCTCGCCTCCCTGGCCGCCGCCGTGGCCGCGCGCACGCTCGACCCCTGGACCGCCGCTGACACGCTGGCCTCGTCCGTGCGGTGATAGACTGATGGGTATGTCGTCCCCCCTGCAGCGCCGACAGATGGTTCGCCTCGGGGTTGCGCTGCTGGCGGTGGCCGGCTGCGGCCTCATCGATACCGACATCACGAGCGTCGGGGTCGAGCTGCCGACGCGGTCGTACGAGTTCAACGCCACGGGCTTCGACCTTCCGGCCGACAACTCGATCGCGATTCCGTGCACGACCGATGAGCAGTGCATCGACGTCGCCGTTCATCTGCGAGGGCGGCGTCTGCACGGCCGTCGTCGCGGTCACCCAGAGCACCGAGATGAACCTGGGGCAGGAGGCGCCGAGCTGGGGGGCGTGACCGGTGCCGTCGACATCTCGATAGATCGAATCGGATTTGCGGTCACGACCAACACGCTGAACGTCGACCTTCCGCCGGTGTTGCTCTACATGGCGCCGGCCGGCGTGACGGATCCGGCCGATCCGCGCGCGATGCTGTTCGGAACGGTCCCGTCGGTTCCGGCGGGGCAGACGACGAACGGCCAGGTGCAGCTCGCGTCCAATGCGGGGGCGGTGTTCAAGACCTTCACGCACGACCTGTCGATGCCGTTCACGTTCATCGCTTCGACGACGGTGAAGGTCGCGTCGGGGTCGGGCGTGCCGAGCGGCCGCGTCGTCTTCAGCATCAACGGCCGCCTCTCGGTCTCGCTGTAAGGAACCCCGCACCCGCGCGTGACGCCGTGACGACCGACCGCGATGTCATCATCGCCGGCGCGGGGCCGGCCGGGATCGCGACGGCGGTGGCGCTCGCGATGCGCGCGCCCGGGGCGCGGATACTCTGCCTCGACAAGGCCCGCTTTCCCCGCGACAAGCCCTGTGGCGGCGGGTTGACCGGGCACGCCCACGCCGCGCTGGCAAAGCTGGGGCTGGGGGTGCGCGTGGCGCACGTCGGCTGCCGGATGGGGCGCATCGTCTACGGCAGCCACGAGCGCGACGTAGCGCTGGGCCGTCCGGTCGATGTCGTGCGACGCCGGGAGTTCGACGCCGACCTGGTCGCGCAGGCGCGGGCGCGCGGCGTCGAGGTTCAGGAAGGGGAGGGGCTGGCGTCGTTCACCGTCGACGCCGCCGCCAGCCGCGTCACCGTCGCGACCTCGTCCGGCCGGGCGCTGACGGCCCGGGTGCTGGTCGGGGCTGACGGCGCCGGCAGCCGCGTCCGCCGGACGCTGGCCGCCGACAACCGCCCGCCGCTGCGGCTGTTCCAGGCCGAGATCGCGATGCCCGCCGGGCTGGCGGCGCTGCTCGGCGAGCGCATGGTCTACGACTTCTCGGCGATGCGCGACGGGCTGCGCGGCTACGTCTGGCTGTTCCCGGCCCCCGGCGATCGGCTGAACGTCGGCGCCATGCACTACCCGTCCCGGAAGCTGTCGGGCGCGGCCATCGAGCAGCGGCTGCGCGATGCCCTCGCCGGCTATGGCATCACGCTACCGGACGGGGCCCGCGGGTGGCCGGCCTGGCGCTACCGCGGGGCGGCGCGCGGTCTCCGGACCGCACCTGCTCTGCGTCGGGGACGCCGCGGGGATCGACGCCCTCACGGGTGAAGGGATCGCGGTCGGTCTCGAGCATGGATCCATCGCCGCGGAGGCGATCGCGGCCGCGCTCGCTTCCGGAGATTTCCGCTTCGCCCGCTACGGGCGCGCGGTGGCCGGGGCGGTCGTCGGCCGCGAGCTGGCGCTGGACGGGCGCCTGGCGGCGATGCTCTACGCGCCGCGGGCTTTTCCCGTGTGGCTGTCGCTGATCCTGTTCGACCGGCGGATGCAGGAGCTCTACGCCGCGCGGGTGTCGGGGTCCGAGGTGCTCGCCGACCGCAAGCATGAGCTGGTCGCAGCGCTGGGGCGTCACGCCCTGCGCGCGCCGGGGCGGCTGCTGGCGTTCAGGCGGTCGCCCGGTTGATCGTGCCGGGCTGCCCGCTCTCGGCGGACTCGTCCGCGTCGGCCGGAACGGGACCGGTCGTCGTCACCGGCGCCGCGATCGGCGTTCCGTCGCTGTCCCGGATCGGCTCCGGCGCGTCAGGCGCTTCGCGCCTGCGCGGACCGGTGAGGCGCGCGCCCTCGTTCACGCGCTCCTTCAGCTCCTTGCCGACCTTGAAGAACGGCAGGCGCTTCGGCTTCACGCTCGACGGCCACACCGGTGCGCGGGTTGCGCCCCTCGTACGACCTGTAGTTGCGGATCTCGAAGCTGCCGAAGCCGCGGATCTCGATCCGCTCGCCCCGCTTCAGCGCCTCCTCCATCGCCTCGAAGATGATGTGAACCAGCAGCTCCGCCCGACCCTTGGGCAGCTTCTGCGTCTCACACAACACGTCGATGAGATCAGACTTCGTCATCGTCCCGTTATCCCCTGTTACGCGCAGGCAAGCAGCGCTGCGGCAGTGAACAACGCTAACTCCTTTCGCCCGCGGCGCGCAACGCAAAAGCGTGGTCACGGGTGCCCGGCGCGCGCGTAAACGACTCAGCTGTTGCGATATTCCCCGAAGATGTTGCGCAACACGTCCGCGATCTCGCCCAGCGTGGCACGCGCCTTGACCGCGCGCGAGGATCGCGGGGACGACGTTGTCGGTGCCCCGCGCCGCGGCCTCCAGCCCGGCTAGCGCGGCGCGCAATTGCCCCGTCGCTGCGGCGGGCGCGGAGGTCGGCGAGGCGCGCGATCTGCGTCGCTTCCAGCGCGGGATCCAGACGGTGCAGCAGCGGCGGCGCCTCTGCCGGCCCGTCGGTAAAGCGGTTGACGCCGACGATGACCCGCGTCGCCGTTCTCGATCGCCGCGCTGGTGCTCGAGCGCGCGGCGTTCGATCTCGCGCTGCGGGAACCCGGCCTCGATGGCGGCGACCATCCCGCCGCGGCTGGTCGATCTCGGCGATCAGCGCGGCGGCGCGGCGCCTCGATCTCGGCGGTCAGCGCCTCGATCGGCGTAGCGCCCGCCGAGGGGATCGACGACGTCGGCGACGCCCGATCTCGTGGGCGAGGATCTGCTGCGTGCGCAGCGCCAGCCGCGCCGCCGCCTCGGTCGGCAGCGCCAGCGCCTCGTCGTAGCCGTTGGTGTGCAGCGACTGCGCGCCGCCCAGCACGGCGGCCAGCGCCTCGATCGTGGTGCGCGACGACGTTGTTCAGCGGCTGCTCGGCGGTCAGCGTCGACCCCGCGGTCTGGGCGTGGAAGCGCAGCATCCAGCGACCGCGGATCCTGCGCGCCGAAGCGGTCGCGCATGATCCGGGCCCACAGCCGGCGCGCGCGCCCGGAACTTGGCCACCTCCTCCAGCAGGTTCGCGTGGGCGTTGAAGAAGAACGACAGCCGCGGCGCGAAGTCGTCGACGGCCAGGCCGGCGGCGCGCGCCGCCTCGACGTAGGCGATGCCGTCGGCGAGGGTGAACGCCACCTCCTGCACGGCGTCGCTGCCGGCCTCGCGGATGTGGTAGCCGCTGATGCTGATGGTGTTCCAGCGCGGCAGCTCGCGGGCGCAGAAGGCGAAGGTGTCGGCGCACCAGGCGCATCGACGGAGCGGGCGGGTAGATGTACGTGCCGCGCGCGATGTACTCCTTGAGGATGTCGTTCTGGATCGTCCCGGCCAGCGCGGCGCGCGGGACGCCGCGCTCGTCGGCGACCGCGACGTAGCAGGCAGAGCAGGGTCGCGGCGGTGGCGTTGATCGTCATCGACGTCGACACCTGGTCGAGCGGGATGCCGTCGAGCAGCACGCTGCATGTCCTCGATCGACGAGATCGCGACGCCGGTGCGCCCCACCTCGCCGCGCGCCAGCGGGTGGTCGGAGTCGCGGCCCATCTGGGTCGGCAGATCGAACGCGACCGACAGGCCGGTCTGCCCCGACGCGAGCAGGAACTTGTAGCGGCGGTTGGACTCCTCGGCGGTGCCGAAGCCGGCGTACTGCCGCATCGTCCACGGCTTGCCGCGGTACATGCGTGGCGTGGATGCCGCGGGTGAACGGGAACTCGCCCGGTCGGCCGAGGTCGCGCGCCGGATCGAACGGCGGCGGCGCGCGGCCAGATCGTCCGGCGTCGTAGACGGGCTCCAGCGGGATGCCCGGCCGTCGTCTCGCGCGCGGCTTGCGCGTCGGACCATGCGTCAGCCCGACGGCGACTCTCGGGGACGTCGCCGCGCGACGATCAGCGTCGGGCTCGGTCTTGGCCTGGATCTCGTCGACGGAGACGCCGGGCGCCCGCTCGCGCAGCGCGAGCCCGGCCGGCGTCACGTCGATGCACCGCCAGGTCGGTGATGATCCGGTGCACGGCGCCGACGGCGGTCAGCGGCAGCGTGCAGCGCTTGAGGATCTTCTTCTCGTCCCCCTTGGCGACGTGCTCCATCATCACGATCACGCGCTTGGCGGCGGCGACCAGGTCCATCGCGCCGCCCATCCCCTTGATCATCTTGCCGGGGATCATCCAGTTGGCGAGGTCGCCGTTCTCCGCCACCTGCATGGCGCCCAGGATCGCGCAGTCGATGTGGCCGCCGCGGATCATCGCGAACGAATCGGCCGACGAGAAGTACGCGCTGCCCGGCACCTCGGTGATCGTCTGCTTGCCGGCGTTGATGAGGTCCGGATCCTCGTCGCCCTCGTAGGGGAACGGGCCGATGCCCGAGCATGCCGTTCTCCGACTGCAGGATGACGTCGATCCCGGCGGGGATGTAGTTGGCCACCAGCGTCGGCATGCCGATGCCCAGGTTGACGTACATGCCGTCGCGCAGCTCCTGGGCGGCGCGCGTGGCGATCTGTTCGCGGGTGAGGCGGCGGCATGGCTAGGCGCTCCGCTTGCTGACCGTGCGTTGCTCGATCGGCTTCTCGTAGCCGGCGCCCTTGAGGATGCGCTGCACGTAGATGCCGGGCGTGTGGACCTGGTCGGGGTCGAGCTCGCCGGGCTCGACCAGCTCCTCGACCTCGGCGATCGTCACGCTGCGCGGCGGCCGCCATCATCGGGTTGAAGTTGCGCGCCGTCTTCCGGTAGACGAGGTTGCCGAAGCGGTCGCCCTTCCAGGCCTTGACGAGCGCGAAGTCGGCCGTCAGCGCGCGCTCGAGCACGTAGTGGCGCCCGTCGAACTCGCGCGTCTCCTTGCCGTCGGCGACCACGGTGCCGTAGCCGGTCGCGGTGAAGAACGCCGGGATGCCGGCGCCGCCGGCCCGGATGCGCTCGGCCAGCGTCCCCTGCGGGATCAGCTCGACCTCCAGCTTGCCGTCCAGGAACAGCCGCTCGAAGGTCTTGTTCTCGCCGACGTAGCTGGCCGATCATCTTCCTGACCTGCCGTTCGCCAGCAGGATGCCGAGCCCCTTGCCGTCGATGCCGCAGTTGTTCGAGATGATGGTCAGGTCCTTGGTCCCCTTGCGGCGGATGCGCGGCGATCAGGTTCTCGGGGATGCCGCACAGGCCGAAGCCGCCCGCCATCAACGTCGCGCCCGTCGAAGATGTCGGCGACCGCCTCGTCGGCGCTCGGCAACGGTCTTGTCCATGGCGAAATGATAACCCGGCCGCCGGCATGCGTAACGGCTGGCCGCGTGACATACTCGCGCCGGCATTGCCGATCGTCACGTTCACGACCGACTTCGGCGCCGGCGACGGCTATGCCGGGCGCGATGAAGGGCGTCGTGCTGTCGATGGCGCCGCAGGCCCAGCTGGTCGACATCACCCACGGGGTTCCCCCGCAGGACGTCGCCGCCGGGCGCGGTCGCGCTGGCCCAGGCCGCGCCGCTGTTCCCGCCGGGGACGATCCACGTCGCGGTCGTCGATCCCGGCGTCGGCGGCGAGCGCGCCGACATCGTGGTCGCGGCGGGCGGGCAGCTGTTCGTCGGGCCGGACAACGGCGTGCTGTCGCCTGGCCGCGCGGCCGCCACGGCGGATCTACGCGCATCGAAGCGGCGGCGTTCCGGCGCGAGCCGGTCAGCCCGACCTTCCACGGCCGCGACGTGTTCGCGCCGACCGCCGGGCGCCTGGCGGCGGGCGCGCCGCGATCGACGCCGCCGGCCCGCTGCTCGACGACATGTTCGAGCTCAGGCGCCGCCGCCGCTCGCACAAGCAGGGCGGCGTCGTCGAGGGGCGAGGTGATCCACATCGACGGCTTCGGCAACCTCATCACGTCGCTGCCCGCCGAGCGCTGCTCTCGCCGGGCCGGCGCCGAGTGCGATCGAGGTCGAGGGGACCGAGGGGCGGTTCGAGCCCGGCGTTCGGGCGCACGTTCTCGGACGTCGCGTCGGGGGCGCTCATCGCCTACGTCGGCAGCGGCGGCCAGCTCGAGATCGCGCGCCGCGATGGCTCGGCGGCCGAGCGCATCGGCGCCGCCCGCGGCGCGCCGGTGCGCGTGCGCCCGCGCGTGACGGCAAGCACCGACCGGGGAGGGAAGTGGCCCCCGTGTCGTGGCTATGGGACATTCGAGGGGCTCGATATGCGACCCGTGGCGTTATTCGGAATCGGCATGGCGGCCCTGCTCGGCGCCGGCGGCTGTACGGTCGGCGACGGAACGGGGACGGCCGACGGCCAGCTCTGGATCCTCGGCTGCAAGGAGAGCAACGACAAGGTGGTGGACTACGGCACCGCGGCCAATCCGGTCGAGTACCACCTGAAGCCGACGTTCTTCGCCGGCGACCCGATCGAGGACATCGGGCAGGGGGCGCACAAGAACCGGCTGCGCATGCGCATGCAGCGCCACGGCACCGGCCAGGAAGACAACGACACCTTGAAGTTCGACATCGAGAACTCGTTCGAGGTCGCCCGCTGCGTTCGCGGGCGGACGAACAACGGGTCGCCCGACTGGGACACCGAGATGATCAACACGATGAACGGGCGGGTGGCGGTGGCCGGCGAGGACGCGATCCCGTGGTGCGACTGGAGCGCCGCCACCACCGACCCCGATGCCGGGATGTCGGTCGACGCGGGGGTGTCGACGTATGGGCCGCGGCCGCGCATCCACTTCTCGACCGAGGGCTACACGAAAGCCTGGCTGGTCCCGCTCTCCACCTGTCCGATGGTGCCGGTGGTCGGGATCGGACGCTTCGGCTGGATGGAGTTGATCGAATTCGGCAGCGCGAGTCAGGCCGATCGCGAGCCCGCCCTGCGCGACAGGATTCGGGGCCGACTTCAAGGTGAACTTCGGCGAGCGGCTGTGGGCGAACTTCCACGTCGAGCTCGAGGACGACGCCGTACGGCGGGCGGACGAGGACAGCAAGCCGCGGCCCGATCCCCGCCTGGGCGGGATGCTCGATGGCTACTTCGACTTCATCCTGGAACGCGGGCGCGTCGCCCAGCCGTTCCCGTAGCCCGCGGTGTCGCGGCGACGTCACGGTCGAGATCGAGTCGCTGGCGCCCGGGCGGCGACGCGGTGGGGCGCCAGCGCGATCCCGAGGGGAGCGGCGGGGCCCGACGACGGGCGTGTGACGTTCGTGGCGCTGGCGGCGCCCGGCGAGCGGGTGCGCGTGCGCATCGAGCGTGCGCAGGGGCGGTCGCCTGGGGCGAGCTGACGGCGATCGAGCGCCCGAGCCCGGTGCGCGTGCCGCCCCCGTGTCCGCTGTTCGGGAGCTGCGGCGGCTGCCAGTGGCAGCAGGCGACGATCGCGGCGCAGGAGGAGGCCAAGCGGGCGATCGTCGCGCGGGCGCTCAAACGCGAGCTGCCGCCCGTCATCACAGCCGGTCCGCCGTTCGGCTACCGCGATCGCGCCAAGCTCGCCGTCGGCGCCGGCGGAACGCTAGGGTTCCGGGCCCGCCGCAGCCACGACATCGTCGACGTGCCCGCCTGCCCGCTGTTCGGCCCCGAGCTGGCCCGGGCGCTGCCGCTGCTGCGCGCGGCGGCGCGCGGGCTTCGCGCCCGGCGTCGAGCTGGAGGTGCAAGCCGGCGCCGAGGGCGTCCACGTGAATGTCGCTGCGCGCCGACCCGACCAGCGCCGCGCATGCCCGCCGGGAGCTTGGCGCCACCACCGCGGACCGATCGTCGGGTGTCGCGATGGCGGGAAAGCCCCTCCAGGGGCGCGCGGAGGTCGACGTCGCCGAGCCGGGGAGCCCGCCGCTGGCGGTGCCGGCGGGGGGTTCGCGCAGGTCGGCCGGGCCGCGAACGCCGCGCTGGTCGGCGCGGTGATGACCGCGGTCGGCGACGCGCCGGGGACGGTGGTCGAGCTCTACGCCGGCAGCGGCAACTTCACCCGCCACCTGCTCGGGCGCTCGCCCGCGGTGTACGCCTCCGACGGCGATGCCAGCGGCGGTGGCGCGCGGCCGGCGCAATGCCCCGGGGGCGACCTGGGCCGCGCGCCCGCCGGCCGATGTCACGCCCGACACCGTCGTCCTCGATCCGCCGCGCGAAGGGGCCGATCGCGTCCACCTGGCCGCGGCCCGGCGCGCGCGCCGGCGGATCGTCTACGTGTCGTGCGATCCGCAGACGCTGGGGCGCGACGCGCGCGTGCTGGAGGCGGCAGGCTTTCACCTGACCGACGCGGTGGCGCTGGACCTGATGCCGCAGACGTTTCACGTCGAGGTGGTGGCGCGCTTCGAGCGCGCCGGGGCGCCAACCGACAACGGATGACCGCGGGGCTCCCCAGCGACCTCGAGCGCGAGCGGCTGCGGACACCGCCCGCCGAGCGGCCGGTGATGCGCCAGATCTGGCGCCACCTGACGTTCCTGCACTGGCCGGTCGCGGTCGAGGCGCTCGCGGCGCGGCTGCCACCCGGGCTGGACGTCGACACGTTCGAGGGCGTCGCGTACGTCGGCCTGGTGCCGTTCACGATCCCGCTGTCACGCACGCCGCGCGCGGGGCTGCCGATCGCACCGGCCTTCCACGAGACCAACCTGCGTACCTACGTCCATCGCGGCGGGCGCGACCCGGGCATCTGGTTCTTCAGCCTCGACGCCGCCAGCCGGCTCGCCGTCGCCGGGGCGCGCTGCGCCTACCGGCTGCCGTACTTTGCGGCCGAGATGACGATGGCGGTGACGGAAGGCGCGGTCGACTACGCCAGCCGCCGTCTCTCCCCTGGCGCGCCGGCGGCCTTTCGCGGGCGCTGCCGCCCGACCGGTCCACCGGCGCCGGCGGCCCCAGGCAGCCGCGAATTCTTCCTCGCCGAGCGCTACCTGCTCTACGCCTGGAACGGCCGCGCGCTGCGCACCGCCCGCGTCGCGCACCGGCCGTATCCCTTGCAGCTCGCCGAGGCGAGCGACCTCGAGGAGAGCCTGTTTCTCGCTGCCGGCCTGCCACCTCCGGATGGGCCGCCCGCGCTGGTCCATTACGCGCACGAGCTGGACGTCCAGGTCCACCGTCCCCACGCGCTCGATACCTTGACACCCCCGGCGCGGTCCGATAGATGAAGGGCGCAGAATTTCGCGGGAGTAACTCAGTGGTAGAGTGCCACCTTGCCAAGGTGGACGTCGAGGGTTCGAATCCCTTCTCCCGCTCAACGTTTTCGGCAGGTTAGGGGCGGCGCCCGGTACGAATGAAGTAGTCGGCCGAGATGTCCTGAGCCAGCGCCCAGGATCGCTGTTCCTGGGCCGCAGTGCCTGCTGAAGGCCGCGGCATCCTGCGCGACGGCTATTTCTTGGAACGAGCGGCGCTCGCCGGCGGCGATGAGGTGTCGACGTTGGCCGACGTGAACCGCGCGTTGGCCTCGAACAGCCGCTGCATCGCGCGCATTTCCGCTGCCTGGTTGCCCGACCTTCTCCCCGCCTCTGCGGCCATTTTCCAGGCCTCCGCTCGGGCGTCTTGAATAGCTTCAACTTGGGGAAAGTTCTGGCCGATCGTGTCCACGACGACCACAGCTGCCTCAGTCAGTGCTAGTTGATCCGTCTTGTGCAAGCGGGCGTAGGCCATTCGTTGCCACGCGAGAGCTCTTTCAAGCTGCATGAAAGGATCGTCTGGGAGCTGCGCAGCGATGGTATCGACGACCGCCACCGCGTTCTCCATGCCTTTTACCTCACTGAGAGCGACGGCCGCCCAACGCCAAGTCTCCGCGCGCTCGCGGAGAAGCTTGGAGTGATTGGGGAAGCGTTCAACTATGGCGTCGACGGTCTTTGTGGCTGTGTCCAAGAGCGCCATTGGATTCGACTCGAAGGAAGATGCGAAGGCAACGGTGCACCATGCTTGAGCCCGCTCGAGTTGGAACTCGGCAGACTCCGCGAAGGGCTCGCAGATGGCGTCGACTAGCCGCGCTGTCGACTCGACTTGTGACCGTTGGTCTGCCAGGTGTGCCCTCGCATAGACCACCAGTCGCCAGGTTTTCGCTCTTTCTAGCTGAATCTTGGCAGCAGTCGGAAACGGCGCAGCGATCCGATCCACAACTGTTGCCACGGACACGGCGTTCGGGCGTTTCTGCGGATTGTGAGCGCGGGCTTCGACGAGGGATGTCCACGCATTGGCACGTTGGTGTTGCATTGGCAGATGGTCGGGAAACCGCCTCGCGACGTTCTCGGCGGCTCGCGCAGCGGCCTCGGCGCGCGGACCATTCCCGAATCTTGACCCTTCTTCGACGACTGCTCCCAACGCTCCGACCAGGGCTGTCTGGATCCCCGTCGACGATGGGAAAAGCTGCGCGATGGAGGATACGACCTCGGTGGCCGCCGAGGTCGTCAAGGCGCCGTCAGGATCACGGTGCCGGCTCCTCGTCGCGGAGACGAACGTCCACGCATCGGCGCGATGGCATTGCAACCAATATTCGCGCAGACGGTCTCTCGCGATCTCGTCCACCTTCCTGGCCGCGTGTTCCGCGGAGGCTCGCGCCTCGCTGGGGGTGAGGCTCTCATCCTCGGTGGCCGCGTAACCGACAGATGCCCAAGCGTCCGTTTGCTCGGCGACTGACCAGTCGTCCTGGGGTGGAATCGGGCCGATGCTGTCGACGACTAGCGCAGCGGCCTCCACCGAGGATGCTTTCGGCAAGGAGACTTGGCTTCGCGCATACGCGACAGCTGACCAGGTCCGCGCCCGCGTCTGTTGTATCTCCTGATCCCATGGAAATCTTCCAGCGATGGCGTCGACCATGATTGCCGCCAACTCGGTCTTGGCCGGATTGTTTGGGATGTTGCTATAGCTTACCGCTGTGTTCCGCCAGGCTTTAGCTAGCTCTCTTTGGACGTCGGGATGTTCCGGCCAGGGTCGAACGATCTCGTCGAGAACCGAAATCGCCAACCCGGCCGCCGTGCCTCCGTCCGGCCCTTCGGCGTGAGCTGTCACGACGTGTCTCTGAGCGGTGGCACGAATCCGTGCGGCAATAGATGGTTCGAAGGTCCAAGAGGCTAAGAGGCGCTCGATCCTCTTTACGTTGGTCTCGCAGGTGTCGGCGTCGCCCGTTTCGGCGGCCGCCAGGGAGAATGCCAAGATCGATTCCATCTCGAATCGTTCCGCTTGCGACACCGGCTGTCGGGCGTTTTCGGCGAGCGCCTCGGCCCAGTGGCGGATCAGGCTCTTGGGGAGGTAGCGAAGAATAGACTTGTTGAATTGAAGAAGACGAACTTCGACTTCCTCGATGGTCTCCACCGGCGCCAACCGTTCTGCGAGCCGTCGAGCAATCGCACGGAATGCGGTCTCGAGCGCATTTATCTGCGGAGCGGCATCTTCGTGGAGGATCCCGTCAGGGGCCCGACGTAGCAGGGTCTGGATCCTCGAAAACAGCTCTTCGCCAGCAACCTTCTCGGTCTCCAAACGCCGGGCCGCGAGCGAACAGAAGAGGGCGCAGGCTGACAGGCCGTCCGCACGAAGGTTCAGTTCCGTGAGCCGCTCGAGAATCGCAGACGCCTCGCCTACGACGAGCGAACTCATCTCCGCCGCGATGGCGAGAGCACGGGGCAGTGAGTCGCCCGAACTAAACAGAGCGTGCTGGGCGAGCGCCGTGAACTGCGTCAGTTGGGTGGCCCCGTCAGTCGGTCGCGGAGCGTCGCCGATGACGCGCGCGATTCGGCAAGCCAGCGGTCCGGGCCGGGACAGGGCCTCGAGCGTTCCGTCGGGATGAATTTGCCATGCCTCTCGAATGAGGCCATCCACACCCTGTGTCTGTCCCGGGTAGACGTCGTGCTCGACCTTCGAGACGAAGTGTTCTCCGATCAACCAGGGACGCACGGGCGGCACGGTCTCGATGGTTCCGGGAACGTCGGCGAAGACGCGGTGCAGGTCCGTGTCGTCCCCGCCCAACTTGAATCGTTCGCGCGCGGTGCGGCTCGAGATGCCGTCGGCGATCGTCGCGCACGCAATCGATTTGCGCAGAGCCGCCTTGTCATGAGGCTGGTGCAGATCGACGGCTTTGAAGCCCTCGTACAGCTCTTCGATGCGCTCAGTCACCAACCGATGGGAGACGAGAGCGCGCAGGTCCTCACCTGTCGGTCCGAAGAAGACCTTTTCCTCCTCGGCCACGATGTCGAGAGTGCCGCGCAGGAGCATCTCGACGGAACGGCCCCGGCGACGCAACCAATGAGTCGCGAGCGCCAACAGCATTGGACTTCCGTCCACGGCGCTCACGAGGCGCTCCATGTCCTCGTACCTGTAGAGGGCGGGCAAGTCCCTCTCGAGGATGGGCGGCGCCTTGGCCTCCTTGACCCAGTAGCCTTGCGCCAGAACCTTGCGGAAGCGCTCGACGTCGAAGGCGGGCGCCGCCAAGAAGATGGGGGAGAACGCAACGGACGCTGCGTCGGAGTGGTGCCACCCCACTCGGTCGGTATTCTTCATGACGGGAAGATCGGCGGGAATGAATTGGTCGACGATCACCAGCCGGACAGGGAACAGATATTTGTCTTGTCGCGCCGCGAGCGTCTCGATGACCTTCGAGCAGACCGTCAGTGGCGGATCGTCCAAAATGAGAAAGGTCGGGGCTCGTGGCAGCCAGGTCTTGAGCCGCTCCAGCCTGTGATCGTCCTTTCGGTCCCCGCGTTTCGCCACCATCCCGGCGTCCCATGGAACGTTCTCCAGTGTCTTGCCCCTCACGCGATGCCACCACTGGCGCAACCGGAGGCGCCGCCGTCCCGGCGCGCCTGGTCTGGGAACGCCATCGCCGAGAATGGCCCGCTGGCCAAGGTCACGCCCGAGCTCTTTCGTCAGCTGAGATTTTCCGCTGCCGTTGGGGCCGAGGAGGATCGTCCACGAAAACGGGTCCTGGGTGCGACGGCCACTCTCGCGGCGCCGAAAGGCTTGAACGTCGAGCTCGGCGATGCCCATCAACGCCCACGAGCGGAGCGCATTCCAGGCATCACGCGTCGGACCCTCCTCCGGCATGTGCCAGCCAAGCAAGCCCGTGTAGCGAGTCACGGGCTCGAGCGTTTCACTGTCGAAGGGCGAGAACAGGAGGAAGTCCCACCTCCTGACGACACGAGACTTGTAGAAGACCAGCGAAATTCCCAGCGAGACGGTCAAGAACCCCCAGAACCCCCACGGCAGCTTCTTGGCAGTGTTCGGGAAACCCAACGACTCGGCGATCTGAGCGTACTTCGCGCCGAAAGCCGGGAACCGCAGCACGACCAGAAAGAGCGCGACGGAGAGCGCTCCCGCGCTCGCCGTTCCAATGATGGTGGCGAGCGCAGCGCGCCGAGCCTCAGCGGCGGTGGATTCGTCGCGACAATAGCGCAACGGCTCATCGGCCATCGTGGACCTTCCTGGCTCCGCCGCCCGTCGTCACCGCTTCGATGCTAACTACGGCGCGTGAAAAGTTTCCAGTCGGCGTCGACAGGCGCCGTTCTCACGGGTCGGCCGGCCCCGCGCTCCGCCCCTTCGTTACAGCCTTCGCAGCCATCCCGATACCTCCGGTCCTTTGTTAGGTCAGTCCTTGTTCGCCGGAGGATCCCCCGTTGAATTTCACGCGGGCACGGGATTCGGTGTATGGAGGCCTCATGCACCGTCGTCTCAGGCGCCTGTTCGTCGCGACCGTCGTTCTCTGCTCGATTCCGGTGGGCGAGCGTCTCGCCCGGGGGAAGACCGTCGGACCTCCCGAGGTCGCCTGGAAGGACATGACCTTCAAGCAGAAGAAGGCCTACATGAAGACCGCCGTCACGCCGACGATGAAGCCGATCTTCCAGGCCTTCGACGCGCAGCGGTTCAAGAAGGTCACCTGCGTGACCTGCCACGGCGCGGACGGCGTCGAACGGAAGTACAAGATGCCGAGCAATGACATCCACCCGCTGCCGGGCACGCCGGAGGCCTTTCAGGCCAAGCTGAAGGCAGAGCCGACGTGGCCCAAATGGACGGAGTTCATGGTCCAGAAGGTCGAGCCGGCGATGGGGAAGTTGCTCGACGTCGCCGTCTTCGACCCCAAGAAGCCCGTCGAGGGCGCCTTCAGCTGCAACAACTGCCACAAGCTCGAGAAGTGACAACGGCGACCTGCTAGCAGTCGCCGAACGCCTCTGGGATGGCCATTCTTTTCAGGTAGAGGACCTGATGGCAACCAAAGGTGAACGATTCAGAGCGGCCCAGGAGCGCAGCGCTCAGGCGGGCCATCCCAAGCGGGTCGGTTACATCTCGGCCAACAAACGTGCTGAAGCGCGCGGCCGACGCAAGGACCGGCCGCCGAACCCCGCGTCGCACAACGATGGGGTCCGGGCCGGACGGAAGAGCAACTTCGAGTTCGAGGTCAGCGCCACCACACGGCCGTCGCGCAAGTCGACGCGCAAGAGCACGACGCGGATCAAGCCCGACAGCTCGCTGCGCCTCGCCGCGGTGAACCGGGGCGCTTCGCCGAGCGCACGGGCCGCGCGCGGCGCCAGCCGGCGGTGACCGTCGCGCTGTTACCGCCGGGGGTTCGTACCCAGATTTGAGGGTATGAAGCGAAAGACGCAGGACCAGCTCAGCGCGAGGGATCCGAGCCTCAGAAGCAAGTGGAGCATCGACGACGATCAGCAGACGCGCATCGAGGCCGAGCTGATCGCCTCCGGACGGGGTGACGTCGTTCCCCGCGAGGGTGTGATCGGCGCGTCACATGACGCGTCGCCAGCCGACGGTCGAGGATGAAGAGGGCGAGCGGCTGTCGCCGATGGACGAGCCGATCGGCGGCGGCGCCGAGGTGGCGCCGACCGAACGGGCCATCGAGCGCGAGCGGGAACGGCACCGTCTGCAACGCGAGGTCGGCGTCGTCCCTGCGGGCGAGAGCGGCACCGTGCGCCAGCAGAGGGCGGCGGGGGCTGACCGGGCGGCGCTCGATGCGGCGGCCCGCCAGGCCGACGAACGGGTCAAGTAGCACGCGCATGAGGACAGCGCGGCGCAGGAAGGTAGACTGACCCGCGGCATGCCCGAGCTGCCCGAGGTCGAGTTCGCGGCGCGCAACCTGGGCCGGTGGACGGCGGCGCGCCGCATCCGTGCCGTGAAGGCCGACGCGGCCGCGCGGCGGATCTTCCGCCCGGGCACGCCGCGGGCGTTGCAGGCGCTGGTCGGGGCGCGCTTCGTGGGGGTGCGCCGCATCGGCAAGAACCTGCTCGTGACGCTGGCGGGGGCGAAGGGGCCGCTCGGCGTCTGGTCGCACCTGGGAATGACCGGCAAGTGGTCGCGGCGCACGGCGGGCGAGGCGCCGCCCCGGTATTCGCGGCTGGAGATCGACCTCGACGATCGCTCGCGGATTCACTACGTCGACCTGCGCCTGTTCGGGCGCGTGCGGTTGGTCCCGGGCGCGCGGTTCGACGAGCTCGCGGAGCTGCGGGCCCTCGGCCCCGATCCCCTCGGCGACGGGATCGACCCGGCCGCGCTGCACGCGCGCCTGCAGCGGGTGAAGCTCCCGATCAAGGTCGCCATGCTCGATCAGCGGCTGTTCGCGGGCGTCGGCAACATCCAGGCGAGCGAGGCGCTGTTCCGCGCCCGGCTCGATCCGCGCCGCCGTGCCGACGCGCTGTCGCGGCGCGAGGTCGCGCGACTCGCCGCGGCGGTGCTCGCGTCGATCACGTTCACGCTCGATTCGTTCGGCGCCGGTGGGAGCGATAGCGACATCGGATACGTCGAGGAGGGGGCCGGCAATCCCTTCCTGGTTTACGACCGTGCCGGCGCGCCCTGTCCGAAAGGGCGCCGCGGTCGAGCCCACCCTGTCATCTCCCGGATCGTCCAGGCTGGCCGGGCGACGTTCTTTTGTCCCGCCTGCCAGCGTTGACGGTCATCGCCGGGTGGTCAGCTTGGGTTCATGGCGACAAAAGGCGACAAGGACCAGCCCGACCGTTGGAAGGGGGACGAGGTCGAGGACCGGCGCGGCGCCGAAGCCGAGCAGGCCGCGGACAGAGCCGAGGGCAACAGCCCCGTGCGCGCCGAGGACGAGGAGCGGCGCCTGAGCTCCCCGGACACGATCGGCCAGCCGGTCGAGACCCGGCGGGTGCGGCGCGGCGGTCCCAGCGACGACGAAGAGATCGAAGACGTCGCCGAAGAGCATCGCGCCCGGCGGGACGCGGGCGAGCGCCCGCCCCGCGGCAAGCTCTGACAGGCGAACGCGGCTACGCTCGTCAGCGTGCCCACCGCCATCCCGACCTACGACCCGCAGCTGGCCCTGCTGGCCCGGGTGCCGCCCGAGGGGGATGGCTGGCTGCACGAGCTCAAGCTGGATGGCTTCCGGATCGGCGGTCGTCTGGAGCGGGGGCGGGCGACGTTGCTGTCTCGGCGCGCCAAGGACTGGACCGCGGCGTTTCCGGCGGTGGCCGCGGCCGTCGAGCGGCTGGGAGCGCGGACCGCGCTGCTCGACGGAGAGGTCGCGGCGATCATGCCCGACGGACGGACCTCGCTGCACGCCATGGGGGGCGGCGGCCGGATCTCCTACTTCGTGTTCGATCTGCTGTTCGTCGACGGTGACGATCTGCGCGCGGAGCCGATCGAGACGCGCAAGACGCGGCTGCGGGCGCTGCTCGGCGCGCACCCGCCGCCGCCGCTGCGGTTCGTGGATCATGTCGTCGGTGGCGGGGCGGCGTTCTTCGCGGAGGCGGCCCGGCACCGCATCGAGGGGATCATCTCGAAGGCCGCCGGTTCGCCATACCGGCCGGGGGCGCGCAACGCGAGCTGGCAGAAGATCAAGTGCGTGCTCCGCCAGGAGTTCGTGCTCGGGGCCTACGAGCTCTCGACGGTCGGGGGGCTGGGCGCGATCTGGCTCGGGTATTACGACGCCGGCGGGCAGCTTCTGTTCGCCGGCAAGGTCGGGACGGGCTTCCAGCGCGAGGCGGGGCCGCTGCTCGCGGCGTTCGCGAGGCTGGAACGCCCGACACCGGCGTTCGCGAGCGGGCTTCCGACCGGGCGCAAGCACGGCGCGGTGCGCTGGCTGGAGCCGGAGCTCGTCGGCGAGGCCGCGTTCATGGAATGGACGGGGCACGGGCACATCCGTCACGCGTCGTTCCAAGGGCTGAGGCCCGACAAGCTCCCCACTGACGTGGTGCGCGAGCGCCCGGCCCAGATTCCGCCGCTGCCGGCCCGGTGGCGCTGAGCTCACCGGCTTCCATGAGTTGGGGGTTCCCCTTGCGTCGTTAGTGACTAACTCTCGGGAGATTCGACGGTCCAAGAGCCTGGACTGATGCTTGGAGATGAAATGCAAGACGAGCAACCCGGTGCCGAGGTGAGCGCGCTCGAGTCGGCGCGCCGGCGACCGCGCGAGCCGAACGAGTCCGACACCGTGTTTTCCGGCGGCGGCGAGATGGGGAGACGGATGCGCGCCTTCGACTGGTCGCGCACGCCGCTCGGGCCGGTCTCGAGGCTGGCCCCAGACGCTGAAGACCTGCGTGCGCATCATGCTCACCTCGCGCCAGCCGATGTTCGTCTGGTGGGGCGACGACCTCATCAACCTCTACAACGACGCCTACAAGGCGATCGTCGGCGGCAAGCACCCCGAGGCGCTCGGGCAGCCGGCCTCGGTGGTCTGGCGCGAGATCTGGGATCAGGTCGGGCCGCGCGCCGAGGCGACGATGCGCGGCAACGAGGGGACGTACGACGAGGCGCTGCTCTTGATCATGGAGCGCAACGGCTACCCCGAGGAGACCTACTACACCTTCTCGTACAGCCCGGTTCCCAACGACGAGGGGGGGACGGGCGGGATCATCTGCGCCAACACCGACGACACGCCCGCGCATCCTGGGCCAGCGCCGGCTGGCGCTGCTGCGGGAGCTGGCGGCCCGCACCGCCGACGCGCGCACGGCCCGCGAGGCGTGCGCGCTGGCCGCCCTCGCGATGACGTCGAACGCCGACGATCTGCCGTTCGCGCTGATCTACCTGGTCGAGCCCGAGCCGAAGACCGCGGCGCTGGCCGGCGCCGCGGGGATCGCGCCCGGCCACGCCGCCGCGCCCGACGACGATCGCGCTCGAGGACGGTCGCCTCTGGCCGGCGGCGCGAGGTGCTGCGGGGGCGCGCGCCGATCGTGGTCGGTGAGCTGCGAGGCGAAGCTGGGGCCGTTGCCGTCGGGGGCCTGGCCGCGGCCGCCGACGAAGGCGGTGGTGTTGCCGATCGGCCGAGGCCGGCCGTGCTGGTGGTCGGGCTGAACCCGTTCCGGCCGCTCGACGACGAGTACCAGAGCTTCCTGCACCTGGTCGCGGGGCAGATCGCGACCGGCATCGCCAACGCGGTCGCCTACGAGGACGAGAAGCGCGCGGGCCGAGGCGCTGGCCGAGCTCGACCGCGCCAAGACCGCGTTCTTCAGCAACGTCAGCCACGAGTTCCGCACGCCGCTGACTCTGCTGCTGGGGCCGCTCCGCGATCAGCTGGACGGGGCGCGGGGGCCGCTGCCGCCCGCGCTGCGCGACGACGCGGAGGTGATCAACCGCAATGCCCTGCGCCTCCTGCGGCTGGTCAACAGCCTGCTCGACTTCTCGCGCATCGAGGCGGGGCGCACGCAGGCGATCTACGCGCCGATCGATCTCGGTCGCCTTCACCGCGCGACCTGGCCAGCGTGTTCCGTTCGGCGGTCGAGCGCGGCGGGCTCACGCTGGCGATCGACTGTCCGCCGCTTCCGCAGCCGGTCTACGTCGATCGGGCGATGTGGGAGAAGATCGTCCTCAACCTGCTCTCGAACGCGTTCAAGTTCACGTTCGAGGGGGGAATCGAGGTCTCGCTGCGGGCCGACGGCGAGCGGGCGGTGCTGCGGGTCAAGGACAGCGGCGTCGGCGTCCCGCCGGAGGAGCTGCCCCGTCTGTTCGAGCGCTTCCACCGCGTGGAGGGGATGCGGGCGCGGACGCACGAGGGCTCGGGGATCGGTCTGGCGCTGGTCCAGGAGCTGGTGAAGATGCACGGCGGGACGATCGAGGCGCGGAGCGCGCTGGGGGTCGGGCACCACGTTCACGATCTCGCTTGCCGTTCGGCGCGGCGCATCTGCCGGCGGATCGGGTGAGCACCGAGGCGCCGCGCGGCGCCCGCCGTCGGCGGGCGCCGAGGCTTACGTCGACGAGGCGCTGCGCTGGCTCCCCGATGAGGCGGTGCCCGTGCCGTGCCCGCCGAGCCGTCGGGGGCCGGCGTCGACGCCAGCCCCGGCCGAGGGGCGTCGGGCCCGCATCCTGCTCGCCGACGACAACGCCGACATGCGCGCCTACGTGGGCCGGCTGCTGCGCCAGCGCTGGGACGTGGAGGCGGTGGCCGACGGCAGCGCCGCGCTGGCGGCGATCCGGGCCCGGCGGCCCGATCTGGTGCTCACCGACGTGATGATGCCGAACCTCGACGGCTTCGGCCTGCTGCGGCGCTGCGCGCCGACCCGCGAGACCCGCGGCACGCCGGTGATCATGCTGTCGGCCCGCGCGGGCGAGGAGGCCAAGGTCGACGGGCTGCACGCGGGCGCGGACGACTATCTGGTCAAGCCCTTCTCGGCGCGCGAGCTGGTGGCCCGCGTCGAGACCCACCTCCTCCTCAACCGCCTGCGCGCCGCCGCGGAGACCGAGCGGATGCGCCTGCACGCGCTGTTCATGAGCGCGCCCGCCATCGTGGCGATCTTGAAGGGGCCCGACCACGTCTTCGAGCTGGCCAACCCCCCGGCGCTGCAGATGATCGGCCACCGGCAGGTGGTCGGCAGGCCCGTGCGCGAAGCGGTCGCGGAGCTGGTCCCGCAAGGAATGATCGACATCATGGATACCGTCTACCGGACAGGTACGCCGTACGCGGCGCAGGAGGCGCCCCTCAAGCTCGACCGAACGAACGATGGTCAGCTGAGCGACGTCTTCGTCAACTTCGTCTTCCAGCCAAGCTTCGGCGCGGACGGCGCTGTCGACGGAATTCTGGTCTACGGGTTCGAGGTCACCGACCAGGTGCTGGCGCGGCGCAAGATCGAGGACGAGCACCGGCTCGCCGAGGTGGCGCAGCACCAGGCCGAGGCCGCCGTGCACGCGCGCGACGAGTTCCTCTCCATCGCCTCGCACGAGCTGCGCACGCCGCTCACCTCGCTCTGTCTTCAGGCCGACGGCGCGCTGCTGGCGCTCGCGCGCGACGCCGCCCAGCCGGCCGGGAACTTTCTGGGCCGGGTCCAGAAGATCCGCCGCCAGGCGGGGCGGCTCGAGGTGCTGGTGCAGGACCTCCTCGACGTCACCCGCCTGAACGCCGGACGGCTGGAGCTGCGTCCCGAGAACGTGGAGCTGACCGAGATCGCCCGCGACGTCTGCGACCGGCTGCGCGAGCAGGCCGAGCGTGCCGGCTCGGTCATCGTGCTCGACGCCGTCCGGCCCGTCCACGGTCACTGGGATCCGGTCCGGCTCGATCAGGTGATCACCAACCTTCTCATCAACGCCATCAAGTACGGCCAGGGGAAGGCGGTCGAGGTCTCGGTCGCCGTTCCGTCGGGGGCGTCGCCCGCGATCCTGCGCGTGCGCGACCACGGGATGGGGATCGCGCCCGAGAACCACGCCCGGATCTTCGATCGCTTCGAGCGTGCGGTCTCCGACCGCAACGAGGGGGACTGGGTCTGGGACTCTGGATCGCCCGCCAGTTCGTCGAGCTCATGGGCGGGACGATCGCCGTCGACAGCACGCCGGGCGAGGGGTCGACGTTCGTCGTCGAGCTGCCGGCCTCTACCCGACGCGCGCCGAATGCGTAGGTTCCCGTAGGCGAAAGGACTCGCCAGCGGGAGAAGCCGTGATCGCGGAGGGGCAGGTTCTGGACGGTACCTACCGTCTGTTGCGGCTGGTCGGTGAGGGGGGCATGGGCGTGGTCTACGAGGCCACGCACGCCCGGCTTGCGGGCCGCTACGCCATAAAGGTGCTGCTGCAGAACCTGAACGACAGCCTGGACGCGCAGACGCGGTTCGATCGCGAGGCGCGGATCACCTCGTCGCTGCAGCACCCCAATGTGGTTCAGGTGATTGACCACAACACCACGGCCGACGGAACGGCCTATCTGGTGATGGAGTTCCTGTGTGCGGCGAGAGCCTGGCCCAACGGCTGGCGCGGTTCGGCCGCCTGCCGCTGCCGGTGGTGGTCGAGATCGTCGATCAGATCGCGGCGGGACTGGCCGCCGCCCACGCCCACGGCATCGTCCACCGCGATCTGAAACCCGACAATGTGTTCCTGGTGCCGGTCGAGGGCCGGCAAGCGGAGCTGGTCAAGATCCTGGACTTCGGGATCTCGAAGTCGGGCTCGACAATCCGGATCATCGATCGGGAGCTTTGCGGAACGCCGCAATACATGTCGCCCGAGCAGGTCGAGGGCGGGGGCGAGATCGCGGGGACGACGGACCAGTTCGCGCTGGCGGTCATCGCCTACGAGCTCCTGACCGGGCGCAATCCGTTCCAGGGCGACAGTCTGGCCGAAACGTTCGCCAAGGTGGCGGCCAAAGACCCGCCGCCGACGGGCGTCAGCTCTGCCGTAGACGCTGTCCTGGCGCGTGGCTTCGCGAAGTCGAGGTCGCGCCGGTTTCCATCGGTGATCGAGCTGGCCGCGGCGTTGCGGGCGGCAGGGCAGGAGACGCGTCTGCCGCTGGCGACACCGGTCTACCCGGCCGGCGAGATCCTCGTGCCCGGCACGACCCGCGGCGGACCGCGACCTCGCGGTCACGGATGGGCGATCGGCGTCGGCGTCGTGGCCACCGTGGCGGCGGTGCTGTACTTCGGTGATGCCGAGTCGCGCATGTCGTTCTCGCGCATGTCGTTCTCGCGCAGGTCGTTCTCGCGGCCGGCGGCCGGCGGACCGTCCGCGCCGACGACGCCGCTGCCGACGCCGCCTGAGACCGATCGGACGGATGCCGGTCTTCCGGGCGCGGATGAAGCGCCCGCGGCCGTACCCGGCTCTGCGGGGGAGACGGCAACATCGGAGGTCGCGGCGCCCGCGCGCCCGCGGGCGGTGGCGGCGCGCAAGCGCGCGTCCCAGCACCATCGAGCGCCGCCGCCGCGATCGATGGTGCGCGGCGCGCCGCCCCCGGACGACGACGACACCTTGCCACCAACCGCGCCGTAGCGCCTCGTCAACAAACGGTGGCGGCCGCTGATCGCGACGCCGCGACCATGCGGCTGAGCCTTCGGTAGCCGCTCGCGGCGCGAACCGACGCGGGTCGCATCCGTCCAGCGCGCTGTCGGAGAGGTCGGAGAGCTCCCTCTCGCCCGAACGGGTCTCTTAGCATTACTTGCGAGTCATTTATCAATTGTGGCGACTTTCATTTCAGTGCTAGCCAGGTGATCACGTGCGGTGGCAACTGCACTGGCGGAGCAGAGGAGAGCTCATACATGACGACGACCAGCGCAGCCGGCACGGCACCCACCACCGCGCTCAGCTCATCGGCGATTCGAAAAGTCATTTTCGCGTCGTCGCTGGGGACGGTGTTCGAGTGGTACGACTTCTACATCTACGCAACGCTGGCGCCGTTCTTCGCCACGCTGTTCTTTCCGTCCGGCAACGCCACCGCGGCGTTGCTGGCCAGCTTCGCGACCTACGCAGCCGGGTTCCTGGTGCGGCCGTTCGGCGCGCTGGTGTTCGGGCGCATCGGCGATCTGGTTGGGCGCAAGTACACCTTCCTCGTGACCATCATGGTCATGGGCCTGGCGACGGCGGCGGTCGGTTTGTTGCCGACCTACGCAAAGATCGGGATGCTGTCGCCGACCATCCTGGTGCTGCTGCGGCTGGCGCAGGGGTTGGCGCTGGGCGGCGAGTACGGCGGCGCCGCGACCTATGTCGCGGAGCACGCCCCCGATTCGAAGCGCGGCCTGCACACGAGCTGGATCCAGACCACCGCGACGCTGGGCTTCTTCCTGTCGCTGGTCGTCATCTGCGGGTGCCGGCTGGGGATGGACGGAGGCGACCTTCAAACAGTGGGGCTGGCGGATCCCGTTCCTGCTCTCCCTCATCCTGCTGGTGATCTCGATCTACATCCGGCTGATGCTGAACGAGTCGCCGGTGTTCCTCGAGATGAAGAGCCAGGGCAAGGGGAGCAAGGCGCCGCTCAGCGACGCTTCGGAAACTGGTCGAACCTGAAGATCGTCCTCCTGGCGCTGTTCGGCGCCGCGGCCGGGCAGGGCGTCGTCTGGTACACGGGCCAGTTCTACGCGCTGTTCTTCCTGACCGGGACGCTGAAGATTCAGTGGAAGACGGCCTATCTGATTGTCGGCGTCTCGCTGGCGCTGGGGACGGGGCTGTTCGTCTTCTTCGGCTGGCTGTCCGACAAGATCGGCCGCAAGAAGATCATGATGGCCGGCTGCCTGCTGGGCGCCATCACCTACTTCCCGATCTATCGGGCCATGACCCACTACGGGAACCCGGCGCTCGAGACGTTCGCGGCCAACACGAAGGTGTCGTTGTCCGCCGACAACTGCCAGATGCACCTGTTCCCGAACCCGAAGACGGTCTACAGCGAGTGCGACAAGGTGCAGGACTTCCTCTCGAAGCGCAGCCTGTCGTTCCAGACCACGCCGCCGGCCGTGGCGGGGGCGAGGGCCGAGACGCACATCAACGACGTGCTCATCACCGGTTTCGACGAGCCCAAGCTGGCCGCGGCGCTCAAGGCCGCGGGCTATCCGGCCACCGCGAACGAGTCCGACGTGAACGTGGGGATGTTGATCCTGCTGGTGTTCATCCAGCTGGTCTACGTGACGATGGTCTACGGACCGATCGCCGCGTTCCTGGTCGAGCTGTTCCCGGCGCGCATCCGCTACACGTCGATGTCGTTGCCGTACCACATCGGAAACGGCTGGTTCGGCGGCATGCTGCCGCTGATGTCCGCGGCCCTGGTGGCCGCGAACGGCAACATCTTCGCGGGCCTCTGGTACCCGGTGATCGTCGCGGGGATCACCTTCGTGATCGGGATGCTGTTCATCCGCGAGACGCGCGACCACCGTATCAGCACGCTGTGACGCGCTGATCTTCTGATCTGGGGCTCTTCGCGTTTCTCTACCGACGCGATATCATTTGTGGCGCGGTGTGATCCGCTCTCACTGGTCGGGAATTTCCCATATAGAGTTCCGCCGATACCCCGATCTGGCTCGCAATTCGCCCAGCAACCCCACGGCGGCCCGATCGCTTCCTGACCCCGGGACTCAGGGCGAAGATCCTCCCCCTCACGGAAAGGCGACGCGTGTTTCAAAGCAATAACGGCTTCCGCAGAGCGCTGGCTTCCCGACTCGCGTGGCTCTGCGCCGCGCCCCTCGCTCTCTGCGCGGGACTCTTCGCGAGCGCGCCCGCGTCGGCCGCGTCGTTGGTCTCCGCGGGGACCGCGTGGAAGGTGGGCACGGAGCCCAGCTGGGTATCGGCGTACGAGTACGTGCCCGATGGCCTCCCCGCGAACGCGCCGGTCATCGTGCTCGTCCACTACTGCAGCGGAAACGCGCAGGGCATCTTCGGAGAGGCGCAGGCGGGCGGGATCATCACGCAGGCCGACCAGAAGAAGATCCTCCTGGTCGTTCCGCAGACCTCCCGGAACTGCTGGGACGTCGCGACCACGCCGTCCCTCACGCACAACGGCACCAACAACGACACGCGGGCCATCGTCGACCAGGTCAAGTACGCGATCACGAAGCACAGCGCGAACGCCAATCGCGTCTACGTGATGGGCGCCTCGTCGGGCGCCATGGTGACGCAGGCCCTGCTCGCGGTCTATCCCGACGTCTTCAAGGCCGGCGCCGAGTTCGCGGGGGTGCCGGCGGGCTGCTGGTCCCTCAACAACCCCGACGGTCAGTGGAGCTCGCCGTGCGCGAACGGCCAGGTCACGCACACCGCGCAGGAGTGGGGCGACATCGCCCGCGCGATGTACCCCGGCTACACCGGATTTCGTCCCCGGATCCAGCTCTGGCACGGGTCGGCGGACAGCATCATCAACTACACCAACTACGGTGAAGCCGTTAAGCAATGGACCAACGTGCTGGGGCTTCCCACGGCCCCGACGACGACCGGCACCGTGTCGATCGGCGGCAAGAACTACAATCGCCGGCAGTGGAAGGACTCCTGCGGGATCGTGGTCCTCGACGCGTTTGATCAGCCCAGCGGCCCGCACGGTCCGGACGCGAACATGAACGGCCAGTACCCCCTTCCGTTCTTCAATCTCGATACGACGCCGTTCGCGGCGACCGATCCGCAGGCCGCGGGCTGCGGATCGCCGGGCACCGGCGGCTCGGGCGGCAGCGGCACCGGCGCGGGCGGCAGCACCGGCGCGGCCGGCAGCACCGGCCGTGGCGGCTCGACGGGCGTCGCCGGCACCACCGGCAGCGCCGGGAGCAACCCGACGGGCGTCGCCGGCACCACCGGCAGCGCCGGGAGCAACCCGACGGGCGTCGCCGGCACCACCGGCAGCGCTGGGAGCAACCCGACGGGCGTCGCCGGCAGCACCAGCGGGGCGGCAGGGGACGGCAGCGGAGCGGCCGGCACCACCGGCAGCGGAGAGGCTGGCACCACGGGAGCCGGCACCGGTGGCTCCGACCCCAGCGGCGTTGCAGGCAGCATCGGCACCACCGGAGCGGCGGGGTCGACCCCGGTCGATCCCGGACCCTCGACGCCCGGATGCTCTTGCGCGGTGTCCGACGGAGCGGGCGCGCTGAACGCGTTCGGCCTGTTCGGCGTCGTCGCTATCGTTCTCGGTCGACGACGAGCGAAGAAGCGCTCGATCGAGCGATGAGGTCGTGGCTGCGTAGCACGCAAAAGGAAATGGCTCGTTGCTTGTGTGACGGCGCAATTTCTCTGGAAAACCAGCGCGGATTCGTCGATTGTTCCGCGCGATGAAACTGAGACTCGGTTCAGCCGCGCTCGCCGTCATCGCGCTGTCGCTCCCTTGTTTGTCCGCGTCCGCGCAGACCGACTCGGGCGACGAACAGGCAGACGAAAAGGCCAAGCCGGCCAAGTCGACCAAGTCGGCCGAGGCTGAAGCACCGGCCCAGCCCGCGGAGCCGCTACCGCCCGCGCCTCCGCCCGCCGTGGGCGAGGTGACACCTGAGATGGTGTCGCCGTACATCCCGGCGCCCGCGGCTCCGCTGCGGATCGAGAGCCCGAACGCCACTCTCCAGTTCGGTCTCCTCGCCCAGCCGCAGCTCGAGATCGCGGGCGCGCCCGACGCCGAGAAGACGACGAAGAACCTGTTCGTGCGCCGGATCCGGCTGATCGTCAGCGGCACGGTGTTCAAGGTCTTCGACGTCTTCTTCGATGTCGACTGGCCGAACCTGTTCAAGCTGGATCCCGCGGACACGATGGCGTTCGACAAGAACGCACCAGGTCTGAACGTCCAGGACGCGTTTGCGACGTACAGGCCGCTCGGGGACCTGGTCAAGATCGACGCCGGGTTCATGCTGCCGCCGCTCTCCCACAACAGCCTCGAGAGCGCGGCGAAGCTTTACGGCAACGACTACTTCGTCAACAGCTTCCGCCGCAACATCACCGGCAACGCCGACCCGTTCCGGAGCAGCGGGCAGAGCCCGGCCGGCCGGGACGCGGGCGTTCAGCTGCGGTTGCTCCTGCTGAACGGGCACATCGACGCTCGCGTCGGCGCGTACCAGGGACGCCGAAATGGCGCGGTTCCGCAGTCCACCATGACGGACGCCGTGGTCGGCGGGCTCAACATGTTCCGGGTGGCGGGGCGGCTCCAGATCAACATCCTCGACGCCGAGCCCGGGTTCTTCTACCAGGGCACGTATCACGGGACGAGGAAGGTCCTCTCGATCGGCGGCTTCTACGACTTCCAGGACAAGTACAAGTATTTTGGCGGCGACGTCCTCGTCGACCTGCCCCTTGGTCCCGGAATTCTCACCGCGCAGGCCGACATCGTTCACTGGGACGGCGGGACGTTCATCAACCTCCCCAGCGCGACGGTGTACATGGGCGAGGTGGGCTATCTCATCGGACCGCTCATGCTGAGCCCGATCGTGCGCATCGAGCGCCTCGTCGCGCCGCTGATTCCCAATCCCGATACGACGATGACGGGCAACGTTCCCAACCCCGCCAACCCCAGCGAGGATCGCTACGGCGGCGGGCTGGCGTTCTGGCCCTACGGACACAACTCGAACCTCAAGGCTTTCTTCACCCGCGCGCACCGCGCCGGGGCACCGCACGACTTCAACGTGTTCAGCCTGCAGTGGCAGGTCTACATCTACTAACGCATCCCCCGGCCGCGTCGGCGTGCGGCGCGCTGGCAGCTCGGCTCCCTGCCGTTCACCGAGACGGGAAAGTCCTCGGAAGGACGGCGCCAAAAATCCCGGTCGAGGCGCTCGCGCCACCGTCCGGCAGGAGGGGTTGCGACCGTCTCGCCGCAGGACGCGGTGTAGAAAGGGTCGCGAGGCGCCGATATTCGTCATACTATTTGTGGCGTAATTTCTCTCAAATGTGGCGCGTTATACCGGCGGCGCCGGTCGCATCGGCCGGATCATGAAAGTGATCAGTCCGGGCATATGGGCCCTCCCGGAGGGGGTTGGACCCCAGTGATAAGGTCACCCACGTGACCCGGCGAAGACGCGTCGATTGGTCAGTAATTCTCGGCCCCCAGGCTCCGGTGCCGCGTGTGCTGGACCGTACCGAGAAGGGGAATTTGGCCGACCTGCTGTCGGCGTTTGACGAGCTCCTGGCGATCGACGATCCGGAACGGGTCCTGCAACGCGCGGTGGCGCTGGCACGCGAACGGATCGGGCTCGAACGCGTCGGGCTGTTCATGCTCGATCGGGCGCGCAACCTGATGCTCGGGACCTGGGGCACCGACCTCCACGGTGAGATCGTCGACGAGCACAACATCATGTACGAGGTCTGCCCCACCGACCGCGAAGCGTTCAAGCGCGCGGAGGAGGAGGGAGCCCACTTCACGGTGTTCGAGAACTGCCCGATCGTCGAGCACCGGCCGGGGGAGACGCTGGTCGGAGGACGGGGCTGGGTCGCCTGCACGCCGATCCGTTCGGCGCGCACGTCGCTGGGGATGATGTTCAACGACACCGCCATCAGCGGTGCGCCGGTCGACGAGGCCAAGCAGGCGCACGCGGCGATCCTCTGTTCGCTGCTGGGAACGATCCTCGATCCCGTGCGGGGCGCGATGGGGCGAAGCCCGGCGCCGGCCTCGGAGTCGCCGGGCCACCGCCTGGTCACAGCGGCGGTGGCGATGCTCGCCAAGGATCCCGGGATGGGCGGCAAGCAGATCGCCGGCAAGCTCGACATCAGCCTCAGCCGACTCGCGCGCGTGTTCAAAGCCGAGATGGGGATGTCGCTGGTCGAGTACCGCAACCGCCTGCGGCTGGATCGTTTCATGGTCCTGCTCGACCGCGGGCGCACCAACCTGCTGGAAGCGGCTCTGGCCGCCGGGTTCGGAAGCTACGCCCAGTTTCACCGCGTGTTCCGCGCGCTGCGCCATGCGACCCCGCGCGACTACCTGCGCCAGCGCGCCTGACCGGCGCCGCCAGAAATGAGACAGCTCCAGGCGGGAATGGAAAGACGGTGATGTACCTGTGTGCCAGCGTGATCGTCCCGTGGAACGCTCACGGCCACTACGAAATCTCGCTGGACGCCCTGTCGGTCACCGTCTGCGGCTGAGCCCGCCCCGCCGGGCTCCCTCCCGCTTGCGAGTCCCGCGACCCGCTCTTCGGCCATGAGCGCGGAGGTGGACTGGGTCGGCGTCGTTGCCACCGGACAGAGCCTGTCGGTCGGTGCCGCGCCGGCGCTGACGACGACGCAACCGTACCGGAACCTGATGCTCTCCCTCGGCGCGGCCGCCGTGCCGCCCTGGGATCCCGAGGTGGGCGAGCTGGCGATGGTGCCACTCGTCGAGCCGATGCGGGCAGAGGGGCGCGATTTCCCCCGGCCGTATCCCGGCAACATCTGGGGCGAGACCGGCTACGCGGCCCTGGCGAATCAGATCACCAGCCTGGTGCGGGGCGCTGACCCAGGCGACGACTACATCACGGTGCCCACGGCCGTCGGCGAGAGCGGTCAGGGGATCGAGGCGATCGGCAAGCACCCGGGCGACACGCGGGGACCGACGGGACGCGCCTACGCGGCGTCGCTGTTCGAGGTGGCGGCGATCGCGCGCCTCGCGCGCGCGCAGGGCAAGGCCTACCGCATCGGCATGGTGCTGCTGACCCACGGCGAGACCGATTCGGGCAACAGCGGCTACGGCGACGCGCTGGTCAGGTTGCTGGCCGACTACAACGCCGACCTGTCGGCGATCACCGGGCAGACGGCGAGGATCCCGATGTTCCTCTCGCAGCAGTTCGCCTTCCCCAGCGACGCCGGAAAGCGGCCGCTGTCGAACCAGGTGCAGTGGCGGTTGGGGGTCGACCGCCCGGGTGACTTCGTCTGCACCGGCCCGAAGTACCACCTGATGGGCGACGGCGACGGCGTGCACCTGTCGGCGCTCGGCCACCAGCAGCTGGGCGAGAAGACGGGGCAGGTCTACTACCAGCGGATCGTCCGCGGCCACGACTGGCGCCCTCTGCAGCCGATCGGGGTCGCGCGCGACGGGCGGACCATCACCGTGCGCTTTCACGTGCCGGTCCCGCCGCTGCGCTGGGACGACGCGATCGAGCCGCCGCTGGCGTGGCCGGGCGGGCGCGGCTTCGAGGTGCGGGCCGGCGCCACCAAGCTCGACATCGGCGGCGTCGCGATCGTCGGCGGCGACAGCGTCCGGATCACCTGCGCCGACGAGCTGCCGGCCACCGGGCTGGTCGTCGGCTACGCCATCACCAGCGGGGGCCGGCAGCTCTCCATGCTGTCGCGCGCCTACCGCTGGGGGCAGCTCTGCGACGGGGATCCCTTCGTCGGCGCGGCCACCGGACGGTCACAGCCGAACTACGCCGTGTCGTTCGAAATGCCCGTGCCGTAGCCGCCGGGATACGCGACACTCGCCGCGATGTCGGACCGCACGCTGGACTGGGACTGGAGCAGCGTCGTCGGGACCGGTCAGAGCCTGGCCGTGGGTGGCCACGGGGACATGCCCGAACGGCCATTCGGCGGGACGCAGCAGCGGTACGGCAACCTCAAGCTGGCGCTGGGGACGGCGCGGGTGCCGCCGCTCGATCCCACGCAGCCGGGGCTGAGCCTGGTGCCGCTGACCGAGCCGCTGCGGCCGCTGGCGACCAGCTATCCGAGCGTCTATCCGCACAACCTCTACGGGCAGTCGTTCCACCACGCGATGGCCGACCAGATCACGACGCTGGTGAGGCAGGCGTTTGCGCGCGCGTACGTCACGGTCCACACCGAGGTCGGGGAGGCGGGGCAGGCGATCGGCGCCATCCAGAAAGGCGCCGTCGACACCGGCACCGTCGGCCGCGCCTATGCGGCGTCGCTGTTCGAGGTGGCGGCCGTCGCACGGCTGGCGGCCGCGGCGGGCAAACGCTACGGCGTGGGGGCGATCGTGCTGACACACGGCGAGTCGGACGCCGACAGCGAGACGTTCGCCGACGACATGGCCCAGCTGCAGGCCGACTACCAGCGTGACCTGGCCCAGCTCACGGGGCAGACGGTGGTGATCCCGCTGCTGGTGACCCAGCAGCACTCGAGACAGGCCGAGGCGGGGACGCGTGCGGCGGGGACGGTGGCGCAGTGGTGGGCCGGCGTCGTCCACCCGGGGCGCGTCGTGTGCGTCGGCCCCAAGTACCAGTACGACTACGTCGAGGACGTGCTGCATCTGACCAACCGCGACTACGAGCGGTTGGGCGAGAAGCTGGGGCAGGCCTACTTCCAGTGCGTCGTGCGCGGCGAGCGCTGGCGGCCGCTGGAGCCGACGGAGGCCGTGCGCCGGGGGCGTGGGGTCGCCGTGCGCTTCGCCGTCCCCGCGGCGCCGCTCGCCTGGGACGAGCGGATGCCGCCGCCGGCGCACGCCGTGTGGGCGCGGGGCCGCGGCTTCGAGCTCTACGCCGGCGACGAGCCGCTGGCGATCGACGCCGTGGCTATCGACGGCGACACCGTGCAGATCGACTGCGCCGGTCCGCTGCCGGACCGCGGAGTGGTCGTCGGTTACGCGATGACCGCCTCCGCCGCGCGGCCCGACGGGACGCTGCGCTGGGGGCAGCTGCGCGACAGCGACCCGTTCGTCGGCTCGGTAACCGGCGCCCCCCAGCCGAACCACTGCGTGGCGTTCGAGCTGGCGGTCAGCGAACGCATCAGCGGATGAACGCGTCAGCGGACAAAGACAGCGGAGAGGCGCTCGAGCGACCAAAACGCGGCGACCGCGCCCATGGCGTAGACGAGACCGGGGCGCAGCCAGGCGCGCCGTAGGCCGACGCGGGACGCGACCCACCTGACGCCGACGACGACGGCGATCGCGCCCAGCTGGCCGAGCTCGACGCCCACGTTGAAGAACAACAGCGCGGCGGGGACGTGGGTCTCGGGCAGGCCGATCGACAGCAGCGCCGACGCGAACCCCAGCCCGTGCAGCAGCCCGAACGCAAAGGCGACGAGCCAGGGGGCGCGCCGCGCGAATGAGTCCGCGGGGCGCAGGCATTCGGCGCAGACCAGCACGATCGACAGGGCGATCGCCGCCTCGACCGGCGGCGCCGGCAAGCTGACCACGCCCAGCACGGTGGCCGCCAGGCTGAGGCTGTGAGCGACCGTGAAGGCGGTGACCGTCGCGACCAGCGCGCGGCCGCTGCGCACGAGGAGCGTCAAGGCGATCACGAACAGGAGATGGTCGAACCCGGTCAGGATGTGCTCGATACCAAGCTGGGTGTAATCCGCGGCGACGGGCGTGAGGGCGCGGAGGCCGCCGGCGGGTGGGAGGCCGTAGATGACCAGACGCGGGGTGCTCGCGGTGAGGACGCGGAGGAGGCGCGCATGGCTCTGCCACTCGATGTCGACCATGACCTGGGTCGTGCTCCCCTCGAGCCAGGGAAACGCGATCGTCCCCACCAGCCCCGACGCCCCGCAGTCGAGCACGCCCCCTTCGAGCCGGCAGGACGCGGGGAAGACCGCGGCGCTCCCCTGCAAGGTCGTGGAGCTCGAATGCCAGCGGACGCGAAACTGCCCGGGCGCCACCTCGGTCAGCGTCAGCGACGCGTTGTCGAGCTCGTGGGCCCAGGCGATCGTCGACGCGGCCGTCGACGCCAGCAGGAGCCCCAGCGCCAGCCCGGCGGAGAAGCGCCGCCGCGTCACCGTCGCTCCTCGAAGCGATACCGATCGACGACCGCCTGCGACGCGCGCGCGAGCGCCCGCTCCCGCGCGGCGAACGTGTAGTCCGCGAGCACCCGCGGGCGCACCTCGCTCAGCCTGGGGTGGACACCTTCGACGTCGTAGAGCTCGCGGTGCGACGCGAGCCATCCCTCGAGCTCGGCGTCCGACGGCTCGTGCTTCGGCGCCTCGAGCGCCGCGCGCGCCCGCATCCTGTCGACGAGGACGTTCCGAATCGTCGCGTCGTCCCGGTCGAGCCCCTCGCGCAGCGCCTCGCGAAACAGCGCCTCGTCGCGCTTCCAGTCACGCAGCGCCGCGTCGGCCTCCGCCGGGGTCGGCGCGCGGCCGGCGTGGTCCTGAAAGCGACGGGTCACCGCCGCCTTCACACCCGGGCTGACGACGATGGTCCGCGGGTTCCCGACGATCAGGTGGTGCAGCAGGAAGAGCAGGGCGCCGAGGATGAAGAAGTGAACCGTCGGCTCGCGCGACAGACGCTTCGCCCGGCGTCGCCAGTCGCCGTCTGCGGGGGTCATGGCAGGAGCACCTTGCGCGACACTGTAACCCGACGCGCGCGGGCGCTCCCGGCCGACCGCACGTGCCAGCATCGCGACCCCAGGTCAGGGGTCGGACGGTTCTCGATCCTGCTCAGCCAGGAGAGCGCCGAGCATCCGCCGGTGGTTCGCGAGGAAGTCGCGCGTGACTGTGAAGTGCTCCGTGTCGGTGTAGGCGACGGGAACGATGGCGTCGCCGCCGACCTGGAAGATCTGGGCGTCCGGGTAGGCCATCAGGATCGGCGAGTGGGTCGCGATGACGAACTGCGGCCCCCTTGCGACCAGTAGGTCGATGCAGGACCAGGAGCGGCGAGCTGGCGGTTGGGCGACAGCGCGGCCTCCGGCTCGTCCAGGAGGTAGAGGCCGTCGCCGCGAGAGTCGGTTCGTGCAGCAGGGCCATGAACGACTCGCCGTGCGACTGCTCGTGCAGCGACCTGCCGCCGTAGGAGTCCGTGATCGGCGGGCTGCCGGCAGGGACCTCGTCGAGCCGCTCGATCTCGGAGGCCACGTTGTAGAAGCTCTCCGCGCGCAGGAAGTAGCCGTCGCGCGGCGGCGCTTGGAGCCCCGCGCAGACGCGCAGACTAGCGGTGCAGCTCCGAGTGCGACGCGCGGGTCGCGAAGCTGAAGTTCCGGCTGCCGCCCTCGGCGTTGAACCCGCAGGCGACCGCGATCGCCTCGATCAGCGTCGACTTGCCGCCGCCGTTCTCGCCGACCAGGAACGTGACCTTCGGGTGGAGCCGCAGCTCGAACAGGCCGCGGACGGCCGGCAGCGAGAACGGATAATCGTCGAAGGTCGGCACCTCCTCGCGGCGCAGCCTGATCTCGATGACGAACTGCGGTGAGGGCGCCATCGGGACGAAAGCCATGATACGAAATGAGTCGGACGAACGGTGATTGGCGTCTTCGACTCAGGGTTCGGCGGGCTGACGGTGCTTGCGTCGCTGCTCGCGCGACTGCCGGCCTACGACTACCTCTACCTGGGAGACAGCGCGCGCGCCCCCTATGGCACGCGCAGCCCCGACGCCGTCCTGGAGTTCACGCGCGAGGCGGTCGAGCACCTGTTCGCGGCCGGTTGCCCGCTGGTGGTGCTGGCCTGCAACACGTCGTCGGCGCGGGCGCTGCGGACGCTGCAGCAGCGGTACCTGCCGGCGCGCCATCCGGATCGCCGCATCCTGGGCGTCGTGCGCCCGGCGGCGGAGGTGCTGGCGGGGCTGGCGCCGGGCGCGATCCCAGGCGAGACGCCGCCGGCGCCGACCACCGGCACGGTGGCGATCGTCGGGACGCCCGGCACCGTCGCCTCGGACTCGTACCGGATCGAGCTCGACAAGCTGGCGCCGGGGCTGCGGCTGGTCCAGCAGGCCTGCCCGCTCTGGGTGCCGCTGGTCGAGGCGGGCGAGCTGTCGGGGCCCGGGACCGACTACTTCCTGCACAAGTACCTCGATCCGCTGTTCGCAGGGCCGGCGATCCCCGAACGGCTGCTGCTCGCCTGCACGCACTACCCGCTGCTGCTGCCGGGCATCCGCCGGATCTGCCCGCCCGCGACGGAGGTGATCGCGCAGGGCGAGGTCGTCGCCGATCGCCTGGCCGACTGGCTGCGCCGGCACCCGGAGATGGAGACGCGCCTTCAACGGGGCGGGGCACGCCGCTATCAGACCACCGACGATCCCGCCTGGTTCGCCGCCCGCGGCGAGGCGATCCTCGGCCGCGCGATCGCCGTCGAGAAGGTCCGTTTGCACGAAGTGACCGCGGGCTGACGCCGCCGCGGGGGTAGCCGCTACCGTCAGACCGAAGCGGCTCCACCCGTGAGCGGATGACTCCGCGGCCCCGCCCGCGGAGCGAGTACACGGCCGCGGCCGGGGCTTGCCATTCGCTGCGCGCGGACGGTCAATCGCACCGCCGGTCGCGCGAAGCCCCCGCGCGGCGCGCGAACGCCGGATCGCGACGCTCCCAGTCGCCATAGCGTGAACCTCGGGAATCGGCGACCGGCGGCGGGGTCGGCCGCCGGCGTCTACCAGGAGTAGTTGTACTTGCCGGCGGTCGCGAGCAGGCCGAGCAAGTAGACGGCCTCCTGGTAGTAGCGGTACTGCCCGACTGCTGGCTGCACGAGCCAGAGGTTGTTGACGAAGGCTGACGCGGTTGGCCGCGCGCCGAGGCGAGGGCGCCGGCCGCCAGCGTCGCGGTCAGCGCGGTCGAGCCGCCGCCCGAGCGCTGCTGCCGTCGACGGTGAAACAGGCAGGCGGTGACGTTGCCGGTCGCCGATCGTGGCTGGCGAAGAACGCGTGGTACTTCTCGACCTGCGTCTTCATCGTCGGCGCTGCCGAGCTGAACCAGGCGTAGTCGACCGCCATGTTCATCACCACGCGCCAGGCGTCGTAGCGGAACTCGTTGTGACCGTCGCCGGCCGCCGCCGTCGTCGGCGCGCCCTGGAAGGTCGCGTAGTCGGGGTGCAGGCCGGTCGTCGCGTGGGCCGAGGTGACCAGGAAGCTGCGGCTGGTGGCGGCCAGCGATCGCCACTTGGCGGCTGTCGGCCGCCGGGCCGTAGAGGGCGAACAGCTCGTAGAACGCGGGCAGGTGATAGCTCGGGTCGGTGAAGGTGGCCGAGCCTGCCATGGGGGTAGAACACGACCATGTTCGGGCTGGCGCTGATGATCGGGGCCGCGGCCGTCGCCGGTGGCGCTGTTGTGCAAGCATCGCGTTCGCGATGTTGTCGGCCTCCTGCTTGTAGTTGAAGGCGCCGCGCCGAGCCCCAGCGCTTGTCGGCGAGGTAGAGCGCCGCCGCGAAGTACTCGTCGCCGTCGGGCGCGGGGCCGGTCGTTGCCGAAGTTGACGCGTGCTGCCGGTTAACCGTCCCCTGCCACTTGAAGTAGTACTTCCAGGCGCCGCTGCTGGCGCTGCCGGACTGCATGTACGTCTTGGCGAACTTCCAGAGCTTGTCGAACTGCGCGTGCAGGTCCATCTGCACCGCGATCATCATTCCGTAGGACATCCCCTCGCTGCGGACGTCGTCGAGTCGGCCGCCCAGATGTAGCCCATCGAGGTGTCGTTCGGGAGCTCGTAGTAGCAGCGGTACCCGGTGGCCACGGTCGGCGTCTCGGGCTCGCCGGTGCCGATGCCGAAGAAGCGGTTCACGGCGGTGGTGACCTTGGTGTCGACGTCGGCCTGGGTGCGGCCGCCGAGCGTCACGAACAGGTTGCTCGTCCCCTTGCCGTTGGGGGCCGGGACGCCGGCGGTGCCGGGGGCGCCCGCGCTGCCCCTGCCGCCGGCGCCAGCCGTCCCCGGCTGTCCGGCATCCCCTTGAGCGCCGCCCGGGTCGTTCGACCCGCAGGCGGCGGCCACGGTACCGGCCAGCGCCAGCGCGCAGACCAAATGAAGTGGTCCCGGGCGAAGTCCCGAACGAAAGGCGAGGCTAGGCATTACGTCTCTCCTGGCAGGCGTCGCAAACGGCGCGACAGGCTCTGCCGGGATCATCGCGCGATCGACGGTGACACCGCCAGAAAAATGCGCGGCCGCCGCGGTAAAGGCCCGAGCGCCGTTTGGATTACACTGCGTCCGCCATGATCCCGACGCGACCTCTCGGCAAAACCGGCACGGCCGTTCCTGCGGTGTCGCTGGGCGGCGAAGGCGTTCTGCGCACGACCGGTCGCTCGCGCGAGGCGGTGCCGGTGATCCTCGAGGCGTTGCGTCTGGGCGTGCGCTACTGCGACACCGCGCCCGCGTATCAGCAGAGCCAGGACTACTACGGCGAGGCGTTCCGGGCGGCGGGCCCGGGCGCGCGGGACGACCTGTTCCTGGCGTCCAAGACCCACGAGCGCACGCGCGATCGGTCGCTGCGTCTCCTCGACGAATCGTTGCGGCGCCTCGGGACCGATCGACTCGACCTCTGGCAGATGCACGACATCCGCTCGATGGCCGAGGTCGACATGCTCTGCGGCAAGGGCGGGGCGCTCGAGGCGGCGCAGACCGCCCAGCTCGACGGCCGCGTCCGCTTCGTCGGTCTCACCGGCCACCACGATCCGGCGGTGTTGCTGGAGGCGATGCGCCGGTTCCCGTTCGACAGCGTGCTGGTTCCGATCAACCCGTCCGACGCGCGCCACCGCCCGTTCCTGACCACGGTGGTGGCCGAGGCCCGGCGCCGCGGGATGGGCGTCGTCGGGATGAAGGTGCTGGCGGCGGGCGAGCTGGTGCGCGAGGCCGCCGCACCCGAGCTGATCCGCTACGCCGCCTCCTACGCCGACACGGTGATCGTCGGCTGCACGACCATCGCGGAGGTGCGCCAGAACCTGGCGGTCGCCGAGGACTTCGTGCCGATGCCCGAGGAGGAGCGCCGGGCGCTGGAGGCGCGGATCGCCCCCCGGGCGCGCGAGTTCGACAGCTTCAAGGGCAAGTAGAGGCACGTGATGACCCTCGGGCAGTGCTACTGCGGCGCCATCGTCTACGAGGTGACGGGCGCGCCGTCGGTGGTCTGCCTCTGCCACTGCAGCCAGTGCCGGCGCAGCGTAGGGGCCACGCCGGTCGCCTGGGCGACGTTCGCGCGCAGCGGCTTCCGGATTCGGGATGGGGAGCCCCGCTGGCTGCAGTCGTCGACGGCCGCGCAGCGCGGGTTCTGCGCCGACTGCGGCACGTCGCTCTTCTTCGCGGCGGCGGCCTCCCCCGACGAGATTGACGTGACGGTGGTCAGCCTCGACGACGCCGAGCGGCTGGCGCCCGACCGGCACATCTGGGTCCCGTCGAAGCTCGCCTGGGCGCGGACCGACGACGGCTTGCCTCGTCACGTGGCCGATTCGGGCTCGGACCGCCTGCCGTAGCAGGCCGGCGCGTCCGCGCCCTGTGCTTCGTCTTGTGCTGCGCGGGCCACTCCTGGTATTCGTATGGTTACCAATTCAATGGCAACCAATACAAAAGCGGCGGCCTCGTCGGATCTACTGGCCGATCCCGCGACCCGCGGCGTCCTCGACGCCGTGCGCCGGATCGTCAGGGCTCTGCGCGAGTCGTCCCGACACGCGGAGGCGCGGGTGGGCCTGTCGGGCGCGCAGCTGTTCGTTCTGCAGCGGCTGGCCGGGGCGCCGGCGCTGTCGTTGAACGAGCTGGCCGACCGGACCCTGACCCACCAGAGCACCGTGTCGGTCGTGGTCACGCGGCTGGTCGCGGGTGGGCTCGTGACCCGCCGGCGCGGGGGGGACGACGGGCGGCGGGTCGAGATCGCGCTGACCGCCCGCGGCCGCGCGGCGCTGAAGCAGGCCCCCGCCGCGGCGCAGGACAGGTTGATCGCGGCGCTGGGGGCGGTGGGGGCAGGAGCCCGGCGGACGCTGGCGCGCGAGCTCGGCCGCCTGGTCGAAGCGATGGCCCTGCCCGAACAGGCGCCGCCGATGTTCTTCGAATCCCCCTCGGCTCCCCGACGAAAGGCCCGGGCTCGTGCCCGGCGCTGACCCGGCCGCGCCCGAGCTCCCCACGGCGCTCGGCGACTTCACGGCCACGCGGCGGACCGTCCCGCTCGCGGCCCTGGCGATTGGCCTCGGCGTGCTGGCGGCCTACGTCGCCATCGCGCTGCTGGCGCTGATCGCGCTCGCGACGAACCTCTTCTTCTTCCAGCGCTGGTCGTTCGTCGCGGCTTCGCCCGCGGGGCATCATCTGGGCGTCTGGGCGGTGCTGGTCCCGGTGCTCGGCGGCCTGATCATCGGCCTGATGGCGCGCTACGGCTCGGAGCGGATCCGCGGCCACGGCATCCCCGAGGCGATCGAGGCGATCCTGATCAGCGGCAGCCGCGTCGAGCCCAAGGTCGCGCTGCTCAAGCCGCTCTCGTCGGCGATCTCGATCGGCTCCGGCGGGCCGTTCGGCGCCGAGGGGCCGATCATCATGACCGGCGGCGCCTTCGGCTCGCTGGTCGCGCAGCTCTTCCACCTGACCGCGGCCGAGCGCAAGACGCTGCTGGTCGCCGGCGCCGCGGCCGGCATGTCGGCGACGTTCGCCGCGCCGCTCGCCGCGGTGCTGCTGGCGGTCGAGCTGCTGCTGTTCGAGTGGAAGCCGCGCAGCCTGGTCCCGGTCGCCCTGGCCAGCGCCGCCGCCGCGGCGGTGCGCCGGTACCTGCTGGGGCCAGGGCCGCTGTTCCCGTGCCGGCGCATCCGTCGCGGCGATTCCCGCCCGGAGGCCTGCTCGCTTGCGTCGCGATCGGGGTCGCCGCGGGGGCGCTGTCGGCGCTGCTGACCGCGGCGGTCTACGCCGCCGAGGACGCCTTCCAGCGCCTGCGCGATCCACTGGATGTGGTGGCCGGCGCTCGGCGGGCTGGTGATCGGCCTCGGCGGCCTGCTCTTCCCGCAGGCGCTCGGCGTCGGCTACGACATGATCGGCGAGCTGCTGCAGGGGCGGGCAGGGGCTCGGCGCGACGCTGCGGCTCATGGCGGTCAAGTCGATGCATCTGGGCGGTCTCGCTCGGCTCGGGCACGTCGGGCGGCGTGCTGGCGCCGCTGCTGATGATGGGCGGCGCGCTCGGCGGCGTCGACTCGCGGGTGCTGCCCGACGACGGCGCCGGCTTCTGGCCGCTGGTCGCATGGGCGCGATCCTCGGCGGCACGATGCGGTCGCCGCTGACCGGCGTGGTCTTCGCGCTCGAGCTGACCGCACGATTCTCGATGCTGCTGCCGCTGCTCATGGCCTGCGTCGTCGCCCACGGCTTCACCGTGCTGGTGCTGCGGCGCTCGATCCTGACCGAGAAGGTCGCGCGCCGCGGCTACCACCTGACGCGCGAGTACGCGATCGATCCGCTGGAGATCCTGTTCGTCCGCGAGGTGACCGAGACCAGCGGTGACCGGGGAGATCTGGCGGCGGCGATGGCGGAGGCCGGCGGGACCGTTGCGCGTCCCGACGAACCGTTGCGGGTCGTGGTCCACCGGATGGCCGAGACCGGGCACACCCGCCTGCCGGTCGTCGCGGGCGAGGGGGGCGCGACCCGGGTTGTCGGGGTCGTGACCCTGAACGACGTGCTCAAGGCGCGGGTTCGGCACCTGGAAGAGGAGCGGCGCCGCGAACGGGTGATCCCGCTGCGCACGATGCTGCCGTTCGCGCGCCTGGCAGGTGCCACCCCGGCGCCGGCGCAAGCGCTGACGAACGGTACGTCTGGGCCGCTCAAAAAATGAACGCCTTCGGGGGCCGAACGGTAAGAAATCATCCGCCTTCCTCGCGACAGGCCCCGAGATGCGAGGGCATGGAACTTGCCTCATGAGAGAGCCGGTGCGGATCCTCGAAGCGCGGTTTCATCCTTCCTCGAAGTCAGGCCGTGGGGTCGTGAACGTCGGCCGGATCCTGTGCGACGGCGATCGGGTGACGATCGCGCCGGTCGTCGTCTCGGCGCTGGCGGTTCGCCCCTTCGACGCGAAACGGCTGCAAGCCAAGCTCGAGTTCCTGGTGATGTCGTTCCCGCGCGACGCGTACCGCGGCCTGCTTCAGCTGCGCAGCGACTTCTGGTCCTTCGTCGAGCTGCCTGACGGATGACGATGACGTCCCGCGCGCGCAGGCTCCCCTCTCCGGCGCTCTGGCGGCGGCGGGCGCTCGCCTCGCTGGGGACGGCGCTGGCGATCGGCGTCGTCTGCGCGGTGGCGCTGTCGTCACTGGCGAACACCGCGGCCGTCACCCGGGTGGCGGTCACGCAGCAGCTGGCGCTGATCGATGACGCGGCGGCGGGTGAGGGCGGCCTCTACCGCACGACCAGATCGTCCCGCCGATTCTTCGCGTGCGCCGTCTCGTCGTGTCCCCCGAACCTCGGGCGCTGGGCGCCGTAGCTGATCGTCGCGATCTCCTTCACCGGGACGCCCAGCCGCTCGAGGTACTCCTTCGCCGCCCGGGCCCGCTGCTCGCCGAGCGCCAGGTTGTACTCGGTCGTTCCGAGCTCGTCGCAGTTCCCCTCGACGCGGACGGTCGCCGGCTGCCGGCGCAACAGGTCGGCCACTCTCTGCAGGACGGACCGGGCGTCGTCGCGCAGCAACGCCGAATCGAAGTCGAAGAAGATCGCGTCGTCCGCTCTGGCCGGCGCCGGCGCGTCGTCCGCGACCGGGGCGGTGGCCGGGGAACGCGCGGCGACGCGGGCCGGCGGGGGCGGAGTGGGGCGGGCGACCTTGGCGACCGGCTGCGGGTGCGTGCAGCCGGCGCCGACGGCGAGCGCGACGGTCGCGAGGACGAGGCTGAGGCGGGTCATGACGAGCTCCTGTGGTTGGGTGTTCAATCGACCTCGAACGGAATCTCGATCGACGCGACGGTCTCGCCGTCGTCGTCCCCGGCCAGGTCGGCCCGGAAGGTGACGCGGCTTTCGCGGCGGGTGGCGTCCTCGAAGTAGACGAACCCGGTGATTTGGCCGCCATCGGCGAGGACCCCTTCGGGCAGCGCCATCCGTTTCATCTCGCGCGTCGGCAGCTCGTCCGACCAGCGCCCGTACTGGCGCTGGTAGAACGATTCGTCGCGCGGCAGCTGGCGCTCCCAGGCCGGCAGCGACGGGTAGACGTCGTGGTAGCGCGGCCCGACGAAGAACTTCTCCGCGCCGAACGTCGGGCGCAGCGGCTCGCGGGCGTCGTGATCGATCGGCACCACCGGCAGGGGCCGGTACTTGCGCCCCCGCGCCCCGGCGAGCACGAAGTCCTCGTACAGCACCCGCAGCGGCTTCCCGCTGTGATTGACGATCCGGATCTTCACGGGGGTCAGCCGCTCGCCGAGGTCCTTGGGGCTCCCCGCCCACTCGTCGCCGGCGGCGGCGATGCGCACGCCGTCGACCTCCGATGCGGCGTAAGTCGGCGCGCCAGGCACCACGTGGGCGGCCTCCGCCGGCAGCATCCGGCCGTGCCCACACCCGGCGACGATGAGGGTGGTGGCGAAGGCGGCGGCGCCGATTCCCCCAAGGGCGATCCTGTTCGACGTCATGGCCCAGTGGGAGAGCAAGCCGTACGCCACGTTGACCCCCCGGAAATCCGGACGCGTCGGTTCCGGCACCGTCAAAGACTTTGCCGCGTTCCCGGTCGGGCGTTCGGTTTTTCCACGCCCCCGATCGTGGTGCCCAGCCGCAGCTCGGGCTGCGGTATAAAAACGCCATGACCCTGGAACATCCGATCGTCCCTGCGCGCGAAGCCCTGGCCCGCCTCAAGGAAGGGAACGGCCGCTACGTCCAGAATGTTCGCAGCGTCGACTCGATGCTCAGTCACAGCCGCCGGGGCGACGCGGTGCAGTCCCAGTCTCCGTTCGCGATCGTGCTCGGCTGCTCGGACTCGCGCGCGCCGGCCGAGATCGTCTTCGACCAGGGGCTGGGCGATCTGTTCGTCATCCGCGTCGCCGGTAACATCGTGGCGCCGTCGCAGGTTGGCAGCGTCGAGTTCGCCGCGCAGCGGTTCGGGACGCGGCTGGTGGTGGTCATGGGGCACACCGGCTGCGGCGCCATCGACGCGACGATCGAGGCGATCATGAGCGAGCACGGCCCGGCCTCGCGCAACCTGCTCTCGATCGTCAACCGCGTCCGCCCCGGGATCGAGGGGCTGGTCGGGACCGAGCTGGCCTCCGATCCCGTGAAGCTGCGGCGCGCGGCGATGCGCGCCAACGTCCGCGCCTCGGTGAGCCACCTGCGCTACGGGTCCGAGGTGATCGAGCAGCTGTCGCACGAGGACGGGCTCGCGGTCGTGGGCGCCGAGCTGGATCTCGCCACCGGCGAGGTCAGCTTTTTCGACGGCGGGCAGCTCGGGTAGCGGGCGTTCGTCTCCCGGGGCGCTGCCGATGGTCCCGGGCGGGGAGTGGAGTTACACTGCGCCCCGATGGCCGGGTTGGTGTCGCTGCTCTTCTTTGCGGCCGGCCTGCTCATTCCCCCGGGCCGTCCCAGCCCGCCGCTGGTGGCCCGGACGATGGCCGGCAAGGTCTGGCGCGGGCAGATCTCGGGCGAGGTGACGATCGTCGAGTTCTCCGCCACCTGGTGCCCCCACTGCCGGAGATCGCTCGCGAGCTATCACACGCTGCTCGCCTCGCGGCCGGTGCGGCTGATCGTCATCGACGTCGACGAGGATCCGGCGGTCGTCGCGGCGTACTTCGCCCGTCACCGGTTGCCGCCCGGCGCCGGTCTGCTGGTCGACTTCGAAGGGCACGCCCGCCGGACCTGGGGGGTGACCGCCTTCCCGGCGGTCTTCCTGATTGACAAGGCCGGCGTCGTTCGCGATTCCTTCTCGGGATGGGACGACGCCGGAGGAATCCGCTATCTGGCCGAGCGGATCGACGAGATCAACCGGGTCGGGACCCGCGAGGGGGCCCACGCGCGGGCCAAGCCTGCCCTCACCCGACGCGATCGGAACGGCAAGGTCCTCCGCGCGCGCCCGCCGACGCCCGACGCGCGCGCCCGCGCCCTGGGCGTCGAGGTCATTCGCTGACGCTTTTTTCGATCGATTTCGGGCCTGGCGACATTCAGGGGTAGACGAATGCGCCGCCCCCTCGCCCTGGTCACCTACCTGATGATGCTTGCCGCCGTCACTCTCTCGGCGTGCGGAAGCGAAGGCGCCGGTGAAGGCGGCGATGACGCAGCGGCCGGGGCTGGTGGGCCCGCGGGGGCCGGTGGGCCCGCGGGGGCTGGTGGACCCGCGGGGGCCGGTGGTGCGGGTAACGCGGCGGGGGGGCCGGGGGGGAGCTCGGGCACGGCCGGTACGGGTGGCGACGGGGATGGCGCGGGGGGCGGGGGCGCGGGCGGCAGTCAGGCCGGTCGGGGCGGCGGAAACGCCGGGGCGGGCGGCAGCGCCGCGGGCGGCCGTGGCGGCGGCAGCGCGGGCAATGCGGCGGGGGGGCGTGGCGGCGGCAGCGCCGGGGTGGGCGGCAGCGCCGCGGGCGGCCGTGGCGGCGGCAGCGCGGGCAATGCGGCGGGGGGGCGTGGCGGCGGCGCGGGCGCATCGGCCGCGATCACGCTCTGGATCGCGGGCGACTCGACGGTCGCCAACGGAAGCACGCCATGTCCGATAGGCTGGGGCGGACAGTTCAAGCCCTACTTTAACGATCGGGTGAGCATCACCAACAGCGCCGTCGGCGGCCGCAGCGTGCGGACCTGGCTCTACAACGTCCAGACGGCGATGGACGCGACCGGCGAGTGCGTGCTCGACCGCGACGCGACCGGCGACCCGACGCTGCAGGCGCGCTGGCAGGCGATGCTGGCGTCGACCGGGATGAAGGCGGGTGACTACCTGTTCATCCAGTTCGGCATCAACGACGGCTCGGCGACCTGCGATCGGCACGTCGGGTTGGAGGCGTTCAAGGACTCGTACGGGATGATGGCGCAGGCGGCGAAGGCTCGCGGAGCCCAGCCGGTGTTTCTGACGCCCCTCAGCAGCATCTCGTGCAACGGGAGCACGGCGCGCGGCAGCCGCGGCGCCTATGTGACCGCCACCCAGGAGGCGGGGACCGAGTACGACGTCCCGGTGATCGATCTCCACGCCCTCAGCGTCGCCCTCTACAACGACCACGATTTCTGCCCCGTGCCGGGGGGCGATGTCAGCGCCGACACCACCGGTCCGGTGGGTGCCTTCTTCTGCGACGATCACACACATCTGGAGAAGGCCGGCGCCGTCGAGATCGCGGGCGTCATCGTGAAGGCGATCCGCGATCAGGGGCTGCCGCTCGCCGCGTATTTGAAGTAGCCCCGCGTTGAGTACCGGGGGTCTCTCCGGATATGCTGCTCGGACCCGCGTCGGACGTTTGACGCAGGCGAGGAGGATTCTTTGTCGCGACTGGGCAGCGTGGTGCTGGTGAGCGTTGGATTGGCCTTGGTGGGGTGTGGAGGCGGTGAGGACTCGAAGCAGATGACAGGGACCGCCGGGCACTCGACCATCACGGGCCGGGGCGGTCGCGGCGGCTCGGCCCCGGGCGGCGCCGGCGGCGAGTCGTCGACGGGGCTCGGCGGCGACGGTCCGACCGGGACGGCAGGCGGCAGCGCCGCGGGCAGCGGCGGCGGCCCCGTCCATACGACGGGCGGCCAGTCCTGGACGTTCCTCGTCTACATGGCGGCCGACAACAACCTGGAGCCGTTCGCGGTCCAGGACCTGACCGAGATGGCCAGCGTCGGCTCGACCCAGAACGTGAAGATCGTCGCCCAGGTCGATCGATCGGCCGCCTACAGCAGCCAGCCGATCGCCAACCTCCCCAACTTCACGGGCGCGAAACGAGTCCTGGTCCAGAAGAACGCGCTCGACGTCATCGAGACGCTGGGGGCCGTCGACTCGGGGAGCGCGACGACGCTGCAGCAGTTCATCACCTGGGGGATGACGAATTACCCGGCCGACCGGACCGCGCTGATTCTCTGGGACCACGGCGGCGGCTGGGCCGGGTTTGCCGTCGACGAGAGCGTCAACAGCATCATCAAGCCACCCGCGATGAAGACGGCGATCGCCCAGGGGCTGGCGGGCGTGCCGGGGGCACGGCTGGCCCTGGTCGGCTTCGACGCCTGCCTGATGGCGACGTTCGAGATCGCCAACATGCTGAAGCCGTACGCGGAGTACATGCTCGCGTCGGAGGAGGTCGTCCCCGGTCACGGCCTGGACTACGGCGCGCTCGCGGCCCTCGCCGCCGACCCGTCGCTGGCCCCGCCGATGCTGGCGCGCAAGCTGATCGACGGATTCGTGGCCCAGTCGGTGGCCAACCGCGATCAGTCGTCGATCACCATGTCGATCACCGACCTCTATGCGCTGGGAGACCTCGAGGCGTCGCTGCGCACGCTGGCGACGGTGGGGGGGATGCCGCTGCCCGCGGCGAAGGCGACCCAGGCGGGGCGCGCCCGCGATAGCGCGCGGTCGTATGGAAACGAAGGCCAGACGCCGGGCGTGATGGTCGACGTCGTCGACTTCGCGACGATCCTCGCCGCCGCCGATACGACGTACGGCGCTGCGGCGACCTCGATCGCGGCGGCCATGAAGAAGGCAGTGCTGTACGAGACCCACGGCGCCGCGCGCTCCGGGTCGAACGGCCTGTCGGTCTACTTCCCGCTGCACCTTCACGACGCCGATCCCGCCTACGAGCAGATCATGGAGGTAGCCGCCTGGCGGGCCTACCTCGACGCCTACCTGGGCATCGCCAACAGCGGCCCGATCAGCAGGCCGACGTTCGTGAAAGACGGGGGTGAGGTCACGGGCCAGTTCGTGAACGGCAGCTTCGTCGTGACCGCGGCGCTGACCGCGGGCTCCAGCGCGGTGATCAACAAGGCGACGCTCTACTACGGCCTCTACGACGCCAACATCGACACGCTCTACCTGCTCGGGAGCACCCCTGCCGCCTATGACGCCACCACGGTCCAGGGGAGCTGGGATCTCGGGATCCTGCGGCTCGATCAGGCGGCCTTGGCCGACTACGCCTTCCTCAGCGTCGACTACGCCCCCGACGGCGGCATCTCGCTGACCATCCCGTTCGCCTATCATCAGGTCGGGATCGCCGCGGCCCAGGACGCCTTCCGGATCCTGGTGTTCGACGCCGCGTCCGCGCTGCAGCAGGACACCTACTTCGTGCAGACGGGCGACGTGCTCGGGGCGCTGACGGCGACGACGGGCTCGACGCTGACCTCGACGATCCTCGTTTCCGACAGCACGGGTGACTCCTGGCGGGAGACCACGACCGCGTTCGACGCCCAGACGCCGATCATCCCCAGCCTCGAGCCGGTCGTTACCGGCGCGATCATCTTCGCCGAGATGGTGGTCGAGAACATTCAGGCAGAGAGCAGCTTCGTGGTCGCGGTGGCGACGGCGCCATAGCGCGGCGAGGCCCTGTAAAAACCGACCGCACGTGGCACAATAGCCAGGTGGGCAAGCGGCAAGAGTCCGAGCCCGGTTCTGGCGACGTAGCGGTCGCGGTCGGCAAGGACGAGCACGGGATCCACATCCTGCGGCGACGGTCGGAAGACGCCGCGGTCGAGGCGGGCGTGGTCCAACCGCTCAGCGAAGGGCAACCCATCCGGGGCGAGGTGATCTCGATGCGGAGCCGGCCCGACCTGCCGTTCGTGTTCGACGTGAAGACCGAGCTGGCGGATCCGACCGCCGAGGCGCCGACCGCCGAGGCGTCGCGACCGACGAGCGCCGGTCCGTCGCAGGTGGCGACCGATTCCTACCGCAAAGGGTGGGACGCCATCTGGGGCCGCAAGCGGCTCGCGGGCCCCGCCAACTGAGTCGGGCCGCTTGAGCGCGCCCGTGCCGTCGCCGCTGCTGACGCGCCTGGCCGGGCAACCGTCCGGCGCGATCGCCATCGCCGGCGCGCCGTCGCTCACGTACGGCGCCCTCGAGGCCCAGGCGGCGGCCGTCGCCGGCGCGCTCGGCGACGCGCGCGGCTCGACGATCGCCCTGCTGCTCGAGCCGGGGGCGGCGTTCGTTGCGACGCTGCTCGGCATCTGGCGCGCCGGCGGGCTCGCGGTGCCGCTGTCGCCCCTGCACGCGACGCCGGAGGTCGCCTACGTCGTCGAGAACGCCGCTCCCGCGCGGCTGCTCGCGAGTCGCTCCCTGGCGGCGCGGCTCGCGGCGGCGGCGCCCGGGCGGACGCTCGTGCTCGTCGAGGATCTCGTCGCGGGGGTGGCCAGAGGCGCGCCGGCCGGGACGTCGAATGGCGGGCCCGCAGGCCCGTGGCCCGCCGCCACGGACGATGCGCTGATGCTCTACACCTCGGGGACGACCGGGCGCCCGAAGGGCGTGCGCCTCAGCCACGCGGCGCTGGCGGCGACCGTCGCCGCGCTGGAGGAGGCCTGGCGCTGGCGGCGCGACGACCGCCTGCTGCACGTGCTGCCTCTGCACCACACGCACGGCCTCATCGTCGCGCTGCTGGGCGCGCTTTGGGCGGGCGCCGAGGTCCGGTTCGCCCCCTTCGACGCAGCCGCGGTCTGGGAGGGGTTCGCGGACGCGACGCTGTTCATGGCGGTGCCGACGATGTACGCGAAGCTGATGGAGGCGTGGCGCGGCGCCGCGCCGCCGCAGCGCGCGCGCTGGGCTGCCGGGGCGCCGCGCGCTGCGCCTCGCGACCAGCGGCTCGGCGTCCCTGCCGGCGTCGCTGCTGGACGCGTTTCGAGAGGCGACCGGCCAGACGATCCTCGAACGCTACGGGATGACCGAGATCGGCATGGCACTGTCGAACCCCTACGACGGCCCGCGCGTCCCGGGCGCCGTCGGGCGCGCGCTGCCGGGGGTCGACCATCGACATCGTCGACGACGACGGGGCGGCGCGGTGGCCGTCGGGCGAGCCCGGCGAGCTGCGCGTCGGCACCCCGCAGATGTTCTCCGGGTACCACGGCGACCCGGCGGCGACCGCGGCGTCGTTCGATCCGCGAGGGGCGGTTCCGCACCGGCGACACCGGGGCGCGCGGCGCGGACGGCGTCGTCCGGCTGCTGGGGCGGACGTCGATCGACATCATCAAGAGCGGCGGCTACAAGCTGTCGGCGCTGGAGATCGAGGCGGCGCTGCTCGAGCATCCCGCCGTCGCCGAGGTGGCGGTGCTCGGGCTCCCCGATCCGACCTGGGGCGAGGTGGTCACCGCCTTCGTGGTCGCGCGCGCCCGGCCCGGCGCCGACGCTCGCCGACCTGCAGGCGTTCGCCCGCGATCGGTTGGCGCCGTACAAGCTGCCGCGCGCGCTGCGTCTGCTGCCGTCGCTCCCCCGCAACGCGATGGGCAAGCTGCAGAAGCAGTTGCTGCGATAGGGCCTTCTTACCTGTCGAACGCGATCGCCGCGTCGTCGAGGGTCGGCTGCCCGTCCTCGCAGCGCGCGCCGGAGCGCGCCTCGATGAGCAACCGAAAGGCGGCGGGCATGTACGCCACCACCATCCAGGCGGGGCTCCCGGCGACGGCTGGCCAGGCGGTCACGTTCCAGCAGTGGACGGCGCCAAAGCCAACGTCACCGAAATCGCGGTTCACCGTCCCCGATGCGGCGGGGGTGAACGTCCAGACACCCGTGAAGCCGGGGAGCGACGTGCCGACGGAGAACAGCGGCACGGTCGGATTGACGTGGTCGTGGACCAGCGCCAGGTGGGGATCCTCGGGCGTGCTGCGCGCGGTGCCGGAGACGAACCAGCGCCCCTGGACGGTGCCGAGGCGGTCCTGGGCGATCGCGCCGCACAGCGGTTCGACCGTCCGGTGAACCGTCCCCGTCGCGTCGGAGAACCGTCCGCGCAGCGCGTCCCCGGTGGCGCCCTCGAAGTAGTCGGCGGGGCAGGCGGCGTGCAGCGGATCGAAGTCGTCGCGGGTCTTGTCGACGTAGGGGAGGGGCGGGAGGCGGCTGTCGCCCAGGCCGAAGTCGAGCGCCGGCCGCTCGACGCCGCCCGCGGTGCCGAGCGCCTCCCCGGCGAGCAGGTCGACGCGGACGCTCTTGCCGCAGGTCCGGTACGACGTCTCGTCGACCAGGATGGTGTCGCAGGCGGCATCGTCGAGCGGGCCGAGCCGCGCGGCCAGCGCCGGGTCGAGCGTCTGGAGGTGGTCGACGTAGGCGCTGACGTTGGCGCAGGGGGCGAAGCGAAGCCGGTAGTCGCGCTGGGGCGGCGAGGCGCCGAGGCGCTCCGACGATTCGACCTGCCAGATCGTGATGGCCCCCGGCGCCACCACCGGCACCGCGCGGTTCGCGCCATCTTCATCGCGCGGGACGAAGAAGGAGATGTGACCGGTCGGAAAGACCTGGCCGGGCGGGTTCACCCGGCCCAGCGGCGTCAGCCCGGTGAAGTCGCTCTCCGCGACCGGTGGCGTGGAGAACAGCAGGGAGGAGTCGGCGGGGCAGGCGGGGAGGAACGACAGCAGCGCGTCGCCGCGACAGCCGGCCGCCAGAGCGGCGGCCAGCATGGCGGTCACGGCGGCGCGCATCTATCGGCGGCGGTCAGTTGCCGCGCGAGGCGTTCGACACGCCGACCAGCTCGCCCGAGGCGATCGAGTGGGCGAGCACGGCCGTCTTGAGATTCGCCGTGGTCATCGACGCCGTCGCGTTCGGCAGCGTCGCCGCGTCGATGGCGTGCACCATCAACTGGTAGTTGTGGTTCGTTCCGCTGGGGCAGGGGCCGTAGTAGCCGTTGCCCTGGAACGTGTTCTTCTGCTTGGCGCCGTTCACCTCCGGCGGGCTGGTGAGCGTGGCGCCGCTTCCCAGCATCGCCGGCACCATGGTCGTCGTCCCCGGGATGTCCCAGATGACCCAGTGCACGTAGCTGTTGGTGAGGTCGGTGAGCACGATGGCGTAGCTCATGGTCGCGGGCGACGGTCCCGCGGTCCAGGTGAGGTCGGGCGAGGTCCCGCCGGTGTTGGCACCCGCGGCGCAGGTATGGGCGCTCGGGATCATCTCACCCATGTCGTACTTCGTGCTGGTGAGCGTGAGCGTGTTCCCGCTGCCGCCGGTCCCCGTGCCGCTGCCGCCGCGCCCCGCGTTGCCGGTGGCGCCGCCACGTCCGGCATTGCCGGTGGCGCCCGCGGCGCTGCCGCCGCCGCGCCCCGCGTTGCCGGTCGAACCGCCTGCGCTACCGCCGCTGCCGGCGTTGCCGGTCGAGCCACCGGCGCTGCCGCCGCTGCCGGCGCTGCTTCCGGCCACGCCGGTCGAGCCACCGCTGCCGGCCGGGCTGCCCGCGACGCCCGTGGAGCCTCCGCGTCCCGGCGCACCCGCAGGGCCGCTGCCGGCGATGCCGGTCGGCGCGCCTCCGATTCCGGCGCTCCCCGTCGTTCCGGCGCCACCGGTGGTTCCCGCGCCGCCGGTCGTGCCCGCGGCGCCGGTGCTGCCGCCCGCGGCGCCCGCCGTTCCCTGGTTATTGGGGTCGTCGCCGCCCGACGAGCAGGCTGCCGTCAGGACGGCGGTCGCGGATACGAAGCAGAGCAGCAATGGCAGTCGCGTCATGACTCAACCTCCGTGCAATGGGATTCTATTAACGGACCTTATACGCCCGCAGGGCCAGCCCCGACATCTCCAGGGAGAGCTCCTCGAACGTTGCGTCAGCCGGCACCAGCCGCTCGCGCGCCGATGACGACAGCAGGATCTCGCCCTGGCCCGCGACATCCTCGCCCAGCTTGGAGGCGATGTTCATCTCCGACCCGAAGAGGTCGACCTCGCCGACCAGCAGCACCGGGCCGTAGCCGAGCCCGATGCCGGCGTTCAGATCCCAGTCCTCGGGGAGGAACGTATTGGCGGCGGCCAGCCGGTCCTGGATCGCGCGCGCGGCGGCGAGCGCGTCGGGGACGTCGTCGAACACCGCGAACAGGTTGTCCGCCTCGGCCTTCACGACCCGACCGCCGTTGGCCGCGACCACCGGCCGCACCAGCAGGCCAAGGCGCCGGATCATCGCCAGGAAGTGCGTGATCCCGTAGCGCATCGTCAGGCGCGAGAAGCCGCACATGTCCAGGACCAGCACCGCCTGCGTGCGCCCGAAGCGCTGCCAGATCTCGGCGTCGATCTCGCTCAGCGACTCGGGGTGCTCGTTGCGGGCGTCCAGGAGCCGCGCCAGCTCGGCCGCAGCCAGCTGGTCCCGTTCGTCAACCTCCGACATCGGCGCCAAGCATCGACCGGGCGAGATCCTCGGTCAAGCGGGTCAAGCGACGCTTGGGCGGGGTGCGGCACACGGCTATGCTCGGCGCATGACGGTGCGCGCGGTCCTGGCGGCGGTGCTTCTCGTGGCTGGGCTGGGGAGCATCGGCCCGCGCCGACAAGAAGAAGCCGGGTTGTTCGACTTCGATACCTGGAAGTCGCCGGTCGACGCGCGAGCGCGACGCCGCCAAGGACTCTCGCGCCGAACCAGCTCGACCTGACGCCGGCCGCGGCGAGCGGGGGCGACGTCCGGACCATACGCCTGCGGCTCTACGCCGACCGCGATTACCGCAGCCTGATCATGCGCTGGCAGGCCAAGGCCCGCGCGCAGATCGCGCACATCAACGCGGTCGTGACGCCGGTCTTCAACGTGCAGTTCGAGATCGAGAGCCTGCGCGACTGGGATCGTTCCCACGTCGGCGTTCAGCTGGGGCCGATCCTCGGCGAGCTGGAGGCGCTGGACCCCGCGCGCGACGTCGACCTGGTCATCGGGTTCGCCACCCCGCTGCGCGGCGTCGTCGCAAGGTCGATCCACCAACTCGGCGCCAGCCAGCTGCTGGCGCGTCACTTCGTGATGCGCGGGATGGACGACGAGGAGGAGATCCGCGCGCTGGAGCAGGAGTTCAAGCTGATCTCGGTAGAGGAGCGCCAGCGCCTGTACGGCGAGCGCAAGGCGCACAAGGAGGTGGTCGTCTTCCTGCACGAGTGGGGGCACGCGCTGGGGCTGCTCCACCACGAGGACAAGACGATCATCATGAACCCCGCCTACGACAACCAGCAGCGGGGGTTCAGCGAGTTCGAGAAGCGGGTGCTGGCGCTGGTCGTTTCGCGCCGGCTGGCCCGCCCGTCCGAGCCCTACCCGGAGACCTCCGACCTGCTGCCGCTGCTGGCCACAGCCCCGAGCGACGAAGGCTCGGACAAGGACCGGGCGGAGCTGCTCGCGTTCGCGCGCGAGCGGGCGCAGGGTGGCGGGGGCGCGGGACGTGGATCGGCGAGCGGGTCGGCCAGCGATCTTGCGGCGGCCGACGTCGCCGCGTTCAACCGCGCGGTCGCGGCGGCGAACGCGGGGAAAAAGGAAGAGGGGTGGGGGGCCCTGGGGCCGGTGTTCGCGCACGCCCGCGCCGGCAAGGTCGGCGCCGCGACCTGGGCGCAGCTGGCGGCGCTGGCGGCGGCGCTGGGGGCAGTGTCGGCGGCGGAGGACGCGCTGGCGCGCGCCGGGCGCGACGCCGACACGACCAAGCTGGCCGCCCAGCTGGAGAGCACCCGCTGCCAGATCGCGCTGCCGGTCGCGGGGGCGAAGATCGGCGTGCCGCCCGACAAGGAGCCGGCCTACGTCGCCGGATTCTGGGCGGTGCTGGCGAGCGCCGACGCTGAGCCCGCCGCGGGGCGGACCAAGCTGGCATCGCTGGCGACGGCCTTCCCCGAGGCGCCGGGCGTCGACGTGCTCACCTGCGATCTCGAGCTACGGGCCAAGCACACGGCGGCCGGCATCAAGCGCTGCGAGGCGGCGCTGGCCAAGTTTCCGACGGCGATCCGCGCCCACTACCTGCTGGGGCTGACGGCGGCGCGCGCGCGCAAGGACGTGGTCGCCGAGCAGCACCTGCGGCGGGCAATCCTGCTCGACCCGGCCGATCCCGCGGCCTGGAGCCTGCTGGCCCAGATCTACCGGTCCAATCGCGACAAGCGCCGGCTCACCGATCTCGCGAACCAGCACCAGACGCTGCTGTCGTCGCCGCTGCCGGAATGAAGCGCTGCTTTTGGGCCGAGGGCGACCCGCTGCTCGCCAGCTATCACGACGAGGAGTGGGGCGTTCCGCTGCGCGACGACCAGCGCTGGTACGAGAAGCTGCTCCTCGACGGTGCGCAGGCGGGGCTGTCGTGGCTGACGATCCTGCGCAAGCGGGAGGGTTACCGGAAGGCCTTCGCCGGCTTCGATCCCGCCAAGGTGGCGAAGTTCACCGCCCGCGACGTGACGCGCCTGATGAAGGACGCCGGCATCGTCCGCAACCAGCAGAAGATCCGCTCGGCGATCGGCAACGCGCGGGCTTTCTTGAAGATGCAGGACGAGTTCGGCTCGTTCGACGCCTGGATCTGGGACTACGTCGGCGGCAAGCCGCTGCTCGGCAAGGCCCGCGGCCGCGCCGACATCCTGGCCCGCACGCCGCTCTCCGACGCGCTGTCGAAGGAGCTGCGCGCGCGCGGCTTCTCCTTCGTCGGCTCGACGATCGTCTACGCCTTCATGCAGGCCGCCGGCGTCGTCAACGACCACGTCGTCGGCTGCTTCCGCCGCAAGCCGGTCACGGCGCTCTGGACGGGACCTGGCCGCTCCCGCGCGTAGCGCGGGGCCGGTCGTACAGTCGGCAGCGCGTCGGCGGCGGGATCTTGATTTGCGCACTATTCGCGATCGCAGGCCGTCGTCCCCGCGCGGGCATCGGTGCACGGTTGGCGCGCGGCGGGGTTTTTGAGAGGTGGCTCGCCGCACCTTCCCTATCACCGCCTCAGTCGTGCGGTAGCCGCCGGAGCCCGTCCCGCAGACCGCGCGTTCCGAACAGCACCTCGGCCGTCAGGCGTTCCAATCCGATCGTCGGGATGGTTTCGTCCACGTGTGCCAGCGCCGTCGCGCCCCGCGTCGTTACCAGGAGGATGCGCGTCGCTTCGGCGCGCTCGGCGGGGAAGGCGTTCATGTACGCTTCGACGAGGTCCACGAGATCGCCCGGCGGTTGCCCGGAGGCGACAGCACCGCGCCAGGCCGCGAACAACTTTGCCTGGAAGTTCCGGAAGGCTCCGAGCAACAGCGCCGGATGAATGTCATGGGGCGGCGCGCTCTCCAAAAACGGGCGGTACATGGTCTCGGGCGCCATTCGGCGCCCCAGCTGGGACGACGCCATCGCATGGAGGACGGTCGCGACCACGCGCGGATCCCGCACCTGCTCGCGCCCGGACCTCAACAGCTCACCATGACGACCAGCGCCGTAGACCGCGCGGTTCGACCGAACCTCCGCGAACGCCGGCAGACGGCGAAGCTCGTCCCGTTCGTCCGGACCGTAGGCGCTGTTCCACTCGCCGGCGACGACCGAGAGGAACGTCGCATAGCCTTCACGCAGCGGATTCGATGCCCGCGGCTCGGTGCCCGTGACGGTATCTACGATCGCGCCGGCCAGCCCGCTCGCCAGCTGCGCCATCTCCGGCGTGGGGCTGGCGTCGTCGACCCAAGCGATCAGCGTGCTCGGCGGCAGCACCTCCTTGAACCAGGGCCCGTCGAACTGGCGTCCGCGGTAGGGGACGCCCGCGAAGGCATCCTCGGAGCCCAGCGCGATGATGGCCGGTTCCGACCCACGACCCGCGAACCGGCGGGCCATCGCGTAGGTTCGCAACAGCTCGGCGCCGAATCCATCGGACAGCAGGCGCCGTACATGCAACGCGGTCGCGTCGTCCGGCTGGGCGTAGGCGAGCTGCGTTCGTTCGTTGTCGAGGCGCATCTCGCGCCTTCGGAGCAACAGGAACCCGTCGTCGCGCTGGACGCAGGCGAGGAGGATCGGAGCGACCAGCAACGCGAGCAGCAGTCTCACCCTCATGCGGGAAGGACAACGCCTGGCGGCGCCGGTTCCCGGGCGTCTAGAACTCGTGCCCGATGCCGATGCGGAAGGGGACGATGCGCGAGAAGCCGGTGTGCGACTCCGACAGCGGCGCCGAGAGGTAGGTGTAGTAGCGGAAGTCGATCGCCAGGGGCTGGACCGCGAGGAACCACCCGTTGAACGCCACCGACAGCTCCAGGCCGACGCCGCTCTCGATCCGGTAGACCTTCTCGCTGGTGCCGCTGACGAACATGATCTCGCCGCGCAGGAACGTGAGGATCGGCTCCAGCTCCAGCTTGACCCGCCCCGCAACGAGCAGGATCGGGTAGCCGACGGAGATGAGGTCGATGCGGAAGCCGCGCGCCGAGTAGGGGCCCAGGCTCTCCCACTGGTTGGCGATCGCCAGGTGGCTGCGCGTGTAGCCGCCCGACGCCATCCCCATGTCGATGCCGATGGCGTTGGTGTTCATGTCGTTGGCGCCCAGGGTGCCGTCCTCGTGCAGGACGCGGGTATAGGTCAGCGAGAGGCGAAACGGCGACAGGTGCGCGGGCGGCGGGGGCAGGTGGCGCGGGGCCGGCGCGGGGACGGGCGGTGCGGCCGCTGGCACAGGAGGCGGCGGCGCGGCTGGCGGTGGCGCGGCAACGGGCGCCGGCGCGGCAGCAGGCGCAGCGGCGGGCGCCGGTGCGACACCGGGGGCCGCCGCCGTGGGGGGCGCGGTCGGCGCGCCCGCGGCGGCCAGCCAGAGCGCGAGCGTCGCGGCGGGCCCGCTCATGGCGTGGGGCGCTCCAGCGCCGCCAGCACCTCGGCGATCGTTCCCCCCACCCAGTGGTGCATGTTGCGGGAGGTCGAGAACGTGCGGGTGTGCATGCGGTCGATGTAGAGCGTGCCGTTCAGGTGGTCGATCTCGTGTTGCAGGATGCGGGCGTACCAGCCGGTGGCGTCGATCGAGATGGGCTGGCCGCGGTGATCCAGGGCCTCGACGTGCGCGGTGCGCGCGCGTGGCACGATCCCCTGGAACCCCTCGACGCTCAGGCAGCCTTCGAAGTGCTCGACGACCTCGCTCCCCAGCGTCAGCCGCGGGTTGGCGATCACGTGGAACGGCACCGGTTTACGCTCCATCTCGGCCGACGTGCCGACGTCTTCGATGACGGCCAGTTGCAGCGGCAGCCCGATCTGCGGCGCCGCCAACCCGACGCCGGGCGCGTCCCTCATCGTTTCGCGCATCAACTCGATGAGGCGCTGGATCTCCGCGCCGGCAATCTCGGCGGGGGCTAGGGATCTTCCGTATTGTCGCAGCACCGGCTCGCCGGTTTGCACTATTTTCAAGTACATAGCGCGCAGCATGGCTGAAAATTCAGTTTCGGCCCACTTCCCAAATCGACGGGGCGACAGACATTGGGGGCCACTACGGGAGGAGCTGCCATGATCCGTTTGCTAGTGGTGGATGATCACGAAGTTGTACGCGATGCGCTGGTGACCTTGCTAAAGGCCACCCCCGAAATGGAGGTGGTGGGGAAGGCGTCTAGCATTCGGGAGACGCTGCCGCTGCTCGGCACTGCACCGGACGTCGTGCTGGCTGATCTGTCGCTGGGCGACGGCAGCGCGACGGAGCTGGTGCGGGCGTTGCGGAGGGCGCGCCTAAAAGGAAAGGTCGTCATCATTACGGGATTCAGCGATGAGTTCGCGGCGGCGGAGGCGCTGGCAGCGGGTGCTGCCGGGTACGCGCTGAAGTCGCAGCCGACCGAGGAGATCATCGCTGCGATTCGCACCGTGGCGCTGGGGGGCCAGTACGTCGCTCCGTCGATCGAGGCTCGCCTGGCGGCGCGTTCCTCGACCGGGAACGACCGGGTCCAGCGCGCGGGGCGGCGTGGTCTCGAGGGGTTGTCGCGCCGGGAGATCGAGATCTTCCGGCTGATCGTTGCCGGTTGCTCCAGCAAGGAAGTGGCGCGCCGGCTCTGCATCAGCGTCAAGACCGTCGAGACCCATCGCACCAACATGAACCGCAAGCTGGTCGTACGGACCACGGCGGATCTGGTGCGGTTCGCGGCCGCGCACGGTATCCCGATTGCGCCTCGGACCCCGGTGACGGTCGGTGACGACGTCGTCGAGATCCACGGCGTCGCCGTGACCTAGACGACACACAAGCTGGCCACCCACTTGGTGGCCCACCGGCGCGGTAAGCTCCGCGCCGGTGCGCGCGTTTGCGGGTTGGTCCCTGGCGGCGCTGATCGCGATTGCGATCGGCGGGGCGGGGGCCGCGCGTGCGGAGGCCGCCGACGCGGCCGTTCCTCTTGATGCAGGGCCGCCTCCAGACGGAGGCGCCTCCGATGCGTCCGGCGTCGATGCAGCCGATGCCGCCGCGGATGCTGGGCGGGTTGCGCCCAACCGGCCACCCGCGCCTCTGGCGCCAATCGTCCCCTCATATCCCGACGCAGCGATGCGGGCCGGGGTCGCGGGGACCGTTTCGCTGATCCTGACAGTGGAGGTCGACGGCACCGTCTCGAACGTCGAGGTCGAGGTGGGGCTGGGTGGCGGCCTCACCGAGGCGGCGACCGCTGCCGCGCTTGCGGCCCGCTTCCATCCCGCCACCGACGGCGAGGGGCGGCCGATCCGGTCCCGTCTGCGCTGGCAGGTGCGCTTCACGCTCCCCGAGCAGCGGACCCGGCTCGCCCCCGACGGCGGCGCCCCGCCCGCGGCCCCACCGTCCCCGGCATCTCCCGCGCCCGGCGCCTTGCACCCCGGTGTGGAGCGCTTCCCGCTGGGTCCGACCGCCGAGCTCGCGATAGAGGTGCGCGAGAAGGGGACCGGAAAACGGCTGCCGGAGGCGACGATCTATCTCGAGGACGTCGGCGAGCTCCTGCATCTGGACGATCAGGCGCGGACCTCGCGGCGCCTGGCGCCGGGCGCCTACGTCGTCGTCGTGCGCGCGCCGGGGCACGCCCAGGAGGATCGGATCGAACGGCTCTACGGTGGCCAGCGGCTGGCCCGGACCTACTTCATCCCCAAGGAGCGGCTCAACGAGCATGAGACGGTCGTGCGCGCGCCGACGCCGCGCGCCGAGACGGGGGTCGTCTCGCTCGAAGCCGAGGAGATTCACAACATCCCCGGGACGTTCGGCGATCCGTTTCGCACCGCGCTGCTGCTGCCGGGCGTCGGCTCGATCATCTCCGGGCTCGGCTATCCGGTGATCCGCGGTGACTCGCCCGGTGACAACGGCACCTTCATCGACGAGATCAAGGTCCCGCTGCTCTATCACCTGGGTTTCGGGCCCGCGGTCGTCCACCCGCTTTACCTCAGCTCGCTCGACTTCTCCCCGGGCAACTTCCCGGCGGAGTTCGGCCGCTTCTCGGGCGCGCTCATCCAGGCCCACACCAGCGACGCGCCGCCCGAGCCGCAGACGATGCTGTCGGTCGATCTGTTCAAGTTCTCCGCGTTCCACAGCCGGCCGGTGAAGGTGCGCGACCACGAGGCCGCGGTGTCGGCCGCCGCGCGCTACGGCACGTTCGCCTTCCTGGCGCGCGCGATCGATCCGCGCGCCGTGCTGTCGTACTGGGACTACCAGGTCCGCGCCGATCTGAAGGTCGGCAACGGCGACCTGCGCCTCCTGGTGTTCGGCGCCGAGGACCGCACCGGGCGACTGGCGGGCGTCGAGGACAGCGGCGAGATGGTGGGCGACGAGATCCTGCGCCTCGGCTTTCACCGGCTGGCGCTGCGCTACCGCGGGCGCTGGCCGCGGGTGCGGCTCGACGCCGGGTTCGAGATCGGGCCCGACTACACGTCGTCGACGGGAAACCCGCAGAGGAATAACGAAGACGCGATCCACCTGACCGAGCTGGTCGCCCGTCCCTACGTCGCGGCCACCGTGCCCCTGGGGTCGAAGCTGAGGCTGCGGTTCGGCACCGATCTGCTGATCCAGGCGTGGCGCGTCGACATCGGGTTCGTCGACGTCCCCGGCGAGCTGGCGAATGAGCTCTTCCCGCGCTGGGCGCTGACGCCGGGGCTGTTCGTGCAGGCCGACTGGGAGCCGACGCCGCGGCTGCTGATCCGGCCCGGCGTCCGGCTGGATCACTACGAGTACGCGATGACCAGCGGAACGGTCCGTCAGACCGGCGTCGATCCGCGCATCGCGGCGCGCTTCGCGCTGCGACCCGGCCTGAGCGTGAAGGGGGGCTTCGGGCTCTATCAGTCGCCGCCGCGGTTCCTGGTCCCGTGGCCGGGCCTGGAGGGGATCGGGCTCGCCCAGGGGTTGAACCGTTCCTACCAAGCGTCGCTGGGCGCCGAGCTCGTGCTCCCCTGGAACGCGACCCTCGACGGGCAGGTCTATTACAACTGGATGCCCAACCTCTCGGAGTATCCGATCGGCGACGAGTCGGCCCGTCCGTCCACGCACGACTCGGGGCAGTCGACCTATCGCGGGCGCGCCTACGGCATCGAGCTGATCGCGCGCCGGCGCCTCGGGCAGCGGCTCTTCGGCTGGGTCACCTACTCGCTGGCCCGGGCGCAGCGCGACTACCCGCTGGCGGGCTGGCGTCCGGCCGACTTCGACCAGACCCACCTGGTCAACGTCGTCGCGTCGTACGCGCTCGGGCGGGCGTGGACCGTCTCGGGCGTCTTCCACTACAACAGCGGTCGCCCCTACACGCCCGGGCTCAGCCCGGACGAGCTGCAGCTCCCCGACCGCAACCGGGGCCGGCTGCCAGATTACTGGCGCGTCGATGTGCGGATCGAGAAGCGCGAGGCGTTCGACACCTGGTACCTGGACTTCTACGTCGACTGGCTCAACGTCTCGCTGCGGCGAGAGGCGGTGAGCTGGGACTACTACCGCATGGATGCCGAGACGATCCTGCTGACGCTCCCGACGTTCGGTCTGCAGGTCGTGTTCTGACGGGCCTGCGCGGAGGCGGGGATCTTCGCCGACACCACCCAGACGGTGGATACGGCCGCGAAATAACCGGCACGCGAAGGACGGCGCAACTCTAGCGTAAATCGGGCGCGAATCTGGTGCGCGTCGCCGACGCTGTGCTAGCTTGGGGGCCGATGCGGATAGCCTGTTACCTCGCCACCGTCTGCGCGATCGTCGCGCTGGTGATGGTGTTCGTGACCGGCGGACCGCAAGGCCCTCGCGCGATGGGCGAAGAGGGTGACCAGATCGGGTCGTCGCAGCCTGACTTCTCCGATGTTCTGTCAGCGCTACCGCCGCTGATTCTGCCCCCGCCCCGTCGGGACCTGGTGGTCATCGATCGCCGGACACCGACCTCACGCCTGTCGTCCGTGGAGGTCTTCCGACCTCCGCAGCCGCGCGCGTAGGTCGTTTCGTCCCCCAGAGCCGCCGTCGGTCCGACGCGCGCAGCGCGTCCGTCAAAGGACCGCGGCGGTTCTGTTACCCGCATCGTTGTTACCGGAGGCATCTTGGAAATGGTTCGTGTTCCCTCTCTTGGGCTGACCGCGCTGGCTGTATGGCTGGGCTGCGCGATGGCGGGCCCGGCGCGTGCGCAAACCGCCGCGGCGACGGCCCCCGCCGTGCTCACGCTGGACGACGCGCTGGTGCGGGCGGAGACCGCGAGCCCGCTCTTGCGGCGGGCCCGGGCGGAGCGGCAGGCGATCGCCGCCCGCGAGGTCGGTGCCGTCGCAGATCCTCCCCGCCAACCCGGTCGTCGCCGGTGGCGCCGGCCCGCGGAAGGAGGCCGACCCCGGCGGCACGCTCCGCGGCACGTCGTTCTTCCTGCACGCCGAGCAGATGGTCGAGATCGGCGGTCAGCGCGGCGCCCGCCGGGCCGCCGTCAGCAAGGCGCTGCGCACCGCCGAGCTGCGTGAGCAGACGGCGCGCGCCGAGACCCGGGCCCGGGTCCGGGCGGTCTACGTCGGCGCGCAGCTGGCGCAGGCGCAGGTCGAGGCGGCCCGCCAGCGCGAGGCGCTGGTCACCAAGCTCCTGGACGCGGTGAAGGCGCGCGTCGCGGGGGGCGCGTCTTCGAACGTCGATCTCGAGCTGGCCCGGCTGGAGCGAGGGAGCGCCGCGCGGGCCCGGGTCGACGCCTCTCTGGCGGTGACCGACGCGCTGGCGCGGCTGCGTCTCCTGATCGGGTTGCCACCGGCCCAGCCGATCACCGTCGCCACCGGGGTCGCGGTCCCCGCCGTCCCGAGCGCCGATCTGGGCACCTTGATCGGGCGCGCCCGGGCGCAACGCACCGAGCTCGCCACGCTGGTGTCGAGCCAGGACGAGATCGACGCCGAGATCACCCTGCTGAAGCGGGAGGTGATTCCGAGCCCGACGCTGTTCGTCGACCTGCAGCGCGATCTCCCCGGACAGATCTACGTCGGCGGGGGGCTGGCGCTGCCGCTGCCGCTCTGGCGCCGAAATCAGGGGCCGCTGGCCCTGGCCCGGGCCGAGCGGACCCGCCTCGACTACGAGCGCGACCTGGTGGAACGGGATGTCGCGCTCGAGGTCGAGCGCGCCTTCCAGACCGAGGGGGCCCAGCGCGAGATGGTGCAGCTCCTCGATAGCGAGGTGCTGCCGGCCGCCGAGGCGGCCACCGCCTTGATGACCGAGGGGTGGCGGGCCGGAAAGTTTGATCTGTTTCGACTGCTCCAGACGTCGCGAGATGCGAGCGAAGCGCGACGCCTGTACTTGGAAACGCTCGGGTTGCTTTGGGAGTCCACGATCGCCCTCGATCGGGCCGTAGGTGCGCAATGACTAAGCGAGAAGACTTTTGTGGCCGTGGCGGTGGCGATTGTCGGCGTGATCGCCGCCGTGCTGGTGTTCCGTGATCGGAAATCGATCGGGAGCGCCGAGGCGGCGCCTCCCGCCGCCGTTGCCGCGGCGGCGGCGGACGGGCCGCGCGCGCTGGCGCTGGCCCCCGGCGCGCGGGCCCGTAACCCGGTGAAGGTCGCCCCCGTCGAGATGGCGAAGGTGAGCGGCGACATCCAGGTGGTCGGCACCGTCACCTTCCACGAGGACCACTTCGCGGTCGTCGGCCCGCTGATCGCGGGGCGGATCTCGCGCCTCGTCGCCGGCGTCGGCGATCAGGTGAAGCGGGGGCAGGTGATCGCGGAGATCGAGAGCAGCGACGTGGGGCAGGCGCGCGCCGAGTTCGTGTCGGCCCGGGCCCGCTTCGCCGCCGCCGATTCCAACCTGAAGCGCGAGACCGATCTGGCGGAGAAGAAGATCTCGTCCTCGCGCGAGCGCGAGGTGGCCCACGCGCAGTGGGTCACCGAGCAGGCGGGGGTCCGGGCCGCGGTCATGCGGCTGCGGGCCATCGGCCTCACGACGGCCGACGTCGAGGCAGCGTCACAGCACGATCTGGGAGGCCGGGTCCAGATCCGGGCGCCGATCGCCGGGACGGTCATCGAACGCCACGTGACGCTGGGGCAGGCGGTCGAGCGCGCCACCGACGCGTTCAAGATCGCCGACACCACGCACGTCTGGGTGACGCTGGATCTCTACGAGAAGGATCTGGCGCGGGTGCGCGTCGGTCAGGAGGTTGAGACGCGGACCGAGTCCCGGCCCGGCGAGGTCTTCCACGGCCGCGTGGCGTTCATCGTCCCGGTGATCGATCCGGCGACCCGCACCGCCAAGGTCAGGCTCGAGTTCCCGAACCCCAAGGGGGTGCTGAACGCCGGGCAGCTGGTCACCGCCCGCATCGTCGGCGACGGCAAGGGCGCCGCCGCGGACGTGCTGGTCGTACCGCGCAGCGCGGTCGAGCAGGTCGAGGGGAAGACCGCGGTCTTCATCCAGAGCCAGCCCAACGGCGGCTTCGAGCGTCGCAACGTGCTGCTCGGCGCCTCCGGCGGCGACAAGGTCGAGATCCGGCAGGGGTTGAAGGCGGGAGACATGGTCGCCGTCGACGGCGCCTTCCTGCTCAAGAGCGAGCTCCTGCGATGAGCCTCGGCGCCATCGTCGCGCTGTCGGTCCGGCGGCGCGGCGTCGTCCTCGCGATCTGGGGGGCGGTGTTCGCGTTCTCGCTGCTGGCGATCCGCAAGCTGTCGGTCGACGCCGTCCCCGACGTCACCAACACCCAGGTCTCGGTGCTGACCACCGCGCCCGGCCTGTCGCCGCTGGAGGTCGAGCAGTACCTGACCTTCCCGGTCGAGATGGCGATGAACGGCATCCCCGGGCTGGACGAGATCCGGTCGGTCAGCCGCACCGCGGTCTCGGCGGTCACGATCATCTTTCGCGACGGCACCGACATCTGGTCGGGCGCGCCAGATGGTCAGCGAGCGGTTGAAGCTGGCGGAGAACGACATCCCGCCGGGCTACGGCCGCCCCGAGCTGGGGCCGGTGTCGACGGGGCTGGGGGAGATCTACGAGTTCTATCTGACGTCGAAGCGGCATTCGCCGATGGAGCTGCGGACGCTGCTGGACTGGGTGGTGGGGCAGCGGCTGCGCGCGGTGCCGGGGGTGGTCGAGGTCAACGGCATGGGCGGCGAGGCCAAGCAGTACCAGGTGGTGCTGGATCCCAAGCGCCTGGCCGGCTTCCGGCTGTCGCTGAGTGACGTGCAGAGCATCCTCGAGCGGAACAACGCCGCCATCGGCGGCGGCTACATCGAGAAGAACCGCGAGTCGTTCTCGATCCGCGGCGACGCCCAGTTCCACAGCGTCGAGGAGATCGAGAACACCGTCGTCACCTCGGACGGCGACGGCACGCCGGTGATGATCAAGAACCTGGGGACCGTGAAGATCGGGCCCGCGCTGCGGTTCGGCGTGGTCACCAAGCACGGCGAGGGGGAGATCGTCGCCGGCACGGTGATGATGCTGACGGGCGCGAACTCGCGCGAGGTGGTTCACGGGGTCAAGGCCAAGCTGGCTCGAGATCCAGCGCGACCTCCCCGAAGGGGTCGAGATCCGGTCGTACTACGATCGCGCCGAGTTCATCGGCCGCATGCTGAAGACCGTCGCCATCAACCTGGGCGAGGGGGCCGGGCTGGTGGCGCTGATCCTCTTCCTGACGCTGGGGAGCTTGCGCGGCGCGCTGATCGCGGTGCTGGCGATCCCGCTGGCGATGGGGATCGCGCTCCTGGGCATGGTGCAGCTGGAGGTGACCGGGAACCTGATGTCCCTGGGGGCGATCGACTTCGGGCTGCTGGTCGACGGGGCGATCGTCATGCTGGAGGTGGCGCTGGTGCGAGATCGCCATCCGGCGGGCCCAGACCCGCGAGGACATCGCCTATCTGGTCACGCAGTCGATGAGCAAGGCGGCGCGTCCGGTGGCGTTCTCGCTGCTGATCATCCTGCTGGTCTACCTGCCGCTCATGGCCCTCGAGGGGGTCGAGGGGCGGATGTTCAAGCCGATGGCGATCACCGTCGCGCTCGCCCTGGGCGGCGCGCTGGCGTTCTCGCTGACCGCGTTCCCGGCGCTGGCGGCGATGCTGCTACCGGTGGCGCCGCCGGGACGACGGCGAGCACGGCGGCATCTTCGGCCGGGCCCGCCGCGGCTACGGCCGCGTGCTGGACTTCGTCGCGGCGCGCCCCAAGGCGACGCTGGGCGGGGCGGCGGGGCAGCGGTCCTGATCGCGGTGCTGTTCGCGCGTCGCTGGGGGCCGAGTTCGTGCCCCGCCTCGACGAGGGCGAGCTCTCGCTCGACATCAAGCGCCTGCCGTCGATCTCGATCACCGAGGCGCAGCGGCTGGGCGTCGAGGTCCAGGAGGTGCTGGGCAAGTTTCCCGAGGTGCTGTCGGTCGTGACCCGCACGGGGCGCGCCGAGGTGGCCACCGATCCGGTCGGCCCCGACGAGACCGAGGTGATGGTCAAGCTGCGCCCCAAGGAGGAGTGGACGACCGCGCACGACCTCGACGACCTCGGCGAGGCGATCAAGGACGCGGTCGAGGCCCAGGTGCCGGCGACCTTCGTCTCGGTCTCACAGCCGATCGAGGACCGCGTCAACCAGCTGCTCGCCGGGTCGCGCGCCGACGTCGTCATCAAGCTGTTCGGCCAGGACCTGGCGCGTGCTGAAGAAGACGGCCGACGAGATCGGCAAGGTGATCCGCGACGTGCCGGGACGCGGCGACTGGCGGGTGCAGCGGGTGCTGGGCCTGCCCATCCTCGAGGTCACGCCCGATCGGCAGCGGCTGGCCCGCTACGGCATGAGCGCCGACCGGGTGCTGGAGGTGGTCGAGGCGTCGCGCGTCGGCCGCTTCTCGGGGAAGATCTTCGAGGGGTCGCGCCGGTTCGATCTGATGCTGCTCCTGCCGCCGGCGACGCTGACCCCCGAGGCCTTCGGCGAGCTGCTGGTCGGCTCGTCGGACGGCCATCTGGTCCCGCTGGCGTCGGTGGCGACCATCCGCGAGACGGAGGGGCCGGCCGTCATCAACCGCGAGTCGCTGCAGCGGCGCGTGCTGGTCGAGGCCAACGTCCGCGGACGCGATCTGGTCAGCTTCGTGGGCGAGGCCCAGGAGAAGGTCGCGCGCGACGGTGCAGATCCCCGAGGGGGTGACGGTGGAGTGGGGCGGGCAGTTCGAGAACTTCACCCGCGCCAGCAAGCGGCTGGGGTTCGTGGCACCGCTGGCGCTGGTGGTGATCTTCGCGATGCTGTTCCTGATGTTCGGCGACGTTCGCTACGCGAGCGCGGTGTTCATCAACGTGCCGCTGGCGATGGTCGGCGGCGTGCTCGCGCTCAGCGCTGCGCGGGCTCCCGTTCTCGATCCCGGCGGCGGTCGGGTTCATCGCGGTCGCCGGGGTCGCGGTGTTGAACGGCGTCGTGATGGCCGGGGAGGTGGCCGCGGCGGCTGGAGTCGACGCCGGCGGCGGAGGCGATCCGGCAGGGCGCCCTGACGGTCCTTCGTCCCGTGCTCACCACCGCGCTGTCGCCGCGTTCGGGTTCATCCCGATGGCGATCTCGAGCCACGCCGGCGCCGAGGTGCAGCGGCCGCTGGCGACGGTGGTCATCGGCGGCATCATCTCGTCGACGGTGCTGGGCCTGGCGGTCCTGCCCGTGATGCTGCGGCTGCTGGTCGGCCGTCTGGGGACGGGGCCGTCGGAGACCCAGAGCTGACGGGACGTCAGTCCGCGGCGAGCAGTTCCAGGAACGCCTTTTCGTCCAAGGTCGTCACGCCGAGCTTGGCGGCCTTGTCCAGCTTCGAGCCTGGGTCCTCACCCACGATGAGATAGCTGGTGCGCGCGGAGAGGGAGTTCGTGACCTTTCCGCCGCGCGCCTCGATCTTCTCCTTGGCGGCCTCGCGCGACATCGCCGCGAGGGTTCCGGTGATGACGAAGGTCTTTCCGGTCAAAGGCCCGCTGCGGCGCTCGCGATGCTCTTCGAGACGCACGCCCGCGCGGCGGAGCTTGTCGACGAGCTGGGTGGTCTCGGGGCGGTCGAAGAACGCGCGGACCGCGCCGGCGATGACGTCGCCGACGCCGTCGACGGCCGCGAGCTCGTCGGCAGGCGTGGCGGCGATGCGATCGATCGATCCGAAGCGTCGGCGAGGGCGCGGGCCGCCGCGGCGCCGACGTGGCGGATGCCGAAGCCGAACAGCAGTCGATCGATCGGCCGGTCCTTGGCGGCCGCGATCGCCCCCTGCAGGTTCGCGATCGCCTTGTCCTTGAAGTTCGGCAGCTGGCCGATGGCCTCGGGGGTGAGCGCGAAGATGTCGGCCTGATCGGCGATGAGGCCCCGATCGAGCAGCTCGCCCGCGGTGCGCTCGCCGAGGTGCTCGATGTCCATCGCGCCGCGCCCGGCGAAGTGGACGATCCGCCCCAGCACCTGGGCCGGGCACTGCAGGTTCGGGCAGCGCGCCACGGCCTCCCCCTCGGGGCGGACGATCTCGGTGCCGCAGCGCGGGCAGTCCGTGGGCATCACGAACGCCCGCTCGCCCCCGGTGCGCAGGCTGGGGACGGGGGCCACGACCTCCGGGATCACCTCGCCGGCCCGGCGGACGACGACGGTGTCGCCGATCAGCACCCCTTTGCGAATCGACCTCGTCGGCGTTGTGCAGCGTCGCCATCGAGACGGTGACGCCGCCGACCCGGACCGGCTCGAGCACCGCGAACGGCGTGACCGCGCCGGTCCGGCCGACGCTGACCTGGATGTCGTTCAGCCGGGTTGTCTGCTCTTCCGCGGGGAACTTGTAGGCGATCGCCCAGCGCGGGAACTTCGACGTCGCCCCCAGCTCGTCGACGTCCGCGTAGCGATCGACCTTGATCACCGCGCCGTCGATCTCGTGCTCCAGGGCGTGTCGGCGCTCGGCCATGTCGGCGATGTAGGCGCGGACGTCGTCGAGCGTCGCGGCCTCCTTCGCCTCGGGGTGGGTCCGTAGCCCCATCCCGCGCAGGTAGGCGAGGGTGCCCGAGTAGCTCTCGAGCTTGTGCCCCTCGATCTTCACCAGGCCGTGGAAGTAGACGTGAATCGGCCGCGCCGCGGTGACGGCGGCATCCTTCTGGCGCAAGAGGCCGGCCGTCGCGTTGCGCGGGTTCGCGAACAGCGGCTTGCCGGCGGCGCCCAGCTCCTCGTTGATGCGTTCGAAGTCGGTGAGGCGAAAGAAGACCTCGCCGCGCACCTCCAGCCAGTCCGGCGGGGCGTCGGTGCGCAGGCGGGCCGGCACCCCCCGGATGGTGCGAACGTTCGCGGTGACGTCCTCGCCGACGTCGCCGTCGCCGCGGGTGGCGCCGCGTATCAGCTTGCCGCGCTCGTAGACCACCGCCAGCGATACGCCGTCGATCTTCGGCTCGCAGACATAGGTCGGCTCGCGCCCCAGTCCCTTGACGACGCGGTCCCGCCAGGCGACGAGCTCGGCGTCGTCGAAGGCGTTGTCGAGCGACAGCAGGCGCCGGGAGTGCTTCACCGGCGCGAACAGCGAGGTGACGGCGACGCCACCCACCCGCTGCGTCGGTGAGTCGGCGGTCAGCAGCGTCGGATGCGCGCGCTCGAGCGCGTCGAGCTCGCGCAGCAGCTTGTCGAACTCGGCGTCCGCGATCTCGGGCGCGGCGAGCACGTAGTAGCGGTAGCTATGGTGCTCGATCTGCGCGCGCAGCTCGTCGACGCGTAGCTTCGCTTGGCTGAGCTCGGCTTCTTGTTGATCGTGCACGGGACGTACCTGACGCAGGTGGCGTAGGTGACGTCTCTATCATGGTCGCGCGTCGTGGTGGATGGTGCCGTGAAGGCGGGCGTGGACTGCCCGCGCGAGCCCCCAGCCGAGCATGGTCGCCAGCACGTCGCCGCAGGAGTTTTGCAGCGTGTCCTGGGTGACGTGCGGGAAGACCGACGGTACGAGCTGCTTCAAAAGATGCTCGGCCAGCTCCCAGCCGACGGCGAGCGCCAGCGTGCCGGCGAAGCGCAGGCCCAGGGCCGCGGCGATGATGCCGATGAAACCGTGGACGAGGCTGTACGGGTCCAGGAACCCGAAGTTCACCTCGCCCGACGTGGCGGTCCGCTGCCCCCTCATCAACCCCATCAATGTGGGGTCGCGATCGGGCGGCGGCTACCGCAGCAGGGCCGCGATCGCCAGCGCGGCGGGCACGATCATCAGCAGGTAGCTCCACTGCGCCGCCCAGGCGTGTCGCGGGCCGCGGCGGCGCAGCTCTACCCGGGCGGTGGGGCGAAGGACCGGCGCGGCGGCGAGCGCCGGCGTGAGCGGCCAATCGGCGATCGGCCGGCGCGCGACCTCGGCGGTGCCGTGGACACGGCGGCGGGGCGGGCGCTCCTCGGCCTGCCGCAGGTCGCGCTCCAGCCCCCGGGAGACCACCACCGAGGGGAGCGCCTTCCCGCACGGCGGCGGCAGCTTGCTGGGCGGTGGCGTCCAGTCCTCGCTCGCGTCGTCCGGGCTCCGCGCATCGGAGGGCGCGGGACCGGCCAGGGCGACGTCGACGGCCAGCCGCGGCACCCCGTCCGGCGTGGCGGAGTCGAGCGCGATCTTGCTGATGGTGCCCGCGGCGCGCTCGCCGTTGCCGCCCAGCTGGACGTCGACCCCTTCGTCGAGGCGCAGGAACGGGAGCGTCGCGGTCAGGCGCACCTTGCCCTCGTCGACGTGGGCCTCGCAGCGGAGGGCGTGCTCGAGGCCGGCGACTCGCAGCTTCGCCGGCATCGCGGCGCGCGTGTGTTCGGCGATCAGGCGATCGATCGCCACCGCGACGCTGGCCTCTATCGACATGAACGCGATCGCCAGGCCGTAACCGGCCGGGTTCGCCGTCACGCGCACGACCCGCCCGCCCACCTTGCGCGGTCCGCCGGGGAGCAGGAGGCTGAACTGGACGTCGGTCCCGACCGGACAGGACTCGGCGCACACGACCAGCAACCCGCTCGCGCTGAGGTCGCAGGTCTGCACGTAATAACGACCGTCGCCGTCGACGCGGGTGAGGCAGATCGCTTCGTCGTACGGGATGCGGGGAGAGATCCTCCGCGACTGCTTCATGCGCGGCCTCCGGGTCCATCATGTGTCCGAGGTACGGAACCGTCGACGGGTAGATCGTCGGGGCGCGCAGATTCGGAGGACGTTGCGCGACATCGGCGCCCGTCACGCGACATCGACCTACTGGTCGAGCGAGGTGCGAACAGGCCAGGGCGGGAGCGGCGGCAGCCCCAGCGCTTCGCGCACCGGCGTGAACGAACGCCGGTGAACCGGGCAGGCGCCGAGTCGTTGCAGCGCGCGAACGTGAGCGGTCACGGGGTATCCCTTGTGTTTGGCGAATCCGTAGCCGGGGTACGCGGCGTCGAGCACCTGCATGCGGGCGTCGCGGGCGGTCTTGGCGAGGATCGACGCCGCCGCGATCGACAGGCTCTTGGCGTCCCCCTTGACGATGCGCTGCTGGGGCAGCGGGAGGTCGGCCAGCTTGCGGCCGTCGATCAGCAGGTGCTCCGCCGTCGGGGCCAGCGCCTCGACGGCGCGGCGCATCGCCAGCAGCCCCGCCCAGTAGATGTTGATGCTCGTCGATCTCGTCGACCTCGGCGAACGCCACCGCCCAGGCGACGGCGCGCGTCTTTATGATCGGCGCCAGTCGCTCGCGCTGCTCGACGTCGAGGCGCTTGGAGTCGTCGACCTCGGCGATGCGGGTGCCGGGGGCGAGGATCACCGCCGCCGCGGCGACCGGACCGGCCAGCGGGCTCATGCCCGCCTCGTCGACGCCGGCGATCCGGGCCGTTCCCGCGCTCCAGAGCGCCGTCTCGTAGCGCAGCATCGTGCGCAGACGTTGCCCCTCGGCGCGGTTGGCGCGCCGCCGGCGGGCGATCGCCGTCAGGATGGCTTGCGCGCCGGCCCGTGGGTCGGCCCGCAGCGCGGTCTCGATCTCCGCCGGCAGCGGCCACCCACCCTCGACGTATCGGGCGTGCAGCGCGGCCAGCGGCTTCCTCATCACTGCGGTAGCGAGTCTAGCGCCTGGCGGGCCTCGGCTGCGTGCAACCCCAGCGGGGCCAGCTCGAGGTACTTCCGGTACTCGTCGCGCGCGGCCGAGCTCTGATTGCGCGCGCGCTCGGACTTCGCCATCACGAAGTGGGCGTCGGCGTGGCGCTGGTCCGCGGCCAGGGCCAGGTGCGCCAGATCCAGCGCCTCGCTGATCTGGTTGGCGGCCAACGCCGCCTCGGCCCGGGCGGTGAGGTCGCGGGCCGGCTCGACCTTCGTGACGGCCGGGACGGCGGGGGCCGGTCGGCTGCGCGCCTGAAAGAACAGCGTCCCCGCCACGATCAGCGCCAGCGCGCCGGCGCCGCCGACCACCAGCACGGCACGCTTGCGCCCGGCTATCGGCGCCCGCGGGTCGTAGCTCGGCAGCGATCCGGTCGGGCTGGTGGTGCGGTGCGTTCCGGTGGTCTCGCCGTCCTCGAGCCAGTGCAGCGTCGAATCGGAGAAGCCCATCTCCTGCCCGGGCAACGCGGCGCCGACCTGGGCGTCGGCCTCGGTCGGAAGCATCACGACCTGGGCGTCGGCCGCCGATTTTTTCCCGGCCGCCGGCTCCGATGTGGCGGGGAGCGTCATCGTCGCCGGGTCGTCGGGCGCCACGTCGCGTGGCGCGGCTTCTCGGGGAGGCCAGGCGGGATCAGCTTCGGTCCCGGCGGCCTCGTTCGCTGCTTCGGACGTCGCGGTGGCGGGGGGAACCTGCGCGCTTCCTTGCTGCTCTTCCTTGTTACCCTTGCCTTCGGCTCCTTCAGCCATGGACGAGCAAGACTAGTGCATAAATCGCCCGCTGGTAAGCACGGAAGCACGCTCGGCCGCTTCGCTGTTCGGGCTAACATGGATAGGGAATGGCCCCCCCCTCCATCGACGACACCACGCACAATGGCCTGCCGACCTTCGAGCGACCCGCTCCCGGTTCGCAGGGGCCGAGCCCCTATCTGGTCGTGATCGCGGGTCCGAGCTTCGGCGAGATGTACAAGCTCAAGAGTGACCGTTCGGTCCTGGGGCGCGGCGACCGCGTCGACATCCGGGTGCTCGACGACGGCGTCTCGCGCGAGCACGCCGCGATCGAGCGCGAGGGGGGCAAGATGGTCCTCGTCGATCTGAAGTCGACGAACGGGGTGTACTGGAACGGCCAGCGGGTCCCCCGCCAGGATCTCAGCGACGGCGACAAGATCGCGATTGGCTCGACGACGATCCTGAGGTTCACCTACCAGGACCAGGTCGACGAGCAGTACCAGAAGCAGCTGTTCCAGTCGGCGCTGCGGGACGGGCTGACCTCCACGTTCAACCGGCGCTACTTCATGGACCGGCTGAACACCGAGCTGCGGTTCGCGAGCCGGCACAAGAAGACCCTCGCCCTGCTGTTCGTCGACATCGACCACTTCAAGAAGGTCAACGACAGCCACGGGCACCAGGCTGGCGACGCGGTGCTGGCCAACGTCGCGCGTGCGTTGACCAACACGATCCGGGCCGAGGACGTGCTGGCGCGCTACGGGGGCGAGGAGTTCGCGGTCATCTGCCGGGAGATCGAGTCGGACGGCGCCCGGGCGCTGGGGGAGCGGCTGCGCGGCGCGGTCGAGGGGAAGACCTTCGAGCACGCCGGCAAACAGATTCCGATCACGATCAGCATCGGCGCGGCGGTATGCGACGGCACCAAGGATGCGCAGGCCCTGATCGCCGCCGCCGACACGGCGATGTACGAAGCCAAACGCAGCGGACGCAACCGCGTTTGCCTCGCGGCCAAAGTCTGAGCGCGTCGCGCGGGCTCGCCCGCCACGGACGGCCCCGAAGCTTCGGAACTAGACGCCGCCACGATGGTTGGTATCTTCGGGGCGTGACTGGGGGAACACGCGCCCTGCTGCTGGTGGTCGCGGTCGGGACGGCGCTCGGGTGCCGGGATTCGGCCGGGCTGCACGGATCCGCCGCGCCCGCGAGCAATCCAGGCGATTCGCAGGCGGCAGGTACGTCAGGGGCGGGCGGCTCCCCGCGCATTCGCGGTCCCGTCTCCGAGGCCGAGGCGACCAAACCCCGGCCCGATCTGCCGCCCGAGCGACGGGCGCTGCTTGTGACCGGCGCGCCGGGGGCGCCGCAAGAGCGCTGGATCGACGCCGAGGCCGCGGAGGCGGCCGGTTTCACGGTCGTCGATCTGTCGGATGACTGGACGCCCTACATCTTCGCCGAGCAGGTCGGGGAAGAGGGGCAGCCGCTCCCGAACCGCTACCGGCGCATCTTCCTGGGCCTCGCCAACGACGAGCTCGACGAGGACGGCGAGCCGCTCGAGCCCGGGGTCAAGAACTACCTCGAGCTCTACGGCATCTTCCCCACGCTGTCGGTGATCCGGGCGCGGTTCGTCGATAGCGAGGAGCACCCCTGCCACGACCAGGAGAGCGCCGACGCCCTCGATGCGGTCGAGACGGTGACCTACGTCGCCCCCGCCGACATCAAGAAGGACGAGCGCCGCCTGGCGCGCATCCGCGAGGAGGTCGAGCACGAGCGCCGCAAGGCGCACGTCGAGACGCTCGACGAGCTGGCCACGAAGAAGCCGGCGTTCGCCCCCAAGGTCAAGATGCTGGCCCAGCGCGCCGCCGAGAAGCCGGCGATGGCCGCGGTCGAGAGGCGGCTCGCCTGCGAGGCGCTGCTCACCGAAAAGAGCCATCACCAACCGGGGATCTACGACGACGCGATGCGGATCGCCGTCCGGCGCTTCCAGCAGAAGCACATGCTCTACGAGGCGAACTACCTGCGCCGGAAGACGGTCGACGCCCTGTCGCGCACGCTGCTGGACAACGACTACGACGCCTTCGTCCGCGTGCTGCGCGAGCGGGTGGTGTCGGCCGCCGCGATCCTCGAAGACGGCTCGGCCTCGAAGACCCGCAACCTGGTCGACGACTACCTGAAGGTGGCGCTGGAGCAGATGCAGCTCCCCGACGCCCCCGCGACGCTGGCGTTCTTCAAGCGTCACCCCGCCCCCGAGTTCAAGAACCTGCGGGTCGCGATCAAGCTGCCGCCGCGCCCCGCGTACTACGGCGACCAGATGGACCTGTCGATCGTCGTCGACCGCGGCGACATCTGGTACGACCTGCCGTTCGACGAAAACGGCCACTACAAGCCGCTGCCGCGAAAGAAGTATCCGACCCTGACCGTGTTCACCAAGGTCGACGGCAAACAGGTCGCGCTGGCGCGCTGGCGGACGACCATCGGCGGCTGGCGCTCGGAACAGGCCGCCAACGGCTACGAGTATTTTCGCTACAAGATGTCGGACGTGGGACCGCGGGTGATCCGCAACATCAACTCGGGCCCGGTCTGGATCGCCCCCGCCTCGACGCCGATCCGGTCGCTGACCAAGGGGAAGGTGGTCAACGGCAAGTGGATGAAGGTGGTCAACTACGACGAGCTCGGGCCCGGCTACCTCTCGGCCTACGGACTCATCGCCGGCTACTTCGTGGTCCCCGGGCAGAACGGGCGCAACGACTTCGACAACGGCGTGCGCGCGCACGGCTCCTCGGACTACCTGTCCATCTACAGCGCGAACGGCTTCTCCCACGGCTGCCACCGCCTCCCCAATCACCTCGCCATCCGGATGTACTCGTTCATCCTTCGCCACCGCCACATGCGGGTCATCGGGGACCAGCCGATGGGTTTCAATCGCCAGTTCCTCTGGAAGGACTTCGTCTACGAGATGCGCATCCCGTCGCGCGGCTACATCTACCAGCTCGATCCGCCGCTCCCGGTCAACGTGCTCGAGGGTGAGATCAAAGGCGAGCAGAAGAAGCCGATCCTCGGCTATGTCCCGGAGCCCTGGGCGAAGTACCCCCCGGGGCCGCCGCCGGCCGCGCCCGACGGGGCCGAGGCGAAGGCCGGTGGTGGCGCGGCGGCCGGAGGAGACGACTAGGCCATGACGCGGGTGAGACCAGTGTGGGTGGTGGTGCTGTCCGGAACGGTGCCGGTCGTCACCCTGGCGGTGGCGCTGGCCGCGGCGCCGCGACCCGACGCCGCCGCGCCGCCTCCGCTGCCGGTCGGGGTGGCGGCGCCCGCGCCTCCGGCGCCGGCCGTGGCCCCTTCGCCGAATGTGAAGATCGTGTTCACGGTGGTGCCGTCGACCAAGAAGGCGATGGTCTTCTGGGGGAAGAAGAAGCTCGGACCGATCGCGCCGCACCAGCCGCTCGTCATCCAGCGCCAGCGCGACTCGGGACCGCTCGACGTGATCGTGCGCGCCGAAGACTGCGTTCCGGTTCAGACCCGCGCGTATACGTTCGGGGACAGCAAGGTGTCGGTGAAGCTGACGCCGCTCGCCGAGAAAAACACGCTGCTCGGTTACCGCGACGAGCTCCCCCCCGATGGTGGGGCACCCAGTACCCCTGACGGCGGCGCGCCGTAGTCCGCGCGCCAAGTCAGCGCCATAGTCACCGCCATAGTCAGATTGACCGCTGCGAGCGCTTGCCACGCCCCCAGCCTCCCGGGTATCAAGGTAGAGCGTGAAGAAACCGTACCGGGTGCTCGTACTCTTCGATACGGACGGCGAGCCGCCCGCATCGCAGGACTACAAGAAGCAGGTCGAGTCGACCGACGAAGCGGAGTTCGACGTCGCGCGCGCCCTGATCCAGAAGGGCCATCAGGTCCGGCTGCTCGGGTTCCGCGACAATCCGGAGCAACTGATCGCCGGGCTGCGCGCCGAGCCGGCCGACGTGGTGTTCAACCTGTCGGAGCGGTTCCGCGGCGAGTCGGCGCTCGACTACACCGTTGCCGCGGTGCTCGAGATGCTGGGGCTCCCCTACACCGGCGCGTCGTCCGAGGGGCTGATGCTGGCCCGCGACAAGGCGCTGACGAAGAAGGTATTCGCCTACCAGGGGATCCGCATCCCGCACTTCATGGTCTGCCCGCACGGCGATCCGGTCCAGCGGCCGAGCGACCTGCGCTTCCCTCTCATCGTCAAACCGCTGGACGAGGACGCGTCGGTCGGGCATCGCGCAGTCGTCGGTGGTGCGGGACGACGACGCGCTGAAAGAGCGGGTCACCTTCATCCACGATCGCATCAAGACCGACGCGATCGTCGAGGAGTTCATCGCCGGGCGCGAGCTTTACATCGGGGTCATGGGCAACGAGCCGCCCGTGTCGCTCCCGCCGATCGAGATGGTGTTCGGCAACGACTCGACCGCCGAGAGCCGGATCGCGACCTTCAAGGCCAAGTGGAGCGTCCGCTATCGCGAGAGCCGCGGCATCCAGAACGAGATCGCCAAGAACCTGTCGGCGAGCTGCGCCAGCGGCTGGGCGAGGTGGCCGTGCGCGCGTACCAGGCGGCGGGGCTGCGCGACTACGGCCGCATCGACGTCAGGTTGGCGCACGACGAGGCGATCTACATCGTCGAGGCGAACCCGAACCCCTACCTTGCCGACGGCGAGGACCTGGCCTGGGCGGCTGAGGAAGCCGGCCACGTCTATCCGGACTTCATCGAGCAGATCGCCGAGATGGCGATCAAGCGACACGCTGCGCGACGCTGAAACTGGACGCCGCGGGCGCGGCCTTGTGTATCATTTCGCGCATGTCGCGACGGTTAGGCCTCTGTGGGCTGTTCGCACTTCTGGCGCTTGGGGCGGCTTGCACGACGAGCGATCACCTCAGCCCCGACGCCTTCAACACCGAGGGTGAGGGGGGCGACGGCGCCGGCGGCAGCGACCTCGGCGGAAGCGGCGGACGTGGTGGCACCGGCGGGATGGCCTCGAGCCGGGGCGGGAGCCCCGGCACGGCCGGCAGCGTCGCGGGCGCGAGCGGCGTCGCCGGCTCCGGTCGGGGTGGGGCGACGGGCGTGGCCGGCGCGGCCGGTGCTGGACGTGGCGGCTCGGTCGGTGCCGCCGGCCGCGGCGGTTCGAGCGGGACCGGCGGGTCCGCCACGGCGCGCGGCGGCAGCGGCGGCGTCGCCGGCAGCGGCGTCGCCGGCAGCGGCGGACGTGGTGGGGCCGCGGGCGGCATCGCGGGGCGCGGCGGCGCGGGCGGCATCGCGGGGAGCGGCGTCGCGGGGAGCGGCGGTCGCGGCGGCGGGACTGGCGGAACAGCCGGCGGAACCGCGGGCGGCGCAGCCGGCGGAACCGCGGGCGGTGCGAGCGGCGGCAGCGCCGGCGGAGCGGCGGGGACGGCCGGCGGCGCCGCGGGCGCGACGGGTCTCGGTGGCAACGGCTCCGGCGGAACATCGGGGCACGGCGGCACGACCGGGGCAGGGGGCCTGGCCGATGGAGGCGCCAGCGACGCCGGCGCCAGCGATGTCGGCGACGGCTCTCTCAACGATTGACGGAGCTGGTAGGCTCCGGCCTCTCATAGTTGGTCCTTCATAGAGGAGGTTCGCTTTGCGTCGTTCCACTAGCCTCGTTTGTGTCTCGCTCGCGCTTGGCCTGGCCGGCTGTACGATCCTCGCCCCCGGCAGCGACAGCGGCGGTTCGAACCCGGGCACAGGCGGCGCCGGCCCCGCCGCCCCGGTCACCCACGCGATTCGCGTCGACACCGTCGGCTACCTGCCCGACCGCGAGAAGGTCGCGACGGTGGTGCTGCCGACCGGGATGACGTCGCTGACCAACACGACCGCCGAGCTACGGGCGGTCGCCGACGACTCGGTCGTCTGGCCCTGCGAGGTCATCGGCCCCAAGACCGATCTCGACACGGGCGTGACCTACTACACCGCCGACTTCACCCCCTTCACCGAGCTCGGCGACTTCTACGTCTCCACCCCCGGCCTCAAGGTCGACGGCGTCCCGGCGCGGTCGGCCCCGTTCAAGATCAACGGCGCCGTCTTCAGCGACCTGCTGAGCAAGGCGATGCTCTCGTTCTACGGCCAGCGTTGCAACACGGCGATAGAGATCAAGATCGGCAGCGACACCTGGAAGCACGGCGTGTGTCACATGAAGGACGCCTACCAGACCTATCTGCCTCCGCTGATGTCGAACACCATCAAGCCGAGCCTGCACGGATGGCACGACGCCGGTGACTACGGCAAGTACACCACCAACGGGGCCTTCGCCGCCGGGATGCTGCTGCAGGCCTGGGAGCGCTTCCAGCCGACGCTGAACGCGCTTTCGCTCCCGATCCCGGAGCACGGCGACAAGTTCCCCGACTTCCTGGCCGAGATCAAATGGCAGCTCGACTGGTTGCTGACGACCCAGCGCGAGGACGGCGCGGTGAGCTTCAAGGTCACCGAGAAGGTGTTCGGCGGCTTCGTCTCCCCCGAAGGCGACAGCGCGCCGCGCTACTACACCGACGTCAACGACAGCGCCGCCGCCAACTTCGTCGCCGTGATGGCCCAGGCGTCGCGCGTCTTCAAGCCGTACGACGAGGCCCTCGCGGCCAGCTATCTGGATGTCGCCCGCAAGAGCTACGCGTTCCTGCAGACGCAGGACGGGACCTACGAGACCAACCTGGACATGTTCTCGACCGGCCAGTACGACGGCGCCTCCTCCGACATCGACAATCGCCGCTGGGCCGCCGCCGAGATGTGGGCCACCACGGGCGAGGCGGCGTTCCTGACCGACTTCGAGACGCGCGCGGCCAATGCTTCGGTCACCGACATCTTCGACTGGGACAACCTCGGGAACATGGGGATCTTCACCTACCTGATGTCGACCCGCGCGGGGCGCTCGGCAGATCTCGTCACGGCGCTCACCACCAAGACGCTGACCAGCGCCGACAACCTGGCGGCCAACGCCGACGCGAGCGCCTTCGGACGCGGGATCAACGGCTACTACTGGGGCTCGAACGGCGGCGTCGCCCGCGCGTCGATGAACCTGGCGACGGCGGCGCTGCTCAATCCCGCCGCCGCGGACAAGTACAACGACGCGATCGCCAAGCAGCTCGATCACCTGCTGGGCCGGAACTACTACGACCGGTCGCAGGTGACGCTGGTCGGGTATCGCCCGCCGGTCAACATCCACCACCGCCCGTCAATCGCCGACAAGACGTTCAACCCCTACCCAGGGCTGCTGGTCGGCGGCACGGGCGGGCACGACCACAAGGCGACCTCCTGGACGGATGAGGTGGGCGACGGCTCGTCGAACGAGGTCGCGGTGAACTGGAACGCGCCTCTCGTCTACGCAGCCGCCGCCCTCACGCCCCCACCGCCCGCGCCCTAGGGTCGGGGGCTCGCGTCGGCGCGCTCGCTCGCTGCGCTCGCATCGGGCCCGCGGTCACCCGGCGCGCTCGCTCGCTGCGCTCGCATCGGGCCCGCGGTCACCCGGCGCGCTCGCTCGCTGCGCTCGCATCGATCTGCAGATGACTCGCTCGCCACGGCTCGCTTCGTGAAAAGGCGACCCACGTTAGGCGCGGCGTTGATCGCCCCGCGTTGATCGCCACGCGGCTCGCCGCCCCTGGGCTTTTTGCGGCGCGTAGCCTGCCTTTTCGAAAGTGATTGTGGTCCTGCCCCGGTTTGGTGGACAGCACCCGGGAGGATTAGATGGTGACCATGGAAGAGAGGAAGCGACGCCCTCGGCGTACGTTCTCGAAGGAATTCAAGGAGCGGGCGATCGGACTCGTATTGAGTGACAAGGACCGACCGATCAAGGAGATCGCTCGGGATCTGGATCTGGGCGACTCAGTGCTTCATGGCTGGTTGAGACGAAGCAAGGTCGATCGTGGAGCGGCTCCACCGGGGCCGCTGACGACCGATGAGCGATTAGAGCTGGCGCGACTGAGGAGAGAGATTCGGATCCTCAAAGAGGAGAAAGAGATTCTCCGAAAAGCGGCGGCCTTCTTCGCCAAGGAAGGCCGATGAGATTCGCGTTCATCGGTGCGGAGAAGGCCAGACACTCGGTTCCGATGCTTTGCCGAATGCTGCAGGTGTCGTGCAGTGGGTACTACGCCTGGCGTCGCCGAGGTCCGTCGCGGCGTGCGAAGGAGGATGCCCGGTTGGGCGCTCTAGTCGTGGCAGCTCATCGTGCCGGCCGCGGCACGTACGGGAGTCCGCGTGTGCTGGACGAGTTGCGGGAGACCGGCGAACGGACCAGTCGCAAACGCGTGGCTCGTCTGATGAAGGAGCGAGGCCTCGTCGGAGAGCCGAAGAAGCGCTGGTACCACCCATCGTCGGCATCCAGCGATGATGTGTCTGCGCCCAACACGCTGGCTCGCGGATTCAAAGTCTCGGCTCCGAACCTTGTTTGGGCCAGCGACATCACCTACATCCGAACCTGGGAAGGCTGGCTCTACCTCGCGGTCGTCATCGACCTTTTTTCACGCCGGGTCGTTGGCTGGTCGATGCAGCCCAGTCTGCACACTGACATCGTGCTATCGGCACTGACAATGGCGATCGGTCAGCGACTCCCGGGGCCAGGGCTGCTCCAGCACTCGGACCGTGGCACTCAGTACACCAGCGAGGACTACCAGCTGGCCCTCCGCGATCACGGGATCCAGTGCAGCATGAGCGGTCGGGGCAATTGCTGGGACAACGCCGTCGTCGAGAGCTTCTTCAGCACCCTGAAGCGAGAGCTCGTCTACCGACACAACTGGCAGACCCGGAACGGGGCTGCAGCAGCAATCCATGAGTACATCGAGGTCTTCTACAATCGGCACCGTCGACACACGACTCTAGCCAGCAGGTCCCCAGCAGCTCATGAGACCCTTTACTCGAAGCAGGTCCGTCAGGCAGCGTAAGAGCACACCGTCCATCGGATCGGGGCAGGACCATTGCAGGCTACGCGCCGCAAAAAGCTCTCAAGCGGCGAGTTGCGCTGCGATCAACGCGGGGCGCTCAACGCCGCGAGAATCCGCCGGTCGCCTTCTCACGAAGCGAGCCGTGGCGAGCGAGCCCGAGCGAGCTCGAGCGAGCCAACCGAGCCGAGCGCGCCGTGGCGAGCAAGTCCCCGCGGCGCGCGTCGCCCGCCCCGCCCGATGCGAGCGAAGCGAGCGAGCGAGCGTGCGTGCGTGCCGGACTGGCGCCGGCCCGATGCGAGCGAAAGCGAGCGAGCGCGTCCCCGGGCCTAGCGCGACCGCATCATCTTGTAGCTGGTGTAGCGCGCCCGCTTGTACTGCAGGCTCGCGTCGCGGTCGCGCTGCTTGTACGTCGTCCCGCGGGCGACGAAGCGGGTCCCCGCGCCCCCCTGGAACGTGATCGAGACGTGAACCCGCTCGCGGGGCTGGAAGGTCTTGTCGAGCTTGTACGAGACCGCCGCCGACGCGTTGCTGGCCGCCTGCTTCTTGCCGAAGCTGAGCAGTCCACCGACGCCCCCCTTCATGAGCGAATTGGCGGCCTCGGCGGCGACCTTCGCCCCTAGCTGAACCTGGGCGTCGAGCAGCATCTTGTCCTCGGAGGCGAGCGCCCCCTGACCGATCTTCTCGCGCATCGCCTCGATGATCCCGCGCGTGTAGCCGATCTGGGCGATCACGAACATCTCGCTGCCGGAGTCGGCCCAGGACATCGACTCCTGGAGCCCCCAGGCCGCCTCGGCGCGGCCGGCCAGCTCCAGCGCCCAGGCCTCGCGGCCGCCGGCCTGGGCCTGGTAGGTCGGGCCGCAGGAGATCCCGAACCGCCCGCGCCGGGTCATGTCGGCGTAGACGAGGTCCATCGGCACCGGGCCGCCGCCGCCGCCGTGGAACTTGAAGACGACGAAGCGCTCCTGGCCGTGCGGGACGCTTCCCACGCGGACGTAGGCGCGTCCGCCCGAGACGACGTAGTCGTAGCCGACGACCTCGTCCAGCTGGAGCCCCGGGGGGATCGCGATGTTGACGTCGGTCGAGCGGGCCGCGCTGCGCAGGATGGCGCCTGCCTCCTGGCGGAAGATGTCGGCCATGTCGTTGGGGCTGTCGACGTAGTAGTAGTTGCCGCCCGACGCGTCGGCCACGCCCTGCATCAGGATCTCGTCGTGCAAATCGCCGAAGCCGATGGTGGTGACGGCGACGCCGTGCTCGGCGGCGCGGGCCCCGATGCGCGACAGCTCGGGCGCGCTGGTGATGCCGAGGTTGGGTTGGCCGTCGCTGAAGAGGATCACCTGGTTGACCTGCCACGGCTGGTAAGCGCTGAACACCTGGGCGAGGCCGGCCAGCAGGCCGCCGGACATGAACGTGCCACCGCCGTCGTGGAGAGAGCGGATGCCCGCGATCGCCATGTTGCGCGTGTTGCCGTCGATCACCACCGGCGGCACGGGCAGGTAGAGCCCGTCAGAGAACGCGACGACCGACAGCCGGTCGCCGTCGCGCAGCTGGCCGACGAAGCTCTCGGCGGCGATCAGCATGTTGCGGAACGGCTCGCCGTGCATCGAGCCGGAACGATCGAGCACCAGCGAGACGTTGAGCGGGCCCAGCGCGGCCGTCGGCGGCCGACCCTTCACGCTGACCGCGGCGTAGAGATACCCGGAGGCGAGCCGCGGGCCGATGCCGCAGTTCACGTCGACCGCCGCGGTCTGCGGGTTGTCGGGCTGGGGCGCCGGCCAGTCGGGCGGCGGCGCCATGCTGAAGACCTGGGCCTCGCTGAGGGCATCGAGCCCTGGCGTGACCGGCAGCGACTGAGAAACAAAGATGGTGCACCCCGACGTCGCCGCCACCAGGGTGACGCCGAAGAGCGCGAGCGCGATCGTTTTCGGTGTCGTCATGGCGGGCAGCATATATTCGAAGCGCGCCGTCCGACTACGCGTTTCCGCGTCACTTCAATCGTGACGAGCCTGTTGCCCGAATTCGCTTGCAGCGGGAATTTTTCGGGCCCCCGTCGTATCGCGGGCCCGGCCCGCAGCCAGACCCCGGTCAGTAGATCTGGATCTCGGGCTTGAGCACCGAGCTCAGCAGCTCGGCACGGCTCTGCTGGGGGAGGGGGGTGAGGTCCCGGATGAACTCCTCGATGGCGCCGCCGTCGTCGGTGTCGAACAGAACCGCGAAGCCTTTGTAGGCGACCGTGCGGACGACCCGCCCCGACGCCTGGCAGCTCTTGCCGCCCGACACCGAGAGCACGACCGAGATCCGGCGATCCAGGGAGACCGTCTCGGGCGACTTGAAGAAGCAGCCGCCGCGGGAGATGTCCTGCAGCTCGGCGTTGACCGCCCCGCGTCCCAAGAACTGAAGCGTCACCGGAACCCCCAACCCGAGCCGCGGGTACTGTCGCTGCTCCTCCTGCGCCCCCATCGCGAAACGAGCATGCCACAGATTGATGAGGGATAGGTGTGTGGTATCTCTGGGCGCCGTGCGTACCGCGTCCACAAAAGAAGCCGGATTCACGCCGGTTTCCCCGTCGCTGGTGCCGCAGACCCTGTTCGAGCGGCGTCCGTTCTGGGCGGCGCGCTTCGGCATCGCGCCGGTGCTTCCGACCACGCGCGTCGAGATGGACGCGCTCGGCTGGGAGAGCTGCGACGTCGTCCTGGTGACCGGCGACGCCTACGTCGACCACCCCAGCTTCGGCATGGCGCTGGTGGGCCGGCTGCTCGAATCGCAGGGGTTCCGGGTCGGGATCCTGGCCCAGCCCGATTGGCGGAACGCCGAGTCGTTTCGAGCGCTCGGGCGGCCGACGATCATGTGGGGCGTCACCGCCGGGAACATGGACTCGATGGTGAACCGCTACACGGCGGATCGCCGGCTGCGTAGCGACGACGCTTATTCGCCCGACGGGGCAGGGGGGCGGCGCCCCGATCGCGCGGTGACCGTTTACGCGCAGCGCTGCCGTGAGGCGTTCGACGACGTGCCGGTCGTCATCGGCGGCATCGAAGCGAGCCTGCGCCGCATAGCGCACTACGACTACTGGTCCGACAACGTCCGTCGCGCGGTGCTGCTCGACGCCGGGGCCGACCTGCTGGTCTACGGAAACGCCGAGCGGGCGATCGTCGAGATCGCGCACCGGCTGGCCGCCGGCGAGCCGGTCTCCGAGATCACCGACCTGCGCGGCACCGCGTTCGCGCGCCCCACCGGCCCGCGCGAGGGGTGGACCGAGATCGACTCGCGCACCGTCGACGAGCCGGGCCCCGTCGCGTCGCACCCCGATCCCTACGCGATGAAGGAGGCGGCCGCCTGCGCCCCCGCGCCGGCGCCGGAGGTGATTTCCGCCGCCAGCCTGCGCCCGCGCGCCGCACGGTCGCGCACGGTGGTGCGGCTGCCCGACTTCGCCGCCGTCTGCTCGGATCCGGTGCTCTACGCCCACGCCTCGCGCCTCTTGCACGTCGAGGCCAACCCGGGCAATGCCCGCGCGCTGGTCCAGCGCCACGGCGACTCACGACGTCTGGCTCAACCCGCCGCCGCTGCCGCTCTCGACGCCCGAGATGGACCGGATCTACGAGCTGCCTTACACGCGGCAGCCGCACCCGAGCTACGGCGGCGCGAACATCCCTGCGTACGAGATGATCCGATTCTCGGTGACGATCATGCGCGGCTGCTTCGGCGGCTGTTCGTTCTGCTCGATCACCGAGCACGAAGGCCGGATCATCCAGAGCCGGTCGGAGGACTCGATCGTGCGCGAGATCGAGAAGGTGCGCGACGACGTGCCCGGGTTCACCGGCGTCATCTCCGACATTGGCGGTCCGACCGCCAACATGTACCGCCTCGCCTGCAAGAGCTCCGCGATCGAGTCGGCCTGCCGGCTCCCCTCCTGCGTCTATCCGTCGATCTGCTCCAACCTCAAGACCGATCACGGGCCGCTCATCCGGCTCTACCGGCGGGCGCGCGCGCTCCCCGGGATCAAGAAGGTGCTGGTCGCGTCGGGGCTGCGCTACGACCTGGCGGCGACGTCCCCCGAGTACGTTCGGGAGCTCGCCACCCACCACGTCGGCGGTTACCTGAAGATCGCGCCCGAGCACACCGAGGAGGGGCCGCTCTCCAAGATGATGAAGCCCGGGATCGGGAGCTACGAAAAGTTCAAGAAGTTGTTCAACGAAGCCTCGGCGAAGGCGGGAAAGAAACAGTTTCTGATCCCGTACTTCATCGCCGCGCACCCCGGCACCACCGACCGGGACATGCTCGCGCTGGCGCTCTGGCTGAAACGCAACGGCTTCCGGGCCGACCAGGTCCAGACGTTCCTGCCGTCGCCGATGGCGACCGCGACGGCGATGTACCACACCGGCAAGAACCCGCTCGCGGCGGCTGCATCGCGACGGCGAGAAGGTGTTCGTCCCGAAGGGGCCCCAGACCCGGCGGCTGCACAAGGCCTTCCTCCGCTATCACGACCCGGCCAACTGGCCGCTGCTGCGGGCGGCGCTGCGGCGGATGGGGCGCGGCGAGCTGATCGGAAACCGCCCGCATCAGCTGATCCCTGTGCACCAGCCGGCCGAGGGCGACGCGCCATCCCCCGCCGGTAGAGGTGGGCAGGCGTTCCGCACGCAGCAGACGGTCGATCGGCCCCGCGCGCGCCCGCGCGCCCGCCCGGGCCGCTGACCGTCGCCGCGGCACGTATAATCGGGTCGCTCATGAGGATCGCATGGGTCGCGGCCCTGGCCGTGACCGTCATTTCTGGGGCAGCGTTCGCCGCGGCGCCCTACGACGACCAGCTCGCCACCGAGGCCGCGCGCCTGGCCGCCGAGGCCAAGGCGCCGCAGGCCGTGAGCCCGCTCGCCGCGCTGGCCGGGCTCGACGAGCTGGTGGCTCCCGCGGCGCTGGAGGCGGCGCTGCGCCCGGGCATCGTCCCCGGCGCGCATCCACTCGTGGCGGCACAGGCGGCGCTGATCCTCGCCCACCTCCTCGAGCAGCGCGGCGAGGCGGGCGAGGCGGCAGCCCTCCGCGCGCCGCTGGGGCTCCTCTCCCACTGGTTCGTGATCGGCCCGTTCGGCGACGGCCGTGCCAGCTTCGCGACCAGGTTCCCCCCCGAAAGCGAAAAGGCGCCGCCCGAGGTGGGGCGCAGCTATCCGGGAAAGCTGCGCGAGGTCTCGTGGCGCGCGGGCGACGCGGCGATGCGCGACGGCGTCCTCTACCTCGACGGCCTCCTTCGCCCCGACACCCAGGCAGTCGCGTACGTCGTCGCCTACGTCCGCAGCGATCGCGCCCGCCCGGCCGCCCTGCGGCTCGGGTCGGCGGGTCCGCTCAAGGTCTGGTGGAACGGGGCGGAGGTGCTGTCGCGCGACGTGGCGCGCCCGGCCGCCCTGGATCAGGACGCAGTCGGCGTGCGCCTCCAGCGGGGATGGAACCGGCTCATGATCAAGACCGTCGTCACCGACGGGGCCTGGCGGCTCTACGCGCGGCTGACCGAGCCCTCGGGGGCGCCGCTGCGGCTGGCCGAAACACGCGGGACGGCGCCGCCACCGGCGACGTGGGCACCCCAGGCCGGCGCCGCCGGGACGGCGCCGCGCATCGCCACCCTGGACGCCCAGCTCGCTGCCCGGATTGCCCGCGCGGGGGGCGGGGCGGCGGGCGCCGCCGCATGGCTCGATCGCGGGCGCGCGCTGGCCTGGCTGGCGCCGCGCGATCGTGACGATCACGCCCCGGCCGACGCCTTCGCGCGCGCGCTGGCGCTGGCCCCCTCGCTGCCGGCGCTGCTGGCGGCAGCGGACGCCGCCGCGAACGACGATGAGCGGCGGCGGTTCCTCGAGCAGGCGCTCGCGTTGCGCAGCGGCGGGCGAGAGTCTCTCTCCCGTCCTGGCGGGCGCTGCTCTTGACCCGGCTGGGCGAGCTGGCGCGGACCGAACGGCGCGACGACCGGGCGCACGAGCAGTGGCACGAGGCGCTGGCGCTCGATGCCGGCTGCTGGCAGGCGACGCTGGCGGTTGCCGAGGCCGAGGTGGACGCGGGGCTCCCGCTCGCCGCGCTGGTGCGCCTCGAGGTGCTGCCGCCGGCGGTACAGGCGCTGCCGCGCGTGCGCCGGGTCGCGGCGCGGCTCTACGAGGCGGCCGGGCGCCGCCGCGAGGCAGACCGGGCCATCGAGGCGCTCGCGCGCGAGCGGCGGGTCGACGTCGATCTTCTCCATCAGCTCGCGGGGCGGGCCCGCGCGCGCGGCGACGGCGAGGAGGCCCGGGCCCGGTTGGCGGCGGCCTCGGCGCTGCGTCCGGATCTTCCGTCGCTCGACGTCGAGCGCGCGCGGCTGTTCGAGGGGGCGGGGGAGCCGCAGCGGGCGCGCTCGACGCTGGAGGCCCTGGCCGTCCGCCTCCCCGACGATCCGACGACGCTGGTGGCGCTGGGCAAGCTCCTGCACCGGCTCGGCGCTGCGCCCGAGGCGATTGAGCGGCTGCGGGCGGCGCTGTCGCTGCGGCCGCAGGACCCCGAGCTCAAACGCTACATCGACAGGCTGGTCGCCGGCGAGCGCGGCGACACCACCGACGACCTGGCGCTGCGCTACGCCGAGGAGGCGCGCGCGCTGGTGCCGGCGGTCGGGGCCGCGCTGCCGGGCGAGGCGGCGGTGGTGCTGCTCGATCGGCGCGTGGTGCGCGTCCACCGCAACGGTCTGTCGCGCACCTTCGCGCAGCGGGTCGTGCAGGTGGTGACCGAACGGGGGGCGGAGGAGAACAAGGAGTTCGCCATCCACTACACGCCGGGGGGCGAACAGGTCGACGTCCGCCAAGCCCGCATCTACCGCCGCGACGCGCGCGGCGCGCTCGGCGTCCTCGAGGCGACGGATCGCAGCGACCAGGATCTCTCCGAGCCCTGGTACGGCCTCTACTACGACAACCGCGCCGAGGTGGTCCGCTTCGAGGGGCTCCGCCCGGGCGACGTGCTGGAGATCCAGTACCTGGTCGACGACGTCAGCAGCGAGAACCAGCTGGCCGACTACTTCGGCGATCTGCAGTACGTCGCGGAGGCGATCCCCAAGCGGCGCTGGGACTACACGCTGATCGCCCCCGCGAGCCGCGCCATCCACACCAACCAGCCGGCGCTGCCGCGGCTCGAGCGCACGATCACCGAGGAGAAGGACGACCGCATCTACCGCTTCGCCGCCACCGACGTCGCGAAGATCGAGACCGAGCCGGCGATGCCCGGGCTGGGGGAGGCCGCCCCCTACCTGCACGTCAGCACCTACGCGACCTGGGGCGAGGTGGCGGCCTGGTACCGACGCCTGGTCGAGGAACAGCTCGTGCCCGACGACGAGCTGCGCCGGACGGCGCGCGGGCTGGTGACGCGCGGGATGACCGACGCCGAGCGGGTGCGGGCCGTCTACGACTTCGTCGTGACCGGAACCCGCTACGTCGGGCTCGAGTTCGGCATCCACGGCTACAAGCCCTACAAGGTCACCCAGGTGCTGGCGCGCCGGTTCGGCGACTGCAAGGACAAGGCGTCGCTGATGATCGCGCTGCTGCGCGAGGTGGGGGTCGAGGCCGAGCTGGTGCTGGTCCGGACGCGACGGGGCGGACGGCTCGATCCCCAGCCCGCCTCGCTGGCGATCTTCGACCACGCGATCGTCTATGTCCCCAAGCTCGATCGCTACCTGGACGGAACCGCCGAGTTCGCGGGCCTGTCGGAGCTGCCGGCCGAGGATCAAGGGGTGACGGTGCTGCGCGTGAACGCCGGCGGCGGCACGTTGACCGAGACGCCCGTGCTCCCCTCGGGCGAGAGCCGGGTCGAGCGCCGCTGGGCCGCGACGGTCTCGCCGTCGGGCGACGCCACCGTCGACGAGCAGCTGGTGATCCGGGGGCAGGCTGCCCCCAACTGGCGGTCCCACTATCAGACGCCCGGCGAGCGGGCCGAGCGCTACGGTCGGGTCTGGAGCGGGCGGTTCCCGGGCGCCCGCCTGACGGCGGTCGAGATGCCGCGCATCGAGGATCGCAACGCTCCCGTCACCGTGCGGTCGCAGGTCGCGGTGCCGCGGCTCGGGCGCCTCACGGCCGGCCACGCGCTGGAGCTGCCGGTGACGGGGCGCGACGGCGACTTCGTCCGCACCTACGCCCGGCTGTCGGCCCGGCGCCAGGATCTGGTGCTCGCCTATCCGTGGCAGCACGACGAGGCGCTCGACTACCGGCTCCCCGCCGGCTGGCGGCTCACCGGTGGGGCGCCGCCGCCGCGGACGATCGAGAGCCCGTTCGGCCGCTTCCGGCTCAGCGTGGAGGTCGAGGGCGGCGTCCTGCGGGTGCGCTCTGCCCTCGACGTGACCCGCGCGCGCATCCCGGCCGGCGACTACCTGCGGTTTCGGGCCTTCCTCGGTGAGGTCGACGCCGCGCTCGCGCAGCCGGTGGTGGTCGCGCCGGGGCAGGCGGGCTCATGACGAAGCCCGCCGGAGCCGTCCGCGTCGCCCTCGGGGCGATCGTCGTCCTGTCCGCCTGCGCGACGGGACGACCGATCTCGCGCCCGCCGGAGCCGGCGCTCGCCGGCTGGCAGGCCCTGGCCGAAGGGCGTCGCGCCGACGCCGAACGCCTGTTCGCCGAGCGGCTGGCCGCGGGGCCCGATCCGCTCGCCCGCTTCGGACGGGCGGCGATCGCGTTCGAGCGGGGCGCCAGCGCCGACGCCGCGGCCGACTACGCGGCGGTGCTGCAGGCGGTTGCGGTGGCGCCGCCCACGGCCTTCGGTCCGGCCCTGGCGGCCGTCGCGGCGGCGCGGGTGCGCGCGCTCTATCCCGATCTCACGCCGTCCCGGCGGCGGGCGCTCCTCGACGCCGTCCGTCCGGCGGCGCTGGCGCGCGCGGCGGCGCTCCCCTGGCAGGCCCGGTTCGAGCTGGCACTGTTCGCGACGGACGTCGCGCGGCGGGCGGGCGACGCCGACGGGCTCGATCGCGACGCGGTGACCGCCGGCTGCGCCCGACAGGTCTACCAGGTCGGGTGGCTCGGGCCGCTCGCCAACCTGGATCTCGACGCGCCCGCGCCGCAGCCGCCGGCGACCGCGTGGCGGCGGCTGACCACCTCGGGATGCCGCGTCCGTTTGCCGGCGGCGATCGAGGGGCGCGGGGGGGCGCGGCTGCTGCGCGCCGCGATCGAGGTTCCGGCCGGCGGCTACGACGTCGTGCTCGACTACGCCGGCGAGGCGCGCATCGCGATCGACGGCGGCGGGCCGTTCCAGTACGGCGGCGCCGATCGCTACGGGCCCCGCGCCGCGGCCGCGCACATCGCGCTGCCCGCCGGGCGGCACGAGCTCGAGCTTCGCCTCGCCAGCCGCGCCGGTGACGGAGAGGTCGCGCTGCTGGTGCTGCCCGCGGCGGGGGGCGCGGCTGCCTTCGTCGATCCGCGAACGGCGGCGCCCGCCCGCCCGGCGGTCCCGATGACACGGCTCCCGGCGCTGCTGACGGCCGTGACCGGCGACGTCGGCGGCGCGGCGCTCGCGGCCTACTGCGATGCCCTCGTCGCCGCGCGCACCGAGGCGGTCGATGCGGCCGCGGCGGCGCGGGAGCGGCTGCGGGCCCAGCCGCGGTTCGCGGTGGGGTTGGCGCTGGCGGGCCTGGTCGCGCGGGAGGATCCGACGCTCCCCGCCAGCTTCGCCCGCGACGCCGCGCGCGGCCTGCTCCGGGCCGCGGTGGCGCTCGACCCGGGGCTGGCGCGTGCGTGGCAAGCGCTGGCGGCGGCGGAGCTCGAGGACGACCGCCCGCGGGAGGCGATCGACGCCGCCCGGGCCGCCGTCCGCGCCGCTCCCGGCTGGTGGGCGCCCGAGTTGATGCTCGCGCGGGCCCTCAGGATGCGCGGGCTGGATTTCGACGCCGACCGGGCGCTGGAGGCGGCCGCTACGAAGAGTGGGCTAGGGGACTCGATCTCGCCCGACGCCCCCTGTCAGGTGCTGGAGGCGCTCCGGCGTCAGGCCGACGAGCGCCGGCAGCTCGCCCGCGAGCAGCGCCTGGCGACGGCGCTCGGCACCTGCAGCAGCGTCGAGGTCCGCGTCGATCGGCTGCGGGTGCGGGGCGACAGCGACGGGGCGATCGCCGCCCTGCGCGCGGCGCTGCGGCTGGATCCGGAGCGGGACGATCTGACCGCCGAGCTGACCCAGCTCCTGGCGGCGAGCGGGCACAAGGCCGAGGCGCTGGCCGAGCTGACGGCCCGCGTGGCGCAGGAGCCCTGGAACCCGCTCCGCCGGGTGCGGTTGGCCGACGCCCAGGCGGCGGCGGGGCAGCTAACCGCCGCGCGCGAGACCGTCGCCGCGGCGCTGGCCGCGCGCCCCGACGTCGGCGACGTGCGCCGCGCGGCCCGCGCGCTCCGCATAGCGCTGCCGCTCGACGGCTTCCGCGTCGACGGGCGGGCGGCGATCCGCGCCTTCGAGACGGCCGGGGCGTCCTACCAGGCGCCGGCGGTGATGGTGCTCGATCGATCGGTGACGCGCGTCTTTCCGACCGGCGCCGTGATGACGCTGACCCACCAGATCGTACGCGTCGACAGCAAGGACGCCATCGATCGCTGGGGCGAGATCGCGATGCCGGCGGCGGCCGAGGTGCTGATCGTGCGGACCCACAAGCGCGACGGCTCGACGCGCGAGCCCGAGGAGATCGCGGGCAAGGAGGCGATCTCGGCGGCCGATCTCGAGATCGGTGACTACGTCGAGTGGGAGTACCTCGAGACCCACGCCCCTTCGGCCGCGTTCGCCCCCGGCTTCCTGGCCGATCGGTTCTTCTTCCAGTCGTTCGAGGCGCCGCTGGCCCGCAGCGAGCTGGTGGTGATCACGCCCGCGGCGCTGACGCTGGAGATCGATCACCGCGCCGGCGCCCCGCGGGCCGAGAGCCGGATGGCGGCCGACGGCACCCGCGTCGTCAGCTTCACCGTCGCCGGCGCGCCGCAGCTCTTCGCGGAGCGGGCGGCGGTGCCCGCAGATCGAGTACGTCCCGTCGGTGCGGGTGTCGAGCGGCGTCGGGTGGACGCGGTGGGCGCGCTACCTCGCCGAGGAGCTGCACGAGGCGGTCCGGTCGTCGCCGGAGCTGCGCGCCCGGGCCCAGGCGCTGGCGGCAGCGGCGGGACCCGACCCGGCGGCGCGCGCGGCGGCGATGGTCGCCTGGGTGACCGAGAAGATCGAAGCGACGGACGACTTCGCCGAGCCGGCGAGCTTCGCCCTGGCGCGCGGGCGGGGGAGCCGGCTGGCGCTGGCCCTGGCGCTGGCGCGCGAGCTGGGGCTCTCGGCTCATGCGGCGCTGGCCCGCTCGCGGCTGGTGGCCGAGGCCGGCGCGGCGGCGCCGCCGCAAGAGCTGGACGACTTCGACGATGTTCTGCTGGCGCTCGAGCTCGGCGGGACGAAGCGCTTCGTCGATCTGCGGCTCCGGCACGCGGCCTTCGGATACCTCCCTCCCGGTCTCGACGGGGCCCGCGTGCTGGAGGCCCGAACGACGCCAGGTTCCGACAAGGGCGCGGAGCCGTTTTCCGTCGCGCGCAGCGGCGCCGCCGAGGACCGCCGCACCGTCGACATGACGATCCGGCTGGACGAGCAGGGCGGCGGCGTGGCGGTCGCCACCGAGGAGCTGGCCGGCTGGCCGGCGCTGGAATGGGCGGAGCTGTGCGACCGTTTCGGCGCCGATCGCACCCGCCTGCCGCCAGGACTTCGAGCAGCGTTTCCTGGGGGTGCAGTTCCCGGGCGCGCGGCTCCGCGACCTCGAGGTAGACCTGCCGCGTGCGGGGGCAGGGGGGCAGGGGACCGCGCGCGTGCGATACTCGTTCGTCAGCTCGCACATGGCGGTCCAGATCGATCGGACGCCGAAGGACGGGCTGGAGATGCGCATCGAGCCGACCTTCTTTCGTTCGCAACCGGGGCGCCGCTTCGCGGCCGAGCCGCAGCGCGCGACCGGACTGATGCTGGGCTTCGACGTTCCGGTGCGCATGACGGCGACCGTCGAGCTGCCGGGGAGCGCCCACGTGGACGACAAGTATCTGAACCGCGACGTCGTCGTCAGCCGGGCAGGCGGCTACCGCTTCGTCGAGGATCGCGAGCTGCGCCCCGGACGGGCGGGGCATCCCAGCGTGCTGGTTCTGCGGCGGGAGTCGGCGCTGCCGATCATGCGTGTCTCGCCGGCCGAGTACGCGGCGGTCGCCGCCGATCTCCGGCGGGTCGACGGCGCCGAGCAGGAGGAGATCCGGATCCGCCTCGGCGGTGGGGCGCGGGGCCCGGAAGATGACATCGCCGACCAGAACGCCGACCAGAATGACGACCCTCGCGACGGCGGCGACGCGCCGGAGGCGCGCGGCGCTCAAGACCGGCGCGGTCTTGGTCGCGGGCGTGGTCGCGGGCCTGGCGGGGTGCGGGGGCCCCTCCCCGGGGCGCACGGGACCGAACGCCGATCGCCTGGTGGTCGCGCGCCCGACCGACGCGGTCAGCCTGGATCCGGCCCGCACCAGCGACATCGAGTCGCTGGAGGTCGCCGAGCAGGTCTACGGCCGCCTGGTGCGGTTCGCCGCCGGGCGCCTCGAGCCCGAGCCCGATCTCTCGACCAGCTGGTCGGTCAGCGAGGACGGGACGATCTGGACGTTCGACCTGCGGCCGGGGGTGCGGTTCCAGGACGGGACGCCGTTCGACGCCGACGCGGTCGTGTTTTCGTTCGAGCGCCAGATCCTCCCCGACCACCCCGCCCACGAGTCCGACTTCGTCTGGACCCGCGCCTACCACAACATCCGCCGCGTTCGCGCCAACGGCCCGATGCGGGTCCAGTTCGAGATCGATCGCCCGTACGCGCCGTTCCTGGCCAACCTGGCGATGGGGCCCGCGGCGATCGTGTCGCCGACGGCGGTGAAGAAGTGGGGGCGTGAGTTCGGCCGCCACCCCGTCGGGACCGGGCCGTACCGCTTCGTCGAGTGGATCCCGGGCGACCGGATCACGCTGGAACGCAGCCCGAGCTACTGGGATCAGCCGGCCCGCACCCGCTACCTGGTGCTGATGACCATGCCTGACTCGCGACAGCGGCTGCAGGCGCTGGAGTCGGGGGCGGCCGACGTGATCCAGCAGCTGGCCCCCGACGATCTGCCGCTGGTGCGGCTGCACCCGGATCTTCGGCTCGCGATGGCGCCGGCGACGCTGGTCTCCTACCTGGCGATGAACACGCAGCGGCGCCCGCTCAACGATCCCCGCATCCGCCGCGCGATCGCCCACGCGGTCCGGCGCGAGGCGCTGGTCAAGCTGGTCTATCAGGGGCTCGGCATCCCGGCGATCGGCCCGCTCCCCCCCAACGTCTGGGGCGCGCGCTCGGACGTCGTCACCTACCCGTACGATCCCGTGAAGGCGCGCAAGCTGCTGGCCGAGTCCGGCTGGCAGGGGTCCCGCGAGGCGCCGTTGAAGCTGTTCGCCCCGTCGGTGGCCAGCCAGTACATGCCGGCGCCGGCCCGGGTCGCCGCGATCATCAAGAAGTGCCTGGCCGAGGTCGGCGTCGCGGTCGACGTGATCGTGAGCGACCCGGCCGATCACCAGCGGGCGCTCTGGGCCGGCGAGCACGACCTGGCGCTGCACGGCTGGTTCAACGACAACGGCGATCCCGACAACTTCCTCTACACGCTGCTCGACTCGGACAACACGACGGGCAGCCGCCCCTCGAACATCGCTTTCTACAGCAACGGCTGGTTCCACGACGTCATCGGGATGGCGCAGCGGACGACCGACCGCACCGAGCGCGAACGGCTCTACTCGCAGGCGCAGGCGATCCTCGCCATCGACGTCCCCTGGGTGGCGCTCGCCCACTCGAAGGTCGTGTTCGCCGAGCGGACCTCGGTGCGCGGTCTGGTGGTTCAGCCGTCGGCGATGGGGATCTACCGCTGGGCCGAGCACGTACATGAGTGACGAGCGCGACCCACGCCACGAGAGCGGCGGCCGGCTGCACCGCACGCCGGCGACCGGGCGGCTCGCGAACAAGTCCTCGAGCGGCAACCTGCGCGCGTCGCAGTTCTATCGCCCCGGCGAGTGGCTGGGGCGCGCCGCCTCGAGCGGATGGGCGTTGCCGGCGGCGGCGCTGCGGCGGCGCGGCCTGCGGCGGCGGGTGTCGGCGGCGCTGATCGTCGCGGCGCTCGGTCCGGTGCTGGCGGTGTCGGTCGTCGCGGTCTTGTTGATCTTCTCCAGCGTCGAGCAGGGGATCGAGTTCGAGGCCGTCCGTGGCCTCCAGGTCGCGCGCGGGCTCTTCCTGCAGCAGGTGCAGCAGCTGGCGGCCGGTGCGGCGGCGCTGGGCGACGACGCGATCCTGCTCAACGCGCAGACCTCGTCGCCGGCCGGGGCGCGGATCCGGCTCGGGGAGCTGTCGCTGGCGATGCCGAACGCGCTCTACGAGACGACGGACGCCACCGGCCGCATCGCCGCACGCTGCACCCGGGGGAGCTGCGACGAGCTCTCCGGGGCGGCCCGCGCCGAGCTGGAGCCGGCCGACAGGTCCCCCGTCATCCTGCGCGCGCTCGCCTACGAGCGCACCGTCAGCGTCGAGCGCGCCCGCGACAGGCTGGTGGTGCGCGCCGCGCTGCCGCTGGTCGATCCGGCGCTGCGGCTGCTGGGCGCGGCGGTGGTCACCGTCCCGATCGACGGCACCGTCGTCGATCGCCTGAAGGCGGCGCTGGGCGCCGGGCGCGAGGTGGTCGTCTACATCGGCCGCGAGCCCAACGCCTCGACGTTCATGGCGGCCACGGGGGCGCGCCTCGTCGGTCCCAAGATGCCGCACGACCTGAAGGTCGCGGGGCTGGGCGCGACGGTCGTGCCGCTGGACGTCGACGGGCACCCCTACTCGGTCGCGTTCGGACAGCTCCAGGACGTCAACGCCGAATCGGTCGGGCTCCTGGGGGTCGCCGTCGATCGAGAGCCGCTGGCCGCCGCCCGCCGGCGCGGGAGCACGACCCTGATCGCGGGCGCGCTGTCGGCGCTGTTCCTCGCCATCGCGCTGTCGAACCTGCTGGCGCGCCGGATGACCCGTCCGCTGCAGGACCTGCACGCCGGTGCGCTCGCGGTCGCGCGCGGCGATCTCGACACCGGCATCTCGGTCGATACCGACGACGAGATCGGCGACGTCGCCGAGGCGTTCCGGATCATGACGCGCAGCCTCAAGGAGAATCAGGAGGGGCTCGCCGCGCGCGTGCGCGAGCTGGTCACGGTTCACCAGGTGGGCCGCGCGGTCAGCAGCGTCGTCGATCTGGGGCAGGTTCTTCGCTCGGTCATCTCCGAGGTGCTGAACGTCCTCGGCGGCAAGACGGTCGCCATCGCCTTGGCGCTCGAGGGGCGCGACGCCGAGCCGGCCGGCTTCGCGGTGCGCGCGGTCGCCGGCGATCCGGTCGGGGAGCGGTTGGCGCCGCTGGCGGGGGCGATCGCGGCGCTGGGGCGGGCCCGCCGCACCCCGGCGGTGGAGGCCGATCCGCAGCTCACCGAGTACGCCCTGACCGCCGGGCTGCGCGGGCCGGTGATCGCGGCGCCGCTGTCGCTCAAGGAGCGGATGGTCGGCGTGATCGTGGTCGGCCGGCTGGGAGAGGCGCCGTTCGCCGAGGCCGACCTGCGCCTGCTGGTCACCTTCGCCGACCAGACCGCGACCGCGATCGAGAACGCGCGGCTCTACACCGAGGTGCGCGCCTTCTCCGAGGTGCTGGAGGCGCGCGTCCGCGCCCGCACCGCCGAGCTGGAGAAGGCCAACGCCGAGATCGAGCGCGCCCTGCGCGAGCTGGGGGAGACGCAGGGGGCGCTGATCCACTCCGAGAAGATGGCCGGCCTCGGCATGCTGGTGGCCGGCATCGCCCACGAGGTGAACTCACCGGCGGCAGCGGTCCAGGGACTGGTCGACGCTCTGCAGGACACCGTGCGCCGCCTGGGTGGGAGCGCGGAGGCACTGTATTCGTTGGGCCTACCTCCCGCCTCGGTACGGCAGTTCTTTGCCCTCAGCGACGAGCTGGTGCCCGAGATGATGGCGGCGCCGCTCACGACGGCGATCGCGGCCCGGCAGCAGACCCGGCGGCTGAAAGCTGCCCTCGCCGACAGCACCGGCAGCGCCGAGGCGGCCACGCTCCTGGCCGAGATAGGCACCCTGGGCGAGCGGATCGCGCCGGCCCTGCAGCGGCTCGCCCTCGACAAGTCGATGGTGCCGCTCGCCCGCTACCTGCGGGAGCTGGCGTTCCTCGCCAGGACCGCGGGAACAATCCGGACCGCCATTGGTTCCATAAGGAGGATCGTGGGCGCGCTCAAGCGGTACTCACGGCTCGACGAGGCCCCGCTGGAGCGCGTCGACGTCCACGCCGGGATCGAGGACACGCTGGTCATCCTGTCGCATCAGTTGAAGTACGGAGAGAACGGCGTTAATGTGAGACGATCATTCGGATCATTGCCACCGATCACGGCGTACGTTGGTGAGTTGAATCAGGTCTGGACTAACCTCATCCACAACGCAATTCAGGCAATGGACGGGCGGGGCGAGATTCTCATCGAAACTAACGTTCGAAACGGCGAGGTCGAGGTGGCGATTCAGGATACCGGGCCCGGGATCTCGGCCGACGTCGCCGCGCGGATCTTCGAGCCGTTCTTCACCACCAAGGCCAAGGGTGAAGGGACCGGTCTCGGCCTCAGCATCTGCGCCCGCATCATCGAAAAGCACGGCGGGACGATCCGCGTCGACAGCCAGCCGGGGCGTACGCGCTTCGAGGTGAGGCTGCCGATCGAAGGACCGGGATCGGTCTCCGGCGACACGTTGCGTATGGAGAACCCGCTGTGATGCCGCAGCAGACCTACCGGGAGCACATCGTCTGCGTCGACGACGAGGAGGGGATCCTCGCAGCGCTGCGTCAGCAGCTGTCGGCGCGGTTCGGAGGCGAGTGCGACATCGCCGTGGCCAAGAACGCCCGCGAGGCGCTCGATCTGATCGAGGATCTGCAGCAGGACGGCGAGCAGATCGCGGTCGTCATCGCCGACCAGATCATGCCGGGAATGAAGGGGGTCGAGCTGCTCGAGGAGGTCCACCGCCGCAGCCCCTCGACCGTGAAGATCCTGCTCACCGGGCAGGCAGGCCTCGACGCCGTCGTCTACGCGATCAACCGCGCGGGCCTCGATCAGTACATCCCGAAGCCCTGGGACGAGCCGGACCTCCGGCTGACGATCCAGAGCCTGCTGTCGCGCTTCCGGCTCGAGCGCGAGCGCGCCGAGCTGCTGAGCGAGCTGCGCTCCAAGAACGCCGAGCTGGCCACGCTGAACGAGTCGCTCGAGGAGAAGGTCCTGATCCGGACCCGCGAGCTCGAGTCTCTGAACGCCCGGCTGGCGGAGCTGGCGGTCACGGACGGGCTCACCGGTCTCTACAACCACCGCTACTTCCGTGAGCGGCTCTCGCTGGAGATGGAGCGGAGCAACCGGACGGGGCTGCCGCTGTCGGTGTTGATGATCGACGTCGATCACTTCAAGGGCTACAACGATCGGCATGGCCACCTGGCCGGCGACAACGCCCTGCGCGGCGTCTCCAAGATCCTGCAGCACGGCCGGCGCGCCAACGACGTCGTGGCCCGCTACGGTGGCGAGGAGTTCGCGATCATCCTGCTCGACGTCGGCAAGCCGGCGGCCAAGGAGGTCGCGGAGCGGATCTGCGCCCAGATCTCCGAGTTTCCGTTCGAGTTCGGCAGCACGCAGCCCGCGGGCAAGCTGACGATCTCGCTGGGCGTCGCGTCGTTTCCCGAGAACGGCGCCGACCCGGCCGTCGTGCTCGCGTCGGCCGATCGCGCGCTGTTCGCTGCGAAGAACGCCGGCCGCAACTGCGTCCGGATCGCAGGACAGTAGACCGCGATGAGGGTCGCCGTTCTGGGCGGCGGCGCGTGGGGCGGCGTGCTGGCCTGGCTGGCCGCGGGCCGCGGCCATGAGGTCACGCTCTGGGAGATAGACCCCGACGCGGCTCTGGAGCTGGCGCGTCGGCGCTCGACCGCACGTTCGGTCGCCGGGTTTCGGCTGCCCGACGCCGTCACGGTGTCCTCCGACGTCGCGGCCTCGGTCGCCGGATGCGAGATGGCCGTGGTCGCCGTGCCGTCGGCCTTCGTCGGGACGGTGCTGCGGACCGCGGCCCCCGGGCTCTCCGCCGCGCCGCTCATGGTCTGCGCCTCGAAGGGCCTCGATCCGACGACCGGCGCGACGATGGCCGAGGTGATGTCGGCCGCCATCCCCGGAGCGCCCGCCGTGGTGCTGTCGGGGCCAAGCTTCGCGCAGGAGATTGCCGACGGGCGTCCGACCGCCCTGGTCGCGGCGTCGGCTGAAGCCGACGCTGCCCAGGCGGTGCAGGGCGCGCTGGGCGGCGAGCGGCTGCGCATCTACACGAGCGACGACGTCGCCGGCGTCTGCATCGGCGGCGCGCTGAAGAACGTCATCGCCATCGCGGTCGGCAGCTGCGATGGGTTCCGGCTGGGCGAAAACGCCCGCGCGGCGCTGATCACCCGGGGCCTGGCGGAGATGGGGCGCCTGGCCGAACGACTGGGTGGCCGCGCGATCACCCTCGCCGGCCTCGCCGGCCTCGGTGACCTGGTGCTGACCTGCACCGGCGAGCTGTCGCGCAACCGTCAGGTCGGGTTGGCGCTCGCCCGCGGCGAGTCGCTGGCCGACGTCCTCGCCCGCCTGGGGCACGTCGCCGAAGGGGTGGCGACCTCGGCGACGGCGAGCCGCCTGGCGTCCGAGCTCGGAGTAGACATGCCGATCACGCGCGAGGTCGCGGCGGTGCTGCACCACCGCAAGGCCGCCCGCGCGGCGGTCAACGATCTGCTGGCGCGCGACATCGGCGCCGAACGCTGACAGTAGCGCCACTGTCGTCTGTGGCAGCAGATGTAGGTCAAGGTCGGCTGCGCACGTTCATTGGCGGGGACAACCGATGTAGGTTGAGGTCGGTTGTGCACGTTCATTGGCGCTGATTGGCGTTCATTGACCGGTAATGTTTGCCGTTCATTGCGCCGAAATCTGTTTGGTGAGGCACGAGACTTTGAAGAATGAAGGTCTCGATGGTCCCGAAACATTTTAACTTGCGGATGAGTATCGCGATCCCTATCGTCGGTGACGAAGAATGACTTTCCGCGGACAGAGCGTGAAGCTCTGGTCTGTCCTCGCGGGGTTGGCGGTCAGTTCGGCGCTGCTAGGGTGCGCTGGCGGTGGAATAGGACCGGCCCAGAGTGGTAGCGGTGGTGACGATCCCTCCGGTGCTGCCGGCGCGACCGGCGTGGGCGGCTCGGGTAACCCGACCGGCGCAGGCGGCTCGGGAAATCCGACCGGCGTGGGCGGCTCGGGCAACCCGACGGGCGTCGCCGGCTCAGGCAATCCGACCGGCGCGGCCGGTTCAGGTAACCCGACGGGGGCGGGCGGCTCGGGCAACGTCAGCGGCAACCCGGTCTACCTCCGGGCCAGCATTCGCCGCCTGACCAACGCCGAGTACGACGCCTCGGTGCAGGCGCTGCTCGGTACCACGCAGACGCCGAGCAAGAACTTCCCCCCGGACTCGCGCCAGGCGGGGGGCTTCACCCTGAACGACGCGCAGCGGGTCGACCCGGTGCTCGCCAAGGCCCTCGACGATGCCGCCCTGGCGCTGGTGTCGGAGGCGCGCACCGCCAATAAGTTCTCGACGCTCGCCCCCTGCGCGAACAGCACAACCGGGGGGCTGGCCTGCGCGCAGACGTTCATCAAGGCGTTCGGCGCCAAGGCCTACCGGCGGGCGCTGACCACCGACGAGACGAACGCCCTCTCCACGCTGTACAACGCCGGCGCGAACGGCGGCACGTACAACGACGGCATCGACCTGGTGACCCGCGGCCTGCTGCAGTCGGCCGGGTTCCTCTACATCACCCAGCTCGGGACCGGGACCAGCTCCCCCGTCACGCTCACCGCGGACGAGCTGGCGAACACCATGGCCTATCTGGTGGGCGGCGGTCCGCCCGACCAGACGCTGCTCGACGCGGCGACCGCCGGCAGCCTGGCGACCTCCGACGGCCGCGAGACGCAGGTGCGGCGTCTGCTGGGCCTCACGCCCGGCAAGAACCGCATGGTTCGCGTCGTCCGCGAGTGGCTCGGCACCGACGCGATCGCCGAGACCGGCAAGGACGCGACGGCGTACTCCGCCTACGCCAACGCCAAGAACTCGATCGTCGCCGAGAGCAGCGCGTTCGTCGCCGAGGTGCTGCAGAACGGAACCGGCACCGTCAACGAGCTGCTGAGCGCGAACTGGAGCGTCATCGACAGCACCCTGGCAAGCCTCTACGGCGTGACCTCGGCGGGGACCACCAAGCACACCACGCTGACCAACCGCCTCGGGATCCTGAACCAGGCGGCGTTTCAGTCGGTCTACGCCCACGCCAGCGAGTCGGGCCCGGTCCTGCGCGGCGTGGCGGTCATGCGCAAGATCGCCTGCATGAACCTGCCGTCGCCGTCGTCGCTGAACATCGTCGTCGTCCCACCGCTGCCCGACCCGGCCAAGTCGACGCGCGAGCGCTTCTCGATCCACTCCACCGACGTGAAGTGCGCCGCCTGCCACGACGAGATCGACGCGATCGGGTTCGCGTTCGAGCTGTTCGACGGCATGGGCAAGCAGCGCGCGAAGAACAGCGACGGGACCTACCAGGAGACGACGTCAATCAAGACGACGGCGTCGACGACAATCCCGAACAGCACCTTCGAGTCCGACTTCGCGGGCACCTACGCCGACAGCAACGCGATGGCGATGGCGCTGGCGAACAGCGCCCAGGTGCGCGAGTGCGTCGCCCGCCAGATGTTCCGCTCGTCGGCCGGACGCGGCGCCACCGACATGACCAACACGGCCGACCAGAACGCGGTCAACGGCGCCGAGCAGACCTTCATCAACAGCTGGAAGCAGATCGCCTCGGCGAATCAGGGCAAGTTCGCCGAGATGCTGGTGACCTACGTCCGCAGCCCGCTGTTCGACAAACGGAGCGTCCAGTGAAGCGCAGTCCGACCCGCCGTTCCTTCCTCCGCGCCGTCGGCGCCGGCGCCACGGCCCTGCCGTTCTACGGCCTGCTCGAGGACTCGGTGGCCCAGGCGGCCGGCGAGACCCTCCCGCTGCGGTTCGCGGGCATCTACCACCCGCACGGCGTCGCCGCCGAGCTGTTCGTGATGCAGTCGGGCGACACCGAGAGCAACTTCAGCCTCACCTACTCGAACGGCGGCACCCAGTGCTCGCTGCAGCCGTTCGACGACGCGGCGACCTACGGCAAGAGCTTCAAGAACAAGATCATCGCCATCGAGGGCGTCGATCTGATGTCGAACGCCAACGGCCACTCGACGGCCGGCACGATCCTGACCGGCAGCTACATCGACGGGACGAAGCCCAAGAACTCGTCGCTGGATCAGTTCCTGGCGGTCGAGCGCAAGCTGGGCATGGCGACCAAGGTCACCAGCATCGCGCTCGGCGTCGGCAACGACAGCACCGACTGCGGCTGGACGCTCTCGTACGGCCCTGGCGGCGCGCCGCTCCCCAAGATCATCGACCCGCAGAAGGCCTGGGACACGCTGTTCTCCGGCTTCACCGCCGGCGGCGGCGGCGACTCGGCCGCCGAGATGCGGCGCAAGATGCTGGGCAAGAGCGTCGTCGACTACGTGCTCGGAGACGTCAACCGGTTGAACGCGCGGCTGGCGGCGCCGGAGAAGCTGAAGCTGCAGCAGCACCTCGATTCGATGAACGACATGTCGAAGCAGTTCGACGCCACGATGACGGGGACCGGCGGTGCTTCGTCCTCCTGCACGCCGGGCACGCGGCCGACCAACCCGGCGTCGCTGCGCCAGTACAACGGCGGCGAGCCGTTCTTCGACGCCATCACCAACATGTTCGTCGACATGCTGGCCCAGGCGTTCGCCTGCGACATCACCCGCTTTGCCACGCTGTTCCTGAACGACCTGTCGTACTCGGGCAATCCGCTGAGCCTGCCGGCGGACAACCACGGCAGCGTCGCCCACACCTACAACGGCTCGCCGGTCGGCAACGACGGCCACCCGGTAGGCAACGGCGATCCGGCGACCTGGGCGCCGCTCGCCAAGTTCAACCGCTACTCCTACGGCAAGGTCGCCCGCTTCATGCAAAAGCTCGACGCGCTCGGCGCGCTCGACAACGTCATCATCTACGCCAGCAGCGACATGGGGAACCCGGCCCAGCACAGCACCCGCAACGTCCCGACGCTCCTCGCCGGCGGCGCCAACGGCAAGTTCCGCATGGGCCGCCGCCTCAAGGCCCCGGCCGACTGCCCCAGCTCGAACGTCTGGTGCGCGCCGGGCGACAGCGCTTTCACCGGGCTTACCAACAGCAAGATCCTGGTCTCGATCGCCCAGGCCTTCGGCCTCAGCGACGTGAACAGCTTCGGCACCCAGTCGAACTCATCGTGGGTGACGGGCGCGATGTCGGGCCTGACGTAACGCGCTCGCTCGCTTCGCTCGCTTCGGGCCCGCCGACACGGGGGGCTCGCTCCGGAGAAGGCCAGGCACTCGGTTCCGATGCTCTGTCGCATGCTGCGGGTCTCGCGCAGCGGGTACTACGCGTGGCGCCGGCGAGCGCCGTCGCGAGCGCGCGCTCGAGGACTGCGCGGTTGGGCACGTTGATCGTGGCCGCGCATCGCGAGGGCCGAGGCACGTACGGCAGTCCACGCGATCTTGGACGACCTACGCGAGGCCGGCGAGCGCGTCAGCCGCAAACGCATCGCGCGGCTCATGAAGGAGCGCGATCTCGTCGGAGAAATCGAAGAAAAGGTGGCGTCATCCGTCGTCGGCTCCGGGCGACGCGGCGTGCGCGCCGAACACCCTGGGCCGAGCCTTCAACGTGCCGGAGCCGAACCGGGTATGGGCGAGCGACATCACGTACGTGCGGACCTACGAGGGCTGGCTCTACCTCGCCGTCGTTATCGACCTCTTCTCGCGTCGGGTCGTCGGCTGGTCGATCGCAGTCCAGCATGCAAACGGACATCGTGCTGTCGGCGCTGACGATGGCCGTCGGGCAACGGCTTCCGGGCCCCGGGCCTCCTCCAGCATTCCGACCGCGGCTCGCAGTACACGAGCGACGACTACCAGCGAGCGCTTCGATCGCACGGCATCGAGGTGCAGCTTCAGCGGTCGGGGCAACTGCTGGGACAACGCTGTCGTCGAGAGCTTCTTCGGCACTCTCAAGCGCGAGCTCATTCATCGGCGCAGCTGGCCGACCGCGACGAAGCCGCCGCAGCCATCCACGAGTACATCGAGGTCTTCTACAACCGTCGGCGGCGCCACACGACCCTCGGCGAAAGGCGATTCCCCGCCGTCTTCGAGGCACTTTACGCACAAAGCGGCTCAGTCAGGCAGCGTAACGAAACCCGTCCACCGACTCGGGGCACGATCACCTCCCGGGCGCGCTCGCTCGCTCGCTTCGCTCGCTTCGGGCCCGTGGGCTACGCGCGCCCGAGATGGCTCGCTCGCCCCGGCTCGCTTCGCGAGACGGCGACCGGCGGATTCTCGCGGCGTTGAGCGCCCCGCGTTGATCGAAGCGCAACTCGCCGCTTGAGAGCTTTTTGCGGCGCGTGGGCTGCAATCACTTTCGAAAAGGCAGCCCACGCGCCGCAAAAAGCCCAGGGGCGGCGAGTTGCGGTCCGGTCAACGCGGGGCGTTCACCGCCGCGCCTAACGTGGGTCGCCATCTCGCGAAGCGAGCCGTGGCGAGCGAGTCCCCCGCAGGTCGATGCGAGCGAAGCGAGCGAGCGTGCGTGCGGGGTGACGGGCCCGAGCGCGTCCCCGGGCGCTGGTCCGGGTTCAGGCCCGGCGTCGGCACAAGGCAACCGCGCCCGCGAGCGCGACCACCGCGAAGCCCGCCACGAGCAGCAAGTCGGCGAGCGCCGTCGAGCGGGCCGGGAGGAGCGTCAGCGGCATCGCCGCGCCGTGGAAGCCGCGGCGCACGGCGGAGACGACGTAGGTCATCGGGTCGAGCGCGGTCAGCACCGTGAGCCACTTGCTCGCGCCGGACGGCGGGAACATCGCGCCAGACAGCATCCACAGGGGGATCAGCGCGACGCTCATGACCGCGTGGTAGCCCTGGGTCGAGTCGATCCACCAGGCCATCGCGAAGCCGAGCGCGGTGAAGCCGAGCGCGGCGATCGGCAGCGCGACCAGCAGCAGCGGCCAGTTCATCGCGGCGTAGGGGAAGCCGGCCAGCGGCGCCAGGGCCAGCAGGATCCCGGCCTGCACGGAGGCGATCGCGACGCCCCCCAGGCACTTGCCCAGCACCAGCGCGATGCGCGACACCGGCGCCGCCAGCACCGCCTGCAGGAAGCCGTGGTGGCGATCCTCGATCAGCGAGATGGTCGAGAAGATGGCGCTGAAGAGCAGCGTCAGCACCACGACGCCCGGGTAGAAGTACTGGAGGTACTCGACGTTGGCGCCGCCGGCGGGGCGGAAGCTCCCCCCGAACCCGGCCCCCAGCACCGCCCAGAGGATCAGCGGCTGGGCAGCGGAGCCGACGACGCGGCTCGGCTGGCGGAAGAACCGGCGCAGATCGCGACCGGCCAGGGCTGCGACGACCCGCATCATGCCGCGGCCTTCTCGGTCTTCCCGCCGGTGGTCGCGGCTTCGTCCGCGAGGCCACGTCCGGTCAGCTTGGCGAACACGTCGGCCAGCGTCGGGCGGCTGGTGGCGATGCTGGCGATCCGACCGGGTCCGAACAGCTCGGCGACGCGGGGGACGATCTCGTGGCCGCGCGGCGTCTCGAACAGCGCCTCGCCGTCGACGACGCGACCGGCGAGGCCCAGCCGGCTCGCGACCAGCGTGCGAATCTCCTCCGGGCGCTCGCCGCACACCCGGACCAGATCGCCGGCGACGTGGGCGCGCAGCTCGTCGGGCGTGCCGATCGCGACCAGCTTGCCGCCGTCGAGGATCGCGATCCGGTGGCAGCGCTCGGCCTCCTCCGGCTGGTGGGTCGTCACGATGACGCTGAGGCCGCGGCTGGCCGCCAAGGCGACGATCTGGTCCCAGATGCGCCGCAGCGCCTCCGGGTCGACGCCGCGCCCGGGCTCGTCCAGCAGCAGCAGCGAGGGCTCGTGCAAGAGGACGCGCGCGATCTCGATCCGCCGCCGCATGCCGCCGGAGTATTTCGCCGCCGTCTCGTCGGCGCGCGCGCCCAGCTCCATCAACGCCAGGGCCTCGTCGATCCGCCGCGCGGCGACCGCGCGCGGCAGGCCATAGAGGGCCGCGCCGAGGCGCAGGTTCTCGCGCCCCGTCAGCTTGAGATCGAGGCTCGCGTCCTGGAACACCACCCCCAGCGCGGCGCGGTATCGGGAGTCGTCGGCGGCGACGGCGCGCCCGTCGAGGGCCAGCGTCCCGCCGTCGGCCGGGATCAGCCCCGCCAGCAAGCGGAACGCGGTGGTCTTTCCGGCCCCGTTGGGGCCGAGCAGGCCGAACAGCTCGCCGGGGGCCACGTCGAAGCTGACGCCGTCGAGCGCCGCCCGCGTGCCGAACCGCCGCGTCAGGCCCGCGGCGCGCAGCCGCGGCACGCCGGCTCGTCGCCCCGGAGGGCGCGGTCACGCGCCCGTCCTGTCGAGCGCCAGCGCCACGAAGAGCAACGTCAGGTAGACGATCGAATAGAGGAACAGCGACCGCGACCAGGCCCGCGCGGCCACGCGGCGAAAGCCGGCCGCAGCCCAGACGATGAAGATCAGCCCCAGGAGCGCCGCCGAGACCGCGTAACGCATCCCGGCCACCCGGAGCGGCTCGAGCAGGATCGTGGTCGCGCACCAGCACCACCGAGAAGGCGACGATGGTCACCCGGGTGGCGCGGGTCGAGACCGTCAGCGGCAGCACCTTGAACCCGGCGCTGGCGTAGTCGCTGGCCCGGTAGATGGCGATCGCCAGGAAGTGGGGGATCTGCCAGAGGAAAAGGATCGCGAACAGCGCCAGCCCCGGCCAGTCGAGGCGGTCCGTGACCGCGGTCCAGCCCATGAGCGGCGGCAGCGCGCCCGGCACGGCGCCGACGAACAGCGCCGCCGCGGAGTGACGCTTGAGGGGCGTATAGACCGCGACGTAGCTGGAGACCGCGGTCAGGCCAAGCAGCCCGGTGAGGAGGTTCCCGCCCAGGAAGACCATCGGGATCCCGGCGCAGACCAGCGCGGTGCCGAAGACCAGCGCGGCCTCCGGCGAGACCGTCGCGCGGGGAGCGGGCGATCGCGCGTCCGCTCCATCAGCGGATCGACGTCGCGCTCCAGGTACATGTTGAAGGTGTTGGCGGCCCCGACCAGCAGCGCGGTGCCGACCAGGGTCATGATCGCCCGCCAGTGGGCGATCTCGCCCGGGGCCAGCCAGAGGCCGCCCAAGAACGTGATGATCACCATGCCCGTGATGCGCGGCTTGGCCAGGCTGACCATGTCGCGCATCCACCCGAGCGAGAACCGTCCCGGGACGGTGGCCGGCTCGGCGCGCAGCACGATCAGCAGCTGTGCGGCCAGCAGCGCCGTCGCGACCGCCAGGTGCGCCTCCACGGTGGCAAGGTCGAGGAAGCTGGTGACCGCGTGCAGGCCGAGCCAGATCTGGGTCGCGACCGCGCCGACCGAGAGCAGCGCCAGCGTCCGCAGATCCCGCCGCCCGGACGCCTCCCGGAGTGTCAGCACCGCCGACGCGATCACCAGCAGCGCGACGACCACCGCATTCAGCCGGTGCAGCGCCTGGATCTGCACCGTCGGGTGCGCGACCGGCCAGAGCGCCCCGCGGCAGAGCGGCACGTCAGCGCAGGCGAGGGCGGCGCCGGAGTGGCGCACCAGCCCGCCCAGGACCATCTGGAAGTAGACCGCGACCGCCGTGATCAGGGCCAGCCGTGGAACCATCGGCGCCACGGGGATGACCGCGGCGGGGCGCGGGGGCCGCGAGCGGACGGCGACGTAGAGAACCGTCATGAAGAACAGCAGCGACGTCGCGGTGTGGGCCGTGGAGATCGGCGTCGGCAGCCGCAGGAGCACCGTGATCCCCCCAGCGTCGCTTGCACGACGACCAGCGTCAGGGCCAGCCAGCCGAAGGGGCGCAGAGGCTTGAGCTCGGCCCGCTTGCTGGCCTGCAGCAGGATGGCCAGCGCGATGGTCATGATGGTCACGGTGCCCGCGGCCAGGCGGTGGCTGTGCTCGATCAGCACGCCCCCTTCCATCTTCGGCATCAGCGAGCCGTAGCAGGTGGGCCAGTCGGGGCACGCCAGACTCGAGCCCGTTCCGTGAACCAGGCCGCCGATCAGGATGAGCAGATACGTCGCGACCGCGAGCGCGACGGCAAACCGATGGAACGCCATTACTGCCGGCGCCCTTATACCCGATTCGCGTCGGGGTAGGACGGGCTTTGCTCGTCCTACCCCATTGCGGGAGGTTCGGAACCCGTCCGCGGGTTCTGACATGATGTCATTTCGATTCGTACTGGAACGCCACCTCGACCGGCTTGTCGGCCACCGTCACCTCGGTGGTCTTGGTCCCGAACCGCTCGTGCCAGGCCTCGACCGTGTATTTCCCGGGGGGAACGTTACCGATCTTGAAGCTGCCGTCGTCGGCGGTCACCGCGAAAAACGGGTGGCTGGAGACGAAGACGTAGCCCGTCATCCAGGGGTGGACGTCGCACTTGAACTTCACCAGCTGGTCGGCGTCGGTCAGCTTGCGGGTGATGGGCGCCATCCCCGGGATCTCGGCCTGGTTGAACAGCGTCGACGGCCCCTTGAAGCCGTGGATGTTGTGTAGCGTCTGGTCGCTGTTCTGGATGGAGAGCGCCTGCCCGAGCACGATCCCCTGCACGCGAGGGCGGTACATGCAGGCGTTCTGGTCCAGCGACGCGGGCGTCGCGGGCGGGTCGTAGTGGCCCGTGATCCCCTGGCTGATGCGGACGATCACGTTCTTCAGCGTCCCGCCGGCGCCGGCGACGACCTCTTCCTCCTTCATCGGCGTCCGGGCGCAGAAGGGATCAGCCTGGCGCTTGGTCAGGTCCATGACGGGCGGCGTCCCGTTCAGCTTCACGGTTCCGGTGATGGTGGCCTGGCCGGTGGGGCCGGCCGTCGCGGCTGCGGGGGCGGCCGCCGGGGCCATCGCGGGGGCCTCCGGGGCGGCTTCCTTCTTACAGGCGGCGATCGCCGAGAGTGCCGCCAGGGCTGCCACGGCGGCGAACGACGCGCGCGTCATGATCGTCATGGAGGCAGGTGCTAACAGTCGCCTCCGCGAGCGTCAAGCGCCGTTCGCGACCCGTCCGACGGCGACCATCAGCAGATCCAGCCCCTCGGGCGTCGCCGGGAAATAGCCGCGAATGCGCAGCTCGCGATCGATCAGGACCAGGTTCTCGCCGTGGAAGATCTGAAAGATCTCGCTCTTGGTGTCGGCGTCGGGCGCGACGCGGTCCTTCCCCATTCCGACCTTGAACCCGCCGACGACCGCCGCCTCGATCTCGTCGGCGCGCCCGGTCAGGAACGACCAGGCCAGGGGTGGGCCCCGTAGCGCGCCGCGTAGGTCGAGAGCCGCTCCGGGCTGTCGCGTTCCGGGTCGACCGAGATCGACACCAGGTGGAAATCGGGGCCGAGGGCGCGGGCGCGCCGTCCGACATCGGCCATCCGCTGCGAGAGCAGCGGGCAGGCGGCCTCACAGGAGGTGAACATGAAGTCGGCGACCCAGACCTTGCCGCGGAGCTCGCGGGTGCCGAACGGCTGGCCGCGCTGATCGGTCAGCACGAAGGGGGGGAGGGTGCCGAGGATCGCCGGCGCCGCGTCGAGCCGCCGCGTCATCGAACGGACGATCGGCACCCCGAAGAGCAGGCCGACCACCGCCGCCCAGAACAGCGGCTGGGCGACGAGGCGCGCGGTCCAGGGTGGCCGCCGCTGCGCGGGGGCGGTCACCGGACTTTGTTCACGTAGGCCGGCGTCCCGCGCGCGGTCTCGACGGGACCGGTGGCGGTCCAGATCCGCGACCGGATCGGCATCCCCGTGACCGTCCAGACGGCGACCGCGCCGCCCCCGCCGGTGGCGGCGAGCATCAGCTCGCGGGCGCGCGGCGCCTTCGCCCAGGCGAGGTTGTCGATCTCGCCCCCCAGCTGCAGCTGCGCGATCGGCTGGTCGTGCTCGCGCGGCGACCAGAGGCAGATCACGCCGTCACGGTAGGCGGTTGCGAGCATCGCCCCCGCGGGCGCGAAGCCGAGCGCGGTGATCATGCTGGGCGGTCCCGCCAGCCGGGTCGGCGACACCAGATCGGGCGTCGAGCTCGCGAAGCTCCAGACCGTCGCGTCGGGTCCGTCGGAGGCGGCGAGGAGCTCCCCCTCGTCGCTCCAGCTCAGCGCGCGCGGCTTGAGCGGGCAGCCCGGAATCACGGTGTCGGTCCCGTCGGCGAGTCTCCAGAAGTGGATGTTGTTGTCCTGGCAGCCGCTGGCGATGATCGCGCCGTTGGGGCTCCAGGCCAGGCCCAGCATCGACCCCTTCCCCTCGAGCTGGCGGACCCGCTTGCCCGACTTCGGATCGAACAGATGGACGCCGCCGTAGCAGGCGCACGCGAGGGTCCTCCCGTCGGGGGACCAGCCGAGGCCCATGATGGTGCTCTGGACGGCGGGGAGGCGCGCCAGCCGCTTGCCGTCGGGCGCGAACATCGTCAGCGTGTGACCGCGGGCGACGGCGAGCATGTCGCCCGCCGGGCTCCAGGAAATGACATCGATCGGGCGGTTTCCGGGGGGGACGATCGTGGGGATCTGGTCGGAGCCGAGGGTGACGATCCGGATCGCGCCGTCCTCCCCCGCGGTCGCCAGCCGCGGCGACGCCGGGTGCCAGGCGAGGCGCGTGATCGGTCCGTCGTGCACCTTGCGGTGCAGGAGCGCGACGCCGTCACCGGCGCGGCGGACGTCGACCACACCGGCGTCGGTGCCGAAGGCCATCTCGCCCGCGCCCGCCGACCAGGCAATGGCGCGCGGGTACTCGGCGACGTCCAGCCGCCAGCCGGAGGCGCGCACGCTGTTCTGCGGCGTGTAGGCGGTGCGCTGGCGGGCGTGGGTCGCGGTCAGCCGGACCTGGGCGCGCTGGCCGGCGGGCCGCGTGCCGCGCCCCAGCGCCCGATCGATGCCGTGCCGTCCGACGTTGAGCATCTGCTCCAGGCGCACGTCGGCGTACTGGGCGCGGCGGATGCGGGCTACCCCGTTGACCGAGCGCAGCCAGCGCTCCATCTCCGCCACCTCGCCGGTCGAGACCATGTCGGTCTTGTTCACGATCAGCACGTCCGCGAACGCGATCTGCTCGTGGGCGCCGGTGGCCCCCGCCATGTACTGCGGCAGGAGGCGCGCGTCGACCAGCGTCGCCAGCCCGTCGAGGTGGAAGCTGCGCTGGATCTCCTGATCCATCAAGAAGGTGCGAACGATCGGCCCCAGGTCGGCCGGCCCGGTCGTCTCGACCAGGATGCGATCGTACGGCTGCCGGCGTCTCAGCAGTCCGGTCAGAATCCGGATCAGGTCGCCGCGCACGGTGCCGCAGACCAACCCGTCGTCCATGTCGAAGATCTCTTCGTCGGTCTCGATCACGGGCGCGCCGTCGACGACCACCTCGCCGAATTCGTTCTGGATGATGGCGACGCGGAAGCCGCGCAGCTCGCTCAGGAACCGGTTGATGAGCGTCGTCTTCCCCGCGCCCAGGGCGCCGCTGAGGACGGTGACGGGGGTCTTGGGCGTCATACGCGGACTCGGCACATTTAGCCTCTCGTCACGCCGGGCGCAATGCGCCTCTTGCTTGGAAGTCGGGTTACATTGCCCCCCACACGGCGATCGCACGATGAGTCACGCCCACGCGACGACGACAGCCCCGCAACCTGACGGCGCTTCCGGAAATACCCGAGCCGATGGCGCGCCGTCGGGATCCGGGGTCGGGGCGACGGGAATGTGGATTTTCCTCGCCACCGACGCGATGGGCTTCGGTGCGCTGTTCATCGCCTACGCCGTGTTGAGGGTCCGCTCCGACGCCTGGCCCGACCCGCGCGCACGGCTGGCGCTGGCGCCGGCGGCGATCATGACCTTCCTGCTGCTCGCCTCCAGCCTGACGATGACGCTCGCGGCGGCGTCGCCCCGGCCGGGCGCCCGGCGCGGCTGGCTGCTGGCGACGCTGCTCCTGGGGCTCGGGTTCCTGGCGGGCGGCGCGATCGAGTACGCCCACCTGCTCGGGGACGCGGCCGGGATGGGGCTCTCGACCGACCTCTACGCGTCGACGTTCTACGCGCTGACCGGATATCACGGCCTCCATGTATTGGTGGGTGTAGGTGCGCTGTCCTGGCTTCTGGTCCGACGATGCGGGCCGCGCGCGCTCGGGGTGATGGCCCTCTACTGGCACTTCGTCGATTTGGCCTGGATGCCGATCTTCACGTTCCTGTATCTGGTGCCGGGCCGATGACCGCCGACGACGCGGCCCTCGAGCCAGAGACGCCGAGCCAGGCCCGATCGGCGCTCGGGGCGTTCGCCCTGCTGGCGGTCGCCATGGCCGCCGAGCTCTGGGTCGCCGTGGGGATGACCGGAGATCGCGCCACCCGGGTGGCCGCGCTGGCGGGGCTGGTGACCGCCAAGGCAGGCGTCGTGTTGACCTGGCTGATGGGGTCGCGTTTCCACCGCGGCGCCGCCACGCTCACGTTCGTCGGGATCGGCGTCGCCGTCGGCTACGCGGTCGTCCTGATGCTCGAGTCCGCGTTCCACGCCAGAATTGGATGACGCTCGGATGATGCGCGCGCGCTCCCTCTCCGTTCCGCGCGCCGTCGCCGGCGTCGTCGCTGCGAGCGTTCTGCTCGCAGCGACCTCCGCCTGGGCGCTCTGCCCGAACTGCCTCGGCCAGTCGTCGGCGCTGTCGTCGACGCTGAAGGTGGTGGGCGTCTTCCTGCTCGTTCCGCCGGCGATCGTTCTCGTGGTGACGCTCGTGATCCGTCGCCTCGCGCGGCGAGACCAACCGTAACCCGCGGGTCCACAACGCGGCGACAAACCGCCAGGTTGTGAACGGCACGGCTACGTCCTCGGAGTCGGCCGGCGTATTCACGCCCCGCCCCCCTTCGGTACGACGCTTGCTCATTGGTTGTCGCGAAGCTCGAAGCCACTCGACGACAAACAAGGAGAACGCCCATGAACCGCATCGCGAACAGCGTCAAAGCCCTCACCGTTGCCCTCTCCCTCACCTCGCTGGTGGCCCTCGCGGGTTGCGACGGCGCGCCCGAAGGCGGTGCGCCCGACGAGGAGACGACGACGTCCGCGGTGATCAAAGGCGGCGGCATCGTGGTGGGCCCCTTCACGTGCGACGACATCGCCAACACGTGCACCTGCGTGGGGGATGACGCATGCAACGACATGTTCGGCTCCGGTCTGTGCGGAGGGACAGCGACCTGCGACACCTCGAATCCTTCGCAGCCGGTCTGCACCTGCACCCAGGCGCTGCGCGTGGTGAAGCCGAAGCTCGGAGCCGTGAAGATCAGCAGAGCGCTCACCCTCGCTCGCTGACCCGTTTCCGATATCATGTCCGCGATGTGGCTCTCCCGGGTTCGCGGCGCGATGGTTCTCGGTTTGATCGTCGGCGTCGGCGCGGTTGGCCTCGGCGCCTGCAGTAGCAGCGACGGGCCAGAGAGCAGCGGGGGTGCGGGTGGGAATGCTGCCGGCGCCAGCGGCAGCGGCGGGACGCCCGGCAGCGGCGGGATGCCCGGCAGCGGCGGGATGCCCGGCCGGGGCGGCGCGACCGCGACGGGCGGCGCCACGGCCACGGGAGGAGCCGGCGGCGCGAGCGGCAGCGGTGGCATGCCGGGCAGCGGCGGCGCCAGCGGCTCGGGTACGGGCGGGCAGTTGGCAACGGGCGGCAGCTCGGCCGCCGGCGGTGGCACGGCGACGGGCGGGAAATCAGGGGCCGGGGGCGTGGGCGGTAGCTCGGCCACCGGCGGTGGGGCGGCGACGGGCGGGAAATCGGGGGCCGGGGGCGTGGGCGGCAGCTCGGCCACCGGCGGCACGACCGGTGGCTCAGGCGGGTCGAACGGCTCCGTCGGCTGCATCATCTGCGACGACTTCGAAAGTGGACCCAGCCTCGATGCGGCCAGGTGGACCATCGACAGCAGCATGGGTGCCGCAGCGGGCAAAGCCGAGATCGTGAGCGGGGGCGCTCACGGGTCAGGCAAGGCGGTCAAGGTCAGCGGCGGCTACATCAAGGTCGACGCGAAAGCCGGTCTGTTCTCGGGCGTTCCGGTGCATTTCTTCATGCGGTTGAGCATGAAGTTCGACATGGCCCAGCCGTCCGGACACGTCACGTACCTCATGCTCGCCGACAAGACCAAGATGGGGCAGCTCCGCATCGGCGCCCAGAACGGCGGGATGATCTGGAACTACGACTCGACCGACAGCATCTTGCCCGACTACAACGCCGCCGCCATGAGCCTCAAGCCGGCCGCCAACACCTGGCATTGCTTCGAGTTCGAAATCGATGGGACGGCGCCGGTGATGCGCGCCTGGATGGACGGCACCGAATCACCGCAGATGCTCTACGACGCGACGCCCACGGCCGGCATCGACGACCGCTGGATGCGCGACATGCCCGGGTGGAAACCGAACATCACGAACTTCTCGTTCGGCAGCGGCTACCCGGCGGGCAGCATCACCACCTGGTTCGACGACATCGCCATCTCGAGCACCCGCGTCGGCTGCCAGTTCTAGGCGCGGGTCTCAGTCGCGCGCGTCGGCCCCGGCGTCCGGGGGCGCGGGCGGCGACCACGCCGGCTGGCCGAGCAGCGCGCGCTGCAGCGCGTCCGCCTCGGGCTGGCCGCGCAGCGCGACCAGCGAGCCGACGTAGTGGGCGAGGGCCCAGAGGTCGGACTCGGGGAGGACGTTCTTCCAGGTCGGCATCGCGGTGCCGCCGATGCCGGCGGCGATGGCCCGGTAGATGTCCTCGCGCGCGTCGCCGCCGCGCAGCTCGTTGAAGGTGAAGTCGGGCGGCAGGATCTTCACGCCGTAGTCGCTCTCCTTCGCGACCGCGAAGTACAGATCGGGGCGGAACTCTTTCACCTCGATGTGGCTCAGCTCCTTCGTCGCCGCGTAGATCTCGGGCTTGGTGGCGTAGGCCGGGTGGCAGGCGACCGCGCACTGGGCCAGGCCGTGGTAGACGCGCTTGCCTCGTTCCACCGCTTCGGCCTCCCGGGAGGGCCAGGGGTCGGGGCTGGGGGTGATGACCTCGCCCGGCGTCTCTTTTCGCCAGCGTGGCGCGAAGGACTTCGCGTACTGGATGAGGTCGTCGAGCGCCGCGGCCGGGACGTCCCACGACAGCATAGCGGTGCCGTGGAGCCCGTGGCGCAGCGTGCGCACGAAGTCGGCGTCGTGGGGGAGCTGGCCGGCGGGGACGGCGGCGAACTTGTAGACGCCCAGCTGCAGATCGCGCGGCGGCGGGCGCAGGCCGGCGGCCGAGAGCCCCTTGCCGTTGCCGGCGTCGCCGTGGCACGGGCGGCAGTGGTGCGTGTACGTGGCGCGGCCCCTTTCGAGCGCCTCCGGCGCGACCACGCGGCCGCCCAGCGTCACGCGGCGCCGTGAACGGCGGCGGGCCGCCGCTGGGTCGGCAGGCGAGCGCCGAGCAGCGCGACGACCAGGAGCCGCCTCATGTCAGGCACACAGCGACATAGACGATGAGCCAGACGACGAGCAGGAAATCCCAGTAGACGGTGGTGAGGCGAAGGCGGCGCGGCGGAGCCCCCGGGGAGGGCGCTGGTCACCAGCACGACCAGCCCGCCCGCCACGTGAAGCGCGTGCAGGGCGGAGAGCGCGAAGAAGACGTCGCCGAACGCGCCCGCCCCGGGGCCGAGCTGCGCGCCGACCAGATGCCGCCACAACCCGATCTGCGCGGCCAGGAACGCCGCGCCCAGCGCCAGGGCCCCCAGCGCCCAGCCGCGCCGTCGCGTTGCCCCGCGCAGGGCCGCGCTGACGGCGACCAGCAGGAGCCCGTTCGCCGCCGCGCCCCCACGGGGAAAATCCGGCGTCCCGGGGGGAGGCCAGGCCGGCGCTTTCAGGCGCACGACCGCATACGCGAACAGCAGCGCCGCGAACAGCATCGCGACCGCCCCCAGGAAGATCGCCAGCCCGACGGCCGCGTCTATCTCGCGGCGTCGCGCGGAGGTCGTCGCCGTCGCGTTCATACGTCGGACTCCCCGTCGGGCTCGTTCTGCGCCAGCCAGTCCTTGCCATGGGCCCGGGCTCCGGGATGTCCGAGCTCGTGCGGGCCGCGCACGACCACCGGGATGCGATCGAAGTTGTGGTAGGGCGGCGGCGACGACACCGTCCACTCGAGCGTGCCGACCTCCCAGGGGTTCGGGGGCGCCGGCTTTCCCCGCCGCAGGCTGACGAAGACGTTGACGACGAAGATCAGCTGCACCGCGCCCAGGAGGTAACCGGCCTGGGAGACGAGCTTGTTGAGCGGCAGCAGGTGGCGCAGGAATTCGTACGCCGACGGATCGTAGAGCCGCCGCTGCATCCCCGCCCACCCCAGCAGCAGCTGGCCGATGAACACGGCGTTGAGCGACACGAACGTCGGCCAGAAGTGCAGCTTGCCGAGCCGCTCGCTCATCATCCGGCCGAACATCTTCGGGAACCAGAAGTAGACCGCCGCGAACGACGCCAGCAGCAGCGCGGCGGCCATGATCAGGTGAAAGTGCCCGACGACGAAGTAGGTGTCGTGCAGGTACATGTCGGCGGTGACGTCGGCCAGGAAGAGACCGGTCAGGCCGCCGATCCCGAAGGTGAACACCAGCCCCAGGCAGAACAGCATCGGCGTCGTCATCCGGATGGCGCCGCGCCAGAGCGTCCCCAGCCAGTTGAGGAAGAGCAGTGACGTCGGCACCGAGATCACCATCGTCAGCACCATGAAGCTCTCGCCCAGCAGCGGGCTCATTCCGGTGGTGAACATGTGGTGTCCGTAGACGACGGCGCTGAGCGCCACGATCCCGATCAGCGCCAGGATCGTCACCCGGTAGCCGAACGCCGGCTTGCGCGCGAAGAATGCCAGCAGGTCGGTGACGATCCCCCAGGCGGGGATGATCAGGATGTAGACCTCGGGGTGGCCGAACAGCCAGAACAGGTGCTGGTAGAGGATCGGATCGCCGCCCGCGCGGATCGAGCTGCCGGCGATGAAGAACTGCGTCCCGAACACCCGGTCGAGGAACAGCAGCACCATCGCGGCGGCCACCACGGGCACGAACAGCGCGTTCAGGATCGACGTCAGGAAGAAGCCCCACACCGTCACCGGCATCCGGAACCAGGTCATCCCCGGCGCGCGCAGCCGGATGACGGTGGTGATGTAGTTGACCGCGCCCATCACCGACGACGTGCCGTTGAGGTAGATCGCCACGACCCAGAGCGTCTGCCCGGGCCCCGGCGCGCCGATCGCCGTCGACAGCGTCGCGTACGACGTCCAGCCGGCCTGGGGCGCCCCCAGCGGCACGAAGAACGACGCGGTCAACGTCGCCGTCGCCGCCGCCATCGTCCAGAACGACGCCATGTTGAGCCGCGGGAACGCCATGTCCCGGGCACCGATCATGAGCGGCAGGCAGAAGTTGCCGAAGCCGCCGATCAGGATCGGCGTCACCGCGAAGAAGATCATGATCGTGCCGTGCATCGTGAACAGCGACGTGTAGGCGGCGGGCGAGATCGCCCCGCCGGCGTCGCCGAACAGCAGCCTCCCGACGATGGGAACGGGCTGCCCGGGCCGGGCCAGCTGCCAGCGGATCAGCATCGCCATGAAGCCGCCGACGGCCAGGAAGGCGAGCCCGAGGAAGAGGAACTGCTTGCCGATGACCTTGTGGTCGAGCGAGAAGACGCGCCGGCGCCAGAACCCCGAGGGGGGAGGGTGGATCTCGTCGTCGCCGTCGCCGTTGGGGGGCTCGGGCGGCGCGCCCAGCGGGGCGGGGACCGTCATCGGCCGGTCTCCCAGTCCCACCCGTCGCGTTCCAGCCCCTCGGCCGGGTCGTAGCGCAGCCGGCTGTCGGTCGCGGCCCGGGCCAGCCACACCCCGTAGTCGGCCTCGGTCTGGATCACGAGCTCGCCCCGCATCTTGTAGTGGCTGACGCCGCAGTGCTGGGCGCAGCCGATCTCGAACCGACCCGTCTCGCGCGCTTCGAACCAGAGGCGGGTCGTGCTGCCCGGGATCGCGTCCAGCTTGGTGCGGAAGTTCGGCAGGTAGAACGAGTGGACGACGTCGCGCGAGCGGAGCTTGAGGTAGATCGGCCGGCCGACGGGGGCGTGCAGCTCGTTCAGCGTGATGACGTCGTCGGGGGTGGCGAATCGCCCGTCGGGTCCGGCGGTGCGAAACGTCCACGACCACTGCCGCGCCGTCACCTCGACCCGCAGCGCCCGCGGATCGCCGTCGGGATAGCGCCAGAACCTCTCCGCGAGGTCGCGGGTCGAACGCGTCGCCAGCGTGACGTCGATGGCGACGAACAGCGTCAACCCCAGCGCGAACGTCAGCACGTGATCGCGGACGCGGTTGCCGTGCGTGTAGTGGGCCTGCCGCCCCGCGCGCTCGCGGTGAAAGAGCACCGTCACCGCGAGCATCAGGACGAGCGCCCCGAACGCGAGCCCGGTGGTGAGCGTCAGGTAGCCGAGCGCGCCGTCGACCAGGTGGCCGTCGACAGAGACGTCGCGAGGCAGGGCGATATGCACAGCGTCGCCACTGCTATATCACCGCTCCCCCCGCCGGCGAAGCGCGAGACGAGCGCGCGACGGCCGGGCGGCTACTGCTGGGTCAGGATCGAATAGAAGGCGTTGAACATCACGCAGAAGCCGACGCCGGTGGCCACCGCGATGCCCAGCTCGATCAGGTTGCGGCGCTTGGCACGCGAGAACGCGCGGCTGTCCGCGGTTTCCGGTAATGGCTCGTTGGGTAGTGCGTCGTCCACGTCCCAAACTGCTCGGCAGATTCACGGTGGCCTTGAGGGTGAAATCGTCAGTTTTGTGACCTTTTTGGTTGCGGTTGGGCGTCGGAATCCAGTGCCGACACGCGGGCTTGCGGTAGGATGCCGGCGCCATGGCGAAACCCCGCGAGCTCCCCGACCTGATCGGTCGCAAGGTGGGACGCTATGAAGTCGTTCGCCACCTTGCCTCGGGAGGAATGGCCGAGCTCTACATCGCCCGGCAGCAGGCGATGGGCGGCTTCGAAAAACCGGTCGTCCTGAAGTTGTTGCAGCCGCGCTACGCCGAAAAATCGAGCGTGGTGACGATGTTCCTCGACGAGGCCCGCCTGGCCGCCAAGCTGAACCATCCCGCCATCGTCCACGTCTATGACGTCGCCGACGAGGGAGGGATGAAGTACATCGCGATGGAGTACATCCATGGCGAGACGGTGGCCGAGATCGTGAAGCGCGGTCTGGCGGTCAACAACTACCTGCCGATCGAGCACGCGGTGCACGTCGTGGCCCAGACCGCCGCGGGGCTCGCCTACGCGCACGAGCGCCCCGAGCCCGACGGGCGCGTGCTGCGGATCGTCCATCGCGACGTCTCGCCGACCAACATCCTGGTCAGCTTCGAGGGGCAGACCAAGATCGTGGACTTTGGTATCGCGCGGGCGCAGGACGAGCTGCGCGAGGAGGCGGGAATCCTGCCCGGGAAGGCGTCGTACATGTCGCCCGAACAGATTCGCGGGCAAGGCGCCGATTACCGGTCGGATATTTTCGCGCTGGGGATCATCTTGTACGAGCTGACACTTTGCCAGCGCCTCTATCGGGGCGCCCCCAACGCCGTCATGCGCCGGATCGTCGACGAGAACATCCCTCCGCCGACGGCGCTGCGTCGCGACTACCCGCCGGCCCTCGAGCTGATCGTCATGCGCGCGCTGGAGAAGCGGCCCGAGGATCGCTACCAGTCGGCGGAGGAGATGCGCCACGAGCTGGAGGAGTTCCTCGACGACAGCGGGCTTCGCACCGGCAACCGGCGGGTCGGGCTCTACATGAATGAGCTCTTTCCCTCCGGGGCGGTCGCGCCGGCGCTGGACGATTCACGACCGAACGCGACCGCAGCGTCCGAGCCGGCCGGCGAGATGGAAGAGCTGGACTTCGATCGCCGGGCGCCGCTGTCGATGCGGATGTCCGCCGCCGAGGACGAGCCTGCCCGGGCCCCGGCGCGGGCCACCGCACCGGAAACGGCAACCCCGACCCCGATCCCGACGCCCACCCCGACCCCAACGCCCATCATCAGCGAGCCGCGCTCGATGAGCTGGCTCATCATCGCCGCATTCATCGCGATCGGTGTCGCCGCGATGGTAATCGTGACGCTGAAATGATAGTTTTCGCCGTCGATCGCGGGCACGGGTACCCGCGTGTAAGGCCCCAAAAGTCCGCATGAAATTCGTCTGCGATCGTTGCCAGACCAAGTACTCCATCGCGGACGAGCGGGTTCGCGGGAAGGTCCTCAAGGTCAAGTGCAAGACCTGCGCGAACCTGATCACGGTTCGCGAGGCACGGCGCCCCTCCGGGGACGGCATTCCGGCGCTGAGTCAGGCGCCCCGGGCGTCGGCCGCGCACGCGCTGTCCGCACCGTCTGAAGCCGACGACTCCGGCCGCACCATCATCTCGCCCTACGGCGACATCCCGGTCGATGCGCGGCCGCCGGTGCCGCCGGTGCCGCCGCGGCGCCCGACCGGGCCCGTATCGACGGTCGGTCCGCCTCCGGCGCCCGAAGACGGGCTGCAGTGGTACATGGCGCTGGAAGGCCAGCGCACCGGGCCGTTCTCGCGCAGGCAGCTGGTCGACAAGATCGCGCCGCTCGCCAGGCAGGCCGACGTTCACGTCTGGAATGAGAAGCTCGGGAGCTGGAAGCCCCCCGCCGACGTTCCGACGGTGGCCGCCGACCTCGCCGCGCGCCGCAAGCCTCCCGCGCCGCCGCTTGGCGCGCCGCCGCCTGGCGCGCCCCGCCGCCCGACACCGTCGCCGCCGCTGCCGCCCGTATCGATGCCCTCGCCGGCAGCCGCGCCCGCCTCGTTGTCGGCAGCCTCGGCGCGGCGCCCGACCGGAGCGACGTCGACCGTCGGCCGCCCGACCGGGTCGATGTCGGCCGCCGGCCGTCAGACCGGGGCGATGGCGACCGTTGCGCCGAGCGCGACGCACAAGCTGCCGCTGCCGAGTCACGCCACTGGCCCGAAGCCTGTCGACCTGTTCGCGCCCGCCGTGCCGGCGCGTGCCGATGATGCGGCGTCGCTGCTGCAGACGCCGGCGCCCCAGGCCCACATGCTCCACGGTCTCGGGACCAACGGGCACGGCACCCACAACGGCGCCGTCGAATCGGCCACCGGGCGCGCGGCCACGCAATCGAGCTCGGACGTGTTGCGGCTCCTCAACATCCCGGGCGCGGCGCCGGCCCCGGCCAGCGCTCCCCCGCGCCTGATGACGGGGTCGGAGGCGGTCGGCTGGAGCGCTTCGTCCGCCGCGCAGGGGTCGCGTGCGAAGAACACCCACATGATCTTCGCGTTGCTCGGCATCATCGCGGTCGTCTGCGTGGTGGTCACGGTCAGCATGACGAAGAAGAAGCCTTCGGCCCCGGTGGCGGCGCCGAAGGCGACGGTCACCGATCCGCTGGCGGCCGTCGTCGAGAAGGCGGCCGAGCCGACGCCGCCCGAGCCGACCCCGTCGCCGGAGACAGCGGCAGCGACCGGGCCGGCCGGACGAGGCAAGCCGACGAAGGGGCCGCGCGGGCGCAACACGGCGCACGGCGGACCCGCAACGGCGCCCGGACCCGCGACCGCCCCCGGACCCGCGACCGCCCCCGGACCGCCACCGCCGCCCCGGCCGCGTCCCCCGAGACCGGCGCCGCCGCCCGCTTCCGCGACGGGAGGAACGTCGCGATCAACGCAGCCATCGCCAACCGGCCACCGCCGTCGCAGTCGGAGATCTCGCGCGTCATCAGCAACAACCGCAACGGGATCAAGACCTGCTACCAGCGGGCCCTGCTGCGCGACAGCAGCCTGACCCACGGCAAGGTGACGGTGACGCTGACCATCGGCATCTCCGGCCGCGTGAAGAAGGTCGCCGTCGACGGCCCGACCCAGTTCCGCGCCGTCGAGCCCTGCCTGCGCGAGGTCGTCTCGCGATGGGCCTTCCCGCAGGCGTCCGACGAATACGGGACCGAATTCGTCTACGTCTTCCAGGGAAATGAGTAGCCTGCGTCGCAAAGGCAGGGTCCCATGCGGCATCCGTACGCGGAGTTTCTGAACAAGGTCGAGAAGCCGGCCCGCTACCTCGGGCGGCGAGTACCAGGAGGTTCGCAAGGACCCGGCGCCCAGGTCGCGGCCCGGATCTGCCTGGCGTTCCCCGACGTCTACGAGATCGGGATGTCCCACCTGGGGACCAAGATCCTCTACGCGGTCCTGAACAAGGACCGACGCATCGCCTGCGAGCGCGCGTTCGCGCCCTGGGTCGACATGGAGGCCGAGCTGCGCGCGCGCGGCCTGCCGCTGCGTCTCGCTCGGAGTCGGCGTCGCCGCTGTCCGACTTCGACGTGGTCGGCTTCTCGCTGCAGTACGAGCTGACCTACACGAACGTCCTGACCCTGCTCGACCTCGGCGGCATCCCGCTGCGCGCCGCCGACCGCGGCGACGAGGCGCCGCTGATCATCGCCGGCGGCCCGACCGCGACGCACCCCGAGCCGCTGGCGCCGTTCATCGACGCCTTCTTCATCGGCGAGGCCGAGGAGCAGCTGCCCGGCGCTGGTGCGCGAGGTCGGCGGCCCTGCGGCGCGCGGGCGTGCCGCGTCGCGAGCGCGCTGATCCGAGCTGGCGGCGCGCGTACGCGCTCTACGTGCCCGCGCTCTACGCGACCGTGCCTCGACGACGACAGCGGCTTCGTGGTCGTCGGCGCGCCGCTCGATCCGCGCGTGCCCGCGCGCGTCCGCGCCGCGACGCTGGTCGACGTCGACGCGTTCCCGTTCCCCGACGATTCGCCGGTGCCGTACGCCGAGGCGATCTTCGATCGCATGGCGGTCGAGATCGCGCGCGGCTGCACCGAGGGCTGCCGCTTCTGCCAGGCCGGCATGATCTACCGCCCGGTGCGCGAGCGCGATCCGGTCGGCGGTGCTCGACGCCGTCCTCGGCGGCGTGAAGAAGGGCGGGCTACGACGAGACCGCGCTGACCGTCGCTGTCGACCGCCGACTACTCCTGCATCACGCCGCTGGTGAAGGCGGCGATGGCCAAGCTGGCGCCCGAGCGGGTGTCGCTGTCGGTGTCGTCGCTGCGCGCCTACGGCCTCAACGAGGACCTGCTCGACGAGATGGCCACGCGTGCGCGCCGGCGGCCTGACCTTCGCGCCCGAGGCGGGCACGCAGCGCATGCGCGACGTCGTCAACAAGAACGTCACCGAGGAGGACATCTCCGAGTCGGCGCAGCGGGTGTTCGGGCGCGGCTTGCACGCGCATGAAGCTCTACTTCATGATCGGCCTGCCGACCGAGGAGGACGAGGACGTCGCGCGGCATCGTCGAGACCGGCGGCGCGCGTGCAGTCGATCGGCCGCCGCCACCAGCAAGGGCGCGGCCGAGGTGACGGTCTCGGTCTCGACCCACGTGCCCAAGCCGCACACGCCGTTCCAGTGGTGCGCGATGGACGGCGAGGGCGAGATCGCGCGCAAGCAGGCGCTGCTGCGCCGAGCGGCGCCCGCGCGCTGCGCGTGACCCTGAAGATGCACGAGAACCACCAGTCGCACATCGAGGGGATCTTCGCGCGCGGCGACCGCCGGCTGGCCGACGTCCTCGAGGCGGCCTTCCGCGCTCGGCGCCCGCTTCGACGGCTGGGACGAGGAGCTGCGCCTCGAGCGCTGGGAGAAGGCGCTCGCCGACAGCGGCGTCGACGTCGCAGCGCTTCCTGGGCACGATCCCGGTCACCGCGCGGCTGCCGTGGGACCACATCGACGTCGGGCTCGAGGACGACTTCCTGGCTCAAGGAGTACCGCAAGGCGCTGAAGGACCGGCTGTCGCCCCCGTGCGGCAAGCCGTTCAAGCAAGCTGCTCCACCCGAACAACGTCGGCGAGGCCGAGGCGACCGCCGAGAAGAAGCTCGTCTGCTACGACTGCGGCGTCGCCTGCGACCTCGGGCAAGATGAAGGAAGAGCGACTCTTCTACCTCCGTCGCATGAACGCCTGGGCGCCGCCGGTGGCGCCACCCGCGACGCCGCGTCCGAGCGAGGGTGAGCGCACGCGCGAAGCACGCCAAGCCGATGCCGCCGGTGCGTGCGTCACAAGGGACGCCCGCGCCGCTATCGGCTCCGCTACACCAAGCTCGGGCGCGTGGCCTACCTGGGTCACCTCGATCTCGTGCGCCACCTGCCGCGCATCTTCCGGCGGGCCGGGCTCGAGCTCTTCTACTCCCTCGGCTTCCACCCCAAGCCCGAGCTGTCGTTCGGTCCCGCGCTGGGGCTCGGCATCCCGTCGCTGGGCGAGCTGCTCGACGTGACGCTGGTCGACGACGTCGACGCCGACGACCTACGCCGCCGCCTGGCGCGCGTCAGCCTCGACGGCATCCAGATCCTCAGCGTCGTCCGGCTGGGCGACAACGATCGGGCGCTCGGCCGGGTGATCGGCGAGACCGAGTACGCCGCGCGCTTGCCCGCAGGCGCCGACGTCGCCGCGGCGATCGCCCGCGCGGCCGGCGACGAGCCGCTGCTGGTGCGCCGCGAATCGGACAGGGACGACGGAAAGGGGCTGGCGCGGACGACCGACGTGCGCCGCAGCCTCCGCTCCGTCGAGGCGATCGACCCCGTCGAGGCGGAGCGTCTTCGCGCGCTGCTCGACTGGCCCGACGGCGAGCTCTTGCGGTTTCGCGTCGCCGTGAGCCACGAGGGGAGCGCACGGCCGGTCGAGGTCGTCACCGCGCTCTGCGGCGCCGACGTCGCGCTCGACGCGGAGCTCGCGCGGACGGCGCTGTGGGCCCGCGAGGGAGACGCCCATCTGGATCCGATGGTGCTGATCCCGCTCCGCGCGCCTCGCCTGCAGGGTCACCCATCTCAGAGGGGAGGGGTGGGGGCCCCCACCCCCCCCTCCGAACCTCCCGCGATGGGCTCGGACGAGCCAAGCTCGTCCTCCCCCGACGCGATCGCGCGAGCGGCGCCCGCGGCGCCGTGATCGAGACCGAAGGGCTCAGCAAACGCTTCGGCGCCAAGCTCGCCGTCGCCGACCTCAGCCTGCGCGTCGAGGCGGGCGAGGTGATGGGCTTCCTGGGGCCGAACGGCTCCGGAAAGACCACGACCATCCGCCTGCTGATGGGGCTCCTGCGCCCGAGCGCCGGGCGCGCGTCGATCCTGGGGCGCGACTGCCACGCCGACGCGGTGGCGCTCAAGCGCGACGTCGGCTACCTCCCCGACGAGCCGTTCCTCTATCCGTACCTGAGCGGCATCGAGACGCTGGAGCTGGTCGCCGGGCTCCATGGCATGGAGCCCCAGGAGGCCCGGCGCCGGGCCGGCGCGATCGCCGAGCGCCTCGGCCTGGGAGCGGCGGCCGCCGCGTACACGGTCACCTACTCGCTGGGGATGAAGAAGCGGCTGGCCCTGGCGCTGGCCCTGATTCACGAGCCCAAGGTGCTGATCCTCGACGAGCCGACCAACGGCCTCGATCCCGCTGGCGCGCGCCAGATGCGTTCGACGATCGCCGAGCTGGCCGCGGGGGGGCGCACGATCTTTCTCTCCACGCACATGCTCGACGCGGCCGAGCGGATCTGCCACCGGGTCGCGATCATCCGCGACGGCGCCCTGCAGGCGGTCGGCGCGCCGGGTGAGCTGCGGGTGCGCTACGCGGCCTCGCCCGAGACGACCCTCGAGGACCTGTTCCTCAAGGTCACCGACGGGTGAGCGCGCTCGGCTGGTGGCCGCTGGCGCGCCTCCTGGTGCGGTTCCGGCTGCGCGCGCTCCGCAACGGGCTGCGCTCGCGCGGCCGGATCCCGGTGCTGGCGGCGGCCGTCGGCCTGATGACGGCGTTCGCCTACGTCGGCCTCTTCGGCCAGGCGTTCTCGGTCATCGCCCTCACGGTCGATCTTTCGGGCCAGATCGCGGCGCTGGCGCTGGTGGCGGGGGCGCTGGCGTTCGGGGGGGTGGCCGCGCGCGCCGCCAGCAGCGAGGCGGTGAGGGCGGGGAGCCCCGAGAACGAGTTCATGCTGGCGCGACCGGTCTCCCTCGCGGCCCTGGTCGTGGCCCGCGGCTGCGCCGACGCGGCCACCGATCCGGTGGGGGCGCTTTTTCTGCTGCCGATCTTGATCGCCGCGGCGTCGGTATGGGACGTGGGGGCGGCGGCCTGGCCGATCGCCGTGGCCACGTCGATGCTGGTCCAGGTCGCGATCTCGATGTCGGCGTACGCGATCCAGCTCGGCGTCGTTCACGCGGTGGCCCCGGCCCGGCGCCGGGCGATCTGGGTCGCGCTGCGGCTCTGCGCGGCGCTGGCGCTGGCGACGCTCTGGATGCTCGGCACCTGGGTGCTGCGCGCGCCGGCCTCCCTGGCCCAGGGCATCGCGGCGTCGGGAGCCTGGCTGCGCGCCTCGCCGGGCGCGCTGATCGTGGCGCCGCTGGCCGGGATCGTACGCGGGTCGGGCGGGGAGGCGGCGCTGGCCCTGCTGGCGCTCGCGGCGCTCGCGGTCGGCGCCGCGCTCGCTGCGGCGGCGATGGCCCGGCGCGCGGGGATGCGGGGCTGGGAGGAGGCCGGGGCGACCTGGGCTGAGGTCGGCGCCGCGCCGCGGCCCCGCGCGCGCCCCGTCACCGCCGCCAGCAAGGACCTGCTGCTGGTGGTGCGCGATCGACCCCAGCTGCTCGCGCTGATCGCGATGCCGCTCATCTTCGTCGGCGTCCAGATCTTCGGCGCTGCCGGGTGGGACTGGTCGACCGGCAGCCTGGCCCGCGTGTCGTGCATCGCCTATTCGCTCGCGCTCTACATGGCGACGATCGGCCCCCTGACCCACATGCAGGCCGAACGGCGCGCGTTCTGGATCCTGCGCTCGGTCCCGGTGCCGCTCGGCCGGCTGCTCGCCGCCAAGGCGCGTGCCTGGTCGATCATCGTGGGCGGCACGGCTGCCGTGACGTTCGCGGTGCTGTCGTTCGCGGTTCCGGGGTTGACGGCCTGGGAACGCCTGGGCGCCGGCCTGCTGGTCACCGGCAGCGCCGCGGGGATGTGCTTCCTCGCGGTGGCGATGGCCAGCGGCGGCGCCGACCTCTCCGACGATCAGGGCACCGCCGTCGGACCGGGAACGATCTACGCCTTCCTTCTGATCGGGGGGCTCTTCAACCTGGTCCTGATCGGCACGCCGGCGACCCGGCTGGCGGGCCTGGCGCTCTACGTCTTCGCGACCTGGGCCTACTGGCGTTCTGGCGTCGCCCGCGCGGAGGTCTGCATGGACGCCGAGGCGGTGCGGGCGCGCGGGCTGCGCGTCGCCGACGGCGCGACGATGCTGATCCTCTACGCGGTCGGCCAGCACGCCGCCGGGGCGATCCCGACCGACGCGGGCGAGGCCGGGCGGATCGCGGCCGGTGTCATCCGCATCGGGCTGGTGCTCTTGCTGGCGGCCGTCGCCGCGCGCTATCTGGCCCGGCGTCCCGCCTTCGCGCGCCGGGTCGGATTGCCGCGGGCGCTGGTGGTGGGCGCGGCGCTGGGGGCGCTGCTGGGACGCGCGGTCAGGGGATCGTTCGCCGCGCTGCTCGGGGACGTCGCGCGGCTCGACGTCGCCGCCGTGGCCCTCGTGCTGGTGGCGCTGGCCGGCGAGGAGCTGATTCTGCGTGGCGTGCTCCAGCGGGCCGTCGAGCAGGAGCTGGCGCCCGCGCCGGCCTGGCGCAGCCGGCTCCTGGGCGCGGCGGCGGCCACCGCCCTGGGCCTGGTCGCGACGGTCATGGGGGGCGCGGGCCGTGGGACCGAGGCCGGTCTGGATGTAGGTGCGCTGGGGCTGATCGCGGCGACGCACGCCACGGCCGCGCTGACCTTCGCGCTCACCGGCCGCGTCGGTGCGGCCTGGGCCGCCCGCGTCGGGGTCTTCCTGGTCGGCGCTTTCCTGTAGCGCACGGTTGGCATACGATGATCGTGTGCAGCGACTATCAACTCGCTTCCTGACACTGGTAGCTGCAGGGGTTTTCGTGGTGTCCTGCGGGGTCGACGAGAGCGGGTTGAACCTGATGCCCCACCTTCAGAAGGACGCCGGGACTCCGGGGACCGGTGGGATCGCGGGCTCGCCCGGAATCGGCGGCGGGACGGCGGGTGCGAATCCGACCGGCGTCGGCGGTGCGGCGGGCGCCAGCACAGGCGTGGCGGGCGGCGCTGCCGGAGCGTCCGGGGACGCGGGTGCGAGCGGCCTCGCGGGGAGCTCCGGCGTCGCCGGGGAATCCGGGGGGGCCGGGACGTCGGGCATCGCGGGGAGCGGGGCGGCGGGAACGACCGGTATCGCCGGCTCGTCGGGGATCGCCGGCTCGTCGTCGGGGATCGCCGGCGCCACCGGGGTGGCCGGTTCGACCGGTATCGCCGGATCGTCAGGGGTGGCGGGATCGCCGGGTGGCGCGGACGGTGGTCTGGCCGGCAGCGTCGCGGGCGCCGCCGGGAGCATCGCAGGTGCCGGCGGGAGCGTCGCGGGCAGCGGCGGGAGCGTCGCGGGCGCCGGTGGCGGGGTCGCGGGCGCCGCGGGGAGCGTCGCCGGGAGCACCGGGCGCGGCGGGGCGGGCGGCGGTCCGAGCTGCACGCCTGAGAACTGCTCCGACGGCTGCTGCAACGGCACGACCTGCGTGCGCAACCGGACGACGCAGATGTGCGGCACGATGGGCGCGGCGTGCGCCCCGTGCGGCGGCTGTCAGACCTGCAACGCCGGCCAGTGCCGCATCGATGCGCAGTCGCGCTGGACGATCGTCTGCGATTCGGCTCAGGCGATGATGACGCCCGCCGGCGGGGGAATGTGGGATCCCCTGATGGGCCAGGTGGGCGGCTCGGCCCCCGACATGTTTTGCCAGTTCGATCATCCCAACCAGACGCCGACTGATCAGAACGCCGGCGTGACCGGCACGATCGTCGACAAGTTCGTGGTGACCTGGAACCAGGTGATCACGCCGTCCAGCCGAACGGTCTCGGCCTCGGAGCTGATGGCGAACAGCCCCACCTGGCGGATCTGGGTCGGCGACGAAGATTGCTCGGGCTCGCGCAGCTGCGGCGACGTCGGTCAGACGATCTGCGCGTACCAGAAGCCGTTCGACGAGCAGGCGCTCAAGGCCGGCACGCTGACGATCACCAACGTCGACCGCTGCACGTCGCTGACGGTCAAGCCGGTCTGTCAGCCCTCATCGAGCGGCCCGGGCCCGGGCGGTAACTAGCCGCTCCCGCGCGCAGCGCGGGGGTGCGGCTATCCGCGGGTACCGTCGATGCGATCTGGGCGGGCGGCGCGTGCGCCGACCCGCTGGCCTCTTTAGGCCTTCGCGATCAAGCCGGAGCGAAGGCAGCGCGCGCAGACCCGGATGTGCCGGTGAGTGCCGCCGGGCAGCTTGGCGTGCACGCGGCGCAGGTTGGGCCGCTGGATGCTCTTCGTCTTGATGTTCGAGTGGCTAACGTTGTTAGCTACCCGGCGTTTCTTGCTGCAAACTTCACAATGCGCGGCCATTTCAGTTCCCTCCGGAAGGCGCGTACCTTTAACACCGGCAGATGGATTTCGCAAGCCGTACGCCCGGCGCCGGCGCTCGCGTTCTGCTCGGCCTGACGTTGTGGGCTGCGGGGGCCACCGCGGCGACGGGCTGCCGCCGGTCGCGCGCCCCCGCGCCGCCGCCAGCTCGACCGCCATCGACGACCACCGCAGAGCTTCGTGGCCGGACGCTGGACCGTGCCGACCACCCGGTGCCGGACGCCCGCGTCGTCGCGCTGGGGGCGGGAGAGACCCGGACCGATCCTGAGGGAGGCTTCGTGCTGGCGGGGCTGCCACCGGGGAGCTATCGGCTGCTGATCGAGGCCGCCGGCTTCGCCTCATTCGAGACGGCCCCCATCGCCGTCCCGGCCAGCGCCGTGGTGGTCCACCTGCCCGGGACGGCGCTATCGATCACCGGGCGCGTGCTTTCGGGCGGGGTCGCGGTCGCCGGGGCCGCGGTTCGCCTGGCGCCCGAGGAGGGCGGGTCGATCCGCGAGACGCTCACCCGCGGCGACGGGGCCTTCGCCTTCGGTGGTCTGGGCGCCGGCCGCTACCTGATCGCCGCCAGCCAGGCGTCGCTCGCCGCGCCGCCGACCGCGACGGCGGTGAGCGAGGGCCCGCCGGGCGAGCGGCTGACGCTCGCGCTGGCGCCCGGGGCCGGCTGCGAGGGGCGTGTCGTCGACGACGTCGGCGCTGCGCTGCCGGGGATGCGCGTCCGGATCGAGCGCGCCGCGCTGGCGCTGGGCGACGACCCGCTCCCCGCCTTCGCCGACACCGATCGCACCGGACGCTTCGCCGTGGCGGGGTTGCCACCGGGGTCGTACCGGCTCACGGCGGCGGTCACCGGATACCTGCAGCGCGCGACCCCGATCGTGGCGCTCGCCGCCGGAGGGGCGCCGGCGACGGCCACCCTCGAGCTGGTCCGCGGGGGGCGGCTGGCCGGGCGCGTCGTCGATCCGCGCGGGGCGCCGGCAGCGGGGGCCGACGTTCGCTGCGTCGCCAGTGGGCTCGAGGATCTGAGCGTGCAGACCGGGCCGCTGCCGCCGGCGGCCGAGGCGGCCGCGCTGCCGCCCGGGTCCGGCCGCGCGCTGGGCACGACACGCTCCGCGCGCGCCGATCGCGAGGGGCGATTCAGCATCGGCGACCTCATCCCCGGGCGTTACCACCTCGATGTCGCCCAGCGCGGTGCTGAGCCGCTGCGCAGCGACGAGATGGTGGTGGCGCCCGGCGAGCGACATGATGTCGGGACGCTGGCGTTGCGCGCCGGGATCGAGCTCGGGGGGCGGGTCTCGGACGAGGGGGGCATCCCGATCGAGGGGGCACGGGTCGCGATCGATCCAACCGGCATGCCCGACGGCGCGTCGGGGCAGACCGCTCTCACCGACGGGGCGGGCCGGTTCTCGCTCGCGCTGCGGGCGGGGAGCTACAGGGTCTCGGCCCGGGCCCCCCGGAGGGGCGTCGCCCAGGTCGTCGTCTCGGTCGGGCCCGGTACGTCGCCGCCCGTCGAGCTGCGGCTTGTGCGCGCCGAGGCGCGGCTCGAGGGGATGGCGCGGGACACCGGTGGCCGGCCGCTGGCGAAGGCGCGGCTGGTGGTCCGGGCCGCGGGCGCCGACACGGCGGCGGGCGGGGCCGTGACGGACGCCGGCGGTCACTTCAGCATCGCCGACCTCCCGGCCGGCGACCTGAGCGTCGAGATCGCCCACCCCGACTATCCGGCGACGACGCTGGGGGCCGTGACCGGCACGTTCGCCTTGCTGACCGTCCCGTTTCCCGGCGCGGTGGCGGGTGAGGTGCGGGCGCGCATCACCGGCGCCGCCGTCGCGCGCGGTCGGGTGGAGGCGGTCGGGCCGGGCGGGATCGAGACGAGCGCGGAGCTGCGGCGCCCCGGGAGCTTCCGGTTGACGCGCCTCGTTCCCGGGCGCTGGCGCCTGACGGTGACCGCGCCGGGCTACCGCGTCACCGAGCAGGAGATCGACGTCCCGGCGAGCGTCAACCTCGGCGAGGCTTCGGTCCCGAACCTGCGCGTCGAGGTCGAGCCCGGCTGACGGCCAGCGCGAGCGCGAGCCCGACGACGCCGGCGAGCAGACCGCCGGGCCGGGGGCCCGTCGCCGCGCAACCGCAGCCGTCGTCGGGGAGATCGAGCACGCAGAGCTTGGGGTCGGCGCTGGCCGGATAGATTGCGCAGACCGCGCGGACCTCGTCGCTGGAGAGCACGCGCTGCGCGATCCACCCCGGTTCGGTCGAGGGGTACATCGTCGTGGCGAGGACCTCGTCGCTGGCGTCGGCGCAGGCGGGGACCGGGTTCCCCTGATCGTCCAGCGGCCGGGCTTCGCCCGGATCGAGCATGCAGGTGTGAGCGAGGCCGATCAGATGCCCCAGTTCGTGGGTGATCGCGTTCTGCAGGTCGAAGAAGTCGAAGGAATGGCCGCCGAGTGCCGACCCCGGATCGAGATTGGCGAACGAGTGGTAGAGCGCGTTGATCCGTATATCGGTATCGACGATCCGGCCGCCAGGCTGACGGAAGTCGTAGGTCACGGCGACCTGCGTGGTGTCGTCGCCCGACCAGCTCTCGGTCTCGAACGCGATCGTATTGCGGCCGTCGTACGCCACGTGCGGCGCGGCGGCGCGGTCTGCGGCCATCTCGACGACGATCTCGAGGTAGGGATGCGAGCCGTCGCCGCAGGCGATCGCATCGGGCCCCCAGGCGCGGGCGGCGGCGCCGATCGACTTGGCGATCTCGTCGCGGGTCATTTCGGCGTAGCCGTTCGGGTAGACGGCGACCGGCAAGCAGCTCTCGCCCCAGCGCTCCGGTATGCCCGCACTGGAGAGCTTGCGCACGAACCCCCACGCTTGACCGCTGGCGGCGAAGGTCGTCGAGAGCGCGATGACGGCGGCGGTGGTGCGGGCGGCGCTCGACCGCACGTCAGCCGATCGACAGCCGCCGGCGTCGCCGACGCAGTGAGAGGATCAGCGCGCCCGCGGCCAGGACCCCGAAGGCCGCGGCGGTTTCTCCGCCGGCCGGGGCCGCGGCTGCGCACTTGCAACCGCCGCTGTTGTCGTCGACGAGCGGCTCGCAGCGCATAGGGTTCGCGTCGAGCGGGTAGATCTCGCAGAGCGCCTGCTGGTCGTCGGGGGCCAGCGTCCGCTTCTCGATGTCTCCCGGCTGCGCCGACGGGAACATCGTCGTGGCGCGGACCTCGGGCGTGGCGTCGCTGCAATAGATCAGCGGGTCGCCGTTGCTGTCGACGGGGCGGGGCATGTCGTTGCTCTGGTAGTAGCAGGTGTGGTCGAGGCCGATGAGGTGCCCGACCTCGTGGGCGAGCGCGTTCTGCAGATCCTGGTGGACCTGATCGCCGGCGAGCTCGGGGTGCGCGACCAGATCGGCCCACTCGAAGTTGACGGCGTTGACCTCGATGTCGACGTCGCGAATCTCGCCGGTCTTGGTGCTGGCGATCACCGACGTCAGGGCCAGCGCCTGCCTGTCGTAGACGAGCGCCATCTCCGGGTCGCACTCGCCGTTCGCCTTCAGCTTGCACCAGTTGGTGGTCCGGAAGATGAGGACGTTCTTGTTGTCGTGCGCGGCGTGGGGGGTCGGCTCGTCCGAGTCGGTGAGCGTGAGGTCGAGGTAGGTGCAGGAGTTGCCGGCGGCGCTCCAGGGCCTCACCGCCCCGGTCGTGGCGGCGTCGACCTCGGCGAGGGGCATCATCGCCAGCATGTCGTTGGGGTAGGCGATGATCGGGACGCAGGTCTGCTTCCAGGCGAAGGTGATGTTGCTGTTCTTGATCTTGTAGCGAACGTACGCGGCTGCCGGAGGGGCCGCGGCCAGCACGAGGCCCACCAGTAGCGCGCCGGCGAGGAACCGGGCGCGCATCGTCCGGTTGTGTCGATCGATCATTGCTGCGGCGCCTTGCTCGGCTGCGCGGCCAGCGTGCGAACCTCGTCACGGAGCGCGTCGAGCGGGCGGGCCCGCATCTCGAACAGCGGCGACGTGCCGCTCGACGGGGCGCTGCGCACGAACGTCGCTCCCGCGCGCTCGGGCGCGTGCACGACCCAGGCGCCGGTGTCGGCGTTGCGCCGAACGACCCGCTTACCCTGGGACATCCCCAGCACGGCCGCGCGCTGCGGGGTGCCGCGCAAGAAGACCAGCGCCCGCTCGCCCACGCTGAACTGCGACATCCCGTTCACGACCATCGTCAGATCGCCGACGGTGCCGCCCAGCTGACGCACGGTGAAGTGCGTCGCGGCCGCGTCGCCCTTCCAGCGATCGACCACAGCCAGATCTGATGGTGGAGATGATCTGCTCGTGGTGGTCGTCCCAGGCCGCCGTCACCGACATGACGTCGACCACCGCGATGTGGTCGGCCCGCGAGACCATTCCGGGAAGATCGAGCGCGACGACGATCGACGCTGAAGCGAGGGGGGCGGCGAGGCAGCCGGCGACGACCGTCGCGGCGGCGAGCAAGCGATGCGATGACATCAGGCAATGATAAAGCGGAATCACCCGTTTGTAGAGTGACGCCCGCGTCACACGAGACGTCGACGAGCGGCTGAGGCTGGCGATCAAATGCCCCCCCGCGCAGGTGGGAGCTCCGGCGAGGGAGCTCCCGCGGATCAGGTCGGCGCGCCGCCGCCGGCGGGGGGCGCGGGGACGCCCCCGGCGGCCGGCGGGCTTCCCGGGGTCGCCCGTGGTGGCGTCGTGCGCACATGGTAACCCCCGCTCGCCCCGGGCAGCGCCGGGCCCGACTGTGCCTTCTCGCGCGCGAGCTCCATGAACCGGTACTGGCTGCGGAGCGCCTTGGCCGGCGCGCCGTTGCCGCCCACCGCCTCGGGCCGCACGCGCGCATAGCTGCCGTCGGGCATCAGGCGGCGCGCCTTGACGTTGTCCGCGAGCGCGATCGCCAGGATCTCGTCGATGACCCGGTCGCGCAGCGCCTCGTCCTCGACGGGGAACATGACCTCGACGCGGCGGTGGAAGTTGCGCGGCATCCAGTCGGCCGACGACAGGTAGACCTCGCGCTTGCCGCCGTTCTCGAAGTAGAAGATGCGCGCGTGCTCGAGGAAGCGGTCGACGATCGCGCGCACCCGGATGTTCTCGCTGATCCCCGGGCACGCCGGGGCGCAGGCAGCAGATGCCGCGCACGATCAGATCGATCTGACGCCCCGGCCTGCGACGCCCGGTAGAGCGCCCTGATCACCGCGGGCGTCGACCAGCGCGTTCATCTTGGCGACGATCCGGCCCCGGGTTCCGAGCGCCGCCTCGCGCTCGATGAGCGCGATGATCCGCTCGTGCAGGCCCAGCGGCGCGATCGCGAAGCGCTTCCACGACGGCGGCGACGAGTAGCCGGTCAGCAGGTTGAACAGCGCGCCGGCGTCGTCGGCGAACTCGTCGCGGGCGGTGAAGTAGGAGAGGTCGCTGTAGAGCCGCGCGGTCGACGGGTTGTAGTTGCCGGTCGACAGGTGGACGTAGCGCTTGATCCGGTTCGCCTTCGCGCCGCACCACCAGCGCCACCTTGCAGTGGGTCTTGAGGCCGATCAGGCCGTAGACGACGTGCACGCCGGCGTCCTCCAGCGTGCGGGCCCACTGGATGTTGTGGCGCCTCGTCGAACCGCGCCTTCAGCTCGACGACCGCGGTCACCTGCTTGCCGTTCTCGGCGGCGCGGATCAGCGCCCGGATGATCGGCGAGTCGGCGCTGGTGCGGTAGAGCGTCTGCTTGATCGCCAGCACGTTGGGATCGTCGGCCGCCTCGGCGATGAACTCGACGACGTCCTCGAATGACTCGTAGGGGTGGTGCAGCAGGATGTCCCGCTGGGCGATGACCCGGAAGATGTCGTCGTACTCCTGCAGCGGCGGGACGATCTGCGGCGAGAACGGCTCGTCGCGCAACTCGCGCAGCTCGTCGCGCCCGGCGATCGGGGCCAGGTCGGCCAGGTGCAGCGGGCCGTCGACCATGTAGACGTCGTCGGCCTCCAGGCGCAGGGCCGCGCGCAGGAAGCTCACCACCTCCGCGGGGGTGTCGTGCGCGATCTCCAGCCGCACGGCGCTGCCCCGCTCGCGCCGGCGCAGCTCCTTCTGGATCGTCTTCAAGAGGTCGTCGGCTTCGTCCTCGTCGATCGTCAGGTCGAAGTTCCGGGTGACGCGGAAGGCGCTGCAGCCGAGCACGCGAAAGCCGGGGAACAGCTCGCCGGCGTGCATCGCGATCAGCTCCTCGAGCAGCATGAAGCTGAAGCGCTGATCGCCCGGCGACCTCGGCGATGCGCGGCAGCACCGAGGGCACCTGCACCACGGCGATCATCGTCTCGCGCCGCGCGACCTTCTCGCCGCTCACGGTGCATCAGCACCGCCAGGTTCAGGCTGCGGTTGCGCAGCATCGGAAACGGGTGGCCGGGATCGACCGCCAGCGGGGTCAGCACCGGCCAGACCTCGCGGGCGAAGTAGGCCTGCAGCTGGGTCTTCTGGTCCGCGGTGAGATGCTCGGCGTGCAGGAGGCGGATCCCGGCGGCGCCGATCGCCGGGCGCGATCTCCTCGCGCCAGATGCGGTACTGCTCCGCGACCATGGCGTGTGCCCGGGCGCTGATCGCGGCCAGCTGCTCGGCGGCGGTCAGCCCGTCGGGCGGGGTCTCGGCCACGTTCCCCGACAGCTGCTGCTTGAGGCCGGCCACCCGGACCATGAAGAACTCGTCCAGGTTCGAGGCGACGATGGCCAGGAACTTGAGGCGCTCAGCCAGCGGCACGCCGGATCGCGCGCCTCCTCCAGCACGCGCTCGTTGAAGCCGAGCCAGGAGAGCTCTCGGTTGATGAAGAGCTTCGCGTTCGCCGGATCGTTGACGACCGGCTTGCTGACCACCTGCTTACGGGCTTTTCGCGCCACGACGATACTCTAACGCATAGACCGCGTGGGCCTGTGTTACGACGGGGCGACGGACGGCGAGCGGTCGGTCGTCAGCGCGGTCGACGCGTCCCTTGCAGCGCGTAGACGAGATACGTCTCCTTGGGAGTCAGCTCCCAGATCCACGCGCCCTTGAAGTCCGGCGTGCCGAAGTCGGTGCTGGCCACGACCTCGGCTACGAGTCTGGGATCCGTGCCGGGAAAGGCCGCTCCGCGCGCGGCGAGGTTGAAGATCGCCTTCAGGGGCCCGTGGCGCTCGGCCTCCTCCCGGATGGGGAACTGGTTGGTGATGCAGTCCGAGACGATGAGGAGCGTTCCCCCCGGCCTGGTGAGGGCGGTGGCCAGCATCACGTGTCCGATGATCGCCGCGGAGAGCGCGGTGTTCAGGACCGGCACGACGCCGAAGAAGTCGCGCAGGTTGATGGCGACCTGACTGAGCATGCAGGTGCTGAGCACCACGTCGAAGGCGCCGTTCTCCGCGATCAGGGGTGATAGCCGTTCGAGCGCGGCGACCTGCGCGGCGGACTCTTCAGGCGACTCGTCGCGCCACGCCTCCAGCAGGGCGGCAACGCCGGTGAGGTCCTCCTCGTGCGGGTGACAGGCGCGCCGCACGTCGATCTCCTGCCGGCCGATGGCCGCCTTGATCGCCTGGCCGTCGATGTCGAAGAGATGGATCTCTTTGAAGGCCCTGGCGAGCGCCGGCAGCTCGAGGTCGTTGCAGTTGCCGGCGCCCAGGATCGCGATGCGGTCACCGCCGAGACCGTTCAGCAGCGCCATCTGCTGCGCGCGGTGGTCCGCGTAGGCGGCGAACGCGGTCCGGGTAGAGCTGTTGCGCTCGCGCTCCCGCTTCAGCAGGAAGCTGTCGCCCGACGTCGCCATCGGCGAAATGCTACACCGCGGGAGCTACTAGTGAGCGTCGGAGAGGAAGCCGGTGCGCCGCTCGGGCCCCGCGAAGCCGACCTGCACGGCGCGCCGGTCGCGGCGATGGCCGTGGGCCCGCAGCCGCGCGCCGTTCAGCATCTCCTCGACCAGGTCCTCGAACGACAGGCCGGCGCCGTGGGCGATCTTCGGGAGCAGGCTGGCCGGCGTCATCCCCGGCAGCGTGTTGACCTCCAGCACCACCTCGTTGCCACGGTCGCTCACGATCAGATCGACGCGGCTCGCCCCCTCGCAGCCGAGCGCCTCGTGCGCCAGCGTCGCCAGCCGCAGCGCCGAGCGGTAGCGCTCGGGTGACAGGCGCGCCGGCAGGTGAAACTCGGCCCGGCCGATCGTGTACTTGCTGTGGAAGTCGTAGAAGCCGCGCTTGGGGACGATCTCGACCGCTCCCATCGGCTTGCCGTCGAGGATGCCGACGGAGATCTCCTTGCCCTCGATGAACCGTTCGACGATCACGTCGTCGTCGAACCGCAGCGCGTCCTCGACCGCGGCCTCGAGCTCCAGCTCGTCGCGCGCTATCCGGATCCCGAGTGAGGAGCCTTCGCCCGCCGGCTTGACCACCACGGGGAACCCGAACGAGCCGTGCAGCTCCAGCAGATCCTCGCCGTCATCCGCCCGCGCCACGTAGCCGGGAGCGGTGGGCAGGTTGGAGAGGCGAAACAGCTCCTTGGCGCGGGCCTTGTTCATCGCCAGGGCCGAGGCGAGCACCCCGGAGCCGGTGTAGGGGATGCCCAGGAGCTCGAGCAGCCCCTGGACGCAGCCGTCCTCGCCGTAGCGCCCGTGCAGTGTCACGAACGCGACGTCGATGCGCGACTGACGGAGCACCATGTCGATGTCGCGGTCGACGAACAGCGGCCAGGCGTCGTGGCCCCGGTCCTGGAGCGCGGCGAGGATGGCTTCCCCGGAGCGTATCGAAACGTCCCGCTCAGCCGACAAGCCGCCCATGAGCACGCCGATCTTCCGCTGTCCAACCATCCTTCACCGGTAACCCTGCCCGTGGTCCCCGTCAAAAAATGATCGATCTCGATTCGGCACACGAGAGGGCACCTCTCGGACGATCTGTGGTAAAGACGGGCGCCATGACGTTTTTGGAAGCAGCGTTGGAGATCCTCCGACGGGAAGGACGCTCGCTGCACTACAAGGAGCTCACCGAGCGGGCGATGGGCAAGAAGATGCTCACCTTCGTCGGGCGCACGCCCGAGGTGACGATGCAGACGCAGCTCACCGCCGCCGTGAAGAAGGCGCCCGGCAATCCGTTCGTCCGGGTCAAGCCGGGCGTGTTCGGCCTGTTGCGCTACCCCGAGCTGACGGCCGAGGAGCGCGAGGCGATCGCGCGAGCCGAGCAGGCCGAGACGGAGACGGCGGCGCGAAAGGGCCGGGGCGGCGAGAGGGCCGCCAGCGGTGAGAGGGCCGCCAGCGGTGAGAGGGCCGCCGGCGGCGAGAGGGCCGCCAGCGGCGAAAGAGCCGCCAACGGCGAGAGCAAGCCCGAGGGAGAGCGAGGGCGACGCCGTCGACGTGGGCGGGGGCGCGGCAGGGGCGAGGCGGAGACGACGCCCTCGGCCACGATGACCGCCACGACCCCCACGACCGCGGCCGAAGGCGACGACGAGAGCGACGAACCGGTGGGCAGCGGGATGTCGGCGGAGGCCCGCGCGGCTGCGCTTGCGGAGACCGGCGTGCTCGAGGGCGACGACGAGACGAGCGGCGATCATGATGATGAGGGCCCGGAGGGTCGGATGGAAGACGACGAGAGGGCAGTGGCTCGCGTAGCCGGCGCCCCGGAAGAAGCGCGTGACGAGAAGCCGATCGCGGCTGGTCAGTCGGGCGCCGCCGCAGGCGCTGACGAAGGTGCCGAGGACGAGGCCGGCGAAGACGAGGGTCCCGAGACCGAGGGCGTCGAGGGCGCGCCGGGGACGGGCGAGGAGCCGGGCCGCCGGCGGCGCCGTCGGCGGCGTCGGGGAGGCCGTGGCGGCGAGGGGTTCGCCGAGGGGAGCCGCGGACCGGAGTACGCACCGCGTCCCACGCCGGAGCATCCCGAGGGGATGGCCGCGGAGGCGGGGGCCGCCCCCGAGGCGGCAGGCGCCGGCGGAGAGGCGAGCGCGTCGCGCGCGCCGCTGCCCGACCAGGGGCCACGGAAGATCATGACGCCCGTCGACGCCGCGCTGGAGATCCTGCGCGCGCGCGCGCCGGGGCGCGGTGTGCACGTCCGGGAGATCGCGGATGCAGCGGCGCGGCAGCGCCTGGTGCACGGCGAGCCGAACGAGGCCTGGCGGGTGATGCGCACCGCGCTGGCAGCCGAGCCGCGCGAGCGGCTGCGCGCCGGCCAGCGCCCGCGGGTGCGTTCGGCCGGGGCAGGCCTCTACGCCCTCGCCCGGCGGCCGCCCGATCAGGAGCTGGAGCGGGCCGAGCAGGTCTTCGGCGAGGCCCGGCGGGCCCTGCGCGAACGGACGCTGGCGGCGCTGGAGAGACGCATCTCCGATCTGCCGGCCTCGGCCTTCGAGGCGCTGGCCCGGGTGCTCATCCAGCGGGAGGGCTTCGGTCCGGCGACCTTCGTCAAGCGGGTCGAGGGGACGATCTACATCGAGGCGCTTCGTGGGCGCGGCTCGCGCCCCTCGAAGTGCCTGATCGGGCTGCGCTTCGGCGGCAGCACGGCGGGCCTGCGGGCGATCGGCGAGCTGCGGGCCGGAATCGAGGCGCGGGGTCAGGACGAAGGGCTGCTGATGATGGCCGGGCGGCTGGCCGACGATGGCGTCGCCGCCTGGAAGAAACCGGGACCGCCGGTCGAGATCGCGGACGGCGCGGCGCTGGCCGAGACCTGCGTCCGCCACGGCATCGGCGTCATCAACACCATGGTCAGCGTCGACTTCGTCGACGCCGACTTCTTCGCCGACATCGCCGAAGGGTGAGCCCGGCGCGCTGGAGCTGGCTCGGGCGGGTGCCGTTCGCGGCGACCGCCCGCCAGCAAGAGCGCCTCCGCGCGGCGGTCATCGCCGGCGTGGGACCGGAGACGCTGCTGCTCTGCGAGCACGGCCCGGTGATCACGCTCGGCCGGTCGGCGCGGCGGGCGAACGTGCTCGCCTCGACCGCGACGCTCGCGGCCCGCGACGTCGCCGTCGTGGAGACGGCGCGCGGCGGCGACGTCACCTATCACGGCCCCGGCCAGCTCGTGGGCTACCCGGTGGTCCGGCTCCGCCGCGGCGTGGTCGGTCACGTGACGGCGATGGCGCACGCGGTCGCGGACGTCCTCGCCGGGCTCGGCATCGCGGCGGTCTGGCGGCGTGATCGTCCCGGGCTCTGGGTCGGCGACGCGAAGATCTGCGCCGTCGGGGTTCATGTCCGCCAGCGGGTGGCGATCCACGGGTTCGCGCTCAACGTCAGCAACGGCCCGGACGGTTTCGATCTGATCGTGCCGTGTGGATTGCCCGACGCGCGCGTCACGTCGATCGCGCGCGAGCTTAGAGGCGCGGCAGCGATCCCGCCGCTTCATCTGCTCGCGTCGCGCGTCGCGCGCGCGTTTGGTGACGCCATCGGGACGACGTTTTTTCCTTCTATCGAACGTTCGTCGCTGGATCCTTTCGTTGAGAAGATTGAATTGTCGAACGGGATCACTAGAATGATTGGTGCGTGAGTTCCGCTTACAAGCCGCGCATCCTGGTCGTGTTCAACCGCGACTTCGAGGATGCCAGGGCGGATCCGGACAACCGGTCGCGTGAAGACATCCGCGGCACCGCGGACGACGTGATCGACGTGCTGGCCCGCGACGGCTTCGCCGTCGACGAGCTGGGGGTCGGCGACGACGTGCTCGCGACCGCGGCGACGATCCGCGACTTCGCTCCGGACGCGGTGTTCAACCTCTGCGAGTCGATCGGCGGCGACGCCAGCTTCGAGCCGCTGCTGCCGCTGCTGCTGGAGCGCGGCCGCGTCGCCTACACAGGCTCCCCGCCGATGGCGCTCACGCTCGCGCTACACAAAAACAAGGCCAAAGACGTACTGCGCGGCGCCGGGGTGCCGACCCCCGAGGCCATCACCCTGACCACACCCGACGTGTCGGCGGTCGAGCTGCCGTTTCCGCTCATCGTCAAGCCGGCGCGCGAGGACGCCTCCGTCGGCATCAGCCGGAACTCGGTCGTGCACGACCGCGCCGCGCTCGAGCGCCAGGTGACGTACGTGATCACCCGCTACCGCCAGCCGGCGCTGATCGAACGCTACATCGAGGGGCGCGAGATCTATGTGTCGATGCTCGGCCGTCTGACCGGGGAGCCGCAGCTCTTGCCGTTTCACGAGATCGACTTCTCGGCGATGCCGCCCGATCGGCCGCGCATCGTGTCGTTCGACGGAAAATGGGACGAGGCGTCGCCCGAGTACGCCGGAACCAAGCCGGTGCCGTGCATGGGCCTGTCCGCCGAGGTCGAGCTCGAGATCGGCCGCGTCGCCCGCGCCGCCTTCGCCGCCATGGAGCTGCGGGACTACGGCCGCCTCGACGTCCGGCTGGCCTCCGACGGCACGCCTTACGTCATCGACGTCAACCCCAACTGCGATCTGTCGGCGGGCGCCGGCGGGTTTGCTCGCGCCGGTCGCGCCGCCGGGCTCGACTATGACGACCTGATCCGGCGTATCGTCGCACTCGCCCTCACGAGGCGCCCCCATGCGGACACGATCCCCCTTGCCAGCCGATCGCGCGCGGCTCATCGAAATCATCTCTCAGGGGGCGGTTTTCCGGCCGGAGGAGGTGTCTTGCGCGATCGAGCTACTCGACGGCGCGCTCGCTCAGGCTGAGGGGAACACGTACGAGGCGTTGATCGCCTTACCGGACGGTGACAATCAGCCGGTCGCCTATGCCTGCTTCGGCGCGACGCCGATGACCGAGGGGACCTTCGACCTCTACTGGCTGGTGGTGGCGACGGAGACGCGGGGTCAGGGGATCGGGCGCGGGCTGATGACCGCGGTGGAGGATGGGCTGCGCGCGCGCGGCGTCCGGCTCATCCGGATCGAGACGTCGAGCCTCGAGGGGCAGGGCGGGGCGGCGCGCTTCTATGCGCGCGCGGGCTACCGCCAGGTCGGGCTGGTCGCGGACTTCTATCGCCGCGGCGACGATCTGATCACCTTCGCCAAGGTCCTCTGATGTCGTCCGCCCGGATCGCGACGCTTGCCCTGATCGTGCTGGCGCTGACGACGGCCTGCCGCCGGTCCGCGCCGCCGGCCGGCACGCCGCCGCCCCCAGCGCCGCCCCCGGTTCTGGGCACCGTGACGGTCACCGATACCACCCCGCCCGAGCAGGCGCCGGCGGCGCTGGACCTCGGCCAGCTGGAGCGCGAGCTGCGCGAGCACCTGCTGGCGACCGGGATGTTCGCGTCCGGCGACGCCGGCACGGGGCCGGTGGCGCGTGCCCGCATCACCATCGCCCTCGATTCGGCCGAGGTGGAAACCAAGGGAGAGGCACGGGTGCGCGTGCAGATGCGGGTCGACACCCGTCCCTCCGACGCCCCCGGCGCCGTGGCGTTCCAGGTCGACGGACATGGGGTCGAGCCGTACCGGGTGCCCCCGGCCAAACCGCGGGGGCGCGACGAGGTGTCTCCGGAGCGGGCGGCGCTGTACGCGTCGCTGGTGCTGCGCATCGCTGGCGATCTGAGCAACGACGTCGCCGCCCGGCGCCGGCTGCAGGTCGGGTCGGTGGCGGTTGTGCACGCCGCCCTGACGGCGGACGGCGGCGAGCTTCGCCATGAAGCGATCCAGGTGGTCGCCGATCGCAAGCTGCGTCAGGAGGCGCCGACGCTGCTCAAGTTGCTCGGCGACGATGATGAGCCGACCCGCGACGCGGCCCTGGGGGCCCTGATCGTGCTCCGGGATCGGCGCGCGGTGACCGAGCTGACCCGGACCCGGTCACTGCGCGACCGCCGCGAGATGCGAAAGATCATCGAGGCGATTGGAATCCTGGGGGGCGAGGAGGCGGACCAGTACCTGAGCTTCGTGGCCGCCACCCATGACGACGAGGAGATTCGCACGGCCGCCACCGCGGCCCGGGCGCGGCTCGCCCGCCGCGACGGTGCGGGCCCGGCCGAGCCGCCACGGCCTGCCAACTAACTAGCTCGACGTTGTATTATTATTGAATTGCCATAACATATGACATGTGTCGGCCGCCAATGTAGTTGACGCACCGGCTGGGCTGGCTGGCCTCGCCGCCCGCTACAAGGTCGGGGAGCGGCTGGGGAGCGGCGCCAGCGGCGAGACCTACGCCGCTGACGACGGAGGCGCGGCCTGCGTGATCAAGGTGGTCGCCGCGGCCGCACAGGCCGCCGCGCTCGCCGAGTTTCGGGGGCTGGAAGGGCTCGCCCACCCGAGCGTCGTGCGCGTGCGCGACATCGGTCGGCTGGCCGACGGCCGGACCTATCTGATCACCGATCGGATCGCCGGTCCCGGGATCGGCGACATCGCCAGCATTGCCGACGAGGCGCGGCGGCGGGCGGCGTTCGAGCGGGCCGCCCAGGGGCTGGCGAGCGCGCTGGCGCATCTCCACGCCCGGGGGCTGGTCCACGGCGACGTCTCCCCGGGCAACGTGCGCCTCGCCGGCGACGGCGACGATGGCCGCGCGGTGCTGATCGACTTCGGCCTCGCCGGTCCGCCGCTGTCCGGCGATGGCCGGGCGCGCGGCACGCTCGGCTATGCGGCGCCCGAAGCGCTGACCGGCGCGCGCACGCCGGCGATCGATCTGTTCGCGCTCGGCGCGACGCTGTACGAGGCGTGGTGTGGGGCCGCCCCCTTCGGCCGCGGCTTACCGGCGGTGCAGCGGATGCTGACCGGCCGCCCGCCGCCGCTGTCGTCGGTGCGCCCGGGGCTGGGCGGAGAGTGGGACCGCCTGCTGGAGAGGCTGCTGGCGGCCGATCCGGCCGAGCGCCCCGGCAGCGCACGCGAGCTCATGCGCGCGCTCGCGCGCCTCACCGCCGGCAGCGCGACGCCGACGGAGATCGATCTCGCCGCGCCGTATCCCGACGGCGATCCGCTGGAGGGGCTGTTCGTCGGCCGCCACGGCGAGCGGGCGGCGTTGCGGGCGGCGTTAGAGCGACTCGCCGAGGGAAACGCCCCGGCGGTGGTGGGCCTGATCGGTCCGCCCGGCTCGGGACGGCGGACGCTGTTCGAGATGGTCGCCCGCGAGGTCGCGGTGGCGGCGGCGGCGGGCGCGATGCCGGCGGTCGAGGTCTGGAGAGGGGACGTCGACGCGCTGGCCAGGTTCGCCGGCGTTGCCGACGTCGAGGCGGGGCCCGGGGTCGACCCGCAGCGCGTCTCGGACGCGCGCCTGGCCCGGATCTGCGAAGCCCTCGACGCGCGGGCCGTGGCGCGCCCGCTCTGCATCGCGCTCACCGACGGGGCGGCGAGCGAGGGTTTCGCGGCCTTCGCGGCCGGCGCGGCCCCGCGCGGGCGGCTGCTGATTGTCGTGCCGATGCGCGCCGCTCCCGACCGCGTCCCGGCCTTCCTGACCCCCCTCGCGCTCGCGCCCCTGGGCGCCGACGACGTCGCTGCCCTGCTGGCGGCCGCCGGCTCCCCGGCCCCCGCGCCCAGCACCGCCGAGGCGGTCGCGCGCGCGGCGCAGGGCAATGCGGCGCTGATCGGGGTGCTCGCCCGGCGGGTCATCGCCGCCGAGCGCGCGGGCCGGACCGGCGAGATCTCCATCGACGGTGGCGCCGACCTCGACGGCCTGCTGGCCGCCGGCTTCGCTGCGCTCCCTCCCGAGGGGCAGGCGGTGGTGGTCGCGCTCGCGCTCGGCGACGCGGTCACGGCGGAGACGCTCGCAGGGGAGGGGGCTCGCGCGGCGCGGGCCGCGGGGTGGGTCGCGCGTGGCGATGGCGGTGGCGCCGGCGTTCTACCGAGCGCGGCTCACCGCCAGGCGGCCCTGGCGGCCGCGCCCGCGCCCCTGCGGACACAGCTGGCGACGCGCGCGCTGCTGCGACTGCCGGCCGACGATCCGCGGCGGGCCGACGCGCTGGCCGCGGCGGGCCGCCCCGACGACGCGGCGGCGCTGCTGTGCGCGCTCGCCCGCGGTGCCGGCGCCAGCGGGCGCGCGGCCGGCCTCCTCGCGCGCGCCGCCGCGCTCGCGCCGGAACGGCTGACGCTGGACGACTGGCTGTCGCTGGTCAACGGGCTCGCCGTCCTGGGGCGATACGACGCCGCCGCGGGCGCGCTCGCCCAGGCCCAGGCGCTGGCGACCGACGCCGGGGCGCGGACGCGCTGCTGCGAGCGCGAGGGGTGGTTGCGGACCCGGCGCGGCGATCTCCCGGGCGCGCGCGAAGCCCTGGCGCGGGGGCTCGCCGAAGGGGGAGACGCGACGCTCAGGGCGCGGCTGGGGCGTTTGCTGGTGACGGCCGGGCGGTTTCGCGAGGCGCTGGAGACCGTCGCGCCGCTGCTCGGTGACGGCGCCGCGGGCGACGCCGCGTCCGCGCCTCTGGTCGCAGAGACCGTGGTGCTGGCCCTCGCCTACGCGGGCGATGGGGCAGCCGCCCGAAGCCGTCTCGCCGAGCTGGCGGCGAGCGGCCGCCTGGACGAGGCCCGCAGCGGCTACCTCGCGGGGCTCGTGGCCCAGCTCGCCGGGGAAGATGGCGCCGCGCTCGAAGCCTACCGACGTTCCTACGAGCTCGCGGCACGGGCCGCGGACGTCCACACCGTCGCGGCGGTGACGTTGAACCTGGGCGGCCTGCTCGCCGACCGCGGCCTCTACACCGAGGCGCTGGCGGCGAGCGAACGAGCCGTGCGCGAGCTCGGGCGGCTCGGGGCCGCGGAGCTGGCGACCGCGCTCGTCAACGCCGCCAACCTGTTCGTCCAGCTGGGCGACCTTCCGGCGGCGCGCCGGGCGCTCGAGCGGGCCCGCAGCCGCGCCTCGGATCGCCAGGTGACGCTCGCGCTCGCGCCCGCCGCTTTCGTCGAAGGGGACGCCGAGAGGCGCGCCGGCCGGCCCCTGGCTGCCGTCGCCCCGTATCGCGCCGCCGCGGCCGCGTTCGCGGAGGGGGGCCAGCCGCACCTCGCGGCCCGGGCGCTGTTCGCCGCGGTCGAGGCCTTCGCCGAGGCGGGGCACGGCGAGGAGGCGCGGGCGCAGCTCGCCGCCGCAGAAGGACAGGCGCCCCAGGCGCCCGAGACGGCCGATCCGGCTGCCGACGTCGATCCCGTGGCGATTGACGCCGCGCGCGCCCAGGCGCGGCTCGCGCTGGGCGAGGGGCGGGGCGACGAAGCCCTCGCCACTCGTCTCGACGAGCTCGCCCGCCGCGCCCAGGCCGCCGCCCGCCGCCCGCTCGCCTGGCGCCTCGGCGCGCTGGCGGCGCGCCTCGCCGAACGGTCGGGCGCCGGGTCCGTCGCCCAGAGCCGTCGTGAATTCGCCCGTTCCTGCTTCGAGGAGGTCCGCATGGCCACGCCCGAACATCACCGCGCCGGCCTGGCGCAAGATCCCGATGCCGCCTGGTTGCTCGGCGGATCCGCCAACGCCGGCGACGCGGCGCTGGCCACCCGGGCGCTGGCGGCCGAAGGACAGCTCCGGCGCCTGCTCCGGATCAACAAGCGGTTGAACAGTGAACAGCGCCTCCCCCGGTTGCTCGAGCTGATCGTCGACACAGTCATCGAGCTGACCGACGCTGAGCGCGGCTTCCTGCTGCTGGACGACGACGGCGGTGGGTTGCAGGTGAAGGTGGCCCGCAACATCGACCAGGAGACGCTGGGGACCGCCGAGTTCGAGCTGTCGCGTTCGATCGCGCAGCAGGCCGCGGCGGGGGGCGAGCCGATCGTCACCATCGACGCCACCGGCGACGCGCGCTTCCGCGAGGCGCTGTCGGTCTCGGATCTCCACCTGCGCTCGGTCCTGGCGGTGCCGCTCGCGGTCAAGGGGAAGGTCGTCGGCACGATCTACGTCGACCACCGCCTCCGCAAGGGGGCCTTCGATCAGGACGACGTGAACCACGTGCTCGACTTCGCGGAGCAGGCCGCGATCGCCCTGGAGAACGCCCGCCTGCTCGCCGAGCTGCGCCGGCGCGAGCGTCAGGTGGAGGCCCTCAACCGGCGGCTGGAGGCGGAGCTCGCCGCGCGGCGGGAGGAGCTCTCCGGGATCAAGGTGGAGCTGCGCGACAGCCGCGAGGCGCTGGCGGTCCGCTACGACTACCGCAACATCGTCGGCCGCACCCCGCGGATGCTGGAGCTGTTCCGACTGCTCGACCGGATCACCGATACGACGCTGCCGGTGGTGATCCAGGGGGAGAGCGGCACCGGCAAGGAGCTGGTGGCGCGGGCCATCCACACCAACGGCCCCCGGCGCGAGCGCCCCTTCGTCGGTGAGAATTGCGCCGCCATCCCCGAGACGCTGCTGGAGTCGACGCTCTTCGGCTACACCCGGGGCGCCTTCACCGGCGCCGAGCACGACACCAAGGGGCTGTTCGAGATCGCCGACAGCGGAACGCTGTTCCTCGACGAGGTGGGAGAGATGTCACCGGCGATGCAGGGGAAGCTGCTGCGGGTGCTGCAGGAGGGGGAGCTGCGGCGGGTCGGCAGCGAGCGGACGCGCAAGGTCGACGTCCGGATCGTCACCGCGACGAACCGCGATCTCGCGCGGATGGTCGACGAGGGGAAGTTCCGGCGCGACCTCTACTTCCGGCTCAACGTGGCGGCGATCGCGCTGCCGCCGCTGCGCGATCGCCGCGAGGACATCCCGCTGATGGTCGAGCACTTCCTGGCCAAGGCCGCCAAATCGGCTGCGCCGGCGGGGCGCCCGGTCAAACCGATCGATCCGGACGCGCTGGCCCGCCTGTGCGCCTATCGCTGGCCCGGCAACGTGCGCGAGCTCGAGAACGAGCTGACCCGCGCCGACGCGTTCTCTGCGGCGCGCATCACCGCGGCCGACCTGTCGCCGCACGTGGCGGCGGCGGGGGATCCGGGGGCGGTCGCGATCGAGGATCCGGACAGCCTCCTGCTCAAGCCCCGGGTCGAGCGCCTGGAGCGATCGCTGCTGCGGGAGGCACTGGGACGCGCCGCGAACAACCAGACCCGGGCCGCCGAGCTGCTGGGGCTGTCGCGCTTCGGGCTGCAGAAGAAGCTGAAACGGTATCGCTTTGCCTAGAGAGCGCCTCAAAGGTAGCCGCACCCCCGCGCTGCGCGCGGGAGCGGCTAGGCCGTTGCGAACAGCGCCAACTCCGTTGACGACCGCACGCGGCAGACGCGCGGTTTCCGCGGGATTGATGGCGGCCCGCCCGTTGCTTGTAGACTTAGAGACGTGGTGCGCGCGATGAAGCCTTTGCGTCGACGGCTGGCGAAGCTGGGGGCGTTGTTCGCCGGCATGACCCTGCTATGGGCGTGCAACGCGCCCTCGATTCCGGTCCCGCCGCCCAACGTGGCGGTAGCCTTCGCGACCCAGCAGATCATCGACGGCGACGGCGGCAGCCGCCAGGCCTGGATCGCGACCCAGTCGATGCCGATCCCGGCGGCGGGGTTGGCCCGGTTCTACCTGTTCGACCTCACGCGTGGGGCCGGGATCATCCAGATCGCCAACCCGGACGGCACCTTCGTCTCGGGGCCGCTGGAAGGCGACACCGGCGACCGGATCTCGATCTACTACGAGACGCCTGAAGGCGACTTGAGCGATTCGGTCTGTCTGCTGCTCACCGAAGGGGCCGCGCCGCGCTGTCCGGAGTAGTCGGGGAGGCGGCGGACCTCGTCGCGGGCGATCCGCCACGCGGCCTGGATGATCCAGGAGATCGAGCGGTCCTGACGGATCGCTTCGTACTGAGTCTCGGTCAGCATGCCGCCGCTGAAGTAGAGGGTGACCTTCTTCTTCGGCGACGGCATCTCGCCTCGGCTCAGAACGAGACGCCGGGAGTCGCGGGCAGGAAAAGCTGGATGTTGGCGCCGACCATCAGCGTGTGGGTCCACGACAGGTCGTCGTTGTTGGCACCGCCGGTGCCGTCGACGTCGCGGCCGGAGGGGTTGAGCTTCACCAGAACGTCGCGAAGCTCGACGTTCAGGGCGATGAAGTTATTGAAGTAGCTGTGGAAGCCGACGCCGAGCGTGGCGCCCGGCTTGAGACCGCTGACCTTGCAGGCATAGATCGCGATGTTCATCCCGTCGGCGCAGGCAGGGAGGCCCGTGTCGTCGGTCGGCTTCACCGTGATCGCGGCGCCCCCGACGAGCAGATAGAAGTCGTAGCTCGCGAACAGCTTGCCGAACAGCGAGTACTTGCCGGTGAACGGCGCCAACTCGACCTGGGCACCAAGGACGTTCGTGATTTTCTGCATCGCCGCCTGGGCCTGCGCCGCCGACGGCTCACGCGCCGCCGGAGGAGGTGGGTCGCCCGGCTGGCCGAGGCTGTCCGTGAGGCTTCCCTGGAACCCCGTGGCGGAGTTCGCCACGGCGAAGTCCCCGAAGACCGACAGTGCGAGCCAGTCGTTGAAGTGGAAGCCCGCCTTCACCCCGACGAAAAACGTGTGATAGAAATCCTGATTGATTGTCGCCGCGCCGCCGGCCCCGATCTCGAATCGGGTCTGCCGCAGCTCGTAGCGCTTGCGGATCGCAGGCGCGTCGGCCAGGGGGCTCTTGCGCTGAGCCTGGGCGGCCAGCGGGAGGGCAGTCACCACGAGGGCGACGAGCAGGCTCAGTTGCCGCGCGATCCGCGGGTGAGCCTGTTTCGGCTGCTTGGTCGTCAGCATCGGCACGTCCTTTGTCGAGCGCTGGATGGTCATTGCCGTCACCTTAACCGGGGGTCTTGTAGGTGAACTTCATCGGGAAGTAGATCCCCACTCCGAAGTACACGACGACGTTGTGAACCAGCTTCGAGTCGGCGTTCGCCTTCGCGTCAGCCGCGTTTGCGTAGCTGTTCGGGTTGGGCTCGAACTTGTCGGGAATGATGTAGTCGCGGATAGCGAAGTTCACCGTGAGCCAGTCGGCGATGAAGAACCGGCTGCCGAGACCAACGTTCGGCGTCAGCGCGGTGTTCTTGAACGCCTTGGAGTCGTTGGCGGGATCGCGCGCCAGCACCTCGGTGAACGTCGCGCCAACGCCGGCCGACGCCCAGATTTCCCACTGCACGATCCGGCGGTTGAACCAGGCAAACTTTCCGTAGACGGGGACGTATCCGAAGTTCAGCGACCCGCCGTAGAGGTACTTGTTGGCCGAGGAGATCCGGTTGAACTGGAGACCCAGCAGCTGATACTGCGGCGTCGCCTGCTTGATGTAGTACTGCCCCTCGACCCCCACCCACAGCGCGTCTGTGAGGAAGTAGTTCAGGTCGGCGGCGAAGACGTAATGGCGAATCAGGTTGTCGTTGACGGTGAGGCCCATCGACGGCGCCAACTCGAGGCGGCCGCCCTTGAGGAACGACTTGCGCGGGAGAACGACGATGTCCTGCCAGCTCAGAGTGGTCGCGGCCTTCGCCTGCTTAGGCTCGGCGCCGATCTCCTCCTCGACCTTCCCTGGCTCCGCCTCGGCCTCGGCGGGCGCCGCTTCCGGGGCCGCGCCCTTTTCGTCGCCGGCGGGGGCGGCTTTCTCATCGCCCGCCTCCGCATCCGCTGCTGGTGCCTTGCCGCCGCCTCCCTTTTTCGCGTGCCCGATCGCGGCCCAGCCGACGATGGCAACCGTTATGAAGAGGCAGATGGCCGGTCGCTTCATGATCCCTCGCTGTCTCTGGGGTGGGGAAAGCCGAAGGGCTAAAAGCTAAAAAATATCAATAACTTACAAGCTGAACCGAATTTCGCGCACTATATCACGCAGAAATTTTTCGAATCAACAAAAACATTCCGTGACGCTCCGGACTTGCTGTCGATCGGACAAGGCGAGACGCATGGTTAGGTCGATCGTGCCTTGCCCGCACTCTCTCATTTTCGACGGGAGTTCCGGCAATGAATTTCGTTTTCGTTCAGGAACCCGCGCAGGCGGCCCGAACCTGCGCTCGATCGTTCCCAGGTGCCCACGCGGCTAGTTGGCGCTGCCGGCTTCGGACGGATCGGGCGGCGTGAACAGCGCCTCGGAGAACGCTTCGGGATCGAACGGCCGAAGATCCTCGACCTTCTCGCCGATTCCGACGTACCGCACCGGCAACTTCAGCTGGTGAGCGATCCCGAGGATGACGCCCCCCTTCGCCGTGCCATCGAGCTTGGTCAGCACGATGCCGGTGACCGCCATCGCCTCGGTGAAGATCTGCGCCTGGGCGATCGCGTTCTGTCCGCTCGTCGAGTCGATCACCAGCCAGGTCTCGTGCGGCGCCCCCGGGCTCGCCTTGGCGACCACGCGGCGCACCTTCTGTAGCTCCTGCATCAGATCGGTCTTGGTGTGGAGCCGCCCCGCCGTGTCGGCGATCGCGACGTCGAATCCTTCGGCAGCGGCTCGCTTGATACCGTCGAAGATCACCGAAGACGGATCGGCGCCCTCCTTGCCGCGAACGATGGTGGACGACGTCCGGCCGGCCCACACCTCCAGCTGCTCCGCGGCCGCGGCGCGGAAGGTATCGCCGGCCGCCATCAGGACCTTGCGCCCTTCGCCGGCGAGCTTCGCCGCCAGCTTGCCGATCGTGGTGGTCTTGCCGCTGCCGTTCACGCCGATCACGAGCAGCACGAACGGCTTCGCCGAACCGAAGTCGAGGGGCGGCGCCGGCAGCGAGAGGATCTCGGTGCTGCGGCGGCGCAGGAACGCCCAGATCGCATCGGGATCCGTCAGCTCCTTGCGCGACAGCGATTCCTTGATCTCGTCGAGCAGCTGCTGGCTCGTGCGCACGCCGATGTCGGCCGTCAGCAGCACCTTCTCGATCTCGGCGACGATCGAGGGATCGATCTCTTTTCTTTCCCGCGAAGATCTGCCCGAGCCGCGCGATGAAGCCGGTCGACCGGGTGCGGGCGACGCCGGGCGCGAACAGCGCCGCATCCTTTCGCTTTGCCGGTACCTCCGGCTGGAGCTCCGGCGCGATCCCCGCTCGATCTCCGGCTCGATCTCGGCTTCGCGGGCGCCGCCGCGGGCTTCGGGAAGGGGATGACCTGGGCGGGCGGCCGCTGCTTTTCCTCTGGCTCGGCCGCCGGCTCCGGCGCCTTCGGCTCGGGGGCGCGGGCGGGGGCCTGACCGCTGGTGGGGCGGGGGCGGGTGGCGGGGCTGGTGTCGCGGCGCGGCGCACCGGGACGACGTTGGGTCTGGAGGATGCCCTCGCCTTCCTCTTCCCCTTGCTCCCCTTGCTCCTCTGACTCCGCCGGCTCGGTCGCCCGCCCGCGGCCGTCGACCGCCCGCGCTCCAGGGCCGGCGCGTCGGGCTCGCCCTCTATCTGCCGGAGGCGGGCGGCGCGGGCGCGCCGCACCAGGAGAAAGCCGACCACGCCGGTCACGCCGACGCCGCTCAGGATGCCGATCAGCTCGTACAGTTCGGCGGGGTTCAGCGACGCGCTGGGGTCCATGGCGGGTGGGAGAGTATCATCAAAAGTGGGAGGCGCCTCCGACCGGGCGGGCGCCGGTGACGCGGACGTTAATTTGCGTCGCCGATTGCGCGGCGCGACTGTTTACAGGTGCTTCTTCGAGGTGCTACAAGAGAGCCGGCCGTGACGATACACCTAGCGTAGTGTCGCGGCTTTTCTCTCGGCTTTTCTCTCAGCGGAGGCGCGATTGAAGATCAAGAAGATCGACATCTGCGGTTTCAAGTCGTTCGTCGACAAGACGTCGCTCTCTTTCCCCGATCCCATCACGTCGATCGTCGGCCCGAACGGCTGTGGCAAGTCGAACATCGTCGACGCCATCCGCTGGGTGATGGGCGAGCAGTCGGCCAAGCACCTGCGTGGCCGCGCCATGGAGGACGTGATCTTCGCCGGCTCCGAGAGCCGCGGCCCGGCCGGCTTCGCCGAGGTGTCGCTGACCTTCGATGCGCGCGGTCTCGGGACCGACGTCGCGCCGGGCGGCGTCCCGTGGGGCGCCGCCGCTCCCGAGGACATCTCCGTGACGCGCCGGCTCTATCGCGACGGCAACAGTGAGTATCTGCTCAACGGGGTGCCGTCCCGGCTGCGCGACGTCGTCGAGTTCTTCCTCGGCACCGGCGTCGGCTCGAAGGCGTACGCGATCATCGAGCAGGGACGCATCGGCTTCATCGTCTCGTCACGTCCCGAGGATCGACGCGGGCTCATCGACGAGGCCGCCGGGATCACGCGCTACAAGGCCAAGAAGAAGGCAGCCGAGCGGCGGATGGACTCGACGCGGCAGCACCTGCTGCGCGTCTCCGACGTCATCGGCGAGATCGAGGGACGCCTCCGCTCGCTGCGCCTGCAGGCCCAGAAGGCCGAACGCTACAAGCGCTACAAGGCGGAGCTGAAGGACCTCGATCTCCTGGTCGTCGGCGCAGCGCTATCTCGGCCACCTGGCGGAGGAGAAGGCGCTGGCGACGGAACTGGAAGAGGTGCGCGCCCGGCACGATGCCCAGGGCACGACGCTGGCGGCCGAGGAGCTCTCCGTCGAGGCCGAACGGCTGGCGGTGACCGAGGAGACGGCCGAGCTCGCCACCGCGAAAGACGAGCTCTTCGCGCTGTCGAACCGCGCGCAGCTCGGCATGCAGCGCGCCGCGCACCACGACGCCGAGGCCTCCGATCTCGTTTCCCGCGCCGAGGCCGGACGACGGGAGGTCGCAGAGCTGACGGCGCGCGCGGCCGCGCAGGCGGCGAGCATGGACGAAATCGCCGGTCGGCTGGTCGAGATCGACGCGGCGGCCGAGACGTCGGAGCAGGCCTACGAGGAGCAGGCTCGTGCCCAGGAAGACCGGCGCGCAGCGTTGGCCGAAGCGCGGCGGTCGCTCGACCGCGCGATGAACGAGCTGGCCTCCGCCAATGCGCGCATTGCCCGCCGCGAAGCGGAGCGCGCCAGCGGGCTCGCCCGCCGCGAGGATCTCGCGGGCCGGCTTGCGGGCATCGGCGGCGAAGATGCCACCGCCGCCGAGCGCCACGCCGTGGTCGCGGGCGAAGAAGCCGCGCTCCATGAGAACGTGGCGGTCGCGACCGAACGGGCCGAGGCGGGCCGGGTCCGCAAGCAGTCCGACGAGGCGAAGCTGGCGGTGGTGAGGGGAGACCTGTCGCGCGGCGAGCTGGAGCTGGAGACCCTGCGCGAGGAGGCCCACCGACGTCGATCGCGGCTCGGGTCGTTGACCGAGATCCAGGATCGTTACGAGCGGTTCCAGAAGGGCGTTCGCGCGATCATGCAGGAGCATCGCGCGAGCGGCGGCGACGGGATCAAGGCGGTGGTCGCTGACATCATGCAGCCGCCCCCCGAGCTCGAGCTGGCGGTCGAGGCGGTGCTGGGCGAACGGCTCGGCAACGTCATCGTCGAGTCGCACGAGGCCGGCGTCGAGGCGATCCAGTTTCTCAAGCAGAAGAGCGAGGGGCGATCGTCGTTCATCCCGCGCGCGCTGCGGACGGCGCGCAGCCAGCCCCAGGGGGAGGTCCTGTTCGACGCCATGTCGATGTCGGGAACGACAGGGACGTCACCCGCGGAGGGCTTCGTCCCCGTCGTCGACGCCGCCGCGATTGCCGCGGCCTGGCCGAAGGGCGAGGGGGTGCGCGGCCCCATCCTGGACCTGATTGGCTACGACCGTCAGTACGACGAGGTCGCGACTTACCTGCTCGGCGACGTGCTGGTGGTCGAGAACCTGGAGCGTGCGCTGGCGCTCTGGCGGGAGACGCATACCGCAAAGACGATCGTCACCCTGGACGGCGAGGTGATCGATCCGCACGGCGTCGTCACGGGCGGCTCGCGCGAGTCGGCGGTCGCGGGTGTTCTGGAGCAGAAGCGCGAGATCCGCGAGCTGGAAGCGGTGATGGCGCGTCTCGACACCGACGTCGAGGCGGCGCTGGCGCGGCAGGTCGCGCGCAAGCAGGAGGCGGCCGATCTCGGCCAGGCCCTGGAAGAGGCGACGAACACTCTCCGGCAGGACGAGATGTCGCTGTTCGGCCACCGGAAGGATCTCGATCGTGCTCGAGCGACGAGCTCCGGCGGCTTTCGGCCCGACGGGCCCAGCTCGAGAGCCAACACGCCGACCTCGCACGCGCGAGCGAGGACAACGAACGGCGGCTCGCCGAGGCAGAGGCCGGGCTCGAGAGCGATTGGGCGGCGGTCAGCACCGCCGAGCAGACCGCGGCCGAGCTGCGCACGCGCTCGACGGCGCTCGCCGACGAGGTCGACCAGGCGGTCGCCGCGCTGACGACCCTGAAGATCGACGCCACCCAGGCCGCTGAGCGGCGGCAGAACGCCCGCGACACGATGGAGCGCCTGAGCGCCGAGCGGGCCGATCACGAGGCGCGCGCCGCCCGTCTCGCCACGACGCTGACCGATGACGAAGCCCGCGCCGAGACGCTGCGCGCCGATTCGGTGAAGCTGCGCGACGAGGCGAGCCTGTGGCAGGCGGAGGCCGAGGCCCGGGCGCGGGCCCACGCCGAGCGGCAAGGGGCGCTGGAGACCCGTCAGGGCGCGCTCGCCGAGCGCGAGGCTCAGCTGCGCGCGGCCCGCACCGACGTCGGCCGGCTGGCGCAGACCCAGTCGCGGCTGGAGCTGCGCTGCCAGGAGGTCGGCGCTGCGCCGGACCTCGCTGCAGGAGCAGATCGCCGACCGCTACCGCGACGTCACCCTGAACGACGTGGTTCAGGACTACCACCTGCGACCGCTGTTCAGCACGGTCGAGGAGCAGCGCGCGACCGAGCTGCGCGGCCTGATCGAGCGCATGGGGGAGATCAACCTGACCGCGATCGAGGAGTCGGAAGAGCTGCAGAAGCGGTTCGACTTCCTCACCACCCAGCGTGCCGACCTGGAGTCCGCGATGTCGCTGCTCGAGACGGCGATCGAGAAGATCAACCGCACCTCGCGCAAGCGCTTCCGCGACACGTTCGAGGCGGTCGACGCGCAGTTCCAGGCCGTCTTCCCGCGCATGTTCGGCGGCGGCAAGGCCCACCTGCAGCTGACCAACCCCGAGGACATGCTCGAGACCGGCATCGAGATCATCGCCCACCCGCCGGGCAAGAAGGTGAGTCAGAACATCGAGCTCCTGTCGGGCGGCGAGAAGGCGCTGACCGCGGTGTCGCTGCTGTTCGCCATCTTCCTGGTCAAGCCGTCGCCGTTCTGCATCCTGGACGAGGTCGACGCGCCGCTCGACGAGGCCAACGTCGGCCGCTTCAACCAGGTCGTGCGCGAGATGACGGATCGCTCGCAGTTCATCCTGATCACCCACAACCGGCGCACCATGGAAATCGCCGACCGGCTGTACGGCGTGACGATGGAAGAGCCCGGCGTCTCGAAGCTGGTGGCGGTCAATCTACGGGGCGGCGGCGGCCGAGTTGGGCGCGCACAGGTCGCGACCGAATCGGCGGCGCCCGCATCCGCTTGACGCTCCTGAATTGACGATGTAGAGGCGGTCTCCTACACTTTCCGCGGAAGGCAAGATGGCAACGTACATCACCGAAGAGTGCATCAACTGCGGGGCTTGCGAGCCCGAGTGCCCGAACGAGGCGATCAGCGAAGGGGACGACATCTACGTCATCGACCCCAAGCTGTGCACCGAGTGCGTCGGTTTCCACGACCACGAGGCCTGCCAGGCCGTCTGCCCGGTGGAGTGTTGCCTTCCCGATCCGAAGCACGTCGAGACCGAGGACGCGCTCCTCGCGCGCGCCAAGTCGCTGCACCCCGACAAAGAGTTCGGGGCCGAGTTCCCGTCGCGCTTCCGTAAGGGAAGCTAGTCGGATCCGGCCGCGGTGGGCGTCGTCGCGCGGGTGGTCGTGGCGATTGACGGCCCGGCCGGGGCTGGCAAGTCGACGGCGGCGCGCCTCCTGGCCGCCGAGCTCGGCTACACGCTGCTCGACACCGGGGCCATCTACCGGGTGATGGCCCTGCGCGCGCGCGAGCGCGGCATCGCCTGGGACGACGGGCCGGGCGTCGCCGCGCTGGCCGACGGGCTGGCGCTGTCGTTTCGGCTCGACGGCGCGCTCAACCGCGTGTTTGCCGGTGGCGAGGAGGTCAGCACCGCGATTCGCACGCCGGAGATCTCCGACGGCGCGTCGCGCGTCTCGGCGCTGCCCGAGGTGCGGGCGGCGCTGCTCGGCATCCAGCGCCGGCTGGGCGCGGCCGGCGGGGTGGTCGTGGAGGGACGCGACATCGGCACCGTGGTCTTCCCCGACGCCCGCGCGAAGTTCTTCCTGACCGCCGACACCGACGAGCGGACCCGCCGCCGGGTGGCCGAGATGAAGGCGGCCGGCCGGCCGGTCGATCCGGCCCAGACACGCGCCGAGATCGTCGCCCGCGACGAGCGCGACTCGAACCGCGCCACCGCCCCGCTGCGCCGGGCCGACGACGCGATCGAGATCGACTCCAGCGCGATGGGCCCCGACGAGGTGGTCGATCGGATGGCCGCCATCGTTCGCGCGCGCGCCGGCCTGGCCGCCCGCTAGGTCCCTCGAAGCCCGAGCCGCCGCCGCAGCTCGCGCGCCGCTTGCCGTGACACCTCCACGGCCTGACCGTCGCGGGTGCGCGCGAGGAACCCCCCGACCTCGTTCGGCTCCAGGCGCACGACCTCGGCCAGGTTCAGCAGCGCGCGCCGGTGAACGCGCGCGAAGCGGTCCGGCGGCAGGCGGCTCTCCAGCTCCTGCAGCGACAGGGCCGACAGGTGCGACCCCTCACGGGTGTGGATCGTGACCAGCTCACCGTCGAGCTGCGCGTGGGAGATCGCCGCCGGATCGAGCAGCACGATCCCCTGGCGCGTCGGCACCGCCAGCCGCTGCAGCGGGGTAGCGGCTGGTTGCGTCTGCAGCCGGGCCAGCTCCGCGCGGTAGCGGTTGCGGGTGTCGTGCTGGCGCGCGCGGTCCAGCGCCTTTCGCAACCGCGCCGCCTCGATCGGTTTCAGCAGGTAGTCGATCGCGCCGACGTCGAACGCCGCGATCGCGTGGGCGGTGTGAGCGGTGCAGAAGATCACCAGCGGTCCATCGGACGGGAAGAGCTGCAGCGCCTCGATGCCGGTCAGCTCCGGCATCTGGATGTCGAGCAGGACGACGTCGACGGCGCCCGCGCGCACCCGTTCGAGGACCTCGTGGGCGTCGGCGCACTCGCCGGCCACCAGCACGTCCGGCATCGCCGCCAGGAGCCGCAGCAGCCGCTTGCGCGCGATCGCCTCGTCGTCGGCGACCAGCACGCGCAGGGGGGCGTTCGCCGAGACCGACGCCGTCGTCACGTCGTCGCCCCCGGTGCCCCCGCGGCGAGCGGGGCCGGCTGCCCGCGCCCGTGCGCGCGCTGCTCGCCGGGGTCGAGCGCGCGACGGCCGGCAACGACGCGCTCGAGGTGTCGCTGGCGCTGTCATACGGCGGACGCGAGGCCATCGTCGCCGCCGCCCGCCGGCTGGCGCGCGCCGCCGTCGCCGGCCGGCTGAATCCCGAGACGCTGGACGCCACCCGGTTCCAGGAGGCGCTGGGCACCGCTTACCTGCCGCCGCTCGAGCTGGTGATTCGCACCTCCGGGGAGCAGCGCCTCTCCAACTTCATGCTCTGGGAGGCGGCCTATGCCGAGCTCTACTTCACCCCGGTCCTCTGGCCCGATTTCCGCCGGCGCGACCTCGAGGCGGCCCTGGCCGCGTTCCTCAGCCGGCGGCGCCGGTTCGGCCTGACGGAGGGCGACGGCGGCCGGGCAGGGGAGGTGCCCGAAATTCCTGGGGGCCCGCCCGTGGCGTGCCCTCTGCCGCGCGTTGACATTCCCTAGGCGCGACGCTAATTTTCGCACCCTTCGCGGTCCCGTATGGTCGGGATCCGCGCGGACAACCCGAAACCCCCGCGCCCACGCGGGACGTTACGCACAGGCCCAATCGCTATTGGCCCGGAAGGCAGAGGCACACCGCATGGTTTCAACCCACACCGAAAGCAGCGCACAGGAGGAGAGCTTCGCAGCACTGTTCGAGGAGTCCCTCAAGACCGAAGATGTCAAAGAAGGCGACATCGTCAAGGGCAAGGTCATCAGCGTCGGCAAGGACCACGTGGTCGTCGACATCGGTTACAAGTCGGAAGGGACGATCCCGCTCTACGAGTTCACGCAGGCCGACGGCACCGTCGGCATCAAAGAGGGCGACGAGATCGACGTCTTCCTCGAGAGCCGGGAGAACGAGGACGGCCTCTGCATCCTCTCGAAGGAGAAGGCCGACCGTCTGAAAGTTTGGGATGAGATCTCGGGCGCCTGCGAGCGCGACGAGCTCATCGAAGGGACGATCAGCGCGCGCGTGAAGGGGGGCCTCTCGGTCACTATCCGCGGCGGCGTGAAGGCGTTCTTGCCTGGCTCGCAGGTCGACCTGCGGCCGGTGCGCAACCTGGACGCGTTCATCGGTAAGTCGCACCGCTTCAAGGTCATCAAGTTCAACAAGAAGCGCGGCAACATCGTGCTGTCGCGGCGCGTGCTGCTCGAGCGCGAGCGCGCCGAGTTGAAGGAGATGACCCTCGAGAAGTTGAAGGAAGGTCAGATCGTCGAGGGGATCGTCAAGAACCTCACCGAGTACGGCGCCTTCATCGACCTCGGCGGCATCGACGGCCTGCTGCACATCACCGATATGTCGTGGGGGCGCGTCACGCACCCGTCCGAGCTGTTCCAGGTCGGCGACCACGTCCGCGTGAAGGTGCTGAAGTTCAACGTCGAGACCGAGCGGGTGTCGCTGGGCCTCAAGCAAATCAGCGAGGATCCCTGGACGCACGCCCAGGAGAAGTACCCGCCCGGCACCGTGGTGCGCGGGAAGGTCGTCTCGCTCAAGGACTACGGCGCGTTCATCGAGCTGGAGCAGGGGATCGAAGGCCTGGTCCACATCTCGGAGATGTCGTGGACCCGTCGGGTCAAGCACCCGTCGAAGGTCGTGGCCGTCGGCGACACCGTCGAAGCGGTGGTGCTCGACATCGACCCGCGACAGAACCGGATCAGCCTGGGCATCAAGCAGCTCGAGCCGAACCCGTTCGCGTCGCTCAAGGAGAAGTACCCGCCCGGCACCGTGGTCAAGGGCGTGGTCCGCAACATCGCCGACTTCGGTATCTTCGTGGAGATCGAAGAGGGGATCGACGGCTTGGTCCACGTCTCGGACCTCTCCTGGACCCAGCGGGTCAAGCACCCCTCCGAGCTCTATCAGAAGGGTGACGAGGTCGAATCGGTGGTCCTCAACATCGACTTCGACGGCGAGAAGCCCAAAGTCTCGCTCGGTATCAAGCAGCTGGTACCCGATCCGTGGGATCGCATCCCCTACGACTACCCGGTGGGGAAGATCGTCGACGCCAAGGTGATCAAGGTGCTCGACTTCGGCGCGTTCGTGGAGATCGAGAAGGGCGTCGAGGGCCTGATCCACGTCTCGGAGTTCTCCGAGGATCGCATCGAGGACCCGAAGACGTTCGTCAAGCCGGGACAGACGCTGAAGGCAGAGATCATCGGCGTCGACACGGCGGAGCGGAAGATCGGGTTGTCGTTCCGCGGCGCCACCCGCGCCGAGGAACTGGCGGACGCGCAGGGCTTCTCGGGCGGCGTGCCGACCGCGACCCTGGGCGACGTCATGCGCGACAAGCTCGCGGCGCTGCAGGGCAAGACCGCCAAGAAGGCCGAACAGAAGGCCGAAGAGCCGTCCGAAGAGACGGACGAGAAGGCCGAAGAGGACGAGACCGACGAATAACGATCCGTCGGTGGCGGGGGGCGCGGGACCCTGTTAGGGTCCCGCGTCTAACGCCATGGCTACGTCCGCGTCCCGCACCCTATCTTGGCTCCGACAGTTCGCGAAGCTCTGGGGCTTCGCGCTTTTCTGCGTCTTCGTCGTCTACCTGTTTCGCGAAGTCGCGCTGCCGTTCCTGTTCGCGATCCTGGTCGCATACATCCTGGCGCCGCTGGTCGAGCGCTTCAGCAGGTTCCGGATCGGCAACCGGCCTTTCCCCAGGGCCGCGGCGGTCATCATCCTTTACGTGAACATCCTGGCGGCGCTGGGACTGTTCATCGGGTACTTCGTCCCCAAGCTGTCGGGCGATTTCGCCCGTCTGTTCCGCGAGGCCCCTCAGCTGTTCGCCAAGGTGAACAAAGAGTGGCTGCCGCGCGCCGGCGCCTGGGTCGATCAGCACTTCGGCGCCGAGGCGACGTCCGACGACAGCGAGGAGAGCACGCCGGCCACGCCTCCCGCGCCGCCGGTGCCGCGCGCGATCGTGATCGAACCGCTGGCCGACGGCCGTTACCGCCTCGATCTCGAGGCGTTCAGCTTCGAGGTCAAGCCGGAGGCGGGGGGTAAGTACATCGTGGCGCCGCCCGAGTCGGCGCAGCTCGACACGGCCACCGGCGGCAAGTGGGAGCGCTCGATCAAGCAGTGGCTCTCCGAGCGGCTGAAGTCGACCGAAGGGGAGAGCCGCAGAGCCCTCGAGTACGGGCAGAAGTTCATCGCCGCCGTGGTCGCCGGCATTGGACGGCTGTTCCTGGTGCTGATGGTGGCGGCCTTCATCCTGGTCGATCTGACCCGCATCCAGGGCTTCCTGCGCTCGCTGGTCCCCGAGCAGTATCAGGTGGACTACGACAAGATCGCGGGGGGCATCGATCGCGGCCTCTCCGGCGTGATCCGCGGCCAGCTGCTCATCTGCCTCATCAACGGCGTCTTCACCTACATCGGCCTCCTGATCTTCCACGTGAAGTACGCGCTGCTGCTGGCGGGCATCGCCGCCACGATGAGCCTGATCCCGATCTTCGGCTCGATCCTCTCGTCCGTCCCCATCGTCGCCATCGCCCTGATCTCGTCGGGCAGCTTCGATCTGAAGCAGGGGATCGCGGTGCTCGCCTGGATCATCGGCATCCACCTGGTCGAGGCGAACTTCCTGAACCCGAAGATCATGGGCAACGCCGCGAAGATTCACCCCGTGCTGGTCGTCTTCGCGCTGATCGCGGGGGAGCACAGCTACGGACTGACGGGCGCGCTGTTCGCGGTGCCGTGCGCCTCGATCATCCAGACGATCTTCGTCTACTACCGCCGTCGTCGCGCCGCCGGGCCGGCCGCTGATCATCCCGCCGGGAACGCCGCCGGTCGCGCCGTCAGAGTGACGCGAGCTGGGGAACCCGGTCGGGACCGGCGATCAACGCCGAGCGATCCGGGACGTCGCGCCAGCCTGGGCGGGCGCCCCCGTCGCGGGTCGCCTCGATGACGAACGCCCGCAGCGATTCGTGCCGGACCCGCCGGCCCCCGCGCCGGGCGTCGCCGCTCTCGTCGCGCGCCTGGCAGACCGGGCAGTCCGAGATCCCGTCCACGTCGAGGTAACGCATCGGGTAGCCGAAGCTGGCGGCCACGAAGCAACGCCCGTTCGTCGCGGCCAGCGCGAGCTTCAACGGATTCGCTCGGGGAGGAGGAGCGAGCGTCCACCCCGGGCTCGTCCGAGCCCTTCGCGGCGCTCTGCTCGGTCAGCAGTCGATCGACGAAGGTCAGGCTGCTCTGCAGCGCGAGCAACACCGCCCCGGGCGGCGGCGTCGGCTGATCGAGGATCCCCCCGTCGTGCAAGAACGCGAGGAAGAGGTGAAAGAGCTGCTCGCTGGGCGAGTGGCCGCGGATGTTGCGGCGCAGGAACGCGGGCGTGCTGTCGAGCACCCGCTCACGAATGGCCTCGAACCCCGCCTCGGGCACGTCGCCGATCGATCCGAACAACCACGACCGGAACCGAAACGGATCGGCGTCCTCGGCCAGCGTGTTGCCGTCGTGGCTGAGGCCGATCCGGCCGATCAGCGCGTCCGCGCGCGTCTCTTTCGTCAGGCTGTAGAGATCGACGTCGACGGCCGCCGTGCGCGGGCGTTTCTGCAACAGCACGTCGCCGGCCTGGACGAAGCCCAGCCCGAACCCATGCGCGAGCGTGCCGCGGTCGCGCTCCCCACGAGAGAGCGCGGCTCGGGCTGAAAACAACGCGCATGCGACGTTCTCAGGCTCGTTTCCGTAGTACGCGACGAGGTGACTCACGGCGCCTCAGAAAGTATACGGACGGAACGGTTCGTTGCCACAGGAACACCCATAGTAGAAGCAGAGGTTGATATCGTGAGAGTGACGGAAATCTATCGCAGCATTCAAGGTGAGACGCAGTACGCCGGTCTCCCCTGCACCCTTGTCCGCACGACGGGGTGCGACTTGCGGTGCAGCTACTGTGACAGCGCCTTCGCCTTCCACGGCGGCACCGACATGTCGCTGGACCAGATCGAGGCCGAGGTGGGGGCGCTGGGAGCCCCCCTCGTGCTGCTGACCGGCGGCGAGCCGATGCTCCAGCGCGAGCTGCCCGGCTCTGGCGCGGCGGCTGGTCGCGGCCGGATATCGGGTGATGATCGAGACCTCGGGGGCGCACCCACTGGACGAGTTACCAGGAGAGGTCATGCGGATCGTCGATGTGAAGACACCTGGCTCAGGCGAATCCCACCGGATGCGCTGGGAGCTGCTGGGGGCCTTGCGCCCCCAGGATGCGGCAAAATTCGTGCTCATCGACGAATCCGACTATCGTTGGGCGGTGGAGGTCATGCGCACCCACTCCCTCGGAGGTCGCACGGAGGTGCTGCTCTCACCGGTCCATGGCCGGCTCGATCCGCAGGCTCTGGTCGGCTGGATGCTGCGCGACCGGCGTGCCGGCCAGGCTGAACTTACAGCTGCATAAATACATCTGGGACCCGTCCGCGCGGGGGGTCTGACGGGGCAGGGCGGGCGCGGGTGGACAGCGGCCGAGCTTATTAGCAATAATCGACACTTAAGGTTACGCTGTGGTGATTTTTCAATTGACAGCCCTCGCCGCACACTGTTAGGTTTCGAGCGTTTTTTGGGCAGTAAGTATCCAAAACCGTTAAAGAAAACTCGTCGATCTGACGAGCACTGGAGAGTCCCGACTCCATGAATGACGAGCACTTTGGAGCTTGCCTCCGCCGCGCACGAGAAGCCCGGGCGTTGACCCTGGCGACGTGTCGGCAGCGACCAAAGTTCCACGCTCCGCGCTGGAGTTGCTCGAGTCGGGGACGCTTGCGGGTCTCCCCGCGCCCGTGTTCGTGCGCGGCTTCATCCGGTCGTATGCGAAAACGGTTGGGCTCGCCGAGACCACGCCGCTCGGCCTGTTCGATCGCGCGATCGGCGTTCGCGAGGAAGCCGCCCGCGCGGAGGCCGCGAGCCCGGTCGTCGATCCCGTGCTCGCCGGTATCGTGCCCGGCAGCGCCCCCGGCACCATCCCCGATCATCTCGAAGAGGAAGGACCGGACGAAAGCGCGGCCTCGGGCTCGCGGTGTTCGTGATCATCCTGGTCCTCATCGCGACGATCACGCTGTCGCTGCTGCTCCGCCGGCCGCCGCAGTCGGGTGAAGGTCTGAGCTTCGGACGGCCCGCGGCGCGGGCGCCGCGACGCCTCGCCGCCGCGCCGTCTCGCGCGCCGACGCGCTTGACCGCGCGTCGACCCGTCTCGCCGCGTACGGAGATGGGGCGCAATGCCCATGGCGTCCCTGTCGACACCCGCGATCGTGCTGCGCGCCGTGGCCTACGGCGAGGCCGATCGGATCGTGACGCTGTTCGGCCGCGAGACCGGACGGCTCACCGCGCTGGCGCGCGGCGCACGGAAGAGTCAGCGTCGCTTCTCGGGCGGGCTCGGGCTCTGCTCGGTCGGGATGGCGGCGCTGCGCGAGCGTCCTGGCGCCGACCTGATGACGCTCGAGCGGTTCGACGTCACGGAGAGCCACACGCCGCTCGGGTCGGACGTCGCGCGCCTGGCTCACGCCGCCTACGCGGCCGAGCTGGTCGGGAAGCTCTGCGCGCCCCGCCAGGCCGAGGCGAACGTCTACGACTGGCTGACGGCCTTCCTCGACCACCTGGAGAGCGGCGGCGCCAGCGCCGAGCGGCTGCGCGTCTTCGAGCTGGGGCTGCTCGCGGGCCTCGGGTTCGGCCCTGTCCTCGACGGCTGCGCGGTCTGCGCCGGGGCACGCTACGCGGGCCGCGACGCTTCCGCCGTCGCCTTCCGGTGGGACCCCGATCGCGGCGGCTCGGTCTGCGTCGCGTGCGCGCGCGGCGGCCGTCCTCTCTCGCCGGCGGTTCGCGCCGCCCTGACCTTGCTGGCGGCGACGCCGCTCGCCGCCGCAGGTAACGATGCGCTTCCTCCCGACGTGAACCGCGACTGCCGCGAGGCGCTCCTCGAGGTCATCAGCCACCACGTCGGCGGCCCGCTGAAGTCGGTGGAGTTCATCGCCAAGGTCGCGCGCGGGGTGGGGCCGTGACGACGCGCACCCGCCCCGGCTCGGCATCCGCCACGTGGCGCTCTTCGTCGCCGATCTGACTGGCGGCCGAGCGCTTCTGGGTCGAGGTCATGGGTTACGAGGTCGAGTGGCGCCCCGACCCCGACAACGTCTACCTGCACGGCGGGCGCGACAACCTGGCGCTGCACGGTGCGCAGGAGCGCCGCTCGGTGAAGCCGAGCCACGCCCGCGCGATCGGCTCGACCACATCGGGATTGCGGTGGCTCGGGCCGAGGATGTCGACGCCTGGGCGCGGCACCTGGAGGCGCACGGTGTCGCGCTGACCGCCGCGCCCGGACCCACCGCGACGGCTCGCGCTCCCTCTACTTCCGAGGCCCCGAAGCGCTGCTGGTCCAGATCATCCACCACTCGCCGATGGTCGGGTGATCGATTACAGTCCCGCCGCCATGCCCGCCTCTGCTCTCGAACAGATCGTCAGCCTCGCCAAGCGCCGGGGCTTCGTGTTTCCGTCGTCGGCCGTCTACGGCGGCCTCGGCAGCACCTGGGACTACGGCCCGCTGGGCGTCGAGCTCAAGAACAACGTCAAGCGCGCCTGGTGGCGGTCGGTCGTCCACGAGCGCGACGACATGGAGGGGCTCGACGCCGCCATCCTGATGAACCGCCTGGTCTGGAAGTACTCGGGCCACGAGGCGACGTTCTCGGACCCGATGACCGACTGCCGCAACTGCAAGTCGCGCCCGCGCGCCGACCACGTGTTCGTTGCCCAGAAGGGCCGCGATCCGCAGGGGCTGGCGGAGATCAACGCCGCCATCGCCGCCAAGGAGCTGAAGTGCCCGAAGTGCGGCGTCGACGGATCTGACCGAGGCGCGGCCGTTCAACCTGATGTTCAAGACCACCGTCGGCGCCGTCGACACCGGTGACGACTCGGGCCTCGCCTACCTGCGCCCCGAGACGGCGCAGGGGATCTTCGTCAACTTCGGCAACGTGCTCGATACCATGCGGCGCAAGCTGCCGTTCGGCATCGCCCAGATCGGCAAGGCGTTCCGCAACGAGATCACGCCCGGCAACTTCACCTTCCGCACGCGCGAGTTCGAGCAGATGGAGATCGAGTACTTCGTCAGGCCGGGCGAGGACGAGGCCGCGCACCAGACGTGGATCGACGCCCGCACGCAGTGGTACGTCGACCTCGGGCATGCGGCGGGAGAACCTGCGCCAGCGCGAGCAGACGAAGGACGAGCTGGCCCACTACGCCAAGCGCTGCGTCGACCTCGAGTACAAGTTCCCCATGGGGTGGAGCGAGCTGGAGGGCATCGCCAACCGCACCGACTTCGACCTCAAGGCGCACAGCCGCAGGCCGAGACGAATCCCGACGCGGTCGGCGAGCTGCGCTACTTCGATCAGGAGCAGAAGCAACACATCGTCCCCTACGTCATCGAGCCGTCGGCCGGCGCCGATCGCGCGACGCTGGCGTTCCTGTGCGACGCGTACGACGACGTCGCTGGTCAAGGAGCCGCCGGCCGAGGAGATCGGCCAAGCTGCGCGAGCTGGTGCGAGAGCTTCGCCAAGTCGGTCGACAAGCGCGACCCCAACCGTGGAGCCCGACGACCAAGGCAGCGCGCTGGTCGCCGACGGCGGAAGGTGGTCGCCGGGCCTGCCGGGGACGCTGCCCGACCTGCTGGCGCTGTCGGACGACGCGGACGCCAACCGGATCGAGGTCTTCAAGAAGGTGCGCGGCGTCTCCGAGAAGATGGGCGAGGAGTTCACCCGCACCGTGCTGCGCCTGCACCCGCGCCTGGCGCCGATCACGGTGGCGGTGTTCCCGCTCAAGAAGAACGAGCCGCGGCTGGTCGAGCTGGCGCGCGGGATCAAGCGCGACCTGCAGGCGGCGGGCCTGCGCGACCGTCTACGACGACACCGGCGCGATCGGGAAGCTGTACCGCCGCCAGGACGAGATCGGCACCCCGTTCTGCATCACCGTCGACTTCCAGAGCCTGGAGGACAGACGGTCACCGTGCGCGACCGCGACACGATGGCCCAGGAACGGGTCGCCGAGCGGCGGAGCTCGGCGAGCATCGCTCGCAATAGCGGCCGACAAGGCTGACTTCCCGTCGGCGGGAGGGCGGGGTATGCAGCCGCCCATGCCACAGGTCCAGAAGGGAGCTGGTGCCACCAGCCGAAGTCCAAGTCCCGTCGAAGGCTTCCTAAGCTCGCCAAGGTTAAGCCCGCAGCCAAGCCTGCAAGAAGCTCGAACGCGTCAGCAAGCCTGCGCCAAGGCCCGAGCGAAGCTCAAGGTCGCCAAGGCGTCAAGCAGGCCGTCAAGCCGGCCGCGGGCAAGAACGGCCACGGCAGCGCGATTCGCGCCGCCAAGCCGGCCATGTCGAGCAAGCCAGCGGCCGAGACCGGCAAGGCCGGCAAGCGCATCTACTTCTTCGGCGGCGGCAAGGCCGAGGGCAACAAGGAGATGAAGAACCTGCTCGGCGGCAAGGGCGCCAACCTCGCCGAGATGACCAACATCGGCCTGCCGGTCCCTCCCGGGCTTCACCATCACCACCGACGTCTGCACCGAGTTCTACACGGGCGGCCGAAGCTGCCCAAGGCGCTCGACGACGAGATGCGCGCCGCGATCGCCAAGATGGAGAAGCTGGTCGGCGCGAAGTTCGGCGACCCGACGAACCCGCTGCTGGTCTCGGTCCGCTCGGGCGCGCGCGCGTCGATGCCCGGCATGATGGACACCATCCTGAACCTGGGCCTCAACGACAAGACCGCCGCCGGCCTGGCCGCGAAGTCGGGCAACGAGCGCTTCGCCTACGACAGCTACCGCCGCTTCGTCGCGATGTACGGCGACGTCGTGCTCGGGCATGAAGCCCGAGCACAAGGAAGACCACGATCCGTTCGACGTGATCCTGCGCCAAGCAAGAAGAAGGCGTGCGGCGTGAAGCTCGACTCCGACCTGCCGGCCGAGGCGCTCAAGGAGCTGGTCGACGGAGTTCAAGGCCGAGATCAAGGCCCGGATGGGCGTCGACTTCCCCGACGATCCCTACGAGCAGCTGCGCGGGCGCCATCATGGCCGTGTTCAATCTTGGGAGAACGACCGCGCCATCCTCTACCGCCGGCTCGAACAACATCCCGGTCGAGTGGGGCACCGCCGTCAACGTCCAGGCGATGGTGTTCGGCAACAAGGGCGACGACTCGGCCACCGGCGTCTGCTTCACGCGCGACCCGGCCAGCGGCGAGAACGTGTTCTACGGCGAGTTCCTGGTCAACGCCCAGGGCGAGGACGTGGTCGCCGGCATCCGCACGCCCGAGAAGATCGTCGACGCTCGGCAACGTGCTTGCCCAAGGCCTACAAGCAGCTGCTCGACATCCGCAAGAAGCTCGAGAAGCACTACCGCGACATGCAGGACATCGAGTTCACCATCGAGGACGGCAAGCTCTACATGCTCCAGTGCCGCAACGGCAAGCGCACCGGCTTCGCCGGCGTGCGCATCGCCGTCGAGATGGTGGAAGAGAAGCTGATCCCCAAGGAGGAGGCGCTGCGCCGGGTCGAGCCCGAGGCGCTGAACCAGCTGCTGCGGCCGGTGTTCCACCCGGCGGCCAAGAAGGCGGCGACCAGCGAGGGGCGGCTGCTGGCCAAGGGGCTGCCCGCCGGCCCGGGCGCCGCCACCGGCAAGGTCGTGTTCTTCGCCGACGACGCCGAGGCGCTGGCGGCCAAGGGCGAGACCAACCTGATCCTCTGCCGCCACGAGACCAGCCCCGAGGACATCCGCGGCATGAACGCCTCGCTGGGCTTCCTGACCGCCTTCGGCGGCATGACCTCCCACGCGGCGCTGGTGGCCCGGCAGATGGGCAAGGTCTGCATCGTCGGCTGCGACGCGCTGTCAGCTTCGACTACCACGCCCGCACCATGACGGTGGAGACGGCGAAGGGCACGGTCGTCATCAAGGAAGGCGACTGGATCTCGATCGACGGCTTCGCCGGCGAGGTCATCAACGGCCGCGTCGACACGACGCCCGTCGGAGGTCATCCGCGTGCTGATCGAGAAGAACCTCGACCCCAAGGAGGCGCCCGTCTACCAGACGCTACGCCAAGCTGATGAGCTGGGCCGACAGCGCGCCGCAAGCTGCGCGTGCGCGCCAACGCCGACCAGCCCGATCAGGCGGACGCCTCGGTCGCCTTCGGCGCCGAGGGCATCGGCCTCTGCCGCACCGAGCACATGTTCTTCGGCGAGGGGAAGATCGGCCCGATGCGCGAGATGATCGTCGCCGAGAACGAGGCCGATCGCCGCGCGGCCCTGGCCAAGCTGCTGCCGCTGCAGCGCGAGGACTTCGCACGGCATCTTCCGGGCGATGGCCGGACGGCCGGTCACCATCCGGACGCTGGATCCGCCGCTGCACGAGTTCCTCCCCCACGACGAGGCGGGCGTGCGCGAGCTGGCGCAGGCGACGGGCAAGTCGGTCGAGCAGATCCAAGGCCCGCATCGACGAGCTCAAGGAGTCGAACCCGATGCTCGGCCACCGCGGCTGCCGCCTCGGCATCACCTATCCCGAGATCACCGAGATGCAGGCGCGCGCCATCTTCGAGGCGGCGTGCGATCTGGCGGCCGAGGGCGAGCAGGTGTTCCCCGAGATCATGATCCCGCTGGTCGGCACCAAGAAGGAGCTCGACCTGCAGGCCGACCTCGTCCGCAAGACGGCCGACGCGGTGTTCGCCGAGCGCGGCAGCAAGGTCGAGCTACCTGGTCGGCACGATGATCGAGGTTCCCCGCGCCGCGGTGACGGCGAGCGAGATCGCCGAGACCGCCGAGTTCTTCTCGTTCGGCACCAACGACCTGACCCAGACGACGTTCGGCCTGTCGCGCGACGACGTGCCCCGTGTGCTCGCCGCGTACCAGAAGCGACGAGATCTACGCGGTCGATCCGTTCGTCAGCATCGATCGCGAGGGCGTGGGCGCCTGATGAAGACGGCCGTCGCGCTGGGCCGGGCGTGAAGCCGAAGCTGAAGCTCGGCATCTGCGGCGAGCACGGCGGCGACCCGTCGTCGGTCGAGTTCTGCCACGAGATCGGCCTCGACTACGTCTCTTGCTCCCCCTACCGCCTGCCCGATCGCCCGGCTGGCGGCGGCCCAGGCCGCGCTCAAGACAACCTGAGCAGGTTTCTCCTGGTCCGAGAAGTAGTATGACCCGCCCCCGCCCCCTGACGCTCGCTATCGCGGCGATGGGGGCGGTCGTGTCCGGATGCGGCCTCTCCCAGGAGGGGGTCAGGCCGCCCGACGGCACGATCGCCTTCCCGGCCAGCGCCGTCACCGACCCCGCTGGCCGCTGGCTGTTCGTCGCAAACTCGAACGCCGACCTCCGGTACAACGACGGCACGCTGGTCACGATGGACCTGGGGAAGGCGGAGGGCGATCGCTCGCTCGCGCGGCGGGCCACGTTTCCGGCGTGCCCGAACGCGAACTACAAGGATCCGAACCCGCTCTCCGATCCCGAGGACTACTGCTGCCGGGACCTGCTCGATCCCAACATCATCAACTGCGACGAGCGCGGCTACATCAAGAGCCCCGACCGAAGCGTGCGCATCGGGAGCTTCGCCGCCGGGATGCTCTGGCAGCCGAAAGGCGCGATCTCGAACCCCGACTGCGACGGCAGCGGCGCCACGCCCGGCGGCCCCGACGTCGATCGCCTGCTGATCGCCGTTCGGGGCGACACGTCGTTGACCTGGATCGACGTCCCCGACCCCGACCCCGCCGACGACGAGACGCCTCTCCTCGGCTGCGGCGGGACCGATGCCGAGTTCGCCGCCTGCGACGACGCCCACCGGACGACCCTGACCCAGAACGGCGTCCGACTCCCCGACGAGCCCTACGCGCTGGCGCTGGATCCGGGCGTCGGGCTGCTCTACCTCGGCCACCTGTCGGGCGACATCCGTCATGCAGGGACGGGGGGATCTCGCTGTTCGACGTGGCCCGCCTCGGTCCGACCGGCGGGCCGATCTACCTCGGGCCGTCAGGCGCGATCTTCGGCGCCAACAGCAATGGCCTCTTCGGCGTCACGTCGCTGACCCCGCGGAAAGACGGCAACAGCTTCGACGTCTTCGCGACCTCGCGTTACCTGCCGCAGACCGCCGGGGTTCGCACCACCGCCTTCTGCCCGACCGCCCCGGGCCAGACGTACGCCAACCTGGTGCTGCTCGGCGCCGGCGGCAGCTTCAACCCGAACATCGGCGGCAGCGAGATTCGCGGCATCCAGTTCCCGCCCGTCGAGACCGCGACCGGCCAGGAGGCCTTCGTGCTGCAGCGGAGCCCGCCGGCCCTGGTCGGGTTCAACGGCGGCGATCCGACCAGCTTCCTCGAGACCTGTACCAGCCCGACCTTCCTCTACCGGCACAACGCCGGTCACGCGGGAGAGCGCCTGTTCGTGAACTGCTCCGCCGACGGCCAGGTCTGGGTGTTCGATCCGGCGGTCCCCCGGCTGGTGACGATCTTCAACGTCGGTCGTAGCCCGGCCGGGCTGGTGTTCGCCCCGGCGCCGGGCGACGGTGACGCCGCCGGTTCGCACTACGGCACGACCGCCTACGTCGTCGGCTTCGGCGACAACAACATCTCCGTCGTCGATCTCACCCCCGGCAGCGCCACCGAGTACCACGTCGTCCAGCGGCTCGGCTTCCCGAGGATCTCCCCCCGATGACCCGCGCACGCATCGCTCTGCCTTTGCTTCTCGTCCTGGCCGGCTGCGGCTCGTCGCCCAACCTCGTTCCGACCAACGACTTCAACCGGCCGACCGACGTCCAGTTCATGTGCTTCGGCGCGTTCGGCGAGGCCGGCGGCGACCTGCAGCTCTCCGGGCGGCCGATGCGGTCCTGCCACCCGCCGGGGCTGCTGAACACCGACAACCCGAGCGACAACGGACGCGATCTGCCGCCCGGGTTGGAGTCGCGCACGTTCGCGCTCATGCCGAACAGCGCCAGCGGCGATCTGTCGCTGATCGACGCCGACAACTGGAAGATCATCGACATCGGCACCGCCAACGCCGGCTACGGGCGCCTCCCGCTGGGCGCGGTGCCGGAGCAGATCTCTGTCAGCCAGGACGGCTGCCGGCTCATCAGCGCCAACCGCGGCTCGTGCGACCTCACGCTGATCGATCCGTCGGTCTACGTGCAGCCGGTGGTCCAGGCCGAGAACCCCGACGTCTCGATCGCCGAGCCGCAGGCGCCGCTCACGGCCCCGCAGGCGCCCCTCGACGGCAACCAGAAGCCGCTCGAGGTCTCGCCCTACGAGGTTGCGTTCCTCCCGCAGGACACATCGGCGCTGAACGGGAAGGAAAACCTCTGCCAGCACGACGCGGCCCAGGCCGCCACGACCCCCTGGCGGGTCCTGGTCACCTATCCGTCGTGCGATCTGGTCGCCCTGGTCGACATGCCGTCGTTCGAGATCGTCGACTCGGTCAAGGTCACGCTGGTCAATGGGATGGTCGTGCTCGTGCCGCAGGGGAAGACGCCGGTCTGCCCGATCTCCGACTGCGGCGCCGGACGGATGAACCCGGTCACAGCGCCGCCCCAGACCCGCCCCAGCGGGATCGCGATCGTGCCCGCGGGGGACAGGGCCTACGTCGGCCTGTCGAGCGCTGAGTTCATTCTGTCGCTCCCGATCGACGCCGTCGCGGGGACGATCAGCGCGACCGGGAACGCCATCCCGCTGCACCCGGGCGCGGTCGGCTCCAACCGCATCCGTCTGGGTGTCGACCCCTACCGCTACAAGGTGCCGGACGACCACCGCGTCGCGGGCACGTTCGTCGGCGACGACAAGCAGCGCCGGTTCCTCTACGTGATCGCCCGCGACGGCACGGTGGCCGTGATCGACGTGCTCAATCCCGGCGCGGAGGGCGAGTGCGAGACCAACGTCGACCCGCTGAACCCGCCCGCCGGGGCGACGCCCGGACAGGCCTGCATCCCGCCCAATTCGGCCCACCGCCGCCCCGGCGCCGACGGCCCAGCCCTCCGGTTCCCGACCGCGCCCGTCGACGTCGCCGCCGCCGACATCGTGTTGGCCGACGCAGATATCAGACGGGAAGAGTCGGTCGCGGGTGGATACGCCTGGGTGCTGACCGCCTCGGGGGTGACCTACCTGGTGAACATCGATCCCGTGCTCCGGCAGTTCACCGCCGTGGTTCGCGAGGGCGACATCTATGTCGCCAACGCGGTTCAGGAGGAGACGGAGCCGTACGTGAACACCGTGCGCGATCGCAACCAGCTCTCCTACTCACTGGGGCTGGATCCGTCGTCGGGCCCGCCGCGGGTCGACGTGGCGCCGGTGGCGCCGATCAGCGGTCCGTACATCGAACCCTTCTGGACCAAGGGGACGGCCGACGACGCCACCGCCCTCGACGCGGGGTTCCGTGCGACGTCGATCTTCTTCCCCGACCGCAGCGTGGTCACGCCGCAGAGCTGGTCGGTGGCCTGGCAGGGGGCGATCGCCGGACCGCGCTACGCCGGCCGGCTGCTCTACCGCGACAGCAAGATGGTCCTGCAGGATGACGGCATCGACTTCTGCTACGCGGGCCCCGGCGTGATTGCGGGCGACGTCGTGACGATCGGCGGCTGCACCCAGGACGAAGACTGCGGCGCCGGGCTCGCCTGCCTCAAGGACGACAACGTCGACGTCGCCGCGGGCGGTCTCCCCGTGAACGGTCTCTGCGTCAACGAGCTCGACCGGGATCGCCTGAAGAAGGACAACGTCTGCGGCAACTTCATCCGGACCGTGAGGCGGTACGAGATCGTCGCCGCCCGCGGGCAGACGCTCGACCTCGTCCCCCACCTCGACGAGGTGATTCGCTCGAAGCTGACGCCCTGCGTGCCGCCGCCGTCGCCCCTGCCGTCGCCGCCGCCGCCGAATGACTGCGCCGATCCCACCGATCCCAGCACCGCCACCTACTTCACCTGCCAGAAAGATCCCCTGGGCGGCGCCGCGCCACGCTGCCTCAAGAAGTGCGAGATGGACGCTGACTGCCGCCAGGGCCGCATCTGCCAGGTCCTGAAGGACGTCAACGGGGCCGAGGTGCAGGTTCCCGACCCGGCAGATCCCAACAAGACGATCCCGGCGGGAAAGTTCTGCGCCGAGGCGCCGCCGTTCACGGCCGGCGATCAGACGAGCTGCTTCTACCAGCTGATTCCCTACGACGTCCGCGTCGGACGGGGGTTCCTGGTCTCCGGCACCAGCGTCGGCATCCCCGGCAGCGGGACCAAGATCCCCGAGGTCGGCGGTCCCAGCGGGGCCATCGCGTGCGCGCCCGCGCCCCGCACGGATCCGACCCTGCGCGACTACCGGCAGGTGTCACGGATCGCGATTGACGGGCCGGCGGCCAACATCTGCGCCCCCAGTCTCACGAACTTCAACGACAGCCGCCCGCGTCCCGATTTTGACCTGATCGACCCGAACAACATCGCCTCCGCGATCAAGGCCGATTCGGACACCGCCCGGATGCTGGCGCGGGTGAAGTCGAACCCGACCCCCAACCCGTGCCTGTTCCTGGGCGGCCCGGTCGACACCGATCCGCCCTTTGACGCGAGCGTGGCGCCCGAAGACCGCCCGCAGCACGTCCGGGCGCTGTTCCAGAACAGCGAGATCTCCTTCGTTCTCGCCAACCTCGATCGCGCTCCCCCCGGCAGCCTCGACATCCGGTTCGACGTCCGCGGCGGCTTCCGCCCGCAGACCGTCATCCAGCAGAGCACCATCGAGATCTCGATGCCGACGCGCATCGTGCTGGGACCGCTCGACTCGCAGCCACAGGACGGAACGGTCACCAACGAGGTGCCGTATCTCTTCGTCGTCGATCAACGGCGGCTGGGCCTGGGGCTGGGCGGTGGTCCGACCCGCGGCCAGCTGCTCCGCATCCACCCCAGCGGCTACAGCTCGTCGCTGACGGCCGCCGGGGGGTTGCAGCCCATCTACGACGACTACACGCGCAGCAACGGGCTGTTCCCGGTTCAGTGACGCAATTCCGGGCGGTGGGGAACTTGACGCCCTTTTGGTATGCGTAGAGACTACATGTAGGTATTACGCCATGCCGGTCGCCAGCCCCCGAGAGACAGTCCGCACGCTGCTGGCCGAGGCCGTGGCCAAACTGGCGGCCGAGGGCGGGTTTTCCGCCCCCGCCCAGGTGTCGATTGAGCGGACCAAGCGCCCCGAGCACGGGGACTTCGCGTCGAACGTGGCGATGACGCTCACCAAGGCGGCCGGGAAGCCGCCGCGCGCCGTCGCCGAGGCGATCCTGGCCCGCCTGTCGGTCGGCCCGGGGGCGCTGCTGGCGGAGGCGACGATCGCCGGCCCCGGCTTCATCAACCTGCGCCTCGCCCCGTCGTTCTGGCAGGGGACGCTGGCCGCGATCCTGGCCGCGGGCGACGACTGGGGGAGGGGGCCCGCCCGCGCGACGCCGAAGATCCTGCTCGAGTACCTGTCGGCGAACCCGACCGGGCCGATGCACGTCGCTCACGGCCGCCACGCCGCCGTCGGCGACGCGCTCGCGCGCCTGCTGCGCTTCGCCGGCTACCCGGTCACCTGCGAGTTCTACGTCAACGACGCGGGGAACCAGGTCCATATGCTGTCGCTCTCGGTCTGGGCCCGCTACATGGAGATCGCGCGTGACAGCGACCCGTCGGTCCCGGCGGCGCCCTTCCCCGAGAACGGCTACAAGGGGGCCTACATCCGCGACTTCGGGCGCGCGCTCTTCGAACGCGACGGCGCCAAGTGGGTCGGCGAGGCCCCGCCCGCCGACATCGAGCCGGTCAAGAACTTCGCGATCGAGCGCGCGCTGGGGATGATCCGGGCGACGCTCACCGCTTTCGATGTCACGTTCGACGTCTGGCAGAGCGAACGGGCCCTGCACCAGGCCGGCGACGTCGCCGAGACGCTGGCTGCCCTGGACAAGGCCGGCTTCATCGACCGCCACGACGACGCGGTCTGGCTGAAGACGACGGCGCTCTGGAACGACGACAAGGACCGGGTCGTCATGAAGTCCGACGGGCTGCCGACCTACCTGCTGGCCGACATCGCCTATCACCGGAAGAAGCTGGCGCGCGGCTTCGACGAGCTCTGCGACATCTGGGGCGCCGACCACCACGGCCACATCGCGCGCATGCACGCGGCGCTGAAGGCCTTCGGCTTCGACCCGGCGGTCCTCCAGGTCCTGCTGATCCAGATGGTCAGCCTGCTGCGCGACGGAAAGCCGGTGGCGATGGGGAAGCGCGAGGGGGAGTTCGTCACCCTCGATGAGGTGATCGCCGAGGTGGGGCGCGACGCGACCCGGTTCTTCTACCTGATGCGCCGCCACGACACGCCGCTCGACTTCGACCTGGAGGTCGCCAAGCGGCAGTCGATGGACAACCCCGTCTACTACGTCCAGTACGGCCACGCCCGCTGCGCGGCGATCCGCCGCCGGGCGGTGGAGCTGGAAGCGCCGCGCCCGCCGCTGACGCCGGAGCTGGCCTCCCTGCTGACGCTGCCGGAGGAGCTCACCCTCCTGCGCAAGCTGGCCGAATTCCCTGACTTCGTCGCCGACGCGGCCGCCGCGCGCGAGCCGCAACGGGTGACGACCTACCTCGCCGAGCTGACGGGGGAGTTCCAGAGCTACTACACCCGGCTGCAGAAGGTGCATGGCGACACCATCCTCCCGCAGGAGCGCCACCGGACCGGCGACTGGCGGGCGACCTGGAACTGGCAGAAGACGGCGGCCCGGCTCTACTGGGTCGACGCCATCGGCCAGGTGACGCGTAACGCCTTGCGCCTGCTGGGCGTGGGCGCGCCCGACCAGATGGCGCGGGCGGCGGACGAGACCACGACGGAAGAAACCACCACGAAAGAAGACGAGTGATGGGCTTGCGATACACTGCCGTGGCAGGAATGGAAGACCCGAGCCCCCGTAACGTCGAGCTCGAAATCGATCACTGGCGCGAGAAGATCGAGCTCCGGCTCGACAACCGTCAGGTGTTTTTTCTGTTCTTCGGCAGCGCGATCGTCGCCTGCATGCTGTTCGTGCTGGGGGTGATGGTCGGCAAGCGGATCGAATCGCGCGGCCAGGCCCAGGCGCCCGAGATGTCCGACCCGCTGGCGGCGCTGGACCGCGCGCACGCGGTACCGGCGATGGGCGCGGCGCGCGTCGGCGTCGCGGCCCCGCCGGTCGTGCCGCAGCAGGCGCTCGCGTTCCCGAACACGCTGATCGCCGGGGCCAGCACGCCCAAGCCGGCGGTGGCGAAGGTGGCCGCGAAGCCGATCGTCGCCAAGCCGGCGCCCGTCGCGGCACCCAAGATGGTCGCGATGGCCCCGAAGCCGATCGCGGTCGCGCCCAAGCCGCTCGCGCCCGTCGCCGCGCCGAAGCCGATTGCGGCCGCGCCGAAACCGATCGTGCCGGTGGCCGTGGCCGCTCCGGTCGCGCCCGCCGAGCCCGCGAAGGTGAAGGGGAAGTTCACGCTCCATCTCAACACCTTCGCCAGTGCCGAGGAGGCCAACCTCTTCGTGAAGCGTTACCCCGGCGCCTTCGTCGTCGCCGGCGAGAGCCCCGACAAGGGCACGACCTACCGCGTCCGCTACGGCAACTTCGCCTCCTTCAAAGAGGCGACCGCCGCCAAGGAAAGCTTCGAGAAGCAGCACAACGCCATCGCGCTCGTCGCCGCGCGTTAGCGGGAAGAGAGGCGGTTTCCTAAGTGGGGGAGGGCGAGCGCTGGCGGTAGGTCCGGCGCTCGGACCCGCTCAGAATCGGGGGTTCGCTGGGCCGGCTGATTGCGACCGAGCGGTCGAGGTGCGCAGGGCGGTGCGTCTTGGGCACGGTGTGGGCACAGGACAGGTCGCAGAACTGTTACCTCAACTGTGCGGGCCCGGAACGCTACAGAGCTCAGGAGGGTGGTACCCTTTAGGTGTAGTGGCGGTGGGGCTGGGAGCTTGTTGGGCCGGCTCCGGTGCGTACTATTCGCGGAGTGGGCGGCAGGGTGGCCCCTTGACGACCCCCGGGATGACCGGGATATAGGCACGAACGCGGGATCAAGACCCCGATGGAGGCGAAGTTGACGATTGCAGAAGAAGTCCTTGCGGAGACGAAGCGGTTCCGCCAGGAGCTTCCCCAGTTGCTGAAGCGCTACCCGGGGCGCTGGGTGGTTTTCAAGAATGGTGCGGTTGACTCTGACCACCCGGACGAGCGGTCGGCATATCGAGCCGCGCTCGAAAAGTACGGGCCCCAGGGCGGCTACGTCGTGGCGCCTGTCGCTGCCACCGGTCCGACGCCGATCAGCGCCGGGGTGGCGTTCGGTTTCGCGCGCATTTGAAGCACATCTGCTTCAATCCGCTCGGCCCGGACGCACTCGTCCAAGTTGGACCGCTCGTAAACGTTCTGTTGAGCCCATCGCAGGACGAGGTCCTACGTCTTGAGGCGCAGGGTCTGCCGGTTCCGGTCGTGAACACGACTCTGATGATCGACACGGGGGCCCAGAAGACCGTGATCGATCAGGCCCTCGCCAATGCTCTCGGAATCGCCCCCATCCGTTTCGAGCAGATGGTGGGCGTGTCTCACAAGCCCGAGGAATGCCCCGTTTACCTCATGACGGTCACGCTCGGGGTCCAGGACGGGCCCAATGTTGGCAACATTCAGTTCCAGTCAGAGATCATCGGGATGACTTCCTCTCCCATTCCGCAGGCGCACAAAGGTCTGCTGGGTCGCGATTTCTTTCGGCACGTGCGCCTCGTTTACGACGGACCGAGTGCCCACGTGACGATCGAGGCCCTGCCAGGCGGACCCATAGCTGGACAGCCGGCCCCACCTCCGCCCCCAGGCCATCCCAGGAAGCCGAACGCAAAGGCTATGCGCAAGGCAGCACGGAAGGCCCGAAAGAAGAACCGCGGCCAATAAAGGCTGGCCGCGTGATGACACCCTGGCGACCTGCGCGGGGTGGCCCGAGTGCGATGGGGACCGCAGTCCGATTCAGGTCTATCGCACGTCGGTGTGCCTCGACCATCACCCGTAGTAGCGTTCAGCCACCGTGGCGCTATTCCGCACCATCACGACGACGGATGACCTCCCTGACATCGGTGCGGGCCGGGAGAGCGGCACGTTCGATTTCAAAGGAGCGGCCAACCCAGCCGACAAACGTGAGCTCGCCAAAGACGTAGCGGCATTTGCGAACGCACTTGGTGGGGTGGTCCTCGTGGGAGCGGTCGAACACGAGGAACTCGGCACTCTCCAGAAGTACTCGCCGATGACGGCCGCATTCGCGGAATCGCTGAAGGCTGCGTACGAGACTGCCGTCGCTGAATTCTGCCGACCGCAACCGGTCCTGGAGGTGCTGCGTATTCAGGCGCGGTCCTCTCCCAGGTACGTGGTCGCCGCGAATGTGCACGCGATTCCGCTTGGGCCGGTCGGAGTTCGATGGAACGACGACATGAAGAAGACCGCTTGGGTGTTCCCGCTCAGAACGACGACGCACACCACATTCCTGACACCGACGGAGATCGCCATGCTCATGGTTCCCGAAATTCGCCGCGTCGCGATCTTGCTAGATTCGATTCCCCTCGATCAGCGGACCGGCGTGATTCTGATCGCCAACTCCCGCGCGGGTCACGCCGACCCCCGGATTGTGACCTTCGCGGGGATCGATCGGAATCTCACGACTTTGCTTGCTACTCGTTCTTGTCTGGCGCGGCTTCCACGAGCCGACGGGGCTGGTGACGCTCTCCGGCACCTTCGTACGCGAGATCTTGAAAGTCCCGCGAGGCAAGGTATGTGGCGAGCGCCGGAGGCGCGAGCGGTTGACCCGTGTCGCGATCGATCTGCGCGACGATCCGATTCATGATCTTGAAGAGCAGCTCGACGTCTTTGATGTACCGACCCGTGCGGAAGTACTCGTCCTTCGAAGCCAGTCCCGACTCCTTCGCAGCCTGTTCGTAGTTGCCGTGCATCAGGACGTTCCGGACCCTGCGGATGGCTCGAATCGTCTCGTCTCGGTCCATACGCCCCGGGATGACGATCAGATTCCGCTCCTTCGAAGTCGCTTTCTCAAGGAGATTTGGCAGCGTGTCTTTCTCGCCGGCATCCGCGCCCAGAATCATCCGGAGAAAGCGTTCGAAGGCGAGTAGGACAAGCATCCCCTCGGCGAAAAAGAACAGGTCGAGGCTATCAGCAGTGAATGAAAGATTGTGGGCCCTCACTCGCTTGATCTCGAGCGCGATTCGCTGGAATTCGATGAACTGGTCCTTGAAAGTCATTGTTTGAAATCCTGCACGCCGAGTGCCGCGAATCGCAACCCTGTCTTCCGGCGTGCCGAGCCGGCAGTGAAAACGGTGCACGTGGCGACGCCTCGCTACGCAGCAACTGTCGGTAGCCGGGCCCGCCGAAGCTTTAGAAACGCGCGCCCGTAAACCCACGGCGCGCCCCGCCCTTGGCGCTAGCTACGACGGGGTGCTCGGGCCGAAGAACGCCTCAATGCTCGGGGGAACTTCGCTCTCCTCGAACCACGCCAGGACGGGGGTGGTGCCGGCGGGAAGGGCCCACGCCTTGATGGCGGTCGCAGCGTCGGCGTACCCGTGGACCGCGAGCTGCGCCCACACCGGTGAGCCGTTCTGGGGCAACACCATGACGGCAGCGTACCAGGCCCAGAAACCATTCTGGTATCTGACTGGAATTCCGCGGATTTGCATGCCGCACCTGACTTGCTCGAATGGCTTCACCTGTTTCGGCTCTCCGGCTACGGCGCCCGTCGGAACATTGACTGGGCCGACCACCGCGACCACGGCCTCGCGCTTGGGCGGATGCAGATGGAGCCTGCGCTTCAAAGAGGCCGAGGCGGGCGTCCCTCCTGCCGCGTAGCCGCTCCACGCTGCAGTCAAATCCGGCACCCACAGCAGTCCCTGGTTGTGGAGGATGAACGTCACGTTCAGGTGAAACCCCGGCGTGTCGATGCTTCCCTCGATCTTCAGCTGCTCGATCGTGAGGTCAGGCTTCGCTCGCCGGCCAAGGGCTAGGTCGACGAACAGGGTCTCGTCGATCGGGACGGTGTTGTCACCCACCCGCAAGTAGCAGACGAGGTTCGGCTTCTCGTACACGCGGATTAACTCTTCCGCTCGATTCGTCGCGATCACGATCACGTCCGCCCCGTCGACGGAGACGACCGTATAGGCGACGCGGGTTTTGGTGATGATCTCCGACAACACTCTCCCGAGCCACGCGTCCCATCCCGCCTTATCCGGAAGCGTAGGCGCTTCGAAACTCCACTTGTCCGCTCCCTGCGCCTCCTCGCCCCCGACGATCCCGATGACCAAGACCCCGCCCTCCGCGTTCGCGAACCCGGAGACGTACTCGCGAACCTTCGTCGTTCCGTCCTCGTCCAGCCACTTGCCGCGCTTGTACTCGAGGTAGAGGGTCTCAGGCACCCGTTGGGCAACAAACCCGCGGATAAGCTCCGGGTCCGCTCGCCCGGTGCTTAGTAAGTCGTTCAGGAGCTCGGGGACTCAATCCGCCGCCTTCATGGCGCGAGCGTACGACGGTCTGGCCGGCGTCGCGACCGTGACCGAGAACGGCCGCGCGAAGCGCCTAATCGGCGCCGGGTTCTTCCGGCCCGCAGCGCCGGCCGGCCGTCCTCCTCGGGTCGGCAAGCACGGTCTTGGTAACTGACCCGGTAGCGTCCGTCAGAACATCAGCCCGACGTTCACGAGGAAGACGCCGATCTTGGTGTCGCCGGGGCCGGGGTCGAGCGGCCAGGCCCAGCCCAGGCTGATGTCGCCGATCGGCAACCGGATCAGCAACGGCGAGACGCCGATGCCGTGGCGGAACCGGGAGGCGGTGAGGCCGTTGAGGGAGTCGGCGACGACGCCGTTGTCCCAGAACACCGAGCCGTACCAGGGCGGGGCGATCGCGAACTGCAGGTCCAGGTTCTGGAGGATGCGCATGTTGCCGCCGAGCGGGTGGTACTGGACGGCGTAGAGCCCGGCGCCGGTGTAGGGATCGACCGGCACCACCGGATACTGGACCACCTCCGTCCGGGCGCGATCCAGGATGAAGCCGCGGATCGTCGTGTCGCCGCCGGCGAAGTAGCGTTCGACCTTGGGGAGCAGCGACGCGCCGCCCAGCGGGAAGCCGTGGTCGAAGCGAATGCCGAGCTTCAGGAAGAGGTAGCGGCCGAGCGGAAGCACCGACAGCGAGTGCAGGCCCACCTTCACGAAGGTGTCGTCGCCGACGTCGAGCGGGAAGGGGCGCAGCGGGATCGACAGCACGGGCAGCGCCACCTCGGCGAACGCCGCCAGGCGGAAGCCGCGCGTCGGCAGCAGGCGGTTGTCGAGGCGCAGCCACTCGATGTTGGCTGACAGGCTGCCCACGGTCGTACCGATCTGGACGGTGGCGAACTCCTCGTCGGGACCGCTGCTGCGCAGGAACCCCTCGGTGTGGGTGGTGTTGCGCAGGTTGTAGTGAATGCCGGCGTCGACGCCGGGGTACATCTCGCGCGACAGCCCGATCGAGCCGCCTCCCGAGCGGATGTCGCCGAGGCGGGCCGTCTCCTGGCGCAGGTAGGTCAGCGAGGCGTCGAGGCGGAACAGCGTGCCCATGAGGCGCCGGTCGAGGAAGCTGACGTTCCCCCGGAGCAACGACGTGCCGTAGGTGAGCTGGCTGAAGAGCAGCCAGCCGTGGCCGAACCAGTCGCGGTTGTCGTAGCCGACGCGGCCGTAGATGCCGAACGGCAGCGAGGAGTTCGGCGGCTTCTGCTCGGTCGAGGCGCCGGCGCCGAAGTGAACGACGCTGTACTGGTCGTAGCGCTCCTCGACCTCGATCACCATCGGCACGACCGGCCGCTTGTCTTCGTTGCCCGGGAACGAGATCGGCGTGGCGTTGTTGAACAGCTGCAGGTAACCGAGGTTGCGCTGGCTGCGCTCGGTCGCCGTGGTCGTCAGGTAGGACCCGGGCCAGAGCCGGGTCTGTTCCAGGATCGTCTCGGGCGTGGTGACGAAGTTGCCGCGCACGAAGATCGGGCCGATCTGGACCCGTGGCCCCAGCTTGAGGATCCAGTGCAGCGTCACCCGGTCGCCGTCGCGGCTGACGTCGTAGTCGACGACGCCGTTCGGGTAGCCGGCGTCCCCGACCAGCCGCTCCAGCCGCTTGGCGTCGTCGCGCACGGCGGACGGCGTGTAGGGATCGCCGGGGAGGAGCTGGATGCTCTTCATCAAGAAGGGGGGCGGGTAGGGGAGGCCACGACCGTCGTCGGTGCGGAAGTCGACGGCGGCCAGCGTCGTCCGCGGCCCCTCATCGACGGTGAAGCGGAGGTAGATCGAGGAGGCGTCGCGCGACACCGTGTCCACCCCGGCGACCATCGCCCCGAGCATCCCCAGCGTCTCCTTCGAGGTGGCGGCGTCGGCGTGCGCGGTCGTCTCCAGGTAACCCTTGCTGCGGTAGTACTCGAGGAGCCGCTCGACGTCCTGCTCCATCTGCCGGCCGGTGACGTAGCCGCCCGCGCCGATGCCCAGCCAGGGATAGGTGCGGACGGTGACGGCGCCTGCCAGCGCGCTTCCGGGGATGTGGTCGTTGCCGACGAACTCGATCCCCTTCACCCGCAGCACGGGCCCCTCGTCGATGACGAAGACGATCCGCTCCTCCTCGGCGGAGATACGCTCGCGCCGCCAGTCGACCCGGGCGAAGAAATAGCCGTGCTGCTGGTAGTAGCGCTGGAGCGCGTCGGCGCTGGACCCCACCTCGTAGTCGTCGTACGAGCCGCGCGAGACCAGGGTCGTCGCCTCGAGCAGCGAGGAGTTCGACAGGCTGTTCCCCTCGAACTGGACGTAGATCCGGCGCCGCTCGTTGATGCGGATGTTGAGGTGAACGTTCTTCGCCTCGCGGTCGACGCTGCGCTGGACCGTGAAGTCGGTCGTCACCCGGGCCCCGATGTAGCCGAGCGTGCGGTACCGCTTGGTCAGGGCGTCGATGTCCTCCCGGAGCTGGCGCTGCGTGAACGGCACCGGCGCCATCCAGACCTTCATCCAGTCGGAGTGGCGGAACATCTGGTCCATCTCTTCGGCCGGCAGCGCGCGGTTGCCGGTGAAGGTGATCGAGCCGACCGGGTAAGCCGGCCCCAGCTCGACGTAGACGTGCAGATCGACGGCGCCCTTCGCCGTCAGCCCCGGGCGCGCCTCCAGCTTCACGTTGGCCTCGAAGTACCCCTCGCTGCGAACGAAGTCGATCACCCGCTGGCGCTCGCGTTCGAGCGCGGCCGTGCGCTCGGGGCCGGCGGGCGGTAGGGGGCGGCCGGCGCGGATCGTGATGCGGCGCTGGATCTCGTCCTGGCGGATCGGGCGGTTCCCGGTGACGAAGACGTAGCGCACGCGGTCGTACGGCGTCAGCGTCGCCACGATGATGAAGCCGCCCGGACCCGGCTTGGTCGTCAGCGCGGCCCGGTAGCCGACGGCGTCGAGCGCCAGCGCCAGCCGGGGGAGGGTGGCGATCGGCCGGCCGATCTCGTCGCTCGGGCCGGCCGGCACGAACGGCTCGCCGACCGCCGCCACCGTGGCGAACAGCTGCTGAAGCTTGTCGTCGGGATCGATCCGATCGCCCGCGATCTCGTAGCCGGCGATCGGGATCCTGGCCAGCGGCGCGGCGGGCGCCGTCTCCGCGGGCGTCTCCGCGGTCCGCTCCTCACCCGCGTCCGCGCCCGCGTCTGACTCGGCAGCCCGCGCGGGTGCCGAATACATTAGACATACCAGCAGGAGCTGTCGGGTTCGGGACGGGGTCACGGTGATGGCGGCCTGCGCTACTCCCTCACCTTCTTATCGGATAATCCAGGCGTAATTCGAAACTTTGGTTCATGGGCAGCGTCTCGGCGACGCCCTGCTGCGACGAGGAGAGCCGGATCTGCTCCGCCGTCCAGGCGAACGTCATGTAGTCCGCGAACAGGAAATTGAACTGCGTCGTCCAGCGGCTGGAATTCTGGAACCCTTGCAGGTAGTCGGTCTGGAAGTTCAGGCGCCGGCTGATCCGTTTGCGTACGCGCCCCTGGAACCCGTCGGACCCGACGGTGAGCCGCAAGTTGAGGCCGGTCAGGCGGTAGAAGGTGTCGTCGATGTACGGCTCCATCAGGCTGGCGACCGTGTCGCGCGTCGCCTGGCCGGCCACGTCGGCGGCGGTGCCGACGTTGGCGCCGACGGTCGGGTTCTGGGTCGACTGCCGGGTCGAGTCGGCGCCGGTGCGGCCGGTGAGGAGGAGCAGCGCCGTCTGGTTGCGATCGAGGCCGTCGTCGCTCCAGAGCTCGATCTGGGCCTCGCGCACCGGTCCGCGGATCCGCATGCGGACGTTGTGGTCGGTGCCGTTGGCGTCGGTGACCAGGTTCTGGGCCTCGACGTTCAACTCGGGCGTGTCGCCGTCCTCCAGCGACTTGGTCGCGATGAAGGTCACGTGGTTGACGTTCGGAACCAGGTCGAAGTCACCGCGCATGAACGGGATGTTGAACCGGCCGTCGGTCGGGCGGACGTCGCCGGCAATCACCGGTCTCGCCAGGGTGCCGCCGACGTGGAGCAGGATGTCGAGGTGGATCTCGGGGGCGAGGTTGTTCTGGACCACGAACCCCTCGCCGACGGTGCGGACGCTCAGGTCCAGCGCCAGCCCCTCGAGCAGCGGCTTGCCGTAATAGAACGGCCGCACCGACGACTCGTTGACCCGGCGGCTGACCACCAGGTTGGCGACCTTGAAGTCCTGCAGATAGCGCCCCGACACCAGCCGCACCTCGCCGCCCAGCTCGAAGCCGTCGTCGACGTTGCCGGCCAGATCCAGGTCGAAGGCGATGTCGTCCGCCTCGAACACCTCCGGGGTCCGGTAGCCGAGCTGCTCGCCGTGCAGCGGCAGGTCGACCTGTCCGGGCTTGAACGGCACCAGGCTGGCGAACTGGACCCGCCCCGCCCGCACACCCGACGCGCCGATGACCAGCACCCCCTGGCCGTCGACGAGGACCCGCACGTTGTGCAGGACGACCCCATCGTTGGAGAGCTCGACGATGCCGCTCTGCACCTGCACCTCGGTGCCGATACCGCGCATCCGGAAGTCGATCGTCCCCAGATCGAGCCGCCCCTTGATCTCGGGCTTGAGCATCGTCCCGCGCAGCTGGGCGCGCACGTGGGCCCGCCCCTTGGCGTCGCTCACGGCATCGGGGGCGACGAACGCCAGCAGGCGGGCGCTGACGTCGCCGTCGACGTCCGCCTGTAGGTTCACCGGCACGAACCCCGGCCCCAGGTCGGCGCCCCCCGACACGTGCATCGCGGCGCCGTCGACGATCACGGCCAGGTTGTCGAGCGCGGCGCGGCCGGCGTCGAGCGACACCTTCCCCGAGCCAACCACGACGTCCCGATCGAAGTCCTTGAGGCGCACCCGGACCGGGCTGGCGATCCCCACCTGACCGCGCAGCATCGGGCGGTCGGTCGTCCCCGACGCCGCCACCTCGACGTTCAGGTCGCCGGTGATCCGTTCGATGCCGGTGCCGCCGAGGAACGGCTGCAGGAGCTCCAGGGTCAGGCGGCCGGAGAGGTTCCCCTTGATCGCCTTTCCGTCGAGGCGCCCGGCCACCCGCAGGTCGCCGCCGGGCGTCGCGAAGTGGGTCTCGTCGAGCACGATTCGGTCGCCGCGCATGGTGACGTGCACCGGGCGGGCGGCGTCGACCCGGACCCGCTGGACCGTGGTCTCGCCGTTCGGGCCGGTGAGCGCGCGCGCGACGGACAGCCAGAGCTCGGGGATGAGCACGTCGAGCGCCAGCGGCTGCCCGGGCTCGACGTCGACGGTCACGCGACCGCTGGCGACCCCGCGGCCGTCGCCCAGGGCCAGGAGCTCGGGGGCCAGCGTCTCGAGCTCGACGCGCCGGAAGTCGAGCTGGCCGTGGACGGTGGGCCCATTGGGGCCGAGGGCTGCCTTGGCGTCGATGTCGAAGCGATTGAACAGCCGGCCGGCGACCGCGACGCCGGGGGCCCCGCCGCCTCCGACGCGCGTCGGCGAGAGGGTCAGTCGCCCGGCGCCCAGCTTCACCCCGCGGACCTCGACGTCGGCGAAGTCGATGTTGCCGGCCAGCTCGGGACGGACGGGCGTCCCTCCGATGTGCAGCTTGGCGCTGACCTGGCCGGCCACCGGCACGCCGGCGTCGGCGACCCCGGGCAGCCCGGCCAGCGGCAGCCTGTCGAGCACGACGGCGATGTCGAGCGCCTCGTTCTTGAGCTCGTACGTCCCGGTGACGTCGAGCGCGCCCCCGCCCTGACGGGTGGCGTGCAGCGCGCGCACCGTGGCCACCCGGCCGTCGAAGCCGATGTCCACGGGGCCCAGCGCGTAACGCGTCCCCAGCAGCAGGATCGGCGTGCCCGAGGGGATGCTCACCCGCGCCGCGACGGCGTCCAGCGGCCCCTTCGCCTCTGCGTGAACCGACAGACGCCCCGCGAGATCGGGGCTCCCGGCGAGCAGACCCAGATCGAGGTTGCGCGCGTCGAGCACCACGTCGAGGATCGGAACCCGCAGCGGGCGGCTGGCCCGTTTCTCCCACAGCTTCATCGTCCCGCGCCCCTCGACGTGCCCGCCGAACGCGTCGCCCGAGATGCGGTCCATGCGGGCCACGCCCTGCTCGAGCCCGAACTTGGCGTCCAGCTCGGGGAACTTGCGCCCCGCGGCGCTGACCCCGCGCACGACCGCCGACCCCGTGACCGCGGGGTTCTCGAACGCCCCCTTCGCCACCGCGTCGACGCGCGCGTCGTGCGCCAGCGGCGGCAGCCCCAGCGCGGCCAGCAGGCGCGACAGATCGGCTGCCACCACCGACAGCCCCAGGTCGATCAGCTTGCGCTCGAAGTCGACGGCACCGCGCGCGCTGGCATCCGCGCCGGCCACCGAGACCGTCATCCCGTCGGTCTGGACACGCGTCGCCGACAGCTGCCCGCTGCCGTGAATACGGACGTCGCGCGGCAGCCCGCCGGCCCGCGCGCGGGCGAAGCGCAGATCGACGTTGGCGAGGCGGACCGACTGGCGATTCAGATTGCCGCGCGCGTCGATGCGGCCGTCGAGCTTCCCCCCCGCCAGCATCCGCAGCGGCGGCGGCACGTAGCTCTCGGTGTGGAAGTCGCTGAACCCGAGGCCGGCGGTCAGCGCCATCCTGGTGATGTCGAGGTGCGCGTCCAGCTTCAGCCTGCCGCCGCCCGGGGCGCCGAAGCCGAACTTCTCGACGTCGACCTTGCCCGCCCCGGCGTCGAAGCCGAGGTCGAAGCCGATCCCCAGCGCCCGGTAGCTGTCGAAGCGGGCGTCGAGGCCGCGGAACGACGCCGCCACCTTCAGCTTGCTGAACGTGTCGTTCAGGTCGGCGACCACCGTCGTGCCCTCGCCCGAGAGCGTGAGCCCCTCGATCTGCTTGCCGGCGACGACGGCCTGCAGCGCATCGGCCGCGTCGGAGAAGGCGGCGTGCAGCTTGATCCCCGGGATCGAGGTCGCCCCATAGATGCCGGTGAAGGAGCCCTTTGCGGCCAGCTTGCTGCGACCGGTGGCCGCCTCCGGCAGATCCAGAATGATGTCGTCCGGCGCCTCGGGCGTGGTCGCGACGCGGTTGATCGTGACCCGATCGAACGGCACCACGTTGTCGTCCAGGATGCGAAGCCAGCCGCCGCCGGCCGCGACCACCGGGCCGGCGTCGAAGCCGAACGTCGGGTGGGCCCGGTCGACGCTCGACTGCTTCAGCGACGTGCGGGCGTGGACGTGCCGCAGCTCCAACCCCCAGGACCCCGGGAAGTCGAACAGGACGTTCAGATCTCCCAGCTCGGCGCCGACGATCTCGAAGTACGAGCCCGGCCCCTTGGGCGGTGGCGAGCCTGGCGGCCTGGGCTTGGGCGGAGTCTTCGGATCCAGCGCGGCCAGGAAGCCGATGCCGTCCTTGCTCGCCAGCTCGGCGAACCGCCAGTGCGCGACCGGCACGCGCAGCTCGTGAATCGAGAAGCTGCCGGCGATCAGCGTCCGCAGCTTCACCTTGGCCTCGAGGTGCGGGACGTCGAGCACGACCGTCCCTTCCGGATCGATGATCTGAAAACCGTCGACCGCGATCGGCGACGGTTCGTCGGTGATCAGATCGACCAGCGCGCGCAGCTGCCAGGTGACGCCGCCGATGTGCATCTGGCCGCGGTTCTCGGGCAGGGCCTTCTCGATCAGCCGCCCCAGCGTCGGCCCCTGCAGCACCACGGACGCCGCCAGCACGATCAGAACGATGGTTCCCACACCACCGACGACGGCAAGACGGATCAGACGTACGGCACGACCCCTCGGCAAGCGAAGCTCATTGTGTCATAAAGCCCTGCGGTTATGCCCGAAGTAGACGCGTCGAAACCGAGTCTCTATGTCCTGGACGCGTTCAACTTCCTGTTCCGGGCGTTCCACGCGCTGCCGCCGCTGACCACCACGACCGGCATGCAGACCGGCGCGATCTACGGCCTCTGCCAGATGGTGCTGCGGATCGAGCGTGAGCAGCGTCCCACCCACCTGTGTGTCGTCTACGACGCCCCCGGTGACAACTTTCGTAACGCGATCTTCAGCGACTACAAGGCCCACCGCCCGCCCATGCCGCCCGAGCTAGCGGCCCAGCTGGGGATGGTGCGGCGGGTGATGGACGCGTTCGGGCTGGCCCAGATCGAGGCCCCCGGCTTCGAGGCTGACGATCTCATCGCCACGCTGGCCCGGGTGGGCGTGGCGGCCGGGATGAACGTCGTGATCTGCTCGTCGGACAAGGACCTGCTGCAGCTCTGCGGTGACGGCATCGTGATTCTCGACACGATGAAGAACCGCATGCTTGGCCCGGCCGAGGTGCGCGAGAAGTTCGGCGTCGGGCCCGAGCAGGTCGGCGACGTGCTGGCGCTGATGGGCGACAGCATCGACAACGTCCCGGGCGTCGCCGGTATCGGCCCCAAGACCGCCGCCGAGCTCATCAACAAGTACGGCAATCTCGACGCGCTGCTGGCCGGGGCGGGGGAGATCAAAGGCAAGCGGGGGCAGTCGATCGTCGAGGCGCGCGACGCGATCCGGGTCTCGCGCGAGCTGGTGCGGCTGCGCGAGGACGTGCCGCTCCCGAAGACCCTGCCTGAGCTGCACCGGGTCGACCCGGACAAGACCCGGCTGCGCGCGCTGTTCCGCGAGCTCGAGTTTTCCCGCCTGGTCGATCAGCTCTCGGCGGGCGGGGCGGCGTCGATCGCGCCGCACGCCGAAGCGACCCCGCCCCCGGTCGTGGTGCCGGAGGCGCTGCCGCTGCCCCCCGTGCCGCCGCCGGTCGACACCATCACGGATCGGGCGGCGCTGGCGGCGCTGCTCGCGGACATCGAGGCGGTAGGGTCGGTGGCGATCTCGCCGCTCTTCGACGGGCCGTCGTCGGTCCGCTCCGACCTGGTCGGCCTCGCCTTCGCCGCCGGCGAGCGGCGCGCCTACCTCCCGCTCTGCCACCGCTACCTGGGCGCTCCGGCCTGCCTCCCGGAGGCGGAGGCGCTGGCGGCGCTGGCGCCGGTGCTCGCCAACCCCGCGCTCCCCAAGCACGTCCACGACGCCAAGACGCTGGAGGTGCTGCTGCGCCAGCGCGGGCTGACGCTGGCGGGCATCGCCTCGGATCCGATGCTGGCGGCTTACGTGCTCGACGCCTCGCGCACCCGCTACGACCTGGACGTCGTCGCCGGCGCCGAGGGTATCGCGATCGCGGGGCGGGGATCCTGGATGGGGACGGGAGCCTCGGCGCGCCCCGGCGCCGATCTGACCACCGAGGAGGTCGGCGCCCGGCTGGGGGCCGAGGCGGGGGCCGTGCAGGCGCTGGCGTCGCGGCACGCGGCCAAGCTGGTCGCCGCCCACCTCCAGGACCTCTACCGGACGATGGAGCTGCCCCTCGCCCACGTGCTGGCCAAGATCGAGTGCCGCGGCGTCGCGCTCGACAGCGGCAAGCTGCGCGAGATCGGCCAGGAGGTGGGGACGTCGCTGGCCGCGCTGGAGCAGGAAATTCACGCGCAAGCGGGCGTGCCCTTCAACATCAACTCGAACAAGCAGCTCGGGCGAGGTGCTGTTCGGGAAGCTGGGCCTCCCGGTGATCCGGAAGACGAAGACCGGCCCCTCCACCGACGCCGACACGCTGGAAGAGCTGGCGACGCTGCACACGGTGCCGGCCAAGATCGTCGAGTACCGGGCGCTGGCCAAGCTGAAGGGGACCTATATCGACGCGCTCCCGGCGCTGGTCAACCCGCAGACCGGGCGGCTCCACACCTCGTTCAACCAGGCGGTGGCGGCCACCGGCCGCCTGTCGTCCAGCAACCCCAACCTCCAGAACATCCCGATCCGCAGCGAGCTGGGGCGGCGGATCCGCGAGGCGTTCGTGGCCAAGCCCGGTCACGTGCTGGTGTCGGCCGACTACTCGCAGATCGAGCTCCGCATCGTCGCCCACTTCTCGCAGGACCCGGCGTTCCTGGCGGCCTTCCGCGACGGCGCCGACATCCACCAGCGCACGGCCGCCGAGGTGTTCGGGGTGCCGCCGGCCTCGGTCACGGCCGAGCAGCGGCGGGTCGCGAAGGCGATCAACTTCGGGCTCGCCTTCGGGCAGACCGACTTCGGACTGGCCCAGGTGCTGCGCATCCCCCGCGCCCAGGCCAAGAGCTACATCGAGAGCTACTTCGCCCGGTATGCCGGCGTGCGCGCCTACATGCAACGCGCGATCGCCGACGCGCGGGCCAGCGCCGAGTCGGTCACGCTACTCGGGCGCCGCCGGCCGCTGCCCGAGATCCATGCCACCCGGGCCCAGGACCGGACCTACGCCGAGCGGATCGCGCGCAACACGCCGATCCAGGGATCGGCCGCAGACCTCCTCAAGCTGGCGATGATCCGGGTCGACCGCGCGATCGACGCCGGCGCCGCCCCCGTGCGCGACGCGGCGCTCCTGCTGACCGTCCACGACGAGCTGGTGTTCGAGGTCGCCGCCGGGCAGGCGCCAGAGTTCAAGCAATGGGTTAAGGGTGAGATGGAAGCGGTCTACGAGCTGGCCGTACCTCTCGTCGCAGATGTGGGCTCAGGGCCCACCTGGGGGAGCGCGCACTAACCGCTACCGTTCCGTCGAGGATGATATTATCCGTGTGGAAAATGAGACGGGGGGGCGCGATCGTCATGGGTCTCGCGCTGGCGGCCATCGGGTCGCTGGCCAGCTGTCGGGTTCACGCGCCACAGCCGCCCCCGCCGCCGCCCACGGCGGCAGTGGCAGCGGCCGCGCCCACCACCGCCAGCGAGCCGGGCGAGGCGCCCACGCGCCCGCTGCGCCGCTGCTTCTCCGACCAGCCCTCCTGGCTGGACGCTCCGGTCGGCTCGCTGCTCGATCGGGCCGCTGATCTCTTCGACAGCGGCGACTACACCGGCGCGCTGGCCTGCGCCGAAGAGGCAGCCCGGCAGGCCCCGCGTTCGGTCGAAGCCCACCACAACCGAGCGATCGCGCTCATGCGCCTCGAGCGCACGGATGAGGCGCGCGACGCGCTTGCGCTCGCGCTGGCGCTGGCTCCCGACGACGTCGAGACCCTGGAGGCTGCGGCCGATTCTGAACATCAACCAGCTGCCGCCCTCTGCCGACCGGTCGGCGCTGGGGCTCGAGTACGCGCGCCGGGGGAGCCGGCGGGTGTCGCGCCACGAGCGCGAGCGGGTGGGGCGGCTCGCGCTCCTCGAGGGGCAGGCGCTGATCGATCTGGGGCGCGCCAACGAAGCGCTGCGCCGGATAGACGGCGCGCTGGCCGCCGCCCCCAAGCTGATGCCCGCGGCCTACGAGCGCGGGGTGGCGCTGTTCGAGCTGTGTCGCTTCGACGAGGCCCGTCGGGCCTTCGAGCGGGTGCTGGTCGGCTCGCCCGAGCACGCGCACGCGCTCTACCACCTCGGGCTCATCGAGGAGCGCGCCGGCGACCTGACGGCCTCGGCTCGCCACCTCGCCGCCGCCAGGGCCGCCGACCCCAAGGCGTTCCCCCCGGCGCCCGAGATCGACGCCGCCGACTTCGCGGCCCGCGTGCAGCGGGCGACCGCCGCGCTGCCCGAGGATGTCCGCCGCGACCTGAGCGGGATCACCATCGAGGCCGCCGAGATGCCCGAGATGACCGACCTCACCGCGGAGAAGCCGCCGCTGTCGCCGACGATCCTGGGCCTGTTCCGGGGGCTGCCGCTCGACTACAGCGAGCACGGGGCGGCGCCGAACCCGGCCGGCCGCGCCGGCAAGGGGCGCCCCCAGCCGAGCCCCGCCGCGGGCGCCGTCGAAACGGGCCCGCGCGGCGGTGAGCGCTGCGACTCCGAAGATCGCGCCATCGTTCTCTACCGCCGCAACCTGCTCCGCACCGTGCACGACGGCGCCGAGCTCGATCAGGCGATCTCCCGTACGTTGCTCCACGAAGTGGGACACCTGCGCGGGGAAGACGACGGCTCGCTACGCGATCGGGGACTTGAATAGTTCGGGACCCTGGGAGGGTCCCGAGCCCCCCGCGATGGGCTCGCGCAGGCCGAGCCTGCGCTCCCCCGACGCGATCTAATACACTTCCCGACGCGTGATTCGCGTCGACGGGCTCTGCAAGCGGTATGGGCGTGGTGACCGCCCGGCCCTCGATGGCGTGTCGTTCGAGATCGGGCGTGACGAGGTGGTCGGCCTGCTGGGGCCGAACGGCGCCGGCAAATCGACGCTGCTCCGGATCCTGACCTGCTTCCTGGCGCCGACCCGCGGGCGGGCGACGCTGGCCGGCTGCTCGATCGCCGACGATCCGCGCGGCGTGCGGCGGGCCATCGGCTACCTCCCCGAATCGGTGCCGCTGCCGCCCGAGATGCGGGTCGTCGAGTACCTCGGCTTTCGGGCGGCGCTGAAGGGGGTGCCGCGGCTCGACCGCCAGCGGGTGGTCGACGAAGCGATCGGCGTCGCCGGCGTGGGCGACCGCCGCGCGCAGATCATCGGCACGCTGTCGCGCGGCTACCGCCAGCGGGTGGGGTTGGCCGATGCCCTCCTGGCCCGGCCGCCGATCCTGATCCTCGACGAGCCGACGGTGGGGCTCGATCCCAACCAGACCCGCGAGACCCGGGCCCTCATTCGCGAGCTGGCCCGCGACCGGACCATCCTGCTGTCGACGCACCTTCTGCCCGAGGTCGAGGCGATCGCGACCCGGGTCCTGATCCTCCACGGCGGCAGCCTGGTGGCGTCCCACACCCTCGCCGCGCTCGCGGCCGAGGGGACGTCGCTGGAGGATCTGTTCGCAAAGGTCACGTCGTGAAGCCCGGCGTCGTCGCCGCCGTGCTGCGCCGGGAGTGGGCGGCTTACTTCCACACGCCGGTCGGGTGGATCGTGATGGCGCTGTTTCTCGCCCTCGAAGGCGTCGTGTTCTGGATGTTCGTGCGCTTCCTCGGCCGCCCCGACGCGCCGCCGGGAGGGGTGATGGAGCTCGTCTTCGGCGGCTCACTGCTGTTCTGGATCGCGCTGGCCCTGCTGGCGACGCTGGTGCCGATGCGTCTCGTCGCCGAGGAGCTGCGCAGCGGGACGATCGAGACGCTGCTGACCGCGCCGGTGGCGCCGTCCGAGGCGGTGCTGGGGAAATGGCTGGCGGCGCTCGCCTTCTATCTGACGGCCTGGGCGCCGACGCTGCTCTATCTCGCCTACCTGCACGCCGCCGGCACGCCGCCTGACGCCGGCGCCACCGCGGCCGGCTACCTCGGGACCGTGCTGCTCGGCGGTGCGGCGCTGGCGGTCGGCTTGCTCGCGTCGTCGCTGACGCGCAACCAGCTGGTGGCGGCCGCCCTGTCGTTCGTCGCGCTCTTTCTCGCGCTGCTGGTCGGCGCGCTCGAGGGGCAGCTGGGGGATCCCGCGCAATCGGCGCTGGCGCGGCGGCTGAGCCTCTTCCGTCTGATGGAGGACTTCGGCCACGGCATCGTCGACACACGCCACGTCGCGATGCCCGTGACCGTGACCGTGCTGGCGTTGCTGGCGGCGACCTGGCGGGTGGGGCGCCTGCGCGGGCCGCTTCCCGACGATGCGCCGCGGAGGCGCCGGCTACCGCCGCGGCTGGTGCCGCCGCTGGTGGTCGTGATCGCGGTGATGGCCAACGTCATCGCCGCGCGCCACTACGCCCGCGGCGACTGGACGCGCGGGCGGCTCTATCAACTCTCCGACAGGACGACCGCGGTGCTCCAGACGCTGCCCCGCCCGGTCGAGATCACGGTGTTCCGTTATCCGAGCCGGGACGCCGAGCGCGCGCGGGCGATCTCGAGCCTGCTGCGGGAGCTTCTGGAGCGGGCCCGGAGGTACGGCGGCGATCGGCTGCGGGTCACGTACGTCGACCCGGATCGCGAGCCGGGTCGCGCCGAGGCCGCGGCCAAGCGCTACGGCATCGGCCCCTACGAGCTCTCGCAAGGGGTCGTGGTGCTGACGTCGGGGACGCGCGCGCGCGTCCTCACCGAGGACGACCTGGTCGAGAGCGCGATCGACGCCGACGGCGAGCCGACCCCGACGATCCATGCCTGGAAGGGGGAGGGGGCGCTGCTGTCGGGGTTGCTCACGGTCACCAGCGACGAGCCCGATTGGATTTGCTTCGCCGCGGGACACGGCGAGCCCGACATCGCCGCGGTCGCCGACGGTGGCTACGCGACGTTCGCCGATCAGCTCCGGCGCGACGGCGCCGACGTCCGCGCGCTCGCGCGCCTGACCGACCTCGGCACCGGCGGCGACGCCGGCTGCCGCCTCGTGGTGCTCGCCGAGCCGACCCGGGCCCTCTCGGAGCCCGAGGTGGCGGCGCTGGGCGCGTTCCTCGACCGGGGCGGGCGCCTGCTGGCGATGCTGGGGCCCGTGTTCAGCGCCGACGGGCGCGCGTTCGCGCGGATCGGGCTGGAGACGCTGGCGGCCCGCTTCGGCGTCACACTGGGCGACGCGCTGGTCGTCGACCCCTCGCGCGCGAGCGACGTCGAGGGGCCGTCGGTATGGGCCGCCGGCGCCGGCAACTACCTGCCGCACCCGATCACAGCGCGGCTGGGAGGCCGGTTGACGTTCTGGCCGCGCACGCGCGAGGTGGCGCCCGCACAGGCGGCGCCGCCCGGCCTGCGCGTGACGCCGCTGGTGCGCACGACAGCCGAAGGGTGGGGCGAGAGCGATCTCGCCACCATCCGCGGCGACGCCGATCTGGCCTTCGATCCCCCCCGCGATCGCCGCGGTCCGGTGCCGGTCGCCGTCGCCGTCGAGCGCGCCGCGCCGCACCCGACGCGGCTGGTGTTCCTGGGCAGCGGCCGGCTGGTGATGAACTACCGCCTCGCCGGCCTCACGCTGCGCGACTACGACGCCGACTTCGTGGCGTCCGCGATCGCCTGGCTGCTGGGGCGCGATGCGCAGGCCGGCGTCGCGCCGAAGCCGGCCGGCCGCACGTCGCCGGCGCCGACCGCGGCCGCGGTGAGCTGGGCGTTCCGGCTGTTCGTCCTGGGACTGCCGCTGCTGGCCCTGGCGGCGGGGACGATCGTCTGGCGGCGGCGACGCATATGACGATGCGGACCGTCGCCTGGCTGGGCGCGCTCGCGCTGCTGCTCGTCGGATTCCTGGTCTACGACCTGACCCGACCGACGACCGACCAGCGCCGCGCCGAGGCCGCCCGGCTGGTCCCCGGCTTCGATTGCCGCGCCGTCCAGCGCATCACCATCACCCGCGCCGGCCAGCCGCCGTTCACGCTCTTGCGCCAGCCGCCGGGCCAGGACCCCGCCTGGCGGGTCGACCCGGGGAACAAACGGGCCGACGACGCCGCCGTCGAAGATCTGCTGACGACGCTCGACTTCGCCGAGGCCGAGCGCACCGCCGACGTGACGCCCGAAGCGGCGGGCCTGGCGCCCCCGGCCGTCATCGTCGCACTGGACGCCCACACGCTGCGCCTCGGCCGCGCCGACGCCACCGGCCGCGGTGTCTTCCTCGAGGTCACCGACGTCCCCGGCATCCGCGTCGCGCCCGCCCGCCTGCGCGAGCTGGCCGACCGCGACCAAACCGCCTTCCGCGATCGCCGGCTTTTCCCCCTGGCCCTGGAGACGATCACCGCGCTCTCCTGGACCGATCCCGCAAGCGAAAAGCACGCACTGGGCCGCGAGCAGGGGCGCTGGGTCGAGATGGTGCAGGACACCCGGGACACGTTCCACACACTCGTCCTCGCGAACGAGCGCGTCGAAGAGGCGCTCAGGCGTCTGCTGGCGTTGAGGGTCGATCACTACGGCGGACAACCCGACGCGGGGATGAGAGACCCTCAAATCCGCCTGGTCAGCCCGTCCGGTGCCATCGAGGTGCAAAAGAGCCTCGGTGACTGTCCCCAGGGCGGCCTCTCCGTCACGCGGACCGCATCCGACGGCAAGGAAGGGGCGTGCCTCCCCGCTGCCGCGCTCGGCGACCTATGGCCCGCTCTGGTCGCGGCTGCCAAACCGGACCAGCGGCTGTTGTCGCAGCCCCCGGAGGGCGTCACACGAATCGCGCTCGAAGACCGCACGTCGCGCCTGGTGATGGAACGCCAGAAGGGAGGATGGAAGTTCGTCACTCCCGGGCGGTCCTACGCTGCCGACCCGACCGTCATCGCCGACTGGCTGGCCAAGCTTCATCGCACGGAGCTACCTCACGACGCGGCAGATGAACCGTCGCGCAAGCTGCACGTCGCGGGGCGATTCGACGAGTCCGCCGCAATTCGGCAATACGCTCTTGGGCCAGACGCGAAGGGGGCCTACGCGCTGCTCGAGCCCGATCCGCTGCGCTTTCGCGATCGCACGGCGCTGTCGTTCGCCCACTTCGACGTCCGCCGCCTCCGCCGCACCGCCCCCGGCGCGCCCCCCGTCGAAGCCACCACCACGGACGGCGACCTGTGGAAGCCGCAAACCATCGACCGCGCCAACGCCGCCCGGATCGTCAGCGCGCTGGGCGACCTCAAGGCAACCGCTTTCCAAACCAAGCCGCCAGCCGGCACCCCTCAAGTATCACTCGAGGTAGACGTGCAAGCCCCCGGCGACCCCAAACCAATCCCCCACACCCTCACGCTCCACCCCAACTGCACCGCAAGCCTAGACAAGGACGTCTCGTTCACCGTCGCCGCACAAACATGCGACGACCTGAAGCTCCCGCTCACGCAACAACACCCATAACGTCAGAGCGAGCGCAGCGAGCGCGTCCAAGAACTACGGAGGCGCAGGCTTGCCTGCGCCGGTGCACGACCTAAACGGGGTGGGCCGGTGGGAGGGGCAAAGCCCCTCCCGCCCTCGAAAGCCCCTCCCGCCTACTTTTTGCCGCCCTTTTCGGCGTCGATGCGGGCGCCGCCGACCTTCTCGGCGGCCTTTCCCTCGAGCTTGATCTCCTGGGCGTCGGGCGGCAGCACCGCGTTGCCCTCCAAGAGCACCTTGCCCGTCGAGTCCACGAACTTCTTGTGGATGATCAGACCATCCGAGGCGGCGAAGCCGCCGATTGAATTGATCGCGAACGTCCCGGTCACGACGTACTGCTCGCCGGCCTTGGCCACCAGCGCCTTCGGCTTGCCGGTGTTCCAGTCCTTGATCGGGTAGTCGGCGACCAGCAGGCCGTGGTCGACCTTGGTCGTCGGCGTGTCGCCCATGAAGAAGTGGGGCTGGTCGCAGGGGCGGCAGCCGCCCTTCATGGCCGCAGCCGCCTCGGGGGTGGGGGCGCCACCCTTCGACGGCGCGCCGCCCTTCGCGGCCTTGGATTCCTTCTTCTTGTCCTTCTTGGACTTCGAGGCCAGATCGTCGTTGCACTTCCGCTGCTCGGCGGGGCACTCGTAGATTTGCAGGAGGTAAGCGCGGACCTGCACGTCCTTATCGAGGTACTGACTCATGTGCTTGCGCAGGCCAAAGATCGACATCTCGCCACTCGGGTACTTCTCGGGTGCCGTCTGCACGTTGAAATTGGGCGACGGCGGCAGGTCGACCTTGACGGGGGGGAGGGCAGTCCCCTGCGCGAAGGCGAGGCGCACGCTGCTTGGAGCCAGCAGCGCCACTGCCAAAGGAACCATGAGGTGGTATACGGTCGGCAGTCGCTTCATGGGGCCTCTCTCTCGCCGCGCGATGCGGCTGACCCTGAATAACACGGTGGTTTTTTACCGGCAAGCGTTGCGGCGGGCAATCGTCACCGCGATTTCCATGGTGCTTGCCGTCGCTGTCCTGGGGTCCGCGGGGTGCCGCAAGCAGAAGAAGACGCCGCCTTCCGCCGCGCGGTCGGTGAACCCGAACGATCTGACCGCCGTCCGCCCCCCGCCGCCCCCGGCCTTGACGCCGCCTCTACCCGATGCGGTCCCGGTACCGCCCCGTCAGGGCGGAAGTCTCCGTGTCCATCTTCCGGCTGAGCCGGCCAACCTGCTGCCTTTGAACGACGGCGACGCGGCCGCGGCCCAGGTGACGTCGGGGCTCATCTACCAGACGCTGCTGGACTGCAGCACCGGCAGCTACCAACCGGGGCTCGCCGAGAGCTGGGACGTCTCGGACGACCGCATGCGGGTGGCAGTGCGCGTGCGCAGCGGCGTCCGCTGGCACGACAAGCGGGCGTTCGGCGTGCTCGACGTCCAGGCCACCATCGAGCCCCTGCTCCGCGCCGGGACCGACGCGCAGGTGCTGCGCGCCGAGCTGGCCGACGTCGCGACGATCGAGCTCGTCACCGAGCGTACGGTGCGGTTCGCGCTGAAGCGGCCGTCCGACCTCGTGATGCGGGCGCTCTGCGACATCCCGATATTGCCCGACCACCTGATCCGTGGCGTGCGTATCGAGTCGGCGCCGATCGCCCGTCAGCCGGTGGGGACCGGCCCGTTCCGGTTCGTCAGCTGGGAGCGCGGCAAGCGCATCCGCCTCGAGCGCGCGCCGGAGGCCTGGGGCCCGCCCGCCGGTGTCGACGAGATCGTGTTCGACCTGGACGCCGACGCCGTGCGCGCGCTCAACCGGACGCGCCGGGGCGAGATGGACATCCTGACCCGCGTGCTCGACGTGCACTATCCCGACCAGGTCGATCCGACGACGCTGCACGGGACCTCGGTCCTCTACCGCCTGCCTTCGCGCCGCTACTCGTTCCTGGTCGTGAACCAGGCCCACCAACCGCTGGGGGACGTGCGTTTCCGCCAGGCCCTGGCCGGCCTCTGGGATCGCGCCCGGTTCGCGTCCGAGCTGCACGCCGATCTGGCGCGGCCGATCGGGGGGCCGCCGTTCGTCGGCGATTCGCCGCCGCCCCCCTTCGACCGCCCGCGCGCCATCGCGGCCCTGGAAGCCGCCGGCTACCGGGACAGCGACGCCGACGGCGTCCGCGACCAGGGGGGCAAGCCGCTGCGGCTGACGATGCTGGAGCCGACCGGCAACAAGCTGTTCAACGTCGAGGCCCGCGCGTTCGTGCTCGAAGCGCGCAAAGCCGGCCTCCTCGTCGACCTCATTCCCACGGACGGAGCGACGATCCTCCAGCGTCTGAAGAAGGGGGAGTTCGATCTCGTTCCGATGACCTGGCAGGGGTCGCCCGACGAGGATCCGGCGCCCCTCTACGGCCCGGCGGGGCCGTTCAACTACTCCGGCTACCGGTCGAGCGCGCTCGACGCGCTGCTCGACGGGGCGCGCCTCGCCGATGGGCCGGGCTCCCGGCTCCCGATCCTCGAACGCCTGCAGCGCCTGCTCGCGGACGAGCAGCCGGTGATCTTCCTTTACCGCTACGACGTCCCGGCCCTGGTCGGCGCGCGGGTGCGCGGGCTCGCCGCCGTCGGCGACCGCTTCGATCTGCGGCGCGTATGGCTGGAGTGATTCCGCTGCTGCTCGGGCTGCTGGCGGCCGCGGGGCAACCCCTCGCGCCCGGCTGCCCCGACGGCGACCCGGCGCCCGGGGTCGGCGTCGTCGATCCGTTCCGGCCGCCGGAGCCCAAGGCGACCGAGCTCAACGCCGCCGCGAAGGTCCTCTACCGGTCGGGCAAGTGGGAGGAGGCGCGCACCCAGTACCGGGCCGCGCTGGCCGCCGACCCGGCTTTCCTCGCGCCGCGTCTCAACGTCGCCTGTGCGTACGTGCGTCAGGAGCGGTTCGCCGAGGCGACCGCCGAGGTCCGCGCGCTGATCGAGGCCGCCTACGTCCCCTGGGCGCGCGAGGTTCTCGAGGCGGCCGACATCGGCGCTTTGAAGGTCCAGCCCCAGATGGCCGAGCTCAGACAGACGCTCGCGGCGGCCGCCGCCGCCTGGGGCGCGGGGCTCGACGACGCCGTGCTGTTCGTCGGCCGCCAGCACGAGCCGCTACGGATCCCCGACGGTCCCGGGACGTTCCTGTTGAACCCGCGCCAGGAGGCGTTCGCCTATCTCCCCGCGACGGGCCGCTTTCGGCAGCTGACCGCCGAGGATGGCCACGTCGTGGTGATCGCGCGTTCCGGCGACGGCCGGAAGCTGGTCTACGCCACCGCCAGGCAGTGGGTGCGCGGTGTCGCGGCGAACGATGTCCGGCTCCGCGGCGTCGCGCTGCACGAGCTGACGCTCGCCACGATGACGACGGCGCCGCCCATCGCGCTCGAGGGCGAGCTTCGCCGGCTGGAGCTGCTCGGGACACCCCGCGGAATCGCCTTTCGCATCGAGCGCGCAGCCGAGCGCTCACCAGAGACGGCTGCCTTCGTCCGCGGGGAGGGTGGGACGCTGGTCCCGTATCCCGGGCCGCTGCCGCGGCGCGCGACGCGACTGGCGGTCCTGGCCGGGGGAGGCGCGGCGGCGGGCGGAGCGGTCACCGTGACAGGGCGATGCCCGTTCGTCGCCCGCGACGTCGACGCGCGCGGCGCGCGGACCGTTGTAGTATCTGGACGCGGCCGGACGGCCCTTCGCGACAAAGTGATCGGAAACCGTTTCGGCGCCGGACTGGCCGGCCTTCCGCTGCCATGACTCGACTCCCAAATTCGGAACAACGATGACGAACCCAATTCGACCCGAAAATTTGCGCTGGCCTACAGGTAGGATAACGTGGGCCCATGTCGGTACGAACACGCCATTTCTGGATCGTCCCCGCTGTTCTGCTCGCGTCCTGGCTCGCGGTCCGCTCGCTGTCGGCCCAGTCGCGCTTCGAGCTCGACGACCCGCAGCCGCGGGCGACCTGCGAGATCACGGACCCGGCGCTCGCCCAGCTGATCTCCGGCTTCGCGGAAAAAGCGCGTCGGGTGAACTGACCGCACGCCGCCCGCACGCGGGCGGGGAGGGCTGAGTATGGGGCGCTATCTGGTCACCGGCGGAGCCGGGTTCATCGGCTCGTCGATTTCACGCGCCCTGATCGCGCGCGGCGATCGCGTACGCATCATCGACAATTTCTCGTCGGGCAAGCGGGAGAACCTCGCCGACATCGCCAAGGACGTCGAGCTCATAGAAGGGGACATCCTCGACGACGCGGCGCTCGGGAAGGCGATCGAGGGGATCGAGTACGTTTTCCACGAAGCGGCGATCCCGTCGGTGCCGAAGTCGATGGCCGAACCGATCGAGAACCACGCCGCCAACGCGACTGGGACCCTGCGGGTCCTCGACCGCGCCAAGCGCGCCGGCGTGCGCCGGGTGGTCTACGCGGCCTCGTCGGCTGCCTACGGCGACGAGCCGACCCTCCCCAAGATCGAGACGATGCCGCCCGAACCGATCTCGCCTTACGGCGGCTCGAAGCTGGCGGGCGAGTACTACATGCAGATCTACGCGCGCGCCTACGGCCTCGAGACCGTCTGCCTGCGCTACTTCAACGTGTTCGGCCCGCGGCAGGATCCCCAGTCCGAGTACGCGGCGGTGATCCCGAAGTTCATCACCCTGGCGCTGGCCGGCAAGCAGCCCCGCATCTTCGGCGACGGCACCCAGTCCCGCGACTTCTGCCACATCGACAACATCATCGAGGCGAACTTCAAGGCTGCCTCGGGTGACGCGGCTGCGATCTCCGGACGCGTGTTCAACATCGGCTGCGGCCAGGCGGTCGATCTGAACCAGGTCGTCGCGCTGATCGGCGACATCCTGGGGCGCAGGATCGACCCGATCCACGCCGAGGAGCGCGCGGGCGACATCAAGCACTCGTGGGCCGACATCTCCTCGGCCCGGACCCGGCTCGGCTACTCGGCGGCGATCTCGTTCGCCGAAGGACTCCGGCGCACGATCGAGTGGTACAAGCCCGCCCGATAGCCGATGCCCCTCCTGAGCATGACCGGGTTCGGACGAGCATCCGCCGAGGCGGGTGACCGCAGGTTGCGTGTCGAGATCCGCTCGGTCAACCACCGCGGCCTCGACCTCAAGGTGCGAGGCTCCGAGCTCGATGCCTTCTGCGACGCCGAGGTGGCGCGCGCGGTGAGGGCCGCCGTCGAGCGCGGGGCCGTCACGGTCCACATCCGCGAGGAGCTCGCCGCTGGATTCGGCGGGAATCGACGAGGCCCGGGTCAGGTCGGTCTACGCGACGCTCGAGCGGCTGCGCCAGGAGCTGAAGATCGAGGAGCCGGTCGGCCTGGCGGCGACAGCGGCGTTCATGGAGGCCGGGGCCGGCGGCGGCCTCACCGGCGAGGAGCTGTGGGAGGCGCTGCGGCCGGCCGTGGCCGCCGCGCTGGCCGAGCTGCGCGCCACCCGCGCCCGCGAGGGGGATGCGCTGGCCGCCGACCTGGAGGGTCACCGCGCCCGCATCGTCGCAGATCGCCGGGCGGCTGCGGACCGCCACCGCGGCGCTGCCGCAGAGGTTCACCCGCCGCCTGGAGGAGCGCCTGGCCCCGCTGCGCCAGCAACCGGGGTTCGACCCGGGACGCCTGGCCCAGGAGGCGGCCCTGATGGCCGAGCGGCTGGACGTCACCGAGGAGCTGGTCCGCCTCGACACCCACCTGCGCCACCTGGGTGAGCTGCTGACCGGGTCCGGCGCCGTGGGACGGAAGCTGGATTTCGTCGTCCAGGAGATGGGCCGCGAGCTCAACACGGTCGGCTCCAAGGCCCAGGACGCCGCCGTTTCGGGGCCTGGTGATCGACGGCAAGGCGGAGCTGGAGAAGATCCGCGAGCAGGCTCAGAATATCGAGTGATGACGCGGCACCGTCGCGGTTCGGGTGAATCGCGGCGATGACGAAGCCGAGTCGGGCGCGCACCGGGATCTGCTCGTCATTTCCTCCCCCTCGGGCGCGGGCAAGACCACGCTGGCGCGCCTGCTGGCCGACACGCAGAAGCTGGAGTTCTCGGTCTCGTACACGACCCGGGCGCCGCGCGCCGGGCGAGCGGGACGGCGTCGACTACAACTTCGTCACCGACGACGAGTTCGCGCGCATGGTCGAGCGCAGCGAGTTCGCCGAGTGGGCGGTGGTGCACGGCAACCGCTACGGCACCGCCATCCACACCGTCAACCGCGCCCTCGAGGACGGCAACGACTACCTGTTCGACATCGACTGGCAGGGCGGGGCAGCAGATCCGCCGGCAGTGGCCCGACGACAGCGTGCTGGTCTTCATCCTGCCGCCCTCGATGGCCGAGCTGGAGCGCCGGCTGCGCCGCCGCGCCACCGACTGCGCCGGAGGCCATCGAGCGCCGCCTGGCCATCGCCAAGCGCGAGCTGGAGCACTACGGCGAATACGACTATCCTGGTCGTCAACGACAACCTCGAGACCGCGCTCAAGGAGCTGATCGCCATCTACATCGCGGCCCGCTGCGCCCGCGGTCGTCGGCGGGCACTACTGGCCGGCGCTGCTCGAGGAGGCGCCGCACGCGCGCGAGGCTCGAATGACCGCCGCGTGCCGCATCATGACTGAAGCCGTCCGCAGATCGTCAGCACGGTCGCGGCTACGATCCCACCGCCGACATCGGGCTCATCGAACGGAGCTTCGAGTTCGCCGCCGAACGCCACGCCGGCCAGCGGCGCCGGTCGGGCGAGCCCTACGTCGTCCACCCGGTGGGGGTGGCCCGCATCATCGCCGAGCTGCGCCTCGACGTCCCGTCGGTGTGCGCGGGGCTGCTGCACGACTGCGTCGAGGACACCAGCGCCACCGCCGAGGACATCGGGCGCCTGTTCGGCAGCGAGATCCAGTTCCTGGTCGAGGGGGTCACCAAGCTGGGGCAGATCGCCTGGACCACGCGCGAGGAGCGCCAGGCGGAGAACTTCCGCAAGATGCTGCTGGCGATGGCGCGCGACATCCGCGTCATCCTGATCAAGCTCGCCGATCGCGTCGACAACATGCGCACGCTGCAGCACATGCCGCGCGACAAGCAGGAGCGCATCGCCCGCGAGACGCTGGAGATCTACGCGCCGCTGGCCAACCGGCTCGGCATCCAGTGGATGAAGGTCGAGCTCGAGGATCTCTGCTTTCCGCTACCTCGAGCCGGAGGAGTACGACGAGCCTGCTGGCGCAAGCATGACCGAGACCGCCGGCGCGCGCGAGCGCCTACATCGCCGAGGTCTGCGAGCGAAGCTCGAAGACGGCCCTGCGCGAGGCGGAGATCGAGGCCCAGGTCTCGGGCCGGGCCAAGCACCTCTGGTCGATCTACCAGAAGATGAAGAAGACCGGCCGCGACGTCGAGCAGATCTACGACGTCATCGCCTTCCGCGTGATCGCCGAGTCGGTGCGCGACTGCTACGGCGCGCTGGGCGTCGTCCACTCGAACTGGACGCCGGTGCCGGGGCGCTTCAAGGACTTCATCGCGCTGCCCAAGCCGAACCTCTACCAGTCGCTGCACACGACGGTGATCGGGCCGCGCGTCGGAGCGCATGGAGGTGCAGATCCGCACCCAGGAGATGCACCGCATCGCCGAGCAGGGCATCGCCGCGCACTGGCAGTACAAGGAGAAGATCCCCGTGCGGCGCAGCGACGGGCAGGCCTTCGCCTGGCTGCGCCAGCTGATGGAGTGGCAGCGCGATCTCAAGGACCCGACCGAGTTCATCGAGACGGTCAAGATCGACCTCTTCCAGGACGAGGTCTTCGTCTTCACCCCCAAGGGCGACGTCAAGGCGCTGCCCAAGGGGGCCACGCCGATCGATTTCGCCTACGCCGATCCACTCCAAGGTCGGCGAGCACTGCTCGGGCGCGCGGGTCAACGGCCTCATCGTCCCGCTGCGCTACGCCGCTGCGCAACGGCGACACCGTCGAGATCCTGACCTCGGCGAACCAGAAGCCGTCGAAGGACTGGCTCAAGTTCGTCGTCACCAGCCGGGCCCGAACGAAGATCCGGCACTTCATCCGGATGGAGCAGCGCGAGCGCAGCCGCCAGATGGGGCGCGACCTGCTGGGCCGCGAGCTGCGCAAGCAGGACTACGCGCTGGCACCGCCGAGCGCGAAGGCTGGCTGGACGCGGCCGCGCAGCGCCTGCGCGCTCGGGACCGCCGACGACCTGCTGGTCGCGATCGGCTACGGCAAGGTGAGCCCCGCGCACGCCGCGGACGCGGTGCTGGTCGACGTCTCGGGGACGCAGTCGAGCGGTCGCGCCGGCCCCGGCCGAGCTCCCGGCCGCCGCCCGCCGCCCCGCCAGCAAGCGGTCGATCGGCGGGATCAGGGTGCAGGGCGAGGCGGACATCCTGGTGAAGTTCGCCAAGTGCTGCACCCCGGTGCCGGGCGACACGATCATCGGCTTCATCAGCCGCGGCCACGGGGTCATCATCCACACGCGCGAGTGCCCCAAGGCGCTCGACCTCGATCCGGCTGCGACGGGTCGAGGTCGCCTGGGACGACGAGGCCAAGACGCTCCGGCCGGTCGCGGTTCAGGTCACCTGCTCGGACCGCCCCGGCCTCCTGGCCGCGATCTCGAAGGCGTTCACCGAGCACGGGGTCAACATCTCGCAGGCCAAGTGCCGGACGACCGAGGACGGGCGCGCCGTCAACACCTTCCAGGTGACGGTGGGGCACCTCGACCAGCTCCGCACCGTGCTCCGGGGGCTTGGCACCATTCCAGGAGTGGTCTCTGCCACGCGCCTGTGATAGAAGGCCGGCGCCATGGCGTCGAACACTCGGAAAACTTGGAAGCGTCGCGTGCGCAAGCACACGAACATGGGGAAGAAGCGCAAGGCCGTCGAGAGCAAGCGCTCGACCCTGAGCTCGGCCGATCTCTTCGCCGCGCTCGGCGCGCCGGCCCCGGCCAAACCGGCCAAATAGGCGGCCCAAGCCGCCCGCAATAGCCGCCGGCAAAGCCGCCGGTCGCGTCCGACCCGCAGCAGCAACTGACGGGCGGGGCCCCGTGGTAGCGCCACGCCCCAACTACCGCCAAATTCTTTGGAAATTGCTTTTCCGAGAGAATTGTCGGTAACATGACGCCCGACGATTACGGGACGTAGCTAAGCCCCGCCCGCGTCCAGGAGCCGGATGAAAGTCTGCCCGAACTGTCAGACCAAGTATCCCGACGACGCCAACTTTTGTCCCCAAGAGAGCTGTGCGACCGAGCAAGGTCCGCGGCGACTCGACATGGTGGCGGCCGAGCCGACAGGCCGGTACCGAATGGCCGATCAGCTGGGCGGAGCGCGCAGCGGTGAGGTCTGGCGGGCTGTCGATACCCAGAGCGGCGGCACCGTCGCCCACAAGCGCGTCGCCCTTGCCTCGCTGCCGACACCGGCCGCGCTGGAACGGGCCCAACGCGAGCTGAAGCAGCTACAGCGGGCGCAGAGCCAGCGCATCGGCAAGGTGCTCGATTTCGGGAAGGACCCCGACGGACGGCTCTTCATCGTCACCGAGCTCTGCGAGGGGCAGCCGCTCGATCGGTTGGTCGCCGCCACGGGACCCTTGCCGCTCGATCGCGCCAAGAAGATCGTCGCCCAGATCGGCGAGGCGCTGCTCGAGGGCCAGAAGGTGGGTGTCGTCCACCACGATCTGTCCGCCAAGAACGTGCTGATCTCCGACGCTGACGACGTCAAGCTGATCAACTTCGTGGCCCCCGTGGCCGTCTCGGACACGGTCTTCGGCGTTCCCGAGTACCTGTCGCCAGAGCAGGCGGAGGGGAAGCTGGTCGACCAGCGCTCCAACACCTACAGCCTGGCCGCGATCATGACCTTGCTGCTCTCGGGGCAGCCGCCCGCGTCGGGTTCGGACGTTGCGGCCGTTCTCGAGCAGATCACGAAGGGAACGGTCGCTCCGCCGAGTCAGGCCGTTGCCGGGCTGACGCCCGAGATTGACCGCGTGATTCTGAAGGCGATGGACAAGAGCCCGAATCGCCGGCCGCTGACCATGCGCCAGTTCCTCTCCGAGGTGAGCTCGCTCGTCGGGATGGGAGCGGCGATGACCGCCGACGCGAACCGCGGCGTCGGCTTCGCCAAGACGATGATGTTCACGGGCGGCTCGCCCGAGATTCAGAAGTTGGTCAACCAGGCCGTCGCCGCCCGCGGGGATACGAACGGCGCGGGTGCCCCGACACCGCCGCCGGTCTCTCCCGCCGACGCCGGGGCCACGCCGCCGCCGACCTCGGCTGCCCCACCGGCCGGTGCGCGTCGGACCCACGGTGCCGCTGTGGCGGCCACGATGGTGGCTTTGCCGGCGGTCGGCGCCAAGCTCCCCGGAGCCCCTGCGAGCGCCTCGGTGCCGTCGCTCGACGGGGCCGTCTCGGCGACCCCCCCTCCGGTGGCGGCAGCGCCCGAGCCGGCCGGTGCGGCCGTCGGAGCCGCCGCTGGCAGCGCGCCGAAGCAGGGCGCGGGCGGCAACTTCCGCGAGACCCTCTGGTTCAAGAAGGGGGACGTCGATCAGATGGTCGCCGAGGCGCGTGCGCGCGTCGAGGCGTCGCGGTCCAACAAGGGGGCGCCCCCCGCCGAGCCCGAGGCGCCTCCCGAGGATGTGCGCCCACTCGAGGACCGCTACGTCGATGACGGCTCGGTCACCACCGACGATCGCAAGAAGTTCTCACTGCGTTCGGGCGGTACGGCCACGTCGCTGCCGACGGTCGGCAACATTCCGGGCGAGCGCATGAGCGACAACGAGATGATGGGGGAAATCGGCGGCCGGAAACGGCTGACGATCATCGTCGTCTCCGTCATCGTCGTGCTGGGGCTGATCGTCGCGGTCGTGGTCGGGTTCAGGGGCAAGGACGTCAAGAAGGGCGCCGCCGCCATCACGCCCGAGCCGATCCCGACCCAGCCGACGGCCGCACCGGAACCGCCGCCTCCGCCGGCGCCCGCGCCGCCGCCGGCCAAGCCGGCAGCAGCGGCCGCGGCCGCCGACGCCGACGCCGAGGAGGCCGCCGAAGCTCCCAAGCCGAAGGCGCCCGCGGCCAAGAAGCACGCCGCCGCGAAGAAGCCCAAGGGCAAGAAGCACAGCAAGTAGACGCGCCGGGGATCTCCCCGTCGCGCCATCCGAGGTGCGCTATCGGACCTGATCGACGGCGCGCCCGATTCGAGAGCGCCACGTCGTCGACGCTCGCAGCCGCATCGATCGTCACCGCCCGCGCGTTCCCGGCCACCAGCTCGCGGTAGCGGGCCGCGACCCGTTCCTGCACCTCGTCCGCGTCGTAGCGCTCGTCGACCCTCCCGGCCGCGCGACGGCGGGCGGCCGCCACGGGAACGGGGAGGTCCAGCAGCAGCGTCAGGTCGGGCTCGCGGAGGTCGCGCGCCAGCGTCGCCACCCAGTCGCGATCGGCCTCCTGCGCCTGATAGGCGAGCGACGAGAGCAGGTAGCGATCGGAGACGACGTCCATCCCGGCCGCGAGGGCCGGCTCGATCTCCCGCCGCAGATGATCGCGGCGGTCAGCGGCGAAGAGCAGGGCGGTGGCCAGTCCGTCGACGGGGGAGCCGTCTGCCAGGCGGTGCCCGCCCATGAGGATCTGGCGGAGCAGCTGTCCGACCGGGCCGGTGCTCGGCTCGCGGGTCTCGTGGACGCGCCGGCCCCTCGCCTCGAGGTGGCCGACCAGCCGCCCGAGCTGCGTGGTCGTCCCAGAGCCGTCAATCCCTTCGAGAACGATGAACAGTGGCCGCGTCATGACTTGAGGAAAACGCGTCCCCGATCTACACGGAGTGCAGCGTGGCGAAAAGCCGAATCTGGGTCCTGGTGTGCGCGGCGATGCTCGCGGCGACGCAGCCTGGCTGCAAGCGCACCCGCGAGCGGCTGGCCGCCCCGTTCGCGGCCGCCACCAACCCGGACACCCGGGACGTCCGCTGCATGGAGCGCCCCGAGGGCTGCATCTGGTGCGAGGGGCGGGGGCCCATCCCGCCCCTCGTCGATCCCGACGCGCTCCCGGCGTCGCTCTGCGATCCCAAGGATCCGGGGGAGTGCGTCGACTTCTGCTCGCGCCTGGCGCCCGAGTGCGCGGTTCCGTGGCGCACGGTGCCGAGCTGCCTGCTGCCGTCCGAGCAGGAGTTCCGTCGCGAGATCTTCCGCCGCGACACCGGTGATCGCCCCGAAGTGCTGGTGCAGGGGCGGGTCACCGACGAGGCCGGACATCGCGTCGAAGGGGCCAAGCTGGGGGTCTGGTTCCAGGGGACCGCCATCGCGGAGGACGTCTCGGCTAAGGACGGCAGCTATCGCCTGCGCCTGCGCACCGGGCCCTGGAGCTACTCGGTGCGGGTCAGCCACCCCGGGCTGGCGACCGACCTCGCCGAGCTGCGGCTCGACCGCGCGGGGACGATTACCCGCAACTTCAAGCTCGCCCCTGAAACCCTGATCCGCGGCCGGGTGGTCAGCGCGAAAGGGGAGCCGATCCGCGGCGTCAGCATCCACGCCGTTCGCAACCCCGACGACCCGATCGACTCCAGCGAGGCGGCGACCGGCGAGGACGGCACGTTCGCGATTGGCGGGCTCGACGCCAAACGCTACACGCTGCGCGCCTCGAAGTTCGGCTGGCTGCCCGAGACGCTGAAATGGCCGGTGACCGCGCCGGCGACGCGGATTGGATTCAAGCTGGCCCGCACCGGCGTCATCGAGGGGCGCGTGCTGGACGCCGACGGGGAGGGGCAGGCCAACGCGACGGTGGTGGCGCTGCTGTCGGCCGGCCTCGGTGTCATCGGCTCGCCCATCATCTGGACCGTCGACACCAACGGACGGTTCGCGCAAGACCGGTTCCAGCCGGGGACCTACTACCTCTGGGCGCGGCACGGCGACATGCTGGGCTACCCGCCCGAGAAGATCGAAATCAGCGACCAGGAGCTCGCGGTGGAGATCGAGCTCACCCTTTCGCACAAGGGCGCGCGGGTGCGCGGCCGGGTCGCGGTGCGCGGCGGCGGCCCGCTCGACGGCGAGACCCGCGCGGTGCTGTTCGGACGGTCGCCGCTGGCGCTGCCGCGCAAGGCGGTGGGCGAAATCGATCGCGACGGCAAGTTCGTCGTCGGGGCGCTGCTGCCTGGGCGCTACGAGATCTCGATACGCCTGGGTACCCGCATCCTGCAGAGCACCAGCGGCCCACGCGAGGTGGAGATCCCGATCGAGCCCGGGGCCACGGTCGACCTCAACGAGACCATCGTCGTCCGCCCTCAGGCCGAAGAGTAGGCGGGGGCGCTCATCGCGGGAGGTGCGGAACCTCCCAGGGGTCCGCTAGTGCAACACGCGCATGCGACCGAGGCAGTCGGTCAGCACGTGGTGGCCCTCGTTCTCGAAAGAGGTGAAGCGGACGGCCATGCCGGCGACGGCGCGGTTGGCGCCGTCGTGCGTGTAGTTGATGAAGTAGTGGTTCTTCACTTCGCCGGTCGCGACCACCTCGCCAGAGCCGTCGGGCATGGCAAAGCAGACCCGCACCGATGCGCCGAGCGGCAACGGATCCTGCAGCTCGAGGAAGATGCCGCCCGCCGAGACATTGCGCGCGATGCACCAGGCCTCGCCGAACAGCAGGGACTCGATGCGAACCATCACCATCGTGTCGAAGCGCAGGTGGGCCCGCTGCTCCTGTGGCGATAGGTCGGCGGCGGACGAGCTGGCGTCGGGGGAGGGATCGAAGGGCGTCGGCATGGGTACTATCGTACTTTGTCGGCTAATGAAGTCAAAAAACATACATGTAGGATATCTCGCTACCTCATGAGTCCGTGTTGTCCCGTCCACGTTCGCGAGGCTAGAGTCCGTCGGTGCGACGCTGGTTCGCGGCCTGGGGTCCCGCTGTGCTCTGGTGCGCGGCGATTTTCACGGTCTCCGCCGTGCCGGGCAGCGAGCTTCCCCAGTTGCCACCGAACGGCAGCGACAAGCTGATCCACGCGGCCGTCTATGGCGTCCTGGGGGCTCTCTGCTGGCGGGGCGCCCGGCGCGCGCGCCCCAACCATTCGTCGGGGCGGGTCATCGCGGTCGCGGTGCTGATCGCGATGCTGTACGGAATCACTGACGAATTTCACCAGGCCTTCGTTCCCCGTCGGACGCCTGACTGGCAGGACGCCATCGCCGACACGCTCGGCGGTATGGCTGGGGCACTCATCTGTGCCGCATTCGTGGCGCGCCGGGCGCGGGCGCCGCGCGTGTCATCCGTCGATAGCTGAAATCCGAGCGCTGCTCTATCATGCGTGGGGCTCGCCCGCGATGCTCCCCGACGAGAGGACGACAAACAGCAACGAGCTCCCGTTGCCGAGCCACGTCGAGGGGCTCATCGTGGCGCCCAATCGGACCGCCACGCGGCCCCTGCTGGCCTTCCTCCGGGCGCAGGAGATCGCCGTCCGCACCGCGTTCGACACCGACGCGGCGTTCGAAGAGGCGCTGCTGCACCCGCCCGACGTCATCATGCTCGACGACCGGGTAGCCCCGTCGGGCGGCATCGAGCTATGCCGGCGGCTCAAGGCCAACGTGCGGACGCACTTCGTCCCGGTCGTCATCTGCGCCCTGAACGACCTGCGGCAGCACCGCGTGCGCGCCTTCGCGGCCGGCGCGGACGCCGTGTTCGTCCCGGCCACGGACCCGGAGGAACGGCGGGAGCGGCTCTGGGCGCTGCTGCGCACGCGCGCGCTCTACCGCCGCTTCGATCGCCGCCAGCGCAGCCAAAAGAACGAGATCGTCGATCGCCGTCACTGGCTCTCGCACTTCCTTCACGACCTCAAGGGGCACGTCGCGGCGCTGTCGGCCAACATCGACTACCTCTCCAAGTTCGGCCCCGCCGCCGGCGATCCGCGCCGCGCCGACTTTGACGACAGCGTCGCCGACATGCGCGGGGTGTTCGAGCAGCTGAAGGCCGGCGTCCGCACCGTCCTCGACTACGACCGGTTCGAGAGCGGTCAGCTGACGCTGCGCGAGGGGCCCTTTCTGCTGGGCGAGACGGTCGCCGAGGCGATCGAGCCCTTGCGCCGATACGGCGCGATCGCCGGGCGCGAGGTGACGCTGGTGGTCGGGGCAGGGGAGCGCCCGATCGTCGGTGACCGCGACCTGATCTCGGCCGCGGTCCTGAACCTCGGCTTCGGGGCGCTCCGGCGCAGCAACGCGCGCGCCCCGCTCGCCTTCGCGGTCGCGTCGACCGACGCGGGCATGCGGCTTCGGGTCGCGGCGCCGGGACAGCCGCTCCAGGTCGCCGAGCGCATGGCGCTGTTCGACCCCTACCGTCACGGCATCGGCTCGGCGATGCACGGCCTCGGTCTGGCGCTGGCGCGCGCGGTCGTCGAGCTGCACCAGGGGCGCATCTGGGTCGAGGACGTCCCCGGGGGCGGCTGCGCCTTCGTCTTCGAGCTCGACGGCAAGCGGGGCGCGCCCCGGCCCAAGCGCGCGCCCGATCGGGGAGCCGCCTCGTGAGGCGCCTGGCGGCCGCGTTCGCGCTCTGGGCGCTCGCTCTGCTCGCGGCGCCGCGTCCGGCCGGCGCCGCCGACGTGAGGATCGACGACCTCGTCAAGGCGGTCACCGAGGACTCGAACTACAAGATTCGCGTTCAGGCCGCGCTGGTGCTCGGGAAGCTCGCCGATCCGCGCGCCACCCAGGCCCTCATCAAGGCCCTCGCCGACACCAACAAGACCGTGCGCGGCATCGCCGCCCAGGCGCTGGGGCAGGTGGGGGACGTGGCGGCCGTCGATCCGCTCCGCGACCTGCTCCGGCGGGAGGCCGACCCGTTCGTGAGGACGATGGCCGAAAAGGCGCTGGCGGGCCTGTCGAGCCCGCTCGGCGCCGGCAAGAAAGCCAAGATCTATCTCGAACTTCGGGCCCTTCACCGGGGGGCTCAAATCGGCCGGCCCCGAGGCGGCGAAGCTGCTCGCCGACGCGCTGGGCAAGGAGCTGGGCAAGCTCTCCTTCGTCACGCTCTCGATCAGCGCCGCCGACCAGCACAACTTCGCCAAGACCGGGATGCAGGGCTTCTTCATCGACGGCAACATCACCCGTCTCGACGACGCCACCGGACCGAGCGGCCCCGAGACCAACTGCGACGTGAAGGTGATGATCGCGCGCTGGCCCTCGAAGAGCATCGTCTCCTGGACCAACGCCGGCGCGACGGTGCAGTCGGGCGCGCGACCGCGGGACAAGGAGAACGCGCGACGCGAATGTCTCGATGCGGCAGCGGTCCAACTTGTCGAAGACATGGGCCGTTTTTTCAAGTTACAGGGGGGATAGCTCTAGAATGGAAAGCGTCATGCGGATCGGGAGGCCTTCATGAACACCAGCACGGCGGTAGCGGCGCGGCCAGCGTACAAACGCAAGGTCAAGAACTACCTGCTCGACGTCGGGATGCAGTTGCGATACACGGCGACCATCGTCGTCGTCGCGGTCTTCTTGACCGCGGGGCTCGGGTACAAGATGTACCAGGCGACACGCGACATCTCGACGGTGATCCTGTTCCGCGGGCTGGCCGATCCGGTGATCGCCGAGGAGCTGAAGTCGCAGTTCGCTGACAGCGACCGCGTCGTGCTCTGGGGGATCATCGGATTCGGGATCGTGCTCGTGCTGTCGATCAGCGCGGTCGGCATCCTGATCACGCACAAGGTGGCGGGGCCGCTCTTCAAGATCGCCAGCTACTTCGGCCGGATCCGCGACAACCGGATGGCGGCGACGCCCACGAACCTCCGCAAGGGGGACGAGCTGCAGGGCTTCTACACGTCGTTCCGCGAGATGCACCAGGCGGTGCGCGGACGCATCGAGGAGGACGTCAAGGTGCTGGGCAACGTGCTCTCCGTCGTCGAGACCAGTGCCGACGCCCGCTCGCCCGCGTTCCAGCGCGTCATCGAGGAGCTCCGCCAGCTGCGCAAGAAGAAGGAGGACAGCCTCGAGTCCGCCGTCGAATCTGACCACCAGCGGCAGCAACATGACCGGCAGCGGCTCGACCGGTTGAGGTGAAGTGGGACCCGGAAAGGGGCCCGCGCGCCGCCACGTAGGCCCGAACGTAAGGCCCGGACGGTAGGCCCGGACTAGCGCCGGGTCTGCGCCGCGCTGACCAGACAGAGGCCGTGCAGGAACAGCCCGGGCAGGAAGCAGCAGGCGTAGCCCATCAGCGTGGTCGCCATCCAGGCGACTCCCGCGCCGGCGCGGCCCGCGTAGATGTGGCCGGCGCCCGGGATCAGCATCGAGAGCATGACCGCGGTGACCGGGTTCGCCCGGGGCCGCACCGCCATGAAGAACGAGTCGCCGGCCGAGATGGGCGGCGGGCCGACGGTCAGCTCGTTGCCGGCGCGGGCCGAGATCGGCTTACGCCCGGGGTAGATGTACTCGACGATGCCCGCGGCTGACGTGCGCACCGTCAGCGTCCCTTGCTCGACCATCCGCGCCAGGTGGCGTTCCGCCGTCCGTACCGAGATCCGACCCAGGTAGGCGACGTGGGCCGCCGTCACCGGGACATCGGTCTCGAACAGCACCTTCAGAACCAGCTGTTCGAACTCGTCGAAGTCCATCGCCTACTGAAAAAGCGTAGCACAGCGTCCTGTCACCGCGCACGCGTTACCTCCGCGCCGTCCGCGCTATCACGGCTCCCGCGCCTCGATGACCCTGATGACGAGATATCGGGTGTTTTCCGTCGCGTCGTCCTGGGCCGCGATGGCGTTGGCTGGATACGCGATCTTCGGAATGCCGTCGCATCGAGCGGTCGCCGTGGTCCTTTTCAGCGTCACCACCGCCACCTACATATACGTCTCGCGGCGAGTCTGGCCGTACGCCATTCGGGCCACGCATGCCCACTTCGTCCGCGCGTTCGAGCGCGACGACGCCCTCGAGGCCCGCCGGCCTGTTCGAACAGCTCAAGGAGGGCGGGTACGACGCGCTACGAGGGGTACGAACGCACCGCTTCCTGGAGCAGGCGCTCGCCAGCCCGAGACTCCGCGCGCCCGCCCAGGCGACACGGGCGTACTACCTCGGCGAGGCGCTCCAGGCGTCGGGCCGAACCGCGGAGGCCTGCGCCGCCTACCAGCGTGCGCGCGAGCAAGCGCCTCTCTACGAGGGGATACCCCGAACGCCCCGCTTCCTGGAGCAGGCGCTCGCCAGCCCGAGACTCCGCGCGCCCGCCCAGGCGACACGGGCGTACTACCTCGGCGAGGCGCTCCAGGCGTCGGGCCGAACCGCGGAGGCCTGCGCCGCCTACCAGCGTGCGCGCGAGCAAGCGCCTCTCAGCCGTTACGGGCGCCGCGCCGCCGAGCGGCTGCAAGCCATGCCGGCGGCGCCGGCGCGCTGACCGACAGCGGGCAACGGTCTCGGACGCACGGGGCAGGCCGGCGGCCTGCCTGGAGCTCGCCACGGACACCGGTCAGTAGTTGACGGAATATTTCTTATCGGACATTTCTGAAACGGCGCCGGGGCGGGGTCAGAACTCGCCGTGGACGCCGACCGTCGGGAGAATCAGTCGGAAGGCCTGCTCCTCCACGCGTGGCATGCCTGTGATGCGTCGTAGCCGTCGCTCAGCTGGAGGACCTGGCGGGTCAGCGTGACGTTGGCGAAGTCAGCGTAAGATGTCGAGCAGGAAGCGATCGAACAAGACGCGGCGCTCGACGCGCAGATCCAGCTGATAGAACGGCGGCAGCTCTTGGTAGCTGCCGCCGGTGTTGATGATGGGCACCCGCCGGCCGCTGTTGAAATGGAACCGCGCGCCGGCAGTCCAGCCGCCGCGGAACCGGCGCCCCGCGACCAGGTTGAGTATGTGGCGCTGGTCCCAGTCGGACCGCCCGTAGACGCCGCTTTCGTCCTGACGTTCACTCCACGACAGCGTGTACGCGAGCCAGCCGTAGAAGCGCCCCTGGTCGGCGCGCCGGACCATGCAGCTCGGCGCCATAGGCGCGACCGGGCCGCGAGACCAGGAAATCGGGCGCAGTCGGGATCGACGATCGTCAGATCGATGTCGCGAACGTCGGTCAGGCGCAGGCGCTGGTAGTAGCCGGTCAGGCCCAGCGTGAACGCCCGCGGCAACCGGACCTCGGCGCCCAGCGAGCCGCCGACCGCCGTCTGGAGGCCCAGGTCGGCCAGCCCGAACGCCTCGAACCCAGCGACGCCGACCGGCAAGCTCGGAAACTGGGCGAAGCGCCCGCCCGCCGCCTTGAAGGCAACTGTGTCGGTCGCCTGCCAGAGCATCTGCAGCCGTGGCTCGACGACGTACCGGCTCACCCCCTGCTCCGCGAACAGCTCGCCCCGGACCCCCGGCGCGATCACGACCCGGCGGCCCGGATGGAGGCTCACGGTCGCGTAGGTCGCCTGTGTCAACGCGGTTCGTGGCTCGCCGAAGGTCGCTCCGGCGCTGCTGGAACGCCGGGACGTCCGTCTCGAAGCGCTGCGCCAGCGCGTCGGCCCCGGCCACGAGCTCGACCCTGTCGCCGAGCGCGCGCTCGTAGACGATGCGGGGGGCGGCGCTGAGCGCCCGCACCGCGATCGAGCGGTCGAACAGCGACGAGCGTGACCGGTCGAGGCCCAGCGTCGTGGCGACGAGCAACCGCCCGCCGCCCACCACACGCCGCCAGCGCAGGTCCATCCGGTGGAACTGCAGCGCCGCGTACTCCTTCTCGAACGTGGCGGGGCTGCGGCCGCCGAGCTCGTCCAGCGAGCCGAACGCGAACAGCGTCCCCTGCCCGCCCGCCAGCGGATGCTCGACGCGCAACTGGTAGTCGCCGTAGCGAAGAATCGTCTCCGACTGCAACAGCGAGAACAGCGCGCCCGTGTACGAGTAGCGCGCGGCGGCCGCCACGCTGCCACGCCCGTGGTTGAAGGGCGCGGTCGCGAGCGCGCCGGCGTCGTACAGGGTCACGTCGGCCGCGAGGTGGAGGCGGTCCAGCGAGGGGAGCGCGGAGCGCGCCGCCACGACGCCACCGACGTAGCCACCGAACCCTGCCGGATAGCCGCCGGGGTAGAAGTCGAGGCCGCCGATCAGGTACGGATGAATCACCGACGGTCCCAGCGCGAGATGGAACAGCGCCGGAACGCGCACGCCGTCGAGGTAGAAGCCGGTGTTGCCCGGGTTGGCGCCCCGGATCACGTAGATTGCGGCCGGCCAGGCGATCTGCGCCACGCCGGGCAGCGAGCCGAGCGCGCGGAGGGGATCGCCCGAGCTGCCGGCGAGCCGGCGCGTCTCGTCCTCGTCGAGCTTGATCTGTGGGACCTCTGGCCGTGTAGGGCGTACGACGGTCTCGTAGCGGTCGCCGGTGAGCCGCGGCATCAGTCGGATCAGCGTCTCGGTCCCCGCCTCGATTCGGACCTCCGTCGGCTCGTGCCCGGCGAGCTGGACCTGCAGCGTGTGCCCCCCGGCGGCGGCCGTCGTCTCGGCCCGCCCCTCGCCGTCCGTGTCGCCAATGAAGGCGCCGTCCAGCAACAGGGTCGCGCCGCCGAGCGGGCGCTGCGTCCCCTTCTCCAGCAGGCGAATCCGCAGCGGAAGCAACGCCGGCGCGGGCGGCGGCGGCGCGGGTGCGCTCGAAGCCGCGTCGGCGACGGGACCCGCGTCGGCGACGGGACCCGCGTCGGCGACGGGACCCGCCTCGGCCCCCCCTCCGTCGGGCGCGTCTTCCCCACCCCCGTCCGTCCCGCCGTCGGCCCCCGCCCAACCCGATCGGCAGAGCACAGCGACCAACAGCGCCGCTCCTGCCGCGGGGCCTGCGCGCCGCATCCTCAGCGCAGATCGTCCGCGGTGATGGTCGCGATCCAGATGCCGTCCTGCGGCGACGGGTTGCGCCCGCGCACCCGGTAGACGACCCGCAGCCCCTCTTCCTCGTACGCCGCCGGCCACGAGACGCCGGGGGGCCCCGTCACTGCCCGCCCGGTCACGTCGGACGAGATCAGCCGCTTTTCGCCGGTCCAGCGATTGACGAGCCCGAGCCGTCCGTTCCCGTCCTGGCTGCTGTAGTCGTAGATCGCGATCAGGTGGTCACCCAGATCCACCGGCATTCCGTCGAGGCCCTCGAGGACGTAGTGCAGTCGCACCGGATCGTCGTGGACGTCGAACCAGACCAGATCCTCGCCCAGCTGCAGCTCCAGCGACGACGGGCCGGTGAAGTAGGGGTTCGCGATCCGCCCGCTCCCCACCTCGCGGGCGCCGCTGCCGTCGACGCCGGCCAGCCAGAGCGCGCCGTCGCCGGAGAGCGGCTGGACCACCCACGCCAGCGCCGTGCCGTCGGGCGAGAAGGCGGCGGCGGTGACGTCCCAGTCGGCGAGCCGTGCGCAGGTCCCCGGACCGATCAGCTGCAGCGGGCCCGGGTCGGAGCCGCCGTACCCGCTGGGCGCGCGCAGGATCGCCGCCCAGTCCCCCGTCGGATCGACGACCCCGATGGTCGCGCCGGAGAAAAACGGCGACGGGCAGCTCGTGAACTGCCGCCGGGCGCCGCTCCAGGCGATGAGGGAGTGCTGGTCGAGCGCAGTGTCGACCAGCTCCCAGACGGGGAGAAATGGGTGCCGGCCGTCGGGATATCGCACCGTCTGGCGCCGCAGCTGGTAGCTGGCGGGCAGCCGCGTCAGCGCCAGCTCGCGCGGGCCGCCGTCATCGAAGGGACCGGCGAACAACGTTCGGCCACCGTCGGCCATCATCCGTTCGTAGATCGCAGCCCTCCTCGCCATAGGGGACGGGCGCGCTTCGGGGGCCCAGGCCGCCGGACGCCAGTTCGCCCGTGGGGGTCGCGCCGGAGGCCCAGGCCGCGGCGCCGAGCGCGGCCGGGATGATTGGCGTGATGGTCCCCTGGGCGGTCAGGTCGATCGAATAGAGCCCCCCGCGCCTCCGGGGCGTCGGCCGTCGTCGCCACCACGACGTGAGGAGCCCCGTAGAGAAACTCACGTACGACAATTGGCAGGGGCACCTGCCTGAGATCGTCGTAGCGCCCCGTCCACAGTGTGACGCTCCCGTCTGGCTCCGAGCGCCAGAGCCAGAGCACCGTGTTTTCGTCTGTCGGGCAAGCGGGGAACCCGACCACGACCCGGTCGATCACGGTCTCGGCGCCTGTCGTCGTGTCGGTGATCTTCGCGTCGCCTCCCGTCCACCCCGCGGGGCCGCTCGACGACGTCCAACCGGAGCAGAGGTAGCGGTCCATCGTGGATGACGGCGGGAGCTCGGGGAGCTCCGCGCCGAGCTCGCGGGTCTCGCCGGTCTCGAGGTTCAACGCCCAGTAGCGGAGGCTGTTTCCCGTCGGCTCTTCGCCGCTGTCGGTGGAGTAGACCCAGTCGGGTCCCCACTGGCCCACGAAGAGGATCGAGGAATCCCGGGTCGCGACCAGCTGCCGGGAATCGAAGCCCCGCGAGACCGGCGCACCGCCGCCGCAGTCGCGCGGCCACCAGCGCGGCCACATTCGCCACCATTCGGTCCCGAGAGCCGAGCCGACCCCGCGCCGCCCCATCCCCACCGATGATGCCACGTCCCATGATGGACACGCGTCGGCGGCAGTTAATTGAGATAATTCGACGCGATGGGCATGAATTTGCTGATCACCGGCGGCGCCGGATTCATCGGGTCGGCCTACGTCCGGCGCGCGCGCAGCGCCCGTCCCGCGGATCGGGTCGTCACGGTCGATGCGCTGACCTACGCCGGCAATCGCGACAACCTGCGCGACCTGGACGCCGACGCGGGGCACCTCTTCGTTCACGCCGACATCCGCGACGGCGACGCGATGCTGGGGCTGATGCGCGACCACGCTATCGACGCGGTCGTCAACCTGGCGGCCGAGAGCCACGTCGACCGCAGCCTCGCCGCGGCGGCACCGTTCGTGGCCAGCAACGTCGCCGGGACGGTGCAGCTGCTGGAGGCGGCGCGCGCGGCCCGGGTCGGCCGGTTCCTGCAGGTGTCGACCGACGAGGTCTACGGCACGCTGCCCGCCGAGGGGGCGTTCGACGAGGCGAGCCCGCTGGCGCCGCGCAACCCCTACGCCGCCAGCAAGGCCGCCGCCGACGGCTTCGTGCTCGCCTACCACCACACCTTCGCGATGGACGTGGTGATCGCCCGCGCCTGTAACAACTACGGCCCCCGGCAGTATCCCGAGAAGCTGATCCCGCTCATGATCCTGAACGCGCTCGACGGCAGGCCGCTGCCGGTTTACGGCGACGGGCGGCAGGTCCGCGACTGGATTCACGTCGACGACCACTGCGAGGCGCTCGACACCATCCTGCTGCGCGGGCGCGCCGGGGAGGTCTACAACGTCGGCGCCGAGACCGAACGGACGAACCTGGAGGTCGTGCGCGCCATCTTGCGGCTGACCGGCGGCGACGAGCGCCTGATCAGGCACGTCCCCGATCGGCTCGGCCACGACCGTCGCTACGCCACAAACCCGCGCAAGCTGCGCGAGCGCCTCGGCTGGCGACCGCGCCGCGACTTCGAGCACGGGCTCGCGGAGACGGTCGCCTGGTACCGTGACAACCGCGCCTGGGCCGCCCGCGCCCCCCGCTGACAGGTGGGTGGCGCGGCGCCCGCGTCGCGTCAGGCGGTCGGTGTGCGGCCCTGCAACGTCGTCCGCACGTCCTCTTCGTCGGCGCGGACCATCATCTCGATCAGCTGCTTGAACGTCACCTTGGGCTTCCAGCCGAGCGCCTTCCTGGCCTTGCTGGCGTCGCCGCGCAGGTGGTCGACCTCGGTCGGGCGGAAGTAGCGCGGATCGATCTCGACGTACTTCTTCCAGTCGAGCTCCAGCGCGCCGAAGGCGACGTCGAGGCACTCGCCGACGCTGTGCGATTCGTTGGTGGCGACGACGTAGTCGTCGGGCTTGTCCTGCTGGAGCATCAGCCACATCGCCTCGACGTAGTCGCCGGCGAAGCCCCAGTCGCGCTTGGCGTCGAGGTTGCCGAGATAGAGCTTCTTTTCCAGCCCGTGGCGGATGCGCGCAGCCGCGCGGGTGATCTTGCGGGTGACGAACGGGATCCCGCGCCGCGGCGACTCGTGGTTGAAGAGGATGCCGCACGAGATGAACATCCCGTACGCTTCGCGATAGTTCTGGGCCAGCTGATGCGCGAACACCTTGGCGCAGGCGTAGGGGCTGCGCGGGAGGAACGGCGTGTTCTCGTCCTGCGGCGGCGCCGCGGCGCCGAACATCTCGCTCGACGACGCCTGATAGAAGCGGACCGACTTGTCGAGGCCCGACTCGCGGCACGCCTCGAGCAGCCGCAGCGTACCGAGCCCCACCGTCGACGCCGTGTACTCCGGGACGTCGAAGCTGACCCGGACGTGGCTCTGCGCGCCCAGGTTGTAGATCTCGTCCGGCTTCACCGTACGCAACACGCGGTTGAGAGAGCTCGCGTCGTCGAGATCGCCGTACACCAGCCGCAGTTTGTAGTCGGCGACGTGCGGGTCCTGATAGATGCTGTCGAGCCGTTCCGTGTTGAACGAGCTCGATCTCCGGACGACGCCGTAGACCTCGTAGCCTTTTCCGAGGAGGAGCTCGGCGAGGTACGAGCCGTCCTGGCCCGTGACGCCGGTGATGAGGGCGCGCTTCATTTGGTCTCGATCTCCTTTTGGTGCTGTTCGTAGTAGGCCACGGTCGCGGCCAGCCCCTTGTCGAAGGGCGTCTTGGCCTCGAACCCGAAGCGCTCACGCGCCCGGGTGACGTCGAGGCGCCGCCGCGGCTGCCCGTTCGGCTTGCTGGTGTCCCAGATGAAACGACCGGTGAAGCGCGCGGCGCGGGCGATCTCCTGGGCCAGGTCGCGGATCGCGATCTCGCGCCCACTCCCCAGGTTGACCGGATCGCTCGCGTCGTAGCGCTCGGCCGCCAGTACGATCCCCTCGGCGGCGTCCTCGACGTACAGGAACTCCCGCGTCGGCGAGCCGTCGCCCCACAGCGTCACCTCGGGCTCACCCCGCTCGCGCGCGCCCACGAACTTCCGGACCATCGCCGGGATGACGTGCGACGACTGCAGATCGAAGTTGTCGCGCGGGCCGTAGAGGTTGACCGGGAACAAGACCACGCTGTTCAGGCCGTATTGCGCGCGGTAGGCCTCGGACTGGACCAGCATGATCTTCTTGGCGATGCCGTACGGCGCGTTGGTCTCCTCCGGGTAGCCGTTCCAGAGGTCGTCTTCCTTGAACGGTATCGGCGCGAACTTCGGGTAGGCGCAGATCGTTCCGGCCGCCACCAGCTTGGCGACGCGGGCCAGCCGGCACTCCTCGAACAGCTGCAGCCCCATCATCGCGTTCTCGAACAGGTAGCGCCCCGGATTTTCGCGATTGGCGCCGATCCCGCCGACCCGCGCCGCCAGGTGGATCACCAGGTCCGGCTTGGCATCGGCGAGCAGGCGGCGGACCGCGCCGCGATCGACCAGGTCGTACTCCGCCGAGCGAGGGACGACCACCAGCGCGCCCGCGGCGCGCAGTCGGTCGACGACGAAACTCCCGAGGAAACCGGCGCCGCCGGTGACCAGCGTGCGGCGACCCTGCCAGAAAGAAGCCATGGAGGCGCGGGAATCTACCAGAAAGGTCGGGGCGGTTGTCGACCCCCGGCGCTAGGGCTGCGCCGCGGCGCGCGTCGACAGCTTCCCGGCCGCTACCTCGGCAGCGACCGCGGTCAGCGCGGCGAGGGCTCCCCCGGCGTCCCCCGTCGGAGGCTGGATGCCGCCTGCCTTCACCGTCGCCCCGTAGGTCGTGATCACGAAGATGCGAATGACCTCCGCCTTCTCGGCGGGCAGCGCCCGCGCGTAGGCGTCGACCAGATCGGCGATGTCGCGGGGCGGCCGCCCCTCCAGCACCGCCCGCCCCCAGGCCGAGAGCAGCTTCGCCTGGAAGTTGCGGAACGGCCCCAGCACCGCGGCCGGGCTCACGCCCGGGGGGACCCGGTCGGTCACGAACGGTGCGTAGACCTCCGGTCCCGCGACCTTGCGGCCGACCGCCTTCGACTGGGCGAGGCGGTAGAGCACCGTCGCCGTCAGCCCAGGATCCGCCAGCTGCTCGACCGGCGGGCGCGGCGCGCCACCGGCCGTCAGCGCGAACCGGTTCTCGCGAACGGCGGCGAACAGCTCCCGCTGGGTGGCGGTGCCGGCGTCGGCGGGAAGCGCCCCGGCGGGCCCCTCTCCTACCCGCCACTCACGCGCGATCACCTCCAGCGCCTGGGCGTAGCCTGCGATCAGGGCCTTCGGCGCCGTCTCGCCGGCCACCCGTGTGGCGGCCGCGGCACCGAGCTGCCCGGTCAGGGTCTGGGCCAGGGCGCGGTCGTGATCGGGGTAAGCGTCGAGGGGAATCCAGACGACGCCCGGGTGCTCGTCGGTCCGCCCGAACATCGCGCGCAGGGCAAGGCCGCGACCCGCGGCGGGCGCCTCGTCGCGGGGCCCGCCCACCAGCAGCACGGTCGGCTGCCGGGCGCTGGCGCGCGCCGCCTCGGGATAGCGGCGGCCCCCGACATCGGCATCGCGCACCAGCTGCTTGGCGAGGTAATCGGTCCGCAGCACCTCGGCCGCGAACCCCACCGCCAGCTGCTTGAAGACCGGCTCCGCGCGCGGATCGTCGGGCGCCATCGGCTCGACCACCGGCAGGTTGGCTCCCGAACGTCGCAGGCCTCCCCCCTCCGCCGGCGCCGGCGCATAGACCAGGAACGAGTCGGCCGGCCCCAGCCCGGCGTCGCGGCGGCAGCCACCCGCCCCGGCCAGCAGACCGACCAAGGGCGCGACCAACGGCGCAACGAGGAGCAGCGCCCCCCTGCGGAAAATCATCGCGTCTGCGCCTGCGGCGGCTCGCAATAACGGGCGAGCAACCGGTTCAGCGCATCGAAATCGACCGGCTTGTAGAGAACGGTCACGTCCTCCTTGATGCCGATCATCGGGTCGTTGGCGGCGGTCATGATGACGCGGGGTATCGACGCCAGCTTCGGCGTCTGCTTCACGACCTTCAAGAACTCGGCTCCGTTCATCACCGGCATGAACATATCGACAAGCATCAGGGCCGGGCGTTCCGCCTCCAGCGCCGAAAGCGCCTCCCGGCCGTTGGCCACGCAGATCGCGCGATAGCCCCGCTCTTCGACCACGTCGTTTATGGTCATCGCGACGTCGCGGTCGTCTTCGACGACCAAGACTGCGGGACGGGGGTGCCGGCCGAGCGCCATTTCGTGATCTCGATGAGCTTCGTCCTGTCTATAGATCCGACTTTCGAACGCCGCAATGTGACCCCGGCCTGATTCGAACAGGCGACCTACGGTTTAGGAAACCGCCGCTCTATCCACCTGAGCTACGGGGCCTCGAGGCGAGGTTTTGTAGCACGAAACCGCCCGCCACCCAGCGGCTGAGCCCATTCAAGTCCCGTTCCGAAGGGTCGATGAAGGAGCGTGAGGGAAATTGTGCGTCCGGCGCAACAGACGATAAGATATGAGGAATCGGCCTGAACGCTGGTTGATTCAGATCGCATGTCCAAGAGGGATAAGACGTGGCTCGCGGCCGGGCTGTTGATTGCTGTGACGGGCGCTGGGCTGTTCGCGCTCCGTTCGACCGGCCCGCGTCAGCGCGCGGCCGGCGGCGAGGCCGAGGGCCCGGGCTTCGGCGGCTTTCACGCCCGCGACCTCTCCCCGCCCCCTCCGGCCACTCCTGAAGAGATAGCCAAACGGGTGGAGACCGCGATGTCGTCCTGGCGCAACGCGATCCTGGTTCGCGACGCCGACACCGTGCTGGCCCTGGATCGAGAGTTCACCGGGACGCCCGCGCGCTACACGCCGGCCCTGGTGACCTGCGCCGAGACCGACGGCGACCAGCGGGTGCGGGCGTTCTGCACCCGGGTGCTCGGGAAGTTCAAGTCGTCGGACCAGGCCGAGCTCTTCGAGCGCCTGCTGGTCGACAAGAGCCCCTACGTTCGCCAGAACGCGGCGTGGGCGCTCGGAGAACTGGCCGAGACGACGAACGGACACATGGTTACCCGACACGCGCTGGCCGAGCTCAGACATGTTCACGCCAAGGATCCGGCGGGCGACGTGCGGGTGGCGGCCAAGGGCGCGCTGGACAAGCTCGAATAGAGAAAGGACCGACGTGGCAGAGAAACCCCAGCAGCGAAAGCCGCCCCGGCGCAAGAAGGCCTGGCAGCGACCGCGCGTCAAGACCGGGCAGCTGTTCGAGTCGAACAGCCTTGCCTGCCTCAAGAACGACATAGGCATGGAGCAGTGCGCGGATCAGGGCTTCACCACGTCATGACGACCTCCTCGCGTTCTCGCCGCCAACCCGTGGAGGAGCTGACGCTCTCGATCGGCGGCATCGTCGGGCACCTGGAACTGGTCGGTGCCCCATCGACATTCATGGAACAGCTCCGCGCCCGATACGGCGCGTTCGAGATGCCGTCCGCCGCGATCGTCGAACGCGGCTTCGCGTTGCGCCTGACCTTCGAATCGGCGGTTCCGCCCGGCAAGCGAGCCCCCGGCCCCGCCGAGAAACCGCTGACGGTCACGGCGTCGGACACGAAGCTGGCCATCGACCGCTGGGACGTGAAGGTGCGCCTCACGGCAGCGCCCGGACGCAAGCGGCTGCCGCTGTTTCGCGGCGAGGGACGCTGCGCCCTGAGCCCCGTCGCGGTCGACTGCATCCTCCGCGTGATCTGGTCGACGCTGCTGCCGCGGGTCGGCGGGATGCTGATCCACAGCTGCGGCCTGCGGCATGCCGAGATCGGCGTCGTGTTCCCCGGCCGCAGCGGCGCCGGCAAGAGCACCCTGGCCCGCAAGGCCCCCGACGCAGACGACGTGCTCTCCGACGAGCTGGTGGCGGTGCGGCGTACCGACGATGGCTGGCGGGTTTCGGGGACGCCCTTCTGGGGCGACTTCGCGCGCGGCGGCATCTCGATGCGCAGCTGGCCGCTGCGCACGCTGGCCTTCCTGGCCCAGTCGCCCCGCGACACGGTGACGATGACACCGATCGTATCGGCGGAAGCGACGCTGCGCTTGCTCGGCTGCTTCCTCTCCTTCGTCAGCGACCCCGCCTCGGTCGCGCGCAACCTGCCCCTGGCGATCCAGCTCTGCTCCGAGGTCCGCTGCGTCGAGGCGAGCCTGACCCGCAACGTCGGCACCGCCGACATCTTCCGCAAACTGGGACCGCACCTCGGGCCCGAGACCCACCGCAAAGTCCCGCCCGCCAGCGAACGGGAGATGATCTCCGACTTCCGGGCCTTCCTGCGTAAACACAAGACCTACGCGTCGCATTCAAAGGGGACCAGCATGCGCCCCTGGCTGAAGCCGGGTGACTCGCTGTTCATCCAGACGCTGAAGGAGGACGAGATGAACGCGGGGGACATCCTCCTCTACTGGAGCCCCGGACGATCGCCTGAAGACGACCTGCTGGTCTGTCACCGACTCGTGGCCCGCGTCCCCGACCTGAGGGGCGGGGCGGCCACCTTCATCACCAAGGGGGATTCCGTGGCGCGCATCGAAAAGTTCGAGAACCACCGCCGCTACGAGATTCTCGGCAAGGTGGTCGCGGTCGCCCGCGACGGCAAGACACGCCAGGTCCCCGGACGCGTCGGCAACCTGGCCCGGCTGGTTGGGTCTCTGGTGGCGATCCCGCTGCTGAAGATGGCCGGACGATGAGCGCCGCCCGGTCGAGCGTCTGGCGCCGCGATTCCGAGCTGCCGTACCAGAGGCTGGAGGAGGAGACGATCGTCGTCGACCCGCGTAGCCGCGAGGTCCACCTTCTGAACGACACCGCGGCGCGGGTGTGGGAGCTGCTCGCGGCCCCGCAATCGGTCGACGAGCTCGTCGCGGCGCTGGGCGAGGAGTACGACGCCCCCGCCGACGAGCTGCGATTCGGCTGTCGAGGAGCTGGTCGGAGAGCTGGGCGGCAAGGGGCTGCTGCTGGCCGCATGAGCGCCGCCGGCGATATCGTCGGTCCGCCGCAGACGGAGGCGCCCGTGTGCGCCGATTCGACCGTCGTGGGCACCGACGCGAGCTACGCGGTCGTGAGCGCGATGCAGACCAAGGCCTTCGCGCAGACCGTGCCGCTCAACGTGTCGCTGGAGCTGACGCTCAAGTGCAACATCCGTTGCCTGCACTGCTACAACTTCGATCGCGACCAGCCCAAGGCCGCGCGCGACGCGGCCTGCGCCGACGCGAAGCCCGAGCTGACGCTCCCCGAGATCCTGGCGCTGCTCGCCGACCTGCGGGCCGCCGGCTGCCTGTTCCTGTCGCTGACCGGCGGGGAGGTGCTGACCTACCCTCACCTCTTCGCCGTGCTCGATCGGGCGCGCGAGCTGAACCTGGCCGTCCAGCTGCTGAGCAACGGCACGCTGCTGCGGCCGGGAATGACCGCCCGCCTCGCCGGCTACCGCAACCTCTTGGGGGTCAGCATCAGCGTCTATGGCGCGACGGCCGAGGTGCATGACGGCATCACCCAGGTGCAGGGCTCGTGGCGGCGGACCTGGGAAGGGGCTGCCCGGCTGCCGCAGTCTCGGGATCGCCGTGCGCGTGAAGTTCATCGTCATGAAAGCGAACGCCCATGAGGTCGAGGCGATGCGGGCGTTCGCCACCGCGAGAGGCTTCACGTACCTCATCGACGTCACCATCACCACGCGGCACGACGGCGACGGCGGCAGCCTGGCGACACGGGTCGATGAGCAGCAGCTGGAGCAGCTCTACCAGCGGCCCCCTGCGCAACCTTCTGCCGAAGGGGCCGCAGCCGGTCAGCGAAGAGCGGTTCGCCTGCAACTGCGCGCGTGGCAACTGTGCCGTCTCGTCGCGCGGCGACGTCTATCCCTGCATCTCGGTCCCCTGGACGGCGGGGAACGTACGCGAGCAGCCGTTCGCCGAGATCTGGCGCTCGTCACCGGTGTTCCAGCGCATACGCGGGCTGCGGATGTCCGACTACAGCTCCTGCGCTCCCTGCCCGGACAAGGCCTACTGCGCGCGCGACCGAGGCGCGTCGTTCAACGCGTCGGGTAGCTACACCGGCATCGACCCGTTCATCTGCCGGACCGCCTCGATCCGGCGAAAGATCATCGAGCGCCAAGACTGACGGCGACTGACCGGAGGGGTTCACGGTCATGCTGACCCCGGTCCTCGAGATCAAGCGCCTGCTGGCCGGGGGCGAGAAACGATTCACCTGCCAGCGCCTCGCGGGTGACGACCGCCACGCCGTGGTCCTCTGGGTGGCGCCCGGGCCGATGCACGTCCACGGCGTCGACCTGCCGGGCGGGACGATCAGCTTCGGCCACTTCTGGAGCGATCGGTTCTACAACGCCTACCACTGGCTGACGCCGGACGGTCAGACCCTCGGGTATTACTTCAACATCTGCGACCAGACGCGGATGGGGGCTGAACGAATCGAGTGGCGCGATCTGATCCTCGACGTCCTGGTCCTGCCCGGCGGCGCCCCCCAGCTCCTCGACGAGGACGAGCTCGCCGCCCACGGAAGCGTCGCGCCGGATGCGGCCGCCCACATCGCGGCGGGGCGGGCGACGCTGCTCGCCGACACGGCCGCTGTCACGGCCGAGATTGAGGCGGCCTCGCGGGCGCTGTTTCCTCTCGTCCCGCGGTGAGGTCCAGCGTCGCGGGCTCGCGGCCGATGGCGCCGAGGGTGAAGCCGGCGACCAGCTCGGCTGGGCGGGCCCGCGTCCCTTCCGCCCGAAGGCCCGCCGAGGCGGCCAGCGCGCCGACGACGACCTCGGGCGAGATCCCCGCGGTCCGCAACGCCCCCAAGGTGGCCGGACGGGTCCGCTTCGCCAGCCGCTCCCCGCCCGGCGCCAGCAGCAGCGGCACGTGCGCGAACGCCGGCGCCGGAAGGCCGAGCGCGGCGTAGAGCGCCAGCTGGCGCGGCGTCGAGCGGAGCAGGTCGGCGCCCCGAACGACGCGATCGATCGCCATCGCCGCGTCGTCGACGACCACCGCAAGCTGATAGGCGGCGGCGCCGTCGGCCCGACGCAGGACGAAGTCGTCGACCCCCGCGGCCTCGGGCGCCACCTCCCCCATGAGCTCGTCCCGAAACCCGATCCGTTCGCCCCGGCCGTCGAAGCGGATTGCCGGCGCCCGCCCCTGCGTCACCGCACGGGCCAGCACCTCCGCCCGCGCGCGGCCGCGGCAGGTCCCGGGGTAGCGCGGCCCCTCCTCGTCCTCGGCGTGCGGGGCGCTGGCGGCGCGCGCGACGTCCGCGCGCGAGCAGGCGCAGGGAAACGCCCGTCCCGCGGCCAGGAGCGCGTCGATCGCGGTGTCGTAGCGCGCGGTCCGCTCGCTCTGCCGGTAGGGCGCGAACGGACCGCCGCGATCGGGCCCCTCCTCCCAGTCGAGGCCAAGCCACCTGAGATTCTGCGAGCTGCCCCGCCTCGCTTTGTCGCGACACGCGCGCCCGATCGAGATCCTCGACCCGCATCACGAACGCCCCGCCCCGGCTGCGCGCGTCCAGCCAGGCGAGCAGCGCCGTCCGCGCGTTGCCGAGGTGCAGAGCTCCGGTCGGGCTGGGGGCGAACCTGCCGCGGGACCCCAACACGCCGCCCGCCCTCAGTACCCGATCAAGGCCTCGACCGGGACGCCGTCGAGGCGCGCCCGGCCGCCCAGCAGGCTCAGCTCGACGACGAACGCCGCGCAGGCGACGTGACCGCCCAGCTCGCGCACCAGCTCGACGGTCGCGGCCGCCGTGCCACCGGTGGCGAGCAGATCGTCGACGATCACCACCCGCCCGCCCGCCACGACGGCGTCGGCGTGCATCTCGAGCGCGTCGGTCCCGTATTCGAGCGCGTAGCTCCGGCTCCGGGTCTTGAACGGCAGCTTGCCCGGCTTGCGCACCGGCACGAAGCCGATCCCCAGCGACGCGGCCACCGGCGCCCCGAAGATGAACCCGCGCGACTCGACCGCCACGATCAGCTCGGGGCGGTGGTGGGCGATCGTCTCGGCCAGCAGATCGACCGTCTCGCGCATCGCCGCGCCATCACCCATCAGCGGCGTCAGGTCGCGGAACAGGATCCCCGGCTTGGGGAAGTCTGGAACGTCGCGCACGCGGGCGCGCAAGAGCGCGATGCGGGCGATACGATCGGCAGGGTTCACGGGGCCCTCGGGGGGAGGAAGCGCATCGGGTCTGTCGGAATCTGCCCGGATCGCACCTCGAAATGCAAGTGCGGGCCGGTCGCGTGCCCGCTCTGGCCGACGAGCGCGATGCGATCGCCGGCGCGCACGGGCTGCCCCTGGGACACCAGCAGCACAGAGTTGTGGGCGTAAACCGTCATCAGGTCGCCGCCGTGTCGGAGCACGATCATGTTGCCGTAGCCGCGGATCCGGCTGCCGGCGTAGGCGACGCGCCCCTCCGCGGCGGCGAACACGGGGGTGCCGATCGGCGCGGGGAGATCGATCCCTTCGTGCGGGCGCCCGTCACGCGTTCCGAACGGCGATCCCACGACGACCCGGAGTGTCGTCAGCGGCCACTGCATGCCGGGGGGCTGCGCCGGATCGGTGGGCGCTACCGCGGCGAGCTGCGGCGGACGGCTGGGTTCGAGCACGAAGATGGTGCGACCGGGGACGACCTCGTCGGAGCGGGTCAGGCCGTTGATCTCCAGGATGTCCTCGGCGGGGACGCCGGCGGCGCGGGCCACGCTGGCCAGGGTCTCTCCCGCGGCGACCACGTGCCAGCGCCCCGGGAGGCTCTCCGGATGCATCGGCGCCGCGCGCTCGGCGTGGCAGCCCGCCAGCGAAGCCCCCGATGACCGCCGCCAGCAGCGCGGCGAGCCCTGCCTCACGCCACCGGCGCGCCCTTGCCGACGCCGAAGCGGCCGAGGAGATCGACGTAGCGACAGCGGGTGTCATACGAGGTGACGTAATGGTCGCCCTCACGGCGCACGACGGCCAATTCTTGCTCTTCCGGCCCCCCCACCGGGATGACCAGCCGCCCCCCTCCGCCAGCTCGGCGACCAGCAGCGGCGGGATACGCGGCGCCCCGGCCGATACGATGATGACGTCGTACGGCGCGTGCGCCGGCCAACCGCCGCTGCCGTCGAACGCCTCGACGACCGCGTTGTGGTAGCCGGTCTCGGCCAGCACCTGGGCCGCCCGCAGGGCCAGCGCGGGAACGATCTCGATCGCGAAAACCTGGCTGCAGAGCTCGGCCAGCACCGCCGTCTGGTAACCGCTGCCGGCCCCGACCTCGAGCGCGCGATCGCCTGCCTGCGGCGCCGCCAGCTCGGTCGCGCGCGCCACCATGTAGGGCTGCGAGATCGTCTGGCCGTACCCGATCGCCAGCGGTCGGTCGTCGTACGCGTCGGCGCGCCAGCACGGGATCCACGAACCGGTGGCGCGGGACCGTCCCCATCGCCCCCAGCACACGCGGATCCCGGATGCCCCGGTGCGCGAGCTGCTCGATCACCATCCGGCGCCGCAGCGCCGCGAACGGCTCATCTTCTGGTGGTTGCGGCGGCTCCGGCGGCTGGCCTCCCCCCCGCCGGCCCCACCCTCCTGGGACCCCGCCATGACGGTCTAATCCCTAGCGCGTTCGATCGCCTGGTGCACGAAATTCCCCACCTGCCAGTCGACCAGCTCGCCGACGAGGCGCGTGTGCGTGAGGTCGAGCCCGAGGGGCGTCACCGAAACGAGCCCGTCACGAATGGCGCTGCAGTCCGAGCCCGGCAGATCGGTCGCCTTCTCTTCGGGGCCGCCGATCCAGTAGTACGAGCGCCCGCGCAGATCCTGCCGCACCTCGACCTGGTCCCGGTAGACCCGCCGTCCCAGGAACGTCACCTGATAGCCGGTGATGGGTCCCGCCGGGGACGTTGACGCTCAGCAGCGATGCGTCGGGGAGCCCGCTCGCGCCGCGACGGATCACCTCGGCCGCCAGCGCGCGCGCGAACGCCGGCGGCGTGGGAGAAGTCCTGCGGGCTGCGGCCGCTCCAGCGAGACCGCGAGCGCCGGCACACCGCGCAGCGCCCCCTCGACCGCGCCCGCCACGGTCCCCGAGTAGAAGACGTCCGAGCCGAGGTTGAAGCCGTTGTTGATCCCCGACACCACCAGCGCCGGCCGGCGCGGCACCAGGTGCAGCAGCGCCAGGTAGACGCAGTCGACCGGCGTTCCGTCGATGGCGAAGACCCCCGCCTCGACCTCGTCGACCCGCAGCGGCCGATCGAGCGAGATCGAGTGCGAGGCGGCGCTGCGCTCGCGATCGGGCGCCGCCACCACGACGTCGCCGATCGCGCGCAGCGCCTCCGCCACCGCTCGAATCCCCGGCGCCATCGACGCCATCGTCATTCGTGACCAGGATCGAGACGGCTTCTCATGTCTCGTTTTGGTCGGGGCGACTGGATTTGAACCAGCGACCCCCTGTCCCCCAGACAGGTGCGCTAACCAGGCTGCGCCACGCCCCGCGACAAATGTCTTTACTCCGCGCAGATACGTATCAGATCCGCGAGGCCTTGCTTGATCTTTTGTAAGCGTCTCCCGGTTGATCGCCGGCGCCGGCGGAACGACGGGCGGCGCGGTCACCGGCCCTTCGTCGTGGCCCTGCTCGCGCAGGCGCGAGCGCGCCCCCTCGATCGTGTAGCGCTTGTCGTACAGGAGGTGGCGAATCTTCAGCAGCAGCTCCACGTCGCGCCGCCGGTAGAGGCGCTGCTGGGAGCGCGTCTTCTGCGGCTTGACCGACTTGAACTCCGTCTCCCAGTAGCGAAGCACGTAGGGCTTCACGCCGCACAGCCGCGCCGCCTCGCCGATCTTGAAGTACGGGCTGTCGGGGAGCCCCGAAGCGTCCGTCGCCGCTGCGCGCCTGCGCCACGCCCGCGGCCTCAGTCGTTGAGCACGTTCTTCAGCACCTGGCTGGGCTTGAAGGTCAGCACGCGGCGCGCGCTGATCGTGATCTCCTGGCCGGTCTGCGGGTTCCGCCCGGCGCGCGCGTTCTTGTCGCGCACGACGAAGTTGCCGAAGCCGGAGATCTTGATCTTCTCGCCGCGCTCCAGCGTCTCCTTGATCGTGTCGAAGACGGTCTCGACGATCTCGGCGGCCTCCTTCTTCGAGAATCCACCCACCTTCTCGTAGACGTTCTCCACAATGTCGGCCTTCGTCATGGCCAACGTTTGTACCGAAAAATCCCTTTGTGGTCAACTGACTTGACTCGTTGAGCTATCGGATCACCACCGATGGCTGAAGCCGCCAGCGCGGCGACGACGCGCGCGTGGGCGGCGTCGACCTCCGCGTCGGTGAGCGTCCGGTCCTCGGCGCGGTAGGTCAGCGTCCAGAGCATCCCCTTCTTGCCAGGCGGGGTGTACTTCGGGTCGCGGTAGTCCTCGAGCACCGCCAGCTCGCGCAGCAGCGGCTCCGCCGTCGACGTCAGCAGCGCGCGCTGCGCGTCGGCGGTCGACCGCCGCGTCGATCCAGAACGAGATGTCGCGGGTCGCGGCGGGGAAGCGCGGCGGCGGCGACGCTGCGCACGGGCGGCGGGCCCCGCTGACCGCGCCGAGCGCCACCTCGAGGTAGAGCGCGCGGGCGTCGAGCCCCAGCGGCGCGCGCGAGCCGCGGGTGCAGCTCGCCGCACGAGCCCGATCGGCGTCGTCGACTGGGCGTCGAGGTGAATGGCCGCCGCCGCACCGGGATGCAGCAGCCCCACCTCCGCGGGCGGCGACGAACCGCGGCGCCGCCACACCGAGCCCGCGCAGCAGCTCGATCGCGATCCGCTTGGCGTCGAAGAAGTCGAGGGCGCGCCGGGCTTCAGCCAGCCGGCGCGCCGGCCCATCACGATCGCCGCCGCGTAGTGCGGCTCGACCGGCATCTCCTTCGCGTCGGCGATCCGGCGCACGACCGGACCGACCTCGAACAGCCCGACGTCGCCGATGCCGCGGGCCAGGTTTCGCTTGGCGGCGTCGACCAGCCCGGGAGCAGCGACGTGCGCATCACCTCGTAGTCGGCGGAGATCGGATTCTTCACCGCGATGCCGTCGGTCGAGCGGCGCGCCCAGCGGCGCCAGCCAGCCACGCGGGCACGAACCCCCAGCTCGACGATCTCGTGCAGCCCCAGCGCCGCCAGGAGCTCGCGCGCCGCGATCGGCCAGGGCCTCCGGGCTCGAGGCGGGCGCGCCGCTGCCACGCGGCAGGCGGGCCGGCGCCTTGTCGTAGCCGACGAGGCGCATCACCTCCTCGATCAGATCCGCCTCGATGGTGATGTCGGGGCGGAAGGTCGGGACCGCCGCCGCGAGGCGCGTCGGCGCCGTCGGGCTGGGTCGGGATGCCGATCGCGGCCAGCTTCTCGGCCGCGACCGCCGGGCGCGATCGCGAACCCGGCCAGCCGCTCGAGCCCCGCGAACGACAGCGTCACGCGGCGCGGGTGCGATTCGCCGGGATAGCGATCGATCCCCTCGCCCGCGATCGCGCCGCCGCCCAGCCGGGCCAGCATGCGCGGCCGCGCGCCGGCTGGCGTCCAGCACGCTGGCGGCGTCGACGCCGCGCTCGAACCGGTGCGACGCCTCGCTGCGCAGCCCCAGCCGCTTCGAGGTCCGCCGCACCGACGCGCGGATCGAAGGTCGCCGCCTCGAGCACGACGGTGCTGGTCGTCGCCGAGACCTCGCTGTCGGCGCCGCCCATGACGCCGGCCAGCGCGATCGGGCCGCGCTCGTCGGCGATGACGATGTCCGACTCCTGCAGCGGGCGATCGAGGCCGTCCAGCGTCGTCATCCGCTCGCCGCGGGCCGCGCGGCGCACCTGGATCCCGCCGCGCAGGCGGTCAGCGTCGAAGGCGTGCAGCGGGTGGCCGGTCTCGAGCATCACGTAGTTGGTGACGTCGACCAGGTTCGAGATCGCGCGCACCCCGCAGGCCGCCAGCCGCACCCGCATCGGCAGCGGGCTCGGGCCGACGCGCAGGCCGGCGACGATGCGGGCGACGTAGCGCGGGCAGGCCGCTGGATCGCGGATGTCGACATCGACGCCCCGCCCCTGCGGTACCGCCACCACGGCGACCTCGTCGGGCGGCGGCAGCCGCCAGCGGGTGCCGAACAGCGCCGCCATCTCGCGGGCGATCCCGGCGTGCGACAGCGCGTCGGGGCGGTTGGGGGTGACGTTCACCTCCAGGACCTCGTCGAGCAGCCCGGCGTAGCGCGCGAGGTCGCTCCCCGCGGTGGCCTCAGGCGACAGAATCAAGATTCCGTCACCTGCCTCGCCGATCCCCAGCTCGACCTCGCTGCACATCATCCCCGGCGACATCACGCCGCGGATCTCTCGGCGGTCGAGCGTACGGCCGCCCGGCAGCCTCGCGCCCGGCGGCGCCCAGGCCACCTTGCCGCCCGGCGCGGGCACGTTGGGCGCGCCGCACACGACCTCCTCTTCGGCGCCGTCGGCGATCAGGCGGACGATCGACAGCTTCTCGGCGTTCGGGTGCGGGCGTGTGCCGCGGACCTCGGCGACGAGCACGCCGCCGACATCCCGGCCGCGGCGCTCGATCGACTCCACCTCGAGGCCGGCCAGCGTCAGCCGTTCGGCGACGCTGTCTGCGGTCACCCCGGGAGCGAGCTCGCAGAGCTCGCGCAGCCAGTTGAAGGAAATCTTCATCGCTGTACTTTCAGCTCACCGGAACTGCGCCAGGAAGCGCACGTCGTGCTCGTAGAACGACCGCAGATCGTCGACCTCGAACTTCAGCATCGCCATCCGCGACAGCCCCATGCCGAACGCGAACCCCGAGACCCGGTTCGCGTCGTAGCCGACGGCGCGGAAGACGTTCGGGTGAACCATCCCGGCCCCGCCGATCTCGATCCAGCCCGAGCCCTTGCACAGCTTGCAGGCGCGGCCGCTCCCAGCTGCCCCGAGCCGGCGCACATGTAACAGGCGGCGTCGACCTCGGCCGACGGCTCCGTGAACGGGAAGTAGCTGGGGCGCAGGCGAATGCCCAGGTTGGGGCCGAAGAACCGGCGCACGAAGTGGAGCAGCGTCCCCTTCAGATCGGCGAACGAGACGCCCTCGTCGACGAGCAGCCCCTCCATCTGGGGGAACATCGGCGTGTGGGTCGCGTCGTCGTCGCGGCGAAAGACGTTGCCCGGGGCGATGATCCGGACCGGCGGCGGGCCGGCCAGCATCGTCCGGATCTGCACCGGCGAGGTGTGCGAGCGCAGGATGCGCGCCCCGGCGCCACCGTGGCCGCCCACCGGTGTCACCCCCGACGACTGGCGGGGCTCGGCCCCCCCTCGACGAAGAAGGTGTCCTGCATGTCGCGCGCGGGGTGATCCGGCGGCGTGTTGAGCGCGTCGAAGTTGTGCCACTCGGTCTCGACCCAGGGCCCGGTGCGCACCTCGAACCCCAGCCCGTGGAAGATCGCCTCGATCTCCCGGCGCACCAGCGTCAGCGGGTGCAGCGTCCCCAGCGCCGCTCCGCGCGCCGGCAGCGTGACGTCGATGGTGCGGGCCAGATCGGTCGCCAGGGCCGCTCTCGTCGAGCGACGCCAGCCGCGCCGCCACCGCCCCCTCGATCGCCGACTTGGCGCGGTTGGCGGCCTCACCGACGGCCGGGCGCGCCTCGGGCGGCAGCCGCCCGAGCGCCTTCATCAGCTCGGAGACCTTCCCCTTCTTGCCCAGGTAGCGGGCCTGGGCGAGCGCGGATCTCCTGCTCGGTGGCGAGCGAACCGATCTCGGACGCGAACTCCCCCGCGAGCCGATCGAGCTCGGCGACGAGGTCGGTCGTTTCTGTGCTGGACACCGCCGCGCCTCGGATGCGCGACGCAGCGGCCGCGGCTAGGCCGCGGCGCGCGCCGTCTCGACGACCTTCTTGAACGCGGCCGGATCGCTGATCGCGAGGTCCGACAGAATCTTGCGGTCGATGGCGATCTTCGCCTTGTCCAGGGCGGCGATCAGCCGCGAGTACGACACCCCGAGCTCACGCGCGGCGGCGTTGATGCGGACGATCCAGAGCCCGCGGAAGTCCGGCTTGCGCTTGCGCCGGTGAAACAGCGCGAACCGCCACTTGCGGTGGACGGCCTCGACGGCGGCCTTCCAGAGCTTGGACCGCCCGCCGCGGAAACCCTTGGCGTACTTGCGAATCCGGTTGCGGCGGTGCCGCGACTTGTATCCACCTTTTGCGCGAGGCATGGTCGATCGTTCCTTCTCTAAGCGTACGGAAGCATCGCTTTGATCTGATGCTCCTGCGTTTTGCTGATGTAACCGCCGCGACGGAGGCGCCGCTTGGCGCTGGTCGTCTTGGACGTCAGGTTGTGGCGCAGGTAAGCCTTCTTCCGCTTGACCCGCCCTTTGGCGGTCAGCTTGAAGCGCTTCTTCGCGCTGCTGTTCGACTTCATCTTGATCTTCGGCATGGGTGCGAGGCGCGGAAGTATATCGATCTCGAATTTCGACGCAAGCATTGGGATTCGCGTGGGGTCAGGGGGCGTATCCGGCGAAGAGGCTGGCCACCAAATCGGTCCTGTCCCGGCCCACCACCGGCAGCTCGACCAGGACCGCGGTCCAGAGCCTCTGCCCCAGGCTGAACCGGGCCCCCGCCCGCGGAACCGCGGTGATGAAGGCCGCCTCGGGCACGATCGCGAACCGGGTCGTCCCCCCCGCGAAGACGCCCAGCCTGGGACCGGGCGCAAGCCAGAGCTCGACCGCCGCGACCGGCTCCAGCCGCCCATGAGCTTGCCCGGCCACGATGTCGAGGGGGCCGGCGACGGCGAGGCCCCCGGCCAGCGCGAACCCATGCGCCAGCAAACGCCGGGCGCTGGCGCCGAGCTCGAGCCCCGTCTCGACCCCGCTCGTGCGGGCGGTGTCGAGCGGCAGCAAGGCGCGCGCGTAGGCCGCCAGCGCCAGCCGCTCCCCGGCGAGCAGCGTCCTGTGATAGCCGAGCGTCGGCGGGCCGAACGAGGCGCCGCTGGAGGCGAGCCCGCCGTTGTTGACGTAGCGATAGTTGATCGCGTCGAGCGCGATCGAAAGCCAGCCGCGGGGCGTGATGCGCCGGCGCACGCGCACCATCCCACCGGCGATGACGCTGCCGAAGTAGTCGGGCATGTCGGGCGCGATCAGGAAGGCCCCGCGGGCCCTCAGCATCAGGTCGGAGTTGCCGCACGGGTCGGGTATCGCGGCGAAGTCGGCGGACATGGTTCCCCCCGGCAGCAGCGTCGGCGTCTGCGACGAGGAGGCGCAGGCGTCCTCCGCCCGGGCCGGCGCCGCGACGACCGCCGCGGCGACGACGAGCAACAGCACCCGCGCGCCCACCATCACGGAAGCTCTGGCGGAGGGAGCCCAGGCGCGGTCCATCCGTTACCGTCGCGATCGATGAGGAAGGGATTTGAAAAGGCGACGGGCCAGACACCGGGCGCGATCGCCTGGAGGTCGGCGATCGCGTCGGGCCGCGTGAGGCCCTCCTGCAGATCCGGTAGGCCGTCGCCGTCGAGGTCCTTCATGTCCTTGACGTTGGGCAACTCCATCCCCGCCTCGACGACCAGCCAGTAGTCCCCGCCTTCGCTGATGACCTGCGACAGGGGGATCGGCGCGAGCCGGACACGCCAGGGCTCCGGCGCGAAGTGGTTGACCTCGACAATCTGGTCCACCCCCCCCGCGGTGATCTTGCGCTCGATCTTGCCGTTCACGATCAACCGCACCTCCTCTATCGGAATCCAGGGGGCGCCGGAGACGACGATGTTCAGCATCTTCTCCCGGGTCACAGGAATCGCCTTCCTCGGGTCGAGGTCCGGGCCGACGGGATCGTGCGTGGGGATTCCGTCGTCGATCGTCACCTCGAGCACCGGCCCGTTGGTGCCGACCATGTGCCCGGCCCGGATGTCGCTGTTGAACCGAGCGACATCGAGGTTGCCCTTGTCGTGGACGCCGAAGACCAGATTGCGGGGATACCCGACCTGCTCGAGCCCCAGGGAGTGCGTGTCGCTGTTGGCGGTCCCCGCCCGCAGCTCCCCCTGCGACAGCAGCGAGAACCAGAGCTGGCGGTAGCGGAGCCAGTCGGCGCGCGATGCACCGGTCATCACCTCCTGGACGTCCCAGTCCATGTTGCGGTGGCCCTGTTCACCTCCAGGGCGGCGTTTGAGGACGGTGGCGGCGAAGCCCGGGTCCGGTCGCGATCGGCTGGCCGGGGTCGTACTTGATCGCGCGCAAGAACCCTTGATCGCGCCCCAGCTTGGTCTCGGCGTACGGATGATTCAGCTGCCGCACACCGGCCCCGGCAGGGGCGAACAGCGGCTCGATGTCGTCCATCAGGTCGCCCGGCTCGCGCAGCTCGTCCCAGGGGGCGGCGATGCGCGACGCGAGCATTCCCGGCGCGAGCGGCCAGAAGTTGAAGTGCCCGAGCGTCTTCGGGAAGCTCTCGCCCGGCACCGCGAACCAGATGATGTTCGGCGTCTGTTCGACGCCGGGGATCACCACGAGGCTGGCATTCAGGTAGCGGACGGTGTCGGCATAAGTGGTCACGACGTCGTGATCGGTCGCGACGACGACGTCGACCCCGGCTGCGACGAAGCTGACCACGCGATCCTGGTCGGGGATCGACGAGTCGTAGCTTCCGGCGCCGTGGACATGGAAGTCGCCCGACAGCACCCCTTTGGGCAGCAGCTCCTTCAGCGGCTGGGAGAACAACGTCTGTTGCTTCTCCTCCCCCGGCTCGAGATTGACGGTCGCCCGATCCAGGGTCGCGAAGGGCCCGCGGGACGCGTAGACGTGGTAGCGGCCGGGCGGCACCAGGAAGTCGATCGTCCCGTCCTCCCTGGTGAGCACGCGGTTGCACGCCGGCGACGCGCCGTGGGGGGGGCCCAGCATCGGCTCGCAGCCGGGGAAGAGCCCATAGAACGTCGGGGTCTCGTCGGCGCGCGACGGGTCCGACGGAACCACCACCACCTCGGCGAAGCGTGTGCTCTCTCCCGCGAGCGGATCTCGCGATTTTACGTTCACCACCAGGTGCGCCGGCGCGGTCACCGTGATGTCGTCCAGGTCGACGTCCTCACGCGCGACCGCGAACGTCGTCGGGGCGCCGTTCGTCAACGGGGCGCCGTTCGGCCGGCCGAAGGCGTACGCCTGCATGCGGTAGCTGCGATCCGGCGGCAGCGCCACCACGAAGGCCCCCTTGGCGTCGGGGACCGCCTCCGTCCACGGCGTCCGGCGGCTCGGGTCGTCGGGATCGGGGCCGAAGGCCGGTTCGTAGAACAGCAGCGATGCGGCGCGCCCGGCCCGGATCTCGATCGGCAGCCCGCCGCTGACGAGCTGGCCCTTCACCATGACCGGCGCCGGCTCGCCGTGGACGCTCGCCCGAACGTCCAGCGCCTCGCCGACGGCGGGCGCCAGCCCGGGCCCGAGCGTCGCAATCAGGAAGCGATCGAAGTGGTCGCCGTCGCCGGGTTGCGTGGTCCGCAGCGGGACGCCGGCCGCGGTCAGCGTCGTGCTGTTGAACCCGGCCCCGCGCTCCCGATTGCACGGAACCGCCGCGTATGAAACGTCGGGCGGGCCCTCGGAACGCGCGGCCATGAACGGCCACTCGCGCCAGGCCTCGTCGATGTGCTCCAGGTCGAGCTCCGGGGCCCGGAAACCCAGCCCGGTGCCGGGGACGAACGGCACCAGCGCGTTGTCTCCCCAGAAGAACGCGTCGGTGACGTAGAGCGTGTTGGCGTCGAGCGCCCCGTTGTAGACGTCGGTGCGGACGCGCACCCCGGGCTCGCAGGGGCGCAGCTCGTAGCGGGTGACGACCGTGACGCGCCTTTCGCCCTCCAGGCGGCCGCGGAAGACGACCGCGACGTACGGCGACTCGGGATCGTCGTGGTGATCGTAGGCCTCGGCGCTGTCGTAGTGGACGGCGTCCCGGGGCAGAAGGCCCGCGGCCTGGTAGACCGCGTTCGTCTGATCGCCCCCCTCCCCCGGCTTTCCGATCGGCGCGAAGTCGATGATCGAGCCGCCGCTCGGGGCGAGGTGGTGGGGGTGTTCGGGCGCATCGAGCACCACGTGCACGCGATCGTTCTCGAGCACGAAGTCGCCGGGTGCCGCCAGCATCTTGGGGCTTGCCGCGCGCATGCCCGCGTCCTCGCCGCTCACCTGCGTCAGCAGTAGTGTCCCCGGCAGAGCCCCACAGCTGTAGCGCAGCTCGGGACAGGCGGCCGCCGGGAGGCAGCGGCCGTCGTCGCCACCGACGCAGCCGTCGCGACGGCAACCGGCCGCCGACACCAGCACCAGCGACACCGCGACGAGCGCGATGGGCGCGACGCGGCGATGGGGGGGACCATCGCTGCATCATAGTTCGTGGGAACCCCGGAGAGGGATCCCCACGAACAAGGAACCTGCTAGGCGGGGGTCTGGGGAGCGGCCCCGCCGCTCTGAGGAGCGGCCCCGCCACTCTGAGGAGCAGCCCCGCCGCTCTGAGGAGCAGCCCCGCCGCTCTGAGGAGCCGCGCCGCCGCTCTGAGGAGCCGCGCCGCCGCCAGCCGGGGTCGCCGGCGTGGGCGGACGGCCCGGAGCCGGCGCGCTGGGCGTGCGGATGACGCCGACGCGGGGGCCGACGATCATCACCATGCGGCGTCCTTCCATCATCGGCACGCTGCTCGACCATCGCGGTGTCGCCCAGCGACTTCACGACCTTGTCGAGCATCGCCTGCCCGGTCTCCGGGTGGACGATCTCGCGGCCGCGGAAGACGATGACCAGCTTGCACTTGTTCCCCTCGGAGAGGAACGTGCGGATGTGCTTCACCTTGAAGTCGAAGTCGTGATCGTCGGTCTTCGGGCGGAGCTTGATCTCCTTCAACACGATCGTCGATTGGTGCTTCCGCGAAGCCTTCTCCTTCTTGGACGTCTCGTACTTGAACTTGCCGAAGTCCATGATCTTGCAGACCGGCGGCGCGGCGCGAGGATTGACCTCCACCAGCTCCAGCCCGGCCTCTTCGGCGAGGCGTAGCGCCTCGTGGGTCGGGATGATGCCGACCTGGCCGCCGTCGGCGCCGATCACGCGTACTTCAGGAACGCGGATACGCCGGCCGACGCGGTAGTTGTCCGTAGCACTCGGGGGGGCTTGATTGAATGGTCTTGGGATGCTCTTTCCTCCGCGTCAGTTGGTTTATCTAAGTCATTCCAGAATAAGTGGGTGTGAAAACCTCACGTCATCATTGTAATGCCGTGGCTACCCACTAGGTGACCGGCTTCGTGGGGGCGCCGATTGCCGAGGGACGGGCCTCCTCCACCGGCTTCGTTGGGGCGCCGATCGCCGGGGGGCGGGCCTCCTCGACCAGCCGCAGAACGAAGTCGTCCAGCGGCGTGGCCGGCAGCTGCTGCCCCTCGCGGGTCCGCGGCGAAACTACGCGTGCCGCCATGTCTTTTTCCCCGACCACCAGCATGTAGGGAATCTTCTCCAGCTGGGCGCGGCGGATCTTGGCCCCCAGCTTGTCGGCGGCCAGATCGGCCTCGACCCGCAGCCCGGCGTCGCGCATCCGGGCCACCACCTCGTTGCCGTAGTCCTCGGCCTTCTCGCTGACCGTCAGCACCCGGGCCTGGACGGGCGCCAGCCAGAGCGGGAACGCGCCGGCGTAGTGCTCGATCAGGACGGCGATGAACCGCTCCATCGACCCGAGCAGCGCCCGGTGGATCATGATCGGGCGCTGGCGGCTGCCGTCCTGGGCGACGTACTCGAGCTCGAACCGCTCGGGGAGCTGGAAGTCGAGCTGGAAGGTCGAGCACTGCCACTCGCGGCCCGAGCGCGTCCTTGATCTTGAGATCGATCTTGGGCCCGTAGAACGCCCCGCCGCCCTCGTCGACCTCGTACGGCCGCCCGAGGCTCTCGAGCACGCGTGCGCAGCGCCGCCTCGGCCCTGTCCCAGACCGCGGGCTCGCCCATGAAGCTCTCCGGGCGGGTGGCGAGGTAGAGGTTGAAGTCGTCGAAGCCGAACAGCGCCAGCATCTCGAGCGCAGAAGCGGACGCAGGCCATGAACTCGTCCGCGATCTGCTCCTCGCGGACGAACAGGTGGGCGTCGTCCTGGGTCAAGCCGCGCACGCGCAGCAGGCCGTGCAGCACGCCCGAGCGCTCGTAACGGTAGACCGTGCCCAGCTCCGAGTAGCGCAGCGGCAGATCGCGGTACGACCGCATCTGCGAGCGGTAGATCGCCACGTGGAACGGACAGTTCATCGGCTTGACCAGGTAGCGCTGGCCGTCGAGCTCCATGCCGCCGAACAGGTTCTCTTTGTAGTGCGCGAGGTGGCCCGAGGTCTCGAGCAGCTGCTCGCGCGCGACGTGCGGCGTGTAGACCAGCTCGTAGCCGCGGCGGACGTTCTCGCGCCGGATGATCTCCTCGATCTGGTAGCGGACGAACGCCCCCTTGGGGTGCCAGAGCACGAAGCCCGGCCCGACCAGATCGTCGAACGAGTACAGGTCGAGCTCCTTGCCCAGCGTCGCGGTGGTCGCGGCGCTTGGCCTCCTCGATGCGCGCCAGGTACTCGTCCAGCTCCGCCTGCGACGGCAAGGCGGTGCCGTAGACGCGCTGGAGCTGGGCGTTGCGCTCGTCGCCGCGCCAGTAGGCGCCCGCGAACGACAGCACCTTGAAGGCCTTGATGTCGCCGGTCCGCTCGACGTGCGGGCCCGCGGCAGAGGTCGATGAAGTCGCCGTGCTGGAAGTAGCGAGACCTCGTCGCCCTCGGGGATCGACTGGATGATCTCGACCTTGTACGTCTCGCCGCGCGACTCGAACAGCGTTCGAGCGCCTCGGCGCGCGAGACCACCTGGCGCTCGAACGGGCAGATTCTCGGCGATGATCTTGGCCATCTCGGCCTCGATCCGCGCCGCGTCCTCGGGCGCGAACGGCTCGGTGTCGAAGTCGTAATAGAAGCCGTTGTCGATCGACGGACCGATCGCCACCTTGGCGTTCGGGCGGAGCCGCCGGACGGCGTCCGCCATCACGTGCGACGCCGAGTGCCGCATCCGCGACAGCGGATCGTCGGGCACGTCCCCCTTGTCGCGGGGGCGAATCACCTTCGGCCACTCCAGCGCTGGCATGTTCGCGATGGGTGGTAGGCACGGGCGGGATTGAACCGCCGACCCCTACCGTGTCAAGGTAGTGCTCTTCCACTGAGCTACGTGCCTGTGCCGGATTTCGAATCCGCGTACGTTACGGCTTAGGCATGAGAGTCAAGCGGAAGTGAGCACCGGGGGAAGCAGCAGAACCGCCGCCGGCGCGCGCTCTTCCGCACCTCGTTCAGCGCGTACCAGATGTGGCCGTCCGGCTCCGTCGCCCAGAGAGAGGGCAACGCCCCGGCGAAGCGGCTGAAGGTCACCGACGCTGGCGGTGTGGCGGCGGGGGGCCCCGCCCCTTCCCACCTCGGGCCGGTTTTGCTTAGATGGCGCCGGTTCGTGCTTGGACATCCCGGCCCCTAATCCGCCTCCGAGCCCGCCGTCGGACTCCGACCCTCCCGAGACGGGCTCGACGGGCATGGCCCCTCCCCCTCCCACGCGCGCCGCGCCCTCGCGTCGCTCTGGCGGACAGTCCGCCGGCCGCCGCGTTGGCTGATCCTGGCGCTGTTCGTCGCCGCCATCGCGCTGTCGTACGTCTTCATCATCAGCGCCGGGACGTTCACCACCTGGCCGACCTGGAACGGGAACTACAACCTCCAGGCGGACGGGTTCCGCGCCGGCCACCTGCACCTCTCGATGGAGCCTTCGGCCGAGCTGCGGGCCAAGGCGAATCCGTACGACTGGGCGAACGTCCGGCTCTGGTTCTGGGACGCCAGCTACTACAAGGGGCATTACTACCTCTACTGGGGCCCCCTCCCCGCCCTGGGGATAGCGGTCGCGAAGACCGTCTTCCGCATCAACCGGGAGGTCGGCGATCAGTACCCGCTGTTCGTCGGCTACATCGTTCTGCTGATCGCGGGGGCGCTGCTGATCGAGCGGATGGCGCGGCGGTTGTTCCCGGCGATCCCCTACTGGTTCGTGCTGCTGTCGATCGGCGTGTTCGCCTACGCGAACCCGACGCCGTACATGATCGCGACCCCGGGGATCTACGAGGCCGCCATCGTCGACGCCCAGGCCTTCTTGCTGCTGGGGGTGCTGTTCGCGTTCGAGGCGATATGGCGCGGGAAGGACGGCCCGACACCGCGCCGCTACCTGGTGATGGCGGGGACGTCCTGGGTGCTGGCGATCGCCTGCCGCATCAGCGCCGGCCCCCCGACCGCCCTGCTCTGCCTGGCGACAGCGCTGTTCGCGCCCGCCGGCGACCGGGGGGTCTGGCGACGGCGCGCCCGCGACCTGCTGTGGGTCGCCGCTCCCGTCGCCGTCGGTTCGGCGCTGCTGCTCGCCTACAACAAGGCGCGCTTCGACGCCTGGTTCGAGTTCGGCATCGGTTACCAGCTGAACACGATGCCGATGAAGATCTCCAGCAAGTATCTGGCGCTCAACCTCCACAGCTATCTGCTGCGCCCGATCGGAGCCTCCTGTCGCTTCCCGTTCGTCGCGGCGCTCCGCAACGTCGGTCCCCGCGGCTTCCCGGCGGGGATGGCCTACCCACCCGAGTACATGACCGGCGAACCGGTGGTCGGTATCTGGTCGTCGGCGCCCTGGTCCTGGATGGTCGTGATCGCGATCGTCCTGACGATGGCGCGGCCGCTGCGGCGCTGGATTCCCGCCGCCGCGCCCGCCGACGCGCCCCCCGCCGACCCGTTCGCCACCCGAAGCCGGTGGTGGTGCCTCGCCTGCTTCGGAATCCTGGCGACCGTCCCCCTGCTACCGATAGCGGCCGGCATCGGCGCCACCATGCGCTACCTGGCCGACGTCAGCACCGGCATCGTCCTGGTCGCGATCTGGGGACTCTGGTGGCTGATCGATCGCCTGAGGGACCGGGTCTGGCCCCGCCGTGCGGTAATCGCGGGCGCCGTGCTGCTGGCGCTGGCGACCGTCGTCCTGGGCGTGCTCCTCGGCTTCACCGGCTACGACGACATGTTCAAGTGGCACAACCCGCGCCTCTACGAACGGCTGACGCGGGCGCTTTCGTTCTGCGGCCGCTGAGGCGACCCAACGCGACAGGGGTGCGGCCTGAGGATCTTCGTCCCCTCGTAGTCGAAGCGCGATCTTCACCTCCATCAGGCCCGCCTCGCGCAGCGCCTGGCGCAGCCGCGCCTTCTCCTCGGTGTAGAACATCAGGAAGCCGCCGCCTCCGGCGCCGATCAGCTTGCCGCCGAGCGCGCCGTTGGCCATCGCCAGGTCGTACCAGCGGTCGATGTCGGGGTTCGACATGACCTTCGAGCGCTTCTTCTTGTGCTGCCAGTGCTCGTGCATCAGGCGCCCGAACTGCGCAGGTCCCCCGACTCGATCGCCTCCAGGCTGCGCCGCCCGAGCTCCTTCACGAAGTGAAGGTTGTCGATCATCGCCTGGTCCTTGCTCTTGCTCTTGTCGTCCTGCTCCTTCAGGACCTCGCCCGCCGAGCGGTAGAAGCCGGTCGACACCATCACCAGGTTGTCCTCCAGCAGGTCCAACGTCTCCTCGGAGGCGTTCACCGGGCGGGCCGTCACCTTGCCGTCGCCGGCGAATCTCGAACAGGGTCACGCCCCCGTAGGCGGCGATGTACTGGTCCTGCTTGCCGACCGGCTCGCCCAGACGGTCGATCTCGATGTGGCAAGCGAGCTCCGCCAGTTCCTGCGGATGGATGAAGTGACGCTTGAACTTGTGCAGCACCTTGAGCAGGCAGGTGGTGAAGCTCCCGGACGAGCCGAGGCCGGTCCCGGCCGGGATGTCGGCCATGCTGGTGATCTCGATGTTCGGCCCCGCGATCCCGGTCAGCTGCAGGGCCTCGCGGACGATCGGGTGGCGGATCTCGGCGACCGTCTTGACCTTCTCGATCTGCGAGTAGCGGACGATCAGCTCGGACAGCGGCGTCCGGTGGGCGGTGACGTGAACGTACTGGGTGATCGCCGCCGAGACCACGAACCCGCCGTGGTCTCGGTAGTACGACGGCAGGTCCGTGCCGCCCCCTCCGAGCGAGATGCGCAGCGGGCTTCGTCCGATGATCATGGGCTCCTCACCGTGTTGGGACGACCTTGGCGGTGAATTGCAGCTGCGGCCAGCCGACGATTCGCCAGGGCAGATCGTGTGTCTTGAGCGGCCAGTCCAGGGAGGCGATCCGCCCGCCCGCCTTGGCGATCATCTCGACCCACTGCTGCGGCTCGAAGTAGGTCCCCGGCGACGGGATCCCGTCCTTGGCGTTGCCGGCGATGTCCATGAAGTAGAGCAGCTTGTGAGAGATGGGGCCGAAGGCGAAGTGATCCTTGATGACCAGGCACTTGCTGGCCACCCGCACGCACTCGGACAGGACGGCCTGCGGGTCGGTGCAGTGGTGGAGCACGTCGACGATGGTCACCGCCTCGAACGCACCGTCCGGGAACGGCAGGTGCACGCCGTCGTAGGGCTGGACCTCGATCATCGCGGTGGGACGTACGTGAACGTCGACCCCGATGATCCGCGTCGCCCCCGCGACCCGGGCCACGGCCAGCGTGTTCCCACCATCGCCGCAGCCGACGTCGAGCAGCGAGTTGACGTGACCGAGGTGGCGGGTGAGCGAGGCGACGACACGCTCTCCCTGCGGGATGCGGCTGGTCCGGTGGTGGTAGGCGAGGAACCCCTGTTTCAATCGGTCGAGCACGACCGACCTTCTACTCCGACAGCTTCCCGTCGTGCAAACGGCGCCGCGGCGCTCGTTTGACCGTCGACGCGGCGGGCCCTAAGGTGGGTCCCCTATGCTCGATATCTTGACCAGCATTCCTGGCTTTCGTCAGTTCGCACGCGGCGCCTCTGACTGGGTCGACCTCGCCCTGTCGCACCTGGTCGCGGATCTGAAACGCGCGGCGCCGTACGCGCACGGCCGGCTGCTCGACGTCGGCTGCGGCGCCAAGCCGTACGAGCCAATCTTCCGCCCCTTCGTCACCTCGTACATCGGCATCGAGCACGAAGCGACGTTCGAGATGACCTCGGCGTCGAAGTCCGGCCGCAGACCCGACCTGGTGTACGACGGGACACGGCTCCCCTTCGACGACGGCAGCTTCGACACCATCCTCAACGCCGAGGTGCTGGAGCACACCCCCCGCCCCGCCGCGCTGGTGGCCGAGATGTCGCGCGTCCTCAAGGACGACGGCGTGCTGATCATCGCGGCCCCGTTTCAGTTCCGCCTGCACGAGCAGCCCTATGACTTTTTCCGCTACACGCTCCACGGGCTGCGGGCGCTGTGCGCGGACGCCAACCTCGAGGTGATCGACGAGGGGCGCCAGGGGGGGCTCTGGAGCGTCCTCGCCCACAAGCTGAACACCTTCCTCGCCTTCCGGGTCGCGCGGATGGGTGGCCTGGCTCAGTCGCTCGACAAGCTCCCGCACGAGCAACCGACCGCCGAGCGGCCGCGGGCCTGGACCCTGCCGCTGGTGGCGCCTTCGATGATCTCGCTGGCAGCGGCGGCGCGGGTGATGGATCGGTTCTTCTACGAGCCCGAGGACTCGCTGGGGTACATGGTGGTGGCGCGGCGGCGTCCGCGCGCCGGCGTCAGAACGTAGCGAGCGCCACAGGCTCGACGGCGTCGACCCGCCGGGGCCCGCCGGGCCCCCACCCGCCCGTCAGGCGCTCGCGGCCGGGGCGCTTTCGGTAGACGATCTTCAACGCGTAGAATCTGCCCCTTGCGCCACAGCCTGGTCGGCCAGACCGGCGGGGTCGCGAGGTCGATCAGAGCCGGATCGAATCGGGAGCGTCGACAGCCGCGGCCCGGCGAACACCCGGGCCTGGACCGAGAACCGGGTGTCGGTCGCGAAGGTGCCGGCGACGAAGAACAGCGTCAGGCTGCGCTCGGCCCCCTCGCTCCGGATCGCGCCGATGAGCTCGGTGCCGTTCTCGTAGCGAGCTGACACGGAGTGGTTGAAGCGAGCCCGCAGGGCGCTCTGCAGCGAGCCCGCCGCGGTCGCGTCTCCCGAGGCCAGCGCGGCGTTGTGGGCAATCCGCAGCTGGTCCGTCGTCACGGCCGGCGCCTGCGGCGGCACGGCCGCCTGCCCGAGCAGCGTGCGCCACTCCCAGGTCACCCAGGGGATCCGGCGCCACCGCGCGCACCGGCTCGACCCCGCTTGCCCCGCAGAGCTCGTACCAGCGGGGCTCACGCTCGTCGAACCGGTGGCCCGCCAGCGGCGCGGCGGGCTGGGTCCGATCGATCAGCCAGTAGGGACCGACGGTGTTGACGGCGAATCGACCCGCGGCGTCGCGCAGCTCCGCCACCGGCGTCACCCGCGAATCGAGCATCAGCACACGCAGCGACGTCGGCGGTGCCAGCGAGGTCCGCTGCTGGCTGACGCGCGGCCGGGCGTCCCACTGCAGGGTCCAGGTCCCCGCCATCTGGCCGACGAAGGCAATCCCGCCCGGCGCCGGCGAGCGTCCGAGGAACCAGCGCAGCGCGACCGAGGCGTCGACGTAGCTGTCGAGGTTCGCCTCGGCGAATCGCCCGCCGGTCTCGTGCGCCAGGCGGACCAGCGAGAGCCCGTCCCTGAGCACGAACAGGATCGGCAGCCCCACCAGCGCCGCCGCCAGCCACGGCCCCTGGCGCGCGATCCGGCCGGCCACCCCATGCAGTCGTGGCGCCAGCCAGGCCAGCGCGTCGCGCAGCGAAGCGGCCAGCGCTCCGACGGCCAGCGCGAAGTACGCGGCGAACGGGTGCGGCCAGAAGATGTGCACGTCGGCCCCCTGCTTGAACACCACGTACTGGACGACCGCCGCGCACAGCAGCGGCAGCGGCAGCAGCTCGAGGTGGCTGCGCTTCAGGGCGGCGCGCGCGACGATGATCGGCACCGCCAGCTTGCCCAGCGCGATGGCGATCGGGGTGAACATCAGCTCGATCCGGTAGGCCCTGGCCGTGAGGGCGGCGGCGAGCGGCCCGCTGTTGCCGGACGAGCGGACGCCGTACATCCCGATCATGTCGGACAACCGCCCGCTGCCGATCGCCAGCGCCACCAGCACCAGCAGGCTGACCACCGCCGCGCTGCTCATCAGCGCCCAGTACCGGCCGAACGACCGCTGCGGGAGCTCGCGCCGCATCCGCTCGGGCACCACGTAGGCGAGGACGAACAGTCCGGCCAGGAAGACGCCGCCCCAGACGTAGGCCCACCAGTCGCAGTTCACCGCGAACAGGAAGCCGAGCACGCTGGCGGCGGCATAGCGGTCCTTGCCGTCGCGTATGAACCGCAGGTAGCCCCAGGTCGCGACGACGCAGCCGAACATCACCGGCTGCTCCAGGTCGTTGAAACCGGCGTAGCCCAGCGTGATCGGCAGGGCCACGTAGGCCAGGGCCGCCAGGCCCCCGGAGACGGGCCCCCAGAGCAGGCGCCCGCTCCGGGAGAGGAACCAGGTCGTCCCCAGCAGGTAGAGCAGCGCCGGCAGGCGCACCACCCAGTCCGCCGCCCCCAGGACCTTCTGGAACAGCGCCGTGACCCAGAAGATCCCCAGCGGGTGGTGCAGGTAATAGGCGCTCGCGGGGGGCGCGTGCTCCTGATAGCCGATCACCGGCAGGACCGTGTGCCAGCGCCACATGTTGTCGGCGAAGATGCCGATCCCGGCCTCGGTGCTGAAGTGCCCGGCGGGGAACGGCGCGGCTATCCCGCGCAGCCCGGCTGCAAGGGCGATGGCGAGCGCCAGCGCCACCAGCGCCCCCCCGACCAGCCCGGCCGGGCCGGCCAGGCGCGCACGAGCAACCGAGGCGCCCAAAAGGCGGGTAACGAGGCGGGTCAGTTCACCGCCCACGCCTCCCGTCATCCCCAATGGCTCAGCGCTGCGGGCTACGCCACACGACCACCGCGGTCGAGTGCAGCAGCAGCGTGAACGTGAAGGTCATGAATCCGGCCATCATCAACATCAGGCCGGTGACCCCCAGGTAGCTGAAGGGGCTGTTCAGCGTCAGGCGAAAGTGGTTCTGGATGTAGATGGCGACCATCGTCGCCGACGCCGCCAGCCCCAGGAAGAACAGCCCCGCCGCCGCGGCGACGGAGCGCGTGTACGGGAACCGCTCGAACCAGCGCTTTGTGATCGCCCCTCCGTAGTCGAAGAAGACCTGCGACAGCACGCCCATGTAGACGCACTGAAGCCCGAGCACCGCCAGCGACACGCCCAGCAGCATCCAGTGGTGCGAGAAGGTGATCGGCCCGAGCGTGATCGGCCCCAACGAGAGCGGCAGCGTCAGCATCAACCCCAGCGCCAGCAGCAAGAGGCCGGGCTTGTAGAGGAAGAAGTTGGCGCCGTAGACGAACATCGCGCGCAGGTTGATCCAGGCCGCCTGCCAGGGCGAAAACCAGCCCGAGCGCTTGTGGTGGCTCATCCGCCCCTCGACGTCCTTGAGGAAGCGAATCGGCACCTCCTCGGTCCGCAGCCCCATGTGCACCGACTTGAGCACCATCTCGGAGGCGTACTCCCACGACTGCGAGCGGAGACCCATGCGCGCGAGCGCGTCCTTGGTGATGCCGCGCATCCCGCAGTGGATGTCGGAAAACTGACTGCCGAAGATCACGTTCAGGATCCACGTCGTCACCGGCGTCCCCAGATACCGGTGCAGGGGAGGCATCGAACCGGGCTCGATGTAGCCGCGGAAACGCGACCCCATGACGAACTCCGCCCCGCCCCGGAACTTCTCGACGAACGGCGCCAGCTCGCGGAAGTCGTAGGTGCAGTCGGCGTCCCCCATCAGGACGTAGCGGCCGCGGATGTAGGGGAGCGCGTCGATGTAGGCCCGCCCCAGGCCCCGCTTCGGGGTCCGCAGCACGCGCGCGCCACCGGCCAGCGCCAGCTCGGTGGTGCGGTCCTTGCCGCTGTCGACGATCAGGATCTCGCCGACGATCCCGGCGGCCTTCATGCCGGCGTGGCACCAGGCGACGAAGTCGGTGATGGTCAGCTCCTCGTTCAGCGCCGGGATGACGATCGACAGCTCCGGCTCGGCGACGTCCTGCGCCGGGAGCAGCAGCTCGACGTCGGGATCGGCGGGGGGGACCAGCTGGGGCACGGCGCTCACATTCGCCCCGCTTTCATGTCGGGGAGCATCGCGGTGATCGACCGCTGAAGGGCCTGGCGCGAGCTGTGTCCGCAACGCCACCCCGTCCCCTGGATCCGGCGGGTGTCGAGCCGCACCACCGGGACGTCTCCCTTCCAGCCCCGGTCACCGCCGGTGTACTCGAACTTCACCTTGCCGGCCGGGAGGCCGACGCAGGCGACCGCGATCTCCGCGATCTCGGTGACGGTGATGTAGTCGCCCGTCGCGACGTTGAAGGTCGCGAACGGCGCCGCCGATTTTTCGTGGGCGGTCAGCACGGCGCGGATGATGTCCTCGACGTAGACGTAGGACTTGGACTGCGCCCCGTCGCCGAGGATGCGCAGGGTGATCGGATCCTCGCCCGACGCCGCCGAGGCGAGCAGCCGGCGCGCGAAGTCGAATCCGACGCCGTGGGTCTGGCGCGGGCCGACGACGTTGCCGAAGCGGAAGGCGCAGCCACTGAGCCCGAACATGAACGCGTAGCTCCCGATCAGCGCCTCGCCGGCCAGCTTGCTCGCGCCGTAGGTCGAGACCGGCAGCAGCGGCCCGTGGTCCTCCTCGGCCTCCCGCGTCCCGAGGTCGCCGTAGACGCCGCTCCCGGACGCGTACAGGATGCGCTTGGCGCTGGTGGTCCGCATGGCCTCGATGACACTGCTGGTCAGCGCGGTCCCCTGGGTGAAGTCGATCGTCGGCTCGCGCGCGGCGCGGGCGATGTCGGGGTTGGAGGCCAGGTGGATGACGACGTCGTGGCCGTCCATCGCCGCGGCCAGCGCCGCCGTGTCCTCGACCTCGCCGCGCAACACCCGCAGGCGTGCGTCCTTGGCGTGCTGGGCGTAGTGCCACTCGCGGCCTGACGAAAAGTTATCGTAGAGGGTAACCGCCGCCGCCTGTCCGGGGCCGAGCAGGTGGTCGCAGAAATGGCTGCCGATGAACCCGGCGCCACCCACGATGATGAAGCGTTGACCAGCGATCGAATGCGTCACGGGGGCGCATACTAACCCATGCGACCTGGGGTACGCTGCAAGCGCTTCGATGCACGCGGTGCACCCGTTGTCGGCCCTGTTCGCCGCGGCGCTCTGCGCGCCCGCGCTGGCTTTCATCGCACCTCGACCGCTCGGACCGCTGGCGGCGACGGCGCTCTGGGGGCTGGCGCTGGCGATCTCCTTCGGCGGCTGGGGCGGATGGCTCGGCCGTCGGCTCGCGCCCCGGCAAGAGACTGACTGGGGCCTACGCGCCGGCTGGGGCCTCGCGCTCACGGTCGCGGTGGGCGGAGCGCTCTGCCTCCTCGGCCTGGCACGCCGGCCGGTCCTGATCGTCTGGGCCTTCGGCGGGATCGCGCTTTCCGCCGCCGAGGTCGCCCGGACGCCGCCCCCCGACGGCCTCTGGCGCGTCGTGCGCCGCTGGGAGACGCCGTTTCTGCTCGGGCTCGGCGCGCTCGGCGGGCTGCTCTACCTCGGCTCGGCCGGCTTCGGGGTCCCGAACCCCAGCGACGACTGGATCGCCTACCTGCCGTTCGCGAAGATGATCCAGCAGACCGGGACGCTGCTCGATCCGTTCAATGTCCGGCGCATGGCGGCCTACGGCGGCCAGTCCTATCTGCAGGCGCTGACCCGCCTCTGCGCCAGCGAGGCCCAGATCCAGAGCTTCGATCAAGGGATGGGGCTGCTGCTCTCGACGGCGCTGGTCTGGGGGGCGATCCGGCGGGCCGCGCCCCGGGCGCGCCTCATCGGGCTTCTGACGATCGCGGTCGTGCTGACGCTGCCCGAGATCCGCCAGAACAGCGCCAGCGAGCTGTCGGGGGTGGTGGCGTTCTTGATCCTCTACCGGACGATCGAATTCGCCGACGCCCGCATCTTCACCGACGCGCAGGCAGAGTGGCGCGGCGCGCTCCTCGTCGCCCTCCCCGCCGCCGCGGCCTGCACGCTGCGCCAGAATTACATCGCGGTCGTCGGCATCATGCTGCTGGCGCTGGCCGTCCGCGGCCCCGATGACCTGCGGGCGCGGCTGCGCCGCTTCGGGCAGGTGGCGGCGCTGACCGGGGCGGCGCTCTTCCCCTGGATGGCGCTGTCGTTCCGCTCGAACCACACCTTCCTGTTCCCGATCTTCGCGGGCTACTACGATCGCACCTACGCCGGCATCACCGCCCCCGCGACCTGGGGGGCTCGGTTCGCGCTCTACCGCGAGGCGATGTTCCGGCCCGAGCCGGTGAGCACGATGCCGTTTCTCCTGCTGGCGGCGCCGCTCCTGATGCGGGGGGGCCAGCGCCGCGCGCTGCTCGGGCTCTGGGCCGGAACGATCGTCGGCTTCGCCCTGGTGTCGCTCAGCCTCCCCGACGTCGGCGCTTACACGATCGTGCGTTATAGCTTCGCCTTCGTCGTGGCCTGCGCGCTCGCGATCGCCCTGGCCGCCGCCGAGCGTCTCGCGACCGCCCCGTCCCGCCGCGACTTTATCGTCGTCGGCGTCACCGTGGCGGCGCTGCTGCTCCAGCTCCACGGCGCGCTCGACGCGACCTACCGCAACGTCGGCGTCGCGCGCGAGCGACTATCGGGACGCGATCCCAACATCACCCCTCTGGGCGCGGAGGCGGACGTGGTGGCGAGACTGCAGCAGGCGGTCCCCGCCGGCGAGCGCCTGCTGGTCATGATCGAACGCCCCTACCTGCTCGACTATGCGCGCAACTCGATCACGCACCTGGATCAGCCGGGTGCCTGCAGCCCGCCGCCGGGCATCCCGCTGGCGGCCGGCGGCGAGCCGGTCGCCGCCTACCTGCTGGCGAACCGGATCCGCTACTTCGCCTTCGTGCGCCCGGACAAGGCGCGGGACCAGATCTACAACCGCGCCCACTGGCAGCGCCTGCTCACCGGCAAGCTCCGGGTCTGGCGGATCACGGCGCCGTCGTACCTGGCGACGTTCACGACGGTCGACGAGCTCGCGGCGACGCGGCGCAAGCTCTACGACGACGGACACCTGGTGGCCGTGGATCTGGCCGCCCGCGAATGACGGGAGGCTCCCCGCGCGCCGTCACCGCGGCGCGGGGGGAAGCTTCCAGACGTAGGCATCGTAGCGAAAGGCGGTCCAGGCGCCCGCGTCGGCCGTGGCCGCGTCCCCCGGGCGCAGCGGTTTGCCGAGGGGAAGCGGAACGATGCGGAGCCGCAGGCGTCGCCGACCGGCGGTCAGCACCCGCGGGAGCAGCATCTCGTCGTCGCGAAACCGCCGGTTGGAGGTCTCCACCACCGGCGTCGCCGCGGAGGTCTCTCCGGGCGGATTCGAAAACAGGTAGCGGTTCGCGCCCGCGAGGTACCAGAGCCCCGCGCGTTCGAAGCGCGGCGCGCCCTCGGCATCGGCGTCGGCCACCCAGACCTCGGCGCGCTGATCGGCGATGGCGTAGTCGAGCTTCCTCCGGAGCAGGACCCCGACATTGTCGGGATCGATCGTCAGCGTCAGCTCGGTGGGACCGGTGGTGGTGCGCGCCTGATCGGTCGTGGCCGGGAAGACCTCCACGCCGTCGAGCTGGTCGACGCCCCACTCGTAGCGGCTGGTCAGGCTCGACGCCGGCAAGGCGTCAGGAGAGTCGTAGCCATGCGCTGCCTCGTCGACCGCGTCGCCGAGCTGCAGGCTGTCGGTCGGAACGAGACAGGCGCCGGGCAGGCCGTACCAGAACGCCAGGGTCCGGTAATGCTCCTCGGAGCGGTTCTCGGCGCCGTGCTCGAGCTGAATGCGGGCGTTGCGTCCGAACGGGAACAGGTCGGTGAGCAGGAACCGATAGGCCGACTCGATGCCGTCCTCGGGCTCGCGGATATCCTCGGGCACCGGGGCCCCGGTCGGGTGGCCCGCGAACGGCAACGTCATCGTGGCCCGGCCCCAGTAGTCGCCGCCGCCGCCCCATTCTTCGGTGCCGGTCCCCTGCGCCTGCGGGGTCTGACTGTCGTCGAAGAAGAACCGCGGGTCCCCCTCCAGCGTCCCGAGCTCGGCACGCTCGGAGAAGACGAACGACGTGCCGACGAAGCTGCCGCACCAGGAACCGCCCCCCTCGACGGTGGCGGTGTCGAGCAGCACCAGATCCTGACCGCGCGCCGGGCTCGGGTGATCGCGGTAGGTCGCGTGGAAGTAGCCCGCATGGTTGGCGGGGAGGTCCCACGGGGCGGTACGGGTCTGCCAGCCGACGTTCCGGAGCGCCGTTCCGGTCGAGACCAGCTCGATCCGGGCGCCGCTCTGAAACGGCATCGGGAAGTAGGCGGCCAGCGTGACCCGCTCGCCCGAGAACCGGATGCTCACCGGCAGCGCGCGCACCAGGTACTCGCGGCTGTCGCGGTTGTAGAGCGTGCCCGCGCCGAAGAACAGCGCGACGGGTGCGTCGATCGATGGCTGTTCGCGATCGTCCCAGGTGATCCGGAGGCGCGCGCGGCCGAACGCGACCGCGTCGGCGGCCGCCACCTCGAACCGCAGGGCGCGCAGCGCCGCGGGGCCGCCGGTCAAGGTGGTGACGGTGGTCGCCGCCCCGGCCGTCGCCGTCACGTCGGCGCTGCCCGTCGCGGTGATGACCCCCGCGCCGGTCGGGGCGATGTCATCGCCGGCCCGACCGAGCAGCGCCCGCGCGTCCTGCGGCGGCGTCGGGCGGGGGTCCAGGTGGCGGGCGGATCGGAGACCGCCGTGCCGGGCGCGACGAGCTGGAAGATGTAGTAGCCGGTGCCGTAGTGGGTCCGCTCGTACCCGAGGCGCATCGAGGTCTCGAACCCGATCGGCACCCAGGAGAGATCCGCCCCCTTGGTCGTCGACCAGGTCAGCGCCAGCGGCGACGGGAAGGCGGCGGCGGGGAGGAAGATCGAGCCCTCGACCGGGTGGTCGGGATCGGCGGTGCTCGACTCGGCCACGACGTGATCGGTTCCGTCGACCGTGTAGTGCCAGGGGCTGCCGTGCCAGTGGTTGGTGCGGACGAACGCGAGGTAGCCGCTCCCCGCCACATCGAGCGTGGTGAAGGTTCCGTCGCTCTCCTCGCGCAGGAAATGGCTGGCGTCGGGGTCGCCGCCGCGCCGATCGTAGGTGCTGCGCATGTAGCTCCGCATCCCGAGCCGGAGCACCGGCCAGCGATCCCACGCGCGCAGGGCGCCGTAGCCGATCGGGATCACCGGCGGCTGAGCGCTCTGCCCCCCGCCCGTATCGTCGGCGGCGTCGCCCGATGCGGCGCCGTCGGGCCGGTCCAGGGGGCGGTGCGAGCAGGCGAGCCAACAGACGCTCACCGCTGCCACCACCCCGCGCACCACGGCAGCTTACATCCGTACGCGGTCGCGTGAGCTGCCGCGTGGGCGGTCGACGCCTACTTGGTCGATTCCCATTTGGTCGCCTTCTGCTTGAGCGCAGGGTGGCTGACCAGGAGGTGCCAGACGACGGCGCAGAGCCCCTCGGTGTGGGGCGTGATCCGATCGGGCGAGACGGTCGGGATGACGACGCAGGCCTCGGAGGCGAGCTTCGTCGCGCCGCCGTCCTTGCCGACGATGCCAAAGACCGCCGCCTTCACCTGCTGCGCGATCTCGAGCGCCCGAACCAGGTTGGGAGAGACGTTCTTTTCGCGATTGCCACCGCCGACCGAAAAGATCAGCAGCGCGTCGCGACCGCTCACCCGCGACACCTTCATCCACTCGGAGAAGCTCGTCTCCCAGCCTTCGTCGTTCACCCGCGCGGTCAGCTCCGAGACGTTGTCGGTCGGGGAGTAGGCCTCGAAGCCGCAGATCTTGCGGAAGTCGTTGACGGCGTGGCTGGCGTGCCCGGCCGAGCCGCCGACGCCGAGGATGAACAGCCGGCCGCCCGCGTCCCGGACGCGCGCCAGGCCGGTGGCGACCCCGTCGATGGCGGCCGTGTCCATCTCCTTGACCGCCCGCAGCGTCTCCTGCAGGTACTGATCGACGAAGGCGCGCCCGTCGGCGGCGCTCACAGCTTGAACCCCGCCGCCTGCGCGTCGCGATAGAACATCTGGACGGTATCCAGGCTGAACTCGGCCAGATCCTTGCCGACCAGCTCCAGCTTCTTGAGCAGATCGGGCGTGACGGTGATGATGTCGCAGCCGACCTCGGCCGCCTGGATGATGTTGAGCAGCTCGCGCGGGCTCGCCCAGAGCAGCTCGATGCCGGCGCCGGCCGCGCGGCAGATGCCGAGCGCCTCCTTCATCAAGGGCACCGGATCGCGGCCGGTGTCGGCGATGCGCCCGGCGAACACCGAGACCACCGACGGCGCCCCGCCCTTCAGCGCGGCAGCGGTCTCGCGCACCTGGTCCAGCGTGCAGATCGCGGTGACGTTCAGCTTCACGCCCGCCCCGGCCAGCTCTTTCACCAGCGGCGCCGCCGAGGCGCGCTTGGTGTTGGTGATGGGGATCTTGACGTAGACGTTGTCGCCCCAGGTCGCGATCTCGCGCGCCTGCCGCTGCATCTCGGGGAACTCGTCGGCGAAGACCTCGAAGGAGATCGGCTTGTCTTTTATGACGGCCAGGACCTCCTTCGCGAAGGCGCGGTAGTCACTGATCCCCGCCTTGCGCATCAGCGTCGGGTTGGTGGTGAGCCCGGCGATCTTGGGATCGCGCGCCGCTTCGAGCATCGACGGCAACGACGCGCCGTCGGCAAAGATCTTGATCCGGTCGAGAGAAGGTATGTTGGACATGCATTTCCCCTGGGAAAAAGTGCCTAAGTCTGGCAAATGACGCGCGTGAAGGAAAGTCGAATCGCGGTGATTCGGCGTGCGGTTCCGCTTGCTTGCGGACTGGCAATCATCGTCGCGTATTACGGCTTCGTCGTCGGTGCCGGTCACGCGACGAGTTGGTTCAGCTGGTCCGCGCTCTACGATGCCCAGGCCGAGGGGCTCCGGAACGGACACCTCTACCTGCCCGAGGTCCCGTCGAAGGCCCTGCAAGCGCTACCGGATCCGTACAACCCGGCCAACATGCGCCTCTGGCGCTGGGACCACACCTACTACAAGGGTCACTTCTACCTCTACTGGGGGCTGGTCCCCGGCCTGCTGCTGGCGGCGTTCAAGACGCTGTTCCGGATCCCCCACGCCGTCGGCGACGACGTGCTCACGTTCTGGTTCTTCGTCGGACGGCTGTTCGCCGGCACGCTGCTCATTCGGGCCCTGGCCCGGCCCCAGGCAGCGGCGACGACAGCGCCGCCCCGCTGGGCCGTCGGTCTGGCGATCGCCGTGTTCGCGCTGGCCCACCCCACCCCGTACACGCTGAACCGCGGCGCCGTCTACGAGGTCGCGATCGCCGCCGGCATCTGTTTCATGGTGAGCGCGCTCTATCTCGGGTGGCGCGGCCTGCTGGCCACGGAGGTCCGGAGCGCCGATCGCTGGCTCGCCGGCGCCAGCCTCTGCCTGGGGCTGGCGGCCGGCTCGCGCGCGAGCCTGCTGCCCACGATGGTGCTGCTGGTGCTGTGGACCACGTTCGCGCGCTGGCGTCGCGACGGGGCCACCGGCGCGCGTCTGCGAACGCTGCTGCCCGCCGCGGCCGCGCCGGCGGTCGTCATGACCGTCGGACACTTCGTCCTCAACCACCTCCGCTACGACAGCTGGAGCAGCTTCGGCGCCCGCTACCAGCTCGGCAATCCGCTGGGCGCCGGGCTGCGTTTCGTCATCCCCAACCTCTACGCCTACCTGTTCCTCCCGCCCTCGCACGGGTGCGGCTTCCCTTTCCTTTTCACCCGCTGGAACACGACCCGCGCGCTCACCCCCTCCTGGCTGCGCTTTCCCACCGACTACCGCGCCGACGAGCCGACGATCGGCCTCGTCACGGGGGCGCTGTTCGTGGCGCTGCTGGCCGCGGGCGTCGTGATGGCCGTGGTGCGCCGGCGCGCCATCGCCGCCGCGGACGCCAGCCGGGACGTCGAGCCGCGCTGGGCATGGCGCTGGCTATGGGGCGCGCTCGCGCTCTATCTGCTGGGCGGCGCCGCGCCTCCGCTGCTGGTCTCCGGGGCGACGATGCGTTACGAGCTCGACTTCGCCTCCGCCGCGACGCTGATGGCGATCCTCAGCGGCTGGTGGCTGCTCGCGCTCCCGACCAGCCGCGCTGGACGGCTCGCCGCGCGCGCCGGCTACGTCGCCCTGGCGCTGCTCACGCTGGTCACCGGACTGCTGCTCGGTTTCGGCGGCTACTTCGACCACTTCGGCCGCCACAACCCGGCGCTCAAGCACCGGCTGGAACAGTCGCTGAACGTCTGCGGCAAATAGCGCGCGCGGGAGCGGCTAGGGGCTGTCCCTATTTAGCGCGATCGGAAAGTCGGATCATTTCGATCACTTGGCCGATGGCCGCATTTGAAGGTTGTGCGGCGATCGTCGGTGTGATCAAAGATCTGCATGCACCGACACGCGTTGACCGAAGCGCAGTGGGCTCGGCTGCAGCCACTGCTGCCGAAGCAAAGTACGGGACCTAAGGCGAGCCGCGGAGATCGCCTCTTCATCGAGGCTGTCCTTTTCCGGGCAAAGACGGGAATGCCCTGGCGCGATCTACCCGAGCGATTTGGGCCGTGGAAGAGCGTCTACAACCGGTTCGCGAACTGGGCGCGGAAGGGACATTGGGCGACGATCTTTCGCGAGCTGCAGCTTGAGGTCGATGAGACCGGCTCGATAGTTGATGGCTCCGTCGTTCGCGCACACCAAGATGCGTCGGGCGGAAAAGGGGGGTCTTACGAAATGCTCTGGGCCGCTCTCGGGGAGGTTTTTCGACCAAGCTCCACGCCATCGTCGACACGAAGGCGCGGCCGATCCACATCGCGCTGACGCCGGGACAGCGTCACGAGATGGTCGCCGCTAACGAGCTACTTACGCATGCTCGCGGTCGCGCTCTCATCGGCGACACCGGATACGACTCGGCCCCCTTTTTCGCAGCTATCCGTGCGAAGGGAATGAAGCCCGTCATTCATTCGAGACCTGAGCGGAAGAAGAAGCACCGGCTCGCGCGAGCGCTCTACCGTCAGCGCTACCTCGTCGAGATCTTCTTCCACAATCTGAAGCGATTTCGCGCGATCGCGACCCGCTATGAGAAGACCGCCCGGAACTACCTCGCTCTCACCCAGGTCGCCTGCGCGTGGCTCTGGCTGAAATAGGGACACCCCCTAGTGCCGGCAGACCGACAGCCGCTTCTCGAGCTTGTCCATCAGCGCCGGATTCGTGAGGCGCACGTGCCCGTACTGCCCCTGCATCCCCAGCAGGATCCCGAGAAGGATGGTCGCGATCCCCAGGATCGTGGCCAGGGCGACGACGACCCGCCGCGCGCCGGCGCGATCCCGGAGCCACGCGCGCAACCACCACGCGCCCATCGTCGCCAGCACGATGGCGAAGCCGACGACGTCGCCCAGGTAGCGCATCGTCCCGGTCCAGAGCGGCAGCTCGGCCAGCATGCCGCAGGCGATCATGGCGCCGAGGGTGAGCGTCAGGTGGTTCACACGCAGCGTGTCGGCGCGCGCAACCGGATTGCGCCGGCTCCGCCAGACGGACCGCGCCCCGACCACCGCGGCGACCGGTAGGAACCAGGTCCACGGCGCGGTCAGGAACAGGCCGCCCAGCGGCTCGCCGACGTGGTAGCCGGCGGGCGGATGAAACCAGGACGGGAACGCCCGCGCCCCGAACGCCTCGGTGACGATCAGGAACGGAAACTTGCACGACAGCGGCATCGGGCGCAGCGCGTACGAGAAGATGTTCGAGGGGACGAACGCCGCGGACATGGTGAACGGCAGCCAGGTCAGCTGGCGGGCCTGTCCGAAGTCGCTCCAGGCGCCGAACCGGGCCTTGTTGTAGGCCAGGAGCCCGAACACGCCGAGCGCCACCGGCGTCCCGAGCCAGAGCAGCGCCTGAAAGTTGCGCAGCCAGCGCCCGCGCAGCGTGGCCCCGGAGGCGTAGAACGCCGTCAGCAAGATCGCCGGCGGCATCATCAGCGCGATCGACAGCCGGCACCCGAGCGCCAGCATCCAGGCGATGCCCGTCGCCAGCAGCGGCCAGCGGGTGCGGCGCCCCTCCCCCTCCGCGCTCACAGCGTCGAAGGCGAACACGACCCCGAGCAGCGCGAACGCGTGTCCGCCGACGATCGCCGCCTCGTAGACCGCCGGCCGGATCAGGTTGTACGGCGTCGGTGTGGCGAACGCGAACACCAGCGCGGCGAGCGCGACCGCGCGGAACGGCAGGTCGGGCCAGAGGCGCCGCGCCAGCCGGTCGATGAGCAGCATCCCCGCCAGCGTCTGCAACAGCGCCAGCGCGTACACCGGAAACTGGTCGGGGATCGAGGCCGAGATCCGGAAGACGGTCTTCACGACCGCCAGCAGCAACGAGGGCACCGGCCCCCAGTAGATGTAGTAGTGCCCGTTGTAGAGGCTGGCGTCCCAGTACCAGAGCGGCCGGTTGGCGCCGTCGAACGGATCGGGTTTGGCCAGCAGCGCGGCGGGCGGTTCGACCGCCATGTGGAGGTGACCCGCGCGAAACCCGTCGGCCTGGTCATTGATGAAGGTGGTGTGGGTCGGCCAGTCCCGCATCCGGCTCGCGGACGCGAAGAAGACGTAGGCGACGGCCACCACCAGCATCAGGGCCGCCAGCCCCAGCCACCGGCGGAGACGCGGGCGGGGGGTGGCGAGGAAGGACATGATCGGCTAGGGCGCGGGTCTAAGGAGCAGGCGCGCGAAGTCTCGCAAATCACGCCCGTGAAAGGAAGGTTCGAGGCCACGTCCCGCCAGCGCCGCCCGCTCCTCGCCCGACGCGTCGCCCAGCAGCGCGGTCCGCAGGCCGAACGCGGCGCCGGCGATCATGTCGGGGGCGCGATCGCCGACCATCCAGGAGAGCGCGGGATCGTAGCCGGGGTTGCGCGCGAACGCCTCGGTCAGGAGGCCGATCGCCGGCTTGCGACAGGCGCAGCCGTCCTCGGCGCGGTGGAAACAGATGTGGGAGCTCAAGATGACGGCGCCCCCCGCCTGCGCCTCGCGCAGCACCACCGCATGCGCCGCCTCGAGGTCGGCGCGGGTCGTCTTCCCCTTGGCCCAGGCCGGCTGGTTGCTGGCGATCACCAGCCCGTAGCCGGCGCGCCCGAGCGCCCGCAGGGTCTCGGAGACCCAGGGAAAGACGCTCACCTCGGCCGCGCGCATCGGGCTGTCCGGGCGCGGCTCGGCGGGGTTCGGCAGCAGGCGGTTCAGCACACCGTCGCGGTCGAGGACGATGAGTGCGTGGCTCACCCGCGCCGCAGCCTCACCCACGCTGCGAAATCCTCCAGCCCGACGGGTGACCCGATCTCGTAGAACCGCTCGTGGACCTCCAGCCCGGCCAGCGCGCCGCGGACGCTGAGATCGAAGAGCAGCCCGGCCAGATCGGCCTTGGCGCCCGACGGGATCGCGTCGGCGATCACCCGACGTTCCAGGGCCAGCAGACCGTAGTCGATGAAGGTGAACTCGTCCGCCGGCCGAGCCCGGCGCTGCTTGTCGTAGAGGGTCACCATCCGGCCGTCGAAGATGACATTGCTGGTGTCCCAGCGCCCCTCGTTGCGGAACACGGTCATGAGCGCCGGCGTCCCTGCCCCCTCGAACGCCGCGAACACCTCACCGAAGTCGACCGGCAGGAACGAGTCGCCGTACGTCAGCAGGAACGACTCGCGGAGCGCCCCCTCGTCCAGCGCCAGGCGCAGCGCTCCGGCCGTCCCGCGCAGGTTCGGCCCCTCGTCCACGTAGCGAGCGATGAGCCCGTGGCGCGCCCCGTCGCCGACGTGGGCGCGCAGCATGTCGCCCCGGTAGCCGATCGACAGCACCACCTCGTCGACGCCGTGTGCCGCCAGCCAGGCCAGCTGGTGGTCGATGAACGGCGTCCCCTCGACGGGAATCAGCGCCTTCGGGATCTGCTCGGTCAGCGGCCTCATCCGGGTCGCCAACCCGCCGGCCAGGATCACGCACTGCACGGACGACCTTCTAAAACCTGTAGGCGGCCCCGGCCAGGATCTCGAAGCGCGTGAGCTGCTTGTAGAAGTGTTCCTTCTTCGCGCTGTTCGCGATCGCCGGCCAGGCGAACAGCGATAGCTCCGGGAGGATCTGGTAGTGCACGCCGACCCCCAGACGCACCAGCCCCAGCCCCTGGGCGCCCTTGATCACGAGCGGGTCGCCCGGGGTCTGCACCAGCAGCGCCGAGCTGGGCTTGAGACCGGTGATCGCCAGGACGCCGAGACCGAGGTCGGCGGTCAGGAGCCAGCGCTCGGCCACCCGCACCTCGAGGGTCGGGTCGAACATGAACGAGAGGAAGTGCTCCTTCGACGCCTCCTCACTGAGGAAGGTGTAGCCGAACAGGACGCCCATCCGGAACCGGTAGCGGGCGCTCGGATCGCCGAACCTGTACCCACCCCCCAGCGTGAACGCGAAGGACGGGTTGGCGGTCCCCTGCACGCCCGACAACCAGACGTCGGTACCGATCGCGGCCAGCACGTCGATGCGCGTGTTGGCGGGGGCCATCATCGGGGGCGGGGCCTCCGTCGCGAGCACCGGCGGCGGCGCCGCGTTCGGATCGGTGAAGCTGGGCGGCGGCGGCGAGGTCACGATGACCGCCGGCGTATTGGCCGGCGGCGGCGTGGTCGCGGGGGGCGGCGTGGTGGCGACCGGCGGGCGCGGCGCGACCGGCGGCGTTGCGGCCACAGGCGGGCGCGGCGCGACCGGCGGCGGCGTGGTGGCGACCGGCGGGCGCGGCGCGACCGGCGGCGGCGTGCCCGGCGGCGGCGTCACCGGCTTGCCGGCCTTCTGATCGTCGAGCTGCTTCTGCAGCGCCGCGACCTTCTGCTCCACCTCGACCCGGTTGTGGGCCTTGGGCGAGTTCCGCAGGTAGCCCTTGTAGAAGAAGATCGCCTTCTGGGCGTCGCCAGCGACGCGGTAGGCCTGGGCGATGTTGTAGAGGAAGCCGGGGTCGGCCTTCTCTCGGTAGCCGGCCTGCCAGGCCTCGATCGCTTTGTCGAACTGTCCCAGGTCGTAGTAGGTCGTCCCCTGCTGGAACAGATCGCGCGCCTTCTGCGCGTCTTCGGCGCGGGCGGGTACGACGCCTGCGATCAGGGCCGTGACAAACACCGCTACGCCTACGAGGGGGGCGCGTCTACGCACTGCCGGCATCGTATATGGAACCCTGGGGAGCGGCAAATTCGGCGCGCTCACCATCAAGATCTTCTGCTTCGCATGCGCGGCGCCAACTCCATGACCGGCTTGCCGCCCCGGAACACGCGCACCGAGCCGGAGGTCTGGGAGACGACGATCGCGATCGCCTCCGAGTCGCGCGAGATGCCGGCCGCCGCCATGTGCCGCGCCCCCAGCCCCAGCGGGACGTCGAGCTCCTTCTCGTCGTCGAAGTTCAGGTAGCGTCCCGCGGCCACGACGACGCCGTCCTCGCGAACGATGAACGCGCCGTCGAGCACCGCGAACGCATGCAGCGCGTGGCGTACGTCGGGGTTCATGATGTTCTTCTCGTCCTCGGAGTAGCCCTGAAAGGGGTTCAACGTCAGCTGCCGCGACTTCTCCATCACGGTGTTCGAGTCGCCGATGACGAACAGCGCCCCCACCGGCCTCCCCTCCCACCCCTCGACGCCGATGCTGACGGCCAGCTCGATCAGCGCGTCCATCACCCCCGCCGAGACGCCGTCGGCCTGCAGGAAGCCGAACGAGCCCTCCTCCTCCTCCTGTCCGACCGTGACGACCAGGATCGAGTCCGGGAGCGCGGCCGGCTTGCGCGCCAGCAGGCTCACCACCACGTCCCCCTCCTTGTAGAGCCCGCGCGCGATGCCGCTCACGAGCGCGATCTTCAGCTTCTCGGGACGGCCGAGGTCGTACTGGGGCAGCGGCAGGACGGTGACGCCCGTCGCCGCGATCACCTCGCGCTGGCTCTCGCCCACGACCGCCTGCACCAGCTTCTTGCGGGCCCGCGGCTTGCCGCGAAACAGCTCCTCGGGGAGAGGGAGATCGCCCACGTAGAGCAGGTGGTCGACGCTCTTTTTGCTCGCGAGGCCGATCGCCGCGCGGATGATGTCGGTCTGTGTCGCCGTCGCTGTCTTGGCCATGATTCGCGGGGGATTCGCGGGGAGATTCGCGGGGGAATGTGGGAGTCCGAAAGCGCCCCATGCTACGCTGAAATCGGGCCCCCGATGAAGTTACGAACCATTCAGGGCTGGGCGCCGCGGTGGCTGCCGCTCCTGGGCGTGCTGATCGTCATCGGGATCGCCTTCGACCTCGTCACCAGGTCGCGCCTCTCGGCGACCCCCGGGCTGGCCTGCGAGGGGGAGTACGCCGACACGCTCCAGGTGCAGTCGGTGCGCAGCCGCGACGTCGAGCAGGGACCGAAGAGCCAGTACAGCTACCTGGTTCGCAGCACCGCCAAGTACGAGTGCCCGTTCTTCGGCCCCGACGGCAAGCTGCGCCGCCGCCACGTGCAGGCGAGCGAGCTCGGCAGCGCCTTCGCATACGAGTCCTCCGGCAACGACACCTACCTGCTCACCAACGAGCACGTCGCGTCCTGGCCCGAGGTGACCGACGGCCAGCACCGGATCGACGGCGTCCCCGAGGGGTGCAAGCGGGTCGAGGAGCGGCTGCGGATCGTGCGCGACGAGCGCGACGACTACGACCCCGGGCAGATCGTGCTGCAGCGGGTGGCGGTCGACCCGCTGCTCGACGCCGCGATCCTGAAGACGAATCAGAAGCTCACCGTGCTCCCTTACAAGGTCGGCAAGAGCGCGGCCCTGCGCCAGGGGAACGCGGTGATCGTGCGCGGCTTCCCGCTGGGGGTCATGCAGGCCGTGTCGAGCGGCAAGGTCGTGAACCCGTACGATCGGGATCAGGAGCAGGGCTGGGACCACATCGACTTCGTGATCGACGCCCTGCTCTCGGAGGGAAATTCGGGCAGCCCCGTGCTGGCGACCTCTTGCCGCTCGCGCGATCTGGAGCTGGTCGGCGTCTACCACGCCGGCTACAAGGGGCACGGGGCGCTGAACGTCGTGGTCGGGATCGACCAGCTGGTCGACTTCATGCGCAAGAAGAAGCGCATTCCGCGGGCCATCGCCGCCGACGGCTCGCCCGGCTCGCTCGGTCCCGGCGACCGCGAGCGGGTCAAGGAGGTGCTGCAGGCGGGGACGCTGCCGATGTTCGACCTCGGCGGCCTGGTCGTGCGCGTGGAGATCACCGACGCGGGCGCGCTCCTCTATCACGTCTACGGTCGGCAGTTCCCGCTCGACGATCGGCGGGTGGCGGTGATCGAGGACCTCCCCAAGCCTGCGCCGCTCGTGCCCGCGGCAAAGGCGTCCGCGCAGGGCGCCGCCGGCGGGTTCGGCGATCTCGGCCGGCTCTGGGTGCTGGGTACGAACGGCTGGCGCGAGTGGCCCCAGAGCGCTCTCGGCGCCGACGAGCACGATCTCGTCGCCCGCGTCGCCGACTCGATCCGTCTGCAGATCCTGCACACGTTCGACTACCGGCGCGCGCTGGCCAACCCCAGCTCGGCCGAGGAGCGCAAGCGCGGCCGCGAGGTCTCGCGGACCATCGCCCGCGACCTGCCGATCGCCCGCGACCTGGCCGCGAACCTGCTCGAGACCGTTGACCGCCTGTCTGCCGGCCGCGAGGCGACGGTGGCCACGACCAGCGAGCCAGCCCCCGCCCCCACCGCCCTCCCCCCCCGCGGCGCCCCGTAAGACCCCTCATCCCGTCCTTCTCCCCGCAAGCGGGGAGAAGGAGCTCAGAGGCAGGGTCTGACGCTCAGCTGTAGCGCTTGCGGATCAGCGCCAGGACCGCGTCCTTCGCGCAGTTGTCGCAGTAGCCGAAGCGGGACTTCATGGTCGCCAGGGTGGTGGCGGAGGCGTTCGCGGCATCGGGCTGCATGTGCGACGGGCCGTCGGTCAGCAGCACCAGCAGGTCCTCGTTGATCTTGCGGACCTGCTTCTTGCGCTCATCGAAGAACGACTCGCGCAGCTCGATGATCGGCCGCGGGAAGATCTGCTCGTAGTCGGGCCGCTGGCGCGGGTGGTCGATCGACCAGGCGCCGATCCGGCTGATCACCTCGCGCCGGAACTCGTCGCGGCGGCTGGTGACCTGCAGGATCCGCTCGACCTCGGCCATCATGTCCTCGTCGGGATCCTCGTCGCGGCCGGTGATCGGATTCGGCACCTTCTCGCGCTTGACCCAGTACGAGACGTGGGCGGCGTAGCGCTCGAAGCGGTCGATGTAGCGGCGCTCGTCGACCAGGCCCATCGACGTCCGCACCTCGTCGTCGATCTTGTCGATCAGCTTGTCGCGCACCTGGAAGATGAACTTGCGGTTCTCGTGGAAGCCGCCGGGGAGCGGCTCCTGCTTGAGGAACTCGTAGACCGTCACGCCCCGGACCAGCTCCTCCAGCTCGTCGAACACCGCGAACGGCGACAGGCAGGCGTGCTTGGTGCTCTGCGCCGCGTTCATGATGATCATCTTCATCTCGCGCGGCGAGGCGCCGGTGCGCCCCTCGTAGTTGGGGTAGTTGTCCGACTCGCGCGCCACCTTGTCGATCCCGCTCAGAAGGTCACGCTGCTGCTCGGTGGTCAGCCCCTCGGGCATGGCGTTGTCGGCGTAGAGCTGCGCCTTCTCCAGCGGACCCAGCTTGACGACGACGTCGGAGAGCGCCTTGCCGTACTTCTCGGCCAGCGGCTTCCTCATCCGGGTCAGCACCGCCCACAGCGCCGTCACCCAGGAGACGTGCGGGGCGACGTGCTTGCCCGACTCGGCGTGGGCGGCCCGGATCTGCGCCTCGTAGATCTGCTGCTCGACCCGGTAGTCGAGCAGGTAGGGGACGCGCACCAGCTCCATCCGCCCCTTGAACGACTGGAACTCGGGAATCTCCTTGAACGCGGCCAGGTAGCCCTCGTTCGACGAGCCGATGAAGACGGTGTCGAGCTCGAGGCTGGCGACGTCGAGCGACACCCGCCCCTGCTCGACGGTGCCGAGCAGGTACTTGTACGACTCGATCGGGCGCTTGAGCAGATCGGCGAAGTCGATCACGCCCCGGTTTCCGTCGACCAGCTCCCCCTGGTACTCGTAGAGCGTCAGCGACTGCAGCGCCGGCGGCAGCGAGCCGAGCGAGCGATCCATCGTCAGCTGCTTCGACCGCGCATCGACCGCCAGCTGCGGCTCGACGGTGGCCGCCGCCTGGCGGTAGCGCCGCGACACGAAGAAACGCTCGACCTGGACGTGGCGCAGCACCTTGGCGAGATCGCCGTGATACGACGACAGCAGCGCCTCGAAGATCTGGCGGTTGCGGTGCGACAGGTCCCCGCGCAGCAGGTAGTCCGCGGGCTTGAAGCCGGCCCTTTCGACCGCCGACAGCCGCGCGTCGATCAGCATCCGGCGCTTGGTGCGCGGCAACAGCAGCAGCGGGTGGTCGCGCATCTCGTCGGAGATCTTCGACTCGACCAGCTCGTCTTCCAGGTAGGCGAAGGTCTCGCTGCGCGCCGTGCTCGAACCCGCCCCCGAACCCGATGCCCCCCTTGGTCAGCTTCTGCGAGGGGAAGATCCAGTTGAACCGGTAGAGCGCCCCCTCGTCGAGCGACGAGTAGTGCTCCATCCCGCGCTGCAGGCAGGCGACGAAGGTCGACTTGGCGCTGCCGTTGGGGCCGTGCAGGAGGATGAGGCGGTTGGTTCGCCCTTCGCGCGCGAAGTTCGACACCAGGCGATAGACCGACGCCTGGATCTCCTCCTGCCCCATCAGGGCATCCTTGCCCCCGTCCCAGGGGCAGTCGAAGAGGCGCCAGCGGATCATCGGACCCCGGGGTGTCCGCACCGTCTCGGTCCCGAAGTGGTCGAACACGTCGCGCAGGTACTGCCCGGCCGAGCGCAGCTGGCGGGCCGGGTCGGTCCCGAACAGGGCCAGGTACTCGTCGAACGACATCACGCGGCGATTGCGCGCGAAGCCGTCGCGGATCTCCGTGGTGGCCTGCGAAAGCCAGCCCTTAGCGTCGAAGCCGTTGTGACCGTCCGACGCTGACATCGCCTATCACGGTAGCACGCGGCGTCGTTCGCTGCATACGTTTGGGCGCCTTGACCGGGTCGCACGGCGTGGGCTGCATAACTTTCCTCCGGGTGCCGTCCACTGTATGAAAGGGGCCACATGTCGACGCTGATGCTGCTGATGCTCCTCGCCGCCGCGGACGGAGGGACACCCGCCAAGGCCGCCAAGCCGGCCGCCGCCAAACCCGCAAAGGCGGCGGCCAAACCGGACGCCAAAGCTGCCAAGGCGGACACCAAGCCGGACGCCAAGGCCGACGCAAAACCAGCGGACGGCGCCCCCAAGTCCGAGCCCCCCCCCGCTTCGTCCAGTCCGATGGCCGAGCTGAAGCGCTCGAACGAGAAGCTCGACAAGCTGCTCCAGAAGAGCAAGCCGAACTGGACGCCCGAGGCGGAGCTGCAGCGCGAGGAGGTCCGCAAGCTGGTGGGTGGGTTCCTGGACTACGCGGAGCTCGGCAAGCGGGCGCTCGCCAAGCACTGGGACAACCTGGCCCCCAAGCAGCGTACGGAGTTCACCGACACGCTGCGCGAGCTGGTCGAGCGCAGCTACCTCAGGCAGCTGCACGGCGGCAGCGCGAGCTACACCATCAAGTACGAGAAGGAAGAGAAGGCCGGCAACGAGGCGACGGTGACCGGCACGCTGCTCACCACCGCCCGCGGCAAGAAGGTCAAGATCGCCCTCGAGTACAAGACGCTCTGGCGCGGGGACCACTGGGTGGTCTACGACGTCGTCACCGACGAGCAGAGCATGCTCGAGAACTACCGCGCGGAGTTCAACAAGATCATCAACCGGGACGGGTTCGACGCCCTCCTGAAGAAGATGAAGACGAAGCTCGCCGAAAAAGAAGAATGAGAGTCGCGCTGGCGGTGCTGCTCGGCGCCGCCGCGCCACTCTACGGGTGCGACAGCGGCGGTAGCGCGTTGATCGATTCGTTGCCGATCGCCCTCGGGCGCGCCCCCTTGGGCGTCCCCAGCGGAACCGGCGGCAACGGAGCCCTGATCGTGAACGCGCGGCTGCCGGGGTCAGGCGCGGCCATCCCCATGCTGCTCGACACCGGGACGCCGATCACCCTGCTCGGGGGGGACGTGCCCCCCAACCTGAACACGTTCAAAGGCGACTTCGACCTCGTCGAGCCGAGCGGCAACGGCGACGCCGTGCGGGCCCGCTTCCTTCACTACGATCTGCTCCAGCTGCCGCTGCATCCCGTGGGGGACGGCAGCGTCATCCCGTTGGCGCTTTTCGGCGGCGACATTCTGCGCGGGTTCTCGGTCGAGCTGCGCTTCGGCGAGTCCTCGGTGACCTTCTGGCGCCACCAGAACGCGGAGGTCGGGTTCCTCCAGGACGCGGGCTACGCCGTGTTGCGCTTCTCCCTCTTCGGCGGGGGCGAGGTGACCGCCCAGGGGGACAGCGACTTCCTCGGGACGCGGGGGCCGCTCTCGCTCCCCGCGACGCGGATCCTGCTGCGGAGCTGCGTCGTCCCCAAGCCGTTCGCCCCGCAAGACGAGATCGTCGCCTGCTGCCAGCGCAACGACGCCAACACCCAGGCGACAGGAGCGAACCTGGCCCTGCTCATGGCCACCGGTGTCGGGCCGACGATCATCGACGAGCGGGCCTGGGCCCGGATCGTTACCGCGGCGACCGCCTCGGGGCAGACGCTGACCGAGCCCGTTCTTCACGAAAAGTCGCTCTGGATCGCGACCTGGCCCACGCCGATGGACGCGCGCTGGACGACGGTGCCGCGGCTGGCGCTCGTCGACCTCGAGCTCGGGACCGACAACGATCCCGGGGCCTGCGTCGAGCTGGCGCGCGCCCGCCGCATCGAGCAGGTGTCGCACCGAACGATCACGGCGCCGGAGCTCAACACCTGTGTGCAGCCCTGCGACACCGACACCCGGCAGCCCGACAAAGCCCAGAACAGCGCCGCGTATCTGGAGCTGACCGGGGATATCCCCGTCGCCGTGATCGCCAACGACGCGGCCTTCCTGCAGGCGATCCGGTTCGACGTCCGCCCCGAAGGGCCCGAGGTCGACGGGTTGATCGGCGCGGGGGTGTTCGGCCGCGCCCGCGTCGAGCTCGACTACGTCAGCGCGCAGCACCGCGCGATCTTCTCGTGCGAGACCGACCCACCCGGGACGGACTGCCGGGCGGCGGCCCGCTGCCCCCGGCTCCCCGATCACGACGCCCGGCACGTCTGCTTCGGCCTCCCCTCCCACGGCCTGGCCCCGACCTGCGACACCAGCCTGTGCCAATGACGCGGTTGCCTGTAACATAGGGACCGGATGCGCCTTGCCATCGCCGCGATGTGGGGGGTACTGGTGCTGATCGTCGGCGCGGCCCCGGCGGCGGCACGCGCGCGGGTCGCGATCTCCGAGTTCCAGCTCGAGGGGGCGCCGCCGCCGGCGCTCGGCATCCAGCTGCAGGACGGCTTCGTGCTGGGGCTGGTGCGCGGGGGGCTGCAGGTCCTGGATCCGACCGACACGGCGAAGAAGCTCGAGGGGCACCCCGAGCTTCAGCACTGCGACGCCTCCCCCTGCCTGAAGGCGATCGGCCACCTGCTGGACGTCGGTTACATCGTGCGGGTCAAGACCGACGTGGCGGGCAACAGCTACAAGAGCGTCGGGCGGCTGTTCTCGACCGAGGGTCCGACGCCGGCCGCGCTGCCGATCGCGACCGAGTCCAAGAGCTGCGACGTCTGCACGGTGGCCGAGGCGCGCGCCATCATGCTGCGTCTGGCGGACGCCCTGCGGGTCCGCATCGAAGAGATGACACCGGTGCCACAGCCGGTCACGCCGCCCCCGCCCCCGCCCCCACCCCGGCTGCTTGGCCCGGCGGTGCTCGCGATGGTCGGCGCGGTCGCGGTCGGTGTCGGCTTCGCGGTGCTGGCCGCGAACGGCGACTGCACCGCCACCGGCTGCGATGAGAACCGGACCCGCAACGTCACCGGCGGCGTGCTGATCGGCGCGGGCGCCGCGCTGACGCTCGCGGGGGCCTACGTGACCATCATCCGCAGCCGGGGCGGCGACCCGGTCACGGGCGTGGCCCTGGCGATGCGCTGGTAACCGAAAGGAGGCCGGTCATGACGGCGACGACACGAATCGTGATGTTGGCCCTGATGACAACCGCGGTCCTCGTCGGAGCGCGCGGCTGCGGCGGTGTCAAAGCGTCGCGGGCGCAGGCCCGCGACACGACGGCGACCGCCACCTGCGATCGCTACCAGCGGTGCGGTTACATCGGCCCCGGCCTCAACTACGAGACCCGGGAGTCGTGCGACATCTTTTGGACGTCGTTCTGGGAGTCGGCCTGGCCGGCGACCGACTGCGAGGGGCGGATCGACGAGGACGCGTACCACGTCTGCCTGAACCGCATCGCCAGCACCGACTGCCGGAACATCGGCGATTTCCTCAACACCCTCGGCGTCTGCGCCAAGCAGAACGTCTGCACCGGCGTCGACCCCGACGCCGGCAGCTAGGAAACCGGCGCGCCGAGCGCGGCCAGCGTCTCGGCGAAGGTCGGGAACGACGTGCCGATGTCGGCAGCGGGGATCGTCGTCTCGTCGTCCGATGACAGGCCCAGGATCGCGCCCGCCATCGCGATCCGGTGGTCGTGCTCGGGGGTCACCGTGCCGCCCCGGGCGGGCCGGCCAGCGAGGCCGGTGACGACCAGGCCGTCGGGCCGCTCGGCGGCGGTGACACCCGCCCGGCCCAGCTCGCGCGCCAGCGCGGCGATGCGATCGGACTCCTTGATCCGCAGCTCGGCGAGATCGGCGAACAGCGTCTCCCCCGCGGCGCAGGCCGCGGCCACGGCCAGCGCCGGGATCTCGTCGATCGCGCGCAAGGCCAGCTCGCCGTCGACGCGCGTGCCGCGCAGGCGGCTCCCGCGCGCCCGCACCCGCCCGACCGGCTCGCCCATGGCGTCGCCTGTCGGCTCGATCTCCAGCTCCCCGCCCATCGCGCGCAGGACGTCCAGCGCCCCCGCGCGGGTCGGGTTGAGACCGACGTTCTCGACCGTCACGTCACTGCCCGGAACGGTCAGCGCCGCGACGATCATGAAGGTCGCCGACGAGAGGTCGCCCGGAATGGTGATCGGCACCGCCCGCAGGCGCCCGTTCCAGCCCGTCGGGTCGACGATGATCGCGCCGTCGGCGGCGGTGGCGATCGGCGCCCCCAGAAACCGCAGCATCCGCTCGGTGTGGTCCCGCGACCGGGCCGGCTCGCGCAGCTCCGTCCGCCCCTTCGCCTGCAGCCCCGCCAGCACCAGCGCGCTCTTGAGCTGGGCGCTGGCGACCGGCAGGTCGTAGCGAATGCCGCTGAGCGAGCCGCCGGTGATGCGCAGCGGGGGGAAAATGTCGCCGGGCTTGGCCGGCTCGCTGCGCCCCTCGATCGCCGCCCCCATCTTGCGCAGCGGCTCGGCGACCCGCTTCATCGGCCGGCGGGAGAGCGACGCGTCCCCCGCCATCGTGGTGGTGAACGGGCGCCCGGCGAGGAGCCCCATGAGGAGGCGGATCGTCGTCCCCGAATTGCCGCAGTCGAGCGTCTCGGCCGCCGCCCGCAACCCCGCGAACCCGACGCCGTGAATGCGGGCGTCGCTCCCCTCGATCGCGACGTCGACTCCGAGCGCCCGCAGCGCCGCCGCCGTCGACAGGTTGTCGCCGCCACGCCCGAGCCCGGTCGCCTCGACCGGCCCGTCGGCGAGCGCGCCGAACAGCAGCGCGCGGTGCGAGATCGACTTGTCTCCCGGAACCCGGCAGGTCCCGGTGAGCGGCCCCGACCGGCGGACCCGCAGCAGCGACGACGATGGTGACGGCGGCATCGCTGCTTTGACTACCACATCGGCGACTACCGCCGCGCGGCCGCGAGCATCTTCAGAAGCGCCAGGAGCTTCTCGGCCAGCTGTTCCCGCCGCTCGGCCGGAATGTGCAGGCGAGCCTCGACCCGATTCCCCGCCGCCGCGATCTGCGTCCCCTGAAGCACCGGGGTAAGCCCCAGCAGCGCGACCATGGGCTGCCGCGCGTACGAGCGGACCAGCGATGCCCAGAGCGTGGCGGTCTCGGAGGCGCCGCGTGCGGTGGTCATCAGCGCCACCGCCTCGGCGTCGAGATCCGCGCCGACGTCGAGGCGGGCCGCCGCCCGCTGCAGGCCGGCCGGAAGCTCCAGGACGTCCACCGCCCGCGCGCGGACGCTGTCGGAGATCGCCGCGGCGACGAAGGCGGCCGGCACGTTGCGGTCGGCCTGAAGCTGCCGCCGCAGGTCGGCCAGCCGGCCGCCGCGCGCGTCGGGGACGATGCCCCACGCGGCATCGATCGCGGCGCGCACGTCGTCGGGCCCCCCCTGTGCGACGGTCCGCGGCGTCACCAGCGCCACCGCGCGGGTCCCCGCCTGCCAGATCGGACTGTCGCGCCAGCTGCCGCGCGTGACGCCGGCGAAGGCGGCGCCGATCCGGTCGGGGTCGAAGCGACCGCGCGCCACGGTCAGCATCCGGCTCGCCCCGGCGGTCTCGCCGCCGGCGACCACCATGCGATCGGCGTCGGCGAAGACGTCGTAGCCGAACTGTGCGATCCGCTCCTCCCGATCGCCGGCGAAGCCCCCGGTCAGCAGCGCGCTGGTCCAGGGGGAGGCGCGCAGAGCCGCCAGATCGACGTCGGCGATCGCGTCGGCGTCCACCGGAACCAGGTTCCAGAGATCGGCGTCGTCGGCCCCTGCCCGGGGTCCGGTCGCCGGCCCGGCGCCGCCGATCGCCGCCGTCTCACCGCAGCCGAGCGCGGCCGCCCCCACTACGGCAGGCAAGACGGCAGGCAGGACGCCAAGCAGCAGGTACAGCCGCGCAAACAATCCGGACCGCATCGCCGCGCTGGCTATCCGGGCACCAGGCGATCGCGCCCCATCTTCCCCGCCCCGAGCAGCGCCTCGATCCGGGCCGCGTCGCCGGCCGCGATCGCGGCCCGCAGCGCCTCGACGTTGCGGGCCAGCATCTCGATCAGCGGGAGGACCTCGGCGCGGTTGTCGATGAAGATGTCGCGCCACATCGCCGGGTTCGAGGCGGCGACGCGGGTGGTGTCGCGCAGGCTGGTGGTCGGCAGCCGGCGCAGCCCCTCGAGCACCTCGGGCTGAAGCTCGCCGAGCGTCGCGGCCAGCGTGTAGGCGGCGATGTGGGGCAGATGGCTCCCCGCCCCGAGCACCCGGTCGTGCAGGTCGGCGTCCATGCGCACCGGATCGGCCCCCATCGCGGTCCAGAGCCGTTCGATGGTCACCACCGCCTCCTCGCGGCTGCGCGGTGTCGGACAGATCACGCAGCGCTTCCCCTCGAACAGCAGGGGGCTGGCCGCGTCGGGCCCGACCCGCTCGGTCCCCGCGATCGGGTGGCAGGCGACGAAGGACCCCGGCGGCAGCTTGGGCTCGACGGCCGCGATCGCCGCCGCCTTCACGCTGCCGACGTCGATCACCAGGGCCCCCGGCTCCAGCACCTGCGCGATCTCGGCCGCGGCCCCGCCCAGGCTGCGCACCGGCGTGGCCAGCACCACCAGGGAGGCGCCGCGCGCGGCCTCGGCGGCCGACGGCGCCGCGCGATCGATGATCCCCAGCGCCTGGGCCCGGTCGAGCTTCTCCTTGGTGCGGCTCCAGGCCACGACCTCGCTGATCGCGCCCGCGACCCGCGCACCCAGCGCGACCGACCCGCCGATCTGCCCCGCCCCGATCACCGCCATCCGCCCCAGGGGCGCGCCGGTCCACCTTCGTTGCACACTCATGTCGTTCCTTTTGCGGCGTCGCGCGGATACGAGCCCAGCACCTTGAACAGCGGCAGCTCGCCGCCCAGCCGCGCCAACGCCGCCGCACACCGCGGATCGTCGCGGTGGCCGTCGAGGTCAACGAAAAACAGGTCGCGTAGCCCCCGGCGGTCACTCGGACGAGAAGCGATCCGGCGCAGGTTCAGGCCCGCGGTGCCGAGCTGATTCAGCACGTCGGCGAGCCGCCCGGGCCTGTCGTCGAGTCCCAGCAGCAGGCTGGTGGCGTCGGCGCCGCTCGGCGGCGCGGGGGTGCGGCCGAGGATCAGAAAGCGGGCGCTGTCGGCCGGCCCGTCGTCGAGGCGCGGCTTCGCCACCACGAGATCGAACAGCTCGGCGGCGAGCGCCGGGGCCAGCGCCGCGCCGTGGACGTCGTCGCGGGCCATCGCCGCCGCGGCCGCCGCCGACGGCGCGGGGAGCACCGCCGCCCCCCCGACCGCCTCGACCAGCCCCGCCGCGCAGCGGGCAGCCGCCACCGGGTGCGCGAACACCCGCTCGATCCCGGCCGTCGTCCCGCTGTGGGTGAGCAGCGCGTGCGCGGCCTCGATGACGATCTCGCCGACGATCAGCAGGTCCGAGTCGAGAAAGTGGTCGAGCGCGTGGGTGACCAGCCCTTCGGCTGCCTCCTCGACGGGGACGACGCCGTAATCGGCCCCCCGCCCCACTTCGCGGAACACCTCCCCGAGGCTGGCCGCCGGGACATAGCGCGCCGACAGCCCGAAACGGGTCTTGCCGGCCATGTGGCTGAACGTCGCCTCGGGTCCGGGATACGCGACCGACAGCGGGCTCTCGAGCGACAGGCAGGCCGACATGATCTCGCGGAACACCGGCCGCACGGCGGCGCGCGGGAAGGCGCCGTTGGCCGCCGCCGTCAGCCGCTCCAGCACGGCCCGCTCGCGGTGCGGGACGTGGAAGGTGGTCTCCTGCCGCTCGCGCTTGTGCCGGCCGACCTGCTGCACCACCACGGCCCGCCGGTCGAGCAGGGTGAGGATCTGGTCGTCGATGCCGTCGATCTCCCCACGCAGCGTCGCAAGCTCCGAATCCTGCGAGGTGGGCGCTGGCATCGGCCAGACTATAATCGAAGAACCTCGATGAACGGCAGCACGCACCCGAGCCTCCTGTTCGCGCTGACGTATGGGTTCCTGACCGCGCTCACGCCCTGCGTTTACCCGATGATTCCGATCACCGTCAGCATCTTCGGGGCGAAGGCCGGGATCACGCGCGGGCGCGCGCTGCTCCTGGGCGGCGCCTACGTCGCCGGTATCGCCGCCATGTTCGGCGCCCTCGGCACCAGCTTCGGCCTGCTCGGCAAGGCCTTCGGGACGTTCCTGGCGAACCCGTGGGTGATCGTGCCGCTGGCACTGTTCTTCGTGGCGATGGGGCTGTCGATGTTCGGCGCGTTCGAGGTCGCGCTGCCGACCGGGCTGCAGCAGCGCCTCGCCCGCGTCGGCGGCCGCGGCTTCGGCGGCGCCTTCCTGATGGGCCTCGTCGGCGGGATCATCGCCGCCCCCTGCACGGGACCGCCTCTCGCCTCTCTGCTCGCCTACGTCGCGACGACGCGCAACGCCCCCTGGGGGTTCGCGCTGCTGGCGACCTACGGCGCCGGCGTCGGCCTCCCCTTCTGGCTGCTGGCCGGCTTCTCGATGTCGCTCCCCAAGCCGGGCGCCTGGATGGAGTGGATCAAGAGCCTGTTCGGCGTCGCGCTGTTCGCGGCTGCCCTCTACTATCTGAAGAACGTAGTCCCGGGGCTGACCAGGTTCGCGTCGGGCAAGCCCGGCTTCGCGCTGGCGATGGCGGCGCTGGTGCTGGCCGGCATCGCCCTCGGCGCTATCCACAAGAGCTTCCACGGCGGCACGCTGGAACGGGCCCGCAAGGGGCTCGGGGTCGCGCTGATGACCATCGGGATCTTCGGCGCCAGCAACTACATCCTCACGCCGAAGGGGGACGTCCACCTGGCCTGGTTGACCGACGAGCCGGCGGCGGTCGCCCAGGCCCGCGCCGACGGCCGCCCGCTGCTGATCGACTTCGCCGCCAGCTGGTGCCTGCCCTGCAAGGAGATGGAGCTACACGTCTTCTCGCGTCCCGACGTCGCCACCGAGATGAGCCGCTTCACGCTCCTGCGCGTCGACCTGTCGGAGGAAGACGACGCGCTCGCGGCGATCAAACGCAAGTACGAGACCGACACGCTGCCGGCGATCCGGATCGTCTCACCGGCGGGCGCCATCGTCGCGCGCACCGACCAGGAGCTAAGCCCCGAGCGCTTCCTGAGCCTGCTCGCCTCCGTCCCCTGACCGCCGGACGATGACCGCCAGGCGTCGGGCCGCCACGCCCGCGGTCGGCGGGCGCTCCGACGGCCGCTTGGCCAGCATCGACCCCAGCAGGTCCTCGAGCTGCCAGGGAAAGTCGGAGACCAGCGTGGACGGCGGCGTGACCTCGCACCGGAGCTGACGCCGCGCGACCTCGCGCGGCGAGTCGCCGTCGAACGGTCGCAGCCCCGTCAGGAGCTCGTAGAGGACGCACCCGAGCGCATAGACGTCGGTGCGCGCGTCGACCGGAGCGCCGAGGATTTGTTCCGGCGCCGCGTAGGACATCGTCCCCACGCAGAGCTCGTCGCCGAACGGACCGGACCCCTCGCCGGCCCCGCAGGCGAGCCCGAAGTCGAGCAACGTCGCGGCGCCCCCCTCGGGAAGAAAGACGTTCTCGGGCTTGAGATCGCGGTGGACGAACCCCAGCGCGTGAACCCGGTCGAGGCCGATCGCCAGCTCTTCGATGATTGCGGCGACGCGGCGTAGCTGCCCCGCGGCCACCGCCGGGCGCAAACCGGGGCCGCGCCGTCCCCGGCTGGGGGCGCCCGCCGCGACCGGGCGCCCCGCCAGCGTCGGCAGCTCGTCGTGAGAGCGACGGGACCGCGCCCCGTCGCTCCGGGGCGTCGCGCCCCACAGCGCGCGGATCTCGTCGCGCAGGGTTCGCCCCTCCAGCAGCTGCGTCGCCAGCCAGGGGACGCCTTTCGCGCTGCCGGACGCGACCAGCGACACGACCCCGGGCCCCTGCACCCGCGCCAGGACGGCCGCCTCCTGCCTCAAGCTCGCGATCTCCACGGGAGCGTTCGTGCGCGGCGCCTTGAGCGCGACCCGCTGGCGCTTCGTTCTATCGAAAGCGCTGTAGACCCGCCCCATCCCTCCCTCGGCCAGGCCTTCGATGTCGCAAAACCTCGACCCCATACGGGCGGGCAGCCCGGCCCCCACCCGACTGCCCGCCCGCTCCCGCCCTGCCACGGTTCCCTCCTTTGTTTTCGCGCCGGCCAACTGAGTTCATTTCAAAAAATAGCCGCACCCCCGCGCTGCGCGCGGGAGCGGCTAACGCCGGGCCAGCATCACCCCGCCGCGGCTCCCGTGGCTCGTGGTCTCGATCGCCGGCTGCTCCGACGCCGGCCTGTTTCCTTTGGGATAGACCTCGGCCAGCCAGCTGAGGCTCATCTCGGAAGAGGAATCGAACGCGGCGCAGGCGCGCTTGCCGCCCGGGATCGGCACGTCGCTCACGTGCGTCACGTCGGTGAGCACCTGGATCGTCGTCGCGCCTTCCGCGGCCGCGGTCGGACAGCTGTCACCGGCCGCGCCGGAATCGTCCGCGAGGTAGACGGACACCCGTCCGTGTCCCCCCGTGTTGAGGTGGAGGATGGCCGGGCCGCTCACCAGCGCTCCGGGGCGCTCGCCGACCGTCGCCGGCGAGACGTGCGCGACATCCGCGCGGGGCAGCGTCGAGCATCCGAAGAGGAACATCGAGGTGGCGAAAAGAATCGACTTCATGGCGGCGGCTCCTGTTTTTCGAGTTCGGTCTGTTTGGGTACGGACCGACAATCAGCAACAGGTGGGCCAACCGCAGGACGCTCCTGCCGGCGGCGGTTTCGCGCGGTTTTCGCGGGCTGACCGGCCTATCCGGTCGGCGTCGCGGGCGCGCATCGAGCAGGCGGACGTCCGGACGGACAGACGCCCGGACGAGGCGATCTCAAATTGCGCAGCTCCTGCACAGGCGCGCCAGGGCGCGACCCGGTCTCAGTATCCGAGGTGAAACGTCAGCGTCGCGTAGCCGGCCAGCTGGTACCCGGTCGAGTGGTCCTCGCTGTTGTTGACGACCTGCCCGCCCAGAAAGTAGTGCCAGCCGAACTGGGCCTGCCCGCCGACGCCGATGAAGGGGTTCAAGAAATACTCGTAGGCGAGCGACGCGTACGAGACGAAGCCCTTGTCGGAGAGCTGCTTGTTGTCGAGCGGGAGGCTGACCGGCCCCGCCGTCCCGAAACCGAAGCCGCCCTGGAGGCCGGGGCGGAAGATGCTGCGGGGCTGGCCGTTTTCGAACTTCGAGCTGCCGGCCGGAATGTCGAAGGTCGGCCCGAGCAGAAACTGCGTCAGCGTGCCGACGGTGCCGCTGCCGTCGGCGACCTGGGTGAACGTCACCGACAGGTCGATGATCAGCAGCTTCAACCCGGCCTCGAACCCGATGCCAGCCCCCCGCGTGTGCGCGAAGAAGTCGGGGGTGTTGGGGGAGCCGGTGCTCCAGCCGGTCAGGCCGCCGACGCGGCCGCCGACGTGCAGGTCCAGGAGGCGCGCCTCCGCCGTGCGGGACGCCAGCGCCAGCACCGCCGCCAACAGCAACGTCCCGCCGACTCGCTTCACGTCGCACCTCCCAGCAGCGCTTCGACCCGCGCCTTGTCGAACCCGAGCAACAGCCGGCCACGCACGTCCAGCACCGGCACGCGATCGGTCGGGATCCCCATCTTGCTCGCCTTGGCCGCCAGCTCGCGGGCGGCCTCGGCGTCCTTCTCGATGTCCTTGTCGGCGAATGGAATCTTGCGCTCGCTCAGGTACTGGCGCGCGGCCCGACAGGCGCCGCACCAGGAGGTGCCGTAGACGGTCACGACCGGCGGCCCGCTGGCCGGGCCGATGGCGGCGGCCGCCGGCCCGCCGCCGGCGCCGTCGGCGGGAATCGGCGCCGGCTGCATCCGCTGCGCGGCCATCGGCGACGAGTCGCCGGACGGGAACGAGGCCAGGGCCGCGGTCTCGAACGCCTCGCGGGTCATCGCCCGCGCCTCCGCCTTCCCCTTGCTCATCACCTCGTTCAAGTTGGTCACGTAAACCCGCCCCGCGGCGTCAGCTTTCTCGGGGGCCGCCGGGTCGAAGACCCGCACCAGGGTGCGGGCCTCCGCCGGCACGCTGTCGGGCTTGTCGGTGGTCGCGAAGGTCCCCGCCGCCTCGCCGTAGGTGAACAGCCAGCGACCGTCCTTGAGGACCTCGATCGTCGCCGGCATCCCGGGGGCGGGTGCCGGCGCGGGGGGCGCGGGCCGCCGGCACGAAGCAAGCCCGGCGACAGCGAGCCCGGAGACGATGACCAGGGAGAGACCCCAAGCCAGTCGAAGACCTAAGGAAGCGGGACCCATGCCCGCATTGTAGCAGCGGCCGAGCCGCGTCAGTTCACGGTGACCAGCTCGGCGCCGTCGCGGCCGCAGAAGGTCGCCTCCCCTTCGTAGCGCCGCGAGCAGGTGGGGCAGATCTTCCCGAGCGCCCCCATCATCACGACCGCCCCCGCGGGCGACCCCAGCGCGACGGGGAGCGGCACCAGCTCGTCGCCGTCGAAGGAGCAGTATTTCCGCGCGGAATCGAACGATCGCTTGCAGGTAGGACAGGTGACTCCCGGGACCGGCGCGCGCACAGCGCGATCGTCGGGGGCGACCAGCTCGCGCGCGTCGTGCGGGCAGAACCGCAGCGTCGGCTCGAACTCGCGCTGGCAGGCAGGGCAGACCAGGAACACCACCCGCGCGGCCGACGCCCCCTCGGGACCGACCGCCATCTGGGACGGCACCGCCGCGCGCCGGCGACGCAGGTAGGGCCACGCGACGTACCCAATCAGCGCAAGGGCCAGCGCGGAGACGACTACGAACAGCGCGAGCTCGACGGGCTGCATACGCGACCTGCGGGACGACCCTAACAAAACCCGGGTCTCGGGGGAAGCCGATCCCCAGGTCGAGCCAGGAGTTTTCGAAAGGAGCTCGTCCGAGCCCCACGCCTTCATCAGACCCCTGAAGGGGTTCCGACCCTGCCACGGGTTCGGGGACGGGTTACTTCTTCTTCCGTTTGCTCTCGTTGGCGGGCATGGACTTGCCCACCGCGAGCTTCAGCACAGCCTGATCGACCGCCTGCTTGATCGCGTCCTTGATGACGTCCTTGGTGGCCGAGGCGGTCTCGGCCGCGAGCTTCCGGTCGGTCACCTCTGCCTCGGTCCCGGCCTCGCCATCGCCGCTGAACGCCAGCTTGGCATCCGGGATCGTGGTTCCAAAGACGGTCAGGTGGACGTTCACCGCCAGCTGCTTCAGACGGCCGCCTGGCTTGGGATCCTTCATCTCTTGCTTTAGCTTTTCGATCCGCACGGTGACGTCGAAGCCGCGGAGGTTCAGGCGCTTGAGCGTCGCCGTCAGCGCCGAGCGATCGGCGGGCTTGCCGTCCGGACCCATCGCCGGCGAGGCCGCGGCGGCCGGGATGCAGGCCGCGTTCGGAGAGCACGCGCCGGTCGTCGCCGTCGCCCATTCGGGGCGCCCCGCCAGATCGGCCGTCAGCGCCTCGCCCGCGTACGTCTTCAGCGCGGCGTCGACCTCCGGCCCCGCCTTCACGGCCTGCAGCTGGAAGTAGTACTTCGGCGCGGCGAGCGCCTCCGGTGCGACTCCGAGAGCGCCGAGGGCGATCAGCGAGGCAAAAAGCACTGCTTTCATCTCGTCTCCACGGTAGTGCCTGTATACTGCGCCCGAAGTCGGCACCGACCAAGTAATGCGACTCAAACCCGCCGAGGCTCGATGATCAAGCTGACACTCACCGAGAAGGGGGGCGAGCCCAGGCTCCTCTCCTTCGACAAGGACGAAATCACGATTGGGCGCGTCTCCGGGAACGACATCGTGCTCGCAAAAGGGAACGTGTCGAAGCGCCACTCGAAGCTGGCGGTCCGCGGCGCTCAGATCGAAGTCTCGGATCTGAAGAGCACCAACGGCACGTTCGTCAACGGGCGCAAGATCGGTGGCCCGACGCTGCTGGGCGCCTCCGACCGGGTCTACGTCGGCGACTTCCTGATCGGGATCGAAGGCGCGGACGCCGACGGCTCCTCGACGAGCGCGGCCCGACGGCTGCCACCGCCACCGCCGCCACCGCCGCCCGCGCGCGGACGCTCGAGCGCCTCGCGCCTGCCGTCCGAGGAGGACGACGCCTATCTCTCCGGAGGCAACGACGAGGACGAGGAGCTCGCCGCCCGGCCGCCCGGCTCGGGACGGGTGCCGCTCCCGCCCCCTCCCCCGCCGCCGCCGCCGCGCCGGCCACCGACGCCGCTCGCCAGCCGCGCGCTGCTCGAGGATGACTTGCCGCCGCCACCGCCCTCCGGCGAGGAGGGGGCAACCTACGACGACACCGGTGCCGTCGGTCTGTTCGCCCACAACCGCGCCGACGACGATCTCGACGGCGGAGGCAGCCGCCGTGTCGGGACCGGAAACCGCTCCGTCCCCTCCCCCCCGGGCGGCGCCACCGGACCGATGCAAACCGTCGGCGACGTCAGCGGCGTCGGCGTCGCGCCCGCCTTCGAAGCGCTGCTCGCCGATCCGGCGATCGTGCAGATCCTGGTCACCGGCCCCGACGCGGCGCTGGTCGATCGCGGCGATGGGCTGAAGCTTCACCCCGACAGCCTCGGGGATCCGAACGCGGTCGCCGACGCGCTCTGGCGCTACGCCAACACGGCCTATCCTCCGCCGCCCCCCGACAACCCGGTGGTCGACGTGCGGCTCCCCGACGGCACCCGGATCTCGGCGGCGTTCCCGCCGTCGGCGCCGTCCGGCGTCGTCGGCTCGATCCGCCGCCCTGGGCTGCCCGAGCGCGCCGTGGCCGATCTGGTCCCTGGTGGCAGCAAGGATGTCCAGACGCTGCTCGAGACCGTGACCGCCACGCGTCGGAACCTCCTCGTCACCGGCGACGCCGCGGCCGTGACCACGGCGCTCGGCGCGCTCGCCGCCGCCGTCCCCGCCGACCACCGCGTCGTGGCAATCGGCGCGCAGGCGCGTGGGCGCAGCGGCTGGACCGAGCTGACCCCCGCCGCCGACATGGCGGGGCTGCTGCGGGTGGCGGCGGCGCTGCGGGCCGATCACCTCGTGCTGGGCGACCTGACCGGCCCCGAGGCCGGCGAGCTTGCCCTCGTCGCGGCCCGCGGCCAGGAAGGTCTGATCGTCGCACTCCCCGGGCGCGGCGGGGTCGATGCGCTCAACCGGCTGGCCGCCCTCGCCTCGGTGGGACTGGGGTCGGGCGGCACCGCGGCGGCGCTCATCGCGAGCAGCTTCGACCTGGTCCTGCACGTCGCGGCGACGCCGGACGGGGGGGCGCGCGTCGTCGAGATCGGCGAGCCGCGCAGCCAGGGCGCCGACGTGGCCGTCGACGTCGCGCTGTCGCTCTACAGCGACGGCGGCAAGCGCGATCCCTTGGGCGGCCGCCTGCAGGGACGCGGCGTCTCCGCCCGCCTCGGCGCAGCGGTCGCCGCCGCGGGTGGCTCGCTGCCGTCCGCGCTCGTCGGCAAGTGACGCGCGGCCGCACCTCCGAGCTGTTTTTCGATCGCTTTCGCTCCGCGATCGCGCGGCTGCCGGCGGGGCTGATCCGGGTGGGACCGCCGGCGGCGGCCGATGACCTCGCGCGCGCCGAGGCGAGGCTCGGCGCGCCGCTGCCCGACGCCTACGCCTCGTTCCTGCGCTCGTTCGACGGCGCCGATCTGTTTCACGAGTCGGTGATCATCGCGGGCGTCGGGCCCGAGTCGTCGCGCGCGCTCGGCGAGCTGGTTCAGGACCACCCGGGCGAGCTGGTCTTCGCCGAGGCGCTCTCCGGTGACAGGTTCGCGCTCGATGCCCGGGGGCGCGTGCTTCGCCACGACGAGGGGGCCGAGGAGCGCGCGCTGGCCGGCTCCGACCTCGGCGCCTGGCTGGCGGCCACCGTCGCGCGCGAGCAGCTGCTGTTCGGTCCCGACGGCGAGTACGCGCCCGACGTCTTCGACCTCGAGGGCCAGGAGGTCCTCCCCCGGATCGCGCTTCGCCAGGCAGAACGGGCGCTCAAGGCCGATCCCGGCAGCGCGGACGCCGAACACGCGCGCGGGCTGACGCTGGCGCACCTCGGGCGTTCGGCCGAGGCCGAGGCCGCGCTGCTCCGCGCGGCGGAGCTCTACCCCGAGACGCCGTGGCCCTGGTTCGATCTGGGGCGAACGGCGCTCGAGCGCGGGCAAGAGAAGACGGCCCTGACCGCGTTCCGCCGGGCCGCCGACGCCGAGGCCGGCCCCGGGGGGGCGCGGTTCATCGCCTGGGCAGCACGGGCGGCCCTTGCCGGCGCCGATCCCGCGCTGGTCCCGGAGCTGCGTGCCGATGCGCTGGCCCGCGATCCCGAGCTGACCGCGAGCCTCCGGCGCGCCGCGGACACGGCGGCCGCGGAGGGCGATCAGCCGGCGCAGGCGGAGGCCGTCGCCCTTCTGGAAGCGATCGCGCCCGGCAGCGCCCCGCGCCGGCGCCTGCCGATCTTCACCGGCGAGAAGATGGACGCGCCGGTCAGCGAACCGGCTGCTCGGCCACCGCGACCAGCTCGCCCGCCTCGTCCTCGCCCCGCAGCACCGCGGCGATCCGGCGGGTCCCGGCCGGGACGCCCGCGCTGACCGTCCCCTCCGTCTGGACTGCCGCGGTCGTCACCAGCTTGCGCACCCCCTGCCCGTCCTCGGCGTAGATGCGGAGCTCACCTTTTCGTAGCTGACCGCTGGCCCCGGTCACCGCGACCGTCGCCGCGCCGCCGGCGATCTCGACGCGCAGCTCGGCCCGAAAAAGGTGATCGACCAGGCCGGCGCCGTAGCCGGCGATCTCGGGCAGCAGCGTCGCGGCGGTGTCGGAATAGACCGCCCGGTCGAGGAAAAAGCGAACCCGGCCGGGCACCCGCTGGTAGGCGATGAGACGGCGCCGCGCGGGCGGCTTGGCTTTCGTGCTGGCGGAGGTCGCGCTGGCGGAGGTCGCCGCCATCGGGACATAGGCGTAGTGCCGCTCGCCGATCGCCTTCAGCTCCAGGCGTGGCAGGCGCGGGTACGAGTACGGCAGCGACGCGCGCGCGTCGCGCAACACCTCGGCAGCCGTGGTGTCGCGCTCGACGACGGCGTCCTCGGGAACCGTGCCGTCGGAGAAGAACCGCCGCTGCGTCCGATCCGCCAGCCCCTGCCCGTCGGCCGCGGTGATGAACGCCATCACCGTCGGGCGGGTGATCGCGCTCCCGGGCGCGGGGAGCCCCATCCGGCCGTAGCTCTCCGCGACGAAGCGTTCGAAGGCCGAGCCGCGATCCCACGGGCCGGTGCCGGCCGTGCCCAGGTAGGCGCCGCGGAAGTCGTTGCGCACGTGGGCGGGCTCGCCGGCGTCCTCCAGCACCGCCAGCGTCCCCCCCAGCGCCAGCAGAGCCTTCGCCAGGGCGCTCGCCCGCGCCGCGGGCTGCTCGTCGGCGATGGCGGCGACGAGCGCTTCGTAAAATCGTGGCAGCCCGACGTCGTTCTCGGGCGCCGAGCAACCACTCCGTCGAGGGGCGCCCGGTCAGGTTGAAGTTGGTCCCGGTCGCCAGCGACCGGAAACCGCCGGTGTCGATCAGCTGCCGCAGCCCGTGCCCGAACTGGGTCGTCCCCCCCGCCTCGGAGAGCCCGCGACCCGCGGCTCGGGTCATAGAAGAGATGCTGACCGCGCTCGGCCGGCGTGACGGCGACGACCGTCCCCGCGATCACCCAGGCCAGCGCCGAAGCGACGCCGTCCGGATCGGGACGGTAGCCGCCGCCGGGATCCAGCGCGGCCAGCCGCAGGGCCAGCGGGCGCGCCTCGGCGGGCGGCAGGTCGGCGGACCGCAGCGCGATCGGCTCGAACAGCCCCAGCGGCCGTGACAGCTGGCGCGTCAGCACCCTGTGCAGCCGTGACGCCATCACCGCCCGCTCGGTCAACCCGGCGTGCGTCGTCGCCGGATCGTAGGCGTGCGCGGTCGCGCCCCAGGCGGTCATCAAGGCCGCGACGGCGGCGGCGCGGTTCATGGCGTCTCCTCCTCGGGCTTCAGGGCGGGCGTCTTGGCTGGCTTCTGGGCGTCGTCACCGGGGGGCGTCGTCTTCGGTCGCGCCGGGCCGCGGCGCCTCCTGCGGCAGCTCCGGCAGCCGGGACTCGACCAGCTTGGCGAGCTTGGTCAGCTGGTTCGCCTCGGGGCACTGCGAGCTCCCGCAGGTCATCGACACCACCACGCCGCGCTCACGGACGAGAAAAACCAGGCCGCCGATACCGCCGGACTTCGCCCGGAACGAGCTGTCCCCGACCTCGTCGGTGGTGCTGGCATCGGGGAGCGCGCTCATCAGCTTGCCGTATTGCACTTCGGCGGCGGCCGCGCCCAGGCGCCAGACCCGCAGGCCGACGTCGAACGACTCGGGCTTCCCGACCGCCTTGAAGTGACGGCTGTCGTAGAACTCGGTCGTCGGCAGATCGGTCAGCTTGCCGTCCTCGAACTTGCCGACGTAGCCGGTCACGCCTCGGATCTCGTCGTCGTTGAGCAGCTTGGTGATGTCGAGCGGCGTCACCGTCGTGGCCACGGCGGCCGTCTCGCCTGGTGCCGCGGGGCGCGCCCCGTCCAGCTCTAGGGCGGCAGCCTGCAGCTCCCAGGCGACGGCAGCGCGGATCCGGGTGCCGCCACCGGCGAACGCGACGTGGTCGGCGTGCCGGTAGCTCGCCTGCCAGGGCTCGAGCCGGACCTTGCCGCCGCGCTGGCTGAAGTCGTTCCGGCGCTGACGCCCGGGGAACAGCCGATCGCTGCGCCAGGCGACGTGGCCGCGGTGGTAGACGACCAGCGTGAAGCGGCGCAGCCGGGTCGAGGCCCCGCTCGCCAGGTCGTCTAGGCGGGGAACGAAGTAGCGTCCGTCGGCCGTCGTCTCGGTGATGTACTCGCGGGCCCCAGCAGGCGCCTGAAAGCCGATGCCACGCTCGAACGCCCAGGAGGCGGCCACGGTGGCGCCGGCGACCGGACGCTCCGAGTCGGCATCCACGACGATGCCGTCGTACGGCCCCAGCAGGTCGGCGGGACGGACGGAGTCCGGGCGGACGGAGAACGGCGCGGTCTCGATCATCGGCCCGCAGGCCGCGGCCAGGAGGCAGCCGAACCCCAACGCAGCGCGCGACCGGCAACGTCGTCCCTCTCGCCGTTTGACCACCTCTTCGGAAATTGTTATCTGTTGACGCACGTTTGTAGAGGGGTGGATGCTTTCCGTCGGTGCCGAATCCGGCCCGCCTGTTAGCAAAGGACGCCGCCGCTTGCAAACTCCTTCGACATGATCAAGTGCGGACGCTGTGGCAACTCGAATGCCGGGGATGTCCTTTTTTGCCAGTACTGTGGGACTCGCCTGGTCGAGCAGCGGTTGCATGAGGCGCCGCCGCAGGCCATCGAACGCATCGCCGTCCCCAGCTCGAACCGGGCCACCGATCGCCTGATCGACGCCAATGTGCGTCGCCCCGATCGGGGGCAGCCCCATGGCGGCGGCGGTGCGGGCGGTGCAGCAGACGGGCTTTCGGCTGGTCGTGGTCCACCGCGACGGCACGGACGGTATCACCTACAACCTGCTCGGCGATCAGATCGACATCGGCCGCACCGAGGGGGACCTGCTGTTCGAGGACCCGCACCTGGCCGCCCGGCACGCCCGGATCTCCACCAGCCTGACCGGCCGGGTTCTGACGCCGCTGGAGGCCCGCAACGGCGTCTACGTGCGGCTGCGCGGCGCCGTCGACCTGCAAGACAACGACTACATCCTGCTGGGAAAGCAGGTGCTGAAGTTCGAGCTGGTCGCCGAGGCTGAACGGAACATCAGGCCCGCGATCGAGCACGGGGTCGTGGTGTTCGGGACGCCGGTTCGCCCCCCCTGGGCCCGGCTCGGCAGATCACCCCCGCCGCGGTGGGCCGCGACATCTACCACCTGACGCGTCCCGAGATCGTGCTGGGGCGGGAGACCGGGGATGTCGATCTTCTCCGACGACGAATTCATGTCACGCCGGCACGCCCAGATCGTCTTCCGCAACGGGCGGGGACAGGTCGAAGACCTGGGGAGCTCGAACGGAACCTTTGTCCGCCTTCGCGGACCGCACGGCCTCGCCACCGGAGATCTGATCCGAATGGGCGACGAGCTGTTGCGGTTCGAGATAGGATGACGCGCTCGGCCCCATGCCCGTCACCCCCGACATCAGCATCGAGGTCTTCGGCAAGACCGACGTCGGGCTGGTGCGCGAGCACAACGAAGACAACTTCCTCGTCGCCGACGTGAGCGCGGGCGTTCGCGGTCGCGGATGCGCCGCGACCCGTTCACCTTCAAGCTGGGCGAGCGCGGCGGGCTGATGCTGGTCTGCGACGGCATGGGCGGCGCCGCGGCCGGCGAGGTGGCGTCGCAGATGGCGGTCGACTCGATCTACGACGCCCTCGTCGGCCGCCGAGCCGCAGCCGCGCGACGGGTTCGCGCGCCTCGTGCGCCGGGCCGTGCAGCAGGCCAACGAACGGATCTTCATCCAGTCGCGCGACAACCAGAGCGAGCGCGGGATGGGCACCACCTGCACGGTCGCCAGCGCTGGTCGACGACACGCTGGTGGTCGCGCAGATCGGCGATTCGCGCTGCTACGTCTTGCGCGACGGCAAGCTGGCCCAGGTCACCAAGGACCAGTCGCTGGCCTGGCAGCTGATCGAGGCCGGCGCGATGACCGCCGAAGAGGCCAAGGCGTTCGAGCACGCGAACATCATCCTGCAGGCGCTGGGCGTTCAGGAGCGGGTCGAGGTCGTGCTCTCCCAGGTCTCCGCTGCGCAAGGGCGACATGGTCCTGCTCTGCTCCGACGGCCTGCACGGACCGGTCGCCGACGAGGAGCTCCTGGCCAGTCCTGATCGCCGAGCCGAACCTGAAGACGGCCGGCCAGGCGCTGATCCAGCAAGGCGCTCGATCGCGACGGCCCGGACAACATCACCGTCGTGCTGGCCCGCTTCGACGGCGAGGGCCTGCGCGCGCCCGGCCCCGAGGACCTGGTCGGTTTCGTCAACTACGACCCGGGCAGCGATCCGGTCCCCGAGGCGGTCGGTGGCGTGGACGGCTCCGCCAGCCTGGCCCGCGAGACCGTCCAGGAGCGGCTCCCCCGCGACATGCTGACGGCGGACGATGTCCCGACCAAGGCCGACCCCGACGAGCCGACGACGGCGGGCGCCGGCACCGTTCCCGGTCATACCGGCGCGCGCACCGTGCGATCGCTGCTGGCGCTCTTTCTGCTGGCGCTGGTGGCAGCGGCTGCCGGCGGCGTGTTCGTAATGAAGTGCGAGCGCGATCAGGCGAGCCACGGAGACGTCCGGGTCAACCTCCCCTAGCCGGCACGACGAATGGCGACCTGTCCATACTGCGCGGCCGAGATCGACGACGGGGCCCGTTTTTGCGGGGCGTGCGGCAAGCCGATCACCCCCACCGCGACAGAGGCGGTCGCCGCCGCCACCGCGGCCAAACGCCCGGCGGTGCCGGTCGCCGCGGTCCCCGCGGCGGCGCCGATCGCCACCGCCCCGAAGGTTTCCTCGGCACCGATCATCGCCGCGCCGAAGGTCGCCTCGGCGCCGAAAGCCGCCCCGACGCCGGCCGCCGGCACGGTGAAGATGGTCCCGACGCCGGCCGCTGCGACGCCGAAGGCGCCCGCGGCGCCGGCCTCGCCATCTCCCGTCGCCCCCGTCCCAACCACGCCGTCGGTCCCGGCCGCTGCGGCGCCGATCGCGGTGCCCGTCTCCGCGCCGTCGGCGCCCCACGCGGGACCGCTGGCGGGCGCCTCGCCGGCGCCCCGCCCCGCGATCCGGGCCCCGGCCCAGCCGCTCGAGGACCTGATCGGCCGCACCCTGAACCACCGCTACCTGGTCGAGGACAAGATCGGCGAGGGGGGCTTCGGGGCTGTGTTCCGCGGGAAGCAGATCGCCACCGGCCGCGAGGTGGCGCTCAAGATCCTGCACCCTCACAACGTCAGCGACGAGACGATCGTGGCGCGCTTTCGACGCGAGGCCGAAGCCTGCTCGAAGCTGCGCGACATTCACACCGTCACCACCTACGACTTCGACGAGACCCCGGACGGGATCCTCTACCTGGCGATGGAGCTCCTGCGCGGGCGGAGCCTCCACCAGCTGCAGAAGGCCGAAGGTCCGCTCGCGGCAATGCGCGTGCTGCGCATCCTCGACCAGGTCGCGCCTCGCTCAGCGAGGCGCACGCGAACGGCATCGTCCACCGCGACATGAAGCCCGAGAACGTGTTCATCGAGACACGCAACGGCGAGGACCACGTCAAGGTGCTCGACTTCGGCATCGCCAAGGTGATCTCAGACGAGCGCGCGATGCCGGCGCTGACCGCCGTCGGTCAGACGCTCGGAACCCTCGAGTTCATGTCGCCCGAGCAGCTCCGCGGGCAGAAGCTCGACGGACGGTCCGACATCTACGCCCTCGGCATGATGGCGTACGAGATGCTGACCGGGACCTTGCCGTTCCCGTCGGTGAAGAACCCTCTCGACATCATCAACTTCCACATGAAGCAGGAGCCGCCCCCTCCGTCGAAGCTGACCGAGAAGGTGGCGATCCCGGCGGGCGTCGACGCCATCATCCTGAAGATGGTGGCCAAGAACCGGGAGCAGCGCTTCGCCGACGCGACCGCCCTGCGCGACGAGATCGCCCGGGTGCAGAAGTCGGTCGACCGCGCGCCCGACAGATTCGAGGCCTACCGCGTCGTGGGCGTGATCGGGGCGACCATCGCTCTGGTCGCGCTGCTGCTCTACATCCTGCATCGCTAGCCCGCCCCCCCTCCAATGGCCCTACGGCGACGCCCTTGGTCGACGGGATGCGGCGCGGCTCGACCGGACCGGACCAGACGCGACCGGGCCCAAAATGGGTCAGAAATTACGGGGCCAGACATGACAGGCGGCTTGACCCTTGGCTGCGACTTCCGGGAATTGATACAGTGTGGGTTCCTTGCGTAGCCATCGCTTACTGGGTGCGCCGCTCGTGACGGTGCTGGCGCTCGCGATTGCGTCATGCGCCAACCGCGGGATGCAGGCGCCCAATCACGACGGCGGCAACAGCGCCGGGTCAGCGGGCAGCCCGCAGAGCGGTGGCCGCGGCGGCTCCAGCGCTGGCCGGGGCGGCACGGGCGGAATCGCCGGCGGCGCGGCGGGCGCGGGCGTGGCAGGCGCGCCCGCAGGCCGCGGGGGAAGCAGCAGCGGTGGCAGCGGGGCGGCTGGCGGCACCGCGGGCGGGGCGGCCGGAGCGACCGGTGGCGGCACCGCGGGCGGCGGTCCCGCCGGCAGCGGTCCCGCCGGCAGCGGTCCCGCCGGCAGCGGCGGCTCGGTCGCCGGCAGTGGTGGCTCGGTCGCCGGCAGCGGTGGCTCGGTCGCCGGCAGCGGCGGCTCGGTCGCCGGCAGCGGCGGCTCGGTCGCCGGCAGCGGTGGCTCGGTCGCCGGCAGCGGTGGCTCGGCGCGCGGCGGCAGCGGCGGCTCGGTCGCCGGCAGCGGTGGCTCGGTCGCCGGCAGCGGTGGCTCGGTCGCCGGCAGCGGCGGCGCGGCGCGCGGCGGCAGCGGCGGCTCGGTCGCCGGCTCCGGCGGTCGTGGCGGCGGTGTCGCCGGCGCGGGCGGCACGGCGGGCGGTGCGGCGGGCGCGGCCGGCAGCGCCTACGTCTGCCCCCTGGGCGGAGCGCTGGATTGCGGCGCCGGGGCGCTCGAGTTGCTACCCGACGGAACCGTGACCGCGTTCTCCGCGCTCGAGTGGAATGCGACGAGCGAGAAGTGGTGCAACGCGCTGGGCCTGGACGGTCACGTGTTCGCCTACGCGGGCGCGGCGCCTTCGGCGAGCGTGGCGACGGTCGAGACTACGGGGACGCGCGGCCTGATGTTGGACATGGACGTCGCGGCCCTGGGATATGCCGGCGGCGGGTTGATCTTCGATTCCTGCGTCGACGCGTCGGGGTTCAACTCCATCGAGTTCACGGCGTCGACGGCCTCGGGCAGCCTCAGCGGCTGCAGCTGGCAGGTGCAGATACAGACCCAGGATCAGCGCCCGAACAACACCACCGATCCCACCGGAGGCACGTGCCCGGCCGCCGGCACCTGTTACCGGTTCCCGGCGGTGGCGAACCTGGCCAACCCGACCCCGGCCGGGATGACGTACACACAGGCCTTCACCGCTTTCAGCAACCCGGCGAGCTCGACGATCCCGGCGCGGACGCAGATCGTCGGCGTCCAGTTCCAGGTGAACTCCGCCAACAGCGGCACCGGCACTTGCGCCGTGGTGCTGCGCATCGACGACATCAAGTTCGTCACCCGCTGACGCGCTTCGCGCGGGAGCGGCTAGAGCGCATTCAGAAATAGCCGCACCCCCGCGCTTCGCGCGGGAGCGGCTAGAGCGCATTCAGAAATAGCCGCACCCCCGCGCTTCGCGCGGGAGCGGCTAGAGCCATTCAGAAATAGCCGCACCCCCGCGCTTCGCGCGGGAGCGGCCAGTGCGCATTCAGAAATAGCCGCACCCCCGCGCTTCGCGCGGGAGCGGCTAGTGCACGGCCTGGAAGAACCGGCGCCAGCGAATCGTCTTGAAGAACGACATCGGGCTCCAGTCCTCGGCGGTCCCGCGGGACCACCAGACGATCAGCGCCCGACCCTTGATCAGGTTGAAGTCGACGTCGCCCCAGACCCGCGAGTCCGACGAGTTGTCGCGGTTGTCCCCCATCACGAAGACGTGCCCCGGCGGAACGACGTGTCGGGCGTAGTCGCGTCCGCTGTGGGGCGAGGGGTCGGAGATCGTCTCGTGGCGCTTGTTCCCCAGCGACTCCATCCAGAGCTCGCAGTCGTGCTCGTCGGCCGGAGGGCCGTGCGGCCCCGGCTCGGAGTAGTGACAGTCGCGGGGCACCCGCTCACGCGGCACCAGCTGACCGTTCAGGAACAGCTCCTGCCGCCTGACCTCGACGGTGTCTCCGGGCAGCCCGACCACGCGCTTGATGTAGTCGGTGCTGTGATCGAGGGGGTACTTGAACACGATCACGTCCCCGCGGGACGGCTGGGCGTACTGCATCACCTTGTTGTCGGTGAACGGGATGCTGAGCCCGTAGGCGAACTTCGACACGAAGATGTGGTCGCCGATCTCCAGCGTCGGGATCATCGACCCCGACGGGATCTGGAACGCCTCGACCACGAAGGCGCGCAGGAGCAGCGCCACCGCGACGGCGACGCCGATCGACTCCGAGTACTCGCGCAGCGTCGACTTGCGGGCGAACGCCAGGTGGTCGTCCATCGCGTCGTCGAGGGTCGCGATCGTCTTGCGCTGCTGCTCGATGTCCTCGCCGGCGAGGGCCGCTTCCACCGCGTCGGCGGCGGCACCGACCTCGCTCGCGACCGTGGCGGGGATGCGGTAGCTCCTCTTCTTGAGGATGCGGCGCGCCTCGCGCACCAGGTGGCGTCCCTCCACCCTCGCCCGCCGGGCCGCCGATCGTCGCTGCCACCAGGCGATGAGGCTCACGTCAGTCGACCTTCAGGATGGCCAGGAAGGCCTCTTGGGGAATCTCCACGTTGCCGACCTGCTTCATCCGCTTCTTACCTTCCTTCTGCCGCTCCAGCAACTTGCGCTTCCGCGAGATGTCGCCGCCGTAGCACTTGGCGGTCACGTTCTTGCGCAGCGCCTTCACGGTGGTACGCGAGATGATCTTGGACCCGATCGCGGCCTGGATGGCCACCTCGAACTGCTGCTGAGGGATCAGCTCCTTCATCTTCACGCACAGGTCGCGCCCCTTCTCGTAGGAGCCCTCGCGGTGGACGATCAGCGACAGCGAGTCGACCCGATCGCCGTTCACCAGCAGATCCATGCGCACCAGGTCGGCGGGGCGGTAATCCTTGGGTTCGTAGTCCAGCGAGGCGTAGCCGCGCGACGACGACTTCAAGCGGTCGTAGAACCCGAAGACCATCTCGGTCAGCGGCAGATCGTACCGGATGATCACGCGCTTCTCCCCGGCATAGGTCAGTCCCGTCTGCGTCCCCCGCTTGTCCTCACACAACTTCAGGATCCCCCCCACGTATTCCGGCGGGGTGTGAATCGTGACCGCGATGATCGGCTCCTCGATCCGCTCCATGTCGCCCTCCGACGGAAACTTGGCCGGGTTGTCGAGCTCGATCGTGTCGCCGTTTTTCAGCACACAGCGGAAGCGAACCGTCGGCGCGGTGGTGATCAGATCGAGGTCGTACTCGCGCTCGAGCCGCTCCTGGACGATCTCCATGTGGAGCAGGCCGAGGAAGCCGCAGCGGAAGCCGAACCCCAGCGCCAGCGAGGTTTCGGGCTCGCGGGTGAACGAGGCGTCGTTCAGGCGTAACTTGTCGAGGGCGTCGCGCAGATCCTCGTAGCGGGCGCTGTCCGTCGGGAAGATGCCCGCGAACACCATCGGCTTGGCGGGCTGGAACCCCGGCAGCGGCGCCAGGCACGGGCGCGCGGTCTCGGTGATGGTGTCGCCGACGCGCGCGTCGCCGACCTCCTTGATCGCGGCGGTGAAGAAGCCCACCGACCCCGGCCCCAGCTCGGGCATCTCCCGCGGAAACGGCGCGAAGGCCCCCAGCGACTGGATCTCGTACTCGCGCCGGGCGGCCACGAACAGAACCTTCTGTTTGGGGCGCAGGATGCCATCGACGACGCGCACCAGGATCACGACGCCGCGGTAGCTGTCGTACCAGCTGTCGAGCAGCAGCACCTTCAGCGGCGCCGCCGGATCGCCGACCGGTGGCGGGATCTTCGCGACGACCGCGGCGAGGATCTCGTGAATCCCCTTCCCCTCCTTCGCCGAGGCCAGGATCGCCTCCGAGGCGTCGATACCGATGACCTCCTCGATCTGGCGGCGGACGTTCTCGGGATCGGCCGCCGGCAGGTCGATCTTGTTGATCACCGGCACGATCGTCAGGTTGTTGTTCACCGCCAGGTAGACGTTGGCGAGCGTCTGCGCCTCCACCCCCTGTGAGGCGTCGACGACCAGCACGGCGCCCTCGCAGGCGGCCAGCGACCGCGACACCTCGTAGTGGAAATCGACGTGCCCCGGGGTGTCGATCAGGTTCAGCTCGTAGGTCTCGCCATCGTCGGCCTTGTACGTGAGCCGCACCGTCGCCGCCTTGATCGTGATGCCGCGCTCGCGCTCCAGGTCCATGCTGTCCATGAACTGAGCCTTGCGTTCGCGGTCCGCGAGCGCGTCGGTGGCATCGAGCAGCCGGTCGGCCAGCGTCGACTTGCCGTGATCGATGTGAGCGATGATAGAGAAATTGCGGATGAGACGGGTCGGTGTGGGCATTCGAAATGGGTGCGCGGGGGGGGGACGGCCTAGCGGCGGCCGGTCGGGACCTGCAGCGTCAGCTGTCCCGGAAGATGGTCCCGTTGCTTCTCGAGCACCAGATCGATTCCCTGTCGGATGTACTCCGCGACCGGGACGCGCGTCTTCGCGTTCAGCAGCTTGAGCTGCTCGTTCTGCTCGGGGGTGATGTAGATGGTCGTGGAGATCTTCTTCCTCGCCATGGCGTGACCATGCATGACCATAGGTTAGAGGTCAAGCTCGACGCGCGCCCGGTCACGCGCCCAGCTACTTGATGTCGTTCGGTTTCCGCCCTACCGTACGGGGCACATGTTCACGAACCCTCGGTTCACGGTCGCTCCGGCGGTGGCTCCCCTTTCCCGGCTTTCCCTCGCACCTGCCCTCGCGCCTGCCCTCGCCCTCGCCCTGGCCGTTAGCCTCGGGGCCGGCTGCGGCAGCTCCCCGAAGCACGCCGAGATGGTGGCGTCGCCCTCGGGGAGCAACGTCTCGGCGGCCCCCAACGTCGATCGCAACAAGTGCAATGACGCGGGCAAGAAAGTCGTCACCGGGGATACGAATCAGGACAAGAAGGCCGACGTCTGGAAGTACTTCGTGAGCAAGAACCTCGGTGGCAACAACGTCGAGGTCCTGGTCTGCAAGCAGGTCGACCTGAATCACGACGGCAAGCTGGATCTCGTCACCTACTACGACGACACCGGCAACGCGATCGAGATGGAGGAGGCGGATCTCGACCTCGATGGCAAGTTCGACTCCGTCTACTACTACGCGAGCGGCAAGAAGGTTCGCGAAGAGAGCGACATGAACTTCGACCAGCGCCCCGACGTCTGGAAGTTCTTCGAGGAGGAAAAGTTGGTTCGCATCGAGCGCGACACCAACAACGACGGCAAGGTCGACGAGTGGCAGTACTACGAGGGGGGCAAGCTCGATCGCATCGGCTACGACTCGACCGGCAGCGGCAAGGTCGATCGCTGGGACCGCGCACCCGAGGGTGATGAGGCGGAGCCCGGTGGTGGCGCCGTCGCCCCTCCGGCAGCGGCTCCGGCAGGCGCGCCGACCGCCCCCCCCGCCACGGCGCCCCCGGCCGCGACCGCTCCCCCGCCGGCCGCCGGCGCTGCGAAGCCCGCCGCCCCCGCCGCGGCCGCCGCGACGAAGCCCGCCGCCCCCGCCCCGAAGAAGTAAGGCCGCGGGGCGGAGCGGCCAACGCAACGGCGGCCCCGGCTATCCAACCGGCGAATGACTTCCAACGCCGGGCGCGCGATTGCGATGCTGGCCGCGCTGTCGGCCTCGGCCTGCGGCGCCGCGTTCATCCCGGTGCGGCTCTCCGAGCCCGCGGTGGCGGCGCGCGCCCCTGTTCAGGCGTCGGTGACGCGCCTCTATCTGACCGACAACGTCCCCGCCAGCGGCCTGGGCGACGACACGATGCTGGTCGTCGAGCTGACGCTCACGAACAGTGGGACCACACCCTACCGGGTCAGCACAGCCAGCTTCTCGTGCCTGATGGCGATCGACGCCCGACGCCCCACCGAGACGAGATCGCTGCTGGCGATGGGGGGCGGCGACGGCCCGTTCCCCGGTGAGCTCCCCGCCGAACGCGCCGTCCTGGCGCCGGTGGAGGTTCCTCCGGGCGCGACGCGGAACGCCTGGGCGCTGTTCGGTGGCTACCGGTTCCCAGACAGCGATCTCCCCGGCGCGTCCTGCTGGAGATCCCCGGCGGCGACGGCCGGCCGCTGACGTTGACGCTGGCCGACCCGGCAGCCGGACAGCTGCGCTGGGGCGTCCCGCCCGCCCGCACCGCCTTCGTCGTCGGGCTGCAGAACACCGGTCTCGCCGGCGACCACCTGCAGGGCCTGGTGATGGGCACGCAGCTCTCGTTGCTCGCCCGGCTCGGCCCGACGTTGCTCGACGTGGCGCTCGCCCAGACGCTGCTGATCGAGACCAAGGGAACTCTCGATCTCGTCGACGTCGGCCTTCTCGGGCACGGGGCTCGGCGCCCGCTTGTCCGTGCCCGTCTTCACCTGGGGGAGCCCCCAGGACCCGCGCCAGCTCGGCGTCTACGGCGGGCCGACGGCGATGCTGCTGGCCGAGATCGCGAAGCCGCCGCCGGAGGGGGAGAAGATGAAGCCCCCCCATGTCTACGGCGCCTACATCGCCGAAGCCGGGCTGGAGCTCGCGGTCGGCGCCCTCCGGTTCGCCGCCACGCCCTTCCCGCTCACCCCCGGCCGGGCGCCGCTACCGCGCTGGGCCATCCGCCTCGGCTACGTCCACTGGTGGGTCGACAAGGGCGGCACCGACGGCTACACGTCGTCGCTGCGTCTGACCTGGTGACGCGCGGGCTCGGCCCGCGCTACTTGCGCTGATCCATCGGGACGTAGTGGGTCAGCGTCGGGCCGGTGTAGATCTGGCGCGGGCGCCAGATCTTGGTGGACGGGTCCTCCATCATCTCTTTCCAGTGGGCGATCCAGCCCGGCAGGCGGCCGATGGCGAACATGACGGTGAACATGTTCGTCGGAATGCCCAGCGCCCGATAGATGATGCCGCTGTAGAAGTCGACGTTCGGGTAGAGCTTGCGCTCGATGAAGTACGGATCGGTCAGCGCCGCCTCCTCCAGCGTCTTGGCGATGTCGAGCAGCGGATCCGGGTGCTTCATCTTCGACATGACCTTGTCCGCCGCGACCTTGATGATCTTCGCGCGCGGGTCGTAGTTCTTGTAGACGCGGTGGCCGAAGCCCATCAGCCGGAAGCCCGAGTCCTTCTCCTTGGCCAGGTCGACGAACTTCTTGGCGCCGCCGCCGTCGGCGCTGGATCGCCTCCAGCATCTCCAGCACCTCTTCGTTGGCGCCGCCGTGCAGCGGCCCCCAGAGCGCGCAGATGCCGGCCGAGATCGACGCGAACAGGTTCGCCTGCGAGCTGCCGACCATGCGCACCGTCGACGTGCTGCAGTTCTGCTCGTGATCCGCGTGCAGGATCAGCAGCAGGTTCAGCACCTTCACGATCTCCTCGTCGATCTCGTACGGCTCCGCCGGGACCGAGAACATCATGTTGAGGAAGTTCGCGCAGTAGCTGAGCGCTGTTCTTGGGGTAGACGAACGGCTGGCCGATCGACTTCTTGTACGAGAACGCCGCGATGGTCCGCACCTTCGACAGCAGGCGCGCGATCGTCGCCTCCTGCTCCTGGTGGTTCTTCACGTCCAGCGCCTCCGGATAGAAGCTGGAGAGCGACAGCACCATCGCCGACAGGATCGCCATCGGGTGCGCGGTCCCCGGGTAGCCGTCGAAGAAGCGCTTCATGTCCTCGTGGATCATCGAGTGACGGGTCAGCTCGCCCGAGAACGCGGCCAGCTCCGCCTTGCTTGGGCAGGTGGCCGTAGATGAGCAGGTAGGCGACCTCGACGAAGGTCGACTTCTCCGCCAGCTGCTCGATGGGGATGCCGCGGTAGCGCAGGATGCCCCTGCTCGCCGTCGAGGAACGTGATCGCGCTCCTCGTCGAGGCGGTGTTCATGTACGCCGGGTCCAGCGTCACGTTGCCGGTCTTGGCGCGAAGCTTGCCGATGTCGATCGCCGTGTTCGTCTTCTGCTGCCGACGACGACGGGCAGCTCGACAGGACCTTGTCGTCGATCTTCAGCTCGGCTTGCATCGCTTTATCCGGCACGTCGATTTTCCTCCCGGAAGTCGTCGCGAGCATAGCCTATATACTCCGCGCCGTGAGCCAGCCGAGCGCCTGTCTCTTACGCTGATCGCCTTCCGTCGGAGCCGGCGGTGGCGTCGCCGCGGTCGGCGCCGGTGGTGGCCCGGGCTCCTTCGGCGCCGCCCGCGACGCCGCTGCCGCTGCCGGCGGCGCTGGCGCGGCATCGACGAGCTGCACCGCCACCGCGACGACCACGCGGCCTGGACCGAGGAGCAGACGCACGGTGCAGGCGCTGCTGGCGCGCGCCCCCGACGACTACGGGGTGTCTGTGGCGGGCGGCGCGTTTTTATTTTTGGGCCAGCGACGATCCCGGGGTGGCGCGGCGACCAGCGTTCGCGCTGGGGCAAGGACGGCTGGGACATCGCCGAGCGCGCGATCGCCGTCAACCCCAACGACGCCGGCGGCTACTACTGGGCGGCGCTGTGCATGGGGAATTACGTGCTGGGGCTGGGGGCGATGAAGGCGCTGTCGCAGGGTATGGAGGGAAAGTTCGAGATCGTCTAGGCCGCGCGCAGGCCGCTGAACCCCGGCTACGAGCACGGCGGCATCGAGACCGCCTGGGGGCGCTTCTTCGACAAGCTCCCCTGGCCGAAGCGCGATCGTAAGAAGGCGCAGGAGCACCTGCGCCGCGCGCTGGAGATGAACCCGGCGGCGCTGCGCGCCGCGCGTCTACCTGGCGATCTCGCTGATGGACAGCGGCCACCTCCAGGAGGCCAAGCGGCTGCTCGACGAGGTCGGGTCGGCCCCGCTGGGCCGTTACGACGCGGCGGAAGAACGACGAGCCAAGGCCCTCGCGACAGCGCTGCTGCCGGAGCTGGACGCCAAGCTCAAGTAGTCGCGGGCAACGTCGTGCTGCTCACCGCGCCGGCCGGGTGCGGGAAGAAGAGGTAGTTGGCGATCCCGGGGGCGACACCCCAGAGCTCGCGGTAGTCGCTCGAATCGAAGCCGTCGGGCGGCTCGACGATCTCGCCGAAGTCGAGGTGGCGGATGTCGTGCTCGGCCAGCACCGCCACGAGCGTCCGCAGGCGCCGCAACAGGACCGGATCGAACACCCCGTGCGGGCGCGCCTCGGTCAGGGTCAGCTCGGCGTCGCCGCGACGCGGGCCTCCACCGCTCACCTCCTGAACCGCTGCAAACGGGCCACGTCGACAGCGCGACCCGCAGGTAGACTTCGGTGACGGGGTTTTGGGCGATCGACGTCCGCAGCGCCTCGTCGTCAGCTTCCGACAGCGCCCCGGCCCCGAGCTCGATCAGCGACGGCGTCCGCCCGACGCACAGCACGTAGATGTAGTCGCAGGTCTCCTCGGGCGTGCCCGGGCGGTAGAGCGTCGCCGCGTGCAGCCGGGCGGCGAGCGCCGCCGCCAGCGCGTCCCCCTCCCCCGCTCCGAGACCCGCTCCGAATCCGGCCGCCTCGTCGCGGTCGCCCCAGCGCCGCGTCGGGTAGAGCCGCACCAGCGTTTCTGCGACGGCTGCGAACATCCCGCCCTTCCGGCTGTCGCAGCCACCCTTCTTGCCGCAGTCGGTACACCCTGACATCAGTATTCGGGACCCTCAAAGGGTCCCGCTCCTCCCGCGATGGGCTCGGGCGAGCAAAGCTCACCCTCGCCCGACGCGATCTGTCTCACTGCTTCCGCCCCGCGAGCGCGGCGGCCCGCGCCTCTTCGACCATGCGCGGGTGCTCCGCGGGATCGGCCCAGCGGGCCTGCCCGTCCGGCGGCAGCAGATCGATGGGATCGAAGTAGAAGTACATCTCGCCCGGGTGCACGGCCGGCGCGGTGTAGACCGAGACGCCGGTGGTGCGGTTGTAGTGCTCGTACGAGTGCGCGTCGCGCTTGCCGCCACCGCCCGGCGCGTCGACGACCACCGTCGGCGTGTTGAACCCCGCGGTCACGCCGCGGATCCCCTTCTCGATGTCGAGGCCGGTCTGCAAGCGTGGTGCGCAGGTCCTCCACGCCCTTCACCAGATCGTGCATGTAGACGTAGTACGGGTGCACGTTCACGTAGGCCGAGCCGCTGACCAGCATCGTCATGGTCGCCACGCTGTCGTTCACCCGCCGCTGCAGCACGGTCTGGTTGCGCACGGTGATGCCCCGCTCGCACAGCTCGATCGAGCGCCGCCTTGGTGATCGCGGTGATCTCGCGGGGGTGGTTGAAGTGGGTGTGGATCACCACCTCCTTGTGCAGCTTGCGCCCCTTCTCGACCACGCGGGTCAGCGCGTCGGCCCAGGCGTCGTCGGTCAGCAGCTTCTGCGGCATCACCGCCGGCCCCTTGGTCGCGTAGCGCATCCGCCGGATGTGGTGATGGCCAGCAGCGTCTCGCCGATCAGCGGTGATCTGCTCGGCGCGCAGCTGGTAGGCGTCGCCGCCCGAGATGACGATGTCCTCCAGCTCGGGTCGCGAGCGGATGTACGCGAAGGTCTTGCTCCCAGCGCTCGGCGTTCACCTTGAGCTGGAACTTCTCCACCTCCTCCGTGTCGATGCCGACGGCGTAGCTGCGCGTGCAGAACCGGCAGTAGACCGGGCAGGTGTCCAGGGCGAGGAACAGCGCCTTGTCGGTGTAGCGGTGGGTCAGCCCCGGCACCGGCATGTCGACGCGCTCGTGCAGCGAGTCGAGATCGAGCTGCGGGTGATCGGGCAGGAGGCGCGAGCCGAGCGGGATGAACTGCAGCCGCAGCGGATCCTCGTAGCGGGTTCTGCCAGTCGATCAGCGACAGCAGGTAAGGCGACACCCGCACCGACATCGGCGCCCGCTCGAAACCGCGCTGCGCGTCGGCGATGAACCCGTCGGACACCAGCCCCGCCAGCGCCGCCAGCAGCTTCTGGATGTTGGTGATCGAATGCTTGGCCTGCCACTTGTGGTCGAGGAACTCGCTCGCGCCCGACCTCGGCGTAGGCGGGGATGCGACGCCAGAAGTCGCCGTCCAGCAGCTCGCGATGTGCGAGCGCCGTGGCCGCGGCGGCGGGCTTCAGCGCTGGGGGGGCCGCCACGGGGAGCGTGGCCAGCTTATGGTCCGTCATTACCCTCTTCAGCGTAGCGCTTGTATGGGCAAACGAGCAACGGCAGCTCCGCATCACCGCGCAGCGCGGGCATGAGGCCGCCCCGCCCACGGCCGGCGGGCGCCCGTCCGGTCGCGTCGGGAACATGGGTCAGCAGGCCGAACACCGAGGCTTCATCGCCCGGGCGCAGCACCTCGCCCAGCAGCCGCCCCTCCTCCGCCACCACCTGAACCACGGCGCCGTCGGGGGCAGTCAGCAGGAAGTCGTGTGCCTCCTCGACCAGCCAGCGCCCGTCGGCCTCGTCGGCGACCCGACGCCGCCAGAGCTCGTCGCGGGCCGCGCTGCCGGGGAGCCGGGCGCAGACGCCCCGCAGGTGTACCGGCTCGCCGGCGGGCTCGGCGATGACCGCGAACGGCTGCGGCTGCGAGCCGAGCAGCCGCAGCCGGCGGCGGGCCACCCGTAGCGCGGCCGCCGACGGCCGCCGGGTGATGGGCAGCCAGGCGCTGTCGCAGAGGCTCTCCAGGGCCTGCCAGCGCTCGAGCCGCCCCGCCCCTTCGATCAGGGTCGCCGCGTCCCCCTCGGCAGCGAGGGTCAGCAGCAGCGCGCGCGCCCGGGCGAGCGTCCCCGGGGCCGGTTGCCGCCGCCGGGAGCTCACAGCTGCAGCGCGAACCGGTTCGGCCCGCGCTGGATGATCAGCGTCATGTGTTCCCCGCGCGCAAGCCGCGCCGGCAGCGCCTTCATCCTCGCCAGCGTGACCGGGCGTCCGTCGAGCGCCAACAAGGCGTCTCCCTCCTCGATCACGCCGCTGGCGGGGCCACGCGGATCGACGCCGATCACCGCCAGTCCGCCCCCGGCCGGCAGGCCGACCGCCGCGGATTCGCGCGCCTCGAGCGGACGCAGCGCCATCCCCAGCAGGGTCGTGTCGCCCCCCGACCCGGCTTGCCCTCCTTGCCCCCCGAGCGTCACCGTCGCCTCGGCCCGCCGCCCCTGGCGGGTGTAGCTGACCTTTGCCTTCTCACCCGGGCGCAGCAGCCCGACCACGGCCGAGAGGCGCCGGTGGCCGTCGATGGTCTTCCCCGCGAACTCGGTGATGACATCGTTGGGCTGAAGGCCACTGGCCGCCGCCGGCGAGCCCGGGCCGACCGCGTTCACCAGCGCGCCGGCGACGAACGGAACGCGCATCTCTTCCGCGCGCTCGACCGTGAAGTCCTCGGTGGTGACGCCCAGATACCCGCGCGCCACCTTCCCGCCGTGGCGAATCTGGTCCGCGATCTGCCGGGCCAGGTTGATCGGGATCGCGAACCCGACGTTCATCGCCACCCCCGGATTGATGATGGCCGAGTTGATCCCGATGACCTCCCCGCGAAAGTTGAAAAGCGGTCCCCCCGAGTTTCCCTGGTTGATGGCGGCGTCGGTCTGGATGAAGTCCTCGTAGCGGGGATCGATCTCGCCCAGCTTCTCGCCGATGACGCGGTTCTTGGCGCTGACTATCCCCATCGTGACCGTCTGGCCGAGCCCCAGCGGGTTGCCGATCGCCAGCACGTAGTCGCCGACCCGCACGCGGTCCGAGTCCCCGAGCACCACCGCGGCCAGATCGGCCGGCGGCTTGTCGAGCCGCACCACCGCCACGTCCGTGGGCGGGTCGCTCCCCAGCACCTTGGCAGCGAACCGTCGGTTGTCGGCCAGCTTGACGATCACCTCGTCCGCGCCGGCCACGACGTGATTGTTGGTCAGGATGATGCCCGAACGGTCGACCACGAACCCCGAGCCCAGCGCCTCCTGCTTCTCGCGCGTCGCTTTGGGCGCCGGCAGCCCCATCTGCTCGCGCAGCATCCGGTTCCAGGGATCCTCCACCGCGAAGCGGCGGATGAACTTGGTGCTCTGGATCGTGACGACGGCGGATTTGACCCGGTCGACCAGGGGGGCCACGCTCCCGGGCTCGACCCCGGGAACCGCGGCTCCCGGCGGCGGCGCCACGGCGTGTGCCGCGCCGGCGCCGGCGATGACCAAGACGGCTGCGACGAAGCCGGCTGCGACCGCGCTAGCCGCGGTAGACGACGATTCCGCGCGTCGGATCATACGGAGTGAGCGCGACAGTCACCTTGTCCCCGAGCACGACGCGGATACGGTGCTTCCGCAGCTTGCCGCCGAGGTGAGCGAGCACCTGATGCCCCGTCTCGAGTTCAATCCGGAAATTTCCCGCCGGCAAGACCTCGATGACGCGGCCCTGAAATTCTATATGCTCCTCGCGACCCATCGAAGGCGCGAACCTTACGCGCTCCGACGGGCCCGGTCAATGATTCCATCCGCTGCGCTCGTGCGTTACATCGAAGACCCACGCGCGCTCGTCGTCGGGCACGCGGTCAAGCTGCTCCGCAACGGCACCGAAACCTTCCCGGCCTGGCTGGCGGCGATCGAGCTGGCCCGGCAGCGGATCTCGCTCGAGATGTATATCTTCAGCGACGACGCCATCGGCCGCCGGTTCGCGGCCGCGCTGGGGCGCGCGGTCGCCCGCGGCGTCGAGGTGCGGGTGCTCTACGACTACGTCGGGTGCCGCGAAACGCCGGCCGCGTTCTTCGACGGCATGCGCGCGGCCGGGGTCCACGTGATCGCGTATCACCGCTACCGGTTCTGGCGGCCGCGGTTCTGGGCGCTCATCCGCCGGAACCACCGCAAGACGCTGATCTGCGACGGCCAGGTCGCGTTCGCGGGCGGCCTCAACATCGCCAACGAATGGGTCGGCCTGGCCGAGGGGGGCGGCGCCTGGCTGGACGCGGTGGTTCAGGTCGAGGGGCCAGCGGTCGCCGACATCGAGACGGTCTTCCTGCGCACCTGGAACCGGCGCGCCAAGAAGAAGGCCCGCCTCGATCCGGCCGCCCTGGTCCGCCCCATCCCGGCGGGCGACGCGGCGGTCGCGGTGGTCTCGAACAGCGAGCTGCGCGACCGGTTCACGATTCGGCGCACCGCCCTGCACGCCATGCGCGAGAGCCGCACCCAGATCCGGTTCGCCAACCCCTACTTCGTCCCCGATCGCGGCGTGCTGCGCACGCTGCAGGCCGCCGCCCGCCGCGGCATCGACGTGCGCCTGCTGCTCCCCAAGGCCAGCGACTCATGGCTGCTCGACCTCGCGGCCCGCGCCGTGTTCGAGCAACTGCTGGCGGCGGGCGTGAGGATCTGGCGCAGCCCGGCGGTGGTGCACACCAAGGCGATCGCCGTCGACGACGCGTTCGTCTCGCTCGGCAGCTACAACTTCGATCGTCGCTCGCTCGCCTACAACCTCGAGCTGGTGGTCAACGTCCTCGACGCCGACTACACCGCGGCGGTCGTCGCCATGCTCGAGGACGAGATGAGCCGTGCGGAAGAGGTCACCGCGGACCAGTTCGCCACGCGGTCGCTGTTCACGCGGCTGATGGAACGACTGGCCTACGGGTTGCGCAAATGGCTCTGAAGCCGGCCACGAAGCCTCCCGTGCGGCCGGCGGCCCTGGTGACGGCGGCCTTCGTGCTGGCGCTGGTCGCGGTGGCGCTCTACGGCGCGCACGGGCCCGACCCCGTCCCTGAAGCGGTGCCTGAACGCCCGACCCTGTCGTCGACGATCCCCGCCGGGCCCGACCCGGTCGCCGCGCCGGGCGAGATCAGCGTGCTGACCCTGGCGGGCGAGATGGCCGACCTGGGACACCTGGCCCGCATGGCCGAGCCGCCGTTCGTCGCCGGCCAGGCCGCCAGCACCGACCGCCGGTCGCGCCGACCCGAGGACGGCGACAGCTGGTTCGCCAACGACGACTTCGTGACCCCCACGCAGGCGAATCTGGTTCGCGTCGAGGACGGCCCCGACGGCGACAAGCGCTACGTGCTGCTCGACGCGACGGGGCCCGGCGCGGTGGTCCGGCTCTGGACCGCGACGCCGACCGGTACGCTGCGGATCTACATCGACGACGACCCCCACCCTGTCGTCGAGGCGCCGTTCCACGCGCTGCTGGCGGGCGACGTCGCCCCCTTCGTGGTGCCGCTCGCGCACGTGACGGCGCGCGGCTACAACCTCTACTTTCCGTTCCCCTACCGCCGCCGCTGTCTGATCACCGTCGACAGCATCGTGTCGGCCGATCCCTTCTCGGGGCACGAGGTGGCGAAGCTCTACTACCAGGTCGGCTATCGGACCTACCGCCCCGAGCAAGCCGCCAACGTCCGCCCCTATGCGAGCGCCGAGGCGACGCGCGCCGCGCGGGCGCTCTGGCGCGCGGCGACCGCGCTTCGCGACGGGCCGTCGGCGGATCTGGCGCCGCCCGGGCCCGGCGGGCGACAGATCGTCATCGCGCCCGCCACCCTCGACCGTGAACACCCGCAGCGCACGACGATCACCGCGCCGTCCGGCGGGGGCCGTCTGACCGAGCTGCGGCTGCGGATCGCCGAAAAGATCGCCGAAAGGGACGATACCGTCATGCCGGGCACGATCATCACCATCGCGTTCGACGGCGTCGAGACGGTGCGCGCGCCCCTCGGCCAGTTCTTCGGAGGGGGCTCGGCGACGCATCCCTTCGCGACCCTGCCGATCGCGGCCACCGTCGACGGGACGTTGATCTGCCGCTTCCCGATGCCGTTCCGCGAACGGGCGGTGATCACGCTGACCCGTCCCCTGCGCCCCGAGCCCCTTCACGTCGAGGGCGTCGCGACGCTGGAGCCGGCGCCGTTCGGCGAGACGACGATGCTGTTTCACGCCATGCGCCGCCCATCCGAGTTTCTCCCCACCCGCCCGTTTCGGGACTGGCACATCGGCGGGCTGACCGGCACCGGCCAGCTGGTGGGGACCGTGCTCACCGTCGAGAACCAGCCCGACGATCCCTGGTGGGGCGAAGGAGACGAGAAGATCTACGTCGACGGGGAGACCTTCCCCAGCCTGTTCGGCACCGGCACCGAGGACTACTTCGGCTACGCCTGGTCGACGCCCGAGCCCTTCGCGCACGCCTACCACGCCCAGCCGCGGGCACCCACGCGACGCTTCTCCGGCACCTTCGCCATGAACCGGTTCCACGTCCTCGATCCGATCCCGTTCTCTACGATCCCTCCGATTCGACCTCGAGATCTGGCACTGGGCCGACACGACCATCCTCGCCGAGGCGCTGCTCTACTGGTACGCCCGCCCTGGTTCCTCCGACGACTTCCCCCGATAGCTCGCTCGCTTCGCTCGCATCGGGCCGCAGATGACTCGCAGATGGCTCGCTCGCCACGGCTCGCTTCGCGAGACGGCGACCCACGTTAGGCGCGGCGTTGCGCGCCCCGCGTTGACCCCGCCGCAACTCGCCGCCCCTGGGCTTTTTGCGGCGCGTAGCCTGCCCTTTCGAAAGTGATTGCAGGCTACGCGCCGCAAAAAGCTCTCAAGCGGCGAGTTGCGGTGCGATCAACGCGGGGCGCTCAACGCCGCGAGAATCAGCCTGGTCCTGCCCCGGTTTGGTGGACAGCACCCGGGAGGATTAGATGGTGACCATGGAAGAGAGGAAGCGACGCCCTCGGCGTACGTTCTCGAAGGAATTCAAGGAGCGGGCGATCGGACTCGTATTGAGTGACAAGGACCGACCGATCAAGGAGATCGCTCGGGATCTGGATCTGGGCGACTCAGTGCTTCATGGCTGGTTGAGACGAAGCAAGGTCGATCGTGGAGCGGCTCCACCGGGGCCGCTGACGACCGATGAGCGATTAGAGCTGGCGCGACTGAGGAGAGAGATTCGGATCCTCAAAGAGGAGAAAGAGATTCTCCGAAAAGCGGCGGCCTTCTTCGCCAAGGAAGGCCGATGAGATTCGCGTTCATCGGTGCGGAGAAGGCCAGACACTCGGTTCCGATGCTTTGCCGAATGCTGCAGGTGTCGTGCAGTGGGTACTACGCCTGGCGTCGCCGAGGTCCGTCGCGGCGTGCGAAGGAGGATGCCCGGTTGGGCGCTCTAGTCGTGGCAGCTCATCGTGCCGGCCGCGGCACGTACGGGAGTCCGCGTGTGCTGGACGAGTTGCGGGAGACCGGCGAACGGACCAGTCGCAAACGCGTGGCTCGTCTGATGAAGGAGCGAGGCCTCGTCGGAGAGCCGAAGAAGCGCTGGTACCACCCATCGTCGGCATCCAGCGATGATGTGTCTGCGCCCAACACGCTGGCTCGCGGATTCAAAGTCTCGGCTCCGAACCTTGTTTGGGCCAGCGACATCACCTACATCCGAACCTGGGAAGGCTGGCTCTACCTCGCGGTCGTCATCGACCTTTTTTCACGCCGGGTCGTTGGCTGGTCGATGCAGCCCAGTCTGCACACTGACATCGTGCTATCGGCACTGACAATGGCGATCGGTCAGCGACTCCCGGGGCCAGGGCTGCTCCAGCACTCGGACCGTGGCACTCAGTACACCAGCGAGGACTACCAGCTGGCCCTCCGCGATCACGGGATCCAGTGCAGCATGAGCGGTCGGGGCAATTGCTGGGACAACGCCGTCGTCGAGAGCTTCTTCAGCACCCTGAAGCGAGAGCTCGTCTACCGACACAACTGGCAGACCCGGAACGGGGCTGCAGCAGCAATCCATGAGTACATCGAGGTCTTCTACAATCGGCACCGTCGACACACGACTCTAGCCAGCAGGTCCCCAGCAGCTCATGAGACCCTTTACTCGAAGCAGGTCCGTCAGGCAGCGTAAGAGCACACCGTCCATCGGATCGGGGCAGGACCACCCGGTCGCCGTCTCGCGAAGCGAGCCGTGGCGAGCGAGCCATCTCGGGCGCGTATAGCCCACCGGCCCGATGCGAGCGCAGCGAGCGAGCGCGCCCCGCCGCCCGCCCGACCTCAATCCGTCGGCGCGACCGACGCCAGGTAGGTCCCGACGCTGACGCCGACCAGAGTGACGATCGCGCCGCCGACCGCGAGCCCGCCGACCCGCTCGTTGAGGAGCACCCAACCGAGGAACAGCGACGTCGCCGGCGTCAGCTGGACGATGACCCCCGCGACCGCGGCGCGGACGTAGCGGAGGGCGTGGGTCATCAAGAGCTGCGCCACCAGGGACAGCATCCCGACACCGACCAGCGTCGCCCACTCGGCGGAGGTGGGCGCGACCCAGCCGGCGAGCGCGGGGGGCGCGCTGATGACGAAGCCCGCCAGGCAGAACGCGGTGAAGATCTCCCAGGAGCCGTCGGTCTTCCGAACCTGGCGGATGGTCGCGACCGCGGCCCCCGACAGCATCGCCGACGCGATCCCGACCAGCTGCCAGCGCCCGAGCCCCAGCGTCCCGGGCGGCGCCGTCCCCGCCATCACCAGTCCGACGCCCACCGTCGTCATCGCCAGCGCCCCCAGCGTACCGGCCGTCACCGCCTCGCCCAGGAACAGAGCCGCGTAGATCGCGGTGAACACCGGCGCGGTGTAGTTCAGCAGCGTCGCGACGCCGACCGGAAGGTGCGCGATGGCCAGGAAGTAGAGCAGCACCGCCGCGCCGCCGTACGCGCCGCGCATGAACAGCCCCAGCTTGTTGCGCGCCTGCATCGGGACGCGGAGCCGGGCGACGGCGCAGCCGAGGAGACCCACGCCCATCCGCACGAACGCCACCTCGGGACCGGGGAGCCGCCGCGCCGCGACCTTCGCCACCACCGCCATCAAGCTGAACAGCAGGGCCGCCGCGACCAACGCGACGGCCGGGGAACGCCGGAACACCGCCGCTATTTCTTCTTCTTGGTCTTGGCCGCCGGCTTGGCCCCGGGCGCCGCGGGCGTCGTCGTCGCTTTGGCTGCCGGCTTGCCCGCGGGCTTCGCCGTCGCATCATTCGCTGCACCGGACGTCGCGCCGGGCGCCGCAGCGGGCGGTGCGGCGGGCGCCGCGCCGGGCGCCGCACCGGTTTTGCGCCGCCAGAGGCCGATGATGTTGTCATCCGGATCGGCGAACAGCGCAATCTCGCCCCCGCCCGCGAACGGCATGCTTTGCACCAGCACCCGACCGCCGGCGCTCTCGATCTCGACGAGCGTCGCGGCCAGATCGTCCACGGTCAGGAACGCGATCGGCCCAGGCGCCTGCACCAGATCGGCCCGTACCCAGCCGGCGCTGGGCGCGTCGGCCCCCTCGAGCTTCATGTAACTGCCCGAGCCGTTCTGCTCGGTCTTCCACTGGAACACGCGCTCGTAGAAGGCGCTCGTGCGCGCGAAATTGGAACTCTTGAACTCGACGTGAACGACGGGGGCGGCCATCAGGGGTAGCTCGGGGATCTGGTGGGCGACGGTAACGTCCGCGCGCCGTGACGTCAATTGACCTCGGCGAGCGCGAGCATCGCCAACTCCGCCAGCTCGATCGCCGCGCCGTAGATGTCGCCGGTCAATCCGCCGAGCCGGCGCGCCATCCACAACCCGAAAATCAGGGCCGCCACCCCTGCCCCCAGCGCCGGCATCAGGGTCCGCAGCCCCAGCGTGGCGACGACGGCAGCGAGGATCGCGGCCGCGATCGCCAGCTCGCGCCCCCGCGCCGCGCCCTTGAAGGCGCGCCCGAGCCCCTCCGGCCGCGCGTAGGGAAGCAGCACCATGAGCGGCGTCACCGCCCACCGGGCCACGGCGGGGAACATCAGCACCACCGCCAGGTCGTGCCGCTCGAGCACGTGCGCCAGCGCCGCCACCTTGGCGACCAGCACCAGGATCAACGCCGCCGCACCGTGGGCCCCGATCCGGCTGTCGCGCATGATGGCCAGCATCCGCGCCCGATCGCCCCGCCCGCCGCCGAGCGCGTCGAACAGATCGGCCAGCCCGTCGAGGTGCAGGCCGCCGGTCAGCAGCGCCAGCAGCGCCACCAGCAGGGCCGCCAGCAGCAGCGGCGACAGCGCCGCCTGGGTCACGAACGCGAAGCCGGTGAGCGCCAGGCCCAGCACCAGCCCGACGAGCGGGAAGAAGCCGACCGCGCGTCCGAGATCGGCCTCGAGCAGCGGCCCGCGCCAGACCGGAACCCGGGTCAGGAACGTGAAGGCGGCGACGATACCTCGCAGCATCTGGCCTAGTCCCCCATCGCTTCGACCGGCCCCGGGCGCAGGCGCAGCACCAGGCCCATCGCCGCCAGATAGACCTCGTCGGCGATCGCCGCCAGCCGCTGGTGGGCGCCCCCGGCCAGATCCCGGAACAGCCGCCCCAGCGGCGTCTCGGGGACGAGGCCCATCCCGACCTCGTTGCTCACCAGCACGACGTGGGACCGTCGGGCCCGAATCGCGTCGCAGAGCGCGTCGATCCGGCGGGCGGCGAGATCGACGTCGGTCCCGCGGCAGAGCAGGTTCGACAGCCAGAGCGTCAGGCAGTCGACGACGATCACGTCGTGATCGCGGTCGGTGGCGATCACCTCGGGGAGCGCGAGCGGCTCCTCGAGGGTGTCGAAGGCCGCGCCGCGCTGCTCGCGGTGGCGGGCGATGCGATCCCGCATCTCGTCGTCGAACGGCTCCGCGGTGGCGACGAAGAGCCGCCGCCGCCCGAGAGCCCAGGCCCGGGCCAGCGCGTAGCGGCTCTTGCCCGAGCGCGCGCCCCCGCCGATGAACACGAAGCGCGGCCCCGCGTCCGCTGCGGCGGTCATCGCTGCGACCCCGTGATCCGCTGGGGCGCGGTGAGCCGGCTCAGGTTCGGCACGATCACCACCACCGGCACGCGCGTCGCCCGGATCAGCCGCTCGTTCTCGTAGCCAAAAAACAGCCGATGCTGAATAGCCCGATTCTCGGCGCCGATCACCACCAGATCGTACCCGCCGTTGTCGACGGTGGCCGCCACGGCGCTCGACCGGGGATCGAACGCCAGGTGAATGATGTCGGGCTTGACCTCCGAGGCCCGGAACGCGACCGAGATCCGGTGCAGCTCCTCGGCCGACGTCGCCGCGACCTCGACGGGGACGTGGGTCCCGCTCATGTCGGCGTAGGCCGCCGCCTGCGGACGCCGCTCGGTCATGATCGCCAGCGTCAGCGACGCCCCGGTCGCCTCCGCGTAGCGCAGGCTCAGGTCGACGGCCAGGCGCGACGCCACGCTGCCGTCGACCGGCACCAGCAGCCGTCGATAGCCTTCGCCGGGTGGCGTGCCCTTCATGATCGCCACGTGGCACGGCGCATCGCCCACCAGCTGCTCGACGACGGAGCCGCCGAGCGCCGGCCCCGATCCCGAGCCGACGACGATCAGATCGCAGCCGCGCTGGGCTTCGTCGCCGATCACGCGCGCGACGTTGGCCCCGCTCGCGCGCGCGAGCTCGGGCGGCTTTCCGCTGTCGAGCCCGCGCAGATGCTCGATCTGCTCGGTGACGTTGGCGGGCGCCTGCCGCCGGAGTGGCGGCACCAGCCGCCGCCACCACGGCTGATGGGCCTCCACGTGCAGGATCTTCACCGGCGCCTCGCTCTTGCGGGCCAGCGCGAACGCGAACGGTGCGGCCGCCAGCGCGTTCTCGCCTCCGCCCACCGCCAGCAACACGCGGGCCCGCTTCGGATCGAAGGCGCCGGTCGACTCCGAGGCCAGGATGCGGCGGGCCTCGTCCTCGGTCATCCGCACCCGCGGCATCGTCAGCCGCAGCCCGACCGGGGCCATGAACGAGGTCACGATCGCGACCATGACGATGATCGAGAACATCTGCGGCGTCAGGATCCCCAGCGACAGCCCGATGGTGGCGACGACGATCTCCATCGCCCCGCGCGCATTCATCGCCACCGCGATCGACGCCGCCTCCCAGAAGCGCATCCCGCCCCAGTAGGCGCCCAGCGAGCAGCCGACGAGCTTTCCGACGCAGGCCACCGCGATCACCAGCCCCAGCGTGCCGCCGCCCCCCAGCTCCCAGAGGTTCACGCGCAGCCCGACCAGGCCGAAGAAGATCGGCGCCAGCACGCCGAAGGTGACCGACTCCAGCTTCGCGACCGTCTCCTTCCGCAGCCGCGGCGTCTGGTGCAGGACCACGCCGGCGACGAACGCGCCGAACACCGGATGAACGCCGATCTTCTCGGTGGCGGCGGCGCAGAGGAACGTCGTCACGATGATCAGCACCAGATCGGTGTCCGTGGTCTTGAACCGTTCGGTCGTGAGGCGCATCAGCCCCCGCAAGAGCGGAAACAGAATCACCACCGTCCCCACGATGAACCCGATCAGGTAGACGACGGTCAGCCCCAGGTCCTGCACGTTGACGGCGCCGTGGGTGGCGGCGCCCGCGATCAGCGACAGGATCAGCCAGCCGACGGTGTCGTCGACCACGCCGGCCGACAGGATCACGAGCCCGATGTTCCGCTTGGTGAGATCCAGATCGACCAGGATCTTGGCGATCACCGGCATCGCCGAGATCGACATGGCGGTGGCGAGAAACAGGCTGAACAGCATCCGGTGCGCCGGGTCGGTCAGGTAGCTGTCGGGGAGGAACTGCCCCAGCCCGAAGCCGAGCCCGAACGGGAGCACCATCCCCATCACCGACGCGATCAGCGCCGCGCGGCCCAGGTTGCGCAGCAGGCGCAGGTCGGTCTCGAGCCCGGTCAGCAGCAGCAGCAGGGTCATGCCGACGCTGCCGAAGGCGTCGAGCAGGTGGTACTGGGCAACGACGGGGGGGAAGACGACCGCGAACGCCTCGGGGGCGTAGTGGCCGAACAGGCTGGGGCCGAGGGCGATGCCGCCGGTCAGCTCGCCGACCACCGCCGGCAGGCCGACCCGCTTGGCCAGCTCGGCGCCGATCCGGGCCACCGCCACCAGCAGCGCGAGTTGGACCAGCAGCAGGAAGACGGCGTGCCCGGAGAGCGTTTGTATCGGTGCGTGCAAAGCCCGAGACCGTAGCGCGCAGAACGCGTCGGGGAAAGGCACTTCGCTCCGCACTACCCTAGCGCGCTGATATAGAGTGCGTTGCCGGTGAGCGAGCAGACCCTTCGTTCCAGCGGCAACCTTGCGGGCGGTGACCTTGCGGGCGGCGGCGAAGCGCTCGGCGACCGGGTCCGCAGGCGGACGATGCGGCGGATCGTGCCGTACCTGCTGCTGCTCTATTTCATCGCCTACCTCGATCGCGTCAACATCAGCTACGCGGCGCTCACCATGCGCCACGACCTGGGGCTGACGCTCGATCGAGTACTCGTTCGGGGCCGGGATCTTCTTCCTGGGCTACTTTCTGTTCGAGATCCCGGGGAGCCTGCTGGTCGAGACCTGGAGCGCCCGCGGCTGGTTCGCGCGCATCCTCATCACCTGGGGCCTCATCGCCTGCGCGATGTCGCTGATCCAGACGCCGCGCCAGTTCTACTGGATGCGCTTCCTGCTCGGCGTGGCCGAGGCCGGCTTCTTCCCCGGCATCATCGTCTACCTCTCGCACTGGTTCCGGGTGGAGGATCGGTCGCGCGCGTTCGCGCTGTTCATGTTCGCGGTGCCGGTCTCGAACATCATCGGGGCGCCGATCTCTGGCCTCCTGCTGGACGTCCACTGGGGCGGCATCGCCGGCTGGCGCTGGCTCTTCCTGCTCGAGGGGCTGCCGGCGGTCGTGCTGGGCGGGGTCACGCTGTTCGTGCTCGCCGACCGGCCGCGTGACGCGCGCTGGCTGCGCGACGACGAACGGGCCTGGCTGCTCGGCGAGCTGACCCGCGAGGCGGCGATGACCGCCACGGCGCCCGGCTGGCGAGCGGGCGTGCGCGCCCTCTCCCGCCCGCAGATCCTGCTCCTGGTGCTCGCCTACTTCGGGATCGTCACGACGTCCTATGGCTTCAGCTTCTGGATGCCAAGCATCGTCAAAGGGGTGACCAACTTCAGCAACCTGAAGGTCACGTTGATTGCCGTCATCCCCTACGCCGCGGGCGGTCTGTTCACGCTCGCCGCCGGCTGGTCTTCGGACCGGACCGGCGAGCGCCGCTGGCACACGATCGCGCCGATGCTGATGGCGGCCGGCGGCCTCGCCCTGGCGCTGCTCCTGCCCGGTGCGTCAGCCTGGGGGGTCGTCAGCCTGGCCATGGTGGGCGGCGGGATCTACGGCTTCATGCCTGCGTTCTGGGCGATGCCGCGCTGGTTCGTCTCGGGCGCGACCGGCGCCGCGGCGATCGGCCTCATCAACTCCACGGGCTGCCTGGGCGGTCTGGTCGGGCCGAACCTGATGACCCGGCTCGGCGGCTTCAGCCAGGGCCTGACCGCCCTGGCCATGACCGCCGCGTTTGCCGCGGTGATGATTTTCCTGGTCCGCCGCCCCAGAGGAGCCTCGTAGGGTAGGTGACGACCGCGTCGGTTTGCAGTATGAGAACCCTGACGTGAGCAAGCTATTCACGGGCAGCGACCACGCCGGATTCGACCTGCGGCAGCGCCTGGTCGCGCATTTGCGGCAGCGCGGACACGAGGTCGAAGACCTGGGGCCGCTGTCGGCCGAATCGACCGACTATCCCGACTGGGCCGCGGCGGTGGGACGCGCGGTGCGCGGGCAGCCCGGAGCGGCCGGCGTTCTGGTCTGCGGCAGCGGCCTCGGCGTCTGCATCGCCGCCAACAAGATTCACGGCGTCCGCGCCGCCCTCGCCTGGAACGTCGAGTCGGCGCGGCTGTCGCGCGCGCACAACGACGCCAACGTGCTCTGCGTCGGCGCGCGCATGGTCGCCGAGGCGGACGCGCTCGCGATCGTCGATGCCTGGCTGGAGACGCCGTTCGCGGGCGGACGGCACGAGCTACGCGTGGCGAAGATCGCCGCGCTGGAGGCGCAGGAGGCGGGGCGGTAGCGGCAACCGCAACCGAGCAACAGACAACGGACGAACAGAACGGACATGGCGAGCAACAACACTTCACTCCACAAGGCCCACGGGCTGGGCCAGAGCATCTGGTACGACAACATGCGCCGCGGCCTGCTGCGCTCAGGCGCGCTCGCGGAGCTGATCGCGCGCGGCGTGCGCGGGGTGACGTCGAACCCGACCATCTTCGAGAAGGCGATCGTCCACTCCTCGGACTACGAGGAGGCCCTGCGCCGCCTGGTCGGCGAGGGGCGTTCGACGATCGAGATCTACGAAGATCTCGCCCTCGAGGACATCGGGGGCGCCTGCGACCTGATGCGGGCGCTCTACGACGAGAGCGACGCCGTCGACGGGCGGGTCTCGCTGGAGGTGCTCCCCGAGCTCGCGTCGTCGACGGAGCGGACGATCGCCGAGGGGCTGCGGCTGGCCAAGGCGCTCGGCCGCCCCAACGTCATGATCAAGGTTCCGGCGACGCCCGAGGGGATCCCGGCGATCCGGGCCCTGACCGCCCACGGGATCAGCGTCAACGTGACGCTCGTGTTCTCGCTCCTCCAGTACGAAGAGGTGGTCGAGGCGTACCTCGCGGGTCTCGAGGAGCGGCGGCGCGCGGGCGGCTCGTTCGCCGGCATGACCTCGGTGGCCAGCTTCTTCGTGTCGCGCGTCGACACCGTCTGCGATCGGCTGCTGGTGGCCAAGGCAACCACCGCGTCCAGCAACGAGGGTGCCCGCTGCGAGTCGCTGCGCGGCAAGCTGGGGATCGCCAACGCCAAGCTCGCCTACGAGATCTACCAGCGTACGATCGCCTCGCCGCGCTGGCGCGAGCTGGCCGCGGCCGGCGCCCGGCCCCAGCGCCTGCTGTGGGCCTCGACGGGGACCAAGGACCCACGCTACCCCGACACCTACTACGTCGACGCGCTGATGGGCCCCGACACCGTCGACACCGTCCCCCCCGCGACGCTGGACGCGTACCTCGACCACGGCCAGCCGGTCTCCCAGCTCGCCAACGACATCGAGGGGGCCCGCCAGACGGTGGCGGCGTTCAACGCCATGGGCTTCGATCTGGGACGGGTCTGCCACGGCCTGCTCACCGACGGCGTGAATTCGTTCTCCACCTCGATGAGCAGCCTGCTGGCCGCCATCGACGGGCGCCGGGCGGCGCTCTCCGAGCGCTCCTCCGGGCGCCAGCAGGCCGCCCTCCCCGATCCGCTGCGGCTCGCGGTCGACGCCGAGGTCGCTCGGCTCAAGGGCAAGAACGCGCTCCCGCGCCTCTGGGACAGCGACCCGACGCTGTTCTCGTCCGATCTCTCGCACGAGAAATCGATCAAGAGCCGGCTGGGCTGGCTCCGCTCCCCGACCCTGATGGCCAGCAAGGCGGCGGAGCTGACCGCGTTCGCCGCCGAGATCAAGGCGGCCGGCTTCACCGACGCCGTGCTGCTGGGGATGGGCGGCAGCTCGCTCTGCCCCGAGGTGCTGAGCCGTGTCTACGCGACCGCGGCGTCGGGCATCCGCCTCCACGTCCTCGACAACACCGATCCGGCGGCGGTCCGGGAGATCGACGGCCTCATCGCCGGCAAGCAGACCCTCTTCATCGTCGCGTCGAAGTCGGGCGGGACCATCGAGATCCAGGCCTTCGAGCGCCACTACTGGCAGCAGACGCTGACAGCGGCCGGCGGGGACATCGTGGCCGCCGGTGCGCGCTTCGTCGCCATCACCGATCCGGCCACCCGCCTCGGCCAGCTCGCCGAGGAGAAGCACTACCGCAAGACCTTCATCAACCCGGCCGACATCGGCGGGCGCTACTCGGCGCTCTCGTACTTCGGCATGGTCCCCGCGGCGCTGCTGGGCGCCCCCGTCGACCGTCTGGCCGGAACCGGCGTCGCGTTCGCCGCGGCCTCCGGCCCGGCGGTCCCCGCCGAGGAGAGCCCGGGGCTCTGGCTCGGCGCCGCGCTGGGCGCCGCCGCCAAGGCGGGGCGCGACAAGCTGACGCTGGTGATCTCCCCGCCTTTGCCAGCCTGGGCTCGTGGATCGAGCAGCTGGTCGCCGAGTCGACCGGCAAGGACGGCAAGGGGATCGTCCCCGTCGACATGGAGCCGCTCGGCCCCCCCGGCGTCTACGCCGCGGACCGGCTCTTCGTGCACATCCGCGACGCCGAGGACCCGCAGCAGGTCGGGGCGCTCGCCGCGCTGGAGCAGGCGGGGCACCCGGTCATCCGCATCACCCTCGACGGCCGCGAGGCGCTCGGGCGCGAGTTCTTCCGCTGGGAGATCGCCACCGCGCTCGCGGGCGCGACGCTGGAGGTGAACCCCTTCGACGAGCTCAACGTCACCGAGGCGAAGCTGGCGACCAGCGCCCTCCTGGCCGTCAACACGGCCCAGGGGAAGCTCCCGCCGGCCGAGGACACCTGCGGGCCGCGGGACGCCGATCGCATCCGCGCCCATCTGGCGACGCTGGCGCCGGGCGACTATTTCGCCTTCTGCGCCTACTTCCTGCGCACCGAAGGGCGCGATGCCACGCTGGCCAACATGCGCGTCTCCGTGCGCGATCGGTCGCTCAACGCGACGACCGTCGGGTACGGCCCACGCTTTCTCCACTCGACCGGCCAGCTCCACAAGGGCGGCCCGAACAACGGCGTCTTCCTGCAGCTGACCGCCGATAGCCCGGCGGATCTGCCGGTGCCGGGCGAGACCTACAGCTTCGCGACGCTGCGCAACGCGCAGGCCCTGGGCGACCTCCAGGTGCTGCGCCGCCGCGGCCGTCGCGCGCTGCGCGTTCACCTCGGCGCCGACGTCGACGCCGGGCTGGCCGCGCTCGCCGACACCCTCGCCGGGCGCTGATCGCCGTCCGGGCTCGCCGGCTTTGACCCCGCCCGGGGCGAGGCCGTACTGTCGGGGCCATGAGCTCGTCGCGCCGCCTCGCCTCGTTCGGCCTCCTCGCCTCGCTCGCGCTCGCGGGCGCCTGCAGCAGCACCAGTAAGCAGTCGCTCGTCCTGGTCGAGCTGCGCCTCGACGACCCCGAGGAGAACCCCACCGCGCTGGCGTCAGTGACGCTGTCGAGCGCCGGCGCCGTGGCGAAGACCTTTCCCCTCACCTCGCTCTCCATCAGCACCGCCCAGACCTTCGGCCTCTACTTCGAGGGGAGCGTCACCGGCGACGTCACCATCTATGCGGTCGCCACGCCGGCGAGCGGCTGCACCGGCTTTCGTGGCGATGGGGCCGGCACCATCGACAAGGCCGGTGACACGGTCACCGTGGCGATCTTCATGAAGCCCGACAACGTCTGCGGACCGGACGGCGGCGCCGGAGGCGGCGGCCCGGGCGGCAGCGGCGGCCCGGGCGGCAGCGGCGGCGGCGCGGCCGGCAGCGGCGGCGGCGCGGCCGGTCGCGGCGGCAGCGGCCCCGTTCAGATCCCCTCGCTCAACACCTGTCGCGAGTTCGACCACGTGGGCGCCAACTGCCCGAACCACACGCAGGTCAAAGCCGTCGCGATCTCGCCCGATGGGCAAACGGTGGCGACCGGAGGCGACAGCTTCAACGACAAGGTCAAGATCTGGCGCTTCGACGGCCATCTCCTGACCGCGGCCGGCAAGGAGCTGACCGGCCACAGCGGCGGGCTCGCCTTCTCCCCCGACGGCACCAAGCTGGCGGTGCTCGACCGGACGGTCATCCGGCTCTGGAACACCAGCACCTGGACCGCCGGCCCCGTCCTGCAGGGGGACGGCAGCAACAACGACATGGTCGGCGTCGCGTTCACGCCCAACGGCCAGCGGGTGATCAGCGCCGACCACGCCGGCTTCTCGGGGGGCACCGTCTACGTCCACGCCGTGAGCGGCAACGGCCTCCCGATGCTCTCCCAGCACGTTGCCGAGGAGCCCTCCTCGATCAGCGTCTCCCCGGTCCCCCTCGCCGACGGCAGCGCCGCCATCGCGGTGGGGACCTGGTACGGGACGGTACATGTCTTCACGCTGGGCGCCTCCGCCTTCGTCGGACCGACCATCGCCACGACCAACACCGCAGAGGACGCGGTCTGGGTGACGAAGTTCAGCCCCAATGGGCTCCTGCTGGTGACGGGCGATACCCAGACGCGCTTCTGGGATTACCCGGCCCTCACCGCCATCGCGCCGGACGTGGCGATCGACTACACCAACGCCCTCTCCTTCTCCCCGGACGGAAAGTACGTCGCCTCCGGCGGCAGCAACGGCCGGCTCAGCCTGCTGGCGACCAGCAACCACGGCGAGATGGGCCGCAAGACCTTCACTGCGGACGTCGATTCGCTGGTCTTCGCCCCGAACGGCGGCGCCGTCATCGGCGGCGAGGACGACTGCGGCAAAGTCTTCGTCTGCGCAGATTGACCGTCGGGCAGACCTCCGTCGTCGCCGGGGTTGTCGACCGGCATGCGAGCGATTAGCGTTCGGGCACCGCATGACCGTCTCGTCACAGCCGATCGTGTTGCCGAACCCGCTGCGCGAGGGGCTGGCGGAGGAGCGGGTCCCCGAGCCGGCGGTGATGGTGATCTTCGGGGCCTCCGGCGATCTGACCCACCGCAAGCTACTCCCCGCCCTCTACAGCCTGACCCGCGATCGGCTGCTGCCGGCGCGGTTCGCGATCGTCGGGTTCGCGCGCAAGCCGCTCACCGACGACGCCTTCCGCGACGACGCTCCGCAAGGCCTGCGACGAGTTCGCCCGCCGCCGCCCCGTCGACCCCGCGCTCTGGTCGGCGTTCGCGCAGCACGTCTTCTACCACCAGGGAAACTACGACGACCCCGCCTCGTACGCGGGGCTGAAGGCACGCATCGAGGAGATCGAGAAGACGCTGGGCCTGCCCGGCAACCGCGTCTTCTACCTGGCGACGCCGTCCTGGTCGTTCGCACCGGCGATCCGCGGCCTCGGCCAGTCGGGGCTGGCGCCGATGGGGGACACCCGCGCGCGCGTCATCATCGAGAAGCCGTTCGGCAGCGACCTCGAGTCGGCGCGGGCGCTGAACCGGGACATCCACGAGACCCTGACCGAGAAGCAGATCTACCGGATCGATCACTACCTCGGAAAAGAGACGGTCCAGAACCTGCTGGTCTTCCGGTTCGCCAACGGCATCTTCGAGCCGGTCTGGAACAACCGCTTCGTCGACCACGTCCAGATCACCGGCGCGGAGACCGTCGGCGTCGAGGCCCGCGGCGGCTACTTCGAGCAGGCGGGGAGCCTGCGGGACATGGTCCAGAACCACCTGATGCAGGTGATGAGCCTGGCGGCGATGGAGCCGCCGGTCGCGTTCGATCCCGATGCCGTGCGCGACGAGAAGCTGAAGGTGCTGAAGGCGCTGCGCTACATCCCGGCCAGCGACATCGACCTGCAGGTGGTGCGCGCGCAGTACGCCGCCGGCTCGATCGCCGGGCGCGACGTGCCCGGCTACCGCACCGAGCCGAACGTCAGCCCGACCTCGACGACCGAGACCTTCGTCGCGCTGAAGCTGTTCATCGACTCGTGGCGCTGGGCCGGCGTGCCGTTCTACCTCCGCTCGGGCAAGCGGATGCCGAAGCGGGTCACCGAGATCGCGATCGTGTTCAAGGAGGCGCCCCACCTGCTGTTCGGGCGCCGCGGCGAGAGCATCCGCCCCAACGTGCTCAGCATCCGCATCCAGCCCGACGAGGGGATCGCGCTGAACTTCGGCTCGAAGCTGCCGGGGCCGGCGATGGAGATCGCGCCCGTCAGCATGGAGTTCCGCTACGGCTCGTCGTTCGGCCTGGAGCCGCCCGAGGCCTACGAGCGGCTGCTGCTCGACTGTCTCCTGGGCGACGGCACGCTGTTCACGCGCGCCGACGAGGTCGAGGCGAGCTGGGCCTGGGTCTCGCGCATCCACAAGCGCTGGGCCGAGGACAACGCGGCTGGGCGTAGCACCCTCGGCACCTACCCCGCCGGCAGCTGGGGACCCGACGCCGCCGATCGGCTGATGGCCGCCGACGGGCGGCGCCTGGCGGCTGCCGTGATCGACTTCGAACGCTTCGCCCGCGGCGAGCCGATCCCGGTCGAGGTCGGGGCGATCGAGCGCGAGCTGGGCGGGCTCTGGAAGCAGGCCGGCCAGGGCGGTGCGGCGAGCGGTGTCGCGGGCCGCGCTCTGGAACGTCGTCATGCCGGCCCGCGGACGCGACGCGCTCGCCGCCGCCAAGAAGCTGGTCGACGAGATGGCGTCCGGCCTGCCGACGCGGGCGATCACGATCTGCCTGGAAGATGGAGAGACGGGCGCCGTTGCAGGCGACGATCGAGAGCAACGTCGTCTCCCAGCCGGGCGGAGCGCGCGTCGTCTACTCCGAGGAGATCACGCTGCTCGGCCCGGCCCAGGCCGAGGGCGCACTTCGGCGCGCTGGTGCGGGCGCTGCAGATCCCCGGCGTGCCGACGGCCCTGTTCTGGATCGATCCGACGCTCCCGCAGTCGCTGCTCACCCGTGAGCTCCTGCCGGTGACCAACCGGTTGATCGTCGACACCACCGTCTGCGCGCGGCCACAGCAGCTCTTCGCCCTGCAGCGGCTGGTCGCGCGGACGCAGCCGCTGCCGATCGCCGACCTCGGCTGGCTGCGGCTCGGCAGCGTGCGCTCGCTGTTCGCCGGGCTGTTCGATCCGCCGATCGGCGGTGGACCGCTGGCCGCCGCCTCGCGGCTCGTCGTGCGTCACCGGTCCCGGTGCGACGCCAGCGCGCTGCTGCTCGATCTCCTGGCTCGGGATCCGGCTCGACTGGCGGCCGCTGCGCTCGATCCAGACCTCCGACGGTGGGCTGCGCCTCGACTTCCAGCGCGGCGACGCCCCCGGCCCGGCGATCGCCGTCCACATGGTTCCGACCGAGGGGCCTTGCGGCAAGAGCGGCGTGCTGGGGCTCGAGCTCTACGCCGGCGCCGACCGCTACTCGCTGTCACGGACCGCGATGGATCAGGCCACCGTCGAGGTGCCGATCGCCCCCCCCAAGGTGGTCAAGCTGGACGCGCACGCCGACGCCGAGCTGTGCGTCGACGCGCTGGGACGCCGCGGCCGCGACCCGCTCTTCGCCCGCTGCCTCGAGTTCGCCGGCCGCCTCTGGGCGTTCGAGCCCGCGTCCGCCGGAAGCAGTCGTTGACCTCAGGACCCTCGTCGCTACTCGAAGATGATCGTGCTGCAGGGGAACTGGAAGTCGATCGTGTTGACGTCCGGCTTTTTCCAGTTGGTGCACGCGGTCCCGACCAGCTCCAGCTGGGTGGCGTCGTTCATGCGCCACCCATTGGCGGCGCCGCCCGTGGCAAGCGGGACCTCGGTCCCTGCGACCTTCACGTGCGCGCTGCCGAGCTGCGCCTGATCGACCTTGATCGACTGACCGTTGAGATCGCCCAGGTCGAAGACGCAGCTCTTCACGCTCGCCAGCGCGGTCTTGAGCTGCGTGGCGATGGCGGCCTGGCTCGAGGGATCGGGCATGAACGGCTTGGTGGGGCCGGCCGTCGCCGTGTAGTCGCCGACGGTCTTGCCACGGCACGTGTTGAAGTTGGCGGCCAACCCGCAGTCGGGGAGCTTCGCGACGATGTCCGCCTTCCAGTGCGACTCGTTGTTGCACTGGTCCCAGTAGGAGGTGAGGTCCGTGCCGGTGAACGGCGCCTTCACCGACTCGCCCGCGCCGGCGTTCGCGAACGCCTGCAGCGTGTTGGGCGAGACGGTCGCGACGGCCGACTGCAGGCCGAACACGATCGTACCGATGCTGTTGGGGGCCGCCTGCGCCTTGAGCGACTGAATCTTGCCCACGACCGAGTCGGGCGGGCAGAGCATGTTGCCGTCGTTGCAGTAGTCGGGCTCACCGTCGGTGATGAGCAGGATGTACTTGTCGCCGGGCGCGGTGATGGCCGTCAGCTCGGTGCCGATCACTTCGAGCGTCAGCCGGGTGGGCGTCTCCCATTTGTCGTTGTCGCCGCGGAACGGCAGCCCGCCGTAGAGGGTCGAGATCGCCGGTGTAGTTCATCAACGCCGGCGCCACCTTCTTGGTGTCCGGGCAGGTCGCCGTCGTGCCGCCGACCGTGGCGAACCCGAAGCGGACATCGGCCTGAAGCTGGTTGACCACCTGGAGGATGCCGTCCCGGAGACGGTTCCAGTAGCTGTTGGCCTGGGTGGCGCACGGCGGCGCGCGTACATCGGTGCTTCCCACGCAGGCGAACATGCTCCCCGAGCGATCGACCAGCAGGTAGACCGTCGGGATCTTCGGCTCGAAGGTGAACATCCCCTCCTGGCAGACGTGATCGGCGCTGGCGTCCATGTCGTCGTGGTCATGCCGGCCGCGCCGGTCGGCGCGCCGGTCCCGCCCCGCCCGGTGGTGGTCGAGCCCCCTGCGCCCGCGGGACCGCTCCCGGCGGGCCCGGAGCCGGCGGGGCCGGAGCCGGCAGGCCCGCCCTCAGCCCGCCGTTCCCGTCATTCCAGCATTGCCAGCATTGCCCGATTCCCGACCGCCGCTGCCGCTCCCCGCGACGCCGCTGCCGCTCCCCGCGACGCCGCTGCCGCTCCCCGCGCTCCCCGTCTGGCCGGCCGCCCCGGGTGCCCCGCTCTTGCCGCCGCCGGCGCAGCCGGAGGGGCGAGGATGGCGGGATGGCGGAGATCGCGCAGACGAATAGCAGTACAAGCAAGCCTGGGGGGGAGCGATGCGGCATGGGGGCAGGGACCTCCGGGCCAGCAGAATAGGCCAAATCCGGTTGGCGTTGCGAATGGCTGCGCTGCCGGTTTATTTTGGCGCCCATGGTCAGTCTGATCAGGACAGTCAAGACGGTGGCACGGATCTCCATGACGCTGCTGTTCGTGGCCGGGACGGCCTCCGCACAGGCCCCGAAGCCGGCCGCCGCGCCAGCCCCCGTTCCAGCTGCTCCAGCGCCGCCACCGGCCGCTCCGGCCGCCGCGCCCGCGCCGCCGGCTCCCGCGGCGCCCGCCAAGCCGGCTGCGGCGCCCGCGCCGGCTCCCGTCGCGGCGCCCGCCAAGCCGGCCGCCGCGCCCGCGCCAGCCCCCGCCGCGGCGCCCGCGCCGGCTCCCGCCCCGGCCGCCGCTCCCCCCGGCCGCGGCCGCAGCCAAGCCGGCTCCGCCTCCCAAGCCGGTCGCCCCGAAGCCGGCTCCCGAGATGGCGCAGCTCGACTGGGTCGTCGGTTCCTGGAGGTGCGATGGCAAGGCGCCCATCGGCGCCCTGGGACCGAACTCGCCCGCCTACGACTACAAGTCGAAGATGACCCTCAAGAAAGACTTGAAGGATTTCGTCATCGCCTCCGACTACGAGCAGGCCAAGACGAAGCTCAACCCGTTCGGGTACCGTGGCAAAGGCTTCATGAGCTACGACGGGTCGCTGAAGAAGTTCGTCGTGGTCGGGGTCGACAGCGCCGGGAACTGGTTCTCCGAGACCGCGGAGAAGGACGGCGACAAGCTGGTCTCCGAAGGCTCGGGGCTGATGGGCGGCCTCAGGACCGTCATCCGCGAGACCTTCACCAAGGTCGGTGACAAGGGGCTGAGCTGGCGGGGCGAGATCAAGCTCCCGGGCGCCAAGGACTGGCAGACGATCGGCGAGGACAACTGTAAGAAGTAGTCCCCGCCGTTCCCGCCCGCGTTACGCCCAGGTGCCGCGACGGATGTCGGCCGCGGGCGGACGTGACGTCAGGCTACGCGAATGACGTAGTTGTTCCGCTTGCCGCGACGGAGCACGACCAGGCGGCCGTCGATCAGGTCGTTCGCCGTCAGGCGCGCCTCCGGCGCGGCCGCGCCCAGCGGTACGCCGTTGACCGAGATCGCCCCCGACGTCAGCTGGCGGCGCGCGTCCGACTTCGATGGGCAGGCGCCGACCTCGGCGAGCAGGTCCACGATGAGCGCGCCTTCGCCGCTGAAGCGATCCCGCGGCACGGAGATCGACGGCGCCGCGGCGAGCGCCTCTTCGAGCAGCGTGCCGCCGACGGTGCGCAGGTCGCCGCCGCCGAACAGCGACTCGCTGGCCCGGACCACCTGTCCGAGCTCGTCCGCGCCGTGCACCCGTCGGGTCAGATCCTCGGCCAGCGCCTTCTGGGCGGCGCGGGCCCCCGAGCCGGTCGTGGCCTCGAGCGCCGCGATCTCGTCCTGACCGCGCACCGTCAGCCAGCGGAGGAAGCGGCCGACGTCGGCGTCCGCGGTGTTGAGCCAGAACTGATAAAACGCGTACGGCGAGGTCAGCGTCGGATCGAGGAAGACAGCACCTTTTTCGCTTTTGCCGTACTTCTTCCCTTCGCTGTTGGTGAGCAGCGGCGTGGTCAGCCCGTAGACGGTCTTCCCCTCTATCCGGCGGACCAGGTCGACGCCGGAGACGATGTTCCCCCACTGATCGGAGGCCCCGCACTGCAACCGGCAGTCGTGGCGGCGGTAGAGCTCGAGGAAGTCGTAGGCCTGCAGCAGCATGTACGAGAACTCGGTGTACGAGATCCCCTCGTCCCGCGACTCGAAGCGCTGCTTGACCGAGTCGCGCTGGATCATCTGGTTGACGGCGAAGTGCTTGCCGACGTCGCGGAGGAACTCGAGCAGGCGCACGCCGCCCAGCCAGTCGAGGTTGTTGACCACCTGAACCGGTGGCCCCTCGTCGGTCGCGAAGAACTTTTCGACCTGGGACGTCAACCGCCGCGTGTTCTCTTCCAGCTCGTCGGTGGCGAGCAGCTTGCGCTCGCTGCTCTTGCCCGATGGATCCCCGATCATCCCGGTGGCGCCGCCGATGAGCGGCAGCAGCCGATGCCCGTGCCGTCTCAGGTGGCTCAAGGTCATGAGCGGCACCAGATTGCCTGCATGAAGACTGGGCGCCGAGGGATCGAAGCCGGAATAGATGGCGAGCGGCTTGGCGAGGACTTCGCCAAACCCCTCGGCGGTCGTCTGTTGAACGAGACCACGCCAGGTCAATTCTTCGAACGCGCCCATGCGGAGAGCCTGACTAACACCGCGGGCGGGCCGAGACAAGAACGGGGCGTGCGCGGTAGTGTCCCGCCCCCGATGTCCGCGCCGTCGCCCCCCCGGAAGCCCGAGCTCGAGGTCGCGGCCGACGTCACCCGGATGGTCGTGCTGGCCTCGGCCTTCATCGCCGATCGGGCGTCGGCCGCGATCGCGGCGCGGGGGCGGTTCCGGATCGCGCTGGCCGGCGGGGCGACGCCCCGGGCGCTCTACCCGAGGCTGGTGCGGACCATCGACTGGAGCCACACCGACGTCTTCTTTGGCGACGAGCGCACGGTCCCCCCGGACGATCCGCAGTCGAACTACCGCATGGCGCGCGAGACGCTGCTCGAGCCGGCGCGGGTCCCCGAGAAGAACGTCCACCGCTGGGAGGCCGCGGCCGACGATCTCGACGCCGCCGCGCGGGCGTACGAGCTGGCGCTCGGCGTCGGCGGCGCCCTCGACCTGGCGCTCCTGGGGCTGGGGCCCGACGGCCACACGGCGTCGCTGTTCCCGGAGACGACGGCGCTGGCGGAGACGCAGCGGCTGGCGGTCGCCGTCGACGTCCCCACGCTGGGGACCCGCCGGTTGACGCTCACCTACCCCGCCCTGCTGGCCGCGCGCTCGATCTGCTTTCTGGTCGCGGGCCGCGACAAGCGCGCCGCGCTGGAGAACGCGCTGCGGCCGGACAGCCGGCTCCCCGCCGCTCGCCTGATTCACCGCGCCGCCCCGGTCGTGGTGTTCTGCGATCAGGATGCTTTTGGCGCCCATCCGGGTATAAAAGCGACCCCGTGATGACCGTCCTCGCAGGCGACATCGGCGGCACCAACACCCGGCTCGCAATCTACGAGGTGGTCGACGGACGCCCGTTCGCCACACCGATCTTCGAGCGCACCTACCCGTCGGCCGCGCACGCGTCGCTGGACGTGATCGCCGACGGGTTCCTGGGCGAAGCGGCGGCGCAGATCGGCGAACGCGCCCGGGTCGGCAGCGCCTGCTTCGGCATCGCCGGCCCGATCGAGAACAACATCTGCCGCGCCACCAACCTCCCCTGGGTGATCGACGCCCACGCGCTCTCCCAGCGCCTCGGGATCGTACGGGTCCAGCTGGTCAACGACTTCACCGCCGCCGCGCTGGGGGTGACGGCGGTCGACGCCTCCGCCCTGGCGCCGCTTGGCGGCGGCACGCCGGTCGGGCACGGGCCGATCGCGGTGCTCGGCGCCGGAACGGGCCTCGGGCAGGCCTTTCTCTTCTGGTCGGCGGCCGAGAACCAGTATCACGTCGTCCCCTCCGAGGGGGGGCACGTCGACCTCGCGGCGCGCACCCCGCTGGAGCACGGGCTGGTCCAGTACCTGATGGTCAAGTACGGCCGGGTGTCGTGCGAGCGGGTGCTCTCCGGAAAGGGGCTGGTCGACGTCTTCAGCTTCCTCTCCGAGGAGCCGGCCTGCCGGGGCCTCATCCGCCAGGAGACCGCCGCGGTGCTGGCCAGCACGGGAGACGGCAAGGACCCGGCGGCGGCGATCTCGCAGCGGGCGCTGGCCGGGACCGACCCCATCTGCGAGATGGCGCTGGCGCTGTTCTGCTCCGTGCTGGGCGCCGTCGCGGGTAACCTGGGGCTGACGGTGCTGGCGACCGGGGGGGTGTTCGTGGCCGGGGGAATCGCCCCGCGCATCCTTCCCTACCTGCAGCGGGGAGGGTTTCGCGAGGCGTTCGACCGCAAGGGACGCCTGCACACGCTCGTCGAGCACATGCCGGCCTACGTCGTCACCCACCCTCAACCCGGCCTCCTGGGCGCGGCGTCGGTGGCGGCCGGACATCAACGTACGTAGCGCGCGTCGGACTGCGTCCGTGGCCGCTAACGCATCGCGCGGCTTGAAGAAAACGGTCAAGCCTGCGGCTGCAACAGTCGATGTCTCGGCCGTGGGTAACGGGTCTCAGGGGGCGCGAGCCGCGCTGGCGGTCGGCGGACCCGCGCGCTTCGACGAGTCGACCCGCGTCCGCACCGAGGAGCGCTTCGGGCGAATGGTGGGTCGCTCGCCTGCGATGCAGGCGGTCTTCGACGTGATTGGCAAGGCGTCGACCAGCGACGCCACCATCCTGCTCGAGGGAGAGACGGGCACCGGCAAGGAGGTGTCGGCCGAGGCGATCCACCGGGGGAGCCCGCGTCGCGACAAACCGTTCATGGTGGTCGACTGCGGCGCCATACCGCCCAACCTGCTCGAGAGCGAGCTGTTCGGGCACGAGCGCGGCGCCTTCACCGGAGCGGTGTCGTCGCGCCAGGGGGTGTTCGAGGCCGCCAATGGCGGCACGGTTTTCCTCGACGAGATTGGCGAGCTGGCGCTCGACCTGCAACCCAAGCTGCTGCGCGTGCTCGAGCGCCGGGAGGTCCGTCGGGTCGGCACCAACAACCACGTGCCGGTGAACGTCCGCCTGATCGCCGCCACCAACCGCAGCCTTCGCGAACAGGTGGCGGGGCACAAGTTCCGGTCCGACCTCTACTACCGGCTGGCGGTGGTCGAGGTGAAGCTGCCGCCGCTGCGCGACCGGCTCCCCGATCTGCCGCTGCTGGTCGATCACACGGTGCGCAACCTGGGGGCGATGGACGAGGAGACGCTGGCCGCCATCCGGGTGCCGCAGTTCCTCGCCGCCCTGGCCCAGCACAACTGGCCCGGGAACATTCGCGAGCTCCGCAACTACCTCGAGCGCTGCGTGGCGCTGCGCGACTTCGCCCCGCCGCGCGGCACGACTGCCACGCCTCCCCCGCCGGGCCCCGAAGGGGCGGTCAACACCGGCCTGCCGCTGCGCGAGGCGCGCGAGGGCTGGGTGAGCGCGTTCGAGCGCCGTTACCTCGAGGAGCTCCTGCGCTTGCACGAGAACCGCGTCAGCGCCGCGGCCCGGGCCGCGGGCGTCGACCGCATCTACTTTTACCGCCTGCTCTGGAAGCACGGCCTGCGGACGCGCGAACAGGCCGGCGAACCGGCTCCGTGAGCCGGTCCATACGTCGCGACCTCCCGTCGCGAATCCGGTAACCTCCGTCGAGCCCGTGACCGCCCCTGCCCCGCGCTTGGAAGCGACCGCCCGCGCGCTGGTGACCGGGAGTGCGTTGGGGATCGTGCTGGCGGCGGGGAACGTCTACACCGGCCTCAAGATCAACTCGATCGACGGCGGCAGCATCACCGCCGCGCTGCTGGGCTTCGCGCTGTTCGCGACGTTCAAGCGCCTGGAGCGAAAGCCCTACACAGCGCTCGAGAACAACATCACCCAGACCACCGCCTCGTCGGCGGCGATCGCCAGCTACGTCACCGGCGTCGCGGGGCCGGTCCCGGCCCTCCATCTGCTGGGGCGGGACTACCCGGGGTGGGCAATCGTTCTCTGGGGCATCGCCATCGGCCTGGTCGGAATCTTCGCCGCCACCCTGCTGCGTCAGAAGCTGATCGTGGTCGACAAGCTGCCGTTCCCCACCGGGGCCGCCACCGGCGAGATCATCGAAACGATGTACACCGCGCGGGAGACGGCCCTCCGACGGGCGCGGATGCTCATCGTCGCGGTCCTGGTCGCGATGGCGATCACCTGGTTCCGCGACGCGCGGCCGAGGTTGATCCCGCAGCTGACGGCGTTCCCGGGCGCGCTCGGTGGCGTGGCCGCGGCGACGTTGACCCTGGGGCTGAGCTGGAGCCCGGTCATGGCGGCGACCGGCATGCTGATTGGGGTGCGCAACGCGACCAGCATGCTGGTGGGGGCCTTCGCCAGCTGGGCGGTCCTGGTGCCGCTGCTGGCGCGCACGGGGGTCCTGCTTCAGCCCGACTACGCCACCGGGGTCTCCTGGGTGATCTGGCCGGCGCTGGGCATGCTCGTGGCCAGCAGCTTCGTCCCGCTGGTGCTCGACTGGCGCGCGGTGGGCCGGTCGCTCCGCGACCTCTCCGGGCTGGTCAGGCGCCGGGGCGAGGCCACGCCCGCGGCCGAGCCGCTCCGACCGCGGCTCTTCATGCCGCTGCTCTTCGCCGCCGTCGTCACGATCTTCGTCGTCGGATGGGCCATCTTCGAGCTCTCGCCCGCGGTGGTGGCCGCGGTGCTGGCGCTGGCGCTGGTGCTGGCGAACGTCTCGGGGCGCGCGGCGGGCGAGACCGACCTCGCGCCGTCCGGCGCCGTCGGGATGCTGACCCAGCTGTCGTTCGCCGGCGGAGGCGCGCCGGTGACGCTGGCGACTGGTCTGGTGTCGATGGGGACGACGTCGCAGACGGCCCAGACGCTCTGGGCGTTCAAGGCGGGACAGCGGCTGGGGGCGTCGCCCCGGGCCCAGGTGGGCGCGCAGATCCTCGGCTCGATCCTGGGCGCGATCGTCTCCGTCCCCGTCTACCAGGTGATCCTGAAGAGCTACGGTCTCGGCAACCCGAACATGCCGGCGTCCGCGGCGCTCTCCTGGAAGGTGGGCGCCGATGCCGTCGGCGGCGGGTTCTCCAACCTTCCCCACGGGGCGCCGCTGGCGGGTTTGATCGGGCTCGTGGTCGGCGGCGTGCTGACCCTGGCTGCCCGCAGCCGGGGGCGCTGGGCACGCTTCGTCCCGTCGCCGGCGGCGATCGGCGTCGCGATGATCAACCCCGCCTCACTGTCGGTGACGGCGTTCGCGGGCGCGCTGATCACGGCCCTGATCCGCCGGCGCCGGCGCGACATCGAGGACACCACGATCATGGCCGTCGCCGCCGGTGGCATCGCCGGCGAGTCGATCATGGGGGTGACGATCGCGATCCTGCTGACGCTCGGGCTGCTGTAGTCGCGCCGCCCGGGGACGCGCTCGCTCGCTTCGCTCGCATCGACCCCCGCCGCCCGGGGACGCGCTCGCTCGCTTCGCTCGCATCGACCCGGATGGACTCGAGTGGCAGATGACTCGCTCGCCACGGCTCGCTTCGCGAGACGGCGACCCAAGTCAGGCGCGGCGTTGAGCGCCCCGCGTTGACCGCACCGCGGCTCGCCGCCCCTGGGCTTTTTGCGGCGAGTTACGCTCCAGTCAACGCGGGGCGCTCAACGCCGCGAGAATCCGCCGGTTGCCGTCTCGCGAAGCGAGCCGTGGCGAGCGAGCCATCTGAGGCGCGCGTAGCCCCCCCGGCCCAATGCGAGCGAAACGAGCGAGCGCACTCCCCGGGCGGCGGGGGTCGATGCGAGCGAAGCGAGCGAGCGCCTCCCCGGGCGCCTGGCGAGTCAGCGTTTGGCGGAGTCGGTCACGTGCACGCCGTCGACGTTGTCCGCGGGCGCCCAGTCGGCGGTCGACATGATCTCGCCGCCCACGACTTCGCGGCCGCCGGGAGCGTCGGCCGAGTCCTTGACCATCGCCGGGGCGACGTGGACCGAGACGTTGACGTGCACCGCCGGGTGCGCCGACGGCCGCGCCGCCAGCGCGCTGGCCAGCGCGCTGGCCAGTGCAACCACCGAAGCGCGCTCGCCGCGCGCCGCCGCGGCGTCCGCCGCCAGCACGCGGGCGCCGACGATGGCGTTGCCGGTCTGCAGCGGCAGCGTCAGCTCGCCGCCGCGAAAGCTCTGCTCGGTGGCGTCGAGGATCGCGGAGGTGTCGTCGAGCACCTCGTCGCTCTCGGCGGCGTCGCCGTCCGCGATCCGGATGTCGACGTAGACCGCCACGGCGCGCGCGGCCGCCTCGGCGGCGGCGACCTTGGTCCCGGCCGCCTCGCGGAGGGCCTCCATGAACGCCTTCACCGTCGGGAAGCGGCGATCGGCCGTCTTCTCCATGCAGCGGAGCACCACGGCGTCGAGCGCGGGCGAGATGGCGGCCATCTGGCTCGGCCGCGGCGGCGGCGCCTCCATGTGCTGGCGCTCGATCTCGGTCATCGTCTCGGCGCGGAACGGGTACTGCCCGGTCAGCAGGTGATAGAGCACGACGCCGAGCGCGTAGATGTCGGTGCGGGGATCGATCGCCTCGCCGCGGATCTGCTCGGGCGCCATCGTGTACGACGTGCCGAGCCGGGTGCCGACGACGGTCAACCCGGCCTCCCCGGCATCGGGGTGCATCAGCTTGGCGATGCCGAAGTCGAGCAGCTTGACCCGCTTCTCCGGCCCGCTGGAGATGAAGATGTTGCTGGCCTTGAGGTCACGGTGAACGATGCCGTGATCGTGCGCCGCCTGCAGCGCCGAGCAGACCGGCTCGAGGATCTCCAGCACCTCGGCCGGCGGGAAGCGCCCGCGCTCGGTCAGGATCGAACGCAGGTCCCTCCCCTCGAGCAGCTCCATGACGTGGAACGGCCGCCCGTCGGGCAGCTCGCCGAAGTCCGAGACGTCGACGATGTTGGGGTGCTTGATCATGTTGACGGCGCGCGCCTCTTGAACGAAGCGCGCCACCATCTGCGGCGAGGCGGCAAGCTGCCGGCGCAGGATCTTCACCGCGACCTTGCGGCCCAGGATCTTGTGCTGCGCCTCGTACACCGTCCCGCCGCCGCCCGACGCGAGCTCGGCCTTGAGGATGTACGCCCCGGCCACGGTTCCCGGCTTGAGCGCGTCGGGATCCACCGCCTGGGCCGTGCTCGCGGCCGCGGAGCCGGGCCCGAGGGCCCTGGTCTTATCGTAGTCTTCAGGTTTCGGAAGCACGCCTAAAATGATCCCCCCGCATGAACATTCCCTACCTCTTCGAGGCCATCGGAAGCTTGGCCAGGAACATTTAATTCATGATCGACTCACATTGTCACCTGGACGACCATTACTTCAGTAATGAGCGGGATGCCGTGCTCGCCCGCGCCCGCGCGGCGGGCGTTTCGGCCTTCGTCTGCATCGGTGTGGGCGGCGGGCTGACGGCGCCGCGGCAGGCGGCCGCGCTGACGGCGACAGCCCCGGATCTGTACGCCACAGTCGGTGTTCACCCACACGACGTCGCGGCGATGACCGAGGCCGACTGGGACGAGCTGTCGCAGCTGGCGCGCCGCCCCCGGGTCGTCGGCATCGGCGAGACCGGCCTCGACTACCACTACGACCACTCGCCCCGCGACAGCCAGCTCGCCGCCTACCACCGCTTTGCCGGCCTGGCCCGGGAGGCCGGGCTGCCGCTGGTCTCCCACGTGCGCGACGCGCACGCCGACGCGGCCGAGGTGCTGCGGGCGTCGGGCGCCGGCCCCTCCGGCGTCATCCACTGCTTCACCGGCGGGGTCCCCGAGGCGCGCGTCTACCTGGACCTGGGCCACCACCTGTCGTTCTCCGGGATCCTGACGTTCAAGAACGCGACGCCCATCCGCGAGGCGGCGGCGTTCGCCCCGCTCGACCGCATCCTGATCGAGACCGACTCCCCCTACCTGGCGCCCATCCCTTATCGGGGCAAGCGTAACGAACCTGCCTACATCACCGAGACGCTGGCCGTCCTGGCGTCGCTGCGCGGCGCATCGGTCGACGAGGTCGACGCCGCCACGACCAGCAACACAAAACGGCTGTTTCGCCTGGCGTGAGCGTTGACGCGCCCGGAGCGCCGGACGGATACTGTTCGCCCCCTGTGAGCTCGAACGCGCCGATCCGGATCCGCCTCCGCTACGCCGCCTTCGACACGTTCATCGAGAAGTTCGCTCCCAACGTCACCCGCGGCGGCGTGTTTCTGGCCAGCCGAACGCCTCCGCCCGTCGGGACGACCTTCGCGTTCGAGATACAGCTCGCGGGCGGCGAGGTCGCGCTGGCGGGCGACGGCAAGGTGGTCTGGGTGAAGCCTTACGATCCGGCCGCGCCGCAGAAGGCGCACGGCATGGGGGTTCAGTTCCTCCGCCTCGACGCCCCCTCGCGCGACACGCTGAACCAGATGCTCGCGCGCAAAGGGGGCGGCCAGACCTCGGGCGTCGTGCCCCGGGCGCCGATGCCGCCAGGCGGCTCGGGCGGCCACCGCATCGGTACCAACGGCGCCGCGGCGGCGCCCGCGCCGCGCGTCGACACCTCGGTCGATCTGGCGGCTGAGTTCGGCATCGACGAGGCGCGGCTGCGCCGGGCCGTCGATCGCAACTGGCTGGCCGCCAACCGCGCCGCGGGCGATCTCGACGAGCTGGAGTCGCTGCTGCGGCAGGAGCCGCCCGAGCCGGTCAGCCTGGTCCAGGCGCTGGCCGAGATGCCGCGCATGCTCGATCCGCGCGCGCGGCGCATGAGCGGCAACTTCCGGCCGTTGGTCGAGCTGTTCCCCTCGACGTTCGGTGGCGCCGCGCGGACGCCGGAGCCGGCGAGCCCACCGGTCGGCGAGGCAGCGACGGTCGCCTCGCCCGTCGGTGACGAGCCCGAGCCGCACCACTAGCGGCTTCGCACGGGCGCTACCCCAGCTTCAGGTTCTTCCGGATCCGCGCGCTGGGCTCTTCGGTGTCGGGGACGAAGGGGCGGCCCGTGATGAGCTCGCAGACCTGGATGTAGCGGCGCGCCGCCTCGACCCGGACCTCGTCCGCCAGCGGTGGCGGCGGCCCGTCGCCCCTGTAGCCCTGCTCGGCGAGCGTGCGCCGCACGTACTCCTTGTCCAGGCCCCGCGGCTCCTCGCCGCGGGCGAAGCGCGCCTCGTAGTCGTCGGCGTACCAGTACCGCGACGAATCGGGGGTGTGGATCTCGTCGATGAAGCAGAGCGTGCCGTCGGGGCGACGCCCGATCTCGTACTTGGTGTCGACCAGGATCAGCCCGCGCCGCAGCGCCTCCCCCTGCCCGAAAGCGAACAGGCGCGCGCACATCTCGGCCGCCGCGTCGAAGTCGGCCGCCGACAGCGCGCCCATCTCGAGGATCTCGGCGCGCGAGACCGACCGTCGTGATCGCCCTTCTCGGCCTTGGTCGACGGGGTCAGGATCGGCTTCGGCAGCGGCTGGTTCTTCCTCATGCCGTCGGGCAGCTCGTGGCCGCAGAAGCTGCGCACCCCCTTCTGGTAGTGGGTCCAGATCGACGTCGAGGTCACGCCGGTCAGGTAGGCGCGCATGACGAACTCGACCGGCAGCAGCTTGCACTCGCGCGCCACCATCACTGCGGATCGGGAACGTCGATCACGTGGTTCGGGACCAGATCGGCGGTCGCCTCGAACCAGAAGGCGGCCATCTGGTTCAGCACCTGCCCCTTGAAGGGGATGGTCCCCAGCACCACGTCGAAGGCGGAGATGCGATCGGTGACGATGAGCGTCCGCTTGCCGTCGCGCACGTAGCAGTCGCGAACCTTGCCCTCGTACTTCTCGCCCAGCCCGGGGAAGTCGGTCTCGTCCAGGGTCTTGGTCAACTGGGCGCGGATGGTCTGCTCGTCGATCTGGCTCATGACGTCTCTCCTACTCTTGGTCGCTGAGGGCGCGGTCGATGATCGCGCCGGTGTGGCGCAGGTGGTGCTGGAGATCGAAGGCCCGGTCGATGTCGGCGGCCGAGAGCCGCGCCCCGATGTCGGCGTCGGCGCCCAGGAGCGCGCGGAAGCTCCCCTTCCCTTCGACCGACGCGAGCGCGTTGCGCTGCACCAGCTCGTAGGCCGCCTGGCGCGCCATGCCCGTGCGGACCAGCGCCAGCATCACCGCCTCGCTGAAGAACAGACCGCCCGTGAGCTCCAGGTTCTGGCGCATGCGCTCGGCGTTGACGACCAGCCCGTCGACCAGGCCGGCGGCGCGCCGGACCATGAAGTCGGCGAGGCCGGTGGCGTCGGGGCCGATCACCCGCTCGACCGACGAGTGCGAGATGTCGCGCTCGTGCCAGAGCGCCACGTCCTCCAGCGCCGCCGACGCGTACGACCGCAGCAGCCGCGCCAGCCCGCACAGGTTCTCCGAGAGGATCGGGTTCTTCTTGTGGGGCATGGCCGAGGAGCCCTTCTGCCCCTTGCCGAACGCCTCCATCGCCTCGCCGACCTCGGTGCGCTGCCAGTGGCGCACGGTCAAGGCCATGCGCTCGACCGCGGTGCCGAGGCGCGCCAGCGCCATGAAGTAGGCGGCGTGGCGGTCGCGGGCCACGATCTGCGTCGGCACCGTCTCGGGCCGCAGCCCCAGCGAGCTCAGCGCCGCGACCTCGATCGCCGGATCGAGGTTGGCGTAGGTGCCGACCGCGCCCGCGATCTTGCCCGACCGCGATCTCGTCTGCGCGGCCGCGACCAGCGCCCGCGCGCGCGCCCGAGCTCGGCGTAGAACCCGGCGAACACCAGCCCGGCGGTGATCGGCTCGGCGTGGATGCCGTGCGAGCGGCCGATCATCGGGCGTCGCGCGCTGCTCCTCGGCGCGCCGCCGGCAGGCGCCCGCAAGCAGGTCGATGCCGGCCAGGATGTCGTCCGCCGCCTCGACCAGCAGCAGCGCCAGCGCCGCGTCGAGCACGTCGGATGACGTCATCCCCAGGTGCAGCCAGCGCGCCGGCTCGCCCGCCAGCTCCTCGACGTGGGTCAGGAACGCGATCACGTCGTGCCTGGTGCGCTCCTCGTGGTCGAGGATCGCGCTTGGGATCCAGCTTGCCGGCCGCCTTCGCCTTCACCGCGGCCGCGGTCCCGGCCGGCACCGTCCCCGCCGCCTCCATCGCCTCGCAGGCGGCGAGCTCGACGCGCAGCCAGGTCTCGTAGCGGTGGCGGTCGGACCAGAGTTCGGCCAGGTCGGGGCGCGTGTAGCGATCGATCATCGGCGGGCGCCCGTTCTAACGAAATCGCGGCGGCGGTTCAAGGCAGGAGGAGCGTGGAGCCAAACGTCTCCCGCCCCTCCAGCGCGCGGTGCGCTGCGGCGACCTCGGCGAGCGGGAACGTCCTGCCGATCTCGACCTTCACCACCCCGCGCTGGACGACGTCGAACAGCGCCCCAGCCGACTGAACCAGCTCGTCGCGGGTGGCGACGTAGTGGTGCATGACCGGGCGGGTCAGGAACAGCGACCCCCGGGATGCCAGCGCGCTCGGCTCAATCGGCGGGACCACCCCGGAGGACTGTCCGAACAGCACCAGCATTCCCCGCGGGCGCAGGCTGTCGAGCGACGCCGCGAACGTCGCCTTGCCGACGGAGTCGAAGGCGTAGGAGACGCCGACGCCGTCCGTCAGCGCCTTGACCCGGGCGACGACGTCCTCGCGCTGGTAGTCGATGACCTCGTGGCAGCCGTTGGCGGCGGCCCGGCGGACCTTGTCGGGGCCGCCCGCCGTCCCGATCACGCGCACGCCGAGGGCCCGCGCCCACTGGCAGGCCAGGCTGCCGACGCCGCCCGCCGCGGCGTGAAACAGGATCGTGTCGCCCGGCTTCACCACGGCGCAGCGGCGCAGCAGGAACTCCGCCGTCATCCCCTTGAGCATCATGGCCGCCGCCGTGCGATCGCTGATCCCATCGGGGAGCTTGACCAACCGGTGCGCCGGAATGACGCGCATATCCGCGTAGGCACCCGGGACGCCGGCGTAGGCGATCCGATCGCCGACCGCGACCTCCGTGACGCCCGGACCGATCGCCTCGACGACCCCTGCCCCCTCCTGCCCCGGCGTGAACGGCAGCGCGGGCGCTTTGTAGAGACCGGTGCGGAAGTAGACGTCTATGAAGTTGAGCCCCAGCGCCGTCTGCCGGATTTTCGCTTCGCCGGGCCCTGGCTCCGGCACCGTCAGCGTCTCGAGCCGGAGCTGCTCCGGTCCCCCGACCTCGTGAACGACAATCGCTCTGGCCATCAGCGCAGTCTAGATGCTTCGGGTGGACGAAGGTTCCGCTCGTTTTGGGCGTCAGCCCAGACCGAGGACGGCGCGCAGCTTGCGCGCCACCGCATCGCCGGCGCGGGGACGGCGAGGGGCGACGAACATGGTGTCGTCCCCGGCGATCGTCCCCATCACCTCATCGAGGCCTGCCTCGTCGAGAGCGCGCGCGACCGCCATCGCGGTGCTCGCCTTGGTGCGCACCACGACCAGCGCCCCGTTGCTCTCGACGGCGTCGACCAGCCGGCGCACCGGCTCGAGTGGCAGCGCTCCGCCATCGCCCTCGATCAGGTACCGGGGTCCGCCGGCGCCTGCCGCGCGCCGCACGCCCAGGAACGCCATGTCTCGCGACAGCGTCGCCTGCGAGGCCCGGATACCACGCGCGCCCAGCCGCCGGCGCAGCTCTGCCTGGCTGGCGATCGGCCGCCGCGCGGAGGCCCCCGCGGTCAGGATGTCGCGAATCGCCCGGCGGCGCGTGTCGTCGCCGCGCAGGTCGTTGCTGCCGCGACGGGCCATCAGGTCACCAGCGTGCCGACGCCGCGGTCGGTGAACAGCTCGGCCACCACGCTGTGGGGGGTGCGCCCGTCGACGATGTGGACCGCGCGCACGCCGTTGGCCAGCGCCTGCAGCACCGCCTGCGCCTTGACGTGCATTCCGCCCTTGATGCTGCTGCCCAACCGCGCCTCGAGGTCGCCGGCCCTGATCTCGGAGATCAGGTTGCCTGCCTCGTCGAGGAGACCGGCCACGTCGGTCAGGAAGATGAGCCGCTCGGCCCCGCAGGCCGCCGCGATCTCGCCGGCGGCGACGTCGGCGTTGATGTTGTAGCTGGCGCCGTCGACGCCGAAGCCGACCGGCGAGATGACCGGCATGTACCCCTTCTCCAGGAACATCCCCAGGAGCTCGGCGTTGACGCTCTCGATCTCGCCGACGAAGCCGAGGTCCGGCTTCCCCGGGGCGGGCATCAGCTTGTGGGCGGTCAGGAGGCGGCCGTCCTTGCCCGACAGGCCGATCGCGTTACCCCCCAAGCTGTTGATGAGGCCGACGATCTCGGTGTTGATCCGTCCGGTCAGCACCATCTCGACGACCTTGATCTCCTCGGCGCCGGTGATGCGCTGGCCGTCGGCGAACTCGGACTTGCGCCCCATCCTCTCCAGCGTCTTGGTGATCTCGGGACCGCCGCCGTGGACGATCACCGGCTGCAGGCCCGCCGACTGCAGCAGCACCACCTCCTCGGCGAAGCTGCGCTTCAGCGCCGGGTCGACCATCGCCGCGCCGCCGTACTTGATGACCGCGCGCTTGCCGCCGAACTTCCGGATGTAGCTCAGCGCCTCGACGACCAGCGGGCGGTTGACGCCGACCGACGGGCGCCGCGGCCCGCCAGCGGCCGCCTTGCCCGCCGCGGGGGCGTAGTACTCGGCGTTGATCTTCACGTAGTCGTAGCGTCAGGTCGCAGCCCGAGCGCGCGCGCCGACGCGGGCCCGGCGCCCAGATCCAGGCGCACGACGATCTCGGCCTTCGGTCATGCGCGCCGAGAGGTCGGCCTTGTCGAACGCGACCGGGCCGCCGTTCTCGTAGACGCGCGTCCCCTGGATGTCGAGGGTGACGTTGGCCGGATCGATCGGCGTAGCCGCGCGCGCCGATGCGGGCGCCCAGCGCGGCCAGGATCCGCCCCCACGACGGATCGCCGCCGAAGATGCCCGACTTGACCAGGCTGCCGCCCGGCGACCGCCCGCGCCAGGTCGCGCGCCATCTCGCGCGTCGGGCACGCCCGCGACGTCGACGACGAGCAGCTTCGTCGCCCCCTCGCCGTCGGCCGCGATCGCGCGCGCGAGGTCGGCGCAGATGCCGAGCAGCGCCGCCTCCAGCTTCTGCGAACCACGGGCCGTCCGGCGTCGATGACGGCGCCCGACGCGCCGTTGGCCAGCGCGATCACCGCGTCGTTGGTCGACATGTCGCCGTCGACGGTGATGGTGTTGAAGCGTCTCTTCGACGGCGTTGGCCAGCGCCGCTGCAGCAGCGGCGGGCGCCACCTGGGCGTCGGTGGCGATGAAGCACAGCATCGTCGCCATCTGCGGGTGGATCATCCCCGACCCCTTGGCGATCGCCGCGAAGCGGACCCGCTTGCCGCCGACGTCGATCTCGCGGAACGCGAGCTTGGTGCGGAGTCGGTGGTCCGGATCGCCTCGCGCCGCGCCCGCGACGTCGTCGCCGAGCGCCGCCACCAGCGCCGGCGCCGCGGCCGCGATCCGCTCGGCCGGCAAGCGGATGCCGATGCCGCCGGTCGACGCCGTCAGCACCGTGTCGGCCTCGACCGACAGCGCCGTCGCCACCGCCGCGGCCACGGCGCGCTCGTCGCGGGCACCGACCGGGCCGGTCAGCGCGTTGGCGTTGCCGCTGTTGGCGACGATGGCGCGGATCCCGGCCGCGGGGAGCCGCGCAGGCGCCGTACGTCACCGGCGCGGCGCAGAGCTTGTTGACCGTGAACACCCCCGCCGCCGCGCAGGGGCGGTCCGAGACGATGAGCGCGACGTCTCGCCGGGCCCCGCCCGCCTCCTTCACGCCGGCGGCGACCGCCCCGAAGCGAAACCCGAGCGGCGGCGCGAAGCTCTTGCCGGCGGTGGTCGTCGTGGTCGGGCGTGTTCGTCTTGGTCATGGTGCGCTCCCGGTCATGTCGTCGAGGCCCGTCGTCTCGGGCAAGCCCCAGCATCAAGTTGGCGTTCTGCACCGCCTGCCCGGCGGCCCCCTTGACCAGGTTGTCGAGGGCCGCGAACGCGATCGCGACGCCGCGCTCCGGATCGGCGTCGGCGCCCATCAGCACCCGGTTGGTCCCGACCACCGCGCCCAGGCGGACCGCGTCGGGCGTGGCCGCCGCCAGAGAACGGCCGCTCCGCGACGAAGCTCTTGATCGCCGCCGCCGCGTCGGCGCCGGTCTTGCCCGGCAGCAGGCGGCCGTAGACCGTCGCCAGGATCCCCCGCCGCGTCGGCAGGAGGTGGGGCGTGAACGTCACCTTGATCCCCGGTTGCCCGGCGAGCCCGAGCGCCCGCTCGATCTCCGGCGTGTGCTGGTGCTTCAGCACCCGGTAGGCGCGAAAGTCCCCCTCGATCTCGGAGAACGAGAAGTCCTCGCTGGCCTTGCGTCCCGCGCCGGTGGTGCCGCTCTTGGCGTCGATGATGATCCCCTCTCGCTCGATCACGCCGGCGCGGAGCAGCGCCAGCGCCGCCAGCGTGTTCACCGTCGCGTAGCAGCCCGGGTTCGAGACCAGCCGCGCCTGGCGCATGTCGCCCGACGTCGCCGCCTCCGGCATCGAGTAGCAGGCCTCGGCGAGCAGCTCCGGCCGGTAGTGAGCGAACCCGTACCAGCGTGGATATTCATCCGCGGTGAGCCGAAACGCGCCCGACAGATCGACGACCCGGGCCCCGGCCTCGAGCGCCACCGGCGCCAGCGCCAGCGACACCTCCGGCGGGCGTGCAGAGGAACACCACGCTCATCCCCGCGAACGTCGCCGGCGTGGCGGCGTCGGCCTGGGGACGGACCTTCAGCTTCCCCGTCGGCCCGGTGATCGGCAGCCGCTCATCGAGCGTGGCGCCGGCCCACTTGTCGCTGATCGCCGAGGCCAGCGCCAGCCGGGGATGGCGGGCCACGATCCGCGCCAGCTCCATCCCGGAGTAACCGGAGACGCCGACGATCCCGACCACGCCGATCTTGTCTGCGCTGCGCTCGCGTTGCCCATCGTGTGAATAATTATTCACAAGGGACGGGGGCAGGCAAGCGACAAACCGCGCTCGCCCCAGCCCGCGCTCGCGCGAGCGCGGCTAACCCGTGTGACCGAAACCGCCCGCGCCCCGGACGGTGTCGTCCAGGGTCTCCGCCTCTTCCAGCTCGGCGAACGACACCGGCGCGATGACCAGCTGGGCGACGCGGTCGCCCGGCTGCACCACGAAGGGCTCGCTGCCCCAGGTTGACGAGCAGCACCTGCACCTCGCCCCGGTAGTCGCTGTCGATCGTCCCGGGCGCGTTGACCAGCGTCACGCCGGCTTGCGCGCCAGCCCCGACCGCGGACGCACCTGCCCCTCGAACCCCGGCGGAATCTCGAACGCCAGTCCGGTCGGGACCGCCGCCCGCCCGCCGCGGCGCCAGCTGACCGGCCCGTCGGCCGCCGAGGCCAGGTCGAGCCCCGCCGCCCCCGCGTCATGTAGCGCGGCACCAGTGCCGCCGGCCGCAGCCGCTGAAACTCGGACGGCGCGCGGATCATGGCCGCTCCTGCGCACTCGCCGTGCCCGTCCGCTACGAGGCGACGGCGCGGAAGTTGTGGACGACGTCGGGCGTCTTGCCCAACGCCTCGCGCCGCGACAGGCGGATCTTGCCGGTGGCGCGATCGATGCCGATGACCTTCACCACCATCTCGTCGCCTTCCTTGCAGACGTCCTGCACCGCGCTGACCCGCTTGTCGTCCAGCTCGCTGATGTGCACCAGCCCGTCGGTGCCGGGCAGGATCTCGACGAAGGCGCCGAAGTCGGCGATGCGCTTGACCACGCCCATGTAGAACTCGCCGACCTCGGGCTCCGTGGTGAGGCCCTTGATGATGTCGATCGCCTTCTTGACCGCGATGCCGTCGGGCGACGCGATGTGCACCGTGCCGTCGTCCTCGACCTCGATCGCGACGCCGGTCTGCTCGATGATGCCGCGGATGGTCTTGCCGCCCGGGCCGATGATGTCGCGGATCTGGTCGGGCTTGACCTGCATCGTGGTGATGCGCGGCGCGTAGCTGCGACAGGTCCTCGCGCGGGGCGGCCAGCGCCTCGGCCATCTTGCCGAGGATGTGCAGGCGGCCGTCGCGGGCCTGGCGCAGCGCCGTCTCGAGGATCTCGCGGGTCAGCCCCTGGATCTTGATGTCCATCTGGATGGCGGTGATGCCCTGCGCGCGTGCCGCAGACCTTGAAGTCCATGTCGCCGAGGTGGTCCTCGTCGCCGAGGATGTCGCGACAGGACGGCGTACGCGGTCGCCCTCCTTGATCAGGCCCATGGCGATGCCGGCGACCGGCGTCTTGATCGGCACGCCGGCGTCCATCAGCGCCAGCGATGCCGCCGCACACCGAGGCCATCGACGAGCTGCCGTTCGACTCGAGGATCTCCGAGACGATGCGGATCGTGTAGGGGAAGTCCTTCTCGGTCGGCAGCACGCGGCGCGATCGCGCGCTCGGCCAGGTTGCCGTGGCCGATCTCGCGCCGGCTGGCGCCGCGCAGCGGCTTGACCTCGCCGGTCGAGAACGGCGGGAAGTTGTAGTGGAGCATGAAGCGCTTCTCGATGTCGCCGGTCAGCGCCTCGATCTGCTGCTCGTCCTGGCTTGGTGCCGAGGGTCGCCGTCACCAGCGCCTGGGTCTCGCCGCGGGTGAACAGCGCCGAGCCGTGCGCGCGCGGCAGCACCCCGACCTCGCAGGTGATCTGGCGGATGTCGGTGGCGCGCGCGGCCGTCGATGCGGCGGCCGGTGTTCAGCACCAGCTCGCGCAGGTGCTTCTTCTTCAGCCGATTCGAACGCCTCGCCGACCTCGGCCGCCGCGATCCGGGAAGACCTCGGCCAGCGCAGCGCCGTCTGCGACCTCGGCGCCGACGCAGCGTCGAGCGCCGCGTAGCGCTCGTGCTTCTCGCGGATCGGCCATCGCCGGCCTGGATCTTCGGCGTCGGCCAGCTCGGCGACGCGCGTCGACGATCAGCCGGATCCTTGGCCGGCGGCACGAACTCGCGCTTCGGCTTGCCGACCGCGGCGCGCAGCTTCTCCTGCAGATCGATCAGCGGCTGGGCCGCCTGGTGCGCGAACATCAGCGCGTCGATGATCACGTCCTCGGCGATCTCGCGCCGCTCGCCCTCGACCATGACGATGGCGTCGCGGCTGGCCGGCGACCATGAGGTCGATCTCGGACTTCTCGCGCTCGGCGAAGGTCGGGTTGAGCGACGAACTGGCCGTCGATGCGGCCGACGCGCACGCCGGCGAACGGGCCCGCCCAGGGGATGTCGCTGAGGTGCAGCGCGCGCCGACGCGCCGGTCATCGCCAGCACGTCGGTGGCGTTCTCGCGATCGGTGGAGACCACCATGGCGATGATCTGGGTGTCGAACCGCCAGCCCTTGGGGAACAGCGGGCGCGACGGGCGGTCGATGAGGCGCGAGGTCAACATCTCGACCTCGGTCATGCCGCCCCTCGCGCTTGAAGTAGCCGCCGGGGATCTTGCCCGCGGCGGACGTCTTCTCGAGGTACTCGACAGGTCAGCGGCATGAAGTCGATGCCCGGGCGAACCGACATCGACGCGACCGCGGTGACCAGCACCATCGTGTCGCCGTAGCGGACGACGACCGAGCCGTCGGCCTGCTTGGCCATGCGGCCGGTCTCGATGGTGAGCTCCTTGCCGCCGAAATTCACGCCTTCACGAACGAACACCATGTTGTCTCCCTAGCTGTGGGCCCTGCCGTAGAACGAAAAAAATCCGAAACCCCGCCTCGAGCAACCGCGGGCACCCTCAGCAACGTCGGGGGGGCCGCGTGCTCACGCGGGTCAGCCGACGCACTACGCGCCGGCCGTCCGAGTCCGCGTCTCGATCGCCTTACTTGCGGATGCCGAGCGTCTGGATCAGCGAGCGATAGCGATCGACGTTCTTGGACTTGAGATAGTCCAAGAGACGGCGGCGCTTGCCGACCAGCATGAGCAGGCCACGACGCGAGTGGTGATCCTTCGCGTGCGACTTGAAGTGCTCGGTCAGGTACGAGATCCGCTCCGAGAGGAGGGCGATCTGGACTTCCGGAGAGCCGGTGTCACCGGGCTGCCGGGCGAACTTCTGGACGACTTCCGATTTCCGTTCTGCTGCGAGAGCCATTTTCGATCTTTCTTTGCTTTTTGAGTGGTCCGAATGTCCCAGAAAACGTCTGGTGCGTCAATGTGAGATAGGCATTTCATTGAACACCCGGAGCGTTTTCACGGTCCCGTCCTGGCGCGGTTCCGCCACCGCGACCAGCCCGCCGCCGGCGTCGAGGAGACAGAGTCGGGGGTTGGCCCCGCCGGTGGCGCCGCCGGCGACGCGCTCCCAGGGGAGCTTGCGTCCCATCCGGAGATCCCGGGCGACCTCGTCGCTCACGGCGCGCCGGTCCAGATGGGCGAGCGCCGCCGCGAGCGAGACGACGGGGAGCGCCTCCCGCTCTCCGCCGGCCAGCGCGTCCAGCACGTCCGCCAGCGGCCGGGAGTCGGCGAGCGCGAACGGCCCCGACCGGGTGCGGCGCAGCGCCGCGACGTGGGCACCGACCCCCAGGACCCGACCCAGGTCCCGCGCCAGCGCCCGCACGTAGGTCCCCTTCGAGCAACGAATCGCGAGCACGACCTCGTCCGGACCGCCGAACCTGATCAGGTCGAAGGCGTGGACGACGACGGCGCGGGGCGCGGCGGTGACCGGCGCTCCCGCACGCGCATACGCATACAGCGGCCGCCCGTCGCGCTTGAGCGCCGAGTAGATGGGCGGCACCTGCTGCTGGGGCCCGCGGAAGCGCTCGAGGGCCGCCGTCACCGCGGCCTCGGTGACGGCGGTGGCATCTGCCTCCCCGGTGACCGCCCCGTCGGCGTCATCGGTGTCGGTCTCGATCCCCAGCCGGATCGTCACCTCGTAGGCCTTGTCGGCGTCGAGCAGGAACTGAGCGAGCTTGGTCGCTTCCCCGAGGCAAATCGGCAGCACGCCCGAAGCGAGCGGGTCGAGCGTCCCTCCGTGCCCCACCTGACGGGTGTGCGCCGCCCGGCGCACCTTGCGCACGACGTCGAACGAGGTGATCCCGATGGGCTTGTCGACGACCAGGACCGCGTCCGCGATCATTTATCCTCGGAACCGTTCTCTTGCCCGCGGCGGCGTCGCCCTCGTCGAGGTCGTCCTCCTCGTCGACGGCGCTCTCGGCGGGCGCAGGCGCGGGCGGAGGCGCGATGTCGCGCAGCAACCCCTCGACCTTCGCCGCCTGTTCGAACACCTGGTCGACCTCGAACGTCACCGCCGGGGAGACCCTGGTCCGGAGCCGTCGGGAGATGGCGTGACGGAAGTAGCCGCTCGCGTGGTCGAGCCCCTCGCGCACGCGCTCGAGCGCCGCCGGGTCGAGCCCGTGAACGGTGAACATCGCCTTCGCGTGGCGAAGGTCTCCCGACACCCGCACGTGGGTGACGGTGATGAGCCCCGCGCCCTGCACCCGCGGGTCCTTGATCTCGTCGCGGGACAGGACCTCGCCCAGCACCGCCCGCACCTCGCTGGCCACCCGATCCGTCCGCTGCGACATCTGACTGCCCTAGCCTTCCCAGTGTTTGAAATCGGGGCCCGCCAGCTCGTCGCCGAAGGACTGCAGCTCGCGCTCCTCGTGGGAGAGCTCGACCTCTCCGCGAATGAACGCCAGCACCTCGTTCAGCGCGGTGTCGGCGAACTTGCGGTCGTTGGCGACCAGGGTGAGGCCCAGGATCGCCCGCTGCCACTTGTCGTTCTCGCCGACCTCGGCGACCGAGACGTTGAACTTGCCGCGCACGAGATCCTTCAGCCGCCGGAGCACCATGCGCTTGTCCTTGAGCGAGTGGCCCTCGCCCAGGAACAGCGTCACGCGCGCGATCGCGACCGTCACGCGCCCTCCGCTTACGCGCGTTTGGCTTCGCCCGCGTCGGCCAGGGTCGCAGCCACGGTCTCGACCTCGAAGGCCTCGATGACGTCGCCGTCGCGGACATCGGCGTAGCCCTCGATCGACAGGCCGCACTCGTAGCCCTGCGCGACCTCGGAGGCGTCGTCCTTGAACCGGCGCAGCGAGCCGACCTTGCCGGTGTAGATGACGACCGAATCGCGGACCAGGCGGAGCATCGCCTTCCGGGTGATCTTCCCTTCGGAGACCATGCAGCCGGCGATCGTGCCCGCCTTCGGGATCGTGAACACCTGCCGAACCTGGGCCTTCCCGATCACCTTCTCGCGGCTGATCGGGGCCAGCATGCCGACCATCGCCTTCTTCACGTCGTCGATGGCGTCGTAGATGACCTGGTAAAGCTTGATGTCGACGCCCTCCTGCTCGGCGAGCTGCTGCGCCTTGCCGGCGGGACGGACATTGAACCCCAGGACGATGGCCGTGGAGGCCTTCCCCAGGCTGACGTCGGACTCGGTGATGCCGCCGACGCCGGTGGAGATGACGTTGACGCCGACCGACTCGGTCGACAGCTTGGTCAGAGCGTTGGCGACAGCCTCGACCGATCCCTGCACGTCGGCCTTGAGGATGATCTTCACCTCCTTGACCTCGCCGCTCTTGATCTTGTCGAGGATGTTCTCCAGCGACACGCGGGTCGTGCCCGCGAGCTCCTTCTTGCGGCGCAGGTCGTGACGGTGCTCGGCCAGCGACTTGGCGGCCTTCTCGTCGGAGACGACGTTGAACGCCTCGCCCGCGTCGGGAACGCCGTCCAGGCCCAGCACCTCGGCGGGCGTCGACGGACCGGCCTCGGTCATCGTCTGCCCCTTGTCGCCGAGCATCGCCCGGACCTTGCCCGAGTACTCGCCGGCGACCACCAGGTCACCCACCTTCAGCGTCCCGTCCTCGACGAGGATCGTCGAGATCGCGCCGCGGGCGCGATCGAGGCGGGCCTCGATGACGTGCCCCTTGGCCGGCTTGTTCGGGTTCGCCTTCAGCTCGAGCAGGTCTGCCTGCAGCGCCAGCATCTCGAGCAGCTTGTCGATCCCCTGCTTGGTCTTGGCCGAGACGTTCACGAAGATCGTCTGACCGCCCCACTCTTCCGAGACGAGGTCGTGCTCGGAGAGCTTGTTGCGAATCTGATCCGGGTTGGCCCCCGGCTTGTCGATCTTGTTGATGGCGACGACGATCGGAACCTGCGCCGCCTTGGCGTGGTTGATCGCCTCGATGGTCTGCGGCATCGGGCCGTCGTCGGCCGCGACGACCAGGACGACGATGTCGGTCATCTGGGCACCGCGGGCACGCATGGCGGTGAACGCCTCGTGGCCCGGGGTATCGAGGAACACGACTTCACCCTTCTCGCCCGCGACCTTGTAGGCGCCGATGTGCTGGGTGATGCCACCGGCCTCGCCGCCGGCGACGTTGGCCTTGCGGATCGCGTCGAGCAGCGACGTCTTGCCGTGGTCGACGTGCCCCATGATCGTGACGACCGGGGCGCGCGGGACCAGATCCTCGAGGTTGTCCGGCGTCTCGGTGTCGACCAGCAGCTCGTCCTCGCGGAAGGCCGTCGACTCGATCTGGAAGCCGAACTCGTTCGCGATCAGCGTCGCGGTGTCGAGGTCGATGTCGTGGTTGATGCTGACGTCCATCATCCCCAGCGCCCACAGCTTCTTGACCATCTCGCGCCCCTGGATCGCCATCTTCTTGGCGAGCTCGGCGACGGCGATCGTGTCGTTCATCCGGACGACCCGCTTGTGCTCGGCCGGGGTGGTGATCTGCGTCTGCTTCAGCTTCTTGCCCGCGGCGGCGACCCTCTTCTTGGGGAAGGCGCCGGGGCGACCGCCGGGACCGAAGCCGGGGCGGCCGAAGCCGGGGCGACTGCCGGGGGTCTGACGGGTGACCAGCGCGCCGCGGCCGAGACGGCGCAGCTCCTCGTCGCGATCCTTGATCTCGATGCGGGGGGTACCGGCCTCGCCGCGTGGCGGGGCGCCGGGGAGCTGAATGAAAGCCCCCGTCGCGGCCGAGCCGGTCACCACCGGCTGCGGAATCGTGCGGAGGACCGTCTTCGGAGGCACGGGCGCCTCAGGCTCGGGGGGCTTGGCGGTGGCCGGGGCCGGCGCCGGGGCCGGGGCGGCCGCGACGGCCGCGGGGCGAACCGGCTCGGCGACCGGTGGCGAAGGCACGGGCGCGGGCGCGGGCGGCGCCGCAATGACCGGAGGAGGTTCGGGGCGCGTCTCGACCGGCGGCGCGGGCGGCGCGCGCCTCGGCGACCACCACGGGGACGACCGGCTCGGGGGCCCGAGGCGGTGGCGGCGCGGGCGGGGTCGGCTTGGCGACGACGGGGGCGGGGGCTGGTGCGGCGGGCGCCCGGGCCGGGGTTCCGCCCGCGGCGGTCTTCGAACGGCGGCGGATGACGGTGTCGTTCAGCCGCTCCTCCTGCATGTTCTCTTGCCGCTCGCGCTCGACGGCGCGGCGCACCCGATCGGCGTCGCTCGGTTCGAGCTGGGACATGTGGTTGGCAACGTCCAGTCCCATCGCCCTCGCCTTCTTGACCAGATCGTCTTTCCCGACGTTCAGATCCTTGGCGAGGTCGTAGACCCGAACCCGCGGTCCGGCCGGCGCTGCAGTTCCGTCTGTGTATCCACTTCCGATCATGATGTCCCCAATGGTTCGTTAGGCCCGGCGGCAACCACTATGCGAAGCAATTCGGCCGGCGCCAGCGCGGCGACCGGTCGTTTGAATGCGCGCGCCAGCGCGCCCGTCTTCAGCGCCCGTTCGACGCAGCCCGGCTGCGCATGCAGAGACGCGCCTCGCCCGGATACCAGCGCCGCCACGACGGCCGTGCCGACCAGCCGCAACCGCACGAGCTCGCTCGCCGGTGCTTTTTGCCGGCAGCCTATGCACGTGCGGACCGGCGTCGACGGCGCGGTCGTCCGGGGGGGCGTCGCCAAGCACTAGGGCGCTCCCGGGCGCTCCGCGGCGGCGGCCGCGCTCTCGGCCAAATCGGCGGCTTCCTTGGCGACGCGCGCGGCCTCCTCGGCCTGGCGCACCCGTTCCGCCTCTGCCACCTTCACCGCGGCCGCGATCATCGTCTTGGCAGCGTCGACGCCCCCGACACCTGGCACCGCGGCCAGCTCGTCGGGCTTGGCCGATGCCACCTCGGCGGCCGACCGCCAGCCCGCCGCGAACAGCGCCTCGACCAGCGGCGTCGACGGGGGCGCTCCCCCCTCACCACCGCCGCTCACCACCGCCGCGAGCGACTGCCGCGCCCGGGCCTCCATCTCGCGGACCTTGGTCTCCGAGTGGATGTCGATGCGCCAGCCGGTCAGCTGCGACGCCAGGCGCACGTTCTGCCCCTTCTTGCCGATCGCCAGCGACAGCTTCTCGTCGGGGACGATCAGCTCCATCGTGTGGCTGCCGGCGTCGATGATCACGCGCGCGACCTCGGCGGGCGCGATCGCGTTGCAGACGAACCGCGCCGGATCGGGATCGTAAGGAACGATGTCGATCTTCTCGCCGCGCAGCTCCTGCACCACCGCCTGGACGCGCGACCCCTTCATGCCGACACAGGCGCCGACCGGATCGACGTCGCGATCCCGCGAGCTGACCGCGATCTTCGACCGCGCTCCCGCTTCACGGGCCGAGGCCTCGATGCGGACGATCTTCTCGTAGATCTCGGGGACCTCCATCTCGAACAGCTTCTCGAGCAGCCCCTTGTGCGTCCGCGACAGGATGATCTGTGGACCGCGCGCCGTCTTGTCGATGTCGACCACGAACGCCACGATGCGATCGCCGGCCCGGTACGACTCGCGCTGCACCTGATCGCGCACCGGCAGGACCGCCTCGGCGCCTCCCAGGTCGACGACGATGTTGCCGCGCTCGAACCGGCGGACGATGCCCGAGATCAGCTCGCCCTTGCGATCCTTGTACTGGTTGAAGACGTTCTCGCGCTCCGCCTCACGGACGCGCTGCAGGATCACCTGCTTGGCGGTCTGGGCGGCGATGCGGCCGAACCCCTTCCAGGCGCGGTTCAGCTTGAGCAGCTCGCCGTAGCGGGCGTCCTGCTCCTCGGCCTTCGCCTGGTCCTTCTCGTCGTAGAAAATCTGGAAGAGAAGCTCATCGCCTTCCTCCGCCTTGAGGCTGAACCGCTGCGCTTCGGCCAGCGGGACCTCCTTGCCGTCGCCGAGGTTCTGCCCGGGAGGCAGCTGATCGACGATGACGATGATCTGAAACAGGTCGACACGACCTGTCTCTTCGTTGAACTTCGCCTCCATCTCGCGCTGCATCCCGAACGCGCGCTTAGCGGCGGTCAGGATCGCCTGCTCGAGCGTCTCGACCAACACTGCGCGGTCGATGTTCTTGTCTTTGGAGACCTGGTCGAGAACCAGGCCGAGGGCGGCACCGTCGTTCATGAAGCGCTCCGGTGGAATTCACGCTCCCAATTCGGCACCAGGTTAGCCCGGGCGATGTCGTCAATTGGGAGCTCGTAAGATCGGCCGTCACAAGCGATCTCCACGCGGCCGTTTTTGGCTGCCTGGATTGTCCCCGAGAAATTGCGGCGCCCCTCCACCCCATCCACGAGTCGAATACGCGCACTCTCACCCACAAACCGCGCAAAATCTCGCTCTCGCCGCAGGGGCCGATCAAGCCCGGGCGAGCTCACTTCCAGCTGGTATGCATTGGGGATCCGGTCGGCGACATCCAGAGCCGCTGACACGTCCCGGCTGACCCGTTCGCAGTCCTCATGCGTAACGATGTCACCGGTCCCCTCCGCCCTATCGATGTAGAGCCGCAGAACCATCCCCGTCGCTTCACGACCATATTGGACTTCGATGAGATCGAAGCCCGCATCGCGGACGTGGGGTTCAGCGAGCAGCCACAAGTGTTCCGTGTCCTTTCGCATTTGGGGGTTTTGGGGGTTTAGACAAAAAAAAAGGGCGGGCACGCGGCCCACCCTTCCAGAGAAGGAGGCAACGCAATCTTCAGAGGACCGGGCTTATAACATGGCGATCTGTGACACGCAAGCTACGCACCTCAGCCTAAACCACAGGATTTGCGGCGGTTTTTGGTACTTCGTCGGTTGCGGGCGCCGGGCCGGCCGCGGCGGTCGGGAAGCAATTGTCGTCGTCGTGATACGCTGCCGAAACAATGTCTGACCTGGTCGTCGCCGCGGTGCAGATGACCTCAACCGACGACGTCGAGGCAAACCTCGAGCGCTGTCGAGGGCTGGTGCGCGAGGCCGCCAGCGCGGGCGCGCGGCTGATCGGACTACCGGAAAACTTCGCTTACCTCGGGCCTGACCAGGATCACCGGGCGGCGCTGGCAGAGGAGCTCCCGGCTCCGGGCGCGGCCACGACGTCCGGCCCCATCCTGACCGCGATGCGCCAGCTCGCCCGCGATTCCGGCGCCTGGCTGCTCCTGGGCGGCTTCCCCGAACGTGGCGCCGGCGGTCGGATTCGCAACAGCGCTCTCCTGCTCGATCCCGCCGGCGAGATCACGGCGCTCTACCGGAAGCTCCACCTGTTCGACGTCGAGGTCCCGGGCGGCCGCAGCTTCCGGGAATCGGAGACGGTCGAGCCTGGCTCCGAGCCGGTGGTCGCGACCACGCCCTGGGGGAGCCTGGGGCTGAGCATCTGTTACGACCTCCGATTTCCGGAGCTGTACCGGACGCTGGCCGCGCGCGGGGCCCGGATGATCGCCGTTCCTTCGGCGTTCACGATGGAGACCGGCAAGGACCACTGGCACGTCCTGCTGCGTGCGCGCGCGATCGAGAACCAGGTCTACGTCATCGCGCCGGCGCAGTTCGGTAACCACGGCGCCAACCGGCGCAGCTACGGGCACGCCCTGATCGTCGATCCCTGGGGCGCCGTGGTCGCCGAGTGCGGCGATCACGAAGGGTTCGCGCTCGCCCGGCTTGCGCTCGACTATCAGGACCGAATTCGCGCCACCTTCCCCGCCCTCGCGCACCGCCGGTTGCCCTAACCGGGTGGCGGGTCCTGCTTCGGCTCCGGCTTCGGGTCCGGGTTCGGGGGCTGTTTCTTGGGCGGGATGACCAGCGAGAGGAGCGCGGCGAGGCCAATCAGCCCGCCGACGACGGCCAGCGAAACCATGTCGGAGATCTTGTAGCGGTCGGCGATCAGCATCTTGCCGCCGACGAACGCCAGCACGAACGCCAGCGCCGGCCGCAGGAAGCGCAGGCGCTGGACCACGCTTGCCACCAGGAAGCAGAGCGCGCGCAGCCCGAACACCGCGAAGATGTTCGAGGTGTAGACGATGAAGACGTCCTGGGTCACGCCGAATACGGCCGGGATCGAGTCGACCGCAAAGACGACGTCGGTCGCCTCGATCACCACCAGGACCGTGAGCAGCGGCGTCGCCAGCACCTTGCCGCCATGGCGCACGAAGAAGTGCGTCCCCTCGTAGTCGGCGGTCGTCGGCACGAACCGCCGGACCAGCTTCAGCACCGGGTTTCGCTCCGGGTGCGGCTCCTCGTCGCCGCCCACCAGCAGCTTGAGCCCGGTGATCACGAGGAAGACCCCGAACACGTACGTCACCCAGTGAAAGGTCGCCAGCAGCGCCGCGCCCACGGCGATGAAGACGCCGCGCGTGATGAGCGCGCCCAGGATCCCCCAGAACAGCACCCGGTGCTGCAGCCGCGCCGGCACCGCGAAGTACGAGAACGCCGCCAGAAAAACGAACAGGTTGTCGACGGAGAGCGCCTTCTCGATCAGCCAGGCCTGGAAGAACTCCAGCGCCCGGTCGGAGCCGAAACGCGCGTAGATGCCGAGGTTGAAGAGCAGCGCCGCCGAGATCCAGATCGCCGACCAGACCGCGGCCTCGCGCGTGCTGACCGCGCGTGCCTTACGGTGGAAGACGCCCAGGTCCAGCGCCAGCATCGTGGCCACGATCAGGCCGAACACCGTCCAGCCGATCCAGCCTGCGTGTGCGCTCAATGTTTGACTTCCAGGTGGCGGAACCCGTCCTGACCGCTGCCCGCGGGTGCGCGCTGCCCACCGTCGAACAGCCCGCCGAACGAGAAGCCGCCCGCGTGCTTGATCGCGACCACGCCCAGCAGCGCGAGAACGAGGAACAGCGCGCGCCGCAGATTTCTCCGCGGCACGAGCTGCCAGTAACTTCGTTCGGGCGGCAGGCCCGGATCGAGACGGCGGGACGACACGGCCGGGCGAAGCTTATCCGAGGATCAGTGCCGAGTCGCGGCGAGCTTGCTGATCTTGAGGCGCGTGCGGCGGGCGCCGCGGAACGTATCCAGCTCGGCGGTGGCGATCAGGTCGACCCGGCTCCCCGGGCCCGGGTCCTGCTCGGCCAGGCCGAAGCCGATCGCTTCGCTGATCGCACCGCCATGGTCGAGCGTCAGCTGGAGGTGCCCCTTCCCCACCTGCCGCGTCGCGCGAGCGGTGACGCCGGTGAGCGCGAACAGCGGCTCGCGATTCGCGGCGCCGAACGGGGCCAGCCGGGCCAGCTCCTCGGCCAGCGGCAGGTCGAGGTCACCCAGGGCCACCTCGGCGTCGACCTCGAGCGCGGTCGGGAGGCGCCCGCGCCGTTGCCCGGCGCAGGCGGCGATGAACGCGCTCCGGAAGGCATCGAGCCCCGATGCCTCGATGCTCATCCCCGCCGCGCCCGCGTGGCCGCCGAACTTCGTCAGGTGGCCGGCGCAGGCCGCCAGCGCCTCGTACAGGTTGGTCCCGGATGGCGTGCGCGCCGAGCCGCGCCCGGCCCCCTGCTTGAACCCGATCGCGACGGTGGGTCGCGCGAAGCGGTCGACCAGCCGCGCGGCGATGATGCCGACGACCCCCTGGTGCCACCCTTCCGCGCCCACGACCAGCGCCGCGGCGTCGTCCTGCGCGGTCGCCTGAGCGAGCGCCTCGATCCAGACCAGCTCCTGGATCCGCTGTCGCTCGGTGTTCTGGTCCTCTAGCTCGGCGGCCAGCCGTTCCGCGTCGGCCGGGCCCGCCAGCAAGAGGTCGAGCGCGAGCTGGGCCTCGCCCAGCCGGCCGGCCGCGTTCAACCGCGGCGTCAGACGAAATGCCACGTCGCGCGCGCTGATGGCCGACTCGTTCAGCTCGGCGCGGGCCGCGAGCGCCGCGACGCCCGGGCGCTTGCGCTGCGACAGCACGCCGAGACCGGCGGCGACCAGGATCCGGTTCTCGTCGACCAGCGGCACCAGATCCGCGATCGTTCCCAGCGCGACCAGGTCGAGCAGATCGCGCGGATCGAACGTGGCGTTGAGCCGGGTCCGCAACGAAGCCGCGAGGTAGAACGCGACGCCGCACGACGCCAGCCCCTTGAACGGGAAGCCGTCGTCGGGTCGGCGCGAATTGATGAGCGCGTAGGCCGCCGTCTCTCCCGACGGCACCTCGTGGTGATCGATGACGATCGTGTCGAGGCCGGCCGCGCGGGCCGCCGTCAGCGCCTCGTGATCGCTGGTGCCGCAGTCCCCGGTGACCAGCACGCGGCACCCCTCGGCGGCGAAGCGGGCCACGTCCTCGACGCCCAGCCCATACCCGGCATGGCGGCTCGCCGCGCGCGCGATCACCTTGCCGCCACAGGCTCGAAACGCGCTCGCCAGCACCGCCGCGGTGGTCACGCCGTCGACGTCGTAGTCGCCGAACACCGCGATCGTCTCCCCCGCCGCGATCGCCGCGCTCAACCGATCGAGCGCCCGGCCCAGGTCGGCCATGCCGTCAGGCTTTCGCAGATCCGACAGCCGCGGCGCCAGGAACCGCGACGCCAGATCCGCCCGCACAATCCCCCGGCTCACCAGGATCCGCGCCGTCAGCGGCCGCACCCGAATCTCCGCCGCGAGAGCAGCTACGACCGCTTCATCCAACCGCGGCGTCTGCCACTCGATAGAAGGCACGAACCGACGCTACCACCCACTCCTGTGGATAACTCACCGGCGTCCAAGAAAACGCCAGAGCGAGCATCGCGAGCGGGTCCAAGCCCCCAAAGGCGCGGCTCCGCCGCGCCGGCGTCGACCCTAACGGGGGGGGCCGGTGGGGGGGCGAGCCCCCCCGCCCTCAGGCGCCGGTGGGGGGGACGCAGTCCCCCCCGCCCCGTCAGACGTCCAAATCGGTGTCGGACTCGCGGGTGCGGCGCTGGTTGCGGCCGCTCGCCTGCTGCTTCTTCTGGCTGGCGGCGTACTTGTCGTTCAGCCAGATCAGGATCGGGCTGGCGATGAAGATCGAGGAGTAGGTGCCGACGATGACCCCGACGTTCATCGCGAACGCGAAGTCGCGGATGACGCCGACGCCGAAGATGTTCATCGCCAGGGTCACGAAGAAGACGGTCGCGCTGGTCAGGATCGTCCGCGACAGGGTCTCGTTGATCGACTGGTTGACGACCCGGTCGAACCGCCGATCGCGCAGCCGGGCCGCGTTCTCGCGGATGCGGTCGAACACGACGACCGTGTCGTTCATGGAGAACCCGATGATGGTGAGGACGGCCGCCACCGTGGTCAGCGAGAACTCCTTGTAGGTGACCGCGAAGGCCCCGATCACCAGGATCGCGTCGTGCAGCAACGCCACCACCGTCCCTGGGCCGTAGCGCAGGTCGAACCGGAAGGCGATGTACACCATGATCAGCAGGATCGCGTAGAGCAGCGACCGCACCCCGTCGTACTGCAGCTGCTTGCCGGCCTTGGCGCCGACCGACTCGACCTGCGGAATGGCGCCGACCGCCCCCGCCCCCAGCTTGTTGTCGAGGGCCCGCCGGATCTCGCTGTCGAGCCCGACCAGCGTCACCTCGTAGGTGTTCTCGTCGGCGCGGCCGAAAGCCTGCACCTGGGTCGTGTTGACGCCGATAGCCTTGAGCGAGTTACCGAGCACCGTCGGATCCACGGGGCGATCGTAGCGGAGGTAGACCTTGTCCCCCCCTCCGACCACTCGAACCGCTTCAGCGACGCGTCCCCCTCCTTGCTGAGAGACTCGCGGATCTGCTTCGCCTGCTGCTCCGAGACGACCGAGACGGCGCCGACGCGGATCATGTAGTTCCACAGCTTCTTGCCGGTCGGGTCGGCGTACTTGACCACGTCGGCGTCGGGGAACCCCACCTCGGCGAGCGTCTTGCGGATATCGCCCGCCTCGACCGGCTTCGAGAACTCGATCAAGATCTCGCTGCCGCCGCGGAAGTCGACGCCCCAGTTCAACATGTGCCCGCGGCCCTTGAGGACGTAGGCGTTGAGCGGAAGCATGATCAGGGTCAGGAGCGTCAGTACGACCGACAGCCCGATCCAGTAGCGTTGCTTGCCGATGAACTCGTAGTTCGAGTGCGGGTGGATGATCTCGAAGAACTTCTGATCGCTGTTCTGCGCCATGGCTCTGGGTCCGCCTTAAATCGACAGCGTGGCGCGCGCGGCGCCCCGGCGCCCCACCAGCGCGTCGAACATCCAGTGCGACAGCCAGTAGGAGGTGAACAGGTTGGTGACGATGCCGACCAGCAGCGTGACGGCGAAGCCGCGGATCGGGCCCGAGCCGTACGAGTAGAGGACGACCCCGGCCACGAAGTTGGTCACGTGGGCGTCGAACACGGTCCAGAACGCGCGTTGAAAGCCGGCGTCCACCGCGGTGCGGACCGATTTGCCAGCGCGTAACTCCTCGCGGATGCGCTCGTAGATGATGATGTTCGCGTCGACGGCCATGCCGACGGTCAGCACCAGGCCGGCTATCCCGGGCAGCGTCAACGACGCCTCGAACGCCGCCAGGATGGCGAGCATGTAGAGCATGTTCAGGATCATCGCGATGTTCGCGAGGAGCCCGGCCAGCCGGTAGTAGACCAGCATGAACAGCACCACCATGCCGGCGCCGATGTACATCGAGAGCCTGGCCTTGTTGACCGAGTCGGCACCCATCGTCGGGCCGACCTGGGTCTCGAACGTCTTGTGCAGCGGCGCCGGCAGCGCGCCCGACCGCAACACGGCGACCAGGTCCTTGGCCTCCTGCTGGAGCACGAACGGATCGCCGAAGCCGCCCAGCGTGATGCGACCGCGGGCCCCGATCCGCCCCTCGATGACCGGGGCGCTGTTGATCTTGTCGTCGAGAAGGATGGCCATCTTGCGGCCGATGTTGTCGCCGGTCATCCGCTCGGAGATCGCCGCCCCCTGGCGGTCGAACTCGAACGAGACCTCGGGGCGCCCGGTCTGCTGATCCCAGGTCTGGTCGGCGTTCGACAGGTACTCGCCGGTCAGCGCCGCCCGCCTGTGCATGTAGTAGGTGCGCCAGAAGCGGTCGGGCGTCTGGCCGCCGTCGTCGCCGCGCGCCTGCGTCTCCTCGTACCCGATCTCGTGGTCGGCGGGGACGGCCTGCTCGGCGGTCAGCGAGGAGAAGAACTTCGACAGCGTCTCTCGGTTCTTCGACCGGAAGTAGACGTCCTCGTGCGACTTGCCGGAGTCCTTCTCGCTCCACGACTCGGTGGCCACCTCGATCCCCGTGACCTTCTTGGCCTCGGGGGCGATCTTCTTCATGTAGTCCGAATCGTCGTCGACGATCTTGAACTCGAGCTGCGCCGTGCGGCCGATGATTGACTTGATGCGCTCGAAATCGGCAGGCTTGAGGCCGGGGAGCTCGACGATGATGTCGGTCCCCTTCTTGATGATTGTCGGCTCGGCGACGCCCAGCTTGTCGACCCGGCCGCGAATCGTCTCGATCCCCTGGCGGAGCGCGTAGTCACGCACCTCTTCCACCTGATTGGGATCGAGCCGCAGCCGCACCACGCCGGTCGCCGCGTTGCGTTCGACGAGGTCGAGGGAGTTGCGGTACTCCTTCAGCACCGCATCGTCCAGCTTGGCGTTGTCGGCCGGCTGCTTGAAGGTCAGGACGATGTCGTCGCGCCCCTCGCGGCTGACCGCGAGCTCGGCGACGCCCTTGTCCTTGTGCAGGCGATCCTCGATGTCCGACGACAGCCGGTCGACCTTGTCGGAGACCGCCTTGTCGACGTTCACCTCGTAAACGAGGTGCAGCCCCCCCTGAAGGTCCAGACCCAGCTGGATCCGCTTCTGGAAGTGGTTCTTAAAAAACGCCGGCTGCTTCTCCTCGGGCACCACGGTCGGCACCAGATAGAGGGCAGCTATCACGGTGACGGCCCCATAGAGAGCCGCCTTCCACCACCAGCTTCGTTCCATGCCTGTCTGTCGCTTTCGGAAGCGCGCCGGTTAGGACGCTTTGGATTCGGTCTTGGAGGCCGGCGCAGACGCGCTCGGGCCCGGGTAGAGGCCGGTCACAGCGCTGCGAAGAAAGCGGATACGAACGCCCTCCTGCACCTGGAGCGTCAGCTCGTTGTCCTTGATCCCGCTGACCTTGCCGATGATCCCGCCCTGGGTGATGACGTCATCACCCTTCTTCAGCTCGGAGAGCATCCGCTGCAGCTCCTTCTGCTTCTTGGACTGCGGGCGCAGCACCAGGAAGTACATGACGGCGAACATCGCCAGGATCATGAAGATCGGGTTGCCGAGAATCGACTGCGAACCACCGCCCGCGGGGGCGGCCTGAGCAAGACCATTTAAAAATTGAATCAAGACGGGCCTCCAGCCGCGCAACGCATAGCAGGAAGGGGATTTGCGAGCAAGAGTTTAGGGTTCCGATCTAAAACGCCACGACCTTCCGGATGTCGTCGGCGCCGAGCGCGAACATCACCAGGCGGTCGAAACCAAGCGCTATCCCCGCGGTCGGTGGCATCTGGGGCAGCGCGGCGAGCAGCGCCTCGTCAATGGGATAAACGGCCCGCCCGCGCGCGCTCCGCTCCGCCGCCTCGGCGACGAACCGGCGCCGCTGCTCGACCGGGTCGGTGAGCTCCCCGAACGCGTTGGCCAGCTCGAGCCCGGCCGCGTAGAGCTCGAAGCGCTCGACCACCCGCGGATCGCCCGGCTTGGCCCGGGCGAGCGCCCCCAGCGGCGCCGGCCAGTCGAACACGAAGGTCGGCCCCGCTGCCGCCAGGGCAGGCTCGACCTTGTCCAGGAACATCTGGAAGAAGACGTCGTCCCACGCCGTCGCGCTGCCGACCGCGATTCCGGCCGCCGTCACCGCCGCCCGCAGGGTCGCCGCGTCCTCGTCCCCGGCCAGCGCGACCCCAGCGTGGCGGGAACAGAGCGCGCTCACCGTCGTCCGCGCGAACGGCCCCGCGACGCCGCGCGCGACCGGATCGCCGCCCGCGGCGCGCACCGCCGCGCGCACCAGCGCCTCGCAGTCGGCCGCCAGCGCCTCGAGGGGAGCGCCGGCCCGGTACCACTCGACCATGGTGAACTCCCCGAGGTGGTGGGGCCCCGACTCACCGCCCCGCCAGCACTTCCCGAGCTGCACGATGCGGCTGTGCCCGGCGGCCACCAGACGCTTCATGTGGTACTCCGGCGACGTGATCAGCCAGCGCGGCTCGCCGCCCTCGCTGCCCGCGGCGATCGCGTCGAGGTGGACCTCCTGCCCGGGCGACCGGACCCGCGCCGGCGTCTCGACCTCCAGGAACCCTTCGCCTTCGAACCAATCGCGGACGGCGCGCAGGATGCGCGCGCGCGCCGCCAGGGCTGCCGGCGACGCGTTGGTGGACATCGGACGCGCCCCGCGACTAGCCGCGGCTGAGGCGTTCCAGATACTGGCCGTTGCGCGTGTCGATCTTGATGACGTCGCCCACGTTGATGAACAGCGGGACGTTGATGCTGGCGCCGGTCGAGATCTTGGCCGGCTTGGTCGCCCCCGTGGCGGTGTCGCCCCGGAACCCGGGATCGGCCGCCACGACCTGCTGCTCGATGAAGTTCGGCAGCGTGATGTCGACGGCGCGGCCGTTGAAGAACAGCACCTCGACGTTGATGTTCTCGGGCATGAAGTCCGACTGATCGCCGACGGTCTCTTTCGGGATCTGGACCTGATCGTAGGTCGCGGTGTCCATGAACACGAACGTGTCGGCGTCCGCGTAGAGGTACTGCATCGTCTTCGTCTCGACGTCCGCCGGCTCCAGCCGCTCGCCCGAGCGCAGGTTGCGCTCGAGGACGCCGCCGGTCAGCAGGTTCTTCATCTTGGTGCGCGTGAAGGCGGCACCCTTGCCCGGCTTGACGAACTGGAACTCGACGACGGTGTAAGGCGCGCCGTCGATCATGATCTTCAAGCCCTTGCGAATATCGGACGTGTCGTAGGACATGGCGGAGGCGGATTTAGCCCGTGGTTGCGATCGCCGTCAAGGTAAGTCGGCCGCAGCAGCCTGCTAGGCCTTCGAGGTCCCCTGGCGCCCGTAGGCGTCTTCCAAGCGCACGACGTCGTCGAGCTCCGTGGTCGACACCTCGAAGATGTCGGTGTCCTCGATCGCGACCATGCGGTGCCGCAGGCCGGGGGTGACGTGAAACGCCTCGCCGGGGCCCATCTCCTTCACCTGCGGGGCCTCCCCCTCGGCAAAGAACTCGAACCGCATCTTCCCCGCCCAGACCATGACCGTCTCGTCCTTGGCCCGGTGGTACTGCAGCGAGAGCTTCTGTCCGGCCTTCACGTGCAGGACCTTGCCGACGTAACGGTCGGTCACCGCCCAGATCAGCTCGTGCCCCCAGGGCTTATCGACCTTCTTCATTTGTCTCCGAGCGCCATCTGTTTCTAACCATCACGCCTGCAACTGGGGTGGCGGATCAGGGACTCGAACCCCGGACCCGGCGCGTATGAAACGCCTGCTCTAACCAACTGAGCTAATCCGCCGAAATAGCGGGCGCGATTTTGCGCGGGACGACAACCGTGTCAAGTGTTCATCACCAGCGACGCGCGCGCGGCGAGATGTAATCGACGTCCATGGGCCCGCCGCCCAGGCCGCTTGCGCCCGGTGGCGCGCTCGCCAGCAGGCGCACCGCCCCGACCCCGGCCAGGAACCCGCCGACGTGCGCCATCCAGGCCACGCCCGATCCGCTCCCCAGCAGGAACTGCCCGAGGAACCAGAGTCCCAGGAAGCTCCAGGCGGGCAGATCGAAGACCGGCCAGAGGAACGGAATCGGGATCAGCGTGACCACCTTGGCGCGGGGGTAGAGCATCAGGTAGCCGCCGAGGATCCCGGCCACCGCCCCCGAGGCGCCGATCATCGGCGTGGTCGAAGCGGGGAGGCTGTAGCTCTGGGCCAGCGCCCCGATCGTCCCGCTCAGCAGGTAGAACAGGACGTAGCGGATCGTCCCCAGGCGCTCCTCGATGTTGTCGCCGAAGATCCAGAGGAACCACATGTTCCCGATCAGGTGCAGCCAGCCGCCGTGCAGGAACATCGAGGTCAGGATCGAACCCGGCCACGGCAGCAGATTGATCGGCCGAGGTCGACGTGGTTCACGATCTCGTACGGGATCGCCCCGCCCACGAGGACCAGCGCCGCACGCGCATTGGGGCCCAGCGCCACGATCTCGTAGAGCCAGACCAGGACGTTGACCCCGATCAGCAGCAGGGTCACCACGGGAAACCGCAGGCGCGGGTTGTGGTCGCGGAGCGGGATCAGCACGACGCGTGAGCATACATCCTCGACGCCGAAGGCCTGTCACAGCGCGCCTTCGCCGACGCGAAATGTGATTTCCCGTACCGACGCGGTCTTGACTGGCCCCGACGCCACTCCTATAACGCGCGGTGAGATGCGGCTTTACAGCGGAAAAATCCCGACCGTCGGCACCGAGATCGTCAAGACGCTCATCGAAGCGGGCGACATCGAGGTGACGGATCGGGCCGAGGCGGAGATGGACGTGCAGGCGGTGCTGAAGGAGTACATCCGCTTGGACCGCGAGATCACCGAGAAGGCGAAGGACGTCCTGCAGAAGCGCAACCTCCCCTACGAGCAGTTCGGGAAGGTGAAGCGCGCGCTCGCCGGCGAGAAGGCGTTCGGCCTCGGTGAGGACGGCCTCGAGTGGATGACGAATCAGATGATCGAGTCGTTCATGCAGTCGCCGCACATCGAAGAGATCTTCGTCGAGGACACCGTCCTGCGAAAGCGCATGGGCGACATCCTGAAGAAGCACATGCAGGTCGACGAAGAGCTGGACGAAGAGGTCCGCCGTCGGATCAAGAACCTCGAGGAAGGGACCTCCACCTGGGAGGTCGAGTACGGGAAGGTTCTGGATCAGATCAAGCGGAACCGCGGCTTGGACCAGTAGTCTCGACGGGAAGCGGCTCGGGCCGCCCGACGGGATTGCGATCCTTCGCGGACGCCACCACCGCGCGCACCAGCCGATCGACGGCGCGCGCGACGCCGGCGAGATGAGCCGCCTCGGCGAGGAAGCCCGGCGTCGAGAAGACGCGCGACTTCTGGTCGGCGATCACGTCCTCGTCGGTGCAGGGGCGGACGTCGGCGCCCATGATCGCGGCGTGCTTGGCCGCGGGCGTCCCCTTCGAACCGAGCGTCAAACGCACCCCGGCCAATGGCCCCAGCACCCGGGCCGCCAGCAGCGCCGAGAGGCCGAGGAAGCCCATCGGCCGCCGCGCCTGCAGGAGCGCCTTCAGGAGGCGCACGACGTCGACCTGCACCTGGCACAGCTCGGCTTTCACCGCGTAGTCCGACAGCGTCGTCACCGCTCCCATGCCGCCCGGAACGATCAGCCCGTCGACCTCCGCGGGGTTCAGGTCGCCGAGCGGGCGAACCGGGCCGCCGATGATGCGCGCCGCCTCGATCCGGGCGTTACGCTTGCCGGTCCCGGCGCGCCGGCTGCTGTGGTCGACGATCGCCGGTAGCTCGACGTCGGGCGCGACGCAGACTGCCTCGGCGCCGGCGCGCTCCAGCACCAGCAGCACGAGCATCGTCTCCGCCACGTCGCTGCCGTCGAACCGCCCGCAGCCCGACAGAATGACGCCGACCCGCTTGGCCATGAGGGTCGTTTACCATGCGCGCGCCCGCGGCGCTCGACCGAGGGTCACCAGGGCGTCGCGGGAAAATCACCGGCGGCGATCGCTTCACGCGCGCGGCGGGCAAGGCTCAAGTAGTGCTGGAGGTTGTGGACCGAAGCCAGGCGGTAATACAGCAGCTCCTTGGCGTGGAACAGATGCGACAGGTAGGCGCGGCTGTACGAAGCGCAGCCCTCGCACGGGCAGCCCTCCTCGACCGGACGCGGGTCGTCGCGGTGCTGGGCGTTCGCGATGTTGAGCTTGCCCGCCCGCGTGAACAGCTGGCCGTTGCGCGCGTTGCGCGTCGGCATCACGCAGTCGAACATGTCGACCCCCATGCCGATCGCGGTCCAGATGTCCTCGGGGGTGCCGACCCCCATCAGGTAGCGCGGGCGCTCGGCCGGCATCTCGGCGGCGACCGCGTCGATCACGCCGTACATCACCTCGGGCGGCTCGCCGACCGCCAGCCCCCCCAGCGCCAGCCCCTCGAACGGCAGCGCGGCCATCTCGGCGAGGTGGGCGCGGCGCAGATCGACGTGGGTCGCCCCCTGAACGATGCCGAAGCGCAGCTGCCCCGGCGGCCGCGGGGCCGCCAGGCAGCGGTGGGCCCAGGCGGTCGTGCGCGCCACCGCCGCCTCGACGACCGCGCGGGGCGCGTTCGACGGCGGGCACTCGTCGAACGCCATCGCGATGTCGCTCCCCAGCGCCGCCTGGATCGCCATCGCCCGCTCGGGCGTCAGCCGCTGCGCGCTGCCGTCGATGTGCGACTGGAACGTGACCCCGTCGTCGTCGACCGTCCGGCGCGCCCGCAGGCTGAAGACCTGAAAGCCGCCCGAGTCGGTCAGGATCGCCCGCGGCCAGGCCATGAACTTGTGCAGCCCCCCCAGCGCCTCGATCCGCTCCGCCCCCGGCCGCAGCGCCAGGTGATAGGTGTTCCCCAGAATGACCCGCGGACCGAGCCGCTCCAGATCCGCCGAGGAGAGCGCCTTGACCGTCGCCTGGGTGCCGACCGGCATGAACACCGGCGTCTCGATCGGGCCGTGGGCCGTCTGCAGCACGCCGGCGCGGGCCCGACCGGCCCGCGCCGTGACGGTGAAGGTCCCAGGAACGTTCACGGGCACGCTCACGCGCCGCTGCCCCTGATCAGCATCGCGTCACCGTAGCTGTAAAAGCGGTAGCCGCGCGCGATCGCCTCGCGGTAGGCGGCCAGAACCCGCTCGCGCCCCGCGAAGGCCGCGACCAGCATCAGCAGCGTCGAGCGCGGGAGGTGAAAGTTCGTGATCAGGTCCGTGACCACACGGAACGCGTCACCTGGCAGGAGGTAGAGCTCGGTCTCCCCTGCCCCGGCCGCGACGACGCCGTCGTGCGCGCGCGCCGACGCCTCCAGCGTCCGGACCACGGTCGTCCCCACCCCGACCACCGCGCGACCGGCGGCCCGGGCGGCGCCGAGCGCCGCCGCCGTCGCCGGCGCGATCACGTAGCGCTCGGCATCCAGGCGGTGGGCGCGCGGGTCAGCCACCTCCACGGGACGGAACGTTCCCGGACCGACGTGCAGCGTGACGAAGGCGAGCTCGTGGCCGGCCGCGCGCGCCGCCTCGAGCAGCGCGGGCGTGAAGTGGAGCCCCGCGGTCGGCGCCGCCACCGCGCCGGGGGCGGCAGCGTAGACCGTCTGGTAGCGCGCGCGATCGTCGATCGCCGGCGACCCGCCGGTCCCCGCACTCTCCGCCACACGACGGCGGGCCGCTTCGATGTAGGGAGGCAGCGGCACCTCGCCAATCGCGTCCAGCGCCACCAGCAGCGAGGGGCCCGGGCCGGTGATGCGAAGCGAGACGACGCCGGCTTCGCGCCGCTCGCGCACCGTCACGACGACCCCCCCGCCCACGTCGATCCCATCCACGCCGCGCCCCAGCCCGCGCGCGAGACCCTCCCAGTCTTCCGAAAACTCCTTCCCGACCTCGCCCGGTACCAAATCACCCATGCGCCGCGTCAGCAGGAATTCGACCGCCCCCCCGGTCGCCTTCCGGCCCCGCAGCCGGGCTGGAAAGACCCGGGTGTCGTTCAGAACCAGCAGCGAGCGGGGCGGCAGATACCCCAGAAGCTCATGGAATCGCGCGTGCTTGCACGAGCCATCCGTACGATCCATGACCAATAGGCGCGCGTCCTCCCGGCGGGCCGCGGGCACCGTGGCGACCAGCTCGGGGGGGAGGGAGAATTCAAACTCTGAGGTGTCCAAGCCGATTCACTCTGCAAGGCACTTTACAAAAGTTCGGATCCCGATAATACAATCACCTTCACTTCCCCACATGACCATCCTCAAGGCACATTTTCCGAGCGGCGCGGCCTTTCTGGCCCGCTTCCTTCCGGAGCTTGGGGAGGGTGGGCTGTTCTTTCCGACCCGCCGCCCACTGGCCATCGGAGAACATGTCGTCGTGGCGGTCAGGCTCGGACGCCGCCGTAGCCCCACGCTGATTCGCGGACAGGTCGCCTGGCGCCGTCCCGGCAAGCACAGCACGAAGGTGAAGGCGGGGATCGGCATTCAATTTCTCGCTTCGGATGCGCAGGCCCGCGACTACCTGCTGGCCGTGGCCCGCGGCGACTCGGCCGAGATGGTGGCCCGCCGCCACCAGCGGCTGCCGGTGGAGCTGCCGGTGCTCTGGCAGGTGCCCGGGGCGCTGCAGGACAACACCGGCGTCCTCCGCGACATCGGCCGCGGCGGCGCGTTCGTCCGGACGGAGGATCCGATCCCGGACCAGCGGGACATCGTTCTCAAGGTCTCCCCGCCCGGAGCCGAGGTCGCGATGCCGCTGTCGGCGCGCGTCGCCTGGCGCGGCCACCCCGGCGGCGAGCATGGCTTCGGCGTGGAGTGGAAAGCCCGCGACGCCGGCGGCACGCGCCGGATCAAAGAGCTGGTCCGCCGCATCGAAGCGTTTGGGTTCTAGCCTCGGCGCTAGCTGAGGCTGAGCGCGTAGAGCGCGCCGCTGTTCGACAGCACGTAGATGCGGCGCTGGGCGACATCGAGGGTGGGCGCCGCGCAGACGCCGTGGCCCGGGTTGAACATCTCGAGCAGCGCGCCGGTCTCGCGATCGACGACGAACATGCCCGCGCGGCTGCCGGAGAAGAGCAGGTACCGGCCGAAGATCACCGGCGACGTGATGTCCCCCGCCTCGGTCAGCCCCTGGCGCCAGACGACGCGCCCGTCGTGCCCGGTGGCGTGCAGCCCGAGCCGCGGCGCCACGAAGTAGAGCCGCTCGGCGTCCGCGGTGATGTCCCCCACCCCTTCGATCCCGACCCGCATGCGGATAGTGCCGTCGCGCGGATCGATCCCGTAGAGCCCTCCCGAATACGATGAGACGTAGGCGACGTCGTCCCGCAAGGTCGGCGTCGTGTCGACGTCGACGAACTGATCCGACGCGGTCGCCAGCGAGCGCGCCCAGATCACGTCGCCGGTCCCCGCCGCCAGAGCGACGAGGTAGCCGTCGGCGAACCCGCTCAGGAGCTGGGTCCCCCGCAGCCGGGGGCCGGCGTAGCCGTGGATGGTGAACCCCTCGGGCATGTCGCGCTCGTACTGCCAGCGCCACTTCCCGGTCGCCGCGTCGAGCGCGACGATGCGATCGGCGGCGCTGGCGACGTAGACCAGCTCCGGTCCGACCTCGGCCTTGCGCTCGACGGCCCCTTTGCCCCGGTAGGTCCAGCGGACAGAGCCGTTGGTGGGATCGACGGCGTAGAAGCTGCCGTCGTCGGCCCCGACGTAGACCTGCCCCCGCACGGTGTCGAGGGCGGCGACGCTGTCCACGCCGCCTGACACGCCGGTCGCCCAGTCGATATGGCCGCTGTCCGGCGCCACACCGACGATGTTCGCGCCGCGCGAGCCGATGACGAAGCGCCCGCCGGCCAGCACGCCTGACGCGCACTCCTCCGGCGACGGCTCGAACAGAGCGTGGTCGTGCAGCGTCGTGCGCCAGAGGATCTGCAGCACCCCGGCGGGATGAGCCGGCGTCGCATCGGTGTCCAGGCGCCGGGCGGTCGTGCCGGCGCAGCCCCACAGCCCGCCGGCGAGGGCCACGCCGAGCGCGGTCACGCCCGCGAAGCCACGTCCGTTCACTTCAGCTCGAGGACGGCGAGGCGGTTCGTAATGTCTTCGCGCAGCGAGGTCGTGGGATGTTTCTCCAGCACCTCGTGATAGATGCGCGTCGCGTCGCCCGGGTTGCCCCGCAATTCAGCGAGGCGCGCCTCGTGGTAGAGCGCCCGGTCCTTGTAAAAGCCCCCCGAGTCCTCGGCGAGCTTCGTGAACACCGTCTGCGCCTCGGGCAGCTTGCCCTTGTGCTCGTAGGCGTAGCCGAGACCCTCGCGGGCCAGGAACCTGAGACGATCGTCGACCTTCTCCTTGAGCAGCTTCTCGTAGACCGCCGCGGCCTCGTCGGCGCGATCGAGATCGAGGAGCAGGCCCCCGCGCACCAGCAACGCCTCGAGGTAGAGCGGCACGCCCGACCCGGTGAAGTAGCCGTCGATCTCCTTGAGCGCCGCCTCGTTGCGCTCTCGCGCCGTCGCGAAGTGCGGCGCGCCGTCCTCCTTGGGAGGCCCACCCGGGGTCGTCAGCTCGGCGGCCGCCACGCGCTGCGCGTGGTCCAGCGCCGCCGAGGCCCGCGCATGCCGCCCCTCGGAGACCTGCGCCAGGACCACCGACCCGACGATCACCGTCGCCAGGGTCGTGATGCCGATGACCAGCGCGCGGGTGTGGGCGTTCGCGAATTCGGCGATCGACGTCGAAACGCGGGTCGCGATACCGACGAACTGGTCGGGCTGCTTGAGCTCCTCTTTTATCTTCTTCTTCACCACGGGGCATCCGGAGATAACAGAGCCGTCCCCCTCGGTCAAATGGGGTCGCTCGGCTATAGTCCGCCGGGCGTGCGCAAAGCGGCCCTCCCGGCGTTGGTTCTGCTCGGCGTGGCGACGGCGGCGCCTGCCTTCGGGGCGGGCGAAGGGGAATGGCAGGTCGGGCTGCGGGCGGGCCCGGGGACGGTCAACTTCGACCAGCGCAAACCCTGGGGGCTGGCCACGGCGCTGGACGTGGACTACGGCCTCAACGACGCCTGGGCGGTCTCCGGGACGCTGGCCGCCTCGTTCCACCCCGTCGACACCGAAATGGTCGACGAAGGGACCGTGCGGCTCGGGGGAACGATCCGCACCGTCGCAGCGCTGGCCGGCCTCACCTACGCCATCGACGTCCTCCGCCTGATCCCGTACGCCAACGTCGAGCTGGGCGTGGTTCGGTTCGACGGCGCGGTCGTGAGGCCCAGGACCCTGTTCGCCGCCGAGCTGGGGGTAGGCGCCGACTATTTCCTGTCGCGGCGCTGGACCACCGGGATCAGCTTTCAGTACCTGTTCGCGCCCGAGGACCTGGCCTCGGACCCGCTGAACCTCGGCAGCTCGCCGTTCTCGTTCTCGGCCACCTGGCGCGTTTCCAGGATTTTCTAGCTCGACGCGGCCTAGCTCTTCACGCGACGCGATTGTCTGGCGCGGGAGCGCTCCTTCTTGAGCGGCACGGGGGGCGCCCGGCGTTTCTGGCTGTGGGCGCGGAAGATCAGGCGGACGGGGGTCCCTTCGAAGCCGTAGGCCTTGCGCAGCTGGTTGATCAGGAAGCGACGGTAGGCGAAGCCGATCTCGGCCGGGTGGTTGGTGCTGACGAAGAAGGTCGGCGGACGGACGCTCGGCTGCGTCGCGTAGTAGAGCCGGACGTGCCGGCCGCCCATGCCGGACGGGGGCGGCTGCTTGGCGACGATCGTCTCCAGCAGCTGGTTCAGCGCACCGGTGGGGACGCGCACCGACGCCTGCTCCCGCACCCGCCACGCCTCGGTCAGGATCGCCGTCACCCCGGCCCGCGTCACCGCCGAGGTCACCAGCACCGGCGCGTAGGGCATGAACGCCAGCGATTCGCGCGTGGTCGCTACCTTCTTGTCGATGTCGGCGCGCCCGACCAGGTCCTTCTTGTTCAGGACGATCAGCGCCCCCCGCCCCGAGGTCTCGATCAGGCTGGCGAGGCGCGCGTCCTCGGCGGTGGCCCCCTCGCGCGCGTCGATCACCAGCACCGCCACGTCGCACCGGTCGAGTTGATCGCGCGCCATCTTGGCCGCCACGTGCTCGGTGAGCGTGTCGATCGCGCGCCGCCGGCGCATGCCCGCGGTGTCGACCAGGACGTACTCGCGTCCGCCGAACGAGAACGGGGTGTCGATCGGGTCGCGGGTCGTCCCCGGCATGTCGTGGACCAGCACCCGCTCCTCGCCGAGCAGGCAGTTCACCAGCGACGACTTGCCGACGTTGGGCTTGCCGATGAACGCCAGCCGCAGCGGCGCGTTCGCCTCGGCGTCAGCCTGGGCAGACGGCGCCTCCCCCACCGCCCTGCCGGCCGCGCGCGGCAACGCCGTCACCACCGCGTCGAGCATGTCGTTCACCCCGCGGCCGTGGCTGGCCGAGATCGGGAAGACCTGAGGAAAGCCCAGCGCGAAGGTCTCGGCGGCGGCCGCCTCTCCCTTGTCGGAGTCGACCTTGTTGGCGGCGACCAGCACCGGCCGCCCCGAGCGGCGCAGCACCTTCGCCACCTCGTCGTCGACCGCGGTCACCCCTTCGCGCGCGTCGACGACGAACACCACCAGGTCGGCCTCGTCGAGGGCGCGCAGCGACTGCTGCCGCATGGCGCCCAGGATCCCCGCGGCCGAGGGATCGAGCCCGCCGGTGTCGACGACGCGAAACCGCGCCGGCCCCCAGTCGACCTCTCCGTAGCGGCGGTCGCGCGTCACGCCGGGCATGTCCTCGACCAGCGCCGGCCGCCCGCCGCACAGCCGGTTGAACAGCGACGACTTGCCGACGTTCGGCCGCCCGACCAGCGCCACCAGCGGCAGCGACAGGTCCAGCGCCCGATCGCGCCGCCGCCGCGGGTTTGAGCTCACCCGCGCGGGCGCGTTCGTCTCCGGCGCGCCCAACAGGTCGTCCGGGCCTTGCGGGCCGTCTTGCGCGTCTTGCGGCTTCGCGTGCGCGTCTCGCGGCTTCGCGTGCGCGTCTCGCAATTTCGCGTGCGACCTCTTGGGCCTCACGGCTTGTATCCGTACTGCGCGAGCGCTTCCGGGGAGGTCGTCCAATCGGGATGGACCTCGACGTTCAGCTTCAGGTGGGCGGGGCGGTGCAAGAGCTCGCTGATCCCCAGCCGCGCCCGCGTGCCGACGTCGCGGATCATCGTCCCGCCCTTGCCGAGAACGATCCCGCGCTGGGTGTCGCGCTCGACGACGATGTTGGCGGCGATCACGACGTCGCCCTGCGGCCGCTCGGTCCACGACTCGATCACGATGGCGACCGCGTACGGGACCTCCTGCTTCAAGCTGAGGAACAGCTGCTCGCGGATCAGCTCGGCGGCGAGAAATCTCTCGGTGCGATCGGTCAGCGTGTCGGCGTCGTAGAGCGGCGGCCCCGCGGGCAGCAGCGCCAGCAGCTCGCGCACCACGCCATCGATGTTGGTGCCGCGCTGGGCCGAGATCGGGACCAGCGCCTTCAGCTGCGGCAGCTTCGCCCAGCGTTCGAGCCGTGGCAGCAGCGCGCCCTTGTCCTTGAGCGTATCGACCTTGTTGATGGCGAGCACGACCGGCCGACCGGTCTCTGCCAGTATCTTCAGGATCTGCGCCTCCGCCTCCCCGGGCTGGTCGGTCTCGGCGTCGACGACCAGCAGCGCCGCGTCAACGTCGGCGATCACCCCCAGCGCCTCGCTCACCATGTAGCGGTTCAGCCCCTTCCGGGCGCCGTGGACCCCCGGGGTGTCGACGAAGACGATCTGGCCCTTCGGATCGTTGTACACGCCGACGATCCGGTCGCGCGTCGTCTGGGGTTTGGGGGTCACGATCGCCAGCTTCTCGCCGACGATGCGGTTCAGCAGCGTCGACTTGCCGACGTTGGGGCGACCCAAAATTGCAACAGTGCCGGCAACGGTGCGGCAAGTCGTGCTCGAGCTCGATTCCTCCTTGGTCATCGGGGGCTTCTCTATAGCCCAGTTGTCTGCTATCCGGGAGGGATGACCGTCCCGGTGGTACGTCTCGCCGGTCGATCCGGCTGGCAATTTGCCGGTTGGCCTTTGGCGACGCTGCTGGCCCTCGCGCCGGTCTCCGCCGCCGCAGCCCCAGCCGCCGCAACCCCGGCCGCCGCAACCCCGGCCGCCGCAACCCCGGCCGCTCCGGCCGGCCTCCGGCTGGAGACGGCTCCGGACGGCGCCCTCGAGGTCCGCGACGGTCGCGAGCTGGTCGCCCGCGTCGCGCTGACGACGCCGCCGCTCCGACGCGGCGTCCCCGCCCTGCGCGAGGTGGTCGCCGACGGCCACCGACTGGCCGAGCTGCGCGTCCCGGTGCGCGGCACCGCCAGCGAAGAGGTCTGGCTGGGCGAGGCCGCCGGCCGCGGGCGGCGCGTGCTCTGGTCCGGGATCGCCGGCTCGCGCGACCTGGACGGCGAGAGCACCGTCGGGATCGCCGCCAGCGCGGACGGCGTGGTCGAGTATCAGACCGCCGCCGGCGTCACCCGCTGCGACGGCGTGCCGGTGCGGCTCTTCCCCCGCAGCTACGACTTCGACGGCGGGCGCTTCCGGCCCGTCGTCTCGCCGCTCCCGGCGCCCGGCGCCCAGACGCTGACCGCGCGCCGCGGCGATCCGGCGATGCCGGTGGAGCGCCCGCTCTCCGGCTTTCACTGGACCGCGGCGTCGACGACCCGCGCCGCCGGCAGCGACGCGCGCGGCCTCTCCGCCCCCATCGAGCTGAACGACGCCGATCCGGCCACCTCCTGGGCCGAAGGGCTCGGCGGGGACGGGCGGGGCGAGTTCCTGACCGCGCGTGGCGTCGCCGCCGGCTACGCGGTGCGCGGCCTGCGCATCGTCCCCGGAGACGCCACCAGCGCCCAGGCGTTCCGGGCCAAGAACCGCGTCCGGCGATTCCAGGTCGCGTTCGGCCCGGCGAAGGAGCAGCGCTTCGACGTCGAGATCCCCCAGGACGCGGCGGCCGACGCCGCCCACTGGCGCGACGCGTACTGGGTGGCGCTTCCGAAGCCGGTCCCGGCCTCGTGCGTGACGGTGATCGTGACCGACGTCGTGCACGGCAGCGACGCCGCGCCGCCCAGGAGCTTCGGGACGACCGCGATCGGCGAGCTGACGATCTACACCGACGTCGACGGCCCCGGCGGCACCGACAAGCTGGTCGCCGATCTGGCCAAGGCACCCGACTGCGCGTCGCGCCTGCCGCTCATCGGCGGCCTCGGCGATCCCGCGGTGCTGCCGCTCGCGCAGGCGGTGATGGCTGCGCGCGGGAGCGCCCGCGAGTGCCTCGTCGAGGCGCTGACCACGCTGGCGCCGGCGCCCAAGAGCCCGATCGTCGTCGCGGCCCTGACCTCCGCGATCGGCGGCGCCAGCGCCAAGGAGGAGCGGATGGTCGGCACCGCCCTCGGCCACGCCTCCCCCGTGCCGGTCACGTCGATCGCGGGCCTGCTGGCGTCGGCCACGGCGCCCGACGACGACCGCGCCCGCGCCGCCCGCCTGCTCGCCCGCCTCGACGACGACGACGCGGCCGCGGCCCTGCTGACGGCAGTCGGCCAGGGGGCGCTGCCGCTGCGCGCCGAGGTGGTCGACGCCCTCGCCCGCTCGCCGCGCCTGCGCGCCGAGCCCCTGCTCGCCGCCATCGCCGCCGGAGGCCCGGAGCCCCGCCAGGCCGATCTGCTGCGCCTCCTCCCGGGAGCCGTACGACGCACCCCCGCACGCGGGGCCGACGCCGTCGCCGTGCTGCGCGGCGCGCTCGCCCCCGAGCGACCGTTCGAGGTCCGCGCCCGTGCCGTGATGGCGCTGGGCGCGCTGGGCCCGACCGGCGATCCGGCGGCGCTGGCGACGCTGCGCGCCGCCTCGGACGATCCCGTGCTGCGCTACCTGGCGATCCGCGAGCTGGCCGGCCCCGCCGGCGGCGCCACCGCCCGCCCTGCGCTGCGCGCGGCGCTGGCCGATACCGACCCGCGGGTCCGCGAGACGGCGGCCCTCGCCCTCGCCAAGCTGCCCGAGCCCGACACCGGCGCCACGCTGATCGCCGCTGCCAAGCAGGAGCCCTGGCCCTTCGTCCGGCGCGCCGAGCTCGAGGCCCTGGGGCGCGTCTGCGGCGCGGGCGCGGGCGATTTGATGATCCGCGCGATCGCGAAGGACGTCGACGACGTCAGCCGCGCCGGCATGCTCGGTCTCGCCCGCTGCAAAGACCCACGCACCACGCGCGTCATGCTGCGCATTCTCGCCAGCCACAACATGACCGCCTCCTCGCGCGAGCTCGCCGCCAACGTGCTCGGGGACTCGGGCGATCGCAGCGCCACCCCCCAGCTGGCCAACACCCTGCACAACCTCGTCTCCCAGTCCGAGGCCGACATGGCACTCGAAGGCCCCGCCGCCGCCACGCTGCGCGCGCTCGCCCGCCTCGGCGGACCGGACGCCCTCACCGCCGCGGTCTCCCTCGCGGCCGACACCCGCCACCCCTTCCGCCGCCCTGCTCTCGACGCCCTCGGCGCCCTCTGTGATCCGGGGATCGGCCGGGCGACCCTTCAGACGTTCGCGACCAACCCGGACCCCGCGCTCGCGACGGCGGCGCAGTCGGCGGCGCGGCGGTGCTACAAGTAGCGGGCGCCCCCCGGGACGCTCGCTCGCATCGCTTCGCTCGCTCGCATCGGGCCCCCGCCCGGGTCGCTCGCTCGCTTCGCTCGCATCGGGCCCCCGCCCGGGTCGCTCGCTCGCTTCGCTCGCATCGATCCGCGGATGACTCGCTCGCCACGGCTCGCATCGCTTCGCGGATGACTCGCTCGCCACGGCTCGCTTCGCGTGAAGGCGACCCAAGTTAGGCGCGGCGTTGAACGCCCCGCGTTGACCGGAGCGCGGCTCGCCGCCCCTGGGCTTTTTGCGGCGCGTAGCCTGCCTTTTCGAAAGTGATTGCAGGCTACGCGCCGCAAAAAGCTCTCAAGCGGCGAGTTGCGCTGTGGTCAACGCGGAGCGTTCAACGCCGCGAGAATCCGCCGGTCGCCTTCTCGCGAAGCGAGCCGTGGCGAGCGAGCCACCCGGGCGCGCGCCCCCAGCCGCCCCAATGCGAGCGAAGCGAGCGAGCACGCCCCCAGGGGCGGGGGCCCAATGCGAGCGAAGCGAGCGAGCACGCCCCCAGGGCGGGGGCCCAATGCGAGCGAAGCGAGCGAGCGCGCCCCCAGGGCGGGGGCCCAATGCGAGCGAAGCGAGCGAGCGCGCCCCCGGGAGCCGCGCGGCGCTACTTCTTCTTCCGTCCGCCGAACCCCGGCCCCGGCGCGGGCGCCGCCGCGGGACGGGGCGCGGGCGCGGGCGCTGCGGCCGCCGGGCGGTTCATCATCGCCGGCGCCGGCCGACCACCGGGGGCACTCGGCCCGCCGGGGTGAAACCCGCCGCCAGCCGGGCCGCCCTGCGCCGCCGCGGCCCCGCCGGGGTGAAACGCGCCGGTGGCCGGCGCGCCTGGCGCGCCCTGCCCGCCCTGCGCGGGCCCGCCGGGATGAAACCCGCCGCCAGCCGGCTGCGCACCACCGCCGCCAGGGTGAAACCCGCCGCCAGCCGGCTGCGCACCACCGCCGCCAGGGTGAAACCCGGCACCAGCCGGCTGCGCGCCACCGCCGCCGGGGTGAAACCCGCCGCCAGCCGCGGCCGGACCCGCACCGCCGGGACGAAAGCCGCCGCCAGCCGCGGCCGGACCCGCACCGGGGCGACCGCCGGCGGGCGCCCCACGCCAGCCCGATGCGCCCGGGCTGCTGCGCCAACCTTGACTGTGATCCGCCCGCCATGCCGTCGGGGCGAACTGGGGCCGCGCGCGGTAGGCGGGCGCAGGCGCGCCTCGCCAGCCGTAGCCATAGGCGCGGCGCCCACCCACGCCGTTCCAGTAGCCGCGGTAGTAGACCGGCCGGCCGTCGATGAAGATGAAGCGCGGGGCGACGTAGAGAGACGCCTCGTTGCGCGGGACCCAGTACCCGCTGCTCCAGGTCCAGTCGTTGCCCTCCCAGTCCCACCAGCCGTTGATCCAGACCCAGTCGTAGCCCGGCGAGTTGGGACGATACTCGGGGATCGGATCCGGCGGGGGACCCATCGGGTAGAGCGTCCCGTCGTCGACGGCGACGGTCACGGCGACCGTCGGCTCGGGCGGCGGCGGCTGGTAGGCGGCCGGAGCCGGCTCAGGGGGCGGGGGCGGCGGGGCCATCTCGGCCGGCGGGGGGCCGGGCGGCGGAGGGGGCGGCGCCGTCGCCACCATCGGAGCCGGTTGCATGCGTACCACGCAGCCCGAGACCATCCCCAGTAGTGAAATCAGACCCGTACACGCGAGCGCAACACGCTTCATCTCAACCCCCTTTACAGAGCCCTCATCGACCCACGGTTGCCGCCAATGGCACCCGCGCTCTTCGCCTTATCCAAAATCCCTGATCTTGCGTCAAGCGACAGTCGCCGCTAGCTGAGCCCCGCCAGCGCCGCCTTCAGGTCGACGTTCGCCGGGTCGACCTCCAGCCCCCGCTCGAACATGTTCCGCGCCTTCGGCAGCTCGTTCGCGATCACGTGCATGCGCCCGAGCATCAGATAGACCTCGGCCTTGGAGACGCCGGCGGTCTTCTCGTCGAAGTTCTGCAGGAGGAGCGACCGGTAGTACTTGCGGGCCCCTTCGAGATCCCCCGCGCGGAAGGCGAGGCGGCCGAGCGCCGCGACGGTCGCCGGGTGGCTCGGATCGAGCTTGTAGGCAGCCCCGAAGCTGGCCGCGGCGAGGGCGGTGTCGCCGCGCGCCTCGGAGAGGGCGCCGAGCTTGGTATGCCAGCGCGCGGCGTCCTTCCCCTTGCGGGCCTTGGTGAGCTGCTCGATCAGCTCGGTCATCAGCCGGGCGGCCTCGGCCGGGCGTCCCGCGGCGGCCAGGGCGTCGGCGAGCTGCTCGCGCCCCGGGATCTCCGTCGGGTCGAGCGCCACGAGGCGCGTGAGGTGCGGCAGCCCCGCGGCGGGTTGGCCGAGCGGGCCGGTGTAGAGACCGGCGACCTCACGCAGGAGGCGCTTCTGCTCCTCCGGCTCCTTGGCGGTCTCGAGCGCGAGCTCCAGGATCTGCACCAGCCGCTCGCTGTCGCCGCCGTCGCGGGCCAGCTTCTCGAGCGCCGCCAGCGTCGGGCGGTGGGTCGGGTCGGCGTCGAGCGCCCGCAGCAGCGCGCGCTCGATGTCAGCGGCGTCCGCCTCCTTCTTGCCCAGGATCTGCGAGGTCTGAAAGTGGATCTGCGCGATCTCGGCCTGGCTCCCGGCCGTCGCCGCTGCGCGTTCCAGCGCCGCCGCGGCGTCGTCCCAGCGCTCGGCGCGCTCGTGCAGCCGCGCCAGTGACAGCAGCGCGCCGGCGTTGTCCGGCGCCATCTCCAGCACCTTCTCCAGCGCCTCCGCGGCCGCGTCGGGAGAATCGAGCTCCTTGTCCCAGACGTCGGCGATCGCGACCCGCAGCGCCAGCTCGCTCGGCTTGCGCCCGGCCGCCGCCTCGACGTCGGCGTGCTTGCCGAAGATCTCGACCAGGTCGTACCAGCGCTCGTTGACGCGCAGGATCCGCTCCAGCTCCTGGTAGGCGTAGGCGTTGCGCTCGTCGACGTCGACGATCTGGCGCAGGTAGCCGATCGCCTGCTCGCCGTCGGAGAGCTTCTGCTCTGCGTTCCGGGCCAGCTTGAGCAGCACCGCGACCTGATCCGCCCCCGAGGAGGCCGAGAGCCGTCGCGTGAGAACCTCCTGCAGCGTCGACCAGTCCTCGCGGCGCTCCTCGATCGCCTCCAGCGCCGACAGCGCCAGCGGATCGTCGGGGGCCCCGTCGAGGGCTTCGCGGTACGCCTCGGCGGCGCCGTCGAGATCGCCCTGCGCCCCGAGGCGCAGCTCGCCGACCCGCGCCCAGAGGGCAGCCCGCTGCCGAGGATCCTCGGTCACGCGCGCCCGCTCGGCCAGCACCTCGACGAGCGCGCTCCCCTCCCCCAGCGCCTCGTGCAGCCGGGCCAGCTCGCCCAGCGCCTCGGCGTCGCCCTCGTCCGCTGCGTTCAGGCGCTTCAGCGCCGCCACCGCGGACGCGAGGTCGTTGCGTCGTTCGTAGAGGCGTGCCGCCTCCATCAACCGCGCCCGGCGCGCCTGCGGATCCAGCTCGGCCTCGGCCCGCCGCTCGAGCACAGCCGCCAGCGCGGCGTCCTCGCCCGCGGCGCGGTAGAGCGCCTCCAGCGCCAACAGCGCGTCGCCGTTCTCGGCGTCGCTCTCCAGGACCTGCTTGTAGAGCCGCTCCGCGGCTGCACGGTCGCCCGCGTCGGTGTAGAGCCGCCCGGCCCGCAGCGCCAGCTCGCGCCCGGCGTCGGGCTCGGCTCCGGCCAGCGCGGCGTCGATCTGGGCGGCCCCGAGCGCTTCCATCTTGGACGTTCCCGCGACCCGCTCCAGATCGTCGAGCGCCGCGCCCGGCATCGGCTCTTCCTTCAACGCGCGCCCCAGGGCCTCCAGCGCCTGCTTGGGATTCTGCAGCTGGTCGGCGGCGACCTCGGCGATCTTGCGCAGCCAGTGCGCCCGCTCCGCGCGATCGTCGCGCAGCGTGAGGCGCCGTTCGTAAAGCGCGATCAGCTGGTGGTGGTCGCTGCGGGCCTGGGCCAGCGGCTCCAGCACGTCGAGCGCCCCCTCGCGGGTCTCGGTCCGGTCGGCCAGCGTGAGCAACGCCGCGTGGGCGCCCGGGTGGGCCGGATCGCGATCGACCGCGTCGCGGAACGCCGTCAGGGCGCCGTCCGCGTCGTCGAGCGCGGTGAGCCGGATCTCGCCCAGCGCCGCCAGGAAGTGTGCCTGCTGCTGCGGGTCGTCCGCGACCTCCGCCTCGCGGGCCAGGATCTCGGCCAGCTCGCCGTTCTCCCCCTGCCTGCGCAGCACCACCTCCAGGAGGGCCAGCACCGGCGCCTCCTCGCCCGGGAGCGACAGCACCTTGCGCAGGAACTCGGCCGACCGGGCCAGGTCGCGGAGCTGCTCGTCGTAGAGGGCCGCCAGCCGGAGCGCCAGCTCGCGCTGGAGCTCGGCGTCGAACGTCGCCTCCACCCGCTCCTCGTAGACGTCGGCGAGCCGCTTCCAGCTCCCGCTTGCGGCGGTGAGACGCTCCAGGGCCTGGCGCGGCGCCGCCTCGCTCGCCTCCTCGGCCAGCGCCCGGGCCCAGGCCGCGAACGCCGCGTCCGGATCCCGCCGCTCGGTCTCCTCGATCCGCGCGATCTCGCCCAGGAGCGCGATCCGGCGATCGACGGCGTCCTCGACCGCGATCCGCAATTCGGTGAGCTCGACGACGTCGGGCCAGGCGCGGGCCGCGCGCAGGACCGGCTCCAGCGCGTTGGCAGCGGGAATGCGGTAGTCGTCGCCGCGGGCGATCGCCCGCAGCGCCTCCAGCGTCTGCGCGTGCTGCGGCGACGCGGCGAGGATCCGCTGATAGCGCCCGATCGCCCCCTCGACGTCGCCGAGGCTGACCTCGGTGATGCGCGCCGCCCGGAACGCCAGCTCGTCACGCTCGAAGGCCTTCTCGGCCAGCCCCGCGCGGGCGTCGAGCACCTCGAGCAGATCGGCGTGCCGCTCTTCGGCGGTCAGGACGCGATCCGAGATCCGACAGCGCCTCGACGTCGCCCGGCGTCTCCTCCAGCACCTTACGCAGCTCGGCGATCGCCTGATCCGGCTCGGTCAGCTGGGTCTCGTAGATGCGCGCGCTCTGCATGCGCAGCATCCGCCGCTCCTCGGGCCGCTTGGTCAGCTCCAGCTTGCGGGCGTAGACATCGCAGAGCTCGCGGAAGGCTCCCCCGGCGAGGTGCAGCTGCGCCAGCGACTCCAGCGCGTCGGCGTCGTTCGGATCGATCTCCAGCACCGTCTCCCAGGCCCGCACCGCAGGCTCGCGCTGCTTGAGCGCGTCCTCGTAGAGGACGGCGATCCGCTTGGCCATCGCCTTGCGCTCGGTCGCCGCGGTGGTGATCTCCAGGTGCTTCTCGAGGATGTCGACGAGGTCGTTCGAACGCGCCGCGCCCGAGAAGAGCCGCTCGAGGGCCATGAAGGCGTCGCTGTCGTCGGGGCGCGCCGCCAGCGCGGTCCGCCAGGCCTCGACCGCGTCCGCCATCCGCCCCAGGGGGTCCTCCAGCAGGCGGGCCGACATCGCCCAGAGCTGCGCCTGCAGATCGGGATCGCCGACCTCGACCGCCCCCTTCTGCAGCGCCGCCACCAGGTCGGCGTGCAGCCCCGAGGAGAGACCGAGCGACTCCATCTCGGCCAGCGTGTCGGTCGACTCGACGTCGGCGAGCCAGGCCCGGCTGCGGCAGTCGAACGCCAGGTCCCGCCGCCCGAGCCGCTGATGGATCTCGGCCATCTCGCTCAGGATGCGCACCCGCTCGGCGCGGTCGTCGACAGACTCGAGCTGGGCGTCGAGCGCCCCGACCAGCTTGGGCAGGTCGCCCGCCCCCCGGTAGATCGGCTCCAGGGTGACGGCGATCCGGTGGCGCTCGACCCCCGCGCCCGCGAGCGTCTCGAGGGCCGCGAGCGCCTCGAGGTGGCTCGGCGTGCGCTGCAGGACCTCGGCGTAGCGATCGACCGACGCGGCCGGATCCTCGAGCCGCGTCTCCAGCGTCTGGCCGAGCCGCATCGCGACCGCGTCCTTCGCCCCGACGTCGGTCAGACGTTCCAGCGTCCCGGCCAGCAGGTCGGCGAGATCGTGCCACTGCCCGGTCGACGCCAGCAACCGTTCCAGCTCACCGATCGTGGTCCAGTCCGCCGGCTCGACCTCAAGCGCCTCGCGCAGCGTACCTACCGCCCGCCCGGGCTCGTCGAGCCGCTCCTCGTCCAGCTTGGCGCTGCGGCGCAGAAAAGCGAGCTTGACCGCGGGGTCGACCGCGCGTCCCGCCTGCTCGTCGATGAGCTCGCGCAGCTCCTGCCAGGCCCCCCAGCGCTCCAGCGCCGCCTCGAACAGCTGCGCGACCTCGCGATCGTCGGGGAGCGCGTCGAACAGGCGGCGGTAGTACTTCTCCGCCTCCGGGCGCTGCCCCAGGCGGTGGTCGAAGATCTCGGCGGTGCGGCGGACGATGTCGAGCACCGCCGGCTCCTCGCCCAGCTCCCCCTCGAGGTAGCCGGCGAGCAGGCTGGCGGCCTCCTCCCAGCGATTGAGCTTTCCGGCCAGCCGCAGCAGCTGCTCGCTGCTGAGACGCTCGGTGGGGGCCTCCTGGAACACCTTGCCGTACCAGCGCAGCGCGCTGTCGTAGTCCTCCAGCTGCTCCTCGAAGAGGCGGGCGATCCGCTTGGTCCAGGCCAGCCGCTCGGCGGGCTCCTCGACCTGCAGCAGCTGGATCTCTCCGATCTTGATCAGCGACGGCCAGTCGGCGCGGCCGGCGTAGACCGGCTCCAGCAGCTCGGCGGCCGCCCCCTGCACGCCGATGTCGTCGAGCATCCCCTCGAGCATCTTGATCGCCTCGGGGTGGTCGGGATCGCCGTCGAGGACCACGCGCAGGTGCTCGAGCGCCGCCTCGCGATCGGAGCGGCGATCGTGCTCGATCTCGGCGAGCCGGAACCGGTGCTCGACGAGGTCGCGCTCGCGCAGGTTTCCGTTCTGCAGGACGTCGTCGAGCAGCCGCACCAGATCGCCCCAGCGCTCGGACTTCGTGTAGAGCCGATCGAGCGCCTGCAGGGCCTCGCGGTGCCCCGGCGCGATCTCCAGGACCCGCTCGTAGGCGGTGATCGCCTCGTCGAGGCGACCGAGCGACGTCTCTGCCAGTGTCCCCAGCTGCATCCGGAGGCGCTCCTCGCCCTTCGGATCGGAAGCGAGCTCTGCGCGGCGGACCAGGATGTCGTAGAGCGCCTGGTCGTCGCCCGCCTTGCGGTAGATCTCCTCGAGCGCCGCCAGCGCGCGATCGTCGTCGGGGACCCGATCGAGCACGCGGCGCAGGTACTCGGTGGCGAGGCCAGCGTCGCCGTCGCGCACGCCGGCGTTGGCGATCGAGCGATCGAGGCGCAGCTTCACCGCCTCGTCGAGCACGTCGGGGCTGATGTCGCGATAGAGCGCCGTCACCTCGGCGGCCCGGCTCGGGCCCGCCAGCCGCTCGTAGGCGTCGAGCAGGTCCGGGAGCTCGGGTTCGGCCAGCGCGTCGCGAATCGCCAGCGCCGTGGTGGCCCGGGCCGCGTCGAGGTCGCCGAGCTGCGTCTCCTCGATCGCCGCCAGCCGCATCAGCTGCTCGAGCCGCGCCCGCGCGTCGGGCTGCGATTCGACGTAGACCCGCACCACCGCGGCCAGCTCCGCGGCGCGGTTGCCGCGCTCGTAGACAGGCTCCAGCGCCTGCGCGGCGCGCAGCCGCAGGCCCGCGTCGGTGCTCGGCTGCAGGAAGGCCTCGAGGGCCGCCATCGCCTCGGGGTCGGCGGGCGCAGCCTCCAGCACCTCGTGCCAGCGTTCGAGCGAGGCGCCCGGATCGCCGAGCGGACCGCCCAGCAGCGTCGCCAGCTGGCGCAGGAGCGCGAGCCGCTGGGCCGGCGCCGCGGCGGCGATGGCAAGCCTCCGCTCCAGGATCTCCAGCCGGTCGCGGTGGCGCCCCTGTTGTTCGTAGAGCCGCGCCAGCGTCTCGAGCGCCTGATCGTCCTCGGGATTCTCGTCGAGGATGCTGACACAGGCGGCGATCGCCTCGTCGACGTCGCCGACGTCGCGCTCGAGCAGCCCGGCCACCCGCCGCCACAGCTCCTGCCGTGCGCCGGTGTCGCTGGCCATGTCGATCCGCTTGCGCAGGATCTCGATGCGCTGGCGGTGCTGCGCACCCGCCTCGAAGATTCGGTCGAGGGCGTCGATCGCCTCGCGCTCCTGCGAGTCGATCTCCAGGATCGACCGCAGCGTCACCACCGCGGCGTCGATGTCCCCCAGCGACTTCTCCTCGAGCCCCGCGATCCGGAACAGCAGCTGCTTGCGCGCCGCCCCGGTGGCGGCCCAGCCCGCCTGCTGGCGCAGGATCTTGACCAGGTTCGCGACGTCGCCGGTCTCGGTATAGAGCGTCTCCAGCGCCGCCGCCGCCGGCCCGCCGGTCTCCGGGCTCTCCGGATCCAGGTTCAGGACCAGCTTCCAGACGTCGATCGCCGAGCGCCGGTTGTTCAGCTTGCCGGCGAACAGCTTGGCCGCCCGCGCCAGCAGGTCGGCGCGTCCGCTGATGTCGCCGGCGTCGCGTTTGAACGCCAGCTCTTGATAGACGTCGACCAGATCCGAGAAGCGCTCCAGCGTCGTCGACAGCCGCTCGATCTCGGGCAGCGCCTCCCGGTTCTCCGGATCGGCCGCCAGCACCTGCCGCCAGGTGGTCAGCGCCGCGCCGCGCGCCTGCAGCTTGTTCTCCTGGAGATCGGCCGCCCGCGCCAGCAGCGTCGCCGCTTCGGCGCCGGTCAGCACCTCTCGCTCGACCTCGTAGATCGCGACCAGGCGGGCCCACGCCCCGCTCTTCTCGTAGACCGGCTCGAGGATCCGCGCCACCCGCTGCCGCTGCTCCGGCACGGTCAAGAGCCGCTCCAGCAGCCGGCGGGCCCCCTCGTGGCTGGCCGAGGTGGCGACGATCGTTTCCAGCAGATCCAGCCCGCCGCTGACGTCGCCGAGGCGGGTGGCGCGCAGCTCGGCCCGGCGGAACTCCAGCTCGGCGACCTCGCCCGCCGACGCGAAACCGACCCGCGTCCCGAGCAGGGTCTCCAGATCCTGCCAGCGCTCGCGGGTGGCGTAGAGCCGATCGAGCGCCCGGTGGGCCCGCAGGTCGCCCGGGTCGAGCTCCAGCATCTTCTCGTAGGCGGCGAGCGCGTGATCGGCGTCGGAGAGCGCCGACTCGTCGAGCTCCGCCACCTGCGCCAGGAGCTCGAGCCGCTCCTTCGCGTCGAGCGCCGCGAGCTGGCGGGTGTCGAGCAGCTCCCGAAGCTCGGGCCAGCGCTGCCCGTCGCGATACAGCCGCGAGAGCGCCCGGAACGCCCCGGGGTGGAGCGGCTCGCTCTGCAGAATCTGGGCGTAGACCTTCTCGGCCTCCGCGGCGCGCCCGAGCCGCAGCTCCTCGAGCTCGGCCACGATCACCAGCAGATCGCGGCGCAGCGTCTGATCGATCGGGCTGTCCGTGCCCGCGGAGACGGCGCGTAGCTTGCCCACGAGCTCGCTGGTCGTCCCCGCCCCGTCGGCGAACTTCAGCAGCGCGTCCCGGTTGGGCGTGTCGGTCGGATCGATCTCGAACAGCGCCAGGCTGGCCTTGTAGGCCGCCCCCGGGTTGGCGAGCGGGCCACCGTAGAGGGCCCGCAGCTTCTCGAGCCGGGCCACCTGCTCGCCGCGGGTGTCGGCCACCCCCAGCAACGCCTCGTTGGCGGCCGCCAGCTTGGCGGCGTCGCCGACCCGCTCATAGTAAGGAAGCGACAGCCGGGCGATCTCCGCCCGATCCGGATGGCCGTCCACCGCCTGCAGGCGTTCCAGCCCCGCGACCGCCGCCGCCGACTGGGGATTCGCCTGCACCACCTCGCGGTAGGTCGCGAACGTGGCCTGTGAATCGGTGAGCCGCGTCTCCTGAATGCCGCCGATCTTGAGCAGGAGCTCCTCGCGGGCCTCCCGCGCGTCGGGCGGCCGGATCGCCAGATCGCGGCGCAGCCCCTCGACGACGCCGGCCCAGTCCTGCCGGGCCTCCGAGACGCGCACCAGCGCCCGCAGGGCCCGCTCGTTGGTCGGCTCGGCCTCGACGATCTTCGTCCAGGTCGCGGCCGCGGCGGCCAGATCGCTGACCCGCTCCTCCTCGAGCTGAGCGATCTTCGTCAGCAGCCGCACCCGCTCGACGGCGTCGGGGGCGCGGTCGGCCCGCCCGTGCAGCAGCTTGGCCAGATCCCCCCAGGCCTTCGTCTGGGTGAGGACCTGCTCCAGCGCGGCGTCGGCCTCGTCGTCGTAGCCGACCTCGACGAGGATCTGTTCGGCCGCCTTGCGCGCCTCCTGCGGCCGGAACAGCCGGGTCGAGGCGATGCGCAACGTCCGCCGCAGCAGCCAGAGCCGCTCCTCGGCGTCGGTCGAGGCGGCAGTGCGGGCGTCGTAGAGGGCCGCGAGCGCCCCCCACTCGTCGGCCTCGCCGGCCAGCCGCTCGAGGTCGGTGCGGACCGCCTCGTTCTTGGGGGCCGCCTCGAACGCGCGCGCGCACCACTGGAACGCCAGCGCCTTCGAACCGAGCCGCTGCTCGCAGATCCGGCGCGCCTCGGTGAAGAGCTCGAGCCGTTCGGCCAGCGTCGTACCGTCGGCCGCCGCGGCCGGGCCGAGCAGGATCTCGTAGGTGGCGAGCAGCCGGGGCCACTTCTGCGCCGCGCGGTAGAGCGGCAGCAGCGCCAGGGCCGCGGCACGGTTGCGCGGGTCGGTGGCCAGGATCCGCTCGTAGGCCTTGAGGGCGCGATCGGGCTGGTTCAGCTTCTCCTGGGCCAGCGTCGCGACCCGTTCGAGCAGCCGCGTGCGCGCCCCCATGTCGGCGGTGCGATCGGCCAGCGACGTCAGCTGATCGCAGAGATCGCCGTAAGCCCCCTGGCCGGCGTAGAGCGACTCCAGCGCGCTGTAGTCACCCGACTGGGCGTAGATCTCGCGCAGCGCCCTGGTCGCCCGCGCGTTCTGGGGCTGCAGGGTCTGGATGCGCTGAAAAACCTCGATCGCGGCCTGCGTCGCCCCCAGCCGCTCGTAGAGCAGCGTCCCCCGCCGCTCCAGCAGGGCGAGCTCGGCGGAGGGGTCCTGCTGGGCGTTCAGCCGCTGGCGCTCGAGGATCTCGACCAGCGCCGGCCAGCGCCGCTCGCGTTCGTAGAGCGTGGCCAGCCCGGCCAGGGCGTCGGCGTCGCGCTCGGCGACCGCGAGCACCTGGTTGTAGAGCATGATCGCCTCGCGGACGTCGTTGAGACGTTCGCTGGCGATGCGGGCCATCTCGACCAGCCGGGCCCGACGACCGGCGGAATCGGCGTGCGGCAGCTCGCGGCGCAGCACCTCGATGAGCGGGCGCCAGGCCCTCCCCTTCGCATAGAGGTCCTTGAGGCGGGCCGCGGTCTCGACGTCGTTGGTGTCGGCCTCGAAGATCTTCTCGAAGCTGGCGACCGCGTTCTGGTGCTTGCCCAGCTTGTCGGCCCAGAGGGCGGCGATCCGCCGGTGCAGGGCCACCCGGGCGCCCGGGTCGGACGCGACCTCCGCCTGACGGGTCAGGATCTGGACCAGGTCTCCGAACCGCCCCTGCGCCTCGTAACGGGTGGCCAGCGCGTTCAGGGCCTCGGGGTGATCGGGCTTGAGGCCCAGGATCGCGAGGTAGGTGTTCACCACCATCACCTCGAGGTTCAGGCGATCGCGGTAGATCGAGACGATCTCCAGGTAGCGGGTCACCTTCTCGTCGACCGCCGCGGCCGGGACGGCGTCCAGGTCCTCCTTCAGGAGCTCGAGGAGCGCGTTCCACTTCTCGGTGCGGGTGTAGAGGGCGCGCAGCGAGGCGACGGCGTCCGGCATGTGCGGCCGCAGCCGCAGGAGCCCCTTCCAGATCTCGATCGCCTTGTCGGAGTGCTGGGGCCTGGCCTCGGCGGCCCGGGCCATCTCGATCCCCATCGCGATCCGGCGATCGATGTCCGCTTCGGTCTTCTGGGCCTGGGCCAGGATCGTCAGCAGCTGCTGCGGCTCGTTCTTCCCCTCGTAGTACGCGCGATAGAATTCGACCATCGCGCGGTTCGAGGGTTCGAGCTTGCGCACCCGACGGAAGAACGACTCCGCCATGTCGGGCTGATTGAGCCGCTTGGCGATCAGCGTCGCCAGCTCGACGAGCAGCACGACGTCCTGCTCGCCGCGCTTGGTCCGGGCCGCCGCCTCGAGCACCTTGCCCAGCTCGGCCCAGGCCTTGTTGACGGTCAGCGCGTGGCGCACCGCCCGCAGCGCCCGCGGCTCGTTCGGGTTCGCCTCCAGCGCCTTGCGGAAGTGGGTGAAGGCGTCGACCGGGCGCCCGATCTTGTCGCAGAGCTCGCCGGCGGAGACCTCGGCCAGCGCCCGATCGTCGCGGTTGCCCGTGCGCTCGGCACGCTGGACGTAGAGGGCCAGCAGCTCGTCGTAGCGGTCCTTCCGCCGCAGCAGCCGTTCCAGGTGCCCGCTCGAGCGGCGGTTCCCCGGATCGAGCTCGAGGCTCTTGCGCAGGTGGGTCTCGCCCTCGTCGCCGTCCGGCCGGTACTTGAGGTGGAACTCCGCCACCGAGCCGTAGAGGCTGGAGGCGAGGCCCGCGTCCTTGGCCCCTTCGGCCTGCTGCAGATAGCGCTTCGAGATCGGCTCCCAGTTGGCGCGTACCAGCGTCATCTGGGCCAGCGACTCCTTCGACGGCGCGTGCTCGGGGGCCGCCTCCAACGCCTGGCGCAGGGCGGCCTGGCCGGCGTCGTCGCGCAGCAGCTCGTCGAACAGCAGGCGCCCCTTCTCGTGCAGCAGTTCGGCCCGCCGCCCCGCGGAGGTGGTCCAGGCCAGCTCGAGATCGATGAGCGACGTGCAGAGCTCGTAGTCCCCCCGTTCGCGGTGCCAGCGGCGGGCGTCCGAGAGGGCGGAGGAGAGGGCCTCCGCGTCGATGCCGGCGCCGTTCCCGGGATGCAACGCCGCCAGCGCCTTCAGCGCCTGGGTGTCGTCGGGATGGAGCTGGAGGGTCGCGAGGGCCGTGGAGACGTCGGTAGTCATCGCAAGCGGAGAAGTGACTATAGACCCTCGGGTTTCCGAGGTTCAATGCATACTTCGCGCGTGAAATCGCCCGCCGGAACGTCGATAGGCGCGCGGCTCCGCCCCGAGCTCGCCGGCGTGCTGGCGGGCTGCCTCTGTCTGGCGGCCACGAACGCCTTCAGCCTGGCGATTCCCTGGCTGGTGAAATCGTCGATCGACGCGCTTCGCACGCTGCCCGGGGCGGTCGCGCACGGCATCGTGGTACGCGATGCGGCGCTGATCATCGGGTTCGCGATCGCGCAGGCCCTGATCCGGACCTGGTCGCGGATCCTGATTTTCAACGCCGGCCGCAACGTCGAGTACCGGCTGCGCCACGACCTCTACGCCCACCTGACGCGGATGGAGCCCGCTTTTTATCGGCGTCACCCCACCGGCGACGTGATGTCGCGGCTCACCAACGACCTCGGCGCCGTCCGGATGCTGTTCGGGCCGGGGCTCCTCAACCTCTTCAACACGGCGTTCGTCTACGCGACCTCGCTCTGGCTGCTGGTGCGGCTCTCCCCACAGCTGACGCTCTGGGCGCTGATCCCCTACCCGATCGTGCTCGTCGGCGCGCGGCTGGCGTCGCGGCGGATGTACCGGGCCAGCCGGGCGCTCGCCGACCAGCTGGGGACGATGTCGGCGGCGATTCAAGAAGACCTGGCCGGGATCGCCGTCATCAAGCACTACACGCTGGAGCCGACGCGCGAGGCCGGCTTTCGCAAGCTGAACGACGAGTACCTGGCCCGCTCGCTGTCCCTGGTGCGGGCCCGCGGCACGCTGATGCCGCTGTTCGCGATGCTGGGGGGCGTCGGCACGCTGATCGTCCTGTGGGCGGGGGGGCGCGAGGTGATCGCGGGCCGGCTCAGCGTCGGCAGCCTGGTGGCGTTCAACGGCTACCTGGTGCTGCTCTCCTGGCCGACCTTCGCGCTGGGGTGGATCATCGGGATCTGGCAGCGTGGCATCGCCGCCTGGACCCGCGTACGGGAGCTGCTGGAGGCGAAGCCGGCTATCGCCGATCCCGCCGATCCTGCCTCGGTCGACCAGGCCGCGCCCGCGCCGGCGGCGCCCGACGTCGACGTCCGTGAGCTCACGGTCGAGATCGACGGGCGCAAGCTGCTCGACGGCGTCTCGTTCACCCTGGCGGCCGGCGCCACGCTGGCCGTGGTCGGGCGGACGGGCGCCGGCAAGACGACGCTGGTCGACGCGCTGGTGCGGCTGCAGGAGGTGGCCCCCGGCACCGTGCGTATCGGCGGCCGGGACATCACGGAGATGCCGCTCGCCCAGCTGCGCGGGCTCTGCGGCTACGCGCCGCAGGACGCCTTCCTGTTCTCGGCCACCGTCGCCGAGAACGTCGGCTTCGGCATCCGTGACGACGGCTCGGACCCGCAACGCTCGTCCTCCCCCGACGTGTCCGAGCGGGTGCGGCGGGCTGCCGAGGCGGCGGGGCTGGCGCCCGACATCGCCGTGCTGCCCGACGGCTACGACACGCTGGTCGGCGAGCGGGGCATCACCCTCTCGGGCGGGCAGCGGCAGCGGGTCGCGCTGGCCCGCGCGCTGGCGGCCAATCCGCAGCTGCTGATCCTCGACGACTCGCTGTCGTCGGTCGACGCCCAGACCGAGCGGGAGATCCTGACCCGGCTGCGCCCGATTCTCTCGGGCCGGACCTCGATCCTGATCTCGCACCGGGTCGCGGCGGTGAAGGACGCCGACCAGATTCTGGTGCTCGACGCGGGGCGGGTCGCCGAGCGGGGAACCCACGCGACGCTGCTGGCGCAGGGGGGGCTCTACGCCTCGCTCTACCGCGAGCAGCTAGCGGCGGAGGCGGCGGCGTGAAAGACGCCAGCACGGCCAGCGCGCCCAACACGACTCCCCCCGCGAAGCGCCCGCCGACCGAGGAGCTCCTGGGCAAGGCGCTCGATCGGACCCTGCTGCGCCGGATCTTCGCCTTCGTCCTGCCCTACCGCGGCCGGCTGCTGTTCGCCGTCGCGCTGCTCCCCGCGATCGCGCTCATGGAGGTCGCCCAGCCCTACCTGCTCAAGCGCGCGATCGACGAGCACATCGCGGTCGGCCGCCTCGCCGGCCTCGATCGGCTGGCGCTGCTTTACCTGCTGGCGCTGGTCGGGCAGTACAGCGCCGCCTTCGCGCAGCTCTATCTGACGCAGGTGATCGGCCAGCGCGGCATGAACGATCTGCGCACCCGCGCCCACCGCCACATCCTGTCGCTGTCGGCGTCGTTCTTCGATCGCACGCCGGTCGGGCGCCTGATGACCCGGCTGACCAACGACGTCGAGTCGCTGAACGAGATGTTCGCCTCCGGGATCGTCAGCCTGGTCGGCGACGTCGTGCGCCTCGGCTTCATCCTGATCGCGATCTTCGGCATCGACTGGCGGCTGGCGCTGTTCTCGATGGGCTCGGCGCCGGTGCTGTTCGCCATCGCCGCCTTCTTCCGCCGCTGGGTGCGCGACGCGTTCCGCGAGATCCGGGTGAAGCTGGCCCGCATGAACGCGTTCCTGCAGGAGCACCTGTCGGGGATGAAGATCGTCCAGGTGTTCGCCCAGGAGGCGAAGGTGACGCGAGAGTTCGACGTCATCAACGCCGACTACCGCAACGCCAACGCCCGGGCGATCGCCGCCGACGCCGCGCTGTACTCGATCGTCGAGGCGGTCGGTTCGGTGGCGGTGGCGGGGCTGCTCTGGCACGGCGGCGGGCGGATCGCGACCGGGACGCTGACCTTCGGCGTGCTGGTGGCGTTCATCGAATACCTGACCAAGTTCTTCGCGCCGATCCGCGACCTGTCGACGAAGTACACCGTCATGCAGCAGGCGATGGCGGCGGCCGAGCGGGTGTTCACGCTGCTCGACACCGAGGAGCCCGACGCGCCGCCCGTGGCCGCCGCCCCGCCGGTGACCGGCGCGCCGCTGATCTCCCTCGAGAGGGTCGGCTTCGGTTACCGGGCCGATCGGCCGGTGCTGGCCGACGTGTCGCTGGCGATCCAGGCCGGCGAGACGGTCGCGGTCGTCGGCGCGACCGGCGCGGGAAAGTCGACGATCGTCAAGCTCCTCCCCCGGGTCTACGACGCACAGGCCGGGACGATCCGCCTCGGCGGCGTCGACGTCCGCGCCATCGACGCCGCGGACGCTGCGGCGGCGCATCGTGGTGGTGAGCCAGGACGTCTTCATGTTCTCGGGCACGCTGCGCGACAACATCGGTCTCGGCGATCCGACGCTGACCGACGAGCGCATCCTGGCGGCCGCCCGCAGGGTCGGCGCCGATCGCGTCCTGCAGGCGCGCCCCGCCGGCCTCGACACGCCCGTCCAGGAGCGGGGGGCGAACTTCTCGTCCGGCGAGCGGCAGCTGGTCGCTTTCGCGCGCGCTCTCTGCCGCGAGCCCGAGATCCTGATCCTCGACGAGGCGACGGCCAGCGTCGATCCCGAGACCGAGCGGGTGATCGAGCGCGGCATCGGCGAGCTGATGGCCGGGCGAACGTCGATCGTGATCGCCCACCGCCTGTCGACGGTGCAGCGCGCCTCGCGGATCGTCGTCGTGCACGACGGCGGCATCGCCGAGTCGGGGCGCCACGACGAGCTGCTGGCCGCGGGCGGGATCTACGCCCGCCTCTACCGCCTGCAGATGACCGGCCACGCCGCGCCGGGCCGCGACGCCGCGGCGGAGTAGCGCCTAGGCGGCCTTCGCCCCGCGCCAGTCATTCGGGCCGATGGCGGCCTGCACCGCGCGCCAGATTCGGCGGCGCGCCCTCGACGGTCAGCTTGCCGTCGCGCTGCAACTCGGTCGCCGCGACCCCTTTGAAGAGCCATGCCTGAAATGCCTCGAGCGGGCCGGAGACCGTGAGCTGGGGGCGGACGGCGGTGCGCTCTTTCACCTGGAGGCGCGCCCCGTCGAACTCCAGCTCGAAAGCGCGATCGCCGACGCGGAACTCCACCACGGCGCTGAGCCCGCCGCGGTAGCGGCGCTTCAGGGAGAAGAGCCCCCAGCCCACGTTGATGGTGTCGCGGCGCCGTGGCTGGTCCATGAAGTTCGCGCCCCATCGCCCGAGCTCGACGATCACCGGTTCCAGCGCGGCACCGAGCGGCGTCAGCTCATAGCCCGGTGGCTGCCCGACCCGCGCGACGAGGCCGCCGGCCTCCATCGCCTTGAGGCGCGCCGCCAACAGGTTGGTGGTGATCCCCGGGAGCTCGTTCAGCAGGTCCGAGTAGCGTCGCGGTCCGAGCAGCAGGTTGCGGACGATGAGCAGCGTCCAGCGCTCGCTCACCTGATCCAGCGCCCGGGCCACCGAGCAGAACTGATCGTAGCTACGTCGCTTGGTCACCCAGTTACACTATCAAACTTTCCAGTTGACGCTATCAAAAACTAAAGCTACCGTCTCGCCATGGACACGACGCTCGTCCGCACCGGGATCCCCGCCATCGGCCTCGCGCTCGCCGCGCTCTTCGTCTACGCCACCTGGCTGACCGGACGCCAGCTGGCTCCGGCAGCGCGCCGTCGGCGCACGCTCGGCGTCGCCATCGGCACCGCCGCGTGGCTGACCGCGACGGCGATCCTCGCGGCGTCAGGTCTGCTCGCCCGCTTCGACCTGCGGCCGCCGCCCTTCGCGCTCGTGTTCGTGGCGACGTTGATCGGGACGGCGGCGCTCGCCTGGTCGCCGTTCGGCCGGCGCTTCGCCGCCGAGCTCCCCTTCGTGGCGCTGATCGGCTTCCAGGCCTTTCGCCTGCCGCTGGAGCTGGTGATGCACCGGGCGGCGGTCGCCGGGATCATGCCGAACGTCATGACCTTCACCGGCTACAACTTCGACATCGTCAGCGGCGCCAGCGCGCTCCTGCTCGCGCTCTACGCCTGGCGGAGCAAACGGCCCCTCCCCCGTCCGTTGATCGCGCTCTGGAACTTCACCGGCCAGATCCTGCTGTTCATCATCGTCGGCGTGGCCTTCGCCGCCACCCCTGTGTTCCGCGCCTTCGGCGACGACCAGCTCAACACCTGGGTGGCCGAGTTCCCGTACATCTGGATCGCGGCCAGCGTGGCAGCCGCGCTGTTCGGCCACATCGTCACGCTGCGTAAGCTGATGGCCGAGGCGAAAGCAGAGGCCAAGATGCAAACGAAGGCCGGCGCAACCGCACCCGTGGCCACGTAAAGCCGCGGAGATCGCCGGTTTTCGGCGGGGAATCCGGGCGTCGGGGGCGGATCGCCCTATACTGGCGCTCGCCGTATGCCGACGCCCAGCTTCCGCGACCTTCGCGCCGACCGCCTCGCTGACGAGGTCGGGACGATCCACAAGCACGGCGGCCTGCGCTTCGCGCTCTGCTACCCCAGCCCCTACACGGTCGGGATGTCGTCGCTGGGGTTCCAGACCGTCTACCGGATGCTGAACGGGATCCCCGACGTCAGCGCCGAGCGCGCGTTTCTCCCCGACGACGTCCCCGCGGCCCGCGGCACGGCCGACCCGCTGCGCACCTACGAATCCGGCCGGCCGGTCGGCGACTTCCCCGTGGTCGCCTTCTCGCTCGCCTACGAGCTGGAGCTGGCGGGGCTGGTCGACTGCCTCGATCTCGCCGGCATCCCGATCTTCGCCGACGAGCGCGCGGCGCACGCCCAGCCGTGGCCGCTGATCGTGATCGGCGGCCCCCTCACCTTCTCGAACCCGGTGCCCGGCCGGCCCCTACGCCGACGTGATCGTGATGGGCGAGGCCGAGGAGACGCTCCCCGCGCTGGTCGCCGCGATTCGCCAGGAGCCCGACCGCGCGGCGCTTGCTCGCCGGCCTGGCGGCGCGCCCCGGGTTCTACGTGCCGTCGATCCACGGAACGAAGGTGCCGGCGATCGTCGCCGGCCCCGACGAAAATCTGCCCGCCTACTCGCAGATCCTGACGCCGCACACCGAGCTGTCCGGCATGTTCCTGATCGAGCCCGAGCGCGGCTGCCACCGCGGCTGCACCTACTGCGTGATGCGGCGGTCGACCAACGGCGGCATGCGCGCTGGTCGCGCCCGAGAAGGTGAAGTCGCTGATCCCCGCCGACGCCCGCCGCGTGGGGCTGGTCGGCGCGGCGGTCACCGATCACCCGGGCCTGCCGGAGATCCTGCGCCACGTCGTCGACGCGGGCCGCGAGGTCGGCATCTCCAGCCTGCGCGCCGATCGCCTGAACGACGAGATCGTCGGCCTGCTGAAGCGCGGCGGCTACCGCACGCTGACCACGGCCGCCGACGGCGCCTCCGAGCGGATGCGCGACGTGATCCAGCGCAAGACCAAGGAGCGCCACCTGCTGCGCGCCGCCGAGCTGGCGCGCACACATGGCATGAAACAGTTGAAGCTCTACATGATGCTCGGGCTCCCCAGCGAGACCGACGACGACATCGACGAGCTGGGGCGGTTCTGCCTCGAGCTGGCCGCCGTCGCGCCGCGGCTGGCGCTCGGGATCGCCCCCTTCGTCGCCAAGCGCAACACGCCGCTCGACAGGGCGCCGTTCGCGGGCATCGACGTGATCGACGCTCGGCTGGCCCGGCTGCGCCGCGCGGTCAAGGGGCGCGTCGAGCTGCGCCCCACCTCGCCCAAGTGGGCCTGGGTCGAGTACCGCCTCGCCCAGGGGGGCTTCGCCGCGGGCCGCGCCGCCGCCCAGGCCGCCCGCGCCGGCGGCCGCTTCGCCGACTGGAAGACGGCCTTCGCCGACGTCCCGCTGCCCGAGGTCGCGCCCTCTCAGCCGACGGTCGCGATCGCTTCGATCTCGACCAAGGCCCCCTTGGGCAGACCCGCGGCCTGAACCGTCGCCCGCGCCGGCGGGGCCTCGCCGAAATAGCGGGCGTAGACCTCGTTGACGGTGGCGAAGTCCTGCAGGTCGGCCAGGAAGATCGTCGTCTTCACGACCGACGCGAACGACGCCCCGGCCGCCCCCAGCACCGCCCCCAGGTTCTTCAGCACCCGGTCGGTCTGCACCGCGACGTCACCGGCGCCGACGATCTCGCCGCTCTGCGGATCGAGCGGGATCTGCCCCGAGCAGAAGACCAGCTTGGCCGCCGGCGCCACCACCGCCTGCGAATACGGCCCGATCGCCTTGGGCGCCCCCGGAGTCGAAATCGTTTCTCTCGCCATGCCGGAATGATAATGCCGCTGGCCGTCTGTCCGTGAAGTAGTCCCTATGAGGGCCCCAGCGAATTCGTTATCGTCGGCGGATGGCTCTCCCTGCCCGCCCGACGCGCTACCGGCCCCGGGCGCGGGGGCCGCAGCGCCCCTCGGCCGAGGCGACCACGGCCGGCGATCTGATGGGCGACGTGCTCGCGCGCCTGGGCGGCAGCGGGCGGGCCCGCGAGTTCCGGGTCTTCGAGTCGCTTCAACCGCGTCGTGGGCGAGACCTTCCGGTCCCGCACCCTCCCCGAGCAACTCACCGGCACGACGCTGTTCGTCCGCGTCGCGACCTCGGCGCTGGCGCATGAGCTGACCTTGCTGCGCACCGAGATCCTCGACCGCATGGCGCTCGAGCTGGGCCCCGGTCTCGTCGTCGACCTGCGCACGCGCGTCGGCCGCGTGCCGTAGAGCTCGACCGTCCGGCGCACGACCGGCGTGAGTCAATCGCGCAATCATCGACCTCGGCACCCTCCGGCCGGCCGCAATCGTTGTCCCGCCCAGCGACGGGCCCCACGTTGCCTGGGAACTGTCACAAACCAAAGGACGGGACATGAACACCAAAATGAGAGTGATGGGGCGGGTGTGGTTGTCGGCGCTCGGGGGCCTCGCGCTCGCGACGCTGGCGGTGAGCTGCGCCTCGACCGACATGACCAGCACCTGGACCGACCCCTCCGCGAAGGGCGCGGGGCTGTCGAAGATCGCGGTGGTCTGTATGACGAAGGACCCCGGCCTGCGACGTCAGGCCGAGGACACGGCCGCGGCGCAGCTGAAGGGCGCGCAGGGGATCCCGAGCTATCAGCTGCTCGGCGACGCCGACCTCAAGGACCGCGAGGCGGTCAAGACCAAGCTCCGCACCGCCGGCGTCCAGGGCGTCCTGGTCATGCGGATGACGGGCGTCACCGAGCAGGTCTCGATGGTACCCGGACCCTACGCGACCTTCGACGGCTACTACGACTACGCCTACGGAGGGATGTACGCGCCCGGATACCTCCAGACCGACACGGTCGTCCACGTGGTCAGCAACCTGTACGACCTGGACCAGAACAAGCTGATCTGGTCGGGCGTCAGCCAGACCTTCGATCCGTCCTCGGCGCAGTCGTTCATGACCGACGTCTCCAAGGCGGTCGCGAAGCAGCTGGAGAAGAACAAGATCATTCTCTGACGGGGGCGGGCCGCGGGCCCGCGCTCGCCTACGAAGTCAGCGCGTCTCTGAGCGATCTGACGAAGGCGGCGAGCTCGGGCACCGGGTCGCGGCCGGCGGTGACCGCGGTGTGAACGATCTCCACCGCGGCGCTGCCGACCACGACGCCGTCGGCGAAGGTGGCGATGGCGCGGGCGGCGCCCGGGGTGCGGATGCCGAAGCCGACAGCGACCGGCAGCTTGCCGCCGCTGCGTTCCCGGATCGCCGCCACCTGGGTCCGTGGCGCGTCGAGGTCGGCCAGCGCGGTGCCGGTGATGCCGGTCATCGACACGTAGTAGATGAAGCCGCCGGCCGCGGCGACCGCGGCGTCGATGCGCGCCGCCGTCGAGGTCGGCGCGATCAGCGGCACGTAGTCGAGGCCGTTGGCGGCCAGGGCCGAGGTCAGCTCGCGATCCTCGTCGGGCGGGTAGTCGACGCAGAGCACGGCGTCCGCCCCGGCCGCGGCCGCCTTGCGCGCAAAGGTCTGCGGCCCGCTGATGACGATCGGGTTGGCGTAGCCGAACAGCACGATCCCCAGGTCCGGGTGCGCGTCGCGCACGGCGCGGCAGATCGGCAGCGTGTGGCGCAGCCCCCCGCCGGCGGCCAGGGCGCGGTGGATCGCCGCCTGGATCGCCTTGCCGTCGGCCGACGGGTCGCTCCAGGGGACGCCGATCTCGATGATGTCGGCGCCCGCTTCGGCGGCGGCCACCATCAGGCGCCGGCTGGTCTCGGCGTCCGGATCGCTGGCGGTCAGGTAGACGATCAGCGCGGCCCGCTTCTCGGCCTTGGCGCGCGCGAACGCCGCGGCGATGCGGGCGTTGCCCTGACCGGCGCTCACAGCGTCACGCCCAGGCGCTTCGAGATCGTCCCCATGTCCTTGTCGCCGCGCCCCGAGACGTTGACGATGACGATCGCCCCGTCGGGGAGCGCCGCGGCGACCGCCGGCAGCGCCGCGATGGCGTGCGCGCTCTCCAGCGCGCAGAGGATCCCCTCGGTGCGGGCCAGCCGCTGGAAGCCAGCCAGCGCCTGCTCGTCGGTCACCGACAGATAGCGTCGCGCGCTTGCTGTCCTTGAGGAACGAATGCTCGGGGCCGACGCCCGGATAGTCGAGCCCCGCCGAGATCGAGTGCGCCGGGGAGATCTGGCCGTCGTCGTCGCACAGCACGTACGAGCGCGCGCCGTGCAGCACGCCGACGCGCCCCTTCGCCAGCGTGGCCGCGTGGCGCTCGGTCTCGACGCCGTCGCCCGCCGCCTCCACGCCGTAGAGCTTCACGCCGGCGTCGGGGACGAAGGCGTGGAACAGGCCCATCGCGTTCGAGCCGCCGCCCACGCAGGCGACGCAGCGCGTCGGGGAGCCGCCCTTCCGCCTCCTGGATCTGCGCCCGCGCCTCGCGCCCGATCACCGCCTGCAGCTCGCGCACCAGCAGCGGGTACGGGTGCGGGCCGGCGACCGAGCCGATCACGTAGTGCGTGGTGCGGACGTTGGTGACCCAGTCGCGCAGCGCCTCGTTCATGGCGTCCTTCAGCGTCGCGGTCCCGTCCTTGACGGGGTGGACCTGGGCGCCGAGCAGCTTCATCCGGAAGACGTTCAGCGCCTGACGCTCGACGTCCTCGGCCCCCATGTAGATCTCGCAGGGGAGGCCGAACAGCGCGCAGGCGGTGGCGGTCGCGACGCCGTGCTGGCCGGCGCCGGTCTCGGCGATGATCCGCTTCTTGCCCATCCGCATCGCCAGCAGGAGCTGGCCGAGGCAGTTGTTGATCTTGTGCGCGCCGGTGTGACAGAGGTCCTCGCGCTTGAGGTAGATGCGGACGTTGCGTCCGGCCTCCTTGCTGACCTCACCCGAGATCCGCGCCCCGAACCCGAGCGGGGTCGGACGGCCGACGTAGTCGGTCAGCAGCCGGTCCAGCTCCGCTGAGAAGGCCGGATCCTTCGAGGCTGCCGCCCAGGCCGCGGTCAGCTCGTCGAGCGACGGGATCAGCGTTTCGGAGACGTAGCGGCCGCCGAACGGACCGAAGCGACCGGGGAGATCAGATGAGGGTGCTGACATCGAGCGCGGAACTATATCGCACCGCGCGCGGCGGCAGCAGCCTGCGCCGCGAACGCGGCCCGCGCCGCTGATATGAAAGCCGCGATCTTGCCCGGATCCTTTTGCCCGGGCCCGCGCTCGACGCCGCTGGCGACGTCGACGCCGTCGGGGCGCACCGCGGCGACCGCGGCCGCGACGTTGTCGGGCGTCAGCCCCCCGGCGAGCAGGAACGGCCGCCGGCCCCGCGCCGCGACCAGCGGCCAGGGCGCCGTGACGCCGGCGCCGCCGAACCCCGCGACGTGCGCGTCGTACAGCCACAGGGCAGGCTGCCAGCCGGCCTCGGCCGCGAACGAGCCCTCGTCACGCACCCGGACGACCCGGATCAGCCGCGCCGGGTCGAGGCCGGCAAAATCGGCGGCTGCCTCGTCGCCGTGCAGCTGGGCCCGGTCGAGCCCCAGCTCGTCCAGCCGGCGCAGCACCTCAGCCGCGGGGGCGTCGACGAAGACGCCGACCTTGAGCACGCCGGCCGGGATCGCGTCGATGAGCGGTCGCGCAGCCGCCGGCTCCACGTAGCGCTTCGAGCCGGGCCACAGATTGACGCCGATGGCGTCGGCCCCTGCCGCCGCGGCCAGGGCCGCGTCCTGCCGATTCGTGACGCCGCAGATCTTGACGAAGAGGCGCGTCACTTCTTGAGCATACGATTCAGCCCGGGGAACGCCGGCGGCTGACGCCAGGAACCCCTGGTCCGACCAGTAGACGTAGGTCTCGTCGTCGGCGATCGCCAGGGACGGCCCGGCCGGCTCCAGCACCACCATCGAGGTGATCACGTTGTTGCCGACGTGCGGGACCCGCTGGACCCACACCAGACCCTTGCCGATGTCGACCCAGTAAACGAACTTGTCGTCGACGGCCAGCGTGGTCGCCCCGGTGATCGAGGCCAGCACCCGCGCATCGGTGCCGTCCTTCGGTGACCGCTGCAACCGCCCCTTCATGAGACCGCTGTCCTGGATCTCCTCCACCTCGTACCAGAAGATGTTCTCGCCGAACTCGCGCAGCACCTGGGGGCGGTGGATATCGGTCGCGAAGACCTCCACGTCGGTGGTGCCGACGGGGACCCGAAGGATCTCGCCGAGCAGCGCCTGATCGATCGGCCCGCCGATGCTCACGTAGACGTGCGTCCCGTCGGCCGTGAGGTCGAGCGGCACCCGCACATCGGTCACCTCGGAGGTCATCATCGTCGGCGGGTAGCCGTCGCGCGGGATCGCCCAGAGCTGCCACTCGGTCTGGGGGTTGCCGACCGTGATCACCTCGTAGAGGTTGGTGCCGTCGCGCACCAGCCCGACGCTGGTCGCGTCGGCCGGCGATGAACATCGGCACCACCGTGCCCTCGGGGTCCCGGCGCGAGACGTTCCCCATCGGGTCGGCGAACCAGATCGTGCCGCCCTCGACGGTGATGAACCGGCCCGGTATCCCGAAGTCCGTCACGGACGCCGGGGGGAGATCTTTCTTTTTGACCGCCTTGACGCTCCAGTTGATCGCGTCCTCGTACGTCACCGATTCGGTCCAGTAGATGTGGGTCTCGTCGAGCGCGATCTGCGACACCGTGGCGTCCAGATTCGTGTAGAGCGACTCGACCCGGGTGCGCTTTCCGATGTCGCAGCCGGCCAGCGCCACCGCCAGCATCGCAACCTGGCTCGCAAGTCCGATCGAGCTTCGCCGCATGGTCGTCTCCGTCTCTGGTCCGCGTCTCTAGTCTACGTACAGAGCGCGCAGTGCCGCGCCCGGATCGGGGGCGCGCATGAGCGTCTCGCCGATCAGCATCGCGTCGATGCCGGCGGCGCGCAAGCGCGCGACGTCACGGGCGTCACGGATCCCTGACTCGGCGACGACGATGCGCTCGGGTGGCACCCCCGCCCGCAGCCGGATCACCAGCTCGCGGTCGACCGTGAAGGTCCGCAGGTCGCGGTTGTTGATGCCGATGATGTCGGCCCCCACGGCGACGGCCCGGGCCACCTCGCCCGCGTCGTGGGCCTCGACCAGCACGTCCAGGCCGGCCTCGCGCGCCGCGGCAAGCAGCTCACCGAGCTCCGCGTCCGACAGCGCCGCGACGATCAGCAGGATCGCGTCGGCGCCGGCCGCGCGCGCCTCGAGGATCTGGTAGCGGTCGACGATGAAGTCCTTGCGCAGCGCCGGCAGCGGGCAGGCCCCGCGCGCGGTCTGCAGATCCTCGAGCGCGCCGCCGAAGAACGGGCCGTCGGTCAGCACCGACAGCGCGCTGGCCCCGCCGGCGGTGTAGGACCGTGCGGTAGCTGGCAGGTCGGCACGTTCCCCCATCCAGCCCGCCGACGGTGACTTGCGCTTGAACTCGGCGATGCAGGCGATGCCGCGCGGCGTCGCGCCCCCGGCGCAGCGACGCGGCGAACCCGCGTGGCGGCGGCGCGATCTGGGCGGCGATCGCCAGCTCGATGAACGAGACGTTGCGCTGCCGCTCGGCCAGGTCGGCGCGCGTGCGCGCCAGGATGTCGTCGAGGATCATGAGGCGGCGGGCATCGGCCGAGGCGCGATCTTGCGCAGCGTCTCGAGCACCGCGCTGGCGCCGCCGCCGGTCAAGACCTCGCGGGCGCGCGTGGTCGCCGCCTTCAGATCGGGCGCCGCGCCGGCGACGTGCAGCGCCGCCGCCGCCGTCATCAGGGCCGCGTTGCGGGCCGCGGGCGGCCCCCCGCCCCCCAGCACCGCCAGCGCGATCCGGGCGTTGTCGTCGGGCGTCCCGCCGGCCAGCCCCGCCGGATCGGCCTCGTCGAGGCCGAACGCCGCGGGCGTCAACTCGTAGCCGCGAACCTTGCCGGCATCCAGATGCGCGACGAAGGTCGCACCGGCGGGGGCGAACTCGTCGAGGCCGCCGGCCCCGTGGACCACCATCGCCCGCCGCGAGCCGAGCGCGCCGTGGGCCTGGGCGAGCAGCTCGCAGCGCTCACGGCTGAAGACGCCGTTGACGTGCAGCCGGACGCCGCAGGGGTTGGTCAGCGGGCCGAGCAGGTTGAACAGCGTGCGGAAGCCGACCTCCTTGCGCGGGCCGACCGCGTGCTTGGTGGCGGCGTGATGGGCGGGCGCGAACAGAAACGCGAGCTTCGCCTCGCGCAGGCAGCGGGCGATGACCTCCGGCCCGGGCGCCGGGTGCAGCCCCAGCGCCTCGATGACGTCGTGGGCCCCGGACTGCGACGACTGCGCGCGGTTGCCGTGCTTGGCGACGGTCACGCCGGCCGCCGCGACGATGAACGCGGCGATCGTCGACACGTTGACCGACCGCGAGCCGTCGCCGCCCGTGCCGCAGGTGTCGATCGCCTCGCCGGCGAGCTCGACGCCCACCATGCGGGCCCGCATCGCGCGCGCGGCGCCGACCACCTCGTCGACGGTCTCGCCCTTCATCCGCAGCGCGGCCAGCAGCGCGCCGATCTGGGCCGGGCGTCGCCTCGCCGTCCATGATCTGCCCGACGACGGCGGCCATGTCGTCCGACGACAGGTCCTGGCGGTCGACGACGCGGGCCAGGGCCTCGCGGATGTTCAAGCGTGCTCATGGCCGTCCGCCCCGCGCGATGAAGTTGCGCAGCAGCTCCTTGCCCGCCGTGGTGAGGAACGACTCGGGGTGGAACTGCACCCCCTCGACCGGCAGGGTCTTGTGCCGGACCGCCATGATTTCGCCACCCTCCTCGTCCGCGGTCTTGGCCGTGACGTCCAGGCAATCGGGGAGGCTCGCCGCGCTCGATCATCAGCGAGTGGTAGCGCGTCGCCTCGAACGGGTTGGGCAGCCCGGCGAAGGCCCCTTGCCGTCGTGGAGAATCTGCGAGGTCTTGCCGTGCATGACCTTCGCCGCCCGCACGACCTTGCCGCCGAACGCCTGACCTATCGACTGGTGGCCCAGGCAGACGCCCAGGATCGGAATCTTGCCGGCGTAGAGCTTGATCGTCTCCAGGCTGATCCCGGCCTCGTTCGGGCGTGCAGGGGCCGGGCGAGATCACGATCTGGGCCGGAGCCGGCGCAGATTCGTCGATCTCCGCGGCGGCGATCTCGTCGTTGCGGACGACCCGCACCTCCTGCCCCAGCTCGCCCAGGTACTGGACCAGGTTGTAGGTGAACGAGTCGTAGTTATCGATGACGAGCAGCATGGCTCAGCCCACGCTCCCGTCTGCGTGCCCGGTCGCGCGTCGGGCGATCTCGATGGCGCTCAGCACCGCGCCCGCCTTGCTCAGGCACTCCTTGTGCTCCAGGGCCGGCACGCTGTCGGCGACGATGCCGGCGCCGGCCTGGACGTTGATCGTGTCGCCCGTGCGTCACCAGCGTCCGGATCGCGATCGCCAGATCCATGTTGCCCGTGTACGACAGGTAGCCGACCGCGCCGCCGTAGATCCCGCGCCGCGACGGCTCCAGCTCCTCGATGATCTCCATCGCCCGGATCTTGGGCGCGCCGCTCAGCGTCCCGGCCGGGAAGGCCGCCCGCACCACGTCGGCCGGCGCGAACGCCGGGCTTGGCGCGGCCGCGCACGTTCGAGACCAGGTGCATGACGTGCGAGTAGCGCTCGACCACCATCCGGTCCTGCAGCGCGACGCTCCCGGGGACCGACACCCGCCCGACGTCGTTGCGGCCGAGGTCGATCAGCATGATGTGCTCGGCCAGCTCCTTCGGATCGGTCAGGAGCTCCCGCTCGAGCGCGGCGTCCTCCTCGGGGGTGGCGCCGCGCTGGCGCGTGCCGGCGATTGGCCGCACCTCGACCTCGCCGTCGACCAGACGCACCAGCACCTCGGGCGACGCGCCGGTGACGACCGCCTCGGGGAACTCGAGGTGGAACATGTAGGGCGACGGGTTGATCACCCGCAGCGCCCGGTAGACGTCGAACGGATCGACGGCGCCGCGCGGCACCTCGAACCGCTGCGACAGGACCACCTGGAACGCGTCCCCGGCCAGGATGTACTCCTGGACCCGCCGCACGCCGGCCTCGTAGCTCTCGCGCGGGGTGCCGGGCTGTCGCCTGCGGAACGATCGCGGGGGGCGTCGGATTCGAGCGGGCGCAGCGGCGGCGCCGGGCTCGCCAGCCGGTCGAGCACCCCCTCGATGCGGGCGCAGGCGTCGTCGTAGGCCCGCCCCGGATTGCCGTCGCCGACGTCGGCCGCCGCCACGACCTTCACGGTGCCGCGCAGGTTGTCGAAGACCACCACCGTGTCGGTGATGGCGAAGCAGAGCTCGGGGAGCCCCAGCTCGTCGGGCTTGCTGCTCGGCAGCCGCTCGAAGCTGCGGGCGATGTCGTAGCCGAGCCAGCCGACCGCGCCGCCGAAGAACCGGGGCAGGCCCGGGGGGACCGCCGGGGCCAGTTTCCCCAGGTACTCGTCGAGGTAGCGGATCGGCTCGCGCGCCGTCACCCGCTCGGCGACGCGGAACCCGCCGCCGTCGGGCACCAGCAGCTCGACGACCTCGCCCCGGGCCCGGACCACGGCCCGCGGGCGGACGCCGACGAAGCTGTAGGCCGCCCACTTGTCGCCGCCGACGACGCTCTCGAGCAGGAACGAGTAGGGTCCGCGGCCGAGCTTCGCGTACGCCGACACGGGCGTGTCGGTGTCGGCCAGGACCTCCCGATAGACGAATGCCAGGCGCCCCTTGCGGGCAAGTTGCAGAAAACCAGCACGATCCGGAACGAAACGCACGAGGCTCGCCACCATACCATGTGTCAGCTGTCACTCGCGGCGCCGGCGCCGCGTGCGCACAGTTCGGTTATCATCTGCCCCGGCCGCCGCCAGCGACGGTCGACTGTCGGTATCCGTGCTCCCCGATCACTCCAACGTTCCAGGCGCCCTCACCCACCGCTTCGTGGCCTGGACCTTGCGCCACGGCAAGGTGCTGTGGGCGATCGCGGTCCTGCTGGCGATCCCCGCGGCCTGGCGGACGGCGACGCTCTACGGGCACCTGCGCAGCGACGTCGAGGAGCTGCTCCCCCGGGACGCCCCCAGCGTGGTCGCGATCGACGAGCTGCGGCGGCGGGTCTCCGGGCTGCAGTACCTGGGCGTCCTGGTCGAGGTGGGCAGCCCCGACCGCCTCGCGGCCGGGCGAGCGGTTCCTCGATGACCTGGCGGCGCGGGTCCGGACCTACCCGAAGTCGGCCGTCAGCGACGTCCGCACCGGCCTGGGGGCCGAGCGGGTCTACGTCGAGACGCACGCCGCCAGCCTGATCCAGCTCGATGACCTTCACGTCATCCGGCAACGCATCGACGACCGGCTGCACTGGGAGTACGCGAAGACGACGGGGACGCTGCTCGACGATAGCGAGCCGGCGCCGCCGCTCGACTTCTCGGACATCGAGCGCAAGTACGCCGGCCAGCTCGGCGGTGGCGATCTGGAGAACGGGGCGCGGTTCTCCAGCCGGCAGCTGGGGCTGACGCTGATGCTGATCGAGGTCGGCGGTTTCTCGACCAGCGCCACCCAGGCCGCGGCGCTGATCGAAAAGGTCCGCGCCGACATGCGCGCGCTCGGCGGCAGCGACCGCTATGCCCCCGGGATGCGCGTCGGGCTGACCGGCGACGTTGCGATCGCGGCCGAGGAAATGTCGGCGCTGCTCACCGACCTGACGGTGTCGTCGCTGCTGGTCGTGATCGTGGTGGTGGTCGCGATCATCCTGTTCTACGGCTGGATGCGCAGCGTCCCCGCCCTGTTCCTGCCGCTCTGCGTGGCGGCCGTGGGGGCGTTCGCGCTGGCCAGCCTGCCGCCGTTCAACATCACCGAGCTGAACTCGAACACCGCCTTCCTCGGCTCGATCATCATCGGCAACGGGATCAACTTCGGGATCATCCAGCTCGCGCGCTACGTCGAGGCCCGGCGCGCCGGCAAGGGTGTCGAGGAGGCGCTGGCGCTGGCGCTCTGGGGAACGCGCATGGGGACGCTGTCGGCGGCGCTGGCCGCGGGGGTCGCCTACGCGTCGCTGGTGGCGATGCAGTTCCGCGGCTTCCGCCAGTTCGGGGTGATCGGCGGACTGGGGATGGTGCTGGCCTGGCTGACCACGTTCGTGTTGATGCCGCCGCTGGTCGCCTGGCTCGACCGCGGGCGCTTCGCCCCCCGGCCGCGCGTCGACGGCCGCGGCCTCATGGCCCGGGTGGCGGCCTTCGTGGCGGCGCGGCCGCGGGCCGTCGCCGCCGCGGCCCTGCTGGTGACGCTGGCCAGCGCCTGGGAGGTGCGGCGGTTCGGCCACGACCAGCTCGAGTACGACTTCTCGCACCTGCGCAGGCGCGACACCTGGCGCGACGGCGAAGGGTACTGGGGCAGGAAGATGGACGCGCTGCTCGATCGCTACCTGACGCCGACCGCGATCCTGACCGACAGCGTCGCGGAGGCGCGGGCGATCGCCGCCCGGCTGAAGGACGCCGCGGCGACGCCGGCGCTGGCCGGGCTCATCTCGTCGGTCCGGACCTACGACGACGTGGTGCCGCCCGACCAGGACGCGAAGGCGGCCGAGGTGGCGGCCATCCGGCGCAAGATCACCACCAACGTTCGGGAGCAGATGACGCCCGCCGATCGCGCGAAGCTGGCCCGGCTGCTCGGCGACCGGGGCGGCGCGGGGGCGACCGACATCCCGCGGGTGACGGAGGCGGAAGTCCCCGAGGTGCTGACCCGCGGCCTGCGCGAGCGCGACGGCACCACCGGCCGCGCGGTGCTGGTCTTCCCGAACCCGGCCGGGACCTGGTGGCGCGGCGAGACGATCACCGGCTTCGTGAAGGCGCTGCGCGACGTCGCGCAGGTGCCGGTGGCGATGGGGGGTCGGCCGGCCCGCGTCGCCGGCGGGCCGCCGCTGTCAGCGGACATCATCGCCTCGATGGAACGCGACGGGCCGCTCGCCTCGCTGCTGGCGTTCATCGGCGTCGTGGCGACGGTGATGCTGATCTTCCGCCGCGGTCTGGCGACCCCGTTCGTGATCGGGTCGCTGGTCGTCGGCGTGGTCTGGCTGCTGGCGGCGACGATGTGGCTCGGGATCAAGATCAACTTCGTCAACTTCATCGCCTTCCCCATCACCTTCGGGATCGGCGTCGACTACGCCGTCAACGTGATGGCGCGCTACCTGCGCGACGGCCAGCGCGACGTCGCCGCGGCCGTGCGGGGCACCGGCGGCGCGGTCGGGCTCTGCTCGCTGACGACCATCGTCGGCTACTCGTCGCTGCTGGTGGCCCAGAACGTCGGCCTGTTTCTCTTCGGCCTGCTGGCCGTGTTCGGCGAGCTCGCCTGCCTCACCACCGCGGTCATCGTCCTCCCGGCTGTGCTGCTGCTGGTCCGCCCCGCCGCGCGCCCGAAGCGGCCGGCGTTCGAATGGGATCCCGCGACCGCGCCCAACGCCCATGAAGGTACCGGCGCGGCTGACGCCGGCCCGCCCGACGTCCGCGGGTAGCCGGCCGCTTCGCGCACGCGGCTAGAGCCCGTCTCTGGGGGCGCCCGCGGAGGCGCGGCAACATCGAGGCCCCGAGGGGAACGATCTTGATTGGGAGTATGAAGTGGCTGGCCCCACAAGAACGGATCCGTCCCGTCGGACGTCGCATAGAGCGAGTCCGTCGACGTTGATGAAAAGGTGGGCAGGAGATCGACTGGCTGTCGCATTCGAGTATTCGCGCTCGTGCTGGCGCATAGGCTGAATCCGTCGACGGGCCGCAGTCGGCACTGCGAGATCATGTTGTCCTCACCAATCAAGTCGCGGTCACCGTCTTCGGACAGCTGTCGATCGCTGCCCGCGCTGCCTTCGTCGGCAGCGCGCCGATCAAATCTCAGATCATCTTGGCGCCGCGGCTGCCGTCGTACTCCGCTCCATCGCGCCAGAGCGCGTAAAGGATCCCCGCCAGCTTTCGCGCCAAAGCCACCGTCGCTGTTCGTTTGCCTCGCCGCAGCTCGATCCGGTGTGCCCAGAGCTGCAGCGGCACCGCCGTCGGTTGCCGACACCGCGTCCTGAGCGCCCACGCCGCTTGCACGAGTACCCAACGCAACGCCGGAGGTCCGGCCTTCGTGATCGACAAGCGTTGCTGCCGCTCCGAGCTCGAGCTCTCGCCCGGAACCAGTCCCAGATAGGACTCGACCTGGTGCGCGTTCGCGAAGCGCCCGACCTCGTCGATCGCGGCAACGTACCGAATCGCAGTCAATGGCCCGACGCCCGGAACCGTCATCAAGCGACGACAGGTCTCGTCTTGCTCCGCCTGCGTCTCCAGCGCTTTGTCGGCCTTGTCGATCTCCGTCGTCAGCGCTTCTACGACCCGCAGCTGCCTCTCCACGTGGTCTGGCAGATTCGCGCCGCACACCACGCGCACCCGCTCGGTGAAGGTCGCTCTGCTTCCCTTCCCCAGCTGTCGCCCCTGGCCCCGAAGCCACCCTCGCACCGTGTTGATCACCTTCGTCCGAGCGCCCACCAGGGAATCCCGCATTCCGCAGAACGTCTTTCTCTCTCTCGACTCCGCCTTCGGAATGTGGACCGACGGCAGATCCACTCGGCACGAGACCTCGCTCAGCGTCCGCGCGTCCCGCTGATCCGTCTTTGTGCGCCGCGCTCCCACTCCGAGCGTTCGCACCAACGTCGCTGGAACGATCCGTGTTTCGTGGCCCAACTCCTTCGCGGCCTCCGCTACACCAAATGCCTCCGCGCACGTCTCGACGATCACCCGACTCTTGGGCCGGCCCGACAAGTACCGCTTCAGATCCCAGGTCTCCCAGCGTTTCTCCTCGAGGATCTCTCCCTCGGAGCTCCGGACACAGATTTGCGATTTCTTCGCGCCCAGATCGATAGCAACATGGTCCATGGCTGGCTCCCTTCGTTTGCGGCAGAAATGACCGCGTCAACCTGAGCGACGGTAACCCCGTCAGCTCGTCGCGATCGGAGCCAGCCACTTCATCGAGTCTGCACTATTTGCGATCGCGGTCGTTGCCCCGGAATCGGTGCGCGAAAGTTCGGCACCTGGTCAGTCGGCGCGGGGCAATCGCGGGCGGCTGTATCGGGCAACGGCCGTGCCATCTTGATTCGGCGATCGTTGGCGCAGCGGTGATTTGTGAGATGGGCTCTGGGCTAGCGACACTCCATGCCGGTGTAGTGCTCCACGACATTCACGCGGACGACCTTGCCGCGAGAGAACCAGAGCGTGACGACGGTGCGCCATTCGGTACACCCCTGCGGGTAGAGGTAACGCCACTTGTCGCGGCCGCGGCAAGTGGGTGGGCCGAAGCGGGCGAGCAGCTGCGCGGCGCGCCTGCCGCGATAATCCGAGGCCGCCACGCGGTGATGGTGGGCCGGCTGCTGGCTCGGCGTGTCGTAGCGCTCGTTGGGCTCGCAGGCAGGGATCGCTGGCGGCACGCCCGCATCGCCCGAGATCCACGCCGCAAGCGTCAGCACCCCGACGAGACTCGCCACGCGCCGAGCCTACAGCCAGCCGAGCGCGCGGCCGAGCAGCAGCACCGCGGCCCCCCAGACACCGGCGGCGACGTCGTCGAGGACGATGCCCGCCCCACCCTTCAGGCGCTCGGCGCGTCGGGCGGGCCAGGGTTTGAATTGATCGAACAGTCGAAACGCGACGAAGCCGACGACCAGCGCGCGCGTCGTCGGCGGCGCGGCGATCCAGGTGACCAGCACGCCGGCGACCTCGTCGACGCAGACGATCTGCGGATCCTTGCCGCCCAGGCGGCGCTCGACGATGCCCGCCGCCCAGATGCCGACGACGGTGACGACGACGGCGGCGGCCGCGACGGCCAGCGGGCCGTACGGTCGTATCAACAGGTAGAGCGGGATCGCGCCCAGCGTCCCGGCGGTGCCGGGGGCGATCGGCACGTGACCGCAACCGAACCAGACCGAGATGGCGTGCGCGGTGACGTCGCGCCAGCCGCGCAGCGGCGCGGGCGCGGGCGCGTCGGGCGGTGGTGCTACGTGCGCCAGAGACCCTCGCGCTCCACGACGTCGAACACCTCGCGCAGGATCGCGATGCCGTTCTTCGCCGTCGCCTCGTCGATGGTCAGCGCCGGCTGGATGCGGAAGCTGGGCGAATAGGCCATCGTCAGCAGGCCGCGCTGCGCCGCCTCCAGGAAGATCCGCTCGGTCACCCGGCGCGGCAGCTTCTCCTTGGTCTTCTTGTCCTTGACCAGCTCCATCCGCAGCATCAGGCCGGCGCCGTCGACGAACCCGACGAACGGGTAGCGCTCGGCGAGCTCGCGCAGCTCGCGCAGCATCACCTCGCCGACGATGCGGGCGTTGTCGACCAGCTTCTCCTCGTCGATGATCTTCAGGGCCGCCGCGCCCGCCGCCGCCCCCAGCGGGTTGCCGCCGTAGCTGGACGACGACCCTGACGGATCGCCCCAGGGGCGCGAGTTCGCGATGGCGTCGGTCGTCAGCAGCCCCGACAGCGGGAAGCCCCCGCCGAAGGCCTTGCCGATCGTCACCACGTCGGGGCGCACGCCGGTGTGGTCGACACCCCAGCGCCGCCCGGTCCGCCCGAGACCGGTGATCATCTCGTCGACGATCAGCAGCGCGTCCAGCTCGTCGGCCAGCGCCCGCACCGCGGGCAGGAACTCCTTGGGCGGAATGACGTTCCCGGCCGTCCCCTGCATCGGCTCGACGATCACCGCCGCGACGGCGCCTGCGCTCGCGATCTTGACCTGCTGGCGGCCGACGTCGGCGCAGGCGATCCCGCAGCCCGGATACGACAGCTTCAGCGGACAGCGATAGCAGTCGGCGTAGGGGATCTGATGGGCGCCCGGGACCATGGGGCCCAGCTTGTCCTTGAACGTCGACCCCATCAGCGACAGCGCGCCCATCGTCTTGCCGTGGAAGCCGCCCCAGTAGCTGACGAACTCGTGCTTGCCGGTGTGGCACTTGGCGAGGCGCAACGCGCTCTCGACCGCCTCGGCGCCCCCCGAGTAGAGCTGCAGCCGGTGGACCCCGGGCGCGGGCGGCGCGGCCGCCAGCCGTTCGCCCAGCTCGACGCGCGCCCGCGAGGTGAACGACCCGACCGAGATCTTGCCCGCCTGCTCCTGCACGGCGGAGACGAACCGCGGGTGCGAGTGCCCGAGCGCGTTCACGTTGATGCCGCCTATGAAGTCGAGGTAGCTGTTGCCGTCGACGTCGGTGACGGCGCTGCCGCGCCCCTCGTCGACGACGATGCCGGCCATGACCGCGTAGTTCTGCAGACCGGGCGCGGCGTGGGCGTCCTCGCGGGCGCGCAGGGCCCGGCTCTCGGGCCCCGGCACGGCGGTGCGGATCCGGGCGTGCTGGTCTTTGGGTTGGCTCTCGTTCATCCCTCTGCCTTGCCCGCGCCCGGCGAGAATACGAAATATTTCATGGTCGGATAGTTCCAGGCGTTGCTGACGATGATCGAGGTGATCACCCGGGCCAGCATGTACTGCACGTTCCAGACGTGGTGGAACAGATATTCGCCGGCGGTATTCAGCCCCAGGCTGACGCCGGAGACCAACGCGTAGCGCCAGGCCTGGGCGCGCACCGCGACGCGGGCGGCGCCGCGGTAGGTGAAGTGGCGGTTGGCGGTGAAGCTGGTGAACGCGCCGGCGAACGCGCCGATCGGCGTCGCCGCGACGGGGGCGAGCCCCGCCAGCTCGACGCCGGCGATCATGGTGACGTAGTCGACCGCGGTCGCGAGCACCGCGGCGGCATGATGCCGCAGCCACTCCGCCACCCGCGCGCGCGGCGTCATGCCGGCGGGCGTCGCGGTCAATAGCTTCCGAGCGAGATGTCCGGCTCGGTCCCGAGCTCGTCTTTGTCGTCGTCCTGGGGGTCGACCTCGACGGCGGGCGCCGCGCTCAGATCGCGGGCCCGCAGGGCCCCGATGATCGCCGCGAAGCGCTGCCCGACCGAGATGTTGGCCACCACGGCGACCAGGGTGATGGCCAGAACGATCGGCAGCTCCCGCAGCACGAGCGACGTGCTCCCCGCGGCCAGCATCGTGGCGAACGGGGTCAGCGCCGCGGCGACCAGCAGATAGGCGACTCGCTCTCCGTGGCGCATCACCCCCCGCGGCGCCTTGACCCCCATCGCCTCGGCCTTCGCCGTGGAGTAGCTGACCATGAACGACCCGCCGATGGCGGCGAGCACGACCAACAACAGAGGATGGGACCGATAGTGCACTGCCAGCCCGCCGAGGAAGAACAGCTCGACGTAGCGATCGACGGCGGCGTCGAGCGCCTCGCCCGCGTCGGACGCCACACCCAGCTTGCGGGCCAGCAGACCGTCGATGATGTCGGCGAACTGGGCGATCGTCGCCAGCACCGCGCCCAGGCCGAACCAGCCACAGCCGAGCGCCACCCCCGCCCCCGCCGCCGGTAGCAGCGAGAACAGCGTCACCGCGTTGGGGGTCACCCCCAGCGCCGCCACCGCGGAGAGCACCGGGCCCAGCAGCCAGTACGCGATCTCCATCGCCGGTTTGCCGACGAACACGCTGCCGCCGTCCGCCTCGGTGCGGGCGTTGCGCAGCCGCCCGCGGCGCGCGGTGCGAAGGGCGTAGCCACCGAAGCCGCCGGTGAACAGCGCCAGCATCATCCAGCCGAAGTAGAGGTCACGCACCCGAGACGTCCTTCAGGGGCTCCGCCTGCAGCTGCTGCGCTTGCCGCAGCTTGCGATCGGTGACGTCGTCACCTGCCAGCGCCGCCAGCCCGGGGAGCGCCAGCTCTCGGCACCCGTCCTTCGCCGACGCGTAGGCGGTCGTGATCAGCTGGACGCAGCGGAACGCTTCCTCGGCCTCCGCGCCGACGAACTCGCGACGGGCGATGGCCGCCGCGAAGTCGTCGAACAGCGAGTTGAACCAACCGGCGTGACTGGAGTCCATCCAGTCGGACTGGACCGCCTGGCGCTCGAAGCTCCAGGTGGTGGCTCCGCCCGGAGCCCGGCTGGGCGCGGGGTTCTGGGTGGCGACCTCGATGCCGTCGTCCTCGACGCGCACGGCCCCGTGCTCGCCGTGAACGGTGTAGAGCACCTTCCGCACGCCGGCGTTCCACGACAGGTGCGCCGAGGCGACGCCGGCCGGGAAGCGCAGGCTGCACGAGAAGTCGTCCTCGGTGTCGTAGGCCCCCAGCGTCGCGGCGCGCGCCGAGATCGAGGTCGGATACCCGCGCAGCCACTCGAACGCCAGATAGAAGGTGTGGCTGCCGTGGTCCATCGCGATGCCGCCGCCCGAGTAGCGCCGCTCGCGCCGCCAGTCGGGGCGAAAGCCGCCGACCCCGCGCGCGTGCGTGTTGCGGAACGTCTGCAACGTCACCAGGTGGACCCGCCCGATGCGCCCCGCGTCCAGGATCGCGCGCACCGTCTTGATCACCGGGGCGTGCTTGTAGTTGTGGCAGGGGTAGAGCACGCGCTCGGCGCGCACGGCGTGGCGCAGCAGCGCGCGCGCATCCTCGGTCGTGGTCGCGAGCGGCTTTTCACACAGGACGTGCAGCCCCGCGTCCAGCGCCGCGTGGGCGACCTTGGCGTGCTCGCTGGGCGGGGTCGCGACGTCGACGAAGTCGATTCGATCGCCTTCGGGCTGCCCCGCCTCCGCCGCCAGCAGCGCGCGGTAGTCGTCGTAGATGCGGGCCTGCGGCCACTGCCGGTGCGCCACCTCGCGCCGCTCGGGCGACGGGTCCGCGATCGCGGCGATCTCGACGTCGCCCGCGGGCATCCGCTGCTTGTAACCGGCCACGTGGCCGCTCTCCATTATGAACCCGTAACCGACGAGGCCGCCGCGTAGCTTGCTCATGAATCGGCCCCACTAAATCCCGGTTCTGTCGCGTCGGTCAAGTCGTCCGCCTCACAGCGCCTTCCCATTGACGATAGCGTCACGGGAGACTAGGGTCCGCGTCCATGATCGATGTGCTTTCATCCAGCGATCCAGAGGTATACGAGCTTTGCCGCGCCGAGGAGCGCCGGCAGGCCGACAAGATACGGCTTATCCCCTCGGAGAACTACGTCTCTTCGCGCGGTGCTCGAGGCGTCGAGCTCGGTCTTCACCAACAAGTACAGCGAGGGCTACCCAGGGAAGCGCTACTACGAGGGACAAGAGTTCGTCGATCCCCTGGAGCAGCTCACGATCGATCGGGCCAAGGCGCTGTTCGGCGCCGCCCACGCCAACGTGCAGCCCTACTCCGGCTCGCCCGCCAACCTGGCGGTCTACCTCGCCTTCCTCAAGCCGGGCGACAAGGTGATGGGGCTGGCACTGCCGATGGGCGGGCACCTGACCCACGGCTGGAACGTCTCGATCACCGGCAAGTACTTCACCTCGGTCCACTACGGCGTCCGCAAGGACACCGGCCGCATCGACTATGACGAGGTCCGCGACCTGGCCAAGAAAGAGCGCCCCGCCCTGCTCTGGGGTGGCGGCACCGCCTACTCGCGCATCTGGGACTTCGAGACGATGGCGTCGATCGCGCGTGAGGTCGGCGCTCGCTTCGTCGCCGACATCGCCCACATCGCCGGGCTGGTCGCCGGCGGCGCCCACCCCTCCCCCGTCCCGCACGCCGACGTGGTCACGACGACCACGCACAAGACGCTGCGCGGCCCGCGCGGCGGCATGATCCTCTGCAAGGGCGAGCACGCCCAGGCGATCGACCGGGCGGTCTTCCCCGGCCTGCAGGGAGGGCCGCACGTCCACAACACCGCGGCGCTGGCGGTGGCGCTGCGCGAGGCGGCGCAGCCGTCCTTCAAGGAGTATGCGCGGCGCGTGGTCAGCAACGCCAAGACGCTGGCCGACACGCTGATGGCGCGCGGCTACCACGTCGTCTCGGGCGGCACCGACAACCACCTGATCCTGATCGACCTGACCAGCAAGAACGTCACCGGCAAGGTCGCGGCCAAGGCGCTGGACAAGGCCGGGATCGAGCTGAACTACAACTCGGTCCCCTACGACACCCGCAAGCCGTTCGACCCGTCGGGGATCCGGCTGGGGACGCCGTCGGTCACCAGCCGCGGGATGGGCGAGGCCGAGATGAAGCAGATCGCCGACTGGATGGACCGGGTGATGAGCGCGCCGACCGACGAGGTCGCCGAGAAGGTCTTCGGCGAGGTCCGCGAGGTGACGCGGAAATTCCCCGCCCCGGGCATCTCCGCCTGACCGGCAGCGGTCGAACGCGGCGAGACACCTACATGACGACGCACCATCAATCAAAAGCGTCGCCGTCGCCATCGCGCTGGCGGCGCTGTCCGGCGCGGCCCGGGCCGAGACCATCGAGCTGGTCGACAAGACCAAGCTGAACGGGAAGATCATCCACTTCTACGACGGCGTCTACACCGTCGAGGCGGGCGGCCAGAACATGAAGCTGCCCAAGGACAAGATCCGATCGATCTCGTTCCAGCTGCCGCCCGCCCGCGCCGAGTTCTCGACCCCCGAGAAGACGTTCGAGCGCTGGAACAAGGCGCTGGCCGAAGGGGCCGTCGAACGCGCGATCGACTGCTACGCCCTGGTCTACCAGGGGATGCTGGCCAAGCAGATGGGGCTCGGCGAGGCCGGGGGCGGCCTCAAGAAGATGCAGAAGGAGATCGAGGGGACGAAGTTCCAGATCAAGGGCTCGTCCGTCAAAGGTGACATCGCCACCTTGAAGGTGCTCCGGCAGAAGGGTGACGAAAGCGACACCGGCGAGATCGCGTTCACGCGCGAGAACGGCGAGTGGAAGATGCTTCCCCCGCAATGATCCCGGGGGCGCGAGCCCGCGGCCTCGCGGGCGTCGTGGTTTTGCTTTCGATCTGCGCCGGCGCGCGTGCCGCGTCAGGTGCGACCCTTGATCATGCTCGGAGGGGGAGGGTTGGGGCCCCCACCCTCCCCTCCGAACCTCCCACGATGAGGAAGGTCGAGCAAAGCTCGACCTCCCTCTACGCGCTCCCTTTCCGCCCGCTGGGCGGAAAGGTGCGCGGCGCGACGATGGATCCGTTCCGGCTCGCGGCCGACGCGGCGCCGGCGGCGAGCGCCCCGGTGGAACCGGTCGGGACGCCCGCGCCGGCGACGACACCCGCACCCGCGACGACGCCCACGCCGCAGGTCTGTCAGAAGGACGAAGACTGCCCCGAGAACAACATCTGCCAGGCGGGGCGCTGCGAGGCGATCAAGACCCGAACGAACGTCCTCTTCCTCTACTACCGGGAGGGGTCGTTCAAAGAGATCATGCTCGTCTACTGGTCCAAGAAGGGGACCGACGGGTACACGGTGGTGTTCCCGTTCTACTGGCACTTCTGGGGGCCGAAGTCGGAGACGACGGTCATCGTCCCGGGGCTCCCGGTCTCGTGGTCGAAGGGGCCCGACTACTGGTCGTTCGGGATCTGGCCGCTGCTCTACGCGTCCAACAAGTTCGGCTGGGCGGCGCCGCTGCTCGGAACGTTCAAGATCGACGACCCCGACGCCCACCGCAGCTTCGGGGCGTTCGGCTTCCTCTACTGGTGGAAGCGCGCCCCCGAGCATCGGTTCGACCTGGCGATCCCGCTCTTCGCCTCGTCGCGGCGGCCCGACCGCAGCTTCACCTGGGCGCTGCCGCTCAACTTCTACTGGCGCACCGGCAACGCCAAGAGCCTGCTGGCGCTGCCGCTCTTCTACGCGGGCTGGCACGACAACGGCGGCACCTTCGCCACCTGGCTCGGCTACCGCCACCGTAACGGCCCCAGCCACAGCGGCTCGCTGCTCTGGCTCTACTACGGCGGCGGCAACGACCAGGACAAGACCGCCTACGACGTGCTGTTCCCGCTGCTCTGGTCGTTCCGCAACGCGGAGGGACACTCGACGGTCTTCTTCCCGCTGTTGTGGGACTTCCGCACCGGGTCGTCGCGCACGACGGTGATGTTCCCGTTCCTCGCGCTCGAACGCGGGCCCTCCTACTTCGCGGCGGGGTTCCCGTTCTGGTGGAGCGCCGGCAACACCGAGACCGGCCGGGAGTTCAGGGCCTTCATCCCGCTGTTCTTCTGGCATCGCGACGCCAAGGCCAAGACCGCCTTCCTGCTGACGCCGGTCGGCGGCTACAGCCGCGACGACACGGCCGGCACCAAGACCTGGTTCGCCCTCCCCTTCTTCCTGTCGCACAGCGACGCCGACAGCCGGACGCGCGTCTTCAGCCCGCTCTACATCAGCTACTGGTCGAAGCCCGAGCAGGCGACGACCCGCCTGGTCACGCTGTTCTATCAGCGCCAGGATCCCGAAGGCTCGACGACCACGATCTTCCCGCTCTTCTGGCGCTTCCACGACGCCGGCACCGACGCCACCGCCACGCTGCTCTTCCCGCTGTTTTTCCGCCGGTCGGGGCCGCGCGACACCACGACCATCGTCGGCCCCGTCTTCTGGCGCAGCTTCACCCGCGGCGGCTGGAGCGGGGGCCTGTTCCCGCTGGCCTGGTTCGGCAACAACGCCGGCCGGAGCCACACCGTCGTCGCCCCCCTCTACTGGCGGTTCTCCGACGAGCGGTCGGGGAGCGCAACCACGGCGCTGGCCCCCCTGTTCTACTGGCACCGGGACAAGCACGGCTTCAGCGCCGCCTTCCTGCCGCTGCTGTTCATGGGCGACCGCGACGGTGAGAGCTGGGCGGCGCAGTTTCCGCTCTTTTTCCACGTCGCCAGCACGCACGATCAGACCAGCACGACGATCACGCCGCTCGGCTTCACGCACCGCGATCGGGATGGCTGGAGCTTCGGGGCCGGGCCGCTCATCCCGCTGGTGTTCGCGCGGTCAGGCGAGAAGCGCTCGCACTTCGCGCTCGTCCCGCTGATCTGGCACTTCCGCGATCGGGACGCCGATCGGACCACGACGGTGGTGGTCCCCTACATGCACCGGCGCTGGGGCGACGAGACGACCGACGCGCTTTTCCCCCTGATCTACTACCGGCGTGGCACGCGGCCGGGTGGGCAGGACGAGACCAGCTTCACGCTGTTCCCCCTGGTTCACTACCGACGCGACGCTCAGGTCCGCGTGCTGGTGACGCCGCTCTTCGGCTCGGCCCGCGGCCCGAACCGCAACGCCGGCTTCATCGGTCCCTACCTCTGGTACGAGGACAAGGCGATCTCGGTCCGCTTCATCCCGCTCCTGCACGCCGACATCACCAACCGGGTGACCGGCGAGCACACCCGTCAGTACGGCCCCTGGTTCCAGACCGACGCGCCCGACCACAAGAGCCGCGCCCTGTTCCCGCTCTACGGCGTCTATCAGGACGAGCGCGAGCGCGACCTCTGGGTCTTCCCGACCTTCTTCCGGATGCGGCGCACCGACGGCGACCGCATCGACGCCTTCCTCCCCCTGTACTGGCGGTCGACGCTGGGCGGGAAGACCACGACGGTGGTCGGCCCCTACTACGACCGCACCGCACCGGGGGTCCACAACAACGGCCTCGTCCCGATCTTCTTCCACGCCCGCAACCCCGAGCGCAGCCTGACCGTCATCCCGCCGCTGCTGTTCGCGCGACGCGCCCAGGCCGACGGCATCAGCGACTGGACCTGGTGCACGCTCTACTACCGGACCCACGACGGCGACAAGCGGACCACCACGCTGTTCCCCTTCTACTGGTACTCGGGCACCAAGCTGAAGAGCCACCAGGTCGTCTTCCCGTTCTACTGGCACTTCACCAACGAAGAGACGCACACCAAGTTCACGATGGTGGGGCCGTTCATGTCGTCCACCGCCGGGAACCGGAAGACGCGCGGCCTCCTGCCCATCGCCTGGTTCATGCGGGACGGCGACACCGGCGACAAGACGAACGCGGTGCTCCCGCTCTTCTATCAGAGCAGCGGACGGGACAGGTTCTCGCTGCTGACGCTGCCGTTCGGCTACCGGCGGAACGGTCCCTCCCGGTTCTGGTACCTCTTGCCGGCGATCTTCCACAGCAGCGACGAGGTCCTGGACACGAGCACCACGGTCGTCCCCCCATTGCTGCTCTACTCGCGCTCGGGCCCCGACGAGGGGCTGACCACCTGCCTCCTGCTCTACTGGCGCCGTCGCGACATCGCCGCGTCGACGACGATGGTGCTGCCGCTCTTCTACGACCTGCACGACTACCGCGTCCAGCGGACGACCGTGCTGTTTCCGCTGTTCGTGCGCTACCAGCGGATGTCGGACCAGAATACGTACTGGGTGGCGCCGCTCTTCTACCGGCACACGACCCCGACGGACGCCAGCACCGTCGTCTTCCCGCTCTACTGGGACTTCAAGCGCGGCCCCGATTCGGACCACGATCGTGTTCCCGCTTTACGCCCACTGGAAGCGGACCGACCACCAGGGGACCTACGTCTTCCCGATCTACTACCACCGCGAGGGGCTCAAGGCCGACGGGACCCTCGACGGCACCTACCGGCGGTTCGTGGTGCCGTTCTACGACTCGGGGGTCAAACGCCCCGGCGACTTCATGTGGGAGATCCTCGGCGGTCTGGTCGGCCACGAGCGCATCGGCCACCACCGCTACCTGCGCCTCTTCTACATGACCTTCGAGACCGCGCCCGCGCCGCGCGCCCAGACCGCCTGGTACAGCAAGCCGGCGCCGACGCCGCGGAAGACCGCCGCCCGCGGCCTGAACGTCGTGGGCTTTTAAGCCCGCATCGGCGCAACGGGGTCCGAGGTCGGCAGCGGGTCCACCGCCTCGCCCAGCAGGTGAGCGCGCAGCTCGCCGATCAGGAACATCGAGCCGCTGGCGACGACCAGGCCGCCGGGGCCGGCGCGGCGGCGGGCTTCGGCGAGGGCGGCGAGCGGAGCGTCGGCGGCGGTGACGTCAGCGAAGTGCCGGCGGGCGAGCGCGGCCAGCGCTTCGGGCGCGAGCGCCCGGGGGTTCGTCGAGCGGGTGGCGACGACGGCGGCGGCCACGGGCGCCAGCGCGGCCAGGATCGCGTCGGGCTCCTTGTCGGCGACGATGGACGTCAGCAGCACGATCCGCCGTCCGGGTGCTGCCAGCTCGCCGAGAGCGCGCGCGAGCGCCTGAGCCCCCTCGGCGTTATGGGCGGCGTCGAGCAGCAGGCCGTCGTCAATCCGCTCGAGGCGCCCCGGCCAGGTCACGCCCGCCAGCGCCCGAGCGACCGTCACGTCGTCGAGCGTCCGCCCGAAGTGCGCCGCGGCGTGGCGGGCAACTGCACAAGCGATCGCGGCGTTGTCGCGCTGATGGAGACCGGCGAGCGCCAGCGCCCCGTCTGGAGGCCCGAAGTCCGCGCCGATCCGGCGCAGCGGCGCGCCGAGCGCGATAGCGCGTGCGGAGATCTCTGCGTCGGCTTCGCCCGGCAGCCGCCCCAGCCAGCAGGGCACGCCGGGCTTCAGGATGCCGGCCTTCTCACCGGCGATGGCCGCGATGGTATCGCCCAGGTAGCCGGTGTGATCGATCCCGATCGACGTGATCGCGGTGGCGAGCGGCTCGCAGGTCGTCACCGCGTCGAGGCGCCCGCCGAGCCCGGTCTCCAGCACGGCGACGTCGACCCGCTCCTCGGCGAACAGCAGGAACGCGAGCGCGGTCGCGATCTCGAAGTAGGTCAGCGGCACGCCGGTGGCGGCCACCCGCCGGTCGAGCGCCGCCAGCCGATCACCGTCGGCCTCCTGTCCGTCGACCACGAAGCGCTCGGTGAACCGGCAGAGGTGCGGCGAGGTGTAGCGGGCGGTTCGCAGCCCGGCAGCCCGCAGCAGCGCCTCGGTGATCGCCGTGGTCGACCCCTTCCCGTTGGTCCCCGCGATCTGGACGGCGGCGAACCTGCGCTGCGGGTCGCCGAGCGCGGCCAGCGCCTGCCGTACCCGGACGAGCCCCAGCTCGACCCCCAGCGTTCGCGCCGCGTCGAGCCGCGCGAGCAGGTCGGCGTAGCGCGCCGGCGATGCCATCCGAGCCCGGCGACCTACTTCGGGTGCAGGTACCGCAGGAGCCGGGCGAGGGACGAGCGCATCTCTTTCCGATGCACGATCTTGTCGAGGAAGCCGTGGTCGAGCAGGAACTCGGCGCGCTGGAAGCCGGGCGGCAACCGCTGCCGGATGGTGTTCTGGATGACGCGCGCGCCGGCGAACCCGATCAGGGCCTTCGGCTCGGCGAGGATCACGTCGCCCAGCATCGCGAAGCTGGCCGCGACGCCGCCGGTGGTCGGGTGAAGCAGCACGGAGATGTACGGAATTCCGGCCTCGCGCAGCCGCCCCAGCGCCGCCGAGGTCTTCGCCATCTGCATCAGCGAAAGCACGCCCTCCTGCATGCGCGCCCCGCCCGACGCCGAAAAGACGATCGCCGGCACCCGCCGCTCCAGGGCCCGCTCGAACACGCGCGTGACCTTCTCGCCGACGACCGACCCCATCGAGCCGCCCATGAACTCGAAGACGAAGATCCCCAGCTCGACGGGCTGGGTCTCGATCAACCCGGCGCCGACCCGGACCGCGTCGGTCCCCCCCGCCGTCTTGCGGGCCGCGCGCAGGCGATCGGCGTAACGCTTCGAGTCCTTGAAGCCCAGGGGATCGACGCTTTCGATGGAGGCGTCGGCCTCGACGAAGGTCCCCGGGTCCAAAATCAGGTCGAGGCGCTGCTGAGCCGCCAGCGGGAAGTGGTGCTCACACTGGGGGCAGACGCTGGCGTTCTGCTCGAGATCCGAGGTCAGGAGCTGAGCCCGACAGCCCGGACACTTGCTGAACACGCCGGCCGGGACGCTGCGCTTCGCCTCCGTCAGCTCGTCGTCGCTGTCCTGTCGTTTGTACCAGACCATACCTGTTCCGCGGGCCGCGAGAATAGCACCGGACAATTCCAACCGCTGGGTCCAAAACTCCCCTCGACGGGCGTTCGTCTTTGTTATGCTGCGACCGTGCATTTCGGGGCTTGGCACCCGATCTCTAACGCAAGCACGGCGGCCCCCGAGGCCGCCGGTGTGTTACAGACGCGCGCCGAAGGAGTGATGGATTACCGGTCAGGACGTAGCGCCATGATCCTATACGCCTGTTCTCGTCCGGACGAGACCCTGCGCGGCTTCGTCGCCGGGCGCGGGGCCCGCGAACTGGCGCGGGCGGTCAACGCCGGGGCGCGCTGGATCCGGTTCGCCGAGGCCGGCAATCCCAAGCCCGAGATGGATCGACTGCTGCGCGGGTTCGTCGAGCGGTTCGGCTCGCTGCCCATCAGCAACGCCGGCGTCGGCCGCAAGGTCGTCGCCAGCGAAGAGCAGGGCTAGCAACCGCAAGACGCGATGCCAGACGACGACAACCGACTCTCCTACCGCGGCGCAGGCGTCGACATCGACGCGGGCGACGCGCTGGTCGAACGGATAAAGCCGCACGTGAAGCGGACGTTGCGCCCCGAGGTGATGAACGACCTGGGCGGCTTCGCCGGCATGTGCGCCATCCCGGGCCGCTATCGCGAGCCTCTGCTGGTGTCGTGCACCGACGGAGTCGGCACCAAGCTGAAGCTCGCCTTCATGACCGGGCGACACGACACGGTCGGCATCGACCTGGTCGCGATGAGCGTCAACGACCTCGCTGTCAGCGGCGCCGAGCCGCTCTTCTTCCTCGACTACTTCGCCGCCGGAAAGCTGGAGGTGGGGGTGGCGGAGCGCGTGATCGCCGGGATCGCCGACGGCTGCCACGACGCCGGCTGCGCTCTTCTCGGGGGAGAGACCGCGGAGCTCCCCGGGTTCTACGCCGCGGGCGAGTACGACCTGGCCGGGTTCTGCGTCGGCGTCGTCGAGAAGAGCCGCTGCGTCGACGGGCGCGCCATCCAGCCCGGCGATCGGCTGCTGGGCCTGGCGTCGTCGGGGTTTCACTCCAACGGCTACGCCCTGGTGCGCAAGGTGCTGCTCGAGCACATGAAGCTGCCGCTCGACGCCGCGCCCCCGGGGTTCGAGGAGCCCCTGCAGCAGCTCTTGCTGCGTCCGACCCGGATCTACGTCCGCGCCATGCGGGCCCTGCACGACGCCGACCTCCTGCGCGGGGCGGCCCACATCACCGGCGGCGGGCTGGTCGACAACCCGACCCGCATGTTGCCCTCGGGCGCCAAGCTGCGGCTCCGGATCCGGCGCGCGGCCTGGGAGCTGCCACCCCTGTTCCGGCTGCTCGCGACCGGCGGAAACATCGCCGACGACGAGATGCTGCGGACGTTCAACATGGGGATCGGAATGGTGGTCTGCGTGCCGGGCGAGCGCGTGGCCGAGGCCGAGGCGCTGCTCTCGCGTGCGGGGGAGCAGGTCTTCGCGCTCGGCGACGTCGTCGCCGCCGACGCCCCCGACGCCCCCGTGGAGTTCCTGGCGCGATGAACGTAGGCGTCCTCGTATCGGGGAGCGGGACCAACCTGCAGGCGCTGATCGACCGCGGTCGCCGCGGCGAGCTCGGGCCGGCCCGGCTCACGGTCGTGGGGGCCAACGTCCCCGACTGCCCGGCGCTCGCGCGGGCCCGCGCCGCCGGGCTTCCGACCTTCGTCATCGACCACCGCGACTACTCGGCCCGGGCCGGCTTCGATCGGGCGCTGGTGGTGGCGCTGCGCTCGCACCAGGTCGACCTGGTCGTCATGGCCGGGTTCATGCGCATCCTCAGCGAGGACTTCCTGGCCTCCTTCCCCGGTCGGGTCATCAACATCCACCCCGCCCTGCTCCCGGCCTTCGCCGGCGTGCACGCCCAGGAACAGGCGCACGCACGCGGGGTCAAGATCGCCGGTTGCACCGTCCACTTCGTCGACGGCGGCATCGACACCGGCCCGATCATCGCCCAGGCCGCCGTGGCGGTGCACGAGGACGACGACGCCGAGGCGCTGCGCGCCCGCATCCTCGCCGAGGAGCACCGCCTGCTGCCCGTGGTGGTGCGCGCGATCGCCGAGCGTCGGGTCATCATCGAAGACCGCAGGGTCCGCATCCTCGCCGGCGCCCCTTCGGGAGACGTCCTTCGTAGTATCTGACGTCCCCCGTGGACACGAACTTCTACGACGTAGTCGTTTGCGGAGGTGAGGTCGCGGGGCTCGTCGCCGCCGCGCTGCTGGCGCGCCGAGGATTCCGCGTGCTGCTGCTCGGACACGACGGGGACCGGGCCACCTTCGAGGCCGGCGGCGTGACGTTGTCGCGCGCACCGGCGCTGCTGCCGCCGCTCGACGAACCGCCGACCGCGCGGGTGATCAAGGAGCTCGACTGCGTCGCCCTGATCAAACGCCGCGCACCGGTCGTCCGTCCGGCGTTCCGGGTCGCGCTGCCGGGGCAGCAGGTCGACTTCCCGCACGAGCCCGCGGCGCTGACCCGCGAGCTCGTGCGCGGCTTCGGGCCCGCCAACGCCACCGTCGCGGCGGCGATCGAACGCCTCGACGCGCTGGGGCGGATCATCGACCCGCTGCTCGCCAGCGCCATAACGCTGCCGCCGAGCGGTTTCTGGGAGCGGCGAGAGGTGGCGCGGTTCGCGTCGCTGCTCCCCCGCCCCGGCAACGATCCGTTCGCGCCGCTGCCGGCCGAGCACCCGTTCCGGATCATGGCCGCGGCGCCCGGGGCGCTGGCGACGGCGCTGATTCCACACGAGGTCGGGCCCCTCGCGGAGGCGCGCGCCTTCGCCCTCGCCCGCCAGGGGCAGCACGTCATGGAGGGGGGGCTCGCGGGGCTGTACGAGCTGCTGCTCGGGCGCGTCGACACCTTCGGCGGCGACCAGCGCGAGCGACTGACGCCGATCGCGGTCGTCACCCGCCGCGGCCGCGCCGTCGGCATTCGCGTCCACCCCCGCGACGAAACGATCGGGTGCCACCACCTGATCTGGGCCGGCGCCCCGGCCAGCCTCGACGCGGCCATGGGCGCCGCGGCGCCGCCCGCGCGCCCGCTGCGGGTCGCTGGCTACCGCTACACCGTCGCCCTCCTTGCCCCGCCGGGGGCAGTGCCGGCCGGGACACCGCCACTCACCTTCGCCGTCGGTGACCCGTCGCGTCCGCTGCTGGAGGACAACGCGCTGGCGATCACCGTCGGGCCACCGGGCGGGCGAACCGGCGACCGGACACCGATCTGGGTCGAGTGCACCGTGCCGGCCGGCCCCGTGGAGGGGGGCTCGAGCTACCTGGCCGCGCTGCGCGGACGGGTCATCCACACGGTCATGCGGCTGATGCCGACCCTCGCCGGAAAGCCGCTCCTCGTCGCCTCTCCCCACGACGGCCTGCCGCCGGAGGTCCCGGGCTCACCGGCCGGCAAACCGCAATCTGGTCCGCCGGCGCTGCCCCCTGCCGTCTTCGCCCCCGCCGCGCCGCGCGCGCTCGACGTGGTCGCCCTCCCCCACGCCTCCGGGCTCAAGCGGCTCTACCTCGCGGGCCGGGCCAACCTCCCGGGCCTCGGCCTGGAGGGGGAGCTGGTGTCGGGCTGGGGGGTGGCGCACCTCATCAGCGGCGGCCAGACCCGGCGCCACCCGGGCCAGCGACGCCGGCTGATAGGCGGCTAGGCGCGCTCTACCGCCGGCGGCAGTAGCCGGCGATGAGCTGGGCGTGCTCGGGACGCAGCGCGATGAAGCGCACACCGGTGCGACGGAAACCGCCGGCGATCACGTCGTGGACCACCAACCCCCGGGTCGCGATCTCGTCCCGGGAGCCGGGGAGCGAGAACTGAAGCTCGATCTCGGTCCGGGGCGGCACGACGCTCCCGCGCGGGCGCTTGATGGAGATCCCCGAGGGGGCGATGTCCTCGGCCTGGCAGAGCTGAATCTGGCGGCCCAGCGCCTTCTTGACCGCGAAAACGGCCGGCACGCGTTCCGTCTGCCGACGCTCCTCGACCGTTCGTCGTCGATCCCTCATACATCGATAGTAGTTGCGGGGAACGAGACCGCAAAAAATTGCCCTATCGGGCTGGGGCTTCTTCTACCTGGCTGGAGGCTGAGCTTTCTCTTTATCTACTTGCCCGCCCAGCGCCTGGGCCTCCTCGACGATGAAGTTCGGGATGTCGTCGACGACCAGGTAGGCGAGCTTGCAGACCGGGCACTCGAAGGCCGACTCGTCCGGGCGCAGAGAGAGGGGGCCCTTGCACTTGGGGCAAGCCAGGATGTCGATGAGCTCCTTGTTCAAAGGCATGTCCGTTTATACCGCGAAGCGATCACCTGCGTTACGATGACACCGCCCTCATGAGACGCGTCGTGTTCGCGGTCCTCCTAGCCGCCGCCTTCGGGATGTTCGCGTGGACCCTTCGCCGCTTCGCGCGGATGATCTTCGCCGGCCGCCCCGAGGACCGGACGGACCATGCGCTCGAGCGCGTCGACTCGGTGCTCCACTACTTCTTCGGTCAGAAGAAGGTCGTCGAGAAGACCAGCCTCCCGTCGAAGCGCTGGCCAGCCTTCGTCACCGCCCTGGGCAGCAAGTATCACTTCATCATCTTCTGGGGCTTCATCGTCATCACCGTCGGCTCGGTCGAGACGCTGATCCAGGGGCTGGCGCCCGGGTTCTCGTGGCGGCTGCTGATCGGCGACGTGCTCGCGAACATGCTGGTCGCGACGATCGACCTGTTCTCGGCGCTGGTGCTGGCGCTGGTGGTGTTCGCGGTCTTCCGCCGGGTCGTGCTGCAGCCGCGCCTCATCCCGATGAGCCGCGACGCCGCGGCGATCCTGGGCGCGATCGCCGGCCTGATGGTCAGCTACTTCGGCATGCGCTTCGCTGAGGGCGCGCTGGCCGAGGCCTCCTGGTGGGCGCACGTCGTCATCCTGCTGGCGTTTCTCAACTACCTGCTCTACTCGAAGCACAGCCACATCATCGCGGCGCTGCCCAACATCTACTTCCGCAAGCTGGGCCAGCGCGGCGTGCTGCCGAAGCTGAACCTGGAGGCCGACGACATCGCGGGCACCGGCGTCGTGCAGGAGGGGAAAGACTTCACCTGGAAGTCGCTGCTCGACGGCTTCGCCTGCACCGAGTGCGCCCGCTGCACCAACTTCTGCCCGGCGTACAACACGGGCAAGCCGCTGTCGCCCATGCAGGTCGTCCACGACCTGCGCGACGACCTGCACTCCCGGATGCCCGACCGCGGCCCGCTGGACGCGCTGATCGAGCGCTTCCAGCACGGCAGCCACCCCGAAGCAGCGGAGCAGATGCCGCTCATCGGCGGGCGAACCAGCGAGGAGGTGCTGTGGGCCTGCACCACCTGCGGCGCCTGCCAGGAGGTCTGCCCGGTCTTCATCGATCAGCCCGAGAAGATCCTGCAGATGCGCCAGAACCTGGTGCTGGTGCAGGAGAAGGTGCCGCCCGATCTGGCGCGCACGTTCACCAACCTGGAGCGCAACGGCAACCCCTGGGGCATCGGCGCGGACAAGCGGATGGACTGGGCCGAGGGGATGGACGTCCCGACCCTCGATGACCGGCCCGACGCCGAGTACCTGCTCTGGGTCGGCTGCGCCGGCGCCTACGACGATCGGATCAAGAAGCAGACGCGCGCCCTGGTCGAGGTGCTGCGCGAGGGGGGCGTCGACTTCGCGGTGCTGGGCCTCGAGGAGGGGTGCACCGGCGACCCGGCCCGCCGGTCGGGCAACGAGATGCTGTACCAGATGCAGGCGCAGCAGAACGTCGAGACGATGAACGCCAAGAAGGTGAAGAAGGTCGTCACCGCCTGCCCGCACTGCCTGCACACGATCAAGAACGAGTACCCGCAGCTCGGCGGCAACTTCGAGGTGCGTCACCACACCCAGCTGATTCGCGAGCTGGTGGCCGCCGGGAAGATCGAGATGGACGAGCGGCTGGAGCCGGGCGTCAAGAGGGAGAAGGTTACCTTCCACGACCCCTGCTACCTCGGCCGCTGGAACGGCGAGTACGACGCCCCGCGCACCGTGCTCGACGCCCTGCCCGCCGGCAAGGACGCGCGGATCGAGCTGCCGCGCAACAAGGAGCACGGCTTCTGCTGCGGCGCCGGCGGCGGGCGGATGTGGATGGAGGAGAAGATCGGCACGCGGGTGAACCACAACCGCACCGACGAGATCCTCGCCTCCGGCGCCGACACGGTCGCCACCGCCTGCCCGTTCTGCACCATCATGTTGCGGGACGGCGTCCAGGACCGAAACGCGGGCGACCGCGTCCAGGTCCTGAACGTCTCCGAGCTGGTCGCTAAGTCGATGCGCCGGAAGCGCGACCTCGCCGCGGCAAAAGCAGAAACGCCGCCGCAATCGTGACCGCGCCCGTACCGACGTACATCGCCGGGTAGCCGGCCCGCCCGGCGACCGCCCCCAGCAGGCCGACGCCGGTGACGCCCAGGTTGATGCCGCCGTTGGCGAACGCCAGCAGCCGCGTCCGATCGCCCTCCGGCACCCCGCCGATGATCAGCGCCATCAGCGCCGGGAAGATCACGCCGTGCGCGGCGCCGAACAGCGCACCCAGCAGCACCAGGTGGGTCGGACCCAGGAGCCCCGCCAGGATCACGACCGCCCCGTAAGCGCAGGCGCTGAGCAGCGCAGACCGCTGGTAGCCGAGCCTGTCGGTCACCCCGGCACCACCGAGCCGCACCGCCAGCGCCGTCATCGTGTAGGCGATGAAGAATCCCCGCACGACGTGGATGCCGTGCTCCAGCGCGAACGGCGCGATGAAGGTGAACACCCCGGCCGAGGCCAGCCCCCCCACGGACAGCACGGCCACCGCCGCGGCCCGGGACCGCAGCGTCGCCGAACCGGCCCCGACACGGAGCGTGGCCGTGTCCGGCGCGGCCGGGACCGTCAGCCGGCTGCAGCGCCAGGCAGCCGCCAGCGCGGCTGCCGATGCCATCACGAACACCACCCGGGGACCGAACTGGGCCGCGATCGGCTCAGCCAGCGCCGGGGCGATCGCGTGCATGGCCAGGTTGGCGCCGCCGACCAATCCGATCGCCTGACCGAGGCGAGCCGCCGGCGCGACGTTGGCCACCAGCGACGTGCCGGCGGCGAACAGCAGGGACCAGGCGATCCCGTGCAGCCCGCGCAGCGCGGTGGCGAACGCGCCGGCGCCGCCGATGAACACGAACGCGAACGCCGACGACGCGAGGAGCAGGTTGGCCAGCGTCATGGCGCGAGGGCTGCCGAGCCGCCGCACCAACGGCGCGATGCCGGGGATCACCAAAAGGCTCGCCACCCCGAACGCGCCCATCACGATTCCGACGTCGCGCGCGCCAGCGGCGTAATGGGTCACGAGCAGCTTGGGCAAAAGCACGAAGAGCGCGTCGGCAAAACCGAACAGCGCTTGCGCGATCAGCAGGCTGACGAACGCGCGCGTCCACAGCGGCAACGCCTGCACGTCGTTCGCTGGCGGTGAGGCCAGCGTCAACAGCGGTACGGGCCTCGGACCTCTACTGTCGGGCTCGGAGTCTGCGGGGGTCTCACTGCCTGGGGTCTCCATGTTCGCTCCTGGGGGGTTTCCCGGCTGGGAGCGAGTGAGACCGCCTCACCCTCTCCGCCGCCGGCGAGAGAGGGTGGGTCGACTGAGTCTGCTCAGCGGTCGCGCACCCTCTCTCGGTCGCGCTTGGCAACGACGACAAACGTCGTCGCGTGCGCCATGGGACGGCGCCAGCACGAAATCGAGAGAGAGGCGAGCAGGGTCATGATGCGTCGAGGATGTTCGCGTACGACCCGGCCCACTGTCAATCAACTCGGAACCCTGGGAGGGTTCCGAACCTCCCGCGATGCGCTCGGCCGAGCAAAGCTCGTCCTCCCGCGACGCGAATCACCTTTGGAACGCGCCCCGGATCACGGGGCGCACCCCTCCTGGTCGTCGGGGATCCCGTTGTTGTTCCGGTCCACAACGCCCGCAGCCCGCGATGAAACGATCGAGAGGTTGTCGATGACGGCGTACCCGCTCTGCACGAGATCGAAGGTCACGGTGATCGCGCTGCCGGTCACAGCGGTCGCGTCGAGCGTCAAGACGCCGTACTTCCAGGCGAACGCCCAGGGAGAGGGGGCGGCGATCCCCGTGACCATTCCCTGGTCCAGCAAGGTGCCGGGCGAACCGAAATCGAAGACGCCCGTCGGTGTGTCGTACAAGGCAACCTGGATCGCGGGCGCGGCGACGCCGAAGGGGCCGCCGCACCCCGAGACGTCGATCGACGACAGGTCGAACCCGACGTTGAGGAAGGAGCGGCCGGTCACCGCCAGCGTCAGGCCCATGTGATCGTCCTGATCCTTGTTCTGGATCCCGACCGCGTAGCTCTTGCCGGTCCCCTCCGGGTCGGCGTACCGCCCCTCCGGATCGTGAATCACGACCCCCTCGACGGTGAACGTCTGGCTGAAGCCGAACGTCGGCGTGCCGTAGAGGAGGTTGATCGCGCGGTTGTCGAGCGAGCTCCCGCAGTTGACCGCGAGCGGAACGTTCGGCGTCTCGAAGTCGTTGGAGTAGAGGACCACGCTGCTCGCCGCGCCACCGGCACCCGCACCGCCGGCATCTGCACCTCCGGCCGCGAGCCGGCATCCGGCCGCGCCCGACGCGCCGCCCGCCGCGCCGCCAACGCCCGCCGCGGCGCCACCGCTCCCCGCGGCATCGCCGCCGGCACCCGCGACCGCGCCCGCGCTGCCTGCCGCGCCGCCGCCCGCACCGGCGCTGGCCGAGCCCCCGGCGATGCCGGTCGACCCGCCGGCGCCAATCGGATCGGGGCTCCCCGCCTTCCCGCCCGCGCCGCCCGCACCACCTCCCCCGTGCTGACCGCCGTTTCCGCCGCAGCCCGCGGCGAGCACGCACGCGATCAGCCAGGGCAAGAGCGCCCCGCTACGTCCTCCGTCTCTCGGCGCCACGGTCCACGTCATGCGCCTTTTATACACGGAGACTCAGGGTTTCCCCTGGGTCTCCGGGGTCCCGCTACTCGTCGTCTTCGCGCGCGGCGGCGAGGCGGGTGAGGACGCCCAGGTCTTCCAGCGTGGTCACGTCGCCCCGCACGGTGCCGCTGGTGGCGACCTCGCGCAGAAGCCGCCGCATGATCTTCCCCGAGCGCGTCTTCGGCAGCGCGTCCGAGAAGCGGATCTCGTCGGGCCGGGCCAGCGCCCCGATCTCCTTCACCACGTGGGCCGACAGCGCCTGCTTCAGCTCGGCCGTCGGTGCGATGCCCGACTTCGGCGTCACGAACGCGAAGATCGCCTGCCCCTTCAGCTCGTGCGGCGGGCCGACGACGGCCGCCTCCGCCACCGACGGGTGCGACACCAGCGCGCTCTCGATCTCGGCGGTGCCGAGGCGGTGGCCGGCGACGTTGAGCACGTCGTCGACGCGCCCCATGACCCAGAAGTAGCCGTCCTCGTCCTGGCGCGAGCCGTCGCCGGTGAAGTAGACGCCCGGCACGTCGGTCCAGTACTGCTGCTGGAACCGCTCGGGATCGCCGTGCACGCCGCGCAACATCGACGGCCAGGGCTGCTTCACCACCAGGAAGCCGCCCTCGTTCGGGGCGCAGGGGGTGCCGTCGCGCTTCACGACCGCCGCCTCGACGCCGAAGAACGGCCGCGCGCAGCTCCCCGGCTTGGCCGCGGTGATGCCCGGAATCGGGGTCATCATGATCGCGCCGGTCTCCGTCTGCCACCAGGTGTCGACGATCGGGCAGCGACCGCCGCCGATGACCTGCTGGTACCACATCCAGGCCTCGGGGTTGATCGGCTCACCGACGCTGCCGAGCAGACGCAGCGACGACAGATCGTGAGCCTTGGGCAGCTCGTCGCCCCAGCGCACGAAGGCGCGGATCGCCGTCGGCGCCGTGTAGAAGATCGAGACCTTCCGGCGCTCGATGATCGACCAGAAACGGTCCTTGCCGGGGTGGTCGGGCGCCCCCTCGTACATCACCGACGTCGCGCCGTTCGACAGCGGTCCGTAGACGACGTAGCTGTGGCCGGTGACCCAGCCGATGTCGGCGGTGCACCAGAAGATGTCTTCCTCGTGGAGATCGAAGACGTACTTGGTCGTCAGGTGCGCGCCCAGCAGGTAGCCACCGGTCGTGTGCACGATCCCCTTCGGCTTCCCGGTCGTCCCCGACGTGTAGAGGATGAACAGCGGGTGCTCGGCCGGCAGGCTGACCGGCGGGCAGTCGGCCGACGCGGTCGGCATCAGCTCGTGCCACCAGTGGTCGCGACCACCGCTGATCGCCACCGCCTCGCCGGTGCGCTTCACGACGACGCAATTCGTCACCGACGGCGTCTGCGCCAGCGCCGCGTCGGCGTTCCCCTTCAGCGGGACCGCCTTGCCGCGCCGCCAGCCGCCGTCGGCGGTGATGCAGAGCTTGGCGCCGCAGTCGTTGATGCGATCGCGCAGCGCCTCGGCCGAGAAGCCCCCGAACACGACGGTGTGGGTGACGCCGATGCGCGTGCAGGCGAGCATCGCGATCGCCGCCTCCGGGATCATCGGCATGTAGATCGCGGCGACGTCCCCCGCCTTCATCCCCAGCCCCCGCAGCACGTTCGCGAACTTGCAGACCTCCGTGTGCAGCTGGCGGTAGGTCAGCTTCACGCTGTCGCCCGGCTCGCCCTCCCACTCCAGCGCCACCTTGTCGCCACGGGTGGGCAGGTGGCGATCGAGGCAGTTCGCCGAGAGGTTCAGCTCACCGTCCTCGAACCACCGCACCCACGGCAGGTTCCACGAGCGGACCTTCGTGAACGGCTTCGACCAGGTCAGCTCCTCGCGCGCGGTCTCGGCCCAGAACCCCTCGGGGTCATCGATCGAGCGCCGGTAGCGGCGCTCGTAGTCCGCGGCGTCGTTCAGCAGCGCGCGCTTGGTGAATTCAGGCGACGGCGGAAACTTCCGCCCCTCGCGCGAGACCGACTTGATGACGCCGGTGGCGTCGTTCGCTTTTCCAGATTCGTTCGCCATGGGGCCCCTCTTCGAGTTCTCTGCCGGGTTCTCTTGCGGGTTCTCTTGCGGGTTCTCTTGCGAGCTCAACGTACCGTGAATCCCGCTGCCGGCAGCTCGGCGGCGGGCAATTCGACCACATCGATACCACTCACCCGCGCCGGGGGTAGACCGTGCCCCAGCCAGGCGACGAGCGCGGCGACGGCCGCCTCTGCCCCGCCGGCCGTCACCTCGACGGTGCCGTCCAGCAGGTTGCGCACGTATCCTCCGAGGCCCAGGTTTCGGGCCTCTCGAGCGGTCGCGGCGCGAAAACCGACCCCCTGCACGCGGCCCCGCACGATAACTCGCACCTGCCTCACGGCTGAATGCGCAAAAGTGGCGCCGGCCGCGTCGCCGAAGGCGCCTCACCGGGGCGCGCCGGGATCACGTCGGCGGGGCGAGGGGTCAACCCGGGGCGACCGTCGACGGGCGTCGCCAGGACCCGCACCGCACCGTCAGGGGCCAGCACCGGCGCCAGGAGCCAGCGCCCGTCGAACGACAGATTGGGGAGCCCCAGCCGTCCCGGCGCGGTGAGCGCCACCGTCGCCTCGTCCTCGGCTCCGACCCGGAACACCGTCGCGACCTCGGGGGCCGCCGCGGGTGCGCCCGCGGGCGTCGCGGGCACGCCCGCCGCGGGCGGGGCCGCTCCATCCATCGTCACCAGCCCGTCGGGCGCGGGCTCGTTCGTCTCGCGCCCCATGGCGGTGAAGAAGAGCGTCGAGCGCTCCGGCGGGAGCCGGATGGCGGCGCCGCTGGCCAGCGGAAGCGCCCGCCCCACCGCGATGCGCCCCGGGGTCGACGCGTTCCCGACCTTGACCACGCGGGCGACATCGAAGCTTCCGCCCCCGTCAGCGCCGCTGTTCCTGTTCATGCGCACCGCGCGCAGCTCCGTCGGCTGCGGGCCGGTCGGGCGGCTGCGCGGCGTGTCGCCGCTCAGGACCCAGAGCGTGTCGCCGGCGGGGGAGAACGCGCAGTCGACCAGCACGCCGGCGCGGACGTCGGGGAGAATCGGGATCGTCCCGACCAGCGGCGCGCGCCCGTACGGCGTCAGATCGAACAGCAGGATCTGGTTCGCGGTCTCCATCGCCAGGGCCAGCAGCTTGCCGTCGGGGGAGACGTCCGCGGCGGCGACGCCGGCGTTGCGCAGCTCCTTGGGGAGCGCGCGCGGCGTGCTGCGCGCGGGGCGCAGCGGCGACGAGGTGTCGACCACCACCACGTCCGACTCACGCACCACCGCGAGCACGGGGGCGCGGGCCGCAGCCGCCAGCGCGCGCACGGGCGCGGGCCCGAGGTCCAGCCGGTAGATCGCCTTGGGGGCGCCGGTCGCCGGGATCTCGACGACGTCGAGCGTCGAGCGCGCCGCCGGAGCCAGGTAGGCGGCACGTCCGTCGGCCGACAGCGCCATGAAACGCGCCCGCTCGACCGGTGTCGCGCCGGCCGCGATCGGCCCGTCGCCCGCGACCTCGGCCCACCCGAGCTGCCCGCTCCCGGGCGACAGGATCGCGGCGTAGCGCCGGATCGCGATCGGCCGCTCGCCGTGGCCGACCTCGTTGCTCACCACCACAGGCTGCGAGCCGGTGGGCGTCGCGATCGGGACCCGCACGACGATGCCGCCGTCGCGCGTCCGCCCCAACACCGCCGCGGGCCGCCCGCCGACGGTCACCGTCGGCTGACGCCCGAACGCGTTGCCGCGGATCCACAAAGTTTCGCCGACCACGGCGACGCCGTCCGACGCCTGCATCGGCAGCGTGCCCGACAGCGGGACGTCACCGCCGCCGACGTCGGCCACGTCCGTCACCTCCGGGATCGACGTCGACTCGGAGATCTCCCATCGATCTTCGACGATCTGGTGATTGACCCCCGCGCACCCGGCGCCCATGAGGGCCGCCATTCCGGCCAGGAGTCCCGCGCGGCGCTCCCGCGCGCGGTTCACAGGGGGCCTTCGGTGATCTGGAAACCGATCAGGTTGCTCGGGACCAGCGGCAGCTCTTCATAGCGAGCGATGACGTTCTGCGCGCCGTCCAGCAGCTGAACCTTCGACAGCACGATCAGGTGCAGCGGCCCGCTGGCGGGGGCGCACGAGGCGACGTACCCGACGAGCTTGGTCCCGGTGTCGTACTCGAACGTCACCCGGTGGCTGACCATGTCGCGAAGCTTGTTGTAGTTCATGTTGGCGCGAGAAATTACCCCGGCTTCGCGGCGCGCGGAAGGGCTCTGTATACGGAACCCTGAAAGGGTTCCGTACCTCCCGCGACGGGCTCGGGCGAGCTGAGCTCGCCCTCCCCCAACGCGCTACGGGTGCCCAGGCGGCCGGCCGGCCGGGGGGGCGCCGCCGGCCAGCGACTCGGTCTCCTTCTGGAGCTGGTCGAGGGAGAGCTTCACGCCCTGCGAGCCGACGGTGACCTTGGGGAGCGTTCCAAAGATGTCCCCCTTCTGGTGGCTCATGGGATCGCCGTCCTGATCGATGCGCGCGGTCAGCTGAAGCTCGCCGTCGAAGGGGCCGTTCTGGAAGGGCATGTCGGCGGCGCTGAGCGTGAAGGCCAGCGGGAAGGTCGTCGCCGGCAGCTTCTTCACCGCGATCATGGTGCCCCGGGCCGTGGGGTTGTCGGGCGGCCGCCGCGCCACCAGGTAGAGCGTCCCTGCCGGTCGGTTCTTGGCCATCGCGGTCGGAACCACGATCTCGCCGCTGATCGTTCCACCGGGAGCGGCGGGCGGTGGCGCCGCGGCGGGCGCTGGGGCGGCCACGGGCGCCGGCGCCGGGGCGGCGGGCTGCGCCGACGGGTCGAGGGGCGGCACGCCCGAAGGCTTGCCCGCGTCATCCGACTTCTTGCACCCCATTCCGAGCAGCGCGGCCAGCGACAGCGCAGCCAGCGATGCCGTGAAAAAGATGACTCGATTCCCCATCCGTCGAAGCTAACACACTCGGCTATCATCCCCCGGCCATGGCTGCCGCCCTCACGGCCGAGCTCACCGCACGCAGGCTGATCGCCCCCGAGATCGCCGAGCTGACGTTCGAGATGCGCACCCCGCCGCGGCTCGACTTCAAGGCCGGCCAGTTCGTGTCGATCGCGGTGCCGGCCCAGGACGAAGGACAGCCACACATAGTCCCGCGGCGCAGCTACTCGATCGCCTCTCAGAGCGACGCCGGCGACACGCTCCGCTTCATCATTCGGGTGATCCCCGAGGGGAAGGCGTCGGAGCTCCTGATGGGGCTCGCCATCGGCGCCTCCGTCGCGATGACCGGACCTCACGGCTTCTTCGTGCTCGACCCCAGCCACGCGGGCGACGTCGTCTTCGGCGCCACCGGCACCGGCATCGCCGCGGTGATGCCGATGCTGGGCGAGCTCGCGCGGCACCCGGCCACCGCGGCGCACCGCCGGCTGATCTTCTGGGGCGTGCGCCACGAGGCCGATTTCTGCGCCCGCCCCGAGGTCGAAACGCTGGCCGCCCGCGCCGGGGCCGGGCTGAACCTCTACCTGACCGCCCCGCAGCCGGGGTGGCGCGGCGGCCAGGGCCGGATCACCGCCGCGGTGCTCGAACGGTTGCCGGCGCTGACCGCGCCCACGTTCTACCTGGTCGGCAACGGGGCGATGATCACCGAGCTGAAACGCGAGCTCGTTGCGCGGGGGGTCAACCGCAAAACCCAAATCAGGACCGAAGCTTTTTTTGATTAGAATGCCGGCGATGACCTTCCGAACGGGCGCTGTCGCCACCGCCCTGCTCGGGGCGGCGGGGTGCGCCGTCAGCGCCGAGCCCGCGGGGATGGTCATGACGGCGTCGCCCGCCGGCGCCTTCAACGACGTGCCGTTCACGATGACGATCTCCGGCGGCCCGTTCCGCGCCGCCTACCAGATCGACACCACCGCCGGCACCGGCGCCGTCGACGTCGACGCCTTCTCGCTGACCCTCCTTCCGGTGACCGCGGCGGGTGGCGACCCCGTCGCGGCGACGAAGGTCAGCTGGATGAGCGAACACAAGCTGGCCGCCACGCTGCCGGCCGGCATCCCCAGCGGCGTCTACGACGTCGCGGTGCGCGATCCGCGCGGGTTCACCCTCCCGCTCTCCGCGGCGTTCACCTCCCTGGGCCCCGACCGCGGGGCGCCCCAGCTCACCCTGACCGCGCCGACCGAGGGGACGTTGCTGGGGGAGAACACGAGTCAGTGGTTTCGGTTCGAGGCCAACGACGGGCCGGGCTGGATCGGCGGCCTGCACTGGCACGCCTGGACCGACGCCCAGCAGATCGGTGAGAGCGACTGCCTCGTGGCGGCGGAGTCCCACCGCGCCGCCTGCCTGCTGATGCTCGAGCTGCCGGCGGCAACGACCGCGCTGGACGTGGTCTATCTCGAGATGACCGCCCTCGATCGCGGGCTGCCTATCCCCAACCCCATGCTGCGGAAGATCCCCTTCCCGCTGGCGCCCCGCCCGACCGTGACCGCCGGCTGCACCCCCAGCGTCGGCCCCGCCGGAGGCGGGACCGAGGTGACGATCCTGGGGACCAACTTCATCCCGGCGCTGCCCGGGGCACCCGGGACCGGGACGGAGGTCGTCATCTCGGTCCCGGACGACGCCAGCCTCATCGTGGTCGCGCCGGTGAACGGCGGGACCACCACCCGCGTCGTCGCCAAGATGCCGCCCCACGAGGAGGGAGAGGTGGAGCTGCATGTCCGCAATGGCAAGAGCGACGCCAAGGCCTGCACGTTCACCTTCCTCCCCGCGCCGGTGATCCGGGCGATCACCCCGCCCGTCGGTCCATCGGGGGGAGGGACTTACGTGGTGATCGTCGGCAACCACTTCGCCCCCGACGCCACGGTCGAGCTCGAGGGCCAGGTCGAGGCCGGGCTGCTCTCCCCGATCCGGATCAGCGAGTCGCGTATCGAGGGGGTGATGCCTCCGGGGACAGGCAGGGTCGGGTTCGTGGTCGACGCCGGCCTCGCCGGACGAAGCGCGGTCGTTTACGGCTTCACCTACCAGGACGCCTACCCGGATCCCGTGCCGGCCCCTGCCTCTGGCGACGGGAGCCCGCCGTGAAGCTGCTGACCAAGCTGACGCTGCTGGCGCTGGCGATCTCGGCGCTGCCGGTCGGCATCGCCGGCTACTCATCGCTGCGCATCGGCCAGCACGCCCTGCGCGGCGCGCTGGAGGAGAACGAGCTGACGGTGGCCAAGCAGGTCGCCGGCTACGCCGACAGCTACGTCAACAACCTGCTGTCGATCCTGCAGGTCGACGCCCGCATCTTCGATCACACCCGCCCGACCGCCAGCGAATCGATGTCGCCGCAGCTGCTGTTGAAGTTCTTGCAGCTCGTCTACCACCAGAGCGACGACATCTGCGCGGTGGCGATGTTCGACGAGCACGGCACGCTGACCGGTCAGGCGGCCTACCTCGAGGATCCGGCCAGCCACGACGGCTTTCGCAACCACGAGCCGATGCGCCCGACCGACGTCGAGGGCGTCGGGCTCATGGCCCCGCTCGGGGCGGCGCTGTCGGCCGGTCAGGGAATGGGGCCGATCTTCCTCGGAGGACCGCTGCGGCTGCCGCACGTCGTGCTGGCGGTGTCGTTCGACGCGCGCATCGGCGGCAAGCGGATCCTGGCCGCGGAGATCTCGCTCAAGCGGCTCGCCAACTACGTCGCGTCGCTCTCCAGCCCGGAGGTCGACGTCAAGCTGCTCGACGGCCGGGCCCGGCTGTTCGCGGCCGGCTCGCGCGGGGGCGTCGGCACGCTCGAAACCCAGCGCGTCCCCGGCGGCGCCCGCGAGGGGGAGCTGCCGCCCACCGAGATCGTCGCCGAGTACGTCAACGGCGGCCGCAAGCTGATCGGCGCCTACGCCCCGGTGGCCCCCTGGGGCCTCGGCGCCGTGGTGGACAAGACCGTGGACGCGGCGCTGATGCCGGTCAACCGGATCACGCTGGCGACGCTGCTCTGGATCGGCGTCTCGGTGCTGGTCGGCTCGCTGGGGGCGCGCATCTTCGCCCGCCGCCTGGCGGATCGCGTGGCGGTGCTGGCGGGCGGCGCGCACCAGATCGCCGCCGGCAATCTCGAGACCCGCATCACCGGCGCCGGGCGCGACGAGCTGGGCGACCTCGCCACCGCGTTCAACCAGATGGCCGAGGCGCTCGACACCGCCGGCAAGAAGATCAAGCAGCAGACCAACGAGATCGTCTCCTGGAACCAGACCCTCGAGAAGCGGGTCGAGGAGAAGACCGCCGAGCTGCGCCAGGCCCAGGACCTGCTCCTGCGCTCGCGGTCGCTGTCGGCGCTGGGCGAGCTCGGCGCCGGGGTGGCGCACGAGATCAACAACCCGCTCACCGGCGCCCTCGGGATCGTGCAGCTCCTCATCACCGACTTCCCGAACAGCCACCCCGCCCTGCCGCTCTTGCAGGACCTGGAGCGCGAGGCGCTGCGCATCCGCAAGATCGTGCAGAACATGCTCCGCCTCTCTCAGAAGCAGAGCGGGCACGACACGACCGTCGTCGATCTGGCCCGCACCCTGGATGACGCGATCGAGCTCTGCGGCCCCACGGAGCTCGCCGCGGCCGGGATCACCGTCGTGCGCCGTTTCGAGCCCGCGCCCCCGGTCCGCGGCAGCGCCACGCAGATGCAGGAGGCGTTCATTCAATTGATCCAGAACGGGCGCTCGGCGATGCCCCGGGGCGGCAAGTTGACCCTCGAGGTTCGCGGCGTCGACGACAAGCTGGTGCGGGTCTGCATCTCCGACACCGGCAGCGGCATCAGCCCGGAGCACCTCCCCCGGATCTTCGATCCCTTCTTCACCACCAAGACGGGCGACCGCGACGCCGCCGGGCTGGGGCTGTCGTTCGTGCATCGCGTGGTCGAGGACAACGGCGGAACGATCCTCGCCGAGAGCGCCGTCGGAATCGGGACCAAGTTCGTGCTCACCTTCCCCGCCGACGCGGGCCGGACCCACCGCGCATGAGCCCTGTGAGCGCGGGCGCGCGCACCGTCGGCACGATTCTCATGCTGGTGATCGCCGTGGGCGCGATCGTGGTCGCGGTCGGACTGTCGCGGCACCTCCTGGCGCCACCGTCCCGCCCCACCGCCTCGGCCCGCCGCGCGTCGGCCGCCGGCGCGATCGCGATCCCCGCCGCGCGAACCGGGGGGGGCGTCGAGGTCGTGGCCGCCACCGGCGCCGTCGAGGCCCAGCACGACGGGCGCTGGCTGGCGGTCAAGCCGGGCGACACGCTGGGCAACACCGACGTGGTGCGCACGGCGGCCGGCGCGACGGCGGTGCTGCGGCTCAACGCCGGCACCGAGATCGAGCTCCGCCCCGGCGTCGAGATTGGCCTGGGGGCGCTCGGGGAGGACGGGGCCGAGCCGTCGGGCTCCAGCGCCGGCACGCCGCCCGCCCCGGGCGCCGGGCCGGGTGCTGGCGCCCGGGTCAACCTTCGGCGCGGCAAGCTGCTGGCGCGCGTCGCCGGGAGCGAGGCGCTGGCGGTCACCGCGCGCGACACGCGTACCAGCAACGCCGGCCCCGCCCGCTTCGTGGTCCAGGCCGACGAGCGCGGCCGCGTGTCGGTCGCGGCGCTGGCCGGCAGCGCACGCTTCACCGCCGCGGGAAAGTCAGTCACCGTCGCCGAGGGGACCACGACGGCGGCGGCCGCCGGGGCCCCTCCGCAGGATCCCGAGCGGATCCCCGCCGAGGTGCTGCTCAACGTCGCCTGGCCCACGCCCGATCGCCACGACGCCGAGACCGAGATCGGCGGTCGCGCCGCCCCCTCGTCGACGATCACGGTCCGCACGGGCGACAGCGCCAGGGTCGCGGCCGCCGGGCCCGATGGGCGCTTCAGCGTCCTCGTACCGCTGCGCGCGTCGGGGAAGACTCCCGTCGAGATCGAGGCCGAGGATCTCTCCGGCCGCACCCGCCAGGTCTCCACGACGCTGAGCCGCCGCGGCCCGCCCCCGGCCCTGAAACCGGAGACCACGGATCTGTGGAAGCCGTGACCGACGACGCGAACGAGCTCCGCGCCGAGCTCCGGCGGCTGCGCGAGCTGCTGGCGGCGGCCGGCGGCCTGGCCGAGTTCGGGCGCTTCGCCGCCCAGCAGATCCACGAGCTGCGCCAGCCGCTGTTCGCGATCAAGGGGCTGGGCCAGCTCCTCCTCGAGAAGGAGCGGGTCGAGCTGGACGAGGTGCTCGATTTCGCCCGCCACATCGTCGAGCAGTCGGAGCGGCTGACGACGCTGGTCGGAAACCTGCGCCAGCTGTCGATCCCCGCGGCCCAGACCGGCAAGCGGCGGGCCGAGCTCGGCGAGGTGCTGGTGCGGGTGACGTCGCTGCTCGAGTTTCGGCTGCGCAAGGCCGGGTCCAAGCTGCGTACCCAGATCGCGCCCGACGTGCCGATGCTGGCGGCGACGCCGCACGCGCTGGAGCAGATCCTGATCAACTTGCTCTCCAACGCGTTCGACGCGGTCGCCGGGACCGCGCAGCCGATCGTTCAGGTGCGCGCGCGCGTCCAGGCCGACAACCCGCGGTTCGCCATCATCGAGGTGGGCGACAACGGCGGCGGCGTCGCCAAGGCGATCCGCGACCGGCTGTTCGAGACGTTCTTCACGACCAAGGGGGAGGAACAGGGGACTGGCCTCGGGCTGGCGGTCAGCCGCGAGATCGCGCGCAGCCTGGCCGGTGAGCTCGTGCTGCTCGACGACCCCGGCGCCTGGCCCGAGCCCGTCGTGACGGTGTTCCAGCTGACCCTCCCCGTCTCGCAGGAGCTGTAGCCAGAGGTGCTGGCCGCGACGATCGCGCTGTGTGCGGCCGCGACCGCGGCGGCTCCCACGGCAATGCCCGCCGACAGCGAGGCGGTGCCATCGGTGCGGGTGACGATCACCCCGGCGCTCCCGCGGGCGCTGCTGGGAACCGACACGCAGATCGACGTGGCGGTCGACGTCGCCGGCGCCGACGCCGCAACCTTCGCCCCGCTGCGGACCCTGGCCACCGTCGGAACGCTGGAGCTGCCGCGTGCCACCGACACGCCCGGCCACTTCATCGCGCGCTACATCCCTCCCCCCGACCGGTTCCCCCAGATGGCGCTGCTGGTCGTCGAATTCGGCGGGGGCGGCCGGCGTCTACACGCCGGCACGCAGATCGCCCTGGAGGGTTCGACGGTGGTGCCGTTCCACACCGTGGCCGGCGCGTCGGTCACGATGCGGATTGGAGAGCAGTCCTTTGGGCCGGTGATGGCCGATCGCCAGGGGCGGGTCGAGATCCCGATCCGCGTCCCTCCCGGCGTCCGCGTCGGCGTGGCCCGCGCCAGCGACCGCAACGGCACCCGGGAGACCGAGGTCGACCTGCAGCTGCCGCCGTTCACGCGGATCGCCGTGCTGGCGCCGCCCGCGATCGAGGCGGGCAGCTTCGCCGAGGTGTCGGTGCTGGGGCTCTCGCCTGACGGCACGCCCGCCCCGGCCGCCACGCTGGCGCTGACGGCCAGCGGGGGCGTCGTGCACTCGCTGGGGACGAGCGCGCCCGGCGAGGCGCGCTTCCTGTTCGAAGCGCCCCGCCGGCTCTCGGGCGGCGCCGCCGCGCTGACCGCGACCGCGACCGGCACGCCTGCCGCGCGCGCCGACGTCACCGTGCCCCTGCGGGGCGGCCCACCCGCGCGCCTCGTGGTCACCGCGACGACCCACACCGTCGTCGTCGGGAGCGGCGGGGGGGCGATTCTGACCTTCGTGGCCCGCGATGCCTTCGGTAACCCGACCGTCGCCAGCGGGCTCACCGCGCGCGTCGACGGCGAGCCCCGCGAGGTCGCGCTCGACATCGTGGGGGCGGCGACGCTGGCGGTGCCGGCGCCCGCCGCCTACGTCGGTCGCCCGCAGATCGCCGTCGAGGCCCGGCTGGGGACGCTGCTCGCGCGTGACGAGCTGCGGGTGACGGGCGGTCCGCCCGCGCGCGTGACCGTCACGCTCGGCGCGTCCCGGATCGTGGCCGACGGACACCAGGCGGTCGAGGTGCTGGTGGAAGCGTTCGATCGCAGCGGCACGCCGACCGACATCCCCGAGCTGGCCTGGCAGACCCCCGACGGTCAGGTGATGGACGTTCGTGGACCGAACGCGGGCGCGTACAGCGGCGCCTACGTCCCGGACCGCGTGCGCGAGCCGAGCCGGCACCTGATCGGCGTCCTCGCGGGACCGTCGGTGCGGGCCGAGGCCGGACTGGAGGTCGTCCCCCCTCCCGAGCGGCTGCTGATCGGCGCCCGGGCGGGGGTGTTCTACAACTTCGGCAGCTCGGTCGGACCGGCGGTCTTCGGCGAAGCGATGCGCCCCTTCCAGGTGAAGCGGCAGCGCTTCCTGGCCGGCCTGACGCTGGGCTACCTGCGCGACGATCTCACCGTGGGGAGAGTGCAAGGGAGCGCGCGGGCGCACCTGACGACCGATCAGATGCCGGTGCTGGCACTGGCGCGTTGGCGGCGGACGCTGTCGCCGTCCTTCGAGCTCGGCGCCGAGCTGGGGGTCGGGATCTCGTACGTCCGGACGGCGCTCGAGGTCAGCAACAGCGGCACGCCGGGCGAGGTGGTCGGTACCGCCCACCCGCTGGCCCTGGCCGGCGGCGCCGAGATGGGGATCCCGCTCCGCCCGGGGCGCCTCGTCGTCGGCGTGCGCTACCTCTGGATCGACATCGGACGAACGTCGCAGGGGGACGACATCCGCGGAAACAGTGTCGGCCTGCTGGGCGACATCGGATATAGGATGGCGTTCTGAGATGTTCGGCCTCATAGACAGCGCCTACACCGCGCGCACGCCCCCGGAGCCATCGTCGCCGCTCGTGGTCAGCGTCCCGCACGCCGGGACCGCCACCGCCGGCTTCGAAGACACGCTGACCCCCGAGCTGGATGTTCGCAACGACGCCGACCTGTTCGTCGATCGCCTCTACCGCCTCGGCGAGGCCGGCGGCCCCGAGGTCTACGTGGCCGCCCGGCTCTCGCGCTTCGTCTGCGATCTCAACCGCGATCCCGACGACGTCAGCGCGGGCGCGGTCCCCGAGCACCCGGCCCCACGCAACAGCGACGGGCGGGGCTTCATCTGGGCGATCACCACCACCGGCGCACCGGCGATCGCCCGCCCCCTGACCCTCGGCGAGTGGCACGAGCGGACGGCGATCCACGCCGCCTACCACAACGCGATCGTGCGCGCCCTCGAACGGGCGCGGGCCCGTTTCGGCTACGCCATCCTCGTCGACGGCCATTCGATGCCCTCGCGCGGGCGGCACACCCACGCCGACCCGGGGCGCACCCGCGCCGAGGTGGTGCCAGGCGATCGCAACGGGACGAGCTGCGGCGCCGCGCTCTCGGCGGCGGTGAGCGAGCACTTCGCCCGACACGGCCTGACGGTGCGCGCCAACGATCCCTACAAGGGCGGCTACATCACCACCCACCACGGCCAGCCCGGCGAGCGGATCCACGCCATCCAGATCGAGCTGCGGCGCGACATGTACATGGACGAAGAGCGTTTCGAGATCCGCGAGCCCGGCTTCTCAAAAACGCAAGTGTTACTGGCGGAACTGCTCGCCAAGCTGGCGACTTTAAAGCTCTAACTTACGCGCCACAGCGTGGCCCGGTGAGCCGTCACGACGCCGGCCGGCAACCGACGCCACATGCGAAGGCCAAGGGGCGGGGTGTAAAATGACAGCCATGCCGGTGCCCTACGGCCTGCTCGACGGTCTGCCCGGGGCGCAGCCTGCGGCGGCGCTGGGCTACGACGACGACCGCGCCCTGGTGATGGCGCTTCGGCGGAGCGACGGCGCGGCGCGCGTGGCGCTGGTGCAGCGCTACGAACCGCTGGTCGAGCGGCTGGTGACCGGCGCGCTGGGGATCGACAACGAGACCGCCGACGTGATCCAGGACGTCTTCGTCGCCGTGTTCGAGGGGATCGGCAAGCTGAAGGATCCGTCGGCGCTGCGCAGCTGGATCTCGACGCTGGCGGTGTTCACGGCGCGGGGGAAGATCCGCCGCCGGCAGCGCTGGCGCTGGATCTCGTTCCTGGCCCCCGAGGACGTCCCCGAGGTGCCGGTCTTCGGGCCCCAGGGGGAGACGCAGGAGGCGGTTCGCGCGACCTACGCGATCCTGGCGACACTGCCTGCCGACGAGCGGCTCGCGTTTTCGTTGCGGTTCATCTCGGAGCTGCAGCTCACCGAGGTGGCCGGCGCCTGCAAGGTGTCGCTGGCCACCATCAAGCGGCGGCTGGTGCGGGCCGAGCAGCGGTTCGTCGCGGCGGCGCGCACCAGCCCGGCGCTGCGCGAGCGGCTGGAGCGAAGCGAACGCTGGCCCAACGAGGGAGGGACGCCATGAAGGGCGACGGCGACGGCGACGGCGGTCTCTCCGGCCTCATGAAGGACATCGCCCGCGCGGTGCGCTCCGAGGCCGAGCGACGGCAGCTGCTGCCGCGGGTCGAGGCGGGGCTGGCGGCGCACGCCGGGGCCCGGCCGACGCAGGCCCGAACGCGCTGGCTGTGGGGCGGCTTCGCGACCTGCCTGGCGCTCGGCGCGGCGCTGTTCGTGCTGATGCCAAGCTCGCTCTCCTTCGTGGTGGCGGGCGCAGGCTCCGGCACCGTCGGCGCGACGCTGAGGGCGCCCGCGGGCGCGCCGCTGGGGCTGCGATTCTCCGACGGCTCCGAGGTGACGCTGCCGGCGCGGGCGCAGGCCCGCGTCGAGGCGCTGGAGCGCCACGGCGCGACGGTCGCGGTCGAGGCCGGCGCGGTCGACGTCGCGGTCGTTCACCGCGCCGAGACGCAGTGGGAGATCCAGGCCGGCAGCTACCGCATCAAGGTGACGGGGACGCGCTTCCGGGCCGCCTGGAACCCGAACCTCCAGGAGCTGACGGTGCAGATGCGCGAGGGATCGGTGCTGGTGTCGGGACCGGGGATCGCGTTCCCGACCCGCCTGGTGACCGGCGAGCGGCTGCGCGCCAGCGCCGACGAAGGCGTCTCGCTGGGGCGGGATGATGGACGGACGCCCCCCACCACCGCCACGCGGGTCCCGACGGCATCCGCCGAACCGGTGGAGCCACCGCCGCCACCTGAAGAATCGCCAGAGCCGCCAGAGCCGCCGGCCGTCGTGGTCGTGGCCCCCACCACCCGGCGCAGGCCGAATCGAAGCGGTGCGACCGACGCTCACTTCGCACGCGCGCGCCGACTGGCGCGGGCTCGCGGCGCGGGCGCAGTACCGCGAGTCGCTCGCGGCCGCCGTCGCCGAGCTGAACGGCGGCGGCTGGACCGCGGGGTGCGCCCGCCTCGGCGCCGACGACCTCGTCCTGCTGGGCGACGTCGCGCGCCTCGCCGGCGATCTGTCCCGCGCCGACGAGGCCTACCAGAGCGCGCGGCGGCGATTCCCGAGCGCCGATCGCCCGACGTTCGCGCTGGGCCTGATCGCGTTCGAGGGGCGTCACGACTACGGCGCCGCCGCCGGCTGGTTCGAGGCCTACCTGCGGCGCTACCCGCGCGGCGCGCTGGCGCGCGAGGCGGCCGGCCGTCTGCTCGAGTCGCGGCTCAAGGCGGGCGACGACGCGGCGGCGCGCGCGGCCGCCACCACCTACCTGCGCGACTTCCCCGGCGGCCCGCACGCGGAGCTGGCACGACGCACGGTCGCTCCGTGATCGGCGCGCGCCGGCGCGCGCAGGTGCTGTTCCTTCTCGCATTGGTCGTCGCCGGCACGCGCGCGACGCCTCGCGCCTGGGCCGAGGTGGTTCCCCGGGGGCGCATCGTGCTGTTCGCTCCCCCCGACGATCCCCTGGCCGGTCGGCTGGCGGCGGAGATCGAGGCCCAGGGGCTGGCGGTCGAGCGCGTGGCCGTGCCGCCGCCGGAGGCGATCGAGGCGATCATCCACCAGACGCTGGCGGCGGGGGCGCGCGTCGCCGTCGTCGTCGACGGAGAGCGGCGGCGCACCGAGGTCTGGTCGGCGTCGCCCGGCTCGGATCGGGTCGCGCTGAAGCAGGCGCTGGAGGTCCAGGCGACGGCCGACCCGGACGCCGCGCTCCCGGTGCTGGCGCTCCGCACCGTCGAGCTCCTGCGCGTCGACTTCGGCCTCGGCGCGCCAGCGACACCCCCGGCGCCAGCGCCGCCCTCCCCCGCGCCGTCGACCCCGGTGACCGTCGCCGTCGCATCAGGGGTGCTGGCCAGCACCGGTCGGATCGCCCCGCTGCCGATCGCCGGTGTCAGCCTCGACGCGCGGCTCACCCCTCTGCTGGGCGCCGAGCTCTGGGGCTACGCGCCGCTCGGCAGCGACACGCTGACCGACACGGCCGGCAGCGCGCGTACGTCGGTCTGGCTGGCGGGAGCCGGGCTGCGGCTGGCGCTGCCGACCGGGGAGCGGGTGGATGTCGCTCTGGGCGCCGGCCCGATGCTGGCGCTCGTGCGCGCGATTGGCACCGCCCCCCGGCCGGGCGCCGGGACCACCGACCAGCAACTGGGCGTCGCGCTCTACGCCCGGGCCGCGGCCCGCATCCGCGCCGGTGAGCGCTGGACGTTCGGGCTCTCGGTCCTCGGCGGCGGCGCGGTTCGCCGCCCGGTCGTCACCTTCGTCGACCACGACATCACCACCTGGGGCGCCGCCTTCGTCGCCGCCCTCGCCACCGCCGGCTACACGTTCTAGCGATACAGCTCTTCGATGACCGACTTGTACTTCTCGGTCACGACCTTGCGCTTCACGCTCATCTTGGGCGTCAGGTCGCCCGAGGCCTCGGTCAGATCTTGGGGCAGGATCGCGAAGTGCTTGATCGCCTCGAACGACGCGAGCTTGGTGTTGACCACGTCGATGTCCTTCTGAATCGCCGCCTTCACCTCGGCCGAGGCCGCCAGCGCGGCGCCGTCGTTGCCCGCCGCTCCCGAACTGCTTCAGCGCTTCGTCCGATAACGTCACCAGCGCGACGCAGTACGGCCGCTTGTCGCCGTAGACCAGCGCCTGGCTGACCAGCCGCGACGTCGCCTTGAGTCGCGTTCTCGATCGGCTGCGGCGCGATCTTCTTGCCGCCCGCGGTCACGATCAGATCCTTCTTGCGATCGGTGATGCGCAGGAAGCCGTCCTCGATGCACGCCGATGTCGCCCGAGTGGAACCAGCCGTCGGGTTCGACCGACTCGGCGGTGGCCGTCGGGTTGTTGTAGTACTGGCGGAAGACCGAGGGCCCGCGCATCAGGATCTCGCCGTCGTCCGCGATCTTGGTCTCGACCACGTCCAGCGCCGGACCGACGGTGCCGAAACGGAACGCGTCCATGACGTTGAGGTGCGCCGCCGCCATCGTCTCGGTGAGGCCGTAGCCCTCGCAGATCAGAAGGCCGATGGAGTGGAAGAACTCGCCGATCTCCGCGGCCAGCGGCGCGCCGCCCGACACGAGGAAGCGGCAGCGATCGAGCCCCAGCCGGGCGCGCAGCCTTCGACAGCACCAGCTTGTCGGCCAGCGCAGGCGCTGGGCAGCAGGCTCGCCCCGCCGCAGGGCGGTCGCGTGCGCGCCGTCCCGGCCGCGAGCGCCCAGGCCGCCAGCTTGCCGCTTAGCCCGCGTGCCCTGCGCGAGCGCCGCGTGACGCCGGCGTAGAACTTCTCGAAGATGCGCGGAACGCCCGCCATGAAGGTCGGTCGGACGACGGCCAGGTCTTCTTTGATGAGCGCCGTCCCGCGCGAGAACGCGGTCGGACAGCCGGCTTGGATCGCCGCACCATTCGAGCTCGCGCCCGAGCACGTGGGCGAGCGGCAGGAACAGGTACTGCTCGTCGCCGGCGACGACGCCCATCGCGCGAATCGCGCTGCAGACCCCGGCCACCAGGTTGTCGTGGGTCAGGACGACGCCCTTGGGGACGCCCGTCGTGCCCGAGGTGTAGATGATGGTGAACGTCGACGCGGGATCCGCGGTGTCCGCGCGGCGGTTCAGCTCGCCCGCGTGGCTGGCCGACCAGGCCACGCCCGGCGGCGCGCAGGTCCGCGAGCGACTGGACGAAGCCCGCGGGCCGCCGGCCACCTCGCCGACGATCTGGACGAACCCGGTGACCGCGAACAGGTGGTCGCGCAGCGGCAGCAGCTTGTCGCGCTGCGTGCCGTCCTCGACGATCACCAGCTTGGCGCCGGCGTCGCGCACGATGAACTCGCACTGCTCGGCGGTGTTCGAGGCGTAGATCGGCACCGTGACGCCCCCCGCCAGCAGGACGCCGACGTCGCACGAGCACCCATTCCAGCCGGGTCTGGGACAGCAGGCAGACCCGGTCACCCGGGACGACGCCGCGCGCGACCAGCCCGGCCGCGATCTCGCGCGCCATCGCGTCCGCTTGCCTCGAACGTCATGGCCGCCAGCCGCTGCCGTCGTGGTACCGGTAAGCGACCGCGTCGGGCGTGGCCGCCACCCGCCGCTGCCACATCGCCGACCGCCGTTCGTGGGTCGTTCTTGCGCAGCTCGGAGCGAGCGGCGGGATGAGTCCTCAGGGAGCGAGGAGGGGGCGTACGCTCATAGTCTCCATAGTATAGAATTCTTGCGATGGCGGCGAAGTCCCTGCCCCGCTGGCGTCTGGCCCTCCGAGCGACGGTGATCGCGCGCGCTGGTGGCCAAGCAGTGGACCCGGTTCTGGGTCGGCTGGGTGCTGCTGCTCTTGCGGCGCCTCGGGGCGCGATCGCCGGCGGCGCTGGCTGGGACAGGTGTCGGTCGATCTGTTCCGCCAGCTCGGGGCCACCTTTATCAAGGTCGGCCAGATCATGAGTACCCGGCCCGATCTGCATCCCCGAGTACATCTCGGGCGCGCTCGCCGAGCTGCAGGACGACGTGGGCCCGTTCTCCGTTCGACGACGTGGTGCGCACGATCGAGACGCGACCTCGGCCGCCCGCTCGGCGTCGCTTTTCGCCGAGTTCGCGCCGGTGCCGCTCGCGTCGGCGTCGGTGTCGCAGGTCCACAAGGCGCGCCTCGCCGACGGACGCGTCGTCGCGGTCAAGGTGCGCCGCCCCAACGTCGTGCGAGCTCTGCACGTTCGACCTGGCGGTGATGCGGATCGGCGCGCGCGCGTCATCAACGCTGATCCCGTCCGTGTCGACCCTGGCCCCGGTCGCCTCCGTCGAGGAGTTCGGGCGCGCGATCTTCGCGCAGCTCGACTTCCGCATCGAGGCCCGCAACAACCGCCGATTCCGCGACAACTTCCGCGGATCAGCCCGCCGGTGGTGTTCCCCGAGGTGATCGAGGCGCTGTCGACCGAGCGGATCCTGACCATGACCTTCATCGCCGGGACCAAGATCCTGTCGACGCCCGACACCCGCTCCGATCCCAAGAAGGTCGCGCGTCTGGGGCTGCAGACGATGCTCAAGATGATCTTCGAGGATGGCTTCGTGCACGCCGACCTCCACCCGGGGAACATCTTCATCACCCCGGACGACAAGCTGGCGCTGCTCGATCTCGGGCTCGTCGGCGAGCTCGACGAACCGCACCGCAAAGCCTTCGCCCGCTTCTTCGCCGCCTGGGCCCAGCGCGACGGCGACGCGATGGCCCACATCATGTACGAGATGTCGGCCAACGCGGAGACGCGACCACGACGACGAAGCGTTCGAGCGCTACCGCGCCGCGATCATCGAGTTCGTGGGGCGCTACTGGGGCCAGCGCCTGGGCGAGGTCCAGGTCGGCAAGGTGCTGCTCGACATGTTCGACATCCTGCGCCGCCACCGCGTGCGCGTCAATCCCGAGCTTCACCATCGTGAACATCGCCATCGCGGTCACCGAAGGCATCGGCAAGCAGCTGGATCCGGAGCTCGACCTGATGAGCGAAGCGCTGCCGTACTTCCTGGCCCATCCGGTCACGGCGCCCGGCGCCGCGAACTGATCACGGGCGTCGGGACTCGCGCCCTGACATTTGCTGCGGTTTCAGGGTCCCTTGTGCCCGATTAGAAGACCGCGTAATATGCGGCCTGTTAGCTTATAGCTATGACACGTTCGTCAGGGTGACGGATGGAGCAAGCCCACATTCCGCAGCGGTACACGCTCATCGAAGAGGTGGGACAGGGCGGTATGGCGGTCGTGTATCGCGCGCAGGACGAGACCCTCAAGCGCGAGGTCGCGATCAAGGTCCTGCACCAGCACCTCGCCGTCCGAGCCCGAGTCGAAGGCGCGCCTCGAACGCGAGGCCCAGGCCGTCGCCAAGCTGCAGCACGAGAACATCCTGGAGATCTTCGACTACTCGGGCTCCGAGTCGCCGAGCTCGTACATCGTCACCGAGTTCATCGACGGGCAGACGCTGAAGCAGTTCCTGACCGGGCAAGCCGCGGCTTCCCCGAGCTGGCCGCGCTGATCGCGCGTCGAGGTGTGCGGCGCGCTCGGCCACGCGCACGGCGTCGGCGATCATCCACCGCGACGTGAAGCCCGAGAACGTGATGATCCGCAAGGACGGCCTCATCAAGCTGATGGACTTCGGCATCGCCCAGGTCCTCGACCTCCAGCGGATGACGGTCACCGGCCAGCTGCTCGGCTCCCCCGCGTACATGGCGCCCGAGCTGATCGAGGGCAAGCAGCTCGACTTCCGCACCGACGTCTTCTCGGTCGGGATCATGCTCTACCTGCTGGCGACCGGCGCCCTGCCCTTCACCGGGAAGAACCCGCACGAGGTGCTGCGCCGGATCACCGACGGGAAGTTCACCGATCCGCGCGCGGCCGGCCGGCGGGTCGACGAGACGCTGGCCCGGATCATCACCCGGGCCCTGGCGCGCCGGCCCGAGGACCGATACCCCGACGTGGGCCCGCTCGCCGACGAGCTGCGGGCCTACCTGGCGGACGCCGGGCCTCGACGACGTGCGCGCGGAGCTGCGCGGCTACTTCGCTGATCCCGCCCGGCTACGAGCTCGCCCTGCCGGACACGGCTGGCCGCGGCCCTGATCGCGAGCGCCGAGACGCGGCTGGCGAGCCGCCGCTCGGCGCAGGCGATCGAGCTGTGGAACCGCGTCCTCGCCTTCGATCCCGAGAACGGCGCCGTCGTCAGGGCGCTGCGGAAGCTGGAGGGCCGCGCCCGGCTGCGGATCATCGGTCTCGCGTGCTCGGGGCCGGGCGCTCGGCGCCGTGGTCCTCCCGTGGCTCCGCGGCCGGCAACACCGGTCGCCCCGCCGCCGGTCGCCGCGGCGCCGGTGGCCGAGCCGATCGCCATGGCGCCGGTCGCGGCCCCGGCGCCACCGCCCGCCGTCGCGCCGCCGGTCGCCGCCGCCCCGCCGACGCCCGCCGCCGGCGCCGCCCCGCCGCACGGGGACCGCCCGCCCCCGTGCCGTCGCCCAAGTTGCACCGCCGGCGCCGCCCGCCCCGGTGCCGACGGCCGCGCCGGCGCCGCCGCGGATTTTCACCCTCGGCCCAACCCCCCAGAACGTCGACGTCTACCTCGACGGCCAGCGTCAGTTCGGCTACGACGTCGACCACAAGACGATCGCCGTCCCCTGGTCCGGCGTGCACGTCATCGAGTTCCGCAGCCCCAGCGGCTGCTGTTTCGTCGAGCGGGTGGAGGTGGGGCCCGAGCGCCCGCTGCCGCCCGACGCGATCATCGCGCGCCGGCTGAAATGGCGTCCGGCGCACCTGGCGGTGAGCCTCGAGCCGCCGAGCGCGGGCGCCCGGGTGATGCTCCGGGATCCGAGCCGCGGGAGCACCGCCACCGTCGCCCGGCCGGGCGAGGAGATCGACATCCCGTTCCTGGTCGACGACGACCCGAGCAAGGAGATCGAGATCGACGTCGACGCCGGCGACGCGTTCGCCACCGAGCGGCTGCGGGTCCGGGCCGGCCAGCGCCTCAAGCACGTCGTGAAGCTCAAGACGGGCGGCGGCAACTGATGATGGCCGGGGTCCTGGTCGCGGTCGCCGGCGCGCTGATGGCCGCCGTCGCGCACCCCGCGCCGCCGCCCGCGCCCGCAGCCCCGTCGCCGACGACGCGGGAGGCGTTCGATCGCGGCCGCACCGCCTTCGGGCGCGCCGAGTACCAGCGCGCGATCGAGCTCCTGCACCCGCTGCTCTACCCCGAGACGTGCTGCTCGACAGCGAAGGCGAGATCGTCCAGGCCCACCGCATGCTGGGCGTCTCCCACCTGTTCGAGAACAAGCAGGACGAGGCGCGGCGCGAGTTCCGCAAGCTGCTGGCAGCTGCGGCCCGACTATCGGTTCGACCCGCTGCTGGATCCCCAGCGCGTGGTCGACTTCTTCAACGGCGTGCTCAAGGAAGCGGAGGCCGAGATCGCGGCCATGAACGCCCGCCGCCGCCAGCGCGACGAAGCGCTGGCCGCCCGCCGGGAGCGCGACGCCAAGCTGGCCGTGGTGCCGCCGACGGTCGCTGCGCTTCGAGCGCCACTCCTTTCGCGTCAACTTCATCCCCTTCGGCGCCGGGCAGTTCCAGAACGGGCAGCGCAGCAAGGGCTGGGCGTTCCTGGGCGCCGAGTCGGCGCTGGCGGCGATCTCGGTCGGCGCGTTCGCCACCAACTTCGCGCTCTACGGGTTCGAGCCGCGGCGCAAGTGCAACGTGATGCAATCGACCGACGCCGGCGGGCTCCCGAGCGATGCCCGACTGAACCAGATCGATCACTCGGAGGAGAACCGCTCGCGCTGCCTCCTGCAGGTGCAGCTGGTCAGCGGCGGGCTGTTCTTCGCCGTCGCGATCTGGGGCGTCATCGACGCCATCCGCAACTTCCAGCGCGAGGTACCGCTCCGTCGGCAATCATCGGCCGCCCCCTCGGCAACGCCGGGCGCGGTTCGCTGCTCGGGCCGCCACGGGTGTCGGCGCGCGCGTGGACGTTTCTAGAAAGGAGAACTGCACATGGCGACGCTGAGAATCCAGGTCCCGGGCAAAGCGGCGAAGGTCTACCACATCTACAAGAAGATCACCTCGCTGGGGCGGAGCGAGGAGGCCGACGTGACCCTCCCCGATCCGGTGCTGGCCGACAGCCACGCCCACATCCACTTCGACGGCCGCGACTTCAACCTCGCGCACCACCGAGCGCGACGCCGAGCTCTTCATCAACGGCCGCAAGCGCAACAAGCACCGGCTGGCCCACGAGGACCGCATCCGGCTCGGCGGCAGTCGAGATGGAGTTCTCGCTCTACGACGAGCCGGTCACCGACGAGCGACACGCGGCCCGCGCCGACCGGCCGAGCTCAACTCGTACAAGAAGCTGTTCGAGTTCTCGCAGAGCCTGATGGCCAGCTACGAGCTCGCCGGCCCTGCTCGACCAGCTGCTGGACGTCATCGATCCAGGTCACCAACGCCGACAAGGGCTTCATCGTGCTGATGGAGTCGGGCGAGCCGGTGGTCAAGGTGGCGCGCAACCTGCGCCGCGAGACCATCTCCGACGCCGTCAGCCACCTGTCCGACTCGATCCTGGCCCGGGTCATCAAGACCCACCGCCCGCTCATCATCTCGGACGCGCTCCACGACGCCGAGTTCAAGAACTCGCTCTCGGTGGTGAACCTGCAAGCTCACCTCGGTGATGTGCGTGCCGCTGCTCGAGCGCGGCAACCTGCTCGGCGTCATCTACGTCGGCAACGACAACGTGGCCCAGCTGTTCGACCAGTCGCAGCCTCGAGGTGCTGACCATCTTCGCGTCGCAGGCGTCGCTGCTGATCCGCAACGCGCTGCTGGTCAACGAGCTGCAAGCTCGACAACCGCTCGCTGCACGAGCGGATCGAGCAGATGCGCTTCGGCGAGATCCTCGGCTCCTCGCCGCGCGATGCAGGAGGTGTTTCGCAAGGTCCAGAAGGTCGCCGCCACCGACATCTCGGTGCTGGTCACCGGCGAGACCGGCACCGGCAAGGAGCTGATCGCGCGCGAGCTGCACAACCGCTCGCCCCGCGCCAAGGGGCCGTTCATCACCATCAACTGCGGCGCCATCCCCGAGAACCTGCTCGAGTCCGAGCTGTTCGGGCACGTGCGCGGCGCCTTCACCGGCGCGGTCGCCAACAAGACGGGCCGGTTCCAGGCGGCCGACCGGCGGCACCCTGTTCCTCGACGAGATCGGCGAGATGCCGCTGCCGCTGCAGGTCAAGATCCTGCGCGCGCTGCAGGAGCGGGTGGTCGTCCGGGTCGGCGACACCCACTCCGAACCGATCGACATCCGGATCATCGCCGCCACCAACCGCGACCTGGAGACCGAGATCAAGGCGGGCCGCTTCCGCGAGGATCTCTACTACCGCCTGAACGTGGTGCACCTGCACCTGCCGCCGCTGCGCGACCGCGGCGACGACATCGTCGTGCTGGCCCGCTACATGGTCGGGCGCTACGCGCCCGAGTACGGCGGCAAGGTGCGCGGGCTGACCCCCAACGCGATCGCCGCCATCAAGCGGCACCGCTGGCCCGGCAACATCCGCGAGCTCGAGAACCGGATCAAGAAGGCGGTCGTGCTGGCGGACAAGGCGCTGCTGGGGCCCGAGGACCTGGACCTGTCGGCCGACGACCTGCCGCCGATCCTGCCGCTGGCCGAGGCCAAGGAGAAGTTCCAGCGCGACTACATCAACGAGGTGCTGGCGCTGAACGGCGGCAACCGCACCAAGACCGCGCGCGATCTGGGCGTCGACCCGCGCACCATCTTCCGCCACCTGGAGAAGGGCGACGGCAGCGACATGGACGAGCTCGCCGCGAACGGTCACACCGGACATCAGGAACCTTGAGCGGCCCTGACAGCAATGTCGGGCGCCGCCGGCCGAGCTCGCCGCGCGCCGCCCGTCTCGCCGGGGCTTCGCCCCTGGCACGGTTGCTGCTTTTTTCAGCGGCAATGGTCCCGCTCTTTGCTGCCGGCTGCGTCATCCCGGTCGGGCCCCAGTTTCAGGATCCGCTCGGCGCCGAGAACCTGCAGCCGATCATCACCGGGAGCGAGCCCGCGAACGGCTCTGTCGTCAGCGCCGTGTCGTCCTACGAGTTCAGGGTGGTCATCACCGATCCCAACGTCGGCGACTCGCTGCACGTGAAGTGGTTCTCCGACTACCCCCCGCAAGGCTCGGACACGCACGAAAGTGACACCAAGTCGTACCCGCCGCGGTCGGACGGCCAGCCCTTGAGCCAGCCGGCGTCGTACACCTTCACCTGCGCTCAGCTGAAGGCACATCACCTCAATTCGCACCGGATCCGCGTCGCGGTGGCCGACAAGGAGTTCGCCCCGCCCGACGGCTCCGGCAACCTCGAGCGGGTGGCGGCCGGCGGCAGCGTGCCGGCGGTGGCGAGTTGGATCCTGAACCTCCCCTGCCCATGACACGCGTGGCACACCGCCTGGGATTTGCCGCGCTCATCGCCGCCGTCGGCCTGGGATGCTCCGGGGCCAAGCAGGCCGACTCCGACCAGACGTGCGAGACGAGCGCGAACTGCGGCAGCCAGGGGAGCGAGTGCCTGGTGGGGGTCTGCGTCCCTCACGCTCTCGATGCCCGCACCTGGTTCATCGAGATCGTCCCGGCCCCCGCGGCGCCCGACGCGCCGCCGGACGGCGGCTCATCGCCCGTTCCCGCCGCGGCGCTGACGGAGCTGCCCGACGTCATCATCGGGAACGATCCCGCACAGCTGAGCGCGGAGGCGACCTTTCCCGTGACGATCAGCTTCGCCTACGCCGCCACGGCGCCGGTGCCCGCCAACGCCAACGTGGTGCTGACGGTCCCGCCGGGGATCCCCGGGCGCCCCGACCTGCGCTTCGAAGGCGCGATGGAGGACGGTCGGTCGGTGACGGTGTCGGTCCCCAAGGCAGTGCTCGACCGCGCAGGGGCGGTGCAGCTCCTGCCCTGGCCGTCGGAGACGCTCCCCCCCTCCTCCTTCGCCATCGCGCGCGTGGGCGATCCGCAAGAGCTGGCCGTCGGCGCCAGCGTGTCGGTGCGCGGAACGCTTCGCGACGCCTTCGACCGCCCCGTGCCGGCGGACAGCTTTGCGGCGCGCGCCTTCCAGGAGGGAGCGCTGGTCAGCAACAGCACGACCGTCGACGAGCTGGGACGATTCTCGCTGCAGCTCTCCGCCGCCGCCGCCGCCAAGCCGGTGACGATCGGCTTCATCCCGCGGATGAACAGCAGCAGCAGCGGCGACCCGTCGTTCAGCTCGGCGGACGTCACGGTCACGCCGTCGACGACCTTCGACGTCACCCTCCCCCCGTACATCACGATGCCCAATCAGTTCACGCTCGAGGTTCTGACGAGCGGGGAAGACCCCGCGGCCTTGATCGCCTTGCCGGTCCGCGCGACCACGGACCTGGCGCCGAGCCCCCTCGGGACGACCACATTCTCCTGGGAGGCCGCGACCGGGGCAGACGGGGTCGCTCTGCTCGCCCTCTTGCCCGGGACGATGTCCGATAAACGCGAGTACTTCTTCACGGTCTCCCCGCGAGCCGGCTCGAAGTACGCGACGTACTGCACCCCGAAGGACGACCCCGTCTCCGTGACAGCGGGGGGCCCCGACGCCAACTCGGCGGTACCGGTCCGGGACGTGACGCTCTCCCTTCGCCCGGTCGTCTTCGGGAACGTCACGAACTACACCGGCAAGCCTGTGGGCAACGTCGTCGTCACCGCCACCCTGGTGACACCGGCCGATCCCTCCTGCCCGCCCGGGTACAGCTCGGTGAGCGCCACGACCGGGCTCGACGGCAGGTACAGGCTCTCGCTCAATCCAGGCCGCTATCGCCTCGACTACGACCCGGCGCCCGGCGCGCCCGTCCCCCGCCTGACCGACCCGGAGGAGCTCGAGGTGACCGGCGACCTGAGTCACAATGTGGCGCTCCCCCGGGCCGAGTCCGTCCAGGGGATCGTGCACGGCCCCGACGGGTCGCCGCTGCCGACGGCGTCCGTTCGTTTCTACGAGCTCTGTGGCAGCAGCGAGCACTGCTTGGGGCCCAACCGCAACGCCCCCTGGCTGCGCGCCCGGGCCCAGTCCGACGCCAACGGTCATTTCTTCGCGGTTGTCCCCGGCCTGTAGAGCCGGTTGCTGTAAGGCCCGTTGCCCGGCCCATGGGGCCTCTTGTTGACACGGGTCGCGCTGGCTCGTAGCTTTCCGGTCGGCCCCGGCGCTCCGGGGACGTCGGCGAGCGGCGCTCCGCTCCCACCCTGGCATCTGTCCGTTATGGCCGCAGAACTTTCCGCTTCCCCCGGTGAATTTCGCCGTTACCGGCGATTCGTCTCCTGGTTCGTGCTCGCCTTCGTCTCCGTGGGGAGCACGTACCTGCTGATCTCCGTCGGCGTGACCATCTACCGCCGCCGCTACGCGGTGCCGAGCGGCGCGCCGATCGGCGCCGTCACCTCGGCCTCGGACATCGAGAGCTGCCTCGAGGAGCTGACCGACGTCGAGCAGGGGCTGGAGCGCCACCTCAAGAACTTCCACCACCTGCTGGCCCACTACGACGCCGACGAGGCGCAGCGCTGGTCCGAGGACCGCGCCTTCTGGCTCGGCCAGTGGAAGGCGTCGGACGAGCGCTGCCGCTACGCCGACCCCCGCCCCGGGCGTTACGCCAAGGAGTGGGAGGCGCTGGCCATCATCCACAACCAACTTCACGACACCGAAGCGACTTACAGCAAGGAGCTGCTTCGTTCCGTCAGCAACCAGGCCCCGCGCCTGAACCAGATTCGCGTCCGGCTCGAGGCCGTCGCCCAGCGCATCGGCGCTGCGTCGGCACCCGCCGTGGCGCCTGACTCCGGAGACATTCACCCATGAACGAGACCACGAACAACATGAACGACATCCCCACAGTGGCGGCGCCCTCACCGACTGGCCGCCCCCAACCCCGAACTACCCGCGGTGCCCGCCGTGCCGAAGGGTCCGTCCTTCGCCGAGCTGGGCCTGCACGCCGACGTGCTGCGCGCCCTGGAGGACATGGGCTTCGCCGAGCCGATGCAGGTGCAGGCGACGACGCTTCCCGCTCATCACCGCCGGACGCGACCTGATGGTCCAGTCGCGCACCGGCTCGGGCAAGACCGCCGCGTTCGGCATCCCGTTCGCGAACGGCATCGTCGAGCCGCCGAGGAGAAGGTCGTGCAGGCGATCGTGCTGCTGCCGACGCGCGAGCTGGCGCTGCAGGTCGCCGCCGAGCTGGCGCGCATCGCGCCTATCGCGCGGCATCACGGTCGTCCCGATCTACGGCGGCGCGCCGATGGGCCGCCAGGTCGAGCAGCTGCGCGCCGGCGGCCAGATCGTCTGCGGCACGCCCGGCCGCATCCTCGACCACCTGCGCCGCGGCACGCTGCGCCTCGACAAGGTCCGCTGCGCGGTGCTCGACGAGTGCGACGAGATGCTGTCGATGGGCTTCCAGGAGGACATCGAGCACATCCTCGAGCGCACGCCCGCCGACGCCGGCAGACGCTGCTGTTCTCGGCGACGGTGCCCGAGGGGATCCAGCGCCTGTCGCGCCGGTTCATGCGCAACCCGGAGTTCCTGAAGCTGTCGGCCGACTTCGTCGGCGTCCACGAGATCCGGCACGTCTACTACTCGATCCCCGGCGTCCAGCGCGAGCAGGAGCTGCTGCGCATCCTCGAGTTCGAGGAGCCCAAGTCGGCGATCATCTTCTGCAACACGCGCGAGGAGACCGGCCGCGTGGCCGAGTTCCTGCGCCAGCACGGCTACGACGCCGAGGCGATCTCGTCCGATCTGTCGCAGAGCGATCGCGAGCGGGTGATGGCGCGCATGCGCGCGGGCGGGATCCAGTTCCTGGTCGCCACCGACGTCGCGGCGCGCGGCATCGACATCGAGAACCTGTCGCACGTCTTCAACTACACCTTCCCCGAGGCGCCCGAGATCTACATCCACCGCACCGGCCGCACCGGCCGCGCGGGCCGGCAGGGAACGGCCATGTCGCTGATCGGCCCCACCGAGGTCGGGTCGTTCTACTACCTGAAGCTGCTCTACAAGATCCGACCCGAGGAGCGCGCGCTGCCGTCGGAGGCGGAGATCCGCTCGCACCGCGAGGGCGAGCGGGTGCTGGTCCTGCGACGCGCCCTCGAGGGGGAGCCCGGCGCCGATTGGCGGGCCCTGGCGCGCCGGCTCATGGCGCGGTCGACGGCGAGCGCCTGATCGGCTCGCTGCTGGCACGCGGCTACGCCGAGGTCGAGGGGATGCCGCCGCCGCCCAAGCCGGCGGCCCTGCCGGCCACCGCCGCGGCCCCCAGCGCCCCGCGCCCCCCCGCCAGCGAATCGCGCCCGCGGGAGGGCTACCGCGCCGAGTCGCGCGAGGGCTACGCGCCTCGAGAAGGCTACCGAGATCGCGCGTCGCGTGATCGCGACCGCCCGCGCACCGGCGACCGCGACCGCCCGCGCACCGGCGACCGCCCGCGCACCGGCGACCGCCCGCGCACCGAGCGCAGCGCCGCCGAAGCTCCGCGCACCGAGCGCAGCGTCGGCGAAGCTCCGCGCACCGAGCGCAGCCTCACCGAAGCTCCGCGCACCGAGCGCAGCGTCGGCGAGGAACGTCCTCGTACGGAGCGCAGCGCCAGCGAGGAACGCCCGACGCGGCGCCCCGACCGGCCCGGCCCGCGCCCTCTGCGCAACGATCAGCCGCCGACGGAGCGCGAGTTCTGGGAGGTCTGGAGCGAGGAGCGCGCCGCCGCCGAGGCCGCCGGCACGCCGCCGGGCGTACCGGCGCCCACCGAGTCGTTCTCGTCCGTGCCGTTCTCCGCAGAGCCCACCGTCACGGTGCCCCGACCGTTCGATGCGCCACCCGCGTTCGATGCGCCGGCGTTCGATGCGCCCCGCCCGTCCGACTCCCCCCGCGCCTACGGGGCGCCCCGTGCATACGCGCCGCCGCGCACCGACGTCGCCCGGCTGTACCTGAACCTGGGACGCAAGGACGGCGCTGCCGAGCACGAGGTCCGCGATCTGATCGCCGCCCACACCGGCGACGCGTCGGTGCAGGAGGTCGAGGTGATGAACACGCACACCTACATCAACGTCGCCCCCGGCGACTCCGATCGCGTCTGCTCCGCGCTGACCGGCAAGGAGCTCGGCGGCCGGCAGCTGATCTGCGAACCGGCCAAGCCCCGCCGCCGCTAAGACGCGCCTGCGGCGCTTCGTGGGGGGCTGATGCAGCCCCCCACGGGCCCCCCACAGAGTTTTGAGTCGACGCCGGCGCAGGCAAGCCTGCACCTCCCGGTGCTAAACCCGCTCGCTACGCTCGCTCTGGCGTTGCGGAGATCTGGACCAAGGCGCCGCCCTTGCTGGTGGCGGCGAGGGTGCCACAGGCAGCGCCGATCTCTGCACCGCCTGAATACCTTCGCACCACCGGCACGCCCAGCGCGTCGAGGGCGTCGCGGAAGGTGGCCAGCTCTTCGGTCGTCGCACGGCGGTACTTGCCGGTGTCGTCGGTGACGTCGATGAGGTTCAGCTTCACGCGGGTGCCGGCGACCAGCTCGCCGAGAGCGCGCGCGTGCGCGGGCGTGGCGTTGACGCCGCCGATGCACGACGTAGGCCAGCGTCACCCGCTGCCCGCTGGCGGTGGCGTGGTCGCGCATCGCCGCCATCACCTCGACCAGCGGCCAGCGGTTCTCGATCGGCATCAGCTGGCGCCGGTCTTCCGACGTCGGCGCCCCCAGCGACAGGATCAACCGGAAGTGGTGCCCCTCGGCGGTGAACTTGCGGATCGCCGGCAGCACGCCGGCGGTCGAGATCGAGATCGCCTTCGCGCCGATCGCCGGACCCGCGGGGTCCGACATGATCCGCGCCGCGCGGATCACGTTGTCGTAGTTGAGCAGCGGCTCCCCCATCCCCATGAAGACGACGCCGCGCACCGGGTGCTCGGCCTCGGCGGCGATCAGGCGAAGCTGCGCCAGGATCTCCCAGGTCTTGAGGCTCCGGATGCCGCCCAGACGCCCGGTCGCGCAGAAGTCGCACGCCAGCGCGCAGCCGACCTGCGAGCTGAGGCAGACGGTGTACTTCGCCGTCGGCAGCGCCTCCAGCGACGCGGCCTCGCCCGCCTTTCGCCGCGCCTTCAACGCGCGTGCCGCCTCGGGATCGGGCAGCGGGATCCGCACCGCCTCGATCTCGTGGCCGTCGGTGGTGCGAAGCAGGTACTTCACGAACCCGTCGTCGGCCCGCCGGCGCTCGACCACGGTCAGCGCCGGCCAGGCGCAGGCGGCGTCGAGCGCGGCCGCCGCGGCCCGCGACAGCCCCCGCACCGCGCCGTCGGCGAACGACGTCGCGCCGTCGCGGTGCACGCGCGCGAACAGGCGCCCGGCGACGTCCGGCCCGACCCCGAACGGCGCGACGGCGGCCGTCAGCTCTTGGCGATCCAGATTGCGGAGGTCGAGCACGGCTGCCGACGGTAGCACATCGGCCATCCCCCCCTGTTAGGCTGACGCTCATGGCTCGACCTCCTTTCGCTCGCGTTTTCGACGGCCGCGGAAAGCTCCAGCTCGACAGTCTCGATCCCGCCGACGCGGCCGGGCTGGAGAAGGACGAGGGGGTCGAGCGGACCGACAGGCTGGGCGACGAGCTCTCGGAGCTCTCGAACCTGCTCACCTATGCCGGCACGCACGCGCTGCTGGTCGTGCTGCAGGGACGCGACGCCAGCGGCAAGGACGGCACCATCCGCAAGATCCTCAGCTTCAGCGACGTCCAGAACGGCAGCGTGCAGCCGTTCAAGGTCCCGACCGAGGAGGAGCGCGCCCACGACTTCCTGTGGCGCGCGCACAAGGTGGTGCCCCGGCGCGGACACATGGCCTTCTTCAACCGGTCGCACTACGAAGACGTCCTGGCCGCTCGGGTCCACCATCTGGTCCCCGAGCCGGTCTGGAAGGCACGCTACGCCCATATCAACGCGTTCGAGCAGCTGCTGGTCGACAGCGACGTGATCGTGCTGAAGTTCTACCTGCACATCAGCCGCGACGAGCAGTACCAGCGGCTACGGGCGCGCGAGAAGGATCCCCGCACCGCCTGGAAGCTGAACCCCAACGACTGGCGCGAGCTCCCGCTCTGGACCGAGATGACCGCCGCCTACGACGACGCGATCGTCCGCTGCGCGACACGCGAGGCCCCCTGGTATCTGGTCCCCGCCGACAAGAAGTGGTTCCGCAACCTGGCGGTGATCGAACGGATGGTCCTGGCGCTCAGGCCCTACAAGAAGACCTGGCTCGCGACGCTGGAGGAGATGGGGAAGTCAGCGCTGAAGGAGATCCGCGCGCTGCGCGCGGAGGCGAAGCGGGGGTAGCAACGGTCGCCGTCGCCGCCACCGCCGCTGTCTCCGTCGCCGCACCACGCCACGCCACGCCACGCCACGCCACGCGCACGCGCACGCGCACGCGCACGCGCACGCACACGCGCACGCACACGCGCACGCGCACGCCATCTTGAATTGGCGATCGTTGATTGGCGATCGTTGGTTGGCGATCGTTGGTTCGCCGACGATAGTCGCCTCGCCGTACGCCCGTTGCGCCGCGATTCGACCGCGCGCACGCTCCCCTAGAACTTTTTCCGGCGCGTGGTCTGCCTCTCGAACTAGCTCGCAGACCACGCGCCGGAAAAAGTCACGGGCGGCGCGCCGCCGCCCGCTCGAACCGAGCGCCCTACGCCGCCCGTAACCTGGGTCGCCCCCCACCCGAGCGCGCGCGTAGCGCCGCGCGAGCGCCCCCCACCCGAGCGCGCGCGTAGCGCCGCGCGAGCGCCCCCCACCCGAGCGCGCGCGTAGCGCCGCGCGAGCGCCCCCCACCCGAGCGCGCGCGTAGCGCCGCGCGAGCGCCCTACCCGTTCGTAGCGACTTCCGCCGACGCGAGGTACCGAAGCGCGTTCCCGCCAAGGAGCTTCGTCAGCCGCTCTCCACGCCAGCCGCGGCGCCAGAGCAGCTCAGTCAGCCGCGGCAGATCCGCCGCGTCGCGCATCCCGCGCGGCAGCACCATGAAGCCGTCGAAGTCGGAGCCCAGCGCGACGCAGTCGTCGCCGCCGACGCGCGCGACGTGCTCGATGTGGTCGACCAGGCGGTCGAGCGCGCAGAACATTCCGCCCAGGTACGGGGCCACGAAGATCACCCCCACGATGCCGCCCCGCTTGGCGATGGCGCGGATCTGCTCGTCGTCCAGGTTGCGCGGGTGCGGATGCACGCCCGAGGCCCCCGAGTGCGACGAGAACGGCGGCGTCGACGAGGTCTCGACGATGTCCCAGAAGGTCCGCTTGCTGGCGTGGGAGACGTCGAGCAGCAGGCCGGCCTCGTTGCAGAGCCGCACCAGGCGCTTTCCGTGCTCGGTCAACCCGCGATCGTTCTGCTCCGACGTCCGGCACGACGTCCCGGCGCGGCTGTCACGCTCCCAGAGCGGGCCGAGGAAGCGCACGCCCGCCTCCGCCAACCGCGCCACACCCTCCTCCGGCGCATCGTCGATGGCGTAGCTCCCCTCCACGCCGAGGAACAGCGCCAGCTTCCCGGCCGCGCGCGCGGCGCGGATGTCGTCGGCGCTGCGGGCCAGCGTCACCGCCTCGGGGTGACGTTCGACCAGCCGGCGCGCGCAGTCGAGCTGGCGCCAGAAGCGCAGGCTGCGGTTGACCCGAAACCCGGCGAACATCAGGCAGCCCAGGGCGTCGATCCCGCCCCGTTTGATCCGCGGCAGATCGAGATCGAGGCGCAGCGGGTTGTAGAAGGTCGCCGGCGCGTGCGGGCGGTGGAAGTCGTAGTACGAGTGGGTCAGCTTGGTGAGCAGATCGTTGTGCAGATCGAGGACCAGCGCCGCCTCGTGCGCCGCGGCGGCCTCGGCGCTGACTTCGATCGGGTAGCCGCGCACGGCAGCGGCTACTGGTTGAACGGGTTCTTCAGCTCGGCCGGCGTCGGCTCGGCCGGGATGTCGATCTTGCGGTGCGCGGGGTCGGGCTTCGCTGCGTCGTCGCTGGCGGTGCGGCGGTGCTTGCGCCCGCTTTTTCCCGTGGCATCGGCGGTGGGCGTCTCGGCCGCCGGCGGGGACGGGGGAATCACGACCACCTCGGCAGGCGACGACGGGACGACGGTGGTGGGTGGCGTGGCAGCGGGCGGCGGCGCTGTCACCGCGGTCGCCGGCGGCGGCGTCGTCGGCGCAGGCGCCGGTTTGCCGCCGCCGCGCAGGGCCAGCGCGAGCGCGACGACGCCGGCGGCCACCACGACAGCGGCGCCGATCTTCACCCCTCGGCCCATCCCGCCCCCGGGGGCGTCGACGCGGCCGGGGCGCTCGTCCTCGAACGCTCCGGTTCCGCGGCAGCGGCGCCACCGCCGTCTTCGAGGCGCGCGCGGCGGCGCTCGGCGCGGCGAGGGTCGGGTACTTCAGGCTCGCCTGCGGCGGCACGAAAACATTCGACGGCTCGAACGGGACGCCGCCCGCCGCCCCCAGCGCGCGATAGAACGCGTCCATGTCGGCGAAGCGCTTGTCGCGATCCTTCTCCATCGCGTGCAGGCAGATGGCCTCGACGTCGGCGGGGATCTCCCGGTCGGGGCGGCGCTGACGGGGCGGCACCGGCGGCTCCAGCAGGTGCTTGGTCAGGATCCCCATGAAGTTGTCGGCCATGAAGGGGACCGAGCCGGTGAGCAGGTGGTACATGATGCAGCCGACGGCGTAGACGTCGACGCGGTGGTCGAGCGGGCTCCCCTGGGCCTGCTCGGGCGACATGTACTCGGGCGTCCCGAAGATCATCCCGGTCTGGGTCAGCCGCGGGCCGTCCGCCTCGTCGGGGTTGATCACCTTGGCGATGCCGAAGTCGAGCACCTTGACGAAGTCCGGTCGGCCGTCGCGCTGGACCAGGAAGACGTTCTCCGGCTTCATGTCGCGGTGGATGATGCCGCGCTCGTGCGCCGCCCGCAGCGCCTTGGTGATCTGCATCAGGATCGGCCGCGCCCGCGGCCAGTCGAGCACCTTCTCGGCCTTGAGCAGCTTCCCCAGGTCCTGGCCGTCGAGATACTCCATCGCGATGTAGACCAGGCCGTCGGGCGACTGGCCGAAGTCGGAGATGTCGATGACGTTCTCGTGGCCGATGCGCGAGGCGCTCTTCGCCTCCTGCAGGAACCGCGCGACCAGGTCGGGGCGCCGGGTCAGGTCCTGGAACAGCACCTTGAGCGCGATCTTCTTCTCGATCAGCGCGTGCTCGGCCAGATAGACGCAGCCCATCCCCCCCTCGCCGATCTTGCGAAGGATGCGGTAGCGATCCGACAGCACCACGCCGATCAGCGGATCTTCGCTGGGCGGGCTCGCGTCTCCGACGGGCATCTCTGGCCCGAATTTATCACGGTCAGAGGCGGAAGAAGGCCTACGACTCCATCGCCTGGGCGAGCTCGTCGTAGTCGTCGGAGACCGCGAACCGCAGCAGGGCCAGCGCCTCTGGATGTGCGACGACCGGCGACAACGTGAGTGGGCGCTCGGCGGTCGGCGCCATCCCCGCCGATGCCAGCACGACCGCGAGCGACGCCGGCAGATCGTCCGAGGCCAGGAGACCCGCCGCGTTGGCGCCGTCGCGCACCGCTGCATGCAGCGCGGCGAGGTCGAATGTCCCGGCGCTCTCCATCGCGAACGGCAAGATCTGCTGCTTGAGCTTCTTCGGCACCAGCCGGGCCGCCCGGGCGGTCTCGACGTCGGCCAGTCCGTCGCGCACCGCCGGGTGCTGATACTCGGGGACGATCTGGCGGATCACGCCGGTGAGCAAGGCCCCGGCCTCCTCGGCCGGCACCGCCAGGAGGACGTCGAGGTTGGTCGCCACCAGCCGCAGCGTCCGCCCGGCCGCGAAGCGGATCGCCCCCGCGCCGAGGTCGACGATCGTGGTGCCGACGACGACGGCCGGCGGCGTCCCCGGCTCGGCCCGCACCGGGACGGAGGTCGCCCCCCGCGCCGTCGGCTTGAGGAAGAGGTCGAAGTCGCCGGCGCCGAGATCGGCGGCCACCGCCTCGAAGATCGGGCGCGGCGCCGCGCCCCGCCCGAGGCGTTCGGCCCGCGTCACCCCCTGGCGCGCCAGCTGTTGCAGCAGGTCGTTCCCGCTCGGTCGAAGGTAAGGACCGACGATCCGCAATAGCTGCCGCACGCCCGGGATCAGCCCCGGCGGGAAGCCCCGCTCGTCGATCTCGGGGCGCCGGAAGGCCTGCAGCCTGCGCCCGGGCCGCTGCGCGGGGGCGGGCGAGCCGCCGCGCTCGGCCGCCTCCAGGGCGGTGACCAGCTGGGCGGCGGCCGCCGCCGCGCGGGGGCGATCGCGCAGCGCGAGCAGGCTGGCGAGCGAGCGCAGCGTGCCGACGTCCAGCTCGCCCCGATCGACGTCGTGGCGCAGCAGGCCGACCGCGTGATCGAGCAGCGCCCGGCGCCCCGCCGGATCGCGCGCACGATCGAGGAGCTGCGCCAGCGCCGTCACCGCCGCCAGGTCGCGCGGCGAGCCGTCGACGGCCCGGCGCAGCTCGGTGCCGGCCCGGCGCAGGTCTCCTCCGCGCATGGCGAGCTCCCCCAGCCGGACCCGGAACGCGGTCCGCCGCGCGGCGTCGGTCTCCAGGGTGACGAGGCGCTCCGTCACCGCCATCGCCTGCTTGGGATCGCTCTCCGCCATGTAGAGCTCCGAGAGCGCCGACAGCGCCTCCCGGTTGTCGGGCTCGAGCGCGCGCACCCGCTCGTAGGAGGTCACCGCCCGCTTCTGATCCGGCACCCGCTCGCGGTAGATGTGACCGAGCCGCAGGAACAGCTCCCGCAGCGCGGTCGGGTCGCGCTCGACGACGGCGCGTCGCAGGTAGATCTCGCCCGCCTCCCCCCAGGCGCCCTCGTCCCAGAGCAGCTCCGAAAGCCGGGCCAGCGCCCGCGGGTGCTCGGGCTGCTTCTGCAGGATGGCGTCGAGCTCGCCGCGGGCGCCCGCGCTGTCGCCCAGCTTGGTGGCCAGCAGCTCGGCCCGCGCCAGCCGGAGCGTCGTCACCTCGAACGGGTTGGCGGCGACCGCGATTCGGGCCGCCAGCGCCGCGGCCAGGCCGGCGTCGTCGCCGGCGTCGCCGAGCAGCGTTCGCAGCTGCTCGAACGCGGCGTCGTTACCACTGTCGGCGTCCAGCGCCGCGCGCAAGAAGCCGATCGCGCGCTGCCGGTGGGCGGGCGCGCCGGACGGCTCGAGGCGCGCCGCCTCCTCCGCCAGCGCCGCGGCGAGCAGCAGCGCGGCGATGCGGTGCGCGGGGACGGTCAGGCAGGCGGCCTCGCGTTCGGTGGCGTCGATCGCCCCCTGCACGTCGCCCCGTCCGGCGGCGGCGCGCCGGAGCGCCAGCGCGGCGGGCAGGAGATCGGGGACCGCGACCAGCGCCGCGCGCCAGTGCGCGTCCCCCTCGGGAGCCACCGCGCGCGCCGCCGCCGCCTCGACCATCGCCAGGGCGTAGACGTCCGACGGATCGGCGCCGGGCGAGGACGCGTTCTGCTCGTCCTCGCCAGTCGCGCGAAGCCGTGGACCAAAGCGCTCGCGGGCGAGCGCGAACGCCTGCGCGCGGGTGCTGGCCCCGCCGTCGATGCGCCGGGCCAGCGCCAGCAGCGGCAGCGCGGCGGCGTCGTCGCCCGCGGCGGCCAGCGCGGACTCCCCCAGCGCGGCCGCCGCCGCGGCGTCCCCCTGCGCCTCGGCGAGCATCGTCGCGACATGCAGCGTGCTCGCGCCCGCCGTGGCCTCGTGCGGAGGCTGCCCGGCGAGGGCCGCGCGCACCGCCTCCCCCCGGCGCTCGGACGCCGCCGCGGTGAGCGCCTCCAGCGTCGCCAGGATCGCGGCCGCCTGCTCGTCGGGGGGACCGGCCAGGAGCCCCGGCGGCAACCGCGCGCCGGCGCCCGCCTCATCGTGCCCCCCGCGCGCCAGCGCGCGCCGGGCACCGGCCGCGAACCGTCCGGCGGTCAGCTCCCGCAGCAGCGCCGCCGCGCGCGCCCCCTGACCGGCATCGAGCAGCGCCTCCGCGACGGCGAGGGCCAGCGCCGGATCCGACTCCCCCGCCGCGGGCAGCTCGGCGACGATGCGGGCGCGGCGTTCGGGATCGACCCGCGCCGCCGCGCGCACGAGCGCGAGCTGGGCTGCCCGATCGCCGGGTGCGGCGTCGACCAGATCGGAGGCGCGGCGCAGAGCCTCGTCGCCGTCTCCCTCGGAAGCGAGGGCGGCCACGAGCGTGGCGGTCATGCGGTAGAGCCGCGCCGGATGCTCGACCGCCTCGTCGGTCTTCCAGAGCAGCTGCGCGGCCGCCGGCGGCGTCGTCGCCGGGTCGAGCAGCGCCAGCGCCAGCGCCACCAGATCATCCGGCGCGGGCGCCCGCCGCGCATCGGCCTCGGTGGGGCGAGCGCCGGCCCGCGTCGCCAGCCGCCCCAGCGCCTCGGCGCCGAACGCGCCCGCGACGGCCGTACCGGCGGTCAGCCGGCCGTTGGCGTCGACCGGATCGACGACCGCGATCTGCGCGGCGGCCGCCGCCTGCAGCGGCGCGGCGAGCGCGCTCGCGCGCCAGCGCTCTGCGCCGCGGTCCAGCGCCTCCGCCGCGACGGCGCGCTGCCCGGCCCGGCCATCGGCGGCCGCGACCGCCCAGAACAGGGCACCGTCCGGCGCCGCGTCGACGGCGATCTGGAGCGCGGCGCGCGCATCGGCGGCGCCGGCCGCCCCGCGCCCCTGATGAGCCGCCGCCAGCGCCAGCGCGTTGGCGGCGCGGCGGGCCGGATCGGCGGCGACGCAGAGCGAGAGCAACTCGGCCCCCTGGGCGTTGGCCGGAGTCGCCAGCGCGATCCGCTCGGCGAGGAAGGAGAGTGGCAGCGCATCGGGCGCCTCGGTCAGCCCCGCGGCGAGCAGCGCCGCCGCGCCGGCGTCGTCTCCCGCCGCGAGCAGCGCCCCCGCCTCGAGCCAGCGCAGCACCGCCCCGCTGGCCGGGCCGGTCACCCCCGCGTACAGGCGTTCCAGGCTGGCGGCGTCGAGCGGCGCGTTCGTCGCCAGCGCCACGTCGATCCGATCCCGCGCCGTCGCCACGGTGTCGGCCGGCAGCGCCGCCAGCAGCGCACCGGCCCGCACCGTGTCCCGCTCCCGGCGCGCGAACGCCGCCGCCGTGCGGGTGACGGCGCGCGCCAGCCCCGAGCCGGCCGGCAGCTCGCCGGCCAGGTCGGCGTACGCCTGGGATGCGCCCCGATCCTGAATGCGGGCCGCGTCGCGCAGCCGGCCGAACACGCCGGCCGAGGTCTCCGCGACGGCGACCCCTTGGCCCGCCCCGGCGGTGAGGTCGCTGGCCAGCGCGCGGGCCGCAGCCCGCTCCGCGCCGGCCGCGGCACGATCGCCCGCCGCCTCGCTGAAACGCGCCGCCTGCTCGATCAGGGCAACGCCAATCGGCCCGCCGAGCCCCCGCCCGGCTTCAATCAACGACGCCGCGGCCTCGACGGCACGACCGGCCACGACCGCGGCCTCGGCCACCGCCAGCGCACGCGCGGGGCCGACGGGGAGCGCCTCGAGCGCGATCGCCGGGAGCTTGCCGCCGCGGCCCAGCGTCCACTCGGCGCTCAGCAAGCCGTAGTAGGCGCGTTCGTCGGCGCTGCCGGCGGCGGTCGCCAGCCGGGCCCACAGCGCGTGCGCGTCGTCGAGCTCGCCGCGCCCCTCGGAGAGCCGGGCCCGCGCCCGCAACGCGTCGGGCCCGTTCGGCACCTTCACCAGCGCCTCGTCGAGCAGGCCGGCCGCGGCCTCGAAGTCGCCCGCGTACTCGGCGGCGCGCGACGCCGCCATCAGCAGCCCCGCGGCCTCGCCCGGACCGTCCGCGAGCTCGCTCTCCGCGCGCAGCAGGCGCGCCTCGGCCGACCAGCGCTCGGCGTCGGGCCAGGCCGGCTCCATGCCGTCGCTGACGCTGACCAGCGCGTGGATCTCGGCCTGCCAGATCTCCGCCTCCATCTCGGGCAGCGGCGCCGCGATCATCGTGGCCAGGTCGGGCGCGGGGATGCCCGGCGCCGTGGGCGGCTCGTCGAACTCCGTCCCGTCGCTCCACTCGTCCTCGGAGACCGCGGCCGGCGCGTCGCCCACCGCGGTGTCTTCGGGATCAAACGGATTCCGTGGCGCCATCAGCTTTCCCCCTCGCCCACGACCTGCCGCAGCGCCGGGTAGCGATCCCCCAGCGCGAACCGCACCAGATCCAGCCCCGCCGGGCTGGCCGCGACCAGCGCCGCCGCGCTGTTCGTCGCGACCGGCTCCCCCTCACGCGCGCCCGTCGCCAGCGTCATTGCCGCCAGCGCCACGTCTCCCGCCATCATCAGACCGAGCCGATCCGCGGTCCGCAGCACCGCCTCGTGCCAGACCGGCAGGTCGAAGCTCTCGAACCCGAACCGCGAGGCCTGCAGCGCCAGCGCCTTCCTGTCCTTGCGGCTGATCGATCGCGTCGCCGCGCGCAGCGTCTCGTCCGTCGGCTTGGGGAGCCCGGGCGGCGGCGGCACGCCCGCCACCACCGCCGCGCACGCGAACAGCGGCGCCAGCTGCTCGGCGCTGGCCCGCTCGAGCACCGTCGCGCGCTGAACCAGGATCCCCAGCGCACGCCCGACCTGGAACCGCGCGGCGGCGCTGCTCGCCAGCGCCGGTGACAGCAGCAGCACCACGCTGTCGCCGTCCTCGATCGGCGTCGCGGGCGGTCCGCCGGGCGCGCGCGCGAGCTGGAGCTGCAGCCCCGCGAGCCCCAACCCCGTCGCCGTGGTCGTGATCCAGGCGAGGCGCGGATCGGCCGGATCGGCCGGCGGCGCCCTGCGATCCCGGGCCGGCGGCGGGTAGAGCGCGGTCGCCGCCTCGACCAGGTGAGGCCAGAATCTCGGAGATGAACCCGACGGTGGCCGGGTGTGCCATCTCGGTCCAGAACGCGCGCGCCGATGCCCCCTGGGGGACAAGCGGTCGCACCGGCACCGGAGCGGCGGCCGCGGATTCCAGCGCCGCCGGCCGCGACTGGATGAGGCGGAGCACGCCCGCCACCGCCGCGTCGCTCGCCGCGATCGGCGCCCGCGAGCCGCGCGAACCGGCCAGCGCCAGGTACTCGCGCAGGCGATTCAGCAGCGGCACGTTCAGCGGGTCGGCGGCCAGCGTCCGGCGCACCTCGACGATCTCGCGCTCGACGGTCTCCAGCGCGCCGGCCCGATCCCCCACCGCCTCGTGGAGCGCGACCAGCGACCGCGTCCCCTCTCCCAGCGGATCCAGCTCGGTCGCCCGGCGAAACGCCGCCGCGGCCTGGGCGGCGTCGCGCCCCAGATCGCGCAGCGTCGCGCCGATGCGAACGTGCAGCGCCGCCCGCGCGCTGGCCTCGGGGATCCGCGGCTCGGAGGCGCGCAGCGCCTCGACCGCCGGACGCCACTCCCCGTGGCGCAGGTGCAGCTCCGCCATGCGGTGCAGCGGCTTGGGGTCGCCGGGGCGCGCGGCCGCCGCCCGGCGCAGCGTCTCGATCGCCCGCACCCGCTCCTGCAGATGCTCGTAGCTCGTCGCCAGCTCGAGGCGCGCCTCGGCGGCCCGGGCGTCGTCGCCCGCGATCGCCAGGTAGCGCTCGTACCAGGGGGTCGCCATGGCGTGGTCGTCGTCCTCGAATGCGCCGCGCGCCAATTGGTAGAGCGCCTCCCGGTGTTCCGGCAAAACGTTCAAGATCTCCTTGAAGTCCTGGAACGCGCCCGGTCGATCGCCGAGCCGCTGCAGCCGGTGCTGGGCGCGCTCGTACAGCAGCGCGACCCGCGGCGCCGCGCCCAGCGAGACCACCGCCAGCCGGTGAGAGAGGAGCGCGTCGAACAGCTCCGCCCGTCCCGGAGCCTCGATCTCGGCGCGCAGGAGCGCGTGGACCCGCCCGTAGGTGGCCGCGTCGGACGGCTTCAGCTCCACCGCCTTCGCCAGCGCGGTGATCGCGTCGTCGATCCGTCCCGCCTGCTCGAACACCGTGGCGGCCTCGCCCAGGAGCGCGGCCGCCGCGTTCAGGTCACGCACCAGCGCCCCCAGCCGGGCCAGAGCCCGGGCCTCGCCCGCCAGATCGCCGCCGGCGCGCGCCACCCGACGGATGCCGGTCCAGGCCTCCAGGCGATCGGGCTCGGTGGCGATCACGCCGCCATAGATGGCCAGCGCCGTCGCCAGCGCGCCCCGGCGCTCGGCGTCGAGCGCCGCCTCGAGATCCAGCGCCACGCCAAGCGCACCGCCAATCCGGCGGGCCCGCGGACGGCGGGGGTCGGGGCGGGTCGCCGGCCAGGCGCCGCCGTCCGGCGTCGGGATGTCCGTGATCGAGGGCGTCAGCACCGGCGACTGCGTCCGCCGCCAGATCTGGCGCGCGATCGGATCGGCGGTCGCCGCACCGCCGGCGCGGGCGCGCCCGAGCGCCCGGCCGTAGAGCGGCCCCACGTCGGCGCCCGGCCCGGCCGCCCCGGCGATCTCCAGGAGCGCGCTCGCGACCGCGCCGGGATCGCGCAGGCGAATTCCAGCCAGAAAGTGGCGGACGATCGTCGAGGCATCCGCCGCCGGCGACTCGACGTCGGACGTGGCGGCGTCCGTCGACGCTTCGCCGCCGGGCAGATCGTCGGGCGTGGCCCCTCCCGCCGCCAGCCGCTGCAGCGCCTCCTCGCGCGCTGCGGCCGCGGCGACCGTCGGATCGTCGGCACAGGCGAGCGCCAGCGCGTGCAGGGCCTCCGGAACCGCGGTCGCGGGCGCCCGGGAATCGGCGGCGGCGATCCGGAACAGCGCCAGCGCCGCGTCGGGCGCCGTCGGCCCCGTCGGGGAAAGCGTGAGCACCCGGCGGAAAACGACCGCCGCGCCGTGCGGATCACCGGCCCGCGCCAGCGCCTCGCCGTGCGCGAGCAGCACGTCGACCTCGTCGCCCAGCACCCGATCGGTGGCGTTGGTCTCGTCGAACAGGACCGCGACCTCGAGGATCGCCTCGCCCGAGCGGCGGGCCAGCTCGTAGCTCCAGGCCCGCGCGATCGGATCGCCCAGCGACCGCAGCGGCGTCAGCGCGGCCATCGCCTCGGCGTAGCGCCCCGATGCCGCGTGGTGGTGGGCCAGACGAAGGCGAAGCGCCCGCACGACGTCGGCGCCCGCGTCGGTCGTCGCGATCAGCTCGGCCGCCACCAGCTCGGCCCGCGCGTCGCTCGTCTCGGCGGACTGCTCCAGCGCCGCGCCCGCGAGCCCGGTCGGATCGGAGGCCACGACCTCGAAGAGGAGCGTGCGCCCGCGCGCGACGGCGTCGGCGGTGGGGGCGGCCAAGAGGCCGCGCCCCGCGTCCACCTTCAACGCGATCGTGACCGCGGGATCGCCGGCCGCCGCGGCCATCGCCAGCAGGTTGTCCACGTCGCCGACGCCGGCCGCGAGCTCGAGATCGTGCAGGCGCGCCCGGGCGTCGAGCGACGCGGGCGCCAGCGCGACCAGCCGCCGCTGGTGCGGCAGCGCGCGCCCGGCGTCGCCCAGCTCGTGGGCATAGATCGCCACCAGGGTGGCCCGCAGCCACGCCTCGAAACTTCGGACCCCGCGGACGGGTTCCGAACCTCCCGCGATGGGCTCGGACGAGCGGAGCTCGTCCTCCCCCGACGCGAATCCATCCCCTCCCCCGGCCCCGGCGGCGAGCGCCTCTTCGAGCAGCGTCGCCAGCTCGGCGCCCCGCTCGCCAGACAGCAACCCGGCCAGCGCCCGCAGCGCCGGACGGTGCCCCGGGACGGCAGCCAGCGCCGCGCGGTAACAGGCCTCGGCCCCCAGCGCGTCGTCGAGCCGCCACTGGCGAATCGCGCCCGACGCCGCGAGCGCGTCGGCCACCACCCGCCGGTGGGTCGGCGCGAGCGCCGCCTCGGCCTCGAGACCGTCGGCCAGCGCGGCGCTGTCACGCTTGAGCGTCGCCCCGGCCAGCGCGAAGGCGCGCAGGTCGGCCCGCGCCGGGCGCAGCGCCATGACCCGCGGCGCCTCCAGGCTGGTGGCCGCCGACGCGCCCCGGCCGGCCCGCGTCGCCAGCTCGGCGTGAAGCAGCGCCAGATCGACGGCCTCGTCGTCGCTGGCCGCGGCTACGATCGCCACCGCGGCGATGCTGTCCACCAGGTCGTAGCGTGCGAGTCCGGCGGCGAGCTCCATCCGCTCGGCCGCCACCAGCGGATGCCCGCCATCGAGGGCCGCCGCCTCATCGAGGGCCGCGAGCGCCGCCTCGGGGGTGCCCGCCCGGCGGACCAGCAGCCGGGCCTGCTCCCGGCGCAGGGCGACCGCAAAGCCCGCGTCGACAGGGGCAGCGCGACGCGCGAGCTCGTCGAGGGCGCGGAGCGTGACCTCGACCGGCGCGTCGGCGTTGGTGAGCGCGTCCAGCTCGACGAGCAACGCCCCGACCGGCGTCGCGGCGTCGGCGTGGGCCAGCTCGCCGTCGAGGAGCGCGAGGGCCCGGGATGCGCCGTCCGCCTGCCCGCCCGGCGCGCGCCAGACCCGAGCGGCCGCGATCGCCAGCGCGGCGCGGCGGGTGCCGTCGCCGCTCCGCCGGGCCAGCCCCTCCAGCGCCGCGGCGGTGACCGCGCGCTCGCCCAGCCGGGCGCCCGCGAGCAGCAGGGAGAGCAGCGCGCCGGGATGATCGGCCTGCCCGGCCAGCGCGTCGCGATAGCTCGCGATCGCGTCGAAGTCCTGCCCCAGCCGGTCCTCGCAGAGCCGCCCGTGCTCGACCAGCAGATTGGCGCGGCTGCGCGGCGCCACCGCGGCCGCGGCGGCGTAGGCGTCGGCGAGCTCATCCCAGGCCCCCGCCTGCGAGAGCAGCCGGCGCAGCGGCCAGAGCGCGGTGGCGAGACCCGGGCTGGCGGCGAACGCCCGCCGCGCCACGTCCAGCGCCTCGGCCTCGGTGTCGGCCAGGCGCGCCCGCTCGTCCAGCAGCACGGCCCGCCGGTTCGGGTCGGTGGCCGCGTCGGCCTCGGCATCGTAGAGCGCGCGGTCCGGGCCGGCCTCGGCCGCTGCCGCCTCGGCCATCGGCTGCCGAACCTCCACGAAGTCCGGTGTGATGTCCGGCAGGTCGGGCATCGCCTCGGTCGTCTCGTCGGCAACCGGGATGGGAACCCCGATCGGGGTGGGAACCGGGGTCTCGACCAGCCGCAACGGCGGGGGCGCCGGAACGCGTGGCGGAGACGCCGGGTCGACATCGACCTCGGGCTCGACCTCGAGCTCGATATCGACCAGCTCCTCCTCGTCGCCGTCGTCTGGTCCCTGTGCCATGCCGGGCTCGAGAGGTGCCGATTATCGCTACCGCCGGATCAGCATGTCAATGGACAGAGGCCCGTTTCGACAGGCATATTTGCTCCCTGCCGAATCTGCTGTGCCCCATCGACCTGCGCGACGGTGAGCCGACCGTCCCCTCGCTCTTCGCGCTCTCCGAGGCGCGGCGGGTGGCGACTGCGGCGGGGGCGACCGTGTTCGCCCTGGTATTCACCGATCGCCCCCTCCCCGAGGCGGTCACCGAACGCCTGGGCCGGGCCGGCGCCGACAAGGTGCTGCTGTGCGAAGGGGCCGGGCTCGCCGCGCCACCGCTCGACGCCACCCACGGCGCCGCGCTGGCGGCGGCGATCGACCGGGTGCCGCCGCTCATGGTGCTCTTCCCGGCGGGCGGCGCGGGCGTCGAGCTCGGACCGGCGCTGGCGGCCCGCCTCGGCGCCGCGTTCGCGGGCACGGCCGACCTCGAGCTCGGCGAGGCGCCGACGGCGCTCGCCGACGGGATCGGGCGGGTCTGGCTCCGGCGCTGGCGCCGCGATCGCTCGTCCTACCGTCGGCTGGATCCGGTCGAGCTGGAGCGGCCGGTGATCGGGCTCTTGCCGGCCGGCGGCCCCCCCCAGAACCGGGGGTCCGGGGACATCGACGTCGAGGTGCTCGCCTGTCCTCCGGTCGGAACGCCATCGGTCGTCGAGCTCGACAGCGAGCCCGACGAGCACGCCGCGGTGACGACGGCGGCGACGTTGATCCTGATCGACCCGGAGCTGGGTCCGGCGGCCCGCGACCGTCTGAGGGCGGCGGCGCCCGCGGGCACGGTCGTCGTGGAGGCATCGCAGGCGCTTCCCGCCCTGGCGACGGCGACGCCGCGGCTGCTGATCGCCATCGGTTCCAAGGTCACGGCCCCGGTCGGCACGCCGCGGAGCCGACTCGGTGTCGTCCTGCCGACGGCCCCGCCGGCCCCGACGCGGCTCACCGCCGATGTCATCTGGCGCGGGGCCGGTGACGGCTGGTGCGACGAGCTCGTGGACGCGCTCGGCCAGCTCGAGGTCGGCGGATGAACATCGCCGTCTGCCTGCACGCCCCGCCCCCCGATCCCGACGGCGGCAACGCCCTCGGACGGGACGACGGGTTCGCGCTCGGCTACGCGCTGACGCTCGGAGCGTCGCCCGCCGCCGGCGGCCGCCACCGCGTGACCGCGCTGCTCGCCGGCTCGAGCGCCGAGGCGGGACCGCTCCAGCGGGCGCTGGCCGCGGGCGCCGATCGCGCCGTGCGGCTGGCGGGCGAGGACTATCGCACCGCCGACTTTCACACCGTCGGCCAGGCGATCGCCGCGGGCGTACGCCGCATCGGCGCCGAGCTGGTGCTGGCCGGCGCGCGCTCCGACGACGAGGGGCTGGGCGCCGTGCCCGCGGCGGCGGCGCGCCAGCTCGGCTACGCCTATGTCGCCAGCGTGGAGAGCCTCACCCACGGCAGCGAGGCCGGCACCGTCGAGGTCGTCGTCCGCGGAGGTGGGCGCAAGCGCCGGCTGCGCGTGAAGCTCCCGGCGGTGCTCTCCATCGCGGCCGGGCCGCCCGACGCGACCACGGCCCCCGATCGCACCGGCAACCCGAGCGACGTCGAGGTGCTGTCGCTGGTCGATCCCGAAGCGACGGTCGTCCGCCGCCGCACCGAGCTGCTCGGCCGCGCCGAGCCGGCCTCCCGCGGCATCGAAGAGGTCACCTCGGCGGCCGCCTTCGTGGCCGCGCTCGCGCGGCGCTAGCCGCTCCCGCGCGCAGCGCGGGCGTGCGGCTATTTCTGAGGTTCGGTCTTCTTCGACTCGACGAGGATCTCCGGCAGTAGCGCCTCGAGCTTCTCGCGCTCGTTCAGCGAGGCGTCGTCGAGGACGCGCTCGAGCAGCCGCTCGAGGATCACGCCGATCTCGCGGCCGGGAGGGAGGCCGAGCACGCGCATCACGTCCTTGCCGTCGATCGCCAGGTCGGTGACCTTCAATGCCGCGTCGGCGTCCGCGACAGTGGCGATGCGCCGGCGCAGCTCGCCGAGCTCGTGCTCGGGATCCTCACCGAAGCCGCGCCCGGAGACGTCGCCGGCGCGCAGCGCGAACAGCTCCTCGACCGCCTGGTGCCCGCCCGCCTTGCGCACGAAGCGGCGCACGGCCCCGTCGGTCCAGTCGGGGGCGTAATAGAACATGTGATTGGCGACCATCGCGACGACGCGGGCGCGCTCCTCGTTCGAGAGCTTCAGCCGCCGGCAGATCGCCTCCGCCATCTCGGCCCCGACGTACTCGTGCTTGAAGAAGCTGTACTCGCCCGGCGCCCCTTCGCGCGGCTGGCGGGCGCGCGGCTTGCCGACGTCGTGGAGCAGCGCGCCCAGCCGCACGATCGCGTCCCCCTTGGTGCCGTCCACCACTGACAATGTATGTGCGTAGACGTCATGCTTGTGGAAGCGGTTCTGGGTGCAGCCGACCCCCTCGAGCAGCTCGGGGAGCGCCTCGCCGAGCAGGCCGGTCACCCGCATCAGCTCGAGCCCGCGCGACGGCTGCGGCGACGCCAGCAGCTTGAGCAGCTCATCGCGCACCCGCTCGGCCGACACCTTGCGAAAGACGTCGAGCGCCTGCGCGATCGCGTCGCGCGTCGGCGGATCGATGTCGAACCCCAGCTGGGATGCCTGGCGAACCGCGCGCATCGGCCGCAGCCCGTCCTCGCGAAACCGGGCCAGCGGATCGCCGACGGCGCGGACCAGCCGGCGCCCGAGATCGGCCTGGCCGCCGAACGGATCGATCAGCGCCGCCGCCACGGGGTCGCAGGCGATCGCGTTCATGGTGAAGTCGCGGCGGCTCAGGTCCTCGTTCAGCGTCTTGACGTAGCTGACCGACGAGGGGCGGCGGCCGTCGAGGTACTCGCCTTCGCCGCGGAAGGTGGTGACCTCGACGGGGCGCCGCGCCTTGTCGGTGAGGACGGTGACGGTCCCATGTTTCAGTCCGGTGGGGATGGCGAAGGTGCGACCGAACAGCTCGGTCACCGCCTCGGGGACCGCGTCTGTCGCCACGTCGAAATCCGCGACCGGCCGCCCCATCAGCATGTCGCGCACCCCGCCGCCGACCAGGTACGCCTGGTGCCCGGCGCCCCGCAGGCGGCCGCAGAGGGCGAGGACGTCCTCGGGGATCGGGAACTCGGCAGGAGAGATCACGGCAGTCTTTCTGGTGCCGGCGCCGGCAGGGTCTCTCGCTCGAGGGCGGCCAGCGCCTGGGCGGCCGCCGCCTGCTCGGCCTCCTTCTTCGACCGGCCGCTGGCCCGGCCGTACTCGCGCCCGCGCAGCGACAGCGCCACCTCGAACCGCTTGTCGTGATCGGGGCCGGCCTCGCCCACGACCTCGTAGACCGGCGCCACCTGCCAGAGGGCCTGGGCCCGCTCCTGGACGCGCGACTTGTAGTCGAGCCGCGCGTGCTGCTCGACGTCAGCGAGCATCGGATCGAAGAGACGCGCCGCGACGTCCGCCGCGGCCGACAGCCCGCCGTCGAGGTAGACCGCCCCCATCAGCGCCTCCAGCGCGTCGGCCAGGATCGACGGCCGGGCACGCCCGCCGGTCCGTTCCTCCCCCTTGCCGAGGAAGATCCACTGCCCGACTTCGATCGACGCCGCCGCGCGCGCCAGCCCCCCTTCGCTGACGAGGCCGGCCCGCATCCGGGTCAGCTCCCCCTCGGCGCGGGTGGGGAGACGCCGCATCAGGAGGTCGCTCACGACGAGGGCCAGCACCGCGTCGCCCAGGAACTCGAGCCGCTCGTTGTCGCTGCGCCCGTCGGCCGCGGTCTCGTTCAACCACGACGTGTGGGTCAGCGCGGTTTCACAGAGCGCAGCGTCGCGAAACCGGTAGCCGAGCGCGGCTTCGAGCGCCGGAGGAACGCTGTGCGAGGAGGCGGACATGGACGACGTTGGCGACGATCTTAACGCGACTATGCGCTACTATCGCGCGCATGGGCGACGCAACCAGTCTTTGTTGTGTGAAGTGCAATTCGATCCTCGACAAGGCCACCTTCGAGGGACTCGAGGTCGACCTCTGCCCGAAGTGCGGCGGGCTCTGGCTGGACCGCGGTGAGATCACCCGCGCCGCCAAGCTGCCCGAAGCGGAGCTGGCACGGCTGCGCGGCCTCCTGACCGGAAAGAAGGGGCCGCCCCCGGTCCCGACCGAGAACAAGGCCCCCTGCCCCGCCTGCCCGGGGAGCCTCTCCGAGGTGGTGCTCGGCGCCGTCCACGTCGACTACTGCAACAAGTGCCACGGCCTCTTCCTCGACAAGGGGGAGCTGCAGGACGCCGTCGAAGCGGTGCGCGAGCGCGACCGCAACACGTCGTCTCACGCGGTCGTCATCGCGATCTCGACCGCGGGCGATTAGCCGCTCCCGCGCGCAGCGCGGGTATGCGGCTATTTCTCGAGATGACCCTCAGGGCGCGACGAGGTCGGTCATCCAGGCGACGTCCGCGGGGGCCGTCATCGCCGACCAGCGCTTGTCATCCAGGCGATTGTAGCCCTCGGTCGTGACCTCGAAGTATGAGGAGACGGGACCGGCGTAGGCGCGGGGCCCGCTGCAGGTGTCGAAGGTGACGATCATCATCCGCGGCGCCCCCGTCGCCACGTGCAGCACCCTGCCCACCTCGGCGCCACCCTCGTCGAGCGGCTGGGTGTGAACGTCGGCGATGGTCGGGTCGTACTCGAGGTCGACCCCCGTCCCGCCGAAGAAGAGCTCCGGGTACCACCCCTTGGCGCTGGGCGGCCCGCACCCTCCCCCCTGTGTCGTCACCGCCTGGTTGATGAACGCGAGGTCGGCCGTCTCGTGAGCCGCGCCGGTGCGCTGGTGCTCGGCCATCCGCTTCAGGATCGCCGCCACGTCGCCCAGGTGCGCGAAGTAGGTCGTCGCCGCTTCGGCGCCCGTCGGCAGCTGCTGCACGACCGCGCTCCCCTTCGCCGCCAGCGCGCCGATGCGGGCGAAGAGCTCCGGGTTCGGCTCGACGTAGGCGTCGGGGAACTCGCAGGTGTTCCCCGAGGTGTACGACTGCTTCACGTACAGGATCGTGTCGTGGCGCAGCTCCGCCCAGGAGCCGAGCTGCGCGTTCAGGATCCGGCGCCCCCAGGCCTCCGTGCCGGCGACCGCCGGTAGGCCGCTCGCCACCCGCGCGCCCAGCTCGGTCGCCGACGGTGAGAGCGCCCGCAGCGCGCCCAGCCAGCCGTTGTAGAGGTTCGCCGACCAGTAGTCGTCGCCGTGCGCGTCGACGAGGATCGCGCATCCGTTCCAGCTCGGGCGCGTAGCGATACTGGTCGAGCGCGGCCGCCAGCATCCCGGCGGCCTGATCGTTGCGCAGGGCCGCGTACGCGACGTCGAGCGGATTCGGCATCATCCGGGCAGGCGCCCCCGGGTGGTTCACGCGGTCGTAGACGACGTTCGAGAAGACGTGCGAGTCGACGACGTAACGCTGCCCCATCAACAGGAAGGTAGCGTTGAGCGGCAACGTGCCTTCGTGCACCGGCGAGATGACGACCTGGCTCGAGATCCGCTGCTGCCCGTACCCGCCGGCGACGATCGCCTGCACGATCGCCGCGTCGGCGAGCGACGCCAACCCCGCCGCGTCGCTGACGCCGAGATCGGCCTCGAGCGCGGCGAGCTGGGGCGGCGACATCGCGTCCGGCTCGCCGATGAAAGCCCCGACGATCGCGTCGACCCGCTGCCAGCGCGCCTTCGCCTCGTCGTCCATGACCGAGCCGAGCGCGAACGCGGCCGCCAGCAGCTCGCGGTGCAGCACCTCGTGTGGCGCCCCGTCGCTCCCTATCACGTACTCGATGATCGGGAAGTCGATCCGCCCGAGCCAGATCATCGCCCGGAAGTAGCGCTCGAGCACCGGATTGCCGAGGTAGTGGCCGCGCGGCTTGAACTGGGAGAAGTCGATGATTCGCCGCACGCCGAAGAGGTCGAGCTCCTTCGTCCCCTTGGCCGCCGTTGCCCCACCGACCAGGGCGTCGACGTCGCCTGCCCTGGCCCCCGCCACCGGGGCCAGCGTCGTCCCCGTCAGCAGCGTCTCCGCGACCGCCAAAAAGAGATCGGCGTCCCGCCGCGCGGTCTCGCCGTACGCGCCGCCCCCGGTCGCGAGCCGCGCGCGCATGGCGTCCAGCATCACCCGGACGTCGGCCACCAGCGTCCCCAGCTCGATCGACATCAGGATCGCGTCGTATGACTTGTGGACCGCGTGCAGGATCGAATCGGCCGAGACGAACACCGGCAGGTCCTGGGCGTAGATCGCGGCGTACCCGTAGGTGAACGTCGGGAAGCCCTGGCGGCGCGAGATCACGAAGCCGCGATCGTGGAGGATCCCCTGCTCGGTGGTGTTCAGCTTCAGCGCCGACGCCTGCACCAGGTCGAGGTTGACCGCCGACATCGGGTCGTAGCCGAGCGGCGCGAACGGCAGCGCGCGCGCCGCGGTGAGCTGGGCCGCCGTCAGCGTCTCGGTGGCCGCGACCGCGGCCTGCAACTGATCGAGCGCGGCCTGTCTGTCGGGCGGGAGCGTGACGGTGACCGGCGTCCCCGGCGGCAGGACGTCGGCCGGCTTCGCGCCCCCGCCGCCGCAGCCGAGACCGGCGAGCGCCACGATCGTGACCGCACTACCACCAGTACGAAATAAGCTACGCATGCAGACAGGATCGCCGTCTGGGGGCGGTATGTCCAGCGCTGCGCTGTTCACAGTCCCGGTGGCCGTGTGACAATCGGGCGGTGACGATCGGTGCGGGGGCGCCCCTGCTGCCGCAGACGGTAGCGGGGCGCTACACCATCCTCGACAGCGTCGGACGGGGCGCGATCGCCGAGGTCGTCCGGGCGCGCGACGAACGGACCGGCGAGGTGGTGGCGCTGAAGGTCCTTTATCCCCACCTGCGCGAGAGCGCTATCGTCGTCGAGCGGTTCAGGCGCGAGGTCGACATCGTCCGCCGGATCGCCCACCCCCACGTGCTCGCGATCCGCGAGGTCGCCGACGGCGACGGCCTCCTGTTCCTGGTCATGGACTATCACCCCGGCGGCGATCTCGCCGATCGGCTCTCCCGGCGCGGGCGGCTCGAGGCCGACGCGCTCCGCACGCTCGCGGCGCAGCTCTGCGGCGCGCTCGCGGCGGCGCACCGGGCCGGGGTCGTTCACCGCGACGTGAAGCCGTCGAACGTGCTGTGCGGCCCGGGCGACGAGCTCGACACGCGGCTCTGCGACTTCGGGCTGGCCCGCACCGGCGAGCTGGCCGGGCTCACCACCGCCAACGCCGTGCTCGGGACGCCCGAGTACATGGCGCCCGAGATCATCACCGACGGTCACGCCGATCCCCGCAGTGACATCTACAGCCTGGGGGTCGTCCTGTTCGAGGCGGCGACCGGTCGCTTGCCGTTCTACGGCGACTCCCCCTACCAGCTGATGCGGCAACACGTCGACGTCGAGGCCCCGCGGGCGAGCACGCTGGCGCCGGAGCTGCCGCGCGCGCTCGACGAGGCGATCGCCCGGGCGCTGGCCAAGGATCCGCTCGCTCGCTTCGCCACCGCCGAGGATCTGGCACGCGCCGTCGCGACCGGTGCCCACGCGCCGGCGCCCGCGCTGGTGGCGCGACCGGCGACGCGCCACCCCTGCCCGGCCTGCGGCGGCTGGCTGGTCGAGGAGGCGGGAGTCTGCGCCGACTGCGGCGCCGCGCTGCTGCGCATCGTCCCCGAGCGGCCGGGCGTCAACGTGCTGGTGACGGGGCCCGGGAAGGTCGCCAACAAGCTCGACGCGCGCACACATGTGGCGCTCTACGCCCTTTTCGACGAGCTGCCGCCCGGCTCGGCGCGGATGCCGCGCCGGCGCCGCGCGCCGCGGTTCCCGTTCTACGTGGCCAAAGGGATCACGCCGGCGTCGGCCGTGGCGTTGATCTCCCGCCTCCAGGCGATCGGCCTCGAAGCCTCGACGGACGACAGCTCGAAGGAGCGGCGCGGACAGCTACGGCAGAAGGTACATAGCCTGTCCTTCCGGTACCTGGCCGGGTTCGGGGCAGCGATGCAGCTCCTTCCCCACCTAGGCCTGCGTAGCTTCTTCACGCAGCTGCTCTGCGTCGGGATGGCTGGCATCGGCGTCGCGACCTGGGCGACGACGACGGTGCGGTCGTACCGGCCGCTGCTGCGCCCGGCCCCGCGCCCGCCGCTGCCCGACACGAACCTCGCGCTCGCGGCGAGCCTGCCGAGGCTCCGCCGCCGCCCCGACCGCCGCCTGCTCGCCCACCTGCTCGATCGGCTGGGGCAGGAGCGCCGCACCGGTCGGGCCGCGCTGGTCGAGCCGCTGGCCGCGCGGGCCGCCCTCCTGGCCGACGCGCTCGCCAAGCTGGAGGCGCGCCGCGATCAAGACGCGTCGGTCAGCCGGGATCCCGGGGAGGCGCAGTCCGAGCTGCGGCGAGAGGAGCGACTCGGCGTCGCGCTCCGGGCCGAGCTGCTCCGGGTGGCCAGCCGGTGCGACGACCTCGCGCTCGTGACCGCCCGGGCGGCGGCCGACGGCGCGCGGGCGGCCCTCGAGCCAATCGTGGGTCAGGTCGACGAGCTCTCAATCGAGGTCGACGCCGACGCGGAGGTCGCGGCGCTGCTCGCGGCCCGTGCATGATCGGGCGCGACCTCGGACGCTACCGGATCGTGGCACCGCTCGGCGGCGGCGGCACCTCGCTCGTCTACCGCGCCACGCCGAGCGACGGTGGCCCCGACGTCGCGCTCAAGCTGCTCCGCCCTCAGTTCGCAACCGACCCCGCGCTGCGCCGGCGCTTCTCGCGCGAGGGGGAGCTGGCGAGCGCGCTCGACCACGGCTGCATCGTTCGCGTCGTCGAGCGCGGCGAGCAGGATGGAGCGCCGTTCCTGGTGATGGAGCTGCTCGAGGCCGAGACGCTCCGCCGCCGCCTCGACCGCGAGACAAAGCTGGAGCCGGCGGCCGCGCGCTCGATCGTGCGTGCGCTGGCCGGCGCGCTCTCGCATGCCCACGAGCGCGGCGTCGTTCACCGCGACGTCAAGCCGGAGAACATCTTCGTGTCGGGGTGGCTGGTGAAGCTCGGCGACTTCGGCAGCGGGCGCATCGCCTCGCTGGCCAGCGTCACCGGCGCAAGCCTGACCTGGGGGACGCCCGAATACGTCGCCCCGGAGCTGTTCACGCGCGGCCGGGCGGATCCCCGCAGCGACCTCTACGCGCTCGGCGTCGTCTACCACGAGCTCCTGACCGGCCGGCTCCCCTGGTCGCGGGAGGAGACGCTCACCCGACTGGCGGCGGGTCGCGCGACGCCCACGCTCCGACCCACCGGCGCCGGCGCGCCGGTCGATCGCCTGATCGCCGATCTGCTGGCGGTCGACCCCAGCGCCCGCCCCGCCTCCGGGAGCGAGGTCGCGGGCCGACTCGACGACGACGGGCCCCCACCGGCGCGGAGCCGATGTACCGCCTGTGCGGCCCTCCACCCCGACGACGTTCCCCGCTGCCTCGCCTGCGGCCACGAGAGGCTGCGGGCCGGGCACGTGCCGGAAGGACAATGGCGGGTCGTGCTGAACACGATCGCGGACGACGCCGCGGCCACCGACACGCTGCTTCGCGTTCTGGACCCGATGGTCCTACCGACGGCCGAGCCGATCGTGTTCGCCGCCAACAAGACGATCGACGCCACCCAGGGGCACGACCTGCCGGCGGTGCTGCTGAGCGCCCTCGACCAGCCGACGGCCAACGAGATCGCCGACCTCTGTCGAAAGCGCGGGCTGGATGTCGACGTCGTCGAGGGGACGACCGAATCGATGCACCTCGCGACCGGGCAGGCCTCCCTCTTGCGTTTCGCCGTGGCGGGCGCGTGCGCCGGCGTGGCTTTGTGGTCGCTCATCGGCCCGTATGGCGTCGCGGTTGGTCTCGCGGCGTTCCTCGGCCTTCAGGCGATCCTCCGGCTCCACACCCGCAAGACCGTTCGACGGAACGCGGGGATCTTCCGGCTACGCCCGCAGCTCGCGGCGGTCCCGGCCGCCGAGCCCCTGCTCGCCGAGGCGACCGATGCGGCGGCCCGCATCAGGGCACCGGAGGTGCGGCGGCTGGCGGTCGACGTCGCGGCGGAGATCTACCGGCTGGCCCGCCGGGCGGCGGGTCGCGGCAGCGCCGACGCCGCCGTCGACGCCGCACGGGCCCTCGCCGAGCGCCTGTTCCGGGCGGCGGCTCGGCTCGACGACCTCGACGCCGCGCTCGCCGGCGCGAGCGAGGGAGAGCTGATGCAGCGCCGGGACCGCCTGGCGCGCGCCGCCCTCGGCCCGGGCGCCGACCAGGAGGCGCTCGCGACGGCGCGCGCCGACGTCGAGCGGACCATCGATCGGCGCGCCGCCGCCGATCAGGAGCGGGCCCGCCTCGCCAGCCGGCTCTGCCACCTGCTCGGGCAGCTGCGCGACGTCAGCCGGCGGGCGGCCCTCACCGCGCCGGCCGACGACGAGGCGCGCGCCCTGGCCGCGGCGACCGCCGAGCTCGAGGCGTACCTCGCCTGAGCCCTACTCGAACATCTGCTCGACGGGGACGATCTTGACGGCGTCCTTCGGGATCGCGACCGGGAAGGTCTCGATCGTCTTGTCCTCGCGCCAGGATCTCGGGAGGCGTGCCGGCGGTGTCGTAGGTGATCGGCGTCGGCACGTTGCCGGTCAGCTTGTCTGCCATCGCCTGCCCCGTGCCGGTGCCGGCCACGATCGCGATCGACAGCCCTTGCAGCGACAGGTGCTTCTTCATCGCCTTGTCGACGTCGGCCTTCGTCATCTTCGGCAGCCGCGCCTGCAGCTCGGCGATCAGATCCTTGCCGGTGACGACGGCGTCGATGGCGTAGCCGAGGCGGCGCGACACGTCCTGCGTCCAGAGCGTCGAGTAGTTGACCAGGAAGGTGCGGGTCGCCTCGAAGCCGGCCTCGGGGATCCCCTCGCGCAGCAGCTTGTCGGTCTCGTAGAGCGCCGCCCGCAGGGCGAACAGGCTGTTCTGCGGCGGCACCGGGCGCAGCCAGATCTCGAAGTGCTGCTGGCGGCGGGCGACGTTCGGCCAGCGGGAACGTCGACCAGCCGTCCTGGATGAAGTTCTCGACGTAGGCGTAGTCGCCGTAGTTCAGGCCGCGCAGACCGCGCAGGTGGGTCATCAGCACGCCGTTGAAGGTGCGGTGCTCGCCGAGATACGACCGCGCCACCGTCAGCGGGTAGAAGTCCGGGTCGTTGCGCGTGACGTTGATCGGTGCGGCCCATCGAGATCGCGTTGGCGCGGGCGTCCTTCTCGACGATCAGCAGCTGGTTCGCCTTGTAGACGGGCGGCGGCGGCAGCTTCGGCAGCGGCGGCCGCCTTGGCCGGCAGCGCCGCGAACCGCTTGGCGAACGCCTCGGCGAACCCGTCCGGGTAGCCGCCGGCGACGCCGACGATCAGCCGGTCGCGGCGTGAAGTGCGACTTGTGGAACGCCTTCACGTCGTCGAGGGTGATGGCGGTCAGGCCGGCGACCGTCCCCTGCGTCGGGTGGCCGTAGGGGTGGCCCTTGTAGAGCACCGTCGCCATCGCCTGCTTGCCCAGCTCCTCGTCGTCGTTTCCGCGCAGGGTCTTGGTGACGTAGTCGAGCTGCGTCCTGCCGGTTGCGGGTGAAGTCGTCCTCGGCGAAGCGCGGGCGCCAGCACCTGCTCGGCCAGCAGGTCGGCGAACTTCGTCAGGTTGTCGCGGTGGACCGTCCCCTCGAACACCATCGACTCCTTGTCGCCGGTGACGCGGATCTGCGCCGCCAGCGGGTAGAGGGCGTCCAGCACCTCGGCGTAGGTGCGGCTCTTGCTACCGCCCTGGCCGATCATCTCGGCGGTCAGCGCCGCCAGCCCCTCTTTGCCCTTCGGATCGTCGACCGACCCGACTGGAAGTAGAGCCGGATGGCGCACCAGCGGGTTCGGGCCGACGGCAGGAAGACCGTCCGGATGCCGGCGACCTTGGTCGGCGTCTTGGCCGCTGCCTTGCGACTTGGCGCCGATGCGACTGGCGACTTCGCCGATTTATCGGCGGTATCGGCGGCGGCCGCGGCGCGCGCGGCGAACAGGACCAGCGACAGGAGCATTGAGCCTCCTCAGGTGGTTGCATTTTCCTGCGCCTGTCATTGTCCTGCCTTCATGGTGACGACGGTGCGGTTCGGCGGCGTGAAGTACTTGGCCGCGACCCGCTTCGACGTCGGCGCTGGTGACCTTGTCGTACAGCGCGAAGTAGGCGTTGATCGAGCCGAGATCGCCGGTCAGGGCGAGGAACGGCGACGCCGTGTAGGCGGTCTTGTCGGGCGTCGAGAGCTGACCGGCGAACGCGTACTTCACGTGCGACTGCACCTCGGCCAGCGTCTTGTCGTCGACGCCCTCGCGGGCGATGCGGGCGATCTCGTCGTCGATCGCCTTCTCGACGTAGCCGAGGTCGGCCGGCTTCTTCACCCGGGCCAGCACCGTGAACAGGTTCGGATCGACGTGGGCGTCGGCCGACCCCTGCAGCGTCTCGACCTTCTGCTCGGTGATCACCAGCTTCTTGTACAGCGGGCGCGCGCTCCGCGAACAGCAGCTCGGCCAGCACGTCCAGCGCCGGCAGGTCGACGTTGGTGGTGGAGAACGCCGGGACGTGGAAGCCCTCCAGCAGGATCGGCAGCGTCGGCCCCTTCCAGGTCAGCTCGGCGCGCTTCTCCTTCTGTCTGCGGCGGCTCGACGGGGACCGCCGGGCGCTTTCCGCCCGCGCCCCAGCCGCCGTAGGCCTTCTCGACCAGCGCGAACGTCGCCTCGGGGTCGACGTCGCCGACCACCAGGATCATGACGTTGTCGGGGCGGTAGTAGCGATCGAAGAACGTGCGCGAGTAGGCGAACTGGTTGGGCATGTCCTCGATGTCCTTCAAGAAGCCGATCGTCGTGTGCTTGTAGGTGTGGGCCTGGAAGGCGGTGTCGTACAGCGTCTCGACCATCTTCTGCAGGGGGTTGGAGGCGCTCTTGTTGTATTCGCCCAGGACGGCGCGCGCCTCCTTCTGGAAGTCCGCCTCGTCGTACTTCAGGTTCTGGAAGCGGTCGGCCTCGATCTCGACGATCTTCGGCAGCGCCGCCTTGCCGGCGAGGATGTGGTAGCACGGTCAGGTCGTCGGTCGTGAACGCGTTCGAGTCGGCGCCCATCGCCTTGATGGCGTCGTTGTACTCCTCCTGCGAGTACCGCTCCGTCCCGCGGAACATCATGTGCTCGAAGAAGTGGGCGAAGCCCGACTTGCCCGGCTCGACCTCGTTGCGGCTGCCGGTGCGGACCACCGAGTAGTAGGCGACCAGCCCGGGCGAATCGAAGCCGACGACGTAGAATCTGAGCCCGTTCGGCAGCGTCTTCTGCGTCACCGGGAACGGGAACGCGCCGCCGCCGGCGGGGGCGGGGGCCGCGGCCGCCGGTCGGGACAACGTGGCCGCCATTGTCACAAAGACCGGCAGGGCCAGCATGGCCGTTGTCAGCGCAACGGGAACGAGAAAGCGCATCGGACCTCCGTTAGGATGGAAACGGGCACCATGACAGCAGAATCACCGACGGGCCACAACCCAATCGCGGTGACCGGGAGACTCCTGGTCGAAGGGCGGCTCGTCGACGGCGCGGTGATCGTCGACGGCGATCGGATCGTGGAAGTCCGAGCCGGCGACACCAGGGCGCTACCGGCCCGACGCCTGACCGCCGACATCGTGTCGCCCGGGCTCGTCGACCTGCAGGTCAACGGCGCGTTCGGGCTCGAGGTCGGCGGCGACGCCGCCGCGCTGCGGGCGCTGGCCACGCGGCTGCCGGCCACGGGCGTGACGGCGTTTCTCCCGACGGTGGTCAGCGCGCCGGCGGCCCACTACGCGGCGACGGCGGCGGCGTTCGCAGCGGCGCGGGGCGCGCCCGGCGCCCGCATGCTCGGCCTGCACCTCGAGGGGCCGCTGCTCGCCGCCGCGCGCGCGGGCGTACACGACCAGGCCGCGATCGCCGCGGCTGACGCGACCTGGGACGCCGCCGTCACGGCGCTGCTTTCGACCGGCGACGTCCGCCTGGTGACGCTCGCGCCGGAGCGCCCGGGCGCCCTGGCACGCATCGCCGCCCTGCGCGCGAAGGGCGTCACCGTCGCGCTCGGTCATACCGATGCGACCTTCGACCAGATGATCGCCGGCCTCGACGCCGGCGCCACGCTGATCACCCACCTCTACAGCGCGATGTCCGGCTTCCACCACCGCGCGCCCGGGGCCGTCGGCGCCGCCCTGACCGACGAGCGTGCGATCGTCTCGTCTGATCGCCGACGGCATCCACGCGCACGCCGCCGCGTTGAACCTGGCCCTGCGCGCGAAGGGGGCCGACCGGCTCGTGCTGGTCACCGACGCCGTCGCCGCCGCGGGGCAACCGCCCGGCCGCTACACGCTCGCCGGCCAGCCGATCGTCTCGGACGGCCAGGCCGTGCGAAACGCCGACGGCACCCTCGCCGGCTCGGCGCTGACGCTGGACCGCGCCGTGCGCGTGATGGTCGCCCTCGGCGGGGCGCGGCTCGAGGACGCGCTGGCGATGGCCAGCACAATCCCCGCCGCGGCGATCGGATTGACCGACATCGGCCGGATCGCCGCCGGCCAGCGCGCCGACCTGACGCTCTGGTCGACGAACGTCACGGTGACCGCGACGATGGTCGGCGGCGAGGTGGTGCATTCGGCACCGGACGGATCCACGCCAAGCACTGGATCGACGCGAAGCACGATCGCCTAGTCAAGATGGCACGCCGCTCGCACGGGCCGCTGTGCCTGGTCGAGCGGAGATGTAGCGCGCAGTCCACCCCCGTTACGCGCGTCTCGAACGCCGCGCTTCGACCGGGCGCTGCTCGCCGCGCGTGGGCTTTTTGCGGCAAAAAGCACGCAAGCGGCTCGAGGCGCCTGGTCAAGACGCGAGGCCCTTGCCGCGCGCGAGCGGGTTCCCGATGCGCGTCCCCGCGCGAGCGCGCCCCCTGCCCGATGCGCGTCCCCGCGCGAGCGACTCACCGAGCGCGGTGGTGTCAGTGAACCCGCGGCGCGTACGGCAGCCCCGCGATGATCTCCGCCTCGCGCGCGGCCATCTCGGCCAGGCGCGCGCCGAACGCCGCCGACGATACCAGCGGCTGCGCGAGCTCGAGGAAGATCTCCGCGTGGCGCTCTTCAGCGCCCGCGAGCGCGTCGTACAGCTCGGCGAGCTCGCCCTCCCCCGTCGCGGCGAAGCCGCGCGCCAGCAGGCCCAGCCGCTCGTGCGAGCGCGCCTCGATGAACGCCGCGACCAGCAGCGCGTCGAGCAGCCGGCCCGGCTCTTGCCCCCGCACCTCGGCCGAGAGCGCCCGCGCATAGTTGTTAGGTGTGTCGGCGCGCGCGGTCCAGCCGCGGCGGGCGAGCAGCGCGCCGACCTGGATGACGTGGCTGGTCTCCTCGTGCGCGAGGCGGGCCAGCTGATCGACCGAGTCGCCGCGGTGCGGGTAGCGGCGCACCAGCGAGAGCGCGTTCTCCGCCGCCTTGCGCTCGCAGTGCAGGTGGTCGGAGAGGAGCGCGTGCAGATCGACGCTGCTGGCGGCGAACCAGCGCGGGAGGGTGAGGAGATCAGGATCGACATCCGGCCGCGCGTCAGGTTAGTGCAGCAGCGCCAGCAAGGCGATGATCCCCGCGGCCAGCGTGAAGATCGACTCCCCGCGATCAGACCCGCCCCCGATCAGCGACGGCGTGCTCATGTCCTCGGGGAGAATGTTGCTGTCGCCCAGCTCCGTCGGCGGCGTCTGCCGGCGCGGGGCCAGGAGCGGCGTCAGCAGGCCGCCCGCCGCGAACCAGCACGAGGTGTAGATGTCGAGGAAGCCGCCCGTCGACGAGGCGTACGGGCTGGAGAGGAGGATCGCGTCGACGACCCACCCAACGGCAGCCCCTTTGGCGCTGGCCTTGATGAAGGCCTGGTAACGGCGCGCGCGCGCCAGCAGCTTGCGCGACACCTCGGTCACGAAGCCGATGCCGAGCCCCAGGAGCATCGCCTTCAGCTGGTAGGAGGGCAGATTCCCCATGGTGCGGATCGCGCCGACGAACTTGTAGGTCATCGCCGACTGCCAGGTGCCGGCCTTGGCCTCGGGGTGGGTGAACGTGTCGACGCTGCAGCACCGGATAGGCATTCATGAACAGCTTCGCGAACAGCACGCACAGCGCCGCGCCCATCACGATGCCGATGGCCTGATAACGAAACTGGATCGGTCCGGTCCGACCCGAGCCGCCACCCGGTCGACCGATCCTGCTGCATGTCGACGCCGACGCTGCACGAGACCAGCAGGATGCTGGCGACCATGATGCGCGACGATCGGCGCAGCGCAGCCCCAGCGCCGACATCAGCAGCACCGCGATCACGAACGCGCTGGAGATCGGATTCCAGTCGGTGATGCCGTTCGAGATCCCGTTGACGAACACGAACAGGAACACCAGCACCAGCCCGAACAGGACGAAGCCGCAGCGGCTGCTCGAGCACGATCGTCGCCACGACGGTCAGCGCGACGCCCCAGAACACGACCCACGCCAACGAGCCATCGGGTGCTGAGCCCCCGCGTCGGGCGCGGGTGCCGGCTGGCCCCGCTGCGCGCTGCATCCGGCGCACCGCCTCGACGCCGATCAGGGTCATGTCCACGATCGCCGCCCCGAGGATCATCGCCGAGCCCGACCAGGAATCCGATCTTGCGGAACGGATCGTTCGGGCCCAAGCAGCCCGGTCGCGCGCAGCCACGGGGTCAGCGCCAGGCCGATCAAGGCCATGACCGCGGCCGGCACGCCGATCCGGCGTCCCGACGATCATCCCGGCCCCGACCGTCGCCGCCGACGTCCCGATCTTCTCCAGGAACGCGCGACCCGACGCGACGACGAACGGAACGACCAGCCCCGCCAGCGCGCCCGCCGCCCAGCTTGCCGATCGATCGCTTGAGCAGACGCGGGTCGGTCAGCGCGCGCAGGATGTTGGCGACCGCGTGCCCCGACGGGTACTCGAGCTGCAGGCGGTCGACCAGGATCGGCGTGTAGAGCATGCCGACGCCGATCGCCGAACATGCCGATGCAGCTGAAGTAGAGCGTCAGCTTCCAGGTCGGCGGGCAGCGGCATCCCCAGCCAGACCATCGCCTGGACGAGCACCCCCATCCCGGCCATCGAGGCCACCGAGGCGGCCATGGTCTGGATGTAGTTCGCGCCGTGCTTGCCGTCGGCGCCGTAGCCGTAGGTGACGGTGCTGCCGAGGATTCCCGGCCAGCACCTGCCCGCCGACGAAGAAGCCGACGCTGAACACCATGTACGAGGCGGTGACGCCGCCGAGCGGCCCGAGGATCAGCATCGCCACCGCGGCCAGCATCAAGTGATAGCCGCGGCTGCCCATCGGCGGCAGCCAGCGGAACTTGGGTGGCGGACTCGCGTCGCGGGAGGACGAGCTTTGCTCGTCCGAGCGCACCGCGGGAGGTTCGGAGGGGGAGGATGGGGGCCCCCACCCTCCCCCCTCCGAGGTGGATCGCGGTCCGGCATTGCTACTTGCCGACGGCCCCCCGGGTCCGCAGCCGAATGCGCGTCAGCTTGTCGTTCGCGGTCATGTACAGCGTCGAGCCGTCGTCGCCGAAGGCACAGTTGGCGGTCGGCTCGCCGGTGACGATCGTCCCGAGGTGCTTGCCCGTGGGCGAGAAGACCAGCACGCCGCCGGGGCCGGTCGCGAACAGGTTGCCGGACTCGTCGATCTTGAGGCCGTCGGGCAGACCCTTCTTCCCCGCCTTCGCCAGCGCGGTCGCGTCGAAGAAGACCCTCCGGTTCTGGACCCCGCCGTCGGGCGTGACGTCGTAGGCCATCCAGATCGCCCGGTCGGGGTCGGACTGCGACACGTACAGCGTCTTGCCGTCCGGGGAGAACGCGAGGCCGTTCGGGAAGGTCAGCTCCTTGTCGAGCACCGTCACCTGCCCGGCCGCGCTGTTGCGGTAGACGCCGCTCCAGGGGATCTCCCGCGCCGGATCCTTGCCGTGTCCGGCCAATCCGTAGATCGGATCGGTGAAGTAGACGTCGCCGTTCGCACGCACGACCAGATCGTTCGGGCTGTTGAACCGCTTGCCATCGAACCGGTCGGCCACCGTCACGAACGTCCGGGTGTTGGTATCGAAGCGCGCGATCCGACGGTCGCCGTGCTGGCAGAGGTAGAGCCGGGCCGCCTCGTCGACGGCCAGGCCGTTCGAGCCCGGCTCGCCCCCCGCGGCGTCGTGCCGGTGTAGCCGCTCGGGCGGAGGAACTCGGTCGCGCCGGCCGCGTCGGTCCAGCGCCAGACGACGTCGTTGGGGACATCGGAGAAGAGCAACGCCCCGCCGGTCCAGACCGGCCCCTCGGACCACTTGTAGCCCTGCGACAGCACCTCGACCCGGGCGGCCGGATCGACCAGCGTGTCGAGCGCAGCGTCGAGCTTTTCGACGGCGCCGACCAGCGGACGTGCGACAGGAGGAGGCGGGGTCACCGTCGCGCCATGTTGGCAACCGGAGCCCCCCGAAGCGAGCAAGAAGACGAGCAAGAAGCCAAACAAGACGGCGAAAAAGCCGCCGGGGGCGAACGGCGGCGCGGTCAGGCTTCGGGGGTCGTCGTGGGTCATCGTCACGTCCTGGGCTCGTTGGGTGGGGGGGCGTCACCGGCGGCGAGGCGGCCGCGGCCCAGGCGGATCGCCCGCCGTATGTAGTCGCCAAGCGCCGTCGTGCCGAGCGCGAACGCCAGCAGCGCCAGCCCCCGCGCGGGCAGGCCCAGGATCAGCGCCGCGATCGCCAGGAACTGCGCGCAGGTGGCAGCCTTGCCCAGCGGGCTGGCGCGGAAGTCGTATTGGAGCCAGTGCCGCAGCGTCGGCACCACGCGGTAGACGAGCGCCATCGGCAGCTGCAACAGCTCCCGCGTGACGATCAACGCCAGCGTCCCCAGCGACACGCCGCGCTCGATGTACAGCGCCCCGAGCACCGCGCCGATGAACAGCTTGTCGCAGACCGGATCGAGCCACGACCCGGCGCCGGCCAGGTCGTCGCCGCGGCGGCGGGCGATGTAGCCATCGAGGACGTCGGTGGCGGCGGCGACGCCCATCACCCCGAGCGCCGCCACCGCCCGCGCCGGCGTGGGGCGCGGGTTACCGGGGCCCAGGGCCACCCAGAACACCCCCCGAGCGGCAGCCGCGACAGGCTGAGCAGGTTCGGGAGAGACAGCAGCGGGCTGCGTGGTGCGGCGGGGGACATTCGGCCGCGGGGAGCGTACCCTTATCCACCACCATGGGCGAGCCCGACGAGATCGTCCGTTCGATCGTCCGCGCGCGCTCGATCCGCGTCGTCGCGGTCACCTCGACGGGCGTCGCGCGCGAAGCGGCGCGACGGCATGCGGCCGGCACCGCGGGCGCGCTCGCCCTGGCGCGCGGTCTCACCGCGGGGCTGCTGCTCGCGACGCTGACCAAGGACGAAGAGCGGGTCACCCTGCAGGTTCTCGGTGACGGTCCGCTCGGAGGGTTGACCGTCGACGCGACGGCCGCCGGCGCGGCGCGCGCCTACGTGAAAAACCCGGAGATCCCCCTACCCGCCCCCGTCGCCACCGGCGGACGGGCCAGCCTGGCGGCGGCGATCGGCAGCGTCGGTATCGTCAGCGTCGTCCGCGACATCGGACTGCGCGAAAGCTTCCGCGGTCAGACCTCGATCGTCAGCGGCGAGATCGACGACGACGTCGAGCGCTACCTCTCCGACAGCGAACAGATCGTGAGCGCGCTCGCCTGCGACGCCGGGCTGACCGCCGACGGCGACGTGGCCTGGTCCGGGGGCCTCCTGCTGCAGGCGCTCCCGGGCAGCGACGGCGCCGAGCTCGTCATGGAGGCCCGCGCGCGGCTGGCGAGCGGCGGCCTGGCCCGGATGGCCGTCGCCGGCTCAATCGACGCGGCGATAGGACCCGCCCTCGAGGGTCTTCCGGTGATGGAGCTCGATCGCCGCCCGGTCACCTTCCACTGCCCGTGCTCGTACGAGCGCGCCCGCTCGTCGATCGCGCTCCTGGGACCCGCGGAGCTGGCGGCGATGATCGTCGAGGAAGGCCAGGCCGAGGTGATCTGCAACTTCTGTCGGGCCCGCTACCACTTCGACGACGCCGCGCTGGCGATCCTACGGCGCGAGGCCGGCGATCCCGGCATGCCCTCCTGACGGCGGCGCCGTCAGGGGCCGGCGACAGCGGCGCTGTCCAGGATCTCGCCGTCGGCGCAGTGAAGCTCGTCTTCGCCGCGGGTCTGCCCGGCGCAGATCGCTTCGATACCGAGGCTCGCCGGGCGAACGAGGATCTTGATCAGGCCGTGGTGGAGCGCCCGGAACGCCGTGAAGGGCGACGGCTTGCAGTCCGGCCACCCGCAGTCGGTCGCCACCCGAGCCAGCGGCGCGCCCGCGATGCCGGCGGTGACGTGGACGACGTGGGCCTGCGGCTTGGTGCGCTCGTAGGCGCGGGCCTGGCCGGCAAGGTTCAGCACGTACTTGGGGAACCGCCTGCCGAACCCGTCGAGGATGGCGCGTAGCTCCGCGCTGCCGCCCTCCGGACCCGACGAGTAGGCGGCCCGGTGGCCGGCGGTGACGATGAACCGGAGCTCCGCGTCGGCCTGGGCCGCCGCGAAGATCGCCTCGGCGTCCTCCGCCCAGCGCCGCCACGTCTCGGGCGCGTAAGGCTCGGGGTAGGTGATGATCCGGATCCGAGCCTGGTCGAACCAGTACCAGTCCTCGCCGCAACAGCCCTCGGCGGGCGCGCCGGAGGCGGCCGCGGGATTGGGAAAGGCGAAGCGCCCCTTGTAGTTGCGGAGGTCGTCGTGGCCGCCGGGCGCCCACTCGCTGCGTCCCCAGACGGGCATGTAAGCCGCGCGCCGCGACCAGAGCATCACCTCGTCGAAGTGGCGATCGACGGCGCCGGCACCGCGTTCGCTTCCGAAGGTGAGCCCCCCCAGCCCCAAGACGAATGCCGGCTCGATGATGCGGATCAACCGATGCACTGCGGCCGCGCCCGGCGCCTCCGCGACCGTGCCGATCTCGCCGATCGCCACGAACGTGAATCCGGCTGCCCCGCGCGCCAGCGGCGCCCGGAACGTCTGCGTCGTCGGACGGAAGGGATGCCCCACCTCGTACTGGTACTCCTGTCCCGGGACGAGGCCGTCTGCGACCGCCTCCTGCCAGGGCCCCGCGGAGGAGATCGGGAGCGGCGTCGGGCGGTGCGCGGTGACGGTCCGCGGCGGAATGTCCCGGGCCCAGTAGCGAAGCGTCCCGTCGCTGCCGCTCCACCCGAACGTGACCGCATCGGGGGCCGTGAAGGTGAAGTGAACCTGGTGCGGCTCCTCCGCCTGTGTTGGCGGCGGCGGCGTCATCCCGGCATCGAAGCGCAGCAGGGACGCGGCGCGCTCTCGGCACCCCGCCAGCAGCACGAGGCCGAGCAGAAGAAGCCCGCGGAGGGCGACCGTCAACCGCACTGCCCGCGCTGCCTGACAGCGTGGTCAGCGAGCACGAGGGCGATCATCGCCTCGACGATCGGAACCGCGCGGGGCAGCACGCAGGGGTCGTGCCGGCCGCGGGCCTTGATCGTCGTGTCGTTACCCTGCTCGTCGACGGTCTCTTGTTCGCGCAGGATCGTCGCCGTCGGCTTGAACGCCACCCGAATGGCGATCTCCTCGCCGTTCGAGATCCCGCCCTGCACCCCGCCCGACCGGTTGGTCCGGGTCCGGACCTTGCCGGCGACGCCGTAGAACGGATCGTTGTGCTGACTGCCGGTCAGGTGTGTCCCGGCAAAACCGCTGCCGATCTCGAACCCCTTGGCCGCCGGCAGCGACAGCATCGCCTTGGCGAGATCGGCGTCCAGCTTGTCGAACACCGGCTCGCCCCACCCCGCCGGCACGCCGCGCGCGACCGCCTCGACCACGCCGCCCAGCGAGTCGCCCGCCTTGCGAGCCCCGTCGATGAGCGCGATCATCCGAACGGCGGCCTCGGCATCGGGACAGCGCACGATGTTCGCGTCGACCGCGGCCCGCGTCACCGTCGCGCTGGTCGACCGCGACCTCCAGGTCCTGTACCCGCTGCACCCAGGCGACGATCTCCAGCTGGGGCGCGAAGGTGGCCAGCACCTTGCGGGCCACGACCCCGGCGGCCACCCGCCCGACCGTCTCGCGGGCGCTGGCCCGGCCGCCCCCTTCCCAGGCCCGGATGCCGTACTTCGCCTGATAGGTGTAGTCGGCGTGCGAGGGGCGGTACTTGGTCCGCATCTCGTCATAGTCCCCGCCGCGGTTGTCCTGGTTGCGAACCATCATCGCCAGCGGCGTCCCCAGCGTCATCCCCTCGTGCAGCCCCGAGAGGATCTCGACCGGTGTCGGGCTCGCGGCGCTGGGTGGTGATGGCGCTCTGGCCGGGCCGGCGCCGGTCGAGCTCGGCCTGGATCTCGGCGACCGCGAGCGGGATCCGGGGCGGGCAGCCGTCGACGACGACGCCGACGGCCGGGCCGTGGGACTCCCCGAAGGTCGTGATGCGAAACAGTGTCCCGAAGGTGTTCCCCGGCATCAATCAGCGTCCGGGCAGGATGTCTATCATGCCCTTGTGTACCGATTCGCCCGAGAGCATGAACACCCGATCGACGCCCGCCTCGATCTGCAGGTAGAGATCGCCCGCCGCCCGGTAGCGCCAGAGCTCCACCGGCCCAGGCGACGCTCGGGGACCGAACCGGCCAGGTCGACCTGGGCGCGCCCGACCAGCCGCTGGACGTAGGTCAGATCGTGGTAGCTGATGCTCTCGGGCGGGGGCACCGCCAGCTCGAGGTCGCGGACCTCGCGCAGCACCAGCAGCCGGTCGCCGCCGCCCGGGGCGTGCGGGGATTCGATCCAGAGGACGACCTCGCCGTCGACCGCGCGCGCGAGGACCGTCATCCGGCCGTTGATTAGATAGCTCGCGGTCCCTTCGACGACGTAATCGCGACCGGCGAAGCTGACGATGTCACGCACCTTGATCGACATGATTGGAATTGTGGCGGCCTTCCTTGACAGGGGGACAGGCGGCCGATTATACGAGCCCCCGGCGAGCCGTGAAGCTGGAAGTCATCCGCGTCATCGACGACGACGGTAAGGTGATCCACCCGGAGCGCGAGCCGGCGCTGTCGGGCGACGACCTGCGCAGGCTGTTCCGCGCGATCCTGACCGTCCGGATTCTCGACGAGCGGATGCTCCGGCTGCAGCGCCAGGGGCGGATGGGGTTCTACCTGTCGTCGCTGGGCGAGGAGGCGACGCACATCGGCGCCGCCCACGCGCTTCGCCCCGGGGACTGGCTGTACCCCGCCTACCGCGAGGCCGGGGCCGCGCTCTATCGCGGCTACCCGCTGCGCACGTTCATGTGCCAGCTGTTCGGCAACGCCGAGGATCCGGTCAAGGGGCGGCAGATGCCGGTCCACCACTCGGTCCGACGGATCGAACTTCGTCTCGGTCAGCTCGCCGGTCGGCTCGCACATCCCGAACGCCGTCGGCACGGCCTGGGCGGCGAAGCTGCAGAAGCGCGAGGACGTCGCGGTCGCCTTCTTCGGCGAGGGGGCGACCTCGACGCCCATCTTCCACACCAGCATGAACCTGGCGGCCGTCTTCAAGCTGCCGGCCCTCTTGCTGTGCCGGAACAACGGCTGGGCGATCTCGGTGCCGCGCTCGGGGCAGACCGCGACGCCGACCTTCGCGCAGAAGGCGATCGCCTACGGGATGCCCGGGGTGCTGGTCGACGGCAACGACATCCTGGCGATGATCCACGTCGTCGCCGAGGCGGCCGCCCGCGGGCGGCGCGGCGACGGCCCCACGCTGATCGAGGCCCTCACCTACCGTCGGGGCGCGCACAGCTCCTCCGACGATCCGTCGGTCTATCGCGATCCGGCCGAGCCGAAGGAGTGGGAGAGCCGCGATCCCCTCGACCGCCTGACGCAAGTACATGCAGGCCCGGGGCGAGCTGCCGGCCGAGCTGGAGCCGACGCTGCGCGCGGAGATCAACGATCGAGATCAACGACGCCCTCGCCTACGCCGAGAGCCGCCCGCCCAAACCGCCGCTCGCCAGCCTGTTCGAGGACGTCTATGCCGATGTCCCCTGGCACCTGCGCGAGCAGCGCGAGGAGCTGGAAGCCGAGATCGCCGCCCACGGTCCCAAGACCCCCGCGCACGGGGGCTGAGACCGGCGCGCGGCGCGCCGGTCAGAGCGCGAGCTGCTGCTTGACGAACTGCACCAGCGTGGCGCTGCCGACCGCGATGGTCACGGAGCTGGGGACCTTCACGACCCGCCACTGCATGGTCCACGGGAAGTTGCCGGACGCCGCGATGTTCGTGTACGGGCCCTGAACCTCGAACTCGAGGAAGCCAGCCCCCGGATAGACATCGACCTCACCCTCGCCCGGCGCCTGCGCGGTCGAGGGCTGGTCCTGGAACTTCTTGATGAAGAGGTTTCCGCCGAGGACGTACGCGGTCCATCCCATGCCGTCCGCCGCGCACTTGTCCCCGTCCGGGCTGGTGGCGGTCTTCGGCGCATCGTCGAACCAGGCGATGCCATCCGACTGCGTGAGGGTGGTGAGAGGCCCCTTGGTCACCGACGCTCCGACGGGGAAGAAGACGATGCCGCCGCGGGGAACGCGGCTAATCTCCCAGGGCGCCGCCTTCCGCGCCTTGGTCGTGCTGGCGTTGTTGATCGTGTACTTGAGGGTGATCCAGCCCGACGTCGCGTCGGCCGCGTAGTCCTTGGCCATGTTGACGCTGAGGACGCTGTCGGTCGGACCGGTCGCGAGGATGTGGGTCCCCGAGATGCTGGCGGTGTAGACCGCGTTGTCGATCGCCGTCGGCGGCGGCCAGTCGTCCGTCGTCGGCGTCCAGTCGGCGCGCGGGCTGGTCCAGAACACCGAGCCCCACGTGGTCGGGTCGGTGCCCGACGAGACGATGGTATCGGTCCCCGAGAGCGCCAGCTTGGAGACCCGCCCGCCGGTCTGCGGATCGATCTCGAAGGTGACGTCGCCGAACGCGAGCTGGTACTTGTTCCCGACCTTGGTCGGGGTGACCGGGCTGGGGGCGGCGCCGCCGCTGCCGGCCGAGCCGCTGCTGCCCGCGGACGAGCCGGCGCTGCCGCTGGACGAGCCCGCGCTCCCGCCGCTGCCGCCGCTGCCGCCGCGCCCGGCGGTGCCCGCGCCGGAGCCGCCGCGGCCAGCGCCTGCCGTCCCGGTCACGCCACCCGGACCGGCGCCGCTGGCACCTGCATCTCCTGAGCTCCCGCCACGTCCGGCACCCGCCGCTCCGGTGGGGCCGCCCCCTTGCCCGCCGGGACCGCCGCCGGCGCCGGCCTGGCTACCGGCCGCGCCCGTGGATCCGCCTGCGCCCGCGGGACCCGTGCCGCCGCCGCCGGGAGCGCCGCCGCCCCCCCACCGGTCTCGTTGGGCTCTCCGCCCGAGGAGCAAGAGACCAGGAGCAGACAGAGCGCCGCGCTCGATGCCACGCGCGTCAGGGCTCGGCCAGAGACGATCGTCAAACGGGGGGCTGCTAACACCGATGAATACTCCCGTGACGAGGGAGGTATGGTCAAGCGCAAGCCTCAGCGCAGCCCGGCCAGGCCGCTCTTCTTCGGGTGCTTATCCAGCCACTTTTTCAGGGCCCGGAAGGCCTTGGCGCCACCGGTCAAGAAGATGGCGCCGAAGCGCTCGAGATCGACGCGGAGATGGCGGAAGCCGTCGGCGGGATCGTCCGAGAACCCCGGGAACTGCGCCTCGGCCGCGATCCCTTCGAGCCCCCGCATGCCCCGCGCGAGCTCTTCGTGCGACAGCGACTGCTCGGCGAAGTGGTACCTGACGAGCACCAGCCCGCGGTGAAAATGGAGCTCGAGACGACGGTCAGCGCGTCGAAACTCGGCGATCGCCGACAGGTCACCGTTGCCGGTGTCCTCGTCGGTGCTGGCGAACGAGAACCCGGCCGGGCCCAGCACCTCGGCCAGCTTCGCCACGCCCTGTTCGAACACGTCCCGGGAGCTCTGGGTCATTGCGCGTCGACCGCCACCCAGCCGCCGCCGAGGACGCGGTCGGCCGCGTCGTAGAAGACGGCCGCCTGGCCGGGCGCGACGCCGTAGGCCGGCTCGTCGAGGCGGACCAGCGTGGCGCCGTCGGGCCCCGGCTCGATCCAGGCGGGGAGCGCGGTCGCGTGGTGGCGGATCTGGACGGCGCAGCGCACGGCGGCGCCGTCCCGCGCCGTGGGCGCACCCAGCCAACGCACGTCCGCGACGCGCAGCCGATCGCGGGCCAGCGCGGCGCGCGGGCCGACGCGGACATCGCCGCTCGCGGGCTCGATGCGCAGCACGAAGCGGGGACCGCTGCCGCCGCCCGGGACGCCGCGCCGCTGGCCGATCGTGAAGGCGTGCGTGCCGGCGTGCTCGCCGATGCGCGCACCGGTGGCGTCGTCGACGATCGCGCCCGGGCGCCCCGCCCCGCCGTGCGCGCTCAGGAACGCGACGTGATCGCCGTCGGGGATGAAGCAGATCTGCTGCGAGTCGGCCTTGTCTGCGTTGGGCAAACGATGGCGCCGGGCCAGCGCCCGCACCTCGTCCTTGGTCATCTCCCCGAGCGGGAACCTGACCCGGGCCAGGATCTCGGGGCGGAGGCCGAACAGGAAGTACGACTGGTCCTTGTCGCGATCGACGGCCCGACCGAGGGCGACACCGTCGGGCCCGGCCTCGAGCCGGGCGTAGTGCCCGGTCGCGAGCGCCGCGGCGCCGACCGCGTCGGCGAACGCCAGCAGCGGCCCGAACTTGATCTTCTCGTTGCAGCGCACGCACGGGTTCGGGGTGCGGCCGGCGCGGTACTCGGCGACGAAGTCGTCGATCACGGCGGCGCCGAACGCGGCGCTCTCGTCGATCACGTGGTGCGGGATCCCCAGATGCGCCGAGGTCGCGCGCGCGTCCTCGATGTCGCGCGGACCGCAGCAGCGCCCGCCGATGCTGGCGGCGGTGCCGCGCGCGTCGTAGAGGCGCAGCGTCGCGCCGATGACGTCGTAGCCGGCGTCGACCAGCAGCGCCGCCGCGGTCGACGAGTCGACGCCCCCCGACATCGCGATCACGATCCGCTCCCGCCCGGCGCTGACCCGAGGACCGTCGCTGCCCGCGACCCGGGCCACCAGCGCCGGCAGCATCTCGGCGACGCGATCGATCTGGGCCTCGTCGTTGTCGCGACCGAGCCCGAACCGGACCGCCTCGGCGGCGCGCGCCGGCGGCAGCCCGAGGGCGAGCAGCACCGGCGACGGCGACAGCGAGCCGGAGGTGCAGGCCGCCCCGGTCGAGACGCAGACCCCCTCGAGATCCAGCGCCGCGGCCAGCCGCTGCCCCGGCACCCCCGCGAACCCGACGTTCAACGTCCCCGGCAACCGGCTGTCCCCGTCGCCGTGGCGGCGGGCGCCCGGGAGCGCCAGCAGGCGCGCCTCCAGCCGATCGCGCAGCGCCCCGAGCCGCGCCGCCTCGGCCCGCAGCGCGGCGCCGGCGAGACGCGCGGCGACACCGAAGCCGACGATGCCCGCTACGTTCTCGGTCCCCGCGCGCCGCTCCCGCTCCTGATGTCCCCCCTCGGTCGGCGGCGCGAACGGCACGCCGACGCGCAGGTAGACGGCCCCAGCCCCCTTCGGGCCGTGGAGCTTGTGCGCCGAGATCGTCAGCGCGTCGATCCCCAGCGCCGCGACGTCGAGCGGGAGCTTTCCGGCGGCCTGGACCGCGTCGGTGTGGAACAGCGCCCCGACCTCATGGGCGAGCGCCGCCAGCGCCGCGACGTCGTAGACGTTGCCCAGCTCGTGGTTCGCCAGCGCCAGCGTCACCAGCGCCGTATCTGAACGAAGCGCGGCCCGAAGGGCCTCCGGAACAATCGTCCCGTCGGGGCCGACGGCGACCAGCGTCAGCTCGACGTCCGCCGCGGCGAGCGCCGCCAGCACCGACGGGTGCTCCAGCGGCGAGGAGACCACGTGCGGCCGCCCGGTGCCGCGACGCGCGCGCAGCAGGCCGCGAATCGCCAGGTCGTTCCCCTCGGTGCCGCCCGAGGTGAACACGATGGTCTCGACCTCGGCTCCGAGCAGCGCCGCCACGTCGGCGCGCGCCGCCTCGAGCGCGGCCCGCGCCGCCCGCCCCGCCGCGTGGACGCTCGACGGGTTGCCCGGGAGCTCGCGCAGCGCCGCCGCCATCGCGTCCGCGACCTCCGCCCGTACCGGCGTCGTCGCGTTGTGATCTAGGTAGATGGTCATCGGGCGAGGCCCGAAATTATAGGCCACTACCGCGTGGGTGGTCGGTTGGTGAAGATCCGGACCGCCATGCCGCCGACGAGGTGCCGGTCGATTACGCGATCCAGCTCCTCGGTGGTCATGCGGTTGTAGAGGATCGCGCCGGTCGAGAAGCGGCCGTCACTGCCCTGCGGATAGACCAGCACGTTGGGCCCGCGCAGGCAGTGCCCCAGACAGACCTCCTCGACGACCTCGACCCGCTCGGCCAGCCCGCGGGCGGCGATCCGCTCTTCGAGGTGGGCCGTCAGGGCCGCCGACCCGCGCTGCTCACCGCAGACGGGCCCCTTGCAAACGACGACGGTTAATCTTTGCGCGCCGCTCACGGAGCGGCGCCGACCAACTTCGGCGGGGCGGTCTCCCCCAGGGCGCGGTGCAGGTGGGCGCGGAGGCCCGGCGCCGTGCGCGGCTCCGCCGAGACGAACAGCAGAAGCGCGCGATCGCCAGCCCCGCCCAGCTTGAGGAGCGCCTCGGCGGCCGCGATCAGCGCGGTCGGATCCCCCTCGAAGGCGGGATCGGCGCGATACATCGTGAGGAAGTCGCGCAGCGCCGGCACGCCGAGGTCCGAGGCGCCGATCGCCGCCAGGGCGCGGGCGATCTGGGCCGAGGCGGCCGCGGACGTCTCGGGGAGCCGCAGGTTCGCCACCAGCTCCGGCGCGGCCGGGCGGCCACTCGGTCCCAGCGCCGCCACCGCCTTGGCCAAGAGCTCCACCGGCGGAGCGTTGCGCGCCTCGGCGTAGTCGGCGCGCAGCCGCAGCGCCGAGGCCAGCGTATCGGCCGAGGTCGCGTCGCGGCGGCCGACCAGCGCCTCGCCCGCCTTCTGATAGGCGAGCGGCGGCAGCCCTTCACGCGTCAGCACCTCGAGCAGCTTGGGGGAGACCTCGTTGCCCGGCTGGCGTCCGAGCTCCTCGATCACGAAGACCTTCAGCTCCGGGAAGCGCTTGTCCGGATCGGCGATGATGTCGATCAGCGTCTGTACCACCGCCGGGGCCGGCGTGCTGGCGACGGGGGCGAAGCCCTCGGCGTCGAAGGTCGCCGCGCGCACGACCTCGCCAGGAAGCATGGCCGTGTAGCTGCGCGCCCCGGTGGTCGCGTCGAACGCCCCCAGCTCGCCACCGGCGGTGGCGAACACGACGGTGCTGCCGGTGTCGGCCGAGCCGACCGCGTCGGTGGCGAGGTGGTTCGCCCAGCGCAGCGCCCCCGACCCCGCGTCGAAGCCGAAGAAGAACCGATAGTCGTGGACGATCGCGAGGTCATCGCGGAAGCGGGCCCGATCGCCGTCGACGGAGGCCCGCCAGAGGATCCGGTTGCGGTCGATCGCCGAGTAGTCGACCTGCTCGGGGCGGTACATGTCGTACCAGTAGATCGGCCGCACGAAGGCCGGCAGCCGCGCCCGCAGGTAGCCGGGGGCCTCGCGCGAGCCGCGCGACGTCGAGGGGGCCATCAGGAACAGGCCGCGCGAGCCGAAGAACAGCCCCTCGGGCAGCGCGCGCACGAAGGTCGCCGCCTCCTGCGTCGACAGCACCTGGGCCAGCTCGGCGCCGCTGGCGGCGTCGAGCAGGAAGACGTACTGCGACTCGATGGGGACCGCCACGACGCCGCCGCGCGCCGCCGGCCCGGCCACGCGCCCCGACGGGAGCGGATGGCGCCAGCGTTGGGTACCGGTGCGCGCGTCCAGCGCGACGACCTCGCCCGTGGTCGTGCGAGCGGTCGCGCCGACGTTCTGAACCACCACGAACACGGCGTCGCCGTCGACCGCGTAGCCGAGGTTGCGCTGGTTGCCGCGCAGCGCGTACTGCCAGAGCACGCTGCCGGTCGCGATGTCGCGCCCGACGATGATGCTGTTGCCGCCGGCGCCGTCGGACGGACGGATGCCGTGGACCAGCACCTGCGTCCCGACGGCGATGCGGCTGGTCACTTCGGCCGGCTGCGTCCAGAGCCGCTTCTGCGTCCCCAGGTCGTACGCCGCCAGCCGCGGACCTGCCGCCCCGCCCAGCACAAGGAAAGCCAGGTAGCGCCCTTGCGCGTTGGTGGGGCGCGCGGCGGGGGACGCGAGCGCGCCAGCGCCGAGCCGACGTCGGCCGGGTTGCCGGCGCGCTGATAAGGACCGGGGCGCAGGCCGACGCGGCCAGCAGCAGCGGGAGCGCGAGGCGCAGGCGCGAGGTCATTGCCTGCTCCCGCGCTCGTCCAGCAGCTTCATGGCCTCATTTTTCGATGGCCGGTTGTCCTTGGCGGGGATCGCGGCCACGTACTCGATCAGCGCCGTCGTCGCCGCCGCGCCGCTGAGGCGGCCGATGGTGCGCAGCACGTCGACCCGCAGCTTGTCGGGGACGTCGGTGCGCTTGACGTACTCGCCGAGCGCCGTCGCCAGCACGCTGTCATCGACGCTGCCGGCCAGCTCGGCGATCTGGGGGACCAGGTCGGGCGTCGCGAGCACCGCGATCGGACCGGCCGCTCCCATGTCGCCGCGCTTGAGCAGCAGGTAGAGCCGCGGGGTCGCCTTCGTCTCCTTGCGGGCGGCGAGCGCTTCGCCCGCGACCGCGCGCACCTCGGGCGCGGAATCGCCCAGGCGGGCCAGCAGTGTCGGGACGACGATCGCGTCCTTGAGCTCGCCCAGCGCCTTGACCGCGCGCCGGCGCACCTCGACGGTGCGGTGGCCTGAATAGAGCTCGAGGATCTCCACCGCCCGGGCGCTGGCCAGCGCCCCGGCCGCGGCCAGCTTGGCGAGCGCGTCCAGCGCCGCCTGGGTCCGCGCGGTCGAGGTCCCGGCGGCCAGCATCTCGATCAGCGGATCTCCTGCGTTGGGAGCGGTCAGGCCGCCGAGCACGCCAGCCACCTCCAGCGCCCGCGCGTCGTCCTCGTCGAACAGCAGGTCGCGCAGGGCGTCCAGCTTCGCGGCGGCGATCGGCGCCTCCTTGGGAACCGACGCCGCGGCCTTGGTGCGCGTCCTCTTCTTTGCGTTGCCGGGCTTCTTCGGGCGCCGTCGCCGTCGCCGGCTTGGGCGCTGTCGCCGCCTTGGCCGCCTCCTCGGTCGCAGCCCGCGACGGCGTGGGCGCCAAGGTCACTGACGCGAAGAGAAACGCTCCTGCGATTCCAATCCGCGTCACGGGGCTCCTGTGCTCACTTGGCGCGCGTGTCCGCGTCGGAAAACTCGACCTTGCCGCTGTACTGCGCACCCTTGCCAAGCAGCCAGAACGTCGTGGTCGCGATGGTGCGACCACGGCTGTCGATGTTCATCATGTAGTGCTTGCGCACGTCGAACTCGGGCTTGGCCAGCGTGATGCTGGAGCCGAAGATGCGCGAGCCCTTCTCGCGGGTGTACTGCGGATCGCCCGCGACGTAGCGCTTCTCGCCGCCGGTGATGTCGTAGAACTTGATGGTGATCTCGCTGTCGGTCAGGGGCTGCGCGAAGAACGCCAGGTACTCGAGGTCCCAGGTCCCCTGCTCCGGCCCCTTCTCCTCGGTCGGCTGGATCTTGTCGATCTTGCCGCTCTGAAGCGCGCTGACGAAGGCCCCTGGCGACGAGAACTTCATCGGCAGGCGCTTCTTGGTGATGATGATCTTGCCTTTGAACACGTCCTCCGGCTTGGCAGCCAGAGCCACGCCCGCCAGTGCGAGCGACACGACCAAAGTGAGGGCAATTCGCTTGTGCATTGCAATGCTCCCGGTTGCAGTCGGCGAAACGGGCCGATGATAGGCCAAGCCCGCGCAAAAATGCCAGGACTCAGCGCTTTTGTTCGGCGGTTCTTCGACGACTCCTTCACCGCCACATGCACCGCTTGGACGCTCTTCACGCCTTGGGGGCGGCGAACAGCGCGTCTAGGCGCGCTGCGCGGTCGGGCTCGAGCTTGGCCTTCGCGCGCGCGAGGCGAAGGACGTCGCGCCCCACCAGCCGGTAGAGCTCGACCAGCTCCGGCGCCCGCGCCGCCAGCGACTCCAGATGTCGCTCGACCGAGGCGACGTCACCGCGCTCGACCGGACCGGTCAACGCGCCCGGCAAACCCAGCTGGGCCAGGTTCTGGACCACGCTGGTCATGAGCGGTATCAGCGCCGGCAGCGCTTCCGCGGCGGGAACACCGGCCTTGATCAGCAGCGCCTGCGCGGCGTCGGCCAGCGCGACGACGTAGTTCGACGCCATCACCGCCCCCGCGTGATAGAGCGCCATGTTCTCCGCCTCGAGGATCACCGACCGCGCCCCCAGAGCACGGGCGATCCGGGCGGCGGCGGCCCGCGCCGGCTCGTCCCCCTCGATGCCGAACGTGACCTCCTGCAGCCCCTCTACGGCGACGAGCGGATCGGCGAACGAGACCAGCGGGTGCAGAGTTCCGACGGCGCGCACGTGCGGCACCGCCGGCGCCAGGATTGTTCGCGACGGGTTGGTGCCCGAGGTGTGGAGCAGGATCTGCTCTCGGCGCAGCTTCCCCTCGTGTCGCCAACCGCGCGGCGACCTCGGGGATGCGGTCGTCGCGAACCGCGATGATGACGACCTGCGACTGCGACAGGACGGCGGGGATGTCGCCGGTCGACGCCACGACGCCCGCGCTCGCTGCGGGCTGCGTCCGAGAGGCCGACCTGGCGGCCGTGCAGCCCCGTCACCGGAATCGCCGCCCGCACCAACCGCGCCGCCAGCGCGGTGCCGACGACGCCCGCGCCCATGATGAAGACGGTGGGGGCAGCGTGGTCAGCCCCGCGAGCTTCGGTCGCTCCGTCGGCCATGGCGCTGTTCAGGGCCGCGCCGGGCGCGTCTGGTAGAGGCCGCGTTGATGTATGTAGTCGAGCACAGTTCGCGGCACGAGCCCCTCGACGGAGCGATTTTCGGCCAGCGCGTCCCGCACGGCGGTGGAGCTGACCTCCGGCATCGCGAGACCGCCGCCCGGCGCGGAGACCCCGGCGCGGCCGACCACGATGAAGGGGACCGTCGCCTGCAGCTCCGCGCCTCCCAGCCACGACGGCACCTCGGGGATCAGGTCGGCGCCGATGACGAGCGAGAAGCTGCGCTCGGGGTGGAGCTGCTCTAGCCGCCGCACCGTGCGCAGGGTGCGGCTCTCGCCGCCGATCGTGCGCTCGATGTCGCTCACCTTGACCCGCGCGCCGAGAGGCGCGGCGGCCCGCTCGCACATCGCCAGCCGGTCCTCGAACGGCGCCAGCGGCTTGCCGAGCGCGTGCAGGAAGGCGGGGAGCAGCCAGAGCTCGTCGACCGGCGCGGTCTCGAGCACGTAGAGCGCGACCATCTGGTGGGCGACGTGCGGCGGGTTGAAGCTGCCGCCGTAGAGCGCGACCCGCATCAGGCGTAGTCCGGCAACAGCGCCGGGCGCCGCTGCTCGGCGAACGCGACGCTCGAACGGCGCCCAGGCGGCCGCCAGCTCCCGGACGTCGGCGCCCGCCTCGATCGCGCGGCGGGCCTCGTCGCTGCCGGTCAGCAGATCGATCGCCGGGGGGTCGGCCACGAACTCGTAGGGCTCGCTGCGCCAGCGGAAGTCGTCGGGGGCGAGGCGCCGGGCCGCGGCGATCAGCGCCAGCCCGGTCAGGTAGGGACGAAAGGTCGCGCGCGTCGGTCACGTGCAGCTGCACGCCGCCGCAGGGACGCCCGGCGAACTTGTGAAACGTCGGACGGAACGTGAGCGGCCGCAGCCGCACCCCCGGCAGACCGGCGGCCGCCTCCGCCCAGGCGTAGCCGTCGAGGAACGGCGCGCCGACGAGCTCGAACGGGCGGGTGGTCCCCCGCCCCTCCGAGAGGTTGGTCGCCTCGAACAGACACTGCCCCGGGTAGCAGAGCGCGGTGTCGGGCGTCGGCATGTTGGGCGAAGGCATCACCCAGGGGAGGCCGGTCTCGGCGAAGGTCATCGCCCGCCGCCAGCCGCGCATCGGCAGCACGGTCAGCGCGCCGTCGAGCGGCCGCGCGAAGCGCGCCCCTCCCCAGGGCATGCCGGCGGCGACCAGCCGGCAGAGCTCGCCGATCGTCAGCCCGTGGCGGACCGGCACCGCGCCGAGGCCTACGAACGACTCGTAGCCCTCGCGCACGGTCCCCCCCTCGATCGCGACGCCGTCGATCGGGTTCGGACGATCGAGAACCAGCACCGCGACGCCGGCCGACGACGCCGCCGCCAGCGCCAGCGCGGCGGTCCAGACGTAGGTGTAGTAGCGGGTGCCGACGTCCTGCAGATCGACGACCAGCAGATCGAGCCCGGCGAGGTCGGCCGCCGTCGGCGTCAGCGACGCGAAGGTGTCGCCGTAGAGGCTGGTGACCGGGATGCCGGTGCGCGCGTCGTGCCCGTCGCCGACGCCGATCATGTCCTGGGCCTCGCCGCGCACGCCGTGCTCGGGGCCGAACAGCCGCTCCGGCCGCACGCCCACCGCGATCAGCCGATCGACGATGTGAGTCAGATCCGCGGCGACGCTCGCGGGATGACAGAGCACCCCGATGCGCCGCCCGCGGACCAGATCCAACCGGTCCTTGCACAGCACATCGAGGCCTGTCTCTACCGTCACACCAAGAACTTACACCGGGCCCGTGCCCGCGAGCGACGTTCGGGTTACTGGCTGATCGGAATCGGCTTCAGCGTCACCTGATCGCCCTGGGTGTTGACCTTGAAGCGGACCATGCGGCAGCCCTTCCACTTCTGCTTCAGGCCCCCCTCGATCAGACGCAGCTTGGCGGTGAACGCCTGGACCGTGATCCCCTTGGTCGGCTTGCCCTGCGCCTTCAGGGCGGCGACGTACTCATTGAAGATGCGCGTGAAGTAGACCGGCTCGGCCTCCTGGGCCAGCGCGGTGGCGTCGGGGGTCGGCGCGGCGCCGGGGCCGGTCCCCTCCTCGACCAGCATCTGATCGGACCGCCAGCGCGCGGTCTCGTCCTGCTCCTCCTCGGGCTCGTCCTCGTTCGGCTCCTCGCGCCCCAGCAGGCGGGCAAGCATCACGTTGAGCCCGTTCGACAGCCCCTCGAAGTCGGGGCCGATCGGCCGGAACTGGTAGTCGATGTTGCCGTTGATGATCTCGGCGACGCCGAGCTCGATCTTGTCCAGGGGGCGGATGAACCGCAGCGACGTCATCATCGACGCGCCCAGCGCCACCAGGATGGCGAGCACGCCGAAGCCGAAGATCTTCATCCCCACCGACGAGACCGGCTCCAGCGCGTCGGTGATCGATTCCAGCGTGACCACGCCGCTGGTCTTGTCGAATGCGTTGCCGTGCAGCGGGGCCGCGACCGCCGCGTACTCTCGTCCGTCGAGCGTCAGGTGGAAGATCTCGGTCGGGGCGCCCTTCTGCAGCGCCTGCTTGCCCCACGCATCGGCCGACCCGAACAGCACCTGGTTCAGGGCCTGGGTCTTGTTGCCGTCTTCCTTGGCGTTGTCGCCGGTCCCCTCGGTCACGAAGCTCGAGGTGTGGACCTTGCCGTCGTGGAAGTACGCCACCGCGGTGCCGAGCAGCTCATGCTTCGCCTGGGCGTCGCGGGTGGTGAGCACGTAGCCGACCAGCAGCGCGCCGCGGATGGTGCCGTCGGGCATCACGATCGGCGCGACAGCCACCCGCGTCATCCGGTTGGACATCGTCCAGATGTCCTTGGTCGGCTCGCCCTTGAGCGCCGCGGCGACCGCGGGGTACTTGGCCTTGAGATCCTCGCCGAACATCGCGTTGACGTTCAGGTCGCGGGCGACAACCTTGCCCGACGAGTCGAGAATCGCGACGATGTCGGCCTTACGGGAGCCACCGGTCTGGAGGAAGCTGTTCAGCTTCTCGCACTGCTCGAACGCCGCCTGACGGCGGCCGTTCTCATCGCCCTTGTCGAACACGCCCACCACCGCGGGGCGGCGGCTGAGGCCGAAGACCAGGTTCGCGAACTCCATCGACTCGAGCCGGGCGACGTCGCCATGCATCCTTTGGGCGCGCGAAACGTCGGTTTCGACGGCGTGCTCCATGGACTCCCGAAGCTCGCGGGTCACCACGACATAAACGCCTGCCGTGAACGCGAGTAAGACGATGGCTGCGACAAGCCCGATCTTCATGCGGTGCATGCCTGGCTCCTGAAGGGGGTGTGGAAAGCGGCGGGTGGAGTGCGGGATAGGTAGCTAAGCCAGCCTAAGCGGGCCCGAATTATCGAGAGTTGCATAAGCAGAGTCAATCTTGCGGGCAGCTCCGCTTCGGCAGAACCCGCGAAAAAATTGACGGCCCCCGCACGCAGGACTACATGTAGGACAACCACCGCAACTACCGTTGCACGGAGGGTCCCGATGCCAGCCAAATCCGTCAAGCCAACCGCCGTCAGGGTCCTCGATCGCCGCCATCGCACGCGTGCGCACGGGGCCGATCGCCGGTACGACAAGCGCGTCCCCGTCGACCTCTACGTCAACCGGTTCCTCGACGGCCAGCCGTACATGTGCCGGATGGTCGACGTCAGCCGCACCGGCGCGCGCCTCGCGCCGTTGATCGAGCCGGCCGGCGCGCGCGCCCCGCGCTTCATGGGGCTCCAGTTCCAGCTTCCCGACCGCAACGACGTGCTGACCGCGTCGGGCGAAGCGGTGACCCGCGGCGGAAAGACGGTCGGCGTCCGGTTCACGAACCTTCCGCCCGACGCCGCCTGGGCGCTCGAATCGTTCCTCAGCTTCTCGCGCTGAGTCGCGTCGGGGGAGGACGAGCGCTGCTCGTCCGAGCCCATCGCGGGAGGTTCGGAACCTGTTGCAGGTTCCGAGGTAGATGATTTCAGGCACCTGAGAGCGCGACCGTTTCGGCCCTCGGGCTCACGGTCGCGCTCGCATTTCTCCGTCGAGCTTCGCCAACTCTTCCGTCGTCTCCCAGCGGGCGTCACAAACGCGCTGTGGTTTGGCGGGGTTCGGCTTGACAGCTCCGGAGCACGTCAGTATGGTCCGAGCTTCCTCGTTGCCCGTGATCGCTTTATCCGTCGATCTGCTCACCCGCCGACTGACGTAGCGCGCGTGCTGTAAACCACGCCGGAGGAGTCTCGTGGATCAGAACAGGAAGCCTGGCGCCCCTGGCGCCCCCCCGACCAAAGACATCAGCGACCTGAAGGCCCGCCTCGGCCTCCAGCGACCGGGCGCCCCCGCTCCGGGTGGCGTACCTGCCCCCGGTCAGCGTCCGGCATCCGGTCCCGGAATGCAGCAGCCGATGCGCGCTCCGGCACCCGCTCCCATCCCCGGGCCTCAACCGCCTCGGGCGGCGGCGCCCGCACCAGCATCGGCGCCACCAGCGGGCATGAACCCCTACGCCAACATGAAGGCCCCGCAGGGGGGCTTCGACCTTCGGACGATCGACGACGGCGCCCCCGTCCAGAACGTCCGCTCGGGACGTGGCAAGGCGGTCGTCATCGCGTCGGCGATCGTCGGCGCGGCGGCGTTCGCGCTCGGCGGAGGCCTCGGTATGGCCAGCGTCGGCCGCGCCAACATGAACACCGCCAACCACGCTGCCAAGGCGGTCAAGACCGAGCTCGAGACGATGCAGAAGACGCTGACCAAGATCGGTCAGGCCGTGGCGATGAGCCAGCAGCGGCTCGCCAAGGACAAGAAGGACGCCCTCGCCTACGATCCGCAGCTCATCGCGGATCTCAAGACGATCAAGCTCGATCCGCGGCCCAACACCGCGACGATCTTCCGCGTCGACTTCTTCCGCCTCCCCGACGCCGACGTCGACAAGCTGTTCAACTACTACTACGACTCGATCGCGCTCTACGGCGAGGTCGAGAAGCACATCCGCCGGACCGAGAACGACACGGAGTCGCTGAAGGCCTTCGCCGACAAGGCGGGAGCTGCTGGGACCCCGAAGAACTACGGCGTCGTGTTCGACAACGCCGGCGGGAAGTTCATCGTCGCCAACCTGGTCGAGATTGGCGATCAGGTCTGCAAGGGCGGAGGCAAGGAGTGCGGCGCCAACGACCTGACCGGGTTCAAGATCCGGACGAGCGCAGGGGCGCCCTGGGTCGATCGGAAGGCGGGCGGCAAGCTCGACTCCGGGAACCTGGTGCCGCTCAAGCCGACGCCGCTCATGGACGCCGTGATGTCGGGCTCGCCCGATCAGGTGCGGCAGGAGACCTACAAGCAGCGCGTCGCCAGCATCCGCGCGCTCGTCAGCCGCATCACCACGAATCAGAAAGAGCTGATGGAAGGGATCGCCAAGGACGCGGCCCGGCCCGACATCTTCACGGTGTTCTAGCCCTGGGGGGCCTGGGTGGGGCCTCGGCCCTTCGGGCCTCGGCCCCACGGATTGACGAAGGCGCAGCCCACAAAGCTGCGCCTTTCGTTTTTGGGGCGGCGGCGGCGGTGGGGGCGCGCTCGCTCGCTTCGCTCGCATCGGGCCGCAGATGACTCGCTCGCCCGAATGACTCGCTCGCCACGGCTCGCTTCGCGAGATGGCGACCCACGTTAGGCGCGGCGTTGAGCGCCCCGCGTTGACTGGAGCGCGACTCGCCGCCCCTGGGCTTTTTGCGGCGCGTAGCCTGCCCTTTCGATAGTGATTGCAGGCTACGCGCCGCAAAAGCTCTCAAGCGGCGAGTTGCGGCTGCGATCGAAGCGGGGCGCTCAACGCCGCGAGAATCCGCCGGTCGCCTTCTCGCGACGCGAGCCGGAGGCCTCGTCGCATCGATCTGTCGCATCGATCTGCAGATGACTCGCTCGCCACGACTCGCTTCGCGAGATGGCGACCCACGTTAGGCGCGGCGTTGAGCGCCCCGCGTTGACCGCAGCGCGACTCGCCGCCCCTGGGCTTTTTGCGGCGCGTAGCCTGCCCTTTCGATAGTGATTGCAGGCTACGCGCCGCAAAAAGCTCTCAAGCGGCGAGTTGCGCTGCGATCGAAGCGGGGCGCTCAACGCCGCGAGAATCCGCCGGTCGCCTTCTCGCGACGCGAGCCGTGGCGAGCGAGCCATCTGGAGCGCGAGCGGCTCCAAAAAACAAAAGGCCCAGCCAGTGGCTGGGCCTTTCGTCTCAGTAAGCGGGGCGAGCCCGCGCGGCGGGCCCGGTTAGAGGTCCAGCCCCTCCATCGGGTTGCTGTCCTTCTTCCCCTTCTTCTTCGAGGCGGGCTCCTTCTCGGCCGCGGGAGCGGCCGCGGGCGACGACTTCGACGCCGCGTCCTTCATCGGCTTCGAACCACTGGGCGACGGCACGACGATGTCCGCGTGCTTCTCCTCGGTGCCCATCTTCTTGACCTCCTTGCCGGTCAGGCGGTCGATGATGTCGTCGTTGGCGTCGCGGCCGTTGTCCGTGCCCTTGGCGGTGACCGCCTCCACCAGCGCGTCCTTGCTGGACTCGCCCGGGTTCACGACCTTACGCCGCTCGGCCAGCCGATCCTGCGTGCCGCTCTCGAACAGCACCATGCAGAAGACGCCGTAGAACTCCGAGCGATCGACCAGCCGGAGGCGCTCGCCGCCCGGCGCCGACCACTCGAAGTGGTCCAGGGTGTGGCGGATCCCGCCGTGAATCTTGTCGTCGCGATAGACCTCTTTCGCGCGGCCGTACTTGGACTCCATGCTCTTGCCGAAGTCCTGAAAGCTCTTGCCCGCGAGCGCGTCCTTGTTGAACGCGAGGAACATCTTGTAGAGGCCGTCCTCGAAGAAGAAGAAGTAGCGGGTCCAGGTCTCTTCCTTGCTGACCAGCACCGCCTCGCCGCTGTTCTGGCCGAACTCCTGGCCGATGATCGAGACGTCCCAGCCGCTCTTCTGCCCCTCGAACTTCGTGTAGCTCTTCTTGACCGCCGCGATCTCCTTGACCATCTGATCGCGCACGCGCTGCTGGAACTGAGGGTCGCTCGCCGACTTGGTGATCTGGGGCTTGAACTTCCCCTCGATCCCCGCCCTGACCAGCGACAAAACCTCGTCGGGCTTCATCCCCCATTTGAAAGCGCCGGCCTTCGGGTCGTCGAACCGGACCGCCTTCAGCTTGTTGACCTCGGCTGCGTTGGCAGCCGGGGCGGCGCCTTCGCTTTTTCCTGCTGCCTTCGCCTTGCCCTTGGCATGGCTCGTGGCGCTCGCGCCCGTTACCGCCGCGCTGAGCGACAAAGCCAAGGCCAATGCACCAGTGATTCGCATGGGGGTCCTCCTCCTGACCGTGCCGACGATGGGAGAGCGTCGGGGAACCCGGAAATTAGCACAATCTCGTAGGCGTAGACGGGATTCGGCCGTCCGCGATTCACTGTTCGGGGGGCGGTCCCGCCACGGGCACCGGGGGCCGTGGCTCGTCCTTGCCGGGTGCCGGGCCAAGGCCAAGCCCGGGACCGGGGCCCGGCGCGCCGTCGCCTTCGCCCTCGTTGGCCCACGACGCGTCGATCTTGGTCGGGTGGTACTTGTCGGCCCGCCCGTTGCGCAGGTCGTCGTTGGGATTCGCCGAGTAGACCGCCCGTTCCCCGGGCCCCGAGTAGTCGATCCAGAACGCCGACCGCTCCTTACGGACGTCCAGGTGAACAAAGGACGAGTTCGGGTAGTAGCCGACGCCGACCTTCTCGAACGCCCGCCGGAGATAGTCACGCAGCTCGGCCGCCTGCACCCCCTCGACCCGGAAGTCGCAGGCCAGCCCCTGCATGTGCGGGCTGCGGGGGTTCTTCGCCACCGTCGGATGGCGATAGCCGGAGACCACCTCCAGGCGCTTGCCCGGCCAGTGCTTGCCGGTCTGGTAGAGGAGGCGCATGAGGCGCGGGTTCATCGCGTGCTGGGCGTTGGTGTGGTGACAGCGGAGGAAGCGGTTGAATTGGCGCTGCATCCCCTTGACCGGACGCCCCTGCGCGTCGCGCAGCCGCAGCGACATCACGTCCTTGCGGTTGACGTGCAACAGCACGACGGGCGCGTTCTTGGGCGGCTTCTTCGCGCCCTTCTTGGGTGCAGTCTTGGTGGCAGGGTTGGTCGCAGGCTTGGTCGCCGTCTTGGTTGCAGGCGTCGTGGTCGGCGGCTTGGCCGCGGCCGGCGTGGCGGCGACGGGCTTCGCGACCGCCGGCGGCTGCGCGGCGGATTGCGCGATGACCCGCGGCGCAGCGAGGGCCGCGGACACGATTACAACGAGGCGGAGGGCGAGCCGGGACATGCGGTGCAGCCCCCCGAGCATGACCGACGAGGCCGCCGAATCCATGAGAACGGCCCTAGGAGGGCGTCGTCAACTTCTTCACCAGCTCGGCCACGAGGTCGTGCGCGGCGCGGGGCGTCAGCTCGTCCGGATCGATCGCGCGCAGACGCTCGAGCAACGCCACCAGCTCTGGCGGCGGCTGTGCGCCGGGGCCCGCGAACAGACCCAGCTGCGTCGCCGGCTCCGACGCGGCCGGAACGACCGGCCGCGGCAGATCGCCGCCGCCCGCGTCGCCGTCGGCCTCGAGCGTGCGCAGGATGGCGCGGGCCCTGGCGATCACCGGGGCGGGGAGCCCGGCCAGCTTCGCCACCTCGACCCCGAACGAGCGGCTGGCGCCGCCGGGCGTCAGCTTGCGCAGGAAGACCACCTCCCCTTTCCATTCCCGGGCCGCGACGCTGACGTTGCGCACCCGCGCGTGCTGATCGGCCAGGGCGGCCAGCTCGTGGTAGTGGGTCGCGAACAGCGTCTTGGCGCCGACGCGGTCGTGGATGTGCTCGGCCACCGCCCAGGCGATCGACACCCCATCGTAGGTCGACGTCCCGCGGCCGATCTCGTCGAGGATGATCAGGCTGCGATCGGTCGCGTAGCGGAGGATCTGCGCCGTCTCGCGCATCTCGACCATGAAGGTCGATTCGCCGCGGGCCAGGTTGTCGCCGGCGCCGACGCGGGTGAACACCCGATCGCAAAGCCCGATGCGCGCGGCGCGGGCCGCGACGAAGCCCCCCATCTGGGCCTGGATCACCGCCAGCGCGACCTGCCGGATCAGCGTCGACTTGCCCGCCATGTTCGGTCCGGTGACCAGCAGGATCTGCTCGCCGCCCGGATCGAGGCGGACGTCGTTGGGGACGAAGCTGCCCGCCGCGGCGAGGCGCTCGACCACCGGGTGACGGGCGTCGGCGAGATCGATCACCCCGCCGTCGTCGACGTCGGGTCGGCAGTAGCCGCCGCGGTGGGCGACCTCGGCCAGCCCCGCCAGCGTGTCGGCGCCCGCGACACGCGCGGCCAGCGCCAGCAGCCGCTGGGAGTCGGCGGCCACGCGGGCCCGCAGCGCGGTGAAGAGCTCCAGCTCGAGCGCGATGCGCCGCTCGTCCGCGGTCAGGATCTGCTGCTCGAACTCGCCCAGCTCGGCGGTGACGAACCGCTCGGCGTTGGCGACCGTCTGCTTGCGGAGGTAGTCCGCCGGCACCGCGGCCAGGTTCGAACGCGTGACCTCGATGTAGTAGCCGAAGACGCTGTTGAACTTCACCTTCAGCGACGGGATGCCGGTCCGTTCGCGCTCGCGCGCCTCGATCGCGGCGATGCGATCGCGCCCGCCGGCGGCGATGTCCCGCAGCTCGTCGAGCTCGGACGACACCCCCGCGTTGACGTACCCCCCCTCCTTGGTCAGCGCCGGCGCGTCGGGGCGCAGCACCCGCCCCAACTCGTCGGCGAGCTCGGTGGCCAGATCCTCGCCCAGCCCCAGGAGATCGTCCGGGTCGCCGCCGATCTCGCCGGCCCGCGCCTCGGCGAGCGCGATCGTCAGCGGCGGAAGCAGGGCCAGCGAACGCCCGAGCACGGCCAGGTCGCGCGGCGTCGCCACGCCGAGGCGGGCCCGGCCGATCAGCCGTTCGAGGTCGGCCATCTCTCCCAGGAGCTTGCGGACCCGATCGCGCGCGCCGTGGGCCGCGACCAGCCGCTCGACCGCGTCGTGCCGGCGGCGGATCGCCGCCAGATCGCGCGACGGAAACAGCAGCCAGCGGCGCAGCAGGCGCCCGCCCATCGCCGTGCACGTCTCGTCGAGGATGTCGATGAGAGAGCCCGCGCGCCGGCGATCGAGCAGCGACTCGGTCAGCTCCAGGTGTCGGCGCGCCGACTCATCGATGACGAGGGTATCGGCCCGGGCGTAGCGTTCGAGCCGCGACACCGGAAGCTCGGCGCCCGGCTGGGTCGCGCCCGCGTAGCGCAGCACCGCCGCGGCCGCCAGGATCGCCTTGGGGGTCGACTGAATCCACGACGGCTCGAACCCGGCGCCCAGGGCGCGCCCGAGCTCGACGGCCGGATCGCCGCCGTCGGCGACCGCCGCGCGCGGCAGGCTCGGGTGGGCGATGCGAATCAGCTCGGCGAGGATCTTGTCGTCTTCGCCCCGCCCGAACACCAGCTCGCGGGGGGCGACCCGCCCGAGCTCGTCAATCAGCGCCTCGACCGTCGCGGCCTCGGTCGCGCGGAAGTCGCCGGTGGTGACGTCGACGAAGGCGAGCCCGTAGCCCCCCCGCGGCTCGCCGACGGCGGCGGCCACGAAGCTGGGGGCGCGCGGGTCGAGCGATTCCTCGTCGAGGACGACCCCGGGGGTCACCACCCGGACGACGTCGCGCTTGACGATCCCGCGCACCGCCCGCGGATCCTCGAGCTGCTCGCAGAGCGCGACGCGATGGCCCAGCTCGGTCAGCTTCGCCAGATAGGTGCGGACCGCGTGGTGCGGGACGCCGCACATCGGGACGGGGTCCTTTTTCCCCTTGTCGCGCGTGGTCAGCGTGAGATCGAGGACGCGCGCCGCGTAGACGGCGTCCTCGTGGAACATCTCGTAGAAGTCCCCCAGCCGAAAAAACAGAATGGCGTCCGGGTACCTCGCCTTGACGTCGAGGTACTGGCGCATCAGCGCCGTGGTCGCCGGGGCTTGCACGGGCAGCGGGTGACCCCGCTACTTCGTCTTCGGCGCGGCCTTCTTCTTGGCCGGCTTCGCGCCGACAGCGGCCTTTTCACGCACGGCGGGGCGCTTCTTCGCGAGACGTGCCTTGAGCTTCCGTTGCCTGGTCCGACGGCGCATCTTCATCGAGCGCCGATTGTCGCGTCTTCCCATGCGCCCGCTGATAACGGTTCGCGGCGGCCCTGTCAAGTGAAGGGCGCGGAAGTTGTCACGATTCCCCTTGCGTGCTAACCGCGTAGGGGATGCGAATTCCCAGTCTGCGGCGGCCTGTCGGCGCGTCGGTCGCGGCCGGCTTGCTGGGCGCGGGTCTCGTCGACACGCTGTTGGTGGCGACCCACGGCGGCGGCGCGGCAGCGCTCGCGCTCGGGGTCGGGCTCTACGGCGCGGCCGCGCTCTTGGCCGGGCTCCTGGCCGAGCTGGCCGTGGGCGCGATCCTGGCGGCCCGGACGGCGGGTGCGGCCCCGCTGCGCACCGACCCCGCCGCCGATCGCGCCGTGACGACCGGGATCCTCGCAACCTGCGTCGGCGTGCTGGTGGCGGCGGCGGTCGCCTTCGTGGGACAGCGCGCCTTCGTCGGCAAGATGGCCAGCGCCAAGCTGGCGGCGATCGCCGCCGGAGGATTGGTCGCGATCGGCGCCCTCCCCGGCGCCGTGGCCGCGCTCGCCGCGGTCCCGCTGCTCCGCCGGCTCGCCGCTCTCCTCCCCCGTCCCCGCGCGCTCGGGACCACGGGCCTCACGTTGCTGGCGCTCGCGGGAACGGGCGCCCTCGGCATCGTCGCGGCGCTATCCCGGGCCGACTGGCGGGTGCTGGACCTCGGGCCGCTCTACACCCTGGCGCTGGCGATCGTCCTCGGGGCCGGGCACGGGATCTTCTGGTACGGCTCCGCGATCGGCCGCGCGACGCGCGCGCGCCTGCCGGCCGCGTTCGGACGCGCGCTGCCCTTTGGGCTGGCGGCCGTGGTGGTGATCTGCCTGTTCTCGGGCGCTCGACTCGCCGAGACCTCACCGGCGTTCGCGGCCGTCGCGGACAACGGCCTGGGTTTCAAGGCGCTGCTCTCGACCGCCCGTCGCGTGAGCGATCACGACGGCGACGGCTTCTCCGCCCGCTTCGGCGGCGGCGACTGCGACGACGGTCGTGCCGACGTCTACCCCGGCGCCGACGATCTCCCCGGCGACGGCGTCGATCAGAACTGCGAAGGGGGCGACGCCAAGGCCGCGGCCGATGGTGCTCGGCCCGCGACGGCCGACGCGGCCCCTCCCGACGCCAAGCTGGCGCCGATCAAGCCGCGCGACGACGCGTTCAAGGGCAACATCTTGATCGTCACCATCGACGCGTTCCGCGGCGACCGGCTCGGCGTCGCCGGCTACGGCCGCCCCGCCGGGAAGTCGCTGACGCCGACGCTCGACGGGCTGGCCCGCCGGGGAGCCTACTTCAAGCGGGTCTGGGCCCAGGCGCCGAACACCCCCCGATCGTTCCCGTCGATCCTGACCGGCCGCTACCCGACCGACATCGCCTTCGACAAGCCGACCGTGAACTACCCGAACCTGCTGCCGTCGAACCTGACGATGTTCCAGGTGCTCGGCGCCGCGGGGCTCACGCCGATCGGCATCTTCTCGCACTTCTACTTCACCGCCGATCGCGGCATCAGCCGCGGCTTCGCCGAGTGGTCCAACGACGGCGCCGGAACGATCGCCGAGTCGAACAAGGACACCGCCTCGCCGCGCATCGTTCCCAAGGTCATCGCCCGGCTGAAGCAGGCGGCGGCGCGCAAGGAGCGCTTCGTCCTCTGGACCCACCTGTTCGAGCCGCACTCGTCGTACATGACCCACAAGGAGTTCCCCACGTCCCTGTCGGGCGTGCAGGGGCTGGAAGAGAAGTACGACTACGAGATCGCGTTCGTCGATCTGTGGGTGAAGAAGCTGCTCCACGCGCTCGACGACGCGGGGCTGGCGCGCGACACCGCGATCGTCGTGATGGCCGACCACGGCGAGGCCTGGGGCGAGCACAAGGCCTACTTCCACGGCGGGGATCTGTTCGACGAGCAGCTGCGCGTGCCGCTCATCATCGCGGTCCCGGGAAAGAAGCCGCAGGTGATCGGGGAGGACGCGGCGCTGGTCGACGTGGCGCCGACGCTGATCGATCTGGTGGGCGCCCCGATCCCAGCCGGGATGCGCGGCCGCAGCCTCCTCCCCCGCATCGAAGGGAGCGGCCCGCCGGCCGCCCCGGCCCACACGATCTTCGGCGAGCTGATGCCGTCGACGGCGACGCCCACGAAGGCCGCGATGATGATCGACGGCGGCCACAAGCTGATTCACCGGATCAGCGATCGCCGCTGGGAGCTTTACGATCTGCGCGCCGACCCCGGCGAGAAGCGCAACCTGGTCGACGCGCCTGCCGCGGCCGCGACGCTGGCCGCGCTGCGCACCAAGCTGCTCGCGTTCGAAGAGCGCGCGCGTTAGCCGGAGCACGTCTCAGGCGAGCCGCCCGGCCGGCCCCCGCCGCCCGAGCTCGGGTGGCGGCTCCGAAGGTGGCGGGGCAACAGGAAATTCGGCGAGGACCTCCCTGTCCGTTTCGGGTTGAAGGGACAGACCTCGGCTCCTTGGTAGGCCTTGGCTTTGGGCCTCGCTCAATAATTTCCTAACAACATAGCGCCCTCCCTGCATTACCCGTTGCATGAACCAGGGCTGCTCGTCCGCATCGTACCCGCGCTTTGAGCGAAGGAGAGGACCCATGACGTTCCGTCGTTCTCCACGCATGATTTCAGTCGTAGCGCTCGCGATTCTCACCGCGTCATGCGAGGCCGGTCCGTCAACGGACACCCCTGGCGAAGCCGGTAGAGGAGGTGGCGGCGCCGGGGCGGCCGAAGGTGGCGGTCATGGCGGCAGCGGCGGCGTGATCGGCAGCGGCGGCGTGGTCGGAAGCGGCGGCAGGGGCGGGGGCGCCGCGGGTTCCGGCGGAAGTGTCGGCGGCGGCGGCTCGGGCGCGACCGGGGGCGGTGGCTCGGGTGCGACCGGTGGCGGTGGCTCGGGTGCGACCGGGGGCGACAGGGGCGGCGCGGGTGGTCGGGGCGGTGCGGCCGGAAGTGCCGCTGGCCAACGGGGCGGCGCGGGCGGTCAGCTCGGAGGTGCCGGTGGAGTGGGAACCGGAGGAGCTGCTGGAGCCGCGACCGGAGGGGCTGGCGCAATCGGGACCGGCGGCGGTGGCGGCATGATCAAGCCGACGGCGTGCAGCAGCGGGACCGCCCAGAGCGGCGACGTCACCGTGAGCCTGTCCAGCCTGCAGCAGAAGATCTCCGGTTTCGGCGTGTCCTCCGCCTGGGCAGGGAGCTACGCGAACGCCTCGGATCCTGACTATCTCTGGTCCACCACGAAGGGCGCCGGCTTGACGTTGCTCCGCATCCGCTATGGCGACGGGCTCGCGATTGCCAAGTCGGCTGCTCAGAACGGCGCCACGGTGTGGATGACTCCTTGGGGGACAGGTACCAACGGCGCTACCGGAGGCAGCTACACCACCACCCAAACCAACCCCAACGGCTGCACCGGCAGCATGCCCGTGCTCTCGAACCCGCAGGGATTGGCCAGCGCTCTCGTCACTTGGGTGCAGAACGCCAAGACCCAGGGGGTACCGATCTACGCCGTGTCCGCGGGGAACGAGCCGGATAGCTGCGGTATCAACAGTACGACCTCTTACTCGGCTGCGCAGTTGGCCGCATGGATCGACGTCCTCGGCCCCGCCATGGCAGCCATCAATGTGAAGATCATGGCGCCCGAGACAATGAATGTCTGCGGATTTACGGGCTACTTCAACGCCATCAAAAACGACGCGGCCGCCTGGAACGCCGTCAGCATCTTCGCCAGCCACGAATACGGGTGCGGCACGCTGCCTTCCCAACCGTCGATAGCGGCTGCGGGCAAGGAATACTGGGAGACGGAGGTCGACACGGGGACCGGGAAGGGCGACTCGACGGGCGATGGTATCGCCAGCGCGCTGCCCATGGCCACGACGATTCACAACGACCTCACCAAAGCCAACCTCAACGCGTGGCACATCTGGTGGCTGTACAACGCCAGCGGTAACGGCGGTTGCCTCTACGACACGAGCACGAAGGTGTGGACCAAGCGCCTCTGGGTCCTGGGCAACTACGCGCGCTTTGTGCGGCCTGGCTACATGCGGGTTTCCACCTCCGGAACCGTAACGTCGGGGGTCCTGGTCAGCGCCTATCAGAACCCGGCGGATGGGACCGTGGTCGTGGTGGCCATCAACAGCAATACGGCCGCTACCCCGCTCTCGCTCCATGTTTCGGGTGTCGTCCCCTGCAGCATGACGCCGTGGGTGACGTCGGCCACCGACAGCCTCGCCTCCAAGAGCGCCATCACGGTCAGCAACGCACGCTTCCGCGCAACTCTTGATCCCCAGAGTGTCACGAGCTTCGTGGGCAGGCCCTAGCGCCGCCGGCTAGAACCCGCCGCCGCCCCCGCCGCCGAAGCCCCCACCTGAGCTGCCGCCCCCGCTTGAGCCGGAGCTGTCCGAGTTGCTCGCCGGGGCCGAGGTCAGCGTCGTGTTCATCTGCGTGGACATCGCCCTCATCCGCCCCGTGAACCGCAGCGAGTCGTACGGGTCATCGGCGGGGTCGACGTACCAGGTCGGAGGGCTGGCGCCGAGGCCGGCGAAGGCCTCCCCCCACCCCTCGTCGACGAAGAGCGCGATCGCGTACGGCAGCATCGTCTCGAAGAGCCTGGGCTGCCGCGCCGCCTGAGCGCGAGCGGCCACTGCCGCCTCGAGGAACTCCCGGAACCCGAGCGCCTCCGCCAGCGCCCGCCCACCGGTCTCGGTCACGGCGGGCATCTGGTAACCGATGAGACCGACCACGAGGGCGGACAGCACCGCCGCCAGCACCACCGGCAGCGGCGCCGTTCCCAGCGACGCGGCGGCGGGAAGCCCCACGAAACAGAGCCCGACGAGCACGACGAACGCGGCGCCGATGTAGCGGGCGCGCACGCGCTCCGGGCTCCGCCGGTAGTAGCCGCGCGCCACCAGCCCGTCGAAGACGGCCGCGCGGATGCCGGGGATGTGCTGGTAGAACACGTTCTCGAGCTGCGACAGCCGGATCGTCGCCAGCCCCCCGAACATGTGCCCGAGCAGAGCGCGCTCGTGCGCCTTGAGGTCGGACCACCGGGTCGCCTCCTTCTCGAGGCGAAACAGGTAGTCGGTGCTGCCGCTCCGATCGTAGGTGATCGACAGGTAGCCGCGCGAGGCCAGGTCGACGATGGTGGCGACGATCTGGACGGTGCCGCACCTCTCCTCGACCAGCGCCCCCACCTCGGCGGGTGTCAGCCCCGACGGCGGCTCGCTCCGCACCCCGATGGGGCGCCGCCGCGGGTCGCGCCCGTGCCCGAGCCACAGGCACGTCATCAGCAATCCGGCCGCGAGCGGCAACCCGAACGGCCAGTTGCCGCGGGCAAACCAGAACACCCGGGTCAGCGCGGGCGGCTCGCGGACCACGCCTTTGTTCCAGGCGACCGCGACCGTCAGCCCCTCGCGGTACCCGAGCGGCGGGCCGGTGCGGACGTTCACCGTCGCGTCGGCGATCGCGACGGAGGCGGTCCCTGCCGTCGCTCCGTGCGGTCCGGTGTAGGCGTCGGCATGGAGACCGGTCGTCCCGGCGGGTAGCTCGATGCGCGCCGAGGCCGCGCCCACGGGGACGTCCCACTCGTCGCCGGTGACGTTCCAGTAGAGCTCGTCGTGGTCGGCGAAGAACCGCAGCGCGTTCGGTACGCGGTAGGTGATGACGACGAACTTGCGTGTGTCCTGGGCGCCCGAGAGGTGCACCTTCAGCTTCCGGAACCGCCCTTCGCGGCTCTGGTCGTAGCGCAGCGGGTTACCGGCGGCGTCGGTGACGGCGCGGAGCTCCAGCTGCAGGCTGTAGCCAAGCCCCTGGCTGGTCTGGTACTCGACCGGGATGGTGCGATAGAGGCCCTGCCAGGCCCCCTCGAAGTCGACCGAGATCGTCTCGGTGACGTCGATGGCACCGTCGACCGCCACCTGCACATGCGCGTCGAACCCGGCGATCGCCATCGACCGGGCGGCCGCCGGCGCGGCCACCAGCGACGTGGCCAGCAGCGCGACCCCGAACAGCCAGCGAGCGACAGACCCCATCGACCGCCAAAACGCTATCACGGGAGCGCGGCTACGGTCCCGTGACTGCCGGTGCTGCTCGCCTTCGAAAAACGCCGGCGCTAGGCGCCGCCGCGGCCAGCGGTGGCAGCGCCTGCGGCGCCGCCCGCGCCCGTGGCGTCCGCAGCACCGCCGTCCGCACCTGCGGCACCCGGCGCGCCTGCACGACCGCCCGCGCCCGCAGCGCCACCTGCGCCCGCGGCGCCGGCAGAACCACCTGCGCCCGCACCACCGCCCGCGCCCGCGGCACCGCCGACGCCGCCAGCGCCGCCCTTACCGGCGCTCCCGCCGCCCTTACCGGCGCTCCCGCCGCCCTGCCCGCCCGCCCCGCTGATCGGAGTGATGCTCGAGGAGCAAGCGCACGCCAGAAAACCAACGCCAATGACAACCCTGAGTCCGCGCATGATGAAGCCGCAAGTTAGCCACATTTGCGGGCGCGAGTCGTGTTTTCGTTCGCGGTCCTACTGACCGCCGCCGTCGACGACGCCCGCGGCGGCGCCGTCGGCGGCGCCGGCGTGCCCGTCCAGCGCGGCGGCCAATGCCTCGCGGCGTTCCGGCTTTGCGCGCGCGAGCACGTAGCCGCGAATCTCCTGCCAGCTGCCCGCGCCGGGGTCGCGGCGGGCGCAGGCGACGGCCTGAAGCCAGCTCGGATCCTCGGGGTCGTCGCGCCAGCGCGCGGCGTTGATCCATTGCGCGCAGGCCTCGCGCGGCCGGCCCAGGCGATCCCAGACCGCGGCGCCGCGGGCCAACCCCGCTGCCCGATCGGGCGTGTAATACGCGAGCTCCATCAGCATCCGCTCGGTGCCGCCGAGGCGGCGCGCGCGCCCGAACACCAGCGCGGCCAGCTCCAGCACGTCGGGTGAGGTCGGATCCTCGGCCAGCAGCAGCTCGACCCAGCGGAGCGCGCGCGCCTGATCGTCGAGCAGCGCCGGCGTGACCGCGACCCGCGGGAGCAGGCGCGCCGACAGCGACGGTCCCCCCAACACCCACGCGGCGACGTCCGCGACCGCCGGCAGCGAAGGGGTCGCCGGCGCCGGGGTCGCGGCCACAACGGCGCGCCCGCCGGGCAGCACCGGCGGGACGCCACCGTTGAGCGCGAGGGCGCGCGCGGACGCGGCGGCGGCCTCGGTGGTCGCGCCGATCGCCCGCCAGGCGGCCGCCGCGGACGCGGCGGCCACCACCCGCGTCACCGTCATCTGCACGGCGCGCGTCGCGTCGAGGCGCGCGACCGCCTCGAGATCGCGGTCCTCGGGGATCGCCCGCCCGCGGTCATGAAAATCTGCGGCGCGCGCGACCATGAGGTCAGCGAGACGGCCCGCCTCGCGCCCCGACAGCAGCTCGGCCCGATCGAGATCCGCCAGCGCCGCCAGCTCCAGCACCGGCTGGCCCGCGGCACGCGCGGACGCGGCGGCGGCCCGGGACTCGGCGGGCGTGTTGCGCGCGACGTGGGGCGGGATCGACTTCTTGCCGTCGAGCGGCGTGCCCATGCGCCACGGGGGGGCACCGCAGGCCGCGGCGGTGCCAGCCAACAGCAACGCGAGCACCAGCGGCGGCGTGCGCGGCGGCGTGCGCGGCGTCTTGCGCTTCGTGGCGCGCTTCATGCCGCGCGCCGTTTCGTCGCCGCCCCGGCCGCGACCGCCGCGACCGCCGCGGCGGGGACGGGCGCAGCCGCCATCGCCAGCACCGCCCCGCCCGCCAGCGCCGCCGCGAAGAACGACAGGCTCGGGAGCCCGACCGGTTCGGCCAGCGCCGCCGCGGGAAGCATCGCCATCACGACCGGCGCCACCGCCAGCGGCAGCGCCACGAGCCCGGCCGGACCGCCGATCAGCACCAGCAGGATCCCGATCGCGGCGACGGCGATGACCAGCCCTCCTTTGAAGGCGCGGGTCCAGCCCGCCGACAGCGCCCGATCGTTGGCGATTCCTCCCAGCGGCACGGCGTCCAGGTGAAAGGCGCCGGGATTGTCGAACGCGGTCGGAACGCCGACCACGGGCCCCATGGCCTCGAGCGTCGCGCTGCGCACCTCGTCGGCCAGCACCCCTTCCGTCGGCAGGTCGGCGCTGGTGAGCATCTCCTTGAAGTTCGTGCGCGCGATCTGCCGCCAGCGCACCGCCCGCAGCCGACGGGTCAGGTTCTGGGCGCTGGTGTCGAGGATCGCCGCGGGCAGCCGCTCGCCGTACGCGTCGGCCAGCACCTTGCGGACGTCCGCCACGGAAGCCTCGTCGGCCATCGCGCTCGCCGCCACCGCCACCTTCTGGGTCTCGGCCACGCCCAGCGAGAACGGGTGCCGCGCCACGAAATCGCGGGCCGCGTCGGCGAGCTCGGCCTGCAGGCGGGCGGGATCAGCCGCCGGGATCGTCGCGGCCTGACGCGCGACCCGCTCGACCGCCTCGATCTCCGAAGGGCTCAGCACGCGCCCCGAGCGCTCGCAGAATCCGCAGCACCCGCCGCTGCGCGTCCTGCGCCAGCAGGCCGCGACCGATCAGCCGGGTCGCCGGCGCCGTCGCCGGGGTCGCCATGTCGACATGGGCCAGCGCGCGGCGAAAATCGGTGGAGAGGTAGCGATCGACGTGGTCGATGATCGACAGTCGATCGATCGTCGGATCGTCGTCGAAGCGGATCCCGATCAACGCCTCGCGGTGGTCAGCCGCCAGCTCGAGCCGGACGGCCGGGTCGGTCCGGGCCTGCACCAGGATCCGCCGCACCTGCTCGGCGTCGTCCGGGATGCGAGCCGCCTCTTCCCCGTCGAACGTCACCCCCATGAACAGATCGGCGATCGACCAGGCGTTGGCCACGCCCGGCTGCGCCCGCAGATCGTCGGTCAGCCGCCGCAGCTCCCTCAGCACCACCGGCTCGTCGATGTCGGCCCGCACGCTGATGAAGAAGACCGGGGCCGCGCCCCACTGCCGGGTCGCGACGCGCAGCCGGGGCGCCAGCACCAACCCGACGACCACGACACAGAGCGCGATGACGGCGGGGACTGCGAGCGCCCGCGGCCGGATCACCGGGGGTGCCTCGCGCGGCGTCCGCCAGGGGGGCGCGAGCAGCACGATGAGGGCGGCCGCGACCGCGACCAGCGCGCCGACCAGCCGCACGCCGCCGACCGGGACCAGCGCGAAGGGGGCGGCGGCGCCCACCGCGGCGGCCAGCGCGACCACCACGCGTCGCCCCGGACGGCGCCGCGCGAGCGCCGGTACGGCGCGCGCGACCGCCGCCAGCATGAAGGCCACCCCGGCGGCGACGAGCAGCACGGGCAGCCAGCGTCCGCGCGAGCGAGGATCGGGCCAGAGCGGGCTGGCCGCGACCGTCTCCAGGCCCCCCGGCGCCAGGCTCAGCCCCGCGCCGCCGAGCGCGGTCGCGACGCCCGGGGCGACGCGCGACCAGTCGTCGGCCTCCACCAGGAACCGTACGCGCTGGCCGTTCTCGGTCAGGTACCAGCCGAGGGCATCGGCGCGCCGGACGACGTGCTGGCGGGCCGCCTCGCCGTCATTCTCACCGCCGCCGCGGGCCAGGACCAGGCGGGCCCGCGGCGCCCCCGCGCCGTCGACGGAGACATCGAGCAGCCCCGCGGGGCCGAACACCGCCGCGACCCCGGGGACCTCGGCGATGCGCCGCTCGGCAAGCGCCAGCGCTTCCCGGTTCGCCGCCGCATAGACGTTGTCGACCTCGACGGTCACCTCGTGCAGCGACAGCAGGCCGAACCGACTGCCGGTCTCGCGGCCCCGCGCCACCGCCGGCGACCGCGCCGGCGTCCAGGCGAAGGGATCGGCCGCCCGCGCGACGCGCACGCCGCCCAGCACGGCGACGAACGCGACGAACGCAAGGACGGCCCCTCTCACGCCGCCGAAACTAACATTGCGCGAACGATGAAAGGGGTTTCGGCGGCGACCCATGACGCCAGGCCAAGGACCCGCCTTACTTTATGAACGACGCGGCCCGGGCGACGGCCACGCTGCGCTCCGCCTCGGCATCGGAGAGGATCTTGGCGTCGGTCAGCATCTGGAACTCGCTGCGCAGGTGGGTGTTCAGCAGGTAGGGACCGTCGGTGTTGATCGTGTAGCGAACGCCCGCGTTCTCGAACGTGCGCAGCGCGACGCCCAGCGCCTCCAGGTCCTCGACCGCATGGGTGCGCAGGTTCGAGCTCGGGCAGATCTCCAGCACCGTGCCCGATTCGACGAGCTTGCGCACCGCCTCCTCGCTGGTCGCCGCGGCCACGCCGTGACCGATCCGCGCCGGCGCCAGCTCCTTCAGCACCGCCAGCACGCCCGGCACCGAGGTGTACTCGGTCTCGCCGGTGTGGACCGTCGTCCCCAGCTGCGCCGCCCGCGCCCGGGCGAACAGCTCTCGGTAACCGTCCACCTCGTGTCCGAGCTCCAGGGTGTGGCTCTCGGGGCCGGCGAGATCGATGCCGATCACGCCGCGCGAGCGGTACTTCACCGCCTTCTTCACCAGGATCTCGTTCAGCTCCAGAGGGAACTCGCGGGCGAGGCAGAAGATCAGCCCGGCGCGCACACCGTATTCCAGGCAGGCCCGATCCATCCCGCGCAGCGCCGCGTGGATGATGTGGTCGAGGTCGCGCTCCCCCCCCAGGTTGCGCTTCATCGGGTTGAACCGCAGCTCGATCAGCGAGACGTTGCTCGACCGGAACTCTTTCCCGATGACCTCGTAGACCGAGCGCTCGATCGCCGCGGGCGAGGACTGAATCTTCTCGGTCCAGTGGTGCAGGATCGCCAGGTAGTCGGCCAGCGACGACACGGTGTCGGCCTTCGCTGTCACCAGATCGCGGAATTCCCAGTAGGTCTGGACCGGCAGCTTGAACCCCTGGTCGTGGGCGATCGACCAGAGGATGTGGGGCGCGACCGCCGCACCCACGTGAATGTGAAGGTCCACCAGCTCGAGACTGGGATCGAGCATCTAGCTCAAGTATTCGGCGGAATGCCGTCGGGAGCCAGAGCCGATTTACGTACCGCCGGAGGCGGTCTTCCGGTTCAGGAGACCGCGCAGCTCCTGCCCGGGGGAGAAGGTGATCGTAGCCTGCTGCGGAATCGTAATCGGGGCGCCGGTCTGCGGATTCTTCACCATGCGCGGGGGGCGGCGGCGCTTCGAGAAGGTGCCGAAGCCCGGGTAGGTGAGCCGCGCACCCTGATTACGGCTGACGCGGGAGCGGATGAAGTAGTCGCCCATCTCGGTGAACACGGCGTCGACGATCTGAGCCACGGTCTTCTTGGTCAGGTCGCGGGGGAGATGCTTGCAGCCGTACACGCGCTCGATGAGCTCCGCCTTCGTCATGTCGTCTCTCTCCCCATTTCCCTGCTCACGAGGGGTCGCCAGACTACGGATTCGAAATGGGGGTGTCAACGAGTTCGGGACACCCACGCGCGATCAACTGCTGTGTGCGGTATTCTAGAAATGGATCATGGCTGCGACGGCGAAAGTCACCTACATCAGCCTCGGCGCGGACGATCCGGCGCTCGACGCCGCGTTCACCTCCGCGGTCGCGAAGGTTCGGAGCGAGCTCGGTCGGACCTACCCGCTGCACATCGCGGGCGAGACACGCGCCGGCGACGCCCCGATCGAGAGCCGAAGCCCGGCCGACACACGGATCGTCGTCGCGCGCGTCGCGACCGCCTCCGCCGAGGACGTGCGTGACGCCGTCGCCGCCGCCAAGGCCGCGTTCCCGGCCTGGAGCGCGACGCCCTGGCAGGAGCGCGCGGCGCTGCTCGACCGCGCCGCCGACCTCGTGCGCGCGCGCCGCCACGAGCTCGCCGTCTGCCTGATCCTCGAGATGGGGAAGAATCGGGTCGAGGCGCTCGGTGAGATTGAGGAGACCGCCGACCTCTACGCCTACTACGCCGAGGAGATGCGGGCGAACCAGGGCTACGTGCGCGAGATGGGGCGCCTGGTGCCGACCGACCACAACACCAGCGTGCTGCGTCCGTACGGCGTCTGGGCCGTGATCGCCCCCTGGAACTTCCCTTACGCGCTGCTGGGCGCGCCGGTCGCGGCGGCGCTCGTCACCGGCAACACGGTGGTGATGAAGCCGTCGTCCGAGACGCCGCTCTCCGGCGTGAAGCTGGTCGAAATCTTCGAGCAGGCGGGGGCGCCGCGCGGCACGGTGAGCTGCCTCCCCGGCAGCGGCCGCATCGTCGGCGACGGCCTGGTCGACCATCCGGACGTCGCCGGGCTGACCTTCACCGGCTCGTACGACGTCGGCTACGGCCGGCTCTACCGCGGCTTCGGGACCAGCTTTCCCAAGCCGTGCATCGTCGAGATGGGGGGAAAGAACCCCGCCCTGGTGATGGCCAGCGCCGACGTCGACCAGGCGGTCCAGGGCGTCTACCGCTCGGCGTTCGGGATGAACGGTCACAAGTGCTCGGCCTGCTCGCGCGTCTACGTTCACCAGGCGGTCGCCGAGAGGTTCCTCGCCGGGCTGGTGGCGGCGGCCGACGCGATCGCCCCCGGCGATCCTCTGGCCAAGGGGATGTTCGTCGGCCCCGTGGCGACGAAGCAGAGCTACGAGGACTACCAGCGTTACGCCGCGCTCGCCCGAGAGGCGAACGCCCTCCGCGCCGGCGGCGTGACGCTGACCGACGGCGACCGCGCCCAGGGCTACTTCGTCCGCCCGACGGTGCTGGCCGGGCTGCCGCGCGACCACCAGCTTCTCAACGACGAGCTGTTCGTTCCGATGGTCGCGGTCCAGACCGTGGCCAGCCTCGACGAGGCGCTGGCCCAGGCGAACGCGACGAAGTTCGGTTTGACCGCCGGGCTGTTCTCGCGCGACCAGGCCGAGATCGATGGCTTCTTCGCGCGGATCGAGGCCGGGGTCGTCTACGTCAACCGGTCCGCGGGAGCGACCACCGGCGCCTGGCCGGGCGTGCAGCCGTTCGGCGGCTGGAAAGGGAGCGGCTCGACGGGGAAGAACATCGGCGGCCACTACACCCTCCCCTGTTACCTGCGCGAGCAGAGCCGGACGGTGTGCGCATGACCGCGCCCGCGGTGCGCGTCGCGATGCAGGCGCTGGCGGCCCAGCCGATAACCATCGTCACCGAGCCACCGGGGCCGATCGCCCGGCAGATGATCGCCGCGGCTCTGCCGCACCTGTCGCCGTCGCTGATCCACTGCTACCCGCTGATGGTCCGGCGCGCCTCGGGCTGCATGGTCGAGGACGTCGACGGCAACGTCTACTTCGACGCCGAGGCCGGCGTCGCCACCGCGTCGACCGGGCACTGCCATCCCGCTGTCGCGGACGCCCTCGCCGCCCAGGCCGAGGTGCTGATCCACATCTGCGGCACCGACTTCCATTACCCCGGCTACGGCGCGATCTGCGAGAAGCTGGGCGCGCTCGCCCAGCGGATCGGACCCAACGCCCACCACTGGCAGACCTTCCTTACCAACTCGGGGACCGAGGCGGTCGAGGCCGCGCTCAAGCTGGCCCGGCACCACACCGGACGTCCGGGGCTGATCGCGTTCCGCGGCGGCTTCCACGGCCGGACGCTGGGGTCGCTGTCGCTGACCGCGAGCAAGTCGAAGTACCGCCGCGGCTTCGGCCCGCTCCTCCCGAACGTCTGGCACGCGACCTATGGCGACGCCGCCAGCGTCGAGGAGCTGTTCAGCACCGTCGCCCCCGCCGACGACGTCGCCGCGATCGTCGTCGAGCCGGTGCTGGGCGAAGGGGGCTACGTCGTCCCGCCCCCCGACTTCCTCCCCCGGCTGCGCGCGCTCTGCGACCGCCACGGCATCCTCCTGGTTTTCGACGAAGTTCAGTCCGGGATGGGACGAACGGGGAAGATGTTCGCCGCCGAGCACAGCGCCGTCGTCCCCGACATCCTGCTGGTGGCCAAGGGGATCGCCTCGGGGATGCCGCTGGGGGCGATGATGGCCCGGCGCGAAGTGATGACCTGGCCGCCGGGGAGCCACGGGTCGACCATCGCGGGCAACCCGGTCGCGATCGCCGCCGGGCTGGCGACGATCGACCTGCTCGAACGGGAGCTCTGCGACAACGCGGCGCGCGTCGGCGCGCGGCTGAAGGCGCTGCTCTCCACCAAGCTGGCCGGGGAGGCGCGGGTCACCGACGTGCGCGGCGTCGGCCTGATGATCGGCGTCGACCTCGCCTCGCACGAGCTCAGCGACTCGGTCGCCAACCTCTGCTTCCGCCGGGGCCTGCTGGTGCTCGAGTGCGGCAAGTCGGCGATCCGGCTGTCGCCGCCGCTCATCATCAGCGAGGCCCAGGCCAGCGTCGTGGCCGACGTTTTCACGGCGGCCGTCGCCGACGCCCGCCCCGAGGTGGGCGCCCACGCATGAGCGACACGCTGACCGACCGCCAGGCCGCCAAGGCCTTCTACACCTGGACCGCGCAGTCCGGCGCGGTGCCGCTGGAGATCGTCGGCGGCGAGGGGGCGCGCTTCACCACCGCCGACGGCGCCGAGTGGTGGGACCTCGGCAGCATGGTCTGGAACGCGGGACTGGGGCACAACCACCCGCGCATGCGGCAGGCGCTGGCCGAGGCGGCCGGGCGCGGCCTGCTGGCCCCCCCGAACGGCGTCTTCCCGGCCAAGCTGCGCGCCGCTGAGTTGCTCGGCGAGGTGACCCCGGCCGGCCTCGACAAGACCTTCATCTGCCTCTCCGGGGCCGAGGCCAACGAGAACGCGATCAAGATGGCGCGCCTGGTGACGGGGCGGAAGAAGATCGTCGCCCGCCGCCACAGCTATCACGGCGCGACGCTGGGGATGCTGTCGATCTCCGGCGATCCGCGCCGCCTCCCCTTCGAGCCCGGCGTCCCCGGCACGGTCTGGATGGGCGACCCCTACTGCTACCGCTGCCCGTTCGGCAAGGAGCCCAAGAGCTGCGCGCACGAGTGCGCCCAGGATCTGGAGACGGTGCTGCTGCGCGAAGGCGCCGACACCGTGGCGGCGGTGATCCTGGAGGGGATCGTCGGGGCCAACGGCGTGTTCGTCCCCCCGCCCGGCTACTGGCGCAAGATCCGCGCGATCTGCGATCGTCACGACGTCCTGCTGATCGCCGACGAGGTGCTTTCGGGTTTCGGGCGCACGGGGCGCTGGTTCGCGGTCGACCACGACGGCGTCGTCCCCGACATGCTGACCATGGGCAAGGGGCTGACCGCCGGCTACGCCCCCGGGGGCGCGGTGATCGTGAACGAGCGGATCGCGCACCACTTCGACGATCACGTTCTGTCGTGCGGGTTGACGAACTACGCCCATCCGCTGGTCTGCGAGGCGATCGTCGCCGCGGTCGAGACCTACCGGGACGAGGCCCTGGTCGCCAGCGCCGCGGCGCTGGGGGCGCACCTGCGCCGGCAGCTGCCGCAGGTGGCGCGCTACCGCCCCTACATCGGTGAGGTGAGAGGCCTGGGGTTGCTCTGGGCCTTCGAGCTGTGCGTGCCGGGAACCCGCGAGCCGATGCCGGCGGTGACGATGGCCAAGCTGGCGGCCACGCTGCGGCGCAATCATCTTCACCTGCACAAGCGCGACAACCTGGTCTATCTGGCGCCGCCGCTGGTCATCAGCGAAGACGAGCTGGACGCGGCGCTGGTCGCGCTGGCGCGCGCCTTCGACGAGGCTTTCGCATGAACACGAAACCACGCACTCGCACCAACAAGGTCTACGGCACCGTCGAGGAGGCTCTGTTCGAGCTGCTCCGCGACGGCATGACGATCATGGCCGGAGGCTTCGGCCTCTGCGGCATCGCCGAGCAGTGCATCGACGCGATCGCGCGCAGCGGCGTCAAGCAGCTCACCATCATCAGCAACAACTGCGGCAACCAGGGCCAGGGGCTGGCGGTGCTGCTGCAGCGCCGCCAGGTGGCGCGCGTGATCTGCAGCTTCGTCGGCGGCAATCCCGATCTGGCCGAGCAGTACCTGCGCGGGGAGGTGAAGGTCGAGCTCTCGCCGCAAGGGACGCTGGCGGAGCGGATCCGGGCCGGCGGCGCCGGCATCGCCGGCTTCTACACGCCGACCGGCGTCGGCACGATGGTCGCCGAGGGCAAGGAGACGCGCGAGATCGACGGCAAGACGTACGTCCTGGAAAAGCCGCTGCGCGCCGACCTGGCGATCGTCCGGGCCTCCGTCGGTGACGTCTACGGCAACCTCCGCTTCTACCGGACGGCGCGCAACTTCAACCCGCTGATGGCGATGGCCGCCGCGGTGACCGTCGCCGAGGTCGACAAGCTGGCCGATAAGGGGGCGCTCGACCCCGACGACGTCCACCTCCCCGGCCTGTTCGTGAAGCGGATCGTCGAGGTGCGCGCCCACAAGGACACGATCGAGCACCGGACCACCCGGACGCTGGTGGGCAGAAAGTAGGCAACGAAGATGAGCTGGTCGCGCGAGGAGATGGTCCGGATGGCCGCGGCCGAGGTCGAGCCCGGGCAGGTCGTGAACCTGGGGATCGGCCTGCCGACCGAGGTCGCGAACCACATCCCGCTCGACGGCAGCGTCGTCCTCCACTCGGAGAACGGCCTGCTGGGGATGGGGCCCTTCCCGACCGAGGATCAGGTCGACGCGCGCCTCATCAACGCCGGCAAGCAGACGGTCACCGCCCTCCCCGGCGCCAGCATCTTCGACTCGGCGCTGTCGTTCGCGATGATCCGCGGCGGCCACGTCGACCTCGCGATCCTCGGCGGGCTCGAGGTGGCGAGCAACGGCGACCTCGCCAACTGGACCGTCCCCGGCAAGCTGATCACCGGCATGGGCGGCGCGATGGATCTCGCGGCCGGCGCGCGCCGGGTCGTCGTGCTTCAGAGCCACGTCGCCAAGGACGGCACGGCCAAGCTGGTCGCGAAGCTGACCCTGCCGCCGACGGCGCGCGCCTGCGCCAACCGCGTGATCACCGAGCTGGGCGTCTTCGACATCGCCGGCGACTGCTTCATCTGCGTCGTCCGCGCCCCCGGCGTCGACCGCGACACGATCCTCCGCGCCACCACCGCCCCGGTGCTGTTCACGACGGTGACCGCCGGCGGCCTGCGCTGACGCCTCTGGTTCCTCTCCCCGTCCGCGGGGAGAGGTTAGGTGAGGGGTCCGACTAGCGCGTGCCGAGCTCGATCACCGGGCGCGCCATGCTGTCGCCGTCCGCCGTCCGGGAGAAGGCCCGGATCTCGATCGTCTTGGGCTCGTGGCCCGCGCTCTTGAACGACCAGGCCCGGCGCAGCTTCGACCGCGCGCAGGGGCCGCCGCCCGGCTTGCAGTCGTGCACCGCTTCGACCAGAAGCACGTGCTCACCCGACGGCACAGAGCCGCCGTAGACACGGTGAAACCCGTCGCTGTGCAGCTCGCCCGCGTCCTTGTCGCGGGTCGCGACCGCCTCGAAGTCGAGTGACAGCACCACCGAGCGCAGGCTGTACTGCCCGTCGTCGACCTCGTCCTTGTAGAGGATCACGACCGGGGTCAGGTCGCCGCCCGGGCGCCCTTCGATGATCGTCTTCTGCACGCGCTCTCAGATCGGCCCGCACCGCCTCGTCGCGCGTGTGCGGCGGCAGCACCAGCGCCGCGTCGTACGCCGCCCAGGCCGCCCCGTTCGCCGCCTGCCGCTCGTGCGCGTGGCCCAGCTTCACGTAGGCGGTGCGGCAGCGCTTGTCGGGGTTCGCGGGATGACACGCCTTGGCGACGAACTCCCCCAGCGCCTCGGCGGCGACCTTCATCTGATCCGAGCCGAAGGCGTCCATTCCCCGCTCGTACTGCGCCGACGGGTTGCCGCCCGACGCGCACGAGGTGACACCTAGGAGCAGCCCGAAGCACCACTGCGGACACCAACGCGGGGGGCGCATGCGCGGCCGAATGGTACACGCATTTCGCTCCGATTTTTCGGAATGCCAGGTTCGAGGAACGGTCTCCGGGTGTAACTGCATTTCGCAAGGGGCAGGTTGTAGGAAGGGCGCTCCGGGCTACATTCGGCTCCGACATGGGGTCGGTGGGCGGCGATGAGGCGATCCACCGAACAAACGGCATCGGCTCCGCGTACGGCGATCAACTGGAGGTGCTGCGGGGCATTCTCGATGCCACGCGCCTCCTGGTCCTGGTCGTGGATCGGACCGGCGTCGTCCGGCTCGTCAACCACGCCGTGGCCCAGACGCTCGGGCTCTCCCAGGCGATCTCCGGCCGTCCGATCTGGGAGCTGGCCACCTACCCGGTCGAACGCGAGCTGCTGCGCGCAGCGTTCAACCCGTTCAATACGGCGGCGTTCCCCTCGGGGGTGATGTTCCACATCGCCAGCACCGGAGGCTCGCCCCGGGTCATCGACTGGGACGTTCGCCTCCTCGACGACGAGCACCCGATGGCGCGGGTGGTGTTCACCGGCGTCGACGTCTCGGATCGCCTGGCCGCCCAGGAACGCCTGCGCCAGGTCGAGGTCTTCCAGCGCGACATCCTGGACCGCCTGCCCGCGATCGTCTGGACCACCGACAAGGAGCTCCGGACCACGTTCAGCGCGGGCGGAGGGCTGGCGGCCCTGGGGCTCGCCTCCGGCGAGGTCGCCCTCCTCGGCACCCCGATCTCCAGCTACTTCCAGACCCAGGACCCGTCCCACCCCGGCATCGCCTCCCACCTGCGCGCGCTCGCGGGCGAATCGTCCGTGTTCGAGATGAACTGGTTCGATCGCTGGTTTCATTCACGCATCGAACCTCTGCGGGACCCTCGGGGCCAGATCATCGGAACCATCGGGCTCTCCTTCGACGTGACCGAGCTCGCCCGGACGACGCAGGCCCTCAAGGAGAGCGAAGCGCACCTCCGCCGGCTGGTCGACGCGAACGTGATCGGCGTGTTCTTCTGGGAGGAGGCCGGCAAGGTCACCCAGGCCAACGAGGCCTTCCTGCAACTGATCGGGCTCACGCGCGACGAGCTGCTGTCGGGCCAGATCTCCTGGCGGGCGTTGACCGCCCCCGAGTTCAGACCCGTCGACGACAAGGCCCTGACCGAGCTCAAGTCGACCGGCAAGTGCGCCCCCTACGAGAAGTCGGTCCTCAACAAGGGTGGAGAGCGGGTGCAGGTGCTCTGTGGCGGGGCGACCTTCGACGGGCCGGCCTCGGGCAAGCTGGCGGGCGTCGCGTTCATCGTCGATCTGCGGGAGCACGCCCGGCTGCGCGACGTGCGGGATGAGCTCCTCCGGAAGGAGCACGTCGCCCGCACGGCGGTCGAGCTGGCGAACACCCGGTTGCTGCTGCTGGTCGAGGGGAGCCGGCGGCTCTCCGGGACGATGAGCCCGAACGACATCCTCGCGACCCTGGCGGCGCTGGTCATCCCGGGTCTCGGCGACTGGAGCTACATCGTGCACCGCGGCTGGTCCGAAGGACGCGCCATGACCGCCTCCGCGCACGGCGATCCCAACAAGCAGGCGCTGCTGCACGAGCTCGACAGGTACCGACCCGATTTCGACGCCCGGGAGGGGCCGGCGCGCGTCTTCCGCACCGGAGAGGCGGCGCTCTACGAGGACGTCGCTGCCGAGCAGCTCGCGCCAGGCGCGGCCCTGGGGCCGCTGTTCGGGACGCGCGATCCGGAGCAGCTGCGGCTGCTCCGAGAGCTGGGGGCGCGGTCGATCCTCTGCGTGCCGATCGCGGGTAGGGCCGGCGTCGACGCCGTGATGATGCTGGTCTCCGGCAGCGATCCGCACCGCTACGATCGCGAGGACCTGGTGCTGGCCAGAGATCTGGCCGGGCGCGCGGCCGCCAGCCTCGAGAACGGCCGGCTGCTGTTCGAGGCGCTGGATGCCGTCCGGGCCCGCGACGACTTTTTGGCCGTGGCGGCCCACGAGCTGCGCACGCCGCTCACCTCGCTGCTGCTGCAGATCCAGCTGCTGCACCGGGCGATCGAGCGCGATCGGATCAACCTGCCCTCCGCCGGAAAGAGCGTCGCCGCCGCGGAGAACCAGGCGAAGCGGCTCTCGAGCCTGGTCGACGGTCTCCTCGACGTGGCCCGCCTGGCCAGCAACCGCATGGGTTTGCAGATGGAAGAGCTCGACCTGCGCGACCTGGTCCAGGGGGTGGTGTCGGCGATGGCCCCCAACTGCCAGCGCGCGGCCTGCCAGGTGACGGTCACAGCGCCGGCCCAGACGACCGTGAGGTGGGATCGCGGCCGCATCGAGCAGGTGCTCACCAATCTCCTGAGCAACGCGATCAAGTTCGGGGCTGGACAGCCGATCGAGGTGCGCGCGGCGGTCAGCGACGGGAAGGCCGAGATCTCCGTTCGCGATCACGGCATCGGGATCTCGCCGGGGGATCAGCAGCGGATCTTCGGCCGCTTCGAACGGGCGGTCTCCAGCCGGCACTTCGGCGGGCTGGGCCTGGGCCTCTACATCAGCGCCCAGATCCTTCGGGCTCACCAGGGCTCGCTGCGCGTCGAGAGCGAGCCTGGCCAGGGGGCCCGCTTCGTCGTCGACCTCCCCCGCAGCCTGCCGGCCGGCGCCTGACCATGACCGTCGCCGCCCCACCCGACGGGTTCGTTCCGCCGCCCCTCCGCGGTCCATGCCGTCGCGCCCGACGGTGAGCTCTTCGTCTGGGAGGTGGCCCCCGGCATCGTGGCGGAGAAGGGAAGCGGCCTCCTCTCCCTGCCGCTCGCGCAGGACCTGGTGCAGTTCTGCCGAGCCCTCCTTCGGCCAGGGACCCGCATCGAGGTCTTCATCGACTTCGAACGGGTCACCCACTACACCCGGGAGGCGCGCGACCTCTTGACCGTCTACTCCCAGGAGCAGCTCCCCGCCCTCGCGTCACTTCACATGCTGCTCACGTCGAAGAACCTCGCGCTCGGCGTCAGCGCCTACAAGCACGACATCGGCGACCCGCTCGTGCACACCTACTCGGAACGGGCGTCCTTCCTGCGCAGCTTCGAGACCGCCCTCCGTCGCCTTCCCTGAGCCTGTCAGCCCGCCGGCGGGTTGGGCGGGTTCACCCCCACCCGGGCCAGCGCCGCGTTCACCGCCTTGAGGTCGTCCCAGGCCAGCTTCTTCTTGCTGGGATCGCGCAGCAGGTAGGCGGGGTGGAACGTCGGCATCAGCGGGATCCCCTCGTAGCTGCGCATGCCGCCCCGCAGGCGCGAGATCGGCGAATCGTCGCGCAGCAGGCACTGCACCGCGAACTTCCCCAGCGCGACGATCATGCGCGGGCGGATCGCGGCCAGCTGCCGTTTCAGGAACGGCTCGCACTGGGCGACCTCGTCGGGCTCGGGGTTGCGGTTGTCGGGCGGCCGGCACTTGAGCACGTTGCAGATGTAGACGTCGCCCCGGCTGTAGCCCATCGCCTCGATCATCTTGGTGAGGAGCTGCCCCGCCCTGCCGACGAACGGCTCGCCCTGCGCGTCTTCGTCGGCGCCCGGGGCCTCGCCCACGAACACCAGATCGGCGTCCGGGTTGCCGACGCCGTAGACCAGGTTGTGGCGCAGCGGCGCCAGCTTGCAGCGCTGGCAGTCGCCGATGTCGTCGCGCAGCAGCTGGAGGCCCTGCTTGCCGGTCGGCTTGTCAGTCGGTTCCATATCCACGTTCGGTGTCTCCAAATTCGGTGTCTCTACCGGGACGACAGGTGCCGCGACGACGGCAGCCGCGACCGCGACGACGGGCCCTGCGCCGGCGCCGACGGCGTGACGACCGCGGCGGCCGATCGCGCCGACGGTCGCGCCGGCACGCCCAGCGCCCCCGAGCGGGCGCGGGCCCCGAGGTGGGTGCGGAGCTGGGCGACGACCGTGCGGAGCTCGGCGCGGGGATCCGCGTCGGGGGGAAATATTCTTCTCCGTCAGCCACCAATCGCCTCCCACTGCGCGGCGATCGCCGCCTCCTCCGTCACCAGCGCGTCGACGGCCAGGGCGTAATAGAACGTCGCCAGGGTGTCCCCCTCGGGCAACCCCGGACCGCGGGCCGGGGCGCCGTCGCTGGCCACGTCGCGCCGCTTGAGCTCGTCCATCACCACGCCGTAGGCCGACATGAACACCGGATCCGTCGACACGACGTAGGCCCGGCCCAGGAACCAGGCGACGCAGGCGTTCCAGCAGGTCTCGTCCAGCTTGCGGGGCGATGAACGAGGTCGGCACGCCGGCCGCGATCCGCTCGCGCAGCCAGGCGCCGACGAACGGCGTCGTCCCCTCGGCCGCGATCACCGCCAGGAGCCGGGTCGCCGTCGTCGACGAGAAGTCGAACAGGCCCGCGGCCGCCGCCGGCTCGTTGCCGAACGGCGCCGGCGCCTTCATCCCGAACGCGCGCTCGACGAACTTGCGGCCCGCCGCCAGCAATCCCCGATCGTCGGTGCCGCGCGCGTGCTCCAGCAGCGCGTAGGCGAGCAGCCCCGGGTCGCGGAACTCGCGCCCCGACAGGTACTCCAGCGACCCCAGGTGCGTGGCCAGCACCCGCGCCGCGCGCGCGACCAGCGCCTCGCGCTTGGCGTCGACCTCCCCCAGCGCCGCCTCCGCCGTCCCGGCGAGCAGGGTCAGCGCGCAGTCGTACGCCGCCTCGTCGTCGACGGTGCTGTCGAGCGCCTCGGGAACGAACCGCTTGGCCCCGATCTCGACGAAGCCCCAGGCGGCCGCGCGCGCCGCCTCGAACCTGTTCGTGCCCGACAGCCGCTCGTGACGGGCCCAGAGCCAGATCGCGGCCAGCGTCCCGTGGAAGTCGACCTCGTCGGCGTCCGGCCAGGGGGGGACGTTGCCGCGGCGGCCGACCACCTGCTCCTGGCGCTCGGCCAGCACGGCGCCCGCCGCCGCGCAGGTGGCGGACGACCTGCGGGGTGTGCGACTTGAGGCGCGGATCAGGCATGCGCCACCCCGCGGGCCGGCCCCGGCGCCAGCCGGCCGGCGAACAGCGCCCAGAGGCGCTCGGCGATCGCGCGCTTCGAGGCTCTCCCGAGCTCGACCTGCTCGCCGCCGGCGAACAGCACCGTCACCGCGTTGTCGTCGGCGTCGAAGCCGATCCCCGGGGCGCTGACGTCGTTGGCGACGATCGCGTCGCACCCCTTGTCGCCCAGCTTGGCCGCCGCGCGACCGGTCAGCGCCGCGCCGCCTGCCGTCTCGGCCGCGAACCCGACCAGGTAGGGGCGGCCGTCGCGGCGCGCCTCGGCCAGGCCCGCCAGGAGGTCGGGGACCGGCGCCAGCACCAGCGCCAGCTCGCCGGACCGGCGCGACAGCTTGCCGGGGGCCCGGTGGGCCGGGCGAAAGTCAGCCACCGCCGCCGCCATCACCACCACGTCGGCGTCGACGGCCGCCGCGGTCAGCGCCTGCTCCAGCTCGGCGGCGGTCTCGAAGTCGACGCGGCGGACCCCGGCGACGGCCGGCGTCCCCGGCCCCGCGATCAGCGTGACCGTCGCGCCCCGCGCCAGCGCAGCCGCGGCCAGCGCCGCGCCCATCTTCCCCGACGATCGGTTGCCGATGAACCGAACGTCGTCGACCGGCTCGCGGGTGGGACCGGCGGTGACCACCACCCGACGGGCCGGCAGATCGTCGCTCGGCGGCGGCGACGCGCCCAGGAGCCGGATCGCCTCGGCCAGGATCTCGGCCGGCTCGATCAGGCGCCCCGCCCCGACCCAGCCGCAGGCCAGCTCGCCGCGATCGGGACCGACGGTGGTGATCCGCCCCGCCCCCTCGGGCCCGAGCAGGCGGGCGAGGTTCGCCTGGGTCAGCGGGTTCTCCCACATGTTGACGTTCATGGCGGGGGCCAGCAGCACGGGCGCCCGTGTCGCCAGCACGACCGCGGTCAGCAGATCGTTGGCCATCCCCGCCGCCATGCGCGCGATCGCGTCCGCGGTCGCGGGGGCGATGATCAAGAGCTCGGCCTCGTCGGCCAGCTTGATGTGGCCTATCTCCGAGGCCTCGGCCGTCGGATCGAAGAGGTCGGTCGCCACCGGGGCCCCCGACAGGGTCTGCAGCGTCAGGGGGGTGATGAACCGCGTCGCGGCGTCGGTCATCACCACCCGCACCGTCGCCCCCGCCTTGATCAGCAGACGGCAGAGCTCGGCCCCCTTGTAGGCCGCGATCCCGCCGGTGATCCCCAGGACTACCCGGCGCCCCTCAAGCGCCCCTCGCCCCTCGCCTTTTGGGCTGGCTTCCATGACGTCCGTCCGACCTGTGACATTATCGCAGACGCTGTGTGAGATATAGAATCCCGCGCGGTGATTAGCGGAGGCGGCTTTCCCAGAAAATTCGATTCGTACGCGCTGCTGAAGCCGCTGGCGCGGGGGGGGATGGGTCAGCTCTACCTGGCCCTGGCGGGGACGCCCGGGCTGCAGAAGCTCTGCGTGATCAAGCAGGTACCGCCCGATGTGATCGCGCCCGAGAACGCCCGGCGGTTCCGGGACGAGGCGATGGTCGTGCTGCGGCTGGCCCACGGGAACCTGGTCCCGGTGTTCGACGCCGGAATCCACGGGGGCGAGATCTTCCTGGCGATGGAGTACGTCGACGGCCGCGACCTGCACGCGGTCTGGAACCGCTGCGCCGAGCGCCGGATGCCGTTCCCGGTCGACGTGGCCGCCTACGTGGTCAAGGAGCTGGTGCCGCGGTCTCGCCTACGCCCACAGCTTCGAGAGCCTGGAGCTGGTCCACCGCGACGTCTCGCCCGCCAACGTGCTGCTGTCTTTCTCGGGCGAGGTGAAGCTGACCGACTTCGGCCTGGCGACGTCGGTGCTGAAGCTGGAAAAGACCGCGCCCGGGATCATCTACGGCAAGGTCAGCTACCTCGCCCCCGAGCAGGCCCGGCGCGAGCCGCTCGACGGCCGGGCCGATCTCTACTCGGCCGGCATCCTGCTGTGGGAGCTCTTGACCGGGCGGCAGCTCTTCCCGCTGCGCACCGCCGCCGACACGGGGGCCTCCCCTTCGGACGCCAACTGCCGAGCGCGTCCGGCGCGCCCGCAACCCCGAGTCACGCCGCCCGTCGCAGCTGTCGGACCGGGTGCCGCCCCAGCTGGAGCCATCGTGCATGCGGGCGCTGGCCGCCGACCGCGAGGATCGCTACGCCAACGGCGAGGTGATGCGGGCCGATCTGGCGGCGTTCCTGGCCGAGACGGCGCCCACGACCGACGCCGCGCGGCTGGCCGACTTCCTGCGTCCGCTGTTCGCCGACGACGCGCGCACGCGAGCGGCGCGAGCGCGAGCGCTGATCGCGGAGGCGACGACGCTGCTGTCCGGCGCGATCGACGACACGCGGCGCCGCCGACAAGCTGGCCCGCGGCTCCGCCGATGCCGTCGCCCGCGCGCAGGACGTCGCCGCCACCCGTCCGGTCACGCCGGCGGCGGCGATGGCGCTCGGCGAGGTGCCGGCCAGCGCACAGCGACTCCGGGCTCCGATCCCGCGCGTCGGCTCCGACGCTCGGCGGCCGCTACCACATCCGCCGGCTCTGCGGCGAAGGCGGCATGGGCCGGGTCTACGAGGCCGACCACATCGACATCGGCCGGCGGGTCGCGATCAAGGTGCTGCACGCCAGCTTCCACCCGACGCCCGACGTGGTCGAGCGCTTCCGGCGCGAGGCGCGCGCCGCCTCGAAGATCGGCCACCCGAACATCGTCGACGTCACCGATTCGGGGACCACGCCCGACGGCGCCTTCTACTTCGTGATGGAGTACCTCGAGGGGCGTCGATCTGGAGCAGCTGATCGCGCGCGACGGGCGCGCTGCCGGTCGAGCGGGCGCTGCTGATCGCCGCCCAGATGCGCCGCGCGCTGGAGGCGGCCCACGCCGCCGGCATCATCCACCGCGACCTCAAGCCGGCGAACGTCATGCTGGTCAACCGCAACGACGACGACGACTTCGTCAAGGTGCTCGACTTCGGCATCGCGAAGGACCTCGACGTCGCGGTCGGCGACAAGCACGCCGCGCTGACCCGCCCGGACGTCGCCATCGGCACGCCCGTCTACATGGCCCCCGAGCAGGCGGCCGGCCGGCCGGCGAACGCGCTGACCGACGTCTACGCCGTGGGCGGCATCCTCTACGAGATGCTGACCGGTGAGCCCCCCTGCGCCGGCGACGACGCGATCGCCGTGCTCCACCGCAAGGCCAACGAGGATCCCGAGCCGATCAGCGAGCTGCGCCCGGATCTGCCGCGCGAGGTCCAGTACCTGGTGATGCGGGCCCTGGCCCGCTCCCCCGGCGATCGCCACCAGTCGATGTCGGCCCTGAAAGAGAGCCTGCTGGCGGCGATCGGCACCACCGGGAGCGCGCCGACGCTGACGCCGCCGCTGGCCCGCACGGTGCTGATGCCGGCGGCGGTGCCGCGGGCCCGGGTCCCGATCGTCAGCGGCGTTCTGATCGCGACGTCCGTCGCCGCGGCGGGGGCGTACATCGTCCTCGCGGCGATGCGCGGGCACGGCCGGGGCGAGGCCGCCCACCCCGTCGCCGCCCTGAGCACAGCCCCCGCTGCCGCCCCCGACGTTGCCGCCCCCGCGGCGGCACCCGGCGCTTCCGCGCCCCGGCCGACGCCGCCGCGCCTGTCGACGGGGGACGCGCCCCCCTGGCCCGAGCCGCCGAAGCGGGCGGTCGGCGTCGGACGCGTCTCCGAGCCGGCGCCCGCGCTCCTGCCCGCCCCGCTCCCGGCCCCGGCGCCCGCGCCGGTGGTCGCCCGCCACGAGCCACCCCGCCCGCGCGCCGTCGCGACCGCACCGGTGTCCCGTCCGCCGGCGCCGCCTTCGCCCGCGCGCGCCGTCGCGGGGCCCGTCGTCGGACTCGACGCCGCCGACGCGGTTCTGGCGCGCGGCCAGCGGGCCTTCGATCGCGGCGACTACCCCGAAGCGGTCCGGCGCGGGCGCGAGGCGGTCGCCGCCGGCGCTCCCTCCGCAGGCCACCTGCTGATCGGCGACGCCTACTACCGCCTCGAACGCTACCCCGACGCCCTCCGCGAATACGACGCCGTGCTCAGCGTGGAGCCCCACAACGGCCCCGCCAAGCGCCGCCGCGCGCTGGCTCAGCAGCGCGCGGGGCGTTGAGCCCGGCTCAGAGCACGAAGCAGCAGCCGGTCACGCAGCCGCGCCCCGCGGGGCACGAGCCGTCGGCGCCGCACGCGGGGGCGTCGAAGTCGCAGGTCTGCGGGATGCCGGCGTCGCCGGGGGTGCCGGCGTCGGGCGTGGCGCCGCAGTCGGCGGGGACCGTCGTCTTGCCGATGCAGAGCTCGCAGCGCTCGCAGGTGTTGGCGCACTGGGTGACCTGCGTGCAGGGCGGGCACTTGGTCGGATCGCCGAAGTCCTTCTCCGTGCAGGTCGCCGCGAGGCGGATCGGCGTGGCGACGCCGGGGACGGCGCAGCAGCCGAAGCAGTCGCAGCCGTTCGGCGTCCGCTTCTGGCAGAAGTCGATGCACCGCTGGTCCTGCGACGCCGACACCGAACACTCGTTGGCGTGCTTCTTAACGAAGTCGGCGTCGTAGGTACACTGCCCGGTCGCACCTTGCGGATCGCACTGGAGCTGCCAGAGGCAGTCGTCGTCGCCCATGCCGGAGTTGCCGTCGAAGAAGCAGTCCTGCTTGCAGGCGTCGCTGTTGTCGCCGGGGATGCCGGTGGCGAAGCTGCCCTCGTCGTCGTCGAGCGGGCCGACGCACTCGGGATCGCCGAAGTCGATCTTGCCGTCGTCGTCGTTGTCGATGCCGTCACTGCACTGGGTGCCGCCCACCACGAGGTTGCCGCCGATGCCGAGGTTCGGCCCGTCGTAGCCGCCGTCGTGGCTGCCGCCGGCCCCGGTTCCGCTGCCGGCCGCGCCGCTCGAGCCCGCCACGCCGGTCGCGCCCGCCGCGCCGGTCGAGCCGGCCACGCCGCTCCCGCCCGCCACGCCGGTCGCGCCTCCGGCCCCCGGCCCCACCGTGCCGCCGCTGCCGCTCCCTGCGGCTCCACTGCTCCCCGCGGGCGTGTTGCTGCTACAGGCGAGACCCAGCGCCAGCGCGCCGACCAGCGAGAGACTACGGATTAGGTTCCGGGGGCTAAACATCGTTCGCTCTCCTTCGGTTGACGAGGGCCGACAGTAAAGAGGAACGAGCCGCCCCGGACGGCTCACGTCATGAACGCGACGCGCGCTATCGCCTGCGCCGTGCGAGAACGGCGAGCCCAACCAGGACGAACGCAGCGGCTCGATCGCCGTCGCCGCGGCCACCGCCCAGCGCACATCCACCTCCCTCGGGCCCGGGAGAGTCGTCGCAGGTCAGCTCGTTCCCGCGCCTCGCACATGGTCCACACGTCGCCTCGACGAGGGGGACTCGTGCCAGTCGATTGACCCGCCGGCCCGACGCCAGCCGACGGTGGCAAGCCACGTTCTGGGCGAGACGACCGGACGTTCAGCGACGGCCAGCCCGACCGGCTCGACCCAGCCGCCGAACCAGGGACCGGAGCTGCACGGGTCAACGCCGGCGGCGGCGCGCAGGTGCTTTCGAAAGTTGAGCAGCACGTAGACAATTCCGGCCCTCACCTCGCGCGGTGTCCCGAGAGCGCGCGCATGGTAACGATCCGACCAGACAGCGCCCCGACGACCGACGCTTCGGTTGACGGCCCGCGCGCAGCGAATGGCCAGGCCCTGAAGGCCGCGTCCGAGCGCCGCCACCTCGTCCGCCTCGACGATCAGGTGAACATGATCGAGCTGGATGGAGTAGTGAATCACGCGAAACGCCGAGCGGCTCGACGCGGCGAGCGCGGCGCGCAGCTCCGGGTGAACCCGCGACGATCTCAGTGATGCGACGCCATCGTGGCGACGAAGCGTGACGTGGACCGGATGTCGCACGTTGTGTTTCGCTCGGCGCCTGTGCGGTACCCTGGGTCGGGCACCGACGGGTTTCCGACCGGCGCCGCGGCGGCGACCGCCCCACCTTGGCGGCTCTGGCAGATCGAGTTGGCGCGGGCGAGGCGGCACTTGAATGAGCAGTAATCGGGGCCGCCGCCGTCGCGTTGCGCCTTTCTCCTCGCAACCACACAGGGGCACGGGTTCGGCAACGCGGACACAGGGCGGCGCCGACCATCGCCCCCCATCAGCAGCCGGACCCGCGCGATAGCCCAGCTCACGGCCCGGCCTTCGTGTCGTCGCTTGCGTCGCCGTTTCGCGCCTCGCCGGCCAACCCGTGGCGACGCGCGTGCAGCCCGGCAGCCACCGCACGCGCCAGGGCGTCCTGGGCCTCGAGCTCCCGGTCGAAGGCAGATCTCTCTCCACCCGCAGACCAGACGCGGCGACCGCGACCAGCGTCGCGAGCCGAAACGCGAAACGGGGAGCGCTCATCGCGCTCCCCGTCGCCGCCGCGACCCGCTTGGGTCCCGGCTACTTGATGTAGCCCTTGGCGGTCAGGTACTCGGCGACCAGGATGGCGCCCTTGGCCGCGCCCATGCGGGTGTTGTGCGACACCAGCATGTACTTGATGCCGTTCCGACAGCACCGGATCCTCGCGCAGCCGGCCGACCACCGTCGACATGCCGCCCTCCGCGTCGCGGTCCAGGCGGACCTGCGGGCGGAACGGATCGTCGTGACGTTGATCAGGTGGCGCGGCGCCGACGGCAGCCCCAGCGCCGGCCAGGTCGGCGCCGAACTCGCGCCAGGCCGCCTTGACCTCGTCGAGGCTGCGCCTTCTTCTTCAGCTCGACGAACACCGATTCGGTGTGCCCCTCCAGGACGTTGACGCGCGTGCAGGTGCACGACACCGCGATCGGCGCCGGGGATGATCTCGTCGCCGCTGCAGCTTGCCGAGGATCTTGTGGGTCTCGGTCTCGACCTTCTCTTCTTCCTTGGGGATGTAGGGGACGATGTTGTCGAGGATGTCCATCGCCGAGACGCCGGGCGAGCGGCCGGCGCCCGAGAGCGCCTGCATCGACGTCATGATCACCGTCGACCGCCGAAGGCGTCGTCGAGCGGCTCGCAGCGTCATCGCCAGGCCGACGGTGGTGCAGTTCGGGCCGGGCGTGATGAACCCCTTCCAGCCGCGCTTCTTGCGCTGCACGTCGATCAGCGCGGCGTGGTCCCAGTTCACGCCCGGGCAGAAACACCGGCACGTCGGGCTCGTAGCGGAACGCGCTCGCGGTCGAGATGACCGGGATGGCGGCGGCGCAGCGCGGCTCGAGCTCGCGGGCCACGTCGGCCTCGACGGCGGAGAACACCAGCCGCGACGCCGTCGGTGGTCATGCGCGGCCGAGTCCTCGACCATGATGCCGGCGTGCTCGGCGGAGAGCGGCTCGCTGCAGAACCACTTCGACGCCCCCTTGTCGTCCTTCACCGCGTCCGCGTACTTCTTGCCGGCCGAGCGGCTCGACGCCGCGAGCTTGCGTACCTCGAACAGCGGGTGACCCGCCAGCGAGGCGAGGAACTGCTGACCAGCGAGGCCGGTGGCCCCAACGATGGCTACGGGAATGCGTGAAGAAGACATGAGCGGTTCAAACCTCCAGGGCGGAGGACTTTATCAGCGCCCTCGCTGCCGGGCCACCTCGTAGAGGGCTATGGCCGCGGCGACCGAGGCGTTCAGCGAGGCGACGCTGCCGCGCTGCGGAATGTGGAAGAGACCGTCGCAGCGGCGCGCCACCGCCTCCCGCATCCCCTTCCCCTCGGCCCCGATCACCAGCGCGGTCGGGCCGGTCAGGTCGACGCGGTCGAGCCGCTCGCCGTCCCCGGCCCCGGCGCCCAGCACGCGCACGCCCCCTTCGCGCAGCGCATCGATCGTGCGCAGCAGGTTGCCGACCTCGGCGATCGGCAGCCGCTCGGTCGCGCCGGCCGAGGCCTTGACCGCCGCCCGGCGTCACGGGGGCCGCGTTGCGCGCCGGCAGGATCACGCCGTGCGCGCCCAGCACCTCGGCGCTGCGGACGATCGCCCCCAGGTTGTGCGGATCGGTGATGCCGTCGAGCAGCACGAACAGCGCCGGCCCGCCCGCCGCGTTCGGCCGCGGCGAGCAGCTCGGCCATCGTCGCGTAGCGGAAGCGCCCGCGTGATCGCGACCAGCCCCTGGTGCACGCCCCCCGCCGCCAGCTCGGCCACCATCTGTCGCGGCCGAAACTCGACCGCGATGCCGCGCTCCTTGGCGACCTGGACGACGCGCTCGATCTCGGGCGAGCGCGTCCCGTCGGCGACGTAGACGACGCTCACGTCGCGCGGGCGCGCGCGGCACAGCTCCTCGACGGGCCGGACGCCGAAAACGACGCGGCCGCTCCCCGCGTCGTTTCCCTGACCTTCGTCGCTCACACCGCGGCTGCGACCTCTTGGACGAGCCCGCGAACGCCGCCGCCGGATCCGCGGCGTCGCGCACCGGGCGCCCGACCACCAGATAGTCGGCGCCGTCGACGATCGCCTGCGCCGCCGTGGCGACCCGCTTCTGATCGCCGCGCGCCGCGCCGGTGCCGGCCGCCGGACGGATCCCAGGAACGACCAGGAACAGGCCGGGGGCCGCGCCACGCGCCGCCTCGATCTCGTGCGGCGAGCAGACCAGGCCGGCGATGCCCGCGCGTGCGGCGATGCGGGCCCGCGCCCGCACCATCTCCGGCGATCGTCCGCTCGACCCCCTCGGCCGCGCAGGTCCTCCTCGGCGAGGCTGGTCAGCACCGTGACGCCCAGGATCTTCGACCTTGCCCGCGGCGGCGTCCGCCGCCCGCGACAGCATCTCGTAGCCGCCCGAGGTGTGGACGGTCAGGAGCTCGGCCTCGATGCGGGCGGCAGCCGCCACCGCGCGCCCGACCGTCTCGGGGATGTCGTGCAGCTTGAGGTCGAGGAAGACGCGCCCGCCCGCGCTTGCGCACCAGCTCGATCGCGCGCTCGCCTTCGCCGACGAACAGCTCGAGGCCGACCTTGTAGAACGCCGGCCGCCCGTCCAGCCGGTCGAGCAGCGTCGTCAGCCGCCGCGAGATCGGGGACGTCGAGCGCGACGATCACCCGGTCGCGGGCCGGAATCTGATGGGCGGGCGGTGGTCATTGCCGGCGCTCCGCCGTCACCTCGGCGATGACAGCCTTCAATGCCGTCCTCGCGGTCTTCAACTTGCGCACCTCGGTGACCGTTGCGTCGCTTCACCTCGACCACTCCTTCCGCGAGCCCCTTCTTGCCGATCGCGATCCGGAACGGGATGCCGATCAGGTCGGCGTCCTTGAACTTGACGCCCGGCCGCTCGTCGCGGTCGTCGTAGAGCACCTCGATGCCCGCCGCCTCGAGCTCGTCGTAGAGCCGCGTCGCGGTGCGCGATCACGCTGGGGTCGTCCTGCTGCAGCTCCAGGACCGTGACCTCGTAGGGCGCCAGCGGCACCGGCCAGATGATGCCGTCCTTGTCGTGGTTCTGCTCGATGGCCGCGGCGACGATGCGGGTGACGCCGATGCCGTAGCAGCCCATCACCATCGGCTTCTCGATGCCGTCGACGTCGAGGAAGGTGCCCCCCATCGGCTTCGAGTACTTGGTCCCCAGGAAGAAGACGTGCCCGACCTCGATGCCGCGGAACGCGCGCAGCTGCCCCTTGTCGCAGCGGGCGCAGTCGTCGCCGGCGGCGGCCTGACCGGTAGTCGCCGCTGGCCGTCGCGGTGAAGTCGCGGTCGACGTTGACGCCGGTCAGGTGGGCGTCGGCAGCGTTGGCGCCGACGACGAAGTCCGCCAGCGCGAGCACCTCGAGGTCGCAGTAGACCGGGACCTTGAGGCCGACCGGCCCGGCGAACCCGACCGGCGCGCCCGGTCACCTCCTTGACCGTTCGTCGGTGGCGAGCACCAGCTCCTCGACGCCGAGCGCCTTCTTCAGCTTGATCTCGTTGACGTCGCGATCGCCGCGCACCAGGACCGCGATCGGCTTGCCGTCGGCCAAGTAGATCAGCGTCTTGACAGAGCCGCGGCCGGCGCGACCTTCAGGAACGCCGACACGTCGGCGATCGTCTGCTTGCCCGGGGTCGCGACCTTCTGCATCGCCTCGCTCGCCGTCGGCGCGCCCGCGGGCGGCGGCGCCAGCCGCCTGCTCGACGTTGGCGGCGTAGTCGCAGTTGTCGCAGGCGACCAGGGCGTCCTCGCCGGTCTCGGCCAGCACCTGGAACTCGTGCGACAGCGAGCCGCCGATGTTGCCGGTGTCGGCCTCGACGGCGCGGAAGGCGAGCCCGCAGCGGGTGAAGATCCGCGAGTAGGCGTCGTACATGTTGCGGTACTCGCGCGTGCGCGTCCGCCTCGTCGGCGTGGAACGAGTAGCGCGTCCTTCATGATGAACTCGCGCCCGCGCATGAGGCCGGCGCGCGGCCGCAGCTCGTCGCGGAACTTGGTCTGGATCTGGTACAGGTTGAGCGGCAGCTGCCGGTAGCTGCGGACGTCGCCGCGCACGAGGTCGACGATGACCTCCTCGTGGGTCGGGCCGATGACGAAGTCGCCCCCCTTGCGGTCCTTGAAGCGCAACAGCTGGGCACCGTACTTCTCCCAGCGGCCCGACTCCTGCCAGAGCTCGGCCGGGATCGCCGCGGGGAGCAGCACCTCCGAGGCGCCGGCCCGATCCATCTCCTCGCGGATGATCCGCTCGACCTTGTCGAGACCACGCGCCAGCCGAGGGGCAGGAACGAGTAGACGCCGGCGGCGACCTTGCGCAGATAACCGCCGCGCACCATGAAAATGTGCGAGGGGACCTCCGCCTCCGCCGGCGCCTCTTTCAGCGTGGGGATCAGGGTTCGGGACAGACGCATCGGGTGACTATTAACATGGGGGGATGGGGCTCTCCGAATACAACCGGAAGCGAAACTTCGCGATCACGGCCGAGCCCCCAGGCGAGGAGAATCAACTTCGGAACCCCCGGAGGGGTTCCGAACCTCCCGCGATGGGCTCGGACGAGCAAAGCTCGTCCTCCCCCGACGCGAACCGCGCGCTGGGATTGACGTTCGTCATCCAGAAGCACGCCGCGACCCGGCTTCACTACGACTTCCGGTTGGAGCTGGACGGCGTTCTCCTCAGCTGGTCGGTCCCCAAGGGGCCAAGCCTCGACCCCAAGGTCAAACGGTTGGCCATGCATGTCGAGGATCACCCGCTCGCCTACGCCGACTTCGAGGGGATCATCCCCAAGGGGCAGTACGGAGGGGGGACGGTGCTGCTCTGGGATCGCGGAACCTGGGAACCGCTCGGCGATGCGCGCAAAGGCTACGCGGCGGGAAACTTAAAGTTCTTGTTGAGAGGTAAGAAGCTTCACGGCGGTTTCGCCCTGGTAAAGATCCGGGGCCGCGCGAGCGACCGGGACAGCGAGAGGGCCTGGCTGCTGGTCAAGGAGCGCGACGCCACCGCCGCCGACGGCGCCGCCGAGATCACCGAGGCGCGCCCCGAGAGCGTGGCGACCGGGCGGACGCTCGCGGAGATCGCCGCCGATCCGGCCAAACGAATCTGGCACGCGAAGCCGTCGCACGTCGACCCCGCGCCGCTGCCGGGGGCCAAGGCGGCGCCGCTGCCGGCCCGGCTCCGCCCACCGCAGCCGGCGAAGCGGGCGGCGCCGCCGGACGGCGACGACTGGCTGCACGAGCCCGAGGTCGGAACGCGGCTCATCGCCCGGGTCGACCCGGGCGGCGTCCGCCTGCTGGACGCCAAGGGCGCGCCGCTGACGCCCGCGGCGGCGCGCAAACAGGCGGCGCTGGCCGAGGCGGTCCGGCTCCTGCCCGCCAGCACGCTGATTGTCGACGGGATCGTGGCCGCCTCGCCCACCCCGGGCGGTACGGCCACCTACCTGCTCTTCGATCTCCCCTACCTCGACGGCCACGACCTGACGGCCGCGCCGCTCGCGCGCCGCAAGGCGCTGCTCGAGGAGCTGGTCCGGCGCGCCCCGGCCGGAAGCCCGCTCCGGTTCGGCGAGCACTTCGCCGGCAACGGCGCCGCCTTCCGGCGCGAGGCCACCCGCCTCGGCATCCCGGCCATGCTCTCCCGCCGCGCCGCCTCGAAGTACGGCGCCCGCGCCGGCTGGGTCCGCGTGGCGCTGGGCGCGCCGGTCAAGGCCAAGGCCAAGCCGCGGCGTTAGGGGGTTTTGGCCAGCCGGATCTCTTCGCCGTCGACGACGTAGATGCGGGGCGGGTCGACGCGGGCGTGGTCGGGCGAGAAGCGCAGCGCGCCGGTCAGACCCTCGAACGTGCCGGCCGCCAGCGCGCGCAGCAGGTCGCCGCGGGTGCGGGCGCCAGCCGCGGTCGCGGCGCGCAGCGCGTTCACGCCGTCGAAGGCGTAAGCCTCTGTGGCGTGCGGGTCCTGGCCGTAGGCGGCCCGGTACGACGCCACGAAGTCGCGGGCGCGGGCGTCGCCGGGATCGGCGTAGAAGCCCGGCGCCAGCATCGCCCCCTGGACGTAGCGCCCGGCGTTCTGCAGCAGGCGCGGCGACAGATCGCCCGCCGTCGACAGCAGCAGCACGTTGCGCACCTTGGGCTTGCCCGGCGCGGGAGGCGGCCGCTTCGCGCCCCACGGCGCCGGCCACATGTCGGCCGTCGCCAGCGCGGGGGCGACGAGCTCCAGCTTGTCGGCGCCGTCGGCGACGAACACCACCTGGGGGGGCGCCTTCTTCAGGGCCGCGACCGCGGCGGTGAACGACGTCGAGCCGGGCGGGTAGCTCCCGTCGGCGGTCACCTTCCCGCCGCCGCTCTCGACCGCCTGCCGGAACGCCTGGCGCAGAGCAGTCCCCGCGGCGCTGTCGGGGCCCAGCGTCGCGAACTCGCGCGCCCCCAGCTTCAGGGCCGCGCGCGCCAGCGCCTGGGCCCGCGACGCAGAGGAGTGGACCAGCTGAAACGCCGTCCCCTGCGCACCGGGGGCCGCGTCGTCGAGCAGCAGCGCCGGCAGCCCGGCCTCGCTGGCCGCGGCCGACGCGCCGTCGACGGTCTTGCGATCGGCCGCCGCGACTATACCGATGACGCCGTCGCCGCGGGCCAGTTCACCGACCCCCTTGCCGGCCCGTCCCGCGTCGGCGCCCGCGTCGCGGACGAAGAGCTGGACGTTGCCGGCAGCGGGCGCGCCGGTGGCCAGCATCGCGGCGCGCATCGCCGCCTCGCCGACCGGCTGGAACTTGCCCGACAGCGCCACCGCCAGGCCGAGCCGCCCGGGGTCGCCCGGCTCCGCGCCGCGCGCCCGCTCGTCCTCCATCCCGACCGCCTCGCGCGCCGCCGCCGTCTCGGATTCGATGGTCGAGGCGCCGCCGGCGTTCCCCTGCGCCCGCAGCGTCGCCGCCGCCTTGGCGCCGATGACCGCGCGCGCGAGCCCCTTCTCGGTGGCGGCCGGAAAGGCCCGCGCCGCCGCCTCGGGCGTCATCGCGGCGGCGATCTCCGTCGCGCGATGACGCGCGTAGGCCTTCTCGGGCTCGCGCCCGCCGCGCAGATAGCCGTCCCAGAGCTCCAGCGCCGCCGGCAGCTCCCCCAGCGCCGTGCTCGCCTCGGCCAGCGCCCCGCGGAGCTCGACCAGCGCCTCGTCGCCCGCGCCGACGGTGCCGGCGGCAGGGAGGTACGGAAGCAGCAGCTCGCGCCCGCGCGCCGCCTGTCCCAGCCGCACCTCGGCGAGCCCCAGGTAGTAGCGGGCGCTGCCGCCGATTCCACTCCCGGACGGGCCCGCCACGGGCGCGTTCGGCTCGGCCGGCGCGGCGAACGGTTCGAGCAGCGTCTTCGCTGCCGCGGCGTCGCCGCGCAGGAGCGCCAGCCGGGCCAGCATCAAATCGACGGTGGGGATGAACGGATGCTGCGGGTGCTGGGCCGCGAAGGCCTCCAGCGCCGCGCGCGCCCCGGGGCGATCGCCGGCGTCGAACCGCGCCCGGGCGGCGTTGAAGTCGGCCACGGCGCCCGGATCGGGCGGCAGCTCCGCGGGCAGCAGCGGGGTCGTCGTGCCCCCCGGCTCGGGCGTCACCGGCGGCGGCAGCGGCTCGCCCGTCCCGAAGGTCCCCGGCAGCTTCGGCGTGACCTGCCCCGCCGCGCAGGCGACGAACAGCAGACCGACGAAGACCGCCAACCGCACCATGACTCCTTACTACGACTGAACCCGGGGGATGTCGCGTTTTATGCCCGAGCTACGACAGTCCCAGGGCCAGCGTCTTGCGGGTGAAGCTCGAGACCCCGAGCGTGTCCAGCTCGCCGGTGGCGACCCAGCGGCGGTCGGGAGCCGCGGGGCCGGCGGCTTTGGCCTCGACGCGGAACACCTCGGCGGTCACGTCGCGGTGGGTGAACAGGTGCCGGACGGCACCGCGGAGAGCGACGGCACCCCCACGGACGCCGGCCTCCCGGACGACCGCGCGGGCCGCCGCGACCGCCGGCTTGCTGCCGGCCGTTCCCGCGACGAGCTCGCCCGCCGGCAGCGCCCAGGTCCCCGCCAGCAGCCCCGCGCCGCGGCGGACCATCAGCACACGCGCGCCGTCCGTGATGCAGGCGCAGACGACCCGAACCACCGGGCGCAGCGCGCGGGGACGCTTGCGCGGCAGGCTCGCGGCGACACCGGCGGCGCGGCCGGTGCAGAGCGCCGCGACCGGGCAGCGCTCGCAGCGCGGGCGTCGCGTGCAGACGGTCGCCCCCAGCTCCATCACCGCCTGGGCGAAGTCGCCGGGGCGCCCGCGCGGCACCTCGGCGAGGCCGCGCGCGTGCAGCGCCGCCCGCGTCGCCGGCGAATCGATCGCGCGCCGCTCGTCCGCCAGGCGCGCCATCACCCGGGCGGCGTTGCCGTCGAGCGCGAAGGCCGGCGCCCCGAAGGCGATCGCGGCCACCGCCGCCGCCGTGTAGGGACCGACGCCCGGCAGCGTGCGCAGCTCGTCCTCGGTCGCCGGGATCTCGCCGCCGTGCCGCTCGACGACAGCGGCCGCCGCGCGCCGCAGATTGCGTGCCCGCGCGTAGTAGCCGAGGCCTGACCAGAGGGCCGTGACGTCGTCGTCGCTGGCGGCGGCCAGCGCGCGCACGTCGGGGAAGCGGCGCAGGAAGCGGGCGAAGTACGGCAGGACGGTCGCCACCACCGTCTGCTGCAGCATGAACTCGGAGACCAGCGTCTTGTACGGGCTGGGCGCCGTGCGCCAGGGCAGGTCGCGCTGCGCGCCGTCGTACCAGCGCAGAAGCGCGCGCGCGAGCGGCGTCATCGAAACGCGACGATGACCGCGGCCAGGATCAGCCCGAACGAGACCAGGTAGCGGGGCTGTATCCCCTCCCCCAGCCACAGCGCGGCGAAGACCATGAAGACGACCAGCGTGATCGCCTCCTGCATCACCTTCAGCTGGTAGGCCGAGAGCGCCCGGTACCCGATCCGGTTGGCGGGGACCATCAGCACGTACTCGAAGAGCGCGATCCCCCAGCTCGCCAGCACCGCCACCACCAGCGGGACCTTCTTGAACTTCAGGTGGCCGTACCAGGCCATGGTCATGAAGGTGTTCGACGCGAGCAACAGCAGCGCGGCCTTGAATCGATCGTCCATGAGCCTGTCGGACGCGCATTGTAGTACAACGACCGTGTGGCCCCGCCGCCGCAGAACCCGGACATCGCCGCTGCGGTGGCGCGCGGGCAGATCGAGCCCATCTACTGCCTGTCGGGCGAGCGGTTCCTGGTCGACGCGGCGGTCGACGCCGTGCGCACGGCCGTGCTGGCCCAGGCGGGAGCCGCCGCCGCGTTCAACACCGACAGCTTCGAGCTGAAGGAGAGCGGCATCGGCACGGTGCTGGCCACGGCCCGCACGCTGCCGATGATGGCCAAGCGGCGGCTGGTGGTCGGCAAGGGGATCGACGAGGTGAAGGCCGGCGACCTGGAGCCGCTGGTCGCGTACGCCGAGGACCCCAACCCCTCGACCTGCCTGCTGCTGATCGGCGACAAGATCGACGTCCGGTTCAAGGCCTTTCAAACGCTGCGCAAGCGCGGCTTCCTGCACCAGTTCGCCCCGCTCAAGGATCAGGCCCTGGCCGGCTGGCTGCGGTCGGAGGCCAAGACGCGCAAGATCGCGCTCGCGCCCGACGCCGCGACGCTGCTGGCGACGCTGGCCGGGCCCGAGCTGGGCCGGCTGGCGCAGGCGCTGGAGCAGCTGGCGATCTACGTCGGCGGCGAGCGGCCGATCGGCGTCGACGACGTCGAGGATCTGGTGGCCGAGACGCGCGAGCACGGCATCTTCGAGCTGACCAAGGCGATCGGCGCCGGCGACGTCACCCGCGCGCTGGCGCTGTTGACGAACATGCTGCGCAACCGCGAGCCGGCGCTGCGCATCCAGTTCATGCTCGCCCGGCAGCTGCGCCAGATCTGGCGGGCCAAGGAGCTGGCGGCGGCGGGGGCCTCGCGCGGCGACATCGCCTCCGGCGTCGGCATCAACCCCTACTTCCTCGACGACGTGCTGATCCCGGCGCGGCGCATGTCACGGGCCGCCCTCGAGCGCGCCTTCGAGCGCCTCTACCAGGCCGACCTGGCGCTCAAGACCTCGCGCGCCGAGCCCGAGCTGGCGCTGTCGAGGCTGGTGCAGCAGATCACCGAGAGCGCTAGCTGAGGAACCCCTCACCTAGCCTCTCCCCGCAGACGGGGAGAGGGATTTCGATCTCGGGCGCTACTTCAAGCGAGCGACGGCGTGGGTCAAGCGGGAGACCGAGCGCGAGGCCGTCCCCTTCTTGATCACGCCCTTCGACTCGGCCTGATCGATCGCGCGGACCGCGCTCTTGAGCAGCGCCTGTGCGTCCTTCGCGGTCTTGGCCGCGCGCAGCCGCTTGATCGCGGTGCGCATGGCCGTCTTCTGCGCCACGTTGCGAGCCGTGCGCGTGATGCGCTGACGGTTCGCCTTTTGGGATGACTTGATGTTCGCCATGTTTCGGGCGCGCATCATGATGAACGCCCCCCCCTATGTCAACTGACAGCCGTATTCGGCCGGGTTAGCCCAGGCCGATCTCTTCCAGGGCGGCGTCGTCGAGGCCGAAGAAGTGGCCGGTCTCGTGGAGCAGCGTCACCCGGATCTCCTCGCGCAGCTCGTCTTCGCTGACGGCGATGCGCTCGAGGTTGCGACGAAAGAGCACTATCTGGGTCAGCCCCGGCTGACCGCCCAGGTGGGTCGGATCGGCGTGCCCGGTCCCGCTGAACAGCCCCAGCACGCGGGGATCGACCCCGGTGTCGACGTCGGCCTCGGCCGGCAGCTCCGCGATCACGATCGGGACGGGGCGCAGCAGCTCCTGGGCGCGCGGCGGCAGCTCGTCCAGCGCCGCCTCGGCGACCGCGGAGATCTCGGTGTCGGTCAGGCGCCGGAGGCCGCGGTCGCCGTTCGGGGCGGCGTCGAGCGCCCAGACGCGCCGCCAGCTGGCGCGCATCTCGGCCTCGTCGTCCAGCTCCGCGGCGGCGACGCCGAGCGCGTGCCAGGCGTCGGCCGAGTCCGGCTCCACCGCGGTCAGGGCCCGCAGCCGATCGCGGGCCATCGCCGCGTCGCCCAGCGCCAGGTGAAGGTCGGCGAGCTCCAGCGTCACCGCCAGATCGCCCAGCGCCACGTCGGCGGGCGGGAGCTCGGAGAGCGTCTCCCGCGCCTCGTCGATCTTCCCCATCTCGGCCTCGAACCCCGCCTTGAGCGCCAGCGCCGACAGGTACTCTTCGTCGTCGTCGGCGAGATCGAGCGCCCGCCCCGCGTGGCGCAGCGCCTCTTCGGCGCTCTCGTCGTCGCCGGCGAGCAGCTCGGCCAGCCAGAGCTCGGGGGTCGCCCACTCGGGATCCGCGGTCGCGGCCCGGCGGAGGAGCGCGATCGCCTCCGTGGTGTCGTCCTCCTCGCGCGCGCAGGCCGCGAGCAGCAGCAGCGACTCCGGTTCGTCTTCTCCCAGCGCCTGCGCGCGCCGGCGGGCATCCGCCACGTTGCCCGCTTCCAGCGCGGCCCAGGCTGCTTCCAGCGCGGGGTTGGGTTCGGCGTCGTCGTGTTCGTTCTGGTCGCTCATGGCGGCGACACAGTAGCAGCTCCAGGGCGAAGCGTCGGCGCATCCGCCAGCGCCGCCAGCGATTCCAGCATGTAGCCCGCCGCGACCTCCGCCGTGCGGCGGGCATCGGCGGCGTCCCCGATCGGGGGCGCCACCTCGACGACGTCGGCGCCGAGCAGCGGGAACGCCGCGGCGACCTGCGCGATCAACGCCCGCACGAACGGCGGCCGCAGCCCCCCGGTCTCGGGCGCGCCGGTCGACGGCGCGTCGGCGGCGTCGGTGGCGTCGATGTCGTTCGAGAGATAGACCCGCCGCACCCCCAGCTTGCTGAGGTGGACGATGATGTCGTCGATCACCGCCTCGCCGCGCGCCTCGACCTCCGAGGCCCAGAACTGCCGCACGCCGAGCGTCGACTCCCAGTGCTGTTGCGCCCGCGCCGAGGCCCGCACGCCGACCTGCACCAGGCGCCCGCCCCGCCCGAGCAGCTCGTTGGCGTGATAGGCCCAGGTCGCGAAACAGATCCGCACACCCAGCCGCTCCGGCAACAGATCGGTGTGCGCATCGGCGTGCACGATCGCCCACGGCTCGCGCACGCGCGCCGCCAGCGCCGCGACGACCGGCCAGGCCACGGAGTGATCGCCGCCGAGCATGAAGAGGCGCAGGCTCGGATTCCGATCGAGCAGCGCACCCGCGACCCGCTCCGCGATCGACAGCGGCGAGACCGGAAGCTCGGCGTCGGCGGCGGCCGCGCCGTAGAGCGCAATACGGCTTTGCCTTAGTTGTCCCGCGCTCAACATGTTGTCTTCCAACAGTTGCGGCACAGAGAACACATCCCCCACATCCACGATCCCCGCAGCCGCGGCCTGCACGCCGTAGTCCGGGCAAAGCGTTAATAGCGCTCGACGCACACCTTCGGGACCGAACGCCGCACCCCGCACCAGTCCGGCGCCGCAGTCGGAGGGGATGCCGAACACGGCCACCCGCGCCTGCCCGACCGCTGCCAACGCCGCCTGCCAGCGTTGCTGGACCTCGGCGGCATCGTGCGCGTCGTAGAGCTTTCGCTGGAGCAGCTCGCGTTCCGCGCGCCCGGTGCTGACGGTGTGAATGCCCCCGCCCGCCGGTCGCAAGAACTGCTCGAGGTCGTCCATCGCGCGAGCCGAGTTTTGCAGATCAGTGTGGGGAAATCGGCGCAAATGCGCGCCGCGATGGTTTCGGTTTCATAACCATCGAACGCGTGCGGACGCACACGTCCGAACAGGTGCGCGAATGCCGGCCGACGTGCAAGCGCGAACGCGGGCAGACGTGCCCGCGCGTCGAACGCGGGCGCGTCACTCTTCAGCCTTGTCGCGGAACTCGTCGACGTCGAGCCCGAACCGTTTTGCCCAGCGATAGACCAGCGCCGGTTTGCGGTCCAGCTGACGCGCCACGCGAAGCACGTTGCCGTCGTAGCGCTGCAGCAGCGACGCCAGCTCCTCCGCGCTCGGCGGCGCCCGGTAGCGCCGCCGACCCGGCGACGACTTGATGCGGGGCGCGGCGGCGATCGCCGCCGGCAGGTGCTCGAACCCGATCCGCTCCGCCTCACGCGCCAGCGCCTCGGCCGACGTCACCACCTTGCCCAGCTCGCGGACGTTGCCCGGCCAGGTGTGCAGGCACATCGCCTGGAAGGCGCTCAGCTCGAAGGGCTTCGCCCGCTCGCCCATCAGGTGCGCGGCCAGCGCGCCCAGGTCCTCCAGCCGATCGCGCAGCGGCGGGATCGCGATCGGCTCGGCGCCGAGCCGCGCCGACAGGTCCGCGCGCAGCCCCTGCCCGCCCGTCTCCGTCGGTGGCGCCGTGCGGCTGGTCGCCGCGATGATGCGGGTCTCGATCCGGCGCGAGCGCAGGCCGCCGACCGGCGCCAGCAGCCGATCCTGCGTGAACCGCAGCAGCTTGGTTTGCAGCTCGGGCGCCATCTCCCCGATCTCGTCGAGGAACAGCGTCCCCCCCTCGGCCTCCTCGATGAGCCCGGGCTTCGCGATGGCCGCCTGCGAGTGGGCGCCGCGCGCGTAGCCGTAAAGCTCGCTCTCGACCAGCTCGCGCGGGATCGCGGCGCAGTTGATGGCGACGAACGGCCCGCTGCGCCCGCTGGCCTTGTGAATCGCGCGCGCGTAGACCTCCTTGCCCGCGCCGGTCTCCCCGGTGAGCAGCACCTCCTCCCCCGCCTCGGCCAGCTTGCGCAGCTTGCGACAGAGGATGGCGAACGCCGGGTTGATCGTCGGCACCGGCCCCAAGGGCCGCGTCAGCTCGGACTGGATCGCGCCCAGCTCGATCGCCGTCGCGATCCGGAAGATGGCGACGTGCGTGCCGACGAAGATGATCGCGCCGTCGCGCAGCCGCACCGACGACTGCACCGGCTCGCCGTCCACCACGGTGCCGTTGGTGCTCGAAAGGTCGGTCAGCTCGAACGCCCCTTCGGGCGCGCGGGCGATCGCCATGTGCTGGCCCGAGACCATGCGATCGGCGAGCACCAACGACGTTTGGCCGGGCTCGGTGTCCGACGCCCGCTTACGTCCCACCACCAATGAACCGCTGAACGTCGTCACGCGCTCGACGTTGGGCGGCAGCGCGCCTCGGCTGTCTCCCACTATCAGCAACAGTGGGATGGGCACCGACTCGTCGGACGGCTGCCTACGTGGACGGAAAGTGATGCTCTCGTTCGGGGTGATCACGCGATCACCCTAACGAGGAAGCGTAATTCTGCTTCCCGTCTAGGTTTTATCCCAGATCCCAGGAAATCCCGGAATTCACAGCCTAAGTCCCTGAAAACAGGTCTTTCCCCCATGGATCAACAGTTGCTCCCCCTGTTCCGGACGGCTCGTCGAGAAACGCCGCGTCGTCCGAAAGCACGCAACGAAGAAATCACAGGGGGACCTTATGCTCAAGAAGATTGCTTTGGCGGGGTTGATTGTTGTTGCGACTGCGCTCGGCGGGACTGCCGTCGCGAAGTCGAGTGTCACGAAGTCGTCGAAGCCGGTCGTCACGCAGCCGGCACCGCAGAACTTCTGCTGGTCGATTCGCTGCTGAACGCGCCGCTACGACGGCGGGAGGGGGAGGACGAACGAGGTCTCCTCCTCCTCCACGACCACTCGTTTTACGGGCGAGCCGAATGCTGGGCCTCTCGCCGGCATCCGGCAGCTGACACCGTCGGGCGACATCACACTGTCTTCACCCTCCACTCGTCTGCCGGTCGGCATCCCGGTCGTCACGTCCTGTTCTACCCAGAAGAACTTGCCCGGCGATCCTCCGAGGGACCACAACATCGTGTTCGATGACCAGATGGGTTGGAAGTGGCGGTTCGCCGCGCCCAATTGCCGGACCTCGCCGCTCTGCACTGACACGACGACGACGCGTGGCTGGTCGAACTCGGTCAGGTAAGCAATTCGTTGGCCGTCCGGGGAAAACTGGGAGCAGATGGGAATCCGATCCTCGCGACGAAACGGAGCACAGGCCCCGTCGAAGCCGTCGCAGAGGACAATCGCCTTCTCGGTGAAATCTGAGTAAACCCACTTCCTCCCATCCGGGCTGAAGTCGGGCATTGCGTCCGATGTTCCGTGCGTAACTTGACGGATGGCGCCGTCGTGCGGCTTGTACCAAACCGTCATCCCTCCGTTGGCGGCTATCTTGCCCAGTAGCAAATCGTCTTTTGACGAAATCGCGGCTGACGTGTTTTGCCCGTCGGTCGTCAAGCGTTGCTTCATCGCTCCGTGATGCAGCCACACGTCTGACATGCGATTCCGGCCTCCAACGATTCCCCCGCGCGCCAGCGGCCGGAGAGCCATCAATGTGACGTCAGGGAATTGACCCAGTCGTCGCGCTTCTCCGCTGTCGAGATCCAGCAAGGCGAGCGCAGACTGCTGGCGGGACAAGTCGTATGCCACCAGCAAGTGCTGGGCGTCGGTGAATGCGATCTTGCTGGCGGTCGGCATCGAATATTCCACCTGTCGATCGAGCCCCGGCCCGCCGTGAACGGCGATCGTGCAATCCGACGGTGACGTCGTCACCAACAACGCCACCCGATCGCTGAGCGGGCTGGTCGCCATCTCGGCGATCATCTCGCGCCCCGCTCGGCCGGAACCCGGCAACAGCGACCACGTCATGGTCGACCGCGAGAAGACAGCAGCGTGAGTGGCGTCCAGGCTGTAGACGAACTCGTCGTCTCCGCGAAACCACAATGGGTCCGCACCGGGCGTCATCACACGCGCCGACCGGCCGTCCGGCTGTTCAGACAATCTGATCTCCATCGCCCCGACCGAGTTGCGGGCGCCAAACAGCAGCGCTCGACCATTCTGCGAGAGCTCGGGGCACCCCGTCTGGTACGCCTCGGGGTCCAGGCGCGATGGGCGGCGCGAACCGGACTTGATGTCGATCTCCTCCGCGCGACGCGGAGAGCCCCAGATCAGCCGAACGGTCCTTTCATCGATCAGGGAGAGGCAATGCATCTTGCCGGCGACCTTCGCGATTGCCGCGGAGGCATCCCAGGTCTTTCCGACGCCCGTGGGATTCACCATCGGCGTGGGACGCGCCCCTCGCGGCCTCCGGCCGCTCCACGAGAACAGTCCCGCGGCCACCACGATGGTGAGTCCCACGACCGCCCCGAAAAGAACGATGCGACCCTTGCGGCGCAGCCTCTGGAATCTCCTCGGAGAGGCGGTCGCGCTCCGGAACAGGTTTTCGACCTCGCGCGCGTCCTCCGGCCGCTCGAACGGATCGTCGTCCAGGCATCGTTCGGACAAGGCGAGCATCGCGCGTTCGAGCGGTGTCGACGTCAGGAGCGGTGGCGGTTTGGACATGCCCGCCTGACTCCTGGATGACTTCCGCTCGGGACGGAGGCCGAAGAAGATTTCGTACAGGACGACGCCGAGCGACCAGACGTCCGACCGTGTGGTGGCCGGCTCGCCCGCCCGGATCTCCGGCGCCATGTAGTGCGGCGTTCCGACCATGACGGTGACGGTGCCGGTGTTGGAGAGATCGGTCGCGAGACCGAAGTCGGAGAGCGCGAGGCGGCCATCCTCCATGCGCAGCATGTTGTCGGGCTTGACGTCCCGGTGGACGATCCCGGCCTCGTGGATCGCGGCCAGACCGGCGATGGCGGCCTGGGCGTCGGCCATCCGCTCGGGCAGCGGCCGCAGCGGCTGCCCGTTCTTGATGAGGTCGCGCAGCGTCCCGTCGGACGCCAGCTCCATGGTCAGGAACTTGTGCCCGTCGGCCTCGCCGATGTCGAAGATGCGGCAGACGTTCGGGTGGCGGATCGGGCGCCCGAGACGAAGCTCGCGGGAGAACCGCTGGACCCAGCGCTCGTCCTTCGCGAGCTCCGATCTCAGCAACTTCACCGCTACCGGCATCTGGGCCGTACGGTCGAAGGCCCGCAGCACGATGCCGCTCCCCCCTTCCCGATGATCGCCTCGATCTGGTACCGCCCTGCCAGAAGGTCGCCCCGCTGAATGTCGGGCGCTTTCTCCCGCACCACCGAGGGCTCAGCCAGGGAGGTCACACTGCCGTGGTCGTCAGATTCAGACTCGCTCATCCGTATCGCCGGGCGGCCGGCCCGGACACTATAGACGTTCAATGCCCGATGGCGTCGGCCGAGATCACGCGAAGCTGGGTGACGACGTCAGAAGTGAGCTTGGCATCGCCGGGTGAAGACGGATCCAGAGCTCCATTCGAGCAGTCTGTCGTACCGGGCAGGTGTCGCCCCGTTTCCATCCCCGTCAGGATGTCGACCTCGACCCAGATCGGCGCCGCGCCTCGACGGCGAGAGACCCAGACCGTCCGTTCTGACGCCCACGTGGGCGGACAGATGGTTTCCGACTCGAGGACAAAATGCACCCGGTGCGGGTCAGCCACATCGATCCACGTGACCGTCGGCCCGCGCACCTCGACGGATAGCAAAACCAGCTTGGAGCCATCCTGCGACACGCGGGCCTGCCATGCCTTGCCGCGCATCAGATCGCGACATCCCGTCACGTCGCACTGGACGATGGTCGATTCCGGACCGACCGTGTGGACGTAGAACCATCGCCCATCGGCAGCGCACGAAACGCTGTCATCATCCGGCCCGTCCGTCAGGTGACGAACCATCTCTCCCGTCCGCGACCGCTGAACAATGAGACTCTTGCCGTCCTCCACCTCGGCCGACAAGATCCCAGGACCGCAGACCGCCGCAGTCTTGACCAGCGCATCCACCCTGACCGGGTCTGCCTGTCGGCCCGCACCGCTCGGCAACGTGAGCAGTGCCGTCTCGTGGCGGCTGGCAAAGAACCAACCGCCGTCGACTCGCTGCAAGCTCCGGGGCTCCTGACCCGCGAGAAAACCGACCCTGCGAGCCGTGTGTCGGGACAGGTCTGCCTCGAACACGCCGTGGGTTCGGCCGGACCCGATCGTGATGCCCAGGTACCTTCCAGACGTCTCAGCTGCCAAGTACATCGCCCAGTCCGGAATTCGAAACCGCACCACCTCCACCAACGAGCTGGCGTCCAATCCCACGAATTCCGTCTCCCTGTGCTTCCGACTCTCACCGACGACCACCGCGTTTGCGTCCGTCCATCGAAAGAAGGTGCCGCTCGCTGCTTCGTCGACCGTCGCAATGATCGTGCTGCGATTCGTTGCCATCGAAAACACGCTGACGTGCCTCATGTCGACGTCGTACGAGAAGGTGCGACTGTCCGGAAGCCACCGCGGTTCGGAGAGGTACGTCGGCTCCGCCGTCGCGGCCACCGGCACGGCGTCCCGCCCCTCGGCATTCTCGGCGACGAAGGCGAACGCCCGTCCGTCGGGCGTGTGCCCCTGGTAGACGAGCCGCTTGCCGTCGGCGGAGAGATCCGGGCAGCCCTCGGCATACGCCGCCGGGACCACCGGCGACGGCACGCGCTGGCCGGTCTTGGTGTCGATGTCCTCCGCATGGGGAGGTCGTCCCCACACGAAGCGGACGGTGTGATGGTCTGGCAGTGGCACCACGCAGCGCAGATAATCCGGGACCTCGCCCAGGACCCGCGACTTGTCGGTCCAGTCCTCTGGCTCGCCGACGATCTCGAGCAGCGGCGACGCCGGCTTCACCGCGGTCGCGACGCTGGCTGGCGACCGCCGGCGGAGCCGCTTCACGACGGACGGGGCCGCCATCACCACCGCCGCCGCGCAGAGCGCCACGCCTGCGCGCACGCCCAACCGCCGCCAGTCACGCCGCCCGAGGGCAGCCTCCGTGAGGCGCGCCGCCACCGCAGCGGCGCTCGCCGGCCGCCGTTCGGGCTCGGCGGCCGTGCAGGCGCGGCAGACCTCCAGGATTCCGCGCTCGGCCCGCGACAACGGGCGCCCGAGCTCGGGGGCGACGATCTCCGCGCGGCGATTTCCCCGCCAGGTCGGCTTGTCGCCGAACACCGCTTCGTGGACGACGACGCCCAGTGCCCAGATGTCGGACGCGAAACCGGCCCGCCCGCCGCGGACGATCTCCGGCGCCATGTACGCGATCGTTCCGCCGCGGAGGCTGGTAGTGCTCTCCGAGGGATCGGTGGCCAAGCCGAAGTCCGACAGCACCAGACGGCCGTCGCCCATCCGCAGCAGGTTCTGGGGCGAGATGTCGCGGTGGACGATGCCGGCGTCGTGAATCGCCGCCAGACCGGCAGCGACCGCACGCACGTCGGCCAGCGTCTCGCCGAGCGGCCGGGCCCGCGTCAGCCCGGCCGCGATCTCGTCGCGCAGCGTCTCCTGCGTTGCCAGCTCCATCACCAGGAAGACGCGCCCGTCGGCCTGTTCGAAGTCGAACACCCGGCAGACGTTGGGGTGATGGAGCTGGCGCGCCAGCTTCACCTCGCGCGCCAGGCGCTGGGCCCAGATCGTCTGGCCCGTGTACTCGGCCCGCACGATCTTGATCGCGACCGTCTCGCCCAGCGTCCGGTCATGCGCCCGCACCACGAGCCCCATCCCGCCGCGCCCGATGATCGCCTCGACGACGTAGCGCCCCGCCAGCGCCATGCCGTGGCGGATCGGCTCCACTTCGACCATGTCGGGACGGGCGCGCTCCACCTCCGTCCAGCTGTCGCGATTTCGCGGTTCGTCGTCGCGCTTCTCGTCCTTCACTCCCGAAACCGTTCCGGCTCCAGCTGATGCCGCACCAGCCAGCGCCAGACCACATTCCACCGGCGATCCAACGACCGCGCGACGTGGGCGACGTTGCCGTGATGCTGCCGCAGCAAACGCTCGAGCTCGCCCCGCTCGGGCGCCGCTCGCGGGCTGCGGCGCCTGGCCGCGATCGGCGCGCCCCGGATCAGCGTCTCGCGGACCGCAGCCGGAAGCTGCTCGACGCGCAGGACGCCGTCGGTGGTCAGCGCGGCGGCCCGGCGCACGCAGCTGCCGAGCTCGCGCACGTTCAGCGGCCAGCCGTAGAGGCACAGGGCGCGGAACGCGGCAGGCTCGACGAGGTAGGCACGCTCGAACCCGCCCGCCTCGGATCCGAGTGCGAGCGCATGCGGCGCGCCCTCAACGAACAGCTGCCGCGGGCATCGCTCGACTGGGAGACTGCCTCCGCGTGCTGGCACCAGCGCCGCGTCCAAGTCGGCGCCCTCGAGCGCTCTGTCTTCCGCGCGGAGGTGTACAATCGCGCCCTAAAGCTCGCGTCCAACGTGACGGACACGAAACTGGCCATGCGCCTTGCCATCGAACAGGCGCTGCAACGAAGGAGCTACCTGGTCATCAACAAGGGTGCCGGTGCTAATTGATTGCAACGAGCCTCAACGCTCATCAACCCTGGCGCGGCACACGCCCTTCGCGCAACGCTACGAGGCGAAGCTGAAGCTGGGAGATGCTATCTTCGCCGCTCGGCGAGGTTGGTGGGGCCTCGCGCTCCAGCGCGTGCAGAAGGCCTCCGGATTCATGGACACCTTAGGAAACTGATCAAATGTGGTGGAGTTCTTGGTTGCCCGTAGTTCTGATGGCGGCTGCCGGTTGGCCTTCGACTGTGACGCCGCCGTACGTGGGAGCCGGCCCGACGGCCTCAGCCAGTGTCGACTATGTCAATCCACAAACTGACAAATGTCTCAAAGCCGCTTCTGGCAACCCGCGGCCCATTGTATCGATCGCTATCGGCACAATGTCGCGGGCCGGACGAGTTGTCAAAGTGTCTCTTTCAATTTACAACTCAACGAGTTCACCGATTTGGATGAACTTGCGACCAGACACCCTCGGAGGCGGTCTGCCAAGCGAACAGCAAGTGTTTGTGACAATCCACGCACCGCGGAGCGTGGACGGTTATTCCATGTCGTACGACACGAAGGAGCCGCCGCGAGCAGACGACTACGGTGTCATTGCACCGCACAAGCGCTATCAACTAACCGCCGTCGTGGATGCTAGGCCCCTGGACCTCCGCCCCGGGAACTATCGGGTGGATGCATGCTTTTGGGATCGCACTCCGACGATCCCGAAACCACCCAAAGGGGCAATGATTGTTAGAGGTCCTATTGCCGTGAGCGCTGTGGTACCCGTTCCCCCCTAACGACACAACCCATTCGTTCAAATCGTGACGGTCCCGGCGGGTACTATAAGCTGAGGCCACGGGCGTACACTTGAGTGGTCGAGCCTGTGCCGCCCCCCTCCTCACTGCTTCGTATACGTCTCGACCTGCATCAGCTGATCAACCGTCACGAACGTCGTCGCCGTCGCCGTGTACGTGCGCGTGAGCGTGAGCGTCATCGTCGCCGGGCAGGTGAAGTTCCAGCTCATCATGTTGCCTGTCGTGGTGATCGTGCCGGACAGGACGACATCGGGATCGGTGTCGGTGCGTGAGACGGCCTGTAACATCGTCCCGCCGCCGCTGATGACGGCCGTCGTCTTGTTCGTGCACCCGCAGGTGCCGCCCGAGTAGTCGAGCCGTGCGGTGATGAAGTAGGTCCCGTCGACGAGGGTCCCGCCGGTCATCGTCGAGATGGTCCCGCTCCCCGCCGTCTCCGCCACGCCAGGCGCGTCGTTCGTCAGCGTCCCGCAACCGCCGCCCGAGGCGATGCCGCCGCCGCTCCCGGCGCTGCCGCCGCTCCCAGCGACGCCCGTACTGCCGCCGCTCCCAGCGCCGCCCGTGGCGTCGGCGTCGGCGTCACTGACGCACGACCCGCCCGCCACGAGCCCCACGACGGCCGCGCACACGCACAGCGCCCCCAGACCCTTCAACGCACCGGTCATGACCGCTCACGGCTGCTTCGTGTACGTCTCCACCTGCATCTGCTGATCAACCGTCACGAACTTCGTCGCCGTCGCCGTGTACATGCGCGACAGCGTCATCGTCGCCGGGCAGGTGAAGTTCCACATCAAGGTGTTGCCCGACGTGGTGATCGTGCCAGCGAAGATTCTGATCCGCCGCGGTGTCGGTGCGTGAGACCGCCTGGAGCATCGTCCCGCCGCCGCTGATGATGGCCACCGTCTTGTTCGTGCATCCGCAGGTGCCGCCCGAGTAGTCGAGACGTTCGGTGATGAAGTAGGTCCCGTCGACGATGGTCCCGCCGGTCATCGTCGGGATGGTCCCGCTCCCCGCCGTTTCCGCCACGCCGGGCGCGTCGTTCGTCAGCGTCCCGCAGCCGCCGCCCAGGGGGCTGCCGCCGCCGCTGCCACCGAGAACGCTGCCGCCACTGCCGGCGTTGCCGGTGCTGCCGCCGCTTCCGGCGGCGCCCGTGGTGTCCTCGTCACTGCTGCACCCTCCGCCCGCCGCGAGCCCCACGACAGCCGCGCACAGGCACAGCACCCCCAGAGTTTTCAATGTACCGGTCATGACCGCTGAGGGTGGCGCCGCCTGCGCGCAACGGAACTCCCGACGGGCCCGCAAAGTAGCTGCAACAACGTGCAAGACCACCGGGGGGCTCCCGATGAGACTGGCCCGCGATGGATCAACAACTCGCACGGAAGCGCGAGGTCCCCCTCGCCTCTCCATTCAAGGCCCTGGTCGCGGAGCTGCGGCTGTTTCTGGCGGCGCTCTCGGCGGGGCTCGACGCCGAGGACGGGCGGCTCGCGAGCCCGGACGGCCTCGTCGACGAGGCGGCGCGGATGGAGGTCGTCTCGCGCGTGGCGCCTCTCGCGCGGTCGCACCTGCGGGCCTGCTTTAGCGAGCTGGGGCAGATGGTCGCGGGGTGGGACGGCGAACAGCACCAGGCCCACCACGCGTACTTTCAGTCGCGTCTGCGGCGGCTGTTCACCGATGAGACCGTGTTCTTCCGGCGCGCGCAGCTCAAACCGCTCGGCTACGCCGGCGACTACGAGATGATGAACTTGATCTACGAGGAGCGCATGAGCGCGCCTTCGTCGTTCGGCCGCGTGGTCGATCTGTTCGGCTACCAGACGACGGCCTGCCAGGCCGTGCGCAACCGGATCCCCTACCTCTCTCGCCGCGTCCTCGAGCTCCTGGCGCCAAATCCGGCAGCGCGCTTCGCCAGCGTCGCGTGCGGGCCGGCGCACGAGGTGAAGGCCATGCTCGCCCAGCCGTCCGGTCTGTGGGGGCGCACGGTCACGCTGGTCGACGCCGAGGCGGAGGCGATTCGCTACTGCGAGCGCACCATCGTTCAGCCCAACGCCGGGCGCGACGTCGACGTCCGCCTGTTGCCGGTGTCGATCCGCGAGCTCGTCGGCGGGCGGCTCAGCGACCGGCTGGTGTCCCAGGACGTCGTCATCTCGGTCGGCCTGTTCGACTACTTCGACGACCGCCTGTTTCGCCGCATGCTGAAGGCGCTCTACCGGCTCCTGGAACCGGGCGGACATCTGCTGGTCGGCAACTTCGACCACACCAACGACACCCGCCCGATGATGGAGTTCGCGATGGAGTGGTACCTCCACTACCGCTCGGCCGCCGAGCTGCGCGCGCTCTGCGCGGACCTTCCGGAAATGGCCACCGTCGAGATTGAGGCTGAACCTCTCGGCGTGAATCTGTTCCTGCACGTGACGAAGCCGGCCTGATCCCACCAGTCGGCGCACCTCGCCGAATCACCTACAGGTCGGAGCAACTTTCAAATCCTGCTCGCCTCCAGGGACCTCCCCGGTGATACGATTTCGGCGCGGCGTCATCTTTTCGCCGCGGAGGAGGCATTCACATGAGCTACCTCTACGGCGATTCGACGCCGTCGACTCTCCAGACCGATTACATCGAGTTCCTGCGCGACGCGGTCGACTTCTCGGTTCAAGTTCTGGTCGCAGACCAGCGCATCGCCGAGGAGCACGCCCGCCTGGAGGCGCTGGAGAGATCGACCAACGCGGAGGTCGAACGGATTCAGAAGGCGGGGGGCTTGGTCCCGAAGGCCTTCGAGGGCGCGGCGCTGGGAGAGCCGGAGTCTCCGGCGGCCCGCTGCGCGGCCACCATCGTCCGGTCGGCGGCGGAGCTCGTGAGCTCGGCGGTCGGCGAGGTGCGGGCGGGCTACGACGCGGAGACGCGCAAGCGTGACGCCGAGGCGGCGCAGGAGCGCGGGGCCTGCGTCGAAGCGCTGGAGCGCCTGCTGATCAGGCACGACCTCCCCGATATGAAGTGGGAGCTGCGGCTCTTGCTCACGGGCAACGGCCACTACGGCTGTCGGGCCCAGGTCTCCACGGGATTCGGCGCCAGCGCCACGCTGGAGCTGGAGGTCCCCAAGGATCACCTGTTCGAGCGCGTCGTACGCGTCGACCGACTGGTCGAGCGCCTGGACGTTCAGGCGCCGGAGCTCGGCGGGTGGCTGCACAAGGAGATAAAGCTGCGGCCGCAGCACCTCGACAAGCTCCACGTCGCGGGCGTCTCCGTCGGCGCCGCGGGCGATACCGTGAACCTCCGCGCCGCGCCGGACGGCAGCGGGGCCGGGTTCGACCTCGAGTTCGTGGCCGGTGACGGCTCGATTCGCCTGCTGCGGGTCGAGGAGGGGGAGAAGCGCGAGGATCCGCCGTTCGACGTCGAGCTGGCCGATCTCCCCAAGCTGCAGGCCCTGCGCGGAAAGCTGGTCGCCGCGGCGACCGTGCTCAAACGTCACCGCCGGGCGTTGACCGAGGCCAAGCTCGACGGCGAGCCGCTCCGCGCCCTCCCCAAGCCGTCGCTGGTCGCCGAACGTTTGGTCGCGGCGATCACCCCCGTGGTGCAAGAGATCGCCTCGCGGTCGCAGTCGCCCGGCGAGCTCGTGCTCCGGAAGCTGCTCGGAGAGGCCCGACGCGAAGAGATCTTCCTGTCGAAGCAAGAGCTCAAGAACAAGCTCGGGCCTCTCAGCGAGCGCAACCGGTCGCTGTTCGAGCCGCTCTGGGTCGTGCCGCCTCCCGGAACGACGCCGCCGATCACGATCCCGCCGCTGCCGATCGAGCTGGCCGACGCGCTGCCGCCGCCGCCACCGCCGCCGCGGCTCGATCTCCGTCCGGCACACGGGCTCATCGAGCTCGACGCGCCGCCGGCGGTGAGCACCGTGAAACGCGCCCCCTCGGTCTCGGACACCGACCTCGACATCCTCCTGATGGACGAGAAGCAGCCGTCGTCCTGACGGGCTGAGGCCGCCGCGGGCCGCCACCGCGGCGGCGGCCCGTACAGCGGCTCGCACCGCGCCAGAGATCTGACGTCCTCAACGCTCGGCTGACAGGCCGTCGAGCCTCACGTTGGTCACATGACCAACGCCGCGAGAGAGATCTCACTCTCACTCCGCTCCCGCCTCTCGTTCCCCTTTCCCTGCGCTTTTCTGGCCCCGGCCGCCCACGGCACAGCCGTTGCTGGCGCCCTGCGTCCAGAAATATGCACAAAGACGGACGGCGCGCGTCCTTGGATGACGGCACAGCTGCACGCCACGAGCGCGCGGCCAGCACCGTCGGAAACCAGGACGCAGGAGGCACGCTTGAGGTCGAGACCGTTGCTCGTCGCGCTCGTCGCGACGTCATTCACCGCCAGTTGCTCGTTCATGTTGGTCGACGGGCCGCAGCCCCAGAGCCGGGCCGGCTACACGCCGCCCTGCACGACCAGCAACGCCTGGCCCGTCGTCGACGTGCTGTGGACGGCCAACTACCTGCTGGGGGCGGTCTACTGGGCCTCGATGTCGGAGGAGGACGCCATGAAGCGGAACGTCTCGCCCGGCACGGCGGTCGGGGCCAGCCTCGCGCTCGGGGCGCTGGCGCTCACCTCGGCGATCACGGGCTTCAATCGCGTGAACGATTGCAAGGAGCAGCAGGTGCAGGAGGGACGCGGCGCCTATCGCTACCAGCGCGTGGGCACCCAGCCGCGCAGCGTCCGGCAGCGGGAAGAGGCCGAGGAGGAGGCCGCGGCCCAGGCGCGGCTCCGCGCCCGCACGGTGATGCCCCCCGAGGAAGCGCCGGCCGTGGCGCCGGAGCCCACCGATGCGGCGGCGATCGAACAGGCAAAGGCCGCGGGGGCCGCGGCCGGCGCCGCCGCCGCCGCCCCGGCGCCGAAGGTCCCGGCCCCTGCCCCGCCGGCCTCTCCCGCGCCGAAGCAGTGAAGCGCCACCGCCTTCTCGCGAACGCCGGCCCGCGGGGGCGCATCCTCTGCCTGCTGCTCGGGACCGCCCACCTCCACGGCTGCTCGCTGGTGCTGGTCCGCGGTCCCTCCAAGGACCGCCATGCGCCCGTCACCTGCACGCGCAGCAACGCCTGGCCGGTCGTCGACACAGTGCTGGCGAGCGGCTACGCCGTCGGGGCGTTCTACTGGGCGACGCGCAGCGACGACGACCCCAGGGCCCAGGACCTGGGGCGCGGCAACGCGGTGGCTGCCAGCCTCGCGCTGGCGGCCCTGACCGTGCTGTCCGCGGCGGCCGGCTACGACCGCGTCGACGCCTGCCGCGACGCCAGCCTGCGAGAGCAACGGGCGCACCCGCAGCGCCTCGACGACCGCCCTCCCCCGCTAGCCACCTCAGCCCCGACGGTGCCGCCATGACCGCCTGAGCGCGACGAGACCGACACAAGAGACGAAAGCCCGCGCAGTCAACGGGAGATCCATTGGTAAGACTGGAAGAGATCCTCAAGGTCATCTGGGACGGAGAAGAGAAGCAGGGCATGACCCTCTACGGGTTGTGGCAATACGATCTGATGCCGACGCCCGCGTTCCCGACGACGATATTTTCGACGGCGGAGCTCAGGTTGGGAAAGCTGCGCGGCGAGGGATGGCAGCTCTACTGCTGGGACGTTCTCGTTCCCGAGTGGCCCCGCCCCACGACCTGGAAGCAGACGATCGCGAGGACGCTGGCCCCCATTGTCGCCGGTGGAGCGACCGTCGCCTGGGGCGCCATCGAAGGTCGCTTCGCCGATCCCCCTTCGTACCTCGACCCCATCGAGATGTCGGGCGGCGTCTGGTCTTACATGACACGCGACGGTGACTTCCAGTGCGCCGCGCTGGGCGACCCTTTCGCCCCGGTGGCAGACGCCTCGCTCGCGCGCCTCCGCGCGAAGCTCGGCTTCTCGCGCGCGGCCCGCTGACGGCGGCGCGGCGCTGCGCTCGATTTCGCGGACGTTGCCGCGCCAACCGCAAGGTCTTCAGCCTCCTCTACCAGCTGTTCCAGATGAGCGTCTCGACGGTCGTCCAGACCGGCCCGGCGATCACGATCGCGAAGTAGCGGTCGACCGGGCTACTGGAGTCGTCCGCGCGCGGCCGCCTCGACCATCGTCACGCGGGCGATGTCGTAGAGGCTGATGAACCCCTGCACGAACCCGTCGTCGTTCATCACCAGCACGCGCGACTCGCGGTGCCGGATCATCAGCGCCTCGGCGCGCCCGACGTCATCCGTGGGGCGGCAGGAGAGCACCTCGGGCGTCATGATGTCGTCGACGACTGAGCGGGAAGCGATGCGGTCCTCGGCGGCGAGCCGAAGCGCGACGTCCCGTTCCGACAGCGTTCCGAGGACCCTGCCGGCGCGATCGCAGACCAGCAGGAAACCGACGCCGGAGGCCCGCATGCGCAGCGCGGCCGACTGGACCGTGTCGTCGACGCCGATAGAGAACAGCTGCTCCCGCTTCACGAGGTCGATACACCGCATGAGCTCGTAGCCCTCCCCTCGCCCTACACTCCGAACCTAGGGACGTCGATCCACTTCGGAACCCTGGGAGGGTTCCGAACCTCCCGCGATGCGCTCGGACGAGCGGAGCTCGTCCTCCCGCGACGCAATCCGCGGCGAAAGGTCTACCGGGCGGGCGGGCCGTAGAGCGTCTCGCGCCACTCGGCGTAGCCGAGGGAGCTCGTCTTCAGCGACATGACCAGCTTACCGGCGCTGTCGACCTCGTGGAGGGCGCCCGCGGTCGAGAACGTCACCAGCGTGTTGCCGCTCGGGAGCCGCTGCACGTCGCCGAGCACCATGCTGTTGGTGCCGAGCGCCAGGTAGGTCCAGACGAGTGTGCCGGCCGTCCCCGCAAGCTTGTACTCCTTCGCGATCGCCATGCCGCCCAACGGCTGGCCATTGTTGAAGAACAGGAAGTTGCCGTTGGGGAGCAGCTGGTGGCCGTGGTTGACCTGCCAGGTCCCCCCTTGCGGCGCGTAGAACTTGCTCGCGTCCTTCGGGTTGGTGCCGCCAAACTGCCAGACCAGCTGGCCCTTGCGCGTGATCTTCACGAACAGGTTCGGGTTGCGATCGGAGATCGTGTAGCTGTCGTCCGACGGGTAGTAGTGGATGGCGTTCGCGTGGAAGGTGTTCGCGTTGTAAATCGTGCCGAGGTCGGCGACGACGGTGGTCACCTGGCCGCTGGCGCTGCGCTCGACGACGGAGCAGTGGGCGTCCAGGCCGCTGGTGTTCCAGAGCAGCGTCGCGACGCCGCCCGGAATCGGTGTCAGATCGTGGTGGGCGCTCTCGAGGCCCGACAGCCTCATCTCGGTCGTCTGGCCGTCCATCGAGAAGCGCCGCACCTCGCCCCCCGTGTTCATGACGTTGAGGGACATGGCGTACATCTCCTTGCCGTCCCAGCTCATGTTGGCCCGGCTCGAGCCGGTGGGGCCGGTCGCCCACCAGACCGGCGCACCATCGGAGTCGAGGATGTAGACCGCCGTCCCGACGACGCCGCTGCTGGTGATGATGAAGCCCTTGGCGTGGGCCGCCGCGTTCATCATGGTGACCGTCGGCCTGGTGACGCCGGCCGGCACCGCCCCGGTGGTGATCCTGTAGTCGGGGCTGGTGCAGGTGCCGGCGCTGCCGGTGGCGACGATCCGGTAGACGTACGTGCTGCTCCCCTTCATCCCGAGCAGCAGCGTCCGGTAGCTCGGCTGCGTCAGGTCGACGGGCGCCGTCATGGTCGGGCCGGTCGACAGCAAGCCGAAGCGGATCTCGGCGCTGGTGACGGGCGACAGCGTGGTCGACCAGGTCACGATGCCGACGGTCGGGATGGCCGGGCTGAGCGCTCCCTGGACGGCGAAGGTGCAGCTCGTCGCACTGCCGCCGCCGGTGCCGGCGACGCCCGCGCCCGCGGTCCCGCCCCCCCCGCCGGTCGAGGTCCCGTCGCTGCCACCGCCCGCCGTCGCGCCGCCCCCCTCGCCGGCTCCGTCGCCACCGGAGCCCGCCACACCGCCCCCCGAGCCCGCCACGCCGGTCGCTCCGCCACTGCCGCCCGTGCCCGGCGACGATGGGAGCGCCCGGCCGGCTATACAGCCGAGCATCGACATCGCGCAGACCAGACGAATCAGTTCGGGGCCGAGACGCATGGCTCAGCGGGGCGGCGGACCGTAGAGCGATTCTCTGAAGTCGGCGTAGCCGAACTGCGCCAGCTTCAGCGTCATGATGAGGTTCCCGCCGGGGCCGACCTCGTGGATGAAGCCGTCGCGCGAGAACGTCACCAGCGTGTTGCCGTTGCCGAGCCGCTGCACGTCTCCGAGCACCTGGCTGTTGGCATCGGTCGTCAGGTAGTTCCAGACAGGTGTCGCGGTCCAGGTCGTGGTATCGAGCCGGTACTCGCGCACCATCGAGTGCCCGTTGAGGATCGCGCCGTTGGCGAAGAACAGAAAGTTGCCGTTCGGCAGCAGCTGGTGGCCGTGGTTGACCTCCCAGTCCCCACCCAGGACGGTGAAGAACTTGCCCGGGTCCTTCGGGTTGCTGCCGCCGAGCTGCCAGACCAGCTGCCCCTGCCGCGTGACCTTCACGAACAGGTTCGGGGTGCGGTCCGAGATCGTGTAGCTGTCGTCCGACGGGTGGTAGTGGATCGCGTTGGCGTGGAAGGTGGCGGAGTTGTAGACAGCGCCGAGGTCGGCGACCACCGTGGTCAGCGTGCCGTCGGTCGACCGCTCGACGACGGCGCTGGGGACGTTCATCCCCTTGGTGTTCCAGAGCAGCGTCGCGATCCCGCCGGGGATCGCGGTGAAGTCGTGGTGAGCGGTCGCGAGGCCGCTGAGGTTGGGCTCGATCGTCATGCCGTCCATCGAGACCCGCCGCAGCTCGCCCGTGCTGTTCTGGACGTTGAGCTTCAGGATGTACATCTGCGTCCCGTCCCAGCTCAGGTTGGCGCGGCTCGAGCCGTCCGGCGCCGGCGCCCACCAGACCGGGTCCCCGTCGGCGTCCAGGATGAAGGCGCGGGTCCCGACGATTCCGTCGGTGGTGACGATGAAGCCGCGGGTGTGCGCCGCCGGGTTCTTGATATCCACCTTCGGTCTGGGGACGTCGCCCGGCACCGGTCCGGTGGTCAGCGGGTAGTCGTCGCTGGTGCAGCTGTCGTCGCCGGCCCAGGCGACGATCCGGAAGACGTAGCTCGCGCCCCCTTTCATGCCGAGCAGCAGCGTCCGGAAGCCCGGCTGCGTGAGGTCCACGGGCGCCGCCATCGTCGGGCCGGTCGCGGCGAGGCCGAAGCGAATCTCGGCGCGGGTGAGGTCGGCCAGCGTCGTCGACCAGGTCACGATGCCGACCGTCGCGATGGCGGGGCTGATCGACGCCGCGACCGTGAACGTGCACGCGACGGGGTTTCCGCTGCCGGCGAACCCGGGCGCGCCGGCGAACCCGGGCGCCCCGGCTGCCCCCGCCGTGCCAGCGGCGCCGAGCCCGCCCTCGCCCCCCGCCCCACCGGGATACGCGTTCGCCACCTCGCGCCCGGCACCGCAACCGAGCAGCGCCAGCGCGGCGACGATCGACATGGCTGTCAGAGCGGAACGAATGACCCTTTTTAGCGTAAATACGCCGCCGGAACGACCCGCAGGTCGGTTTGCTTCTCGGCGATGACGCGCACGTCGGCGTCCGGGGTAGCCGGATCGGCCCAGCCGTCGGTGCAGTCACTGCTGCCGGCAGAGGTGCGGCCGGTCTCGCGGCCGGTGTCGGCGTTCACCTCGGTCCAGACCAGCGCGCCGGCGCGGCGGCGCGAGAGCCAGAGCGTCTGCGCCGACGACCAGCGGGGCCCGCAGACGGTCTCGGTCTCGGCGATGTCGTAGCTGGGACCGCCCGCGATCGACATCCACCGGACGGTGGGGCCGCGCGTCCCGACGACGAAATACGCGATGCGCGCGCCGTCGGGGGAGACGGCCGCGAAGAAGGTCTGGGCTGCGACGACGTGCCGGCAGCCGGCGTCGTCGCAGCGCCAGAGCCCCGGGGCGCGGCCGAGGTTGGAATAGAACCAGACCTTTCCGTCGGGGGCGCAGGCGACGTAGCGGTGGGACGGCCCGCGCGTCAGCTGGGCCAGCACCCGCCCGTGCCGATCGACACGCTCGACCACGAACCCGTCGCCCTTCTGCTCGGTCATCAGGAAATCGGCGCCGCAGCGCGCGCCGTCGAACACGGTCCGCTCGTGCGGGATCTCGACCACCGCGCCCGCCTCATCCTTGAACGTGAACCGGGTCGTCAGGGAGTAGCCGGCGACGAACAGACCCCCGTCGACGACCTCCAGACGTTCGACGAATCGATCGCGAATGAACCCCAGCCGCCGGGCCACCTTGGTCGGGAGGTCGAGCGCGAACACGTTCCCGGGCGGCGCGTAGGTGAGCGTCGCGAAGTACGCGCGCTCGCCGTCATCGGCCCGCCAGTCGGCCAGGTATTCGGGGACGTGGAACCGGAGCTCCTCGGTGAGCCCCGGGTAGCCATAGCCCGAGACCTCGGTCGTGTGGGCGTCGAGCCAGGCGCTGATGAAGAGGTGCTTGCGGGTCACATGGCGGTTCGCCGAGACGTGCGGCTCGCTGGTCGGCTCGGGGAGCACCGAGGCGCGCGCGCTGACCAGCGAATAGACCCCCATGTGGCGCGTGTCGATGTCGAAGCTGAAGCTCTCGCCGTCGGGGAGCCAGGTCGGCTCGGACGCGTGCGTCGGCTCGTTGGTCGAGACCACCGGGACGGCGTCGCTCCCGTCGGCCTGGGCCGAGACGAAGGCGGCGGCCCGCCCCTCGGCGGTGTGCCCGGGATAGAGGAGGCGGCGGCCGTCGGGGGAGAGCTCGGGGCACCCCTCGGCGTACGTCTCGGGCGCCAGCGGCGCCGGCGACCGCTCGCCGGTCCGGACGTCGACGTCCTCGGCCCGGCGCGGCGCCCCCCAGACGAACCGCACCGTGCGGCGATCGGGGAGCACGGTGGCGCAGTGGAACGGACCGTCGAGCCGCGCCAGCACCGGCGCCACGTCGGTCCAGTCGATCGGCGTGCCGGCAACGGCGACCGTCGTGTCCGCCGCCTGCGCCGAGGCCTCCGGGCCACGCCCCCGCAGCTGGCCGCCGAGCAGCGCGGCCCCGGCGAGCGTCAGGACCGTCGCCGTCGCGCCGAACGCGCGGCGCGACCAGCGGCGCGCGCCGAAGCCCCACGCGCGTCGGGGCTCGGCGAGCCGCCGTGCCACCTCGCTCGCGCGGGGGGGCCGCTGACGGGGATCGGCGGCCATGCAGGCGCGGCAGGCCGCCAGCACGGCCCGCTCCGCCGCTTCGAGCCGCCGGCCGAGCCCGGGTTCGAGCAGCTCGTAGCTCCCGTGCTCGCGCCAGCGCGGCCGCACGCCGAACACCGCCTCGTGAATCACCACCCCCAGCGCCCAGACGTCGGACGAAAAGCTGGCGTGCTCCCCCCGCACGACCTCGGGCGCCATGTACGCGACGGTGCCGCCGTGCACGCTGGTGGTGTTGTCGCTGGCGTCGGTCGCGAGGCCGAAGTCGGAGAGCACGAGCCGGCCGTCGCTCATGCGCAGCAGGTTCTGCGGCGACAGATCGCGGTGGACCACGCCGGCCTGGTGAATCGCGGCCAGCCCGGCAGCGACGGCGCGCGCGTCGGCGAGGCGGCCGGCGAGCGGGCGCTGCCTGACCAGGTCGGCCTGCAGCTCGTTGCGCAGGGTCCCCCCGGTCGCCAGCTCCATCACCAGGAAGACGCGCCCGTCGGCCTGCTCGAAGTCGAAGACGCGGCAGACGTTCGGGTGGTGAATCTGCCGCGCCAGCTTCACCTCGCGCGCCAGACGCTCGGTCCAGAGCCGTTCACCCGCGTACTCGGCGCGGACGATCTTGATCGCCACCGCTTCGCCCAGCGCGCGATCGCGCGCCCGTACCACCAGCCCCATTCCGCCCCGCCCGATCACCTTCTGGATCTCGTAGCGGCCCGCGAGCAGCATCCCGCGCCGCAACGGCGCCGCGTTGGCCAGCTCGGGCGGCGCCGGTTCCAGCTCCGTACGGCTGGTCATCGGCGAGGTCACGCTCTCGATGTCGTCGGCCACCCCGTCCTCCTGCTAGTGCATGACCGTCAGAGCTTGCCCAGCAACGCCAGGATCCCCACGCCGACCAGCGCCACGCCTGCGGCGGCGACGGCCCCGCCGTACCACTTGTTGTTGTGGTAGCCCTCCGGGCAGGTCTCCGGCTCGGGGGCGTTGCAGGTCCGCTTCCAGTCGTAGCTCGCCCAAAACGTCCCCAGCCCGATCCCGACGGCGCCGGCGCCGATCGCCGTCCACCCCAGGGCGCCGTGGCGCGGCCGCGGGCTCTCCGCCGACGCATCCAGCTGCACCGCCGCGGTCGGAGTGGGCGGCGGCGCGACGAGCGTGACGGTCGCGCCCGGCGCCGCGGCGACAGGCTGCGGCGCCGCCGCAGCCGCCCCTTCCGGCCGCTTGATCACGCGCGCCTTCAACGTCGAGGCGGCGGTGTTCCAGGTCTCGAGCGCCTCGGTCTCGGTGCAGATCTCGCAGCGGTCCTCGCGCGTCGCCAGCACCGCGCCGGTTCTCCCGTCGAGCATCTCGAGCCGCAGGGCGTAGCTGCGCCCCTCGACCTCCAGCGTCCCGCGCAGCACGTAGGCGGCGCTGCCGGTGGGCGCGACCTCGGCTCCCGCGGCGACCAGCCCGTCGGCCAGCGACTTCGCCACGCGCGACCGCAGGTCGTCGGTCGCGCGATCTCCGGTCACCGGCGCGATCGCGACGCTGGGCTTCTCGGCGCGGGCCGCGGCCGACATTGACAACGCCGCCACGACCAGGACCGGGACCCACCGCTTCGACATGCGCGCCATGCTCCTCCCCGCCCCGGGGCCAGGTCAAGAATACGGGGACAAGCGCCGATGAGGTTCTGCTACCGTCCGCGTGATTCCCGTGCGCCCTCTGCTGGTCGTTCCCGGACTGTTCAGCACCGAGATCGTCGATGATGATCTCGGCTTCCTTTGGGGTAGTTTCCGCAACCTCTACGGCGGCCCGCCGCTGGCGACGGTGGGGACGCTGCGGGGGCGGCCGCGCGGGCTCCTGCGGGGCCTCCCTCTGTTTTTCGGCCTGCGGTACGACCTGCTCGGCGCGCTCGAGAAGGCGCTCCAGGCCGGCGGCTACCGTACGGGCGAGACCCTGCACTTCTTCGCCTACGACTTCCGCCAGCGCGTGCTCGACCTGGCGCCGATGCTGGCGGCGGAGATCCGCCGACTGGCCGGCGCCGCGGGGGGGGCGGTCGACCTGCTGGGGCTGTCGAACGGCGGCCTGGTGATCCGGGCCGCCTACGCCACCGACGCAACCCTGCCCGTTGAACGGGTCGTCACCTCGGGGACGCCCAACGCCGGGATCATCGAGACGCTGACCTGTATCGATCGCGGGTTCAAGTTCGCGCCGCTCGGCCGCCTGGTCACGCCCGAGGAGTTCATGGCCTGCCCGAACGCGCTCGAGTCGATCCCGTCGCCGGGCACCGCCCACTTCCTGACCGCCGACGGCCAGCCGTGCCCCGACGGCTACGACCTGTTCGACGTCGCCACCTGGCGGCGGCTGCGGCTGTCGGTGTTCCGGCGCCACCCGGATGACCCGGTCTGGATCGAGCTCGTCACCCGCCGGCTGGCCGAGGCGCGCGAGACCTGGCGCCGGTTCGAGCAGCCGGCCGGGGTGCCGCGCCGGTTGACCTGCATCTGCGGCAGCGGTCTACCTACCCAGGTCGGCATCGTCGTCCGCGACGGCAAGCCTTTCATGCCCGGCGAGGGGAACCACGGCGGCGTGCCGCCGGCGGCGCTGGCCGACGGCGACGGCGCGATGAAGGTCGAGCACGCCCACGACTGGACCGGCGCCGTGCCCGAGGTCGTGAAGATCCCGGTCAAGCGTCACCGCGACATGATCCGCAGACCGGCTGCTTTCCAAGCCATCCTGCAAGCGTTACGCTGACAGCCGGATGCGGCGTACGCTGACGCAGTTACGGGTCTTCTTGGAGACGAACCCGTACACGGCGGGCGCCACCGCCCGGCTCTCGCGGCGGGCCCGGCTGGCGGTCTTCCTCTACCGGCTGTCGCTCCGGATCCTGGCCCAGTGGGCGCGCGACAAGTGCCCGCAGCAGGCGGCGGCGCTCGCCTTCCAGACCGCGCTGTCGCTGGTGCCGGTCACCGCGATCGCGTTCTCGATCCTGCGCGCGGTCGGCTCGCTGGACGCCGAGTCGCGGCTGTCGCAGTTCATCGCCGAGCACGTCTTCCCGAACATGGCGGACGTCACCGCCCGTATCTCCGAGTTCTCGGGCAAGGTCAGCATCGGCGCGCTGGGGGGCGGCGGCCTCATCTTCACCCTGGTCACCTGCTACTCGCTCTACAGCTACGTCGAGCGGATCTTCAACGACATCTGGCGGGTCGGCGAGCGGCGCACGGTGATCGGCAAGTTCCTGACCTTCTACGCGATGGTCACGCTGGTGCCGACCCTGGCGGGGTTCTCGCTCTACTGGTCGGGGCGCCTGACCGCCTCGGGCGGCGCGGGGCAGTACATCGCGCCGCTGATGATCGAGATGGTCGCGCTGACGCTGATGAACAAGCTCCTGCCGCGAACCAACGTCAACTGGGGGGCGGCGATCCTGGGCGGGCTCATCACCGCGGCGCTGCTCGAGCTGACCAAGTTCGCGTTCGTCCGCTTCGCCGTGAAGATGATGCTGGCGAGCTACAGCAACGTCTACGGACCGCTGGGGCTGGTGCCGCTGGTGCTGGTCTGGATCTACACCGCTTGGCTGCTGGTCCTGCTGGGGGCGGAGATCGCCCACGCCCTCCAGAACCTGCGGCTCCTGGAGGCAGAAGACCGGCGGCAGCGCGACGACGAGCCGATCAACGGCCTGCTCGCCGCGCAGCTCCTGGCGGCGGTCGCCGCGACGCACGAGGCGGGGGGGAGCGGCCACTCGAAGGAACGCCTGGTCACCGAGTTCGGCCTCACCCCGTACAACGTCGAGCGGGTGGTGGCGCGGCTGAAGGCGCGCGGCCTCATCGCGGAGGTCCGCGGCGATCTGAACGGCTTCGTCCCCGGCCGCGCGGCGAACACGATCCTCCTCGAGGAGGTGCTGGCCGCGTTTCGCTCCAGCGACGTCGAGCTCGCGCACGGCGTGACCGCGCCCGTGCTCTCGGACCTGGTCGCCGAGCTGGAGGAGACCCGCCGCAAGCGGATCGGCAGCCTGACCATCGCCGATCTGGCCCCCCAGCCCGGCGCGCCGCTGGCCGCCGTGCCCTCGCCCCGCCGCCGCGAAGAGGGCTGAGCCCCTAGGCCAGGCGCTCGCGGCGCACTTCGCGGAAGCTGTCGGTGGCCTCGTCGTGCGCGCGCGTGAGCCAGGTGATCGCGCCGTCGGCAATCTCGTAGACGTTGTACCGGGCCCGGCGCTCGGGGCCGCCCGCGTAGGACGCCGACCCGGCCCCGATCACCGGGATCGTCTTGCCGGCGGGACCCGCGAGGTCGGCGCGCTCGTCCTGATGGTCGTGGCCGTGCAACACCAGCTCGGCGCCGGCGCGGGCCAGCACCGCGGCGAAGGCGTCGCGGTCGCGCAGGTTCCGCATCTCGTGCCCCTTGTGCATGACCGGCGGGTGGTGAATCAGGACGACGCGCGTCTTGCCGCGCAGCTCGGGTGCGGTCAGCGTCGCCTCGAGCCGCGCGAGCTGCGGCTCACCCACCAGCCCCCAGGCCCCGAGATCGCCGGTCGCCACCGAGCTGGTGACGCCGACCAGCGCGACGTCGCCGCGGAGGTGGACGAAGGGGTAGTCGACGCCGGCCTCGCGCGGCAGATCGCTCGCCTGATACGGCGCGAACAGCCGCTCGAACGTCCGCGCCTTCACCACCGCCTCGACGTAAGCGTCGTGGTTCCCGGGGATCACGCTGATCGCGTCGGGGGCGACGCCGCTCATGTCCAGCCAGGCGAGCGCCGCGCGCCACTCGCCGGCGAGCGAGACGTTCGACAGATCGCCGGTGACCGCCAGGTGATCGGGGCGCTGCCCGCGCACGTCGATCCGCATCGCCTCGAGCAGATCCATCTTGTGCTTGCGCCCGCGGTTGACCGCCAGGTTCAGCAGGCCGACCGCGCGCTTGCCCGCCAGGTCGCCGACCCCCAGGCCGCGAAAGCCGCGGAAGTGCGGATCGGTGACGTGCGCCAGCCGGAACGGGCCCGTGGCCGGGGCCGTCACGCGACCGCTCCCGGGGCGCCGGGCGCGACCTGAATCTCGGCCAGCACGCCGTAGTGGTCCGAGGCGCACAGCAGGCCCGAAGGCGTGGCCTCCGGCGTGTCGAGCACGAGGCGGGCGTCGAGCACGGCACCCCGCCCGTCGCGCCGCCGCTGCGTCACGAAGATGTAGTCGAGGCGGCGATCGAGCTCCATCCAGCGCATCGCCGCCGTATAGGCGTTGGCCTTGGCCCAGGTGATCCCCGGCTGACCGGGATTCGCGCGCGCCCAGGCATCCTGGTAAGCGACCCGGCGCCCCGCCAGCGTCGTGCGCCCGCACAGCCAGCGGATCTCGTCGCTGTCGGGCGTGGCGTTGAAGTCGCCCATCACGACCTGCGGCTGGTCGCTGGCGTGCGCCGCGACGACCTCGTCGATCGCCATCACCTGCTCCTCGCGCCTGTTCCCCTCGCTCTCGCGATAGCTGAGGTGGGTCGTGTGAGCCCAGAGGCCGCCCCCGTCGCCGTCGAGGCGCGCCGACAGCACGATGCGCCCTTCGTTCGCCGTCGAGTGTGGCAGCGGGCGGTACGAGGACGCGCCGATCGGAAACCGCGACACGATCGCCAGCCCTTCGTTTCCGCCCCCCCAGGCGGTCGACGGCGCGAAGACGTGGTGGCCGCCGAGCGCGGCCGCCAGCGTCGCCGCCTGGTTCGGGACCCGATCGGTCACCTCGCGCACCTCCTGTAAGCCGATCACGTCGGGAGCGAGCTCGGCGATCGCGCGCGCGGCGATCGCCATCCGCGCCTCCCAGGGGCCGTTCTCGCCCCAGAGGTTCAGGGTCAGGAAGCGCAGCGTTTGCGGGCGGCGCCACGTCACTCGCCGCGGTAGGTGCACTTGCTGTCGTACGTCTCCCACACGGTGATGGCCGACAGCGGTCCGATGCGCGGGCGCAGCGCCTTCCAGACGTAGATCGCGATGTTCTCGCAGGTCGAGTTCTCGAGCCCGGGGACGTCGTTCAGGTTGTGGTGATCGAAGCGCTCGTGCAGCTCGAGCCAGGCGTCGTCGATGACGCCGAAGTCGATCAGCCAGCCGGTGGCGGGATCGACCGGCCCCGCGACCGAGACCTCGACCTTGTAGCTGTGGCCGTGCACGCGCGCGCACTTGTGCGCCGCGGGGACGCGCGGCAGATGGTGCGCCGCCTCGAACCGGTACTCCTTCGTGATCTCCACGTTCACGACCGAAGCCTAACATCCCCGAGCGCCCCAGAGGCCAGGCGAACGCAGCGCGGCTTTGCCGCGCGGAGTGAGGGGGGTGCGGGGGGCGCGAGCGGCAGCGAGCCGCTCCCCGCTAAAAACGAATTTCGGCCCAGGGTTTTTCCGGGCGGGCGAAGAGGTAGCCCTGGCAGAGATCGCCGCCCAGGCGGATGAGCGCGTCGCGCTCGGCCTCGGTCTCGATCCCCTCGGCGATGATCTCGATGCCCAGATCCCGGCAGAGGCCGATGATCGAGCCCAGCAATTTCTGCTTCATCAGTGATTGATCGATGCCCCGGATGAGCGACATGTCGACCTTCACCACCTCGGGCTCGAGGTGCGCGAAGCTGGTCAGCCCCGCGTAGCCCGCGCCGAGGTCGTCGACCGCGATCCGGTAGCCCAGCGCGCGCAGCTGCGCCACCCGGGTGGTGACGTCGCGGATCGTCTCCAGCGGCGCCCGCTCGGTCACCTCCAGCACCACCCGCGAGGCGAACCGCGACAGCGGCGCTTCGGGGAGGATCAACGAGTCATCGTCCAGCTCCATCGCGTGCAGGTTGACGAACAGCAGCCCCTCGACGGGGTTGTGCTCCAGCGTGTGCGCGACCCGATCCGCGGACCAGGCGCCCCAGCTCCTGCAGCCGTCCCAGCCGCCCCGCCGCCTCGAAGAGATCGGGGGGCGAGCGCAGCGTCGGCTCCTCGTTGCGGACCAGCGCCTCGTAGGCGAAGGCCGACTTCCGCGACCAGGACACGATCGGCTGGTAGGCGATCCAGAGCGTCGCCATCGCGTTGCTGAGGCGCGCCTCCAGCCCCGCCAGATCGCCCAGGTGCTTCCCCTCGAGGCGAAACATCTCCAGCGCCTCGCGCTTGATCTTCGCCATCGCGTGCAGGCGGCAGGCGCGCGTCACCACCTCTTCGAGATCCGCCGGATCGATCGGCTTGATGAGGTAGCGGAGCGCGCCGTACTCGACCGCCCGCACGGCGCTGTCGACCGCCGGCCCGCCGGTCATCAGGACGAACGGGACGTCCAGGTCGTGCTCGCGCACCGCGCGCAGCAGCTCCAGCCCGTTCATCTCGGGCATGGCGATGTCGCTGACGATGACGTCGAAGCTGCGTCCCCGGGCGGCGGCCGCCGCCGCCCGCCCGTCCAGAGCGGTCTCGACCACGAACCCCGCGGCCCCCAGCGTGCGGGCGTAGGCCCGCGCGATCGCCGGTTCGTCATCCACGATCAGGATCGCGCCACGGCTCGCCGCGTCGGCGCCGTGGCCCGGGCCGCCTGCGGTTCCGTGGCCAGTCGCCGGTCCCTGATCGCTGCCGGACGTTTCGTACATGTCGTCTGGCCGGTTCCATCGGCACCTCGCTCCGGTAATTGAGGCGCCGCGACAGCCCAAAATCCGGCGTCAGCTCTGCCGGTTACTCACCAATCGTTGCTTATCTTCGCGGTTCCCCGGACTTAGGAGAATTGCCGCGCACGTACACGACCCGATGTGAGCAGCAGATCGACGTCTGCGTCACTCCTGTGACATGAAAAACGTCGTCGTGCTTTCGCGCGGGCCCGTTACGTCTGCTGCAGCGAAATGAATTGATGGCGCCCGACCCGCTCGGCACCCTCGTGTGAGTCTTCGTGACGAAACCCTTCGCCTCCCGCGCGATCGCTGAGCCGATGTCGCCCGACATCGCCGCCGACGATCGCGCGCTGATCGCGCGCCTCCGGCAGCGCGATCCGTCGGCGGTGGCCGAGCTGTTCGACGGCCACGCCCGCCAGGTCCGCAGCCTGCTGGCCCGGATCCTGGGGCCCGACCAGGAGCTGGAGGATCTGTTCCAGGAGGTGTTCGCGCGGGCCCTGGCGCGCGGACCGTCGCTGACCGGGCAGGCGGCGCCGCGCGCCTGGCTGTACGGGATCGCGGTGCACGTCGCGCGCGAGCAGATCACCCGGCGGCGGCGCCGCAGCTGGCTCCGTCTCCCCGGCAGGCTCCCCGAGACGCCGGCCGGCGAGGCCGACTGGGACGCCCGGGCCGCCGTCCGCAGCTTCTACACGTTCCTCGACGGGATGCCGGCGGACGAGCGGATCCCGTTCGCGCTGCGCAAGCTGGCGGGCCTGGGGCTCGAGGAGACCGCGCTGGCTTGCCGCCTCTCCTTCTCCACATTGCGGCGCCGCCTGGTGCGGGCCGAGCGGCGCTTCACCGACTGGCTCGCGGCCCGCCCGATGCTGGCCCGCTGGCTGGGCGACGAAGAGGGGACCTGAAACATGGCGAAGGATCCCATGAACGAGCTGGGCGCCCTGATCGACGAGGCGAACGCCCCGTTCGTCGACGACGAGGTCGCGCTGCGCAGGGCCCGGGCTGCCCTGCTGGCCGACCCGCCGGCGCCGCGCCTGCGCGCCGCGCGGCCGCGCGCCTGGTTCGCGTTCGCGGGGCTGCTTGCCGCCGCGGCGGCCGCCGCCCTGCTCGTGGTCCGCGCCCCGTCGCGCGCCCCGGCGTCCGCCCTCAGCTTCGCGATCTCCGGCGCGGCGTCGCCGGCGGGGCACCAGCGGGCCGCGCTGGCCGCGCGGGAGACCGCGACCGACGTGACCTTCTCCGACGGCTCGCGGGTGACGATCGCGCCGGGCGGAACGGGCGAGGTCGACACGACGGCCGCGGCGGTGACGGTGCGCCTGCACGGGGGAACGCTGCGCGCCCACGTCGTCCACCGCGAGCGCGCGTCGTGGCGTTTCGTGGCGGGACCGTTCGACGTGCGGGTGACCGGCACGCGCTTCGAGACCGGTTGGGACGAGACACGCCGGCAGTTCACGCTGTCGCTCGCCGAGGGGGGCGTCGTTGTCAGCGGACCGCTGCTGGGCGATGCGGGCCAGGCGGTACGAACCGGCGAGACCCTACGTGTCTCCGTCGCCGACGCCGCGGTGTCGTGGGATCGACCGCCAGCCCCGACGGCGCCCTCGCTGCCGGCAGCCACGCTCCCGGCGCAGGGTCCGCCGCCGCCCTCCTCCGTCCTGGCGGCCGCCCCGGCGCGCGCGACCGCAACCCGGACCAGCGCGGCCATCGCCCCCGTGGCGGCGCCGCGCTGGCAGGAGCTGGCCCGCGCCGAACAGCACGACGAGGCGCTGGGCCTGGCGCTGGCGGCGGGATACGCCACGGTGCTGGAGACGGCGAGCGCGACCGAGCTGTTGCTGCTCGCGGACTCGGCCCGCCTGGCCCGGGCCCCCGATCGCGCGCGCGCTGCCCTGCTGGCCGTGCGCGCGCGCTTCCCGAACAGCCCTCAGGCGGCCAGCGCGCGCTTCGGCCTGGCGCGGCTCGCGTTCGACGTCGACGGCGACCTGCGTGAAGCCGCCGCCGATTTTCAGGCCTACCTCGCCGAAGCGCCGGACGGACCGCTCGCGCGCGAGGCCGCCGGGCGGCTGCTGGAGGCGCGCGTGCGCCTCGGCGACCACGACGCCGCCGCGCACGCCGCTCGCGCCTATCTCGACCGATTCCCCGACGGTCCCCGCGCCGACCTCGCCCGCCGTCTGCTCCCGTGATCGCCGCCCTCGCCCTGCTCGCCGCGCTCGCCGCTGGCGCCGCGCCCCCCCCACCCACCGTCTGGGTGGCCGCCGACGTCGGCGCCCAGACCACCGCGGCGCAGCTCACCGGTGAGCTGCGTGGCCTGGGGTGCGTGGTCGTCGCCGCGGCGCCGGATGCGATCGCCTCGTCCCTGCTCGCGAGCGCCCCGGGGACGCGCCGCGCGGTCGTGTTGCTGTGGGCGGCGCCGGCGCCCGCCGAATCTGGTGGGCCGACGAACGCGACCAGCCAGCCCACGAGGTGGTGCCACCCGCGGCGCCGTCCGAGTGGACGCGCCTCGACGCGATCCGCGTCGCCGAAACCGTCCGCGCCCGGGTGAGCCCGCCCCTGGCAACACCGACGGTCACGCCGGCGCCCGCCGAGATCGTGGCTCCCGTCGCCGCCACCATTGCCCCTGCCGCCGCCGATCCGTTCGTGCGCGTGGCAGCGGGTCCGTCGATCGCGGGAATTGGCAACGTCGGCTCCGCGGGAGCGATCCACCTGGTCTCCAGCCTGGCCGTGCGCGATCGGATGCGGCTCGCGCTCGCGCTCACGCGCCCGGTCCACGAAGTCGACTGGTCAGCCAACAACGGCACGGCGCTCACCCGCGACACGATCCTCGCGGCGATGCTGGAGCGCGCCTTCCCGCTGCGCGCCTGGGGTCCGGGACGATTCGAAGCCCGGGCGGCGGCCGGGCTGGCGCTCCGTCGGCGGTACAGCCGCGGGACCACCTACCAGAGTGGCTATGCGTTCACGGGCGATGAAACGACATATTCCGGCGGGCCGACGCTGTCGGGCGCGCTCGCCTATCGCCTCCGCGACCGCTACGCGCTGGTGGTGACGGCTGGCGGCAGCGCCACTTTCCCCGAGTCCAACCTGGTCGTCGACGGCTATTCGCTCTGGTCGCCCGGCCGCTTCAACTGGTCGCTGGGGCTGATGGCCGAGGTCGGGGTCTGGCTGCACCCACCGCACTGACGTTAGACTGCGCCATGGCCGAGACCGGCGGGAGCTTTGGCGGCAAACCCCAATTTCAGCCCGGCGGGACCCCCGGCGGCGCCGGCGAGTTCCTCGGCGGCCTCGCCATGATGGCGCTCGGCATCTACATGGTGTTCAGCCGGGTCGTCGTCCACACCTCGTTCTGGCGCTACTTCGGCAGCGCCGGCACCAGCTTCGGCGTCACGCTGCTGCCGCTGCTGGTCGGCGTCGGGGTGCTGACCTTCAACGGCAAATCGATCCTGGGCTGGCTGCTGGCGGCGGCCGGCGTCGCGCTGATCCTGGTCGGCGTGCTGATGAACCTCGACATCTACTTCCAGCCGACCAGCCTCTGGATGACGATCGTGATGTTCGGCCTGATCGCCGGCGGTCTGGGGCTGTTCGCGAAGGCGCTACGCCCGCACGCCCGGCGCGCTGACTGAGCGGTCCCGCTCGGCATCAGCCCGGACGATCGAGTAGATTCAGGCCCGTCACATGCCTGAACGCGTCGTCCAGACCCGGTCGCGAAAGCTGCGCGTCCTCTCGGCCCAGATCGAGGCCGAGGCCGAGGCCGCAGGGAAGTCGGTCGAGCCGCGGGAGCGGCTCCCGCGCAAGCCCGAGTGGATCCGGATGAAGATGCCGGCCGGCGAGACCTTCTTCGACCTGAAGCGCCGGGTCGCCGAGCTGGGGCTCCACACGGTCTGCGAGAGCGCCTCCTGCCCGAACATCGGCGAGTGCTGGAACCGCCAGTCGCTGACCATCATGATCCTGGGCGGGATCTGCACCCGCTCTTGTCAGTTTTGCGACGTGCCGACCGGACGCCCGCTCCCCGCGGATCCGGACGAGCCGGAGCGGGTCGCGACGATGCTCTCCGAGCTGGGGCTGCGCCACACGGTCATCACCTGCGTCGATCGCGACGACCTGCCCGACGGCGGGGCGGCGCACTGGGCGGCGACCATCCGCGCGGTCAAACGGCGGGCGCCGGAGCTGGTGATCGAGGTGCTGACCGGCGACTTCAAGGGGGACACGGCCGCCGTCGACGTGGTCGTCGACGCGGCCCCGGACGTCTTCGCGCACAACCTCGAGACGGTGCCGCGGCTGTCCCGCCAGGTGCGGGTGCAGGCCAGCTACACGCGGTCATATGCCGTGCTGGCCCACGCCAAGGCCCGTGGCGCGATCACCAAGACCGGCATCATGTTGGGCCTGGGCGAGGAGCTGGACGAGGTGCGCGAGGTGCTGCGCGAGCTGCGCGACATCGGCGTCGACATCCTGACCCTGGGCCAGTACCTGCGCCCGTCGACGAAGCACCTGGCGGTCGCCCGCTTCGTCACCCCCGACGAGTTCGCGACCCTCAAGACCGAGGCGCTGGCGCTCGGCTTCCCGCACGTCGAGTCGGGCCCGATGGTCCGCAGCAGCTACCACGCCGACGGCCAGCGCGACATCGTCCTCAAGCTGCGGCAGCGATGATCCCGTATCTGAACGGACACATCGGGCAGGTGAACCTGCCGCTGGCCGGGACGGTCCCGATCGAGATGTTCGGGATCCTGGTCGCCATCGGCGTCATCCTCGGCGATCGCGTGGTCGCTCTACAGGCGCCGCGCTTCGGGCTCGATCCCCGCGACGTGAAGTACCTGAACGTCTGGGTCGTCCTCGTCGGGTTCATCGTCGCCCACCTGGTGTCGGTGATCTTCTATTACCCCGAACGCATCCGCGAGAACCCGATGGTGCTGTTCAACATCTGGTCGGGGCTGTCGTCGTTCGGCGGGTTCTTCGGGGCGCTGGGCGCTTTCCTTTTCCTCACCAAGAAGCACCGGATCCCCCGCCTCGCCTACGCCGACGTGCTGGCGCTGGGGTTGTCGATCGGCTGGATCTTCGGACGCGCCGGCTGCTTCAGCGCCCACGATCACCCCGGACGCCACACGTCGTTCTTCCTGGCGGTGCGCTACCCCGACGGCCCGCGCCACGACCTCGGCCTCGACGAGATGCTGTTCACCATCGGGCTTGCCGCGGTGCTTTTCCTCTTCGCGCGAAAGCGGCGCCCGGACGGGCACGTCATCGGACTGGCGGCGCTGCTCTACGGGCTGGCCCGCTTTGGCTTCGACTTCCTGCGCGCGACCGACGTCGCCCACCCCGACAGGCGCTACCTGGCGCTGACGCCGGCGCAGTGGGCCTGCCTGGCCACCGTCGCCCTCGGCGTCCACCTGCTGCGCCGACGCGGGCCGGCGAACGACACCGGCGGCACGCCCGCCGCGCCGGTCGCCAGCTAGGTCATTTCGGCGCGGGCGATGAGATCTTCGTAGCGGCGCCGCTCGGTGCCGAGGTCGCACTCGCCCAGGAAGGCGGAGTAGCTCATGAACGCGGTCAGGTACGACAGATCGCGGGCCCACTCGGGGAGGAACTCCGGCGCGCGCGCGATCCCCTCGCGCACCAGGCGCCCGAACAGCGGCACGTCCTCGACCTCCAGCTTGCCGGCGAAGAACAGCGGCACGTAGTCGAGGTGCCCCTTGACCAGGGCGACGCGCATGAAGTTCGTCACGCGCAGGAGGCCGTCGAGGTAGCAGACGTCCTTGGTGAACGGCGCGCCCCCCTCGACCAGGCCGCCGCGACAGACCCGGCGCGCGCAGTCGTACGCGGCCAGCTCGTCGTGGCCGTGGGCCAGGAAGAACTGATAGAGCTGACAGAAGTCGGCCCCCTCCTCCGCCATCTTGATCGCCAGCGTGCGGTCGGCGAGCCGCCGCATCCGCTCGATGCTGATCGACTGGGTCATGAACTCGGTCAGCACCGCCAGCCCCTCCTGCGTCGCGGTGGTGCGCGGCGACGGGTAGCCGGTGAACGACATCACCGGCTGGGCGCGGCCGTTGAGGGCGGTCGCCACGTGGACGTGCCCCTCGTGGTACTCGAGCTGGGCCAGATCGCGACGCGAGAACCGGACGCCGCGTTTGATCCGGACGCCGTCGACGCCGGCCGCGGCCTTGGAGGCGATGTCGTCGACGAGCTCGATCTTCACCTCGCGCCCGGGGAAGAAGCGCGCGAACCGTTCGGCCAGCAGCGGCACCACCTCGGCGGCGTCGTAGCAGAGCTCGTCGAGCGGGCTCGGGATCGCCGCCCGCCCGGCGACGCCGTCGACGACCCGGCTGAAGTGCTCGGCCAGCCCCAGGTTGGTGGTCTTGCGATCGGCGGTCAGGCTCCCCGGCCGGCCATAGAGCTCGACGGCCGAATGGTAGAAGTCGCGCGTGCCGACCGCCGCCAGCATCCGCGCCGCGGTCGCGAACGCGTCGCAGGTGTCGCGCAGGAAGACCTCGATCGCGTTGTCGCCGGGGACCTGGGCCTTGAGGGCCCGAAAACGCACGCCGGCCTCGGCGATCTCGGGCGGCACGCGATAGATCGGCCGCGGCAGCTCGCGCCCCTTGCCGGCGAAGAACGCCCGTTCGACCTCCTCCCCCCAGGAAAGAATGCGCAGGACGCGGATCGGCCTCTGCGCTTCGAGGATCTGCGCCGAGACGTCGCGGAGCAGCTCGATGACGCGCGGCGAGAGCGTAGGGGCCTCCTACGTTCCTATGCCGACGCGGATGGCGGGCGGCACCGAGTAGGTGATCCAGGCGTTGCCGCCGACGACCGCGCCCCGGCCGATCACCGTGTTGCCGCCCAGGATCGTGGCGTTGGCGTAGATCGTGACGTCGTCCTCGATCGTCGGGTGGCGCTGCCGCCCCGCCTTGTCGGCGCGGCTGCGATCGCGCACCGATAGCGCCCCCAGCGTCACCCCTTGATAGATCCGCACCCGGTTGCCGATCCGGCAGGTCTCGCCGACGACGATCCCGGTGCCGTGATCGATGAAGAACGACGTGCCGATCGTGGCGCCGGGGTGGATGTCGATGCCGGTGCGCGAGTGCGCGTACTCGGTCAGCATCCGCGGCACCACCTCGGCCCCCAGCGACAGCAGGCGATGCGCGACGCGGTAGATCGCGATCGCGTAGAGGCCAGGGTAACAGGCGACGATCTCGTCGATGCCGCTCGCCGCCGGATCCTGGTCGTAGGCGGCCAGCACGTCCTTGGCCAGCGACGCGCGCACATCAGGGAGCGCGGAGAGCAGCTTGCCGGTGATCGCCGCGGCGCGCCGGCCGCAGCCGTCTGCCGCCTGCCCCTTGTGCTGGCGATGCAGGCAGAGCTGGATCGACGCCGCCAGGTGCCCCTCCAGGGAGCCGATAGTGGCGGCGACGTGATCGCGCAGGCTCCCCCCGTCGGTGCCGGACCTGTGCGACTCGGGGAACAGGATCTCCAGCATCTCCTCGGCGAGGATCCGGATGTCGCGGCGCGCGGGGAGCGGCCCCTCGGCGGCGAGCCCCGCCCGGAGCCCCCCGGCGGCCGACAGCACCCGCTCGGCGAGCTTGGCGTGAGGGGTGGTTGCGGGAGCGCGGCGCGCGGCGGCCATGCCTGAGGTTACACCGACGGGCGGCGACGTGCGATCTCGGCGGCGAGCTTCGTCATCACGTCGGTGTGGCGGGCCTCGGGCAGCGTCACGCGGGTCGGCATCCCGCCGCCGAGCTCGAACATCTTGACGAAGTCGTAGCCCGACTCGAAGTCGGCGGCGATCGTCAGCGAGCCCGAGTCGCGCACCACGGCGACCGGCGCCCGCTCCTGCCCCAGCAGCAAGAGCTCGGTCTTGTCGTAGGGCTTCCCCCCCGACTCGACGTAGGCGACGCCATCTTCCAGCCGATAGCGCTCGGCGAGGCGCCGGCTCTCGTCGAGCAGCGGATCGATCTCGCGCGCGGCGGCGTCGATCTCCTCCCACAGCATCGGCGCCTTGGTGTGCGCGATCAGGTACTGCAGCACGCGGTGCTTCAGCGTCTCGTCGCGGAACCGGGCCCGCAACGCCCGATCGATGCGCTCCCCGATCGGCCCCGGCGTCCCCCGGCGCGTGTCGACGGCGCGCGCGTCGTCGTCGGCGCCTTCGTAGGGCTCGACGCCCGCCAGCACCCACTTGGCCCCGGAGTAGAGCCCGTCGAGGTCGAGGTGCATCCCCACCGTGTCGACCGGCCCGGCGGCGCGGACCACCTCCGGCGTCACCATCTCCGGGCAGGCCCCGTGCTGGGCCTTGGTCGAGAGCACGAAGCGCGGGTCGCCCACGTAGTCGGCGTGGCGCTCGTGATCGTGGTGATCGACCCAGGCCGCGAGTCGGCTGCCGAGGCCGCGAATGAACGGCAGCGTCGTCTTGTCGAAGGAGACGCCGCTCCCGGCGCTGGCGAACGCGACGTCGAGCACCGCGACCCGCCCGGCCAGCTTGTCCGCGGGCGGCAGTGTCCGCGGCGTCAGGAAGGCGAACCGCGGGAGCGTCACGGGCGAAGCGACCATCGCATCAAGATAGCCGACGCGACGTCGGGGCGCTCAGTCGCAGTACCCGTAGGGGGCGGCCCCTCGGGTGCGGCAGATCTGCGAACCCGAGCACTCACCGCCGGTCGGTGAGCAGAGCCGACGGCAGGTCGACGACCCGTTCATGTCCACGCAGGTGTACCCCGCGATGCAGTCGTTGTAGACGCCGCACGTGTCGGACTCCTCCTGTCCCCCCCGGCAGTCGCAGAACGTCACGTCGCGATCAATCCAGTAGTAGCAGCCGAGCCATCGGTTGCCGCAGCCGGTGTCCGCCACGGGAAGGCACGCCTGCGGCGCCAGCGCGCAGACCTTGATCGAACCGGCGACGGTGATCGAGCAGGCCAGCCCCCCGTCGCAGTCGGCGGCGTCCCGGCAAAACTTGTAACAACGGCCGAAGCTCGGCCCACAGGCAATCGGTTCGGCCACGCAGCCGAGCCCCGCCTCGCAATCGTCCGCCTGCAGGTTGCACACCTCGCCGCGTTTCTTGGCCCCGGCCGGGAGGCAGGTCACGCGATCGTTCGCGACCGTGCAGCGGTCGCAGGCGCAGCCGGTCTGGCAGGTCGGGTTGCACTCGTCGCTTCCCGCGGGCCCATCCCCACACAGCGGCGTGGGGGCAGCCGTCTGACACACGATCGTCTCCGGGCCCGCGTCGGGCTTGTAGCAACGGTTGTCGCTGCTGGCGCATCGAAACCCCTCGGGGCAAAGGCCGGCGTCCGAACAGGTGAAGCCGCCGCTGGCCACGCTGGGGCGAAAGCAGCCCAGCGCGACCGCGGCCATCAGCGCCATCGCGACCAGCCCCGTCCGCCCTGTCATCGCCAGATCCTGGTCAGAAGCAGACGCCATAACGCACGTGCGGCGTTCCCGTACCCAGGGCGCCTCGAAACACCCGGCATCCGCCGCCGTTGATACAGTCGCTGCCGTTTACTGCGAGGTTGAGATCACAGACCTGCAGGCACTGGGACTTGCCCTGGCTCATCACGTACGAGCAGGCCAGCCCAGGGATGCAATCGCGCGAACGCTTGCAATCCTTCCCCTCGCCCACCGCCTGGAACGGGCAGTCGCACAGCGTGCGATCGGGATGCGCCGACGAGATGTAGCAGGCAATCGAACCGGTCCCGCATCCCGTGTTACCCGAGCCGGGCAGCGGCGAGCAGGTATCCTTGAACTCGACGTCACACGCCTTCTGAGTACTGCCGGCGACCGTACGATCGCACCCTGCGTTGTTGCAGTCGTTGTCCGAGCGGCAGAAGCGATAGCAGCGCGGGAAGCATTCCTCTTCAAGACAGACGTGCCCCGGCGCGCAGTCGTCAGCTTGTGCGTCCGTCCCGCTGTTGGTGACCGAGCAGGCGCCCAGGGTCCCAACGAGGGTCGTCGTCGTCGGCTCGTTGCAGGTCAGAGCCGCCAGGGTGTTCACCGAGCACTTGTCGCGGCAGCCGGCGCAGCCGGACTGACAGAACGGATCGCAGATGCCGGCGTCGGAGGGCTCGCAGTCCGGCTTGGCGTCGAAGCAGGAGACAGGCGGCTGGCCGGCCATGCCGCCCGTCCCGCCGGTTCCGCCCACCCCGCCTTTGCCCCCCTTGCCTGCCCCGCCGTCGGACAGGTGGGTCACGCAGACCGCACCCTGGGCATAGTCACACTGGAAGCCCTCGGGACAGACGCCGCCGTCGGCGCACTTGAACCCGCCCTCGGCGATCTTGGGCTTGAAGCAGCCCGCGCCGGCCAGTGCCGCCACGAGCAGCGCGGAGCCCAACACGAGCCGGCGAAAAGCCGCGAAGCGATCCAACTGCCGCGCGCCGCTCATGACCTCAGAATTGTAGCCTGGCCCCGCCGCCCAGGAGACCGCCGCTGATCCAGGGGGTGAAGCTGACGCGCGCCGTCTGCGTTCCTCCCGCGTCGGACGAGCCGCCGGTCATCAGGATGATGGCGCCGGTGACGGCGACCGCCGTGCCGCTGATCCCCAGCACGATGGCGGCCAGGTTGGCGCTCTTGCCCGCGCTCTCGACCGACGGGTCGAAGACCGGGTGGGACGGGTCATTCGAGTCGCGGGTCAGCTGGTCGGCCTTCTGCTTGGCGCGCAGCGCCTCGTAAACGGCAACACCGTCCGCGATCAGGCCGGCGCCGATCATCGACCAGCCGACCACCTTGCGCGCGGGCGACGGCGGCGGCGGCGGCGGCGGCATCACCGGGGGCGGCGGCAGCGGCGGCGGCGGCGGCGGCGCCACGGTCACGGGCGGAGGCGTGTTGGTCGGCGGGGGCGGCGTCACCGCCGCGGCCGCCTTCCGGCGCTCGTCGATCAGCTTCTCGAGCTCGCTGATCTTGCGCTCGACGTCCTCGCGGTTGCGGGCGTTGGGCGAGCGCTGCAGGTAGCGGCGGTAGAACCGGATCGCCTCCGACGGCTGATCGTTCAGACGATAGGACTGGCCGATGTTGTAGAGCATGGGCGGGTCGCCGCCGATCTCGTAGGCCTTCTGGTACTCGTCGACCGCCTCCTGGTACTTGCCGAGGTCGTACGCGCGGGTCGCCTTCTCGTAGTGCGCCTTCATCTCCGCCTTCTGCGCCGGCGACAGCTGCAGGGCGTGGGCGCGGCCGGGCGCCAGCAACAATCCCGTCGCGACCGTGACAAGCAGCAGGCCGCCCGCAATGCCCCGCGGCGGTCGTGCCAGGAGGAGACGGAAGAGACGGGCGAGAGTTGCCACAAACAGCCGCGCGGACCGGTTGAAGGTTGCCGTCAAGGGAGTGTGCACGAGGGTGAGCTGGGAAGATGAGCTCGAGGCGTACAGTACCCTACCTCTGCTCCCGATAAAAGGGGACAACCCGAATCCTCGGATTCTGTTGTAATTTGCGCGCTCCCCCACCGAGGAGGCCCCGGATGCCACGTTTCTCGCCGCGCAGCGTTGTCTTGATCCCCGCCGCGATGCTGTTTGCGGTCGCCGCCCTGTCCGCTTGCTCGAAGAGCGAGCAGGCGTCCGGACCGACCACCTGCTGTGACCAGCCCAAGATCCCGGCGGGTATCCCCGCGTTCACCGTCGTGAGAGACGAGGTCACGGGTCCCACCGACGGCCAGGACGTCAAGATGCACGTCGCCCTGAAGCAGAAGACCAAGCGGGAGGACATCTATCCGACGCTGCAGTTCCTCTACCGCTACGCGATGACCCGCAACACCTTCGAGCCGACCAACTTCCTCGGTGCCGTCTACGCCACCGAGGGCGAGGCGAACACCGGCGGCAACCCGCTGGCCAGGATCACCCGCGAGCACGGCGAGAAGGGGCCGAAGTGTGACAACGCGATCAAGCTGGAGTTCAACGAGGAGGTCCAGCGCGCGTTCGACTACAGCCTGAACCGCGCCATCCCCGAGGACCTGGCGGACACCTGCCACCTGGCCGAGAAGAAGAAGATCGTCCGCGTCGACGACAAGTTCACCAAGAAGCCGACCACGAAGCTGGATGCGGGTCGGCATGCCGTCGAGGTCACCTATCCGTACCTGGAGGCCGGCAAGGACGAGTACGTCAAGACCCTCTCGTTCAACAACGCGATGACCTACTGGGCCGAGTTCGCGACCCAGATGTTCAGCAAGGCGCCGGAGCTCGCCGAGCTGACCTACACCGGCCTGTTGAACGACGAGCCGGTCATCAAGATCACCACCACCCGCCAGCAGTGGGACTCCAAGCTGTCGACGGTGCAGGAGACCATCGCGTCGTACGCGGCGATCACGTTCGCCAAGCTCGGGCTGCACAAGACCGACGACAAGGGCGCGCTCAAGGACCAGGAGCAGCAGAAGACCAAGACCTACAAGACGGCGCTGTCGTTCCTCCCCAAGAACCAGGTGATGGTCTCGCCCAAGCTCAAGTAGCGCCGGGGCCGCCGCCCGCCGGATTTATCGAAAGTGCGGCGTGGCGAGCACGCCCAGCCCGAACAGCAGACCGAGCAGGCCGAAGCCCAGCGACAGGGCGGCTGTCAGCGTGGACCGATTGAGCAGCTTCTGCAGCAGCGTCTCGTTGGGCGCCCGCGGCCGGACGAACAGCTGCGCGATGCCGGTCAGGATCAGGATGACGCTACAGATGATGTAGAACTTGGGCATGATTGCCGCGGCGCCGTTCATGCCACACCTCGGCGCACCAGTTGATCGTAGTCCTTGATGAGCCGGCGGGTAACCGGCCCCGGCAGGCCGCCCGCCACCGGGCGAGCGTCGATGCGGGTGACGGGCAGGACGCCCCGCGTGGCGCTGGTCAGGAAGACCTCGTCCGCCCCGCGCAGCTCGTCGGGGAGGATCCGGCGCTCCGCGCAGGGTATGCCGCCCGCCCGGCACAGCTCGAGCACCTTGGCGCGGGTGATGCCGTCCAGGATACCGACCTCCGTGGGCGGGGTCCGGACCTCGCCACCGACGACCGCGAACACGTTGCTGCTCGCCCCCTCGGCGATGCTGCCGTCGCCGGCGCACAGGATCGCCTCGTGCGCGCCAAAGAGGCGACGCGCCTCGCCCAGCGCCAGCACGTTGTTCAGATAGTTGCCCGATTTCACCGCCGGATCGATGGCCCGCGGGCTGTTGCGCGCGATCGAGACGATCGCCGCCGCCACCCCCCGTTCGTACATCTCGTCCGTCGGCGGCCCCAGCGGGTAGACGATCACGACCAGGCGGGTGTCGCTGGCGGCGGCCGGGTCGAGATCCAGCTTGCCGCTCCCCCGGGTCAGCATCACCCGCACCCGCGACTCGGCGTTTTCGGCGGCGGCGACGGTGTCGGCGATCGCCCGCTCGATCGTCGCCCGCGGCGGCACGGCGAGGCCGATCCGCTGCGCCGACCGCTCCAGCCGGTCCAGGTGATCGGCGAGCGCGAACAGCCGGCCGTTGGCGGTGCCGATGGTCTCGTAGACGCTGTCGCCGTAGAGAAAGCCGCGGTCGAAGACCGAGACCTTCGCCGCCTCCGGCTCGACGACCGCGCCGTCGATGTGGACGCGAATGGGCATGGGCGGGGGAAACTATTACATCAGACGGCGTTCGGCTATGCGTGTGGCCCGAACTGACCCTGTCGCGCGACTGCCAAGGCGCCGCGGTGGATACGGTTGTTCGCGTCAGACGTCCCCCTGAGCTATTCTCGCCGTCTTCCACGTCAACCTCGCCGTCCCCCTAGCCCGAAGTGCTGCTGGAGCCCCCGTGAATATTCTGCGTGTTCGCTGCCGGAACCTGGAGGAGTTCGAAGAACACTACTTGCCAGACGTTCCCACGGGCGGCGTGTTCTGCCCGACGACGACCGAGCTGTCGCCCGGAACGGCGGTGGTGGTCGAGATGGCCTGCGACGGCCTCCCCAACAAGGTCTTGATCCGCGGGATGGTGACCGCCTGGCGCCCTGCCCTGCCGCGGATGCGGGTCCGGGCCGGCGCGACGGTGTCGTTCGACGCCGAGGAGTCGGCCAAGCGCGACTTCGTCGTCGAGACGCTGCGCGGGCAGCGCCCCAGCACCCGGCGCCGAAAGCACACCCGGATCCCGATCGGCATCCCCTGCAAGATCCGCGTGGCCGCCGCGATGGAGGCGCTGGACGGGGAGCTCCGTGAGATCAGCGTGAGCGGCGGTCTGGTCCTGGGCCCGATGCAGCCTCCGATCGGGGCCGACGTCGTGCTGGAGATAACCCCCCCCGGGAGCGAGGCGCCGTTCGACCTTTCCGGGCGGGTCGTCTACCATGCCGGCGACAATCAGACCGGGGTCCGCTTCATCTATCGCGAAGGCGGGGGATCCCGCCGGCTGCGCGAATTGGTTCGCCGATTCAAGGCCCTATGAGTAGTCCTCGCCCCGCTTCATCCCGACGCGACAGGAGGCCCGTGATGCGAACGATTACTGTGTCCCTCGCTCTGATGCTCACGCTCTTGGCCGGGGCTGCGCATGCCAGCCACTACGCCATCTCCGACGTGCCGCGGCTGCTCACCGGGGCCCAGATTGAGCGGTTGCACAAGGCGAGCGTCAACACCACCGAGGAGCTGCTGGACAAGGCGGCCACGGGCAAGGGTCGGAAGGCGCTGGCCAAGAGCACGGGGCTTTCGACCACCGAGCTTCTGGCCCTGGCGCGCCGGTGCGACGTTTTGCGGATCAAGGGGGTCGGGTCGGAGATGGTGCTGCTGCTCGAGGCCGCCGGCGTCCGGAGCACGGCCGAGCTCGCCAAGCAGAACGCCCCAGCCCTCATGGCGGCCATGAACAACGCGAACAAAACCGCGAAAATTACTGAGAAACCTCCGACCGAGCCCCAGGTCGCCGACTGGATCGGCCAGGCCCAAAAACTCCCCCCGGTGCTCGAGGCGAAGTAATTCGATAAATCCTGAGCTGATCGCGCACGCGCCCACTCAGGGTCCTGCGACCGTAGATAGGGTTTTTTTTCGCTCAACTTTGTTAGAGTCCTCGACTCGGAATGCCCCCCGCACGTGAATCTCTGGCCGTTTCGGGTTCGTCGGGACTGATTCCTGTCGGCGCCACCATTGGCGGCCGGTTTCGAATCGACGCCACCCTGGTTCAGGACGCCGCCAGCCAGACCTACCGCGCGACCGATCTCAGTCAGCGCACCGCGGCGGCGATTCGGATCATCCCTCTGCGGGCCCTGGGCGCCGGCGCGGCTCAGCTGGAGGCCGACGTAGAGAAGGCGAGCGCCCTGGTTCACAAGAACCTGATCGAGGTGCTGACGGTCGGGCGCGAGGCCGATTTCTTCTACATCGCGACCGAGCTCCAGGACGGGCAGACGTTGCGCGACTTCGTGGACGGTCGCCGCCAGGAAGGGCGGGCGGTGTCGTTCAAGGGGGCCTGCAACCTCGTCACCCACATCTCCCATGGGCTCGAACGAGCGGCGGCGTTCATGCCGCACGGGGGGCTGAACCCGGCCGCCATCTGGGTCAACAAGGCCGGCCGGGTCAAGATCGCCGATCTCGGCCTCGCCCGGACGTTGCCGATGCTGGCCCGACGCGGCGCACCCGCCGGAGCTCCGGAGCACGCCTACGTCGCCCCCGAGCTGAATGCCGGCCAGCCGCCCTCGCTGCCGGCGGACGTGTTCTCGCTGGGCATCATGCTCTATGAGGTTCTGACCGGCCGGCTGCCATCGGCGCCGCTCAAGCCGGTCAGCCAGCTGGTGGCGGACGCACCGGCCGGCCTGGACGCGGTCATCATGAAGGCGCTCGCCCGCGAGCCGAACGCCCGCTACCAGTCGCCGGTGGAGCTCCACCACGCTCTGGCGGCATTGCAGGCGGGTGGCCAGGCGCAACCGGCCGCGCCGAACCGGGCGTCGCCCGCCGCGGCCGTCGCCGTCCCGGAGGCCCCTGCCCCCCGCGCCGCCGGGGCGATGGCGGCCCAGGCCGCGCCGCAAGCTGACGGGGGCGAGCGGCGGTCGACGTTCGGCAAGTCGTTCAATGTCGCCGAGGTGGCGGGGAGCGCGGTCGACGACGCGCAAGAGCGCTGGCTGATCCAGAAGGACAAGCTCGACTTCGGCCCGTTCTCGCTGGCGCAGATCCGCGCCCAGATCGAACGCGGGGAGATCCTCGGCGAGCACATGATTGTCGACAGCGACACCGGCGCACGCAAGAAGGTGCGGGACTTTGCCGGGCTGGGCGAGCTGTCCAAGAGCTCGGAGCGCCGCCTCGAGCAGAACCGCCGCGCCCACGCCGAGATCCATCACGAGAAGTCGGAGAAGAAGCGGGCCCGCGCGACGATCATGATGTTCGCCGTGGTGCTCCTGGCCGTGGTGGGCGGCGTCGGCTACTACGCGCTGACGCGCAAGTCGGCCGACACCGCGACCCTGGCCTCACGGTCCGAAGAGGGTGAGATTGACGCGTTCCTCAAGGACGTGAAGCTGAACTTCGTCAGCGCCAAGGTCACCAAGCGCGGCAGCAGCGGCGGTCACCATTCGTCGGGCGCCGCCGCGAACGACGCCGAGTTCAACAACGACGCGAACTTCGGCGACGCCAGCAAGTACGCCAGCGGCGGCGACGACGTGCTCGACGACGGCGTGGTCAGCGACGTGATGGGGAGCCACTACCGGGGCCTCATCCCCTGCTTGATGCAGGAGCGCCACAGGAACTCCAGCGTCAGCGAGATGAGCGTCGAGTTCGTCATCCGCGGCACCGGCAAGGTGTCGGCGGTGAAGGTCAACGGCCAGCGCGGCGGTGCGTTCGCGAGCTGCGTGCTCGGTCGCATGCCGACGTTCCCGAAGTTCAACGGCAGCAAGACGATCGCCAGCTGGTCGATGTCGCTGCGCTAGCCCGCGCGAAGCGCGGGGGTGCGGCTATGTCCGAGATCTGCTCCGCGCGTCAGCGAACGAAGCCGGCGGAGCGATCCTTCGCCTGGGCGGCGGTGGCGAGCTTGAAGCCAAGCACGTCCTCGTAGGCGAACGCGAAGCGCTCGTCCTTCGTCGTCGTCAGCGAGACGTAGTTGTCCTTCAGCTCCAGCCGCACGACACGCGCGATCGCCAGCAGGTCGCCCGGGGTCGAGATGAAGCAGGTCGCCTCGCGCTCTTCGCGGATCTTGTAGGCTCCGGCCTTCCCCTCTGCCCCTTCGCTGTCGAGGATGTTGGCGATGATCTCTCGCGTCATGCCGGTAGTGTAGACGATCCGCGGTCGCTATACTCGTGACGATGCCGGCGGCATGGACGCTGGTCACCTGGTTGCTGGTGGTTCCGTCGGGCCCGTTCTGGCCCGACGCCCTGGCGACGGACGCCCGCTTCGTCGCGGAGGCGCCCGCCCCCGAACGCCTGCGGGCCCTCGAGCTCCTCTCGTCGCGCGCCGGGGACGCGGCGACGCCGCTCCTCAGGGCGCTGCTGGCTGACCCCGATCCCGGCGTTCGCCTCTACGCGACCCGCTGGATGATCCGAGCCGGGGATCCGGCCGGCCCGGAGGCGGCCGCCGCGCGGATCGTCGCCCCGGGCGCCCCCAGCCTCGACCGGCAGCTTGGGCTCGAGCTGCTGCGCGATAGCCCCGTGCTGCCGCCCGCCGGACGCGCGCTCGCCGAGCGGGCGCTGCACGACGCCGACCCCGGCGTGCGCGCGGCCGCCGTCGACGTTTTTCGCCGGCACGGCGCCGGCGCCGCGCTGCCGGCGATCCTGGCCTCGTTCGACGACGACAACCGCGAGGTCCGGCTCCGCGCGGTGCGGGTCGTCGCAGCCAGCCGCGATCCGCGGGTCGCACTGTCGCTCCTGGGCAGCATCGATGACGGCGACCGCCAGGTCCGGCTCGAGGCGGTGCGGGCGCTGGCAGGCCACCCGCGTGCGCTCCCCGCCCTGCTCAGGCTGGTTCAGGGGGGCAACCCCGGCGACGTCGGCGGCGGCGACGACCTGCGCACGACGGCCATCGATTCGCTGGGGGCGTTGCGCGCCGACGGCGCGGTGCCTGCCCTGGCGGAGCTCGCGCGCCGGCGCCCCCAGGACGAGCTCGCGCGCCACGCCCAGCTGGCCCTGGGGCAGGTCGCGACCCCCGCCGCCGTCGCCGCGCTGGTGGCGCTGGCGGGCACGCCGTGGGTCGCAGACGAGGTCCGCCAAGGGCTGCGGCGCGCCGGCGCGCCGGCCGTCCCCGCGCTGCTGCGGACGCTCGAGCAAGGAACGCCGACCGGCGCGGGCGTCGCGGTGTCGGTGCTGGGCGAGCTCGGCGACCGCCGCGCAACCCTCCCCCTGGCCGCGGTGGTCGGGCGGCGCGCGGAGCTGGCGCCCCTGGCGATCACGGCGCTGCGCGCCCTCGCCGATCCGGCCGCGGTGCCGGTGCTCGTGCGCGCCGCCGAGTCCCCGGTGCTCGAGCTCCGGCGCCGCGCGGTCGACGCGCTGCTGGCGCTGCGCGATCCACGGGCCCAGGCGGTCGTCCAGCAAGGTCTGGTCGATCCCGACGGTCAGGTCCGCACCCTCTCCGCCCGCCTCGCCGTCGTGCTCGACGACGGTGCCGCGGTGCCGGCGCTGGCCCTGCGGCTGTCGGACGCCGATCCCAGCGTGCGCCTCGCCGCCGCTGAAGCGCTCTCCGCGCTGGCGGTCCCGTCGTCCGCCACCGTCGCCGCGATGCTGGCCGCGCTGGCCCACCCCCAGGCGCCGGCGCGCGACGACAATGAGTGGTCGGCGGTCGGCACGGCGCTCGCGCGCCTGATCACGACTGGCGACGCCCCGCGGCTGGCGACCGCGGCGGCCACGGCGACCGGCCCCCAGCGGATTGCGATCGCGCGCGCTCTGGCCGCCGCGCACGAACGGACGCCGCTCGAAGACCGCACGGTCATCGCCCGTCTCGTCGCCGCGCTGGGCGACGGCGGCGCGGTGGCGCTGGCGGCCGCCGACGCGCTGGCGACCGCGCGCATCCCCGACGGCGACGTCGGCGCCCTGGCGCGCGCATTCGTCGCAGGCCCCCCCGAGCTGCGCGCGCGGCTCTGCCCCGCCCTCGCGGGCACCTCGCGCGGCGGCCCCTGGCTGGCCGCGCTGGTCACGGCGCGCGACGAGGCGGTCTCGGTGCGGGCCGCGGCGGCCTGGGCCGCCCGCGCACTGCCCGCCACCCGCGACGCGCTCCGCGCGGTCAGCGCCGGGCCCGACGATGCCGACGGCGGGCTCGGCGATCCGGGCGGCGGGCCCGACGATCCGGGCGGCACAATCGCGGCAAACGCCCGCGCCGCCCTCGCCGTGCGGGACCGCCGGACCGCCACCACCTGGACCGAGGTCCGGCTGCGCGCCCCCGACGGCACCCCGTGGGCCGCACGCTGGGTCGCCGTGACACCGGCCCGCGGAGGCGCGGTCTGGGCGCTCACGGACAGCACCGGAGTGGCCCGCCTGGGCGGCCTGCCGGAGGGACCGCTGACGCTCCGGACCGCCGAGCCCGCGAAGCTCGCCCCCGGATCAGGGTTCTGAACGCGTCGAGCGGGAGGTTCGGAACCTCTCAGGGTTCCGAGGTAGACAGACGCGTCGAGCGTAGACCGGCTTCGCCGGTCGGAGCTCACCGCGGGAGGTTCGGAAACCTCTCAGGGTTCCGAGGTAGACAGACGCGTCGAGCGTAGACCGGCTTCGCCGGTCGGAGCTCACCGCGGGAGGTTCGGAAACCTCTCAGGGTTCCGAGGTAGACAGACGCAACATAGTCGCGGCGATCGCCCGGGGGAGATTGCCCGCGAGGGTCCCGTCGCCGGTGCGCGCCGCCACCGTCGCGCCGGCTGCCCCGTGGAGGTAGACGCCAACCTCGGCCGCCGTGCCCGGCGCCAGCCCCCGCGCCAGCATCGCGCCGATCACGCCCGAGAGGACATCGCCGCTCCCGGCGGTGGCCAGGGCGGCGCAGGCGAACGGGCTGATGAACGCGGCGCCGTCGGGCGCGGCGATGATCGTGCGCGCCCCCTTGAGCACGACGACCGCGCGCGCCGACGCGGCCAGGCGTCGGGCGTGGCCGAGGCGATCCCCCTGCACGTCGCTGATCGAGATCCCGAGCAGCCGCGCCATCTCACCCGGGTGTGGCGTCAGCACCCGCCCGGCCGGCGCCCCGACCAGCGCCGCCGGCGCGTCGGTGCCGAGCGCGTTCAGCGCATCGGCGTCCATCACCATCGGTAGCGGCAGGCGGGCCGCCAGCTCGCGCACCACCGCGCGCATCCCCGGCCCGGTCGGAATGCCCGGACCGATCACGACCGCGTCGGACCGTTCGGCGAGCGTGGTCAGCGCGGCGGTCGCCTCTGCCAGCGGGGCGTCGTCCCCCTCGGCGTAGCGCGCCGTCATCAACTCCAGGACCTTGGCGTCCAGCGCCGCCTGCCCGGCGGCGGTCGACGCGATCGTGGCCAGCCCGGCGCCCGCGCGCATCGCCGCCCGACCTACCAGCACCGCGGCCCCCGTCTTCCCGGCGCTCCCCGCGACGATCAACAGGTGCCCGGAGCTCCCCTTGTGATCGGTCGCCGCCCGCCGCGGCAGCCGCGCCGCCACGCCCGCGGCGTCGAGCAGCCAGCAGCGCCCCCGGCCCGCGGCGATCGGCACACCCAGATCGGCCACTTCGAGGCGCCCGACCGGCGCCGCCGCGTCGAGCAGGAGCCCCAGCTTGTGAGCGCCCATCGTCACGGTCACGTCGGCCCGGAAGGCGATGCCCGACGCACGCCCGCTGTCGGCGTCGAGGCCCGAGGGGATGTCGACCGCCAGCTTTCGGGCCGACGCGGCGTTCATGGCCGCGATCGCCGCCGCCGGGACGCCCGTGATCGCCCCGCGGCCGCCGGTGCCGAAGAGCGCGTCGACGACAGCCGTCGCGCCCGCGAGCGCGTCGCGCCAGGGCGCCTCGTCGTTCCATCCGCTCGCGTCCTCGATCGGCACGCCGCCCATGTTCGCGAGCAACGCCAGCATCACCGCCGCGTCTCCCTCGAGCTTGCGCGGCGCCGCCAGCAGCACCCGGACCCGCACGCCGGCCCGGGCCAGGTGGCGGGCACAGACGAAGCCGTCCCCGCCGTTGGCGCCGCCGCCGCACACGATGACGATCTCCGCTGCCGCTCCGTCGCCGCCCGGCTCACGCCGCAGGACCTCGGCGACGCCGCGGCCCGCGTTCTCCATCAGGAGAAGGCTCGGGCTCCCGAGGTCGCGCACCGCCGCCGCGTCCGCGGCGCGCATCTCGGCGGCCGTGAGCACGACGGGGTAGCCGGTCATGCTATCCCCGTTGTCCCCGTCGTCCCGGCAGCGATCGCGGCCCGCAGCTCGACGACGGCGGCGGTCATTCCAATCAACACCGCGCGCGACACCAGCCCGTGACCGATGTTGAGCTCCTCGAGCCCCCGCAGCGCCGCCACGGGACCGACGGTGCGGTAGTCGAGCCCGTGCCCCGCCCCCAGGCGCGCCCCGCTGTCGGCCGCGGCGCGCGCCGCCGTCTCCAGCCGCTGCAGCTGCCGGCCGGCGGCGGCGCTGCCGAGCGCGGCCAGGCAGTAGTCGCCGGTGTGCAGCTCGACGGTCTTCGCCCCCAGCCGCACCGACGCTTCCACGACGCGCGGCTCGGGATCGATGAACAGGCTGACCGCTATGCCGGCGTCGAGCAGCGCGCGCGTCACCTTCTCGACCATCCCGCCCGGGGTGACGGTGAGGCCGCCTTCCGTCGTTCGCTCCTCGCGCTTCTCCGGCACCAGCGTGCAGAAGTCGGGCTTCACCTCGCGCGCGATGCGCAGCATCTCGTCGGTGGCGGCCATCTCCAGGTTCATCACGCCCGTGACGGTCTCGCGCAGCACCCGGACGTCACGCTCCTGGATGTGGCGGCGATCCTCGCGCAGGTGCACGGTGATGCCGTCGGCGCCGGCCAGCTCGCACAGCGTCGCCGCGGCGACCGGATCGGGGTAACGGGTGCCGCGCTGCTGGCGCAGGGTCGCGACGTGATCGACGTTGACGTAGAGGCGGACCGAGGACATGGGGCCGGGCGAAATATAACGCCCCGTCAGCGCCGCCGCGCGTAGTAGTCGCGGGCGAAGGCCGCCAGCGCCTGGCTCGCGGCGTCCCCCGACTGCTCCCAGGCCGCGAGCATCCCGGCCTTGTCGACGTCGGTGCGGTTCTGCCCCAGCTTGAACTTCCCCTCGAGACCATCGATCGGCATCTCGAAGCCGACGACCGCGCCGAGCTGGGCCTCGCGATAATCCTCCGGCAGCTCGCCTGACCAGCGCTGCGGGCGCCCCGCCTCGTACTGCTCGACGAGGCGGGTGATGATGGCGGCCGTCGCCGCGCCGTCGACGACCTGGGGTACGCCGGTGACGTGGACGACGGCGTAGTTCCAGGTCGGCACCGACGGAGTGGTGACGTACCAGGACGGCGACACGTAACCATGCGGGCCGCTGAAGATCGCGAGCGCCGGGGTGACACCGTCGAAGCGCTGCCAGTGCGGGTTGGCGCGCGCGACGTGGCCCAGCAGGCGTTCGCCGCCGGGTCGAGTCCTGTCGACCAGCAGCGGCAGGTGGGTCACGACGAGATCGACGGCGCCCTCCCCCGCGCCCCCCGCCTGGCCGGAGATCAAGGTCGCGAAGCCGTGGGCGTCGATCAGGTCGAACAGGACCGCGCGATCGGATTCGCGAAAACCCTCGGGCGTGTACACGCCCCGAGACTATCGCGCCCGTGCGGGAGCGGCTAGCTGGCCGCCAGCGCCGCCTTCAGCGTCTTGGCGATCTCGTCGGCCTGGGCCTTGATCCCGGCCTCGTCGGTCCCTTCGATCATCACCCGCGCCTTCGACTCGGTCCCCGAGTAGCGGACCACGACGCGCCCCTCGTTGCCGAGGTCGCGCTCGACCTTGGCGATGAGCTGCTGCACCGACGGCATCTCCTCGAACGGCCGCTTCTTGGCGACCGGGAAGTTGAGCAGCACCTGCGGATAGCGGGTCATCGCCGCGGCCAGCTCCGACAGCGGCCGCCCCTCCTGCACCATCACCGCCAGCACGCGAAGCGCCGCCACCATCCCGTCGCCGGTCGTCGCGTGGTCGAGGAAGATGATGTGTCCCGACTGCTCCCCCCCCAGCAGCAGCCCCTTCTCGCGCATGGCCTCGACGACGTAACGGTCGCCGACCGCCGTGCGGACCAGCTTGCCCCCCTTGGCCGTCAGCGCCCGTTCGAGGCCGAGGTTGGACATCACCGTCGCCACCACCGTCCGCTGCGGCAGGATCTCCTGCTCCAGCATGCGTATCCCGAGGATCGCCATCAGCTGGTCGCCGTCGATGATGTTCCCCTTCTCGTCGGAGAGCATCACCCGATCGGCGTCACCGTCGAGGGCGACCCCCAGCTGCGCCCCCGTCCGGCGCACCTCCTCGGCCATCGCCTCGGGGTGAAGGGCCCCGCACTGGAAGTTGATGTTGCGGCCGTCCGGCCAGACGTTCAGCTCGTCGACCTGGGCGCCCAGCTCCTGGAACACCTGCGGCGCGACCTGATAGGCGGCGCCGTTCGCGCAGTCGACCACCACCTTGATCCCGTCGAGCGTGTGCTCCTTGGGGAAGGCGTGCTTCAGGAACTGGACGTAGCGCCCGACGGCGTCGTCGATGCGCACCGCCTTTCCGATCCGATCGGGGGCGGCACGCGCGCCGACGTCGCCGGCCACGATCGCCTCCATCTGCCGCTCGATCGCGATCTCCGTCTCGTCGGGGAGCTTGAACCCGTCGGCGGCGAACAGCTTGATGCCGTTGTCCTGATAGGGATTGTGCGAGGCGCTGATGACCACCCCCGCATCGGCGCGCATCGACGAGGTGATGAACGCGATCCCCGGCGTCGGCAGCGGACCGACCAGCATCACGTCGGCCCCCGCCGACACGATGCCCGCCTGCAGCGCGCTCTCGAGCATGTACCCGGAGAGGCGGGTGTCTTTCCCGATCACGATCCGTCCGTGCCGGTTCGTGCCCCGGAATCGCTGCGCGACCGCCTGTCCCAGGCGCAGCGCCATCTCGGCGGTCATCGGTTCCTGGTTTGCGATCCCGCGGATCCCGTCGGTTCCAAACAGCTTTCTCGAGTCGTCCCCCATGGTCGTGCTTCGCAGTCTAATCACGAATTGCCCCCTAGTGGGGCCCAGCGTAGATTGCGCCCCGCGCACGGGCCCCGAAGCCGAGTGAATGATCTTCAACGAGCTCAGCTACTTTCTGCTGTTCCTGCTCCCCTGCGTTGCCCTGTTCCACCGCAGTCCGCAGGCGCTCAAGCCGTGGGTCATCTCCCTGTTCGGGGGCCTGTTCTTCGTCTACTACGGCTACCTGCACTTCGGCGGCCGCTGGGGCGCGCTGTGTGTGCTGCTGTTCCTGTGGGAGATCCTCACCTCCCGGCTCTATCGTCCCGGCTCGCGGTGGTGCCTGTTCGGAATCGCGCAGGCGATTGTCATCCTCGTCGCCTTCAAGTACCTGACGTTCGCCACCGGCGCCTGGAACGATCTGGCCCACGCCGCCGGGCTGCCGGCCTTGCGCCCGATCGATCGGATCGTGCTGCCGCTGGGGGTCAGCTTCTTCACCTTCGAGTTCATTCACTTCGCCGCCGACAGCTACCGAGGGCGCATCGGGCCGGTTTCGCTGCGTGAATACGCCGCCTTCATATTGTTCTTCCCTTCGATGGTCGCCGGCCCGATCAAGCGGATTCAGGACTTCCTGCCCAAGCTCCGTGGTGCCCAGTTCTCGGCGGCGCTGGCCACCCAAGGGGTGACCCGAATACTGGCCGGCCTCGCCAAGAAGCATGCGCTGGCCGATACGCTGACGCTCTGGTCGGACAAGCTCCTCGGCGACGGGCTCTACTCCGCGGATCGCGGCCACATTGCGCTCTGGCTGCTCGCCTACGGCGGCAAGATCTACTTCGACTTCTCCGCCTACTCCGACATCGCGATCGGCAGCGGCTATCTGTTCGGCATCACCATCCCCGAGAACTTCAACTGGCCCTACGCGAGCCGCGACATCGCCGAGTTCTGGCGGCGGTGGCACATCTCGTTGTCGAGCTGGATCCGCGACTACGTCTACATCCCGCTCGGCGGCTCGCGCGGTAGCGCGCTCCGCACGTCGATGAATCTGCTGCTGGCGTTCGCGGTATCCGGGCTGTGGCACGGCGCCGCCTACAACTTCCTCGCATGGGGGGTCTGGCACGGGCTGTTGCTGGTCGGCTACCGGCTCTGGAGCGGTACCGGGCGGGTGCTGCCCAAGCCGGCCGGGGTGATGCTCACGTTCGGCGCGGTCAACATCGGCTGGGCCTTCTTCTGCATGGACATGGACCGGGCTCTGTTCGCGCTGGGCAGACTGGTGGGGGTGACGTGAAGACGCTCAAAGACTGTCTGGAGATCCTGGGTGGCGCACGGCCGGTCGAAGCACGCACGGTAAGGCGCGCGGTCGCGCTGGGGCTCTGGTGGGCGACCCTGTTGCTGGTGACTCTGCTGTTCGTCGGGCGGGCCACCAAGTTCGTCTACGTGGACTTCTGATGTCGCCCCGGCGCGCCCTGCTGCTATCGCTCGCCGTGTTCGGCGCGGGGCTGGTCGCGGCCGATCTGGCGATCGCCCGCTACGCCTCGTACCGCTTCCTGCCCGCTCACCGGATGGCGGACGCGGTCGCCCAGGGTCAGGGCTGCGTCGCGTTCGCCGGAGACTCGCGCGTGGTCGCGGCCCTGGATGACGGCGTGATGAGGCAGGGTCTGCGGGACCGGGGGCTCTCGGTCTGCGTCGCGAACTTCGCGATCGGTGCGCTGAAGCTGCCGGAGCTGGCGGTGGCGGTGCGCGAATACCTGCGTCGCGGGGTGACGCCTCGGGCCCTCGTTCTCGGCGTCACGACCGACCTCTTGCTCCCCGCGGACACTCCGGCGGACAGCGTCACGTTCGTCGGCAACGAAGCGATCGCGCTCGGGTGGTCGCAGCGCTCCGACCTCGAACGCCATTTCCCCCAGGGATGGTTCGACAATCCAGGCGCGTTCGATCGCCGCTTCCGGTTCGTGACCGCGCGGAGCAGCGCCATCGGATCGTACCTGTCGATCGGCTGGCAGAAGGTTCAGGCCCTACAGGACGCTCTGAGCGGACACGCGGGTCCGCGCAACGAGTTCGGCGCGCTCGCGGACATGGCCGCTTACAGCGATGACATGGAGGCGGCGGCACGGACACGCCTGCGGCGGGCGCTGACCCGACCGGAAGAGGCGCGGCTCTCTCCCTGGTTCGTCGACATGGAGGCCGCGCTGAAAGCGCGCGGTGCCCAGCTCCTCATCGTGGAACTGCCGATGCCGGAGCGCTTTCGTCGGGCGGTCACCGACACGGCGGAGGCCCGACTCCTCCGAGCCTGGCTGGGAGCCCGGCTCGCGAGCCGGGGCGAGACGTTGATTGACCTCTCGTCGCCTGACTGGCTTCGCGATGAATACTTCTCCGACGCGCTTCACCTGTCCAGCAAGGGCGCGGCGATGTTTTCTGCGGCGCTCGCCCAGCGGCTGGCGGCTCCGTTGACGGGCGACCTCAGACCAGCGCCAGCGCCACGCTGACGACGTCCTGCATCTCGGCGACGTCGTGGACGCGCACGGCGGCCGCCCCCCCAAGCACCGCCACGGTGACCGCGGCGGCCGTCCCGAACTGGCGCGCGTCCGCGGGCTTCCCCGTGAGTTGCCCGATGAAGGCCTTGCGCGAGACGCCGACCATGATCGGCACGGCGAGCCGGGCCGCCAGGGCCGGGAGCCCGCGCAGCAGAGCCACGTTCTGCTCCAGCCGTTTGCCGAAGCCGATGCCGGGATTGACCCAGGTCTCGTAGCAGCCGGCCACGCGGGCGGCGGCGAGCCGGTCGTCCAGCTCGGCGCCGACTTCGCCGACGACGTCCCCGAACGCTATGGCGTCCATCATCGTCGCCGGCGCACCGCGCAGGTGGCCGAGCACGATTCCGGCGCCGGTCTTGGCGGCCACGTTCAGTATCCCGGGATCGAGCTTGCCGCCCGAGACGTCGTTGATCACCGAGGCCCCCGCCGCGACCGCCGCCTGCGCCGTCCCGGCCTTGTAGGTGTCGATCGAGATCCGCACAGACGGAGAGATCCGCCTTCGCAGCCCCTCGATCACCGGAACGACCCGCGCCCGTTCCTCCTGCTTCAGACACCACGACGGCGCCCGGGCGCGTCGACTCCCCCCCCACGTCGATCCAGTTCGCCCCCACCTCCGCCATCCGCACGCCGGCCGCGATCGCCGCCTCGACGGAGTCGTGCTTTCCCCCGTCCGAAAACGAGTCCGGCGTGCAGTTCAGGACACCGACGATCAGGCAGCGCATGCCCGACGCGCCCGGCGTCTAGGCCTTGTCGGGAACAGGCCGCGGCGGCGCGAAGATGCTGGGACGCGCGGGCTTCTCCGCCGCCTTGATGGCGGCCTTCTCGGGCCCGCTGCCGCCCGTGAACACCGGCGGCTTCCGCTCCAGGCGTCCGCCCGCGAACACGGTGTCGATCTCGACCCCGTCCAGCGTCTCGTGCTCCAGCAGCGCCTCGGCCAGCACCTTGAGCTTGTCGAGGTGATCCATCACGACCGTCTTGGCGCGGTCGTAGTTGGCGGTGACGATCACCCGCACCTCGGCGTCGATCTCGACCGCCGTCTGCTCGCTGTACTCCTTGCCGCCGTCGCCGAAGTCCCGGCCCGAGGAAGACCTCTCCCTCGCGCTTGCCGAAGTGCAGCGGACCGAGCTTGTCCGACATGCCCCAGTCGCACACCATCTTGCGCGCCAGGTCGGTCGCCACCTGGATGTCGTTGGAGGCGCCGGTGGTGAGCTGGCCGAAGATCAGCTCCTCGGCGACGCGCCCGCCCATCGCCACCGCGATCTGGTCGTTGGCCGATCGCGCGCGACAGGTTCAGGCGGTCCTCGAGCGGGAGCTGCTGGGTGAGGCCCAGGGCCCGGCCGCGCGGGATGATGGTCACCTTGTGGACCGGGTCCGAGCCCTTCATCATCTTGCCGACCAGCGCGTGCCCGGCCTCGTGGATAGGCGGTGACCCGCTTGTCGCTGTCGCTGATGACCATCGACCGGCGCTCCGGCCCCATCAGGACCTTGTCCTTGGCCATCTCGAAGTCGCTCATGTCGAGCTGCGTCCTTGTCGTTGCGAGCGGCCAGCAGCGCCGCCTCGTTGACCAGGTTCTCGAGATCGGCGCCCGAGAAGCCCGGGCGTGCCGCGCGCGATGACGTCCAGGTCGACGTCCGGCGCCAGCGGCGTCTTCTTGGTGTGGACGTTGAGGATGCCGGTCCGCCCGCGCACGTCGGGGCGCGGCACCACGATGCGGCGGTCGAAGCGACCCGGCCGCAGCAGCGCGGGATCGAGCACGTCGGGCCGGTTGGTCGCGGCGATCAGGATGACGCCCTCGTTCGACTCGAAGCCGTCCATCTCGACCAGCAGCTGGTTCAGCGTCTGCTCGCGCTCGTCGTGACCGCCGCCGAGGCCGGCGCCGCGGTGGCGACCGACGGCGTCGATCTCGTCGATGAAGATGATGCAGGGCGCGTTCTTCTTGCCCTGCTCGAAGAGGTCGCGCACGCGGCTGGCGCCGACGCCCACGAACATCTCGACGAAGTCCGAGCCCGGAGATCGAGAAGAACGGCACGCCCGCCTCACCGGCGATGGCGCGCGCCAGCAGCGTCTTGCCGGTGCCGGGCGGGCCCATCATCAGGACGCCCTTGGGGATGCGGCCGCCGAGGCGGGTGAACTTCTTCGGGTCCTTGAGGAAGGCGATGATCTCCTCGACCTCGTCCTTGGCCTCTTCGATGCCGGCCACGTCGGCGAAGGTCATCTTGCGCTGGTTCTCGGAGAGCAGCTTCGCCTTCGACTTGCCGAAGCTCATCGCCTTGCCGCCGCCGACCTGGAGCTGCCGCATGAACAGCAGGAAGAGGACGACCAGCACCAGCATCGGCAACCAGGTGATGAACACCTGCTGCCAGAAGCCGTTCTCGTTCTCCTTCACCACCTCGTAGTTCAGCTTCCCCTTGTCCAGCCTGTCGAACAGCTTGTCGCTGACGACGCCGGTGGTGGTGAAGTTCTCGCCGGTCGCATACTGACCGCGGAACTCGGCGCTCTCCTGGTTCTTCCGGATCTGGATCGCGGACCCCGGCTTGAACTTCTCGGGGTGCTGGTCGACGTCCTGCATGAACGCCGAGAAGACCAGGTGACGCTCCTCGGCGCGCTGGTCATTGAGGAAACGCCAGATCACGACGAACGCGAAGATCAGCGTGAGCCAGAGAAAAACGGTCTTATGGCTTTGCCGCACGAGGAGTCCTTTCGAGCGCGCTCGGGGAGAGAGAAGTCCCGAAAGTATTGCCGCCAAGCATCTCAGCGTCAAAGGTTAGTTACGGTTCGCGCCGACGGGAAGCGACGTCGGAAAGTGCAACGAATCCGATACGGAGTACCCGCCGCGTAGCCCCGGTCGAACGGGCGAATTCCGCAGGCCGCAACCCGGGGGCGAACAGGACTTGCCCCTCGGCGGTCGCGACCACGGGCAGCGCGTCGCGGCCCCCCCGCGCGAGCTTCGCGTCGATCATCAGGTCCGACAGCTTGCGGCCGCCGCGCCCGCCGCGCGGCCGCATCCGATCGCCGGGGCGCCGCGCCCGCGCGACGAGCGGCCACCCAACGCGGTCGGCGTCGAAGCCGGTATCGTCGGCGTGGCCCGGCAGGTCGATCCGGATCTCGAGCCGCCCCCCTGGCCACGGATAGTCACCGGGTCCGGCGATCGTGACCGGCGCCGGCGGCGCCGCCGCGGGCGCGAGGCGCGGCGAGACGCGAACCTCGCCGTAGCTCACCTCGACGCGGCGGTGGCCGGCGACGTCGACGGTGCCGCTGCCGCCCCTGAGACGGAGACGGCGGATCGTCTGGGCCGCGGCGCGCCCGATCCCGGGCGGGGCGGCCGCCGGGGCCTCCGCCCCGCGCGCCGCCTCGGACAGCGCCACCAGCGCCGTCACCACCTGCGGATTTTCCTGGGCCAGCGCCGGCAACAACCGGTGGCGGATCCGGGCGCGCGCGTACCGGAGATCGGCGTTGGACGGATCGGTGACGAACGGGATGCTGCGCCGCCGCAGGTAGCGCACGATCTCGTCGCGGCGCAGGTCGAGGAGCGGACGCACGAACGGCGTCCGACAGTACGGGATCCCCGCCAGCCCCGCGAGGCCGGTGCCGCGCACGATCCGGAACAGCACGGTCTCGGCCTGATCGTCGGCCTGATGCCCGAGGGCCACCCGCCGCGCGCCGCGCCCCTCGGCGAACCGGGACAGCGCCCCGAGCCGGGCCCGCCGGGCGGCGTCCTGCAGCGACACGCCCCGCCCGCGCGCCGCCCGCACGTCGACAGGCAGCGCGGCGAACGGCAGCTCCAGCGCCTCGGCGCGCGCACGCACCAGCGCCAGCTCCTCCGCCGCCTCGGGGCGCAGGCCGTGGTCGACCCCCACCACCTCCAGCGTCAGCCCCAACCGGACCCGCACCTCCCACAGCGCGTGCAGCAGCGCCATCGAATCGGGACCGCCCGACACCGCGACGACGACCCGATCGCCGGCCTCGAACAGGCGGTGCGCGGCGATCGTGCGAAGCATGGTCGACAGCATGGCGATATCCGTTCCGAGCTATATACCCCCGGGTGACGTCCCCGAACCGCCCTGCCTTGCCGAACCGGCCCGCCGACGTGATCGCACTGTCCGCCTACCGCGCACAGCTGGGGCGCGGCCGCCGGCTGCGGCGCGCCGACGCGCTCGCCGACGCGCCCGATCTGGCGGCCGCGGTCCGCGCGCTGCCCGGCGACGAGCTCTACTACGTGCTGCACGAGGTGGGGCTACGAGAAGGCGGCGACCTGCTCGCCTGCGCGACCGCCGAACAGCTCCAGGTGGTGCTCGACTTCGCGCTCTGGGAGCGCGACCAGCTCGACCCCGACAGTCTGGCGGACTGGCTGGAGGCGATTGCCGCCGCGCCCATCGAGAGCATCGGCGCGTGGATTGCGGGCATCGACACCGAGCTGGTCGGTCTGATCCTCCGCCGGACGGCGCGCATCTACGACGTGTCTCAAGAGGGCCCGCCCGAAGAACCCGAAGGCACGTTCTATCCGACGCCTGACCGTTTGTTCGTGCTGGACGTCCTCCCGATCGGCCCCGCCGCGGACGCGGCGCCCGACGCCAGCGGCGATTGCGCCGGGGTCGTGATTCGCATCGTCGACGCGCTCTACCGGACCGATCAGAACCTCGCACGCCGGCTCCTGGTGGGCGCCCGGGCCGAGAGCGACGCCGAGCTGGAGGAGATGTCCTACCGCTGGCGGCAGGCCCGGATGGCCGACCTCGGCTTCGCCGACTACTACGAGGCGCTCGAGGTCTACCGTGAGCTCGACCCCGCGAGCGTGCAGCTCGGCGAGGCCACCGCGCCGGCCACCGGCGCGGCGGGCGGGCCGGTGACCGAAGGCGCGGCGCTGCGCATCCCCACGGCGCTCGCCGAGCGCATGCGCGACACCGAACGCTCGCCGTTCGCGCGGGCCGCGCAGCGGTTGGCCGCCGGCGACGAGATTGAGGGCCTGCGCGCGGCGCTGGTGACCCTGACCAACCGCGTGCTCGCGGCGGACCGGGTGTCGCCCGGCGACGACGAGGCGGTGCCCGCCGTGCTGGAGCGCCTGGCGGCGACGCTCGACATCGCCATCGATCGGGTGGCGCCCGGCGACGACGATCGCGGTGCCCAGGCGCTGCGCACGATTCCGCTGGTGCAGCTGTTTCGCCTCGGCGTCACCCTGATCGGCAAGCTGCGCCGGCTGGGGCTGGCGCTCCGGCGCGAGGGGCCCTTCGGACCGCGCGGCTGGGCGCTCGCCGAGCCCGACGACGCGGTGGTCCTCACGGCCGTGACCCGGCTGCGGTCGATGTTCCCGCGCTTGCTCGATACGCCACCCACCGCCGGCGAGCGGCCGTTCCGCAGCCTCGCCGACCTGGCGCGCGCCGCCGCCGCGATCGAACGCGCCGCCGTCGCGCAGGCGATGCTGCGCGGCCTCGGGGTCACGCCGGCGGACATCGCCACCGACGGCGAGCTGCTGGGCGCGGCCGCGATCGACGACGCCGCCCTCGACGTCGGCCTGCTCGCCCGCACCGCGCTCGTGGGCCGTCTCGCGGGACCGCTCCCGGGACGCGAGACCCCGTTTGCCGCCCTCGTTCCCAGCGACGTGGCGGCGTTCGAGGCGATGCTGCTGCAGACGCGCGGCGGTCCCCCGCGCCTTTCGCCCGCGCTCGCGGCGCGCGCGACCGACATCCTGACGGCCGCGACCCCGCCGGCGCTCGCCGTCGCGGGGCAGGCCGTCACGGCGCGCTGGCTGGCCAGCCTCGCGCCTCTCGAACCGGTGCTGGTCCGCCGGGTGCCGGCGACCAAGCCACCGGCCCGCGCCGAGGCACGACCGTCGGCGAAGCCGACCGCCAAACCGAAGGCGACCGCGAAGACGAAGACGAAGACGAAGACGAAGCCCAAGGCGACCACCAGACCGAAGGCGAAGGCGATCGCGAAGCCGAAGACGAGCACCAAGCCGAAGCCGAAGGCGAAGGTGAAGGCGAAGCCGAAGGCGACCACCAAGCCGAAGGCGAAGGTGAAGGTGAAGGCGACCGAAAGGGCGAAAATGAAGCCGCGCGGCAAGCGGCTGTCTACAAATAGCCAGCCACGAACAAACTGTCGCAGTTTCAAGTTCGGGCCGGCTGAGGTTGTTGACGCTCGGCGCGTGCGGGCGCCGGTCGTTGGACAGCGTGCCATCTTGATTTGGCGATGGTTGCGAGCCTGGAATTGTCTCGGAAGGCGACTCTCCGCCCTGCCCGCTTCGCGTGAGACGCAGGAATCGTCATCCTCGCAAGCGCGGTGCCGCCCCATCGGCCAACGAAACCTGGCGGCTCACGGTCGTCCCGCCAAGAGCAGATCACAGGAAATGAGATGTGCTCTAGCGGGCGACGCGCGCCGTCGCGCGCGCGGATCCTTTTGACTCTGCAAATGCGCGAGGGGCAGAATCGTTCCGGTAGCTCAATTGCTTAGCTTCGCGGCGCGCATAGGTTCGGCAGCGCTGGTGCTGACCGTCGGCACCTGCGCGAGCGCTGTCTCCTTCGGTGCTGATCCGTCGCCGGCACCGCCGGCCACGGCACCGCCGGCACCGCCAGCCACGGCACCGGCGGCACCGCCTGTCACGGCACCGCCGGCCGCGGCACCGCCGGCCGAGACGGCACCGCCGGTGCCTGCCGACGGCGACATCGACGCGCACGTGGCGCTCGGCCACCGCCTGTCGCAGCTCGGCCGCTACGAGGACGCGGTGGGGGAGTTCCGACGCGCCTACGAGCTGCGCGCGGATCCGCGCCTGCTGTTCGAGATCGCCGAGACTTACCGGCGGCTCGGCGCCTCCGACCAGGCGCGCTTTTACTACGAGCGCTACCTCGCCAGCGCCCCCGCGGCCACCGACCGGGCCGAGGTTGCGGCGAAGATCGCCGCTCTGACCGGCCCCCGCGCCGCGCCCCGGCCCCGGCCTCGCATGGTCTCCGAGGCGGCGCTCGCCGCGGCGGCGGCGCCCCCGCCCCGCCCCGCCCCGCCCTGGCGGCGCTGGTGGTTCTGGACCGCGATTGGCATCGTCGTCGGCACCGGGGCGACGGCGATCACCCTCGCTCGCCGGAGCGAGACCGAGGTCCCTCCCACCGCGCTCGGCGACCAGAAGTTCTTCCAATGAAGCCCGCGCGCGCTCTCCCCGTCGTTCTCCTGCTGCTGACGGCGGGCGCGCTCGGGTGCCGCGGGTCTGACGAGGCCGTGCTGGTGCTGGTCGTGACCGCCTCCGGTTCGCCAGAGAAGATCGCGGCGCTGGACGTGACGCTCAGCGGGAAGCCCGGGACGTCGTCGTCGGCCAGCTACCGTCAGGCCGGCGGCCCGCCGATCACTTTTCCGACCACGCTGTCGGCCACTCTCCCCGCCAGCGCCGCCGGCCCCATCAGGATCGACGTCCGCGCCCTCGACGACGGCGGTGCGACGATCGCCTCCGGTCACGGCGGCCCGGTCGAGGTGCGCGCGGGGAAGCGCCAGACGGCGGTCGTCAACCTCGAATGCACCGAACAGCCCTGCGTCGCCATCGTCCCCGACGGGGGCGTCGTGGCGCCCAATCCCCGCTGCGGCAACGGGCACGTCGATCCGGGCGAGACCTGCGACACCGCCGTTCCCCCGGGCGATCCCGGCGCCTGTCCCCCCATCGACTGCAACGATCGGGTCGCCTGCACCCTCGATCGACACGTCGGCGAGGGCTGCACCGCCAGCTGCGCTCACGAGGAGATCGTCTCGACCCTGGGCGGCGACGGCTGCTGTCCCAGCGGCGCCACCAACGCGGACGACGCCGACTGCTCCGCGAACTGCGGCGACGGCGTGATCAATCCCGGCGAGACCTGTGACACCGGGATCGCGGGCGGCGCGCCCGGCGCCTGCCCGACCATCGCCGACTGCGCCGACGGAGATCCCTGCGCCGACGATCTGCTCGCCTCGGCCGGGACCTGCTCCGCCATCTGCGTCCATTACCCCGTCATCCCAAAGATGTCGGACGCGACGACCCATGACGGCTGCTGCCCCCTGGGGAGCAACCAGGACCTCGACATCGACTGCCCCTTCGCCTGCGGAAACGGCATCAAGGATTCCGCGCCCGGGGACCAGAACGAGAACTGCGACGTCGGCATCCTCCCGCCCGCGCTCGGCAGCTGCCCGATCACGTGCGACGACGGCTTGCAGTCGACGATCGACTTCATCACCGGCAGCGGCTGTTCGGCCGCCTGTGTCCCCACCCCCATCACCGCTCCCGTGTCGGGGGACGGCTACTGTTTCCCGGGCGCGAGCCACTCGACCGACAGCGACTGCGCTCCCAGGTGCGGCAACGGAATCATCGAACCGGGCGAGGCCTGTGAAGCGCAGGCGCTCGGGGACGCCAGCTGTCCGACGAGCTGCGCGCCGCTCCCCTCGGCCTGCCTGCGGGTGAATTTGGTCGGAACGGCACTGACCTGCTCCGCGCGCTGCGAGATCACCCCCCGAACCTGCTTGAAAGATGTCCACGACGGCTGCTGTCCGTCGGGGTGCACCATCCTGACGGACGACGACTGCTCCCCGAGCTGTGGCGACGGGATCGTTCAGCCGGCGGCCGGGGAGATCTGCGACACAGCGATCCCGGACGGCGAAAAGGGAGCCTGCCCCAAGGCCTGCGCCGATGCGAACCCCTGCACCGAGGAGCGGCTGGTCGGCGTCGACACCTGCTCGGCGCTCTGCGTGTTCATCCCGCGGTCGTTCCGCGACGGCGACGGCTGCTGCCCCTCGGGCGCCGACTTCAACGTCGACCCCGATTGCGCCCCGCTCTGCGGCAACGGCGTGGTCGAGAGCCCCGCCGAGCGCTGCGACATCGCCGCCGTTGGGTCCTGCCCCACCGCCTGTCCCCCGAGCAGCGCCTGCACCCCCCTGGTGCTCCGCGGCGACGCCGCCAGCTGCAGCGCGACCTGCGTGCCAGTGCCGATCACCGCCTGCCTCCCCGACACGGACGGCTGCTGCCCCGCCGGCTGCGCCAGCGCCACCGACCCCGACTGCCCCGCGATCTGCGGCAACCGGGTGATCGACACCGGAGAGCTCTGCGATCGCGGCATCACCGCGGGCCTGCCCGGCGCCTGCCCCTATTCGTGCGACGACGCCGACGCCTGCACGGTCGACCTCGTCGACGGCTCGGTCGAGGGCTGCTCGCGGGCCTGCCTGCACCACCCCGTCACCGCCTGCCTGGCCGGTGACAGCTGCTGCCCCCCCGGCTGCTCGCCGGCGACCGACGCCGACTGCGCGCACACCTGCGGCGACAGCAAGGTCGGCGCCGAGGAGACCTGCGATCCCCAGTCGACCTGCCCGACGAGCTGCCCCGACGACGGCGACCCCTGCACGCGCGAGCAGCTCTCGGGGAGCCCCAGCCAGTGCAACGTCGCCTGCCGGCACGTCCCGATCACCGCCTGCTCGGGGAGCGCGTCCGATCGCTGCTGCCCCAACGGGTGCGGTCACGGCACCGACAGCGACTGCTGAGCTCGGCCCCCCCGGGCCCCCGGTGCTTGACAGCGTGACGGAGACCGTCGTAGGTAGCCCTCGCGGAAAAGCGGGAATAGTTCGGGAACATCCCGGGTTTTCCGCCGCGTGAACATCCAACCCATGACGCAGGGGCAACGATGTCGGACGTAATGATAGAGGTCGCGGGCCTCACCAAGGACTACGGCCTCCACCGGGCGGTCGACCAGGTCAGCTTCAACGTGCGCCGCGGCGAGGTGCTCGGCTTCCTGGGCCCGAACGGCGCCGGCAAGTCGACCACGATGAAGATGCTGACCTGCTTCCTGGCGCCCACCGCCGGGCGCGCCAAGGTGGCCGGCCACGACGTGTTCGACGCGTCGATCGAGGTCCGCCGCCGGATCGGCTACCTGCCCGAGGACACGCCGATCTACCGCGACATGACCGTGGTCGAGTACCTGCGCTTCGCGGCCGAGATGCGCGGCATGGAGTCCGACAAGATCGCCGGCCGGATCAAGGAGATCGGGCAGCGCTGCGGCCTCGCCGACGTCGCCGGCAAGCTGGTCGGCGAGCTGTCGAAGGGCTTCCGCCAGCGCGTCGGGCTGGCCCAGGCGATGTTGCACGACCCCGACATCCTGATCCTCGACGAGCCGACGAGCGGCCTCGACCCGAACCAGATCGTCGAGATCCGCTCGCTGATCAAGGAGATCGGCCAGGAGAAGACGGTCATCCTGTCGACCCACATCCTCCCCGAGGTGCAGGCGACCTGCAGCCGCATCGTCATCATCAGCGGCGGCAAGCTGGTCGCCGACGGCACCCCCGACTCGCTGCGGGCCGCGCGAGAAGGGCGGCCGCTACCGGGTGGTCGTCGAGTCGAACGGCGTGTCGGCCGACGCGATCCGCGATCGGCTGGCGAGCCTGACCGGCGTCGCCCGCTGCGAGCACGGTGGCCGGCGAGGCCGGCGCGCTCGCGTTCGCGATCGACGCCGCGGCGTCCGACGATCTGCGCAAGCCGATCTTCCGGGCCGTGGTCGACAACCGCTGGCCGCTGCTGGAGCTGGTCCGCGAGTCGGCCAGCCTCGAAGACGTGTTCCGCAACCTGACCACCCGGAGAGGAAGGAGAAGTCATGAGCCCCGCCCTGGTGATCTCGCGGCGCGAGATCCGCACCTACTTCAACTCGCCGGTCGCGTACATCGTCGTCACCGTCTTCAGCATCCTCACCGGCTACCTGTTCTTCACCCAGCTGTTCATCGAGAAGCAGGCGGAGCTGCGCGGCTTGTTCAGCCTCATGCCGCTGCTGTTCATGTTCGTGGCCCCCGCGATCACGATGCGGCTCCTGGCCGAGGAGAAGTCGACCGGCACGCTGGAGCTGCTGATCACCATGCCGGTGCGCGACTGGGAGGTGGTGCTGGGCAAGTTCCTGGCCGCCATGGCGCTGCTCTGCGTGACGCTGGGCCTGACCGTGGTCTTCGCCATCACCGTCCGCACCCTGGGGCCGCTCGACAGCGGGCCCGCGATCGGCGGCTACCTGGGGATGGTGCTGATGGGCGGCGCCTACGTCGCCATCGGCGTCATGGCCTCGGCCTTCACGCGCAACTCAGATCGTCGCCTTCATCGCGGCGTTCGCGATCTCGTTCGCGCTCTACCTGTTCGGGCGGCTGACCCAGTTCGCCCCCGAGTCGCTGCAGCGCGGCTGTTCGCGTTCCTCAGCATCGACAGCCACTTCGAGAACATCAGCCGCGGCGTCATCGACACCCGCGACGTCATCTACTACCTCTCGGTGATCGGCGTCAGCCTGCTGATAGCGACGCTGTCGCTCGAATCTCGGCAGTGGAGATAGTCATGGCCGACCGACAACAACAACGAAGACAAGAAGCCGACGGGCGTCCCGGTGATGCGGGCGCGCAAGCGCCTCTCGGCCTCCAACGCGACCGCGTTCGTGCTGCTGGTCATCGGCGGGGTGGTCGCGATCAACCTGATCGCGACCCGCGTCTTCGGCCGCCTCGACCTGACCGAGAACAAGGTCTACACGCTGTCGCAGGCCTCCAAGGACGTGGTCCGCAACCTCCCCGACTACCTCACGGTCAAGGCCTACATCTCCAAGGACCTCCCCGCCGAGCTGACGACGATCAGCCGCTACGTCCGCGACCTGCTCGACGAGTACCGCACCTACTCGAAGGGGAAGCTGCGGTTCGAGGCCATCGATCCGGGCGCCGACAAGAAGCTCGAGGAGGAGGCGGCCCAGTGCAAGGTGCAGCCGATACAGATCCAGGTGCTGCGCTCGCAGAAGTTCGAGGTCGGCTCGTACTACCTGGGGCTCTGCTTCCAGTACCAGGGCAAGAACGAGGCGATCACCGGAGATCGACGCCGAGGAGTCCCTCGAGTACCAGGTCTCCTCGCTGGTCAAGCGGATGACCCAGCGGAAGCGCAAGCTGGCCTTCACCACCGGACACGGCGAGGCGGACCTCAGCCAGGGCTTCACGCTGATCAAGCCGATCGTCGAGCGCGAGTTCGAGACCACCACCGTCAATCCCTCGTCGGCCGCCATCGGCGACGACGTCGACGCGCTGGTCGTCGGTGGCCCCAAGCAGGCCGTTCGACGACAAGGCGCGCCGCGAGATCGACGCCTTCCTGATGAAGGGCAAAGGGGTGATCTTCCTGGCCGACGGCATGGTGATGCAGGCGCCGCGCGGCGGGATGCCGGAGATGGCCGCCCAGCCGAAGATTGGCCAGGCCAACGACACCGGCCTCAACGAGCTGCTCGAGAAGTACGGCTTCAAGATCGGCCAGGACTTCGTGTTCGATCGCCTGAACGTCCCGGGCCCGGTCGAGATCGGCGGGCGGCGGATGCTGCGCAACCGTCCCGATGTTCGTCGGCGTCAAGGTCGAGGACGACGCCAAAGAGTTGAGCGTGCTGGCCGGGGTGAACGCCCTGGTGTTCCCGTTCCCGAGCTCGGTCGAGCTGGTGGGTCCGCTCGCCGGCGGCAAGCCGGCGGCCGGCAAGCTCTGGACGCTGGCCAGGTCGTCGCCCGACGCCTGGAAGCAGACCGGCTTCTTCTTCTTCGCGCCGGCAGGCGAGGTCGAGGAGGGGAAGGAGAAAGGGCGGTTCGGCCTCGGCTACGCGTATCAGGGCCCGCTCCACAGCGCGTTCGCGCCGGCGGCGGCCCCCGGGATGTCGGGCGCCGAGCCCGGAGCGGAATCGAAGAAGCCGGTGCGGATGATGGTGATCGGTGACTCCGACTTCGCCAACGACGAGTACCTGCAGTTCGCCCGTTACCTCCCCTTCTATCAGGGCGGCGCACAGTTGCTGTTCAACGCCATCAGCTGGACGCTGGAGGACGAGGCGCTGACGCCGGTGCGCACGAAGAACGTCGCCGTCCGCCCGATCAACGTCGAATCGGACGCGAAGATCGCGGCCATCAAGGTCATCAACGTCGCGTGCGTTCCGCTCGCGTTCTTCGGATTCGGCCTCGTGCGCTGGCGGCTCCGGCGCACGCGTCGCAACTCGCAGACCCTGTAGCTTCCGAGGCTCCCCATCATGAACCGAAAGACGCTCACCGCCCTAGGCGTGTTCATCGTTCTCGGCGCCCTCGCCATCTTCGCCATCAAGCAACCGGAGAAGGGAGAACGGACCTCCGACCGCGTCCGCCCGATCGCCAAGCTGACCCCCGCGGAGGTCGACACCCTGGAGGTCACCAAGGGGGGCCAGACGACGGTGCTGAAGTCCGAGGCCGGCAAGTACAAGGTGATCGCGCCCGTCGCCTACGCCGCCGAAGAGGCGGCCGCGAAAGCCGCCTGGGAGATGCTCGGGAAGATGGACTTCAGCGACCTGGTCACCGACCAGAAGGCCAAGCACGCCGAGTTCGAGGTCGACGACAAGGCCGGCATCCACCTGGTCGCCAAGGCGGCCGGCGGCAAGGTGCTTGCCGATGTCATCATCGGCAAGTCATCCGGGTCGGGGACCATGGTCCGCCTCCCGGGCAAGGACGAGATCTGGCAGGCCTCGGGGGTCTCCAAGTTCATCGTCGACAAGACCCCGACCGACTGGCGCGACAAGAGCATCACCACCTTCACGGTCGCCGACGCCGAGCAGATCGAGGTGGCGACCCAGGACGACGGCAAGGTGGTGGTCAAGAAGACCGGCACCAAGGAGGGTACCGACGACAAGTTCGAGATCGTCGAGTCGACCTCGCGCCGGCTGGCCAAGACCGACCCCATCGATCTCTCGGTGCCGAACGGGATCATCACGACGCTCTCCTCCTGGAAGGCGAACGACTTCGCCGACGGCGCCCTGCCCCCCGAAACGGGCCTCGACGCCCCCGCGACGACGGTGACGGTCACCCTGAAGGGCGGCAAGAAGGTCACCGCCCTGCTCGGCAAGAAGAAGGGGGAGGACGAGGTCTACGTCAAGACGCCCGAGGTCGCGCAGGTCTTCACCGTCAAGAAGTTCAACCTCGAGCGCGTGAACAAGCGCCCGGTCGACTTCCGCGACAAGACGCTGTGCAACCTGGCCGACAGCGACATCGCCGAGATCGCGGTCAGCCATGGCGACAACTCGTACACCGTGGTCAAGACGGGGCCAGCGAACGACGCCTGGAAGGCGACCAAGCCGGCCAAGCTGGAGGTCGATCCGGCCAAGGTCGGCCCCATCGCCGGCGCCTTCAAGGAGCTGAAGGCGAACGGCATCGCCGAGGAGGCGACGCCGAAGACCAACGGCCTCGCCAAGCCTCAGGCGACGATCGCCGTCAAGGCCAAGACCAAGGCCCCCGGTTGCCTGCTGAAGGTCGGCGACGAGACCAAGGACAAGCTGAACTACTACGTCGCCAGCGGCGCCCGGACCGACATCTTCCTGGCGCCGAAGTGGAGCATCGACCGCATGCTGGTCAAGACCGACGACCTGAAGAAGAAGTAGCGGTCACATGTCGGCAGTTACATATCGATGATGACGACGCCCCGCTCGGGCTTGTCGTCATCGTCGGATCTCTCCTCTTCGCCTTCGGGCCGGTCGGGCTCGGGCTTCCACCGTTCGTCGTGAATCGGAATCTCGAGACGCGGACGGTCGTCACGGCGGCGCGCTTCCTCCTCGCGGCGACGGATCTGTTCAATGATCCAAGGTTCGAGCACGACGAGAACCTCTAGCTAAATGCCTGCAATATCTGCCTGTCATAGTCAAGTTCGGCAATTCTCACGAGGAAATGTAAGACGCCAAAATCCTGAGGGTTGGCGCCCACATCTGAGCGGCTAAAGCGACGCATCAGGCATCCTCGTTCACTCGGGCGTTTCGACCCGCCAAAGGCCGTCCTCCCGGATCAGACGCGCTTCCCGCTCCAGGCCCAGCGGTAGCCGGGCCTCGTCCCCGGTTTCGACGAGGGGGGCGGCGAGCCCGGCACGCAGCCGGGCCAGCAGCGCGGGCCCATCCTCGCGCCGCTCCTCCTCCCAATAGCGACGCAGCCTGTCGGCGGTCAAGCCACCCCGATAGCGACGGGGGGAGAGCCGCAGCAAGACGTCGTAGCGCTTGGCCTCCAGGGCGCGCACGAACGTACGCAGGGCCGCGCGGGGGGTGCCCTGGCCCCAAGGGTCGAAGGTGGGCCCGTCGACCCGCCACCGCCCCTGCTCCAGGACCAGCGGAACCGTGTCGCCGAGGTCGACCGGGATGTCGACCCGCGGCGCCACACGGGGCGCCGCCGCGACGGCCCGCTGGCCGAAGGCCTTGGCCCCGGCGGCGTCCGCGGCCATGCCGGCGGCGAACGCGTCGTAGGGGGTCCGGGTGCGGTAGGCGGCCGACGTGAGCGCGTAGGCGGCGCGGTAGTCGCCCCGTTCGAGCGCCGCGCCGAACGCCGCCAGGGTCGCCGACGGCGCCTCCGCCTGGTGGGCGCACCCGGCCGCGATCGCCGCGAACAGCACGACGGCGGGGATGGGAGTCATTCCGTGCCCGCACCGCTGTCGGCCGGGACCGGCGCGGCGATCGGTCGGCTGCCGACGGTCAGCTTGTAGGGCTCGTCGGGGTTCCCCTCCCCTTTTCCGGCGGCGACGCGAACCAGGACCGCGCCCGCGGGAATCGTGACGCCGGTCAACTTCACCGCCCGCCGGCGCCCCTCCGCCTTCGCCAGCGACTTCCCGGCGGCGTCGAGGATCTCCAGCTTCACCCCCGCCCGCTCGGGCGGAAGCAGCTCGACGTCCAGCGCGACGGGAGCGGACGCCGTGTAGGAGAAGACGTCGACGTCGCCGCGCGCGAGAAACCCCGAAACCAGGCCGTCGGCGATGGGCTGGGCTTGGCCCGGGTTGTCGTTGGGCTCGGTCTCGCCGCCCGCCTTGGGCAGCTCGCCCCGCACGCGCACGGCGTAGGTGGCGTCGCCGTTCCAGCCCGACGCGGCGGTCACGGTCAGGAACAGCTCCGCCGCGCCCGCCGGTACGCCGACGTTGCGCAGCACGGCGCGTTCGCCGCGGTTTCCCCGCGTCTCGCTCAGCTTGACCCCGGCGGCGTCCAGCAGCGCGACCGTCGCCGCCACCCCCGCCGGCGCCTCGACATCGACCGCCAGCACGCTCCCTTCGGCCAGAGCCGCCAGCGGCAGCCGGTACCAGTCCTGATCGCGCGCCCAGCCCAGAAACCCGATCGCTTCGCCATCGGGCACCAGCGGGTTCGCGAGCGCGCTGGTGCCGTTCGGCTCGATCTCGGCCCCCGCCTCGAGCGCAGCCACCCGCAGGACCAGGCGATAGCCGCCCGGACCGGTATCGGGGCGGGCGCGGCGGACCCGGATGACCGGCGCCGGGCCTGCCAGCGCCAGGTTCGGGATCACAACCGGCTGTCCCGGCTCGGCCGCCGCAGCCGTGATCAGCGGGTGGCCGGCGCCGTCGAGGATCTCCAGCCGCACGGCCATCGCCAGATCGGGACGCAGCTCGGCCCGCAGCACCTCGGTCGGGCGCCGCGCCCCACCGTCGGCCGCCGCGCCGTCGCCTGCCGGCGGCGCCCCGGCGGCGTCGGGGCGCGGAAGCTCGGCGCGAAACAGGTCCGCGTCGGCCCGACCCGCGCCGGCCGCCCCCAGCGTGCCGACAACCGCCACCGCACCCGCCGCCGTCAGCGCCAGCGCCTGTGCCCTGGCCGGCTGGTCGTTGGGCTCGGCCTCGGGGATCGTGGGGAGCTCCGCCTCACCGGGCGTCACCACCACGACCGCGGCGCCGTCGGGCCGCGGGGGGAGCTTCGCGCGCCGGCAGCCCGGCGACAGACAGAGGGCGGCGATCGCGACCAACCACGCCGCTGCCGCCGCGGCGCTCACTCTTTTGCGTCCGAGCCCGTCGCGGGAGGCGCGGCGGAACCCGTCTGCGGGGTCCGAGGTTGAATAGACGCCATCAGCTCGGCCTCGCAGACCAGCACGTCGCCCACCTTCGCCTCGCCCCGCAGCTTCCAGATCGCCCCGCCCTTGCGCAGCGGCGTCACCTCCAGGGTCAGCACGTCACCCGGCACGACCGGCTTGCGGAACTTCGCCTTGTCGATCGCCATGAAGTAGATGACGTGCGTCTCGGGGTTGAAGTTGACCAGCTGCGCCGCGAGCAGCGCCCCCGCCTGGGCCAGCGCCTCGATGATCAGCACCCCCGGCATCACCGGATGCCCGGGGAAATGGCCGTTGAAATGGGGCTCGTTGCGGGTGACCAGCTTGCGCGCGACGATCCGATCCGGGCCGACCTCGTCGACTCTGTCGACGAGCAGGAACGGATAGCGGTGGGGGAGGATCCGTTCGATCGCCCGGATGTCGAGCACGGGGCGCCTCCGGCTACTTCTTGGGGGCCGGGGCCGCCGCCTTGGGCGCTGCCGCCGCCGGCGCCGCCTTGCCGTCCGCACCCTCGCCGGCGTTGTAGCGGCGAATCAGCTCGTTGGTCAGATCGAGGTGCGGCTTGGCGAACACCAGCGCCGACTTGTCCAGGATCATCGAGAAGTTCTCCGACGCGGCGATCCTCGCGATGATCTTCTGCATCCGCTCGAAGATCTTCGCCGTCGCCTCCTGCTCCTTGCCCGACAGATCCTGCTGGTGGCGCAGGTAGGTCTGCTGCACCTTCTGAGCCCGGCCCGCCAGCTCGGCCTCCTTCTCCCGGACCTTGTCGGGCGGGAGCAACGTGCGCTTCTTCTCGAGGTCGTCGGCGTCCTTCTTCAGCTGCTGCTGCTGCTCGTCCAGCTCCTTCTGCTTCTGGTCGAACACCTTCTTCAGCGCGGCCTTCGCCTTGCGACCGTCCTCCGTCTCGTTGAGAGCGCGCTGCATGTCGACGTAGCCGAGCTTCGCATCGTCGGCCAGGGCCGCAGAGCCCCACAGCAAGAACACAGCCGCAATCAGGAATCGGGACGCACGTGACATTTTGGTCTCCTTCACCGCCGGTTGCTTAACACAGGTTAGAAAAAATTGCCGATCGTGAACTCGAAGACGATCGGCTGCTCGCCGGGGAGCGTCCGGAACGGAATGCCCCACTCGAAGCGCAGCGGACCGATCGGCGAGAACCAGCGGAAGCCGAACCCCCAGCTGGCGCGGAAGGCGCGGAGGTCGAGCGGCGAGTTGCACGGGTCCTTGCTGACGTCGACGGCGAAGGGCGCGATCTTGCAGTACTGATTCTCGAGGTTGAAGGCGTTGCCCACGTCGGTGAAGACGACGCCCCGGATCCCGACCTTGTCGAAGATCGGGAACTCGATCTCGGCGTTCCCGATCACGTTGCATGTTGCCGCCGACCAGGAAGTTGCGCAGCGTCGAGTCCTGAGACCGGTCGCTCGGCGCGCGGATCACCGGCCCCAGCGAGCGCGGGGCGAAGCCGCGCACGTCGTAGATGCCGCCCACGAAGTAGCGCTCGAAGATCGGCACGCCGCGCGGGTCGCGGCTGGCGATGAGGCCGATGTTGGTCTTGAGCCGCAGCACGAACGGCCCCCAGATCGGATAGTAGGCGCGCCCGACCGCCTCGTAGCGGGTGAAGACGTTCTGCGAGCCCAGGAAGGTGTCGGCGATCTCGCCCGAGAGCGTGTTGTACCAGCCCTTGGTCGGGAACATCCGGTTGTCGCGCGAGTCGTACGACAGCAGCGCGCGCCCCGACGACGTGATGCCCGAGCGCAGCAGGTTGGCGATCGAACCGATCGGCGTCGGCTGGATCGACGAGCTGGAGAAGATGCCGTTGAAGCTCCCGGTCGAGACGCTGACGTCTTCCAGCGTGTAGGTGAGGAGCAGCCGGGTGTCCTCGGCCAGCAGGTAGCCCCAGGTGAGGCTGCCGCCGCGCGACCGGCGAACGAACGAGAACAGGAACTGTCCTGCTTGAACAGGTTGAACCCGAAGGTCCAGTTGGTGTCGAGGAAGTAGAGGTCCTGGAACTGCAGCAGGAAGAGCTGGCGCAGGCTCGAGAGCTGGGCCTGCAGGGTGAGCGACTGGCCGCGCCCGAGCAGGTTGTTCTGGGAGATCTGGGCCTGGGCGATGAAGTTCTCGACCGACGAGAACCCGGCGCCAATCTGGAACGTCCCGGTCGGGCGTTCGGCGACCTCGACGTTGACCTCCATCTTGTCGTCGGAGCTGCCCCGTCGGGTCGAGACGTCCACCTTCTCGAAGTAGCCGAGCGCGTTCACGCGCCGCTTCGAGTAGTCGAGCTGCGACTGGTTGTAGATCTCCCCCTCGATGATGCGCAGCTCGCGCCGGATCACCTTGTCGCGGGTCTTGGTGTTGCCGCGGATGTTGATCCGCTCGAACGTGACCAGCGCGCCCTTCTTGAATCTCGAACAGGACGTCCACGGTGCGCGTCTTCTCGTTGACGGGCGTGGTGGGCGAGGCATTGACGTAGGCGTAGCCCCGGTCCTTGTAGTAGTCGGTCAGCTTCTGCAGGTCGTCGGAGAGCTTCGAGCGGTTGAAGAGCTCGCCCGGCTTCACCGACACCCGGCTCAGGAACACCTCCTTCGGCGCCAGCAGGTCGCCGCTGACGTCGACGCTGCCGAGGCGGAACTGCGGGCCCTCTTCGATGGAGATGGTGATGTACATCGACTGCTTGTCGGGCGACAGCTCGACGAGCGGGCTCGCCACCTTCACCTGGACGTAGCCGCGGTCCCAGTAGTGGGCCTGGATCAGCAGCAGGTCGCGCTGGAACACGTCCTCGCGGTAGGTCCCCGCCGAGGTGAGGAACGAGATCAGGCTTCCCTCGCGGGTGACGATCACCTCGCGCAGCTGGGCGTCGGCGATGGCGTGGTTGCCGACGAAGTTCACCCGCCGCACTTCGACCTTCGCGTTCTCGTGAACCCGGAACCAGACCTCGACCTCGAGGAGGTGGCGCGCTTGACCTCGTAGGTCACCTCGGCCATGTAGAACCCCTTCTCGACGTAGAGGTCTTTGATCTTCTGGACGTTCTTCTTCAGCTTGGCGAGGTCGAGGATCTGCTCCTTCTTGATGTCGAGGACCTCGTTGATCTTGGTGAGCGCCACCTCCTCGTTGCCGGCGACGTAGATCTTCGCGATCGACGGCTTCTCCTTCAGCACGAAGGTGACGATGCTCCCGGCTTCTGTTCCCTTGGCCTTGCTGTCCGCCACTTCGACCTGCACGTCCTCGAAGAAGCCCATCTTCCAGATCGCGCGCACGTCCTCGCGGACCATCTCCTGGGTCAGCGTGACCCCCGGCAGGGTCTTGAGGTTGACCTTGATCGCGTCGTCCTCGACCTTGCGGTTGCCGCGAAACTGCAGCTTCGTGACCCGCAGCGCGTTGCCCGCGGCGGGCTTGGCATCGGCGGTGTCGTCGCCCGCTGCCTTGTCGTCGCCCACCGCCTTGTCGCCGCCCGCGGGCTTGTCACCCGCAGGTTCCCCTTGGGCTGGCTCGTCGGCGGCGCGGGCCGGGCGCACGACCGCCAAGGGCACCGCTACGGCCACCACGACGAACAGGTGACGAGAGACGTCCCAAACGGCCCATCGGAACGGCGATCTACTCCTGCTCGACGATCAGGCCGTCGACCATGCGCAACCGTCGCGGCGTGCGCGCCGCCAGCTCGTCGTTGTGGGTGACGATCAGGATCGTCATCCCCAGCTCGCGGTTCAGCTCGAAGAACAGCTCGTGCATCTCGCGCCCCGTCTTGGTGTCGAGGTTCCCGGTCGGCTCGTCGGCCAGCAAGAGCCGCGGCCGCAGCAGCAGGGCCCGGGCCAGCGCCACCCGCTGCTGCTCGCCGCCCGACAGCTCCCCGGGCCGGTGCGACAGCCGCTGGCGAGAGCCCGAGCCGGGCGAGCATCGCCTCGGCACGGGCGGCGGCCTCGCGCCCGGGACAGGCGCAGGATCAGCCCCGGCATCATCGCGTTCTCGAGCGCGGTGAACTCGGGCAGCAGGTGGTGGAACTGGAAGACGAAGCCGATCTCCCGGTTGCGGAACTCGGCCAGCCGCGCCGGCGTCATGCTGGTGACGTCGACGCCGTCGAAGCTGATGGTCCCCTCGCTGGGCGCGTCGAGCGTGCCCAGCACCTGGAGCAGCGTCGACTTGCCGACCCCCGAGGCGCCGACGACCGAGGCCATCTCGCCCGGCCGGAGCTCGAAGTCGAGCCCGCGCAGCACCTCGATGACCCGCCCGCCGTGGAGGAACTTCTTGGTGAGCCCGCGGACGACCACGTGGGCGCCCCCGCGCACCGCAGCGTCCGCGGACGCCGCGGTCGCGGGGCCGGTCGCCGTCGATGCCGTTGTCGTTGCCATTGCGGGGTGCGCCAAGGTAGTCGGCGCCCCCAAAGGTGTCAACGACGCCATGGCGCAGGTAACCCCTGAGACTAGGCGGACTTAGCTCCGCGTTGCCTGGGGCGATGCGCTATTCGTACCGAAGGCCGTCGACCGGGCGCATTCGCGAGGCGAGGAACGCCGGATAAACGGTGGCCAGGCAGGAGAGCGCCACCGCCGCCAGCCCCAGCGCCGCGATCTCGGTCGCCGCGCATGACGACCGGCAGCTTCTGGATGTAATAGACGTCGGGATCCAGCGGCAGCCCGTAACGCGCGAGAGAAGAGCGAGCCCCCGACCCCCAGCACGACGCCGAACACCAGACCCAGAAGGCCGATGTACAGCCCCTCGGCGACGAAGATCCGCACGATCGATGGCGCTGCGCGCCCCCATCGACTTCAGGATCGCGATCTCGCGCCCCTTCTCGGTCGCCAGCATGAGCAGCGTCGAGATGACCGAGAACGACGCCACCAGGTCGATGAAGGTCAGCACGATGAACATCGCGATCTTCTCCAGCTTGAGCGCGCTGAACAGGCTGCGATTCAGCTCCTCCCACGACCGCACCTCGTAGCCGGGGCCCAGCCGGCCGCCCGATCGCCTCGGCGACGTCGCTGGCGATGTCGGGCGTCGTCGTGCGCACCTCGATCCCGGTCACCTCGCCCGGCGTGCCCAGAACCTCTGCGACGTCGGCGAGGTTCGCGTAGGCCAGCTTCGAGTCGAACTCGTACATGCCGCTGTAGAAGTGGCCGGCGACCCGGAACGGCTTCAGCTTGGGCATCGGCCCGGTGGGCCCGACGCCGCAGACCGGGCAGACGATGTCGACGTCGCTGCCGACGAAGACCCGCAGGATGCGCTGGTAGAGCTCCTCGCCCAGCAGGATCCCGGGAGACCGCGGCGGGCGATCTTCGTCCGCCGGGATCTCGGTCGGGGTTGGAGAGCCAGCTGACAGCTTCCCCTCCTGCAATCGTCCGCTCGAGACCCAGCACCCGCGGCGCGTGCGCTCGGGTCGATGCCGCGCAGGATGATGCCCATCCCGGCCGGGTTGGTGGCGTGCTTGATGATCGACCTCGGTCTCGACGTAGGGCATCGCGCCCACGATGCCGGCGATCGCCGTCGAGCCGCTTGACCACCGCATCGCCAGTCGGTGAACGGTCGGTCGTCGCGCATGTCGATGACGACGTCGGCCTTGGTGGCGCGGATCTTGGTCTTGAGGTCGTTCTCGAACCCCGACATCACCGACAGCACGATGATCGGCGCGGCGGTGCCCAGGAACACGCCGAAGATCGACACCGCGGTGAACACGGTGAAGGCGGCGAGCAGCGCCCCGAGGCAGCGTCACCAGGATGCCCAGCACCACCGCGATGAAGCCGCCGATCTTCACGTTCTCGAGCCAGACCATCGGGTCCGTGCGCATCCATTCGCCGGGCGCCCGGACCGGCAGGTGCAGGACTCGGGGCGCCAGCGCCGCCACGGCGAGGCCGAGCCCCCCGAGGACCAGCGAGCGAGATCCCGAACCAGAGCGTCCGGCGCGACCGGCGCTCCGGATCGCGCAGGTGGCGCCAGGCGACGAACCACTCGAAGCCCGGGCGCAGCACGGCGACTAGTCGCCCCGTTCGGGGCGCAGCAACGGGAACAGGATGACGTCGCGGATCGACGGCCTGGTCGGTCAGCAGCATCGTCAGGCGATCGATGCCGATCCCCTCCCCCGCCGCCGGCGGCATGCCGTACTCCAGCGCCCGGCAGTAGTCCTCGTCGTAGTCCATCGTCTCGTCGCGGCCGGCCGCCTTGGCGTCGACCTGGCGCTGGAAGCGGGCCCGCTGATCGGCGGGGTCGTTCAGCTCCGAGAAGGCGTTGGCGTGCTCGCGCCCCACGATGAACAGCTCGAACCTGTCGACCTGCGACGGGTCGTGGTCGTTGCGGCGCGACAGCGGCGACGTCTCGGCCGGGTACTCGGTGACGAAGGCCGGCCGGTCGGCGGGCAGCGCCTTCTCGCCCGCGTAGTCGAACAGCGCGCCGACCCGCTCGCCGTGGCTGTCGGACTTGCGCAGCACGGCGCCCAGCTCGTCGCTCCTCGTCGAGGCGCCGCTTCCGTCCAGCCATCTGGACAACGCCACGTCGTCGTCCAGCATCGGCCGCTCCAGCCCGCCCGGCAGCAGGCCGCGCTCGGCCGCGTCGACGATGGCGTCCTTCATCGGGATGCGCGGCCAGGGGGACGCGAGGCTCGACCTGCTTGTCCCTGGTAGGTGATGGTCTCGCCGCCCGCCGACCTCCCGGGCCAGCTCCAGGAACATCGTCTCGGTCAGCGCCATCAGCTCGTCGTAGGTGGCGTACGCCTGATAGAACTCCAGCATCGTGAACTCGGGGTTGTGCTGGCGCGACAGCCCCTCGTTGCGGAAGTTGCGCCCGATCTCGTAGACGCGATCGAAGCTGCCGACGACCAGCCGCTTCAGGTACAGCTCGGGCGCGATGCGCATGTAGAGGTTCAGATCGAGCGCGTTGTGGTGCGTGGTGAACGGCCGCGCCGCCGCGCCGCCGATGATCGAGTGCATCATCGGCGTCTCGACCTCGAGGAACCCGCGCGCGTCGAGGAACTGCCGGATGGCCGTGACGATGGCCGACCGGGCCCGGAAGACCTTCCGGACCTCCGGGTTCACGATCAGATCGACGTAGCGCTGGCGGTAGCGGAGCCTCGGTGTCCGACAGGCCGTGCCACTTCTCCGGGCAGCGACCGGGTCGCCTTGGTCAGGATCCGGACCGTCTCCGCGACCACGCGTCAGCTCGCCGGTCTTGGTGATCGTCACGCCGCCGACGGCGCCGATGAAGTCGCCGCGCTCGGCCAGCTTCCAGAGCGCGAACGCCGCCTCACCCACGATGTCCTTGCGGACCCACACCTGCATCTCGCCGGCGCGATCCAGGATCTTCACGAACGCGGCGTTGCCGAAGCCGCGGAAGGCGACGATGCGCCCGGCGACCGCCACGTGATCATCCGACAGCAAAGTCGGGGGTGCCCCCTTCTCCGGCTTCTCGGTCTCGGGCGGCATCGTCAGCCCCGCGAACTTTGCCAACACCTCCGCCGTCGTGTGGCTCGGATGGAAGTCGTTGGCGTAGGGGTTGGCGCCGAGCGCGCGGATTTCTTGCGCTTTTTTCTCTCGCTCGGCGATCAGCTCGCGTTCGTCAGCCATGGTTCTCCACGGGTTACCCACACCATCCCCATCGCCAACCCATTAATTTCATTTCGGTATTCGCAAACAATCCACAGCGATGTGGATTGTTTCGGTTCGGGAACGTTTTTAGAGGTCATCGTCGGGCGGTTTGGTAGCACGGGTGGCCGTCGGGTCGCCGGCCAGCTCCAGCAGCGTGCGCGATCATGAACTGATCGATGTCGCCGTCCAGCACGGCGTCGACGTTGCCCACCTTCAGCCCGGTGCGGTGATCGGTGACCAGCCGGTACGGGGCCAGCACGTAAGAGCGGATCTGGCTCCCCCACTCGATCGCCTTCTTCTGGGCGTGGATGTTGCCCATCTTCTCTTCCTGCTTCTTCTGCTCGACCTCGAACAGCTTCGAGCGAAGGATGCGCATCGCGGTCGACTTGTTCTTGTGCTGCGACCGCTCGCCGTCGCGAGTGCACCGCGATCCCGGTCGGGATGTGGGTGACGCGCACCGCCGATTCGGTCTTGTTGACGTGCTGGCCACCGGCGCCGCCCGACCGCATGACGTCGATGCGCAGATCCTTCTCGTCGATCTCGACCTTGATGGTCTCGTCGATGTCCGGATAGATGAACACGCTGGCGAACGAGGTGTGGCGGCGCGCGTTCGCGTCGAACGGCGAGATGCGCACCAGCCGGTGCACGCCCGCCTCGGCGCGCAGCCAGCCGTAGGCCCACTCCCCCTCGATCCCGATGGTCGCGCTCTTGATGCCGGCCTCGTCGCCCGCCTGGCGATCGAGCTCCTCCAGCTTGTAGCCCTTTCGCTCGGCCCAGCGGCTGTACATGCGCAGCAGCATCTCGGCCCAGTCCTGCGACTCGGTCCCGCCCGCGCCGGCGTTGATGCTGACCAGCGCGCCGTTGCGGTCGTACGGCCCCGACAGCATGCGCGCGAACTCCAGCTTGCCGACCGCGTCCTCGATCGCGGTCAGCGTTCCGCTCGCCTCGACGGCCGTCGCCTCGTCCTTCGCCTCGTCGGCCATCTCGATCAGGACGCCGGCGTCCTCCATCTGACGGCTGAGACCTTCGTAGCTGTCGACCGTCGACTTGATCTGCGACTGCTCGCGCAGCACCTTCTGGGCCCGGTCGGCGACGTTCCAGAAGTCGGCGGCGGTGGTCTGCTCGTCCAGCGCCGCTATGCGGGTCCGTTTGCCGTCGATGTCAAAGATGCCCCCGGAGAATCTCCAGCCGGCTTTGCAGCTTCGACAGGCGTTCTCGCAGGGGCCCGATTTCCATGGCGCGCAGGATAGCACCAAGCGCGACGCCCACACCGGTGGGATGAGCGCGAATCTCCTCGGGGGTGGTTCCGTTCCGGACTACGGGCCCCACATTGGGCGCGCGAAGTCCGATGATTGGCGAAGCGCTCGGTAACTACCGGATCCTGACGGAGCTCGGCCGCGGTTCCATGGGCGTCGTCTTCCTGGCCGAGCACCAGCGCATCGCCCGCCGCGCCGCCATCAAGGTCCTGATCCCGGAGCTCTCTCAGAAACCGGACCTGCTCCAGCGGTTCTTCAACGAGGCGCGCGCCACATCGTTGATCCGCCATCCGGGAATCGTCGACGTCTTCGACTGCGACGTCGACGCCCACGGGCGGGCCTTCATCGTGATGGAGCACCTCGAGGGTGAAACCCTCGCGGAGCGGCTCCGCCGGGACGGGACGCTCGCCTGGCGGGCGGCCTGCGCCGTCGCCGGGCAGGTGGCCGATCCGCTCGCGCTCGCCCACGCAAAGGGGATCGTCCATCGCGATCTCAAACCCGAAAACATCTTTCTGGTCGGCGATCCGGCCGCTCCGGCCACGGGCGCGATCAAGGTGCTGGACTTCGGCGTGGCCAAGCTGCGGGAGGGCGAAATGTCGGCCCACCTCACGATCCGGGGCATGCTGGTCGGAACGCCGACCTACATGGCGCCGGAGCAGTGCGCGGGCTCGGAGCAGGTCGATCCGCGGGCCGACATCTATGCGCTGGGCTGCATCCTGTTCGAGATGTTGGCCGGCAGGCCCCCGTTTGCCGCCCCGCAGGTCCAGGCGCTGATGCTCGCCCACATGTATCGACCGGTCCCTTCGCTGGCGACGAGCGGTGTGGAAGTCCCCGCGTGGCTCGACGACCTGGTGACCCGGATGCTGGCCAAGGACCCGGGCCAGCGCCCCTCGGCGATGCGCGAGATCGCGAGCGCGCTCCGTGACGGCGCGGCGCCGCGCCCCCTGGCGCCCACGCGCGCCACCGCGGGCCCTCGCTTGCGCGTTCAGCGGGCGCGCATCGGCGTCGCCGTTGCCGCCCTGCTCGCGCTCGCGGGCGGGGCCTGGGTCGGCGGCGCTCTGCGGCGACGGGTGCCGCGAGCGCACCCGACAGTGAGCCCGCCTGCCCTGGCGGCCCGGCCGGCGTCTTCCGCCCCCCTCCCCACCCAGACGCTCGCGCCGCAGACGCTCGTGCCCGACGCCGCGACGCCCGGGCTCTCGCTCGAGCCCGCGCCGCGCACGACGGCTGCACCGGTCGGCGAGCGTCACCGGCGAAAACCCGAACGCGCGGCGCGAGCGCAGCCGAGCTTGGTGGATACCGATGGCATCATCGATCTCTGAACTGTGCGGACTGCTCGCCGCCGCGCTGGCGGAGCTCGCGTTTGCGACCACGGCGCTGGCCCAACCGGCGGCTTCCGAACCTCCCGCGAACCTGGCCGTCCGAGAGGCGGCGCGCGCGAAGCTCGTCGAGGGCGTGGCCGCCCTCAAGCGGGGGGACCATGGGGCCGCGCTGGCGCGGTTCGAGGAGGGCTACGCCCTCGTGCCGAGCCCGAAATCTTCTACGACTTCGGCCTGGCCTATCTCGGTCTGGGGCGGCGGGGCGAGGCGCTTTCGGCCTTCGAGCGGTTCCTGGCCGAGGCACCCGACGCCGCGGCCGACAAACGCGACCTCGCCGCGCGGCAGGTGGCTGCGCTACGGCCGCGCGTCGGCGCCCTCATCATCACGGGCCTGCCCGCCGGCGCCACGATAGTCATCGACGATCGCGAGGTCGGGAAGGTGCCGCTGCCTGGGCCCCTCTACCTGAATCCAGGACCGCACGAGATCACCGCCCGGCTCTCCCCCGGCGTGACCGGCCCGGCCGTACGCGTGGAGGTGACGGCGGGCGCGAGCCTTGCTGTCACGCTCGCGTCCCCTTCGTACCCGCGCCCGCCCGCCGCGGCACCACCGCGTGCGGACAGCTCGCCAGTCGCAAGGGTCGACCTCGTACCAGGCGAGACCCACACGTCTGGCCGCCGCGTCGCCGCCATCGCCTCGGGCGCCGCTGGCCTGGCGCTGATCGCGGCAGGCGTCACGTTCGGGGTCCTCGCCAGACGGGAGGGCGACAGCTTGACCCGCGACTCCGAGAACGGAACAACGATGCCAACGCCGTTCGACCCGAGCAAGGAGTCACGGGGGACGACGTACGCGACCCTGCAGGCGATTCGGGCTCGGCGCCGGGGCGCTGGGGCTCGCCGTGGGGGTCGTGCTGTTTTCGACGACCCGCGGACGGGTCACCGCGGAGCCGCTCGCGGCCCGTTCGGTCGTGGGCGCAAACCTCAAAGTCGGCTTCTGAGCGGTCCATGACGGCGTTGCTGCGTCGGGCGCGGGCCGCTGGCGGGGTCGCCCTCCTCGCCCTGTCGATCTGGGTTGCGGGCTGTTACGCCCCCAAGATCAAGGACGGGACGCTCGCCTGTACTACGCCCGACCTTCGTTGTCCGCGCGGCTTCGTCTGCCGCCCGGAGGATCACGCCTGTTACCGCAGCCTGGCCGACGCCGCGATCAGCGGCGAGCCCGACGACGCAGCGGTCGACGCGCGCGACGCGCTGTCCGAACCGCAGCCCGGTGACGGCGGCGGCGAGCCCACGGGAGGCCACGGCGGCGGCGGCAGCGGCGGGAGCGCGGCAACCGGCGGCACCGGCGGCGACGCAACGGGCGGCCGTGGCGGCAACGGTGCAACCGGCGGCAGCGCGACCGGCGGCAGGGGCGGCAGCGCGACAACCGGCGGCAGCGGCGGCAGCGCGACAACCGGCGGCACCGGCGGCACCGGCGGCAGCGCGGCGACCGGTGGCCGCGGCGGCAGCGCGACCGGCGGCCGTGGCGGCAGCGGGACAACCGGCGGCAGCGGCGGTAGCGCGGCGACCGGTGGCCGCGGCGGCAGCGGCGGTAGTTGCAGCGCGGGATCCTGCGGACCGAAGCCCAACGGCTCGCCCTGCGCGCAGGTCTCCGAATGCGCCTCCCAGCATTGCATCGACAACGTCTGCTGCAACGAGGCTTGCACCGAGAAATGCAGAGCCTGCGACATCGGTCCGTCGCCTGGTACCTGCGTGCAAGTCACGTCTGGCCAGCCGCGCGGTACGCGCGGCGCCTGCGCCGGCAGCAGCCCCTGCGGCGGCTCGTGCACCTCCTCGCCGAACGCCTGCAGTTATCCCGGTGACGCGGTCATGTGCGGGGCGGCCAGCTGCGTGAACGGGATGTCCACGATGCGAGCGGGCTGTGACAGCGCGGGGGGCTGCGCGACGGCGGCGACCGCCCCGTGCGGTGACTTCGTGTGCAACCCGGGCGGCACCGCCTGCCTCACCGCCTGCGCGTCGGACAACCAGTGCGCAGCGCCGGCCAGACCCTACTGCCAGGATGACGCCTGTCGCGCCAGTCGGTCGAACGGCGCCCGCTGCGACGCCGCCGCGGAATGCGCCAGCAAGCATTGCATCGACGGCTACTGCTGCAACGACGCCTGCCAGATCTCCTGTCAGGCGTGCGACGTCGCCGGCCATGTCGGGACCTGCTCGCCGGTTCCGACGGGAACGCCTTATGGCGGCCGTCCCCCCTGCGGCGGAACGGACGCGTGCGCCGGCTACTGCGACGGACTGCCCTCCGGCCAGTGCGCCTTTCCCGACCGATTCGACCAGCTGCGCCTGCCCGATTGGCAGCGGCACCTGCGACGGCGCCGGCAAATGTCAGACGCTCGTCGGCATCTGCCTCTGAGGAGGCGCGGTTCATCCCCTGTAGGATGTAGCCGTGCCGACGTCCGGGTGGTGGAACGACGACAGCGCCGCGGTCGTGAAGCTGGCGCTGGCGGCGGCCGCGCTCGGGCTCGTCCTGGCGCGCGAGGGTCTACGGCGGCGCGGGCACGCTCCGGACGGGGCGACCTCGGTCTGGTTGGGCCGCGCGCTGAAGGCGCTCGGCGTTCTGGGTGTGCTCGCCTACTTCAACTTCGGCGCCTTCCACTTCAACGGCATCCGCATCCACCTGTGGGACATGACCCACTACTACGTGGGGGCGAAGTACTTCGACGAGCTCGGCTACGACGGGCTCTACGAATGCATCGCGGTCGCCGACGCCGAGCAGCCGGGCGCCGCCCCGCGGGTCGCCGCGCGGACTATCACCGACCTGCGCACGAACCGCATGACGACGGCGGCCGAGGCGGTCGCGCACCCGGAGCGCTGCCGAGACCGTTTCTCGCCGCCGCGCTGGCGCGCGTTCGCCGCCGACGTCGGCTTCCTTCGCGACCGATTTCCCGAGGAGGCCTGGGAGCGGCTCTCGACCGATCACGGCTTCAACGCCTCACCGGCCTGGGTGCTGCTCGCGCGCCCGCTTGCGGGCGAGGGGCCGGTCACCTGGTCCCGCCTGCTGCTGCTGTCGTCGCTCGATCCGCTGCTGGTCATCAGCGCGCTGGGCGCGGTGGCGGGCGCATTCGGCGGCGGAACGGCGGCGGTGGTCGCGGTCGTGTTCGGGACCTACGTCCCGGGGCGGTTCTGGTGGACGGGCGGATCGTTCCTGCGCTGGGACTGGCTGGCGGCGCTGCTCGGCGGCCTGGCCCTCTGCCGCCGCGGACGAATGTTCGGCGCCGGCGGCCTCCTCGCCTACGCAGCGCTGGTCAGGGTCTTTCCGCTGTTCACCCTCGGGGGCGCCATCTTGGCGGCCGTCGGCGCGCGACTCTCACGGCGACCTGTCCCTCCGGCGCTCCGACCGCTGATGCTGGGCGCGCTGGCGGTGACGCTGCTCCTCGGCGGGCTGGCGGTGAAACCCGGGCACCCGCACGGGTGGGACGAGTTCGTGGGAAATCTCCGCAAGCACGCCTCGGTCCCCTCCCCCAACCGGATGGGGCTGGCGACGGTCGTCGTTTGGCAGCGGGGAACGCCGCCCGCCATCGGCGACGCACGCGACGACGGCGAGGCGCGAACGCGCTGGGAGGCCGCCGCCGGCGAGACGCTGGCCCGCCGGCGCTGGCTCTGGCTGGGGCTGGCGGCGGCGGGCGTGGTCGCGATTGGGTTCGCGGTCCGCGACCAGCCGCTCTGGGCGGCCTGCGTGCTGGGCCTCATGCTGGCGCCCCTGGCGACACCGCTCGCCTGCTACTACTACATCTTCGTGGCGGCGATCCCGCTGCTCGCCGCGCGCCGCCCCGAGGTCGCCGGCATCACCCTGGCGCTGGTGGTCGCCGCCGGGCTGGTCGCCCGGATGGCGCAGCTCGAGACCCCGGCGCAGTTCGCCGCGCAGTCACTGCTGGTGCTGATGGCGTTCGGCTTCGTCGCCAGCGGGTTCATCACCCGCCGCGCGCACGACGACTAGCCCGCTCCCGCGCGAACCGCGGGGGTGCGGCTATTTCTGAGACGCGCTCTGGCTGGTGCGCATCTCACAAATCGCCGCTTCGCCGACGATCGCCAAATCAAGATGCACGGCCGTTACCCGACACGGCCGCCCGCGATTGCGCAGCGCCACCGTTGCCGGGCAACGACCGGCGACCGCAGACAGTGCCGTAGCCGCGCCTCCGCACGGCGGTAACCGGACCGAGCAGTCGAGGGCACGCGAACGCCCTGCCATCTTCTAGGGAACCGGAGGTCAAGACAAAGGTGTCCCCTGTCGTCAGAAGCTGAGCTCTTCGCCTCTGGCGACCCCCTGCGACTGTCAGTGTTCTCGGTCGACCCAGCTGCCCTGAAGCGCGCATGTAGCGAGCAGCTTGTCGTCGTCGAATGATCCTGCCTTGCCCGATCTACGACCTGATGAATGCCGGATGCACTTGTGAAGCTCTTTTGTCCTCTCCGAAAAGGAGGGCACCACACTTCTAGTAGGGCCTCGAGGGTCCATTGCTTCAGTCGATGCTCCGAGAGGGCATAGCCTTGAATTAGGGCCTCCGCGGCGCGCGCCTGGGGCCAGATGGCACGTGGATGCTTCCTCTCGAACCGGTTGTGCGTCCGCAATCCATGCGACCTACCCAGGGCAGGACGATGCGACGGATCCAGAACGCCTAGTCTTTGGCGCAGTGCTTTGCCGGGTCGTAGTCCTCCTGGTTCTTCCACAGGGCGAGCACTGCAGCCGCAATCCTGCGAGCAAGAGTCAGTCTCGCCAGATTGGGCTTCGTCTCGGCGGCCACCTTGCGCTGGTAGTCGGCGCACAGGGGATGATCGGGCAAGTTGCTGATGACGGTCAGCGCTGCCCCCTTGAACACCATCTTGAGTAGTGAATTTCGATTCCGATTGAGTCCTCGCGTCTGGGCTACCTTCGAGCGCACCCATTTGTCGTCGACGCGCACCCAGTCGGCCGACGAGCGCGTCACGATGCCGAGCCCGCAGTAGCTCCAAAACTGACGTTTGGTGCGGAATCGATGAGGGGTTACGACCGTGGCTGCGATCTGTGCGGCCCGAATCGATCCGATCCCCGGTGCTGTCGCCAGCCGCTGAACGATCGGGAGTTTGCTCGCCTCGTTCTCCAGACGTTTCTCGGCTCGACTCCGAAGCTCCTCGAGCGCGTGCGTCTCGTCGAGTAGCAGCGCTGCTAGCTCGCGGTGGTGCGGCGGAAGTTGATCCAGCCAGAGATTCGCCTTCTTCGAGTTGTAGACCTCCTGGCCTGCGCACTGAACACCTCGCGAGCGAAAGATGCTCTTCACTCGGTTCTTCGTACGGATGACGTCCTGGACGATCATCACGTGTGCCCGTACCGCCTGTCTCAAGCCGACGAACTCCGTCGGTCTCTTGAAAACTGGCCGCTCGATCTTGCCCAGCCGCAGCTCGTCCGCACGCTGCCAGGCATCGCTCGCATCGCTCTTCGACCCCGTCTGGCGTGCAGGTGGAACCGCCACCACGATCTCCTCTGCGTAAGGCTCCAGGAGCTCGTGCAACCACGCACTCTGGGTGCCTTCCTCGAAGCAGATGTGCCGCTGACCGGCCACGCCAGTCACCGCTCGCACCAAGGCCTCCCCGTTCGTCTCTACCACCGTCGACCAGAGCTGTTTCCCCGTCGGCCCGAGCACCGCGATGGTGCAACTTTGGGCATGAACATCGATCCCGATATAACGATCCATGAGGTCCCTCCTCGTTTGGCGATTGCGCTTCGCAACCCAATCCCAACAAGGCGGGGACCTCTTTTCCTGTTTTCTCTCCGATCGAACGCGACCAGGCGGCGGGCCACCTACTGCTGACGGCTACCTGCTGCGCTTGCCCATCACGGGTCGCCACGTTCCATTGATGCCTTGATTTGGCGATCGTTGACCGCCCTGCAATGGGCGCGCGGAAGTGCGGGTATTTCTGAGACGGGGCTCTAATTGCCGGCGCGACCCGCGAGCGGCCCGACGCCGTCGCCCTGCTGGCCGCCCGGGCCGAAGCCGCCCCGACCGCCTAGCGGGCCACGGCCGTCACCGTCGGGAAAGAGGTCGCCGCCGGCGCCCCCCCCGCGACCAACCGAGGCCCCACCCACGCCACCGCGACCCGCGATTGGTGGGCCGCCGTCGCCCTGCACTCCGCCCGCGCCGGAGCCACCACGACCGCCCGCGCTCGCACCGCCGCGACCCGCGATTGGCGAGGAGCCGTCACCGCCGCCGCCCACGCCCGACCCGCCGCGTCCGCCCGCGCTCGCACCGCCACGACCCGCGATTGGCGAGGAGCCGTCGCCGCCGCCGCCCACGCCGGACCCGCCACGTCCGCTGCTGGGACCGCAGCCGTCCGGCGGGCTGCCGTCCCAGCCGGCACAGAAGTCGCTGCCCCCGCCGCTGCCGCCTTCGCCGCCGCCGGGCCCCGTCTCGCTGCAGGCCAGGAACCCGACCACGACTCCCAGCGCACCAATACAGATAGATAGTCTAAGCATGGCGCCAAGCTTACCACCGTCGGTGACGGGCCGGAGCTTCGCGCGCCCACCGCGGTCAGGCCCCCGTGCAGCGGTAGGTCACCGAGACGGTGCTGGCGGTCCCGACCTTCACCGCGTCGCAGGCGGCGCCGTAGAGGACGATCGCCTGCAAGGTCTCATCGGCATAGTCCCAGCCGGACGTGTGGCTCTGGTCGCGCGGCAGCTGTGCGCCGTCGAGGTAGACCTCGATGAAGTCGCGGCTCGTTATGCCGTCGTCGGTCGGTGGGGGCGGCAGCGTGAACAGGCAGCTCTGCGCCCCCCGTTTCTCGGCGACCGCGACGAGCGCCTTCAGCGCGTCGGCGAGCTGCTGCGGCGACGACGCGGGGTAGTAGCGGGGCGACCCCGCGCGTGCCACACCACCGGCCTGCGCCAGCTCGCTCAAGGTGGCGTCGGTGCTGCCCCCGGCGGGTGCGATGCCGACGACGAAGGTCGGGATACCGGCGGCGTAGGCCGCCGCCACCGCCGCGACCGCGCCCGCCGAGTCATCGGTGTCGGTGTCGGCGCTGCCTGCCACGCAGGTCGGAAGCCCGTCGGTCACCAGCAGGATGAACTTGGGGTTGGAATCGGTCCGCCCGGAGAGATACGCGGCCGCGGCCTCGACGGCGGCGCGCGTGGGGGTCCGGCTGCCGTTGCTGACGCCGCCGTTGGCCTTGGTCTGCGCCGCCACGACGGCGCTGATCGCCATCTCGGTGGTCGGACCGGGCTCCACGGAGACTGCGGGGCTGACGCCGCACGCGGCGTCGCCCGGGTCGGCGAAGACCTTCAGCCCCCAGTTGGTCGTCGCCTCGCTCGCCGCCACGTACTTCCGGAGCACCGGCGTCATCAGCGCCCACTTCGAGGAGACGCCACAGCCACCATCACAGATGGCGTCGTTGAGGTCGTTGTCCATCGAGCCCGACCGGTCGAGCAGGATCAAGATGTCGACCGGCAGCGGCCCGACCGGCCGGTTCCACGCGCCGCAGTTGTAGTGAATGCCGCCCGCGCCGGCGAGGCCCCCACCGCCGCCGGTCGCCCCGGCGCCGATCGTCCCCGTGCCGCCCGCGCCGTCGCAACCGGCCGCGCACTGGTCGCCCACCTTGCTACAGGCGACGGCCGCCGCCACCACCCCCACCATGAGCACCAATCCGCGCACGAGGCGATCGTACACCCGGACCGTCATCGAGGCGCCCGCCTGCTCAGACGTCGAGGCAGGTGAAGGCTACGGTGACGGCGTGGCTGGCGCCGCTCGTGATGCCGCTGCAGGCGCCGCCGTAGAGGATGATCGCTGCCTTCGTCGCGTCGGTGTAGTCCCAGCCGCCGGCGTGAGCAGTGTCGCGTGGGAGGGGCACGCCGTCGACGAAGACGGTGATGCGGTCCGGGCCGGTCCGGCCGTCGTCGGTCGGCGGCGCCCCCAGCGCGAACGTGCAACTGCTGGAGGCCGAGCCGACCAGAGTCGAGAGCGTGGTGGTTAGCTCCTGCGACGTCGACACCGGGTAATAGCTCGGCGAGCCATACCGCGGGTAACCGCCGGCCAACGCCATATTGCTGAGCGTGAGGTCCGCCACCCCGAGGCCCGCCGTCGCGATGCCGACGACGAACGTCGGGATACCAGCACTGAAGGCGGACTGCACGGCGGCGATCGCCCCGACCGAGTCGTCGTTGGTGGTGCTCGGGTTTCCCGGCGGGCAGTTCGGAAGCCCGTCGGTGGCGAGCAGGATGAACTTCGGGTTCGCGACGGTCAACGTGCCCAGGTACTCAGCGGCGCTCTTCTCGGCCGAGTTCGTGGGCGTGCGGCTGCCGTTGCTGATCCCCCCGCCGGGTTGGTCTCGGAGGCGATCGCGGCGGTGATGGCCGCCGCGTTACCCGGACCGACCGGAACCTGCACGCCGCCGCTGACGGTGCACGTGGCGTTTCCCGGATCGGCGAAGAACTTGAGCCCCCAGTTCACCGAGGCGTCGGTCTGGGCCACGACCTGGTTCAACACCGTGGTCACGAGCGCCCACTTCGAGCCCGCGCCGCAGCCGCCGACGCTGGTGCCGATCCCGGCGTCGGCGCAGCCCCTGTCGTTGATGTCGTTGTCCATCGACCCCGACCGGTCGAGCAGGATCAGGATGTCGGGAGGCAGCGACGAGAGCGTCCGGGTGAGCTGGCCGCAGAAGGCGCCGGAGCCGCCCACGCCGCTCGCCGGACCGCCCGCGCCTCCGCCACTGACCTGGCCGGCACCGCCGGTGCCACCGGCGCCCGCGAACGCGCCGCCGCCCGCGCCCGCGACCGCGCCGCCGCCCGCGCCCGCGACCGCGCCGCCGACACCACCGCCACCGGACTGACCCGCGGTGGCCACTCCCCCTCCGCCGGTGACCGGCTCCAGCGGGCAGTCGGCCTCGCACTTCGACTTCGAGCAGGAGGGAAGGCCGGCCAGCCCCACCAAGACGCCGAACGTGCCCACAAATAGGATTGAGCGAGTCATACGCCGATACAAAGGAAGGCGATGCTGATCTCGTGGGCGACGCCGCTCACGATGTCGCTGCAGACGCCGCCGGAGACGGTGATCGACATATGTGACGCGTCGGCGTAATCCCATCCCTGGGCGTGGGTGCTGTCGCGTTCCAGAGGCACGCCGTCGACAAAGACGGCGATCTTGTCGTAGCTGATCCCGAAGTCGTTCGTCGGCAGCGCCCCCAGCGCGAACCTGCAGCCGCCGGAGGCCGAGTCGACCAGAGCGGAGAGCGTCGTGGTGAGCTCCTCCGGCGTCGACACCGGGTAGTAGCTGGGCGAGCCCGCCCGCGGGTAACCGCCGGCCGTCGCCATCTGGCTGAGGGTCGCGTCCGCCGCCCCGCTGCCCGCCGTCGCGATGCCGACTACGAACGTCGGGATGCCGTTGGTGAAGGCGGTCTGCACCGCGGCGATCGCCCCGGCCGAGTCGTCGTTGGTCGTGCTCGTACTTCCCGGTGGGCAGTTCGGGAGCCCGTCGGTGGCGAGCAGGATGAACCTCGGGTTCATGTCGTTGACCCCGTTCAGGTAGGCAGTGGCGCCCTTCTCGGCGGCGTTGGTGGGCGTGCGGCTGCCATTGCTTATGCCCCCCTCCGCGTTGGTCTGGCCGGCGATCGCGGCGGCGATCGCGGCGGCGTTGCCTGGACCTACCGGCACCTGCACGTTGTTGCTGACGTTGCATGTGCTGCTGCCTGGATCGGCGAAGAACTTCAGCCCCCAGTTCACGGAGGACTCTGTCTGGGCCACGACCTGGCCCAACACCGGGGTCATGAGCGCCCACTTCGAGCGCGCGCCGCAGCCCGCGACGCTGGTGCCGCCGTCGTCGAGACAGGCCGCGTCGTTGAGGTCGTTGTCCATCGAACCGGAGCGGTCGAGCAGGATCAGAATGTCGGGGAGGAGCGGTTTCAACGGCTGGGAGTGCTGGCCGCAGTAAAACGCGGTGCCGCCCGCGCCCCCGGCCTGACCGCCGCCGGCGCCGACGAGAGCGCCCGCAGCGCCGCCGGGACCAGCGGCACCGCCGGCCCCCGCGGCCCCACCGGCACCCGGTGAGCCGGAACAGTCCGCCTCGCACTTCGACTTCGAGCTCGAGCAGGCCGAAACTCCAGCCAGGATCGCGAACGTACCTACAAATAGGATTAAGCGAGCCATACGGAGAGCGTACACCCGCTCCGCCTCGGTAAAAAATGCGCCCTAGCGGTCGTCCGGATCGCGGAGCGCGTCACGAAGGTAGTTCTCCTTCACGCGCATGTACTTGCCGGCCAGCGCCCGGTGGAACGCCTCGTCGTCCTCGGTCAACGTCCGGACGACCTTGCCGGGCGCGCCCAGCACCAGGCTGCGGGGCGGGATCACCGTGCGCTGGGTGACCAGCGCGCCGGCGCCGATCACCGACCCCGCGCCGATGACGGCGCCGTCGAGCACCGTCGCCTGCATACCGACGAGGCAGGCGTCCTCGACGCGGCAGGCGTGCAGCATCGCCCGGTGGCCGACCACCACGTCGGTGCCGATCTCGCACGGGCTGTCGTCGCCGACGTGGAGCACCGTCCCGTCCTGAACGTTGCTGCGCGCGCCGACGGTGATCGGCGCCAGGTCGCCGCGCAGGACGCAGCCGTACCAGACCGACGCGTCGTCGCCGAGCCGGACGTCGCCGACGATCGCGGCGCCGGCGGCCAGCATCACGCGCGCCCCCGCGGACGGAAGCTTGTCCAGGTAGCGCTCGACGATCGCCCGCGGAAAGCGCGCCCGCAGCGCGGCGATCTTCGCGGCCAGCGCCGCCGCGTCGGGCAGCGGCCCGTCGACCACGGTGACCGAAGTCGCGACGGTGGCCGTCTTCATGGGACTACGCGATGGGCGCTAGGCGCTGATGAGCCGCAGCTGCCGCAACCGCGCCGGTGGCACGATGTTGATCGGGTAGTTGTTCGAGAAGCAGGCGTCGCAGAAGCCCCCCTGCCCGTCCGCCTTCACGCTGTTGACCGAATCGTGGAGCCCCGACAGCGATAGATAACCCAACGAATCGGCGCCGACGTAGTCGCGGATCTGATCAATCGAATGGCTGGAGGCGAACAGCTCCTCGCGCGTCGGCGTGTCGATGCCGTAGCAGCAGGGGCCGATCGTCGGCGGCGAGCTGATCCGCATGTGGACCTCCTTCGCCCCGGCCGACCGGATCATCCCGACGATCTTGCGCGAGGTGGTGCCGCGCACGATCGAGTCATCGACCACGACGACCCGCTTGCCTTCCAGCACCTCACGCACCGGCGACAGCTTCAGCTTCACGCCGAAGTGGCGAATGTGCTCCGACGGCTCGATGAACGTCCGCCCCATGTAGTGCGAGCGCATCAGCCCCTGGTCGTAGGGGATGCCGCTCTCGCGCGCGTAGCCGATGGCGGCCGCCACGCCCGAGTCGGGGACCGGGATGACGACGTCGGCCGGAACGGCGTGCTCGACGGCCAGCTTGCGCCCCATCCGCTCGCGGGCGCGGTAGACCGACCGCCCGTCGATGGTCGAGTCCGGTCGCGCGAAGTAGACCCACTCGAACACGCACCGGTGCGGCTGCTGCGCGCCGAACGGACGGAGGCTGCGCGGGCCGTTCTCGTCGATGATCACCATCTCGCCCGGCTCGATGTCGCGCACGAACTCGGCCTCGAGCAGCTCGAAGGCACAGGTCTCCGAGGAGACGATCCAGGTGTCCTTGGACGTCGTCTTGGACTTGGACTTGCCCAGCACCAGGGGGCGGAACCCCATCGGATCGCGCACCGCGACCAGGGCGTTCTCGGTCAGGAAGACCAGCGAGTAGGCGCCGCGCACCTGGCGCAGCGCGTCCGCCGCCCGCTCGGGCAGCGTCTGCGCGCGCGAGCGGGCGATCAGATGAACGATCACCTCGGTGTCGGAGGTGGTCGAGAAGATCGACCCGTCCGCCTCGAGCTTCTCGCGCATCTCGACCGCGTTGACCAGGTTGCCGTTGTGCCCGACCGCGACCGAGCCACCCACGTAGTCGACCGCCAGCGGCTGCGCGTTCTTCTTGGATGAGTCGCCCGCGGTCGAGTAGCGGACGTGGCCGATCGCCGCGAAGCCCGGCAGGTCCTTCAGCCGGTCGGCCGTGAAGATGTCGTTGACGTGCCCCATCTCCCGCGCGGCGCGCAGCTTTTCACCGTCCGTGGCGACGATGCCGGCCGACTCCTGGCCGCGATGCTGAAGCGCATAGAGGCCCAGGTAGGCCAGGTTCGCTGCCTCCGGGTGTCCAAAAATTCCAACGACCCCGCACATTGCGAGCGGAAGCTACCACATTCGGTGGGAATATCCGGCGCGCGTCGGCGATTTTACCGGCCGATTCACCGACTCTTCGAGTTCGTGCATAATCCGCCGCGAAAAAACCTGCAGGCCCCATACTGATGATTGAAGTCAAAGGACTGACGAAGTACTACGGCGAGCGCGCCGCGATTCACGATCTGAACTTTTCGATCGAACGCGGCGCGGTGATCGGGTTCCTCGGCCTCAACGGTGCCGGCAAGACCACGACCTTGAAGGTGCTCGGCTGCGTGCTGCTGCCGACCGCCGGCGAGGTGACGGTCGACGGCATCGACGTGGCCCGCGACCCCCACGCGGTGCGGCGACGGATCGGCTTCCTGCCCGACACGCCGCCGCTCTACAACGAGATGACGGTCGGGCGTTACCTGACCTTCGCCGCCGAGCTGCGCGGGGTCCCCGCGGCCGAGGCGGCCAAGGCGGTCGCCGAGGCCGAGGAGAAGACCGCTACCCGCGACGTGCACGACCAGCCGATCTTCAGCCTCTCCCACGGCTACCGCCAGCGCGTCGGCGTGGCCCAGGCGCTGGTGCACAAGCCCAAGCTGCTGATCCTGGATGAGCCGACGAGCGGCCTCGACCCGGTCCAGATCGTCGAGATGCGCGCCACCATCCACGCCCTCAAGGGGGACCACACCATCCTGCTGTCGAGCCACATCCTCTCGGAGATCAGCCAGACCTGCGACCGTCTGCTGGTGATCCAGCACGGCGAGATCGTCGCCCAGGGGACCGAGCAAGAGCTGGCGGCCCGGATGGGGGGCGGCGGCACGATCGAGGTCGAGGTGGCGGCGCTGTCGTCACGGGCCATCGAAATCGCGGCCACCGTCCCGGGCATCGGCGCGGCGACCGTCCTGCGGGAGCTCGACGGCACCACCGTCGTCTCCTTCGTCGGGTCGCCCGACCTGCGCCCCAAGCTGGCCCGGGCGCTGGTGAACGGCGGCATCGATCTATTGCGCATCGATCGCGGCGCGGCCCGCCTCGAGTCGATCTTCCTGCAGTTGACCAAGGGCGCCGACGGGAGGGAGCCGCAATGACGACCGCCCTCCTCATTGCCCGGCGCGAGCTCGGCGCCTACTTCCGGTCGATGACCGGCTACGTGATCGCGGCGATCGTGCTGCTGGTCGACGGTTTGCTGTTCAACATCTTCGCCCTTGGTTCGGGCGAGAAGCTCTCGGCGGAGATCGTCAGCCAGTTCTTCTTTTACTCGAGCGGCCTCACGATGATCGCCAGCGTCTTCATCTCGATGCGTCTCCTGGCGGAGGAGCGCCAAACTGGAACGCTGGTGCTGTTGACCTCGTCGCCCGTTCACGACTGGGAGATCGTCCTGGGGAAGTTCCTCTCCGCGTTCGTCTTCCTGGCCCTCATGACGCTCGCGACCGTCTACATGCCGCTGCTGGTCCTGGTGAACGGCAAGATCTCGTTCGGTCATCTGGCGGCTGGCTACCTCGGCCTGCTGCTGCTGGGCGGCGCTGCCCTGGCGATCGGGACGTTCGGCTCGGCGATCGCGCGCACCCAGGTGCTGGCCGCGATCTTCTCGGGCTGCTTCGTGACCGCGCTGGTCCTCTTCTTCCATCTGGCCAAGGTGACCGAGAAGCCCTTCTCCGAAGTGGCCCTGGCGCTGGCGCTCTGGGGGCGGCACTTCCCGCCCTTCCAGACCGGCACCATCCACGCCCGCGACGTCGTCTACTACCTGGCAATCATCTACGTAGCGCTGTTCGGCGCGACCCGGGTGCTGGAGGCGCGACGATGGCGATAGAGGTGCGCGACTCCAAGGGCTCCAAGACGACGGCCGCCGTGGCCTCCTCCGCCAGCCCGCGCTGGTCGGTGGTCTGGGGCGTCGGCATGCTGGCGATCTTCGTCGGCGAGCGGCTGATCGGCGCCGGCGGCAAGCGAACGGTGGCCACCGTGCTCGGGCTGGCGCTCGTCGTCGCCGCGATCGCCGTCCGCCTGGTGCGGGCGCGCGCCGCTGCGTCGGACCGCCGCGCCGTGGAACGGACCCTGGCCGGGCTCTACGGCCTCGGTCTCTGCGCCGTCCTCCTCTACGTGGTCCAGTCGGACCTGTGGACGTCGGCGTTCGGAACGCCGTTCGAGAAGGGGTCGCCCAAGCTGGCGACCGCGCTCGCGGCGCTCTGGCCGGCGCTCTGGATCACCGCCGCCCTGCCGGTCCTGTTCGTCGAGCTGGCCTACGCGCAGATCGCCCGCGCGCCACGCCTCGAGCTCGGACGGATCCGGGCCGCGACGATGTCGGGCTTCGGGTTGGCCGGGGCGCTGGTGTTCGCCTTCTCGTTCTCCTACGTCGCCTCGGAGCGCGACGGCAAGGTCGATCTCGCCTACTTCCGCACCTCGCGACCGGGCGAGGTGACGCGCCGGATCGTCCGCAACCTCGACCAGCCCATCGAGGTCGCGGCCTTCTTCCCGGCGTCCAGCGAGGCGCGCGACCAGATCGACAACTACCTGGAGGATCTGGCCAAGGAGTCGTCGCAGCTGAACGTGACCCACTTCGACTTCGACATCGATCCGGTGAAGGCCAAGGAGTACGGCGTCACGACCAACTCGGTGCTGGTGTTCGTGCGGGGCACGCGCCATGAGCAGCTCGGCATCCCGCGCGACACCGAGGGGGCCCGCAACGCCCTCAAGACTCTGGACAAGGAGGTCCAGCAGCGGCTGATGCTGGTGGTGAAGCCGCCGCGCATGGCCGGGTTCACGGTCGGCCACGGCGAGCGCACCTGGGATCGGCCGCTCGACAACGACAAGCGCTCGGGGCTCAAGCTCCTGCGCGACATGCTGGTCGACCAGACCTACGACGTCCGCACGCTGAGCCTCGCCGACGGGCTCATCCCCGACGTCGACAAGGCCGTCACCCTGGTGGCCATCATCGGTCCCCAGAAGCCGTTCCTGCCCGAGGAGCTGGCGTCGCTGTCGCGCTTCATCGACCGCGGCGGGCGCCTGCTGCTGGCCCTCGATCCCGAGCCCGGCGTCGACTTCCACGAGCTGCTGGCGCCGCTGAACCTCACCTACAAGCCCGAGCTCCTGGCCAACGACCAGGCGTTCGCGAGCCGGACCCACACCGAGGCCGATCGGATCAACATCGTGACTGCGACCTATACCTCGCACCCGTCGGTGACGACGCTGGCGCGGCTGGGCTCCCGGGCGCCGATCGTGATGCCCGGGGCCGGCTGGATCGACGCCAAGAAGGATCGCACCAGCGCGATCCCCGTCGACGCGCCGATCAAGGCGCACCACGCGACCTTCGTCGACAAGAACGGCAACTTCCAGCTCGACCCGGGGGAGAGCCGCCGCGCCTCGGAGCTGGCGGCCACCGCGACCAAGGGGGAGGCGCGCGTCTTCGTGCTGGCCGACTCCGACCTGTTCTCCGACGACGTCATCCGCGCGCTCGGCAACCCTGTGCTGGTCTCCGACGTGATCCACTGGCTCATGGGCGACGAGGGCTACTCCGGCGTCGCCTCGACCGAGGCCGATGTGCCGATCACCCACACCCGCAAGCAGGACGTCGTCTGGTTCTACGGCTCGATCTTCCTGGTGCCCGCGCTGGTCATCGGCGCCGGCGTCGCCGTCACCCGCGGCGCCCGCCGAAAGAAGCAGCAGACGCCCGCGCCGCGCACGCAAGGAGGTGCCGCGTGACCGGGCGTGGGGCAGCGTTGCAGGGCGGGCTGGCGGCGCTCGGGCTGCTGGTGGCCCACTTCACCTGGCAGCGCGAGCCCGAGCGGGCGCCCGGCGCCGTGGCCGTGATCGACGCGACCAAGGCCGACGTCACGCGCGTCCACTTCGAGGACGACAAGGGGAGCCTCGATCTCAACCGCGGCGGCGGGGGCGACGCGCCCGCCGTCTGGCTGCACCAGATCACCTCCACCAGCAACGAGCCCAAGCCGAACCCGCACGACAAGATCAAGCCGCCGGAGAAGCCGCCGGGCGCAAAGCCCGAGGGCAAACGGATCGAGCGCGATCTGGCCGGCAGCGACGCCGCGGTGAAGCTGCTCGAGCAGTTCGCGCCGATGGTCTCGCCGCGCGCCTTCGGCGTCCTCGACCCCGCCAAGCTGAAGGAGCTGGGGCTCGACGCCCCCAAGCGCAAGCTCGAGGTCACGGTCAAGGGCGACGTCCGCCGCTACGAAATCGGGCAGCCCGCGAACGCCCCCGGGGGCGAGTCGTTCGTGCGCGACACCCGCGACAACCGCGTCTATCTGATGCCGCGCGGGATGCTGAACGATCTGCAGAACGGCGCGCACCTCATCGACCGCAAGCTGCACACCTTCGAGCCGCTCGAGTTCGATCGGCTGGTGGTCTCGTCGGGCGGGAAACAGAAGGAGTACGCGCAGGTCGGCCGCGAGTCGCGCGCCACCGCCGGCCTCGCCCCGCCCAAGACGCCGGACAAGCGCGATCAGATGGCCAAGAACTGGCACGACGCCATCTGGCGGGTCTTCCCGTCCGACGTCCTCGGCAAGGGGGAGGCCCCCGCCGCCGGTCAGCCGACGCCCGCGATGCGGATCGACTACTACGACGGCAAGAAGCCGCTCGGCTGGCTCGAGCTCGCCAAGCTGGAACCGCCCCCCCCCGCAGGCGCCGTGGCGGAGTCGGCCAACCCGCCGGTCGAGATCTACGCCCGCACCGAGCACACCGTCGGGTGGGTGAAGCTGAACTCCGGGTCGCAGCTCGTCGCCGACGCGCAGAAGCTGATCGCGGCACCCTAACGGAGCCGGCCTCGCTGCGCTCGCCGGCACGGAGCCGGAGCCGGCCTCGCTGCGCTCGCCGGCACGGAGTCGGAGCCGGCCTCGCTGCGCTCGCCGGCACGGAGTCGGAGCCGGCCTCGCTGCGCTCGCCGGCACGGAGTCGGAGCCGGCCTCGCTGCGCTCGCCGGCACGGAGTCGGAGCCGGCCTCGCTGCGCTCGCCGGCACGGAGTCGGAGCCGGCCTCGCTGCGCTCGCCGGCACGGAGTCGGGCCGGCCTCGCTGCGCTCGCCGGCACGGAGCGGATCGCCTCGATCAATCTTCAACCCGCTTACGTGCGGAATCGAGCGCACGGCTCGCAACGAGCTGCCCGCCGCACGTGGCTTTTTCCGGCGCGTAGCCTGCCTTGATATCGATGCAGGCTACGCGCCGGAAAAAGCTCTCAAGCGGCGAGTAGCGTCCGGTCGAGCCGCGGCGCTCGAGCCGCGCGAAGCGTAGGTCGCCTCCGCTAGAGCCGGCGAGCGGAGCGTCGCCGGCTTCCGGCCCCGGCGAGCGGAGCGTCGCCGGCTTCCGGCCCCGGCGAGCGCAGCGACGCCGGCTTCCGGCTTCCGGCCTCCGGCGCCCGGCCTTCGGTTACAATCCAGCCGGTGAAGCGCCCGCTCGCCCTGCTCTTCGTAGCGGCCATCCTCGCGGGAGCGTGGGCTGCGGCGCGTGCGGTCGACGCCAGCCGGGCCCGAACGGTGCGGCGGGAAGCGGCCAAGGGCGCCGAGGCGAGCGGCATGCGGGCCGCCGAGGCGCTGGCCTCGCACGTCCGGGAGCTGAAGCTGGAGGCGCAGAACGCCGCCTCGAACCCCCGCCTGGTCGCGGCGCTGCGGGGGAACGCCGACGCCGCGACCCTCGCCGATTCTGTTCCGCACCGAAGAGTGGTGGGAGCCGTATCGGAACGCGTTCAAGGTCTACGCGGTTGCCTTCGAAGGCGATCGGCTGGACGTGCTCGAGGGGATGAAGACGGCCGACTTCGCCTCCGACCTGCTGATTCGCGAGGCGCGCGAGCGCAAGGAGGTCGTGGCCGAGGTCGTCATGGGCAAGGGGTGGCCGTACGCCGCCGCGGCCGCCGCGGTCGACATGCCCGGGCGTGCGATCCCCGCGGTGCTGGTGCTGGCCAAGCCGATCGACGAGGGCGCGATCCGAAAGCTGGCCGAGCGGGCGCGGGGCGCGGTCCTGCTCTCCGACGGCAATCGCGCCGTGATCGAGGCGGGCGTCGACCCGGAGCGCGAGCTCCTGCGCGCCGTGATCGGCTCCGAGTCCAAGGGTCCGATCTACGAGGCGGCCGACGGCAGCTGGGCCGCCGCGGTCAGCCCGCTGGTGCCGGGGCTCTGGCTCTGGACGTTCGCGAGCGGCGCCGCGGCGGCGCACGACGCGGAGAGCACCGCGACGGCCACCACCGCCGCTATCTGGTCGATCGGGGGGCTGCTGGCGCTGCTCGCCCTCGTCGTCGGGTTGCGCCGCGCCCCGCAACCGCCGGCGATGCCAGAGACCGAGGGGGGGCCGGGTCCGGGCGCGAGCTTCGGCACCCGCCCGGGGCTCGGCGGCGCCGCGCCTGCCGGCGCCGCGCCCGCGCCTCGCAACACCGCGACGCTCGGTCAGGCCGCCACCGAGGTCCACCGCAGCGACAGCGCGCTGCGGGGGCCGGGCGGGCCGCGCACGATCAGCTTCGGCCGTTACCTGCTGCTCGATCTGCTGGGCGAAGGGGGGATGGCCCAGGTCTTCACCGCCGTCACCTTCGGCGCCGAGGGGTTCCGCCGCACCTTCGTGGTCAAGCGGCTACGCGCCGAGCTGGCCCACGACGAGGCCGTGGTCGCGCAGTTCATCGACGAGGCGAACCTCGGGTCGACGCTGGTGCACTCGAACATCATCCCGGTGTTCGACTTCGGGAAGGTCGGCGAGGAGTACTTCCTGGCCCAGGAGTACATCCTGGGGCGCGATCTGGGCCGGCTCGCCGCGCGCGCGATCGAGCGCAACGGCGCGCCGCTGCCGCCGGAGGTGGTGCTGTTCGCCGCCGTCGAGACCCTGCGCGCGCTCGAGTACGCCCACACCAAGCTGGGCGAGGCCGGTCGGCCGCTGGGAATCGTTCACCGCGACGTATCACCCAGCAACATTCTGGTGTCGGCGCGCGGCGAGGTGAAGCTGTTCGACTTCGGCATCGTGAAGGCCGAGGGGCGGGTCACCAAGACCCAGCACGGCGTCGTGAAAGGCAACGTGAGCTTCATGTCGCCCGAGCAGGCGCGCGGCATCGACGTCGACGGCCGCGCCGATCTCTTCTCGCTGGGGCTGGTCATCTACTACTGCCTGACCGGCGAGGTCCTCTACGACGGCGTGACGACCTACGATCTGCTGGTGAAGGCCGCCACCGGCCCCGGCCCCGAGGAGCTGGCGCGCATCGCCGCCCTCCCCGCCCCGTGCGGCGACATCCTGCGCAAGGCGCTGCAGATCGATCCCTCGCGCCGCTACCAGACCGCCGCCGAGTTCGCCGCCGCGGCCACCCCCCACGCCGCCGGCGGAGCGGCCGCGTCGGCGGCGCTGATGAGTGCTCTGTTCGCCGAGGACTTCCGGGGCGAGGAGGCGCGCTTCGCCGCCGCGGTCCCGAGCAGCAGCGATCGGTTGTCCTCGGCGAAATCGTGAGCGCCCTGCTGATCGCCGTTGTCGGCCCACCCGAGCCGCTGGACGAAGGGCCGGCGGTCTACCGCACGGTGCAACCCTGCCGCGCGCTGGGCGAGCTTCCCGAGGTCGCGGTGGTCAGCGGCTCGCCGCTGTCGCCGGCGCTGACCGAGTCCGGGGTGCTGCTGTCGGCTGACATCCTCGTCATCCGCGACGTCGCCGATCCCGATCTGCTGCCGATCATCGCCGCGCGCCGGCGGCAGGGGCGGCTGACCGCCTACGAGATCACGAACCACCTTTTCGCGGCGCCGCCCGGCGACGCCGATCGTCACCGCCGCATCGATCTGATCGAGCGCAGCCTCACCCCGCTGCTGGCGCGGCAGGCCGACTGCGTGCAGTTCGCGACCCGCACCCTCGAGGCCCAGTTCGCGGCCTTGAACCCCCACCGCGCCATCTTCCCCAGTCAGCTGTGGGACGCGCCGCCGCCGCTGCCGCTCCGCCGTCTCGACCGCGTGGTGATCGGGTGGGGGGGCGCCCGCGCCCACAGCGACGATCTGCGGTCGGTGATACCGGCGCTCACCGGCGTCATGGAACGCCACCCGGAGGTGGTGTTCGCCGTGATGGGCGATCCGGCGGTGAAGCCCCTGCTGGCCGGGCTTCCGGCCGCGCGGATCTCCTTCAGCGAGTGGGGACCGCTCCCCGACTACTACCGTTTCCTCGAGAACGTCGACGTGGGCCTGGCGCCTCTCTCGCCGTCTCTCTACGACCGCTGCCGTGGCGACATCCGCTTCGTCGAGTACGCCGCCCACGGCGTGCTGGCGATCTGCGCCGAGCTCGACCCCTACCGCGACATCGTCCGCCCGGGGCAGACCGGCTACCTCTACCGCGACGTCACCGAGCTCGAGACGGTCCTCGAGCGGGCCCTCGCCGAAGGGGAGGTGCGGGCGGCGATCCCAGCCCGCGCCGCGCGTTACGTCGCCAGCGAGCGGCTGGAACGGGCGCACGCCCCGAAGCGGCTCGGGTTCTATCTCGCGGTCGCCGCCCAGAGCGGGATGACGCTGGGGCGCGCCGCCGGGCGGCCGCCCTTCCCGCCCCCTGAGCTGACCGACGAGCGCGCTGCCCCGATCACCTTCGCTGAATCCCGCTACGTCGCGCTCGGCCAGGGGGAGATCGATTGCCTGCTGGCGGAGGGGGTGGCCCACAAGCAGACCGGGGCGACCGCCGAGGCCCGCCGCTGCTTCGGCGCCGCGGCCCAGCTGGCGCCGCGCAGCCACCTCCCGCAGCTCTGGCTCGGCACCGTCGAGACGCCCGCCGCGGCCGTCGAGGCGCTCGCCCGCGCCGAAGCGCTCGCCCCTCTCTCCTGCCACGCGCCGTATCTGCGCGGCGTGCGGCTGCTCGAGCTCGGCGACCAGAACGAGGCCGCCGCCGCGTTCGAGCGCGCCCGGGCGCTCGCGCCGGGGTTCGGGGCGCCGCAGGAGCGTCTGGGTGAGCTCTGCGAGGCGGCGGGGCGCACCGACGAGGCCAGCCGGCTGTACGAGGAGGCGGCCCTGCAGAACAGCGGCTTCGCCCTGCCGATCGCCCGCCTGGCGACGCTGGCCATGCGCGCGGGGAAGATCGACAAGGCGGTCGGCCTGCTCGAGCGGACCTTGAGCAACGATCCCGACCTCTCGCTGACCAACACCCTCCTCGGCAGCGCCTACGTCGAGCTCAAACGCTTCCACCAGGCGCGCGTCCACCTCCTGCGCGCGCTCGAAGGCAGCGACGATCGTCCGGGGGTGCTCGCCGCGCTGGCGAAGGCCGAGGCCGGGCTCGGCAACAACGACGCCGCCCGCGCAGCGCTCGAGGAGGCGGAGGCGATCCCCGCCCTGCTCTCCGGCGACCGCGAGACCTCCTAGGCGGCAGGCACGGGCTCACGCCCGGGGGCGCCCTCGAGCAGCTCCGTCAGCGAGGCGGGGTCTATCGGTTTGACCAGGTGGTGGTCGAAGCCCGCCTCCGCGCTCCGCTTGCGGTCCTCGTCGCGGCCGAGGCCGGTGATGGCCACCAAGAGCGGGCGATGAGCGCCGCCGCGCGCGCGGACGCGCCGGGCGACCTCGAGCCCGTCCAGGATGGGGAGGCTGATGTCGAGGAGGATGACCTCGGGCTGGGAGCGCGACAGCGACGCGTCGGCCGCGGCGCCGTCGTGGACGACCTCGACCTCGTGGCTCTCGAGCTCCAGCAGAAGGCGTAGCCCCTCCGCGGCGTCGACGTTGTCGTCCGCGATCAACACGCGCCGGGGGCTCGTCCCGGCGCTCGGAGGAGAGGGGACGCAGGGGCTCCCCAGCGAGGCGGCGGCGGAAGCGAGCAGCGGAAGCCCGAGCACGAACACGCTGCCGTGTCCTTCGCCCGGGCTCGACACCCGGACGAACCCGCCGTGCAGCTCGACGAGGCGCTTGACCAGCGTCAGGCCAACGCCGAGGCCCCCCCGCGATCGATCGCGCGCCTCCTGCCCCTGCGCGAAGAGATCGAACACGCGACCGAGCATCTCGGCCGGGATTCCAATGCCGGTATCGGAGACGGTGACGAGCGCCTCGGCCCCTTCGGCGGAGACGCCCAGCCGCACCTGACCCGTGGCGTCGGTGTACTTGGCGGCGTTGTTGAGCAGGTTGGAGATGATCTGGGTCAGGCGGACGGCGTCACCGCGCACGTGCACCGGCACCGCCGGCAGCTCGACGGAGACCTGGTTCCGCGCCGAGAAGAGCGGGCGGCTCGCCTCGAGCGCCTGCAGGGCGACCGCCCCGAGCTCCAGCGTTTCGAGGCGCAGCTCGATCTTTCCGAGGTTGATGCGCGAGACGTCGAGGAGATCGTCGACGAGCCGGGAGAGCTGCGCCACCTGCCGGGCGATGACCTCGCGCACCGAGACGTGACGTTCACTCTCCGCCGGGAGCTTTCGCATGATCGCGAGCCCGGTCCAGATCGGCGCCAGCGGGTTGCGCAGCTCGTGGCCCAGCATGGCGAGGAACTCGTCCTTGCGCCGATCAGCCTCCTCGGCCCGCGCCCGCGCCTGGCGCTCCGCCTCGTGAAGCTGCGCGTTCTCGACGGCCAGCGCCGCGCGATCCGCCAGGTCCTCGAGCAGGGCCATGTCGTCGGCGGTGAACGGATTGCGTTCGTCGTACCGTGAGGTGGTAATCGTGCCCAGCGTCCCCCTGCGCGTCTTCAGGGGAACGGCGAGGAAGCTGGTCACCCGGAGCGCTTCGATCTGCGGGGCGACGGCGAAGGCGGTTCGTGCCGCCATCTCGCCCTTGGCGATCGCGGGGAGCAGCACCGGTCTCCCGGTGGCGAGGACCTTTCCCGTCAGCCCCTCTCCGCGCCGCATCCGAAGCGTGCCGGCCACCTCGCGCAATCGCCGTTCCCGCTCTCGGTTCCCGTCGCGGATCGTCGCCACGTCGAGCCACTCGCGGTCGGGAGAGGCCAGGGCGATCGAGCAGGAGTGCCCCACGTGAGCGATGACCTCCGCCGCCAGCGCCTCCAGGACCGAGCTGACGTCTAGGCTCGCGGCCGCGAGCAGCCGCGACGCCTCGGCCAGCACGCGGAGGCGCGCCGTCGATCGACGCTCGCGCTCCGCGAGCTGAGCGCGCCGCAGCGCCTGCGCGCACTGATCCGCGACGACGCGGAGGAACGCGACCTCCTGGACGTCGAACGACTGGGCGGCCAGGAAGGAGAGCACCAGCGCGCCGAGACAGACCCCGTCGACCACCAGCGGCACGGCCGCCCATGACTCGTGAACGAAGAGGCCCGCCGTCCCCGCCAGCACCGGATAGAGCCGGCTCATCTCGTCGCGCGAGCGCACCAGCACCGCCCGGCGGTCGCGAATCGCGTCGGTGGCGGGGAGAGGGGCCGAGAGCGGGAAGCGGCCCCACGGCGCGAGGGTCTCCGCGGGGAACCCGGCCGCGTGCGCGATCTCCACCTCGCCGCCGTCGGGCGACAGCAGGCAGACCGCGCCGGCGTCGGCATCGAGCGCGGCCCGTCCCTCGGCGACGGCCTCGCGCGCCGTCGAGGCGGGGTCGACCACGCCGGAGAGCACCGTGGCCAATCGCTGGAGTCGGTCGGTCCACTGAATGGGCCAGCGGGGCTCCTCCATATGCGACGCGGGGAGCGCCCTGGCTCCGTCGAAAAACGAGGTCGTTTCGCTTTCGTCGTTCACTTCCCCGACACCCACCTGCGCTGGGAACCGCTCGCGCAGCGACGTTCGTAGCTCACCCATGGCGCCCCACGCCATAAGCCCTTCCCTGATAATTCCTGGCGGGGGCGCGTGCGGCTACGGAACCAGCTGTCGATACATGATCGTCGCCGGCTCCAGCGCCGCCGTCGTCGAGCCCCGGGCATAGCCCGGGATCACCCCCGCGACGACAAAGCCGAGCGAGCGATAGAGCGCCTCGGCGTGACTCCCCGTCCAGGTGTCGAGAGTCAGGAGCGTCCGTGCCTCCGCCCGCGCGATCTCCTCGACCGCCAGCATCAGCGCCCGGGCGATGCCGCGACGGCGCGCTGACGGGTGGACCAGCAGCTTCGTGATCTCGGCGCGATGTAGTTGGTTGGGCGGCACGGCCAGATCGACCTGCACCGTTCCAACGATACGGTCCTCGAGACGGGCGACCAGCACGCGCCGGGTGCGGGCGACCACGGCGGGGAGCACGCGCTCCTGCCAGAAGGCCCGCGCCTCGTCGCGCGAGAACGGGACGACGAAGCTGACACCGGCGCCGTCGTACACGACCGCGTGGAGGATCTCGGCCAACGTCTCGATGTCGGGCGCGACGCCGGCAGCGTCGAGATCGGGGCGCCATTCATGAATCACGGATGCACCATCGCGATCAGGTAACGCGCGGCGCGCTTACCGGTCTGGAAGCGGGTCGGGCCGCCCAGCAGGTAGCGGAGGGTGTCGCCGGTACGGAGGCCGTGCGGCGCTCCATCGACCTCCAGGGTGAGCGTCCCCTCGAGCATCCAGAGGTGATGCTCGAGGCCTGCCACCGGCGACGCCTCGAACGCCACCGACGCGCCCGCCGGGATCCGGACCTCGACCAACTCGCCGCGAAACCCCGGAGCGGGCGGGGATACGGCCCGCCGCCGGTAGCCACTCTCCGGATCCTGCCAGCGCACCTGGTCGTCACCACGCACCAGGCTGGGCGGCAGGCCCTCCACCTCCGCCATCAGCCGCGACATCGTCAGGCCGTAGACCGTGCAAAGCCGTCCCAACATCGCCGCCGTCGGACTCAGCTCTCCCCGCTCGACCCGCGACAGCGTGGCGCGGCCAATCTTCGTTCGGGCCTCCAGCGCGTCGAGTGACCACCCCCGCTCGCCCCGCAGCCCACCAAGCCGCTCCGCGATCCGTCGACTGACCTGGTCGGTCTTACTCATCTCTAACAGGAGACATTATCTCCCATTAGAGCTGAGCGCTAGACGGGGATCCCAACCGCCCGCAGCAAAGCCCGTTCGACCTCCGCGAGGCGCGCCGATGACAGCCCGCCGCCCAGGGGCGCCGGATCTACATCCGACTTCGGGATGGTCGTGACCTGCTCGCACTTCAACAGACACACATCGGGGACTCCCCCCTCGCCCCGACTGAGGCGAACGTGCGTCGGCGCGTCCCGCATCACGGTCGAACAGGGAACGACGATGATGTCGTTGGCTCGCTCGTTCCTTGCATCGATGGAAACGACCAGCACGGGACGCCGCTTGTCGAGGCGAGCCCAGTAGAGGTGACCGCGACGCTGCACTGTTATCTCCGAGGGCGCCGCGCCGTCGCACGGGCGCGCTTCGGAGACGCCCTCTCGCTGTCGTCAATCTGTAGTCGACGCGTGCTCTCGCTCGTGGCCGAGACCCAGGCCGCGTCGTCATCCTTCTCAGCTGGCGTCAGGGCGTCGTAATAAGCCGCCGTCTCCTCCTCGAGCCTCGTCAGCCTCGCCCGACGTGAGGCCTGGTACAGCCAGCGCTCCATGATCGCGCTGCGCGTCGCCCCTTCCCGCTCGGCGAGACGATTGACGGCTCCGACGAGCTCGGCGTCGATACTGACGCTGATCTTCAGCTTCCGCGAGGTCATACCAGCCATACTACCACTGGTCATACCCCGAGCTAGTGCCGGTGGCGGTGGTGCGCGTCCGGCGTGTGCGGGTGGGTGTGGGTGATCGGGTCGTGGCGGTGGACATGCGAGTGCGGCTCCGCGACCGGACCGTCGTGCGGGGCATCGTGGGCGTGCTGGTGGTGGGCGTCGTGGACGTGGGCGTGCTCGTGCTCCAGCGGTTCGTGGGTGTGCGGGTGGCCGTGCCCCTCGCGCAGCAGCGCCACGACGCCGGCCATCATCAGCACCCCGGCCGAAAGCTCGACGGCGCCGAGCGGCTCGTGGAACAGCGCCGCCCCGGCGACGGCGCCGATGAAGGGCGCGGTGGCGAAGTAGGCCGCCTCGCGGGCCGCGCCCAGGAGCCGCAGGGCGTAGGCGTCGAGCAGCACGCTGGCGCCGTAGCTGACGGCCCCGAGGCCGAGGGCAGCCGCGATCAGGCCCCCGTCCGGCAGCGCGTCGCCGTGCGCGAGCGCGAGCGCGAAGTTCCCGACCGCCGCCCCCAGCGTCTTGACCCGGACGATCGCCACCGGATCGCGCAGCGCCAGCCGCTGGGTCAGGTTGTTGTCGACGGCCCAGGCGGCGCAGGCGCCCGCCAGCGCCGCCACGCCGGCGCCCGACGCGCCCCCGACGCCGTGACCGCCGGCGAGCAGCGCCGCCCCCGCGGCGACCAGCCCGCTCGCCAGCAGGGCCCGCCGACCGAGGTGCTCGCCGAAGGCGATCACCGCGACGAGCGCCGTCAGCGGCGCCTCGAAGTTGAGCAGCAGCGCGCCCGCCGTCGCCGACGCCCGCGCGAGCCCCAGCAGCATCAGGTACGGCCCCACCATCCCGCCCAGCACGGTGATCACGACCAGCGCCGGGACGTCGGCGCGCCCGAGCGGTGCCTCCCGCACCGCGCCCGGCCGCCGCACGCGGCCGAACAGCGACAGCGCCGCCGCGGCGCCGCCGTAGAGGAGCGCCGCCAGCATCAGGGGCGCGACGCGCGCGCCGAGGAGCTTGGCCAGCGGCGCGCCGACCCCGAACGACAGCGCCGCGAGGAGGCCGAACAGAGGGCCCGACACGCCCCAAGGTTACCGCCTTTACAGGCGGACAGCGATCGCACACAGTCGGACCCGAGGTGACCCCCAGCCCCGAGATGCGCCCCTCGCAGGTGACGCTGAAGACCGTGTTCACGGTGTCGTTCGGCGTGCTGCTGGTGGCCGCGATCGTCTCCGCCGTCTCCCACGCGATGGTGGCGATAGCCCTGAGCGGCTCGGCGCTGCTGCTCTCGGTCTCTCTGAATCACCCGGTGCAGATGCTCGTGCGCCGCGGCGTCAAGCGACCGATCGCGATCGTGATCGTCTCGCTGACGGTGCTGGGCCTGATCGTCGGGTTCGGGTTCACGTTGATCCCGCCCGCGGTCGAGCAGGGAAAGCAGCTGATCCGCGACGCCCCACAGTTCATTCGCTCCGCGCGTGGCAGCGGCGTCTTCCGCTCACTCGATACGCGCTTTCACCTGGGCGAGAGGCTGCTCGAGATCGAACGGCACCTGCCCGAGATGATCGAGGGGGCCGCCACCCCGATCCTGACCGCCGTCGGCGGGGTGCTGAGCGCGGTCGGGGCTGCGGTCACCATCGCGTTCCTGACGGTGTTCATGATGATCTTCGGCGGGCGGCTGATTCGCGGCGCAGTGGCCGAGGCGCGGCCCAACCACCAGCCCGTGTACAACGCCGTGCTGGCAAAGATCTACCAATCGATCGGCGGGTACCTGGGCGGGCTGACGCTGATCTGCCTGATCAACGCCACCCTCACCACGACCTTCCTGGCAATCGACGGCGTCCCGTTCTTCCTCCCGCTCGGAATCCTGTCGGGCCTCTCCAGCATGGTCCCCTACGCGGGCCCCCTGCTCGCCGGGACGGCGATCTCGCTGCTCGCCCTGCTGACCAAGGGCGTGGGACATGGGGTCGCGAGTGGCATCTACTTCATCGCCTACGGACAGGTCGAAGGGAACATCCTGGGGCCACTGATCTTTCGGCGCACCGTGCACGTCAACCCGCTGGTGACCACACTTTCTATTCTCTTCTTCGGTGAGATCGCCGGCATCGTGGGTGCGATCGTCGCGGTTCCGGTCGTGGCCGCGCTGCAGATCATTCTGCGCGAGCTGCTCCGCATCCGGCGCGAGCAGCTCGGGATGCCGCCCCGCCTGACCGGCCCGCTGCCGGTCCTGGAGCCGCGGTCACCGGGCGCGGGCGATGCCCCGCCGTAGCGGGCCGCCGTACGTCAATCCAAACAGGATGACCGAGGCCAGCGCGGCGCAGGCGGCGTTGAGACCGAGGGCCCAGGGCGCCCCCCAGCGATCCCATACCAGGCCGGTGCCGAGGCCGGCGGGGAGCGCGGCGAACCCCACCAGCCCGTGGTAGAGGCCGTACGCGCGCCCGCGCGCGCCGCGCTCGGAGAGGTCGGCGATGATCGCCCGCTCGGCCCCCTCGGCGAGACCGTGATAGAGGGCGTACACGAGGAACAGGCCGACGATCTGCCAGCGCGCGGTCGCGAACCCGAAGCCGATGTAGGTGAGCGCGTAGGCCGCCCACCCGAACGACACGACGACGGCGCGCGAGTGGCGATCGGAGAGCGCACCGCCGGGCAGCGCCGCCATCGACTTCACCAGGTGGTGGAAGGCCCAGAGCAGCGGCAGCGCCGCCCCCGACCAGCCGACCTCTTTCGCGCGCACCAGCAGGAACGCGTCCGACGAGTTCGCGAGCGCGAACAGCACGCAGACGCCCAGGTACTGGTAGTACCCCGACCGCAGCGTCCCGGCGACGGCGCGGGTGTCGACCGGCCCGCTGCGGTCGACGATCTGCTCGTTCTCGCGCAGCCGGAAGAAGAGCACGATCGGCGCCATCAGCCCGAACCCCGCGGCCACCAGGAAGATCATCCTCATGCTGGCGCCCATCGCGATCAGGGCGCTGGCCAGCAGCGGCCCCAGCGCGGCGCCGAAGTGATCCATCGAGCGGTTGAGCCCGAACGCTCGCCCCCGCTCCGACGGGGAGACCGAGTCGGCGATCAGCGCGTCGCGGGGTCCCGACCGGATCCCCTTGCCGGCCCGATCGAACAGCCGCGCCGCCAGCACGTGCCACGGGGCCAGCGCCGCGGCGATCCCCGCCCGCGCGATCGCCGGGATGGCGTAGCCACCGGCCACCAGCACGCGGCGCGGCCCGCGATCCGCGAGCCGTCCGGCGGTGACCTTGATCAGGCTGGCGAGCGCGTCGGCGCTCCCCTCGATGAGCCCCAGGTACCGCATCGGCGCCCCCAGCGAGGCCAGGAACATCGGCAGCAGCGGAAAGATCGCCTCGCTCGAGATGTCGTTGAGCAGGCTGGCCAGCCCCAGCACCCAGATCACCCGGGGGAGCGACCGGAACGACCGCATCTGGCGCACGACGTCGAAGGCGCCCGTTGGCTGGCGCCGGCCGCGTTCGTCGTCCACTTTCGATTTGTACCCCTAAATGCGCGTGATGCCGATTTTTCTCGCGATGGCTCACGCTCGCGCTGGCCACCGAAACGGGGACGTCCTATCGTTTTCGCATGCCTCGCAAGTGTCCCACCTGCAACCGCAACGTCCCCGCCGACGCAGAGAAATGGGTCCCGTTCTGTACCGAGCGCTGTCGCCTCGCCGACCTCGGCAAGTGGCTCGATGGCGGCTATCGCATCGGAACGCCGGTCTCCGAGGACGACCTCGACCAGGGGCTCGACCTCGACCGCGACCCCGAGGCCTGAGAGCGCGTCAGGCCCGCGTCACGGTGGCCCGGTGAAGCCGGCGGCCCCGACCTTCCAGCTGTAGAAGAGCACCAGCCGCTTCGGCGCCTCCGGCGGCGACATCCCCGTCGTCACGGTGACCCGCCCCTCCCCTTCCCCGGGCTGCCTGGCGGCGAACGACAACCGGATGCCGGGCAGCTGCCCTTCCTCCACCTGCGCCGGCAACAGCGCGGCGGTCGCGCCGCCTTCGACCGAGGCGATCGCGAGCTGGGCGTGCGGGGCTGCCAGCCCCGCGAGCCGGACGTCGCGCGACGCCTGCTCGCCGACCCGGAGGTCGAACTTGATCAGGTTCGCCGCGAACGCGAGGCGCAGCAGCCCGGGCGCCGGCGCGGGCGCGCGCTTGTTGCAGGCGACGGCGAGCAGCAGGCACGCGGCGGCGGCCAGCGGCAACAGCGCGTCATGGCGAGCGGCGAGACGGTGGTATCGCAATTGCTGTGGGCCGGATTGTACCGTTGGTCGCGTGCAGATAATGCGATTTGGGGTTTGAACCCTCCGTGGTATCAAGCGGGAGTCCGACATGAACGCGGGGGTGGGGACGACGACGGTGACGCATGCGGCATCAGCCGTCGCCTCCGTCGCGGCGCGCGGGCTGGTGCTGGTGTGGCGTTTCCCGCGCGCGAGCGCGCCGCCGATCGCCCTGCACTGGGAGGGGGACGGCGAGCTGATCCTCGGAAGAGATCCGAGCTGCGCCGTTCAGCTCGAGGGGACCGATGTGTCGCGACGCCACGCCGTGCTGCGGAAACGAGACCCCGGCGTCGTCATCGCCGATCTCGGCAGCCACAACGGTGTGCAGGTCAACGGCCGACCGGTCACCGAAACGCCGCTCCACGCCGGAGACGTGGTGCGGATCGGCGGCTGGGTCGGCGTGGTGACCGCGTCCGCCGGCGACGTCGTCGAGATCGCGGCCGGCCTCTGGGGCGGAGGGGCGCTGCAGGCGGCGCTCGCCCCCCTGCGCCAGGTGGCGACCACCGATCTGCCGATCGTCCTCGAGGGGGAGACCGGCACGGGGAAAGAGGTCGTCGCGGGCGCGCTGCACGCCTGGAGCGGTCGAACGGGCTCTTTCGTGGCGGTCAACTGCGCCGCGCTGCCGGAGGCGCTCGCCGAGGGCGAGCTGTTCGGCTATCGCAAGGGCGCCTTCACGGGGGCCGATCGCGCCAACCCCGGGCTGTTCCGCAACGCGCACGGCGGGACGCTCCTCCTCGACGAGGTCTCCGATCTGCCGCTGGCGCTGCAGGCGAAGATGCTGCGCGTCCTCGAGCAGCGCGAGGTCCACCCGCTGGGCGAGCCGCGCCCGGTGCCCGTTGACGTGCGGGTCGTCGTCGCCGGACAGCAGCCCCTTCAAGAATTGGTCCGCGCCGGTCGCTTTCGCGCCGATCTACTCGCCCGGCTCGACGGGCTGACCGTGCGGCTGCCGCCGCTGCGCCAGCGCCGCGAGGACGTGCTCCCGCTGTTCTCGCGCCTCCTGGAGAGCCTCGGTCAGGGGCGCGCCCCCGCCTTCGAGAGCGACCTCGCCGAGCGACTCTGCGTTCACGACTGGCCGTTCAACGTCCGCGAGCTGGTGTTTCTCGCGCGGCGGCTGCTCGCGCTTCACGGCAGCGAGACGACGCTGCGGGCGCATCACCTGCCGGCGCGCATCGCCGAGGGGCCGTCCGGCGCCCCCGCAAATGCGCCCGGCGTCGCGTCGGCACCACCCGCCTCTCCCGCCGCGGCGGCCGCCGAGCCGATACAGCTCCCGGCGCTGGTCGCCGCGCTGCGGACCTCGGGCGGCAACGTCGCCCGCGCCGCCGCCCTCCTCGGCATCAGCCGCCAGCGCGCCTACCGGCTGATGGAGGGACAGATCGACCTCGAGGCCCTCCGTGGCGAGGAGGACAAACCGCGATGATGGGGAACCCCGAGGCCAGCCGGACCGGCCAGATCGTCGGGGGGAAGTACCGCATCGTCCGCCTGCTCGCCAAGGGGGGGATGGGGGTCGTCTACGAGGCGCAGCACGCGGTCGTCCGCCGGCGCTTCGCGATCAAGTTCCTGCGCCGCGATCTGACCGAACGGCGCGACATCCTCGGCCGCTTCCAGCGCGAGGCCGAGACGGCGGGCGCGCTGGAGAACGAGAACGTGACCGCCTCCGTCGACTTCGGGATCTCCGACGACGGCTCGCCGTACATCGTGATGGAGTACCTGGTGGGCGAGAACCTCGCCGACCTGCTGGCGCGCGAGGGGCGCCTGCCGGTGGCGCGCGCCGCCGATCTGGTGGCGCAGGCCTGCCGCGGCGTCGCCGCCGCCCACGCCGCCGGGATCGTCCACCGCGATCTCAAGCCCCACAACCTGTTCGTCTGCCGCCGCGACGACGGGACCGATCTGCTCAAGGTGCTCGACTTCGGCGTCGCGAAGCTGCAAGCGATCGACGAGGCCGGCGCGGCGACGCGGACCGGCACCGTGCTCGGCACCGCCGCGTACATGTCGCCCGAGCAGGCGCGCGGCGAAAAGCTGGTCGACCAGCGCGCCGACGTCTACGGGCTGGGCGCGATCCTCTACGAGCTGCTGTCGGGGAAGCGGCCGCACCCCGGCGACTCGCAGAACGCGATCCTGCACCACATCGCGACGCAGCCGGCGGTGCCGCTGGAGTCGGTGCAGCCGGAGCTGCCCGCGGCGCTGGTCGAGATCGTCGGCCGGATGGTCGCTTCCGATCCGTCGACGCGGCCACAGTCCGCCGACGCAGCGGCGTTGGAGCTGGCACCGTTTGCGCGCCGCGAGGTCTGGCCCGCCCGGCCGGACGACTCGGGACAGATCAAGGCCGCGCTGATGTCGACGGCGGCGGCCGACCTGGGCGGCGCCCTCCCCGGGTCGCCCAGCGCCTCACCGTCGACCACCAGCGGCCGTGGCCCGACTGGCCCGACGCCCACGGCGCCGCCGACGCCGCGCGGACGTGGCCGATTCGTGGCAGCCGGCGTCCTGGTGGTCGCGGCGATCGGCGCGACGCTCGCCGTGCGCCAGGGCGCGGCGCCGCCTGCCGCCCCGCCGCAACCGGCACCCGCCGCGACGAGCGTGAGCGCGCCGCCGCCCGCCCCCGCCCCCTCGCCTGCCCCCACGCCATCGCCGGCCGCGGCGCGCCCGCCCGCCGACGCGGAGCCCCGCCCCCCCGGCGAGGTGGCCAAGGCGGTCCCGGTGACCGAGACGGCCCGCGAGAGCGGACGTCCAGGCGGACACCGCGCGACGTCCGCTGGACGTCCGGGCCCCCGCCCGGCCCCCCCTTCGACCAGCGGCGACCGCGCCCCCACGCCTGCCCCGCCCCCACCCCGCCCCGACGAGCGCCACCTGCAGGGCCCGATGTTCGATTCGGAGAACCCCTACAAGTGATGGCACCCGGCGTGCTTTGGAGGCCTGATACGTGCGAGCTCTACTCCGCATTGCCCTGCTGTTGACGGTCGCCCTCGCGGGCACCAGCCGCGCCGACGAGACGCCGCGCGAGGCGGCCAGCGCCTACTACGCCCGCGGGATCGACCTCGCCAACCAAGGCCTGTACGAGGCGGCGCTGGAGCAGTTCAACAACGCCTACATCAAGAGCCCCCACTTCGCGGTGCTCTACAACATCGGCCAGACGCAGATGGCGCTGGGACGTCCGCTGGAGGCGATCTCGGCGCTGTCGAAGTACCTGCGCGACGGGGCGGAGCAGGTTCCCCTCAGCCGGCGCGACCAGGTGCAGGCCCAGATCAACCTGCTGGAGGCCCGCATCGCGGAGCTCACGATCGTGACCGACACGCCGGGCGCCAAGGTTCACGTCGACGGTCGCGAGATCGGAACCGCCCCGCTCTTCCAGCCGATCCGCCTCGCCGCCGGGCCGCACACGATCACCGCCACGCTCGCGAACGGCGCCGAGGTCACGCGGACGGTGCTGCTGGGCGAGGCGGAGCGGCAGCGGGTGCAGCTCGAGCTCGCGGCCGTCGCCCCGAAGCGGGCGCCGCCCCCCGGGCCCACCGTCGTGGCGGAAGGGCCGACAACGCTGCTGTCGCAGCCGGCCGCGCCCGCGGCGCCGCCCGCTCCGCGCGGCGAGACGATGCGGCGCGCCTCCTACATCCTCGCCGGCGCCGGCGTGCTGGCCGGCGGCGCGGCGCTGGGCGTCTACCTGCTGAACCGGGATACGTTCGCCGATTGGCAAGCGGCGAACGATCGCCTGAAGCAGCAGAACCCGGGGACGGTCGCCTACCAGATGCAGGCGATGGAGACCAACGACCTCGCGTCGTCGCTGAAGACCGCCAACAACGCCATCCTGGGGCTGTCGATCCTCGGCGGCGCGCTGGTCGCCGCGGGCGTGACGCTGTTCTTCGTCGATCGCGTCGAGCGCCGCCGGACCGGCGAGCTGTCGCTCGGCGGCGGCCCCGGCATGGCGAGCATCGCCTGGAGCGTGCAGTGGTGAGCCGGGCGCTCGCCGCCGTGGCGCTCCTCCTCGCCGCGCCGACCGCCGCGGGCTGCTTCGACGTCCATACGACCGACCCGGGCCCCTACGTCCTCGACAACTTCGACGACGGCGACTTCCTGCCCGCGGATCCGATCTTCAATCCGTGGGTCTGCTACGCGTTCAACCCCAGCAGCAACAAGATGTACAGCTGCGACCACGCGGGCGGAGCCCACGACAGCGCCTACGCGCTGTACGTGGACTTCACGGTCACTGACCAGGCGAACAACGTCCAGGAGGACGGTGGCGCGGGCCTCGGGACCTGGGCTACCAAGCCGCTCGACCTCTCGCACTTCGCGGAGCTCGACTTCGACGTCTCGGTCGCCTCCGGGAACCCGGCCTTGTCCAGCGAAGCGCAGGTCCATGTCGAGCTCGGCTGCAGCACCGCCCCCGACGAGGAGGGGAAGGTGCCGGGGAACTTCTCCGTCGCGCGCGGCGTGGATTACGAGATGGACTGGCAGTCGAAACAGTTGACGCTGAACAACTTCGCCCCGCCCGCCTGGGTGAAGACGCCGATCGCGGGGGGATTGGCGGGCTGCCTGTCGCGCGTCGACAGCATCCTCTTCTCGATCAACGCCGAGATCCCCGACGGCCAGATCGGCCGGGGCATCCTCCGCATCGACAACGTCACCTTGCGCTAGGTCTGACGATGGCGACACACGGCTCACTGGTTCTCTCGCGGCTCCTCGTCATCTCGGCGGCGGGTCTGCTCGGGGCAGGCTGCTTCGACGTCCACGGCGTCGACCCGGGGCCCTACGTCCTCGACGACTTCGAGGACGGCGACCTCATGCCTGCCGCCCCGCTCTTCGCCCGGTGGGAGACCTTCACGTTCCCCGACGCCAACAAGATGGCCACCTGCGATCACGGCGATGGGTTCGACGGCAGCAAGTACGCGCTGGTCCTGGACTTCACCGTCGCTGACATGCCGGACGGCATCCAGGAGGACGGGGGAGCCGGCCTGGTGAGCGGTGCGGCCAAACCGGTCGACTTCTCGCGCTTCGAAGAGCTCGACTTCGACGTCTCGCTCGCCTCCGGCGACCCGCCGCTGTCGAACGACGCGGAGCTTTACGTGCAGTTCGGCTGCAGCACCGCCCCCGACGAGGACGGGAACGTGCCAGGCAATTTCTACGTCGTGCGCGGCGCCGACTACGACGTGAACTGGCAGTCGAAACGGTTCACGCTGGCCAACTTCGGCCTGCCGGCCTGGATCAACACGCCGATCCAGGGGGGATTGGCGGGCTGCCTCTCGCGCGTCGACAACATCACCTTCGTGGTCAACTCCGGCGTCCCTGACGGCCAGACGGGCCGGGGCATCCTCCGCATCGACAACGTCCTCTTGCGGTAGGAAGCACGACCAGTGACGACGCAAGCGAGACCCACCCGCTCAGCCATCCGGCTCGTCGCGCTGTTCGTGCTGCTCGGGGCCTGCTCGGCGGAGAAGGCGGGAGGTGAAATCAGCTACACGCTGATCGACGACATGGAAGGGACCAGCGGCAACGTGATCGCCTGGATCCCCCCCGGCATGACGACGGCCGGAGCATGGTTCACCGCGACCGACTGCACCCAGGGCGAACGCATCGCCCCGCCTTCCCACGAGGTCGATCCGAACGGTTGGACGTACGACCTCCTCCCCGAGCCCCACGAGACGTTCCCCGGGATCACCAGCATGCACGCCGCCCGCCTGCGCACGACCGCGCCGCTGTCGGGAATCTGGGGTGCCGTGATGGGTGCTGCCTTCGGGCGGGGGGAGAGCGTCGTCGCGCCTTCCACGCCCGTGACCGGGCCCGGCTGCCGGCAAGCGAGCCCGCGCGACTACCCCAGACCTACGGTGGACCTGAGCGCCTACAGCGGCGTCACGTTCTGGGCCATGGCCGAGCCCGGCGGGCTCCGGACCCTCCGCGTGCAGATTGCCGACGCCAGCACCGACCCGCGCGGCGGGTTCTGCAACGCCGCGAACCCCGACAGCGACGACGGCTGCTTCAACCATTTCAGGACCACGATCGCGCTGACCGACACCTTCACACAGTACACGGTCGACTTCTCGACCCTGGCACAGGCTCCGAATTGGGGCGTCCGTCCCGACCCCAGCGTGCCCGACCTGGCGCACGCCTACGAGCTCGGCTTCCAGATCGACCTCCCGCTGTGCCAGGCGGCAGCCGACACCATGTGCGCCGGCGGACAGGATGCGGCCTACACCCTCGACTTCCGGATCGACGACCTCTACTTCGTGAACCGGACGCCATGACGGGGGCGGCGCGCGCTTGCGTAATGGCCGTCCTCGTCTCCGGCGCCGCCTGCTCCGGCGGCGGGGCGGCGACGGCCAGCTACACGTTGATCGACGACATGGAGGGGGAGACCGGTGTGATCACCTGGCCCCCCCCCGACGGCGCGCCGCCAGGCAGCTGGTTCACCTCCACCGACTGCACGCAAGCCGATCGCATCGCGCCGCCCCCGTTCGATGTCGACCCGAACGGGTGGACGTACGATCTCCTCCCCGAGCCGCACGACACGTTCCCCGGCATCACGAGCCGCCACGCGACGCGGTTGCGCACGACGTCGCCCCTCGTCGGTATCTGGGGGGCCGCCGCGGGCATCAACTTCGTAACCGGGGCGCCGTGGGATGCGGGCCCGCCCGCGCCCGACTTTGGACCGGGCTGCACACCCCCCAGCGCGCTCGACTTCATGGGGACGACCGTCGATCTGAGCGCCTACGCGGGCGTCACGTTCTGGGCCCGGGCCGGAGCGGGTCTCAGTACCGTCTACGTGAAGCTCCGGGATTGGCAATCCGATCCGCGGGGCGGGTTCTGCAACGCCACCAACCCGACCGGTGACGACGGCTGCTACAACGACTTCAGAACCGGCGTGGTGCTCACCGACAGCTTCACCCGGTACACGATCGACTTCTCCACGCTCGCCCAGAACCCGACCTGGGGGGTGCGGCCGAATCCGAGCACGCTCGACCTCCACCGCGTCTACCTGATGGTCTTCGAGGTCGACCTACCGACCTGCGTACAGGATCAGTCCAGCATGTGTGCCGGCGGGAACATGCAGGCCTCCAGCTTCGACTTCCTGATCGACGACCTCTACTTCGTGAACCGGACGCCATGACGATCGTGCGGACAGCGCGCGCCTGTTTGTTGGCCTGTTTCGTCGCCGGCGCCGCCTGCTCCGACGGAGGCCCGACGCCCGTCAGCTACACCCTGATCGACGACATGGAAGGCGACGTCAATCGGCTCGCCTGGCCGCCACCGCCCGGCGCGATGCCGGGGCGTTGGGTGGGCATGATCGACTGCTCGCAGGCGGATCGCCTCGCGCCCCCGCCCTACTATGTCGATCCGGGCGCCCTTCCCTACGAGGCGCTGCCCGCCAGCCACGAGACCTTGCCGGGCGTCACGAGCGCCCGCGGACTGCGACTCCGTACGACGGCGCCCATCGCCGGCGTTTGGGGCGCCAAGACGAACGCCTTCTTCGCGACGACCAGCGGCGGACCGCTCGACGCCGGGACGCCACCCGTCGGCGCGCCCTGCCGGCAGGGAACGCCGGAAGACTTCCCCGCTCCCACCATCGATCTGACGGCGTATGCGGGCATCACGTTTTGGGCGAGGGGAGAGCCCGGCGGCGCGAAACGGATGCGCGTGCTGCTCGCCGACCAGAACACGGATCCACGCGGAGGCGTCTGCAACCCCGCACACTCCGTCGAGGAAGACGGTTGCTACAACAGCTTCGGTACGACCCTCGCCCTGACCAACACGTTCACGCGCTACACGGTCGACTTCTCCACCATCGCCCAGGACCCCAGCTGGGGCCATCAGGTCCGTCCGGCCGTCCCCGACGTCGCCCACGCTTACGGGCTGACGTTCCTGTTCGAGGTCGCGCACTGCGCGCTGGACGACTCGAGCAACTGCGCCGGAGGCGACATGTCGCTGTCGTTCGACCTCTGGCTCGACGACCTCTACTTCGTGAACCGGTAGCGCAGTCCGTACCGGACGTCCGCGCCGACGTCCACGTCCGACATCGGACGCGCCCGCCCCCCGCCACCGTCGCTGTTGACCGCTTTCACCGCTGGCCCATTCGTTGCTCTAGCTCGGCGCGGTTCGCAATCACGCGAGCCGGGGGAGACCAACGATGGAACGAACACGAGTCAGGTTTGGTAGCGGATTGGTGGCACGGCTGGTGATCGGAGCGAGCGCGCTGGCCGGGCTCGGGGCCGGGTGCGGTGACATGGTCGACGAGCCCGTCGGCGCGGAGGAGAGCGCGCTGCGGTCGACCGGGAACCCGCGCGCGCTGGCGCCGGACACGAAGTTCTACGTCCCCCCTGCGAACCCAGAGGCCAAGAAGCAGATCGCCGCGCTCAAGAAGGCGAAGCGCAAGCCGGAGGCGGCCGCGATCGCAGAGATGGTCGCGACGCCGAGCGCGGTCTGGTTCACCGACGGGACGCCGAAGGAGGTCGAGAAGGCCGTACGCAAGACGATGAAGGCGGCGTCGTGCGGGGAGGTTCCCGTGCTCGTCGCGTACAACGTGCCGTTCCGCGACTGCGCGCAGTACTCTGCGGGCGGCGCCCTCGACAACGCCTCCTACAAGGCCTGGATCGACGCCTTCGCGCGCGGCATCGGCGACGACAAGGCGGTCGTGATCCTCGAGCCCGACGGCCTCGGCATCATCCCGAACAACAAGACGATTTACGGCGCCGCCGAGTGGTGCACGAACACCGTACCGGGTCCCGACGGCGCGCCGGTGCCCGCCCCGGGCACGACGCCCGCCGACCGCTACGAGCTCATCAACTACGCGGTCGACACCATCCTGGCCAAGGCCAAGCGGGCGTCGGTCTACCTCGACGGCACGCACAGCTCCTGGCTCGGTGTCGGCGAGGCGGCCTACCGCCTCCACACGGCCGGCATCCAGCGCGCGCAGGGCTTCTTCCTGAACACGTCGAACTATCAGCCGACCGACCAGAACGTCACGTTCGGGACCTGGGTCTCGGACTGCATCACGGCGGCGACGGCCGGCGCCTCCTGGGCGGCCGGACACTTCGACTGGTGCCCGAGCCAGTACAACGAGCTGCTCGGGTACGCGCTCGACTACAGCCCCGAGTACGCCGCCACGGTGACCCAGAAGTTGACCGACATGATGGGTGGCGCGGCGGCGACGACCCATTTCGTCGTCGACACCAGCCGCAACGGCCAGGGGGCCTGGGCGCCGAGCGCCGCGTACCCCGACGCCCAGACCTGGTGCAATCCGCCGGCCCGCGGCGTCGGCATGCGGCCGACCGTCGCGACCGGCTTCCCGCTGGTCGACGCCGCGCTCTGGATCAAGATCCCGGGCGAGTCTGACGGCTCGTGCAACCGCGGCGTCGCCGGTTCGACCGTCGATCCCGAGTGGGGCGGCATCGTCGACCCCGCCGCCGGGGCCTGGTTCCCGGAGCAGGCGCTGGAGCTGGCCACGCTGGCCACCCCGCCACTGCTCTAACGCTTCACGAGATGCGCGTGCGCCGCCGCCCGAACGGGGAAAACGGGCGGCGGCGCCGCGCACTTTGTGCACAACGGCCATGCGCAATTCGCGCCGTTCGTGCGCAACGCCCAAACCGAACCGACCGCTCAGCCGAACCGATCAGGATGCAGCAGCCGCGCGATTCGCTCCAGCCCCCGCGCTGCGTGGTGCGACACGGTCGCGATCCAGGAGCCCGGGATCTCGTGGACCCGCCCGGCGCGCACCGCCGGGACCTGCCGCCAGACCGCGCTCGCCACCAGCTCGTCGACGCGCGAGCCGTTGTCCGCGTAGCGCGGCATCACGATCGCCTCCGGCTCCAGCCCCAGCACGGCCTCGAGCTCGATCTGCCCGGGGCCGACGATCCCCAGCTCCTCGACGACGTTGGCGCCGCCGGCGCGGGCCAGGATCTCACCCACCAGCGTCCCCCGCCCCATCGTATAGGTCGGCGGGTCGTAGTAGAGGACGCGCACCGGACGCGCGCCGGCGAGACGCGCCGACAGCGAAATGAGCAGGGTCTCGAGCTCGGCGCTCATCCGCGCCGCCCGCGCCTCCTCGCCCAGGGCGGCACCGTAGAGCTCGATCTTGGCGATGATGTCGGCGAACGAGTCGTATCGCGACCAGCGGAGGATCGGCAGGCCGGTGCCGACCGCGAGCCGCAGCGCCTCGGGCTCGGTGAAGCCGGCGACGCAGACGAGATCGGGTGTGAGCGACAGGATCCGCTCCGGGTCGGTGCGCAGCCGCGGCACGCCGGGCGGGTAGACGCCGTGGCAGTTCGACGTCGCCGGATCGTCGGCGTAGGCCGAGACCGCGACGACCCGGTCGTGCGCGACCAGCGACGCGAGCAGCTCGTCGGCGCCGAGGTAGGTCGAGACGATCCGGCGCGGTTGGCGCGGGACGAGCTGCGTGGCGCCGTCAGGCCCGCGCAGCGACTTGGGGAACGGGCCCGGCTCGATTTCGCTGTCGGCGAAGTCGCGCGCGCCGACCAGCGCCGCGTGGATGCCGCGCCGGAGCGCGAAGCCCGCCGCCAGCGGCCCGGCGACGAGGGCGCCCAGCGCCCACCGCCGGCCGCGGCCCGTTCCCTCCGCGCTCAATAGCCGGCGAGCTCCCGGGGTGGCAGGTGGTTGATCGGGTCCGGCTCGAACGCGCTGGTCTCGGTCGGCGTGCCGGTGATGTCGTAGACGTGGATGCGCGGCTGCGACGCCTTCGCGTCGGGTATCAGCAACCGTCCGCTTCCCACCGCGGGCCGGCCCAGAGCGAACGCCGTCGACGAGGCGATCGACGTCGTCGCGCCGCTGACGAAGTCGAACATCTGGATCAGATCCGGCGCCGCAGGCGACGTCGCCGTGGCGAACGAGCCGAACGTCGCGGTGAAGGCGCGGTTCGGCCGCGTCGCCGTCGGGGCGCCCAGCACCCAGAGGAAGGTCACCGGACCGGCGCCGAACGCCTGCCCCGAGATGATCTGTTTCAGCTTGATCGGCGTCGTCGCGACGTCGACCACCGCGATCCCCGACTCCAGGGCCTGGTCGGGCGAGTTGAACGTGCCGGCGCAAGAGACCAGCACCACCTTCGCCGCCGGCAGGTAGTCGAGCCCCTCGCAGTTCTTGAGGCCCGTCAGCGCCAAGTTCTGGATGGCGGTGTCGGTGGCGGGATCGACGACCACCAGCCGCCCTTCCGCGTAGGTGTAGGGGTACGACGGCGTCGTGCTGTTCAACGTCACCATCACCTTACCGTTCGCGAGCACCGCGCGATCGGGACGGGCCTGGATCGTCTTCCCCGAGACCGGGGCGGCGTAGCTGCTGAGATCGATCCGCCCCGCCGACGCGCCGGTCGCGGGATCGATGATGTAGAGGTCGTCACCCAGCGTCACGCCCGCGTTGCGCTCGTAGCGCGTCACGTAGGCCTTCGTGTTGCCGAGAATGACGACGTCGTGCGGGTTCGGGAAGGTGAGCCCGCCCTTCACCGAGAACTGCCGATCGATCTCGCAGGTCGTCGGATTGAGGAAGGTGAGCGCGCCGTTGCCGCGGTCGATGAGCACCAGCTGGTTTCCGCGCTGCGGCTGCGAGGGGAGCGTCACATCGCTCGAGATGGTGCTCGAGCCGCCGGAGGTCGACGAGTGGACGCAGTCGGCGTGCGCGAGGCCGCCGCTGTTGTTGAGCAGCGAGATGCTGGTCGAGGAGAAGTCGCTGTTCACGACCGCGAACCCGACCGGCGGCGGCGCCGCCAGCACGATCGCCGCGCCGCCGCTGCCTCCCACCGGACCGCCGCCGCTGCCACCGACAGGCGCGCCGCCCGCGCCACCGACCGCTCCGCCGCCCGCGCCACCGACCGCTCCGCCGCCCGCGCCGCTGACCGCCCCGCCGCCGCTGCCACCGACAGGCGCGCCGCCCGCGCCACCGACCGCTCCGCCGCCGCTGCCGCCGACAGGCGCGCCGCCCGCGCCGCCGCCGCTGCCGCCGACCGGAGCGCCGCCGCTGCCACCGACCGGCGCGCCGCCTCTCCCACCGCTGGCCGCACCGCCGCTGCCACCGACCGGCGCGCCGCCGCCCACCCCGGCTGCCGCGCCGCCGGTACCGGCCCCGCCGTCACTGCCCGCCACACCGGTACCGGCAGCGCCGCCGGCCCCGACTCCGCCGCCTCCACCCGAACCTGCCACGGTGCCGCCGCTACCGCCGGCACCGCTATCGTCGTTCGAGCCCCCGCAGCCCGCCAGGGCCACCGTCGCGCAGAGGCCCAAGCCAGAACCAAAGTGAAATAAACGAGAAAAACGCATTCGTCGTCGCTCCTTGTTTGCCGTCATGGTCCGAATCGCTGATCGAAAAACGGGGTGTAGGCGAGGGTCGCGAACAGCGCCCGACCGGGCAGCGCCCAGTCGACGAAGTCGGTGCGCCGATCGTCGGTGAGATTCGCGACGCTCGCGGTGAAGCGGAGGCCCGTCCGGGGCGCCGCCACCGTGAGACCACAGCCGATGAGGGCGCGCGGCCCCAGCTTCAGCAGGTAGACGTTGTCGGCGTAGGTCTCGCTGCGAACGGCCACGTCCACGTAGCTGGCCAGAGTCATCCCCCCCGGCAACGGCACCGCAACCAGCTCCGGGCGAAGGTAACCGGTGAGACGCGGATGCAGCGGAAGCTGGTGCCCCCGGCTCGCGGCGTTGTCGCTCTGGTCGATGGCCTGCAGGTAGGTGAGCTGCGCGACGGTGCGGACGTGACGCCCCAGCGCCAGCCGCAGCTCCTGCTCGACGCCCCAGGTTCTGGCCCGCGCCAGGTTGTCGGCCCGCGCCTGCCCCCACGACGACGCCTGCCAGCGGATCGAGATCGTCGACCATCGCGCCGAAGACCGCGGTCCGGCTGGTCACCCGCTCGCGATCGATCCAGAGCGCGACGTCGCCGTTGGTGCCGCGCTCGGGGAGGAGATCCGCATTGCCGACCAGCCGGCCGGTGCCGTTGCCGTAGAACTCGATGAACGTCGGCATCCGGGCGTAGCGGCCCAGGTTCGCCTTCAGCGTCGCGTGCGCTCCCAGCGGGCGCACCAAGCCGGCCCGCACCACCGGCAGGCGGTGGGTCGTCGCCGGATCGACCGTCGCGCCCTGGGTCACGACGTCGTTCACCAGCTCGAGCCGCGCCGACGCGATGACATCGAGGTTCAGCTGGCGCGCGTAGACGTCCAGCTCTGTCCCCGCGACGCCGGTCGAGCGCCGCGCCGGAATCCCGACCGGGACCGTGTCGACGGCGTCGGAGGACTGGAAGGTCTCCCGCCGCGCCTCGAGGACCGCCGCAACGCGCAGCCAGTCGGTGAGCGGCCGGCTGCCATTCACCGTCGTCCCCAGCGCCTGGCTGACCTCGCGCGACTGGTGCGGCCCGCCGACGCCGAGCTCGCCCTCGGGATCGCGGATGCGATCGCGCTGGTCCGAGGCGTAGACCTGCGCGGTGAGCTCCCCGCCGGGGCCGAGATCGTCGCGCGACTGGTAGCGGAGGTAGCCGAGCCCGCGGCTGGTCGCGAACCGGGCCCACACCGTCGGGTTGGCCCCCCGCCCGGTGAGCCCCTGCTCGCGCCCGAAGCCGATGCCGCCGAGGTTCAGGCTCCGTCGCCCCGGCAGGTCCAGCGCCGCGCGCAACACGCCGCTCGCCTCCCGCAGATCGTTGTTCTGCCGGGCCATGTAGACGTCGTCGCCGGGGTTCGCCGCGGTGCCGTTGTCGTTGCGATAGCCGTAGTCGCCGCGGGCCGACAGACCGTGCACGCCGGCGTAGAGCTTCAGCCGCCCCACCTGCCCGCCGCCGGTGAGGTCGGCGTACCGGGTCCCGAACGAGGCGACGCCGCCGCGCATGTCCAGCCGCGGCGCCCCGGGCGTGCGCGTCGTGATCGACACGATCCCGCCCAGCGCCGATTCGCCGAACGCGAGCGGCGAGGTGCCGCGGTAGACCTCGACCCGCTCGACGTCGCCGAGGGGCAGCGCCGAGACGTCGACGGCCCCCCCGGAGGCTCCGTTGAGCGGCACGCCGTCCAGGTAGATGCGCACCTCGTCGGGGCTGGAGCCGCGCAGCGAGATCGTGGCGTACGATCCCAGCGAGCCGGTGCGGGTGGTGATCACGCCCGGCACCTCGAGCAGGATCTGCCCGAGGTCGTCGAAGGCGCGCGGGCTGGCGGCCGGACGCACGACCGACCCGGCGCTGGTGCGGTCCTCGCGGAGGGCGTCGGGATCCTTCCTGCCAACGACAACCGTCTCGGTGGGGCCACTTGCGCCCGCGGGCGACGACGGTATCGCCGTCGCCACGGGCACCGCTTCGGGCGCGTCGTCGTCGGAGGGCGGGACCGACGTGCCCGCCAGCATCGCGCCAATCGCCAGCACGGCCATCATGCGTCGCCCTCCGCGCGCGCCGCCCGCGCCGCGAGCGGCACCACCAGCGGCCGCCCCGCGCCGTCGAGACGCACCTCGGCGTCGACGCCGAAGTAGCGCGCCAGGTTGTCGACGGTCAGCACCGCGCCGGGTGCGGCGTCGGCGCGCAGCCCGCCGTCGGCCAGCAGCAGCATGCGGTGGCAGCTGCGGGCCGCCAGCGACAGGTCGTGCAGCGCCACCACCGCCGCGCGACCGTCGGCGACCGTGGCCCGCAGCAGATCCAGCGCCTGCAGCTGGTGGGCGAGATCGAGCCCCGCGATCGGCTCGTCGAGCAGCAGGAGCGGCGCCTCCTGGGCCAGCGCCCGGGCCAGGTGGACGCGGTGGCGCTCGCCGCCCGACAGCTCGTCGACCGGGCGCTGGGCGAAGGAGGTCGCGTCGGTGGCCGCCAGCGCGCGATCGACCGCCGCGATGTCGGCCTCCGACTCGGGCTGAAAACGGGCCAGGTGCGGCAGCCGCCCCAGCGCCACCGCCTCGCGCACGGTGAGCGGCACGTCGACCGGCACGTCCTGGGGCAGGAGGGCCGCGCGGCGCGCGATCTCCCGCCGGCTGAGCGCGGTGACCGGCGTGCCCGCCAGCGCCACCGTCCCCGCCGACGGCGCGTGCAGCCCCAGCATGAGCCGCAGCAGCGTCGACTTGCCGGCGCCGTTCGGCCCGCAGAGCGCGACCAGCTCGCCGGGGTTGACGGCGAACGACACGTCACGAAACACGCTGCGCCGGCCGTAGCCGAAGCTGACGCCCGCGACCTCGAGCAGCGCGCTCACGCCGTCACCTCGACCCGCCTGCGCACCAGGAGAAACAGGAAGACCGGCGCCCCGACCGTCGCCGTCACGACGCCGACGGGGATCTCGGTCCCGACCAGCAGAGTCCGGGCGACGACGTCGGCGATCACCAGGAAGACACCGCCGCCGATGAACGCCAGCGGCAGCAGCGCCCGGTGCGCCGAACCTACCGCCAGCCGGATCACGTGCGGCACCAGCAGACCGACGAAGCCGATCGGACCGGCGACGGCGATCGCCGCCCCCACCAGCACCGCCGTCGCCAGCAACAGCCGCAGCCGCACGCGCGGCACGTCGATGCCGACCGACTGCGCCCCCAGCTCGCCCAGCATCAGCGCGTCCAGCTCGCGGCCGTGCGCCGCGACCACGATCGCGGCGAGCAGGATGGGCGGCGCCCCCAGCAGCAGGTGGTCCCAGGTCCGCCCTTCGAGCCCGCCCAGCAGCCAGTAGACGACCTGGCGGCCCACGTCGTAGCTCGACAGCGACACCGACAGCACGAACGTCGTCAGCGACGTGTTCAGCGCCATGATCGCCACGCCGACGAGCAGCAGCGTCCCCGTGAACAGCCGCCCGCGCCCCCGCCGCGACGCGATCGCGAACACCAGGATCGCGTCGGCCGCCGCGCCCGCGAAGGCGCAAACCGGAAGCATCCAGACGAAGCGACCGGCGACGTGGAAGTAGATCGCCAGCACCGCGCCGAGCGATGCCCCCGACGAGATGCCCAGCACGCCCGGCTCGGCCAGCGGGTTGCGAAACAGCCCCTGCAGCGCCGCGCCCGCGATCGCCAGGCCACCACCGACGACGAAGCCGACCAGGGCCCGGGGGAGCCGCACGCTCCAGACGACGACGTCCTGCCAGGGGAGCGGCCCGGCCGCCCCGTGAAAGCGGCGGGCGAGCGCCTGCAGCACCGACTGGAGGCTGACGTCGGCGGGCCCGATCAGCAGCGCCAGCGCCAGCGTCCCCGCCGCCGCGCCCAGCACCAGCACGTATCCGAGCGCCACCCGCGCGCGGGCGCCGCGTCGGGCGGCGGCGCGGTCGGCGGCGGTCGGATTGTGGGTGGTGACGGTGGCGATCAAAAAACCCCTCGTTCCGCGGGGACGAAGGGCTGACCAGCGACCAAGTTGGGGGCCGGGGCCGATCTCCGTCCGCGCGGAGAAGAAAGCTTCGGCCTTCGGTAGGTCTCCTGGCTCGTGGAGCGCGTCGCGACTCTCGTCGTTGCGCGGCCGTCCTCCCCTTCCCCGACGATTTCGTCGAGTGGGTTCGCGAGGACGGCCTCCACACACAGTGGCGGGACCGCGCCGGCTGGTCGTGCTTTCGCCCGACTTCCGGCTTCCCTGTTATGCCCCTTATGGGCACCGAAGGCGCTATTGGATTTTCAGAGATACAGAGACGCTCGCATCAACTACCAACGGGTCGGGGGAGTCAAGCGGGAAGCCGCCGCCTGGTCGACGATGACGGTCGCGTTCGGGTGCTGTTGCAGGGCCGACGCGGGGCAGTCGGGCGACGGGGGGGCGGAGAGCATGCGGGCGATCGCCTCGGCCTTGCCTGCCCCGAAGGCCAGCAGCACGCAGCGGCGCGCGTCGAGGATGGTCGCGATCCCCATGGTCAGCGCGGCCGTGGGGACCGGGGTCGCGCCGAACGCGGCGGTCGCCGCGGCGCGCGTCTCGGGGGTGAGCGCCACCAGCCGTGTGCGCGAGGCGAACGGCGCGGGCGGCTCGTTGAACGCGACGTGACCGTTGACGCCGATGCCGAGCAACGCGAGCTCGAGCCCGCCGGCGTCGGTGATCGCCCGCTCGTAGCGCGCGCACTCGCCCGCCAGGTCGGACGCCTTTCCGTCGGGGGCGTGCAGGCGCGCGGCCGGTAGATCGACCTGCCGGCAGAGTTCGGCCTCCACGAAGCGGCGAAAGCTCGCCGCGTGATCGGCCGCGAGCCCGACGTACTCGTCGAGGGTGAACGCCGTCGCGCGCGCGAACGACAGCCCGCCGGCCCGGTGTCGCCGCACCAGCTCCGCGTACACTGCGCCGGGCGTGTTGCCGGCGGGGAGCGCCAACACCGCGTCGGGCTTCGCGCGGAGGGTCTCGGTCACGATCTCCGCCGCGCGCAGGCAGGCCGCGTCGGGCGACGGCAGGACGATCAGGTCGGGGGGCACGGTCGAATGTTAATAGACTTTCTTGGATAGACTCGGGGCTGCGATGCCCGAACGAGCTCCCGAACCGACCGATGCCGCCCGCGCCCTGCTGGCCGCCGAGACGATCGGCGTGCTGTCGACGATCTCGGTCCATCGCCCGGGCTATCCCTACGGCTCGGTCACCCCCTACGCGCTGTCGGCGGACGGGGCGCCGCTGCTGCTGCTGTCGCGCCTCGCCGCCCACACGCGCAACCTGGTCGCCGATCCGCGGGCCGGGCTGTTCGTCGGCGATCGTTCAGCGGCGGCCGATCCGCAGGCCGGCGCCCGGGTCTCGCTGCTGGGGCAGGTGCGCCCGGTCGCCGCCGTCGACGTCGACGACGCGCGCGCCCGCTACCTCGCGCGCTGGCCCCGGGCCGCCGACTACTTCGCGCTCGGCGACTTCACGCTCTGGCGCTTCGACATCGAGGAGGCCCGCCTCATCGCCGGCTTCGGCGAGATCCGGTGGTTGACGATTTGATCGAGTTCGGGACCCTGAAAGGGTCCCGCGCCCCCCGCGATGGGCTCGCGCAAGCAAAAAGCTCGCGCTCCCCCGACGCGATCGGCGCTACCCGAAGACGATCGTTCTATTTCCGGAGACCAGGACGCGCCGCTCGAGGTGCAGGCGAACCGCCCGGGTGAGCACCCGGCGCTCCAGCTCGCTCCCCTTGCGCATCAGCTCGGGAACGTCCTCTCGGTGGCTGACCCGGGTGACGTCCTGTTCGATGATCGGCCCCTGATCCAGCTCGCTGGTGACGTAGTGAGCTGTCGCACCGATCACCTTCACGCCGCGCGCCTTCGCCTGGTGGTAGGGCTTGGCGCCGACGAAGGCCGGCAGGAACGAGTGGTGGATGTTGATGATCCGCCCCTGCCAGCGCGCGACGAAATCGGGCGACAGGATCTGCATGTAGCGGGCGAGCACGATCAGGTCGACCCCCAGCTCACTCAGCAGGCGCTGCTGCACCGCCTCGGCGGCGACCTTGTCGGGGTCCATGGGAACGTGCTCGAAGCGGACGCCGAAGTGCCCGGAGGCCGCGCGCAGATCGTCGTGGTTGGAGATCACCGCGCAGAGCTCGCCGCCCCCCAGCTCGCCCAGCTGATCGGCCAGCAGCAGATCGTAGAGGCAGTGGGGCGTCTTGCTGGCGAACACGGCGACGCGGGGGCGGACGTCGGAGAACGTCACCTCCCACCCGAGGTCGAACCGCTTGGCCAGCAGCGACAGGGCGGCGTCGATGTCGGTGCGCGCCAGCTTGAATCCGGCCAGATCCCAGCAGAGGCGCATGAAGAACATCCCGGTCTCCGCCTCGGCGTGCTGATCGGCGTCCAGGATATTGCCGCCGTTGTCGAACACGAACTCGGACAGCGCGGAGACGAGCCCCGTGCGATCGCGGCAGCTCACGAGCAGGGTGGCGACCGCGGGAGACGGAAGGGCGACGGGCACGGTGCCCGCCAGCATAGACCGGCGAGGCGCCGCGGGTGAAGCGGTGTGCGCGTTACGCTTCGACGAGCGGGACGGCGGTCGTCTTGGCGCCCGCCGTGGTCAACCACCACAGCCCGGTGACCAGGCGGCGCCCCACCGCGGCCTCGGCCTCGGCGACGGTCGCGTCCTGGATCTCCTGGCGAGTCACCCGGTGCGCCGACAGCGCCCCGGCGCTGGGGGTCGTGAGACGCACGACCCCGCCGTGCGTCTCAGCCAGCCCTCCCGACGGCAAGTAGATGGTCCGAATATCCATGGGCTCTCCATGGCCATCGAACCACGAGGCGATAAGAACGCCAAAAAACTGATCAGAGCGCGCTACTGCTTTTTCCGGCGCTCGCGGACAGCGTCGGCCAGTAGCTTCAGCGTCGGAATCGTGTCGGTCCAGCCCAGACAGGCGTCGGTGATGCTCTGACCGTAGGTCAGCTTCTTACCCGGCTTCGCGTCCTGGCGACCACCGACGAGGTGGCTCTCCAGCATGATCCCGACGATCGAGCGCCCGCCCCCTTTGCCGGTGATCTGCTCGGCGATGTCGCGGACCACCACCGGCTGCCGGGCGTGGTCCTTCCGGCTGTTGCCGTGGCTGCAGTCGACCATCAGCCGCGGCGGCAGCTTCGCCTTCTCCAGCGCGGCGACCGCCTTCGCCACCGACGGGGCGTCGTAGTTCGGCTCGCCGCTCCCTCCGCGCAGGATGAGGTGGCAGTCCGGGTTGCCGCGGGTGGCGACGATCGCGGAGATCCCCTGCTTGGTGACCGACAGGAACTGGTGGGGGTAGCTCGCCGCCTGGATGGCGTCGATCGCAATCTGCGTGTTGCCGTCGGTGCCATTCTTGAATCCGACCGGAACCGACAGCCCCGAGGCCAGCTCGCGGTGGACCTGACTCTCCGTCGTCCGCGCGCCGATCGCGCCCCAGCTGACCAGGTCGGCGATGTACTGGGGGGTGATGGTGTCCAGGAACTCGCAGCCCGCCGGGAGGCCCATCTCGGCCAAATCGCGGAGGAGGCCGCGCGCCAGCCCCAGCCCCTCGTTGACCTTGAACGTGCCGTCGAGGTGGGGGTCGTTGATGAGCCCCTTCCACCCGACCGTGGTCCGGGGCTTCTCGAAGTAGACCCGCATGACGATGAAGAGCGCGTCGTCGAGCTCGCCCGCCAGCGCGTGCAGCCCCTTGCCGTACTCCTTGGCCGCCTCGACGTCGTGGATCGAGCAGGGGCCGACCACGACGACCAGGCGATCGTCCTGACGACGGAGGATCTGCGTGAGCGCGTCGCGGCTCTCGGCGACGGTGGTGGAGGCCCGCTCGCTGAGCGGCAGGTTCTCCATCAGGATCGCGGGCGGGATGAGGGGGCGGATCTGCTCGATGCGGAGGTCGTCGGTCGGGCGCAACATGTTCGCCGGCAATCTAGCAGGCCCCGCCCCGGCGAGAAAATCGCCGGCGATCATCAAAAAACGGCTCGAAAAATTTGACCGGCCGCGCACGCCGTCTACCGTGGAAAACGTTGGAGGATGCTGCATGGACTACGCGGAGACGCGAGAGATGGTCCGAATTCGCCACGAGCTGCGCCGCCTGCTGGCCGAGCGACCCGCCGGCGCCGATGCCGCCGCGCGGGCGCTGATCGCCCGCATCGAGACCCTGGTCGCCGGCGACACCGAAGAGGCCGCCGTCGTCCGCCCCGAGCTGGCGCGGTGGCAGGTCAGCCTCGTGATCGCGCCCTAGCAGCCGGCGCGCGACGCCAGGGGCTACTTCTTCTCGAAGTAGGTCGTTATCCTGTCGCGCAGTGCGAGCCGCGCGCGGTGAAGCCGCGTCTTCACCGTCGGCACGGAGATTTGCAGCACCTCAGCCGTCTCCTCGGTCGACATCCCCTCGACGTCTCGCAGCAGGAATACGGTCCGGTAGATCTCGGGCAGGGTGTCGACGGCGGACTGGATGTGGCTGCGCAGCTCGCCCGACTGCAGCTCATCGTCGGGGCGCTTGGCCCAGTTCTCGCCAGCCGGAGGCATCTGACCGTAGCTGTCCAGGAAACCGATCGGCAGCTCTTCGGTGGAGACCTCCGGGTGACGCCGCTGCGCCCGCAGGCGCATCAGTGCGGTGTTGGCCGCAACGCGGTAGAGCCAGCTCGAAAACTGAGAATCGCCCTTGAACGTATCGAGCTTGCGCCAGATTGTGAGGAAGGTGTCCTGCAAGACCTCCTTCGCGTCGGTCTCGTTGCGGACGAACCGAAAGGCCAGCCGAAAAATCTTGTCCTCGTACCGGTCGAGCAGCTGCTCGAAGGCCGCGAAGTCCTTGGCGCGCGCGCGCGCGACCAGTTCTTCGTCGCTGACGACGGAAGCAGTGGACGGCTGCGTCGGCGTGGGCATCGTTGACCAGAAGGATTTCTTCCAGATAATCACGTCACCGATAGCGACGCCAGAGCGATGCTGACCGCGATCCTGAAATCGGTGCGCCCGCACCAGTGGGTGAAGAACCTGTTCGTCGCCGCGCCGGTCGTATTCGCGCGCCGGGCCGGGGATCTGCAGGCCGATCTGCACACCGCCGCCGCGTTCGCCAGCTTCTGCCTCCTGTCGAGCGCGGTCTACCAGCTGAACGATCTGGTCGACATCGAGAAGGATCGGGCCCACCCCCTCAAGCGCCTGCGCCCGATCGCCTCGGGCGCGCTGCCGGTGCGGGCCGCCCAGGCCCTCGCGGCCACGCTGACCGTGGGCGCCTTCCTGATCGCCGGGGCGCTGGGGGCCCCCTTCGTCGCCGTGGCGCTCGGCTATCTCGGGCTCAACGTCGCCTATTCGCTCTGGCTGAAGAAGATCGCCTTCGTCGACGTCGGCTGCATCTGCCTCGGGTTCGTGCTGAGGGTGCTCGCGGGAGCGTTCGCCGTGCCGGTCCCGCCGTCGCGCTGGCTGCTGCTCTGCACCCTGGTGCTGTCGGCGCTGCTGGCCTTCGGCAAGCGCGCCCACGAGCTGAAACGTGGCGGAGCGACCGGGCACGAGCACCGCGCGGTGCTGAGCGACTACAACCCTCGTGTGCTGTCGCTGCTGCTGGTCGTGTTCGGCGTCGCCACCGTCATCACCTACCTCGCCTACACCCGCTCGCAGCACGCGGGCGAGGTGTTCGGGACGGGACGGCTGGTGCTCACGGTCCCGTTCGTCGCGTTCGCGGTCTACAGGTTCATCCGCATCGTGGGTCGCCACACCGACGAGAGCCCCACCGACGCGATGTTGCACGACGTCCCCTTCGTCGCGAACCTCTTTCTCTACGCCGCCACCGTCCTGGGGATCCTCTACCTCGCGCAGTGAGGAATCTGATGTAAGGATTCCGCCATGCTCGCTCCCCTCGCGCTGGCGATGCTGGCCGTCGCCCCCCTCCCCCCTGCCCCCCCGTCGCCGCCGTCGCCGCCCCCGCCGGCGACGACGCCCGGCGCCCCCGATCTCCCCCAGATCCCCTTCGAGAAGTACCTGCTCCCGAACGGGCTCGAGGTGATCCTCCTGGAGGACCGCCGCATGCCGGAGGTCGTGGTCGACGTCTGGTACAAGGTCGGCTCGCGCGACGAGAAGCCGGGGAAGACGGGCTTCGCCCACCTGTTCGAGCACGTGATGTTCCAGGGGACCAAGCATGTCCCCGAGGACAAGCACTTCGAGCTCCTGCAGAAGGCCGGCGCCTCCAACGTCAACGGCTCGACGTCGCACGATCGAACCAACTACTTCGAAGTGGTCCCGTCGAATCAGCTCGAGCTGGCGCTCTGGCTCGAGAGCGAGCGCATGGGGTTCCTCCTCGAGCGTCAGGCCTTCAAGGAGACGCTCGACAACCAGCGAGACGTCGTCAAGAACGAGCGCCGCCAGCGGACGGAGAACCGCCCGGCGGGCCTCGTCTCCAAGGTTCTGCTCGAGGCGCTCTACCCCCCTGCCCACCCCTACTATCACGAGGTGATCGGCTCGATGACCGATCTGAGCGCGGCGTCGCTCGACGACGTCAAAGGGTTCTTCCGGACCTTCTACGTCCCCAACAACGCCACCTTGACGATTGCCGGCGACATCGATCGGGCCAAGACGAAGGCACTGGTCGAGCAGTATTTTGGTCCGATCCCGGCCGGCGGCCCGGTCCCCCGGATGCCCTCGGTGCCGGTGCGGCTGGCGGCGCCCAAGCGGATCGCGATGGAGGCGAAGATCCAGCAGCCCCAGCTCTACGTGGCCTACCCGTCGCCCGCGAACTTCACCCCCGGCGACCGCGAGCTCGATCTGCTGGCGAACGTCCTGGGCGGCGGCAAGTCCTCGCGCCTCTACAAGCGACTGGTCTACGAGCTCAAGATCGCCCAGTCGGTGACCGCCTCGCAGCAGAGCCAGCTCCTGGCGAGCGACTTCGAGATCATGGTGTCGCCGATGCCCGGGCACACCCTGGACGAGATTCTGGGCGTCATCGACCAGGAGATCGCGGCCGTGCGGACCAAACCGGTCGACGGCGCGGAGCTGGCCCGGGCGAAGAACCAGATCGAATCGGACACGGTGCGGAGCCTCGAGGGGCTGCTCCCCCGCGTCGAGCGCCTTCAGCACTACAACCTGTTCCTGGGCGATCCGGGGTTCCTGACCGAGGACCTGCGCCGTTACCGCGCCGTCGACGCGGCCGCGATCCTGGCAACCGCGCAGCAGTACCTGCGCCCCGACGGACGGGTGGTCGTAACCGTGCAACCCAACCCCGAAGCCCCCATCATGGGACGGGTGAAGCCATGACCCGCCGGCTCCTGACCGTCGCCCTCTCCTGCGCCTGGGCCCTCGGCTGCGCCTCGGCGCCGCCCCCGGGCGCCGCGACCGCCGCCCCTCCCGCCGGGGCCAGCGCGCCCGCGGCGCCGCCGCCGGCCACCCCGGGGCCGGCGCCCGCCTCCGGGCCGGCCGTCCGCGAGACGCCCGATGCCCCGTTCCGTCAGCAGCCCCCGACCGCCGGTCCCGAGCCGACGTTCACGCCGCCGCGCTGGCAGCGCTTCAAGCTGAAGAACGGGCTCGACGTCTTCCTGGTCGAATTCCACGATCTTCCGCTCATCGACTTCAACCTGATGATCAAGACCGGCGGCGCCGCGAACCCGGCCGACCGGGCCGGGCTGGCGGATCTGACCGCCAACATGCTGGACGAGGGGACCAAGACCCGAACCGCGCTGGGGATCGCCGACGAGATGGCCGTGCTCGGCGCGACGCTGTCGACCGGCAGCACCTGGGACGCCTCCAACGTCAGCATGTCGACGCTGGCCCGCAACCTCGACCCGGCCCTGGCGGTGTTCGCCGACGTCGTCCAGAACCCGACCTTCGACGAAAAGGAATTCACGCGCGTCCGCGACAACCTGCTGACAGCGATCGGACGGCGCAAGGACTCGCCTCCGACGGTGGCCAACCTCGCCTACACCCGCCTGCTCTTCGGCGCGAAGCACCCGTACGGCTGGCCGATGACCGGGGCCGAGTCTTCGATCAAGCAGCTGACCCCGGCCGATCTGCGTGCCTTCTTCGACGCCAACTACCGCCCCAACAACGCCGCCCTGATCGTTGCCGGCGACACGACCGTGGCGGCGTTGCGGGCCAAGCTGGAGGTTGCGTTCGGCAAGTGGAAGGCCAAGCGGGTCCCCGCCAAGCGCCTCCCCCCTCCCGCGGGAGCGGCCGCCGCGACCCGGGTCTTCCTGATCGACAAGGCCGAGGCGCCGCAGTCGTCGATCCGGGTCGGTCTCGTCGGCATCGAGCGCACCAACCCGGACTACTTTCCGGTCACCGTCATGAACCTGATCCTGGGCGGGGGGTTCTACCGGCTCGATCTGAACCTGCGCGAGAAGCAGGGATGGACCTATGGCGCCCGCTCGACGTTCGACAGTCGCAAGACCCCCGGCCCGTTCTCGGCGGGTGGCGAGTTCGTGGCTCCCCACAGCGCCGATTCGGTCGCGGAGATCCTGAAGGAGATTTCGGGGATGCGTGACGCCGACGTGACCGACGTCGAGCTGTCGCGCGCCAAGGACCAGATCGTCAAGTCGTTCCCCGCCCGCTTCGCGACCCGGGCCAACGTCGCCGCCCAGCTGGCCGAGCTGGCGGTGTTCGGCCTGCCCGACAGCTACGTCACCGACTACACCCGCAAGGTCGCCGCGGTGACCAAGGACGACGTCCGCCGCGTGGCGCGCAAGTTCATCGATCCCACCCACCTCACGATCGTCGTGGTGGGCGACAAGAAGACGCTCGCCGATCCGCTCGCCAAGCTGGCGCCTGTCGAGGTGAGGGACCTCGACGGCGATCCGGTCCCCGAACAAAAATGACCGCGCCCACCGACGCCTGCGGCCACGGCCCCGCGGCGGCGGAGGCGCTGCGAGCCGCGGCCGATCGGCGCCGGCAAGTGCGGCGGGTCTTCTGGATCACGCTCTGGCTGAACGCCGTCGTGGCGCTGGCCAAGGCCGGATACGGCTACGTCTCCGGCTCGCTGACGCTGGGAACCGACTCGCTGCACTCGATCCTCGACGCGTCGTCCAACGTCCTGGCGCTGCTCGGCCTGCGATGGGCGGCCGCGCCTGCCGACGAGCGCCACCCCTACGGCCGCAACAAGATCGAGATCCTGGCCGCCGTCGGGATCGGGGCTCTGATCGTCGTCAGCCTGTTCGAGCTCGCGTCGGCGGCGGTGCACGCGCTGATCTGGGCGCGACCGGCGCCGCGCGTCGGCTGGCCGGGGTTCGCCATCGTCCTCGGCACGATGGCCGTCAGCCTGTTCGTGAGCCGTTACGAGCACCGCAAGGCGCACGAGCTGGGGAGCGCGCTCCTGCACGCCGATGCCCGCCACACCCAGTCCGACCTCTACGCGTCGGCGGCCGTCGTGGCGTCCTTCGTGGCGGTGCGAGCGGGCTTCGTCTGGGGGGACGCGGTGGCCACCCTGCTGGTCGTCGCCCTGGTTGCCCACGTCGCCTGGGACGTCTTCCGCGAGAACGTCCCGGTGCTCCTCGACGCCGCCATCCTCGACCCGACCCAGGTCGCAGCGGTCGCCCGATCGGTCCAGGGCGTCAGCGACGTTCACCGGATCCGATCGCGCGGCGTTCGCAGCGCGGTCGAGCTCGACCTCCACATGGTGGTGCCGGCGGCAACCACGACCGGGGACGCTCATTGCCTGGCAGAGGAGATTGAGCGCGCTTTGAAGGTAAAGTTTCCCGAGGTATCCGACGTAATCATCCACATCGAACCGGACCCCCAAGGGATGTCGCCGACCACGCCAAAGACCACGTAAGCGAGCGATACCGATACCTTGACACCCCCGGCCATACCGATAAGATACCGGCCGCAGTAACTTAATTTTCCGTCACTACACCCGTCTTAAACCCCAGCCCAAACCAGCGATCGATTGCGGCGCCGAGCGCGCGCGAGGAGACACAGAGATGCAAGGACTCGCCCGATTCCTAGAAGAAGGCGGTACGCTGATGTACATCAACTTGGTGGTGTCCATCATCACCTTGGCGATCATCATTGACCGCTCGATCTTCTTCCTCGGCAAAGGCTCGGTGAACGCGAAGGCATTCCTGGAGCAGATCCGCAAGCTGGTGCTCGCGAACAACATCGACCGCGCGGTCAAGCTCTGCTCGGCCACCGAGGCCCCCGTTGCCCAGGTGGCCCGCGCCGGCCTGCAGCGTGTCCACCGCGGCGAGATCGCCATCGCCCAGGCGATCGAAGAGACGCTGGTCGACGTGACCCCGATTTTGAAGAAGCGCGTCCAGATCCTCTGGTCGATCGCGAACATCGCGACCCTCGTCGGTCTGCTCGGTACGGTTATCGGCCTCATCCGGGCATTCGGCGCCGTCGCGGCCGCCAAGCCCGAAGAGCGGTCCGCCCTGCTCGCCAAAGGTATCTCCGAGGCGCTCAACAACACCGCCATGGGCCTCGGTATCGCCGTCTACCTGCATCATCGCCCACGCCTTCCTGTCGTCGGCCTCGAAGAAGCAGGTCGGCGATCTCGAAGGCTTCGCGCTCAAGCTCGAGAACCTGCTCGCCGAGTCTTCCTCAGGGCGCCAAGGCCTAACCGGCAACCAGCGGCCCTAACGACCCACAGCGTGGAATTGAAAGGTCCGACCGCACCATGACGAGAAGCCAGGTCCGCGCGGCGACGCGCCGGATGCGCGACCACGTCGAGGAGATCGAGGAAGAGGCAGGCGAGCTGAACCTCGTCCCCTACATGGACATCGTCACCAACATCATCATCTTCCTCCTCGCCTCGGTGGTGAATCAGGTCGCGCTCGGCAACGTCAACGTCTCGCGTCCCGACGATCTCGGGCGGGGGCGCGGCCGCTGAAGACACCCCTCCTCGGAGAAGCTGCCGCTCAACCTGACCGTCTCGGTCGGCGCCACCGGCTTCACGGTGGCGGCCTCGGGCGGTGTCCTCCCCCTGATCGCGAAGCTGCCGAACGGGCAGTACGACTACAAGGGGCTGACGGTCAAGCTGCGTGGAGATCAAGAGCGCTCCCGACAACGCGGAAGAGACCAAGGCGAACTTCAACGCGGACGCCAACATCCCCTACGACATCGTGGTGGCGACGTTGGACGCCATGCGCGTCGGGCGAGGACGGGAAGATCCTGTTCCCCGACGTCGCGTTCTGCGGCGGGGATCCTCTGATGAGCGCCGGCTCCGAGAATCCGAATGTGATCTCGCGGCTCGAGGGCAAGAAGGCCATCCGCTCGTTCGCGCGCAAGCTGGCCGAGCCCGAGATCATCAAGGACCTGAACATCACCCCGATGATGGACATGATGACCATCATCCTGGTCTTCTTGCTGAAGTCGTTCTCGTCCTCGACGTCGACCATCACCTTCGACCAGAACCTGCAGGTCCCCAAGTCGTTCAGCGAGCTCAAGCCCAAGCTGGCCGTCACCGTCACCGTCACCAAGAAGGTCCTCCTGGTGGAAGGTGACGCCGTCGCCCCGATCAACAACGGCGAGCGTCGACCCGGCGGTCAAGCGCGACGGCGAGAACGGCTACTTCATCACGCCGCTGGTCGAGATTCTCGACAAGCACGCCAAGCGCGAGAAGAAGGTCGCCGAGCTGACCGGGCAGAAGTTCGAAGCGCAGCTGATGGTCGTGGCCGATCAAACCACGCCCTACCGGTTGCTGACCGAGATCATCTACTCCTGCGGCCAGGCCGGTTACGCGAACTACCGCCTGCTGGTCCTCAAAGCCAAGGGCGACTGACGCCGCCGCCGCGGCGGAGCGCGGAACCAGGCAGCCACTTTTGAGAGGTGGCCGCCCGTCGGAGGGGCCTCTATCCCCGGAGAATTCCGGATAGGGGCCGCTCGTAGACCGGGGCGGTCATCTTTACATCTCAAGGGGTTTGGTTTAAACACCGCCCCGCGATGATCAGATTCTCCCGTCTCCGTATTCTCCTCGGCGCCTGGGTCGCGGCGCTGGTCTCCCTGGTGGCTCCGGCGGCGTTCGCGCAGGCCGCTCATGAAGGCGGCGAGGCCGCCCTCGTGCTCCCCGATCTCGGCCGGGTCAGTTTCCTCGGCTCGATCCCGGGCGACAGCCTGCTGCTCGGCCGGCATCGTCGTCTGCCTGCTGGGTCTGGTGTTCGGGCTGGTGATCTTCCGCCAGCTGAAGAACCTGCCCGTGCACAAGTCGATGCGCGAGATCTCGGAGCTGATCTACGAGACCTGCAAGACCTACCTGATCACGCAGGGGAAGTTCATCCTGCTGCTCGAGGTCTTCATCGGCCTCATCATGGTCTTCTACTTCGGCGTCCTCCGGCACTTCGACGCCCTCAAGGTCGTCGTCATCCTGCTGTTCTCGCTGATCGGCATCGGCGGCAGCTACGGCGTCGCCTGGTTCGGCATCCGCATCAACACGTTCGCCAACTCGCGCACCGCCTTCGCCAGCCTCCGCGGGCAAGCCCTACCCCATCTACGCCATCCCGCTCAAGGCGGGGATGAGCATCGGCATGCTGCTCATCAGCGTCGAGCTGGTGATGATGCTCTGCATCCTGCTGTTCCTGCCCGGGACTACGCGGGCGCCTGCTTCATCGGCTTCGCCATCGGCGAATCGCTGGGCGCCTCGGCGCTGCGCATCGCGGGCGGCATCTTCACCAAGATCGCCGACATCGGGTCGGACCTGATGAAGATCGTCTTCAACATCAAGGAGGACGACGCGCGCAACCCGGGCGTCATCGCCGACTGCACCGGCGACAACGCCGGCGACTCGGTCGGCCCCAGCGCCGACGGCTTCGAGACCTACGGCGTCACCGGCGTCGCGCTCATCACCTTCATCCTGCTGGCGGTCACCGACGCCGACGTCCAGGTCCAGCTGCTGGTCTGGATCTTCGCCATGCGCATCATGATGATCGTCGCCAGCGGCCTCTCGTATCTGCTCAACGAGGCGATCGTCAAGGCCCGCTACGGCAACGCCGACAAGATGAACTTCGAGAAGCCCCTGACCCAGCTGGTCTGGGTGACCTCGTTCGTCTCGGTGGCGATGACCTACCTGGTCTCCTACCTGCTGATCCCGCAGCTGGGGCTCGGCAACGACACGCTCGTGGTGGAAGCTGTCGACCATCATCACCTGCGGCACGCTGGCCGGCGCCATCATCCCCGAGGTGATCAAGGTCTTCACCTCGACCGAGTCCAAGCACGTGCAAGGAGGTGGTCACCGCCTCCCGGGAAGGCGGCGCCTCGCTGAACATCCTGTCGGGCCTGACCGCCGGCAACTTCAGCGCCTACTGGATGGGGATCGTCATCGTCGCGCTGATGGGCATCGCCTACGGGGTCAGCACCACCGGGCCTCGAGCGACATCATGAAGGCGCCCGGCCGTCTTCGCCTTCGGCCTGGTCGCGTTCGGCTTCCTGGGCATGGGGCCGGTCACCATCGCCGTCGACTCGTACGGCCCCGTCACCGACAACGCCCAGTCGGTCTACGAGCTGTCGGTCATCGAGATCGATCCCCAACGTGAAGGAAGAGATCAAGAAGGTCGACGGCTTCGACGTCAACTTCGAGCGCGCCAAGCACCTGCTCGAGGAGAACGACGGCGCGGGCAACACCTTCAAGGCCACCGCCAAGCCGGTGCTGATCGGCACCGCGGTGGTCGGCGCCACCACGATGATCTTCTCGATCATCATGACCCTCACCCAGGGGCTCACGGTCGACAATGGAGAACCTGTCGCTGCTCCACCCCCCCTTCCTGCTGGGCCTGATCATGGGCGGCGCGGTCATCTACTGGTTCACCGGCGCCTCGACCCAGGCGGTGTCGACCGGCGCCTACCGGGCGGTCGAGTTCATCAAGCGCAACATCAAGCTGGATTCCAGCGTCGAGAAGGCCTCGATCGCAGACAGCAAGAGGGTGGTCGAGATCTGCACCCAGTACGCCCAGAAGGGGATGTTCAACATCTTCCTGACCGTCTTCTTCAGCACGCTGGCGTTCGCCTGCCTGGAGCCGTACTTCTTCATCGGCTACCTGATCTCCATCGCGCTCTTCGGCCTGTACCAGGCGATCTTCATGGCCAACGCCGGCGGCGCCTGGGACAACGCCAAGAAGCTGGTCGAGGTCGAGCTGAAGGAGAAGGGGACCGAGCTGCACGCCGCCACCGTCGTCGGCGACACGGTCGGCGATCCGTTCAAGGACACCTCGTCGGTGGCGATGAACCCGGTCATCAAGTTCACCACGCTGTTCGGCCTCCTGGCCGTCGAGCTGGCGGTCGGCATGTCCCGCAGCACCAGCCTGGCCCTGGCCGGGCTGTTCCTGGCGGCCTCGATGGTCTTCGTGTGGCGGTCCTTCTACGGGATGCGCATCACCACCGTCGAGGGGAAGACGCCCGGCGAGTCCGCGGCGTCCCCGGCCGCCCCGTCCCCGTAAGGGGACGGCCGAGCTCGTTGGCCTGCGCCGCGCGGCCGACCGGTCAGGCCGGCGTGCCTGCGGCCTCGGACGGGCGCGGGAGACTCAGACGCGGCGGGTGAGGAAACGGACGGCCGGCCGCGCGAACGGAATCACCGCCGCGGCGAGCAGAGCGGTCACCAGCGTCGGCAGCACCGCGCTCTCGGTCACGGCCGAGAGCCCGAAACCGCCCTCGCCCAGCATGGTCACCGGCACGGCGACGGCCGCGCCCGCCAGCGCGACCAGCCCCCAGCTTCGCATCTTGACGACCCCGCGCAGGCCCAGCGACGCCAGCGCCAAGGCCGCCACCGCTCCGGCCAGCGCCAGCCCCGCCGCCTCTTCCCGCGGCCCGAGCGCCCAGACGATCACGCCCGGGAGCGAGGCCGCCGCGCGCGTCACGGTCTTGCGCAGCCGGGCGACCCCCAGATCGTCCATCCCGTAGCGGGTCCGCCAGGCCTCCTGCATGTCATAGCGGGCCGCCATCTTGTTCCCCATGAGGGAGACGATGACCAGCATGTGCAGTCCCATGTAGATCCCGAAGATCGGCGTCCAGCCCAGCTGTATGAGCGCCACCAGACCTAGAAAGGTCCCCGTGTAGCCCAGGCCGGTCGCGAACCAGCGCCCCCAGAACCACTCGGCGACGACTGCGCAGAAGGCGACGCCGTAACAGAACGCCAGCCCCGCGAACATGGGTCCGAGCCCGTTGGGCGCGTTCAACGCCACCGCCAGGTACAGGCTGATGAACAGGCTCAGGGCGAGCCCGGCGATGGCGCGCCGGGTGCGCTCGAAGCCGATCTCGCCCAACCGCGCTCCGAGGACCTTGACTCCGACGGACAACCTCGACGGCATACCGTCATTATAACCACCTCCCCCCGGTTCCGCCCGCCCCCCTCTTCGCCGGAGGGGCTGGGCCGCTTTGGGCGGCTTACTGCACGACGACGAGGTCGATGCGGCGGTTCTTGACCTGGCTGGCGGGGCCCAGGTTCGGTACCAGCGGGACGTCGCTGCCATGCCCGACCGCCTCGACGCGGGAGGTCGGCGCCCCCTTGGCTATGAGGTAATCCCGGACGACGTTGGCCTGGCGGACAGTCAGCTTCTTGGCGGCGTCCGCGTTCCCCTTCTTCTTCTTGGCGCCGCCCGGCCCCGACCCGTTCCAGTGCGCCTCGATGCGCAGCGTCTTCACCTCGGGGTGGTCGAGCAGCAGGTCGGCCACCCCCTCGAGCTCGGCCTTGGCGGTGTTATCCAGCTTGGGGGCGCCGGGCCGGAACTTGATCGGAATCTTCAGCACCACGCTGTCGGGCGTCAGGATGACGTCCGGGTTCCCGGGCCGCAGCGACACCTCCAGCTGCCGGTCCTGCCCCGCGACGATATCGAGCGGGAGCTCCCGGTTGGGGAACCCCGGCGCCTCGACCACCACCCGGTAGGGCCCCACGGGCAGCGCCGCCGAGAAGGCCCCCGTGGCGTCGGCGTGCGCCTCGAAGGTCGCCGCGCCGCTGAAGCGCAGCGTGGCGCCCACGCCCCGGCCGCCGCGGTCCGTGACCTTGCCGCGGACGTTCCCGGTCACCACCTTGCGCGCCAGGGCCATCTGGACGCTGACCGGCGCCCCGACCACCACCACGGCGGTGGTCTTGCCCGCCTCGAAGCCCGCCGCCGAGACCACGACCTCGATGGGCCCGGGGGCGAGCGGACCGCTCTGAAAGCTGCCGTCGGCGTCGGTCACCACCCGGCTGTGCGGCCGCGTCCCGAACGCCACCACCGCGTCACCGACCGGCTTGCCGTCGGTCGCCTTGATCAGACCCATGACGGTGCCGGTCGTCGACGGTGACGCCGTCTCGACGGTCCTGGTCACGACGACCGGCCGGCTCAGCGCCTCGAGATCCAGCGGGTAGCTGGCGCCGAAGATCACCGCCCAGGGCGGGATCGGCGTGCCGTACTCGAACCCGACCGACCGCAAGCCGATGTCCACACCCGCGTCCAGGGTCAGGCCGTGGAAGACGCGCGCCCGCAACCCCAGCGTCATCCAGTGCTGGTCGCGATTCGTTTGCCCGCCCAGCGCGGTGAACCTCGGGTCCTTCGACGCGGTGATGATCTCGGCGTGGTACTCGGCGAACGGGCGCAGCGGAATCTGCAGGTTCTCCAGCGGGGCGTCGGCACCCAACCCGAACCGCAACCGGCTGCCGACGATCCCGTAGGCGAACATGGCCGCCTCTTGGGTCTGAAGGGTCGTCCCGGAGAAGTCGTAAAGGTTCGACGAGTTGTCGAGGTAGAAGTTCGCGTTCACGTGGACCCGGAGCGGAATCCGCGCCAGCGTGCGCAGATCCGCGGTGGCGACCGGCCCGATCCAGAGCGAGGTCGAGCTCGGCGAGAACGAGAGATCCGAGATCGACGACAGGAAGCGGAGCCCCAGCTCGGCGCCGGCAGTGAACCCGCGGGCCACCGGCAGGACGCCCTTGCCACCCAGCACCAGATCGCCGAACGACTTGATCAGCTCGGGATCGCGCCGGTCGTACTCCACGGGCTCCCCGGGACGTACGTTGCGGTTGCTGGAGTTCAGGATGGCGCCGAAGAGCTCGATCGACTCGTGGGGCGTGAAGCCGAACGTGAACGCCCCGTCGAGGCGGGTGTTCGTGTCGTTCTCGATCAGAAAGTCCGAGGCGCGGAGGAACCGCCCATGGAGCGCGAACCGGAGGTGCTGCGCCGGGCCGACCTCGGCCGTCGAGATGCGATAGAGGCCGATTGGCCCCTCGAGCGACGGCAGGAACCCGGCGGCGGGGTCAGGCGGGCTCGGCGCCGGGTCGGGCTGAACGGCCGGCCCGGGGCCGCCCGGAACGGTCAGGACCGGTCCTGGCGGCGGCGCGGGGGTCGACGGCGCCGACGGCGTCGTCCCCGGCGGCGGCATCAAAACCGGGGGTAACGGCTCGTCGTCGGGGCCTGGCCCCACCTGGCCGAACGCGGGTGAGGCCCCGAATCCTGCGGCGAATGCGACGACGGCGAGGGGGGCGGCTAGGCGCGTACGCATCATCCGAGGCGGACAGTACCAAGGAGCACGACCGGGGGAAATGGGCGGCCGGCAAACATCCGCTCATCGACCCCATTGCAGCCGGTGAGCGGGCGTGCGAAATAGACCGGCCGTGGACGCTGAGGACACCCCCTCCCTGGACGAGCTCACAAACGAGGTGCGCGACGTCGCACTGCAAGTGCATCAGGCGCAGGAGCGTTCCGACGAACGCGACGTCGTCGCGGCGGCGCACGCCGGGGTGGAGCGGCTGTCGCTGCGCTACCGCGCGTTGCTGCAGTCGATCTCGCCCGCCGAGCAGATGAAGGTGGAACGCCTGATCGGCCGCCGCGTGGTCGACATCAAGCGGATGGCGTCGCTGCTGCCGAAGGTCCCCGCGGCCAACACCGAGAGCACGCCCGATCGGGTCGCCGGCGCCAGCGCGCCAGGCGCGCGGCGGATCACCGGCGTGTCGTGGACCAACTCGGAGCGCGCGGCGCCGAGCACCAAGGTGAAGGTCGGCGCCGACATCGACTCCTGGTGCGGGCGGTGCGCCGAGATGACCACCCACAGCATCATCGCGATGGTGGGGGACGACCCGAAGCAGGTCCTTTGCCAGGTCTGCGGTTCGCGCCACACCCACCGCACCACCCCGACCCGGCGCCCGGCAGCCAGCGCCGCCGCGACCACCACCGAGGTCGACGACCGGCCGCGGCTCTCCGATCCCGAGGCGAAGCGCAAGGCAGCCGAGCTGCGCGCGCTGGGCGAAGAGGTGAACGCGGCCGCCGCGGTCGTCAGGTACTTCGATCCGAAGGAACGCTACAAGGCGGGCGAGATCATCGTCCACCCGGAGTACGGTCGCGGAAAGATCGAGAACGTCCTCCGCTCCAGCCTGCTCGTCCGCTTCCCGATCGGCGGCCTCAAGTCGCTGATGTTGAGCTAAGACGCGCTTCGCGCGCGCGGAAGGGGCTTCGCCCCTCCCGCGGGCCCTCCCCGGAGTGGGTCGTCGCGACCGGCGCGGCTGAGCCGCGCCTCCCGGTGCTTGGACTCGCTCGCGTTGCTCGCTCTGACGCTACCGTCGCCGGAAGAGACTCAGAGCCACGCCGGCTAAACGGCGTCGATCTCGTCGAGGAAGCGCTTGAGGAGACCGTCGACCATCAGGTTGCGGCTGGCGGCGTCGTAGCGGCCGGCGCGGTAGCCCCCCTGGGCCTCCTCGAACCGGGTGCGGGTCTCCGCGATCAACGTCCGGAAGGTCCCGACCTTTCCCGTGATCTCCTTCTGATGCTTGATCAGGTAGCCGGCGAGCGACACCGCCGCGGCGCCGGTCAGGATGATCCCGAGCGGGCCGCCCAGCGCGTAGCGGAGGCCGAGACGCAGCGCCACCACCCCGGCGGCCCCCAGCGCCGCCTTCTTGAAGCCGCTGCCGTCCCGGACCGAGTCGGCGGCCATCGACATCACCTGCCCCGACGCGATCACCAGCGCGATGAAGTTCCCCCGGCGGTTCTTCCATCCGCTGTCGTAGTAGTCGCGGATCGCCTGCTTGAGGAAGGCGTCGTAGTCGTCGAACACCTCGGGGCCCAGCTCGGTCCGCTTCGCCGTCTCCTCCGTCTCGGTCGCCATATCGATGGGCCTCCGTCGTGGTCCGGGGTGATCGTACCATGGCGATACGATGACGACCCGAATCGCGACGCTCGCGGTGCTCACGCTGGCGCTGGCGGCGCCCGCCGACGCATCGACGGTCGCGACCAGCCAGGCGGCGGCGCAAGCGCTGCGCGTGGGGCGTTACGAGGAGGCGCGCCGGATCGCCCGGGCGCGGCTGCAGCGCGCGCCCGGTGATCTCGCGGCGGTGGTCGCCGGCGCCCAGGCGGAGGTGGCGCTCGGGCTCTACCCCGAGGCGCGCCGCCGCCTGGAGGCCGCGGCTGCTGCCCATCCGGAGGATCTACCGGTGCGCGACGCGCTGATGCGCCTTCTGGAGCTGACCGGGGATCACGCCGCGCTCACGCCGCTCTTGACCGCCAGCTACGACGACTGGAACGGCGGCAAGGTGGCCCGCAGCCGCCCCGCCGAGCTGATCGCGATCGCCACCGCGGTCCGCCTCGACGGCAACTGGAAGGACGCCAACGACGTCCTTCGCGACGCGGTCAAGGCCGATCGGCGCGCGGCCGCCGCCAACCTCGACTGGGGCGACGTGCTGCTCGAGAAGCACAACGGCGCCGACGCCGAGGCCTGCTTCCGCGACGCGGTCACGGTCGACGCCGACAACCCCGACGCCCACGTCGGGCTGGCGCGGGTCGCGATCGTCGATCGCTACGACGGCGCCACCGCGCGCGACGAGATCGCGCGCGCGCTGGCAGTCAACCCGGCCCACGCAGGCGCCCTGGCGCTGCGGGGCCAGCTGGCGATCGACGCCGAGGACTGGCGCGCCGCCCAGGAGGACATCGCCGCGATCCGGCGCACCAACCCGCGCGATCCCGGCGCCGCCCGGCTGGCCGCGGTGGCGGCGCTGCTGCGCGACGACCGGGACGGCTACGCGCGGGCCCGCGAGCAGGCGCTGGCGGTCCACCCGAACGACGGCAGCTTCTTCGCCTACGTCGCCGAAGCGCTGACCCGCCACCGCCGCTACGACGACGCGCGCGTGGTCGCCGAGGCGGGCGCTGCCGCCGATCCCGACCACGCCGACTGCCTCGCGGTGCTGGCCGCCACGCTGCTGCGCCTCGGCGACGAGGAGGCGGGGCTGGACACTCTCCGGCGCGCCTGGAAGCGCGATCCCTACGACGTCCGCACCTACAACCTCCTGAACCTCTACGAGAAGGTGATCCCCAGCTACACGATCGTCGCGAGCGCTCACCTGCGTTTTCGCGTGCTGCCCGCCGCCCGCGCCGCGATCACCGAGGTCGTGGCCCCCTTTCTCGAGGAGCGCTACCGCGACTACGTGACCCGCTACGGCTTCGAACCGCGCGGCCCCATCACCTTCGAGCTCTACGGCGACGCGCGCGCGTTCGCGGTCCGCACGGTCGGGCTCCCCGGCATCGGCGTGGCCGGCGTCTGCTTCGGCCGCATCATCACCTCGCAGTCGCCCACCAACCGGGCGTTCAACTGGGGGATGGTGCTGGCGCACGAGCTGGCGCACGTGTTCGCGATCGAGCTGTCGCGCTCGCGCGTCCCACGCTGGTTCACGGAGGGGCTGTCCGAGGTCGAGACGATGCGCGCCCGCCCCGAGTGGACCCGACACGACGACATCGCCCTTTACGGGGCCGAGCTGCGCGGCGACCTGCCGGGGCTGTCGACGCTGTCGAACGCGTTCATCAACGTGCGCACCGGCGACGACGCCGCCCGCGCCTACGCCCTGTCGGCGGTGGCGGTCGACTTCCTCGAACGCCGGTTCGGGTTCCGGGCGCTGCGCGACGCGCTGGCCGCGTTCGGTCGCGGCGAGCGTGAGACCGCGGTGCTGGAGCGGCTCGCGGGGATGCCGATCGCCGAGCTGGAGCAGACCTTTCGCGACGAGCTCGACCAGCGCTTCGCGCGCTACCGCGGTCAGTACCTGCCGGCGCAGCTGCTCAAGCCGCTGCCGCGCGGGGGGCCGCCCGCGTCGCCGGTCCGCGAACAGGCGCGGGCCGGTGTTGCCGCGCTGGCGCGCACCGACCTCGAAGGCGCCAGTCAGGCGCTCGCGCGCGCCCGGGCAGCTGCGAAACCCTCTCCTGACGATCAAGCCGACACCCTGTTTCTGAGCGGTGAGATCGCGCTCGCGAAGCGCGACGCGGCGGCCGCCGTCGCGGCCTTCGAAGGGATCCTGACCCTGGTCCCGCCCCACGACGGCTACGACCTCCGGGTACGGCTTGCGCTGGCCGAGATCCACCGCCAGCGCGCCGCCGCCGCCGAGGCTCACCTGAACAAGGCCGTCACCTTCGACCCGACCCGCGTCGAGCCTCACGCGCTGCTCGCCGAGCTCCTCGGCAAGCAGCAGCGGACCAGCGACCGGCTGACCGAGCTGGGGATGGCGCTGCGCCTCGAGCCCCAGACCGACGCGGTGGCGAAGGAGGTGGTGCTGGGGGAGGCGCGGGCCGGCCGCTCCGCCCGGGTCGTCGAGCTGGGGCCGATAGCGATCTTCATCGACCCGGCCGATCCGGATCTGCACGGCGCGCTGGGGCGGGCGCTGATCGCGACCGGCAAGCCTGGCGCGGGCGCGGCCGCGTTGGAGCGCTCGCTAGCCTTTCATCCCCACGATGCCGGCGCGATCCACCTGTCGCTCGCGACCGTCTACGACGGCCTCGGCGACCGCCAGCGGGCCGCTGCTCACCGCGCCGCCGCCGGCGGCAAGTGAGGGCAACAGCTCCGCCAGCGCCGGGAAGGTCATCGTGAAGGTCGTCCCCGCGCCGGGGGCGCTGTCGACCTCGATCTGCCCGCCGTGATCGATCACGATCTGCTGCACGAGCGCCAGACCGAGCCCCGTCCCCTGCTTCTTGGTCGAGAAGAACGGGTCGAAGATCTTGGCCAGATCGTCGGCGCCGATCCCCGGCCCCGAATCACCGACGCTGACCATCACCCGTCCGGCCGCCGCCCGCACCACGATGGAGAGACGCCCGATCGGGCCGTCGCCTTCGCTCCGCGGCGCCTGCCCCCCGCCCTGCCCCCGCGCCACGTCCGCCATCGCCTCGCGGGCGTTGCGCACCAGGTTGATCAGCGCCTGCCGCAGCTGCGCCTCGTCGGCGGCCACCTCGGGCAGCCCCGGCGCGACGTCGACGGCGAGGGTGATCCGGGACTGCGCCAGCTCACCGCGCGCCAGATCGACCACCGACGCGACCACCACCGCCAGGTCCTCGCGTTCGAGCTTCGGTCGCGGCAACCGCGCGAAGCGCAGGTAGGTTTCGGTGATCTCGGTCAGGCGATCGACCTCGCTGATGATGGAGGCGACCAGCCGGCGCGGCTCGTCCCCTCTACCCTCCACCTCGTCGCCCAGCAGTTCAGCGTTGAGGCCGATCGACGACAGCGGGTTGCGGACCTCGTGGGCGATCTGCGCCGCCATCCGGCCGACGGTGGCGAGCCGCTCCGAGCGAATCAACCGCTGCTCGCGCTCCTGGATCGCCGCGGCCATCGCGTCCAGCTCGCGCGCCAGGTCGCCGATCTCGTCCTTGGACGTCACGCCGGTCCGCTGCGCGTAGTCGCCGCCCCCGACCTGCCGGGCCCGCGCCCGCAGCACCGTCAGGGGGCGCAGCGTCCGGAGCGTGAAGATGAAAGCTATCCCGGCCACCGCCAACCCCGCGGCGCCGAGCGCGATCGCCATCGAGAGGGCCGTCTCCTCCTCGTCGGACAACCGCTGTGCGATCTGACCGCTCTCGCCGCGCAGTGGGCGGCGCATGCGCGACAGGCTGTGGGTCAGGTTCGCGAAGTGACTCTCGAACTCCGGCCGCGCCTTCGGATCGGTCGCGACGGCAGCCGCCCCCAGCTCGCCCGACAGCTGGTCCAGCTGCGCGGCCAGCACGGTGATCTGCCTGCGCTTGGCCTCGAAGTCCGGCCGCCGCGACGAGCTCGGCTCCTTCTCGAGGTAACGATCAATCGCGCCCAGCGCGTCGTCCAGCTGCTTGCGCCCCATGCGCAGGGCGAGCGGCAGGTTGGGATCCAGCCGGGCGGCCGTCCCACGCCCCAGCGCGGGAACGAAGTCGTTGAGGGCCTTCCAGGCTGCGTCCACGGCCCCCTGTAGCTCCAGATAGGCCTCGTTGGCCGCAACCCCTTTCCGGGCGCGGTGGATCGACAGCAGCGTGAACGTGGCGTTGCCTGCGAACACCAGCAGCAGCGCCACCAGCGCGAGCAGGACCTTCTTGCCGAAGACGCCGAGCTGCATCCACCGTCACGCTAGCACGCGTGCTGGCCCCCCGAAATTCCAGGGCCAAGCGCGGCCGGCGTCATTGACAGGCGCTAAGCATGCAGAAAGAATGGCGGCCGCATGCTGTCGCGGCTGTGCTTGCCCGCCCTGCTTCTAATCAACGTGCTCGCGGGACCGGCCCGGGCCGCGGACGAGCCGCTTCCGACCGTCGTGCTGGGGCTCGAGGCCCTGGATGGCGCCCCGGACGCCGTGGCTTCGGCGATTACGGACGCGCTGCGGCAGCGGGTGGCGGGGACCAAGGGCTATCAGCTCCTGCAGGGCAAGGACCTGGTCGAGGTGAAGCTGGTGTTCGCCTGCCCCGACGAGGCCCCAGGCTGCATGTCCCAGGCGGGCAAGACGCTGGGTGCCGCCAAGCTGATCTTCGGGAACGTGAAGCTGTCCGGCAGCGACTACCTGGTGACGTTGAAGCTCCTCGACGTCAACCGCGGGGTCATCGAGAGCTTCACCGCCGACGCCCTGGCCAAGACCCGCGCCGACCCGAGCGCGCTGCGCGCGGTCGCGCCCGCCTGGCTCGCGAAGCTGAGCGGCAAGGGTGGCGGTGCCATCCGCGTCCGTTCGAACCTGTCGGGAGCGGCCGTGAGCCTCGACGGAACGCGCGTGGGGACGACGGGCGGCGAGCCGGTCGTCGTCGCCGACGTCGCTCCGGGGCGCCACGAGGTGGCGGTCGAGAAGAGCGGCTACACGACGACCAAGCAGGAGTTCACGCTGGCCGCCGGGCAGAGCTTGCCCCTCAACCTGACGCTGAGCCCCGTCTCGGTCGAGGTACCGAAGCCTCGCCCGACCTCGTCGTCGGGTAGCGGCGATGAGCCGCCGGACCAAGACGAGCACACCGTGACCCGCACCGGTTTCTGGATCGCCGTCGTCGGGACGGTCGCCTCAGCCGGTCTCGCCCTGAAATTCGGTCTGGACGTCAAAGACATAAACAACCAGCTCGACGCCTACCGGCGGTTTCCCTGCGGCTCGAGCACAGGCTATTGCGACGGCAACGGCACGCCGAAAAACATGACGCTCAACCAGGAGGAGAGCGCAGCGCTCCGCGAGCCTCACCTCGACCGGCAACCGCGACCAGCTCTTGCAGTGGGTGTTTGTAGGATTCACAGGCGCGTTCGCCATCGCGAGCGGCGTGCTGCTCTACAAGGGCTACCTGGCGCCGGAGGGCACCAAGAGCGCCTCCAATCACGGGTTACGCCTTTTCCCTACCGCCTCCGCGTCTACCGGAGGAATAATTGCAGAATTCGACTTCTAGCTGTGTCGGTAGGTGTGGGGCGAAGATCTTTTAGATTTGTCGCCCCGCAACGTCTAGCCTAGAGGGGCACACCGTGGCGTCCGCCAGTTTAATCAATCAGACGATCGGGAATTACCGGGTCACGAGCCAACTGGGCGAGGGGGGGATGGGCGTCGTCTATCTGGCGCAACACCCCGTCATCGGCCGCAAGGTCGCGATCAAGCTGCTGCACGCCGTGCTGGCGCGCGATCCCGACATCGTCGCCCGCTTCTTCAACGAGGCCCGCGCGATTCACATGATCGCGCACGAGAACATCGTCGAGATCCTGGACTTCGGCCAGACCGCCGACGGCCAGCCGTACTTCATCATGGAGTACCTGACCGGCGAATCGCTCAACGAGGCGACCGCCCGCGGGCAGATGGACGTGACGCGGGTCGAGGCGATCGGCGGCCAGATGTGCCGGGCGCTCGCCGCGGCCCACACGAAGGGGATCGTCCACCGCGATCTGAAGCCCCACAACGTCCAGCTCTGCACCAAGGCGGACGGTTCGCTGCTGGTGAAGATTCTCGACTTCGGCGTCGCGAAGATCCTCGCCGTCGCCCGACGGCTCGCAGTCGGTCAAGACCCGCACCGGCTCGCTGATGGGGACGCCGCTCTACATGTCGCCCGAGCAGTGCAAGGGCGCGGGCGTGCTCGATCACCGCACCGACATCTACTCGCTGGGCGTGATGCTGTTCGAGATGGTCGCCGGCCGGCCGCCGTTCAACGCCGAGGGTGTCGGCGAGCTGTTCGCCAAGCACATGCTCGAGGACCCGCCTCAGGTCACCGAATTCGCCCCGAACACGCCCCCGTACATGGCGGCGGCGATCATGAAGTCGCTGGCCAAGGATCCCGACGCGCGGTTCCCGAACATGGAGGACCTCCGCAAGGCGTTGGTCGGCGAGGTCAAGCTCGCGACGCCGGCCTCCGCGGGGGGCACCGGCATGCGCCGGATGCCGAGCGCCACGTCGACGCAGGCGGTCTCGCGCCCGCGCCGCGACGACGCTGTCGTCCGCGAGCTCGGAGATCGACGAAGGCTTCGACGCGCCGAAGAGCAAGACGAAGCTGTTCGTCGGCATCGGCGGCGGCCTCGCGGTCGCGGCGGTCGCCGCCTTTCTGCTGACGTCGAAGCCGGCGCCCCCGCCCGAGGTCAAGCCCGTGCGCGCCGCCACCGGCGGCGGTCGTCGCGCCGCCGCCCGCGGCGCCAGTCAAGAAGACGGTCACGATCCGGTTCGAGTCCAATCCGCCCGGCGCCCACCTGTTCACGAAGAAGGACAACAAGGACCTGGGCGTCGTCCCCGTCGAGGTCCAGCTCCCCAAGGACAGCGGCAAGGGCGAAGCGCTGGCGTACGTGTACCGGCTGCCCGGATTCCACGACCTGACGCTGGTGGTCGACGCGCACAGCGACCGGACGTTCCACGTCTCGCTCGACAAGCTCCCCGCCCCACCGCCGCAGCCCGTCGCCGACAAGAAGTCCCGCTCGAGCAAGGGCAGCGGCCACAGCGTCGGCCGGCGCCGGAACCCCGTCGACGAAGACGGCCTCGCGACGCCGTCGTTCTAGACGATCTCGTTCGCGACCCTCAGAGGGTCCCGCGCCACCGCGCTACGGTTCTTCGTCTGGGCGCGCGTTGCGGCCGACGCGGAGGGTGAGGAGATCGAGGAAGCGCTCGGGGGCGAGCGCGACGCGGCCGCGGCTCTCGAGGTAGCGTTTGCGCTCGAGCGCGAAGATGCCGCCGGCGGCCACGCCCCCGCCCGCCAGCGCGACGATGTCGTAGACGCCGAAGCCCGGGACCATCGCCGCGCCGCCGAGGCCCAGGAGGGCGAAGGCGAGCGCGGCGCGCATGCCCATCTGGCCGAAGCGCTCGCGGCGCATCTCGCTGAGGTCGATGTTGAACGTCACCGCGGTCTCGGCGTCGTCCGGCCCCTCGCGGGTCAGGATCGTCTCGACCCGGGTCACCAGCGAGAAGGCGTAGCGGCGAGAGAAATCGAGCGAGCGCACCAGCCCGGGCCAGATCCCCTGGGCCCGCTCCCACTCGACCCGGTCGCCGTGATGCCGGCGCACCGTCATCAGCTGCTCGCGCAGGAAGCGGTCGACGGCCCGGCGCACCGTATCGATGGGCGCGGCGACGACGCGGCTCACGACCACCTGGCCGGCCCCCAGCGTGCGGGTCAGGGCGCCGTGCTCGTCCTCCGGCTCCAGCGGAACGCCCCGCCGCATCTCGGTCAGCGCCTGGTCGACCGCCTCGCGCCGCAGGCCGGCCTCCTCGCCCAACCGGACCAGCTCGCCGACCGACAGCGCCTCGCCGCTCGCCCTTTCGGTGGCCGCCGTGGGCTGGGTGTCGATCTCGGCCGCCCGGCGCAAGACGAAGTCGACCTGCTTGCGCGTGAGCTTGTCGGCGGACACGACCCTTGGATTATAGCGGCAAGCGCCCGCCGGTGCTGCCGGGTTCGGGGAGCGCCCGGCGGCGGATCGGGAACGCCAGCCGCATGAGCCATTCGTAGAGCCGATCGGGCACGAAAGCCCGCAAGCGCCCGCCGGAGAACGACGTGGGCCCGATCGGCCAGCGCAGCCGCGGATCCGCCGCGGTAGCCGCCCGCTCGATGGTGTCGACCAGCGGCGTCAGATCTGCGGCGCGGGGGACCCGAGCCGCCTGCCGGCGGTAGCTCTCCAGTATCTCGGCGTAGTCGTCGTCGGCGCCGCCGGCGGCGGCCGCCAGACGTTCGTTGGTGTGGAGCTCGGTGCGGTAGGGTCCCGGCTCGACCAGCGCCATCCGGATTCCGAACGGGATCAGCTCCAGCCGCCAGGCCTCGATCATCCCCTCCAGCGCCCACTTCGAGGCGTTGTAGGGGCCGCACATCGGCACCGCGACCCGTCCCGAGACGGACCCCAAGGTGACGACCGTCCCGGCCCGCCGGGCCCGCATCGCGGGCAACACCGCGCGCGTCACCCGTTGCACGCCGACGACGTTGGTCTCGAGCTGCGCGCGCAGCTCGTCGGGCGAGGTGCGCTCGAGCGGACCGTAGGCGAAGTAGCCGGCGTTGTTGACCAGCACATCCAGCCGCCCGCCGGTCTCGCGCAGGATTCCTTCGACGGCGCTCGCGACCGAATCGTCGCGCGTCACGTCGAGCGCGGGGGTGCTGAGCCGCCAGCCCTCGCCCGCGGCGCGCGCGCGCAGGTCCCCTCCCCGCTCCTGGTTGCGCATGCTGGCGAACACCCGCCAGCCGCGGGCCGCGAACCGCTCGGCGACGGCGCGCCCGACCCCCGTCGAGCTCCCGGTGACGAGGATCGACGGCTGGTCCATGTCAGCCACGCACCAGGAAACCGAGCAGCGCCGTCGACAGCAGCCCCCAGGCGGCCGCCCCCGCCATCCAGACCCAGGCCATCTGGCGGCGCAGCCGCAGCCGCACCAGCGTGCGCAGCCCGACCGCGACGTCGAACGTCGACATCACCAGCAGCGCCGACATCCAGACCAGGCTCCCCTGGGCGTGGCGCTCGGGCGCCCGGGCGTGGGCCAGCGCGCCGATCAGGAAGACCGACGCCAGCAGCGCCTGCACGATGGCGTGCCGGGTCGCCCGCACCCGCAGCTGGGCGGCGCGAACCTGGCGCAGCGTCAACGGCGACGACGCGACGGCGGTATGATCAGCCACGGTCTCTAGTATGGCATCCGGTAGCCCATCTGAAGCACGTGGGCGTTGCCGAAGTTGTTGTTCTGCATGTAGTAGCCGTACGAGACCTCGAGGCTTCCGCCGGCGAACCAGCGCAAAAACTCGACGTCACGCAGCGCCTCGGTCTCCCAGATGACCTTCAGCTCCGGGTACTCCGTGTGGACCGGCCCCAGCTTGGGATCGGCGCTGTAGAACGGCGGGGTGCAGGGGCGGGCCAGGCCGTCGCACCAGAACTGGGCATGGTTCTGGAAGTGCTGCCGGTAGCTGACCCGGATCTCCAGGTCGCGGTTCACCTGCTGGAAGATGCGCGCCTCGATCGTGTGGGCCCGGAGCGCCCAAGGATTGCCCTCGCCCCCGGGGTAGCTGTCCCAGTAGTAGCGATAGTAGAGCTGCAGCCCCGTTCCGCTCTGCGGCACGTAGTAGGCGATCCGCGGCGCGATGGCGCTGCGCAGCCGCTGCTCGGGCAGCATCTCGGCCGTGAACGGGGGCGCGCTGCGGTAGAGATTGCCCTGAAACCCGTCGAGATAGGCGAACTCGGCGGTCACCTGCGCGAGCGCGACGGGCGACAGCACCTGGGTGTACGACCCGCCCATGAAAAAGACGTTGAGCGGACAGGAGGTCGTCGTCAGCGAGATCGCCAGGGCGCAGGCCGGCACCCGGCCGCGCGACGTCAGCGTGTCGAAGTTGAAGCCCAGCGAGAACCGCACCGTCGCGGTGTCACCCCAGAAGCGGTGCCCCCCGGAGGCGCCGAGGCCGTGCGACCAGTAGTCCGATTCGGCGCTGTAGCGATAACCGACCACGACGTCGTCGCGCGACCAGCGCTTGCGCACCATGAGGCCGGCCTCGTTGCGCACCTCGGTGAACACGTTGTCGACGGCGGTGCCGGCGGCGACGGACGCCGAGGTGATCGTGTCGACCAGAAAGTGGGCGCCGACGTCGAGCCCGCTCGCCGAGTCACGCTCGACCTCCATCATCGGCTGGATGACGCGCGTCGAGGCCTCGCGGTAGTAGGCGCCGCGGATGACGACGTAGTCGTCGGCGCGCGCGCTGCCGGCGGCGCTCAGCAGGCCCGCCGCGATGGCCGCGGCGGCGCAGGCACCGGGGCGTTTCAATTGCAGCCGCAGCCCCCGCCGGGCTGACCGTAGCCGAGGTCGGCGCCCTCCCGTGCGCCGAACAGGTGTTGCCGGAACCGATCCTCCTGGATGTCACCGTCGAACCGCAACGCCCGCTTCGAGAGGTACTCGCGCTGCCACGGCGCGACCGGTGGCTTGTGCGCGCAGCCGGCGCCCGCAAACGCGAGGCCCAGCGCGAGGCCAAGGAGAGCCAGGAGCCGCCTGCGAAGCATCGCCGACGTTTCTAACACAGGCGGCCCCGGCCACGACGGCGGGACGCGAGAGAGAAACGACAAAGGGCCCAGACCCTGCGCTTGCGCGCGAGGTCTGAGCCCCCGTCGTCAGCGGAACGTTCGAACTAGATGATGTTCAGCTCGCAAGACTTGTTGCAAGCCGACATGTTCGGATCGTCGCTGTTGGCCTCGCCCAGGTCGCAGGCCTCGCCCGGATCGGACCGGCCGTCGCCGCAGTAGTGCGTGCGCTTGCAGCCCTGCGTGCAGCCCATTTCGCCGTACCCGCCGGTGTTCTTCTTCGTTCCGAGGTCGCACTCCTCGCCGGCCGCGGCGTCGAGCGTGCCGTCGCCGCAGTACGAACCGTACTTGCACTCGGCGCTGCAGCCGCCGTACGAGCCGTCGTTGCTGTGCCCCAGGCACTCGGCGGGCGGGGTCGTCGTGCCGTCGCCGCAGTCGCACTCCTCGGCGCCGGTGGCGACGCCGTCGCCGCAGCGGGCCGCGCAGTTCGACTGGTTGGTCTTGAACCCGCTCAACGTCAGCTGGTAGTTCGACTCGGTCGGGTGACGGTCGGCGTGAAACACCGCGATCTCGTAGGTGCTGCCCACCTTCAGGCCGAGGTCGACGTTCGCACGGTTGCGGCAGTCGCAGGTGTTGTTGGTGCAGTTGCTGTGGCCGTTACCGTCGACGTTCGACAGCGTGTTCGGGATCAGCGCCGTGACCGGGTCGGCCGTCGGGCACGGATTGATGGCGCCGGCCGTGTCGACCGAGCCGCCCTCGACGATCGTCGCCTTGCCGTCGGCGCCGACCGACACCTTGCCGGGGAGCCGCTGGTGGACGCCGCCCAGGTCGACGGCGAGCTTGCCGTTGATGAAGATGAAGAGATCGTCGTCGCCGTAGAACTGCAACGCGAAGGGATCACCCGTGAACGTGAACAGATAGCGCGCCTCGGTGGTGTACCAGAAGTTGTGGTACCAGCCCTGGATCCCGGTCACCCACATGCCGGTGAGCGGCGTCGAGATGCTGGGCGGGAACAGGTACTGATCCCCCTTGCACGCCGGGAACGCCGTCGGAATCCAGTAGGGCCACAGGTTGCAAAGCAACTTCTCGTTCGACCCCGGCATTGTCGTAATGGCGCCCGGCCCCGCCTGGCTGCCCCCGATCGGGAACTGGCCGGGCGGGTCGACCGGGAAGAAGCCCGCGTAGACCGCGTGCGGCTGGCTGGTGAACTGGAACTGGTTACCGGCCAGCTGGACCAGCTCCAGCGTCCCGACCGAGTGCGTGCTGTTCGTGAAGGTTCCGTCGACGAACCACTGACCGAAGCTGGTCGCGTCCTTCACGATCGGCGCCGGGCCGCGGTACATCGGGTGACCGCTGGCGCCGTCGGTGTAGGTCAGGCCGATGGTCGGGCTCATCGCGGCGGTCGCGCCGGTGACGTGGCCGCCGTTGCCGTCGTGGCTCCAGTCGATGAACTGGCAGTCGCACAGGAAGGCGTTGTTGCCGCCGCCGTTGCGGCTGGTGTTGAACTGCGGCTTGCCCTTCGCGTCCAGCCCCGCGGCCGCGAGATCCCAGCAGCGTCCGACCGAGTCGTTCTTCTTGGCCGGACCGCCCGAGTTGGAGACGCAGTAGCGCCGGCTGTAGGCGGTCGCGCCCGCCTGCCCCTGGACGCCGGTGATGCTGGGCCCGCCCGTGATGGTCGCGCCCAGGTAGAAGAAGTCGGGGTGACCGCCGCTGACGCTCTCGTTCTTGAAGTCGCGGTAGATGATCGGCAGCTTCAGGCACTTCCCGCCGCCCATCGTGCAGTCTTCCGTGTCGTCCTTGGGGCTATCGCCGCAGGTGAAGCCCCCCTCGACCTTGCAGGTGCTGCTGCAGCCGTCGCCGTTGTCGAGGTTGCCGTCGTCGCAGTCCTCGCCCGTCTCCTTGTTGCCGTTGCCGCAGGTGGTGTCGCAGGCGCGCGTGGTGACGCCGTCGCGGCACTTGGGCTCCTTGGTGCAGGTCTTCGAGCAGCCGGTGCCGTCACCGAAGAACAGACCGTTCGGTCCCGGGCAGCCGCTCGGCAGCTTCGTGGGATCGGTGCCGCAGTCGCAGCCCTCGCTCGACTCCTTGGTGCCGTTGCCGCAGACGGCGACGATGCACTTCTGACCCGCGGTCGGGCAGCTGGCGCCCGGCTCGATCAAGCAGTTGGCGGAGCAGCCGTCGTCGCTGGCGGTGTTCGTGTCATCGCACTTCTCGCCGCCCTTGATTATCCCGTCGCCGCAGGTCGGAACGCACTTGCGGCCCGGGACGCGGCACTCGAAGCCCATTTCGACCTGGCAGGTCGCGCTGCAGCCATCGCCGCCCGTCAGGTTGTTGTCGTCGCACTGCTCGTCCGAGGTCAGGATGCCGTTGCCGCACTTCGCGGTCTTGATGCAGGCCTGACCGGGCGTCGGACAGTCGAAGAGGTCGGATTTCTGACACAGCGGATCGCACCCGTCGTCCGCGATTTTGTTACCGTCGTCGCAGGTCTCCAGGAATTCCGACTGGAGAACTCCGTCGCCACAGGCCGCGTCGGCGCCGTCGGGGCGGAGGATGCTGCCCGCGTCGAAAGGGGGAAGCCCGCCGTCGAGGGGAACGAAGAAACCGCCCACGCCACTCACGTGACTGCCGCTGTTGCCGCCGCCGCCTGTGGCCGGCCTTCCTTTCGTTCCCGCGCATCCCGCGCCGGCAACGATGAGACACACGGCCGCGAACAAGGTATAGGCTCGAACGGGGGCTGAAAACATGGTCGTTCTCCTAGTTCAAAAAAGGCAGCTCGATACTCCATCGTGTTCGATGGGGGAATCAAGTAGATGCAGCACACCTATATAGAATCAAGTAATGCCAAGTAGTGAATCCACCTACCTTGTCCTCGACATCGAAACGATCCCGGACCGGGAGCTGTTCACCCCACCTGACCCCACAAACGGCGTGGAGCGCCCGTTCCCTCCTTTGTACGCCTGTCGCCCGATTGTCATCGGCGTGATGTGGCTGGACGAAGCGTTGGCCGTGAAGCGGATCGGCACCTTCGGCGAGGGGAAGGACGAGGCCGGGATGATGTCCGACTTTGCGGAATTCATGAGCAAGTGGCGGCCGCACGTCGTCACCTGGAACGGGCGCGGGTTCGACCTCCCGGTCCTGGCGCTGCGCGCGCTCCGGTTCGGGCTCGACTTCCGCTGGTACTACCGGGGCGAGGGCTATCGCTATCGCTTCACGGAGGAGGGGCACATCGATCTCTGCGACGTGCTCGCCGATTACGGGGCGGCGAAGATGACGTCGCTCGACGGCGCCGCCCGCCTCATCGGCCTTCCTGGCAAGGATGGCGTGGACGGCAGCCAGGTCGAGGGGCTCTATCATGCCGGGCAGCTCGATGCGCTCCGGCACTACTGCCTCTCCGACGTCGCGCAGACCGCCTTCCTGTTCCTGCGTTACAAGCTGGTGAGCGGCGAGCTCGATCGCGACGGCTACCGGCGCGCGGCGACCGGGATGCTCGCCGCGCTGGAGAGCGACGGTCGGGTCGGGCGGCTGCTCGACGGGCTCGCGCGCCAGCGGTTGCTGCTCGGTGACTGACGCGAGCGCCGCCCTCACGCCGCTGCCGCGCGCGTTCTACGCCCGCCCGACGGCGACCGTCGCGCGCGAGCTGATCGGCAAGGTGCTCGTGAGACGGACGCCGTCCGGTCGCGTGGTTCTGGCGCGGATCGTCGAGGTCGAAGCGTATCTGGGAGAGCGGGACGCCGCCTCGCACGCGCGCCGCGGACCCACGCCGCGCGCGGCGATCATGTTCGGGCCGCCGGGATTCCTCTACGTCTACCTGGTCTACGGCATGCACCACTGCATGAACTTCGTGACCGAGACCGACGGGGTCGCCGGCGCGGTCCTGATCCGCGCGGCCGCGCCGCTGGACGGGTTCCCAGCGGAGGGGAAACCGCTGACCGGCCCCGGCAAGCTGTGCGCCGCGCTGGCGATCACGTTGCGCGACAAGGGGCGCGATCTCTGCAGCGGCGGCGACTTCTTCGTGGCCGACGACGGGACGCCGGCGCCGCGGCGGGCGATCTCGCCGCGCATCGGCGTCGCCTACGCCGGGGACTGGGCCGCCCGCAAGCTGCGGTTCTACGCCCGCGACAGCCGCTACGTCTGCCGGGGCTGACGGCGGCGGACCTCGCCCTCGATCGCCCGGAACATACTTGGGATCGACGCCGCCACCAGGCCGTCGGTCACCTTGCGCAGGATGAAGCCGGGGACCGGGGCCCGCACGTCGATCATCGCCCGGTACTCGACGGTCGTGCCGCCCCCCTCGGCGCTGAAGCGCCACCCGCCCGTGGAGGCGACGACGATCTCTCCCTCCACGAAGGTCCAGTCGACGGTCAGCATCTCGGGCTCGCAGCGCAGATCGAGGACGTAGCGCACCGCCATCACGATCTGCGCCTTGAACTCGACCCGGGCGACGTTGCCGGTGGTGCTGACCACCCGGGTCGCCACGAACTCGGGAAAAAGTCGCGGGTACTCGACGAAATCGGTCACGACCGCATAGACCTCCGCCGGCGTCGCCCCTGCGACGAAATGGCGACGCTGCACCGGTTCACGCGCGTTCATCGGTCCGCATGATAACGTGCCTTCCTCGTCGCGCATGCCACGTCCTTTTGCCCCTCCCGGAACGCGAACGAATTTCCTCGCCGATCGTCCGGTCCACCTCGAACAGGTCCGCCTGGAATGGGAGCTGGATCTGGCCCGCAAACGGCTGGCCGGAACCGCCACCCTGACGGTGACGGCGCGGCGCGACGGCGTCTCTTCCATCAGCTTCGACGCCGTCGAGCTCGAGATAGCGAGCGTCGCCGTCAACGGCCGCCCGGCGGCGTTCGACACCGACGACGGCGAGCACCTGCGGGTGGTCTGCCCCGAACCGGCGGCCGCCGGAGCGACGCTGGTGGTGACGGTTCGCTACGCCTGCCAGCCCCGCCGCGGCCTCTACTTCGTCGGGCCCGACGCCGACCATCCCCAGCGCCCGCCGCTCTGCTGGTCGCAGGGGCAGGACGACGACTCCCGCTACTACTGGCCCTGCTTCGATCGCCCGGTCGAGAAGTTCACCACCGAGGTCATCTGCACCGCGCCCGCGGGAAACTTCGTGCTCTCGAACGGCGTGCTCCGCGATCGCACCGAGCTCCCCGACGGGCGGGTCCGCTGGCACTACGTGCTCGACTTTCCCCATCCCGCCTATCTGGTGACGCTGGTCGCCGGCCCGTTCGTCGAGGTCGCCGACAAGGCGCCGCGCACCGGCGTCGACGTCTACTACTACGTCACCCCGGGGCGGGAGGCCGACGCCCGCCGCAGCTTCGGGCGCACGCCCGAGATGATCGACTTCTTCTCGGAGCGGATCGGCGTCCCCTACCCCCACCCGCGCTACAGCCAGATCGCGGTCCCCGAGTTCATCTTCGGGGGAATGGAGAACACCTCGGCGACGACGCTGACCGATCTGGTGCTGCTCGACGAGCGCGCCGCGCTGGATCACGACGTCGACGGGCTGGTCTCGCACGAGCTGGCCCACCAGTGGTGGGGCGATCTGCTCACCTGCCGCGAGTGGTCCGAGGCCTGGCTGAACGAGGGCTTCGCCACCTACTTCGAGTACATCTGGCGGGAGCACGCCAAGGGGCGCGACGAGGCCGACATCGAGCTGCTGGTCGACAGCGACAGCTACCTCGCCGAGGCGGGACGCTACCAGCGACCGGTGGTCTGCCGGCAGTACGAGGAGCCGATCCACCTGTTCGACTCCCATCTGTACGAGAAAGGCGGGCGCGTTCTGCACATGCTCCGCCACGAGCTGGGAGACGCGGCGTTCTGGCGCGCCCTCGGCCACTACGCCCGCACGAACGCCCGCGGTTCGGTCGAGACCCGCGATCTGGCCCGCGCCATCGAGGAGACGACCGGGCGCGCCGTCGACGAGATGTTCGACCGCTGGATCGCCCGTCCCGGGCACCCCGAGCTCGAAGGGGCCTGGAGCTGGGACGATGACCGCAAGCTGGGGACGCTGCGCCTGGCGCAGAAGCAGGCGATCGGCCCCGACGCGCCGCCGTTCAAGTTCTCGACGCTGGTTCGCTTCGAGCTCGACGGGAGCGAACAGGACGAGCGCGTGACGGTGACCGAGGCCAACCACGGCTTCGAGTTCAAGCTGCCGGCCCGCCCGGCGCAGGTGATCTTCGATCCGGGCGACGTCGTGCTCAAGACGATCAAGCTCGACAAGAGCCGCGCGCTCTGGCGCCGCCAGCTCGCGGCCGGACGGCTGGCGATCGATCGTGTCGCGGCGGCGCGCGCCCTCGCCGACCGCCCCGATCCGGACGCGGTGGCGGCGCTGGCCACGGCGCTGCGCGACGATCGCCACTGGGGCGTGCGCGCGGCCGCGGCGCGGGCCCTGGGGCAGTCGCGCCGCGACGACGCCCGCGACCAGCTGCTCGCGACCCTCGACGATCGCCACCCGCGCGTGCGCCGCGCCGTGGCCGCCGCGCTGGGAGAGATGGTCGGCGACGAGGAGGCGGCCCGGGCCCTGGCCGAACGCCTGCGGCGGGGCGACCCGAGCTACTTCGTCGAGGCCGAGACGGCGCTGGCGTTGGGGCGGACGCGCTCGCCGCTGGCGCTGGCCGTGCTGCCGGGGCTGATCGACCGCCCCTCGTTCCAGGACGTGATCCGCAGCCGCGCCATCGAGGGGCTGGGGCGCTGCGGCGACGAGCGAGGACTCGCGCTCGTGCGCGACGCCTGGCGGCCGGCCGCCCCCTGGTTCGCCCGGCGCGCCGTCGTCGCGGCGCTGGCCGAGCTGGCCTATGGCACGGGGATGGCGCGGGCCGCGCGCGAGCTCATCGAACCGCGGCTGCGCGATCGCGACTTCCGGGTCCGGGGCGAGGCCGCCGCGTCGCTGGCGCGGCTGGGCGCGCCCGAGGCGATCCCCTCGATTCGCGGCGCGCTCGCCGGCGAGCTCGACGGCCGGACCCGGCGGCGGATGAACGACGCCATCCGCGACATCGAGACGGGGACCCGCCCCGCCGACGAGGTGCGCCAGCTGCACGACGAGGTCGCGCGGCTGCGCGGCGAGAACGAGAAATTGCGCGAACGGATCGAGCGGGTCGAAACCCGCCTCAACGCTCCCGCCTCGAAGCCGCCCGCCGGTGGCGCGCCCCGACCGAAGCGCCCCCGCCCCGTCAGCCGCCGCCCCCGCAGCACGCGGCCGGTTCGCCGCTGACGATCGAATCGGAACCCTGACAGGGTTCCGCGCCTCCCGCGATGGGCTCGCGCGGGCGAAGCCCGCGCTCCCCCGACGCGGCTGCTTCAGCCCGTCGAAAGTTCGGCGACGATGTCGCGCGCGATCTGACGCACGCGCGGCAGCTCGCTCTTCGGCATCGAGATCGCGCCGACGACCGGGTGGCCACCGCCGCCGTAACGCTCGCAGATCTTGTTGATCTCGTGCGAGCGCGGCACCTTCGACCAGGGATTCGAGCCGATCGAGATCTTGGCGCGCGCGGCGACGCTGACGACGACCGAGTAGCGGGCCTCGGGGAAGAGGTAGTAGGAGATGAACTTGTTGAAGGCGGTCGTCTCTCGATCCGCGAGGTCGGAGAAGACGACACCGTTCTCCAGCTTCGCCGCCCCTCGGATCGTCTCGATGTTGCGTTCGTGCTGCACCAGAAGTGGGGTCAGCGCGGTGGTGACGTACGCATCCGCGGCGATCTCCCCCAGTGGCCGGCTGACCAGGTCGCCGATGAAGCGATCCGCCAGGGCCGGATCACGGTTGTTCTCGATGAAGGTCATCAACCGGAGCGCCGGTTCCTTGAGCTCGACGGCCATGCGCGCGTCGGGGAACAGCGCGCCATCGATGATCTCCGCCCACTCGATCAGCTCCGCGAGCGGTTCCAGGTCGAAGCCGAACTTCGCGGCGACCGTGCTGGCCAGGAACTTGGTGCAGCTCTTGGCCGCCGGGTCGTAGAACTTCCGCCCGGTGGCGTCGGCGCGGAAGTGGTCCTCGTCCCCCGCCAGCTGGAACGCCGAGGCGTGGTGGTCGAACCACCAGCTGAGCCGGGGATCCTGCGAGTAGCGAAAGTCGACGCAGGCGTTCTCGTCACCATCGAAGCAGTCGGCCGCGAACGGTTGGGGATCTCCCCGGTGTTCCAGCGGGCGATAGACGATGTCGACGGGCCCCTTGGCAACGCGCTCGCGATAGAAGCGTCCGAACACCCCCGCGGAGCTGCAACCATCGAAGCAGTTGCCGTGGTACAGGACGCGCAAGCGCATTTCCTCGTCAAGCTAACACGAACTCGCGCGCGGAGAAGGTAGCAGCTACAGTTCCCGGCCATGCCCGAGTTCATGACCGACCTGAAACGCACTCACGACTGCGGCGCGCTCCGCGCCGGCGACGCCGGCAAGCGCGTCGTGCTCTTCGGCTGGGTTCATGCCCGCCGCGATCACGGCGGCTGCGTGTTCATCGATCTGCGCGATCGCGGCGGCATCACCCAGGTGGTCTTCGAGCCCGAGGCCGGCGCCGACGCCCACGCCCGCTCGAGTGAGCTGCGGCGCGAGTACTGCATCGGCATCGCCGGCGTCGTCCGCGAGCGCGGCGGCCACAAGAACCCCAAGCTCGGAACCGGCGACGTCGAGATCGCGGCCGACGACCTGACGATCTTCTCGGTCTCGGAGACGCCCCCGTTCGAGCTCAGCGCCGACGACGATTCCAACGAGACCGTACGGCTCAAGCACCGCTACCTGGACCTGCGGCGGCCGGCCCTGCAGAAGAACTTCCTGGTGCGCTCCACGATCTATCAGACGGCGCGCCGTCACCTGGCCGGTAACGGCTTCGCCGAGATCGAGACCCCGTTCATGGTGAAGTACACGCCGGGGGGCGCCCGTAACTTCCTGGTGCCGTCGCGGCAGAACGCCGGCCAGTTCTACGCGCTCGCCGAATCGCCGCAGATCTTCAAGCAGCTGTTCATGGTCGCCGGGATGGACCGCTACTTCCAGATCGTGCGCTGCTTCCGCGACGAGGACCTGCGCCTCGATCGCCAGCCCGAGTTCACCCAGATCGATCTGGAGATGAGCTTCGTCACCGAGGAGGACGTTCAGGACATCGTCGAGGGGCTGATGGTGGCGCTCTGGAAGGACGTCCTCGGGATCGACATCCCCCGCCCCTTCCAGCGGCTGACCTACGCCGAGGCGATGGAGAAGTACGGCTCCGACAAGCCCGACCTGCGCTTCGACCTCCCGCTCATCGATCTCACCGAGGTCGTCACCCGCCACGACGGCGGAGGCGTCGGCCTCCTGCAGTCGGCGGTGAAGACCCCCGGCGGGATCGTGAAGGGCTGGCGGCTGCCGGCGGCGCAGGCCAAGTCGCTTTCGCGCGCGGATCTCGACAAGCTGGAGGAGTTCGCCAAGGGGTTCGGCGCGCGCGGACTGGCGCGGGCGCGGATCGGCGCCGACGGCACCTGGGCGCAGAGCCCGATGAAGACGATGACGGACGACCTGCGCCGCGCGATCAACGAGGCGGCCGGGCTCGGCGACGGCGACCTTCTCTTCCTGCAATTCGGGACCAAGAAGCTGGTCAACGCGGTGCTGGGCGGTCTGCGCCTGCACCTGGCCGGCAAGCTCGATCTGATCCCGAAGGGGGGCTGGCGGTTCTGCTGGGTCGTCGACTTCCCGCTGTTCGAGACCGCCGACGACGGACACCTGGTCGCCGCGCACCATCCCTTCACATTGCCCAACCCGGCCGACCTCGAGCGGCTGGAGAGCGATCCCGGATCGGTCCGCGCGCGCGCCTACGATCTGGTGCTGAACGGCAACGAGATCGCCGGCGGGTCGATCCGGATCCATCGTCCCGACGTGCAAGCGCGGGTGTTTCGCGCCCTCGGTCTCAGCGACGAGGATGCGAAAACGAAGTTCGGCTTCCTGCTGGAGGCGTTCAAGTTCGGTCCGCCTCCCCACGGCGGGATCGCCGCCGGCCTCGACCGCCTGGCGATGCTCCTGTGTGGCGCCGACTCGCTGCGCGACGTGATCGCGTTCCCGAAGACGCAGAAGGGGACCGATCTGCTGACCGAGGCCCCCGGCCCGGTTGCGCGGCGTCAGCTCGACGAGCTGCACATCGCCCTCAAGGAATGACGGCGGTCGGCGCGCGCCGGGCGGAGACGCTCGCCCGGCTGGGTGACCGCCACTTCGATCTGTTGATCGTCGGCGGCGGGGCCACCGGCGCCGCCGCCGCGCGCGATGCCGCCTTGCGCGGCTTGGAGGTCGCGCTCGTCGACGCGGGCGACTTCGCCGGAGCCACCTCCAGCGGGTCGTCGAAGTTGATCCACGGGGGGCTGCGCTACCTGCAGTACGGGGACCTCAAGCTCGTGTTCGAGGGGCTGACCGAGCGGCGCAACCTGATGCGCATCGCGCCGCACCTCTGCCGGCCGATCGAGTTCCTGTTCCCGGGATACGTGGGGGAACGCCCTGGCCTCGCGACCCTGGGCATCGGCATCGCGCTCTACAACGCGCTGGCGCTCTGGCGGCCGCCGGCCCGGCGGCGGCACCTCGATCCGCGCCAGCTCCATCGACTGGTTCCCACCCTGCGCAGCGCGGGGCTCGCGGGCGCGGAGGCGTACGTCGACTGCCAGACCGACGACGCGCGGCTGGTCCTCGAGCACGTCCTGGACGCGGAGCTCGCGGGCGCGACGGTCGCCAACCACGTCGCCGCCGGGGCGCTGAGGCGCGATCGGCGCGGGCGGGTTCGCGGCGCGACGCTCAGCGATCGTGAGACGGGCGCCCGTATCGACGTCGACGCCTCCCTGGTCGTGAGCGCGACCGGGCCCTTCACCGATAGTTTCCTGCCCGGCCACCGCCACCGCCTTCGCCCGACCCTGGGGGTGCACGTGGTCTTCGACGCTGCGCGCGTGCCCCACGGCGGACGCGCGCTGGTGCTTCGCTCGCCGCGCGACAACCGGCTGTTCTTCGCCCTCCCTTGCGGACCCCGCACGATCATCGGCACGACCGACACCGACCAGATCGGGGATCAGCCGCCGCGGCTCGACGACGACATCCGCGCCCGCGGCGGTGACGTCAGGTATTTGCTGGAGGCCGCCAACCACGCCTTTCCGCCGCTGCGCCTCGGGCCCGGCGACGTGCTGTCCACCTTCGCAGCGTTGCGACCGCTCCTCGCGACGTCGGCCCACACCCCATCGGAGACGTCGCGGGAGCACGACATCGTCCGCGAGCCCGACGGCGTCATCGTCGTGGCAGGCGGCAAGCTGACGACGTTGCGGCGGATGGGCGAGGCGACCGTCGACGTCGCGCTCGGCGCCCTCGCTGCGGCCGGCTTCGAACGTCCGACCACCCCCTGCACGACCGCCACGAGGGCGCTGCCCGGGGGAGGACCGCCGCCGACCGAGCTCGCCGCGCGCGGGCTCGACGCCGACGTGACCGACCGATTGGCCCACGCCTACGGTGCCCGCGTCACCGAGCCGTTGGGGCTGCTCGACGCCGCCCCCGGGCTCGCGCACCGGATCGACCCCGAGTTGCCTTATGTCTGGGCCGAGGTCGTCCAGGCCGTCCGCCGCGAGCACGCCCGCTCGCTCGCCGACGTGCTGACCCGCCGTGTCCCGCTCTACCGCGACGCCCGCGACCAGGGGCTCGGCGCGGCCGCGCGCACGGCCGCCATCCTGGCCGACGAGCTCGGATGGGACGACCAGCGCCGCACCCAGGCCGTCGCGGACTACGAGGCCGACGTCGCGCGCTCACGTCGCTGGCGCGACGAGCTAGCCTAGCGCGCATCTCTCGAATAGCCGCACACCCGCGCTTCGCGCGGGAGCGGCTACAGCGCGGTGATGACGCCGTCGACCGCCCGCAGGCGCGCGTAGAGATCCAGCACGGCGTCCGCCGTCGGCACGAACACGATCAGGCGGTGGCTGACGTACTTGCCACCAGCGGACGGCTTCCGCTCGTGGGCGTCGGCCTCGAATGGCTTCTCGGAACCGACGCTCGCCGCCGCCAGGACGGCCGCCGTGACCGCCTCGTCATTGCGCGCGATCACCGACAGCGAGAAGTCGCCCGGGAACTGGTGGTTGGCTTCGAGGAGCTCGATGGCGCGCCGGCGCGCGTCCGGGTCGTTGGCGTCGCTCAATCGACTCCCACGCGCAGCCGGTTCCGCTCCACGTCCGCCGCGGCGCGCGCCGGACCGAACGGCAGCGGTCTGTCGGTGCGCAACACCTGCACCGGAAGGATCACCTTCATCGACTCGGGAAGCGGCTCGAAGTACCAGTTTCCGATCACGTCGGACATGCACTGATTGACCGGGCAGTCGGCCCCGAAGGTGGACCGCGCGATCCAGTGCGACCTGATCTCGCCCTCGCGAGACAGCGACAACCCGATCCCGACGTAGCCCGAACGCTGGCAAGAGATCGGCAGGACGTCGAAGCACTGGTGAAGCGACCGCGCCTGCGTCTGGGCCTCCGCGCGAAGCAGCTTCTCGATCTCCCAGGGCGTGGAATGCGCAGGGATGGCCGACTTCATATCGGACTCGCTGAGCTGCGCCCCGACCGGCACGGCGCACAGGACGCTGGCCAGCGCTGCCAGCTCCATCGGCAAGAGCGCCGACCGCGCCAGGCGACGCACGACCCCCTGCGGAAGCGCAGGCGTCGCTCCGGCATCGGGCAACACCCGGATCGCAAACGTCGCCGCGCCGAGGTGCAGCTCCGCACGGGTGCCCGCCGGCAGAGCGACCTCCTTGACCCCCTCGCGCGCGAGGGCCTCGACCGGCAGCGGCGCGCGTCCCCCTTCGATGCGTCCCGTGAATCCGGGCGCCAGCGTCAAACGGTAGCCGGCAGGCGTACCCCGGACCAGCGGCAGCGCCACCGCAGAGAACGCATCGTCGTCGATGGCCGCCCCGACGCGAAAGCTGCGCGCGCGGCGCACCGCCCGGCGGGCCGCCAGCGTCGCCGCCCCGAGCCCGACGACGAGCCACACGGCCAGATAGGCCGGGCCATAGACGATGCGGTGGGCCGCGAGCAGCGCCAAGGCGACCGCCGCTGCGGCCGCCGAGGCGAGCGCCGCGACCGACAGGAACGCGGAAGCACCCGCACGCCACTCACCCCTACGCGACAACCGGCGCTCCGACGCGACGGCGCCATTGATCAGGTACGCGACCTCGACCGAGAGCTCTTTATCCACGGTGAACCTCGCGCCAGATAGTCTAGCAGCCTGATTCGACAACGGATCAGGTCCGGCACCTGCAAAGCCGGTTTCGCACCTCGACGGCGGGCGCGCGTCGGGCGGTTTTCTCGGCCGTGACACCCATGCGACAGTTTATCGACGGGAAAACACGCAGCGTCCCGCTCCGCAGCGCGTTCCGCCCGCTCCGCAGGTGCGTAGATCACTTCGCGGTTGCTCCGATTGTTTCTAAACAGTTAACCGTGATTTCAATGAGTTATATGGCCACGCCAGCTGGCACATCCCGTGCTAAAGAACGCGCCGACCTTCTGGGAGGAGGGTTCTACATGGCTCACGCCGCAACCCAAACGTCACCGATTTCTGCCAAGTCAGCGAGTCCCACCCCGGCCATTCGGTCCGTTGATCCGAACCGAGAAAAGGCGCTTCAGATCCTGTCCAAGTCGATCTACAAGGAGCTCCGCGAGAACGGCTACGAGCCGAAGCAGATCGTGTCGCTCGCAACCGAGATCATCAGCCTCGTCACCACTGATCTCGGTCCCCTGGACTAGCCTTTCGTTTCATCCCAACCCGTCGCGCGTGCGCAAGCCGGCGACGGGTTTTTTGCTAGCAATCGCGCCTCTCTTAAAGCATTCTTCCGCGCGCCCCGACCCGGGCGCGCTTTTTTTTGTCCGCGTTTTTCCCAAGCGCCCGGGGCGTTTCGAGGGGCGAGCGAAAATGGCGATCAACTCCTTCAACGACCTGGACGTCTCCGGCCGGCGCGTCTTCATCCGGGTGGACTTCAACGTTCCGTTGACGCCGACGGGTGCCGTCTCCGACGACACCCGGATCCGCGAAAGCCTGCCGACCATCCAGTCGGCGATCGAACGCGGTGCCCGCGTCGTGCTCGCGTCGCACCTCGGTCGCCCCAACGGCAAGCCCGACAAGCAGTTCACGCTGGAACCGGTCGCGGCGCGGCTCGCCGAGCTGCTCGGCGCCGACGTGGCCCTGACCGACGAGCCGGTCGGTGACGGAGCCCGAAAGGTCGTCAACGATCTGCACGCGGGTGCCGTCGCGCTGCTCGAGAACCTGCGTTTCTCCCCCGCCGAGGAGGCGAACGACGAGGGTTTCGCGCGGGCCCTGGCCAGCTATGCGGATGTCTACGTGAACGATGCGTTCGGCACTGCGCACCGTGCGCACGCGTCGACCGCCGGCATCGCGAAGTTCGTCACCCACAAGGGGATGGGGCTCCTGATGGAGCGCGAGGTGAAATTCCTCGGGCAGCTCCTCGGCGAGGTCGCTCGGCCGTTCGTGGCAATCATCGGCGGCGCGAAGGTCTCCGACAAGCTTGCGGTCCTCGAGAACCTGCTCGACCGCGTCGATCAGCTCCTGATCGGTGGTGCGATGGCGAACACCTTCCTCAAGGCCAAGGGCGGCAAGCTCGGACGGTCGCTGATCGAGGAGGACAAGCTCGCCCTCGCCCGTTCGTTTCTGAAGGCAGCCGAGCTGAAGAACGTCGACATCCTGCTGCCGCGCGACGTGGTGGCGGCCGCCGGCATCAGGTCCGAATCGGGCAAGGTGGTGCCCGGCAACGCGGTGCCCGAGGATCTGGCGGCGCTCGACATCGGCCCGGAGACGGCGCGCGGCTTCGCCGACACGATCGCCCGCGCCAAGACGATCTTCTGGAACGGCCCGATGGGCGTGTTCGAGTCACCGCCGTTCGCGGCCGGGACTCTGGCGGTGGCCAACGCCGTCGCCGGCGCGCCGGGTGCGCTGTCGGTCGTCGGCGGTGGCGACTCGGTCGCGGCGGTGCGCAAGAGCGGAGTCGCCGACAAGATCACCCATATCTCGACCGGCGGTGGCGCGTCGCTCGAGTTCCTCGAGGGGAAGAAGCTCCCCGGCCTGGCCGCTCTCGAAAGTTGATCGCGAAGGTCGCGAAGTAGAACGAAAGGTTGATGGAATGTCTGGCGCACGACGCCCACTTTTCTGCGGTAACTGGAAGCTGAACGGCTCGATCAGCGAGTCGTTGACGCTGGCGGCGGAGGTGCGTAACGGCGTCGCCACCTGGCGCGACGTCGACGTCGCGGTGGCGCCGAGCTTCACCGCCCTGCACGCCGTCGCCAAGCGACTCGAGGACGGTCCGGTCGCGCTGGCGGCCCAGGACTGCTTCTGGGAGGACAAGGGTGCCTTCACGGGTGAAGTCGCCCCCGCGCAGCTCGTCGACGCCGGGTGCCGCTACGTCATCCTCGGCCACTCGGAGCGGCGGCAGCTGTTCGGCGAGCTGGACGCGGCGGTCAACCTGAAGGCGCGCGCCGCGCTGCGCGCCGGCCTCACCCCGATCATCTGCGTCGGCGAGACGTTGGCCGAGCGCGACGCGGGCGAGACCCTCGGGCGGATCCAGGCGCAGATCGACGCCGCGGTGGCCGAGATGACCGATGCGGATCTCGAGAAGGTGGTGATCGCCTACGAGCCGGTATGGGCCATCGGGACCGGGCGAAACGCCACCCCGGCCCAGGCGCAGGAGGTGCATCGTTTCATTCGCACCCGGATCGCCGCGCGGGCTGCCGCGGTTGCGCCCCGGTTGCGTATCCTCTACGGCGGAAGCATGAAACCTGACAACGTCCGCGCTCTGATGGCGGAGGAAGACGTCGACGGCGGATTGGTCGGCGGCGCGTCGCTGGTGGCAGAAACTTTCGTCCGCCTCGTGCAAGCAGGTAGAAAGTCGGATTCGACGTCATGATCACATTCCTTACGATTGTTCACATTGCGGTCTGTCTGTTCCTGATCCTGGTCGTGCTGCTGCAGGCCGGTAAGGGCGGCGGCATGGGGATCGCCTTCGGTGGCGGGGGCAGTCAGACGGTATTCGGCTCCTCGGGCGCGGGAAACTTCCTGACCCGACTGACGTCGATCACCGCGGTCATCTTCCTCCTCACCTCGCTCGGCCTCGCCCACTACTCGAGCCAGCAGGACTCCAAGCGCCTGCAGCGCCTGGCGGAGAAGAAGGCGACCGAAAAGAAGGCCGACGAGGAGCGCGCCGCCAAGCTCAAGACCGAGCTCGAGAAGGCACAGACGCCCCAGGCCAAGCCGCCCGAGGCCCCCGCAGGGGCGCCGGCAGCGGCGCCCGGCGGCACGACCACGCCTGCCCCGGCCGACACCAAGCCAACCAAGGCCACGAAGGGGGAGACGAAGGGCGAGACCGCAAAGCCGGCCGCAAAACCGGCTGAAGGGGCCGGAGCGACCGAGACGCCCGCCGCGCCGCGCAAGCGCAAGCGTGCCCCCAAGACCGAAGCGCCGGCCGAAGGAGCCGCACCTGCGGCTGCGCCTGCGCCGGCCGCTCCCAGCGAGTAAACTCTCGGCTGCGTCATGGCGCTGCCGTTCACGAAGGTCCAGGGGATAGGGAACGACTTCGTCGTGGTCGATCTGCGCCCCGGTCGTCCCGGCGCGCAGGCCGGCGGCCCGTCGCCCCAGGATCCCGCGGTGGTCCGGGCGGTCTGCGATCGGCGCTTCGGCGTGGGCGGCGACGGGATCCTGGCCATCCTGCCCAGCCAGGTCGGCGACGCCCGCATGCGCGTCCTCAACGCCGACGGCAGCGAGGCCGAGATGTGCGGCAACGGCATCCGCTGCGTGGCCAAGGTGCTCTACGAGTCCGACCCGGACATGCGCCGCCCCACCCTGCGCATCGAGACGGGCGCCGGCGTGCTGGCCTGCGCGGCCGAAGCCAAGGACGGAGTCGTCGCCAGCGTCGCTGTCGACATGGGGCGCCCGCGGTTCACCCGCTCCGAGATCCCGCTCGCGCCGCCGGGAGAGACCCGGGCGCTGCGCGAGGCGATCACCGCCGGCGACCGAACGTTCCGTTTCACCGGCGTGTCGATGGGGAACCCGCACGCGGTGATCTTCGTCGACGGCGACGAGGATCTGCGGGCTCTGGCGGAGACCTACGGTCCCGCGCTCGAGGTCGCGGACCGGTTCCCCAACCGCACCAACGTCGAGTTCGCGCGGGTGCGCGGCAACGAGATCGACCTGGTCGTCTGGGAGCGCGGCTGCGGCATCACCCTCGCCTGCGGCACCGGCGCCTGCGCCACGGCGGTCGCCGCCGGCCTCGAGGAGCGGCTGGCCCCGGGCAGTGAGACGCCCGTCCACCTGCCCGGCGGCACGCTCCACATCAGCGTCGCCAAGGACTACGGCGGCGTCCGGATGCGCGGCCCCGCCCAGACGGTGTTCGCCGGCGCGGTCGACGTCGCCGCGCTGCTCGCGCGCTGAGCTTCGACTTCAGAACCCGCGGACGGGTTCCGAACCTCCCGCGACGGGCTCGGACGAGCAGAGCTCGTCCTCCCCCAACACGATTCGCGTCAGCGGGCCGAGGCGGCGCGCGGGCGGTCGAGCTCGCCGTCGCGGGACGAGCTGTCCAGCCGGGCCAGCGACAGGCTCTGCGCCTGCACGAACAGCGCGAAGACGATCACCATGCAGACCGCCGCCAGCGCGCACAGCAGCGTGCCGGTGCAGATGGCATAGAAGGCCCACCCGGGCGAATCGACCCGCCCCGACAGCTTGAGCGCCAGCAGCAGCGTCGCGCCGACGATCCCCAGCCCGCACAGCATCGAGAAGATCACCAGCCCCCGGGTGGCGATCCGATCGGCGAACGGCATCAGCATGCGCAGGCCGTGCTGGATCAGCTTCACGTAGGTCATCTTGGACACGCCGGCGTAGCGGCGCCCGCGCTCGCACGGGACGCGGCGGATGTTGAGGCCGAGGCTCAGCAGGCTGGAGGAATAGGCGAGGTCGAAGTGCGGATGAAACAGCACGTTGCGGGTCAGCCAGCCACGATAGGCGGCGTAGTTCCCCGACTGGATGATCGTCCCGGTCAGCAGGCGGAAGAAGTTCTTGAAGAAGAAGTACAGGACCTTGAATGGCAGCGTCTCCCGGCGCCGGGTGCGGGCGGCGACGGCGACCGTGCGCAGTGAGGCGTCGGCTTCGCCGAGGGGGGCCAGCAACCGCGGCAGGTCCTCGGGTTGGTCCTCGCCGTCGGCGTCGAGGGTCACGACCATGTCCCGCTCGTCGATGTCCGCCGACAGCTGCCGCAGACCGAACACCAACCCGCGCTGGTGGCCCAGCGAGAACGGCGGCGTGATCACCCGCTGGTCGGGCATCGTCTCCAGGCTCCGTACGGCGAGGTCAGCGCCGGCCGTGTCGTCGATCGCCACGAACTTCAGCACGACGCCGCTGGGCGCCAGCGCGGCGCGCACGTTGTCGCGCAGGCGCAGGTACGACTCGACGTCGAAGTAGACCGGCGAGACCAGCCAGACCGTTTCACTTGGCAAGCGTCACCCCTGTCGAGAGCGCCTTCGCCTTGGTCATCACGACGACGCGATCTTTACCCATCCAGCCCGAGTACCAGTCGAAGTTCATCTCGAGCGGCCCGAACACCGCCCGGGTCAACCAGGGATCGTTGGTCCTCCAGTTCCAGGAGTCGGGACCCTCCGCCTCCGCGAAGAGGACGACCTCCTGCGCCTCGGGCCCCTGGGTGACGTTTTTCGGAATCTTCAGGCTCTGTTCGCCCGCGAGCGACAGCACCTTCGGCGAGAGCCGGAACCGCGTGCGGGGATGCTTGGTGACGTAGACGATCGCCGACGTCACGTAGACCTTGGGATCGAAGTGCCGGATGCTCTCGGCCGCGCGCACGAGGAACAGCGCCTGCACGACCATGGCGCCGACCAGCGCCGCGCCCACCGTCGCCTGCGCCCACCGGCGGCCGAGCCGCTCGACGAGCTCGCCTATCCCGCGGGCGGCCAGCAGCGCGAAGAACGGTCCGATGAGCAGGTAGTTCCGGGCGATCACGTCCTTGAACTTGAAGCAGAAGAACAGCAGGAACACGACCGGGAAGCTGATCACCACGGCGGCCCACCGGCGATCGCTGCGGGCCCAGACGACGCCCCCCGCCAACATGGCGACGAACATCACCAGCGCGACGGCCCGGTAGGGCGAGAAGTAGGCGAGCGAGAAGTACGCGAGCACGATCCTCCAGTGCTCGCCCGCGCCCTTGACGGCGTGGCCGGCGTGCCCGTCGCGGTACTGGCGCGCGATCCATTTGTACTGCTCGACGAACGTGAAGGGATCGAAGACGGTCGAGGGGGTGGTGATGAGGTAGGTCGCGAACGCGATCCCGCACAGCAGCGCGGCCTGCCCCAGGTGGCGCCAGACGCCGCGACCGGGCGAGGAGAGCGCCCCCGCGATCAGCACCGGCACCAACCCGATCACGCCGGGGTACTTCGTCCCGGTGCAGAGCCCGGCGGCGACCGCCGCGGCGTAGAGCCAGCCGCGCTTCCCGGTCCGGTGATGCAGCGCCAGCATCAGCAGCAGCAACGCGGTGAACTGCACCAGGATGGAGTCGGTCGCGACCCAGCGGGCGTGGTACGCGTACTCCCAGGTCAGCCCGACCCCGGCGGCCGCGATCAGCGCCTCCCACCAGCGGCGCCGCAGGACCAGGGCGGCCGCGTAGACCCAGAGGATCGCGAACGCGCTGACGACGACGTAGAGGATGCGAACCGTCAGCAGGATGTTCTTGCCATCCAGCACCGCCAGCATCGCGTTCTGGACCCCCCGCGGATCGCGCCCGCGCAGCAGCGCCAGCAGCGCGGCCGGCAGCGTGGTCGAGAAGGTGAGCCACTTGCAGAACGTCGGATAGATCGCGGCGCGGGGGATCAGCAGCCCGCTCGAGACCATGTCGCGCACCGGCCGGATCTGCCAATCGACCTCGTCCCAGTGGTAGCCGAAGTCGACGCCCCGAATCCCGGTCACGATGAACAGGGCCATCATCGCGAGGGGCGGAAACGCCAAGAGCAGCCAGAGCGCCCACCGTCGGGCGCGAACCTGTTCCGCTATGGCGTGAAGTCGTTCAAGCGCGTTACCCATCGTCGGAACCAAAGCCAGTTTTATGGAATTAAGAAACGGGCGGCAGTCTCCCCCGAACGCACCACCGGCGCAAGCGCACGGCGCGGCTGCGAACGCGGCTCACCGACGCGGCACCGTCAGCACGGAGGCGAGCCTCGCGGCTCAGAAGAGCGTCCCCTGCCCGCCCGGCCGCGCCGGCGGCGGCAGCCCCAGGTGATCGTAGGCGAGGCGGGTCGCCTGCCGCCCGCGGGGCGTGCGGATCAGGAACCCCTCCTGGATGAGATAGGGCTCGTAGACGAACTCGAGCGTGTCGCGATCCTCGGCCAGCGACGCCGCCAGCGACTCGATCCCGACCGGGCCGCCGTCGAACCGCTTGACGATCGTGGTCAGGATCCGCCGGTCGCCGGCGTCGAGCCCCGCGGCATCGACCTCCAGCCGCCCCAGCGCGTACTCGGCGACCGCGCGGGTGACGCGACCGTCGCCGCTGACGTCGGCGAAGTCGCGGACCCGCCGCAACAGGCGGTTGGCGATGCGCGGGGTGCCCCGGGCGCGGCGACCGATCTCCTCGGCCCCCGCGTCGTCGATGCCGATCCCGAGCAGGCGCGCCGACCGCTGGACGATGGCTGTGAGCTCGTCGGCCGAGTAGAAGGCGAACGACTCGCGAATGCCGAAGCGATCGAGCAGCGGCGAGCCGAGCTGCCCGGTCCGGGTGGTCGCCCCGACCAGCGTGAACCGCTCGATCGGCAGGGTGATGGCCCGCGCGCCGGCTCCGGTCCCGGTCATCAGCTCGATGCGAAAGTCCTCCATCGCCGGGTAGAGGCTCTCCTCGATCACCGGCTGCAGGCGGTGGATCTCGTCGATGAACAGCACGTCGCCTCGCCCCAGGGAGGTGAGCAGCCCCGCCAGATCGCCCTTGCGCTCGAGCGCGGGCCCCGACGTCACCCGCACCTCGGTCCCCATCTCGCGGGCGAGCAGATAGGCGAGCGTGGTCTTGCCCAGGCCGGGCGGGCCGGAGAGCAGCACGTGATCGAGGGCGTCGCCGCGCTTGCGCGCCGCCTTGACGTAGACGGCCAGGTTGTCGGCGATCTTCCGCTGCCCGACGAACTCGTCGAAGCTGCGGGGGCGCAGGGCCGCGTCGTCGTCGCGATCGAGCCCGGCCCCGCTCGGCTCGGGGGAGACGGCCCGGGCGGGGGGCGTGACCTCGGGTTCGCCGTCGTCGTGTTTGTTGCGCGCCATCGCTATTTCCTGCGCAGGGCGGAGAGCGCCTCGCGAATCAGATCGGCGGGGGGCCGCCCGGCGTCCATGTCGTCCATCAGCGACTCGAACTCGCCCGGCTTGTAGCCGAGCGTGACCAACGCGCCATGGACCTCGCCCAGCGGACCGCGCGGCACACCGTTCGCCGGCGGCGGGCCGGCGACCGCGGCCGACGCCCCCTTGCCCGTCGGGACGGTCAGGATCTTCTCGCGCAGCTCCAGGGCCAGCCGCTCGGCGGTCTTCTTGCCGACGCCCTTGACCTCCGTGAGGCGCGCGACGTTCCCGGTCGCGATCGCCCTCACCAGCTCGCCGGTCTCGATGCCGGCCAGGATCGCCAGCGCCACCCGCGGCCCCACCCCTTGCACGCCGATCAGGGTCTGAAACAGCGCGCGCTCCGCCGTGGACGCGAACCCGTAAAGACGAAGGGGCTCGTCCGCCACGAAGTGCGTGTGGACGTAGAGACGGACCTCCGCCTCCGGGCCGGGCGAAGGCAGCGCGGCTGCGGTCGTGGCACTGACCAGGACCTGGTAGCCGACGCCGGCGACGTCGACGACGGCCGCCTCGCCGTCGTTGTCCATCAGGATGCCGCGCAGAAACGCGATCATTCGGTCATCCGATCCACGCTCACACGCCCACGCCGCGGCGGCGCGCATGGCAGATGGCGATCGCCAGCGCGTCGGCCGCGTCGGGCGACGGCGTACGGCGCAGCGACAGCAGCGCCCGCACCAGGAACCCGACCTGCTCCTTCGTCGCGCGCCCATGGCCGACAACGGCCTGCTTGACGGTCGCGGGCGGCATAGCCGGCGACCTCCAGTCCTTGCTCGGCGGCGACGAACATCGCCACCCCGCGCGCCTCGCCCAGCGCCAGCGTCGACTGCACGTTGTCGCCGAAGAAGGCGTCCTCCATCGCCACGGCGTCGGGACGCACCTCGGCCAGAACCTCGCGCAGCCCGCGACCGATCTCGGCGAGCCGGACCGAACGCGCGTCGCGCGCCGCGGCCGCGATCACGCCGCACTCGACGTAGCTCACCTGCGCGGCGCCCCGGCATTCGATCACCCCGTAGCCGAGGCGCACGGTCCCAGGGTCAATGCCCAGGATTCGAAACGACCGGGCGGGCGATGCGGACGCTCTCTTCTCGGCGGCTGGGGACGTGCGCGGCATCATCGATCTGCTTGCCGCGCGATTATCGCCCGCCTAGCCGACGCTCTCCAGAACTGAGTCGTCGACGTCCATGTTCGAGTAGACGTTCTGCACGTCGTCGTTGTCCTCGAGCGCGTGCACCAGCTTGACCGCCGACTCGGCCTCCTTGCCGGTCAGCTTGACGGTGGTCTGCGGGACCATCGTCACCTCGGCGTTGACCGGGTCCGGCATCCCCGCCTTCTTCAACCCCTCGCGGATCCGCTCGAACTCCTTGGGCTCGGTGACCACCACCAACGAGTCCCCCTCGTTGCGGATGTCGTCGGCCCCGAGCTCGATCGCTTGCTCGGTCAGCTTGTCCTCGTCGACCGCGGTCTTGTCGAAGACCACCAGCCCCTGCTTCTTGAACATGTAGCCGACCGAGCCGGACGCGCCCAGGTTGCCACCGTGGCGGGTGATCACGCTGCGAACCTCGCCGGCGGTCCGGTTGCGGTTGTCGGTCATGATCTCGACCAGCACCGCGGTTCCGCCCGGGCCGAAGATCTCGTAGTTGAACTCTTCGTAGACGACCCCTTCAAGATCGCCGGTCCCCTTCTTGATCGCCCGATCGATGGTGTCGTTCGGCATGTTCGCGTTGCGCGCCTTCTCTACCGCCGAGCGCAGCCGCGGGTTGCCGCCTATGTCACCTCCGCCGAGCCGCGCCGAGATGGTCAGCTCCTTGATGACCTTCGTCCATACCTTCGAGCGCTTCGAGTCCGAAGCCTCTTTCTTGTGCTTGATCTTCGTCCACCGGTTGTGCCCGGACATGGATTTTTTCTACCACAGTTCAGGGCGGTCCCGCTCCCGGTGTCGCGTCCAGCGGCGTGCGATTCCAGGTATCCGGGCGATCGCAGGCGGTCTGGACCAATCGGTGGACACCCTTACCCGCCCAGCTGCTCGCCGACACGTCGACGAATCCCCCGTAGCTCGATACAACCGCCTCGCCCAGCATCAAGCGCACCCGCTCCCCGCCGTTGCTGAGCCCGTCGGCGCCGAGGCGCGTGTCGACCCGCACCAGGCCGGTCCCCGGGCGGGGCGCCGGATCCTGCCCCTGCGCCGGGTCATAACCCGAGGGGACGACCAGCGCGTAGCCCCCGGGCGGCAGCGTCTCGGCAGGCAGCTCGTCGGCGCCCTTGGCGTCCTCGAGGCGCAGCCCGGCCAGATCGACGGCCACCTCGCCGAGGTTACGCAGCTCGACGTACTCCTGCCCGGGCTCCGGCCCGGCCGCGTTGGCCACCACCTCGGTGATCGCGATCCGCGGTAGCGCCGGCGGGGTCTGGAAGGGCACCGGCGACGAGGCCGCGACGTTGCCGGCGCGATCGACGGCGGTGATGGTGACCGTCGCGGCGCTCTCGGCCGGCAGCGTCGCCACCGGGATCGAGACCGAGAACGCCGTCGCCCCGACACCGGCCGGCGTCTCGACCTCGGCCTCCCCCGCCCGAATCACCACCGTCCCGGTCGCCGGCTCGTCGGTCACGAAGGCGACGGTCAGGCAGGGTCCGGCGACGTCGACCGTGACCCCGGCGAGCGCCGGCGGCACCTCGTCCCGCGCGGCCGCGGTGTCGAACACGCCGATGACGCCGGCGGCGATCGGCCGGCCCCCGGCGTCCGTGATCCCGTCACCGATCGCGACCGGACAGGTGACGCCCGGCGGGAGCGGGCCGCCGAGGTCGGTCCGGTAGCAGCGGCCGCCGTCGCACGGCACCTCCGCGGGCGGCGACGAGGCGACAGGTCCAGCGGCGCCGTCGCAGACCCGAATCCCGAGGTCGTTCCCCCAGACGACCGGGCCTGCGAAGCGGACGATCACGGCGGCCAGGTTCGCGGGGACGTCGATCGCCCCTGCCATCGGATCCATCAGCGACCCGCCGGCCGCAGGGCTGCCCGTCGCCATCATCATGGGGTCTCCGGGGGGCCGCGTGAGGTCGGTGGCGGGTGGCGCGCAGGCGAGCGCCAGCGCCGCGACAACGACGGGGCCGGCAGCAGCAAAGCAGGCGCGCGGCGCCGATCGGTGTGGCATGGCGGCCGTTGTCGGAGGTCGGGGTTCCGCGTTGCATGGTAAAAGCCCGCCGATGACGGCTGCGCCCGATCTCGCCGATCTCGTCGATCTGATACTGGCGTCCGCGTCGCCGCGGCGGCGCGAGCTGCTCGAGCGTATGGGGCTGGCGCTGCAGGTGCTGCCCGCCGACGTCGACGAGACGCCCCGCCCCGGCGAGCGCCCGGCCGACTACGTCCGCCGCATCGCCGCCGCCAAGTGCGATCTGATCGCCGATCGCCTGGCCGGCGCTCGGGGTGAAGACGCCACGCCGCCGGTCGTCGGGGCAGACACCACGGTGATCGTCGACGACCGCATCCTGGGCAAGCCGCGCGACGAGGACGACGCGCGCGCGATGCTGACCCTCATCGCCGGCCGGCGGCACGAGGTGACGACGGCTTACAAGATCCGCCACGGGGAGCGTGCCGCCGAGCGCGCGGTCACGACGGTGGTGGCGGTCCGCGCTCTGCGGGCCGCCGAGCTCGACGCCTACCTGGCCTGCGGCGAATGGCGCGGCAAGGCTGGCGGCTACGCGGTCCAGGGGATCGCGGGCGCCTTCATCAGCGAGCTGCGCGGCTCCCACACGAACGTGATCGGGCTGCCGGTCGCCGAGCTGCTCGCCGATCTGCAGGCGCTGGAGGCGCTGCCGCGCTATCCGCGGCCGGCCTTCGGCGACGCGACGGGCGAATGACCCGCGCCGCGGCGATCGCCGACGGCCTCGCGCGGGTGCGGGCCCGGGTCGCCGAGGCCGAGCGCGCCGCCGGCCGTCCGGCCGGCTCGGTCCGGCTGCTCGCGATCAGCAAGAAGATGCCCCCCGACGACGTCCGCGCGGCGCGGGCCGCGGGGCAGCTCGCCTTCGGCGAGAACTACGCGCAGGAACTGCGCGACAAGCGCGCGGCCCTGTCGGCCGACGCCCCGGCGCCCGAATGGCACTTCGTCGGACCGCTGCAGAGCAACAAGGTCAAGTACGTCGTTGGTCAGGCCGCGCTCATCCATTCGGTCGATTCCCCAGCCCTGCTGGCTGCAATCGACGGCCGCGGCGTGCCCCAGGACTGCCTGGTCCAGGTCAACGTGGCGGGCGAGGCGCAGAAGCGCGGCGTCTCCCCCGACGCGCTGCCCGCGCTGCTCGACGCGTTCGCGACCGCCACGCAGGCCCGCTGCCTGGGGCTGATGCTGATCCCCCCTTTCGACGAGGATCCCCGCCCGCACTTCGCGGCGCTGCGCGCGCTGCGCGCGCGCGAGGCGGCCCGCCCGCGTCCCCGCGTCGACCTGCGCGAGCTGTCGATGGGGATGAGCGACGACTTCGAGATCGCCATCGCCGAAGGGGCGACCATCGTCCGGGTGGGCACCGCGATTTTTGGCGAGCGGCCGAAACCACCCTAGGGGAACCGCCCGCTGGCGACCAACAGGTCGAGCCGGGTCTGGCGCGACTGGTCCTCGGCCTGCGCGACGGCGATGTCGGAGTCGCGGGCGGCGTGGGCGGCGTCGAGCACCTCGATGTTCGTGCTGGTGCCGCCGCGGTAGGCGGTCACCGCCAGATCGTAGGCCTTGTGGGCCAGCCGGGCGGCCTCGCGCGCCGCGGCCAGCCCCTGGTCGGCGCGCAACATCGCCTCGAAGCCGACGCGCACGTCGGCCCGGGCCTGCCGCACCGCCGCCTCGACATTCGCCTGAGCCTCGACGACCAGCGCGTCCCGCTCGCGCCCGATACCGCTGCGCAGGCCGCCGTCGTAGATCGGCAGCGTCAGCATCAGCTGCGCCTGCCACCCGCGCTTCGGCACCAGCGCCGTCGGCGGATCGGCGACGAACGGCTGTCCGATCGCCGACAGGTAGGGGGCGTAGAAGGCCCAGGTGTCCTTGGCCACCCGCCGCGCCGAGGCGGCCCGCGCGTTCGTCAGCACGACGTCGGTTCGACGTACCTGCGCGTCGGCCAGCGCGTCGGCCAGCGACGGCACCGGCCCGAGCTCGGCGTCGCCCGCCACGTCCAGGGCGCCAGGCGCGGCCACCAGGATCCCCAGCGCCTCGCGCGCCCGCGCCAGCCCGACGAGCGCGTCCTGGTACTGCCGTTCGACGGTGGCCAGATCCTGCTGGGACCGCACCTCGTCGATCGCGCGCCCGATCCCGCCCACGAAACGGGTGTGGGCGTAGTCGTAGTGATCCTTGGCGTTGACCCGCGCGGTCTCGACCGCCGCCACCACGCGGTGCTGCGCCATCACGATCAGGTAGGTGCGCGCGGTCGCCTGCGCGATCTGGCGGCGCACGTCGGCCGCGCTCGCGTCGGCGATCCGCTTGCCGCTCTCGGCCCGCCGCGTGGCGGCCCAGGCCGGCGCGGCGATGATCGGGATCGTGAGCTGCAGGTTGGCGGTCACCTGCGCCTCCGGGGCCACGATGTTGCCGTTGCTGATCCGATCGGCGTCGAGCCGCGTGACCGCTCCGTTGCCGGTCAAGATCGGGTACCAGCCGGCGCGCGCCTGCTTGATCAGCGCCTCGGCACGATCGATCTCCGCGACCGCGACCGCGACCGTCGGGTTGTGCTCGAGCGCCCGCTTGACCGCTTCGCCCAAAGTGATCGCAGGATCCGTGGCGGCGGGCGGCGCCGGCTGCGCAACGGCGGCGCCGGCCGTCAGCGCCACCGCGACGGCGGCGCCGAGCGCGGCGCGGAACGGAGCCGACCTCATCGGCGCCTCTATACCAGATCCTCGACGGTGAGCAGGGGACACGCGGGTCCTCCCCAGGGACCAACCAGGGCCCCGGTAGGTTAGATTCCCCTGGTGAAGCCGAGCCCCAGGGAACCGTTCGCGGGTGTGGTACCGAGAGAGACCGTCACTGTCACCTTCGAAGGGGAGCCGGTCCCGGCGTTCGCGGGTGAGCCGGTCGCGGTCGCGCTGTACGCGGCGGGGGTCCGGACGCTGGCCCGCTCGTCGAAGTACCACCGGCCACGCGGCCTCTTCTGCCTCGACGGCCACTGCGCCTCCTGTTACCTGCGCATCGACGGGCGCCCCAACCAGCGCAGCTGCGTGACACCGGCGCGCGAGGGTCTGACCTGCGCGCGCCAGAACGCCTTCCCCAGCGCCGACGTCGATTTGCTGGCCGCCGCCGACTGGCTGTTCCCGGAGGGGATGGACCACCACACGATGATGACCGGCAGCCGCGCCGGCAACGCGATGTTCCTGAAGGTGGTGCGCGAGATGGGGGGGTCGGGCACGCTCCCCGACGCCGAGCCCGACGACGCCGCGACGATCGAAGACCTGGTCATCGACGTCTGCATCGTCGGCGGCGGGCCGGCCGGGCTCACCGCCGCGCGCACCGTCATCGAAGCGGCCCCGAACGCGCGCGTGATGCTGTTCGACGAGCAGGCCACGCCGGGCGGGTCGTTGCTCGCCGAGCCCGGCGGCACGGCGCAGGCGGCCGCGCTGGCGGACGCCGCGCGCGCGGCCGGTGCCCAGCTGATCGGAGGCGCGACCGCGATCGCCTACTACCCCGAGGATGTCGGCGCCGACGGCGGCCGCGGGCTGCTCGCGGTGGCGACGCCGAACGGCCTTGCGCGGGTCCGTGCCCGCCGGACCCTCTATGCGACCGGCAGCTACGACCAGAACCTCCCCTTCGCCGACAACGATCGCCCGGGGGTGATCGCCGCGCGTGGCTGCGGGCGGCTGGCTTTCCACTGGGGCGTGCGACCGGTGCCGCCGCGCGGCCGGGTGGTGATCCTCGACGCGGCGCCGACCGGAGCGGTCCTGGCCCGCGCGCTCACCGACGCGGGTGTCGAGGTCGAGCGCATCGACGTCGCGCGCGAGACGATCGTCGGTTCGCGGGGCCAGCAGAAGCTGCGCGGCATCGATGTGCGCACCGCCGACGGCGCGGCGCGGACCGTCCCCGGCGCGCTGATTGCGGTCGCCGCCCTCCCCGCCCCCGCCTCCGAGCTGCCGCGCCAGCACGGCGTCGCGGTCGCGTTCGACGCGGCGGGCGGCGGCTTCGCGGCGGTCGTCGACGACCGGTTCGCCACCGCCGCCCCGGGAGTGTTCGCCTGCGGCGACGTCACCGGCTACCGCGGGCCCGCGGCCGCCGCGCGCGCGGGCGCCGCCGCTGGCCGGGCGCTGGCCGTGACGCTGGCGCTGGCGCTGCTGGTCGGCGCAGCCGCCGGTGCGGGCTGCGCCTCGACCCCGCCGACGCCGACCTCCACGCCCGCGACTGTCGAGGTCACACCTCCACCGCCCGGGAACATCGAACCGCCGCCGTTCGCGCCCGGTACGCCGGCCACGCGCGAGAGCGCCGCCGACGCGCAGACCGCGATGCGCCGATCGATCCTGGACGCCGCCTGGAAGCTGGTGCGCGACAAGCACTACGACAAGACGCTGGGCGGGCTCGACTGGAACGCGATCCGCGCCAAGTACGAGCCGCTGGCCCTCGGCGCACCGTCGGAGGCGGCGTTCTACCGGGTGCTGAACCAGATGATCGGCGAGCTCGGCCAGTCGCACATGCTCATCACCGGACCGGGGGCCGAGGAGCAGGACGATGCCGAGGAGATGGCCCCGGCGGGGGAGGCGGCAGGCGCCGCCCGCCAGCGCCCCAGCGACGGCGACGGCGGCGGCGGGCGAGCTCGGCGGCCTGGGTGATCCCGGCCTGACCGTGCGCGTGCTCGACGACCGCGCCGACCATCACGCGGGTGCGCGCCGGCTCGTCGGCCGACCGCGCCGGCCTGCTCCCGGGGTTCGTCGTCACCCAGATCGCCGGGCCGGCCGCTCGGCGCCCCGAGCCGTTCGGCCCGCCCGCTGCGCCCGGTCGAGGAGCGCTTCGCCGCCCGCCGCGCCGCCACGCGACGGCTGCTCGGCCCGCCCGGAAGCCGGGTCTCCATCGCCTACCTGGACGACCACGACCGCCCCGGCAAGGCGGTGCTGGTGCGCGACCCGCCCCGCGTCCCCGCCGTCCACCTCGGCCACCTGCCCGCCGATCTATCCCGAGGTGCGCGCCTACGAGATCGGCGACGTCGGCGTGCTGGCCTTCAACATCTTCCTGGTCCAGCCGGTGCTGGCCGACGTCAAGCAAGCGATGGCGCGCTTCGCCGCCCACCACGTCCGCGCCGTCGTGCTCGACCTGCGCGGCAACCCCGGCGGTCAGGGGGCCATGGCGATCCCGATCGGCTCGCTGTTCGTGACCACGCCGGTGGAGCTGGGGACGCTGAAGTTCCGCGACTTCAACCAGACGCTGACCGCGCGCCCCGAGCTGGGGGCGACGCCGTTCAAAGGTCCCCTGGCGATCCTGACCGACGAGGGGACGGCATCGGCGTCCGAGATGCTGGCCGCCGGGCTGCAGGAGGCGAAGCGGGCGGTGGTCGTCGGCGACACGACCCTGGGGGCGGTGCTGCCGTCGGTGGTCGAGGCGCTCCCCGGCGGCGCGGTCATGCAGTACGTGGTCGCCGACTTCAAGACGCCGAAGGGGGTCCTGCTGGAGGGGCGCGGCGTCCAGCCCGACCGCCGCGTCGTCGAGACGCGGGCCGCCCTGCACAAGGGGCGCGACCCCGTCCTGGATGCCGCCCTCGTCGCGCTCAAGTCGATGGGGAAGGACCCTGGCCGAGGGAGCGCGCCTTGACGCTCGCCGGTCGCCGTCGGAGCATCGCTGTCATGACCCGCGCCTCTGCGATTGCCGCCCTGGTGGTGCTGCTCGGCGCCTGCTGCGCCGCCGCGCCGCCGCCGGCGCCCACCACGGCGCCCCCGTCGGGGGCGATCCCCACGCCGGCGCTGGGCCCGACGCCGACAACGCGCACCCCGCAAGCGGTGTTCGCGGACGCCATCCAGGCGACCGGCGGGGAAGCCGCCTGGAACGCGCACCAGACCGCGCACTTCAAGATCGAGACCGTGTTCCAGGGAATGGGAATGGGGGGAACCGGCGACCGCTACGCGACCCGCGGCAACAAGTCGATGTCGGTGACCGAGATGACCGGCCTCGGCACGATCCGCGAGGGGAGCAACGGCACGGTCTTCTGGGCGCAGGACCCGCTGCAGGGGCTGCGGATGCTGGAGGGGCCGAGGAGGAGCAGGCGCGCATCGAGTCGAGCTGGAACCCCGAGCTGCAGGCGGCGGAGCTGTTCCCGAAGATGGAGGTCGCCGACCGAGCCGGGCCCCGACGGGAAGCCGCTCGAGTGCGTGGTCGCGACGCCGAAGGTCGGCGCGCCCATTCACAGCTGCTACGACCCCGCGACTCACCTTCAAGTATTACAGACGGGAATCCGCGCAACCCCGCAAGGCGACGTGCCTTTTCGCGCCGTCATGCGCGACTGGCGCGACGTCGGCGGGATCAAGCTCGCGTTCGAGGCCGAGACCCAGGTCGGGCCGCTGACGCTGGTCGTACGGGTCAAGAACGTGACCTTCGACGAGCCGCTGGACGAGAAGATGCTTCGAGCCGCCGACCCCCGGCAACTAGCCCGCGCAGGTGCCCGCCGAGGTAGCTCCCCCGATGTCCGCGCAAGGTCATCCTCTGCCGCTGCGAGGACGTCACGCTGGCCGACGTCGAGCACGCGGTCGCGCTCGGCTACGCCGACATCGAGGAGGTGAAGCGCTACACCGGCTTCGGCACCGGTCCCTGCCAGGGCAAGGAGTGCCTGCGCGGGGTCGCGCTGGCGATCGCCGCGGCGGCCGGCGGCGCGACCCGGCGACGCTGGAGCCGTTCACCTCGCCGGCCGCCGCTGGTGCCCGACCGAGCTGCGCGATGCTTCGCGGGCCGCGAGAGCCGTGGACGGCGCCGACAAGCGAATGGGCGCGACCGCGCTTCCCGAGCGCGCCGACGATCGCCATCGTCGGCGCCGGCGTGATGGGGCTGGCCATCGCCTACAACCTGGCCGCGCGCGGCCGCAGCGCATCGTGGTGCTCGACGGCCACTACCTGGCCTGGGGCGCCTCGGGGCGCAACGGCGGCGGCGTCCGCCAGCAGTGGTCGACCGAGATGAACGTCCGGCTGATGCAGGAGTCGATGGAGATCTGCGCCGACTTCGCCAAGCAGATGCGGATCAACGTCTGGATGCGCCAGGGCGGCTATCTGTTCCTGGCCCGCACGCGCGGCGGCGACGCGAGCGGCTGGAGCGCAACGTGGAGCTGCAGAACCGCTGCGGGCTCCCGACCCGCATGATCGTGCCCGAGGACGCGCAAGGCGATCGTGCCCGGAGCTCGGAGACGCAGCCGGCGCTCAATCGATCCTGGCGGGCTGCTACAACCCGACCGACGCGATCGTCTTCCCGTGGCCGTTCCTCTGGGGCTACGCCGCGCGGCGGCGCGCCAGCGGGCGTCACCGCTCTGCCACCGCACACGCCCGTGACGGCGATCGAGCGCCGCGGCGACGCTTCGTCCTGACGACACCCGCGCGGGACGCTGACCGCGCGGGCGGGTGATCTGCGCGGCCGGCGCCTGGTCGCCCGCGGTGGCGCGGCTGGTCGGCGGCGAGCTCCCCACCTGGCCCGTCGCGCCACGAGATCCTGTCGACCGAGCCGCTCAAGCCGTTCCTGAAGCCGATGGTGTCGGTGCTGGAGACCGGCCTCTACGTCTCCCAGTCGCTGCGCGGCGAGCTGGTCGGCGGCATCTCGATGCCCGAGCGACGCGCCCGAGCGACGACGTCCGCCTCGGCTCGCGCCTGGCGTTCCTCGACCACGATGGCGGCGGCGCTGACCGCGCTGATGCCGCGGCTCGGCCACGTGAAGGTCGTGCGCCAGTGGGCGGGGCCCTACGACGTCAGCCCCGACGGCAACCCGATCGTCGGCGAGCTGCCCGGCGTCCCGGGCTTCTACGTCGTGCTGCGGCTTCATGCGGCCACGGCTTCATGATGGCGCCCGTCGTCGCCCGGCACTACGCGGCCTACCTGTGCGGCGAGCCGCCTCACCCGCTGTTCGCGGCCTGGCGGGCGGACCGCTTCGCCGGCGGCGCGCCGCCACCGTCGGGCGACCGGGAAGAGATGTTCATAGGTTGATCGGGGGCTCACCTGCCTTGCGCCTGCGGCGCGCCGCCGCAGGCTTTCCCGCAGACAGGAGGATCCCGATGAGACTGGTCCCACGCGCCCTTGTTCGCCTCGCCTTCGCCATTCCGCTCGCCGTTCTGTTCACCGTTCTGTTCACCGTTCCTGGCATCGCCTCGGCAGCGACGACCAAGACCTACCAGGTGACCGGCCCCGTCTTGGCGGTGACCGACACGAGCATCACCGTCCAGAAGGGAAAGGAGACGTGGGAGGTCGCGCGCGGCAAGGAGACGAAGGGGCCGGCCGACGTGAAGGTCGGCGACAAGGTGACGATCGAGTACACGATGACCGCGACCAGCATCGAGGGTAAGGGGGCCGCGAAGGGGGCCGCGAAGAGCGACGCGCCCGCAAAGCCCGAGGCGGCGCCGAAGAAGTAGCGCTACGCCTTGGGCGTCTTGACCAGCCGCGAGTAGATCAGCGGGCCGAGGCTGTCGACCATCATCCGCTCGACCACCTTCTCGAGCGCGCGGCGCTGATCCGGGCTGTCGTAGACGAACCGGATACCCATGCCCGGCTCGTGGCCGGCGGACACCTGCGGCGGCAGGGGCTGCCCCTCCTTGACCACCCAGCGCACCTCGCCCCGCAGCGCGAGCGGCTCGGTCTGCGCGGGCACCATCAGCTTGAACAGGAAGATGGTGCCGATCTCCAGGGGCTTCTCCGTCTTGATGAAGGTGCCACCCTTCGAGATGTTCTTCGTGTAATCGTAGAAGAACGTGTTCAGCCGCTTGTACTCGACCTTGAGCTCGATGGGAGCGCGTGCTTCTCGCCGTCGATCGTCGTCGTCGGCCATTGGTCGCCCCCCGTCATGTTAGAGCGCGCGCAAAATGCCGTCAACGCGGCGGGGCGGGCGTTCAGCGCCGTGCGGTCGCGCTTCGGCGCGCGGACCCTGCGTCTGGGGCGCCCTTCTGGCCGCATTCGCGCTGGTGCTCGACTTCGCGCCGCTGTTCGACGTGCTCGGCTACGACTTCTCCTTCGCGCTCGGGTTCGGCGCCGCCCTGGCGGCCGTCGACGTCGGCCAGGGGACCGTCGCCCGGTGGCGCCTCGCGGGGCGGCGTTCCCACGGCCGGCGGGACGGTGCGGCTGGCCGGGCGGGCCGTGGCGACGGCGCTGGCCCTGCTGGTGCTTCCGCTGCTCCTTTCGCTCGGCAACGCGCTCCGCGTCCGCAACTGCAACCTGGCCGCAGGGCTCGGCTTTTTCGCCCTCCTGCCGGTGGCGACCGTCCGTCTTCGCCGCGCCGGCCGGGGCGCTGGCCGGCTTGGCTTCGCCACGCCGCGGGCGGCTGCTGGCCTTCGCGGTGCCGGTGGTCTCGATCCTCTGGACCCTCCTGCGGCTCTATCGCGACCCGCCCGTGTTCGCCTTCGATCCGTTCGGGGGCTACTTCCCAGGGCCGATCTACGACGAGGCGCTGCGGCCGCCGGCTGCCCTGGTCCACTTCCGCGCTGGTGAACCTGGTCTGGATCGCGACCGCGGTCGCGATCGGCGCGGCCGCCGACCGGCTGCGGCTTCGATCCGCGCCGCTGGCGGCGCCGGCCCTGCTCGTCGGCCCTGCCGCTCTGGGTGGCGTCGCTCGGGCTCTATCTGGCCGGGGGCCGCCTCGCCTTTCACGTCGATCGCGGCGACCTGAGGCGCGCGCTCGATCGCAGCTTCACCACCGAACACTTCGTCGTGCGCTACGCGGGGCGCGGGCAAGAGCCCGACCGACCTCGCGCTCGACCGGCGAGGATCTCGAGTTCCGCTATCAGCAGCTGCGCGACACCCTCGGCGTCGAACCGAAGCTGCCGATCACGGTCTGGGAGTTTCCCAGCCGCCGAGGCCAAGAAGGCGCTCGTCGGCGCCGGCCACACGCTGTACGCGCAAGCCCTGGACGCGAGAGATCTTCGTCCAGGGCGATCGCTTCCCGTCGCGGCGCCTGCGCCACGAGATGGCCCACGTGTTCGCCGGCGCCTTCGGCGATCCGCTGTTCGGGGTGGCGCTGGCCTGGCGGTTCCACGGGCCCCTGCCCCTGCCGACGCTGGCGACCGGCCTCATCGAGGGGATCGCCGAGGCGGCGACCGCCGGCGATCCCGACGGCGACGCCACCGTCCACCAGGAGGCGGCGGCGATGATGGCCGCCGGACTGGCGCCACCGCTGGCCGACGTCGTCGGGGCCGGCTTCAGCGCGCTCGCCGGGCGCGCGCGCCTACACGATCGCGGGGTCATTCTGCGCCTTCCTGCTCGTCGACCCGGGGGGCCGAAAAGCTGCGCGCGCTCTACCGCTCGGCCGGCGACTTCGGCGCGGTCTACCGCGTGCCGTTCGCCGATCCTCGAACGCGACTGGCGCCAGTTCCTCGCCCGGCTGCCGCTGACGACGCGCGAGAAGGCGCACGCGAGCGAGGACGTTTCGCCGCCCCGCGATCTTCAAGCGGGTATGCGCGCGCGAGCTGGCGGCGCGGGCGCAGGAGGCGCGCGCCGTCCAGCGCAGCGACCCGGCGCGCGCGGTCGCCCTGCTGACCGCGACCTGCCGCGACGATCCGGACGAGCCGCTCTACCGCCTGGCGCTGGCCGAGGCCCTGGCGCAGGCGGGCGAACGCGAGAAGGCGCTGACGGCGCTGGCCCGGATCGAGAACGACGCGGCGGTGACGCTGCCGGTGCGGGCCCGGGCGGCGATGCTGGCCGCCGAGATCGCTTTCGCGACCCACGACTACGGCAACGCCGAGGCGGAGACCCGGCGCGCGATCGAGTGGGCGGGGTCGACCGAGGCCGATCGTCGGCAAGCGCTGGCCCGCCTGCGCGCGCTCGCCGACGAAGGGGCGCGCGCCACGCTGGGCCGAGCGCTGTTCGGAGACGACATCGGCACCGCGGGCGCCGACCCGGTGCTGACCTTCTACCTGCTGCTCGAGTACGCGCGGCTCCACCCTGCCGACCCGCTGGGGCCCTATCTCGTCGGGCGGCAGCTGCTCGGGCGCGATCCGGCGCGGGCGCTCCCCCATCTGGCCCGCGCCTGCGGCGAGGACGGCGTGGCGCCGCCTCTCGCCGCGCGCGCGCTGCCCCCCGAGTTCGTGCGCGAGTGCCGGCGCATGACCGCGGACGCCGCCTACCGCGTCGGCGACTTCGTGCGCGCCCGCACCGCCCTGGAACGGATGGCCGCCGCCGCCACCGGCGAGGCGGATCGGCTGCGCGCGCTCGACATGCGGGCGCGCGTCGATTGGGCAGCCGGCCGCCGCAGCGGCCCCGTCGCGCCGTAGTGGGCCGTCACTGGACGACCGACAGACCCGTGAGACAATGCCGAGGATGCGACGAATTTCTTCGCTCCTCACGGTGACGCTGCTGCTCGCAGCAACGACCGCGTGGGCTCAGGTCCAGCCGCCGCCGCGAGAGCCTACGCCGCCCGTCGCCGCGCCGCCGCCCGACGCCACGCCGCCCGTCCCGCCGGCCGCGGCCCCGCCTCCGCCCGCTCCGGCACCGGCTCCACCCGCTCCGGCGGCGCCCGCGGCCACGGCGCCCGCGCTGACGCCCGAACCGACGCCGGGTGCGCCGCTGATGCTGGAGGCGCGACCCCTGCCGCCGATTCCGCACGCGCCCGACGCCGTTCTATCAAAAGCTCTGGTTCTGGGGCGCGGTCACCGTCGTCGTGGCCAGCGCGGTGCTCATCACCCTCGCGTCGCGCGGCTCGTCGGGCCCCGACACCCCGATGACCCTGCTGGGGGACATGCATGCGTTTTGAGCCGATCGCCCGGACGGCGCTGGCGGCGGCGCTGCTACTCGGGGCCGCCTGCTCGTCGAGCTCACACTCGTTCATCGTGCTGACGCTGAAGACCACGGGCCCCGCCCGGATCTCGGGCGTCAGCGAGGTGGTCGTGAAGGTCTCCAAGGGGACGACCGAGATGAAGACGCTCACCTACCCGGCCAGCAACAACCTGACCATCGACGCGGCCAGCGTCGACATTACGCTCTCGGTGAACTTCAGCGACGACGAGAGCGGCGCCGTCACCTTCGCCGTCGAGGTCCGCGACAGCCAGAGCTGCCGCCTCGGCCACGGCCAGGCGACGGCGGCGATCAGGCCGAAGGGGATCGCGTCCGTCTTGGTCACGATGGAGCCCGACAGCGGCTGCAACACCGACGGCGGCACCGACGCCGCGCCCGAGGGGGGCGTCTTCCCGGGCTGCGATCCGGTGTCGCCCACCACCTGCGCCATCAACCAGACCTGCCAGGTGAACTGCGCGACGGCGCGGAACGAGTGCACCGCCGGCGGCAGCGGCGCGCCCGGCAGCGTCTGCACCAGCAACGCTCAGTGCCAGCCCGGGACCCAGTGCTTCGACTACAACGGGCTCGGTTGCGCGGTGAAGGTCTGCCTGCGCTTCTGCAACAACGGCGGTGACTGCGCCGCATTCAGCGCCGGTGGCAGCGGTCCGGGCAGCGTCTGCGAGGGGCCTGTCCAGTGCCCGACCTTCGACACCGCCTACCACACCTGCACGTTCAACTGCGATCCGCGCGCGGTGTCGGCGGGGCCGGCGCTGCGCGGCGGCTGCCCCGACACCCTCGCCTGCTTGGCGCTCGCGGGCATGGACCAGGTCGACTGCACCTGCGCCGGCGCGACCCGCATCAAGGACATCGGCGACACCTGCACGCCAGGTGGCGCCGACTGCAAGCCGGGCCTGGTCTGCAACCACATGGGCACGACCAACACCTGCCGCGCGATCTGCCGCTGCAACGACGTCAACGGCAGCTGTACCGCCGCGAACGACTGCACGGGCGGCACCCAGTGCCGGCCCGTCACCAACAGCACGATCTACGGCGTCTGTCTTTAGATCGGGGGGCGTCGGGCGCTGCGCGCCCTTGGGCCCCCCGCGCCCCCGGCTCGCTCGCGTGGCGAAGCCACGCTGCGCTCGCTTTGAATCCGAAAAAGAGCTGGGGGGTTTCGCGGTCTTGGGCCTTCGGGGGCTGATCCCGGTTGACCTGAATATGTGTTCAGGTACCGTCGATCGATGTGTCGGCCCGGTCTTTTGCTCGTGCGCTGAATCCTGAGCTCGCTGCCCGGCTGATCTCGCCGGAGCGGCTGGAGGCGGGGGCCGGGACGCGGGCGACGGGGCTCGAAGCGCTGGACGAGCTGCTGCGCGGGGGGTGGCCGCGGGGCGCGCTGAGCGAGGTCGCCGGGCCGCGCTCGTCGGGGCGAACGGCGGTGGTGCTGCACGCGCTGGCGACGGCCGGCGCGGCTGGCGAAGCGACGGCCCTGGTCGACGTCGGCGGGACGCTCGACGCGCGCGCGGCGGCCACCTGCGGCGTCCCGCTCCCCGCCCTGCTCTGGATCCGGTGCGCGCCCGAGCAGGCGCTGAAGGCGGCCGACCTGGTGGTGGCGGCGGGCGGGTTCGGAGTGGTGGCGATCGATCTCGGCGACGCGCGCGCCCGGATCCCAGACGCGTCCTGGCTGCGCCTGCAACACGCGGCGCGCAACCAGGCGACGACGGTGCTGATCGCCGCCGCGACCCGCACGGTGCGCGCGTTCGCCGCCACGGCGATCGAGCTCGGGCCACGCGCGCCGCGCTTTCTCACCGACGGTCCTGCCCTGTTCGACGGCCTGGACGCACAGGCGGTCCGCGCGCGCGCGGCCCATCACCATCCCCCGGCGAACCAGAGCGGTCTTCCATGCGCATCGCTTGCGTTTACGTCCCGCAGCTAGCGTTGCAGTCGGTGCTGCGCCGCTGCCCGGAGGCGCGCGACGCACCGGCCGCGTTGCTCGGCCAAATCGCGTCGGGGGAGCGCAGGCTTCGCCTGCGCGAGCCCATCGCGGGGGGAGCGGGACCCTCCCAGGTCCCGAAAAAAAGAAACCGCGCGTCGTCGAGATGGACGCCGACGCCCGGCGCGCGGGCGTGCGCGCCGGGATGACGGCGGCGCAGGCGGCGGCGGTCTGCCCGGGCGTGCGCCTGCTGACCGCGACCGCCGCCGATCGCGAGGCGGGCAAGGCGGCGCTGGCCGACGTCGGGTTCGCGTTCGCGCCGCGCGTGGCCCATGACCACGCCGGCGAGCGGGTGTTCTTCGACGCCTCGGATCTCGGCCAGCTCTATCCGCACGGCGAGACCGCGATCGTGCAGGCGGTGCAGGCCCAGGCCGCGCGCCTCGGGCTGGGGGCGCGGGTCGCGATCGCGGCGTCGCTGGGGGTGGCGCGGGTCGCCACCCGCGCGCACGAGCTGGCGGTCGTGCCGGCCGCGCCCGCGCAGGCGCGCGCGTTCCTGGCGCCGCTCCCCGTCGAGCTCTACACCGACGACGAGGCGCTGCGGGCGGCGTTTCGCCGCTGGGGGACGCGCACCGCGGGCGCGATCGCGGCGCTGCCGCCAGCGGCGGTCGGCCTGCGCCTCGGCCCCGCCGGCGCGGCGGTGGCACGCCTCGCGCGAGGGGAGGACAACGAGCCGTTCGTCCCCCAGCTCCCCGACGACGCGCTGGAGGAAGCGGTCGAGCTCGACTATCCGATCTACGAGCTCGAGCCGCTCACCTTCGTGCTGCGCGGCCTCGTCGATCGCGCGCTCGGCCGGCTGGCGGCCCGCAGCCTCGCCTGCGCCGGGCTGACGCTGCGGCTGTCGCTCGAGCCGCGCGGGCTCGACGTGCGCACGGTGCCGATCGCCGCCCCCACGCGCGAGGCGAAGACGCTGCTGGAGCTGGCGCGGCTCGATCTCGCGCGCCGACCGCCCGCGGCGGCGGTGCTCGGGGCGCGGCTGGTCGCGCTGCCGGCGCGGGTGCGCGCCACCCAGCTCGACATCCTGCGCCCGACCGGCCCCGCCCCCGATCGGCTGGCGACGACGCTGGCGCGGCTGGCGGCGCTGGTCGGCCCCGACAACGTCGGCGCCCCCGCCCCGGTCGACAGCTGGCGCGAGGAGGCGATCGCCGTGGGGACGTACGCGCCGCCTGCGCAACCGCCGCCGCGCGACGCTGTGGCCGCCGGTCCACCCGCGCTCACCATCCGGCGCTACCGGCCGCCCGAGGAGATCGAGGTGCTGATGGGGCGAGACGGTCCGACCGCGCTGCGCGGCAAGCAGACGACCGCGCGGGTGCTGATCGCCGCCGGTCCCTACCGGCTGTCGGGTGAGTGGTGGAAGCGGGCCCCCGATGGCGCCCGGCTATCCGACGCTGCCGACGCTGCCGACGCTGGCGACGGCGAGCCCCGTGGCTGGGCGCGCGAATACTGGGACGTGCACGCCTCCGACGGCGCCGTCTACCGGCTGCACCGCGACGGCCGCAGCGGCCGTTTCTTCCTGGACGGCTACTACGACTGATTTCGACTATCCTTCATGCAGTTCATGCGGGCCGCCGCAGTCGCCACAATCGCTCTTCTGCTGTCATCCGGTTGCGCCAACCGCGGCATGCAGGCGCCCGAACACGACGCCGGCGCGACCGCCGGAAAGGGCGGCGCCGGCGGCCGCGGTAGCGGCGGCCGCGGCGGCGGTCTCGACGGGGGCCTCGACGCCACGGGAACGGCCGGCAGCGGCGGCGCGGGCGGGCGTGGCGGCGGCGCCGGCAACGGCGCGGGCGGGCGTGGCGGCGGTGCGGCGGGCGCGGGGCGGCGGACGCGGCGGAACCGCAGGCGGGCGCGGCGGGACCGCTGGCGGCAGCGCAGGCGCAGGCGGCCAGACCACCGTCGACGCCGGTTGCGCCGGACCTGGCGACGCGGCGGTCGTACCCGGGCCCTGCAACGCGACGTTCACCTTCGAAGCCGGCCTGCAGGGGGCGACGCTCGGAACGATGCAGGCCGCCTTCCAGACGCCGGCGAGCAGCAATGCGCAGGGCTACTGCGGCAAGTCGCTCGCGATCCCCGCCATGTTCAGCGGCACGTCGGGCATCACCGGCAAGGGCGAGATCCTCATCCCGCTCCCCGGCGCGCCCCTCGATCTGACCGGCAAGACCATCACCCTCGCGGTCTCGGCTGACCCCGGCTGCAACCCGGACGTCGACCTCAATCTGGTCGTGAACACGCAGGGCGCTCCTGTCCCGTTCTCGCTCCCGTCGGTCGAGCGCCACCTGGCAGGTGAAGACCTTCACCCTGCCCGCCACCGGCGTGACGACGGCGATCGCCCTCAGCCTGCAGGCGTTCTCGTTCAGCGGCTACGTGGGGACGATCTACGTCGACGAGATCGACATTCGTTAAGTTCGGGACCCTCAAAGGTCCCGAGCCCCCCGCGATGGTTCGTCTCGTCGGCCTTGACCGATAGCTGAACACTCGTTCAGACTGCGGTCGTGGCCGCGGAGTATGTCGAGCTTCGTTGCCGGTCGGCGTTCAGCTTCCTCGACGGGGCGTCGCTGCCCGAGGATCTGATCGGCGCGGCGGCCGCAGCCGGGATGGGGACGCTGGCGCTGGGGGATCGCGACGGCGTCTACGCGGCGCCGCGGTTCTTCGCGGCGGCGCGCAAGGCAGGCGTCCGCCCGATCGTCGGCGCCGAGGTCACGCTGGCCGGCGCGCCACCGCTGCTCCTGCTGGTCGAAGACCAGCGCGGCTACCGGAACCTCTGCCGCCTGCTGACCGCCGCGCGCGCCGGGCTGCGCAAGTCCGACCCGCCGCGCGCGACGCAGGCGCTGCTCGACGCGCACGCGGGGGGGCTGCTGGCGCTCGCCGGTCCGGCGCCGCGCGGCGATCTCGACGCGCTCGTCGGCACGTTCGGCCCGGGGAACGTCTTCCTCGAATTGCAGCGCCACCTGCGGGCCAGCGACGGCCGGCGCGAGCGGGCGACGATCGCGCAGGCGGCCGCGGCCGGGATCGGCGTGGTGGCGACCAACGACGTCCGCTACGCGACGCCGCGCGCGCGCCTCGTCCACGACGTGCTGACCTGCGCGCGCGAGAAGGCGACCGTCGACGACATCGGCCGGCGCCTCCCCGAAAACGGCGAGCGCTGGCTGAAGTCGCCGGCGGCGATGGCGGCTTTATTCCGCGATCGACCCATCGCCCTGCGCGCGACGCGCGCGATCGCCGAGCGCTGCGCCTTCACGCTCGCCGATCTCGGCTACCAGTTCCCGAGCTTCCCCGTCCCCGACGGCGAGACCGAGCAAGGACTGCTCACGCGTCTCTGTGGGCGCGGCGTCGACGATCGCTATGCGGCGCAGGATCCGCTGCGCCCCAAGGTCCGCCGCCAGCTCGCCCACGAGCTCGGGATCATCGGGCGCCTCGGCCTCGCCGGTTATTTCCTGCTGGTCTGGGAGATCGTCCAGTACGCCAGGGAGCACGGCATCATGGTCCAGGGGCGCGGCTCGGCGGCGAACTCGACCTGCTGCTACGTCCTGGGGATCACCGCCGTCGATCCGGTGCGGATGGAGCTGCTGTTCGAGCGCTTCCTCTCCGAGGAGCGGGTCGAGAGCGCCGGCAACGCCGCCGATCGCATGCCCGACATCGATCTCGATCTCCCCTCGGGCGACGCGCGCGAGCAGGTGATCCAGCACGTCTACGCCAAGTACGGCGCCCACGGCGCGGCGATGACCGCCAACGTGATCAGCTACCGGCCGCGGATGGCGATCCGCGACGCCGCGCGCGCCCTCGGCTTCTCCGAGGAGCAGCTCAATCGCATCGCCAAGCACATGCCGGGGCATCACTTCGACGACCACCCGATCCTCGAGCACCTGGAGGTGGCGGGGTTCTCGCGACGCGAGCCGCGCACCCGCCTGGCGGCGCGGGTCGCGACCGCGCTCCTCACCCTCCCCCGCCACCTGGGCCAGCACTCGGGCGGCATGGTGCTGGCGGCCGGGCGACTCGACGAGGTGGTGCCGCTGGAGCCGGCGGCGATGCCGGGGCGGGTCGTCGTGCAGTGGGACAAGGACGACTGCGCCGACATGGGGCTGGTCAAGGTCGACCTGCTCGGCCTCGGGATGATGGCGGTGCTGGCCGACGCGGTGCCGCTCGTCGCGCGGCACGAGGCCGTCTCCATCGATTACGCCCAGCTGCCGCCCGACGACCCGAAGGTCTACGCGATGCTGCGCGCGGCTGACACGGTCGGCGTGTTCCAGGTCGAGTCGCGCGCCCAGATGGCGACGCTGCCGCGCATGAAGCCCGAGCGCTTCTACGATCTGGTCGTCGAGGTCGCGATCATCCGCCCCGGTCCGATCGTCGGGAAGCTGGTGAACCCGTATCTGGAAAGGCGCAACGGCCGCGCCCCGATCACCTACCCGCACCCGTCGCTGGAGCCGATCCTGAAGCGCACGCTGGGCATACCGCTGTTTCAGGAGCAGCTGATCCGGATCGCGATGACGGCGGCCGGCTTCTCGGGGGGCCAGGCCGAGGAGCTGCGGCGGGCGATGGGCTTCAAGCGCTCGCAGGAGCGCATGGTCAAGATCGAGGCCGAGCTGCGCGCCGGAATGGCCAGGAACGGCATCGCCGGCGTGGCGCAGGATGAGATCGTCGCCGGGATCAAATCGTTCGCGCTCTACGGCTTCCCCGAGTCGCACGCGGCCTCGTTCGCGCTGCTCGCGTATGCCTCGGCCTACCTGAAGGCGCACCACCCGGCGGCGTTCCTCTGCGCGCTGCTCAACAACTGGCCGATGGGCTTCTATCACCCGTCGACGCTGATCACCGACGCCGTTCGCCACGGCGTCGGCGTGCACCCGATCGACGTCACCTGTTCGGGCTGGCTGTGCGACCTCGAGGACGGCGGTCGGTCGGTGCGGATCGGCCTGCGTTACGTGGCCGGCATGCGCGAGGAGGCCGGCAGGCGGATCGAGGCCGCGCGGCGCCAGGCGCCGTTCGCGTCGCTCGGCGACTTCGCCGCGCGCACCGCCACGGCGTCGAACGACCTGGCGGCGCTGGCCGACATCGGCGCCTTCGCCGCGCTGGGCGGGACCAGGCGCGCGGCGCTCTGGCAGGTCGAGGCGCTCGGACGCTCGGGACCGCTGTTTCAGGCCACGACCCCGGCGGCGGCCGACGTGGCCCTCCCGGAGATGGGCATGGATGAAGAGATGGCGGCCGACTATGCGGGCACCGGGTTGTCGACGGGACCGCACCCGATCGCCTTCGCGCGCGCCGCGCTCGAGCGCCAGGGGATCACGCCCGCCGCCGCCCTGCGCGACATCCCCAACGGCCGTCGGGTCCGCGTCGCCGGCGTGGTGATCGTGCGCCAGCGCCCCGGGACCGCGAAGGGGTTCGTGTTCATCACCGTCGAGGACGAGACCGGCTTCGCCAACGCGATCGTCACCCCGCAGCGCTTCCTCGCGCACCGCCGCACGATCGTCGGCGCCCACGCGCTGGTGCTCGAGGGGGTGGTGCAGAACCAGCAGGGGGTCGTGTCGATCAAGGCCGATCGCTTCGCCCCCCTCACCGGCCGCGCCGGCGGCATCGACGTCTCACACGATTTTCACTGAAGCGAGCCGTTCAGTCCGTCGCGTGGACGTCGGCGTGCATCGGGTGGGGGTCGTGATCGCCCCCCTCGTCGACGACGTCTCCGGGTACCGGCTGCACGCTCAGCGCCGCCACCGCGGGACCGTTCAGCACCCGCCCCTGCGGATCGAAGCGGCTGCCGTGGCAGGGGCAGTCCCAGCTCTTCTCGGCCGTGTTCCAGTGGACCAGGCAGCCGAGGTGGGTGCAGACCGGCGACAGCGCCGAGAGCTCGCCGTTGCCGTTGCGGTAGACCGCCAGCCGCTTGCCGCCGAGCGACAGCACGTTCCCTTCGCCGGGGAGGATCGTGGCGAGGGCGCTCGCCCCGGGCAGCGGCATCCGATCGCCGATCAGGTGCTTGGGGAAGTCGGCGTTCTCCGCGATGAACGTGCGCGCCGAGGCGAGGGGCTTTATCCGGGTCGCGTCGAGGAGCGCCCCGTACCGGCTGGGGCGGCCTGCGATCTCGTCGGTCAACACCATCGCCGCCAGCGTCCCCTGGGTGATGCCGTTGCCGGCGTAGCCGGTGGCGACGAAGACGCGGCTCGACATCGCGTTGCGCCCCACGTACGGAAGCCCGTCGACCGACATGACGATCTGCCCCGACCAGCGGTAGTCGGTCGGCGCCACCTCGCGCCGAAACCGGTCGCGGACGAAGCGTTCGAGGTTGCCGAACGGCACCGCGGTATTGACGTCGTCTCCGACCTTGTGGTCCTCGCCGCCGACGATCAGATAGCTCCGCCCCCCGATGCTGTGGCCACGAATGTAGTGGTACGGCTCGGCGAGATCCCAGAACAGCCCGGCCGGGAGCTCGGCGCCGTCGGTCAGCGCGACGCCGAGCGCGTAGGTCCGGTAGGCCGCGAGCTTCGTGTGCAGAAGAACGCGGTTCGAGACCGGGACGTGCGCGGCGACGATCACCTCGCGGGCCATCACCACGCCCCGTTCGGTGATCACGCGACAGGGCTCTCCTTCATCGACGTCGACCACCTGCGTCTCCTCGAAGATCCGCCCGCCGGCGTGCGCGAACATCTCGGCCAGGCCTTGCAGATAGCCGCGCGGCTGCATCGTCGCCTGGTTGTCGAAGCGCAGGGCGCGGGCGATCGGGAACGGCAGCGGGACCTCGGCGGTCGTCGCCGCCTGGAGCCCCAGCTTGCGCACCGCCGCCTCCTCGGCCGCCAGCTCGTCGACGTCGGCAGAGGTCTCCGCGAACAGGAACCCGGGGAGGCGCCGGAAGTCGCATGGGGTGGAGAGCTCGTCGGCGAAGAGAGCGATGCGGTCGATCGCCTCGCGCTGCCCGGCCGCGATCAGGCGCGCACCCTCGAACCCGAACCGCGAGATCAGGGTGTGATAGCGAACGTCGAGCGCCTCCGTCAGGTGAGCGGTGCTCTTGTCGGTCTCACCCTTGCCGATGCGGCGTGCCTCGACGACAGCGACCCGGCGCCCCTCGCGTTGCAGCAGCAGCGCAGCGGTGATCCCGGTGATGCCACCCCCGACGATCGCGACGTCGACGGTGACGTTGCCCGCGAGAGCCGGATAGGGGGGCGCATGTGTGGTCTCCGACCAGACCGAGTTGGTGTAGTTCGGCATGCCCGCCAAGCTAAGCCCGAACGCCCGGTTGTCGACGCCAGCGGTTGACCGACGCCCCTCGAATGCGCAGATGCATAGAGATACACGGAGAGAGATCCGGATTTGAATGACTGCCCCGATGCTATTCTTGCTTTGCGCAGCCCTGCTCCTGGTCGGAACGGTCGTGATCACGGCCGTCCTGATCCGGCGCGGTGAGCGTCCGCGCCGCGAACGTCCGCTCGCGACCACGCCCGAGAGCGACGCGATTCGACACGACGGCGACGAAGATCGCCTGCGCAGCGTCTTGCTGTCGCGGATGAGTCACGACCTGCGCTCGCCGCTCAACTCGGTGATCACGCTGTCGCAGCTCCTGGCCGAGGGGGGCGCCGGACCGCTGTCGTCCGACCAGCGAAGCTACGTCGAGGTCATCAACCGGAACGGCCGCACGCTCCTGGGGCTCATCAACAACATCCTGGAACTGGCCGCGGGCGAAACGGAGCAGGCCAACGCCGAGCCGGCCAACGGCGACCACGCCGGGGGCGAGCCCCCGGGACCACCACATGGCGCCGTGCTGTTGATCGAAGACGACGGCATGGAGCGCCAGCGGGTCGGCGGCCTCCTGGAGCGGGCCGGCTTCTCGGTCACCCCGGCCAGCTCCGGCGACGAGGGGCTGGGCCTCCTGCGCAGCCGCCGCTTCGACGCCGTCGTGCTCGATCTGGTGATGCCGGGGCTGACCGGGCTCGACGTGCTCCGTGCCGCGCGCGTCGAGGAACGCCTGGCCGAGGTCCCGTTCATCGTCCTGTCCGCGCTCTACATGACCAAGACCGAGCGCGCGGTGCTGGGGCCGGGAGTCGTCAGCGTCGTGCGCAAGGGTGACGTCACCTCCGACGAGCTGACGCTGGCTCTCCGACGCGCGATCCGCCCCGCCGCCGACCAGCACGCCGGCGACGGCGAGCGGCATGCGTAGCAGGCTGGCAAGCTGGCCCAAGCGCCTCTCCTACCCGTTGGTGGGGATGCTGCTGTCGGTCAGCATGGTCGCCGGCCTCCTGACCCTTCAGGGCTGGCTGACGCGACGGGCCCCGACGGCATCCTGGGTCCTCGCCGAGCTCCGCGGCCAGCCGTTCGTCTACGCCTACCTTCTGGTGGCGACCCTGATCATGATGTCGATCCTCGGCTGGATCGTCGGGCGCAAGGAGGACCTGCTCGAGGAGCTCTCGGTGACCGATCCGCTGACCGGCCTCGCCAACCGACGGCGGCTGCGGGCCGGCGTTCGCCGACGAGAACGCGCGCGCCGCTCGCTACGGGACACCGCTGGCGCTGCTGCTGATCGATCTCGACAACCTCAAGCTGATCAACGACCGCCACGGCCACGCCAGCGGCGACAGCGCGCTGCAGCTCGTCGCAGAGAGCCTGCGGGTGAGCTGCCGCGCCACCGACCTCGCGGCCCGCTTCGGCGGAGACGAGTTCATCGTCCTCGCGGTCAACACCTCGGCGACCGAGGCCCTGGCGCTGGCGCACCGGATCGGCGCCACCGTGCACCGGCTGAGCGCCGGCACCGCCAAGCGCGGCAAAGGGCGAGAGCTCCCCCGACACACGGTCTCGATTGGCGTCGCCGATTCTCGAGATCGCCACCATGCCGACCTTCGAGTCGCTGCACGGGGCGGCCGATCGGGCCCTCTACGCGGCCAAGGCCGCGGGGCGCGATCGGGCGGTCGCCGCCACGGCCGAGCATGAGCTCTCGGCGGCGGGGCGGCGGGCGAGCCGCTCAGCGAGCCACCAAACCCTTGATCACGCTGATGAGTTGCTCGGGATCGCAGGGTTTGGGGAGAAACTGATCCCAGCTGGCCTCGGCGATCCGATCGGGTTCGTAGCCCGAGACCATGACGACCGGGATCGCGCGGGTGCGCTCGTCCGCGCGCAGACGACGCACCGTCTCGCTGCCGTCCAGCCCGGGCATGCTCATGTCGAGGATGATCACGTCGGGCATCACCCGGCCCGCCTCGACGACCGCGGCCATTCCGTCACTGGCCTCCTTGACGCAATAGCCAGACAGCTCCAGGTATTCGGCGTAGAGCTCGCGGGTGTCCTGGCAGTCGTCGACCAACAGCACGGTGCGGCGTCCGCCCGTCACGGTGTCATTCGAGTCATCTGCAACTGCGGAAAGCACGTAAACCTTTTTAGGTCGTTTTCAGTAATGCGCAAGGCGCCTCGGCATGTTACGGGATCGCGACACGCACATGCTCGATATTCTTCTCGTTGACGATGAACCGGACTTCCGGATGCTCGTCGGCGACGCCCTCCGCGACGCCGGCCATCGCGTGAGCCTCGCGGCCAATGGCGCGGAGGGGCTTGCGGCGATCTCTGCCAACGTGTTCGACGTGATGATCTGCGACATCCGCCTGCCGAAGGTCGACGGGCTGACGCTGTTCCGTCGCGTCCGGCAGGAATCCCCGGGAACCGACGTCATCCTGATGACCGCGTACGCCGCCGTCGCCGACGCCGTCGCCGCGTTGAAGGAAGGCGCGTACGACTACCTGACCAAGCCGTTCGACGTCGACGAGATCATCCTGCAGATGGAGCGCATCGGCGTGCAGCGCGCGCTGAAGCGCGAGCTGGAGCAGGCGCGCGCGGAGCTGTCGCAGCGACGCAACGGCACCGGGGCCGGCGGCGCCGGCGCCATCATCGGCCGCAGCCCGCCCATGCTGCGGCTCGCCGACCGGATCGAGACCATCGCCCAGAGCGACGCGCCGGTGCTGATCACCGGCGAGAGCGGCACCGGCAAGGAGCTGGTCGCCCGCACGCTGCACGAGCGCAGCAGCGCGCCGCGGCAAGCCGTTCATCGCCGTCAACTGCGCCGCCTTCCCGGAGACGCTGCTCGAGGCCGAGCTGTTCGGCCACGAGCGCGGCGCCTTCACCGGCGCGGTCAAGCGGCGCGACGGCCGGTTCAAGGCCGCCGACGGCGGCACGCTGCTGCTCGACGAGATCGCCGAGCTGCCGCTGCCGGCGCAGGCCAAGCTCCTGCGCGTGCTGCAGGAGGGGACCGTCGAGCCGCTGGGGACCAACGAGGTGACGCGCGTCGACGTGCGCATCATCTCGGCGACCCACCGCAACCTGCGCGAGCGGATCAAGGAGGGGCGGTTCCGCGAGGACCTCTACTACCGCCTCAACGTGCTCGACATCGAGATCCCGCCGCTGCGCGAGCGGCGCGGCGACATGCCGCTGCTGCTGCAGTACTTCCTCAACAAGTTCGCCCAGCCGGGCAAGCCGACGCCGACCATCGGGCCGCGCGCCTGGGCGGCGCTGTCGCAGTACCACTTCCCGGGAAACGTGCGCGAGTTCGCCCACGCCATCGAGCACGCGGTCGTGCTCGCGAGCGGCGGCGAGATCGACGTCGAGCACCTGCCCGCCGGCATCACCGGCACCTCCGACGGCGGCGGCAGCTCGGCGGGCGGCCAGCTCCGGTCGCTGCAGCGCCGCGCTCAAGGAGTTCGAGCACGAGTACCTGATGCGCGCGCTGGCCCAGGCGAACGGGAAGAAGATGAAGGCCGCCGAGATCCTGGGGATCTCGCGCAAGAACCTCTGGGAGAAGCTGCGCCTCCACGGAATCGCGGCCGAGGCGACGCGGCCGACCGCGATTAGCGGACTAGCCGCCAACGAACGAGCCGTCCGCGCCTAGGCGCCAGCCAAGGAGCGCGTCGCGGACCTGCTCGACCAGCTGTTCCAGCCGTTCGACGATTGGCGCGTGGATGCATCTCGGCACCGATGATCGCCGCCGCCCGGGCGCGGGCCGAGCGGGAGCGCTCGCTGGCGCGCTTCGTCGTCGCCGACGCGCAGACGCACCCGTTCGAGCCGGCGAGCTTCGACGTGATCGTCTCGCGGTTCGGCGTGATGTTCTTCGCCGACTCCGTGCGCGCCTTCGCGAACCTGCGGCGCGCGGCGACGCGCCGACGCCGGGCTCCGCTTCGTCGCGTGGCGCAGCCCGGCGGAGAACCCGTTCATGACCACGGCCGAGCGCGCTGCGGCGCCGCTGTTGCCCGACCATCCCGCCGCGCCGGCCGGACGAGTCCGGGCCAGTTCGCGTTCGCCGACGATCGCGACCGCGTCCACCGCATCCTCGTCGAGAGCGGCTGGACCGAGATCGACATCCAGCCCGATCGACGTCGACGTGCACGATGCCGGCGTCGGAGCTGATGCGCTACGTCACCCGGCTCGGCCCCGTCGGTCGCGATCCTCCGGCGAGCTCGACGACCCGACCCGCGACCCGCATCGTCGACGCCGTCCGCACCGCGTTCGATCCCTACGTGCACGGCGCGGAGGTCCGCTTCACGGCGGCCTGCTGGATCGTCGGCGCCCGCGCCTGACCGCCTAGCCGAACTGGGCCTGGAAGATCGCCCGGGTACGCGTCCATCGCTTCGTCCAGCTCGGCGGCCAGCGACTCGGGCGGGGTGCCGAGGCTGCGGGCCAGGACGGGCAGGTCGCGGGGCGAGACGACGTCCTCGGGGCGATCGAGCAGCAGGCGCAGCCGCAGGGCGGCCCGCCGCAGCAGCGCGTAGTCGTCGGCCAGCGACGCCGGCCAGCCGAGCGCGACCAGCCCGCGCCAGCGCGTCCGCGGTCGTCACGGTGCGGACGCGCCGGATCGACGGCCGTGGCGCAGCTGGCCCGAGCGCCACCAGGAACTCCACGTCCATGATCCCGCCGGGATCGAAGCGCAGGTGGCGCGAGCCGGCCGGCACCTTCCCCCGCTCCCTCTCGACCCGCGTCCGCACCGCGCGCAGATCGGCGCGGAAGCGCGCGTCGTCGAACGGACGATCGAAGGCGATCGCCTCCAGCGCCGCCGGCCCGCGCGCGCCGGCGCGTCGTCGTCGGTGTGGACCATCGCGCGCCCGCAGCAGCGCCACCCGCTCCCAGCCCGCCGCCTCGTCCTGGTGGTAGCGCTCGAACGCCGGCCAGGAGGTGACCAGCAGACCCTGCTCGCCCGAGGGGCGCAGCCGGGTGTCGACCTTGTAGAGGCGCCCCTCCTCCATCATCGCCTCCATCGCCGAGATGAAGCGCGGCGCGGCGCGCGCGAACCACTCGCGGTGGTCGACCCCGGTCGTGCTCTCGCCGTCGCTCGCCGTACAGGAACACCAGATCGAGGTCCGAGCCGTAGCGCATCTCGCGCGCGCCCAGGCTCCCCAGCCCCAGCACCGTCAGCGACGTGCGCGGCACGCCCCAGCGCGCGGTCAGCCCGGGGAGCACCGCCGCGATCGCGGCGCCGCAGGCAGACCTCGGCGAGGTCGGTCAGCTGCCCGGTCACCTCGGGCGCGGTCAGGCTGCCGGCGACGTCGTGCATGCCGATGCGCAGGGTCTCGTCGGCCTCGAAGCGCCGGATCTGCCGCAGCCGCCTCCTCCTCGTCGTCGCTGCGATCCCTGTCGAGGCGCGTCGGCGAGGTCGCCGCGGCTGCGCACGCCGATCGCCGAGACCGGCGAGGAACGACTCCCACGAGCCTGGGCCGGCGGATCAGCAGATCGGCCAGGCGATCGCTGGTCCCGAACAGGGTCGCCAGCATACCGCGCCAGGTGCGGCTCGTCGCGCAGCAGCGCGAGCAGCGCCCCCGAGCCACGCCAGACGAGATCGCGAAAGTGGACCAGCGCCCGGTCGGGATCGGGCGAGGCGAGCGTCGCCTCGAGCAGCGCGACCGGCAGCCGGGCCCCCAGCCGCTCCAGCGTGTCGGCGGCCGCGTCGGTGTCGCGAAAGCCGGCGGCGCCAGCCAGTCGTTCCAGCTCGGCGCGATCGCGCATCGGGTCGAGCAGCCGCTGCGCCTCCGCCCGCCGGGCCTCCGGCGGGATCGCCCAGCGTCGCGGCGATCGCCTCGACCGCGGCGCGCTTCGCCGCCACCTCCGCGTCGAACGCGGCGAGATTCGCGAACCCCAGCCCCTCGGCCATCCGCGACGCGCGCGTCGTCGTCGCCGGGGAGCCGGTGCTGCTGCGCCCCCGTCGCCACCTGGACCCGGTGCTCCAGCCGGCGCCAAAAACGATAGGCGGTCAGCAGCGTCCAGGCCTCGCGATCCGAGAGCAGGCCGGCGACGACCAGCCGGGGGAGCGCCCGCGGCGTGTTGCGCTCGCGCAGCTCGGGCCGCTTGCCGGCATGCAGGAGCTGCAGCGCCTGGACGACCATCTCGACGTCGCGGATCCCGCCCGCCCCCAGCTTGACGTCGAAGCCGGTCCCGCCCAGCGCGCCGCCGGCGTCGGCCGGATCGCGGAACAGCGCGCGCAGCCCGCGTATCTCCTCGACCAGCTCGGGATCGATGCTGCGCGGGTAGATGAACGGCTCGAGCATCGCGCAGAGCTCGTCGCCCAGGCCCGATCGCCCGGCGCAGGGACGGGCCCGCAGCCAGCGCCTGCCGCTCCCAGGTCCGACCGAAGGTCTCGTAGTAGCCCTCGGCCGCCGCCGAGCGCGTTGCGACAGCGGGCCGCTGCGCCCCTCGGGCCGCAGCCGCAGGTCGACGCGGAAGACCATCCCGTCGCCGGTGGGCTCGTCGAGGGCGGCGGTGACCCGGCGGGCCAGCTCCTCGTAGTACTCGTGCAGCGTCCGGGGCTCGCCGTCGGCGCGCACGCCGGCCGCGCCCGCGTCGGTGTCGTAGAAGTAGCAGACGTCGACGTCGGACGAGAAGTTCAGCTCCTCCCCGCCCAGCTTGCCCATCGCCATCACCACGAACCGCGCCGGCCCGCCGTCGCTCGGTGCGCGGCTCGCCCAGCTCGCGCGACAGCTCGCGCAGTCGCAGCAGGTGACCGCCGCCTCGAGGCAGGCGTCGGCGAACGCCGACAGCTCGCGCGCCACCTCCTCGGTCGTCCCCCACCCCAGCTCCCGCGCGCCGAGCCGCAACATCTCGTAGCGACGCGCCGCGCCGCAGCGCGCGCTGCAGGCTCCGGAGATCCCGCGCGCCGCCGGTCGCCGCGGCGACCGCGCGCGCCGTCAGCTCGGGCGGCTTCGGACGGCGCAGCCAGGGGTCCGCCATCAGCGTGGCCAGCTGGCCGACCTCGGCGAAGAGCAGCCCGGGGAGGAAGTCGCCGCTGCCGAGGATCGCCTCCAGCAGCACGCGGTCGGCCACCGACGTCGGCACCACCCCGCCCAGCTCGACGAAGCGGGCCCGGCGGGCGGCGACGGCGGCGTCGTCGGTGACCATCAGAGTTGCGCGACGGAGAGGGTGAACTTGTTGTTCTGCTCGTCGATGACTCGATAGGTCGAGCGGGCCTCCGGCGGCAGCAGCCCCTGGATGCGCGCCTGCTGGAGGCGCTCCCCCAGGAAGAAGACGCGCTGGCCGCGGTGGCGCCCCATCCAGGCCTTCAGCTTTTCGTCGGCGCCGTCCTGATCGAACACCGTGCGGTCCTCGGGCGGTCCTTCGTAGATCTCGTTCGACGTGTAGAACGTCTCGCCGCGCCAGTAGAGCATGAACGCGACCAGGCGTTCGTCGGGGGACCGCCGCTCGCGGTAGTAGGTCGCGATCGGCCCCTTCTGGGACCAGTAGGGCGCGGTCGCCGGCATGTAGCGATCGAGCAGGAAGTAGGTGAAGGCCACGCGCCGCGAGCGAGAGCCCCCAGGCCCCCCAGCGCCGCACGCGCGGGATCGCCACCGCGATCGAGGTCAGCGCGAACAGCACCGCGAACGCGGCGATCGTCCCTCCGAAGTCCAGCTTGTCGGGCCAGAGCCGGCCGGTCTTGCTGTGGACGTAGTCGTACGAGAAGAGCCAGAGGAAGCGCTGGGCCGCGCTCTTGGTCTCGATCAGGTCGGCGGTCGTCAGCGCCAGCAGCGGCAGGCCGACCGCGACCGACAGCACCGCCGGCCGCCACGCCCGCCGCTCGACCAGCTGGTCGAGGAAGCAGCCGACCATGATCGCCAGCCCGGGGAGCGCGGGGAGCACGTAGTGGTGAAACTTGGTCATCGAGAGCGAGACGACCGCGTACCCCGACACGAACCAGATCGCGCCCAGCCAGAGCAGCCCCTGCCGGCGGGCGCCCGCCGGATCCACCGTGGCGGACACGGCTCCCCGCGCATCACCGCCCAGCCGAGCGCGGCGGGGGCGAACGCCAGCCAGGGGAGAAGCCGTAGCCGAGCTCGCGGAGGAAGTACTCGAACGTGCCGCGGTCGCCGTGCCGACCGATCACCATCCGCCGCCAGTGGTTGTCGCCGAACAGCTCGTCCCAGAACGGCGCGCCGTGGCGGATCAGCATCGCGTGGTGCCACGGCACCGCCACCACGACCAGGGCGAGCGCCGCCACCAGAGGCCGTAGCGGAGCTGCCCCTTCCCCAGCCGCCGCCAGTTGCCGGTGAACGCCAGGAAGATCGCGAACACGATCACCGGCAGCCCCAGCCCCGCCAGCCCCTTGGCCAGGACCGACGAGCCCGCAGAGGATCGCCGCCATATAGAGATAGAACGGCGCCTTCTCCCGGGTGCGCGCCGCGAGGAAGACGAACAGCGCCGCGCCGACGATGTACGGGATCATCGCCACCACGCCGTACATCCGCAGCTCGCGCGCCGCCCCACGGGATGAACACCTTCAGCTGCACCGAATCGACGATCAGCTGCGGGATCGTCGTCAGCAGGAACAGCGCGACCGTCCCGTAGAACAGCGGATGGTGCGGCCAGCTCTTGACCCGTCCCCCGCGGCCGCGTCGCGGCGGCGGCCTCGTCGCCGGCCGTCGTAGAGCGCGAGGAGGGCCAGGGCCAGAGCCATGGCCATCGGTCCGACGAACGCCATGTCGGTCATCGCCTGGCGCGCGACCAGGCTGTACATCGGCGCGGTCGCGAGCACCACCGCCGCCAGCACGCCCGCCCGCCGCGACCGAATCGCGACGTCACCAGGTAGACGGCGTAGATCCCCAGCACCCCCATCAGGCAGAACGGCACCCGCGCCGCCCACTCGGCGCCGGTGGAGAGCGCCATCTCGCCCGGGACGCCCGTC
>CAVZYM010000003.1:0-1185388 GCA_963779495.1 uncultured Pseudomonadota bacterium | reverse complement strand
GGGATGAATTCCCGGAGGCGCCCCGACCCATGAAGAAGACCAGGAACGCCGCCCCGTCCCCCTACCCCGAAAACGGGGAGACGACTACCACGTGATTGCGGCTATGGCGAGAGGAAACAGGCGGCGTTAGTCTGCAAGGCCGCTTGAGTATCTGTCCCCACTGTTCCGGCCCCTATCACCGCGGATTTGCGGTTCTGCGGACAGTGCGGGACGCCGCTCTCCGCGGTCACCGCGGCGCTCGCCTCCCCGGATCCCCTGGCTCGGCCGCGTCATCGACAACCGCTACCGCGTCGGCGAACGCATCGGGACCGGAGGCATGGGGATTGTCTATCGGGTCGAGCACCTCCACCTCGGGAAGACCGCGGCGATGAAGGTGCTCTCGAGCCGATACCGCCGCCAAGCCGGAGATGCTGCGCCGATTCCGCCTGGAGGCGCAGTCGGTCAGCAAGCTCAATCATCCCAACATCGTCCAGACCTTCGACTTCGGGCAATGCGACGACGCCTTCTACCTGGTGATGGAGTACATCAAGGGGGACGATCTGGCGGCGTTGCTGCGAGCGGGAAGGGCCGCTGGTCGTTTGCCCGCGCGGCGCGGCTGTTCATCCAGGTTTGTTCAGGCCTGACCGAGGCGCACGACGCGGGCATCATGTATCGCGATCTCAAGCCCGAGAACCTGATGGTGGTCAACCGCCGCGACGGTTCAGAGCACGTCAAGGTGCTGGATTTCGGGCTCGCGAAGCTGCCCGAACGCGCCGACGGCGCCGGGATCAGCACCGGCGGGCAGGTGCTGGGCACGCCCTACTACATGGCTCCCGAGCAGGTGCGGGGCGAGCGGATCGATGCACGAGCGGACATCTACAGCCTGGGCGCAACGCTCTACCGCGTGCTGACCGGCGAGCCACCGTTCGACGCCCCGTCGCCCATGTCGGTGCTGACCAAGCACCTGACCGACGACCTCATCCCGCCACGCGACCGCCTGCCTGGCGGCGCGCTGCCCCTGGACGCCGATCGCATCGTGCTGCGCGCGATGGCGAGATCGCCGCGGAGCGGTACGCGTCGGCGGCGGAGGTCCAGGCCGATCTCGAGCGCGCCCTCGCTATCGCCGAGCGGCGAGCTGCCGTCCGCCCCACGGTGGCGCTCCGCCGCCCCCAGCCCGCCCGCCCGCCGGAGCCCTCGCCGGCCTCCACGAACGCGCTGGACGGTCCCGAGATCAGCGGTGTGTCCGAGATCAACGACGCGTCTGATATCAGCGGCGCGTCCGACGTCAGCGACGAGGCGGAGCGTCTCCGTCGCGCGGACGTCGACGACTACGAATGGTCGCTGCGCCGTCGCCGACTGCTCATGAGGGTGTTCTATCCGCTGGTGGCGCTGGCCGTCGTCGCGAGCGCTGTGCTGTTCTATTTTCGGCGCGGCCACGAACGGAGCGACGGCCGTCGAGCACGAACCGAACAACACGCCGGCCTACGCGACGCTGCTGGCGCCGGCGCCCGTTCGTGGCGTGATCGGCGCGCCAATCAACGAACGTGAAGGAGGCGTCGATTACTTTCGCATCCCCGCCGGGCGCGGGCCCGCGCGGTCCACGCGCGGCTGGATGGAATCGCCGGGTCGACCTGGTGCTCGAGCTGTTCGACGCGCAGGGGCGCCGGCTGGCGAAGGGAGACGCGCGCGGGCGGGGCCTCGGCGAATGGTTGCAGCCGACGTCGATCGGTCCGACGGAGGCCTATCTCGCGGTGCGGGAGGTCTGGATCGACGGCACCAGCCCCACCGCGAACGCGCTCGACCCTTATACGCTGACCGCGCGCTGGGGGCCGCCCCACCCGAGCTCGAAGTTCGAGCCCAACGACTGGCCCGCCGCCGCGACGCCGATGAACGCCGGCACCCGCATGCGGGGCTATTTGGGCAGCGCGAGGATCGTGACTGGTTCTCGATCTCCGTCGACCACAAGACGGCGCTCAGCGGCAAGCTCGACGCGCCGGCCGGGTAGACGTCATCGTGTTCCGCGACGAAGAGGGCAAAAAGGTGATCAACAAAGGCGGCCCCGGCGGTAACGAGCAGTTCACCATCGACGCCGAGCCGGGCAAGCCCGCGCTGATAGGAGTTGCCCGAAAGCTCGCGCCGAAGCTCGACGCGAAGGATCAGCCGCTACAGGGGCTCGAAGATCCCTACGAGCTGGCGGTAGATGAACTGAATCCCTGAGAGGTTCCCGTCTCAGCGTCGCCCCAGGAGCCGCGCCGCTTCCTTGGCGTGGTAGGTGATGATGATGTCGGCGCCGGCGCGGCGGATCGCCGGTGAGCGTCTCCAGCATCGCCGCGGTCGTAGTCGATCCAGCCCTTCTCGGCGGCCGCCTTGAGCATCGCGTACTCGCCCGAGACGTTGTAGGCGGCCAGCGGGAGGTCGACCTCGTCGGCGACAGCGCGCGATGACGTCGAGGTAGGCCAGCGCCGGCTTGACCATGACGATGTCGGCGCCCTCGGCGACGTCGAGCGCGACCTCGCGGACCGCCTCGCGCGCGTTGGCCGGGTCCATCTGGTAGCCGCGCGCGGTCGCCCTACTGCGGGCGCGATGTCGACCGCGTCGCGGAACGGACCGTAGTAGGCCGAGGCGTACTTGGCCGAGTAGGCCATGATGCCGACCTGGTCGAAGCCCTCCTCGTCGAGCGACTCTCGGCAGGCGCCGACGAAGCCGTCCAGCATGCCGGAGGGCGCGACCAGGTCGACGCCGGCGCGCGCGTAGGACAGCGCGGTGCGGGCCAGGTTCTCGAGGCGTGGCGTCGTTGTCGAGCTCGCCGTCGATCGAGGACGCCGCAGTGGCCGTGGTCGTGTACTCGCAGAAGCAGGCGTCGGCCGATCACGACCAGGTCGGGCACCGCCTTCTTGATGCGCGCGGATGCGCCTGCTGCACCACGCCTTCGTCGCTCCAGGCCTCGCAGCCGACCTCGTCCTTCCTGCTCGGGGACGCCGAACAGGATCACCGCCGGGATGCCGAGGTCGCGCGGCCTCCTCGGCCTCGCGCGCGACCTCGTCGACCGAGAAGTGGAACTGGCCCGGCATCGAGGCGATCTCGCGTCGCACGCCCTAGCCCGGGCACGACGAACAGCGGATAGATGAAGTTGTCGGGCGCGAGCGGCGTCTCGCGCACCAGGCGGCGCAGGCGCCGGTGCGGCGCATGCGGCGGGGGCGGTAGTCGGGGAATGCCATTGCGGCGAAGCCTAGCCCAGCCGGGACAAGGGACAAACTCTTGCCCGTCCGCTGGACCGACCTAGGTTTGGAAGGTAACGCGCAGGTTGCGTTACCGGGGGGGAGCGAGGAATGGGGCGTTTCAGGGGAATCGTGTTGTCGGCGATGCTGGTGATCGCCAGCATCGGGGTCGGCGTGGCGCTGGCGCAGGCGCAGGCGGACGCAGGTGCCGCGACGGGCGCGCCCGCGGGAGCAACGCCCGCGGCGGAAGCGCCCGCGGCAGGCGCGCCGCCCGCGGCAGGCGCGCCGCCCGCGGGTTCGTCGGCAGCTGCCGGCGCGCCCTGGACGTCCGACGTCCCGCGGGCAACGGCGCTGCTGAGCCGTCTGCACCACGCCGCCGCCCGCGAGATGCTCCTGGGCGATCTGGCGGAAACGCGGGCGACCAACCCGGAGACACGCCGCTATGGAGCGGAGCTCAGCGCCGAGTTTCGCGCCTACGATCAGCGCGTCGTGGGGTTCGCGGCCGGCGTCGGCATCGACAGCTCGCGGCTGGCGAAAATCTACGCCGGTGAGAACGTCGCGGCCCTGCGGCGCGAGTCCGACGACCTCACGCGGATCGGGAATGCAACCGGCGACGCTTTCGATCGCGGGTTCTGGGTGGCGGTGGCGCAGGAGCAGTCGGCGGCGAGCGACATGTTGCCCGCGATTGCCGCGGGGGGCCCCGAGCTGGCCCGGCTGGCCGCCGACCTGAGCCAGGTGCTCGACGGCGCCAGCCTCCGCGCGCTCTACGTCGCCCGCGCGCAGCAGCCGGCCGCGCAGACGAACCAGGTCAAGCAGGTCTCGCCGACCCGATGAAGCGCGCTAGCAAGCCGGCGCGCGGGCCGCGAGCGCGCGCCCCAGCGCCGCTACCAGCGCTTCGGGCGTCGGCTCGGTAGCGACGGCGGCGATCGCGACGCCGGCCGTGGCGGCGGCGGCGGCCGTCGTCCGTCCGATCACCACCACCGGGGCGCGCGCGAGGGGCGTCGCCCCCCAGCGCGCCAGAAACGCCCGCAGCGCCGAGGGGCTGGCGAAGGTCGCGGCGTCGAACGCGGGCAGCGGCGGCAGCTCGGGGCGGGGCACTGTCTGCGACACGGCCACGACGTCGACCGTGAAGCCCTGGGCGGTCAGCTCGTCGTGCAGATGCTCGCGTCCGCCGATCGCCTGCGGGAACAGCAGCCGCGTCTCCCTGGGCAGGGCCGCGAGCACGCCCACCAGCCCCTCCTGCCGCTGGTCACCGCCGGGGGCGACGAGCGTGACAACGAGCCCCGCCTCGTCGAGGGCCCGCGCCGTCGCGGGACCGACCGCGGCGCGGCGGGCCGCCGTCAGGATCGCGAACCGATTCTGGGCCCGGGCCCGCGCGACGGCGAACCTGACGGCCGACGGGCTGGTGAACACGACACAGCCGTAGCCGCCGCGGGCGAGAGCGCGATCGAAGGCCTCCCAGCTCGGTGGCGGCGCGACCTCGATGGTCGGATAGGCGATCGGCGAGGCGCCGGCGGAGACCAGGGCGTCATTCAGCGACGCGGCTTGCTCGGTGGGTCGCGTGACCAGCACGCGCACACCAGAGAGGGGGAGCCCAGCGTCGGTCACTTTTTGATGATAGCCTGCCCGCCGTGACGCGCCGAATTCGGATCGCGGCGGCATGTTTCCTATCCCTGGCGTTTGCGGCCGGCTGCAAGCGCGACGGCCAGCCCCCACACGCCACGACGGCGGCCCCCCCTGCCCCGTTGGTCACCATCGACACCGGGGCGCGCAAGCTGGTGTTCCACGTCGAGGTGGCGGCGACGCCCGAGGAGCAGGAGCGCGGTCTCATGTACCGCAATCACCTGGCCACCGACGCCGGGATGCTGTTCGTGTCGGAGCGCCCGCGCGCCCATACGTTCTGGATGAAGAACACGCTGATCCCGCTCGACATGATCTTCATCGGCGCCGACCGAAGGATCGTCGGCATCGTCGAGAACGCCGAGCCCCAGACCACGAACGAACGGCGCGTGAACGCCCTCTCGCAGTACGTGCTGGAGATCGGCGGCGGGTTGTCGGCGCAGCTCGGGATCCAACCCGGCCAGTCCGTCGACCTCCGGTCGATCCCGAACCCGGTTTTCTAGCGAGGGATCGATGCGGCCGATGCTGGCGACGCTGGCCGACGCGCCGATCTCCGATCCGAACCTGGCCTACGAGCCCAAGTACGACGGCATCCGGGCCCTGGTGACGGTGACGCCGGGCGCGCGCGGCGTCGAGGTCGGGATCGAATCGCGGCTCGGCAACGACAAGACCGCGCAGTTCCCCGAGCTCGTCGCGGCATTGACCCGGTGGGGACGGACGCGCGGCAAGCCGGTGCTGCTGGACGGCGAGATCGTCGCGCTCGGCGCCGACGGGCAGCCGGTCGGCTTTCAGCGTCTTCAGGACCGCATCCACCTCACGTCGCTCCACGACATCGGGAAGCGCGCGGCGACAGCGCCGATCGCGCTCATCGCCTTCGACATTCTCCGCGACGGCGACGAGGATCTCTGCCGGCTGCCGCTCTCCGCGCGGCGGGCGCGGCTGGAGGCGGCGCTCGCCCCGGCGACAGGGGACGTCATCCGGCTCGCCGCCCAGTTCACCGGCGACGGAACGCGGCTGCTCGAGGAGATCCGTGCGACGGGCGGCGAGGGAATCGTCGTGAAGGATCTTCGTAGCCTCTACCGCCCCGGCCAGCGGACGCGCGACTGGCGCAAGATGAAGCTCGGCAAGCGGCAAGAGTTCGTGGTCGGCGGCTTCACCGAGCCACGCCGTACGCGTTCGGGTTTCGGCGCGTTGCTGCTCGGGATCACCGAGGCCGACGGCCGGCTGCGCTACAGCGGCCACGTCGGCGGCGGCTTCAGCGAGAAGGATCTCGCCCGCATCAAGGCGCTGCTCGCGGCGCGCGAGGTGCCCGACTGCCCGTTCCTGAGCAGACCGCCCACGAACGAGCGGCCCCACTGGGTCCGCCCCGAGCTGGTGGTCGACGTCCGGTTCTCGAACTGGACCGACGAGGGCTACCTGCGCCATCCGGTCTTCATGGGGCTGCGCGACGACGTTGAGCCGGCGACGGTGCGGCGCGAGCCGGACGTGGCGCCCGACCGCCGCGCGCCCGATGTGACGCCCGCGCCGGTCGACGCTCCACCGCCGATCCCTCCTGACCACGCCACTGCCGCCGTGATCGCCGCGCTCGAGACCCTGGGGGCGCGCGGCAGCGGCACGCTGGTGCTGCCGGACGGCGCCCGGTTGAAGCTCGGAAACCTGAACAAACCGCTCTGGCCGAAGCTGGGGCTGACCAAGCTCGACCTGCTCCGCTATTACGCGGCGGTCGCGCCGGCCCTGCTCCCTGTGGTGAAGGATCGCCCGCTGGTCATGAAGCGGCTCCCGAACGGCGTCGACGCGCCGGCGTTTTATCAACACCGCGCGCCCGAGGAGGTGCCGCAGGGGGTGCGGGTCGAGGCGATGCCGGACGACGACGTTCCCTCGCGATTCGTCGGCGGCGCGCTGGCGACCCTGCTGCACATGGCCCAGCTGGCGGCGATCTCGATGGACCCGTGGTTCTCACGCGTCCAGTCGCCCGACCAGATGGACTTCGCCGCCATCGACCTCGATCCGATGGACGGCGCGCCGTTCTCGCGGGTACGCGACGTGGCACGCTGGGTGCGCGACGAGCTCGACACGCTCGGCGTCACCGGCTGGCTCAAGACCTCGGGCGCGAGCGGCCTTCACATCTACCTGCCGATGCAGCCCGGGACGTCGTTCGAGACCGGGATGCTGTTCTGTCAGGTGGTCGCGACGTTCGTGGCGCGACGCCACCCTCAGGCCGCGACCATCGAGCGCACGGTCAAGAAGCGCGACGTGACCTCGGTCTACGTCGACTACCTGCAGAACGTCACGGGCAAGACCCTCGCCTGCGCCTACAGCGCCCGGGCCAGCGACTACGCCGGTGCGTCGACGCCGCTAGGCTGGGAGGAGCTCGACGACAAGCTCGACCCGCGCGCGTTCACGATCCGGACCTTGCCCGAGCGGTTGCGCCGGGTGGGCGATCTCTGGGCCGGCCTGCGTGAGGCGCCCGGGATCGACATCGCGACCGTCATCGATCGGGCGCGCTCGCGCCCGTGAGCCGGGCGACGTAGGGGGTGGCGGGGGCGCCGGTCAACGCCGCGAGCTCGCCCCGCTGGACGATTCGCCCCCCCTCCATGACCGCCACCGGGGCGGCCAGCGCGGCGGCGTCGGCGAGATCGTGCGTCACCACGATGAACGGGCGCTCCAGGGCCCGGAGGGTCCGCGCGACGAAGCCGCGGAGGTCGGCGCGGGTCTCGACGTCCAGGGCCGCGAACGGCTCGTCGAGCAGGAGGGCCAACGGGGCGGCGGCGAGCGCGCGGGCGAGCGCGACCCGCTGGCGCTCGCCCCCCGAGAGGGCGTCAGGGTGCTTGTCCGCGGCCTCCGCCACCCCGACGTCGTCGAGCAGGGCGCGGGCGCGCGCGCGCCGCTCGCGCGGGGGGAGCGGCCGCGCGGCGCAGGCGAGCGCGAAGCCGACGTTGGCGGCGGCGGTCAGGTGCGGGAAGAGCGCGTAGTCCTGCGGCACGTAGCCGAGGCGCCGCGCCTCGGGAGGGAGCGCGATCCCGGCCGCGCTGTCGGCCAGCACGAGCTCGTCGATCGCGACGCGCCCGTCGGCAGGCACCAGACCCAGCAGCGCGAGGAGCGTGCTGGTCTTGCCGGCGCCGTTGGGGCCGACCAGCACCAGTCCGCGCGGACCGACGTCCAGGCGGGCCGCGATGGAGAGCGCCCCGGCCTGCGTCGCGAGCTCGACCGTGAGGAGCGCGCTCACGAGCGGCTCCCTCGGCGCGGCAGGAGGTCGCGGCCGCGCAGCAGGGCCAGCAGCGCAAACGCGGTCAGGACCAGCACCACGGAGAGCGCCTGGGCGGCGCGGAGGTCGCTCTCGAGCGCGGTGTAGATCGCGAGCGGCAGCGTCTGCGTGGTGCCCGACAGATTGCCGGCGAACATCAGCGTCGCTCCGAACTCGCCCAGCGCCCGCGCCCAGGCCATCGCCGCCCCGGCCACCAGTCCCCGCCGGGCGAGCGGGAGGGCGATGCGAAAGAAGAGCCGCGCCGGCGACGCCCCCAGCGTCCGGGCCACCGCCAGCAACCGGGGATCGATCGCGCCGAACGCCGCCGTGCCGGCCTCGACGAAGAACGGCGCCGCCACGAACAGCTGCGCCATCACCACCGCCGCCTCGGTGAACGAGATGTCGATACCCGCGGCGTGAAGCCCGGCGCCGAAGAGCCCCCGGCGTCCGAACGCCCGCAGCAGCGCGATGCCGGCCACCGCCGGCGGGATGACGATCGGCAGCCGGCAGAGCGCGGCGATCGCCCCGGCGACGCGCGACCGGGTGCGCGCCAGCCAGTACGCCAGCGGAGTCCCGAGGAGAACCACCAGGGCCAGCGTGATCCCCGTGGTGCGCAGGCTGAGCAACAGCGCCGGTCCGACCAGCGGCTGCCGGAGCCCCGCCACCAGCGCGCGCGGGCCCGTGGTGGCGAACAGCGCGACGACGGGCAGCACCAGAAACAGCAGCAGCGCCGCGCCCGCCGCAAGGCCGACCAGGGGGAGGGCCCGCCGGCCCGCGCGCGCCGAACCGGCCCGGGACGCCGCGCCCGGCGGAGCGGTCACCGCGTCGCCGCGAGCGCGTCGGGCAGCGTGAAGCCGGCGGCGCGCAGGCGCTCGCTCCCCTCGGGCCCGAGCAGCAGCGCCAGCCAGGCCTGCGCGAGCTCGGGGGCGGGCGCGCCGGCCAGGATCGCGACCAGGTAGTCCGCGGTGACGTTGACGTCGGGGGGAATGGAGACCAGCGTGACCTTGTCGCCCGCGGTCCGCGCGTCGGTCCGGTAGACGATTCCGGCGTCGGCTTCACCCAGCGTCACCTTCGCCAGCACCTGGCGAACGTTCAGCTCGCGCGAGACCACCTTCGCGAGCACGTGGTCGCGGAAGGTCGGACCCGAACCGGCGGTTGGCGCGCTCGAGGATCTGCACGGTGTAGCGCCCGATCGGAACCTCGGGGGTCCCGATCACCAGCCGCCCGACATCGGGGAGGTCCGAGAACGCGGTCACTCTGGGTACCGTGCCCGCGCCGACGACCACCACCGGCTCGTTGTGGGCGAAGGTCCGCGCCGGGGCGACCAGCTCCTTTTCGGCGAGCGCGGTCATGTTCTTGGCGTCCGCGGAGGCGAAGAGATCGGCGCGCGCCCCCTGCTCGATCTGCAATCGCAGCTCCTGGCTGCCGGCCAGGTTCAGACGAACGCGAACGCCCGGGTGCGCGGCCTCGAACCGTGCGTCGATCGCTTCGCAAACTTCGCGCAGCGAGGCGGCGGCGAATATCGTCACCTCGCGCGGTGACGCCGGCGACTCGGCGCCCCGCCGGCACCCGACCCCGACCATGACCACCAGTGCCAGGACGACCTGCCCGAAACGCATGAACGGCGTTATAGCAGCGGGGCGGCCCGTGCTAATAGTACCGGCCACCCGAAACCCGGAGGATCGTGCATGCGCCCGAAACTGACGTCGTTGCCCCTGCTGCTCGCGTTGTCGCTGTTCGCCACCGCCGCCCGCGCGGGCGACGATGATCCCGCCAAGGGGAGCTTCACGCTCGACGAGGCCACGAAGGGGATCACCGGCAGCGGCCCGCTGACGGCGAAGATCGAGACGACGCTGGGGACGTTCACCTGCGAGCTCTACGACAAGCAGGCGCCGATCACCGTGGCGAACTTCGTCGGCCTGGCCCGCGGCCTGCGCCCCTGGAAGGATCCCAAGACCGGCCAGTGGGTGAAGAAGCCCTACTACGACGGCCTGATCTTCCACCGCGTGATCCCGGGCTTCATGGTCCAGGGGGGCGATCCGCTGGGCGTCGGCACCGGCAACCCCGGCTACAAGTTCGCGGACGAGATCTCGCCCGACCTGAAGTTCGACAAGCCCGCCCTGCTGGCGATGGCGAACGCCGGGCCGGTCACCAACGGCTCGCAGTTCTTCATCACCGAAGGGACGCCCAGCTACCTGAACGGAAAGCACACCATCTTCGGGTTGTGCGATCCGCTTTCGCTGGTCACCAAGATCACCAGCGTCGAGCGCGGACCGCGCGACAAACCGGCCACCGACGTCGTGATGAAGAAGGTCACCATCTCGCGCGGCAAGGCCAAGAAGGCCAAGTAAAGGCGAACTGAGTGAAGCACTTCATTCTCGATACGAACGTCCTCATCCACGACCCGCGCGCAATCTTCCAGTTCGCCGACAACGAAGTCGTCATCCCGATCTTCGTGATCGAGGAGATCGACAACTTCAAGAAGGAGGCCTCCGAGCGCGGTCGTAACGCGCGCGAGATGGCCCGGCTGCTCGACGGACTGCGCGCGGACGGCGCCCGCCTCTCCGACGGAGCCGCGCTCCCCAACGGGGGCCGGCTGCGGGTGGCGTCGGCGGCGCGCTCGGTGCCGACCACGCTGCGCGAGAGCCAGATCGCCGACCACCTGATCCTGATGGTGGCGCTGGACGTGCGCGACGCGAACAAGGCCGACCCGACCATCTTCGTCACGAAGGACGTCAACCTGCGGATCCGGGCCGACTCGCTCGGGCTGATAGCGGTGGACTTCGAGGGTGAGCGGATCGACATCGACGAGCTCTACACCGGAATGATCGAGCTGCCGGTCCCGGCCACCGACGTCGACACGTTCTACGCCCAGAACACGCTGCCGCTCACCGAGGCCTACCTGAAGGCGAACCAGTACGTGCTGCTGCGAGACCGCGAGAACCCGTCGCACAGCGCGCTGGGGCGGTTCGACGCCGCAACCAAGAAGCTGGTGCCGCTGCGCAAGCTGCGCGACGGCGTCTGGGGGATCCGTCCGCGCAACAAGGAACAGCACTGCGCGCTCGACCTCCTGCTGTGCGACGACGTGAAGCTGGTGACGCTGGTCGGCAAGGCCGGTACTGGAAAAACGATGCTCGCGATCGCGGCCGGCCTGCAGAAGGTGGTCGAGGAGCAGCTCTACTCGAAGATGCTGGTGTCGCGGCCGATCTTCCCGCTGGGGCGCGACGTCGGCTACCTGCCCGGCGACATCCAGGAAAAGCTGAACCCCTGGATGCAGCCGATCTACGACAACGTGGAATTCCTGATGGGCCTGTCGAAGACGGAGCGCAAGGGCGGGCGCAGCTACCAGGAGATGATCGACATGGGCTACGTCGAGATCGAGGCCCTGACTTATATCCGCGGCCGGTCGATCCCGAACCAGTTCATCATCATCGACGAGGCGCAGAACCTGACGCCGCACGAGGTCAAGACGATCATCACCCGCGTCGGTGAGGCGACCAAGGTCGTGCTGACCGGCGACCCGTACCAGATCGACAACCCCTACGTCGACGCGACCTCCAACGGTCTCACGACGGTGGTCGAGAAGTTCAAAGGGGAGCCCGTCGCGGGCCACGTCACCTTGTCGAAGGGGGAGCGCTCTCCCCTCGCCGAGCTGGCGTCGAACGTCCTCTAAGTCCGACTGAGTCGACTTCTAAGTCGACGAATATCCGGGCCTCCGGGCACGAACAGCCGCGCAGTAAGTCACGTCGGTGACGGGTCAGGTTTTTGGCTCGACACCACGTTCCGGTCTAATTGAAGCTGGTGCGTTTCCTGACTACAATGTGGCTCCTTCCGACGCCCCTGAACCACTGCGGAGGTTAGCGTGAAATCGATTAAGTCCCTTACTGTCCTGTCTGTTTTGGGTCTGGCGTGGGGGGCGTGCTCGCATCCGGGGGACAACAGCACAGGCGTCGGCGGCAACGGCAGTCCGGGCGTGGCGGGGAGCAATCCAGGGGTGGCGGGATCGACGGTCACCGGAGCGGCGGGGCAACACACGACAGGCGTCGGCGGCAGCGATCCCCAAGGCGCGGCGGGGACAACGGGACTGGGCGGCTCGGATCCGCAGGGCAGCGCGGGGACGACCGGCGTGGCCGGCTCAGGCTCGCCGGGAGCGGCCGGCAGCACCGGAACGGCCGGCGCGACAGGCGCGGCCGGCGCGGCCCCCGTCGCCGACATGATCGACAACTTCGAGGACAACGACGGACGCATCCTCCAGGCGAGCGGTCGCCAGGGTCCGTGGCACTCGTTCAACAACCAGAGCGGTGGCAACCAGGTGCCGCCCTTCAACGGCGCCTTCACCCCGACCGCAGGCGGCGCGAACAGCACCGCGTACGCGGTCCACACCACCGGCAGCGGCTACTCGTTCGGCGGGGTCGGCTTCGACCTCAACAACGCGACCACCACGCCGGAGTCGAGTCAGAGCCAGGGGTACAACGCCAGCACGTACACTGGCATCAGCTTCTGGGCGAAGGGGAACGGCAACCTGCGGATCGAGCTCGCGCAAAAGGCGTTCGTTCCGACGGATCGCGGCGGCTCCTGCGGCAGCGGCAGCTGCTGGAACGTCTACGGCAGCCGCGAGATGCAGGGGAAGCTCACCGCGAACTGGCAGCAGTTCACGATCATGTTCAACTCGGCGTCGATGCAGCGCGAGGACGGCTCGAAGAGCCCCGCGTTCGATGCGACCCAGTTGATGAGCGTCTCGTTCAAGCACGAGGGGAGCACCTTCGACTTCTGGATCGACGAGGTGCAGTTCATCGGCGGCACCGGCAACCCGACCGGCGCGGCCGGCTCATCGGGCGCCGCGGGCCGCGGCGGCTCGTCGGGTGTAGCCGGTTCGTCAGGCGTTGCCGGCTCGGGCCCGGCGGGTTCGTCGGGCGGCGCGGGTTCGAACGGCTTGAACGAGCCGATGCCGCCCCCGATCACCAGTGGTGGCCAGAATGCCTGGGCATCGCGCTACTGGGACTGCTGCAAGCCCGCCTGCGGCTGGACCGGCAATACCGGCGGCAAGACGCCCATCCAGAGCTGCAACATGCAGAACCAGGAGCTGTCGGGGTTCAATGACAGGAACGCGTGCGAGAGCGGCGGCACGGCCTTCGCCTGCTGGGATGACGCTCCCATCCAGGTGGGCCCGAACCTATCGTACGGGTTTGCGGCAGCGTCCGGCTCGAACTACTCATGCGGTCGCTGCTACCAGCTCCAGTTCAACGGCTCGGGTCACAACGGCAAGGCCAACTCGTTGAACGGGAAGATGATGATCGTTCAGGTCGTCAACAACGGCGGCGTGGCCAGTGACCAGTTCGACCTCCTGATCCCCGGCGGCGGCGTCGGCGCCCTCAACGCCTGCGCGAACCAGTGGAAGATGTCGGATCTCGGCGCGCAGTACGGCGGTTTCCTGGCGGGCTGCAACGGCAGCACCAGCTGCGTCCAGCAGAAGTGCCAGCAGGTCTTCGGCGACAAGCCCGCTCTGATGGCGGGCTGCAACTGGTTCCTCGGCTGGTTCGGGGCGGCGGACAACCCGAACATGGTCGCCAAGGAGATCGCCTGCCCAGAAATGCTCAAAGCCAAAGGGCTGCGGTAGGCGCACGCGCCACGGGCAACCGCAGGCGGTGTCCGGTCGGCATCACGGTTTCGCCGGCCCGGCGAGCTTCGCGAGCGGCTTCAGGTTAAACGTCAGCTCGTACCGCCCGCCGCCGGCGATCCGAACGAGCTCACGGCGCTCGGTGTAGCCCGGCGCGCGGACGACAACCTCGGTGTTGCTCGCAGCCAGCTTGATCGTCCACGAGAGCGGTAGCGAGCCGACCGTACGTCCGTCGACGACGACCTCAGCGCCGATTGGGCCGCCGCTGATGGTGAGCTCGCCGATCTGCGATCGGGCGATCGTCAGGGCATCGGTGATCATCTGCCGGTATCGCTTCAGCCATGGATCGTTAGGGAAATCGAGCGCAGCGGTGAGATGGTCTGCGGCTTCGGCGGGATGACCGGCGGAGAGCTCTGACAAGCCGAGCTGCCCCATCGTTCGCGGCGTACGAACCATCTCATACGCCTTCTGAAAGTAAGTGAGCGCGGCCCTTGGCTTTCCCGCACGTCGCAGGTCGGTCCCCTTGGCGATCAGCGCCTCGACCTCGGGGCTGTCCGCTCTAACCGGTGAGGATTCAGACGTGATCGCGACCGCGATACACACCGCCACGAGCACCCGTAATACCATCCGCGCGACGATAGGAATCTCCCGCGAAGACTGTCAAGGAGTGGGCGTCGGTCACGTCGCTCCCATCGAGACTCAGCACCGGCGAGACGAGCCGTCGAGGCGGACCACGTGGCGTCCGAACCGATCGGGCGATCAGGTGCTCTACGCAGTAGCTAGTTCCGTCGAGGTCGGTGCCTCGCGCTAGCAACCTTCCTGATCGACCTGTGCTCCGCGCACCTCGATGACCGAGACGTGCCAGGACGCCTGAAGGCCAGCCAGCTTCACTTCACGAAGCCTGCCGAGATCATCATGAGGGCCTGCGCCAAGACAGGCATCGAGGCACTAATCGACGAGTCTACGGGCGACGACAAGTTCAAGAAGAAGCGCGAGTACCGATTGGAACTGAACGCGATGACATGCAGAAACAGGTGCAGTCACGGCGGAGGCGAATCAATACGCAGCCCCCTTTCAGAGAGAACGTCCCGTCTATGGCGTTACGATGTTCGCATGCAACGCGAAGGCTTTGCTCCGCGGGTTGTATGGATACTGGGCGCTGGATTTAGTCGATCGCTGGGAGGGCCGCTACTCGCCGATCTCTTTCGTCAGAGGACGTCGGAGGATCTCTTGGAACTATTTCCGCATGCGCAATACGGAAACCTTGCGCTCCAATGCGTGGCGGTTCAGCGCGTGTTCAACTTCGGCATCCGGCACCCGCCGCTATTCGTGGAGGACTACTTAGCAACAGTCAAAGAGCAACTTGCTGCGGAATGGTGGCAGGTCTAAGGCTTCGTTAGGCCGCAAGTGCAGCTCGGTCAGGTAAAATTCGTCGTACAGCCTGACGACGACCAGCCGAGCCGCTGGCGTAGATCTCCTTGATGCCAGGTGATACCGCCAAGGGTCGCCCAGATCAGGTGAGCGTCGGTTCCCCCGGACGTGCCGACTGTCGTGAGGCCCGAAAGGGGACGACAGGAATGCGAGCGAGGGCGTGCTCAGCGCGGCCGGGGCGCGCTGTCGAGGCGGGCCAGGTGTCGCCCGAACCGATCGGCGATCAGATGCTCCACGCAGTAGCTGGTGCCGTCGAGGCGCTTGCGCTCGCAGCCGACCTTGCGGCACTCGAGCTTCCGCTCACGCAGCGGGCCGAGGTGCTCCTCCAGCCGCCAGAGACAGTAGGCGCGCAGCGTGGCCGCCCGATCGACGTCGCGCAGGCGGCGCGCCGTGCGCGGCTCGGGGCTGCAGAGGATCATTCCCCCCTCGAGCTCGTCCGGCCAGGCCGCCAACCAGTGCCGCCCGCATCCCGGGCACTGGCGCAGCTCTTCCCATTCGGCCAGCTCGACGACCGGCCACTGCATCACGCTGTCGTCGTCGACGCGTGCCCAGACCGGGCGGCCGTTGCAGGGACAGGACGGAACCGTGTCCGCGGGATTGCTAGACATGCTCACGGGGCGACCGGACCTTCATTCTGCCCGAAATCAGGCTCGTCCGCGCCCGGATCCAGCTCGGCCTTGATCATGTCGGTCACGTCTCGGGCCACGATCTGGCCGGTCGGCGTGGGCCGCAGCCGCACGAACCGCAGGTCGGGGAACCTCGCCAGCACCTCATCCAGGGTCGGCTCGTCCCCCCGGCGCGCCAGACCGATGACGGTGACGTCGCCGAACCGATAGCCGCCGCTCGGCGGCAGCGGCGGGGCCGCGACGACGCTCGCCGCCGCCCCGCGCAGCGGTGGCGGAACGATGGCGAACGAGGCCGGCACGTCGCCCAGCACGAGAAGCTCCGCGGCCTCCGCCGCCAGCCGCGGGTCCTCCTTGACCGCCAGGTCGAGATCCTTGATGCCGCCGTCGACGTGGTAGACGCGATGGCCTTCGCGCAGTCCCGCCGCCACAGCGCGGCGCGCGGCTGCCACCCGACGGTCGTACGAGACGACGTCGCGACGACGCTCGGCCGCCTGCCCGAGCCCCATCAGCGCCACGACGATCAGAACCGTGACCCGCGCCGGCGCGTGGCCGGCCAGCGCCTCGGCCAGTCCCCAGACCAGCCCGACGGCCGGCAGATAGAAGTACCGCGCGCCGACCGCCCACCCCGCCGCGCCCAGCGGCGCGAGCGCGACCGCGGCCAGAACAAACGGGACGAACGGGACAAACCGCCGCTCCGGGGTCGATCGGCGCACCGCGGCCACCAGTGCCAGCGCCGCGACCGCGGCACCGGCACCGAAGGCGAGGGGCTCGGGCAGCGGCGCGGTGAGCAGATGCGCGACCCCGCTCGCGAGCTGGACCGTCCGGCCGAGCAGGCCCGGGGGCAGCTCCCCACCCCCGCCCCATCCGTGAAGCACGGCGACGCGCGCGACGACGACCAGCGCCAGCAACGCGACGTGCGGAGCCACCGCGCCCAGGGCGCGCGCCCAGCGGCGCGGTGTCCGCGGTGTCCAGAAGACCAGCAGGACCAGGGCCAGGGCCGGCAAGACGAACGCCGACTCCTTCGAGAGATAGGCCGCGAGCGCGGCGGCGGCCGACAGCGCGGCCCGACCGCGCAACAGGGCCACCAGGGAGGCCAGCACGAACAGCGTCGCGCAGAGGTCGGTGCTGGCGGAGAACCAGTACGCCGCGTCGAGGTTCTGCGGCGCGAGCAGCATCAGCGCGGCGGCGAACCAGGCGACGGCGGGCGGCCGATCGAGCGCCCGCAGCAACAGGCCCACCAGCGCCGCCACGGCCGCGTGCAGCGTGAAGGCCAGCAGCGCGAACGGCACGCTCCCGCCGCCCGCCCGTCCCAGCACCCACCAGAGCAGCATCGGGAGCGGCCGGTAGTACTCGCCGCCGTGCCGGTCCGAGACGAAGGCCGCCAGCGGGTTGGGCGCGTGGCGGGCGAACGCCAGGAACAGGTGGTCGTCGCCGATGAAGGTCGTGGCCGCAAAGAAGGGGACCACGACGACGAGCAGCAGCGCCGCCACCCCGACCGCCGCCGCGCGCGGCACCGTCACCGTCACCCCCCGACGGGCCGCTGCGCCAGCTCCTCGGCGCGCCGCAGCTCGTCCGGCGTGTTGACGTTGACGAAGCTGCGGCCTTCCGGGGCCAGGACGGCCAGCTCTCCGTCGTCGATCCAATCGACCGCGACCGCCTCCAGCAGCCCGTGCACCGCGTAGTCGCCGGCCGACAGGCGGGCCTGGACGACCGGCAGCAGCCGGCGCGCGTAACGGGCGCACAGCGGCTCGGCGCGTCCGCCCGGACGCGGGGCCACGGCATCGGCCTCCGGCGATCGATCCCGCAGCGCCGCCAGCAGCGCCGGCGACAGGAACGGCAGATCACCGGCGACGCAGACGACGGCGTCGGCGTCCGCTGCGGCGGCGAGCGCGGCGTCGATGCCGCCGAGCGGCCCGGCGCCCACCACGCGGTCGGGGAAGACCGGGACGTTCAGGGCAGCCCAGGGAGCGGGCTCGTTGGCGATCGCGACCACCCGCCCGAAGGTCGCGCGCAGGAGCTCCAGCTGGCGCTCCGCGATCGTGCGTCCGCCGACGCTGAGAAACGGCTTCGCCGCGCCGCCCAGCCGCCGGGCCGGCCCACCCGCGACGATCGCCGCGACGATCTGGCGGTCGGCTACGGCCACGGCGCGTTCCCACGCTGGGCCACGCCCCGCAGGATTCGCACCATCTGGTCGTGAATGTGGCCGTTGCTCGCCAGCACGCGCCCCGTCTCGCCGTCGAACGTCCCGCCGTCGAGATCGGTCGCCTGCCCGCCCGCGCCGAGAACGATCGCGGCGCCCGCGACCAGGTCCCAGGGATGCAGCGCCCGCTCCCAGTAGCCGTCGAGCCAGCCGCACGCGACGAAGCAGAGATCCAGCGCCGCCGAACCGAACCGCCGGGTCCCCTGCGCGGCCGCGGTCAGCGCGCCGAACTCGGCCAGGTTGTTCTGGAGCGGGTTGCGCTGGTACGGAAATCCCGTCACCAGCAGCGCGCTCCCCAGCCGATCGATGCGCGACGGCACGATCGGCTTGCCGTTCAGCGTCGAGCCCCCGCCCGTGATCGTGCCGGAGAACGACCAGTTCAGGGCCGGAGCCTCGACCACCCCCAGCACCGGGCGGCGGTTGATGCAGAGCCCGATCGACACCGAGAAGATCGGCATGCCGTGCGCGAAGTTCGTCGTCCCGTCGAGCGGATCGACATACCAGACACGCAGCGAGCCGCCCGGCTCGCCGGCGCGGTTCGTCCCCTCCTCGGCGACGATGCGATCGTCGGGGAACGCCGCCGCGAGCCGTTCGACGATCAGCGCCTCGGAGCGGCGGTCGTACTCGGTGATGAGGTTGATCTCGTCGCCTTTGATGCCGACCGTCGGGCGGGTCCCCCACCCCTCCAGCAGGACCCGACCGGCGTCGCGCGCGATCTCGGACGCGACCCGGCGCGCCCGCTCGAGCGGGTCCCGGTTCGAGGTCACGGTCGGTCCCGAGCCGGGCATCGCCTACCCCAGCTCCTTGCGCATCCAGGTCGCCGCCTTCGAGCGCGCCAGCGCGTACTCGGCGGTGGCCGCGATCGGGGCCGCGACCTCCTTGCGATCGACGACCGTGAAGCCGAGCTTCTCACCGAAGTACTCCTGCGCTCCGTCGGTGACCAGATAGAGCTGGTTCACCCCCTGCGAGCGGGCGCGATCGGTCGCGGCCTCGACCAGCACGAACCCCAGCCCCTCGCCCCGGCGCTCGGGGACGACGGCCAGCATCCGCAACAGGGCGACGTCGTCGACCGCCTCGATGGCGACGCACCCGACCAGCGGCGCCGCGTCGTCCTCCCCCGGGATCACCAGGTAGCTCGGCCAGAACTGCTCCAGGACCGGGTGCGCGATCCCGACCCGATCGAGCAGCGCGCCGATCCGCGCCTTGTGCTCGGCGCGCGCCGGCATCACCGGGTCGCCGAGCCGGCGCAACAGCCGATCGTGCAGCCCGCCGTAGTCGCCCGACGTCATCACCATCACGGTGTCCCCCGGGGCCGCCCGTTCGGCGATGTGGGCGACCGTCGCCTCGACCGTCGGGATGAGGCGCGCCGGGACGTCCTGCTGCCGGAGATCGGCGGCCAGGCGCTCGACGTCCAGGCGCTCGCCCTCGGGGACCTTCTCGGGCGCGTAGAGGGGCGCCAGCACGACCTCGTCGGCGACCGACAGCGCGTCGGCGAACTCGGCCTGAAAAACGCTGCGGCGGCTGGTGGCCGAGCGCGGCTCGAACGCGGCGATCAGCTTGCCGGGACCGTACCGCCCCTTCAGGGCCAGCACCGTCTCGCGGATCGCCGTCGGGTGGTGAGCGAAGTCGTCGACCACGGTCACGCCGCGAGCGACGCCGCGCACCTCTTGCCGGCGGCGAACGCCGAGGAACCGCCGCGCGGCCCGCGCGATCGCCGGCAGCTCCACCCCGAGCGCCGACGCCACAGCGACGACCCCGATCAGGTTCTCGTGGTTGTAGATGCCGGGGAGATTCGTCTCCAGCGTCACGACCCGCTCTCCGCGCTTCGCGACGTCCAGGGTGGTCCGGCCGCCGGACCCGCGGGCGGCGACCTCGAAGGTCCAGTCGGCGCCCGACCCTGGCCGGCCGTAGGTCACGACCTGCGAGCGGGCGCCGCGCGCGACCTCCATCGCCCCCGGCGACGCCGCGCAGGCGATCAGCAGGCCGTCCTCGGGGATGAGCGCGACGAACTTCCGGAACGCGGCCCGCACCGCCTCCTCGTCCTTGAAGATGTCGGCGTGATCGAACTCGACCGACGTCAGGAGCGCGGTCCGGGGCTGGTAGTGAAGGAACTTCGAGCCCTTGTCGAAGAACGCGGTGTCGTACTCGTCCCCTTCGACGACCACCTCCTGGCCGTCGCCGCGGCGCCAGGACTGGCGGAAGTTGAGCGGCACGCCGCCGATCAGGAACGACGGATCGCGCCCGGCGTCGTGCAGCACGTGCGACAGCAGCGACGACGTCGTCGTCTTGCCGTGCGTACCCGCCACCACGACCGAATGCCGCCCGGTCAGGAACAGCTTGCCGAACAGCGACGGGAACGACTCGAGGGGAATCCCCCGGGCCTGCGCCGCCAGCACCTCGACGTGATCCTTGCGGCAGACGTTGCCGACCACCACGACCTCGGGGTCCCAGGCGAGGTTGTCCGCCGAGAACCCTTCGAAAGCGCTGATGTTCTGCTCCGCCAGCTGCGTCGACATCGGCGGGTAGACGTGCTCGTCGGACCCGCGCACGTCGTGTCCGGACGCCTTCAGCAACCCGGCGAGGGTTCCCATCCCGGTGCCACAGATACCGATGAGATGAATCTTCATCGCGTCACGACGACGAGGGTCACTTGGGGACGCACTCCGTGGCGCCCGGCGGAAACTGGGTCGCGAATCGTTTGACCTCCATCGTGAACTTCACGGTGAAGTCGCGAAACAGCCCCAGCTCGCGATCGCCGGTTCCCCCCGACGTGTCCCAGACCAGGTGAGAGATCACCGCCGACCCACACGGGTCGATGCGCCCACGCTTCCGCGTCTTCGCCTCCGCGCTCCAGGCGTCGGCGGCGTCCCGGTTGCACTTCAACCCTGGGCCCGCGCAGCGGACCTGCAGCACGTCGTACCACCAGGGCCCCTTGGGGCCGTACTCGGCGATGCTCGAGCATCGGTTCGATGCCCCCTTCACGCCGGGCCTCGCGCGCCGTGAACACGACGTCCGACGTCGTCCCCGGCAGCACGTCGATGTAGAAGCAGCTCTCGTCGGAGCCGCCGGCGAAGTGCCCCAACGTCGGCGAGTCGAGCGTCGCGCCCCCGCCCACGGCGCCGAGGCGGATCTCGAACCGCTTGTGGTCCTGATCGGGCGGAGACGTCTCCGCCAGGTCTGCTCTCCGACCCCGACACTTGCAGGGGGCGTGCGCGCCCCCCGGGCAGCGTGCCCCCGGCGACGTTGGCGTCGCGCGCCCCGGGCGCTTCGAGCTCCGCGACCGGCGTCGCCCCTGGCGCCGCGCCCGCGCTCCCCGCTCCGGCGCACCCCGCAACCGCCGCGCCGGCGACGAGCAACGCGCCGGCGAGCTGCCGAGTCGAACAACGGAAATTCCGACGGTGTTCCATGCGACGAACCGCGTCGACGGTGGACGCCAGCGCTCCGCTTACGTACCATAGTTTGCTCATGCCGCCTCGCTTTCTGACCGCGTTCTCCCCCGCCCGGCTCGTGCTCGCCGCGGCGCTGGGATTTCTGGTGTCGACCGCCCTGGGATGCGCGTCTGACGAGGATTCGAAACCGGTCACCTATTCCCTCACCGCCAAGCAGAACTACGAAAAAGGTCTCGCCGAGCTCAAGGACGAGAACTACATCGAAGCGCAGAAGTATTTCCAGTTCGTGAAGCAGAAATATCCGTTCTCGAAGTTCGCGGTGATGGCGGAGCTGGCGATGGCCGACACGCAGTTCGCGCGCGGGAACTACAACGAAGCGATCGACAGCTACAAGAGCTTCGCCCGGCTGCACCCGACGCACGAGAAGGTCGAGGACGGCTACGTCGCCTTCAAGATCGGCGAGGCCTACTACAAGGACATGCCCGACGACGTCTGGATCCTGCCGCCGTCGTACGAGAAGGATCAGTCGGCGGTGGTCGACGCCCAGCGCGAGCTGAACGACTTCTTGAAGAAGTTCCCCGACTCGAGCTACGCCGCGCAGGCGCGAAAGTTCCGCCAGGAGGTGTTGAAGCGGCTGGTCGACCACGAGGTCTACGTCGCGCGCTTCTACCTGCGCGGGGATCACCCCAGGGCGGCGGCGATGCGGCTCGAGGGGGCGATCGCCCGCTACCCGGGGTCGGGGCGCGAGCCCGAGCTGCTGGTCTCGCTCGGCGAGACCTACCTGCGCATGGGCGATCCGGCGCGCGCCAAGGAGACGTTCGCCCGCGTGGTCGCCGAGTATGCCGACGCGCCCCAGGCCCGGCGCTCGGAGCTGTACATCGAGTACATCACGCGCCGCTACGGACCCAATCCGCAACCGAAGCCGGTGACGCCGGCTGCCACCACTCAGCTGGCGGCGCCCCCGGCGCCACCCCATGGCTGACGCGGAGCGGGCCGGCCTGCGCGAGCTGGTCGCGCGCGGGCGCACCCACTACCTGGCCGGTGAGTACGCCGAGGCCACCCGCTGTCTGACCGAGGTGCTGCGCGAGCAGGTCCCCTACGCCGACGTCTACGACATGCTGGGCGTCATCTATCATCAAGAAGGACGGCTGACGGAGGCCGAAGAGATGTTCCAGCAGGCGCTGCGCATCAACCCGGCGTACACCGAGGCGGCGCTCAACCTGGTCGTCACCTGCAACGACCTCGGCAAGTACGCCGAGGCGAAGGCCGTGTACGAGCAGGCGATGGCCGTCGTCGAAGCGGGCGTCGCGCGAGCTCGATCCCTTCGCCAAGGGGAAGATCGCGAACATGCACGCCGAGGTCGGCGCCGCGTACCGCGCGGTCGCGCTGCCGGGCGAGGCCATCCGGGAGTACGAGCGGGCGCTGGCGCTCTGCCCCACGTTCGTCGACATCCGGACCGAGCTCGGCGACACCCTCCGTGAGGTGGGCGACCTCGGCGGCGCGATCCGCGAGCTGGAGCTGGTCCGGGCGGCGAGCCCGCGCTTCATCGCCGGCCGGCTCAAGCTGGGGCTCGGCTACTACGCGGCCGGCCGCCGTGACGAGGCCGTCGCCGAGTGGCAGGCGGTGCTGGCGATGGAGCCCGACAACCGCGCCGCCCGCATGTACCTCTCCCTGCCCGCCGCCCCGGCCCCGCAGACCTAGGCGCCGCGATGCTGACGTTCGCGCCGTCTCCGGATCGGTTCGTCGTTGAGGAGATCCCTGCCTACACGCCGTCGGGGGAAGGGACGCACACGTTCCTCTGGATCGAGAAGCGGGGGCTCTCGACGTTCGACGCGATCGCGCGCCTGGCGGCCGCTTTCCACGTGCTCGCGCGGGACGTCGGCCACGCCGGGATGAAGGACCGGCACGCGCTCACCCGGCAGTGGCTGAGCCTCCCCGGCACGGTCGCGCCCGAGGTGGCCACCGCCTTCGTCACCGCCGAGCTCTCGGTGCTGGCCGCGGTGCAGCACCCGCACAAGCTGCGGATCGGCCACCTGCGCGGCAACCGGTTCGAGGTCGTGCTCACCGGCGCCGCGAGCGACGACGAGGTGGCGGCGCTACGGACCCGGTTCGCCGCGGCGGCCGCGACCGGCGTCCCCAACCGCTACGGCGACCAGCGCTTCGGCGCGAGCCGCGACAACGCCGCCGTCGGGCTGGCGCTGCTGCGCGGGGACCGCCGCGAGCGCGACCGCCGGAAGCGCGGCCTGATGCTGTCGGCGCTGCAGTCGGCGGTCTTCAACCGTGCGCTCGAGCTGCGCGCCGCCACGGGCCCGCTCGACCAGGTTCAACGCGGAGACGTCCTGCAGAAGGCGGTCACCGGCGGGCTGTTCGTCTCGACCGACCCAACCGTCGACCAGCCGCGCGTCGCGAGCGGCGAGCTCTGCATCACCGGGCCGCTCCCCGGCGGCCGCGAGATCGAGCCGCCACCCGACACGCCTGCGCGCGCGCTCGAGGACCAGGCGATCATCGATGTCGGCGCGACCCGCGACGACTTTTCGCGCGCGGGGCGCGATCTCCCCGGCGCCCGGCGTCCGCTGCTGCTCAAGGTGACGGCCGGCGAGGACGCGGTCACGGAGGACCCAGGCTCGTCCGCGGAGGCCCGTGCGATCCGGTTGCGCTTCTCCCTCCCCGCGGGCGGCTACGCGACGGTGGTGGTCGCGGCGGTCACGTCTGAGGCCGGATAATCTGTGCTAGCGTTCTCGCCTCATTTCTAGACCTTATCCTGGGTCCGCCGGAGGGCGAATGCATCTGACCGAACGAATATTGGGATTCACTCTGCTCGGCTCGGAGTGGGTGCTGTGGCTGCTCATCGGGCTGTCGGTGCTCTCGGTCGCGATCATGGTCGAGCGCGGGCTTTTTCTTCGCGGGGGCGACGACGCCGACGCCCTCAGCCGCGAGCTCGGGGCGCTGTTGCGGAACCGCGACCTCGACGGCGCCCGTCAGGCGCTGAACGGCAAGCGCGCTCCGGCGGCGGCGGTCGCGGCCGCGGGCCTCGACAACTACAGCCGCGGCAGCGACGCGGTCTCGGAGGCGATGGCGGGAACGAAGGCCCGGCTGCGCATCGATCTCGAACGCAACCTCGGCGTGCTGGGGACGCTCGGCAACAACGCGCCGTTCATCGGCCTGTTCGGAACGGTGCTCGGAATCATCAAGGCGTTCGCCGACCTGTCGCGCAACCAGAGCGGCGGCGCCGCCGCGGTCATGTCGGGCATCTCCGAGGCGCTGGTCGCGACGGCGGTCGGTCTCATGGTCGCGATCCCGGCCGTCATCGCCTACAACTTCTTCCAGGGCAAGGTGCGCAAGACGATGTCGCGCATCGACGCCATCGCCCACATGGTGCTGTCGACGATCCCCGGCGAGCGGCCCGAGACGGCCGCCGCGCGGGCGGAAGTTTAGGCACGAGGACGGCCCGTGGCAGGCACGAACAACTTCGGGGACGACGACGCCGGGCGGATGATCGTCGACATCAACGTCACACCGTTGGTCGACATCACCCTGGTGCTCCTCATCATCTTCATGGTGACCGCCTCCTACATCGTCAGCCCGGCGATCAAGGTCGATCTCCCCAAGGCCGCCTCGGGGACCGAACAGACCAAGACGACGCTGTCGCTGACCCTGGCCAAGGACGGCGGCCTGTTCCTGAACGGGCAACGCAGCAACGACCAGGCGGTCGTGCAGTTCATCACGAGCGAGCTCCCCAAGAACCCGGAGCTGCAGGCGATCATCGCCGCCGACCGCATCGTCTCGCACGGTGACGTCGTCCACGTGATCGACATGGTCAAACGGGCCGGCGTACACCGCTTCGCGATCAACGTCGACCCCGGCGCCAGGTAGGTCCCTCGGGATGCAGCACGATCCCGCATTCGCCGGTTCCAAGCACGCCCCCTGGCTGGGGGCCGCCGTCGCGATCGTCCTGCACGCCGGGATCGCCACCGCGATGCTGACCGTCAATCCGCGCCGCTTCCACGCCGAGACGCCGATCGAGATCGACGTCTCGGACCTGCCGCCGCCCGAGGTCAAGCCGGCGCCCCCTCCACCCCCTCCCCCCAAACCGGAGCCGCGCCCGCGGGTCGCCGTTCGCCAGACCCGGGCGCCCCGCGAGACGCCGCCCCCCCAGGCCCCGCCCCCCAGCGCCGAGCCGCCGCCCAAACAGGACGAGCCGCCGCCGATCTTCGGGGGCTCGCTCAGCTCGACGGTCTCGGGCCCGTCCAGCGTTTCGATACCGATCGGCGATACGCTGAGCGCCAAGCCGGCGCCCCGTCCCGCCAGCGCCAAACCCTCGGGCGGTGGAACCGGCGACGGCGTCACGCCCGTGGCGGACATCTATATCCGGAAATATCCGGAGAAGCTCTTCATGCCGGATACCGCCGACATCTACCCTCCCGATGCCCGGCGGATGGGGATCGAAGGGCTCGTGAAGTTCAAGCTCGTGATCGACGACAAAGGGAACGTCGTCAAGGTCAAGGCGCTGAACCACGTCGGCCATGGGATGGACGAAGCGGCCGCCCAGGCGCTGATGAAAGCCAAGTTCACGCCCGCGATCGCGACCGACGGCCGCCCCGTCCCGTGCAACTGGATGTGGGCCTATCGGTTCGAGACGCAGTAGCGCCGATTCATCGATGCCGTTCGTGGACTTCGCGAGGGCTTCAGGGATATCCTGAGCCATCTCAACGACTCGCATTCCGCCGCGGACGCAATCGATGACACTGACAAATAGGTCGCGCGCCCGTGCCGCGACTCTCCTTCCTGGCCTCTCTGTCGCCTTGGCCCTGGTCTCGCTGCTGACCGCGCCGCCCGCCCGCGCGCAGTCGATAGCGCCGCGGGACACGAGCCTCGACGTGAACCTGTTCCAGCCCGCGATCGGGCCTCACAACTTCGTGACCGTCGAGGGCACCGCCGTCGCCGAGCACAAGCGTCTGACCTTCGGCCTGTACCTGAACTACCAGACGCACCCTTACGTCGTGTTCACGCGTGGCGCGACGAACGCGTCGGTCAACGTCGTCGACAACCAGACGACCGCGGAGCTCAACGCCGCGATTGGGCTGTTCGGCAAGTACCAGATCGGCATCGCCCTCCCCTACACGCTGCACCTCTCCGGCGACCTGGTCGACGACATGGGGCTGCCGGCCAACCTCCGGCTGACCGAGAACGGCATCGGCGACGCGCGTATCGAAGGCAAGATGCTGCTGGCGACGCTGGGCGAGGACGACGAGTACACCGTCGCCCTCAGCGCCGGGCTGTCCCTCCCGACGGGGAAGAGCGACAGCCGCCCCTACCTGGGCGACAAGATGGTCACCGGGCGCATCAAGGTGATCGGCGGCGCCGAGCTCGGCAAGGTGCGCGTCGGCGCCAACCTCGGGCTCCTGATCCGCCAGACGTCGGACAGCTTCGCGACCGAGCTCGGGCCCCAGGTCCTCTACGGCCTCGCGGCGGCCTACCCGGTCCAGCGGCGCTTCGACCTGATGCTCGAGATGTTCGGGCGCAGCGGCCTGAATCAGTTCGCGGACTTCTACTCGGACGTCAACCCGTTCGAGGTCGACGTCTCGGGCCGCTTCACGATCAACGGGATGTGGTCGGTGCTGGCCGGCGGCGGACGGGGCTTCGGCAGCGCCATCGGCTCGCCCGACATGCGGCTGTTCGCCGGGGCGCTGTTCAGCCCCGACTACCGCGATCGCGATCGCGACGGCATCTTCGATGTCCATGACAAATGTCCCGACGAGCCGGAGGACCGTGACGGCTTCCAGGATCAGGACGGCTGTCCCGACAAGGACAACGACAACGACACCCTCCCCGACGCCCAGGACAAGTGCCCGAACGAGGCGGAGGACCTGGACCAGTTCGAGGACGAGGACGGCTGCCCCGAGCTCGACAACGACAAGGACGGCATCCCCGACCTCAACGACGCCTGCCCGAACGCGGCCGAGGACGGCAAAGGCAAGAAGCCGACGGACGGCTGCCCGTCGACGACCGAGGACAGCGACGGCGACGGCGTCCCCGACGTCAACGACAAGTGCGTCGACGAGGTCGAGGATCGCGACAACTTCCAGGACGACGACGGCTGCGAGGATCCCGACAACGACGCCGACGGCATCCCCGACAGCTTCGACAACTGCCCGAACGACGCCGAGGATCCGGACGGCTTCGAGGATGAGGACGGTTGCCCCGACCCGGACAACGACAAGGACGGCCTCCCCGACGCCGTCGACCGCTGCCCGACCCAGCCCGAGTCCTGGAACGGCAACAAGGACGAGGATGGCTGCCCCGATCCGGGCGCGGACATCGTGCGCATCACCGACGGCAAGATCGAGGTCGACCAGGCCATCAACTTCCACAGCCGGGGCGGCAAGCTGATGGTCAAGGAGAGCTCGGTGAAGGTCGTCAACCTGGTCGCGCTGGCGATGAAGGGGCACCCCGAGCTCGCCAAGGTCCGCATCGAGGTTCACGCGGACGGGATCACCAAGGAAGACACCCAGAAGCGCGCCGAGACCGTGCGCGACTTCCTGGTTGGCAAGGGTGTCGCCACCGCGCGGCTGACGCCGGTCGGCATGGGCCCGGGCGGGACGCACGTCGACTTCGTGGTCGACGGCGCAGCGCCGCCGGCCGCCGCCGCCCCGCCACCCGCGGCGGGCACACCCGCACCCGCACCCGCACCGACTTCCCCCAAAACACCAACCTCCCCCGCCCCCCCCGCGCCGGCTCCGAAGCCTGCCAAGTAAGGTCGCCGGGCGACATTCCCGACATGCGCATCATCGGCTGGGGTGCCTCGGACGTGGGCCGCAAGCGTAACCACAACGAGGACAGCTTCCTCTGCAATAACGAGCTGGGTCTCTACGCGGTCGCCGACGGGATGGGCGGTCACCTCGGGGGCGAGCGGGCCAGCAGGATGGCGGTCGATATCCTCGAGCGCGAGATCGCCGACGCCAGCAAGGCGGGGCTGCTCGACGTTCCGCGCAAGGACGCGGCGCCCGGCGCGCGTCACCCAGTGGCCGCGCTGCTCCGCCGGGCGGTCATCGAGGCCGACCGCCACATCTATGAGACGGCGATGGCGAACCCCGATCTGGCCGGGATGGGGACGACGCTGACCGCGCTGCTGTTCGCGGGCGGGTACGTACACATGGGCCACGTCGGCGACTCGCGCGCCTACCTCTATCGCAACGGCCGCGCCCGTCAGCTGAGCGAGGACCACTCCTGGATTCAGGAGCAGGTGCGGGCCGGCCTGATCTCGCCGGAGGAAGCCAAGGAGTCGCGCTTCCGAAACATCATCACCCGCTCGGTCGGCTTCGAGCCGAGCGTCGAGCCCGACCTCCAGGGGCTGGCCGTCCAGGCCGGAGACTGCTTCGTGCTCTGCTCGGACGGTCTGTCCAACTACCTGACAGTCGACGAGCTGGGACAGGTGCTGACCGGACACTTTTACAGGGACGCGCCCAATCTTTTCATCGACCTGGCCAACGACCGGGGCGGCGACGACAACGTCACCTGTCTGAGCATCTACGCCGGCAACGACCTGCCGTAGATTTCCGTTCGGTCAACGATTGTCGGCGTTCGGTCAACGAATGTCGGCAATGGGTTTCCAGACCATCACTAGTCTTGGTCGGTAATATTTACGACGGTCGTGCCTCTCGGAAAAACGTCAGAAACCGGGCGGACTGTAGAAGAGAGGCATGACATCTCAACGCCTCCGCACCCGCCGCTCCCGTAGCAACCAAATCTCGCGCCGCACCTTCGTCGGCGGCGCCGCGGCGCTGCTCGGCGGCGCCGGTCTCCTGAGCGCCCGCGCGAGCTGGGGCGCCACCAACACCGCGCCCGAGGTCACCGACATGCGCTTCGGCATGATCGCCCTCACCGACTGCTCGCCGATCGTGATCGCTCACGAGAAAGGGCTGTTCAAGAAATACGGCATCAACTCGACGGTCGTTAAGGGCGCCAGCTGGGCCGCCATCCGCGACTCGCTCACGAATGGCGACATCCAGGCCACGCACATGCTGACCGGAATGCCGATTGCTTCGACGATGGGCCTGCTCGGCTCGCCCAAGAAGCCGATGATCATCCCGTGGATGTTGAACCGGAACGGCCAGTCGATCTCGCTCGCGGCCTCGCTCAAGGGGAAGGTGCAGGCCGATCCGAAGGCGCTGGCGCCGATCGCCGCCGAGGCCCGCGCCAAGGGGACGCCGCTCACGTTCGCCATGACCTTCCCGCCCGGCACGCACGCGATGTGGATTCGCTACTGGCTGGCGGCCGGCGGCATCAACCCGGACAAGGACATCTCGCTGATCGTCGTCCCCCCTGCCCAGATGGTCGCCAACATGAAGGTGGGCAAGATGGACGGGTTCTGCGTCGGCGAGCCATGGAACGCGCGCACGATCGCCGACGGCATCGGGTTCACCGCGACCAACACCCAGGACATCTGGAAGGACCATCCCGAGAAGGTCTGCGCGTTCACCGCCGAGTTCGCCGAGAAGAACCCCAACACCGTCAAGGCGGTGCTAAAGGCGCTGCAGGAATCGAGCGTCTGGCTCGACGACATGAAGAACCGCCCGGAGCAGGCGGAGATCGTGTCGCGCGCGACCTACATCAACTGCCCCAAGGAGCTGATCCTCCCCCGGATGCAGGGGCACTACGACTTCGGTGACGGTCGGAAGAAGGAAGATCCGAACTACATGATCTTCAGCAAGCGCAACTGCAACTACCCCCAGCCCAAGTTCGCGATCTGGTGGCTCACGCAGTTCCGGCGCTGGGGGATGCTGCCGGCGGCGCCCGACTACAAGGCGGTCGCCAAGCAGGTGATGCGCACCGACATCTACGAAGAGGCCATGAAGGAGATGGGCGCCAAGCACGGCGGCCTCGACGACAAGCCCGAGACGCTGTTCGACGGCGTCACCTTCAACCCAGCCAAGCCCGAAGAGTATGCGCAGTCGTTCCAGATCAAGAACCTCAAGAGCTGAGCGATGACGACCAACACCAAGCGAAGCGTCGACCTCTCCGCGCTGCTGCTGCCGGCACTCGGTGCGCTCTGCATCCTGGGGATCTGGGCTATGTCCAGCGCCACCTGGTCGAAGAACCTCCCTTCGCCCAGCAAGACCTGGGAGGCGGCCAGGCCCTACGTGGTCGAGCCGTTCGCCAAGCGGGGCGAGCTCGATCAGGGGATCGGCCGCTTCGCCTGGTACTCGCTGGTGCTGGTCGCGAAGGGGTACGCCCTCGCGCTGCTGTTCGGGACGCCGCTCGGGTTCGTCCTCGGGCGCTCGAAGCTGTTCGCCAAGGGCTTCGACCCGATCATCCAGGTGCTGCGGCCGGTGTCGCCGCTGGCCTGGCTGCCGCTGGGGCTGGTGCTGTTCGAGAAGTCCCACCCCGCCGCGCTGTTCACGATCGCGATCTGCGCGATGTGGCCGACGGTGCTGAACACCGCGATGGGCGTGCGCTCGATCCCGCAGGACTACCTGAACGTCGCAAAGGTGCTGCGGCTCTCGCCGCGGAAGACGTTCTTCAAGGTGCTGCTGCCAGCCGCCCTCCCCTACATGTTCACCGGCTTCCGCCTCAGCCTGGGGATCGCCTGGCTGGTGATCGTCGCCGTCGAGATGCTGACCGGGTCGCCCGGCATCGGCGGCTTCCTCTGGCAGGAATACAACAGCCTCATCTACGAACACATCATCCTGTGCATCTTGACCATCGGCATCGTCGGCTTCGTCCTCGACCGCCTCATGAGCGTGGTCGAACGCCGACTGAAAGCGGCTTGAGCGTGGCGTTTCTAGAACTGCGAGGCGTCGGCAAAGGGTACGGCAGCGGAAAAGGCCGCTCCGAGGTTCTCACCGACATCAATCTGGAGGTGGAGCGGGGCGAGTTCGTCGCCATCGTCGGCTACTCCGGGGCGGGCAAGACCACGCTGGTCAGCATGATGGCGGGTCTCCTGACCCCCGACAGGGGGACCATCTTGCTGGACGGCAAGTCGGTGGCCGGGCCTGGGGCTGACCGCGGCGTCGTGTTCCAGAACTACTCACTCCTCCCCTGGCTGACCGCGCACCAGAACGTTCACCTGGCGGTCGACCAGACGTTCCACGACTGGCCGGCCGAGAAGAAGGACGCGCACACTGACAAGTTCCTGGCGCTGGTCAACCTGAGCGCGGCGCGTGACAAGAAGCCGTCCGAGCTCTCCGGGGGGATGCGGCAGCGGGTGGCGGTCGCGCGGGCTCTCGCGATGGATCCGGCGGTGCTGCTGATGGACGAGCCGCTGTCGGCGCTGGACGCGTTGACCCGCGCCACGCTGCAGGACGAGATCGGCCGCATCTGGGGGGCAAGCCACAAGACGGTCGTGCTGATCACCAACGACGTCGACGAGGCGGTGCTGCTCGCGGACCGCATCATCCCGCTGTCGGCGGGGCCGAGCGCCACGCTGGGACCAGCGGTCGCCGTCGACATCCCGCGACCGCGCGACCGCAAGACGTTGAACCACGATCAGCGGTTCAAGGCGGTGCGCAACCAGGTGATCGAGTACCTCCTCGGCCCGGGACGGCGGCGCGATCGCGGGCCCGGTGGCGCGCCCACGCCGGCCGAGCCGGCGACCCCTCTCGAGACGACCGTTCCTGAGCCGGCGCCGCAGGCGCACACGGTGGCGGCATGAGGAGCGACGCCAAATATCTGGAGATCTCGCACCTCACCAAGAGCTTCCCGACGGCGAGCGGTAAACCGGCGGTGATCGTTCGCGACTTCGACTTCGCGATCAAAAAGGGGGAGTTCGTCTGCCTGATCGGCCACTCGGGCTGCGGCAAATCGACCGTGCTGTCGATCGCGGCGGGGCTGGTCCCCCCGACGGAGGGAGGGGTGTTGATCGACGACCGCGAGATCCCGGGCCCGGGACCGGATCGCGGGGTCGTCTTTCAGGCGCCGTGCCTCCTCCCCTGGATGACCGCCTTCGAGAACGTGATGCTGGGGGTCTCCGCCGTGAAGCCGGAAGCTCCGCGCGCTGAACGCACCGAGATCGTCACCCGCTATCTGACGCGCGTCGGCCTCGGGGATGCGATGCACAAGCGCCCCGCCGAGCTGTCGCAGGGGATGCGCCAGCGCGTCGGACTGGCGCGCGCGTTCGCGCTCGACCCCAAGGTGCTGCTCCTCGACGAGCCGTTCGGCATGCTCGATTCGCTGACCCGGTTCGAGCTGCAACAGGTCCTGGTCGACACCTGGTCGGCCGATCAGAAGACGGCGTTGATGGTGACCCACGACGTCGACGAGGCGCTGTTTCTCTCCGACCGGATCGCGCTGATGACCAACGGCCCGGAGGCGCGGCTGGGCGGCATCCTGGAGGTTCCGTTCCCGCGCCCCCGCGACCGGGCCGCCGTGCTGGAGCACCCGGACTACTACACCCTCCGCGAACAGCTGATCACCTTCCTGGAGGACCAGGCGCATCCCCAGGCAGCCTGATCGGTGGGGCTGGCTTCGCGGGTTGCCTTCGCGTCCGCCAACGCCACCTTGAACCGGGGAGGATGATCATGGCTGACACCGCTGCCGGAAGAGGTAGAGGCAAGATCGCCTGTCTGCTGGCGAACGGGTTCGAGGACTCGGAGTTCAAGCTTCCCTACGATCGCCTGCGCGCCGCCGGCTACACCGTCGACCTCATCGGCACCACGGCCGGCGAGACGGTCAAGGGCGACAAGGGGCGTGAGAGCGCCCGAATCGACCAGACGATCGACGACGTCGAAGCTGATGAATACGAAGCGCTGCTCATCCCCGGCGGCTACTCGCCGGACAAGCTGCGTGCCGACGACCGGTTCGTGACGTTCGTGAAGAGGTTCGACGAGACCGGACGTCCGCTGGCCGCGGTCTGTCACGGCCCGCAACTGTTGCTCGCCGCAGAGCTTCAGCGCGGACGAACTTTGACGGCCTGGAAGACGATCCAGAGCGACCTGCGTCAGGCGGGCGCGAACGTCGTCGACAAGGAGGTCGTCGTCGACGGCAACTGGATCACCAGCCGGAAGCCCGACGATCTGGATGCGTTCACAGCCAAGCTGCTTGAAAAGCTGGGCGAGTTGGAGGCGGGTGGCACCTGGCGAACGCGCGGCGCGGGCGGCGTAGCGGAGGCTCAACCCAGGCGTTGACTCCGCGCAGCGTCAGTCGCACGCCGGTACCCCAACCGCGCTAGAGTCGCGGCATGGCCGAGTCGCTGCTGATCGTGCACGTGCAGGTTCACGTCAAACCGGAGGCTGTCGCCGCGTTCCGCGCCGCCTCCCTCGAGAACGCGCGTGCCAGCGTGCGCGAGCCGGGCGTGGCCCGCTTCGACGTCGTGCAGTCGACCGACGATCCCACGCGGTTCCTGCTGGTAGAGGTCTACCGGAACGCCGAGGCGCCGGCCGCTCACAAGCAGACCGCCCACTACGCGCGCTGGCGCGACACGGTCGCCGACCTGATGGCCGAGCCGCGGACGTCGGTCAAGTACGTCAACGTCTTCCCCGACGACGCCGGCTGGTGACCGCTCCGGCAGCCTTCGAGCTGGCGGCCCCGGCGCGCGTCCTGTTCGGGGCCGGCCGCCTCGGTGAGATCGGCACGCTGGCCCGGGAGCTGGGCCAACACGCGCTGCTGGTGACGGGCCGCTCCGGCGAACGGGCCGCGGCCGTCACCGGCCCGCTCGCGGCGGCCGGGGTGCGTTGGACATCGTTCCCGGTGCCAGGTGAGCCGACCCTCGCCACCGCGCGCGACGGGCTCGCGGCCGCCCGCGCCGCCGGCTGCGACGTCGTCATCGGGTTCGGCGGCGGCAGCGCCCTCGACGCGGCGAAGGCGATAGCGACCCTGCTCGGCAACGGCGGCGATCCGCTGGACTACCTGGAGGTCATCGGCCGCGGCCAGCCGATCGCGCGCCCCGCCGCCCCGCTGATCGCCGTCCCGACGACCGCCGGCACCGGCTCGGAGGTGACCAAGAACGCGGTGCTCGCCTCGCCGGAGCACGGCGCTCAAGGCCAGCCTGCGCAGCCCGCACATGCTGCCGCGGGTGGCGCTGGTCGATCCGGACCTGCTGCAGGGGCTGCCGCCCGCGGTGCTGGCCTCGGGCGGCCTCGACGCGCTGTCGCAGCTCATCGAGCCGTTCACGTCGAACCGGGCGAACCCGGCCACCGATGCGCTGGCGCGCGAGGGGATCCGCCGATCCGCGGCGGCGCTGCCGCGGGCCTACGCCGCCGCCGCCGCCGGAACGCCGATCGCCGCCGCCGATCGCGAGGCGCTGGCGCTGGCCAGCCTGTTCGGGGGGCTCTGTCTCGCCAACGCGGGGCTCGGCGCCGTGCACGGCTTCGCGGCGCCGCTGGGCGGGACCTACGCGGCGCCGCACGGGGCGGTCTGCGCGGCGCTGTTGCCGGCCGTGCTGCGCGTGAATCTCCGGGCCCTCGGCGCGCGCGCCCCCGACCACCCCGCCCTCGCCCGCTATCGGCAGCTCGGGCCCCTGCTCACCGGGCGTCCCGACGCCACGCCGGACGACGCTGTCGCCTGGGTCGTCGCGCTCTGCCGCGCGCTGGCGATCCCGGGGCTGGCGCGCTACGGGCTGACGCCGGCGGAGATCCCCGCGCTCGTGCGCCAAGGCCCGCGTCGCGAGCAGCATGAAGGCCAATCCGATCGCGCTGACCGACGGCGAGCTGACCGAGATCGCCACCGCGTCGCTCTGACCGCGTCTAGGGAGCGAGAGCGTCAGACGCCGCGTTTGGCGACGTGCTCGCGGATGATCGCCTCGGCCAGCTCGGGGACGACCTCCCAGACGATCTGCTCGATGATCTCGCGCGAGAGCTTGGCGATCGCTTCGTACTCGGGACCCTTCGCGGCGAAGGCCGCGAGCTTCTGGTCGACCGAGGCGGTCACGGCGGCGGCCGCCGGCGCGTACGGGGCGGGCGCGTGGACCGGCATCTGCGGCGCCGGTGGCGGCACTTGGGGTGCGGTGGGCGCGTGCGGCGCCGTGCCGCCGCGGGCCTGCAGCGGCGCCACCGGCGCTGTCGGCGGGCGCATCGGAGCGGCCATGCCCGGCGGGGCGTGAGCTATCGACGGAGCCGCTGGCGGGCTCGGACGCATCATCCCGAGGTTGGCGGCCGGCAACCCCATCAACGTGCGCCCCACGGGCGCCGCAGCGGGGCGTGGCGGCGCCGCTGCCGGAGCGGGCCCCGCCAGCGGGCGGACAGGCGCCGTCCCCGGACGCACCGGCGGCATCGTGCCCGGACGCATCCCGGGAATCAGCGACGGGCGCATGCCCGGCGCGGGCCCCCCGCTCAGCGACGGCATCGAAGGGCTGGTCATGCGCCCCGGCACCACGGCGGGCGGAGGCGGCGTGGCGACGCGCGCGCGTGGCGCGGGCGCGGTGTCGCGGTCGGTGTCGATGCTGATCTCGCCGTACTCGTCGTCCTGCATCGCGGCGGCGGGAAGCGACGCCGCGGTCGTGCGCGCGGGCGGCGCTGCCGGCAAGGCCGCGCTCGCCAGCCCCGACGCGCCCCTGTTGAGGGTGTCGCGGAGGCGGTCGAGGATCGCGGTCGTGTCCCACGGCTTGGAGAGGTGCCCGGTGGCCCCCACCTGCTGTCCGCGCCCCTCGTCGTAGGGCTGCTGGGTCGAGGCCAGGATGAAGACCGGGATCGCGCGCAGCGCGGGGTCACCGCGAACGGACGCGCACAGGTCGTAGCCGCTGCGCCCGGGCATGACCCCATCGGCCAGGATCAGATCCGGCTGGAGCTTCTGCGCCATCGAGAGCGCCTCGTCGGCCGACCGGGCGCTGGCGACGGTCAGATCGTCCGCCCCGGCGAACGTCATGGCGAAAGCTTTCTGGATCGTCACACTGTCGTCGGCGATCAGGATACGCTTGGCCATGATCTGTCTGGAAATATCACCTCCGCTATAGAGGGTCAATTCAGTTGGACGCCGCACAGATTCAGTTGGTCGTGAATGCAGACGACTTCGGCATGTCGCCGGAGATCTCGCGCGGAATCTTGCGCGCCCACCGCGAGGGCGTGGTTACCAGTACGTCCGTGCTCGGAAACTGCACGGACTTACCCGACGTGTGTGCCCTCCTGGCCGAGGTGCCGGGCCTGGGCGTCGGCGTCCACCTGGCGTTGGTCGGCGGGGCCCCCATCTCCCCGCCGGCCACGGTCCCGTCGCTGCTCGCCACCGACGGACAGCTGCACCGGCGCGGGCAGGACTTCATCGCGGCCTGGGCACAGCGGAAGATCGACCCCGGGGACGTCGAGCGGGAGATCGACGCCCAGGTCTCCCGTATCCGCGCCGCGGGTGTCGCGATCGACCACCTGGACACACATCACCACCTGGGGTTTCTCCCCGCCGTCGGGGGCGCGGTCGAGGCCGTGGCCCGGCGCCACGACGTCTCGGGCATCCGCAGCGCCGTCGAGAGCCCGACGCTGGCCTGGGCGACGTCACCGCGCCGCGGGGCGATCGCCGGGATGCTCACGGGCCTCGCCTGGATGACCCGCCGGCAGCTCGGCGCCCGCCGGCACGGCCCCCAGAGCTGGGGCTACGTCGAGTCGGGCCGCCTCGACGAGGTTCGCATTCTGGAGATCGTCGGCCGGCTGTCGTCCGGCCCGCATGAGCTCATCTGCCACCCGGGCGAGCCCAACGCGAACGGCGAGGAGCACTGGCGCTACGACCGCGTCGGTGAGGTGGCGGCGCTGACCTCGCCCAAGGTCCGCCGCGCCCTCGAGCAGCGAGGGATCACCCTCTGCCGCTGGGGGGATCTGGTGTGAACGAGCCAGCCGCCGAGACCGCGCCCGCCGCGCTCCCCGAGCCCTACGTCCCCGCCGGCGCCCGCGTCGCCGAGCTGACGGTGAAATCGATCGCCCTGGGGATCGTGTTCGGCGTGATCTTCGGCGCCGCGACGGTCTACCTGGCGCTCAAGGCCGGCCTCACCGTGTCCGCGTCGATCCCGATCGCGGTGCTGGCGATCTCGGTGTTCAAGCGGCTCGGGTCGTCGACGATCCTCGAGAACAACATCGTCCAGACGATCGGGTCGGCGGGCGAATCGATCGCCGCCGGCGTCGTGTTCACGCTCCCGGGGTTCCTGTTCCTCAGCCGCGACCTCGCCAGCGGGCAGAGCGTGGGCGAGCCCTACTTCGGCTACTGGACGATCCTGACCCTGGCGCTGGTCGGCGGCGTGCTGGGCGTCCTGATGATGATCCCGCTGCGCCGGTCGCTGATCGTCAAGGAGCACGCGACGCTCCCCTACCCCGAAGGGACAGCCTGCGCGTCGGTGCTGATCGCGGGCGAGAAGGGCGGCGATCTGGCGCGCACGGCTTACCAGGGGCTGGGCGTCGGCGCTCGGCTACGCGCTGCTGCAGCAGATCTTTCGCTTCATCGTCGAGACGCCGACGCTGGCGCTGAAGCAGACGAACCGGTTCCTCCCCTCGGCGGTCGTGAGCGGCGACATCACGCCCGAATACCTGGGCGTCGGCTACATCATCGGGCCGCGCATCGCGGGCGTGCTGGTGGCCGGCGGCGTGCTCGCCTGGCTGGGGCTGATCCCGCTGCTGGCCGTGGTGACGCCGCCCGAACGAATCGCCGCCCAGCTGGTCAAGCTCGGCTACCTTGCCAGCCTCGGCACCGCGGGCGGCCCGGGCGGCTGGAACCCGGCGACGCACGCGTTCGCCGACTCCGCCGCCGCGATCTACCGGGCCTACGTCCGCCAGATCGGCGCCGGCGCCGTCGCCGCGGGCGGGTTCATCACGCTGATCAAGACGCTGCCGACGATCGCGTCGTCGTTCAAGGAGAGCGTGGCCTCATTGCGGCAGCGGGACGCGGCCGCCAGCCAGGCGCGCACCGAGCGCGATCTGCCGATGACGTTCGTCCTCGGGGGCTGCGGCGTGCTGGTGCTGGTGATCGCGGTGCTGCCGTTCATCCCGGGGCCGGGGTTCGGCAGCAAGCTGCTGCTCGGGTTGCTCATCGTCGTGTTCGGGTTCTTCTTCGTCACCGTCGCGAGCCGGATCGTGGGCCTCATCGGGTCGTCGTCGAATCCGATCTCGGGCATGACGATCGCGACGCTGATGGCGACCTGCCTGGTGTTCGTCGGCCTCGGCTGGACGGGGGACGTCTACCAGCCGATGGCCCTCTGCGTGGGGGGGATGGTCTGCATCGCCGCCGCCAACGCCGGCGCCACCTCGCAGGACCTCAAGACCGGCTACCTGGTCGGCGCGACGCCCCGCGCGCAGCAGATCGGCCTGCTGATCGGCGTCGTCACCGCGTCGATCGTGGTCGGGCTGACGGTGCGCATCCTCGACGGCGGCGCCGCGCACCTGATCGGGTCGGACAAGTACCCGGCGCCCCAGGCGACGCTGATGGCGACGCTGATCAAGGGGCTGCTGGCGTTCAACCTCGACTGGCAGTTCGTGATCGTCGGCGTCGCGCTGGCGGCGACCGTCGAGCTGTGCGGCGTCGGCGCGCTGTCGTTCGCGGTCGGGGCCTATCTGCCGCTGTCGACCACGTCGCCGATCTTCATCGGCGGCCTGCTCCGCGCCTTCGCGGTGCGCGCCGCGCGCCGCCGGGGCGAGAGCACCGCCGAAGCCGACTCGGAGCTGGGTCCGGGGAACCTGTTCGCGACCGGGCTGGTCGCGGGCGGCGCGGTGGCCGGCGTCGCGGTCGCCTTGGTGACGGTCAAGGACTCGTGGCGGCGTGCGATCGAACGGGTGTCGCTGGAGCACCTGCTCTCAGGGAAGCTGGGTCCGGGCGGCTACCAGCTCCTCGGGTTGGTCTGCTTCGCCGCGATGGGGGCCATGCTCTGGCGGGCGGCCCGTCGGCCGGGCCCGAAGACTTGAAACCATCGACCTGACGGTCACCTGCAGGGTGCGGCTGGAAAGATTCGAACTTTCTACCCCCGGCTTCGTAGGCCGGTGCTCTATCCAGATGAGCTACAGCCGCACGGCCAAACCATCGGCCGCTTTGGAGGGACGTGTATGCCGTGCCCCCGGGCATCCGTCAAGAGGCTAGGCGCAGCCCTCGATCGTCGTTGAGAAATGACGTATGGCTGTGCCGTGAGGGGGCCGACCCGCAACGCGCGCATCGCCGTCGCCGGTCTCGCCGTGGCCCTGTCGGGGGTCGGCTGGGGGACGCGCGGCGCGCGGGGCCAGGACCTGGGCCAGCAGCCGCAGCAACAGCCGCCGCCCCCTCCGGCACCGCACACCCCGACGGTGACGAAGCCGCCGGCGCTGCTCAAGACGGTCGAGGCGATCTACCCCCAGGAGGCCCTGGCCGAAGGCCTGTCGGCCGACGTCACCCTGCTGATCGAGATCGACGCCACCGGCAAGGTGACCAAGGCCGACGTGACCCGGCCGGCCGGCCACGGCTTCGACGAGGCCGCCGCGGTGGCCGTCGCCCAGTATCAGTTCAGGCCGGCCGAGGTCGACGGCAAACCCTCGCCGATCCGGATCGAGTACACGCTGCATTTCGTCCCCAACGCGGTGCCCGACGCGGGGTCCCCCGAGGCGGCCCCCCCGCCCCCGGCGGCGCCCCTGCCGCCGCCGGCGCCGCTGCAGGTGGTCGTCGCCAGCGGCCGCCTGCGCGAGAAGGGGACGCGCGAGCCGCTACCCGCGGCCGACGTCGCGATCATCGTCCGCAACGCCGATGACAGCGACGCGCCGGCCGAGATCGTCGGCGTCACCGACCTCGACGGGCGCTTCGAGGTGAAGGCGCCCGCCGGGCGCGCCCTGCGGGTGGTGATCACCGACGTGGCGCACGACCCCTGCATCCGCGATCTGGCGGCCGGCAGCGAAGCCGCTCCGACGACACTCGACTGCATCGTCGCCCGCCGCCCGGGCGTCGGGCAGGAGACGGTGGTGAAGGCCCCTCCCCCCACCCAGGCGGTGACGCGCTACGAGCTGAGGCAGCCCGAGCTGACGAGCGTCCCGGGGACGTTCGGCGACCCGCTGCGGGTCGTGCAGAGCCTCCCGGGCGTGGCCCGCACCCCCTATGGCCTCGGCGCCTTGATCATCCGCGGCGCCTCACCGGACGACTCCGGGATCTACGTCGAGGGGCACCCGATCCCGATCCTCTATCACTTCCTGATTGGCCCGTCGGTGATGACCCCGCGCCTGATCGAGCGGATCGACTTTTTCCCCGGAAACTTCGGCGTCCAGTACGGCCGGGCGACCGCGGGCATCGTCGACGTCGGCCTCAAGACCGACCGGGCGCCCCGGGTGCACGGCATCGCCGATCTCAACTTGCTCGACTCGTCGGCCTACGTCGAGGGGCCGCTGGGCAAGGAGTGGTCGGGCTCGATCTCGGCGCGGCGGTCGTACATCGACATCCTGCTGCGGGCGCTGGCCCCCAGCGACACCGTCCTCGTCGCCCCGGCCTACTACGACTATCAGGCCAGCGCTCGTCGAAACCTCGGCAACGGACGGCTGTCGCTGTTCGCGTTCGGCAGCGATGACACCCTCAAGGTGATCGCGAGAGACGACCCGAACCGCGGCGACATAGAGCTGAACACGGCGATCGGGTTCCACAAGCTGATCGCGGCCTGGGTGGTGGGCCTCGGCGGCTGGGTCAACAAGCTCTCCCCGGCGGTCGGGTACGAGCGGGTGCGGTTCACGGCCAGCGCTGTCGAGGTCAACCAGTCGGCCTACGTCGCCGAGCTGCGCGACGAGCTCTCCCGCGCCCTCACCCCCGCGCTCATTTTCCGGGTCGGGTTCGACGGCGTGATGCGGCGCGAGCACCTCTTCTTCAACCTCCCCGTCCCGCCGATGGCCCGCCTCTGGGGCGAAACGATCCCGATGTTCCAGGAGCGGAACATCCCCCTCGACAGCCTCGGCGCGGGGCTCTACAGCGACGTCACCTGGGACCTCGGCCGCGGCGTCACCGTCATCCCGGGGCTCCGCGGCGACCTGTTCCGCGTCGTCGACCAGAACCGCTACACCTTCGATCCCCGCCTGGTCGTGCGCTGGAAGATGCGGCCGACGCACACCTGGAAAGCGGGCGCCGGCATCTACCACCAGATGCCGCAGGCGCAGCTGATGACGCCCGAATATGGCAACCCCAACCTGCCGCCGATCTGGGCGGACCAGTACTCGGTCGGGTTCGTGAACAATCTGACCAGGAAGCTGTCGCTCGACACGACCTTCTATTACGTCCGCCGACACGACCTGCCGGTGCCGCCGCCCCCGTTCACCGCCAACGGGCAGGGGCGCTCGTACGGCATGGAGCTGATCCTGAAGCACGAATTCACCGACAGGTTCTTCGGCTGGCTCTCCTACACGCTCTCGCGCTCCGAGCAGACCGCCTACGCCGTCAACACGCCGATGCTGTCCGGGCCGGGGCTGCAGGATCCGAATGCGAAGCCGATGACCTGGTTCCCGACCGACTTCGACCAGACCCACAACCTGATCATCGTCGGCAGCTACAAGCTGGGGGCCTGGCAGCTCGGCGGCCGCTTCCGGCTGGTGACAGGCGCGCCCGACACGCCGATGCGCGAGGGGGCGTTCGACGCGGACACCGGCCGGTACGCCTGCGCGACCGCGCCGATCAACTCGGCCCGGAAGCCGACGTTCCACCAGCTCGACGTCCGCGCCGAGCGGCTCTGGACCTTCACCGCCTGGCAGCTCGGCGCCTACGTCGACATTCAGAACGTCCTCAACGCCGAGAACCCGGAGGCGACGATCTACGATTACCGCTGCCGCGGCACGACGGCCCTGCGCGGGATCCCCTTCTTCCCCATCTTCGGGATCCGGGGGCTATTCTAGATGCGCGCGATCATGCGACCCGGCCTGGCCATGGCGCTGACAGCGGCTCTCGGGCTGGTGGGCGCCGCGTGCGGCGATCTGGACGACGTCACCACGGTGAAGGACCTGCGCGTCCTGGCGGTGAAGAGCGAGCCCGCCGGCATCCTGGTCGACCTGGACCACCCCGAGGCGATGGCGCAGGCGGACCTGAACGCGACGCTGACCGCCCTGGTGGTCGATCCGCTGGGAAACGCCCGGACGTTGACCTACACCGCGGCCGGCTGCCCGGACTACCTCGACACCATCACGGCCGCCACCGGCACGCAGAGCAAGCTCTGCCCCTCGCCGGAGGCCACCAGCCAGCTCCCCGCTCCGATCGGACCCGCCCTGATGACCACGATCATCATCCCGACGGACGCCCCGGCCTCGGTCGAGCCGCAGCCCCCGATGCCGCCGCCGTCGCCCCCGCCACCGGTGCCACTCATCGAGTACTACCCGACCGTGACTTTCGGCCTGACCTCGTCGCAGATCGGGCTCTTCTTCCAGCCGGGGGCCACGGGCATCCCGATCCTCGACCAGAGCATCGCCTACAACCGCGACTTCGGCCTGGACGCGATCGTCAACTTCTACTTCACCCTGGGCGCCGAGAGCGCGGCGGCGATCAAGCGGGTCGTCTACTGGCCGCGGCTGGCGGCGGATCAGCAGCCAAACCACAACCCGGAGATGAACCCGCTGCGCTTCTTCAAGCGGCGTAACCTCGAGACCGGCGATCCGGAGGACGAGTGGCCGGCGAACGAGATCCCCACCGTCTCGATCTCCGCCGAGGACGAGCTCTACGTTCTGCCGTCGGTGGGCGCCGTGCAGACCCCGGGGGGCCCTGAGCAGTACCTCTTGCGGGTGAAGAACACCCAGACGATGCAGATCGAGACCGTCGTCGTCGACCGCGAGCTGCTCGTCTACCAGTTCTACGCCACCGCGGGGACCTTCACCCCCGACCAGCGCCAGAGCGAGCTGTCGCCGGTCTACTCGTCATCCGGCGGGCGGGTCCACGTCGACGGCCAGTACGTGCTCCCCAGGTCGGAGGACCGGCCCGCCGACGGCAGGGTCACCATCTGGGTCACCGTCCGCGACGAGCGGACCGGAACGGGCTGGGCCCACGGCGTCATACAGGTCGACCCCTGACGGGGGGGCGAGAACCGGAAGTTGAAGCTGGAGGAGAGGGAGGGATTCGAACCCTCGATACAGCTTTTGGGCCGTATAACGGTTTAGCAAACCGTCGCCTTCGGCCTCTCGGCCACCTCTCCACATGCCGTCCGAAAACGGCACGGGCGAACCATAAAGGAGTCGCCCGCGCCGCGCAAGACTCCCCGTTAGCGTCTAGAATCGCGGCATTCGATCGGGAGGAGTGGCCGAGCGGTCGAAGGCGACGGTCTTGAAAACCGTAGCGCGAAAGCGCCGGGGGTTCGAATCCCTCCTCCTCCTCTGAACTAGTGCTCCTGCAGGCCCGGTATCGGGCCGAGCGGGAGCGCGTTCGTGTCGGGGCTGGGCCCATCGGAGCTGGGCCGTGACTTCTCGTCCCGGGTCGCCCCCTCGTCTCGTACGTCTTCGCGGGCCGAAGGCGGGGGCACCGCGCTGGCGACCGGCATCTTCGAAACCTCGTCGCGCCGATCGCGGTCGCGCCGCTCCTGAGGCTGGCGCCAGTCGACCGGCACCGACGGCTCGTTCAGGAAGTTCTCCGCGTCGGGGATCACCAGCGCATGGCGAAGCACTTCGTCCATGTGCTCGACGGGAATGACCTTGAGCGTCTTCAAGACCCGCTTGGGGATGTCGCGCAGGTCCTTCGCGTTCTCCTTGGGCATGATCACCGTGGTGATGCCCGAGCGGTGGGCGGCCAGGATCTTCTCCTTGAGGCCGCCGATGGCGAGCACCCGCCCGCGCAGCGTGATCTCCCCGGTCATGGCCACGTCGCGCCGCACGGGAACCCGCAGCAGGGCCGACACCAGACCGGTGCACATCGTGATACCGGCCGACGGGCCGTCCTTGGGGATCGCCCCCTCGGGCAGGTGCACGTGGATGTCCGCGCGGCTGTAAAAGTCGCGATCCAGGCCCAGCGAGGGCGCACGCGCGCGCACGTAGCTGATCGCCGCCTGCGCCGACTCCTGCATCACGTCGCCCAGCTTGCCGGTGAGCACCATCTTGCCCTTGCCGGCGACGATCGACACCTCGGTCGCCAGCAGATCACCGCCGTACATGGTCACCGCCAGCCCCATGACGAGGCCGATCTCGTTCTCGCCCTCCTGGCGACCGTAGCGGAAGCGGTGCGGCCCCAGGTAGCGCGGCAGCCGCTTGGGCGTGATCCGCCAGCCGGGCGTCATGCCGTCGTCGGTCATGCGCACCGGTTGCTTCTTGGCGACCACGTCCCGGGCGATCTTGCGGCAGACGGTGGCGATCTCGCGCTCGAGGTTCCGGACGCCCGCCTCCTTCGTGTAGAAGTGGATGACGTCGCGGACGGTATCCTCGGCAAAGTCGACCGAGACTCCCTCGATGCCGTTGTCCTTCTTCTGCTTGGGGATGAGGTAGCGCTCGGCGATCGAGACCTTCTCGAACTCGGTGTAGCCGGGGAGCTGGATGATCTCCATGCGGTCCTGCAGCGGGATCGGGATCCCGTGCAGGTAGTTCGCCGTCGTGATGAACATGACGTCGACGAGGTCGTAGTCGAGATCCAGGTAGTGGTCGTTGAAGGTGCCGTTCTGCTCGGGATCCAGCACCTCGAGCAGCGCCGCCGACGGATCGCCCCGGAAGTCGGTCGACATCTTGTCGATCTCGTCCAGCAGGAAGACCGGGTTCTGCGTCCCCGCCTTCTTCAACGACTGGATGATCTTGCCGGGCAACGCACCGATGTAGGTCCGCCGGTGGCCACGCACCTCGGCCTCGTCGCGCACGCCGCCCAGCGACAGCCGCACGAAGTTACGGCCGGTCGCCTTTGCGATCGAGCGCGCCAGCGACGTCTTGCCCACGCCCGGCGGTCCGACCAGACAGAGAATCGGCCCTTTGAGCTTCTTCACCAGCGCCTGGACGGCGAGATACTCGAGGATCCGCTCCTTGACCTTCTTGAGGCCGTAGTGGTCCTCGTCGAGGATCCGCTCCGCCTCGAGGACGTCCAGCTTGTCCTCGGTCTTGTCGCCCCAGGGCAGCGCGAGCACCCAGTCGAGATAGTTGCGCACGACCGCGGCCTCGGCCGACATCGGCGCCATCATCCGCAGCTTCTTGAGCTCCTTCTTGACCTTGGTCTGCGCCTCTTTGGACAGCGCCTTCTGCTTGGCGCGGTCTTCGAGCTCGGTCAGCTCGTTCTTGAACTCGTCGCGATCCCCCAGCTCCTTCTGGATCGCCTGCATCTGCTCGTTGAGGTAGTACTCCTTCTGCGTCTTCTCCATCTGCTTCTTGACGCGCGTCCGGATCTTCCTCTCGACCTGCAGGATCTCGATCTCGGCCTTGATCAGCTCGTAGAGCCGGGCGAGCCGTTTCGACGGCGAGTCCATCTCCAGGATCGCCTGCTTGTCGGCCAGCTTGAGCTGGAGCTGGCCCACCATCGTGTCGGCCAGCTGCCCGGGATCCTCGATCGTCTGCACGGAGATCAGGATCTCGGGCGCCACCCGCTTGTTCAGTTTGACGTAGGTCTCGAACGTCGCGTGGACCTCGCGCACCAGGGCGTCGATCTCCACCGACCGCTCCGGCACGTCGGGCAGCTCCTCGATCTCGACGACGAAGAACCCCTCGGTCTGGGTGAAACGCCGGATGCTCGCCCGCCGCTTGCCCTCGACCAGCACCTTGACCGTGCCGTCGGGGAGGCGCAGCAGCTGGATGATCGTGCCGACCGTCCCGATCGTGAAGATGTCCTCGGGGATCGGCTCGTTGGTCTTCGCCTTACGCTGCGCGGAGAGAAAGATCTCCTTGTAGCCGCCCTTCGCCGTCGCCTCTTCGAGCGCGCTGATCGACTTTTCGCGCCCTACGAAAAGCGGCACCACCATGTGAGGAAACACGACGATGTCCCGCAGCGGCAACAGGGGGACGCGGCGCGGACCTCTCTTCTCGTCATGGCGATCCGACATGCGACGATCCGAATCGTAGCAACGGGCTCGCCCCGACGCCAAAAATCGCTGCGGCCGAGGTTCAGATACGCGTCAGATGAGCGGCCACCGGGCCCCCAGAGCGGCTCTCACCGGGTGGAAAGGGTCCGGAACGGGCGCGGAACCAGCTAGAGCCCAGCTCAGAAGTAGCCGCACTCCCGCGCTGCGCGCGGGAGCGGCTAGTCCGCGCAGGATCGAGGCGTGCTCGACGGCGTCGGCGTTGTCGTTCACGTCCTCGAGCCTCCGCCGACTCCTGGATGTTCACGTTGATGACGTTCGAGTGCCCCGAGACCGTGTCGACGGCCGACGGGACCATCTGGAACTCGACCTCGACGCGCTCGCTCGCCAGGCCGTCGACGATCCCCAGGGAGCAGGACCCCCAGGCCAAGGGCCATGCTCCAGAACATGAGGGCGCCCACCCCCAGCAACGGCACCCACGCCAACCACCGGAGACCGGATGCTCGGGACTCGATTCGGTTGTCCATGTGCACTCCTTCTGGACGCAGGACGCTTCCGTGACGCAGAGCTCACGACGCCGAGCGCTCACCGCCGGCGGCGGCGCCCTTCTGGTACATCAGAGATCGGCTGCTGCGCCCTTCTGGATGGTCTCTTCGTTGATGACGACCTCGCGGATGGGGCGCCGTTGGTCGGCACCTCGAACATGATGTCGAGCATCGCCTGCTCGAGGATCGCGCGCAGGCCGCGGGCGCCCGACTTGTGCTTCTGGGCGCCTCGTCGGCGACCGCCTGCAGCGCCCCCTTGGTGAACTCGAGCTTCACGCCGTCCATCTCGAACAGCTTCTGGTACTGCTTGCACCAGCGCGTTCTTCGGCTTGGTCAGGATGTCGATCAGCGCCGTCTCGTCCAGCTCGTGCAGCGGCGCGATGACCGGCAGGCGGCCCATGAACTCGGGGATCATGCCGTACTTCAGCAGGTCCTCGGGCTGGACCTCGCGCAGCAGCTCCCAGACCCGCCGCTCCTTCTTCGACTGGATCTTCGGCGCCGAAGCCGATCTGCTTCTGGCCGATCCGCTGCTCGATGATGTCCTCGAGCCCGACGAACGCGCCGCCGCAGATGAACAGGATGTTGGTGGTGTCGACCTGCAGGAACTCCTGCTGCGGGTGCTTGCGCCCGCCCTTGGGCGGCACGTTGCAGACCGTCCCCTCGAGGATCTTGAGCAGCGCCTGCTGCACGCCCTCGCCCGACACGTCGCGGGTGATCGACGGGGTTCTCGCCCTTGCGCGCGATCTTGTCGATCTCGTCGATGTAGACGATGCCGCGCTGCGCCTGCTCGATGTCGTGGTCGGCGTTCTGCAGCAGGTTGACGATGATGTTCTCGACGTCCTCGCCGACGTAGCCGGCCTCGGTCAGGTTGGTGGCGTCGGCGATGGCGAACGGGACGTTGAGGATCTTGGCCAGCGTCTGGGCCAGCAGCGTCTTGCCGCGAGCCGGTCGGGCCCGAGCAGCAGGATGTTCGACTTCTGCAGCTCGACGTCGTCGGCGCCGACCTTGGCGTCGATGCGCTTGTAGTGGTTGTGGACCGCGACCGCGAGGATCTTCTTGGCGCGCTCCTGCCCGATCACGTACTCGTCGAGGACGGTCTTGATCTCGGCCGGCTTGGGAATCGGCGCCAGAGCCGAAGCTCTCCGACTCCTTCTCGATCTCCTCGGCGATGATGTCGTTGCACAGCCCGATGCACTCGTCGCAGATGTAGACGGTCGGGCCGGCGATCAGCTTCTTGACCTCCTTCTGGCTCTTGCCGCAGAAGGAGCAGGAGAGGTTCCCGTGGTCGTCGCGCTTTCGCGCTCGGTCGGCACTCAGGAAAATGTAGCACGCGCCCTACACCGCGCGGCGAGCGGCCCGAACGCGCCCCGAGTCAGCGGCTACTTGACTGCCTACTTGCGCCGGGACTCGGTACCTGGTTCTGGACCAGGACCTCGTCGATCAGGCCGTACTCCTTGGCCTCGCTCGCGCTCATGAAGTAGTCGCGCTCGGTGTCCTGCTTGATCCGCTCGATCGGCTGGCCGGTGTGCTTGACCAGCAGCTCGTTCAGCTTGTCGCGCGTCCGCAGGATCTCCTTGGCGTGGATGTCGATGTCGGTCGCCTGGCCCTGAGAACCCGCCCAGCGGCTGGTGGATCATGATGCGCGCGTGGGGCAGCGAGTAGCGCTTGCCCTTGGCGCCGGCCGCCAGCAGGAACGCGCCCATCGACGCCGCCTGGCCCATGCAGAAGGTGGCCACGTCGGAGCGCACGTACTGCATGGTGTCGTAGATCGCCATGCCCGCCGTCACCAACCCGCCGGGCGAGTTGATGTAGAGCATGATGTCCTTGTCCGGATCCTCGCTCTCGAGGAACAGCAGCTGGGCGATGACGATGTTGGCGACCTCGATCGTCGATCGCGGTGCCCAGGAAGATGATCCGGTCCTTGAGGAGCCGGGAGAAGATGTCCCAGCCGCGCTCGCCGCGGTGGGTCTGCTCGATGACCGTCGGGATGATGAAGTTGCGGATGGCGGGCGGCGCGGAATCGAAATCGCTCATGGCTTGGGGTCCTTTTTCGGCTTCGCAGATCGGGTCGGCTCGTCTTTCTTCTTGGTGCTCTTCGCGCCGCGCCTCCTCAGGCGTGACGATCAGAGCGGACGCCGGCTCGCCGTCGGTGATCTTAGCCTGCGCGATCAGCATATCAAGCGTCTTCTGCTCGCGGATCTGCGCGCTCGAGCCGGTGGATGCGGTGTCCTTTGCTCCAGCTCGGCGCGCAGCTTCTTGGCGTTCTCGTTGCGCGCGGCCGCCAGCTCGGCGATCCGCTTCTGCAGGTCGGCGTCGCTGACCGTGATCCCCTCGCGCTCGGCGATCGCCTGAATCAGGATCGTGCCGCGCGCCTCCTCCTCCGCCTCGCCGCGCACCTCGGCGCTTCATCCGCTCGATCGTCGACCGACTCGACGTCGATCCCCATCATGCGTCAGCTGCTGCTTGGCGCGGTTCACGATCGGCTGCCGCGTAGCGGTCGACCAGCGCGGGCGCGATGGGGAACTCGTTGCGCTTGACCAGCTCCTTGATCAGCGCCTGCGTCATCTCGCGCTTGATCCGCTGCTTGTCGGCGGTCGACGCAGCCGCTCGCGCACCTTGTCCTTCAGCCCCTCCAGCGTCTCGGCCTCGCCGGTGTCCTTGGCCAGCTCGTCGTCGAGCGCCGGGCCTGCTTCTCTCGCGCGCCTCCTTGATCGTGACCTGGAGGTGGACGTGCTTGCCGGCCATCTCCGGCGGCAGCCCCTCGGTCGGCAGGTCGTACTTCGACCTCGACGTCGCTGCCGATCGTGCTTGCCGCGGAGCCGGCTGGCCAGGCCCGGCAGCGGCCCCCCGGCGTCGTTCTCCAGATCGACGGCGACCTGATCGGCGCTTGACCTTGTTGTCCCCGACCCGGCCCTGACAGCTCGACCAGCACCAGATCGTTGTGCGGCGGTCTCGGTCCGCCCCTCGACCGGCTTGTACTTGGTCAGCCGCTTGCGGTAGCCCTCGAGCGCCTCGTCGACCTGCTCGTCGGTCGACCTTGACCGGGCGCCGCGTCAGCGGAATGCCGGAGTAGTCCTTGGGCGTCGACCTGCGACCGGACCTCGACCCGGGCCGTGAACTTGAACGGCGCGCCCGACTTGATCTCCAGCTCGTCGACCGGTCGGCGGCGCCACCGGCTGGATCTGGTTCTCGCGAATCGCCTGGCCGAGCGAGTGCTCGACCAGTTCGCGGGCGACGTCGTCCTCGACCTGGCGCTTGTACAGCTTCTCGAGCAGCGCGCGCGGCACCTTGCCGGGACGGAACCCCTTCAGCCGCACGCTCGCGGCGCAGGTCGTTGTAGGCCTTGTCCAGCTTGGGGGCGACGTCGGTCCAGGGGAGCTCGAACTCGACGCGCTTCTCGACGGGGGAGATGTCTTCAATTGTGATCTGCATGGCGCGGGCGTACGTCTACCCTTGCCGGGGCCCTCAAAGCTGGTCGCCGAGCCTACGCAGTCGCGACCTCGGCGGCAAGCTCGCTGAGACCGTTACGGCAAATCGCCTTGCACGTCGGGATCTCGGCTTTCGTCAGCATAGGCCCTCGAATTCATGGGTTCGCTGGATTCACACTCGCCGATCGCCTGGGGGCGAAATCGTCCCCTGCTCGGTCACGGGCTGCACCCGCACCTGGATTTCAGATGGCCTCGGCGAAGGGGGCCAAGCTGGGCGGCCGCGGCGCGGCCGATCCGGACGATCCGGCGTCGACGATGTGCGACCCCTGCCGGGACAAGTTACGGCAAGCTGAAGGACGCCGTAGCGGCGCGTGCGATCGCGTCCGGCTGCGACGGCACCTGGACCTGGAGCGTCCAGGCACAGCTCGAGGCGTTCGCCACCAAGCGTCGCCGCCGCCGCACGGCTCTGCGCCGGGCTGCGAATCGAAGCTGGCGGCGCTCGCCGACAAACCGATCCCCTGCTCCGTCGCCGGCTGCACGCGCAGCTCGGTGTTCTCGCGCCGCGCGCAGCTGCTCGCGGGCGCGCCCGACGTCGAGCCGGTGCCGCCGGCGGCCGTGCGCGCAGTGCGAGAGCGTCTACGCAAGCTCAAGGATCGCCCGGTCACGCTGCGGCATCAACGGCTGCAAGCAGAAGTGGACCTGGCGGCCGACGAGCAGATCGAGGCCTACGCCGCCGGGGCTCCAACGATCCGCCGCGCCGGATGTGCGACAAGTGCAAGGGCGACTTCGGCGCGATCGCCGACCGCGAGGTGCGCTGCCGCACCTCGGGCTGCAAGAAGACCTGGACCTGGTCGCGCGAGCGATCAGCTGGACGCCTGCCATGGCGGGCAAGCCCGCGCCCAAGGCGCCGCACCGGATGTGCGAGAGCTGCGTCGAGCTCTTCGGGACGCTGAAGGACGTCGAGCGTCCCTGCCGTCGCTCCGGCTGCAAGCGGACCTGGACTCGACAAGCGCGGCGCGCAGCTGGCGCGCGCGGTGCGCGGCAAGACCGGCGATCCCTATCCGCAGTACTGCGAAGAGTGCGCGAAGGAGATCGGCGACCTCGAGGATCGCCAGGTCGCCTGCAAGACCGACACTGCACCGGGACCTGGACCTGGACCAAGGCGGCGCAGCTCGCCGCCGGCGTGCGGCCCGAGCCCAAGGAGCCCGAGCCCGAGGTGGCGGCCGTGCAACCCGAGGCGACCGCGACGCGGCGACGCGCGCCGGGACCGAGACCGGCGGCGCGCAGCCGAGCCGGCGCGCCGCCCACGGAAGGCGCCGTGGCCGTCGCCCCGACGCCGGCGGCCGGGCAAGCACGGCAAGGGCAAGGGCAAGCGCAAGCGGCGGCGCGAGATCCGGCCGCCCGAGCGGCGCTGCCAGGCCTGCACCGACTTCCTCAAGGACCGCAAGACCATCGAGCTCCCCTGCAAGCACTGCGGGACGCCGATCTTCTGGCCGCCCGAGAGCCAGCTGCAGACGCACCTCGGCGCCTGGGCCGAGCCGGCGATGTGCGGCGCGTGCAAGCGCGACGCGACCGAGGCGGCCCGCGCCGCCGAACGGGAGGCGCTGCGCCATGGCGGCCCGGTCGCCCCGGCCCCCGAGGTCGTGGCCCCGGCGGCCGTCGAGCCGGCCACGGAACCGAGCGCCGAGCCCCCGGCCGAAGCCAGCTGAGCGACTCCGCGCGGTCACCAGCCGGGCTATCCGCGCGCGAGCGATTCCGCGAGCGGGTAGTCGGCGGGGAGCAGCTCGAGCGCCGGGAGCTCACGGGCGTCGACCCAGGCGATCTCGGCGACCTCGACCGGGCTCGGCACCCCGGCCGTGATGCGTGCCGGCGTAGACCAGCATGTAGAGATCGAATTCGGGATAGGCGTGGAACACCACCTCGTGGATCGCGCCCACCGCGACCTCGCACCCCAGCTCCTCGCGCACCTCGCGCACCAGCGCCGCCTGCGGGCGACTCCCCCGGCTCGACCTTGCCGCCCGGGAACTCCCAGAGCAGCGGCATCGGCTGGTCGGCGCGCCGCCGCGACATCGAGCACGCGCCGGCCGTCCCGGATCAGGGCCGCCACCACCAGCTTGCGAGCGCGCGCGACCATCAGGTGGCGCGGGACAGCGGCTGGTGCGGCCCGCTGGGACGACGCCCGCCCCCGCCGCCCGCGATCCGTTCGATGAGCGCCAGCAGGTCCTCCACCCGGAACGGCTTCTGGATGACCGCCGAGACCGCCTCCTCCATGAACCGGCGCGCGTCGCTGGAGAAGGCCCCGCCGGTCACGAACACGAACCGCTCCGCCAGCGCGGGATGGGTCGCGCGCACGGCAGCGTGCAGCTCCATCCCCGACATCTCCGGCATCTGCAGGTCGCACAGCACCACGTCGAAGCCGGCGTCCTGCTCCAGGGTGCGCAGCGCTTCGTGCCCCCCGAGCGCCGTCGCCAGCTCGTGGGCGTCGCCCAGCATGCGGCGATAGGCCTTGAGCAGCAGCGCCTCGTCGTCGACGGCCAGAATGCGGCGGCGGGTGGGGACCGCCAACGGCTCGGGCTCGGCCACGGCGACCGGCGCCGCCTCCGCCGGGGTCGCGTCGCTCGCCGGCAAGCGCACCCGAAAGCGGGCGCCGCTTCCGGGCGGGGCATCGACGGTGAGCTCGCCCCCCAGCCCGCGGACGATGCCGAGCGAGATCGGCAACCCCAGCCCCGTCCCCAGGCCGCGCGGCTTGGTGGTGAAGAACGACTCGAAGATCCGCGGCAGCACGGCGGGCGGGATGCCGGGGCCGTTGTCCGCGACCTCGATGACGACGCTGTCGCCGTCATCGAAGCTGCGCACCGTCACGACGTTCCGCTTGGCGCCCCCCTCGTCCAGCGCCTGCGCGGCGTTGAGGAGCAGGTTGAGGAACACCTGCCCGAGCCGCGGCGGGCTGGCCCGGACCAGCCGCGTCGCGCGCAGGTCCCGCTCGACCCGGGCCCGGTACTTGAGCTCGTTGCGCAGCATCGTCAGCGCCGACTCGAGCGCCGGGTTGACGTTCATCGGAACGGTCGCGTCGTCGTCGGCGTGGGAGAACGAGCCGAGGTCGCGCACGATGCGGTGGATCCGCGCCATCCCCTCCTTCGACTCCTGCAGGATCGCGCTCGCCTCGAACAGCACGTCGGTGAGACCGAGGCTCCGCAACGCGCTCTCGGGGAGCTCGCGCAGCTTGTCCTCGATCAGGTGCAGGTGCCCGGAGAGCGCCTCGATGTTGCCGAGCACGAAGGCCGAAGGGTTGTTGATCTCGTGCGCCACCCCCGCCGCGAGCAGGCCTATCGAGGCCAGCTTCTCGGCCTGCAGGCGCCCGAGCTCCTGCTCACGCTCATCGGTCGCGTCGCGCACGTAGAGCACCGCCCCCCGCCCCGACAGCGGATAGGCCCGGACCGCGAACGCCCGCCCCTCGAGGGTCAGGTTGCGATCGGCGGTGAGCCCCCGGTCGATCGCCTCGCGCGCCACACCCTCCAGATCGCCCCGCAGCCCGCCGTCATAGAGGCGCTCGCCGATCGCGTTCGCCACCTCGAGCCGGCCGTCCCGTCCCAGCAGGCAGACCCCGTCCTCGAAGACGTCGAAGGTCTCTCGCAGCACCTCGGCGTCGGCTCGCCCCCCGGACAAGGCCAGCGCGGCGGGCGTCATCAGCACCAGATCGAAGCGGCCGCCGTCTCCCAGACGGGCCTGGGCGGCGGCCACGGAGTCGACGCGATCGATCTCGTGCTCGGCACGTCCGAGCGCGAGCGCGGCGCGCCGCGCTTCGGCGCCGTCACCGACGAGGAGGATGCGTCCCATGCGCCTCGGTTCGTGCGACGGGCGGCCCTGGCACCCGCCGCTCCGACAGCAGCCGCTCGACCGTCTGCACCAACGCGCGCGGATCGACCGGCTTCGACAGATAGGCGTCGCAGCCCGCGGCCAGGATCCGTTCGCGGTCCCCCTTCATGGCCTGGGCTGTGAGGGCGAGGATCGGAACTGTCGTGCCGCCGGGGAGCGCCCGAATCGCCCCGGTCGCCTGTAGACCCGACATGCCTGGCATCTGCATGTCCATGATGACCAGATCGGGCAGCGCCCGGCGGCACATCGCGATTGCCCGCCGCCCGTTGGCGGCGGTCTCGATGGTGAGCGGCGAGCGGCTGAGGACCTGACGCAAGGTGAACAGGTTGTCCTCGTTGTCTTCTACGATCAAGACGGTCCCGTGTGACGAATGGTCCCCAGTCGCTGGCCTCTCCGTCTGGGACGTGAGCGGCGCCCCCGGCAGGGTCGCGGCCTTCGCGACCTCCGCGTCCGCGCGGGGGAGCGTCAGGGTGAAGCGCGAGCCGTGCCCGACGATGCTGGTGACGCCGATTTCACCCCCCATCAGCTGGGCCAACCGGCTGGCGATGGCGAGGCCGAGGCCGGTCCCCCCTGGCGCCGGGCCAGCGTCTGGTCGACCTGGAAGAACTCGCGGAAGATCTTGTTGAGGTCCGCCTCGGGGATTCCGACGCCGGTGTCGATCACCGACACCGCCAGGGCGCTTCCGCGCACCTCGGCGGTCACCTGCACCGTCCCCGTCTCGGTGAACTTGATCGCGTTGCCGATCAGGTTGTTCAGGATCTGCCGCACCCGATCGATGTCGCAGCGGACCGCCGGCAGGGTCTCGGGGAGCTTGACGATGATCTCCAGCTCCTTCGCCATCGCCAGCGGCGCCAGCTCGGCGGCGATGGCGCGGATGTGGGATCCCAGGTCCACCGTCTGGGTGTCCATCTCCAGGTGCCCGGCCTCGATGCGCGACAGGTCGAGGATGTCGTTGATGAGGCGGAGCAGGTTCTGGCCGTTGCGTTCGATCACCTCGAGGTACTGCCGCTGCCCCGCGGTCAACCCGCCGGCGACGCCGTCGCGCAGCAGCTGCGACAGCGCCAGCACCGAGTTGAGCGGCGTTCGGATCTCGTGGCTCATGTTGGCGATGAAGACGCTCTTGAGCCGGTCGACCTCCTCGCCACGCCGCGACTTGTCCTCCAGCTCCTGGCGGGCCGCCTCCAGCTCCTGGGTGCGGTCCTGCACCCGGGACTCCAGCGTCGAGGCCGATTCGGCTAGCGCGTCGGCCAGCGCCCTCAGCGGCGCGGTGACCTGCCGCGCCGCCAGGCTGGCCAGCAACAGCGCCGCCAGGGCCCCGATCCCCAGCACCATGATCGCCCACCCGCGGGTGGCGGCGAGCAGCCCGGCGGCCGCCTCGGGCGGTAGGCCGACCAGGTAGTGCTCGACGATCAGCTCCAGAACGACCAGGCCCAGCGCCAGGGGCGCCATGACCGCGATCAGGAAGTAGAAGCCCAGGCGCTGGCGCGCCGAGGCGGCCGAGGCGGGTCCGGACGGCCGCGTCATAGACCCCTCAAGCGTGACGGGAGGGCTTCCGATGCAGAAACCGTGGGCCCCCCTACTGCCCAGGTGCTGTACGTCGACGACGACGTAGGCCTCTGCCGGCTGTTCTCGCGCGTGTTCAGCGACGACGTCGATCTCGCGATTTCGACCGCGGGATCGGGCCCCGAGGGCGTGGACCTCATCCGTAGTCGCAGCTTCGACGTCATCATTTCTGATCTGCGCATGCCTGGGATGAATGGCTTGGATTTCCTCGCGGCCGCCCGCCGGGAACGCCCGGAAGCCCGCCGGCTGCTGGTCAGCGGTCAGGCCGACTTCGGGGATGCTCTGGAGGCGATCAACCGGGTCGGCATCGACCGGCTCCTGACCAAGCCCTGGGAGATGAACGACCTCCGCAGCGCGGTCCGCGCGGCGGCGGAGCACGCGGCCCTGATACGGGAAAACGTCACGGTCACGGCCGAGCTGCGGCGGCGCACGGATGACCTGCTGCGCGTGAACGAGCGCCTGGACGCCCTGGTCGAGGAGCGCACCGGCAACCTGCTCGACGGGCTGGTCTCCGCCCTCGATCTGCGCGACTCAGAAACGCAGTGGCACTCGCGCCGGGTCGGCCGCTATGCCCGCCGGCTGGCCCAGGAGCTGGGGATCGGGGGACGCGAGCTCGACGACATCGAACGCGGCGCGACCCTGCACGACATCGGCAAGATCGGCGTGCGCGACGCGGTGCTTCTGAAGCCGGGTCCCCTCGACGAGCGCGAATGGGCCGAGATGCGCCGCCACCCGGCGCTCGGCTACGAGATCCTCAAGGGGATCGGGTTCCTGGAGCGGGCCCGGCTCGTCCCGCTGCATCACCAGGAGCGGTTCGACGGCACCGGCTATCCCCAGGGGCTGAAGGGCACGGCGATCTGCGTGGGGGCCCGCGTCTTCGCGGTGGTCGACACCTACGACGCGATCACCAACGATCGCCCCTACCGCAAGTGCCAGACCTACGAGGTCGCGCGCGCGGAGATCGCGAAGTGCACCGGGACGCAGTTCGATCCCGCGGTCGTGCACGCCTGGCTGCGGATCCCGCAGGCCGAATGGAACGCGATCCGGGAAGAGATCGAAAAGAACGCCTAGCGCGCGTTTACGTCGCGCTCACCGCCGGGGCGGGACCGTCCTCGGTCCGGGCCAGCACCTGGTCGAGCGCGGCCCGCAGCAGCGGGTGGCGGAAGTTGTAGCCGGTCTCCAGCGTCCGCACCGGCATCACCCGCTGGCTCGCCAGCAGCACCTCGTCGGCCATCGCCCCCAGCGCGAGCCGTAACGCGAACGCCGGCGCCACCATCGCCACCGGCCGGTGCAGCGCCTCGCCGAGCGCGCGCGAGAACTCGGCATTGGTCACCGGTTCGGGGGCGACCGCGTTCAGCGCCCCCGACACGTTTTCATGGGAGATCGCGTGCCGGATCAGGCTGATCTCGTCGTCGAGGTGAATCCAGGGGAGCCACTGCGTGCCGCTGCCGACCCGCCCGCCGAGCCCCAGCCGGAAGGGCGTCATGAGCCTGCGCAGGATGCCGCCGTGCTTGCCCAGGACGACGCCGTTGCGAAGCAGCACGACCCGCATGCCGATCTCGCCTGCCCGCTGCGCCTCCGCCTCCCAGTCCCGCGCCAGCTCGGCGAGGAAGCCTTTTCCCCCATCCGCGCTCTCGGTCAGGATCTGGTCGCCGCGATCGCCGTAGTAACCGGCCCCCGAGCCCGAAACGAGCAGACGTGGCCGGCGCGCCAGCCCGCGCAGCGCATCGACCAGCGCGCGCGTCCCGACCACACGGCTGTCCCGGATCCGCTTCTTGCGCGCCTCGGTCCAGCGTCCGCCGGCCACCGATTCACCGATCAGGTTGACGACCGTGTCGACCCCTTCGAACGCCGCCTCGGGCGGCGGCCCCTTGATCGCGTCCCACGGGAACAACGTCGCGCCCGGCAACCGTTCGGCGGCCCGCGATGTGTCCCGCACCAGCGCCATGACTTTGACACCGTCGCGAACCAACGCGGCCGTCAGCGCGGTTCCGATGAACCCGGTCGCGCCGGCGATTGCAACAGTGCCCGTACCCGTGCCGGCCTCTCCCATCAGCCCACCATCGCGTCCAGCTTCGACGCCAGAATGAAGTCGTTCTCGGACAGCCCGCGCACGACGTGGGTCCAGAGCGTCACGTCGACCTCGCTGTAGTGCACGCAGAAATCAGGGTGGTGCCCCTCGTCCTCGGCAAGCGCCGCCATCTTGTCGACGAACGCCATCGCCGCGAGAAAGTCGGCGAACTGGAACTGTTTCGTGATGCGCGGCGGCTTGCCGGCCTCGGCACGCAGCTCCCAACCGGGGACCTCGCCGAGCAGCAAGCGGGTGGTCGCGTCGTCGAGCGGCGGGGTTCCCCCTTCACAGGGAACACACCGTTTTTGGTCGAGTCGCATCGTCGCCTCCTTCGCGGGTGACCCGCGCCGCTTGAATGCATCCCTTGCTTTTGGCACGTTGTCCAGCAGATGTCCTCTGCCGAGACCCGCGGAATTCTGGTCACTGTCGCGACCCAGTACATTCCCGAGCGTTCCTCCAAGCCGGCTCGGCAGTACGCCTTCGCCTACACGGTGACCATCGCCAACCGTGGCTCCGTGGCCGCGCAGCTGAAAAGCCGGCACTGGATCATCACCGACGCCAACGGCGCGGTTCAAGAGGTCCGGGGCGAGGGGGTCGTCGGCGCTCAGCCGATGCTCCACCCCGGGGAAGAGTTCGAATACACCAGCTGGTGTGTGATCGCGACGCCGACCGGCACGATGCGCGGCAGCTACCGGATGGTGACGGACCAGGACCAGTTCGACGCCGAGGTCGCCCCTTTCCGGCTCGCGCAGTCGCAGCTCCTGAACTAGTTGTGCTCGGAACCCTGGGAGGGTTCCGAACCTCCCGCGATGCGCTCGGACGAGCAAAGCTCGTCCTCCCGCGACGCGAATCGCTCGCGGACCGAGGGGGCGTGGCGCGGAGCGGTTCCCGGTGGCATCTTACTCGGACAGCCCAACACGGGAGGAGCGCCAATGGATAGCCTTGTGACCCGGGACAGAGTGGAGGCCAAAAAGAAGGGCGTATACGCCGCCGCGGCCTGGGGGGGGACGGTCCTGCTCGGCATCGCAAGCGGCCCGCTGCTGGCGATTCCGGCCGCGATCGGCGCCGGCTACCTCACGAGCAAGTGGTTCATGTTCCGCGCCAAGCGCGGAATCCGGTTCTAGCCCGATCTGCTCCGCCTTCGTTTCCGTGGAGATACTTTCGTTGTCAAACGGAAGGATCTCATGCGACACGGCGCGATCGGTCTGTTGGCGGCGGCGGCAGTCATCGGAGGGCTCGGGTGCAGCAGCACCGAGACGTTGGAGGGTGACGGCGACGGAGGGGATCAGACGACGGTCAGCGGCGACAAGCCGCTCAGCGACCTGACCTCCGCCGAGATCGCGCGGATCTGCAAGGACGCCAGCCCCTCTCTCGTCGCCGTCTCGTGCAACCTGGCGGGCTTCATCTCCGCCTCCTATTCGGCGGCCTATGACGTCACGCTGACCGACGCTCAGCTGGCCGCCGCCTGCACCGAGGCCGCGACCGCCTGCAAGACGCAGCTCGCGACCCCCGACTGCAGCTCTGTCACCCAGGCGCGGGCGAGCTGCACCGCGACGGTCAGCGAGTACTTCACTTGCCTCGAAGACACGGTCGCCCAGATTCCCGACTGCAGCCAGACCACGCGCACGCTCCTCACCGGCAGCGGCCCCGATTCGACCAGCCCGGCGTCATGCGAGACGCTCGCGACCAAGTGTCCCGGAATCGGGCCCTAGAGCTGAGATCGCGTGAGGGAGGGCGAGCTTTGCTCGCCCGAGCTCTTCGCGGGAGGTTCGGAACCCTCCCAGGGTTCCGAGCTAGCTGACCGGCAACCGCCGCAGGCGGCGCTCGAGGGAGAACATTCGCGTCGCTTCGGGCTTCCGCTTGTGGTCGTGGCCGAACAGGTGGCAGAGCCCGTGGACCGCCAGGCGCTCGAGCTCTGCGTGGAGGCGCTTGCCGTGGGCGCGACGGCGGGCGGTCTCGACGGAGATCACGATGTCACCGAGCGCGATCCCCTCCCCCGCCGGGTCGGTCTCGCCCGCCAGCTCTTGCAGGTGAAAGCTGAGCACGTCGGTGGCCCGATCGTGACGCCGGTAGTCGCGGTTCAACGCCCGGATCTCGTCGTCGTCGGTGAACACCAGCGTCGCCGACGATCGCCCGCGTCCGAGGGCCCGCAGCGCCGCCCGCACGCGCGCCGCGACCCGGCGGCGAACGTCGGGCGACAGCGCGCCGCGCGCCCGGCCGCGCACCAGCGTGGCAACCGCCACCGCTACAGGACCTGCTTGTAGACTTCGCCCTCGACGAAGACGCGAAACAGCTCGCCGTCGCACTTGCCCGACTTCACCTCGCTCTCGATGATCGAGAGCGCACGGTCGACGGGCACCGCCTTCTTGTAGGGACGATCCGAGGCCGTCAGCGCGTCGAAGATGTCGGCGATGGTCATGATGCGCGACTCGATCGGGATGTCGGTCGCGGCGAGGTGGTTGGGGTAGCCGCTGCCGTTCATGTACTCGTGGTGGGCGGCGGCGATGCGCGGGACGTCGGCATAGCGACGTCCCCACGGAATCTCCCGCAGGAACGTGGCGGTGTGTCTGACGTGGCTTTCGATCTCGTTGCGCTCGACGTCCGTGAGGCTCCCGCGCCGCACCTGCAAGGCCGCGACTTCGTCGGGCTCCAAATAGGGCCGTAGTTGGCCGTCGGGAGCCATGTAAACGAGGCGCGCGATCTCCACCAGCCTCTCGAATCCCCCTTGATCGAGCACCGTCGGCTCGTTGACGCGGGAGACGAACGCCAGCGCCTCGTCCACCTCGTCCATCTTCCGTCCAAGCTCGCCGTCTATCTGCGCGAACCGGGCCGGCAGATCGCCCCGGTTCAGCTCCAAGGCCAGCCGCAACTTGCGCTCCGCGTGCTCGGTCTCGAGCGCTTTCTTGATGAACGCGAACCTCAGCTTGATCGCGCGCAGATCTTCCTCGTAAAGCTTCTTGGCCTTGACCAGCACCTTCTCCCGCACGCCGACCTTGCCGAAGTCGTGCAGCACGCCGGCGTACTCGATCTGCTGGATCTGGGTCGGCGTGAAGTGCACGTCGGCGAACGGCCCCGCCGACACGCCGTCCACCTTCTTGGCGAGGCCAATCGACATGGTCGCCACCCGGCGCGAGTGCCCCGACGTGGTGGGATCGCGCGACTCGATCGCGATCACCGATGCGTCGACGAACCCGTCGAACATCGTCCGGATCTCGTCGTAAAGCTGGGCGTTCTCAAGCGCGATGCCCGCCATCGCCGCCCAGGCCAGCGCCAGCTCCTCGGTGCGGTGATCGAAGGCGATCACCTCGCCGTCAGCCCCCAGCGGGCGGCTGGGATCACGCCGCTTGTTGATCAGCTGGACGACCCCGATGACCTCCTCCATCGCCGACAGCATCGGCACGGTGAGCATCGAGCGCGCGCGATAGCCGGTCTTGGCGTCGAAGCTCTTGTTGTGCTGCAACGCCCCGGTCTTGCTGGCCTTGCCGGCGGGGGCGCCCGCCAACGCCGTCATGTCGGGGATGTTGATCGGCTGCTTGTTCAGCGTTGCTTGTCCGACGATCGACTTGTCGTCGATCTCCAGCTTGAACTCCTTGAAGTCGATCGCGATCGAGTCGTTCTGCGACAGCATGAAGTGGAGCAGCTTCTTCGGCGCCGGCTTGTGCTCCGCCTCGCTCCCCCCCTCATCCTCGATCACGTAGACGCTGCCGGCGTCGGCGCCGGTCACCTGCCGGCACTTCTCCAGGATGACCGCCAGCAGCTTCTTGATGTCGCGCTCGGAGGAGAGCGCGCGCGAGGTGGCGACCAGCTCTGCGAGCTCGTAGCTGGCCCGGTCCGCCGCCTGCCCGTCTGCCGGCTGGGTCACGACGGCAAGATTACATCAGTTGGGGGAACCCCCGGCCCGAAGCTACTTCGGCACGTCGAGGGGGGGCGGGCCCCGCCCCTCGGACTCCTTCGCGGGGGGCGCGGGCGCCCGCGCGGGCCCTCCCCCCGGCGCCGGTCTCGCGGCGTCGTAGGCCTTGATGATCTGCGCCACCAGGGGATGACGAACGACGTCGACCTCGGTGAAATAGCGGAACGAAATCCCGGGGATGTTCGACAGCAGGTTGACCGCGTCGTTCAGCCCCGAGCGCTTGTTGTCGGGCAGGTCTATCTGCGTGACGTCGCCCGTGATCACCGCCTTCGACTCGAAGCCGAGACGGGTCAGGAACATCTTCATCTGTTCCGGGGTGGTGTTCTGGGCCTCGTCCAGGATCACGAAGGCGTCGTTCAGCGTCCGCCCGCGCATGAAGGCGATCGGCGCTACCTCGATCAGGCCCCGCGCCAGCAGCTGGTCGGCCTTCTCGAAGTCCATCATGTCGTGGAGCGCGTCGTAGAGCGGACGCAGGTAGGGGGAGACCTTCTCCTCCATGCTGCCGGGGAGGAAGCCGAGCCGCTCTCCCGCCTCGACCGCGGGCCGGGTGAGGATGATCCGCTTGACCTGCTTCTCCATCAGCGCCCGGATCGCCAGCGCCATCGCCAGGTAGGTCTTGCCGGTCCCGGCCGGGCCGATGCCGAACACGATGTCGTGGGTGCGGATCGCGTCGACGTAGCGCTTCTGGGCGAGCCCCTTGGGCGCGATGGGCCGCGCCCGGCCCGCCACCAGGATGGTGTCGTGAAACACCTCCCGCAGGTCGACGCCCGCGTCGGCGCGCAGGGCGACCGCCGCCCGGCCGATGTCCTCGGGGCTGATCGGCGTTCCGCTGCGGGCCATCCCGTAGAGCTGCTCGACCAGGCTGTGGGCGACCGAGACGCAGTCGCCCGGCCCCACGATGGTCAGATCGTTGCCGCGGCTGTGCAGCTGGGCGCCGGTCTCGCGCTCGATCAACTTGAGGTTGGTGTTGCGCTCACCGAAGAGCGCCAGCGCCACCTGGTTGTCTTCCAGGGTCAGACGCTCGGTGACCGTGGCGGCGCCTCCCGGCGCCGTCGGAGATGCTTCGCTCAACGGGTTTGCAGATAGCACGCGACCGCCGGTCGTTCAACGGCGGCCACGCGGCCCTCCCAGGGTCCCGCTTTGTTATGCTGCCCCCGTGTCGAACGCCGCCTCCGATAAACCACCGGCTCTCCCCGATCTGACGCCCCTGCCCGGCAAGCAGACCGGTGCCGAGGTGAGCCAGCTGGTCGGTCTCATGCAGCGCCTCCTGGCTCCCGACGGATGCCCCTGGGATCGGGAGCAGACCCTGGCGACGCTGGTCCCCTACCTGGTCGAGGAGACCTACGAGGTGGTGGACGCGCTGGCCGAGGGGACGGTCGCGGATCACCGGGAGGAGCTGGGGGATCTGCTGCTCCAGATCGTCTTCCAGTCCGAGCTGCGCTTCGCCGAGGGGGCGTTCGGCATCGACGACGTCGCGCGCGGGATCGTCGCCAAGCTGGTGAACCGACACCCCCACGTCTTCGGTGACGTCGTCGCCAAAGATGCCGACGCCGTGCTGTCGAACTGGGCCAAGCTGAAGGCGACCGAGAAGGCCGCGAAGGGGAAGCACGGCGCGCTCGACGGCATACCGCGCAGCGCCCCGGCGCTGCTCCGCGCGACCCGCGCCGGGGAAAAGGCAGGCGCGGTCGGATTCGACTTCGCAAACGCCGACCAGCCCCGCGCCAAGGTCGACGAGGAGCTGCGCGAGCTCGACGAGGCCCGACGCCGCGGCGACCGCGCCGAGATGGAACGCGAGCTGGGCGACGCGCTCTTCGCGCTCGCCAACCTGGGGCGCAAGCTGGGCCTCGATCCCGAGCAGGCGCTGCGCGGCGCGACCGATCGCTTCGGGCGGCGGTTCCGCCATCTGGAGCAGGCGCTGGCGGCCGAGGGGCGCGCGGTCGCCGACGCCAGCCCCGACGAGCAGGAACGGCTTTGGCAAGCGGCCAAGGTCGCGACCGGGTTAGAGTAGCGGCGCCGATGCCGACGCCCCCCAAGCCCGCGCCGTTCGACTGGATGGAGCCGCGCCGGCCGATCGGTCAGGCCAAGAGCGACAAGGCGCGCCGGGAGGCGATGTACCGCACCGAGCTGGAGGAGCGCGCCGCCCTGCTCCACCGCCTGGGGCACGGCAAGCAGCAGACCCGCGCCCGGCTGGCCGCCAACCTCGGCTGGGACTTCGCTCCCGGAAAGCCCCCGCTCGACCCCGGTGCCCTCGACGCCATCGTCGACCGCGTCTTCGGGCAGTCACCGCCGGCGCGCCCCACGACCCGAAAAGGAGTTACGAAATGAAATCAGGCTCCCTCGCCCTCACCCTCGGCGTCGCGGCCCTGGCGACCGCGCTCTGCGGCTGCGGCGTCGACGAGAACGTCCACAACGCGGCGCTCAAGGATCGCGACGCGCAGAAGCAGAAGCTCGCCGAGACGACCGCCGCCCTCGAGGCCAGCAAGGCCCAGTGCCGCAAGGACCTCGACGCCCGCGACGCACGCGTGGCGGTGCTGACGAAGAAGCTCGAGTCGCTGGGTCAGGACGTGTCGCGCCTCGAGACCGAACGCGGCACCCTGGGGGGCGAGCTTCAGCAGGCGCAGAAACGGATGGAGGAGCTGCGCAAGGCCCAGGCCCAGGCCGAGGCGCGCGCCGCCCAGTTCCGCAAGCTGGTGACCCAGTTCAAGACGCTCACCGACGCCGGCAAGCTGCAGGTCGAGATCCGTGAGAACCGGATGATCGTGCGCCTGGGCGACAAGATCCTCTTCGATCCCGGCAAGACCGATCTGAAGCAGGAAGGCAAAGATGCGCTCACCCAGGTGACCGCCGTGCTGAAGGACCTCCCCGAACCGCAACTTCCAGGTGGCGGGGCACACCGACAACATCCCGATCAAGAGCGCCAAGTTCCGCTCGAACTGGGACCTGTCTACCGCGCGGGCCGTGGAGGTCACCGAACTTCATGATCGCCGCCGGCATGGAGCCGAAGCGCGTCTCGGCCGCCGGCTACGCCGACCAGTCGCCGGTCGCGGCCAACGACACGCCCGAGAACAAGGCCAAGAACCGCCGCATCGAGATCACGCTGGTCCCGAACCTCGACGACCTCCCGCCGATCGACGAGGCGCTCAAGGACGCACCGGCCCCCGCGGCCGCGACGCCGTAGCGATATCGCGTCGAGCGTAGGCCGGCTTCGCCGGCCGGAGCTCATCGCGGGAGGGTTTGGGAACCCTTTCAGGGTTCCCATCTAGATACGAAGCATCTGCGCGACCTCGGCGGTGTACGCCCCGCCGGGGTCGTGAACGACGAGCGGCAGATCGATCACGGAGACGCGCTCCCCGCCATGCTCCGCCTCGACCAACACCCGCGCCGGGGGCCGGTCGGCGTAGGGGTGGACATAGCGCATGCGCACCGGCCGCAGCCCCCGGGTCCCCATGCCGCGCACGAGCTCGCGCGCGCGAGAGTGAGGAAGAACGGCAGCGACCCGTCCACCCGGACGCACCGCGCGGGCAGCGACGTCGAGCCACTCGGAAAGACGCAGCGAAATCTCGTGATGCGCGAGCGCCCGCTCTCGGTCGGGAGACGGGTTGCTGTCGTCCAGCAACCGGTACGGCGGGTTGGTCGCGACGAGATCGAACCCGGCCGCCGGCAGCCGATCCGCCATCGTCCGCACGTCACCCTCGACCAGCTCCCAGCGATCCCGCCAGCCGTTGTCGTCGCACCCGCGCGCCGCCAGCGCCGCCAGCCGTGGCTGTAGCTCGACGCCGACTCCCGTCGCCTGGGGATCGCGCGCGAGAAGCAAGAACGACAGCGCGCCGGTCCCGGCAGCCGATGTCCAGGAAGCGCCCGTACGGCGCCGTGACGAAGCCGGCGAGCAGCAGCGGATCGAGGCTGACGCGCATGCCGCGCGCGGGCTGGTGGAGGACGACCCGGCCGCCGAGCAGCCGTCCTCGGTGGTGTCGTCCGGGCTCGCCAAGAAGATTGGACCGAGCTCAGCGCGGCGATACGGGCGCCGGCCCGTCGAGGCTGTACATCACCAGCCCCGTCGCCAGCTTGGGCTGAAAGTAGGTCGACTTCTGCGGCAGCACGAACCCGGCCTCGCAGGCGGTCAGGACCTCCTCGACCTTGGTCGGGTTCATCAGGAAGGCGACCTGGGCGTCGCCGGCGGCCACCCGGCGCAGCGCCTCCCCGGTGTCGTGCGTGTAGGTCAGGTTCGTCTGACTGGCGAGCGCCGCGGCGTCGATCCCCAGCAGCGGACCCAGGATGACGCCGTGGAGGACCGTCACGTCGAGGCCGCGCAGCGCGCGCGGCCCCAGCGCCGAGAGGTCGACGAACGACTTGAGCGTGAACCACGACGTCGCGGCCTCCCCCGGAACGCGGACCGCCAACACCACCTTGCCGCCACGCCCCTCTCGTTCGAGGCGCGCTTCGATCGCGTCCGCGGTCGCCTCGTTCCCCCCGGCGATGTCGAACGCCGCCTTGGCCGAGGCGCAGAGCGCCGAGAAGTCGAAGCCGTCGAGGTCTCGCACCAGGCGGTGGGTCGGCAGCACCAGCAGCCCCGGATCCTCGGCCCGGGCCAGGTACATCATCGTGAAGTCGGAGCCGAGCTCGCTCCGCATCCCGAGCATCGTCTCGTACCGGTGGTGTCCGTCGGCGATCAGGATCTGCTTGCCGTGGAGGATCCGCGTCAGGTTCGTGACCGCTGCCGGCTCGGTGAGCAGCCACATCCGGTCGCGAACGCCGCCGGTGGTGACGTCGACCGCCGGGGCCGTCGCGACGGCGGCGTCGATCACCGTCTGGGCGGCGCCGTCGGCGTCGCGGTAGAGCCCGAAGATCGGCGACAGCTGGGTGCGGGTCGCGCGCAGCAGCTTGCGCCGGTCCTCCTTGGGCCCCGACAGCGTGTGCTCGTGCGGCAGGACCACCCGCTTCTCGAACGGCTCGAGGCGCACGGCCGCAAAGAAGCCGCGGCGCGGTGTACGCCCGCCCCTCCCAGGTGAACTGCTGCTCGTAGACGTAGAACGCCGGGGCCGCGTCCTGTTGCAGAAACCCCTCGGCGGTCCAGGCCCGCAGAAGGTTGGCCGCGCCGGTGTACCGCGCGTCGTCGTCGCCGCGCGGCAGCTCGAGCCGCACCACGTTCTTCGGGTGACGCGCCTCCAGCTCGGCGCGGGCGCGCTCGCCGATCACGTCGTAGGGCGGCGACAGCACCGCAGCCAAATCGCCAATCCTGTCGGCCGCGTACCGAAGCCCGGAGAACGGAGCGATGTCAGCCATGTTTCTCCCTCCCCACGACTAGCACAGATCACGCGTCGGGCGCGATTTCGACGGCCCCCATCCGCAGCACCTCGAGGCGATCGCCGCGGACCCGGACCAGCGTGCTCGGCGCGCCGCCCGCGGTCGCGCCGGCGTGCAGGACGCGGCAAGCGCCCGCGAAGCTTTCGTCGACCGCCTCGGGCGTCGTCAGCGGCGGCTCACCGGCGCGGTTGGCGCTGGTCGTGGTGAGCGGGCTGCCGAGCTGCGCGACCAGCGCCTGCGCCACCGGATGCGACGACTGGCGGACCGCGATGCACCCCTCGGAAAGGAGCGCGGCCGGAATCCGACGTCGCGCCGGCAGCGCCATCGTCAGCGGACCGGGCCAGTAGCGTTCCATCAACGCCAGCGCGCGCGGCGGCACCTTGCGACAGAGGCGGTCGAGCATGTCGGGGCCGTCGACCAGCACCGAGATCGCCTTCTCCTTCCGCCCCTTGAGCAGGCGCAGGCGGCGGAGCGCCATCTCGTTCAGCGCGTCGACGCCGAGACCGTAGAACGTCTCCGTCGGGTAGGCGACCACCTCACCGCGCTTGAGCGCGGCCACCGCGAACACGACCTCCTCGTCGAAGACGAGCGACATCTGCCGGCGTTGGTTCAGCCCTTGCGGCGTTCGGCCCGTTCCATCCGAACCTCGGCGTCGCTGGCGAGCACCTTCTGGCGGCGCGCGTGGCGTTCGGCCTCGACGCGCGTCGCCGAGCGCCGGGTCGCCGACCGCGATGATCTGCGCGGCCAGCAGCCCCGCGTTCTCGGCGCCGCCGACCGCGACCGTCGCCACCGGCATCCCGGGCGGCATCTGCACCGTCGACAGCAGCGAGTCGAAGCCCCGCAGGCGTCCCGGCGGCGATGGGCACGCCGATCACCGGCCGCGTCGTGTGCGCCGCGACCGCGCCGGCCAGGTGGGCCGCCCCGCCCGCGCCGCAGATGAACACCTTGGCCCCGCGCTTGACCGCGTCCTTCACGAACGCCGCCGCCTGCTCGGGTGTCCGGTGCGCCGACAGCACCCGCACCTCGACGACCAACCCCAGCTCCTCCAGGTCTTGGCCGCCGGCTTCATCGTCTCGAGGTCCGACTTCGACCCCATCATGATTGCCACGTCGAGCTTCTCGTCACTCATCGCTGTTTTCCTCGCATGCCGATGTCACGTTCGATAGTGCATGCCTTCGAACCAGCGAATCTCGGCCGATCGGCGCCGTAGGCCCGGGCGCGCGCGGCCGTCCAGGTCGGCGCCGTACGCGGTGACCCCCAGCACGCGGCCGCCCGCGGTGAGCAGGCGCCCCGCGCGTCGCGCCGGGTGCCGGCGTGGAAGACGACGACGTCGCCCGACCTACTCGGCGGAGCCCGCCGTGATCTCGTCGCCCAGCGCGCGGCGTGCCCGGGTAGTTGCCGGCGGCCAGCACCACGCACATCGCGGTCGCCCGGGCGGACCCGCGGCGCGCCCGCCGGCAGCGCGCCCATCGGCCGCGCCCACCAGCCAGGGGAGCAGATCCTCGTCGAGGCGCATCAAGCACCGCCTGGGTCTCGGGATCGCCGAAGCGGCAGTTCCACTCGATCACCATCGGGCCGCGGTCGGGGGTCAGCATCAGCCCGCCGTAGAGCAAGCCGCGGAACGGGCGGCCGGCCGCGGCCAGCGCCCGCACCGTGGGCACGAACATGCGTCTCGAGCGATCCGCGCGCGGCCGCCTCGTCGACCAGCGGCGACGGCGAGTAGGCGCCCATGCCGCCGGTGTTCGGGCCGCCGTCGCCGTCGCCGACCGCCTTGTGATCCTCCGACGAGGCGAGCAGCACGCAGCCGCGCGCCGTCGCAGAGCGCCATCATCGAGACCTCGCGGCCCGGTGAGCCGCTCCTCGATGACGACGCGGGCGCCGGCCTCGCCGAACCGGCGTCCCGCCAGCATGTCGCGCGCGGCGGCCTTGGCCTCGGCCTTCGTCGACGCGACCACGACGCCCTTGCCCGGCGCCAGCCCGTCCGCCTTGACCACCACGTTCCCCGGCTGGGCGTCGATGAACGCCTCGGCCGCGGCCAGCTCCTCGAACACTGCCGAAGGCGGCGGTGGGAACGCCCGCCTCCGGCATCAGCGCGCTTGGCGAACGCCTTCGAGCCCTCGATCTCGGCCGCCGCCCGCGAGGGGCCGAAGCAGGCGGATCCCGGCCGCCGCGGACCGCGTCGCCCAGGCCGGCGCAGAGGGCGACCTCGGGACCGCAGACCACCAGGTCCGCGCGCGCCGCGACCGCGGCCGCGACCAGCTCGGGGATCGCGTCGGCGGCGATCGGGCAGGCAGGTGACCTTGTCCCCGTCCACCAGCTCGGCGGCGATGCCGGGATTGCCGGGCGCGACGAGCAGCTGCTCGCACGAGCGGGCTTGCCGCGAGCTTCCAGGCCAGCGCGTGCTCGCGCCCCCCCGATCCGACCAGGAATGATCCCGCATGGCGCTAGTGCCGGAAGTGGCGCTCGCCGGTGAACACCATCGCCATGCCGTGCTCGTCGGCCGCGGCGATCACCTCGTCGTCGCGCACCGAGCCGCCCGGCTGGATGATGGCGGTCGCGCCCGCCTTGGCCGCCGCGTCGACGCCGTCGCGGAACGGGAAGAACGCGTCCGACGCGACCACCGCGCCGCCCAGCGGGACGCGGGCCTTGCTGACCGCGATGCGCACCGAGTCGACCCGCGACATCTGGCCGGCGCCGATCCCCAGCGTGCGCCCCCCGGCGACGAACACGATCGCGTTCGACTTGACGTGCTTGCAGACCCGCCAGGCGAAGTCCAGGTCGGCCAGCTCCGCGGCCGTCGGCGCCCGCTTGGTCACCACCTTGCCCGGCCGACGGCCGCCGCGGTGTCGCGGTCGATGGTCTGGACCAGGAACCCGCCGGTCACGCTCCGCAGCTCCAGCGACGCCGGCGCGTCGGGCGACGATGTCGGCGACCAGCAGGCGCAGGTTCTTGCTTCGCCGCCAGGATCGCAGCGCGTCGGCGCTCGAACGCCGGCGCGACCACGCACTCGAGGAAGGTCTCGGCCTGAGCTCGCGGGCCAGCTCGCCGTCGACCGGCCGGTTGACCGCGACGATGCCGCCGAACGCCGACACCGGGTCGGTCTCGCGCGCGCGGCGGTAGGCCTCCGCCACGCCCTCAGGTCGGCGATGGCCACGCCGCAGGGGTTGGTGTGCTTGACGATCACCGCGGCCGGCGCGGCGAACTCGGCGCACAGCCCCAGCGCGGCGTCGAGGTCGAGCAGGTTGTTGTAGGAGAGCTCCTTGCCCTGCAGCACCTCGGCCCGCGCCAGCGACGGCCCCGCGGCCCCGTCGAGGGCGTAGAACGCCGCCTTCTGGTGCGGGTTCTCGCCGTAGCGCAGCGCCCGGGCGCGCGTCACCCGAGACGTGCAGCGTCTCGGGGAAGTCGGCCGGCGCCGCGCCCGGCGTCTCGATCCGCCCGAGGTGCGAGGCGATCGCGCCGTCGTAGGCGGCGGTGTGCGCGAACGCCTTGCGCGCCAGCTCGAACCGGGTCGCGTCGGTGACCTCGCCGCGCGTCGTCCAGCTCGGCCAGCACGCCGGCGTAGTCGGCGGGATCGACCACCACGGCGACGCGCTCGTGGTTCTTGGCCGCCGAGCGGATCATCGCCGGACCGCCGATGTCGATGTTCTCGATCACCTCGTCGAACGGCGCGCCGCGCGCCACCGTCTCGCGGAACGGGTACAGGTTCACGACCACCAGATCGATCGGCTCGATGTCCGGCCTGCTGCATCTGCGGCCTGGTGGGCCGTCGGTCGGCCGCCCGAGGATGCCGCCGTGCACGCGCGGGTGCAGCGTCTTGACCCGCCCGTCGAGGATCTCGGGCGCGCCGGTGAAGTCGCTCACCTCGCGCACCGGAACGCCGGCCGCGCCCAGCGCCTTCGCCGTGCCGCCGGTCGACAGGATCTCGACACCGAGCTGCGACAGGCGGCGCGCGAACTCGACGAGCCCGGTCTTGTCGGAGACCGAAATCAGCGCGCGCGAAAGTTTTGCAACCTTGGTGCTCGCCACGGGCCTGCTTCTATCACTCTCACCGGGACCCTAAAAGGGTCTGCGAACCGCTCCCGCGCGAAGCGCGGGTGTGCGGCTATGGAGGTTCGTGGCAGGTCGTACTTCAGCCTAGACGAGGCCGGCGCGATGCCGCAGGTCGGCGATCTCGGTCTTGGACAGGTCCCGCCACGCCCCCATCTTCAGCCCCTCGAACGAGAGGCCGCCCAGCCGGGTGCGCGAGATCTTGAGCAGCGAATGCCGGATCAGCTCGCCGGCCGCCTTCAGCGCGCGCGGGCGCGCCTCGGCGACGACCATCTCGACCCAGCTGTTCTTGTCGGTCGTCGCGAGCCGGTCCATCGCCATCGGTTTGACCGGGCGCCCCTCCCACTTCCAGCCCCGGAGCAGGCGTTCGATGTCGTCCTCGCTGACCATCCCCTGCAGCTTCAGGTGGTAGGTCATCGGGACCCCCGGCGCGCGCCGCGGCGGCTTGGAGATCGCCTGGGCCAGCTCCCCGTCGGTGGTCAGCAGCAAGACCCCCTCGGCGGGGAAGTCGAGCGGCGCCACCACCTGCAGGCCGGGCTCGGCGTCGCGGAGGTAGCGCGACAGCGTCGGGCGCTCGCCGCTGGGCCCCAGCGTCGCCAGGCAGGCGCGGGGCTTCAGCATCAGCCGGTAGATCGCCGACTCGACCTGCAGCCGCCGGCCGTCGAGCGCGACCCGATCCTTGGCCGGATTGACGCTGCTGCCGGCCGCGGTGACGGCGACGCCGTTGACGGTCACGGACCCGCTGGCGATCAGGGCCTCCGCCTTGCGCCGCGAGGCGACGCCGGCCTTGGCGAGAAACTGTTGTAGCCTCACGCGGACTCGGTCGACGGCGCGTCGGGGGGAGGGTTCGCCGCCGGGTCAGCCATCGGCTTGGCGGCGTCGGCAGCGGCCGCTGCGGCGCGCTCCAGCTCGGAGATCAGCTCGTCGTCCTCGGCGGGCTCGGGCGGCAAGGGCGTCGGCCGTGGCGCCTCGACCGGCGCGGCCTCCATGTTCTGGCGGGCCTCGGCGTCGATCGCGGCGACCTTCTCCGCCTCGGCGACCCCGAGCTCGTGGAACTCGCGCAGCGTCGGCAGCTCGTTCAGATCGCTGAGGGTGAAGGTGCGCAGGAACTCGGGCGTCGTGCCGTAGAGGAGCGGGCGGCCCGCCTCCTCCTTCTTTCCGATCATGCGCACGAGCCCGCGATCGAGCAGCGTCTTCAGGACCGGGCCGCAATCGACGCCGCGAATGTCGTCGATCTCGGGACGGGTGATCGGCTGCCGGTAGGCGACGATCGACAGCGTCTCGAGCATCGCCCGCGACAGCCGCTGGGGCCGCCCCGCCACCAACCGGGAGACCCAGGCGACGTTCTCGGGGGCGGTGCGGAGGTGCCAGCCGCCGGCGACCGACACGACCTGGACGCCGGCGTCTGCCCGCCGCGTCCGCAGCGATTCGAGGGCCGCGGTCAGCTTGCCGCCGTCGCGCTCGCTGACCAGGCGCTTGAGCTCGGCCACCGTCAGCGGATGGTCGCTCGCGAACAGCAGGCTCTCGAGCACGCTCTCGAGGCGGGCCCCGCGGCGCCAGCGCCTCCGACGGCGCGGCCTCCTCGGCCACATCCGACGGAACCTCCGGGGTCCCCTCGGGCGCCTGGGTCGCGTCGAGCGCCTCGGAGACATCGGTCGCACCGACCGTCTCGGTCGCATCGGGCGCCTCGACCGATTTCGCCGCCAGCGCCGCCATCTCGGCGAGCTCCGATTCGCGGGTCGGACCCTCCCATTCTTCGCCCGAGACCGCGATCGCGATCGGCTCCACGGCCGCCGCCGCGGTGACGACCGTGTCGTCCTCCTCGGAGAAGGCGTCCGTCGCGCCCGGGGAGGTCACGTCCTCGTGCCCGACCGGCTCCGTCGCTATCCCCTCGCTCGGGGGCTCGGCCGTCACGTCCTTCTTCTTCCGCTTACTCATGCGTCTCCGTTTGCTCCGACGTCTCGTCTGTGTCCGAGGTGGCGTTGTCAGAGGTGACTTGCGTGCGCCGCGCGGCCTCCAGCGACGTCCCTGGAACCTGGCTGATGAACAGCGTGTCGTCATCCGGCGACTGCAGCACGCGCACCACCTTGCAGCCGGGCCAGCTCCAGGATCGCGAGCAGCGTGACCACGACCTGGTCGCGAAGCTCCGCCTCCGGCAGCGCGAAATCGAAGCAGGCGTCGAAGCGGAACGTCCCCCCGCCCGCTTCCAGGCGATCGGCCAGCTGGTTGATGCGGCTGCCGATCGAGACCCGATCGACGTGGACGTCGTGGGTCGCGATCCCCTTGCCGGCCTTGTCCAGCAGCTTGCCGAACGCCTCGATCAGCTTCCAGACCGACTGCTCGGCCAGGGGGCGCGACCCGTCGTCGGCCTCCACCGGCATGCCGCGGCCGAACACGGTGCGCCCCTCGATGGGACGCCCGCCCAGCTTCTCGGCGGCGTCCTTGTACTTCTGGTACTCGAGCAGGCGGCGGATCAGCTCCTCCCGCGGATCCAGCTCCGACTCCGGCTCCTCGCCGGCGACGTCCAGCGGCTCGGGCGCCGGCACCAGCTCGCGCGACTTGAGGTACGCGAGCGTCGCCGCCATCACCAGGTAGTCGGCCGCGACGTCGACCGACATCGACTGCATCACCTCCAGGTACTCCAGGTACTTCTGGGTGACGAACGCGATCGGGATGTTGACGATGTCCAGCTCGTGCGTCTTGCAGAGGTGCAGCAGGAGATCGAGCGGCCCCTCGAACTCCGGAAGCGCGACGCGGTAGCCGGTGCTGCTGGCGTCGGCGCTCATGACACCATGCGGACCAGAGCGCCGGCCCAGGCAGCGTGGACTGCGTAGGCGGGCGCCATGACGTGCTTCAGCGTTCCCGTGACCATCAACAACAGCAGGACCGCCATCCCGTAGTGCCGCGCCGCCTGCGCGATCGGCTGCGCCGACTCGCGGCAGGATCCCGGCCAGCACCGCCGCCCCGTCCAGCGGGCCGAGCGGGATCAGGTTGAAGAACATCAGCGTCAGGTTCACCAGCAGCACGTAGCGGAGCAGCGCGTGCGCCACCGTCTCGTTCAGAACGCCGGCCTTGCCCAGGGCCACGAAGACGATCGAGCGAGAGGAGCGCCATCAGCAGGTTCATGGCCGGGCCGGCCGCCGACACCAGCATGCTGCCGGTGCGCATGCTGAATCGCCGGGTGTAGTTCGTCGGGTTGGTCTGCACCGGCTTGCCCCAGGCAATGAGCGGCAGACCGGGCATCAGAGCCGCCGACGAGCGGCAGCAGCAGCGTCCCCAGCGGATCGATGTGGGCGATCGGCGACAGCGTCAGCCGCCCCTGCATGCGGGGGACGCGATCGCCCAGCTTGTCGGCGACCAGCGCGTGGCCGTACTCGTGGACCGAGACGGAGACGATGAACGCGATCAGCGACAGCAGCGCGACCCGGACCTGGTCGGCAGAGATATCCATCCGCGGCGAAGACTACCGTATTTGCGGCCGGGCCAAGCCCGTTATCGCGCCCTGCCCCCGAGATCGCAGCCGTAGCGTTCGCCATCGCTGTATGCTCGGCCGTACCGCCGCCGGCGACCGATCGTCCATGACCGAGCTTCCGATCGACCGCGCCATCCCCGACGTGGTGCGCGCCGCGGCAGAGCGCGGCGCGGTGGTCGTCGAGGCCCCGCCCGGCGCGGGCAAGACGACGCGTGTGCCGCGGGCGCTGCTCGACGCGGGGCACGGCGCCCGCGGCGACATCTGGGTCCTCGAGCCGCGGCGCCTCCCGGCCCGGCTGGCCGCGACGCGGGTCGCGGCCGAGCTGGGCGAGCGCGTCGGCGGTGCGGTCGGCTACGCGGTCCGGTTCGACGAGGCGATCGGTCCGAACACCCGGGTGCAGTTCCTGACCGAGGGGCTGTTCGTACGCCGGATGCTCGCCGACCCGACCCTGAAGGGCGTCGCCACCCTGATCTTCGACGAGCTCCACGAGCGTCACGTCGCGACCGACCTCGCGCTCGCCTGGGCGCGGCACCTGCGCGAGGGGCGCCGGCCCGACCTGGCGGTGCTCGCGATGTCGGCGACGCTCGACGCCGAGCCGGTGCGCGCGTTCCTCGACGGCGCGCTGGTCCGCAGCGAGGGGCGCGCGTTCGAGGTCGCGATCGAGCACCTCCCCGCCCCCGACGACCGCCCGCTCGATCGCCAGATCGCGGGGGCCGTCCGCCGCATGCTGCGCGAGGCGCCCGACGGCGATCTGCTGGTCTTTCTCCCCGGCGCGGGGGAGATCCGGCGCGCCCAGGCGGCGCTCGCCGAGCTGCCGGGCGCCGGCGAGCTGCTGATCCTGCCGCTGCACGGCGACATGCCGCTCGAGGAGCAGACCCGCGCGGTGCGTCCCGCCGACCGCCGCAAGATCGTGCTCTCGACCAACGTGGCCGAGTCGTCGGTCACCATCGACGGCGTCGTCGGGGTGATCGATTCGGGCTTGGCGCGGATCGCGACGCACTCGCCGTGGACCGGCCTGCCGACGCTGGCGCTGGGGAAGATCAGCCAGGCGGCGGCGACCCAGCGGGCCGGGCGGGCCGGCCGCACCCGTCCGGGACGGGCGCTGCGCCTCTACACCCGGCACGACTTCGACCAGCGGCGGGCGCACGATCAGCCCGAGATCGCGCGCGCCGATCTCGCCGAGCTGGCCCTGACGCTGGCGGCGCTGGGCGTCCCGGACGCCGACGCCCTCGCCTGGCTCGAGCCGCCGCCCGCGGCGGCGTGGGGCGTGGCCCGCGAGCTGCTCGGGCGGCTGGGCGCGATCGACGGCGCCGGCGCGTTGACCGACGTCGGGCGCCGCATGGCGCGGCTGCCGGTCCACCCCCGTCTGGCGCGGCTGGTGGTCGAGGGGGAGGCGCGCGGCGTCGGCGAAGCCGCCTGCCTCGCGGCGGCCCTGATCTCCGAGCGCGACATCCGCACCGCGGCCCGGGCCTCGTTCGCCACCGCCGAGCGGGTGGGAATCGAGCGCGGCGCGGAGGTCGTCGATCTCGTCGACCTTTTCCGCGAGGCGGAGCAGGCCCGCTTCGGCGCCGACGTCGTGCGCCGGCTGGAGCTGGATCGCCGGGCGCTCGACGAGGTCTCGCAGGTTCGCCGGCAGCTGGCGGCTGGCCTCGGCGGGCCGTGGCGGCCGCGGCGATCGACCGGGGGGCGCACCCGACCCGGCGGCGCTGCGGCTGGCGGTGCTCGCGGCGTTTCCGGATCGGGTGGCGCGGCGGCGCAGTGACGAGCGGCGCGCGGTGGTGCTCGCGGCCGGCGGCGCGGCGAGCCTCGGCTTCGAGCCGTCGCACGACTGGCTGGTCGCGGTCGACGTCGAGGAGCGCAAGCGCGGGACCCGCACCGGCGGGCGTCGAGGTGCGGCTCGGCTCGACCATCGAGCCCGAGTGGCTGCTGGATCTGTTCCCCGAGCGGGTCGAGGAGGTCGACAGCCGCGCCTTCAATCCGACCACCGCGCGCGTGGAACGAACCAGCGGCCTCCGCTACGGCGCGCTGCTGCTCGACGAGACGGTCGCCCCCGCGCCGCCCGACGACGAGACCGCGCGGCTGCTGGCGGCCGCGGCGATCGCGCGCGGCCTCGAACGCCTCCCCGGCGGCGCCGAGCTCCCCGAGCTCCTGCAGCGGCTGGCGTTCGCCCGCGCGTCGGCGCCCGAGGCGCCGCTGCCGGCGCTGGACGCGGCGGGCGTGGCCGAGCTGGTGCGCGGCGCCTGCCAGGGGCAGGTCGGGTTCGCCGGGCTGACCGATCTGCGCGCCCTGGTGCTCGCGGCGCTCCCCGGCGACGCGCGCCGCGCCCTGGAGACGCTGGCGCCCGAGCGGATCACGCTCGGCGGTGGCCGCGCCGTGGCCGTCCACTACCCGGCCGACGCGCCCCCCTGGATCGAATCGCGCCTGCAGGATTTCTTCGGGACGCGGGCGGCACCGGCGATCGCCGGCGGGCGGGTGCCGCTCACCGTGCATCTGCTGGCCCCGAACGGACGCGCGGTGCAGGTGACGCGCGATCTCGCCGGCTTCTGGACCCAACACTATCCCGCGCTCCGCCGCGAGCTCGGGCGCCGCTACCCGAGGCACGCCTGGCCCGAGGACGGCGCCACCGCACGCCCGCCGCCCCCCGCCCCACCAAGACGGCGACAATAGCCGGCGACAATAGCCGGCGGCGATAGCCCGGACCCAGGCCCGCCTTATACTGAGCGCGATGCTGCCGTCCGTGACCAGCCGCGACGCCCTCGAGACCCGGCGCACCAAGCTCGCCCGGCGCCTCGGCAGCCGTCCGGCGCTGATCGCCGCCGGCGTCCCGCGCCCGCGCAACTACGCCGCGAACCAGTACCCGTTTCGGGCCAGCAGCCACTTCCTCTACCTCTTCGGCCTTCCGCTGCGGGGCGCCGTCGCCGGCTACGACGCCGGCGACTTCACGCTCTACCTCCCCGAGCCCTACCCGGATCAGGCGCTCTGGGAAGGGCCGCCCCCCTCCGCCGAGGAGGTCACGGCGGCCACGGGCTGCCGGGTGCGCCCGATAGCGCGGCTGCCGGCGAGCGTCCGCGGGCGCGCGGTCGCCACGCTGCCCGCACCCGACGCCGAGACCTGCCTGGAGCAGAGCCGCCTGCTCGGCCGCGACATCCGGCGCGGCGTCCTCGACGTTCTGGACGCGCCGCTCGCCGACGCGATGATCGAGCTACGGCTGCAGCACGATGACGCCGCGATCGCGGAGCTGCGCCTGGCGGCCGAGGCGACCGCGACCGCGCACGCGGCCGGCATGGCGGCGACCCGCCCCGGCCGCACCGCCGCCGAGGTGCGGGCCGCGATGGAGGCGCCGCTGATCGCCCGCGGGATGACCTGCGCCTACCCGTCGATCGTCACGCCGCACGGCGAGATCCTGCACAGCGAACGCTACGACCTGACGCTGGCCGCCGGCGATCTGCTGCTGGCGGACGTCGGCGCGGAGACGGCCGGCGGCTGGGCCGGCGACGTGACCCGCACCTGGCCCGTGTCGGGAAAGTTTTCGCCCACGCAGCGCGACGCCTACCAGCTGGTGCTTGCGGCGCAGAAGCAGGCGATCGCCGCGGTGACGCCGGGCGGCCGCTATCGCAACGTGCACCTCCTCGCCTGTCAGGCGCTGGCCGCGGGCCTCGTCGACCTGGGCATCCTGCGCGGCAATCCGATCGAGCTGGCGGCCGACGGCGTGGTCGCGCTGCTGTTCCCGCACGGCGTCGGACACCTCCTGGGCCTCGACGTCCACGACATGGAAGACCTGGGGGATCGGGCAGGCTATGCGCCCGGGCGCGAGCGCTCCAAGCAGTTCGGGCTGCGCGCGCTGCGGCTCGACCGCGATCTGGCGCCCGGGATGGCCGTGACCATCGAACCCGGCTTCTACATCTCGCCCGCGATCCTCGCGGATCCCGAGCTGAGCAAGGTCGCCGGCGACCGTCTGGACCGCAACCGGCTGGCCGCCTTCGCCGACGTACGCGGCATCCGCATCGAGGACGACGTGCTGGTGACCGCCTCCGGGCGCGAGGTGCTGACCGACGCGATCCCCAAGACCCCGGACGCGGTCGAAGCGGCCGTCGGCGCCCGCTAACCGCTACCGCGCGAAGCGCTACAGCTTGTCGCCGGGGCTCGACCCCGCCGACGGATTGGGCGTCGAGATATTCGGCGTGGAGGGACCCGTCGTGGTGGGGCTCGGCGTGGTGAGGCTCGGCGTCTTCAGGTTCGGCGAGGCCACGTCGGACTGCGACGTCCCGTACTGGCCGTTGCTGGTCGGCGGCGTCGGGATCTCGGATCGGAACCGTGGTGTCTTGAACGTCCTGGACGCTGGGCGCCGTCGGTTCGGGCGAGGCGCCGAGCGGCGTGTCCCCCGCCGTCCCGGACGACGGCACCTGCCTGTCCATCCCCTGCGACACGACGCCGGGAGCCGCTGCCGGCGCCGATTCACGATCTCGACGCCCTCGGGGCCGGTCGTGGGCGCCGGCGTCTCGGTGAGCGGCATCGGGCGGTCACCCGACGCGGCTTTCGACCCGACCGGGCTCGGAGTCGACCCGACCGGCCCCGGAATCGAGGGCGGCGGCGCGATGCGCGACGGCTCCTGGAAAGGCGACGGGGTCGCAAACGACGTGGTCGACGCCGTGTCCGCTGACGGGGACGACGGGACCGGAGACGCCGGCGGCTCGCTCTCGGGCTTTCCCAGGGGGACAGCGACCGGCTCAGCTTGGCCCGGAGTCACCGCCGCTGTCGGCGGCTCGCTCTCGGGCTTCGCCGGATGGACGGCGCCCGGCTCAGCTTGGCCGGCAGCCGCCTCGTCCGCCCAGGGGATCGAGGGCGCGCCTGTCGGCATTCGCGCTGGGCGCCTTCGCCTCGGCCGCGCCTGGCTTCACGGGCTTCGTCTCGGGCAGCGTTGGCGCATCCGCCTTCGGCGCCTTCGGCGTGGCCGCCATGGGCTCCTCGGACGCCGCCTCCGCCTTCGATTCCGGCTTCGCCGCCGCCGCACCGTCCTCCGCCTTCTGCGCCTTGGCCGGGGCCTCCTTCATTTCCCGGATGTGAGCCTCGCGGGCCCGGACCGCGCCGGAGCTCTTCGGGTCGAACTTGGGGGGCTCTGTAAGCATTCGTTGGCGATCGGCGGACGGCGTCGAATCCCCTGGACCTTCCGCGTTTGGAAGTGCTGAGATGGAATCATCCGTGATTCGTTGCGCCCACGCTGCGGGCGCTGCCAGCCAGCCGATCGCTGCGACGAAAACCAGGAATCGGAAGCACTCACGAAGGTATCGACCGCGCATCGCTTCTCCTGTTCACGCTTTGCTTGTTCACGCTTTGCTTTGACTGCCCATCCATGAACATGGGCCCGCTCGGCCAGGGGACAGCCCCTTGCAGTGCGGGCACGCATGACAAGGTTGCAAGGAGGTCATGGCCGTGGAGAAATTTCCCGCGCAGGACATGCCGAGGCTGATCCGGGATCTCCAGGTCGAGATGCGCCGCTCGCGGCGCCGGCCGGCCCAGCTGCGCGAGCTCGCGCAGCGCGAGCTCGCAGAACGCATGGACGCGGCCCATGAAATTCTGGAATGGGCCAAGCGCGATCGACGCTGGTCGTTCACGCTCGCGGAGATCATGACGCGCCCGGTAGGCCGGGCACGCGAGCTCGCGAGTCGACTCGTGCTTGCGATCGTCGAGGAGCTCGAGCAGGAACGCGAGACGTTCGACGAGATGCCCGCGGTCGGCGCGGGCCCCGCGGCCACCTGACGCGCGCGCTCTGCGCGATGCGAAGATTCCGCGGGCTCGTTTGGCGCAGCTCAGCGGTCAATCGTTTGGCGTTTTCGTTTCCGGAGCGTCAATTCGTACGCACGCAAGATGATTTTTTTGCGTGCCCAAAACCCGGGGTTTATATGATTGCGTCATGAAGCTAATCGGGCGGAAGACAATCAAGGGTGGGAAGGTCACGGCGCCGATGTCGGTCAAGGCGCCGAAGGCAAAGTCGGGCGGGATGGCCAAACACGAGCCGACGCACGACGAGATCGCGGTGCGCGCTTACGAGCTCTTCCTCGATCGCGGTGGCCTGCCGGGCCACCACGAAGAGGACTGGCTCCGCGCCGAAACCGAGCTCCGCGCGCACTAGCCGCTCCCGCGCGAAGCGCGGGTGTGCGGCTATTGTGAGACGGGCTCCAGCCGCTCCCGCGCGAAGCGCGGGTGTGCGGCTATTGTGAGACGGGCTCCAGCCGCTCCCGCGCGAAGCGCGGGTGTGCGGCTGGTCGTGAGACGGGCTCTAGCCGCTGCCGCGCGAAGCGCGGCGGTGCGGCTATTCGCAAGGACACTCCCGCTGCCGCGCGAGAGCGCGGGCGCCACTACCCTCTACGCAGACGTGAGCGGTTCGACGCCGCTCACGCTCAAGCCGTGACGATCAAGCGTAACGGCTGAGGACGAGGCAGGCGTTCGTGCCGCCGAAGCCGAAGCTGTTCGTCAGCGCGTGCTGGATCGCGCACCTCGCGGGCCGTGTTGGGCACGTAGTCGAGGTCGCACTCGGGATCGGGGGTCGTGTAGTTGATCGTCGGCGGGACCACGCCGCGGGCGACGCACCAGCGCGCAGATCGCGGCCTCGACGCCGCCGGCGGCGCCCAGCATGTGGCCGGTCATCGACTTGGTCGAGCTGACCATCACGCTTGCGGGCCGCGATCGCCGAACACCTTCTTGATCGCCATCGTCTCGTTGGCGTCGTTCATCTTGGTCGAGGTGCCGTGGGCGTTGATGTAGCCGATGTCCGCGGGCGTCGAGCTTCGCGTCGGCGAGCGCCAGCTTCATGCAGCGCTGGGCGCCCTCGCCTTCGGGCGCGGGCGCGGTGATGTGGTGGGCGTCGGCGTTGGCCGCGTAGCCCGTCACCTCGGCGTAGATCCTCGCGCCGCGCTCCTTGGCGTGCTCCAGCTCCTCGAGCACGACGATGCCCGCCCCCTCGGCGATGACGAAGCCGTCGCGATCGTGGTCGAACGGCCGCGACGCCTGCTGCGGCGCGTCGTTGCGGGTCGACAGCGCGCGCATGCTGTTGAAGCCGCCCACGCCCGAGCGGGGTGACGGTCGCCTCGGTGCCGCCGCAGATCATGGCGTCGGCGTCGCCGCGCGGGATGACCCGGAACGCCTCGCCGATGGCGTGCGCGCCGGTCGAGCAGGCCGACACGTGCGACATGTTCGGCCCCTTGGCGCCGTGACGGATCGAGAGCTGCCCGGGGCCAGGTTGATGATGATCGTCGGGACGAAGAACGGCGAGATGCCGTGGCGCGGCCCCTTCTCCGCACAGGGTCTTGCAGGTGGCCTCGATGCGTCGTGACGCCGCCCAGGCCGGCGCCGACGAAGCAGCCGACGCGCTCGGCGAACTCGCCCTCGATCTTCGAGGCCGGAGTCCTCCATCGCCAGCCCGCCGGCGGCGATCGCGTACTGGATGAACGGGTCGAGCGTCTTGAGCCTCGCGCGACGTCATCCAGCGCGTCGGGTCGAAGCCCTTCACCTCGCCCGCGAAGTGGGTGGCGAAGGCGGTGTGGTCGAAGTGCGTGATCGGACCGATGCCGGACTTCCCGGCGAGCAGCGCCTGCCAGGTCTCCTCCGTGCCGATGGCGAGCGGCGTGACCAGCCCGATTCCGGTGATGACGACCCTGCGTGACATTCGTGACGTTCTTCCTCCGAGCGGCGACGGCCGCGGTCTATCGTGCGACTGCCGACTACTTGGCGTGCGACTTGATGTAGTTGATCGCGTCGCCGACGGTCTTGATCTTCTCGGTGTCCTCGTCGGGGATCTCGATCTTGAACGCCTCTTCGAGCGCCAGCACCAGCTCGACGACGGCCAGCGAGTCGGCCTTCAGGTCCTCGGTGAACGACGCCTCGGGCTTCACCTTGTCGGGCGGCGACCTCGAGCTGCTCGATGATGATCTTCTTGACCTTGTCTTCGATGTTCGTCGGCCATGGTTTGTTGATCCTCTCGATGCGGTTGCTCGTGCTGTTTACCGGCGTTTTCCGGGGCGGCGAGCGGCGCGTACCTTACATTAAAAGTCCGCCGTTGACGCGCAAGACTTGCCCGGTGATGTACGCCGCGCCCGGGCCGGCGAGGAACGCGACCGCGGCCGCCACGTCCTCGGGCGTGCCGACGCGCGCCAGCGGGATCGCCTTCAGCAGCTCGGCGCGGCGTGCCTCGGGCAAGCTCGGCCGCGGTCATGTCGGTCTCGATGTAGCCGGGCGAGACCGCGTTGACGGTGACGCCGCGCGAGGCGTACTCGCGCGCCAGCGTCTTGGTCAGGCCGATGACGCCGGCCTTGGCCGCGACGTACGGCGCCTGCCCGGCCGAGCCCATCTCGCCGACCACCGAGGTGATGTTGATGATCCGGCCCGCGTCCTTGCGCCTTCAGCAGCGCCCGCAGCGCGGCGCGGCGTGCAGTTGAAGGTGCCGGTCAGGTTGACGTCCAGGGTGCGCTGCCAGTCGGCGTCCTTGGCGCCCAGCATCAGCGCGTTGACCGCGATGCCGGCGTTGTTGACCAGGATGTGCAGCCCGCCCTTCGCCGGCGACGATCTCCTTGATCGCCGCGTCGACCGCCGCGCGATCGGCGACGTCGAAGCGCTTCGATGACCGCGGTGCCGCCGGCCGCCGACCACCGCGGCGGCGGTCTCGTTGGCCGCCGCCTCGTTGGCGGTGTAGTTGACGACCACCTTGGCGCCCCGCGGCGCCCCAGCGCGACGGCGATGGCGCGGCCGATGCCGCGCGAGCCGCCGGTCACCAGCGCCACCCGTCCCTCGAGCTCACGCATCGCCGCTCCTTGTCCTCGGTGGTCTACCGCTGCCGCAGCTGCCATCGAAGGCCGTCGATGTCGTCCGGCTCGCCGGACGCGTGAACCGCGATCGCCGGCGCGATCCGCTTGAACCAGCCCCGCCAGCACCGTCCCCGCCCCGACCTCGATCGCCGCGGTCGACGCCCAGCGCCACCAGCTGCTGCACCGACTCCTCCCAGCGCACCGGCGCGGTCACCTGCCGGACCAGCAGCTCGCGCACGCGCGCCGGCGTCCTGGTTGGGCGTCGGCCTCGACGTTGCGTCACCACCGGCACCGACGGCGCCGCGCACCTCGACCTGCGCCAGCTCGCGCGGCCAGCCGTCGGCCGCCGGCTGCATCAGCGCGCAATGGAAGGGCGCGCTCACCTTGAGCGGCATGGCCGTCTTGGCGCCGCGCGCCTTGGCGGCCGCGCAGGCGCGCTCGACCGCCGCCTTGTGGCCGGCGATCACGATCTGGCCGCCGCCGTTGAGGTTGGCCGGGCTGACGACCTCGCCGCTCCGGCGCGCCTCGCGCGCAGGCGGCCGTCGACCTCGTCGCCCGAGCCAGGCCCAGCATCGCCGCCATCGCGCCCGTCGCCCGCCGGCACCGCCTCCTGCATGAACTTGCCCGCGCAGGCGCACCAGCCGCACCGCGTCGGCGCAGCGTCAGCGCGCCGGCCGCCACCAGGCGCCGATACTCGCCCAGCGAGTGGCCGGCCACCACCGCCGGGCCGCAGCGCGGTCTCGCGCCTCGAGCACCCGCAAGGCCGCGATGCTGGTGGTCAGGATCGCCGGCTGCGCGTTCGCGGTCAGGGTCAGCTCGTCCTCCGGGCCCTCGAAGCACAGCCGCGACAGCGAGAATCCCAGCGCGGCGTCGGCCTCGTCGAAGACGGCCCGCGCCTCCGGGAAGGCCTCGCAGAGGGCCTCGCCCCATGCCGACCTTCTGCGAGCCCTGCCCCGGGAACAGGAACGCGAGCGCCATGGCGGCGCCGGCCATCACCACCGCACCGCCGCCGACGCCCAGGCCAGGCCCGCCGCCCAGCGCCGTGAACAGCAGCAGGTCGCCGTCCTTGATCTTTCCCAGCTCGATCGCCTCGTCGAGCGCGGTCGGCACCGACGCCGACGACGTGTTGCCGTAGCGATCGATGTTGATGAAGAACCGCGTCATCGGGATGCCCGACCCGCTCCGACACCCCCTCGAGGATGCGCAGGTTCGCCTGGTGCGCGATCACCCAGTCGACGTCGTCGGCGTGCATCCGTTGGCGTCCAGCGCCGCCTTCGACGCCGCGGCCATGTTGCGCACGGCGTGCTTGTAGACCTCGCGCCCGTTCATCTTCACGAAGTGGCGCTTGTCGGCCATGCGCCTCGGGCGTGAGCGGCTCGCGGCTGCCGCCCGCCGGCTGCAGCAGCATCTCGGCCAGCGTCCCGTCGGCGTACAGGTGCGTCGACAGCACGCCCCGCGCCGCTGTCGTCGGGCGCCAGCAGCACCGCGCCCGCGCCGTCGCCGAACAGCACGCAGGTGTTGCGATCGGTCCAGTCGACGATGCGCGACAGCACCTCGACGCCGATGACCAGCACCCGCTTGAACTGACCGCGTGCGGATGAACGCTGTCGGCGATCGACAGGCCGTAGAGGAAGCCCGGCGCAGGCGGCCGAGAGGTCGAACGCGCAGCCGCCGGCGGCGGCGCCCAGCTTCTTCTGCACGAAGGTCGCCGTCGACGGGAACGGGCAGTCGCCCGTCACCGTACCGACGATGATGCAGTCGACCGCCGACGGGATCGACGCCCGCCTTGCGGCAGGCCTTGCGCGCCGGCCTCGGTGGCCAGATCGCTGGCCGCCAGCGACGGCTCCAGGATGTGCCGCTCGCGAATGCCGGTGCGCTCGGTGATCCAGGCGTCCGAGGTGTCGACCATCTTCGACAGATCGTCGTTGGTCAGCACCTTGCGGGGCACCGCGCGGCCGGTGCCGATGATTCGGCTGCGGATCACGATATGGCCTCCGACGGCCGGCGCTGGGCGCGGCGGGCAGCGTCCCACAGGAACGCGTGCCGCGCCACGGCCGCGGTCAGCTCCTTGCCGAGGCCGAGCTGGGCGAAACGGTCGGCGACGCAGACCGCGTTCTTGATCGCCTTCGCGTTCGAGCCGCCGTGGCAGATCAGGGCGACGCCCGTCGACGCCCAGCAGCGGCGCGCCGCCGTGCTCGGCGTAGTCGGTGCGGCGCTTCAGGCGGCGCGAGCGCCCCGGTCATCAGGGCGGCGCCCAGCTTCGCCAGCAGGCCCGACCGCGCCGACCTCCTCGCGCACCATGCCATGATCGCCTCCGCCGGCCCCCTCGACGCTCTTGAGCACGACGTTGCCGGTGAAGCCGTCGGTGACGACGACGTCGACCTCGCCCCGAAAGATGTCCCGCCCCTCGACGTAGCCGAGGTAGTCGAAATCGGCGCCGGCCCGCCGGCAGGCGCGCGGCCAGCGAGCTGGTGGGCCTCGCGGGTCAGCGGCGTCCCCTTGTGCTCCTCGGAGCCGTTCGACAGCAGCCCCACCTTGGGGCGCCCCTTGCCGTGCAGGAGGCGCGCGTAGACCGCGCCCAGCACCGCGAACTGGGCCAGCACCGCCGGCTTGGGATCGACGTTCGCGCCCATGTCCAGCAGCGCGCACTCGCCCGCCTTGGTCGGGAAGGTGGTCACGATCGCCGGCCGCTCGACGCCCGGCAGCCGGCCGAGCACGAACAGGCCGCACGCCATCATCGCGCCCGAGTTGCCGGCCGACACGACCGCGTCCGCCTCGCCCGCCTTCACCAGATCGAAGCAGACGCGCATCGACGACTTCTTCTTCTGCTTGACCGCCATCGACGGCGCGTCGTGCATGCGTGATCACTTCCGGCGCGTGGCGCACTCGATGCGATGCGCTCGCGCTGCCGCGCCCAGCGCGGCGAGCTCACCGCGCAGCCGCGCCTCGTCGCCCGACCAGCACGACTTCGATGCCGCCGGGCGCGCACCGCCGCGACGACGCCCTCGACCTCGACGCGGGGCGCGGCGTCGGATCCCATCGCGTCGACGGCAATGCGCGGCATGCGTGCCAGGCCTTAGGCCTGCTCCTCTTCCTTGGGCTCGATCACCAGCCGGTCCCGGTAGTAGCCGCAGCCGGCGCACATCCGGTGCGACACCTTCGGCTCGCCGCAACGGGGGCAGGGAACGAAATGCGGCATCGGCTTCTTCATGACCTGCGCGCGGCGGATTGCAGAGCGGGACTTGGACTGTCTTCTCTTCGGAACGGCCATCGTGCGTACCTTTCTATTTGTGGGCGGGACGGTCAGAGCTTGATGTTGGCGAGCGCCGCGAGTCGACCTCGAACGCGCCGCCGCGTCGACCTCGCAGGTGCAGGCGACCTGGTTGCGGTTGCCGCCGCACACCGGGCAGAGGCCACGGCAAGTCTCGGTGCAGAGCGGATTGATCGGCACCGCCAGCAGGATCTCGTCGCGAACCTCGTCCGAGATGTCGAGCTCGCCGCCCGGAAAGACGACCACGTCGGGATCGTCGTTGTCAGCCGGCTCGCCGTAGCCGGCGGGCACGAACGTCACGGTCACGCGGGAGGTCGAGGACCGACCCGGGCCGGCTCGAGGCACCGGGCGCACGGCAGCTCGAGGGCGCCGCGCACATCGGCGCGCAGCAGGTAGTCCTCGCCGGTCTTGGCGAGCCGCCCCTGCACCGTAAGGCCGGCCTCACCAGGCTTCGCTTCGAGATCCGGGCAAGCCGCGGCCAACCAATCGGCCGTGACGAGCACGTTTACCGGCAGCCCTTCGGCTCCGATCTCATTGATTTTAAACTGCATTTTTCGCCTGGCCGGCGACTTCTGGCCGTCCGAGAGGGCGTAACTATAGAGGGGCGCCCCATGTAGTCAAGCATAGCGGACCGGCGCCCTCCGGCCCAGAAACGGCCACCGCCGCGGAAGAGGCGCAATCCGGCCGAGCTACTTCGACGCGGCGCCGGCCGCGGCGCCGCCGCCGAACAGCAGCAGCGACTTCAGATCCTCGTCGTTGAACCACAGCTGCGCACCCAGGAACCAGTCGATGCCGCCGCCCGCGCCCGCACGCGCCCGGGTGAAGTTGATGAGGTCGTCGACCCCCGCCACCACGTACAGGGTCTTTTGCCAGACCGCCATCGTGGCCGTGCCCTTGACCCGCGGATACCGGTTGGTTCGGGCGTCGAAGACATCGACCGACAGCACCAGGCGATCGTCCAGCAGGTGCAGGTCGACGCCGGTACCGCCGGTCGACTCCTTGATGCCGAACCGGCCTGTGACGGGACCGATCCGCTTGCCGAACATCAACGAGAACCGCAGCCGTTCCGAGATGGTCACCCTCGTCTCGTCGCTGGTCCCGGTCGAGCCCTCGGTCAGCACCCGGGTCTGCTCGCGGTAGCCGCGCGGGTCCTCGACCAGCTCGATCAGGTAGAACTTGTCCGGCCGAGGCATCAGCTGGATCGACAGGTAGTTCTTGAACGTGCTCGAGATGAAGTTGAACTCGGTCCGCAGCCCGACGATGGTCTGCAGCCGGGTCAGGCTCTTCACGAAGGTGCCCGCGTCCTCGGTGATCCCTTCGACGTTGTTGGCGATGGTGTCGTCGGTCAGCAGCCGCCCGGCCGTCCCCTGCCCCTTCTCGAGACGACTGGTGATCGTCTCCATGTTCTTCATCGTCTTGTCGAGGTTCGTCAGCGTCGTCTGCAGCTTGTCGATGGACCCTCGCACTGCGGTCCCGGTCCCCTCGACCTGCCCCTGCGTCGTGCCGACCAGCGTCTTGATCGACTCGGTGATCTCGCGGACGTTCTTGATCGACTGCTTGACGTCTTCGGCCTCGGCGCTGGTGATGCCCTGATGTCGGCGGCGATGGAGTCGACGCGCTTGAGCAGGCGCTCCAGCACCTCGGAGTTGTTCGCGATCAGGATGTCGACGTTCTCCGCGATGTTCTTGATCGTGCCCGAGGTCAGGCCCCGGACGTCCACCAGGATGTCGTGCAGGATCGGCACCAGGGTCCCGACGTCGGCCATGAGGTCGGCCATCGACGTCGGCTCGCGGACGTTCAGGATCTGATCCCCTTCCTTGAGCTCCCGCATCGCCTTCTTCTGGCCGTTCACCTCTCGGATCGGCGTTCCCGGATCGATCTCGAGGTAGTACTCCCCCAGCAGCGACGCCGACTTCTTCGTGACCACGGCGTTCTCGTAGAGCTTGATCTGCGGCTGCATCCGCACGGTTATCTTGGCCCGCGCCGTGGTGACATCGAGCTCGCGCTTGTCGATCTGACCGATCGAGATGCCGGCGGTCTGCACGCGCGACTTCTCGAACAGCCCCGACGCGTCGTGAAACAGCGCCCAGACCGTGTAGCCCGAAGAGCGGGCATTGCGTTCGCTCGTCGAGCGAACGAGCAGATAGCTGATCGCGAAGACCACGACCACCAGCAGCCCCACGGTGAGCGACGCCCAGCTCTTTCTCACGCGGGCGCCCCCTGCATCGTGGGCGACCAGCCCCGAGGTCTCGACGAACTCGCGCAGCGGCGCCAGGTCACTGGCCAGCACCTCCTCGGGCGTCCCGCTGACGATGATGACGCCGCCCGCCAGCATCGAGATCCGATCGCCGATGCGAAAGGTAGACGCCATGTCGTGCGAGATGACGACCGAGGTGACGCCGAACTCGTGCGCGGTGCGCCGAATCATCTCGTCGACGTTCTTGGTCGCAACCGGATCGAGGCCCGTGGTCGGCTCGTCGTAGAGCAAGATCTCCGGGCGATCAATCAAGGCGCGTGCCAACCCGACGCGCTTGCGCTGCCCGCCCGACAGCTCGGGTGGAAACTTCTGCTCGATCCCCGCGACATCGGCGAGATCGAGGCGCCGCAGGAGGTCGCGCACGCGCTCCATGATCTCGTCGCGCGACAGCTTGTAGCGCTCGATCAGCGGGAAGGCGATGTTTTCGACCACGTTCATCGAATCGAACAGGGCGGCGTACTGGAACACCATGCCGAACTTCCGGCGCAAGCGCCCCATTTCTTGATCCGAGAACGGCACGACGTCGACGCCGTCGACCCAGATCTCGCCCGCATCGGGGCGCAAGCAGCCCCATGAGGTGCTTCATCAAGCACCGACTTCCCCTGCCCCGACCCGCCGATGATGATGTTCGTGCGACCGCGCTCGATGTCGAGGTCCACCCCGCGCAGCACGTGCTGCGGACCGAATGTCTTGTTCAGACCTCGGACTCGGATCTGCCAACGTTCGTCGCGCTGCGCGAGGTTGGTCACGATTTGTAAGGCCAGAAGATGTGAAAGAGCTCGATCAGGAAGTAGTCGATGACGAGGACGGAAACCGATCCCGCCACCACGGCCCGCGTCGTGGCGAGCCCAACCTCTTTGGCGCCGCCGCGCACGTTGAATCCCTGGAAACAAGAGGCCACCGACAGGGTCAGACCGAACACGGCGGCCTTGGTGGCCCCGATGATGTAGTCCTTGGGATCCGTCCAGTAGGTGAACTGCTCGATGAACTGCCCGAGGTCGATGTTCTCCAGGTAGATCGAATAGAGGTAGGCGCCGAACAGACCGACGACGTTGAACACCATCGTCATGATCGGCATCATCAGGATCGACGCGACGATCCGGGGCGTGACGAGGTACTGGATCGGGTCGACGGCGAAGGTGGTGAGCGCGTCGATCTGCTCGGTGATCCGCATCGATCCGAGCTCCGTCGCCATCCCCGAACCGGCGCGGGCGGTGATCATCAGCGCGGTGAAGACCGGCGCAAGCTCCTGGGCGAGCGAGAGACCGACCGTCGCCCCCACGAACCGCTCCTGGTTGAAGATGCGCAGCGCCGAGATCGCCTGCTGGGCCGACACGGCGCCCGAGAAGAACCCGACCAGCAGGATGATCGGCAAGGAGCCCACGCCGACGAACTCCATCTGATCGAGGAACTGCCGTAGCCGGAACGGAGGTCGCACCAACCCCGCCGCCGCTTGCCCCAGCATGATGCTGTGGTCGCCGAAGTAGCCGAACACCACCCGGATCGGCGCGATCGCGGCCTCCCGAAGCGCAGCCACCACGGGACGACGTTCGGGATTGGGTCCCGCGGTCGAAGCGGCCGTGGTCATAGGGAGGAACTCATGGCGAGCGCGGCGAGGTGATCGCCGCATCGCTTAGGATACGAGGGACACGTTTCGATATACCGCAGAGAATCTCGTAGTTGATCGTCGACGCCCACCCTGCGACGTCGTCGACCGTGATCGTTTCGGAACCGTCACGACCAATCAAAGTCACCGCCGCGCCGACCGCGGCGCCCGGCACGTCTGTCACATCGACCATCAGCATGTCCATGCAGACAGCGCCGACGATCGGAACCCGTTGCCCGCCGACCAGAGCGGTCGCCCCGTGGACGTGGCGGGGATAACCGTCGGCATAACCGATCGGCAGCGTGGCGATCCGTGACGGACGGGCGGCGCGCCACTGACCGCCGTAGCTGACCGTGGCCCCGATCGCGATGTCGTGAACGGCCATGATCCGTGTCGTCAGGCGTAGCGCCGGCTCGAGTCCTGGCAGGTCTATCCGCGACGAGGGCATTGCACCGTAGAGGGCGAGCCCGGGCCGAACCGCATCCAGACGAGCCGCGGGAAACCGCAGAGCGGCGGCGCTGTTTGCCGCGTGATTGACCAGTTGGGCAGACAGGTCCGGAAACGCCGCCCGCGCCTTCGCGACGCACTGCTCGAAGAGCGCCAGCGCGGCCAGCGTCACCTGCTCGTCTGGCCCGTCCGCCGACGCGAAGTGGGTGCACAGCCCGGCCAGCCGCAAGATCGGCAGCTCGCGCAGGCGCGCGAGCACGGCATCCAGTTCGTCTACGCCGATACCCAGCCGACTCATCCCCGTGTCGACCTTGACATGAACCGCGACGGGGCGACCGCGGCGCGCTGCCGCGGTCGCGAACCTCTCGAGCTCGCCGCGATCGTAGATCACCGGCGTCAGACGCTCGGCCAGCACCTCGTCCTGGTGACGGTTGTAGTACGCCCCAAGGACCACGATCGGCGCCCGGATCCCCGCCGCTCGAAGTTCCATTCCCTCCTCGACCAGCGAGACGGCCAACGCGTTGCACAACGGCTCGAGAGCGCGGGCGACCGGAACGGCACCGTGCCCGTAGGCGTCTGCCTTGATCACGCCAAAGATCCGGACCGACTGCCCGACGGACTGGCGGACACGGTAAAAGTTCCGCTGGATCGCCGCCAGATCGATCTCCGCCACGGTCGGACGGATCGACGTGCGTATATCGATCTCTGCGAACGGCAGCGTTCCTTCGGAAGCTCCGGCGATTCTGGGTTGGCTGACCAAACCCTGCAAAGTCTCGCCTGCGCAACCCCGAGCGTCAATTTCGGCCGTGGCGGAGGCCTCCGAAAGGGGTCCCACGGCTCCGGGTCTCGCCTCAACCGGAGCCATGGGCCACCTGACCGCCAGCCGCCAAGCCCGGGCCGCCTAGGTGGCGACGAGCAGCTGATTGCTGACCAGCAGTGAGCGCCCTCTGGGCGTCAGCATGCCCCGACGGACCAGCTCGGAAACCGTACGTGAGACCGTCTCGCGGCAGGCTCCGATCTGATTGGCGAGCTCCTGCTGAGTCGGCCGGTTGCGGATCAGCAGGCCTTCGGGCCCCGGAGTGCCATCCTGGCGTCCAAGCGCCACCAGCCGAGAGACGACCCGGTCCTGAACGTCCGAGAGCGCGAGCCCGGTCGCCAGCTGTTTCGACCGTTCGAGGCGCACCACCAACGCCGCCGCCATCGCGAGGGCGATCTCCGGCGAGGTCCGCACACACCCGAGCAACACTTCACGGGGGATTACCAACACGACCCCCGCTTCGACCGCCTCCCAGTCGTTTCCGAGCGGGGCGTCGGGAGCGATCACGCTGTCGGCGATCAATTCAGCGCCGCGAAATACCTCCACGGAAATCTCGCGCCCGTTTTCCGCGCGACAGACCGAGCGAAGTTTCCCGCGGATCAACAACATCGCGAAGTCGACCCGGGAGCCTTGTGCGGCCAGGATCGTTCCCCGGCTGACGGGGCGGATCGTGCTCTGCCGGGCGACCACCCGCAGGGCCTCCGTCGGCGCGCCGCGGAGCTGCGGGCAGGCTCTGAGTGCTTCGAGCGCGGGTCCGTCGGGAGAGGGTGGAACCTTCACCGAGCGGCTGAACGGATCGTAATCTAGCGTTGCGGTCGCGATGGCCATGTCTGCCTCCTTTTGGGGCTTTCAGGAGGCAGACATCGCAACGGTGGTGCCAATCGGACGGGCGCGAAATCGCGCCGGAATCGGCGGACCACTGCACGCCGGGATCGGGCGACGTGGCGCCGGCGCCACAGTCGCCGTGGAAAATCAGCCCTTCTTCTTTGCCTTCGCCTTCTGGGCCTTGCGAGCTTCCCGATACTTCTTGATATCCGCCTTGGGCAGGTCCTTGTGCTTGGAGCAGACCATCCCGAACACGGGCGCCGCGCGGTTGTTACAACCGGGCACCGGACAGAGCTGGATTGGCCCCTTGCGCCGCTTGCGGAGGCCGACGACGGCGCCGCTACCTGGCGGGCGGCCGGGACCCCTCAACTTGATTCCGGCGGGCGCCCGCCCGCCGAACGCCTGCAGCACGACCTCTCTCGCGCGCGCCACGGCTTCGGCTTCGATCACCACTGACAATCTCTCTACGAACTGCTCAACGACATCTTGGATAGCGGACCTTTTTGGCATTTATTCCCCCTGAGTTGCGGGCGGAGACTAGCCTCGAAGACCGGCGGTGGCAATGCCGATTTCCCGATTTGCTTTCGTTTGAACGCGTGTCAAAACGCCATCGATGACTCGAATTGTCCTTTTCATTGCAATCGTGATGGGGCTGCTCGCAGGAATTCATTACTACCTCTGGGTCCGGTTGGTCCGCGCTCCGCAGCTCTCGACGCCGTGGAGCACTCTCGTCACCGTGTCGTTGGTGTTGCTGGCCGTCAGCCTGCCCGGCGTTCTGATTCTTGGTCGCGGGTATCCACAGGTCGCCCGTACGTTGGCGTGGCCTGCCTTCATCTGGATGGGCGTCATGTTCCTGTTGTTCGTGTCGTTTCTGTCAACCGACCTCGTCCGGCTCGTGGTCGCGGCGGCACGACGACTGACAGGGACCGGTTCGATCGACGCGGGGCGACGAGCAATCCTCGCGCGGCTGACGGCGGCCGCTGTCGCCCTGTTCGCGTTCGGAGCCGGGGCAAAGGCATTGCGCTCGGCATTGGGTCCGCTGCGAATTCGCAAGCTGCGCATTCGATTGGATCGGCTACCAGCGGCGCAGGCTGGGTTGAGCATCGTTCAGCTGACGGACATCCATGTCGGACCAACGATTGGTCGAACCTTCATCGAAGACCTGGTGCGCCAGACCAACGCGCTGGCGCCGGACATCGTCGCCATCACTGGTGACCTCGTCGACGGCAGCGTCGATCAGCTCCGCGACGCCGTCGCGCCGTTGGCCGCGCTGCGCGCCCGTCACGGGATTTTCTTCGTTACGGGCAATCATGAATACTTTTCCGGCGCGGAGGAATGGCTGCGCGAGCTCGCTCGTATCGGCATACGCGTCCTCCAAAACGAACGGGTCACCATCGGCGAGGGGACCGACGCTTTCGACCTCGCCGGCGTGGATGATCGTTCCGCCGTCCGCTACGGGGGCCTGGCCCCGGCCGACGCAGTCGCGCGAGCGCTCGCCGGGCGCGATCCCAGGCGCGAGCTGATCCTGCTGGCCCACCAGCCCCGCTCTCTATTCGATGCCGCGCCGTTCGACGTGGGACTGCAGCTCTCGGGACACACGCATGCCGGGCAGATCTGGCCTTTCAGCTACCTGGTGCGCCTACAACAGCCGTTCGTGGCCGGCCTTCACCGGCGCGGACGCTCGCAGATCTACGTCAGCAGCGGCACCGGGTACTGGGGCCCGCCGATGCGGCTCGGCACCACGGCCGAGATCACGCACGTGACGCTGGAAGCGGCCTAGCCGCTCCCGCGCGAAGCGCGGGAGTGCGGCTATTTTTGAGATGAGCTCTGGTCGCACCAGGGACCTGTTGCGTCCCCCCGGCTAAAGCCCCTCGGCCGGAGGGGTCCCGCCGAGCGAAGGGTGGTCCGCCACCGATAGCGGTACCGTACGCAGTGCCCCGCCACGGATGAAGCCGACCAAGAGCCGGGCCCCGACCTCCTGCGTCGCCACCAGGTCGGCCAGCTCGGTGGCCGCCGGGATGTCCCGATCGTTGACCGACGTGATCACGTCACCCGCCCGCAGGCCAGCCCGCGCCGCCGGCGCGTCGCGCATGATGCGGCTGACCAGCGCCCCGCGCGCCGGCAGTCGCTCGCCCCACCGCACCCGCTCCACCGCGTCCAGGTCCCGGACGTCTCGCAAGGCGACCCCGATGTACGGGTGCTCGGCGTGGCCGTCGCGAATCAGCATCGCGGCCGTCCGCCGGACCCGATTGATCGGAACCGCATAACCGTAGCTCCCCCCCGGTCCGGCGCTGATCAACGCCGACAAGCCGACCACCTCACCGTCCAGATTCACGAGCGGCCCCCCCGAGTTCCCGGGGTTCACCTTGGCATCCGTCTGCAGGTAGAACTGACCCGGCGTCGTGTCGCTGGCCCCGACGTGCGCCCGCCCGCTGATGATGCCCGCGGTGACGGTCTGCTCGAGCCCGAGGGGGCTGCCGACCGCGAGCACCCACTCGCCGACATCGGTCCGATCGGAGTCGCCGAACCGCGCCGCGCACAGATCTGTCGGCGGTGCCTTCATCCGGATGACCGCCACGTCGGTCCCCGCATCCCGGCCAGCGACCTCGGCGTCGAATCGCCGTCCGTCCACCAGCACGACCGTGATGGAGAGCGGCGCCGCGCCGTCCATTGCGTGGCTGCTGGTGATGACGTTGCCGCGGGTATCGATGATGACGCCGGACGCCGTCGCCTGCTCGGTGGCGGTCGTCACCTCGATGCGAACGACCGATGGTGCGATCGCGCGGGCGACGTTGGCAAACGCGCGGGACAGGACCCGCGCCTCGGACGGCGCCTCGGTTCGCGGCGTCACCCGCCCCCCCGCCAGCGGTGCCGACGACGCCAGCGCCAACACCACCCCCCCGACGAACATCGCCCAACCTCGCATCGGCAGCTCCCCAAGGAGTCAGCCGAAGCATCGGTCGTTCCAGGGAGAGCGGCTCCCAGCGGCGCGCCGTTTGGGCCCGCGCGTAACCTCGGCACCACGGCGGCGCCGGCGGGCGTCACTTCACCGTTACGAACCGCGTCCCGTTGGCGCTGCGTACGCGCAGGAGGTGGCCGCCCGCCTTCTGTCCACCCCCGAGGGCGGCCACGGTGTCCTCGGACGACGCGACCGGCCTGCGATTGACCTCGACGATCACATCACCGGGCTTCAGCCCGGCCTGCTCCGCGGGGCTCCCCGACAGCACGTCCGTGATGACCGCGCCGCGGGTGCCGCGATCCATCCCCAGCGAGCTCGCGACATCGGGGGTCAACGTCTGCAACGCCAGGCCGATCTTGCCCCCCTGCCCCTGCCCCTCGGCGCTCTGCCGGGCATCCTCGTCGGGCAGCTCACCCAGCGCGACCTGAAGCTCGCTCGGCTTGCCATCGCGCAGGTAGTGCAGCGCGACCTTGCTGCCGATCGACTGGCTCGACACGTAGTCGACCACATCCGAAGCGCCCACGACCTTCTGGCTGTTGATCTGGGTGATCACGTCGCCCGGCCGGGCGCCCGCCTTGCTCGCCGGGCCACCCGGCGTCAGCTCGGCGACGACCGCCCCCTGACCGGGGACCCACTTGCCGAGCCGGGCGCGCTGAGCGTCGTCCAGATCCTTCACGTCGGTGAGCAGCAGCCCAACGTACGGATAGCGGACACGTCCGTCCTTGATCAGCAGCTGCGCGATGCGCCGGACCTCGTTGACGGGAATCGCGAAACCGTAGGCCCCGCCGGCGCCGACCTGGATCAGCGTGTTGACGCCGACCACCTCACCCTCGAGGTTCACCAGCGGGCCGCCCGAGTTGCCCGGATTGATCTTGGCGTCGGTCTGGATGTAGCCGCGCACACGCTTGCCCGACATCTGGACGTGGCGCCCCGGACGTCCCTTGCCGCTGATGATCCCGGCGGTGACCGTCTGCTCGAGGCCCAGCGGGCTGCCGACGGCCACGACCCACTCACCGACGTCCAGCTTGTCCGAGTCGCCGAGCCGCGCGACGACGGGGTTGGGCGGCGACTTGTCGAGCCGCACCACCGCAACGTCGGTCTGCGCATCCTTGCCGACGACGTGGGCAGGGTACTCCTTGCCGTCGTTCATCGTGACGGTGACCTTGGTGGCGCCCTGCACCACGTGACGATTGGTCACGATGTTTCCGCTGGTATCGATGATGAAGCCCGACCCGACCCCGTGCGCCGGCCCCGGCTGGGGCATCCCGCCGCCTCCGCCGCCGAAGTCGAAGAAGCGCCGAAAGAACGGCGACATGTCGCCATTGTCCTCGTCCGGCATCTGCGGCCGGCCGCGCCCCCCACGCATGTCGGCGCGCGGCGATGAGACCTCGACCTCGATCCGCACCACCGACGGGCCCAGGGCCTTGGCCACGTTCGAGAACGCCCGCGACAGCGCGCGCGCCTCGTTGGGTGCCTCGGTCTTCGGCGTCACCGCGGGGGTGGCGGCCATGGCGGGCGCGATGGCCACCGGCGTGCGGCCCGCGAGCCCCACCCCGCCGACGACGACGCCGGCGCCGAGCGCAAGCACGGGAATCAGCACACGCGAGCCGGTCCGAATCATGGAGGTTCCTTTGTATCGAGTTGGATTGCCTGTCAAGCGAACCGGGTTGCCCGGACGGAAACCCCAGACGCACGAGGTCGCCCCTTCCTCACCTTATTTCTCCCCTTGGGCCTGGATAACCGACGGCGCGCGGTGAAAAATTCCACGGTGAATTGGTTTCGTCGCCTGCGGGATGCGCCGGTCACCGCGACGTTGATCGCGATCAACGTCCTGGTTTACGTCGTGATGGTTGCCCAGTCGCACCGGCTGCTGACCTTCGACAGCGCCACGTTGATCGAGGCGGGCGCGTCGCTGTGGCAGCCTGGGCTAGAGCCGTCGCACTGGCGGTGGCTCACCGCCGCATTCGTCCACGTGGGACTCCCCCACGCGGTGATGAACCTCTTCTTCTTTGGGCAGATCGGGATCCTCTCCGAGCGCGCTCTCGGACGCGGGCTGATCGCCGCCGGCTACGTCGTGACGGGCGTGACCGGGAACCTGCTCTCCACCGTGCTGGCGACGGGGCGCGGCGTTCCGACGATCTCGGCCGGAGCGTCGGGCGCGATCATGGGGCTCCTCGGGATGGCGGCTGCCTACGCCTGGCTCTCGGGGCAGCGGGCGGCGGCGCGCGCGCTCGCGTTCAACATCCTGTTCGTGCTCGGGCTCGGGATCTCGCTGTCGGTGGGCCGGGTGGCACCGATCGACAACGCCGCCCACATCGGCGGGCTCGTCGTCGGGGTGCTCGCGGGCGTCGTCCGGGCGCGGCTGCCACGCCCGCTCTCCCGGCGCACCGACGGGCTGCTCATCGGCCTGTCGCTGCTGCTGATCGTGATCGCGTTCGTCATGGTCAGGGTTACGCCGCTCGTCGCGGTCGAATGACAGCCCACCAGTAGGCCGCTGTACGGAAGCCTGGGTGCGGGCGTGTGGCAGGCCACGCCGGGAGGACGCCGCCGCCGAAAATAAGGCTCCTGCTTGCACTCAAGTTACGCCCGCAGTGTCGATGATCGTGGAGGGTCCAAGCATGGGGTTCGAACGCAGACACCGTACGACGCTCGCGGGAGGCGGGGTCTGGCTCTCGCTCTTCGCCTTCGCAGCCTGCGGCAACGTCACGCCGGACGGCACCGGCGCAGCGGGGAGCACCGGCGCAGCGGGGAGCACCGGCGTTGCGGGCGCCGGCGGCGGAGCGGCAGGCGCCCCGGCGCCGACCGTCGAGCAGGCGTGCTCACAGTTCGCGCAGTCCTTCTGCGAAGCGCTTGGGACCTGCGCCACCTTCGTCGCCCAGATCTGGTTCGGCGACGCCGCCACCTGCTTCTCCCGCCTGAAGCTGTCGTGCACGACCGACCAGAGCGTGCCGGGGATCAACCGAACGCCTCAAAACATCGCCGCCTGTGCCGGCGCCGTGCGCACCGCCAGCTGCGTCGACCTCATCGCCAATCGGCTGCCCGCCGCTTGCGACAACGTGCCAGGTCCAACCGTCAACGGCGGGGGATGCGGCTCGAGTCTGCAGTGCGTGAGCGGACACTGCGAGAAGGGGGACAACAACTGCGGCACCTGCGCCCCCCTCCAGGCGGCGAACGGCGCCTGCACCGTCGACGAGGGTTGCGCGCGCGGACTGGTCTGCGCGAACAAGAAGTGCGTCACGCCGAAAGATCTCGGCAGCGATTGCGATCCCAACAACCCGTGTCGCGCCAACCTCTACTGCGACAAGAACAGCCGCAAGTGCACGATGCGCGTTGGCTCCGGCTCGTCATGCGGCACCGACAACAACGCGTGCGATCCCCTGCAAGGGGTGGCCTGTAACGGCTTCGCAGCGAACCCGACCTGTCAGACGGTCGGGGTGGCCAAGGGGGGGCAGCCCTGCGGCATCGTGAACAACACGTTGACCGCCTGCATCCAGTTCGACGCCTGCGCGGGTGCGACGTTGACCCAGCCGGGAGCCTGCGTGGCGCCCGCCGGCGACGGCGAGCAGTGCAACGACATGGCGCACTGCCTGCCGCCCGCCAGCTGCGTGAACGGCCTCTGCCGTCTGCCCAGCGTCGCCAACTGTCCCAACTAGCGTGGGCGGGCACGCCCGCCGATGAGCTTGGGCGGGCGAAGCGTTACATTGGGCGCATGGCGATCCAGAGTGTCAATCCGGCCAACGGCGAGCACCTGCACGCGTTTGCGCCCGACAGCGACGCGGTGATCGAGGAGAAGCTCGGGCGGGCGGCGGACGCGTTCGTCGACTGGCGCCGCCGCCCCGTCGCCGAACGGGCGGCGACGATCGCCCGCGTCGCAGACATCCTGGACGCCGACAGGATGGCGTTCGCGCGCCTGATGACGCTCGAGATGGGCAAGCTGATCGGCGCCGCCGAGCAAGAGGCGCAGAAGTGCGCTCTCGGCTGCCGCTACTACGCGGCCCACGCGGAGAGCTTCCTCGCTCCCGAGGTCCTGTCCGATGCGCCGGCCGGGCGCGACGCGGTCTACTTCCAACCGCTGGGCCCGGTGCTGGCGGTGATGCCCTGGAACTTCCCCTTCTGGCAGGTCATCCGGTTCGCCGCGCCGGCACTGGTCGCGGGGAACGTCGGGCTGCTCAAGCACGCCTCGAACGTCCCGCAGTGCGCGCTGGCGCTGGCCGAGCTGTTTCGCCGCGCGGGCGCGCCCGAGGGGGTGTTTCAGACGCTGCTCATCGAGTCGACGCGGGTGAGCGCCGTCGTCGCCGACCCGCGAATCGCCGCCGCCACGGTCACCGGCAGCGAGGGGGCGGGCAGCGCCGTCGCCGCCGTCGCCGGCAAGCACGTGAAGAAGGTCGTGCTGGAGCTGGGCGGAGCGATCCGTTCCTGGTGCTCGCCAGCGCCGACATCGAGCGCGCGGTGGCGACCGCGGTCAAGGCGCGGATCGTGAACAGCGGCCAGTCGTGCATCGCGGCCAAGCGGTTCATCGTCGTGGACGCGGTCTACGAACAGTTCGCGACGGCGTTCACCGAGGCCATGGCGGAGCTGGTGGTCGGCGATCCGCTGGCCCCTGAAACCCAGGTCGGGCCTCTGGCCCTGGAGTCGATCTGCGACGGTGTCGCCGATCAGGTCGCGCGGTCCGTCGCCGCCGGCGCGCGGCTGCTGGTCGGCGGCCGCCGCGGCGATCGCCCCGGCTACTTCTACATGCCAACCGTGCTCGCCGAGGTCCCCCCGACGGCGCCGGCGGCCGTGGAGGAGATCTTCGGCCCGGTGGCGTCGCTGTTCCGCGTCCACGACACGGGCGCCGCCATCGCGCTCGCCAACGCCACCCCCTTCGGCCTCGGCGCGTCGGCCTGGACCCGCGACCGGGCCGAGGCCGAACGGCTGGCGCTCGAGCTCGAGGCCGGCAGCGTGTTCATCAACGACATGGTCGCCTCGGATCCGCAGCTTCCGTTCGGGGGGGTCAAGCGGTCGGGCCACGGCCGCGAGCTGGGGCGCTACGGCCTGCGCGAGTTCGTCAACGTGAAGACCGTACGGATGAAGGGCCTGGGTTAACCCGGCTCCTGGGACTCGAGCCGGTCGAGGCGGCGCAGGGCCGGGAAGCGCCAGGCGGTCAGCCCGGTCACGACGACGGTCACCACGCCCCCGAAGATCACCGACGGCACCGCGCCCATGAGGCGCGCCGCGACGCCCGACTCGAACGCGCCGATCTCGTTCGACGAGCCGATGAAGATCTGGTTCACCGCCGAGACCCGCCCCAGCATCCCCGACGGCACCATCACCTGCATCAGCGTGCTGCGGAAGAAGACGCTCAGCATGTCGGCTGCGCCGGCGGCGGCCAGCAGCGCCAGCGACAGCCAGAACCAGCGCGACAGCGCGAACGCCGATCGTGAACACCCCGAACAGCGCCACCGCGATCAGGAAGGTGCGCCCGGCCCGTCCGGGCGGCGGCCGCAGCGCCAGCCAACCCGACATCAGCACCGCGCCGATCGCCGGCGCGGCCCGCAGCCCCCCCAGACCCTCGGGGCCAACGTGGAGGATCTCCTGGGCGAAGATCGGGAGGATCGCGACCGCCCCGCCGAACAGCACCGCCAGGAGGTCCAGCACCATCGCGCCGACGAACACCCGCCGGGTCAGGAGGAACGCGAGCCCGGCCTTCACGCTGGCGAGCAGCGGCTCGGCCCGCCCGGTCGCCGGGCGCTCGGGCGCCCGGATCTGCCCGACGGTGCCCAGCGCCGCCGCCATCAGCGCCGCCGCCACCACGTACGACGCCGTCGGGCCGATCCACCCGTAGCAGATCCCCCCCAGCGCCGGGCCGGTGACGGCCGAGACCTGCCAGATCCCGGTTCGCCAGGCGACGGCGCTGGGAAAGAGCGGCCGCGGCACCAGGTCGGCCCCCAGCGCGTTGCGGGCGGGCAGGAGAAAGCTGCGGGCCCCGCCGCAGATCACGATGACCCCGTAGATCGCCCACCGGATCCAGGCTCCGGACGCGCCGGTGGCGCGATCGATCAAGAACAGGCTGGCGGCGGCGAGCGCCAGCGCGCAGGCAAACAGCACGAAGAGCGCCGTCAGCGCCACCCGCCGGCGGTCCCGCATATCGGCGACATGTCCGGCGTAGAGCGCGAAGCCGATGAACGGCCCCGCCTCGGCGAGCCCCACCATCCCCAGCGCCAGCGGATCGTGTGTCAGCCCGTACATCTGCCAGGCGACAACTATCCCCTGGATCTGCGCCCCCATCGCCATCGTCAGGACGCTGGCGACGAACCACCGGAAATTTACGATTCGGAGCGGAGCGTAAGGATCGTGGGGAGAAGCGACCGGCGCCTGCGACATCGAGGACTAGATTAAGGTACAAAGTCGGCGACGACACTCCACCCCAGAGGACGCGCGTGACGCTCGGAAAAAACTTTCGCCTGCAGCCCGACACCAAGCCCCGCACCTACGAGGCCGAGCTGCGCCTCGATCTCGGCGCCGACAGGTTCATCGGGGAGATCGCGATCGGGCTCCGGCTCGGCGCGCCCCGCCGCGAGATCGCCCTGCACGGGGTCGGGTTGGAGGTGACCGACGCCGGGGCCACCGTGACCGACGGGCCCCTGCGCGCGGCCACCGCGACCACCGACGCCATCAGCGAGACGATCACCCTGACGTTCGCCGAGGCGCTGCCCGCCGGAGACGTCCAGCTGCGGATCGCCTATCGCGGCGCCTTCAGCCCGGGCCTGCGCGGCCTCTACCGGGCCGGGGCCCTGGCGGTCACCCAGTTCGAGGCGGCCGACGCCCGGCGGCTTTTCCCCTGCTTCGACGAGCCGGCGTTCAAGGCGACCTGGCGGGTCGCGGTCAGCGGCGTGCCCGCCGACGCGGTCGCGATCTCGAACGGGGTCGTCGTCAGCGACGAGGCCGATGGCCGCGGCGCCCGGCGGGTGACGTTCGCGACGACGCCGCCGCTGTCGTCGTACCTGATCGCGCTGGTGGTCGGGCCGCTGGTCGGCAGCCCGACGGCCGCCGTGCGCGAGGTCCCGGTGCGCACCTGGACGATGCCGGAGAAGAGCCACCTGGCAGCTTTCGCGCAAGAGACCGCCGCCGCCGTGCTGCCGCGGCTCGAGGACTACTTCGGCCTCCCCTACCCGTTCGGCAAGCTGGATCAGATCGGCGTCCCCGACTTCGAGGCGGGCGCGATGGAGAACGCGGGGGCGGTCACCTTCCGTGAGGTGGCGCTGCTGGCCGATCCCGCGACGGCGCCGCTGGCGGTGCAGAAGCGCGTCGCCGAGGTGATCACCCACGAGCTGGCGCACCAGTGGTTCGGCAACCTGGTGACGATGGAGTGGTGGGACGACCTCTGGCTGAACGAGGCGTTCGCCACCTGGATGGCCTACAAGATCGTCGACGATTGGCGGCCGGCCTGGCGGATCTGGATGGACTTCGAGGGGGGCAAGGGAGCCGCGCTGGCCCTCGACGCGCTGGTCTCGGCCCACCCGATCCGGGCCGAGGTGCGCAACGCCGAGGAGGCGGGCGAGTCGTTCGACGCCATCACCTACGAAAAGGGCGGCGCCGTGCTGCGCATGCTCGAGGGCTTCCTGGGCGCGGACAAGTTCCGCGACGGCATCCGCCTCTACATGCGACGCCACCGGGAGAGCAACGCCACGGCCGACGACCTGTGGGGGGCGCTGGCCGAGGCGTCGGGGCAGCCGATCGTCGACATGGCGAACGGCTGGATCCGGCAGACCGGTTACCCGGTGATCGATCTGTCGCTGGAAGGCGACGGCCGGACCGTGCGGTTGAAGCAGCGGCGGTTCTTCGCCGAGCCGGGCGCGGAGGCGCGCGTCCCCGGCGCGGCCAACACGCGCTGGCTGGTGCCGATTGTGCTGCGCTTCCGCGACGAGGGCGGCGTGAAGGAGCAACCGGTGCTGCTGCGCGACGGCGAGGCCCGCGTGACGCTCGACGGCGCGCGGCGCCGTCGCCTGGTGCATCGGCAACGCCGACGCGCGCGGGTTCTACCGGACCGCGTACGACGACGCGACGCTCGCTCGCCTGCTCCCGGCGGTCGGCGAGCTGGGCCCCGCCGAGCGGGTGGTGCTGATCTCCGACGCCTGGGCCCTGGTCCGGGCCGATCTCGCGCCGATCGAGCGCTTCCTGGCGCTGGTCGAGAGCCTGCGCGACGAGGAGGACCACGTCGTGCTCGACGAGCTGGTCGGGCGGCTGGCCCTGATCGAGCACCGCTTCCTGGGCGAGGAGGACCGCGACCGCTTCGGCGCGTTCGTGGCGCGGCTGTTCGGCGCGCGCGCCGCGGCGCTCGGCTGGTCGACGGGCGCGGGGGGCGAGGACGACGAGACCCGCCTCCGGCGGTCGGTGTTGCTGCGGGCGCTGGCGATCCTGGCCCGTGACCCCGCGGTCGTTGCGGAGGCGGAGCGGCGGCTGCCGCCGGCGAACGGACCCTCCGACGTCGATCCCAACCTGCTGGACATCGTCGTCACGGCGGCGGCGCGCGGCGCCGACGAGGCGCGCTTCGAGGACCTGCGGGCGCGGGCGCGGACAGAGACCGATCCGGCTACCAAGCGCCGCTACCTGCACGCGCTGGCCCGGATCGAGCGGCCGGCGCTGGTCGAGCGGGCTGTCGACCTGGCGCTCGGCGACGACGTCCCGATGCAGGACTTCTCGTCGTACCTGGGCGTGCTCCTGGGCAACCGCGCCACGCGCGAGCCGGCCTTCGCGCTGATCCGCGATCGCTGGAACGAGACGCGGGCCAAGGCCGACTCACCGATGATCACCCGCCGGCTGGTCGAGGCGCTGGCGACGCTGCCCGAGCGGAGGCACCTGGACGAGGTGCGCGCTTTCCTCGCGGCGCACCCGCTCGACGGCGCCAAGCAGGCGATCGCGCAAACGCTCGAGCGGATGCAGATGGACGCCGGCCTGCGCGATCGCATCCTGCCGCGGGTCGGGGCGTGGCTTCGCCAGCCGCGATGATCGCAGGAATGATCGTCGCCACACGGTTGTGGCGCGGTCCCGCGGGCGGAGCGATGATGCCCGGGGAGATCACGACCGGATGAGGCCCCCGAAGTACACACCGGGAACGCGTGACCGCGTCGCCGGCATCGCGCGCCCCGCCGGGCTGGCGGTCGCCGCGGTGACCGCGGTCGTCGTGTTCGTGGCTGGCCGGCCCCTGCTGCCGCCGGCCTCGTTCCCCAACCTGCCGCCCCCGCCGGGGGTCGCGCCGCTCCCGCCCCCGCCGCCGCCTTCTCCTCCGCCTGTGACGACGGCCCCGACCGTGGACGCCGGCGCCCGGTCCGACGCGGCCATCGCCTCGTTGCCGGCCGACGCCAGCGTCGCGCCGGCAGCCCCCTCACCGACGCCGCCACCGGCGGCTCGGGCAGCAGCGGCCCCGTCCCCCGAGCCGGCCGAGACCGCCCCGCCTCTCGTGCGCAAGGACGCGACGGGCCAGCAGGACAAGGATCAGGCCCGTGAGGCGTGGCGACGGAATCGTCCCGACATCACCGCCGCGGGGAACAAGGCATCGATGATGATCCCCATCAAAGGCTCGGTCGAAGGCGCGACCTACAACTACATCGCCCGGCAGCGTCAGGTGGTGGTCACGCTACCCAGGGCCACGTCGCTGAACACGATGCAGTTCTACCGGCTCAAGCGCGACGGCTTCCACCAGGTCTGGGTCAAGCAGCCCGAGAAGGACGCCAAGCCGGCTGACGGCACCACCATCAAGATCGGCGTGTCGGACGCTGGCGAGCCGCAGGTCGAGATCCGGGACGAGTTCGTCCGGGTGACCGTGCGCCGACCCGACGCGGCCGCCCGGCCGACCGGCGCGCCCAAGGCGGCGGCCGTCGAGGCCGCGCCCAGCGACGCACCGCCGTCGGCGGCCGCGCCCGCCGACGGCGGCGCCTAGCGCCCGCGCTTCGCGGCGGGAGCGGCTAGCAAAGTCGCTGCAGAGGCTGGCAGATGTGCTCTAGCTAGCTGACGTCCTCGAGGACGCGCGCCAGAATCTCGCGCGCCTGCTCGACATCGAGCCCCAGGTAGAGCTCAACCCGCGACAGCGCCTCGTCCGCGCCCTCCTGGATATCCGCGGCGGGCTCTTCCGGATCCATGATGCTCTCGCCGACGAAGGCTTTCGCCATCTGCACGACCAGTGTCGACCTATCGAGCATGATCGAAACGTAAGTCGTCACCCTACGGGGCACCAGCCACGCCGCGCCGGTCAACCGTCGACGCCGCGCTCCGACAGCCAGCTCTCGACCTCGGCCACCCGGCTCTTTGCGTCGGCCTTGCGATAAGTCTCGCGCGCCTCGACGGCCAGCGTGCGGGCCCGGCCGCGGTCGCGGCCCGACTCCCAGAGCGCCCGCGCGAGCGCGAACCGGGTCTCCGCCCGGTGCGACGGGTCGGTCTCCTGCGCCTCGCGGATCTTGAACGCGCGCTCGAGCGGCACGAGAGCGCTCGTCGGCGTCCCTTCGGACAGATAGCTGAGCCCGATCCCGGTCAGCGCATAGCCGAGGTTGCGATCGTCGAGCCCCAGCTCGCGCTCCCAGATCACCCGCGCGCGCTCGAACGCCTGCCGCGCTTCCCGGTAGCGGCCGAGGTTGTTGAGGATCTCGCCCCGGTTGCTCAGCTGAGTCGCGAGGTCCGGATGACCGGCGCCGAGCCCCGTCTCGAGGATCGCGATCGATCGATCGATGTGGGTCAGCGCCTCCTGATTGCGGCCGAGCCCGGCCAGCGCGATCGAGACGTTCCCCTCCGAGACCCCGACGTCGGGATGGTCGCGTCCGAGCGCCTTCTCCTTGAGCGCGAGCCCCTCCTGCTGGGCGGCGAGCTGCTTTTCCTTCTCTCCCTGTAGATCGTAGACACAGCCGAGATCGTTGAGCAGCCAGGCCTGGAGGAGCTCGTGGCCGCCGAGGCGCTGCAGCACCGCCTGAGCGATCGTCGCCCAGCGCTGCGCGCCGGCGAAGTTCCCCTCCTGATAGCCGACCACGTAGACCAGGTTCGCCGCCGATTCGGCCCGCACCTCGTCGTGGCGCGAGGCGTCCGCGGCCCAGAACGACTCGGTCAACGCCTGCTCCGCCACCTTGGTGTCGTTGCCCTTGAACGACATCATCCCGAACAGCGCCAGCGTCTCGGCCACCAGGGGCTGGTAGGCGACCGCGCGCACCTCGGCCACCAGCGCCGGGGCGTCCTTGATCGCCTCTTTCCAGCGGCCGGCGTTGAAGCGCGCCCTCAGGTCAGCGAGACGGTGGCGCAGGTCGGCGACGCGCGACTGGGTCGCCGGATCCTCCGGCGGGCGTACGACGGCGCGCAGGAGCGGCACGTCCGCGCAACGCTCGAGGGTGCCCAGCGCGTTGACGGCGTTGACCGCGTTCTCGACCACCTCGCCGTTGGCGTCGCTGAAGACGTCGGTGAGCGCGCGCATGCCACCCAGCCGCTCCTGCAGGCAGGACATGCGCAGGTCGAGCACCTCGGCCGACTGCTCGCCACGCACCCCCGTCGCCTCGCAGGCCTCGCGGTACATCGCGACCCAGCTCTTCGCGTACCCGGTCAGCGTGCGGCTGACCGTGGTGAACACGTCGCTCGCGTAGCTCTTGCCGGTCCGCAGGAACGCCGCCCGTATGTGGGCCTGCTTCGCCGGTTCGGTCTCGCCCGGCGCCGCCTCCAGATCCCAGACCCCGGCGAGCCGCGCGGGGCCGCCGTTACAGATGGATCGATGGTCGGCCATGCTCTGGCGTACGCCGAACCCCAGACCCACCGCCACCAGCGCCGCCGCAGCCGTCGCCGCCAGCTTGCGCCGCTTGACAGTGGGGTTCTTCTCCAGCGCCTGGCACAGCTCGGTCATCGACGGGAACCGTTCGGCAGCGGTCGGGCGCAGCCCGCGCAGCAACAGCCGGCGCAACCAGAGCGGCACGTTCGAGCTCGCCGGCGCCTCGCGGACCTTCCCCTGCACGACGTTGCTGGTCAGCGCGAACATCGTGTTGCCGCCGAACGGGCGCTCGCCGTAGAGCGCCTCGTAGAGCGCGACGCAGAAGCTGAACTGATTGGTGCGCGCGTCGGTCCCCGTCCCCAGGAACTGCTCGGGGGCCATGTACGCCGGCGTCCCCATCATCGCCCCGGTGCGGGTCAGCTGGGCGCCGAACATGTCGACCGTCCCGGTCGGGATCTCTACCGGCACGCCGGTGCCCGACTGGCGCGAGAGCACCAGCGTGCTGTGCACATCGGTCCCCTCGGGCGGCGCCGGCGGCGCGGGCGGCGCCTGAACACCGTACGACTGCTTCTGCGTCGACGTGACCCCGACCCCGTCACCGGGCGTCGAAGGTCGGTCGCCCTTCTCGTTCATCTGGCGCGCCAGACCGAAGTCCATGACGCGGGGCTGGCCGTCGCGGCCGACCATCACGTTGTCGGGCTTGAAGTCGCGGTGCACGAGCCCCTTCTCGTGCGCGGCGATGAGCCCGCGCCCCGCCGCGATGAACACCTTGAGAATCTCCTGCCAGGTCCGCGTCTCGGACTGGACCCAGTACGTGACGGTGTTCCCGTCGACGAACTCCATCGCGATGAAGACCTGGTCCTTGAACGTGCCGACGTCGTAGACGACGACCACGTTCGGGTGCGACAGGCGCGCGATCGCCTGCGCCTCGCGCAGCGTCCGCTGCCGCCCTTCGACGTGCGAGACGCCGGCGCCCGGCTTGATCCGCAGCAGCTTGACCGCGACCTTGCGGTCGAGCTCCGGGTCGTAGGCGGCGTACACCTCGCCCATCCCGCCGCGCCCCACCAACCCCAGCACGACGTACCGACCAATGGCCGACCCGCGGGCCAGGGCCTGAGATTGATCGGGAGGCGGTGGGCCGGACGGCATGGAGGGTTGACCTGCGTTAGGCCTGCCTATTGTATCAGGATGGGGTGGAGCCGATGACGCGCAGCGGGAAAGGCCACGACGCGGTGCTGAAACAGCTGCGCAAGTTCGGCCTCGCCTACCCGGAGGCCCACCTCAAGAGCCCCTGGCCGGGGCACAAGGACCTGGCGGTGAAGGACAAGACCTTCGCCTACCTGAGCGTCGAAGGAGATCCGTTCAGCATCTCGTGCAAGCTCCCCGACTCGGCCGAGGCGGCGCTGCTGCTGCCGTTCACCACCCCCACGGCCTACGGCCTGGGCAAGAGCGGATGGGTCACGGCCGAGTTCGGCCCGCGCGAAAAGCCGCCCATCGATCTACTGAAGGAATGGATCGACGAGAGCTACCGCGCGCAGGCGCCCAAACGTTTGGTCGCGCAGCTGAAGCAAGCGCGCACACAGATCGGCCACGTCGCAAAAAAACTGGCGCGCAGCTGAAGCAAGCGCGCTGACAAATTGTTGGTCGGGAAACTTCGCCGACACAATTTCTCCAGTTCGCGGAATCGTAATCTCACTCACGCGTTCTTGCCCATTTTGGTGGTCGCGTAATGACTAGCCACTAGTCATAGGTCGCGGGCCGGCCCTTAGTCATATCGCGCGCCATCGATCGCGCGCGTGGCTCCCGGAAATTCGCGCCCTTCGTCGTCCGCGCGCGCTGGCACGTCAGGTGCTCTACGTATCAGTGCGATCACGCAGGTCGCGAAGAGAAACAAAAGGACGAAGGACCATGAAGACCATCTCGAAGAGCGGGCTGAAGGTTAAGGCGAACGTCAAGGCGGGGGGCTTCGGCGGAAACCACAATCGCTCGGGCCTCAAGGTCAAGACCGCCACCAAGGCCGGCGGCTTCGGCGGAAACCACAACCGCTCGGGCCTCAAGGTCAAGACCGCCACCAAGGCCGGTTTCCAACTCGTCAGCAATCACAACCGCGCGGGCCTCAAGGTCAAGACCGCCACCAAGGCCGGCGGCTTCGGCGGGAACCACAACCGCTCGGGCCTCAAGGTCAAGACCGCCACCAAGGCCGGCGGCTTCGGCGGGAACCACAACCGCTCGGGCCTCAAGGTCAAGACCGCCACCAAGGCCGGCGGCTTCGGCGGGAATCACAACCGCTCGGGCCTCAAGGTCAAGACCGCCACCAAGGCCGGCGGCTTCGGCGGGAATCACAACCGCTCGGGCCTCAAGGTCAAGACCGCCACCAAGGCCGGCGGCTTCGGCGGGAATCACAACCGCTCGGGCCTCAAGGTCAAGACCGCCACCAAGGCCGGTTTCCAGCTCGTCAGCAATCACAACCGCGCGGGCCTCAAGGTCAAGACCGCCACCAAGGCCGGCGGCTTCGGCGGGAATCACAACCGCTCGGGCCTCAAGGTCAAGACCGCCACCAAGGCCGGTTTCCAGCTCGTCAGCAATCACAACCGCGCGGGCCTCGCCGTCAACTAGGGCAGGCGACGCTTCTCCGCCGGAGTGTTGGCGACGAGCCAGTTCTCGACGTTGAGGAGCTTTTCTTTGGCGGCCGAGCTCGCGTACGCGGCCCTCGCGTGCTCGGCCAGATTCGATCGCCCGTGCCCGATCGCGGTTGGTGCTCCAGAGTGCACGGGCCAATGCAAATCGCGTCTCTGCCAGTTTGGTCGTGTCCGTGCCCGCGACGGCCAAGATTTTCAGCGCGCGTTCCAGTGGGGCAACCGCAGCAGCGGCGTTTCCCTCAGCGACGTAGCTGGTACCTATCCCGGTGAGCGCATCGCCGAGGCTCCGTTTGTTCGGGCCCAATTCGCGTTCCCATATCGCACGCGCGCGCTCGAAGACCTGACGCGCGTCGCGGTGCCGTTTCATCTCGTTCAGAATCTCACCGTAGTTACAGAGCTGAATGGCCAGGTCGGGATGCTCCGCGCCAACGCCTCGCTCGAGCAGATTCACGGAACGAGTAATGTGCTCGAGCGCCTCCTGAATTCGGCCTAGTCCCGCCAGCGCAGCGGCGAGGTTCCCCTCCGAGACGCCGACGTCCGGGTGATCTTCCCCCAGCGCCTTGGCTTTGAGCGAGACGGACTCCTGCATGACCCGCACGGCCGCTTCCTTCTGGCCTTCCGTGTAGTAAGCGGTGCCAAGATCGTTGAGCAACCAAGCGCGCAACAGTTGGTGACCGCCCAATCGTTGCAAGACGGCTTCGGCCATCTTGGCCCACATCCGAGCCTCGGCGGGACGCCCCTGTAGGAAGCCAACCACGAAGACCAGACTGACGGCGTCCTCCGCACGCACTTCGTCGTGTCGAGACGCATCGGCGACGCGATACGATTCGGCATAAGCGCGCTCCGACGCCGGAGCATCGTCCGATTTGTAGAGTATCGTGCCCCACAACACCAACGCCTCCGCCAGTAGCGGCTGATATCCAACCGACCTGGCCTCCGCAACCAGACGCGGGGCGCTGTGTCCCGCGTCGACGTATCGTCCTGCGTTGAACAACGCTTTCAGGTCCGCCAGACGCGCGCGGAGATCTTCCACCCGCCGGCGCGTGGTTGGATCTTCGGGCGGGCGTACGACGGCCCGCAACAGGGGAACGTCTGCACACCGATCGAGCGAGCCCAATGTGTTGGCGGCGTTCACGGCGTTCTCGACGACCTCTCCATTGGCGGAGCTGAACACGTCGGCAAGAGCCTTGAACCCGCCAAGCCGTTCGTTCAAGCACGACATCCGCAGGTCCAGAACCTCGCCCGATTGCTCACCGCGCACCTGCGTGGCCTCGCAGGCCTCTTTGTACATGCCAGCCCAACTCTGTGCGTACTTGCTCAAGGAGCGGCTCACTGTCGCAAAAACGTCGGCGGCGTAGCTCTTCCCCGACTTCATGAACGCCCTGCGAATCTGCTCTTGCCGGGGAAGCCTGCGGTCCACGTTCGGCTCCACCTCCCACACCTCCGCCAGCTTCGCCGGTCCGCCGCTGCAGAACGCCTTGTGCTCCGCGGCGCTCCGCTTCACGCCGATGCCGACGCCGCTCAATGCCACCACCGCCGCCACCGCCATCGCGATCCGGCGGCGCTGCACCGTCGGGTTCTTCCCCAGCGCCTCGATCAGCTCCGCCATCGAGGGATAACGTTCGGCTCCGATCGGGCGCAGGCCGCGCATCACGACCTTTCGCAGCCAGGCCGGCACCTTCACGTTCACCGGGGGCTCGCGAACCTTCCCCTGAACGACGTTGTTGGTCAGCGCGTACATCGTGTTGCCGCCGAACGGGCGCTGGCCGTAGAGCGCCTCGTAGAGGGCGACGCAGAAGCTGAACTGATCGGTGCGCGCGTCGGTGCCCGTGCCCAGGAACTGCTCGGGCGCCATGTACGCCGGCGTCCCCATCATCGCGCCCGTGCGCGTGAGATGGGCCTCGAGCATGTCGGCGCGGCCGGGCGAGTCGATGGGTCCCGACGGCTCGGCGGCGATGTTGTTCAGGACCAAGGTCGCCTGCTCGCCCGCCTCGGCGATCGGCGTGTTGTCGGCGCGGAGCACCGGCGCGCGCGCGTCGCCGCGGCGCGGGCTGCCCCCCTCGCCCTTCTCGTTCAACTGGCGGGCGAGCCCGAAGTCCATGACGCGCACCTGACCGGCGCCGCCGACCATCACGTTGTCGGGTTTGAAGTCGCGGTGGACCAGCCCCTTGTCGTGCGCGGCGGAGAGCCCCCGCCCCGCCGCCATGAACACCTTCAGGATCTCCTGCCAGCTGCGGGCCTGGGACTGGACCCAGTACGTGACGGTGTTCCCCTCCACGTACTCCATCGCGATGAAGACCTGGTCCTTGAACGTGCCGACGTCGTAGACGACGACCACGTTCGGGTGCGACAGGCGCGCGATCGCCTGCGCCTCGCGCAGCGTGCGCTGCCGCCCCTCGACCAGCGAGACGCCGTTACCCGGCTTGACCCGCAGCAGCTTGACCGCGACCTTGCGATCCAGCTCCGGGTCGTAAGCGGCGTAGACCTCCCCCATCCCGCCCCGGCCGACCAGCCCCAGGACGACGTAGCGGCCAATGCTCGCGCCCCGGGACAGCGTCGCCTGCCCGTGATCGCTGGGAGGTGAACCTTGAGCCATGGGATCGGAGCGGTCCCCCTACATCGGCCAGCCGAGGCCAACATTTGAGGTCCGAACCGGGCCGCATTCTACTAGGATGTGAGCCCGCGCGTGATTCCGCTCGATCTCGACCTGCCGCTGACCGTCTCCCCCGGCATCGTTTCGCCGACCCGGCGGATCATCGAAGCCAAGCTCGGCCCGGTGCTGGAGGACGAAGACGCGATCTTCCGCGTCGCGATGACCGCGCACGAGCTGCTGGAAAATGCCGCAAAATACGCCTCGGACGGGCATGCGCGGCTCCAGGTCAGCGTCACCCCGCGGGGCGACGACGCGATCGTGCAGGTGTCGGTCACCAACAATTCGACGCCCGAGCACATCAGTCAGCTGGGGACCTGTTACGCGGAAATGAACGCGGCCAGCGATGCGATGGCCCACTACTTCACCCTGATGCGCCGGAACGCCAAGGCCGGCGCATCGTCTCGCCTCGGCCTCGCGCGCGTACGCGCCGAGGGGGAGATGGAGATCGAGGTCGACATTCAGGGACAGGTCGTAAAGGTCGTTGCGTCCGGCGTCGTGATTCGCTGAACGTTCCGAAAGCCTTCGTAAACGACAGTGTCCTACATATCGGGTGTCGTCGGTTTCCGTCGGTGCGCGTCGGTCAGCGTCGGTTTGAATGCGCTTGTCAAATAGGATGGCCGACGGATAATAGGTGACGCACTTTCCCCCACCCGGTACGCGGAGGTCGTCTCGAATGCGCTCCAGGATTTTCTTCAGCGCCGCGCTCCCCTGTTTGGGCCTTTGCTTGAGCTTCTCGTCGATCGCGCATGCGGCGGATCCGAAAGCCAAGAAAAAATCGTCCACCGAAATCTCGGACGACAAGGGCATCGGCAAGACGCTCTCGTGGGAAGAGAAGGTGATGGGGGACGACGACAACAAGAAGAGCGAGCTCGACAAGATCCTCAAGGCGCAGGCGATCAACAAGGCCGCCACCGAGAAGGCCGAGCGCGACAAGGCGAAGAACGAGGCAGCCGCGGCGAAGGAAGCGGCCAGGGAAGCCGCCGCGCCGAAGCCGGCAAAGAAGAACAGCGAGGTCTCGATCGGCGCGCTGCCCGACGAGGGGCCGAGCAAGGGGACCTCGAAGGCGAAGGCGACGGAGATCTCGTCGAAGCTCGATTCGGCCGCCGCGGCCGCGCCGCCCCCCCCGACGAAGCCGGCCGACGACAAGTTCATCGATAAGTTGCTGAAGGAAGACGGCGGCGCGGGCAAGAAGAAGCGGGCCTCCGCGACCGACGATTGGGCGCTGCAGGACATTCTGGCCGGCGAGAAGAAGGCGGCCCCCGTCAAGGGCAAGGGCAAGAAGTCCGACGTCGACAACCTGCTCGAGAACGCCGAGAAGGAGCCCGACGTCGTCGCCCCGAAGGTCAAGCATGAGACCCCGGAGTGGGCGAAGCCGGAGATTCAGTCGACGCCGACCCCCGCGCCCGTGATCGCGCGCCCGGCGCCGAGGCGCGACGACGGCATCATCCGCGTCGTGCAGGGGGCAGCCGGTGGTGGCGGCGCGAAGCCGCTCCCGCCGCCGCCTGCCGAGCCGGTCGCCTCGCGGTCGGCCCCCACGAGCCGCAAGCAGCCTCCCGTGCCGGCCGCGCGCGGCGGTCGCGCGTCGGGCAACTGGGACGACCCGTTCGCCACCGAATCGACGGCGCCGAAGAAGCCGACGGCGAGCCGAGCGGCACACCCGTCGAATGACGACGATCTCTTCGCTCCCGCTCCGCGCAAGACGGTCGCGGCGCGCGCCTCCGACGACGATGACTTCGCGCCGGCCAAGCGCACGGCCACGCCGCCTGCCGCCGCCAAGCGCGGCGCCGCGAAGTCCGAGAGCTGGGACGATCCGTTCGCCGATGGCGCGAGCAAGCCGGCGAACAAGCACGTCGCGGCCCCTGCCCGCCCGGTGAAGAGCGAGCCGGCCGCGCGCAGCGGCAACTGGAAGGATCCGTTCGGGGACGATTCGGCGAAGGCCGGCCGCCGCCCTGCGGCCGAGGCCCCCGCCAAGACCGCGCGCAAGACGTCGGTCGCGCGCGAGACGGCTTCTTCCAAGGACGACAGCAAGTGGGCCGCCGCCCAGCGCGGCGCCGACGACGCGGACGGCGCGGACGCCGCGCCGGCGCACGGCCGTTGGGGCATCCTGAAGAAGCGCGCGCACTAGCTTCGCCCCCGGGCCTGTCCCGGAAAAGCGACCGGTGCTGCCGGTCGCGTCAGATTCCGGACGCGGCCCCTCGCGTCGAGCCGCTTCACAACGGGCGGTGCGGCTGATATTCGTCCCGGCCGGATGCTACCGACCGACGTCGCGCTGGAGGTGGTGACCCTCCTGCCTGGGTTCTCCACGCTGCAGAAGCGCTCGGGAGAGCTGGACGGCAACCTTCCCGTGCGCGCCGCGCGCTACTGCGGGCCGGTGTTCGAGGGAAACACCGCCGGCTTCCAGGTCACGCTCGCCCAGCCGATGACGGTCGCCCGCGCCCGCAGCGGCGCCATCGAGTGCGTGATGACCGAGCCGACGCTGCAGCAGGTGACACAGCAGGTGGACGAGGCCCTCGAGCGCGGGATCGCGCAGGGGCTGCTGGCGCGCGGGGGTTACTGGCACCGGCTGTTCAAGGGCAACGCGCTGCCGACCCGGGGCCAGCGTTTGCTGGTCTGGACGGGGCACATGGTGCGGCCGCGGTCCGGCTTCTGGGCGCTGGTGGGGGGAGCTTTCAACCGGCGCAGCCGGGTCGACGTCGTGGACCATCTGGTCACCGACGCCGACGCGTTCGTGCCGCTGGTGATCGAGATCGACACCCGCGCGGTGACCCGCACGCCGATCTGGCTCGAAGGGGAGCTTGGCTGTGTGACGCCGCTCAGCCCCCAGGGTCGCGTGCGCAAACAGCGGCTGGAGCCGGGCGCGCCCGAGCTACGACAGTTCGCCGGGTTCTTTTCCGAGGCGTACTTCGAGACCAAGACGAAGCACCCGACCGCGGGCTACGTCATGCACGAGCGCAAGCGGCGCGTGAAGGCCGACCAGACCTGCGACGCCCGCTTGCTGTACGTCGGCCCCGACATCCACACCGTCGGAGAGCTGTCGCGGTTCATCACCGGCGACGGCTTCGCACGCCGCCCGCGCTCCGCCGGGCTCTGTCAGTTCGGGTTGGTGCGCAACCTCGGCCCGGTGCGCTGGACCTGGCAGGGGCAAACGCACACCGAGTTCGAGGTGGACATCGAACGCCACCGGGCTGCCCTTCACAAGCTGTGGCGCGAGACGTTCGGAGACACGCATCCCTCCGCTCTCGAGTTTCTGAATGCGCACCTCATCGGACAGAACTGGGATCAGCCGTACGTCCAGTTTCAACCCTGGGCTTTCATGCCGACGGCGCCGGGCTGGTCGACCCTCGTCGACGGCATCCATCATCCGGGCTACGACGGCATGCGCGCCGTGATCGCCACCGACTGGTTCTACGCGCTGGCGATGGTCTACCGCATTTATGGGCCCTCGAAGGTCACCATCCCGTACCGCGCGCCGATGCTCCGGGCCCTGCCGATCTCTCGCGCTGCGTTGGCGATGAACATAGACATATCAACGGCTTAACGAATTTCTAAGCCGTTATATTAAGTATTACAGTTTACTTAAATTAATACCGATGATAATTAGCGATGGGTTCCGCTCGCTGGCTCGCGCTGCTCGCCGCAACGGCGCTCGTGCCTCTCGCCGCACACGCCGAGATCGACACGGCGTTGAACACGCGGGCCGCGGCAGCGGCGATACCCGACAGCCTCCCGCGCTTCGGTGTCATGGCCGACGCCGGGCTGCCGGACGGCGCGGGCGGCTCGCTGGTATTCCGGCCGCGTCGCTGGCTGCGCGCGCACGGCGGCGGCAGCTACAACATGATCAGCGCCGGCTTCCGCGGCGGCGTCACGCTGCTCCCTTTCGGGATGGGGCCTTCGGCGACGCTCGAAGCCGGCCACTACTTCGACGGCGACGCGAACGGCCTCGCCCGTCGCTTCGCCGGCCAGAGCTTCCAGAGCCCGCTGCTCGAGAAGGTCGGCTACAACTACGCCAACGCGCACCTCGGGCTCGACTTCGGCTACCAGCGGGTGACCTTCTACATCCACGCCGGCATGAGCTACGTCCAGGCGAAGGTGCACAACGTCGACGCCGCCGTCGGTTCACCGACTGACGTCTCCAGCAGCGGCACGACCGAGATCTCGTTCAAGCAAGACCCGGTGGTACGGGCCTGGTTCCCGTCGGCAAAGCTGGGCCTCGTCGTCTACCTCTGGTGAGCGCCATGACCACGTCCGTTCCGGATAGAGACCGAACCGCCTCCCTCTCGCCGTTGCTCGCCCTCGCGCTGGCCGGCCTGGCCGCGGTCGCCTCCGGCTGCCTCACCGTGGAGGCCGAGATCCCCGAGGTGGAGATCACCCAGCGCGGGATCATGTTCAAGGGCGTGCCGCCCATCGCAGAGAGCGACGTGTCGATGACGACGAGCTACTCCCAGGACCACGGCAAGCTGGACCTGCCGTCGGGGTTCTCGACCGAGGTCAAGACGCTGGGCGTGACGCTCACGGCGACCGGCGGCGTCGACGATCTGTCGTTCATCCACTACCTGCGCATCACGATGAGCGCGGAGGGTGACGAAACAGCGTTTCAAGATCCGATCGAGATCGGCCTCTACGAACCGGCCGCCGGCACGACGGTGGGCGATCGGATCAGCCTCGCGACCTTGAACCCGATCGACGTCCTCGACGCCTGGCAGACCGAGTCGGCCACGTTCACGCTCGAGATCGCCGGCACCCTCCCCGCCCACGACTGGACCGGCGACGTGACGGTCCGGTTTGCCGGCACCGCCAAATACAGCTACTGACGAGGTGGACAGCCGCCGCCCCATCTCCAGCTTTGGTGGGAGGGGCCCATGCACGACGAGCTCGGCTATTTCCAGAGGACCAACGGCCTGGTGATGTTGCTCATCGGGCTGTTCCTCGTGATCACGACCGCGACCATCTTTCGCCCACATCGTCCCAGCCCGTTCGCGGCGGGAAGCGGCTACGGCGTCGGCTACGGCACGGACAGCCTGTATGTCGGCGCCTCGCCCAAGCGCGGCGTGTCGCAGTGACGGTCAGCGCTCGCCGCTCTCGAATATCAACGCCGAAGCCGGCGCCAGGACGACGGTCTCGTCCGGCGTGACGGCGGGCGGTGGCGGGGGCGACGGCTGCGTCGCGAGCGCGAGCCGCCAACCTGACGCGCCGGACGGTATCTTGATGGTCGCCGGGGCGTCAGCCAGGTTGGCCAGCGTCAGCGCGGCCCCGCCCGCCGGATCGCCGCGCACGATCGTCAGCCAGCCGGTCTCGGAGAACGCAGCCCGGGTCAGGTCCTTGCGTCCGTTGTGAAGCGCCGGCAGGCGGCGACGGAGGGCGAGCAGCGTCCGGTACCAGGCCAGCATCGCGGCGTGCGGCTCCTGTTCCAGCGACCAGCGCAGCTTGGAACGCAGGAAGGTCGCCTCATCCTGCGGATCGGCCCACGCCGCCGCGGTCGCCCCCTCGTCCAGCAGGTGCTCGTACTCGGCGTGCCGCCCGCGCCGCACCGCCGCCACCAGCTCGGGATCGCCGTGGCTGGTGAAGTAGTCGAACGGCGCCTCCTCGGCGTACTCCTCGCCCTGGAACAGCAGCGGCAACGACGGGGACGAGAACAGGATCGCCGCCGCGACCCGCTGGCGCTCGCGCCCCGCGACGGCGCCCAAGCGCCGCCCCTGGTAGGCGTTGGCGACCTGATCGTGGTTCTGGATGTACGTGACGAACCGATCGCCGGCGTCCGCCACCGACGGGGCGCCGTGACGCCGCCGCCGGTGGGGGGCGTAGCGCCCGTCGTAGACGAACCCGGCGGTGATCGCCTTGGCCAGATCGGCGACCTGCCCGAAGTCGCTGAAGTAGCCGCGGCGCGCGCCGGTCAGCACCGCGTGCAGCGCATGATGAAAGTCGTCGCTCCACTGGGCGTCCTGACCCAGGCCGCCGACCTCGGCCGGACGGATGACCCGCGGATCGTTCAGATCGCTCTCCGCGATCAGCCAGGCGGGTCGCCCCGACCGCGCCGCGTCGGCGTGGAACGCGTCGGCGAGCTCACCGAGGATCGGCCGCGCGCCGGTGTCGAAGATCCCCTGGATCGCATCCAGGCGTAGCCCGTCGACGTGGTACTCCGCCAGCCAGTGGCGGGCGTTGTCGACGACGAACCGCCGGACCTCGTCGCTGTCGGGGCCGTCGTAGTTGATCGCGTCCCCCCACGGCGTCCGGTAGCGGTCGGTCAGATACGGACCGATAGTCCGCCAGGTAGTTCCCCTCGGGACCGAAGTGGTTGTAGACGACGTCGAGGATCACCGCGAGCCCGTGGGCGTGGCAGGCGTCGACCAGCCGGCGCAGCCCGTCGGGGCCCGCCGTAGGCGGAATGAGGCGCGTAGAGGTCGACGCCGTCGTAGCCCCAGTTGCGCCCGCCCGGGAAGGTCGCGACCGGCATCAGCTCGATCGCCGTCACGCCCAGCTCGCGGAGATAGGGGAGCCGGCTGGCAACGCCCGCGAACGTTCCTGCGGGGGTGAAGGTACCGACGTGGAGCTCGTAGATGATCAGATCGCCCCGCGGGACGCCGCGCCAGCCCCCGTCGGTCCAGGCGAACGCATACGGGTCGACGATCCGAGACGGCCCGTGCACGCCGGCGGGCTGCCAGCGCGACACCGGGTCGGGCCTCGGGTCCAGCTCCGGTGACACGAAGGCGTAGTCGCTGCCGACCGGGGCAACACCGGGCCCGGCCTGCGCGACGAACAGACCGCCGGCCTGGGACTGCATCGGCAGGTCGGCGCGCACCTGCCCGTCGGGACCAGTGAGGCGGACGGCCAGCGTCCGCCGGCGCGGTGCCCAGACCGAGAACGTCACCCCGGCCGGCCCGACGGTGGCGCCCCGGGTCAGCCGCCAGGGCGAAGCCGCGTGGTCACTGACGCTCTCGTCACCCCTCAGGTCGGGATCGTGCACGGCAGTAACGTAACCTCCGCCGGGACGCGCCGCAGCGATCGATCGCGGTCGTAGGGCCTGTTCGGGTAGCTACCCGCTACCCGACGATGATGTCGCAGGGGAAGCCGAAATCGATGTCGGTCGCGGCCCCCCGCCAAATGTCGCAGGCGGCCCCGTGCAGCTCCAGCTGCGTCGGCGTGCTCATGTTCCAGCCGTTGCCGTTGCTGGGATCGAGCGGGATCACGGTGCCGTCGATCTTGATCACCGCCTCGCCCAATCGCTGGGTGTTGACCATGATGTGACCGTCGAGGTCGAACGAGCAGCTCTTGACGCCCGAGAGCGCAGACCGGAGCTGCGCGACGATCGCGGTCTTGCTCGACGGATCGGGCGTGAACGGCTTGGTCGGTCCCATCACCGTCGGGGCTGTCACGTAGGTGCCGACAGTCTTGCCGCGGCAATCATTCGTGTTGACCCCCGCGCCGGGCATGCACTCCGGATGCACCTTCAGGAAGTCGGCCTTCCAGCCCGCCGTCGACGAGTCGGCCCCGGGGAAGCACTGGTCGAAGAAAGCAAAGACGTCCAAACTGCCGCGCACCGGCGGCAACGTCGGCTCGCCCGCCCCGGCGTTCGCAAACGCTTGCAGGACGGTCGGTGCGATATCCCCGACCTTCGACTGCAGGCCGAACACGATCGTGCTGATGCTGTTCGGGGCCGGCTGGGCCTTGAGCGCCTGCAGCTCGGCGACGACCGAGTCGGGCGGGCAGAGCAGGTTGCCGTCGCCGCAGTAGTCAGGCTCGCCGTCGGTGACGAACAGGATGTACTTGTCACCGGGATCGGCGATCGCCGTCAGCTCGGCGCCCAGCATCTCGAGCGTCCGGCGCGTCGGCGTCTCCCACTTGTCGTTGTTGGTCCGGAACGGCAGCGAGTTATAGAGGCTGGCGATCGCCTGGTAGTTGTTCACCTTCGGCGACACCTTGCGGATGTCGGGGCAGGTTCCACCGTTGACGCCGTTGAACGCCGCGAAGCCGAAGCGGACCTCCACCTCGAGCTCCTGCACGACGGAGAGGATGCTGCTCTTGAGCTGCTCCCAGTAGCTGTTGGCGGGGTTCGCACAAGGGGGCGCCGTCGAGTTGGTCTCTCCCACGCAGGCGAACATGCTCCCGGAGCAATCCACCATCACGTAGACCGACGGCGTCTTGGGCGTGAACATGACCTGAAACTGCTGGCACATGGCCGCGTCGGGGTTCGGGGAAGAGGTGCCACCGGCGCCGAGCCCACCGAGGCCCGAGATCACGTTGCCCCCCAGCCCGGTGACGAGGCCCTTGCCGCCCACGCCGCCGATGCCCGTGATGGGGTTCTGACCACCCATACCGGTCTCGTTCGGCTTGACCCCGGCGGAGCACCCGAGCGCGGCGGAGAGGGCCAGCGAGACCCACAGGAGCGAACCGGAATTTCCGGCGCGGGAAAGCGGATGGTTCCGACGCGCGGCGGCGGAATAAGTCAGCGGCAACATCGTTAAGTCCTCCTCAGAAACACCACCTTAACACGGGCAAAGCCTGCGGATTCTCCCCAACTCGCCCGGCAGCTGAACCGCTGCATTGAGCTCGTGTCACAGCTTTTGCCCGTGTTACCTTGGGACACCTCCCGCGGGAGGAAATTCGCCTAATCAAAACAACTTAGTCGGTGTGAATCGGGATGAAAACGGAACGTCGGATCGCGGGATGGTGGGTGGTCAGCGCCTTGTGTGCGCTGGTGGCGATCGGCTGTGGCGGCGGCGGCAAGGCGAAGACGGACGGCGGCGGGGGCACGGGTGGCGAGCCCAAGGACGCCCGGACCGACATGGCCGTCGACACCGCGAAGACCGACAGCGGAACCGACGGCGACGCGGGCAGCGGCTGCGGCGCCGGCGACGCCAAGCGGGGCGCGGGCGAGGCGTGCGAGTGCGGCGGCCAGTGCGGCAGCGGCTTCTGCGCGGAAGGGGTCTGCTGCGACAGCGCCTGCGGTGAAGCCTGCAAGACCTGCAAGGCCGTGGATCACGTCGGCACCTGCGTTTCGCGCAGCGCCGGCGCTCCTCCGCGCGTTGCCAGCGCCTGTCTGGCGTCGAAGCCTGACACCTGCGGGCTAGACGGGACCTGCGACGGAGCCGGCGGCTGCCGCAAGTACGGCAACAACACGCAGTGCGCGGCCGGAAGCTGCGCCGGCGACCAGGTCGTCGGCGGCTTCGCCTGTAACGGCGCCGGGCAGTGCAAGCCGGGGGCGACGAAGATCTGCGCGCCGTTCTCGTGCAGCACCACCAGCGGCATGTGCTACCCGCAGTGCACGAACGACAGCCAGTGCGTCAGCGGGCACAAGTGCGTCGACGGGAGCTGCGGCCCCAAGATGAACGGGGCGGCCTGTAGCGGCGACGGCGAGTGCGCCTCGAAGCACTGCAGCGACGGCGTCTGCTGCAATGTCGCCTGCAACGGCGCGTGCAACTCCTGCAATCTGAACCAGCGCGAGGGGACCTGCTGGCCGATCGACCGCGGCGTCCCCGATCCCCGGGGGCGCTGCAAGGACGACGGCGCCGCCACCTGCGGCACCAACGGCACCTGTGACGGTCTCGGGGCCTGCGCCAAGTACGCGCGCGACACGATCTGCTTGATGCCGTCGTGCTCCGGAAGCCGCCTCAACACGGCGGGGACCTGCAACGGGCTCGGGACCTGCCGCCCGCCCGGTGTCCAGGACTGCCCGCCGTTCCGCTGCGTCAACGGCGCCTGCACGACCGCCTGCGAGAGCGACGCCGACTGCGGCGACGGCATCGCCTGCGTCGCCAAGACCTGCGGCCCCAAGCAGAACGGACAGCTCTGCAAGGCCGCCGGTGAGTGCAAGTCGAATCAGTGCGTCGACGGCGTCTGCTGCGAGAGCTCCTGCACCGGCGGCTGCCGCACGTGCAACAACCCCACCACGCCGGGCAAGTGCGTCGCGATCGCCGCCGGCAACGACGACACCCGCAACGTCTGCCTCAACATGGGCGCCGCCAGCTGCGGCACCAACGGCAAGTGCGACGGCAGCGGCGGCTGCCAGCGCTATGCGGCCGGCACCGTCTGCGCCGAAGAGAAGTGCGAGGTCAAGGTCTACACCCCGACGTCGACCTGCAACGCCACCGGCCAGTGCGTCACACCCGATCAGCAGCCCTGCAACCCCTACCTCTGCAACGGCACCAAGTGCTTCGCCGCCTGCACGGTCAACACCCAGTGCCAGGAGCCGAACTCCTGCCAGGTGAACTCGTGCGGCAAGAAGCCCGACGGGGCGTCGTGCTCGGCCGCGGAAGAGTGCATGCACAACGTCTGCGCGCAGGGGATCTGCTGCGCGACAGCCTGCGGAGGCCCCTGCCGGTCCTGCGCGCTCACCGGCTCGCTCGGCACCTGCACCAACGTCGCGACCGGGGTCCCCGACCCGGCCGAGATGTGCGGCCCCGACGCCGCCTCGTCCTGCGGGCGCAACGGCAAGTGCGAAGGCGGCGCCTGCCAGCGCTACGGCGCCGGAACGGCCTGCCGCGACCCGCTGTGCCCGGCCGGATCGACGCTGTTCACGGGGGTCTCGGGCTGCGACGGCGCCGGGACCTGCGTGACGCCGGGCGCGACCTCCTGCTTCCCCTACCTGTGCGGCAACGCCGCCTGCAAGGGAACCTGCATGGCCGACGGCGACTGCGCCTCGCCGGCGGTCTGCATCAACGGCTCGTGCGGCCTCAAACCGATCGGCGCGGTCTGCATCGACGGGAAAGAGTGCCTCAGCAACGTCTGCGAGCAGGGGGTCTGCTGCTCGACGTCCTGCGCGGGGACCTGCAAGTCGTGCGCGCTGCCGAACGCCCGCGGGACCTGCACGAACGTCCCGACCGGCGACACCGACCCGCACGGCACCTGCGCCAACATGGGGCCGGCCAGCTGCAAGACCGACGGCTTCTGCGACGGAAGCGGCGCCTGCCGGCTCTACGACGCCAGCACCTCCTGCGCGGCGCCCTCCTGCGCGAACGCCCCGACGCCGACGCTGACGTCGGGCCGGACCTGCGACGGCCGTGGCACCTGCCAGGCGGCATCGCAGATCGCCTGCGCACCCTATGTCTGCAGCGGCTCGACCGCCTGCAAGGCGGCCTGCACCGGCGACGGTGACTGCCAGCCCGGCAACATCTGCGACCCTGTCACCAGCCGCTGCGGCAACCAGGCGCGCCTCGGCCAGGCCTGCACCAATACGGCGAACTGCCTGACCGGCAATACCTGCGTCGACGGCGTCTGCTGCAGCACCACCAGCTGCCCGCTCTGCCAGGCTTGCAACATCGCGGGCACCGCCGGCAACTGCGCCAACGTCCCGATCAACACGCCCGAGCCGCACACGCTCTGCGCGGCCAACCCGCCCTGCGGCAACACCGGCGCCTGCAACGGCCTCGGCGCCTGCCAGCAGGCGGGGACCGGCGTCTCGTGCGGCACGGCCTCGTGCACCGGGTCGACGTTCACGCCGATCTCGCACTGCAACGGCAGCGGCGCCTGCGCGGCCCCGACCGCCACGGCTTGCTCGCCCTACGTCTGCGGCACGGGCGCGTGCAAGACGACCTGCACCATCGACGGCGACTGCCTCGCCCCGTACACCTGCCAGGGCTCGGGGTCGAACAAGAGCTGCGCGCTGAAACCGAACGGGCTGGCCTGCAGCGCTGCAAATCAGTGCATCAGCGGCAACTGCACCAACAGCGTCTGCTGCGGCAGCGCCAGCTGCCCCACCTGCCAGGCCTGCGACGTGAACGGCCTCGGGAGCTGCGCCCCGCTGGCCAACGGGACCCCGGCCCCGAGCAATCAGTGCCCGATCAGCACCACCTGCGGCAACACCGGAAGCTGCAACGGCGCCGGTGGCTGCCAGCAGCAGGTGAGCACCCTTCAGTGCGCGGCCCCGTCCTGCACCGGCTCGACGTACACCGCGCCCGGGCTCTGCACCGGCAGCGGCGGCTGTGGGGCGCAGACGATGTCCAGCTGCTCGCCCTACATCTGCGGCGGAACGGCCTGCAAGACCAACTGCAACTCCAACGCCGACTGCCTCAACAGCACCTACTTCTGCACCGGCAGCGGCGGAAGCTGCCAGCCCAAGCGTGGCAACGGCGCCACCTGCGGCAGCGGCAACGAGTGCACCAGCGGCAGCTGCACCGACGGCGTCTGCTGCGGCAGCGCCGGCTGCCCCACCTGCCAGGCCTGCAACATCGCCAGCAACCCGGGGACCTGCACCAACATCGCGGCCGGGGCGGGCGATCTGCACGGTGGGTGCCCCGCCGGAACGACCTGCGGCAACACCGGGGTCTGCAACGGCGCCGGGGCCTGCCAGCAAGCGGCCGCCACGGTGCCGTGCGGCACCGCCTCCTGCACGGGCTCGACGTACACCGGCCCGGTCACCTGCTCGGGCAGCGGGAGCTGCCCCACGCAGACGCAGTCGAGCTGCTCTCCCTATCTCTGCGGGACCAACGCCTGCAAGACGTCCTGCAACTCGAACAGCGACTGCATCAGCAGCGCCTACTACTGCACCGGGGTCGGCGGGACCTGCGTCCCCCGCAAGGGCAACGGCGCCACCTGCGGCGGCACCAACGAGTGCACCTCCGATAGCTGCGTCGACGGTGTCTGCTGCGGCAGCGCCAGCTGCCCCACCTGCCAGGTCTGCAACCTGAGCGGAAACGGCACCTGCAGCAATGTCGGCGTCATCGCCGAACCGCACGCCCGCTGCGCGCCCAGCAGCACCTGCGGCAACACCGGCCTGTGCAACGGTGGCGGGGCCTGCCAGCAGGCGGCGACGACCGTCCAGTGCGGCAACGCCCTCTGCAACGGCACCGCGTTCACCCCCGCCGCCTTCTGCAACGGCAGCGGCAGTTGCTCCCCCCCCGGCACAGTCGCCTGCACCCCCTTCGTTTGCGGGACGGGCAACGCCTGCCTCGCTACCTGCAACAACGACAACGACTGCGCCAGCGGTTACTTCTGCCCGAGCGCGGGCGCCCAGTGCCAGGCCAAGAAGGGCCCCGGCGGCAGCTGCACCCTTGGCCACGAGTGCGGCACGAACAGCTGCATCGACAACGTCTGCTGCACCAGCAACGGCTGCGATCCCTGCCAGGTCTGCAACCTCTCCGGCAATGGCACCTGCACGGCCCTGCCCAACGGCCCCGCACCGGACGGCCAGTGCACGGCGGCGGGGACCTGCGGGGACACCGGCCTCTGCCAGGGGGGCGTCTGCCAGAAGGAGCCGAGCAGCACGGCCTGCGTAGCGGCGTCCTGCACGAACGCAGGCGCGACCTCGACCTTCCAGCCTGCGGCGACCTGCAACGGAGGCGGCAGCTGTTCTTCGCCGCCTGCCGCGCAGGGCTGCGGCGCCTATACCTGCACCGGGGCCGGGTGCCGCTCGACCTGCGGCGGCGATGGGGATTGCGTGACCGGCTACTACTGCAACGGCGGCAGCTGCCAGCTGCGGGTGGCGAACGGCGATAGCTGCACGGGCGGCAATCAGTGCGTGAGCGGCCAGTGCATCGAGGGCGTCTGCTGCAACGTGGCCTGCGGCGCCTGCGGGAGCTGCGTCCTCCCGACGAAGGTGGGGACCTGCACCCCCCTCGGACCAGGCACCGAGGACACCCGCTGCCACGACGACGGGGCCGAGAGCTGCGGCTTCAACGGCAAGTGCGACGGCGGCGGCAACTGCGATCGCTACCCGGCCGGCACCGTCTGCGGCCGCGCGTGCGCCACAGACGGATCTACGTACACGATCTCGGTCTGCGACAGCGCCAGCCTCTGCTCCCCTCTCCTCAGCGCCCCCTGCCTGTTGCTTACCTGCGACACGCTGCTCGGCTGCCTGCTCTAGCGGGCGGGTTCCCGGAGGTTACGTGGCGGCCCGGCGGCCACCGCGCCGCGGTTGCGCGGCGCCCGTCAGCGCCGTAGGTTCCGGAGCAGCAGGCGCAGGTTCTGGAAGTCGATCGGCTTCTCGACGCGCGCGTTGGGGACGCGTTCGAGGAACTCGCGCGCCCGCGGGGTGAAGGCCCCCCCGGTCACGAACACGACCCGCTCCTTCTGCTCGGGGGCCAGGACGCCCAGCTCGGTGTAGAGCTCCATGCCCGTCATCTCGGGCATCATGAGGTCGCACAGGATGACGTCGTAGCGCTCCCCGGCCCGCAGCCGATCCAGCGCCTTGCGCCCGTCGCCCACGCAGGTCACGTGGTAGTCGGACGCGAACGACCGCCGCAGCGCCCCCAGGATCATCGGCTCGTCGTCGACGATCAGCATCCGTCCGCCCGTCGCCTCCGCCTCCGGGAGGCCCCGCGCGGGGGTCGCGCCGGGCGCCTCCATCGTCACCGGAGGGAGGGTCACCCGGAAGGTGCTGCCGCGCCCGCCCTCGCTGTCGACGCCGATGTCGCCGCCGAGGCCGCTCAGGATGCCGCTGCAGATCCAGAGCCCCAGGCCGGTCCCCTCGCTCGCCGACTTGGTGGTGAAGAAGGGGTCGAAGATTCGGGCCTGGATGTCGGGCGCGATGCCGGTGCCGCTGTCGCGGATCTCGACCACCGCGTGGCCGCGGGCGTCGGTGCGGGTGCTGACCCGGATCTCGTTGCGCTCCGTCGCCCCCTCGGGGATCGCGTGCGCGGCGTTGAGCAGCAGGTTCAGGAACACCTGGCCCAGGCGCGACTCGTTGGCCTCCACCAGCGGCGTCTCGCCATAGTCCTTCACCAGCCGGGCCCGGTGGCGGATCTCGTTCCAGGCGATGTTGATCGACGAGTCGAGCACCCGGCGCAGCGCCACCGGCCCGCTCTGGTCCTCGTCCCCGCGGGCAAACACCCGCAGGTCGCGCACGATGTTGCGGACCCGCTCGGTCCCCTGCCGCGCCTCGGCCAGCGCCTCGCCGGTCTCGTCCAGGGTGTGGCGCAGGTCGTCGCCCCCCATGCCGCCCCGCGTGAGGCGCGACGCCAGCGTCGTCATCTGGTGGCGGACGAAATCGATGTTCGCGACGATGTACGCCAGCGGGTTGTTGATCTCGTGCGCCACGCCGGCGGCGAGAGTCCCGACCGCCGCCATCCGACCGGCGAAGATCAGCTGGTTCTCCATCCGCCGCCGTTCGGTCAGATCGCGGATGAAGAAATAGTGCCCCTTCACGGTCGGCCGGCTGGCGGGACCGTCGACAATCGCCACGACGGCCAGCGCCATGTCGAAGGGGGTGCCGTCCTTGCGGACACCGTGCACTTCGCGCTCGACCTTGTCGGCCGCGGCCCGTATGTCGGCCCGCACGATCGGCCTATCGGTGGGCGCCACCGTCTCCTCCCAGCTGTGGCCGGCGATCTCTTCGGCGGTGTAGCCGACGAGACGGGTGAACGCGCGATTCACCGAGATGACATGTCCCTCCGTATCGACGCGGCAAATCGCCTCGGCGGCGTCTTCCAACGCCGCGCGCAGCTCGCGGACCTGGTCCTCCAGGCGCGCCACCAGCGCATCAGAGGTCCTCACCGTCGCCATACGGACCTCCTTGGCAGAGGCCTTAAGGTCTGGCACAAGCGCAGGATATCAAGCGTTTACACCGCAAGGAAAGTTACTTTTATTGTCGCGTTTAACTTTGTCGGGGCGCGTCGCGCTCGGTGGTCGAGCGGGCGGCTCGCTGCTAGCGCTTGGCTCTCACGATTGATCACTTCTCCCGGCCTCCTCTCGGGCTCGCCAGCCGAGTTCGAGGAGGAGGAGGTCGTGCAGGCCGCGGCCGAGGACGAGCCAGCCAGGATCCCCGTTCGATCTGAGATGGCCACCGAGAGAGGCGACCGCGAGCATCGCCTCTTTGGCTGATGGGCGACGCGGCAGGGGCCGACGCGACACTGCACGCAGGACTTCGAGCTGCTTCGGCGTAAGAGCAGAGATCACTTGGGACTTGTCGTCGCCGCGAGCGAGATGCCGTAGGAGCAATAGCCTCCAGGCAACGGGGGCGAGGATCGCCAGAGCATTCAGCAGACTGGTGGCGCTTTCGAGCTGGCGGCGCTCGTATTGGCAGCCGGTCTTGAGCGCCTTGAAGAATTCCTCGATCGTCCAGCGGCCGCGGTAGCAGTCGACGGCGAAGGCAATCTCTTCGGGTGTGTCGACCGGCAGATTGGTCAGGAGAAACCATTCGACAGCGGGCTGTCCTGGCGGCGGCTTTGGCTCGAAGACGTGAATGACGTTGAGAGGGATGGAGGCCGACGCGGCGGCACGGCTATCACTGGTCCGCGGTAACTCGACGGAGACGGCGGCGAAGCTCAATCGTGCGACACGAAGGCGTCGCGCCGGGTGTCGCTTCCCCTGCGGCCCAGGCTTCGCGGGTCGTGGCGACAGCGGAACCTCTCGTCGGAAGGCAGCTCGGGCGGACCTCGCAGCAGCGCGAAGGCGAGCCTCGTCGTGGTCGGCGAGAACTCGATCCTGAAAGGAACGGATCACGAACGAACGCTGGCGCTCGATCAGTGCCGCGAAGATCGCGTACGAATCAGCCTCTCGGTCCATGACATGGATCGCGCTGACATCGTCGCCCAGTAGAGTCTCAGCGTCGTCGACGCAATTGAGCCACCGGTCCCGCTCACCGCGGCTTTGGCTCGGGGTCCAATTCTTGTGGCCGATCGCCCTTTCGAGACGAAAGACAGTCTCCAGCGCGGCGAGCCCGAGTGGTACTCGCTCGCCATCCGCGGTGGCCACCAAGGAAAAGTGCCCGAAAAACCCTTGGCCAGGATGAATCAGCCGACCTAGTCCCTCGCGCTTCGAATTGCCCGGGAACTCGAACTGGGTCGTGTCGTGGATGACCAGCACCCGTCCATGCTTCGCTGCGCGGCGAGCCGTCTGCCGAAAGTGGGGCGCCAAGATGGCTTCCGGCGAAACGCTGTCATTGCCAAAAAAGCGGTACGCCGCTTCCAACTCAGCGTCGTCCAACGCCTTTGGAAAGCTCTCGCCGGGCCGCTCTCCGAGCCGATCAGCCAGAAGTCCGAGTCGTCGATTCAGCCTTACATCGCCAAGGTCGGCGTCGCTGAACTCCGCCGAAAGGACTGGAACCTCCACGCGCTTGCGGGGCATGCCCGCAGAGGATCACAGCCGGGATCAGCCGGCAAGATGTGTAGGATCGTGAGAGCGCTTGGCTAGCGCTTGAATACGCTGCCGCCGGAGGACGACGACGAGGACGACCGCCCCGACCACCCGCGGCCGCCACCGTCCAGCAGCTCGGCGGCCCGATCGCGCACCTTTGGGTTGCCGTCCCGGTGCGCCGCGGTCTTCACGAACGGCGTGGCCGGCGGCCCCAGGCCGCGCAGGAACCCCTGGGAGCGCTCATACCCACGGTCGCTGGCGAGCGATGCGATCGCCCCCTTGATCAGGTCGGGATCGCTCTTCAGCGCCGGGTCCTTCTGGACCGCGACCTGCGCCGCCGCCAGGCCGTCCGGCCAGCGCCGGTGGTCGAAGTAGACCATCGCCAGCAGATACGGCGCCTCGGCGTCGTCGGGTCGGTCGGCGCGCAGGCGGTTGAGCAGGGCGATGGCCTGATCGACCTCGCCGCGCGCAATCATGCCGCGGGCCTCCTCCAGCCGGGCATCATGGGCCCCCCCCGCCTTGCCCGGCGCCGGGGGCGCCGCGCTGCCCGCCGAAGACCGGGCGCCGGCGGCCGCGACCTCGGGCGCCGAAGGGGATCGCAGGGCCCGGCCGACCAGCAAGGCCAGCATCGCCAGGAGGAGAAAGCCGGCTCCGAACCAGGCCAGCCGCCACTGTAGAGGCGGCCCGGAACGCGGCGGCCCGGCGCCCTTGCCGTCCGCGAGCCGCCGCTGCACGGCCGAGATGGTGTCGACCGTCGTCGCGTCGGCCGGGCGCCCCGGCGGCGGGCGCGAGCCCTTGGCGGCGGCGGCAGCTTTGCTTGCCCGGGCCAGCGCCTGGGCCTGGCCCTTGGCCCCTGCCTCGGGCAGCGCTTCCAGAGCCGCGGTCATCTCCACCGCCGACTGGAAGCGATCCTCGGCGCGCTTGGACATCGCCTTCTGCAGCAGGAGCTCGAGCTCGAGAGAATGGCCACCGCCAGGGACGACCTGGCGCAGCGCCGGCGGCGGGGCCTCGCGGTGCATCAGGATGATCTCGCCGACGTTGTCGGAGACGAACGGCTTGCGCCCCGAGACGAGCTCGAACAGCACGACACCGACGGTGTAGAGGTCGGTTCGCGCGTCGATCGCCCCCTCCGCCCCCGACTGCTCGGGCGACATGTAGCTCGGCGTTCCGACCGCCAGGCCCGCGGTCATGGCCGGACCGTCCCGCAGCTTGGCGAGCCCGAAGTCGAGGATACGAAGGTGCTCCTCCAGCCCCGGCTCGTTGCTGAGGATCAGGTTCTCGGGTTTGAGGTCGCGGTGAACGATCCCCTGCGCGTGGGCATACGAAAGTCCCGACAGCAGCTGCTGCGTGATGCGAAGCGCGCGCGCCGCGGGAAGCGGCCCCTCCTGCAGCAGATCGCGCAGGGTGTGCCCGGTGACGAAGTCCATCACCAGGTACGGCGACCCTTCGACCCCGAAGTCGATCACCGAGACGCAGTTCGGATGCAGGAGGCGGCTCATCGCCTTCGCCTCGTTGGCGAAGCGATCGATGAACGCCTGCTGCGCCGCGATCCACGGGTGCAGGAACTTCACCGCGACGGAGCGCCCCAGCTCTACGCGCTCCCCCTTGTAGACGATCCCCATCGCTCCAGAGGCGAGCTTGGAGAGGATCCGGTAACGACCCTGCAGCAGGTTACCGATCCGCGGGTCGGGGGGGGCCTCAGCGTCCACGGCCCGACGAGATTACCACCTCACCGTCAGGTCCGGGTTGTCCGCGCGCCTTGGATCGTCGCGTTTCCGGAACGACGATCGCCTGCTTGAGCAAGAATTCGTGCACGGCGCGGTTCAGGCGCAGCACCTCGTCCCCGCCAAAATCGCCGTGCTTGCCGCGGCGGATCGGTACCAGCTTGTTCACCACGTGGGCCTGGGTCAGCGCCGCGTGCAGCCGCGTCGCCTGGGTGTAGGGGACGACCGGATCGGCCTCACCGTGCAACGTCAGCACCGGCGGCGCGCCCGGCGCCACGTAGCTGAGCGGCGAGACCCGTCGGGCCAGCTCGAGCCGCTCGGCGCGCGCCTTGGGATCTTGCAGCTCGGGCCCGAACCATCCCAGGGCGAAGTCGCGTGGCTGCGGCGGCGCCAGCAGCTCGGCGGCGTCGGTGACGCCGAAGAAGTTGATCACCGCCGCGACCCGCAGCGGCTCGTCCCCCGGGCAGAGGCCGTCGAACCCTGCCGACGCCGGGACCAGCGCCGCCATCAGCGCCAGGTGCGCCCCCGCCGAGCTGCCCACCAGCACCACGCGCGCGGGATCGAGGCCGAACTGGGGCGCGTGCCGGATCACCCAGCGCAGCGCGCAGCGGCTGTCCTGCACCGCCGCGGGGGCGCGCGCCTCGCGCGCCAGTCGGTAGTCGACGTTCGCGACCGCGAACCCCATGGCCAGGTAGGGGAGCACGTCGAGCGCGATCTCGTCCTTGTCGCCCGTCACCCAGCCGCCACCGTGGAAAAGCAGCGCCACGGGCAAGATGCCGGACGGCCGACGCGGCAGGTAGAGATCCAGCCTGCCGTTCCACCCGCCCACCGAGAGATAGACGACGTTGGGCTCGACGCGCGTGCTGGTCGCGAGCAACGCCGCATAGTCGACCGCGTCGCGCGGCTCCGCCGCGGCGGTGGCGCTGACCAGAACGACGAGCGCCGCGGCGACGAGACGCATGAGCTAGGAAGAGCGTGAGGTCAGCCAAACCGTTTGACAAGGCCGGCCTCTGCTCCGAATCATGCCGACATGGCGAGCGACGCTCCGTGCGGGGGGATCTTGGTCGTGGACGATGATCCCGATATTCGGGACTCGTTGCGCGAAGTGCTGGAGGACGAAGGCTACGAGGTCGCCAGCGTCGGCAACGGACGCGAGGCGCTCGACTATCTCAAGCAAGCGTCACCGCGCCCCTGCGTCATCCTGCTCGATCTCATGATGCCGGTGATGGACGGCTGGCAGTTCCGGAAGGAGCAGAAGCAGGATCCCCAGATCGCCGACATCCCGCTGGTGGTCATCACCGCCACCGGCAAGCGCCCGGTGCTGATCGACGCGGCCGAGCTGGTGATGAAGCCACTCGACCTCGCCCGCCTCTTCCAGTCCATCGAACGCTACTGCAAGTGACCGAACGCTCCGACGACCACGTCGCCGGAGCGCGCGCTACATTCCGGCGACGAACTTCCAGCTTTCGCCCTGCTTTTCGAGCAGGAAGCGGTGGTAGTCGTTGACCCGCCGGTAGCGATCGCCGAGCGGCGACGCCAGCTCGAACGACCCATCGAGGAAGACCTCGACCTCCGCCTGGTTGCCGTTCATGCGGATGTTCCGGTACTCGATCTCGTAGCGAAGCGACTTCACGCGCTGCAGGCGCGACGTCAGCACCGCCCTCAACCCTTCATAGCCGTAATCGTCGTCGGAGCGCGGCGTGCCCGAGTCCTCGAAGTACCTCGGTGACGCCAGCACCAGCAGACCGTCGATGTTGTGCTCCATCAACCGCCTTCGGTACTGCTCGACGGTCTCGATGATCTTTCGGTTCTGCTCGCTGCGAACGATCGTCGTACCGGGATAGAACTCTTTGTGCGCGCAGCCGCCGAGCCCGCTCACCAGCAGCCCGAACGCAATTGCGAACGCGGCCGATCGAGGAGAGGAGACGCGGGCGCCGGGCATATTGGCGGCGCGGATGTGCACGAACCGTTCCACGCAGCGTCTGCCCACCCTCACCGAGGCCGCCGACCCCCTCTGCTGCCGCTTCGGCGCGCTGCGACGCTTCACCGTGCCAGATTGGCAAGCGCACCGGCGCTTTGCTTTTGACCATCTATCGATATCTGCGATAGTGGCCGCGCGATGGGCGACCCGTCCGACTCGGCTCAGACGCGCGAATTTCCTCGCTTCGAGGTCAACGCCTACGTCGACTACACGGGGAACGAGGTGCTGCTGTTCCACCGCATCCAGAACATCTCGCTGGGGGGAGTCTGTATCCAGACTTCGGGGGTCGAAGAGGTCGGGACCACGGTCGATCTCGTCCTGAATTTCCCCGATCTCGACGCCTCGATAGCCGTCAGCGGGGAGGTCGTGTGGGCCAACCGCGAGCCGCCGATGGACATGGGGATCCGGTTCTTCGACCTCGATGAAGAGCGCAAGGACACCCTGCGCAAGTACATCAACATGGTTCGCAAATAGAAGGACGCCGCGCGCTTCAGAGCGCGAACAGGCCGTCGTCATCCGCAAGGTGCGCGCGGACCTTCTCCAGGCGAGAGAGGTAGCGGTTGAAGTCCTTGCCCGGGGCGGCGCCGGCTTCGCGTTTGAGGTGGACGTCCGTGATGCGGGTGACCGCGAAGCGACAGGCGGCGAAGCGGAGCTCGGCGCCGAAGCCAGCCCGCTCGGCGGCGGTCGCCGGGCGACCGGCGACGTAGGCGTCGATGAGCGCGCGGACGATCTCGGCGCGAAAGTCGCCGCGGCCGAATCCGAACGCGAGCGTCGTGACGGCCAGGTCGTAAGCCAGACGGCCCCAGGAGGCCTGCTCGAAGTCGATCAACGCGGAGAGCTCCCCGCCGGCTTCGAACATCACGTTGTCGATGAAGAGATCGCCGTGGATGATCCCGCGGGGCAGGTCGGCGGCGCGCTCCGCCGCCAGGCGCGCCAGCTCGGGGGCCAGCGTCGAGATGGCGGGGGCCAGCTCGGACCGCGCCAGCGCCGTCACCCGCGCGAGGCGGGCCGCGATCTCGTCGGGCTCGTAGCGCCCCGGGCGGTGATCGGCGACGTCGGCGCCCGCGCGGTGGAGGGCGGCCAGCGCCGCGCCGGCGGCGGCGGCGTGCGCGGGCGTGACCTCGGCGCGCACCAAGGTGCGACCCGGCACCCACGGGAACAGCGACACCAGCTCCTCGCGCCACACCAGGAACGGCGCTCCACCCGCCGTCCGTAACGGCGCCGGCGTCGGCACGCCGCGGGCGGCGACGTGGGCGACGATCGCCGCCTCGCGCTCGACGTCATCACGCGACTTCCCTTCATTGACGCGCAGGAACAGCGGCCCGCCCGTGGTCTCGACCCGGACGTTGGTGTTGACCGTGCCGACGGCGATCGGCTGGTGGGCGCGGTAGTCGCCTGCACCGAACGCGGTCAGGATCTCGCCCACGTCGGCGGGGCTGAGCGAACGGAACGTCGCCATCGCGCCGTCAGAGCGCCGCGGCGGCCGGACGCACCGCCGCCCGCGCCGCCGGCAGCGCCGACTCGATCTCGGTCAGGAGGCGGCCGAACAGTCCCTCCTCGGCCGCCAGCACCGGCTCCAGCCGCTTCCGCCAGTCTCCGAGCTGCCGCGCGAGCCCGCCCGCCATCTCGGAGAGGTGGCGATCCTCGTCCCTGCTGATGGCCGCGACCGAGAACCCCGCCCCCAGCGACTGCAACCGCTCGTCGTAGATCGGGTAGAAGACCTGGGAGCGCACCTCGATCGCCGCGCTGGTGAGGAGGTAGTTCGCCTCGGGGCGCTCCGCCTCGGGCAGATCGCCGAGCGCCTCCTCGGCCCTGCGATCGAGGGCCTGCAGGTAGCCCTCGCCCGCGTCGCCGGCCAGCGTGTCGCCGTCGGCGAACGTCTGCACGCGCCCGGGCTCGCGGCCCGCCAGCGCGGTCGCCGCCTTCTTCAAGCGCAGCGCGTGCACCGCCTCGTCGAGGATGTGCTGCAGCCCATCCAGATCCAGATGCTCCGCGCGGCGGCTCTTGAGGATCTTGCGCACGCCGACGTACTCCATGCGCGACAGCGTGTTCACGAACCGCGCGTGCAACGCCACATCCGGGATGATGCGATCGAGCAGGGGACCGATGCGGGAGGCGTTCGGATGGCGCGTGCTGGCTTCGACGTAACTTCGCATTGCGCCGCGAGCCTATGCGGACTTGACGCCGCGGCGCAACCCTTGCTCTAGTGTCGCGGGATGGGGGCGGCGGAGGTCAAGCAGCTGGTGGACAAGCACCTGGCGCTGGTCGAGGGGATCGCGCGGAAGGTCAAGCGCAGCGTCGGAGCGTCGATCGAGTTCGACGATCTCATCGGCTACGGCTCGAAGGGGCTGGTGGAGGCGGCGGAGCGCTACGACGGGCGCGCCGGCGTCGCGTTCACGACCTTCGCCTATTACCGGATCCGCGGCGCGATGTACGACGGCTTGCGCACGATGGGGTGGTACTCGCGCGCCGACTACGCCCGTTACCGCGCCGAGGAGCGGGCCAACGAGCTCCTGCGCACACAGGCCGAGCAGGAGGGGGCCGCCCGCGCCGAGGCGCCTGGAGGCGAGCTGCCAGCCCCGTCGGACGCCAGGGCCGAGGCGCTGGCCGCCGCCGCCGAGATCCTGGCCAGCGTCGCGACCGTGCACATCACGTCGCTCGCAGCCGCGGCGACGGTCGCCGATGAGAGCCTCCCCGCCCCCGACGCGTCGATGGACACGCACCGGCTCTCCGGGCGGGTGCGGGAGGCGATCACGACGCTGCCCGAGAAGGAGCGCCGGTTGATGGAGCTCTACTACTTCGCCGACAAGACACTGGAAGAAGCCGGCGCCGAGCTCGGCCTCTCGAAGTCCTGGGCCTGTCGTCTCCACGCCCGCGCGGTCGTCCTGCTGCGCGAAGCGATGTCCGACGTGCTTGGGTAGGCTCTTCACAACCGGGCCCCAGCGCCGCCGATGGGGGGAGATGCGCACGCTCCCCGTTCGAACCGCCGCGCCGGCACCGCTCCCCCCTGCCCGTTCCCAGCCATCGACGTTCGCCCGCGTCCTGGGTGACCGGATCCAGGACGCGCCGTCGCCACCTGCCCCCCCGCCCGGCGGACCGGCGTCGCCCGCCCGCGCGGTGCCGCCCGCCCGGGCGCTGCTCGAACGGGCGCTCGGGGCGGAGAGCCGCATCGACGCGCTCCTGACCGCGGCGGCGACCGGCAGGACCTTTTCGCCGGGCCAGCTGCTGGCCTTGCAGTCGACGGTGTTTCGCTATTCCCAGACGGTCGAGGTCGTGTCGCGCGTCGCCGACCGGCTGGTGGGAACGATCAAGCAGACGATGGGTACCCAGGTCTGACCTGTGTTATTTAGGCCGCGATGAGCGGGCGGGGATGGGGGGGAGGGGCGGCGTGGCGCGCCGTCGGCGTCGCGGTCTTGGTCGCGGGGTGCTCGACGAACATCCTCCACGGCGTCGACGAGCGCTCGGCCAACGAGGCGATCGTCGCGCTCGAGCACGCCGGCATCGGCGCCGAGAAGCTGCCGGACGAGACGGCCGCGGGCGGTGGCGGGGCAGGCTTCACGATCCGGATCGCGCGCGGCGACGGAGGGCGAGCGGTCGATCTGCTGCGGGCGCTGGGGCTGCCGCGCCCGGCGCCGCGCGGCTTCGCGCAGACCTACGGCCAGCCGAGCCTGATCCCGACCGCCTCGGAGGAGCACGCGCGCTACCTCGACGCGCTCGCGGGGGAGCTCGAACGGACGCTGGAAAATGCCGACGGCGTGGTCAACGCCCGGGTTCACCTGGTGCTGGCCGAGCCCGACCCGCTCGCCGTCGACGCCAAGCCGCGGACGCCGGCCCGCGCCGCCGTCTTGTTGAAGGCACGCCAGGGGCACGCGCCGCTCTCCGAGGACGACGTGCGCAGGCTGGTCTCCGGGAGCGTCGCTGGCCTCGACCCCGCCGCCGTCTCCGTGGTGATGACCGCCGCCGCCGAGCCCGCCGAGCCCCTACCCCTCGCCGCCCTGGGTCCCCTCCGCGTCACCCCCGGCACCCGCTCCCTCCTCCTCACCGCCCTCACGATCGGCCTCGCCCTTCTAGCGCTCCTGGCCGGCCTCCTGCTGCACACGGCCCGCCGCCTCTCGTTCCTGGAGGCATCAGAGCGAGCATCGCGAGCGAGTCCCAGCACCGAGAGGCGTGGCTCCGCCACGCCGGCCCCGCCCCTAACAGGGGGGTAACGTAGGGGGGACGCAGTCCCCCCTGCGAGCGCCAGCGGGGACGCAGTCCCCCCTACGGCGCGTCAGCGCTCTCTTCGGTCGGGGCTGCCGCGGCGCGGACCCGCGCCGGCGCCTTGTGCTTCGGGGCCTCTTCATCCGCCTCGGCCTCGGCGGCCGGTGCCTCGTCGCTCTCGTCACCGACCGCGGCGCGCGGCGCGGGGGCGGGCGAACGGGCCACCTTCACGGGGCGGGGCGCCTTCCGCACCGGGGTGGGGAGCAGGGCCGCGGGCGGCGGCGCGAGCTGCTCGACCTGGATTCCCGACGGGCGGGGCGCGGAGGCAGGGGCCGGCGCGGAGGGCGCCGGCGGCGCGACGACGGCCGGCGGTATCGCGGCGGTCGTCCCGGCGGGCGACTTGATCGCGAAGAACATCACCGTGAAGCCGACACCCAGGATGGTCAGACATCCGAGCACGCCCCAGAACCAGCTCGGCAGCTCGGCCTGCGGCGGCGGCGCCTGGACGCGGGCCGCCTGAGGGGACATTCCCGGATTCGTGCCGGCCGATTGGGCCGGCGGCGGCGCTGACCCCGGTGCGCTCGCTGTTCGCCGCTCGGCCATCCCTCGTGAGACTAAGCTATTTTCCGCCGCCGTCCCCGAGCTTTTTCTTCAACTCGGCGAGCGCGTCGTCCAGCGTGCTCCTGTCGGCGAGCTCGTTCAGCTTGCGCTCCGCGGCAGCGGACTCCGCGCTCCCTCCGGCTAACTGCTCGTCGAGCCCCGCCTCGGCCTCGACCGCGTCGATGCGCCCGGCCATGCGATCGAAGTCGTTGAACGCCGTGGTCTTTCCCGACAGCGGGCTGCCGTCGCGGCTGGCCCGGGCCTTCGCCTTCAGCGTCCCCTGCCGCAGCTTGATCTGCTTGAGGCGCTCGTCGAGCTGCTTGAGGGCTGCGGTCAGCTGGTCCGCGTAGACGCTCTGCTCCTGGAGCGCCTTCTGGGCCTCGGCGCGCTCGGTCTCCTTCTCCCCTTTGCGGCGCAGCGCCTCTTTGGCGAGGCCATCATCGGCCGACTTCACCGCCATCTCGGCCCGGCGCTGCCAGTCGGCGATCTCGCCGTCGAGGTCGGCCACCCGGCGCCCGAGCCGCTTCTCCTCAGCCATGCACTGGCCGACTTCGGTGCGGGCCTGGCGCGCGGAGTCCTCCATGTCGCGCACCATCTGATCGATTTCCTTGCCGGGGTCCTGCATGGAATCGATGGCACTGTTGACGTTCGATTTGACCAGCGACGACAGCCTTCCGAGGATGCCCATGGCGCGTGCCTCCGCTCGAAGCGTAGCGTCGGGGGCCCCTGCTGTCGATGTGTTAGGTTTCGCCGACCGTGCGACTCGGCGATCTCACAGGACAGGATCCGGCGCGCGACGGCCTGCTGCGCGCCGTGGCCCGCGGCCAGCTCGCCCACGCCTACCTGTTCGACGGCCCGCCCGGCGTCGGCAAGCGCGCGGCCGCGCTCGGGCTGGCGATGGCCCTCAACTGTGCCCAGGCTCCGGGCACGGGCTGTGGCGCCTGTGACGTCTGCCGGCGGATCGACGCGGGCCTTCACCCGGACGTGCAGACGTTCGGACCGTCGGGGGCGGCGAACCAGATCGTCGTCGACGACGCCAAGGCCGTACTGGCGCTGGCGCGGACGCGGCCCCACGAAGGGCGCGCGCGGGTCATCGTGCTCGACGACGCCGACGCCCTGAACCCCAACGCGGCCAACAGCCTGCTCAAGACGCTCGAGGAGCCGCTCGCCGGCAACCACCTGGTGCTCTGCACCAGCGCCCCCGACAAGCTTCTGCCGACCATCCGCTCGCGCACGCAGCGGATTCCGCTTCCGCCCGCTGACGGCCGCGGCGCTGCTGACCGTCGCCGCCGCGCGCGGCATCCCGGCAGCGCGGGCCGAGGTCGCGGCCGCGCTGGCGGACGGCTCGGCCGCGCGGATGCTCGCGTCCGCGGGCGAGGAGGAAGGGGATCCGACCGAGGCGCTGGCGGCGCTGCGCAGCGCCGTCACGACGCCGGGCGCGAGCGGTCTGTTCGATTTCGCGGGCGCCATCGCGAGCGACAAGGAGGGGAAGCAGGATCTGCCGCGCCTCGTCGCCCTCCTGGCCCGGCTCTACCGCGACGCGCTGGCGCTGGCGGCCGGCGCGCCCGAGCTGGCGGTGATGACCGACGGGTCGCCCGCCGAAGCGCTGGCGACGCTGGCGGCGCTGGGGACCGACCGGCTCTCCCGCGCGCTGGCGGCGATCGTAGATACCCAGATGGCCCTGACTGCAAACGTGAACCCCACGCTGGCGATGGAGCGACTGATGATGGCGCTGAAGCGCCAGGAGCGGCGGGCGGCATGAGCGCCACCGTGAACATCGCCGGCGTGAAGCTGAACCCGCGGGGACGGACGCTGGCCTGCGACGCCGGCGCGCTGGAGCTGCGCGCGGGAGACAAGGTCGTCGTCGACGACGGGCGCGAGACCGAGGTCGGAACGGTGGCGGTCCCGACCGCCACGCGCGCCGCCAACGGGCCGCTGCCGCGGATCCTCCGCCGCGCCGACCCGCGCGATCTGGATCGGGTCACCGCAGGCGCCCAGAGGACCGCCGAGGCGCTGGCGTTCGCGCGCGCCCGCGGCCAGGCGCTGGGGTTGCCGATCAAGATGTTCCGCGCCGAGCTCCAGCGTGGCGGCCGGGCGCTGTTCTACTTCGCGTCGGAGGAGCGGGTCGACTTCCGCGAGCTGGTGCGCGAGCTGGCGGCCAAGCTCCACGCCCGCATCGAGCTGCGCCAGGTCGGCGTGCGCGACGAGGCCAAGATGATCGGCGGCATCGGCACCTGCGGTCGCGAGCTCTGCTGCTCGACCTTCCTGCCCAAGTTCGCGCCGGTCTCGATCAAGATGGCCAAGCACCAGAACCTGGCGCTGAACCCGACCAAGGTCTCGGGGCAGTGCGGCCGGCTCAAGTGCTGCCTGGTCTACGAGGACGCGATGTACGTCGAGGCCGCGGCCGCGCTCCCCAAGCTGGGCAAGCGGGTCGGCACCCCCGAGGGGGTCGGCCGGGTCGGCGACCTGGACGTGCTGCGCGGCCGGGTGCGCGTCTACTTCGAGGGGCAGCCGCCCCGGGTCTTCGACGCGGCCGAGCTGAAGGCGGCGCCCCCGGTCCCCCCCACCCCACCCAAAAATCCGACGACCCCACCGACAAACAAGAGCTGACCTGCCATGTCCCGCTTCTACATCACGACGCCGATCTACTACGTCAACGCCCTCCCCCACCTGGGCACCTTCTACACGACGGTGGTGGCCGACGCGCTGGCGCGCTACCACCGGGCGCGCGAAGAGCGCCGGCCCGATCCGAAGCAGAGCGTCTTCTTCCTGACCGGCCTCGACGAGCACGGCCAGAAGATCGAGCGCATCGCGCGCGAGCGCGGCATGCGCGCCACAGGCCTACTGCGACGAGATCGCCGGGCAGTTCCAGGAGACCTGGAAGCGGTTCGAGATCTCGAACGACGACTTCATCCGCACCACGCAGCCGCGCCACAAGGCCGCCGTCGCGGAGCTGTGGAGGCGCCTGGTCGCGGCCGGCGACATCTACGAGGCCGAATACGACGGCATGTACTGCGTCGGCTGCGAGTCGGCCAAGACCGAGGACGACGTCCTGCTCGAAAACGGCGTGAAGGTCTGCCCGATCCACCGCACGCCGGTCGAGCGGGTCAAAGAGAAGAACTACTTCTTCCGGCTGTCGAAGTACCGGCAGCGGCTGCTCGACTGGTACGACCAGACGCCGTCGCCGGTGCAGCCCGAATCGCGGCGCAACGAGGTGCGCGCCTTCGTCGCCGGCGGCCTGCGCGATCTGTCGGTCTCACGACTCAAGAATCCGTCAACTGGGGGATCCCGGTACCCGGCGATCCCGAGCACACGATCTACGTCTGGATCGACGCGCTGACCAACTACCTCACCGCGCTGGGCGGGCCGACGCGATCGCGCGCGGCCAGCGTCTCGACGATGGCAAGGCCGCCTTCTGGGCGGCAGTCGAACCACCTCATCGCCAAGGACATCCTCCGCTTCCACGCCGTCTACTGGCCGGCGATGCTCTGGAGCGCGGGGCTGCCGCCGCCGAAGCAGGTCTTCTGCCACGGCTATCTGACCGTGAAAGGGCAGAAGATCTCGAAGTCGATGCCGGCGACGAAGGTCGACCCGAACGCGATCGCCGGCGAGCTGGGGGTCGATCCGCTGCGCTACTTCGTGCTGCGCGAATACGCGCTGGGCGGCGACGGCGACTTCACCTACGAGTCGCTCTTCCAGCGCTACGAGTCGGACCTCGGCAACGATCTCGGCAACCTGCTTGAACCGCACGCTGTCGATGGCGCACAAGTTCATCGGTGTCACGCTGGCCGCGCGCCCGCAGGCGAACGACGCCGCCGCGGAGCTCCTGCGGTCGGCCGAGACCGCGTGGGAGGGGTTCAGCCCTGCGAATGCCCTCGAAGCGACCTGGAAGCTGGTCAGGTCGTACAACCAGAGGATCGACGAGGCGAAGCCGTGGGTGCTGCACAAAGAAGGCAAGCTCGACGCCCTGTCCGATGTGCTGGCCTCCTGCTGCGAGGCGCTGCGCTGGGCGGCGTTGATGGTGGCGCCGGCGATGCCGTCGGCGTCGCGCGAGATCCTGCGCCAGCTCGGTCGCGTTCAGGACGACGGGACCTGGCCCACCGCCTGGGGCTGGCCCGGCGGCACGCTCGCCGAGCCCAAGCCGGTGTTCCCGCGCGTCGAGCCCGACCGGCAGCGGGCCTTGATCGATCTGTGGAGCGGCGCCGCCGCCACGCCGCCAGCACCGGCGGCCGCCACCTCAGCGGCACCGGTTGCCGCGGCCCCCGCCGACATCACCATCGACGACTTCGCAAAAATCGATCTGCGCGCCGCAAAAGTGCTCGCTTGCCGAGAAGGTTCCCAAGGCCGACAAGCTGCTCAAGCTGACGCTCGACGTCGGCGGCGAGCCGCGCACCGTGCTGTCCGGATCGCCGCTGCTTACACACCGGAAACAATCGTCGGCAAGACGGTCATCTATCTCTCGAATTTGGCGCCCAAGAAGATCCGCGGCATCGAATCGCAGGGGATGATCCTGGCGGCGGGAGACGCCGACGTGCTCGGGCTGTCGGCGATCGATCGCGACGTTCCTCCGGGGACCAAAATCAGATGATTTTTCGCTTGCGTTGATCGGGGCCCGTCGGACGTAATCAGCGCCGCCATGCCGAGCCCAAAACCGATCATTCCGTCCGGAGCCGACCCGATCACCGTCCACGCCGCGGGGCACCTCGAGGTGCCGGATCACCCGATCATCCCGTTCATCGAAGGCGACGGCACCGGCCCGGACATCTGGCGCGCCAGCGTGCGCGTGCTCGACGCCGCCGTGGCCAAGGAGTTCGGCGGCAAGAAGAAGATCGCCTGGACCGAGGTCTACGCCGGCGAGAAGGCGAAGAACCTGTTCGACACCTGGCTGCCCGACGAGACCCTCGACGCCTTCAAGACCTACCTGGTCGGCATCAAGGGGCCGCTGACCACGCCGATCGGCGGCGGCATCCGGTCGCTGAACGTCGCCATCCGGCAGATCCTCGACCTCTACGTCTGCCTGCGCCCGGTGCGCTACTTCAAGGGCGTGCCTTCGCCGGTGAAGCGCCCGAGAAGGTCGACATGGTGATCTTCCGCGAGAACACCGAGGACATCTACGCCGGCATCGAGTGGGCGGCCGAGTCGCCCGAGGCGAAGAAGGTGATCGCCTTCCTGCAGAACGAGATGGGCGTGAAGAAGATCCGCTTCCCGGACACCAGCGGCATCGGCATCAAGCCGGTGTCGCGCGAGGGGTCCGAGCGCCTGATCCGCGCCGCCCTCGACTACGCCATCCTGCACAAGCGCAAGAGCGTCACCCTGGTCCACAAGGGCAACATCATGAAGTTCACCGAGGGGGCCTTCCGCGACTGGGGCTACGCCCTGGTGAAGCGCGAGTACGCCGGCAAGGCCGTCGGCTGGGACGACTGCGGCGGCAAGCCGCCGGCAGGCCAGGTCCTGGTGAAGGACTCCATCGCCGACATCACCTTGCAGCAGGTGCTCACGCGCCCCGACGAGTTCGACGTCATCGCGACGTTGAACCTGAACGGCGACTACCTGTCAGCGACGCGCTGGCGGCGCAGGTCGGCGGCATCGGCATCGCGCCCGGCGGCAACATCAACTACGCCACCGGCCACGCCGTGTTCGAGGCGACCCACGGCACCGCGCCCAAGTACGCCAACCAGGACAAGGTCAACCCCGGCTCGGTCATCCTCTCCGGCGTGATGATGCTGGAGCACCTGGGCTGGACCGGCGCCGCCAACCGCGTCATCGCCGCCCTGGAAAAGACGATCGCGCAGAAGACCGTGACCTACGACTTCGCCCGCCTGATGGAAGGCGCCAAGGAGGTCGCCTGCTCGGCCTTCGCCGACGCCATCATCAAGAACCTTTAGCAGCTATAACGTCCCGCTCCCCTCTACTCTAAGGAGCCCCGTCATGTCCCGCAGGAACAAGATCGCCCTCATCGGCGCCGGCAACATCGGCGGCGAGCTGGCCGCCCTCTGCGCTCGCCGCGAGCTGGGCGACGTCGTGCTGTTCGACATCCCCGACAAGGAAGGGCTCGCCAAGGGCAAGGCGCTGGACCTCGAGCAGAACGGCGCCGTCCTCGGCTACGACGCCAACATCACCGGCACCTCGAACTGGGACGACTGCGCCGGCGCCGACGTCGTCATCATCACCGCCGGCGTCCCGCGCAAGCCGGGCATGTCGCGCGACGATCTGCTGAGCATCAACCTCAAGATCATCCGCAACGTCGCCGAGAACCTGAAGAAGCACTGCCCCGACGCGTTCGTCATCGTGGTCTCGAACCCGCTCGACGCGATGGTCTACGAGCTGCAGAAGCGTCACCGGCTTCCCGGCGCAAGAAGGTCGTCGGCATGGCCGGCGTGCTCGACGCCGGGCGCTTCCAGCTCTTCCTCGCCCGGGCCGCGGGCGTCGCGGTCAAGGACGTGCGCGCCATGGTGCTGGGCGGCCACGGCGACACGATGGTGCCGGTCACCAGCAACTGCACCATCGACGGCGTCCCGGTGAAGCAGCTGATCGCCGCCGACAAGCTGGACGCGATCGTCGAGCGCACCCGCAACGGCGGCGGCGAGATCGTCAAGCTGATGGGGACCAGCGCCTACTACGCGCCGGCCGCCGCGGCCGTGACGATGGCGAGCGCCTACCTGCGCGACGAGAAGCGCCTGGTCCCCTGCGCCGCCTACCTGGACGGCGAGTACGGCTACAAGGACCTGTACATGGGCGTGCCGGTCGTGCATCGGCGGCAGCGGCGTCGAGAAGGTCGTCACCATCGAGCTGACCGCCGAGGAGAAGGCGATGCTCGACAAGTCGGCCGCGGCGGTGCGCGAGCTGATCGAGCTGTCGAAGAAGCTGTAACGGAGGCACGCGTGAAGATCCACGAGTACCAGGCCAAAGAGATCCTGCAAGAAGTTCGGCGTGCCGATCCCGAAGGGGCAGCCCGCGTTCAGCATCGACGAGGCCGAGGCGGCCGCCAAGGCGCTGATCGCCGAGACCGGCAACGAGGTCGTGGTCGTCAAGGCCCAGATCCACGCCGGCGGGCGCGGCAAGGGCGGCGGCGTCAAGGTGGTCAAGGGGGCCGCGGCCGCGCGAGAGACCGCGCAGAAGATCCTCGGCATGAACTTGGTCACGCATCAGACCGGTCCCGGCGGCCAGGTCGTGAAGCGCCTGCTCGTCGAGCAGGGCGTCGACATCGCCCGCGAGCTGTACCTGGGCATCGTGGTCGACCGCGGCACCGGCCGCGTCGTCGTCATGGCCTCGTCCGAGGGCGGCATGGAGATCGAAGAGGTCGCCGCGACCCACCCGGAGAAGATCCTGAAGGAGTCGTCGACCCGGTGACCGGCCTGGCGGCGTACCAGGCGCGCAACCTCGCCTACGGGCTGGGGCTGCACGGCGCGGCCGCCAAGAACGCGGCCGAGCTGATCCTGCTCGTCTACCAGGCGTTCGTCGACACCGATGCCTCGCTGATCGAGGTCAACCCGCTGGTGCGTGCTGAAGGACGGCCGGGTGCTGGCGCTCGACGCCAAGATGACCTTCGACGACAACGCCCTCTACCGGCACAAGGATCTGGAGCCGCTGCGCGACCTCGACGAGGAAGACCCGGCCGAGACCGAGGCCAAGCGCTACGACCTGTCGTTCATCAAGCTGGACGGCACCATCGGCTGCATGGTCAACGGCGCCGGCCTGGCGATGGCGACGATGGACACCATCAAGCACTTCGGCGGCCAGCCGGCGAACTTCCTCGACGTCGGCGGCAGCGCGACCGAGGAGAAGGTGACCGCGGCGTTCAAGATCATCACCGCCGACCCCAAGGTGCGCGGCATCTTCGTCAACATCTTCGGCGGCATCATGAAGTGCGACACCATCGCGGCCGGCGTGATCGCGGCGGTCAAGCAGGTCGGGCTCAAGGTGCCGCTGGTGGTGCGCCTCGAGGGCACCAACGTCGAGCTGGGCAAGAAGATGCTGGCGGAATCCGGCCTCGCGGTCACGACCGCGAACGACATGGCCGACGGCGCCAAGAAGGTCGTCGCGCTCGCGGCCGGGAAGGCTGCCTAGATGTCCGTTCTGGTCGGAAAGAACACGAAGCTCATCGTCCAGGGGATCACCGGCTCGGCCGGGACGTTCCACGCCAAGCAGATGCGCGAGTACGGCACCGAGGTCGTCGGCGGCGTCACCCCCGGCAAAGGCGGCCAGATCCACGAAGGCTTCCCGGTGTTCGACACCGTCGCCGACGCGGTCAAGAAGACCGGCGCCAACGCGACCGTCATCTACGTGCCGCCGCCGGGCGCGGCCGACGCCATCCTGGAGGCGGCGGAGGCCGGCATCGAGGTGATCGTCTGCATCACCGAGGGCATCCCGACCCTGGACATGGTCAAGGCCAAGCGTGCTCTGGACGCGGGCGCCTATCCCAAGATCCCGACGCTGATCGGCCCCAACTGCCCCGGCATCATCACGCCGGGCGAGTGCAAGATCGGCATCATGCCCGGCTACATCCACAAGCCGGGGAAGGTCGGCGTCGTGTCGCGCTCGGGCACGTTGACCTACGAGGCCGCGCACCAGTTGACTGCGCTGGGCCTCGGCCAGTCGACGGCGATCGGCATCGGCGGCGATCCGGTCAAGGGGATCGACTTCGTCGACTGCCTGGCGCTGTTCGAGCGCGATCCGCAGACCGAGGCGGTGCTGATGATCGGCGAGATCGGCGGCACCTCCGAGGAGGAGGCGGCGCGCTTCGTCAAGGACCACATGAAGAAGCCGGTGGCGGCCTTCATCGCCGGGCAGACCGCGCCGCCCGGCAAGCGGATGGGCCACGCCGGCGCCATCATCAGCGGCGGCAAGGGCACGGCGGCCGAGAAGATCGCGGCGCTGCGCGAGGCGAACATCGCCATCGCCGCGACGCCGGCCGAGCTCGGCAAGACCGTCGCCGCCTTTGTTTCCTAGCTAGAGCCGCTCACGAACGGGAGAATTGGAGACATGGCCATCGAAAGAACGTTTGGAATCGTGAAACCCGACGCGGTCGCGAAGAACGCGCATCGGCGGCGTCATCGACATGATCGAAAAGACGGGGCTCAAGCTGGTCGCGCTGCGGCTGACCCGGCTGACCGAGGCGCAGGCGCGGGCGTTCTACGCCGTCCACAAGGAGCGCCCGTTCTTCGGCGACCTGGTGAAGTTCATGACCTCGGGCCCGTGCGTCGTGATGGCGATCGAGGGCGAGAACGCCGTCGCCCGCTACCGCGAGGTGATGGGGCCGACCGACTCGAAGAAGGCGCCCGAGGGGACGATCCGCCAGCGCTACGGCACCAACATCGAGCGCAACGCCGTCCACGGCAGCGACGCCCAGGAGACCGCGCAAGGCGAGCTCGCCTTCTTCTTCGCCGGCCAGGAGATCGCCAGCCTGGGCTGAGTCCCAGAAATCCGGCAATAGCCGGGCCGGAGACGTGATCCAATGTGAGCCGGCCTCCACCATCTCCCCACCGGCGGAGTAGCGCGGCCGCGCGAAACGGCTCACGAAGTGTTTATCCTGATCCCGAAGTCGTTTATATTGGGCAGGAAAATATATGAGTCAGAGCGGGCGGTTCCCTAGCTTAGTCACGACGAGCCTCGCCCTCATCACGTTGGCGTTGTCCGTCGGAGGTTGTCGCGATCGTTACTACGACTTCGGCGTGCGGGTCGTGCCGCCGGATGGAGAGGTGCTCGAGGTCGGTCGCCCCGACGTCTCCTTCGACACCCAACAGCCGTTCGGCGGATCGGGCGGACGGGCGGGCGCCGGCGGCAGCGCCGGACGCGGCGGCGCCGGCGGCAGCAGCGTCGCGGGCAGCGGGGGCAGCGTCCCCTCCTGCAACGACAACTCGCCGGATCGCCTGACGGACATCTCGAACTGCGGCACCTGCTTCCATTCCTGCCTGGTGCCCAACGCCGACCCGGTCTGCCAGGCGGGCGTGTGCAAGGCGAACTGCTTCACCGACTTCTTCGACGCCGACAAGGATCCCAAGAACGGCTGCGAGTGCGTGAAGACCAACGCCGGCGTCGAGGCCTGTGACGGGCTCGACAACGACTGCAACGGCACCGTCGACGACGGCTTCGACTTCGCCAGCGACCCGGCCAACTGCGGCGGCTGCAACGTTCCCTGCAGCTTCCCGTTCGCCACGGGCTCCTGCATGAACAGCGTCTGCGTTCAGGGCGCCTGCCTCGCCGGGTTCTACGATCGCGACCCCAAGGTCCCCGGCTGCGAGACCGCCTGCACGAAGACCAACGGCGGCGTCGAGATCTGCGACGGGCTCGACAACGACTGCAACGGCACCATCGACGACAACCTCCAGGCGGCGACCATCACCTGCCGGAGCATGGGCGTCTGCGCCGGCGTGACCCCGAAGTGCATGGGGACGAGCAGCTGGGTCTGCACCTACCCGAGCACGTTCCAGGACGTCGAGGACATGACCAAGACCTGCGACGGCCTCGACAACGACTGCGACGGCAAGATCGACGAGCCGTTCCAGATCGGGAAGGCCTGCACCGTCGGCTCGGGTCCCTGCGCCGGCACCGGAACCTGGGTCTGCGACAACACCATGGCGGGCAACCACCGCTGCATGGGCTCGACGAAGACGCCGGGGACCGAGGTCTGCAACGGCCTCGACGACGACTGCGACGGCAAGGTCGACGAGCTCGACTCGATGTCGAACAAGACCAGCGACGACAAGCTGGTCTACTTCGCGGGCAAGGACGTCACGATGTTCGCCCACGAGGCGAGCCGCTACGACGCGAACGGCACCAGCCACGGCTTCGACTCGACCGGCCGCCCCTGTTCCGTGTCGGGCCGACAGCCCTGGTCGAACGTCACCAAGGAAGAGGCCCAGGCCGCCTGCAAGAAGATCGGCACCGGCTGGCGTCTCTGCACCGCCGCCGAGTGGTCGGACGGCTGCAACGGCACGTCGACCACCAACCTGTTCCCGTACGGCGCCAACTACGTGGCCAACAGCTGCAACGGCTGGGACTACGTGTCGCTGGCGGCGCGTACGGGGAACCCGACGGCGACGCCCCCCGTGCTCCCCGTGACGACGTTCCCCACGGGCGCAGCGACGATGTGCCTTTCGGACATCACCACGACCGACAAGCTCTATGACATGAGCGGCAACGTGAAGGAGTGGGTGGCGACCGATCTCACGACCACGACCACCACCCCGGCCTGCACGACGCCCCCCTGCCTGTTCGAGATGCGGGGCGGCGCCTATGACATCGCCAGCTTCACGATCGGCACGGCGACCCCGCATCGCGCCGGGCATGCAGTGCGACGCCTCTGTTCCGGCGCCCGCCACCGCGGTCCGTCTCCCCTCCGTCGGGTTCCGATGCTGTCTGCCCGGGAAGCTCCCCAATTAATGACCAGGACGTCGCAAATGAATCTTAACCGCGCACTCATGGTCGGGACGTTGACGGGGCTGGCGCTGGCCGCCGGCGCCGCGCACGCGGAGGTGCTGCGGCCGAACATCATGATCCTGCTCGATACGTCGGGATCGATGCTCTACAACCAGGCGTACGACGGCTCGCCGCTCTGCAACGACACCACCCAGCACACGACGCAGGGCCGATCGAGCCGCGTTTACAACATGAAGAACGCCATCCGGTCCGCGCTGACGCAGGTCGGGACGGACGAGGCGAACTTCGGCCTGATGCGCTTCCCGCAGATCGAGACCGCGGCCTCGGGCGGGTGTCCGGAGGCGCACTGGAGCAACGACCCCACGAACACCACCGTCGGCACCCATGCCGGCTGCAAGATGACGAAGCAGACCGCTACCGATATGAGCTACGGCACCTGGTTCGACGACAGCGCCCCGGAAGCGTTCATGGTGCCGGTCACGAAGCCGACGACCGGGCTCAAGGGCCTGGCGGCCACCGACTACGACCCGATCGGCGCGAACATCACCACCGTCTTCAAGTGGATCGATCAGTCGGACAGCGGCCTGACCGGCACGTCCAACACCGATCCCGAGCTGCGCATCCCGCCCAACACGTACACGCCGCTCGGGCGGTCGATGTTTTACTCGCGGATGTACTTCGAAAACTACGTCTACCCGAACGATCCCAAGAAGTCCTGCCGGCAGAACATCCTGATCATCGCCACCGACGGCGCGGAGACCTGTGACGAGACCGGCGGGAACATCGGTCGATTCGACCACCTGCGCGCAGACGCCCGCCAACAGCTTCGGCACCTTCCACCCCGTGCTTCAGGCCTGCCAGGCACGGCACTCGGCGGTGATCCCCAAGGGCGTGCTCGTCTACATCCTGACCGATAACGGCCTCTCCACTTCGGAGAAGGCCACCGCCAACGCGATGGCGGCCGCGGGCGGCACCGGGCAGGCCATCTTCGTGACGCTGACCGACACCAACGCGGTCGAGCAGGCGCTGGTCGACATCATCGCCAAGACCGTCCCACCGCCCGAGCTCTGCAACGGCGTCGACGACAACTGCAACGGGCTGATCGACGAGGATGTGTCGAATGCCTGCCGGCTGTGCACCACCGGCAGCGGCATTGCCGCCTGCGGCAGCTTCACGATCGCCCCGGACAGCATGAGCGACCCGGACAACGTCAAGGCGCAGAATGCAAATCCCGCGCTGCCCGCGAAGCACTGCGCGGTCGAAGCAAAAAACTGTCTCGACGACAACTGTAACGGCCTGGTCGACGAGGGCTTTCCGCCCAACGCCTGCGGCCAGCCCGGCGGGTGTCCCGTCCCGACCGAGCTCTGCGACGGCCTCGACAACGACTGCGACGGCGACATCGACGAGGGCTTCAACGTCGGCGCGTCGTGCACCAACAACGGCGTCGGGGCCTGCCTCCGCGGCGGCATCCTGATTTGCAACCCCGCCGGTACCGGAACGGTCTGCGACGCGCCCGCCGGGATGCCGATGCCCGAGGTCTGCAACGGCATCGACGACGATTGCGACGCGATGAACGACGAGGGGACCCTCCCCGGCGTCGGTGAGGTGTGCGGCAACGGCCTCGGCAACTGCCAGTCCGGCACCTTCATCTGCATGAACGGCCAGCTGGTCTGCAACGCGACCGGGATGGCCCAGGCCGAGGTCTGCGACGGCAAGGACAACAACTGCGACGGCGTCATCGACAACGCCGTCTTCCCGCAGACCGGCCAGTCCTGCCTCTGCCCGGGCGTCAGCCAGACGCAGATCGACGCAGTCGGGCGGCGTCTGCAAGGCGGGGCACCTGGTCTGCCGCGGCAACATGGGCTTCATCTGCGAGGGATGCACCCTCCCCACCCCGGAGATCTGCGACGGCCTGGACAACAACTGCGACGGCATGACCGACACCGCGGCGAAGTGCCCCTCGGGGTTCGCCTGCCGCGACGGCGCGTGCAGCCTGCAGTGCGTGGGCGGCGAGTTCTCCTGCCCCGCCGGCTACAAGTGCGTCGACCAGTTCTGCGTCCCGCAGCGCTGCGCCAACGTCACCTGCGACGCCGACGAGCGTTGCAACGAGGCGACCGGCGCCTGCGTCAACCTGTGTGACGGCGTCACCTGCAACTCGCCCAAGGTCTGCGTGCTCGGTCGCTGCCTCGATTGCAACGATCCCTCGATGGCCTGCACGGCGCCCGAGATCTGCGTCGGCGGCATCTGCAAGACCGACAAGTGCCTGGGCAAGTCCTGCCCCGACAACACCTACTGCTCGGACGGCACCTGCATCGACCTCTGCATCCCGGGCAAGTGCGCCAAGGGCGAGCGCTGCGCGGCCGGCAACTGCATGCCGGACGTCTGCGCGGACGTCATCTGCAACCAGGGCAAGTTCTGCAACCCGCAGACCGGCGTCTGCGAGACCGACCGCTGCCCGGCGACCCAGTGCGGCTCCGGCATGACCTGCGTGTCGATGACCAACACCTGCAAGGTCGACCCCTGCTCGACCATCCAGTGCCCCTCCGACTGCTGGCACTGCGGCGTGACCAAGGACGGCATCGGAACCTGCCTCATCAACGACGACTGCAAGCCGGTCGAGACCCAGGTCGGCCAGCGCGGCGGCGGCGGCGGCTGTGGTTGCGAGACCGCCGGCGGACCGGGCGCCACCAGCTGGCTGAGCCTGCTGGCCCTGGGCGTCGTCTTCGCCCGTCGGCGTCGTAAAAGCCGGACGTAGTCGCTCGGGCATTCGCGTGGCCGCGGTTCAGCCACGCGGGTCCCATATCGCGTCGGGGGAGGGCGGGCTTTGCCCGCCCGAGCCCATCGCGGGGGCGCGGGACCCTCCAGGGTCCCGAATAGATAGTATCCTTCCGGCCCCGTGAGCGCTGAAGCCGTAGCCAAACCGTTGCCGCAGGGCATCGATGCCCGCGCCCTGCTGCCTGCCGAGCTGTCGGCGTGGGCGGCTGACAACGGCGCGCCGGCCTACCGGGCCGAGCAGATCTTCCGCTGGCTGCACGGACAGACGGTCACCGCCCCGGACGACATGACCAACATCCCGCAGGCGCTGCGCGCGGCGCTGGCGGCCGCCCACCCGGTCTCGCCGCTGACCGAGACCGCGATCCAGGTGGCCCGCGACGGCACCCGCAAGCTGCGGTTCACGACGCACGACGGCCGTTCGATCGAGTCGGTGCTGATCCCCGACGACGACGCGGCCCGCGACAAGCTGACCCTCTGCGTCTCCTCGCAGGTCGGGTGCGCGATGGACTGCGGCTTCTGCGCCACCGCGACGCTCGGGTTCGGCCGCAACCTCTCCGCCGGCGAGATCGTCGAGCAGGTCTACCGCGCGACCGCGCTGGCCGGACGCCGCCCCACCAACCTGGTGATCATGGGGATGGGGGAGCCGCTGCACAACTTCGACAACCTCACCCGCGCCCTGGCCCTGCTCCAGCACCCCTGGGGCGCCGCCTTCTCTCCCCGGCGGATCACCGTCTCGACGGTCGGCCTGGTCCCGGCGATCGAACGGCTCGGCAAGATCGCGCCGGCGCCGAACCTGGCCATCTCGCTGAACGCCACCACCGACGAGGTGCGCGACCGGATCATGCCCGTGAACCGGAAGTGGCCGATCGCCGCGTTGCTGGAGGCGGCCCGTCGTTTCCCGCTCTCCCACGGCCGCCGGGTGACCTTCGAATACGTCCTCCTGGCCGGGGTCAACGACAGCGACGCCGACGCCGATCCGCTTGCCGCGCATCCTGCGCGGGCATCCCGGCCAAGGTGAACCTCATCCCCTGGAACCCGTTCGAGGGCCCCCGCTTCGCCCGCCCGTCGGCCGAGCGGATCCGCACCTTCCAGGAGCGCGTCCGCGCCTCGGGACTCTCCGTCTACATCCGCACCCCCCGCGGCGACGACATCGACGCGGCCTGCGGCCAGCTCGCCGCCGCGCGACCTTGGTCGACCGATCGCCAGCCAATGGCGCGCCGACAGCGAGCTGAGCCAGGCGCGCAGCCTCGCGATCGACGCCTGCGGCCGGATCGCCAAGTTCTGGGGCTTCACGCGCACGATGGGGCGTGTCTTCGGCCTGCTCTACCTGGCGCGCGAGCCGCTGTCGCAGGCCGAGATCCAGCCCGGCTCGCGATCTCGGCCGGCAGCGCCTCGATGACGCTGGCCGCGCTGGGCCGCTGGGGCGTCGTCCACAAGGTCTGGGCCCGGGGCCAGCGCCGCGACCACTACCAGGCCGAGACCGACTTCTGGAAGATGATCTCCGGCGTCCTCAACGAGCGCGAGCGCCGCGAGATAGGCGCCGCCGTCGAGGTGGTCGGCCGGGCCGAGGCGTCGGCCCGGCGCGCCCTGCGCGCGACCGCGGCCGCCACCACCAGCGTCGGCCCGCCGGACGCACGCCGACGCCGACTTCGTGGCCGAGCGGATCGCCCGCCTGGGCGACATCTGCCGCATCGGCGAGACGATGCTCGACATGCTGCTCGGGCAGCTCACGCTCGACGTCGGAAGGTTTCGCGACGTGCTGAAGGTGCCGCCGCGACGGTGAGTGCCGGCTAACCCGCGGCCCAGTCCCGCTTGGCGCAGATCAAGCCCAGCGATTCGGCCTCGGGGCTCCCGGGCTCGGGCGTCTGGCCGTACTCCCAGCGGACCTGCGGCGGGAGCGACATCAGGATCGACTCGACCCGCCCGTCGGTGCGGAGGCCGAAGACGGTGCCGCGATCGTAGAGCAGGTTGAACTCGACGTAGCGGCCCCGGCGCACCTGCTGCCAGCGCCGCTCGCGCTCGCCCCACGGGTCGTTGCGGCGGCGCTCGACGATCGGCAGGTAGGCGGCCAGGATCGCGTCGCCGACGTCGCGCAGGAACGCGAACATCGCCTCGGGGTCGGCCTCGCGCGGCGACGGCGGCACCGGCGCCGCCTGCCCCGCCGTCGTCTCGGCGCCGGCGCCGACGTAGTCGAAGAAGATCCCGCCCACCCCGCGCGGCTCGTTGCGGTGCGGGAGGAAGAAGTAGTCGTCGCACCAGCGCTTGAACCGGTCGTAGAACCCGGGATCGTGGCGCGCGCAGCAGTCGCGCAGCGTGCGGTGAAAGTGCACGGCGTCGGCGGGAACGACGTAGTACGGCGTGAGGTCGGTGCCGCCGCCGAACCAGCTCACCCCGCCGCGCCGGATGTAGCGGACGTTGGCGTGGACGGTCGGGATCCGCGGGCTCAGCGGATGGAAGATGAGCGACAGCCCCATGGCCCGAAACTCGTCGCCGTCGCCAGGGAGCGCGCGGGCCATCTCGGGGCGCAGCCGCCCGTACACGTCCGAGACGCCGACCCCCGCCTTCTCGAACAGCGCGCCGTCGGCGAGCGCGCGGGTCCGCCCACCGCCGCCCGTCGGCCTGGTCCAGGCGTCGGTCTGGAAGCGCGCCCGCCCGTCCGCCGCCTCGATCGCGCCGGTGATGCGGTCCTGCAGCTCGGTGAAGTACGCGGCCGCGCGGGCGTCGAGATCGGCACCGCTCTTGGTCGTCATGCTGGTCATGCTCTCCGGGCCTGCTGCTTGGGTTTGAGGGTCGTGATCCGCTGCCCGACGTCGCGAAAGCGCGGGTCGCGCTTGCTGAGGTTCTCGAAGAAGTAGAGCGCCTCGCTGAAGTCGCCCAGGCGTTCGAACACCGAGCCGAGCAGGTAGTAGAGCTCCAGCGACTCGGGGGGCGTCAGCTGCGGCTGGTTCAGCGCCTGCTTGTACTTGGCCACCGCCTCACCAAGCTCCCCCTTGGCCTCGATGCACTCGCCGATCATGGTCAGCGCGAAGACCGCGCGGCGGCTGTCGGTGGCCAGCGCGGTGAACTCGTCGATCGCCGCGTCGTGGAGCCCCATCTGCTTGTAGGCGATGCCGAGATCGCCGTGGGTCCCGGGATCGGTGACCTCTTCGGTGTCGCCAACCCCAACCCGGGCGACGGGGGGCTCGACCTCGCCGCTGACGTCGGTCGGGATCGCGCCCTGGGGCGGCTCGCCGTCGCTGGGAAGCGCCGCCACCGCGGCCGCCGCCTCCAGCGCCACCCGTTTGGCCGCGAGCAGCGGATGGCGCGGGAAGCGCTTCTCCAGCTCCTCGAGGACGTCGCGGGCGTCGTCGAGCAGCGACTGCTGCATGAAGAAGTCGACCTGCTCCAGGTCCGCCACCAGATCGTCGCCCACCCGCGGCTTCACCGCCGCCGGCTCGCGTCCCAGCAACGCGGCCGCGGCTGTACACGAGGGGTCGAGCGTCAGCGCCCGCTCGGCGACCAGCGCGGCGTCGCCCGAGTTGCCGAGCTGCCCCGCCAGGGTCGCCAGCTCGGCGGCCGCCTCGCTGCGCCGCCCGAGCTGATTGAGCACCGCGGCCAGCCGTTCGCGGGCGCCGCGGTGGTGGGGCTCGAGCGCGAAAACGCGCCGGAGGTGGTCGACCGCGCGCTCGACCAGCCCGTACTTCACGAACACGTCGGCCTCCGAGAGGATGCGGGCCACGTCGTCGCCCGGCGCCGGCGTCAACCCGGACATGCCGAGGCGCGACAGCCCCGAGACGACGCCGCTGTCGATGACGCCGCTCGCGGAGATTCGTGGCCGCAACGCCCCCGCCACCGCCGGCAACGACGGCGGCGCGGGCGCGGCGCCGGGGGGCGCGACCGGGCCGGTGGCGTGGACGGCACGTTCCAGTTCGCCGCCAGCTCCCGGGTCTCGCCGTCGGTCGGGTCGAGGGCCAGCGCCGACCGGACCGCCGCGTCGCGCTCGGCGATGCGCCCCTCGGCGTCGTGAATCTCGGCCAGCTCGCGCCAGACCGATTTTGCCTTGGTGGGATCGAGCTGAGCCAGCGCCTCCCCGAAGAGCGCCACGTTCCGCGGATCCCGGGGCGCGGCCTTCAGCGCCCCCTGCAGCTTGGCCACGGCCAGACGCGGGTTCCGGCGGGCGATGTAAGCGGCAGCCAGCTCGCGCGCGACCTCGAAGTCCTGCGGGCGGTGAAACAGCAGCCGCTCGCTGACCCGGACGAACTCGTCCATCCGCCCCTGTTGCTTCAGCTGCGCCGCCGCCTCCCCCAGCTCGTGTACCGCCTCGTCGACGGCGCCGATCAGCGAAGCGGTCTCGGCCAGGCGGACCCGCGAGCCGACGTTGTCGGGGTGCAGGCCGACGATCCGGCGCAGCGCCGGCAGCGACTCGGCTGCGCGCCCGCTCTGCTGCAGCTCGTCGGCCGCCAGCCCCAGCTCACGCAGCGCGTCCGCCACCATCCCCAGCTGGCGATAGGCGTCGGCCAACCGCTCGCGCACATGCGGCATCCCCGGCGTCAGCTTGAGGACGCTCTTGTAGACCGTCACGGCCTTGGGAACGAACCCCTGGGCGACGTACAGCTCCGCTGTGCGCAGGTAGATGTCGCGGGCGTCCTGGATCGCGCCCCGCCGGACATGGATCTCGGCCAGCTTCAGCCAGGTACGGGTGTCGGTGGGATCTTCCTGAACGACCCGGGCAAACTCCTCCCGGGCACGATCCAGCTGCCCGCGCTCCATGTACTTCTGGGCGGCCGCGAGATGCTTGTCCTTCTTGGTGAGCACCGGCCCGCGGAGTTTACCTCCATATCGGGCTCACATTCGTTCGATGAGGTGCGTGTCCAGCTTGCCGGCGATGAAGTCCGCGTTGGCCAGGAGGCGGCGGAAGAAGTCGAGGTTGGTCTTGGTCCCCTCGACGACGAACTCGGCCAGGGCCCGCCGCAGCCGGGCCAGCGCCGCCGGCCGGTTCTCGGCGCTGGACGATCAGCTTGGCCAGCAGCGAGTCGTAGTAGGGCGGCACCAGGTAGTTCTGGTAGATGTGGGTGTCGACCCGGACGCCCAGCCCGCCCGGGAGGTTGAGCGCGGTGATCGCGCCCGGGCGACGGCGCGAAGGTGACCGGATCCTCGGCGTTGATGCGCAGCTCGATGGAGTGGCCGCGCGGGCGGATGTCCGACGACAGCTCAGCGGCTCGCCGGCCGAGAGCCGCATCTGCTCGCGCACCAGATCGACGCCGAACACCTCTTCGGTGACGGTGTGCTCGACCTGGATGCGGGTGTTCATCTCCATGAAGTAGAAGTTCCTGTCCTCGTCGAGCAGGAACTCGAGCGTGCCGACGGTCTTGTAGCCGATGGCCTCGGTCGCCTTGCGGGCGATGCCGAGCAGCTTCGAGCGTCGCTCGTCGTCCAGCGCCACCGACGGCGCCTCCTCGACCAGCTTCTGGTGGCGGCGCTGGATCGAGCACTCGCGCTCGCCGAGCGCGACGGCGCGGTTGCCGTCGCCGAGCACCTGCACCTCGATGTGGCGCGGGCGGGCGATGTACCGCTCGATGTAGACGTCCGGGTTGCCGAACCCGGCCTGCGCCTCGCTGCGCGCCGCGGCCAGCTGCGCGGCCAGCCGCGCCTTGCTCTCGACGATCTTCATGCCGCGGCCGCCGCCGCCGGCCGTCGCCTTGATGATCACCGGCAGGCCGATCCGCTCGACCGCCTCCTCCGCCTCGCTGATCGGTCTCGAGGACGCCGGTCCCCGGCAGGATGGGCACGCCCGCCTTCTGCCATCGCCGCGCGGGCCGAGACCTTGTCGCCCATGAGGCGCATCACCTCGGGCTGGGGGCCGATCCAGTGCAGGCCGCACTGCTGCACGATCTCGGCGAAGTGGGCGTTCTCGGACAGGAAGCCGTAGCCGGGGTGGACGGCGTCGGCGCCCGTCACCTCGGCGGCGCTGATGATCGCCGGGATCGTTCAGGTAGCTGGACCGCGCGGGCGGCGGGCCGATGCAGACCTTCTCGTCGGCGAACCGGACGTGCAGCGCGTCGGCGTCGGCCGTCGAGTGCACGGCGACCGACTGCGAGTGCCCATCTCGCGGCAGGCGCGGATCACCCGCAGCGCGATCTCGCCGCGGTTGGCTATGAGGACCTTCTTGAACACGGTCGACAGGCGGAAGCAGCGTGCTGGCCGTACTCGACGTGCTCGCCGTTCTTGACCAGGATCTCGTCGATCTTGCCGTCGGCCTCGGCCTCGATCTCGTTCATCAGCTTCATCGCCTCGACGATGCAGACCACCTGGCCCTTGCGCACCTTGGCGCCGGCGTCGACGAACGAGGGCGCCTCGGGCGACGGCGCCGATAGAACGTGCCGACGAACGGCGAGCTGATGAACGCCCCCGCCTCGGCAGCGGCGCCTTCGACCGGCGGCGGCGGGGTGAGCGCGATTGTCCGGGCGGCCGACAGCGCGGAGACCGGAGCCCCTTCGCCACCACCGCCCCTGCGAACACGGATGTGACCGTCGCGATCGGCCGCCACCTCGGCGAGATCGAACTCGGCGGCGATCCGGGCCAGCATGCGCACCGATTCGAAATCGATGCCGTTTCCGTTGCCCCCGCCCGACGGTTTCCCGACCAGTTTCAGGGTGGCCCCCGGACCTGCCTTCGTCTTGCCGTCCTTCTTCTTCGTCGCCATGAGAGATCGCGTCCTTTTTTACAGATCCGCGCGAAGTGTCGGCGCGGACATCCGCATGAGATAGCGCGCCTTTCCGAGGCTGCCCGTCGGCAGCACGGCGCAGGCGAGGAAATAGTCCTGGGTCAGCACCCGCACCACCAGCGTCAGCGCGTCGGTGCGCAGGGTGAACTCCTCCAGCGTCCCGCCGTCCAGAGACTGCAAGGTCCGGCGGGCCTGGCTGATGAGGTGCGCGAACTCCATCGCCATCGTCTGGATGTCGGGGAGTACCCCGTCATAGCCCCCCTTGGCGTACGAATCGATGCTGATCCCTTCGAATCCCATCAACACCGCCGCAACTCCCCCGTCCAGCTTCTCGACCAGCTGGGTGATGCTTTCGCGAAACGGACTATCCGCCATCGTGAGCCTCCGGCCTTGTACTCGTTAGGGGGTGAGGGGTCAAGCTTTCGGCCGCTCCCCCGACGCGCGCAGAATCTCCGCCAGCTCCTGGGGAGAAACGTCGCGGAGGCGGGTCTCGCCGGCCGCCGGACAGAAGACGAACCGGATGACGCCGCCCCGCCGCTTCTTGTCGACGGAGAGCCGGACCATCACCTCGTCGTCCAGCCGGCGTTCGTAGTCGACGGGGAGGCCCAGGCGGTGCAGGACGGTGCGGGCGCGCGCGGCCAGCGCCGCCGGCCCGACCCCCAGCGCGGCGCCGACGTCCAGCGCCGCCACCATCCCCAGCGCCACCGCTTCGCCGTGCAGGAGGCCGTAGCCGGAGGCCGCCTCGAGCGCGTGCCCGACGGTGTGGCCAAAGTTGAGGATCGCCCGGCGCCCCCCCTCGGTCTCGTCGGAGGCGACGACCTCGGCCTTGACCCGCACCGCGCGCAGGATGCACTCGACGATCAGGGCGGGCGAAAGCGGCACCTCCGCGCGTTCGATCGTGTCTAGTAACAAAGCATCGGCGATGAAGCCGCACTTCACGACCTCGGCCAGCCCCGCGTTCCGTTCGCGCAGCGGCAGCGTCTCCAGAAAACCGACGTCGGCGATCACGGCCCGCGGCTGGTGGAACGCACCGACGAGGTTCTTGCCGGCGGCCAGATCGACGCCGGTCTTCCCCCCGACCGAGGCGTCGACCATGGCCAGCAAGGTCGTCGGGCAGAGCGCGAACGGCACCCCGCGCAGATAGACCGCCGCGGCGAAGCCGGCGTGATCGGTGGCGGCCCCTCCCCCGATCCCGACCACCGTCGTGCGCCGGTCATAGCCGCGGGCGGCCAGCCACTCGACGGTGCGCTCCAGCTCCGTGAGGTTCTTGCACGCCTCGCCCGCTCGCAGATCGAAACGCTCGACGTGCGGCAGCCGGGCCGCCAGCGCCGCGACCAGCGGCGCGACCCGGGGCGAGCGGGCCCCCAGCGACTCGTCGACCAGCACGGCGACGCCCGTGGTCGCCGGATCGAGGGCGGAAGCGATCGCCTCGGCCACCGCCTCGGACGTGAAGCTGCCGATGCGAACGTCGTAGGCGCGCGCCCCCAGCTCGACCCGAACCGTGTCGCTCACGCCGCCCCCGACTGGACGTCCAGCTGGTCGAACAGCGTCGCGACGATCTCGCGGGGCGTTCGCCCTTCTGTCTCGATGCGAAGGTGGGCCCTGTCGTAGAACGGGCGCCGCACCTCCAGCAGGCGCTGGGCCTCCCCGACAGGATCGGCCTTGCCGTCGAGGAGCGGCCGCCCCGAGGCGCCACCGGCGCGGCGGATCGCCTCCTCGGGGGAGACGGTGAGGGCGACAACCCGCCCCGCCGCCAGCATCGCCGTCAGGTTGTCCTCGCGGCAGGCCGCCCCGCCCCCGGTGGCGACAACGACCCGGCGCTGCCCGGCCACCTCGCGCACAGCGCCGCTCTCGCGCCGGCGGAAGCCGGCCTCTCCCTCGGCGGCGAAGATCTCCCCCACCGTGCGCCCCGCGGCCCGGGTCACCAGATCGTCCAGATCGGCAAACGCCCACCCGAGCCTGTCAGCCAGCAGGCGCCCCACGGTGGTCTTGCCCGAAGCCATGAAGCCGACCAGGAAGATCGGGGCGTCGGCGGGTGCGGTCATCATCTCGAATCCTAACCGTTCCAAGTCTCGTCGGGAAAGTCCCGTCGGGAAAGTCCCGTCGGGAAAGTGTCACGAGTGTGCGTGACCACTGACATTGACGGTGCTCCGCGGAGACCGCTATGACTCGATACATGACCAAGCATAGATTGCGGGTGGTAGCCGCGGCCGTGCTGGCGACCCTCGCCGGATGCGCCAGCTCTACGACGATCATGAGCCACCCCCCGGGCGCGCGGCTCTATCTCAACGGCGAGCCGGTCGGCTACACGCCCTACACGATGACCGACACCAAGATCGTCGGCAGCACCACCACGGTGCGCCTGGAGCTGCCCGGCTACGACATCACGAACGGCTCGATCACGCGCAACGAGCAGTTCGACGGCGGCGCCTGCCTGGGCGGCCTGTTGCTGCTGTTCCCCTTCCTGTGGATCCAGGGCTACAACCCCATACACACCTTCGAGATGAGGCCGATGGGGTGGGGCCCGCCGCCCGGCGCATATCCGCCCGGCTACGCGCCGCCGCCCGGCTACGGCTATCCGCCGCCGGCCGCCTATCCCCCGCCGCCCGGGTATCCGCCCCCCGCCGCGAATCCCCCGCCGCCGCCCGCCCCCGCGCAGCCTCCCGCTGGTGCCGCGGCGGCCCCTCGCCCGCCGGCCGCCGCGCCTGCCACGAGCCCGCCGGCCGCCGCGCCGCCCCCCGCCGCCGCCCCTCCGGCGACCCCGCGCGCGCCGGCGCCCCCACCGGCCGCGCCCGCCCGCCCCTGAACCGGCGGCCCGCTGCCCATGCGCATTCGCGGATGGCTACTGAGCCTGGCCGTCGTCGGGTGCAGCGCCCGGAGCGGCATGCCTCCGCGTAATATCGTCGATGCGCGGTTCGTCATCGCCGGCCAGCAGGGCCGCCAGGCGCCACAGACAGCGACGGCCACCTATCGAACGGTCGTGGCCAAAACGCTGGGAAGCCACTGCCGTATGCTCCCGAGCGACTCGGAGTACTTCGATCGCAAGGTCAAGCAATGCGGGGCCGTCGCCGGCGTGATGGCGGGCGTCTCGCGCGTTCTGTTCGAGGTCGAGGCGACGGCGGAGGTGGCCGAGCCGGTGCCGGCAACGAATCGCCTCTACTGGCTCGACCCGCCCCGGAGCGATTCGTGCTGGCGCTGATCCTGACCCTGTCGCTGGCGACGCCGCCCCCCTGCGAGGGGGAGCGAATTGCCGCCGAGCTCGCGGCGCTGATGCAGGCGCGGCGGTACGCCGACGCACATCAGATCGCCCTCACCGCCCGCGTCTTCTGTCCCGAGCCCGATCGGCTGCGCTGGCGACTGGGCGACGCGGTCGCGCTCTACCTGCTCGACGACAGGCCCGCTGCCGAGGAGCTGGCGGCCTCGGTCGCCGAGGGGCCGTCCCCGGCGCTGGCGGCGCGCGCCAACGTGCTCCGCGGGTGGATGGCCTGGCGGGCCCACGACCAGCAGGCGCTGGCACCGGCAATCGCGCGGCTGCCCCCCGAGCCCCGCGCCCGGATCTGCCTGGCGTTGCGGGCCGACGAACCGGCCCCGCCGCAGGGCTGCGCGCCGACGGCCCCGGCCCCGGCCGTCGCCGACGCCCTGGCGCGCTACCGAACCGCGCGCGTCACCCGGCGCCCGTGGCTGGCAGGCCTGCTGAGCGCGGTGCTTCCCGGCAGCGGCCAGGTCTATGCGGGCTCCTGGCAAGGGGCAGCGGTCGCGTTCGTGCTCAACTCGGTCTCGATCGCCGCGACCGTCGAGCTGGCGCGCAACCGGCTGTATTTCTCCTCGGCTTTGACCGGGACCGTGGCGTCCGTGTTCTACGTGGGCAGCATCCTGAACGCCGCCGACCTGGCCGCCCACCGCAACGACGTGGCCAGCGCGGGGCCACGGGAGGACCTGGAACATCTGCTGTTCCCGGAACGATTCGGCCCGGCCGCCCCGGAGTGACGGCACGAAGCAGCTGTTTTTTTGCCCGGGTGGGGGTTCGGCGGTCTACTGGGGCCATGAGCGTAGAAGTCGAGCGGGCAACGCTGCCCTGCGGTGTTTGTGGGGCGGCGGTGACGGAGCTGCGGCGGGGGCGCTGCTGGGGCTGTTACTCGCGCTGGGTCGAAGCGCGGCCGGTCGGCCGGGGCGCGACCTGCACCATCTGCCACGAAAAGCGGCGCGCCCACCTGAAGCTGGTCGAGCTCAAAGGACGCAGCCTGCCGTTCTGTCACGCCTGCGCCGCGCAGGTCGTGCGGCTGCCCGACGTTCCCGAGACGCTCGATGAGCTACGCCACGAGCTCCGGCGCGAACGGCGCGACGCGGACCGCCGTGCCGAGGAGAAGCTCGATCAGCGCATCTTCCCGCGCGAGCGTCGGGTCGGCGAGCGGCGTGGCCCCTCGCGCGACGCGTTCGCCGACACCGATCCGCGCATCCGCCTCGGTGACGTCGACGACGCCATCATCGAGCTCCAGGACGTCGACCTTCAGCCTGGCGACCAGACCAACGTCCGCCCCGCCCCCCTCGCCGCCAAGCGCGAGGGTTAGTCCGCGAGACGAGGCGTAGACCGTATCGCGTCGAGCGTAGCGCAGCTTCGCTGCGCGGAGCTCATCGCGGGAGGTTTAAGGAACCCTCTCAGGGTTCCTTACCTAAACGGCAGCTCGACCTTCCAGGTCTTGCCTTCTTTCACGGTCTGGATCGCCTGGCGATTGCCGGCCGCGGAGTAGACCTCGACCTCGGCCTCGGCCTCGGCCTCGTTGTGCCGGAGGGTTCGCATCCCGGACGGCTCCCAGGCCGGCGGCAGCCAGCCGACCGTGACGAGATCCTCCGGCCGCGGCATGCGCGTCCCTCCGGTGCGGTGTGCCGTCGCGAGCAGCGTCTGCACCCGTGCGCGCGTCCGCGGTCCGAACCGCTCGTAGACGGCGGCCCGGTCGCCGGCCCGCGCGGCCGCGATCAAGAGGCGCACCGCCGCCTCCGGGCTGGAGCCGTCGTCGTGCCCGCCGCACGCGCAGAGGAGCAGCGTGGCGCCGGCCAGCGCGCCGCGAAACCGGTTCATGCCCGCGCGCCCGACAGCCCCAGCCGCGCCCGCACGCGGGCCATCGTCTCGCCGGCCACGGCGCGCGCCCGGGCGGCGCCGGCGGCGAGGATCGCGTCGACCTTCTCGGGCTCGGCCCGCAGCGCCTCCCGGCGGACGCGGATACGCGCGAGGTCGGCCTTGATCCCCTCGAACAACAGCTTCTTGCAGTCGATGCAGCCGATGCCGGCGGTCGTACAGCCGACGCGCACCTCGGCCTGGCGCGCCTCGTCGGAGAAGAACCGGTGCAGCGTGTAGACGTTGCACTTCTCGGGCGTCCCCGGATCAGTCCGCTTGACGCGCGCGGGATCGGTGGCCGCGGTGCGCAGCTTGTCCCAGATCGCCGGCTCGGGCTCGCCGAGCCCGATCGTGTTTCCCAGGCTCTTCGACATCTTGGCCTGACCGTCCAGGCCCAGGATTTTCGGCGTCGTCGAGAACAGCGGCTGCGGCTCGACGAAGGTCTCGCCGAAGCGGGCATTGAAGCGGCGGACGATCTCCCGCGCGAGCTCCAGGTGCTGGCGCTGATCCTCACCGACCGGCACGCGGGTCGCACCGTAAAGGAGGATGTCGGCCGCCTGCAGCACGGGATACGTGAACAGACCGGCATTGATGTTGTCCGGCTGGCGCTCCGACTTGTCCTTGAACTGCGTCATCCGCCCCAGGTCGCCGAAGGGTGTGACGGAGGCGAGCGCCCAGGCGAGCTCGGTGTGCTCGGGAACGGCCGACTGAAGGAACAGTGTGGCGCGCTCCGGATCGACGCCGCAGGCGAGGATGTCGATCGCCATGCCGCGGGATCGTTCCGCCATCTCGGCGGGGATGTAGGGCTGTGTGATCGCGTGGTAGTCGACCACGCAATAGAAGCAGCGATAACGATCCTGAAGCTCGACCCACGAACGAATTGCGCCCAGGTAATTGCCGAGGTGCAGCTCGCCCGACGGTTGGGCTCCCGAAAAAACGGTCTCCATCGTGTCGCGTTGTTTAGACGCCGCTGCGCGCACGGTCAAGGCAACTCATCTTTGGGCCCCTTCCTTGCTTTGACATTGCATTCATGAGTACGGTCCAACGTCCGATAAGGGTGCCAAGGAGACTGCCAATGAGACGCCCCGCGTGGCTGGTCAGTTCGTTGTTCGGGTTGTTTATGGTCGCTTCGCTGGGCTCGGGATGCGTCGTCCGCGCGACCCCCGCCCCCGCCCCGACCGCGGGCGTCTACGTCAGCAGCGGAAGCAGTGACTACGCCACAGTGTATCCGACCAGCCCAGCGCCCGAACCGATCCCCGAGATGCGGCCGGCGTCGCCCGGCTTCGGCTACTCCTATGTCGACGGGTACTGGGACTGGAACGGGTACGACTGGACCTGGAGCAGCGGCTACTGGGTCCCCGAACGGACCGGCTATCTCTACATCGCTCCGCGCTACGTCTACGTCGAGGGGCGGCCGGTCTACTACCGTGGCTACTGGCAGGGGTCGAACGGCTATCGCGAGTACGGCTACGGCGGTTGGCGCGGCGCGCCACCCGCCGCCTGGCGGGGGTCGCCCCAGGCGGCACCACAGGTGTGGCGCTCGCAGCCGGCCCACAACAACTGGCACGGCAGCCCGGCGGCGAGCGGTGGCTGGCGGGGCAATCCGGCCCCGGCGCCCGCGCCCGGTGGCTGGCGGGGTAGCCCATCCGCGCAGCCGGCTCCTGGGCCGGGTGGCTGGCACGGCGGCGCTCCGGCCGCGAATCCCGCCCCCGGCGGCGGTGGCTGGCAGGGCGCCCCGGCCGCGAATCCCGCGCCCGGTGGCGGCGGCTGGCACGGTGGCCAGGGCAATGCGCCGGGCCCCGGCGCCCCTGTGGGCGGCGGTTGGCACGGTGGTGGCCCCACGGCCACGCCCGGCGGCCCGGGAACCCCGGCGGCTCCGGGCGGTGGCGGCTGGCAGGGCGGCGCTCCGACGACGGGGCCGGCGGCTCCTGGCGCCCCTGGGGCGCCGGCTGGTGGCGGCTGGCATGGCGGCGGCAGCCCCACGGCCACGCCGGGAGCGGGGAGCCCTGGCGCGCCCGCCGGTGGTGGCTGGCACGGCGGTGGGCCGGTGACGCCCCCCGGCAACGCGGCGCCCGCCTCACCTGCTGGCGGCGGCTGGCAGGGCGGTGCCCCGGCCGGAACCCCGGGCGCCCCGGGCGCGGGGCCGACCCCGGGCGGATCCGCTGGGTGGCAGGCCCCGGCGGCCGGCGGCAAGCCTCCGGGCCCGGGCGCGGGGCCGACCCCGGGCGGATCCGGCGGGTGGCAGGGCCCGGCGGCCGGTGGCAGCACCCAGGGCGGCTCCGGTGGGTGGCAGGCCCCGGCGGCCGGCAACCGGCCTCCGGCCGGGTCAGGTCCACAGATGGGAGGCGGTCACCAGTTCGGCGCCCCGCCGAACGGCGGCACGTCACCCGGCGCGATGGGTGGTGGCCACAGCTTCGGCAGCCCGCAGAGCGGGGGTAACCGGCCGCCGCCCCAGATGGGTGGCGGCCACCAGTACGGCGGCGGCCCGCAGATGAACGTGTCGCCCCGCGGCCCCAGCACCACGTCGGCGGGGGGCGGTCGGCCCTCGCCGAGCCCGGTCCACTCGGCGCCCGCGCCGTCGCCGCGCCGAAAGAAGTAACGGCGCCAAAACCAGGGGCGCCAGTACCAGCGGCGCCTCAGAGAATGTACTGGGAGAGATCCTCGTCTTTGAGGATCCCTTCCAGTCGCTCCCGGACGTAGGCGGCTGTGATCGGGATGGTCGTACGCCCGAGCTCGGGCGCCTCGAACGCCAGGTCGTCCAGCACACGCTCCATGATGGTGTGGAGGCGCCGCGCGCCGATGTTCTCCATCCGGGCGTTGACCAGCGTCGCGATGCGCGCGATCTCGTCGACGGCGTCGGGGCGGATATCGAGAGTCACCTGCTCGGTGCCGAGCAGCGCGGTGTATTGCTTCGTCAGCGCGTTCTCGGGCTCGGTCAGGATCCGCACGAAGTCCTGATCGGTGAGCGATTCCAGCTCGACGCGGATGGGGAACCGCCCCTGCAGCTCCGGGATCAGGTCCTTCGGCTTGGAGACGTGGAAGGCCCCCGCGGCGATGAACAGCACGTGGTCGGTCTTGAGCGGACCGTACTTGGTCGACACCGTCGACCCCTCGACGATCGGCAGCAGGTCCCGCTGCACCCCCTCGCGCGATACGTCGGGGCCACCGGAGCCCCCGCCTTCGCGTCCGGCGACCTTGTCGATCTCGTCGATGAAGATGATCCCCGACTGCTCGGCCCGCCGGATCGCGTCCTTCTGCAGTCGCTCGACGTCGATCAGCTTGCTCGCCTCCTCGTCGGTCAGCGCGTCCAGCGCCTCGGGCAGTGGCAGCCGTCGCCGCTTCGTCTTGCGGGCCCCCTGCGGCATCATGTCGCGCAGGTTCAGCACCATCTCCTCCATGCCGGTTCCGGAGAAGACGTCGATGAACGAGGGCGGCGCGTCGGAGGTGTCGATCTCGACCATCTTGTCGTCGAGCTTCCCCTCGCGCAGCAGGCGGCGCAGGTTCTCGCGCGTGGCGTTGTCCGAAGGGGGCGGCGGTTCGGCGGGGGGCGGCGCGGGCATCCCAGCGGCCGCAAACGGCGGCGCGGCACGGGGGCGCGGCGGCGGCGGGAGCAGCACGTCGAGCAGCCGCTCCTCGGCGTTGTCGCGGGCGCGGGGGCGCACGCGCTCCCGCTCCTCGTCGCGCAGCATCGACACGGCGGTCTCGGCCAGATCGCGCACCATCGAGTCGACGTCGCGACCGACGTAGCCGACCTCGGTGAACTTCGAGGCCTCGACCTTCACGAACGGCGCGCCGGCGAGCCGCGCCAGCCGGCGCGCGATCTCGGTCTTGCCGACGCCCGTCGGGCCGATGAGCATGATGTTCTTGGGCGCGATCTCGTCGCGCATCGGGGGCGGGACCTGCTGGCGGCGCCAGCGGTTGCGCAGGGCCACCGCGACCGCGCGCTTGGCCGCCTTCTGGCCGACGATGTAGCGGTCCAGCTCCTCGACGATCGCCCGCGGCGTCAGGTCCTGCGCGCGCTTGGCCGGTTGTTGAATCAGTTGGGTGCTCACGTCGTCCTACAGCTCTTCGAAGCTTCGCGAGCCGTTGGTGTAGATGCAGATGTCGCCGGCGATCGTCAGCGCCCGCTCGGCGATCTCGCGCGCGGACAGCGTGCTCGCCTCCAGCAGCGCGCGCGCCGCGGCCAGCGCGTAGGGTCCGCCCGAGCCGACCGACGCCGCGTCGCCGTCGGGCTCGATCACGTCGCCGGTCCCCGACAGCAGCAGCGTCTTTTCGCGATCGGCGACCAGCAGCAGCGCCTCGAGCCGGCGCAGCACCCGGTCGGTGCGCCAGTCCTTGGCCAGCTCGACCGCGGCGCGGGTCAGGTTGCCCCCGTACTCCTTCAGCTGCGACTCGAACTTCTCGAACAGCGTGATGCCGTCGGCGGCCGAGCCGGCGAAACCGGCGATGATCTTCCCGTCGTGCAGCCGGCGAATCTTGCGGGCCGTCCACTTGACGATCGTGTTCCCCATCGTGACCTGGCCGTCGCCGCCGATGACGACGTGGCCGCCACGCCGCACCGCCAGCACCGTCGTCGATCTGATTCGCGGCGTCTTCATCGCGGCGTCCTCATTCTCCTTGGGTCCGGGCGCGCGGATGGCTCTTGTCGTAGACGGCCATCAGGTGGTCGATGTCGACGTGGGCGTAGCGCTGCGTGGTGCGGAGGCTGGCGTGACCGAGCATCTCCTGAATCGCGCGCAGGTCGGCCCCCTCGCCCAGCAGGTGGGTCGCGAAGCTGTGCCGGAGCGCGTGCGGCGACACCCCGGGCGTGCCGGTCATCTGCTCGCGCCGCGCGAGCAGACGGCGGACGGCCCGCGGTCCCAGCCGCAGCCCCCGGCGGGTCACGAACAGCGCGGGGCCGGCGCCCCGCCCCGCCCCGGCCAGCCGCATGGTGCGGTGAGGGGCATAGTCATCGAGCGCGCGCCCCGCCTTGCTGCCGAGCGGGACGATCCGATCCTTGCGCCCCTTGCCCTGGCGCACGCGCACGAACGCCCGCGGTCCGTCCCCCTCGACGTCGCCCGTGTCCAGCTGACAGGCCTCGGAGACGCGCAGTCCGGCGCCGTAGATCACCTCGAACAGCGCCCGTTCGAGCGCCAGCGCGCCGGCGTCGGCGTCGGGGCGCGGATCGCGGCCGTCGAGCAGGCGGCCGACGTCGTCCTTGCCGAGAAACGCCGGCAGCCGCCGGGCCCGCTTCGGAGCCCGCAGCGCCGACACCGGGCTCGACCCCGTAAGGCGCCGGCGCACGGCCAGCCGGAAGAACGCCCGCAGCGAGGAGAGCTTGCGACCGATCGTCACGGCGTCGTTCCGTCCATGAAGCGAGGCAAGGTAGGAGCGGCACATCCCGGCGTCAAGCTCGTCTAGCTCAGGCGCGCGCCCCAGCGCCGCGCGCGCGTGCGCCTCCAGCTCGCCGACGTCGTGCATGTAGGCGCGGATCGTGTGCTCCGACGCCCGCTTCTCGGCGGTGAGGTGTTGCCGGAAGGCTTCGAGCGCGGTCTGCATACGGCACGATCGTACCCCAGCCGGAGTGACCGTGCGAATCGCGGCCAAGCCGCGCCACGAACCGCCGGGATCGGGTAGCCTGCGCCCCGATGTCGGTCTCACCGGCCTGCGCGCTCTACGGTCAATGCGGCGGCTGCCAGCTCCAGCACCTCGGCTACGACGACCAGCTCGCGTACAAGACCGAGCAGATCCGCCGCCTCTACCCCGACGGGGGCGTCGAGGTGGCGGCGTGCGAACCTTCGCCCGCCCCCTACGGCTATCGTTCGAAGCTGACGCCGCACTTCCCGCGCCCCCGCCCCGATCGCACGCCGGCGATCGGGTTCCTGCTCGCCGAACGGCGGATCACCATCGACGTCCCCAGCTGTCCGATCGCCACCCCGGCGGTGAACGCCCGCCTCGCCGAGCTGCGCGCCGAGGTGTTCGGGCGCTGGGCCAGCTATCGGAAGGGCGCCACGTTGCTGGTGCGCGAGGCGTCGTCCGGTGTCACCGTCGATCCGCGCGCCGTCGTCACCGAAGAGGTCGGTGACCTGAGCCTGCAGTTCACCGCCGGTGACTTCTTCCAGAACAACCCGTTCCTGCTCCCCCGCATGGTCGCCCACGTCGCCGCCGAGGCCGGCCGCGACGGCGCCCGATTCCTGGTCGACGCCTACTGCGGCAGTGGGCTGCTCGGCCTCGCCGCCGCGCCCCGCTTCGAGCGGGTGCTGGGCGTCGAGGTCAGCGCGAGCGCCGTGAAATGGGCGCAGGCCAACGCCGCCCGGAACGGGCGCGACAACTGCGAATTCGTGGCCGCCGACGCGACCGCCGTGTTCGCGACCGTCCCGTTCGCGGGCGCCGACACCGCCGTCATCGTCGATCCGCCGCGCAAGGGGTGCAGCGACGACTTCCTGCGCCAGCTCTGCGCCTTCGCGCCGCGCACGGTGGTCTACGTCTCCTGCAACCCGGAGACACAGGCCCGCGATCTCGGCATCCTCCGGGCGGCCGGCTACCGCTGCACGCGGCTGCTGCCGTTCGACATGTTCCCGCAGACCCGCCACGTCGAGGCGGTCGCGACGCTGGTGCGCCGCGCCGAGATCGACAGCTAGCCGCTCCCGCGCGAAGCGCGGGTGTGCGGCTACTTCAACAACTGTTCTAGCCGGTCGCCGCTCCGGAAGTTACGTGGCCGTGGCGGCCGCGGGCTCCGGCGCCTCGGGGTCCGCGGTGTAGTCGCACTCCGCTTTGAGGCACCGGATCCGCGTGCCCGCCTTGCTCACCTTCTGCACGATGAACTTGGCCCCGCACTTCGGGCAGGGCTGCGGCAGCGGGCGGTCCCATGACACGAAGTCGCACTGGGTCTTCGAGTAGTTCGAGCAGCCGAAGAACACCTTGCCTCGTCGTGAACGCTTCTCGGTCAGGTAGCCGCCGCACCCCTCCTTGGGGCAGTCGACGCCCAGCGAGATCGGGCTCGTGGTCTTGCAGTCCGGGTAGCGTGAGCAGGCCAGGAACTCGCCGAACCGGCCGCGCTTGATCAGCATCGGCGAGCCGCAGGTCGGGCACATCTGATCCGAGGGGCGCGTCGTGGAGACGATGGTCAGGCTGCCGTCGGCGTTGCGCGTGTACTCCTTGGTGTTGCGGCACTCGGGGTAGCCGGTGCAGGCCAGGAAGTGGCCGTTGCGGCCCCACTTGATCACCATCGGCTTGCCGCACTTCTCGCAGACCTCGTCGGTCGTCTCTTCCTCGCGCTTGACGTCGCGCATCTCGATCTTGGCCTTCTCGAGATCGAGCTTGAAGGGCGCGTAGAACGCCTGCAGCAGCTTCACCCAGTCGGCGGTGCCGTCCTCGACCTGATCGAGCTGCTCCTCCATCTGGGCGGTGAAGTCGGTGCTGACGATGTCGGGGAAGCTCTTCACCAGCAGGCCGTTGACCATCACCCCCAGCTCGGTCGGGTGCAGGCGCCCCTCCTTCTTCTCGACGTAGCCGCGGTCCTGCACGGTCGACAGGATCGCCGCGTAGGTCGACGGGCGGCCGATCCCCTTCTCCTCCAGCTCCTTGACCAGCGTCGCCTCCGAGAACCGCGGCGGCGGCTGGGTGAAGTGCTGCTCGGGGCGTGGTCTCGAGCAGCTTGAGCGCCTCGCCTTCGCGCACCTCGGGGAGCGCGGCGCCGGTCTCGTCCTCGTTGGCCGCGTCCTCGACCGTCTCGGCGTAGACCGCGAGGAAGCCGGGGAACTTCATGACCTGGCCGCTGGCGCGCAGCCCGGCCCGGCCGGCCGCGATGTCGATCGCGGTCTGGTCGAACACCGCCGGCACCATCTGGCAGGCGACGAAGCGGTTCCAGATCAGCGTGTAGAGCTTGAGCAGATCCTCGCTCTCGCGCTCGTCGCGCCCGCCGCCGCCGCCGGCCGCCCAGGCCTTGCGCACGGTCTCGGGGTCGTACTTCAGCGACGTCGGGCGGATCGCCTCGTGCGCGTCCTGGGCGCCCTTCTTCGTCTTGTAGACGACCGGCTCGGCGGGCAGGAACGGGGCCCCGTACTTGTCGGCGATGAACGCCCGCGCCTCGGCGAGGGCGTCGTCCGAGATGCGCGTCGAGTCGGTACGCATGTAGGTGATGAGACCGACCAGACCGTCCTCGCCGAGCTCGACGCCTTCGTAGAGGCGCTGGGCAGAGCCCCATCGTCCGCTTGGGGGAGAAGCGCAGCTTGCTCGAGGCCTCCTGCTGCAGCTTGGAGGTGATGAACGGCGGCGGCGGGTTCTTGCGGCGCTCCTTCCGCTCGACCGAAGAGACCTTCAGGTCTGCGCCCTTGATGACGTCGACGACCTCGCGCGCCTGCCCCTCGTTGGTGAGCTCGGCCTTCTTGCCGTCGAGCTTGGCGAACTTGGCCGTGAACGGCGGCGGCGACATGCCCTCGACCGTGGTCTCGATCGTCCAGTACTCCTCGGGACGGAACGCGTTGATCTCCGCCTCGCGCTCGACGACCAGCCGCACCGCCACCGACTGCACGCGGCCCGCCGACAGCCCGCGCTTGACCTTGGTCCAGAGCACGGGGCTGATCTGGTAGCCGACCAGCCGGTCGAGGATGCGGCGCGCCTGCTGCGACTCGAACTTCTTCACGTCGAGCGCCATCGGCTTCCCGATCGCCTCGTTGATCGCCTTCTTGGTGATCTCGTTGAACAGCACCCGCTGGATGTTCGGGTTGGACTCCCGCACCTCTTCGGCGATGTGCCAGGCGATCGCCTCCCCTTCGCGATCGGGGTCGGGCGCCAGCAGGATCCGCTGCGCGTGCTTGGCCGCCTCCTTGATCTCCGCCAGCACCTTCTTCTTGCCGTCGATCACCACGTACTCGGGCTGGAAGCCGTGTTCGATGTCGATGCCCATCGTCTTCTTGGGGAGATCCTTCACGTGCCCGACCGACGCCTTCACCGACGTAGCCCGCGCCGAGGTACTTCTTGATCGTCTTCGCCTTGGCCGGCGACTCGACGATCACCAGCGCGTTGGTGCCGCGCCGGGAGCGCGTCGCGGGGGCGGCTTCGTCGTCGGCGTCCGGCTCGGACTCGGGCGCCGCCTTGGTCGCAGCCTTGGCCTTGGTCCCGGCCCTGGCCTTGGGCTCGGCCTTGGGCTTGGGCTTGGCCTTGGTTTCCGTCTCCGCCTTGGCCTTGGTTTCCGCTTTGGCCTTGGCCTTGGGCGCCGCCTTGGCCTTGGTCACCTTTGCTGCCTCTGACGTCTCGGCCGGCGCCTTGTCGGCGGTCTCGGTGGCTTTGGACGGTTTGGCTGCCACGGCCTTCTTGCTAGTTGCCACGGGTATCCTTTGTATGAGCAGCGGCCGCGAACGCACCACCCGGACCCCGCCAAATCCACCCCCCAAGCTCGGCCTCGGAAATCAACGCCAGCGCCGCCGACAGCGGCAGCCCCAACCGGCGCGCCAGCACAGGCGCCGGAGCCGGCCCCTCCGCCAGCGCAAGGACTAATGATGCAAACGCGCCGGGAACGATCCGCGCCGCCGCGACCTCACCGGACAGCGCGCTGCCGAGCTCGGCCGCGTCCGTCACCGGGCGCGCCTTCCCGGCGGCGATGAGGCTGTCGGTCCCGGGGCTTCCCGGTACGGCCATGAGCGGCCGCCCCATTGCCAGAGCGAGGCGCGCCGTCACCAGCGCGCCCGACCTCGCCTGCGCCTCGACCACCAGCACGCTCTGGCTGAGCCCCGCCACGATGCGGTTCCGCGACGGGAACTGCTTCCAGCGTGGCGGCGTGCCCGGCGGGAACTCGGAGAGCAGGCCGCCTGTCGCCGCGATCTCGGCGAACAGCGCGGCGTGACGGTCCGGATAGACGACGTCGACGCCGCAGCCCAGAACGGCGAATGTCTCTCCGCCCGCGTCCAGGGCGCCCCGGTGCGCCGCGCCGTCGATCCCCAGCGCGCCGCCGGAGATCACCGCGAGCCCACGCCCCACCGCCGCTGCCGCGAGCGACGACGCCAGCCGGCAGCCCGACAGTGTGGCGGCGCGCGCGCCGACGATTGCCAGCGCCGGCTGTGCCGCCGACGGCAACCGCCCGCGCACCCAGAGCACACGCACCGGTCGGGGGATCGCGTTCAGAACCTGCGGGAACGCCCCCTCGGTGCACAGGATTCGGCGCGCGACATTGGTATCGGAGACCACGGCCGCGGCCCTTGTCGGAGCGACAGCTGGTGCGTTGTCCGCCAAAAAACCGAGCATCGTGAGCCGTTGCAGATAGCCCTGCTGCCCGCCCGGGTCAAGAAGCCCCTCCCGGGATCAAGTAATTTCAATGAGTTACAATGTCTCCCCATCGGGACCCATCACCGTGCTCCGGTTTCGCCCTCGATCCGTAGCGGCCGTTCGGTCGCCCCCCGCGCCGAACCGCTGCTCGATCAATTCCAGCCCGTGACAGTCGTCCCGCACCTTCAAAAGGTAGACGCCCGCCGGGAGATCCCAGATGCGGCTCAGGTCGCGCTGACTGCGTTCGACCGGGGGCTGGCTGCGGTCGACGTCGCCAGCGACGGAACAGTCGGCAACTTGCAGAGACTCTTCGACGCCTCCCTTTTTCAGCCCAACGTCACTGGCGCCGGCACGCTGTTCGGGATCGCCCTCCCCGCCCTCGACTGGACGCTCTATCAGCTCGGTCAGCTCTGACCGCCGCTCACGACGCGTTGATCGTCACCTGCGCCTCGCCGCGTTCGTTCTGCGAGCAGGTATTCGGTGAGGTCAGCCCCAGGCAGCCACAGGTCGGAGACACCGGGCAGGTGGTCGGGAACTGACGGCAGTGGTACTGCGTCGTCGAGCCGGCCGGGCCGCCGGTCATCGCCTCGCAGTACTGGGCTCCGTTTTGACACTGGAGACTCGTCCCACAGGCGAAGCAGGGCGCCGGCGCCGCCTCCTGCCTCTGCCAGTGGCCGTTCGTGCACCGGAGCAGGTTGCAGAACTGACAGATGTTGGTGCAGCTGCCACAGACCGCGCCTTCGCTGCTGCACGCGCCGGTCTCGGAAGCTGTCGCGCAGCCCGGATTGCCCCCCGCGCCCCCGGCGCCGCCTCGTCCCGCCGTTCCGGTGACGGCGCCTCCCGCCCCGGCGAGGCCGGTCGCGCCGCCAGCGCCCGCCGCGCTGCCGCCAGCGCCCGCCACGCTGCCGCCAGCGCCCGCCGCGCTGCCGCCAGCACCAGCCGCGCTGCCGCCGGCACCCGCCGCGCTGCCGCCGGCACCCGCCGCGCTGCCGCCGGCACCCGCCACGCTGCCGCCGGCCCCCGCCACGCTGCCGCCGGCCCCCGCCACGCTGCCGCCGGCGCCAGCGGTTCCTTCGTCTCCCGGGCTGTCGCTACTGCTGCAGGCGGCGAAAGCGAGACAGGCGAGCAAAGCCAACACCGACGAGCGACTGGTCATGCGGGTACTGTCAGCAATGAGCATGCCTCCTCGAGGATAGGCCCCAACGACGTCGACTGGCCGCCGCTGTCGGTCAGCCACGTCGGGGTCGCCTCAAGATTCTGAGGACGGCGCGCCGCGGGCGCCGTCGAGCTCGCGCAGGATCCGATCGGCGCCCCGCGTGAGCAGCCGCGCGGCCAGCGCGTTGCCCAGCGCCACCGCGTCGGCGGGGGCGCCGCTGACGGTCTCGCGGATCATCTCCGAGGCGTCGGGGCGGCCCACGAGCCCGCGCACCGTCAGCTCGTCCCCCGCCAGCGTCGCGTGCCCCGCGACCGGCGTGCGACACCCGACGCCCAGCCGCGCCAGCAGCGCGCGCTCGGCGGCGATGGTGATCTCGGCGGCGGGATCGGCGAGCGCGCGGCAGAGCCCGACGACCCGGTCGTCGCCGGCGCGCGCCTCGATCGCCAGCGCCCCCTGCCCGATCGCCGGCAGCATCACCCCGGCGTCGAGCCGCTCGGTGATGCGCGGGCCGAACCCGAGCCGATCGAGGCCGGCGCAGGCGAGCACGCCCGCGTCGACGACCCCCTCGGCGATCTTGCGCAGCCGGGTGTCGACGTTCCCGCGCAGGAGCTCGATCGCGAGATCGCCGCGCACCTCACGCAGCTGACAGACGCGCCGCAGGCTCGACGTGCCGACGCGGCTACCCGGCGGCAGCGCCTTCAACGCGACGCCGGTGCGGCTGACGATCGCGTCGCGCGGATCGGCCCGGGACGGAATGGCGACGATCGCCAGGCCCGGCGCCAGCTCCGCCGGGACGTCCTTCAGGCTGTGCACCGCGATATCGATCGTCCGCGCGGTGAGGGCCGCTTCGATCTCCTCGACCCAGACCCCTTTGCCGCCGAGGGCGCCCACCGGCCCGGTCTGCGCGCGATCGCCGGCGGTCACGATGATCTGCTCGCGGGTCTCGAGCCCGGGGTGCGCCGCGCGCAGCAGGCAGGCGATCTCCCGCGCCTGCCAGAGGGCCAGCGCGCTGCCGCGCGTGCCGATCACGACGGTGCCGGCGCTCGCGTTGGCGTTCATCTGCCCGCCGCCTTCTTGTCCTCCCGCTCGGCCGCCGGCGCCTCGCCCGCCGGATCCTCGACCGCGGCGGCCGCCGTCACCTCCAGCGCGAACAGCCGCTGCACGGCGCCGACCAGCGACATCCCGTCGGTGTCGTCGGCGCGAAGGGCCATCTGTGGCTGGTGGAGCAGCTTCTTCGCGAACCCTTCGACCGCGTCGCGCAGCAGGCGCTTCTCGCGGTCGCCCAGGCCCGGGTTGGCGGCGACCAGCCGGTTGGCCTCGGCCTCGGCCATCCCCAGCACGTGGGCCCGAAACGCCGTCACCGTCGGAGCGAGCTGCCGCCCGCGCCAGGCTTTCAGGAACCGCGCCAGCTCCTGCTCGACGATCGCCTCCGCCTCCGACGCCTCGCTCTTGCGCGCGTCGCGGTGATCGGTCGCCAGCTTCTGCAGGTCGTCGATGTCGATCAGGTAGATCCCGTCCAGCTTCCCCGCCGCCGGATCGACGTCGCGGGGGACGGCGATGTCGATCAGGCAGAGCAGCCGCTTCCGGCGCACGCGCTGCACCTGGGCGAGCATGTCGCGGGTCAACACCGGCCGCTGTGCGCCCGTCGACGCGATGACGATGTCGGCGGCGGCGAGCGCGGCCGGAAGGTCGCTCCAGTCGGCCACCTCCGCGGCGAACCGCTGCGCCAGCTCCTCGGCGCGTGCGCGCGTCCGGTTGGTCACCGTCAGCGTGGCGCCGTGCCCCCTCAAGGTGCGGGCCGCGAGGTCGGACATCTTGCCGGCGCCCACGACCAGCACCCGCCTGTTGGTCAGATCGCCGAACACCTGGCGCGCGTACTCGACCGCGACCGAGCTGACCGACACCGGGTTGCGGGCGATCGCGGTGTCGCGCCGCACCCGCCGCGCGACCCGGAAGGCGTAGTTGAAGCAGGCCTGCAGCACCGCCCCCGCGGTACCACGCTGCATGGCCGCCTCGTGCGCCTGCTTGGCCTGCCCCAGGATCTGCGGCTCGCCGATCACCAGCGAATCGAGGCTGCTCGCGACGCGGAAGAGGTGCAACACCGCCTCCGACTCGCGCCGCTCGTAAAGGTGCGCGGCCAGCTCCAGGTTGGCGACCCCGGCGCGCCGGGCGAGCAGCTCGGTGAGCGCGGCCGCCGCCTGATCGCCGTCGTCGGCGGCGACGTACAGCTCGACCCGGTTGCAGGTGTTGAGCATCGCCGCCTCGCGCACCCCGGGCAGCGCGGCGATCTCGGCCAGCGCGTCCCCCACGGCGTCGGGGACGATGGCCAGCCGCTCGCGCATGGCGACCGGCGCGGTCCGGTGGGAGACGCCGACGACGAGCAGATCGATGGTCGTGCTGCCCATGTCGTCAGGCCGCGTGTCGCAGGATGTAGCCTGCCACCACCAACATCGCGCCGGCAAAGCCCCCCAACGTCAACCACGCGGCGCGCCGCCCGCGCCAGCCCGCGCCCACGCGCGCGATCAGCAACACGCCAAACGCCATCCAGGTGGCGACGGCGAACAGGTACTCGGGGCGGAACGATTCGGGCCGCTGCAGCACCCCCAGCCGGGCGATCCACATCGCGCCGGTCACGATCGCGATGGTGAAGACCGGAAAGCCGACCGACACACAGCGCAGCGCCAGCCGATCCAGCGTGTCGAGCGGCGTCCCTCGCCCCATCACCCGTTCGAACTTCTTGCGCTTCAGCTGCCGGTCCTCGACGAGGTAGAGCAGCGCGAGCACGGCGGCCAGCGCGAACACCGCGACCCCCAGCGTTGCCAGCAGGATGTGGGCGCGGCCCAGCGTCCCCATCTGGGGCGCCACCTCGCCGGTGGGCGAGATCCGGGCCAACACCAGCAGCGCCAGCGCGCCGGGCACCGCGAAGGCCCCCGCGGCCGCCAGCCGGTACTTGAATGACGCGACGAAGTAACCGGCCGCGATCAGGAACGCGACCAGCGACATCGCCGCCGGCGTCGACGAGATCGGATGCTCGCCGTGCACGCAACGCACCCCGATGTCGGCGAAATGCAGCGCGAGCGCGAGCCCCAGCGCCACCCGCCCCACGCCGTCCGCGGCGCGGCGGAAGCCCAGCAGGAAGCCGAGGTAGATCGTGGCCGTCAGCGTATAGGCCACGATCTCCAGCGCCGTCAGCGTCGCCACGGACCAAGCGTAACACGGGCCCCAGATCTGGGGAGCCGGCACTGCGGCTGGCCTTTAAGTGCAACCCCAAGCGTGCTAATCGATAGCCCCATGGCGAGTGAGAACATTCTCGAAGTCACCGACGCAAACTTCCAAAGCGAGGTCCTGGGCTCGAAGACGCCCGTCCTCGTCGATTTCTGGGCCGCCTGGTGCGCGCCGTGCCGGGCGATCGCCCCGCACGTCGAGGCGCTGGCCAAGGACTACACGGGCCAGCTGCGCGTCGGGAAGTGCGACATCGACTCGAACCCCGCGTTCCCCTCGCAGTACGACATCCGCAGCATCCCGACCCTCCTCGTGTTCAAAGAGGGCAAGGTCGTGGGTCAGGTCGTCGGCGCCGTTCCCCGCGCGCGCATCGAAGACCTGATCAAAAAAGCGCTGTAGCCGAACCGGCGGCCGTATCGCACCATCGGCCCTTCACCGGGTCGGCGGCGGCAGCACCGGCTTGCCGCCTGCCAATGCGGTCGCCAGCTCGAAGTCGGCAGGACGGAACGCGACCTCCTCGATGGATACGGCGTCGAGGGTGAAGGTGAACTCCGGATGGTGGACGATCGTCCTCAATGACAGCGCACCGTCGGTGGCTTCGAGGTACCGGTTCCAGCCGCCGAAGGCGTGACGACGGAAAGCTTTGACGTCGACGCGCGGGCCGTCGGGATCGAAGTAGTAGGTCGTGACGGCGCCGTCGTCCGTCTCCACGTCGATGCGGCGACATTTTCGGCCCAGCACCGTTTGGGTCTCGGATGACCGACGGATCACGCGAACCGAATAGGTCGGTTTCCCGGCGTCGCGCGGCTGCGGCTTACCGGCGCTCACGGAGTAGTAGACGTTCTCGTCGCCGCGATAGAGCTGAACGAGCAGCCCGGCCTCGTTGAACGATCGGTAGTTGTTTCCGGCGATTTCGTAGCGTTGCAGCGCATCCAGCTTGTGGCCGTTGAATGTCGAGAGCGCGGCGTGTGTCTTCGGGTCCTCGAACCGCTGCGTGAGGACGATCCGCCCGGAGAAGAGCTTCGCCGGACCGACGTTCGGCTGCGCAGCAAGCGCGAGCAGCAGAAAGAGGACGGGCAACCGCTACTAGGATTCCATGTTGACGGACGGCAATCGGACTTCGGAGCCGGCGAGGACGATCTCACCGGTCAGCGTGTCGCTGGAGCGGCGGCCCATCACCGGGTAGGCGGGCGGCGGCACCACGGCCGTCGAGCGTCGCGCGAAGCGGCTGCGCACCGACATGCCGATGCTCCCCTGCCACAGCGACACCCAGCCGACGTAGCCGAAGCCGGCGAGGAAGAGCCCGAGGAAGGGCACCGACAGGTAGTGGCGGTGGTCGATGGCCACGCCGATCGCGATGACGAAGTAGGCCGCCATCCCCAGCTCGAGGAACGGCGTGATCGACTTGGCCGCGCGGTACTTCTTGCCCGACCAAACCTCCAGCTTGCCGCGGATGCCGTGCTTCGGCGTGCGCACGAACTCGGTCTCGCGCCCCATGAGGGCCTCGATGACCGCCCGGGTCTGGTTGACGCAGAGGCCAATCCCGATCGACATCACCAGCGGCAACCGGCTCAGCGCGCGCCACTGGAACTTCGGCCGCACGTTCGGCTCGCGCAGGAGCGCGATCTCGCGCTGCGAGGCCAGGTAGAACGACGCCACCGACAGCGTGGTCCCGAAGAACAGCGGGAGGTCGATGATCAGCACCTCGCGCCAGCCGTGGTGGGTGCGCAGCGCCAGGTTCGGCAGCAGCAGGATCGACAGCACCAGCAACAGCGGATAGGCGAGGTTGTTGGTCAGGTGGAAGAACGCCTCCGACTTCTGCTCCCAGGTGGCGTTCGAGCGCAGGATCGTCCCCAGCAGCTTCTTCGCCACCTGCACCGACCCCTTGGCCCACCGGAACTGCTGCGACTTGAACGAGGACATCTCGACCGGCAGCTCCGCGGGCGCGACGATGTCGGGCAGGTAGACGAACTTCCAGCCCCGCAGCTGAGCCCGGTACGACAGGTCCATATCCTCGGTCAGCGTGTCGTGCTGCCAGTCGCCGGCGTCGGCGATCGCCGCCCGACGCCACAGCCCGGCGGTCCCGTTGAAGTTGAAGAACCGGCCCGACCAGTTGCGGCCGGCGTGCTCCATGATGAAGTGACCGTCGAGCATCAGGGCCTCGACCTCGGTCAGCGCCGAGAAGTCGCGGTTGACGTGCTCCCAGCGGCACTGCACCACCGCCACCTTCGGGTCGGTGAAGTGGTCGATCGCGCGCTCGAGGATGTCGGGCAGCGGCAGGAAGTCGGCGTCGAAGATCAGCACGAACTCGCCCTTGGCCGAGCGCAGGCCGTTCTGGAGCGCGCCCGCCTTGAATCCGCTTCGGTCGGTGCGGTGGACGTACTCGAGGTCCAGCTCCGGCATCCGGGTCCGCAGCTCTTCGAGCTTGCGCTTGCAGATCTCCTGCGTCTCGTCGGTGCTGTCGTCGAGCACCTGCACCTGGAAGCGATCGCGCGGGTAGCGGATGCCGGCGACCGCGTCGAGGAGCCGCTCCACCACGTACATCTCGTTGAAGAGGGGCAGCTGCACGGTGACCGCGGGCAGCTCGGAGAACCGTCCCAGCGGGCGCGGCTTCCTGTGCCGGTTGCGGTAGTACATCCAGACCAGCGACGAACGGTGGAACCCGTAGGCCGCCAGCACCAGCAGAACGGCCAGGTAAGTACCGACGACCAGTGAGGAAAGCTCCATGGCGGCCATGGTAGGCCGTCAATTGTCACTCGATTGTCATTCGTTGTGTTTCTTTGTGGGCAATGTAGGTCCGGAAACTCCTATGCTCGCCGCGTGAGCGCCCCCAACGCCGAGTCGATCGGACTCTGGAACGAGATCCTCGCGCCCAGGTTCACCCGCTACCGCGGAACGTTCGTCGCCGGGTCGGAGCCCCACAGCCGGGCTGCCCTGTCCCGAAATCCGGTCGCTCCCGGCGCACGCGTGCTGGACGTCGGCTGCGGTTTCGGCGAGACGACGATAGAGCTCGCCCGCCTCACCGGACCGACCGGACGCGCGCTGGGAATCGACGTCAGCGCGCCGTTCCTCGCGATCGCGCGCGCCGACGCGGCGGCGGCCGGTGTGGGCTGGGTCGAGTTTCGGGAATCCGACGCCCAGGTCGCGCGATTCGACGAGACGTTCGACGTCTGCTTCTCACGCTTCGGGACCATGTTCTTCGCCGACCCGATCGCGGCCCTGCGCAACCTGCGCGGCGCGATGGCCGCTGGTGGGCGGCTGGTGATGGTGGTCTGGCGCCGGCTCGAGGACAACCGCTTCGCGGAGATACCCATGACGGTCGCGCAGCGGTTTCTATCCACGCTGTCCCCATTGCCCCCGACGCCGGCCGGCGCCCCCGGGCCGTTCTCGATGGCCGATCCCGACGCGCTCTCTGCGCAGCTGACGGCGGCCGGGTGGACGGACGTCGCGTTCGAGCGCGTGGACGCGGACTTCGTCGTCGGAGCGACGATCGACGAGGCGGTCGGGTTCCTGCTGACGCTGGGCCCGGCCGGTCGGCTTCTCCGCGACGCCGGTCCGAGCGGCGAGGAAAAGCGCCCCGAGATCGCCGCCGCGCTGGCCGAGCGGCTGCGGCCGTTCGTCACGCCGGCCGGCGTCGTGCTCGGCGGCAGCTCCTGGTGCGTGACGGCGCGGGCGGGCTAACCCACCCCGCCGCTCAACCGACCTTGGGCTTCTCGACGGGATAGAGCCCCAGGCTGCCGTTCGCGACGTAGCGGACGTCGGCGGCCAGGGTGTCATCCTCGGGCGCGTCCTGGCAGCGGGCGAAGATCTGCAACAGGGCGTCCCGGCTGCGCCGAACCTCGGTCACCAGCCAGCGCACGTCGTCGTCGCAGCCGTGACCGCTCTCGCGGTGGGCCTGCTCGATCTCGCGGAGCCTCCACTCGATCAGCTCCAGCCGGCCCGCCACCTTGCCGTGGCCCATGCAGTCGCGGCAGAGCAGCGGCCCCTGATCGGTGACGATCTCTCCCTGGCCGTAGCAGGTCGTGCAGGTGTCCGGAGCCGCCGCCGTCATGCGCGATCCATAACGTGGTCTACGTTTCGCGCGTGTAACTTCTAGAACAAGTACATGAGGCGCAGACGGATGCTGTACTGGTCGTTGTCGTAGCCTTCCATGATCGACCCCGGCGTCGAGAACGACGTCCGGGCGTATCCGCCGACCAGCTTGATGAAGAGCTGCCCGCCGGCCAGGTACTGGATGGCCAGGAACGACTGCGTGTTGGTGGTGCTTTCGTGCATCCCGGCGCTCTCGGCGAGCGTGGTGGTCTTGGTCTGGTTCCATCCGGCGCCGAGCAACAGACCCCCGATGAAGGCGAACGGCCGCGCGTTCATGAAGCCGCCGTAGCTGACGGTGTCACCCGATCTGTTCGTCACGAGGCCGGTCTGGTCGAACTGATCGAAGATCGCGGTGCCGGCGTTGAAACCCAGCTCGACCCACGGCTTGAACACGAGCTGCGCCGAGAGGCCCCACCCACTGCGCTTGAGCGTGTTGGTCGCCGCCGGAGACGGATCCGGTGAGGTTCCCTTCACGTATTCGTAGGCCCCTTTGAGCTTCAACCAGCCGATGTCGAACACGGCCGCCCCCCGACCACCCAACGTGTTGTAGAAGGTGTCGTTGCCCCACTGTCCCAGCGCCTCGAGGCGCAGGAAGTTCGCCAGGTAAACGTGGGCAGCGATGTTCCCGGGCCCGTTCGGCCGGTAGAACAGGAAGGTCGAGCCGTAGATCTGGGGGACGGAACCGGGGCCCTTGCTGTCGACGGCCCCGATGCGCTCGAAGGTGTTGAGATCGAGGCCCATGCCGAGGTGATAGACCTCGAACGCCTCGAACCGCCCGACGGTGATGTCGAACGTCTTCCACTTGCCGGCCCGGACCCACAGGTCATCGGTGTCGGCGGCCGCGCCGAGGCCGGGCTGGGTCTGCGTCTGGTCCTTGTTACCGACCAGCTCGAGTTGAGCCTGTACGAACCAGGCGCCACTGCTGTAGGTCGGCGTCACGCGCAGCACGGCCCGCCCCTGCTGGATGTATCGGCTCAGGTGGGACGGCTGGCTCACGTCGCCGATGCGGGTCTTGGCGTAGGCATTGTCGACCCAGGCGGAGCCCGAGATGCCGATGCCGGTGCGGGGGTAGTACGGCCACTGCTGACCGTGCATCGTCAACCAGAGCGAGCTGCCGAACAGACCGCGGATGTACGGCTCGGGGAAGGCGGAGGCCGGTAGGCGCTCGAGGATGCCGCCGCCCGCCGCGGGCGCTGCCAGCTCCGGTGGCTCGTCGGTCGGCGTCGCGCCGACCGCGGGCGGCGGGAGGGCCGGCAGCGACGAGGGCGGCGGTGGCGGCGGCGGCGCCTCCGAGCTGGGCTCGGCGAACGGATCGGCGACGGGCGACGGTTTCTCCGGTTCGGGCGCGGCCACGACCGCGGGCGCGGCCTCCGTGCTGGCCGGCGCGCTGGCCGGCGCCGAGCTCTTGCTGGGCGCCGCGCGGCCAGAACCTTTGGCCTTCGCGCCGCGGCCCGAAGCCGCGTGCGCGAGCGTGCCGCCGCCGAGGAGCGCGACTGCAACGAGGGTGGAACTGAGTCGGGTGACTTGTCGCCGGAGGCTTGTTCGCATCATCGTCGTGGTCGCTGTCGTGGTCGCTCGGGTCGGACGGCTCAGTTCAGCGTGAACGTGTCGGACAGCGAGCAGTTGTGCGTCACCGTCGCCGAGCAGGGCGTGTCGATGACCGTCGGGTCGGCGTTGGGCGCCACGATCACCTTCACCTGCTTGCCGGTCTCCCACTTCCAGCTGCTCGAAGCGGTGTCCCAGTACTTCAGGTCCTTCACCCGCAACGGAATCTTGATCGCCTTGCCCGCCTGCCCCGCGGCCAGCTTGACCCGGTAGTAGGCCTTCAGCTCCTTGTACTTGGCCGGCTGGCGGTTCACGACCGCGGAGCCCGGAAACTGCACGAACACGAACACCGTCTCGTCGGCGGCGATGGTCGGGGTGTCGTTGTAAACCTCGACCGACAGCTCGACGTTCGCGTCCTTGGTCGCTGTCGCGCACGGCACCTGCAAGTTCTTGTACGTGAACGTCGTGTACGAGAGGCCGTACCCGAACGGGAACGACCCCGTCGCTGGCGCCAGCGTCGTCCCGTTCTTGTCGAAGTAGCGGTAGCCGAGGTAGTAGCCCATCGTCGTGGTGCCGCTGCCCTCGGCGAACGTCGGCCAGTGAGCGAGGTTGGCGGACCAGGTAATCGGCAGCTTGCCGCTGGGGGCGACGTCCCCGAACAGCACGCGCCCGATCGCCTTGCCGCCCGCCATCCCGGGGTACCAGGCCTGGATGACCGCCTGCACCTTGTCGAACCACTTCGACATGTCGACGATGCTGCCCGCCTCCAGCACCACGATGACCGGCTTGCCGCCCGCCATCGTCACCGCGTCGGCGATGAGCTTCTCCTGAACGCCTGTGTTCCGCTTGGGATCCAGGGCGAGGTTGACGTTGTGAGACGACGGCAGCGAGCCGCCGCCCGGGGTGCTGGCCGACGTGCGGTCGCCCGCGCCCGTGTACTCCTCGCCCTCGTCCTCCGGCGTCATCCCGGCGATCACGACGACGGCGTCGACGCCGGCAGCCGCGCTGGCGGCGTTGGAGCGCGTGACGGTCACGCCGCTGCCGGCCGCCATCTGAATACCGGCGAACGGACCGGTCCCCTTGGCCGGGTCGGAAAAGACGCGGCTCGACCCCAGGTCACCCGTGCGGATGTTGGTCGTGAAGTCGATCATGCAGGTGAGATTCCGCATGTTGCTGCTGCACGAGTCCTGGCTGGTGGTGTCCTGGACCACGTACTGGACGTTGGCGCCGAGCACCGCGACCTTGGTGACGGTCCCGCGCTTGAGCGGCAAAACGTTGTTGGTGTTCTTGAGGAGGACCATCCCCTCCTCGGCCGCCTGCTGGGCGAGGTCGACGTGGCTCTTGCCGATCGCCGGGTTGCTCGTGGTGTTGTTCGCGATGCTCGAGTTGCCGTCGTAGGTCGAGAACGGCGCCTTCTTGTAGAAGCCGGACGACTTGTCGGCGTTGAAGCGGTACTTCTGCTCGAGGATGCGCGCCGTCGCGGTGACGAGCTCGCTCGCCATCAGCTGGTTGCCCGAGACCAGCGACGCCAGCGTCGAGTAGTTGTATCGCCAGGGGAGCTCCTGATCGAGCCCCGCGCGCACGGCCTGCTGCGCGGTCGGCTGCAGCGTCGAGGCGCTCGGATAGGGGAGCGAGTTGCCGTTCGGCATCGCCCACCAGTCGGAGAGCACGAACCCCTTGAACCCGAAGTCGGTCCGCAGGATGTCGTTCAGGAGGTGCGCGCTCTGGGTGGCGTGCAGGGTGTTGACGAGGTTGTACGACGCCATGATCGACGAGACGCCGCCCTCGCGGACGACCATCTCGAAGTGGCGCGTGTAGATCTCCCGCAGCGTCTGCTCGTCGATCGTCGCGTTCGCCGTCTCGCGGCCGTTCTCGATGTTGTTGGCGGCGTAGTGCTTGGCCGACGTCCCGGCGTACTGCTGGATGCCGTCGACGAAAGCGCTGCCGAGACGGCCCAGCAGGAAGACGTCCTCGCCGTAGGTCTCCTGCGCTCGCCCCCAGGCCGGGTGGCGGAGGATGTTGATCGTGGGCGCCAGCATCATGGTGTTGCCGGAGGCGACCATCTCGTCGCCGATCGCCTTGCCGATGTCGTTCTCCAGCTTGTCGTCGAAGGCGGCGCCGCGGGCGAGGGCGACCGGGAACGCGGTCGCGTAGTCCGACTTGTTGTCGTAGTTGGCGGCCAGGTTCACGCCGCGCGGCCCGTCCCGGTAATAGAAGGCACGGATGCCCTTGGTCGTGTTGTCTTCCTGCTTGAAGACGTTGTAGTTCGCCATCGTGCCCGACTGGGGCAAGCCGCTCATCTGCTGGGCGCGCTCGGCGTCGTTCATCGACGTCGCCGTCGCCATCGCCTTGTCGTGGAGAGCCGAATCTGGCACGTAGCCGGCGGTGTACGGGAGCGGGTCGGCCGACGCGGCGCAGGCCATCTTGGCCTGGCCCGCCGCGCCGGTGCTCCCTGCGACGCCGCTCGAGCCGGCGACGCCGCTCGAGCCCGCTGCGCCGCCCGATCCTGCCACGCCGCTCGACCCCGCCACGCCGCTCGACCCCGCGCTCGACCCGCCGTTGCCGACGAGAACGACCTCACCGCCCGGGCCACCCATGGTTCCCGCGGTACCGGTGCTGCCCCCAGGGCCGCTCCCCGCGGGGCCGGAATTCCCCGCGGCACCCGTCATATCGCGCTTCGGACTGCTGCAGCCTTCAGCAAAGAGTGAGAGAACTCCGACGGAAAAGAGACCGAAGGCCAGAAGCGAACGATGTGGCGACATTCTTAGGCTCCTTTTGAAGGCTCCGGCTCGTAACTACGCAGGGGCGGAACCGGAAACCGCAGGTAAGGAATTACACCGAAAAGCCCGTCCAGAGCCAGTGTTAGATCGCCTTGTGGATCGTGGCTTACGGTTTCGATTCGCTGCCGAGCGGCCCCGGCGCGCCGATCGTCGCCGGCACCCCCGGCAGACCCCCATCGCCGAAAATGAGAGGGCCCATTCCGACGGCCCGTTTGCGGCCCACGGAGGCGAGCCCGGAGCGCGCCCGCTCCGCGCGGTGATCCTGCCCCGCCGCCCAGCGCGTCAGCGCCGCCTCGGCGGCGGCACGCACCTCGGGCGTGACGTCGTAGACCGCGACCTGACGCAGCACGGGAACTGCCTCCTCGTCGCCGATGCGATCCAGCGCCGCGACGAGGTTGAGGCGCCCGTTCGGCGCCGCGGTGTGAATGGCGGTTTCGATCTGCGGGATGGCGTTGCGCTTGTAGGCCGCGAGGCGTTCCGTCGCCGGCCCCACCAGCGCGTCGTTGCGCAGCACCAGCACGTTGATCTCGTCGCCGATGTCGCGGTGAGAGACCCCCTCGCACGCAACGAGCAACGCAGCGACCGCCACCAGAACGATCGCGTCGGGCGAAGGCGGCTTCGCCGCCTGAGCCCATCGCGGGGGGCGCGGGACCCTCTCAGGGTCCCGATCTAAACGAGACATTCGTCCGCCTCGACGTGCCCGCCGCCGCGGCGGCCGTTGCGAGCGACTGACTTGGCGATCGGATCGGCGGGGATCGTCGCCGGCACCTCGGCGCCCCGCGCCGCGAACTCGGCCAACCCGGCGAAGAAGCGCTCGCCCTCGTCGAGCAGCGCGGCGATGTCCGGGAGCGCGAAGCCACGCTGCCGCAGCGACGCGCCGCCGTGCAGCCCGCGCGAGTACCAGGCCAGCGTCTTGCGCAGCTCGTGCAAGCGCATCCGTTCGGGGCTGTGGGCCAGCACCAGCTCGGCGTGCCGCCGCCAGACCTGGTGGCGCTCGGCCAGCGTCGGGGGGCCGGGGTCGGGCGCGCCCGTCTCGAGCGCCAGGAGCGTGCGGAAGAGCCACGGGTTCCCCATCGCGCCGCGGCCGATCATCACCGCGTCGCAGCCGGTCTCGCGCCGCATCCGCTGGTAGGCCGCGACATCCTTCACGTCTCCGTTGCCCACCACCGGAACCTCGGCCGGGAGCGCGGCGCGCACCTCGGCGATCGGCTCCATGCGTGCGGCGCCCGAGAATCCCTGCGCGCGCGTCCGCCCGTGCACGGTGATCATCGCGGCGCCCTCGTCGACCAGGGCGCGCGCGAACGCCGCCGCGTTCAGGCTGCACTCGTCCCAGCCGGCGCGATGCTTCACGGTCACCGGGATCCGGGCCGGAACCGTCCGACGGACCGCCGCCACCAGCGCCGCCGCCAGCGCCGGCTCGCGCATCAAGGCCGAGCCGCAAGCGCCGGCGGTCACCTTCTTGGCCGGGCAACCCATGTTGATGTCGACGATGCTGGCGCCGACATCGACCGCCATCGCGGCGGCGCGCGCCAGCACCTCGGGCTCGCGGCCGAAGATCTGCACCGCGAACTTGCGCCCCTCGAAGCTCGGCCACATCCGCGCCAGCGCCTTGGTCGCGCCGCGGGTCAGCGCCTCGGCCGACAGGAACTCGGTGAAGGTCAGGGCGGCGCCCAGCTCCTCGCACACGGTACGAAACGGCAGATCGGTCACCGCCTCCATCGGCGCGAGGAGAGCGCCGGGGTTAAGCTGGACGTCGCCGATGCGCATGAGGGGCCGCGAGAATAGCATCACCAGCGGATTCCTCACCGTGGCGATCGCCACCCTCCTGTTGCTGCTTTTTCCGGCGGGCGGGTGCAAGCGGGAGAAGCAGCCGGCCGCGCCGCCGGTCCCCGTCGTCTCGACCGGAACGCGCAGCGCCTCCTCCGCCGCCCTGCTCGCCGACGTGATCGACCCCTGGAGCTGGCCCCGCGCCCAGCCCCCCACGGCGCCGTCGTCGCTGCAGACGAAGGCCTGGGATCGGGCGATGGCTATCGAGGACATCGGCCCGTACGAGCGGGCGCAGCCCGGCGATCCCGCGTCGCCGCCGATCAACACCAACGCCCACTACTGGACGGCGCTGGCCGGGATCGCCTGGGATCGCGACGTCGCGATCGACTTCGACGACGAGCCGGTCGACCTCGACGGCGACGGCAAACCCGACACGCGCGTCACCCGACACGTCCGCGCCAAGGGGGGTGTGCTCGCCAACCCCGAGCTGTTCGGGCTGACCCGGACGCCCGACGATCCGCGCGGCACGCCGGGGCGGATCTTCGAGCTCGACGGGCGTGCTGGGGCTGCGCGAGCCGATGGACGCCGCGGGGAAGCCGACCGGGCAGATTGGCATGACCTGCTGGCTCTGCCACGGCGCCGCCGATCCCGTGGGCGGCGCGCCGGTGCTCGGCCTGCCGGGCGTCGCCTTCGACTACGGCCTGCTGCTCGCGACGGCGGCCGTGCTCGACGACGGCAACGCCGAGGCGGTCGCTTATCGTCGCGCGCGCGGATTCCCTCCCGGGCGCACGGTGCGGGCGCGGCTGCTGCTCGCCGGACCCGGGCGCCAGGACCTGACCGGCGAGTTCGGCCTCGACGTCACCGTCCCCGGCTACCGCTCGGCGCGCTACCCGGGCAGCGCGCGCGTCCGGCAGGGGACGCGCGGGATCGTGAACCCGATCAGCGTGCCGACGATCCTGGCCGCCCCGGGGCTGGCGCTCGAGAACTGGTCCGGCTCCGAGGAAGCGGACGGCCCCTGGCTCGAGCGCCTGCTGGCGGTCGTCGGCCTGTCGGAGGCGGTGAGCCCGACGACCCTCGCCCTGACGGCGCCCGGCGGATTCGTCGGCAATGAGATCGATTTGGGTGCGGTGCGCCGAAATTTGCTGTTCGATCTGCGCAACCTCGGCACCCTGGGGCTGCAGCAGGATTCGTTCCCCGGCCTGCTCTGGGCCGACGCGATCTACGGCCACGCCACGCTTCCGAAGGAGGCGATGGTCGCCATCCCGAGAATGTTCGCGGCGGCGCCGATCCGGCGGACGTTGGATCCCGGCTTCGCGCGCCCGGCCCGGGACCCGGCGCAGGTCGCGCGCGGGCGGACGATCTTCGCGGAGGCCTTCGTCGGCACGATCGCCAACCGTCAGGTCCTGAAGCGGGCCCCGGCCGCCTACGCGGCGGCGAAGCTGGAGGGGCCGGTGCTGGCGCCGATCGATCCGACGCAGCCGCTGCTGGCGCGGCTGGCGGTGCGCTGCGCCGACTGTCATTCGGCGGCGCCGCTCGACAACAAGCTGGCGCTTGCCGCCAACCCGCCGCCGCTGGGGCGCTGCACCCACTGCCACGTCTCGCACCCGTTGCCGTCGCCGCTCGGCGCCCCGGGCGCAGGCACCGCCGCATCACCACCAGGCGAGTTGGTCTCGATCGTGGCCCCACTCAGCGCGCGTCCGCCGGCGGCCGAGGTCGCGCTCTGCGCCGACTGCCACAGCGTCCACCGCGCGTTCGGTCCGCTCGTCTACTCGTCGAGCCGGCTATTTCCCTTCGACGCCGACGGCAACGGCGACGCCCAGCTCGATCCGGCCGCCGACGCCCGCGCCGGCGGGATCGGCACCGAGCCGCTGCTCGCGTTCGACGTCCCGCGCTCGCAGTGGCCGTTCGCCGTCGAGCTGCCGGTGATCTCCGATCCGCGCCGCGCCGGCCGCGTCACCCGCGCCCAGGTCGGCGTCGGCTGGGTGCGCGCCGCGCCGCTCACCGGCCTCTTCGCGACCGCCCCCTACCTGCACAACGGCTCGGTGCCGACGCTGGCGGCGCTGCTCGAGCCGGCCGCCCGCCGCCCCAAGACCTTCCCCCTCGGCAAGGCGGGCTTCGTCCTCGACACCCGCCTTCCCGGCAACGGCAACGCCGGCCACGAGTTCGGCCTCGCCCTCTCTCCCAAAGAGAAGGCCGACCTGATCGCCTTCCTGGAGACGCTCTAGCCCCAATGCCGATCAGTTAGGCGCAAGCGATCGGAACTGATCGGCTTTTCCTGTGGAGAAAGGCGTTCTTGCTCAGCTGATCGAGAGGATCATTATGCGCGGGTGAAACTCGAGAGCGCGCTGGAGATCGTCGCTGAGTACGGTGACGGCGACCGATTGGAGGGGCTGAAGCGGCACATCGATCCGATCTGGATCGAGGAGGCGCTGGCCTGGTCAGGAACGGTAACGCTGCGACGGCGTCGACTGCCTGCGGAGCAGGTGTTGTGGCTGGCAATCGGGATGGGGCTGATGCGTAGCGTTCCGATCGAGCGCGTCGTCGACGCGCTCGAATTGGCCATCCCCGACAAAAGAGGCACGCTGATCGCGAAGAGCGCTATCAGCCAGGCTCGAAGGCGAGTCGGGGACGATCCGTTGGCCTACCTATTCATGGTGAGCGCGGCGGAGTGGTCTGGACGAAGCGCCGATGCGCATCGGTGGCGAGGCCTGGCGCTCTATGGGATGGACGGAACGACGCTGCGGATCGCCGATTCGCCGGAGAATCGCGCTGTTTACGGAGGCCAGAACACTAACCGTGGAGAGAGCGGATATCCGTCGGTGCGCATCGTCGCGATGATGGCGCTGCGGTCACACGTCCTGAGCGGTTTCCGCTTCGCGGACTACGGGACGGGCGAAACGACCTTGGCGCGAGGGATCTGGAACGAGGTTCCGGAGAACTCGCTGGTGATCGTGGACCGGAACTTTCTGGTGAAGAAAGACCTTATCCATCTCGAGACGAGCGGCAACCGGCACTGGCTATCGAGGACCAAGGTCAACACGAAGTGGGCGATCCGGGAACAACTGGGGAAGGACGATTATCTGGTCGAGTGGGACGTGAATGAACCCGGTCTGCCGTCGACCTGGACACTTCGGGCGATCCACTACCAAAAGAAGGGCTTCCAGCGCGCGACGCTCTTAACGTCGCTGCTCGATCCCGAGCAGTACCCCGCAGAAGAACTCGTCGCGCTCTATCACGAGCGCTGGGAAACGGAGCTCGCGTACGACGAGGTCAAGACGCACATGCTGGATCGGCAAGAGTCGATTCGCTCCAAAACGCCTGACGGTGTACGCCAGGAGCTGTGGGGCATCGCTCTCGCTTACAACCTCGTGCGGGTCGAGATGGAGCGAGCGGCTGCGGAGGCCGGCGTCTCACCCACCAGGATCAGCTTCGTGGCAGCCTTAGCGATGATCCGTGAAGAATTCTTCTGGCTAGGGTCGCCACGCGTCACCCCCGGCGCGATCCCCGCGAGCCTCCAGCGCCTACGAAAACAGCTGAAACGTCTAGTCTTGCCTCCACGTCGGCCAGAACGCAGCTACCCCCGTGCCGTGAAGCTCAAGATGAGCAACTACCCCCGCAAGCGGCTCGCGAAGCGGACCGCTAAGTGAACGGCATTGGCTCTAGCCCGGCTCTAGGATTACTTCGCGTAGTCGGTGGCGCGGGTCTCGCGGATGACCGCGACCCGGACCTGCCCCGGGTACGACAGCTCGGCTTCCAGCTTGCGCGCGATGTCCTTCGACAGCAGGCGCGCCTGCTCGTCGGTGACCTGCGCGTTCTCGACCAGCACCCGCACCTCGCGGCCGGCCTGGATGGCGAACGCCTTCTCGACGCCGGGGAAGCTGGTCGCCACCTGCTCGAGATCCGCCAGGCGCTGCACGTAGGTCTCGAGCAGCTCGCGCCGCGCGCCGGGGCGCTGCGCCGACAGCACGTTCGCCGCGTCGACCAGGTGGTCGAGCACGTCCGACGCCGCCGCGACTCGCCGTGGTGCGCGGCGATCGCCTGCGCCACCCGCGGCGGCTCGCCGTAGCTTGCGCGCCAGTCGCCGCGCCGACCACCGCGTGCGACCCCTCGACCTCCTGGTCGACCGCCTTGCCGATGTCGTGCAGCAGCCCGGCGCGCCGCGCCAGCTTGACCGGTAGCCCCAGCTCCGCCGCCATCGCGCCGGCCAGGAAGCCCACCTCGATCGAGTGCTGCAGCAGGTTCTGCGCGTTGCTGGAGCGGAACTTCAGCTTCCCGACCAGCTTCACCAGCTCGGGGTGGAGCCGCCCGATCCCCAGATCGAACGCCGCCTGCTCGCCCGCCTCCTGGCACTGCTGCTCGACCTCGTCGGTCGCCTTCTCGACCATCTCCTCGATCCGCGTCGGGTGGATGCGCCCGTCGGCGATGAGGCGGGTCAGCGCCAGCCGCGCGATCTCGCGCCGCACCGGGATTGAAGCAGGAGATCACGACCGCCTCGGGCGTGTCGTCGATGATCAGGTCGATGCCGGTCGCCGCCTCGAGCGCGCGGATGTTGCGCCCCTCGCGCCCGATGATCCGCCCCTTCATGTCGTCCGACGGCAGCGGCACCACCGCCACCGTGCGCTCGGCGACGTACTCGCCGGCGTAGCGCTGCATCGCCGCCGACACGATCATCCGCGACCGCTCCTCGGCCGCCGCCCGCGCCGCGTCCTCGATCCGCTTCACCTCGTCGGCCGCCGCCCGGCGCGCCTCGTCGCGCACCTCGTCGTCGAGGCGGGCCTTCGCGCCTCGACCGCGGTCAGCCCGGCGATCTTCTCCAGCCGGGCCCGCGCCTCCACGACCTGCGCCGCCGCCGCCCGCGCCGCCGCCTCGGCCGCCGCCTCGCGCTCGGAGAGCTGCTTGGCGGCACGCTCCGCCTCCTCGAGCTTCTGCTTCAACGTCCGCTCGCGCCCGTCGGTGGCGCGCTCCCGCCCGGAGAGCTCGGTGGCGCGCCGTTCGATCTCCTCCTGCCGCGCCTTCAGCCCGGCGTCGACGTCGGCCCGCGCCTTCTGGGCCAGCTCCTTCGCGTCGAGAGCCGCCTGCCGCTTCAGCGACTCCGCCTCGGACTGGGCCGCCTCGATCAGCCGCTGCTTCTCCGCCTCGGTGTGCGGGAGCGCGGGAGGGCGAAACGTCTTGCCGATGAAGAACGCGATCGCGAACAGCACCACCAGCAGCGGCAGCGCGACGGCGACCGGAATCATCGCGCGCGGGCCCCGCGCGGGGCGCAGCACCCGCTCGTCGGTGACGACGAAGTCGACCGGCAGGTCAGCGTCGCCCGCCGGAACCGTCTCGACGATCTGGAACTCGTAGGCGAAGCCGATGATCGCGGTGCGCCCCGACGCCCGCGCCCCGGCCAGCACGCCGTCGTAGTAGCCGCCGCCGAACCCCAGGCGGCGCCCCTCCGCGTCGAAGGCCATCCCCGGCACGATCATCACGGCCAGATCGCGTGGCGCGATCTTGGGCGCGGACTCCTCGGGCTCGACGAGGCCGAACCGGGAGCTCGTGATCATCCCGACGCCGGGACCGACCAGGTGGAACTTCAGCGTCGGCAGGGCCAGGCTGACCCGCGGCAGCGCGACGGCGGCACCGCGGCTCTGGGCAGCAGCCAGCGCCGCGGCAGGATCGATCTCCCCCTTGATCGCGATGTAGCCGGCGACGGTGCCCCCCTCGAGGTGGGACAGCTCGGGGAGCGACAGCAGCCGCGCGACCGCAGCCGCCGACCGCACCTCGCGGTCCGCTTCGGTCAAGGCTGCACGGCGCTCGCCGATCTCACGACGGAGCGCACGCTTACGTTCGCTTAGTTCTGAAGTGCGGGAAACCATTGCCGGTCCCAGGGTCCCCGGCTTGTATCCATTAACAATGAGAGCAAGCGGCCCTCACAGACGACGGACCCGAATTGATTAACCGGCGGTCATACTCGCGCTTCGCGCGCGAGCCAGTCAAGCAAGGACTGACTCTTCTCTTGAACCTTGCGCACCTTCCGTTCGAGCTCGCCGGAGCGGCGCCGCTCGGCGAACAGCTCCTCGGCGATCTGCAGCGCCGTCAACACCGCCACCGCCTGCGTGTCGGGCGACCGCGCGCCCTTCTGCGCCTCGCGAATCTTGCCGTCGACGAAGGCGGCCAGCGTCTTGACCCAACGATCGTCCTCGTCGGTCTTCAGTGCGTACTTCACGCCGGCAATCTGCACGCTCACCGACCGCTTCATGGCGTGAGTCTAACCCTTTCCCCGGCGGTCGATCACTTCCCGCCGTAGGTCGTCTCCCGGGTGAGGTGCCCCTGCGGATCCCACCAGCGCCAGCGCCCGTCGCGCTCACCGGCGACATAGGCCCCCTCCGCGGCGAGCTGGCCGTTCGGGTGCCATTCGCGCGTGCCGCGCTCGCGCACGCCGGCGATGAACTCGATCTCGCGCGCCGGCCGGCCGTCCTCGTACCAGAAGCGCCAGACGCCGGTGCGCATGCCGTCGGCGTCGTAGTTGCCGGCGACGCGCGGGCGTCCGTTCGGGAAATGTCCGACGAACGCCCCACCGCCCCGTTCCCTGGCCTCACGCCCCGTCAGCGCGTCGTGGGAGGCCAGCTTGATGATCCCGGACGTCATCGGCCCCAGCGTCGCCAGCTCCGCCTCGCTCATCCCGGCGACGGCGGGGTCGACGACCTTCTCGACCAGCGCGCCGTCGTCCCAGCGATCGGCGCGCCAGTTGCGCCCGTCGTTGAAGCGATAGCGCCAGACACCGTTCAGCGCGCCGTCCCGGTACTCGCCGTTCACGAGCTGCGCGCCGCTCTCGTAGAACCGGGTCTCGGGCCCCTGGCGGGCGCCGTCGGGGCGGTGACACCATTCGGCCTCACCGCCTCCCGAATAGACGTGGCGCGAGAGGCTCGTCCCCGCGGGACAGGGCACCACCGGAGGCACCGTCGCGCACGCGCCGCTCGCGAGCACCGGCGCAAACCCCAAGATGTAGATCGCGCGGAAGACCATTCGCGACAATCTTATGGTTGCGACGCGCAACCGGCGAGGGCTAAGCTGACCGACGACAATTCGAGCTTGTAGCCCCAGGGCTCGGGATGTTTTGGGCCTATAGCTCAGCTGGTAGAGCAGGGGACTTTTAATCCTCTGGTCGCAGGTTCGATCCCTGCTGGGCCCACACAACCTCCACCCTCTCCAGGGCCTTCTGGAGGGGGACGCCGGCGGCGCGGAGCTGTTTCAGCGCCGCCATGCGGGGGTCGTCCTCGGTGCGGGCACGGGCGGCGCGCAGGGCCTCGATGCGGGCGTCGACCGCCTGGATGTCGGCGTCGAGCTGCAGCTCCAGCGCCGCCTGCTTCACCCGCGCGCGCGCGCGGCGGCGGGCCAGCGCCCGCTCGGCGGCGACTCGCGCCTGCTGCACCTCCCAGCGCCGACGCGCGACGCCGCGCTCCCCCTCCGTCGGGCGAAAGCCGGCGTCGCAGCGCACGCACTCGCAGTCGCGGGCGTGCGTGACCCCGTCGGCCTCGAACCGAGGCAGGTGCGCGAGCAGCGAGAGCGTCCGTCCCATGCGGCCTATACCTTTGTTCAGTATAAGGCCGAAGCAGCCCCGGTCAACCCGGGTCGGGGCGGGCCGTCAGTTCGGGGTCAGCGTCAAATCGACGACGCCGTTGGTGGCGGCGACGGTCCCGACGGTCCCCGAGAAGGTCCCGACGAAGCGACCGACGACGTCGGCTGACGTCGGGATCATGGTGAACGTGCCCATGCAGCCGGCGGCGGTGGCCGCGGCGTTCATGGGCGTGAAGTTGACGCTGTAGCTCATGGTCATCGACGTCGCCCCGCCGACCGCGCAGGTGAAGGACCCCGACGCCATCCCGTTCGGGTAGACCGAAAGCGCGAACGAGCGGGTCAGATTGGCGCTGTAGCCGCTGACGTCGACGCGAAGGCCGTTGTACCCGCCGAGGATCGACGGGTAAGTGACCGCCGTTCCGTCGAGGGTCACGGTGAGCGTCCCGGTCAGCGTCGAGGACGAAGCGCGGCCGCCCGCGCCCCCCTTGCCCCCCATGCCGGCCACGCCGGTCGTCGCGCCGCCCGACGCGCCGCCCGATCCCCGGCCTCGCCGGCGGAGCCCGGAGTCCCACCGGCGCCTCCGGTCGCAACGTTGATCGATCCGGCGGCGCCGCCGCCACCACTGCCGCCGCCGCACCCGAGCGCGACGGCCACCGCCAGCGAAGCTCCCCACGGACCCAAGCGAACCATGACGCCTCCTCGCTGCTGAATACGGCGGTGGAATGACGACGTCGACGAAGCCGGCGGCGCTTCGCCCTACATATAAGAAGTTCCGGCCGCGACCAACTGTTAGTTGCGGCCGACGGGGGCGAACGCCACGACGCTATACGCTATCGCGGTCGTCGCCCCCGGGTTGCGGTAGCCATGCTTCTGGTCGCCGCGAAACACGACCACGTCGCCCGGCGCGAGGCGGAACGTCGCGCCGCCGGCGCCGAGCTCGATCTCCCCCCGCTCGCAGGTCAGGTACTCGCGCGTCCCGACGGTGTGCGGCACACCGCCCATCGTCGCCCGCGGCGGCAGCTCCATCCGCTCGATCTCCAGGCCGGCGATCGTCTCGGGGAGCAGCTTGCGCACCGTGACCAGCCCGCGCGTCCGGGTCGGCAGCACGGCGGCCCGGTAGAGGCGCCCGAGGCGCCGGGGCGGCTCGATCAGCTCTTCCAGCCGCACCTGCAGCGCCTGCGCGACCTTGATCAGCACCGCCAGCGTCGGGTTGGCCGCCCCCGACTCCAGGTTCGCCCAGGTCGCCCGCGGGATGCCGGCGACGCGCGCGATCTGCTGCTGCGACTGGCCGCGCGCCTCGCGCAGGGTCTGGATGTTGCGGCCCAGGTTCGTGGCGGTGCTGTCGTCGGCGGCGCGCGGGGTGGCCATCGCCAATACCCTGGCCGCTCGCCAATACATTGGCAAGTCAGTCGATATCCTGTCGGGCGTGGCGTCTCCTTCATCGGGACCGAAACGAAAAGGAGGACGACATGAGCGAGCTCGACGGACAGAACGTGGTGGTGACCGGCGGCAGCCGGGGACTGGGACGGGCGCTGGGCGCCGCGCTGGCGCGGGCCGGCGCGCGCGTCGTGCTGGTGGCGCGCGAACCCGAACCGCTGGCGGCGGCCGTCGCCGCGCTCCGCGCCGCGGGCGGCGAGGCGCACGCGGTGGTGGCCGACGTGGCCGAGCGCGACGCAGCCCACGCCATCGCCGGCCAGGCCGCGGCGCTGGTCGGCCCGATCGACATCCTGGTCAACAACGCCAGCACGCTGGGGCCGGTGCCGCTGCGGCTGCTGCTCGACACCGACTGCGAGGATCTCGAGCGGGCGCTGGCGGTGAACCTGGTCGGCCCGTTCCGGCTGACCAAGGCGCTGGCCGGGCCGATGCTGCTGCGCGGGCGCGGGACGATCGTGAACATCACCTCGGACGCCGCGACCGAGGCCTACGAGCGCTGGGGGGCCTACGGCGCGTCGAAGGCTGCCCTGGAGCAGCTGGGGCGGATCTGGGGCGCGGAGCTCGCCGGCACGGGGGTGCGCCTGCTGACCGTCGACCCCGGCGAGATGGACACCCGCATGCACGCCGACGCGATCCCCGACGCCGACCGAACGCAGCTGGCGGAGCCGGCACGGGTCGCCGCGCGGCTGGTCGCGCTGCTGGCTGCGGACGACGCCCCCGCCCGCGCGCGCATCGCGATCCGCGCGCCCGCCCGAGAGGCGGTGACCTGATGGAGCCGGCGCGTACCTTCCCCGCGCGGCGCGACGACGTGCGGCTGCTGGTCGTGGATCCGGCGACGGCTCGGATCGCAGAGACGCGCACCGGCGCCCTCCCCGGCTTCCTCGCCGCCGGCGATCTGCTGGTCGTCAACGACGCCGCCACTCTCCCCGGCGCCCTCCCCGGCCGAGATGAGGCCGGGCGCGCGCTCGAGGCGCGGCTGCTGCGCCACGACCGACGGGCGAAGCTTCACCGCGGTGCTGTTCGGCCCCGGCGACTGGCACCAGCGCACGGAGGAGCGCCCTCCCCCGCCCGCGCTGGCCGTCGGCGCGCGGCTGCGGTTCGGGGGCGCGTCCGCCGACCTGTCAGCGACCATCGCGGAGGTCAGCGCGACGTCGCCGCGGCTGGTGACGCTGACCTTCGACGAGGCCGGCGACGCGTTGTGGGCGGCGCTCTACCGCATCGGCCGCCCGATCCAGTACTCGCACCTCGCCCACGACCTGCCGCTCCCGGCCGTGCAGACGGTCTACGCCGCGCGCCCCTGGGCCGCCGAGATGCCGTCGGCCGGGCGGCCGCTGTCGTGGGAGCTCCTGCTGGCGCTGCGGCGCAAGGGGGTGCGCTGGGCGTCGCTGACCCACGCCGCCGGGCTCAGCGCCACCGGCGACCCGGCGCTCGACGCCGCGCTGCCGCTCCCCGAGCGCTACGACATCCCGGAAGCGACGGTGCGCGCCGTCGCCGCGACCCGCGCCCGCGGCGGCCGCGTCGTCGCCGTCGGCACCACGGTGGTGCGCGCGCTGGAGGGGGCCGCCGAGGCGGGGGGCGGGACGCTGCACGCCTGGGAGGGGGTCACCGACCTGCGCATCTCCCCGGCGTTCCGCCCGCGGATCGTAGACGGCGTGCTCTCCGGCGCCCACGCCGCGCACGAGAGCCACTTCGCGCTGCTGGCGGCGTGGGCGGGGCCCGACCTGCTCGCCGACGCGGCCCGACAGGCCGACCGCGCTGGATTTCTCACGCACGAGCTGGGAGACGCTATGCTCGTGCTAGGGGGCGCGCTCGAAGGAGCGCGTGATTACGCATGACATTTGAAGCTTTCGCTGCCTCGTTGGCCGCCGACGACGCGCCGGAGGATCTCGCGCTGCCGCTGAAGGCGCTCTGGCGCGACGGAAAAGGAGACTGGGACGGGGCCCACGAGCTCGCGGGCCTGGTCGAGACCGCCGCGGGCGCGCTGGTCCACGCCTACCTCCATAGAAAGGAAGGCGACATCAACAACGCCCACTACTGGTACCGCCTGGCCGCCCGCTCGCCCTTCGAGGGTAGCCATGAGGCCGAGTGGGCGGCGCTGGCCCGCGAGCTGCTGGCCACGATCGCGAGGACCTCCTGACGCCGCGCGATTCTCGCCAACGGTCTTGCGCTTTGCGCGCCCTTCCCTAGACTGACCGCCCTCGTCGGGACCCCATCGTCTAGCCCGGCCTAGGACAATGCCCTTTCAAGGCATGAACGCGGGTTCGAATCCCGCTGGGGTCGCTCGCAACTCTCCGAATCGACGCCGCTTTCGTGGTGTGCGTTCTCGGCTTTGCCACGCCGTTGCCACGACGACGCTGAAGTATCGCGGGGTTTCGATGTCCTCGTGGCAAATGGCCCGCTGGGGTGTCCGAGCGACCGTCGTCGTCAGCCCGAAACCGGCGCGAGCGACGAACCGAGCCGTCAGAGTGTCCGCCAGATCGACCGCCACACCTTGGCGATCTTCCGAAACAGCTCGTCGAAGCGGCGCCGTCCTATCGCGAGCAAGAGCGCCGGGAGCGCGACGATCAAGGCCCACAGCGGGGCGCTGAGGGCGGTGAGCAGCAAGAGGGCCGACCCCAGCGCGCAAACAGCGCCGATCACCCGCGCCACCAGCGAGGCGCGGCGCACCAGCAGCCAGAGCGACGTCACCCAGGGCCCGCCGATCAGCACGACCAGCATGGCCAGGGCGATCTCACCGGCGCGCTCCGGTATGACCCCGGACAGATCTGCCCCTGCCCGCGCTGGACATGGGACCAGCACCGAGCCGATGACGCTCGCGAACGAGCACCCGTGGCGCCAGAGCTTCCGTCGGAGCGCAGTCGCTTCCGCCCAAGCCGGTGAACCGATCGCCCCCGCCAACAGGGCGGGGCGTCGCATGAACCCCATGTCGACAGGTTATCGCAACCTACGCGCCCCGCAGCGCCACGACGCCACCGCCAGTCTCACACCGCGCGAATGTCGCGGTCAGCCCGAAACCGGCGCGACCAGCGAACGGAGCGTGGTCGCGATCTCTGGTTTACCGATCGCCTTCGTCGCGACGCCGATCATCACGTCATATAGACGCTCGTCAGGATCCTCGAGGGCGATGTCGTTCTGGTGCAGGAACACGAGCCCGCTCGCAAGCGCCGCCCGCTTGTTCCCGTCGACGAAGGGCTGATTCTCAGCGAGGTGGAAGATGTACGCCGCCGCGAGGTCGCACAGATCACAGTCCTCGACGTACGCGGCCACATTCTGCGCGGCGTGCACCGCCGAATCGAGGAGTCCCTGATCGCGCAGACCGCGGTCACCACCATACCGATCGATCTGATCCGCGTGGATGGCGACGACTTCCTCGGCAGTCAGGAAGTAGACGTCGCCGATCACTTCGCGAGTTTCTTCAGCGTGGAAGCGTGGCGCTTGTTCACCGCCGCAAGGCTCTCGTTCAGCGGCGGCCTCTTGCGCGGGCGAACGGGCCGAATCTGGAGGCTCTGTCCATCGGTCGTGATCTCGAGCGGCGTCTCGGGCGTGATGTGGAGGATCTCCAGGATGGGCTTGTCGATGATGACGCCGTAGCTGTTGCCGATCTGCTTGAGTGTCTTGACCATGGACATAGGAAGAACCCCCGTTATTACCTAGGTTACCACGCTCGATCGACGGGCCCACTCCTTGCCCAGCCTGACTTTTGCCATCCGTTTGCCACGAACCGAGGGAACGCTGAGGTTCACGACGGTTCCACGGTCCATCGGGCGGAACAGCCGAACTGGCCGACATCGCTCCCGAATTTTGCGCAAGACTGCGCCACGCCTGATGTTTTCGTGATTGCCTGTCGGCCAGTTCGAATCCCGCTGGGGTCGCTACCTCGGTCTGATGAAGCAGTGTTGATGCTGCATAATTCGTGACGCGCAAAGTGCTCCGGGACGGGTACGCTCCCGACCTTGCTGAGCCTACCTCACGGGGAGAACCGCCGAGGCACCCACGTGGTTGCGGCCGCGCTGCGCGTGCTGTCGGCGTCTCGCATCCACAAGCTCGTCCCGCTCCTGCTGCTGATGATCAACGCTGGTCTGTTGGCTGGCGGTCGGGTCGCGCCGCTGCTCTGTGCTGCCGCGGTCGTTTTCGTTCTGCTGGTCTCCATGCTGGGCATGCAGCTCAACGTGCTCACGGACGCCGTCCTCGACAGATCGACCAAGCCACAGCTGCTGGCATGGATGAACGACGATCCGCGCATCCTCCGGGCGATCATGTGGGCCGAGGGTCTGTCATGCGGCCTGCTGCTGGCCCTGGCTGCGCGGCAGGACATCAAGCTGGGGTTGGCCCTCGGCTACTATGCGATCTGCTTCACCCTCTACTCTTACAACTTTCTGTTGCCTGGCCGCGAGGTGCGGGCGCGCTTGAAGGTGTTCTGGTGGGGCAATGTAGCCGCCGTCTTTGGCGGCTACTTCGCGCTGTGGATGGCCGGCCTCGCGCTGGCTGGCATGCCGCCGCGCGGGTGGATCGCGTGGGCTGCTCTGGCCGCCGCGGTCTGCGCTGTGGACTACGGCGTGTTCCTCAACGAGTGCGCGGGTGATGCTGCCGCTGAACGCGCGCACCGTTTGAAGACGTTGCCGGCGCTGCTCGGCGAGCGGCGTACCTCGGCGCTCGCGATCGGTCTGCTCGTGTTGGGCGCGGCGGCGGTGGCGGGACTGCTGATTCGGTTCTGGCCGCGGTTGGACGGGTTCCAGGTGGCCGCGCTGGCCTGGCACACAGCGGTGCAGGGTCTGTCGGCGCTGTCGACGATGCTGGTGATCCGCCGTGGCCGCAGTCGCTGGGAGGCGCTGGTCGATTCCTCTTTCTGGGTGAGCCGGGTCGGCGCGCTGACGATCCTCTTGGGACGGCAGTGGCTGTCCGGCTGATCACTGCCCCGGAGTGTGCGGGCTCCGGCGCCGCGCTCGACACCGTGGAGCGCGCTGATCACCGGAGCTACTTGGCGGACTTCCTCCGCGTTGGACCAGCCGGGCTGGTCACCAGCACCGATCTCGAGCGTCTGGTGCTGGTGGTCGGACGCAAGGCCCTGCCGGTCGTGGTCAATGACGGTAGCGAGGAGACCTGTTACCTGCTGTCGCCGTACGCGCACTACGTGAAGTACATGTTGATCGAGCTGCGCAAGATCTCCGGTGTCCAGGCGCGCGTCCTGCAGGGGATGGTCAGCCTGCTGGGTCGGGCCTGCCTGCCCCTGGGGTTCAATCGCTGCGTCTCGGTCAACAACTGGCTGATGACCACCAACCCCGCACTGCAGCTGACGGCCGCCGAGCTCACCGAGGTCACCGACGCCCTGACGTCGCGCTATCCGAAGCTGCCGATCGTGCTCCGGACGATTGACGCCCGCGATCCCGACGTCCGGCGCATGTTCGCGGCGACCGGCTACAAGCTGGTGGTCAACCGCCCGGTTCACGAGTGGGATCCCGCGCGGGTCAAGCGCGCCCATCTACGCGAAGTTCGCCGCGACATCAGGCTGCTCTCCGATCCACGGTTCGCGATCAGCGCTCCCGCTGTGCTCGGTCCCGGCGACGAGGAGACTCTGCACCGGCTCTACAGCGCGATCTACGTGGACAAGCACCAGGGATACAACGCGCGTTACACAGCCCGGTTCTTCCGTTGCATGTACGAATCGGGAATGATGCGGTTCCTCACGATCCGTCACCAGGATCGCATCGTCGCGTTCTTGACGACGTTCGACGAGGGCGCGCATATCGTGGGGGCGCTGCTCGGCTACGACACATCGTTGGACAAGAAACAATTCCCCCTTTACCGCATGGCGCTGGCCGCAGTCCTTCGCGACGGCCTGGAACGCCGCCGGCTGGTGTTCCTGAGCACGGGCGCCGCCTCGTTCAAGCAGAACCGGGGCACTTACGAGTGGATGGAGCACGAGGCGATCTACGATCGCCATTTGTCAGCTCATCGTCGCGCGCCCTGGGCGGTGTTCAAGGCGTTGCTGGACGCGGGGACCAAGGGCCTCGCTACAGAACAGATCTGATCTGAGCTTCAGCGCCGCCGCTGCTTGGTCGACAATTCACGGCGGCCGCGGTCGGCGAGGGTCGGTCTCGATGTTCGCCCAGGCGGGGGCATGATCGCTGGCGCCCGGCAGTCCCCGCACCCACGCATCAACCCCGGTGTCGCGCAGGCTCGGGGCGAGGGAGGCGCTGAGCAGGATGTGATCGAGGCGCATGCCGGCGTTTCGCTCCCACGCCTGGCGCAGGTAGTCCCAGAACGTGTAGACGGGCTCGTCCGGGTGTGTCGCTTTGATCGCGTCCGTCCAGCCTTGCCCAAGCAACTGCTGGTAGAGAGCGCGCGGCTCGGGTTGCAAGAGCGCGTTTTTGAGCCAGGACCGCGTGTTGTAGATGTCGAAGTCGGTGGGCACCACGTTGTAATCGCCGACGAGGGCGACCGGATGGCCCGTCTCGTACAGCGCCTGGGCGTGGGCCAGGAGGCGGTGCATCCACGCCAGCTTGTAAGCGAACTTCGGGCCGGGCTGTGGATTCCCGTTCGGGGCGTACAGGCAGCCGACGAGGACGCCGTGCGCGGCGGCCTCCAGGTACCGGCTCTGCGTGTCGGATGGATCGCCGGGCAGTTGGCGACGAGTCTCCACAGGCGTCATCCCTTTGGCTAGGATCGCGACGCCGTTCCACGAAGGCTGACCGACCCATCGAGCGCCGTAACCGGCGGCTTCGATCTGCCGGAGCGGGAACTTTGAATCAGGGACCTTGAGTTCCTGCAGGCAGACGATGTCGGGAGACGCTTTGGTCAGCCACTCCAGCAGGACCGCCAGGCGCTTGGCAATGTTGTTGATGTTGAAGGTCGCGAGCTTGAGAGGCGGCATGGGTACGGGCGAACGGTCAAAGGTAGATCATGGGCCGGCGGTGTCGGGCACCGTATTGCTCGTGGCAGCCGCCCTTGGTAGGGACAGGCTGATGGCCGCACCGGGCACCTGGGACGTTCTCCGGTTCTGCTTCTCCGGAGGCGGGCGCAGCTCACTGGCGGACGGCGTCGCCGTTCTCGCCGCGTGGTGCCTCACGCTGGCCATTCTTGTCTTCAACGCCTTCTTTGGGCTGCTGCTGCCGGACGGGAATCTCCTCCTCCGGGGTGTCGGCACGCTCATCCTGTCCGCGCCGCTGCTGTGCCTCTACGCCCGGGCGAAGCGCTCGGTGCATAGCAGGAGAACCGCGTAAGTCGGTGGTCACGGGGAAGCCGGCCCAATCAAAGTGCCGTCAGAGTGCCGTGACTCTGCATCCCGAGCCGACCCGAGTCCTCGCGCTGCCCGTGCAAGCGCTCACTTCGTTGATCGCCCGAACACGTACTTCATTTGTCCATACTGGATCGTGAGCGTCCGGCGCCTGTCTTCCCCCGCGACGATGACGTCGCCTCCAGCAAAGGGAGGGTCGACGAACACGAGCTTCTCCGTGCCGTCTTCTTCGCGCGTCCGCCCGAAAACGCTCTGCCATTCGCCGGCGTCGAAGGTGCCCCCCGGGGCCGCGGCGCTGATCCGCACGTTGCCGAGGCTGGGGTTGTCGTAAGAGCCGGCCAGGTCACGAACCCAGGCCGCATCGGGCGCGCGATCAAGGTTGGCGGTCACCTTGCCCGCGGCCTCCCGCCTCGCGCGGGCGAAGAACTCGACCATCGTCCCGGCGACGTCCTGGGCGCCTGCGAACAGCTGCTCGATCACCTTTCGCCGCACAGCCGCATTGAACGGTAGCAGCTCGTAGTCACCACCGTTTCGGATGTTCGTGAGAACGATGATCGCGATCTCCTGCTCGGGGAGGATGAACATCATCGTGCCGAACCCGAACAGGCCGCCGTTGTGGCCGACCATGGGCAGACCGTGGAAGGTGCCCACATCGAGACCCAGCCCGTAGCCCCGCTCGTTGCCAGAGCGCACGCGCTGCTTGCGACGCTCGAGCAGGTTCGCCTCGGAGACGACGCGGTTGCCATCGGGAGTTACCCCCTTGGCCATCTCGATCATCGCGAAGAGCTCCATGTCGCGAAGGTTGGACCACGCCGCTCCCGCCGGACCGATCGAGAGTACGCTGCGCTCCATGGCCAGCGGGATGGCACGCGCCACACCGTCGATCGCCAGCGCGTGCGGCATGGCGTGGTCGGCCCGGGCGGCCGCAGCCGCAAAGTCGAGCGTCGTCGATTTCATGCCCGCAGGCTCGAACACCTTCGTGCGCATCGCGACGTCATAGGCCGCGCCCAGCGACAGCCGCGGCGCGTACGCGTGCGCCGCGGCATAACCGCCCGCCGCCACCATCAGGTTCGAATATTGAAACGTCTCACCGAACCCGGTGGTTGGTTTCATGGTCCTCATCGCGCCCAGGCGCTGCTCGGCGGTCACCTGGTCGAACTCGAAGATCCCCTCCAGATCCTGCTGTGGCATGCCGGTGCAGGCGCAGGCGGTATGCCACATCGTCAGCTTGCGGGTGATGTCCGGCTCGCCGAGGGCAAACCAGGGCAGCAGCTGCTTCACCGGCGTGTCCCACTTGAAAGTGCCGTCGTCGACCAGGGCCGCCTCCATCATCGTGGTCATGGGCTTGGTGATCGAGCCCATCATGAACAGCGTGTTCACCGTGACGGGCTCCGGCTTGCCGAGGACGCGCACGCCCAGCGCCCGCTCGTAAACGACCTTGCCTTTCGCGATCACCGCGACCGCTGCCCCCGGAACCTCCAGCCGCGCGAGCGACGCGGCCAGGAACGCATCCAGCACCTTGGCGCCCGCATCGTCGAGAGGGCGCACCGCCCGCCCCTGGAACGACTCCTCGTGCATGCGTGGCGGTTGCAGCGACCATAGCGCCGTGTTGAGCTCGGCCCAACGGCGCGAAACCGCGGCGCTGTCGCCCTCGATAAGCGCGACGTAGGTTATGCCCGCGAAGCGCCGCGCCAGCGCGCTGATGGTCCGGCGCTCGGCGCTCCTCGTTTGGTAGGCGACCTTGGCCACCGCCTCCCAGCCCCGCGTGGGCGGCGGCCGCTGGGGTGCCTGCTGGACCTTCAACGAGAAACCCGGACGAATGCGCTGCCAGGCGGCGTCGATGGCCGTCATCGCATCTGCCTCGGGAGTCTCGAGCAAAGTCGCCACGAGCGCGCGATCGGGATCCTCGAGCACGAGGGTTCCCTTCCGCTGCACGAGCCACCAGCCTTTGGGCGCGAGCACCGTTGCGCCCGATACCGTCGTGACGTGGGTGTCCTCGCCCAGGTGGCGGGCCCGAGCGCCGCACCCGATCGCCAACGCAAGCAAGAACGCGATCACGATGCACCTGTCTCGCCGCGTATCGGGCGCACGTGTACCCATGTCGCGCATGGACACCCTCCGCCGTCGGATGTTCCCTCGAAACTCGTGGGTCGCCGCGGCGCGCGCTGTCGACCTGAGCGAGCGTGACGCCTGTGCGGTTGCCTCCGCCCGACTACGGCGGGGTCCAGGGCGCGCCGGTCTCGCAGTCCACGTGAGCGAGCCGCAACCCCGTCGGAGTCACCTCGATGGTGCCAAAGACGATGGGCAGGTGAAACCGGCGCGGCCCGATCGATCCGGGGTTGAAGACCGTCAGCCCCCGGTCGCGTCCCACAAACGGCACGTGCGAGTGTCCGCACACCACTACGTGCGCCTTGTGCGCGTGCGCCATCGCCGCGACCTCCCCACGCAGCTTGGGGCCGTACACGCCGATGTGAACAAGAAGCAACCGCAGCAGCGGTTGTGGGTCGTCGCCGGTGCGCACCAGATCGAGCGTGAGGACGTCCGGCAACGCGGGGGCGTGAACGTCGATGTTGCCGCGAATCGCATGCACCGGGGCGATACGAGAGAGCTGGTCGAGCACCTTGAGATCCCCGATGTCCCCTGCGTGCAGGATGGCATCGGGAGCGCGTGCCGCCAGGTGCTCGGCCGTCCGCGGGTGAGGCTCCGAGTGGGTGTCCGCCACCACCACCAGCCGCAACGACCCGTCGAGCCTCAGTGCAAGCCGCTGCGCCTTCGTCGCTAGTCGTCGAGCTGCCATGTCACCGAGTTCCTCCCGAAGTTCTTCAATCGAGGCGACCAACAGGGACCAGCGCGCGTCCTTCCGCCATCTTGCCATGGCACCGTACGGGCAACGGGGCGCCTCATCTGGTCTCGGGTCATCGCCGCGGCGGCGCCTGGGGCGCGGCTCCGGCCCCGGCCAGCGCCTGCTCGATGGCCCTCGCGGCGAGCGGCGCCATCACGGCGTAGCCGGCGGCGTTCGGGTGGAGGCCTTTGTCGGCGAGCTCCCGCCGCATGAGCCCGTGCTCGTCCACCATCGCGGAGAAGTAGTCGAGGTAGACGAGGCCTTTCGCACGGGAGTAGCGTTCGAGCCAGCGGTTGAGCGCCACGATCTTCTCCGTCGGCCGCAGCTCGAAATTCTCCTCGGAACCGCGCGTGTAGTTGTGCACGGGGGTGATCGACGAGAAGATCACGCGTACCCCGTGCGCGCGGGCGAGCTCCGCAATGGCCTCGAAGTTCTCCTCGATCTCCTCGAGGGAAATGGGGCCCGTGTTGCCGGCGATGTCGTTGGTTCCAGCCAGGATCACCACGGCGCGCGCGCCGAGATTGATCACGTCCTCGCGCAGGCGCAGGAGGAGCTGCGAGGTGGTTTGGCCGCTGATGCCGCGGTTGACGTAGGGCTTGCCGGGAAAGGCACTCTCGATGGGCCAGGCCTCCGTGACCGAATCGCCGAAGAAGACGACGCGGCTCTCGCCGGCGACGGGCGGCGGCAACTGCGCGTTGGCCGCGCGGTGGTGGCCGAGCTCTGCGAAGTCGTTCATGTACACGCCGGTCCTGCTGCGCCGCCACTCCTCGCGGTGGCGCACGGCTGCCGACGTCGTCGGGGCGGTTTCGGGCCGCGCCGCCGCGCCGGACGAGAGCACCGTCCAGGTCGCGAGCGCCGCCAGGGTGGCTCCCGATGTGTTTCTAGTGATTCGTCGGCGCATCGGTGAATGTTGGGCGCGGCGCCAACCAACGGCGCCCCCACCCGTCGCGAAATACTGCGTCGCCTCACGCGGCCACGGCATCTCAGCGGGACACGAACCAGAGGGCAACAACCGCCCGGCGACCCCAACGGGTTGCCAACCCGGCCGGGGCCCGCATGAAACGACCTCAGGGTTGGTAGGGGCGCGGCGCCACCTTGGGGGTGGTCCCCTCGACCCAGGCCGGGCTGCCCTGGGACGTGATGGTGACGCTGGAGCTGGCGAGCCCAGGCGAAGTGGCCTCGATGATCGAAACGCCCGAGTAATAGGTGCGGAATTCGATCGCAGCCTGACCGTCGCGGATCCCGATGTCGGATGCCGAACCACTGCCCGGCGGCGTGAACGTGATGCTCGGCCCGGTGGGAAACTCGCCGGGTCCGGACTTGATCGTGAGCGTCACCGGAACGTTGTTGCTGATCGGCTTGCCGCTCGCGTCGACGACGGTGACCAGGAGCCAGGCGTCCTGCGTGCCGTCTACCGCGGATAGCGTTGCCGTGCTCGACGTGAGCTTCAATCCGGCCGGCGTGCCCGCGGTCGGCCAGGTCGGCGGTGGGACCTTCGCGTAGCTATTCCGATACCAGTAGTACGATCGCTTCGGGATGCGGAAGTAGTCGACGATGCCGGAATTTATGTACTGGTTGCCCATCTGGCTGCCGTAATCGAACATGCACCACCGGGATATTCCGCTGCGCCAGGCGGGTTGGGCGGCCATGCCGTTCATGACCGTCAGGTTGTGCCAGCCGGGATCGTAGTTGCCCGGCCGAATGGTGCTGACGTCGGCTCCGTATTCGGAAACCATGTTGGGTATGCCAGGGTTGTCGTACCCGAGGCCGTCGCCGTTGTAGCCGGCGATGTCGCCAAGCGGGCCAGGTTCGACGCCGCCGACTTTGCCCTGCGCGCCGCCGATGGCCGCGGGCCGCCCCGTGGGCGCGGGATCGAGCTGGTGGGTCAAGGCGACGGTCTTCTTGAGCAGCGCGACGACCCTGTCGGCCGGACCACCGTTGAAGAAGTCTTCGTTGCCCATGCTCCACGCGATGATGCTCGGGTGATTGCGATGGATGCGGATCATCTCCGTGAGGCTCGCGAGGACGTTCGCATCGAACGCGTCGAAATCGGCGGACGTGCTCGGATAGGCGCCGTTGTAGGGCCATCCGCCCGCACCGCCGAAGCCACCCCAGAAGTTGTTCTCCGACCAGAACAGAAGGCCGAGCTGGTCGCAGGCGTCAGCGAACGCCGGCGCCTTCGGATAGTGCGAACCACGGATGAAGTTCATGCCTGCGTCCTTGACCATCTTCACATCGCGGTAGAGAGCCGCGTCGCTCACGCCGTTGCCCCAGCCGGCGTGATCCTGGTGCAGGTTCGCGCCTTGGAGCCAGGTGTGCGCGCCGTTCAGGGAAAAGCCCTGCGACGCCGACCAGCTGAACCAACGAAACCCGAAGGGCGTCGCGAATTCATCGACGTTTCCCGTGCCGTCTGAAAGGAAGGACAGCGCCCGGTACATGGTGGGATGGTCGGGGTGCCATAGCGAGGGACTGCTGATGGCGGGCGTGATTTGGTCGAACGTCACCGTCTTGCCGGCGGCGATCTGTTGTTGCGAGGAGATGGTGGCCACCACCTTGCCGTCTTTGTCGACGATGTCCGTCTTCAATGTGGCGTTGACGGCGGCCGAGCGGTTGTTCTGCACCTCCGTCTTGATCGCCACGGTGCTGGACGAACCCGAGCTGGTCGCCAGTGTCGGCGTCGTGACCCAGGTGCCGTACCAGGCGACGTGAAGCGGATCCGTGACGACGACGAACACGTTTCGGTAGAGCCCGCCCTGGAAGGTGTGATCGCCCGTCAGCGGCGGGATTCGCGCGTTCCACTTGTTGTTCAGGCGAACGGCGACGACGTTGTCCCCCGTCTTGATGGCGGAGGTGATGTCGATCGAAAACCCGTTGTAGCCGCCGATGTGCTCTCCGACCTTCGTGCCGTTGAGGTAAACCTCGGCCTGCTGGAACGCCGCCTGGAACTCGAGAGACACATTCTTGCCCGTCCAGGATGACGGGATGGAGACGTGTTTCCTGTACCAGCCGTAGCCGACGTAAAACTTCGACGCCATGAAGTAGGGCAGGCTGAACGAATGCGGCAGGCCCACGTTTTCCCAAGACGAGTCGTCGAAGGCGGTCGCTTCCGCCCCGGACACGTCGGCGCGTTTGAACTTCCAGGACTGGTTGAAGTTCTGCATCAGGCGAACGCCGCCGCCCGACGACCCAGCAGAGCCCCCCTGTCCGCTGTTCCCCGCCGCTCCGCCCGAGCTCCCGCCCGCGGCGGCCCCGCTACCCGCGCGACCACCGAAGCCGGCCGTTCCGCCAGCCCCCGAACCTCCAGAGCCCGCGCCGCCGCTCGCCGACGTTCCGCTGGCACCTGACGAGCCTCCGGTCCCTGTTACGCCGCCGCCCCCGGACGCTCCGGCGTCGCCGAAGGCTCCGCCGCCGCTGGCACCGCCCATGTTCGTTGTGCCGCCCGAGCCGGACTGTCCGCCAACAGAGCCACCGGATCCAGACTGACTTCCGCCCTTGCCGGCTCCATTACCACTTCCGCCGCCGCAACTGACGACCGGAGACACCGCGAGACCACCGAGGGCAATTACAACGACGCATCGTCGGACGCTCGCCCTATTTCTCTGCGGCCGCTTCGCATAATGCATAGAGGTTCCTCAGGGTTCATTTGATGCAAAACACTCTCTTCAGGACCGACAGCGACGCTGTCGGTCCTGAAGCGGCCGACATGACGGCCGCTACGGCACTACTGCAGCGGCAGCCGCCTTTTGTTAACAAAGGTCAAGCTACCCGCTGCGCGAAACGCGTCTCCGCCGTGGACTGCTATTGGAACTGCGAGAAGAACTTCCAGACCTCGGTCTTGGTCCAGGTCCTGGCGCCATCGTCACCGCCGCCGTCCACGATGCCGGGCGTGTGGCCACCGTCGAATGCACACCACTCGACGGGATAACCGGCCGTGCAGCCCTGATACGTGGTGCATGTGTGCGTCAAGCTGCCCGCTCTCGGCTCGGGCGGGTCTTGGGGGTGCAGCCGTTGTTCGTGACGAACCTGTCCCGCATCGAGCGCCCGCCGGAGATGTTCAGCGTTCCGTCGCTGAGACCGTGAATGCCGATGTAAGCGACGGGCTGCGTGCCGCCGTCGCACCCACTGAGGACGCCGCCCGAGTAGACCGCGACCGCGCGGAAGACCGTCGGGCGCGCGCACGCGAGGGCGTAGCTCATGCCGCCGCCGTAGCTGAAACCCAGCGCGAAGACCTGCGTCGTGTCCACGCAGAGATCGCCTTCGATGAGCTTGACCATGTCGTCGGTGAACTTCAGGTCCTGGCCGCCGGAATTGGGCCAGCCGTTGCCGATGCCCTGCGGAGCGACGAAGATGGTGCTGTTGTTCGCCTGCGCCCTTAGCCCGTAATACGACCAGGCGGCCCCGCTGGTCCCGCCGCCGTCGACATCCTGCATCGTTCCGCCGCGCCAGTGATACGCGAAGATCAACCGGTAGGGGTGGCTGTTGTCGTAGTTGTCCGGGATCCGAAGAATGTAGCTGCGGCTCTGGCCGCCGCTCTGAATGGTGCGGCTCCCGCTCGTCAGCGTCGGCGGCCTTGCCGCATCCAGCGCTCCGCATCGGGGTGCCCGAGCCGCCGCTGCCCCGCGGCGCCGGTCCCGCCTGCGCCGCCGGCACCTCCACTGCCACCCAACCCTGCGACCCCGGCGCCACCGCCTCTGGCTGAAACAGCGCACCCGCCCCGGATCCCCCTCGCCCTGCTCCGGCCGGCGCCCCCGGCTCCCGTCGGACCCGAGGCGCCCGCCGCGCCTTGCGCGCCTGCCATACCCGCGCCTGCTGTCCCCGTTTCGCCGCCGCGTCCCGTCGTCACCCCGGCCCTGCTATTCCCGCTGAGCCAGCCGCCCCCGCACATCCGCTCGACCCGCACAAGCCGGTCACGCTGCCACTAGATCCGCCGGATCCGATGTTCCCGCCGCTGGAACCCCCGGAGCCGCCTCCTCCACCCGTTCCCGTGTTGCCTCCGGTGCCCGGGCCAATGCGCTGGTCCTCCGACAGACAGCCGCCCGAGACCAGAATTACGAACGCCAGGACAAATGACGGCAAACGGCATCCAAGTCTCATCGGTAGCTCACGCGAGGGTTGTTGACACTCATTGTCGCGACGGGAGGATCTTTGTTCGCGAGAGTTCTTTTTTTGACGCCGTCTCCTCGACCTGCCCCTGCAGGCGACCGCCCGCCCCTTTCTGTGAAAAAAATGAGCGCGTGCGGACAGTAAAGGAACATTGGTTGTATTGCGCCCGAACCGACCATCGGAACCGAGCGCGTGTCCATGAACCCGGCCGACGTCGAAAGAACCGCTTGAGACGGGCGCTTCCCGCACACCGCGCCCGGCTTGCGGGCAAGGTCGTCCACGGGGAGCTGAACCAATGCAATCCGAAGCCGTCTAAGTGCTGTTCGCGCTGGAGTCGCAGTTCCTGAATGATCTTGCCGACGGGTTCGATGGTCCGTCGGCGGCCTAGACCTGATCGGACCACAACGGCCGCGAGGAGCACGAGCGCGCGCAACGACGGTCCGGCCGGCGCGGCGCGGCCCGCAGTGACCGTGGTCGTGAGCTGTAGACGATCGCCTGTCCCCCGGCGTCTGCGGCTCAGCTTCGGTGAGCACCGCGAGAGCCTCGCCTTGCGATCGCTCCGCCTATTGGATGTTCGCTGATTTGACGACCCAACCGCTGTTCGTGCAGATGCTGCACGTCGAGCCGGAGAGGTAGCCTTTGCCGGTCGCTCCCGTGTCCCCCTTGAGTTGCCAATTCAGCCAGGCCAGATTGACCCGATTGAAGTCGCCCCGGGCCTGACCCAGATCGCCTCCATGACCGGCGCTGGTCTTGGAGAAATAGATGATCGGCTTACCTCGGGAGCTGATCTGGTCATAGTCTCTGAGCCCGTTCTCGTAGGCGATGTCGCTCGAGCCGCCGTTCATGATTTTGAACGGTGTGTGGATCTTGTCGTAAAGACCCGCATTCACGCTCATCAGCCCGCTGCTGGTGATGCCGATGGCAGAGAAGCGGGAATCACCCGACACGTTCTCCGACATGAGTCCACCGCACGAAAATCCGTCCGCGGCGATCTTCGTGGTCTGGAGGCTTTGATAGTACGCGCTGCAAGACTTGCCGTTCTCGGCGAGCGCCCACGTGACGTAGTCGAGGAACGCCTTCCCCGTTTGCCCTCCCGCGCAAGCGTTCGTGCCGCCTGGCGTGCCGTCTGCGACGATGAAATATCCCCAGGAAGCGATCTCTGCCATGGCCGCCTGGTTCGAGTAACCGTCCTGAGAGCAGCCCCCCTCTCCCCAGACAAAAATGGGGTACGTCTCCGTTCCGCCCAAGTCTGCCGGCCGGTAGATGGTGCCGCACTTGATCCCGTTGTCGGCATTCGTCTCGACGACCACCTGGTGAGGTCCAGTGCCCGACACGGTCCTGCCGGTGCTCTTCGACGCGGTGCAAGTGCCCGACCCCTGCCCGGCTGTCCCGCCCGCCGCCGTTCCTCCCGTCGCGGAGCCGCCTCGGCCAGCGCCGCCCATGCCGGTACCGCCTGTCGCCATGCCGCCCCGGCCGCCAGCGCTGGTACCGCCTGTCGCAGCGCCCCCCGTCGCGGAGCCGCCTCGGCCGCCCGCACTGGTACCGCCTGTCGCCATCCCACCCGCGCCGCCGGTTCCTCCGGTGCTCGTCCCACCGGTCGCCGAGCCTCCGGTGCTCGTACCTCCGGTAGCGCTGCCGCCGGTCGCCATCCCGCCCGTCGCGCTGCCTCCGGAACCGCCGGTCCCGGCCGTCGCGGGGACACCGCCCCTGCCGAACGAGCCGCCGCTCGTCGCGCCGCCAGTCGCCGTCTGCCCTCCCGTACCGACCGTCCCGCCGGTTCCCGCGACCGGCGCGCCACCGGTGCCGCTGGGGTCGGCCGTCCCGCCCTCGGAACACGCCACGCCCCCCACGGAGATGCCCAGGAGACCCAGAACGAACATCGGCAAATGCAGACGCTTTGTTTTCACGTTCGCGCAGCGACCCAAGCCGGGCGAAATGGGTCAGAAATCGTGAGCCGCGCGGACACGGCGCATGCGCCGCTGATGGAATGCAGGGCGTTACAGAAAAAAGCGAGAAGAACTGTCGTGTTAATGTCCCCCTCATGGGGAGTGGGGGTTTCGGCGCTGTAGTGGTTCGGTTTGCGATCGGCGCCGCGGGGGTTGCCCTCGTCGGATGTCACTCGAACGGTGGATCGAGCGGCGCCGGCGGTGCCGGCGGGCTCACCGCGAGCGGCGGGGGAAGCGGCGTCGCGGGGAACGGCGGCGCCTCGGCGACCGGAGGGGGTGGCTCGCCGGGTGTCGACGGTGGCAGCCCGATCGACGGCGGCCTCCCGGCGAGCGCCGCCTGCACGCCGGGTGTCGGCACCGGCCCGCTGAGCGACACGGAGCTCGACTGCACCAACGACGGGACCACTTTCGGCGTCCCCAACGGCGCGGCCGTCTACGGCAAAACGTACGTCCTGCCGTCCCCGCTGGTGGCGGGCGCGAACAATGCTCTCTCGTTCGTCTTGACCGGCTGGGGACCCTTCAACTTCGAGCTCTGGGGCACCAACACACCCTCACCCTGCATGGCGGAGGAGCTCCTGTGGTGGGGACCGTTCGGCGCCGGCACCCAGTGCGCGCAGTTCAAGCCGAGCAAGGCCTATTCGCACGTCCTCTTCGTCTACCGGCAGATGTACAGCTCCAACTATTCCTTCGGAACGCCTTCGTCGATGTTATGTCCCGGTGGAACCTGCCCGGCGGGGACCACGGGCACCGGAAAGACGTCCGATGCCCCGATCACCGCGCCGCTCGGCAACTACGAGCTGAGTCGCTACGACCGGGTCGCGCTCGGATGGGACATGACGCTCGGCCGCACGGGCCGGATGACCGTCTCGTGGCTGGGAGACGTCAAGCCGGCCGGACAGGCGCAGCCGCTCTCCGCGGGTGTGTTCCGCCTGCCGGCCACCGATTCCTACGGCGACACGTGGTACTGCATCGGCGCAGGATCGACGCTCACGCAGATCAACGACACCGGGCCTATAGGGAGCTTGAAGAGCGTTCAGGTCGCGCTTCGTAACATCACCCGGCTCGGGGACTGCGGCACGACGCCTGGAAGCGGGTCGTTGTCCGCCGCGATGGACTACGCGCCGAGTAGCTCCGCCCTGTTCGCGGACATTTCGGGCACGATTTCGTCCTGGACGGGCACCGGCCTCACGGCGAATCAGTACTGCTCCGGGCCGTTTTGCAACTTCCGCTTCCGCGGTTCGTCCCAGTCGCAGTTCCTGCATCTGACGGCGACGGCGGACAATCTGGGCGTCAGCACGACGGCCCCGGTCCCGGTGACCGAAGCGACGTGGCTCGTCCAGGCGAGCACCACGGAACCGTTCTCGATGGCTTGCTCGACCGAGGGAACGCTCAACCTGAACAACAACGGTCCGTCGACCCTTCAGCTGGCGAAGGTCACGGGCCCCATCCCCTGCCCCGGCACGGCCATCCCCAACAACAGCCTCGACCTCACCGTCGAGCGGCAGTGAGGTCGTCCTGGGTCGAAGGACAGGCCGTGTCGGGTCACCAGAGCCCGCAGATATAGGTCTTGCCGTCGTCCATTCCGGGCGTTTCATCCGAGGCTGCGGCGGGCGCCGACTTTGGTGTAACGTCCCCGAAGGACAATCCTTCAGGGAGGAATCGCTTGGGCGTACTGGCGTTTGACAAGGTCGAATCGGTGGCGCGGATGGTCGAGCTCGTGCTCGCGTCGCACCAGAAATTGACGAACGTATTTCCGCACGAGCTTGTGCTCGCGATCTGCTGGGAAGAGACCTTCTGGCAGAACCTGCCGCAGGACGAGAACGGCCCGGCCGTGGGATACGGTCAGCTCGAGAAGGACGGACGCGCCATCGCCAAGCGCGAGCTCTCGGGCAACCCGGCCGAGAAGGACACCTTCCCGTTCAGCCGCGAGGCGATCCTCGCCGTCCCCGAGTTCAGCATGTCGGCCGTGAGCAACTGCCTGGCCGGGCTGTTCCGTTCGCTCAAAAGCCAGAGGGCCGCGCTGAACGGCTACGCGGGGGTGAAGCAGAGGCCCGCCAACGCCGTCATTCCGCAGAAATGGCTGGCGTGCGCGCAGGCGCTCTCGAGCTTCGTCATGAACCCTTTCTCGAAGACCCCCGAAGAGATCGAGGCGGCGCTGCGATTGGCGCGTGGCTTTCCGACGTCTGGCCCGAAGTACGAGAAGATCCACAACAAGCTTTTCCCGTTCGAGGGCCTCGTCGGCATGATTACCGCGGTCCTGCGCATCACCACGCAGGGCCTGGCGGTTTGGGGGGCTCAGGCAGCGTTCAACCAGCTGCTGAGGAGCGATGCCGCCTCGGGGACGTCGCTCGCTCCCCTCAAGGTCGACGGCGTCTTCGGTTCGAAGACGCTGGCGCGCGTGCAGGAGTTCCAGACCCGCAACCAACTCGTCAGCGACGGCGTCATCGGTCCGCTCACCCGCGGCAAGTTGAGCGATCGCGGTCGCGCCACTCTGGTCGCGTAGCCCGCGGGCGCGCCCACCGCCGACCCGCGGCGGTACATCCGAACCGGCAATGAGGTTGCCGACGCGTTCGTTACGGCGTGTCGCCGCCGCGAGCGCGCGGCCTGGTTGCGGCATTCGGATGAATGGTCTCTCCGCGCGCCAAGATCGCGACGAGGGCCGCGATCTTCTTGGCCCGACCTTCAGGCGTCTTCATCGCGTTGGTGCGAAATACGAGCGCAAACAGGTTCTGTTTGTTGAGCGTGGCGAACGTCTTCCGCGCACGCGGGCTTGCGTCGATGGCGGCGCGCAGGTCAGCGGGGATGGTCGACGCGTTCATGGCGCGCTGAGGGGCATAGGCCGCGTCCCAACGGCCGTCGGCCTTCGCCGCGTCGACCTGGCGCTGGCCGTGCGGGGTCATCCGGCCGGCCGCCCGTAGACGCGCGACGTGAACCCGATTGATCTGGCTCCAGATGCTCTTCGGCCCGCGGGGCGAGTACCGCTGCAGGAATGACCGCTCGTCGAATCCCTTCCGGATGCCGTCGATCCAACCCCAGCACAGGGCGACGTCCAGCGCCTGCGCCGGCGTCACCGACGCGAGCCCCGACGATATCTTGTGGACCTTGATCCAGACCTCAGGCTCCACGTCGTGGTGGGCGCTGAGCCACCTCTCGAACGCCGTATCGGTCGCGAAGACTTTGATACGACGCGGATCTGGGACGACGGGCGCGATGCCCCCAAAAGTAGCACGCCGCACCGCGCGCGCCGGAGGGACCCGCGCCCGCTACAGGCCTTGGCTATCGCCCGCGGCTCAAGCTACCCTCGTCTTCAGGAAGGAGGCCACCATGACCTACGCCGACATCGTCCGCACCTCGCTAGTTCGGATCGCCTCCCAGTCCGGCCGCTAGCCGCCGCGCCCTGCGCCCGGATCGAGGGGCCTCCGATGGTGTGTTCTCCGTCGACCTCCCGCCAGAATCGTGTGCCCGCATGGACTTTGATCCCGCTCTCCTCCGCCTCGGATGGACCCCCGCCCGCCGATCCCAGCTCGAATCTCTCGCTGACCCCACGCTCGTCCCCGCGCGCGTGAGCATCGAACACCGCGGCGCGTACGCGCTCGCCGGCAGCGCGCAAGACTCCGCCCGTCTCGCCGGCCGCCTCCGCCTCGACGGCGCCACACGCCCCGTGGTCGGCGACTGGGTCGCCGCCCGCCCGCAAGCAGACTACGCCGTCATCGAGGCGGTGCTCCCGCGCACGGGCCTGCTCGAGCGCAAGCGCCCCGGCGCGGCCGGCGCGCAACCCGTCGCCGCCAACGTGGACGTCGCCTTCATCGTGACCTCCGCCGAGCGCCCGCCCAACCTCCGCCGGGTCGAGCGAACGATGGCGATCGCGGCAGCAGGTGGCGCGCGCCCGGTCATCGTGCTCAACAAGATCGACCTCGCGGCCGATTCCGACGCGGATCTGCGGTCGCTGGCGCGGGTGAGTGGCGGCGCGCCCTGCGTGGCAACGAGCGCCGCGACCAGCGACGGCATCGGTCGGCTCCGCGCAGAGCTGACGGCCGGAATGACCGGCGCGCTGCTGGGTCCCTCGGGCGCGGGCAAGTCGAGCCTCGTGAACGCGCTGCTTGGCGAATCGCGCTTGGCGACCGGCGCGGTGCGGGTGACTGATGTCAAAGGACGACACACCACGACGCGGCGCGAGCTCATCGAGATCCCCGACGGAGGCTGCCTGATCGACAACCCCGGCATGCGCGAGCTCGGGCTCTGGCGCGCGGACGAAGGGATTGACGCCACCTTCGACGATGTCGCTGCGCTGGCCGCGAACTGTCGGTTCAGCGACTGCCGCCATCGCGGGGAGCCCGGGTGCGCGGTGGCCTCGGCGCTCGCAACCGGCGAGCTCGACCCGAGCCGATTCGAGAGCTTCGAAAAGCTACGCCGCGAGGAGGCGTTCGTTGCGCGTCAGCAGGATCCGCGCGACGCCGCCGACGCCAAGCAACGCGGGAAGGCGATCCACAAACAGCAGCGCGCCCGTCGCCGCGTCGATCCCAAGCTGCGGGATGACTGACCAACGTACGATACGAACCCGTGCCCCGCGCTCCAGGCCCCTGCGCCATTTCCTGAACGTCCGGTGCGACGCGGCCGTAGCAACACCGGGTCTATACTCCCGGCGAATGCCCGCCGTGAAGACCGGCACTCTGGAGCGGCTGCCCGGGGGCGCCATGATCGCGTCGCTGGTCGCGCCGGGGTTGGAAGCGGTCACGCCGCGCGAGCGCTGGGAGAGCGAATCCGACTGCCTGAACCTGGTCATTCCGGGCGATGGTGGAGCCGTCGACGTGCCGGCCGACAAGCTCCGCATCTGTTCTCCGGCGTTCTTCCGAGCCGATATGTGACGCGTTCCGCTGAAGGCGCCACGAAACCGGACCGCTGACCAGCCACCCCTGGGGCGTACGCCGCACGTTAGGTGAGCCGACTTCGCGCGCTCGGAACATCGAACGACATATGGGTCTATCCCGTTCTTCATCGTGCATCGCGGTCGCCATCGGCGCGGTGCTGGGTTGCGGCGGCGGCCAAGGTGCGGGAGGGAGCGCGGGCGCGAGGGGCGGCGCGGGCGGCGCCTCGGGCGCTTCCGGCCCGGGCGGCGCCTCGGGCGCTTCCGGCCCGGGCGGCGCCTCGGGCGCTTCCGGCCCGGGCGGCACCTCGGGCGCTTCCGGTTCGGCCGGCGCCTCCGGTTCGGCCGGCGCTTCCGGTTCGGCCGGCGCTTCCAGCGCGGGCGGCGTCTCGGGCGCTTCCGGCCCGGGCGGCGCCTCGGGCGCTTCCGGCGGTGCAACGCCAATGAGCGGTCGCGGCGGGGGGAGCGGTGGCACGACACCGACCGGTGGCGTCGCCGGAACGCAGACTTGCACCTTCCAGATCGACGGTGCGCCGAGCCCCGCGATCCCGACGGTCGGGGTCGTCGACTGGTCGACCGCGCTCACCGGCCTCAGCGGCGCTCGCATCGAGTTCACGCTGAACAATCCGGCGGCCGACGAGATCAACCGCGGCAGCGGTGGTCCGATCGACATCGCGGGCACACAGCACCGCGCGCTGATGCTCGGCCTCAAGCCCGCGCGCACGTACACGTACCGCATCGTCGCCACCGACGGCGCGAAGACCTGCACCAGCCCGGACCGAACGCTGACCACCGGCGCCGGCGCCGGCACATCCACAACAGTGCTCACGTTGAAGCGAAACGCGCAGGTCGCCACGGCCCCGGCGCAGGGCTTCATCGTCACGACCAACTACTCCTCCCCCGCGTCGGCTGCCTACATCTTCGACGCGGACGGCGACGTCGTCTGGTGGACCGCCGCGCCGGTCCAGTGCAGCCGCGCGCGCATGGACTGGGAGGGCGCGAACATGTGGCTGCTGGCCGTGAACGGGAACCAGGGCTTCACCGGCCAGGTGCGCCGCACCAGCATGGACGGGACGACCGTCCTCGACCGGGTCGCCGGATTGGACAACGCCCACCACGATCTCACCGTCCTGCCCGGAGGCGTCGTCGCGACCCTGCTCTGGTCCGGCGAAACCTCGGCGGCGAGCGATCTCATCGAGCGGTCGCCCGACGGCACGCTGAAGACCGTCGTCCGCATCGCCGACAACGTGTTCCCGCGAAAAACGGAATACCACGCGAACGCGGTCTCGTATCACGCGGCGGACGATACGTACCTGGTGGGCGACCTCACCGGCAACGGATACGTGAAGTTGACCCGTGGCGGGCAACCGATCTGGCAGTTTCTTGTGGGCTGCCCGAGCAACTCGGAAACGAAGTGCGCCGCGGGCGACCTTCTCGGCAACCACGGCCATCACCTGCTCGACGGCAGCCTCATCTTCATCAAGGCCCGCGTGTTCCCGTCGCCCGTGTTCGAGTACCGCCTGACTGAAACCGCGACCTCTCTGTCGGCGAGCCAGATCTGGTCTTACGACCCCGGCAACGGCATCGGAACCACCCTCCTGGGCGACGTCCAGCGCCTGCCCAACGGCAACACCCTCATCACCTACTCACAGAACGGCGAGATGCACGAGGTCTCCCCGACCGGTAAGCTTGTCCAGACCATCCAGACCTTCAACGAGACCGGCACCCGACGCTCGTTCGGCTACGCCGACTTCCGCCCGACCCTGTACGGCCCGCCGCTGCGCTAGATTCGCGCGGGAGCGGCTAACGCTTCGCTGGATTCGCCGGGCGGCGCTCGCTCGACGGGTACTTCACCGGCGTCCACTGCTTCCAGTTCGCCGCCGCGGCGTCGAACTCGGCGCGCAACATCTTCTGGACGGCTCTGATGTCGGACTCGCCGACGTCGGTGGAGTGGGCCCGCGGCGCGCCGGTCCGACCGAAGAAGGCGTCCGCCGAAAACTTCGCGTCTCTCTTCTTCTTGTCTGCCAGTGCTTTGGCCAAATCAGCGGCCGAGATACGCCTCGTGGCGTCTTGCTTCCAGATGTCGACGGCCGTACCGACGAAGAAATAGTCGCCTCCCAAGCCCAGGTCGCAGAGATAGTTCGTGGGCGTCCGGAACTGCGGCTTCCACTTCATCTTGTGGGGCCCCACCTTCTGCATCAGCGCGATCAACGAGCTCACCGAATCGAGGGTGTCGTCATCGAAGTTCTGAAGGTGCGCCAGGTCGCCCGACTTCGTCGTCGAGAACAACTTCAAAGTATCCCCGACCTTGTTCCGGGCCGCGTAGAGCTGAGTGGCGGTCGAGCGATCCATCCCCGACAGGCTGATCGGCGATTTGTGAACGCGCAGATCGGAATCGAACCAGCTGAAGTTGGCGACCGTCAGATCGACCGCAAACCCATACTGGTGGATGCTTTCCCCGTAACCGGCATCGGACACCAAGCCTTCCTGCCCCGCGAACGATCGCCAACCGCCTGTCTGCGGAACGACCGACCAGGCGATTCCGCTCTGGCTGAAGACGATCTGCACGAGCCGTACGACCTTCTGGCGGAACTCGGACTGAAGGTTTTTGGCTCCGTGGATCGCACTGACGCTCTCATGCAGGCGCGAATCCGCCATTGGAACGTACGCGAGGGCGAACCCCTCTGTAGTGCGGGCGGTCCGGTACCGAGCGTCGACGGAGCCGAACTCCTTGAGCAAGGCCTGCCACGTCGGGCTGCCGCGTTTGACCAGGCCGGGGGTCTCGGCGCTGCCGCCGGGGGAGGAGCCGGGCGGGGCTCCCCTGCGCGCCAACCCGTGGTCCGCTTGGAATGCGACGAGCGCCTGGTCCGTCGCAACGCCGTACCGACTGGTGTAGCCAGCCGCGAAGTAAGGAATCCGCTGCGAGCCCGTCAGAAGCTTCAGCATGAGCTGCACCATCGCAACGTCGTGAATGGCGTTCTTGCCCCCCGCTCCCACGGAATCAGTGATGTCCGGCATTTGTCTTCCCCTTTGGCCTCCCCTTGCTGGCCCTGTATTCGTGCACGCGGGACACGTTCTTTGCCTCCGCGCACGTGGCGAGTTTCCCGTGCGCGGCGTCCGCGTCGTCGCGGCGCGCGTAGACGTCCCCCAGGAAGAACGCCGGCAAGCGCAGCCCGGGCAACAACGCACCGCGCAGCAGAAGAAGGTCGTGGAGGCAGCCCACGCGGCCCGCCCGCGCCGCGCGCAAGCTCTTGAAGCCTCCGACCTGCACCACGAAGAGAGGCGCAGTGGCGTCCGGCAGCGGGTCGCCGGCGATCTGTCCCGTCACGACGTCGGCGTGCAATCGCATCGCATCGACCTTGCGCGCCACTCCCTTGGCGTCTCTCTCGACGTCGATGAACGCGACGTCCTGCCGTCCGGGTCCGCCGGGGATCACCGTCGTCGTCGTCGAGTGGGAGCCGATCGCGTCTTCGTCGAAATGCCACAAGACAGCGAGCGCGCCGTTTCGAAGCCCATAGAGCGCGTGGGTTCGGTAGCGATACTCGAGGCCCTGAAGCTCGGTCACGAGCAGCGCCGTCGCTTTCGGCCCGAAACCGACTGTGCGCGCCGCGACCTGGATCTCGCAGTTGTCGTCGCTCGTGGTCCAGGCCTTGGCATCGCGATTGGCGCCCAGGAGCCGAGAGACCGAGGTCGGGCTTGCTGGGCCGCAGCCCGGTTGGGCCAGCGTCACGTGATCGAGCGGCTTGCCTCCCTCGAGCAGCCTGACGGCGAAGGCACACGCGGCACCGTCACCCGCGTCGGCTCCGCCGGGGCGTGGGCACCCTTCCTGCGCCAGCTCGTATGAGTACGGCGCCGCCGGAAAAGACTGCAGCACCTGCCTGCGGCCGTCGGCATGCGCCGCGCCCGTCGCGGTCACCGCCAGAGAGAACACCACGAGCCTCACCTGTCGACGCACGCGAACCGCCGCACTCGATCTCTCCGTCACCCCACTGCCGACGATAGCACTCCGCTTTGCCACCCATTGCCACGACGACAGGGAAGACGGGGATACACGCGGGGTCGGCGCCACCCCACGGCGGTGCATCCGAACCCGCCGACATCACTCGCGAACGTGCGCAAGATCGCGCCACACCTGATGTTTTCGCGAGTGCCTGTCGGCCAGGAGGACTGGTATGTGGCGGCGAGACCGCGCTCAGAACTGCGTGATGAAGGTCCAGGCCTCGCCCGGGACCCACGTGCCCGACTGCCCGCTGTCCTTCTGGGTCGGATTGTGATCGCCGTCGAAGGCGCACCAGCGAACGGGATGGCCGGCCGAGCAGCCCTGGTACGACGTGCAGGTGTGCTTGCCGCTCCCCTTGGCTGGCTCCGGAGGGCTCATCGCCGTGCAGCCGTTGAGCCCCACGAACTTGTCGCGCAGCGATCGCCCTTGCGAGATGTTGAGGACGCTGTCGCTGCCACCGTGCGAGGCGAAGTAAGCGACCGGCGTCGTCCCGCCGGTGCAACCGCTCAGCTGGGAACCGGAGTAGAGCACGACCGCGCGGAAGACAGTCGGGCGCGCGCAGGCGAGCGCGAAAGACATGCCGGCGCCGTAGCTGAAGCCCGTGGCGAACACGCGCGTCGTGTCGATGCAGAGATCGCCCTCCACCTGGGCCAAGATCGCGTCGGTCAGCGTCACATCGCGACCGCCGGAGTTGGCCCACCCCATGTCCAGCCCCTCGGGCGCCACGAAGATGGTGCTGTTGTTCGCCATGTTCCACAGCCCGTAGTAGGGCGTTTCGGTGCTGCCGCCCATGCCGCCGTTCGCCACCTGGTTCGCGTTCCCGTTCAGCCAGTGATACGCCATGACCAGCCGGTAGGGTTTGCTGTTGTCGTAGTTATCCGGGACCTTGAGAATGTACTCGCGGTTCCCGCCGCTCTGAATCGTCTTGCGGCCGTTCTGCAGCGTACGGGTCTTGCCGCAACCGGCGCTCCGCTCAGAGGCGCCGGCGCCCCCGCTCCCACCGGAGCCACCGCCTGCCGCACCGGCGGCGCCGCCTGCCGTGCCGCCGCCGCGACCTGCCGTGCCGCCGCCGCGACCGGTCGCCCCCCCCGAACCTGCGCTGCCACTCATCCCGGCAGCGCCGGACATGCCGGCGGCGCCGGAAGAGCCCGCGACCCCCGAAGAGCCCGCGACCCCCGAAGAGCCCGCGACTCCCGAAGAGCCCGCGACCCCCGAAGAGCCCGCGACCCCCGAAGAGCCCGCGACCCCCGAAGAGCCCGCGACCCCCGAAGAGCCCGCGACTCCCGAAGAGCCCGCGACCCCCGAAGAGCCCGCGACCCCCGAAGAGCCCGCGACCCCCGAAGAGGTGCCCCCGCCCCGCCCGGCACTGGCCATTCCCGCCGCGCCAGCGGCACCAGACGTACCTCCCGTGCCCTCGGGGTCGCCCTCGCCGCCGGTGCTACAGGCGGAGAGCCCGACCAGGCAGACGGCGATCAAAGTGAAGTACCGCGACCAGTTTCGTTCGACGAGTGTGGTCATCGTGTCCCTTACGGTTTGGGGTCTATCGAGGGTGCTGGCCGAGCCACGCCAATCGCAATGCACGCGACAGGCGCTCGCGCTGGTACTGTCGCGAGGTCCCTCTTTGTTCACTAAAATCGAATCGGAAAGATCGCATCGGGCTGTCATGCCCTCCGCGCGGGATACTCGTTCTTGCGCAGTAGCGCGAGCCTCGAAAATCAGCCCACAAAAAAGGAGATCCCCGATTGGTCGTTGCGCCCGTGCCGCACAGCACCGCAACCGGCGGTGCGCTCACGGAGGAAGCGCGCGTTGACGGAGTCCGGCGCTATCGAGATGACACCGGTTGAGCTGCTCGCGGTCCGAAGGCACGAAGGTGGCCGCCGATTCAGCCGCGGCGCGGTCGAAGTCGTATTCGTAGATGAGCCCGCGCCACTCGATCACGACGCCGTCGCGTAGGCGGACGATCGGCGCCCGCCCTGGTTCGCAAAACGCTATCCTGTTCCGCGATGGAGGCCGGCCCCCGGAAGCCCCTGGAGCGCCTGGCGGCGCTCTTCGATCTGCTCGACGAAGGCATGGCCCTCTGCGAGTTGATCCACGAAGGCGGCGCTTGTGTCGATTACGTGGTCGTCGACGCGAACGCCCAGTACGCGATTCATACCGGCCTCCCACGGACAGAGGTGATCGGTCGGCGGGGGAGCACATTGTTCGGGTCGGCAGAGGCGCCCTACCTGCGCGAATGCAGCGCAGCCGTGGCGGGCCGAGCGCGGGTTCGCTTCGACATGTATTCGGCCCGCCTCCGGCGTCACTTCAGCTTGCACGTCATTCCGGTGGGCTCGAATTCGTTCGGCATGGTGCTCTCCGACATCGCGCTGCGAAAGAGCCACGAAGAGGCGCTCGAGACGGGGCGGTTGGCGCAGCGGGCGCTGCTCGACAATCAGCCGCACCTGGCCTGGCTCAAGGACGTGGAGGGCCGCTTCCTGGCAGTCAACAAGGTTTTCGCCGAAGCCTGTGGATTGAGCTCGCCCGAGGCGCTGGTCGGAAAGAGTGATCTCGACGTCTGGCCGCGCGAGCTGGCCGAGGCGTATCGCGCGGACGACGCCGCCGTGATGGCCTCCAGGCGTCAACAAGCTGTGGAGGAGCCGATCGCCAGCGTCGACGGCACCCGCTGGTTCGAGACCTACAAGTCACCGGTGTTCGCGCCCGACGGCAACATCGTGGGCACCACCGGCGTCGCCAGGGACGTCACCGCGCGCAAGCAGGCGGAACAGACGGCCCTCCGCGCCGAGGAGGAACGCCGCAAGCTCGAGCTGTCCGTGTTGCAGGCACAGAAGCTGGAGAGTCTGGGCGTGCTGGCGGGCGGCATCGCGCACGACTTCAACAACTTGCTGACGAGCATTCTCGGCAACGCGGATCTGGCCTTGGCAGCGTTGTCGCCAGACAGCCCCGCGCGCGGCTTTCTCGAGGATATCGACCTCGCCAGCCGGCGCGCCGCGGACCTGTGTCGCCAGATGCTGGCCTATTCGGGGAAGGGCCGTTTCGTCATCCAGCCTATCTCGTTGAACGTGCTGGTGTCCGAGATGGGACAGCTCCTTTCCGTGTCGACCAGCAAGATGGCCTCGTTGACCCATACGTTTGCGGCCGACCTGCCGAGCGTGATGGCCGACGCCACCCAGCTCCGCCAGGTCGTCATGAACCTGATCACCAACGCGTCGGAGGCCATCGGCGACCGCGAAGGCACCATTGAACTGCAAACCGGCGCGCTGTCGTGCGACCGCGAGTATTTCGCCGACGCTATCGGTGACAGCGAACGACACGTCCCTGGCCGGTACGTATTTCTGGAGGTGTCGGACACGGGGGTCGGGATGGACGCCGAGACGCTGGCCCGTATCTTCGATCCATTCTTCTCGACCAAGTTCGCGGGGCGAGGGCTGGGCCTGGCCGCCGTGCTGGGTATCGTGCGCGGGCACAAAGGGGCGCTCAAGGTCTCTTCAGAGCCCGGCAAAGGGACGACATTTCGCGTTCTGTTGCCCGCCCACGGTGCCGCGGCCAAGCCGGGCGAAGCGAGCCCGATTGCCGCGCGCGACTTCCGCGGCCATGGCCTGGTGCTGGTCGCCGACGACGAAGCTGCCGTTCGCTCCGTGGCTCGGAGCATCCTGGAGCGTGCCGGATTTCGCGTGATGACCGCCGTCGACGGACGAGAAGCGCTGACACTCTACGAGCGGCATGGACGCGAGATACGGCTGGTCGTGCTGGACATGACGATGCCTCACCTGGACGGCGAGGCCTGCTTCCTCGCGCTGCGAGAACTGAATCCAGACGCCAAGGTCGTCCTGACCAGCGGTTACAGCGAGCAAGAAGTGGTGGCGCACTTCGTCGGGAAAGGACTCGCCGGTTTCGTGCAGAAGCCCTACAAGGCGGACCTGTTTCTCGGGAAGATCCGCGACATCTTGCATGGGTCGGCTTGATCACCGACGAGCCCGAGATAGCGCCCAGTGGTAGCGTCTTCAGATCGCGCGCGAATGCCGCGACGTCGGAGATGGGTACGAGCTGACCGGACGCAGCGAACCGCCGCGACGTCAACACCGGTTCCGGGACGCGGTTCAAGCTAGAAGCACGTATCGTCTTTCGATCGCCTCGCAGATCAGGCGGCGGCTGTCCGATGGCGTGAGCGCCACCGTATGTTCGACTTCGGCGACCTCACCCGCCAGGTCGTCGTCCTTGATCGTGGCCGCGATCCAGGCCGAGTAGTCACCGCGGCCCAGGTGAAACTGCCAGGTCTCGTCGTCCACCCCGGTGGCGAGATCGCAGAACACGGTCAGGTTGTGCGCGCGCAGGTTCATCCGTGTCGCGGCTCCCCGGAAGAAAAAGCTCCGTGGGCCAAGGTTTCCCTCCGCGTATTTTCGCAGGTGGCGAAGCCGCGCGGAGCGCGCAGGAACGATGGTCACGGCGTACGGATCGAGGCCGCCGCTCCTCTCCCAGATGATCGCCTCGTCGCGTCTCGTCTTCGGAACCTGAGGCGAGGCCAGCCCCAGCGCGCCGGCGAACTCGGCGAGCGTGCGCCCCGGCGACGGGCCCACGGCGACGGCGATATCCATCATCGCCAGCATCGCCGGCGCGACCTCACTCGGCCGGTTGGTTATGAGGACGGTCTCGCCGAGGCGCTGCGGCAGCGTGTAGGGCGCGGGGCCCCACACCGACGGCAGCAGGTGGTGAGCCTCGTCGATCACGATCCAGTCCGGTCCACCCGTGCGCGCCCGCAACGCCTGCAACCGCGGAAGCAGCTGGGCGAAGAAGTCGGGGCGGTCGCCAAGAGCGATCCCCAGCAGGTTGACGACGACGTCCGCGCGCGAATCACCCAGCCGAGCGAGCACCTCTTCGACGTGCGGCGGACGGAGGCGGTTCCCCATCGTCACGATCACGTCCAGCGTGCCGTAGTCGCCCTCCGGCCATGCGTGTGCCGGACGCGATGAAGGAGGCCCTGTGGCGCGCGATCGAGTGGTCCGTCGTGACGGCCGCGCTCTGCTGTCTGTTCGCGCGGGCGTGGGCAGGCCCGTCTTGCGGAACGCAGCGCCGGGCTGTGAAACGCAATGACTCAGCAACGCGGAAATAGTTCGTGCCGCCACGGGGTTGCCACAGAGGAGGCAATTGCGATGACGATCGACGTCCGTTTCTGCGGTCTGGAAGGATCTGACTCGCTGCGCGCGCACATCGCACGCAGCGTTCGCTTTCGCCTGCGCCGCTTCACCACCGCGCTCAGCGCGGTCGTCGTTCGCCTGAGCGACGTCAACGGGCCCAGAGGAGGAGCGGACAAGCGTTGCCGAGTCATGCTCCGAAGTCCTGGCCTTCGGACCGTTACAACCGAGGAGCTCAGCGGAGACCCCTACGCGGCCGTGGACCTCGCCGTCGAGCGGGCGGCACACACCGCTGACCGTGGTGTCGCGCGGGCACGGAGCAAGCAGCGGCGCTGGAGAGGATCGCTCGGCGACGCCGTCACCTGACGAGAACGGCCCTGTCCTCAGGGCCGCGCCGGAACCCGCTGCAGATTCTTCCTCGGCGGGCTTGCCGGGTCTTACGTTTGTTCCCGTGCGGATTCTCGAGGGCCCGCGTCCGGCGAGCGAAGCCACGCGTCCTGGTGCGAGGTCGAGCCGTCGTGCAGCGCGAAGCGACGCACACGAGCGCGCCGACCTGGCGAAGAACGAGCTCCGCTCCCTGCTGGTGCCTATCGACCTGTCGCCTTCGTCGGCCGGGGTGGTGACGCGCGCCTCGTTGCTGCCGCTGGCGGCCGGCGGGCGCGTCAACTTCCTGCAGGTGATTCCAAGGACCCTCACCCCGCGTTTTCGCCGGCGGGCGTTCGAGGAGGCGCGCGCGGCCCTGGCGCGTGAAGCCAACCGCCTCTCGAAGACCCTGGCGAAAGCAAGCTCGGTCGGGCACGCGGTGACCGTGGGCTCTCCCGCCGCTGAAATCGCGGACTGCGCGCTGCGGACCAAGGCCGACCTGGTCGTGATGGGCCGGGGTGCCGGCCGTCCGGTGCGCGACGCCTTCCTGGGCTCGACTGCCGAGCGTGTGGCCCGGCAAGGGCGGGTGCCCGTCCTCGTGGTCCGGCTGGCGCCCCGCGCCCGCTATCGCCGGCCGGCGCTGGGCCTCGACCTCGACAAGACCGCCGACGGCGTGATCGCGATGGCGCTGCGGGTGATCGGGCCCTCCCCCCCGCGGCTGACCATCGTTCACGCCTACGACGCTCCCTACCTGGGAACGGCCTACTCCAGCCTGTCCGACGAGGAGACCGAAGGGGATTGGCAGCAGTATCGGCAGAAGGCGCTCGTGAGCATCGCCAGCATCCTCGCGCGCGCGCTGCCCGGAGCGGCGGAATCGCCCGGCGGCCTCCCTGCCTTCCGGGCCTACGTACGATACGGGGCCCCACGCAGCGTGATCAAGGCGGCGGTGAAGAAGATTGATGCAGATCTCCTCCTGCTCGGAACCCACGCCTACGCGGGTCTGTCCCACGCGTTCCTCGGAACGGTCGCGGGCGACGTCCTTCGCAACGTGTCTTGCGACGTCCTGGTCGTGCCGCCGCGCCATGCGACGGCCCGTGCGCGGCGCGCGTGAGCGACTGCCCGCCGAGACGACCTCGCCGCGTGGAGCGTCTCGCCGAAAAACTCTGCGCCATTGCGGTCGCGGTCCCTTAAGGTTTGTCGGCCCGTGGCGCTCGCCGCTGTTCTGCTGATTTCCATGATCCCCGCCGTCGTGGCGGCGGTATTGCCGGCGCACGCGCGAAATCGCGCCGCCCTGATCGCGGGGCTGTCGACGCTGGCCGGCCTGATCGGGCTCGCGAGCCGGTTCCCCGAGGTTCGCGACGGCGGCGTCGTCGTCGAACGGATCGCCTGGGTTCCGGCGATCGGCCTCGATCTGCTGCTGCGGCTCGACGGGCTGACCTGGATCTTCGGCGTGCTGGTCCTCGGGATTGGCGCACTCGTCATCCTGTACGCGCGCTACTACCTCTCCCCGTCGGACCCGGCGCCGAGGTTCTACGCCTTCCTGCTCGCGTTCATCGCCGCGATGCTCGGCACGGTCCTCTCCGGGAACCTGCTGCAGCTGGCCTTCTTCTGGGAGCTGACCTCGCTGCTTTCGTTCTTGCTCATCGGCTACTGGCAGCAACGCCTCGACGCGCAGCGCGGCGCGCGCATGGCGCTCACGGTCACCGCCATGGGTGGTCTGTGCCTCCTCGCCGGTCTCATCCTGCTCGGGCAGATCGCGGGCAGCTACGAGCTCGACGGCGTCCTCGCCGCCGCCGATCGGGTGAAGGTCCACCGCGCTCTACCCCGTCGCGCTCTGCCTCATTTTGCTCGGCGCCTTCACGAAGAGCGCCCAGTTCCCGTTTCACTTCTGGCTGCCCAACGCGATGGCGGCGCCCACCCCCGTGTCCGCCTACCTGCATTCGGCGACCATGGTGAAGCTGGGGGTCTTCCTGCTGGCTCGGCTGTGGCCGGCGCTCTCGGGCACGCAGCTGTGGTTCTGGATCGTCGGATCGGTCGGGCTGGTCACGCTGCTGGTGGGCGCCTGGGTGGCGCTGTTCCGCCACGACCTCAAGGGGCTGCTCGCCTATTCGACGATCTCGCATCTCGGCCTCATCGTCTTGCTGCTCGGGCTCAACAGCCGCGCTCGCGGCGGTGGCGGCGGTGTTTCACCTCATCAACCACGCGACGTTCAAGGCGTCGCTGTTCATGGCGGTCGGCATCATCGACCACGAGACGGGGACGCGGGACATGCGGCGGCTGTCGGGGCTGTTTCGCCTGATGCCGCTCACCGGGACGCTGGCCCTGGTCGGCGACCGCGGCGATGGCGGGCGTTCCCCTGCTGAACGGCTTCCTATCGAAGGAGATGTTCTTCGCCGAGGCGGTGCTCGTCGACGCGATGCCGGCTGTGCAATGGGGGCTTCCGGTGGCCGCCACTCTGGCGGGCATGGGCAGCGTCGCGTATTCGCTTCGCTTCGCGCTCGGCGTGTTCTTCGGACCGGCGGCGCGCGATACGCCGCGCGTGCCGGAGGAGCCGCCGCGCTGGATGCGGGTGCCGGTGGAGATGCTGGTGCTCGCCTGCCTCGTGGTCGGCGTCGCGCCCGCCGCCACGATCGGACCGGTGCTGGACGGCGGCGTCTCGACAGGTCGTCGGCGGGCCCCTTCCCCCGTACAGCCTCAAGCTCTGGCACGGCTTCAACGCCCCGCTGGTCGATGAGCGCGCTGGCGCTGGCCGGCGGCGTCGGCGCTCTACTTCGCCCACCGCCGCTTCGGGGCCCGGCTGGCGGCGGCCAGGCCGACGCACCGGGCTCGACGGCGCTCGCTTCTACAGCCGCTCTGTCGCCCGCTTGACTGCCGGCAGCCGGTGGGTCGCGCCGCCGGCTGCTGTCGGCGGGGCTTCAGCGCCAGATCATGGCGGTGGTGGTGGTCGCGCTGTTTGCCGGCGGCTGGACGCTGTGGCGGGGCATCGGCGCGGGAGACCGTCCGCTGATCCCGCTGTCGCCGATCTTCGTCGGATTGTGGTCGATCGGCGGCGTCGCCGCGGTCGGCGCGGCGTGGCAGGCGAAGTTCCACCGCCTGGCGGCGCTGATGCTCGCGGGCGTCACGGGCGCCGTCACCAGCGTCACCTTCATCTGGTTCTCAGCGCCCGATCTGGCCCTCACCCAGCTCACGGTCGAGGTCATGACGACCCTGCTGATCCTCGTCGGTCTGCGCTGGCTGCCCGCGCGCGAGCCGGAGCCGTGGCGTCTACAACCGGCGCACGCAGCGGGCGGCGATCCGCCGGCGTGGCGCGCGATCTCGCGTCGCGATCGCGGCGGGCGCGGGGATGGCGATGCTCGCCTACGCGGTGATGACGCGCCAACTCCCCGAGCGCACGTCGTTCTTCCTCGAGCAGGCCCTGCCCGCCGGCGGCGGGCGGAACGTCGTCAACGTGATGCTGGTGGACTTTCGCGGGTTCGACACCTTCGGCGAAGGCGTGGTGCTGGCGCTGGTGGCGCTCACCGTCTACGCGCTCCTGCGTCGCTTCCGGCCCGCGCCCGAAGTTCTGGCGCTGCCGCCGCAGCAGCGGGCGCTGCTGGCGGACGCGCAGACCGACCTCGTCAGCCCCGAAAGGGCCGCGCACGCGGGGCCGGGGTACCTGCTGGTTCCGCGCGTGCTCGGCCCGATCGTCCTTGCTGATCTCCGGCATCGTCGCGGCGTTCTTTTTCCTGCGCGGACACAACGCGCCCGGGGGCGGGTTCGTGGCGGGGCTGGTGATGGCGGTCGGGATTCCTGCTTCAGTACATCGCCTTCGGGACGGACTGGGTCGAGGACCGGGTGCGGCTGGCCCCGCGGGCGCTGATCGGCGCCGGGCTGCTCCTGGTCCTCGGCACCGCGGCGGGATCGTTCGTCGTCGGCTATCCGCTGCTTACCTCGCACACCTTCCACTTCGCGCTTCCGGTGATCGGCGAGGTCCACGTCGGCAGCGCGATGTTCTTCGACCTCGGCGTCTTCTGCCTGGTGCTCGGGTCCACGCTGCTGATCCTGGTCGCGCTCGCCCACCAGTCGATCCGCGCCCACCGGGGATCGGGAGGAGGGTGATGGAGGTGGTGCTGGCGATCGCCATCGGCGTCCTGACCGGCTCGGGCGTCTGGCTGATGCTGCGCCCGCGCACCTTCCAGCTCGTCGATCGGCCTGTCGCTGCTGTCCTATGCCGTGAACCTGTTCGTCTTCAGCATCGGCGGGCTGGCCATCGACAAAGAGCCGATCATCGTCGATGGGGTCCCGCCCAACCTGGCGAACTACACCGACCCGGTGCCGCAGGCGCTCGTGCTCACCGCGATCGTGATCGGCTTCGCGATGACCGCGCTGCTGCTGGTGATCACGCTCGCCTCGCGCGGCATGACCGGCACCGATCACGTCGACGGAGACCGAACCATGAGCGCGCTCGTGCAGCGGTCACGCGGGCGACGCTGCCTCATCTGGTGGTCGCGCCCGTCCTAGTGCCGATGCTGGCCGCCGCGGTGATGATCGTGCTGGCCGAGGCAAGGCGGCCGCTCAAGCTGGTCGTCGGCGCCGCGTCGACGCTGCTCGGTCTGCTGGTCTCGCTGGCGCTGCTGCTCTGGGTGAACCGCCACGGACCGGTGGCCTACCTCGGTCGGCAACTGGCCAGTACCGTTCGGAATCGCGCTGGCGGTCGACCGCTTGTCGGCGGCGATGCTGCTCCTGACCTGGATCCTGGGCGGCGCAGCGCTGCTCTTCTGCCGCGTCTCGCTGGCATCGCGCGGGCGTTCACTTCCCCGCGCTGTTCCAGCTCCAGCTCATGGGGCTGTCGGGCGCCTTCCTGACCGGCGGACATCTTCAACCTGTTCGTGTTCTTCGAGATCCTGCTGGCGGCGTCGTACGGGCTGCTGCTGCACGGCTCGGGCGAGCCGCGCGTGCGGGCGAGCGTCCGCTACGTGGCAGTGAACGTCGCGGCCTCCGTCGATCTTTCTGATCGGCGTGTCGACGATCTACGGCGTGACCGGCACCCTGAACATGGCCGAGCTGTCGGCGCGGCTGTCCGGCGCGTCGGTCGCCAACCGCCACCTCGTCGACGCGGGAGCGGCCCTGCTGGCCGTCGCCTTTCTGATCAAGGCGGCGGCCTGGCCGCTCAACTTCTGGCTGGTGCCGGCGTACTCCGCCGCGACGCCGCCCGCGGCGGCGATCTTCGCCGTGCTCACCAAGGTGGGGATCTACGCCCTCGTGCGGCTCTGGACTCTGATGTTCGCAGGAGGCCCGCTGGCGGGGTTCGGCGCGAATGGCCTGCTGGCCTTCGGGCTCGGCTCGGCCCTGCTGGCCGCGCTCGGGATGCTCGCCGCGTCGCGCCTGGCCGTGCAGGTATCGTGGGCCGTGGTGATCTCCGCGGGCACGTTGCTGGCCGCGCTGGGGCTGGGCGACGAGGTCGCCCTCGGCGCGCGGCCTCTTCTATCTCGTACCGTCCACCATCGCCTGCTGCGCCGCCTTCCTGCTCGCGGATCTCGTCGAGCGCTGGCGGACGGGCGCGACGGTGGTGGACGACGCTCCGTTCCTGAACGCGAAGCTCGAAGCGGAGGACGTCAACCTCGACGACGAGGAGGCGCCGCTGGTCGGGCGCCCGTTCCCGGCGTCGACCGCCCTGCTCGGCTTCGCCTATCTCGGGTGCGTGCTGCTCATCGCGGGACTTCCGCCGTTTCCCACCTTCCTGGGCAAGGTGGGCATGCTGTCCGCCGCGCTCGGCCCCGACGCCCGGGCGTCGCCGGCGGCGCGCGTGGCGGGATCTTCGTCGCCGCGCTGCTCTGCTGCGGCTTCCTCGCCCTCATCGCGCTCACCCGCACCGGGATCCGGACCTTCTGGTCGGGCGCCCGGCGCCAGCCGCTCCGGGTGCGGGCGGCCGAGGCCGTCCCCGTCGTCGCGCTGCTCGGCCTGTGCGCGGCCCTGACCGTCGCGGCGGGGCCGGCGATGACGCTCGCCCGCGTGGCGGCCCGTGCGCTCCACGATCGCCGGGAGTACGTCGACGCGGTGCTCGGCACCGACGGTGCGGCCGTCCGCGAAGACACCGTCAGGCCGACCACCGGCTCCACCGGAGGTGCCGTGATGCGGAGACGTCTTGCCTTCCCCGTCGCTCTCGATCGCGCTGTTCGTGCTCTGGCTCCTGCTCATGCAGTCGCTCAGCCGCGGGGACGATCCTGCTCGGCCTGGGCCTGGCGCTGTTCTGGGCATCCGTGGCGGCCCGGTTCGACACCGGCGGTAGCATCGCCGCGCCGGCCGGTGGTGATGGCCAAGCTGTTCGTGCGGGTGGTGGCCGACATGCTGCGCTCGAACGCCGAAGTCGATCTGGACGGTGCTCACCCGCCGCTCGCGCGAGGTTTCGCTCCGACTTCGTGCACATCCCGCTCGAGCTCACGGACGCGAACGGGCTGGCGATCCTGGCGCCGATCGTCACCTTCACGCCCGGGACCGCCTGGGTGCGAGCTCTCCGTCGACAAACGGACGCTGCTTCTCCACGTCTTCGCGGTCGATGACGAAGCGCGCGTGATAGCGGCGATCAAGCAGCGCTACGAACGCCCGCTCCGAGAGATCTTCGAATGAGCCTCGTGCTCGACCTGGGCGCTTCTGTTCGCCCTGGGCTGTCTGATCCTGGGGATGATGATGGCGCTGCTCGCGGATGATCGTCGGCCCGCGGGCCGAGGACCGCGTGCTGGCCTTCGATTGCCTCTACGTGAACACCATGCTGGTCATCCTGACCCTTGGGCTCGCCTATCGCAGCAGCTCCTACTTCGAGGCGGCGCTGCTCATCGCACTGTTCGGCTTCGTGGGCTCCTCGGCGATGGCCAAGTTCCTGCTGCGCGGGGAGATCGTCGAATGAACACCGCGGTTCCGCTCTGGGTGGATCTGGTGGTGGCCGCTTTCGTCGTGGTCGGTGCCCTGGCCGCGTTGTTCGGATCGTTCGGCCTGCTGCGCATGAAGACCTTCTTTCAGCGCATCCACACCCCAACGCTCGGAGCGACGATCGGCACATGGGGCGTGACGCTGGCGATCGTCGTCCAAGCGTCCTTCGTGACCGGGCAACCCTACGTCCACGCCTTGCTGATCGCCGTCTTCATCGCTCTCACCGCCCCCGTCACCACCATCCTCCTGATGCGCGCCGCGCTCTTCCGGGCCCGCCTGCGCGGTGACCGGACTGTCCCACCTCCCAGTCGCCCCGACCGATGATCGCCCCCAGCCCGATCGAGATGATGAGGGGCGTGACGCCCTGCCTTCAACGCGCTTTGTGGCTCTCGTCCCAGTCGAACTGGCGCCGCAGCTTCTGCTGGACCTCGGGCCAATCGGCGCCGGCGCAGGACTCGAGCCGGTTGCGGATGGCGCCCTGCAAGGCGCCCCAGGAGTACTCGCGCAGCACGATCGGTCGTGCCGGCTCCGCGCCCGGGGGCTTGCCGCTTCGCTCGCGGATCGACTTGAGACCGGTCCGTGATGCGAGGCAGACCTGGAAGGTGTCGGCAGCGTCGCCGTCCGGCAACCCGATCGACAGCTCGAGCCACAGGCAGATCTCGTCACCTTCGGGCGTCCAGGTCGCGAGGTCGTCGACGTCCGCGCAATGCACGCCTTTCAGGACAGGAGTCACGGCCTGCACGATACTACCGATCCGCGCCGCCCTGATCGACGGCTTCCCGGTCGCGCTGTTCAAGCTGCGGATCGCGTCAGCCGATTGAGGGGCTGCAATGCATCCTGCGCCCGACGCCGTTCTCCAGCAGGTCGTCGGGGGACGCTGGCGGTTGCTCGAGGTCCTTTGCGCGACGGAGCATGGCGCCGCCTTTCGCGTCGAGACGCTCGAAGATGGGCGGCCGGCCCGACTCGAGCTCTGGGACCAGCGCCACGTCGAGGGCCGTGGCGAGCTGGCCCGGTTCGAACGCGAGGCGCGGACCTTGAGCCGTCTCCGGCACGAGCGCTGTCTCTCGCTCGTCGCCTTCGGTGCGCACGAAGGCCGGCCGTTTCTGGTCTCCGAGCTCCCGGAGGCCAGAGCGCTGAGAGACGAGCTCGGTAAGGCCGAGCTGACGGTGCCCCGCGCCGTGTCGCTGGGCCTGCAGCTCTGCGAGGGGCTTCAGCACCTGCACCGGCACGGCGCGGTTCACCGGGCCCTGCTTCCCGAAAACGTGTGGGTTGCCCAGTCGCCAGCGGGTGAGCTGCTGAAGATCGGACTGCCGCGCATCGGTCAGACGGCCGATACGGCGGTCGCGGCACGTGAACGGTTCTATCTGCCGCCCGAGCGCTCGGCTGCCAGACTCGATCATCGCGCGGACCTCTACGCCGCTGGCATGTTGCTCTACGTGATGTGCACGGGGTGCGAGCCGACTGGGGAGGTGGTCGCCTCGACGGCAGGCGGGACGCCCGTTCCGCCGCCGCGTCTGGTCAGTCCAGAGCGCGGAATCAGCGAAGCCCTCGAGCGGGTGATTCTGCGCGCCGTGGCCCCATCACCCAGTGTCCGCTTCGGGACCGCTGACGAGCTCATGGCTGCCCTCCACGCCGCGGGGGCCCACCAGACGACCCCGAAGCAGCGGCCAGCACAGCGGCCAGCGCGGGGGCCAGCGCAGCGGCCGCGCAAGCGGACGACGATCGTCGCCACCGCCTTCGCCGCCGTCGCTCTTCTGGGCGCCGGCGCCCTGCGCATCAGTGGCGGCCAGGAACCGAGCGCGTCGCCCGCTGGGCAGGCCGTGCAGCCCCCGAGCCTCCCGGCGAGGACCGCCGTCGAGCCCCCAGCCCTCCCGCGGGCGGCGAAGGCCGCGCCGCCGGTCGAACCGAAGCAAGAGACCGCGCCGGCGGCTGTGCCCGCGCGCGCGGCGCAGATCCCACCGACAAGCTCCGGGGGGCCGTCCCATGGTGAGCGCAGCGAGATCTGGTCGTTGCTCGACAGCGGACGACTGGACGAGGGCGCGACCCGCATCAAGCTGCTCCTTGCCAAGGATCCGGATGCGGCGTGGCCTCGGTTCGCGCTTGGCGTCCTCTACTACCGAAAGTACTGGCGCCCCGCCGCCGTCAAGCAGTGGCGGCTGGCCCTGGCGCAAGATCCCGAGATCCGCCATGACCCGCAATTCGGCGCGTATCTCTGCTTCATGCTCGATGACGCCTGGAAAGCGGCAGGCGTGGAAGATCTCCTCAATCAACTCGGGGCCGGGGCGGTCCCGCTCCTCGAGCGTTGTGTCACCTCGGCCAAGACGCCGCGGCTCCGCTCGTGGGCATCACGCGCGCTCGACAGCCTCGGTCGGGCCGACCAACGAAGCCGGCGCTGATTCACTAGGACGGCGCATCGCCAGTCCCCGATGGCTGTCGATTCTCGGCTAAGGTGCCGCCCCTCATGACAAGGGTGAACTGTCTCCTGGCCATCGCCTGTCTCTCCCTCGCCTGTTCCCATCCGGGGAGCAACAACGACGGCGAGGCGGGTGCGGCCGGCGCCGCAAGCCAGGGGGGCGGCGCGGGCGGGATGACCGGCGGCGGCGGGGCGACGGGCGTCGCTGGCGCGGCGGCGGCCGGCAACGGTGGCGGCCCAGCGGGCGCGGGGCCCGGCGGCGGTCCGGCCGGGAGCGGTGGCGACGCGGCTGGCGGGCGTGGCGGTGATTCCGGGCAGGGCCCGGGCGGCGTGGGCGGCCTCGCGGGTGCGGCCGTCGGCGTGGGTGGGCGCGCCGGCAGCGGGGTCGCCGGCGCAGGCGGCCGTGGCGGTAGCGGGCCGAGCGGCCCCATCACCCCGACCAAGGTCGGGAACATCTACCAGTTCATGTCCGGCAACATCGTCTTCGAGATCGATCCCCAGACCGGCGGACGCGTCTCGAAGCTGGCGCTCGGGGGCGCCGATCTCGTCATGCCGACGGCGACCGATCCGACGACCTGGGGCTCGGTCTTCTGGACCAGCCCGCGCGCCGATTGGACGCCGACGACGAACGACTGGCCGCCGCCGACGGCGATCGACAACGCGGTCTACAGCGGCAGCATCTCGGGGACCCACGTCATCGTCACCGGCCCAACCGACAGCACCCTCGGCGTCAACATGAAGAAGGACTACGCCGCCGATGCTTCGGGCTGGATCAACATCACGTACACGATCAACGCCACCAAGGCGATCAAGGCGTCGCCCTGGGAGGTGAGCCGCGTCCCGCGGGGCGGCATCGTCTTCTTCCCCGTCGGCGCGTCGCTGAACAGGGGGCCGCTCGGCGTCACGCAGACGGCATCTGGCATGGCCTTTTTCGACGACGCGGCGATGACCGCGACCAGCCCGAACGGCGACAAGTGCTACGCCGACGGCCAGGGCTGGACCGCCTACGCCGTGGGCGGAAACCTGTTCCTCAAGAAGTACGCCGACACGCCCGCGACCGCGCAAGCGACGGGCGAAGGGGAGATCGACATCTACCCGGGCAACGGCTTCCTCGAGTTCGAGGTGCAGGGCCCCTACACGCAGCTCCAGGCCGGGGGCAACCTCCCCTGGAGCATCAAGTGGAAGATCGTCAAGCTGCCGAGCAGCGTCACGGTCGCGGTCGGCAATGCCTCGCTCGTCGACTTCGCGCTCCAGCAACTCGCCAACTGAACGCAGCCTCGCCTGGCCCGAGCTACCGGGACCGCTGAAAGATTCGGGTCGGAAATACCAGCGCGGCGTCGTCGATCGTCTGCAGGACAATCCCGACCGTCTCGCCCGTGGGGATCACCTGAACGATTCCGGACGTCTCCTCGTGGTAGGTCCCCTGGCCGGTCTCCATGCCGTCGGCATTCTTGATCGTCGCCGTGAACGTCCCATCGGCGCGGAACTGGTAGGTCGCGGTGCCGCCAAGGGGGGGCTCGGCAGGTTTGTCCGGGAACTCGAGCTTCGCGGTCGCGGTCCATTCGCCGACGACGCCTGTGTGGGCGCCCGTGGGCCGCAACGCCTCGGTCGCAAATGCCGTCTCGTTCGCGTAGTAGGAAACGGTGATCCGCGAGCGCGCGCCGTCCTTCGCGTCCGTTCCCGTGGCCGTCAACGTGTGGTCGGTGGCCGTGTACGTTCCGGAGATGTGGTCCTCGGACGCCGCATCGTCCGGCTTGAACTCGTCGAATGTGAGCGTGCCGTCCGGGCGAAACACATACTGGTCGCGGACTGTCCCGTCCTCGCGCTGCCGCTGCCAGGTACCGACCAGATCCTCGCTGGTATTGCTGGTTTCGCAAGCTGCCAGGAGCGCGGCGCTGGCGGCAATCCCCAGGAGAGCCTTGTTCATCGTGGTTTTCATGAACGCAGGGGACAGCAAGCTCGGTGCCACCGGCGCACGCCGGGCGTCGGCCGCATCGTGGCGGTGGACGGAGCCCCGGCTGCGGCGTCATGTCGGCGAACCTCCAACGACGCCTGTCAGATATCAAACACCGTTGCGGCCCCCGGGCCAGCGCCCCCTGTCGTCCGGGGTCAGGCCGGGCGCTCAGCTCGCGCGCAGCTCCGAATACTCGCCCGGGTCCTTGATGACCGCGGGCTCGTCGGTGCCGAACAGCCTGGTGTCGTCGTACTTGCCGTATTTGCTCACAGGCTCCGTGCCGCCCTTCGCCGGGAAGCCGTCGGCTCCGGCCTTCACGCCCATCGCGTTCATCACGTTGCAGTAGTACTTGTTGATCGGCTGCGTGGCCACGTCGGGCGGCGTTCCCGAAGCGTCAGCTCGGGATCGCCAGCTCTAACCGGTCAGTCCCGCTCGATGCGCCGCGCGTGCGGCGGCGGCCACGTCGGCCAGAATGGCGCGCGCGCGCGGCAGCAACGTGGCGCCGGGTGGCAGCAGGCGAACACCCCGCGAGGTTCGCTCGAACAGCTTCACACCCAGCTCGTCCTCGAGGGAGCGCATCTGGCGACTGAGCGGCGGCTGTGACAGGTGCAAGCGAGCGGCCGCTCGACCCACGTTCTCCTCTTCCGCGACGGCGACGAAATACTCCAGCTGCGCCAGACTCACGGCACCAAGCCTAGCACGCGGGCATGGCACCCCAGCCAGATCGAAAAGGTATTGGATCGCGGGAGGTGCGCGGCTGCAGAGTCGAGCGATGGCAATCGAGCTCCTCGGGGCCTCCGAAGTCGCGGCGATGCGGCGGGCCGGGCACGCCGCCGCGGCCACGCTGGCGATGATCGGGGCGCGAATCTCGCCAGGCATAACGACCGCCGATATCGACGCCTGGGTGCGGGCGGACACGTCTCGGCGGGGAGGACGGCCCAGCCAGCTCGGGTTCCACGGGTTCCCGGCGGCGGTGTGCACGAGCCGGAACGCCGTCGTCTGCCACGGCATCCCGAGCCCGCAAGAACGGCTCGCGCCGGGCGACATCATCAACGTCGACGTGACGACCGAGCTCGGGGGTTTTCACGGCGATACGTCGGCGACGCTGTTCGTGGGTGAGCCCAGTGCCGAGGCGAGACACGTCGTGGAGACCGCCCGCCGCTGTCGCGCCGCGGGAATCGACGAGGTCCGCGACGGTGCGCGCCTGGGCGACATCGGCGCGGCCATCGAGGAGCTGGCCGCGCGCGAGGGCTGCAGCGTGGTGCGCGAGCTCGGCGGGCACGGAATCGGCCGCCTCATGCACGCACCGCCCACAATCGTCTACGCCGGGCCTCGCGGGTTGGGTCTGCGCCTGCGCGAGGGCATGGCCATCACCATCGAGCCGATGATCAACCTCGGCCGCCGCGACGTACGGCAGCTCGACGACGGGTGGACCATCGTCACCGCCGACGGCTCGCTGTCCGCCCAGTTCGAGCACACCGTCCTGGTCACCCGCAAAGGCTGCGAGATCCTCACGCTCCCGCCCGCGCCCGACAGCGAAGCGATCGTGATCGACAAGGCGTAAGGGAACAAGTCCCTCCCGTCCCGTTCAACCCATTGGTGCGTGGCCTGGCTGGGCGCGCGGTCGAGGGGGTCACAGGGAGGGTTCATGCCGAGACCAGACCATCTGCCGTCCGTGTTGTTCGCGCTGCTCGCGCCCGCTCTGCTGATCGGTTGTCGGAACAACCAGGTGCCGCCACAGACTCCGAATGCGGAGTCGACGCCGTCGCCGACCGCGGACGAAACGCGCGCGATCGCCGCCCGGCAGGCGTGCTACGCGAGGCTGGTCCGCATCGATGCCGAGCTCGTCGGACACGTGGTGGCGCTGGAGTCCGGCTCGCCGTGCGCCTCGAACAACGACTGCATCGTCGTCGACGTGAAAACGAGCTGTCTCAGCTCGTGTCCGAACGTCATCGCCCGCAGCGACATGGCCGAGCTGACCAGGAGGCTGGCAGCGAGCGAGTCGCAATGGTGCCGCGGTCCCACCGAATGCACGATGCAGAGCCTGTGCGCGCCCACGACCGCCGTCTGTGACGCCGGCCGGTGCCGCGCAAGATGGGACGGGGTCGCCCTTTGACGCCGAGGAGGGGAACTTGACGACGCTCAGACGCCTCGCTGCGTTCTTGATTCTGTGCTGCCCGAGCTCCGCATTCGCCTTCGACAAGCCGACGGCGTGGTCTGCGGCTTCGAGCCCCACGTTTCCCGTCGTGCCCGTCTTCAGCTGTCCGAATCATTTCGCCAGCGCCTTCCCGGGGTTCTCCTGGAACAACATCCGCGGCCATGCGTTGGCCGCCGCCAACGAGTGGTTCGTCGACGGAAACGCTGACGTACGCCTTCGCATCCAGACCGCCGACCTCGCCGCCTCCGACCCCCGCTGCGCCACAGGCTCGGGCGCTGCCGGCACGGGACAGATCCTGCTCACGGCGGAGACCAACTTCGGCGTCGCCGGCGTTTGCAGATTCGCCAGCACCTTTGGCGGTCCGGGCACCTCTTCGGCCACCGTCATCATGCACAGAGGCTGCGTCAACGCGAGCGGAGCGTACTCCGACCTGAACTGGGCGACGAACGCGGAATTTCCAGCTGCCTCGCAGGCTGACTTCTGGGCGGTGCTGCTGCACGAATTCGGTCACGCCCTGGGCTTCAACCACGACACCGACCCCAAGGCCGTCATGTTCCCGAGCATCCAGGGGCTCGGCGACGACTCCCAGCGCAACCTGTCTCGGAACGAGATCGTCGGGTTGAAGGACCCCGCGTCTCCGTACGGTGCCATTCAGACGACCTCTCTGCACCGCCGGGCCGACGCGAGCGGCGCGGGCGTCGCCAGCACCTGGCAGGACGAAGGTGAACCCACGAACGTCGCGATGGTAGGCGCCCCTTCGATCTACCGCGCCACTCGATTCAACACCTCGTCGTTCTATCTGGCGGCGTTCGTTCGCGCCTCGGACAGCGCCGTGATGTGGGGCCGCACCGACGGCGCCAACAATTGGACGGCAGGCTTTGCTCCCGTATCAGCGACCTCCCGCCATCCCCCAGCGGTGGCGGGCGACGCCGCGTCGCCGCAGGAGGTCCTGGCTTATGTCAACGACACGCTGGATGGCGAAATCGTCTTCCGCACGACCTCGACCGGCACGTCCTGGAATGCCCCCACGATCTTGACGAATCAGGTCTCGCGCGTGGGTCCGGCGATTGCCTATCTGGCCAACCGCAATGTCTACGTGATGGCGTGGCCAGATTCCCGGACCGGCCGAATCCGGACCGCCATCTCGCTCGACAACGGGACGACGTTCATCAACGTGCAAGAGTGGGCAGCCGCCCGGACTTATCACCGCATCGGAATCACGTGCCCGGGGTTCGACCAGTGCCTCCTGGGATTCTCCGACGGATCGAAGGTCTACACGCAATGGTCATATCTGAACCTCACGTTCATCTCTGGGTGGCCATTCATCCCGCTCAGTGGCTTCGGGGCCGGCTCGGGCGGAAGCCTGGGCCAGGATTCGTACGGCGGAGGACTCGGCACTTCGCCCACACAGGTCCAGTTCGGCTGGAGAGACCGCGGCACCTCGACCGTCATGACGAGCGATCGCCGGGGCATCGGCAGCAACGTAAACACACTGGTCTTCATCCCATCGGTGACTCATTCGGCGCTCAGCGTTTCGTTCGACGCAGGAGCGGCTGGTGTGCCGCGCTTCTCGCTGTGGTCGACGTTCGCGTCGAGGTACGACAAGTAGAAGGCGAGGCCAGCCGCCCGCCATGAGCGGCGGCGCCAACGATCGCGCGGCCGCGCGCTCTCGTCGGGACGCGGCGTCGCCGGGACCGCCCGAAGGCTGCTACTGGCCCCAGACTTCGACGTGCGCGCGTCCGCCCGGCGGCACGGCCCCTCGGACCAGCTCGACGCCCCTGACGAAGCGGACGTGGCCGGGGAGCTCGATCGCGCGGCTGCGCGAGCCGTCGGCGAAGGAATTCCGCAGGCCGGGTGACCAGCGCTGGCCGTTGCCGAACTGGATCACCACGTCGCCGACCTCCAGATTGCTTTGCGTGATGACCAGCATGAGCCGCGGGACACGCCCTTCGGACTTTCCGACGCGAATGATCTGTCGCTCGAACTGACCGGTGACCCAGCCGTCGCCCATCAAGCGCCAGCCGGTCATGTCGGGATGGGCCGCGGCCGACAGCGGCGGGTTAGGCCCCGGCCCGGAGGGCGGCGGCGCGTAACCGACGGCGCACGCCGACAGGGCCAGCAAAACAACCGGCAGCAGGCGCGAGCTCGACATCGTCGCCGTCATCCTAACAGGCGGTCAGCCACTCGCACGGGTCGCGCTCACGCGAGCACCTCGGTGATCACGCTCGGGGTGCGCCGGTAGCGTGGGTGCCGGCCCGAGCCCATGCCGGTGACCAAGCCGTAGGGCTTGAGCGCGGTCTCGTAGAGGTCGATGGCGTTGTAGACCTTGTCGTAGAACCCGGCGCGGAAGTGCCCGTTGCCCCCGGCAATGGCGTGGAACACGCCCTCTGGGATGTGACCGGTGGAGGTGCCGCCTCCGCCGTAGTCGGTCCCCATGACGACCAGGGTGTTGTCGAGCACCGTCTTGCCGTTCGACTCCAGATAGGTGGGATCGTCGAGGGCGCGGAGCGTGCTGGCCAGTGCCGCCTGGCAGTAATGCGCGTGCATGCGGCATTTGTCCCAGCGGTTGTTGTGGAAATAGGCGTCGTGCGGGCTCGTCCCCTCGATGTCTTGCGTGAAGTTGATGCTGGTCCCCAGCGCATTGTAAGTGCCGCGCAGGCCCACATGGCCGCCCGCGCCGACGAAGAGCATGCTGCCGAAGCGCAGCACGTCGCACCGCAGAGCAAGCGCCATCAACTCCCCCTGCAGCTTGAACGCGGCCGAGAAGTCCGTGTGCTCGATCCTGGGCGCGCTGCCGCCCGCGCCGCCCTGGGCGAGGTCATAGGGGACGTTCGTTCCGGGGTCCGTGACGCCGGTGGGGATCTTGCAGTTCTTGTTTTCTTCCATCATCGGGCCGTTGATCCCTGCCTCGGTGGGCGCCAGCCGCGACTCGACGTTGCGGATGTTGTCCAGGTGGACGGCGAGCTTGGCCTTCGAGTCGGCCCCCAGCGGGGAGGCGTCGCTCGTGTAGTGCTTGTACTCCCCGATGACGGCGTCGAGGACGCTCCGTTTGAGGTGGCGCTCCGTTACCGCGGCCGGGTCCGTCGCGGTGCCGCCGGGCATGATTCCGCCGAACATCTGCTCGAAGATACGGGTGGGGCGGCGTTCGGGCCTCTCGCCGGGGCTCCCATCCTGGTTCCAGTGGCGCGTGTACTGCGAGACCGACCCGGTTCGGAACCACATGCCGATCGACTTCGAGCCGAGCCGCGTGGGCACGCCGTTCGGATGCAGCTGCTTCTTCACGAGCTGCTCCAGCGACGGGCCGGCGGCTTCGTATTCGCGCTTCTGCGGATCGCCGACGAACACCACGTCGCCGACCTTGAAGTGCGGCTCACCGGAGCCAAAGTCATGCGACTGCTTGAGCTCGAGGTTGGTGAAGATCGCCATCTTGTTGGCGAACGGCTGGTAGGGCTCCAGCGGTCCGGTGAACTTCTTCAGCATCTCGTCGCGCGCGATCCCGAGACCGAAGAACATGGTGATGAGCCGCATGGGCGGCTCCGTGCCCGCGGCGCGCGCCACGCGCGGTCGCATCTCCTCGAGGAACGGCAGGCCGATGAGCACGCCACCCGTGCCATACAAGAACGTGCGGCGGGAGAGAATCGGTCTCATGGCTTGGTCCCTGCTGGGGGAATGGGAGAGGTCAAGACAGTTCTAAACAGGGGACTTCTGACGACGGCCGAGACCATCGCCGACAGCGTGCTGCCGCCCGCCAGGTACTCTTGGCCGACGCCCTCGGCCTGTTTTCGGGTCAGCTGGTCGCTGCTGCGGGCGGTCGCGAATTCGATGAAGTGCTGGGTCATGCAGGTCTGGATGACCGGGTTGGTCGCCAGCACGCGCATGTAGCTGGCCATGTCCGTGTAGCGCGGTTCAAGGTACTCGCCGGTGGGCACCCAGCCATCGAGGGGCATGGGCTTGCCGTCCGCGTACGTCTCGCCGACATAGCGTCCCGCGCCGTCAAAGCGGGAGAACCCGAAGGCCAGGGGCTCGAACTGGGCGTGACAGTACCAGCACTGGTTTCGCGTCATGCGGATCGCGGACTTCTCGTGCTCGTTCATCCCGGTCGTATCCGTATTGAAGGTCTCGATCTGCGCGGCCACGTCCGGAGGGGGCGCGGCCGGATTCCGGCACAGGAGCCGCTCCATCAGGTACTTGCCGCGATTGACGAACGACCCCGTGACCCGATCACCCATGCCCGCGATCATCCCCGGATGGGACAGCAGACCGACGCGCTGTGATTTGCCGGCCACGTCCACCATTTGCAGTCCCGTGCCGACCGGCGCCAGCCCCAGGAGCTTTGCCACCGTCGGGTTGACGACGAAGCGCGTGGTCGTGAACAGGTCCGCGATGCTGCCGCCCCGGGTCCACAAGTGATCCTGAAAGGTCGCTATCACCGATTCGTTCAGGGCCGCCCGATCCGCGTCGGTCGCGCCCTCGAAGGACGCGAAGCGTGCCCGGCTGAAGTCCGCCGCGAAGATCTCGGTCATGCGCCGCGCCTTGGGGTCGGCGAGCATCCGCTTCACCTGCCCGGCCAAGATCTCGAACCCGCCCTCGGGCCTGACCAGGCTGCCGTCCCCGGCCGCGGTGAGCAACGCTTCGTCGGGAACGCTGACCCACACGAACGACGAGAGCAGGGCCGCCAGCTCGTACCCGTCGAGGTCGCGGGGCTGATTCACCACCCCGGAGGTCTCCTTGTCCATCCGGAACAGAAACTGCGGCGCCTGCAACAGTGCCTTCAGCGCCCAGCGCGCGGCCTCCGCGAAGGCCAGCTTTTCGCCGAGCGCGGCGTTGTAGACCACGAGCATCGCGTCCGTTTCGCGTGGCTCCAGCGGCCGCCGAAACAGCCGCCGCCCCGCGGCGCGCACGAAGGCGGCGCCACAGTCCGCCGTCTCCTTGGTGCAGGTTCCGAGGCGCGTGGAGAGCGCCGCCATGTCGGCCCGCTTGGCCACGCCGTCGGCGACCTGGAAGTAGGCGAGCGCGTGTTGTTCGACGCTGATCTGCTTGTCTGCGAGGTGCTTCAGCACGCCATCCCCGGTGTCGTCGGGGATGCCGCCCGCCGCCGCGTCGAGCTCGGCGGGCAGCAGGGCCACGCCCAGCACGTCGGCGACGCTGTTCTGATACTCGAACTTGCTGAGACGCGCGGCGAGCCCCAGGCGGCTGAACACAGTCGCTTGGCCGGACACGCCGGCGGCGCCGCCGGAGAGCCCCGCCGCGCCGGAGACAACCGGGCCGGACCCCGCCACGCCGGAAACCGACGGGCCGGAACCGGAACCCGCCACGCCGGAACCCGCCGCGCCGGAAACCGACGGGGCCCCCACCTTGCCGGTGCAGGCGACCAAAACCAGTCCCGCAAGGATGACCGCCGTTCGTGGCAGCCTTCGGCTCATGTCCACGGTGACCTCCGGGGTTTCCCCGCTCACCAACACCGAGAAATCCACTCACAGGATGCCCGGCGCTCCAGAAACAGATCACAAGATCTGGAAAAGAAACGCCCCGGAGAGGGCTCGCGTCCCGCTCGGGTAAGCTCGCCACCGTGAACGTGAGACGCGTGCTCAGTGCCTTTTGCGGCGCCGCGCTGATCCTGACGTCGCCGTCCCTGCTCCAGGCGAAAGAGTTCGTCTTCACGGGTGAATTGCTCGATGCGCGCACGGGCGCGCCTCACCCGGACGTCGGCGCCCTCTGGATCGAGCTTCTGAGCCGGGCCCGAACCCCTGACCGGCGCGGGTGCGACGCGGCCTATCCGTTCGAGCGCAAGGACCGTTTGCGGGCCGGCAAGTCGGGACCTGGTCGGTTCACCTTTCGGATCCCGTGGTCGAGTGGCGCGTGCGCCTATCAACCGTTGAACGTCAGCTTCTGGCTGGGGCTGGACAAGACGTACCTGGACGATGCCATCGCCTACGTCGTCAATGACGACGGCACGTTGAACGTCCAGGAGCGCCCGTGGGCGCTGCTCGCCCCCAACGACAAACAGCAACGCGAGGCCTGGCTCGCGGGCTCTGGCGTCGTCCGGCGAGGGAAACAGCTGGTGTTCGCCTACCTCCAGCCTCGCTACACGGATCTCCAACCTGCCGTGAGCGCGGTCCACGATAGCCGCGCGGCGCGCTTCTACAGCCGGGAAGACGCCATCCGGTCCGTGTACTGGGAGCTGTTCTTCCGGAAGCGTGGCCAGATGGTGAGCCTCCCCGAGCGGCTACCCGCGGTCGAAATCCAGGCGGAGACCCAGGACTTCCTCGCCTGGACCAGCCCACTCCAATGGCAAAGGCACCCGCAGCCCGGCCACACCTGGCACTACGCGGGCGTGACCGACCCCTGGGCGTGGCTCGTCGAGGGGACCATCCGGCGCGAGGGGGAGCTCTGGCAGATCGACGTCGCCTCGGTGCCGCTCGGTCCCCTCCCGCCAGGCGGGACGCCTCGCTTCCGCCCGACCCGCCAGTTCTTCTCGGCGGCATCCACAGCGCTCCTCTCGGTCGCCTCCGAAGCAGCGCTTCTGGAGCAGGCCCGCACCGTCATCATCGAGGCAGGGCGCGCCGTGAACCGCGAGGTCGATGCCTTTCCCCGGCAGGTTGAACACAAGGGGCTTGGTCGCCTGGCCGAAGTCGCGGGCGACATCGTCGTGAGCGCGCCGACCGCGACCGTACGCCTCCGCACCGCAAACGGAGGCACCGACACGACCAGCGTCGAGACGTTCCAGCTCGACGTCAAACCCTCTGAGCAACGGATCATCTTCGAGCGGCCACGGATGATCGGGTACGAGTACTGGACGATGAGCGACCGCGAATGGGGCGACCGGATTTGCGGCGACCGCGCTCCAGACAAGCGGCCGCGCGCGTTCGACGCGATGACCGGCAGGCTCGGGACGCTCGGCGGACGGCTGGAGAACCTCGCACGCTGCGACGCAACCGACCCGCGGGGCTGCCGGCTGGGGAGCGCGGAAGGGCGCACCTGGTATGGGCGCTGCTGGTGGGATCCCGCGGCCCAGGACGTCCTGCTCGGTCAGCGGGCGCTGCCCGTCCGCCGCCTACGCTTCTGGACCGAGCCCGACGAGGCGCTACCCCGGGCCGCGAAAGAATCGATGAGCCTGAATGGGGGGCTGGCGACTTCAGGAGATATAGGAATGCGCCCCCCATCCAACCCCCGCCTCCTGCTCTGCGCCCTTGCGGGCGTTCTGATCGCCGCTTGCGACGACGGCGACAGCCACCTCGGCCCCGGGTCCGCCGGCGCCCGGGGCGACGGACCGGCATGGCCGACCGGCGGCAGCGGCGGCAGCTCCAGCGGGGGTGGCGGGAGCACCCTCACCGGCGCCGGCGGCACCATCACCGCCGGCACAGGTGGCAACCTCTCCACCGGCACGGGCGGCAACCTCCCCTCCGGCGCGGGCGGTAGCCTCGCCGGCGCGGGCGGTGGCCTCGCCGGCACAGGCGGTGGCCTCGCCGGTGCGGGCGGACGAGGCGGCGCCGCCGGGCGCGGCGCTGGCGGCACCGCCGGCGGCGGCGGTGCCAGCGCCGCCGGGCGCGGCGGTTCCACCGGCGCGCGCTGCGGCAACGGCGTGCGCGATCTGGAGCTATTCGAGCGGTGTGACGGCGAGGATCTCGGCGGCGAGACGTGCCAGTCCCTGCGCGGATTCGCGAGCGGCACGATCCGTTGCTCGTCGTCATGCCTGTTCGACACCAGCGGGTGCAGCCCGTGCAGCACGGATCCGGTGGTCATCAACTGTGGGGTCGCTCCGCCGGACCTGTCACCGTTCGCCGTCGCCATGGGCAGCAATGGCACCGAGGTGGCGCTCGCCTGGGTCACCGGCGCGGACGCGTACGCGGGGAGACTGCGGCTCACCCGTCTCAACGCGGCCCTCGACACGATCAGCACCGTGCGGGTCACCGAAGCCGGGCTTCAGGCTGCCAGCTATGGGCCGCCGGATTCGTTCTGGGTTGCGCCGCTGCCGTCGGGATGGGTGGTCGCCGGCATGGGCCTCGACAACCTCCTCTTCGTCCACACCTTCGACGCGGCGGGAGCGAACGTCGGGCGCATCACCCTGAAGGTGACGACCGGCAACGTGTATCAGGTGATGGTTGTCCCGCGCCCGGACGGTGGGCCGCTTCTGTTCTGGGAGACGACCGAGTCCAGCGCCGCGGTCTCTCACCTCAACGCCGCCGTGATCTCCGCCGACGGCGCTTCGACGACCGCGCCGGTGGAGGTGCCCACGGGTGACGGCTTCGTCACCGAGATTGGCCGCGGAACGTACGCCAACGGCCAGTTCTACGTCCCCTTCACGACGGAGCCGGTGACGTACACAGCGATGTACAGGGAGGGGCACCTCGCGATCGCCCGCGTCTCGCCCACCGGCACGCTCTCCGGGGTCGCCGACCCGCTGCCAGGCGTCGACGTCCATGCGCCCGCGCTGGCGGCGGCAGGAAGCCAGCTCGCCCTCTCGTACCAGGGGACCGCCGATGGCTCCCCGACGACGGACCCGAACGCCCCGAAGGCCCTCCTCTCGTTGCGCCTCGAGCTCTCGGGCGCTGCCGCGTCGACGACGCCGCTCGTACTGGGTGACCGCGCCGCGCAGGGGGCGCTCCTCACGGTCGGGGACGCCGTCGTCCAGGTGCTGGATGAGTCGAAGCTCACGCTCGGAACCTACTATCCCGGCGAATCGCTCGAGCTCGTTCGGGTCCCCGCCGCCGGCCCGCTGGGGGCGAAGCACCAGCTGATGGCCGCCGGCGACCTCCCCTACTGGAACTGGCTCGACGCCGTCAGCGTCGGGTCCGACGTGGTCATCGCCTGGGCCAGCGGCGGGGAAACACCCCTGCAGCTGATCCGCGCCCGGCCGTAGACGCCGGCGCGCGACGCTAGCCCTCGGCCGGCTGTTCGGATCGGACGTCGGCCAGCGTCGGGATCGACAGGGTCATCCGGAAGAGGCCAGGCGCGGGACGATCGGCCGCTAGCTCTCCACCCATTGCCCGTGTCATCGCGAGGGCGACCGCGAGACCGAGGCCACTGTGCTCGCCTCCACTCCGAGACTGTTCCTTTCGCCAGAACCTCTCGAAGATCCGCGGCAAATCCTCGTCGTCGAGCGTGCTGTCGGTGTTCGTGACCGTCAGCCGAGCGACGGCGCCTGCCACCTCCGTCGATATCTCAATCTCCCCGCCCCTGGGGGTGTACGCGACGGCGTTCTCGACGAGGCTGGCCAGCACGGACTCGACCATCGATTGGTCCACGACGACGGTGATGGGAGGACCGTCCTGATCGCGCGGAGACGCGATCCGGATTCCGCGGTCCCCGCTCCGTCGAGCGACATCGACCGTCGCGCGCGCGGCGATCGCGCGCAGATCGACCGGGCTCGTCCCCATGCGGCGATCGGACTCACCGCGAGCTATCGCAAGCAATCCCGTCGCGAGGCGCTCCATCTGGATCGCGATCTCGCGAGCGTCCTCCAAGACCTGCCGATGCCGCGACGCCTCCGCACCGAGGCCGGCGAGTGACACGTCGGCGAGGGCGCGCAGCTCGGCAATGGGTGTGCGGAGCTGATGGGCGACCTCGTCCGAGAATCGCCGCTCCCGGAGCACACCATCCTGGATGCGGTCGAGGAGCTGATTGATCCGTTCCGCGATCGGGACGAACTCGACGTGAAGGCCCGCCGTCGGAAGGCGCCGATCGAGAGACACGAGGTCGATCGCGTCGACGTCACGGCCCAGCGCGATCAGCGCCGACAGGCTCTGCCGGACGACCCGAACCACCACGAGGGGCATCGCCACGAGGAGCACGACGCCGAGAGCACCCAAGGCAAGCGACATGCCGAGCAGCCTGGCGTCCAGCGCTCCTCGCTCCCGGACCACCAACAAGGTGAGCTTGCTCGGAGATGGCAAGGCTCCGGCCTCGGCCGTCGGCGCGAACAGAAATGCCGCCGCTCGGCCCGGGCGGCCGTCAGGCAACGGCAGGTCTGTCACCGTGTGGCCACCCACCGGGATGGCGGGGTGCACCAGGTTGCGGTCACCGAGCGAGGCGGAGCGATACAACGTCGAAGGGCCGTCCCAGAATCTGGAACGCGGCCGTCGCCGCGCTCCCACCGAACTCCGGACTCGGCACGTCGCCCAGCTCCAGATCGAGCTTGCCGCCCACCTCCACGTGTACCGCGCTGGCGAGCAGGCGCGCGGTCTCGAGCAGCCGCTCGTCGAACGAGCTCACGATCTGGTGTTTGAGGAAGAGAAAGAGCGCGCCCTCGACGACCAGCAACACCGCGGTCAGGCCGAGCACGAGCCGGTTCGTCAGCGCGCGGCGAAGCGAGCTCATTGCGGCGCCCGCAGGATCCAGCCACGCCCACGCCTGGTCTCGATGTACGAGGGGCCATCGCCGTCCAATCGAGTGCGCAGCGAATAAATCGCCGCCTCGACGGCGTTGCTGGAGGGCTCTGGCCGACCGCCATAGAGGCGCGCCACGATCTCGGCGCGCGAGACAATCTGCCCGGCGCGCGACGCGAGCAGCTCGATCAACGCGTACTCCCGGGACGGCAAGGGGACCTCGTTGCCGTCCCGCAGGACCCGACGCGCGCTCGTATTTATCTCCAGCGCCCCCACCATCACGCTCGGGTTCTTTTGACCCGTACGCCGCCGCACCAGCGCCGCCAGCCGGGCGAGAAGCTCTTCGAACGCGAACGGCTTGACCAGAAAATCGTCGGCGCCTGTCGCGAAGGCACGCAACTTGTCGGCCAGGGTGTCCCGCGCCGTCAACACCAGCACGTGGGTGTCTCGGCCGGTCTCTCGAAGGCGCCGCAACAGCGAGATGCCGTCTAGGACGGGTAGCATCAGATCGAGGACGATGACGTCGTACCTATTGGCTTTCGCCATGCGCAGGCCTTCCTCGCCATCGGACGCGATGTCGACCAGGTGACGGGCCCGGCTGAGCCCCTCCGTCAAGGCCGTTTGCAAGCGCCGGGAGTCCTCCACCAACAGGAGTCGCAATTGACACACAGGGTACCAACGCCGGCAGCGGAGATCCTGGCCCAACATGACGGCAAGATGACGACAGCACCAAGAATCGGGGGCTCTCCTCCCCTTCAGTGGTTCCGTGGCCGCCGCCGGGTGGAACCATCCGAGACGTGTCCAAGAGTGCACAGTCGATTCACACCATCGGTCCGCTGCGCATCTTCGCCGAGGGTCACTACGTCTTCGTCGAAGACCGGGAGGTCCCCGTCACTGCCACGGAGATGCGCCTGATCAACTACCTGATCGCCCGCCGGGGCGAGGTCTGCGCGCCGGCGGAGCTGCTCAGTGCGGTCTGGGGTCTCGAACCCGCCACGAACACGAGAACGATCTTGACCACGATCAAGCGCTTGCGCGACAAACTGGGACCGGCCGGCTCCGTGATCGAAACCGTGCGAGGTGCCGGCTACCGCCTCGCAGGATGACGAGCCTGACCGCAGGATGACGGCTTCATCTTGAATCGACGCGATGTTCCTTTTCGGCGTGCTCTCGCTGATCGGCATCCTGACCGTGTTGCACGCCGACTTTGGCTCTGCCCGCCCCAGCCGTCCGGGGTGTCCCCCTAGTGTCAAGCTCTTGCGCCCGTTCAGGGTGAAACCCAACTGTCACATGTGGACGGTGGGTTCGGGATTAGGGGGCTTGGGGTTTTGGGAGCTTGCCTGGCGCTGCTCTCGGCGGGCCCGGGGTGCGGTGGCGCCGCCGCTGCGGCCGGAGGAGAGGGCGACGGCGGTCAGGTGGACGTCATGTCCGTTCAAACACCCGAGGGGGGTCAGACACCCGAGGGAGGAGCTCCCGGTATGCCTGGAGAGGAGCGCGTGATCGTCGCGGCTGGCGACATTTCATGCCATGGCTGTGCGCAAAAGAGGACGGCGGACCTGATCCTCAGCCTGCTTCAGAACGGACGCGTCGATGCGCTCCTGCCCTTGGGGGATGACGCCTATTCAAAAGGAAGGCTCGCCGAGTTCGAGGAGAACTACGCGCCGACGTGGGGCGTTCCCGCTTTGGCGGCGATCACGCATCCGGTCCCTGGAAATCACGAGTATGTCCAGCCCGAGGCGGCTGGGTACTTCGACTACTTCGCCTCCGTGAACGCGGTGACCGACCTCGCCGGCCAGCAGAAGCAGGGTTACTACAGCTTCGACGTCGGGTCGTGGCACCTCGTCGCACTGAACACGAGCGACGGTTGCCACGCCGTCGGTTGCGAAACCGGATCGCCGCAACAAGCATGGCTGGCCGCCGATCTGCGGGCGCACGCGAACAAGTGCACGCTGGCTTTCTGGCACAACCCGCGTTTCCAGGGCGGCGGGGAGAACGACGAGACGGAGCGGGCCGGGCCTCTCTGGGAGACCTTCGTCGATGCCGGCGGTGACGTCGTGCTCAATGCCCACGAGCACAACTATCAGCAGCTTGCCCCTCTGGACAGGAGCGGGGCGCTCGATCCGAGCGGAGGCGCCCGCAGCTTCGTCGTCGGCACCGGCGGTGCGGGGTTTCACACCGTGTTCGGCGGACCCCACGAGTTCGCCATCGAAGCGCGGGTGGTCGAGCAGCACGGCGTCCTCGAGCTGACGCTGCTGGAAGGTGGATACCGGTGGCGCTTCATCACGGTCGATGGCGTGGTACCGGACGGCGCTTCCGGCGTCGGAACCTGTCGCTGAGCAAACCCCCTATGGCAACGTCGTTTGCCCAGCCAGCAGGCTTCGGTCGCCCTGCAGGAAGTCGACCGCGAAGACGGCGCCGGCGGGCGCCTTGCTGCTCGCCACCGTCGCGCTCACCGTGTTTGCCCCTGTCGCGGCAATCACCACGTCTTGCTCCGCGACGGGGCTGCCGTTCAGCCGCAACACCGCTTTGACGGTTTGATTGGGGAGCGTCAGCGTCGCGGCGACGCCGAGCACGGTGTCCGCGCCGGACTTCGCGCTCGTCAGGTAGAGCGCGCCGTTCTCGCTGGCGGCCGTGATCCCCTTCAGGCCTTGGGTCGAGAAGAAGGTCTGATTCCACTGGCGGACTTCGTTGGCTGCCATCGTCCCGCGCATCCAGAACTCCGGGGTGATGCCGTGCCACATCTCGATGGTGGGGCGGACCCACACGTCACTGTTGTTGACGTCGATGTTCAGACCTTGCGGTCCAAACGTCCACAGCTTCAATCCCGGCGTCTTCACGTTGTCGGACACGCGGACGATGCCCGCGGCCTTGTCGTCGTTCATCAAGCCCGACCAGTTGGCGCGATAGTCCGGGTTGGCGAAGGCCGTGCCTTGGTCGACCCAGTTCTTGAAGGAGGCGAGGTTCTTCCACTTGAAGATCTCGCCGCTCACCCGCTCTTCGGCGGTGCCGAACCAGCTCCACGAGCTTTCGAGGAGGTGGACCTTGTCCATGGCCGCCAGGATCCGCGTGTTCAGGGGGATCGCGGTCTTTCCTGGGGGCGAGCCGGGCGCCAGCGTGGTCACCGTCCAGTATTCGAGCTTGGGAATGGCCTTGCTCTGGGTATTGGTGAGCTTCGTGCCCAGCTCCACGCTGGTGCTGCCGGCGCGAAGGGTCACGTCCAGCTCGACGAGGAGATCCGTGCGACCGATGTCGTACTTCGCTGGAACCCCGCTCACGAGGCCCAGGTCATCCTTCCTCGACATCCGTACCGTGATCGCCTCTTTGCTCTCGCTGACGACCGTGAGGTCATACGGCTGGTTCCAGTACCTGCCGTGCTCACCGTCTGGGAAGGACGGGAAGATGCCGCCCATGATGACGAGGTAGTCGTAATAGAAGATGTCCTCGCCCATCAGGTACGGGGTCCCGATCGGGTTCTGGTACAGCAGCTCCTGGTTGGTGGGCTTGTGCACGATGCTCAAGATGCGGCCACCGTATTTCGGCAGGAGCGTGACGCGCAGGTAGCCGTTCTCCAGCACCATGGTGTCGTACGTCGTGGTGGTGAGCTGCGTGCCGGGGGTCGTGGGGCCGTTCCAGACGCCGTTGCTGTCCGTCTGGATCGGGAAGTGCGAGAACTTGAAGGTCGAGGCCGTGCGCGTGACGGCGTCGGCGACCGCGACGCCACCGGTTCCGCCGGCGGCTCCCGCACCGCCGGCGCCTGCCCCGCCGCTGGCGCCTGCCCCGCCACTGGCAGCGACGCCGCCGGTCCCTCTTCCTCCTGCGCCGCCGCTGCCGCCCGCGGCGGGTTTGCCGCCCGTCGCTCCCGCGGCCCCGGTCGCGGCGCCAGCCCCGGCATTACCTCCGGGGCCGCCACCGGCAGTGCCCTGCTGGGTCCCACCCGACCCGCCACTGCTTCCCCCCGTTGCAACCTGGCCACCGCTGCCGGCCGCGCTACCGCCAGGCCCGCTGCCCGCCGAGCCTGCGCCGCCGCCCTCGGCCGAGGTGCAGGCAACGCCCGCGAGAAGAGCCAGGCACGCCCAACCACGGTCTCCCCAGAACCCGTGAAAAGGCGGGGGCGGAGAGGCCGGTGGCGTCCATGGCGCGAATCGTAGCGTGGACGTTGTGACTGCGAAAGCGGACGCGCCCGAGGTCCTGCGCGATGGTGTAACGTGCCGCGCAGGGCGGCGGCATGATCGGCGAGGTTCTCAGCAGTTATGTGATCGAGCGAAGGCTTGGCCAGGGCGGGATGGGCGAGGTCTACCTCGCGGCTCACCGGCGCATCGCTCGTCGCGTCGCGATCAAGCTGCTGCTGCCCGAGATGTCCCGCGACGCGAAGGTGGTGGAGCGGCTGTTCACGGAGGCGCAGGCGACGTCGCTGATCGATCACCCCAACATCGTCCAGGTGGTCGACTGCGACATCCATTCGAGCGGGCGCGCGTACATCGTCATGGAGTACCTGCGCGGGGAGAGCCTCGCCAGCGCGATGGGCCGCGTCGGCGATCTCCGCGACGACCTCGGCGCGGTGCTCTCGATCGGCGCCCAGATCGCGGATGCGCTCGCGGCGGCGCACGCGAAGGGGATCATCCATCGCGACCTCAAGCCCGATAACGTCTTCCTCCTGAAAGGCGTGCCGCCGGCCCCCACGGTTGTCGTCAAGGTCCTCGACTTCGGCATCGCCAAGCTGGCCGCCGGCAACGTTTTCTCCGCCGCAAAGACCCGAACGGGCAGCCTTCTCGGGACGCCCCTCTACATGTCGCCGGAGCAGTGTCGCAGCGCCCCCAACATCGACCACCGCTCGGACATCTACTCGCTCGGCTGCGTCCTCTATCAGATGCTGACGGGGCGACCGCCCTTCCCGCACGAGGCCTTCGGTGAGCTGATCCTGGCGCACGTGAACGAGGCGCCGCAGCCTCTCGACGCGCACGGGGTGCGCGCGCCCGCCGCGCTCGAAGCGCTGGTGATGCGGATGCTCGCGAAGGCCCCCGATCAACGGCCCGAGTCGATGTCGTCGGTCGCGGCGGAGCTGCGCCAGATTGGGCAATCGACTGGCGCCGGCCCGCGGCTTGTCGTCGAACAGCCGCCAGAGCTGCCCGCGACGCTGGGCGCCCCGGCGCGGGGAGAGGGCCCCCAGCCGATGGCCGGTGGCACCGCGGTGCTCGACGAGGCCTGGCCGCCGCAGGCCGCGGCGCGGACCCCGGCCGAGGAGACGCGCCCCTTTCCGAACAGCGCATCGACCACCCTCCGACGCGGAGCCGGTGAGCACATTCAAGGTCCGGCCCCAAGACCGGCGGCGCGCATGGGGCCGGTGATCGCCCTCGGGCTGACGCTGGCGGCGGGCGCCGCGGCGTGGGTTTTCTGGCCCCGGCCCGCACCCCTGCCGCGCGTGGCGCCGGCCGCGAGCCCCGCGGCCAGCAACGACGTCACCACCCCGGCGGTGGCGCCGGAGACGCCGCCCGTCGCTGCCAAGACCGCGCCGAACCCACAACCGACGGTCGTCGTGGAGGTCGCCAACCCGCCGACGGGGCTCAGCGTCCAGATGGACGGACGCCCGGCCTCGCTGCCGTTGCGCCTCGCCCGCGATGGCCACGAGCATCTGCTCGCCTTCAGCGCTCCGGGATTCCGCGACGAGACCCGCTCCATCGAAGCGACCGGGGACGTCAAGATCTCGCTCGCCCTCGACAAACTGCCTGAGCCCACGAAGACCGTCACCCCACGTGAGCGACGGCGTCACGTCGACGGCAAACGGCCCCCCGAGGCGAGCAAGCGCCCGAGCGCCATCACCGACCTCTGACGAACAGAACGCTGCTGTCGGTCAGCGCGGCGGGGGTGTCTCGCGCACGCAACGGACAAGGCCCCCGTCTGTCATGGCCTGGTGGCCCGCGCTGCCGTTGTCGAAGTCGACGTACCACGCATCGGACGATGAGCCAGCCATCGCCGTCGAGGACCACCAAAAGGGCTCGAATGGGGTCCCAGGGAAGTACGCCGTGTCGATCTTCGGCGTCCCGGAGCGCGCGTAGTCGACGAGACTCTGAAGCTCCTTGATCGTGGGCACGCGCCAGCCTGCGCCGACGCTCGAGCAGCGGCTCTTGGCGCCGGTCCAAGTGAACGGCGTGGTCGATGCGCTCTGTTCCCAGGTCAGGCCCGTCTTGTTGTCCACGACTGTTGCGCCCTGCTGCGTGTAACGCCCGCTCGGCGCGTTGGCCCGCGCGTCGTTGATTGACAGAATCCCGATCACGGCGGCCACCGCCAGCATTGCTTTCATCATCGTACGCACCGAACGTAGTGCGGGTTGCCGGCGGCCTCGAAATACGTGCCGCCGAAGGCGAAGGTGACGTACCACGCTGTCGACGGCGAGCCGGCCACCACCGTCGAGGACCAGTAGTAGGCCGTCTTAGTTCCCGAGAACACGGCGTTTATGCTGGGCCCGGTTGCGCCATAGTCGACAATCGAGATCAGCTCGATCTGCGAGGGCAGGCGCCAGTCGTCGTAACCACCCACAGTCAGCGTGGCGCAGTACGCGAGGGCTTGGGACTGTGTGATCGGGTCAGGGGACGTTGCCTTCTGCCAGATCAGCTTCGTGACGTTGTCAGTCACCGTGTCTCCGTTGTCGGTGTAGCTCGCGGTGTTGGGCGTACCCGACTCGACGGGCGAGTTGGGGATGGGCGAATTGGCCCAGACGACGTCGGCGCACACGGGGCCGGCGTATCGTTCGCAAACCAACCCGCCGCTGCAGGACGTGGGTGTCGTCCACGCGGTGCAGCCGTTGGCGCCCACCTGACAGGTCTGCGTCCCGCAACCAGCGCTTTGCGTGGCGCCGTTGGAGCAGGCATGCGTGCAGCAGCTGCCGGCGCTGCACTTACCGTTCGTACACATCATCGATGACGTCTGATAGACGCAACCGTTCCCGTCCTGCGCGCACGAGACGAGCATCGCGGTGTCGGGGCAGAGGTTGCCAGCCGCCTTGCAGACAGGATCCACGTTGCAGGCGCACTGCGCGGTGCCCTCCGGGCCGGTGCAGTTGCGACGCGCTCCGCAGGAGACCCCCGCATTCCACTGTCCGCCCACACACGTCTGGAGATCATTCCCCAGACATCGGGTCGCGTTCTGCTGGCACCCGGCCATGGCGCCGCCGGCGCCACCCCCACCGAGGGTGCCCGCCGTCCCACCGCCGCCGCGACCGGCGGCTCCGCCGGCACCGGTCGTCCCGCCCGAAGCACCAGCCGCACCGGCCGCACCGGAAGCGCCGGCGCCACCGGAAGCGCCGGCTCCCGCCGCGCCCCCCATTCCTCCGGCGGGCGAGGCGCCCCCCCGCCCGGCCGTCCCCGTCGTCCCCGCGATGCCCGAGCCCGTCCCGGCGGAGCCCCCGCGACCGGCGCTCCCAGCACCAGCCGCTCCGCCCACGCCAGCCCCACCAGAGCCCGCGGACCCATCGACCGGCGCGCCCAGATCCAGCGACAACGACAAGCAACTGCCGCTCAACGGCATCGGGGGCGCCGGCGTGGAAGCACGCGCCAGCTCCCCTCCCCCCGCCGCGCGGGCCACCACGGTCACGGCAACCGTGGGATGCGCGGGCGATGAGGGCAGGCCTATCTCGACCGACTCCGTGTGCGCCAATGGCCGTTCCGGCGAAAAGGTGAAGGGCTCCGCAGCCGCGCCGTCCAGCGAGACGTCGACCTCCAACGTCTTTGCGGCCACCGCCGCCCCTTCCAGGTGAACCGTCAAGAACAGCGTCCCGTCGCGACATGAGCGCGAGGACGAACAGGCGGGCGATGCCGTGGCCAGCAACAGCAGCACCCAGGCCCAAGCGACGCCGGACGAGACGAGACGCCGCGCGAGCGCTTCGCCCGTCACGGTACGCCCCCCGCCGGAAAGTTCATGTGGCCCAGCGACGGGTCTGGATAGTCCTGCGACCGGCCGACCGTGAGCCACAACGTCGCGCCGGCGGAAACCAGGACGCCCGCCGCGACCGCCCAGACCCAGGGCCGCCGGTAAAGAGGCCGCTCGTCGCTCGATGCGGCCGACGACGGACGGTCCACCAGGACGCCTTGGGGCTCCGAGCCCACCGACGGCGGCGGCGGCGCTGGGCCCGATGAAGCTGCGACGGGCGGAACCGGCAGCGGCGACGGAGCCACCGCGGGGGCCGCGACCACCGCCGGCGCCTTGCTCGTCGCTGACGTTGCCACGGCAGGTTTCTCGACCGGCACGTCAATGCGTTCCCGCGTGCCGCCCGCGGCGTCGAAGGTCTTCAGGAACGGCGCGGCGCCCGCTGCAAACCGAGCGGCCAACCGATGCTGTCCCGGTGCCAGGTACAGCGGCTCACCGAGGGGCACTCTTCCGACCGGCCGCTCGTCGACCACGATCTCGACGCCCTCTTGGGCACACGCCACGTCGATCACCGCCACCTTGGGGCGCACGAGCTCCACCTGGGCCTTGGCCTGCGCGACCGTCTCGGGCGTCACTTCCGTCGCCTCGGCCAAGAAATGGTCGAACGCGCGCAACGCTTCCGGGTAGCGCTCCAACCGCGTGTTGGCGAGCCCGATGTTGAAGAAGATCTTCGGGCTGGGGAAGATTCGATAGGCTTCGTCGAATTCCTTCAGCGCGCGCGCGTAGGAACCGGCGTCCAGAAACCGCGATCCTTTGAGCAGCTTCGCCCTGGCTGCGGCCTTCGCCGCCTCGGCGTCCGCCTGAGCGAAGACCGGGGACGTGCCGGCGGCGAACGCCAGCGCGACGACGAGGACGACCAAAACGCGAGTCTGGATGGAGATCGGTGAGCGCACGGGATTGGTCTTGACGGAACGCACACTACACCTTTGCGTTCCCCATGTGCGCGCAGCGCACGCAGCGAGACGTCGAGCCCCGTGTCACTGGCAGGAGCCGCCCAGCGGGAACTCGGCGCGCATCAGCTCGCTCTCGGGGTTCGTTCCCGCCGGGAACGTGAGCAGGACGTCCATGTCGGCCCTGCGGGGGGCTCCGCTGACAGTCTCGGACCAGACGAGCGAGCCGGTCATCGCCGTCGCAGCGACGGCGGTGCCACTGCACGTGCCGTCCACAAAGACACGGCCGTGGGCGTTGTCCCAGCCTGTCGGCAACGTGAGGCCTGGGACCGGGGGGCGGTCGTCATGGTCAAACTGGAAGTTGAACATCAAGCAAAGGTTGCGCGGCTGGTCCCACTTGTAGACGTACACGATGTCGATCTCTCCGAGCGTGACATAGGAGGCGCAGTAGATGACGCGGGCCCCACCCGCGCCGGATCCGCCTCCCGACCCACCACCGCTGCCGCCTCCCCCCGCGTTCCCGCCACCACCCGCACCCGCGGCGCCACCGCCTGCGGCGCCCGTGGTGCCCGCGACGCCACCGCCTGCAGCGCCGCCACCGCCGCCCCCGCCCCCCGCGCTGCCGCCAGCGCCGGTGCCCGCGGCGCCGGCTGCTGCTGCGCCTGCGGCGCCTGTTGCGCCGCCGACGCCGGATGCCCCGCCGTCGCCGCCCGACGCCCCGCCACGCCCGACAACGCCACCGCCCGCGGCGCCACCACCACCACCGGCGGCGCCACCGCGCCACCCGCCGCCGTCAGGTCCGCCCGCGCTCGACCCACAGCCGACTCCCGCGGCCATCATCACCACCAGCGCCACACCACCCAGGACAGGTCCGCCAATGATGCGCGCCATGTTGCCGCCTCCCAGGTGGACTGTAGCGCAGCTCAAGACAGAACCCGCAGCCGGCGGTCGCGCATGGGTACGGCTGTTGTGGGCCCGGCGAGCAACGCGTCGACAGCGGCATCGAGCGGTGGCGCGGAGAGATCGTCCACGAGAGGCACGCGCGGTCGTCGCCACAGATCCTCGACGGCCCTGGCAATGGCGGGAACATCGCCCGCCTCGACCTCCGCGCCGGCCCGCGCCAACTCGACAGCGCCAGCAGCGCGCCGGCTGGCCACGACGGGCACGCCGAGGCGAGCGGCGACTGGCACCTCGGGCGGATAGCATTCGCACCACGCTGGCGCGAGGACCAGGTCGACACCCGACAGGTCCTCACGCTCCGACGCGGAAGACGATCGCAGCTGCGGGTCGACCAACCGAGCGACGGGCTCCGCACCCTCGCCCGAACGAACCAGGAGGGTGGCGCCCGGGATCATCCGCGTCGCCTCCAGCGCCTCGAAGATGCCGTTGCGGGCCGCGGCCGGGCCGGCCAGCAGGATGGTGGGGCCCGCGCGGTCGCGAATGACGTGCCGGTGGGCCCCGGAGCCGGCGGCCCGCCTGGCCGGCGGCAGGATGGCGATCCGCTCCGGGCAGAGACCGCGCACGCGCCTCTGTTGTTCTGCAAACCGGCCGCCCACGACGAGCAGATCGGCGAGCACGCGCTCGGCTTCCTGGCGCGCGATCACCGTCGCTGGGGCGCGGTACCGGCGGAGCAGGTCGCTGCCAGGCCAGCGGTATGCCGCGCGGTCGAGATCGTCGTGCAGTCCGCGCAAGCCAGGCAGATCCTCTACCAGCAACCGGGGCAGTCCCCGCGCCGCGGCCGCTGCGAAGGTGCGACGAGCCGCGAGGCTCGGTGCAACGACGAGGGTGATGTCCGCGCCAAGGTGATCCAGCCACCGCGCCGCGATCTCGTCGGTGGCCCGCCGCTTCATGTAGCGGGCGGCCATCAAGCGATCGGTGCGCCTGCCCGCCCACAGGCCGAATGCCGCCTCGACGCCCATCCACGCGGGCTGTAGCGAAGTCGCGAGGGGGGCGAGCTGGCGACGGGTCAATGCCACACGTGCGCGCGCCGGGAGCCAGCCGAGCGCGCCTTGGCTGAGCGCCCACGGCGCGAGCACCCGCATCGAGCCATGCCTGCGCAAGGAGATCGTGAGTGGGACGATCCACGGAGCGGGCTCGGGTGCGACCACCACTATCACCGGGGCTCCCGGGCCATGGCGGGCCGCTCCCAGCAGGCAACGTCGCCGCACGTGAGGCAACTCTGACCGTCCACCACGGCCGGGACGACGCGCCGGCGGTTCACGGCGATGACATCGGCTCCCGTCGGGGCGCCGGTCGCCGCCGTGACGATGCGGCGCACGAATCCGATTGTGGCGGACCGGCCCGGAGGACGTCTCCTCCAGGCGGTCATCGACCATCGACAGCATGGTGCGAACGCTGCCAGGGGCTTCGGCGCGAACCGCGAGCCGCAGCTGGCCGTCCGCTACCGCCACCTCCAGGCGCGCCCTGCCCTGACGCGGGGCGAAGCGAAGATCAACGTACGGATAAAGCACGGTGGCGTCGAGACCCCAGAGCTCTCCAGGGCGGGTCGGAACCGTTTCGATCGAATGACCGTGGCGTTCCAGAACCGTGAAGCCAAGGTGCGCGGCCAATTCGAAGAGCGCCGTCGAGAGGAGGCAGAATCCCGCCGCCGACGGTGGGCACGACGCAGCCGGTACGCAATTCCATGCCGTGCCGATAGCCGCGCCCGGCGCTGGTCGGTCCCAGCGTCCGCCAGAACGACAACGGACGCTCGGGGTCCAGGAGCACGCCGTCGAACGCGGGGGCGGCCAGCGCGAGGTTCGTGGCCTTGTTGGCTTCCAGAAGGGGATGCGCATGCCGGCCGTCCCGACGGATGGGGATGGTCTTTTCGTAAACCAGAAACGGGAAGGTCGGTTCGGCGGGACCGGCCAACTGAGGCGCTCGATAGCGCGCGTGGCGTACCCACCAGTCGGCGCGACGGGCCAGGCCCAGCAAGGCGATGCGCGCACGGCGATCCAGCACCTCGAACATCGATCTTCCAGCCACGCCGCAGGTGGCGAGCAAGTCACGTGCCGCGTTCGACTGGGGCTCCGACTGCGACCGGCGGGACCGGTGGCGCCGGTCAATGGACCGAATATGTAGATCGTGAAGGGTCGCGCGCCGGTGATGTGGCACGAAGCGCAACGGCCGCACGCCCCGCGGGCTGGTCGGAGCAGGCGATCGACCGCTCGGCGCGCACGTCGTCGAGCGCGCGGCGCAAGCGAGGCAGCACGTCCTCCTCGGTGTATCTGAGGAAGTGCTCCCCCTGGATCGCTTTCTCGACGGCCCACGGGAAATGCAGCACCGAACGCCCGAGCGCCGCGCGGACCAGCGACCAGAACAGGCGTCGGCGCGGGCTCTTGATGCCCAACCGCCAGATGGTCCTCGCGAGGATCCGGATCGAACCTGGGCGCAGCCGAGGATTGCGGCGTGGTAGCGGCGCGCGCGCGAGGTAGGCGCGGCAGCGCCGCAAGTAACCATCGAGCGAATACAGCTGACGGAGCAGCGTCGCGTAGCCCTCGAGCAGCACCTCTTCGTCCATGACGGTGGCGAAGTTGGGACGACCGAAGTTCTCGCTGTCGCTGTCGGCACGGAGCCGCCCTTCATCGGTCAGACGGCGCCAGAGCGCCGTGTCGGGCAGCGCGGTCAGCAGACCCACCATCGCCAACGGGATCGGCGCGTCTTCCAGGAAGACCCGCTGGAGCTCGAATGTGGAGGCGTCGTCGCTGTCGAATCCCAGGATGAATCCGGCCATCACCTCGAAGCCGGCCCGGGTGAGCTCGTCGACGACGCCGGTCAGGTCGAGCTTGAGGTTCTGGGTCTTCTTGGTCTCGGCCAGCGCGGCAGGCGACGGCGTCTCGATGCCGAGAAACAGGCCGTTGAAGCCGCACGCCGCCAGCTCGGCGACGAGGCCGTGATGGGCGGCGATGTTGACCGACGCCTCCGTGTAGAAATCGAACGGCCAGCCCTGCGTCGCCTGCCACTGCCGCAGCTCCGGCAAGAGCTTACGCACCTCCTTCACGTTGCCGATGAAGTTGTCGTCGACGACGAAGACCGAGCCGCGCCAGCCGAGCGCTTTCAGCGCCTCCAGCTCGGCGAGCATCTGGGCGGCGGTCTTGAGTCGTGGCACCCGCCCGAAGATCTCGATGATGTCGCAGAACTCGCAGCGGAACGGACAACCGCGCGAGTACTGGATCGACATCGTCGTGTAGGCGTCCATGCGCAGCAGATCGAAGCGCGGCAACGGCGAGCTCTTGACGTCGGGCCGTGACTCTTTCCGAAGCGGCACCAGCGTCTGGGCGCCCGTGCGACAGCCGTTCTGACCGGACGGCGCGGGCGCGCCTTCGATCAGCGCGACCAGCTCCGCGACACGCCCCTCGGCCTCGCCCCCGAACACGACGTCGGCCTCGGCGAACGCTTCGGGGGAGGTGCTGGGCGCGGGCCCGCCGACGACGGTGCGTTTCCCCAGCGCGCGGGCGCGGCTCACGACCGCGCGCATGGAGGGCCCCTGGATCAACATTCCTCCGACCAGCACCGCGTCGGCCCAGCCGAGATCCGCGTCCGTGAGCTCCTCGATGTTCATGTCGACGAGGCGTAGCGACCAGTCGCCTGGCAGCAACGCGGCCACGGTGATGAGACCGAGCGGCGGCATCGTGGCGCGGCGCCCGGCGATGGCGAGACCGTACTGCAGCCCCCAGTAGGTTCGGGGGAACTCGGGATAGACGAGAAGAATCCTGCGCGCGCGCGCGGGGTCGAGGAGCCCTGGACGATCGGTATCGACCTGAGCAGACATTCCGCGATCAAAAATAAAAACGGCAAACGCCAACCGCTATCAGGGGAACCGTTGGGCGGATCTGATCTCGCGCTCCGGGAATTCAGGTTACGGTGTCCCCCAACCCCATGAAAGCCGCCCTCAAAGACGTCCTCGGCTCCTGCCTGGCGCTCGCCGTGCTCGCCCTCGCGCGGCCCGCCGCTGCCACCACGCTCTACGTGTCGCCGACCGGCACGGTCGAGACGGGCTGCACCACGCGGGCGAACCCCTGCTCTCTCGCGAACGCCGCGGCCGCCGCCGTCGCGGGCGACACGGTGGTGCTGATGGACGGGCTCTACAAGATGCAGACCCTGTCGCCGGCGCACTCGGGAACCGCATCGGCCTGGATCACGTTCCGCGCCGACGACTGCGCCACCCCCATCCTCGAAGGGCCCGGCGTGGCACCGGACGTGAAGCTCACGGACGACGTAGGCGTCTACTCCAAGACCGCCGAGTACGTCCGCTTCATCGGGCTCGTGTCGCGCGGCTGGAACGAAGGCTTCGGCAACGGCTGGGCGGACGGCGTCGACTCGACCGCGGTCTCGAACGGGCACTGGGAGATCGAATCCTGCATCGCCTATTCGAACGGGCGCACCGGGTTCACCTTCTTCAGCGCGTCGGACTTTCACCTCAAGAGCTCCATCTCCGCGCACAACGGCAGCAGCACCGTGGCGTCGTGGTCCAGCGGGGTGACGCTGTTCGAGGCGACGGGCACCAACATCGTGGAGAGCACCGTCTCCTTCGAAAACACCGACGGCGAGAGGCACACGGACGGGAGCGGCTTCATCGTCGACGAGGCGTCGCACGGCGCCTCCTTCCTCAACAACCTCGCCTTCGGCAACTCGGGCTCTTGCCTGCGCCTCACGAAGAGCTCGGGCACGAAGTTCCTCAACAACACCTGCTATCGGAACTCGCAGTTCGGGTCGATGGCCACCGGCCCCACCAATCCCGGTGAGCTCTACTTCACGAACGGCGGCGTGACGGTGCAGAGCGTGACGTTCATGAACAACGTCATCGTCGGGACGGGGCAGGCGCCGGCCGGCTCGCAGCCGATCCAGAATCAGCCGACGTCGGGCTGGTCGAACAACGTGGTGACCACGGGCTCGCCAACCTTCTTCACGGCGCCGACCGGAGCCAACCCCAGCTTCGTTCCCGCGTCGGGCGATACGATGCTCACGGGCAAGGGCGGGAGCGGAAGCGCCGTCCCCACCGCCGACATCGGCCTCGATCCAAAGTGCCTCGTCAAACGCACGCCGGTCATGGTCGGCCAGGTCGCGCGCGTGAGCACCTGGCAGTTCGACGTCGACATCGACTACATCAAGAGCATCGGGGGCGTCGCCAAGTGCTTCAACCCGAAGGCGCGCTCGGGCACGCCGGACATCGGCGCCTACCGCCCGGGCACGGTGACCACCACGACGCCGGGAAGCTGCGTCGCTCCGCCGATCACGGGCGCGGGCGGCGCAGGTGGCTCGACCGGAACGGGCGGCGCGGGCGGCGCAGGTGCCACGGGCGGAACGGTGGGCGCGGGCGGACGGGGCGGTAGCAGCGGGGGAGCGGGCATGGCCGGCGCCGGGAGGGGCGGTGCGACGAGCGCGGGCACGGGCGGAGGCGCGGCGGGTACGGTCGGAGGCGCGGGAGGGTCCGCGGGCACCGGGCAGGCCGGAGGTGGAGGTACCTCCGCGGGAACGGCCGGTGGGAGCGCGGGCTCGCCTGGCAGCGCGGGCTCGCCCGGCGGCACCTCGGGAGGCGCGGGAGCGTCGGGCGTAGCCGGGGCTTCGCCCGCCGGAAGCGGTGGGAGCCCAAGCGCGACCGGCAGCGGGGGGACGACGACGGGGCCGGACGGGGGCGAGGCGGCAGGCTGCGGCTGCCAGGTGTCTCAGTCGCCCGACGGCTCGCGAACGCTCGCGGCTCTCGCGCTCCTGGCGATCGGCGCGGCCATCCGGCGGAGGCGCCGCGCGCGACCAAGCTCCTGCCGCTGAGTCCACGGCTGTCGTAGAGATCGCGCTGCGCCCATGCCAGAGCTGTCGTCGCATCGGTTGCTCGCATTCGCCAGGAAGCTGCTTCCCGCGGCGACCTTCACGGATCTCCTCGCCGTCGCGCGCGACGAGGCGCGCAGCGCCACCGGCTACGATCACGTCTGGTTGATGGTCGCCGACGACGAGAAGGCGCGGAAGTTCCGGCTCCTCGACTTCGCGGGCGACAACCGCGAGGTGGTTTGGGAGTTGGCTCCGGTCTTGACGGTCGAGGGAGATCGGTTCCTGGAAGAATTGGCGGCGAGCGACGTGCCGATCGTCATCGAGGATGCGCGCGTCGATCCGCGCACGAACAAGCAACTCGTCGAGCAGCTGCAGAACCGGACGTTGATCAACGTGCCATTGCGCCTCCTCGACAAGCCGCTCGGTTTTTTGGGGCTCGGCACCTTCGGGGCCGAGGGCTGCCGCACGCCTTCGCCCTCCGAGCTCGACTACCTCGTCGGCATGGCGACCCAGGTTGCGGTGGCCGCGGGGCGCATCCGCTTCATCGAAGCGCGACTGCAGGCCGAAAAGGATCGCCTGGAGCTCGAGCGGCGCGTCGCTCAGGTCCAGAAGCTCGAAAGTCTCGGCATGCTGGCCGGAGGTGTCGCCCACGATTTCAACAACCTCCTGACCGTGATTCTTTCGGGCGCGGCGCTCGCCCTGGAGGCGACGGAGCTGACGGCCGTCAAGGAAGAGGTCGACGCCATCGTCGCCGCCGCGGAGCGGGCGCGCGCGCTGACAGGGCAGCTCCTCGCGATGAGCCGAGATCAAGGTCTTCGCCTCGAACCCACCAACCTGAACGAGCGCTTGTCGAACCTTCGCGCTCTTCTGCGAAGGCTTCTGCCGGAAACCATCGAGATAGATCTCATCCTGAGCACCCACTTGCCTCTCGTCGAGGGAGATCAGTCGCAGCTCGATCAGGTCTTCATGAACATCTGTATCAACGCCCGCGACGCGATGCCGAGCGGAGGTCGCGTGACCATCGAAACGGAGCAGGTGCTCATCAACGGCACCTACGCGGAGACCCACCCCTGGGCGAAGCCTGGGCGGTACGTCCTGGTCACGGTAACGGACACGGGCTCCGGGATGTCACGCGAGGTGCTCGACAAGATCTTCGAGCCCTTCTTCACGACCAAGGGCCCGCACGCCGGAACGGGTCTTGGCCTCGCCGTGTCGTACGGAATCGTGCGCCATCACGGCGGGATGCTCCACTGCTACAGCGAGCCCGGCGTGGGGACCACCTTCAAGGTCTATCTGCCCGCGACGGAACGCCTCGCCGGCGCGGTGGGCACGAAGCTGGCCGCCAAGGTTCCGCGCGCGAGAGCGAGCGAGCGAATCCTGGTCGCGGAGGACGATGACACGGTCCGCGCCGTCACCCTGCGCATCCTTCAGCGGGCGGACTACGTCGTCACCACCGTCGAGACTGGAGAGGCAGCGGCCGCGTTGGCCCGCCGCGAAGAGTTCGCCCTCGTGATCTTGGACGTCGTCACGCCAGGGAAGTCGTGCCGAGAGGTGGTCTTGCAGATTCGGGAGGAAAGGCCCTCTCTCCCGATCCTCCTCGCGAGCGGCTACGCGGCGGGCGACAACCTCGCCGAGCTGATCCGTGACACCGGCGTCGCGTTCCTCCGCAAGCCATTCGATCCGGACGGTCTGCTCCGAACCGTCCGTCGCATCTTGGACGGCGGCCCCTGAGGGGAAGCGCGAGCGACGAGAGCGCGCTTCGGGAGCCGCTCGCGAAGGCCGAGCGGCCGTGCACCCTCACGTGACCGGCGGCGCCGTCCCTTTGGGGCGGCGGGGGCGAAAGCGCGTGTGGCCCCCTTCCTGATATTTCTCGAGGCCCATGCTCCAGGGCGACTTCGCGTCCTCGGGCCGCGCCGAGAAATTACTCAGCTCCTGTAGTCCCTGCGGCGAGGCACATTGCCCGACCTGGCTGAAGATCCCCGTCGTGTCGGCGTGCAATGTCTTGCCCGCGTCCCACAGACGGCTCAGGTGAACCAGGTTCTCGTGGGCATCGAACCGAAAATCCTCGAGACAATAGGCCGTCAACCCATCCTCGAGGTGCTTCGGATCCTTGTCGACCAACGCCCATTCAGCGCACCGGTCACCCAGCTGCAACAGCGGCAGCCAGTACTCCCTGGGAATCTGTTCCCGCACCTGCTGTCGTAACGCCGGGTCCGCCTTGCGATAGGCGCGGGCAATTTCGCTGAATCGGTCGTCCATCGGCGAAGGGACCTCCGGCGGCAGGCCTGCCTTCGCGGCCTCCAAGAGATCCACCAGGACGAAGAAACCATCACCCGCCAGATCCACCTTGCCTGCTGTCGTCATCGAAGAGCTCCTTTCGATACCGGCCCGAGCCCGAAGGCGTGATCCTGCCCGAAATTGGAAACGTCGGGGGCAACCAATGACATCATCACAGCGTGGCCGGTAGATCTGGGGGCCTCTGGGCGCTTCCGTTTTTGATTGCCCTGGCCTGTTCGGGAAACCAGGGCAAGCCCTCTGCGACGACGTCGACGGGCGGCTCGAGCGCGGGCGGATCGAGCACCGGCGGCTCGTCCACCGCCGGCGCATCCGGCGGCGGTCAGCCGGGTGGTGCGGGGGGCCTGCCGGCCACCGGTGGGGCGAGCGGCGGTAACGCGGGGGGCGGAGCCGGCGCGTCCGGAGGTCGACCGGCGACGGGAGGAACGGGCGGCGCCACACCCACAGAGATCTGCAGCTTCGACATCCAGGACGCGCTGAGCCCCGCCATTCCCACGGTCGGCATCATCACCTGGTCCACGACTCTCGCGGGGCTCACCGACGCGCGCATCGAATTCACGCTGGACGAGCCTGCCGCCGACGAAAACGTCCGTGGCGGAGGGGGCGCGATCGACGTCGCGGGGCAAAGCCACCGCGCCCTGCTGCTCGGGCTCAAAGCCCAACGCCGCTACAACTATCGCATCGTTGCCCGCAGCGGAAACACGGTCTGCACAAGTCCTGAGCGCTCGCTCACCACGGGCGCCATCGCCGATGCAGCCAAGATGACGCTCACGCTCACGCCCGCCGCGCAGGGCACCCCGGCGCAGGGCTTCATCGTCACGACCGACTACAACTGGTCAGTCGCATTCATCTTCGACACGGATGGCGACGTCGTCTGGTTGACGCCCGCGCCGACCTCTTGCAGCCGCGCGCGCATGGACTGGGAGGGTCAGAACATGTGGATGCTCGAGGTCGACGGCACCCAGGGCTCCCCGGGCGACGTGCGGCGGGTCGGCATGGATGGCACCAACGTCGTCGATCACGTCGCGGGATTGGACACCGCGCATCACGATCTCACCGTCCTGCCCGGAGGCATCGTCGCGACCCTGCTCTGGTCCGGTGAGACCTCGGAAGCGAGCACTCTCGTCGAGCGTTCGCCTGACGGCACAATCAAGACCGTCGCCAAGATCGCCGAAAACGTCTTCGGTAGCACGGGGACCTACCACACCAACTCTGTCGCGTATCACGCGGCAGACGACACGTACACGGTGGGGGATCTCAACAAGGTGAGCTTCGCCAAGCTGACGCGGACCGGGACGCGGCTCTGGTCGTTCGCCAAGAGCGAGTTCATCGGCAACCACGGCCATCATCTGCTCGACCACGGCATCCTCGTCTTCAAGGCCCGCACCATGCCGTCTCCCGTGTTCGAGTACAGCCTGACGGAGAGCGCGGGCTCGGTGACGGCAACCCAGATCTGGTCTTACGACCCGGGCAACAACCTGGGGAGCATCATCCTGGGCGACGTTCAGCGTCTGCCGAACGGCAACACGCTCATCGATTACTCGAACGCCGGCGAGATGCGCGAGGTCTCCCCCGCCGGCGCGGTCGTTCAGACCATTCGGTACACCAGCTCGCTCACTGGCAAACGTCAGCTCGGCTACGCGGATTTTCGCCAGAGCCTGTACGGCCCACCGCCACGCTAGCGCTGGGCGCCTCATCCGCGCAGTGGCTGAGCCACGTCGAGGAGAGGCCGGGGAGGCCTTGCGGTTCCGCTTTCGAAGGATAGGTTTTTTACGGGGGAACCAGGAGCATGTGGAAGCGCGTCGCGATCGTGGTGCTGTCAGGCTGGGTCCTGTTCTCCGGCGTCATCTGGCCCAACAGCCTGCCCATCCAGATCAACAACACCATCGTCGGGGCCGGGCTGCTCGTCTTCGGAACGCTCTCGTTCATGTACGACTGGGCCCGTTTCGTCACGCTCGGGCTCGCGGTCTGGCTGTTTGCGTTCGCGGCGCTGTTTGGCCGCGTCAACCCGGCCACGTTCTGGAACGACGCGATGGTCGCCGTGGTGGTGTTCGTGCTGTCGCTGGTCGGCGGCGAGCACCGCCGCGCGCTGCAGACGCACTGAGGCACGTGACCACCTGAGCGCGCGGCGATCCCCAGGGTTCCCCCTGGAGACCGCCGGCTTCTCGCCGAACCTACTTGGCGATGCTGACGCTGGCCGAGCTGTTCGAGTTGAGGAAGCCGTTGAAGCTCGAGATGTCGGTGAAGGTGACGCCGTCGATTGTCAACGAGCCGGACGCCTCACCGGCGCGGTTGGTGTTCGCGCCGTGATCGTGGCTGATGGACAGAGGGCCCTGCTTGGTGCCGGTGGTCTTCGAATGCGAGTTCGACTTCGAGCTGTTGGTGTTGCCGACGCCCACGAGCTGGAGGTCGAGCGAGACGGGGAATGAATTGGTGCTGTTGAAGTCCTGAACGGTGCCGCTGCCGGCGAAGCCGGCCGACGTCAGCTTCTTGTCGGGCGCCGTGAACCCGCCCGCGATGGAGCCGATCGCCGCCATGGAGACGCCGGTGCAGCTGTTGAAGTAGGCGTCTATCTGAACGTACGTGCCGTTCGAGCTGTACGGCGGCGAACCGGTGGAGGTGGAGATCTGCTCGCCGCCCTGCAGGTATCCGAAGGCCACCGCGAACCCACCCGAATTGTCGGAGCAGGTGAGCGACGTCGAGGCTGTGAACGCGAACGACGCCTGAGCGCCGGAGAAGGTGTACCGGGCGACCTCGGCCGCCGCTGCCATCGGGCCCGTGGAGAGCGCGAGACCCGCTACGGCCATGAACACGAACCCAGTCCTCTTGAGCATTCAGAACCTCCGCGAAAGCGATGTGAGAGGAGGCAGCGCCCATCGCCGCTTCCGGCGGCCGGCGTGCGTTAATGCCGCACCGCGACGGCGCAGGTCGCCGGGGCGGCCGCCGCGCATCTGCTATACGGCTCGGCCATGAAGTATCGAAATCTGGGTGCGAGCGGGGCGCGGGTCTCGGAGATCTGCCTCGGGACGATGACCTTCGGCGAGGCGGACGCCAGCTCGCAGATGCACGGCGCCAGCGCCAGCGAGGAGGCGTCGCACGCGATGATGAGCCGCGCCCTGGACGCGGGGGTCAATTTTTGGGACACGGCCGACGTCTACGGCCAGGACGGGCTATCGGAACGGGTGCTCGGCTCGTGGTTCGCGAAGAACGGCCACCGCGACGACGTCGTGCTGGCCACCAAGTGCCGGTTCGGAATGGGACCGGGGCCCAACGATCGCGGGGCCAGCCGCTTTCACATCAAGCGGGCCGTCGAGGGCTCGCTGGCGCGTCTCGGGACCGACCGGATCGACCTCTATCAGATCCACATGCAGGACGCGCGCACGCCGGAGGAGGAGGTGGTGCGCGCGCTCGACGAGCTGGTGCGCGAAGGGAAGGTGATGTACTTCGGCGCCTCGAATTACGCGGCCTACCGCCTGGTCGAGAGCCTGTGGGCGGCCGACCGCGCCAGCGCCAACCGCTTCGTCACCTTGCAGGCGCAGTACAGCCTCGTCGAGCGCACGCTCGACATCGAGCACATCCCGGCGCTGCGGCGGTTCGGGCTGGGGCTGCTCGCCTGGTCGCCGCTGGCGGGCGGCTTCCTGTCCGGGAAGTACCGCCGCGATCAACCGCCCCCGGCCGGGTCGCGCCTGGCGCAGGAGAAGTTCAAGGATCGGCTCGCCCGTCGCAACACCGAACGAAACTGGGCGATCCTGGCGACCGTCGAGGCCGTCGCCGCGGAGCTGGGCGTCCCGGTGGCCCAGGTGGCCTTCGCCTGGGTGCTGCGTCAGCCGACGGTGAGCGCCGCCATCCTGGGCGTACGCGACCTGGGGCAGCTCGAGGCGGGGCTCGCGGCCGCGGCGCTGCAGCTCCCGCCGGAGGCGCTCGCCCGCCTCGACGAGGTCTCCGCGCCCGTCCTCCCCTACCCTTACGACTTTCTCAAGAGCGTCGACGGAACCTGGTAGCGGCGCCGTAAGGGAACAAATCGGCGAATCAGTCGTCCCTGAACGTCGCCGGCGGGCGCGCGGTGCGGTCGACCTCCAACCGAAAGATGTCGGGGCGGCTGTAGTGCCCCACGAGGTCCAGCGATCGGCGCGCGACCGCGACGCGGGCCGGGTCGCACTCGGCGTAGAGAATTCCGCGCTCGCGGTGGGCCGGGCCCATGACGACGGCGCCGGTGGGGTCGACGACGACCGCGTCGCCCGAGATGAACCATTCGTCCTCATCGGGAAACAGCGCCGCGCGCCCGGGAAAATCGGCGGGGATGTCCCGCCCCTGCAGGCAGGCCGCCCCCGACACGACCCAGGCGCGCGCCTCGCGCGCGATGTGGCGCATCGACCCGACCCAGCCCTCGCCCTCGTCCCAGGTCGGCGCGAGGTAGATCTCGATCCCCTGGGCGTAGAGCGCGAAGCGCGCGAGGGGCATGAAGTTCTCCCAGCAGATGAGCCCGCCGATCCTGCCTACGGGCGTCTCGACGACGCGAAGCCCGCTCGCATCGCCCATGCCCCACACCATCCGTTCGGCGTTGGTCGGCACCAGCTTGCGGTGGCGGTTCAAGATCGCGCCGTCGGGCCCGACGATGACGAAGGTGTTGTAGAGGGTGGCGCGCCCGAACTCTCCGTCGCGTTCGTGAACGCCGCAAGCGACGGTCACGCCGTGCGCGCGCGCCGCCTCGCAGAGGGGGCCCAGATCGTCCCCCCGGAGGTCGACGGCGTTGGCGAGAAGGCGCGCGTGGATCGCCGACGCCAGCGCGGCGTCCCGCGGCTGGGCCCGCCAGATCCACTGCGGGTAACCGGGGACGTACGCCTCGGGAAAGACGACCAGCCCCGCCCCCGCCCGCGCCGCCTCTGCGATCGCGTCCGCCGCGCGGGCGAGCGTCGCCGCGCGATCGAGGAGAACAGGTGGGAGCTGGACGACCGCGATCTTCGGCATGTGGGGACGGTACCGCAGGACGAGCCTGGCAGGGCGTGCCGCCTCAGGGCGGTTCGCGCTGCAGCGGCGGCAGGTACTCGCCAACGCGCGTTCGTACCCACCACGCGCCGGTCTCTCGCCGCTCCTGGCGGCTCGTGAACCGGTAACGAAACAGACTGGCCCGAATCGCCGTCGGCGCCTCGTCGGGGAAGGGGTTGCTGCGAAGCAGGCGAATCGTGGGCTGATCGTTGGCGAGAAGCTTCATCATCAGCGCGGCAAGCCAGGGATGCGCGAGCGGGTTCGACATCGCCGCGAACCACATGAGCCAGTCGAGGCGCAGATGGTAGGGAGCTACCTGCGCCGGGCGACGCTTCGGGTCGCCCGGCTTACCCTTGAACTCATATTCCTTCCAGACGGCGAACGCATCCGGCGCCGGCGCGTCGGTCCCCTCGAGCACCACCTCGTGTCGCCTGCGGGTGATGCGACCGAAGGCGCCATAGGTGCTCACCAGGTGCAGCCGGTTGAAGCTGGCGTTCATCACCTGATCCCGGGAGAGCATGTTCCGGATGGGCCAGTAGCTCAGCACCCCGAAGACGCCGGCCATCGCCAGCACGACCCCCACGTGCCACGCCGGCGGGGGCGACAGCGGCCCATGAGCGAACGGCAGCACGAGCTGCAGCTGGCCATCGCTGAATGCGGCGAGGGCCAGGCTGATGGCGACGACGTTGAGCCACGAAAAGTTGCCCGACAGCACCAGCCACGACTGATGAATGACAACCGCCAGCGCGGCGACGCCCGCGATGGGCTGAGGGGCGAACAGTCCGAACGGAACCACGAGCTGCGCGAAGTGGTTGCCTGCGACCTCCAGCTTGTGCACCCGCTTCGGCAGGTGGTGGAAGTACCAGGAGAGCGGGTTCGGCATCGGCTGTGTCTCGTGGTGGTAGTAGAGGCAGGTGAGATCTCGCCAGCAGCTATCGCCGCGCAGCTTTATCAGCCCGGCTCCGAATTCGATCCGGAACAGGAGCCATCGGCAGAGCCAGAGAACGAGGACCGGCGGAGGGCTGCCCGGGGGGCCGAGAAAGATGGCGAGGAAGCCTGCTTCCAGGAGGATCGACTCCCAACCGAACGCGTAGAACGTCTGGCCCACGTTGACGATCGACAGGTAGAGCGTCCAGATCGCCAGCCAGACGAGCATCGACACCCAGGCCGGGCCGGCCTGCGGCAGCCCCAGCAGCGTCGCCGCCGCCAGGGCGATGCCGGCCCAGCTCACGGCCTTCAGGAATCGGTCGGAGTAGTGAAGGTGAAACAGACTCGGCGCCTCGCGGAAGGTCGCCACGGAGGTCAGCTGCGGGACAGGCAGCAGGCCGCGCTCGCCGAGCAGCGCCGGGAACTGGAGCTTCGCCACCAGGAAGGCCAGCAGGTAGCTGCCGGCCAGTGCGCGCTCGATCAGGAACCGCGCCAGCCAGTAGTCCGGCGCCTGTAGCCAGTCCCCCATGCTTTTCAAATTAGCTCCGATCCTCACGACGAGCTCGGGCGTGGACGAATGGGCTATCCTGCCTCCGTGCAGGGCTCCGCTCGGGCCGCGCTCTTGGCGCAGGCGACGCTCGTGGTTGCCTGCGCGCTGCGGTCGGTCCCGCCACCTCCGCCGCTGCCAAGCACATCGCGACAAGACATGTTGGCGTTCCTCGACCGGCTGCCGCGCTGCCAGCCCGCGCGGCCCCTGCCCTCGATAGACGAGCTTCGGGCGCAACGTTGGCACCCCGCGGACTGTGTCGCGGTCCGCGGGCGCCTCTCCCTGCGCGTACTCGATGAATGCCCGAGCCTGGTCAAGCAGGAGGGCGGCTCGGAGCTCAGAGGCTGTGTGCAGGGCTGGGTGTTGTCGGAGCCGTCGCGGCCGCTCCCCCAACGGAGAGATGCCGTGAACGAGCAGCAGGGCATCTCGCTGTTTTCGGGCAACCAGCGCTGCGATGACGACGACGCCAGGAGAGCCGGGGTGCCGGAGAGCGCGCGGCTCCCCGTGCTGCTTCGTCCCGGCAACGGCGAGGTCGCGAGCGCGCGCGATCTGCCCCAGCCGATCGTCGCCTTGGTGGGCGCGATCCCGGGCCGGCGGTTCAAGAGCGGCGAGTCCGTCGAGCGCAGCGACCCCGTCGACCTCACGTACCTGGAGGTCACGCACCTCTGCATCGTCGAGTGACCTGCTAGGGCTTGTACTTGACGGTCGCCCAGCCGCCGGCGGGGATGGAGAACTGCAGCTTCTTGCCGCCGAGCGCGACGACGTAGTTGCTCTTGGCCGCGGGGCTGTAGACGACGGCGACCAGAGAGCCGTCGGGATTCTTGAAGGCCACCGCGTCCCCGCCGCTGGTTCCCACGACCGTGGCGCCTGGGTCGACGAACTGTGAGAAGTGGCGGACGACGTAGTAGGCCTGCGTCTTGGTGAGCTTCCCCCCGCTGACCGTCAGCAGCGAGTCCTGCGCCCACTGGCGGCTGGTGTCGTTACCCTTGCCGACTGTGTCCAGCACCATGTGCGGGAAGGTGTACGAGGTGACCTTGGCCTTGGTGATCGCGTCGCGGATGTACCACCAGGTCTCCACGGCGTAGGACTGATCGTTCGGCGGCGGTTCCGCGTAGGGCGTGATCGCCGGGCTCGTCGCCGTCGCTGACAGCCCGGAAGGATAGAAGGGGTAGTTGCCGCACTTGTGCTCGGTCGCCCAGACGGGCACGTCGTAGGTCAACGGGGTCTGGACGACCTTGCTCAGAAGCCCCCACTCCACGCCGATGCCGTCGACGAACGGCTTGGCCGAGGTATCACCCATCGCGGCGACCAGGATGTCGAAGTCGGGCGGGTGGTTCGCCAGGCCGCCGAGAATGAGCTTCGTGTCGAGGTTCGCGCTCGCCAGAGCTGGCCCCAGGTGCTTGCCGACGAAGTTCGTGTAGTTCGTCTTGTCCCAGAGGCACGAGGGGTAGTTCTGGTCGAAGGTCGGCTCCATCTGAGGCGCGATGGCGTCGACGGTGATGCCCTGTTCCTTGTAAGCCTTGATGAACCTGACCAGGTACTCGGCGTACGCCTGCAAGGTCACGACGTCGGTCTTCATCGTGCCGCCGTCGAAGTAGGACGGCTTCACGGCGCCCTGGGTGCTATCGGCGGCGCTGCCCTTCTTGTATCCGGTCTTCATCCAGACGGGCGGCGTGTAGGGAATGGCCCAGAAGCGGAGCTTCGGGTTGATGGCCTGTGCGCCCTTGATGTACGGGATGAGCGTTTGCTTGTCCCTTTCGATCGAGAACTTGGACAGCGTCGTGTCGGCCGGCGGGCGGTTGGACTCGGTGCCGTCCGGAACGACATCGGTTCCCGTATCGTCGAGCGTGTAGCGCTCCAGGGCGTAGTCGCTGGCGCCGACGGGAATCCGTGCCATGGCGAACTTCGCCCCCTCGGCGCCAAAGAGGAGACCCAAGGCCTCGTCCTGCAGCGCCCTGGTGGAGAGCTGGTTCCAGCCCATCTCGTGGAAGGCGCCGACAAAGCCCTCCCAGGTCTGGGCCGCGGAGCTGTCGTCGACGGTCACGTCGGCTGTCGCGCTCGATGTCTCGGTCCACGTCGCGGTGGTCGTCCAGGCACCCTTGGTGGACGTGACCAGCGCGGAGGTCACGGTCGCGTTTCCGCCGCTGCCGGCCGCCGCGCCGCCCGTGCCCAGCACACCGCCGTTCTGACCGCCGCCCGTACCCGTCGCTGTTCCTCCGGCGGTTCCTCCGGCGGTTCCTCCGGCGGTCCCTCCGGCGGTCCCTCCCGAGGCCGTCGTACCGCCCGCGCCAGCGCCACCGCCCGCGCTCGTTCCCGCCTGACCGGCGAGGCCTGTGCTGCCGGCGCTACCACCCGCGCCGCCCACGCCAGCGTTGTTCGCCTTACCACCTCCACACCCGACCGCGGCCAGCAACGTTGCGACCACGGTCCATCGACCGTTGGGCTTCATTGACCGCGTCGTAACACAAATGGTCGCGCCACGGTATCGGGGCGCGAGAGCGCTGCCCTACTATTCAATCCAATGATCGATGAACAGCTTCCGAACCATGTCGACGAAGCTGGTTCGATTGATCTACGGAGCGCTGTCCGGCTCGCTGGGTGCCGCCTGCATGACGGTGATTCGCATGGCCGCGCGCCGACGCGGCGTCATCGAGAAGACCATCCCTCAGGCCGCCGAGGAATGGCTCGCCCAGCGTTTGGGCGTCGGGTACCGGGCACACCCGCTGGTGCACCACCTGGCCGACCAGGGGATGCATCTGGCATACGGCGCCGCCCTCGGAACCGGGTACGCGCTGATCGCCGGCGGTCGGTCCCCATCCGTCCTGGGTCGAGGGCTTGCCTACGGAGTGGTCACCTGGTTCGCGGGATCGTGGGTATTCCTTCCCCTGCTGCGGGCGAAGCAGGCGGCCTGGCACAAGCACGCATCGGAGAACGCCGTCGACCTGCTCGCTCACCTGGTGTTCGGCGCCGCGACCGCGCTGGTATCCGAGGAACTGGCGGCGCAGCCCGACCGCGGACCGTCGTCCGACTGGCGGCGCTACCGGACGCGCGTCGGCTGAAGCACCCACGGGAAGGCGCGTCGACGACCACGACGTGGACGATGCAAGCGGTCTTCACCCCGTTCACCCCTTCGCCTGCCGTTTCGGGAGGGTGACCAGGAATTGACATCCGGCTCCCCCCCGCGACTCCGCCGTGATTGAACCGCCCTGCGCCTCCACGGCGCGTCGCGCGATGGCCAGACCGAGCCCGGTCCCCGCCTTTGTGCTGTGACCTCGCTTGAAAGGCTCGAAGATCGTTCTTAACTCCTCCGGCGACAGGCCCGGACAGCTGTCACGAACGCTCACCACGATCTGGTCCGACCGGTCCTGTACATCGACCTCGACTTCACCCGCGTCCGTGTACTTGACCGCGTTGTCGGCGAGATTTGCGATCACCGAGCGGGTCAGGAAGGGATCGAGCCGGGCCGTCAGATCCGGATCATAGTTCGCATGAAGCTCCACCTTCTTGCCCTCGGCGACCTTGCGCGCGGCTTCGAGGGCGTCTTCGATCAATGGTGCGAGCTCCACGTCGGCGGGCTTCGGCTCCACCTTACCCGCCTCGAATTTCTCCGTCAGAAGGACGCTGTCTATCAGCTCACTGAGTCGTCCAAGATTTCGCTGCACGGCCTCGACCAGCGGTGCGGTCTCGGGCGGAATCCGACTACGAAGCTTCGACGAGGTCAGTATCGCCACCGTGAGCGGATTGCGAAGCTCGTGCGTCAAGAAGCCGATGTTCTCGGCCTGTGTGCGACGCGCCTCGATGTCCCGGGCCTCGACGTAGGCTTGGACGGCCGCGCCGATCGCCGCCTCGACGATGTCGGAGATCAGCTCTTTCGCAGCCGCCAGGTCCGGTTCCCGCTCGGCGATCTCGCCGATCACCTGGCGCAGGACGATGAACTCGTGAACGAGCTGGCTGATGTCGAACCCGATCCTAACCCGTGTGATCCCGTGTTCGCGCGCCACGCCGACCCAGGCCGATTTCGCGCGGCCGTTGCGCACATCGAGGTCAGCCGCCTTCAGCAGCGCGACCATCGCCGCCAGATAGTCTGGTATTCCGTCTCGAAGCTGGGTGAGCTCGACGCCCTGTGCACGACTGACATCCCGCTGCACGCGCTCGAGCCAGCGCCGCTCGATTTCCGGGAGCTCGCCTTCGATAAGTCGGCCGAGTCTGCGGGCGACCTGTGCGTCCATCACCTGGAAAGTAACTCTGCGTTCATCAGGATGATGCGGTGGCTGGCCAACGCTGTTCAGCACGGCCCTGGTGCCGTCGGCTGAGCAGCTCAATGCGGCGCCAGCAAGGCCCGCGCGGCCGCCAGGTCGGCCACGAACCGCGCCATCTCACGCGCCCGGGATTCCTGGAGGGGGCCTTGTCTCATCGGACGGCAAGTCCAGTTTTTTGGGTATGCCGAACAAAGTCACGGTCGAGAAAGCGAAGCGCGACCTGGCGTCGGGGAAGAGCGCCTCGACCGCGGCCGGCGAGTTCGTTCGCGAGGAGATCGAGCACATCCGCGAGGGAAAGCACGGGGCGCGCTCGACCAAGCAGGCCATCGCCATCGGGCTCTCGGAGGCGCGGCGCGCCGGCGTGCCGCTCAAACCGCCAGCCCCGGGGCGAACTCAGCCCCGAACCCGAAGGGCCGCGGAACGCGCCTACGAGGTCGGACAGGGGCGGCGCGGCCCTCGAGCTCCGTCGCCGCGTCGCGGGCGCGCCAGCGCGGCGGCGCTGCGGCGCGAGCCGCGCGCCGCGGCATCGACCGAAGCGCTCTCCCGACAGGCGAAGGGCGCTGCCCGCCGGCGGAGCCCCGAGGAGCGGGCCCGCGCGGCCGCCCGCGCGGCGGCTGTCAAAGGGCCGCAGCGGCGCTCGCGCGCATCCAAGAAGGCCGCCACCACCCGTCATTCACAATAGGAGGAGAGACATGAAGCGGCGAACATCGACACGCGGTCGTCGGTACGGCAGCGGGGCCAAGCGCTCGGTCTCCAGCGCCGTGCGACGCGCCAAGCACGGCACGCTCAAGTCCGGGAAGGGACGGCACCCGCGCGTCAAGAGTCGGAAGCAGGCGATTGCCATCGGGCTCTCGGAGGCGCGGAAGAAGGGAGCCAAGGTTCCGCCGCGCCGGCGGGCGCACTGACGGGACGGAGCCGCCGGCAACAGGCCCGACGCGCGCCTGCGCGCTCAGCCGGTCAGCTGAGCAATGACGTGAAGCGCGAGCGCTCGACGCAGTGGCTAGCTTTGGAAGTAGGCACAGGGGGAAAGCATGAATGCGATCCAGCTACTGGAAGAGCAGCACCGCGAGCTCGAGACCCTCTTTACCCGGATCGACACGGTGAAGGCCGCCGCGCTGCGGAGGCAGATCTTCGAAAGGATCGCCGACGCCTTCGCCGTGCACACCACGATCGAAGAGCGCCACTTCTACCCGGCGGTCAACAAGCAGCAGACCGAGGATCTTCTCCTCGAATCCGTCGAGGAACACCTGGAGATCAAGCGCCTGATCCTGGATCTCCTGAACCTCGACGGCGCCGACGAGTCCTTCGCAGCGAAGGTCAAAGTGCTTCGGGCGAACGTCGAGCGCCATATGGAGGACGAGGAGAAGGCCCTCTTTCCGAAGGTTGAGAAGCTCCTCGACGAAGAGGCCCTCCAGACGCTGGCCGAGGCCATGGAGGACACGTGGGCCGACCTTCTGCGCCAGGGCGACGCGCGGCGCACGGTGTCGTGGGAAACGGAGAAGGCCGCTCAGCTCTAGTCGGGCCCGCCGAGCTCGCGCGACGCCTGAGCGCGCTCAGACGGAGAGGCCCTGAGCGTCGAAAACGCCTTCGAACAGAGGCGAGCTCAGGTAGCGCTCACCCGAATCGGGCAGCACCGTCACGATGGTCTTGCCCGCGTTTTCGGGGCGCCTGGCGAGCCGCACGGCCACGGCGACGGCGGCGCCGCAGGAGATGCCGGAGAGAATCCCTTCCTCGCGCGCCAGACGGCGGGCGTACGAGATCGCCTCGTCGTTGCTGACCTGTTCGATGACGTCCACGAGCGACAGGTCGAGGATGTCGGGCACGAACCCGGCCCCGATCCCCTGGACCTTGTGAGGCCCCGGCTGTAACGGCGCGCCGGCGCGCGTCTGGGTCAGGACGGCGCTCGCCTCCGGCTCGACCGCCACCGAGACGATCGGCTTGCCCCGGAGCTGTTTGATGTAGCGGGAGACGCCGGTGATGGTTCCGCCCGTTCCCACGCCCGAGACGAAGATGTCGATGGCGCCGTTGGTGTCGTCCCAGATCTCGGGGCCTGTCGTCGTCTCGTGAATGCGAGGGTTCGCCGGATTCTTGAACTGCTGCAGGAGCACGTAACGATCCGGCGCCGCCGCCGCGATCGCTTCCGCCCTCGCCACCGCCCCGGCCATCCCGCGCGGTCCGTCGGTGAGGACCAGCCTGGCCCCGTAGGCGGCCAGCAGCTTGCGGCGCTCGATGCTCATCGTTTCGGGCATCGTCAGCGTCAGGGGGTAGCCGCGGGCGGCCGCCACGAACGCGAGCGCGATGCCCGTGTTCCCGCTGGTGGGCTCGATCAGCTCCTTGCCCGCGGTCAGCACGCCCCGCTGCTCGGCGTCCCAGACCATCGCGGCGCCGATCCGGCACTTCACCGAATAGGCGGGGTTGCGCCCCTCGATTTTCGCGAGGATGGTCGCGGGCGCGCCGTCGGTGACGCGATTGAGACGCACGAGCGGCGTCCGACCAATGGTGAGCGCGTTGTCGACGAACATCATGGCGAATCTCCCGCTGCGGTCAGATGCCGCTGCCGTCGGTGAAGTTGATCCCGCAGTACGCAGGGCTCGGTTCTTCCAGCGTGCGAAGGTGGCGCCATCTGCCGGCGCGGGCATCCTCACCAGGCTTGACCGGCGTCGTGCACGGGTAACAGCCGATGCTCGGGTAGCCCGCGTCGTGCAACGGGTGAAGGAGCAGACTGTGCTCGGAGATGTAGGCGCGGACGTCGTCACCGCTCCAGTCGTAGAGCGGCGACAGCTGGTAGCCGCCCGTGCGGGGATCCTCGCTGAAGGGTTTGACGTGGCCCCGCTTCCCGCCTTCCGCCCGGCGCAGGCCATTGACCATCACGGGCGTGCGCTTCGTCTCCAGGTGCGCCAGCAAGGGGGCCTCCTTCCGCATCCGGCAACACTCGGGCTGACCGGCGATGCTGGCGAACAGCTTGCCCCCGTGAAGCGTCTCCTGCTCTTCGATTGTCGACGCCGGGTAGAGCGTCACGACGTTCAACCGGTAACGTCGCATGTACTCGTCCCGCATCTTCAAGGTCTCGAAGAAGTGGTACCCGGTGTCGACGAACAGGATCTCGTTGGGGAGGCCGAGCTGATGGAAGATGTGCATCAGCACCACAGCCGTCTTCTGCATGCTCGACAGCAGCACGACGTTGTCCCCCAGCGTGTCCGTCGCCCACCGAATCCGCGCGAGGGCGCTCAAGGGCTCCAGCGCCGCGTTCGCCGTGGCGCAATCGATCCGCGTGTCGTGTCGCGCGTCAGGGATCGGTGCGGGTTTGCGCTGCGCGTCCATGTTCAACTCGAGAGCATCCGTCTTTTACACCACGCGCTGTCGATCCGCGGAGCCTGAACGAAGCGCGATCACGCCTCGGCGTTCACAATCAGGTGGGAGAATTCGCCTCCCTCGACGTCGTAGGTGACGCGAAAGAAGCAGACGCCGCCGTCGAAAACATCGAACCGTTCGCGGCGCCAGCGATCGTCGTCGACGGTACAGAAGAAGCTACTGTCGATGACGCGGTGGCCATCCCTCACGACGCCAAAATACTGGCGCTTGTAGCGATGGACGACCTTCCAAAGCCAGCGCGATCGGGCATCGGGTTCGCGTGCCATCTCGCGACGCAGGAACGCGGGTAGCTTCCCCTCGAAGGCCCGCACGTCCGCCGCCGTCGGCGTCCAGAACTCCCACCCACTGGGGACGGCGCCTGCCCACGCCCGTCGCGCAGCTTCTGCCGCGAAGACCGCGCGATTCGCCGATGGCGTCTTGCCGCCCGCGGTCGGCCCCGCACCGGTGCCGGTCGCGAGCACCGCGACCATACAGCTCACGAGGCCCCGCATCGGGCTGATTGTATCCCGCATAAATGGGCTAGTCTCCGGCCCCGCGATGGAAGCGTACAAGCAAGAGTTCATCGAGTTCATGGTCCGGTCACAGGTGCTGACGTTCGGCGACTTCGTGACCAAGAGCGGCCGCAAGACGCCCTTCTTCATCAACACGGGGCGCTACAAGACGGGCGGTGAGCTCGCGCGGCTGGGGCGGTTCTACGCCCAGGCGATTGTCGGCCAGCTGGGGACCGGCTACGACGTGCTGTTCGGTCCCGCGTACAAGGGGATCCCGCTGGTCGTGACCACCGCGATGGCGCTGGCGGAGCACCACGGGCACGACGTCGGCTTCTGCTTCAACCGCAAGGAGGCCAAGGACCACGGCGAGGGAGGCCTGCTCATCGGTCGGCCGCTGCGCGACGGCGATCGGGTCGTCATCGTCGAGGATGTCACCACCGCGGGGACGTCGATCCGCGAGACGGTCCCCATCCTGCGCGCGGCCGCCAAGGTCGAGATCGCGGGGCTGGTGGTCTCCGTCGACCGCATGGAGCGCGGGACCGGCGAGCTCAACGCGCTGGCCGAGGTCCGCCAGAGCCTGGGCGCGCCCACCTTCGCGATTGTCACCATCGACGAGGTGACGGGGTGGCTCCGCGGCCGGACGGTGGACGGGAAGGTCGTCATCGACGACGCCACCCACGCGCGCATCGAGCAGTACCGCCGCGACTACGGCGGCAAGCAGGCCTGAGGGCCTTCGGCCCGGCCCCGACGGTCAGCCCAACGAAAAAAGGCCGGAAGCACCTGGCTCCCGGCCTCGTCTCGAGCTTGCCTAAACGCTACAGACTGCCGGGCAGTTCAGTCGTGCTCCAGGTGTAGTACGTCGTGGGCGTGGGCTTGCTGCCAAGGTCGGTGGCCATGTTCCCCGTCGTGCCGGTCTTGCCCAACAGGAATTTATCAACCATGGCCTTCAGCGAGGCGTCGTACTGGCTGCGCCACTGGCAGTGACTCCCCGAGGCGCCCTGCATGGCGAAGTGGTCACCCACGCCGAGTGCCTCGAAGATCGCTTTGCCCGCCATCGCCGTCACGTATGCCGATTTGGGATCCAGATTGGTGATCCCGGGGTTGTCTACGATGTAGATGGCCCGCGGCGCGATCAAAGCCATCGCCGTGTGCATGTCGACCGGCAACCGATCCGTGTTGTCGCCGGAAGCGCTGTTTGCCGTGGCGAACGGCCCGAGTGCCACTTCCGACAGCCAGCGGACATAGCTGATGGCGTGATACGGCCACTCGGCCGTGGAGTTGTCACCGGGATCCAGCTGCTCCTTCAGGCGAAGAGCCGGCGTGCCGCCAATGCCGGACTCACAGGGAATGGTCAGCGCAATGCGGTTGTCGAAGACGCCGCCCGCAAAGGCGCCTTTCCCGTTGCGGGAACAGCCGGTCACGCCAACGTGATAGGGATCGATAATCGTCGGATTCTGTTCGAGAAGATCGATGATGCGGCTGACTTGCCAGGCCTGAGCCACCATGTAGCCGGCCGGATGGTTGCTGCCGTAGAAGGTGAAAAACGGCCCCGTCTTGGCACCGCTGCCGCCTGAGGCCTCGACGGCGCTGAACGTGATCTTTGCAACGCCGCTGGGAGCCGCCGCCCCCGCACCGTAGGAGATGATGGCGGGAGCCGGCATGGTCGCGCCGTTCATGTTTACGGAGGCGGTGAACGAAGTGGTCTTGCTGCCTTCGGTCACCTTCACGGAAATACTGGTGGTGCTGACCGTCCCGCTGACCGACCCTTTGGCGGGAATCGGCTTCTCGCCGTAGATGTACTTGGCCAGTTGTTTGACGGCCTCGGCGCGCCGGCACCTCCACTGACTCTTGTTCGTGATGCGGGTGCCGTCCAGCATCTTGAACGGATCAGGCAGCTTGCCGTCGGCCGTGAGCGCGGCGTACTCCGGAAGTGTTGCGGTGACGGGGCAGCCAGCGCTGGGATCCTCCTGCTTGCCCCAGTCACCGGTGCCGGTGCTGCCGCCGGCGGGACCCGAACCGCCGGGACCCGAACCGCCGGGCCCCGAGCCACCGGGACCCGAACCGGCCGGACCCGAACCACCGCGGCCGGCGGGACCCGAACCGCCGGGACCCGAACCGGCCGGACCCGAGCCCGCCGGACCCGAACCGCCGGGACCCGAACCGCCGGGACCCGAGCCCGCCGGACCCGAGCCCGCCGGACCCGAACCGGCCGGACCCGAACCGGCAACGCCGCTGGTCGAACCACCAGGTCCGCTGGTCGAGCCGCCCGAGCCGCCGGTCGACCCAGCGATGCCGGTGCTCCCACCGGCCGAGCCACCAGCGCCGCCAGTGCCTTCGGGGTCGCCGCCGGTGCTCGCGCAAGCCACGAAAGCGGCACATGCAGGCACGAGGGCCCAGGTCCGGATGATTCGCTGAAGTCTCATGGGGTCTCCCTTTCGAGGTTCTTTTTGCGGGCTCGCGGGCGGCCGGGGCCGCGTTTCACGCAAGAGGCGCCAGTAGTATTCCCGGTCAGGCGTAAAGCGGACCTCGCCTGAATAAGATTTCTGACGCGGCCGGGCAGCAGGTGGAGGGCCCGCCCGTGATGCCGTCAAACCGGCTCACGAAACCGCATCGCAATGTCCGCTCCGCGGACATCAAACGAGACGCAGCTGAAGACAAGGCGTGCCGCGCCCGCGGTCGGGATCACCCGCCGAACGTGCAGCTCAAACTACGCCCGACGTCAGGGAGTCGCGCCGAACGTGATGCCCGAGACATAGGCGTTGATGCCCCAGCTGGCGTCCGCGTCGGTCTGGGTGGTCACCGCATTGCCCTGGACCGTCAGGTTGCTGAAGTGAACGCCGACCACGTTGACGGATGCTGACTTGCCGTGGAGGGTGATCGCCTTCTTCACGTCCGACGACACGTTGGTGAAGTACGTGTCCTTGATGATCGACGTGTTGGCAGCCGTGCGCCAGTTGGGCGGCATGTCGAGGCTGAGATCGATCATGCTCGAATCGGCGGCCTCGATGCGGATGTTCTCGAACTTCGTGTTCTGGACGACGGCGGTGTCGTAGGCGTCGATGTTGAGCGCGCGTCCCGCCTTGACCACGTCGATGTCGCGGAAGACGACGCCGTCGATGGTCTGGCCCATGGTCTTCGTGCCGACCTTGCACCCGACCGAATTGCTGTAACAGACGACCTTCTCGTGAAGGATGTTCTTGGTGTTGACGGTCCCCGAAGGCTCCTCGTTCTTGGTCGCCATGCTGTCGTCGCCGGTGTACAGGAACGCGTTGCTCAGCTTGCCGTTCGTCGATTCGTCGAAGTTGACGCCATCGGTATTGTTGTAGGTCGTCGTGGTCGGACGGCAGTTGATCATCTTGTAGTTCAGGATGGTGACGAGATCGCTCCGGTAGATGAGCGTGTTCCAGAAGCTCGGATCCCTCACCAGGATGCCGTCGATCAGGATGTTGGAGCTCTGCTCGATCTTGATCAGGTTGATCTTCGTGTCGTTCTGCGCGCGGATCGCCTTGCCGTTCGCGTCGATGGTCCCGCGGCCCAGGATCTTGGTGTTGTTGACCTTGTACATCCGGAGCATTCCGTGGACGCAGCCTTCGATGTCGATGCCACCGCTGCCGGTGTTGAAGTCCCCGGTGGCGCTCGAGCCGTACAGGAGGGCGCCGCCCGCCAGGTAGAGCGTCATGTTGCTCTTCAGCCAGAGCTCACCGACTTTGTATCTCCCCGGGGGGAAGTAGAGGATGTTCTGGGTGGCGCCGGACGCCGCATCGATCGCGGACTGCACCTTCGACGTCACCAGGGTCGCGCCGGTGTTGTCGACGCTGTAGTCGGCGATGTTCTTGACGTTCGCGTCGCCGAGCCGGGGGGGATTCACCTCCTCGGCGTCCAGCAGGATGAAGAGCAGCTCCTTGGCGTCCACCTGGAGGATGAGGTAGTTCGGGCCGCTGCTGAAGGTGATGGTGTTCCCGCTCTTGGTGGCGGCGAGCTTTCGGCTCTTGGGACTGAGCGTGAAGGCATTGAAGCTCTCGTTGACCGTCACGGAGAGCGTGGCGGTCGCGGCGCCGACGAGGGAACAGTGCGCGTAGTGCACCTGCATCTCCGGCGAGAACTTGGTCAGCTTCTCGACAAACATCGTCGTGCCGTTGGCCGTGACGGAGTAGAGGGTGCTCTTCGTCGCGCCGGTCGGCGTGGGGTAGCAAACGACGGTCGGCGCGCCGCCTCCTTGACCACCTCCCCCGACCGAGCCGCCCGAGCCGCCCGGGGCTCCGCCCGCGCTGCCGCCGGCGCCTCCGGTGGTCGATGTACCGGCGCTGCCCCCCCTGCCCCCGCTGCCGCTGACGCCGCCGCCCGTCCCGCCGATAGCGCCGCCGGCGCCGCCGCTGCCGCCGCCGACGTTACCGGAGCCACCGGTGCCGCCTCCCCCCCCTGGGCCTGTTCCGGCGACGCCGCTGGCACCAGCCGCACCCCCGGCCGCTCCGGTGCTGCCGCTGCTGCCGCCGCCGGTCCCGGCAGCGCCGACGCTACCCGCGCCCGCGAAGCCAGACCCGCCGGCGGCCGCGCCCCCGCGCCCTGCCCCGCCACTGGCTGGGTCCCCGTCGGAGGGAGACGAGCAGGCAAGCTGGCCCGCGAAGAGGGCCACCAGGGTCAAACGCCAGGGCGCAATCGTGAGTCTTCTCATGTCGTCTCCGGTCGATGCGGTACTGGATAGAAGGCCCGGCACCTCGATTTGGGATTGCCAGAGCCCTCGGCTCCGCGTCACGGCTTCGGTGGCCCCTTCTTCTTCTGTTCGAGGTAGGCCTGCAGGGACTTCAGCGTCGAACCCTCGATCCAGGCGGCGGCGTCGATCTCGAGGGTCAAAAATCGACCCTTGGAGACCGACCGGATCCCGCGCGCGGCCGAACGAACTTCGGCGGGGAGCTTGGGGTCGGAGGCCGCAGCCTTCAGGGCCAGCGCGGCGAGCTTCACCGCGTCAGGTGAGCTGTACGCGAAGGTCACGCGGAAGGGTGGTTTCCGGGACGCCCCTCCGACCATGGCGCCGAAGGCCGCCTCCGCCGGGACCCCGAAGAGCCAGCTCGAATAGTCGTCCTGGGTCGTGACGAACCAGAGCGGCGCCGACCGGTCGGCTCGTGCCAGGACCGCGACCAGGGCGGGTGAGAGGGTGTTGTTTCCGAGCGCCGACACCAGCTCCTGCACCCGGCGGGGGTCGGAGTGGCAGATGACCCAGGAGGAGCTCCAGCCGATGTACATATCGCCCATCCGCGCGGTCTCGATGCGCGTCATGGGCCCAGCGCGCATCAGCCGCGGCGGATCGAGGAACAAACGCAACATCTCCTCGATGCACGCCTCCGCCCGATCGCGATTGACCGCGCCCTGCAACAGCAGCGCGGTCTCCGGGTCCTGGGCCCCTGCCCAGATTCTGGTAGCTGGCGACGACCGGCGACATCACCTGGGACCAGCAGCGCGGCGGGGCGACGCCAAGCGCGTCGCTCAGCGCCTTGACGGAGCCACCCACCGACGAGAGCAGCGGCACCTTGTCACGTGGCCCGCCCATGACGGTCGTGGTGCTCGCCGGAAGCCACGCCAGCGGCTCCGCGGCTGCCTTGCCTCCGCCTGGGGCAGCCAGCGTCGCGACGAACGCAGTCAACAGCGCGAGCATGGGGGCACTCTATCAATCCGGCGGGTCCCCCGGCCGCGTCGGGATCGCTCTGGGAGCGCTCCCGGCGGCCCTCAACCTCTGAGACGAAACCGGGTCAGTAGCGGGCCGGCCGCGCTTCGGCGCGGTTGACCTTGAGGGGGTGACCGTCCAGCTCGGCGCCGTTCGCGCCCTTGATTGCCTCCTCGGCCACAGCCGAGCTGTGGTAGCTGACGAACCCGAAGCCGCGCGACTGGCCCGTCGAGCGGTTGGCGACGACCATCGCGTCGGCGACCTCGCCGAACTTCGCAAAGAAGGCGCGCAGGTCGCCCGCCGTCGTGTTCAGCGACAGGCCGCCCACGAACAGCTTGATGGGCCCAAAGTTGGCCTGCCGCGACTGGGAAGGGACCGAGATGACGATGTCCTCGAGCTTTACCTCGGGGAGCGGGGCCCCCTCGGGGGCTGCGGACGGATCCATCATGTCGGGATCGATCCCGCGTGCCCGCAGGTCGCGGTTACGGCGAAGGCGCTCTTCCTTCTGCCTCTTCTTGAGGTCGCGGCTGGCTTCGCGGTTGCGCTTGCCGCCTGAGAACACCCGACTCATTTAGGGGGACCGCCACCGCCGCTGGGGGGACCGCCGCCCATGGGCGGGCGCCCGCGGCGCGGCTTGAGCGGCGCTGTCGCGGCCCAGTTCGTCCGCCGCTTCGGCAAGGGGGCAGTATTGGGCTGCTCGGCCTGCTGCCGCTCGGCTTGTTTGGAGATGATTGCTGCGCGCTTGTCTTCAGCTTTTCCCAAGGGTGGTGTCTTACTACACGGACAACGGCCTGCAAGCAACCCGAGCCGGAGAGATTCTTGCAGCGGTGGGTTGCCCGCAGTTTGCCCAGGCCGGCTCAGAAGGGGTGCGGCCCGTGGCCGAAAGGCGCCATCGGGTCCAGCAGCACCTGAAGCGCAGGCGTGGTCAGCTGCTGGATCAGCACGACGGTGTCATCCGCCTCTTTGGCCAGGACCGCGCACCCCCCCGCGCTCCCGATGACCCACAAAACCACCGCAATCAGCTTCCTGTTCATGATGACGCCTCCCTTTCGTGACGGGCCGTTTTTGGGCTCCGTCAGGGAGGCGTTCCTGGGCGCAGAACATCGTTCTGTGGTCGGCTGGAGCTGGGCTAAAACGGCGTGAACGAGCAGTAAGTTCCTGTTTTTACTGCAGCGGCGAGGTAGCGCCCGAGGTCGGCGTCGCAGTGGCCGATGCTGTCGATGGTGTCCTTCAGGCGTCGCTGCACGTTGATCCGGGCCCGTTCGGCGTCGGAGCTGGCCTTGCGGTCGCGCCCCCCGAGCCCGACGGCGCCCGCGAGCTGGGTGGCGAGGAGCTCGATCTCCTCGCGCGCCCGGTTGGCGCGCCCCTCGTCGCCGAACCCTTCCGCCTCCGAGATCTCGTCCTCGAGCGCCTCGAGCCGCTTCTTGTAGGCGGCCTTGGCGCGCGCGTCGAGCACGGGCCCGGCGTCCCCTGCCCCGTGATCCAGGCCGACCAGCGCCAGCACGTGAAGGTCCTGGCCGGGATGGGCCAGGAGCTCGCTCAGGTACGAGAAGCCCTTCGAGTGCTTCAGACGGAACGGCGGCCCCGACGGGCCGGTCACTGCCCAGACGTCGCCCTCGCGCGTGAGGGTGACGTCACGGGGGGCGCGTCGCTGCGGCGGCTGCGCGTGTTCGTCCTTGCGCGCATCGGCGGGGCTCCCGGGCTCGATGCGCGCGAGGCCTGCAAGCGATAGGTCGAGAAATGGCTTCGCGCCGATCCGCCGGCAGAGCGCGATCGCGTCCTCGTAGTGCCGGCGCGCGTCCTCCTTCCGTCCCAGGAGCCCGGCCAGATCGCCGAGCACCCGCGACGTCGGCCCCAGGGCATATCCCCGCGCCGCCCCCCAGAAAAATTCGATTCCGACCGAGCGCTTCGGGAGCTGTTCGTAGACCAGCGACGCCGACGCGGCGTCATCGAGGCTCAGGCAGGCGTCCGCGCAGAGCAGGAGCGTCGGAAGGCCCTGCAGCAGAGCCGCCGCCTTCGGCAGCACCGCCGCCGCCTCCTCGCGCCGCCCGATGGCCGCCAGAACCCAGGCGCGCATCGCCCCGGCGAACGGGCCGCGTTCCAGGATGGAGAGGATCCGCGCGGCGTGGGGGGCGATCCAGGCTGGTTCCTGGCGAGCGACGGCGATGGCTACGCGCTGCAGGGCCCACTCCGTGCCGACGACCGCGCCGGCCTGCTCCGCCAGGACCAACGCCTCGTCCCCGAGACGCTCGGCCTCCTCGAGACGACCTTCGAAGAGCGAGAAGCCGGCGCGCAACATCGGCAGCCGCCAGCGGGACTGGGGATACGCGAGGGCGGCGTCGAGGTCCGCCACGCTCGCCAGGACCGCGTCCGCCTCTTCCCGGGCGCCGCGTTCGAGAAGGGCCCCCGCGTAGAACGGAGCCACTTTGATCAACGTCAGCCGTTGGTCGAGGACCTGCGCGAGGACCACGGTCTCGCGAACGAGATCGAAGAGCTCGTCGTTCGGGACCATGGACGCGATGCCTTGACGGGCCAGGTCGAGCGCGTAGAGCAACGTTTCGGGCTCGCCGAGACGCCGGGCCATGGCAATGGAAGCGCGCGCCAGGGTCAGGATCTGTTCGGCCCCCTCCTCGGTTCGTGGGGGCATCAGCGCGGCGGCCAGCCGAGCGCCGAGCTTCGCAACCAGGAGACCATCCGCCGCCCCCAGAGCGGCGGCGGCCTCCTCGAGAAGCCGCACCATCACGGGATCGACGCCCACGATGGTTTCCGAGCCGTAGGTCAGCGCGGCGTGCGCCTGTTCCTCCGCCCAGCCGGAGACCTTCGCCATCTCGCCGGCGCGGACGCAGCGCGCGCGTCCCGCGGGGATCGAACCGGAGCGAATCAGACCCTCGCCGCAGGCGATCTCCAGCTTGCAGGCGAGGCGAGATGGTCCGGCGCCGAGGACGGCGATTCCGCGCTCCGCGACCGAAGCGGCAGCCTCGAACGCCAGCCCTCGCAAAGCGTCCTCCGCCGCCCGCAGCGCGGACGCCGCCGCCCGCTCCGGGTCTCCCACCTCCGCGCCTTCCAGCAGGTGATTCGCCACGCGGGTGGAGTCCGCGCCGTGACTCTCGGCGACGAGGCCGGCCTGCCACTGCAGCTGGCTGCGGCGCGCGGGGAGCAGGGTCTCGTACAAGCGATCGCGCAGGAGGACGTGGGTGAACTGAAACCTCTCGCGCCCCGTCTCCTCGACGACGTCGAGGCTCGTGCCCTCCCGCAAATGTTGCAGCACGGGACCGTGGGCGTCGGCGCAGATCTCGGCCAGCTCGCGCGACCCGAAGTCGCGGCCGAGGACGGCCGCGGCCGCCAGTACCGCGCGCGCATCCGGGGCGAGCTTGTCCAGGTGCTCATCGAGTGCGGCCTTCATCCCGTCGGTGGCGGTGGGTCTCCGCGCGCCGTGCGCGCCCATGCGCAGCACCTCCCGCACGAAGAGCGGGTTGCCCTCGGTGATCCGGAACAGGTCGGAGGCATTGGGGCCATCCGGCTCGCTCGCTGAGACCCAGGCCGCCACGGCGTCCTTCGTCAGCCGCGGCAGCGACAGGACCTCCCCTTCCCTGCCGAGCTTGGCCATCAACTCGGCGACTTCCGGTGACAGCCGGGGCTCGACCTCGCGCGACGTTGCCAACACCAGCAGTGGCGCCGTCGCCACCTGGCGCGCCAGGAACAGCAGCAAGAGCAGCGACGGCAGATCGGCGGCGTGGAGATCGTCGAGGCAGACGAGCAACGGGCGTTTGCCGGCAGCGAGCGTCAACGCGCGCGTCGCCGCATCGAAGAGCTGGAAGCGTCGTTGCTGGGCGTCCCCGCCCTCGTTGCGCACCAGGTCTTCGAAGGGGGTCGACCCGAGCCCCCGAAAGACCTGCGCCCAGGGCCAGTAGGCCGCCGCGCCGCCCCCTTCCCAGCAGCGTCCCGACAGCACCTGCATTCCGGCGGCGGCCGCCCGAACCGCGGCCTCCTGCGCGAGGCGCGACTTGCCGATCCCCGCCTCTCCGGTGACGAGCAGCAGCGCGCCAGCCCCCGCGCGGGCGCCCGCCAGCGCCTGCTCGATCCGGGCGAGCTCGCGGTCGCGACCGAACAGGGGGAGCGCCGGCACGGGAGCCGGCAGGATCGAAGGGCGCTCCGGCCCCGCGGACGCGGGCAGCGTCATGTCACCGCCGCGCGCGGACAGACCGAGCGCGTCGGCGAGCGCCTCGATCTGCTCCGACGCAGCGGCGAAACGCCGCTCGGGACCGCGATGACACGCCTTCAGAAACCACTCGTCGAACGCGCCGCCAAGCCGGGACCCGCGTTCCGACGGCCGTTGCAGCTCGCCATGCAAGAGCTGCCCGAGGATGCTCATGGCGTCACCCTGGTGGTAGCTGCCGCCGACGAGCAGCCGGTACGCGATCAGTCCCAGCGCGTACCGATCCGTCGCGGGCGTGACCGGCACGTTCGCGGACGCCTGCTCGGGCGCCATGTACGTCGGCGTTCCGAGGAGCTGCCCGGTGACCGTCGCTCCGGTCCCCTCCGCGAGCATCTTGGCGATGCCGAAATCGAGGATCTTGACGCTCGCCCGACCGTTCTCGTCGCTGGCGAGGAAGAGATTGTCGGGTTTCAGATCCCGGTGAACGATGCCCAGGCCGTGAGCCTTGTCGAGGGCCCGCGCCACCTGCCGCAACCATCCGATCACGAGCTCGGGTGCGGGTGAGGCGCCGGCCGCCACTTCCTCGAGGTTCATCCCGCGGAGCAGATCCATCACCAGGAAGGGCGCGCCATCCAGCTCGGGCGCGACGTCGGCGTCCGTCACGCGTACGACGTGCTCGCTCTTGATGACGGCCGAGGCGCGGGCCTCGCGCTTGAAGCGCTCGATGGCCTCGGGGGACGACCCGACCCCCGCCAACAACACCTTCAGCGCGAGACGCTCGCCCGTGCGGAGATGCTCGACCTCGTAGACGGCCCCCATCCCCCCCTTCCCGATCAGCCGAATCGGTCTGTATCGGCCCGCGAGGATCTCCGGAAGATTCGACGCCGTCGCCACCGCCGCCAGTATATGCGTGGACGAACGCGTGGACGATCGGACCGGGCGTTCATGACCGCGCGGTCGCAAGCGACAGGTGTCCCAGCTGGCGCAGCATGCCGACCTCGTCTCGCTGCGCCCAGTGTTCGACGATCTTGCCGTCTGCCACCCGAAAGATGTGGATGGCCTCGCCGTCGAAGGTCCTGCCCGTCGGGGGCAGCGGCATGAGCGCAAAGCGCAACGCGCCCGAGTTGACCCCGCGCATGCGCACGCGGCAGACGACGCGGTCATCCTCGGCGATCAGGTCTTCGCAGCTCCAGGCGAGGTCGGGGAAGGCCGTCCAGAGCTTGTCCCAGATAACGAAGAGTCCCGCGCGCCCCTGAGCCTCCGGGACAGCGCAGTGGTTGACCAGGTCTTCGGCCACGACTTCGGTGGCGGCGGCGACGTCGCGGCGATTGAAAGCCTCCAGGCAATGGCGGATCACGTCTCGGTTGCTGTCCATGTGCACGCTCCTCGCGTTCTGGGCGTTCACTGGCGGTGAACATCGTTCCGTGACGCTACCGATTGTCGATCGGCTCGCGGTCGCTATCGATGAGACAACATGAGCACCACACAGATCGGCAATGAACCGACCCGCGTCCCGAGCGCCGGGATGGTCGATACGAAGCTCGAGATCATCGTCCTTCCGGTCTCCGACGTCGAGCGCTCCAAGCGCTTCTACGAGAGCCTGGGGTGGCGGCTGGACGGCGACTTCACCGCGGGTGACGCCTGGCGGGGGTTGCAGATGACGCCGCCCGGCTCACTCTGCTCCGTCATCTTCGGCAAGGGCGTCACGACGGCCGCGCCGGGGTCGGTCCAGGGACTGCTGCTGGTCGTCGATGACATCGGGGCTGCGCGCGCCGCGCTCGTCGGACAGGGCGTCGCGGTGAGCGAGGTCTTCCACTTCGACGGCCCCCTGCACGTCACCGGGACCGAGGGGCGGGCCCCGGGCCCGGATCCGCAAGGTGGCTCCTACCGCTCATTCGCTTCCTTCAGCGATCCCGACGGCAACGGCTGGATCCTCCAGGAGATCAAGACGCGGCTCCCCGGGCGCGGATTCAGCGTCGACGTCCCGACCTTCACGGAGCTGTTGCGAGAGGCGGAGCAGCACCACGGCAAGTACGAAGCGACCGCTCCCAAGCACCACTGGTCGGGCTGGTACGCCGCCTACATCGTCGCGCGCGAGCGCGGCCGAACGCCCGAGCAGGCCGTCGAAGATGCGGGCCTTCACATGAAGACCGCCACGCAAAACGCCAAGCAGTAAGCACCATGACCACCGCCGCCCTGACGGGCGCGACCTACGACGTCGACGGCGGGCAACAGCTCGTCTAGCCGATCGGCTTCATCTCCCCCAGCACCGTCGGGATCAGCTCGGAGACGGTGGGGTGGATGGGCATGGCGCGCATGTACGCGTCGAGCGTGGCGCCCGCGTTCATCATGTCGATCACGCCGTGGATCGCCTCGTCGCCGCCCACGCCCAGGATCGCCGCGCCCAGGATTTGCCGGGTAGAGGCGTCGGCGACAATCTTCATGAACCCCTGCGTCTCCCCCTTCTCGATGGCCCGCGCGACCCGGGTCATCGGGCGACTGCCCACCAGCAAGGGACGACCGTTCGCCTTTGCGCGCGCCTCGGTCTCCGTCATGCCCACGCGCCCCAGCGGCGGATCGAGGTAGAGCGCGTAGGCCGGAATGCGCGCGCTCACGCGCCGGCTCGCGCCGTCGAGCAGGTTGGCCGCGACGATCTCGAAGTCGTTGTACGACGTGTGCGTGAAGGCGCCGCGCCCGTTGCAGTCCCCCAGCGCCCAGATGCCGGGCACGTTCGTGGCAAGCGTGTCGTCGACGGTGATGAACCCGCGCGCGTCGGTGGCGACGCCCGCGCGCTCGAGCCCCAGGTCGTCGGTGTTGGGGCGCCGGCCCACGGCGAGCAACAGGTGCGACCCGACCACCGTGGGCGAGCCCTCCTCGCAGTCGACGCCGATGACCACGCCGCGCTCGTGCGGGGAGAGGCCGATGCACTTCGCGTTCGTGCGCAGCGTGATCCCCTCGCCGCGCAGGATCTCTTCGATCGCGGTCGAGATGTCCGCGTCCTCCCGCGGAATGAGGTGCGGCTGCATCTCGACGACGGTGACCGCGGCCCCGAAGCGCCGGAACGCCTGCGCCAGCTCGAGCCCCACGTACGAGCCGCCCACCACGACCAGGTGCTCGGGCACGCGGTCGAGCGCGAGGATCGAGCTGTTGTCGAGGTGCGGAACCTCGCCCACGCCCGGCAGCCGCGGCACCGAGGCCCGCCCGCCCACGTTGATGAAGATGCGGGGCGCCGCCAGCACGTCGTCGCCGACCCGCACCTGCGTCGCCGCGGTGAAGACGGCGTGCCCGCGCAGCACCGTGCAACCCGGCATGCTGCGCAGCCAGCCCTCGACGCTGCCGCGCGAGCGCGCCACCACGGCGTCGGCGCGCGCCTTGACCCGCGCCATGTCCACGGTGACGGCGCCCGGAATCACGACGCCGTAGTCGCCCGCGCGCCGCGCCAGGTGCGCGGCGTAGGCGCTGGCGATCAGCGTCTTCGTGGGCGTGCACCCGGTGTTGACGCACGTGCCGCCGAACAGCGCGCGCTCGACCAGCGCCACCTTCATCCCGGCGCCCGTGAGCCGGCCCACGAGCGCGGGGCCCGCCTGCCCCGCGCCGATGACGATCGCGTCGAACGTCGTCATGTGGCGATCCCGAACATCAGCACGGCACCGCCGATCGCCACCGCGTCCTCGAGGACCGCGGCGGGGTGATCGTTGTGGAACGCGCCCGCGAGCCGCCCGCGCACCCAGCTGCCGCCCAGCGTGCCGACGACCGCGCCCAGCACCCCGGCCAGCCCGCCCCCCGTCGTGTGCCCGGCCGAGGCGCCTATGGCGGCGCCCGAGAGCGCGCCCATGAGCAGGCGCCCCGCGAACTGCGCCGGCACCCTGCGGCTGGGCGTGGCGGGCAGCTGATCGACGACCAGCTCGACGAGCACGAGGCCCGTCAAGGTCCACCGTACCCATCCGTTGCCCAGGAGACCCAGCCAGCTCCCCGTCAGGTCGAGCCGCCCGAGGTGCACGGCCCAGGCAACCACGGCCGGCGCCACGAAGGTCCTCAGCCCCGCGATTACGCCGATGAGCAACGCCACCAGGAAGCCAGGGCCGTCCATGCCTTCACGATGTTCACGCGGCGTCGGCCCGCAAGCGCGGGCGCAAGACAGCGTCCTGGGCGTGTCGGCAGAGCCGTCAGGGCTGACAGCGTGCTTCGATGGGATTGGGGATGCAGGTGAGGCCGGTCTGGCAAGGAACGTTCGGGCAGCAGACCTGTTGCGAGCCGCCGCACGGTTCGCACGTCGTGCCGCGATTGCCGCACCCGAGGCCCGAATCGCAGCTGGTGCCGCAGCAGGGCTGCCCGGAGGCGCCGCACGCCGCGCACATGGTGGAAAAGGGGCTCACCGGCTCCGTCACGCACGCCGCTTTTGCGTCGACGCACGCCCGGCCGCTGGTGCAGCACGTCTGCCCCGTGGCGCCGCACGCCAGGCAGGCGCCGTTCGCGCAGGCGGTTCCCGCGACGGAACAGGTCGCGCCCGCGCAGCAGGGTTGGTTCGCTCCGCCGCAGGCAACACACGCACCGAGCGAGCAGGTCGTTCCACCGTCGGCACACAGATCGCCCGCGCAGCACCCTTGGCCCAACTTGCCGCACATCGAGCAGGCGCCGTTCGTACAGGTGCCGCCCGCAGCGCCGGCCGACGTCACGCACGCGCCCTGGTTGGCCACGCAGGTGGCGCCGGCGCCGGCGCAGCAGCCGCCCCCGGCGCAGGCGTTCCCCGTGCAGCAGGGCTGATTGGCCGCACCGCACGGGACGCAGGTGCTGCCGCTGCAGCGGACACCGGGCGCGGTACACACGCCGCCCGTGCAGCAGCTCTGGTTGGCGCCGCCACAGATCATGGTCATGGTGCTGTTCTGACAGGAACCGGCCACGCAGCTGAGGACACCACCGCACGAATCGCCCGAGGCGACGCACCGGCTGTTGTAGCAGCAGCCGCCGCCGCTGCAGGCGGTGACGGGGCAACATGCCTCGCCCATCGCGCCGCACGCGGACGCGCCACCGCCCGCACCACCGCGACCGGCGCCACCGTCCGCACCACCGCGACCGGCCTCGCCGCCCGCACCACCGCGACCGGCCTCGCCGCCCGCACCGCCGCGACCCGCAGCACCGCCGGTGCCGCCCCGTCCGGCGTCGCCCGCGCCACCTCTCCCGGCGCTGCTGCTTCCAGCCGCTCCCGGCCCAGTGCCGCTGCTGCCCCCTCGACCTTGATCCCCGGCCCCGCTGCTGCCTCCGGTCGCCTGCGTTCCACCGTCGCCGCCCGCGCGGCCGGCGCCTCCGCCACCGTCGATTCCGGTCGTCGTGCCGCTGGCGCCGCCAGAGCCGGCATCCGGCCGACTCCCGCTGCCGCCGCAGGCGGCGAGCAGAACGGCGGCGCATAGCCCGCGATGCGCGATCCGCGCCGAAATCACCCCCTCCTCCGCCAGCGGTTCGACATTAGCGGCCCCGTGGGTGCATGACGAGTGCCACCACAAGAGGCCGATTTTGCCTCGCGATGGTGGCCTCCCGATCCTCAGTTTTCTGTCGGCGAGACGGGGCGCCCAACGGCCTCTGCGGCGGAAAAACGCCGAGAACGGGCGCTGGCGCCCACCGATCAACCATCCGTCACCCTGGGATAAGCTCCGACGGCAATGAGCCCGGAATTTCGAAAGGGCGCGCTCAAGGCGCTGGCGCCGGCCGCGCTCGGATTCGGCTACCTGCTCTGGCGATACGGCGGCACGTTGCCGACGTCGGCCAGATTCTGGGGGCTGTTGGCGCTCGTCGTCGGGCCCGAAATCGTCGGCACCTTGGCGAGCGACTACCTGATCCGGACGGGTCGCGTGGTGGTGGGCAAGCTGGTCGGGCTAGCCGGCGTGGTGTGGCTGATCGGCGGATGCACGCTACTCGCCACGAAGACGAACGCGGCCACGCTCACCGACGCCGAGCGCGTCCCGTTCGTCAGCGTCGAAGATGAGGGTGAGGTTCGGCTGCGACACCCGACGCTCGGCTTCAGCATCCTGCATCCCGGGCCCGGCTTCACGCCGGACATCGCCCAGGCGTTCAGCCGCGACGCGCAGTTCTATTCATTCGTGGATCCGGGCGCGGCCGCGCGATTGGTCGTCGGCCTGTTCAAGGACCAAGGTGAGTCGTCCGCCTCGTTGCGAAAGCTGCTCGAGCGGATGGGCCACGACGCGGACGCGCTGAGCGGCGGCGCCGCGATTCCCGCCCGTGTCGTCGGGATGGAGATCGCGCCAGCCGATCCGCCGCGCGGGAGTCTGCAGATCGTGCTGGGCGATGGGCGACACTTTCGCGTGACGGCCCATGGCTGGCGTGCCCCGGACGGCACGCCATTCGCGATTCTGGTCGCCATGATGGCGCGCGCGCCAGAGGCCGGCGCCGACGTGCTCGCGAGCTTCCGCCCGTAGGCGCGGCGTCTCCGAGGCTACTCGCGCGCGTAGCTGAGGCCGCCCCAGATCACCGTCTGGGACGCGGAGTCGTACTGAGCGGTGGCCATCCTCAGATCGGCAAACTGCACGTCGATCATTCCGGCGCCCTTACAGATGAAGAAGCCGGCCTCCTGGACGTCGGAGTGCTGCCAAACGAACGTCGTCGACAGGAAGGTCAGCCGCCAGTGGCACCAACTGATCCCGCCGTCAGGGCTGAGCCCGCACTCCTGCGGGGTCACGGACACGAACGTATTCTGCGTGAGCCCGCCGCAGTGGCCGCCGGCGGTTCCGCCGCTTCCACCGGCGCCCGCGGTTCCGCCCGCGCCACCGGCACCAGCGCCGGCTTCCCCTTGGCCGGCCGCGCCGCCGCGGCCACCGCCGCCCGCGCCGGCGACCGCGCCGGCATGACCGCTCGCGCCGCCACGTCCGCTGGCGCCGCCGGGCCCGCCCGCCTGACCGCCTGTTCCGGCGCCGCCGCCCGCTCCGCCGGCCTGGCCGCCCGCGCCGCCGCTGCCGCCAACCGAGCCGGCGCTCCCGCCGCCCGCGCTGCTTCCCGCCTGGCCGCCGGCTGTCCCCGCCTGGCCCCCGGCTGTCCCCGCCTGACCGCCGGAGCCGCCGCTCGCGCCAGCGTTCCCGCTCGCGTCGGCGGAGTCGCCGCTACCGCCCGAGCAGGCGGCGAGGGTCGCGAAAAGCAGCGCGCAGAGCCAGGTCCGGGGATGGCGCATCGCACGCGATGATACGCCCCCCGCGACATTGCAGCGTCTTCCTGCCTGGCTAGGCCACGGTCTGTCGCTCCTCGGCCGCACGGCGGAGGCCGTCCAGCGCCCGCTCCAGATCGACCGCCGTCCTCTCTTCGATCTCCGGCGCGCCGTTCGCGTCCGGTATCAACGAACCGATGACGCCACGGACGCGCCTGAGCCGCTCCTGGAGGTCGCTGACCGTCGACAGGACCACGGCCAGCTCGGGAGCCCCGGGCTCCGCTTCCTCTACCTCCTTCCCCAACCGCGCGACGGTATCGAGGATGGACTGAAGCTCGGTTCCTTCCGTCGTCATGACTCAGACACCCTCCCGCCGAGTGGGCCGCTCTTCCGCAGGTTGATGAGCTCATTGGTCCCGTCCGCGCGGACCATGTCGAGGTTCGAGATGAAGCCGCCCTCCTCTTCCATGACCCAGATCTCCGTCGGGTCGAACACCAGGTGCTCCATGCCTTCGAGCTCGACCTCGAAGAGATTGCTGTGGGGACTGTAGCTGAGGCCAAGTAGCCGCATCCCCTCGGCCACGAACTGATCCCCGAGCGTGGGGGACATCATCTCGACGGTGGCCGTTTCGGTCTCCTCTTCCGCAAGGTACTCGCGGGTGAACTGGTCGAAGTATGCCTTCCACTGGTCGCGCGGAATCTGCTTCGTCTCGACGGGTGGGATCCAGTTGGTCGACATGGCTGATCCTCCTCGTGCGTGCCGGACATCTCCCAGTCTGTCCATCGCCGCGGCCGTGTCCACGGGCCGACCGCGGGCGCACGACGCCTGGGCGTGATCGGCCTCAGCGTCGTGGCCACATGGCCGGGCTCACAGACCTGTGCCTGGCCGGCCACAAGCGAGCGAGGCCGACGAGCGTGGGCCGTGCCCGAGCGGTTGGATGAGCTCTTGCACATGGACCTCGTGCGATGAGCGATACGGCCGGAGCCGCCGCACCGACGGAGATCACGGCCGCGCGTTTCCTCGGCGGTGTCGGCCGCGGCGTCTTCCGTCTCCTCGGCGCCTCCCTTGGCCACCTGGGTCGGCTGACGATCTTCCTGGGGGCGACGGTGGCGCGCCTCTTCCACCGCCCCCTCCGCGGCCGGGAGCTGGTGTCGCAGCTCGCCTTCGTCGGCGCCGGTTCGGTCGGGGTCGTGACGCTGTCGGCGATCTTCACCGGGCTGGTGCTGGCGCTGCAGGGGTACTACGCGCTCGTGCGCTTTGGCAGCGAGGCCCTGGTGGGATCGCTGGTGGCCTTGAGCCTGATCCGTGAGCTGGCGCCCGTGCTGGCGGCCCTCATGGTCACGGCGCGGGCCGGGTCGTCGATGACGGCCATCATCGGCAACATGGCCGTCACCGAGCAGATCGACGCCCTCACGTCGCTGGCCGTCGACCCCCTGAGCTATCTCGTGCTGCCGCGCCTGCTGGCCACGGTGGTGGCGCTGCCGCTGCTCGCGGCGCTGTTCTCTGTTTCGGGCATCGCGGCCGCTTACCTCTTCGGCGTCAACGTGCTGGGGCTGGACGGGCTGGCCTTCATGTCGAACCTCCGCTCGTCGGTGGCGTGGAAGGACGTGTGGGTCGGACTCTGCAAGGCGGTGGTGTTCGGCGTCGTCATCGCCTGGCTCGCGACCTTCCGGGGTTGTGCGACCAAGGGAGGCGCGCTGGGCGTCGGGCGCGCCACCAGCCGCACCGTGGTGGAGACCGCGGTCCTGATCCTGTGCGGCGACTACGTGATGACGGCGCTGCTGTTCTGAGCGCGGCAATCCAGAAAGGCACACACGCTTGTTCGACTACAAAAAGTCCGAGATCGCGGCGGGCGCCTTCTTGCTGATCGGCGTCGCGGCGCTGGCCTATCTCTCCCTCTCGATTGGAGGGCTCAAGCTCCTCCCCCGCGACAGCTATCGCCTGCTGGCCCGTTTCTCGAATGTCGGCGACCTCAAGCTGCGCGCGTCCGTGAAGGTGGCGGGCGTGGCCATCGGGCGCGTGGAGGCGATCAGGCTGGTGGACTACTACGCGGAGGTCGAGCTGGCGGTGGATCGCGCGGTCCAACTCCCGACGGACACGATCGCCTCCATCGCCACCGCCGGGCTGCTGGGCGAGTCGCACGTCTCGCTCTCCCCGGGCGCTGCCGAGCAGAACCTGGCGCCCGGCGGGCGCATCACCCACACGGAGCCGGCCTTGAACATGGCCGATCTGCTCAGCCGATACGCCTTCGGCAACGGGAACGCGGCGCCGGCCCCGGCCCCGGCCCCGGCAAAGGAACGCCCGTGATGAACACCGCCCATGCGAAGGTCCTGTCGCTGACGCTCGCGCTGCTGGCGGCGCCACGCGCGGGGGCCCGCACCCTGGACCGGCGGACGGCGGTGCGCGCCGCCCTGGCGCAAAATCCCCGGATCGCCGCCGCGCGCGCCGAGGAGGCCGTGCTGCAGGCCCAGCGCCGCCAGGTGGACGCTGCCCGCTGGCCGATCGTCACGCTGGACGCGGGCGTGGGCCCTTCGCTGCAGGCCACGCTGGTGCCCGGAACGGCCGCGCAGTCCGTCGAGCAACAGTACGGGAACCTCAAGCTCTCCGACCTGTCGGTCGCCTTCGGGGGGAACCTCAGTGTCATCCAGCCGCTGTACACGTTCGGCAAGATCGCGACGCGCCAGGAGGCCGCCGCGCACGGGCTGCGCGCACGCGAAGCACAGACGCGCATGGAGCGATCCGACGTGGCCTTCGAGGTGGCGCGGATCTACGAGAGCTACCTCCTGGCCCGCGACGCAGGCCGCTTCCTCGCCGAGACGATCCACTGGCTGGAGAGCACCTTGGAATCGACGCAGGACCGGCTGACCCGGGGCGCCGCCAACGTCACCGAGCGCGACGTGCTGCGGCTGCAGTCGGCCATGGGGTTGGCGGGGATCGGGCTCAACCAGGCGCGGGCCGGCGAGGCCCAGGCCACGGCGGGGCTGGCCGCCTACCTCGGCCTGCCCGCCACCGACGCGCTCGACACCGCCGAAGAGGAGCTGGTCCCGGCGGGGCGCGTCCCGCAGGACTTCGCCTCGGTGGCGGCGCTGGCGCTGCAGAAGCGGCCCGAGCTCGTGGCCCTTCGCGAGGGGGAGAAGGCCCTCGATGCGCTGGCGCGCGGCGAGGCCGCCGGTCTCCTTCCCGACTTTTTCGCCATGGCCTTCGTCTCCGCCGCGTACACGCCGGGGCGCGACTGGCTCCAGACCCGCTACGTGATCGATCCCTTGAATCACTTCGTCCCCGGACTCCTGATAGGCCTGCGCTGGCAATTCCAGGGCGGCATGGCCGCGGCGCGCGCGCAGGAGCAGCGGGCGCGGGCCGAGGTGCTGCGGCACACGGGAGAGTGGGCGGGGGTCGGCATCCCCGCCGAGGTCCGCCGCGCCTACGAGGACGTCGTGCGGGCCGGCAAGGACATCGACCGCGGAACCGAGGCGGTCAGCAAGGCGAAGAGGTGGATGGTGCAGGCCTCGGCCGACTACAGCATCGGGTTCCTGGACGTGCGCGAGGTCTCCGACGCCGTGGAGGCTTACGTGACCCTGCGGACCGGCCTCATGAAGGCGCGCTTCGACCACAACGTGGCGATGGCGGCGCTGTCCAAGGCAACGGGCACGCTCGACGGCGACAGCGACCTCTTCTACCTCGCCCCCCCAGACACCCGAACCCCGTCGCGAACCCAATCGCAAACCCAGCAGGAGCCACAACCATGAACGCTCGCCCGCGCGGTCTCGTAATCGGCATTCTTGTAAGCGCCCTCCTGCTGGCCGTCGCGGCCAACGCCAAAGCCGACCCTGCTCAGGAGGCGGCAATCAAGAAGACGATTGACGCGGCCTTCGCCGTCCTCAAGGACAAGACGCTGGCTGGCCGGGAGAAGCGCACCCAGCGCCTCTCCGCCCTCCGCGCGGTTGCCGACCGCACCTTCAACTGGGCCGAGATGGCGCGCAGCAGCCTGGGGGCGCAGTGGCGCAGCCTGGACGCCCAGCAGCGCAGCCGCTTCGTGGAGGTCTTCAAGGAGGTCCTGGCCACGCGGTACATGGATGACATCGACCGCTTCCAGGGGACCGAGACGGTGAGCGTCGACGGCTCGGCGCAGCAGGACGAGGAGGTGGTGGTCCAGACCACCCTGGTCACCGGCAGTCGCGAGCGCGTCCCCATCGACTACCGCATGCGCGCGCAGCAGGGCTCATGGATGGTCGTCGACATCACCATCGAGGGGGTGAGCCTGGTCAACCACTTCCGCAAGACGTTCGCGGGCGCGCTGGCCAACATGACCATCGATCAGCTGATCGACCGGCTCAAGGGACAGCGGCCCGCTCACCCCTAGCTCAAAGCGTGAAGCGCGCAATCTGGCCCGTGTACGACAGGATGAACCAGACGTTGCCGTCCGGGCCGACGATGATGTCGGTCGGCTCGGTCGCATCGCCGGTCGGGAACAGGGTGACCGTGCCATCCGGCGTTCTTCGACCGAGGAGGTTTCCTATATACAAGGTGAACCAGACGTTGCCGTCCGGGCCGCTCGCCAGGCTGTTCAGATAGAAGTTGTTCTGTCCCACGAGACCCGACCCGAGCTCAGTCAAGGTTCCCGTCAGCGTCATATGGCCGAACTTGCTGTTTCCCAGCTGACCGAAGGCCTCGGTGAACCAGAGGTAGCCGTCCGGGCCGACGATGATATCGCTGGGTTGGGCGGTAGCGGCCAACGGGAGCTCGGTGATCGTGCCGTCGGGGGTGATGCGGGCGATCTGGTTGGCGTAGTACTCGGTGCACCAGATGTTCTGGTCGGGAGCCAGCACGCAACCAGTGAGACCCGCATTGGCGGTGGGGATCGGGAACTCCGTCACCGTACCGGTGAGGGTCATACAGCCGATCTTGTTGCCGTTGGGCTCGGTGAACCAAAGGTTTCCGTCGGAACCGGTGAGCAGGAAGGACGGCTCGTTCGTGATCTGCGCGAGCGGCATCTCGGTGATGCTCCCCGAAAGGGTGATGCGGCCCATCTGACCAATCGCCTGGGTGAACCAGAGGGCACCGTCCGAGCCGACCGCGAGCCCGCTCGGTCCGCTGTTGACGACCGTCACGGGGAACTCGGTCAGGACGCCGCTCGGCGTGATACGGCCGATCTTGTTGCGATGGTACTCGGTGAACCAGATGTTGCCGTCTGGCGCGACCGTCAGACTCCGGGGAGCGGCGTCGTTCTTGCTCAGGGAAAAGATCGTCAGCACGTGGTGGGCGCCACCGCTTCCACCGCTGCCTCCGGCGGCGGCTCCCCCGCCGCTCCCCGCGATGCCGATCGTGCCGCCACGGCCGGCTGCCCCCACGAATCCGCCGCCGCCCGCTCGGCCGCCGGCGCCGGTCTCACCGAGACCGCCACTTCCGCCGCTACCCCCGGCGACGGCTCCTCCGCCGCTCCCCGCGATGCCGATCGTGCCGCCACTTCCGGCCGCGCCCCCGAATCCACCGCCGCCCGCTCGACCACCGGCGCCCGCGGCGCCACCGACGCCGGTCCCAACGAGACCGCCGCTCCCCCCTACGGCTGCGCCTGCCGCGCCGCCACCACCGCCGGCCGTTCCGCCGGCGCCGGGCGTCCCGCTCGCGCCGCCGCCGCCCGCCCTTCCCGCCTGACCACCCGCGCCGGGCGTCCCGCTCGCGCCGCCGCCGCCCGCCTTTCCCGCCTGACCACCCGCGCCCTCGTCCGAATTTCCGCCACTGCCCGGGCCACAACTGGCGCAGGCCATCAACACGGCAGCAACGGACGCCAGACGAACCGCCGAGTGACGTTCCATCCTGGAACTATCGCGCTTTTCCCACGGGGCGTCTGCGGGGCTTCCGATCTCGCTCGGATCCTCCCTGGGTGTACCTTGGCGCCATGACGCCATCCATCGTGCTTGTCGCGCTCGCCCTCTCGTTGGCGCCCGGTGCGGCGCCGCCCACGGACGCGCTGGTTCCCTTCGCCGCGCCCGAGTCCCAGAAGCGCTTCGCGCGCGCCGCGGCCAAGGTCGACTTCTTCCACCTGGCGAACCACTTCGAGAGCCAGCTCAACATGGGCTACTGCGGGCCCGCCTCGGCGACGATCGTGCTGAACGCGCTGCGCGCCGACGACGCCACCGTCGCGAAGCCGCGCGATTCGTCGACCTTCCCCGCCGAGTACGTGAAGATGTTGCCGCCCGGCCTGGATCCGCTGTTCGCGCGCTACACGCAGTCGACCTTCTTCGACGCGCAGACGACGGGCGTCAAGACGCGCGACCAGTTCTTCGGCAAGCCCAAGGCCCCCGGCGCCAAGCCCAGCCCCGGCCTGGAGGTGCGCGAGTTTCACGGCATCCTGTCGGCGCACGGGCTCGACGCCACCCTCCGCATCGTGGACGACAAGCTCACGGACGCCGCCATCCGGCGCGAGCTCGTGGCCAACCTGTCGACGCCGGACGACTACGTGGTCGTGAACTTCTTCCGCCCCGTGCTGGGACAGAAAGGCGGCGGCCATCTCTCGCCGCTGGGTGCGTACGACAAGGCGTCGGACTCGTTCCTCGTGCTCGACGTCAACCCGAACGGCCACACCTGGGTGTGGGTGCCCACGCCGCTGCTCATCAAGGCGATGCGCACGCCCGACGTCAACGAGAACCGCGGGTACGTGCTGGTGAAGGAGGGCGCGAAGGCGGCCGCTCCCGCGTCACCGGCCGTCCCGACGACGACGCTGCCCGCGCCCGCGAACTAGCGACGTCGAGTCCCACTCAAGGGACGAGTGCGACGCGCACCGCTTCGAAGCCGAACCCGGCCGACAGCAGCGCGCAGGGGGTCTGGCCGGACGGGAGGTCCGGGAAAAGGATGGAGGCGACCAGAGCGCGCGTGAAGAACGCGCCCAGGGCCGACTGGTAGACGGGATAGACGTCCTCGGGCTCCACCCGCCCTCCCAGCTCTCCCTGCGTCAGCTGTCGGTCGCTCGCCGCAAAGGTGAGCCGCGTCAGCACCAGCGGGAAGACGAAGCCGCGGACACCGGCGGTCCCGTTGAGCTGGGCGCGCAGCACGATCGCGCCCTCGCCGCTCGCCACCAGGCGTCCCGCGACGATGCGCGCCCCCGCCAGCCGGGCGACCGGCCCTTCCAGGCGGAGCTCCTGTCCAGCGGCCTGAGGGCTGTTCGGATCGAGCGGCGCGCCGGAGGCCCACGTCGCTTCGGACCACTCGACGTCGACGCAGTCGTCATCGTCGAAGCCGTCGACGCCCGAGAGGCGGATGACGATCGGCGAGACACCCTGCGCGTAAGACTGGTTGTAGATCGGCGCGAGGTCCTCACCCCAGAAGCCGCCAATGACGTTGTCGATCCCCGTCCGACCGTCTGGTGAGCTCCAATCGGAGAGGCGACAATCTTCGGGCGCCGTCCCGTCGCTCACGCGACCGTCGAGATCGAACCCGTGGAACAGCACGCCCGCGTCGGCGCGCTCGTACGTGACCAGCGCGCGAACGACATAGGAGAACGCGGCGCCGCCCGTGCAGGCATTTGCCGATGCGCCACCGGCGCCGCCGGTCCCGCCCCCGCCCACGCTCGTTCCCGCTGCGCCCCCTTGCCCCGACGTCGTGCTCCCTCCCGTCCCGGCGCCGGCGCCACCGCCACCGCCGCCGGCCTGGCCCTGCGCCCCACCCCCGCCGCAACCGCCCCCCGCGGCCGCCACCCCGACAACAACGAAGAAGACGGCGCACCCACCGCGACGAAGCATGTCGATCACGGTACGGCATTCTCCACCCCAAATGAAGACCGCCGCTCAGCCGCTCGGCAAGCGGGTTCCCACCAACCTGCGCTGGACGTCGCTGCTGACCTATCCGTGAGCGGTCGCGCCGTGAGCGGTCGCGCGGGAGGCACGGGTCAGAGCTTGGCCGTCTCCAGCCAGTGGGGGTTCCGGGCGGTGCCGTCGAAGTCCTGGGTCGTCTTGTAGCGCTCCCATTCCCCCTTGCCGGCCGCGGGGGTGGTGCGCGAGAGCAGCGCCTTCCTTCGCGCGTCGTCGAGGGGAACGAAGCGATAGGCGGCGTCGAGCGCCTGCATCAGGACGCCGGGGGTGTCGCAGCCCGTGATGACGACCGAGGTGGGGAGCGACATCGCGTACTGGAGCGCATCGATCGGCGTCACCGCGCCGTCGACGAACGGCCGGCTGCGCAGGAACAGCCCGGAGCCGAGCGGCTTCATCCCCAGCACCGCGATCTGCTGCGAAACCAGCACCGGCAGCACCCGGCGTTCGAAGCTGTCGAAGTGCGCGTCCATCAGGTTGAGGGGCATCTGCACGGCGTCGAAGGCGAAGTGGTGCTCCGCGGCCGTCTTGAGCATCCGCAGGTGAATCTCCGGGCTCTTGTGTCCGGTGAACCCGATGAACCGGATCTTGCCGGCCTTGCGCGCGGCCAGGAGCGCCTCCATGGCGCCATCGGCGCCGAACGACCGGTCCGCGTCGTCGGGGCGGATGACCTCGTGGATCTGCATCAGGTCGATCGTCTCGGTGTCGAGGTCGCGCAGGCTCTGCTCGATCTGCTGGGCCGCCGCCTGCCTGGTGCGGCCGTCGATCTTGGTCATCAGGAAGGCGCGCTTGCGATACCCGTCGCGCAGCGCGCGCCCCATGAACCGGTGGCTCTTCCCTTCGTTGTAGTCCCAGCAGTTGTCCATGAACGTCACGCCGTGATCGATCGCGGTGCGCACGATCCGGACGGCGTTCTTCTCGTCACCGAGGCCGATGTGGAAGCCGCCGAGCCCGACCAGCGACACCTCGACACCGGTCCGACCGAGCTTGCGCATCGGCATCTTGCCGCCGGGCGGCAGCTTGACGTCCTCCGCGCGCGGTGCGCCCGGCTGGGGCTGCTTCGGCGGCTCGCCGGCCCGGACGGGCTCGGCCCCGAACGCGGCGGTCGCCGCCACGGCGGCCGTGCCGACCGCCAGGAAATCACGCCGGCCCAGTCGCCCGGCCCCCCCGTCTCCGCTCGTGGGTTCGCTCATGGACAGCAAGCTCACCATCGGGCTGCGGCTGGACAATACGCGCGGTCGACACCAATGTTCGCCACCGACTTGATGGGGCGCACGAGGGAGAGGTGGAGATGAAGGGTGGAGAGCTTCTGGCTACGGGCAAGCCCCGACGAACCGATACGACGTTTCGGGAGCTCATACCGACCCTCGTCTTGCTCGCCGGCTGCGCGAGCACGCTGACCGTGCAAACGACCGGCGTCGGGGTGGGCAGCGTCTCCAGCGCCCCGCCCGGGATCGCCTGCGGTGCCGGCGGCGGCGCCTGCTCGCAGTCGATCCAGAACGGCACCTCGGTCACCTTGACCGCGACCGCGACCGCCGGCTCGGCATTCGGAGGGTGGGGGGGCGCGTGCAGCGGAGCCGCCGCCTCCTGCTCGGTGACGATGAACGCCAACAAGACGGCCATCGCCTACTTCCGAACGTCTCAGATCTCCACCGGCGCCTTCCACACCTGCGGGTTGAAGGTGGATGGGACGGTCAAATGCTGGGGGCGGAACAACGAGGGCCAGCTCGGCAGAGGGACCACGCAGAACATCAACAATGATTTCCCGGCCGCCGTCACGTTCGCGGGAAGCGTCGTCGCGCTCGCGGCGGGGGGGTATCACACCTGTGCGCTGCTGGCCGGTGGGAGGGTCCAGTGCTGGGGACTCAATGATCAGGGTCAGGTCGGCGACGCCAGCGGCGCCAACCCGATCAGCGCGCCGACGAATGTCCGGACCTTCGCCACCCTGCCGACCATCGGAATCGCCGCCGGCGGCTATCACAACTGCGAGCTGCTGAGCGACGGCACGGTGAATTGCTGGGGCTTCAACAAGAATCAACAGATCACGGCGGGCGCCTTCGCCAACACGGCAACGGCGACGCCCGTGGCTGGTGTTACGGGAGCGGCGGCCGTCACCGCCGGCGCCTATCACTCGTGCGCTCTGCTGGGCAGCGGCAGCGCGACCTGCTGGGGCTTCAACAACGACGGCGAAACAGGAACCACGACGAACGTCTTCAATACGGTTCCCCTGTCGGCGTCTCGCATCGATGCCGCCGCCGGGGCCGGCGTGAACGGGCTCTCGAACTTTGGCGGGTATCACACCTGCGCCCTGGTGACCGGAGGCGGCGTCTCCTGCTGGGGCTACAACGGGTTCGGGGAGCTGGGCAACGGCACGACCTCGAACCCGGTGCCGCTCGGCACGCCCGTCACGGCAGGTATCACGGGCGCGGCCACCGCGATGGCCAGCGGCGGTTGGCATACCTGCGCCATCGTGGCCGGCGCCGTCACCTGCTGGGGCGCCAACGACAGCGCCCAGCTCGGCAGGGGCACCTTCGGTGGAACCCTGGTCGTCCCGGCCGTGATCTCCGGGGCGCCGTCCGCGGCGGTCAGCCTCGACGCCGGCGGATATCACACCTGCGCGATCTTCTCGGGCGGCCCCGATGACGTCAGGTGCTGGGGACGAAACAACGAGGGCCAGGTCGGGCGCCTCGCCAACAACACCTCGGTACCGACGGTCACGACGCCGCTGGCGCCCCTCAGCTACTGACCGCCCGGGGTCGGGCGGGACCCCTCGCAAATCAGCTCAGGTCTGGCCGGCGCCTGCCGATGACGCTGTTCACACGCCGTGCTCCCGACCCCGTTCCTGCTGTCGCTGGCCATCGTCGCAGTCGAGCCGGCCTCGCCCCCCGTCGCCACCCCCGCCCAGGCGACGCATTTCGTCGCCGGGCAGCGTCAGCGCCGCACCGACGCTCCGCTCAAGCGCGGCATCCACGAGCTGGTGGACCCTGCCGGCTGGCCCGCCGAGCCGCCCCGTCCGGAGGGCGCGCTCGACGCCGCGCGGTTCGACGCCGCGGTGGTCAAGCTCTGCGGCGAGGTGGCCCCCGACGCCGGGCTGGCCGAGGTCGCCCGCGTGGTGCGCGAGGTCAGCGCCGAAAAGGGGGCCGATCCGTTCCTGACCGCGGCGCTGGTCTACCGGCAGGGGCGCTGCCGCCCGACGCTGACCGGCCCGTCCGGGCTCGGCCTTCTTCAGATCCAGCCGGCGATGTTCGCGGCCCGCGCCACCCTCCCCTTCCCCCGCGCCGCGCTCGCCCGCGAGAAGCTCCTCGACCCCGCGGAGAACCTCCGGGTCGGCCTGGCCCTGCTCGCGATGTGGGAGACCGACCACACCGCCGGAGAGATGGATCGCGCGCTCGGCAGCACGCCGCACCGCACCGCTCTCGCCCATTTCCACTGGGGCGATCGGGTCTGGAGCGCTACGCCCGAGGACCGCATCCTGACCGCGCGGCGCCGCCTGCTCGAGGTGTACGCGAACCCGCCCATGACGCTCCAGCCGTCGCCGATGACGCTCGACATCGTGTCGCCGCTCGAGGGGGCGCCCCGGCTCGGAACCAGCGCGCCCGGTGCCGACCGCGAGGACGGGGCGCGGGCGCACCGCGGGCTCGACGTCGACGCCGCCGTCGGCGAGCCGGTCCGCGCGGTCGCGGACGGCGTCGTCCAGTTCGCGGGCGCCGACATGCCCGGCGACGCCCCGGCGCGCGACCTGATCCCGCGCCAGCTGCGCAAGTGGCGCAGCCGCACGATGGGACCGGGCGGCTTCTTCGTCCGCATCATGCACGCCAACGGCGTGCGCAGCGGCTACTTCCATCTCAACTCTTACCGCGTCGCCGCCGGCCAGACCGTGCAGGCCGGCGAGGTGATCGGCAGCGTCGGCCGCACCGGGGTCCAGACCTCGGGCAGCCACCTGCACTTCGAGGTCCACGTCGCCGGCGTGCTCTCGGATCCGGTACGGTTCTTGAGCGCCTACGTGCTCCCTCCCGCGCAGACCCTCACGCACCAGCTCGCGATGGCCGAGCGGCGCGAGCGCGTCGCCCGCCTGCGCCGCCACGCGCGGGCGGCCGCGCGCCACCGGGTCGGCTGACCGGCAGCGCGGAGATACCCTTCGTCGTAGAGGGCCTGTCCGCATAGTGGCGCCCATGGGGCGTGCCTATGCTGACCGCGTGTCGGTGCTCCTCGAGATCCTTCCCCGCCTCCTGCTCGCGGCCGCCCTGGGGGCGGTGATCGGATTCGAGCGCGACGTTCACGGTCACCCGGCGGGGCTGCGGACTCACGCGACAGTCGGCCTCGCGTCCGCCACCTTCATGATCGTGTCGACGCGGCTGGCCCTCTATCAACACTACACGCCGAACGACTACGCCCACGTGGACTACTCCCGCATCGCCGCGTCGGTCGTCTCCGGCATCGGCTTTCTGGGCGCGGGCGCGATCCTGCGCACCGGCTTCACGATCAAGGGTCTGACGACGGCCGCCAGTCTCTGGCTCGTGGCCGCGATCGGGCTGGCCTCGGGCAGCGCGATGTATGGGACGGCCGTCGTGGTCACCGCCGTCGGCCTCGCGGCCTTGATGCTCCTGCGCCGGATCGAGGATCGGCGCGACCCGCTCCCCCGGCAGAGGATCTCCATCCTGCTCGACGACAAGCTGGCCTCCGTCCCGTCCGTGATGGAGGCGTACGCCCGCATCGGGGCCACGGTATCGGACGAGGAGCTCGAGCGCATCGTGGGCGACGGCAGCACGCGCGTCACGCTGGAGCTCCGGACGACCGCCATGGTGAAGAATCACGACCTCGCGAAGGTGCTCGAAAGCCACGCCGGCGTCCGGGAGATCAAGATTCAGCGCATCTGAGGCCTCTCCCTCGCCGGCTGCCGTCTCAACACGTAGAGAACACCGAGCACGCAGAGGCCGACGAGGCCGCAGAACACCAGACCCGCGGTGACCATGCCGACGGCCAGCGCCACGAAGCCGACCCCGACGACCGGGAGCGCGACCCCGCAGTAGAGGAGGACGAAGTAGGCGGAGTCGGTCTCGCCCCGCTTGGCGCCGACCTTCTCGTTGATGGCGCCCAGGCCGAAGCCGACCGGGAGCCCTTCGCCCAGCCCGGACACGGCGGCGGAGACAAACAGCAGCGCTGGCGATCTCAGCGCCAGCGCCGCCGCGAGCAAACCCAGACCGGCGAGCAGCACCACGCACCCGACGGCGAGCCCGACGCGCTTGGGAATCCGATTGACGGTCAGCTGGCCCGCCGCGGCCATCGCGAAGAAAAGAAAGACCAGCAGGCCCGCGTTCACGGGGCTCTTGTCGCCGAGGTCGTTCCCCAGGAACTCGGGTGCCACGGCGCTGAAGACCCCGGCGACCGCGAACGCGCAGACGCCGACGATGGCGGCGGGCGGGAAGATGTCGGCGACCTCGGGGGGGACACGCATGCTTTGCATCCGCAGCTTGATGCGCCGGTCGTTCACCGCGAGGGTCTCGGGCGCCACCAGCACGCCGAGCAGGGCGGGCGCGAGCAGAGCCAGATCGACGACGAAGGGGAGGCGCAGCGGCCACGGGGCCAGGCCCGCGAGGAGGCCGGCGACCAGAGGGCCGAGGGCGAGCCCGCCGATGTTCGCCGCGACCGCGAGCAGCGTCGCGTGCTGCTTCCCGCGCCGGCCCGCAAGATCGACCAGCCAGGCGGTCGCCGTGCCCGAGGCGATCCCCGCCGACAACCCGGAGAGCACGCGCCCGACCAGCAGCACGGTCAGGCCTTGCGCGAAGAGGAACGTCAGGGCGCTCGCCGCCGAGAGGCAGAGAGCGGCGGCCATCACCGGCCGCCGTCCAATCTCGTCGGACAGATATCCGAAGAAGAGCAGCGTCGCCACCACGCCGAGCGCGTAGGTCGCGAAGATGACGGGCGTGAGGACGGGGGCGAGACCGAACGCCTGGTTGTAGAGCGGGTAGAGCGGCGTCGGCAGCGTCGTCCCCATCATCGCCACGGCGAACCCGAAGGCGACGAAGGCGGAGCCCGCGAGGTGGCTCTTCGCGTGGCGCATCGACCCTCGAAAGACGTCAGCGGGCCCGGGTGAAGCGGGCGCTGTACGAAAGCTGGCCGCGGCTGCGGCCGAGGAAGGACCGGGCCCAGTGGAGCATCGCCGAGAAGCGGTTGGCGAAGCCGGTCAGGAAGGTGATGTGAACGACCAGCCACGCCAGCCAGCCGAGCAGCCCGCTCAGGCGCAGGCCCTTGAGGCTGACGATGGCGCGGAAGCGTCCGACGGTCGCCATGCTGCCGAGATCGCGGTAGTGAAAGGCCGGCGGCCCGCCCTTCCCCGCGACGAAGCGGCGAATGGCCCGGGCGGCGTGCAGCCCCTGCTGCATCGCCACCTCGGCGACGCCCGGCAGCTTGTCGAGGCTGACCATGTCGCCGATCGCGAACACCTCGGGGAAATTGGGGAGCGTGCAGTCCGGGTTGACCTCGATCCGTCCGGCGCGATCCTGGATCGCCCCGGACGCGGCGGCGAGCATGCCCGCGACCGGGGAGGCCTGCACGCCGGCCGCCCAGATCACGGTGCGGGCGTCGATTCGCTCGGAGCCGGCGGCGCTCTGCACGACGACCGCCTCGTCATCGACCGACGTGACCCGGACCCCCATGCGCAGCTCGACCCCCATCGCGGTGAGCTCGCGCGAGGCTATCTCCGCCAGCCGGTCGCCGAAGTGGCTCAGCGGCTCGTGACCCGCGTCGAGCAGCACCACGCGGACCTTGCTCGGATCGATGCGCCGGAAGCTCTCCCCCAGTACGCGCTGAGCGAGCTCACGCACCTGTCCCGCGATCTCGACGCCCGTCGGACCGGCGCCGACGATCGCCACGGTCAGCCAGCCCGCCTGCTGCCTGGGATCCTCGCTGAGCTCGGCCATCTCCAGCGCCTGCTGCAGCTGCCCCCGCAGGCGCAGCGCGTCCGCGAGCGTCTTCATGCCCGGCGCGTGGGTGCGGAGCTCGTCGTGGCCGAAGTAGGAGAGCCCGGCGCCCGCCGCGACGACCAGGCTGTCGTAGGGGACTTCGATCGGCGCGCCGTCGGGGCGCTGCGCCCGGACCACCCGGCCCTGCAGGTCGAAGCCGGTGACCTCCGCCAGCAGCACCGCCGCGTTTCCCTGGAACCGGAGGACGTGCCGCAGCGAGGGGGCGATCTCCCCTTCGGAGAGGATGCCGGTCGCGACCTGGTAGAGCAGCGGCTGGAACAGGTGATGCGGCTGGCGATCGATGAGGGTGACGTCGACCGGAGACCAGCCGAGAGCGCGCGTCGCGAAGAGGCCGCCGAAGCCCCCGCCCACGACCACCACCCGGTGGCGCGGCGCCCGCTCCTGACCGGCCACCACGGCGCCCTCCTGCAACCGATTCTGCTGGTCGAGCGTGAACAGCAGCACCAGCGCCGGCACGACCGTCACGCCCGCGAGCAGGAACACGACCAGCAGCCACCCGAGCGTGCGGGGGGCGCCGGCCGCGGCGCCGAGCGTCAGCGAGCCCGGCAACAGATACGGGTACTGGGCGACACCCCAGCCGGCGAGCAGGGCCACCACCGCGCCCGCCGCGAGGACGCGTGTGCCGCGGGCGGCCCGCCGGGCGAGCAGGACGATCGTCGCGACGCCGCAGATCCCCGAGATGATGACGAACGGGAGCCCCTCGCGCACGAGGCCGTGGAACACCAGGGGCGCGTCGCCGGGAAGGACGAACAGTCCGGCGATGGCGATGAGCCCGGTGGCGACGCCGCTGCCGATCGCCCGCCGCCTGAAATAGCTCTCGAGGCCGTCGTCCAGGATCCGGCGCGCGTCGACGACGAGGAACACCGCCGCCAGGAAGGCCGCGCACGCGACCGCCAGCACCCCGACCAGGATCGACGTCGGCCCGGCCCACGGGCCGCCCGGGACCCGCCCCGAGGCGACGGCGCCGAAGCTGGCCCCCAGGAAGAACGGCGTCATCAGCGACGACAGCGCAAAGACGACGGCGAACAGCCGGCGGCCGGTCAGCGCCCGGGTCGCCTTGTGAAACACGAACCCGGAGCCGCGCAGCACGATCCCGGCCGCCGCGAGCGAAAGCGGCAGCACCAGCGTCGACATGATCGAGGCGAACGCCGGCGGGAACCCCGTCCAGAGCACGACCAGCGCGAAGATCAGCCAGACGTTGTTCGCCTCCCACACCGGTGACATCGCGTGGTCGATGAGCGCGCGCGGCCGGGCCCCGCGGCGCGTGCCCCCGGCCGTCAGATCCCAGAAACCAGCGCCGTAGTCGGCCCCGCCCAGCACCACGTAGGCGGTGACGGCGAGCCAAAGGATCAGGGCGATGGTCGTGCTCACGACGGCCTCCGTTCGGTGGTGGCGGGCGACGCCGGCGGTACGGCGATGGCCGAGGGACCGGGAAACAGCAGAGGGCCGCGCGGCGCGTACGGTCCCGGGAGCGTGTCGGTCGGCTGTTGGCCCGTGCGCCAGTGGCGCGCCATCGCGCGCAGGACCAGCACGAGGGCCGTCCCGACGGCGGCGTAGATCGCGACGACGATCGCGAACGACCACCAGATCCCCCGGGCCTGCGTGACGGCGTCGGCGGTACGCAGCATCCCGTAGACGACCCAGGGCTGGCGCCCGACCTCGGTCGTGATCCACCCCGCCTCCATCGCCAGCATGGCCAGCGGGGCGGCGGCGACCGCGGCCCGGAGAAACCAGCGTGAGCGCGGCAGATCTCGCTTCCGCCACCAGGCGAACACGAACCAGACCGCCAGCAGCGACAGGGCGCTCGCGGCGCCGACCATCGCGTCGAACGCCAGGTGGACGATGGTGGCGGGCGGGCGCTCGGCGGGCGGGACCGCGTTCATGCCGACGATCTTCGTGTCGGCGCGAAACCCGGTGAGGAACGACGCCATGTCCGGGATCTTGATTCCGCCCGTCGGGACGCCGTCCTGCATGTGCCCGCCCAGCCGTTCGGGGACGTGGGTGGCGGTCTCGGACAGCAGCTCGATCGCGGCGAACTTGACCGGCTGCAGTCGCGCGACCTCGCGCACCGCCCGGTCACCCACCATCATCTGCAGCGGCATCGCGACCGCCGCGACGGTGAACGGGATGAGGAAGCCGAGACGGTGCAGGCGATCGCGGCGGCCCTTGAGCATCCCGACCGCGTAGACCGCCGCGACCACGAAGCCGGCGACGAGCAGGGCCGCGAGAATGAAGTGACCGAGCTCGTGCGGCAGCGCCGGGTTGAGGATCGCCGCCCAGGGATCGACCGCCGTCACCTTCCCGGCCGCATCGAGCTGGAAGCCGCGCGGCGTGTTCATCCACGAGTTCGCCGAGATGATGGAGAAGGCGCCCAGCGCCGCGAAGAACGGGAGCGGAAAGCCGAGCCAGAGGTGCACGCGCGGGTTCAGGCGATCCCAGCCGAAGACGTAGATCGCGACGAAGATCGCCTCGAGAAAAAACGCGATCCCTTCGATCGCGAAAGGCAATCCGAACACGTCCCCGAACCGCCCCAGCAACCCCGGCCACAGCAGCCCCATCTCGAACGAAAGCACGGTGCCGGTCACGGCGCCGACCGCGAAGGTCACGCCCATCACCTGCGACCACCGGCGCGCCAGCCGGAGGGCCGCGTCGTCGCGGTGCCGGAGGCCATAGGCGTTGGCGATCAGCGCGAACAGCGGCAGGCAGAGGCCGAACGGCACCAGCAGGATGTGGAAGCCGAGCGTGAACGCCATCTGGCTGCGCGCCGCGAGCAGGTTGCCCGCCACGGTCGCGGCGTCGGTCACTTGCACGATCTCTCCCGGCCGGGCCCTCGAAAGTCCATCCGGTCAACATTGGGATTCGAGGGGGGGACGGCAATCGCGGTCGTTCCACGATCAGCCCGGGGCTGATTCGCGATCGCTTCAGATGCCGCGAGGCCGGGCGGGTCTCACGTTAGAGGCCGGCGCGTTCCACCCAGCGCCTCAACCTACGGGGAGTTGTCCATGCGCGCAGTCGCGATGTTTCCGAAAGAGAAGGTCATTCGGGTCGTGGATCGGCCGGCGCCGACCATCGAGCGCGACCGACAGGTGCGCCTCCGGATGCTGGAGGTCGGCGTCTGCGGGACCGACCACGAGATCGCCCGCTTCGAATACGGCGTCCCCCCTGCCGGCGAGCCGTACCTGGTCATGGGGCACGAGTCGCTCGCCGAGGTGGTCGAGGTGCGCAACGGCTCGAAGCTCAAGCCAGGTGACCTGGTGGTGACGACGGTGCGCCGCGCGTGCGGCACACCGGAGTGCCGCCCCTGTCACCACGACCGGCCGGACTTCTGCACGACGGGCAACTACACCGAGCGCGGCATCAAGGGACGCCACGGCTTCATGACCGACGAGGTGATCGACGACGACAAGAACATGCACGTCGTCCCGCGGGCGCTGGCCGACATCGCCGTGCTGACCGAGCCGCTCACCATCGCCGAGAAGGGGCTCATCGAGCTCGACTCGGTCCTGGTCCGCATGCCCTGGATCGATCCCGTGAAGGCGGAGTCACGGGGCCTGAACGCGGTGGTGCTGGGCGCGGGGCCGGTCGGCCTGCTGGGCGCGATGGCGCTGCTGGTGCGCGGCTTCAAGACCTGGGTCTACTCGCGGGAGCCCGCCTCGAGCGAGCGCGCGGCCTGGGTCGAGAAGGTGGGTGCCCAGTACATCTGCTCGAGCGATCTTCCGGTCGGCAATCTGCAGAAACGTGTCGGCAACGTCGATCTCATCTACGAGGCAACCGGCTCGGCGAACCTCGCCTTCGCGGCCATGCCCGCGATCGGCATGAACGGCGTCTTCATCTTCACGGGCGTTCCGGGTCACAAGACCCCGGTGGAGCTCAACGGAGAGAAGATCATGCGCGACCTGGTCCTCCAGAACCAGGTGCTGTACGGCACGGTCAACGCCGGCCCTCCCGCGTTCGAAGCCTCCATCGCCGATCTGGGGAAGTTCGAGGCGCGCTGGCCGGCGCAGGTCCGGTCGCTCATCACCGGTCACTACCCGCCCGAGAAGATCACCGAGGTGCTGGCGGGCGAGCCGGGCGCGATCAAGGCCGTGATCCGCTTCGGAACGCCGAGCGCCAAGGCGGCGGCCCCGGCAGGAGGCAAACCCCGTGGCTGACAACACCTACGACCTCATCATCATCGGCACCGGCGCGGGGGGCGGCACCCTGGCGCTCGAGCTCGCGCCGTTCGGCAAGCGCATCCTGCTGCTCGAACGGGGCGGGTGGCTGCCGCGCGAGAAGCAAAACTGGAGCGCGGAGGATGTGTTCGTCGAGGGCCGCTACGTCTCGCCGGACACCTGGTACACCAAGGAGGGCAAGTCGTTTCAACCGGGCGTTTACTACAACGTGGGGGGCGCCACCAAGATGTACGGCGCCCAGCTCTACCGCCTGCGCGAGCGCGACTTCGGGGAGCTGCGGCACCAGGACGGGATCTCTCCCGCCTGGCCGATCTCCTACGCCGAGCTCGAGCCCTACTACACGCGCGCCGAGAACCTTTACCAGGTCCACGGCAACCGCGGCGAGGATCCCATCGATCCGCCCGCCAGCGCGCCCTATCCCCACCCGGCGGTCTCGCACGAGCCGCGCATCCAGCAGCTCCACGACGATCTGGCGCGGACCGGCTACCGGCCGTTTCACGCCCCCTGCGGGATCATGCTGACCGAGAACAACATGCCGTTCTCGACCTGCGTTCGCTGCATGGATTGCGACGGGTTCCCCTGCCTGGTTCACGCCAAGTCCGACGCCGAGGTGATCGCGGTGCGACCGGCGCTGACGTTCCCCAACGTCACGCTGCTCACCAACGCGCGTGCGCTGAAGCTCAAGACCAACGCGACCGGCACCGCGGTCACCGAGGTGGAGGTCGAGCACAACGGGACGGTCGAGAGCTACCGGGGCAATATCGTGGTGGTCTCCTGCGGCGCCTCGAACTCGGCCCGCCTGCTGCTCGCCTCCGCCAGCGACAAGCACCCGCGCGGCCTCGCCAACGGCTCCGACCAGGTGGGGCGCAATTACATGTGCCACAACAACCAGGTCGTCATGGCGGTCTCGAAGGAGCCGAACCCGACCCGTTATCAAAAGACGCTGGGCCTCAACGACTTCTACTTCAAGGGACCCAACACGGATTACCCACTGGGCAACATCTCGATGGTCGGCAAGTCACAGGCGCCGATGTTCCGGGGCGAGAAGCACATCGCCAAGCTGGCGCCGTTGTGGTCGCTGGACATGCTGGCCAAGCACGGCGTGGACTTCTGGCTCTGCACCGAGGACCTGCCGCGGCCCGAGAACCGGGTCACCTTGGAGCGCGACGGCAGCATCCGTCTCAGCTACACCAAGACCAACGAGGTCCCGACCAAGCAGCTCGCCGATCAGCTCAAGTCGATGCTGGGACACCTCGGGATGCACCCGGAGCACCTGGTCCCCCGCAACCTCTACCTGAAGAACGAGATGGAGATCGCCGCCGTCGCCCACCAGGCGGGCACCTGCCGCTTCGGCACCGATCCGAAGACCTCGGTCCTGGACGTCAACTGCAAGGCGCACGAGCTCGACAACCTCTACGTCGTCGACACCAGCTTCTTCCCCAGCATCGGCGCCGTGAACCCGGGTCTGACCGCGATGGCGAACGCGTTGCGCGTGGGCGAGCATCTTCGCCAGCGGCTCTGACGGCGATCGACCGGCGCATGGGTGAGATCGCCGCCGTCTACGCGGCGGGGCTGCTGCAGGGGCTGGCCCTCGTGACGTTCCCGGCGGCCAGCGCCGTGCTGACGAGCCCGACGGGCTACGGGCTGTCCACCGCGCAATACGGGGCCATGTTCGCGCCCCAGACCGTCATGGCGGTCGCTGCCGCGCTGCTGGGCGCCCGGCTGGGCGGGCGCTGGGGGCAAAAACGCGTCCTCGTGGTCGGCCTGGCGGCGAACCTGTCGTCGATGGCGCTGCTCGTCGGAAGTCGGTTCGTGATGGAGACGCACGGGGCGGCGTTCGCGCTGCTGCTCGGCGCCACCGCGTGCATGGGGATCGGCTTCGGTCTGACCGTGCCGGCCATCAACGTGCTCGCGGCCGCGCTCTTCCCCCGTCGGGTCGACGTGGCGGTGCTCGCGCTCAACGCCTTGCTCGGCCTCGGAACGGCGCTGGCGCCGGTGCTGGTCGCGCTGTTCGTGGGGCTCGGTGTCTGGTGGGGCTTGCCGCTCGCCGTCGGCCTGCTGCTCGCCGCGCTCATGGTCTGGAGCCTTGCCCTGCCCCTCGCCGCGGGCGCTGCCGGCGCAGAGGCGCGGGTCGCGCGTTCGCTCCGCTTCTGGCTGTTCGCGGCGTTCGCGCTCTGCTACGGCGTCGTCGAGACGCTGAACGGCAACTGGGCGATCCTCTACATGAAGGACGTGTTGCGCGGGGGGGCCGACCTCGCCGCGCTCACGCTCACGCTGTTCTGGGGCGCGGCGACCGCCGGCCGCCTGCTGTTCGCCGCGATCGAGCGCTGGCTCCCGGCCCGCCGCGCCTTTGGCCTCCTCCCCTGGGTCATCGCGCTCGCCTTCGTCGCGACGGCGCTGGTCCCCTCCTCCACACCCGGGCTCGGAGCCGCGGCCTTCGGCCTGGCGGGGCTCGGTTGCTCGGCGCTGCTCCCGCTCACCGTGAGCCTCGGCCGCGTCGCCGCGTCGCCCGGCGAGCTCATCGCTTGCTATCAGCTCGGCTACGGCTTCGCGGCCTTCGGCGTCGCCCCTCTGCACGATCGCGCCGGCGTGAGCTTGCGCGTTCTCGTCGGCGGCGGCGCCGCGATCGCGCTGGCGCTCGCCGCCCTGTCGATCGCCATCGGCCGGTCGGCCTCGGATCAGAATGGCCCACGCCGAAAGGCGATCCCCAGCAGGATCGTGAGCCCCAGGGCCACCACCACCCAGGCCACGTAGAACGCGACCCTGAATCGCAGGACCGCGCCGGTCTGCCGGATGACCTGAATGTATTGAAGGACGCCGGCCACCAGCGACCCCGTCCCGAGCACCGTCAGCAGGAGCCCCAGATGGCGCGGCCCCTCCGGGTTGGTGAGCTGGATCGTCGATGACGCTCCCAGGCCGGTCAGGAACTTGTAGATGGTGAACCCGAAGCTGATCATCGACAGCGCGGTCCTGATCCAGGCCATCAGCGTGCGGTCCGCCGCCATCACGGTGCGGTCGCTCGCCAGCTCGGTTCGCGTCTGGGCGAGGCGATTCGCGGTCGAGAGCGGCCCTTCGTCGCTCATCGCTCGATCGAGCCTGGGCGTGCGCGCGCAGGCGCGCCAGCGGTGGCTGCGCGAATCCGCGTACGCCCTAGGGGTGGCGGTCTTCGCAGCCGGCCACAGCATTACGAGGTCGCCATGGCTTCCCTTCGCAAGCAGCTCGTCACCCCTGCGCGGCCGGCCTCGGTGTGGGACGCGATCCGCGACGTCGGCGCGCTCCACACCCGCCTGGTCCCCGGCTTCGTCATCGACACGCGCCTCGCGCCCGGGGCGCGCATCGTCACCTTCGCCAACGGCATGGTGATCAAGGAGCCGATCGTGACCATCGACGACGAGAACCTCCGCCTGGTCTGGGGCGCGGAAGGGGGCGCGCTGACGCACTACAACGCCTCCGTGCAGGTCTTCAGCGAGGGCGCCGGCAGCCGCGTCGTCTGGCTCGCCGACTTCCTTCCATCGGAGGCCGCTCAGGTCGTCGGCCCCATGATGGAACAGGGAATGGCGGCAATGCAGAAGGCGCTCGACAGCCTGCGTTGAGCCGCGCCGACGGCCCCCGCGCTCGAGCTTCGTGGCGCGGCGCCCCCCTGACCGCGTGAAGGGTTCCGAACTCGCCGCAGAGGTTCACCGATTCGTAACAACGCGCGTGTCCGGATCGTCGTCGGGAGCGCGCTCGCGAGCGGCACTTCCCTTGCTCTCATTCTGCCGGGCGCTGGGCGCCGCGACGAAGGAGACCGAATGGGAAAGACGACGATGGCGATGGGGATCTTGGCCAGCGGAGCGCTGTTCTGGCTCGGCGGCTGCGGCGACGACGGGCCGACCCCCGATCCGGCCGTGGTGGGGACCGGCAACGACGGCGGCGCGCCATCGTCACCGTGGACGGGCGGCGGTACCACGCCATTGTCACCGTGGATGGACCTGGACGATCAGATCGCCTTCTCGGGGGGCGCGGCCAACACCCCCGCCGGGCAGGCGAGCGCGGGGGGCGACGCGCAGCTGATCTCGAACGGCGCGATCGCGTTCGACAAGACGCAGGCGGCCCCCTCCGTGGGTGACATCCCGACGCCCGCCGGCGCCAGGAGCCTCTCCGCGAGCGACCTCGCGGCCAACGTCGCCGTCACCGGCACCACCATCATCGAGGGCAACCTGCGGACCGACGGTGATGAAGCGGAGCGCTCGATAACGGTCACCGGGGGCGATCTCTACATCCAGGGGCAACTTCGCGGGGGCTCGCTCCCAGGTACGCGCCAGGCGCTCAGGCTGACGGCCACCGGCGGGACGGTCTACGTCGTCGGCCAGGTGAACACGGCGGGCGGGACGCGGACGGACGCGAACGGTCAAACAGGAGGGGCGATCACCATCGACGCGCAGCGGATCGTGGTGGTCGGCGAGCTCTCCAGCGCCGGCGGCGCCAGCGCCGGGTCCGCGGGGGGCGGCGGCGCCATCACGCTGTCGGCGACCGAATCGATCGTGATCACGGGGGTGATCGACAGCCTCGGCGGCGACGCGAAGGGCACATCGTCGATCACCGGCGGGCGCGGAGGCGACGTCACGATCCGCACCGGAACCGACCTGGTCCTGAACGGCAAGCTTCGCTCCCGTGGCGGGGCGGCCACCGCCGCGAGCGGCGACGCCCTCGGGGGGGCAGCGGGCGGCCTCACGCTCGACGCGGGCGGCGGCATCTTCGTCGGTGGGAGCGTCGACGGACGCGGCGGGCTGGTCGCGGGCGCGGCGCCGGGCACGGCGGTCGGCGGCGCGGCCGGGACCCTGCGCATCGGCATGACGGCGGCACCGACCCACCTGGCGATTCTCTCGTCATCGCTCTCCCTCGACGGCGGCGCGGGGACCAGCATCGGCGGCAACGGGGGGGCGCTGGCCATGGAGACGCGCGGCGGGGCGCTGCTGCTGGCGGGCGTGATCAGCGTCGACGGGGGTGACTCCTCAGCCGCTCCGGGCGTCGGGGGAACGATCGTCGGCAAGGCGGGGCACGACGCGGGGACCCGCCTCGCGGGGCGGCTCAGCCTGGTCGGCGGCTCGATCACCGCGGGGGGCACGGGCAACGGAGCCGAGGCGGGGACGCTGACGTTGACCGCGACCTCGATCCCCGCCCCGCTCACGGTCGACGAGTCGGGCGAGGCCTTCCTGGACGGCGGTGAGTCGGGCGGCGCCTGGGTCGCCGGCGGCGGCGGCCACCTCTACTTCATCACCCAGGACGGCGACATCTCGATGGCCGGGAAGCTCTGGCTGCGCGGCGGCACCGCCCCGGACTCCGGCGGCACGGGCGGGCTGGGCGGCGCGGTCGACATCTTCTGCGACCGCAACACCGACGGCTTCAACGGCGACCTGACGATCGAGCCTCAGGGCTTCATCGACGCCTCGGGCGGTCCCGGCACGATCGGCGGCAGCGGGCGCAACGACGGCGGCTGGGGGATCGCCAACTTCCCCGAGGGTCAGGAGCAGATCTCCGTGCTGCTCAACAGCGACGGCATCCACGGCACCCCCAAGGCCGGCGTGCTGCTGAACCTGGGGACGATCATCACCAAGGGCGCGGCCGGCGACGGCTGGGGCGGCGACGTGATGTTCCACGGCCGCGGGATCGACACCGACGATCCGCTGCCGGGCCACGTCGAGGCCGACGCCAGCGGCAAGGGCCAGATCGGCCAGGTCGGCATGGAATAGCGCCCTACTCGACGACGATCCCGGGGCAGCCGAAGATGATCTGAACGTTGGTTGTCGCCCCCGCGCCCTTGAGCCGCTCGCAGGTCTGACCGTAGATCACGACGTTCTCGACGTCGCCGTCGTAGTCCCATCCTTCGCCGTGGGTCTTGTCGCGGGGCACCTTGACGCCGTCGATCTTGACGGCCACGTCGTCCGGCGACGGCGGCTTCATCCCGTTGAGGTCGAACGTGCAGCTGATGACGGCCCCGGTGATCTGCGCGAATGCCGCGGCAAGCTCGGCCGACGAGTTGGCGGCGTAGTAGGCCGGGTCGGTCGGACGCGGCATCCCGCCGGCCTTCGCCATCTCGTTCAAGGCCATCTCCTTGTCGTCCAGATCGTCAGGCTCCCAGGTCTTCGAGAACGCGATGCCGATCACCGGCACCTTGATCCCCATGGCGGCGACCTCTGCGACCGCCGCAGGACCGCTGGGAAAATCGTCGCTGTCGGGATCGCCGCCCCCGAGCAGCGGGTCTCCGCCCTTGCAGGTCGGCTGCCCGTCCGTCGCGAGCAGGATGTATTTCCGGCTGTCGTTGGGCAGTGAAGCCAGGTACCGGGCCGTCTGCCTCAGCGCGGGCGCGACCGGCGTTCCATCCCAGAGGCCCAGGTCATCGGACGAGTTGGCGACGACCTGGATCCCGTCCAGCGCGGCGGCGATCGGGGGCGCGTTGTTCAGGAGCGGCTCGATGTCGACGCCGGCCGTGACGCCGCACTTCTTGCCGTCGGGGAACAGCTTGAGGCCCCAGGCGATGCCGGTCTGCGTCTGCTGCAGCACCGGTTTGATCCCCTCCACGACGGTCGCCCAGCGCGTGGCGCCGCCGCTCAACGTGCTGCGCATCGACGTCGAACGGTCTTGCAGCAGAACGACGATCGCCGGACTGCGCACGAGCGCGTGGTTCTGCAGACCACAGTTCGCGTCCTCCGTGGGTCCGGCGTCCCCTGGCGCGCCGGCGTCCGGCGGGCTGAATCCGCCGATTCCCGTCACTATGCCCACGTGCGCGCCGGCGCTGCCCGAGGCACCGCCGGAAGCGGCGGCCGCGCCGGCCCCCGAGGCACCACCCGAACCGGCCCGCGGCCCGGAGGTCGAGGCCGCGAGGTTGGTGCAGGAGACCGCGAGCAGCGCGACGAGCCATGCCCCCAGCGGCGCGGCTCCGTGCGGGGCATGATCATCCGACTCTTTGACAGTTTCTGGGCAATCCACGGGTGCTCTCCATCGCGTCCGCAGGCGTTCAGCCCCGTGAGTGTCGCCACCCCGGTCGCGACGGCTCACGGCCCCCGTCGGCGTGCAGAGCTCGAGCGGTCACCTCGGCGGGACCGGCGGGCGGGGGCCACGCCCGACGCCCGCGGGCACGCCGCGCGGGCACCCCGGCGAAGCTGAGGGCTTCCCTGCCCTCTCAGTTCACGGCGCGCAGAGGCCGTCCGCCCAGCTCCACCAGGCGGCGGCGCAGCGTGCCGCGCCAGCCGTCGACGTCGAGGTTCCGCTCCAGCAACGCGATCGCTTCCGTCCGGCGTCCCAGCGCGACGAGGCAATCGACCTGCTGCAAGATGGTCAGCTCGACTCTCCCGGCGAGCGCACTCGAGACGGCCAACGCCTCCTCGTAGTTGCCGAAGGCGAGCTCGCATCTGTAGAGGAACTGATTGGTCGAGATCGTCTCGGCGAGCCCGAACGTTCCGAAGGGCGCGATCGCCACCTTCTTCATGTCGAACGCACCCTCCGCGACGAGCTGCTCATGGCTGGCTCGCACGAGCGCGAGGGCTTCGTGCGCCGAGGTCTGCCAGATTTGCTGAGCCCGCTCGTGGAGCGCGTCGAACGCGGTCGAACGTCGCTTCCGCAAGCTGAGCACGATCATGAGGGGCATGAGCAATACCAGGCCCGCCAGGACGGCCAGGCGGATCAGCGTCATCTTGCCTCGGCTCGGTTGCCGATGAGAGCCGTCGGTGAGGTGCGTGCTGAGGTCAGTACTCATCGACCAGAGCAAAGCGGGTAGCTTCGCGAGCTTCCTCCACCAGCTCTCGCGTGGAACGTTGGGGACCGAGCGCAGGGCCATGCCGGGAGCGTCGAGTGTACCTCGCTCCAGCTTCCCTGAAACCGGATGTCGATAAATCCAAACTGTTCGATGGCGTAGAGGCTAGGGGGTACTACGTTGTCGGCCATGTCGCTCGCCAGCACCCTCGCCCACGCCCAGCTCCGAAACCACTTCCACGCCTGCGCGTTCGTGACGGGCCCCGCGGAGGAACAGGCGGTCATCGACCCCTTCTTCGTCGAGGGCATGCGCCGCGGTGAAAAGGGGGTCTACATCGTCGACCCGGAGCAGAGGTCAGAGCACGAGGCGCGTCTGGCGCCGCACGCGCCGTCCGCCGATCTGCTCGAGGTCACGACCTGGAACCAGGCTCACCTCAAGGGTGGGTCTTTCGATCAGGATCGCATGATGACCGCGCTCGATGAGATGATCCGCGCGCACGCCGCCACCGGACGGCCGCCCATGCGGCTGGTCGGCCAGATGGGTTGGGTCTTTTCGTCGCCTCCCGGAATCGAGCAACTGGTCGCCTACGAGGCCAACGTCAACGAGGTCCTCAACCGCGGCAAGACACCGACCGTGTGCGTCTACGACGTGCGGCGCCTGAGCGGCTCGATGATGATGGAGCTGCTGCGGGCGCATCCGCTCACCGTGATGAACGGCGTCTTGCACGAGAATCCCTTTTACACGCCCGCGGAAGAGATGCTCCGCGACATGCAGCAGCGACGCGCGACGGCCTGACGAATGTCGGAACCGCCGCCGGGCCGACCAGAGCCAGAGCACGGAGCCGGACGACTGCAGCGTTGCATCAGCGATCTGGCCGCCCTCAACGCCCTGCCCTCGATGTGTGTGGGCCGCTCGCCCGACGAGACGTTCGACATCGTCATGGACGCGCTCCCCACGGCGCTCGGTTGCGACCTGGTGTATCTGAGGATCCCCGGCCTCCCGGAGAAGGAAGGGGCGTCGTTCCGGGGGGCACCGCTCTCCGCCGAAGATCTCGCCGAAGTGAGGGCCGCCATCGCGGCGGAGGCGGATGGAACCGAAGCGCAGCTCTTCTTGAGCGCGGGCAGGCTCTGGTGTCTGGAGGCGGAGGTCCCGATGGGGACCGAACGAGGCCGGCTCCTCACCGGCAGCACCGCGCCCGTCGACCCGGAGACCGACAGGGTTCGGGTGCGCAGCGCCGCGAACATCGTCGGAGCAACCCTCCAGACCGCGAAGGTCCTGGAAGCCGCGCGTCGCAAGGACGACTTCCTCGCGATGCTCGGGCATGAGCTCCGCAATCCGCTCGCCCCGATCGTGACCGCGGTGGAGCTGCTGCGCCGGAATCCGAGCGCGGCGCGCGAACAGAAAATTCTCGACCGACACGCCCGTCACCTCGCTCGCCTCGTGGACGATCTCCTGGACATATCGCGCGTCGCGAGAGGCCAGGTCGAGATCCGGAAGGAGCAGGTCTCCCTGGTCTCGGTGCTCGAGCGAGCGGTCGAGATCGCAGGGCCGAGCATCTCCACGAACCGGCACGTCCTTCACGTGGCCAGCGGGGAGGCGATCACGGTCCGGGGAGATCCCGTGCGGCTGGCCCAGATCTTCGGCAACCTGCTCACGAACGCGGCGAAATTCACGTCGCCGGGCGGGCGCATCGACGTGTTGGTGGATCAGATACCCGGCCGCGTGCGCGTCACGGTGCGCGACAACGGCCGGGGCATCGCGCCCGATCAGCTGGGACGGATCTTCGAACCGTTCGTGCAAGCGGAGCGAAAGGCCGACGCCCTCCTGGGCGGCCTGGGCCTTGGCCTGGCGATCGTGAGCACTCTGGTCGAACGGCACGGCGGGACCGTTGTCGTGCGGAGCGATGGTCCCGGGCGGGGCTCGAGCTTCACCGTGGAGCTTCCGACCGAGACGCGCGCCGTGCACGCCCCGGGGATTCCGCAGCCACAGGCGCTGGCGGCGCGAGCCGGCGTGCGGGTCCTGGTCGTCGACGACGTCGTCGACATAGCGGAGCTCCTCTGCGAGGCGTTGCAGGAAGAGGGCTTCCAGACCGCGCTCGCACACGACGGCCAGAGCGCGATCGAACGGTGCCGGGCCTTCTCCCCGCACGCCGCCATCCTCGACATCGGGCTACCGATCGTTGACGGCTACGATCTCGCCACGGCGATCAGGCTCGAGCACGGCACCGCGCCGTTCCTGATCGCCGTCACCGGGTATGGCCAGGAGAAAGACCGGGGACGCGCACTTCTCGCGGGCTTCGATTGCCACTTCGTCAAGCCGGTGAGCGCCGCCGAGCTGGTGCTCACCCTCGATCAGCACGTCGTCGGATCGGCGCGGACCGCCGCGGTGGGGGCGGCGCGCCCGGACTGAGCAAACCCCGGGCGGGCGCTCAGGAGCCTGCGAGCGCCGCGATCACGCGATCCGTGAACGCCGTCGTCGTCCCGTTCCCGCCGAGGTCCGGCGTCAGATCGCGGCCGGCGCCGATCACCTGACGGACCGCCCGCTCGAGGCGGAGGCCGCGCTCGCGCTGGCCCATGCGCTCGAGCATCATCGCGCCGGCGAGCATCACCGCGGTCGGATTGGCGAGGCCCTGCCCCGCGATGTCGGGCGCCGTCCCGTGCACCGCCTCGAAGATCGCCGCGCCTTCACCGATGTTCGCGCCCGGCACCAGGCCGAGGCCGCCGACCAGGCCGGCCGTGAGGTCCGAGAGAATGTCGCCGAACAGGTTGGTCGTCACGATGACGTCGAACCGCGTCGGGTCGCGCACCAGCTGCATCGCCGTGTTGTCGACGATGAGGTCCGAAAAGCCGATGTCCGGGTAGCCGAGCGCGATCTCGCGCCCGACCTGCAGGAAGAGGCCCGAGGTCATCTTGAGGATGTTGGCCTTGTGCACCAGGGTGACCTGCTTGCGCCCGTTGGCGCGCGCGTATTCGAACGCGAACCGCACGATGCGGTCGCACCCGTGCCGGGTGATGATCGAGATCGCCTCGGCGGCGTTTTTCGTCGGATCGATGTAGTGCTCGATCCCCGAATACTCGCCCTGCGTGTTCTCACGCACGACGACCAGATCCACCTGGTCGTAGCGGCCGGGCAGCCCCGCGAACGTTCGGGCCGGGCGGACGTTCGCGTAGAGGTCGAACTCGCGGCGCAGCGCGACGTTGACGCTGCTGTAGCCGCCGCCGATCGGCGTGGCCAGCGGGCCCTTGAGGCAGAGCCGGGTCCTCCGGATCGACTCCAGGGTCTCCTCGGGCAGCGGCGCCCCGTGCTTCGGAATCGCGCCCGCCCCCGCGTCCCGCGGCTCCCATTCGATCTCGGCGCCGGTCGCCTCGATCGCGCGCACGGCCCCGTCCACGACCTCGGGTCCGATGCCGTCGCCCCGCAGCAAGGTGATCACCGTCTTCGTCGTCGTCATGAGGCCTCACTATATGTGGCGCCACATTTCCGTTTGACGTAGATGCGTGCTGCATCTCAGTAACCCACCCGGGAGGGGCGCACCGGGGGACCGCCGGGATACCGTCGGGCGCCAGGTCGCCGTAGCGGCTACGGCAGGTGCAGCTGCCGGTTACGGCAGCTGGAAGGAGCGCAGGACCTCGACGCGGTTCGTGGACGCCGCGGTCTCCTTGACCTTGCCGACGCCCCGGACGAACCAGTAGTCCTTGTCGATGGCGCCGCTGTTCCCGTTCGATTTCTGCAGGTGCAGGGCGGTGAACGTGCCGGCGGGCACCGTGATCGACTCGCTGCCGTCGATCACCTTCCAGGCGAAGGGCTTCGAGGTGCTGGTGGTGTTGTTCCCCTGCATGACCTGGGTGACCGACTCGGTGTAGGACTCGGTGTACGTCTGGTTGGTCGTGAGGTGGGCGGTGTCGACGCGCAGCTTCGACGGCGCGTAGACGTCGACCTCCTCCAGGCCGCTGGTTCCCGCGCCGGCCAGGTAGATCTCGTCGCGGTAGCGGACAATCGCCGTCGCGGTCTCTGCCTGCCAGGTGTTCTGCTCCTCCGCGCCCGGGACGACGGTGTGGATGCGCGCGGCGGTGATCCCCGCCCGCCCCGGGACCGGCTCGATCGCCTGGACGGAGACCGACTTGGTCCCCATGACGGTGCCGCCGTCGGCCCCCTCGTCGGTGGTGTCGTACTCCCAGGTCGCGCCGACGGGCGCCGGCTCGAAGCTCTCCCCTTGGCTGCTCTGGCCACCGCTCCCCGCGGGGCCGGAGCCGGCGTTGCCGGTCGTCGTCATTCCCCCGGTCCCCCCGCTGCCGCTAGGGGCGCCGCCGCCACCGCCGCAGGCGACGCCCATCAGCGTCGCGGTCAGGGTCATGGTCGCGATCAAGCACTTGCGCATCTCTCCTCCGGACTGTTTCGAGTTCATTCGCTGAAAATCGGAGCGGGCACCCCGTTCGGGAAGGCCACGCTGACCATCGTCTCCTGGGCCCCGCGCTCGATCAGCAGCAGCGCCCCTTGTGAGTCATTGACGATGGGCGACATGCCGGTGTCGATCACGAACAGCCGCCCCTGGAGCAGGTGCCCGATCGAGCCCCGCGAGCTCAGCGCCCCTGGATCGTGGCCGAACACCAGGTGCTGGGCGTCGAGCGCGATCAAGTTCCTGTCGACGGTGCCCGCCGGGTTGGAGGTCTCCCACCACTTCTCGGCCTCGAGCAGCGAGTCCGAGTCGAGCAGCGCCGCGCCGTCGTGATGGTGCTCGTGCAGATCCGCCTCGATGTCCGCGGCGAGCTCGTCGAGGGACCGGCCGCCGGTGTTCCCGGCGTGCGAGAAGAACCAGCCGCCGTCCATGACCCCGAACGGCAGCGCGCGCATCCAGCCGCCGATGTCGTCGCCCTCGGCCACCGCATCGGGATCGAGCCCCGCGTCGGCGAGATCGGCCAGGAACGGCGCCGACTTGTCGTTGTAGGGATCGGCGAGGAACTCCAGCTCGTGGTTGCCCATCGTCACCACCACCGCCCCGCCCGCGGCCGCGGCCTCCGCCTGCAACCCTTGAAGGAGACGCATGGTCGACAGGCCGCCGGTGTCCTTGTCGATCATGTCGCCGAGCACGTAGAGACGATCGGCGCCGCCCGACCAGGCCAGGGCGCCGTCGATGAGGCCGTTGGCCTGCAGCAAGACGACGAGGCGGTCGTATCCGCCGTGGATGTCGGAGACGGCCCAGATTCGCGCGGGGGCGCCGCTTTCGACCACGAAGGCCGGGTGGGCGGCGAAGTCGCGATCGCCACTGGCATTCCCGCCGCCCGAGCAGGCGCCGAGCAGCAGCGCCGCGGCGAGGAGACTTCGCCGGCGCCTCATGCGCGCGTCGGGGCGTGAGGGTGCGGGGTCACTGCCACTGCGAGTCCATCCAGGTGGCCCGGGTGAGGATCCAGTCGTGCAAGGCCTTCACCTGGTTCTCCCACAGCGGGTCGGTGCTGACACTGTAGACCCTGAAGCCGCCGCCGGTCATGCCGGGCGGGTAAGGCGTGCTCACCGGCCACTTGGCGAAGTCGCGGGCCATCGATTCGGCCGGAAGCTGCGCGGTGAGCGTGTTGAGGCGCGCCTCGATCTGCGCCTGGGAGAGCAGCCCGGTGCGCAGCGACTTCCAGCGCGCCTTTGCCTTCGTCTGGAAAGCGGGGTCGGTCATCAGCTTGGGGAACCAGCTGCTGACGTTGCGCGAGGGGAGCGAACCGGCGGTCTTGCCCTGGAAATTCCAGCCGCCGTCGTTCGTGTCGACCGGCGTGGCCGAGTACGTATTCGAGCCGCCGACGCCGAGCGCGAAGTTGTAGTCCCAGAGCGGCCCGCCCTTGAGCAGAGCGCTCTTGTCCTTGCTGAAGTAGGCGCTGCGCACGTAGGCGTCCGTGTTGCGGGTCAACTCGCTGATGATCATGTAATCGACGAAGCTGTCGACGTCGATGTACTGGCCGTAGTTTCCGAGCGGCGTCGTGAACAGCGTGTTGTGGAAGCTCTGCAGGTAGTTGGTGAGGTAGGCGAGCTGCTCGGTCGGCGCGGGGAGCGGGACGGGGTCGGTCAGCTCGCAGTCGGTCCAGCAGGTGACGCCGGTCGTCGCCTTGCACATCGGACGCGGAGAGCTGGCGTCCGTCGCCGCCTGGTCGAACTTGAAGATGTAGCCGCCGCTGACCTCGGGCTCGGTGATGTCGGCGGCCTTGAGGTCCGCCAGATCGGTCCGGTGGCCGTTGATCTTGATCGTCTCCGACAACCAGTAGACCCCCTGGTAGTCGTCCATCGAGATGGGGCGCGCGGGGGAGCTGAAGTTGAGATAGACCTCCGCGAACGCGACGTGCGGGGCGGAGATCCCCATGTCCCGCCCCAGCCCGTACGTGAACGGATTTCGCAGCAGCGAGCGATCGTAGTACGGGGGGATGAGCGCCCAGTCGGCGTCGGCGGCCATGCCGACGACCGTGTACTTCGCGTCGTTGTCCGCGTTGTCCCGGAACTCGACCTTGTACGGCTTCTGCGGGAAGCCGGCCGACGACTGGCCGCGCAGGTGGAAGGAGGCGCGGGTCGCGATGGTGGGGAGGTTCGCCAGCGAAGCGGTGCCGCCCACGGGCTCGAAGATCATGACGGCCGCTTCGCGGTAGGTCTTCTTGTTCGTCGCGTTGTTCATGTTGACCTCGGTCGCGGTCCCCTTCCCGTAGTGGTCGAGGAGCACGATCGGGAGCTTCGAGGTCAGGTCGAACGAGCGCGCGATGTAGAGGCCGGTCGTGACCAGCCCCGCCGCCGCGCCGGAGAGGAACGGCTGGGCCCGCACCTGGGTGGTGTTGGTCAGGGCGATCGGCGCGCTGTAGAGCGTGGACGACGCGGTCGGCAGCGTGCCGTCGATCGTGTAGCGGATCTCGGCCCCCGCGATGGTCGTGCTGAGACCGACGGACAGCGTCCCCTTGAAGGACTGGCTGGGGACCGAGAGCGCGACGTCACCCATCAAGGTGCCGGCCTGGGTGGGGGGCGCCCCGCCGGCGCCCGAGCCCGCCACGCCCGAGGAACCGCCGCGGCCGGCGGGCGCGCCGCCGCGGCCGGCGGTGCCGCTGCTCCCGGCGGTCTGACCCGCGACGCCGGTCATGCCGCCGCTGCCGCTGACACCGCTACCGCTGCCGCCGCGACCGCTGGGGCTGCCGCCGGAGCCGGCGGTGCCGACCGCATCCATTCCGCCACTGCCGGTGGTTCCGGCCGCTCCGGTGGTACCGGCCGCTCCGCTGCCCATCCCCGCCTGTCCGCTGGTGCCGGCCTGGCCGGCGCCGTCAGCGCGCTCCGGGTTGGCACACCCGGCGAAGACACAAACAAATACAAGCGACAATCCGGTGACAGCCTGCGGACAAAGCGATGCTCTCATGAACCCTCCGGCGGAAGCTCCGCCAATCTATCGCCGTGAGGTGCGCGCCTGGAGCAAAAAAAACCAAAAATTCTTTGCAGTGACAAGGATTTGCACGATCGGAAACCGGCTCACTATTTCTGCGGGCCCGACGCGACGTGCGCCCCCACGGCCCGATCGAGGGCGAGGTGGGCCTGGCGCAGGTCCAGTCGGGCCGTGACGAGGTCGGTGCGGGCGCGGAGCACGAGATCCTCGGCGGCGAGCAGTGCCGGCATGTCCACCTCGGCCGCCTGCAGCGCCTGGCCGATCAGCCGATCGTGATCGGCGAGCAGCGGCGAGATCTCGCTGCGGAGACGACGCAGCAGGGCGCGCCGTCCCTCGATCTTGGCGCGCGCCTGCGCGATGTCGGTGCGCAGCTTGGCGAGCTGGGTCAGGACGTCCGCCCGCGCCGCGTCGCGTGCCGCCGCCGCCGACCGGATCGGGCCGGCGTTGGTGTCGAGGAAGGGCAACGTCACGTCTATCCCCGCGGCGACATCCGTCCGCGCGCCGTAGAACTCGCTGCGACGCACCTGGGGGATGGCGCTGAAGGTGAACCAGGGCCAGCGCGCGGCGGTCTCGGCCCGCAGCGTCTGTTCGGTGGCCTCGTAGTGGTAGCGCGCCGCGGCCAGCGCCGGCCTGGTGGAGAGCGAGCGCTCCTCGAGCGCGGCCGGGGCCGGTATCGGGAGGTCGAGCTCTTCGTCGACGACGTCGAGCGAGCCGCTCGGCGCTATCCCCGCGCCCCCCTCGGGCGGCCCGACGCCCAGCAACGCGACCAGATTGTTCGCGGCGGTCGTGCGGGCAAGGCGCTTGTCCGCCTCCCCGCGCTCCGCCTCCGCGAGCGACAGCTTGGCGAGATCGAGGTCGAACAGCGTCGTGCCGCCTCTGGCCAACCGCCGCGTCACCAGCTCGACCAGCTTGCGTCGGTTCGCCACGGTTTCGGTCGTGATCCGGAGCTCTTCGTCGAGCGCGACGAGCGCCGCGAAGGCGGCGCGGACGTCGCAGGCCAGCGCCCACTCCCGCTCGCCGATTTCGCGATCGACCTCCCCGAGGTGGGCCTCGGCGGCGCTCTTCTTCCCGGCCCGGACCCCCGGCTGCGGCGGCCGCCACGACAGCCGGACGTTCCACCCCAGCCCGTCGCCCGCGTCCTGAAGGTGCGTGAGCTCGGTGCGGAGCACGGGGTTGTCCAGCCGGCCGGCCGTCACCACCTCGCCTTCGGCCACGCCGCGGGTCAGGCGGAAGGCGCGCAGCTCGCGGTTCCAGAGCAGCGCCAGCGCGACGACCTGTTCCTCGCCCAGCCCGCCGCCCGCCGCCGGGGCGACCGCGCCCGTCGGCGCCAGCACCGGATCGCCGCGCCGCAGCTCCCCGAGCAGCGAGGTCGTATCGAGCGGCTGGGCGTGGTAGCAGGCTCCCCCCGCCAGCAAAGCCGACAGCCACGCGCCACGGACGGCGCTCCGTATCGTCAGGGGCACCCTCAAACCTCGAGCAGGCTCTCTTGCATCAACAGAGATGGGCCCTTCGACGCCCTCCACCCCGGAGAGGTCGCGCAAGAGCGCCCCCCCGGCGCGCCGGTTGCCGAGGCGCAGCTGGTAGGACTGCTCCTGCAGCGCGCCGCCGAGGTCGCGCATGTTGACCAGCGTGAAGCTGCGGCAGTGTCGCCCGAGCACCCGCACCAGCTCGGCCTGGGCCTCCTCCGCGTACCCTGCCCTCAGGCGCAGGACGGCGTCGAACGAGCGCCGGCTTCCGAAGCCGGTCCAGTAGAGGAGCAGCGCCGCGGCCGCGAAGATGAACGCGCCCATCACGGCGATCCCCAGCGCGGTGACGCCGCAGGAGACGCCTATCGAGAGGCTCGCGAACGCAAACATCAGATCGCGCGTGTCCTTGAGGGTGGCGCGGAAACGGATGAGCGTCAGGGCGCCGACCAGCCCCAGGCCGCGCGCGATGTCGTCGCCGATGGCCAGCATCGCCATGGCGGAGACCGGCCCACCGAGGGCCAGCGTCTGCACGAAGCCGCGCTGGTACGAGAGCCCGTCGTACGTCACGCGATAGATCCAGGCCAGCGACGTCGACAGCACGAACGAGAGCACCATGGCCGCCAGGGCCACGTCCCAACCGACGCGAATATCACCGCCCCACATCGTTAAACCTTCCTCACGGCGCGACGTGGTACGAGACGAGCTCGTGGGTCGGGCTGTCCGCTTCCGTCTGACGGATGAGGCCGACGCCACGCGCGAACCAGTAATTCTTGATGCTCGCGCCGCTGTCTCCGTTCCGGCGGAGGGCGAGCGCGACGAACTTCCCCGCCGGCACGGTCACGACCTCGTCCGTCGCCACCACGGACCACCGGTCCTGAATGTCGACCTTCGTCGTCATGCCGCCGTCCGGCACGGAGACGCCTCCGTCGAGGTCATCGTCCCAGTCGGTGGCGTACTCGGAGTAGACCGGCTCCAGCCAGGCGGCGTCGGCGGCGGTGTGAGCCTCCGTCTCGTCGATCCGCAGCCGCGGCGGATCCCAGGTCTGCTCGTTCTTCAGGTTGCCCTTCTTCCCATCGATCGAGACTTCCCGAAGGCGAACCACGCGCGAATCGATGACCGCCTGCCAGCTGACATCGCCGTTCGGGTCGTCCACGCTGTTACCGGTGACGATCCGGAAGGCGGTCATGCTGGCGTAGGGTCCGGTGCCGCCGACGGCCTCCTTGGCCCCCACCGAGACGACGCTCGACGAGACGGTCCCGTCGGTGTCGGTGATCTGGTAGGTCCAGCTGTTGCTGATCGCCAGCGGCAGGAAGTCGCCCGTGCCGACCATCGGCTCGCCGCCGGCGGCCTTCCCCCCCCGCACCCCGCGACCGCCCAGATCAGCAAAGGCGCCGAGCGCAGGAGTTTCGTCGCTCTGGTCGTCGTCTCTCTGATCATTGTCCACGTCCGTTGTTGGGGCGCGCCTGCTTCATCCAGAGCGTCGGCGCGGCCGCAGGATTGTCTTCGTTGCTGAACTTGAACTCGCAGTCCATCGCGTAGAAGCCGGTGTTGGGCACCGCGGCGTTGGGACCGTAGGCGAAGCGAGAACCGCTGGTGGATGGCGTCCAGCGCCGTCCCCAGCTGAACGATCTGGTCGGCGTCGAGCACCGTCTCGTAGCCGGGCGTGTCCGAGATCTGGATCAGATTGGAGTGGGCCAGGTAGGTGATGGGGCGGTTCGGGGTCGCGTAGAAGTAGTAAAGGAACTCGTCGCTGGTGACGCCGGGGGGCGGGGCGACCACCTCCGCCGCGCCGCCGTACTGGACGTTGACGTAGAACGCCGGCTGATCGAGCCCGTCCGGATCGTACGGGTTCGCGTCAGCGCGACGCCGTTGGCCTCCTCGTCGGGGAAGTTGTGATGGACCGAGCAGCGCCATCGCGACCGTCTTGTGATCGATGCTGTGATACGCGCGCTCCTCGAAGGTCCGGAAGAACCAGACGCCTGACCAGGTCTCCTTGATCGCGGCCAGCAGGTCGCCGTCCCAGTCGGCGGGATCGCCCGTGTGCGAGTCGTAGCAGCCGGCGCAGGGGAAGCCGTCGAGGTCCTCGGCGTTGGTGCTGGTCCGGAACCGCATCGTCATGCCGGAGTAGTCGGCCGTCAGCTTCGCGCGCAACCGGTCCGAGAACTGCGGGTTGACGGGCGCCGCCATCATGTCGGCGCGCAGCTGGGCCAGCTTCGCGTCGCGCACGGCCGGGATCGGTCGACGAACGCCGGATCGGCCAGCATCGCGTCGACCCGGTCGAAGAACCCGTTCTCCACCATGAACTGGCGGTAGTAGTAGACCGGGATCGCGAACCCGGGGCGGATCGGCACCCGGTAGACGACGTCGGCCGGCGTTGGTGATGAACTGTCCGTCCGACTTCTTGGCCAGGCTGACGACTTTTCCGGCGCCGTCGACGCCGGTGTTGTAGATGACGCCGTAGTTCGAGGCCTTGGTCCCGAAGGCGAGGATCGCGGTCTGGATCTCCGCTTCGAGCGAATCGCCGGCTTCGTCGGATCCTCGACCACCAGATCCTCGACGTTACGCAGATCGGTCACCGTCAGGTCGACCGGCGGGAGGTCGATCTTCCCGGGCCTGTTGCACCTCCCACCAGGCGTCGGCCTCGGCCTGCGTGACCTCGTGCGATCTCCCAGGCCCGCGCCCCGACCGTCAGCGAGACCCACTTGTCCTTCAACGCCACGCAGCTCGGGGTTGGTGGTCGCGTTGCGCAGGCCCATGTTCGGCGTGTGGCGGTTCTGGGCCAGCACGTTCACGTGCGACAGCGGCGTCTGGAACTCCTCGGTGATCATCCCCGCGACCACCGAGATGTCGTTGGGGATCGTGGTCGAGCACGACGATGTCCCGGAACCCGACGTAGGTGTTGGCCTTGGCGAGGTCGGCCGCGGCGTAGAACTTGAGCCGCCCGACCGTCGTCGCCAGGTTCAGCGGCTGGTAGTCGATCGCCGCGAACAGGTCGTTGGTCGTCTTGATCGGGATGCTTGCCGGCAGCCCGCGCGGCCACCGCCTCGACCGCCTCCGACGTCGGGTGGAACGCCAGCTGCGCGCCGAAGTAGGCGTTCGCCTTCACCGCGTCGAACAGCTTGACGATCATCTCGGCGCTGGCGGTGTCGTAGGGCGCGAGCTCCAGCGTCCAGGCGTCGGCCCCTTCGTAGTAGGTGACGGCGCCCAGGATGAAGCGGCGATCGAGCGAGGTGTACTCGTTCGCGCTGAACGTCCCCATCGGCGCGACCTGCGGGTGATCGGGGCCGGTCAGATCCTTCGACGCGAACTGGTAGTGGATCTGGAAGCGCTTGCTGTTCTGGAAGTAGAGCGTGTCGGCCGGGGTGGCGGCGCCCGGGAACTGATCGAGCACGACCTTGCCCGAGCGAGCGCCCGGCAGCGTGGCGTCGAGCGGCTCCGAGGCGAGCGCCTCGAAGTCGGAGAGGCAGCCGACCTGCGAAAGGAAGTCGGGCGTCGACGCCTCGTCCGCGCCGCCGCCGTCGCCGGCCGGGAGCGTGCACTGCCAGCTCTTCGCGGCGCCGCCGCCGCCGCACGCTCCGACCGAGAGCAGCGCGCCGATCGACAATCCGGCGAGGCGACGGTTCATTTGCAGGTGTAGTCCATCTGGCAGGTCTTGGTCGACGGGCACGGCACGTCGCCGGGATCGCCGGGGCAGACGGTCAGCATGCCGCCGCAGTTGCACGAGACGATGCAGGTCGCGTCGTCGCTGCTGGTGCAGGCCACCACCGGCCGTTCGACCGGCGAGGCGACCGTGAGGTCGACGCAACCGGTGGCGATCGTGGTCGAATCGACCGTCTGCCGCGTGAGCGAGAAGGCCGGAAAACCGTGGATCCCCTTGGCGACCAGCGCCGAGACCAGCGCGGCCGAGATCTGGCCCGACCCGGTGTCCGGAAGGGTGCACTCGATCCGCGCCGCCACGCCGCCGTGGTGACCGATCTCGAGCCGCGCGAAGATCGTCGCGGCGCCGGCCTGGGCGGGCGCCGTCCAGGTGAACGAGAAGGCCTTGCCGCCCTGGACCTTGAGCCCGGTCCCCGTGAACGCGAGCGGCTCGATCCCCTGCCCGGCGAGAGTGAACCCGGGGATCGTGGCCCCGGCGGCCGAGACACCCACGGCGGCACCGGGCGCGAACGGCGGAAAGGCGAGGCCGCTCGGCAGCACCGGCGCGTACTGGTTGCCGAGGGGCTGCGCGACGATCGCCGACGCGCCGAGACCGGTGACGGTGACGTCGCCGGCGCTCTGGAAGCGGGGCTCCGCCACGCACTGGTTGGGACCGTTGCAAATCTGCGGCTGGGTGCAGGCCGGCGCGCAGGTGAAGCTCGGTCCGACCATCAGCCGGCATCCGCCCTCCGCCGTGCCGGACGGCTGCCAGACGTCCTGGCCGCGAACGGCGTCACGAACGCCGCCGCCGAACGAGGTGTGCGCCTCGTTGAGCTGGACCGCGAAGCCGCCGACGCGCGCGGCGAGGTCGCACGGTCCGGCCAGCGTCGCGCCGCCGCCGGTTCCGGCTGCGCCCGTCGCGCCACCGTTCGCTCCCGAGCCACCGGCGCCGGTTCCGCCGCCGCCGCTGCTGCAGCCGAAAAGCCCGACGAGTGAAGCTGCTGCCAGCAACGCGCTGGCTCCTGATCGTGAATTGGTCATGTCGTTTCCCTCGGGTCGTTAGAGCAGGCGAGGATCGAATTCACACCAAAGAAATCGATCTCATCGACGCGCGCGCGAAGCGTCGCGTTCCGTCGCGGCTTCACCAACTCAGAGCCGTGCGCGGATCTCCTCGCCTGCCGGAATCTCGCGCATGACGTCGACCTCGGACGCGTCGACGAGGATCTTGCGGCCCCAGATCGGAACGTTCGGCGAGGAACGGAGACGGGGCGGGAGCTCGGCGATGGTCGGCGCCACCTCGATCACGCGGCCCCTCACGTTGTGCGCCAGGAGGCCGATCCGACTGACCATCGCCGGCATTCCGACGACGGGGACGCGCGTATCGCGCGCCGGCAGGTAGACCTCGAAGATGCCCGGGCGGTGCGCGACGATCGTGACCGCCGCCTCTCCCGCTTGCAGCATCTCGCCCCGGCGCCGGTTGATCGTGGAGACGACTCCGTCGGCCGGCGCCCGCAGCGTCAGCGACGCGATCTGCAGATCGAGCTGGGCGAGCGCGGACTGGTTCACCTCCAGCGCCTGGCGCAGCGGCGCCACGCGCAGCTGCACCAGCGCTTGCCGATCCGAGCGAACGCGCGCCTTCCGCGCGTCCAGCCCCGCCTGGCCGGACTTCTGCGCCTGGTCGAAGATCTCGACCCGTGCCGCCAGCGCGTCGCGCTCGCGCTTCCGCGGCTCGACGTCCGAGGCCTTGACCAGCTGATCGGTCAGGAGACCGTCGAGGCGGACGACCTCCTTGTCGAGCGCCGCCAGCGACGCGCGATCCTGCTGCGAGCCGGCGACGGTCCGCAGCCGCCAGACCTCGGCGCGCATCACCTCGTCCTCCTCCTTGCTGGTCTCCGCGATCAGCTTGGAGGTCAGGAGGGCCCGTTGCGCCACCGTCTGTTCGCGCTGCAGCGTCAAGAGCTGGGGATCGAGGCGGGCGATGACGTCGCCCGCCTTCACGGACTGGCCGACGGCGACGGCGAGCTCGCTGATCCGACCGGCCGTCGAAGAGGCGACGTCGAGCGGCACGGCCTCCGAGAAGCCACGCACCGCGCTCGCCCCGACGCCGCTGCTGTGCATCGCGTAGGCGGCCGCGACCCCGCCGATCAGCATCAGCGGCGCCAGGCGTGCGACGGAACGGACCAGCACGCTGTTACGGGCAGGGAGTGAGACGGGGAGCAAAGAGGGAACGGTGGACATGGACATTTTTCATACTTCTTCTTCGAAGTCGTGGGGGAGCGTGCCGCAGGAGCCATCCATCAGCTCCTGGCCCATCGCCGCGACGTACTTCGAGAACGCGGTCGGGCGCAGGCCGAGCTGCGCGATGGCGGGGCCGATCCAGGCCGGGGCGGCGTCGACGAACTTCATCTCGATCAACGCCTGCGCCTCGGTCCGCCCGCTGCGCACCGACAGGTCGACGGGGGTCCACCCCGCCGGGTGGCCGCGGAGATCCGGCACCCGCGGGTACTGGTAGCGGATGTCCCGGTCGAAGGTGAGGCGGAACCGCCCGCCGTCGTCCGTGCTGGCCAGCGCCAGTCGCCAGGCCGACACCAGCAGCGTCGGCGCGACCATGTGGCGGTGGTAGAGAAAGATGAAGTCGTTCAGCGCGGCGGTGCGGGGCAGGTGGTCCACCGCGTCGATGCGTCCGGCGACGACGGCGCGTCCGATCTCCTGCGACACCGTCGTGCGCTGCTTCATCGTCGTCCCCTTGGCCTTGCACTTCACCTCCAGAAAGGCGGGGCCTTGCGGATCGTCGTAGGTGCGGACCCGCAGCTTGTAGCGGACCGGCGCGCCGGCGCAGTGCATCTCGAAGAAGGTGCGGCGCGGCGAGTCGAGGTAGACCGACGTGTTCCGCTGCGGACCGTTCACGCAGTACGGGTCGAGGTCCATGTGGGCCCGCGCCTGCCGCAGCAGCGCCGCGGCCTGGGGTTCGGTGGCCCAGTACTTGACCTCGCAACGCTGCCCGGTGGTCGCGGCCACGAACGGCTGCGCGAGCGCGGGCGCGCGAGGCGAGCTCGGAACAGCGCGGGCGATCGGCACGGGATATCTAGCTAAGTCGAGCGACATTTACGTGTCAAACCAGAAACGACATTGTCACCCCTGAATCACCGAAGGGGAACCCTCGAAGTGATTCTCGATACTTGACCCGATCTCGTTCGCTGCCGGTTTCATCGAAAAAAGATCGCAACTGGAGCCGCCGGGGACGCTTTTCCTGACCGTGACGAACCGGGTCGTTAGTCCTCGCATCCCGCTCGCGGCATCGACTAAATTGTTGCCAGACGTTCGCTTGACCTTTTTTGCGCCCTTTGGGGTCCCCGTTAAATTTCGTGACGGTCAGGGGCCCGGGCAGTCACTGACGACGACCATGATCAACAGCCCGCTTCGACTCCCCTTGTCTGGGTTGTGCCTGTGCCTTCTGGGCGCAACGCTCATCTCCTGTAGCACCTCGGAAAACCCCGGAAGCGGCGATCCGGGCGCCGCCGGGACCACGGGCGCCGCCGGCACCACGGGCGCCGCCGGGACCACGGGCGCCGCCGGGACCACGGGCGCCGCCGGCACCACGGGCGCCGCCGGCACCACGGGCGTCGCCGGGACCACGGGCGCCGCCGGGACCACCGGTGCCGCGGGAACGACCGGCGGAGGGGGCTACGGCGGCACGGACGTCGGGGCCGCCGGACGCGGGGGGACGGGCGGCACGGCCGCGGGCGGAGCGACGGGTACTGCCGGGCGGGGCGGAACGGCGGGGACGGCCGCGGGCGGGCGCGGCGGGAGCGCCGGCGCCGGGACCGGTGGCCGCGGAGGCGGGACCGGAGGCAGGGCCGGGGCAGCGGGCGGAACGACCGGCACCGGCGGCGCGGCGGTCTTCAGCTTCTTCGTCACCAGCCTGCAGGGGATGAAGGATCTTTCCGGGAACCCGAACGGGTTCGGCGGAAACCTCACCTTCGGCGAGTCAGGCGAGGGGGCCGGGTTGCGCGGCGCCGACAAGATCTGCTCGACGCTGGCCGAGAAGTCGATGCCCGGCGCGGGCGCCAAACCGTGGCGCGCGTTCCTCAGCACGGTCGCGGGGCCGGTGAACGCCAAGGATCGGATTGGGACCGGCCCCTGGTACGACCGGCTGGGACGCCTGGTGGGACGGAGCCTCGACGACCTCGTCATCAACACCACCACCGGGTCGAACGCGGGACGCCCGGCCATGGCCGACACGGCGATCCGGGACGACCTGCCCAATGAGTACGGCATCCCCAACCACACCGACGGGGCCCCGGGGTGCACGGGCAACAACTGCCCCGACAATCACGACGTCCTCACGGGCACGGGTCCGCAGGGGGTGCTCTACATGAACAGCATGAACTACACCTGCAACGACTGGACGTCGTCCGCCGCCACCTCCGGGATGGGGCCCTGGTGCGGGCACTCCTGGCCCCGGCAGGGGAGCGGCACCAACTGGATGACCGCGCTGCGCGAGGGGGGCTGCGCGCCCGGCATCAACCTGGTCGAGATGGGCGGGCCGGAGCGGAACGTCTATACGGTGGGGACCGGCGGCGGGTACGGCGCGATCTACTGTTTCTCCATGGTCCCCTGACCAACCGGTGTCGCGGATTCACCTCGGCAAACGATCGGCGCTGCTGGGCGCGGCGACGGTCGTGTTGTCGGTCGGGACCTGCCTGGTCGCGCCAACGGAGGGCGAGCGGCGGCGGCCGCACCCGATCGGCGGTGCGACCGACGCCGACGCCGGCACGACCGACGCCGGCGCCGGCGCCGGCGTCGCGGCGATCTGTGCCCCCGAGACGCGTGCACCCGCCCCCGACGCCGCGCCCGACGAGCGCCTGACGACGCGGTTCGCGGTGATTGGCGACTACGGCACCGCGAGCGCCGGCGAGCGGAGCGTGGCAGCGCTCGTCGACGGCTGGGATCCCGAGCTCGTCATCACGACCGGCGACAACAACTACCCGTCAGGGGGGCGCGAGACGATCGACGCGAACATCGGCCAGTTTTTCCATCGGTTCATAGCCGGCTACACCGGGCGGTTCGGCTGCGGGGCCGCCGGCAACCGCTTCTTTCCCGCCCTGGGCAATCACGACCTCGACACCGCCGCGGGGGAGGCCTACCTCGACTACTTTCACCTCCCCGGCAACGAGCGCTATTACGACTTCGTCCAGGGCGACGTGCATCTGTTCGCGATCGACAGCGATCCGCGCGAGCCCGACGGGATCGCCGCCGACTCGGTCCAGGCCGCCTGGTTGAAGCAGCAGCTCGCCGCGTCCACGACGCGCTGGCAGGTCGTCTACATGCACCACCCCCCGTACTCGTCGGGACCCCACGGCTCGACCTCGCTGCTGCAGTGGCCCTACGCCGCCTGGGGCGCGGATCTGGTGCTCGCCGGCCACGATCACGACTACGAGCGGGTCCAGGCCGACGGGATCACCTACGTCGTCAACGGCCTCGGCGGCGCCGAGAGCTACGCGATAGGGGCGCTCATCCCCGGCTCGGTCGCCAGCTACACGGGCGGTTTCGGCGCCCTCGTCGTCGACGCCGACGCCAGCCGCCTGCGCGTGCGTTTCTACGGGACAGCGGGGAACGTGATCGACGTGTTCCAGCTCGGTCAGTGAGCCGGGGCCTTCCAGCCCAGGACCTGGCCGCGCTGGGCGAGGAGCTCGCGGAACCGGCGCAGATCGGACTTGTTCGCGGCGGCAGCCTGTTCGGCGTAGGCGATCGTCTCCGTCTTCAAACCTTCCGCCGAGGTGATCGCCGCCCGGATCGCGGCGAGGCCGGCCACGCCGCCGCGATCGACCGCCGTGCCGTGTCCGCGGGCCAGCAGGCGGCCGAGCTGATACGCGAGCTGCGCCAGGTCATCCTTGCTCGCCCGGCGGGTCTCGACCTCCTTCACGATCCGCTCGGCGCTGAACCGGCGCCGTGACGTCGGCTCCATCCCGTGCACCCGGAACTCACGGTCGCCGACGGCCGCCCACGCCGGGAGGGGTGCGTCCGGGCGCAGGTGGCGGAACGCTCTTTCGATCGTCAGGGCCGTCTTCGCGGAGCCCGGGCGCGACTCCTTGACCTCCAGCAACCGGGCACCCTCCCCCGCCGGCGGACCGGCCGGCGCGACCACCAGTCGTACCAGCGGAAAGCTCGCGATCCCGGCGTGCCGGCTCACGACCGAGATCGCGGCCGGCGCCCCCACCGGGGCGGCCCGCCAGGTCGACGTCGCGCGTGGGACCGCCGCCAGGACGGCGCGCGCCACCCTCTCCTCGTCGGGAGAGGCAGGTTCCACCCGCCCCAGGTCGTCCGGCTCCGAGGGCGGGGTGAGGATCGCCTCCCCGCGCCCACCGAAGACGTCCGCCGGGGCGAGCGCGCGCGTGGCCTTCTTGTCGGAGAGGTCGGCCACCTCGGCGACGTAGCCGTCGACGACGTCCCCGGCGAGCCGGACCCTCTGCTTGTGCTTGAGATCGGCCATGTCGGCGAGGATCCAGAAGCTGACCGCCAGCCGGCGCAGGTCGTCGAGGTAGGAGCCGTAGCCCGCCAGATCGAAGTCGTTGAACGCGAGCGTCTGGTCGGCGTCGCCGTCGGCGCCGATGCCGACGTTCTCGGGGTGCGGATTCCCCACCACCGCGATCCGGGCCGACGGCGGGGTCGCGAAGCCGCTCGGCGTGCGCGGCGCCAGCCAGACCGTCCCCCGGAAGAACGCGAACTGGCTGCGGGCCATCCGCTTGTACTTCTCCGCCACCAGGTCGGGCGCGCGCACGAGCGGCGCCCCGTCCCGCTCGACGAGCTGGCTTCGCAGCCACTCCGCCCGGGCCGGGTCGTCCGGGGCGGGGGCCTGGGCTCTGTCCGCGGCCGGTCCATCGGCGCCGGCCGCCAGACCCGGGGAGCAACCGCCGAGGAGAACGGACAAGGCAACCAACGTCGCGAGCCGGCGTTCCCCGACCGGGCGTCCGGGCGCACAGCGAACCATCGGACCAGTATGAACCCGCGTCGGCTGGCCGGCACGTTCCGCCGTCACCGGATCGGGTGCGGGCTCACCAGACGGTAGCCGGCGCCGCGGACGTTCTCGATCAGCGCGCCGGCCTGCCCCAGCTTGTCGCGGAGGCGCTTGATGTTGGTCTGAATGGTGCGGGTCGTCGTTCCGTTCTTGTAGCCCCACACGGATTCCATCAGCTCGGTGTGCGAGCGGATTTTGCCTCGATGCGTAATCAGATAGACGAGGAGCCGCATCTCGGTGGCGCTCAGGTGGATCTCGTTGTCTTCGACGAAGACGTAGTGCCCTTCGACGTCCACGCGCAGCGGCCCGATCGTGTACATGGTCTGCCTCCATCGGGTACCGTCAGAGGGCGGCCATCAGGCAGCCCGCGAACGAATGACTCCCGCGACGGCGCAGCTGGTCCTCCTTCTGACGGTGATCCACGACCCGTCGGACCGGACCATTGCGCAGGCGGCGGCCGGCGCGCTCGCGGCCGCTTTCGTCGAGCCCCCGGGCCTGGTCATCCGCGAGGTCGGCGAGGCGCCGGGGGAGAACCGGCTCGGCGAGCTGCTCCGGAACAGTGGAGCGCAGGCGGCGGTGTCGATCGCCTGCGAGCGGGCGGGCTGCACCCGCGTCACCGTGCAGGTGGTCCGACGAGACGGGAGGTCGTTCACGCGCGTGCTTCGCTTCGACAGCCGCGATCGGATGGAGGAGCGCGGACGCACCGTCGGCTTGCTCGCAAGCACGCTGCTGCCCGACGATTGGAACCGACGGGGCCCCGGCGCCGGCGCCGCAGGCGAGGTACCTCCGGTGGCCCCGCCCGTGTCTCCCGACGATTGTCGGTGGACGGGGGAGGTCGGGCTCACCCTCTTCGTCCCGACGGCGGGCGTCCGGGGCGATGTCGCGTTGCTCGGGGCGGTGCGGCGGCGTTTCGGCACCGGCTGGGAGGCGGGGGCGCTGGCGCGCTTCGAGCGCGGCGGCCTCGAAACGGAGCCCGGCGACTTCTTCGGGGCGGGCGCGGGCCTCGCCGGCGCCTGGTCCAGCGCGGGCTGGGCCGTGCCGGGGCGCTTCGGGTATGGGGCGCGCCTCGACCTGCTGGCGATCCGCCGCCACCTTCGACACGAAGAGCCCGACGAGGTCGAGACCCACGACTACTGGGCGCTCGGCGCCCAGCTGTCGGCGGTGGGGGGCTACGCCCTGTCTCCCGCGACCACGCTGCTGGCGGCCGTCGGCATCGAGACGCTCCCCCACATCATCGCCAACGCGGAGCACGGCAACGCGGCCGAACGCCTCTCCCAGTATCGCCTTTCGTTCGGGCTCGGGATCTCGACCCGTTTCTAGTCATCCCCGCCCCGCCTGAAAACCACGAGGTCGCGGTACCCTAAACAAGAGCTCGTCATGGTCGGTCAGCGCAAACAGGTTCCCGTGCTGCGGGCGGTAGCCCCCGCGGGGGCGCCGGCGCCGGCGCCACGCCTCCGCGACGACGAGCTGCTGGCCGGGCTGCGGCGCGGCGACCCGGCGGTGGCCCGAGACTTCTACTGGCGGGTGCGGCCGATCGTGGCCCGCACCGTCCGGCGCTTGCTGGGGCGCCTCGATCAAGACGGCGAGGACCTGGTGCAGATCGCCCTCATCCAGCTGATCGAGGCCGTCCCCCGCTACCGGGGCGAGTGCCCGCTCGACGCCTGGATCTCGGCCGTCTCCGCCAACGTCATCTACAAGCACATTCGCCGGCGGCGCCTCGAGCGGTCGCTGTTCCTCGGCAACGTGTCCGCCGACGGGAACGACCTGGATGGGGAGGGAGCGGGCCCGCTCGTCTCCCAGGCGGTCGAGGCCCGGCAGCTCGCGGGACGTATCGAGAAGCACCTGGCGGCGATGAACCGCGATCGCGCCTGGGCCTACCTGCTCCACGACGTCGGCGGCTACTCGCTGGAAGAGATCGCGCACATCACCGGCATATCGACCGCGGCGGCCCAGAGCCGCCTGTCGCGTGGCCGCCGCGAGCTGCACCAGCGCATCGCCGCCGATCCGGACCTGGCCGAGTGCCTGCCCGACAAGGAGCCCCCACGTGGCTGACGAGCGCTACGCCGCGCGCGCGGCCCGCGTGCTCGGCGGCGTACGCGCCCGTCTGTCCGCGCACGCCGGCGACGATCCGGAGGCGACGATCGCGCGGCTGCAGGAGGCGATCGTCGCGGGTGCCCGGCGGCGACGCCGACGGCGGCTCCTGGTCTCCGCGGGCGCCGGCCTCGCCGCCGCCGCAGGCGCGGCGCTGGTGGTGCTGCGCCCAGCCGTGGCGCCCGTCGCTCCGCCGCCGGCGCGCCCGTCCATCATCGTCGAGGACGGCGCCGGCCGGTGGCGGGGCGCGGGCGACACGCGGATTGCGGTGGCGGGCGACGTGATGACGGCGGGCACCACCCTTGCGACCGACGAAGCGCCGCTGGCGTTGCGATCGGCGGACGGCACCCACCTGCTCGCGGGGCCACACACCGAGCTCGGGCTCACCCGCGACGACACGGCACGCTGGTTTCGCCTCACGCGCGGCGCCGTCAGTCTCGCGGTCGCCAAGCTGCTGCCCGGCCAGCGCTTCGTGGTCGAGACGCCCGATCGGCAGGTGGAGGTGAAGGGGACCCGGTTCGAGGTCCGTCTGTCGCCGTCCGAGGGATGCGGCGGCGGTACGGTCACGCGGGTCGCGGTCGTGGAGGGGGCGGTGACCGTTCGCGACGCGGGTGGTGGCGAGCAGGTGCTCGAGGCGGGCGAACGCTGGCCGGCGGGGTGCACCGAGGCGCCGCCCGCGCAGCGCGAGGTACGTCCCCCGTCCTCGCCCGCGCGCCCCGCGGCGCCGCCGCGCGTGCGCGCCCCCCGCTCCGCACCGGAGGTCGTGGCCGCGCCGCCGCAGGCCCCCGCCGCCTCGACGCTGGGGGTGCAGAACGATCTGTTCGCCGCCGCGATGCGCGCCGGGCGCGCCGGCGATCGGGCCAGCGCCGTGCGCGCTCTCGATCAGCTGCTGCTTCGCTATCCCGGGAGCCCCCTGCGCGAAGCGGCCGTCGCCGAGCGGCTCAAGCTGCTCGGCCCGCCGGAACGCGAGTAAACGCCTCAGGCGGGGTGAGGCTTGAGCGGTCGTCCGATCACGATCGGACTGGCGACCTTCTCCTCGCGCTTGTGAAACGTCGTCTCGCGCGCGGCGATAGCCACCAGGAACCGCCCTCCGGTCAGCGCGGGGATCCGCACCACGGCCTCACGCGCGGCCTCCAGCCCCGCGAAGAACGGCAGGTCCGTGCTTCGGAGGTTGGCCTTGAGCCAGTCGATCGGATCGGTGGCCTCGACCCTGTCCTCGTCCTGCTTGGTGGCAAACAGCGCGTTCACCGGATCGAGCGCGGCGGCGACGGTGCCGACGCGGCAGCTCTGGGCGAACCGCGCGGCGAGCTGCGCCGCGAGCTCGACGTCTTGCCGCCCCCGACCTGCGAGCTCCTCTTTGCGCACGATGACGAGGGCCCGGTCGAACGTCTGGACGTCGCCGTGCGCGATCAGGGTCGGTACCGGCGAGCGCGCCAGCGCCTCCGATTCCTCGCTGTCGGGCTCGATCCGCTCGCGCATGCCCCACTCGGTGACCATCAGCGTCGCGTTCTCGCCCAGGACGGTCTCCAGCAGCCCCTCGGAGACGGTCCGCGCGATGCGAAACAGCGTCCGGGACTCGAGGCCGTCCTTGGCCAGCCACTCCTCCGCCTGCTTGCAGAGCTTGCGCTGCGATTTGAGCTCGGGCGCCGGCGACTCCTCCTTGGCGAAGCTCGCGGCCAGGACGATCCCGCCGTCGCTGCTCGCCAGGCGCCCCGCCAGGCGCAGCGTGGGCCGACTCGACTCGCCCCAGACCGGAACCAGCACGGTCTTCCCGAGTATCGCCTGATCCTCCGCCGCGGCCGGCACACGCTTGCCGAAGAGGCTGACCAGCGCCGGCGTGACGACGAGCGACGCGAGGATGACGACCAGCACCGCGTTGATCGTCGTCGTGTTGAACAGCCCCAGCTTCGCACCGACGAGCGTCGTCGCCAGCGTGGCCGCCGCCTGAGAGCCCGAGAGGCCGGACATCACCCCGATCTCGGACCAGCTGAAGTGGAAGGTCCGCCCCGCGACGACCGCCGCCAGCGACTTGCCCCCCAGCACCGCGACCGTGAACACGAGGGCCACGAGCAGCGTCTTGGGATCGATCATCACCCGCGGATCGAGCAGCACCCCGACGGAGACGAGGAAGATCGGGATGAACAGCGTCGAGCCCATGAACTGCAGGCGGTCCATGAGCGGGCTCTCCTCGGGAACGGCCCGGCTGAGCCCGAGGCCGGCGAAGAACGCCCCGACGATGGCGTCGATGCCGGCCGCCTCGGCGAGCACCCCCCCGACCAGGAAGGCGGCGATGCCGAAGATGAAGCGGTACGAGCGATCGGTCCCCACCCGCCCGAAGAACCAGCGCGCGACGCGCGGGAGGCCGAGCAGCGACCAGGTGGTGAGCACCACCAGACCGAGCGCGATCCCCAGCAACTGGAAGCCCAGACCTCCGCCGCTCGGTTTGACGACGCCCGACACGACCGCCAAGACGAGCAGGGCTGACGTGTCAGTCACCGCGGTGGCCCCCACGACGGTGGCGACGGAACGGTTGCGGGAGAGCCCCATCTGCCGGAGCAGCGGGTAGGTCACGAGCGTGTGGGAGCCCCAGTTGGACCCCATCAGCACCGCCGCCGCCCACCCGTAGGCCAGCAGCCGGGCGCTGAGGACGCCGAGCGTGAAGGGGATCGCGAAGGAGAGCAGCGCGAACGTCACCGCGGCCCGCCGCATCTTCATGAGCAGCTTGAGATCGAGCTCCAGGCCGGCGCTGAACATCAGATAGAGGAGGCCGAACTCCCCCAGCGCCGACAGGGCGATCTCCTTGGTCGCCATGAGCTGCGTGCCGTGCGGGCCCAGCGCCATCCCCGCGAGGACCAGGCCCACCATCGCCGGCAGCCGCAGCTTCTCGGCGATCCGGGGCGCGAGCACCAGCGTCAGCACCAGGATCGCGTAGCCGAGAGTCGGCCCTTGCGTGAGCCGATGTCCGATGACGTGAAGGATGTTCAAGCGACCCCCCTTCGTGGCAGAGACGCCAATTTGAGACCCCGCGGTCGGCAATGACCCGGCGACGATTCCAAATCAGCCTTCGTCGTATCCGGCAATGCTTCGGGCCGAGTTTGACCACCTCGGGGGCGGCCCTCACGTTCAACTGAGAGAGCGAGGTGACCATGGAGTCCAGAAGCTCGAGCCATGAGTTCCCGGCACCCGGCGTGGTCCCGGCGCTGGATCCGCTGTTCCGGCCGGCCGCGCTGGCCCGGCGCGACTTCGAGCAGCGGGCGCGGGAGACAGGACATCCGTTGTTCGTTCGTTTCGCGCTCGAGCAAGACGGTGAGGCTGTGTCGCGGTTCCAGACGGAGCTCATGCCGGTCACCCACCCGGACGCGGTGGCGAACTTCGGGATGCTCGAGCGTCTGCTCAAGCTCGCGCTATGGTCCCGCGGCGGGTACCGCATCTATCTGGACGCGCCGGCCGCCCTGGTCGAGCAGCTTCGCGCCCACTATCGCCACAGCCCGACCGGGCGCTTCGACTCCGCGATCGTCGGCGAGAGCGTCTACGGTCACCCCATCGAGATCGTGGCGACGCACGAGCTGCCGCCGGAGCGCTCCGCGACCACGCCGCTCGGCGGCCACCTCGACGGCTGCCGGATCGGCTTCGATCTCGGGGGCAGCGATCGCAAGGTCGCGGCGATCATCGACGGCCGGGTCGTCTGGAGCGAGGAGATCGAGTGGGATCCGTATTACCAGCCGAACCCTCAGTACCACTGGGACGGGATCATGGACTCGCTGCGCCGGGCGGCCGACCACCTGCCGCACGTCGACGCCATCGGCGGCAGCGCCGCCGGCGTCTATGTCGCCAACCAGGTGAAGTTCGCGTCGCTGTTCCGGGGCGTGGCGCCCGACGCCTTCGAACGGCGGGTGAGGAACATCTTCCTCGACCTCAAACATGCCTGGCACGACGTCCCCTTCGACGTCGCGAATGACGGCGACGTCACCGCGCTCATGGGCTCGATGTCGATGGGCGGTGGCGGGGTCCTCGGGATCGCGCTCGGCACCAGCACAGCCGGCGGCTACGTCACCGCCGACGGTCGCATCACCCCCTGGCTCAACGAGATCGCCTTCGTGCCGATCGACTACCGCGCCGAGGCGCCCCGCGACGAATGGTCGGGCGACCACGGCTGCTGCGTGCAGTACCTCTCCCAGCAGGCCTCGGGTCGGTTGCTATCGACGGCGGACATCGAGCTTCCCGACACGATGCCGCTGCCCGCCAAGCTGCGGGAGATACAGGCGTTGATGACGGCCGGAGATCATCGGGCGTACAGGATCTACGAGACGCTGGGCGCGTACCTCGGCTACGCCCTGCCCCAGTACGCCTCTGTCTACGACTTCCACCACGTGCTGGTGCTCGGGCGCGTGACCTCGGGTCGGGGGGGCGACGTCATGCTGGAGACGGCCCGCGCGGTCCTGCAGGCCGACTTCCCGGAGCTGGCGTCCAAGATCGACCTGAGGATGCCCGGCGAGCAGGAGAAGCGTCACGGACAGGCGATCGCCGCCGCCAGCCTGCCCGACAGGGGTGAGACGGCGATCCTGCACCGCGCCTAGAGAGCCGGTCACCGACAGTCGAGGACGTCGCGCAGCGTCGACAGCAGCTGCGGCGGCGTGATCGGCTTCTGCAGGAAGGCGACGCCGCGCGCGACGCCGAACGCGAGCTCGGGCGCGTTCGGCGCGTAGCCGGACATGTAGAGCACCTTGAGGGCCGGCTGGCTCGCCGTCAGCTGGCGCGCGAGCTCCAACCCCGTCTTGCCGGGCATCACGACGTCCGTGACCACCGCGGCGATGGTCCCGCCGGCCTGCTCGTGCACCAGCGAGGCCTCCTCCGCGTTGGCCGCCTCCAGGACGCGATAGCCGGCCCCGACCAGCGCCTTCTTCAACACCGTCCTCACCAGCGCCTCGTCCTCGACGAGGAGAACGGTCTCGCGACCGGCTGCCGCGCGCGGGGGGTGGGCGGTCGGCGCGAAGGTGGCCAGCCCCGCCTGCGCCCGCGGCAGAAAGACCTTGAACGTCGTCCCCTGCCCCGGCTCGCTCGAGACCAGGATCTGACCGCCGCTCTGCTTGACGATCCCGTAGACCGTCGCCAGCCCGAGCCCCGTGCCCATCTCACCCTTGGTGGTGAAGAAGGGCTCGAAGATGCGCGCGCGCGTGACCTCGTCCATGCCGAGGCCCGTGTCGCGCACCAGCAGCACGACGTACGAGCCGCGCGCCAGGTCCGTCAGGCCGGCCAGGCCGGCGGCCTCCGCGGGTGTCAGGTCGCTCGTCTGCAGCGTCAGCGTCCCGCCCTTGGGCATCGCATCCCGGGCATTCACCGCGAGGTTGACGATGATCTGCTGCAGCTGCCCCGGATCCGCGAACACCGCCCCCTGCCCGCCCGCGCCCAGCAGCAGCTCGATCTTCACCGTCTCGCCCAGCATCCGCCCGAGCATGCGGCTGACGTCGGCCACGACGTTGTTGAGGTCGAGCGCCCGTGGCTGCAGGACCTGACGGCGGCTGAACGCCAGCAGCTGCCGCGTCAGCTCGGCCGCGCGCTGCGAGGCCAGGGTGATCTCCGACAGAAGCTCTCGCGGCTCGGGGTTGTGTCCCACGTGCACGCCGAGGTCGTCGGTGCAGCCGAGGATGACCGTCAGCAGGTTGTTGAAGTCGTGGGCCACGCCGCCCGCGAGCAGCCCCACCGACTCCATCTTCTGGGACTGCAGCAGCTGCTGCTCCAGCCGCTGCCGCTCCGCCTGACTCCGCTGGCGCTCGGACACGTCGCGCGCGGCCGCGTAGATGACCCCCCCGGCCAGCACCGAGCGCCACTCCATGAAGCGATACGTGCCGTCCTTGCAGCGACAGCGATTCGTGAAGTCGATGAGGTCCTTGCCGCCGGCCAGATCTCGCATCGCCTCGCGGGTCACCGCGACCTCGTCCGCGTGGACGAAGTCCAGCAGCTGCGAGCCTTCGAGGTCCCCGATCCGCCAGCCGAGCACCCGCTCCCAGGCCGCGTTGACGCGCAGGAGCTGCCCGTCGGGACGGGCGACGCAGAGCATGTCCAGCGTCAGGCTGAAGACGCGATCGAGCTCATCGGACTTGCTGCGCAGCGCCTGCTCCCGCTGCACCGATTCATGATGTCCTGGATCGTGCCGATCATGGCGACGGGCGCGCCGGCCGGCATCCAGCTCCAGCTCGCCGCGGCCGTGGACCCATCGCACCTCCCCGTCGGTGCGGCGAATGATCCGGTACCGGTGGTCGAAGGGTTTGCGCTTGCCCAGGACCTCTTCGGCGAAGTAGCGGCTCATCACGTCGCGATCCTCCGGGTGGACCAGGTTGGTCCACCCCGCGACGTCCCGCGTGAAGGTGCCGTCGATGCCGAACACGTCGTCGAGGCCTTGCGAGCTCACCCACATCCCCGCGGCCACATCGAGGCTGTACGACCCGAGCCTCCCGACGCGCTGCGAGCGCTGCAGGAACCATTCGCCCTCGCGCAGAGCCTTCTCCTGCGTCCTGCGCGCGGTGACGTCGACCATGATGGTCGCGAAGAACCCCGACCCCATCGGGGAGACGCTGACCTCGAAGTGACGGCCGGTGATCGGGCAGTCCTGCTCCAGCCGGACGTGGCGGTCGACCAGGACCGCCTGGCTGTAGACGTCCAGGCCGCGCGGATCGCCGGGGCCGAACACCTCGCGTCGCCAGCTTCCCGATCAGGCGGTCGCGCGACATCCCCATGAACTGTTCGTACTGAGGATTCACCTCGATGATCCGATAGCCGGCAGGCCGACCCGCCTCGTCGACGGCGATCTCGTGGAGCGCGACGCCGTCGGCCATGTTCATGAACAGCGCGCGAAACAGAACCGACGTGTCGGGCTTCGCGGTCGCTACCCGGCTGCCTCCGCCATCTTTCATGAGCGCTTCATCCTCACCGATGACACAGGGCGCACAAAGCCCAATCGTGCTCGGAACCCTCGGACGGGTTCCGAACCTCCCGCGACGCGAATCTGGAGGCTCGGCCATGCGTTCATGTGGTCGAGGTAGGTCACGTGGTTGCGGGTTGACCGCTCGATCCGGGCTCCCACTTTCGACGCGTGGTTCGGGCGCTCGTTCTCGTCCTCTCCCTGACGGCCCTGGCGATGCCGGACGCGTGGGCCGGCAACAGCGACACGATCCCCATGGGCGATCAGGCGGCGGTGGCCGCGGGCGCGGTGGTGGCGGCGGGCGACGACGGCGGGTCGGTCGCCTACAACCCCGCGGGCCTGGTGGGCATCCCGCGCAACCGCGTGTCGATCGGCGCCAGCTTCTTTCGGGTCCGCTTGCTGACCATTCCTGGGTACCTGCGGACGGAGACGCCCGACGGCCCCGTCGCGGTCCCGGCGGCCCACAGCTCCTTCGAGACGGTGCCACCGGCTGTCATCGTCGCCCGGAGGCTGGGTCCCACCATGGCGTACGGCCTCTCCCTGACCGTCCCCGAGGCCAGCGCCGTGAGCACCGATCGGCGGAACGACCTCAGCCCGGGAGCGTTCGAGCTGCGCCAGAACGCGCGCAACATCGCGACGTCTGCCCTCTACCGCGCCGGCGCGACCCTGGCCTGGGCGCCGACCAGCCGCTTTCGTCTCGGCGCCACGTTCAACCTGGCGCTCTCCCGGACGACGTCGTTCTTCGCGTTCGAGCTCTCCGCCACCGAAGCCAGCGGCCGCCGGACCTTCGCCAGCTCCTCGTCACTGCAGCAGGGGACGGTGGGCGCCATCGGCGGCATCCTGGGCGCGCAGTGGTCGATCTCTCCCGCTTCGCGACCGGACTCGCGCTGGAGCCTCCGCTGCTCGGGATCCTGGGGTCGGTCAGGACCGATCAGTACGTCTTCTTCACCCGGACCACGACCGGCCAGCCTCCCACCGTGACCGACAACCTGACCGCGACCAGCCACGGCGCGGCGGGCGACACGCTCGGTCACTTCGTGGGCCGATGGGGCGTCGCGTACACCCCACCGTGGGGATGGGTTTCGGCGCAGGTGGACTACCGGCCGCGCTCGGCCACGAACGTTCGGGCCGGGGCGCTCTACCAGCTGTCGCCGGCGCTTCGCGTCGGCGGCGGCGCCTTCACCGACTTCAACACGGCGGCGCCGACCGCGGACGTTCGCTTCGATTTCCTGGGCGGGACCGGGGGCGTGCTGTGGCGGAAGCGGATCGCTCTGCGCGATTCATCGGACCCGCTGTTGCTCTCGACCACGTTCGCCGTCCGCTACGCGTACGGCTGGGGACGCGCGAGCACCGTCAGCTCGAACCCCGCCACGGACGATCCGACCCAGTTCGTCACCACGACGTCCGCCCCCGGCAGCGCCCAGGAGATCTCGCTCTACATCGGCAGCGGCGTCGACTACTGAGGATGACTGGCGTCGAGGGCGATCTGATCGTGCTCGTGGAGCCGCTCGAACAGACGGCGCGCCGCCTCGAGCTCCCCGCAGGTCCGCGCGATCTCGCCGAGCGTGCGCGTGCCGTCGATGGCGTCGTAGAGCCGCTTCTCCGCCGCGTCGATCGGCAAATAGATGTCGGTGTGGGCGTGGTTCCGGTTGAGCAGCACCGCGGCCGCGCCCAGCGGCAACCGCTCCTCGACCGCGATCGTCTCCGGCAGGCGAATGGGAACGTAGCTTGGCCACTCGTCACCGGAGAAGCTGACTTGACGACCATCGGGAGGCGCGTCGTCCCGGTACGCGACCACGCTGTGGCGAAGCATCGTCCCCCGGAACAGCTCGACGGCGGCGTACTGCTCGGCGGGCGAGAGCGCCGCCAGGCGTGGGCTTTGCGGCAGCCGGGTCATGAGGCCGCAGCGCGGGCTGTAGAGCGCCTGCCAGACCCAGCGACCGAAGGTCAGCCCGCCCGCCGCGAGGAGTTCGAACAGCTGGGGCACGGTGTAGGCGCGGTCCTGGGGGTGCAGCAGCGCATCGGCGAGCGCGGCCGGGTCGCGAAAATCGGGCGCCTGGCGCAGCAGCATCGTCAGCGGGTGGCCGTTTGGTAGCAAGCCCAACGCGAAGATGAGGTCCTGGATTTCCTCCTCGGTCGCCGAGATGCCGACGCGCCGGCAGAACTCCTGCAGCATGTAGATGCCGGTCCGTCCGTGCGGCGCGTAGACCATCAGGTGCATCGCGCCGTCCGGGTTCAGCGTCGCGCGCAACGCGCTCAGGCCGGCGACGGGGTCCGGCAGATGGTGAAGGACGCCGGTGCAGACGATCTGATCGAACGTCGCCCCCAGGTCTCCCGCGCGCTCGACGGGGAGCTGACGGACCTCGAGGTTGTGCAGATCGTACTTTCGCTTCAGCTCTTCGGTGTGGTGGACGCTGGTCGCGCTGAAGTCGATGCCCGTCACCCGGGCCTTCGGCCAGCGCAGCGCGTGCTTCGCCGCCTGGGACGTCCCGCAGCCGGCGACCAGGATCGACTGATCCTCCCGATAGGGCTGCGTCGGCCAGGCGAGGTGAAAGTCGGCGCGCCGTCGCTGCCGGTCCTGCCAGAGGCTTCGATAGGAATCGAGGCTCTCCACGGGCGGCGGATAGGGATACCGCTCGTAGAAGGCGCGGACCTTCTCCGAGACGGCATCCGCATCCACGGTCGTCCCCCGGCCCTACTGGTGGTGGGCCGTCACCTGACGCATGACCGCGTCGAGGTTGAACGACGCCGGTTTCTGCCGGGGCGGGTACTTCGCGAAGTCCTCGATCTGCGCCGCCACCAGCGCCTGCATCTCGTACAGCAGGAAGACGTGATTGACCATCCAGTCGTAGTAGGTGTTCGAGTTGTGCTGGGCGCGCTCGAACGGATCGCGACGCAGGCTGAAGACCAGAGGCACGCGCAGCTTGTCCAGCGGCTCCATCCAGACCCGCATCTGGGTGGCCCTCTGTTCACCCAGCACCAGCTTCCAGTCGCCCATGCGGACCGCCATCACCTCACCGTCGTCGCTCATGTAGAAGAACGACTTCCGTGGGCTCTCCTTCTCCTTGCCGGTGATGTAGTCCAGCATGTTCAGGCCGTCGATGTGGACCTTGAAGGTCTTGTCGCCGGCCTTGTGGCCGGCGAGCAGCTTCTTGTTGATGTCCGGCTCGCCGGCGATCGCCAGCAGCGTCGGCAGCATGTCCTGGTGGCTGACGATGCCGTTCAGCACCGTGCCCGGCTTGATCTTGCCCGGCCAGCGCAGGAACGCCGGCACGCGCCAGCCGCCCTCCCAGTTGGTGTCCTTCTGGCTGCGGAACGGCGTGTTGGCGCCGTCGGGCCAGGTGTCGTTCTCGGGACCGTTGTCGGTCGAATACATCACGATGGTGTTGTCGGCGATCCCCAGCTCATCGAGCTTGTCGAGCATCTGACCGATCTGCTCGTCGTGCGTGACCATGCGATCGCTGTAGTCGTCCTGCCCGCTCTTGCCGCGGTTCTTCTCGGCGAGGTGGGTCCGGAAGTGCATCGCGGTCGAGTTGTACCAGAGGAAAAACGGCTGATCGGCCTTCGCCTGCTTCTCCATCCAACCCAGCGCCTTCTCCGTGATCTCCTCGTCGATCGTCTCCATCCGCTTCTTGGTCAGGGGGCCGGTGTCGACGATCTTCTGCCCGCCCTTGCCGTCCGCCACGCAGTGGAGAACGCCACGGGGACCGAACTTCTTCTTGAACGCCGGATCCTTCGGATAGTCGGGGAGCTCCGGCTCCTCCTCCGCGTTCAAGTGATAGAGGTTGCCGAAGAACTCGTCGAAGCCGTGGACGGTGGGCAGGTACTCGTCCCGATCGCCGAGGTGATTCTTGCCGAACTGGCCGGTGGCGTAGCCGAGCGGCTTCAGCAGCTCGGCGATCGTCGGATCCTCCGCCTGCAGCCCCACCGTCGCGCCCGGCATTCCGACCTTGGTCAGACCGGTGCGAACGGGGTTCTGGCCGGCGATGAACGCGGCGCGACCGGCCGTGCAGCTCTGCTGTCCGTAGTAGTCCGTGAAGGCGACGCCTTCGTTGGCGACCCGATCGATGTTGGGCGTCCGGTAACCCATCTGCCCGCGGCTGAAGTAGCTGACGTTCCAGATGCCGATGTCGTCTCCCCAGAGGATCAGAATGTTGGGCTTCTTGGTGGCGGCCATCTTGGTTCTCCTGTCGTGATGGGTAGTGCTCCGGAGCGCGTCGCCGTCGGTTCCTCCGGGCAGCGAGTCAGGTGTCGTCGCAAAGTGAGGCGCGCCGACGCGCGGGACAACTCCCACGATCGGTTTGCGCCGTCGCCTTACGGGCTCAGCGCGGCCAGACCAGCTGGCGGGCGGCGGGCCGGTGAACGATGTACGAGGCGGTCCCTGCCAGGAAGGCCACCGCGGCCAGAAGCTCCCCGAGGAGCAGGGTCCGCCCCGGGAACGTCAGGTAGAGGCTCGCGAGGCCAAGCGTCGCGGCGGCCCCGGCGCCCAGCGCGGCCAGGAGGGCGTCGCGCTGCAAGCGGCGCAGCCAGTCGGCCCCGGCTGAGCCGAGGCGCTCCCAGAGGAGCTGCTCCTGCCGCCAGTAGGTGACGACCACCGGGATGATCTCCAGGGTCAGGAACGCCGAGGTGAGCAGGCCCCCGACCATCGGCGCCGCGATGCGCTTCATGACGTCGGCCCCCGAGCTCGTGGCCCAGAGCAGCGGAATCAACCCGATGAGCATGGTCGACACCGTCATCAGCTTGGGACGCACGCGCTGGACCGTCCCCTCCATGTGCGCCGCGATGATGTCGTCGAGGTTGTCGATCTGCCCGGCCGCCTTCCGCCGCTGGAAGGCGTGGTCGATGTAGACGATCATGACGATGCCGGTCTGCGCGGCGAGGCCGACGAGCGCGATGATCCCGACCCAGACCGCCGTCGACAGCCGGTAGTCGAGCAGCCACAACAGCCAGACGCTGCCGATCAACGCGAACGGGATCGAGAGCAGGATGATCAGCACCTCGATGACGTTCCTGAACTGCAAGAACAGCAGGAGCACGATGAGCAGCAGCGTCACCGGCACGACGATCTTCATCCGCGCCAGCATCTCGGCCAGCTGCTCGTACTGCCCCGTCCACTTGAGGTAGTAGCCGCCGGGGAGCTTCAGCTCGCCGCTGGCCATCGCCTTGGCGACGACCTCCTTGGCCTCGTGGACGTAGCCGCCGATGTCGCGCTGCCCCTGATCGATGTCGACATAGACGTACCCGACGAGCAGGCCCGCCTCGTCCCGGACCATGGGCGGGCCGCCGGCGACCTTGATGTCCGCGACCTGACCGAGGGGAACGAACGATTGACGACCCCCACCGCTCGACGCGACCGGCGCCCCCAGCCCGGGCGCGGCCATGCCGCCGCCCAGCGCGGGCGCCATGGAACCTGGGGTACCCGTGGGCGCCATGGGCGCCATCGCCGGGGCGTCGGACATCGAGCCGGCGCCGGACGGCAGCCGCGGGCGGGCCATCCCGACGCCACTGCCTGACGACGGGCCGCTGCCCATGCCCTCCATATTCTGGGCGAGGAATATCGGGTGAGGCGAGCCGAGGGCCCCGGCGAAGGCGAACGCCGCGCTCCCCCGCGGGCTCTCCAGGGCCCCCTGCGTGCCCATCGGTGCGTTGCCGCCGCCCATGGAGCCACCTCCGCGGTTCGTGCCGACGGGAATCAGCACGTTGCGCAGTGACTCCATGTCGCTGCGCAGGTCCTGCGGATAGCGGACGTTGATCGAGAAGCGGTTGCGCCCTTCGATCGTCGTCCCGATCGGCGTCCCGCCGATCGCGCTCTCGATCACGCGCTCGACGTCGGCGACGCGCAGGCCGTAGCGGGCCAGCTCGTCGGGCTTAGGGATGATGTCCAGGTAGAGCCCGCCGAGGTTCCGCTCGTAGAGCACGCTGCGCGTCCCCTTGATGGGCGCCATCAGGTGCTCCAGCGCGACGCCGACGCGCTCCACCTCGTTGAGATCGGTCCCGAACACCTTGATGCCGATCGGGCGTGCGGACGCCGGTGGTCAACATGTCGACCCGCGTCTTGATCGGCATGGTCCAGGCGTTGGTCCAGCCCGGGAACTGCATCTTGCCGTTCATCTCGGTGGTCAGCTCGTCCCAGGTGATCGGTCTGCTCCTCCGGCCACAGCGGACGAAACACGGGCTTCAGCCACCCGGGCGCCCAGGGCGAGTACCAGCGCTGGTGATGCGTCTTGCGCCACTCGTTCGGGGGACGGAGCTGCACCGTCGTCTCGACCATCGTGAGGGGCGCCGGATCGGTCGCGCTCTCCGCCCGCCCGACCTTGCCGAACACGGTCTCCACCTCCGGGAAGCTGCGCAGCATGCGGTCCTGGATACTGGAGCTGCCGCTTCGCCTCCTCGATGGAGATGTTCGGGAAGGTGATCGGCATGTAGAGCAGGTCGCCCTCGTTGAGCGGCGGCATGAACTCGTTGCCCGAGGCGCATCGCGATGGGGACAGCCGACGCCAGCGCGAACAGGCCGATCGCGATCGTGGACTTCGGCCGCCGCAGCGCCACGTAGACGAAGGGCTCGTAGAGTCGGATGAGGAAGCGCGAGACCGGGTGCTTCTTCTCGGGCCGGATCTTGCCGCGGATGAGCAGGTCCCGCAGCGCAGGCGCGAAGGTGATCGACAGCAGCGCCGAGATGAGCATGACGAACGTCTTCGTGTAGGCGAGCGGCTTGAACAGGCGCCCCGCCTGGCCGGTCAGCGTGAACACGGGCAGGAACGCCACCGCGATGATCAGCAGCGAGAAGAAGATCGCCGGCGTCACCTCCTGCGCCGCTTCGGCCAGGATGCGGTGCCGGTCGGCGCCCGGGCTGGCGCTGCTCCAGCTTCTTGTGGCCGGCCTCGATCATCACGATCTCGGCGTCGACGGTGGCGCCGATGGCGATGGCGATGCCGCCCAGGCTCATGATGGTCGACGGGATGTCGAGCAGGTACCATCGGGATGAACGACAGCGCCACGCTGATCGGGCAGCGACAGGATCGGCAGCAGCGAGCTGCGGAGGTGGAGCAGGAACAGCATGATCACCAGGCTGACGACGATCGCCTCCTCGATCAGCGCGTGCTTCAGGGTGTCGATCGAGCGCTCGATGAGCGCGGAGCGGTCGTAGGCGATCGGTCATCTCCACGCCGCCGGGGAAGCTCGGCTGGAGCTCGGCGAACTTCTTCTTCACGCGCTCGATGACGTCGAGGGCGTTCTCCCCGTAGCGCATGACCACGATGCCGCCGACCGCCTCGCCCTCGCCGTTCCACTCGAGCAGGCCGCGCCGGATGTCGGGGCCGAAGCGCACCGTCGCCACGTCCTTGATCAGCAGGGGCGTGCCGCTCGGCGCCGCTGGCGCGCACCGCGATCTTCTCGATCGAGGCGAGGTCCTGGATGTAGCCGCGCCCGCGCACGTAGTACTCGCGCCCCGACATCTCGAGGATGCGCCCGCCCACGTCGTTGTTCGATTCCCGGATGGCGTCGATGACCTCCGACAGGGTCACGCCGTAGGCGCGCAGGCGGCTGGGATCGACCGTGACCTGGTACTGCTTCTGGTAGCCGCCCACGCTGGCCACCTCGGCCACGCCCGGCACGCTGCCCAGCGCGTAGCGCAGCGTGAAGTCCTGGAACGTGCGCAGCTCGTCGAGGCCGTGCTTCCCGGTCTTGTCGGTCGAGCGTGTACTGGAACACCCAGCCGATGCCGGTCGCGTCGGGCCCGAGCGTCGGCGTCGCCCCCTCGGGCAGCGGCCCGCGCAGGCCGTTCATGTACTCGAGCACGCGGCTGCGCGCCCAGTAGACGTCCGTGCCCTCCTCGAAGATCGACGTAGACGAACGACATCCCGAACATCGAGAAGCCGCGCACGTCGGTGACGTGGGGTGTCCCGATCAGCTTCGAGACGATCGGGTAGGTGACCTGGTCCTCGACCAGGGTGGGGCTGCGGCCCATCCACTCGGTGAACACGATCACCTGGGGATCGGAGAGATCCGGGATGGCGTCCAGCTTCGCCCGCTTGATGGCGACGATCGACGCCACCAGGGCGAAGCCGACGCCGAGCAGGACCAGCACCCGGTTGCGCGCGCAGAGCTCGATGATTCTTGCGACCATGGCGGCTACTTCCGCCGCTGCCCCTCGATCGCCGCGCGCAGGCGGCTCTCGGAGTCGATCAGGAAGTTCGCCGGTGGTCACCACCGTCTCCCCCTCGCTGACGCCGCTCAGGATCTCGACGCGGTCCTTGAGGCGCGCGCCGAGCTTCACCATCCGCGGCTCGAAGTGGCCGCCCGCCTTCGCGACGAACACGTAGTGCGCCTCGCCCGTGTCGACCACCGCCTCGGCCGGCACCAGCAGCCCCGTCGACCGGGGCAGATCGAGGTAGACGGTGCCGGACATCCCGGGTCGCAGGCGCGGGCCGTTGCGATCGGTCCTGTTCTTGAACTCGAGCCGCACGCGCAGCGTCCGGCTCCGCGCGTCGAGCACCGGGTAGATGAACTGCACCTTGCCCGCGTGCATCTCTCCCGGGAACGACGACAGCTCCATCCGCGCCTTCTGGCCGACGTGGATGCGCGAGATGTCCTGTTCGTAAACGTCGGCGGTCACCCAGACCTGCGAGAGATCGGCCACCTCGAACAGCACCGTCCCGGGCTGAACGGCGACGCCGACCACGGCGCTCTTGGCCACCACGTAGCCATCGACCGGCGAGCGGATCGCGATCGCCTCGACGGCCTTGCCCGTGCGAAGCACCTCGTCGATCTCCTGGCCGGAGATCCCGAGCAGCTCCAGGCGGCGGCGGGCGCTGGCGGCTGCGAGCGTCGCTCATCCCAGCCGCGCGCGACCAGCAATTCCTGCTGGGCCCGGAGCACGTCCGGGCTGTAGATCATCGCCAGCGCCTGGCCGCGCCGCACCCGCTCTCCCGTCGCCGAGACCAGGAGCTTCTGGATCCACCCGGCGAACCGCGTGTTGATCTGCGCCAGCCCGCGCTCGTTGGCGCCGATCACGCCCACCGTCCGCAGCTCGCCACCGAGGTCCTCGCGTTTCACGGTCGCGGTCCGCATACCGATCAGCTGGATGCGTTCGGGACTGAGGTCCACCGCCGCCAGGCCGGGGACGGCGGTTTTGGCGTCCGCGGGCGCTGCCCGGGGGGTGGCCTTCCCCTGTAACTTCGGCACCAGCGTCATGCTGCAGATCGGGCACTGGCCGGGGTGGTCCTGCACCACCGACGGATGCATGGGGCAGGTGTAGAGCTGCGCGGACGACGCGCGCTTCGCGCCCCCGAGGTGGACGCCCGCGTAGCTGAGGATCGAGCCGGCGGCGACCAGGGCGGTGATCGCCACGAGCACCCAGCGGACGATCGCCATCGTCGCCACACCGCGCGGCGGGTTCGCCGGCGGCGGCGCGCGATCGGCAGATGTGTTGTCGTCCGAGCTCATCGCGCCCCGCCTTCCCCTTGCGCCGTCAGCGTCCCCGCGGCGCGTTCGAGGTCGGCCTGGCTGGACGCCAGGGCCGCCAGCGCCTGCACGCGCTCGATCCGCACCTGCAAGTAGGTCCGCAGCGCGTCCAGCAGCACCACCGCGTCGCCCTGTCCGGCGGCGTACCCGGCCTGCGTCGCCTCGAGGCTGCGCTTCGCCTGGGCCAGCAGGGTTTGGTCGATGATCGTGAACGACTGGCGCGCCGAATCCACCCGCGCGGCCGCGTCACGAAGCTCGTACCGAACCGCGTTCTTCGTGGACTCCAGCGCATGCCGCTCGGCCTCCACGGTCTGCTCCGCCTCCCGCTCTTCGTCGCGACGGCGCCCTGACAGCCAGGGCAGGTTGATGGCGACCATCGCCCCGTAGGCGTGCTGGAACTCGGGAAACATCGGCATGTACCAGTAGTCGAGGCCGACCATGACGGTCGGGAACCGGGCGGCCCGGCGGGCGCCGTCGAGCAGCGCCTCGCTGCGGCGCACGCCGCGGCCCGCGGCGACCACCTCGGGCCGATTCGTGTCGATGCGGCTCGCGAGCCCCGTGATGTCCGTGGTCGGCGTGACGGACAGAGCCTCCGGCGGGCCCAGCGGCGCGTCCGACGGTCAATCCATGAGCGCGTTCAGCAGCGCGCGGCTCGACCGCTGCTGGCGCTCGACGCGCGCCACGTCCGTGTGCAGCCGGGTCAGCTCCAGCTCCAGCCGCAAGACGTCCTGCAAGCTGCCGTGTCCGGTCCGCTGGTTCAGCCGCGCGAGCTCCAGAATGCGCGAGGTGAGCCCGACGTGCTCCAGGTGGAGGTGCAGCTCCTGATCGGCGCCGTAGTAGCTCGCGTACGCCCGCCGAACCTGGGCTGCCACCTCCTGGCGCCGCCCGCGCGCGGCGTCCTGCGCGCGCCCGGCGTCCTCGGCGGCAGCGCGCCCGCGCGCCTCCAGCGTTCCCCAGGCGGGGAAGGTCTGGCGCACGCCCACCATCAGCGTGTTCGCCTCGTTGAGCGCGTACGGGCGCGCGAGCGGCACGCCCCACTGCTCGTACTTGGCCTCGAGGTCGGGTAAGCGCGAGGCCGCCTGGCTGCGCGCCTCGGCGGCCCGGGCGCGCGCCTGATTCTCGGCCACCTCCGGGTTCCGCTCGAGCGCGACGCGCAGGATGGTCTCGAGCCGGGCGCTGCTCGCCAGCTCGGCCTCGTCACCCGACGCGGCGCGGGCCTCCAGCGCGGTCAGAAATGTGAATGCGACGACTACGATCGATCGGACGGATCCCATGGCGCGCTCCTGAACCTGAATCGTTTAACGACGGACAGACGAATGGCGGGACGCCGACCGCACGCAGCTCGCGCGCAGGTCAGCGTTCGCCGACATTGCGGGTCCGTCTCAGATCAGGAACGCGTGCTTGAGGAGAACGAGGGGCGGGCCCTCGCGCGCAGGACCGTGTCGCTGCCCGGCGCGCTCCAGCCGTTCGAGCGGGGAAGCGAAGGCGAAGAGCGGCGTCGCCACGATCGCAGCGATCGCGGCGCCAACAGGCTCGTGACTCGCCGGGCGTACGGCCTCGGCCTCGAGCTGCGTGCTCTGCGTGACCTCGGTGTCGCAGCAGTCCGCGGCCTTCACCACCGGGCCGGGGTTGGCGGGCGCGGCCTTCGCCGGACAGCAGCAGGCCGGACGCAGGAGTCCGTCCATGCGGCAGCGCAGCATCGTCTCGGCGGGCAGATACGCCAGCAGAAGAAGCAGCGGCGCGAACGCCACCGCCTTCTGCCAGAGAGAATATCGCCGCGCGTTCACGCGCCTAAAAGAGTCCGCCATCGAGAGATACCTGTCAAACCTGCCCGTGAACCTACGCACCCAGGACTGCCCCACAACCTGATTCTGGCGGCGCGCGCGCGGTTACAATGGGACCGTCCGCGGCACGCTCGGCCGCGCAGCGGGCGCAACGCCAATGGCTGACCTCTTCCCCCCTCACACGCGGGCGGTCCCAGGGATCCTGCTGCTCGGCGCGCTCGGCGCCCTCGCGGCCTGCACGCCGTCGCATCCGCAGGCCTCCTCCGCGGGGCCGCCCTACATGCCGAAGGGCGACCTGCCGGTGCGGGTCACCGATCCGGAAGGGCGTCCGATCCCCGGCGCCGCCGTCTCGGGCAGCGTCGTCCTGGGGAAGGCGATCTACGGCGCCATCAGCGCGCTGTTGCCGCCGGGTCCGTAGCCGTGCCGAAGCATCCGGTCACCATGGCGATCCGGGCGCTGCGCGCGGGCGGCGTCGCGTTCGAACCCCACCTCTACGCCTGGGAGGCCCACGGGGGCACCCGCGCCTCGGCGGCGGCGCTGGGCGTGGACGAGCACACGGTCATCAAGACGCTGATCTTCGAGGACGACACGAAGCGGCCGCTCTGCGTGCTGATGCACGGCGATCGCGAGGTGTCGGCCAAGCAGCTCGCGCGGCTGGCCGGCGCCAAGACCGTCGGGCCCTGCGCGCCGGAGGTGGCGGATCGTCACTCCGGCTATCAGGTCGGCGGCACCTCCCCTTTCGGTCTGCGACGCACGATGCCGGTCTACATGGAACGTTCGATCCTCGACCTGCCCGTCATCTACATCAATGGCGGCGCGCGCGGCTTCCTGGTGGCCATCGACCCGCGCGCGGCAGAGGGGCTCCTGGCACCGACGCTGGTCGATGTGGCGATCTGACCTCGCCATCTAATTGCGTGGCCCTTTCTCCGCGCAGTTGCTAATCAGCCGTCCATGACGACGCGCGCGCCGGTGCCTGTTCCCGCAGACGACAGCGGGTTCGCCGCGCTCGGGCTCTCCCCCAGCTTGCGTCAGGTGGTGGCCGAGCTGGGCTTCGCCACGCCGACGCCGGTCCAGGCGCGCGCCATTCCCCTGCTGCTGGCGGGCCGGGACCTGATCGGACAGTCCAGCACCGGCAGCGGCAAGACGGCGGCTTTCGGCCTGGCGATATTGCAGAAGCTGAAGCGGAGCGAGCGCCGCCCCCAGGCCCTGATCCTCTGCCCCACGCGCGAGCTGTGCGCGCAGGTGGCGCGCGAGCTCCGCAAGCTGGGGCGGCGTGAAGCGGGGCTTGCCGTCCTGATCGTCTCGGGCGGGCAGCCGATGAAGCCCCAGCTGGAGGCGCTGCAGCGGGGCGTGCACGTGGTCGTCGGAACACCCGGGCCGGGCCCTCGATCACATCGTGCGCGGCTCGCTGGACCTGAGCAGCGTCGCGACCGTCGTCGTCGACGAGGCCGACCGCATGCTGGAGATGGGCTTCGGCGCCGAGATGGAGAAGATCCTCAGCGGCGCGCCCAAACCGCGGCAGACCGTCTTCTTCTCGGCCACCTATCCGCGGTCGATCGACGCGATGACCAAGGCGCATCAGGACAATCCCGAGCGGCTGACCGTCGGCGACGCGGAAGGTCCCCGGGCTCTGTCGCGCCAGCTGGCCTACGCCGTGGACGACGATCGCCGCACTCGACACGCTGCTGGCGATCCTGCGGGCGAGCCCGCCCGAATCAGCGATTGTTTTCTGCAACTTCAAGGCGACGGTGGCCCGGGTCGAGAAGGCGCTCGCCGCGCAGGGGATCAGCAGCGCCAGCCTGCACGGCAACCTGGAACAGAGGGACCGCGACTTCGTGATGGCGAAGTTCCGCGGTCACAGCCTTCGCGTGCTGGTGGCGACCGACGTCGCCGCGCGCGGCCTCGACATCGAAGGCCTGGACCTGGTGGTCAACTTCGAGCTGCCCTTCCAGGCCGAGATCTACGTCCATCGCATCGGACGGACGGGGCGCGCGGGCAAGCCGGGGCTGGCGGTGTCGCTGGTCGGGCCCCAGGATCGCGCCAAGGTGAAGGCGATCGAGGCGGCGCTCGGGGCGCCGCTGGAGCGCCAGACCGTGCCCTCGGCCGACCGGGCCGAGGCGCGGGCCGATGCGCCCGTGTCGCGCTCGGCCGTTCACGCCGACGCGGCCATGGAGACCCTGTACATCTCCGGGCGGCCGCAAGGACAAGCTGCGTCCCGGCGACATCCTGGGCGCGCTCACGGGCGAGGCGGGCGGATTCCCGGGCAGCGACGTCGGCAAGATCGAGATTCACGAGCGCTTCTCGTACGTGGCGATCGCCAAGGGGAGCGCGGCCCGCGCGATCCAGCTCCTTGGCGCCGGCCGCATCAAGGGCAAGAAGTTCAAGGTCGGGCTGCCGCGCTAGCCGGGTGTCAGCCGCCGATGAACCACAACGACGCCCTCCGAAGCCTCCGCTATCTGCTGAACGTCGGCGACGAGACCCTCGTCGACATCTTCCGGCTCGGCAACCGCGAGGTCACCATGGCCGAGGTCGTCGCCTTCCTCAAGACCGAGGACCAAGAGGGCTACCTGCCCTGCGGCGACAAGGCGATGTCGCAGTTCCTGAACGGCATGGTCACCTTCAAGCGCGGCAAGCAGGAGGGGCGACCGCCCCAGCCCGTCGAGGTCCCGGTCACCAACAACACCGTGCTGAAGAAGGTCCGGGTGGCCTTCGAGCTGACGGACGACGACATCATCGCGCTCTTGCAGAAGACCACCTTCCGGGTGTCGAAGACCGAGCTCAGCGCCTTCTGCCGCCGGCCCGACCACAGGAACTACCGCGAGTGCGGGGACCAGTTCCTGAGAAATTTCCTGAAAGGCCTTGCCTCCTCCTGACATTCCTTGGCGGCATCGATTACCATGTCTCGCCATGAGCAAAAGCCAGGACGCCAAGAAGGAAACCAAGAAGGCCCCCACCCGGACCCCGAAGGAGAAGAAGGAGCTCAAGCGGCTCAAGAAGGCCGGCAAGTAGCACGCCTCCCGTACCGCGCCTCTGGCGAGGCTACCGCCCCGTGAACGTGGGCGTGCGCTTCGCCAGCAGCGCGGCCATTCCCTCGCGGGCGTCGTCCATCGTCAAGCTCGCCGCCTGATCGTGGGCTTCGGCCCGCGCGGCCGCGCGCGGCTCCAGGCCGAGGCCGCGCCGGATCGCGGCCTTCGTCGAGCGCACGGCGAACGGCGCGTTGGCGGCGATGACGCCGGCCATCGCCATCGCCTCGGGCATCACCTGCGCCGACGGCACCGCGCGGTTGACGATGCCGAGGCGCTCGGCCTCCGCGCCGTCGACGAGGCGGCCGGTGTAGAGCAGCTCCGAGGCCCGCGCCAGGCCGATGAGCCGCGGCAGCAGATAGCTTATCGCCATGCCCGGCGCGAGGCCCAGCGCCACGAAGTTCGCGCCGTACTTCGCCTCGGCGGCGGCGATGCGAATGTCGCAGACCAGCGCCAGCCCGAAGCCGCCGCCCGACCGCGTGGCCGTTGAGCGCGCCGATGACCGGCACCTCGATGTCGAGCAGCGAGAGGAACGGCTCGTACATCGCGTAGCTCCGCTCGTGCGGCGCCAGGTCGTCCCCGCCCCGCTGCACGTCGGCCGTGAAGTCCGCGCCCGCCGAGAAGCAGCGGCCGGTCCCGGTCACGACCAGCGCGCGGATGTCGCCGTCGGCGCGCGCGGCCGCGCTGGCACCGCGCGAACGCGTCGAGCAACTCGGGCGTCATGCTGTTGCGGTTGTCAGGCCGATCGAGCGTGATGACGCCGATGCCATCGCGCGCCTCGTAACGAACGGGGTCGGACATCTCGTGAGTCTAGCCGGTGGGGCTCACCGCCCGTCAGCCTCGGTGCCTTCGCGGGGCGAACAAGGATAGGATCGACGGCGGGTCGAATGATCACCCACCTCCACGTCGAAGGGTACCGGTCGATTCGCAACCTCCGGCTCGACCTCGGCGCGGCCAACGTCGTCCTCGGGCCGAACGGCAGCGGCAAGACGAATCTCTACCGCTCTCTCTATCTGCTCGCTGAGGCGGCACATGGCCGCTTCGCCCGCGCGCTGGCAAACGAGGGGGGCATGCCCTCTGCCCTCTGGGCGGGAGCGCGCCGCAAGGGACTGGCGCAGGTGGTCGTCGGGGCCACGATCGACGCGTTTTCGTACGAGCTCGCGTGCGGACTGCCGCAGGTAGGCTCGCTGATGTGGGAAGGCCACGGCAAACCCAGCCGTTTCACGCTCGATCCCCGCATCAAGCAAGAGAGCGCGAGCTTCCACGACGGCAAGCGCTCCACCCCATTGCTCGAACGGAAGAACGCGACCACCTGGTTGCGAGACGCCGACGGCGCGCGCGTCACCTATCCGATCGCGCTGCGCGACGCCGAGTCCGTCCTCTCCCAACTTCAGGATCCACAGCGCTACCCGGTCATCGCCAGCCTGTCCGCGGAGCTGCGATCGTGGCGCTTCTATCACCACTTCCGTACCGACCACGATTCGCCGCTGCGGCATCCGCAGGTCGGCATTCAAACGCCCGTGTTATCGCCGGACGGCACCGACCTCGCCGCCGCGCTGCAAACCATTCGCGAGATCGGCGACGGGGAGGCGCTCAACGAGGAGCTGGACCGGGCGTTTCCCGGCGCCGCCCTGGAAATCGACGTCCGCGACGAGGAGGCTCGCTTCGCCGTCCAGATGGCGATGCCGGGGATCGCGCGCCCGCTGCGTGCCGCCGAGCTGTCCGACGGCACGCTCCGTTACCTCTGCCTGCTCGCGGCCCTGCTCAGTCCCCGGCCGCCGACGTTCCTGGCGCTCAACGAACCCGAGACGAGCCTTCACCCGGATCTGCTGTCTCCCCTCGCCCACCTCGTGGCTCGCGCCGCGAAGACGTCGCAGATCTGCCTGACGACACATGCCGAGCCGCTGGCCTCGGCCATCGCGCGCCTCACGGGATCGCCGCCCATACACCTGCAGAAGATCGAAGGGGAAACCGTGGTACGCGAGGACTCGTAAGGATCTTTGGGCTGCCGTTGGGAAGTGCCGAGCCCCGGTCACCCAGCGCGCCAGTCGTCGCCGGGCATGATGCGCTTCATGAATTCGTCGAACAGCGGGACAGTGAACGCTGTGTCTCCGTGGTTGGGACTCCAAATCATCCCCTTCCCGATCAGCCCGTTTCGCAGCGGAGCAAGCGCCGTCACTTTGCGACTGAGCTCGGCGGCGATGTCTCCCGACCGATGCGGGCCCGGCCCCAGATGCGACATAGCGCGCAAATAGCGCTTCTCCATCGGCGTAAGCCGGTCAAAGCGAACCCGAAAAAAGCTCTCGTCTAGTGCAGCCACCGCTTCGTCCGACGCCTTCGCGACATCGCTTTCTGTAATCGGGCTTGAATCGGCAACCTCCCATGCCCGCTTGCCCCACTCCTGCAGGAAGTAAGGGTAGCCTCTCGTCTGAGCGATGATTCGATCGACTGCCGCGATCTCGAACTTCACATCGAGATTTTCCGCGGGCCTCACCAATGCTTGGCGTGCGGCTGGGTGAAGCAGTGCCCCGATCTCCGGATAGTCAAAGAGCCGCTCCGCGTAGGACTTGGCATTGCCCGCTCGCCCGCGCAGCTGTGGTAGGCCCGCGCCGACGACACAGAGGGGCAGCTTCTGTTGGCTGCAGCGGTGAAGCGCACTGATTAGCGCTGCCAACTGTGGTTCCTCTACGTACTGCAATTCGTCGATGAAGATCACCAGCGCAGTTCCAGCAGCTTTGGCTGCCCGGCCTGCGGCCTCGAACAGTGCAGCCAGGTCAACCTCCAGGTCGCCATTGTCTGCAAGGCCCGGCTCTGGATCGAAATCGAGCCCGACCTCGATATCGTTGAACTTCACCTTGAGAGCCTTGGCGAAACCAGCGAGTCCTCGCAGAGCGCGCTGCGCGAAATCCTTGGCCTTCTCGATGCGGTTGAGGCGAAGCAGGGCAATTCGTAGCTGAGGCGCGAGGAGTGCCGGTAGCGACCTATTCTCTGGCGCTTCAACCCGAACCGTGTGCATCCCCGCCGTGTCGGCGTCCGCCCGCATCTGGTCCAAAAGGACGGTTTTGCCAACCCCCCGCAGCCCCACCATCAGAACGCTCTTACTGGGATTTCCCAGGCGCACTCTTTCGAGCGCAACCCTAACGGTTTCGCGGAGTTCATCGCGTCCGGCAAGCTCTGGCGGCGGGGTGCCAGCACCGGGGCAATAAGGGTTCCTAACCGCATCCACGGCCGTAAGTTTATACGAAGATTACGTAAGTTATCCGAAAAGAATAACTTTACTAATACTTCTATGACTCGGAAGAGCGCCAGGCCAGGTCATCCGATCCCGGTCGCTCGGGCGATCAGAACCAGCCCCGCTCCGATGACGACCGCCCCGACAGCCCGTGCGACGCGCGCGCCGGCCGGAGCGAGACGTTCAAAGGTGATGGCTGCCGTCACGACAGCCATCGCGCGCAAGTCCATGACGCCGATGACCAAGAGGATCGAGGTCGGGCCGAGGCAGCAGAGGCTGCAATGGACGCCTAGGCGAAGGCCGTGGCGCCAGGCTGTGCCCGAATCGGCCGGCAGCGCGTGCGCGGGCGCCTCCCGACAACAGGCGAGCTGACACGCCTTCCAGGCGGTGAACTGGAGGGCGCCGGCCGCGAGAACGATCAGCGCGGTTCCGATCGGTGCCGCACGCGCCAGCGCCGGGTGCTGCATCTCGATCGCCGCCACCACCGCGCCCAGCGGAAACGCCGCCAATCCGACCACGGTCCAGACGAAGAAGTAGCCGACGCTCACCAGCGCGGTCAGCCAGCCGAGGCGCGTCTCCCCTCCCCTCCCGACGGCCTGGCGGTAGCGCCGCAGCATGGGGATCAACGACGGCAGCATCATCGCCACCATCATCGCGACCCACATGCCGAGAAACGACGCCGCGGCGCCCGGCCAGGTCTCGCCGGGCATCCGCATCCACACCATCGTGCAGCCGGGCATCGTCATCTCCCGTACTCGTCGTGGCGGCGCCACCAGAATCCCGACTCGTTGCGCCCCTTGGGCGCGCGGTCCAGCCACTGGTACATGCTCCAGAGGCCGTCCACACCGCGCGCGTAGGCGGAGTAGGTGTGATAGACGACGCCGCCTTCGAGCACGAACGCGCTCACCCCCTGCCGCTCGCGGATGAACGTCGGCCAGTCGGTTCCGGTGTTGGCGGCGATCTCGGCGGGCGGCCCCTGCTTGCCGGCCGCCAGCAACGACTTCTGGTCCTCCGGACGGAAGTTGTATTCCACGTGGTCCGAGCTCTGTTGCGACTCGGTCCACGACGTCTGGAGGTCGTAGTTGAAGTCGCTGCCGGACGACGACGCCCAGGGGAACCGCCACCCCATCCGCCGCTTGTACGCCTGCAGCTTCGCGAGCGGCGCGCGGGAGATCGCCATCAGCGTGACGTCGTGGTTCGCCAGGTGGACGACGGAGCCGTCGAACCCGTCGGCGATCGCCGAGCAGGACGGGCAGCCCGCCTCGTAGTCGGGCCCGAACATGAAGTGATAGACGAGGAGCTGCGAGCGCCCCTGGAAGAGGTCGGCCAGCGAGGCGCTCCCCGCGTCGGTGTCGAAGCGGTAGTCCTTGTCGAGCCGGACCCAGGGGAGCTGCTGCCGTCGCTGCGCCAGCTCGTCGCTGCGCCGGGTCAGGTCCTTCTCCGCCTCGAGCAGCGCGAGCCGCGCTCTCCGCCACTCTTCACGTGTACCGATCGTGTGCGTTGTCATGGGTCTCCGTCCTTTCTCGTGTCCGTTCGACGATCGAGGAATAGCGCCGGCGGAAACGAGGAGGGAGTAACAACGGCGACGGGGTTAGGCTCGGGCGATGGACTCGTCGATCACCGCCGCGGGGCGCGCGCTGCGCGCCGGGGACCCGCTCGGCGCGCTCAAGCGGGTCGCGCTGCGCGACGATCCGGCGGCGCTCGCGCTGCGCGGGATCGCGCTGGCCCAGCTTGGCGAGCTGCCGCGGGCGCGGGAGCTGCTGCGGCGGGCTGCCCGTGGCTTCGGCCCGCGCGAGAAGCTGGCACGGGCGCGCTGCGCGACGGCCGAGGCGGAGGTGGCGCTGGCGGCGCGCGAGCTCGCCTGGCCGGCGCGGGCGCTGACCGAGGCCCAGCGCACCTTCGCCGCGCACGGCGATCGGGAGAATGCGGCCCACGCCCGCCTGCTGCAGCTCCGGCGCCTCCTGCTGCTCGGCCGCGTCGACGAGGCGGAGGGCGCCTGCGCCACCCTCGCGCTCGACGACGCGCCCGCGCGGCTGGCGGCCGTCGCCGCCCTGATCGGCTTCGAGATAGCGCTCCGCCGGGGGCGGGCCGCGCCGGCAGGCGAGGCCCTTGCCCGCGCGCGGGCGGCGGCGGAACGGTCGGGCATCGGGGCGCTGTGCGCGGAGGTCGAGCTGGCCGGTCGGGCGCTCGTCCTGCCGGCGGCACGCCTGGTCGCGGCCGGCGAGACGCGCGCCCTGACGCTCGCCGAGGTCGAGACGGTGCTCGCCTCACCCGACCTGGTCGTCGACGGCTGCCGCCGCACGGCGCGCCGGGGGGAGCGGGTCGTGCAGCTCTCGCGTCGGCCGGTGCTGTTCGCGCTGCTGCGCGGTCTGACCGAGGCGTGGCCGGGCGAGGCCACGCGGGATGATCTCATCGCGCGTGCGTTCGGCGCGCGGCGCACGAATGCGTCTCACCGCGCGCGTCTGCGGGTCGAGATGGGACGCCTGCGCCACGAGCTGCGGCCGCTCGCCGGGCTGCGGGCCACCGGCGGTGGCTTCATCCTGGCGCCGCTGGGGGCGGTCGCGGTCCGGCTGCTGTCGCCGCCGATCGAGAGCCCCGACGCCGCCGTCGTCGCGCTGCTCGCCGACGGCGAGGCCTGGTCGACCTCGGCGCTGGCGCTGGCGCTGGGGCAGAGCCAGCGGACGGTTCAGCGGGCGCTGGTCGCCCTCGAGGAGGCCGGGCAGGTGCGGGCGCTCGGTGACGGCCGCTCCCGGCGCTGGCTCTCCGCGCCCGTGGCCGGATTCGCGACGACCTTGTTACTCCCGGTCGCCGGCGGATTCGGGTAGGAAACGGTCATGGGCAAAGAGAGCGACACCGAGCAGCCCGCGGAGATAGTCCGCGAGTACGGGCCCTTCCCCGACGCACCCGCCGTCCACGGCGTCAGCTTCGACGGCGACCTGGTCTGGTTCGCCAGCAGCGAGAAGCTGCAAGCCTTCGAGCCGGCGACCGGCAAGAAAGTGCGCGCCCTGGACGTCACCTGCGATGCCGGGACGGCCTTTGACGGACGCCATCTCTTCCAGATCGCGGACAAGAACATCCACAAGATCGATCCCGCGACCGGCCGGATCCTGTCGACGATCCCGGCGCCCGGCGGCGGGCGTGACTCGGGCCTGACCTGGGCCGAGGGGACGCTGTGGGTCGGCGAATACCGCGACCGGAAGATCCACCAGATCGATCCCGAGACGGGCGCCATCCTGCGCACGATCGAGTCGAACCGCTTCGTCACCGGCGTCACCTGGGTCGACGGCGAGCTGTGGCACGGAACGTGGGAAGGCGACGACTCCGACATCCGCCAGGTCGACCCCGGGACGGGCGAGGTGCTGACCCGCTTGAAGATGCCGCAGGGGACGATGGTGAGCGGCCTGGAGTCGGACCAGGGCGACCTCTTCTATGCCGGCGGCGGCGACAGCGGCCGGATCCGCGCCGTACGGAAGCCCCGCCGAAGGGCGCGCAGCTAGAAGTACCGAGGCCGTTCGCCCTCGCCCCGCGAAGCGGGGAGAGGGAGGGGTGAGGGGAGAGGCGCAGATCAGACGTCGAGCGCCTTCTCGAGCTGCTTGACCACGCTGCGCACGATCTTCACGCGCGCGAAGTTCTTGTCGTTCGCGGGCACGACGATCCAGGGGGCGTGGCCGGTGCTGGTCCTGTCGATCATGTCGACGGCGGCCCGCTGGTAGTCCTTCCACTTCTCGCGGTTGCGCCAGTCCTCGGCCGTGATCTTGAAGCGCTTGTGCAGGATCTTCTCGCGCCCCTTGAACCGGCGCAGCTGCTCCTCCTCATCGATCTGCAGCCAGAACTTGAGGACGATCATCCCCGCGCCGACCAGCTCGTGCTCGAAGTCGTTGATCTCGGCGTAGGCGCGCGTCCAGTCGGCCTCGGCGCAGAAGCCCTCGATGCGCTCGACCAGCACGCGCCCGTACCACGAGCGATCGAAGATGGTCACGTGCCCCCGGCGCGGCAGCTGGCGCCAGAACCGCCAGAGGTAGGGCTGGGCGCGCTCGTCCTCGGCGGGCGCGGCGATCGGAACCACCTGGAACTGGCGCGGGTCGAGCGCGGCGGTGAGCCGGCGGATCGCGCCCCCCTTGCCCGCGGCGTCCATCCCCTCGAAGGCGAGCACGACCGAACGGCGTGAGAAGGCCTTGTGCCGCGCCAGCTCAGAGAGTCGCCCCTGCCACTTGGCCAGCTGGAGCTCGTACTTCTTCTCGGGCAGGCGCTGTTCGAGATCGAGCGCCGAGAGCACGTTGCGTTCGTCGGCCGGGCGCACGATCGGCAGCGTCAGGAGGCGCCGCTTGACCGTCTTCTCGGCGAGGCGCCTCTCCAGCGCCGTGAGCAGCTCCTTGCCGACCCGCAGGTACCGGTAGTAGTCGTCGCCGCCGTCGACGATGCTCCAGGGCGCCCACGTCGTGTTGGTCATGCGCAGCACGTGACCGGCGACGTCCTGGAGCGCGTCGTAGGTGCGCGTCCGCGCCCACGACGCCTTGTTCACCCGCCAGGCGGTGCGGGGATCCGCCTCCAGCCGGCGAAGGCGCTGCTTCTGCCCCGCGCGGGTCAGGTGCAGCCAGAACTTCAGCAGCAGCGCGCCTTCGTTGACCAGCATGGCCTCGAAGCGGTTGATCTCGTCGAGACGCTTGTCGAGCTGGACGCGCGACATCTTGCCCTTGATGCGCTTCGCGATCGGGGTCGAGTACCACGACCCGGCGAAGGCGCCCATGCGCCCCCGCGGCGGCAACGCGCGCCAGTAACGCCACATGAACGGTCGTTCCCGTTCCTCGTCGGTGGGCGCGGTGAAAGCCAGGGTGCTCAGGTAGCGCGCGTCCATCCACTCGTAGAGCTGCGCCAGCGTCTCGCGCTTGCCGGCGCCGTCCACCCCCGAGATGATGAGCAACACGGGAAATCGGGCCTGCGCGCGCAGCGCGCGCTGCGCGTCGAGCAGCCGCGTACGGAGCTGCGCCTCGGTCCTGCGGAAGGTCTTTTTGTCGACCGCGTGGCCAACCTCGGCTGACTCGAACATCGCTCGGTGATCAAGAGTAACGCCGAATCTGCCGGCCACCGGGCATCTCGGCCTTCGCAGGACTTGTCAGGGCGGCCCCCGCGGCGTAAGGCAATTGATGTGGACGAGAGTCGCTCCATAGCCGTATCGCCCCGGCACACGGTCTTGCTGGCGAAGGAGCTCTACCCGCTGCTGGACAAACCACCCCGGCAGGACTTCGTCGTCCGCACCTGGGCGCGGCGCGAAGCCAACGGGATGCCGCTGATGACCGCCGAGCTGGTGATCGCGAGCGCGGAGACGCGCCAGGCTCACCCGGCCGCCGACACCTACCCGCTGCACTTTCGAAAGACCTACTTCCCGGGACGGCTGCACGACGATCCGAAGATCGAATTCGATGCGCATCTGCTGGCCTCCCAGCTCTCCCGCACGCCGCCGCCCATCGGGCACACCGACACCGTGTTTCGCAGCTGCCTGGTCCCCGGGCAGTCCTACCAGCGCGTCTCACCCCGTTCGGTGGCGAGCCGCCCGACAACAACATCGCCAAGGCGCAGAAGCTGCCGCTGGCGACCGCGGCCGGGCTCTGGCGGCTCGCCGAAGAAGCCCTGGCGCAGCTGCTCGTTCTCCAGACGGCGGCCTCGCGCACGGGGACACCGAGCTGCACAACATCATCGTCTGCCCCGCCCCCCTCGAGCCGATCCTGGTCGACTTCGAAGCGGCGCTCCGGCGCGACACCGCGGAGCCCGCCGTCTGGGAGGCACGCTGCAAACGCGATCTGGAGCCGCTGCTCCGCGAGGCGATCTACCTGCAGTGCGCGCTCGGCCGACAACCGAGCCAGCTGGGCGAGCTTTCGTGGAGTCGGCTCACGAGCTTTTCCGCTCTGCCGACCGTTTTCAGCGCGCCATCGAGCTGCAAGCCGAGGTCTAGGCAGCTCTGCAAGTCAACCTCTAGCAGTCTGCAAGACCCAACATTGTCTCGGCGGAAAGGTCTTAGAAACATGCTGGAAATCGTTCCCGACTCCTGCTGTTCGTACTTGCAGGGAGCGGCGAAAACCCTTTCCGTCGCCGCCCCCGAAGCGGCTAGAACGGCCTCTCCGGCACTTTTCGATGCCGGCATTTGGAGGACCTGGACCATGAGCGGAAACACGGCGCGGCGAGCAGCGATCACGGCAGCAACCAACTACAAGCACGCGGGCCCGCCCCTCGACTACAAGGAGAGCCCGGCGACGTCGCTGTTCGGCACCAACGTCTTCAGCCTGACGACGATGAAGGCGCACCTTGCCGAAAGAGGTCTTCAAGTCGTCAAGAAGACGATCGAGACCGGCGCGGCGCTCGATCCGCGCGTCGCCGACGCGGTCGCCGCGGCGATGAAGGCCTGGGCGCTCTCCAAGGGCGCCACGCACTACGCGCACGTCTTCTATCCGCTGACCGGCCAGAGCGCCGACAAGCACGACAGCTTCCTGTCGCCCGACGGCGAGGGCGGCGCGATCACCGAGTTCGCGGGCAAGACGCTGGTCCAGGGCGAGCCCGACGCGTCGAGCTTCCCCAACGGCGGCATCCGCGCGCACCATCGAGGCGCGCGGCTACACGGCCTGGGACGTGACCAGCCCCGCCTACCTGCATGGAGACCACCAACGGCACCACGCTGTGCATCCCCACCGCGTTCGTGTCGTGGACCGGCGAGGCGCTCGACAAGAAGACGCCGCTGCTGCGTTCGGGCGCAGGCGCTCAACACGCAGGTCTCGCGCATCCTGAAGCTGTTCGGCCACGAGAAGCCCGCGATGGTCGTCTCGTACGCCGGCGCCGAGCAGGAGTACTTCCTGATCGACAAGAACTTCTTCTACGCGCGGCCCGACCTGCTGAACGCCGGGCCGCACGCTGTTCGGCGCCAAGCCCCCCAAGGGGCAGGAGTTCGAGGACCACTACTTCGGCGTCATCCCCGAGCGCGTGCTGGCGTTCATGATGGAGGTCGAGCGCGAGCTGTTCAAGCTGGGCGTCCCGGTGAAGACCCGCCACAACGAGGTCGCGCCGGGACAGTTCGAGGTCGCGCCGGTGTTCGAGAGCGCCGAACATCGCGGCCGATCACCAGCAGCATGATCATGATCACGCTCAAGCAGGTGGCCGAGAAGCACGGCCTGGTCTGCCTGCTGCACGAGAAGCCCTTCGCCGGCGTGAACGGCTCGGGCAAGCACGTCAACTTCTCGTTCGGCAACGCGACCCAGGGCAACCTGCTCGATCCGGGCGACACGCCCGCACGACAACGCGCAGTTCCTGGTGTTCTGCGGCGCCGTCATCCGCGCCGTGCACAAGTACGCCGGGCTCCTGCGCGCCGCCATCGCCACGCGCCGCCAACGATCACCGTCTGGGCGCCAACGAAGCGCCGCCGGCCATCATCTCGATCTTCCTCGGCGAGCAGCTGACGGACGTGTTCGAGCAGATCAAGGCGGGCGGGGCCAAGTCGTCCAAGATGGGCGGCACCCTGGAGATCGGCGTCGACTCGCTGCCCGAAGCTGCCGAGCGACGCGGGCGATCGCAACCGCACCAGCCCCTTCGCCTTCACCGGCAACCGCTTCGAGTTCCGCGCCGTCGGCTCCAGCCAGTCGATCGGCGATCCGCTGATCGCCGCTGAACACGGCCATCGCCGAGTCCTGCGACTACATCGCGACCAAGCTCGAGGCCGCGGTCGCCAGCGGCAAGAAGCTGAACGCCGCGATCCAGGAGCTGCTGGCCGAGATCGTCACAGCAGCACGGCGCGGTCGTCTTCGACGGCAACGGCTACTCGGCCGAGTGGCACGCCGAGGCCGAGAAGCGCGGCCTGCCGAACTACAAGACCGCGGTCGACGCGCTGCCGGTTCTGCAGCAGCAGGACGTCATCGCCCTGTTCGACAAGTACAAGGTGCTGACGCCGCGCGAGCTGCACAGCCGCTACGAGATCTAGCTCGAGCAGTACAACAAGACGGTGAACGTCGAGGCCAACCTCACCACCAAGATCGCCAAGACCACGATCCTGCCGGCGGCGATGCGCTACCAGCAGGCGCTGGCCGAGAACGTCACCGCGGTCAAGGCGGCCGGGCTCACCCCGGACACCACGATGCTCAAGCAGGTGACCGACCTCATCGCCAAGCTGCAGGCCGGCCTGGTCGGGCTGGAAGTCTGCCACCAGCCACCACGGCGCCGACGGCGTCCTGGCGGAGGCCAAGCACTTCGCCACCGCGGTCCTGCCCGGCGATGCTCAAGGTGCGCGAGGCGGCCGACGCGCTCGAGGGCGTGGTCGACGACGACCTCTGGCCGCTGCCGACCTACCAGGAGATCCTCTTCATCAAGTAGCTCCCGGACTCCGAAAGTAGCTCTACGCACCCGCCCGCGCACAGCGTGGGCGGGTGTTTGCATTTCCAGGCGCGGCCTCAGGGCCCGCGGCTCAGTCGCCGATCTTGTCGAGGACCTGGCGGATGCTGACCGGCTTCACCAGGTGGGCGGCGAATCCGGCGCGCTCGCTCGCCTCGCGATCGGAGGCCTGACCGTAGCCCGTGATCGCAATCAGCTTCAGCGACGCGTGGCGCTGGCGGAGGCGCTCGCCCAGCTGATGCCCGCTCATGTCGGCGAGGCCCAGGTCCAGCAGCGCCACGTCGGGCGTGAACCGTTCGGCCCAGAGCAACGCCTCGCTGGCCAGGTAGGCCAGCGCCACCTCGTGGCCGACGAGCCTCAACGCATCGCCCATGAGGTCCGCGGCCTCGCGGTTGTCGTCCACGATCAGGATCTTTCGACGGTTCACCACCATCGGCACGGAGTGCGCCGCCGAGCGGGACTCGGGGATCGGCAGCGCCAGCGCCGGGAGCCGCACCTCGAACGTCGCGCCCCGGCCCGCGCCGTCGCTGTGGGCGGTCACCGTCCCGCCGTGAAGCTCGACGAGGTTGCGCACGATCGTGAGCCCGAGGCCCAGCCCGCCCCCGCCGGAGACCCCCGGTTGGCGCGGCCGCCCGAACGTGTCGAAGATCTGCGGCAGGCGCTCGGCGCCGATCCCCTGGCCGTTGTCCTGGACGCGCAGCACGATGCCGCTCCGCGCGAACTCTCCCGTGATGCCGATGATCCCCCCGGGCTCCGTGTAGCGCACGGCGTTTATGAGGAGGTTGCTCACCACCTGCGTGAGGCGGACCTCGTCCCCGTCGACCACCAGCCCGCGCGGAACCACCACCGCCAGGGCGTGCCGGCGCTGGAGCACCGCCGGCTGGAGCGCCTCCACCGCGTTGCTGACGACCTGCGCCAGCTCGAGGGGACGCTTCTCCAGCACCAGCGCGCCGCGCGCCACGCGGGCGATGTCGAGCAGATCGTCGACGAGACGCTGCACCTGACGCACCGGCCGCTCGATGTCGCGCGCGTCGATCGTGGCGGCGCCCCTCAGCCGCGCGAGGTCGAGGGCCGTCACGATGGGCGCCAGCGGGTTCCGGAGCTCGTGGCCCAGCATGGCCAGGAACTCGTCCTTGGCGCGGCTCGCCTCCTCGGTCTGCTTCGCGGCCAGGCCCAGCGCCTCGAGGGCCGCGGCGAGCTCCGCGTTCGCGTCGAGCATCTCCTGCGACGACAGCTCGAACGCGCGCTCGACCATCCGGCGCTCGTCGTCGGCCTGAACGTACGCGTCGTTCACCCGCTCGACGAAGGCACGAATGGCCTCGGGCGGCTCCGTCGTCCCGAAGTGGCGGCGCAGTTGTCGCCGGAGCAATGCGTGCAGCTCGTTCACGTCTAGAGCTCCGACAGGGTGACCAGCGTCATCGTCTGGTTGTGTAGCTCGCAGGAGCCGCCGCGCGCGCTCGGGGCGATCTCGCCGTACGAATAGAAGCCCGACAGCGTCGCGCCCGGCCCGAGCACCTCGCGGATCGCCTCGACCTCCTCCTCGACGCGCTGCCGGAGGACCAGCCGCCGCCCCGAGCAGCTGATGAGCAGGCCCAGGCTCGGCTGGTGGGCGCCGCCCTCCTGGGTGGCCCGCGCGGCGCTCAGGGCACCGTCCACGAGCCGGTCGACGTTGGCGCGCATCAGCTGGGCGTAGCTGCCTTCGGGGACGTCCCCTGCGAACGTGATCGTCTCGGCGACGTCGTCGGTCGAGATCACGGTGCGGACGACCGCCGGCTCGTCGCGGGTGCGGCTCACCGACAGGGGGAAGTGCAGTCCGGTCCACGGCAGCCCGACCGCGTGCTCGCCCAGGTACTTCTTGTACAGGGCCAGCGCCGACCTGCCGTCGAGCTCGTAGAGGATGTTGCCCGACGCGCGCGTCACCCGCCGGTAGGGGCCGAACGGGTCCCAGCCGCCAAGCGAGCCGTGCCCGACCTGCAGGCGCTTTCCGTAGAACCCGACGGCGACCACGGCGTGCCGTTCGACGCCGTGCTGGGAGAGCACCCAGGTCTCGGAGAACTCGTCGCCGTCGGCGGCCAGACCACCCGTGACGACAACGCCCGGCCCCAGCGCCTCGGCCAGGCCGGAGACCAGGTCCGGCCCGTGGACGCTGAGCCCGTCGCTGAGCACGAACACGCTCACCAGCTCCTCGCCGGCGAGGGCCGCGGCCACGGCACGCGCGGCCCCGCGGGACTGCGAGCGGTCCGAGATCAGGTGCCGTGCCTGGCGCACCCGCGCGTGATCGAACCTGACCGCCGTCACCGAGAGCGTCCCGTCCTGAACGCTGGTGCCGCAGAATCTCGCCAGCCGTCGAGCAACCCACCAGCATCACATCCGGGAACTCGGCCCGGAGCGCCGGCAGGCACGCGGCGTCCGTCAGTACGTTTCGCGACCCGAAGACGAACACCATGTCGGGCGTCCAGGCGGTGTCCTGTGTCTCCGCCGCGCTCCATCCGAGGACAGGCAGCCATTGCCTTTGCCGCGTCTGCATCGAGCCCTTTTATGGGCGCGTCCGGGATGTAAATGCAACGCCGTAGGGCAAGCGAATGTTTCCGGGCGGGCGGGTGGCGGTAAATTCTCTGTTCGGTCGGTGTCGATCCTGTGTCGATTCGGGCCCCCGCCGTTCGTCGCCCCCATAGAGGAGATAGCCCATGAGAAAGCTCATCATTTCGGAGTTCATCACGCTCGACGGCGTCATCCAGGCCCCCGGGGGCCAAGACGAGGATCGCGACGGCCGGTTCGCCTTCGGCGGCTGGACCCTCCCCTACTGGCACGACGACATCGGCAAGGCCTTCGGGGCGCTCATGCAAGAGACCGACGCCCTCCTGCTGGGGCGGCGCACCTACGTCACCCACGCCGACGCGTTCGAGCCGATGCCGCCGGGAGATGTGTTCGGCGACATGATGAACGCGCCCGCCAAGTACGTCGTCTCGAAGACGATCGAAAAGCCGATCTGGCGCAACACCACGATCATCCGCGACGACGTGGTCAAGGCGGTCCGCGCCCTCAAGGCGCAGCCCGGCAAGAACATCCTCACCGACGGGAGCAGCCAGCTCTGCCACCTGCTGCTGACGAACGACCTGGTCGACGAGCTGCACCTGCTGCTCTACCCGCTCAGCCTCGGCGGAGGGAAGCGTCTCTTCCCCGAGGGAACGGACCTCCGCTACAAGCTGAAGGAGGTCACGCCCTACCCCAGCGGCGTCGTCGGCCTCCACTACACGCGCCAGGGGTAGCCGCCTTGCCTATTCGGAGGAGAGGGCTTAAAGCGTCAACGAACCCGAGCAACGAGCCCGAGACACGAACCCAAACAAGGTGGCGGCGATGAAAAAGTTCCTGGTTCTGTACAAGGCGCCCGTGGCGTCGTTCGACCAGATGATGAAGGCCACGCCGGAGCAGCAGAAGGCCGGCATGGACGCCTGGATGGCGTGGGGGAACAAGGCGGCGGGATCGATCGTCGACATGGGCGCCCCGCTGGGGAAGGCGTTGAAGGTCACGCCGGCCGGGCCGACGCCGATCCGGAACGACCTCGGCGGCTACTCGATCCTGCAGGGCGAGTCGAAGGAAGCGGTCGCCGCCACGTTGAAGGGGCATCCGCACTTCATGACCCCCGAGGGGTACATCGAGATCACCGAGCTGATGCAGATCCCGGGGATGTGACCGCTCTCGACGACAAGTTCGCGGGCTCGATCCCGCTGGTCTACGACACCTACCTGGTGCCGCTGATCTTCGAGCCCTACGCGGTCGATCTGGCGAACCGTCTGCGCGCCCGCCCCGTGTCGCGCGTGCTGGAGCTGGCGGCGGGGACGGGTGTGGTGACGCGCGCCCTCTCCTCCACCCTGCCGGGCAACGTCTCGCTGGTCGCCACGGATCTGAACCCGGCGATGCTCGAGCGGGCCGCGGCGGTGGGGACGACCGGCCCTGTCGAATGGCGACAGGCCGACGCCATGCAGCTGCCGTTTCCCGACGGTGCGTTCGACGCGGTGGTCTGCCAGTTCGGCGCGATGTTCTTTCCCGACAAGGCCCGGGCGTTCGCGGAGGCGCGGCGCGTCCTGGGACCGGGCGGCGTCTTTCTCTTCAACGTGTGGGACCGGCTGGAAGACAACGAATTCACGGACGCGGTGATCGCGGCGCTGGCGCCGCTCTTTCCGGCCGATCCCCCGCGGTTCCTGGCCCGGACGCCTCACGGCTATTTCGACACCGGCGTCCTCGCGCGCGATCTCGCCGCGGGCGGGTTCACCGCCCCGCCCGAGATCGCCACCGTCGCGGTGCGCAGCCGCGCCGCCTCCGCGCGCATCCCCGCGATCGCGTTCTGTCAGGGGACGCCGATGCGAAACGAGATCGAGGCGCGCGACGCCTCCCGGCTGGGCGAAGCCACGGACGCCGCCACCGCCGAGATCGCCCGCCGCTTCGGCCGGGGCGCCGCCGACGTCCCCGTCGAGGGCAAGATACAGGCCCACGTCGTGGTCGTTGATCGGTGAGACGCTCGGTGAGCGTTCAGTCGCCCAGCGACGAGGCCAGCTGCCTGACGGTCTCGAACGGAATCACGACGGTCCGCTCCGCGGTCAGCTTCAGCGCGTCGCCCTGGAAGGCGAGGCGAACGGGGAGCCGGAACGGCGTCGGGCCTCCGAGCTTGTCGAGGGTGACCCACGCCCATCGGTCGGCCCGCCAGGTCACGCGAACGACGTTGAGGTCACGCCGCTTCGCGAGCGGGGTCAACAGGGAGATCAGCCGGCCGCGGTCCGATATCGCCATGCGTTCGGTCTGATCGCACGGCAGCAGCGCGTGCCAGCGCGGCGTCGGACCGCACGACCGACCGTCGAAGACGTCGACGGTCATGCGACAGACGCGGGCCGGCCCGGGGGTGAGGCGGGTGTCGAACGAAACGTTGCCCGAGGCGGAGACCCGGCAGGCGGCGACGGCGTCGGCCGCGACGAGCAACCCCGGCAGCAGCAGAGCCCAGATGCCCGCGCGCCTCATGAAGGCAGTCTACGCCTTCAGCGCGACGATCCGATCATCAGCCGCCGTAGCGTGAGGCGAGCGCGGGGCGCAGCCCCTGCGCCATCAGCTTGCCCTGCGCGGCGTCGATCTCGCCGAAGACGGTCGGATCCTCGACGGTCGGAATGCTGATCAGCACGCCGGCGTCGAGGTCGGCGAGGCTGCCGCGCGCCAGGTCCTCGGCCGACAGACGCGGGCGGCCGCTCATGTCGATCCCCTGTCGCGTGTGGAACTCGGAGACGACGACGCCCGGACAGACGACCTGCAGCTTGACGCCCGTCCCCTGCAGCTCGCCGGCCAGCGCCTGCGTGAACGCCACCAGGAAGGCCTTCGTCGCCGCGTAGATCGCGCGCGGCGGCAGGTTCGGGTTGCGCTGGGGCCCGCTGAACGCCAGCAGCGAGGCGACGTTGACGATGGCGCCGCGGCCGCGGCTCACCATCCCCGCGACGGCGGCGCGGGCCAGCTTCGCGACGGCGACCGTGTTGACCTGCAGCAGCTCGTCGAGCTTCTCCGGCGGGAGCGCGGCGAACGGCATGTAGTGCGCGACGCCGGCGTTGTTCACCAGCAGGTCCAGCGGGCGGTCGCGGCAGAGCGCCTCCACCTGGGCCAGCCCGGCGGCGGTCCCGAGGTCGGCCGCCACCGCCTCCCCGTGCGCCCCGGGAGGCAGGTCGCGCGCCAGGGCGTCGAGGCGCTCGCGCCGCCGTCCGACGAGCAGGAGGTCGTAGCCGCGGCCCGCGAGCGCCTGCGCGTAGGCGAGCCCGATGCCGCTGGAAGCGCCGGTGACGAGAGCCAGGGGACGCGTGCCGTCGGTCGTGGACATGGCGATGACTATGACCCACCCGGCGGTCAGCCGCAGTACTGGGCGACCTTCGCCAGCAGCACGTCCAGCTCCACCGGCTTCTCAATCGTTCCCGCGACGTGTAGCTCGTCGATCGCCTTGGCCCCGTTGCCGGCGCCGGTGAGCAGCAGCACCGGGATCTCCGCGATGGCGGGATCCTCGAGCTGCTTGCGCCGGAACTCCCAGCCGTTCATGCGCGGCATCATGAGGTCGAGGAGGATCAGCCGGCAGGCCGGCGCCCGGCTGTGCAGCAGCCCCAGGGCGCTCTCGCCGTCGCCCGCCGCGACGACGTCGAACCCCTCCTCCGAGAGGACATCGGCCAGGACCTCCCGGATGTCGTCGTCGTCGTCGACGACGCACACGGTGCAGCCGGTCCCGGTCACGGCGCCGCCTCCAGGGCCCGCTCGGGCGGCGACGGCCAGGTGGGGAGCTCCACCGTGAAGGTCGACCCGTGCCCCGGCGCGCTCGTGACAGAGACACGTCCTCCGTGCGCCTCGACGATCGTGCGGACGATGTAGAGGCCCAGCCCGAGGCCCGCGTAGTGCCGGGCCGAGACGCCCCGTTCGTAGCGTTCGAAGATGCGCTCCTGCACCTCGGGCGACATGCCGATGCCGGCGTCGGCCACCTCGAGGCGCGCCATGCCCTCGACACTCATCGACGGTGATCGCGATCGGCTTCTCGCCGCCGAACTTCAGCGCGTTGGTCATCAGGTTGATCGACAGCTGCTCCATCCGTGAGGCGTCCCAGAACCCGATGACCGGCCGATCGCCGCGCACCGTGAGCTCGCTCCCGGACCGCGAGACGTCCTCCGTCAGCTGCGCGGCGCTGTCGCGCACGACGGCGCGCAGGTCGATGACGTGGCGATCGAGCTCGAGCCGCCCCGCCTGGATCCGCGACGCGTCGAGCAGCAGCCCCACCAGGTTGCCGAGCCGGCGGAGCTGACGCCGCGCGAGCGTCAGGTTGCGCGCGATCGGGCCCGCGGCCTCGGCTCCGAGGCGGCGGGAGAGCCCATCGATCGCGAGCTGCAGGCTGGTCAGCGGCGTCCGCAGCTCGTGCGAGGCCACGGAGAGGAACTCGTCGCGAATCCGAACGGCGGCCTCCGCGCCGGCGCGCGCCCGGCGCTCGTCGACCAGCAACCGATCGCGTTCGCGCTGGGCGTTGACCCGCACCGTCACGTCCCGGAAGCTCCAGACCCGCCCGACGACCCGCTGGTCCATCCGCTGCGGCTGCGAGTAGCTCTCGAAGATCCGTCCGTCCGTGAACTCGACCATGTCGAACCGGATCTCCTCGGGATGGCGCGCCAGGTCGGCGAGCTTGCGGGCGAAGAGGTCGGGGTCGCGCACCTTGTCGAGATCGAAGGGTCCTTCCGCGATGTCTTCTTCGCTTCGTCTCGCGAGCTCCCAGGTCTCCGCGAACCGGCGGTTGAACTGCACCACCCGCCCCGCGGTGTCGACGACCAGGACGGCATCGTCCGTCGACTCGAGGGTCGCGCGGAGCAAGGAGACGCTGCTGCGGAGCTGGTCCTCGGCGCGCTTTCGCGCGGTGATGTCGGTGGCGATCCCGCACGACGCATAGGGGCGCCCCTCCGCGTCGTGCAGAGGGAACTTGAGCGAGAGGTAGGTGTGTTCCCCGTCCTTCGTCGTGACCGGTCTCCTCGAACTCGATGGCCCGATCCTCCCGCAGCGCCGCCATGTCGTTGGCGTGGAAGCCGTCCGCCGCGTCGGGCGGGACCGGCAGGTAGCGGTCGGTCTTTCCCTTCACCTCCTCGCGCCCGAGGTGAAACAGCTCCTCGAAGCCGCGGTTCGCCAGCAGGTATTTCCCCTCGACGTCCTTCACGAAGATCAGCGCCGCGCTGTTGTCGATGATCTGCTGCAGCTTCCCCCGGCTCTCGGCCAGGAACGCCTCCGCGCGCCGCCGCTCGGCGTTCTCGCGTTCCAGCTTGGCGAACAGGTCGGCGGTCGCGAGCGCGATGGCGGCCTGCGCCGCGATCACCTCCAGCGCGACCAGGTGGTCCGGCGGGAAAGCCCCGGAGATCTGGTTGTTCTCCAGGTAGAGAACCGCGACCACCTCGGCCTGGTTCACGATCGGAAGGCAGAGCAGCGACCGGGGCCTGTGCCGCAGGATGTAGGGATCGCCGGTGAACGGTCCGCCCGCCGCCGGGTCGTCCCGCATGATCCGCTGCCGGCCGCGGGATACGGCGTCGGCGACGGCGACCGGAACGGCGTCGCCCACCGCCGGCCCCGGCGGGTCGATCAGCTTGGTGGTCACGCCGCCCTGATCGGCGCTGGCGCAGGCGGCGACGGCGAGGTTGCCATCGCGCCTCACCAGCAGGGCGCCGCGGTCCGCGCCCCCCTGTTCGAGGGCCACCTGCAGCAGCTGACGGGCCACCCGCTCCCACGACAGCTCCACCGAGATCGCCTGCGAGGCCTTGGCGACGGCGAGGAGATCGAGCTCCCGTCCCGACCCGGCGTACGTGTTCGTGACCGCTTCCAGCGATTCCTGGCGCTGCGGGAAGCGGCGTTCGAGATCCGCCACCTTCCCCTCGGCGCCCCAGCTGCGGTAGCACCGCCGGGCTTCGGCCAGATAGAGCGTCGCCGCGGCGTCGAGCCGGGCCTCGCGGCAGAACCGCGCGGCCAGCTCGTACGCGATCGCCTCGTTCTGCACCAGCCCCGCGTCGTGGGCGGCCTGGATGGCTCGCTCGTAGTGTCGCAGCGCCGCCAGCCCTTCGCCGCGAACGCGGCAGAGCTCGGCCTCGACCAGCTCGCGTTTGTGCAGGAAGTTCGGCGGGCAGGACTCGGTCCAGGCCGCGAAGCGATCCCGCGCCGCCTCCAGCTCCGCCTCCAGCGCGGAGCGCTCGGCGGCGGGGCGCATATCGTGGAGCGCGGCGACGGTGAGCGCGGTGAAGAGGTGGTACTCGGGAATCTCCATGAACGCCCGCGACGTCCAGAGCAGCGGACGGGCCTGCAGCGAGGCCGCATAGGCCGCTTCGTAGTCGCCCGACAGGAACCGCGCCTGCAGCTCCCGGATGAAGTGCCAGCAGATCGCCACCGAGTTGGCGTCGGGGTTCGTCTGCAGCGCCGAGACGAAGGTCCGCTCGTCGAAGCCATCACCGTCGAACGTGGAGAAGTGCGCGGTGAGGCCCCGCAGGTTCAGCACCAGACGGAGCTGGCTGGTGAGCACCCCCTCGACCATCGGGTACCTCGCCCGCCGCACGAACGGCAGCGCCTCCTCGCACTGGCGCTGGACGTCGGCGAGGGGCGTCCCGAGCGAGAGCGACAGCGACACCAGGTTGTTCAGCGCGTAGCTGGCGACCGCGAAGTTCCCCTCGGCGCGCGCCCAGTCCAGTGCCTGCTGAAGAATGTCCCCGTTGGTGCGGAGCGGGCGCGACCAGTGATTGACCAGGGAGAAGTCGAGGTAGACCTTGGCCCGGTAGGCGGAGAGGCCCCGGGCGTCGACGATGGCGCGCCCCAGCCGCCCGAACGCCGCCCCCTCGTCGTACCTCCCGAAGCGCCCGACCAGCACCGCCGCCAGCATCACGCACGACGAGGCGGTGGCGTCGGTGATGCCGTGGTGCATGCTCAGCTCCACGGCCGTGAGGGCGAGCAGGGCCAGCAGGTTCTCGTCGGTGAACAGCGCGGGGAGCAGGAGAATCGCCAGCAGATCGCCCAGCGCCACGATCCCGTCATCCTCGGAGCGCGGCAGGCCGATGAGCGACTCGATGGCGCCGACCGCCGGTGCGAACGGTCCGCTGCTCGATGGCCCGCCGAACGGCTTCGTACTTTCGCGGTGATCTCCTCCCAGGCGGGATGGGTCGGCAGATCGAGGCCGTAGCGGCGCAGCGCGGAGCGCATCACCTCGACCGCCTCGCCGATGCGCCCCTGCACCGTGAGCAGGTAGACCTCCAGGGTCGCGACGGCCGCCTCGTCCTGAGGCCGCCGCGCGTGCCCGTGCAGCTCCCGCAGCTGCCGCCCGGCTTCCTCGGGCTCGCCGGCGAAGAACGCCGCGCGCGCCGCCTCGAGATGCAACGCGAACGACAGCTCGTAGAGCTTTTCCCACGCGTCCGGGGGCAAGGTCTCGACGCCGGCGGTCAGGTAGGTCCTGGCCGTCGCGTAGGCGGCCGCGGCCATCGCCTTGCGGGCGGCGCGCAGGGCGAGCTCGACGAACGGGAGCCGCTCGGCCGGCTCGAGCAACGCGCGCCCCTGATTGAGCTGGTTCACGACCTCGAAGATCCGGTCCCTCACCGCCTCCGCCGGTGTCGCCGCGAGGAGGAGGCGCCCGATGTGCAGGTGCAGCGCAGGCCGCTCGGCCGGCTCCACCAGCGCGTAGGCGGCGTGTTGAACGCGATCGTGGGCGAACCGGTAGGCCCCCTGCCCCAGGCTGAGAACGAGCAGCCCCTGCTCGACGGCCGGGAGAAGATCGCGCTCTATCGGCGCCTTGTCCGCGCGCGCGACCGCCGCCAGCGTCTTGAGGTCGAAGGCGTTCCCCACGGTGGCCGCGAGCCGCAAGACCTGACGGGTAGCGGCCGGGAGGTGGGCGATCCGTCCCGCGATGAACTGGGCCACGTCGTCGGAGTAGCCCTGCTCGCGGATGCGCCCCAGGTCCCAGCGCCAGCGCCACGCGCCGGCGTCGAAGAAGAGCAGCCCTCCCCGAACCAGCTCCCGGAAGAACTGAATGACGAAGAAGGGGTTGCCGGCGGTCTTGTCCTGGACGAGACGGGCGAGCGGACGCACCTCCTCGGCGGGGCGGCGTACGGCGTCGGAGGCGAAGGCCACCACGTGCTCGACGGTGAGCGTCCCCAGCACCATCTCTTCCACGCGGACGCCCGCCTGCCGGATCTCGTTGAGCGCGCCCGGCAGCACGTGCGTGGGGTCGATATCGGTGTCGCGATAGGCCCCGAACACCAGCAGGTTCTGCGTGTCCGGCGTGGTGAGCAGGCTCCGCACCAGCCTGAGGCTGGCGATGTCCGCCCACTGAAGATCGTCGAGGAAGAGGACCAGCGGTCGCTCGGGGGTGCCGAACGCGGTGATGAACGCGTGAAAAACTATCGCGAAGCGCTCCGCGGCGGCGAGGGGCGGCAACGGGGTCAGCGGTGGCTGCGGCCCCAGGAACAGCTCCAGCTCGGGGACGATCTCCGCTATCAGCCGCCCGTTCGTGCCGACCGCCTGGGCCAGACGAGCCCGCCAGACCGCCTGGTGCTCCTCGCTGGCGCCGAGCAGACCGGAGAGCACGCGCCGGAACGCCTGGGCGAACGTCGAGTAAGGGATATTCCGCTGCTGGGCGTCGAACTTCCCCGACAGAAAGATCCCCTGCGTCCGCTCGACGGAGCGCAGCAGCTCGTGCACCAGGCCGGACTTGCCGACCCCCGCGTAGCCCGAGATCAGGACCAGGGCGGGCCGGCCGCTCGACACCGTCTCGTCGAGCACCGCGACGAGACGGGCCAGCTCCGCCTCGCGCCCGTAGAGCCGCTGGGGGATCTTGAGGTGATCGGAGACGTCGAGCTCGCCGAGCGGGAACGGCTCGACCGTCCTCGCTTCCTGCCACGACACGCGCGCCCGCTCGAGGTCGTGCCGCAGGCCGCGGGCGCTCTGGTAGCGGCTCTCGGGCATCTTCTCCATGAGCCGCCTGACGATCGCGTCGATCACGACGGGGATGCCCGGGACCTGCTCCCGCGCCGACGGGACCGGACGTGCGACGTGGGCGTGGACCCACCCCAGCGCGTCCTGCGCCGCAAACGGAAGCTTGCCGGTGAGCATGTCGAAGAACAGCACGCCCAGCGAATAGAGATCGCTGCGGCTGTCGACGGTGCGGTTCATCCGCCCGGTCTGCTCGGGCGACATGAACGGAAGCGCACCCTCGATCAGCTCGGCGGGCTGACCGACGGGGGGCTGCCGCGGGGTCCGTGAGGCCAGCCCAAAGCCGTAGAGGCGGATCTCGTCGGTCGTCGGGCTGACGAAGATGTTCCTGGGCGTCACATCCTTGTGAACCAGCCCGGCGCGATGGACCTGCTCGATCCCTTCCGTGATCGCGATGGCCAGGGAGAGGAACCGGCCGACCTCGAGCGGCCGGCCGAGCAGCCGCTCGAGCGGGACACCGGCGAAGTCCTCACTTACGAGGGCGGGCACCCCCTCGTGCATGACCAGCATGAGCGGCCGCAAGACGCTCGGCTGCTCGAGACCGCCGGCGATCTCGAGCTCGTTCCGCAGGCGGTCGAGCTCCCTCGCCTGGTGCGTCTGGGGGCCCAGCACCTTGAGCACGACACGCCGGTGATCTGAACGGCGGAACGCACGGTAGAGCAGCGCGTTCTCGTCGTGGCCGAGCGTCTCGACAATCTCGAAACCCGCCTCGTTCACCCCTGAAATTTAAGACTCGTTCGGACCCCAGCCCCACCAGCGCCAGAGCCTACCTGGCCGCGCTCGAGGCGTGGCGGATGATCTCCGGCGAAGAAGCGCTCGTACTCGCACGCGCATCTCGCGGTCGCCGATCTCGATCGGGGTGTGGTTCTCGATGAGGCCGCGCACCAGGCTGAACCCGGCCGTGGGGCGGGCCGTTTCGGACGCGCTCCGCCTTCCAGCCCTCGCGGGAGAAGATCGCCAGCACGCGCTCGATGTCGACGGCGTCGCTGGTGATGAAGGCGTGGTGGGGCCAGTTCTCGGGCAGCGGCAGGTCGCGCAGGTGCAGTTCCGGCTCCCCCCAGCGCCCGCGCGAAGCGGCCGGCCAGACCTCGATGGCGGTGCCGTCCGCGTCGCCCGCGTAGACGAGCAGCGTCCCCGTCGGGTGGGGGAGCGGGACGACGCGGGCGCCGAAGCATCTCGGCCAGGATGTCGGCGACGCGGGCCGGGTCGTGGGCGGGGACGGTGAAGTGGTGGATTCTCATGGGTTGTCTCCTTGCTCGGGTTGGTCCGTGTTGCTGTTACTGCGCGGAAGCGGTGGCGGTGCGGTCGTCGAACGCCGGGTCGTCCTTAAGGTCGACGGCCGCCCGCTCGACGTCGTGCGCGACGGGGGAGACGGTCTTGAGGTACGCCCAGAGCGCCTTGAGGTCGCCGTCGGTCAGCTTGCGAATCTCCGACCAGGGCATGATCGGCGCCAGCCGCCGGCCGCCGACGTTGCCGGTGCGCATAGCGCGGATGAACAGCGCCTCGTCATAGTAGGAGATCCCCGACGGGTCGGGCGTGATGTTGGCGGAGAGGTAGCTTGACGCCGTCGATCGTGAACGCCTGCCCGCCCGCGTAGGCCATGCCGGGGAGCGGCTGGTGGCGCGCATCGACCGGCGTATGGCAGCTTCCGCACTGACCCACCTCGGCCAGCTGCCGTCCGCGTGCGACCGGATCGGTGGCCGGATCGGTTGCGTTCGCCGCGACCGGCGCCGTCATCGGCGCGGCCTGCAGCCTTCAGGAACCAGCTCACCGGCGGCTTGATCGCCGTCGTCCCGCGGGCCTTCTTCACCGGCGGCAACGTCCGCAGGTAGGCGACCACCGACGCCACGTCCTCGTCCGAGAGGTTGCTTGTAGTTCTGCCAGGGCATCATGAACAGCGCGCGGCCGTCGTGGCTCACCCCCTCGCGGATGGCGCGCGCCACCGCGTCGTCGGGAACGGCGCCGAGCCCGGTCTCGGGATCGGGGGTGAGGTTGGGCGCGAACACCGGGCCCGGCATCTGGTTGTCGACCCAGGGGACGTCCCAGCCCGCGCCCAGCAGCCCCGGCACCACCGGCGCGCCGTGCGTCTTCCAGTCGCGGTCGGAGTGACAGTGCATGCAGTGCGCCTCCGCCTCGACGATGTAGCGGCCTCGTTCGAGTCGGCCCGGCGTGGGCTCGAAGTGCTTCGCCGCATCGACGGGACGCGCCTTGGGCGGCTTACACGCGAGCACCGCCACCGCGATGCCGGCAAGCGCCACGGGGGCGAGGAGGATGATGCCGAGGCGCTTTCCCCAGGTCTTCAGTCGCGATTGCGTTTTCATGCTCCCTTGGTACCGCGGGGCGCGGCCGGACCCCGTACCCGGAGACGCCAATTGCTTGACAGATCACGCCAAACCGCCGTTGACCCTCGTCGCCCCGGCGATCAAGCATCCGGGGATGTCGACCGACGACGACGATACCGGCGAGCCGGGAACGACGCCGGCCACCGTGCGCTCGATGCTGGCCGGGATGCGCGCGGTGGGCTCGACGTGGACGCGCTCTGCGCCGCGGCCGGCATCTCCCAGGCGGCCCTCGAGCTGCGCACCGACCCCCTCCTGATCGACGAGCTCGTCCCGCTCTGGCAGGCGGCGTTCAAGCAGTTCGGGCGCGGCACCCTGGGGCTGCACGTCGGCGTCGCGATCCCGCAGGGGACGCTGCTGGAGTACGTCGCCGCCGCCAGCCCCACCCTGCGCGGCGCCCTCGACCAGATCGCGCGCTACATCGGCCTCGCCACCGCAACGTGCAGCTGGGTGATGGTGCGGAAGGAGGCCGACGGGCTGTCGACGTTCGAGGAGCGGCGACGTACAGGGCCGGTCGCGATCCCCCCCGCGCTGAGCGAGTTGGGCCTGGCGATCACGCCAGCCGGCTGCGCGCCTGGTTCGACCGGCGGCCGCAGCGAGGCCTGGTTCAAGCACGCGCCGCAGGGGCCGCTCGACGAGTACCAGGAGGTCCTCGGCTGCCCGGTGCGCTTCGAGCGGGAGCGGATCGCGCTGCGCTTCGACGACGAGGCCCTGGCGGCCCCGGCGCAGCGTCCACGATCCGAACCTGTTCGGCTTTCTCGAGGCCCACGCCGAACGGGTGTTGAAGGAGATGCCAGCGACGGCCAGCTTCCGCCAGCGGGTACGGCGCGCGGTGGTCCGGCACCTGCGCGAGGGGGAGCCGGAGATCGCCGGCATCGCGCGAGCCGCTCGCCACCAGCGAGCGCTCGCTGCAGCGCAAGCTGCAGACCGAGGGGCTCTCGTTCCGCGACGTCGTCGACGAGGCCCGCCACAAGCTGGCCGTCGTCTATCTGGGCGATCGCAAACTGTCGATGACCGACGTGGCCTGCCTGCTCGGCTACTCGGAGGCGGCGGCGTTCACCCGCGCGTTCAAGCGCTGGACCGGCCGCGCGCCCAGCCAGGCCCGGAGTTAGGCGCGGCGCCGTACCGCGAAGGCACCCGCGGCGAGCAGCAGCGCGCCGAGCATGACGCTCGCCCAGGGCGGCACCGGAACCCCCGTTGAGGTCTCGCGGCAAGTCAGGTGCACAGGGACCGGGACCGTCGTGGCGCTGTTGATGGAGAACGTCGCCGTCCCCGTGCAGAGCGTGAGCTTGTGGTCGACTTCCTGGGCGGTCAGCTTCAGCAGGTAGTTCGACCCGTACGGGATGCCGCCGACGATGGTCGAGACCGTCGTGCTCCCGGCGACGTCGATGGTGGCCGCCTTGTGGAAGCCGTTGCCGCTGACGTCGTAGCCGACCTCGTTGAATTTGTAGCCCGTGCCCAGGGTGAGGTTGAGCGAGAACTCACCGACCTCGGCCCCGCTCGACGGGGGCGGATTCGCCACCTTCGCGGTCTGCGACTCGCAGGCGGCGAGAAACAGCCCGGCCACCAGCGCGCCGAACCAGGAACCCCTTCGTGTGACCAGCATGGCTAGACGCTCTCCCTGCGAAGCGGGGATACGCTCATCAGCGCCGCCGACGGGGCCGGGGTGCAGGTCAACGTCACCTTGCTCGCGTCCTGGCACTTGTTTCCGGTGCCGTCGGAGACCTTGAGCCCGACCATGAAGGTCCCGACCTCCATGCAGGTGAAGGTCGCGCCGGTGGTCGAAAGGTTCGAAATCGCGCCGCCGCTCGTCACCCAGACGGCGGCGATCGGCGAGGGCCCGTTGTCGCTGTCGTGGACCTCGGCGGCGAGGTCGATCGAGCTGCCGACGCGGACCTCGGCGGGGATGGCCGACAGACTGTCGACCACCGGGCAGCTGTTGAAGCTCCCCGTGACGGCGACGAGGCCGTGGCAGGTCAGCGGGATATTCAGGGTCGCGGTCATCGACGACGTCACGTTGAACATCAGCTCGCCCTGGCAGCCGCTGCTGTCGTCGGTGGCCGTTCCCCTCACGCGGATGTTGTAGCCCTGTCCCGCCGGCAGGTTTTGAAACGTCGCTGTGACAGTTGGCTCGTCACCGACCGGCAGCGTCCCGACCCGGCGAAAGTCGCCGGGTCCGGTCAGGACGTAGTCGACGCTCGAGAGGGTCACGCCACCACCGAAATCGAGCTTGAAGAGGATGGTGTTGGTGACCGGGCCGTCGACGGAACAGGAGGCCAGAGCGAGGCAGAACAAGAACGAGACGGCACCGGTACGCTTCATTAACGAGATCCCCCTTGCTCACGTTTCCCGGCAACCAAGCAATGCCCGTACCCGCCGACTCGGCCCGTCATCCCGCGGTTTGGCCGTTCCGGGCGCGCAGGAGCTCTCCGATATTCGAAGACTCTCTCTGGTTTCGCGCGACCTGCAGTCCGACGGCTTGATCCGCGGAAGCCGGCCGCGGGTCGATTTTCTGGAACCGCCGTCAAACGGTCCGGTGGCGGCGAGCCCAGCCGCGATTCTTTGGCCCGTCGTCGTGGCGGCGCGGGTCCTTGATCGCCATGACGACGCGAACGACGCGACTCGTGTTGGTGGCATTTTGCGCGGCGCTGGCCGCCTGCGCCGACCTGGAGACGGGGGCCGACCTTCCATCGGTCGACGCGCTCGGCACGGGCACCGGCCTGCACGTCGACTACTTCAACAACCAGACGCTGACCGCCCCCGTCGCCGTCGGGCGCACCGACGCCACGGTGAGCTTCACCTGGGGGAGCGGCGCGCCCGCGACCGGCGTCGGCGCCGATCACTTCTCGGCGCGATGGACCGGCCAGGTGGAGGCGCTGTTCAGCCAGACTTACACGTTCTTCACGACCAGCGACGACGGCGTCAGGCTCTGGGTGAACGGCCAGCAGATCATCAACAACTGGACCGACCACGGCGCGGCTCAGAACAGCGGCACGATCGCCCTCACGGCCGGTCAGCGCTACGACCTCAGGCTCGAGTACTACGAGAACGCCGGCGCCGCGACGGCGACCCTCTCCTGGTCGAGCGGCAGCCAGCCAAAGCAGATCATCCCGCAGGCACAGCTGTACCCGCCGGGCACGCCGGCCGGCGGAACGAACCTGGCGCCGACCGGGACGGCCTACCGCTGGAGCGCGAACGGGTCGGCGACGTCGAACGGCAATCGCGTGGCGGCGCCCGCGCTGAATGACGGCAGCACGGCCACGGAGATCGATCTGGCCGGAACGGGGGGACGATCCCGTGACGAACGCCTGGGAAGCGGCCGGGGTGGTCTGGAGCGCCGCGCAGGCCGGCATCACCCGGGTCGAGTTCGTCAATGGCAGCACCGACGGGCCGGCGAACGGCAACGGCAACTTCACCGCCAACTTTCGCCTGCAGCTCTCCACCGACGGCAGCACCTGGACCGACGCGAGCGGCTGGACCCTGACCCCCGCCTACCCGTTCACGGCGGCGGCGAGCAACCAGACCTACGTGTTCACCGGAAGCGCCGGCCCGGTCCGGGGCGTTCGGATCACAGGCCAGGTGCACACGGCGCAGACGTCGTGGCACGCGCGGGCCCGCGAGCTGCGAACCTGGTCCGGCACGGCGGCAGCTCCGGCAGCGGCGGCAGCTCCGGCAGCGGCGGCAGCTCCGGCAGCGGCGGCAGCTCTGGCAGCGGCGGCAGCTCGGGCGCCGCCGGCAGCCCGGGCCGGGGCGGCAGCACGGGCGCGGGGAGCCCCGGGGCCGCCGGCAACCCCGGCACCGCGGGGAGCGGTCGCACCATCCCCACGCACTGCAACAGCCCGCTCCCGGCGGGGGCGCAGCCGGCGAACGTCTCGAGCCCGACGACCGTGGTCGGGACCGGAACGGCCGCGAGCTGCAGCTTCGCCGCGCTCGCCGCGGCGGTGACCCGCGGCGGCGTCATCACGTTCAACTGCGGCGGCGCGCCCGTCACCATCCCGGTCACGTCGACCCTGAACCTACCGACAAGCGTCGACACGGTGATCGACGGCGGCAACCGGATCACGCTCGACGGCCAGAACGCCGTGCAGATCCTGCGTTTCGACCACGGCAACTTCATGGTCAACAACACGCGGGTGACGCTGCAGCACCTGACCGTCGTCAACGGCAAGGCCACGCCGACCCAGCGGATTCCGACCGCGCCCGCCCCCTGCTCGCAAGGGTGGAACGACGGCCAGGGAGGCGCGCTCTACATGCGCGACGGCAACCTGACCGTCATCGACTGCACCTTCTCGCACAACCAGGCCGCGCCGCTCGGCCCCGACACCGGCGGCGGCGCCATTTACGTCCTCGGCAGCAAGAACGGCATGATCATCGCAGGGAGCGTCTTCACCGACAACAGCGCCAGCAACGCCGGTGCCGTGGGCGGGCTCTTCTGCACCTCGCCATCTACAACAGCCTGTTCCAGAACAACGTCGCCACCGGCAACGGCGCCAACAGCAACGATCCCTCGCGCTGCGCGTTCATCAACAACGACCAGAACGAGATCGGCTCGGGCGGAAACGGCGGCGCCATCTACCAAGACGGCGGCAACGCGACCAGCGTGATCCTGTGCGGCGACGACATCGTGGGCAACGCGGCCGGCGCCGGAGCCTTCGGCGGCGGCGTCTTCATGACCAGCAACGACTTCACCGGCACGATGACCGTCCAGGACTCGATCATCACCGGCAACAGCGGCGGCTCCTGGACCCAGGTTCGACAGGGGAGCGTCACCAACCTGGGGACCGCCTTCGGCGTGAATGCGCTGAGCGCGAGCGTCTCGAGCTCGACGCTGCAGGGCCGTTGACCGCGAGCAACCCGGGGGATGGGAGGGGAGGGGAGGGTTTCGGAGGGAGGAGGGGCGGGGGTGAGAAGGAGAAGGGGTAGGCCGGGACGGGAGGTAGATAGATATTAGTGAGCCGGCCGCTGTGAGGGGGGAGGGGAAGGGGGGCTGGGACGAAGAATCGAGACCGGGTGGATTTTGCGTGTTCGGCCGAGTAGAGCTCCGTGTTAGAGGGGAGTTCGTCCCCCAGGAATGCCGACCGAGGTGGCGGGGGAAGAAGGGGGGGGAGGAGAGAGGGGGTCCTCCCCGAGCCGCTACCTCTCGGACGGAGCGACGATGCCCTCCTTCGCCGCGGACCCCGCCAGCCCCTACGTGAGGTGGGGGAGGGTAGAGCGGCTTCTCCATGCGGGCGATCGGGACCCGCACCCCGGCGGTCAGCAGCCGATCCGAGCCGACGCCGGGGCGGAAGCCGGCCCGGGTATAGAACGGAACCGCGTTGAGCGACATCGCGCCCCCCAGCCGCGTGCAGCCGGCGGCGCGGGCACGCGTCTCCACCGTCGCGAGCAGCGCGCGCCCGACCCCCTGCCCCTGAAACGCCGCCCCCACGAACAGCGCCCGCAGCCCGCCGCACGACAGGTCCAGCTGGGCGGCGCCGCCAGCCGCCCCCGACCTCCGCGGTCCAGAGCGCGAACGGTCCCAGCGCGTCGACGAACAGGCTCGACGCGTAGCCGAGGAAGACGACCCGGCGCTGGGTGGCGTCGTAGTGGTCGCGGCAGCCGTGCTCGATGGCCTCCTCGATGAGACCGAGGATCCCCGATACATCCTCGAACCGGCCGCCGCGGATCGCCAGCGGGGGCGCGGCCGTGTCGAGGGTCTGCCGGCGCGTCATCCGGCAAGTCTGTCACAGCGCGGGGGGGGGGGAGGTGGAGGGGGCCGCGGAAATCCGGGGGACCGGGATTTACGGTGTGCAGGGGGTTAGAGGAGAGGTCGGCGTCGGAGAATGGAGACACCGAGGTGCTGCGCCGCAACGACGACGCCCAACAGGACAGACAACGAGACGCACGTTGATGGGATTCGCGCTAGAAGGACGCCAACTTGATGCGCCCGGTAAAAGTCCCGTGTTTCCCGGCGACAGCCAGACAACAATCGGTAAAAAGCGTAGCGCCCGCCCGATTCCAATGGGTTAACATGCGCCCCGGTGGCCCCCTCTCCCCCGATTGGTACACCCGGCTGGCGCAGGCGCTGGCGGCCGAAGATCCCGGGCAGGCCCGCGCCCAGGCCCAGGCCCTGCTGGCCGAGATCCGGGAGGAGAACGCGCGCGTGCGCGAGCGGCTCGACATGCTGTCCTCGGCGTCGTTCGAGGGGCTCCTGGTCCACGTCGACGGCGACGTGATCGACGCCAACCAGCGGATCTGCGAGCTGCTCGGCTACGGCCCGGAGGAGATCCTGGGGCCGAACACCGTCCTCAATTCGGTGGCCCCCGAGGATCAGCCGACGGTCAGGCAGCGGATGGCGAACCAGACCGAAGGGGAATACGTCGTCACCGGCGTTCGCAAGGACGGCTCGCGCTTCCGGGCCGAGCTGAGCTCGAAGCAGGGGCGCATCGGGGACCGCCCCGTCCGGGTCGTCGCGGTCCGCGACGTCACCGAACGCGAGCGGACCCACGAGCTCCTGCGCGAGAGCGAGGGTCGGTTCCGCGATCTCGCCCGGGCGGCCTTCGACTTCACCGTCTTCACCCGGGACGGCGTGATCGTCGATGTCGACGGCGACAGCCGACCCATCCTCGGCCTCGCGCCCGAGGCGATGCTCGGACGCCCGGTCCTCGATTTCACGGCGCCGTCCGCGCAGCCGATGGTACGGCAGCGGATCGAGGACGGGTCTCTCGGATCGTACGACGCGGTCGCGCTGCACGCAAGGGCGAGGTCGTGCCCGTCCTGTGCGTCGTCACCGCGACGACGTTGAACGGCCAGCCGGTGCGGGCGGCGGCCCTGCGCGACCTTCGCCCGGTCGCGCCGGCTGGAGGCCGAGCGGCGCGCGCTGGAGCAACAGCTCGAACGCGCCCAGCGGCTCGACAGCCTGGGCGTCCTGGCCGGCGGCATCGCCCACGACTTCAACAACCTGCTGGTCGGCGTGCTCGGCAACGCCGAGCTTCTGCGCGACCAGGTCGGGCCGGGCGAGACGCGCGAGATGGCCGACGAGATCGTGACGGCGGCCCAGCGCGCGGCCGCCCTGACACGGCAGATGCTCGCCTACGCCGGCCAGCGCGACTTCGGACAGCGCGAGCCGGTCGACCTCGGCGCGCTGCTCGTCGAGCTGCGCACGCTGCTGGCGGCCACGCTCTCCAAGAAGGCGCATCTCGAGACTCGGCGTCGAGCCCGGCAGCGTCGGTGCAGGGCGATCGCGCGACGCTCGAGCCAGGTGCTGATGAACCTGCTCACCAACGCCTCCGACGCGCTCGGCGATCGCACCGGCGTCGTCGAGGTGCGCGCGCGCCGGTGACCGGGGTCGACGCCCGCTGGGACGGCGCGCTCGGCGCCACCGTGGGACCGGGAAACTGGGTGCTGATCGAGGTGAAGGACACCGGCGCCGGGATGGACGAGGCGACCCGGCGGGCGGATCTTCGAGCCGTTCTTCTCGACCAAGAGAACGGCGGGCACGGGCTTGGCCTCGCGGCCTGCCTGGGCATCGTCTCGACCCACGGCGGCGCGCTGCTGGTCGAGAGCGAGCTCGGCCGCGGCAGCTGCTTTTCGATCCTGCTGCCGGCCCGTGCCGCCACCGACAGCGCGCCCGCGGCGGTCGAGCCACAGGGGCCCGCCAGCGGGCGGCAGCGGCGGGTGCTGATCATCGACGACGAGGCGATGGTGCGCGCGCAGCTGCGCCGCACGCTGAAGCTGCGCGGCTACAGCGTGACCGACGCCGTCGACGGGCGCTCCGGGCTGGTGGCGGCGCTGGAGACGGCCCCCGACGTCGTCATCCTGGACATGACCATGCCCGACGTCGACGGCGCCGAGGTGCTCCGGCGCCTGCGGGCGGCCGGGTCGAACGTGCCGGTGATCATCTCGTCGGGATACCTCGACGTCTCGCTGGAGCTCCGGCTCCCGCGCGGCCAGTTCCAGGGCTTCCTGGCGAAGCCCTACGGCGCCGGCGATCTCTGCGCCGCGATCGAGCAGGCCCTGGCCCGCACGTAGGCCGCGAACGTTTCGGTGACCCCTACACCGGGGGAGCCGTCACTGCGTCTCTCGAGCCCTCCGCCGCCCATCGAATCCACGCCGCGCCGCGTCCCCCTTCGCGATTGGAGCCCGCGCTTGAGTACGCCGCTGTCAGGTATGAAGGCCCAGTTTCCCTCGCTCGTTCTCTCGCTCTTCCCCCCGCTGGCGGGCGCCGCGGGCTGTGCGAAAAACGATGCGGGTAACGACACCGGCGCGGCCGGCAGCGGTGCCACCCCGACGGCTGGGACCACCGGCGCCGCCGGCACCCCCGCCTCGGGGCCGGCGGCGGGACGCAGCGCCACCGGCGGGGCGAGCAACAGCGGCACCGCAGGCAACACGGCGGCACCGCCGGCAACAGCACCACCGGCAGCGCCGGCCGGCACCAGCGGTGCGGCGGGGAGCGGGCGCGGCGGTGCGACGGTGACGGGCGCCGCCGGAAGCGCCACCGGCGGCACGTCGGCGCGGCGGGCACGGGCGTGGCCGGCGGCGGCGCGGGCGGCAGCCCGGCGGGCGCGCTGACCATCTCCGCCCTCAAGATCGATCCCAACCCACGCATGACGCTCTCCTGTTACGTCAGCTGGACGACCAGCGCCGCCGCCAGTTCGGAGGTGCAGTTCGGCACCGGCGGCTACCAGCTGCGGATCGTCGACACCGCTCAGGTCACGTCGCACAAGGTTCACGTGGTCGGCATGCACGCGGAGACCGCCTATCAGATCAAGGCGATCTCGACGAGCGCGACCGCGACCGGCAGCGCCACTGGCAGCTTCACGACCGGCAAGCTCCCCTCGGGGCTGGCGAAGGGGACGATGGTCACCAACCTGCGCGACAAGATGCAGCCGGGCTGGACGCTGACGAACTTCTGGCCCGGCGGCAGCGCGCCGGGGATCGTGGTGATCGTCGACGCCGACGGCATCCCGGTCTGGTACTTCGTCCACGGCAAGACCAGCGATCAGTTCGGCATGACGTCGACGGTCTTTCTCCCCAACAACCGCATCCTGATCGGCAACGCCAGCGCCGAGCCGCCGCGCGAGGTGGATCTCGAGGCCAACATCGTCTGGGAAGGCCCGACCGGCGGCAGCCCGGCCGCCTCGCACCACACCAGCAAGCTCTCGACCGGCAACTATCTGATCGTCCGCGAATCGAACGCCTCGGCGCGCGTCGAGGAGCTGAACCCGAGCAATCAGGTGGTCTGGACCTGGGACCTGTACGACCACCTCAAGCCCAAGACGACCGCCGCCGACTGGTGCCACCTGAACTCGGTCAGCGTCGACGAGGCGAAGAACGTCCTCTACCTCAACTGCCGCTATCAGGGGCTGTTCAAGGTCAACCGCGCCGACAAGTCGCTGCTCTGGCAGCTGGGCGCCGCCATCGACGACAAGATGACCGGCGACATGACCTACCTCCCCGACAACTCGGTCCGCTTCAATGACGCGCACGACCCCGAAGTCCACAGCGACGGCACGGTCCTCTTCTACGACAACGAGGGGTGGACCGGTCACACCGGCGGCCAGATGAACGGCAGCTTCCACACCCAGGTCGTCGAATACATGCTCGACGAGGCCAAGAAGCAGGCGATGTTGAGCTGGCGGTTCCCCGGCACCTTCACCGTCGACAACTGGTACAAGCAGAGCTGGTACACGCAGATCTGGGGCGACGCCAACCGCCTCGCCAACGGCAACGTGCTGGTCACCGCCGGCGTCAAGAGCGGCACCGTCCACACCCGGATCTTCGAGGTCACCCGCGCCGGCGAGGTGGTCTGGGCGATGGAGTGGCCCACGAACATCGGGTCCTACCGCGCCAACCGGATCTCGCCCGCGCCCGCGGAACCGATCCCGTAGAGGCCCCGCTAGGTCTCTTCGCGACGACGGCCAATCCGCAGCTCTTCGAGCTGGCCGGGGGCGACCCTCTCCTTCGGGACGCAGGCGACCTTGCAGCGGGTGAGCGCGCGCAGCGTCGAGGTGCGGCGGCCGCCTTCGAGGAGTGCCCGCTCGCCCAGCACCGCGCCCGGGCCGAGCTCCGCCAGCCGCTCGCCGTCGATCAAGATCTCCAGAACACCGTCGAGCAACAGGTAGAGCTCGTCGCCCCGCTCCCCCTGCTCGCAGAGGGTGGTGCCGGGCTGGAGGGTCCGGATCGGCGGCTTTTCGCCGTCACGCATGATCGCCGCGGAGAGCTCGCGCTCGAGCGCGCTCTCCACCGCGCTGGTGAGCGCCGGAGAGTCGACGTCCCCCCACGGGGTCCGGTCGCCGAAGTGCTCCGCCGCCCAGGTCTTGAAATCGACGACGCTGCTCTTCTGCTCCAGGCGCCCGTCGCGATCGTAGACCCAGTGACGCGGGAAGTGGCTGGCGCCGACCAGCCGCCCGCGTGGAGGTCCCGTCGGCGTGAATCTCGAGCTCGAGGGTCGTCCAGGCGGTGGGCGCAGAGAACTGGATGAAGGGGGGGCGCTTCACCGGCCGGGGCGCCGGCACCCCCGTCCGGGCGCCACAGGTTTGCCGGAAGGTCACCGACGTGGGGGTCACGACCGGCTCCGGTCGCAGGGTCGGGAACACGACGGCGGCGAACGTCATCGCCGCCCGGCCCAGGCGCAGCGTGGTCGAGCCCACCAGCCCGTCGGTCGTCTGGTCGTAGCCGACGATCCGGCCGTCCTCGACCTCGATGAACGCGGTCAATCGATTGCAGAACCGGCACCGGTTGTTCGCGATCAGCGCCGCGGGGTCGGTCAGCGGGTCGGGCGGGGGGTCGTCGTAGCGCGACATACCCGATCGCGAACGGCACCTTGTAGGCACCCACGACCGCCTCGGACGGAATCCAGGAGACCGAGGTGACCGATGACGCGATGGTGATGCGAGCCAAGGTTTCGGACGATTCGAGCACACTTCCGGGCGCGATTGCCAGCCGCACGCAGGGGCCGGATCTGGTGTTGAGTCTTCCGACGGTGGCGACCTTCAAGGCCAAGCTGTTCCGCTATCCCGGGCCCGGCGGCTGGACGTTCGCGCCCGTTCCGGCCCGCCACGCGCCCCCGGTCAGTCACGGCTGGGGTCGCACGCCCGTTCTGGCGCGCGTCGACGGCGTCGCGTGGGAGACCAGCGTCTGGCACGACAAGACCTACGGGACCCTGCTCGCGATCCCGAAGCGCGTCCGCGGCGCCAAGGAGGCGGGTGACGTCGTCGCGGTCGCGCTCTCCCCTTCCCGCACGCGCGCGACCTGATTCGCGTCGCGGGAGCTTGAATCGTCGCCAACGGCGCGGCCGCTCGTTTATCCTGCGCGCGGGTGGTTACCGACGGAGCCAACGCGCGATCGACCGGGGCGCGGCTGAGCGCGCTCCAGACCTGGCGCGGGAACGTCCTGCGTGCCCTCTTGACCGTGGCGGCGATCGTCGCGCCGAGCGTCGTCCTGGTGTCGCTGATCCTCCGCTCGGGGACTCACTCCCTGGGCCGCACCGCCGGGCTCGTCGCCGTGGGACTCGCCTTCCCGGTGTTGCGCCTCGCGCCGGGGCTCTCGGTCCGGGTGCGGGCGGGGCTGGCGATCGCGTTGCTTTACAGCGGTGGTGTTCTCGGCCTGTCGATGTTCGGATTCACCTCCGGGCCGGGGATCGTCCTCGCCGGGAGCAGCATCCTCGCCGTCGTCCTCCTCGGGCGCTTCTGCGGCTTCTATTGCATCGGGATGTCGGTGGCCGCCTTTTTCGTCGTCGGCGCGCTGGCCTCGCGTGGGGTTATCGAGATCGACGTTGTCGAGCTCGACCCCCACGCGATGCGAAACTGGATCCGGGTCGGCTTCGTCTTTGCGTTCCTGGCGGTGCTGCTGACGACCGCGATCGATTTCGTGATCCGCCACGTCGAGGAGACCTCGCGGGCCGCGTCGGAGGCGCTGATCGATCTGCGCGCCGCCTACGAACGACTGGCCCTGCTGCACGAGCGCGTCGACACCGCCAAGGAGGAGGAGCGGCGGTTCATCGCCCACGAGCTGCACGACGAGCTGGGGCAGATGCTGACGGTCGTGAAGCTCCGCCTCGGCGGCGCGGGGGGCGGCGAACGGGACCGCCGAGACGATCGCGCTGGTCGACGGGATGCTGGGACGGGTCCGGAAGATCTCGGGCGACCTGCGCCCGCCGCTGCTGGACGAGATCGGGCTGTTGCCGGCGCTGCGCGCCTACGTCGAAGCCCAGGCCGCGCTGTCGGGCGTTCCGATCGAGCTTTCGACCGAGGGGGGCGACGAGACGACCGGGCGCCTCGACGCCAACCGGGAGATCGCCTGCTTCCGCGTCATCCAGGAGTCGCTGACGAACGCGCTCCGCCACGCGGCGCCGTGCCGGATCCAGATTCGCGTCGTCCGCCGCCCGGCGGCGATCTCGCTGTCGATCGTCGACGACGGGCGGGGGTTCGAGCCCGCGACGGCGCTGGAGGCCGCCTCGGCGGGACACCTCGGCATCGTCGGTATGCAAGAGCGGGTGCGGGCCCGGGGCGGCAGCTTCCGTATCAGCTCCCGCCCCGGCACCGGCACCACGGTCGACGTCGAGTTGCCGCTCGAGGTCTGACTACGGAGGGCAGTGGGCGGCGACCGTTGCGCCGATCGCCGCGACCGTCGGCCCGCAGTCGGTCGCGCTGACGGTTGCCACGCAGTTGCAGGACTGGGAAGCCCCCGTGCCCATCGTGTAGCAGCACCCGTAGCTGCCGGTGCAGGTGCCGCCCGACAGAGCGGCGTTGCAGACGCAGCCGCTGCCGCTCACCTCGACGCAGCCCCAGCCGCCGGCGCTGCTGCCGCCGCCGCCGCTGTTGCCAGCCGCGCCGTGGCTCCCGGCGCCGCCGGTGGATTCCGCCGGCGCCGCCGCCCTGACACGCAGGGATGGCGTAAGAGCAGGTCTCCAGGTCATCGCAGGTCCCTTGCAGGCAGGCCTGCCAGGCGGAGAGGATCGCGTTCGCGTTCGTGCACTGCGCCCCGCCCGACGTCTGCGCGCCCGAGGAACAGGAGCTCTTGCAGCCCGCCACCACGGTGTCGATCGGAATGCCGGCGTCCACCGCGAAGCAGGTCCCCAGCTTGTCGCAGAACTGCTCGCAGACCTGCTGGATGGTGCCGCCGGTCGTGCCACCGCCACCGGTGCTGCCGCCACCGCCGTTGTGGCCCGCGCTGCCGGTCTTGTCGCTACCGCCGCCGCATCCCTGCAGCGCGGCGAAAACCAATGCCAGCGCCAGCGCCGTTCCTCCCGTGATTGCCGTGAATCGCTTCGCCATGATGTTCGCTTTCTCCTTCTGGGGCGGACACTACAACGATTCACGGCGTCCGGTGATGTGCGATCGATGTGGGCTAGCGCGTCAGCCAGTCCGGCGTTGACGTGCGCGAAACACCGGCGGTCGTCGCGCCCCAGACGCTCTTGCCACGCGCGGCGAAGGCGGCGCGCGCGGCGGGCAGGCGCGCGGTCACCACGCCCGGCAGGATCTCGTCGACCTTGGCCAGCACCTCGGGCGCGACGCCGTCCGAGCTCCAGGCGAAGCCCTGCGCGTACATCTCGGCCTCCGCGTCGGACCCAGGCGGTGGGAAGGCCTTGGCGTCACGGATGAACCGGACCACGTTCGCCTCCTCCAGGGTCAGGTGCTTGTCGAGCAGCGCCGCGAGCTCCGCCACCACCGCGGCCGCCGGCGCCGGCGCGCCCGCCAGCCCGGCGAAGGCGCGATCGCCCGCCGCGAGCAACGGATCGATCTGGCGGTGGTCGGCCGAGAGCTGGTCGAACACCGGCCCGAGCTCGGCGTGCTCCTTGCGCATGCCGGGGAACATCGCGGTGTCCTCGATCTCGTGGTGCCCGTGCAGGGCCGCACGGTAGTGGGCCCACTCCCCCTGCAGCGCCGCGACCCGGGGGGCGTCCAGGGCCGGGCTCCGCAGCGCGATGCCGAACCGGGCGATATCGCGGCGGAAGGCGTGGTGGGACATCAACAGGGCGGTTGCCATCGAGGCGCTGCCGTCGTCGTTCAGCAGGTTGGTCATCGTCTCCTCCTAGCAGCCCGACGAACCGGCAGCCTCCGGATCGACAACCCGCGCCGCCTTTTTTCGGGGCCGGCGCCCGGTCTACAATCCGGCCATGTCGATCCTCCTTCGCCGGATCAGCGCCGCCGCGGGCGAGGCGTTGCGCGCGGGGCGGCTCCCGGACGACGTGCGCGTGGCCCACGACTATCCGACCGAGTTCTCGGCCGGTGTCGGCGCGCACGCGGAGAGCGGCTCCGGCCCGCTGGGGCCGTTCTTCATCCACCGCCGCGAGGACGAGCTCGTGGTCGGAGAGATCGGCGGCGGCGTCATCACGCCCGGGATCGTCGAGATCGGCTACGCCGTCGTCGGCTCCTGCTGGGGGCGCGGCTACGCGACCGCGGCGGTGCGGGCGCTGGTCGAGCGGGCGCGCGCGGTCACCGGCCTCGATCGGCTGGTCGCCCACACGCCGCTCGATCGCCCGGCCAGCGGACGCGTCCTGGAGAAAGCGGGGTTCGCCTTCACCGGCGAGGAGGCGGACGAGCACGAGGGGAAGCCGATCCGGGTCAAGCGCTGGGAGCTGGTGGTGGACGGGGACGCGCGCCGCGCCGGGATCGAGGTCCGCCGCACCGAGCTCACGACCGCCGTCGCCGCGACGCTGCTCGCGGCTCTGAACGCGGAGCTCTCGGCGCTCTACCCCGAGGAGGGGGCGACCCACTTCGGGCTCGACGCCGCCGAGGTCGCGCCCGGGCGCGGGGCCTTCCTGGTCGCCTACGCGGGCGACGAGGCGCTCGGCTGCGGCGCGCTCCGGCGCCTCGACGGCGCGACCGCCGAGATCAAACGGATGTTCGTGACCGCCGGTCAGCGCGGGCGCGGCATCGGGCGGGCGCTGCTCGCCGCGCTGGAGGCGGAGGGGCGGCGCCTCGGCGTCACGCGGCTGGTCCTCGAGACCGGCGACCGCCAGCCCGAGGCGATCGCCCTCTACAACGCGTTCGGGTTCACGCGCATCCCCCCCTTCGACCCCTACCTGCGCTCGCCCCTCAGCGTCTGTATGGGGAAGGCGCTCTAGCCGCTCCCGCGCGAAGCGCGGGGGTGCGGCTATTTCTGAGACTTGCTTTTAGTCAGTCCCGCGGTCGATGCGCTGCCAGAGCCACGACAGCTCGCCGCTCTGGTCGCCGCTGCGTAGCTCGCGGAACGAGACCCCGGCCAGCGCGGCGGGAACGGCGACCGGCATCGGCGTCAGCAGCAGCGCGTAGGCGACGCCGGCGACGGTGCGCTGCTCGGCGAGCCGCGCTCCGGCCGCCACCTGGGCAGAGACGAAGTCGGCGACGTCGGCGGGCGCCCCCTTCACGACGTACTCGAAGCGCTGCTCGAAGCCCGTACCGGACGGCGCCTGGCGGACGTGGATGCGGTGGAGGCCCCCGCGAAGCGCGCTGCCGACGTGCGAGAGGTCGCGCGTGCGCAGGATCGAGGTGTCGGCCATGCGGATGTCGCCCATCGCGGGGATCGGCGCCGGGAGCGCGGCGGCGGTCGTCTGCAGGCCGCTGCTGGTCACGTTCGTGAACGCCCCCTCGGCGCGATAGGGCGTGCCGGTGACGGTCTCGGCCGAGACGTTGTCGGTCAACGTGATGTCGTTCAGCGCCTCGGCGTTGGTGTTCTTGCCGCTCAGCAGGATTCCGGGGTGGCCGACGGTGTGCGCGCAGCGATAGACGTAGTTGTTCGCCATCCGGATGCGGTCGCTGCTGGCGCTGTCGTAGGCCGTCTCCGAGGCGACGATCAGCCCGGCCGCGGCGACGCCGATCGCCCAGTTGTGGTGAATGAAGATGTCGTCGCCGCCGATCACGGCGTACCCGCGCCCCCATCCGCTATGCAGGATCGTGTTCCGCCACCACTCCATGTCGGCGCACCGGGCGCTGGTCGGACCGTAGGTCACGCAGGCGACGCCGTCGTCCCCCTTGCTGGGGAGATCGTTGTAGATGAAGTTGTTCCAGACCCACGACTGCTTGGCGCCGGCTGTGTGGTGGATGTGATCCGCCCAGGTCAGGTGGATGTAGTTGCCTTCGATGTAGCTCTCCGTCGAGCCGTAGAGAAAGACCCCGACCGCGGCCGAGCCGGCGATGTCGCACCCCACCACCTCGACCAGCGTCGCGTGGTCGGCGGAGATCTGGTTGTCCTCCAGCGCGTCGAAGCGCGCGGCCGCGTCGGAGAGGAAGGCGACCCCGAAGAAGCCGCAGCCGGTGTTGTTCCGGCAGAGGATCGACTGGTGCCGGCGCTGGCCGGCGATGACCTGGACCACCTCGGCCTGGCGGTTCGGGGCCCAGAACTTCACGTGTGACTTGGTCACCACCAGCAGGTTCGTCTTCTTGAACGACGCCGCCGGCGGCAGGTAGACGATGCCGCCCGCCGTGGGGAGCGCGGCCACGGTCGCGGTCAGCGCCGCCAGATCGTCGGTGACACCGTCGCCCACCGCGCCATGGTCCTTCGGGTTCACGATCGACATCACCGACAGCGGCGACCAGCCGTAGGGGGCTGTCCCACCCCCACCGCCGCGACCCGATATGCCGCCGCCGCCCGACGACCCGCCGCTTCCGCCCGACGACCCGCCGCTTCCACCCCGCGATCCGCCGCTCCCGCCCGACGATCCGCCGCTTCCGCCCGGCGATCCGCCCGACGACCCGCCGCTTCCACCCGGCGATCCGCCCGGCGCTCCGCCGCTCCCACCCGGCGCTCCGCCGCTCCCACCCGGCGCTCCGCCGCTTCCGCCCGGCGCCCCGCCGCTCCCACCCGGCGCTCCGCCGCTTCCGTCCGGCGCCCCGCCGCTCCCGCCCGGCGCCCCGCCGCCGTGGCCCCCCGCGGCGCCCCCCGAGCAGGCGGCGCTCGCCAGTATCCAGAGCGCTCCTAAAGTCGCGAGCCGCACCACCGATCCACTCTACCGATCGCTACGATCTTCACAACGCGCGCGCGGGAGGGGTGATTGCCGGACATTCTCCACAGGGTGGGCATGCGAACCTCGGCCGCGAAGGTGTACGAGGCGCTGGCGACGACCGACGGGCTCTCGCACTGGTGGATCACCGGGACCAGCGGCGACACCCGCGAAGGGGGCGTGCTGAAGTTCCGCCCCGACGGAGACGCGTTCGACATGAAGGTGGTCGCCTCGCAGCCGGACGACGTCGTCGAGTGGGAGTGTGTCGGCGGCCCGCCCGAGTGGATCGGCACCCACGTCACCTTTCGCCTGAAGCCGAAGGGGGACGAGACCTACGTGCTGTTCACGCACGCGGGCTGGCGCGAGCCGGTCGAGTTCATGCACCACTGCAGCACCAAGTGGGCGGTCTTCCTGCTCAGCCTGAAGGACTGGCTCGAACGCCACGAGGGGCGCCCCCACCCCTACGACGTGAAGATCCATCCCCGCGACTGAGGGCCCGCCCTCGGGCCAAACGGGCCAACGAAGGAACGGCCTGCATTGACCTGACCTCCGTTCGTTCACACGGTCGTCATCATGAAGACCGTTCAGAGGATCGCGAGGCTCTTGCTCGCGGGCGCGGCGTTGTTCGCCAGCGCGGCGCCGGCCGCGGCCGCGGATTCGCCCGTGGGAACCTGGGTCCGGCAGACCTCGAAGGACGAGACGGGGTTACCCCAGATGACCCTCACCATCGAAAAGTGGGGGGCGGGCGGCGCGAAGCTGACCTACCGCGTGGTGGGCGTCGACAAGCTGATGACGATCTCGACGCCGATGGACGGCAGTGACGTGCCGGTCCTCCTCGCCGGGAAACCGACCGGCCAGACCACGGGAATCAAGCTGGTCGACAAGCACCACGCGAAGGCGGTCCAGAAGATGAACGGCAAGACGGTCGGGACCTCCACGGCGACCCTCTCCGACGACTTCACCAAGATGACCGTCGAGAACGATTTCACCGCTTCGCCCGACCGCAAGCTCGGCAAATCCACCGAGGTCTGGCTGCGCAAGTAGCGGCAGACCAGCCGCGGTCTCTGTTACGAATCGCGATCTGTCACAACCGGAGTGGAACATCGCGGCTGGCCGGCCGTTAGTCACCTCGAGAGGGGGAACGCGGCGGCGGCCCAGCTGGCAGCGAGGGCAGCGCCGGTGCCAACGGTGATGGTGCGGGTGGCACCGGCGACACCGTTGGCACCGGCGGCAGTGGCGGCGGGGGGGCGCAGCCGGCAGCGGGGGTTCTCCCGGGTGAGTGACCATGGGGTGGCGTGAGAAGATGACCAGACATGAGCGACGGTCCCCGCCCCTGTCCGAGCTGCCACGGTCTCAACGCGCGGCAGGTGCGACGCTGCGCCCACTGCACACGCGACCTCGCGCCGCGCGTGCGGCGCGAACCGGAGGTGCCCGTCGCCTGCCCCGCGTGCGCGGTACCGACCACCCTGGTCCGGCTCGGCGGCATCGCCATCGATCTCTGCGCGCGTTGCGGCGGGATTCGGTTCGACGACGGCGAGCTGGAACAGCTTCCGGCGGAGCTCTCCGACGCCGCGCTGGCGACCGAGGCCGCGCGCGTGCTCCGCGGGCTGGAGCGACCCACCGGCCCCGCGCGCACGGTCGGCTATCCCCCCTGCCCCGTCTGCCGTCAGACCATGGCCCGCCGCAACTTTCACGAGGCCTCCGGGATCGTGCACGCTCGTTGCTCCGGACACGGCAGCTGGCTCGACGCGACCAGCGCCGTTCGCCTCCTCGCCGTGCTGGCCGACGACCGCCTGGGCGAGATCGATCAGCGGGCGCGCGCCGCGCGCGAGGAGGATACGCGCAAGAGACTCGCCGCGCTGGAGGCGGATGCGGATCGGAGCCGACGCCAGGCTGAGCAGCAGGAGAACCAGGGACGCGACCGGCTGGACTGGCTGTTCGACCTGCTGGGCTGAGTCTGGTTCGACTCCTCCGAACAGAAACAATCTCGGTCGTGCGCCGGAAATACGACCCGGCTACACTGCGCCCATGAGCACAATTCATTTCATCGGGGGGAGAAGGGCGGCGTCGGAAAATCCGTGGTGGCGCGCCTCTGCGCCCAGTACTGCATAGATCGCGCGCTCCCTTTCGTGGCCGTGGACGCCGACGGGTCGCACGGAGCGCTGATGCGCTTCTACGCCGACTTCGCGAAGGCGGTCGATCTGACCGACACCACCAGCGCCGATCAGATCCTGGGGTTCGCGACCGAGCAGAACCGGCGCGTCCTGGTCGATCTGCCGGCGCAAAGCGATCGGCTGCTGGCGGCCTGGATCGGCGAGGCGGGGATCCTCGAGCTGGCGGCCGAGGCCGACGTGCGGGTCGTCTTCTGGCACGTGATCGACGACGGCAAGGACGCGGTGCTCACGCTCGACCGCGTGCTCGCCCGCTACGGCGACCGCGCCCGCTACTGCATCGTCAAGAACGCCGGCCGCGGCAAGGTCTTCACCCTGTTCGACGAATCGCCGACGCGCGCCGAGGCCGTGCGGCTTGGCGCCGCGATCCTGGAGCTGCCCGAGCTGAACCCTGCGGTGATGCAGAAGATCGATCGCCTCGACGCCAGCTTCTGGTCGGCCGCTCACGGCGCCAGCACCGGCGCCGAGCCGTTCACGCGGATGGAGCGCCAGCGAGTCAAAGTCTGGCTGACGACCGCCTTCGACCAGATCGCCAAGGTCGAGGGGCTCTTCTAGAGCAGACCTCGCGCGTCGCCGCGCCCCGCGCTTCGCGCGGGAGCGGCTAGATGAACGAGTTCCAGACCGTCAGGCCGAGGAGACCGCGACTCACCAGGTTGGTCCGGAGCGGCATGAGGTCGGAGACGGCTTCGCGGATCACCTCCAGGGTGCGCTCCTGGCGGGCGTTCATGCGCGCCCACATCAGCGTCATGCCGCCCAGCTCGTCGCTGTCGAACCAGAGCACGTTGCACTTCGTGCACCGGTCGAAGGAGACCAGCCCGGCGCCGCAGTAGTCGTCGCGGTCCATGCGGCGGGCGCAGCGGGGACAGTCGACGCGCGGCGACGCGTCGGGGACCGCCTCCAGCTGGGTGTCGACGTCGAAGCGCGCGAGCAGCGGCGCGCTCAGCCCCTCGAGCAGCCGGATCAGATCCAGCTGCGCGACCAGCGTCCCCTTGCAGGGCTGGCAGGCCGCGACCGGGACCTTGCCCAGATGGCCGCTGGTGAACGCCTGCTTGCAGCGCGGACACGCCTCAGACATCGCCGGTCTCGGTCTTCACGATGGCCAGACGATACCCCGCCGCGGACGTCAGCGTCACCCGGGTCGGCGGCGTCCGGTAGCTCGACGCCTGGCCGTCCGGCACGATCTCCGTCGAGGCGTGCCCGGCGACGATCACCAGATCGCCCGCGGCGATGATCCCCTCCGTGGCGGTGACGGGGATGAACGTGCCGCGCGGATTCCCGTGATGGTAGATGCGATCGAAGGCGACCGATTCCCCCCAGGTGAGCCGCCGCGACAGCCGCTCGCCGCCGATGGCGCAGACGACCTCCCACGCCGTCTCGTCGCCCGGCTCGGGCGGCGGGGGCGGCGGGGGGACGCGGACCAGCGCCCGGCCGCTGCCGTCGTCGATCTCGAAGCTGACCTCGTGGTCCGGATAGAGCGGGGTTCGGCCCAGCAGGCCCAGCGTACGGACCTGCAATTGATAGAACACGCACGGCTTTCCGCCGACCGGGCTGACCAGCGGCGGCGGCGCGGCCACGACACGGCCCGTGAGGCGCACGGCGCCCGACGTCACGTCGCACACCCGGAGGGGCGGGAACCGCCGCACCTCTCGCCACGCCACCGCCGGATCCCCGAAGACGGAGCGCATGACGTTCCGGACGATGAGGGGCCCGACGAGCGCAGCGCCCAAGATCCATAAATTCGTCATCAGCCGTATCATCCTAACCATGACGGTCAGGCGCTGGGCACACGCAACGATGACGGGGTTGACGCTCTGTGCGCTGGGCTGCGGCGGCGGGGGGAACGGCGACGGCGGCGGACACGGCACCACCCGCGAGCTGAAGTTCCCGACCGGCATCAGAGGCGGCGCCCCCCGGTTCTCGCCCGACGGAACGCGGCTGGCGCACACCCGCGACGCCGGCGACATCGCGACCGTGGCGGTGATGTCGACGTCCGGCGCCGACTCGCACGATCTCGCCTCCGACGCCGACTACCTGACGGCGATGACCTGGAACGCCGACGGCAGCCGCGTGATCTACGCCGGGCTCAACGGCATCCGCGGGGTGGCGGCCGACGGCAGCGACGACGGCGTGTTCATCGTCGACGCGTTCGCCGCGATGGGCCCGGATCTCTCCCCCGACGGAACCGAGCTCTGCTACGGCAGGAACGGCGACACCATGCAGCGCGCCGACCTGACCCAGACGCCGCCGGCGTTGATCGACCTGGGGATACGCGGCCAATCGCCCCGGTACTCGCCCGACGGCACCAAGATCGCCTTCTGGACCTATGACACGCTTCAGCTCATGGACCTGGCGACGATGGCCATCACCGATGTCGCCACCGACGAGCTGAACAACGGTTTTGGCGGCGTCGACTGGTTCAGCGACGGGCAGCGGCTGCTGGCGGGGACCGACCGCGGCATCGAGCTCATCACGCTGGGGCCACCGATCTCGCGCGTGCGGCTGTGGGACGAGTTGCCGATGGACGTCGACCTGTCGCCCGACGAGGCGAGCGTGGCCTACGGGCGCAACGGCGATGCCAGCCTCTACATCCTGTCGGGGTTCTGAGCCCATGCGGTCCGTCCCCCTCGACGACCTGACGATCGACGACGAACGCTCGTTCGCGCACGTCGCGCTCTACGCCCGCCTCAAGCAGGCGCTGCAGCGGTCCGACCAGCGCTTCCTGATCCCCGCCGCGGACGAGGCGATCAGCTGGGACCGGGCCCTGTTCCTGAACCTGACCTACTGGACCGGCGCCGACGTGCTGTGCGAGGACCACATCCCCGCCGACGTGGTCGCCCACGTCGCCTGGCACCACCTGGCCAGCCGCGCGCTGCCGGCAACAGACGGCGCCCGACCGGCCGCCAGCGCGCTGTTCCTGGGCGAGGCGATCGCCAGCGCGTTCGACGTCTATCTGGTCGGGCGCCTGCTGCCGAACGCCCCCGACGCCGACTTCATCGCCACCCAGATCCCGATCATGTCGGACTGCGCGCAGACCGCGGGGCTCTCGGAGGCCGCGTTCACCGCGCTCATCGAGGAGATCGCCCGCGCCCCCGAGGCGGCGTTCGAGGAGCTGCGGGCGATGCTGTTCGACGCCGCCAACGCGCTCTACGCCTGCCCGGACGCCCAGGCGGCCCAGGCGGCGCTGGCGCGGTTCGCCGGGCAGCGGTTCGCTCCCCTGCTCCACCACTTCCAGCTCTCGAACTGGATCCTCTACGCCCGCGCCTACGCCGGCCCGGCCGACGACACCCCGGTGCGCGACCTGGATGCAGCGATGCGGCAGGCTCCGGTCGCGCTCGACTGGCTCGCCGCCGCCTGGCTGAAGGACTGAGCGGGCACCGTCCCCTATACTCCGCGCTCGATGCCGATCTCTGATTCCTCCCCCGCTCCCGTGCGCGCCGTCCTGGTCGCGGTCCAGCTCCCCGACGCCGACGACGACGCCTTCGCCGCCTCGGTCGCAGAGCTCGGCCGGCTGGGGAACACGCTGGGCGTGACCATCGCGGCGACGGTCATCCAGAAGCGGCAGTCGCTCGAGACAGCGACGGTGATCGGCAGCGGCAAGCTCGACGAGCTGAAGACGCTGCTGGCGGCGAACGAGCGGCCCGACGAAGCTTCCGGCGACGCGTCGGGCAAGCGGCACGGCGAACCGTCGCGCGAGCCGTGGGGCGAACCGTCGATCACGGCCGTGCTGGTCGACCACGAGATCACGCCGTCGCAGGCGCGCAACCTCGAGAAGGCGACCGGCGTCGAGGTGCTCGACCGGACCGCGGTCATCCTGGAGATCTTCCACCGCCACGCCCGCTCGCGCGCCGCCAAGGCCCAGGTCGAGATCGTGCGCCTGCAGTACCTGGCCCCGCGGCTGCGCGAGGCACGGCAAGGGGAAGGACCGCCAGCGCGGCGGCATCGGCGGCAAGGGCGCCGGCGAGTCGAGCCTGGAGCTGGACCGCCGGAAGATCCGCGACCGGATCGCCGAGCTGACGCGCGAGCTCGACGCGCTGGCCGAGGAGCAGCGGACCCAGCGCGCCCGCCGCCGCGACATGAGCCGGGTGGCGCTGGTCGGCTACACCAACGCCGGCAAGTCGACGCTGATGCGCGCGCTGACCGGCAGCGAGGTCTACGTCGCCGACAAGCTGTTCGCGACGCTGGACACCACCGTGCGGCCGCTGCACCCCGAGATCCCGGCCGCGCGTGCTGGTGTCCGACACCGTCGGCTTCATCGACAAGCTGCCCCACGGCCTGGTGGCGTCCTTCAAGAGCACGCTCGACGAGGCGCTGGAGGCGGGCCTCCTGGCCCAGGTGGTCGACGCGTCCGACCCCGACGTTCGCGCACCACCTGAAGGTGACGACCGAGGTGCTGGACGAGATCGGCGCCGGGGACGTCCCCCGCCTGCTGGTGTTCAACAAGATCGACCGCGTCGGCGACGCCGAGGCCGAGGCGCGCGCGACGGCCGACCTGCTCGCCCGCTGGCCCGACGGCGATCGTGCTGTCGGCGCGCCGCCCCGCGGACGTGACGCGCCTGCGGGAGCGGCTGATCGCGTTTTTCGCGCGCGATCTCGTCGAGGGGGAGGTCCGCATCCCCTACGACCGCCAGGCGATGCGCGGCGAGATCTTCGCCAGCTGCGAGGTGCTCGGCGAACGCTACGACGACGACGGCGTCATCTTCCGGGTGCGCGCGCAGCCGGCCCTGCTCGAGCGGCTGCAGGCGGCGTAGCTCAGGGCGGCGGCTCCCGGCGCGGAGCTTCGTGCCAGGTGATGGGCCCGCCAGCTCGACGCCAGCCGACGGTGGCGAGCCAGGTTCGGGGGGGCGCCACCGGTCGTTGCGCCGCGACGCTCGCGACAGGCCGAGCCCAGCCTCCGAACCACGGGCCCGAGCTACAAGGATCGACGCCGGCGGCCGCGCGCAGGTGCTTTCGGAAGTTGAGCAGCACGTAGACCATCCCGCGCCGCACCTCGCGCGGGGTGGCGAGAGGCCGCGCGTGGTAACGATCCGACCAGACGGCGCCCCGGCGACCGGCGCCGCGGTTGATGCTCCGCGCGCAACGAATGGCGAGACCCTGAAGACCTCCCCGGAGCTTTCCCGGCGCGTCGGCTTCGACGATCAGGTGGACGTGATCGAGCTGGATGGAGAAGTGAATCACCCGGAACGCCGAGTGACTCGCTGCCGAGAGGGCCGCGCGCAGCTCCGGGAAGACCCGGGCTGACCTCAGCGACGGAACACCGGCGCGACGGCGGAGCGTGACGTGGACGGGATGCCGCACGTCGTGCCGCGCCCGCGGCCGGTGCGGAACGCCCGGACGAACGCCGCGCGGCTTTCGCCCGGCGCCGCGACGCCGGCCACCCCAGGTGGGTGGCATCGGAAGATCGAGCTGGCGCGGGCGGCGTGCCATGTTGAATGGGCACTAATCGGCGTGGCCTCGGCGGCGTTGCGACCGTTCGCAGACTCGCGAGTGGCCCGGAAACGCAGCGCCGGCGGCGGACCTCCCACGCTGCGCGCGGATCGGCGGTTCGGCGGTTCGGCGGTTCGGCGGTTCGGCGGTTCGGCGGTTCGGTAGTTCCGCGGTCCGGCGGTCCGGCGGTCCGGCGGTCCGCGCGGGGCTCGGGGGACCTCGCGCGCTGCGCGCGCTTCGGTAAACTCGCCGCATGCCGCGCCCGCGCGTCCTGATCAACTTCGCCTCGTCGCTGGACGGGAAGATCAACCCCGCTCCCGGGCTGCGCGCCGGAAAGTTCATGATGTCGCGGGGGCGCGAGGACTTTCACCGCATGGTCGCGCTGCGGGCGCAGGCCGATGCGGTGATGATCGGCGCCGCGAACCTGCGCGCCGATGATCCCGACCTGGGCATCCCGCCCGACGAGCGCGCTGCCCGACGCGCGCGCGGCGCGGCCGAGCCGCTGCGCCTCGTCGTCACCGCGAGCGGCGCCGGCATCCTCCCGACCGCCAAGATGTTCGACCCGGCCCGCGGCGGTGCGTCGATCGTCGTGCACGCGGCGTCGATGCCGGCGGCCGCGCGCGAGCGGCTGCAGACCTGTGCGGAGCTGGTGGAGATGGGGGACGTCGCCGTGCCGATGCCGCAGCTTTTGTCGTGGCTCGCGGAACGCGGCGTGCGAACGCTGCTCTGCGAGGGGGGCGGCGAGATCGTCGCCGGCCTGTTCGCGGCCCGCGCCGTCGACGAGGCCTACCTGACGCTGGTGCCGCGCGTGCTCGGCGGCACCCAGGCCCCGACGATGGTCGGCGGCGCCGGGTTCACCCCCGACGAGATCCCCGATGCCAAGCTCGCGTCGGTCGAACAGCGCGGTGACGAGCTGTTCCTTCGGTATACGTTCGACTTCGGGACCCTCTGAGGGTCCCGCGCCCGTTCACTTGACCGGGGTGACGCCGCGAAGCGCGCCAACAATCATCGGGTAGACCTCGTAGCGGTTCATCCCCGACATCACCGACGGATCGGCGTCCATCACCTTGCGTACCGCCGCCTCGTCGGCGACGTCGAAGACCGCCATCCCGAACGCTCCCTCGGTCGCCATCACGGGGCCGTAGATGTGCAGCTTCCCCGTCTCGTAGGCGTTGAGCAGGTACTTCCCGTGCTGCACCATCAACTGCCGCTCCTCGTCGCTCATGTCCTGCGCGAACGTCGGCCGCGGCCCGAGCAACTTCACGAAGAAGTAATTCGCCATGGGGCCTAGAGATACCGCCGAGACAAGTCGACTACCAGCGGGAACGCTCAGCGCTCCCCGAGCATCCGGCGGCGCTGACTCAGGGATAGATAGTCCTTGTCGCTGACGACTGGTTCGGCGAGCAGCGTCTGGGTGAACCCGGAGGCGACGAACGCCAGCTCACCCCCCTTTGGCCAGTTCAAGCGGATGCGCCACGCATGGTACGGCGGGACGCCGGGAACGGCCGGGAGGCGCGCGAACGGTTCCCGAACGACCTCGGCGATCGAGAGGGGATGAACCAGCAGCCGCCCGCCGCTGTCGCCCCAGTGGATGCCGATCTTCAGATCGCTCACGGAGTGAAACGTCAGCGTCGCCGGCGCCAGCTTGAACCGCGCGTCCCTCTCGAATCCGCAGAGCGCGTCGACGATCAGATCGATCCCGAGGACCAGGTCGCCCGCCGCGATCTCGAGCTTCCAGATGCGGCAGTCGTGCCACGCCTGCGGGTCGAGCTCGCGCTCCGCTTCGGGGGTCTGCGGCACGGATGTGATCTTAGCGGCTTACTACTCGGCGTCCCAATCCAGCGCGCTGATGCGGCGATCGCGCAGCCGAAAGCGGCAGTGATAGACGATGAAGAGTCCACCGCCGTGCGCGGTGGCGAACCCGGGTCCCCCGGGACCGGCCCCGGACCGACGGACGAACGAACAGAACAGGAAGCGTTCGCCCTGGTGCCGGAAGCCGCCGCAGTTCCAGTCGTGAAGCTTCGCCTTCGCCAGGATGGCGCGAAGGTCGTCCCGCCGATCGACGTCGGAGGTTCGGGTGAGCTCACCCTTCACATGAGCGGGCAACGCGCCGCGGGCGCTCTCGGCCTGGGCCAACGTCGCGGTGAAGAGTCCCTCGAACCTGATCCCGCGCTGCTTCAGCTCGGCGCCCACCGCGGCCCGATCGGCAACGACGAAGGTCTTCCCCGGAAGCTGCGGATCGGCCGCAACGACGATCGCCAGCACTTCGAGCAGCAGCGCCACGCCCATCATTTCGGTTTCATCGCCCCCAGCGCCACTCGGGATGCAGCGCGAGCCACGCCGTCTTGCCGGCCCTGCAGAGAGGGCAGTACCGCACCCGCGCCTCGGTATCGTCGGACGAATGGACCTCTTCCCCCACGACGTTCCAGGCATTGGGGAACAGCGCCATGACCTCGTCGAATTCGGAGAAGAGCTGCATGTACCCACCCTGGATCGGGATGACCGTCTCGATCAACGGCACACGGTGCAGCTCGCAGGTGATCCTCTCGTCGAGCCAGAACAACTGGCTGATCCTGTCGCGCGGAAGGCGCGACGGAGCTTTCGTCGGGCGCGGTTCTTCGACGGTCGGTTTCGCCACCGGGGGCGCTCCCACGTGCCCGGTCACCAGGTGCAGCGCGATGACCAGGACGGGAACCCCGATGTCCAGCCAGCGCCAGACGCCGCCACCGTTGCGCCCCATGCGCCGATCTGACAACCGGCGCGGGCGGCGGTTCCGCCGCGGCCCGCATGCGCCCTCACCCGGCGACCTGCGGTCGCCACCCTCTCCCCTCCGGGGAGGGTTCATCAGGCGATCCCCGGGCACAGGGGATGCGCGGCGATGTACTCGATCACGTAGTCGCGAAACGCGAGCACCTTCCGGGGCGCCTTGGTCCCGGCGGGCTGAACGAAGTAGAGCGCCCCCGACGCCAGCGCGTACTTGGGGATCAGACGGACCAGCCGGCCGGCGGTGACGTCGGGCGTGGCCAGGAAGCTCGGCACCAGGCCGAGGCCGGCCCCCGCGACCACCGCCCGGTAGACGAACAGCATCTCGTCGCCGCCGACGCGCGCCGGGCGGGCCGGCTTCGGGAACGGCGCCCCCGGCGGATTGCCCCGGAACGACACCCAGTCGTGCTCGACGGTGTCCTCTGGCGCCCGGATCGGCGGCTTGCGCGCCAGGTAGACCGGTGAGGCGTAGAGCCCCAGCTCCAGCGACGCCAGCCGGCGCGCCACCAGCGACGAGTCGGCCAGGCGGCGGCTGGTGAGGCGCAGCGCAGCGTCGAACCCGTCGGCGATCGAGATCGACCAGCTTCGGCGACAGCCGCACATCGACGGTCACCGCCGGATAGCGCTGGGTGAACCCGGCCAGCAGGTCGGGGAGCATCGTGACCCCCAGGTCGGGCGGGGCGCTCAGGCGCAGCTCGCCCGACGGTGCCCGGTCCTGTTCGGGCAGCGCGCCGATCGACGCGGTCAACGCCGCGAGCTGCGGGGCGATGCGCTCGTGCAGGGCGAGGCCGGCGGTGCTCAGCGCGACCTTGCGGGTGGTGCGGTTGAAGAGCTGCACCCCCAGCGCCGCCTCCAGCTCGGCGACGTTGCGGCTGACCGACGAGCGCGGCACCCGCAGCTTGCGCGCCGCCTCCGAGAAGCTGGCGGTCTCGGCCACGACGCTGAACAGCGACAGAAGGTTCAGATCTATTGGTGCCATTACCGAGACAGTCTGATGCGAATTCGTTGACTAGTCCATGTGCCGCATCAATCCCATTGTAGGGGCACAAGGAGACGCCATCATGACCACCACCAATCAGGACTTCGTTTCGAGCACCCGCCCCGCCTTCGCCCCCGCGGCCAGCTACCAGATCGACCCCGCCCACTCGCGGGCCTCGTTCGCCATCCGCCACATGATGGTGGCGACCGTCCGGGGCGAGTTCGGCAAGCTGGCCGGCACCATCACGCTGGATGACGCCCAGCCGGAGCGTTCGCGCGTCGAGGCGACCATCGACGCCAGCTCGGTCAACACCCACAACGAGATGCGGGACAACCACCTGCGCAGCGCCGACTTCTTCGACGTGGCGAACTTCCCGCAGCTCACCTTCCGGTCGACGGCGGTCCGCGTCGTCGGTCCGGAGACCTACGCCGTCACCGGCGACCTGACCATCCACGGGGTCACCCGCCAGGTGGTGCTGGACGTCGAGTCTCCGGCCGTCGAGGTGAAGGACCCTTACGGCAACACCAAGCGCGGCGCGACCGCGACGACGACGATCAACCGCAAGGACTTCGGCCTCGGCTGGAACCAGGCCCTGGAGGCGGGCGGCGTGCTGGTCGGAGACGCGGTGAAGGTCACCATCGACCTCGAGCTGGCGCGCCAGTAGTTCGGCGCCGTCAGACAGATTGACCGACGACGACGGACAATCTGTCTGACGCCGGTGCCGGACGGCCGGCAATTTGACGGGCTCTGGCGCCGGCACGACCATTGCGATGGTCGCGCCCGTCGCATCTCACCCCTTTCACAGGAGAGCCCATGTCGCCGTTCCGTTCTGGTCTGTTCCTCACCTTGGCCCTCGCCGTCGCCGGTTGCGCCACCGCCACGCCGGTCGCCCCCGCGCCGATCGGCCCCGATGACGCGCCCAAGCTGCAGGCGGCGCTGATGGGCTCCTGCAACGTGACCAAGCGCCAGCTCGCGAACGGCGAGGTGAAGGAGGCCAAGGGGATCCGGATGACCTTCATGCCCGACGGCCACATCAACTATCTGATCGAAGCGATCGGGACCATGGACAAGACGTACCTGTACCGACTGGAAGGGCGGAACATCTTCAGCGACGGGATCTACAAGTCGATGCGCGTCGACGACTGGAATGGCGGCGAGCTGAAGCTGTTCCTCTACGAGATCAGCGAGACTTACGTCTGCACGAAGATCTGACCCTCACAAGAGAGCCCAGTGTCGTTTGGTTCCGGTCTGTTCCTTGCCTTGACCTTGGCGGTCGCCGCCGCCGCCACCGGGTGCGCCACCGCCACGCCGGTGGACACCACGCCGATCGGTCCCGAGGACGCGTCCAAGCTGCGGGCGGCGCTGATGGGCTCCTGCAACGTCACCAGGCGCCAGCTCCCGAGCCGCCAGATCGCGGAGGTCACGGGCATCCGTATGACCTTCACGCCCGACGGCCGCCTCACCTACCTCATGGGAACCTTCGAAGCCGTGAACCAGACGTACCAGTACCGGCTCGAGGGGCGGAACATCTTCAGCGACGGACCTTACAGGTCGATGCGCGTCGACGACTGGAAGGGCGGCGAGCTGAAGCTGTTCCTGTACGAGATCGGCGAGACCTTCTTCTGCAAGAAGCTCTGAGCTCAATGGCGCGTCGCCGGCGCGCGCTTGTCGCGGCCGAACGGATCGCCCGCCAGTGACTCGGTGTGCAGCGCGCAGCGCCAGCGGCCGTCCCGACGCACCCAGGTCGACGCGTCGGCCGCATCAAGCGACACCTGCTCGCCGTCGACGGTCAGCGTCTCGTGAACCTTGTAGGTGATGATGGCGACGTCATCGTTGATAAGCCGCACCTCGGCTCCGTCTTTCACCTGGAAGTCGTCGAGCGTGTAGTCGGCACGCCGCACCATCTCGGCGAGCGCCGACGGTTCGAGCCGCGCGGTCCCGTGCGCGCCCGCGACGAGGCAGCTCTCGTCGGTCAGGCGCGACACCGTCTCCGCGTCTCGCGCCTGAAATGCCTGCCAGTACTCCCGCTCGAGGTTCAGCAGATGCCGTTTGATGCCGGTTTCCATCTTTGCCTCCCTTTCGTTTGTTTGAAGGTGGGCGCCTTGGCTGGCCTGGCAAGCCGAGCCGTGAGCGGCGGCCTCCGGCTGTGGTTGCGAATGCCCGGCTGGCGGTGGTAGCCGTGAATGTCTTGCCCGCCACCGGAGAGCACGCGCGTCTCGAAACGTCTTCGAGGCAACCGGCGTCGAAGTCTTCCTGGAAGTGGAAAGCTTCGTGGAAGGCTTGGGGCTGGCGGCTCGCCCTGGTCGTCGCCGTCGCCGCCGGGCTCCATGCGCGCGCCGGTTGGTTCGGTTTCACCTACCAGGACGACGACGTCCTGATCGTCGATCAGCAGCGCGCGCTGACCCAGCCCGGCAGCGTCTGGCGCGCCTTCCGCCAGACCTACCTGCCGGCGACGGGGCGGGATCACGCCTACTACCGGCCGCTCCCCGGCGCGTCGATCGCGCTCGATGCGCTCTGGAGCCGCAGCGCCCGCGGCTACCACGTCGCCAACATCGCGCTGCACGCGCTGGCCGCCGGGCTGCTGTTTCTCTTCCTGCGCCGGCTGGGCCACCGCGACGGCGTGGCGCTGCTCGGCGGGCTGCTGTTCGCCGTCCACCCGGCGCTGACCGAGGCGGTGGTCTGGATCCCGGGGCGACCGGACGTCCTGCTGGTGGTCGCGACGCTGGCCGCCTGGCTGGCGCTGCTCCGCGCCTTCAAGCCCGGAGCCTGGGGCAGTCGCGTCGCGCACCCCCTGCTCTGGCTGGCGGCGCTTGCCAGCAAGGAGACCGCGATCGTGCTGCCGCTGGTCTGGGTGGCGCAGGCGCGGCTGGTCGAGCGCCGTCCTTGGCGCGCCGTCTTCAGACCGTGGCTGCTCGCCGGCTGGGGCGCGGCGCTGGCGATCTATCTCGGCGCCCGCGCGGCGGCCGTCCCCGCCGGCCTGGGCACCGCCGGCCTGTCGGCGGGGCACGTGCTCGCCAACCTGCGCCTCATCCCGGCCAGCCTCGGCAAGTTGCTGCTCGCGTACCCGCTGGCGGTGCTGGCGACGCCGCAGGACACCCCTCTCTGGCCGGGCCTGCTCGCGCTGGCGCTCGCCGGCGCGGCGCTGTTCGTTCCGGGCGTCCGCCGCGCGCGGGTGGCGTTCGCGCTGGCGGCGTTCGTCGCGTTCCTCGCCCCCAGCCTCCCCGCCTCGAACCTGCTGATCCTCGAGAGCCGTCTCTACCTCCCCGCGATCGCGATCGTGCTCTTGCTCTGCGAGGTCGCCGCGACCTGGCAGCGACCGCCGCGCGCGGTGACGGTCGCGGCCGGCCTCGGGCTCGCCGGGCTGGCGCTGGCGGCGTTCGCCTACGGGGCCGCGTTTCGCGATCGGATGACGTTCGGGACCGCCGCCGTGCGCGGCGCGCCGCACTCGTCGCTCGCGCACCGCAACCTGGGCGTCAGCCTTCACATGGCCGGCGATCTCGAAGCGGCGCGGCGCGCGTATCAGGCGGCGCTGGCCGAGGACCCCCACGAGACGATCGCCCACAACAATCTGGGCGTCATCTACATGAGCGAGCACCAGCTCGTCGCCGCCGAGCGCGAGCTGCGGGCCGAGATCGTGATCAACCCCGACTACGCGATCGCGCACCGGAACCTGGCGATGGTGCTGCACGCCCTCGGCCGCGACGGGGAGGCCCGCCTCGAGCGCCAGCAGGCAGCTGCCCTCAGCCGTTAGAGGTCATCTCGCGCGGGAGCGGCCCGCGTGGTTTGACCCGGGCGGCGCGCGCGGCTAGCGTCCCGCGCCATGCGCACCGCGATACCCGCCAAGCTCGCCGCCGCACTGCTCGTCGCCGCCGCCGTCACCTCCGGCGGGACCGCGCACGCCTCCCCGTTCGTGCAGGCGATCTCCTGGTCCAAGCCGCAAGCGTCGGGCGGCCTGCGCTTCGGATCGAACCACCTGAACCTGGGCTTCGGCGCCCGCGGCGGCTACACGCTGCCGCAAGGGGTCTACATCGGCGGCGTGGCGGACTACTTCCTCGGCGAGGAGAGCGCCCACTTCTTCGACTTCGGCGCCGAGGGGGGATTCGACTTCGCGGTGAGCCCGATGATGATGGTCCGCCCGTTCGCGGGGCTGGGGATCGCATCGGTGCGCGTCTGCGTCGCCGACGTCTGCGAAAGCGACAGCGCCACCTTCATCGAGCTCGGGGGCATCTTCAACTACTTCACCGAGACGCTGTTCTACGGCGGCGAGCTCCGCATCATCTCGGCCGACGACTCGGCAATCGTGATCGGCGGCCACGTCGGCTTCACCTTCTAGCCCGCCGCTTCATCCATCTTCTGGGACACTAGATTTGTATCGCTACTATAAGTGAGCCCATATACAGTGCGCGCCGGAGGCATTCACACACATGTCATCAAGCGCGCGTATTCATTCTGTTTCTAAGTGGTCAATTTCATCTCTTCTAGTATTGGCTCTTACTGGTTGCGGTGGTGGCGGCGGCGGAAGCAAGCCGGTCCATGTCGAGCAGGCCGTGACCGCGGCCGAGGGCGGGACCGTGATGGTCGGCGCGTCGGCGAGCCTGAACATTCCGGCCAACTCGCTGGCGGGCGACACGACGATCGTGGCGGACGCGGCCACGCCGGCCTCCTCGTTGCCCAACGTGCAGACGGTGAAGGGGCAGTACTTCGACTTCGGGCCGAGCGGGACGACGTTCGATCCGCCGGCGACCCTGACCTTGCCCGCGAACGGCACGCCGCCCGCGAACGCGGTCGCGGTGATCTCGACGTTCGACGGCAGCGCCTGGACGGATCTGGCGACCACCGTGGACGGCAGCAACCTGACCGCGCCGGTGGCGCACTTCAGCGGCTTCGCCGTGCGCTGGGTCAGCGTGGGCGCGGTCGACTGCAGCGGCATCCCGACGGCGGCCTGTGGCGGCGACATCGTCGGCACCTGGAAGCTGAAGGGCGGCTGCCTCGCCCCGGAGATGGTCGGTGATTGCACCGACGCCGGCAGCAACATCAGCTACGAGATGACGTCGGCGAACGGCAGCGCCGTGTTCAACTCCGATGGGACCTACACGGTCAACCTCCCCTACTCCGTCACCGGGACGGTCCACATCACTCCCGCCTGCCTGACGGTGCTCGAGGCCACCAGCTGCACCGGAGACGTTCAGACCGGGCTGCGAAGCGCCGAGGACAGCCACTTCGAGAGCCTGTGGACCAGCGCCACCTGCACGGGGAGCGCGTCGAGCGGCTGCACCTGCACCGGCTCCACGACCGGCGCGATCGCCTCGAACGAGAGCGGGACGTACACCGCCGCGGGCACGGCGTTCACGACCACCAAGAGCGGCGACACGGCCGGCGACCCCGTCCCCTACTGCGTCATCGGCACGACGTTGTGGGTCGAGACCGACGGCGGCGAATACATCGTCTTCGACAAGCAGTAGCCCCAGCGCGTCCCGTCGCCCGCTCCGGAATGCACCGGGGCGGGCACGGCGCAAAGCCGAGCTAGGGCCAATGCCGATCAGTTAGGCGCAAGCGATCGGAACTGATCGGCTTTTCCTGTGGAGAAAGGCGTTCTTGCTCAGCTGATCGAGAGGATCATTATGCGCGGGTGAAACTCGAGAGCGCGCTGGAGATCGTCGCTGAGTACGGTGACGGCGACCGATTGGAGGGGCTGAAGCGGCACATCGATCCGATCTGGATCGAGGAGGCGCTGGCCTGGTCAGGAACGGTAACGCTGCGACGGCGTCGACTGCCTGCGGAGCAGGTGTTGTGGCTGGCAATCGGGATGGGGCTGATGCGTAGCGTTCCGATCGAGCGCGTCGTCGACGCGCTCGAATTGGCCATCCCCGACAAAAGAGGCACGCTGATCGCGAAGAGCGCTATCAGCCAGGCTCGAAGGCGAGTCGGGGACGATCCGTTGGCCTACCTATTCATGGTGAGCGCGGCGGAGTGGTCTGGACGAAGCGCCGATGCGCATCGGTGGCGAGGCCTGGCGCTCTATGGGATGGACGGAACGACGCTGCGGATCGCCGATTCGCCGGAGAATCGCGCTGTTTACGGAGGCCAGAACACTAACCGTGGAGAGAGCGGATATCCGTCGGTGCGCATCGTCGCGATGATGGCGCTGCGGTCACACGTCCTGAGCGGTTTCCGCTTCGCGGACTACGGGACGGGCGAAACGACCTTGGCGCGAGGGATCTGGAACGAGGTTCCGGAGAACTCGCTGGTGATCGTGGACCGGAACTTTCTGGTGAAGAAAGACCTTATCCATCTCGAGACGAGCGGCAACCGGCACTGGCTATCGAGGACCAAGGTCAACACGAAGTGGGCGATCCGGGAACAACTGGGGAAGGACGATTATCTGGTCGAGTGGGACGTGAATGAACCCGGTCTGCCGTCGACCTGGACACTTCGGGCGATCCACTACCAAAAGAAGGGCTTCCAGCGCGCGACGCTCTTAACGTCGCTGCTCGATCCCGAGCAGTACCCCGCAGAAGAACTCGTCGCGCTCTATCACGAGCGCTGGGAAACGGAGCTCGCGTACGACGAGGTCAAGACGCACATGCTGGATCGGCAAGAGTCGATTCGCTCCAAAACGCCTGACGGTGTACGCCAGGAGCTGTGGGGCATCGCTCTCGCTTACAACCTCGTGCGGGTCGAGATGGAGCGAGCGGCTGCGGAGGCCGGCGTCTCACCCACCAGGATCAGCTTCGTGGCAGCCTTAGCGATGATCCGTGAAGAATTCTTCTGGCTAGGGTCGCCACGCGTCACCCCCGGCGCGATCCCCGCGAGCCTCCAGCGCCTACGAAAACAGCTGAAACGTCTAGTCTTGCCTCCACGTCGGCCAGAACGCAGCTACCCCCGTGCCGTGAAGCTCAAGATGAGCAACTACCCCCGCAAGCGGCTCGCGAAGCGGACCGCTAAGTGAACGGCATTGGAGCTAGGGCAAGGCCACCAGGCTGGTCCCCGGCGCCGTCCCCAGGTCGCTGACCGCGATGGCGTAGCAGCCGGTGGGATCGGTCGGGTATCCGGCGGAGGCCGGCAGCTCGCCGTGGAGGACAAATGGCGTCCAGTACGGCGACGTCGTCCACTCCGCCAGCGTCATCGCCGTCGCGCTGGCGATCGCGAACTGCCGCAGCCGCTGCGGCCCGCCGTCGGGCAGGGCCACGAAGAGCAGGCCGCGCCCGCCGGGAACGAAGGTCAGCGCCGCGATGGTGGCCGCATCGAAGGCCACCGCCTCGACGTTGGTCGTGGCGTTGATCAGGTGCAGCGTGTCGACGGCGCGGTTGGCGCCGATGCGGTCGATGACCGCCAGCCAGTCCCCCCGCGGCGAGACCGCGAACGTGCTGCCCGAGGCGAGCACGGTAATCGTGCCGCCCAGGACGCTGACCGAGGAGGTGTTGCTGAAGTTGTTGCTGGTGTAGATCGCCCGACGGCCGTCGGCCGAGAAGGCGAAGGCGCTGGGGGCGAGCTGATTGTTCTGATAAGGGGCGAGGTTGCTCGCCAGCAGCGTCTCGCCCGCGCCGTCGAGGTGAACGGCGTAGAGCTCGTCGAGCATCGGCGAGGCGGGCGGAAACCGCGCGGCCAGCAGCAGCGCCCCGTCGGGCGAGACGTGGTAGCCGCCGGAGCCGACGTTGCGCGACTCGGCGACGCGCAAGGCGGTGCTGCCGCCCCCGGGGACGTGGCGATAGATGTCGGCGAGGGCCAGCGGGCTCGCGTCGGACGCGGTCGTGAACAGCAGCTCGTTGGCCGGCGTGAAGGCCAGGCGGCGCGTCCCCGCGAGGTAAGCGAGCGCGTAGTCGGCGCTGCCGCGGTCGACGACGTGGACGGTCCCTGCCACCACCCCGCCGCCGCCCGGCGCGCTCTGGTAGGCGGCCCACTGGCTGTCCGGCGAAACCACCAGCGTGTGGGGGGCCGCCGCCGTCGACAGCGTGGTCGTGGTCCCGGTCGCCACGTCGATCGCGGCCAGCACGCCCGTCGTCCCGGCCGCGTCGCAGTCGTGCAGGGCGTAGACGCGCGTGCCGTCGGGCGTGCTCACGTGCTCGCAGCTGGCGCCGATCAAGGTACGGACCCCCGTGCCGTCCAGCGCGAACGCCGTCAGCGCGCCGACGGGCGGGCGGGTGAGCAGCAACTTGCCCGCGCCCGCGCCCACACTGCCCAGCCATTCAGCGGCGGTGACCCCCCCGAGCAGCGTGCTGCTCCCACCCCCGGGGAGCGCCACCAGCATCAGGTCGTCCGACGCGCCGCCTTCGCCCGCCACCCGCAGGAGCAGCGTCCGGCCGTTCGGCGTGAACAGCGCCTGCCGCGCGCGCCGGGTGGTGATCGGGCCGCTTCCCAGCAGCGGCTGCAGCGCGGCGCAGGCGAGCGGGGTCATGTCGATTCCGGCGTCGCCCGCGTCGGAGACCGCTCCGTCCCCCCCGTCGGAGACCGCTCCGTCGACCGGCCCCGGGACGTCCGGCAAGAGATCAGACGGACCATCAGACAGCCCGTCGGACGGACCGTCGGTCTGGGCGCCCGCGTCGATCGATGTCGCCCACGGCTGTAGCTGCGTTCGCCCGCAAGCGGCGAGCATGACCACGACGATCGCCATCTGGAGGGGCCGGGCAAGCACGGCGCGAGTCTATCGCACGTGATGAACCCGCACGCGACACCCGAATCGGAGCACAATGCGGTCATGCGCCCCCCGCTGCCGCCGCTGGCGATGGCGTGCGCCGCGTTGGCGTTCGCCGCCTGCGGCAAGTCACCGCCGTCGAACACCTCGCCGCCGCCACCGACGCCACCGGCCCTGCCGACGGTTCCCAGTCCCGTCGCGCCCGTCGTGGACGCCGCAGCCGTCGTGCCACCGCCCGAGATCGCGGTGGGCGCCTGGGCCGAGACCGCGATGTACCGGTTCCGCGTCGCCGCCGTCCGCGACTGCGGCCGGGGCCCCGCCACCCAGGCCGCGACCTTCGCCGGCGAAGCCAGGAGGCTCGGCGCCCGCGTCGAGATCAGCGCCCGGACCTCCGAGGTATCGGTGTCGCCGCGCGATCTGACGATCGAGAGCGGCGGCGTCGTGTTCCGCGGGCTCTTGCCGGCCCAGGCGCCGAAGCCCCCCGCCGGCTGCGCGCCGCTGCTCGCCCAGCCCGGCCTGCGCCGGGGGGAGACGGCTACCGGCGTCGTCCTGTTCGAGGTGCCCGCCGACTTCACCTTCGCCCCCGGAAACGTCGCCCTCGCCTACCGCCCGACCCGCTGGGGAGGGGCAGCCCAGGTCCAGGTCGCCCTCCCCGACTGCCTCCCGACCTGCGCCCCGGCCGCCAAGGCGAAGCGCGCGCCGTAGGAGTCAGCTCGGCTGCAGGTGCCTGATGACCGCGTCGATCTCCTCGCGCATCTCGGGCGTCGCCTTCAGCTTGATGTCGATGAAGTCCGACACCACCGCCAGCCGCTGAGCCTCGTTCAGCGTCGCCGCCCGCTCGGACATCGCCATCTTCCCGATCGACGCGATCAGGAGGGCGCGCGCCCGCGGACGCTCCTCCGAGACCATCATGTCCATGCCCGTGGCGATGTTGCCGCTGTCCCAGACCTGCGCCAGCGCCTCGACGGTCGGCGTCCACAAGGGATCCTCGTCGACGGGGATGCGGACCCCGTCGACCGCCTGCAACATCGACGCGACCCGCGCCATCCCGTCGGGCTGGCCGAGCAGCGCATCGAACACCATCCGCCGCGGGATCACCGCCGCCGGATCGCCGGCCCAGGCCCCGAACGCCGCGATCAGCCGGCCGGCGTTGGGGCCCGGCGCGCGCCCCATCTCCAGCACCTCGCGCATCCGCTCGGCGACCAGATCGCGCGGCGACGCCGCGACGGCGGCCAGCTCCTCCTCCGCGGCCGGGGCGCCGGGGCGGGGCTGCCGCGTGGGGACCAGCCACCAGACGCCGGCCGCGCAGGCGAGCGCCAGCACGATCCAGCCGGCGGCCGGCAGACGCGGGCGGGGTGTCGCCCGCGTCTCGGCCTGACCTTGGCTACTCCGGATCGTTCGGATCATTGAACAACCCCGCCAGCCGGATCGCACCGTGGCCGAACTGCGGGTAGTTCGTGGTGGTCGGGACCGCCGCCCCGCCCGGCAAGTTCGACGCCGTGTCGTCGGGCGCGAACAGCACCAGCGTGTTCAGGAAGGTGACGATGTTCCGCTGCGTCCCGGGCCCCGCCGCCACGAACGCGTTCCGCGCCGCCTGGGCCTCGCCGCCGTGGCGCAGGATCACGTCCATCAGGCCCTGGCTGCGGCCGTCGTGACCGTACGGCGCCGTCGTCGCCACACCCCACAGCGGCGTGGTCATGAACTGGGTCCGCAGCGTGCCGTCGTAGTTCCGCTCCCAGAAGTTGGGGCCCAGGTCGTGGCGCTTCAGGTCGGTGTAGATGTTGCGCACGATGAAGCTCCCGAGCGCCGGCCGCTTGATGGAGGGGAGGCCGGTACCATCATTGACGATGACGAGCATCGTCGACGCCGACGCAAAGAGCCGGTTGAACGGGTTCCCCTGGGCGACGTTGAACGTGGTCTCCACGTCGGCCAGCCGGCGATCGCGGTTGATGGTCAGCGTCGGCATGTGGCACGACGCGCAGCCGAGGTTGACCAGCTGGTTGCGGCCGTCGATGGCCTCGCCCGAGCTCTCCCCGGTCCCCGCCTTGAAGTAGTGCAGCAGGTAGAACTCCTCGAAGTCGACGATGCTGGTGGGCAGCTCGTTGACCACGCCGTCGGCGTCCGAATCCTGGCTCGCCGACGACACGGGCGGCGCCTCGATCTGGTCCGTCGTCCCGTCGAGCACCATCCCCGAGGGGGTGGTGATCCGCTGGCCGGTGCGGGCCGCCAGCATGTCGGGGTCCGGCGCCTCCAGCCCCATCTCGGCGTTGAACGCACCGACCAGGAACTCGCGGATCGAGATCGTGCCGCCGTGGGCGAAGAACGGCCGCACCCGCAGATCGGGATCGACGCCGACCACCTGCGCGGTGTTGACGACGCCGGTCGACGACACGACCAGGTTGCCGTAGCTGATCCCTTTGCTGGTCAGAGCCCGGGTCACCTGGGTCCGGGTGCGGGTCGCGTCGGCGATCGCCTGGGTCCGGAGCGCGCGCAGGTCGGACGTGATCTCGTCTCCCAGCATCTCTTTCAGCCCCAGCCCAAACAGGTGGGGGGCGTCCCGGCTGTCGGGGCGGGTCGCGACGTCCCCGCCGTGCCCGGCCGACCCGCGCGGTCGGCCGTGGCAGCCCGCGCACGAGTCCGCGAGCCCGGCGCCGATCGAGAGGTCGACGTTGATGTTCCCCGCGCCGTCGCCGGTCAGCGGCCCCTGCCCCTGTCCGTGGCTGAACTTGCGCTGGAAGATCTGGCGCCCGCGGCGGACGGCCCGGAACGGATCGCGGTTGATGATGAAGAGGGACGAGCCGGGCGTGGTCACGCTGCCACGATCGGCACCGATCTGCTGCGCGTAGGACTTGGCGATCCCTTCGTTCGCCGTGTTCGGGGCCCGGGTCCGATCGACCAGCTGGCCCAGGACGGGTAGCGCCAACAGCAAGGACGGCAGGATGACCAGCGTCGTGGTCACCCAGCGCAAGCGACGGGGGGGCGTTCGCATGTGCTCTCCTATTCGTTTTTTCCAGGGGGCGGAGCCCCACGGCGGGGGCTCGGACGGATCCCTTCGTGCGGGATCCTCCCGAACCGAACGCAAAGAAAGTCGTGCGCGCCCCCGATGGCAGGCAGAAAATCGTCAGACGCCGTGCTGTTTCTCTCCCACCACCGCCCCGACGAGTACGACCGCTGCTTCCAGATCAAGGGTCGGTACATCTGCCGGCGCTGCGCCGTGCTCTACCCGGTCGCGTTCGCCGTGGCCGCCGCGTCGCTCGCGGGCGCGCACTGGCCGGCGCTCTGGGACCGGGCGCTGCTGCTCCTGCTGCCGCTGCCGGTCACGCTGGAGTTCCTGCTCGAGCGATTCGGCGCCCTCCGCTACCAACCCCGCCGGCAGCTGCTGCTCACGCTGATCGCCGCCCCGGCCCTGGGGCGGGGCTTCGCGCGCTACCTGCTCGCCCCGGGCGATCGGCTGTTCTGGACGATGGCGCTGCTGTTCGGCGGCAGCTGCCTGTTCGCGCTGCTCGCCTCGCGCCACATGAAGCGACAGTCATGATCGGCGGACGGTGTTGATCGCCTTGGCCAGCAGCGTCCGGTGGCAGCGCGCCGGATCGACACAGGCCGACGAGCAGAGCAGCGTGATCGTCTCGCCCGCCCGCGACCGGCGCCCGAGGTCGCGGATCAGCCAGACCGGCACCGCCGCCCGCATCTCGTCGAGGTAGCGCGCGGCGTACGCCTCCCAGGGGAGCGGCGGCCCCCCCTTGCCGTGGAACGCGTCGAGCAGCGCGCGGCTGGGGCCGAGCTCGGGACGCCACTCGTCCCAGGTCTCTTTCGCCTTGGCGACGCCGCGCGGCCGGATCCGACAGATCAGCAGCCGGAACCCGTCGTCGGCCGCCGCGGGATCGTTCCAGCGCTTGGTCCTGACCGGCATCGCCCAGGACGGCGCTAGCGGGGACGCCGCCGGACCATCAGAGCGGGGATGAAGATCTGAACCGCCTCGCCGCGCTGGTTGAACGTCTGAACCCGCACCTTCACGATGCCCAGCTCGGGCCGCGAGCGCGAGGCGCGCGCCTCGAGGACCTCCCCCTCGACGTGCAGCACGTCGCCGGGATGCACCGGGCGCGGCCAGCTGATCCCGTCGGTGCCGGCGCCGATGTTGCCGCCCGCCGGACGCATGTCGCTGTCGACGATCAACCGCATGGAGAGCGCGGCGGTGTGCCAGCCGCTGGCGACCAGGCCCCCGAAGAAGCTGCTCTTGGCCGCCTCCTCGTCGGTGTGAAAGGGCTGGGGATCGAACTCGCGCGCGAAGGCCTTGATCGCCTCGGCGGTCACGGTCACGGTCCCCGACGTGAACCGCTGTCCGATCGTGAAGTCCTCGAAGAACCGTTCGGGTGTCTCTTGCGTCATAGGTACGTGGCCGCCTGGCGCAGCGCCGTGGCGGCGTCGGGGCCGCTCGCGACCTTCTCGTGCGCGACGATGAAGCGTACCAGATTCGGGAGCGCCGCCAGCCGTTCCAGCTCGGCGCGCAGCGCGGACCGATCCTTCACCAGCGCCAGCCGCGACAGGCGCGAGATGCGCGGCCCTGGCGCCGAGCCGAAGGCGGTGGTGAGCAGGAAGCCCAGGATGTCGCGCTTGCGGTCCATGTTGAACACGACGTCGGAGAGCACGATGGTCACGCCGTCCGGCGACATCACCCGCATCACCCCTTCCCGATCGGCGACGCCGGCCAGGGGCTGGAGCTGCACCGCCTCGTCAGCGGGGAGGTCATCGAACGTGCCGTCGACGGCGACCACCTTGCCGACCTTGGCCCGCGCCGCGCGCGGCGCCAGCACGACCAGCTCCGGATAGCGCCGCTTGTAGGCAGGCGCGTCGAGGCGATGGAAGGCGTTCGGCACCACCAGGTAGCCCGGTCTCCCCAACCCTTCGAGCGCCTGCATGGCCGGCTCGGCCATCGCGATCGCGCTGTGGATGACCAGGCGGCCGTCCTGGCGCCGGGCGACCGTCATCGTCCGCCGCAGCGACATCCCCGGCACCGTCCCCGACACCCGCCACAGGTTGTCGGCCAGCCGCTCGAGCGGCTGGTGCGGCAGCGGGTTCCAGGGCGCAACCACGGCGACGCTAGGCAAGCGCGGCTTCGATCGCGGCGCGCAGCTTCGCGTCGTCGGGCTCCACGCTGTTGGGGAACGCCTTCAGGACCTTGCCCGTCTTGTTGACCAGGTACTTGTAGAAGTTCCACTTCGGCTCGCCGTAGTCGGCCGACAGGAAACGGTAGACGGGCGACTGCCCGTCGCCGACGGTCTTGATCTTGGCGTACATCGGGAACGAGACCTTGTAGTTCGTGGCGCAGAACGTCTTGATCGCCGCCTCGTCCCCTGGCTCCTGACCGCCGAAGTCGTTCGACGGGAAACCGAGCACGACCAGTCCGCGATCCTTGAACTCGCGCCAGAGCGTCTCGAGCCCCGCGTACTGCGGCGTCGAGCCGCACTCGGAGGCGGTGTTGACCACCAGCAACACCTTCCCCTTGTAGTCGGAGAGCGCCTGCGGCTGGCCGTCGATCGTGGTCGCGGAGATATCGTGGAAGGACATGCCCGGAAGGATGGCTCTCTCCGGGAGGAATTTCTAGCCGCTCCCGCGCGAAGCGTGGGGGTGCGGCTATCTCCCCAAAACGTCCTCTAGCCGCCGCCGCTTCCCCCGGAGCCCGCGAACCCCGCGGACCCCGCAGCTCCCCCGAGCCCCGCCTCGCCCCCCGCCCCCCCACTGCCCGCGACGGGCTCGCCGCCGCTGCCGCCGACGGCCCCACCGCCCGAGCCCGCCACGCTCCCGCCCGAGCCCGCCACGCTCCCGCCCGCGCCCGCCACGCCCCCACCCGCGCCCGCCACGCTTCCGCCCGCGCCCGCCACGCTCCCACCCGCGCCCGCCACGCTTCCGCCCGGTCCGCCCGCATTCCCACCCGCGCCGCCCACGACGCTTCCGCCGGAGCCCGGGTTCCCACCCGCGCCGCCCGCGCCCCCACCCGCGCCGCCCGCCGCGCGTCCGCCCGCGCCCGCCGCGCCCCCCCCGCCACCGCCGCGCCCCCCTGTTCCCCCCGCGCCTCCGTCGGGGCCCGCGCCGCACGTCTCGACGTGCGTGATGACGAGCGGGATCGTCCCGCCCACCGCGCCGGCGTCGGCGATCGTGGTCTCTCCGCTCCCCAGCAGGCAAAGGTCCTGGCTGACGGCGGCGGCCGAGACCCGCACCGTACCCGTCAGCCCGGTCAGCTGGATCCGAAACGGCGTCGTCTGATCGAAGGTCGCATGGGCGAACGTCTTCGACAGCGTGTCGTTGGCGACCAGGTGCAGCGACACGTCGCTGTACCGTCCGTCGCCGAGCACGTCGATCGCGACGAGCGCGCCGGGGCTGCCGCCCCCGCAGCCGCCGACCGCCATCCCGAGCGCCACCAACACGAGCCACCGATGCGACGGAGAACCAGTCATGCGCCACCCAGTTTCTCCGGACGCGCCCGGCGATCGCAAGCTTGCGCGGCGCGAATTACTTGCCCGTCACGCCGCCCGACACGATGAAGGCCATCACGTCCGAGCTATCCTTCGAGATCGCGGTGACGGCGGTGCGCGGCACGATCACGACCTGCCCGGCGAAGTTGTAGGCCTGGGGAAAGTAGACCGCCACGTCGTCGGGCCGGCCGTAGTTGGCCATCGACTCGCGGGTGACGAACCCCGCCGCCTTGATCCGGCCGTCGCTGGCCAGGTCGACCAGCACCGGTTTGTTGAAGCGGCGCTTCTCCCCCACGAAGGCGCTCATCAGGTCCTTGATCGACGTGTGCAGGAGGCGCAGCAGCGGCAGCCGGTCGAGCTGTTGCTCGACGAAAGCGAGCAGCCGCCGCGTGAAGAAGTTCGAGGCCAGGAACCCGAAGGCGGTGACCCCGGCCAGCATCACCAGGAACCCGATGCCGCGGATCGGGACGTGGATCGCGTTCCGGATCCAGTCGTCGATCGCCAGGAAGGTGCTGCCGGCGATCCAGAGGGTGAAAAGGATCGGAACCAAGAAGATCAGCCCCTGGAAGAAGTAGTACACAAGCCGCCGCATGTGCCCAGCCTAGGGAATCGGCGGGCAGTCCGCCATTTCCCAGCTCAGGCGAGGGTCTTCAAAAGCCGCCGCAGACGCTCAGCTGGGTCCCGTCAGGCCCCTGCCCCAGGACGGTGCAGGTCTGCAACGCGGGGGGGCAGTCACCCGGCCCGGCGCACGTGAGGAAGGTGTTGCCGTCGCTCGGGCAGAGGCTCGCGGGGCGGCAGGTGACGGAGGCCTTCTGAACGTCGGTGATGTCGAGGCAGCACGACAGGCCAAAGGGGCATTCGGCCGGAACCAGGCAAAAGACGGGCTCCGGCAGCTCGCAGCCGTCCTTCACGAAGTTCTCGACGTCGACGCAGAGGGCGACGAGCGGGCTCTTCTTCAGACAGCAGACCTGGGGCGGCTGGCAGACGGCGGTCCCGCAGGCCAGAGGCGCGTCGCTGCCGCCGTCCGGGAGCGGGGCGTTCTTGAAGTCGCACTTGTGCGACGGACCGCCACCGCAACAGCCGCCAACCACGAGCGCGACCGCGACGGCCAGCAATCGTACAAGTTGGTTGCAGCGCGACATTCTGATCATGAGTTTTGCAAAATTGAGAGACAATCGCGAGCGATCCCGCGCCGTTTCGGGGCGACGCCCCCTTGTATGCAAGCATGGTTCTTGCTTCGTTCGCCGCGCGCGGGGACGGTCTTCCGCCCACATGTCAGCGCCTCCGCAATTCCCAGGCTCCCCCAAACGTCGCTGGTACCAACCCGGTTGGCTCACCAGCTGCCGTGCATTGGGGGTGGTGCTGGTCATTGCCGGTTGCGGGGATGTTCAATTCCATTTGTCGCCGTACACCCCAGAAAACGTCGAGCTGATTTTGAGCGCCCAAGAGCACGTCTCCGTTGTGCGCTGGCGTGTGACCGCTGCTCCCCCCGTCGAGGACACCCGGTTCGAGCTCTGGGGGCCAAACGGATACACGCCGATCGCCTTCGATAAGTCCGTGTTTCCTGGGGGAATTACGCCCTGCGCCGACGGCAGCGGCAGCTGCGCCCAATACGTGACCCGCGAACGCCTCGATCCCCCCTCCGGCACCCGGCTGGTCCGCGCGGTGCACAGCCAGTACGGCGTGCTGCCGGGGGCCGAGGTGAAGAGCCGTTGGCTCTCGAAAACCATGTCGCTCACGTCGTTCTTCCGCGCCCGGAACGACGAGGTCTTCGTCAACGTCGAGGACGCGATCGGGACCGACGGTCCCTACAACTATCCGCGGTCGTTCGAACGGGCGATGTGGCCGACGGATGGGCTCTGCGTCTCAGATTCACCACCGGAAGGTGTCAGCTTTTCGACGTTGGACAACACGGGCGTGTTCCCGCCCGAGTTGCCCTTGACCGAAAACGGAATCTATTGCGTGGCCACCCGGCCGATCCCGTCGGACGGCGGCGACAGAGCCTTTGACCAAACCCGTATCGCGACCCTGCCCGAGGTCCTGACGGCTGAGGCGGAGTTCAAACCGCCGATCGAGGCCTCCCCGATCCTCTATCAGATCGTCCTGGACCTCCAGATCCCGATCGCCGATCGCTGCGCGGACGCGATATCGGGAATCGAAGGGATAGTCCGGCAGTACCTGCGCTCGAGCTCGATGCCGGTGGAGACACGCCAGCTCCAGACCATCAACCTCGCCGTCAGCAGCAGCTCGAACTGCGACCAGGACAGCCGCCGCCAGTTGCCGGCGGCGGCGATGGCCCAGGAGATCAAGAAGGCCATCACGTCGTTCCCCGAGGTCCACCAGCAGTTTCACCTGCTCTACTTCAACAACCTGGCAGCCATACTGCCCGAGACGCTGAACGAGTCGTTTCGGGCCCTGCTCGAGGCCCTCAGCCCCCCGGCGGGCTACGAGCTGACGACCTACCCGTGGATGTTCAATTCCGGGTTGGCATCGATCTCGGACATCGGGTGGAATCTCACCCCCTGGACGTCGATCGAGGATCCCGGCCTGATCCAGGCCCTCATCCTCTACTCGAGCCGGCTCCCCTACCGCACGCAGCTGCACCCGTACGATCTCCCGGTGCCGCTGCTCTCCGACGAGGAGGCCGCGGCGCACGACAAACAGCTGATCAAGATCTGCTTCGCCAGCCCCTACGCCCTCCCCGTCACGAAGCCCGACCTGACGCCCATCTACACGCCCAGTTGGGAGATCTCGGCCGACGACCCGCCTTATTATCTGGTCGACCTCCCGATTCAGATCGCCTCGCCCCAGAGCGACTTCATCGAGAACGTGTCGCTGGTGCAGTATCAGATCTGCACCCGCTACTGCGTCGACCACCCCTACCGCACCACCGCCGGAGAGGACGCGTCGTCGTGGAAGACCAACGTCGCCTGCGTGAAGGACCCGTGATGCGCCCACTGATGCGCTCATTGACGCGCCCAGCGACGCGCGCGTTGCCGATCGTGACGCTGACGGTCCTCCTCGCCGCGGGAGCGGCGCGCGCGGCCGAGGCACCGGGCGGTGCGCCGCCCGCGCCGGCCGTCGTGCCGATCGCACCGGCGGCGGAGCCGCCGCAGGCCGGATTGATTCGCGACCCGGCCCCTCGTCCCGCCCCCGCCCTGCGCGTGCAGGCCCGCTACGCCCACAAGGCGGGGCGCGCCCTGCTCTCCTTCGGCTTCGAGTACCTGGCCCGCGGCGACTTCTTCATCAGCCCCGGCGCGCGCCTCGGCCTCGCCTACTATCTGATCGAGCCGTTCGCGTTCGAGGTGCAGATCTCTCACTACTGGAGCTCACTCAACGCCGAGGCCGAGCGGATCAAGCAGACGCTGGGCGCGCTCCCCGACAGCCACGCACCTGGTTGGCTGATGCTGGCCGGGGCCCGCTACTCGATCGGCTACGGCAAGCTGCTGATCGGCGGGATGGGGACCGCGCTCCACTTCGAGCCGCAGGCCTTCCTGCACCTGGGCGGGCACCTCCACGACGGCGACAGCGGGTTCTCGTCGGACGCCGGACTCGGCCTGCTCATGTTCATGACGCCGCGCATGTTCGGGCGGATCGACGTGGCGCTGCTGCTCGAGCGCGAGAAGCGCTCGGGGGTGGACGTCTCGGTCTGGGGGGTGCTCCCGTCCTTCAGCCTCGGAGGCGTGTTGTGACGGCTGTGAGCGCGGCCCTACGCCTGGGCGTCGCGCTCGCCACGCTGGCGGTCACGACCCTCGGGTGCACGAAGGGGACGCGGGTAGGGGCCGCCGCGCCGGCGCCTATCCCACGCGCGCAGCTGCTGCGCGCGACGGGCGACGCCGTCTGGAGAGGCGATCTCCCGGCCGCCCACGCGGCGCTGGCCCAGCTCGCCGATCGCGAGCGCGGCGTCCCCGACACCGCCCTCGATTTTTGGTCCGAGCTGCTGGCGCTCCTGCGCTGCGAACCGCTGGCGAAGCCGCCCCGGGTCGAGACGGCGGGGCAGGTCCTCGTCGACCCATGGGAGCGGCTGCGCCGACTGGTGCAGATCGAACGCCTGCGCCTGACCCGGGCGCCCAAGGGCGCCGAGCCGCCCGTCGCCAGCGGCGCCGTGAAGCTGTCCGCCGCCCAGGCGCGCCGCGAGCGCAAGCTGGTCTGGCCGGTCGAAAACGAGCGCTGGAACGACGAGCTGCCGCTGCCCCTGGTGACCGACCGCTGCGCGTCCGCCGATACCGTCGTCGCGGGCCGCACCGCCATCCCGGGGGCCCCCGAGGCCGAGCTGGTCGCGGCCGCGGCGGGGACGCTGCCGCCGGAGCACCCGGCCGTACCGCTGCTGCTGATCCAGACGGCGGTGCTGAGCATCGAACGGGGTGACGGCGTCGCCGCCGGCGCGCCGCTCGCCCGGCTGGAGCACCTGGGCACCAAGCTGCCGGTCCCCGACAGCAACGAGGTGCCGCTGGCCGCGGCGCTGGCCGCGATCGCCGATCCGGCGACGCCCCCCGAGCAGGTCTTGGTGCGGGGGTGGGCCGCGCTGGCGACCACTCCGTCGCCGGAGGCGCGGCGCGAGCTGCAGGTCGTGCTCGGCGATCGCCTCGCCGATCGCGGCCGCCTCGACGACGCGGCGGCCATGCGGGGCGGCCCGCCCCACGGTGACGACGCCGTGGGGCGCTACCTCGCCTTTCGTCAGGTCGAGGCCCACGCCGCGGCCGGCCGGCGGGCCGAGCTGCTCGCCGAGGCGCGGGAGCTGCTCCACAACCGCGGGCGGGCCGCCGTCGGCGCGGAGCCGGCGTTGATGGCGGTGATGGACGTGGCGTTGCGGACGCTGCTCGCCTCGCCGGTGTCGGCCGAGACGCTGGAGCTGCTGGAGGCGCTGGGCCCGCCGCGCGAGCGGGTGTGGCGGGCCGAGGCGTTCGCGCAGCTCGCGCTCGAGACGGGAGCCTTTCCGTCGGCGATGGCGACCTTCTCCTGGCTCTACGAGAACGACACCGATCGCAACCGCAAGCTGCAGCACCTGGCCCGCGCGACCGTCGCCTCCGCGCGCGCCAGCGATCGGGTCGCCTTCGCCCACAACTTCCGGACCCTCGCCGGGCAGGAGGTGAAGTCCGACGAGAACGCCGAGACGCCCGGCGACGCGCGCGCCGGCGGGCCGGGCAAGGGCAAGGGCGATGCGCTCGGCAGCGAAGGCCGGTCGCCATCCCAGCGTGGGACGACCCGCGCGCCCCGGGGCAAGCGCACGCCCCCCGCAGCCCCGAGCGGTGACGGGGACATGATCGCCACCCGCGAGACCAGCCGGACCCGCGAGGCGCGACGCGCGCAGCGCTCGCTGAACTGGGAGCACGCGCTGCTCGTCGTCGCGCGGGACGCGCTGCCGCCCCTGGTCGAGAACGACGATCAGGCCAACCTGGCGACGCTGGTCGACACGCTCAAGCGGCATCTCGATGACGGCGGCCGCGGCCCCGTCGACGAGGAGCTGACGACGCTCTACCGCGCCGCCAGCGCGCACCTCAAGACGGGGGCCCGCGCCTACGCCGAGACCGTCGGCGGCAACCGGCGGCCGATTCTCCTCGGCGACGTGTTCGTCGGACGCCGGTACGACGTGCAGCCGCCCCTGATCGATCTGACCGGGGGGTTGCACGAGGTCGGCGCGCTGGTGTTCGTACCGCGCCAGGGGGACGACCCCACGGTGACGGAGCGCGACCGCTGGCCCGCCCGCTTCGGCGTCGCCTGGACGGGAGGCCGCTCGTGAGCGCCCGTGTCGGGGCGATGGCGTTCGTGTCGACGCTGCTGGCGTCGATGCTGTCGGCGCGCGCCGCGCACGCGCAGTCATTCATCCGGCGGGTGTCGGACGACGCCTGCGAGCAGGCCCGCAGCTTCGACCGCGCCGACAGCGGCCCGGCGGCCCAGGAGGCACGACGCGCCTGTCGGCTGCAGCGGTTCGAGACCCGCCTCGCCACCGAGCGCCAGGAACAGGTGATGACGCAGGTCGCGGAACGCGAGGCCCGCGTGGAGACGTGGCTGAACAAGACGCAGCCGGCGCGGGTGCTCCACCCGCTGGCCATCGAGGCGTTCACCGGCACCGGCCTCGCGAGCTATGGCCTGACGCTCTCCTACATGGCGCTGCGCCAGCTGGAGTTCGCCGCCTCGATCGGCTGGCGCACCCTGACCTTCTCCGACTCGGATCCGAAGGCGAGCGGGACGGCCGAATACAAGGATCGCACCCTCACCTTCACCAGCCGCTGGTACGCCGTCAACCGCGAGCTGACGCCGTTCGTGGGCGCCGGGATCGGGCTCACCACCGCCGACGATCTCAAGGTGTTCTGGTACGGCCGGGACAACACACCGGCGATGGACTTCCCACCGGGCGACGCCCGGGGCCACAGCATGAGCGCCCACGCCGGCATTCAGCTCGCGACCCGCAACCTGCGCCTCAGCATCGAGTACGTGTTCCAGTACGTCTTCTTCACGGGGGCCAACCTCGCCGACATGACCAAAACACCAAATGAACAGATGCGCATCGTCTGGCAGGAGACGCTGGACGACCACCGCCACGGCTTCCAGCTGAGAGTGGGTTATGCGTTCTAGGACCGCCCTGGCTGCGATCCTGCTGGTGGCGGGTCACGCCGCCTCGGCGGCAGCGCAGGGGCCGCCGCCGGCCACACGGCCGCCCCCGGCGCAACCCGGCCCACCACAGCCCGGCGCTCCGCAGCCCGGCGCCCCGCAGCGTATCGACCAGGAGACGCCGTCCTGGTATCGCCGGCAGCCGCCCCCCGCGACGACCAATACCCGTCCGAGCACAGTCGAGGCGGCGTCGACCTCGTCGGCGACCACCAACCGCGTGCAGTTGGAGCCCCCGCCGCAGCACCCACCGGCGCGTTCGAGCAAGATCGAGCAGCTCGTCCAGCGCTCCAACGACTCGATCGACTTCTTCGATCTGGTGGACGACATCATCGACGAGATGGCGCGCCAGCTCTCGCGCGAGGACCCGAACCTCGTCTCGCCGATGGCCATCCGGCTGGTGAGGCTGTCGGCCAACCTGCGCCCCGAGTTCGCGCGCACGCTCGAGTCGCGCCTGGTGGCGCGGATCGTGAACGCCAGCTCGGTGCGGATGAACATCTGCGCCGAGTGCACGGCGCTGCGCTCGCGGGTCGAGAACGGCAACTGGATACTGACCGTCGGGGCCGCCAATCAGACGGACTTCAAACGCATCGGCGAGACCACCGGCGTGAAGACGTTCATGGACGTCGACTTCACCTACAACGGCGACTCCAACGTGGTCTGGATGTCGGCGTCGGTATACCGCGCCTCGGACGGCGGCATCGTCTGGAGCGACGCCTACCGCTCGGACGGGACCATGGCGGTGCTGCTGCGGACCGGACGCCGCATCCCGAGCCGCGCCGAGCGGGCGGCGGAGCTGGAGGAGAAGATCAACGGCCGCCCCAGCTACGGCTACGCGATCTCGATCGGCATGGCCCAGATGGGGTACTCGGCCCCCACCGGCAACATCTCGGGCGCGGTGGCGGGCCTGCGGTTCCACGAGCGGTTTGGCGACAACATGGCCAACCTGTTCGGGCTCAGCGCCGGCATCTTCACCACCGGGCCGCCCAGCGAGAACAAGCACCCCCAGGCGCTGAACACGATCATGCTCGGCGCCTACTTCTCCCGCAACATGTCGGAGCCGAACCTCAACCATCCCGAGGCCTGGTTCTACGGTGAGGCGGGCGGGATGTTCTCGGGCAACCAGGGGAACACGTTCTATCTGCAGAGCGGCGTCGACGTTCACTTGAAGTGGCGGCTCTCGCTGGCAGGCGGGCTGCTTTACATGTTCCCGACGAAGTTCGGGGGCTACGATCTCGGTGGGCTGGGGTTTTGCCTGCGCGCCGGGATGAACTGGTGACGAGCGTGATGATGAAAAAGATCAAAGACGGACTTCCTCCACTGCTCGCCGCGGGGCTGGTCCTGCTCGTCGCCGGGCTGACGACGGGCTGCGCGACCACCAGGCCGGTTCCGGCCGACGTGCGCGTCCCCCCGGAGCTGCTGCGCGGTTCGCCGTACACCGCCGGAGGCGAGTCGCCGCGCAGCCGCTACGTCGTCCGGATGACCGACGGCCAGCGCGACTGGGAGATCCAGCTGCCCGAGATCGCGACCGCCTACCAGGTCACGGTGCCGCTCTCGGGCAAGCCGGGGAACGGCACGACGATCGACATGGCGTCGGCGACCGCCGCCGACCGCGAGATCATCGCCGACCGCGACGCGAACGCCCGCGCCGAGGAGGGGGCCCCCGACGACACGACGGAGGGGAAGGACAGGGACAAAGACGACAAGGACGGCGACGCCAGCACCGGCCGCCCCGCGAAGACCGCGGGCAAGCCGCCGGTCGCCCCCGGCGCCGACAAGCCGGCCGGGCAGCGCGCCAGCTATCTGCTGACGCTGGCAAAGGTGAAGGAGCTCTATCGCAACCGCCACTACGAGCTGGCGCTGGTCCAGCTGGTCGAGCTCGAGCGGCAGTACCCCAACGACGAGCACATCCTCTCGATGAAGGGGTCGCTCTACGATCGGCTCGGCAACAAGAACCTCGCGCGCGAGGCCTGGCAGCAGGCGCTGACGTTGAACCCCTTCAACCTGGCCGTTTTGGAAGCGCTCAAGCGCCTCGGAAAGTAGACGAACGCGATGCACATCATCCTGGGCTTGGCGGGGCTGGCGGTGACGCTGGCATCGACGCGCAGCCACATGCCGACCGGCTTCACCGGCTTCTATCACCCGGCGGCCTTCATCCTGCTGCTCGGGGCGCCGCCGTCGATCCTGCTGGTCGCCCACGATGTCATCGACCTGTGGCGCGCGATCATCGTGCTGACCCAGGCGCTCCGCCACCACGCGCGCAAGGCCGAGACCCGGATGATCGCCGATCTCTATCGTTTTGGCCGCGAGCTGAAGCAGTCCCGCAACGTCGAGGCGTCGAAGGTGCTCGCGGAGGCCGACGACCCGCTTCTGCGCGAGGTCGGCCCGCTCCTGCTGCAGCCGGGCGGCGCCGTCGACGCCCGCGAGACGATCGTGACGCTCACCTACGCCCGCCTGGCCCAGGTGAAGGCGGCCGAGGAGGTCTTTCGTTTCCTGGCGCGCACCACCCCCGCCGTCGGCCTGATGGGGACGATCGTGGGCCTCGTGAACATGCTCATGAACCTGAAGAACTTCGAGCAGCTCGGGCCGGCGATGGCGGTCGCGCAGCTCGCGACCTTCTACGGCCTGATCCTCGCCTACGGGATCTGGGCGCCGTTCGCCAAGCGGATCGAGACGTACGGGCGCAACCTCTCGGTCAGCTCGCGTCTCCTCGAACGGGGCCTCACCAGCATCGCCGAGGGGCGGTCGCTCTACGACCTGCGGTTGCTGTCGGGCTCGGGCGCGCCACCGGCGGCGGAGGCGGCGTGAGCGCGACCGACACACAGGACGCGCGCCTGGGGGCGGCCAATATGGCGAACAAGATGGCGCGCCCGCCCCGGGCGTCCCGCGACGTCGATCTGCTCGCCTACGCCGAGGAGGACGACAGCTGGTTGCTCCCCTACGTCGACGTGGTCAGTCTGCTCCTGGCTTTTCTGATCCTCGCGCTGGCGATGTCCAAGGTGAACCTCCACCGGTTCGAGCTGCTGTCGGCGGCCCTGACCCACAAGAGCGCCCCGCCGTCGCTGGACGCGCTGAAGGAGAAGATCGATCAGATGATCGTCAGCAAGGGGCTGACCGGCCAGGTCAAGACCGTCATCGACGACGACGGCCTGCGGATGGAGCTGAAGAACGCCCTCCTCTTCGACAGCGGACAGGCCGACATCACGCCGGCAGGACGCGCCGCGATCGATCGCATGGCCGCGCTGCTGCCGACGATCGACGACCGCTACCAGATCGCGATCGAGGGGCACACCGACGACCAGCCGATCCACACCGTGCGCTACGACTCCAACTGGGAGCTGTCGGCGGCGCGCTCGATCAGCGTGCTCAAGCTGTTCACCGGCGCGGGGATTGGCGCCCAGCGCCTCTCCGCGCAAGGCTACGCGGACACGCGGCCGGCGACGCCGATCGCCGCGGGGAGCGACCCCACAACGCTGGCGCACGCCCGGTCGGAGAACCGCCGGGTCTTGATTCGGATACATTGAGAGAGCTCGTGAGGAGGGATAGTCCTATGACGCACATAGAACGAGCGAGGGTTCGGGGATCGATTCGTTGGGCGATGGCGGCGGTGATGCTCGCGAGCCTGGCGGGAGCGGCGCGCGCCGAGCGACGGCCGCCCAACGGCGTCGACGCTGCGATGCTGGAGGCCCGCGTGCGCGAGGACATCGAGCGCCGGATCAACCCGCTGCTGGAGCAGATGGCCCCCGGGCAGGCCGAGTTGAAGTACGTCGACGTCCGGGTGACGCGACCGAGCGCGCTGCCGTCGGGCGCCTCCCCCGGCTTCGAGGAGATGGCGCCGGGGACCGAGTTCGTCGCCGAGAAGGCCGAGGTGCAGCTGGTGATCGACGCCAAGCTGCCGCCGCCGTTCCGCCGCGACCTCAAGACCCTGATCAAGAATCGCCTCGACGCGATCGCCGTGCCGATCGAGATCAAGGAGACGGTCATCCCGTTCCCGACGCCGCGGCCGCAGCCGACCGTGCGGGAGCCGATGCCGTACTACCCGCAGCAGCCGCAGCAGCCGCAGGCGGCGCAGCAGCAGACCGCTCCGGCGCCGGCCGCGACGACGACGCCGGCCCCCCCGGCGGAGCCGGGCCCGCGCGGTCTCCCGCCGACGCTGGCGATCGCGCTCGCGATCCTGGGGCTGCTGATCGGTGGCCTGGCGGTGGCGCTGGTGTTCGCCCTGCGCGGCCGGCGGGGCGACGCCGGGGGCGAGGCGCGGGACGGCAAGCCGCAGGCTGACGGACAGCCGGCGCAGAGCCGCGCGGCGGCTGCTGTCGACCACCTCCCCGAGGTGCGGCGGGCGCTGCGCGAGGATCGTGTCCTGGCCCGGCGGGTGATGGGCGAGCTCCTGCGCGAGAACCAGCTCGACAAGGTCGCGGTCACCGTCGAGCTCGTCGGGCCGAGCGTGGTCGAAGACCTGCGCGGCGATCCGAGCTGCGCGGGGCCGCTGCGCGAGGCGGCGGCGCTGCTGGTCGAGGGGCGCACGCAGGGACCAAAAGAGGTCCAGGAGGTGGTCGCCCAGCTGCATCGCCGCATCCTCAAGCACCGGATGGTCGGCGCGGAGGATCCGGTCGAGCAGCAGTTCGCGTTCCTGCTGGGGCTGACCGCGCCGCGGCTGGCGGCGGTCCTCGCGCCGGAGCCGGCGTCCGTGCAGGCGGCGGCGCTCCGCTACGCCCCCACCCACCTGCGCCAGACCTACCTGGCCGAACGTTCCCCGGCCGAACGGGCCGCCCTGGCGGCGGCGCTGGCCACCCCGAAGTCGCTGTCGAAAGAGCACATGCTGGACGTGGCGACGACGCTGCGGGAGCGGGCGGCGGAGCAGGCGCATCTCGACGCGGGTGAGACCGGCGACATCGATCTCGCCGTGGAGTTGATCGAGGAGCGGCCGCCCGCGGAGCAGGCCGAGATCCTGGAGGCGATGCGCCGGGCAGACCCCGGAAAGGCGCGCGCGGTGCGGGCCGCCCTCATCGGCGACGAATCGTTCCTGCTCGTCTCCGAAGACGTGCTGGTCGCCGCGGCGATCGCGGTCCCCACCGAGGTGCTGGCGCGGTTCCTCCGAGACGCCCCGGAGGAGATCGCGACCCGCCTCCTGGCGGTGCTTCCCGCGTCGGTCTCGGGCGCGGTCCGGGAGGAGCTGTCGCTGGAGGTCTCCCCGACGCCGGCGCAGTCCGGGGAGGCACGCCGCGTGCTCTTCGCCTCGCTGCGTAAAGCGCTGCGCGACCGGGGTCTGGCGGCCCCAGGTGCAGCCGTCCTGGCGACGACGGATAATGACAAGGGAAAGGTGGTGGCGATATGAGGTCCGCGCTTACTTCGCTTATCTCTGTTCGGGTGGCCGGGCTCGTAGCGGCGATTGCCGCGCTCGGAAGCTGCACGGTCGTCGTGCCGGAGGGGGGCATGGACGCGGGGACGAAGATCATCGTCATTCCGATTCGCCCCGACGCGGGGCCGCCGCCACCCCCGCCGCTCACCGCCAGCGTGCTCTACGTGGCCAACCTGCAGCGGTCGTCCGCGAACCTCGGCGACGCCTACTCCCGGATCATCCTGGGGGTCGCCGCCTTCCTCCAGTCGAAGGGGCTCATCCTCGAGAACATGGGCCTCATCTCGACCTACGCCGACCAGTTCGGTCCCCGGCTGCTGCTCGGGCGACGGGTCGGCGCTCCGTCGTCGTCGGTCTCGCTGCTCGCGGCGCTGGGGGCCGCCCACGACGCCGGGGTCACCGACCCCGCGTTGCTGCTCCCCTACATCAGCGCCGCCCTGACGAACGTCACCGACGAGGATTTGCCCCGTGCCCTTTCGGTGCTGGCCTCGTCGGGCAGCTTCGACGGCGCGACCGAGACCGCCGAGGCCCGGGCGGTGATCGACTTCGGGCGCAACATCAACACCATCTCCCTCCCCCCCGAGCTGGGCGGCATCGATCGCAGCGCGCTGTTCGACAAACCCCGAGATCTCTTCCTGGTCGTCTACCTGCAGCCGCTGCCGCGCCACTGCGCGCTCGGCAGCGCGGCCTGCCAGGTGAACGGGCGCGATCCTGCCCAGATCTTCGAGCAGACCAACTCCGACGGCACCGCCACCTGGCTGGCGTTCTCCGGCCAGGGCATTCGCCCCGAGAAGATCGTCCAGGTCGCCATCGCGACGTCCGAGGGAGAAGACCTCACCGCGTTCCGCACCCGTTGCAAGAAGGTGTCGGGGTTCCCCGAAAACCTGTTCGACGTCATCGCGCCGTCGCCGAACCTCTACTTCGGTCCGCTGATGAGCGCCCTCAACGGCGCCCACGGCGGCACCGGACAGACGGGCGACTTCTGCGATCTCGTCGGCGACAGCGAGGCCATCGCCGCACTGGGACGGCGCATCGCCACGCTCGCGGTCGTGGGTCACTAGCCGGGCTTCGCTCGACGCCCACTGGCCCGACGACCGTCCCCCCTGATGCCCGCCCCCCCTTCGTCAGACCTCCCGCCCTGGCTACGCCGGAGCGGTCCGCCCGATCGCCGTCGCGGCCGCAGCTCGGCGACCGCCGCCGCCGCGCTGGCCCTGCTGGGCGCCGGCATCGCCATCGGCTGGGTGGCGGCCGCGTCGCGCCCCTCCGCCGCGCCCGCGCCCGCGCCGATTTGCCCCCCGGCGCCGGCCGCCGTCGTCTGCCCGGAGCCGAGCCACGCGCCCGGGCACCCGGCCACCCGTCCGCCCGCCGCGGCGCCGCGCCCGAAGGCGGCCCGCGTGGCGCTGCAGCCTCTCCCGGAGGCCAAGCCGATGGACGAGGGGCAGCGCACGCAGGCGCTGCGAACCTACGCCCAGCAGAAGGCGCCCGAGCTGCGCGAGTGCCTCGAGGATCCCGACCATGGCCCGTCGGTGAAGCTGGGGGTGGCCTTCGAGATCGCCTCGGACGGAGCCGTCGAGCTGGTCCAGCTGCTCGGCGCCGAGGGGAGCGCGAAGGACGTGCGCCGCTGCTACAGCAAACGTCTCAAGCGCTGGCGCTTCCCCGAGACGCTGCTCCGCGGCGAGGAGAAGCTGCTGGTCAACTTCGTGCTTTGACGACCGGGGGGTAGAGCGAGACGCGCCGCAGGCGCAGCGCGTTCGCGATCACCGAGACCGAGCTCGCCGACATCGCCGCGGCGGCGGCCATCGGCGACAGCAGCAGCCCGAACGACGGATAGAGCAGGCCCGCCGCCAGCGGCACCCCGAGGCTGTTGTAGGCAAACGCGAACCAGAGGTTCTGTCTGACGTTGGTCATCGTCAGGCGGCTCAAGGCCCGGGCCCTGACGATGCCGCCCAGATCGCCGCGGATCAGCGTCACCCCCGCCGCCTGCATCGCCACGTCGGTGCCCGTCCCCATCGCGATTCCGACCTGGGCCTGCGCCAGCGCCGGCGCGTCGTTGATGCCGTCTCCGGCCATGGCGACCACGCGCCCCGCGGCCTGCAGCCGTGCCACCACCGCCGCCTTGTCGCCGGGCAGGACCTCCGCGATCACCTCGTCGAGCCCCAGCGGCCGCGCCACGGCCGCCGCCGCGCCGGCGTGATCGCCGGTCACCATCACGATCCGCACGCCGTCGGCGCGCAGCCGCCGGATGGCGTCCGGCGTCGACGCCTTGATCGGATCGGCCACCGCCAGCGCGCCCGCGATACGGCCGGCGCGTGCGATCAGCATGACGGTCTCGCCGCGGAGACGCATCGCGGCCGCCGCCGCCTCGATCGGCGCGAGGTCGACGCCGAGCTCGCCCATCAGGCGCGCGCTGCCGACGCCGATCTCGACGCCGCCGACCAGCCCCACCACCCCCAGGCCGGCGCGCGCGGTGACGCCCGTGGCCTCGGCGGGCGCTGCCCCCCGGGCGACGGCGCCCGCCACGATCGCCGCCGCCAGCGGGTGCTCGCTGGCGCGCTCCACCGCGGCGGCGAGGCGCAGGAGCTCGGTCTCGTCGACGCCGGGCGCGGCGGCGACCGCGACCAGCTTCGGCCTCCCCTCGGTCAGCGTGCCGGTCTTGTCCACGACCAATGTGTCGACGGCACGCAGCAGCTCCAGCGCCTCGGCGTCGCGGAACAACACCCCCACCGTCGCCCCCCGCCCCATCGCGACCATGATCGACATCGGCGTCGCCAGCCCCAGCGCGCAGGGGCAGGCGATGATCAGCACCGCGACCGCGTTCACCACGGCGTGCGCGAGCCGCGGCGGTGGTCCAACCGCCGCCCAGATCGCGAACGTTGCGACGGCGATCGCGATCACCGTCGGCACGAACCAGCGCGCGACCCGATCCGCCAAGCCCTGAACCGGGGCCCGGCTCCGCTGGGCCTCGCCGACCAGACGAACGATCTGCGCCAGCATGGTGTCGGCGCCGATCCGCTCGGCGCGCATCACCAGCGCGCCGGTGCCGTTGATCGTCCCGCCGATCACCCTGTCGCCCGGCCGCTTGGCGACCGGGATCGGCTCGCCGGTGACCATCGCCTCGTCGACCGCGCTCTCCCCGGATTCGACGACGCCGTCGGTGGGGACCCGCTCGCCCGGGCGCACCCGCAGCCGCTCCCCGACGCGGATGGTGTCGAGAGGCACGTCTTCGTCGCCGTCCGCGCGCAGCCGCCGCGCCGTCGTCGGCGTCAACCGCAGCAGGGACCGAAGCGCGTCGCCGGTCCGGCCGCGGGCGCCGAGCTCCAGCACCTGCCCCAGCAGCACCAGCGTGACGATCGCGGCCGCCGCCTCGAAGTAGAGGCCGACGGCGCCGCCGTGTGAGCGGAGCGACGGGGGGAACAGCCCCGGCGCCGCGACGGCGATCAGGCTGTAGCCGAACGCCACCACCACCCCCAGCCCGATCAGCGTGAACATGTTGGGGCTGCGGTTGCGGACCGACTGGACCGCGCGCACCAGGAACGGCCACCCACCCCAGAGCACCACCGGCGCCGCCAGCGCGAGCTGGATCCAACCGCCCCACCCGGCAGGCACACGCACCACCGCCGGCGCCATCTCGCCCATCGCCAGCAGCACCAGCGGCGCGGTCAGCGCGGCGCTCACCCAGAGCCGGCGTGTCATCACGGCGAGCTCCGGGTTCTCCGCCGGCGCCGCGGCGATCGCCCGCGGCTCGAGGGCCATGCCACAGAGCGGGCAGCTCCCCGGCCCGTCGCGCACCACCTCCGGGTGCATCGGGCAGGTCCAGCTCGCCCCCGCCGGAACCGGCGCCGTCGCCGCCGGCGCCGCGGGCACCGGCGCGACCGCCGCCGCCAGAAACCGCTCCGGATCGCTCTTGAACAGATCCAGGCAGTACGTGCTGCAGAAGTGGTACGTCGTCCCCGCGTGCTCCCAGCTCCCCGCCGCCGTCGCCGGCTCGACAGTCATCCCGCAAATCGGATCGATGCGCGGCTCATTCGGCACGACAGCAATCTAACCGAATGAGCTCAGTCCCCCGCGATGGGGAGCTCCAGCGTCGAGAGGACGCCGAAGTGATCGGTCGGCCAGAGCCCGTCCGGCGTGCGCCCGGTGGCCGGGTCGGTGCCCAGCACCTCGATCTTCTTCGGCTTGAAGGCGCCCCGGTACAGGACCAGATCGATGCGCGAGCCCGCCGACGAGGTCGGGTTCATGAGATTGTCGGCCTGACAGCAGGTGAAGCCGTCGCCGTGGCCTACCCGGGTCCAGGCGTCGACGAACTCGTTCATGATGAGCTCGTACTCGCCGTCGCCTGGATCGCTGTTGAAGTCGCCGAGCAGCAGCACCGGATCGGCGACGTCAACGTAGGCGTCGACCAGCTCCTGGGCCTGCGCCGCGTGGACCGAGGGGATGCTCTGGATCTCGAGGTGGCCGTTGGCGAACGTGAAGGCCGCGTCGCCGACCACCGCGTCGAGGTAGCTGGTGCTGCGGACGAACGTCACCGGCACGCCCCCGGTGCCACCGACGCTGAGCGAGAACCAGGTGGGATATTTGGTCTGAACGAAGTTCGCGGTCGTGACACCGTCGCGCGCCAGCATCACGTCGCGATCGGTGAGCCGAAGGTCGAACTGACCGGCCGCATCCTCGACCGGGAACTCCGCGTCGGCGTTCTCCGCCACACCGGCGACCGTGTAGCCGCCCCCGAGCGCGTCGATCTCGGCGGTCAACAGCGCCAGGAAATCGAGCGCCACCTCGGAGGCGTTGGGGACCGCGTCTCCGGGCTGGTAGTCGCTCGGGAACTGGCGCCGGTAGAGCGACACCTCCTGCAACGCGACGAGGTCGGGCGCCGCCGCCACGATCTGGGCGGCCAGCACCTTGGCCCGCTCGGGGAAGTTGCTCGCCTGGATGTTCCCCCACAGGCCCGCGGCGAGGGCGGGGACGCGGGCGGGGTCGGAGGCCAGCGCCAGCCCCGTCAGCCCGGTGCCGAGATAGAGGTTGTGCGTCAGCACGGTGACCGGCAGGCCCGGGGTGTCGTCCTCACCGTCGCCGCAGGCGAATGCACCGACGCTGGCGAGGGTGACGAGGACCGACAATGTCGAAAGGTTCGAAAGGCTAGAGGAAGGTCGTGACATGGCCGCGAGCATAACCCGCCGGATGCCGGCCGGTCACCGCGGAGGCGCCTGTTCCCCCGCCTCGATCGCCACCGACAGCCGGTTCTGCGCCGGCGGCAACGGACAGGTCGCGAACGCGGTGAAGGCGCAGGGCGGGGAGTAGGCCCGGTTGAAGTCGAGCACGACGCGCCCGTCGCGCGGCGGATCGGCATAGAGGAAGCGCCCGCCCCCGTAGGTGGTCCGCCCCGTGGTTCCGTCGCGAAAGATGAAGAACAGCTTCGTCTCGCCCGGCTCGAGGACCGGTTCGAGGCGGACGGTCTTGCCCCCGATCTCCAGCTCGGCGTAGCCCGGGCTCGGCATCGCCTCCGGGATCCCGACGACGCTGTCGACCTTGATCGTCGTCGGTTTCGGGTGCGCCACGAAGCGCGCCGTCAGCCGCCAGGTCTGATCGATCGGGTACCAGCGCAGCCCCTTGAACGCGGCCCGGGCCGGGTTGCGCATGTCCTTGATCCGCACCGCCAGCTTGTCGCCGCGCGCGATCACTTGCATCGTGACGGCGCCCAGCGCGAGCACGTCGGGGTCGGCGCCGCCCGCGTCGGTCCGCAGCGCGGCGGTCGTGACCGGCTTCCCGTCGCGGGTCACGGCGACGCCGGGCGCGACCTCGATCCTCACCTGGCCGCTCTCGACGATGAACGCGCCCGCCTGCGGCGGCGCGGCGTGCGCCGGCAGCCGCACCGGATTGCCGGCCGCGGCGCCGAACCCGTTGCGGCCGGGAGACAGCCAGGCCAGCCCCGCGACGGTGAGCCAGCCGCCGTCGGAGGTGAGCCGCTGCTCGCGGGCGCGCCGCCAGACCTCCACCTCGCGCGCGTAGGCGCCCGGATCGCCGCCGAGCTGTTGCGCGAGCAGGAGGGTGAGCAGGATCGTCACGACCGGAGCCGTCGCTCGATGCGGGGGTCGGGGACCAACCAGACGAGCGCGACCAGGACGTAGACCGCGATCGCGGCCAGGCTCGACAGGAAGGAGAGCCCGACCCCGACCAGGTAGAGCAGCGTCGAAAGGTTCCCCTTCCGATCCTTGCCGACCGCCGCGGCCAGCTTCGAGCCCGGCCCCTGGTCGGCGATGATCGCGTTGACGGTCAGCTTGAACGCGATGCTGGCGCAGGAGAGCACGCCGCCGTAGAGCGCGGTCGGCAGCCGGGCGAAATGGCTGTCGCCGACCCAGGCCGTGCCGACCGGAAACAGCGACAGCCAGAACAGCAGGTGCAGGTTCGCCCAGAGAATTCGCCCGTTGATCCGGTCGACCAGGTGGAACAGGTGGTGGTGGTTGTTCCAGTAGATGCCGAGGTTGATGAAGCTGAGGACGTAGATCAGGACGGCCGGGACCAGCGAGCGCAGCGCCGCCAGGTCGTCGCCGTGCGGGACCTTGAGCTCGAGGATCATGATCGTGATCAGGATGGCCATGACGCCGTCGCTGAACGCTTCCAGACGCCCACGGGTCATCGAGCGGGCGTCCTCATGGGGCGAAGATCGCCTTCAGCGCGTCGTAGGCCGGACGCGGCTTGCGATCGATGTCGACGACGCCCCACCACTCCTCGTTGAACGTGGCGTCCGGGTGGGGGCCGCCGCCGGGGGCGATGCCGCCGACCTCGTGCGCGGAGGTCGAGCCCGCCGCGTCCTTCCACCACTCGTCGGCCCATTCGAACAGCGTCCCACCGACGGTGACGCCGCTGCCGCCATGGGCGACCCCCTGGTCCCAGATCGCCTGGGTCAACATCTGCACCGCCGTCGCCTGGCTGGCGTCGTCCTGGGCCGGGAGATTTGCGTTCCAGGCGTCGGCGCCGTACTCGGAGACGAACATCGGCTTGCCCGACCGCGCCGCCCAGTCCTGGAACAGCGTCCCGAAGCCGATGCCGCGGTAGGCGTTCACGCCCCACAGATCGATCTCCGGGAGCGCGCTCAGCTGGCTCGCCGGCGGCAGCTCGCCGTACGGCGTCGCCACGGGGTGGGCCGGATCCTCGGCGTGGACGGCGGCCGCGACCTGCTTGACGCGCGCGGTGGCGTCGGCCAGCGAGAGGTTGCTGTACAGGCCGTTGTAGTTCCATTCGTTGCCGATCACCCAGGCGAGGATCGCGGGGTGATCCTTGATCGCGTGCACCGTCGCCGTCGCCGTCGCGACGCTGGTGCCGCCCGACGGATAGATGGTGTCGAGCACGTAGATGCCCGCGGCAAAGAGCGCGTCGAGCACCGCCCGGTTGGTGAGCGGCTCGTAGGTACGGACGGCGTTGATGCCGGCGGCGCGCATCAGCGGAATATCCTTCGTCGCCGCGCCCGGGAAGTCGAGCCCGGCCGGGTGGGTCGCCCCCTTCGGCACCGGGTTCCAGCAGATCCCTTTGATGTGAAACGGAACCCCGTTCACCAGCAGCCCGCGCCCCGAGATGGCCACGGTGGTCGTCCCGGCGGCGCCACCCCGCCCGCTCGCGCCGGCCGCCCCGCCGCCGGCGACGCCGCCGCCCGCCCCCCCCCGCGCGCTCGCGCCGGCAGCACCGCCAGCACCACCCGCGCCACCGCGCGAGGTCGATCCCGCGGCGCCCCCGCCCGCCCCTCCCCGCGCCGTCGCGCCGGCGACGCCCGTCGCCCCTGCGACGCCACCGCCCGCCGCGCCTGCCATCGTCGCGCCGCCCGAACCCGCAACGCCGCCGGTCCCAGGCGTTCCGTCGGCCCCGGCCGCGCCTTCGTTCCCGGCGCCCCCAGCACCGCACCCGACGACGCCGATGAGCAGCGCGGCGAACAGCGGCGAAGGGAGGCACGCACGCATGACCGTCCCAAGTTACTCCAGGACGCCGCGCGCACGCCGCGAAAACAGCCTCTCGTCACGGCCCCGCCGTGAACGAGAGCCGTGAACATCGGCCTCCGCTCATCCGTGCAAGGAGGGCCGCAACGCGATTGCCGCGCCTCCGATTAGTGCCCATTCAACATGGCACGCGGCTCTCGTCAGCTCTCTCTCCCGGAACCGCCAAAGTGGGGCGGCCGTCGTCGCGGCGCCGGCCGCAAGCCCTCCGGCCGTCGCCCCGGTGTCCCTCACCGAAGACGGGCCCAACACGACGTGCGACACCCCGTCCACGTCACGCTCCGCCGCGACGAAGACATCCCGTCGCTCCGGTCCGCCGCGGTGTTTTCCAAGCTGCGCGCCGCGCTCTCGGCGGCGAGCCGCCGCGCGTTTCGGGTGATTCACTTCTCGGTCCAGACCGATCACGTGCACCTGCTCGTCGAAGCGGACGTCCCCCTGGCGCTCAGGCGCGGCCTTCAGGGGCTGGCCATCCGCTGCGCGCGGGCCATCAACCGCGCCGCACGCCGCACGGGCGCCGTCTGGTCGGATCGGTACCACTCGCGCGGGCTCGCCACCCCGCGCGAGGTGCGGGTCGGAATGGTCTACGTGCTGCTCAACTTCCGGAAGCACCTCCGCGCCGCGGCCGCGGTCGATCCGTGCAGCTCCGGCCCATGGTTCGAGGGGTGGGTGCGCTCGAGCGCGCGGTCCCGCGAACCATGTCCGGTCGCTGCTCCCCGAACCTGGCTCGCTATCGCCGGCTGGCGCCGTGCGGGAGGCCCCATCGACTGGCACGAGGCTCCTCGCGCGGGAGCGGCGAGAGCGCGTCTCAGAAAGTAGCCGCACCGCCGCGACTGCCCGCTCCGCCACGTGCGCTCGGACCCGCTGCGCAGGCGTCGCGCCGCTGGCACCACCAGCGGCAGCCAGCCCGCCCGCGCCACCACCACCCGCGCCGGCCGATCCCCCAAGTCCACCGGTGCCCAATGAGCCCTCAGTGATGACGCGATTCTCGAAACAGCCCGCCGCGCCGACCAGGAAAACCACGATCAGGATGGTCGCGCCTCTCACGCGTCTCACGCCCTTCACGTTACCCCACGGCATCTACTGCCCATCGCGACAAACCGTCAGCGCCAAGGATCGCCAATTCAAGTTGGCTACTCCCCGCGCTTCGTCTTCGCCGGCTTTCGCTTCGCCAGCTCGGTGTCGGCCATCCGCTTGAAGACCTCCCAGGGATAGGCGCCGGCGATCCTGCGTCCGTTGATGAAGACCACCGGCGTCCCGCGCACGCCCAGCGTCCCGGCCTGGACCACGTCCGCCTCGATCCGAGGCTTGTAGGTCCCCGCGTCGAGGTCGGCGCGAAAGCGTTTCATGTCGAGGCCCAGCGCCTCGGCGTACGTCTCCAGGCTGGAGCGTTCGAGGGCGGTGTTGTTCTCGAACAGCTTGTCGTGCATCGGCCAGAATTTCCCCTGGGCCCCGGCCGCCAGCGCGGCCTCGGCCGCCGGGGCGGCGTTGAGATGGAACGGCAGCGGGAAGTTCTTCCAGACCAGGCGGACCTTGCCTGGAAATTCCTTCTCCAGGCGCGCCAGCGTCGGCTCGATCCGCGCGCAGAACGGGCACTGAAAGTCGGAGAAGACCACCACCTGCAGCGGCGCGGCCGCCGGCCCTCGGGTGGGCGCGTCGCCGACGTCGACCTGTTGGACGGTGTCGTCCTCCTCCGGGGTCGCGTCGGGGTTCGGCTTGGCGGCGACCGCGTCCTTCATGAGCTCGGCGTAGACGTTGGCGCGCGGCGTCCCCGTCGCGACCATCTCCTCCGCGATCTTCAGCTCGGCGTCGATCTTGGCGCGGAACCTCTCGAGCGGCTGCGCGCCCGTCAGCACCTTGCCGTTGATGAAGAACGTCGGCGTCCCGCGCGCGCCGACCTTCTTCCCGGCGGCGGCGTCGGCCTCGACCGCGCGCTTGGCCGCTTCGCTGTCCAGCGCGGCGTTGAACCGCTTCCCGTCCAGCCCCAGCGCGGCGGCGTGGCGGAGGAAGTCGGCGCGCTCCAGGTGCTCGCGGTCGGCGAACAAACGGTCGTGCATCTCCCAGAACTTTCCCTGCGCCCCGGCGGCGCGTGCCGCCAGCGCCGCCGGAACCGCGTGATCGTGGAACGGCAGCGGCTGATCGCGCCAGACCAGCCGCAGCTTGTCCCCGTAGTCGGCCAGCAGCGTGGCCAGCGTCGGCTCGACGCGGCCGCAGAACGGGCACTGGAACTCGGACCACTCGACGATCGTGACCAGCGGCTCCTTGCCCCCGCGCGCCGGCGCCCCCTTGATGTCGATCCGATAGCGGACGTTCGCGTCGGGGTCCTCGGCCGGCGGCGCCGGCGGCTGCTCGGGCGCCCGCTCTTTCCCGTCCTTGGTCAGCGCCGCGTAGAGCTGCGCGCGCGGCGTGCCGGCCGCCAGCGCCGCGTCGGCGCGCTTGATCGCCTCGTCGACGGCGCCTTGGAAGGCCTCGAAAGGCTGCGCGCCCAGCAACGGCCGCCCGTTGATGAAGAAGCTGGGCGTCCCCCGGGCCCCGAACTTCGCCGCGTCGGCGGCGTCGCGATCGATGCGCCACTTGTCGCGATTGGTGTCGAGCGCCTCGGCGAACTTGGTCATGTCCAGCCCCAGCGCCTTGGCGTAGCCGTCGAGATCGGCCCGTTCCAGCTTTCGCTGGTTGGCGAACAGCACGTCGTGCATCTCCCAGAACTTCCCCTGCGCGCGCGCTGCCTCGGCGGCCAGCGCCGCCGGCATGGCGCGCGGATGGAACGGCAACGGGTTGTGGCGGAACACCAGGGCCACGTCGGCCCCGTACTGCGCCAGCAGTCGGGCCAGCGTCGGCGTCACCCGGGTGCAGAACGGGCACTGAAAGTCGCTGAACTCGACGATCGTCACCTTGGGTTGCTTGCCGCCCCGAACCGGCGCGTCGACGAGCGGAACGCGATAGAGCTCGTCGCCGCCCTTCGGGGTGACCCGCCACGAGGTCGGCGGCAGCGCCGGCTTCGCCCCCGCGAGCTCGGCGGCGTAGAGCTTCGTCAGCGGCGTCCCGGCAGCCAGCAGCTTGTCGGCGTTCGCGATCTCCTCGTCGATGACGTTCTTGAAGACCTCGTAGGGCTGGGCCCCCCGCACGAGACGGCCATTGATGAAGAAGACTGGCGTCCCCTCCACGTTGAGGGCATGGCCCAGCGTCACGTCCCCCTCGACCTTGGCCTGACCGGCGTGGGCGTCCAGCGCGGCGTCGAACTTCGCCAGGTCGAGCCCCAGCGCGCGCGCGTGCGCGTCCAGGTCGGCGCGCTCCAGGCGCTGCGGCTCGGCGAACAGCTTGTCGTGCATCTCCCAGAACTTCCCTTGTGCCCCGGCCGCCTCCACCGCCTCGGCCGCCGGCTTCGCCCGGGCATGGAACGGCAGCGGGCTGTGGCGGAACAGGAGCCGCACGTCGGTCGGGTACTCCTTGGCGATGCGCGCGAGGGTCGGCTGCACGCGCGCGCAGAACGGGCACTGAAAGTCGGTGAACTCGACGATCGTCACCTTGGCGAACGACGGGCCCCGGCTCGGGCCCCCCTCGGGAACCAGCACCCGCTCGACCGCGGGCGCGGTCGGCGCAGTGGCGGGCGGCGCGGCGACGGCCGCTGGCGGCGCGGCGGCCGCTGCTGGCGGCGCGGCGGTGGCTGCGGGCGGTGCGGCGGCGCCGCGGGCGGCGCACGCAGCGACGGAGAGCAAGAGCACCAGGGCGGGGAGTGCGCGCACGAAGTTCAGCGATCGGGTCACGGGGCCGGCAGCCTACCGCCCCGGCGGCGGCGCCGGTAGCAGCCCTGGCGCTGTCGTCTGGATCAGCTGGGGCGCCGAGGCTCAGAACGGGTCGAACTCGGGCCGGTAGCGGACGACGCCCGAGACGCCGTCGAGCCCGCCGGGGACGAGCGCGCGCACCATGAACACTTCGTCCGGCACCGGCTTCTCCCAGCGGATGTCGAGGGGGCGCGCGACCTGGAACCCGTGCCGCGGGTAGTACGTCGGGTGCCCCACCACGACGCAGAACCGGTGTCCCGCGGCGGCGAGCCACCGCACCGCCTCCTCGATCAGGCGGCGACCGATCCCAGAACGCTGGCGATAGGGCGCCACGGCCATCGGCGCGAGCCCGACGCCGCCGGCGACCCGATCGCTCCCCCCGGTGACCGTGACCGGCGAGAAGGCGATGTGCCCGACCAGGGCGTCCCCCTCCTCGGCGACCAGCGACAGCACCAGACCGGCGCCGGCCCGCAGCGCGTCGACCAGCCGGGCCTCGGCGTCGGTCGGGAACGTGGTGGCGTTGAGGCGATGGATGGCCGCCTCGTCGGCCGGCGTCTCGAGACGGACGTTCGTCATGGAACGGCTCCCGCGGGCACGCCGGCCGGCAGGTAGCGATCGACGATGCGCAACAGGTTCGAGACGTTGAATGGCTTGGACAGCACCTCGTCGGCGCCGATCTCGTCGCCGCGGGTCTTGACGTGCTCCGCCGCGGTCACGACCACGATCGGCACCGCGTGACCGTAGCGCTCCCGCAGCGCGCGCGCGAACTGCCACCCGTCCATGATCGGCATCAGCATGTCGAGGAGGATCAGCGCAGGCCGCTGCCTCTCGACCTCCACCAGCGCCTCCTTGCCATTCTCCGCGCAGCGGCTGGCGTAGTGCCCCTGCTCCAGCACCATCGCGATAGCGTCGACCATGTCGGGATCGTCGTCGACGACCAGGACGTCACGTGTGTCGGGCATCATTTTCGACTCCTATGGGCAAGCGGACCCAGAACGTCGTCTCGGGGTCGGCGGTCATCTCCACCAGGCTTCCGCCGTGCGCCTCGACGACCATCGCCGCGACCCACTGGCTGATGCCGACATCGTCGTACTCGCCGTAGAGCTCGTACGTCCGCTCGGCCGCCGGCCGGGCCTGATAGCGCACCCCGATCTGGGCGTCCCCGTCGGAGTACGGGACCGTCACCGCCATCGGCGTCCCGGTGATCGAGGAGCGGGCGGCCGCATCGAGCAGGTTGCGCAGCGCCATCGTCAGCCGCTCCGGATCGGCGTAGACCCGGGGCGCCCCCGTCATCTCCACGCTCACCGGATTGCGGAGACCGGCCGACTCCGCGTCGCTGACCACCTGCTCGATCAGCGGGCGCAGCTCAACCTCCTCCTGGTGGAGGCGCAACGTCCGCGAGCGGGCCCGCGCCAGCACCAGCAGGTTCTGAACCAGGCGATCGATCCGATCGCACTGCCGCTCGATCGCGCCCATCGGCCGCCTGAGCTCGCCGTCGAAGCGCTGGGCCATGACCTGCACGTTGGTCTTGATGATCGCGATCGGGGTCTTGAGGGCGTGCGCCGCCGCCGCAAAAAACTGATTGCGCATCTCCTCCAGGTGCGCGGCGGCGGTGATGTCGTGGACGACGCTGACGACCATCGCGGGCGGGTCTCCGTCGCTGGTGCGCACCGCGGCCGCCGTGCACGAGACGACGACCTCCGGCTGCCCCGGGGGATTCAGGACCGCCGTGTAGCGCAGCGTCCCCCCCGCCTCGTAGACACGCTGCGAGACGTACTGGTCCGGGGGGACCAGGGAGCCGTCCGGGTAGGTGACCCGAAACCGCCGCGAGAACTCCGGGGCCCCCATCCCGACCAGGTCGTCGAGCCCTTCGGCGTGCAGCATCGCGACCGCCCCCGGGTTCGCGTAGGTGATGGCCCGATCCCGTCCCAGCAGCAGCACGCCGTCGGCGATGCTCTCGACGATAGCGGCGTTCAACGCCTGGGCCCGTACGAACCGCTTCGCGCTCCAGAGCGTCACGAGATACATCAGCAGCGACCCCAGGGCGATGAAGGCCCACCCCTTGGCCGTCTCCAGCCGGGCCAGCAGCACGGGGTCGTGTACCCACCTGTAAAGGACGATGTCGGAGATCAGGACCCACGCCGAGCCGGCCAGCACGAACACGACGGCGACGGTCGACGCCAGCGCCTGCGCGTCCCGGGGTTTCCCGCCGACGAGCGATGGCCCCGACCGCTGGCGACTCACCCAGAGAAGCTAGGGGCGGGCGGGGGCTCGACAAGAGCCGCGGCTGCTAGCCCGGAAAATCGAAGTAGGCGCGCGCGTTGCGGTAGCAGACGTCGGCGACCAGCCCGCCCAGCAGCTCGCGGTCGTCGGGCAGGCGCCCCCGGACGACGTCGTCGCCCAGCAGGTTGCAGAGCAGGCGCCGGAAGTAGTCGTGCCGCGAGAACGACAGCAGGCTGCGCGAGTCGGTCAGCATGCCGACGAACCGGGACAGCAGGCCCAGGTTCGAAAGCGCGTCGAGCTGGCGGCGCATCCCGTCGAGCTGATCGAGGAACCACCAGGCGCTGCCGAGCTGCATCTTGCCGGCGACCGAGCCGTCGTTGAAGGCGCCGACGATGGTCGCGATGAGCTCGTTGTCGGCGGGGTTCAGGTTGTAGACGATCGTCTTGGCCAGCTTGCCGCGCTCGTCGAGGCGGTCGAGGAACCGGGCCAGCGTTTCACCCTGGCGGAAGTCGCCGATCGCGTCGTGGCCGGAGGCCGCGCCCAGCGCCCGGAAGCCGCGCGTGCTCACGTCGCGCAGCGCCCCCAGGTGAAACTGCTGCACCCAGCCGCGGGCGTGATCCATCACGGCGAGCTCGTGCAGCATCGCCGACCTGAACTGATCGACCTCGTCGGGGGATAGCGACTTGTTGGCGCGGGCCTTGGCGACGATCGCGACCAGCTCCTTCTCCTTGCACGGCGCCACCGACAGCCGCTTCAGGCCGTGGTCGGAGGCGCGGCAGCCGAGGGCGTGGAACCGCTCGTGCCGCTTCGCGAGCGCGTCGCGCAGCCCGGTCAGGTTTCCGATCGAGACCCCCGCCGCGGCCCCCAGCGCGTCGACCCACCCGTTCCATCTCCGCAGATCGCGCACCGACAAGAGCCGATCGGGGCGCCAGGTCGGGTAGAACTTGGTGAAGGCGTCGGAGCGCTCGGCGTGGCGCTCGTGCGCCGCGAGATCGTCGATCGGATCGTCGGTGGTGCAGACGACGCGCACGTCGAACCTGCGCAGCAGCCCCTGGGCGGAGAACTCGGGCTTCATCAGCGCGGCGTTGCAGGCGTCGAAGATCGCCGGCGCGGTCTGGGGCGAGAGCAGCTTGCCGGTCACCCCCAGCGCCCGCAGCTCCAGGTGGGTCCAGTGGTAGAGCGGGTTGCGCAGCGTCTGCGGCACCGTCCTCGCCCAGGCCGAGAACTTGTCCCAGTCCGAAGCGTCGCCGGTGATCTCCGGCTCGGAGACGCCGGCGGCGCGCATCGCCCGCCACTTGTAGTGGTCCCCCTCCAGCCACAGCTCGGTGATGGTCGCGAAGCGGTGGTCGTCGGCGATCTGCTGCGGCGACAGGTGGTTGTGGTAGTCGAGGATCGGCTGCGGCGCCGCAAACCGGCGGTAGAGGTCGTTCGCGACGTCGCTCTCGATCAGGAAGTCGTCGTCGAGGAACGCCTTCATCGGCGCCTCAGCGACGCGCCCCTCGACCCGCCGGGCGGCGGCGCGCGCTGGCCTTGACCACCACGGTAGCGCCCTTGGCGCGCTTGCCCTCGAACTTCGGGGTCTTCGGGTGGCGCTTGTAGACGAGGATGACGCGACCGACGATCTGCACGATGCTGACGCCGGGCTCGGTCGCGAGCTTGTCGGCGACGGCGAAGCGATCCGAGGGGCTCTCGCCGCCGATCTTGATCTTGACGAGCTCGTGATCGGCCAGCGCCTGCTGGACCTGCCGAAGCAAGCCCACGGTCACGCCCGATTTTCCGATCTGGACCAGGGGCGTGAGCGCGTGCCCGTGCGCGCGCAACTTCTTCCGGAGGTCGCCGGAGGGCATGAGGGAGCGCTTCTTCGCGCTGAGCTGGGGACTGGCTGCTGCGGTGGTCGTCATGGGCGCGGGCATGTTACACCGGAGCCTCGATGCGGCAGGCGATGATGCTGTCTGTCTTCGTCTCCCTGGTCTCGCTGGCGTGTCGGACCGGCGGCATGAACGGCGCCGGGAACGCCGGGACCGCAGGCGCCGGTGACCCCGGCTGCGCCGGCGCGCTCTTCTGCGACGACTTCGAGAGCTACGGCGCGGGGCAGACGCCAACCGGCAAGTGGTCGAGCGCCACCAAGAACGGCACCATCACCGTCGACGGGGCCCAGCACCGATCGGGCGCGAAGGCGGTCAGGTTCACGACGCCGGGGACGGCGACGTACCAGAGCGCGTTCGTCGGTCTGGGCGCCGGCGTCTTCCCGGTGGCGGGCAACGCCTTTTACGGCCGGATGATGTTTCGGCTGGCATCAGCGCCGACCAGTGACGTGCACTGGACGATGCTCCAGGGGAGCGGCCTCGTCCCCGGGCAGAGCCACCGCGCTCAGTACCGGTACGGCGGCCAGCATCCGCTCGCGGCCGGCAACCAGCTGATGGCGAACTACGAGACACCCGACTCGTATGGCGGCGTCGGCCCCGCCAGCGACTGCTGGTTCCACAGCGACAAGAAGGTCGTTCCCGTCGACGTCTGGTCGTGCGTCGAGTGGCAGTTCGACGGCCCCGCCAGCACGATGCGGCTCTGGCTCGACGGCGCGCCGGTCGACAGCCTGACCGTCACCGGCGTCGGGCAGGGGTGCGTCAATCAGCCCGCCAATTATCACTGGACGGCGCCACTGTTCGACCGCTTGGATCTCGGGTGGGAATCGTATCAAGCCGATACGCCCCGCACGTTCTGGATCGATGACGTCGTCGTCTCGACGACCCGAATCGGGTGCCCCCCATGATCATGACCAAGACCCGCCCCCCCACCACCCTGCTGTTCGCGTCGACGCTCGCCTTCACGCTGGCGTTCGCGGCCTGCTCGTCCCCGACCAGCGATGATGAGACGGGGACCGGCGGCCAAACCGGCGCCGCCGGCACCACCGGCGCGGCCGGTCAGCAGGGCGCGGCGGGGCGGCCAGGCGCCGCGGGTCAGTCAGGCGCCGCGGGTCAACCGGGCGCCGGCGGGCAGCCTGACGCCGGCGGCACGGGCGGCGGCGTGGCCGGTCAGCCGGGCGTCGCCGGAGCCGCGGGTGCGTCGAGCGGCGGGGCGAGCGGAACCGGCGTCGCGGGCGCGCCCGGGCGCGGCGGCACCTCGGGGCTCGGCGGCGCGGCGGGCGCCGGCGCGGGGCGCGGCGGTACCCCCGGCAGCGCGGGGCGCGGCGGCGGCGGCGGCTCCTCCGTCGGCGGCGGCAGCGGCGGCGCGGGGCCGCACATCTGCGGCATGGGGGCCGAGGGGAGCAACGTCGCGCTGACCTGCCCCGCCGGACAGGTCATCGCCAGCGTCGTGTTCGCCAGCTACGGAACGCCGACCGGCAGCTGCGGCGCGTTCACGACCGGCGCCTGCAACGCCACCGACTCCGTCGAGGTGGTGCGGGCGACCTGCGTCGGGCGTCAGACCTGCACCGTCCCGGCCAGCAACGACGTCTTCGGCGATCCGTGCAACAAGACGGTCAAGAGCCTCGCCGTCGAGATCGCCTGCGCACCCGGCAGCGGCGCGGGCGGCGCCGGCGGCGGGACGGGCAACGGCTGCCCGTTCTCGGGCCACGTCAGCTACACGCTGGTGAAGTCGGCGAACCCGACCGCCGACGAGCAGGCGGCGTACGCGCGGATCGCCACCGCGATGGACGCCGCGGTCGCCAACTACAACTGCTACGCGAACATCACCAAGGCGGACACGATCACCTTGAACGCCGGCGTCGAGACCGCCGACGGCAGCACCAACGGCTCGATCCGGTTCGGCACCAACGCCGCCTACCAGACGATGTCGCGCGCGATGCACGAGATCGCCCACACCGTCGGAATCGGCAGCTCACAGTTCGCCGCGCTGTGTACGAGCGCCAAGGTCTTCACCGGCACCAACGCCACCACGGTGCTGCGCGAGATCACCGGCGTCGCCACCGACGAGGTGCACGGCGACGGGGTGCACTTCTGGCCCTACGGCCTCAACTACGAGAGCGAGTACCACGGCCTCTCCGACGCCATCAATCATTGCAAGATGGTGACCGCCATCCGCAAAGACATGGGAATGAACTGAGGCCCAGCACGAGCACCGGAACCTGATCCCCGAACCGTTGTCTCTCCCTCGGGAGGTCGGATGCGGCTCGGCGTCTTGCTCGCGATCCTCGTCGCCCTGATCGTCGTTGTCGCGCGGGCCACCCGGCACAAACCCCAGGCGCCCGCCGCGGCGGAGACCGAGGTGACCGAAGAGGAGCTGGTGGCTCCCCCACCCGCTCGCCCATCGCCGCGTATGCCCCCGCGCCTCCGAGGCGACGACGCCCGCGTCGGCGTCGCCCACCTCACCGGCCGTGTCTCCGCTCCCGCCGGCGCGGAATCCGCCACCTTGGTCGTGACGGCCGACGACGGCGCGCGCTCGTTCGAGGCGAAGATCCTGGACGACGATGCTCGCTACACGGTGCACCTCCCGGCCGGTCGCTACACGCTGACCGCGTCACGGGGTGACCTGGTCGGCGTGGCGAGCGACGTCCTGGCGCCGGGCGGGCTCACGCGAGAGATCGACATCGCGCTCTCCCCCGGCGCCGAGATCAGCGGCAGCGCCCACCTCCCGTCCCACAGCGATGAGGTCACGCTGACCCTCACCGCCGCCGGTCATGACGACGTCCAGCCCAACGTCGTCGACGAAGATGGAAAGTTCTCCGTTCCCGGCCTCGTCCCCGGCCGTCACTACGACCTGGCGTTCACCGGCGACACGGTGAGGTCGTTCACCCTGCGGGACGTCACCGCGCCCGCGACCGGCCTGCAGGTCACGCTGGAAGCGGCGCCGGTCCTGCGCGTCGCCGTCGGATTCCCGCCTGGCGAGCCCTGCCCGATCAACAGCTACGAACTGCGCACCAGCACCACGACGGTCGAGCCGAACGAGAGCCCTCACGCCGACTGCACGTTCGAGCTCCGGGTTCCCGAAGCGGTCTTCGAGGCAACAGTCGTCGCCACCGGGGAGGGATGGCACCTGGAGCAGCGGGTCGCGATTCCGGAGCATGGGCAGCCGGCGCCGGTCTGCCTGAACCCGCCCTGCCGGGCCAAGCCGCTGGAGGACACGGCCTCGGTACACGTCATCGTCGAAGGGGGCGGCCCGGAGAGCTCGATGCGGGGGTTCGTCAGCGGCCTCTCCCTCGCCCGCGGTTCGCAAAGGTATTGCCGGGGCCAGACCGGGTGCACGGTACCCGCCGTTCCGACCGGCGTGAGGCTCACCGTGGGCGCCGACGTCGACGGTTGCCGCATCGAGCCCCAGCTGCTGGTCCCGGTCGCCGGTGAGAACCAGGTCCGGCTCCCCTGCCGGCGCTTCCGGAGGGTCGAGGGACTGGTGCGTAGCATCGTGGGAGGGATTTCCGTCGGTTGCGCCGGGGAGTGGCGCGTCATATCCGAGTCGTGGCTGTTTCGGCTGGACTGCCCGCTCGACGTGCAGGTGCTCGAGGTGAAGAGCGGCCTGGGTGTCCAGCACGTCCCGATCCCGCCTGGCGATCCGGCGCTGGTCGAGATCGTCCTTTAGGCGCTCATAATGTGAGCCGCCGGGGCCCCCTCCCGGCACTTCTTGTTGGGACACCGCAGCGGGCATGAAGACCTCACGTTCCGACCGTCTGGCGCCGATCGCCTACCTGCCTGGCGCGACGCTGGCCGACGCCGACGACCCCGCCCTGGTGCGGGCGCTGATGGCGGGCGACCCGCGGGCCACGCGCGAGGCCTGGCGCCGCTTCGGGCCGCTGGTGAGGCGGCTGGTGATGCGGACGCTGGGGCCGCAGGCCGACCTGGACGACATGACCCAGGAGGTGTTCATCACCTTCTTCGATCGGGTGAAGACGCTGCGCGATCCGCGCACGGTGTCGGCGTTCATCATGTCGATCACCACCTTCAAGATCCGCCACCACCTGCGCTGGCGCTGGCTGCGGCGCTGGCTGGTGATGCCGGGCGACGTCGAGACGCTGGACCTGCGGGCCTCGCAGCCGAGCGGCGACGCGCGCGAGGCGGTCGGGCGCCTGTTCGTGCTGCTCGATCGGCTGAGCCCGCTGGACCGCACCGCGTTCACGCTGCGGTTCATCGAGGGGATGGAGCTGCGAGAGGTGGCGACCGTGCTCGAGGTGTCGCTGGCGACGACGAAGCGGCGGCTGGTGAAGAGCTGGCAGCGGTTGGCCGTCATGGTTCGCGAGGACCCGGCGCTGGTCGAGCTCTTGCCGGCGCTGGGGAGCGACGCGGACGCCACCGCCGCGAGCCCGGGCCGGGAGGCACGGGAATGACGAGCTCCGACGAGGAGCGGACGACCGGGCGGCCGGAAGACGCGGCGCTCGCCCGGCTGGTCGGGCTCGCCCGCGAGACGCTGGTCGTGCCCGCGGGCGAGGCCGTCGACGAGCGCGGCCTGCGGCGGGCGCGCGACGGGCAGCGCGTGCGGCCGGTGCGACTGCGCTGGCCGGTGGTGTCGGCGCTGGCCCTGGCGGCACTCGCGATGGTGGCCACGCCCGTCGCCTGGCAGCTGGCGCGTCGCCCCGGGCCGCTGACGTTCGAGGTCGTCCACGGCACCGTGGCCGCGAGCGGCGAGATCCGCCCCGCGGCCGCCGACACGCGCATTCGTTTCTCCGACGGCTCCGAGATCGTGCTCGAGCGCGAGGCCCGCACCGAGGTGCGGGATTTGGTGGCAAGCGGCGGCCGGATCGTGCTGTCGCGCGGGCGCGTCCAGGCCTACTTCGTCCCGCGCCCGCAGGCCCGCTGGCAGGTGGCGGCGGGCCCCTACCTGGTCCAGGTGACCGGCACGATGTTCGACGTCCAGTGGTCGGGGGACGACCAGGCGTTCGAGCTCTGGCTGCGCAAGGGCTCGGTGCGCGTGAGCGGGCCGATGATCCCGGGCGGCGTCGTCATGAAGGCGGGGCAGCACCTCCTGACCCGGGCGGGCGACGAGAAGTTCCTGCTCGAGACCAACGGCGCCCAGGGAACCACCACGGCCACGACCACGACCGAGGCCGAGGGCCAAGCAGAGGCAGTGCCAGAGGCAGCCGCGCCGGGCGAGGCACCGCCTATGGTACCGCCCGTCGCGGCGATACCGGCTCTGCGCGCAGCGCAGCCGTCGTTTTCGTCCTCTTCCGCGTCTTGGAACCGGCGCCTCGCGCGCGGCGACTTCGAGGCGATTGTCGCCGACGCCGAGCGACGGGGAATCGGCGCCGTGCTCGGGCGCGGCCCCCGCGCCGAGCTCGCGGCGCTCGCCGACGCCGCCCGCTACACCCGGCGCGGGCGGTTGGCCCGGCGGGCGCTGCTGGCCGAGCGGTCGCGTTTCGCCGACAGCGCCGAGGGGCGGGAGGCCGCCTTCTTCCTCGGGAACCTCGCCGAGGACGACGGCGAGGCGCGGACCGCGACCCGCTGGTACGCGCAGTACCTGCGCGACGATCCGGCCGGCACCTACGCGGCCCAGGCCCTGGGGCGCAAGCTGCTGCTCGAGGAGCAGACCTCGTCCGGCGCGGCCCGAACCGACGCCGAGGACTACCTGCGCAGGTTCCCGAACGGCCCCACCGCGGACGCCGCCCGTCGTATTCTGAAGCTCTGATGCGTGCGCGCGGCGGCTCGCGGCCGGCGCTGATTCTGATCGTCGCCGGCCTGCTCGCGGCGGGCGCTGCCCGCGCCGGCAGCGGCGACCAGCGCGTGGCGTTGGTGCTCTCCGGCCTGGGGACCTCGCTCACCGCCGAGACCGTCACCCGCGTGCGCGGCGAGCTCCGCGCCGCCGGGTTCGAGCTCGGCGGCGACAGCGTCGTCAGCGGAGACGACCGCCGCGCGGCCGTCGAGCGCGAGGTGCGGGGGCGCGGGTCGCGGGCCGCGATCGGCGTCTTCGCAACAGCCGGCGCCGTCGAGATATGGATCGCCGACGGCACGTCCGGGCGCACGACGGTACAGACGTTCGCGCTGGAGGCGGCGGGGACGCCGCGCCGCGCGGCGGTGCTCGCGGTGATGGCGGTCGACCTCCTGAAGACGACGCTCGCCGGGCTGCCACCCCCCGCGCCCGCCCCACCGACAGCGGCGCCCGCGACGCCGGCCGTCCCGCTGGCAGCGGCGCCCGCACCCGCGCCGCCGCCCCCACCGGCGCCCGCACCGGCGCCACCCGCCGCGCCCCCCAAGGAGGCATCACCACCGCGCCCGATGCCGCCGGCCCCCCTCGCCGCCGCGCCCCCCGCGGAGGGGCTCGTCGTCCACGCCGCGCCGGCGCCGCCGTTACCCCACCGGCCGGTGCTGGCGGCCGGCGGCGGCTGGCTCGGCGCGGGGCGCGCGAGCGGCTGGGCGCCGGTGGTCACGGCGACCGCGCTGGGCTCCCGCTTCGGCGGCCGCGCGACCGTCAGCGCGTTCGGCACCGACGCCGAGGTGAGCGCCGTGGCCGGCAGCGCCCGGCTCGGCCACGCGCTGGCGCTCGGCGAGCTGGTGGTGGCGCTCCCGCTCGGGCGCGCGCTCGACCTCGTGGCGGGCGCCGGCGCCGGGGGCTGGCGCCTCGCCGTCGACGGGCGCGGCGCGCCGGGCTTCACCGGAGCCGCGACCGCCAGCTGGTCCGCCGTCGGCGTCGCCGGGGTCGGGCTCGCCTGGACGCTCACGCCGCGGCTCGCCCTGGCCCTCGACGCGCGCCTGCTGGCGTCCGCCACCACGACCGTGGTCCGCCTCGATGGCGACGAGGCCGCCCGCATCGGGCGGGCCCTGGTCTTCCTCACCGCGGGCCTCGGGGTGCGGCTGTGAGGCGGCCCGACCCGCGACTGCTGGTCGCAACGTTGGCCCTCGCCGCCTGCACGCGGATCGTCGACGCGGTGTCGCCGGACGACTGCGGCAACCGTCCCGCCGATCCCGACTGCGCGCCGACGGCGTGGCCCGCCGACGGGCACTCCACCAACTCCGATCCCTGGCTCGGCCTCCACCACGACGTGATCACCGAGATGCGCCCGCGGCTCTTGATCCTGAACTTCGCCAACGGCGCGTCGAGCGACGACACGCAGCGGACGGCCGAGACGCAGATCGCCGCGCTGGCCGAGGGGTCGCGCCCGCACGGTTACGCCGACGCCGCGGCCCGGCCGTTCCTGCGCTACCAGATCGCGAAGATCGTCGACCTCACCGACCACCCTGCCCCCCGGGCTGGCCCAACCCGTCGAGCACGCTGCTGCCGACCACCCCGGCGGGCGAGTTCGATCCGCTGGCGCTGTTCTCGGCGCAGTTCGCCCCGCGCTACGGCTTCCCCGATCCGGCCCAGCCGGCGCGCGCGCTCTCGCTCTGCGAGCTCTACGAGCAGGGGATCGTCAACGAGGTCTGGATCCAGGACGGCGAGCCCGGTGTCCGCCGCCCTCCGCTCTACCTCGAACGAAAGCAGATCTATGACGATCGCGGCCGCGCTATCGCCGGCGCCTTCGCCCCCTGCGCGGGCGGCGACGGCGGCTGCCTCGACGACATCCTCTGCGGCGTGACGGTCCGGATCGCCCACCTCGACCCGGCGCGCGGGCCGGGGTGCGATCTCGAGGTCCGCGGCTGGGGGATCGAGGGGATGTGGGACGCCCTGCCGGCCTGGCGCGCCGACGCCGACGCGTTCCTGAACCGCGACTTCGATCGGCGCTTCGGCGTGCGCTTCGAGAGCTGGTCCCGCCTCTGCGATCAGGCCGGCACCCCGTGCGTCGCCTACCCGACCGCCACCAGCGCGACGGGGAGCTACGCCGACGGCACGCCCTGGACTATCGCGCCCTTCCGGCAAGGGTGCGGCAGTACGATGTTCCCGCCCAACGCCACCGCGCGCTGGGACGTCGCCAACCAGGCCCCGGTCGATTCACGCTGCGCGCACTTCGGTCTCGGCGACGGTGCCGACGGCGACGACAGCTACGAGCCGTATACCGCCGCGGCGGTCGCCGACGCGGACGACGCCTTCCCCGACTGCGGCGGCGGCTGGCAGATCTACTGGCGCCAGAGCATGCCCGGCCCCGCCACCCGCGCCCACCGCATCGACGGCAAACCGATGAAGAACTGGTGGCCGTTCCTGTTTTATTGACCGCTTCGCCTGTCGAACGGACAGCGCCGTCACCACTCGGCGTGGACGCCGACGGAGGGGAGCACGATCCGGAAGCCGACCTCTTCGACCGGGCCCATGTCGCGGTTCAGGCGCTGGTAGGCGGTCACCTGGCGGGTCAGCGTGGCGTTGCCGAGCTCGACGAACCAGTCGACGGTCACGCGATCGAAGACGACGCGCTTCGCGGCGCGCAGATCGACCTGCCAGAACGGCGGCAGACGGCGCAGCTCCATCGTGTTGATCTCGGTCAGCGTCGGGTAGGGCCGCCCGGTGTTGAAGTGGAAGCGGGCGCCGGCCGACCACCCCCGCGGGAGCCGCACGCTGGTCACCAGGTTCAGGATGTGGCGTTGGTCCCAGTCCGACGGCGCGTCGACGCCGTCGACGTCGCGCGTGCTCCACGACAACGTGTAGGCGAGCCAGCCGGAGACCTTCCCCCCCTCGGGCAGCCGCAGCATCAGCTCGGTCCCGTAGCCCCGGGCCGGACGCATCTGGAGGTAGTCGGGGTTGGTGAAGTCGACCGCGAGCAAGCTGCGCACGTCGCTCACGGTCATCCACTGCTGGAACCCGACCAGCCGCAAGGTCAGCGCGCCGGGCAACCGGGTCTCGACACCGAGCGCGACCTGCGTCGACGTCTGCAGACCGAGATCCGCGAGCCCGAACGCCTCGAACGACCCGACGCCGATCGGCAAGCTCGGCATCTGCGAGAACCGGCCGGCCGTCACGTCGACCGAGAGTCCCTCGACGAGGCCGAGGCGCGCCGCCAACCGCGGCTCCAGCGCGGACCGCGTGGTCGCCTCCTCCGCGTAGGCGCTGAGGCGCAGGCCCGGCTCGACGGTGAGGCGGCGCCAGACGATCGCGCCGGCGGCGAAGACGCCGGCGGTCAGCGCCGACCGACTGCGCGCCAGATCCCCGAAGGCGGAGCCGCCGTTCGTGGCCGGGACGTCGCTCGAGAAGTGCTGGGCCTCCGCCTGGGCGCCGGCCTCGACCGTGATCGCCCGGGAGAGCGGGCGCACGTACGACAGCTTGGGCGCGGCGGTCAGGGCCACGACACCGATCGGAATGTCGTAGAGGTTCGAGTGCGCGTCGTCGACGGCGAGCGCTGTGCGCACGAGCAGGCGCCCGCCCCCGACGGACCGCTCCCAGCGCAGGTCGACGCGGTGGAAGGTCAACGAGCCGTTGCCGAGGTCGGAGCGCGCGACGTCGAGCGTGTCGTACGACCCGAGCGCGAGCAGCGTGATTCGCCCGCCCGCCAGGGTGTGGTCGACACGGAGCGTGTAGTCGGCGTAGCCGAAGGCGACGTCCGAGGAGAGGCGCGACACCAGGAGGCCGGTGTAGGAGTAGTGGGCGGCGACGGCGACGGTGCCCCGCCCCCCGTCCCAGGGCGCCACCGCCAACCCACCCGCGTCGTAGAGGCGCGCGTCGACCGCGAACCGGGTCATGTCGTTCGGTGGGGCGGCCGTCTCGGTGGCCACGATCCCCGATACGTACCCGCCGAGGCGCGCCGGATAGCCGCCGGGATAAAACGTCAGCTTGTCGATCAGGTAGGGGTGGACGATCGACGGACCGAGCGCGAAGTGGAACAGCGTCGGCACCCGCATCCCGTCGAGGAAGAAGCCGGTGTTGCCCGGGTTCGCGCCCCGGATCGCGTAGACCGCGAAGGGCCAGACGATCTGTGACACGCCTGGCAGCGACTCGACGACCCGGAGCGGATCGCCGCCGGTGCCCGGCGTGTCGCGCGCCGCCGCCCCGTCGATCCGCGTCGCCGCGATCGTCTGCTTGGCCGCGACGACGGTCTCCAGCACCGCGCCCCCGGACGGCAGCCGCACGGTGCCGGTCCAGCCCGACCGCTCGACGTTGATCTCGCGCTCGACCGGGAGGTATCCCGAGGATGCCACCTGCAGGTGGTGGCGCCCCGTGGTCGCCGTCACCTCGAACTCACCGGCCGCGTCGGCCTCGCCGGCGGTGACGCCGTCGACGAGGACCATCGCACCCGGGATGCGGCGATGCCCCCCGCGCGCGAACACCGTGCCGCGGACCGGCGCGGTCGGCAGCGCGGGTGGAACCGGCGGCGCCACGGCCGGCGCCGCGACGGCGGCGTCGACCGGCGCGCCGTCGCCCGCGCTCCCGTCGGCCGGCGCGCCGGCAGCCCCATCGCCGCCCGCCATGCCGCCGTCCGCGCTCGAGGCCGCGGCGGCGTCAGGCGGCGCGGCCTGGGGGACGCCGGCGTCCGCGGCCACGGACGAATCCGGCGGCAGGGGCGCAGCGCGCGCCACGCCCCCCGCGAGCGCGGCCATCGCCGCGACCAGCGCCGCGCCCACGCGGGCGATCACGGCAAAGTGGTCAACCAGAGGCCATCGCGGTCTGAGGAGACCCGCGTTCGGATCGTGTACGCGACGTTGGTCCCTTGCCCGTCGATGTCCCCCGCCGTGGTCATGTCGGTGACGGCACGGGCGAGACGCTGGCGGGCGCCGCTGTCGATGTCGATCAACGTGAGCTCGCCGTTCCCGTCCTGCGAGTTCCAGTGATCGATGAGCAGCACCCTTTCGCTTCCGACGGCGCTGAAGCCCCCGTAGTTGTCGGCGAGCAGATGCTCGACGGGGGGATAGACATCGGGATCCAACCAGCTCAGCCCGGCGTTCGAGCTGCCGCCACGCCCGATGAAGATGCGCCGGCCGTCCCCCGCCCAGCCGGTCCCGAAGATCTCTCCGTCAGCTATCTTCACCGGGTCACTGCCGTCGGCCGCTGCCAGCCAGGCCTGCGGCTGGGATTCGTCCACGCTGTTCCCCAGCCAAAGCAGGCGATCGCCGGCGGGCGAGAATTGCACGCCGTACACCGCGACCGGGTACGACCGGCCGACACAGGCGCCGTCGACCAGGGAGGCGACACCGAAGCTGTAGGCGGCGGTGTCGATCGCCGCGAAGCCTTTTCCGTCGGGGCGCCAGACCACCGGCCCGACCGGGACGTCCGCGCATTGCAGCCGCGTGTCGGTGCAGAGGTCCCAGTAGTTGACCTTGAGCGCGTTGCCGTCGTCCCAGAGCACGCGGTGCTGATCGCCGGAGACCGTGAAGCGCGTGACCGCGCCCGGCAGCTCGACGTCGGTCCCGGCGTCGACGTCGTAGGCATGCGGCACCATGGTGCCCGCCGCATCGTGGCTGTTCGTGCCGTAGAAGATGAGACACGGCGGCTTGTCCTGGCCCGGGCAAACTGGATCGGACGGGCTGCAACCGACGACCTTGAACAGGCACCTGCCACCGACCGTGCAGCTGCCGGCGACTCCGGTCCAGTCGGCGATCGGACGGGGCGGCACCAGCGGGGTCAGGTCGCCCGACGGCAGCGTCACCTTGTAGATCCCCGCCTGCTGATTGACGCCGTCGGTGTAAGGCGCGTAGAGCACGGCGAGGTCGAGGCCGAGGAACGTCACCTCGGCGATCGAGCCCGGGAGGATGAGCGTGCGCAGCGCGTTCGGCCAGCCGACGCCGAGGGCACCGCCGTTGCCGCCCGCCAGCGCGATCGCGCCGGCGTCCCGGCGGATCACGCTGATGGGATAAAAGGAGACCGGGTTGCCCTGGAAGGTGATCTCGAACAACCCCTCGCTCGGGCGGCCGCCGATGCCGACCAGGCCGAAGTCGGCGAGGTCGGTGTCGACCCGGCTTCCGAAGTCGTAGAACCGGCGACCGGTCGTCCCGGTGATGAGCAGGCTCCCGGCCCGCGACCGCGGCCAGGAGCTCGGAGGCGCCCAGTCGATCCCGGTGAGCGCGACCGACGACGCGCCCGCCGCGAGATCATGAATCCAGAGGTCTTGGGGCTCGGGCTGGCTCGTGTCGGCGGCGGCGCGGACGTAGCCGAGCGTCTGGCCGTCCCAGAAGAACGGCTCCGACAGATCGCGCCCCGACACCAGCTTCTGGCCCGCCGTGTCGGAGGTGCCCGAGCCCCCGCCGCACCCGCCGACCAGCAGCAGGGCCCCGCACAGAGATGCCGCGCGCCTCGTCATCCGAGGCGCTTCGCGCCGGCCTTCGGGGTGCGCTTGGCGCCGGCTTCCGCGCGATCGGCGAGCCGAATCACGAACCGCAGCCCCGACCAGGTGTCGTCGACGGCGCAGACCTTGTTGTCGACCAGCCCGGCCGCCAGCCCGCGGGCGCGGATGAGGTTCTCGTTCAGGTCGGTGGGGACGCCCGACGCCTTCTTGGGCCATGACATCCAGAGACCCGCGGCCGGGGTCATTCGTTGCTTCAGCGCCGGCAGATCGCGCGCCACCTCGGCCGCACGCGTCGCGAAGCAGACCATCACGTCGAAGGTCTGCTTGCCGCGCCCGACGAGCTGAGGCGAGACGCCGTCCGGCAGCTCCCCCAGCGTCCCTTCGAAGCCCGCCGGCGGCCTCACCAGCCCGACCCGCGCCCCCGCCTTGATCCCCAGCTTCTGCGCCAGCGGCGTCCCCGAATACCCGGCCATCGCCGTGAGTCTAGCGCAGGAGCCCGCCCCAAAAAGCAACGCGCCCGGATCTGTCGATCCGAGCGCGTCGTTCTTACCGATCTTCTGCCAAAAAACCCGGTCTGGACTCTAGATTGCGTCCTCGCCTTTTTCTCCGGTGCGGATACGGACCGCTTCCTCGACCGGGGTGACGAAGATCTTTCCGTCCCCGATCTTGCCGGTCTTGGCGGCCGCGCTGATGCCGGCCACCACGTCGGCCGCCATCGAGTCCGGCACCACGACCTCGATCCTCACCTTCGGGACGAAATCGACGACATAGGCCGAGCCCCGATAGACCTCGGTCTTGCCGCCGGTGCGCCCGAACCCCTTCACCTCGTACACCGTCATCCCCGAGACCCCAACCTGGCGCAGGCGGTCTTTCACCTCTTCCAGCTTGAAAGGCTTGATGATCGCTTCGATCTTCTTCATAGCGTTCTCCTCTTTGCCTGGAAGCGAGACTAACCCGCCGCCTCGTCCATGTGGTAAGCGGACTCGCCGTGGTCGGACTCGTCGAGGCCGGCCTCTTCGTTCTCGGGGGTCGGGCGCAGGCCGATGACCGCCTTGACGATCATCGCGATGACGGCGGTCCCGACGACCGCCAGCACGATGGTGAACCCGATCGCCTTGAGCTGCTCCAGCCACAGCGTCTTGCCGACGACGCTGGCCAGGTTGGTGTTGAGGTTGGCGTTGACCTCGGGCGTCGCGAGGAAGCCCGTCAGGAGCGCGCCCATCGTGCCGCCGACGCCGTGGACGCCGAAGGTGTCCAGCGCGTCGTCGTACTTGAAGATCGCCTTCAGCTTGGTGCAGGCCAGGAACGGAACGACGCCGGCGAGCACGCCGATGATGACCGCGCCCGTGGCGTTGACGAAGCCGGCGGCCGGGGTGATCGACGACCAGCCCCGCGACCGCGCCCGAGCAGAAGCCGAGCACGGTCGGCTTGCCGCGCGTGATCCACTCGAGCAGCGGCCAGACGCAGCAGGCGACGGCGGTGGCGAGCGTGGTGGTCATGAAGGCGTTGGCGGCGACGCCGTCGGCGGCGACCGCGCTGCCGGCGTTGAAGCCGTACCAACCGACCCAGAGCATGCCGGTGCCGACCATGGTCAGCACCAGGCTGTGCGGCAGGAAGGCGCGCTTGCCGAAGCCCTTGCGCTTGCCGAGGATCAGGCAGAGCACCAGCGCCGACCAGCCGGAGGACATGTGCACGACCGTGCCGCCCGCGAAGTCGATCGCCTTGATGCTGGCGCTGGCGTTCCAGACGCCGTTCATGAAGCCGTCGACGCCCCAGACCATGTGGGCCAGCGGGAAGTAGACGACGAACATCCACAGCACGATGAAGGCCATGATGGCCGAGAACTTCATGCGCTCGGCGATCGCGCCGACGATCAGGGCCGGCGTGATGATCGCGAACATCAGCTGGTACATCGAGAAGACGTTCTGCGAGACCCAGGCCGCATAATCGGTGTTGGGCATCGCATCGACGCCCTTCAAGGCAAGCGAAGGTCGTACCGCCGAGGAAGCGCGAGCCGTGCGCGAACACGAAGCTGTAGCCGACCAGCCACCAGAGGATGGTGACCATGCCGGCGCAGCCGAAGCACTGCGCGATGACCGAGAGCATGTTCTTGCGGCGCACCAGGCCGCCGTAGAACAGCGCCAGGCCGGGCAGCGTCATGAACAACACCAGCGCGGCACGAGGTCATCATCCAGGCGTTGTGGCCCGGGCCTGGCACCCTTGAGGGCCTTGGGCGTCGACGTTGGTGATGTAGGCCTCGAGGTCGGCGATTCGCGCCGACAGCTCTGCCGCGGTCGGCGCGGGAGCGGCGGCCGGAGCCGGCGCTGCTGCCGGAGCTGCGGCCGGCGCCGGAGCTGCGGCTGGCTCGTCGGCGCGCGCAGAGGGGGCGCCGAGCAAGGCGATGCCGACAGCCGCGACGAGGGTCGCGAATACTGTGATGCGTGGGATGGTCTTCATGTGGTCACCCTTTTCCAACGAGGAATTCTCGCCTCGAAACGATGCCCACGTTACGCGGCCAATGTTTCCCAGCTGTTTCCGCGATGAAAAATCGCCGTATATTGCGAAGGGCCCTTGAAAAATGCCGCAAACGCGGAAAAAGCCAGTGATGTCAGTGCGCGGCACGACTGCGACCGCGATGCGAGACGAGGTCGCGGTCGAACAGGCGCTGCAGATCCGCACGCGCGGCGCGGACGGTGAGCGGCCACTCGCGACGACGATGCGAACGCCCGGCGAGGATCGCGCGCTGGCCGCGGGGTTCCTCTACGCCGAGGGGATCGTCGCCGGCCGCGACGCGCTCCTGGCGCTCGAGCAGACCGACGAGGACACCGTCACTGTCGCACTCGATGCCGCGGCGACGGCGGCCGCCGCGGCGAGCGATCGGCGCTTCGTCGTGACCGGCGCCTGCGGCGTCTGCGGCCGCCCCGATCTCGACGCCCTGGCGGCGGGGCGGATCGCGCCGCCGCACGATCGCCCGCGCGTCGCCGCCGCCACGATTCACGGCCTGCCCGCGGCGCTACGTCGGGCCCAGGCGACGTTCGCCCGCACCGGCGGACTGCACGCGGCCGGCCTGTTCGATCCCGACGGCACGCTGCGCGCGGCGTACGAGGACGTCGGCCGCCACAACGCGGTCGACAAGCTGGTCGGGACGCTGCTGCTCACCGGGGCGCTCCCCGCCGCGGACGGCGTGCTGGTGGTCAGCGGGCGCGCCAGCTACGAGCTGGTGCAGAAGGCGGCCGCCGCCGGGATCCCGATCCTGGCCGCGGTCGGCGCCCCCTCGAGCCTCGCCGTCGAGCAGGCGACCGCGGCCGGCATGACCCTGCTGGGATTCGTCCGGGACGGCGGCTTCAACATCTATAGTGGCGAAGCCCGGATTGGAGTCGACCATGGCTGACGGCGCGCAGCCCCCCGACGACAGCGGCGACGTGAGGGTCGGCCACCGCCCCGCGGCGGCCGGCGGGCTGGCGGCGATTGTCGCGACCGCCGCCCACGTGGTCGCCGGCCCGGGGCTGGCGCGCGGGGGGCTGGCGCTGGCGCGGATGAATCAGCCCGGCGGCTTCGACTGCCCCGGCTGCGCCTGGCCCGAGCCCGACGCGCACGAGCGCCCCGCGCTCGAGTTCTGCGAGAACGGCGCCAAGGCGCTGGCCTGGGAGGCCGATCCCGCGCGCCTGGACGCCGCCTTCTTTGCCCGCCACAGCGTCGCGGAGCTCACCGCCCGCAGCGACCACTGGCTGGGGCAGCAGGGGCGGCTCGTCGAGCCGCTCTGGCGCCCGCCCGGAAGCGACCACTATCAGGCGATCAGCTGGGACGACGCCTTCGCGCGCCTCGCGGCGGCATTGAACGGGCTCGACACGCCCGACCAGGCGGCGTTCTACACCTCGGGCCGCACCAGCAACGAGGCCGCGTTCCTCTACCAGCTGTTCGTGCGGCAGCTCGGCACCAACAACCTCCCGGACTGCTCGAACCTCTGCCACGAATCGAGCGGCGTCGCCCTCAAGGAGACGCTGGGCGTCGGCAAGGGGTCGGTGCAGCTCGACGACTTCGCGCGCGCCGACGTCATCCTGGTGGTGGGACAGAACCCGGGGACGAACCACCCGCGCATGCTGACCACGCTGCAGGCGGCGGCCCGGCGCGGCTGCCGCATCGTCGCGATCAACCCGCTGCCCGAGGTGGCGCTGGAACGCTTCCGACACCCGCAGCAGCCGCTGGAAGCGCTGGGGCCGGGGACACCGATGGCGTCGCTCTACCTCCCGGTGCGGGTGGGCGGCGACGTCGCTCTCTTCAAGGGGGTGATGAAGGAGCTCCTCGAGGAGGACGTGCGCCGCCGCGGCCAGGCGATCGATCGCGCCTTCGTCGCCCGTCACACCGTCGGGTTCGAGGCTTTTGCGGAAGCGCTCGACGCCCAGCCCTGGCAGCCGCTGATCGACCAGAGCGGGATCCCACGCGCCCAGATGCGCGAGCTGGCGATGCTGCTGACCGGTACGCAGCGGATCATCGCCTGCTGGGCGATGGGCCTCACCCAGCACGAGCACGCGATCGCCAACATCCAGGAAATCGTCAACCTCCTGCTGCTGCGGGGGGCGCTGGGGCGGCCGGGCGCGGGCGTCTGCCCGGTGCGGGGCCACAGCAACGTCCAGGGCGATCGCACCATGGGGATCGACCACCGCCCCGGCGACGCGCTGCTCGACGCGCTGGGAGAGCGCTACCGCTTCGCACCGCCGCGCGGCCACGGCCTGGACGTCGTCGGCACGATCCAGGCGATGGCGGCGGGCGAGGTGCGGGTGCTGTTCGCGCTGGGCGGGAACTTCCTGTCGGCGGCCCCCGACACCGAGGCGACGGCCCGCGCGCTGCGCCGCTGCCAGCTGACCGCGCACGTCGCGACGAAGTTGAACCGCGCCCATCTGGTCACCGGCTGCGAGGCGCTGCTCCTCCCCTGCCTCGGCCGCAGCGAGCGGGACGTCCAGGCGGGCGGCCCCCAGTTCGTCACCGTGGAGGACTCGATGGGGCTCGTCCACCGCTCGCAGGGGGTGCTGGCCCCCGCCGGCCCGGCCCTGCGCAGCGAGCCGGCGATCGTCGCCGGGCTGGCGGCCGCGACGCTGGGCGCGCGCTCGTCGCTCGGGTGGCGCTGGCTGGTCGAGGACTACGACCGGATCCGCGACGAGATCACCGCCGTCATCCCCGGCTTCGAGGAGATGAACGCCCGGGTGCGAACGCCGGACGGGTTCGCGCTGCCGCAGCCGGCGCGCGCGCTGCGCTTCCCGACCGCCGACGGTCGCGCCCACTTCACCGTTCACCCCGTCCCCGACCTGCGGGTCGGACCGCGCCAGCTGCTGCTGACGACGGTGCGCAGCCACGACCAGTACAACACGACGATCTACGGCCTGGACGATCGCTACCGCGGCGTCCGCGGCGGCCGCCACGTGGTGTTCATGAACGAGGACGACATCGCGGCGCTGGCGCTCGCGCCCGGCATGCTGGTCGATCTCACCAGCCGCTGGCGCGACGAACGCCGCACCGTCTCGCGCTTCGTCGTCGTCCCCTACCCCATCCCGCGCGGCTCGGCGGCCGCCTACTTTCCCGAGGCCAACCCGCTGGTCCCGCTGGGCCAGTTCGCGCCCGGCAGCCGCACGCCGGCGTCGAAGTCGGTGGTCATCGAGGTGACGCCGAGCGCGGCTTAGCCGGCGCGCGCCAGATCGACCGCCAGCTTCACGACGACCGCCAGCACGACGAGCACCACCACCGCGCGGACCAGGCGGTCACCGTTCTTGATCGCCAGCGACGCGCCGGTCGCGGCGCCGAGAGCGTTGGCGGCGGCCATGGGGAGCGCGACCTGCCAGAGGATCGCGCCGCGCGACGCGAACAGCGTCATCGCCGCCAGGTTGGAGGCGAGGTTCACGATCTTCGCGTTGCCGGAGGCGCGGGTCAGCGCATCGCCGAACACGGTCGCGAACGCGATCACCAGCAGCGACCCGGTGCCGGGGCCGAAGAAGCCGTCGTAGGCGCCGAGGGCGAGGCTGATCGCGACCAGCGCCGCCCGGGCGCTGGACGGCGCGAGCGGGCGCGGACGCGCGGGGCCCTCCCGCCGGGCGAGGAGGATCGCGGCGGCGACCAGCAACATCACGATGACGATCGCCCGCAGCGGGCCGATCGGCACCGCCAGCACGCCGCGGGCCCCCAGCCACGACCCGATGAACCCGGCCGCGAAGGCCAGCGGCGCCCGCGCGCGATCGACGGCGCCGCGGCGCCAGAACGACAGCGCCGAGGCGGTCGCGCCGAAGACAGCCTGACCCTTGTTGGTGGCCAGCGCGGCGTGCGGCGGCAGCCCCGCCGCCAGCAGCGCCGGCAGCGTCACCAGACCACCGCCGCCGCCGATCGCGTCGACCAGGCCCGCGACGAACGCCGCCGCGGCCAGCAACGCGAGCGTCTGGGGCGGCATGTCGTCACATTGCCACGCCGAACTGGCTAGGAAAATTGCGGATCGGACCTAGCTTCTCTGCACACGGTCGAGCCAGGTGGCTCGGCACGTCGGCAAAGCCGGGAAACTGGGAAGGTTGGGCGTGATGGGAACGAAGCTCTGGGCGGGCGTGCTCGCGATAGCCATGGGCGCGGGCTGCAGTACCGACATCTTCGACGTCGAGGCGGACCTCGCGACCCAGACCTACCGGGCCGACTTCGGCACGACGCAGGGCACGATCCCGGTCGTCGCCTGCGATCCCGCCGACCCCGGTGTCTGCGGCACGCAGGCCGACCCTATCGACGCCTCCGTCGCCGGCGTCCCCGGCAGTGTCGTGGCGTCGCTCGGCTGCGACGCCGCCACCAGCCGCTGCTACGGCCAGGCCGAGGCGCGCCTGGCGATGACCGTCGACGTGCTCCAGGACGAGAGCTTCACGACCCGGGTCGGACGACGCGCGATCTCGCTGGTCCGCGTCGCCGATCTCGCCTACACGATCCCGGCCAACACGCTGAGCTTCGCGGTTCCGTCGATCGCCATCTACACCGGCCCGGTCGGCAGCACGCGAGAGACCGACGCGGACGTGGTCTACGTCGGCGAGATCCCGGCGCTGGCGGCGGGGACGGCCGTCAGCGACGAGGGGCACCTGACCGTCGACGACGGCTCGCCGGCCCGGGCGTCGATCCAGGACGCGATCCGCAACGGTCGCCCGTTCGTGATGCTGGTGGTGCTGGCGCCCCGGCTCACGAGCGGCGATCCGGTGCCGGCGGGCGCGATCGAGATCGCCGTGCAGCCGCGCCTTTTGATCGGCCTGCGCTGATCGGCATGCCGCGACTGCGCTACGGCAACGCCTGACCTGCTGTCTGCTGTGCTTGGCACCCACCCGAGAGGACCCCAGGTTCACTCTCAACGCCGTCGAGCCCAAGCTCGGGCAGGGGCGGGAGGGAGTGGGGAGGATGAAGGCGCTCGCATTGCTGCGCGCCGCTCTTGCAGCCGGTGCGCTGCTTGTCGCGGGATGCAGCCTCGATATCTTCGATGTGGAAGTACACCTGGACACGCAGACCTACCGCGCCAACTTCGGCGCGACGCCGGGGACGATCCCCGTCGTCAGCTGTGATCCCTCGGCGCCGGTCGACTGCCAGATCCAGGCGCCGCTCGTCGACACGGCGATCGCCGGTCTCCCGGGCGCGATCTCGGTGAGCGTCGGCTGCGACGCCGCCACCAGCCTCTGCTACGGCGAGGCCGAGGCGCGGGTGGCGCTGACGTTCGCGGTGCTGCAGGACGACGACCTGACGACCAACCTGGAACGCCGGGCGGTGTCGCTGGTCCGCGACGCGAGGCTGGCCTACACGGTGCCGATCAACACGCTCACCTTCGGGCTGCCCGACGTCCGCCTCTACACGGGGCCGGCCGGCAGCAAGCGCGAGACCGATCCGGACGTCGTCCCGATCGGCACCATCCCGGCGCTCCCGGCCGGGACCCCGATGAGCGTCGAGAAAGAGATGAAGATCGACGGCGACTCGCCGGCGCGGAAGTCGATCGAACGCGCGATCGGCAACCGTGAACCGTTCGTGCTGATCATCTCGCTCACGCCCCGGGTCGACGCCGGCGACCCGATGCCCGGCGGCTCCATCGAGATCGACATGCAGCCCCGGATGCTGATCGGGATCCGCTAGGTTTTGGGCGGCTCGTCTTTCGGGGGGGCCGCGTCGGAGACGGCCTTGTCATCGCCGTCGCCGGTCGTGCCGTCGGTGCTGGGCGAGCCGTCGGCGGGGACCCGCGGCGCCTCGCTGCTGCTGCTGCGCTTGACGGTCCGGTAGGCGAGCCAGGCGAGACCGAGCGCCGCCACGCCGAGGAAGATCGCCGAGCGTCCGCCGTCGCTGCTGCTCGACGGCTTCGGCGGGGCGTGAGCGTCGGCCGGGGTCGCCGCCTGGGGCGCCTCGACCACCTTCATCGCCGGCGGCCAGGGCGAGGGGGTCTTGCAGTAGACGGCCAGCTCGGAGATCGAGAAGTAGCCGTCGCCGGCGCCGTCGCCGAACCGAATGTAGCGGACGGTCGTGGGCGTGACCTCCAGGTTGCGGGTGCGCAGCCCGTGTCCGCGGTCGACGACGTTGGCCAGCTGGACCAGCGGCTTGAAGCTGGCGGGCGCGGTCTCGAGCGATCCGGAGATCTTGTAGGTGTCGTTGGCGTCGGCCTGGACGAAGAACGCGCCCACCTGGCGCGGCTCACCCAGGTCGTAGACCAGCGCCGACTGCGCGGTGTCGAACGTGACCGCGACCGGCGCGTCCCACTGCGACCCCTCGCCGCCGACGGCGCCGTCGGTGACCAGGGCGACGTTCCCCTTGATGTCGGTCTGCAGGTGCGGCTTCTTGCCGGCGATCAGGTTCTCGGTTCCGCAGGCGGGGGCCGCCGACGCGGGGGCGGAAACCGACGAGAGGGCCAGGCCGGCGGCCAGCGCCGGAATCGTCAGGTGTAATTTCATGCGGCGGAGCGTATCCGACTGCCCCGCCGATGCCAATCCGGGGCAGAAGTAGCCGCACACCCGCGCTGCGCGCGGGAGCGGCTATGGCGTCCGGACGTCGACCGTGACGTCGGCCGAGAGCCCCGGCCGCAGCACCAGCCCGGGCGGCGGGTCGACCCAGGCGATCCGCACCGGCACGCGCTGCACCACCTTCACGAAGTTGCCGGTGGCGTTGTCGGGCGGCAGCAGCGAAAAGCTCGCGCCCGTCCCCCCGGAGAGGCTCTCGATCCGCCCGGCCAGCTTGCGCCCCGGGAAGGCGTCGATCTCGATCGTCGCCGCCTGGCCGGGGTGCATCGCGCCGATCTGGGTCTCCTTGAAGTTCGCGACCAGGTAGGTCGTGGTCGGGACCAGCTCGATCAGCGGCTGTCCGACGCCGACCAGCTGGCCGTCGCGCGCGGTCAGCTTCGCGGCGTAGCCGTCGGCGGGCGCGACGACGCGCGTGTAGCCGAGCTGCAGCCTGGCCAGCTCCAGGGCCGCCGCGGCGCTGCGCACGCGGGCGGCGGCCAGGGCAGCCCCGGCCCGGGCGGCCGCGATCTGCGGAGCGACGGGCGTACTCTGGCTCACCCGTCCTTGGGCCTCGACGACCCGACTTGCGGCGCCGCGCCGCGAATCCTGGGCCAGCGCCACCTGGGCGTCGGCGCCGGCCTTGGCCGCGCGGGCCGCGTCGACGACGAGCTGCGCGCTGTCGAGCTGCGCCTGGGGCACCGCTTCGGCCTTACGGAGGACCTGCGCGCGCCGGAGATCGAGGTCGGCCTTGCGAAGCTCGGCGTCGGCGCGCGCGGCGGCCGCCCGGGCGGACGCCAGCTGGGCGTCCGCGGTCCCGACCCCCGCCGCCGAGCCCGTCAGCGCCGCCCGCGCGCTGGTCAGCCCCCCCGTCGAGGTGGCGTCGACGATCGCGACCTGCGCATCGGCGGCCGCCTGCTGCGCCTGCGCGGTCGCCAGCTCGGCTTCGGCCTGGCTCACCCGCGCCTGGTAGTCGGCGGGGTCCAGCTCGACGAGCAGGTCGCCCCGTTTGACGGTCTGGTTCTCGTGGATCCGGACGTGCGCGACCATGCCGGCCACGCGCGCCGCGATCGGCACGATGTCGGCGGCCACCTGGGCGTCGTCGGTGTTCTCGCGCCCCGCCGTCATCGTCCGGTAGCCGGTGAACCCGACCAGCACCACCAGCGCGATGACGCCCAGGATGACGAACGGCTTGCGCTTGCGGGCAGGCGGAGCGGACGCGACGGCGTCGGCGCGGGGGTCGGGCTTCGGGAGGTCGGTCTGACGTGCGGTTTCCATGGTGGATCTCAGTGCAGCTCGGCGGTTTTGCTCGGCCCCGGCGGCTTGCGCAGCAGGAGGGCGAGCGGAATGACGAACAGGAAGGCGAGGCCGGCGAACAGGAACATCCGCTCGAACGCCAGCACGGACGACTGCTGGGCGAGCATCCCGTCCATGATTCGCAGCGCGCCGTCGTGCGCCGCGCCGGCGTCGAGGCCGCGCGCGGAGAGGGCAGACTGCATCCCGCCGAGCCGCGCCGTCAGCTCGGGGCTCCCCGTGGCGACGTGGGCGGCCAGCCCCGTGCGCGCCTGGGCGACGAACCGCGGCAGCAGCGTCGCGAACGCCGCCAGCCCCAGCGACCCGCCGATCTGGCGCAACAGCGAGTTGAGCCCTGCCGCGTCGGTCAGCCGGTAGCGCGGGATGTGCGCGAGCGCCACCGTGGTCAGCGGCACGAACAGCGACGCGAAGCCGAACCCCTGGATCATGATCGCCAGGACGACCGAGCGGCCGCTGGTCGCCAGGGTGTAGTGCGACATCAGGTAAGCGCTGAACGCCACCAGCAGCACCCCGAAGATCACCATGATGCGCGGCTGGACCTTGTTGTAGAGCCGGCCGACCAGGGGAATGCCGATCATCATCGCGAACGCGCGCGGCATCAGCGCCTGCCCGGACGCGAGGGCCGGGAAGCCGAGCAGGTTCTGCATGTAGAGCGGCAGCAGGAAGGTGATCGACATCAGGATCGCGAACATGATCGCGCCGATGATCGTCCCCGACAGGAAGACCCGATCCTTGAACAGCGACAGGTCGACCGCCGGCGCGGGCGCGGTCAGCTCGCGGAGCACGAACGCCGCCAGCCCGAACAGGGCGACGAACGACAGCACGGCGATCGTCGTCGACGAGAACCAATCGTGGCGGCTCCCCTCCTCCAGCACGTACTGCAGCGAGGCGAGCCCGACCGTCATCAGCACGATGCCTTGCCAGTCGAGGTTCTTGCGCTGGAGCGCGGCCCGGGCCCGGTTCTCGCGGCGGATGTCCTCGGGCTCGTGCACGAAGCGCGTCACCATGAAGATGCCGAGCACGCCGATCGGAAGGTTGATGAAGAAGATCCAGGGCCACGAGAAGTTGTCGAGCAGCCAGCCCCCCAGCGCCGGCCCGGCCGCCGGGCCGACCACGACCGCCAGGCCGAACAGCGCCATCGCCATCCCCTGCTCCTCGGGGGGAACGTCTGGCGCAGGATCGCCTGCTCGGTCGGCTGCAGCGCGCCGGCGCCCAGCCCCTGCAGCGCGCGGCAGGCCACCATCATCGGCAGCGAATGCGCGAAGCCGCACAGGGCCGACCCGAGCACGAACAGACACAGCGACGCGAGATAGACCCGCTTCTGCCCGAAGAACCGGCCCAGGAACGCGGTCAGCGGCATCACGACGACGGTCGCGATCACGAACCCGGTCGTCACCCAGGTCATCTCCTCGACGGTGGCGCCCAGCGAGCCGGTCAGGTGCGGGGTGGCCACCGCCACGATCGACGTGTCGATCGCCCCCATCAGCGTCCCGAACGTCACCGACAGCGTGACAATCCACTTGTTGATCGGCGGACGCGCGGCGACCGCCGAGACGGTATTTACAGCTGCCGTCGACATCGCTAGCCCTTGCGCGCGCCGGCGCCCGGGCCGGCACCCGCGCCATGAAAAAACAGGTCCAGCAGACGATCGATCTCCGCCAGCATGTCGCCGCCGCCGAAGGCGACGTCGCGGATGACCAGCGCCCGCATCATGCCGATGAAGAACGTCGCGCCGATGTCGCCCAGCTCCGGGCGCAGCGCCTTCTCCTTCACCCCGCCCTTCATCTCGCGGTCGATGCGCTCGTAGATCTCGCGCATCGTGTCGGTCTTCTTGGCCCAGGCCTGCGGGAAGGTCTGCTGGTAGCGCCCCAGCTCGCGCTGCAGGGCGATGTGAACGAACTTGCGGTGGGCGGCGCAGTGCCCCAGGAACGCGTTCAGGATCCCGCGCAGCCGCGCGCGCAGGGGCGCCCCCGCGGTCTCGCGAATGGCGCCGTCGAGCTTGCCGATCAGCTCGGCCCGCCGGGCCGCCAGCAGGCCGGCCAGCATCGCCTCCCGATCGGCGAAGTGGTTGTAGAGCGTCCCGACCGAAACGCCCGCCTTGGCCGCGATCGCCCCCATGTGGCCGGCGTGGAACCCCTCGTCGGAGAACACCTCTTCGGCCGCGCCCAGGATCGCCTCCGCCGTCGCCTCGCGAATCCGCGCCCGCAGCGGCGTCGGCTGCCCGGCGCGGCTTGCCGTTGAGCTGGCCGTTACACTTTCTGAACGGCGGTTCATTTCATGACACTGTGGCTCACGGAGGGCGCGCCGTCAACCCTCGTTGACCGCGCCCGTCACCCCGCAGGGATCGGCCGTCGCAAGCGCCGGTCGTCGCCCGGCAACGGGCGTGCCGTCTTGATTTGGCGATCGTTGGGAAGCGGAAGTTTCGTGAGACGTGCCCTGGCGCTCACGGGTCGAAGATCGCCAGCCCCCGTCGCTCCTGGCCGCCGATCATCGTGAAATCGCCAGCCACGTACAGCGCACTGCCGCTCACGAGCAGCGCCCTGACGTTGCTTGACGCACCGGGATTCCAGGCCGTCGCGAGGCCATCGGCACCGATGCCCGCGACATAGGGACGGTTCTGCGCGCCGACGTTCGAGAAGAAGCCGCCAACGTAGACAGTGCTCCCGGAGACAGCCAGCGTGTACACGATGGCGACCACGTTCGGATTCCAGGCGGTCGCGAGCCCGCTCGCATCGAGCGCCGTGATCGAGTTTCGCGTCTGCCCACCGATGGTCACGAAAGAACCACCCGCGTAGACGGTGTTCCCAGACACCGCCAGCGCGTACACGGTGCTGCTGGCGTTCGGGTTCCATGCAGTGGCGACCCCGTTGGAATCGAGCGCCGCCAGACGGTTGCGCGCCTGCCCCCCGATGCTGGTGAAGGTCCCGCCCGCGTAGACGGTCGCCCCGCCTACCGCGAGCGCATTCACCGCGTTGCTCGCGTCGGGCGTCCAGGGCGTGGCCAGGCCGTTCCCGTCGACCGCGCCGACGTAGCGGCGCGCCTGGCCCCCGATACTGGTGAAGTCTCCGCCCGCGTAGACCGTGCTCCCGGAGACCGCCAGCGCCTTCACGTTGGCGTTCGCGCCGGGATTCCAAGCGCTCGGGGCGCCGCCAGCATCCAGCGCCGCGATGCGATTCCGCGTCTGCCCACCGATGGTCGTGAATTCCCCGCCCGCGTAGACGGTGCTCCCGGAGACCGCCAGCGCGTTCACCACGCTGCTCGCGTTCGGATTCCAGGGCGTCACGGCACCCTTCGCGTCGAGCGCGGCGAGCCGGCTGCGGTACTGCATGCCGATGGTCGTGAACTCCCCGGCGGCGTAGACGGTGCTGCCTGATGCCGCCAGCGTGAAAATGTTGGCGTCCGAGCGGGCCCAGTAGGTCAGCGCGCCGCTCGCGTCGATCGTAGCGACGTAATAGGTGCCGCCGAAGTAGCCGCCGAAGTAGACGGTGCTGCCCGCGACAGCCACCGAAGCGGCATACGTGTACGACCCCGTCTGGGGCACCCACGCGGTGGGGGCACCGTTCGCCCCGAGCGCCACGACGGCGCGGCGGGTCTGCCCGCCGACGCTCGTGAAGCTGCCCGCGGCGTAGACCACCTCCCCCGCGATCGCCAGGCCAACCACGCTGCCGTTCGCGCTCGGATTCCAGGCCGTGACCCCGTTCGCGTCGAATGCCGCGAGGCGGCTGCGGGTTTGCCCGCCGATGCTGGTGAAGGTGCCCCCGGCGTAGACCGTGCCACCGGATGACACGAGGGCATTCACGGTGTCATTCGCGTCGGGATTCCACGTCATCGCGCTGCCGCTCGCATCCAGCGCCGCGATGCGGTTGCGGACCTGGCCGCCGATGCTCTGGAACTCGCCGCCTGCGTAGACGGTGCCTCCGGAGACGGCCAGCGCGCGGACCGCACCGTTGGCCGCCGGATTGAAGGCGGTGGCGTTGCCGTTGGCGTCCAGCGCGGCAATGCGGCTTCGCGCCTGCCCGCCGACGTTGGTGAACTCCCCGCCGACGTAGATCGTCGCTCCGTCCACCACCAGCGCGCGGACGGTCCCGTTCGCGCCGGGGTTGAAGGTGGGATCCAGCGCGCCGCCCGCGGCCAGGTGCGCCAGCCGATTGCGGGTCACGCCATCGACGCTGGTGAAGCTGCCGCCGATGTAGAACCCGCCGCTGCCGTCGGGGACGGCGGTGTAGACCGCGCCGCTCACGCGGGCGAGAGAGAGATCGGGAAAACCGGTGGTCGCGTCCAGCGCCGCGAAGCTTCCGGTCGGCGGATAGACCTCCGTGAAACTGCCGCCGATGTACGTGACGCCGTTGCCGGCCGCGATCGCGTTCACGTTCCCGTTCGTCACCCACCCGGTCCGCCGCGGCAGATTCGATAGCGGCGCTGCGCCGGCGCTTCCGCCTGCGCCGCCCGCCCCCGCCGTTCCCGTCGTGCCCGCGCTGCCCGTCGTGCCCGCGCTGCCCGTCGTGCCGCCAAGCCCTGCGCCCCCCCCGCTGCCCGCGGTGCCCGTGGTGCCTGCGTTGCCTGTCACGCCCGCGGTCCCCGTCACGCCGCCGCCGCCCGCAGCCCCGCCCGCGCCCGCGCTTCCGGCCGTTCCCGTCGTCCCCGCCGCGCCGGTGGTCCCGGCGGTCCCGCCCGCACCCGCGCTGCCTGTCATGCCGGCGGTCCCCGTCGTGCCGCCGCGGCCCGCGGCGCCGCCTGTTCCGGCAGCTCCCGTGGTGCCTCCCGCCCCTGTCGTGCCGGCATTCCCTGTCGTGCCCCCGCCGGCGGCGGTCCCCCCTGTACCTCCGCTGCCCGTCACGCCCGCCGTCCCTGTCGTCCCCGCGGTGCCCGTGGCCCCGGCGCTGCCTGTCGTCCCGGCGCTGCCTGTCGTCCCGGCGCCGCCTGTCGTCCCGGCACTCCCCGGGACACCGGCGCTCCCGCCGCGTCCCGCGGCGCCCGCCGTCCCCGCCGCGCCGGGCGTCCCGGCGTAGTCGTCACTTCCCCCACCACAAGCAGCGAGAACGACGCTCGCTGCAAGACAAAGCAAAGACCTAGAGCTAAGCCGCATCACGCACCTCCCGAGACTTAAGAGACCGCCAGGCACCAACTAGGTCGCCGCAATCTCCGGCAGGTGTCAAGCGTGCGACCAGTTGCCCCTTGCACGCGGTCGGGTCGATCCTCCACCGTGGTCCCCACCATGGACCCGACGAGCCCTCCCCCGCCCCCCACGACCAGCGCCAGCCCCGAGCTGGAGATCAAAGACGCGCCGCTGATCTTCGGGCAGGTCTGGAATCGCCTGCTCGCCGAGCGCGGCCTCGAGAACATGGCGTTCCCGAAGGAGATCATGTGGCTGGGTGGCGCGCCCGGGTCGGGCAAGGGGACCAACACGCCGTTCATCCTGCGCGAGCGCGGGCTGACCGCGAAGCCGATCGTCGTGAGCGATCTCCTCGACGCGCCCGAGATGCGCGCGCTCAAGGATCGCGGCCAGTTGATCGGCGATCGGCATGTCGTCGAGGCGCTGCTGCGCGAGCTCTTGAAGCCGGAGTACCAGACCGGCGTCGTCGTCGACGGTTTCCCGCGCACCAAGGTCCAGGCCGAGACCGTCAAGCTGCTGCACGACCAGATCATGCAGCTCCGCGGGCAGTACTGGGGCACGCCGACCGGCAAGCGGTTTCGGCGGCCCATCTTCCGGATCACGGTGCTGTTCGTGGGCGAGAAGACGTCGGTCGCCCGGCAGCTCGGTCGCGGGCGCGCGATCGCCGCCCACAACGAGCAGGTGCGCCGGACGGGCGTGGGCGAGCTCGCCGAGCTGCGCGCCACCGACCTCGACGAGGCGCTCGCGCAGAAGCGGTACCGAACGTTCACGGAGGAGACGTTCGAGGCCCTGACCAGCCTGCGCCGCGACTTTCACTATCACTTCGTCAACGCCGACGCGCCGCTGGCGGAGGTCGAGAAGAGCATCATCGCGGAGTTCCAGTACCAGAGCTCGCTGGAGCTGGGGCACGCCACCTACGACATCATCCACGGCATCCCGCTGGCGTCAGAGGTCACGCGGCACGCGCGGCAGGAGCTGGTCCGCCGTCTCGACGCCTACGAGCACGCCACCGCCCCGCAGTTCAAGGCGGTCGCCGCGTTCATCGAGGCCGAGGTCGTCCCCATCATCGTTCGCCACGCCCTCTCCGGCCGCTGCATCGTGAAGAGCGCGAACGCCCTGTTTCAAGACCCGACGACGATCGACATGGTGCTCGACACCCTCGCCGAGCGCGGCTACCACGCCGTCCACGAGGATGTCAGCGCCGAGCTGGGGCCCCGGCTCCACCGCTTCGAGATCCGCTTCCACCCGCCCGAGCTCCGGCGCGGGCACTGAAACACGTCACTCGGGAGGTGCCTGTTGAAAACCAGAACAAGCCTCGATGCCGACGAGTTCGCGGCGACGTACCAGTCTCTCGAAGTGGCACGGCTCAACCAGGTCTTGAAAACAAACGGGATCTCGAAAGCCGTTCGCCGAAAGATCTGCGAGGACTACTTCTTCGATCAGGGCGTCTTTCTCGACGACGGATGGTTTCAGGAGAACGGCATTCGCGTCGGTCCCGTCGTTGCCTTCGCAACGCGCGACCGCGATGGCGACATCAAGCACCTCCACCTTCCCGATCCCAAGATCGGCACGATGTACCACGAGTACGCCCACGGCGCGGTGGCGTGGCTGTTCGATGACAAGAAAGAGGATGCGAGCGAGATCAAAGTCGGCCAATGGGCCGAGAGCGACTGAGCCGCCACATGGATGACGAGGAGTCTCAGGGCGACTGGAAGCTCAGGTTGCGTTACGGGCAGCTCAAGACGCCGTACACGCACTACAGCGTCGTCGCTGAAGGTGTCGCGGGGAGTCTGGGAGACGGCTTCGCATGCCGTCCCGGGAGCGCCTACATGGGCATGAAGGCCTGGGCGTCGTCGAGCGATGAAGCGATCGACATGGTCCGCGTCATCGGACAGGAGATCGGCTTCACGGTGACCGGACAACCGCGTGTCTACGGCACCGAGCCGTCTGAACCCCCGCAAGACAAACCGCACGCGTACGACATCACGTTCACGCCCGTCGACGCCGAGAAGGACTAGCGTCTCCGGTCAGGTGTCGCGCTCCTCCACGTCGAGGCGCATCCGTTCGAGCCCGGGGTCGTGCGGCGCGATGAATCGCGCGCACGCGGCCTGCGCTCGCGCCCCTTCCGACGTGGTCGCGTCCACTGCGAAGGACATCTCGTACCCGTGGCGAACGACGCCATCGACGACCTGCTCGAGCGCCTGGGCGCCTGTCTTGAGGGTCAGGACGGCTTGCGACAGCCGGAAACGGGCCGTGCGCGCGATGCGGGCGAATCCTGTGACCGCCAGGTGCCTGGCCGCCAGGCGCGGTGTCTCGGCGGTCACATCGGGACCCAGCAGATCTATCGTGACGTCGAGGTTCGCGCGGACCAGAAAGCCAAACAGCAGGTAGCCCTCGAAATCGGCGGATCGGCTGGCGTAGTCGGCAAGGAAGATCTCCAGGGCCTCTTGCAGCGTTCGTTGCCGCTTCGACATGTGCCGAGCTTCCAGGACGACATTCGGGTCCGTCAAGCGGAGGTGGGCGTCACGCGGTGCGGCTCCCGCCGCAGCCGATCGAGATACAGGTAGATCACCGGCGTCGTGAACAGGTTCAGCATCTGCGAGACGCAGAGGCCGCCGACGATGGTGATGCCCAGCGGGCGGCGCAGCTCGGAGCCGGCGCCGAGGCCGATCGCCAGCGGCAGCGCGCCGAGCAGCGCCGCCAGCGTGGTCATCATGATGGGCCGGAAGCGCAGCAGGCACGCCTCGGTGGATCGCCGCCTTGGGATCGCAGCCCCTCGTTCGCGCTCGGCGTCGATGCGCGAAGTCGATCATCATGATGGCGTTCTTCTTCACGATGCCGATCAGCAGGATGATGCCGATGAGGGCGATGATGCTGAAGCTCGACCTTGAGCAGCAGCAGCGCGATCAGCGCCCCCAGCGCCGCCGACGGCAGCGTCGACAGGATCGTGATCGGGTGGATGAGGCTCTCGTAGAGCATCCCGAGCACGATGTAGACGGTGAACAGCGCCGCCAGGATCAGCCAGGGCTCGCTGGCCAGCGACGCGCCGAAGGCCTGCGCCGTCCCGGTGAAGCTGGCCTGCACGGTCGTGGCGGCAGGCCGATCGTCCGCTCGGCCGCGTTGATCGCCGTCGACCGCCTGCCCCAGCGCCATCCCGGGCGCCAGATTGAAAGACAGCGTCGATGGCGGGGAACTGCCCCTGGTGGTTGATCGACAGCGGCGTCGGCCGAGATCGCGAACTTGGCGATGCTCGACAGCGGCACCAGCGTGCCGGTCGCCGGCGCCCGCACGTAGACGTGGGCCAGCGCGTCGGGGCTCGCCTGCTGGCTCCGGCGTCGCCTCCAGCACCACGCGGTAGTAGTTGCAGCGCCGTGAACGACGTCGCCACCTGGCGCTGGCCGAAGGCGTCGTACAGCGTGTCGTCGATCATCTGCGGCGGTGATGCCCAGCCGCGAGGCGCGTGTCGCGGTCGACGGTCGACGTCCAGCTGCGAGGCCGGCGGTCTGCTGGTCGGTGTTCACGTCGCGCAGCTCGGGGAGCTTGCGCAGCGCTGCCAGCACCCGCGGCGCCCAGGTCTCGCAGCTCCTCGAGGTCGGCGTCCTGCAGCGTGTACTGGTACTGCGTGCGCGAGGCGCGGCCGCCGACGCGCACGTCCTGGACCGCCTGCAGGAACAGGTTGATGCCCGGGACGCCGCGCCAGCTTCGGCCGCAGCCGGGCGATGATCTCGTCGGCGCTGCGCGTTGCGCTCGTCGTGCGGGCTTCAGCGCCACGAACACCGTGCCGGTGTTGCCGGTCGCCGCTGCGGCCCGCCCACGAACGAGACCACGTGCGCGACGTCGGGGTCGGCCTGCACGATCTCGTTCACCTGCGCTGCGCCTGCCGCATCGCCGGCGAACGAGATGTCCTGCGGCGCCTCGGAGAAGCCCGAGATGCAGGCCGGTGTCCTGCTGCGGGAACAGCCCCTTGGGGACGATGATCGCACAGATAGACCGTGAGCGCCCAGCGTCGCGAGCGTCAGCAGCAGCATCAGCGCCGCGTGGTCGCAGCACCCAGCGCAGCGCCCGGTCGTAGCCGCGCAGCAGCCCGTCGAAGACCCGCTCGCGACCGCGGTCGAAACGGCCGCCGTCGTGCCTGCGCCGTCGACTTCGGGCCGCAGCAGCGCGCGCGCACATCATCGGCGTCAGCGTCAGCGAGACCACCGCCGAGATGGCGATGGCCACGCTGAGCGTCACCGCGAACTCGCGGAACAGCCGGCCGACGATCCCGCCCATGAACAGGATCGGGATGAACACCGCGAGCAGCGAGACGGTGATCGACACGATGGTGAAGCCGATCTGCTTGCGCCCCCTCGAGCGCCGCCTGCAGCGGCGGCTTGCCCTCCTCGACCAGGCGCGGCGATGTTCTCGGTGACGACGATGGCGTCGTCGACGACGAAGCCGGTCGAGATGGTCAGCGCCATCAGCGACAGGTTGTCGAGGCTGTAGTCGAGCAGGTACATCACGCCGAACGTGCCGACCAGCGAGAGCGGGACGGCGACGCTGGGGATGGCCGTCGCCCGCACGCTGCGCAGGAAGACGAAGACCACCAGCGACCACCAGCAGCGACGCTGATGAGCAGCGTCAGCTCGACGTCGTGCACCGACGCGCGGATGGTGCGTGGTGCGATCGATCGCCAGCGTCACGTCGATGGCCGGCGAGATCGAGTCGCTGCAGCGTGCGGCAGCAGCGCCTTGATGCCGTCGATGGTCTCGAGGATGTTCGCGCCCGGGCTGGCGGCGGATGATCAGCAGCACCGCGCGCTCGCCGTTCGATCCAGGCGGCCACGCGGTTGTTCTCGACGTCGTCGATGACCTTGGCGACGTCGCCCAGCCGCACGCCGGCGCCGTTCTGGTAGGCGACGACCAGCGTTGCGGTAGGCGTCGGCGCCGAGCAGCTGATCGTTGGCGGCCAGGGTGTAGCGGACGTCCGGGCCCGTCGAGCGACCCCTTGGGCTGGTTGGCGGTCGACGCGCGCCAGCGCCGCGCGCACGTCCTCGAGCGCCAGGCCCACGCCCGGCCAGCGCCTCCGGATCGACCTGCACGCGCACCGCGGGCTGCTGCCCGCCGCCGACGAACACCTGCCCCACGCCCTCGACCTGGGCGATCTTCTGGGCCAGCACGCGTGTTGGCGGCGTCGAACACCTGCGCCAGCGGCAGCGTCTCGGACGTCAGCGCCAGGATCAGGATCGGCGCGTCGGCCGGGTTCACCTTGCGGTAGTTGGGGCGCGTCGGCAGGTTGGCGGGCAGCTCGGCCGCCGGCGGCGTTGATCGCCGCCTGCACGTCGCGCGCGGCGGCGGTGACGTCGCGATCGAGGTCGAACTGCAGCGTGATCGACGTGTCGCCGAGCGCGCTGCACCGAGGTCATCTCGGTGAGGCCGGCGATGCGGCCGAAGCGCCGCTCGAGCGGCGTCGCCACCGCCGAGGCCATCGTCTCGGGGCTGGCGCCCGGCAGCGCTCGCCTGCACCTGGATGGTCGGGAAGTCGACGCGCGGCAGGGGCGCCACCGGCAGCTGCAGGTAGGCGGCCATCCCCGCCAGCAGCACCGCCGCCGCCAGCAGCGACGTCGCGATCGGCCGGCGGACGAACGGCGCCGAGATGTTCATGGCGCGCCGCCCGACGCGCTCGGACGGGCGCGTGTCGGCGTCCTCTCCAGCGGCGAACGCTGCGCGCGAGCGCGGTCCATGTAGAGGTAGATGACCGGCGTCGTGTACAGCGTCAGCACCTGCGACACGCAGCAGGCCGCCGACGATGGTGATGCCCAGCGGCCGGCGCAGCTCGGCCCCGGTGCCGCTGCCCCAGCGCCAGCGGCAGCCCGCCCAGCAGCGCCGCCATCGTGGTCATCATGATCGGCCGGAAGCGCAGCAGGCACGCCTGGTGGATCGCCTCGCGCGGCGACATGCCGCTGCTCGCGCTCGGCCTCGAGCGCGAAGTCGATCATCATGATCGCGTTCTTCTTCACGATGCCGATCAGCAGCACGATCCCGATCAGCGCGATGACGGTGAACTCGGTCCGGCAGACCATCAGCGCCAGCAAGCGCGCCCACGCCCGCCGAGGGCAGCGTCGACAGGATCGTGATCGGGTGGATGTAGCTCTCGTAGAGGACGCCCAGCACGATGTAGACGGTGATCGAGCGCGGCCAGGATCAGGACCGGCTCGCTCGCCAGCGACTCGCCGAACGCCTCCGCCGCGCCCTGGAAATCGCCGTGCAGGCCCGGGCGGCAGGCCCAGCTCGGCCATCGCCTCGTTGATCGCGTCGACCGCGTCCCCCAGCGACCACGCCCGGCGCCAGGTTGAACGAGAGCGTCACCGCCGGGAACTGTCCCTGGTGGGCGATCGACAGCGGCGTCGTGCCCGCGTTCGTAGCGCGCTGAACGCCGACAGCGGCACCGGCTCGCCGCTGGCCGCGCGCACGTAGAGCTGCGACAGCGCGTCCGGGTTCTGCTGGAACTCGGGCTTCACCTCCAGGATCACGCGGTAGAGGTTGAGCTGCGTGAAGATCGTCGAGACCTGGCGCTGCCCGAAGGCGTCGTAGAGCGTGTCGTCGATGGCCTGCGGCCGTGACGCCCAGGCGCGACGGCGCTGTCGCGATCGATGATCAGCGTCAGCTGCCGAGCGCCGCGCCTGCTGATCGCTGGCCACGTCGGCGAGCTCGGGCAGCTGCGCGCAGCCGCTCCAGCACCTTCGGCGCCCAGTCGCCGCAGCTCGGCCGGGTCGGCGTCCTCGAGCGTGTACTGGTACTGGCGTGCGGCTGACGCGGCTCTCGATCTGCAGGTCCTGCACCGCCTGCAGGTACACGTGATGCCCGTCGATCTCCGCGCAGCTTCGCTCGCAGGCGGGCGATGATCGTCCTCGGCGTCGGCGTCGCGCTCGCTCGCGCGGCTTCGAGCGTGATCGACAGGCGCCCGCTGTTCAGCGTCGGGTTGGTGCCGTCGGCGCCGATGAACGACGCCACCGTGGCCGACGTCGGGATCGGCGCAGGACCACGTCGGCCAGCGCCCGCTGCCGCTCCATCATCGCGCGCGAACGACACGTCGGGCGGCGCCTCGGTGACGCCGATGCATGCAGCCCGGTGTCCTGCTGCGGGAAGAAGCCCTTGGGGATCACCGACCGCCAGCACGACGGTGAGCGACCACCGTCGCCACCGTCACCAGCAGCGTCAGCGCGCTGGTGGCCGAGCACCCAGCCGCAGGCCGCGATCGTAGAACCGCGACCATCCGTCGAAAGCCGCGCTCGGACAGGCCGCGCCAGCCGGCTCTCGTGCCTCGCGGCTCGACGGGCCGCAGGATGTGCGCGCACATCATCGCGGTCAGCGTCAGCGACAGCAGCGCCGAGACGACGATGGCCGCGCTCAGCGTGACGGCGAACTCGCGGAACAGCCGCCCGATGATGCCCGCCCATGAACAGCAGCGGGATCAGCACCGCCACCAGCGACACCGTCAGCGACACGATGGTGAAGCCGATCTGCTTGGCGCCCTTCAGCGCCGCCTCGAAGCGGCGTCTCGCCCTCCTCGATGTAGCGGGCGATGTTCTCGATCATCACGATGGCGTCGTCGACGACGAAGCCGGTGGCGATGGTCAGCGCCATCAGCGACAGGTTGTTGAGGCTGTAGCCGAGCAGGTACATCACGCCGAAGGTGGCGATCAGCGACAGCGGCACCGCCACGCCCGGGATGATCGTCGCGCGCAGCGTGCGCAGGAACAGGAAGATCACGCGCCACCACCAGCACGATGGTGATGCAGCAGCGTGAACTCCACGTCGTCGACCGAGGCGCGCACCGTCTCGGTGCGGTCGCTGAGGATCGTCACCTCGATCCCCTGCGGCAGCGAGGCCTCGCAGCTGCGGCAGCAGCGCCTTCACCCGCTCGGCGACCTCGATGACGTTCGCGCCGGGCTGGCGCTGGACGTTCAGGATGACGGCGCGCTCGCCGTCGGCCCAGCCGGCGAGCTGCGCGTTCTCGACGCCGTCCACCACCTTGGCCACGTCGGACAGGCGCACCGGCGCGCCGTTCTGGTAGGCGATGATCAGCGGCGCGATACGCCGGCGGCGCTGGCGAGCTGATCGTTGGCCGCGATCGGTGTAGTTCTGGCGCGGCCCGTCGATGTTGCCCTTGGGCTGGTTGACGTTGGCGGCGACCAGCGCCAGCGCGCACGTCCTCCAGCGCCAGGCCGCGCCCGGCCAGCGCCACCGGATCGACCTGCACGCGCACCGCCGGCTTCTGGCCGCCGTTCAGCGTCACCAGGCCCACGCCCGAGACCTGCGAGATCTTCTGCGCCAGGATCGAGTCGGCGTAGTCGTCGACCTGCGTGCAGCGGCAGTCGTCGCCGAGCTGACGCTAGCGTGAGGACCGGGCGCGTCGGCGGGGTTGCTCTTGCTGTAGGTCGGCGGCGTCGGCAGCGTGCGCGGCAGCAGGTTCGACGCGGCGTTGATGGCCGCCTGCACGTCCTGCTCGGCGGCGTCGATGTCGCGATCCAGGCTGAACTGCAGGGTGATCTGCGAGCTGGCGAAGCTGGAGACCGAGGTCATCTGCGCGAGCGACGGGATCTGCCCGAACTGCCGCTCGAGCGGCGTCGTCACCGCCGAGGCCATGGTCTCGGCGCTGGCGCCGGGCAGGATCGTCGAGACGACGATGGTCGGGTAGTCGACCTGGGGCAGCGCCGAGACCGGCAGCTCGCGGTAGCCGACGAGCCCCGCCAGCGAGCAGGCCGATCATCAACAGCGACGTCGCGACCGGACGCCGGATGAACGGCTCGGAGATGTTCACGGCCGCTTCCGCTCGCCCGCCGCCAGGCGCCGCCACGTCGGCTTGCCCTGCGGCGGCTGTCGCGTCTGCACCTTGGCGCCCGGGCGCAGCTGGTTCTGCCCCTCGATGACCACGCTGCTCGCCCGCCTGCGAGGCCCGGACGCGACGATGGCGTCCTCCCCCTCGATGCCGTTCGACCTCACCGGCCGCAGCTCGGCCTTGCCGTCGCCGCCGACCACGTAGACGAACGTCCCCTGCGGCCCGCGCTGCACCGCCACCGCCGGGATCACCAGCGCCCCCTTGCGCACCGTCAGGCAGCAGCCGCGCCTTCACGAACTGGTTCGGCCAGAGCACCCGCTGCGGGTTCGGGAAGATCGCCTTCAGGCGGATGGTCGCCGTCCCCTGGTTGATCTGTGTTGTCGATCAGGGCCAGCTCGCCGGTCGCCAGCCGCTGCCCGCCGTCGCGGCTGAACGCCTCGACGGCCAGCTCCGGCCCGTCTCCCCTTTGGGTCCGCTCGCGCGAGATGCTGGGGAGATCGTCCTGCGGCAGCGTGAACAGCACCGCGATGGGATCGATCTGGGTCACCACGACGATGCCGGTAGCGTCGGCGACGTGAACCAGGTTGCCCGGGTCGACCTGACGCACGCCGGTGACGCCGTCGATGGGCGAGGTGATGCGCGCGTAGCTGAGCTGCAGCTTCGCGTTCTCGACCTGGGCCCTGTCCGAGGCGACCGTCGCCGGTCAGCTGGTCGACCAGCGCGCGCTGATCGTCGACCTGCTGCTGCGGGATCAGGTGTTGCGCCCCGACCCCCTCGAACCGTTCGAGGTTGCGCTTCGCCCCCGCCAGCTGCGCCGTGTCCCGGGCCAGCGCCGCCTCGGCCTGGTGGACGGCGATCGCGAACGGGCGGGGATCGATCTGCGCCAGCAGCTCCCCCTTCTTCACCGCCTGCCCCTCGCGGAAGCTCACCTTGTCGAGGCGCCCCTCGACCTGGGTGTGGATGTTGACCGTCTTGTAGGCGGTGACCGTCCCCAGGCCCTCGAGGGCGATCGCCACGTCGCGTACCGCGGCCGGGGTCGCGACCACCGGGATCACCCGCTCGGCCGCGGCTTTTCCGCCTTTGGCCGCCGCACCGGGGTCCTGACCCCCGCTGCAGCCGGCCGCCAACGCGAGCCCCACGAGCAGTCCGAAGGACAGGCCGCGCCGCCCGTTCCGGCCTTGGTTGCTCATTTGGCCCCCACCGCGGCCAGCAGCTGCGCCCGCGCCGACGCCAGCCCGTAGTGCGCCTGGACCGCCTGCGCGGCGGCCGTGGTGTGGGCGACCTGGGCGTCGTCGAGCTCGATGACGCTCCCCAGCCCCTGTTTGTAGCGGGCCTCGGCGAGGCGCAGCTGTTCACTTGCGTTCACGAGCGCCTCCTCGGCGGCGGTGATGGTGGCCTTGGCGGCGCCGACCCCGAGCCGCGCCTGTTCTACGTCGACCTGCACCTGCAGCCGCAGCGCCGCGGCCTGACCGCCCAGGCCGCGCAGGGTCCCTTTTGCCTCCCGCACCTGCCCGCGGGTGTAGCCGCCCTGAAACAGCGCCCAGTTGAGGGTCAGGCCGACGTACCAGTTCGGCACGATGCGATCGAACGAGCCGGTCTCGTTGGCGCTGGCGACCGCGCTCACCGCCGGGCCGTACCCGCCCTTGGTGGCGCCGACCAGCCGCTCCTGGGCCTGCCGCTGGCTCTCCAGATTCGCCAGCTCGGGGCGCGCCTCCAAGGCCCGCGTCACCAGCGGCGCGCCCGGGCCGTCCTCGCCCGTGACCGGCGGCAGCTCGTCGTCGGCCAGCGTGTAGACGCCAGCGACGTCGCTCCCCATCGCCTGGGCCAGCTGCGCCGCGGCGACCGCGAAGTTGTTGCGGGCGCCGACCAGCTGCACCCGCGCGTTGGCCAGCGCGGTCCGCACCGTCGCCAGATCGATGTCGGGGCGGATGCCGGCCTTCACCAGCGCCTGGCTCTGCCCGAGGTGCTTCTCCTGGTTGCGCATCGCCTCCTCGGCGACGGCGACCAGATCGCGCTGCGCCCGCCCCTGGAAGAACGCGCGCCGCACCGACAGCAGCGCCTGGTTCTCGATCGCGCGCCGGTTCCAGGCCGCGGCGTCGCGATTCGCCTCCGCCGACCGCCAGCGCCCGCTGGTCGCCCCGAAGTCGTAGATGAGCTGCGTCGCCGTCGCCCCGAGGTTCACGTAGTTGAAGGTCTGCGTGCTCCACCCCGTCGCGGCCTGCATGTTGAGGTTCGTCGGCGTCACGCCCGGACGGGGGGCGAAGTTCCCCGTCGTCCGCTCGTAGAAGCCGCTGACGTTCACCTGGGGGAGGTAGCCGGCGCGCGCCTGCTCGACCCGCCCCTCGGCGGCCTCGACCAGGCCCATGGCCTGTTCGAGCGTGGGCTGGTGGGCCAGCGCTGCCGCCTCGGCGGCGGCCAGCGAGAGGGTCTCCCTGGGGGGACCCGCGGCCTCGTCGGCGGCCAGCAGCGCGCCGGTCAATGACAGGGCGCAAAGCGGCGCGAACATCATCGGAACCCCGAGAAGACACGCATGCGCGACGAGAGGTTAGTCACCGACCCCGGGCACCGTAAGCGAAAAGTCCGCCGCACGTAACCAACGCCGGTCGGGGGGTGTCTTTGGGCGCGCCGGTTGACCTGCCGGCGCCGTCGCATAGATTTCGCCGCGGCTACCCGTCATGTGGATCGTCAGACTCGCGCTTCGCCGTCCCTACACCGTCGCGGTGATGTGCCTCCTGATCCTGGTGATGGGGATCCTGTCGCTGACCCGGATGGTGGTCGACATCTTCCCGGCCATCGACATCCCGGTCGTCGCGGTGGTCTGGAACTACCCCGGCCTGTCGGCGCAGGACATGGAGCGGCGGGTGGTGCTGATCAGCGAGCGCGCCTACTCGACGACGGTGAACGGCATCGAGCGCATCGAGTCGCAATCGATCCCGGGGATAGGAATTCTCAAGGTTTACTTTCAGCCTGGAGCAGAGATAGGCGCCGCCATTGCCCAAATCGCGTCGGTATCGAGCACGATCCTACGCATCGCCCCGCCCGGGATGCAGCCCCCCAGCGTCATCCAGTTCAACGCCTCGAACGTGCCGGTCGCGCAGCTGACGGTGTCCAGCGAGTCGCTCCCCGAGCAGCAGGTCTTCGACTACAGCCTGAACTTCATCCGGGTGAAGCTGTTCACCATCCCCGGGCTGTCGACGCCGGCGCCGTTCGGCGGCAAGCAGCGCCAGATCAACGTCGACATCGACCCCCGGGCCCTCTCCAGCAAGGGGCTGTCGCCGTACGACGTGGTCAACGCTCTGACGACGTCGAACGTGATCCTGCCGGCGGGGACGGCCCGGATCGGCAGCCGCGAGTACAACGTCCTGCTCAACAGCAGCCCGACCGACGTCCCCGACTTCGCCCGCATTCCGGTCAAGATCGTCGACGGCGCGCCGGTCACGCTGGGGGACGTCGCCCACGTCTCCGACGCCTTCGCCGACCAGACCAACATCGTCCACGTGAACGGCAAGCGGGCGACCTACCTCGCGATCCTGAAGCACGCCGACGCGTCGACCCTGGCGGTCGTCGACTCGGTGCGCGACGCGCTCCCGGCGATCAAGGCCGCCGCCCCCGAGGGGCTGGAGCTGAAGATCGACTTCGACCAGTCCCTGTTCGTGCGGGCCGCGATCAGCGGCGTCGTGCGCGAGGCGATCATCTCGTCGGCGCTGGTGTCGCTGATGGTCGGCCTCTTCCTCGGCAGCTGGCGCAGCATGGTGATCGTCTGCACCTCGATCCCGCTGGCGATCTTCTCGGCCATCGTCGGGCTGAAGCTGACCGGCCACACCATCAACATCATGACGCTGGGCGGGCTGGCGCTGGCGATCGGGATGCTGGTCGACGATGCGACCGTCGAGGTCGAGAACATCCACCGCAACCGCAACCTGGGCAAGCCGCTGACCCGGGCCATCCTCGACGGCGCGCACCAGATCGCGACGCCGGCGATCGTCGCGACGCTGTCGATCTGCATCGTCTTCTTCCCGGTCGTGCTGCTGGTGGGGCCGGCCCGCTTCCTGTTCACGCCGCTGGCGATCTCGGTGGTGCTGGCGATGCTCGCCTCGTACCTGCTGTCGCGGACGCTGGTCCCGGCTCTCGCCCGCATGCTGATGCACAGCGAGCACCACGACGCCCCCGACCGGCCGCTGCCCGCGCGGGGGTGGAAGCGGCTGGCGGTCCGCTTCAACCGGTGGCGCGACCGCCACTTCGAACGCTTCCAGAACCGCTACGCCGCGCTGCTGGGCGCCGCCCTGCACCACCGCCGCTTCACGCTGCTGGCGGCGGTCCTGGTCACCGGCACCAGCCTGGGGCTGGCCTTCGTGGTCGGGACCGACTTCTTTCCCAGCGTCGACGCCGGCCTGATGAAGCTGCACTTCCGGGCCCCCAGCGGCACGCGCATCGAGAAGACCGAGGAGATGGTCCGCGCCGTCGAGGCCGGCATCCGCGACATCATCCCCGAGGACGAGCTCGAGACCATCAACGCGATGCTCGGCATCCCGGTCTCCTACAACCTGGCGTTCATCCAGACCGACAACGTCAGCAGCATGGACGCCGAGCTGCTGATCGCGCTCAAGGGGGATCACACCCCGACCGCCCACTACATGCAGAAGATTCGCGACTTCCTCGCCCGCGACTTCCCCGGCGCCAGCTTCTACTTCCAGCCCGCCGACATCGTCAGCCAGGTGCTGAACTTCGGGCTGTCGGCGCCGATCGACATCCAGATCGAGAGCGCCGACCTCACGAAGGGGTATGAGATCGCCCGGAAGCTCCGCGACCAGGTCGCCGCCATCTCCGGCACGGCCGACGCCCACATCGTCCAGGTGGTCGACTATCCCGCCCTGAACGTCTCCGTCGATCGGCTGCGGGCGGCCCAGGCCGGCATCAGCGAGCGCGACGTCGCCAACAACCTGCTGGTGTCGCTGTCGTCCAGCGGCCTGGTGGCGCCGTCCTACTTCCTGAACCCCAAGAACAACGTCAACTACACGGTGGTGGTGAAGACGCCGCTCCCCAAGCTGGCGTCGGTCGAGAAGGTGATGGCCACGCCGATCACCGCGGCCGGCGCGCCGATCGTCGGGCCCGGGGGGCCGGGCTCACCGTCGGCGTTCCCCGAGGCGCCGACTCCAATCCTGTCGAGCATCGCCGACGTCCGTCCGGGCGGCTCGCCCGAGCAGATCAACCACTACACCGTGCAGCGCGTGATCGACGTCGGCGCCAACCTGCAGGGGCGCGACCTCGGCTCGGTGGCCACCGACATCCAGCGCAAGATCGACGGGCTGGGCAAGCTGCCGCCGGGGGTGAAGGTGACCTTGCGCGGCCAGAACCAGGTGATGCAGCAGTCTTTCCGCCTGCTGGCGCTGGGCCTGATCCTGGCCACGCTGCTGGTCTACTGCCTGATGGTGGTGCTGTTTCAGTCGTGGCTCGACCCGTTCATCATCATGGGGGCGGTCCCGGGCGCGATCGTCGGCATCCTCTGGATGCTGGCGGTGACCGGCACCACCATCAACGTCGAGTCGCTGATGGGCGCGATCATGGCGGTCGGGATCGCGGTCTCGAACTCGATCCTGCTGGTCAGCTTCGCCAACGACCTGCGCGTCGAGAAGCCCGAGACGTCGCCGCTGGACGCGGCGCTGGAGGCGGGGCGCACCCGCCTGCGCCCGGTGATCATGACCGCGCTGGCGATGATCATCGGCATGATCCCGATGGCCCTGGGACTGGGCGAGGCGGGCGAGCAGAACGCGCCCCTCGGCCGGGCGGTGATCGGCGGGCTGGGGTTCGCGACGCTGGCGACCCTCTTCGTCGTCCCGGTCATCTACGCTAGCCTGCGCAAGAAGCTCCCCACGAAGCACGTCATGGAACAGAAATTCTTGGCCGAAGAACGCGGGGAAGAAGACGCCCCGACGCCGCACGGGAGCCCCGCCTGATGTCGCCCCGCCATCGCTCGTTCCTGGTCTACCTCGTCGGCGGCGGCGTCCTGCTCGCCACCGTGCTGGGCGTGGTCGGCCTGGGGAGCCACCGCCGCTCGCAGGCGCGCGAGGACGCCCGGGCCCGCGAGGCGACGATCCGCAAAGGGCCGCGCGTCCGCGTCGCCCCGGTCAAGGCGTCGGCCGGATTGCGGCGGCTGACGCTGCAGGGAGAGGCCCGCGCGTTCGCCGAGGTCACCCTCTACGCCAAGGTCGCCGGGTTCCTGCACGACCTGCGCGTCGACAAGGGGGACCGGGTCAAAGCCGGCCAGCTCCTCGCCACGGTGACGGCGCCCGAGCTCGACTCCCAGTACCTGGCCGCCGTCGCCGACGCCAAGAACAAGCGCGTCAACGCCAAGCGCCTGACGGCGCTGCAGCCGTCGGGGGTCGTATCGGTGCAGGAGCTGGATCAGGGGAACGCGCTGGCCGACGTCGCCGACGCGACCGAGGCGACGCTGGCCACCCAGCGTGGCTACCGGGTGATCAAGGCGCCGTTCGACGGCATCATCACGGCGCGCTTCGCCGATCCGGGGACGCTGATCCAGAGCGCCGCCAACGCCCAGAGCGGCGCGGTGCCGATCGTCGCCGTCGCCAAGGGGGACAGGCTGCGCGTCTACGTCTACGTCGATCAGGCCAGCGCCGCCTTCGTGCGCCCGGGCGACGCCGCCAAGATCACCGTCGCCGAGCGGCCGGGCTGGTCGCGCCACGCCGAGGTCACGCGGACCACGGGCGCGCTGTCGCCCAAGACCCGCACCATGCAGACCGAGGTCGACGTCGACAACCCGGACCGCGCGATCCTCCCCGGCAGCTACGTCGACGTCCAGCTGGAGGTCCGCGTCCCGACGCTGCTGGAGATCCCCTCCGAGGCGCTGATCACCCGCGGCGACAAGACGCAGGTGGCGCTCGTCCAGGACGGCACGGTCCGCTACCGCCCGGTGGTCGTCGCCGACGACGACGGCCAGACCGTCCGCCTCGTCTCCGGCGTCGCGGCCGGCGACAGAGTCGCGCTCAACCTCGGCAGCGACGTCGAGGACAGCGGCGCGGTGCAAGAGGTCGCGCCTCCCAAGCCTCCGGCCGGGAAGTAGCCGGCCCGACTACTTCCAGGTGTGAACCGGCCGCTCGTGCGCGGCCTCGGCGGCGTAGCGGCGGGTCATCTCGGCGAGCGCGGCCTCGCGCGACATCCCGCCCGCCTCCAGGGCCGCCAGGGTCCGCCGCTGCCAGACGGCGCCGGTGACGCCGGAGGCGACGCGCGCGGCGAAGATGCCGAGGTAGCGGACGACCTCCTCCCGGGTGACGCCCGCCCCTTCGAGCCCGACGGCCGCCAGCGGAATGAGCGTCTTCAAGAGCTCCGACGCCGGTGTGGTCTCCGGCGCGGCGCCGGCCTGGCGCGGCCAGCTCAGCTCGGCGGCGAGGCCCGACCGCGCGGCCCGGTAGAAGTTCCGCTCGGCGAGTGGAAACGGGAACGACGGGAGCAGGCCCGCCACCGACGGGGCGAGGCCCAGGATCCCACCCACGAGGAACGCCGCATTGGCCAGCATGTCGTCGAGCGTCGGGCCGGCCGAGAGGGCGCGCAGCTCGATCCGCAGGTGGCCGTCCTGGCCCTCCCCCTGCCCGTGGTAGACGGCGCGGTTCCAGCCCCAAACGGTGCCGTGGTGCAGGCGCAGCTCGGACAGCGCCGGCGTGCGGCCCGACCGAACCACGGCGAGCGGATCCTCGTCGCCGACCACCGGCAGGATCGGCGCGTGCAGCGCGACGCTCTCCGCGAACAGCTCGTGCGCCCCGGCGCGCACCCACCCGGTGCCGAACCCGACGCGGGGCGGCCGCTCCGACGCCTCGTCGGCGGGGCGATCGTCCCCCGCCTGCTTGAACAGCGCCGTGCGCGTCTCGTCCCACAACCGGTGGCCCAAGAACGTGGGCGAGTTTCCCGCCGCGGCCAGCGCCGGGCCGGTCAACATCATGGCCGCGTTGTAGAGCGCCGCGAACTCGCCCGGCGCGGCCCGCAGGTGGATCTGGAACGACGTGTTCGCCGCCTCCATCGCCACGTCTCCCGCCTGAAGCGTGAGCGGGTCGCTCCCGTCGATCTCGATGCGCGGCTGCGCCTGACGGAGCCGCCGCAGCCCCGCCGCCAGGGCCCGGTACCGCGGCCGCTGCGTGATGGTGGACGGGCGGAAGTCGCCGTGACGAAACGTCGGAAGCACGCTGATCAGAACGACCCGCCCTCCGATCGCCGCGGCCGCCGCGCGAATCCGGTCGAGGGTGGCGGCCATGTCGGCCCGCAGGCGCGAGAACGGGGTACCGGCGATCCCGACCGGGTCGGTGTTGAGCTCCAGGTTGAAGACACCCATCTCGTGGCTGACGCGCGGATCGTCGAGCCGCTGGAGCAGGTCCTCGCTGACGGGGAGCGGGCGACCGTCCCCGTCGACGATGAACATCTCCAGCTCCGCCCCCAGGGTCCGCTCCCCCTCACCGAAGCCGGGCCGCTCCAGCACCTGCTCCAGCGCCACCAGCCCCGCCCGCAGCCGCTCGCCAAAGGCGTCGAAGTCAGCCTTCGTGAAGCCCTCCCGCTGGATCTCGGTGCCCACCCTCAGGGGAAGCTACGACTCGGCCGGGAAAGCGGAAGCCCTCGCCCGGGCGGGTTCACGCCAGTCGAGGGCTCCTTCGCCAAGGCCCCTCTACCGCGGCCGCCGGGCTGGCCGGCAGCGGGGCCCTCACGCCAGTCGATGGCCCCTCCGCCCCGGCGCCAGCCGGCGGTGGCGAGCCACGTTCGCGGCGCGGCGACCGGCGGTGGCACGCTGGCGCGCGCGACAGGCCGCACCCACCCGTCGAACCAGGGACCGGAGCTGCACGGGTCGACGGCCACCGCCGCGCGCAGATGCTTTCGGAAGTTGAGCAGCACGTAGACCATCCCGCGCCTCACCTCGCGCGGCGTGCCGAGGGCGCGCGAATGATAGCGATCCGACCAGACTGCCCCCCGCCGGCCGGCGCCGCGGTTGACCGCGCGTGCACAGCGAATGGCGAGGCCCTGTACACCGCGCGGCAGACGCAGGGGCACATCCGCCTCGACGATCAGGTGAACGTGATCGAGCTGAACAGAGAAGTGAATCACGCGAAACCCCGCGCGGCTCGCCGCGGCGAGGGCCGCGCGCAGCACCGGGAAGACACGCGCCGACCTCAGCGACGGGACGCCCGCGCGCCGGCGGAGCGTGACGTGGACGGGATGCCGCACGTCGTGCCGCGCCCGCGGCCGGTGCGGCACACCCGGCCGCGCGCCGCGCGGCCTGCGCCCGGCGCCGCGACGCGCGCCACCCCATCTGGGAGGCACCGGAAGATCGAGCTGGCGCGGGCGGCGTGCCATGTTGAATGAGCACTAATCGGGCCTCCTTCGTTCGCGTTGCTCGGCGGTCGTGCTTTGGTGGAAGCGGAGGCGCGCCACCCCAGATGGCCGACGCGGACGACGACGCCCTGACGACCGTAGCTCCCCTGCTCGACCAGATCGCGGAGGCCTTCTCCGACGTGACACCGGGCGCCATCACCCTCCACGAGGCGGAGCGCTATCGAAGTGACGCGCCCGCGACGCTCACCCCGACGCCCCCTCGCCGGTGATGCGGCGGTAGGTCACGCCGGCCAGCGCGGAGCCGACGATAGGCGCGACCCAGAACAGCCACAGCTGGCTGCAGCGCCCAGCCGCCCGACGAACAGCGCGGGGCCGGTGCTCCGCGCCGGGTTCACCGAGGTGTTGGTCACCGGGATGCTGATGAGGTGGATCAGCGTCAGCCCGAGGCCGATCGCGATCGGCGCGAACCCCTTGGGCGCGCGGCTGTCGGTGGCGCCCAGGATGATCATCAGGAAGATGAACGTCATCACCACCTCGCAGACGAGCGCCGAGGAGAGCGCGTAGCCCCCGGGCGAGTGCGCGCCGTAGCCGTTCGCGGCGAACCCGGCGGCGGTGGTGAACCCCGCCTTGCCGCTGGCGATCAGGTAGAGCACGCCCGCGCCGGCGATCGCGCCGGCGACCTGCGCGATGACGTAGGGGAGGAGCTCGGAGGACTTGAAGCGCCCGCCCACCATCAGGCCGACGGAGACCGCTGGGTTCAGGTGGCACCCCGACACGTGACCGATGGCGTAGGCCATGGTCAGCACCGTCAGCCCGAACGCGAGCGACACGCCGAGGAAGCCGATCCCGACCCCGGCCTGCGGCGCCCCTCGGGGAACGCCGCCGCGAGCACGGCGCTGCCGCAGCCCCCGAGCACCAGCCAGAACGTTCCGACCAGCTCCACCAGCACGCGATTGGCGAGCGACATGGTTCCCTCCGTAGAGGGAATTAGTTAGCGACGGATCAGCCGAGCGGCAGAGGTGTCGCGCGCGACGGCGACGCGCGTCGCCCACGCTCGCTCGGGGCGACCCCGTGGACACTGCGCGCGTTCGGCGCGACGCTGGTCGCGGATGGAACAGGACGCCGACTTTCGCCCGTTGACCGGGCACGAACGCGAGGTGCTGGAGCGGCTCCTCGCGCCGACCTTTCCCGGCTGCGTGGAACTGCGCGCACAGCTCGCTGTACTGGTGGCCCGACAGACCGACGACCATGGCTGCCTCGAGCTCGCGTGCCGGGAACCCGCACCTGCCGCGCCCGTCCGCGGCCCCATCCCCTCGCAAGGTGAATACAAGCTCGCGGACGGCGTCACGCTTCACGTCTGGCTCTGGGCCCACGACGGTTTCATGAGTGCCCTCGAGCTCGTGCGGGTCGGCGACGACGTTCCCCCTCACGGCCTGCCCCCCGCGCGCGAGATGAGCGTCTTCGCCCCCTACAGCGAAGACGCAGGCGTCTGGAACACCGCCGAGAGGTTCCGCTAGCCGCTCCCGCGCGAAGCGCGGGTGTGCGGCTATTTCTGCGTGCCCTACTTCGTGCAGCCGATCGGTTTGTAGTCGACGGCGATCTCGTCGATCCAGACCTCTTGCGGCTCGGCGATGTTGTACATCCACCAGCCGAACCAGAGCGAGGTGAAGCTCGGCATGGTGAAGCTCGAGTGCTTGCTCGGGCCCGAGGTCAGCATCGGCCGCTCCATGTCGTCCCACCAGACGTGGAAGGTGTTGGTCGGGCCGTCGAACTGGAACTCGGTGCAGAGCCAGGTCTTGGTCGGAGGGAGCTTGGTCTTGTCGCTGTCGGTCCAGTCGCCGGAGCTGCCGCTGTCGGTGCCGACGCCGAAGGCCTTGAACTGGCCGCCGAAGCGAATGACGGCGGGGTTGCTGCTGTTCCCCGCCCCCTCGGCCAGCGTGAAGTGGCCGTCGGTGGTCAGCGCGTCCTCGAACCAGACGAACATGCGGCCGTAGAGGACGTTGTTGGTGGCGGGGAACGTCTTCGTCTCCTGGATGTAGGCGAAGTTCGAGCCGCCACCGGCCGTCGTCTTCACGTGCAGCGCCTTGGTGCCGCGCGCGGCGTGGACCTCGTCGACCACGATGGTGGCGTCGCCAGCCTTCCTCGTCGTCCAGCGGCTGGTGTCGAGGCCGCTTTCGAAGCTCTCGCACAGAGGCAGGCTGCTGTCGCAGCGGGTCGGACCCGACAGACCGAAGGGGCCGCTGCCGCCGCCGGTCGCGCTGCCACCCGCGCCGGCAACGCCGGTGGTGCCCGCCGCGCCGCCGCGCCCGCCGACCGCGGCGCCGCCGCTGCCGCCCGGAGCCACGCCGCCGCTGCCGGCCGTGCCTGCCGTCGCGCCGCCGCTGCCACCCGTGCCGGGCGCGCCCGCCGCGCTGCCACCACGGCCGGCCGCCGCGCCTGCGGTGCCGTTGCTGCCCGCGGCGCTGCCGGCGACGCCGCTCGGGCCGCCGCCGGTGCCGGCGGCGCTGCCGCCCGTCGCCTGGCCGCCGAGGCCGCTCGCGCCGGCCGAAGACCCGCCGGGGCCCATGCCGCCGACGCCCGTCTGGTTGCCGTCATCCGCGCTGGAGCAGGCCAAGGCGAAAGCGGACAGCAGGGCCAGACCAGCGAGGCGGGGGGGCTTACGCATCACTTGATGGTGCCGGGGTTTCGCGAACGTGTCAGCAGTTATGCGCCCGCGTCCGCTCGGCCGCAGAACGCGGGAGGTCGAGATCTTTGACGGCGGCTTGGGGGGCGGCTGGTCGCGGCGGGATTTGATCGAGCCGTCGGGGAAGTATTCGGATTCGGAGGTCAGTGCCCCATTGGTGAACTGCGTCTCGCGGACGAGCCTGTCCTTGTCGTACTCCGCCTCGGTCCGCAGCGTCTTGCCGTCGGCGATCCAGAAGCGTTCGGACTTGCCCTGGCGGCGGCCGCGGACGTACGTCGTGCGCGACCAGAGCGCGCCGTCGGCGTCGAACGACTCGACCACCCCGTCGGGGAGATATTCGCGCCAGCTCCACCCGGCGTCGGCCTCGACGTAGGTCCCCTTCGTCGCCACGCTGCCGCCGTCGCGGTAGTCGGTGATGCGCAGCTTGCCGCCGTCGGCGACCAGCTCCTGCTCGGGCTTGCCGTTCTGGTAGTAGCTGCTCCGCTTGATGACGCGGGTGCCGATCCGCACCGTCACCCGCTGGCGCTGCGTCCCGCCATCGAAGAACTGCGTCTCCGTGCAGGTCTTCTGGGCGTCGCACTCGGTCTTCACCAGCAGCGCGCCGCTCCGATCGCGCAGCGTCTCGCCGTCCGTCAGGCGCTTGCCGTTCTCGTAGCGGACCTCCTCGATCACCGCGCCGGTCGCGACGTTGAACCGCTTGTGCAGGCCATGCGCGCGGCCGGCCAGATACTGCACCGTCGCGCGCACCCGTCCGTCGTCGGAATAGAGCGAGACCGTGCTCTGCTGGCCGTTGAAGCCGCACCAGATCGCGTCCTCCTTGCCGATCGGGTGCGTCTTGCAGTCGAGCATCGTGAGCTGCCCCGCCCTGTTGTAGTGGAGCTGCGTGTCCGGTCGCCCGCTGGCGTCGAGCAGATAGACCCGCGACAGCTTGCCGTCCTTGAACTCCTTCTGCAGGCCCGCCTGCTTGCCGGACGCGTAGTTGTATTCCAGGTAGGGGACACCGTCGCGGTAGCGGCGCAGCGGGCCGTCCAGCTTGTCGTCGCGGTAGCGGCCGGTCTCGTCGAGCGCGCCGTCGCGGCCAGAGTACCTGGCGTAGTCACCGTCACGCAGGCCGCGGACGTGGTGCTCGCGCAACGTCAGCTTGCCGGTGTCCATGTCCTTGCAGGTGTACTCGCCGGTGAAATCGGTCGGCTTGCCGTACCGGTCGTCGAACGGTTTGCCGTTGTAGAAGCAGCTGTTTCCCGAGGCGCGGGCGGCGCCGGCCCCGGCGAGCGTGACTACAAAGGCGCACATCGTCGCCGCCAGCGCCGCCTGGGGGGTCGCGCATCGCATGGGGCCAATTTAGCCCAACGCGCGTGGCGCAGATCCTTCCGCGCGGTCGTGCGTCTGGACGGACATGCCGACCCTCCGCTTCTACGTCACCCACCTCCTCATGGGCGCCACGCTGGCGCTGTCGCTGGCGATCCCCGCCACCTGCGCCGCGGGCGTCATCGCCCCGGCTGCGCTGCCGCCGCCGATCAGCCTGACCGCCTCCGACGGCTCGGGGCTGGAGCTGGTGTCGCTGACCGCGAACGCCGTGGTCGAGGATCCGCTGGCGTTCACCGAGCTGCGCCTCGTCTTTCGCAACCCCGAGTCGCGGGTGCGCGAGGGGCGCTTCCGGATCACGCTGCCGGCGGGCGCGACGATCAGCCGGTTCGCCATGCGGATCGGCGACCGCTGGCAAGAGGGCGAGGTCGTCGAGCAGCAGGCCGCGCGCGTGGCCTACGAGGACTTCCTGCACCGCCGCCAGGATCCGGCGCTGCTGGAGGCCGAGGCCGGCAACGAGTTCTCGGCGCGCGTGTTTCCGATCCCGGCCGGCGCGACCAAGGAGCTGATCGTCTCGTACTCGCAGGAGCTGACGCGCGCGGCGGAGCCCTACCGGCTGCCGCTGCGCGGGCTGCCGCGGCTGGGGGCGCTGGCGATCCGGGCGATCGTCGCCAAGACCGCGGCCACCGGCGGCGCCGCGTCGAACATGGGCGGCCTTCGTGCCCAGCACGAGGTGGTCGAGGTCAGCCGCCGCAACTACGTCCCCGATCGCGACTTCGAGGTGGCCCACGCCGGCGGGCGCCTGGGCCTGCGCCACGAGAAGCTGGTGGTGGCGCGGATCGTCCCGGTGGCGGAGAGCGACAAGCGCGACCCGGTGACGTCGCTGACGGTGCTGATCGACACCAGCGCCTCGCGCGCGCTGGGCTTCGGCGAACAGATCGCGGCGTTCGAGTCGCTGCTCGCCGAGCTGCGCAAGTCCGGGGCGGGCGACCCGACGGTGACCATCGCGGCGTTCGATCAGGACGTGGCCCCGCTCTACACCGGCAAGGCCAGCGGCATCGGCGACAGCGTCCGGAAGCGGCTCCTCGAGCGGCGGGCGCTGGGCGCGTCGGATCTCGAGCGCGCGCTCGGCTGGCTGGCGTGCCAGCAAGGACCGTCATCCCCGCGTCCTGCTGGTGACCGACGGCGTCGCCACCGCGGGCGCGCTGGGGGGAGACAAGCTGCGCGCCAGGGTGAAGGCGCTCGCCGCCGCCGGCGTCGAGCGGCTGGACGTCCTGGGCGTCGGCGGCATCCGCGACGACGAGATGACGGCCCGCCTGGTGACGGCGGGGCTGGCGCGCGACGGCGTCGTGCTGGACGCGACGCAGCCCGCGACGGTGCTGGCCCACCGGCTGACGCGCGCCACCCGCTCGGGCGTGAAGCTCGAGGTCGAGGGGGCGAGCTGGGTCTGGCCGAACGTCGTCAACGGCGTTCAGCCGGGCGACGAGCTGCTGGTCTACGCCGACCTCCCCGCCGACAAGCCGTTTCGCGTGAAGGCCGGCGGCGTCGCGCTGGCGACGGCCGGAGCGCTGGCGGCGACCGAGCGGCCGCTGCTGGAGCGGGCCTGGGTGCGGGCGCGGATCGCGCGGCTGATGGAACAAAGGGACACGACGCCCCGATCGCGATCTGGCCGACGCGCTGAAGGCGCAGGCGATCGCGCTGTCGACGAAGCACCGCGTGCTCTGCCCGTTCACGTCGCTGCTGGTGCTGGAGACCGAGCAGGACTACGCCCGCTTCGGGATCGAGCGGCGCGGGCTGGCCGACATCCTGACCGTCGGCGCCGGCGGGCTCGCGCTCATCCACCGCACCGACCTGGCGCTCCCGCTCGCGACGGCGGTTCCGATGATGGAGCTGCTGCAGGAGAACGCGGAGGAGGAGAAGGAGGAGCTTCTGTCGCCGCGCGCGCGCCGCAAGATGGGCGAGGCGCGCGCCCCCGAGGCGGAGAACAAAGGAAAGAAGGACAGCGCCGCCAAGACAATCGCCCGCCAGCCCGTGGCGGCGGCGCCGATGTCCGCGGCCGCGCCGGCGTCCGCTCCGCCGCCCGCGCCGCCGGCCGCGCTCCGGCGGCCCGGCAAGCGCGAGATCGCCGATTCGCCCCTCGAGGGCCTCGGCGGTCTGGACGCCAGCGCCGAGTCGTTCGATCGCGGCCCCCGCGACGACAGCCGCGGCGGCCGGGTCCTCGCAATGCCCCCGCGCCCGGAGCCCGTCCCTCAGGCCGTGGCGATCCCGGCCACCCCGCCGGTCGACGGCGTGTTCGCCGACGTGATGACGCTGCTCCGCGGCGGCCACGCCCGCGAGGCGCTGGCCCGGGCGCTCGCCTGGCGCGGCCGCGACGCGGGCGACGTGCTGGCGCTGGTGGCGCTCGGCGAGTGCTGGGAGGCGCTCGGCGACCCCACGGCCGCGGCCCGCGCCTACGGCTCGATCATCGATCTGTTCCCGGGCCGCGCCGATCTGCGCCGGTTCGCGGGCGAGCGCCTCGAGCGGCTGCGGGGCGCAGCGGCGCTCGCGCTGGCGATCGACACCTTCCGCAAGGCGGTCGAGCAGCGTCCCGACCACCCGGCCAGCCACCGCCTGCTCGGCTTCGCGCTGCTCAAGGCGGGCCGCCCGCGCGAGGCGTTCGACGCCCTCGCCGCCGGGGTCGCCCAGCGCTACCCCGACGGCCGCTTCCGCGGCGTCGAGCGGATCCTGCGCGAGGACCTGGGGCTGGCCGCCGCGGCCTGGACCCGCGCGCAGCCGGCGCAGGCCGACGACATCCGGGCCCGCCTCGCGCGCGCCGGCGGCAGCGCCGAGACGGCGCCCTCGCTCCGCTTCGTGCTGAACTGGGAGACCGACGCCAACGACGTCGACTTCCACATCCACGACGGCCACGGCGGCCACGCGTTCTACAGCTCGCCCCACCTGCCGTCGGGCGGCGAGCTCTACGCCGACGTGACGACCGGCTACGGCCCCGAGTGCTTCACCATCCGCAACCCCGCCGCCGCGCGCGCCTTCCCCTACCGCCTGCAGGCCCACTACTACAGCCGCGGCCCGATGGGCTACGGCATGGGCAAGCTGCAGGTCATCGACCACGACGGCCGCGGCGGGCTGCGTTTCGAGGAGCGCCCGTTCGTCATCATGCAGGACGGCGCCTTCGTCGACCTCGGCACCGTCAGCCCCCGCGCCGGCGCCCAAGGCAACGCCGTCGCGATAGGGCAGCCCTAGTAACTGAAGCCGACCTGACCGCCGACGCCCCAGCTGTTCAGGTTCCCGCCCGCGCGAAGCAGGTCGTTGTAGTAGGTCTGGCGGTAGGTGAAACGCGCGTCGGCGATGAACGACCGGTACGCGTACTCGAGCCCCGCGCCCATCGGTATCGCCATGATGTCGTCGTTGGTGGCGACGTCCGACGTCCGGGTCTGGGTGTTGCCGACGTGGTAGCGCGACCAACCGAGGCCGACGAACCCGAACGGCTCGATCAGCGCCACGCGCCGCACGATCGGGATGTTGACGCGCACGTTCCCCTCGACGCCGTTCGAGACCAGCGAGGCGTCGCTGCTCAAACCCAGGGCATCGATGCTGCGGGCCGCCCCGACGTAGGCCCCCTCGACGCCGACGAACTGGCGGGTGCCGGCGACGACCCGGGCGCTCCAGGCGCCGCCGCCGCTGGTCATCCCCTTCACGCTGCTGTTGGTGAAGTCCTCGTACCCGCCGCCGACCAGCAGCGCGCCGCCGATCTTGCTGGGGGTGAGAGGTCGCGCTGTGTCGGAGCCCGGCGGCCTGAGCGGCGGCAGCGGTTCCACCGGCACCGACTCGGCGATCGCGTTGGTGGTCGCCGCCCGGTTGTTGGGGGGAATCTCGGCCGGATTCGGGGGCGGCACCAGCGGAGTGTTCGGCGCCTTCGCCGGTGGCACCACGTCGACCTCGACGTTGCTGGCGCCGGGCGGCGGCGGCAGCGGCGCCGGCGCCACGGTCGGCGGCGCCGAGGGCGGGGCCCCCACGTCAGGCGTTGGGGGCGGCGGCGTCACCGCGTCCCGATCCTGGATTTCATACATGGTGCGCGATGGCGTCCCCACGTCGGTCGACGAGCCGCCACCGGACGGTCCGGCCTTCTGCTCGGCGCGTGCGACGCCCGCCATGGCAAGCACCGATATGGCAAGCAGAGAGAGTCTCGTAGTCGTCATGATGTCGCTCCTCCCTTTCCCCGGATCACCCCTGTCGATTAGCTGTCGTAGATCTGCTCACTGCCCCCCACACCAACAACCTCTACCGCCGCGATCGCGCTCGGCCGAGCTTCCTTTCCTAGGGCGTCTCCCGTACCCCTCGTCTACGCTTTCGCCCTCTTCGTGCCCCGCAAATCGAGTTTCCTTGTTCTGCCGGCTCTGTTGGCATGCGCCGCCTGCGGGCCACCCGCGCAGTCCGGTCCCACGGTGACGTTCGATCCCTGCCAGCCGCTGGCGCTGACGACCGACGCCGACGCCACCGCGCCCGAACGCGCGGGGGTCGCCGCGGGCCTGGCGCTCTGGACCGCGGTGATGCCGGTGCGCCTGACGCTCGCCGAGGGCGCGGAGGCCGGTGACGCGGACGCCGGCGCGACGCCGCAGCTGCCGGTCCACTTTCAAGATGCGGCCGCCGCCTTCCGTGGCCTCTACGACCCGGCCGCCGCCCAGATCTTCGTCAACCGCGACCTCGCGGGGGCGCCGCTGGCGATCGTCGTGGCCCACGAGGTCGGGCACGCGTTCGGCCTTGCGCACATCTCGGCGGACACGCGCCAGTCGGTCATGAACCCGGCGAACGTGACGGTTGAGCCGAACAGGGCCGACGCGGACACCTTGATGGCGACGTGGGGAGACTGTCGCTGAGCTGAGCATCGCGCCTGCTAGCCTTCGCGTGTGACCGAAGGAGACGGAGCACCGCGACCGACGCGGGTGGTGATTGTCGGGGCCGGGTTCGGCGGCCTCTCCGCCGCCAAGGCGCTGGGGGACGAGCCGGTCGAGGTCACGGTCGTCGATCGCCTGAACTACCACCTGTTCCAGCCGCTGCTCTATCAGGTGGCGCTGGCGGGGCTGGCGGGGACCGATATCGCCTATCCGATCCGCTCGGTGCTGCACCGTTACCGCAACGTCGACGTGCTGCTGGCCGAGGTGACCGGCTTTGATCTGGCGGCGCGCGCGGTGCACCTCGCCGACGGCGTCGCGCTGCCGTACGACCACCTGATCGTGGCCGCGGGGGCCCGCACCAGCTACTTCGGGCACGACGACTGGGCGCCCCACGCCCCGGGGCTGAAGGACCTCGACGACGCGCTGGAGGTGCGGCGGCGGGTGCTGCTGGCGCTGGAGGCGGCCGAGCGCGCGGCCGATCCCGCCGAGCGGCGGCGGCTCATGACCTTCGTCGTCGTCGGCGGCGGGCCGACCGGCGTCGAGCTGGCGGGGGCGGTCGCCGAGCTGTCGCGCGAGATCCTGCGGGACGACTTTCGCCACGTCGAGCCCGACGAGACCCGGGTGATTCTGGTCGAGCGGGCCGAGCGGCTCCTGCTGCCGTTCACGCCGGACCTGTCCGAGCGGGCGCGCGTGCAGCTCCGCGAGCTGGGGGTCGAGGTGCGCACCGGCGTCGCGGTCGAGCGGATCGACGCCGACGGTATCTGGCTCGAGGGGCGGCTCTGGCGAGCCGGGACGGTGCTGTGGGGGGCGGGCGTGCGCCCGAGCCCGCTGGCGGCGGCGCTGGGGGCGCCGCTCGATCGCGGCGGGCGGGTCATCGTCGCGCCCGACTGCACGCTCCCCGGCCACCCCGAGGTGACGTCATCGGCGACATGGCGGCGCTGACGCCGGCGGGCGCGGCCGAGCCGCTGCCGGGCATCAGCCCGGTCGCGATCCAGCAGGGGCGCGCCGTCGCGGCAACATCCTGCGCGCCCGGCACGGCGATCCGACCGAGCCGTTCGCTACTCGCGACAAGGGGTTCATGGCGACGATCGGCCGCGCGCGGGCCGTCGCGATGATGGGGCCGCTCAAGCTCTGGGGCCTCGTCGCCTGGCTCGTCTGGGCGCTGGTCCACCTCTGGTACCTGGTCGGCTTCAGGAACCGCCTGGCGGTGTTCACCAACTGGATCTGGGCCTACGTGATCTCGCGCCACGGCGCGCGGGTGATCACCGGCAGGACGGGCGCGCGGCAGCCTCCGGCGCACGACCTTTCATCTGACGGTCACGGGACCAGCGCGACGACGCCAAAGACGAGGCCGTAGTACGTCTCGGTCGCCGAGCTGTACTGGCGGGCCCCGCTCGCCGGCGCGCCCGAACCTGTAGCTGTTGCGCAGGATCGGCATCGCTGCCTGCACCGCGAACCAGTCCCCCAGCATCATCGACAGCGCCGGCTCGACGTGGAACCCGTTCGAGCTGGCAGGGACCTCGGCGGCGATCCCCCCATCGCGCGCGAGACGTTGAGCCCCCGGCGGAAGCCGCCCACCACCGACACCGCCAGCGCCTCGGTGAACGCGATCCGGATGTGGAGATCGGCGGTCAGGTGCGACGCGCTGACGTCGCCGAAGCAGGGGAGCATGCTCCCTGCCTCGCAATCCGAGGGTATGACCGGCGTGGGACTCTGGAGATCGACGCTGAGCTTGCCGTATCCGAGCGCCGGGATGATCACCACCCGCGACCCCAGGGCGATCGCATACCGGAGGTCGATCCCCAGCCGCCCCTGCTTCACCGGGTAGCTGACCAGCGCATCGTTGTTCGGATCGTGAACCCCCGCGCTCCCCAGGACCTCGCTCGCGTATTGAACGCCGATGCCGAAACTCCGGTGCCAGCCGGGGCTGGTCGATCAGCAGCGGGTAAGACTCGAGCGAGAGCGCGTAGCCGAGGCGGAAGCCGTTGTCCCCCTGCAGCGGGGTGTCGTAGGTGAAGCTGCGGTGCAGGAACGACGTGCCGACGCCGAACGCCAGCATGCGGGGCGCCACCGACCGCAGGCTCTCGGGCCCCTCCTCGTCGTCATCGTCGTCGTCCTCCTCCTCCTCGTCCGACGACTTGTGGCGCTTGCTGACCTTGGGGCGATCCTCGTCCTCCTCGTCACTCTCCGCCTCGTCGTCCGACGCGGACGACGCCGCCTCCATCTTGATCCGCTTGTGGGTGCGCGGGGGCGGCGGCGGCGCATTCCGCGGCTTCAGCAGCACCTCCTCCTCGCGCGCGATGCGGGCGTTCGTCTCCTCCTCGCTGGCGGCCCGCGACTTCTTTGGCGCCCAGAGGCGGGCCCCCGCCGCCAGCGAGCGACCCGAGGTGCGTGCCGATGCGCGCCCCGGGCCGCGGGGCGCTGCGGCGGACGCCGTACGCGCGGCGCCCCCCGACGGCAAAACGCCGGTGAGACTCAACATCGCCACGAGGGCCAGCGTCGCGGGACTGAAAAACATGGGGGGCAGTCCGACGGAAAGGCCAACTTAACCCCGGCACGCGCGCCGGCGCAACCGCATCCGTCACCCGAATTTTGGCGTACTCTCCCGGGTCGTCAGGAGGCTCCCATGCTGAAGAAGGTCCTGTTGGTGCTGGTGGTGGGCGTGCTTGGTTTGGTGGCGGTGGTGGCGACCCGCCCCGACAGCTATCACGTCGAGCGCTCGATCGACGTGGGCGCGGGCGCCGCGGCCCTGTTCGCGGAGATCGACGACCTGCGGTCCTGGGGCGCCTGGTCGCCCTGGGAAAAGCGCGACCCGGCGATGAAAAAGACGTTCAGCGCCACGACCGTGGGCGTCGGCGCCAGCTACGCCTGGGAGGGGAACAAGGAGGTCGGCAAGGGGAACATGACGATCACGGAGAGCCGCCCCGGTGAACGGGTGGCGCAGCGGCTGGAGTTCCTCGAGCCGTTCAAGTCGACGGCCAGCAGCGCCTTCGATCTGAAGACGGCCGGCCCCTCCAACACGCGCGTCACCTGGTCGATGGACGGGAAGAACAACTTCGTCGGCAAGGTGTTCTCGCTGGTCATGGACATGGACAAGATGATCGGCAAGGACTTCGAGTCGGGCCTCGCCATCCTGAAGCAGATCACCGAGGCCAAGGCGGTCGCCGCCGCGGCCGTGGCGCCCCCTACCCCGTCCGTCCCGCCGGCGCCGGGCCCTCCGTCGCTGGGCGGAACGAAGTAGCGCCCGCGCCTAGCAGGTCGCTGAAAAACGAAGTTTTTCAGCGAAACCTGCTACGTAGCCTCCGGATAGCAGGCCCTGCCGAAAAACGCCGAAGGCGTTTTTCAGCAGCCTGCTAGACCCAGGCGAGGCCCGCGACGTGCGGGCCGACGAGTGGAATCGCCAGCTCGAACGGGCGCTGCACCACACCCGCGAACCCGGCGGCCGCGATCAGCGCGCCGGTGTCGCGATCGGGGTGGCAACCGTCGGCGAGCGCACGCCAGGCGGGCCGCAGCATCCGCTGCAGGAAGCGCAGCGGCCGGCCGTGGTGGGCGGCGACGTGCTCGACGAAGACGTAGCGTCCGCCGGGTCGCAGCACGCGGCGCACCTCGCGCAGGGCCGCCGCCGGATCGCGCACCGTGCAGAGCACCAGCGAGCCGATGACCGCGTCGACGGAGCGATCGGGAACCGGCAGGCGCTCCGCCGTGCCAAGCCGAACCTCGGCGTCCAGCCCTAGCCGCGTGGCCACGTCGTGGAGATATGGGTGCGAAAACGGGTTGGGCTCGATGCCGATCCAGCGCACGTCGCTGCGCAGGAACGGAAGGTTCGCGCCCCCGCCGGGCCCGATCTCGAGCACGGTGCCCGATAAAGGTGACAGCAGCGCGCTCTTGGTTCCCGCGACCAGCGCCTCGTAACGCGGGTTCCCCTGCGCGACGAGCCAGGCTTGCAGCCGCTTGTACCAGTGTGGCGCGAATCCAGCGTCCAGTGGTCGAGCGAGCGCGTTTTCCATGACCGGACAAGCTGCAGTGCCCGTGCCAGGGACGCCTCCGCAACGGTCGAGGCCGATGCCCCGGACGGCTGTCCGCGCCCGCGGCGAATCGGACAGATGTACGATTCCCAACCATGGCCTCGACCCCCGTCGACAGGATCCGCGCCCTGCTAACCAGTGAGGCGCACGAGCGCCAGATCGCGGCGGCGATCGTGCTCGGCGAGATCGGCGCGCGCGACGCTGAGACCTGCGAGGCGCTGGCACGCGCCGTCGACGGCGGCATCCCGCCGGTGCAGCGCCACGCGCTGGAGGCGCTGGCCCGCCTCGCGAGCGGAGGAGCAGCGCGGAGGCTGATGCCACGCGTGCTGGCCGGGCTGGCCGCGCGCGACGAGTCGGTGCGGCGCGCGGCGGCGGCCGCGGCGATCGCGTTCGGCGAGGACGCCGTCGCCGCGGTGCGGACCCGGCTCACGGAGACGACCGACCCGGGCGAGCGGCGCGCGCTGGAGGAGGTGCTCGGCCGCGTCGGGGGCAAGGACGCGTTCGCCGCGCTGTTGACCGCGCTGGACAGCTCCGACGCCGAGGCGGCGCGCGTCGCAGCGCTGGCGGTGCGGCAGCGGGTCAAGGAGGCCGGCGCGCGCGAGAAGGGAACCTACCTGACCCAGGTCACCAGGTTGCTGCGGGACCAAGGCGGGAAGGTCGGGGGCGTCGGCCCAAAGGGCAAAGCCGGCAAGGCCGGCAAGCGCGGCGCCAGCCCGGCGCTGCTCGCGGGCGGGCTCAAGATCCTCGGCTACCTGGAGGATCCGGCCGCGATCCCGACGCTGCTCGGCTTCGCGCGCGACAAGCGCCAGGAGGCTGCTGTACGCGAGGCAGCGATCGTCGCGCTGCGCTTCACGTCCCGGGGCAAGGCGGGCGCCAAGGTCGCCACCGCCCTGCTCGACCTCGGCGAGACGGCGGCGCCGGAGCTGGCGCGCGCGGCGCTCTACTCCCTGGCCAGCCTCGAGCTGCCGGCGGCGCTGGTTCCCCGGCTGCGCAAGCTGGCGCTCGCCGGCGATCCCGAGCGCGCGCTGCTGGCGATCGAGCGGCTCGCCCAGATCACGGGACCCGCGGCCGCCGACGGGCTGGCCGCGGTGCTGACCGCGACACAGGACCGGATGCGCGCCGAGGCGGTGGCGGCGGCGCTGGCTGCGCGCCCCGACGGAGCGGTCGCGCTGGCGCGCGCGCTCCCGGCGACACGCGACCCCGAACGGGCGCTGCTGCTCGCCAAGCTGTTGCGCCCGCGCGCCCGCGCGGTCGCCGAGGGGCCGAACGGCAAGGCGTTGGCCCGGGCGCTGGTCGCCGACGCGCTGGCGCGGATCGGCCGGGGCGGCCCCGGGGCCGACGCGACGCTGGCGCTGGCCCGCGACCTCGATCGCGAGCAGGTCGGCGCCGGGCTGCGGGCGGTGGCGAACAAGCTGCAGAAGAAGGCTCCCGACGCCGCGCTGTCGGTGTTGCGCCTGGTCGGGCACGCGGCAGACGCCACCGCCGACGACGGCTACGCGCTGGCGGCGGCCGAGCTGCGGGCCGGTCGGCGCGAGGAGGCGCTGACGATCGTCGCCCAGCTCACCGACCGCGGCTTCGATCTGGCGGCGGCCCTGCGGCGCGATCGCCAGTTGACCCCGGAGCACCGCTACCAGCTCGGCTTCGCGCTGGTCGAGCGGCGCCACGCCGCCGGCGAGGAGGTGCTGGCTGATCTCGCCGCCAGCGGCCGCAGCAAGCTGGCGACGATGGCCAAGGCCAAGCTCAAGACCTCTGAGATCAGGAACCCTGTAGGGTCCCTGCGACCTCCCGCGATGAGCTCGGACGGGCCAAGCCCGTCCTCCCTCACGCAATCGGTTCGAGAATTCCGCGTGCCGCTTCGACGGCGGAGGTGGTGCCGGTGAGGATCAGCGTGTCGCCGGTGGCGAGCGTCTCGTCCCCCGTCGGATAGACGACCCCGTCCGCTTCGCGATCGATCGCAATCACCGTCGCGCCGGTCAGCCCGCGCAGATCGAGCTGCTTGAGCGTCCGGCCGAGCGCCGGCGACGACGCCGTCAGCCGCACCGTGGTCGCGTTTCCGAGCCCCGGCAGCGTCCCGGGCGCCGGCCCGTCGTGCGCCCCCGCCGGCGCGTCGGTCGCGCTCTGGGTCGCCAGCGCCTCGATGATCACCTGCGCCCCCGCGCGCACGTGCCCCTGCAGGTTGGTGGCGCTGCGCCAGAGCGGAACGATCAAGAGCGCCAGCCCGAACAGCAGGAGGCCCATCCCCTCGATGCCCCGGACGAACGGCTGGGTGACCGCGACGACGGGCACGCCGGCGACGAGGAGAATCGCGATCTGCAGCGTCACCAGCAGGGCCCGGCGGGGCGCCGCCGCCAGATCGAGCGTCCCCTCCGCGGCCGACGGCAGCGCCTCGGTGGCGAGGGCGAGGCCGAGCGCGCGCGCGATCCGGACGGCGCCGAAAAGAAAAGGTGACAGCAGCACCACCGTCGCGGCCCCGACCGCCGCCCGGGTGACGAGCGGCCCGAGGCCGAACGTTTCGTGGGCCCAGCGCGCAGCCGCCCCCGTCACACGCGACGCCGCGATCACCAGCACCGCCACCACGGCGGCGTCCATCAACAGCAGGCCGCCGAGCCGGCGGATCCGCGACCAGGCGGTGTGGTGCTCGCGCGTGGCGCGCAGCCCCTGCACCCAGGCCCCGTAGAGCGCTGCATAGGTCTGCAGCGAGTGCGGCAACCGGCGGTCGGCGAACGAGGCCGCCCGCCCCGAGCCGCGGATCAGAAACGGCGTCAGCAACGTGGTCAGCGCCGACACCGCCACGGCGACCGGGTACAGGAAATGGCCGGTCACCCCCAGCGACAACCCGACGCCGGCGATGATGAACGAGAACTCGCCGATCTGCCCCAGGCTCATCCCCGCCTGCACGCTGGTCCGCACGCCGTAGCCGGCGATGAAGGCGCCGACGGCGACGCCGATCAGCTTGCCGGCCACGACCACCACCGTCAGGACGGCCACCGCCCCCGCGTGCTCCCAGACCAGCCGCGGCTCGATCAGCATGCCGACCGAGACGAAGAAGACCGCGGCGAACACGTCGCGGACCGGCTCGATCCGGTGCTCGATGATCTTGGCCGCGCCCGACTCCGCCACCAGCGCGCCGGCGAGGAACGCCCCCAGCGCCACCGAATAGCCGAAGTGGCGGGCGAGCAGCGCGAACGCGAAGCAGAGGCCGACGGTGGCGACGACGGTGGTCTCGTTGCGGTGCAGGCGTACGACGGCGCGCATCAGGCGCGGGACGATCAGCATGCCGCCCACCAGCAGCGCGGCCAGGAAGCCGACCAGCTTGCCGACCGTCGCCGCCAGCGCCCCCGGCGACACCTTCGAGCCCGAGGCGACCGTCGTCAGGACGGCCAGCATCAGGATCCCGATCAGGTCCTCGACGATAAGAATGCCGAACACGACGTCGGCGAGCGCCCCGGAGACCTTCTGCTCCTCGAAGGCCTTCACGATGATCGTGGTGCTGGAGATGGCGACCGCCGCCCCGCAGAACAGGCTGTCGTAGCCGGTCCAGCCGAAGGCGCGGCCGACCAGGTAGCCGAGCCAGACCATCAGGCTGCACTGGATGACGGCCACGACGCCCGCCGTCGGCGCCACCCGCACCAGCCGGCGCAGGCTGAACTCGAGTCCCAGGGAGAACATCAGCAGCACCACCCCCAGCTCGGAGAGGGCGTGGGCGGCGCTGACGTCGGCGAACAGCGGCACCGGCAGGTGCGGCCCCACCACCATCCCGGCCAGGATGTAGCCCAGCACCACCGGCTGGCGCAGCTTCTGGAACAGCAGCGTCGTCACCGCCGCGACGCACATGATGAGCGCGAGGTCGGTGAGCAGGTCGACGGAATGGTCCGCGGGCATCGGACCCTACTTAATAGCCCGACTCAGCACCCTATGCCGACAACTGTCGAGACCGCCCGGAGCGCCGACCAAACTCCGTCGTGGCCCGGACTACGTCGCCTTGGCGCTGCCGCGGCAGTCCGCGCAGAGACCGTAAAGCTCGTGACGGTGGCGGGATAGCGTGAAGCCCTGACGGGCCGCGACCTGATCTTGCAGCTTCTCGATCTCCGGGTTGTTGAACTCGACGATCCGGCCGCAGCGTTCGCAGATCAGGTGATCGTGGTGCCCACGCCCGGCAGCCACCTCGTACAGTGTCTCGCGTGCGTCGCCGAAGTGCCGGGCGTGGGCGATCCCCGCCTCCTCGAGCAGCTTCATCGTCCGGTAGACGGTGGCGAAGCCGACCCCCGGGTGACGTTTGCGGGCCAGCGTGTACAGGGACTGAAGATCGATGTGGTCCTTGGTGGTCAGGAATATCTCGACCACCGCATCGCGCGCCTTCGAGGCGTTGAGGCCGCGATCGCCCACGAACGAGCGCCAGACGTCTGCCGGCTCCGCGCCCCGTTTGTGCTCCACCTGTCGCTCGCGCCCTGTCGGTCCCACGGCGGAACTTTGGGACCCGAACCGGTCTTTAGTCAATTCCCAATCCGATCAACGTGTTCGCCGGGGCGCGCCATCACCGCGCGGTATCGAACGCCATCCGCGCCCTGGTCGGGTGGAATGGCCCGCCCGGTCGTCGCGGCGATGGGCCACCCAGCGCCGCGGCTCACTCGCGCAGCTGCTCGGAGAGATAGCGCTCGCGCCCGATGTCCTTGATGATCGAGAACTGCGCCTCCAGCCATTCGATCGACTCTTCCTCCTCGCCCAGCACGTGCTCGAGCAGCTCGCGCGTGCCGGCGTCGCGCTTGTCCAGGCAGAGCGCGATCGTCTTGTTGAGGCGGGCCACCGCTTCGCGCTCGAGGTCGAGGTCCAGCTGGTGCATCTCGACCGCGTCCTGGCCGACCCGGACCGCCCCGAGACGCTGCAGGTTGGGGATACCGTCGAGGTAGAGGATGCGCTCGATCAGCTTGTCCGCGTGCTTCATCTCCTCGATTGACTCTTCGCGTTTCTTTTTGGCGATGCGGAAATAACCCCAATTTTCCAGCATCTTGTAGTGCACGAAGTACTGATTGATGGCGGTCAGCTCGCTCGTGAGGATGTCATTCAAGGCCGCGATGATCTCCGTGTCTCCCTGCATGTCGCGCTCTCCCTTTGGGGTGCCCTACCGACTGGTCGTTTTCTAGTTGATTGTGATAATGACTTTCAATATTCTTTGTCTCGCCCCGATGAACACCTTCGAAGGCAGAGGAAGTTAAGTCGTGCTGGTCTGTCATTGCCGCGCAGTATGCGACCGCGTGATTCGGCAGTGTATCCGAGACGGCGCTCGATCTACGGATGAGGTCGGAGACGCCTGCGGCGCCGGGACCCGCTGTGGCGGCTGCCGCCCGACGATCGAGTCGCTCCTCTGTGGGGAGAACGCGGCCGACGTCGAGCAGCGCGGGATCTGGGCGTTTCTGGAACCGAAGGCCGCGTAGAGCCGTCCGGCTCGCGTCCCTAGCCGCCCCGTCGCCCAGACGCCGCGTTCTTTTTCGACGCCGCAGTCATATATTCGGCGCCGATGACGGCCAGCCTATGGATCCTGAGCGCGATCCTGGGGCTGCGGCACGCCTTCGAGCCCGATCACGTGGCGGCGGTCGCGACGCTGGTGACCGGCACGCCGCGTCCCGCGGCGGCGGCCCGGCTCGGGGCGAGCTGGGGGATCGGCCATGGCGCGGCGCTGCTGGCGATGGCGACACTGCTCGCGATCGCGCAGTCGGCGCTGAACCCGAGCGCGGCCGCCGCGCTGGAGCGGCTGGTCGGCGTCATGCTGATCGCGCTCGGCGTCGGCAGGCTGGCCGTGGCCCTGCGACGTGCGCCGCCACCGGTGCACGCCGACGTGGCGGGGCGGTCGTTCGCGATCGGTCTCGTCCACGGCCTCGCGGGGAGCGGCGCGCTCACCGTCCTGGCGATGTCGCAGGCGCCGTCGCCGGTGGCGCGGCTGGCGTTCGTCGCGACGTTCGGCCTCGGCTCCATCGTCGGGATGATGATGCTCTCCGGGATGGCGGGGGGACTGCTCGAACGGCTGGCGCGGCGCCCCGCGATCACGCGCGCGCTGGGCGCCAGCGCCGGCGGCATCAGCGTCCTGCTGGGCATCGTCTGGCTCGCGGGCTAATACCCGAGCTCGAGGCCGAACCAGATCGCGCGGGGAGCGGCCGGTGAGATGAACCGGGAGCTGGTGAACGTCGGGCCGAGCACCTCGGCGGCGTCACCCAGCACGCCGAAGGTCGCGTAGCGGCGATTGAACAGGTTGTCGACGGCCCCATAGACGGCGACCCCGCGGACGATCTGATAGGCGACGCGCCCGTTGACGGCGACGTGGCCGGGCAGCGGCGCCAGCAGGTTCGCCTCGTCGCCCCGCAGATACTGGCCGCTGGCCACCACCACGGTACCGCCCGCCGACAGACCGACCCGCGAGGTCCAGCGCAGCGCCAGCTTGCCGATGTGCCGCGGGATGCCGGGGATGTGCGCGCCGGCGGGGACGTCGATCACCCCGCCGACGGCGTCGGGGTGCGTGGCGCTCGGCGCCGAGAACGGCGTCTGGAAGGTCGCCGCCAGCAGCGCGTAGTGCAGTGACCAGGTCAGCGTGCCCGCCCGCGCGCCCGCCCCTCCCCTGCCGACGCGGTAACGCCCGATCAGGCTCGCCTCGAGCCCCTGCCGGCGCGTGTCGCCTACGTTCGCGAAGTAGCCCCGGTTCGCGATCGCGCCCGAGCTGATGAACAGGATGTCGTTGCCGTTGGTGGTGCGGTACGCCGCGACGGCGTAGTCGAGCGTCGTGCGTCCCCGGCGCCAGCGGCCGCGGACGCCGAGCTCGAACGTGCGCGCCACCACCTGCGCGAGCGGCGGGTCGGCCACGAAGCCGTTCGGGAGCCGGCAGGGGTCGGTCGGGCTGGCGCAGGTGAGCTCGATCGGCGACGGCGCGCGCGCGGATTCGGAGTAGCTGACGTAGCCGCCCAGCGCGGGATGCGGCTGGTAGCTGACGCCCAGCGCCGGGTTCGGCCGCGAGAAGACGTGATCGCCGCTGAGCGCGTCGCCGAGCTGATCGCGCAACACGAGCGACGAGCGGTTGAAACGCGCCGACACGGTCACGAAGAGATCCGGGCGCGGGGCGAAGGTGTCGCTGGCGTAGACGCCGAGCGCGGAGACCACGCTGTCGACGGCGACCGGCGAGGTCGGATCGACGAGCGCGGTCGGCAGCGTTCCCCGATCGATGTCCAGGCTGGCGACGGTGCTCTGGGAGCGAAACCGGATCCGCCCCTGATCGACGGTGGCCCCCACGTAGAGGTGGTTCTCCCGCCCGGCGATCGGCCTGTCGACCGCGGCCTGCACCGCCCCCCCGTACCCCCGCTGGCGGGTGTGGGTGCGGTTGTCGGCGGCGTCGTAGCGCGCGTCGAACGGGACGGCGGCACCGGCGGCGTCGGTGACGACCGCCTCGCTGCCATCGTCGTCGGTGGCACAGAGCGCACCGGCCCGGGCCGGATCGGCGCAGGCGATCCACGCGCGCTGATCGCCGTTGACGGTGTCGGTCTGATTCACGCGCAGGTAGGCGGTCGCCGAGAGCCGCTCCTGCGGGGAGAGCGCCCGCTCGCCGCGCGCCACCGCCATGAACAGGCCGTTGCTGGTGCGATCCGGGTAGGTGAAGAGCGCGCGGCGATCGTCCGCCAGCAGCTGCTCGGGCGCGGGGCCGTTGCCGGTCAGGCGCGTGCTCGCCGCCATCAGCGACAGATCGAACGTCGTCGGGCCGCCGCGGTAGCTGGTGGCCAGGAAGCCCTCCAGCGCGCGCGACGGCGACGCATACCGCCACCCTTTCTCGTCGAAGCTGCGCGCCGCCACGAACACGCCGACCCGGTCGTCGGCGGCGCCGGCGGTCGCGCTCACCAGCCGGCGGCCGAACGAGCCGACGGTGATCCGGGCGGCGGCACCGGGATCGGAGAACCCGGTCTTGGTCTCGATCGACAGCGCCCCCCCGAGCGTGTTCAGCCCGAACAGCGGGTTCGAGCCGGGGAGGAGGTTGGCCGATCGGATCGCCTCGGGCGGGATCAGGTCCCAGTTGACGGTGTCGGCGAAGGGCTCGTTGAGCCGGACGCCGTCGAGGTAGACCGACACCCCTTGCGGCGTCCCGAGCACGGGCGAGGCGACGAACCCGCGGTACTGCAGGTCCGGCTCGAGCGGGTTCTCCTGGACCTGGTTGACGTAGACGCTGCCGAGCGTGTCGTTCATGTACGCGGAGAGCTCGAGGCTGCGGCTCTCGGCCAGATCCTCGGCGGTGACGGTCTGGACATTGGCGGGCACGCGATCGCGCGGCAAACGCGAGCCGTGCAGCGGCGTCGTCGCGGTGACCACGGTCTCGTTGGCGTCGCTCTCCGCCGCCGGCGGCACGGCAGTCGCCGCCCCCCCGTCTGCCCTGCCCTCCCCGCCTGTCCCATCTGGCACGGCTTGCGCGCGCGCCGTTCCCGACGCGAACGCGAGCGCGACCACGACCACAATCGCGCGGAGGGTCGGCGCGGGCGCCACGCCCCACTGAAGCCCGACGCTGCACAGGCCGTCAAGCGCGAACCCATCGGTGTAGATTGCGCTCCATGCGTTCATGGCTCATGGCGGGCGCTCTCGCGGCGACGCTCGGATGCGGGTCGGGAGGGCACGGGGACGAGCAAACGCCCCTGCGGGAGGCGGCGCCCGCGACTGGCCGCCTGGTCGGCACGGCGATCGCCAACCTGCACCTCGCCGAGACGGACTATGCGAACGCCGCCTCGACGACCTTCGACTACGTCACCCCTGAAAACGAGATGAAGTGGGACGCGACCGAGCCGGCCCCCGGACAGTTCACCTTCGCGGCCGCCGACGCCGTGGTCGACTTCGCGCTGCAGCACGGGATGAAGGTCAAGGGGCACACCCTCGTCTGGTTTTCGCAGCTCCCGGCCTGGGTCTCGAGCCTGACCACCGCCGACGAGGTGCGGGCCGCGATGAACAACCACATCACCCAGGTGATGACCCACTTCAAGGGCAAGGTCGTGGCCTGGGATGTCGTCAACGAGGCCTGGCTCGACGGCACCACCATGCGCCCGTCGGTGTTCCTCGACCTGCTCGGCCCCGGCTACATCGACGAGGCGTTCGTGACCGCGCGCGCCGCCGATCCCGACGCCCGCCTCTACTACAACGACTTCGGAACCGACGGCACCTCCGCCAAGGCCAACGCGGCCTACGACATGTACGTCGGCATGCAGGCGCGCGGCGTGCCGCTCGACGGCGTCGGGCTCCAGATGCACACCGGGGCCCCAAACATGGGCCCGGTGCTCTCGACGATGGTCGAAAACATGCAGCGGCTGGCGGCGCTGGGCCTGGAGATCGTCATCAGCGAGATGGACGTCCGCGTCTGCGACAGCGATCTCGCGACGCAGGCGACGCGCTACCACGACGTGGTCGCGGCCTGCCTGGCGCAGCCGGCCTGCAAGGCGATCACCGTCTGGGGCGTGACGGACAAGTACTCCTGGCTCAACGACCGCAGCGACATCTGCGGCGCGGCGGCCCTGCCGCTGCTGTTCGACGCGAACTACGTCGCGAAGCCGGCGTATTCGGGGTTCCGGGACGCGCTCCTGGGGACGTGACCGTCCAGAGCAGATCTCAGAAATAGCCGCACACCCGCGCTTCGCGCGGGTGCGGCTAGGGGCTGTCCCTATTTAGCGCGATCGGAAAGTCGGATCATTTCGATCACTTGGCCGATGGCCGCATTTGAAAGTTGTGCGGTGATCGTCGGTGTGATCAAAGATCTGCATGCACCGACACGCGTTGACCGAAGCGCAGTGGGCTCGGCTGCAGCCACTGCTGCCGAAGCAGAGTACGGGACCTAAGGCGACCCGCGGAGATCGCCTCTTCATCGAGGCTGTCCTTTTTCGGGCAAAGACGGGGATGCCCTGGCGTGATCTGCCCGAACGATTTGGACCATGGAAGAGCGTCTACAACCGGTTCGCAAACTGGGCCCGGAAAGGACATTGGGCGACGATCTTTCGCGAGCTGCAGCTTGAGGTCGATGAGACCGGCTCGATAGTCGACGGCTCCGTCGTCCGCGCACACCAGGATGCGTCGGGCGGAAAAGGGGGGTCTTACGAAATGCTCTGGGCCGCTCTCGAGGAGGTTTTTCGACCAAGCTCCACGCCATCGTCGACACGAAAGCGCGGCCGATCCACATCGCGCTGACGCCGGGACAGCGTCACGAGATGGTCGCCGCTAACGAGCTACTGTCCCACGCTCGCGGTCGTGCTCTCATCGGCGACACCGGATACGACTCGGCCCCTTTCTTCGCAGCAATCCGTGCCAAGGGAATGAAGCCTGTCATTCATTCGAGACCTGAGCGGAAGAAGAAACACCGGCTCGCGCGAGCGCTCTACCGCCAGCGCTATCTCGTCGAGGTCTTCTTCCATAACCTGAAACGCTTCCGCGCGATCGCGACCCGTTACGAGAAGACCGCCCGGAACTACCTCGCTCTCACCCAGGTCGCGTGCGCGTGGCTCTGGCTGAACTAGGGACAGCCCCTAGTCGAGGGCGATCCTGATCTCCGACGGCCCGCCCTTCAGGAGCTGCGCCTTCGCCGTCTTCTGCTTGCCCCCGAACGAGACGTAGACCTCGTAGTCGCCGTAGAAGCCGCGCGTCCCGAAGCGCCCGTACGTGTCGGTCTTTCCGGAGGCGTCGGTGCGCCAGGCCTTGAGCACCAGCTCGCGGAAGGCCTCGCCGCCGGGCTTGAGCGTCCAGTCGCGCCGGTAGAGCGGCGCGCTGTTCTTCCAGTGTGCCCCGTCCCAGAACCCCCACATCACCACCCCGTCGACGGCGGGGTGGCTGAACATCGTGGTGTAGAAGTCGCGCGTGAACTTGCCCGCGACCTCCTCGTCCTTCACCTCGTTGTCGTACTCGGTGATCCAGATCGGCTTCCCCAGCTTGGCGAAGCGGTCGAGGATCCCCAGCATCTCCTCGGGGCCGGTCAGCGAGGTGCCGAAGTGCCCCTCCATCCCGATCGCGTCCAGCGGGGCCCCGCTGTCGAGCAGGAACTTGATCGTCTTCTCGTAGTGGGCCCGGTGCGCCGAGTCGCCGCCTCCCCCCGAGAGGATGGCGTAGTCGTTGATGAACAGCTTCGGCGTCGGGTCGGTGGCGCGCGCCAGCTTGAACCAACCGACCAGCGCCCCTTCGCCCAGGATGTCGATGAGGTCGTGGTTGTCGAACGGCTCGTTGACGACGTCCCAGTGGATGACGGAGCCCTTGACCGCCGTCATCACGTTGCGGATGCGCTCGTCGACGGCCTTGCGCAGAAACGCCGGATCCGTCTGGTGGGCGCGCAGGTCGCGCGGCAGGTTCCCCCACCCGGGCCAGACCGCCACGTGCCCGCGCACGCCGATGCCGTGCGCGCGCAGCCAGGCGATCCCCCCTTGGCGGCGTCGAGCGTGTAGCTCGGCCCCCAGTCCCCCGCCAGCGCCACCCACTTGAGGTTGTTCTCCAGCGTCGCGACGTTGAAGAGCTCGGTGACCGCCTTGGTGTACGGGTCGGCGACCGGCCCGGTCAGCATCGGCGGCGAGATGCAGGTCCCGAAGCCGAACGCCGATGCCGTCTGATGCGCGCGCACCTCGGCACCCACCAGCTGGTGGCCGCTGCGATCGGTGACGACGACGACGAGCGAGCCCTTGCGGATGTTCTCGATCCGCTCGGCGGCCGCCTTGCGCCACTTGGCGTCGGGCTCCATGCCGCGGTAACCGGCGCGGGTGACCGGGAGCGCCGACAGCGCCAGCGCGTCGCCGAAGTCCTCGACGGTGATCCCGCCGAGCTCGACCGTCTGGGCGGCGAAGCCGAGGCGAAAGTTCAGCTTGGCCTCGCCGGCCGGGTAATTCATCGCCGCCTGAAACGGCACCTGGAGCTTCTGCCACGCGCGCCCTGCGCTGACCGGGAACGAGACCGACTTCGTCCAGGGGGGGCGCCCCAGCTCGAACACCACCTCGGTCTGACCCTCCCCGCTCTCCTGCCGCGACGCCTCGGTCCGGAAGTAGAACGTCGCCAGCAGTACGTCGCCGCGCTTGATCGGCTGGCTGTTCATCACCAGCACCTGGAAGTCCCAGGGGTTGCGCGACGCCTCCTTGACCTCCGCGCGCAGCGCCTCGGTGAACGGCTGGCCGGTGACCGGGACGTACGACACGACCACCTTGGCCGGGCTCCCCTGCAGCGTGAACTGCCGGAGGAGATCGATACCGGGGCCGCCGACGACCGGGACCCCCGGGACCTCACCGTATTTGGCGCCGCCGGACGGCGCCGCCGGTATCGGGGCTGCTGCGGATGGCTTCACCGTCGGCGTGCCGCCGGTCGTCGAGACCTGATGCCGGATGCAGCCGCCGCCAAGACAAACTGTCAGACCAAACGCCCACGCCGCGCGCCTCATCGCGGCCGAAGCTAGCGACGGCTGTGCTTCGGGTCAATCGCCGGAGGCCGCGGTTTGCGGGTCGAACCGGCGGCTTGCGCGTGCGATCCGATCGGCGACGCGGGGGACTCGTGCCAGGCGATGGCGCCACCGCCGCGACGCCAGCCCGTCGTGGCGAGCCAGGTTCGGGGGACCGCCACCGGACGTTGCGCGACGACGCTCGACGTCGCGACGGGCCGTACCCACCCCTCGAACCACGGACCGGAGCTGCAGGGATCTATTCCGGCCGCTGCGCGCAGGTGCTTTCGGAAATTGAGTAGGACATAGACCATTCCAATCCGCACCTCACGCGGGGTGGCGAGTGCGCGCGAGTGGTACCGATCCGACCTCAGGATCCTACACATCTCTTGCAGCCAGATCGGGGGTGTGATCTACGGTCTGTATGCGGCTCGAAGATGAATTCGCTGGAGCGGACCTCGGTGATAAGCGGCTGACGAGCCGGCTCGAAATAATCGCACAGCAGTTCCAGACGCAGCCCGACGCGAGCTATCCAGTCGCGGCAGGAGGCGACGCGGCGCTAGAGGCCACGTATCGCTTTTTGAACAATACCGCCGTGACTCCAGAAGGGATTCTCGGTCCGCACTTGGATGCGACATGCGGGCGAATTCGCGACGCAGGCCGCGTCGTCGTCGCACATGACACGACTGAATTTGCATTCAGGCGTGACGGCATGGGCGTTCTGGGCGAGGGCCGCGTCGGCTTTCTCGGGCACTTCGCTTTGGCAGTGGCGCTCGATGACGGACGTGCCCCACTGGGCGTAGTCGGGCTCGAAACGATCTTCCGCAAAGGGATTCGGTCGGGGACGCCCGTTGTGCGGCATGCGCGCGCTGACCGGGAAGAGTTGCGCTGGTTCCGTACAGTCGAGCAAGCAGAAGGGAGAATTGGGAGGCCGCGAGCAGTAGTCCATGTAATGGACCGCGAGGCCGAGGCGTACGAGACGTTCACGCGGCTGATCGACGCTGACTATCGCTTCGTCATTCGGACCTACTACAACCGCGCCACCGTTCCGGAGGGAGTCACGAACGTGACTCGCCGGGCGGCGACCCGCATGCCGAAGATCAACGATGTTCTTCGGCACGCGGCGGTCCGATTGACTTTCGAGGTGCCAGTCTCAGCGCGAAAGGCGGTTCCTCGCGCCAACAAACCCAAACCCGCACGAGAGGCTCGAGTGGCCACCGTCGAGTGCGTCGCGTGCACCGTCGACATCGTCCGGCCGACTTGGGCGCGACTAGAAGGACCTCCCTCACTACGCGTGAACGTCGTGAGGGTACGGGAAGTCAATCCGCCCGACGGGTGCGAACCGATCGATTGGCAGCTGACGACGACCGAACCGGTCCAGACGGCGACTCAGCTCGAACACGTCATCGATGCGTATCGCGCGCGATGGGTCATCGAAGAGTACTTCCGAGCGCTGAAGCAGGGGTGCGCGTACGAGAAGCGCCAACTGGAGAACATGCGCGCGATTGTCAATGCGCTCGCAGTCTTCGTGCCCATCGCGTGGCAACTGCTTGCACTACGCACGGCCGCTCGCATCGATCCCGATCGCTCGGCCACCAAAATCTTGGACTATCTCAAGCTCGAGATCCTTCGCCGCCACCCGAAACTGAAGCTCACCGACCGTCCGACGACTCGGGAAGCGATGCTGGCGATCGCTCAGCTTGGTGGCCACATAACCAACAACGGCGAGCCTGGATGGATTGTCCTAGGCCGCGGCTACGAGCGATTGCTTACGCTCGAGGAAGGCGCGCTCATCGCTCTCGGAAAATGTGATCAATCCTGAGCGATCCGACCAGACAGCCCCTGCGCGCCCGGCGGCGCGATTGACGGCCCGTGCACAGCGAATCGCGAGTCCCTGAATTCCGCACCGGAGCGCGATGGGCGCGTCGGCCTCGACCATCAGGTGGACGTGATCGATCTGGACCGAGAAATGAATCACGCGAAACTCGGAACGGCTGGCGGCGCCGAGCGCCGCGCGCAGCTCCGGAAAGACCGCCGGCGACCTGAGCGACGGGACGGCCGGTCGGCGGCGGAGCGTGACGTGGACCGGATGGCGCGCGACGTGCTTCGCGCGCGGTCGGTGCGGGACGCCGGGGCGAGCGCCGGTTGATCTGCGACCGGCGTTGCGGCGCGCACCACCCCAAGTTCGAGGCGCCGGAAGATCGAGCTGGCGGGGGCTGCGTGCCATCTTGAATGAGCACTAATCGGGCACGCCTCGCTCGGGTTGCGCCGTTCGGCCTCGCACCAACAACACAAACAGACAACACCGCGACAGATGCTTCGAGTGAACGGGCCACGAGTGCGCGACCGGTAAACAAGCTCGATGACGACGCGTTCGGCGGGCAGCCAGTGACCCCGAATGACCGTGAAACCACGCCGCGGGGCAAGAGCGATTGCGCCCGCTGGCGTCGAGCGCGGCGGCCAGCCAGCAAGCTAGTTGCAGATCCAGACGCGTACGGCGGCGGGCAGATCCCGCACCAGCGAGCGCAGGACGTTTCCGCGCAGCAGGTGCCAGACCGCGTTGCGCTGCGACGTCCCGACCATCACGGCCTCCACGCCCAGGCGGTGGGCCGCGCCCGCGATCGAGGCGCCCGAGTCGTGTGCCATCCGCCAGATCGGGATGGCGACGAAGTCCGCCTGCCGGAAGTAGTCGACCGCCGTGGTCAGCACCTCGATGGCGTCACGCGACGGCTGGGTCTTGGGCGGAAAGAACAGGCCGGGAATCTCGTCGACGTAGAGCACGTAGACGGCGCCGTCGCCCGCGCCGCGGGCCCGCGCCAGCGCCTCCTGAAACAGGCGCAGGTTCGGGGCGCGGATCGCCACCAGCGTCGAGGACTTGTAGATCGCGCGCATCTCGATCGCCTCTTCGACGGTCACGACCTCGAGCGCGGAATCCAGCTTGGCGGCCGCCGCCTCGGCCTCGTCGGCCGACGTGAACCCCTGCGCCTGGCCGAACCAGCCGCGGCGAATCGACGTCGCCACCAGGACCCCGAGCAGGGTCACCCCGCCGCCGAACAGCGTGGCGTGGTGGTTGGAGACGATCGTGATCCCCCAGGCCGCCGTGATCAGCACCGAGATCAGCGTCCCGCCCCAGAACCCCGGGCCGCGGCGGTTCTCCTGCCAGCGAATGCGGTCGAGGCCGACCGACGTGAACGTGAACGCGCCCAGCAGGCCGAACGTGTACATGTGCCCGAGCAGGTCGACGTTGCCGTTGGTGGCGACGGCGATGACGACCGGGATCAGCACCGAGATGACGATCGCGCGGTGAGGGGTGCCGAAGCGCGCGTTGCGCTCGGAGAGCTTGCGGGGCAGGAAGCCGAGCCGGCCCAGCGAGATGAAGACGTGGTAGCAGCCGATGATCGCGGTGTTGGCGGCGCCGACCAGCAGCGTGGCGGCGGTCAGCACCACCGCCATCCGCATCGGCGCGCCGCCGTAGCGCGACCCCAGCTCGAACATGTAGCCGTGGCGCAGCGACGGATCGAGCAGGGCCGTGCAGAGCGCCGTCGTCAGCGGCGACGTCAGCAGCAGCGTCACCACCACCAGCATCATGGCGCGGAAGGCGGTCCGCTCGCGCGGCTCGCGCAGCGCCGGGGAGATCTGACTTATCGATTCGAGACCCGAGAAGGCGAGCCAGGCCCCGGCGAAGCCGACCATCACCCGCCAGGTGCCGAGCTGGCCGACGCCCCGCATCTGCCCCAGCACCACCCGCCACTCGTGCACGCTGATCTGACTGCCGACGATGACCAGCAGGACGAGGTTGATGAGCAGCGAGGCGGCCGCGAGCACGGCCGTCAGCACCGCCGACTCGCGGATCCCGATCACGTTCAAGACGCCCAGGAAGATCAGAGCCAGACAGGCGGCGGGGACGATGAAGCTGCCGATCGGCGCCACGCCGGCGACGTAGATGAAGCTGCTGACCGAGGAGATCGCCGCGGTCAGGAAGTAGCTGGCGCAGATCAGCGAGCCGCCCAGGCAACCGGCCATCGGCCCGAACGCGTCGGTCGCCACCGACACGACGCCGCCGCCGTCGGGGTAGCGCGCCGAGACGTCGACGTACTTGAGCGCCAGCAGGATCACCGCCAGGCCGGTCGCCAGCACGAACGCCGCGGCCGCCGGCCCGACGCCGTGCTGGCCGTCGCCGTAGAGGATCCCGGGGACGTAGTAGATCGACGTGCCGATGTCGGCGAACACCACCGACCAGGCGAGCAGCGAGCCGAGCCGACCCGACGACCGTTTGCGCTCGAGCAACCGCTCGGGCAGGGACAGCAGCCGGTGAGGTTGGGTGACCCGGCCTGCGTCCGGCGCGCTCATTCGCTACTCACACTCGATGAGCGCGATGTCGTCCAGCCAGACGTCGAAGGGGCCGCCCCCCTCCACCGACCAATCGAGGGCGTAGAGCTTGTTGGGGGAGATCGAGATCGGCCGCGGATCGCCCCAGTCGGGGCGCTGGGTCGCCGCTCCGAACATCACCTTGTACTCCTTCCACTCGGTGCCGAGCGTGACGTACGCGCCGAAGTGGTTGAAGCAGGTCTTGCAGATGCCGCCGTCCTTGTGGGTGAAGACGTCGGCGATGTTGAAGCGAACATTGCGCGTCGAATTCGGCCCCGCCTTGGCCTTGAACGCGACGCCCGCGTACTTCGAGGCGTCGTAGAGCGTGCCGTCAGGGACGAAGTTCACCCGGAGGCCGGCGCCCCAGGCAATCGCGGCGTCGCCCACGGCGGTCGTCCCGGTCACGTGCATCGCCAGCTCCGAGCCGCCCGCGCCCGGTTCGTCGGGCGTGAACTCGATCGTCGAGCCGACCTCGTCCTTCTGCGTCCCCCAATAGGCGCCGCGCCCGCCGAGCTTGGTCGCCTGGCGATCGCCGTCCTCGAAGTCGTCGAACGCGCCGTCGCGCGCCACCCGCGTGTTCCGGCAGTTGTTGATGACGGCGCCGCCCGGCGAGGCAGCTCGCTTCGCGGAGACGCCGATGCACCCAGGTGAGAAAACCAAGCAAGATATGAGAGGAATGATCAGGAGGGCGCGGATCATGTCGGGCGAAACTATACCTGCTTGAGATTGGGTCCAATCATCAAGTAGAAGTGGGCCCCAATGAGCTGGCGCCCCCGCTTCCGTCGGGCCAATCCGACCGGATCGCCGCTCGGATTGCCGCTCGGATTGTCGGTCAGATTGGCCATGGGGCTCGGCATGATCGTGGCCTCGTTGCTGCCGTCGACGGCGGCCGCGCAGGCGCCCGGGGCCACGGCGGCGCCCGGTCAGACGCCGACGGCGGGCGAGAAGGCGCAGAGCGCCGAGCCCGCGCTGCCGCCCACCGGCGCGGCAATCCAGCCGACGCCGCCGCCGACCACCGAGATCAAGCCGCCGCTGCCGCCGCCCGTCGAGGCGTTGCCGCCCCGCGAGAGGCCGCCCGCCGAGCAGCCGCCCCTCACCGGTGGGCGCCCCAAGGATCAACTGCCCGACGCCGGCTACGTCCCCGGCTACGGCGGCTTCTATCCCAGCTTCGGCCTCGCGCCCTACTCGCCGCGCGTGGGCGGGCTGCCCGGCGGCATGACGCCCGGCTACGGCGCGCCGATGCCGCCCTCCGAATGGTCCTTCTCCTGGAACGGGTACCTGAGCGCCTCGGCCCAGTTCAGCGTCAACCAGCGCCAGACCCTTCCCGGTGAGCCGGTGGCGCCGGGGCAGAGCAAGCTCGTGTTCCACGTCCCGCCGCAGGTCGTCGACGAATATCAGTCGTTCGTCGGCACGTCGACGATGCCCGGACAGTGGATCGCGATGAACTTCCGGTACGGCAACCGAGACGTCAGCGCGAACGTCACGCTCAGCACCTGGAACCCGACGCAGCCGACGACCTACTACCAGCTGGGCAGCCAGGGGTTCATCAACAACGCCTACCTGGCCTACAACATACCGGCCTTCGGCCGGCTGAAGCTGACGGCCAACGCGGGCTACTTCTACAACAACTACGGAAACCTGGGGCAGTACGGCCCGGGCATCTACCAGAGCCCCGTCGCTGGCGGGCCCCGCGGCATCGGCGCCCGGATGGTGGCCGAGTACCGCCTCACTCCCGATCTCCTCCTGATCTTCGAGGAGGCGTTGATGGGGAACCGGACCGGCCGCGCGCCGGCGGGCACGGCGCCGGCCAACCCGAACAGCGGCGCCGATCCCACCCTCCCCGGGGCGTACATCCAGAGCCTGCACGCGGGGCTCATCTACAAGAGCGAGTTCGTCTTCAAGCTGAACCTGCACTGGATGTTCAACTGGGCGAGGGACGAGCGGATCCAGTACGCCGCCGACGGCTCGCACAACCTGGACACGCTCTTCACGCGCGGCATCGACGAGGCGTACGTCCGCGACGGGAAGCTGTCGGTCTTGGCGGCCGACCTCCAGATCTCGCACCCGATCTGGGGGATCCTGGGCGTCGGCGCCTCGCACATCGACGCCACCTACGCCTTTCCCCTGCGCGGGCTCCTCACCTACGCGGGTGAGGGGCAGCAGGTCACCGAGCGTTGGCTCGGCGTCGACAACGGCGGCACCGGAAAAGTCGAGGTGGCGGTCATCAACTGGAGCGGCAGCCTGGGCCGGATCCTCTCGTCCCCGGTCGTCTTCGACTCGAACGCCCCCGACCTCCTGATCAACGCCGGGGCGGTGATCGCGACCTCGCACGATCTCGGCGCGTCGTCCTTCGATCTGTGCGGGGCGCAGCCGGTCTGCCAGGACACCAGCCGCACCTTCGACGGCCGGTGGCGCTACAAGTTCGGGCTCGATCTCCTCTACGCGCTGCTCCCCTGGTTCTCGGTGGGCGGTCGCTTCGATCAGGTGATGCCGAACTCGAAGGACAAGGAAGAGAACTTTCAGGTCCTCGCGGGCCGGCTGGTGTTCAAGACCGACTGGTCCAGCCGCGAGACCATCAGTCTGATCGGCGCGCGGTGGTTCTTCGGACCGCACTCCCACCCCGAATACAGCCAGCTCCAACGTCCGTGGCTAGACCAGTGGCTCGTCGCGCTCAACGTCAACATGTGGTGGTGACCCCATGCATCGTCATCTGAAAATACCGATCCTCGCGCTGCTGGCGGTTGCCGCCGGCGGCCTCGCCACCGCGCACGCGCAAACCGCGAAGCCGGACGCCGCGGAGGCCGAGGCCAACCTGAGCCTCACCCCGCCGTTCAGCCTCGATCCCACCGCGCCCCAGGTCGGGGCGCTGCCGGGCGGCCTCGCCCCCGCCTTCGGCCAGAAGGCGATGACCGAAGGGGAGTGGCGCTTCGACTTCCACGGCTTCATGACCGCGCCGCTCGCGGTCGGCATCAACACGCGCACCGGCGCCCACCCCGGCGATCCCCTCGCCGTGCAGGCGGGGCAGAGCAACAGGACCCTTCACACGCCCCCCGTCGTCCCCGACGACCTCGAGACGTTCTCTCACACCGGCGTCGTGCCGACGACCTACGCCCAGCTCAACTTCTCCGAGGGGAACAGCATCGTCACCGCGCACGCCAGCCTGCTGGCGCGCCAGGCCAACGTCTCGACAGCCTTCGTCGAGCCCGTCTCGCAGCTGGGCGTGACCGACCTCTATCTGAGCATCCTCCCCCGGCTCCCTCGCGTGCAGACCGAGGTGTTCGTGGGCGCGTTCACCAGCCGCTACGGCAGCACCGGCCAGTACGACGAGGGGCGCTACGGCACGCCGCTGATCGGGCGCGTCAACGGCGCCGGCCAGCGGATCACCGCCCGACTCGGCCTCGGCAAGCTGGTGCTGATGGCCGAGGAGGGGCTGGTCGGGCAGACCAACAAGGCGGGGGCCAGCGTCACCCCGGACGTCTGGAATGACTTCGCCAACCCCAACGAAGGGTCGACCTTCGTCGGTCACTTCCACCTCGGCGCGGCCTACAACCGCTTCGCCGCGCTGGGGCTGCACTACCTCGGCGCCTGGAGCCAGGACGACCGCGGCACCGGCTCGCTGGCCCCCGACGGCAACATCGACATCTTCGCCGCCGACCTGCGGCTGACGATGGGGCGGTTCGGGCACTTCTACGCCGCCGTCTCCTACACCGACGCCAAGTGGGCCAAGACGGTCAGCCGGATCATCCAGGTGCTCAACACGCGCGGCGGCCAGGGCCTCATCGACAACTACTTCGGCCCGAACAGCAACGGCAACGGCAACCTGACCACGATCGGCTTCCAGTACGACCTCAGCATCGGCCGTCTGGTCAGCTTCCCGGTGCCGTTCGCCGGCGACGGGCCCGACCTCTTCGTCAGCCTGTTCGGAATGCAGACGCACGTGAACAGCGACGACAAGCTGCAGGAGCAGTCGACCGGCCGCGTGTTCGACAACGTGACCAAGCGGAAGTACGGCTTCGAGGCCAGCTACAGCGTCCTCGCCTGGCTGGCGTTCTCCGGACGGTTCGATCAGGTCGACCCCGACGTCGACAACACCAGCTACTCGTTCGCCATCGTGTCGCCGCGGGTCATCCTGCGCAGCGACTGGCAGGCGACCGACCAGATCGTCATCCAGTACTCGCACTGGTTCAACGGCGTGAACGTGCTGGCCCGCACGGGCGATCCGCCGCGCGAGGCGAGCCTTCCGATCCCCGATCAGGACGTGATTTCGATCTCCGCCAGCATGTGGTGGTAGCGGGATCATGACCGCCTCCGCCTCGCTGAGCCTGGCCGGTCGGACCGCGGTGGTGATCGGCGGGACCTCGGGGATCGGGCGAGCGGTGAGCCTGGGGCTCGCGTCCGCGGGCGCCGACGTGGTCGCCGCCGCGCGCCGGCAGGCGGAGGTCGACGCGACCGCCGACGCGATCGAGGCGGCTGGGCGCAAGACGCTGCGGCTCACCGCCGACGTGACCGCCCGCGACTCGCTGGTCGCGCTGCGCGACGCGACGCTGGCGGCGTTCGGAAAGGTCGACATGCTGGTCAACTGCGCCGGCAAGACCAAGCGGGCCCCGACTGCGACGCTGGACGAGGCCGACTGGCACGACATCCTGGAGACCAACCTGACCGGGACGCTGCGCGCCTGTCAGCTCTTCGGCGCGCCGATGCTGGCCCGCGGCCACGGCCGCATCATCAACATCGCGTCGCTGACGTCGTTCGTCGCCTTCTTCGAGGTCGCCGCCTACGCGGCCAGCAAGGCCGCGGTCGCTTCGCTGACCCAGTCGCTGGCCGTCGAGTGGGGGGCCCGGGGCGTCACCGTGAACGCCATCGCCCCGGGGGTCTTCCGCACCGCGCTCAATCAGGCGCTGCTCGACGGCACGCCGCGCGGACAGGAGCTCCTGGCCCGGACCCCGATGCGCCGCTTCGGGACCGTCGACGAGGTGGCCGGCGCGGCGGTCTTCCTCGCGTCGGACGCGGCCAGCTTCGTCAACGGGCACATCCTGGCCGTCGACGGCGGCTTCCTCGCCAGCGGGGTGAACCAGTAATGAAAATCGTCGACGCAAAAGTCATCGTCTGCTGTCCCGGGCGCAACTTCGTGACGCTGAAGATCCTGACCGAGGACGGGATCTACGGACTCGGCGACGCCACGCTGAACGGCCGCGAGCTGGCGGTGGCGAGCTACCTCGAGGACCACATCGTGCCGCTGCTGATCGGCCGCGACGCGCGCAAGCTCGAGGACACCTGGCACTACCTCTACAAAGGGGCCTACTGGCGCCGCGGGCCGGTGACGATGACCGCGATCGCCGCGGTCGACACCGCGCTCTGGGACATCCAGGGCAAGGCGCTGAACGTTCCCGTCTACCGCCTGCTGGGCGGGCCGGCGCGCGAAGAGGTGATGGTCTACGGCCACGCCAACGGCGAGACGATCGACGACACCGTCGCGGCGGCGGCGGAATACGTCCGCCTCGGCTACAAGGCGGTGCGCGCCCAGTGCGGGATCCCCGGCGTCCCCAACGCCTACGGCGTCGCGCGCGGCAAGCTCAATCGCGTGGGGGAGGACGAGCTTCGCTCGGCCGAGCCCATCGCGGGAGGTGCGGAACCCGTCCGCGGGGTCCGATTTAGTTACGAGCCGGCCGAGAAGGGGAAGCCGCTCGAGACCGCGTTCTCGGCCGAGCGCTATCTGAACGTCGTGCCGCAGCTGTTCGCGAAGCTGCGCGACGAGCTCGGCCCCGACGTCCACCTGCTGCACGACGTCCACCACCGGCTGACGCCGATCGAGGCGGCGCGCCTCGGCAAGGCGCTGGAGCCGTACCACCTGTTCTGGATGGAGGACCCGGTCCCCGCCGAGCTGCAAGAGAGCTTCCGGCTGATCAGCCAGCACACGACGACGCCGCTGGCGGTGGGCGAGGTCTTCTCGTCGATCCACGACTGCCAGCAGCTGATCGAAGAGCAGCTGATCGACTTACATCCGCACCACCGTCGTGCACGCGGGCGGCATCACCCACCTGCGCCGGATCGCCCACCTGGCCGAGCTGTACCACGTGCGCACCGGCTGCCACGGCGCGACCGATCTGTCGCCGGTCTGCATGGCGGCGGCGCTGCACTTCGATCTCTCGGTCCACAACTTCGGGATCCAGGAGTACATGCGCCACAGCGAGGAGACCGATCGGGTCTTCCCGGCCCGCTACCGGTTCGCGAACGGCGCGATGCACCCGGGCGACATGCCGGGCCTCGGCGTCGACATCGACGAGACGCTGGCCGAGAAGTACCCCTACGACCCGGCCTACCTGCCGACCTGCCGGAAGCTCGACGGCACCGTCCACAGCTGGTAAGCACCGGCACCTGATGCCCGACGACGTCTCCCGCGAGTTTTCCGTTCTGGGATGCCGACCTCTCGATCGAGGCGCGCGTCGACGATCTGGTGTCGCGACTGACGGTGGCCGAGAAGGCCGCGCAGATGCTGCACGAGGCGCCGGCCATCCCGCGCCTCGGCATCCCCGCCTACAACTGGTGGAACGAGGGGCTGCACGGGATGGCCCGGGCCGGGATCGCGACCGTCTTCCCGCAGGCGATCGGCCTGGCGGCGATGTGGGACGCGCCGCTGCTGCACCGGATCGCGGTCGCGATCTCCGACGAGGCGCGGGCCAAGCACCACGAGTACCTGCGCCAGGGCGATCACGGGATGTACAAGGGGCTGACGGTCTGGTCGCCCAACATCAACATCTTCCGCGACCCGCGCTGGGGGCGCGGCCACGAGACCTACGGCGAGGATCCCTACCTGACCGCGCGGCTGGGGGCGCTGTTCGTGAAGGGGCTGCAGGGGGACGATCCGCGCTACCTGAAGACGGTCGCGACCCCCAAGCACTACGCCGTGCACAGCGGCCCCGAGGGGCTGCGCCACAGCTTCGACGCCGTGGTGAGCGAGAAGGATCTCCGCGAGACCTACCTCCCCGCCTTCGAGGCCTGCATCGTCGAGGCGAAGGCCGAGAGCCTCATGTCGGCCTACAACCGCACCAACGGCGAGGTCTGCTCGGCGAGCCCGACGCTGCTGGGGAAGATCCTGCGCGGCGAGTGGGGCTTCGGCGGCTTCGTCGTCAGCGACTGCTGGGCGATCAAGGACTTTCACGAGAACCACAAGGTCACGTCGACGTTCGAGGAGTCGGCCGCGCTGGCGGTCAAGAACGGCTGCGACCTCAACTGCGGCTGCACCTACGGCCACATCCCGGCGGCGATCGAACAAGGGCTGCTCGCCGAATCGGACGTCGACGTCTGCCTCAAGCGCCTCTTCCGGGCGCGGATGCGCCTCGGCATGTTCGATCCGCCGGCGCGGGTCCCCTGGGCGGCCATCCCCTACGAGCGCAACGACTGCGACGAGCACCGCGCGCTGGCGCGCACGGCCGCCCGCGAATCGATCGTCCTGCTCAAGAACGACGCCGTGCTGCCGCTGCGCAAGGACCTGCACAGCCTGGCGGTGATCGGCCCCAACGCCTACGACCCGCACGTCCTGCTGGGCAACTACTTCGGCGAGCCCTCGCGCGCGGTCACGCCGCTCGACGGCATCCGGGCGGCGGTCTCGCCGCGGACCAAGGTCTGGTACGCGCAGGGGTGCAAGCTGCAGGGGACCAAGACCGACGGGCTCGCCCGGGCCGGCAACATCTCGGAGGCGGTCAGCGTCGCCCAGCGCGCCGACGCCGTGGTGCTGTGCCTGGGGCTGAACGCCGACATCGAAGGGGAGCAGGGAGACGCCGGCAACTCGGAGGCCGCGGGCGACAAGCTGGACCTGCGCCTCACCGGACTACAGAACGAGCTCCTGGAGGCGGTCGTCGCCCTCGGCAAGCCGACGGTGCTGGTGGTGCTCGCCGGCAGCGCCATGGATCTCCGCTGGGCGCACGACAACGTCGGCGCGATCGTGCAGGCCTGGTATCCGGGGGAGGAAGGCGGCACCGCCCTCGGCGAGGTGCTGTTCGGCGACGTCAGCCCCGCCGGCCGGCTGCCGATCACGGTGCCGCGCACCCTCGACGATGTCCCCGACTTCAAGAGCTACGCGATGACCGGCCGCACCTACCGCTATCTGGATCCCGCGAAGCCGCCGCTCTACCCCTTCGGCTACGGTCTGTCGTACACGCGCTTCACCTACCGCGACATCGCGGTGTCACGCGCCCGCGTCCCCGCCGGCGAGGGGCTGCGGATCTCGGCGACGGTCGAGAACGTCGGCGCCCGCGCCGGCGACGAGGTGGTGCAGCTCTACCTCAAGGACCTGGAGGCGTCGTCCGTCGTGCCGCACCACAGCCTGCGCGGCTTCGAGCGCATCCACCTCCGCCCCGGGGCCACGCGCGAGGTGGCGTTCGAGCTGACGGCGCGCGACCTGGCGCTGGTCGACGACGCCGGCCGGCGCGTCGTCGAGCCGGGCCGCTTCCGCGCCAGCATCGGCGGCAGCCAGCCCGACGACCGCAGCCGCGAGCTGACCGGCACCGCGCCGGTCAGCGTCGAGTTCGACGTTACTGCGTGACGAACTTGATGTCGTCGATGCGCAGCCCGACGGTGCAGCCGATCTGCGCGCCGCCGTCCGGATCGATCGGCGAAGCCGACGTGATCTGCCACTGCACGCCCACGACCTGAGGAGGAGCGGGGTTGGCCGAGGCGGTCGCGAACCCGCTGAACGGAATCGTCACCGTCATCGGGTCGGCGGTAGGGGTGATGGAGCCGGGCGCCGAGGGGAAGTCGTAGCAGCTCCCCGCCGCCGGGCAGCCGCCGGGGGGATTCTGGCTGTCCGCCTGCTGCTCGAAGGTCTTGAGGTGCGTCACCCAGTCGCAACCGGTGAGGTCGCCGCTGGCAATCGAGAATCGTGAACTGAAGCGCGTTGAACGCCGACGCGTCGACGCAATGGTCGAAGGCGAGCCCGCCGCCGGCGTAGTCGCCCGCCGCCGCCGTCAAGTTGAGCACCAGGGCCTCGCTCTCCACGACGGCTGTGCCCGCGGACACCAGGCCGCCGTCAGGCTCCATGACGGAGCCCTGGTAGGCGTACTTGGTCCCGCGCAGGCCGCTGGGGTCGCAGAACTTGCCCGTGGGGCCGCTCCACTGGGAGGGGGAGAAGTCGGTGACCACACCATCGCTCAGCGTGTAGGCCGCCGAGCAGTTCAGCTCCGGCGTGCTGGAACAGCCGAGCGAGCCGCCGGCACCACCACCGCTGCCGCCGAGGCCCGTGACGCGGTCGCCGCCCGACCCGCCGCAGTTGGCCGCGAAGATCAACATCGCGAAGCCCCCGATCGCCCCCAGGCCCACCAGTCTCCGCACCAGCTCGGCCGTCGTCGTTTTGCGCATGGGACGGTTTCATATCAGCAACGTTTTCAGGGCACAAGGCGCCGGCGGTCGCCTTGATTTCGACGGGTCGGCGTGCGAGCTTGCCCGCGATGAAACCAGCGGCGGCGCTCCTCTGGACGGCGATGGCGATCGCCGCCGGCTGCGGCACCCGGTCCGGCGCCAACATCGACGCGGCTGTGCAGGCCACCACCGGCGTCTGCCAGCACACCTGCACCCCCGATCCCCTGCCCGCCCCGGTCAACTGCGGGGCGGCCGAGGCCGGGTTCGAGTTCCTCGACCATCCGGCCCTCTGGACGTTCGAAGAGGACTCGACCCCGGAGAAGCCGGAGGAGCACACGCTCAAGAAGGCGCTCCGCATGTACTCCTACACCGACGAGAGCCAGTACATAGCCTCGTTCTTCACCTACGACACGACGCTGGGGAAGCCCGTGAAGACGACCTGGGAACCGCCGACGACAGTGATGGACCGCTGCGCGGGCGCGCCCGCCGGCGAGAACCACACCATCCACATCCAGGGCGGACCGTTCCTCGCCTGGGGCGGCGGGGTCGGACAGTCGATGAAGGACTTTGACTCTCGACTGCTTCGGGAGACCGGAATGTGAAGGGCGCGATCCCGCCATCCCGACGTTCGACGCAACCTCGGGCAGCCGGACCCCCGACTCCGTTCACGCGACGATGAACCTCAGCGCGTGGGAAGGGGTCAGCTTCTGGGGGCGCCGCGGGCCCGACAGCCAGGGGGGCCTGCGGGTGCTGGTCGGTGACCGCTTCACCGACGACGACGTCTCCTTCCTGATGTTCGCCGCCGACCCGTCGCAGCCGCGCTACTGCGAGCGCGTGGCCGAGTGCGCCAGCATGGACCACATGGCTTGTGTAGAGGCGCCCCTGGAAACGATCCCCCAGGAGTGCCGGAACTTCCTCTTCAACGAGTCCGACCATGCCCCCTTCACCTATAGCGGCCCGCCGCATGCGAAGGTCGGCGGCGTGGTCGGTGACGCCAGCGTCCGATGCAACAGCTGCGACCGCAACCGCTGTAACGAAGAGTGGCCCGCCTACCCCGGCCACCGCGACCCAGCGTTCGATGATCGCCCCTGCCTTCCGTACACCTTCAAGAACGGCGTCTCCAGCTCGTTCTGCTTCGACCCCGGCCTCGGCGAGCGCCCGGCCGAACCCGATCAGCAGTGCGGCGACCACTGGACCCGTCCGGTGGCGCTGAGCCACGAGTGGCAGTTCTACGCCGTCCCGTTCAACTCGATGATCCAGCAGGGGTGGGCCAAGCACTCGGCCAAGATGGATCTCAACAACATCACGTTGGTCCGCTTCACCTGGGACGGCGGCTGGGCGGACTTCTACCTCGACGACGTCCGCTTCTACCGTCACAAAAAGTAGCGTGCCGACGCCGCCGGACCGCCTGCCGGACGACGACGGCTACCGGCTCTGGCTACGCTATGAACGCGTCCCCAACGGGCGTCTGCGCTACCTGGCGCGGGCGCTGTTCGCTCGGGTCGTTTTCCCGGCCCCGTCCGCCACGCTGGCGGCCGCGCGCGACGAGCTCGCACGCGGGTGGGCCGGGCTCCTCGGCGGCGCCCTCCGCTTCGGCGAAGGCGCGGTCGGCCAGACGCCCCCCACGCTGATCGCCGGCACGCCCACGTCGTATCCGGGGCTGGGCGGGCTGGGGAACGACCCCGCTTTGCACGCGCTGGGAGCCGAAGGGTTCGCGCTCCGGCGCCTCCCGGGCGGGCCGCTCGTGCTGACCGCAAACCAGGACGTCGGGGTGCTCTACGGCGTGTTCCATCTGCTGCGTCAGCTGCAGCTCGGGCGACCGATCGCGGAGATCACCAGCGCCCCGCGCGCGACGCTGCGCATGTTGGATCACTGGGACAACCTGGACGGCACGATCGAGCGCGGCTACGCGGGCAGATCGCTGTGGGACTGGCACAAGCTCCCCGGCTACGTCTCGTCGCGCATCACCGACTACGCGCGCGCGAACGCGTCGCTCGGGATCAACGCCGTGGCGTTGACCAACGTCAACGCCGACGCGCGGGTGCTGACCGCCGAGTACCTGTCCAAGGTGGCGGCGCTGGCCGACGTGCTGCGCCCCTGGGGGCAGCGGGTCTTCCTCACGGCGCGCTTCAGCGCCCCGATCGAGCTCGGCGGTTTGCCGACCGCCGACCCGTGCGACGCGCGCGTCGCCGCCTGGTGGCGCGCCAAGGCTGACGAGATCCACGGTCACATCCCCGACTTCGGCGGCTTCCTGGTGAAGGCAAACTCGGAGGGTCAACCCGGCCCGCACGACTTCGGTCGCAGCCATGCCGAGGGGGCGAACATGCTCGCCGACGCGCTGGCCCCCCACGGCGGGCAGGTGATCTGGCGGGCCTTCGTCTACCGCGCCGAGGACAACGAGGACCGCGCCAAGCAGGCCTACCGCGAGCTGGTCCCGCTGGACGGGACGTTTCGCGACAACGTGGTCCTGCAGGTGAAGAACGGGCCGATCGATTTTCAGCCGCGCGAGCCGTTCCACCCGCTGTTCGGCGCGATGCCGAAGACGCCGCTGGTGCTGGAGCTGCAGCTGACGCAGGAGTACCTCGGCTTCGCGACCCACCTCGCCTACCTCGCGCCGATGTTCACCGAGGTGCTGACGGCGGACACCTACGCACGCGGTCCGGGCTCGACGGTCGCGCGCGTCGTCGACGGCAGCCTCGACGGACACAGGCGCGCCGGATTCGCCGCCGTCACCAACATCGGCAACGACCGCAACTGGTGCGGGCACCCCTTCGCGCAGGCGAACTGGTACGCCTTCGGCCGGCTGGCCTGGGACCACACGCTGACCGCCGACGCCATTGCCGATGACTGGCTGCGGATGACGTTCGCCAACGACGACCGCTTTGTCGCGCCCGTGAAGGCGATGATGCTGGCATCGCGCGAAGCGGTCGTCGACTACATGACGCCGATGGGGCTGCACCACCTGATGGCCCGCGACCACCACTACGGGCCCGGCCCCTGGGTCGACGGCGGCCGGCGCCGACTGGACGTCGGTCTACTACCACCGCGCCGACGAGGACGGCATCGGCTTCGACCGCACCGCAACCGGCAGCGACGCGGTGTCGCTCTACTGGTCGCCGCTACGCGACCAGCTGGCCGATCCCGCGCGCTGCCCCGAGACCCTGCTGCTCTGGTTCCACCACGTTCGCTGGGGCCGCCGCCTGCGATCGGGGCGGACGTTGTGGAACGAGCTCTGCCACCGCTACACCGACGGCGTCGCCGCCGTCGCCGAGATGCGCGAGACCTGGGAGACGGTGGCGCCCCTCATCGACGCCGCGCGCGCCGCGCACGTCCGCGCGCTGCTCGCGATCCAGGAGCAGGAGGCGCGCTGGTGGCGCAACGCCTGCTTGCTCTACTTCCAGACCTTCTCCCGCCGCGCGCTCCCCGCCGGCCTGCCGCCGCTCGAGGGGACGCTCGCCGACTACCAGGCCCGCGCCCCGAGCCACGTCCCGGGGATCTAGTCCGTCACGAGGCTGGTCACGCTGCGCGCGGGAAACGTGTACGAGATCCCGTCGGCGGTGACGGCGATCGGCTCCTGTGCAGCGAGCACGAAGTCGTCCGACGTGATCCAGGGGGTGAGCGTCGGGCCGATCGTTCTGCCGGTGACGGTGAACGCCTGCGTCAACGGGTCCTCTGACTCGTTGACGACGACGACGACGAGCCGCCCGGTATCCGGATCCGTGAACGCGCTGACGTACAGGTTCGGTTGGGGCCTCGGCGGCACCTTCACGCGAACGAAGCCGGGGCGTACGAACCGGCTCCAGTTGGCGAGCACCCAAGCCCGCCGGGTCAACTGGCCGCCTTCGGTCAACCCCGAGCCGTCATTCTTGCTGCCGGGGGTCATCCACCACCAGTGGAAGGCGTTGACGCTGCCGTCGACCAGGTTCTCGTGGATCTTGTGCGCGGCCCACAACCCGGAGTTCATCCCCGGATCCAGCGGGCCGGAGGCCGAGACCTCCGTCATCCAGACCGGATGCTCGCCGCGGTCCGAGAAGGCGTGGGCGCCCGCGTTGCCGTAGGCGTGCGTGGCCAGCGGCCCGACGAAGGACGAGGCGGCGGGATCCGCCACCAGCGCGTTCGCGAAGTCGTCGAAGGCCCCCCAGTTCTCCGCTTCGGGGGCGATGATCGGCAGCGTCAGCCCCTCGCGCGCCAGCGTGGGCCCCAGGTTGTCGCGCACGAAGGTGGTCAGCTGGGCGGGCGTCCAGATGCAGGACTCCCAGGTCGCCATATAGCCCGGCTCGTTCTGCGCCGAGAGCGCAACCAGCGGCGCGCCCTGCTCGGCCATCGACTTCGCGAACGCGGCCAGCCGGTCAGCCCACTCCTGATAGTGCTCCGGCCGCAGAACGCCGCCGTCGGTGACTTTGTCGTTGTCCTTCCACTCAGCGGGCGGAGACCAGGGCGCAGCCCAGACCTTCACCCCCAGCGCCGCGGCCTTCTGCGCGGTGACCAGCTCCCCGGTCGTCCCATCCGGATTGATGTGCGCGCGCAAGAGCGTCAGCCCGAGCCCCTGGTCGACGGAAAAGAACATCTCCGCCTGCGGGTCCGTCATCCTCGGCGTCGTCCAGGCGCTCGACGCGCCGAACCCCTCGATGCGCTGGTAGCTGACCGCCAGGTCGATCATCGGCGGCGTCGGCGGCGACGGCGGCGGGGGCCGGTACTGATTGGCGGGCGCCGACGAGCAAGCAGCCAAGACCCACGACAGGAGCCACGACAAAGACAGATAAGCGATCGAGCTGGTTCGCATAGTTCCCAACGACGACAAAAAAAAGGCCGGGTGATCGACGACCACCCGGCCTGGAAGTTTACGCGGTTTTACTTCTTACAGGTGTCTTCGCCGATCATGACGAAGCCCTTGCCCATATCCATCTCGAACTTGTGGAAGCCTTCCTTTACCGGGCCGCCCTTCATCCCCATGGTCTCGCGGGTCTTCACCTTCATGCCCATGGTGTACTGCTCGCCGGTGTAGGTCGCGGTCTCGCCGGCGATCTTGCCGGCGCCCCAGCCAATCCCGCCCATGCTGTCGACGCCGGTGACGATCAGCTGCTGCGAGCCCGGATCGAAGCCCAACTTGAAGCTGCCCTTGAACGGCATCGGCACGCCCTTCTGCTTCTTCACCTCGTAGTCGCCCGCATAGAAGAAGCCGTCCATCTCCTTCTTGAACTTCACCGAGGACTTGGCCAGGACCTCGGGCGAGCCCGGGCCGAACGCGCCGGCAGAGAACTTGGTGTCGCACTTCCACGAGCCCTCGAACGGCTTCATGAACGCCTCGAGCTCCTTCGACGGCTTCGGCATCGGCGGCGCGGCCGCAGCGACGGCGGGCGCCGCAGCCGGAGCAGCGGCCGGGGTGGGAGCCACACCGGGCTTGGCGCCGGCGGCGGGCGCGGGAGCGGCGGGCGCCGCAGCCGGCTTCGCCGGAGCGGGCGCCGGGCCTGGCCCGGCCTGCGCGACGACGGGCTTCGCCGCAGCGGGCGCCGGGGCTACCGCCGCCGGAGCGGCGGCCGGCTTCGCCGGCGCAGGTGCTGCCGCCGCGGGAGCGGCAGCGGGCTTGGGCGCGGGCGCGGCGGCCGGTGCTGCGGCCGGAGCTGCCGCCGGCTTGGCGGCGGGTGCCGCGGCGGGCGCGGCGGCGGGTGCCTGCGCCGACGCGGTGCCGGCCAGGGCGAACAGCGACACTGCAGCGATCGACATCTTGATTCTGGTCATTTGGGGGTCCTCCCTCTAGGGAAGGCGGCAAAGTAACCCCAGATCAGCGGGATTCATAACGAAACCAGTCGAAATCTGCGGGAACCGCTGCGGGATTCCCCCCGCCCGTTGCATAGAGCCCCAACACGACGCCGGTGAAATGCATGACGCCGCGACGGCTCATCGTCTCGGCGGACAGCGCCCGCGCGGAGACCTCGCCCAGCGTCTTCCACCGACGGCCGACACGCGCGCGCAGGCGATAGCGATCGGCGGTGGCGTCGATCTCCAGCTGCACGGGTCCCGTCGGTAGCCGCGCGCGACCGAGGCAGCGCGGGGCGCCCCCCGTGCGACGGAGCGCGACCACCTCGCGCCCCTCCCGGCCGAGCCGCACCTCGACGTCGAGGTGAAACTCCTCGCGCGCCCGCACCGTCAACCCCGCTGCCTCGCCCGCGCGCCGCGGAGAAAATTCCAGCGCCGCCCGACAGCGCATCGCGAGGTGTTGCTGGCGGCGTCCGACGAACGTCGTCGCGCCGGCATCGTTCAGCGTCGCCGGACCGCCCCGGAGGCGCAGGTGTCCAGGCCGCGCGGTCAGCGACACGGCGCGCCCCGGCGGACGGCGCAGGAACATCCACTGCCGACCCAGCGTCTTGCCCGCGAAGTCGTCACGCGCGGGCGGCGCGGGCCACGGCCGCCGCCGCAACGACGGCCCGCGCATGCGCAGCTCGACATGTCCGCCCATCCCGATCGTCGGCCAGCCGGCGGCGCTCCAGGTGACCGGAGCGAGGAACGTCTCGCGCCCCAGGTGACCGTGCCCGCGATGGGGGCGAATGCCGAGGAACACGGCCCAGGTCGTCCCATCGTCCAGCGTGACCAGATCGGCGTGTCCGGTCGCCTGGATCGGGTGCCCACGGCGGCGCCGGTGGCCGAGGATCGGGTTCCCAGGGTTCGGTTCGAACGGACCATGAGGATTGTCCGCGCGCCCGACCACCTCGCAGTGGTCCCAGGCCGTCCCCCCCTCGGCGGCGAACAGGTAATAGTGGCCCCGCAGGAAGTAGAGGTGCGGCGCCTCGGGCCAGACGCCGCCGAGCCCACGCCAGATCACCCGCAACGGTCGGGTCAGCGCCCCGGTGGCGGGATCGAGCTCCCCCTGGTGAATGAACGGGTGATTGGTGTCCGTCCCCCTGCCGTTGCGCGTGTAAAAGACGCGGCCGTCGTGAAACGTGAGCGACGGATCGATGCCGTCGCGATCGATCCAGATCGGATTCGACCAGGGGCCCTCGGGCCGCCGCGCGGTGACGATGAAGTTGCCGCCGCCGTCAATCAGGGTGCAGACGATGTAGAAGCGCCCGCGGTGGTGGCGGAGCGTCGGCGCGAAGAGCCCGCGCGAGCTGCCCGCGACGCCGAGCTCGAGTTGCGACGGGCGCGTCAGCGCGTGGCCGATCGGCCGCCAGTTGACCAGATCGCGGCTGTGGTGAATCGGCAGCCCCGGGAAGTACTCGAAGCTGGAGGTGACCAGATAGAAGTCGTCGCCCACGCGACAGATGCTGGGATCCGGGTTGAACCCCGGGAGGATCGGGTTCGCGAAGGCTTTCACCCTTTGACGGCGCCCGACGTCAGCCCGCTGATGAACTCTTTTTGCAGGGCGAAGAACAGCACCGCGGGCGGGAGCATCGTCAGCGCGGTGCCGGCGAGGAAGACCCCCTGGTGGCGCTGGAACTCGCCGAGGTAGAGCTTGAGCACCACCGGCAGCGTCAGCTTCTCGTCGCTGAGCAGGAAGATGCTGGGGGTGAAGAAGGCGTTCCAGTTGGCGAGGAACGCGACCAGGCAGAACGCCGCCGCCATCGGCCTCACCAGCGGCATGACGACCCGGAAGTAGATCCCGAGCTCGCTGCAGCCGTCGAGGCGGGCGGCGTCGATCATCTCGTTGGGGATCGACAGGCACGACTGCCGGAACAGGAAGATGCCGTAGGTGCTGACCATGATCGGGAGGATCATCCCGGGCAGCGAGTCGACGAGCCCCATGTCGACGATCATCTTGTAGAGCGGCGCCAGCAGCAGCGCCGGCGGCACCATCATCGACCCGAGCATGAACAGCGTCAGCGCGCCCTTGCCGCGGAAGTCGTACTTGGCCAGCGCGTAGCCGGCCATCGACGAGAACCAGATCTGCAGGGTGGTGGTGACGGTCGCGAACACCGTCGAGTTGAGCGCGAACTCCCAGAAGTGTATCGGCCCACTGAGGCTGGCTCTGGGCGCGAACAGCTCGCGGAAGTTCCCCAGGTTCATCGTCTTCGACGACCACTTCGACGAGCGGCGGGAAGAAGATGTACTCGTTCAGGACGTCGGTGTTCTTGAAGATCGCCGCCAGCAGCCAGACGAACGGCGCCAGCACCGCGCAGGCGGCCAGCGACAGCAGCACGCCCGCGGGCATAGCGCGCGTCGCGGTCTTCCGCGACTGGAGATAGAGGACGACGAAAATCGCCGCGCAGGACCAGCATCCCGATGCTGGAACACCGACATGCTCAGTCCGCCTCCGCCGCGCGGGTCAGCCGGATCTGGATCAGGCTGATGACGAAGATGATGACCGCCACCACCCAGCCGACCGCCGAGCCGAGCCCGAGGTCGCCGGAGCGAAACGCGTTGAAGTTGAGGTAGGTGATGAGCGTGAGGCCCGCGTTGTCGGCGCCGTAGCCGTAGCTTTCATCGCAGCAGCGCAGGGGCAGCTCGAACAGCTGGTACGAGCCGATGACGCTCATGATCACCACGAACACCACCACGTGGCGCATCGACGGCAGCGTGACGTGCCAGAAGACCTGCCAGGCGTTGGCGCCGTCGATGCGCGCCGCCTCCTCCAGCGACTTGTCGACGGTCTGCAGCGCGGCCAGGAAGTAGATCATGTTGAAGCCGACCCACAGCCACAGCGACGCGATCACGATCGCCGGCATGACCAGCTCGGGTCGGTCAGCCAGCGCGCCTCGAGCCCCCAGCCGAGGAGCGCCTGGGTGGCGCGTGTTGACAGAGCCCGTAGCGCGGCGTGAACAGCACGCAGAACAGGATGCCGACCAAGATCTGCCCGACCAGGTTGGGCGAGAAGAACACCAGCCGGAAGAACGCCCGCGCAGCCGCGGGCTCGCCCGGTTGAGCAGCAGCGCCAGCCCCATCGCCAGCGGCAGCTGCACGAACACCGACACCAGCGCATAGACAGGTCGTGTTCCACAGCGCCGTGAGGAAGACCGTGTCGTGGAACAGAAAGCGGAAGTTCTCGAGCCCCACGAACACGCGGCTGCGCGGGCCCGTTGGTCTCGTAGAAGGCGAGCGCGATCGCGTTGATGAACGGGACCACGAAGAAGACCGCCGTGACGATCAGGTAGGGCGCCAGGAAGACGTAGGGCGCCTTCGTCGCCCGGCCGGCGGCAGTCGCTCGCTCAATTCCCGACCTCCAGCTTGCGCGTCGCGCTCGGACAGCGCCCTCACCTCCGCGGCGCTCTGGGCCAGCTCCGCGCGGATGACCTCCATCAGCCCCGCCTCACCGTGCTTCTCGTAGTAGGTCGCCGAGCGGTTGTAGGCCTGGTCCAGCCTCACCCGACCGATCTGATCGATCGGGCTCGAGTAGAGCGGCGGGGTCTCGGGGGCGAGCGCGGCGTAGGCCTTCCCGATCGGGACGTTCGACCAGTAGGGGTTGGGCTGTCCGATCTCGGGCAGGGTCCAGGCGTCCTTCAGCGCGGGCAGGATATTGGTGCTCCGGAACCGCTCGCCGAGCCCTTCGCGTCGGAAGTAGAGGAACTTGGCCAGCTCCCAGGCGAGGTCGGGATGCTTGGTCTGCTTCGCCATGATGAGCCCTGTCCCGCCCCAGACCGACGTCCGTCGCCCGCCCGGCGTCCAGGCCGGCAGCGGCATCAGCGCCATCTTCCCGGCCAGCGCCGGGATCTCGTCCTGGAACTGGAAGCGTGCGCCAGTCGGGCGTGATCACGAACAGCACCAGGCCGTCCTGCATCGCCTTGGCGAGCGCCTGGCCCCACCCAGCCTCGTACCCGATCTTCTGCGGCCCGCCGGGTCTGCAGGATGTACCAGCGGATCAGCTCGGCGTTGTCCTCGGTGGCGAAGGCGACGTCGCCCTCGGGCGTGAAGAACTGCGCCGCCACGCTGGAGCATCAGCGTCGAGAGCCCCAGGTGCCGTCGTAGCGCAGGTCGATCATGTAGCGATCGATGATGCCGTCGCCGTTCAAGTCCTTGCTGAGCCGGCGGCCGACCTCGACGAACTTGTCCCAGGTGTCGAGCTGGCTGGCGTCGACGCCCAGCGAATCGAGCAGATCCTTCCGGTAGGCGAGCATCACCGGGTGGACGTCGTGCGGCAGGGCGTAGATCCGGCCGCGCGCCTGCCAGAGGCTGAAGCGCGACTGCGACCAGGCGGTCGTAGAGCCCTTCGGCGTTCAGCCGGTCGGTCAGATCCATCACCCCGAAGTCCTCGACCGGGCCGCGGGTGAAGAAGCCGAGCGCCCCCTCGAACAGCTCGGCGAGGTCGGGCGTGTCGGTGCCGGCGAGCAGCGCGTTCTGGAGGCGCGCCTGTATCGAGGCCCAGTTGGTGAACTGGAGCTGCACCTTGACGTTATGGGTGCGCTCGAACTCCGGGAGCACCTTCTGGTAGGCGTCGCGGTGGAACTCGGTGAACACCGCCATCACCAGCTCGGGGCGCTGCGCGGCCTTGCGGGCCGTGGCGACGCGGAGGACCACCGACACCACGGCGATCACCAGCAGCCAGAACGGCGCCTTGCCGAAAGGATACTTGTCGATGAGACGAAGCAAGTTGACCGCGACTTTTAACAGGCGCCCGCCCCCGCGCGCGATTCAAAAAATGCGAGCGGCCTTGCCGGCGACCCGCTGTAGAGTGTCGCCGCCTTGGCAACGCCATCTTTCTCCCCCACCTCCTCACCGACCGGATTGGGCGTCAGCGTTGCGCTCAGCCACGTCGCCAAGATCTACGAAGGCGGCGTCAAGGCCGTCATCGACTTCAACCTGGACATGGCCGCGCGCGAGTTCATCGTGCTGGTCGGGCCGTCGGGCTGCGGCAAGTCGACGACGCTGCGCATGATCGCGGGGCTGGAGGAGATCACCGCCGGCACGATCGCGATCGGCGGCAGGGTGATGAACGACGTGCCGCCCAAGGATCGCGACATCGCGATGGTGTTCCAGAGCTACGCGCTCTACCCGCACATGACGGTGTACGAGAACATGGCCTTCGCGCTGAAGCTGCGAAAGCTGCCCAAGCCGACGATCGCCGAGAAGGTGAAGCGGGCGGCGGAGATGCTGGGGATCGCGCACCTGCTGGAGCAAGCGCCCGCGGCAGCTCTCGGGCGGGCAGCGGCAGCGCGTGGCGCTGGGGCGGGCGATCGTGCGCGAGCCGAAGTGCTTCCTGTTCGACGAGCCGCTGTCGAACCTGGACGCGAAGCTGCGCGTCGAGATGCGCGCCGAGATCAAGCGCCTGCACCTGCAGCTCGGGAGCACGACCGTCTACGTGACGCACGATCAGGAAGAGGCGATGACGCTGGGCGACCGCGTGGTGGTGATGAAGGACGGCGTCGTCCAGCAGTGCGCGGGCGCCGCTCGAGATCTACCACCAGCCCGCGAACCGCTTCGTCGCCGGCTTCCTCGGCAGCCCGCCGATGAACTTCTTCGAGGGGCGGCTCATCGACGAGGGGGGCAAGCTGCTGTTCGACGAGGGGAGCGGCAAGCTGGCGATCCCGGCGAAGGCGGCCGCGGCGCTCCGGGCTCGCTCCGGCGCCGAGGTGGTGCTCGGCCTCCGCCCCGAGACGATCGCGCCGGCAGCCGTGGCGCGCTTCGTCGACCCGGCCGCGCTCACGATGAAGGTCTGGCTGGTTCAGCCGCTGGGCGCGCAGATGGACGTCTACCTGTCGACGGCGCGGCACCCGCGCATCGTCGCCCACACCGAGAGCGCCGCCTCCCCCGTCGTCGACGAGACGATCCCGGTCGCGATCGACATGTCCCGGGCTCACTTCTTCGAGCCCGGCGACGTGGGCGCCACGATCGCCTGACGCGGTCCGGAAGCGACTCGCACCTACACGTACGCTGTCCTGACAGCAGGACTTTGCATTTTTTGCACTCAACGACGCTGACTGTGAGCTGGTGGCGGAGCCGCTGGCTACTGTACTCACGTCGGTCTACCTGTTTCCGGAAAGGTCAGACAAACCGTGGGCCCCCGCGGGATTTCTTGATGGAATCCCGCTGCTGACGCCACCGACCGGCGAGCCGTTTCCGCGTCTAACCACCGCACGAGGTGAGTGCCATGTACAGATGGAGCAGGCTAGTCGTTGGCGCCGCGCTGCTGGCGGGATGCACCGGGACCATCGGGGATCGTCAGACCGGTGCAAGCACCGGGAACGGCGGCAGCGGCCCAGGCTCGGGTGATGCCGGCAGCCCTGGTAACCAGACGGGGACCGCGGGCGGACCGGGCACCGGCGTCGGCGGCTCCGGCCCGGTGACGGGCGTCGCCGGCTCGGGCCCCGGCCCGATCACCGGCGCGGCGGGGATGGCGATGACGGGCCCGGCCCCGACGACCTGTACACCGGGCATCCCGGTGACGTCGCAGCTGCCGCGGCTCACGCGCGCGCAGTACGACAACACCGCGCGGGACCTGCTCTTCATCGACGTGCAGCCGTCGCAGATGCTGGCGCCGGACACGGTCGGCAGCGTCGATCAGCGTGCCTGGGACGGCTTCAAGGCCGCCGCCGACTCGCTGGCGACGCAGGTGATGGCCAACGCGACCGCGAAGGCCAAGGTCATCCCCTGCACCACCGACAACGCGACCTGCGCGATGCAGTTCATCACGACGTTCGGTAAGCGCGCCTTCCGCCGTCCGCTGACCTCCGCGGAGGTCAGCCGGTTCATGACGCTCTACACGAACAAGACGATGATCACCCAGAACGGAACGCTCGATCAGATCAACCAGGTGCTGATCAAGTCGTTCCTGATGTCGCCGTCTTTCCTCACGAAGGAAGAGCTCGCCGAGACGACGCCCAGCGGAGCGAACTACGCGCTCACCAGCTACGAGGTGGCGTCGCGCCTGTCGTACCTGATCTGGGGCAGCATGCCCGACGACATGCTGTTCGCCGCCGCGGACGCGAACAAGCTGCAGGCGACGGCCGACATCCTCGCGCAGGCGCAGCGGCTCTTGAAGGACCCGCGGGCGCGGGCCAAGGTCGCCGACTTCCACGCCAGCTACGCGCTCATGGGCGACGCGTCCCGCTGGTCGGCGGCCGCGCACGACGCGACCCTGTTCCCGGCCTTCAAACCGTCGATGGTCCCGGCGCTGGCCGACGAAGCCGCCCGCTTCTTCGACTACATCGCCTTCGACTACAACAGCGGGGCGGGGACGTTCCAGGACCTGATCCTGAAACCGGTCGCCTTCGTGAACAAGGACCTCGCCCCCATCTACGGCCTCGACGCCACGAAGTTCACCACGACGCCGGCGCTGACGAACCTCGATGCCACCCAGCGCGCGGGCGTCTTCACCCAGGCGGGATGGCTGGCCTCGTACTCGTCGTACGACCGGACGTCGCCGATCCTCCGCGGCGCCTTCATCGAGAAGCAGGTTCTCTGCCGCGAGATCCCGGCGCCGCCGCCGGGGGCCGCCAACACGCCCCTGCCCACCACCGGCAGCACGAACCGCGAGCGGGTCACCGCGCAGACGTCGTCCGAAGCCTGCGCGGGCTGCCACGCCGAGGTCGTGAACCCGGCAGGCTTCGCGATGGAGGGCTTCGACAGCATCGGCATGCTCCAGACCAAGGAGAAGGTCGGCGGCGCGACGATCGACAGCACCGCCGACGTCGCGATCGGCTCGGCCACCGTTCACGTCAACGGCGCCCTCGACCTGATGAAGGCCATCGCCGCCTCACCCGAGGGGCAGAGCTGCTACGCGCAGCGGTGGGTCACCTACGCCTACGAGCGTGACCTCACCGCCCAGGACGTCTGCACCGTGCAGAGCCTGGCCGGCAAGATGTCCGGCACCGGCTACACGATTCAGCGCCTGATCACCGACCTCACCCAGAGTGATTCCTTCCGCATCCGAGCAAAGGGGGCGCTATGAACGCCATGAAACGGAGACGATTCCTCAAGGGCGTGGCCGGTGCGGCGCTCGCGGCGCCGTTCCTCCCCTCCCTCGAACGCTCCGCCAGCGGGCAGACGGTCGCCGCGCCCCGTCGCCTGGTGATCTTCTACACGCAGAACGGCTGCCTCACGAACCGCTGGTTCCCCTCGGTGGAGACCGGCGCCATCACCGCGGAGACCCTGGCCGGCAAGACGCTGGCGCCGCTGGCCGACGTCGCCAACAAGCTGCTGTTCCCGCGCGGGCTGGCGATGTTCCCCAAGGGGATGATCAACGGCTACTTCGATCCCCACGATCAGGGCATGGGCTCCAAGCTGACGGCCGCGCCGCTCGATCCGGTGGAAGGCGGCAGCCACTGGGCGCAGGGGACCTCCCTCGACTGGGTGGCGGCCGGGCTGGTCAACCAGGGGACCAAGAGCCCCCTCGTGCTGTCGGTCGGTTCGGCGTTCAAGAACGTGAAGGGGATCCTCTCGTACCAGTCGCCGAACACGCCGTACTCGCCGGAGACCAACCCGAAGAACGTCTACACGTCGCTCTCGGGGCTGTTCAGCAGCGGCACCACGACCCCGGCCGACTACAAGGCGCTGCAGGGGAAGAGCATCCTCGACCTCGTGAAGGGCGACCTGACGACCCTCAAGGGGATGAACATGAGCAAGGCGGACAAGCAGAAGCTGTCCGACTGGCAGGATCTGATGCAGGAGACCGGGAAGGTGGTCACGACGGCCGCCTGCAACGCGACCAGCGCCACCGGGCTCAACATCACCGACGCGGCCATCAAGTCGGCGATGGCGCGGGACCAGGCGACGGCGTTCACGACCGGCGGCGACATGATGATCAACCTGATCGCGCTGACGATGATGTGCGACGCGAACCGGGTGATCCTGCTGCAGTGGCCGGGCTTCGCGACGTTTACCTGGGACGGCATGAGCCACACCTCGGATCACCACGGCCTCTCCCACCGCAACGGCAGCGTGGCGGTCGGCGGGACCTGCGCCGCCAACGTCATCGAGAACATCGGCCAGATCGACACCTGGTACGCCGGCCGCTACTCGAAGCTGGTCCACCTCATCAATTCGATCGACGAGGGGGACAGGAAGATGCTCGATAACTCCGCGGTCATGTGGCTGTCGGAGCTCGCGGACGGCAACGCCCACAACAACAACAACCTGCCGATCGTGATCGCCGGAAGCGCCGGCGGCTACCTGAAGCAGGGCATCTCGGTCAACCTCGACGCGGCCAAGTCCAAGACGCTGACCCCCGGGAACAGCGAGGCGAGCTGCTCCAACGGCAACACCTCGGTCGGCTTCAACACCGGCACCAACACCGGGAACATGCCGCTCAACAAGCTCCACGTGACGCTGCTCAACGCCATCGGCTCCGGGCTCCCCGGCTGGACCCCCGTCCAGTCCTTCGGGGTGATGGACACCAGCGACGTGAGCAAGGGGATCACGAACCCCGGCGAGCTCACCGACCTGAAGGCGTAGCCGGCGGGCCGCTAACTGCCCGTCGTGGCAGCCGCGTACACTTCGTAGTCGACGCCGGGATCGGCCACGGGGCCGGTCTCCAGGGTCACGCTGCCCCCGGGCGGAACGTCGGCGGCCGCGCCGTTCGTCGCCATGCCCAGCGGCCGCCCGACGCGGTTCACCGGAAAGACGCTCACGGTGGGGGCGCTCACCGCGACGTCGAACCCGTTCGTGAATGCCCCCTTGTACGTGGTCCCCGCGCCGGTCGTCACGGCCTTCACCCCGCTGACAGATACCCCCGCGATGGGGACGATGTCCTGCACGATGAAGCCTGGGAACGAATGCTTCAGGGACCCGAGCTCCTCGATCACCAGGTCGGCGGGGAGGTTCGTCGAGGCCGCCATCCCAACTTGGCCAGGATCGATGCAATTGAAGATCACGTCGGGGTCGAGTCGATAGTACTGACTGGCCCACACGCCAGTGCCCGCGCTCGTCACGACGTAGCCATCCTTGTCCAGGAAGTCGGTCAGCATCCCGACGTTGCAGGCCGGGGACTGTCCGTCGTTTCTGACCGCGACGTAGAGCGCCGGGGCGGTCGCCTCCTGCACCAGCGTGAAGGCGACCAGGGTCAGCCACCCCCCCGTCTCGTTGCTGGTGTTGGGCAAACCAGCCGGCACGAACAGCTGGTCATCGCCCGGCGCGGCCATTTCGCCGTCCCCCGAACAGGCGGGCGTGAGGACCAGCGCGGCGGCTCCGATGGCGATGACGAGGAAGGGCTTCGTGTGCATCGTCTTGCGGCCTCCATCTTAACGCCTACTGCCCGAGCTGCCGCCAGAGCGCCGCGTACCGTCCCCCCGCCGCCACCAGCTCACCGTGCCGCCCCTGCTCCACGATGCGGCCGTGGTCGAGGACGATCACCTGGTCGGCGTGCCGGATGGTGCTGAGGCGGTGGGCGATGATGATGCTGGTGCGGCCGGCCAGAAGCCGGACCAGCGCGGCCTGGATGCGCAGCTCGGTCAGCACGTCGACGGCGCTGGTCGCCTCGTCGAGGATCAGGATGCGCGGGTCGGCGAGCATGGCCCGGGCGAAGCAGATCACCTGACGCTCCCCCAGCGACAGGCGCGTCCCCCCCTCCCCCACCTCGGTCTCGAACCCCTTCGGCAGCGCGCCGATGACCTCGCCGACGTCCAGCGCCGTGACCGCCGCCCGCACCTCGTCGTCGCTCGCCTCCGCGCGCCCGACGCGAATGTTCTCCATCACCGTGCCGGTGAACAGGAAGTTGTCCTGCGTGACGCAGGCGATGTGGCGGCGCAGCGACGCGCCGGTCACCGTGCGCACGTCGCGACCGTCGAGGAGCAGCTCGCCCGCCGTCGGCAGGTAGAGCTTCGACACCAGGTTGGCCAGCGTGCTCTTGCCGCTGCCCGTCGGTCCGACGAGGGCGACCGTCGTGCCGGTCGGCACCTGCAGCGACAGCGCATGCAGCACCGGGCGCCCCGGCTCGTAGGCGAACGCGACGCCGCGCAGCTCGACCCCGCCCGCCGCGTCCTGGAGCGGCGTCGCCCCCGGCGGGTCCTGCCAGTCGGGGGGCGTGTCGAGCAGCGCGAAGACCCGCTCGGCCCCGGCCATCGCGGTCAGCGCCTGGTTGTACTGGTTGCCGATGTTCGGGATCGCCGCGAACAGCGCGTTGGAGAGGAAAAGGAACTGGATCAGCGCCCCCAGCGCCACGCCGCCCCCCAGCGCCTGGTAGCCGCCGACGACCAGGACGATCGACAGGAACAGCTGGCCGTTCCACTCCAGCAGCGGCTGAACGATCGCGGCGTTGCGGTGGGCGACCATGTTCTCGCCCGCGTGGCGGTGAACCATCGCGGCGAAGTCGCGCGCGCTCACCTCCTCGCGGGCGAAGCCCTGGATCTCGCGGATGCCGGTCACCGCCTCGGCCAGCGACGCTGTGACGCGGCTGAAGCTCTCCTGCTGCTCTCGATAGGCCTGACTGAGCCTGCCGCGCACGTGGCGCACCAGCAGCCAGATGCCGGGGACCAGGGTCACGACGATCAGGAACAGCCGCCAGTCGTAGTAGATCATCAACGCCGCGGAGATCGCCGCGTGCCCCGCCTGCACCGTCGACACGAACGCGACGTCCTGCACCCCGATCCGGACCACGTCGACGTCCGAGGTGATCCGTCCGACCAGGCGGCCGACCGGCGTCCGCGAAAAATAGGCGAGCGGCATGCGCAGCAGGTGGGCGTAGATGTCGTTGCGCAGGTCGTGGACCACCGCCTCCCCGAGGCGCAGCGCGAACCGCGCGCGAAACACGAAGCAGAGCTCGGTCAGCCCCGCCAGCGCCAGGTACCCCACCACCCCCAGGGCCGTCCCGGCGGTATCGCGCCTGGCGACAGGCCCGCTGATCACCCGCGCCATCGCCCAGACCACCAGCGGCAGCTGGATCGAACGCGCCACCACCAGCACCACCAGGGCGTTGCGGAGGCCGGCGTAGGGGCGCGTGTACCCCATCAGCCGGCGGATGATCGCCAGCGACAGCGGCCGCTGCTGCGCCTCGGTCACGCCGACACCTCCGGCGGCGTGAGCACCTGGATCGCGGCGGCGCGCGCGTAGAGGCCGCCCGCTGCGATCAGCTCGGCGTGCGTGCCGCGCTCGACGATTCGCCCCCGCTCGAGCACCAGCACCAGATCCGCCGCCCGCAGCGCCGACATCCGACCGCTCACGATGAACGTCGTTCGCCCGCGCCGCGCCGTCTCGATCGCCGCCAGGATCTCGTGCTCCGTGTGGGCGTCGACGGCGCTGGTCGGATCGTCGAGCAGCAGGAACGGCGGGTCGAGCAGCACGGCCCGGGCGATCGCCAGCCGCTGGCGCTGTCCCCCCGACAGGTTCCGCCCCCCCTCCTCCAGCAGCGTGTCGTAGCCGGCTGGCAGCTCGGCGATGAACTCGTGCGCGTCGGCGATCCGCGCCGCCCGCTCGATCGCCGCGCGCCCGGCCTCCGGGTGACCGAACGCGATGTTCTCGGCGATCGAGCAGCGAAAAAGCAGGCTCTCCTGGAAGACCATCCCCGCGCTCCGCCGCAGCGCCGGGAGGTCGAGCTGCCGCGCGTCCACGCCGTCGATCAACAGCCGCCCCGCGGTCGGATCGAAGCTGCGCTGGAGCAGCCCCAGCAGCGTGGTCTTCCCCGCCCCCGTGGCGCCGACCAGCGCCACCATCTGACCGGGCGCGACGGCGAAGTCGATCTCCGACAGCACGTCCGGGTTGGGCGGGTAGCCGAAGCTCACCGCCTCGAACCGCACCGCCCCCGAGGGCGCGGCCGCGGCAGGCCGCACCGGGTTCGCGGGGGGCAGCACCTCGACCCCGGCGTCCATCACCTCGAACACCCGCCGGGCGGCGATCAGGCTCTGCTCCAGCGTGTTCAGGATGTTCGCCATCCCCGAGATCTGCGTCGAGACCTGCTGCAGCAGGCCCGCGAACACCACCACCTGCCCCAGCGTCATCGTTCCGGCCGCGACCAGGTGGCCGCCATAGAGGAGGAGGATCGCGACGTCGATGGCGGTGACGAACGACACCGTCGGCGCGAACCGGCTGACGCGCACGAAGATCTGCTCCTGCTGATCGCGGACCGCGCGGTTGCGGCCGCGGAACCGCTCCAGATCGCGCGCCTCGCCCCCGAAGGTCTTGGTCACCCGGATCCCCTTCACCCCCTCCGACATCGCCAGCAACATCGCGTCCGAGAGGGTGCGGTTCTTCTCGTAGGCGGGGCGCGCCCAGCGCGAGAACAGGACTGTCGCGATCCAGATCAGGGGCGTCGGCGCCAGACAGGCCGCGGTCAGGCCGACGTGCACCCGCGCCATGTACGCGACGTAGACGGCGAGCGTCAGCAGCAGCCCCCCCCTGCAGCAGCACGACGTCGACGAACGCCCGCACCGACTGAACGTCGCCGGTGACGCGGTTGATGATCGACGCGCTCTGCTGCCGATCGAAAAACCGGTGGCCGAGCTGGAGCAGCTTCTCGAACACCCGCTCGCGCAGCTCCGGGACGATCTGCAGGTGAACCAGCCGACCGGTCGCCAGCGCCGTGCCGTAGACCAGCAGCGCCCGCACCGTCGCCATCGCGAGCGCCGCGGCGGCGATCCCCGCCAGCAGCGCGCCCGACGACCAGCTCGCCGGCGGCGCGATGTCCAGCGGCCAGCGGATGGCGGGCGCCGCCGGATCCATCTGCAGGCGCACGACGTCGATCGCGAGCCCGCTCGCCCCCAGCGCCCCCAGCCCGAGCGCCAGCGTCGCCATCTGCCCGGCGAACACCACCAGGCAGCTCCTGCGGTAGTGCCACGCCAGCGCGAGCAGCCGCCGAACGGGACCCGGGTCAGTCACGAGGTATATCGGGCAGCGGAAACGGCAACCCTTCCGGCCAGCGATCGTGGGGTTCGTACCCGAGCAGCTTGCGCGCCGGCTCCATGTCGAAGACCGCCTCGCCGCCGCGGCTGGTGGCGTAGGCGATCGCGAAGTCGGTGCCAGTCGCCGCGACGGCCGCGGCGAAGAACCGCCCCGCGTCGGCGCGGGAGAGGTAGAGGTCGAACGCGCCCAGCTTCAACATGTGGCGAGCCTCGTCGGGGTTGCGCACCACCCAGCCGATGCGAACGGCCAGGACGCTCATCCCGAACCGGCGCGCGTACATCGCCCCCATCTGCTCGGCCCACAGCTTGGTCAGCGCGTAGTGATCGCCGGGCCAGGCCTCGTCGACGCGCGCGGGCCGGCTCCGGTCGGGCCGGCGGATGACGACCATGATCGAGCTCGCCAGCACCAGCCGCTTGACCGACGTCTCCTGGCAGGCGTCGAAGACGTTGTAGAGGCCGACGACGTTGGGCCCGACCAGGTCCGAGAACGGCGCGTCGACCGGCTGCGCCGCCAGGTGGACGACGGCGTCCATCCCCGCGACGGCAGCGCGCACCGCCCCGGCGTCGGCGACGTCGGCCACGACGGCGTCGACGAGCTCGGGCGAGGCTCGCAGGTCGAGCCCCCGCACCTCGTGCCCCTGCCGCAGCAGCTCCTGACAGACCGGGCGCCCGACGGTGCCCGCGGATCCCGTGACCAGTATCTTCATCTTCATTTCATGGCGACCACGTACGAGGAGGTCCCTTTCGTTAGCGTGAACCCGGTCGTCTTGCCACCGGCCTCGACGTCATAGTCGCCGTAGGCGCCGGTCAGCTCCACCGTCCCGTCGCCGGCGATCGTCGTCGTCAGGTCCGTCCCCCATCCGGCGAGCAGCCGATCGTAGGCGGCCCCCGCCTCCGTCTGGCGCCAGTCCTTGTCGACCAGCACCGCCTCGGGGGCCATGTCCCAGATCGAGCTTTCCCAGAATCCGAACATCACGAAGCCGTCGACCCCGGGGGTGCCGTACGCCATCCGCATCGTCTCGGCGAGGATGCGCGCCGCCTCCGCGCGCGACGCCCCCTTCTGGACGCCGAACTCGGTCAGCGTCACCGGCAGCCCGGTCGCGGTCAGGTTGGCGAGCACGTCGCCAATCCGCGCCGCGCTGTGGGGCGATTCCAGCTTCTCGCCGGCGATGGCGTAGTACTGCACGCCGATGCCGCCCACGGCGCCCCCCTTCGCCCGGACCGCGTCGATCTGCCGCCGGTACCAGTTGGCATGAGGGTCGGGGCTCGTGCCGGGCAGCGCGGTCGAATTTTGCAGCACGTTGTACTCGTTCAGGCAGGCGCGCACCGGGGCGGCGGCCGCCACGCGATTGAAGACGTCGGCGACGCCCTCCGGCCCCAGCACGTCGAACCAGCGCGGTTGGTGCGCGCTCTCGTTGATCACGTCGATCGCCTGGTAGCCGCCGCCGCGATCGCGCACGTAGTAGTCGATGCGCCGCCTGACCGCGCGCGCCAGGTCGACCCTGGCCGCGGCGTCACCCGCGGCCGCCCGGGTCAGCAGCTCCCGCACCCAGTCGGGCTGCTGCTCGGTGTCCCAGAGCATCGTGTGCATCCGCGCGTGGAGGCCGTGGCGTGCGGCGTACCGGAGGATCAGGTCCGGGTACTCCATCGTGACGAAGTCGCGGACCCCTTCGTTGTAGACCCACTTCCCGGCGTTCGACGGGACCAGGGTGTTGAAGTGGTCGAGCACGAACCGCTGCCAGCGCCCCGCCTCGGAATCGGCGGGCGCCCCTTCGAGCAGAAAGCGGTTGGCGGTCCCCGGTGCGTTGACGCCGAAATGGAACGCGTGCCGCCGCAGCCGCACCCGCACCGGCGTCCCGGGACGCACGCCGTCGAAGGTCAGGCGCGCCCGTCCCCGCCGCCCGGTGGCGGCGTAGGTGTCGGCGGCGGCCAGCGCGTTCGCGTCGGAGGCCTGGTTCAGGACCCGGGCCCCCGCCACCGCCAGGAGCCGGACCGCCAGCGCGCCGCCGCACACGCCGACCAGCGCCTCGACGCGCAGGAAATGCGTCCCCGCCGAAAGCGCGAACGTGGCCCGGTGCGCGCGCGCGGCGGGGCCGACCGGGAGCGGCGTCCGCGCGTCGCCAGTGACGAGCGCGACCCGCGGGCAGCCCGGTGCGCCGCGCGTCTCCGCCTGCAGCGTGACCGTCACGGTCCCTGGCGCGTCGAGCCCCAGGTAGGTACCGACGTAGCCGTCACCGTCGACGACCCAGGACAACCCGTCGGCATGTCCGGTCGACCGGGCCGCCAGCCGGGCCCCGGCGATCGTGCCCGCCGGCTCGGCATCGGCGGGCGGCACCAGGCTGGCGGGGGCGATGAACCCCGGCTTCTGCGCGCCCGGGGCCGCCTGCCCCGCGCAGCCCGCGCCTGCGAGCAGCGCCGCGGCCACCAGCGCGGCTCGAACACGGTGTAGCGGCATTGCGGGCACTTATAATACCCTCGCCGCGCATGCGTTATCGGTCGCTCTCCGCGGGTGCGGCGCTCTTCGCCGGGATCAGCGCCGGTGCCTGCCATTCGCGGCCGGCTTATCCCCTCTACGACACCGCCCGACCGCCGGCGCGGGCGGCCCGCCTGGTCGGCCCTGTGGCGAAGGTCGATGATCGCGACGTGTCGAGCCTCGGGGAGGCGTTCGTCCTCGAGCCGGGCTGCCACGTGCTGACGCTGCGGCAGGACGCCATGCCGCACGGGGCCCCGAGCGCGGTCTTCGGCATGATGATGAGCCCCGGCAGCGTCTATGCCGTCGTGCGCGAGCCGGCCACGGTAGAAATGGCCGAAACCGATCCCAACGGAACGGTGACCAACTGGAGACCGATCAGCCCCGACGCGGCCGCCGCCAAGTGCCGGGCCATTCGGGACGCTGTGAACAAGGAGTAGATTGCCCCATGCCCCACTTCCTCGGCCTCGATTCGAGCACCCAGAGCCTGACCGCGCTGATCGTCGACACCGACGCCGGCAAGGTGGTCGCCGACCGCAGCGTCAACTTCGGCGAGCGGCTCCCGGAGTACAAGTCACCGAACGGGTTCCTCCCCGACCCCGATCCGAACGTGAAGCAGAGCGACCCGCTCATGTGGGTGGCGGCCCTCGAGCTCTTGCTCGGCGAGCTGCGCGCGGCGGGCGTCGACCTCGGGCGCGTGCGCGGCATCAGCGGCGCCGGCCAGCAGCACGGCTCGGTCTACCTGGCGCGCGGGATCGGCGGCAACACGTCCGACCGCCCGCTGGTCGACCAGGTGCGCCCGCTGCTGTCGCGCGCGACGGCGCCGATCTGGATGGACAGCTCGACCAGCGTCGAGTGCGGCGAGATCGCCCGCGCCGTCGGCGGCGACGAGCAGGTGATGGCGGTGACCGGCTCGCGCACGATCGAGCGCTTCACCGGACCGCAGATCCGCCGGTTCTCGAAGACCGATCCGGCGGGCTGGCAGCGCACCACCGAGGTCCACCTGGTGAGCTCGTTCATCGCGTCGCTGCTCACCGGCGCGCGCGCCCCCATCGACTTCGGCGACGGCGCCGGGATGAACCTGCTCGAGCTCGCGACGGGAACCTGGAACGCGAAGCTGCTCGCGGCGACGGCGCCCGGGCTCTCGGATAAGCTGGCCCCGCCCGTCAAGAGCGACACGCAGGTCGGGACGATCGCCGCCTACTTCGTGGAGAAGTACGGCTTCGCCGCCGGCACCCCGGTGGTCGCGTTCACCGGCGACAACCCGAGCAGCCTGGTCGGCATGGGCGCGACGCGCCCCGGCACCGCGGTCATCAGCCTGGGGACCAGCGACACCATGTTCGCCGCGATGGCCGCCCCCCGGACCGACCCGCGCGGCTTCGGCAACGTCTTCGGCAACCCGGCCGGCGGCTTCATGGCGCTCGGCTGCTTCGCCAACGGCTCGCTGGCCCGCGAGGCGGTCGCCAAGCAGGTCGGCCTGGACTGGCCGGCGTTCGCCAGCGCGATCACCGAACGGACGCGCCCCGGCAACGGCGGCAACCTGCTGCTCCCCTACTTCGTCCCGGAGATCACGCCGAAGCTGCTCGCCCCGAAGCCGCGCTGGCACGGCAGCGAGGCCTTCGTGGCCGGCCGTGACGCCGACGGGGCCGCCCGGGCGGTGGTCGAGGCCCAGGCCCTGTCGATGCGCCACCACGCCGACTGGATTGGCGAGCGGACCGACACCATCCTGGTCACCGGCGGCGCGTCCAAGAACGCCGGCATCCTCCGGGTCCTGGCCGACGTCTTCCAGGCCCGCATCCTCCCCCTCAAGGTCGGCAACTCGTCGGCGCTCGGTGGCGCACTGCGCGCGGCGCAGGCGGTCTCCGGAATGGCCTGGGCCGACCTCTACCGTGCGTTCGCCGCGCCCGATGAGACGCGGGTCGTCAACCCCGATCCGGCGGCCGCCGCCAATTATGAAAAGATGATGCCCGTCTTCGAGACGCGTTTGGCGGAAGCGATGGCAGAATCTAACGAGAAACGATAGAAGGAGCCTCCATGCCGAACCCCGCTTTTCCCGGAATCGAGCCCATTCGCTTTCAAGGTCCGGACGCCACCCAGCCGCTGGCATTTCGGTACTACGACAAGAACCGCATCGTCCGCGGCAAGCGGATGGAAGACCACCTGCGCATGGCGGTCTGCTACTGGCACACCTTCGTGTGGAACGGCTTCGACGTCTTCGGCGCCGGCACGTTCGGGCGCACCTGGCACCGCGACGGCGACGCCGTCGAGCTGGCCAAGGAGAAGGCCGCCGTGGCGTTCGAGATGTTCGCGAAGCTGGGGAACCCGTACTTCTGCTTCCACGACCGCGACGTCGCCCCCGAGGGGCGCACGCTGGCCGAGACCAACGACATCCTCGACCGGATCGTCGACGTGCTCGGGCCGAACATGGAGAAGACCGGCACCAAGCTGCTCTGGGGCACGGCGAACCTCTTCTCGCACCCGCGCTACATGGCGGGCGCCGCGACCAACCCCGATCCCGAGGTGTTCGCCTTTGCCGCCGCCCAGGTGAAGAAGGCCCTGGAAGTCACGCAGAAGCTCGGCGGCGAGAACTACGTCCTGTGGGGCGGGCGTGAGGGCTACGAGACGCTGCTCAACACCGACATGAAGAAGGAGCTCGATCAGTTCGGGCGGTTCATGCACCTGGTCGTCGAGCACAAGCACAAGATCGGCTTCAAGGGGCCGCTGCTCATCGAGCCGAAGCCGCGCGAGCCCACGAAGCACCAGTACGACTACGACACCGCGACGACCTACGCGTTCTTCCAGCGCTACGGCCTGTCGACGGACGACTTCAAGGTCAACATCGAGGCCAACCACGCCACGCTGGCGGGTCACAGCTTCGAGCACGAGGTCGCCTACGCGCTCGCGAACGACGTGTTCGGCAGCATCGACATGAACCGCGGCGACGCCCAGCTCGGCTGGGACACCGACCAGTTCGGCAACGACCTGGCGGAGCTGTCGCTGGTCGTGGCGCGCATCGTCGCCGCGGGTGGATTCACCACCGGCGGGTTCAACTTCGACGCCAAGGTGCGCCGCCAGAGCAGCGACCCGTCCGACCTGTTCCACGGCCACGTGGGCGGGATGGACAACCTCGCCCGCGCGCTGCTGATCGCCGACAAGATGCTCAGCGACGGCAAGCTCCAGGGCTTCATCGACGAGCGTTACGCCGGCTGGAAAGAGGGTCTCGGCAAGGAGATCCTCGGCGGGCGCCTGACGCTCGAGCAGATCTCCGAGAAGGTGCTGGCCGGGAAGATCGATCCCAAGCACCGCTCGGGCCGCCAGGAGATGCTGGAGAACCTGGTCAACAAGTACCTGTAGCCGACGCGGGGTAACCCGCCTCTCGAGACGCCGATCGCACCCAGGTGCGGTCGGCGTTTTCTTTTGTCCGGTCTGTTTCCGGTCCCTCTCCCCGCGCCAGCGGGGAGAGGTTAGGTGAGGGGTCCCAGACCTACTCGGTCATCTGCCGGTAGGTCTCAGCCTCGCCCGAGCCCACGGTTCGTTCTCAGTAGCAGAAGCCCCAGAGTGGGTGCGGCGCCGCCGCCCCCGAGGCGCCGCTGTACTGCCGGCAATTCCCGCCGTTCACGCACTCGGCGCCGCCGCGGGTGAGTTCGCAGACCTGCTGACAGATCGACTTCCCCCTGGTGGGCACGTAGGCGCACGCGAGACCGGGGTTGCAATCCCGCGACCGCGAGCAATCCGCGCCCTCGGTGCCGTTGCCGCCGGGACAGTCGCAGAACGTGTGCTCCGCATGCGTCGCGGACAGGTAACACGCCATCCCGATGCCGCACCCCGTGTTGCCGGGGACCATCAGCGGCGAGCAGGTGTCGACCACCGGGACGCTGCAGACGGTGCGCCCGCCCGCGATGGTGCGATCGCAAAACGCGTTGTCGCAGTCCTGGTCGGACCGGCAGAACCGGAAGCACCGGGCGAAGCACACGTCAGTGTCGATGCAGACGTGCCCCGGCTCGCAATCGTCCGTCTGGTCCGGCAACCCTTTGTTGTCGATCGCGCAGGCCCTCAAGAGCCCGGCGAAGGTTGTCTTCGTCGGCACGTTGCAGGTCAGAGCTCCGGCGGTGTTCACCGAGCACTTCTCGCGGCAACCGGCGCACCCTGACTGGCAATAGGGGTCGCAGGTGCCGGCGTCCGACGGGTCGCAGCTTTGCTTTGGCTCGAAGCACGGGAGCTGCCCGCCGGTGCCGCCCGTTCCCGAGACGCCCCCCACTCCCGCGCCGCTGCCACCCTTGCCGGCGGCACCTCCGTCTGATGGGTGCCTCTTGCAGAGGTCAAGGCTGCGGTCGCACTGGAATCCGTCGGGGCAAGGCCTGCTGCCGACGGCGCACTGGAAGCCTCCGTCCGTGATGGCGGGCTTGAAGCAGGCTGCGCCGCCCATCGCCACCAGGAAGAAGAAGATGATGCCGCAGTGGGTCCGCTTGCTCATTGCCGGTACCAGCCTTCCTCGTTCACTAGGTTACGGGTCCGAAGACGTACTCGGTCGTCTGCCGGTACGTCTCCCCGGGCGCGAGGCGCGTCGACGGAAATTCGGGGCGGTGGGGCGCGTCGGGGAAGTGCTGCGCCTCCAGGCAGAGGCCCGTCCGCTGGCCGTGGCCGCCGGTGCCGTTGATGTGGTTGCCCGAATAGAACTGCAGCCCCGGCTCGGTCGTGCGTATGACCATCCGGCGGCCCGAACGCGGGTCCTCCAGCGTCGCGACCTCGCGCAGCGAGCCGTCGGGGGCCCACCCGTCGACGACGAAGCAGTGGTCGTAGCCGGCGCCGTAGCGGAGCTGCACGTCGTCGGCGTCGATGCGGGCGCCGATGGCGGTCGCCGTCGTGAAATCGAATGGCGTGCCGCTCACGGGCGCCAGCGCGCCGGTCGGGATGACCGTCTCGTCGACGGGGAGATAGCGCGAACAGGCGAGCTGCAGCCGGTGACCGAGGATGTCGCCGCCGTCGCCGGCCAGGTTGAAATAGGAATGCTGGGTCAAATTGCAGACCGTCGGTTTGTCGGTGGTCGCCAGGTAGTCGACGCGCAGCGCCCCCTCGTCGGTCAGCGTGTAGGTCACACGGACGCGCAGGGTGCCCGGGTAGCCGTCCTCGCCGTCGGGGCTCACGTACCGGAGCATCAGCGCGTTCGCGCGCACGTCGCCGATCTCCCAGCGCCGCCCGTGAAACCCGACGCCCCCGTGCAGGTGGTGCGGACCGTTGTTGGCCGCGAGCTGGTATGTGAGCCCGTCGACGATCAGCTCGCCGCGCGCGATCCGGTTGCCGAAGCGCCCGATTAGCGCGCCGAAGAAGACGCTGTTCCGCTGATACGCCTCCGGGTCCGGATACCCGAGCACGACGTTGGCCAGCCGCCCGTCGCGATCGGGGACGTTCAGCGACGTGATCGCCCCGCCCTGTTCGATCACGGTGGCGGTCATCCCGCGCGGCCCCTGCAGCGTGTAGGTCTTCACGACCGCGAGGTTAACCGATTGACCACGGCCCGGACCATCCAGACCAGGCCCATGGCCACGATGGTTAGCGCGACGGCCAGCCCCAAGGTCCGTAGGCCGGTCGAGGGCGGCTCGGCGGCCCGCGTGGTCAGCGCCGGCGCCTCGCCGTCGGGGCCGATCGCCACCTCCCACGTCGGCTCGCCCGGGCGCAGCAGCGTCTGCCCCAGGAAGGTCCGCGCGCCGGTCACCGTCAGCACCGCCCCGGCCGAGGGGGCGACCAGGCGCCGCAGCCGGACGGCGTCGAACGCCAGCGGGCTCGCCGTCGGGCGGGCGTAGGCGGTCCACATCTCGACGTCCGCCTCGATCGTCTGCCCGACCCTGGCCGAGCGCACCGGCAGCGCGACCCCACCGGCCGTGACCCGGTAGAAGTCGCGCGCGCAGGCCTCGTAGCGCGCCTGAAACGCCGGGAACTCGAGCGGGTCGACGATCCGCAGCGCCTCCTGCCCCGCGAAGCACATCCGGGTCGCCGTGCGCAGCGACAGCGTCGTGTGCAGCGTCAGCAGCTCGCCGCTGACGTGCGCGTCGGTCGTGATCTCGAACGGATCGTGCGCGACGGCCGCGCCCCCGCCGAGCAGCACCGCAACAACGATCAGCAGGTTCCGGCGGCGTCGGATGGGACAGCATCCTATACAAAAAAAGTGCACGGGCCCTGTCGATCCCCGCCCGCTTCGTTCGTCGTCTGATCGAACCCGGCTGACAACCCAACGAACACGAGGAGAGGCTCATGCGATTCATCAGCATTTTCACCCACGAGGGCACCAACACCCCGCCCACCGAGGCCGAGATGGCGACCATGGGGAAGCTGATCGAGGACGGAATGAAGGCGGGCTGGCTGATCGCCACGGAAGGGGTCAGCTTCGGCGAGACCGGCGTCAAGATACACAAGCCCGCCAGCGGCGATATCCGGGTCACCGACGGGCCGTTCACCGAGGCCAAGGAGGTCATCGGCGGCTACGCGCTGCTCAAGGCCGAGTCGAAGGCCGAGGTCATCGCGCTCAGCAAGCGCTTCCTCGAGGTGGTCGGGCAAGGGACCTGCGAGGTTCACCAGCTGTTCGAGATGCCGGCCGGTCGCTGACGGGCGTTCTACCGGGCGTTCTACCGGACTTGGATGTTCGGCGCCGGGGGCGCGGCCATGCCGTTGCCGATGTGGAAGCTGGTGTGGGGCGGTTGGTTGTAGGCCGTCTGCTCGGCCGATACCTGCATCCGGTACTGGGCGTCGTGCATCAGCGTGTAGATCCGGCGCGTCGTCACGGCGGTGGTGGTGTAGATGCGCAGCGCCGAATCGTTGCTCTCGCGCCAGATCACCTCCTCGCGCCAGTCGCCGTAGAGGTCGGCGGTCAGCGTCGGCGTCGACTTGGTGCCGTTGTTCGAGGTGACGCCGTTCGCGGTCAGCACCCGGCTGGTGGTGCCGCTGTCGTACTTGTCGATGTGGTTCGCGTCCTCCAGCTCGCGCGTCTCGTCGGCGTCCCACCAGACCAGGAAGTTCTGCGAGCCGGGCTTGCTCCCCGTCAGCTTGGCGTTGGTGGTGGCCGAGAAGACCCCGTCGACGCTGGACGCCCACACCTCGCCGCCGGGGCTCGCGGCCGAGATGTCGTCGGCGACGCAGCGGCCGGTGTCGGCGCCGTTGATCGGCCCGGCCTGGATGATGGCGCAGGTGCGCGCGTCGCGGACGTGGTACGCGGGGTAGACCCCGTCCTCGTTGCACATGAAGAACTCGAGGCCCGGGCGCGACGGAATCAGGTCGCCGACGTGCTCGGCGTCGCCGTGGTCGTAGCCGGTCGAGCAGAGCCCCGCGCCCGTGTTGTCGACCGCCATCGCGCCGTACATCACCTCCTGCCCCGGATCGTCGTCGACGTTGGCGACCGTCATGCTGTGCGACCCCTGCCCCGTGTACGGCTTGCCGGCCGCGTCCTTCGCCGTCACGTTGCTGTCGAACTTCCAGAGCTGGGTCAGCGTGCCGCTGCGCCAGTTCCAGGCGGTCATCGTCGTCCGCGTGTAGTAGCCGCGGGCCATGATGAAGCTGGGGAGACCGGTGTTGTCGAGGTACGCGGCCAGCCCCAGGAAGCGATCGACGCGGTTGCCGTAGTCGTCGCCCCACGAACTGACCGTGCCGCGCGCCTGATCGAAGTTCACGGTCGCCATCTCGGCGCCGGTCTGGCCGTTGAACACCGTCAGGTACTCCGGCCCGGTCAGGATCCGCCCGGTGCTGTTGCGGTAGAGCATCGTGTCGGTGTCGCTGGCGGCAGGGCCCAGCTTCAGATACGCGCCGGTGCCGTCCTTGGTGCCGGGCGCCGTCTTCACCGCCATCTCGGCCTTGCCGTCGCCGTCGAAGTCGTGGACGACGAACTGGCTGTAGTGCGCGCCGGCGCGGATGTTCGGCCCCATGTCGATCCGCCAGAGGCGGGTCCCGGCCAGCGTGTAGGCGTCGAAGTAGACGTTGCCGGTGCAGCCGTCCTGCGAGTTGTCCTTCGCGTTGGTCGGATCCCACTTGAGGATGATCTCGTACCGTCCGTCGCCGTCGACGTCGCCCACGGTGGCGTCGTTGGCGGTGTACGTGTACGCCTCGCTCGCCGTCGGGCAGGACGACGGCGACGTGCCGCCGGGCGGGATCATCAAGGGGATGCGCAGGTACTGCTCGGCCCAGACGGTCGCCGTCTCCGACTCGGCCCCCACGACGCCACCGATCACCGGCCGGACGGTGTAGGTCGACGTCGCGGCGCCGCCGCTGTCCTGGTAGTTGGTGCTGTTGGCGACCGACGCGACCATCGTGCCGTTGCGGTAGACGTTGTACGAGACGTTGCTCGGGTTGGCGGCGTCGTACTCGAACCCGAACATCCGCCAGCCGACGTAGACGCCGGCCGAGACCTTCACCGCGACCAGGCCGCGGGTCAGGCGCTCCATGCGATAGAAGCCCGACCCGCCGACGTTGCCGCCGCCGGCGCCCGTCGTCGTCGAACCGGCCGCCCCCGTCGTGCCGGCCACGCCGGCCCCCGCGACGCCGGTCGTCCCCCCGCGCCCCATCCCCGCGGCCCCCGCGACAGCCGTTGCGCCGCCGCGGCCCATTCCGGCGACCCCCGTCCCCGCCACGCCGGTGGTCCCGGCGACGCCCGACGTCCCACCGCGCCCGGCGGTGGCCGTACCGCCCACGCCGGCGGTCGCGCCGCCTGGGCCGGTCGCGCCGGCGCTCCCCGCCACACCCGTCGTCGCGCCGGCGCTCCCGGTCGATCCGGCCACGCCCGTCGTCGCGCCGGCGGCACCGGTCGTCCCCGCGGCCCCGGACGCGCCTCCGGCGCCGGCCGCGCCGTTGGTCCCCGCGACGCCGGTCTCGGAGCCGGCGTCACTGCCCGCGCAACCGGCCAGAAGCAGCACGGCGCAGCAGGCGCGGGCGACAGGCGAAAAGCGGACCGACCAGACGGGGGCGAACGTCATGCCCCTATGAGTGTCGCGAGGGTGCCCAAACATCGCACAAACGCGCGCGATGTCAGCTAACCAGCTGACATTGCGGCGCTAATACACGACGAACTGCCCGGCGCCAATGAGCAGCCCGAGCATGTAGAGGAGGCCCTGGAAGTACCGGAGGCTGCCGATCGGCGTCGGCATGTTGTAGAGCTGCGCGATGAAGGTCTCGCGCTGATCGATGGTCGCGATGACCGCCGAGACGCCGTTCGCGGCGACCAGCGCCGGGTCGTGCGTGGAATCCAGGACCGACTTGCCGTCCAGCGAGAACTGGGAGCCGTAGCCGTTGATCCCCTGGCTGAGGAAGAACTGCAGCAGCTTGTTGTTCTCGTCGACCCCCCAGCTGGTCTCGTCGACGCCCGGGGCCGTCGACGTGCCCGACGTCGACGCGCCCGACCAGATCGCGTCGATCACCACGTTGATCTGCGTCCGGTACGCCTCCTGCTTGAACATCTCGAGACCGGCGATCGGCGTCCCCTCGAAGTCCGACGCCACCGGCACCAGCCCCGTCTTCGGGTGCGCCGACAGCGGCCAGTAGCCGCGCGCGGCGCTGGCCGCGCGGCGCCAAAATCGATCGCCGGTCGCCTGCGCCCACAGGTCGTAGTAGGCGGGCATCTCGATCGACGGCCGGGTGCGAGGCGGGTCCGTCTGCCTCGGCAGGTCGAACGCCAGCGCGGTCTTGTCGTCGAACGTGTCGTTGGCGCCGTCGGCGATGTCACCGTCGACGATGCCGCCGTCGGTCTCCTCGAGCTTGTGGCGCATCAGGTTGAAGAGCGCGGTCACCTCGGCCGCGTAGTCGACCGTCGCCGTCATGCCGCTCCACCGGTTGTGCGCGAAGAGCAGGGCCATCACCATCTGCTGCAGCCCGAAGGGGTCGGCGCAGGTCGTCTTGGTCACCGGAGCCGCGTCGCACGCCGAGTTGTTGAAGTAGCCGGCGGCCGGTCCGCTCTGCACCTGCATGTTCGCTTTCGCGTAGCGCCAGAGCCGATCGAACTCGTCGCGCTTGTTCAGCTGGACGCAGATCAACATCCCGTACCCGATCCCCTCGGTGCGGATGTCGTCGTGATAGAGGTCCCTGATGTAGGCCTGGTCGTCGCCGTTGGTGAAATAGATCGCCTGCAGCCCCGAATCGCCGTGGAACAGCTGATTGAACGAGGAGTCGATCTTCTCCTTGATGTCGGCGTCGCTCTGGCCGAGCACGTCCCGGAAGACGTTGGGGTAGCTGGTCGGGCCCGTGACCGGGCGCAGCTTCGTCCCGCCCGCGCCGTTGTAGCCCAGCGAGTCGGTCGTCGAGCTGCACGCCGCGACCGCGCATACCGCAAGCGCAGATGCCGCGACAGCCCGTACAACGACAGCCCGTACCGCGACAGCCCGTAGAACGACGGCCCACGCCGCGATGCCGCGGGGCCGCATCAGCCTCCTACTCGGTCGGCTGGGCGTGAGCGCGCACGCGCGAGGCGAGCACGCTGTTCGGGTGGCGGCGCAAGAACACCTCGGCGCGCGCTCTGGCGGCTTCTCGCTGCCCGCCGCGCGCCAGGGCGTCGATCCGCAGCACCTCGGCCTCCAGCTCCAGCCGGCCATGGGGGTGTTTCTGCGCGTAACCATCGAGCAGTGCCAGCGCATTTCGCGCCTCACCACGGGCCAGCTCGGCGCGCGCGGCGTCCAGCGCCGCCAGCTCGCGCGTCAGCGACAGCCGATCGGCGGGCGCCCCTGTCGGCGCGACGGCCGAGGCGGTCGCGACCACCGCGGGGCGGCGCGCGTCGTCGTGCGTCTGCCACATCTGGTAGCCGACCGGCACCGCCGCCGCGGCACCGACCAAGGTCACGCCGGCGATCAGCTTGGTCCAGGTCAGCTTCGCCGCCGACGTCAGCGAGGTCGCCGCCGCCGTCCCGGCGAGCAGCGTGGCCGAGCCCGCCAGGCCCAGCGCCGCCAACGTCTTGGCGCGGGTGCGCGAAGACCCCTGGTACGACGCGCCCGCATCCAGCAATGCCCGCTCGAGATCACTGTCGCTGTCCTTACGCAGCCTCGTCGGATCGATCATGAATTCCCTCGTGCCTCCCCATCATCGAGCGCACGCACACGCTCACGAAACTCCGCCCTCGCCCGCCGTAACCGAGACGCGACCGTGCCGCGCGGGATGCTGAGCACGCCGGCGATCTCCGACATGTTCAGCTCCTCGAACTCGTGCAGCACGAACACCGCCCGCAGCGTCTCGTGCATCTGGTCGAGCACCTTGTCGAGCAGCATCCGCATCCGCTTGCGATCGGTCAGCTGCTCCGGCGTCGCCAGCGATTCGACGCGTTCGGGCGTCTGGTCGGCCGGCACCTCGCGGCGGCGCGCGGCCGTGCGCCGCGCGTGGGCGGCCAGGTTCAGCGCGATGCGAAACAGGAACGCCTTCTCGGCGCCCAGCCGGATGTCGTCCAGCCGGCGCGAAGCGGTGATGAACGTCCGCTGCACCTCATCGTCGATCTCCGCCTCGGGCGTGCCGGCGTTGCGCAGCACGCGGGCGACGAATCCCAGGTAGGAGTCGACCATCTCGCGCAGCCGGTGGTCGCGGGCGACGGCCTGGCCAGCGGCGTCGCCCACCGGAGCCGCCAAGGTGGGGATAGGCGCCACCTCTGCGGTGCTGTACGCGGCGAGTTGAGGCATCACGGTCGTCTGTGGCTTCAATTCCCGCCTCCGTACGAAGTGATCATCAACGCGATACTACCTGCTTTTACCAGGCCCGGACGAGCCCGAAACCAAACTGAGGCGAAACGACGGGGGTCTCTCCCACGGTTTCCTCGGGGGTCGTGGTGATGAAACGCCTTTTTACCAGGGGCAACGCCAGTCCGGCCTCGATCTCCAGGCGAAATCCGGCGCCGAGCAGTGCGTCGGCGCGCAGCGTCGCACCCAGGCTCCACCACGATCGGTGAGCCGATAGCGGGTTCGAGATGGCCACCGCCTCGGCGGCGAGCCAGCCCCCCATCACCTGCCCGCACGGCTGCAGGCGAAGCTTGCCCCGCGCCCAGCCGACCCCTGGACAGCCGGTGGCGGCGATCGCGGTCCAGTGGACGGCCACCTCGTCGGGCGACCGCAGCAGATCGTTCGGGACGTACAGAAACGAGAGGCCGAAGGAGTAGCCGAGGCCGTCGGGGGGCTGATGCGCCAGGCGGGCCCCGAGGGAGCCGCCCGCGTTCACGTACGGTGTGAGCACCGAGGCGACGACCGCGCTCAGGGCCAGCTCGAACCGAAACGCCCGCGGCGGCGGGGGCGGCGGCGGTGGGGGGGGCGGAGGCGGCGGAGGCGGTGCCGGCGGCGGCGGCGGCTCGGGCGGAGGCGGCGGCTCGGCGGGGGCTGGGACCGGAGCGGGTGGCGGACGAGGTGGCGGCGCGGGCCGCGGCGGCGGCGTCGCCTTCGGGCCCTCGTGCAGCGCCAGCGCGGCGGTCAGCGACAGCACCTCCACCACCTCGTTGCAGCTGGCACCCTCGACGCTGCGGGTGTCGCTCTCGTGGCCGTCGCCGACGCGCAGCTCGCCGCGCACCTTCGCTCCCAGGCGCGTCAGCCGCACGCCGAGGCGCACGCGCTCTTCCCCGGCGGCGGCGCGGCGGGCGCGATCGCTGCGCGCGAACAGCCCAGCGTAGAACGACTCGGCGTCGGAGCAGCCGGCGGGCGCCTCGAATTCGACCTGGATCGGAATCGCTGTCAGGGCCGGGGGGGCCGCGAGCTTGCCCGCCGCCAGCACCGCGACGAACCACAGAGCGGAAGCGGGGGGCACGATGGGAACGTAAAACGATCCGCCACCACAACGCCAGCAGCTGCGTTATCGTTGCCGCGCCATGAAGCCCCCCCGGCACCATGCGTCGTTGCTGTTCGTGGCGCTGGTGCTCTCGGCGGGAGCGGTCACCGTCGGCTGCGCCGCAGGCGCGGGCTCCGACGGCGAAGGCGGACGCAGCGGCGTGGCCGGCGCGACGAGCGGCGCCGCGGGCACGACGGGCGCCGCGGGCACGACCGGCGCCGCGGGCACGACAGGCGCCGCGGGCACGACAGGCGCCGCGGGCATGACAGGCGCCGCGGGTGCGTCAGGCGCCGCGGGCGCGTCAGGCGCCGCGGGCAGCGGCGGCGTGGGCCGGGGCGGCGCTCCCGCCACCGCCGGCACGTCGGGCGGCGCCGGGACGACGGGGGGCGCGGGCAGCGCCGGACGCGGCGGGGCCAGCGCGGGCGCAGCAGGCGCGGGGCGCGGCGGCGGCCCTGGCGCGGCCGGCAGCGGCGGCGGCGCGGGCGCGGCGGCCGGCGCGTCGGGGAGCGACGTCATCATCACGATCAAGAACGGCGGCTACTGGAACGACACCAGCGGCAAACGCATCGAGGCGCACGGCGCTGGCCTCATCAAGGTCGGCGACACCTGGTACTGGATCGGCGAGGACAAGTCGCACAACTCCGGCACGTTCAAGGGCGTGAACGCCTACGCGTCGAAGGACCTCAGCCACTGGGAGTTCAAGAACGCGATCATCACCAAGGACACGGCGAGCGCGCTCGCCGCCAGCGGCCGGATCATCGAGCGCCCCAAGGTGATCCACAACGAGACCACCAACCAGTACGTGATGTGGCTGCACTGGGACGGCAACAGCTACGCCGACGCCGAGGCCGGCGTGTTCACGTCGCCCACGGTCGACGGCGACTACACGCTCAAGAGCCACTTCCGCCCCAACAACAACATGTCGCGCGACGATACGTTGTTCAAAGACGACGACGGCAAGGCGTACTTCGTCTCCGCCGCCAACGAGAACGCCGACCTGATGCTGTACGAGCTCAGCGACGACTACCTGACGATCAAGCGCCAGGTGATGCGCCTCTCGACGGCGAAGCGCGAGGCGCCCGCGATGTTCAAGCAAGGGGGGCGCTACTTCATCATCACCTCGGCGGCGACCGGCTGGGATCCCAACCAGGCGCAGTACTTCTCGGCCACCTCGATCGAAGGGCCGTGGACCTCCCTCACCAACATCGGCAACAACACCACCTACGACACGCAATCGGCCTACGTGATCCCGGTGCAGGGGACGCAGGCGACCACCTACATCTTCGCGGGCGATCGCTGGCAGGACCCCGACCTCGTCGGGTCGAAGTACATCTGGCTGCCGATCAAGATTTCGGGCTCGACGCTGTCGATGGACTACTACGCCGAGTGGCAGCTCAACCTCACCACCGGGCGCTGGTCGGTCAACGACGGCTTCCTGCCGCAGTCCGGGTGGACGCTGCTCTCCACCGACAGCGAGGAGACCCAGGGGGAGAACGGCCGCGCCACGAACGCGTTCGACGATTCGTCGTCGACGCTCTGGCACACCCAGTACACGCCGACCACGCCCGCCCACCCCCACGAGATCCAGATCGACATGGGAGCCACGTACAACCTGACCGGCTTCCGCTACCTCCCCCGCCAGGACAAGGACGACCACGGCATGGTCGCGCAGTACCAGTTCTATGCCAGCACCGACCAGCGCCAGCTGGGGCACGGCGGTCGCGTCCGGGACGTTCAACAGCGACCGCAACGAGAAACGCGTGATGTTCACGAGCAAGGCCGCGCGCTACATCCGCTTCGTCGCCCTGAGCGGAGATCAACGGCGGCGACTGGGCGAGCATTGCTGAGCTGGACGCCATAGGCACGGCGCAGTAGCTCCACGAGAGATACGCGATATCATCTGACCCGATGTTTCGTGGGCCCCTGCGGCACGCGTTGCTCGCGGTCGCGTGTGTTTTCCTGGCCTCGCCGTTCGCCACGCAGGCCTGGGCGCTCGACGCCCGACGCCCGCTCTCCCAGTGCGCGCGCGAGGTCTGGGGCGCCAAGGACGGCCTCCCCGAGGGGCCGGTCTTCGCGCTCCACCAGACCAGCGACGGCTTCCTCTGGCTCGGCACCACCCCGGCGCTGGTCCGCTTCGACGGACAGCGCTTCGTCGTCTACGAAGAGGGGCGGCGCGGCCTCGGCCACTACAGCCACGCGCGCGACCTGCTGGAGCTCGCCGATGGGTCGCTCTACGCGGCGCTGGTGGGCGGCGTCGCGCGCGGCGTGCACGGCCGCTTCACCTTCTACGACGAGAGCGTCGGTCTCGATCACCCGTTCGTCTACGCCCTGGCCCCCGGCCCCGACGGGTCGGTCTGGCTTGGCACCGGCGGCACCGGCATTTGGAGACTTTCTTATTCGGGACCCTCGGAGGGTCCCGAGCCCCCCGCGACGAGCTCGGGCCAGCAGGGCTGGCCCTCGCTCACGCGATCAGGGAAGATCGACCGCCACCCGGCCTACGTGAAGGATCCGGCGCTGCCGCCGCAAATCAACGACCTGAGCGTCGGGCCCGAGGGGGTGCTGTGGGCGGCGACCGACCAGGGCGTCCTGATGCTGGGGGCGCAGGCGCGCACCTACGGCGTGGCGGACGGTCTGCCGTCGGCGGCGGCGCGCGTGCTGGCCTTCGACCGCCGCGGTGAGCTCTGGGTCGGAACGCGCCGCGGCCTCGCCCACCGCGAGCGAGACAGCGGCCGGTTTCGGGTCTACACGACGCGCGACGGCCTCCCCCACGACGATGTCTCGGCGCTCTACGCCGACCGTGAGGGGAGCCTCTGGATCGGAACCTACGCCGGCGGCCTGGCCCGGCTCGTCGACGGCAAGATCGAACAGGCGGCGCCGGCGAGCGCCGCCGCCCGCGGCGGTGTCATGGCGCTCACCGAGGACGCCGAAGGGTCGATCTGGGTCGGCACGGGGCAAGGGCTCGAGCGCTACCGCGACGGCGCGTTCGTGACCGCCGCCGGAGAGACCGGCTTCGGTAACGAGCAGGTGCTGAACGTCGCGGCCCGCCGGGCCGGCGGCGTCTGGGTGCTCGACGCGGCCGGCGCCGTCTTCGTCTACGAGAACGGCCACGCCCGTCAGGTGGCCGCGCCGGGGACCATCGCCGGCGAGGGGATGCTGGGGATGTACGAGGCGGCCGACGGCAGCCTCTGGATTGGCGGTCACCAGCTGCACCACTTCCGGGACGGCAAGTGGACCGCCTACGATCACCCCGGCGGCGAGTTCGGCGTCGTCGTAGACGGCGGCGGCGGACTGAACGGCGGCCCCGCGCTGCTGGTGGCGCAGACCGCGGGCGACGGCACCAGCACCCTCTTCCGGTTCGAGGCGGGACGGTTCACGCCGGTCGCGGCCGCGGAGCATCTGGTTCACGTCCAGCGCATCACCCGCGACAGCGCCGACCGGCTCTGGATCAGCACGGGCGGCGGCGGTCTGCTACGGATGGGTCCCGATTCGCCGGCGGGGAGAGACAGCAAATGGTTCCGGACCCAGGACGGCCTCCCCCACGACGTCGTCTACGCCCTCGCCGAGGACGACAACGGCAACGTCTGGGTCACCACGCGCAGGGGACTGGCCCGCATCCGCGGCGACCGCGTCACCAACCTCGCGCAGGTGGCAGGCCTCCCCCGGCGCTCGCCCGTGCAGATGCAGCTCGACGGCAACGGCGCGCTCTGGGTCAACGACAACGACGGCATCTTCCGGATCCCGCTCCCCGAGCTGGTCGCCGCCGCCGACGGCCGCGCCAAGGCGGTCCCGACCCGCGTCTTCACCATGGTCGACGGGCTGAGGAGCGTCGACGTCTCCTGGCGCTGCTCGGGCCAGGCCCGCACCGCCGACGGCCGGCTCTGGTACGCGACCTCGCGCGGGCTGTCGGTGATCGAGCCGCGCGCCGCCGTGGACCCACCGCTCGATCCCCCGACGATCAGCATCGAAGAGGTGGACGCCAGCGACCACCCGCTCGAGCCCGCGCCGGAGCTCTCAATCGGCGACGGCCGCGAGCGGCTCGAGGTCCGCTACACCGCCCCCAGCCTCATCAATCCCAAGGAGCTGCGCTTCCGCTACCGGCTCGACGGCTACGACGCCGACTGGGTCGACGCCAGCACGCGCCGGGTCGCCTTCTACACCGGCCTCCCCGCCGGGCGCTTCCGGTTCCGCGTCGCCGTCCGCCGGGGCGACGGCCCCTGGGGGACCGAGCCGGCGGAGCTGGCCCTGCGCATCCGGCCGCGCTGGAACGAGACGCCGCTGGCCAAAGTGCTGTTCGGCCTCTCGGTGCTGGTCATCCTCGCTGGGCTCTACCGGCTGCGCCTCGGGCAGATGCGCATGCAGCGCCAGGTGCTGATCAAGCGGGTGGCGGAGCGGACCGCCGAGCTGCGGGCGGAGATCGCCGAGCGGCGCGGCGCGGAGGCGCAGAATCCGGCGTCTCAACGCCGAGCTCGAGACCCGGGTCCGCGAGCGCACCACCGAGCTCGAGACCGCGAACCTGGCGCTCGCCGCCGACGTCGCCGCCCGCCAGCGGACGGAGGCGGCCCTGGCCGACGAGAAGGAGAAGCTGTCGGTCACCCTGCGCAGCATCGCCGAGGGGGTCGTCACCGTCGATCTCGAGGGGCGGGTGGTGATGCTGAACCCGGTGGCCGAGGCGCTGACCGGTTGGTCGTCCGCCGAGGCGTCGGGCAAGCGGCTCGTCGAGGTGCTGCCGGTCGTCGACCGCTGGAGCCGCGGCCCGCTGCGCACCGATCCGGTAACCGGCGTGCTGGCCGGGGGCGAGGCCGACCGCCACGAGATCACGCGCGCCCTCTTCGGCAGCCGCGACGGGCGCCAAATCCTGATCGACGCGTCGACGGCGCCGATCCACGACGCCCGCGGGCGGGTGATGGGCGCGGTGCTGGTGTTCCGCGACGTCACCGAGAAGACCCGCGCCGACGAACAAATCCAGAAGACGCAGAAGCTGGAGGCGGTCGGCATCCTGGCCGGCGGCATCGCCCACGACTTCAACAACTTCCTGACCGGCATCTTCGGCCACGTCGACCTCGCCCGCCGGACGCTGCCGCCCGGCGCGCGGGCGCTCCCCTGGCTCGACGACGTGCTCGACGAACTCGAGGGGGCGCGCGCCCTGGCCCGACAGCTCCTCACCTTCGCCTCGGGCGGCACCCCGGCGACCGAATCGCAATCGCTGCGCGACCTGCTCGATCGCAGCGCCCGCTTCGTGCTCTCCGGCTCGGGCGTCTCCGTCGAGCTCGCGGTCCCCACCGATCTCGACCGCTGCGCCATGGAGGGTCTGCAGGTGCGGCAGGTGGTCGACAACCTGCTCATCAACGCCCGCCAGGCCCTCCCCGCCGGCGGTCACGTCAGGATCGCCGCCCGCAACGTCGACGTCCGCGAAGCAGCGCTCGCCGGTCTGCCGCCCGGGCGTTACGTCGAGGTCACGATCGCGGACAACGGGCCCGGCATCCCCGCCACGATCGCCGATCGGATCTTCGAGCCGTTCTTCACGACCAAGAGCGCCGGCACCGGGCTGGGGCTGGCGACGGTCCGGTCAATCGTCTCGCAGAACGGCGGCACGGTGACCTTCACCTCGCGCCCCGGCAACGGCACGACCTTCCGGGTCCTGCTCCGCGCGGCCGGCGCCACAGCCGCCGCGGCCGTCACGCCGGCACCCGAGCGGCCGCAGCCCGCCGCGGCGCGGGCGGGGGGACACGCCCGCATCCTGGTGATGGACGACGAGCCGCACATCCGGAACCTCCTCAAGGTCGGGCTCGAGCTCGAGGGCTACGAAGTGGCGTGCGCGTCCGACGGCAACGAGGCCGTCGCGCTGCACCGGCAGGCGTTCGCCGAAGGCCGCCCCTTCGACCTGGCGATCCTCGACCTCACCGTCGGCGGTGGCACCGGCGGGCTCGACACCCTGCCGCGGCTGCGCGCCACCGATCCGGCCCTGCGCGCCGTCGCCTCCAGCGGCTACGCCCGCAACGACACCAGCGCCGAGCTCAAGGCCTCGGGCTTCGACGGCATCCTCCCCAAGCCCTACAAGCTCGACGACCTGGCCGCGATCGTCACCGAGGTAATGCGCCCCCGTCCGCCAGACGCCCCCTCCCCCGCCCCCCGCAGCACCGAACAAGGACCTGAGTGAGCGACCAACAAGGCGAGCTCCGCGTGGCTTTGCCACGCGGAGCGAGGGGGACCGGGGTGTGCGAGCGGCAGCGAGCCACACCCCGTGAAATGAAACCGGTCAAGGCAGCGGCGTGAAGAAGCCGCCGTCGCAGCGGTCGTGGGCGGTCGCGCTGGTGAACGCCGGGCTGTAGAAGTAGTCGGTCCGCGTCTCGTCGACGACGCACGACCCGACGCCGCCGTCGCGCGCGCACTTGCCGTCCTTCCCGAACGTGCCGTTGCAGGTGATGTTCGACGCCTCGCAGTCTTCCTCGAACTCGACGCAGCGATCGCTCAGCAGGCAGTAGCAGTGCGGCGCCTTCGGACAGCCGGCGAGGAGAGACGCGCAGAGCGCGAACGAGAGAATCGCGAACAGGCGCATTGGGTACACTCTAACCGCATGGCGGCGGTTCGAAATGCGACGGGCGTCATGCTCGTGCTGGCGGGCTGCGCCACCGGCGCCCCGCCTCCGACCGCACCGCCGCCCGCCCCCGGCGGCAGCCGCGCCGCGCCCCCCGCCCTGCCGGCAACGGCGTCGGCGTCGGCGTCGGCGGCGGCCCGGTTCGGGCTTCAGCCGATCCCGTTTCCCCCCGCGACGTTCGTGGGCGAGGTCCGTTCGCTCTCGCCGCCGACGGTGCTCGCGACCGGTGACATCATGTCGATTGGCTTCTCGCTCGGCGGCAGCTCCCCCGCCGAGTGCCGGCTGTCGCGGCGGGAGCTCGCCGGCAACGGCTCGATCCTCTCCGTCGCCGACGGCAACCGCGGCCGCTTTCGCCTGCGCTCCCCTTCGGTCACCGAGATCGCGATCCGCCCCCCGCTCCCCGCGCTGTTCCTGACCGTCCACCGCGCCTTCGGGACGATCAAGGTCGCCGCCTACCGGCGTGGGCATGACCTCGCGCTGGTCTGCCTGCAGCACGGCCCCGCCCCGCCGGCCGAGTTCGAGGACGTGGTGGCGGCGCTGGCGGCATCGCTGCGCCCGGCCGGGCCCCCGCCGGCGCCCGAGGAGCTCTGGAGCTGCGACGTTCGTATCGACGGCGGCACCACCGGGTGGGAGCGCACGTCGATCACCGCCGTCGACGGGGGGACCACGCTGCGCACCACCGCCGCCCTCGCCTACCAGAACGGTGACTCGATCGATCTCCTCGAGGTCGACCTCTCCGAGAGGAGCGACGCCCGCGGCCGCGTCGCCTCGATGACCTCCACGCGGACCGTCAACGGCGTCACCGACCTGCGCACGCAGCTCACGCACCTGGCGGGCGCGACCTACCGGTACGACGTCACGTTCTGGGGGGGGCACGTCGATGGCACGTTCACCGCCGCCGACCCCGAAGGGCTGCTCGGCACGCTCGCCTTCGCCGGTCGAATCAAGTCCGAGCTGCTGACCGGTCGGGCCCCGGGGCTGACGACGGAGGTCTACGATCCCTTCGAGAGCCCCGAGACCCCGACGACCAAGACCTACCGCGTCGAGGTCCCCGGCAGCCGCAAGCTGCTGGTCACCACCAGCACCCGCCAGTCGCACGAGCTGGTCGACGAGAACGGCTACGTGCTGGGGGGCGAGTTCGAGCTCAAGAGCGGCGACACGCTCTACGAGACCTGCGCCCCGGAGCGCCCGCGGCGCTGACCGGCCGGGTGTTCTCCCGGTAGCCTCGTTGCCGCCCCCCGGGGTATCGTCCTCCCCGATGGCTGAACAGGACGCGGCTGCCGACGCGATTTATGCGGCGATTGGGCGGCTGTCGATGACGGAGATCATCCGGCTCCAGAACCGGCTTTCGGCGGAGCTGAAGCGACGGTTCGAGCGCGACCTGGCCCTCGGCTTCTCGGACATCGTGGGCTCGACGCCCTACTTCGAGCGGTTCGGCGACGAAGCGGGGCGAAAGGTGCAGCAGCTCCACTTCGATCTGTTGCAACAGGTGCTGGTCCCGGCCGGCGGGCGGATTGTCGACACCGCCGGCGACGGCGCGTTCGTCGTCTTCCCCACCACCGAGGTCGCCGCCGCGGCCATGATCGCCCTCCAGAAGGAGGTCTCGCTCTCGAACGCGTCGCGGACGCGCGAGCACCAGCTCGATTTGCGGCTCGGCCTCCACTTCGGCCCCGTGCTCACCGACGGCCAGCAGGTCACGGGCGAGGCGGTCAACCTCGCCTCTCGCGTCGCCACCTCCGCCGAGCCGGGCGAGCTGCGCCTGACCAAGGAGGCCTTCCGCGAGCTGTCGAGCGTCTTCTACCGGCTCAACTGCCGCCCGCTGGGTGCCATTCGCCTCAAGGGGATCTCGCGCGAGGTCGACGTTCTGACGCTCGATTGGCGCGATCGGGCGCTGTTCCCGGAGGCGGTCCGCCTGCGGGAGACCGGCGAGGAGCGCCTGCTCCCCCACAAGGACACGATCGCGTTCGGCCGCCTCAAGGAGGTCGACGGCTTCCCCGCCAACGACGTCGTGCTGGCGCTGCCCCAGGAGGTCGAGAGCCGCAAGATCTCGCGCTGGCACTTCGAGCTCCGACGACAGCCGGGGGGCTCGCGCTGCGCCCCGTCTCCGATCAGATCACCGAGGTCGACGGCGCGCTGGTGGCCAAGGGCAGCGATGTCACGATCCGCCCCGGCACCGTCGTCTGCGTCGGCCGGGTGCTGACCCTGGAGTTCTTCAGCCGTCCGGTCCCCCAGAGCATGGAGACCAGCGACGCCATATCGACAGCCTCGCCTTGAAGCGGCGGACGCGCTCCGGAAGCGTGCCCGAAACATTCTAGACATCTGAATCCGTTTGTAACTTCACCGCTTCTCGTCCCAATCGGCCCCGTGTATTGTCCGGCCAAGAGATGCCGGTCTCGTCCCCGATTGCCGACTACCTGGCGGCCCTGCACGCGAAGTACGCCGACGTAGACGACGGCGAGGTGGCGACCTACATCCCCGAGCTCGCCAAGGCCGACCCGGACTGGTTCGGGATCTGCCGTCGCCACCACCGACGGCCACGTCTACGAGGTCGGCGACAGCGGCCAGCCCTTCACGATCCAGTCGATCTCCAAGCCGTTCGTCTACGGCCTGGCGCTGGAGGACCACGGGCCGGCCGCGGTGCTGACGAAGGTCGGCGTCGAGCCGACCGGCGACGCGTTCAACTCGATCAGCCTCGAGCCGGAGACCGGCCGGCCGCTCGAACCCGATGATCAACGCCGGCGCGATCGCGACGACCTCGCTGATCGCGGGGTCGACCTCCGAGGAGCGGCTGCAGCGCGCTGCTGACGGTGATGTCGCTGCTACGCCGGCCGCCCGCTCGACGATCGACGAGGCCGTCTACCGCTCGGAGAGGAGACCGGCCACCGCAACCGCGCCATCGGCCACATGCTGCGCAACTTCGACATCCTCGCCGAGCGATCCGACGAGGGCGCTCGACCTCTACTTCCGGCAGTGCTCGATCCTCGTCACCTGCCGCGACCTGGCGATGATGGCGGCGACGCTCGCCAACGGCGGCGTCAACCCGATGACCGGCGAGCGCGCCATCCGAGCGCGAGATGGTCGAGCGGCGTGCTCAGCGTGATGACGACGCTGCGGGATGTACGACTACGCCGGCGAGTGGCTCTACGAGGTCGGCATGCCCGCCAAGAGCGGCGTCGCCGGCGGCATCCTCGCCGTGCTGCCCGGGCAGCTCGGCATCGGCGTCTTCTCGCCGCGGCTCGACGTGCGCGGCAACAGCGTGCGCGGCATCCGCGTCTGCCAGGACTCTCTCGCGACCTCGATCTGCATTCCCTGAAGGTCCCGCGCCCCGCCCGCGAGTCGATGCGCGCCAGCTACAGCCTGGAGCGGGTGCGCTCGAAGCGGCGCCGCCGCGAGCGGGAACGGCGGCTGCTGGACGACGCCGGGTGGCGGGCCCAGGTCTTCGAGCTGCAGGGGGACCTGGTGTTCGCGGCGACCGAAGCGGCCGTCCGCGCGATCGTCGCCGCCAGCGAGCGCTTCGACGTGGCGATCGTCGACTTCCGGCGCGTCGACGACGTCGACGGCTCGTCGGGCAAGCTGCTGCTGGCGCTCTGCGCCCGGCTCCGCGACGCCGGTAAGCAGACCCTGCTCTCCGGCATCTGGCGCCACAAGGAGCTGGAACGCCTCCTCATCGAGGCGCTGGTCGGCGAGGCCCACACCAGCATGCGCACCTTCCTCACCCTCGATCAGGCGCTCGAGGCGGCCGAGGGGCACCTCATCATGGTCCGCTCCACGACTCCGCCGGGCGCGCCGCAGGAGGTCGCGCTGGCTGAGCACGATTTGCTGCGCGGGCTGTCGCCGACCGCCGCCGCCGCCGTGCAGGCGCGGCTCAAGTTCCTGAGCTTCCGCCGCGGCGAGATGCTGGTCCGTCAGGGCGACACCTCGGGCGACCTCTTCTTGATCACCAAGGGGGAGGTCAGCGTCGTGCTGGAGCTGGACGGCGGCCAGGCCAAGCGGCTCTCGACGCTGTCGGCCGGAATGACCTTCGGCGAGCTGACGGCGCTGACCGGCGCCGCCCGCACCGCCGACGTCCGCGCCGACACCGCCGTCGAGTGCTACGTCCTCCCGAAGGCAGCCTGGGACTCCCTGACCGAGGTCAGCGCCACCGCCCGGATGGGGCTGCTCGAGAACATGCTCCGCAGCGCCGCGGCGCTGGCGATGTCGCTGACCGCGGAGGTCGCGGCGCTGGAGGGCTGACCGGGGCGACGGCGTCCCGCACGTAGGAATAGCGCCGGCGCTCAGCGCCACGAGCCGCGCGCGAGCGGCGTCCGTCGCTGAAGCGGCTTGCCCCGGGCGAGCGGTTTTCCCGGCTTGAGGGACGAGCCGCGCTTGAGGGACGAACCCTGCTTCCACTCTTTTTTCGACGGCGTCGGCGTCGCCGCAACCTCTTCGACTGGCGGCGCGGTGATCAGACGTTCGAGCAGGCCGGCGAGCTCCGAGATGACGGCCAACGCCGCCTGCGGCGCCCGCGACACAAGGGCCAGCGCCACGTCTCCCTGCCCTGGCTCAGTCGAGATCGTCGAGAGCACCACCTTGAACCCGGGGCAGTGGACCAGAAGACAGCGCTCGCGGCCCAACCCCTGAGGGCCGCTCGTCACGCGGACGCCGTCCATCCTGGCCAGCACCTGTCCGAGCGCGCTCAACGTCCGCCCCTGAAGCGCGACGCGCAGGCTCAACAACCCGCCCGCCCGCTCCACGGCGACGATCCGGTGATCGGCGATCATCAAGGGCACCGGGGGCATCGAGACGGTCGCGCTCATGTCACCCAAGCTATACGGGTGTTCAGTGCCCGTCAAGTTGGCCGCTACGGCCGTTCCAGCCGCACCACGGCCGACCACTTCATGTTGCCGAGGCGGCGCGGGTCGGCGTCGGGAAAGATCATCAACGGGTAGAAGTACCAGGGGGCGCGGCGGTAGCGGGTCGCCCAGCGGATGATCGGCTTCACGTCGCGCGCGCGCCAGCCGAGCGCCTCGAAGAAGGCGACGCCGTTCGCCGGCCCCCACTTGATCAACGTGCGCGCCGGATGGCGGCCGCCCATCTGCTCGCGAATCATCTTCACGATCGCCGGCGACATCATGTCGAGCATCCACCAGCGCGCGCCCGGCCGCGCCGCGAGGTCGCGCCCGAGGCCGGCGACCTGCGCCTCCTCGAGATAGACGACCAGCCCCTCGGTGAGCACCAGCGTCTTCGAGCCATCGGGGACCGCGCGCGCGAGCAGCGCGGCGCGCGCGTCGGCGTCCGCCAGATCGACCCGCTCGCGCGTCAGCTGACAGACGGGGGTCTGGTCGGCGAGCAGACGCTCCTTCTCGTCGAGCAGCGCGGGGAGATCGGCCTCGACCCAGGTCAACGACGACGGCAGCGCCAGCCGGTAGGGCCGGGTGTCGAGCCCCGCGGCCAGGTTGACGACGCGGTCGCACCCCTGCGCGATGGCGTCGAGGATCAGGTCGTCCATCAACTTCGTGCGCGTCACCAGCGACCATCCGGTCGCGGCGGCCTTCGGCGTCGCCGCGGCGATCTCGCGCCCGCGCGCGCCGGCGAGGCGCTCGGCCAGAGGATCGTTGAAGAGCGCGTCGCGGCGGGCGGTCTCCTGCGCGCGGTAGACCGCTACCCAGCGGGCGGTGTCGGAGACGTGCGAAACGGGGGGCGTCGGCGTAGTCACGGCGTCAGTCTAATCATTCGCAGGAATCGTCACGGGTCGTCGCCCGTGCAGAAGTAGTAGTACGCCGGGCAGCTGGGAACTTCATAGCGGGGGGCCGGATCGGTGAGCGTGCAGCTCTGGACGGCGCCCCCCGGGCACGCAATGGTGAGGCTGTTGGCGGTGGTGCTACCGGTCGCCACCACCTCACCGGCGGGGTTCTTCCAGACGAGCTCGTCGGGGTCGTTCCAGCGGTCAGACGCGGATGCGCACGTTCCGCTGAAGACGAACTTCGCCTCGAGCGTGTAGCAGAGGGTCCCGTCTCGCTTCCTGACGGAGGCGATGTCGAGGCGGGTTGCATCCGCCATGCACTCGCCCACCTCCCAGCCCGGGAGCACGCTTTTGTAGCAGATCGCGCTGATGGGGCAGTCGGCGGTCAGCTCCTGCCAGCAGCTCGGAAAGTCGAACCGCACCGGTTCGGCGCCACCGCCCGCGCCCCCCTGGCTCCCGCCGGTGCCGTCACTGCCCACCGAGGAGCAAGCGGCGCAGAGGAGCACGACCACGATCCCCACTTTCGTCACGACGCCGCCATGGTAACGCCCGGGCCGGTCATTGCGTGCAGGCGTCGAACAACCTCGGGCAGACGATGTCGAACTGGGCGCACGCGACCATTTCGCCGCTCTCCTTGCAGGTCACGGTGGCGCCCCAGCCGAATCCACCGCTCGCGACCACCCGGCCCGACGGATCCTTCCAGGAGACCTGGCTGCTCTCGCAGAAGCTCAAGGAGGGCACATACTGCTCCGTCGTGTAACAGAGGCTGCCGTCCGCCTTCCTGACTTCCACGACGTATCTCCCGTTCACCCCGCCAGGCGCGCAGCTCTCGGCCGTGGTCTGGGTGACGAACACGTCCCGCCCGCAAATGCCCGCACGCGGGCAATCCGCCGTCAGCTCGCGCAGGCAACTCGGCAGCTCGGTAGGTCCGCCGCCAGCTCCGCCGCTCCCCGCGACGCCACCGCCGCTTCCGGCGACGCCGCACTCATCGCATTGCGGTGGGTTCTGCTCACAACCGACCTGCAACACGACAACCACGCCCACGAACGCGAGCCCAAGCAAAGTCATAGTCGCCTCCAACGTTAAGCTTCAAAGTGCAACTAAGGAGATGACACCAGTGTACGCGCGAACGTCGAACACGCGCGCGCGAACCCACGCGGTCCACCGGCTGTCGGCGCTCTTCCGTCGCTGATATCATCGCCGCATGACTTACCGGCGGGCGCTGGTGGCGCGACCTGCCAGGATCCTGCTGTTCGCGTCGCTCGTCGTCGCGGCGGCCAGTTGCTCCAGCCGGCCCCTGCCGCCGGCGCCTGGAATCGGCGGCGTGGCGGGCGGCGGCACCGGAGGCGGCGCGGGCACCGGCGGCGTGGGTGCCCGCGGTGGTGGCGGCGGGCGCGGCGGCAGCCCGCTCGGCCAGGGTGGCTTCGTGCCTGGCGGCATGGGTGGCACCTTCGACGATTGCGGCTACCCCTGCCTCCCCGCCGGCACCGGCGGCGGCCCCGCGACGGGCGCGGCCGGCAGCAGCCCCAGCGCCTGCCCAGGCCTCCCGGCGCGCCTCCCCGGCGCGCGCAGCAACATGGGCGCCGCCGCAATCGACGCCCGCATCTACCTGCTCGGCGGCTACGTGCTCGGCGGTGTCGAGTGCCACGCGCCGCTGACGGCCTACGACCCCGCTGACAATTCGTACCGCGCGCTGGGCAGCCTCCCGACCGACCTTTACGGTGCACCCGCCCTCGTCCCCTACGGCAACCAGCTGTTGGTCCTCGACCGCGCGCTGTGGCGATACGCCACCGCCACCGACGTCTGGTCCCCGGGTAGACCGCCCGACCAGACGATCATCGAACGCGCGGGCGCCCTGGGCCCCGACTTCCGCGCCTATTTCGCTGGCGGCGACCTGTACCCGTCCGGCGGCGAGACCAACCGCGTCGACGTCTACGATCCCAACGCGGACAGCTGGACGGCCCTGCCGCCGCTGCCATTCGCCGGGAAAAGAATGGGCGCCGCGATCAGCGGCAACCGGCTGTACGTCATCGGGCTCCGGTCCGCGGTCTACGATCTCGCGACGCACCAGTGGACCGAGCTCCCGCCCCAACCCACGCCGCGCATGATGCTCGGCGTGGTCGCCGCGCAGTCCGGTCAGATCCTGGCGATCGGCGGCTTTTGGTTCGGCATCGGCAGCTCCGCCGCGCTGGACATCTTCGACCCGAAGACCGGCGCGTGGACCGTCGGCGAGTACATGCCCATCCCCGTCTTCGGCGTCGCCGTCGCCACCGGCTGCGACGGCCGCGTGTTCGCGTTCGGAGGGACGTCGCCGCTGGGGATTGTCCCGGCGGTGCAGGTGCTAGGGACGGACGGGCACTGGGGGCTGTCGCCGGGGTTGTAGGGCGGACCGGCGTCGGCTCATTCGGGTAACGAAACGCAAGCGGCGAGCGAGTTGAGGCAGGCGTTGTCGAACGAATCGCACGAGGCGCTGTCGCCGCTGTCCGCGCAGGTGACCTGCGCGCTCCGATTCATCCACCCGGTCGCGACCACCCGACCCGACGGATCCTTCCAGGTCGTCGCGGCGCTCTCGCAGAAGTTCTGGAAGCTCACCCTGAATTCGATCGTGTAACAGAGCGCGCCATCCGACGTCCTGACCTCCTCCGTCACCATCCCGTCGTGCGGATTGGCCTGGCCGGTATCGCAGCTGACGTTCGTGGGGTAGCTGGTGAACACGTCGCGGCCGCAGATGCCGTCGCTGGGGCATTCCCTGGTCAGCGTCCGCAAGCAGGAGAGCTTCACCCTGCCGTCGTCGATCTCGCGGCTTGGCCCGGAGCAACCCGCCGGCCCGACGGCGACGCCCGCCGCGACGGTCGCGACCAGGACGAACCTAAGCAAAGTCATGAACTACCTCCAAACGTTAACTATGAATCCAGCGTACGCGAAGCGCGTCCGCGCCGTCCACGGCTATCGGCCCGCTGCCGTCGCTGATGTCGGTTGAGCGACCACTCAGAACGTTGCTGTTCCCAGCAACGTTGCGGCCGCGCCCCTGAACCTGGTCGCAGGCTCGGATGTTTCGGTCACCAGGCCGGCAGGACTTTTGTTCGCGCCCCGCACCAGCAGCGGCACCGCGCGGTCGTACAGATACGGTGACCCGTGGCTCTCGCCGTGACCGGGCACGTAGCCGGGGTCGAAGAAGACGCCCTCGCCGACGACCAGGTACAGGTCGGCGGGGTCGGCGGGGCTGATCGAGCGGCAGACCAGGTCGGCGACGGTCTCTCCCGTCGGTGAGCAGGTGCGGGCCGCGGCCTCGCGCACGTCGACGACGTCGACGATCCCCCACCCCTTCAGCTGCTCCCGGATGTCGGCGATCGCCCGTTTGCGATGCTCGGGCGCCAGCGCGCGCCCCTTGGCGCTTAAGAAGATCAGGGGGTCGGCGATGCCATCGACCCAGGGGCCACCCGCCCCCAGCACCTGCGACATCGAGGTCTCAATCGTTGCGAGCAGCTCGGGCTGCTCCAGCCGCTGCCGCGGTCCGCACTTCCGTTGCCAGCGTTCGAGCTCCGCCTCCGGCCGCGCGCACCAGGGATCTTTTCCTTGGGGCTTTGCCGCCAGCTCCGGGAGCGCGACGCTGCCGTGGTCGCCGGTCAGCAGCGCGGCCCAGCCGTCCTTGCCGTGAACGCCGTCGAGGAACGTGAAGAACGACGCCAGCTCGCGGTCGAGGCGCCAGAGCTCGCTCCACTCTTCCCACGAGTGCGGGCCGAAGGTGTGGGCGACGTAGTCGTGGGACGAGAGCGAGATGGCCAGCAGCAGCGGGCGCGCCTCGGCGGACGCGGCGCGCACCGCCTCGCGCGCCAGGGCCAGCAGCAGGTGGTCGCCGACCGGCGTCGCGCGCATCGCCTTCGCCGACGCAATCTCGTGCGGGAACGTCACGCCCAGGCCGGCGTAGTCCCCCTCGCCCGGCTGGTCGTCGGGCGTCTCGGCGTGGGCGGCGACGAACGCGCGCTCGGCCCCCTCCAGCGTCCACGGCGTCGCGATGGCGCGCGCGACCGCGGCCTTGCCGCCGGCGGCGCCCGCCCAGGCGGGGGGCGGCGGGTAGACGTCGGAGGTGACCATCTCGCCCAGCTCGGGGTCGAGCCACAACGCGACCGCCGCCTTGCGGCCCGCGCCGAACAGCGCGCCGCGATCCTTCAACGACAGGCTGACGACCATCGCGCGCGGCACCTGGGCGACGAAGCTGTCGGCCAGCGTGTCGCCGCGCAGGAGCTTCAGCGAGCTGCCGGGGCGGGCGGTCGCGCCCGCCGTGACGCCGACCAGGCGCGTGCCGGCGTCCCCGAGGATCGAACGCGGCTTGCCGCCGCCGGGCAGGATCACCTCGTTGGAGGTGATGCCGGTCTCGCGCGGCGTGCGCCCCGTGTAGAGCGCCGCGTGGCCGGGGGCCGTGTCGGTGACCGCGTGGGCGTAGCGCATCTCCTTGTACCAGGTCCCCTCGCGCCGCAGTCGCGCGAAGCCGCCGTCGTCGGGGAGCAGCGGCAGCCGCTCGGCGGCGATCCAGGCGGCGAGCTGATCGACGACGATCGTGACCAGCAGCTTGGGTGGGGCGGCCGCTGGCGGTGCGGCGGGCGCGGCCGGCGGCGCGTGGCGGCAGGCGGGTGCCAAAAGCAGCATCAAGAGAAGCGCGGGCCGACGCACGTCGCTACCTCCGGCCGAACACACTGAAGCTCGACAGCACCATGCCCCTCACCTCGGCCGCGGATTGTACCCGCGGTGGCGCCCGCGCGTTCGTTACAGGTTGCTCGCGGCCATCAGCGACGGTGTTACGATGGAGGCCTAACTTGGAGGTGCTTGATGAGACGCTTACGGATAATCGCCTCGCGCGCGCGACGTAACGCCGGCGGCGGTTGGATGGCGGTCGTCGCACCGCTGGCGATGGCCGCGGCGATCGTCAGCTGCTCGCACGCCGTCGACCACAGCGGACCCGGCGGCGACGGTGCCGGCCCCATCTGCGTGGGCGGCCGCGGCGGAACCGCCGGCGCGCGTGGCACGGCGGGCGCGGGTGGCTCGGCCCGGAACGCCTGCACCGGCACGCCGTCGCGCATGCCCGGTGGCGACAATGCCGGCATGGGCGCTGCGACCGCCCCCGACGGGCGCATCTACCTCGTGTTCGCGGTCGGACCCGATCCCTGCGACGGCGCGCCCCTCTATGTCTACGATCCGACCCGCGACGCGTACACCCAGCTCGCCAGCGCTCCCCTGAAGTTTTTCACCAATCGGTTGAGCGTGGCCTTCGTGGCGGGAAAGCTGGTGGTCCTCGACTTCACGCTCTGGGTCTACGACCCCGCCACCGACGCGTGGACGCAGGGGGCCCAGCCGCCGGCGCCGAGCCACCGCGCCGTCGTGGCCGGCGCCGACGGGCGGGCGTACTTCTTCGGCGGGTACGTCAACGGCGTGGCCACCGAATCGGCCGACGCCTACGATCCGGCGACCAACAGCTGGTCGTCACTGCCCGAGATGCCAGCCGCAATCGGCGACCCCGGCGCGGCGCGGGTCGGCGGCCTCATGTACGTCGGCGGTCCGACCCTGGCGGCGTTCGATCCGGCCACGTCGGACTGGACGACGCTCGCCGCGCCGCCCACCAAGCGGGAAAACCCGGCCATGACCGACGACGGAGCCGGGCACCTGATGCTGATCGGGGGGACGGACGCGTATGCGACCCAGCTGCTCGACGCCGTCGAGAGCTTCGATCCCGCGACGGGTGCCTGGTCGACGCGCGCGCGGCTGCCGATACCGGCGCAAGGAATGGCGGCCGTGACCGCCTGCAGCGGGCGCGTGTTCGCGTTCGGTGGCAGGACGCTCAGCACCTTCACGTTCTACGACCAGGTTTCGGTCTACGGACCGGGGGACGCCTGGACGATCTCGCCCTGAGATATGCTCGCGGCGCGATGCGCGCTCTCCTTCCCACCTGCCTCGCGGCCTGCCTCGCGCTCTCCGCGTGCGGCGGCTCGGGTGGCGGCGCGGCGGCGGGCGCGGGCGGCAGCGGGGGCGCCGGCGGCCGCGGCCCCGTCGGAGCGCTGCTGGGGAGGGCCGGCGGGGCGATGCTCCCGTGCGTGCCGACGAACGACGCCGGCGTCACGGTGACCGGCACCGCGGGCGCGGGCGGCAGCGGCGCGCCCGGCGCCTGCGTCAGCAAGCCGTCGCGGATGCCGGTCGGGCGGATGGGGATCGCCGCCGCGACCGCCCCCGACGGGCTGATCTACATGGTCACCTGGCACGCGGAGACCGATCCCTCCTGCCCCACCTCGCCGCTCAGCGTGTACGACCCCGGCACCGGCAGCGACCGTGTGCTGGCCAGCCCGCCCATCGCGGTGTCGACGGTGCCGGCGGCCGCCTTCGCCGCCGGCAAGCTGGTGATGATCTTCGGCGGCACGTACCTCTACGACCCCGTCACCGACGTCTGGACCCAGGGGAGCAACGCCCCGTCGGGCGAGATCGTCGACGCGCTGACGGTCGCGCTCGACGATCGCGTCTACGTCTTCGGCGGCCCGGACGACGTCACGGCCAACCTGGCCCACGTCTACGACCCGGCGACCGACCAGTGGACGCCGCTGCCGCCGTCGCCCACCAGCCACAGCTACGGCGCCGCCGTCGTCGCCGGCAAGATTTACGTCGTCGGGCTCACCTCGGTGGTGTTCGATCCGGCGCTTGCGACCTGGACCGACATCCCGTCGCCGAGCCAGCTGCGCATCAACCCCGGCGTGATCGGCGACGGCGCCGGCCAGCTGCTGGTGATGGGCGGCTTCGACGCGGGCGGCAAGGTCGCCTCCGTCGAGCGCTTCGACCCCATCACCGGCATCTGGGGCTTCCGCAAATCGATGCCGACGGCGACCTTCCTGGCCGGCGTCGCCCCGGGCTGCGACGGCAGCCGGATCTTCGTCTTCGGGGGCGACAACGGTAACTTCATTGCCAGCACCAAGATCCAGATCTACGGCCCCGGCGACGTCTGGACGATCTCGAATTAGCCGGCGGGCCTGACCTCTGTTGAACCGATCCGACGAGCGAATACAATCCTATTCCTAACCTGTCCTTAACCTGGAGGTACGCGATGAAGCGTCGTGTCGGGTTCGTGGTGTGCGTGGTGTTGGCGCCGTTCGCGGCCTGCTCGTCGGTCGGTGCTGATCCCACGGGGGATGGCGGAGCCGGCGGCTTCGCTGTCAGCGGGAGCGGCGCCGGCGGGAGCATCGGTGGCGCCGCCCCCCTCCCGTGCGGCGGCGTCGCGGGCGCGATTGCCGCGCCCGTCATGTTCCGCGAGCCGAGCGGAAACGCCTGCAGCGGGACCCCCATGAAGATGCCGCGCGTGGGGACCAACATGGGGGCGGCGACCGCCGCCGACGGGCGCATCTACCTGGTGGGCGGATTTTCCCTCAGCGCCGGCAACACCAACCCCGCCTGTTCGACGCCGCGGCTGATCGTCTACGACCCCACCACGAACGCCTACAAGCCGCTCGCCGAGCCGCCAGAGCAGCTGAGCCTCGGGCCGACGGGGGCCACCATCGTCGGAGAGACCCTGTTCGTCGTCGCGGGCCGATTCCTCCGCTACGACATCCCCACCGACACGTGGTCCGTGCCGTCCCAGATGGGGAACGCGGGCACCTGGCTCTACGGCGATCCCCTGCCCGGCCCCAACGGAAGCGTCTACCTGTTCGGCGCGGACGGCGGCGTGGGCGCCTATGAGTACCAACCCTCGACCAATCGGTATCAAGCGCTGCCCCGGATGCCGGACGAGCTCTTCTACCCGTCTACCGCCACCGTGGGCGGGAAGTACTACGCCATCGGCAGCTACGGCTCGGCGGTCTTCGATCCGCAGGCGCAGACCTGGCAACCGATCACCGGACCGACGTACCGCAGCGGCGCGAGCCTGGTCCCCGACGGCGCCGGACACCTGCTCTTAATCGGCGGCGAGTCCACCGTCATCGAGAGCATGGTTCAAAGCTACGACCCCGCCACCGACGTCTGGACGATGGCCCCCGCGCTCCCCGTCGGCGTGGTGTCGCCGGCCGTCGCCACCGGCTGCGGCGGCCGCGTGTTCGTGCTCGGCGGTCAGAACAGGGACTACGCGCACTACCCGACCGGCCAGACCGATCTCGTCCAGGTCTACAGCTTCGGCGCCTGGACGCTGTCGCCGTAACGACGGCTTCGCTCAGGCCGGCGGCAGCTCGAAGAAGAAGGTGGCGCCGCGCCCGAGCTCGCCCTCGGCCCAGATGCGGCCCCCGTGGCGTTCGATGATCCGCAGCGCGGCGGCCAGACCGACGCCGGTCCCCTCGAACTCCGTCTGCTTGTGCAGGCGTTCGAAGGGGGCGAACAGGCGGTGCGCGTCCTTCATGTCGAAGCCGGCGCCGTTGTCGCGCACGCAGAACACGGGCGCGGCCCCCTGCCCGGGACAGGCGACCACCTCGATGCGCGCGTGGTCGACGCGCGACGAGTACTTCCAGGCGTTCCCCAGCAGGTTCTCGACGGCGGCGCGGAACAGGCCCGGATCGGCGGAGCAGCGCAGCCCCGGCTGCACCTCGATGTCGACCTTGCGCTCGGGCGCGGCGCGCCGCAGCTGCGACACCACGTCCTGGGCCATGGCCGTGAGATCGACGTCGGCGCGCGCCAGCGGCGCCTGTCCGACCTGGGCCAGCCGCAAGAGGTCGTTCACCAGCGACGTCATGCGCGCGACCGCCTGCTGGATGCGACCGAGGTTGTCGGCGACGCGAGGCGGCAGCGCCTCCGCCGCGGCGGGGTGGCGCATGACGGCGCAGGCCGCCTGGATGATCGCCAGCGGCGCGCGCAGATCGTGGCTGGCCATCGCGTTGAACGTCTCGAGATCTCGCAGCGACGTCTCGATCGTGCGCGTCCGCTCGGCGACCCGCCGCTCCAGGTCGGCGTTCATCGTCAGCACCGCCTCCTCGGCCAGCTTGCGATCGGTGATGTCCTGGCAGACGCCCACCAGGCGGACCAGCTTGCCGTTTTCGTCGCGGACCGGATTCGCCCAGGTGTGCAGGTAGCGGATCGAGCCGTCGGGACGAAAGACCCGTTCGTCGTGCGAATACGGGACGTGCTCCTGGAAGACGCGGGTCGTCGCGTCCATCACCCGCTGGCGATCGTCGGGGTGAATCAGCTTCAGATAGTTCTCGTAGCTGGGGGTGTAGCTCGCGGGCGTCAGGCCATAGATGCGGTACAGCTCCTCGGACCAGGTCGCGGTCGGCTGGCTGACGTCCCACTCCCAGGTGCCGAGGTGCGCGACCCCCTGCGTGTCGACCATGAGCTGTTCGCTGCGCCGCAGGCGCGCCTCGGAGCGCTTCAGCTCGGTGACGTCGGACGAGAGGTAGAGGACCGCGGCCACGCCGCGCGCGTCGTCGCCCGTCCCGGCGACCGGCGACACCGTGCAGGCGAACCAGGCCTGCACGTCCCCCGGCCCGTCCTCGCCCCACTCGAAGCGCTGCGCGCCCGCGCCCTCGAACACCGCGGCCGCGGCGGAGACGAACCGCACCTGGGCGACGGTCGCGAACAGTGACGCCGCCGCCACGCCCGGCGCCGCCTGGGGCCAGCGGGCGACGGCCGCCCGGTTCGCGAACAGCAGGCGCCCGTCGCGGTCCGCCACGAACGCCGGATCGGCGGCGGCCTCCAGCACGACCGCCAGCGCCTCGCGCGACGGTGCCAGCCCGTCTGTCGAGGGCGGCTGTGGCTCGGATTGCTGCTTTCGTTCCGCGAGCGACATCGGCCGGAGCATGCCACGGAACCAGCGCCCCGCGTGCGATCTCCCCGAGTTGTACAGCACAGCCGCAACGGAGCGAGGAGGCCGCAAGAACGTACAATCCCCGCGCGGCCCGCGCGTCTACCGTCACGCGGTGGAAACGAAGAAAGTACCGGTGCCGCGCAACGTCGCTGCTGTCGTGATCGTGACGCTTGCGCTCTCGTTCGCCGGTACGAGCCTCTCGTGCGGCGAGCTGCGGAGCGTCCCCGACGGGGGAGCTGAGGGGGCTGCGGGCGCCGGTGCCTTGGGAGACGGCGGCGCCGCTGGTCAGGGGGACGGCGGTGCCGCTGGTGTGGGGACCGGCGGCGCCGCTGGTCAGGGGACCGGCGGCGCCGCCGGTGTGGGGCCCGACGGGGCCGCGGGCGCTGCCGCCTCGGGCGTCGGCGGAACGGCGGGGACCGGCGCCTCGGGCGTCGGGGGAACCGCGGGGACCGGCGTCGCGAGCGGCGGTGCCGGCGCGGCGGGGAGCGGCGTCGCGACAGGCGGTGCCGGCGCGGCGGGGAGCGGCGGACCTGCCGGCGCGGGCGGCGGCAGCTCGACCGCCGGGCGCGGCGGTGGCAGCGCCGGGGCGACCGCCGGGCGCGGCGGTGGCAGCGCCGGGGCGACCGGCGTGGGCGGCACCGCGACCGCCGGGCGCGGCGGCAGCGCCGGCAACCCGAACGGCGGCGCGGTGGGCACCGCGGGGCGCGGCCTCGCGGGCAGCGGCGGCCTCGGCGGCAATCGGCCGGCCTGCCCTGCCGTCGCCCGCCCCACCGGCACGGCGCTGCATCTGTCGCTGGCGTCCGCCGTGAGCTATCCGGCCAACGCGAACCCCTTCGCCATCGCCGCCGGCGACGTCAGCGGCGACGGCAAACCTGACCTCGCCGTGGCCAACTTCAACAAGTCCGGCGCGGTGACGGTCCTGGTCAACAAGGGCAACGGCACCTTCGCCGCCCCGGTCGGCTACAGCTCGGGAGAGAACACCTGCGCGGTGGTGATCGCCGATCTGAACGGCGACGGCCGCGCCGACATCGCCGCCAGCCACAACAGCGCGGCCGGCGTCGTGAACGTCTTCCGCAACAACGGCACCGGCACCTTCGCCGCCCCCGTCAGCTACACGACCGCCACCTACAACAACGGCCTCGCCGCCGGCGACCTGAACGGCGACGGGCGCATCGATCTCGTCACCACCAGCGGCAGCGCCCTGGTGCTGCTGAACAGCGGCAACGGCGCCTTCGCCGCCCCCGTCAGCTACTACGCCGGACCGGGCCCGAACTCGGTCGCGCTCGCCGACTTCAACGGCGACTGCAGCCTCGACATGGTCACCGGCAGCATCAGCTCGGGGGTGAACATCAGCATCCTGCTCAACAGCGGCACCGGCACGTTCGGCACCGCGAGGGGTTACGACGTCGCCAAGTTCCCACACGGCGTCGCCGCCGGCGACCTCGTCGGCGACCCCAGCCCCGACGTCGCCAGCTCGCTCGACGACGCGGGCACGCTGGCGGTGCTGGCCAACGACGGCACCGGCACCCTGCTCGCCCCCAGCAGCTACCCCTCGGGCAAGTTCGCCTACGGCGTGACCATCGTCGACCTGAACAAGGACGGCAGGAACGACCTGGTCGTCGCGAACGGCGGCGACGCCAACATCAGCGTCTTCCTGAACGCCGGCAACGGCACGTTCATGTCCGCGACCAAGTTCGCCACCGGCGTGTACCCCGGTGGCATCGCCGCGGCCGACTACAACGGCGACGGCAAGCCCGACCTGGCGGTCGTGAACGGCGACGGCACGGTCAGCGTGTTGATGAACACGTCGCAGTAGCGAGCGCTCAGCTCAGGTCGTCGGACGCCGGGAGCATGTGGGACTCCCGCGGGGTCCAGCGAAAGCCGCCGTTCCCGCCGGTGCTCAGGTCCACGAAGAGGTCGCCGAGCCGGTTGATGGCGGCGACCTCGACGCTGTGCCGCAGAAAGCACTCCGCGTCGGACGCGGCCAGCTTCAGCTCCAGCGCGGAGCGGCCCGCGCGGCCCGCCAGGGCCCGCACGGTGAGGGTCTGGGGCTCCTCTCGCTCCTCGTACGAGAACTCGAACGCTTCCTGCGCCGTGGCGGGAAAGGCCGCGAGCCCACGCCCCAGGACGGCGACCCGCTCCGACGGACACCAGAGCTCGACGGCCCCGGCGTACGTTCCGTCGGAGACGTCGATCCGCATCCGCACCACGCGCGCCTCGTTCGCCGGCAAGCGACGAACGCCTATCGATAGTGCTCGGCTCATTCTCGACCCCCCAACGCCAGTGGAACCCCAATGAATACGCCTGACCGGCGGCGCCGACAATCGCTGTTCGACGCCCCGTTCGTTAGAGTGGCCCGATGCCGATGCTCGATGCCGTTGCGTTCGCCTTCGCCCTCGCCCTCGCCTCCCCGGCCCCGCCGGCCGCCGCGCCCTCGCCGCAGGCCCTCGCCGCGCCGGCCGGCGGCATCGTCGGCTTCGCCGCGCTCGACCTCGCGTCGGGGCGCACGATGGGGCTCCACCAGAACGAAGGCTTCCCGACCCAGAGCGTGGTCAAGCTGCCGATCGCGCTCGCGGTGTTGCACCAGGTCGACGCGCGCAAGCTGTCGCTGAAGCGGGTCGTGACGCTGGAGCCGGCCGACGCGCGCCCCGGCATGGCGCCCATCATCACCGCGCCGGGCAAAGAGACGATCGGGCGGCTGCTGGAGGCGATGATCGTCGACAGCGACAACACCGCCTGCGACAAGCTGCTGTCGCTGCTCGGTGGCCCCGCCGCGGTCGATCGCCGCATCCGCGAGCTCGGCGTCGAGGGGATCGCCATCCGCTACAGCGAGCAGGAGATGCACGCCGGCAAGGGAGACAACAGCGCCACCCCCGCGGCGATGGTCGCGTTGCTCGCGACGCTCGCCCGCGGTCAGGCTGGCCTGTCGCGCGGCAGCGCGCGGCACCTCGACGACCTGCTGCTCGCCGTGAAGACCGGTCCGCGCCGCCTGAAGGCGGGCGTCCCGCCGGGGACGCCGGTCGCCCACAAGACCGGCACGTCGGACACCCGCGGCGGCACGACCGACGCCACCAACGACGTCGGCCTCATCACGTTGCCGAACGGCAAGCGGATCGCCGTGGCCGTCTTCGTGCGCGCCTCGCCCGCCGACGAAGCGACGCGCGAGCGGGTGATCGCCGACCTGGCGCGTGCGGCGTGGGAGGCGTTCAAGTGACGGCGCGCCGGCGCTGACGAAAGGCGTGCCAATTTGATTAGAGTATGAAGTGGCTGGCCCCACAAGAACGGATCCGTCCCGTCGGACGTCGCATAGAGCGAGTCCGTCGACGTTGATGAAAAGGTGGGCAGGAGATCGACTGGCTGTCGCATTCGAGTATTCGCGCTCGTGCTGGCGCATAGGCTGAATCCGTCGACGGGCCGCAGTCGGCACTGCGAGATCATGTTGTCCTCACCAATCAAGTCGCGGTCACCGTCTTCGGACAGCTGTCGATCGCTGCCCGCGCTGCCTTCGTCGGCAGCGCGCCGATCAAATCTCAGATCATCTTGGCGCCGCGGCTGCCGTCGTACTCCGCTCCATCGCGCCAGAGCGCGTAAAGGATCCCCGCCAGCTTTCGCGCCAAAGCCACCGTCGCTGTTCGTTTGCCTCGCCGCAGCTCGATCCGGTGTGCCCAGAGCTGCAGCGGCACCGCCGTCGGTTGCCGACACCGCGTCCTGAGCGCCCACGCCGCTTGCACGAGTACCCAACGCAACGCCGGAGGTCCGGCCTTCGTGATCGACAAGCGTTGCTGCCGCTCCGAGCTCGAGCTCTCGCCCGGAACCAGTCCCAGATAGGACTCGACCTGGTGCGCGTTCGCGAAGCGCCCGACCTCGTCGATCGCGGCAACGTACCGAATCGCAGTCAATGGCCCGACGCCCGGAACCGTCATCAAGCGACGACAGGTCTCGTCTTGCTCCGCCTGCGTCTCCAGCGCTTTGTCGGCCTTGTCGATCTCCGTCGTCAGCGCTTCTACGACCCGCAGCTGCCTCTCCACGTGGTCTGGCAGATTCGCGCCGCACACCACGCGCACCCGCTCGGTGAAGGTCGCTCTGCTTCCCTTCCCCAGCTGTCGCCCCTGGCCCCGAAGCCACCCTCGCACCGTGTTGATCACCTTCGTCCGAGCGCCCACCAGGGAATCCCGCATTCCGCAGAACGTCTTTCTCTCTCTCGACTCCGCCTTCGGAATGTGGACCGACGGCAGATCCACTCGGCACGAGACCTCGCTCAGCGTCCGCGCGTCCCGCTGATCCGTCTTTGTGCGCCGCGCTCCCACTCCGAGCGTTCGCACCAACGTCGCTGGAACGATCCGTGTTTCGTGGCCCAACTCCTTCGCGGCCTCCGCTACACCAAATGCCTCCGCGCACGTCTCGACGATCACCCGACTCTTGGGCCGGCCCGACAAGTACCGCTTCAGATCCCAGGTCTCCCAGCGTTTCTCCTCGAGGATCTCTCCCTCGGAGCTCCGGACACAGATTTGCGATTTCTTCGCGCCCAGATCGATAGCAACATGGTCCATGGCTGGCTCCCTTCGTTTGCGGCAGAAATGACCGCGTCAACCTGAGCGACGGTAACCCCGTCAGCTCGTCGCGATCGGAGCCAGCCACTTCATCGAGTCTGCACTAGTTCATTGCGTCGCGCGTGAGGCGCGCAGTCTACTTGCGGACGCGTCCCCTTCGGGGCTTGCTTGCGACTTTCGTTGCGGCCTTCTTCGCGGATTTCGTTGCCGCCTTCTTCGTGGACGTCTTCGTGGACTTCGTCGCGGCGGGGCGCCGGGGCGCCGCCGGGACCGCGGCCCCGATGTCGTACGCCGCGCTCTCCCAGGTGAGCCCCGGCTTCAGATGCTGAACCCAGCCGGCATCGGTCGCGACCAGCTCCATAACGACCTGCGGCAGTCGCTCGAGATCCTCCCAGAACGCCTGGTAGGCCGCGTCGCCGCCGGGACCCGCGAGCAACGCCTCCGCCTGCTTCACGCCGTCCGCGTTCCTGAGGTTCCTCCGCGAGACCGACGCGACGAACGCAGCGGCGTTCTGCTTCATCCACCCTTCGTCGAGCCACTCGTCGTCGGCGATCTCGGCCCCCAGCGGGCAATCTGGCGGCGGCCGACGGCCTGCCTCCACCGACCGACCGACCACCCCCCGAACCAGCGCCAGGGCGAAGGTTTTGGACTCCGGAGGCACATCGACGTCGGGGTGAATCTGCCAGACCGTGAGCACCACTCTGGGCGGTGCACAGGCGTCGACGCGCGCGCGATAGAGCTCGGACATGGGAAAACGATAACACCGAGGGAACGTTCGACTGGTCGGTCCTCGCCGGGCAAGCGCTCGCGGCGGGCTTGGTCGACGAGCTCCACCTGCTGCTCTCGCCGGTGCTGGTGGGCGGCGGTACGCCGGCGTTGCCGGGGGGAGTGCGCGTGAGGCTGGAACTGGTGAAAGAGCAGCGATTCGGCAACGGCGTCGGGCACGTGCACTACCGCGTCGACGACCCAGATCACGAAAAGACTTAGCTCGACGGTACGCGCGGGCAACGCGGCGGCCGTGGTTGAGGTCTGATTTCTCACGTGGTCGCGGTTGCAGCGCCGAGGGCGCCGCTTCACGTTCAAGGGCACCGATGAAGTCAATACGAATCGCCGCGGCGCTCGCTGTCCTCTTCATGACCGCCGCGACGCTGCCGGCCGCGCGCGCCTCACAGCCGCCCGATCCCGGCACCACCGCGGCGAACGTGACGCGGTTGACGACCTCGCTGCTGGGCGAGTCGCAGTTCTCGCGCCACCCCCTCGACGCCCAGCTCGCCGGCAAGCTGCTGGAACGCTACCTCGACGCGCTGGACGGCGGCCGGTCGCTGTTCCTGCGCGCCGACGCCGACGAGTTCACCGCGGCGTACGGCAAGACGCTGGCGGAGGCGACCCGCGACGGCGGCGACACGCGCGCGGCGGTGGCGATCTTCATGCGGTACCGCGAGCGGCTGGCCCAGCGCGTTCAGTACGAGGAGCAGCTGCTGCGCGCCGAGCCCTTCGACTTCACCGGCGACGACCGGATGGTCTTCGATCGCGAGCACGCGGACCGCCCCCGCGATCTGACCGCGGCGCGCGCTCTCTGGCGCCAGGCGCTGCGCGCCGAGGTCCTGCAGGAGAAGCTGAGCGACAAGCCGCCGGCCGACATCGCCGCGACCCTGATCCGCCGCCATCAGGTGCGGCTGCGGACCGTGAAGGCGACGACCGCGGCCGAGGTGGTCGAGGTCTATCTGGACGCCCTGGCCCACGTCTACGATCCCCACTCGGACTATCTCGGGGCCGAGGAGATGAAGTCGATGTCGATCGCGATGAACCTGTCGCTGGTCGGCGTCGGCGCGTCGCTGGGCAGCGAGGACGGCGTCTGCGTCATCCACGACCTGGTGCCCGGTGGCCCCGCGGCCAAGAGCGGCCAGCTGAAACCCGGCGATCGCATCGTCGGCGTCGGGCAAGGCTCCGCCGCGATCGTCGACATCACCGACATGCAGCTCACCCGCATCGTGGAGCTGATCCGCGGACCGAAGGGCTCTCCGGTCTCGCTGAAGATCCTGCCGCCGGCGGGCTCGGCGGGGCCTGCGCGGACGGTTCAGATCATCCGGGAGGAGGTCAAGCTCGAGGACCAGGAGGCCAAGGCCCGCGTCGTCGAGTTGCCGCGGGCGGGCCAGCCCGCCCTGCGCCTCGGCGTGATCGATCTGCCGTCGTTCTACACGCGCGACGGTGAGGGGGGCGCCACCGCCGACGTGGCCCGGCTGCTGGCCCGGCTGAAGGCCGACGGCGTCGCGGGCGTGCTGCTCGATCTCCGCCGCAACGGCGGCGGCTCGCTGCAGGAGGCGATCGATCTGACCGGACTCTTCATCCGGCGGGGGCCGGTGGTCCAGACCCGCGACGCCCAGAACGACGTCGAGGTCGGCGCCGATCGCGATCCGGCCGTCGCCTACGACGGGCCCCTGGTCGTGCTCACCAGCCGCTTCAGCGCCTCGGCCTCCGAGATCCTCGCCGGGGCTTTGCAGGACTACGGGCGCGCGGTCGTCGCCGGCGACTCGGTCACGTTCGGCAAGGGGACGGTGCAAGCGATCCTGCCTCTGGCGAAGGTGATGGACCGGATGGGCCTCGGTTACGACCGCGATCCGGGCGCGCTGAAGGTCACCATACGGAAGTTCTACCGCCCCAGCGGCGCCTCGACCGAGCTGCGCGGCGTCGCGGCCGACATCGTCCTCCCCTCGAGCAGCGAGGCGGCCGGCATCAGTGAAGCGAAGCTCACCGATCCGCTGCCTTGGGACACCGTCGCGGCGACGCCGTTCGACCACCTGAACCGCGTCGCGCCGTACCTGACGACGCTGCGGTCCGCCTCCGCGCGGCGGGTGGCCGGGGATCCCGGCTTCGCCGAGGTCCGGCAGAAGCTCGCCGGCCTGCAGGCGCGGCTGGCCGCCGGCTCGATCTCGTTGAACGAAGCCGACCGCCGGCGCGAGCAGGCGGCCGACAAGGCCCGCGACGAGGCGATCGCGCAGGCTGGCAAAGCCGCGACCGCCGCCCGCCCAAGCTACGAGATCACCGTCCAGAGCGCGTCGCAGCCGGCGCCCACTCCCCCCCGCGCGGTCGTCCCCCCGCCACCACGCGTGGCCGGGGAGGCTTCGGCGAAGACCGGAAAAGGGAACCTCGACCTGCCCGGCGACGAGCTGGTCATGAACGAGGCGCTGTCGATCCTCTCCGACTACGTCGGCCAGACGAGCCGGACCGCGCCGCCCCGTCCGGCCGCCCCCGCGACCGTCGCCCCGCCGCAAGCGACGCGGTAGCGGCCGCGGCCGGCGCTGGGGCACGCGCCCCTCAGATCGACTTCAGGTACTCCACCAGCGCGGCCTGTTCGGTGGCGGTGAGACCCAGCGATCGAACCTGATCGTAGTGGGAGACCACGTCGGTCAGCGACGCGGCGCTGCCGTCGTGGAAGTAGGGCGGGTGCTGCGCCAGCCCGCGCAGGGGAGTCGCGCGATACTTCTTGGAAGCGCTGCGGTTCGCGTAGGTCGGGTCCATGCCGGTCTCCGACGGGTCGAACAGCGTCTCGCTGGTGCGCGCGTCGCCGCTGTGGCAGCCCGCGCAGTGGTCGCTGAAGATCACCTTGCCTTGCGCGGCGGCGGCCGCGTCGAAGCTCCCCGCGGCCGGCGCCGGCGCCGCCAGGCTGAACTGGTAGGCGCGCAGCGCATTCAGCTTGGGCGCCACCAGATCCTCCGTCCCCGACGGCAGCGGCTTGTCGATGCCAATCCGCTCGTCCTTGAACGCCCCCTGCCCCCCCATCTGGGTGACTGCGACATAGTTGTTCCAGTACTTGATGTCGCCGTCGCCGGAGTAGGTCGCGTGGGGCGAATCCTCGAGCCCGTAGGCCGGCGGGATCACCACGGGAGCGTTCATCCCGTCGAGGTTGTAACGGGGGTCGTAACGCCCGGGCCCCCACGAGTTGTAGACGGCCTTCTGCTCGACGGTCAGGGCTGGTGAAAGAGCGATGATCGCGCCGGGGTTCAACTCCTGATTCGGCCAGCCGTCGAGCCGAGCGCCGATCCCGGGCATCACCGAATTGTCGACCGACGAGTGGCAAAGCGCGCAGGTGATCCCGACGCTGGTCAGGTGATCGACGCCGCCCGCGTCGGTCGTGACGGTCCCCTTGACCCCGACGACCGCGCCGAGCTTCAGCAGCGCCAGCGTCGTCGCCGGGCTGGTCAGGTCGACCGTCCCCAGGATGCCGGCCGGCAACACCGTGGCGTCGACCTTCAACCCGACGCTGAGCGCGGTCACGGGATCGACCGCCGCCTCGATCACCGTGTTCATCTGCAGCACGCCCGTCCAGAACTGCTCGTCGCCGAACGTGTCCGAACGAAAGATCGTCTGCCCTTCCTGGATCTCCGCAGGGTCGGAGCCGCCGTCATCGCTGCACGACGCCGCGGCGCCACCGACCACCATCACCAACACCCCAAGCATCTTCAGAACCCGCGGACGGGTTCCGAACCTCCCGCGATGGGCTCGGTCCAGCGAAGCTGGACCTCCCCCGACGCGAATCATCGCCTTGCCTTCGCGCTTCATCTGGTCACCTCGGCGATTGGAGTGGCGACCAGCGCCGTGGTTACAGACGAAGTCGACTGATCACGCCCCGGTGTCCTGCCGGTCCGCGCGGCGGCCGAGCCAGAGCAGCACAGCCGCAAGGCTCGGGGCCGCCACGGAGAGCACCGCCACGCTCGTCGTGAGGGGGCCCGGCGCGCGGCGCAGGTTCCAGGCGACGGCCTGCACCAGCGTCGCCGCCGCGTCTGCCGTCACCAGCGTCGCCAGCAGCGTGTCGAGCCCCCGCCGCCAGCGCCGCGCCAGGCTGGCGAGGGCGAACGCCAACCCCACGTCGAACGCCACCCACCCCCACTTCACGGCCGGCGACGGGAACCAGCGCGCGCTGGGGACGACGGCCATCAGGATGGCCCACGGGATCAGCAGCAGCGCCATCGCGTGAATCACCACCGCCGGGCGGCGCAGCAGCGTCTCGAGCCCGAAGCGCAGCAAGCCGCCCCGCGCGAAAGCGCCAAGCGCGTCGTAGACCGTCGCCAGGCGGGTCTGTCCGTGCGGATGGCAGAGGAAGATCGGCGACCAGTGCTTCGGCCGCAGCTTGGCCTTGAAGGCGTGCAGGCCGCGAAAGTCGTAGAGCGCGACGCCGGTCCGTCGCGCCACGCGCAACCAGGGGCCGACCGGGCCCGCCAGCGGCGCCAGCCCCAGCGTCAGGTAGCGGCTCCCCTCGGCGGCCGCCGCGCGCATCGCCGCGTCGATCAGCAGCTCGGCCGTCCCGTTGGGCGCCTCGGGCGCGCGGATCAGATCCTCGATGAACCAGCCGCCCCGCGCGAACACCGGCACCATGCTCAGGAATCCGATCAGCGCCCCGTCGCCGTTCGTGGCGGCGAAGCAGCGCCGCTCCTCGGGCTGGTTGTGCAGGTGCAGCTGCACCAGGAACCCCATCGGCGGCATCGGCCGCGCCGCCTCCCAGCGGGCCACCAGCCGCTCGACCTCGCCGCGCGGCCCGCCGTCCGGCTCAACCAGCAACCGCGGATCGAACGCGCGCACCGTGACCCCCTTGGCGCGCGCGCGGCGGATCTGCTCGCGCAGGCTGCGGGTGCGTCCCAGGATCTCGTCCCACGTGGTCGGATCCCAGACCGGCTGCTCGCCGATGCGCATGGCCGCGAACGGCGCGGCGTCGGCGAAGCGATCCTCGGCGCCGAAGAAGCAGGCGCGGCGCCGGGCCGCGGCCGCCGCCGCCGCGAACCCCAGCGCGACCTCGCGCACACGCGCTGTCGCCGCCACCGGCGCCCCCGCCGCGACCCAGGCCCGCCCCGTGTCGATGTACGCGACGCACGCGTCGTCGCCGTCGAACCAGTAGCTGAACCCCGGCTCGAGGATCTGGAACGAGGTGGCGTTCCAGCCGTGGCGGCGGAGCAGCGCCAGCGCGCGATCGTGCGTGGTGGCCGGAGTTGCAGCGGCGGGGCTCGGCGGCGCGGAGGGACGGGCCATTGCTCTTGAAGTCAGGTTAGACTGTCTTCATGGCCACTACCGCGAAAGAGGTCATCGAGGCGGCGCTGAAGCTGGATCCGGAGGACCGCGCCAAGGTCGCGCACGAGCTTCTGGATAGCCTCGATGGTGGCGCCAACGGTGGACTGGACGCCGGCTGGATCGAAGAGCTCGAGCGTCGGGCACGCGCAATCGATGAAGGCGAGGACGATTTGATCGCCTGGCCCGAAGCCCGTAAAGAGATCGAGGGCAGCCTCCGCCGGAGCCGCTAGCTGAACCTCCTTGTTTCGAGGCAAGCCATCAAGGACATCGGCGCCGGAGCGCGCTGGTACAAGCATCGCGACGCCGCTGTTTCCACTCGGTTCCTGAACGCGGTCGGCAGCCGTTCGACACAATCACCGAGGCCCCGTTGCGGTGGCCTCCAGTCAAGGGGCTGCCTGCCGCGCGGAGCATGCACTACTACGTCATCCCGGACTTCCCCTACACGATCGTGTACCAGCTGCGTGGGGATGACACAGCGGAAATCCTGGCCGTCGCCCATCAGAAACGTCGAAGTGCTTATCGGCGACCACGCCGAGGCTAGATGATCAGATCGCGGGCGGGCGGCGCGCCCGGGCGTGGGCCCGCCAGGTCTGCACGACGAGCACCGTGAGCCAGCAGGTGAGGACCGCCGTCACCCAGGTCTCCGCGCTCGCGTCGAGACGCGCGAACTGTGCTTTCGAATGCGGGAAGGCCAACGCGATGAGCGCGCCGAGGGCGAAGAGCAGGCTCACCCCGATGCGGGGCCGCCAGCGGTCGCGGTCGCGCGTGCGCCGCAGGGCGAGATACGAGATCAGCGCGGCGAGCAGGAAGAACAACGCGAGCCCGACGCAATAAACGAGCGTGACGAGCCCGATCAGATTGTCGAGGTTGATGTCCGACACGCGCGTCGGAGGCTATCCCGCCGGCGCGCGCCCTGCTACCGGGGCGGTCCGCATCGCGATGCGCTGGTCCGGCGCGGGGAGCCAGCGCCGCTGGTCCTCGAGGATCGCGACCATGCCCGGCGGGCACTGCGATTCGGGGACGACCGCGAAGCCGGCGCTCTCGTAAAACGGCCGGTTCCAGGGGAGGTGCGCGTAGGTGGTCAGCCAGAGCGGCTGGGTCCCGGCCCACGTGAGCGCGTACCCGAGCAGCCGGCGGCCGAGCCCCCGTCGCATGGCGCTGGTGCGGACGGAGAGCTGCTCCAGGTAGGGCGCGCCGTCGACGATGTCCATCACCAGGAGCCCCACGGCATGTCCGCCGGGCTGCTCGGCAAGAAAGGCGCCCCCCTCCCCCGCCACCCGCGTCCAGCAGGCCCGCTCGGCGCGCGCGAACGGGTGCTCGGGCCCGAAGTGGATGTCGAAGCCCGCCTGCGCGTAGAGCGTGGACGCGTCGTCGTCGATGGCGACGAGCTCGTCGATCTCGGCCGGTGACGCCGGCCGAATGGTGATTGCGTCGACGCTCACGGGCAGGCGACGCAGGTGACGGCGGCGCTGTCGCAGGAGAGCCCAGGGCCACAGCTCACGGCGGCGCATCCCTGCCCCACTCCCGCGAACGGTGAGCAGGTGACGCCGTCCGCGCACGAGCCAGTGCGGCAGGTCAGATAGGCGGGCGACCCCGGATAGGGCGCGCACTTCTGCCCCTGGGCACCAGCGGGCAGACAAGAGTCGCTGTTGGAATCGCACGCAGTCCAGGCGACGCACCCCGTCGGCGCATCGGCGCAACCGGCGCCCTTCGCGCGCCGGGGCGCGCAGCTGCCGGCGGAGCAAAACTCGACCCCCAGGCAGTCGCCGTCGAAAGCGCAGGGTCCACCCGCAACGCGAGCCGCGCACGTGCCGGCGCCATAGGCGGAGCTCGGTTCGACTCTGCAGATCAGGCTCGACTGACAGGGGCTCGCCGCCCCGCTGCACGCATCGCCGACCGCCCCGCCCTCGACGCAGGTTCCGTTGCCGCAAACCAGACCCGGCGAGCAGAAGGGGAGGTCGGAGCACGGGGTCGCGTCACCACAGTAGAGCGCGCAGGCCTCGTTCAGGTTCCCCCCCCGCATGCAGATCGCGCCGCAGGTCTCGTTGCCGAGGTCGAGGCAGCTGGACGTGGTTCCGCAGACACTGAAGTGGGCGCATGGCTGCCCGTCGGGGACCAGGCCGTGCAGGATTTCGTACCTGCAGCCGATGAAGGTCTCCTCCGCGCACGGCTGCTCGAACTCGGCCAGACACGCCGCCCACCCCGCGGGCTTGTACTCCAGAGTTCCGTCGACGACGTAGCGATCGAGCGCCGCGCAGTCCTCTTCGTTGTCAAACGTGGCACGCCAGTCCGCAACCGAGCCGCCTGAGCAGCGCGCCCGGAGCTGGGCGTAGGCGGCGTGAAACGCGGCGCAGGCGGCGGACGCGGTGGCCGGGGCCGAGGTCGCTGGAGGTTTGGCGCCGCCGCCGCAAGCGAGGAAGCCAGCAGCGAGGAGGACGAGGATCGTTCGCGACATTGCCGGATGGTATCGCGACATCGCCGCGCGAATCGAGGCAGCATGTCCGTCATGTCCGATCTCGATCGCTTTCGGCAGGCACAGGACGGCGCCCCCGGCTTCAACGAAGCCTTGCGTGAGCTGCGCGCGGGCGCGAAGACCGGTCACTGGATCTGGTACGTCTTCCCGCAGCTGCGCGGCCTCGGGCGCTCGCCCATGGCGGTCCGCTTCGGCCTCGACGGGCTCGCGGAGGCGGCGGCCTACCTGGGCGACCCGGTGCTCGCCGATCGGCTCGCCGCCGCGACGGCCGCCGTCCGCGCTCATCTCACGTCGCCGGTCCGGGCCGTGCCGCTCGACGAGCTCATGGGCTCGGACATCGACGCCCTGAAGCTCGTTTCGAGCATGACCCTCTTCAGTCACGTCGCCCGCGCCGAGCACGCGCGACAACCTCGTCCCGTGCTCGCCGCGCTGGCGAACGACGCGGACGCGATCCTCGCCGTGGCCGCGAAACAGGGCTACCCGCGCTGCGCCTTCACCGAGGCCCAGATCGGCGCGGGCTAGCGCCCGCGATGTTTGCCGCCTTCGGTCAGTTGTGGAACATGACCGGGCCCATGTCGCTGATGCAGAAGCTGAACGTCTGGGCGCCGGAGGCGCTTCCCGGAACGACGACCTGAAAGGTCTTCACGTCCTGGCCGACGAAGTTGGTGCCGCTCCCGTCCCAGCAGGCGGTGTTGAAGAACCCGGCCTGGAACCCGCCGCCGTCCGTCGTCAGCCCTTGGCAGTAGTTGGTTCCGTCACTCGCGATGAGGGACATGCGCATCGTCGGCATCCACCCGGAGGCGAAGGCGACGTAGATGGAGCTGTTGCCCTCGACCCTGCGGGCCTGAACCGTGGTGGCGGGGTCATAGGCCGCGTCGACCTGAAAGATGTTCCACGCGATCCCCGCCCCCGCGTTGTCCGAAGCGGGCACCGTTCCGCACGCGCAGACGCTGTTCGGTTGCGAGTTGAAGGCGCCGTTTCCGGTCGGTTTGATCGTTGCGCCGCCGTACGCGAACGTGGAGAGGTAACCGAACCACCTGAAGTGGGGAATGTCGAAGTAGGTGGACGTGCCGTAGCCCGCGAGGCCGAGGCTGTTCGAGATGAGCAGGCTCGGCGCCGACCCGGGCGTGCAGGCCGTGCTGACGCTGCCGGCCGCGCCGGTGGAGCCGCCCCTGCCCGCGCTGGTCCCGGCGCTGCCGCCAGCCCCCGTCGTCGTGCCGGCGGCGCCCGTCGTCGAACCGGCCGCGCCCGTCGTGCCGCCCCGGCCGCTCCCGCTGCCTCCGGCGCCGGCCTGCCCTGTCTGCGCGACGCACATCTTCGAGCCGTCGCACGCGAGCCCCTGGTCGCAGGTGTCGTTGGGATAGCAAGCGCAGCCCGCGGCACCTTTACAGGGCTCCGAGCCCCCACTGCTGCAGGACCCCGCCAGCGCCACGACCAGCACCACGACCAACCCTCCGAGCACACGCAAAAAAGACATGCGCGAAATGCTCGCCGCTGCCGCGGGCGAAATCAAGAGACTCGCCAATCTCGTCCGCGAAAATCGTGCGCCTACACCGGTGGCGAGGTGAGCGTCCGCGCACGTACTTGCCCGCGCCATGGAGCCCCTCTACGCTGTCCGCCATGCGCAGCTCTGCCGATAGTCGACCGAGGTAGACGGCTGCGCAGCACAGTCGCATCAGTCGTATTGGCCGCGGCATGTTGTTGCGGCTGTCGAGCGTCGCAGCCGCCGGACAGTTGCACGCCGAGCCTGAGCGCCTACGCGGGAGCGTATGCGGAGCCGGCGGTTCAACCGGTGGCGGACATTCACGTGGACGGCAGCAATCCGGGGGTTCAGTTCCAGGTCAACTTCCCTCCCGAAGCCAATGCCGGCGCGCGGCGACTGACCTACTGGTTGACCGACGACGAAGACATGACCGCCGAGGTGGAGCTGGCGCTCGGACCGAGCTCGGGGCTCGAGGGCCCCGTCCACGTGCTCGCGGGCGTGTTCGTCGACGGGATTCGGGTGGCCACGGTCGAACGGAATCTGTCGACGGGCACGATGACCTCGTTCAGCGCGACCGTCGATCACGCGTCCATCTCCGACGGCGCTCACTCCGTGGCGCTTCTCTCCTGGACCGACAGTGGCGTCGCGCTGGGAACGTGGTCGTTCACGATCGTGAAGAACGGTTATTCGTTCCCGTCGTTCGCCGACGCCGGCGACGGCGCCGGTGATCGCCAGGCCGGGATATACGACGCCCTGTCGGGCCGGCCGATCGTCGGATCGTCAGGTGCGGCCGTATCCGCCGGCGTCACGAAGGTCGAGGCCGTCGTGGACAGCTCGTACCAGGAATGCCCGAACGCCGCGGTGAACGTCGCGATTCTGGCGATCCTGGACGGTGCCCCCGTCCAGCTGTCCGGGCAGTGGGCGCCCGTCGCCGTCACGACCGCGCGCGCGGCGAAAGCGCTCGCGGCGGATCTCGTCGACCTGCCTCCCGCGGACGGTCACCGTCACTACCTGATGTTCATGGCCCTTCCGGGCTTCCACCAGTACGCCGAAGCGCCTCCGGGATCCGCCGCGCCCTGGCACAGCGCCCCCTACCGGTTGGGAATCATGACCTGGGGTCCGTAACGGAGCGGTCGCCGATCTGGAACCTCTTGGGGCATTGCGGTTTCGCCGCGAATGCTCAGATGAAAGGTTCTCGATGAGCTTCGCCGGGGTGGACCACGAGAACGATCAGCCGAGGGTGCTCGTCGTGGACGACACGCCGGGGAATCTGCTGGCGCTCTCGGCCATCCTGGAACCCCTCGACTGTGAGGTCGTGGAAGCTCGTTCGGGCCTGGCCGCCCTCCAGGAGGTGACGCTCGCCCCCGACTTCGCCGTCGTCCTGCTGGACGTGATGATGCCCGGGATGGACGGCTTCCAGACGCTGGCGCAGCTGCGGAAGCTGACGGCCCCCGAGCCGCCGCCGGTCGTGCTGCTCACAGCCTATGACCTCCCGGGACAGGAGGTCGATCGGGCCTACGGCCTGGGCGCGATCGACTACGTCCGAAAGCCGTTCTCGCCGGCGATGCTCCGGGGAAAAGTCGAGGCATTCCTGGCGCTTCACCGCGCCGGCCGCGAGCTGCGGCGCCAGTCGGCCGCGCTGGTCGCCAAGGACCGCCACATCGCCGTCCTGGCCCACGACCTCCGGACCCCGCTCTCGACCGTCACGGTGGCGGCGCAGCTCCTCCTCCGGCACGCGGCCGACCCCGCCCGGGTCCGCACCTTCGCCGACAGGCTCTCCCGCTCGGCGACCCGGATGAACGACATGGTGGGCGGCCTCCTCGACTACGCCCGCGCCGGCGCGGGGACGATCCCGATCGCCCCGGTGCACCTGGACATCGGCGACCTGTGCCGCGAGCTGGCCGAGGAGTTCCAGCTCGCCGATCCGAACCGCCAGATATCGGTGGAGACGGACGATGCGCTGACCGGAGAGTGGGACCGCGGCCGCCTCTACCAGGCGCTGTCGAACCTGGTCGGCAACGCGACGAGGTACGGCGAAGGCAAGGCCGACATCCGCGTCCGGCGCACGGGTAACGAGGTCGAGATCGCAGTCCACAACGACGGCCCCCCCATCCCCGCGGATCTGCTGCCGGTCATCTTCGAGCCGTTCGAGCGCGGCATGGAGGACGGCACCGGGCTGGGGCTCGGGCTCTACATCGTCCGGGAGATCGCGCGGCTACACGGCGGCGAGGTGAGCGTCAGGTCGGGTGGCGACGCGGGGACGACGTTCGTGCTGCGGCTGCCGGTGCTGCGGGTCGAGAGGCCGCGCGAGGCGACGGCGTCGCTGCCGTCGTGACGCGCCAGTCCGATGCTGGCGGCCACCTTCTGAGACGGCGAACGGGTGAGGTGCTCGCCGCGCTCGACGTCGGATGCGAGACGCTTGAGCACGAACAGTCCATTGCCGACGGCCCCGATCGAGAGCGTGAGGAAGGGATCGATCACGAAGCTCGCCAGGGCGAGCAGAGGATTGTTTCAACGGTTCAGCAGTTGCCAAACGACGACGAACGCGAATATCGCTACCGTCACGAGCAGGACGTTGCCCGCCGGTCCCTTGGTGTAATGCTCCGCGGCCGCGCGGCCTACAATCGCAGCTCGCCCCTTACGCTCGTCGAGGAAGGCTTGCAGCTCGGCGGCCCGCGGGGCGAAGGGCCCTTTCGCCGCGGCCAGCTTGTCCCGTCGGCGTTCCAGCATGGCGGCCGTCGCCGTACTGGCGATGAGCCCCGGCGTTGCGAACAGGGCTTTCGCGGCAGGGTGACGAAAGGTTCCGTCCGCGCTCGCGACGACGAAGCCACGATCGAGCTGCAGCCGCCACAGACGGGCAGCCTCTGCCACGTTCTCGGCCACGATGCCGTCGAACGGCGGAACCTCGCGCGTCGCCACGCCCACACCGGCGACCGCGGCCAGGTGATCCCGGTACATCCCCTCGTGGTCGAGCGCGCTCGACAGATGCCGGCGTTCGGGACCGAACCAGGCGACGAACGCGACGAGAGAACCGTCGACGGTACTGAAGATCGAACCGTCCGACAGAAAGGACTCGAACGTGAGGCGCACCGGGCGCGCGTCGGAGAAAGGGTTGCGGACGCGGAGATACGCCGCCGTCCTCGTCTCGTCGTTGCGCATGACCAGGGACACGACCTCACGGGCAAGGTCGACCTGAATCGGCTGCGTCACGAGGTAGCCGGCCACGCGAAAGCCAAGCTCTTCGAGCCGCTGTCGCGCCGGCGCTGTCCCGAGCTCGAGGTAACGGGGCACCTCGGCGGGCGCGAGCCCCGACACACGCGGCGGCGAGAGGCCCATCTGGCGAATGCTGGCCCACGTCGCGAAGATCAAGCAGGGCACGAAGACGCCGAGCAGAGCCACGACCACCCATACCCCAATCATCCAGGCCGACATTGCTGCCAATGATATCAGCGTGCTGCTCGCCCTGCGACTGGTGGCGAGTGCGTTGACGCCGACGGGAAGAACGCAGCCGATGCTGCTGTCGCTGCACTGACGGTTGCGGGGCGAGGCTGAGCGCTATGAGCAGTCGTTAACTATCTGATAGTCGTCGGCGTGGAGGGTCAGCATGCCCCCCCGTCAGGCTCCGCGCATTCGCCGAGAAGGTCTCCCGGTGGCGGCTCGTCGACTGTGCCAGCACCGGACCAAGAACGATCCCGATCGCGTCAGCCGTTACGCTTCGTCGGCGACACTGTCGGACTCCGTTCGACTACTTCACTCAATCTCGAACTCCGATGCCTCGACGGTTGGCGCACAAGAACACTCACCGCCGAAATGAAAGGTGACGGACGAAACATACATGGTTCCGTCGGTCAATTGAACGTGGACGAGGCACATCGAATCGCTGTGCTTGCCAGCCGACACAAAGATATCCGTTCCATTCTTGTATGCAGAGCACGGTTCCTCCGCCGACACACTCATGACCATCGGCTCCCAAGACGGCGGTAACGGAACCGACCCGACAGCAGCCGGACAACTACAGATCTTTGACCCGCAGGCCGGCACCACGATCGCAGCCAATGCTGCCACAACACGCAGCAGCCGCTGAATGTTCATCGCCGCACGCCTTCCACTCAATTAGATGCGTGCCAATAAAAGTTGGTTGGAAACGGCGACGTTGGATCGGGACGAGGTGGATATCCTTGGGCAATAAGATCAGCCTGAAATGGCGGACGGTCGTTTGCCTCTGATCTCGTCGGGTTCGTAGATGCACGTCATCCCGAAACGAACCACCTTGAAACGGTTCCGCCCGTCACTATTCATTGGCGAACTGTCTCCGGCGAAGGACAACACTGTCAAGGAACACTTAAAACGCCACCGTGAACGAGGCCCCTCCTGCCGTTTCAGCGGCTGTATGTCCGCATCCATCGTTTACAGAGAGTGTGCTTCGACATCTCGCTCTACGCGACAGAGTCGCGATTCAACACCGTCCCTATTCCGCTCCACGTCGTGCCTTCTACCCCTGGCTTAGTTACAACCGTTCCGTCGGTTATCGCAATCAAAGTGGCGTGACTACTACGGCCTCGTGCGACCTCGTAAATAGTTTCGAAACTAATGCGCTTGCTCCGGCCGTCGCACCGCTCGTCGCGCACGCAACGCCCGCTCAGCGAGTGCGGCCGGCCGCACTATTTCAGGCCGGAAGGTTCGCCGCCGTTTCGCCGAAGCCCCACTACTGTTTCTGACCCCTCGGAGCGCGCCAAGCTTGCCGAAGGAGTTCCGACTCGCCGACCCGAATCGCCAGATTTCAGTGGAGACGAACGGACGCTGGACGAAACGTCAGACCACGGTCGCCTCACCACGCGCGAGAGCCCCTACAAACCCCCAATCCACTCCAACACGCACGCCACCTCCGCATCACTCAGCGGCAACTGCGCGAGCGGCATCTGCCCACCACACGGCGGGTTCGGTGCGAGCTTGGTGTAGAGCAAGCTCCCCTCAGGATCCTCCGGGTCGGCCAGCGGCACCGCGCACCCCTTCGCAGTGACCCCGACGACGCGCGCCGCGACGCCCGCGGACACCAGGTCGAGGTCCTGCTGCGGGGCCGAGCCGCCGTGGCAGATCCCGCTCCCGCACTTGGGGACGAAGATGTTCGCAACGACGTCGCCGCAGGAAGACCCCGCGTCTGACAGGAAGCGCTCCTTGTCTCGCAAACGCCCGGGGCAACCGGCGCTGGCGAGCAACGCCAGGCCGGCGACCCACGACGACATCCAAGCCACCCGCCGCCGTTCAGTGGGCATATCGGAACGCCCCCCCCATCTGCATCTGCTGGTCGAGCGCCCCGCCCGCGACCGCCGCATCACCGACCTCGGGATCGAAGCTCGCGAAGTACCTCGTATACCGGCCGCCGAGGCGCAGCTCCAACCCGGGCGTCAGCGCGATCGCGGCGCCGAGCTCGGCGTCGATGCCGGCGACGTGCGGGCGACGGAAGCGGTCGTAGATCTCCCCGTGCGTGATCGGCGCCAGCCAGGCGCCGGCCGCGAGCAGCGAGACCCGCCCCGCCACCCGGACGCGGGCGTCGGTCCCCAGGCGGAACGACAGCGTCCGCGCGGCCGGGACCAGCGCGCCCACGTCGGCGTCACTACCGAGGTCGAAGTAGCTTCCGTCGACGCCCGCCGACACGCCGAGCTGGAAGGCGCGCTTCCCCGGGACCAGCAGGCGGCCGCGGAGCTCGCCGGTGAAGCGGGTCCAGCTGTTGTCGAGGGGGGCGCCGGTGGTCGTGGAGGAATCGAGGGCGAAGGCGCGGCTGACGCGGCCGCGGAAGCCGAGATCGCGCAGGACGGGGATGCCGGAGCTTGCCAGCGGGTAGACCTCGAGCTCGAAGGTGGCCAGCGGCGCGGCCGCCAGCAGATAGGGGCGCGGCGTGCCGCCGATCGGATCGCTGTAGGTGAATTGCCGGCGGCCGACGTCGATGCCGAGTGAGGCGGCCACTTCGATCCGGCCCAGGGCGAGGCGCTTGGCTTCCCGGCGGCCGAGCGCCAGGGCCAGGGTCTCGTCGTACTCGCCGGAGAACACGAGCTCGCCGGCCGTCGCCGCCGGTGCGGCAGCGCGCTTCGGCCGTACCGCCTCGGGCGGCGCGACATCTTTCGCCTCGTCGGCGTCCGCCCGCGCGCGCGGGGACGCCGCCGGCGCCGCGGGTTCCGGCGCGGCGGGCGCGCTCTTCGGCTCCGGCGCGTCGTCCGCGCCTGCCGCGTCGTCAGCCCCCTTCCCCGCCTCCGCGTCGTCCGCCGGCGTCGCGCCAGCCGCCGCCGCGGGCGCCGCCCGCTTCCCCTTGTGCTTGTGGTGCCGAGCCGACGCGGGAGCGGGCGCGGCGAGCAGCGCCGCCACCAGGCAGGCCACACTCGTGGACCAGGCCCGATACTTCATGCACCCCGCATCAGGCAGCGATCACGCTGTGGATCGCCCGTCCCGACGTGATCTGATCGTCCACCTGCGCGTCGGTGAGGCCGAGGCCCACGCCCAGCGTCTTGGCGACCGACGCCAGGCTGTCTCCCGCGCCCACGTCGCCGCCCTCGGCCGCGGCGCCGCTGGCGCTGTCGATGTCGGCGGCGTGGCCGCCGGGCGTGATGCCCCCGACGACCCCGCCCTTGAAGCCCTTGCCAATCATGAGCGAGACCGCGTGGGAGGCGTTGTGGCCGCGTCCGTTCAAGCCGTCGAACCCGCGCCCGAAGACGTTGAGCGTCGCGAACGTGACCTTGTCCTGCAGGCCGTAGGTCGTCAGCTTGGTCATCAGCGACTTGATGTTGTTGACGGAGGCCGTCGTCTGGCTGGCCTCCGCGGCAAAGTTGTTGTCGGTGTGGTTGTCGCCCGAGAACGGCAGGTGGATCGTCACCACCGGCGCCACGTTCATCTTCATCAGCAGCGCCGCCGCCGTCACCTGGTTGGTGGCGTCGTCGGCGGAGATGGTCGACAGATCGGTCGCCACCTGCTGGATCATCTTGCGCAGGTCGGACTGCGCGAGGGCCATGTTGTCCAGGTAGGCCCGCTCGGCCTTGGTCTGCGCGCGGTTCGCCTGCAGGGCCGCGTTCAGCTTGTTCAGCGTGTCGTCGCGCAGCGACTGCAGCGTGGCCTGCAGGTCCTTCGGCGCGGAGAGGACCGCCTTCAGCCCCGTCGGCGTCACCTTGGGCAGGTACTGGCCGTCGAACGACAGCTGCTCGCCGCCGATGGTGACCGGCTGCATCTGCACGGTGTTCAGGCAGGTGCGTAGGCTCTTCGCGAAGTAGGTCGGCAGCCACTGGCCGCGGCGCAGCGCCCCGAACAGCTGCAGCACGCGCCCCAGCTCGCCGTGGTTCGCCGTGCCTGTCCGGTGGTGGAAGAACACGGTGCGATCGAGGACCGCCTGCGGCACCCCCGACCAGGGCTTCGCCGCCGTCCATTTCTGCCCGGCCAGCGTCAGCGACGTGGGCGCCATCGACAGGTCGGTCGGATCGGAGTGGTTGACGCTGCCGGCCGCGAAGGTCGCGGGCAGGTCGTACGTGCCGGGGACGTTGCAGTTCAGGGCGTCGCCGCTGGCCGACATGCTGAGGATCAGGTACTGCGCGGTGCAGCCGCCGGCCACGTCGGCCCGCGCGGACCGCGGGTTGACGAGGAACGAGATCGGCAGCCCCGTCGCCATGGCGCGAAGCCCGATGGCCCCGGCGCCGGCGAGCCAGGCCTGCAGAGACTGTCGTCGGGTGATGGTTGTCGTCTTCGTAGTCATGGCTTGCTCCTTAGAGGCCAATGGCCACCGAGGTGGGCGCGAGACACGCGGTCACGAACGTCGACTTCAGCGCGTCGCCCGCGGTGGCGCCCGCCGTCATCGCCGCGGCGAAGTGGTCGTTGAGCAGCTGGGTGGCCGTGGCGCTCATCGGGTCGGCCGCGGTGATGCCCATGATGTTCGCCACGAAGTCGGTGATCGCGGCGTCCTTCTTGGTGCTGGCGTAGCGGCTGTTGGTCTTGTCGATGGTCAGCCCGGCCGCGTACGCGCACAGCGATTCGGTCGCCCCCCGGAAGAACGGGGTCGCCGCGGTAGATAACGCGGGCGCCTCGGCGCCGCGCAGGTAGCCGTCCAGGGGGACGTTGTAGGTCACGGCCGTCGCCGTGGTCTTGTCGGTGATGCCGGTGCAGAGGCTGGTCGTCAGCCCCAGCCGGTTGGTCAGCGCGGCGCAGAGGTGGTCCTGGCGCGCGATGCTGACCGTCTCCCCCACGTCGCGCCAGGTCTTCGTCGTGTCCTGGCCGGTCACCAGCGGCGAGGAGAAGAGCTCCAGCACCAGCTTGTGGAAGTCGTAGTTCGCATCGGCGAACGCCTGCGCGACGCGCAGGAACTCCGGATCGTCCTCGGCGCACGAGCTGGAGTTGGCGTAGTGACAGAGCTTCTGCGTCCAGGCCGTCGCGTAGAGCGGATGGGTCACCAGGGCGGTCGCGAAGTCGTCGAAGGACGCGAGCGCGGACTTCTTCCCCAGGTAGTCGAACGAGGCGGAGGAGAAGACCTGCGCCGCGTCGTGCTGCGCGTGGTACGAGTACGTGTAGGCCTGCCGGAACACGTTCCGCATCGGATCCATGGTCTGGTGGCAGCTGTAACAGGGGCTGGTCGGGTCGGAGTGCTGGCCGTCCTTGCCGTTGTCCAGCACCGTCGACGTGCCGCGATCGACCGGGTTGATGCTGCGGCCGATGCCGACGATCAGCGCCTGGTTCAAGGTGTTGCGGTGCTGGTTGCTGTTGTTGGTCGCCCAGTTGGCGAAGAACGCCGGCGTCGAGAAGAAGCCGACCCGCGGCGTGCGCACCACGATCTCGGAGGCGCCGCGCAGCGTGGGGAGATCGTAGAACGGCGTCAGCTTCTCGCCCTGGGCCGCCACGCGCACCGTGACCGGGCGCCAGACGGTGTCCATCGTGTTGGTGTTGGGGGACGTGAACGAGACGCCGGCGCCGCAGTTGTACTGGTAGAGCGGCTTCTTGTCGGCGGTCACGTCGGCGGGGACCGTGAGCGTGGGGGGACCGTTGGGGTCGCTGGGGTCGTTCACGAAGTTGCGCCCCGCGTACCCGAACAGCGCCAGGAAGGCGCTCATCACGTTGGTGTACTTGCGCTGGTTGTAGCTGACGGTCACCTTCACCGCGGCGCCCTTGTCGTCGACGACGACGTGCCCGGTGTCATCCAGCTGCGGCATGCTGCAGGTGAACGCGGCCGGCACGGCGAAGTGCAGGAAGTTCGGGCTGCCCGGATCCAGCGTCTCGGCGAGCGGGATCGGGTTCGCCACCACGGGCGTCGCGGCCGGATCGACGGGCGGCCGGTAGGTGAGCCAGAACGGCTGCGTCGTGCTGAGCGAGCCGTCGGGCATCGGCAGGCTGAGGGCGGCCTTGCCGGCGTCGTCCACCTGGAGCTGATCGAGCGCCAGGTAGAGCGACATCATCGTCGGCGTCATCATGAACGTGTGCGTGGTGACCGTGTCGGTGAACGGCTGGCCGTTCGCGATCGTCTTCAGCGCCGTGCGCGACATCGACTCCTGCAGCTGGGTGAACAGCGGCAGGTTGGGGAGGCCGTCGACGGTGATCTGATCGAAGAAGTCAGCGGGGCCGATCTGCGTCTGCTGGAAGGCCTTGCTGAAGAACGTGCCCAGCTTGGCCTGCGCCTCGGGCCGCACGAACCAGGCGTCCACCAGGCCGCGCAGGGCGGTCGGATCCGCCTCCACGGCGGCGATCTCGTCCTCCGCCGGCGGCAACCCGAGCATCAGGTTCTTCACCTTGGCGACGTAGATGCGCGCCGAGACCGGCTCGAACGGGATCGCGCCGGGCGTGTCGACCGTGCCGCCGTCGCCGACCGTGGGCGGTCCCGCGACCTCGAGCTTCCCTTTGCAACCGAGAGAGAGAGAGACGAGAGCCGAGACCACACATGCGTGGGTGAGCCTTGACGCCATGGGGTGCTCCTTTCCGAGGGCAGCGCGCTCGGGGCCGTACCACCCGCCCTACCCTTCCCGAAGCCCCGCGCCCGCTTCAGCGTGCGGGTCCACTCTACTCCCGGCCCGCGGGCTCCGAGATCCTTTTTCCTGGCACGTCGCGCCGGCTACCGGTCGGCAGACGTAGCCGCGGGTCGCGGGATCTCCCACCCCGCGATCAGGCCTCGGCCCACGACAAGAAGATCTCCAGGATGCGCTCCAGCGTGGTCTCGTCGCCGGCACCGGACCAGACCCCGTCGGCAACGCGGCAGTCGAGCCAACGTCCACCGCGCTGCCACCCTTCGGCGTCTACATTCTCGGCGACGCGGTCGAAGGGTCGATCGGCAAGCGAGGTCCCCGCGAGGTCGATCTTCACCCACCACCCCGGGTTGTCGCAGCTCTGCACCGTGACGCCGTGATCGTGTTCCCATTCGCCATTGCACTGACGCTGGTACCACGCCTGGATCCGGAGAAGAGGGGACGTCATGCGCGTGGGCTAACGATACAGTTAGACGGCGCCCCGAAGCCGCTGAAGGAGGCTCCGCGCTTCCGCGACCACCTGTAGCCACGAAGGGTGGGCGTGAAGGTCAGAAAGTCCGAGGCCTTCGAGCTCGCGCGCAACCCTCTCGAAGAGGTCGCTGAATGCCTGGACGGACTCTACGTCCTCGCTCGCGAACAGCTTTGGAGCACTGGCCGGCAGATCGAGATCTTCAAACCAGACACACACTAGCTCGGCCGGGACATCCGCAATCTCGACGTCCCTTTCGTAGCGAGCTTGAAGCTCGAGACTCGAAAGCAGCTCGAGGTGAAGCAGCACCTCGGCCAGGATACCCGCGCGCGCTTCCATCTCCGCCAGTCCTCTAACGATACCGCCATTCTTGGCAACCCCGAAGGCACGTCCTACTGTTGCCACGATGATGAGTCCCGAATGGCTGGGCGCCTCCGCGCGCTACAACCGCTGGATGAACGACAAGCTCTACGGGCTTGCCGCCACGCTGAGCGACGAAGCACGCAAGCGCGACTGCGGCGCATTCTTCAAGTCGATCCACGGCACGTTCAACCACCTTTTGCTCGCCGACAGAGTCTGGCTCGGACGCTTCACTGGCGTGACCGTCCCGGGCGAGCTCATGGGCCCTGGAGGCATCCGCTCCCTCGACCAGGAGCTCTACCCCGACTTCGACGACCTCCGCCGGGAGCGCGCGCTCACCGACGACGAGCTGTCCGCCTGGGTCTCCGGGCTCACCCCCGAGCAACTCGCCGCCCCGCTCGTGTACATACGCCGCGGTCAGAAGCTCGAGTCTCCCCTCTGGTGGTCGGTCGCTCACGTCTTCAACCATCAGACCCATCATCGCGGACAGATCACGGCCCTGCTCAATCAGCAGGGCTGCGATCCTGGCGTCACCGACCTGTTCGCGATGCTGCGCGAGGAAGCGGCGCGGGCGTCGGGAAGTTGAGGCGACCACCGTGCGAGAAGAGCGAAAGAATCAGCGCGTGACTCCGTTCGCAGAGGCGGTTCGGCGACTCGAAGAAGCGCGCACGCTCACCCGCAGATGCGTGCGCGAGGCAGAAGCGTTCGCGAAGACAGTTGCCGCGTCACCTTCCACGCTGAGTCGTGGCTCGGTTCCGGGGGCCCTGCGAACGCTCGATCGCGCCGTCCGCAAGCTCGCCGAGCTCGTCCGCGCTGCCAAGGAGCGCTTTCACATCGCGGTCGCCGACGAGAGACGCCTGGCAGCCCAACACGCGGAGGCCTGTGCCGGCGACACATCGCCTGCCATAGCGTCACCGGAGCTAATCGCCGAGCACTGGACCGTGCAGAAAGCCTTCGTCAAGGAGGTCCGGCAAGCGGTCTCGCAGCTCGAGGCGTCGCTCGCTGAGGCAACGTCGAATAAGAATCGGTTGAGTGCCGACCACAACCTCACAAAGGCAAGCGAAACCATCGACCGAGCGGAGCGCGTCGTCGCGCGCTCCGCGGCTCAAGTCGAGGAATGGAAACCACCGACTCGCTCATAGCCGAACGGTATTGGCGTTCAGCGGCGGGCGCGAGGGGAACACAGCGACCGCCGCGCCCGTCCGACTTTACGGGCCTGCGCGCGGCTTCTTCGGCGGGCCCGTATCGTCATCCGACCGCCAGCGAGAAGCGACCACCTCTACGCGACCGTGGATGTTTGTAGCGCGGGCCGCGATTTGCCAGCCCGAGTATGCCTGTTCCTGCAGCCAGCCCTTGCAGCCCTCGACGTCCACAATGGTGCCGTCCGGCAGTCTGCACGGAACGTCAGTACGCCCGCCGACGATGTCGAACAGGTCGTTCCACGCGTCGATCCACCGTCGTTCCAGGTCGGCTCTACTCGCCACTCATCCTCCCGTGGCGCACTCGTCGGAACGACGTCGTCGCCCGTCCGACTGCAACGCCGCGGTGGCCGGCGTCATTCGGGCTCGGCGGCCCGCTCCGTGACAATGCACCGCACCGCGGATGTTCCAACAACCCCGCGAGCCACATCCTGCACCAGCGAAGTGAGCGCCCGCGGCAGGAGAAAGACTACCTCGAGGGCTCCCTGGGCATCCTTGAATACGTCGACCGCGAAGGGAAGGGCGTTGCCCCGAAAGGAGATGTCGGGCTCGATCAGCACATCGTCGTCGGGCTCCAACGCAGCGACATCGGCACAGAGTTGGTCTATGTCACCCGGGCTGAACCCTTCGACCTGGGATGCGACCGCGACAAGAACGGCCTTGAGTTGCTCGCCGTTCACAGAGGCGAAGACACGATCAAAGTCCATGGTCGCTCTGCCCTTCCTTCCTCAGCGGAGCACCGCCATCCGTTATGCGGTCAAGGATCGTCATGCGGTCTGCGGGCTGCCATCACCGCCGCGGCATCCGCCGAGGTGCGGACTGGCACGATCTCGAAGTCGACCAGCTCGCTCCCGGCCGCGCACCAGCTCTCGAGCAGGGCGCGGTCGTCGGTTCTCATGATCTGCCAGCAGGTGGCGAAGTCGAGGTCCACCCAGCTGGCCACGTACTCCAGCCCGTCGACAAGGTGACGGCCTTCCTTGTGTAGGCGGCGGTAGATCTCGGCAGCCGCGCCGGGCTTGAAGCGCTCGATCACCATGTAGAGCATCGCGTTCCCTCCCGCTCAGCCGAACCTCGAGGAGCGCTCATGGACATGGCGTTTGCGGTTCTCTCGAGACGTAGCCATTGTCCGTCCACGTCGCCTTGATCGTGCAGGATTTTCCGACCTTCAACCCAGCGCTCGCGGGACTGTGGACGGCGAACGTGAAGGTCGGCCCGGCGAAGTCACCGGAGACGATCCGGTGGACCGCCATCGTGACCGCCCACCGGGCCGTTTCCGACGGTGCGTGGTTCCGCAGGACGACCTTCGTGACGGTTCCGACAACTACGAGGTCCTTGCCACGTGGCGATTCCTTCGCCGAGGCAGGCGGACGCGCAGGCTCCGCCCTCACAGACGACACCGGAGCAACCAAGCTGACGACCCCACAAATGACCGCGCCCAACAGATTCTTCCACCATGGGACGAGGCACGAGCTCGCACCGTCTTCTCTCGAGACCGACAACCAGAAATCCATCTCTTTGATGATGAAGGCGGCGCAGGCGGCCGGCGCCGATACATATCGGGTCTCGTCGCTTCGACGGCTGCCGCCGTCGAGGCGGCCCACCACCCAGCCGCCGCCTTCGTCGAGGAAGTACCATCCCCCAGACGTGCGCTTGTCGTCGGAGTACATCGACCACTGCTCGATCAGCTCAGGGTGAGTGGTGACGTATTCTCCGATCGCATCCTCGGCGAGTCGATCGCGCAGCTCGTCGTAGCGGCAGCGTTCGCGAAGCTCACGGAGAGAGAGTCCGGCGCCTCTCAACGACGCATCGTGGGCCACCCCACACACCTGCGCAATCTCTTCGGTGCTGGCACGCATTGAAGTCCGTCCTCGATTGCCGCCCAACGAGTTACAAAAGCTCAACCCAGGTACAGGATCATCGCGTCACCCGCGCCCGCCGCTTCAGCGAAGAAGGTGCGCAGGGTTTCGTAGTGGCCCACGACGTACTCCCTCCCGTCGGCTGACCATCCCTCTGGGTAGATCTCGGCTTTGGCGAATTTGTCCGCGTCGAACCTGGACCAAAGCTGCTCACCCGAGATACCGCTCAAGGCTCTCGAGACCGCCTGAACATCGGCGGGCGAGAGGCCCCGCGCCGGACCGTACCCAACGTCTTCATCACCAAGCTCCACACCGCCCATGACCGCGTTCTGGAGCGGAGTTTTCCCCTCCCATGGCTCGCCCGTGAGCAGGAACTGGATTGCGTGCCACGACTTGTCGATATCCAGGTGCATCCCATCGGGATGGGCGCCGTCTCCGTCATCAGGGTAGATGAGCTCCAGGACGTCGGACGGATCCTCATGAAGGCTCGCAAGCTGCGCCGCGGGGACCCGCAGGTAGTTGCCGATCATCGACATGCTTGTCCGCCCACGATACCGCCGTTCAGCGGCGGACGGGAGGGAGGGCAGCGACCGACGCGCCCGTCCGACTACAACGGCCGGTTAGGTCGCTTCGACGATCTCCGCGATTCGTTCGTCTTGAAACCAGATGGCGTCCACGAACTCGAATGCACGCTGAGCGAGCGGCGTACCAATCACGGGACATGGATCCGCAACACTCGCACGGACCACAGTCGTTACTGCCAGTGACCTCGATGCTCAGTTCACGCATGCCCCGTCCGACCCAATGATACTGCGGTCCAGCGCGGTGCGAGAGGGAGCGAAGCGACCGACACATTGGTCGGGCTAGATCGGGCGCGCACGGACAAGGCGCGTCACGCCGCCCAAGCGAATCAGGCTGCCGGTTCGCGTCCGTTCCACCTCGGCGGTGACGTCCTGCTCCCACGCGCTCTGCTCGTTCTCCGGCAGGTCGTTCAAGAGTCGCCCCAGTCCCGAGCCCAATGCCCGGACCCAGGCGACAACTTCCGCGCCCGTTGCAGCCTCGAACAGGGGGACCTCCTTGTCCTCGACGTGATCGAGCGTGAATCCCGCCCGACTGAAATCTCGAACAACCCGTTCGAGCTCTGCGTAGCGGAACATCCCGGGCGCCTCAGGGTCGAGCGCCGGCAACGCTCGGTAGCGTTCCAAGAGACGCCGCGGCATCGTGAAGAAGGGCGCACGCTCGGGCGCAACCCAAAGTGCGGCCACCAGCACGCCCGCGGGCACAAGAGCTCGATGGACAGTCGCCAGTGCCGCAATCGGCGCCTCCATGTACATCAGCCCCCAGCGGACAGTTGCGGCATGGAAATGGTTCCGCGGAAGGTCGTCCAGCGACTCTGCATTCCCTTCGCGAAGGTCGACGTTCGTGAGGCCATCACGGTCCGCTGCCTCCCTCGCCATACGCAGCATCGCGCCCGACAGGTCGACGCCCAAGACCGATCCCTGGGCTCCGACCCGCGATGCAGCTCGAAGCGCGGGCTCGCCGCGCCCGGTCGCGAGATCGAGCACGTGCATGCCTGGCTGAAGGCCGGCGAGGTCGAGCATGCGCTCGCTCAGCGGGGCGGTCAGCCGGGATTCGATGGCGTCATATCGACGCCAGATATCTTCAAGAGTGAGCAACGCTGATACCCCCTTCGTGACCACCTGGGCGCACTTTAGCCGGTCACCTGCGGGGGCATCGAAAGCAGGCTGATGAGTTCGACACTCGCTGCCGAGCGAGCTCGTAGCGTGCAGGGCGTACCCGGAAGAACGACCAACTGAGATTGCGCACGCAACTCGAAGGCACGGTCCTCGAGCTGCGCGTCGAGGACTCCGTGGATCCCGACCACGATGAACAGATGGCGTGGCCAGCGGTCGTGCGGCAGCTTGAGCTCGCCGCCATCCTCCAGATTGAAGACCTGACCGCGGACGTCAGAGTGCTGCCCTTCGGCGAACCAGTGGAATGACGGTTGGTCCCGCCTCCGCGCGGCTTCCTCGTCCAGCTGGACGAACCAATATTTGTCCGTCGAGATCACCACCGTGCTCGCTCCAGTCTACGCCCCGGCACGTGGCCACGGCCCAAACGTTACAGCCACCCCGACGGGCTGAGAGGGCTCGTCCTCCGAGGGCCAACGCATCTCGATCAAGAAACGGGTAGGCAGCGGTGGGGTTACGTAGTCGTCGCCCCAGCTCGAGGCGTCGTGCGACTCATCCCAGGACGAGAGAACGTGGCCGGCACGGCGGAGATCGTCGACGATCGCGTGGGCCTCCGCCACACGATCGCTCGCGGCCACGAGCCGCGCGAGCAGGATCGCCTGAAGGTCCGTGCACAGCCGCTCCGGAGTCGCGCTGCGCTCAAAAGCCTCGCGCGAGAACCCTTTCAGCGCTTCCCAATCGATCGACGTCATCGCGCTCCCTTGAGCACCCGCTGGAACTCCTCGCTCTCGTTTCCAGACCCCAGCTCGACGAGGTACCGAGGCTCCGGCTCCAGGCCGAGCAGGGCGATCACCGCGCCCGCCTGGCCTCGTTGCATCCCCGCCACCACCTCGACACCGGCGCCAAGAGCGAACGCCACGCCATCGGGCAGATGGCCTGCCATCCACGCGGCGTCCACGGTCGCATCGAAGCGTCGCGGCTGCCACGTCTCGTGAGCGTGCACGTCTTCTGCGAAGTCGGCAGCGACCAAAAGATCCCGCCAGTCTTGGCGAAACAGTGGGATCGCCTCGTTCTCGAGACGGTCGAGGCGCCCGCCAGTCAGCCGGATCATCGCGAAAACGATTCGATCAACGCTCTGTCGCATCACATCGGAGATCAACAGCGGGTCGTCGGTGCACTGGGTGAGCATTCGCTCAGCGTGAGCCACGTCCTCCTCGCGGAACACCGCCTGGATACGCTGCCTCGCGGCGGGACTGAGCTCAATCATGCCGGTCTGGACAAACGTTATCGCGTTCAGCGGCCGGACGCAGCCCGGGCAGCTGCAACGCGCTGAAACGGTGGGTTACGCGGCCGACAGAGAGCGCCGGCTAGCACCCGGGGCAGGCCAGCAAGCCCCCACGGCGAAGACCACGAACGCCCCCAACCACGTCCAGTAGCCCTGAGCCGCGAAGTCCCTGACGACGGGCAGCCACAGGATGGCGCTGGCGTTCAGCCCCAAGCTGGCGAGCGCAGCGAGTCCGAGGGATTCGATTCGCTCCCCCCTTACATCGAGCTAGTAACCACGGACCACACATCACAACGAGATTCGTGAGACCCATGGCCGCCATGAGTACGGTGCGAATGCCGTTCTCTCTCGCATCCGACGGAGAGATGACGCTGGTGACGAGGGCTTGCCATCCTAGATAGACGATTGGCCCCTTGAGAGCACCCCCGCCCGGAATGACAAGGGCGGGCATGCCGAGGGAGAGGCTCCAAGGCAACCACGCGAGGTAGATAAGCCCTCTTTTCACGTTGTCAGCTCACGTTGCTCTGACGTGGTCGCACATGCTGCGGCAAGAGCGACACACGCGGCGACCTTCCATATCCTCAAACAGGGCATCGGTTGGACCGTCTAACGATACTGACGTTCAGCGGCGGGGCGAAGCCCCGTCCACCGAGGCGTGAAGTCGAGTGAGCTTTCGGCATCCCGGGCATTCGGATAGCGCTAGGCGCTCAGACTCCTGCCATGCGTCAGCGCACGCGGAGCACTGCCGATACGACGCTCCGACGTCGCTCGCGGGGATCGGACTCTCCCCGAGGTGGACTCCGAAAGCGACGAGGTCCACACCCGATTCGAGCAGTATCCCGTGCCCGTGATCCATGCGTGGCAACTTGGGCAACCTGTGTAGATCTCGAACTCGTCCGGTAGACGAAACGTCGCGCGCTCGACATCGGGAAGTGCGTACTCGTCGTCGACCGTCTGTCGCACCGGACCTGCAATGCCCTGCTTCCAGACGAACAACGAGCACGGACCGTCCTTGCCCTGACACTCCGACACATCGGAGCCACACGATCTGCAGCGAAGAGGCGGCTCCGCGATGAAGCTGTCGAACATTCCCACGGCGGTCCCGTCCGTCTAACGATACTGGCATTCAGCGAGGGCGTGTGATGCCGAGTCGCTGCCGAGTCGCTGCGGCCAGATTCGCGATACGCTCTATGTGCGCGCCATCGCGACCTACGAGTCGAACCGACCACGACGCTTTGACGTCTCCCTTGGGTCCAAGCAGTCGCCAGTCGGCAGTGATTTGGCCGGCTCCCTGAAACTCTTTGCCCTGGCCCTGGATGTCGACGCGATACTTCCGCTCAGGGTCCTCGGAGGCGCCCTCCCAGTGGACGTTCCCGTCGACGACGGTCGTCTTCGATATCGAAAACCTCAAGATGTCCTGACTTCCATTCCGCATGCCGATACCTATGGCAGCCGTGGTGCCGGATTCCACGACGACGACCAGAAAGACGCGCAGCTCGTCCCGGGTCAGCCCTTCCCAGGTGCCCGCCAGACGGTCCTTCGTGATGGGCGAGCCCCCTGCTTGCGACGCGTGGGCGCCGAACAGCGGCCCCCCAATCCACAGACCTAGTACGAGCGCAGCGACCGGCTTCCGCATGTTGTTCCTCTGACGTTTGACAACGCAGGGGCCTCTGCGGTTCCGAACTCCCTGTGCCCGTCCGCAACGCGGCCGCTTTTTCTGCACCGGTGGTCAGGCGGGCTCTGCGCTTCGGGCCTTCAGATGACACTGATAACAGGTGCCCCGCCACGGGCACGACTCTCGCTGTAGGAGAGGAATTCCGCACACCCCGCAGGGATAACCGGCTTCACGCTCCCACCACCTCGGGCACTGGTCTTCTGGATGCTCTGGAGACGCGAAGTAGAACGGCACCGACAGTTGGGCGGCGACTTCACGTCCTAGGTCGTTCGCGTACTGCGCCTCCGGCCAGGGTGGAACCTGTCCGTTGAACAAGCGAATGTCCCCTCCTCCCTCGCGCCAACTCCGAAGGTCAATTTCTCGAAAGGGTTTCCCAGCCGGCGTTCGGGCCGGGAACACGGCAGTCAGGATCACGAACCAGCCAGTAGTGTCGCCATCCCAGAACGCCTCGATAGCCACAGGACGTTCCGTGAACCCCAGAATCTTCGCGAGTACGTCTTCTCGCCCAGGAATCATCGAGTGCTCCGGCCAACGATCTGCCGTTCAACGACGGCGCGCAAGCACTGGTCGTCCGAGATGCTCTCGCCGGAAGCTCCAGTCTACGCCTCGGCACGTGGCCACGGCCCAAACGCTACGGCCACCTGGACGGACTGAGAGGCTCGTCACGTCTGCAAAGGCGGGCTAGGCCGCTTCGACGATCTCCGCTATTCGTTCGTCTTGAAGCCAGATGGCGTCCACGAGCTCGAACGCGCGCTCGGCGAGCGGCGTGCCAATCACCTCATCGCGCGCCAGCGGCTTCCCGACCAAGTCGCTCGAAGCGGCAGGCCGGTCGGCCGAGTCGATGACGGTGAAGGATGGACCATCGGGCATATGGTGAAGCTCCATGGCGACGGCATATCGATCCGTCGAGTCCGTGGTCTCGCCCCACTTCCCCATGATCAGATCGACGTTCGCGCCGTGACGCTCAATCTGTCCCAGGGTCCATTGGACGAAGTAGGCAGCCTCGGTCACGTCGCCGCGATGGATGAAACCCCAGACGGTTCGAGACATGGATCCGCAACACGCGCACGGACCAAAGTCGTTACTGCCAGTGACCTCGATGGTCAGTTCACTCATGTCCCGTCCGGCCTGTCGACCTCTCCAGCACGTGTGTCACACGGGAAGGTGCCCAGGTACGCCAACTCGAAATCCAACTTCTTCACCGAACAGGGCGACTCGATCTCGCGATTCCAAACGAGGACCAGCGTGTTGACGTTGGCCAAGCCATGCGACCGCCACGCGGCCTCCACGTGCGAGAGATAGGACTTCGAAAAGCTATGCCCCCGCAGCAGTTGACGCGCTGACGTCGCCACGCGAAACCCGGTCTCCACGAAGTCGTGGTCGTAGAACGCCTCGCCTTGGTCGGCCCCGAATTCCGAAATGGGCTCGGCATCATCTTCTGCGTAGTGCTCGGCCAGGTACTGGTCGAGCCTCTCCTCGGAAGGAAAGCACCCGAGCCAGATCGACACCGTCTCAAACTCCCGGCTCATAGCTCGGCCTGACGATCACGCGTTCCGCGACGGCGCACAAGCGCCCGCTGCAGCGCGCGGTTTCGTCACCACGCTCGCGCTACGAAGGCCCGCAATTCCGGCGTGCTAGCTCGACGACACGTCCGGGTTCGCGGCCGGATCCGTAGACCTTCGAGATGAAGTCGACCATTCGGGTCTCGGTCATGGCCGCCACGCTTCTGCTTGGCGCTACCTCGTGTGAACAGGGCGCCTCGGACGAGTTTCCGACGGTCCCAGGCGGCGGGGGGAGCTTCGGCACCGCCGGCAGCGGCGGCCACGCCAGCAGCGCCGGCAGCGGCGGCCACGCCGGCAGCCCCAACAAGGCAGGCAGCGGCGGCAAAGGCGGCAACGTCGGCAGCAGCGGCATCGCCGGTCACGACGGCGGCGCCGATGCGCCGCAGGTCGCCCCGCCGAACGGCACCGCCGGTGCGGCAGCGGCGCCCACGCCCACCCCAACGCCCACGCCCACGCCCACACCCGATCCCGGGACCGTGGTGACGCCAACGCCGACGCCCACCCCGGCACCGACGCCCACGCCCACGCCCACGCCCGAACCGCTGCCGGCGCCGACGCCAACGCCGACGCCGACCCCTCCCCCCTCCACAGGATCGCCCCCCCCTCCCCCGCCTGCCCCCGCGCCGGCGAAGACGGTGCGGATCGCCGCGATCGGCGACTACGGCGAGGACAACACCGAGGAGGGTCAGGTCGCCGCGCTGGTCAAGAGCTGGAACCCCGACCACGTCATCACGCTGGGCGACAACAACTACCAGGCGGGTGAAGCGGCGACGATCGACCGCAACATCGGCAAGTACTACCACCAGTTCATCGGCAACTACGTCGGCACCTTCGGTGCCGGCGCGGCCAGCAATCAGTTCTGGCCGGTGCCCGGCAACCACGACTGGGTGGTGCGCGACCTCAAGCCGTACACCGACTACTTCACGCTCCCCGGGAACGAGCGCTACTACGACGTCGACATGGGCCTGGTCCACCTCTGGGCCATGGACAGCGACGAGCACGAGCCCGACGGCAACAGCGCGACGTCGACGCAGGGAAAGTGGCTGCAGGCGCGCCTGCCGGCCTCGAAGGCCTGCTACGACATCGTCACCTTCCACTACCCGCCCAAGAGCACCGGCGACCATGGCGACAACCCGGTGATGAACTGGCCGTTCGAGGCCTGGGGCGCCGACTCGGTGATGTCGGGCCACGACCACGACTACGAACGCTGGCAGATCGGCAACATCCCCTTCTTCGTCAACGGCATGGGCGGCGCGGGGAAGTACGAATTCAGCCGCGCTCAGCCCCCCGAGTCGAAGTTCCGCGTCAGCTCGGGCGCGGGGGCGATGCTGATCACCGCCACGACGACCGGCATCACCTACGAGTTCTGGACCGTCGACGGCAAGAAGCTCGACACGCTGACCGTCCCCAAAACCTGCAGCTGATCTGCAGCTCGTAGCCGGGGGCCGCACCGCCCCCGGCCGCTGATCGTCAGCGGCCCGGCGGCGGGCCGTACAGCGTCGGGCGTTGCCGCGAGTAGCCCTTGCACAGACCGTTGAAGGTCTGGATCAACACCTGGCTGGGATCGATCTCCTGGACGTTCCCGTTCATGCTGTTCGTGAGCAGGAAGTTTCCGTTGGCCAGGTGCTGGGCGCCGCTGAGCGTCGGCGAGTTCCCGGCGCCCGTGTACTGCCAGTCGAGCTTCGCCGTCGCGCCGTCGATGGTGTAGTGGAGGACCCGCGACTGCCCCCCCGTGATGATACCGTTCGACCAGAGGACCAGCTTGTTCGGTTCGTACTGGTCGTGCCCGTGCTGCACGCGCCAGGCCGAGCCCGTCTGCCCGTCGGCGCCGTCGGCCTTGGCGTGATTCGGCGTCGTCCCCGTCGGCGTGGCCCCGACCGACCCGAGCACCGCACCCGCGCCAGAGATGAAGGCGATGGCGTCCTTCTCGCGATCCGAGACCGAGTAGCTGTCGGTGGTCGCGTAGTAGTAGATGGCGTTGACGTGGCACTTCTCCCGCGCCGCCGCGCCGGCGCCCACCGTGAACTTGCCGAACACGACGTCGAGATCGACCAGCGCCCTGTTGTTCGCGCCGTCGACGCCCGCGGTGTAGAGGCTGTCGCAACCACCGGCCGCCTTCTTCGCCGGGTAGGCGATGCCCGTCGGGGTCACCGTGAAGTCGTGGTGGGTTCCGCCTGACAGGGTCAGCTTCATCTCGCCGGTGCCGTCCATGGCCACGCGGTAGATTGACCCGCCCGTCGCCGCGTCGAACGGACCGATGTCGCGCGCGAACATGTAGTTTCCGTCCCACGACATCAGCGACCGCGTCAGGTTGATGGGGAACTTGTAGGCCCAGACCACCTCGCCGGCGTTGTTGATGATGTACGAGGTGTTGCTGCTCTGCGCGATGATGAACCCGGGCGCGGGGGTCATCGTGCTCTGCCCCTTCTGCGGCGTCAGGTTGCCCGGCGTGCCGCTGACGGCGGCGCCCGTCTTGTAGGTCGCGTCGGCGCCGATGCAGGCGCTCTGCCCCGCAATGACGACGACCCGGTAGTGAACCGTCGTGTTCGCGGGCATGCCGAGGAGCAGCGTCCGGTGCATCGACGCACCCCAGCTGACGGGCGCCTCCAGCGTGTAGCTGGTCGTCTTTCCGAACTGAATGACGGCCCTGTCGGCGCCGGCGAGATCAGCGGTGAACGTGGCGACGCCGACCATCGGAATCTTCCCGGCGACGGTCACCGTGGGCGTGATGGTGCAGGTCGCCGGCGTGAGGGTGGAGACGTCGGTCAGCGAGCCGTCGCTGGGGCCGACGCTGCCGGCCGCGCCACCCGTCCCGTCCCCGGCGGCACCGCCGCTGCCAGCCGCCCCGCCTCCCGCCCCGGTCACCGTCTCTTCCGAAGCGGGGCCACAGGCCGCGAGCATCGCCGTGAAAGCCATGACGATGCGAGCGCGGGGCATCCTACAATTGGGCCTGAATTGGCTGCGTTTCGTCAGATATTCAAACTGACGTTTTTGTGTCTCTTCTTCCGTCGCTGACCGCCAGCGACACGCATTGACAGCAGCGGTGGTCGCGCCGAAACTCGCAGCCGTCCCCGTCGCCCTGGAGGTGTTCCGATGGAGATTGCAGGGATGTCGGTTCGCCGGCGCTCTAGTTGGAGTATCCCGCTGCTGGCTGTCTCTTTCGCTTTTTTGGGAATGGCCTGTAGCTCGGGCGGAATGTCAGAGACCGGAACGGCCGGCACGTCCGGCGGCGCGGGCGTGCCCGGCGGCGGCGCGGGGACGCCCGGCGGCGCGGGCACCAGCGGCGGCGCGGGCGCGACGGGCGCGGCTGGCTCGACCGGCGCCGCCGGCACAACCGGGGCAGCCGGCTCGACCGGGGCAGCCGGCACGAGCGGGGCGGCCGGCACGAGCGGCGCGGCCGGGGCGACGGGCGCGGCCGGCTCGAGCGGCGTCGCCGGCTCGGGCAGCGCGCGTGGCGGATCGAGCGGCGCCGCCGGATCTAGTGGCGCCGCCGGCGCTACAGGCGCGGCCGGCTCGGGCAACGCACGCGGCGGTGCCAGCGGCACAGCCGGATCGACAGGCGCCGCCGGCAGCGGAGCGGGGGCGGTCCCCAGCGAGGGCTGCAACAAGGCCGCCGCGGTCCCCACCAGCGGCAAGTTCACCCTCGACGTCTCGGGGACGCAGCGCGAGTACATCATCAAGATCCCCGCCGGCTACGAATCGACGCACCCGTACCGGCTGATCTTCGCCCTGCACGGCCGCATGTACGACGCCCAGTCGGTCGCCGACGGCGGCGCGCCCAGCCAGGACGGACCCTTCTACGGCGTCGAAGCACGCGCCGCCGGCAGCGCGATCTTCGTCGCCGGGCAGGCGCTCGACACCAGCTGGACCAACCAGAACGGGCGCGACATCGCCTACTTCGACGCCATGCGGACCAAGTTCGAAGCGCAGCTCTGCATCGACAAGAGCCGCGAGTTCGTCATGGGCTTCAGCATGGGCGCGATCATGACCATCCAGATCGGCTGCGCGCAGGCGAACATCTACCGGGCGATCGCGCCGATGTCGGGCTCGCTGAGCGGCGGCAGCTGCACCGGCACCGACCCGATCGCCTACTGGGGCTCGCACGGCACCAACGACCCGACGATCTCACCCGCGATGGGGCGGGAGGTGCGCGACACGTTCCGCACGCGCAACCACTGCGCGACGACCACCACGCCCGGCACTCAGGCGGGCTGCGTGAACTACACCGGCTGCGACGCCGGCAACCCCGTCAGCTGGTGCGAGTTCGACGGCGTCCACCAGCCCCCGCCCTTCTCGGGGCTGGAGATCTGGAACTTCTTCAAGCAGTTCTGATCCAGTTGTCACTTGGTGTAGCCGTTTTCACGTGAGACGGGGCTCAGCGACGCGCCGGTGGCCGGGCCCAGGAGCTCCCAGATAAGTCCTCCGCCGCGTTCCACCCGCCTCAAGACGGGCCGCTTGGCCTCGAGCTCGCGGACGCGCTTCCAGGAGCAGAACGCTTCGCGCGGGTTCACGTACACCAGCGCCGCCGGATCGTCAGGCTCCACGAAGCGCGGCCCCTTGCCGGGGGTCCGCAGCTCGATCGGCAGCAGCGCGGTGGAGCCGCCGCACATCGCCACCGGCGCCTGGGGATCGATCGCGCGGGCGGCTGCGACCCCGTCTCCGGAGGAGCTCCACCAGTAGTCCGCCTCGGTTCCGCTCGCCATGACGTTGAAGGGCGCCCGAAGCAGCGCCGCCTGTTGCGCGCCCCCGAGTCCCCCGACGAAGCGATTGAAGTAGGCCGCCTCGAACGGCCTGTACGCGGCGAGGGGCCAGATCAAGACGGCCACCGCCGCCACGGTCAGGCCCGACGCCGTCACCCGCGCCCCGCCTGCGGCCCCGGCGGGGAGCCGGGCGAGCAACCGCCGGCCCCACCTTGCGAGCTCGGCGACGCCGAGCCCCGCCAGGGCGCACAGCGCCGGGACGTATTCGATGAAGTGGCGATTGGCGTCGTAGAAGTTGGAGCGCGGGGCGGCGATGCGCAGCACCGGCAGACCGCCCGCCAGGACCAGCAAGAGGACGATCGCGGCCCTTTCGCGACCACGACGCCACGCGGTTCCGAGCGCGACCGCCGCCGCGAGCAGCACCAGAGGCGGGGTCATGAAGACCAGCGCCTTGGCGGGATAGGCGACCCACGACGACCGGTCGCTGGTTCCGAAGGCCAGGAGAAAGCTGACGTAATCGTTGAGATGCGCCCACCAGATCGCAATCCCCTTGCCTTGATAGAGCCACGGCCAGAGCAGCACGAAGACGACCAGCCCGAGATACGGAAAGATCAACAGACCGACCATGACCTCTGCCGCGAAGGGCCTGCGGCGCCGGTAGAGAATCAGGTACGCGAACGGCGTCCAGGCGAGCACGGCGATCAGCGCGAAGACGCCGTTCAGCTTGCACGACAGCGCGACGCCCAGGAACAGGCCCGCCCAGATGAGCGGCTTCCCGCGATTTTCGAGGAGGCCCACGCCCGCGGCGAGGACAGCGATGCCGTTCCAGAGCGCGCACGGGAGATCCTTCGGGTTGCTGAAGGCGTGACCGACGAAGGTCGGGTACAGCGCGAGCGCGACGGTGGCGGCGACACCCGCCGTGTCGCCGAGCAGCCTCGTCGCCCAGCGGCAGAAGACCCAGAGCCCCAGCCCGTGGAAGAGGACCAATCCCAGGTGATGACCGTCGATGACGCTGACCCAACCCAGGCCGTCGTGAAACAGGCGCGAGGTGATGGCCGCGAGCAGGCTGGGGAACACCGGATAGTGCATCGGGTCTTTCCAGTCGGGCCAGCGAAGGAACTCGGACACGAACCCCGCCGGTTCGGCCCCGGCGAAGTCCAGCGCGTCGAGCGCGCGCGGATGCAGCAGCCAGAAGAGCGTTCGATCGCCGGCGTAGAACAGGCCTGGCTCGTCGGAGGTGAGCCCGTGCGCGTGGAGCGTCGCGACGCCGTAGACGATCCACACGAGGGCGATTGCCGCGCCCATCGCGCTGGAGGTGGAGAGGCGTCTCGGCAGGCGCATCGGCATTGGCCAATCTGACCGTGTGCAAAATCAAAGCCGCACCTGATACGCGGCGAACCGACGGACTTCCGGTCGTGGACCGCGACATTGCGCGTACCACGCCTGACAATTCCGTCATGGTGAAGACGCCCACCGACGGGAGGCGGTCTGGCCGAGGGGGAGAACCTGATTAGCATCCCGGCATGACGTCGGGACCCAAGCGCGCGATCGCCCTCGCGACGATCGCGGTGGTCGCGGTCACCGCCTACGCCGTGTACCGGGTGCGGCGGGCGCACGCGCCGTTCGAGTGGAGTGGCACGATCGAGGCCGACACCATCGACGTCGCCTCGCGGGTCGGGGGGCGTGTGCAGGAGGTCGCCGTTCGGGAGGGCGACAGGGTCACCGCCGGACAGCCCCTGGTCACGCTGGAGACGGGGGACCTCCCCGCCCAGCGCCTCATCGCCGTGGGCCAGCTGGCCCAGGCCCAGGGGGCCTTCGAGAAGGTCGACAGCCGCAACCTCTCCGGCGCGCGCCGCGCCGAGATCGAGGGGGCGCGGGCCCGGCTGCGGGCGCAGCAGGCGGCCCTGGAGCGCGCCAGCCAGGACGAGGCGCGAACGCGCAAGCTCTTCGCCGGCGGCGCCGGCACCCGCGTCGACGCCGACAACGCCGCCCTGGCGCTGCGCAGCTCGTCGGCGCAGGTGGCGTCGCTGCAGGCGCAGCTCGACTCGCTGCTACAGGGAACGCCGCAGGACGTCCGCGCCGCCCAGGGCGTGGTCGACGCCGCGCGCGGCCGCGTCGACCAGGTCGACGTGGCGCTCGGCGAGCTGGTCGTTCGGGCCCCGCGCGCCGCCCGGGTCGAGTCGATCCGGCTGCGCCCGGGAGACATCCTCGCCCCGAACGCCCCCGCGGCCCGGCTGCTCGAGCCGACCCAGCTCTACGTCCGCATCTACGTCCCCGAGACGCAGCTCGGGCGCATCCGGCCCGGGATGGCGGTGCCGATCTTCGTCGACTCGTTCCCGGGGAAAGCGTTCGGCGGGAAGGTCGAGTCGGTGGCGAGCGAGGGGGAGTTCACCCCCCGAAATCTACAGACCGCGGACGAGCGCGCCGATCAGGTGTTCGCCTCGCGGATCCGGATCGAGACCGGCGCCGACGTGCTGCGGGCCGGGATGGCCGCCACCATCCAGGTGGCGCGATGAGCGCGACGAGCGACCCGACCGACGGCGCCGCGCTCCGGGTCGAGCACATCGGGCGCAAGTTCGGCGCCTTCACCGCCCTCGACGACGTCAGCCTCGAGGTCCCCGTGGGCCAGATCTACGGGCTCCTGGGACCGAACGGCTCGGGAAAATCGACGCTGATCCGTATCCTGTGCGGCCTCCTCGCGCCGTCGGCGGGGCGGGCCTCCGTGCTGGGCCTCGACGTCGCGACCGAGGGTGAGGCGATCCGGAAGAGCATCGGGTACATGAGCCAGAGGTTCGCGCTCTACGAGGACCTCACCGTGAAGGAGAACCTGGACTTCTTCGCCACCGTCTACGGCCTCACCGGGTCGCGGCTGCGCGAGCGGCGGGACGCGGCGATCGCGCTGACCCACATCGCGCCCTACCTCGCGCGCCGGGCCGGGCTGCTCTCCGGCGGATGGAAGCAGCGGCTGGCGCTGGGGGCCGCGCTGATGCACGAGCCGCGCGTCGTCTTCCTCGACGAGCCGACCGCCGGGATCGATCCGGTCGCGCGGCGCGAGCTGTGGGACCTGCTGTTCGCGCTGGCGGCCCAGGGGATCACGTTCCTGGTCACCACCCACTACATGGACGAGGCCGAGCGGTGCGGCGCCGTCGGCTACCTCTACGCCTCGAAGCTGCTCATCACCGGCACGCCCGAGTCACTGATGGCGCTGCCGATCGTGAACGCCCCCCACACGCGGCGGATCGAGGTGCAGACCGTCCAGCCCGCCAAGGCGCTGGCCTGGCTCCGGCGCCAGCCCTGGTGCCGGGGCGCGACGATCTTCGGCCAGTCGGTGAACGCGGTGATCCCCGCCGAGCGCTCGGACGCGGAGGTGCTGCGCGCGGTCCGCGAGGCGGGGTTCCCGGTCACCGAGGTCCGGGAGATCCACCCGTCGCTGGAGGACGTCTTCGTCAAGCTGACCGAGGACGCGGCGCAGGCGCGGGCCGAGTCGGAGAAGCCGGCCAACGCGTCGGCGCCGGCCGAGGCGACGGAGAGAGCCTAGCCATGTGGCAGTCGTTCCTGGGCGTCTTCCGCAAGGAGTTCCTGCACATCTTCCGCGACCCGGGGACGCTGCGGCTGGCGCTGATGCTGCCGCTCATGCAGCTGGTGCTGTTCGGGTTCATCGACCAGACGGTGCACGACCTGCCGACCGCGGTCGTCGATCAGGATCGCTCGTACGAGAGCCGCCTCTTCCGGCAGCGGCTGGCGGCGACGAAGACGTTCAAGATCGTCGCCCTCAGCCCCAGCTCGCAGCAGGCGCGCGAGGAGATCCGCGCCGGGCGGGCGCGGGTCGCGGTCATCATCCCGCCGCGGTTCGAGGACCGGCGCGTCCGCGGGATGGCGTCGCAGCTGCTGGTCTTGATCGACGGCTCGGACTCGACCGCCAGCGCCCAAGCGCTCGCCAGCGTCAACGGGTTGGTCGCCAGCGACAACCAGGCGCGCCTCGAGACGATCGTCCCCGGGGCGGGCGCCGTCAGCGCGCAGCCCGTCATTCTCTTCAATCCGGAGGGGCGCACCGCGAACTACATCATCCCGGGCCTGGTGGCGGTGCTGCTGCAGCTGCTTTGTCTGGTCCTGTCGGCCGGCGCGATCGTGCGCGAGCGCGAGCGCGGGACCTTCGAGCAGCTGCTGGTGACGCCGATCGACCCGCTCGGCCTGATGCTGGGCAAGCTGTTCCCCTACCTGGTCCTCAGCCTGATCGAGATGACGTTGATCCTGCTGGCGATGCGGTTCGGCTTCGGGGTGCCGATCCGCGGGAGCGTGCTGGTCCTCTACGTCCTCGCCCTCTTCTACCTGGCGGCGCTGCTGTCGATGGGCCTGCTGATCTCGTCCCGCGCCCAGACGCAGCTCGAAGCACAGCAGCTCGGTCAGTTGCTGTTTCTCCCCGGCGTCTTTCTCTCGGGCTACATCTTCCCGTTCGAGGGGCTGCCGGTCGTGCTCCGGGGCATCGGGCTGCTCTTCCCCGTGACGCACATGATCGCGATCATGCGCGGCGTGGTGCTGCGCGACGCGAGCCTCGTCGATCTCTGGCCGCACGTGGCCGCGCTGCTGGCGATGACCGTGGTCCTGGTCTGGCTCGCCTCGCGCAGCGTCCGCAAGGTCGCGCGCTGACGGAGATCTGCGCCGGGCCCCTCACCTCAATCCTCTCCCCGCTCCGCGGGGAGAGGACGAACTTCAGGACTAGCGACCTTTGGTCTTGTTGGCGAGGGCCGCGGCGAAGGGGTTGTTGAAGGGGGTGGCCGGTTTTGGGGGCGGCGGGGCCGATGTCGGCGCACGCGGGCCGCGATCGCCGCCGCGCGGGCGGTCGTCGCCTGACGGGCGCGGCGCGGGTGCACCCTGCGCCCGTTCGGTCTTCATCGTCAGCGCGATCTGCTTCTTGTCGAGCTTCACCTCCAGCACGCGCACCGTGACGCGATCGCCGGCGCTGACGACCTCGCGCGGATCCTTCACGAACTTGTCGGCGAGCTGGGAGATGTGGACCAGGCCGTCCTGGTGCACGCCGATGTCGACGAACGCGCCGAAGTTGGTGACGTTGGTGACGATGCCGGGGCAGACGAATCCGGGCTGCAGGTCCTTCATCTCGTGGATGTCGGCGCGGAACGAGAACGGGACGAAGCCGTCGCGCGGGTCGCGCCCGGGCTTCTCCAGCTCGCGGATCAGATCGTCGTAGGTGAAGGCGCCGACCTCCTCCTTGAAGCCACGCGCCTGCTTCACCAGCTTGACGCCCGACCCCAGCAGCGCGGCGGTGGTGACCCCCAGCTCCGACGCCAGCTTGTCGAGCGCCGCGTAGCGCTCGGGGTGGACGCCGGTGTTGTCCAGCGGGTGGGCCGCGTCGGGCACGCGCAGGAATCCGGCCGCCTGCTCGTAGACCTTCTTCGAGAACCGCGACACCTCCAGCAGCCCATCGCGCGACTTGAACAGCCCCTCCTTCGCCCGGTGCTCGACGATCGCGCGCGCCAGGCCGGGCCCGATCCCCGACACGTGCGCCAGCAGGTGGTAAGAGGCGGTGTTCACGTTCACGCCGACCTGGTTCACGCACGAATCGACCACCGCCGTGAGGCTGCGCTTGAGCCCGGTCTCGGAGACGTCGTGCTGGTACTGCCCGACGCCGATGCTCTTCGGATCGATCTTCACCAGCTCGGCCAGCGGGTCCTGCAGCCGGCGCGCGATCGAGATCGCGCCGCGAACGGTGACGTCCAGCTCGGGGAACTCCTCGCGCGCGGCGTCGCTGGCGCTGTAGACGCTGGCCCCCGCCTCGCTGACCATCACCACCGGCACGTCGAGCGCGAAGTGGCGCAGCGCCTCACGCACGAAGGCCTCGGTCTCACGCCCGGCGGTGCCGTTGCCGACGGCGACCGCCGAGATGCCCCCCTTCTTGATCAGGTCGGCCAGGATCGGCGCCGCGGCCGCCTTGCCCGACGGCGTCTCCAGGTGCATCAGCCCCGAGCCGAGGTAGCGCCCGGTGGCGTCGACCACCGCCAGCTTGCAGCCCGTGCGCAGCCCTGGGTCGACGCCCAGCACCGGCTTGGGCCCGAACGGGGCCGCCAGCAGCAGCTTGCGCACGTTCTCGGCGAACACCGTGATGGCCGCGGCGTCGGCGATCTCGCGCAGCGCCTTGTGCACCTCGGTGTCGATCGACGGCGTCACGTGCGCGCGCAGGGCCATCCGCGCCGCGCGCTTCAGGAGGGGCGCGCCCGAGAACTTCGCCCCCGCCGGCGGGCAGGCCGCGGTCTCGAACGCCGCGAGCATCTCGTCCATCAGCGGATCGGTGGTGCCGTCGTCCCCGAGGCGCCCCCCCAGCGTCAGGATCAGCTCCTCCTCCATCCACCCGCGCCGCATCGCCAGATAACGGTGCGAGCCGGAGGGCTTCATCAGCTCCTTCACCGGCTCTTGATAGGCGAAGTAGTTCTCGAAGCGGCTGGGGGTCTTGACCTTCTCGCCCTTGCGCGTGCGCGCGCAGCCGCGTTCGAAGTAGGCCGTGCGCACCTGCTGGCGCAGGCCGGAGTCCTCGGACAACCGCTCGACGACGATGTCGGAGGCGCCAGCGAGCGCCGCTGCCGCGTCGGAGATGCCCTTTTGGGGGTCAACGAACCCGGCCGCGCGCGCCTCGGGCGCCTCGCCGGCGGCGTCCGCCCCGTGCCCGCAGGCCCAGAGCCACTCCGCCAGCGGCGCCAGCCCCGCCTCACGCGCGGCCTCGGCCTTGGTTTTGCGCTTTTGCTTGTAGGGAAGGTAGATGTCCTCCAGCGCGACCGGATCGAACGTCCCCCGGACGCGCGCCTCCAGCTCGGGGGTCAGCTTCCCCTGGCGGCCGATCTCCTCGACGATGAACGCCTGCCGCTTGATGAGGTCGTCCCAGCGCTCCTTGGCCTCGATGACCGCGCGGATCGCGACCTCGTCGAGGTTCCCCGTCTGCTCCTTGCGGTAGCGGGCGATGAACGGCACCGTCGCGCCCCCCTCGGCCAGCGCCAGGATCGCCTGGGCGCCGGCGTTCGGGATGTTCGGATGCTGCTGGGCCAACCAGACGGGGAACGTCATAGCCATGGGGCCCAAAGGCTAGCGATGTTCGCCGGCGAGAGAAGCTTGATTTAATCCGCGACTGGTCTTCAAACGCTGATGGTCTTCCAGCGCCCCCGCTTGAACAGCACGACCGAGATGATCGCCATCAGCGAGAAGGCGAGCGCGATCGACAGGTAGGCGCCCGAGGGGCCCATCCCGAGGGGGCGCGCCAGCAGGTAGGCGAGCGGGATCTCGAACAGCCAGAAGCAGATCAGGTTGATCCGCGTCGGCGTGCGGGTGTCGCCCGCCCCGTTGAACGACTGGGTCAGCACCATCCCGTAGGCGTAGAGCGGGAAGCCGGCGGCGACGATCCGCAGCGCGTGGCTGCCCGAGTCGACGATGACCGGGTCGTCGTTGAACAGCCGGACGATCGGCCCGCCCAGCGCCACGAAGACGACGCCGATCCCCCCGAGAAAGAGCAGGTTGTAGAAGGCGGCCTTCCAGACCGCCGCCTCCGCCCGCTCGGGGTTCTTCGCGCCCAGGTTCTGGCCGACCAGCGTCGCGGCCGCGTTGCCGAGCCCCCACGACGGCAGGAGCGCGAACAGCACGACGCGGATGGCGATCCCGTAGCCGGCGATCACCGAGCTGCCGAACGCCGCCATGATCCGCATCAGCGCCACCCAGCTGGTGGTGGCGATCAGCATCTGCACCACGCCCGTGCGGGCGATGCGGAAGATCGTGCGCAGCGACTCGATGTCGATGCCGAGGTGCTCGCGCCGCACCACCAGGCGGCCGGTGCCGCGCCGGAATGACCAGAGCTGGAACAGCACGCCGGTGCCGCGCCCTATGGTCGTCGCGATCGCCGCGCCGGTGACCCCCATCCGCGGGAACGGGCCCAGCCCGAAGATCAGGAACGGCCCCAGCAGGATGTTGATGCCGTTCGAGAGCCAGAGCGTCCGCATCGTGATCGCGGCGTCCCCGGCGCCGCGAAAGGCGGCGTTGTTGAGGAACAGCATCACGACCACGACGCAGCTCCCGAGCATGACCCGGCTGTAGCTGGCCCCCATCGCCTGCACGGCGTCCGAGGCCCCCATCACCCCCAGCAGGGCAGGCCCGGCCAGCACGCCGAGCACGCCGAAGACCACCGACAGCGACAGGCCGATGATCATCCCCTGCACCGCCGCGCGCGCCGCGCCGTCGTGATCCTTGGCCCCGATCCGCCGCGCCACCAGCGCGCCGATGCCCATCGACAGCCCGATCGACAGCGCGTAGACGATCACCAGCAGCGACTCGGTCATGCTGATGACCGTCACCGCGTCGGGCCCCAGCTTGGCGGCCCAGAAAATGTCGGCGACCGCGAACAGCGACTCGGCCGCCATCTCCAGCACCATCGGGATGGCGAGCAGCAGGATGGCGCGGTTCAGCGGCATCGTGGTCAGGTCGCGCCGCGAGCGGCCGCCGACCGCCTCCCAGACCAGCGGCCAGAACCGTTCGCGGGCCGCCGGCGCCGCGGTCTCTTCAGGTTGCGGGGCGGTCATGACGGGCGAAGGGTGTACTGGACGGACGGCGGCCTGACAAGGGACAACATCAGCGCGCGGCGACCGCGACCGCCGTCAACGCCGCCGGCGCGGTGGAGAGCCAGCGGGTCAGCAGACCGTCGACCGCGTACGCGCCCGCCCCCTTGACGACCAGCGGCAGCGCGAGCGCCAGCGCCAGCAGGAAGAACTCGAACCCCTCCCCTTTCTGGCTGCCGTCCCAGTTCTGGTAGAACCCGTTCGGGAGGTGCCACAGCAGGATGGCGCCGACCATCACGGCCGCGATGGCGGCGGCGTTGAACCGGGTGGCGAAGCCGGCGAGCAGCGCGGCCGCCCCCAGCGTCTCGGCCAGGATCACCAGCAGCGCCAGCGCGGCGGGGACGTGGAGGCCGCCGAACCAGGCGATCGTCCCCTTGAACCCGAAGCCGTGGAACCAGCCGAACGCCTTCTGCACGCCGTGGGCGAGGATGACGGTGCCGAGCACGACGCGCTGGAGGGTGAGGACGAGGGAGCTGCTGTCGGTCGCGAAGAATGAACGCATCGGAGTCTCCTGGTTGGTGTTGGGCGATTCGTTCGTCGAACCGCATGGCCAACCTACGCGCCGGGCCCCGACTTGATTATCCGTCGCCTCGCGACAACACTGTTCTCATATACGAACAGTCATGACTGGGTCACTGGATGACATCCTGGGAATGGCCGTCTTTGCGCGGGTCGTGGAGGCGCGATCGTTCACCGATGCGGCCAAACGCCTGGGGCTGGCCAAGTCGGCGGTCAGCGCCCGGGTGGCGCGGCTGGAGGAGAGCGTCGGCGTCCGCCTGCTTCACCGCACCACCCGCAAGCTGTCGCTGACCGAGGAGGGGCTGGCGTTCTACGAGCGCTGCGCCCGCCTGCTCGCCGCGGCCGACGAGGCGGCGAGCGTGGCCGAGGAGGCGGGGGGCGCCCCCAGCGGCACGCTGCGGGTGACCGCGCCGCTCGCCTTCAGCCAGCTGCACCTCGCGCCGGCGCTGGCCGACTTCCTGGCCGCGAACCCCCGCGTGACCGTCGATCTCGGCGCCGAGGATCGCCTGGTCGATCTGGTGGCCGACGGCTTCGACCTGGCGATCCGGATCGGGCGGATCAAGGAGTCGACCCTGGTCGCGCGCAAGCTGGCCGGCGATCGGCTGGTGGTCTGCGGCGCGCCCGCCTACCTCGCCCGCCGGGGCGTCCCGCGCGCCCCGGCCGACCTGCTGCGCCACAACTGCCTCCGCTACGCGAACATCCCGACCCGGCTCGACTGGCGGTTCCGCGACCGGCAGGGGGAGGTCGCGATCGTCCCGGTCACCGGGAGCCTGATCGCCGGCAACGGCACCGTCCTGCGCGAGGCCGCTGTGGCCGGGCTGGGCCTGGCCGTGCTCCCGTCGCACATGATCGCGCGCGAGCTGGCGGCCGGACAGCTCAAGCCCGTGCTGACCGACTTTCGCCGTGGGGAAATCGGCATTTACGCCGTGTACCCCAACCGGAGGCACCTCCCCGCCAAGCTGCGCGCGTTCGTCGACTTCCTGGCCGCCCGCTTCCAGGGCGCCCGGTGGGTCGAGACCCCACCCGGGTGAGGCCCACCCCACCCTCTTGGCCCGAAATCTGGCGGTCGCGGTACCCTGTCTACGTGGATCGGAAGCAGGCGGCGCCCGGCCGCGTCATGTTCGAGGTCATCCCCGGCGGGCGCGGCGCGCCCGCGGAGATCGAGACTCCGACCGAGACACCGAACGACACCGACTGGGTGTTGCGGGCGCAAGTGGGGGACCTGGCCGCGCAGGAGTACCTGTTCCGCCGCTACCTGGGCCCGCTGCGCCAGCGCGTCTACCGCCTGCTGGGGGCGGACGCCGAGGTCGACGACGTCGTGCAGGAGGCGTTCATGCGCGCCTTCGAGGGGATCCGCCGGCTGGCCGAGCCGCGCGCGTTTCAGGCCTGGCTGTCGACGATCGCGATCCATCTGGTCGACCGGCGGCTGCGGCGGCGGAAGCTGGCCCGCCGGCTGGGGTTCGTCACCGTCGACATCACCGAGGACGCCGCCGACACCGTCGCGTCGCCGAACGTGTCGCCGGCGATCGCCGCCGAGGCGCGCGTGCTCTACCGGATCCTCGACCGGCTGCCGACCGAGGCGCGCGTCGCCTTCCTGCTCCGGCGCCTCGAGGGGATGACCGTCGCCGAGGTCGCGGCGCAGATGAAGCTGTCGGAGCGAACCGTGAAGCGGCGGATCGCGCTGTGTGAGGGGAAGCTGGCGGCGGTGTTCGAGAACGATCTGCCCGGTCGGGGCGCCAGCGGGGACGGGGGCGGGCAAGCAGGTGGGCAAGCAGGCGGGGAAGAAACATGAGCTCGGCGAAGATCAGACTTTCGAACCTTGTGCGCGCAACCAAGACGCCGCCGCCCGAGACCGACGTCGCCTGGCGCCGGCTGCGGCGAGGGCTCGATGACCGGCGCACGGCGCGGGCCCGGCGGCGGCTGTTCTTCATCCCGGTGGCGTCGCTGGCAGCGGCGGCGGCGATCGCGGGGGTCTGGTACGTCCGGCGCGCACCCGAGCCGGGGGCGAACAGCATCGGCGCGGGACGCGCGTTCGAGAGCACCGCCAACGAGGTGGCGCTGGCGCTCCCCGACGGCGTGCACGTCGACATGGGGCCGCACTCGCGGGTGGCGGTCGAGGAGGTGACCGCGGAGCAGATCCGGGTCGGCCTGGGGCACGGCCACGCGCGGTTCGACGTCGAGCCGCACCACCACCGTCGGTTCATCGTCGACGTCGACGACATCGAGGTCCGCGTCGTCGGCACCCGGTTCTCCGTGGCGCGCGTCGCCGGAAGCGAAGGCGAAGGCGCCCGGGTCGAGGTGTCGGTCGAGCGCGGCGTCGTCGAGGTCCGCAACCGCAACGGCGGCGAGGTACACCGGCTGCGCGCCGGCGAGCGGCTGTCCGCGCTGCTCTCGTCGACCGACGAAGCGGCGGCCCCCGCGCCTGGTGACGAAGCGGCGCCGCCCGCGGACGAGGCACCGGCGCTGGCCCCCGCGCCGCGCGCCCACGCGCCGGCCGCACACCCGGCCGCACGCACGCACGCCGCGCGCGAGGAGGCGCGCCTCCTGCTGGAGAAGGCGCAAGGGCAGTGGCGCGCCGGCCACATGGCCGAATCGGCCGGCCTCTACGAGGAGATTCTGGCCCGCTATCCCCACGACGCGCGCACCGGATTGGCGGCGCTGGAGCTGGGGCGCATCCGGATGGACCACCTGGGCGATCTGGCGGGCGCCGTCGTCAGCCTGCAGCGCGCGGTGCGACTGGCGCCGGGGGCGTCGTTCCACGAGGACGCGCTGGCGCGACTGGTCCAGGCGACCGATCGCCTCGGCCGGCGCGGCGACTGCGCGCGGGCCCGCGACGCGTACCTCGCGCGCTATCCCGGTGGCATCCACGCCGGGACGGTCGCGAAAGCCTGCGAGTGAAGGGGGGCCAGCGGCGCGGCGCTGGCGCGCTGGCGCTGGCGCTGGCGCTGGCGTTGCCGGCGGGCCCGGCGCGGGCCGAGGAGCGTGCCGCCACCGGCGGCGACAGGCCGGCGGTTCCCGGCGCGCGCGACGCGAACGCGGTCGACCGCGACGCCCTCTGTCTGCGCTTCGACGGCGACTGGTCCCCGCGCCTCGCGGCGCTGATCGAATCGGATCTGCGAACGGCCTTCGGGCGCCGGAGAGTGGCGGTGTGCGCCCCCGACGCGCCGGCGGGCGAGCGCGCCGCCGCCCCGCTGCTGACGCTGACGCTCGAGGGGGAGACGCTGGACCGGGTCGCGCTGACGCTCGATCCCCGCGACGCGCCGGCGCTGGAGCGCCGGTTGAACCTGACCCCCTTCCCCGCCGACGGACGTGTGCTGGCGCTGGTCGTCGCCGCCGACGAGCTGTTGCAGGCCACGCGCGAGCGGCCGGCCGAGACGCCGCCGGCCGCCGCGCCACCCCCACCCCCGCTCGCGCCCGAGCACGCCCCGACGCTCGCGCGCAGCGGCGCGCCCGTCCCACAGGACGGTCGCCACTCGCTGGCCGCCGGGTTCGCGCTCGAACGCTACGGCGGCGGACAGACCCAGCTCGGCCCCGACCTCACCCTGCGGATGCACGTCACCGACACGCTGTTCGTCGCCGTCGCCGGGCAGGCGCGGCGGGGCCTGGCCGCCGATGCCACGACGGGGACGGTGACGTCGCGCCTCCTGGGCGGGCGGCTGGCGCTGGGCGCGCGTTTGTATGCCGACGACGACGCGCGGCTGACGCTGACGGCGGATCTCGGCGTGCGGGGAGCGCGGCTCTGGTTCGAGGGGGAGCCGACCGCCGGGAGCGCCGCGGTCGGCAGCACGGCCGCCGGCTGGCTGGGGTACGCCGACGCGACGCTGGCGATGGATCTGCGGCTTGCCGGGCGGCTGGCCTTGCGGCTGGCGGCGGGCGCGGGCGTGCCGCTCGTCGCCCAGGCCGCGGCCGAGGGGACCCGCGCGGTGACCGCCGCGTCGGGGCTCGCGCTCGAGGCGCAGGCCGCGGTGCTGATGGTATTTTGAAGGGCGCGTCGCCGCCCGACGGCGCGCGCCCCATGCTGACCGCCGCCCCCCTCCGCGTCCCCCGGCTCGCCGGCCTCTTGCTGGGCGGTCTCTCCCTCGTCTTCCTCGGGATCTTCCTCGGCGGCTGCCGGCAGACCCACACCGTGCTCGCGGTCGACGCCGGCCTCGGCGGGGACGGGCCCCCCGGCCCGGTGACCGCGGTCAGCCAGGCGAACGGCCACACCTGCGCGCTGGCCGGCGGCGCGCTCTACTGCTGGGGCGACAACAGGAACGGCCAGCTGGGACTCGGGGACACGCGCATGCAGCAGGTCCCGGCGCGCGTCGGCGGCGACACCGACTGGCGCGCGGTCGTTGCGGCGGACGGCGCCAGCTTCGCGCTGAAGCAGGACGGCTCGCTCTGGAGCTGGGGGGCGAACGACCACGGCCAGCTCGGGCTGGGCGACTTCATCGACCGCCCGTCGCCGACCCGCGTCGGCACCCGCACCGACTGGACGATGATTGCGTCGCGCTTCACGCACGCCTGCGGGCTGGCGGGCGACGGCGAGCTCTGGTGCTGGGGGAACAACTACGAAGGTCAGCTCGGTCAGAACGACGGCAACAACCTGGGCGACCTGCCGTTGCCGACCCAGGTCCCCGGCAGCTGGGTCGCCACCGGCGCCGGCGACGGCCACTCGTGCGGCATCCGCAGCGACGGCACGCTCTGGTGCTGGGGCCGCAACACCGAGGCCGAGCTGGCCCAGCCCGAGGGCGCGCCGATCCAGATCCGCCGTCCCGTGCAGACCGGCAGCGACAGCGACTGGGAGGCGATCAGCACCGGCCAGAGCTCGAACTGCGGGCTGCGCGGCGGCGGGACGCTCTACTGCTGGGGGGGCAACGCGAACGTCGCGCTGGCGATCGACAGCGACGGCGGCGTGGTCACCGCCCCGACCGCGATCGCGACGCCGGCCCTTGTCGCCGTCGCGTTCAACACCTTCGGCGGCTGCGCCCGCACCGCGGCCGGCGAGGCGTTCTGCTGGGGGCGCAACGTCGAGGGGCAGCTCGGACTCGGCGACACCATGGACCGTCTCCTCCCGACCGCCCTCCCCGGCGACGGCTGGACCGACCTCAGCCCCGGCCGCTTCAGCTTCTGCGGCGTCCGCGGGGGCGCCGTCGTCTGCACCGGCGACAACCGCAGCGGCCAGCTCGGCGACGGCACGACCAACCGCCGCGACACGATGGGCGCCGTCGCGCTGCCGTGACGGCCGCCCGCGCCGTGACTATGCTGGCGGCATGGCGGACGACGAGTCACCGCGCGGGCTGATGCCGGCGGAGCGGTTGGCGATGCAGCGGGCGCGCGAGGTCCGCGAGCGGGTGATCGCGAAGCTCTCCGACGGGTTCGCGCAGGACCTGCTCGACGTCGACGAGTTCGAACGGCGGGTGACGGTGGCGCACACCAGCGAGACCCCGGAGGCGATCCAGGCGCTGGTCGCCGACCTGCCGGGGGGCCTCACCGAGCCTGCGGCGACGACCGCGACGTCGACAGCGCTCGCCGCCCCGTCTCCGGCCAGCGTGGCGCTGGCCCCCGCGACCACCGACGAGCAGCGCTTGTTCGCGATCATGGGCGGCGTCGAGCGGCGCGGCGCCTGGACGCTCCCGCGCAAGCTGAAGCTGACGACCCTGATGGGGGGCGCGGTGCTCGATCTGCGCGAGGCGCGCTTCCCGCCCGGCCCCGTCGACATCGAGATCTTCGCGGTGATGGGGGGGGCGCAGATCATCGTCCCGCCCGGGCTGGCCGTGCAGACCGACGGCTCGGCGTTCATGGGCGGCTTCGAGCAGGTCAACCGCGCCCCCGCCCACCCCGACCCCGACGCGCCGCTGCTGCGCGTGCACGGCCTCGCCATCATGGGCGGCGTCGACGTGCAGACGCGCCTTCCGGGCGAGAGCGAGCGCGAGGCCAACCACCGCCACCGCCACGCCGACCGCGACGCGCGACGCGCGCTGCGCGAAGAACGCCACGCCCAGCGCCGCCTGGAACGCGCCGACCGCGACCGCTGACGAGGCACCAGGATAGAGCCATGGCGGTGATCCTTTCCCCGGCGGCAGTGGACGAGCGCGGCGTGCTCGCGAACCTGATGCAGCTCTACGTCTATGACTGGAGCGAGATCCTGCCGGTGGAGGTGGGGCCCGACGGACGGTTTGCCGCCCCCTCCATCGATGCGTACTGGCAGGACGAATGGCGTCACCCGTTCCTGCTGCGCGTCGACGGCGCGCTGGCGGGCTTCGCGCTGGTCGCGGGGCGCAGCCGGCTCACGGGCCAGCCGGGCATTCACGACATGGCCGAGTTCTTCGTGATGCGTCGCTACCGCCGCCGCGCCGTCGGGCTCGCCGCCGCCCGCGCGGCGTTCGATCGCTTCCCCGGGCCCTGGGAAATCCGCCAGCGCCCGGATGCCACGGCGGCGACGGCGTTCTGGCGGCGTGCCGTCGCGCAGCACACCGGCGGCGCCTATCGCGAGGTGGCCTGGAACGACGCCGCCTGGACCGGCCCGGTCCAGTTCTTCACGGCGTAGTGCCTCGCCCGGCGGGTAGCAGCACTAGTGCCTATTCAAGGCGATCCCGTCGCGTGCGCCGCTTTTACGACTGGGGCACATCGCCACGCGCAACGGGCGGCTCGAACACGGCGCAGGTTGAGAACCGCAACGGCGGGCGACAGACCTGCGGTCGCAACCCAAACGACGAGGCAACGACAACTAGTGCCTATTCAACATGGCACGTCGTTCGCGTCAGCTCGATCTGCCGATGCCGCCAACATGGGGCGGCTGCCGTCGCGGCGCAGGTCGAAGGCCCGTCAGCGCCCGGCCGGGGCGGATGCATGCCCCCCGACCTGAACACGACACGCGCTGCCCCGTCCACGTCACCCTGCGCTGCAACCCAAGCGTTCCATCGCTGAGGTCGACGAGACTCTTTCCGTGGGTGCGCGCCGCAATCAGCGCCTCGAGCCACCGCGGATTTCGCGCGGTTCATTTCTCGGTGCAGGCCGACCACGTCCACCTGATCGTCGAAGCTGACTGCAGGCAATCGCTCACGAGCGGCATCCAGGGGCTCGCCATCCGGTGTGCTCTCGCCGTCAACCGCTGCGTCGGCCGTCGAGGGAAAGTTTGGTCCGGCCGCTACCACGCGCGCGCCCTTCGCACGCCGGGCGAAGTCAGGCGCGGTCTCGTCTACGTTCTGTTGAACTTTCGCAAGCATCTGCGCGCCGCGCCCTTCATCGATCCCTGCAGCTCGGGGCCTTGGTTCGAGGGATGGTCGCGGCCGACGGCGGCGCCCATCGACGCACGTCCCGTCGCCACGCCGCGGACCTGGCTGCTCGCGGTCGGCTGGCGACGCGCCGGCGGGCTCGTCGACTGGCGCGAGTCGCCCGCGGCCCCTAGTCGCGCCCGACGTCGAACGTGACCTCGCCGTCGTGGCCGACGTGGACCACGACCGTCCAGGGGCGGCAGCAGACGGCGCAGTCCTGGACGAAGACCTGGTCGCCGGGCTCGCCGGGGTCGTAGTCGGCGGCGATCTCGCCGGGCTCGCCGCAGAAGGGGCACTCGATCTCGTCGCTCATGTCATTTCACCTTGGGCGGGGTGGAGGGTTTGGGCGTCGCCGGTCCCGCATCGTAGCTGACGCGCCAGAGGCAGCCGCCGGCGTCGTCGCTGACGAGCAGCGCGCCGTCACCGGCGACCGCGACGCCGACGGGGCGGCCCCAGACCTTGCCGTCGTCGGTGACGAAGCCGGTGAGGAAGTCCTCGTATTCGCCGCTCGCCTCGTCCTTGCCGTGCAGCGGGACGCGAATCACCTCGTAGCCGGTGCGCACCGCTCGGTTCCACGAGCCGTGCTCGGCGGCGAAGATGTCTCCCTGATACGCGGCCGGGAACTGCTTGCCGTCGTAGAAGGTCATCTGCAGCGACGCGTGGTGGGGCTGCAGCAGCACGTCGGGGACGATCACCTTCGCGCGCAGCTCGGGGTGCTTGCCGGCGTGGCGCGGGTCCTGATTCCCGCCCAGGTAGTACCAGGGCCAGCCGTAGAACCCGCCCTCCTTCACCCGCGTGATGTAGTCGGGGACCAGGTTGTCGCCCAGGCGATCCCGCTCGTTCACCGACGCCCAGAGCACGCCGGTGCGCGGCTGCACGGCGATGCCGACGGCGTTCCGGATCCCCGAGGCGTAGACGCGCATGCCGCCGCCGTTCGGGACGAACTGCAGGATGTCGGCGCGCAGCTTCTCGGCGGGCGTGGTGTCGGGATCGTCGACGTTCGAGTGCGACCCGACCGAGACGAACATCCGCTTGCCGTCGAGGGAGAAGGCGACGTCGCGCGTCCAGTGGCCCCCGCCGCGCAGCAGGCCGCCCCCCGGCAGCGTGGCGACGATCGTCTCGGGCTTGCCGCGCGCCTGCAGGTCACCCGCCACGTACGGGAACCGAACGACCGAATCGGTGTTGGCGACGTAGAGCCAGCCCGACGACGCCCCGACCGGAAAATGGAACGCCATCCCGAACGGCTTGTTGAGCCCCGTCGCGAAGGTCGCCCGCTGCACGGCCCGCCCGTCGGGGCCGAGGCCGCGGAAGATCCGCACGGCGTCGGCACGACTGTCGGCGACGAAGACGTCGCCGTTCGGCGCCACGCGCAGGAGGCGCGGGTTGTCGATCCCGTCGGCGTAGAGCTGCACCTTGAACCCCGCCGGCGCCTGGGGCCAGGCGTTCGCCGGGCGCGGCACGATCCGCGCCGGGTTGTCGGCGTCGGGCGTCGCGTTCGGCGGCGGCAGATCCGCGACCCGCACGTGGTGCGAGGTCCCCGGCACCTGGCCGCGGTAGTCGACGAACGGCCCAGGCGCGCCCGCCCACAGCAGACTCAGGAACAACCCCAGCTTCGTCACGCGGGAATTGTAACCACGCTTGGGGCATCATCGGCACCGTGCGCATCGTCTCCCTGCTCGCCAGCGGCACCGAGCTGGTCTGCGCCCTCGGGCTGGGCGAGCGCCTGGTCGGCCGCTCGCACGAGTGCGACTACCCCGAATGGGTCACGCGCCTCCCCGCGCTCAGCCACCCGACGTTCGACGTCACCGGCACCAGCGCCGAGATCGACGCGCGGGTGCGGGCCAAGCTGGCCGCCGGCGCGCCGCTCTACGAGATCGACGAGGCGCGACTGGCCGCATTGTCGCCCGACGTGATCATCACCCAGACCCACTGCGAGGTCTGCGCGGTCAGCGCCGATCTCGTCGAGAACCGGCGGGGGATTCCGGACATCTCCCACCGCGCCTCCCCGAGGCTGCTCCGCCGACCGGTCGTGGCGCTGGCCGCCGGCACCGTCGACGGGATCCTGGACGGGTTCGCGGACGTCGCCGGCGTGCTGGGCGCGGCGCCCGCCGGCCGCGCCCTGGTCGACGGCATCCGGGCCCGGCTCGACGCCCTCGCCGCCGAGACCAGCCTCCTCCCCCGCCCCCGCGTCGCCTGCCTGGAATGGATCGCGCCGCTGTTCGCGATGGGGAACTGGGGGCCCGAGCTCATCAGCGTCGCCGGCGGCGACTGCCTGCTGGGCGCGCCCGGCGCGCATTCGACGACGCTCCCCTTCGAAGCGCTGCGCGACGCCGACCCCGACGTCATCGTCGTCGCGCCGTGCGGTTTCGGCCTCTCCCGCGCGCTGGCGGAGATGCCCGCCCTGACCGCGCTGCCGGGCTGGGGCGCGCTGCGCGCCGTGCGTGAGGGGCGCGTCTTCGTCGCCGACGGCAACCTCTACTTCAACCGCTCCGGGCCGCTGCTGTTCGAGACGCCCGAGATTCTCGCCGAGATCCTTCACCCCGCGGTCTTCCCGCCGCGCCACGAGGGGACGGCCTGGCAGAGGTTCGAGCCCAGCTGAGGACCGCCCAGACCGCGCGGCCCGGGCGTACAATGGCCCGGGGTTTCCATGCGTACACATGACTTCGCCCGTGTAACGGCCCTGCTGCTGGGGACGGTCGCCTGCGCGGCCAAGAGCGCGCCACCGGCCAACAGCTGCGACAACGTCCCCGCCGCCGCGATGGTGGCGGCCTGGACCGCCGACCCGCACTACTGCGTCTACAAGTTCGCCGAAGTCGCCGGCGCCCGCGGCCAGCTGTTCGCGCCCAACGGCGACCTGTTCGTGGCGACGAACAGCGGTCAGCTCGTGGTGCTGTTCGACGCCGACGGCGACGGGCTCTCGGGCGCGACCGAGCGCGCGACGTTCGCCACCGTCCCGGGGGGCAACCACGGCATCGCCCTCACCGCGACCCACCTCTACGCGTCGTCGGATACGGCGGTCTATCGCTGGACCTTCGCGCCCGGCCAGCGCGTGGCCACCGGCGGCCCGGAGACGGTGGTGCACGACATCGGAAGCGGCGGCCACTCGACCCGCACCCTGGTCATCGACAGCAAGCAACGGCTCTACGTGAGCATCGGCAGCGCCAGCAACGTCGACGCGCCGCCTGCCCCCGACACCCCGTCGCCCACGCGGGCCGTGATCCGCCGCTACGATCTGACCGCGCTCCCCACGGGGGGCTTCGCCGGCAGCGCCGGTGAGCTGTTCGCTTCCGGGCTCCGCAACGAGGTGGGGCTCTCGTTCGACAGCCGCGGGCGCCTCTGGGGGGTCGAGAACGGCCGCGACTCGCTCGCGGTCGGCGGGGCCGACATCCACTTCGACAACCCGGGCGAGGAGGTGAACCGGTTCGACGTCGATCGCCCCGGACGTCACTACGGCTACCCATTCTGCTGGAGCGAGGGGCTCTGGACCGACGCCTCGGCCAAGGGACCGGGCACGCAACACCTCGACCCCGATCAGCCCGGCACGTTCACCGAAGCGCGCTGTCAGGACGAGAGCGTCGTGATGCCGCCCGCGTTCGTGCTCCCGGCCCACATCGCCCCCCTGGGCGTCGTCGCGTACGAGGGGAGCGCCTACCCCGCCGAGCTCGGCGGCAACCTCTTCGTCGCCTCGCACGGCTCCTGGAACCGCGAGATCGGCCAGGTCGGGCGCCTGATCTTCCGGCTGCGCATGGACGGCGACCGCCCGAAGTCCGCGGAGCCGTTCCTGGGCCAGCCGGACGCGGACGGCGGCCTCACCCAGGGGGTCTGGGGGACGAGACCGGTATCGATCGGCGTCGACGCCGCCGGCCTGCTGACCTTCACCGACGACGCCGGCGGCAGCGTCAACAAAATCGGCTACCGGCCTTGAACAGATCTCAGAAATAGCCGCACCCCCGCGCTTCGCGCGGGAGCGGCAGAGCATTTATTGAAATAGCCGCACACCCGCGCTACGCGCGGGAGCGGCTAGCTAGAACCCTGGCCGCCGCAGGTCGAGCGTCAGGGGGAAGTCGGGGTTGTGCTCCTCGGGCGGCGCCTCCAGCGGTCCCGGCGTGTGCCCGAACGGATAGAAGCGCGCGGTCCGCCGCCCCTCGGCCTCGAGCGCGTTGGCCGGGAAGCGCTCGTAGGCCTGCCCGCCGGGGTGGGTGACGTGATAGGTGCAGCCGCCGATCGCGCGGCCGCTCCAGGTGTCGATGATGTCGAACACCAGCGGCGCGTGCACGCCGACGGTCGGGTGCAGCGCCGACGGCTGCCGCCAGGCGCGGAAGCGCACGCCGGCCACGAACTCGCCTGGCGCGCCCGTCGGGTGCAGCGGAACGCGCCGCCCGCCGCAGGCGACGACGTGGCGGCTGTCGATCATCCCCTTCACCTTCACCTCGAGCCGCTCCAGCGACGAGTCGACGTAGCGCGCGGTCCCGCCCGGGCTCGGCTCCTCGCCCAGCACGTGCCAGGGCTCGATCGCCTGGCGCAGCTCCAGCGCCAGCCCCTGCGTCGCGATGGTCCCCGCCAGCGGGAACCGGAACTCCTGGTGGGCCTGGAACCACTCGGGCGAGAACGCGTAGCCGCTGCTGCGCAGATCGTCGAGGACGTCGCCGAAGTCCTGCGCCACGAAGTGGGGCAGCGTGAAGCGATCGACCAGGCCGTTCCCCCAGCGCACCAGCTTTTTTCGGTAGGGCTGGCGCCAGAACTTCGCCACCATCGCGCGCAGCAGCAGCTGCTGGGTGAGGCTCATGCGCGCGTGCGGCGGCATCTCGAACGCGCGCAGCTCGACCAGCCCGAGCCGCCCGCTGGCGCTGTCGGGGCTGTACAGCTTGTCGATGCAGAGCTCGGTGCGGTGGGTGTTGCCGGTGACGTCGACCAGCAGGTGGCGGAAGATCCGATCGACCAGCCACGGCGGCGCGACCCCTTCCACCGGTACCTGGGCAAAGGCCAGCTCCAGCTCGTGCATGCTGTCCTGGCGGGCCTCGTCGACGCGCGGGGCCTGGCTGGTCGGCCCCACGAACATCCCCGAGAACAGGTACGACAGCGACGGGTGATTGACGAAGTAGCCGATGAAGCTGCGCAGCAGATCGGGGCGCCGCAGGAACGGGCTGTCGGCCGGCGTCGGCCCGCCCAGCACCATGTGGTTGCCGCCGCCGGTGCCGGTGTGGCGCCCGTCGAGCATGAACTTCTCCGTCCCCAGGCGGCAATGCGCCGCCTCGTCGTAGAGGGCGGTCGTCATCTCGCTGAGGTCGGGCCAGGTGCGCGTGGGGTGGACGTTGACCTCGATGACGCCGGGGTCCGGCGTGACCGACAGCCGATCCAGACGGTGGTCGCTCGGCGGGTGATAGCCCTCGAAACGCACCGGCTGCTTGCGCTCGCGCGCCACGTCCTCGATGGCGCCGACCAGCGCCAGGAACTCCTCGAGGAAGCCGAGCGGCGGCATGAAGATGTTGAGGACGCCCTCGCGTACCTCGACGCAGAGGGCGGTGCGCACCAGCGACCCGGGCGCCTCCTCACCGGGACGCACCGGGACGTCGGTCGGTCCCCTGGCGGTTCCCTGCGCCTGGGCCACGATCTTCGTCAGCGGCGGGCGGGCCAGCAACGGATCGCGCTCGTAGATCGCGCTTCGCGCCTCCTTCGGCTCCCACGGCAGGCTGTCGAGCGGCAGTCGGAACCCGAGCGGCGAATCGCCCGGGACCAGGAACATCTGCCCCCCGCGCACCAACCACTCGCCGCTCTCCCAGGTGACGGCGGCGCCGCTGGTGTGGGCGCGCAGCGGCAACACGTAGCCTGCCACCTCGCCCAAGCCCGCCCGGAACACCCGCTCGAGCCGGGCCCGCTCGACCGCATCATCGAGCCGCGTCTCGAGCACGTCGACGTTCACCGGCAGCCGCTGCTCGCGCCAGAGGTAGTAGTAGACGTCCTCGTACGCCGGCGTCGCATGCTCGTCGGGGACGCCGAGCCGTTTCGCCAGCGCCCGGATGAAGCCCTCGGCCGCCCGCGGATCGGTCGCCTTCGTCGGCACCTCCTTGGCGATGAGCCCCGGCTCGTGCCAGATCGGCAGGCCGTCGCGGCGGAAGTAGCAGGAGAACGCCCAGCGCGGCAGCGTCTCGCCCGGGTACCACTTCCCCTGGCCGTGGTGCAGCAGGCCGCCCGGCGCGAACCGCGCCCAGAGCCGTCGCAGCAGACGATCGGCCAAGAGGCGCTTGGTCGGCCCCACGGCGGCGGTGTTCCACTCGGGGGCATCGCGGTCGTCGATCGACACGAACGTCGGCTCCCCGCCCATCGTCAGCCGCACGTCGAGCCGCGCCAGGTCACGATCGACGTCGGCGCCCAGTGACGTGATCGCCGCCCACTGATCTTCGCGGTACGGCTTGGTGACGCGCGGCTGCTCGGCGATCCGCCGCACCTTCATCTCGAAGGTGAACTCCTCGTTGACCTTGTCGGCCTCGGACTTCCCCGACCAGGCGTACGAGCCGGAGATCGCCGCCGCCGACGACGGCGCGGGGGAGGCGGCCAGCGGGATGTGCCCCTCGCCCGCCATCAGGCCGCTGGTCGGATCGAACCCGATCCAGCCGGCCCCCGGCAGATAGGCCTCGGTCCAGGCGTGCAGATCGGCGACGTCCTCGCTGACGCCGCTGGGGCCGTCGATCGCCATGACGTCGGCCCGCAGCTGGATCGAGTAGCCCGAGACGAACCGCGCCGCGAAGCCGAGCCGGCGCATGACCTGAACCTCCAGCCAGGCGAAGTCGCGGCACGACCCGTGGCCGCGGGTCAGCGTCTCGTCGGGCGCGAACACCCCCGGCTCCATCCGGATGTCGTAGCGAAGCCGCTGCTGGATCTCGCGGTTGATGTCGACCAGCAGGTCGACGCTGCGCCGGCCGGGGCAGTGGTAGCGCCCGCGCAGCTCCTCGGACAGGGCCGCCAGCTTGGGCCCTGGGGCCGCCAGCTCCATGTACGGCGCCAGCTCCCGCGCCAGCGCCGGTTCGTAGTGGAACGGCAGCTTCTCGGCGTAGTCCTCGACGAAGAAGTCGAACGGGTTGATCGCGATCATCTCGGCGATCAGATCGACCTCGACGGACAGCTCGCGCGCCGCCTTTGGAAACGCCAGGCGCGCCTGGTAGTTGCCGAACGCGTCCTGCTGCCAGTTCAGGAAGTTCTCCGTGGGATTCACGCGCAGCGAGTAGCTGCTGATCGGCGTACGACAATGAGGCGCGGGGCGCAGCCGCACGACGTGCGGCTGCAGCGTCACCAGGCGGTCATAGCGATAGCGAGAGGTGTGGGACAGAGCGACGCGGATGGCCATGTTGGTCGAGAGTAGCTAGTTTCCCGTAAACGGATTGATGCCGACCGGTCAATATCGCGAAAACAAACACAGATGAAGCTCTTCTCCTGCCAAAGCTGCAAACAGATCCTTTTCTTCGAGAGCGTCGCCTGTACCCGCTGCGGCCACGCCCTGGCCTATCTACCCGATCGGGGGCTCGTGGGGGTGATTGAGCCGGAAACATCGGGGCCGATCGACCTCGAGACCCGCTGGAAGACGCTGGCCCGCCCCCCCGGCGCCCCCCTCTACCGCCTGTGCAAGAACTCCGGCGAGCACGGCGTCTGCAACTGGGCGCTGCCCGCCGACGAGGAGGGGGAGTACTGCGTCGCCTGTCGTCTCACGCGCGTGATACCGAATTTGTCGGTCCCGGGCTCGCTGGAGGCGTGGCACCGGCTGGAGATCGCCAAGCGCCGCATGCTCTACACGCTGCTGGAGCTGGGGCTGCCGGTCGAGAAGAAGGACGACGAGCACCCGGGCGGGATGGCCTTCGAGTTCCTCCAGGACTCCGACGGCGCGCCCAAGGTCTTCACCGGCCACCACGACGGCATCATCACCATCAACGTCGCGGAGGCCGACGACCCCTTCCGCGAGAAGATGCGGATAGAGCTGGGCGAGACCTATCGGACGCTGCTGGGGCACTTCCGCCACGAGATCGGCCACTACTACTGGGACCGGCTGATCAAGGAGACGCCGATGCTCCCCGACTTCCGCGCCCGCTTCGGCGACGAGCAGGCCGACTACGCGGAGGCGCAGCAACGCCACTACGACGCGGGCCCCCCGCCCGACTGGCCCGACCGCTTCGTGAGCAGCTACGCGTCGATGCACCCCTGGGAGGACTGGGCCGAGACCTGGGCCCACTACCTGCACATCGTCGACACGCTGGAGACGGCGCGCGCCTTCGGCCTGTCGCTGAAGCCGGCCCCGGTCGCCGCGCGCAAGACCGGCAGGCCCGTCGCCGCCACGAAGCTGGATCCGAGCTCCTTCGACGACCTCATCGGCGGCTGGATCCCGCTCACCATGGCGCTCAACAGCCTCAACCGCAGCATGGGTACGGTGGACGGCTACCCGTTCGTGCTGTCGGAGGCGGCGATCGCCAAGCTGCGGTTCGTGCACGACGTCGTGGCGAACGCGCGGTACAGCTAAACGGCGGCGGCCAGACCAGAGCTCGGAAATAGCCGCACACCCGCGCTGCGCGCGGGAGCGGCCAGACCAGAGCTCGGAAATAGCCGCACACCCGCGCTGCGCGCGGGAGCGGCTAAAGTTTTCCTGCTTGCCTGGCCGCGTGGATTTTGAAAGCATCGATCTCGGCCCGCGCGAGAAGTCGGGGCTACGCCCCCGCATGAAGTTCGCCAAGCTGTTCCGCGCGTCGCTGGTCTTTTCGCTGGCCCTGGCCGGCTTCTGGGCCGGCTGCTACAGGTCCGACTCGCTGCGGCTGCAGTTTCGGTCGCCGAGCACGGCGCAGAGCTGCGTCGAGGTGCTGGACCGGGTGTTCTTCGACGCCGGGTACATGAGGCTCCGCGGCTCCTCGAACGCGACGGTCTACACCCTCAAGGGCCCCGCCCTCTCCCAGGCGATACTCCCCCTTCGCTGGGGCATCGGGGTCTGGATGCCGGAGGCCGACCGGCGGCCGCCCGAGGGGGGAACCTGCGAGTACGAGCTGCAGGCGGTCTCCGAGGATCCCAACTGCGGCGTGCAGTGCCCCCTGACGCCGCAGCCCGGAACGGACTACGACCAGGCGACACGAGACATGGCCGCGCGCCTGCGCGCCGCTTTCGCGCCTCCCAGCTTCGTCCGTGAGTGACGCGCGCGCGTGACGCGCGCGTGACGCTCAGACCAGGTTCGGCAGCGGCCCGGTCGCGCCGGAGGCGTCGCCGAACGAGGTGACGTCGGTCGCGCCCATCGCGTTGGCGATCGACACCAGCATCTGGTTGTTATCCTTCTTGGTCGACCCGTAGTCGATGAAGCGGCCCGTGCGGATCTTGCCGCCGGCGCTGCCCGCCAGGACGTAGGGCATCGTCAACAGATCGTGCTGGGTCGACTCGCCGATCTCCGTCGCCCAGAGGACGATCGTGTTGTCGAGGAGGGACTTGGTCCCCTCCTTGTACGCGTCCATCTTGTTCAGCAGATAGAGGAACTGCTGCGCGTACCAGTTCTGGATCTTGTTGTACGCGTCGTAGTTGGACCCGCTCGCCGCGAAGTCGTGCGAGATGGCGTGGTGGTTGCCCGTGATGTTCAGGAACGAGAACAGGTGCTCGCTCTCCGAGTACGACCACTGGAAGGTGAGGATGCGGGTCTGGTTGCAGGCCAGCGCGGCCACCGCCAGGTCCATCTGCATCTGTCCGGCCTTCAGGTAGAGGTCGTCCTTGGTCAGGTCGACGTCCGTGAGCGTCGGCTTCGCGCTGCAGGTGGTGTTCCCCGGGTTCGTCGTCCCGGTCATCCCCACCAGGCGCTTCTCGACGTCGCGCATGGCGGTGAGGTGCGCGTCCAGCTTCGCTTTGTCGTTGGCGCCGACCAGCGCCTTGATCCGCTCGGTCTCGGCGTTGTTCGCGTCGAAGACGCTCTTGCGCTGCGCCCAGAGGCGCGTCAGCGCCGCGTCGGTGGTGCCGCCGGAGGTCATACCGAACAGCGTCGCGAAGACGTCCTTCGGATCCTCGCGCGGCGGAATCGGCTGATCGGCGGCGGCGTACGAGATGCGGGCCCGCACCTCGGTGTCGCGCACGTGGACGCCGAGCTGCAGGCTCGGGAAGGTCGTGGTCACGCCCAGCTTGCCGACCAGGAACTGATCCAGCGACTGGCCGCTTCCCCAGCCCGAGGTCGTGTTGCCGAAGCTCTTGAACTGCTTGCCCGACTGCAGGGGCCGGGCGGTCAACATGCCGCCGGTGCCGCGCGCGTGCTCCGAGCCGACCGTGCCGCCGAGCATCCCGGCCTGGAGCGAGGGGTTCAGCTTGATCCCCTTGAGGAAGGTCAGCTTCGACTTCATCGGCGTCAGATCGGTGGTGATCTGCGGCAGCGTGAAGCTGGTCTCGGTGCCGGTCGGCCAGAACAGGCTGTTGCGCGTGCCGTTCGGCGTCGCGAAGACCAGGAGCCGCGTCGGCGCGGGGGTCGTCGACTGACCGTAGGCGTGCGTGGCCTCCAGCAACGGCACCGCAGCCGTGGCCGCCAGACCACCCCGGAGGAGATTTCTTCTGGTGAAGCGCAGGGGATTCATTGCAGCCACCTCTCCGTTACTGCGCGTAAGGCGCGCGGTACAAAAACGCGTCCGTCTGAGTGATGCCGACCGCCAGCTCGATGAGGTCACCGCCGGAGGCAGCGAACGTGTCCTGCAGCGTCGTCAGCGAGCAGCCGTCGGGCTTGTCCTCGCTGCGGCCCTCGGCATAGCGGAACCACTGCGTCGCGACGCAGTTGCGGGCCTGGGTGCTCGCCGCCAGCTTGGTCCCGAGCTCGCGGACGCCCGTGAAGGGGCCGGCCAGCCCCGGCTCGTCGACCAGGTTGACCGCGCCAGAGATGTCGATCGTCACGCCGTTCTCGGCGGTGCGGAACTGGCCCATGGCATCGAACTGCTCGAACGCCAGACCGACGGGGTCCATCGCCTGGTGGCAGCCAATGCAGCTCTCGCCCGCCATCTGGTGGGTCGCGAACCGCTCACGCGCGGTCTTGGCCGAGCCGACCTCGGGCACCGTGATGTTGACGTTGTCGGGCGGCGGCGGCGGCACGTCGCAGAGGATCCGGGCGCGGACGAACTTGCCGCGAAGCACCGGCGACGTCTGGTCCGGGTGGGCCTGAACCGACAGGAAGCTGGCCTGGGTCAGGATCCCCGAGCGCCCCTGCGCGGCCGGGGGCGTCACCATCTTCGGCGTGGTGGCGGCGCCGCTCGGCGGCGTCACACCGTAGATCGGCGCCAGCGCCGTGGTGACGAACGCGGCCGGCGAGGTCAGCAGGGTCGAAAGCTTGTGGTCCCCGGTCCACAGGACGTACTGAACGAAGGCCGGCGTCTCGGCCTGCATCCCGGCGACGACCGCGTCGGTGTAGGCCGGGAAGAGGGTCGTGCTCTTGGTCGTGACCGCGAGCCGGCTGGTCCCCATCCACTGGTTGTAGAAGTCGGTGATGCCGATCTTGGCCTTGGGATCGGCCAGCATCGTGCGGGCCTTGGCGGCGATCGCCGTCTTGCTGCCCAGCTCACCCCGGCCGGCGGCATCCAGCAGCGCGTCGTCCGGCGCCGACGACCAGAGCATGTACGACAGGCGGGTCGCCAGCTCGTACTGGCTGAGCGGCACCATCGCCGTCTTCGCGTCGGCGGAGGTCAGCTCGAGCCGGTAAAGGAAGTTCGACGACTGGAGCGCGGCGCGGATCATCACTTCGATCCCCTCGGAGAAGGTGCCGCCGGTGCGACCCGCGGTGTAGGCCGCCATCAGGAGCTGCTCGTCCTGCGCCGTCGTGGGACGGCGGAAGGCGCGGCGGCCGAAGCTCTTCGCGAACGCCGTCGCGCAGGTGGTCTCGGCGGCGGCCGTCGTCGTCGAGCAGTTGCCGGTGAGCGTCGCCAGGTTCGTCACCGCGGCCTTGGCCAGCGTCTCGGAGACCAGCACGTACTTCTCGGCGTGCAGCGACGACACCGTCAGGATGCCGGCGTTGTTGTTGAACCCGTCGGTCACCTCGTCGGCCGGCAGGTCGTTCACCGGCGCCGTGTCGACGTTGAGGAGGTTCTTGACGGTGTTCGCGTACTCGAACTTGGTCAGCCGGCGCAGGGGGGCCAGGGCCGACGCCGTCGTCGGGCAGGTGGTGGAGCCGATGCTGCCGGCGGTGCCGGTGACCGCGCCGCCCGCGGCGCCGGTGACCGCGCCGCCCGCGGCGCCGGTGTTGCCCGCGGCGCCGGTGTTGCCCGCGGCGCCCGTGCTGCCGGCGCCGCCCGCAGGCGTTCCGGAGCCGCCCGCGCCGGGGCTGCCGCTGCCGCCACTGCCCGGTGAGCCGGACATCGGACCGGTGCAGGCGCCAGCGGCCGCGAGCGCCACTAGAAGGAATGACTTCTTGGGAAACCCAAACTGGGGTCGCATGGGAACCTCCAACTGCAGCCGGCCGGCGGAGCGGGATGTGGGGACTCTGCCCACGCCTTCACTGCCTCAGTACCATGCGTCTGTCGCCCAGTAAACCAACCTCCGTGCAAAAAATTGTAGGCCCCGACCCGTTTCCGCCACGTTCAAAAACAGCTCACGAAAAATGACGTGAACCCCAAAAAAAATGTGCACAACCCGGGGGCTCCAACCACGACAGCCACCTTTGTGCCGCCCGCCTACACCGAGGTCAGTTACCCATCGTCGAGCGCGTGGTGATGGCTCCCGGCGAGGACGGGTGGATCGTCCTCTGACGACGCCGTCGTGAACGTCGACGTGGATGTAGCGGCCTAGCTCGATCGCGGCACCCCTGCGCAGCACCATTCGCACGGTCGAAATCTCGGTCGACGAGCTCCTGAAGCTCGACGGCGGATCCCCTCGACCAGCCGTCGCGATCTTGGGGGTTGCAGTCGGGCCCGAGGGGCGGTAGCAAAGCGGCCATGAGCAACCGCGTGTTCAACTTCAGCGCAGGGCCGGCCATGCTGCCGACCGAGGTTCTGGAAGCGTCCGCCAAGGCCCTGGTCGATTTCCAGGGCAAGGGGTTCGGGATCGCCGAGTGCAGCCACCGTGGCAAGGAGTTCGACGGTGTGCTCGACGAGGCGATCGCCAAGTGCAAGAGCCTGCTGTCGGTCCCCGACACGCACGACATCCTCTTTCTCCAGGGCGGCGCCACGCAGCTGTTCAACACCATCCCGATGAACTTCCTGTCGGGCCCCGCTGACTACGTCGTCGGCGGCGAGTGGTCGAAGAAGGCGGCCGGTTCGGCGCAGAGCGCCTACGGCGAGAAGATTCGCGTCATCGCCAGCAGCGAGAACACGAACTTCGATCGCCCGCCCACCGGCTGGACCGCCGATCCGAACGCGTCGTACCTGCACGTCTGCTCGAACGAGACCGTGCACGGGCACCGGCTGGCCGAGTGGCCGACCCACGCGAACCTGGTCGTCGACGCCAGCTCGGAGATGATGTCGCGACCGCACCCGATGCGCGCGCACCGCGCTGGTCTACGCGGGCGCCCAGAAGAACCTGGGCCCGGCGGGCGTCGTGCTGACGATCGTGCGCAAGGACCTCTACGAGCGCATCGGCAAGAGCGTCCCGAAGATCTTCAGCTTCAAGGCGCTCGCCGAGGCGAAGAGCTGCCTCAACACGCCGCCGACCTTCGGCGTCTACTTCCTGCTCGAGACCTTCCGCTGGCTGGAGGCGCAGGGCGGCCTCGCGGCGATCGAGAAGCGCAACACCGAGAAGGCGAACCTGCTCTACGCCGCGATCGACGGCTCGGGCGGCTTCTACAAGGGGACCGTCGCCGACAAGCCGGCCCGCAGCCACATGAACGTGACCTACCTGCTGCCCAGCGAAGAGCTCACCGAGAAGTTCGTCAAGGAGGCCTCGAAGGCCGGCATGGTCGCCCTCAAGGGCTACCGCACCGTCGGCGGCATCCGCGCATCGATCTACAACGCCATGCCCGTCGCCGGCGTCAAGGCGCTGGCCGACTTCATGGGCACGTTCGCCAAGGCGAACGGCTAAGCCGCGCCCTCTCCTCTCCCCGCTGCGCGGGGGGAGGACCCGATCCCTCTCCTCTCCCCGCGCAGCGGGGAGAGGTCGGGTGAGGGGCCTCACCCGTCGCGTCGTCGACACGGACCACGTGATGCCTCGGCGGATTAGGAACCTGTGCGCGCTGGGAGGGGTGGTGCTCCTGGCGACGGGGTGCGCGGCCGAGACAGGGGCAGGCACGACGAGCCGGCCAATGACTCCGGGCGCAGCCGCGCCGGCCCCCGGGCCGAACTGGAGCGTGCCGCCGATCGCCGCGGGGTGCGGTCAGAAGTTCGGCGCCACGGGTGTCGAGTTTCTGTGCAAGGGGTACACCGCTTCGAAGGAGTACGCACCGCCTGAAGCGCCGAGCGATCCCGAGGCCAACCTCGATGCTCTGATGCACGACCTGGCCGGTCCGATGGCGCCGCTCGTTCAGAAGTTCGGGGCGAAAATGAGCGAGAAGAAGTTCGACCTCAGGCTTGGTGGCAACGCGTGGAGAGGAGCGAAGGTTCTTGCCGCCCACCCCACCGACGAGGGCCAGTACTACGGTGCCTGCTTCGCGGCGCTGCGCGAGCGAGTCGCGATCGTGTGCTGCGCCTCGACCGGCGACGGCATGAATAAGTGTCCATCGATGATGGAGTTCCTCGCCGGTTACGGTGAGCGGTGAGTGGAGGGCTGCGTCCGCCGCTGAACGCCAGTATCGTAGGACGGACATTGTAGGCTTCCCGTCCGATGAAACGTCGCGGGGTTGTGGCATGCGTATCGGTCGTCTCCGCGGTCACTCTGATCTTGGCGTTCCGATGGTGGATCTCTGGAGGAGAGCCCACCCTCGAGGACTCCGTGCTCGAGGCGAGTATCGTCTCGGCGGTTGGTCGCGCTGGTAAGCGGGGTTCTTTCGACTTAGCCGCCGTTACCACTTTCGGATGGGACCGCGCTCATGTGCTGCACGCCTACAGTTCACCGGAAGTGGTCGAGCGACGCCTCGGTTTCCCTTGGCCGGGCTCTCAGGCAAGTGCGTCCGTGGTCCAGGATCACTTCCAGTTGATCGTCTTTGTGAAGGGTCGGGCGGTTGTCCGGTGGATTGACCACGTCGTCTCGAGCGGTCGATTCGACGTCGGTGATACTCCGATCGAACGTCGTGACTCCGTCCTCGACGTAACGTCGACGGAGGACGACGGAATCGTTGTTACCCGTCGCGGCGTCGCGCCGCCCGTGCGGAGGTTGGTCCACTACGAGAACGGCAAGGTGGTCGAGGTCGATCCCTCCGAGATAGACAGCCTGGTGCCGTCCAACCCCGCGTTGCAGTCGGACGGCGCTTCGCGCCGCCGCTGAACGCCAGTATCGTTGGGCAGACGATAGGTACCCGCTGCACGGGCACGAACGGATACGACATGACCGAATCTGCCGAAACCATAGTTCAACGACAGCTCGATGCTTACAACGCTAGAGATCTCGACGCGCTGGTGGCCTTGTACGCCGACGACGCGCAACTCTTCGAGCACCCGTCGACACTTCTCGCCGCCGGCAGCGCCGCCTTGCGCGAACGTTTCGCGCCGCGCTTACGCGAGCCGAACCTGCACGCGCGACTGCTGCAGCGGATCGTCATGGGTGCGGTGGTCATCGACCACGAGCAGATCACGCGCAATTTCCCTGAGGGACAGGGCACGCTCGAGATGGTGATGATCTACGAGGTGCGCGGCGGGCGCATCGCGACAGCGTGGAGCGTCCTAGGCGCGAAGACGGTGGGCACAACTAAGCCGCTCGGTTAAGTCGGTTCTCGTGTGACGCCGCCGCCCAACATGACGTTGCAGCAGCCGAACTCGTCGGTCGCCCGTCGGGCTCCCTCTGGCGTTCGCTGCTGAACGTCGATACGTTCTGCAGACTTACGATGAGTAACGGGCGACGCACACCTCTTGAGGTCGGCCTTCGGGGCATTGCCGGCGCCTGCAGTCTGATTGCGCTCGGTTTGTCTGTCCACGCTGCCGTTATTGGTACGAGCGTGGGCGTTCTCCCCGGCAGGGTGTGGCTCGTCAGGTGGGCGTCCTTGGGTGGGATGGCGGGCATCTTGTCTTGGCGAGCCTTTCGGGGTGAAGGTCCCCTGACTTTCGTGTTCGGAGTGCTGACTGCTGCCTGGCTTTTTGACTCGGCCGGGCTCGTCTCTGCGCTACACGCGTCCCTGGCGGGCCTTTGCCTCCTGGCCATCGTGTTGGAATGGCTTAGGTCCCGCGCTGAATGAGAGTGCTCCGATTCACCGCAGATACTGGCGCTCGGGCGTGCCGGGATCGGCTGCTCGGCGCTGGAAAGCCAGGCTACCTTCCGCGACGAAGGAGAATCTCCGATGACCAAGGTGACACCATTCCTGATGTTCAACGATCAGCTCGAGGCGGCCATGGAGTTCTACACCGCCACCTTCCCGGACTCCGAAATCAGGAACGTCGCCCGCACCGGCAAGGACGGTCCGATCACCTCCGCCGAGTTTCTGGTCGGTGGTCAAGTCTTCATGGGCTACAACGGGGGCCCGTACTTTACGTTCTCCGAAGGCTTCTCGCTCTACGTTGACTGCGAGGACCAGGCCGAAGTCGACGAGTATTGGGACAAACTGGTCAAGGCCGGGGCGAAACCTACCCAGTGTGGCTGGATCAAGGATCCGTTCGGCCTCTCGTGGCAGATTGTCCCGCGGCGATTCATCGAGCTGATCCGCGACAAGGATGCCAGGAGAGTGAAGGCCGTGATGGAGGCCATGATGACGATGGTGAAGCTCGACGTAGCGGCCCTTGAGCGAGCCTACAATGAGGCGTAGCGGTGCCGCACGCCACGCTTGGAGTCCTGCCCAACAAGGCGATGTACCTGCCGGCGCTGCGCGCCGCAGGTGATCGCCACGACGTTCGACAGACTGCGGAACGCCTGCCGTGTTCGGTTGTCCTACCTACGTGAAGCGCAGCCTCCTCTTCGGCGGATTGTTTCTCGCCACCATGGTTGTGGTCGGGACTTGCACCCGAACGCATGGCGACGAGGATCCCAAGCTTCCCGATCCCCAGGACGTGCGCTCCTCTCGGTTGTCCGCGGATGAAACTGAGGCGCTCGAGTGCGCGCTCCGGCTCGGCCGGAACCACACGAGGAATGCTGTTCCGGTCTCCATCTCGAAGGGACCGCGTTTTCCAGGCAAACCGCCGGATTGGCGTTCTGGCGGCGAATGGACAGTTCGGTTCGTAGAAAAGGGCCTGACTGCAAACAGCCGCGATGGGAGCTTCAGGGTCATCGTGAGAATGCCGCAGTGCACGCTGCTTCAAACCCTGATTCCCGGGTGACGCTGCGTTGGCTGTCGAACCGCGCGTTGCAGCGGACGCCGCTTGCGCGGCGCCGCTGAACGCTGCCTCTCGCGCCCGCCGCTGAACGCCAGTATCGTTAGGCACACTGATGGATGTCGACGTCAGCATCTACCTGGCCACAAAGACGCGATGGGCCCACCTCAAGAAGAGTGTCTCGCTAGCGGCGATACCCCGGGTGGGCGAATCCGTGAAGCTCCGCAATGCGGAGATGGGCGATTACTTCGCGTTCGAGGTCGCTTCGGTTACGTACAGAGAGGGAGACGGGGCGGAGGTCATGACGGAATTGCTCGACAACGTCGATGGCCGAATGTACTCGTTCGAGGAGGAGCGGGAACTCGATGACTACGTGGCATCGTTCTTGAACGAGGGATGGCGATGTGAGCGCGGCATCGGCCCGAATCGTCGGATTCTTGGTCGAGACCCGATCCAGGACGGTACCTAACCTGGCGTTGCAGCGGCTGATCGCCCTTCCTCGCTTCGTTCAGGCTGGCGTTCACCGCAGAACGCCAGGTCGTTGGGCAGACGGAGAACGGGATGGAAATCGATCTCGTCGTTGACAGGTACGAGGGCGGGTACCGTCCGACGGCTAGTGGCAAAGTGGGCGGAAGATCCTTCTATTTCCGTTGGATGGGCGACTCCTGGTCCTTTGGAGTTTCGACCGACGCGGCGTCGGGCGAGGACTTCTGGTGGCATTCTCCGCCAGACGCCCTGACGTTCGAGGAGCACGGGACGGGACAACCCGTTTGGCACACCAATAGCCTGCCGATCTTCCTCCAAGCGTTGCGCCGGTACCTCGACTCGCAGGGGATACCGCCCGATGAACAGAGCGCGATCGAAGGAGTAGCGCGTCGGGACGCGGAAGCGATCTTCGCCCGCTCCGTGCCGTGATCGTTCGGGCGACGCCGCCCAACCCGTCGTTGCAGTCGGACGGGCGCCTCGGTCGCTGCGCTCCCTCGTGCGCCCGCCGCTGAACGGCAGTATCGTTGGGTGGACGAGATGTTAGGCGAGAGGCCGATGTTGGCATTCCTTTTCAGTGTCGCGGCACTCGGTTGTGGCGTGCGCCCCCGGCCAGCGACGACAGGCCCCTCGCCTACGGTATCGATCGCGGAACTCAAAACGGACTGCGATCGCGGTCGCTGGCGAGCGTGCGAGATACTCGCCAGCTGTTACTCGGTGGGAGCCTGCTTCGGAAACGGACCTCCGCAAGTGTACGTCGATCGCCGGCTGTCAGTCTCCTACGTCGCGCGCGCCTGCGACCTCGGTCACCTCGACGCCTGCGCGGCAATCGGCGCAATCGGTCTTACAGGCCACGGATTGGTCCGCGCGCGGGCGGCTTTCCAAAGCATCGTCATGAGCTGCGACCGCGGAAGTTCAGCCGGCTGCGGATACCTAGCTGACGCCTACGAGAACGGTTGGGGAACGGACATCGACCTCGACAAGGCTAGGGCCGCGTATGGCAAAGAGTGCGCGATGGACTCGACCGGGTGCCAGGGCATCAGCGAACCCTGTGCGGTCAACACATCTGCCTGCGAGGCAAGAAATTGGGTGAGAAGCCGGCCGACAGCGGACTATCGGTGGCGGCGGGCTGGGAACAGCCGTACGTGTCCAATCCACGGTGTGGCGATGCTGGAGGATCGCGTACCGATCGTCCATGGGCTTGGCTCGGGGTTCGGACAGAGCCTCGACGAAAAGGAGGGGGCACCGTTCGCGAATACCCACGTACCTGCGGGCTGTATGACGACCACCGACAGTCCGAAGGCGGCGTGGGTCTATTACTGTCCTGAATGCCGTCGACGGAAGGATGCGCTGGCGTGGCATCCCCCGAACGAGCCGTCCGTACCGACACCGCAGCCGACGGGATCGGCGGACACGAGATAGGTCTGCCGAGATCTACCCCGGCTGTACCGGGGCGCCGCCCAACCCGCCGTTGAAGACGGATGGGGCGCTTGCGCGCCCCGCCGCTGAACGGCAGTATCGTTGGGCGGACAAGGCGGCAGGTCCCGATGACCGAACGTGGGCCAGTTTCGAGTGATAAGTGAGGACACCTGAGGATTCTGCGGATCTTGCCCTCGCGTCCGCCGTGATCGGCCGGGTCGAGAACCGCATGCCCGATCCGGACTCGCTACGAGGCTTGTCCCAGGTGGAGGCTGACCTCATGGCGGCGGTCACGGCACACGGGGTAATCGGCAACGGGGGACACGACTACTGGTACCAGGGAAAGGATCGCGACCAGACGCTACGAGCCGCAGAAGCCTTCGAACGCATGGGGGCGGTTCCGGCTGCGAATGCAATGCGGCGGTCTCTCGACGCATTCCCTGGGGGAACGCCTACGCGCGATTACTTTGATGCCCACCGGCGGGAGCTGAAAGACGTGTTCTCGTCTCTCGATGAAGTCGTCTGGGATGTGGACTTCGATGCCGTCGCCGCGAGGTACATCCGAAGCAAGGTAGAGGAGCTATCCGCGACCGACCCGGGTTTGAGAGAGGCGGTCCCTACCTTGTGGCCCCATTGAGCGTCGGCGCGATGCCGCCCAACATCGCGTTGCAGCGGACGGGGCGCTTGCGCGCCGCCGCTGGACGCGTGATCGTTGGGCGGATGCGGGTTGATGACTGAAGACAAGAGGGCGCGCCGCGACTGGGAGCAGCGATTCCCGGGCCTGAATGACGAGTGGACGCTCTGGTGGATTGAGGGCGACGGGGCCCTTCTAGCGGTTGTCGGGGGGGCTGATCTGAGCGCGGCCCTGGACATTGTCGACAGGCATCACGATCAATGTCCTCGCATCGTGGCGTATCTCGCGAAGGTAGACGCTTTCGGTGAGGTCGTCCGCGACGAGGGACGAGAGTGCGTAATCGCAGGTCGCGATGAGATTCCACCGGGCGACCGGGAGCCGATGAACGACTCTCAGTGCTGTTTCTGCGGACGCTTCCTCGGGACGCCTGCTGCGGCACTGATCCAAAGACCCGGATCCGCAGGAAGTCTTCGGTGCCACGACGAGTGCCTGCGCCTTCGCCTCAACTTTGCAGAACCCGGCCAGTAGATGGCTGCACGCGATTGGGGAGCGACTGCCGTTGTCCCTGATCGTTCGGCAGACGAACGACGGCTAAGCAAGGAAGATGATGGCGATGCACGGTTTCCTCGGTCTGGTCTTGCTTCTTACCTTGAGCGCGAAGACGGGCGCCGCGTTGAAGCCGACTCCATCCGAGAAGCGAGGTAACCGACACGTAGCGAAGCCGGACTGGGCGAGAGACATGCCACCAGAATCGACGAGCGACTACACCACGGAGCTACGAAGAAGGATGGCCGAGGGCCAGATTGTCCGCGTCCGCACGGTCGTCCGGTCCTTCCTCCCGGTCGCGCTGTCGTCTCTCAACGAAGATCCTTCCCCCGGTGTCCACGCTTCGGGCACCACGGTACGGGTCGTATCACCGGTGAAGTACAGGGGGCTGCAGCTGCTGATTCACCATCAGACACCGCCGGACGCGGAGAGTTGTTGGCGAGTACCTGGTTGCAAGATCGAGTTTGACTTCCATGACCGCCAACTTGAAGCGGAGCAGGTGAAGTTGCCGCGAGTGCCCTTCATCTACGACGGCGATCTGAAGAACGTGACCGTCGGGTCGCCACCGTCGGAGAAGGCAACAACGCCATCGGTGGGCAAGGATGCCGGCCCTTGAGGTGCCCTGCCGAACAAGCCGTTGCAGCAGACAATCCCGCCGCAGGGGCATCGGGGTAGCATCAGGACGCCGACTCGGCGGCGGGCTTGCTGCTGATATCATTGCTGAGCATGGCGGTGTCCCGGATTCGGTTGACCGCTTGCGTGGTGCTGGCCTGCGGCTGCGCCACCGCGCCCACCCAGACGAGCGCGGTCAGGACGGGCGCGCCCCAGCCGACCACGACGGTCAAGGCGGACACGCGCGGTTCGGCCAGTTCGGCCACGATGGTCAAGGCGGACACGCCCACCCCGGCCATTCCGGCCGAGGCGGAACCGCCTGCTGTCGCGAGACAACGTCCCGAGGTCGACCTCAGACCTCCGGCGCCGGTACCGCTCATCATCCTGACCCTGTCAGGCGGCGATTGGCCAGAGGACTACACCATGGAGATTAATAAGGACGGCACCGGGCGATTCGTCGGCAGCCACAACGTCTGCGTCACCGGCGAACGGACCCTGAACGTGCCGAGCGACACCCTCGATAAGGCCAAGCGAATCGTTATCGAGTCGCACGTGTTTGACCGCCCAACACAGCACTGTTCAGAGCCAACCGACTCTCCAGCGTTCCTGATCTATTTTTCGGAGCCGCCGCCGGGACGGAAGGTGGTGGGCGGGCTCTGCACGGGGGGAACACTGCGCGTCTCCCCGGCTTTTAGGCTGGGAGCCGAGCTCCAACATCTCCTGGACCCGAACGGCTGGATCGCGAACTATCCGAATTGCCAGCGCTGATGGTCTGTGTCCAACATGCCGCGGGGAGTGCTGCCCAACACGGTGTTGCAGCGGACGGGGCTCCGCCCCGCTGCTGAACGCCCGGTCGTTAGCCGGACCGAGACTAGACGCTTGAATTTCGTGTACTCGGGTTGAATGGTCACCAGATGAGCCGGCGCGTCGTCGATCCCGCTCTGTGGTCGGACACTCCAAGAGAGATCGTCGTCGATCTGTCCTCCGTGAAGACCTTTGACGACTTCGCACGAGCCATGAAGATCGGATTTCCGCTCGAAACGGATCCCCTGGACATTTGGAAAGCGATCCATGACGGACTCTTCTGGCAGACATCCCCGCTAAAAGTACGATTCGATGGGTGGTCGCAATTCGAGAAGGTGATGCCGCGTTACGCGAGGAAGCTGACACGTCTTTTTCAGGATCACCTGGGTCGCGTCACCGTCGACTATCGCTGATCCGCGAGAACCTGCCGGCTAACCCGGCGTTATTCGCACTGAGCGGACGTTTGTGGGGAACGACTGTCGATCTCAATGGTCTAACCACTCAGATGTTCGTTGGAAACGCGTGTCGCCTTGGACTCGGCCTGGCGGGCGCATGTCTCTTGTTTGCTGTGAGCGGGCGAGCCGAGACTCGGATAACGCCGTGGACGACCGCCGAAGCGGCGTGCGCTGACCCCGGCTCAGAGAGCGCGGTCGTGCCGCAACCGGACGCCAGCCGCTGGCAGGCCAGGGCAACACGGGCCATCTTTCGCGAGAGCGCCCGCGAACACGAAGCAGGGTCTCGTGAATACGTGCTTGTGAAGCTGGACGTGGCCGTTGCTTTGCCGAGACGACATCGTCGAGTCGCGACCCGGACGGCAGGCGAGCTGACCCTACTTACGTGTGGTGATGAGCGCCTTCTCTTGGTTGTGTCCCATGGCGACGTTCGACGCCTTCGCAACGGTCCTGTGGTTGCCGATATGTCCATCACAGCAGTGGGTGCGACCTGCGACCGCTCCGACCGAAAGATCTTCGAGCACGGCATCGATTTCTACCGAGTAGTCTTCGCGGGAAAACGTCTCCGGATCTGCCGCTCACAGCTCGCCATTTGACGGGCACGCTGGAGAAGGAACTCAAAGGCAGCGAGGTGTCGCGGTAGTGCGCCGCCGAACCCGCCGTTGCAGACGGACCGGCGCATCGGTCGCTTCGCCCCCTCTGGCGCCGGCCGCTGAACGGCAATATCGTTCGGCGGACAGGGCGGTCCGGCTGGACTTCGCTGTCGGCCCGTAACTATCGAAGCATGCCCAAGCGGTCACAGGAAGTACCTCGCGCGGTGGGCCAGCTACTTCGTTCGGTGAGTAGAACCGAGCTCATCGACATCATTCGCGAGGAGATGCTGGGGCTGCCCAAGCGTCCATCGGGCGCGAAGCAGCAAGCCAAGCCGAGCGCGGCCCGTCGGAAGAAGACCTGAGAGACGCTCATCGTGGCACTCGTCGCCGCTACGGCAAGCCACTGGCGATGAAGCCCACATGGCTCGACGGTGGCCCGGTGACCTGCTGAGCGCCTTCCTCTTTTACTGGGAACGCGACGCGTTTATCGAGTTCGGCCATTGAGAAGCGCCAGCGCCGCAATTGCGGAAGCTTTTACATGACCCTCGAGCCGCCCCACGTGACGTTGGGCGGAGTTGAGAAGAAACGACGTAGCACCGCGCTACGTCGCCCGGGCCTTGAGCGGCGAAGGGTGCTTCGGCTGGTAAATGCCGAGCTTTCCGCCGCCTGGCAGCGTCAACCGCGTGATCGATCCCCACCGCTGCTCGTCGACCTCCGAGCACTCCACCTTCTTCGTCCTCAGCTCTGCGATGAGCGCCTGGACGTCGTCGCACATCAGGAAGAGCTCGTGTACGTCGTTCTCCTCGGACGGATGCACTGCCACCTCGGCTGGAGGCAGCGCGAAGATCAGCCAGCCGTGACCTGCATCGACCGACTCGTACTTCAGCACGTCGCGGAAGAACGCTCGATCAGCCTCGGCATCCTTGCTGTAGATGATGACGTGAGCGCCGTGAATCATGCGCAGACTGTACCTTCGCCCGATGACGCCGCAACCCCGCGTTGCAGTCGGACGACCGCGTCGGTCCCGCCCTCCCCCGCCCGCCGCTGAACGGCAGTATCGTTAGCCAGACAAGGAGCGGAACCTCGAAGGAGCCCCGTTGTCCTGGGTAGTGGTGCTACGAGCCGCTCTGCTTCTACTGGCGTTAGTGGGGTGGGCTTGCTCGTCCCGCCGTGGCCAACCAGCGGTGCAGCGGGACGTGGACAAAAGCACTCCTGTTGCAGGGGCCCCTGGGGACCACCGCGAGAGCGACCGCGTTTTACATCTTCCGTCGACCAACCCGGATACATCCTGCTTGAACCTCAGGGGTGGAACTATCATCGCGAACGAATTGTCAGACGATGACGTTCGAAGGATCGAAGCAGCCATCCGGAAGGGCGACTCGCTGCCGATCATGCGGATCGGCCACTTCACGTTCTTTGGCGGCCGTCGGGACGCCAGCGGTCCCGAATATGAGGGCATGACAGGAGTAGGCTGCGGTCCCCTATCCGGACACGGCACGATCTATCGAATCACCCGCGTCGACGGCGAGTGGACGATCACGGCGAGTGGTCCCTGGGTGTCTTGAGCGGCGACGCGCCGTCGAACCACGCGTCGCAGCAGACCGGGCTGCGCCCGGCCGCTGAACGCGATAACGTCATCCAGACCGAGCAACATGAAGAGAGGCTCCTATCTATAAAACCAGTCTCGAAGCACTCCGGAGAATCGCCGACGCCGGAGGACGCCTTGTAGGCGTGACCGCTCATGACTTCGAAGGCGACCCGCGATTCACGTCGCATATCGTTCTCGAGTTCGAATCCATGCGGCTGGTCCTCTCCACTTCGGAGGACGACGACAGTATTCTTCTGTCGAAGGACCTACCGCCGATGTCCAACTGCGTACCTCGCGCGGCATCAGCCTGGACTCCGGCGCTCGGCTGCGCAGTCATTTGGTGCTGGCTCCTTACGAACCATCAGGGATATGTCGACGGCGTGCGCTTTGACTTCCGAAATACGGTTTCCGCTTCTCCGATGATCATCGAGGTTCTAGTGGCGGCTTCGATGCTTCATACGGTAGTCGTTCCGGGGGCCGTCTAACCCGCGTTGCATACGGACGGGCGCGTCGGTCGCTCTCGACGGCTGCAGCCAGAGCTGGGATTCCACATGACCATCACTTCCCGTATTGCGTTGGGCTTTGCCATTCTTCGAGGGTTCCAGTTGGCTGCTCTGACGGTGCCGTGGCTTCTCCAGAAGGTGCGACGCGCAGGTGCCACTGAATCCGAACGGTCGCTGGTCCTCATGGTCGGTAGCCGCAGCATCCTCCTGGGTCTTGCCATCGTGGCGCTGGCGTTTGCGAACCGGCGGGAGACGCTCGGGTGGGTCCTCATCGGCGATGGGGTGCTGCAGCTGTTCGACGCGCTCCATGCGCTTGCCCTGCGCAAGCGGGCCGTGGCCATATTGCCAGCCGCCTTGTGTGTTCTCGATGGATTGGCCGGCATCACCCTCCTGACCGCATGACGCGACTCAAGCAATACGAAATGGTGCGCGTCGTGCGTCTGTTGAATCCGCCCGAGTCCTACGGCGGACATGAGTTCGACCAGCGTCCGCCCGCGGTTGGCGACACAGGCTGTCTCATCGAGATCCTCCAGAAGCCGGGGTTACCTGACGGCTATCTGGTCGAGTCTTCCAGTGACGCGACTGGAGGCGTCAACGTCTGGCAGTGCATGTTCGTGGCTGAGGAACTCGAGCCCGTCGAGATGGCCGCTGAACGGCAGTATCGTTAGTCGGCTACGCTCTCCTCCTAGCCTCATCGGAACATGACAAGGACGTCGACCTCCAGCGGTGCCGAATACTTTGCCGCCGGCAGAATTCGCGGACGGGTCACGTCTGATCGGATCACGCTCCGAGGCCAACCGCCACGCGGGCCATGGTTCGTTGCGGCTACCTTTTCCCTGTTATTCGCGGTCATCGCCTTCATGGGAGCGACACGTTTCGGGCCGTCGCTGGCAGCCCGCCTCCTCGTGGGAGTGCCATTCCTAGGCCTTACTTTCGTGTGCGTGGGGCTGGCATTGGGGTCAGATAAGCTGACGCTGGACCGCCTCCAGAACATCGTCACCTACCGTGCGAACGGCGGATACTTCCTGCACAGTTTCGCGTTGGACCGATTGTCACCACCTGAAGTGCGCGATCGCACCTACTCCACGAGATTGAGTGAAGTCACCTCGCACTTCCTGTACTTCGACCATCTCGAAGAGACCACCTTCGTTTTCGACGGTCACCCTGCAGAAGATCTCCAGAAGGCGGCTGCCACTGTGAAAGCCTTCCTGGAAGCCAACAAGGTGAGGAGTACATCGGACGCGCAGTAGGGGCCGCCGCTGAACGGCAGTATCGTGAGGCGGAGATCGACATGTCGCGTTTCCCCGATGATGAGAACGGAGCTGCCCTGCGAAGCATGGCGGACCAGGGGATCGACTTGGTGTCCCCCCGGATGATGGATTTCGAGCACTGCTTCCCGGACGAAGCTGCGGCGAGAGGGTTTCTTGCAGCCGTCGGGGGGACCATTCTAGAGGCGAACCTCTTTCCACCAGATCCCGAGGACGGGCGGGGATGGGAGGTCCAGTGTCGCGAGCGGATGGTCCCGACGCACGCGGCGATTTCGGAGACCGAGCTTCGCTTGGCGAATGTCGCTGCGCGGTTCGGTGGCCACCCGGATGGCTGGGGCTCATTGAGCAATCCCGACGGGTCTCCCGCCTGACCCGCCGTTGCAGACGGACGGGTGCGTCGGTCGCCCTGCGGCCGACCGGCGCACCCTACCCGTCGAGGTCTTCGATGCGCGCCACGTCGACGCCGACGCGGAGCTCGTGGCGGCCGCCGCCCAGGATCACGCCGCGCATCGGCGTCACGTCGCCGAAGTCGCGGCCGTGGGCGATGGTGATGTGGCGATCGCCGGGGACGACGTCGTTGGTCGGGTCGAGATCGAGCCAGCCGCCGTCGGGCAGGCGCACCGAGAGCCAGGCGTGGGAGGCGTCGGTGCCGACCAGGCGCGGGCCGCCGTCGGGGCGCGTGACCAGGTAGCCGCTGACGTAGAGCGCCGGCAGCCCCAGCGCGCGCAGGCAGGCGAGCTGGACGTGGGCGAAGTCCTGGCAGACGCCGCGGCGGTTCTTGAGCACGGTGTCGACCGGCGTCGAGACGTCGGTCGCCGTCTGGTCGTAGACGAACTCGTGGTGGATGCGGGTCATCAGCTCGCGGGCGGCCTCGGCGAGCGGCCGGCCGGCCGGGAATGACGGCGCCGCGTAGGCGAGCGCGGCCGCCGAGACCGTGACCCGCGGCGACGGCAGCACCAGCTCGAGCGCGGCGCGCGCCTCGCCGTCGGCGGCCTCCCGCACCCAGTCGCGGCCCAGCTCCCAGGCGCCGTCGTCCTCGGGCGGCGGCGGGCGAAGGACCTCGATGTTGAGGTTCGAGGTCACGGTCAGGCGGTTGTGGCGCTCGTGGATCGCCAGGTGGGTGACCCGGTTGCCGAACCAGTCGTAGCGATCTCTCCGCACCGCGGCGGGGGGGCTGGCGGTCAGCAGCTCCGACCGCACCGTCTGACCCGGCACGCTGCGCGGGAGCAGGTGCAGATCGTGATGCGAGGTCGAGACGGTCTCGCTGTAGCCGTACTCGGTGACGTGGCGAACGGCGTAGATCATCGTCGGACGAGCCTCATCACAGGATCCCCGGCGAGGCCAGCGAGCGGGAGATCGTCGCCGGCGCCAGGTAGCTCCCCGACAGGGCGTCGGAGAGCGATTGCAGCGAGTGGACGAGCCCGCGCAGCAGCGCGCTCAGGGCCGGGCGCGTTATCAGCGCCCCCTCCCCCGTCCGCGCGCAGACCGCGTCGATGTCGATCAGGCGGAAGGTCGACACCGCCTCGAAGGCGAGCCGCATCTCGGGGCTGCGGCGCGCGTTGGCCGCGTCGCGCGGCAGCGCCGCCACGTGATCGGCGAGCGCGATCAGCTGGAACATGATCGAGCGCGGGTTCCCTTCGTCGGCGATCAGCAGGTCGGCGATCGGCGGCACCTGCAGCGTCGCGCGGTAGCGGCGCCGGTAGGTCATCGAGCTGTCGGCCGAGTCGAGCACCGCCTCGAGCAGCGGGACGTCGTCCTCGTCGGCGACGGTCAGCGTCTGCTCCAGCACCAGCGCCGTGTTGAGGGCGCGCTCGAGCCGCCGCCCCATGTCGAGGAACCGCCAGGCCGCCTCGCGGGTCATGCTCTCCGAGGTGAAGCCGGCCAGCGCGGTCAGGATCATGATCGAGCGATCGAGGCGGGCCCCCAGCACCAGCAGCGGCTCGTCGGCGGCCCAGCGCTCCCCTTCCCCGAGCTCGTGGAGCAGCGCCACCACGACCGACCAGCTGTCCATCGAGAGCCGATCGCGCACCGAACGGCCGACGCGATCGATGGCGTGCACCGTCGCGCGCAGCGTCCCCGGGTGCTTGCCGTCGAACAGCGCGTCCCGCATCATCAGCTGCGCGTCGATCGCCCCGACCACCGTCGAGCCGACCGCCAGCTCGGCCCCCGACGCGACCTGCGTCTGCGCCAGCAGCGCCGCCACCAGCGGCACCAGATCGTTGGCGAACGAGCGCCGCCCGCGATCGGCGAGGCGCATGCTGATCACCCGGGCCAGCCGCGCGATCCCCTCGGCCCGCTCGGCGTAGCGGCCCAGCCAGAAGAAGTTGTCGGCGACCCGGCTCGGGAGATCGCCGCCACCCCGGGTCAGCTCGACCGGCTCGGCGGCCGACGGCAGCAGCGTGAACTCGCTGACCGCGCTGTCGCTGATCACCCAGGTGTCCTTGCTGCGGGCGCCGCGCGCGATCGAGATGTCGCTCTCCTCGGTGCTCCCCGCGACCATCGCCAGCGCCCCCGGCATCGTCTGGTAGCCGTCGACGCCGTCGGCGACCACGAAGCCGCGCAGCACCAGCGAGCGCGGGCGCAGCTCGTCCCCCTCGATCACCGGCACCGTCGAGGGGACGACCCGCCGCTGAGCGACGTACCGGGTCGGCGCCGCGCGCATCGCCGCGATCAGCTTGACGGCCGCCGCGTCGTCTAGCCGGGCCCCGAAGATCGGCTCGGTCGGCCCCGACGGGTAGGTCGGCTTGATCACCATCTCGGGCAGGCGCTCGATGACGTACGCCAGGATGTCCGGCTGGCCGCACCACCAGGTCTCGACAGACGGGAGCTGCAACTCCTCACCCAGCAGCGCCCGACAGAGCGAGGGCAGGAACGGAATCAAGGCGGGCGTCTGCGCGACGCCGCTGCCGATCGCGTTGGCGATCGCCACGTTCCCGTCGCGCGCCGCCTGCACCAGCCCGGGGACGCCGAGCAGCGACTCCTGTCGCAGCTCCAGCGGATCGCAATAGTCGTCGTGAAGACGGCGCAGGATGACGTCGACGGGGTGGAGGCCGCCCAGCGTCTTCAGGAAGACGCGCCCGTCGCGCACGGTCAGATCGCCCCCCTCGACCAGCGGGAAGCCGAGGTACTGGGCCAGGAACGCCTGCTCGAAGTAGGTCGCGTTCAGCGGCCCGGCGGTGAGCAGCACGATGCGCGGGTTCTCGCGCCCGTGGGGGGCCAGCGCCGCGAGCGTCTCGCGCAGCGTCCGGAAGAACATCGCGAGCCGCTGCGCGTGCGCCTCGCGAAAGGCCTCGGGCAGCACCCGCCCGAGCACGATCCGGTTCTCCAGCGCGTAGCCCGCCCCGGCCGGCGCCTGGGTCCGATCGGCCAGCACCCGCAGCTCGCCGGTCCCCGTCCGCACCAGATCGGCGGCGTAAAAATGCAGGAACCGCCCGCCCGGGGGGGCCAGGCCGGCACAGGCGCGCAAGAGTCCCGGGTGGGCCAGCACCACCTCGGAAGGAAGGATCCCGTCGGCGATCACCCGGCGCGGGCCGTACAGATCGGCCAGCAGGCGGTCGAGCAGCGACGCGCGCTGGGCCAGCCCGGCGCCCAGTTTTGCGAACTCGTCGGGTGCCAGCACCACCGGCACCGGGTCGAGCGGCCAGGGGCGCTCGAGGCCGCGCGCGTCACCGTAGACGTTGAAGGTGACGCCGTGCTGTCGAATCAGCTGCCGCGCCTGCTCCCAGCGGCGCCACATCTCGCCCGGTCCGAACGCCTTCAGGGCACGGTCGAGCACCTGCCAGTGCTCTCGCACGACACCGTCGGAGCCGTGCATTTCGTTCCAGGGAATGGCGGTCACGATAGGGGCAGCGAAGTTAATGCGAGGTTTCCACAAGGATCAATTGCGGTAAACCGAAACTGCGACCTAGCCTGTCCGTCATGAGTTTTCTAGGATGACATCGAATGCAGATTGAACCGGCCCGCCCCGATGCTGCTGCCATCTTAACCGGCTACCGAGCCCTGGATGGCACGTATGATGAGCTGGTCGAGTCCGAAGGGGGGACGCGTCGCCACGCGCAGATGGTGGCGACCTTGCTGGCCAACATGACGCCGGAGACCTTCGCCCGCTGCCAGGCGCTGGCTGAGCTGGCGCTGGCGCAGCGCGGGGTGACCTTCTCGGTCTACTCCGACGATCGCGGCACCGAGAAGGTGATGCCGGTTTGTCTCGTGCCGCGGGTGATCGCCGCCGCCGAGTGGGCCCGCCTGGAGCGCGGGCTGGTGCAGCGGCTGACGGCGCTGCAGATGTTCCTGGACGATCTCTACGGCGAGCAGAAGGTCCTGCACGACAAGGTGATGCCGCCCGAGCTGATTCATGGCTCGAAGCACTTCCTGCCGCGGCTGCGCGGCCTCAAGCCGTCGGGCGGCGTGCGCCTCCACATCGCCGGCATCGATCTGATTCGAAGCCCGGACGGCGTGCTGCGCGTCCTGGAAGACAACCTGCGCACGCCGTCGGGCGTCTCGTACGTGATCGAGAACCGCCTCGTCACCAAGCGGGTCTTCCCGACCGCGATGGAACGGATTGGCGTCCGCCGCGTCGACGACTACCCGACCCAGCTGGTCGAGATGCTGCGGTCGGTGTCGCCCGAGGATCCCGAGAAGTCGACGATCGTCGTCCTCACGCCGGGGCCGTTCAACTCCGCCTACTTCGAGCACAGCTTCCTGGCCCGTTCGATGGGGATCGAGCTGGTCGAGGCGTCGGACCTGTTCGTCCACGGCGACGAGGTGTTCGTGAAGACGACGCAGGGGCCGCGCCGGGTCCACGTCATCTACCGCCGCACGGACGATGCCTACATCGATCCCGAGTTCTTCCGCCCCGACAGCATGCTGGGGGTGCCGGGCCTGATGCGGGCCTGGGCGGCGGGCAAGGTCGCGCTCGCCAACGCCCCGGGCAACGGCGTCGCCGACGACAAGGCGATCTACCCGTTCGTCCCCGATCTGGTCCGCTACTACCTGTCAGAGGAGCCGCTGCTCGAGCAGGTGCCGACCTTCGTCTGCGCCCGCAAGACCGATCGCGAGTACGTCCTCTCCCACCTCGACGAGCTGGTGGTGAAGGCGGTCGACGAGGCGGGCGGCTACGGCATGCTGATGGGGCCGTCGGCGAGCAAGGCCGAGATCGCCGAGTTCCGCGAGCGGATCATCGCCGAGCCACGCCGCTACATCGCGCAGCACCGGATCGAGCTGTCGACCAGCCCGACCTGGGTGGCCGACCAGCGCCGGCTGGAACCGCGCCGGATCGATTTGCGCCCGTTCGCGCTCACGGGCAAGAACGGCAGCTGGGTGCTGCCCGGCGGGTTGACGCGGGTCGCGCTGCGGGCCGGGTCTTACGTCGTGAATTCGAGCCAGGGTGGCGGCTCGAAGGACACCTGGGTACAGTCGGATACCTCGTCGTGATCTCCCGCGTCGCCGACCACTGCTTCTGGCTCGGACGCTACGTTGAACGGGCCGAGAGCACCGCGCGCCTCCTTCAGGTGACGCGGTCGCTGGCCTTCGACGCGGAGCTGCCGCCGCTTCACTGCTGGCGCCCGCTGGTGATCGTGTCGGGGCAGTACCCCGAGCTCTCGGCGAAGATGGGGGCCGACGCGGCCGGCAACGGCGAGGCGGTGCAGCGCTACATGACCTGGGCGCCGGAGAACCCGGTCTCGATCCGCAACTCGATCCGCGCCGCGAGAGAGGGGGGCGCTCGATCCGCGAGGTGATCGGCCACGAGATCTGGCAGTCGACCAACGAGCTGTTCCTCTGGTTCATGGGCGAGCAGGCGACGTCGCAGTACCAGCAGGACCGCGACGAGGTCTATCGCGAGATCCGCCGCTCGACCCAGCTCTGCCTGGGGCTCGTGCGCAGCACGATGCTGCACGACGACGCCATGGACTTCCTCTGGCTGGGCGTGCTGCTCGAACGGATCGGACAGACGGCGCGCACGCTCGACATGCACCACCACATCGTGGCGGCCGCCGAGGGGCAGTCGCAGCCGCTCTTGCAGACGGCGCTCTGGCTGTCGCTGCTGCGCGCCTGCTCGGGGTTCGAAGCGTTCATGCGCCGCCAGCAGGGACGCGTCAGCCGCGAGGGCGCCGTCGCCTTCCTGCTCTACGAGGCGCGCTTCCCGCGCTCGCTGCGCTACTGCCTGCGCTCGGCGGTCATGCTGGCGCGCCGGCTGGCCACGCCCGAAGCCGATCGTGGGCGGATGCTCGAAGCACAGAGGCAGGAACAAAACGGGACGTCTGGGCAGCAGGCCCAGAGCTCGTCGAATTCGTCGTCCAAGTCATCCAGGTCGGCCAAGTCGAGCGGAGCCGTCGCGGCGCTGACCCTGCTGGAGGCGCTCGACCGCTGGCTGGACGAGCAGGAGAAGCTGGCGATCCCGCCGTCGGTGCACGCGCTGCTCACGCACGTCGTCGATGAGGTGGGCGGGGCCTGCGTCCATCTTCAGAAGAGCCTCGAAGGCGACGCGCCCGAGATGCCGGCGCAGCCCGAAGCGGCGCAGTAGCGCCGCTAAAAACCGCGCAATAGCGCCGGCGGGGAGCCGCCTGAGCTTTCGTTCGGGCCCTCCAGCGACAGATTGCCCTAAGGGGTGACCATGCGCGAAGGACGCCGACAGCCGGAACAAACGGAAGCTCCAGCGCGTGGCCGCGAGGCTGACTCCCCGCACGAGATCCCCGCGGAGGGTTGGCGGGACATCACGCTGCGGGTCAAGCGGGAAGCCTCGCGAGACAACGTCTCGATCATCGCGGCGGGGGTGGCCTATTACGGATTCCTCGCGATCTTCCCGGCGCTGGCCGCCCTCATCCTCATTTACGGCCTGTTCGCCGACCCCTCGGCCATCCAGCACCACATCGCCTCGCTCTCCGCGATCCCCTCCGATGTACGGGACATGCTGAGCCAGCAGCTCACGAGCCTCGCGCGCCAATCGAGCGGCTCGCTGAGCGCCGGCGTCGCGGTCAGCATCCTGCTCGCGGTCTGGAGCGCGACCAAGGGCATGAAGGCCTTGATCGCGTCGTTGAACATCGCGTACTCCGAGCGGGAACACCGGGGCTTCTTTCACCGCCTCGCCGTCACGCTGCTGTTCACGATCGGGATGATCGCGCTGGGAGCCTTCGCGGTGGTCCTGGTCGCGGTGTTCCCGGCGGCGGTGGATCGCATCGGGCTGCCGGACGTGGTCGCCACCGTCATTCAATGGGCGCGCTGGCCCATCCTCGCGGCGGCCGTGCTGCTGGGCCTGGGGCTGCTCTACCGATACGGGCCCTCCCGCCAGCACCCGCGCTGGCGCTGGGTGACGTGGGGCTCAGCCCTCGCCACCGCGATCTGGCTGGCGGCCTCGGCAGGGTTTTCGTTCTACGTCTCTCACTTCGGCAGCTACAACAAGACGTACGGCTCGGTGGCGGCCATCGTGATCCTGCTGACCTGGTTCTTGCTCTCGGCGTACGTCGTGATCTTCGGCGCCGAGCTGAACGGCGAGATGGAGCACCAGACGGTCAAGGACACCACCACCGGCGCGCCCAAACCGCTGGGCCGCCGCGGGGCCCACTACGCCGACACCGTCGGCGACACGCCGTAGTCGGACTAGACACGCGGTTGCGAACGCCGCGCTTCGACCGGGCGCTGCTCGCCGCGCGTGGGCTTTTTTCGGCGCGTGGGCTGCCTTTTCGAAAGTGATTGCAGCCCACGCGCCGAAAAAAGCACGCAAGCGGCTCGCGGCGCCCGGTCGTGACGCGACGTTCGTGCCGCGCGCGAGCGGGGTCGCGTACGTCCCGCGTCCGGCGTCCACGGGGTCGCGTGCGCGGGCGGCGCCGTCCTCGGCCGCCGTCCCCTGCCCCCCAGGTGCCCCAGGGCCACGGAGTTACAGAACTCAAGAGCCCAAGAAACCTGCGGTTAACGACGCCTCGATAGAGTGTTTGGCAATTCGCCGCAGCAAGTTTCGCAAAACGCCAAACACGAGGTGAATCCCATGTGGGACCAGTACAAAAAGACCTTCTTCGGCATGCAGGCTGCAATTTTGATGATCGCCTACGTCATCCACACGCAGACCTTCCGCCAGTGGCGGACCACCGCCGTCTTCTTCGCGGTGATGCAGGTCGGGGCCTTCGTCGGGGCGGCCTGGGGCGCGCGGCTGCGGCGAAAGATCCAGCGGGCCCAAGTCTCATGACCGGGGGAGCAAGGAGTCCTTTCAACCAAACGCAAACAACGGGTGGAGGTAGTCGTATGTCCAAGACGAGGAGTAACAACCGCCAGCGCCGCTGGCTCGCTGCCGCGGCGCTGGCGACGGTGCTGTTTGGCGCCTTCGCCAACCGCGCCATGGCCGACGACCCTGTGCCCGACAAGCTCGGCTCGTTCCAGACCACGCCCACGGCCTACTCGGTGCCGGGCTACACCAAGCCCGACCCGGAGAAGGCGACGACCAAGGAGCTAGCGACGGCCGTCGACGCCGTCGCGCAGTCGGCCTCGCACGGCCTGTTCTCGGTCAACTTCATCTGGACGCTGATCGCGGGCTTCCTGGTCATCTTCATGCAAGCGGGCTTCGCGCTGGTGGAGACCGGTCTCATCCGGGCCAAGAACGCATCGCACACGATGTCGATGAACTTCGCGGTCTACGGGCTCGGTATGTTCGGGTTCTTCGTCTGCGGGTTCGCGTTCATGTGCGGCGGCTACAACGGCACGGCGATCGGTGGCCCGGTGACCCTGGGCGGGTTGCCGACCCTGCACTCGATGCTGACCGTCGGTGGCTCCGTCAACGGCGACCACGGCTGGGGCCTCCTCGGCACCACCGGGTTCTTCCTGACGGGGAACGGCTACGACGCGGGCGCCATCGTCATGTTCCTGTTCATGATGGCGTTCATGGACACCACGGCGACCATCGTCACCGGCGCCTGCGCCGAGCGATGGAGCTACAAGAGCTTCTTCATCTTCAGCATCCTCGTCGGCGGATTCATCTACCCGGTCTTCGGCTGCTGGGTCTGGGGCGGCGGCTGGCTGGCGCAGACCGGCTATCGCCTGGGATGGGGCCACGGCGTCGCTGACTACGCCGGCTCCGGCGTCGTCCACTTGCAAGGCGGCGCGCTGGCGCTCATCACGGCCAAGCTGATCGGGCCGCGCATCGGGAAGTACAACAAGGACGGCTCGGTGAACCCGATCCTCCCCCACCACATCCCGATGGTGCAGCTCGGCACGTTCATCCTCGCCTTCGGCTGGTTCGGCTTCAACGCCGGCAGCTCGCTGGCGGGCGGCGACGGCCGCATCGGCATCGTGGCGGTCAACACCATGGTCGCCGGCATGGCGGCGACGATCAGCGGCATCCTCTACATGTGGATCCGCTACGGCAAGCCCGACCCCAGCATGATGTGCAACAGCATGCTGGCGGGCCTGGTGGCCATCACCTCCCCCTGCGCGTTCGTCAGCCCGGTCAGCGCGTTCATCATCGGCGCTGTCGCCGGCGTGCTGGTCGTGGTCGCCGTCTTCTTCTTCGACAAGATCCAGATCGACGATCCGGTCGGCGCGATCAGCGTCCACGGCGTCAACGGGCTCTGGGGCGTGCTCGCGGTCGGTCTGTTCTCGGACGGCAGCTACGGCGCAGGGCTGGAACGGCGTCGGCGCGACCGAGTATCTGGGGACGACCGGCGCGGCGCTGAAGGGCGTCACCGGTCTCTTCTACGGCGACTCGAAGCAGCTGATCGCCCAGTTCGTCGAGGCGGGCGTCTGCATCGCCTGGAACGTGGTCGTGGGCGGCATCGCCTTCTACGTGATCGGGAAGGTGCTGGGCTCGAACCGCGTCTCGGCCGAGGTCGAGATCGCCGGTCTCGACATGCCGGAGATGGGCCTGCCGGGCTACCCGGAGTTCTTCAAACCGACCGCGCCGTCCGAGGTGCCCGCCGCCGCCGTCGCCGAAGCGAAGAAGGCGATCCCTGCCCTCGGCTGAGGAGGCGCCTGATCCAGCACCGATCGAACGGGCCGGGCCTCGCGGAACAGGGCGGGGCCCGGCGTTTTAGCCTCCCGCGATGAGCGATCTGCTCCTCACCATGATCAAAAACATCCTCGTCTGTCTCGAAGGGTCGCCCAGCACCGCGGCCGCTACCCGCAGCGCGATCGCCATCGCGCGCGAGCTGGGGGCGGGGCTGGTCGGGCTGGCGATCGTCGACGAGCCCGACATCCGGGCCGGGGCGGCCGTCGGCATCGGCGGCGCCACCTTCAAGCACGACCGCGACGAAACCCTGATGGCCGACGCCCGCAAGCACGCCACCGACTGGCTGATGCTGTTCGAGGGGCGCTGCCGCGACGCGGGGGTGAAGGCCCGGACGCTGGAGGTCGTGGGACGCCCCGCCGACAGCATCCTGGAGGAGATGTCGACCCGCGACCTGACGGTCATGGGGCGCGACGCGAATTTCAAGTTCGAGACCGAGCCCGAGGACTCCGGGACGCGGGACCTGATCCTGCACCGCGCGAGCCGGCCGGTGCTGGTGGTCCCGGAGGAGGCGGCGGACCGGACGCCGAGCAACGTCGTGGTGATCGCCTACGACGGCAGCGGAGCCGCGATGCGGGCCATGGCCGGCTTCGCCAGCAGCGGGCTTGCGCGCGGGCGCGAGGTCCACGTCGCCACCGTCGACGACAACGGCGCGGAGGCCTACGAGATGGCGAACCGGGGCGTCATCGCGCTCGGCGAGCTGGGGGTCGCCGCCACGATCAACAACATCGTGTCGCCGTTCTCGAACGCCGACGCGCTGTTCAGGTTCGCGGAAGAGATCAACGCCGGGATGATGGTGATGGGGGCGTTCGCGCGCTCGCGGATCGCCACCTTCTTCAAGGGCTCCGCCACCCAGGGGATAGTCGAGCGCACCAAGATCCCTCTGTACCTGCAGCACTGAGCAGCCCATGGCCCCCGAAGACGTTGCCAGAGTCGCCGGCGAAGCCGCCAAGCACGTCACCCCCACCTGGACGGTGGTGCCGTTCGTCTCCTACCTGCTGCTGATCGCCACCCTGCCGCTCTTTTTCGGGCGGCTCTGGGAGAGCAACCGCAACAAGCTGATCCTGGCGCTGCTGGCCGGCGCGCCGGTCGTCGCCTACCTGGTGGGCGTGCGCGCGGGGGGACCCGGCATGCTGGCCGAGACCGGGCTCGACTACCTCTCTTTCATGGTGCTGCTCGGCGCGCTGTTCGCGATCTCGGGCGGGATCTGCCTGCGCGGCTCGCTGGCGGGCACGCCGCTGGTCAACACCGCGCTGATGGCGGTCGGCTCCTTGCTGGGGAGCGTGATCGGAACGACCGGGGCGTCCGCCCTCTTGATCCGCCCGCTGTTGCGCGCCAACGAGCACCGCCGCCGGGCCGCGCACCTGGTGGTGTTCTTCATCTTCATCGTCGCCAACGGCGCCGGCCTCCTGACGCCGCTGGGCGATCCGCCGCTGTTTCTCGGGTTCCTGCGCGGGGTGCCCTTCACCTGGACGTTCCGGCTGCTGCCGATCTGGGCGCTCGAGAACGGTGTGCTGCTCGTCCTGTTCGCCGTCTTCGACGTCGTCTCGAGCCGCCTCGACGCGCGCCGCCGCCGGACCGCGGGGACGCCGCTGCGCCCGATGCCCCCCCACGAGCCGCTGCGTCTCGAGGGGCGGATCAACCTGCTCTGGCTGCTGGGCATCGTCGCCGTCGTCTTCGTGATGGGGACCTACGGCGGCCGCCTGTTCCCGGACCCTCATCTCCGTTCGATCGTGCAGCTGCTAGGGATGCTGGCGTTCGCCGCGCTCTCCTGGCGAACGACGCCGCACACCGTGCGCGAAGGGAACCGGTTCAGCTGGGGGCCCATGATCGAAGTCGCGGCGGTCTTCGTCGGCGTCTTCCTGACCATGATCCCCGCCCTCTCCTTCCTCGAAGAGCGGGGCGCCTCACTGGGGGTCACCCAGCCCTCGCAGTTCTTCTGGGCGTCGGGGGCGCTGTCGGCCGTGCTCGACAACGCGCCGACCTACCTGACCTTCGCCTCGCTGGCGGTCGGCGTCGCCGACGGCGGCGCCGGCATCCTGTCGGCCAGCCGGCTCGATCTGCTGGCCATGCACCCGACCGGACAGCACCTGCTGACCGCGGTATCGGCGGGAGCGGTGATGATGGGCGCCGTCACCTACATCGGCAACGGGCCCAACTTCATGGTGAAGGCGATCGCCGAGCAGCACCACGTTCGTACGCCCAGCTTCTTCGGCTACATCGTCTGGTCCGTCCTGATCCTGCTTCCTCTGTTTGGAGTGATCTCGCACCTGTTCTTCTGATCGGAGGCTCGGCGTGCCCTACCCACGGCCCGGAGAACCCATCGTCCCCCGCCTGCTGCGGCCGCTGGTGCTGGCGCGCCGCCCCGGACCGCCCCCGGCGGACGGCGAGCTGCTGGCGCTGGTCGATCTGGGGCCGCGCGCCTGGGAACGGCTCTCCGCCGAGACCTGCCAGCGCCTGAGCCTCCTGGTCGTCGATCGCGTCCAGACCCGCATCGCCACCCTCTCCGACCTCGCCCTCCGCACGCCGCTGCCGGATCCGGCGATAGCGCTGTCGTTGCCGCTCGAGCGCCGGACCGCGAACACCCTGCGCCGCGAGCTGGCGGGGCGGAATCCGACGGGCCTCTGGACCGTGGCGCGCTACCTCGGCATCCGACGATTCGGGGGCCGCGCGCTGATCGATCTGGTCGCCGCCGTCGAGGCGCGCGGCGGGCTGCTGCCGCCCGCGCCGCAGCCCGCCGCGACGCCGCCGGTCAGCGACGTTACGGAGCAGGTCCTGCACGACCTGCTGGTCTCGGTCTCGCGGCGGCTCCCGATCTCCGCGGCGGAGGCGGAGGCCACCCTCGCCCGCGAGACCACCACCGCCCCGGACCTCGATCACCTGGTGCGCACCGCGGTCCGGCTGGGCAACGACGTCCCGTTCCGCGCCGTCGATCTCGGCGGGACCCGGATGCTGGTCCGCCCCTGCGAGCTGACGCTGGCGCAGACCGCCTACCGGCTGGCCGCCCGCGCGGTGCAGGGATGGGGCGCGGTCACCATCGGCGCCGTGACGGCTCAGCTGCACGCCGCGCTCCCGACGGGCGTCACCACCACGTTCGTCGAGCGCCTGATGAGCGGTATCGAGACGTTTCGCTGGCTCGATCGGCGCGCGGGGTGGTTCTGGCTCGTCCAACCGACGAACCCGCCGACGAACCCGCTGCTCGCCGGCGTCCGCAAGGTGCTGTCGGTGGTGCCGCGGCTGTCGCTGGTCCGGCTGCGGGGCGCGCTGCTGCGGGCGCGGCAGGGCGTGACGTTGTCACTGGAGGCGTTGCGACAGGTCTGCCTCGCGGTTCCGGGGGCCCGCGTCACCGACGGGGTGGTCGTGACCGCGACGCCGGGCGGCGTTCCGCTGACCGAGACCGAGCAGCGGCTGGTCCAGATCCTGCGCGCGGCGCGCCCGACCGGCATCCCCGACACGCGGCTGCGCATGAAGATCCGGGCCGTCGGCCTCCCCTGGACCCCCATCCTCCGGCTCCTCCGCTCCTCGCCCCTGGTCGAGTGCGCGCCCGACGGCCGATTTCACCTCGTGGGAAGCGCCTGACGGCTACACTCCTTGGCGATTGAAGCCGTTCGCGAGCATCGCGCTCATCGTGGCCGCGCTGGCGGGAATCATCGGGCTCTCCGTCGTCAGCGCACGACACGAGGCGCGCCGGATCCTCGATGAGTTCACGACCACGACCGCGCAGCAGGCGGAGGCCTCCGTCGAGGTGCTGTCGGCGCGGCTCGACGCTCTCGACCAGGACACCCGCTTTCTGACCGACCTGCTCGAACGCTCGCGCAGCACCCCCCAGCACGAGCCGGCGCTGGAGCACAGGATCGCGGAGACGACATTCAACGGTCTCGCCGTGGTGGTGGCGCACTACCGCATCATTTCGCTGATCCGTCCTGACGGAACGCCCGACATCGTCGCCGTCGATCCCACCGAGGCGGCGCCCACGGTCACGGCGCTGATGCCGCAGATGCGTGCCCTGGCGCAGCAAGTGTCGAGCCGGAACGTCAAGACGATCGGGGAGCCGGTCCGGCATCAGACGCGGTCGTTCCTGCTCTACGGCACGCCGGTCGTGGGCGGCGGCGCGATCGTGGTCGCCAGCGACGCGGCGATGTTCCTGGCCGCGGGCGCCTGGGCGCCGCTGCCGGTGGCGCAGCTGTTCATCACCGATCCAGGCGGGGTGGCCTGGACCGGCTGCGAGACCCCCGGGGGGTGCCGCGCGATCGATCCCGACGCGATCCGCCCCCGCATCCAGGACGAGCCCGCGGTCCAGGTCGCGCGCCGGGTCGCCCGCCCCACAGGCGACTGGGTGGTCACCTGGGTCGCGTCGTCGCGGCCCATCATCGAACGCGAGCGCTGGCTGCTGGTGCGCATCGCGCTGGCCGCGCTCGCCGCCGCGCTGGTGGTGGCGGGCGTCGGGCTCAAGCTGCTGCGCCAGCAGCGCCAGGCGATCGCGATGGCGGGCGAGCTTCGCTACGCGCGCGCCCTGGCCAGCACCCGAGATCTCGAGAACCAGCTGGTCCGCGCCGAGAAGCTGATCACCGTCGGCGTGCTGTCGACCGAGATCGCGCACGAGATCGGCAGCCCGCTGGCCGTGATCCGCGGCCGCGCCGAGCAGGTGCTGCGCGAGGTGAGCACCGGCCCGCGCGCCGAGGATCTGCGGGTTATCATCAAGCACATCGACAACGTGGCCTCGACCATCCGCCAGCTACTCGACTTCTCGCGCCGCCCCCAGCATGAGCGCCGCCCGGTCGCCATCGATCTGGTCGTCGAGCGCGCCCGCGACCTGCTGCAATGGAAGCTGGCCAGCCGGCAGCAGGAGCTGGTGGTCGCGATCCCGGCCGGCCTGCCGCCGCTGTCGGCCGACCCCGATCAGCTACAGCAGGTCCTGGTCAACCTGCTGCTGAATGCCTGCGACGCCTCGCAGCCGGGGCACCGCGTGACGCTGACCGCGGCCAGCGCTGGCGACGACGCCGTTCGCCTCGAGGTGAGCGACCAGGGCTCGGGCATCGCCCCTGAGCACAAGGAAGCGGTGTTCGACCCGTTCTTCACCACCAAAAAACGCGGAGAGGGGACCGGTCTCGGGCTCCCTATCGCGGCCAGCATCGTCCGCAACCACGGAGGGCAGTTGAGCCTGGAGAGCACACCCGACAAGGGAACGACCGCGACCGTACTCTGGCCGACCCGCGCCGGCACCAACCCGCCGCTCCCGGGCTCTACGGCGGAGGCCCGCCATGTCTAAGCCGCGCGCGCTGATCGTCGACGACGTCGTCGACATGGCCGAGACCATCGCGCGCGATCTGGAGAGCGCGGGCTTCGCGACCGAGACGGCGGTCAGCGGCCCAACCGCCCTGGCCCGCTTCGTGGCCGCCCCCGCCGACGTCGTCGTCACCGACGTCCGGATGAAGGGGGGCGACGGAATGGAGCTGCTGTCGGCGATCAAGGCGGCCGATCCGACGGTACCGGTGGTGATCATGACCGCGTTCGGCGCTGTCGAGAACGCGGTCGAGGCGATGCAGCGCGGGGCCTTCCACTACATCACCAAGCCGTTCGCGCTCGACGCGCTGCGGGCGCTCTGCGAGCGGGCGTACCGGGAGCGGTCCCTCACCCGCGAGAACGCCCTCCTGCGACGGACGCTCCGGGCGAGCCTCGCCGCACAGCCGCTGCTCGGGCAGAGCGCGCCGATGCGCCAGCTGCGCGCCAGCATCGCCCAGGTCGCCGACGCCTCGGCGGCGGTGTTGATCTCGGGCGAGACCGGCACCGGCAAGGAGCTGGTGGCGCGCGCGATCCACGCCGCCGGGCCACGCGCCGACCACCCGTTCGTCACCATCAACTGCGCGGCCCTCCCCGAGACGCTGCTCGAGAGCGAGCTGTTCGGTCACGTCGCGCGGCGCCTTCCCGGGCGCCGCCGCCGAACGGCGCGGGCTGTTCGTCGAGGCCGAGGACGGCACCGTCTTCCTCGACGAGATCGGCGATTTGCCGCTCGCGCTGCAGGGGAAGCTGCTGCGGGTGTTGCAATCGGGCGAGGTCCGTCCGCTCGGAAGCGAGGCGCCGCGGACCGTCGACGTGCGCTGCATCGCCGCCACCCACCGCGAGCTGGCGCCGCTGGTCGACGCCCGGCTGTTCCGGCAGGACCTGTTCTTCCGGCTGGACGTGCTGCGGGTGCCGGTGCCGCCGCTGCGCGCGCGTCCCGACGACATCCCGCTCCTGGCCGAAGCGTTCCTGCGGGCCAGCCTCGAGCGCAGCCCGCGCTCCGTGCTGGCGGGGCTCGAGCCCGACGCGCTCGATTTCCTTGCCGAGTGCGACTGGCCCGGCAACGTGCGCCAGCTCGAGAACCTGATCGAGCGGCTGGTGGTCACCGCGTCGGCGCCGCTGGCGCGCCTCCACGACGTCAAGCGGGCGCTGGGACCGGTGCTGACCTGGGACCCGCTGCCGCGGCTGGCCGCCAACCCGATCACGCTCGCCGAGCTCGAAGACCGCTACATCGCCAGCATTCTCGAGTCGGTCGGCGGCAGCAAGACGCGCGCGGCGGAGATCCTGGGGGTCGACGCCTCGACGCTCTACCGGCGCGAAAAGCGCGGCTGAGGCGTTGTGCTCAGAACCCGCTGACCGGGTCAGAACCTCCCGCGATGCGAATCAAGGGTTCCAGCCCATGACGGCGAGCTGGACGAAGTAGCCGCACAGGAAGGCCAGCGGCACGTACCAGCCGCTCTTCAGCCAGCCCGTGACCGACTGGGCTTCAGGGAACATGTTGGCCACCGCGACACCGGCCGACGATCCGAACCAGAGCATCGACCCTCCGAACCCGATCGAGAACGCCAGCAGCCCCCAGTCGTAGCCGCCCTGGGCGAGCGCCAGCTTGGTGAGTGGGATGTTGTCGAACACGGCCGACAGGAACCCGAGCCCCAGCGTCGTCCCCCAGCTGGGGGTCGGCAGGGCATCGACCGGGAGCAGCGACGCCGACAGCACGAGGGCGACGAGGAAGAGCCCCCCCTTCGCCGCGCCGCGCGCGACGCCCCAGCTGGGCGCCCGCACCACGGCGCCCGCGAGCAGCACGAGCCAGAGCGCCGCCGCCAGCAGCGGATAACCCTCCGCCCGGCGACCGAGGTATGCCGACGCTATCGCGTTGGTCGCGACCATGACGACGAGGGCGGCGACGACGATCGCGACCCTCCTGCCGTCGATCGGCTGCGCGTCGGCCGGAGCGCCGACCGGGGGCGCATGTTTCGCCTGCTGGCGCGACGCGAAGACCCCAAGCAGGAGGACCGCGGTCGCCGCCCCCAGGTAGGCCGGTAGGACCGCGCGCGGGCTGATCCCCTCGATCCAGATCATCGTCGTCGTCGTGTCGCCGATGACACTCCCCGCGCCGCCGGCGTTGGCGCAGGCGACGACGGCGGCCAGGTACCCGAGGTGAACGCGCCCCTTGAACACGTGGGTGGCCGCGGTGGCCCCGATGATCGCCGCGGCGATGTTGTCGAGAACGCCCGACAGCAGCCAGACGAGGAGCAGGAGAACGAAGCAGCCGCGGGCCCCGCCCGGGAGAATGCGGGGGAGCCGGTCCGGAAGGTGCGAACGCTCGAAGTGGTCAGCGACCAGCGCGAAGCCTACGAGCAGTCCGAGCAGATTCACCAGCTTGGCCCACTCGTGCGCGAGGTGCCGGGCAAGAGCGAAGTCCGAGCCGGCCACGCGCACGACCAGCACCAGCGCCAGCCCGACGAGCGACACCTCCAGCGACCGGCGGTGCAGCAGCGCGACGCCGACGAGTGTCGCCGCGAACAGCACGAACAGCACGGCGCTGACGGTCGGCGAAGCAGTCAAAGCGATTGGTGATAGCGAGGGCGGCGGCTCCGGCCAACGAAAATCGTCTTTGTCCGTGTCGGATGCAGGGCGCCGTGGCGGAAAACGAGACTCCGGTCGTGACTCGATGATATGAGTGTGGTGTCTCGACCTGCTCATGCTGAACCCGTCTCCCGCCACCCCCACCGAAGTCGCCATCGACCACCGCCGGGTCCGGTTCGTCGACCCGAGCCTCTTCACGCTCGCGTTCGTCAGCGACTGCCGGACGCACAGCTGCCGCTGCCGCGACGAGAACGATCGGGCGCGCGCCGACGCTTGCTGCCAGCACGGCGCCGACCTGTTCTTGTCCGAGAAGGAAGCGATCCTGCGCCGCACCGCCGAGGTGCAATCGGTGCTGCACGCCGCGCACCGCGAGCCGCAACGCTGGTTCGACGAGCGGGAGCCCGGGCGCGACGAAGATGAGGCGCTCGACGTCATCCGGGTCGCGACCCAGGACATGGACGACGAGTCGTCGGGCTGCGTCTTCCTCCAGCATTCGCAGGGGCGAGGGTGCGGGCTGCACGTCGCGGCGCTGGCCCACAACTTCGACCCGGCGGAGATCAAGCCGTCGGTCTGCCGCCTCTATCCGCTGAGCCTGGACAGCAAGCGCCTGATCCTGAGCCCGGACTTCGATCGCTACTCCTGCGCCAACTCGGGAGAGACGAGCATCTACCGCGTGATGCGCGAGACCATCCGCCAGCTGTTCGGCAGCGATCTGATTCGCATCCTCGACGAGCTGGACGCCCGGTTCGGGACCCGCCGCCTGCGCGTCATCGCCTGACGGGAGGGGTCCGCTGGAGCGCGGTGGGCGTGAAACGCCTTCGCGACACGTTCGACACCCCCAATTGACAATCCGCGTCTCGACATCATCGTCGCCCGTGGGTTTCACCTGGGAGGGCAAGATGACGAAGGCACGCGTGGGTGGCAGAGCAGTGGTGTGGGCGGTGGCGGGGCTGGTGATGGCGGCGGGGTGCGGCGAGCCGGCCGGCGAGGACGACACCTTCCAGGAGGTGAGTGCCCTGGCGGTGAGCCAACCGGCGCGGCCGATCGCGCCGCTCTCGGGGTCGCTGACCGGCTCCGCCCGGCCGGTCCTCCGCTGGGCGGGGCCGAGCCAGGCGGTGATCGAGATCTGCGCTGATCGCCACTGTCACCACCAAGTGGCGTCCTTCTCCGGAACCGGTAACCAGGCGCGGCCGCCGCGGGCGCTGCCGTCCGGGGTGGTCTACTGGCGGTTGCTGACGCGCGGACCGCGCCACGGCTCCGCGTCGTCCGTGGTGTGGGAGCTGTTCGTCCCCCGCATCGACGGCGGGAACCCGGTCGCGAACCGAGGCCTGCGCTACGACGCCGACGCCGACGGTTACGCTGACGCCGCCGTGCGCGAACAGAACGGCAACGCCGTCACCGACGCGCTTCACGTCTTCGAGGGCGGACCGCACGGTCTGCGGGCCACGCGCGCCACGATCCTCCCCCTCGACGTCACGTACTTTGGCGTCGGGATGTCGGCGGCCGGCGACACCAACGGCGACGGCTTCGGAGACGTCGCCGTTTCCGACGGCCGCGGCGTGGTCGTCTACGCCGGCTCACCGAGCGGCGTGGGAACCACGCCACTGGTGGTCATCCCGCTTCCCGCGGGCGTGAACGGAATCGACTTCGGCTTCGAGCTCACCGGCCTCGGCGACGTCAACGGCGACGGCTACGGCGACATCGCGGCCGCCGACCAGTTCAGGCGCGTCTGGGTCTTCCTGGGCGGCCCGTCCGGCCCGGCGACCGTCGCCGCCTGGGTCCTCGATCGCAGCGCGGTGCCCGATCGCTACGTCCGCCTGCCGACCGCCGGCGACCTCAACGGCGACGGCTTCGGGGACCTCGTCCTGACTGACTACGGCTCCGACGGAACGCCGACCGGCTTCCGCTTCTTCCGCGGCGGCGCCGGAGGGCTGGAGGCTCCGACCGCTGGGACCTTGGTGACACGTCCGACCTTCCCGATTCCGGCGACCGGCGACGTCGACGGCGACGGCGTCATCGATCTGGTCACGACGGAGGGGCCGTCGCTGGCGCTGTTCGCGGGCGGGCCCGGTTTTCCACCCGCCGCCCCCGCCCAGGTGGTGCCGCTGTCGGCCCAGCCGGGGCCGGTGCAGCTCGGCGACTTCGACGGCGACGGCGACTTCGACCTGGCGGCCCGGACAGCGACCGCCACGTCGAACATGTTCTTCACCGACGATCGGATCGATCTCTACCGTGGGGGACCGGTCGGCCTCGCCACCACGCCGACCCGCACGCTGCTCGAGACCGACGTGCTCCCCGACAATCAGCTGATCTTCGGCGGCAGGCTCGGCAACGCCGACTTCGACGGCGACGGCCGCGAGGACCTGCTGGTCGCGGCGCCGGTCCCTTACCCGACGCCGTTCTTCGACACCAGCGCCGGCGTGGTCCTCGTCTACGAGGGGAGCCACCGCCTCGTGGACAGGACGCCCGCCGTGCGCCTCGACGGCGGGCCCGGCTTCGCCGACGCCGTCAGCGCCGGCGCCCCCCAGTCCGGGCCATGACGCCTCAGAGCTTGTCGCTGACCAGCGCCAGGTTCGTCTTCACCGGCTGGAGGCCCCAGATCTCGGTGGCGTACTGGCGGATGGTCGCGTCGCTGGAGAACCGGCTGGCGCCGGCGATGTTGAACAGCGCGCGCCGCGACCAGTCGATGCGGTTCTCGGAAGGCAGCCGGCGGCGCGCGCCTCGGTCGCGACGTAGTCGTCGAAGTCGGCGCACACCATGTAGTGGTCGCCGCAGCGCAGGTCGTCGACGATCGGGCGGTAGCGATCGCGCTCGCCGAGGCTGAAGAAGCCCGACTCGATCAGCGCCAGCGCCTCGGCCAGCGCCGGGCTGCGCGCGATCGCCGCCCGCGGATCGTAGCCGTTCGCCGCGCAGCGCGGCGACCTCGTCGGCGTTCAGGCCGAACAGGAAGAAGTTGTCGTGGCCGACCGCGTCGCGGATCTCGACGTTGGCGCCGTCGAGCGTGCCGATGGTCAGCGCGCCGTTCAGCGCGAACTTCATGTTGCCGGTGCCCGACGCCTCCTTGCCGGCGGTCGAGATCTGCACCGACAGATCGGCGGCCGGGATGATCGCCTGCGCCAGCGAGACGCCGTAGTTGGGGATGAACGCCATCGCCAGCCGCCCCTGCACCGTCGGGGTCGGTGTTGATCACGGCGGCGACGTCGTTGATCAGCTTGATGTGCAGCTTGGCCATCGGGTAGCCGGGCGCCGCCTTGCCCGCGAACAGGTAGACGCGCGGGACGCCGTCCGGCGTTCGGATCGCGCTTGAGCGCGAGGTAGTGGGCGATCGACCTGCAGGCAGGCCAGCAGCTGCCGCTTGTACTCGTGGATGCGCTTGACCTGGACCACGAACATCGCCTCGGGCGGCAGCGTCACGCCGGTGCGCTGGCGCACCAGCTCGCGCGGCGTCGCGCTTGTTCGCCTGCTTGACCGCGTGCAGCCCCTCCAGGAAGGCGTCATCGTCGGTGAACGCGGTCAGCGCCTGCAGCCGCGACAGCTCCGGCAGATCGATCCAGCTCGAGCCGATGCGCGACGGTGAGCAGCTGGGTCAGCCGCGGGTTCGCGTGCAGCAGCCAGCGGCGCGGCGTGACGCCGTTGGTCTTGTTGTTGAAGCGCTCGGGCCACAGCTCGTAGAAGTCGGGCAGCAGCTCGCGCTTGACCAGATCGGTGTGCAGCTCGGCGACGCCGTTGACGCTGTGCGCGCCCGACCGTCGCCAGGTGGGCCATGCGCACCTGCTTGCGGCGGCCCCTCCTCGATGATCGACATCCGCGCCAGCCGCGTCGTCGTCGCCCGGCCAGTGGCGCTGCACCTCGCCGCAGGAAGCGCTGGTTGATCTCGTAGATGATCTGCAGGTGGCGCGGCAGCAGCCGCTCGAACAGCTCGACCGGCCACCGCTCCAGCGCCTCGGGCATCAGGGTGTGGTTGGTGTAGCCGAAGGTGCGCTCGGTGATCGCCCAGGCCGCTCCCAGTCGAGCCCCTCCTCGTCGACCAGCACGCGCATCAGCTCGGCGACCGCGATCGCCGGGTGGGTGTCGTTGAGCTGGATCGCGACCTTGTCGGGAAGCAGCGTCGAAGTCGTGCTGTGCCTTGCGCTTCTTGTAGCGCCGGACGATGTCGCGCGATCGAGCAGGCGACGAAGAAGTACTGCTGCTTGAGCCGCAGCTCCTTGCCCCTCCTCGGTCTGATCGTTCGGGTAGAGCACCTTCGAGATGTTCTCGGTGTCGATCTTCTCCTCGACCGCGCGGCGGTAGTCGCCCTCGTTGAAGAACTGGAGATCGAAGTCGCGCGTCGCGCGCGCCGACCACAGCCGCAGCGTGTTCACCGTGTCGGTCCGGTGGCCGACGATGAACGAGTCGTAGCGGCACGCCGATGACCGCGCGGCGTGTCGACCCACTCGGCGCGCAGCTTGCCGTCGCGATCGTGGTGGAACTCGACGCGGCCGCCGAAGCGCACGGTCTGCGCGTCTTCGTGCCGCGGCAGCTCCCAGGGTTGCCGAGCTGCAGCCAGTTGTCGTGCTGCTCGACCTGCCGGCCGTCCTCGATCCGCTGCTCGAAGATGCCGAAGTCGTAGCGGATGCCGTAGCCGACCGCGGGCAGCTCCAGCGTCGCCAGCGAGTCCATGAAGCACGCCGCCAGCCGCCCGAGGCCGCCGTTGCCGAGGCCCGGATCGCCCTCGCGCTCGAGGATCTGCGCCGAGCTCGAAGCCGTGATCGGCGGCGAGCTCGCATCGCCGTCTCGTAGCAGGTCCATGTTCATCAGGCACAGCCCCAGGCTGCGCCCGGTCAGGAACTCCGACGAGAAGTAGTAGACCCGCTTGGCGTCCTCCTCGATGTGCGTCCGCTGGGTCGCCAGCCAGCGGTGCACCAGCCGGTCGCGCACCGTGTGGGCGAGCGCGTTGTAGAAGTCGAGCGCCGAGGCGTCGCGGATCTCCTTGGCGCAGGTGTGGACGATGTGCTCGACCACCGCGGCCCGGAAGTCCGAGGCGTCGCAGGCTGGCGCGCCGGCCGACCGTGCCTGTTCCTTTGCCGCGCTGGCCTCGGTCGTTTCTGCTGCTCCCGGGGCTCCCTCCATCCGGACGAATGGAGACCGTCATGGCTCATCTGACCACCCGCCGCGGCACCGCGCGTTTCAACACTGTCCAAGTTATGTAAACGACCCAGCTGCGGCGGTCTCCCGCTCCGTCGTGTTTGCGCAAACAATTTTCCTGCCCGAAAAGCGCCGGAAACATGACCGGCCTTAAGGTGTTCCCTGAGAGGACGGCGACATGCCCCCGCGAAAGACCAGACGTTCAGCTTCCAGGTCCATGACGCAGGCGATCGCAACCTCGACGGGATCTTCCGCCTGATCTCGTTCGGCGAGCGGGAGGAGCCGCTCGAGGACGTGCTGACCGCGATGTGCGGCGACGTGGCGGCGATCGCCCGGGCCGACATCGCCAGCATCTACGTCCGCGAGGACGCCCAGGACGGGCTCCGCTTCACCATGCGCGGCAACGTCGGCTTCCCCCGCCGAGGCCCTCGGGCGGGTCCACCTCCGCCCGGGAGAGGGCATCACCGGCTTCGCCGCCGAGCGGCTGCGGCCGGTGTCGGTCGCGATCGGCCGATCGCGACGAGCACTTCAAGTACATCCCCGGCCTGGGCGAGGAACGTTACCCCGCCCTGCTGGCCGTGCCCGTCGTTGCGCGGCGGAGCGGCCGCCGGCGTGCTGGTGCTGCAGCGCAGCCGGGCCACGCCGTTCACCGACGAGGAGGTGGTGCTGGCGACAGCGCTGGCCGCCGTCATCAACCACGCGCTCGAGCGGGGCGAGGCCCGGGCCCGGCAGGTCGAGCGAGAGCGGCGACCGGCGGGCGGCGCGGCTGCAGCGGCACGCCGATCGTCAGCGGAACCGCGATGGGGCACGCCGAGGTGCTGCCGACGCTGGCGGCGCTGGCCCGCACCGCCCAGCCGCTGCAGACGGCGATCGATCCGCGCGAGATCCTCAAGCGGCTCCAGACCGAGCTGCGCCGGGCGCTGGTGGCGGCGCGCGGTCCGGCCGCCAGCGAGATCGCCAGCCTGGCGCTGATCCTCGATGACGAACGCTTCCGCGCCCGGCTGGCCGAGGCCTGCGCCGCGCCGGCGCCGCTGAAGGCGCTGTCCGAGATGGCGCGCGCCTACGCGCGGGTGCCGTTCAGCGGCGGCAAGAACGCCCGGGGCAATGTGGACGACACCTCCGCCGCGGTCCTGGGCAACCGCGCCGCCGAGATCGAAGACCTCTGCGTGATGGTCTACGCCGCCGCCTCGGGCGGCCGCCCGCTGATCCGTTCGGGCGCGGTCGTGGTCGCCGAGCAGCTTCGTCTGTTCTCGACCCTGCACGCGATCGCCGCGGGGGCGTCGGCCTTCGTCGTCGACGGCGAGCTGCCGCGCGACGGCGCCGCGGCGACGCTGGTGCGCGCCGTCGGACGGCCGCTGCTCGCGGCGTGCAGCGGCGTCTTCTCCTGGCTGCGCCCCGACGACCTGCTGGTCGTCGACGCCGACGCGGGCATTCTGCGGATCAACCCGCCGGCGACCGCCGTCGCGCGCTTCCGCAATGATCGACGATAGCGTCCGACGATGCGTCCGCCGCTAACCGCGCACGCAAACCACGTGTGCCGTCGTCGGAAACGACGATGGCATATCTGCGTGCGCGCGTCGCTAATCATCGTTCGCGTTTTGCAAATCACCGCCGGTCCGAATTAACGAAACACCCGTCCCAACGAAATCCTGCGTTAACACGTGTCCGATATGGTCGCACTCGTAGTTCAAACACCACGGGGGACACCAGAATGATTGAAAGACGCGCAGGACTTCGACGATTCGGTTGTGCATTGGCCATTACGCTAACGAGCGCATTCAACGTGGGCGGCGCCTGGGCACAAGCGACGCCAGATCCGGCCGCCCCGCCGCCTCCTCCTCCGGCAGCGCCGCCGCCGGCCGCCGAGCCGCTGCCGCCGCCGCCGCCGGTCGCGCCGCCTGCCGCCGTTGCGACCACGCCGGCGCCGACGGCTGCCGAGGCGATGCCCGCCACCCGGCCCGATGTGCTTCCGCCGATCGACGTCGGCGCCTGGACGCGCGTCGGCAGCGTCTTCCAGAAGCAGTCCGACCCCAGCAGCCTGGGCGACTGGCACATGGACAACGCCTACGTCGAGCTCCACGCCGGCGGCAAGATTCACAAGAAGGTCGGCGTCACCCTGAACCTGAACGCCAACATGACCAGCGGCGCGGTCGGTTCCTCGACCACGGCCCGCCCGCGCAGACCCCGCTCGTCTCGGTCATGGACGCCATCGTCTCGTTCGACCTTCAGGACGAGTTCCACTTCTGGGCCGGCCACCTGCTGGTTCCTGTCGACCGCGCCAACGCCTCCGGTCCGTTCTTCATGATTCCCTGGAACTACCCGGGCTTCCTCACCGTCGGGGCGCACGACGATCATCGCCGCGCCGAAAGAGGGGCCGTTCGGCCGCAGCAACGGCGCCGTCATCTGGGGCGACATCCAGGGCGGCAAGCTGACCTACCTGGCCGGCGTGTTCGACAACCTCGACGTCACCACCAGCCCGCTCTTCTCGGGGCGCCTCCGGTTGGCGCTGCTCGACCCGGAGCCGGGGTTCTGGGGCAACGGCAGCTACTTCGGTGAGAAGGACCTGCTCTCGATCGGCGTCGGCGCGCAGTACCAGAAGAACGGCAGCGGCGCCGGCAAGGACTGGGCCGACATCAACGCCGACGTGCTGTTCGAGAAGAAGCTGGGCGGCGGCTCGTTCTTCACCGCCGAGGGGGCCTTCTACCACTACAACGTCAACAACGGCGGGGTCAGCGACACGTTCTACCTGCTCGCGGCCTACGGGAGCCCCACGGTGGGCGACGTTGGCAACATCCAGCCGTTCGTGCGCTACCAGTACGTGAAGATCAAGGGTAACTCCGGGAGCCAGCCCTAAACCTCGACATTGGCGCGGCGTTGTTGATCAAGGGCCCGGCGCTTCGTTTGGTGGCGAACTATGGCCACACCAAACTCGCCGACAACGTGACCGCCAACGCAGTGCAGCTGGGCATTCAGGCGATCTTCTTCTAAACACAAGACGACTTATTGCTTCCTCGATCCAAACACGTGAACGGGAGAGATACATTCATGCGCAAATCAATTTGTCAGCTATTGGTGGCCGGTTCATTGACCACCGTCGTGGCCTGCCAAAAGCCGGAAGAACCGAAGCCGGCCATGGGCGCGTCGGCCCCCGCGGCCCCCGCGGCCGCGCCGGCCGACGACAAGGGACCGATCAAGGTCGGCATCCTGCACTCGCTCTCCGGGACGATGGCGATCAGCGAGACCTCGCTGCGCGACGTCGCCCTCATGACGATCGACGAGATCAACGAGAAGGGCGGCGTCCTGGGCCGCAAGCTGGAGCCGGTGGTCGTCGACCCCGCCTCCAACTGGCCGCTGTTCGCCGAGAAGGCCCGCGACCTGATCCAGAAGGAGAAGGTGGCGGTCACCTTCGGCTGCTGGACCTCGGTGTCGCGCAAGTCGGTGCTGCCGGTGTTCGAAGAATTGAATGGGCTGCTCTTCTACCCGGTGCAGTACGAGGGTGAGGAGTCGTCCTGGAACGTCTTCTACACGGGCGCCGCGCCCAACCAGCAGGCGATCCCAGCCGTCGAGTACCTGATGGGCAAGAAGGGCGGCAACGCCAAGCGCTGGGTCCTCCTGGGGACCGACTACGTCTACCCCCGTACCACCAACAAGATCCTGCGCTACTTCCTCCACTCGAAGGGGGTCGCCGACGACGACATCATGGAGAAGTACACGCCGTTCGGTCACAGCGACTACCAGACGATTGTCGCCGACGTGAAGAAGTTCGCGACCGGCAAGCGGACCGCGGTGGTCTCGACGATCAACGGCGACTCGAACGTCCCCTTCTACAAGGAGCTCGGCAACCAGGGGATCAAGGCGACGGACATCCCGGTGGTCGCGTTCTCGGTTGGTGAAGAGGAGCTGCGCGGCATCGACACCAAGCCGCTGGTCGGTCAGCTGGCCGCCTGGAACTACTTCCAGTCCATCGGGGCGCCGGAGAACAAGCCGTTCATCGACAAGTGGATGGCCTACGTGAAGAAGAACAACCTCCCCGGCGGCGACAAGCGCGTCACCAACGACCCGATGGAGGCCACGTACATCGGCATCCACATGTGGGCGCAGGCTGTCGAGCAGGCCCACACGACCAACATCGACGCCGTTCGCCAGGCGGTCGGCTACCAGCACTTCAAGGCGCCGAACGGCTTCGACATCACCATGGACCCCGAGAACCACCACCTGCACAAGCCGGTCTTCATCGGCGAGGTGAAGGCGGACGGCCAGTTCCAGATCGTCTGGAAGACCGACGGGCCGATCAAGGCGCAGGCCTGGAGCCCGTTCATCCCGGACAGCGCCAAGAAGAAGGCTGACTGGCTCTACCCGTGGGCGTGCGGCAACTGCACGGCGCCGAAGTTCGGCTCTGCCCCGACGGTCGCGACCAAGTAGTTCACCCTCACAAACGAATCAACGAAGGATGAAGTCAATGGCCGGCGTAGGTCGAAGAGGTCTGAACGGAAGACGATCCGCGGTGTGGGGGGGCCTCGCCGCGGCCATCGTCTCCGTCAGCTTCCAGGCCTACGCCGGCCCGCTTGACGACGCCATCCAGGGGCTCGCCGCCGAGGACAAAGTCGAGGCGAGCCTGAAGTCTCTGGCCGCGCTGGACGATCCGAAGGCGATCGCGGCGCTGGATGCGCTCTGCGACGCGCGGCTGCGCGTCGGCGCCGATGGCCACGTCTACATCTATGACAGCAAGACCCGCGACCTCCGCCACCCGCTGACCGGGCAGGTCGTCTCGCCGGAGCCCCTGCCTCTGAAAGAGGTCGAGGTCGGCAACGATATTCGCCGCATCGCCTTTCCGGTGCTGGCCCAGCTGCAGCTGGAGGCGCCCGAGGCGGGTGTCCGGCTGGCCGCTGCCGAGGAGCTTTCCAGGAGCGGCTCGGCCGAGGCGGCCGTCATGCTGCACCGGGCCCGCGACCGCGAGCACGACAAGAATGTAAAAGAGGCGCTGGAGCTGGCCGTCGCCCGCGTCGATCTGGCGGGAACCGACCCGGCCGCCCGCGTCGCCGCGCTCGGCGTGATCGGCGCCAGCGGCAACGACAGTTTTCTCTCCGAGCTGCGTCGTCTGACCTCCAAAGGGGCCGATGGTGCGCCCGTCGAGGCCAACGCCGAGGTCCGGGCGGCAGCCGACAAGGCGGTCACGGCGGTCGTCCGCCACCAGCGCTTCGTGGGTATGGTCGGTGATTTCCTGCACGGGCTGTCGCTGGCCAGCGTGCTGCTGTTCGCCGCGCTGGGTCTGGCGATCACGTTCGGCCTGCTGGGGGTCATCAACATGGCCCACGGCGAGATGCTGATGCTGGGCGCCTACGCCACCTACGCGGTGCAGACGGCGATGCACGGGCACTCGCTCTACCTCTTCGTCGCCATCCCGGTCGCCTTCATCTCCACCGCGCTGGTCGGCATCGGCCTCGAGCGGTCGGTGATCCGGCACCTCTATGGGCGCCCGCTGGAGACGCTGCTGGCGACCTGGGGGATCAGCCTGGGGTTGATCCAGACCATCCGTCTACTGTTCGGCGCCCAGAACGTCTCCGTCGCCAACCCCGACTGGCTGTCCGGCGGGCTCGAGGTCGCGCACGGGCTGGTGCTGCCCTGGAGCCGCATCGCCGTCGTCGGGTTCGTCATCATCGTCGCCGCCGCGGTCTGGTTCATCATCCAGCGCACGCGGTTCGGGCTTCAGGTCCGCGCGGTGACGCAGAACCGCGCCATGGCCGCCTGCATCGGCATCCCGACCCGGCGGGTGGACGCCTATGTGTTCGGCCTCGGCTCGGGGATCGCGGGGCTGGGGGGCGTCGCGCTCTCGCAGCTCGGCAACGTCGGCCCCGAGCTGGGACAGAGCTACATCATCGACTCGTTCATGGTCGTCGTCCTGGGCGGCGTCGGCCGGCTGGCCGGCGCGGTCGCCGCGGCGCTGGGCCTGGGCGTCGTCAACAAGCTGCTCGAGCCGGCAGCCGGCGCCGTGCTCGGCAAGATCATGGTGCTCGGCTTCATCATCCTGTTCATTCAGCGCCGGCCCCAGGGGCTGTTCGCGCTGAAGGGGCGAGAGGCTTAAACGTGCTCGCGCGTCTCAGAGAGATCCACTCGCCCCGCGCCTGGGCCCTGTTCGGCGCCATCACCCTGCTGATCGCGCTGCTGCCCACGCTGGGCCTGGCCGATCACCTGGTGCCGCTATTCGGCAAGTTCCTCTGCTTCGGCATCGCCGCGCTGGCGATGGATCTGGTCTGGGGCTACGCCGGGATCCTCAGCCTGGGACACGGGCTCTTCTTCGCGCTCGGCGGCTACGCGATGGGGATGTACCTGATGCGCTCGATCGCCGGCGAAGGCGTCTACCGCAGCAATCTCCCCGACTTCATGGTCTTCCTCGACTGGAAAGAGCTCCCCTGGTACTGGCACGGGTTTCAGAGCTTCGGCTTCGCGGCGGTGATGTCGGTGGTGGCGCCCGGCGTTTTGGCGCTGGTGTTCGGCTACTTCGCGTTTCGCTCGCGCATCCGCGGCGTCTACTTCTCGATCGTCACCCAGGCGCTGACCTACGCGGCGACGCTGCTGTTCTTCCAGAACGCGACCGGCTTCGGCGGCAACAACGGCCTCACCGACTTCAAGCGGATCCTGGGCTGGCCGCTGCACAGCCCCGTCACCCGCCGCATGCTGTATCTCGCCGCCGCGCTCGCGCTCGCCGGCACGTACCTGCTCTGTCGCTTCGTGGTCACCAGCCGCCTCGGGCGGGTGCTGACCGCGGTCCGCGACGCCGAGCTCAAGACCCGCTTCTGCGGCTACGACTCGACCCACTACAAGCTGTTCGTCTGGACGCTGTCGGCGATGCTGTGCGGGCTGGCCGGCGCCCTCTACGTCCCCCAGGTCGGGATCATCAACCCCAGCGAGATGCAGCCCTCGAACTCGATCGAGATGGCGATCTGGGTGGCGGTCGGCGGCCGCGGGACGCTGGGCGGCGCGGTGCTGGGCTCGTGGCTGGTCAACGGCGGCAAGAGCTGGCTGACGGCCGCCTTCCCGTCGGCCTGGCTCTACGCGTTCGGCGCGCTGTTCGTCGGCGTGACGCTCTTCCTCCCCGGCGGAATGGTCAGCTTCGGCCCCCGGCTGACCAAGCTGCTGGCGCCTCTGCTGGCCAAGGTCAAAGAAAAGGCGGCGGCAAAGGTCGCCTCGCCACCCACCGCGAAGGGGCAGACGTGAGCGTGAGCGTGGCAAACGACGGCCCTTCTGACGATGACGACGAGCGCCTCACGCCCATCGCTCATCTTCCGGTCCCCGACCAGGCGCGCAAACCGATCGTGCTCTGGATCGAGGACCTGTCGGTCAGCTTCGACGGCTTCAAGGCGCTGAACAACGTCAACCTGGAGCTCGAGGACGGCGAGCTGCGCTGCCTGATCGGCCCCAACGGCGCCGGCAAGACGACGCTCCAGGACGTCATCACCGGCAAGACCCGCCCCGACACCGGCGGCGTATTCCTCGACCGGCGCGAGAACGATCTGACCAAGCTCTCCGAGGTCCAGATCGCGGCGATGGGGATCGGACGCAAGTTCCAGCGCCCGACGGTGTTCCAGGGGCACACCGTCTACGAGAACTGCGAGCTGGCGCTGGCCGGAAACAAGGGCGTGTTCCGCACGCTGTTCGCGCGGCTCAGCGTGGGCGATCGGGCGCGCATCGACGAGATCCTGGAGCTCATCGGGTTGAAGGATCACGCCAAGCGCCAGGCCGGCCTCCTCGCCCACGGCCAGAAGCAATGGCTGGAGATCGGGATGCTCCTCGCCCAGAACCCGAAGGTGCTGCTGGTCGACGAGCCGGTGGCGGGGATGACCCACGCCGAGATGGAGCGAACGGCCGAGCTCCTCAAGGGGCTGGCCGGGCGTCACACGATCGTCGTGGTGGAGCACGACATGGAGTTCGTCCGCAGCATCGCCCGGCGGGTGACGGTGCTGCACGAGGGGCGCGTGCTGGCCGACGGGCCGATGGCGCAGATCCAGAAGGATCCGAAGGTGATCGAGGTCTACCTGGGCGAATCGGTAGAAGGCGACAAACCGAAGGGCGAGTGACCGTGCTGCAGACCCAGAAGCTGAATCAGTACTACGGCGGAAGCCACACGCTCTGGGACATCGACCTCGAGGTCCCCCAGGGGAGCTGTCTCTGCTTGATGGGGCGCAACGGCGTCGGCAAGACGACGCTGCTGAAGGTGATCATGGGGCTGCTTCCCGCGTCGTCGGGGAAGGTCAAGTTCGGCGAGACCGAGCTGACCGGCAGGCCGCCCGAGCTCCGGGCCCGGAAGGGAATCGGGTACGTCCCCCAGGGGCGCGAGATCTTCCCCCAGCTCACCGTCGAGGAGAACCTGCGGATCGCGAACGGCACTCTCCCGGAGAGGGCGCTGACTCTGTTCCCGGTGCTCAAGCAGATGCTGCGGCGCCGGGGCGGCGATCTGTCGGGCGGACAGCAGCAACAGCTGGCGATCGGCCGGGCGATGGCGCTCGACCCCAAGCTCATGATCCTCGACGAGCCGGCCGAGGGAATTCAGCCGAACATCGTGCAGGAGATCGGCGAGGTGATCCGCCGCCTCAACGAGGAGGGGGTCACGGTGCTGCTGGTCGAGCAGAAGCTGACCTTCGCCCGCAAGTTCGCCCGCAGCTTCTTCATCCTCGATCGCGGCCGCGCCGTCGCCACTGGCGCAATAGGAGAACTAACCGACGAGCTGGTCCGTCGCCATCTGACTGTCTGAGCAAGGCCCCCGGTCCGCAAGAAGACGCAAGGAGTGTCTATGTCCAAAGTCACCATCAACGCAGAGCCGGGGCCAATCGCGATCGATCCGAGCAAGACCGCGATCGTCATGATCGACATGCAGCGGGACTTTCTCGAGCCCGGGGGATTCGGAGAGACGCTGGGGAACGACGTCTCCAAGCTGGCGCCCGCCATCGCGCCCAGCAGGGCGCTGCTGGCCGGGGCGCGCAAGTACGGCGTGCTGATCATCCACACCCGCGAGGGGCATCGCCCCGACATGGCCGACGCGCCGCCCGCCAAGGTCGAGCGCGGCGCGCCGTCGATGCGCATCGGCGACGCCGGCCCGATGGGACGGATCCTGATCCGCGGCGAGAAGGGGCACGACATCATCGACGCGCTGGCGCCCATGCCGGGCGAGCCCGTCATCGACAAACCGGGCAAGGGGGCCTTCTACGCGACCGACCTCGGCGCGATCCTCCAGAACAACGGCATCGAGAACCTGATCGTCGGTGGCGTCACCACCGAGGTCTGCGTCCACACGACGGTCCGCGAGGCCAACGACCGCGGCTACCGCTGCATCGTCGCGGGCGACTGCTGCGGCTCGTATTTCCCGGAGTTTCACGAGGTGGCGCTCCGGATGGTGAAGGCCCAGGGCGGCATCTTCGGCTGGGTTTCGGACTCCAAAAAAATTCTGTCGGCGCTCGAACGCTAGGGGGGGACAACAACATGGCAACGACAACGACCAACGACAAACCGAAGATCTGGACACCCGGAGACTGGAACGCCTTCTTCGGGTTCGGGACCAACATCCTGGTCAACCTGATGGTGCTGACCACCCTGCTCCGGTTCGTCCTCAAGATGCCGGACAAACTGGTGTTCGGGCGGATCCTGCCGGCGACCGGGCTGATGCTCTTTCTGAGCACGGTCTACTACGCGAACCTCGCGTACCGTCTCGCGAAGAAGACCGGACGTAAGGACGTCTGCGCCCTCCCCTCGGGGATCAGCGTCCCGCACATGTTCGTCGTCGTCTTCGTCATCATGCTTCCGATCGCCATCAAGACCGGCGACCCGGTGCAGGGGTGGGAGGCTGGCCTCACCTGGGTCTTCATCCAGAGCTTCGTGCTGATGGCGGGCGGCTTCATCGCCCCGTTCATCCGCAAGGTGACGCCGCGGGCGGCGCTGCTGGGGACGCTGGCCGGCGTCTCGATCGCCTTCATCTCGATGCGCCCCGCGCAGGAGATGTTCATCACCCCGGTGATCGGCGTGGTCTGCTTCGCGATCATCCTGGCCAGCTGGTTCGGCGGCGTGAAGTACAAAGGCATTCCGGCCGGCCTGGTGGCGATCGCCGTCGGCTCGGCCATCGCCTGGATCTCGACGGCCACCGGCCACAATTTCGGCGGCATGAGCGCCGAGAAGCTGACGTCGTCGTTCTCGAACTTCGGCTTCTCGGTGCCGGTGCCGGCCTTCGACCACGTCTTCCACGGCTTCAAGTACCTGGGCGTCATCCTGGTGACCGCGATTCCGTTCGGCATCTACGACCTGGTCGAGGCGCTGGACAACGTCGAGAGCGCCGCGGTCGCGGGCGACAGCTTCCCGACCACGCGCGTGCTGACCGCCGACGGCGTCGTCAGCCTGATCGGCTGCCTGATGGGCAACCCGTTCATCAACGCCGTCTACATCGGCCACCCCGGGTGGAAGGCGATGGGCGGCCGGATCGGCTACTCGGCGGCGACGGGGGTCATGGTCCTCATGCTCGCCTGGCTGGGGATCATCTCGGTGATGGTGTCTCTGGTGCCGGTCGTCGCGATCTCGCCGATTCTGCTCTACATCGGCATGCTGATCGGCGCCCAGTCGTTCCAGGAGACGCCCAAGAGCCACGCGCCCGCGATCATCTTGGCGCTGACGCCTCACCTCGCGGCCTGGGGCAAGCTACAGATCGACAACGCGCTCCACGCGGCGGGCACCAGCGTCGAGCAGGTCGGCCTGGCGGCCCTCGGCCAGCAGGGGATCCTCTACCAGGGGCTCGAGACGCTGGGCGGTGGCTCGATCCTGGGCGGGCTGATGCTGGGTGCCATCGGCGTCTTCATCATCGACCGCGCCTTCAAGAACGCGGCGATCTTCGCGGCCGTGGGCGCGATCCTGACCTTCCTCGGCTTCATGCACGGCGAGAAGATCGGCTTCGGGGAGAGCCCGGTGATGGCGCTCTCCTACGCCGGCGTGGCGACGGTCCTCTTCGGCTGCTGGAAGTTCGGGGCGGTTGTCCCCAAACCCGCGGAGGTCATGGAGCACCACGGCGAACCGGCCCTGGAACCGGCGGAATAGGCCGGACTCCGGCGCGGAGCGTCGCGACCCGGGTCGCCGGCCGTCGGTGAGGGCGCTCGGGTCGGCGCCTTAGGGAAATTGATAATCACTATCATTTCGAGCCATGCCGGGGTATTAAACCGGCATGGCTTTTGGTCGTTTCACCCTGGTCGCCGCCCTCGCCCTGCTCGTGGGCGGCGTCGCCCCCGCGGGTTGTTCGAGCAGCAAGATCACCTACCCCAACGCCGGTGCGGCAGGCGTGACCGGGACCGCCGGCACGAACGCCGGAGGCAGCGGCGACACCGGGGTGGCCGGCGCCGGCGGCAGCGACCCCGACGCCGGGCCCCCGCCGTTCACGCGCGCCGAGCTGCTGGGGGCCTTCGGCGCCTGCAGCGCATCCGCCGTTCACGACTTCCACGGCAAGATGACCGCGCTGGCGACGGCGGTGTCGGCCTGGGCCGCGAGCCCGAGCGACGCGACCCGCGACGCCGCCCGCTCCGCCTACCAGACGGCGATGGACGCCTGGCAGCTGGTCGACACCATGCAGTTCGGGCCGACCGGGCGGAAATCGACGCCGGGGGGACAGGACTTTCGCGACCAGATCTATTGCTGGCCGCTCACCAGCCGCTGCGCCGTCGAGCAGACGATCATCAGCGGCAAGTACGCCGACGCGACCTTCGCGAATGAGCTGATCAACAAGCGCGGGCTGGGGGCGCTCGAGTACCTGCTCTTCTTCGAGGGGACCGACACCGCCTGCACCGGCGCCACGGACATCTCGGCCTGGGGCGCGCTGGCGGACCGCGACGCCCGCAAGCGCGCCTACGCCGTCGCGGCCGCCGCCGAGACCGCGACGCGCGCGGCCGCCCTCGACACCGCCTGGGACTCGGGAAGCGTCCGCTTCGCCGACACCATGCGCACCGCGGGACCCGGAAACGCGACCTTCCCGACCACCCAGGACGCGTTCAACGCGGTCAGCAACGCGGCGTTCTACGTCGAGACCGACGTCAAGGACATCAAGCTGGCCCGCCCGCTGGGCCTGCGCGGCTGCACCACGGCCAGCTGCCCCGAGCTGTTCGAGGCGCAGTACGCCGGCCGCGCCAAGGCCGATCTGCGCGTCAACCTCGACGGCGCGCGCCGCCTGCTCGAGGGGTGCGGCCCGGACTACACCGGGTTCGGCTTCGACGATCTGCTGGTCGACGTCGGCGCCCCCGACGCGGCCGCCGCGCTCCGCGACAACGGCGTCGCCATGCAGGCGGCCCTCGCCGCGATCGAGGAGACCGACATGAAGGCGGCCCTGGCGGCGGACAAGCCGTCGGTGATGGCGGTCTACGACGCGATCAAGGGGCTGACCGATCTGATGAAGACCGACTTTCTCACCCTCCTCGACCTCGACCTGCCGGGCGCGATCGTGGGCGACAATGACTGAGCGCCTCGCGGGCCTCTCTGGGCTGCGCGCCGCCCTGGCGGCCCCCCGCGACATCGCGGCGCTGGCCGCGTTCCGGATCGCGTTCGGGACGATCGTGGCGATCTCGGCGCTGCGCTTCCTCGGCTACGGCTGGGTCGACGAGTTCTTCGTCCAGCCGTCGTTCCATTTTCACTACTGGGGTTTCGGCTGGCTCCCCGTCGCTCCCGGCCCGGTCATCCGCCTGCTGTTCGCGGCGCTGGCGGGCACGGGCGCGCTGGTGGCGCTGGGGCTCTGCTACCGGCCGGCCATCGCGCTGCTGTTCGTCGTCTTCACCTACCTGCAGCTGATCGACGTCGCCGCCTACCTCAATCACTACTACCTGGTCAGCCTGCTCGCCGCGCTCTTGATCTTCATCCCCGCCCACCGCGCCTGGTCGGTCGACGCGCGTCTGCGCCCGTCGCTGCGGGCCGCGACGCTGCCGAGCTGGTGCAGCTACCTGCTGCGCTTTCAGGTCGCCGTCGTCTACGTGAACGCGGGGCTCGCCAAGGCGACCGCCGACTGGCTGCTGCACGCGCAGCCGCTGAACATCTGGCTGTCGGCGCGGACCAGCATGCCGCTGGTCGGGCCCTACCTCGATCGCCCCGCGGTGGCGTTCGCCGCCGCCTGGGCCGGATTCCTCTTCGACACGACCATCGCGGGCTGGCTGCTCTGGCGGCGGAGCCGCCCGTTCGCCTACGTCGCGGTGGTGGGGTTCCACGCCATGACCGGGCTGCTGTTCCCGTCGATCGGCATGTTCCCGGTGATCATGATCGTGTCGGCGCTGGTCTTCTTCGACGCCGACTGGCCGCGGCGGCTGCTGCGGCGGCCCCGCACGATGGCGATGCCCGCTCCGCTGGCGGCGTCCACGCCCTGGGCCCACGCCGGCGCGGCGGTGGCGGCGCTGTTCCTGCTGGCGCAGGTGGCGCTGCCGCTGCGGACCCACCTCTACGGCGGCAATGTGCTGTGGCACGAGCAGGGGATGCGGTTTTCGTGGCGCGTGATGGCCCGCGAGAAGAACGGCAGCGTCACCTTCGTGGTGCGCGAGCCGGCGACCGGTCGCACCTGGCACGTCCCGCCGGCGCAGTACCTGACCCGCGTGCAGGAGCGCGAGATGGCGGTGCAGCCCGACCTGATCCAGCAGATGGCCCAGCGGATCGCGCGCGACTTCGCGGCCGCGGGCCATCCCGGCGTCACGGTCAGCGCCGACGCGCGGGTGTCGCTGAACGGACGCCGGGCGGAGCGCTTCGTCGATCCGTCGGTCGACCTGGCCCGCGCCCCCGATGGGCTCGCGGCCAAGCCCTGGATCCTGCCGGCGCCGCGGACGACGCCGCCCCTGCTTCACCCGCACGGATCGCGGAACCTCTGATGCGCCCCAGACCTCTCGTCCGGCTCGCGCCGGCCGCGCTGCTGATCCACCTGCTGTGGGGCGCCGGCGCGCGCGCCGCGACCCAAGGGGATGCCGGCAGCGACGCCGTGGCGCCCGATGCGACGGTCGCGCCCGCCGACGCCGGTGCGGCGCTCGACGGCGGCGACGCCGCGGCGGCGCCCGCGGACGCCGCGCCGCCCCCGCCGCCACCTCCGCCGCCCTTGCCCCCTCCCCTGCCGCCGCCGCCCGTCGCGATGCCCCAGCGCCTCGAGGAGCTGACCGTCGTCGGCACCTCCGAGGCGCGGACCGCGGGGTCGGCGCACGTGCTCAAGCCGCGCGACCTCCAGCGGCTGCGCTACGACAACGTCGAGTCGGTCGTGAAGGAGGTCCCCGGGGTCTACGCACGTGGCGAGGACGGCTTCGGCCTGCGCCCCAACATCGGCATCCGCGGCACGGCGCCCGATCGCAGCAAGAAGGTGACGCTGATGGAGGACGGGATCCTGTTCGGCCCCGCCCCCTACTCCGCCCCGGCCTCTTACTACTTTCCGCTGGTGACCCGGATGGAGTGGGTGCGCGTGATCAAGGGTCCGGGCGCCATCGTGTTCGGCCCCCAGACCGTCGGCGGCGCGATCGACTTCGTCACCCTCAGAATCCCCTACGACGAGGTCGGCTTCGTCGATCTCGCCGGCGGCCAGTACGGCTACGGCATGTTCCACGGCGCTTACGGCGTCAACACCGAGCGCTCGGGGTACGTGATCGAGGGGGTTCACCTGCGCAGCAGCGGCTTCAAGCAGCTCGACGGCGGCGGCGACACCGGCTTCGGCAAGAACGAGTGGATGTGGAAGGGGCGCTACCAGCTGTCGAACAACCCGAACGCGCTGCAGGAGGTCCGCCTGAAGCTCGGCTACGCCGACGAGGACTCGCGCGAGAGCTACCTCGGGCTCAGCGACGCCGATTTCCGCGCGACCCCGCTCCGCCGCTACGCGGCCTCGCAGCTCGATCACATGGCCTGGCACCGCACGCAGATAGTCGCCAGCTACCACGCCGAGTTCGCGCGCGCGTTCACCCTCGACGTGGCTGCCTACCGCAACGACTTCTCGCGCACCTGGCGCAAGGTGAACCACATCGGGGGGACGCGGATCGCTGGCAACGACGGCTACAACACCATCGCCGGGGAAACCCCCATCTCCGATGTCCTGGCCGATCCGACCAGCGGCCGCAACGCCCTCCTCTACAGCGTCCTCACCGGAGCCAGCGACACCAGCGGCGCCGACGACAAGATCTACGTCGGGCCCAACCGTCGCCTCTTCGTGTCGCAGGGGATCCAGGCGGTGGGCGGCTGGCACGGAGCGTCCGGGCCGGTCACGCACCGGGTCGAGGCCAGCGCGCGGCTCCACTACGATCGCATCGACCGGCAGCACACCGAGGACGGCTTCCTGATGCAGGGCGGGAAGCTGGTCTGGGACGGGCTCGGCACCATCACCACCTCCGACGAGCGGGGCTGGACGTATGCGGTGGCGATGCACGCCACCGACGCCATCAGCTACGGCCGGTTCACGGTGACGCCGGGCGTGCGGGTCGAGCTGATCTCGATGTGGCTGCGCGATCGGATGGCCGGCACCGAGGTGAAGAGCACGCCGCAGCGGCTCGCGCTCCCCGGGATCGGCGGCTACGCCGCGCTGACGCCGTCGTTCGGGTCTGCTGGCCGGCGTCTACCGCGGCTTCTCGCCCGCGATCCCCGCGCCGCCGAACACCGCGCGCCCCGAGACCAGCGTCAACTACGAGGCGGGGGCCCGCTGGACCAGCCGGCGCTTGAGGGCCGAGGCGATCGGCTTCTTCAACGACTACCAGAACCTCACCAGCTACTACGGGGGGGAGAAGGGTCCGTCGGCGCCCCGAGCGACATGCAGGCCAACGCGGGGGGCGCGCACATCTGGGGCGCCGAGCTCTACGCCAACGGCGACGTCGTCAGGGGACCGCGCCTCGTCGTGCCGGTCACCGTCGCCTACACGCACACGCGCTCGAAGCTCCTCGAGACGTTCACCTCCGGCGATCCGACGCTGGGCGACGTGAAGCCTGGCTACGAGCTGCCTTACGTGCCGCGCAACCAGCTGTTCGCGTCGGCGGCGCTCGAGACGCCCCGCACCTCGCTGGCGCTGGGGGCGACCTATGTCTCGGCGATGCGCGAGATCGCGGGGACGGGCCCGACGCTCCCGACCAAACCGCGCACCGACGCGTCGCTGCTCTTCGACATCACCGCTCGGCTGCGCGTCGCCGCGACCGGGCAGGTCTACCTGAGCGTGCGCAACCTGTTCGACGCCGCCGACATCGCGGCGCGGCTGCCGTTCGGCGCCCGCCCCAACGCGCCCCGCTGGGTGCAGATAGGGACGCGATGGAGCTTCTGATGCCCCTGCCGGCCGTGCGCCCGCGCCCGCGACGGCGCTCGACGCTGTCGCGCGGCCTGATGATCTCGGCGCTGCTGCACGGCGGGCTCGTCATCGGCGCCCTGGCGCTGCGTCGCCCCGCGCCGCCCCCCGAGCCGCCGGCGATCGCGATCGATCTGGTCGAGCCGGTGGCGCCGCCGGAGGTCCCGCCGCCGCCCGAGACGCCGCCCCCGCCGGCCCCCTTCGTGCGCGCGGCGCTCCGCATCGCCCAGGCGAAGCCGGCGCCGGCCCCCGCGCCGGCCCCGACGCCCACGCCGGCCGCCGCCCTGACCGCTCCCGAGACGCCGCCCGACCCGACACCCGATCCGACGCCTGTCACCGTCGCGGCGGGACCACCGGCGGCTAGCATCACCACCGGCGGCGTCGTGGGCGCCCCCGCCGGCCCCGTCGGCGCGCCCGGCGGCACCGGCCACGGCCCCGCCCTGGTCGCGCCCCCGCTGACCGAGGCGCAGCGCCGCCAGGCGATCGATCGCTACCTGCAGGAGATCCTGCGCACCCGCATCCGCGACGCCTTCCGCTATCCGGCGGCCGCGCGCGAGCTGGAGCTGTCGGGCGCGGTCGTCGTGCGCGCGACGCTCGACCGCAGCGGCCGCTTGCTGGGGGTGCGCCTCAACTGCCGCTGCCCGCACGGCATCCTCTGCGACGACGCTCTGCGGACGATCCGGGCCGCGGCCCCCTTCCCTCCCCTCCCCGCCGAGCTCGGCGAGACCCTGCCGATCGACGTTCCGCTCACGTACGCGTTCGACGGCGCGCCCTAGCGGAAGACGAAACGCGCCGCGACCGAACTGTCGGCCGCGGCGCGCCACGGTCTCGGGCGCGGGTTACGGTGCGACCTTCAGCAGCATCAGCACCGCGTCGTCATTGGCGCTGGTCGACGCCGTCACGCCCTTGATGCCGACCACGGCGACCGTCTTCTTGTCGGGCGACAGCGCCCCGGCCCAGAGGAAGTCGGACGGTCCACCCAGGTCGTACAGCTTGTAGCCCGTCGCCGAGAAGGTGGGATCGGGCTGGCCGTCCGGGGTGAGGATGGCGACGAGGCCGTCGGCGTTGGACGAGGTGGGACGCCCGCTACCGAGCAGCATGACCCGGCGGTCGCCGAGCACGAGCAGCCGGCGCGAGTTGTCGGCGAAGCCACCGACGTCGATCCGCACCATGCCGTTCGTGCCGTAGCCGGTGTCGCGGGTGCCGTCGGCGTTGATCCGCAGCGAGAGGATGTCCGCGGTCTGGTTCGACAGCTCGCGGCCGTAGCCGGTGGTCACCAGCTTGTAGCCGCTGCCCGACGCGTTCGGCTGCACCACCGCCTCGTAGGCCTCGGCCTGCTCGGGCAGCACGAGCTCCTTGTAGACGCCCTGGTCGCCGAAGGTCGTGTCGAGCGTGCCGTTGTCCTTCACCTTGAAGACCACCGGGCTGGTGTCGGCGCCGGGGATCGGCTGATAGCCGCTGCCGATGATGCCGTCGGTCCCGGGGAGGATGGTCACGCTGCGCGGGCTGGCGTTGTTGCTGTAGACGCCGCCGTCGCCGGTGGCGGTGATGTCGAGCGAGAACAACCCGTTGTCGCCGAAGGTGGCGTCGCGCAGGCCGGCCGCCGTCAGCCGTATGACCACGAAGTCGGTGTCGGCTCCGCCGGTGCGCACCCTGCCACCGCTGATGACCAGACGATCATCGGGATAGACCGCCAGCCCCCAGCCGCTGTCGACCGAGAGGCCGCTGCCGTTCGGCGTGCCGGTGCTGAGGTCGAGCACGATGAGGCCGTCGGTGGCGGTGCCGCCGCCGCTGCCGCCAGCCCCGCCGCCGCCGCCAGCGCCACCCGCGCCGATGGCGCCGAAGGTCGTGTCCTTGGTTCCGTCGGCGTTGAAGCGCATGACCGCCGCGTCACGATCGCGCGCGTCGGTGGCGCCGGCGTGCTCGATGGTCCCGGCGACGACGATCTTGCCGGTCGACTGGACGACGATGTTACGGAACAGCTCGCCGTTGGTGCCGTTGGCGGCGTTGCGGACGATGACGCCGCCGCTGCCGAAGCTCGTGTCGAGGGCGCCCGCCGGCGTGAACTTCGCGATCACCGTCGCCAGGTCGGCGTTGGTGTCGTTGGACGTCGCGATCTGGCCGACCGCGAAGATGTTCCCCGCCGCGTCGTAGGTGACGCCGTAGAAGCGATCCGGACCGGTGGTCGAGATCGGGAAGACCTTCAGCAGCGGTCCGCCGCCCGAGCCGCCGGCGCTCGCGCCGCCAGCCCCCCCCGGGCCTGCGCGCCGCCGTTGCCGCCCGCCGCGACGGAGCCGCCGCTGCCACCCACCACGCCCCCACCAAGACCTCCGGCTGAGCCGCCGACGGCACCGCCGCTGCCCGCGACCGTGCCGCCGCCGCTGCCCGCGACCGCGCCGCCGCCGCTGCCCGCGATCGCGCCGCCGCCGCTGCCGCCGACCGCGACCGCGCCCGCCGCGCCGCCCTTGCCGCCCGTCGACGTGGAGCCGCCGCTCCCGCCCTCACCCGTGCTCGAGGAGGAACCACCACACCCCAGCACGCCCCCGGCCAGTAGCAACGCTGCGACGACACTGCGACTCACGCTCGGTCCGATCATTGTGACTCTCCCGTCCTAAGTTGACGAAAGTGAAAGTCACATTCATTATCTTGCCGGTCAAGAGGTTTTCTCGCCCGCGCCCCTCTCGTCACCCGAGGGGTAGACCCGAACGGCGCCCTAGGCGTCCAGCAGGCCTTCGCGGATCACGAACTCGGCCACCGCCTCGACGCCGGCGCCGCCGCGGATGCTGGTGAAGACGAAGGGCCGGTCGCCGCGCTGCTTGCGGGCGTCGCGGTCCATCACCTCCAGCGACGCGCCGACGTGGGGGGCGAGATCGGTCTTGTTGATCACCAGCAGGTCGGACCGGGTGATGCCGGGGCCCCCCTTGCGCGGGATCTTGTCGCCGCCCGAGACGTCGATGACGTAGAGGCAGAGGTCGGCCAGCTCGGGGCTGAAGGTGGCGGCCAGGTTGTCGCCGCCGCTCTCGATGATGATGACGTCGAGCTGCGGAAACCGTCGCGTCAACCCCTCGACGGCGTCGAGGTTGATCGACGCGTCCTCGCGGATCGCCGTGTGCGGGCAGCCGCCGGTCTCGACGCCGACGATCCGCTCCTCCGGCAGCGCGCCGCTGCGCATCAGGAACTGAGCGTCCTCTTTCGTGTAGATGTCGTTGGTGACGACCGCCAGCTCGTACTCGTCGCGCAGCCGCTTGCAAAGCGCGTCGACCAGCGCGGTCTTGCCCGAACCGACCGGCCCGGCCACGCCCACCCGCAACGGTTGCAGTCTCGCCATCGTCAGCTACCTCCTCACGATCGGAACAGCCTCGAGTAGAGCGTCTCGTGCAGCGCGCTGGCGACCGCCTGCCCCGGCGCCGCGGCGCCCAGCTCCTCGTCGCCGAGGGCCAGCGCGCTCGCCACCGCGCTCGGGATGGCGTCGCCCGCGTCGGCCAGCAGCCGCTGCCCGGCGCTCTGCCCCAGCGGCACCAGGCGCACGGCGGCGCTGACCAGTGACTCGGCCCAGGCGAAGGCGTAACCGACCAGCGCGACCTCGGTCGGGATCGAAACCGGACCGTCGCCAGCGCGAACATCGCCGCGTGGGTGACGTCGTCGCGCTCGACCCATTCGCCTGCCTCCGCGATGCCGAGCGTCACCAGCACCCGCGCCAGCGAGCCGCCGAGCTGCCGATCCTCCGCCCGCGTCTCACGGGTCGGCCGGCAGGCCAGGAGCCACCCGCTCCAGTGCTCGACCGCGCTCCGGTCGTTCGCGCGCCAGCCAGCGATGAGGCGCGCCAGCACCGGCAGGTCCAGGGTCGCGTAGGCGTGCTCCAGCAGCCCGGCCAGCCAGTCGCCCGCCGCTTGCTCGTCGGTGATCCACCGCGCCGCCACGGCCTGCTCCAGCCCCTGCGAGTAGGCGAAGGCACCGATCGGCAGCGCCGGGCTGACCAGCTGCAGGAGGCGCGTCAACGCCACCCCGCCCAGCTCGGGGAGAGGCGTCTCAGTGGTCATGGTGGTGGTGGTGATGTCCGTGGGCCGACGCCGCCCCCGCCTTCGCGGAGGTCCGGCCGTAGCCGCCGGCCTCCGGCTCGAACGGCGCCACGCGCGTGTCGACGGTCAGCCCCAGCTCGGCGACCATCCCGTCGAGCACGTGGTCGTGCTCGTACGCGAGCCACCCCGGACCGAGCTGCACCGGGATGTGGCGGTTGCCCAGGTGATAGGCGGCGCGGGAGAGCAGCAGCGGATCCTCGCTGTGGATGACGGACAGGGTCTGGGCCGCGGCCCTGACCACCGCCACCTCGTCACCGTCGGGGGCGCGCAGCCGATCGCCGTCGCGCAGGATCGTGCCGTGCGGGAGCAGCAGCGCCGCCTCGCGCCCGTCGTCCAGGCGCGCGCGCATCCGGCTTCGCCGACGGTCCTCGAACCGCAACGTCAGCACGCCGATGCGCCGCGACCTTCCTCTCTGCTGAAATCACCTCGGTGAAACGAAGCATCTCGTCACCTCCCATGGGTCAAAACAGAAAGTAGCGCTGGGCCAGCGGCAGCGACGTCGCTGGCTCGCAGGTGAGCAGCAGCCCGTCGGCGCGCACCTCGTAGGTCTGGGGGTCGACCTCGATCACCGGCAGCGCGTCGTTGTGGACCATGTCGCGCTTGCGGATGGCGCGCGTCCCGACCACCGGCGACAGCCGCTTGCGCAGCCCCAGCCGCGCGCCGATGCCGTCGGCCAGGGCAGCCTGGGAGACGAAGGTGACGCAGGTTGCCAGGCGCGCGCCGCCGAGAGCGCCGAACATCGGCCGGTAGTGCACCGGCTGCGGCGTCGGGATCGACGCGTTCGGATCGCCCATCGGAGCCGCGACGATCATCCCGCCCTTGATGATCGACCGCGGGCTTGGCCCCGAAGAAAGCCGGCTTCCAGAGCACCAGGTCGGCCAGCTTGCCGGGAGCGATCGAGCCGACCTCGTGGGAGATGCCGTGGGTGATGGCCGGGTTGATCGTGTACTTGGCCAGGTAGCGCTTCACCCGGAAGTTGTCGTTGCGCCCGCCCGCGTCCTCGGCCAGCGCGCCGCGCTGCTGCTTCATCTTGTGCGCCGTCTGCCAGGTCCGCGTGATCACCTCGCCGACCCGCCCCATCGCCTGCGAGTCGCTGGACATCATGCTGATCGCGCCCAGGTCGTGCAGGATGTCCTCGGCGGCGATCGTCTCGCGCCGGATGCGCGACTCGGCGAAGGCGACGTCCTCGGCGATCCCGGGATCCAGGTGATGGCAGACCATCAGCATGTCCAGGTGCTCGTCGAGCGTGTTGACCGTGAACGGGCGGGTCGGGTTCGTCGACGACGGCAGCACGTGCGGAACACCGCAGACCTTGATGATGTCGGGGGCGTGGCCACCGCCGGCCCCCTCGGTGTGGAAGCTGTGGATCGCGCGCCCCTTGAAGGCCGCCAGGGTGTCCTCGACGAAGCCCGACTCGTTCAGCGTGTCGGTGTGGATCGCCACCTGGACGTCGTAGGCCTCGGCCACGCTCAGGCAGCAGTCGATCGCGGCCGGCGTCGTCCCCCAGTCCTCGTGCAGCTTGAGCCCGACGCAGCCGGCGATCGACCTGCTCGACCAGCGCCTCCGGACGACTGCGCGTTTCCCTTACCGAGGAAACCGAGGTTCATCGGCAGCGCCTCCGCGGCCTGCAGCATCCGGGCGACGTTCCAGGGTCCGGGCGTGCAGGTGGTGGCGTTGGTCCCCGCCGCCGGGCCGGTGCCGCCGCCGAACATGGTGGTCACGCCCGACATCAGCGCGTCGTCCACCTGCTGGGGCGAGATGAAATGGATGTGGGTGTCGATCGCCCCCGCGGTGAGCAGGCAGCCTTCGCCCGCGATGATCTCGGTGCCGGGGCCGATGATGATGTCGACGCCCGGCTGGACGTCGGGGTTGCCGGCCTTGCCGATGCCGCTGATGCGGCCGTCCTTGATGCCGACGTCGGCCTTGATGATGCCCGGTGACGTCGAGGATCACCGCGTTGGTGATCACCGTGTCGGCCACGTCGGGACCGAGACGCTGGCTCTGCCCCATGCCGTCGCGGATCACCTTGCCGCCGCCGAACTTCACCTCCTCGCCGTAGATCGTGTGGTCGCGCTCGATCTCGATGACCAGGTCGGTGTCCCCCAGGCGCACCCGGTCGCCGGTCGTGGGACCGTACATCTCGGCGTAGGCGCTTGCGATCGATGGTCTTCACGGCGCCGTCCTCGACTTGATCTCGTCGAGCGGCCCCATCACCTCGCCGCGGAACCCCTGCACCACCCGGAGCCCGTCGTAGGCGACGAGCTCCACGGTGCGGGTCTGGCCCGGCTCGAACCGCACCGCGGTGCCGGCAGGCGATGTCGAGGCGGAACCCGCGGGCCAGCTCGCGCTCGAACGCGAGCGCCGGGTTCACCTCGAAGAAGTGGTAGTGCGAGCCGACCTGGATCGGCCGGTCGCCGCGGTTCGCGACCTCGAGCCGCCGCGTCGGCGCTGCCCGCGTTGAGCTCGATCGTTCCCCCGACCGTCTCGACGGCGCCGATGCCGACGGTCTGCTTGACCGGAATCGGGTTGTGCACCGTCACCAGCTTGGTGCCGTCGGGGAAAGTCGCCTCGACCTGCACCTCGGTCATGAGCTCGGCGATCCCGTCCATCACGTCGTCGGCGACCCAGCACCGTGGTGCCGAGGGTCATCAGCTCGGCGACCGTCCGGCCGTCGCGCGCCCCCTCGAGGATCGCCGCCGAGATCAGCGCCACCGCCTCGGGGTAGTTCAGCTTCAGGCCGCGCGCCTTGCGCCGCTCGGCGACCAGGGCGGCGGTGAAGAGCAGCAGCTTGTCTTTTTCGCGGGGGGTCAGCTCCATCGCATCACGTTGCCCAGATCCGGGGGGCCACCGCCGGGCGGCCCATCACCGCGGGGCGCACCAGGCGCCAGACCGCGTGCAAGAACGCGCGGGCCCGCTCGGCGCTGCGGCCGGCGTAGCGGCAGACGAGGGCGGCCCCGTCTCCCAGCACCGTGCTCCCCGCCAGACCGTCGCCGTCGGACTCCGCGCGCGCGCAGCTCGTCGACGATCGCCTCGGGCGGCGCCGGGCACGCGACCAGCAGCGCCATCACCGTCGCGCCGCCGAGCCCCCAGCGGGCGCCGTGCACCGGCGCCGCCGCCGTCGAAGCGGCCCCGCTCGACGAACAGCGGCTTGCCGCCACGGGTCACCGAGAACCGCTGCCGGCAGGCGCCGCGCGCGAACGCCTCGCCCCGCGCCGGCAGCCCGAAGCAGATCGTCTCGGCGCCCACGAAGCGCGCCCCGGGCGCAAGCTCGACCCGCGTATCCAGCGTCGCGATCGCGCCGTCGTAGACGATCGTCTCCTGGGGGAGCCACTCGAGCGCGCCGCCGGCGTCGACCTGCAGCGTCTGGGTCAGCGTCACCGGCGCGCCGGTGGTGCGGTAGGCCTTGCCGGCCGCGGGCGTGGTGCAGAGCGCGTGGGCCCCCGCTGCCACGCGGACGTCGATGCGCAGCTCGTCCCCGCCCACCATCCCGCCGGGCGGGTGCAGGAGGTACACGTGGCAGACCTCACGGGCGTTCCCTTGCGGACCGCTCGGCCCCTCGGGATAAAACGGCCGCTGGATCGTCAGCGGGCCACTGTGGGTGCGGCGATCGATCAGCGTGGCCCCCCCGACGGAGGCGAACCCCAGCTCCAGCGCCGCCTGCCAGCCCATACCGCGCTCAGTCGAGCCAGCGGTTCGGGCGCGACCAGATGGCCAGCACCACGCACCCGTCGGGGCTGGCCACGGCGTGGCTCGAGCCCGGCGTGTTGACCACATGGGTCCCGGCCCGGTAGACGCCGCGCTCGTCCTGCTGCGCGCCGCTGATGATGTAGATGTTCTCCTCCCCCTCGTGGCGGTGGCGCGGGATGGCGGCGCCGGGCGCGTAGCGGAGCACCGCCGCCGACGGGCCGCCGTCGCTCTCGTGCAACCAGTAGACCTCGACCCCCTCCCGGAACGGCTGCCACGCCAGATCCTGTCGCCTGGCCTCGCTGAGCATATGGTCAATCGACGGAAGGACGTGGGCATCGCCGGTCATGCCCCGGCAGAGTGCCCCGCCATGTGGCGACCGATCAAGCCCAGATCGGCGCTTTCGATCGCAGTCTCGTGAACCAGCTTGCCTTCGCTCATCACCACGATGCGATCCGAGAGGGCGAAGATCTCGTCGAGATCGGCGCTGATCAGCAACACCGCCGTCCCCGCGTTGCGCGCGGCCATGATGCGCGTGCGAATCTCGGCCACCGCGGCGAAGTCGAGACCGAAGCAGGGATTCGAGGCGATCAGCAGCGCGACGTCGTCGTTCAGCTCGCGCGCCAGCACCGCGCGCTGCACGTTGCCGCCCGACAGGCTCGAGATCGCGCGCGTCGGGCCCGGGGGTGCGGATGCCGTAGTCGACGATCAGCGACCGTGCCGCCTTGCGCAGCGCGCTGCCGCTGACCAGCACCCACGCCCGGCGTGAACGGGTGCCGATCGAAGCGGCGGAAGCCGATGTTCTCGGCCACCGACATCATGCCGACGCAGGCGTTGCGCAGCGGCTCGTCGGGGAGGCAGCGCACCTTCAGCGCCGCGCATCTCGTCGCGACGTGGCGCGGTAGCGCTGGCCGCTGACCGTGAGCGTGCCGCCCTTCGACGCGCGCTGGCCGGCCAGCACCTCGACCAGCTCCTCCTGGCCGTTGCCCGAAACGCCGGCGATGCCCACGATCTCGCCCGCGTGAACCTGCAGCGTGAAGTCGCGCGATCGCCGGGCGTGCCGAGATCGTCGATCGCCGACAGCCTCTCGATCTCCAGCACCGCGCTGCCACGCGCGCGCGCCTGCCGGCTGCCGGTCGCCTTCGGCGGCTCGTCGCCCACCATCATCCGCGCCATCGCGTCGGGGGTCAGGTCGGCCACCCGGCCAGCTGCCGGCCAGCCGCCCGCGCCGCAGCACCGTCACCTCGTCGGCGAACTCCATCACCTCGCGGAACTTGTGCGTGATCATCAGGATGCGAGAGCTTCCCCGCGCTTCGCCATCCCGCGCAGCAGCCCCAGCACCTCGTCGGCCTCGGCCGGCGTCAGCACCGAGGTCGGCTCGTCGAGGATCACGATCGTGCTGCCGAGATAGAGCTGCTTCAGGATCTCGAGCTTCTGCTTTTCGCCCGCCGCCAGCGTCCCGCACCGGCTTCGTCGGATCGAGGCGAAACGGCATCTTGTCCATGAAGGCGCCGATCGCCGCCGTCTCCGCCGCCCAGTCGAAGACGAAGGGATGGTCGCGCGCGCGCCAGCACCAGGTTCTCGGCGACGGTCATGTTGTCGACCAGCGTGAAGTGCTGGTAGACCATGCCGATCCCCAGCGCCGCCGCGTCGCGCGGGCTCTTGATCGGCTGCTCGACGCCGCCCACCAGAACGCGCCCCTGCGTCGGCCTCGGTAGTAGCCCATCACGCACTTGACCAGCGTGCTCTTGCCGGCGCCGTTTTCGCCCAGCAGCGCGTGCACCGACCCGCGCGCGCAGCCGCAGCGACACGTCATCGAGCGCCACCACGGACCCGAAGCGCTTGCCGACCTCGATCGCCTCCAGCGCCGACGTTGCCGTGCGACGAGGCGGGCGCGGGGTCGGCAACGTCGGTCGCGACGCTCACGGCAGCGCCTCGAGCAGCGCCTTCGAGTTGGAGACCGCGCCGAAGACGCCGTTCTGCATCTTCACCATCTTGACCGCGGCGGCGTGGTTGCCGGCGTCGGTGGCGGCGCAGCAATCCTCCAGCAGCAGGCACTCGTAGCCGCGATCGTTCGCCTCGCGCATCGTGGTGTGCACGCAGACGTCGGTGGTGATGCCGGTGAGGATGATGTTCGGCGATCCCGCGCTGGCGCAGGATCAGATCGAGATCGGTCGCGCAGAACGACCCCTTGCCCGGCTTGTCGATGATCGTCTCGCCCGGCTTGGGCGTCAGCTCGGGGATGAGCTCCCAGCCCGGCTCGCCGCGGACCAGCATGCGGCCGCACCGGCCCCGTGTCGCCGATGCCGACGCCTTCGTTACCCGGCGTCCGCCGCGAGCGCCAGCGCTTGTTGGCGGGCAGATCGGCCAGATCCGGCCGGTGCCCCTCGCGGGTGTGGATGATGTGGTAGCCGCCGGCGCGCATCTTCTCCAGCACGCGCTGGATCGGCTCGATGCAGGCGCGCGTCAGCCCGATGTCGTAACCCAGCAGATCGATGTAGCCGCCCTTGCCGCAGAAGTCGGTCTGCATGTCGATGACGATCGAGCGCCGTGTTCGTCGGGGCGCAGATCGCCGTTCCAGGGCCAGGGGTAGGGATCGGCGGGGATGAATCGCGTCGTCGTCGCTCGTCGTCATCGGTCGCGACCTCGCTACCTGGCCATCCGCAGCTCGGCGGGCTGGCCGATCAGCGCCCGTTCGCGCGAGCTGGTGGCGATGATGATCGCCAGCGTCAGCGCGTAGGGGGCGGCGTTGAACAGGTAGTAGCCCGAGGTCACGCCCACCGACTGCAGCGCCGGGCCAAGCGCGCTGGCGCCGCCGAACAGCAGCGACGCCCAGCAGGCAGCGGACGGGATCCCAGCGCGCGAAGATCACCAGCGCGACCGCCATCAGCCCCTGTCCGCTCGACAGCCCCTCGTTCCAGCTGCCCGGGATAGAACAGCGACAGGAACGAGCCGCCGATGCCGGCCAGGAAGCCGCCGGCCATCGTCGCCAGCAGGCGCACGCGGTTGACGTCGTAGCCCATCGCCCGGGCGGCGTCGGCGCTCTCGCCGACCGTGCGCAGGATCAGCCCCCAGCGGGTTCGCCGCAGCACGAACAGCACCACGGCCGTCATGCACGAGCCCGACCACGAACAGCGCGTTGACCTGCAGGGCCGACGCGCACCTGCCGGAGTCGCTCCACCAGCCCAGCGACACCGCGGGCAGGTGCGGCGCGGTCGGCTCGATCAGCGGCTTGCCCAGGAAGAACGCCAGCCCGACGCCGAACAGCATCAGCGCGATGCCGACCGCGATGTCGTTCACGCGCGGCCGCGCGCACAGCCAGGCGTGCAGGGCGCCCAGCATCACGCCGACCAGCGCCCGCCGCCAGCACGCCCAGCCAGGGCGAGCCGGTCAGGTACGAGACGCCGTAGCCCGACATCGCCCCCATCACCAGCGTCCCCTCGAGGCCCAGGTTCACGCGCCCGCTCTTCTCGGTCAGGCACTCGCCCAGGCTGACGAACAGGAACGGCGTGCTGACCCGGACCGCGCCGCCCAGCACGCGCCAGCGCCACGCCACCGATCGCGCTCATGCGGCCTCCTCGGTCGCCCGGATCGACGCAGCGCGCAGCGGACTTGCCAGCGGCGCGCCGTGCAGCGTCTCCGAGAACAGGATGCACGATGAACAGGATCCCTTGCAGCACGTTCACCGTCGCGTCGGGCAGCTCGAAGACGCGCTGGATGAGACCGCCGCTGGCGCCGATGCCGCCCAGCAGCAGCGCCACGGGGATGACCGCGAGCGGGTTGCTGCGGGCGATGAACGCCACCAGCACGCCGGTGTAGCCGTAGCCGGCGACCAGCGACGCGTTGGCGGTGCCGTGAACGGCCGCCACCTCGACCGCGCCGGCCACGCCCGGCGCAGGCACCCGCCGATGAAGCGTCGCGATGACGATCAGGCGGCGCACCGGCAGGCCGTCCAGCAGCGCCGCGCGCGCGTTGCCGCCGACCATGCGCGCCGCGAAGCCGAAGATCGTCCGCTGCATCAGCACCCAGGCGACGACGCAGGCGACGAGGCCGAAACCGAGCCCCCAGTGCACGTCGAGCCCGGGGAAGGCGCCCAGCATGTTGGCGTCGCCGATCGGCAGCGTCGACGGCTTGTTCAGGCTGGCGGGATCGCGCAGCGGCCCCTCGACCAGGTGATTGAACAGCGCGATCGCGATGTAGTTGAGCAGCAGCGTGCTGATGGTCTCGTTGACGCCGCGGTAGGCGCGCAGCGCGCCGGCCAGCGCCGATCCAGAGCCGCCGCCGACCAGCGCCCGCCAGCGATCATCATCGCCAGCTACCGTGAACGGCGGCGTGCAGGTGCGTCGCCGATCGGCCGCCGCGCGCCAGCCCGCCCAGCACCATCGCCCCTTCGCCGCCGATCACCACCAGGCCCAGGCGCGCGGGCAGCGCCGTGCCAGCGCCGTCAGCATCAGCGGCGCCGCGCGCAGCAGCGTGTTCTGGAACGAGAACCAGGTGCCGAACGAGCCCCGGTACATCTCGCAGTAGACCGCCACCGGGTTGCGCCCGGTGAAGGCGATGAAGACGCCGAACAGCATCATCGCCGCCAGGATGGCGATGCCCGGAATCGCCGCCGCGGTCAGCGAGCCGCGCAGCGCGGCGCGCCACGCGGATGGTTCGTCCACGGCGGCGGCAGGCCGACCGCGCAGGGGAACCCTGCGCGGCCGTGGTCTCCGCGACCGGGCCGATCGTCACTCCAGCTCCCATTCAGCGTCCGTTAGTGCAGCGACGGTCGGCTCAGCGACGGTCAGTGAGTCTTCCCGACCACGCCCTCGACCAGGTAGTTCATCTTCTCGAGGGCGATGTCGGTCTGCTTCTGCTCGACACCGGCCGCGATCACGACCTTGCCCGTGTTGTCCTTCAGCGGGCCCTTGTAGATGACCATCGTGCCGTCCATGAACTTCGCCTTGGCCGCGTCCGCCTTCTTCTTCGTCTCGGCGGACACCGCCTTGCCGTACGGCGACACGCTTCACGAAGCCCTCCTTGAGGCCGCCGCGCAGCAGGTGCGGGTAGCTCTTCCCCTCCTGGACCCACTTCGACGTAGTCGGTGTAGACCTTGCCCCAGTTCCACTCGGCGCCGGTCAGGTAGCCCTTGGGCGCCAGCGCCGACTGGTTGGCGTGGTAGCCGGTGACCATGACGCCGCGGCGCTCGGCCGTCTCGACGATCACCTTGGGCGAGTCGACGTGCATGGTGAGGACGTCGACCCCCTGATCGATCAGGCTGTTGGCGGCCTCGGCCTCCTTGACCGGCATCGACCAGTCGCCGGTGAAGATCACGGTGGTGGTCGCCTTCGGGTTCACCGAGCGCGCGCCCAGCGTGAACGAGTTGATGTTGCGCAGCACCTGCGGGATCGGCTTGGCGGCGATGAAGCCCAGCTTGCTCGTCTTGCTGGTCAGCCCGGCGACGATGCCGGCCACGTACTGGGCCTCGTCGATGTAGCCGAAGTAGCTGCCGACGTTCGCCGGGTGCTTGCCCTCCGTGTAGAGCCCGCCGCAGTGAAGGAAGGTGACGTTCTTGTACTTCGTCGCCATCTTTGAGGATGTGGGGATCGAAGTAGCCGAACGAGGTCGGGAACAGCAGCGTCGCGCCGTCCAGGTTGATCATGCTCTCCATCGTCTTCTGGACGGCGACGGTCTCGGGGACCTTCTCCTCCTCGCGAATCTTGACGCCGGGCAGCTTGGCCAGCGCGGCCGCGCCCTCGGCGTGGGCCTGGTTGTAGCCGTAGTCGTTCTTGGGACCGACGTAGATGAAACCGACCGTCAGCGGGCCCGCGGCCTGAGCCGGGCGGCTGTGCATCAAATCGCGCGCGCCGAAGGCGCCGAGGGCGAGCAACGTGACCAGAGACAGGCGGGAACCGGGGTGAGCGGGTTTTCTTCATGTGCCCCTTATAGGCCGCGCCATGTTTCTGAATTCTTTCGAGGATCCCCGTTGTTCGTAACTTCGCCTACCTGTGCGCGGCAGGCTGTTGTCAGGAGGCGACGCCGGTCCGGCATTCGTCGCCGGACGCGATGGCGCGACATCAGCCTGGACTTCGCCACGCTCGCCGACGCGCTATGCCCGTGACCAGCTCCGCCCGACCGACCGTGGTCGACGACCTCGCGACCCGCATGGCCGACCGCGGCGACGACGGCGTCTGGATCGACCGCTTTCCGCGCGAGCGACTGCTAGCCGACGCCCGCAAGCTCGAGCGACGGCGGGCGGCCGGCGAGGCGCTGCCCCTTTACGGGCTCCCGTTCGCGGTCAAGGACAACATCGACGTCGCCGGGCTGCCCACGACCGCCGCCTGCCCGGCCTTCGCCTACACCCCGGGCGCGCATCGCGCCGGTGGTCGCCCGCCTGCTGGCGGCGGGCGCGCTCTGCCTCGGCAAGACCAACCTGGACCAGTTCGCCACCGGCCTGGTCGGCGTCCGCTCGCCCTACGGAGTCCCGCGCAACCCCTTCGACGCGCGCTACATCGCCGGCGGCTCCAGCTCCGGCTCCGGCGGTCGCGGTGGCAGCCGGCCTGGTGCAGCTTCGCGCTCGGCACCGACACGGCCGGCTCGGGGCGGGTGCCGGCGGCCTTCACCAACATCGTCGGGCTGAAGCCGAGCCCGCGGCCTGCTCAGCGACCACCGGCGTCGTCCCCGCCTGCCGCTCGCTGGACTGCGTGTCGATCTTCGCGCTGACCGGTCGAGGACGCCGCCCGCGCCGCCGACGTCGCCGCGCGGCTACGATGAGCAGGACCCTTTCTCGCGCCGGGCCGCCGACACGACTCCGTTCGCCCCCGCGCCCCGCCCGCGCCACTTCAAGTTCGGCGTCCCCGCCGAGGCGCTCGACTTCGTGGGCGACGGGCAGCCGCCGCGCTGTTCGACGCCGCGGTCGCCCAGCTGATCGCCCTGGGCGGCACCCGCGTCGACATCGACTTCACGCCGTTCCGGCGAGGCGGCCGCCCTGCTCTACGAGGGGCCGTTCGTCGCCGAGCGCCTGGTGGCCGCCGGGCGCCTGCTGTCGGAGCAGCCGGAGGCGATCGTGCCGCCGGTGCGCGCCATCCTCGAGGCGGCGACCCGCCTCGAGGCGCGCGCCGTCTTCGACGCGCAGGCCAAGCTGCGCCTCCTGCGGCGCCGCGCGCGACGCCGTCCTGGCCGGCGTCGACTTCCTGCTGCTGCCGACGACGCCGACCATCTACACCGTCGACGAGATCGAGGCCGAGCCGCGCCGGCTGAACACGACGCTGGGGATGTACACCAACTCCGTCAACCTGCTGGACCTGGCCGCGATCGCCGTCCCCGCCGGGTTCCGCCCCGCCGGCGACGCGCGCGCCGGCCTCCCCGCCGGCGTCACGCTGATCGGGCCGTGGGGGAGCGACGCGCAGCTCGCCGGGTTCGCCTCGGCGCTGCACCGGGCGACCTCGACGACCACCGGCGCGACCGGGATGCCGCTGCCGCCCGCGCCGGCCGCCGCCACCGCCGATCTTGCCGACGCGATCCCGATCGCCGTGGCGGGCGCGCATCTGTCAGGGCCGCCGCTCAACCACCAGCTGACCGAGCTCGGCGGGCGTTTCGTCCGCGCCGCCGAGACCGCGCCCGCCTACAAGCTCTACGCGCTCCCCAACACCACGCCCGCCCAAGCCGGGGCTCGCGCGCGTCGACGGCGGCGGCGGCGCAGATCGCGGTCGAGATCTGGGCGCTGTCACCCGCCGCGTTCGGCCGCTTCGTCTCCCGCATCCCGCCGCCGCTCTGCATCGGCAGCCTCGAGCTCGAGGACGGCACGCCGCGTCAGCGGCTTTCTTGCCGAGCCCGCACGTGCTCGCGGGCGCCGCCGACATCACCAGCTTCGGCGGCTGGCGGAAGTACCTGGCGAGCCGCAGCTGATTCTGAAAGGGCGACGATCGGTTTTGGCCGCGCGCCACGAGCAACTGTCGCCGTTTCAAGATCGGGCCGCTCGGGTGTAGGCGGCTACTGCGTCCCCTCGACACGCCAGCCGAAGCCGGCCACCCAGGCGCTCTCGTTCGGACCGCGACCGAAGGCGATCTGGCGCGCGAAGTACAGCTCGGGGCCGTGAGCGCCGCGGCGGGCCGTCGGCGAAAACCCGGGGATCGCGTCGGCCCCGGGCCCGAAGAGCGTCAGCGAGGCGAACGGGCCCCCCACGCCGGCGTTGGTGTCGCCGGGGTAGTCGGGCGGCGCGCCCAGGTGGAAGACCGAGAGGTTGCCGCCGAGCGCGAGCGAGATCGACCAGCGGCCGATTGGCGTGCGACGCTCGACGCCGAGCTCGCCGCCGAACGTCCCGAAGAAGCCTTGGCTCCCCTCATCCTCGTTGTCAGAGAACGAGACCGGCGGACAGTCGGCGCCGCGACAGCCCGCGACGCCGAACGAGAAACCGAAGAACGGGCGCACCGGCCCCACCGGGAACAAGGCGCGAAATGACAGCGAAAGCCGCAGCCCCGTCCCCTCGAGCCGGCCCAACGGCTCGTCGACGCGGAAACCGGCGTTGAGCGACCAGGGCCGGCGGTCGGCACGCCAGAGCGTCTCGTCGCCGGCGGCGGTCAACGGCACCCGCAGGCACCCCTGCGCCTCTCCGGTGTCGACCTTGAAATCGAGGAAGAGATCGCGCCGCGCCAGTCCGGAGTCGGTCTTCATCTGGACGAACACGATGTCGTCGGCGCTCGCGGTCTGGAACTGGTCGGGGAGCAGCGTGAGCTCGTCACTCACCTTGCGCCCGACGGGCAGCACGTGCGTCGCGGTGCACGGCGCGACATCACCCGACGCCCAAGAGACCGGCCCGATCGTCATCGCCTGCTGCGAGCGGATGACGGCCTCGGCCTCGTGCGCCGCCCCGCGGATCGAGACGACGTCGACCTGGACACCGGGGCCCAGCGCCGGCCGCGGCGCCGTGGGGCGATAGGTGGTGTGCCCGCAGCCCCCAAGGGTCAAGGCGACTGCCAACGTGGCGAGGGCGATGGGCGCCGTCGGGTTGCGCACGCGCGCAGAGTACGCCATTTGTCACGCGCGCCCCTTCCCCGAAATCAGGACTCGACCTTAGGTTGTTGCCGTAGGGCTCGGCGAAAACGGGGAGTGGGAGGGTGGAATGACGGGTCGGGGGTGGATTGGCGTCCTGGTGGTCTGTCTGTGGTCGTCGGCGTGTCTGGAGGGGCCCGATATTGGCGCCGACGGCGGTGGCGGCGGGAACGGCCCGGTCGTAACGGGTCTCGCGGGAGCCGCGGGAGGTGTCGCCGGAGCGACAGGTCTCGCCGGGTCGGGGCCAGGTTTCGCCGGCTCGGTCGGATCGGGCGGTCAGGGTGGCGGGCTCATCCTCAGCCCTGACGACATCCCGACCCGCCTGGCGCCGCTGGACACGTTCGCCCCCGGCAGCGTCTGTCGCGTGGTCGAGGGGGACGATTGGTGCTGGTACAACCCCCTCCCCTGCGGAGACAACTGGGAGGCGATCGGCCCCGCCGGGCCGCGCGACATCGTGGCGATCAGCCGCGAGCACGTGCTGCACCACGACGGCCACGACTGGTCCATCAGTCCTGCTGCCTCGATGGCCTACCCGCACGCCGTCTGGGGCTCGTCCCCGACCGACGTCTGGGTCGTGGGCGGCGACGGCCCCGATGCCCGGGCGGCGATCGCCCACGGCGACGGCCAGACGTTCGAGACCGTCTTCCGGAACGACGGCTCGGGTTTCCTCGGCGTCTGGGGCTCCGGTCCCGACGACGTCTGGGCGGTCGGCTACGCCAACGTCGCGCACTTCGACGGGCAGACCTGGACCAAGGTCGACGTCCTCGCCGATCACTACTGGCTCTCGGGCTCGACCGTCGACGGCAGCGGTCCCGACGACATCTGGATCGGCGGCGACGACGGGATGTTTCACTTCGACGGCACCACCTGGACGCGGGTGACGAACTTCGACTTCCGGTTCGCCTTCGCCCTTGGAGTCCGCGCGCCCGACGACGTCTGGGCCTCGGCGACCAACGGGGGCACCTCTACCCTGGTCCACTTCGACGGCGTCACCTGGACCCCGACCTTTTCCATGTCGACCAATCAAGGGTTCATCGACGACCTCGACGTGCGGGCCCCCGACGACGCGTGGGCGGTCGGTACCCGCTACGACGACGACCTGCCGACCCACGCGGCGGGGTTCCTGCTGCACTGGAACGGCCAGACCTGGACCGAGGCCACCGACGCGATCGCGCCGGTGCGGGCGGTGCTGAGCACGCCGCGGCACAACGTCGCCGTCGGAGACGCGGGCACGGTCTTGCAACTCGCGACCGGCCCCGTCGCGAGTTACACGTACCTGACGAGCGGTCTCACGCCGGTCCTCTACAGCGTCTGGGGCGCGTCCCCTTCGGACGTCTGGGCCGTCGGCACCGGCGGCAGCGCGCTGCACTACGACGGCCACACCGTCTCTCCGGTAACGATCGGAGAGGACGTCACGCTCTACGACGTCTGGGGCACCGCCCCCGATCAGATCTGGGCCGTGGGCGAGGCCGGCACCGCCCTCCGCTGGTCCGGCGCCGCCTGGGTGCCGTTTCCGGCCGGCACCGTGTCGACCTTGCGGGCGGTGTTCGCCACCGCCCCCGACGACGTCTGGATCGGCGGCGCGTTCGCGACGCTGCTGCGCTTCGACGGACGGCTGGCGACGCCGGTGAGCGTGCCGGGGCTCCACCCCAACGCGACGATCAACGACATCCACGGCACCGGCCCCAGCGACATCTGGATCATCGGCACGCATATCGGCGGCGCGTTCGTGTCCCACTTCGACGGTTCGTCCTGGTCGGCGCCGGTGAGCTTCGATCCCGTGATCACGGACGGCGACCGCGTCTTTGCGGCGTCCCCGAACGACGTCTGGGCCGCCACCAGCTACCGGGGCATGCGCCAGCCTTCCGTCTACCCGACCGAGTTCTGGCACTACGACGGCGCGACCTGGAGCCCGGTGCCCGCCCCGTCGGCCGACGACATCTGGATGTTCCCGGTCGTCCCGCTCGCCGGCGGCAGCACCCGCGCCGGCCAGGGGGGCAGCTTCGCCTTCGGCCCCGATGACGTCTGGTCCGTGTGGCGTTACGGCTCGATCGCGCGCCGCACGCCGGCGCCCTAGCGCGATCTCAGAAATAGCCGCACCCCCGCGCTTCGCGCGGGAGCGGGAGAGCATTTGTTGAAGTAGCCGCACCCCCGCGCTTCGCGCGGGAGCGGGAGAGCATTTGTTGAAGTAGCCGCACCCCCGCGCTTCGCGCGGGAGCGGGAGAGCATTTGTTGAAGTAGCCGCACCCCCGCGCTTCGCGCGGGAGCGGGAGAGCATTTGTTGAAGTAGCCGCACCCCCGCGCTTCGCGCGGGAGCGGCTAACCCACAAGTTACGTCGAGTTCAAGCGCGCGATACATGCCGGCAACGTGGCGCCGCCTATCCTGCCGGCATGAAAAAGACCTCGCTCGGCGCCATCGCGGCGCTGACCCTCGCCGCCACCTTCACGCTCGGCTGTAACAAGGAGACCCCGGCCCCGGGTCCGGCCATGGCGCCGGCAGCCCCCGCCCCGCCTCCGCCGCCGCCCGCGAAGCCGCCGCTGCGGGTCGGGTTCTCGGACTGGCCGGGCTGGACCGCGTTCGAGATCGGCATCCAGAAGGGGTGGTTCAAGGAAGCGGGCGTCGACGTCGAGTTCGCCTGGTTCGAGTACGCGCCGTCGATGGAGGCGTTCGCCGCCGGCAAGGTCGACGCGGTCATGATGACCGATGGGTGACGCGCTGGTGACCGGCGCGCCCGGCGCCACGCAGCCTGGCCATCCTGATCACCGACTACAGCAACGGCAACGACATGATCGTCGCCAAGAAGGGCATCAGCCAGCCTCAAGCAGCTGAAGGGCAAGAAGGTCGGCCTCGAGACCGGCCTGGTCGAGCACCTGATGCTGACCAAGGGACTGGAGAAGATCGGGATGAAGATCGGCGACGTCGAGCTGGTGAACGTCCCGACTCACCGAGACGGCGCAGACGCTGGCCTCCGGGCAACGTCGACGCGATCGGCGCCTGGCAGCCCAACGCCGGGCAGGCGCTGAAGGCGGCCGCCGGGTCGAAGGCGATCTTCACCAGCGCCGATGTCCCCGGCCTGATCTACGACCTGGTCTGCGTCAACCCGCAGAGCCTGTCGCAGCGGCGCGCCGACTGGGTCAAGTTCGTCAAGGTCTGGAACCGGATCGCCGACGTTCGTGAAGGATCCCGCCAACCAGGCCGAGGCGGTGAAGATCATGGCCGGCCGCGCCGGCGTGCCGCCCGAGGAGTACGCCAAGTACATGCCGGGGACGAAGTTCCTGACGCCCGAGGAGGCGCTGAAGCGGTTCGAGCCGGGCGAGACGCTCGAGTCGCTGTACGGCAGCGGCAAGGTCGCCGACACGTTCAACGTCGCGAACAAGGTCTACGACGATCCGCAGCCGGTCGCGGCCTACATCGACGGCTCGCTCTCGAAGGACGCGCTGGCCAAGTAGGTGCGCGTCGCGCCCAGCCCGACGTAACAAGACGATGCGTGGAACCTGGACGAGGCCGCTGGCGGGGCTCTCGCCGCGGGCCAGCGCCGGCTTTTGGCTGGCGTCCTTCGTGGCGCCGATCGTGCTGTGGTGCGCGGTCAGCTACCTGCCGTTCGTCTGGCACCCGATGATGAGGGTCGCCGACCCCGGCGACTCCGGCTGGATGACGCCGGGCGTTGCTGGTCGAGCGGGCCGCCTTCGACGGCGACAACGTCGAGACGGCGGCCCGAGCAGCGGGCGGCTGGCCAGCGGCGAGACGCGCCAACCCGGTCTTTCTCCCGGCGCCGCACCAGGTGATGCGCGCGCTGGTGACCGGGTTCACCACGCCGCCGCGCGCGCCCCGAGGAGCCGTGGCTGCACCAGAGCCTGTGGCACAGCATCCAGGTGATCTTCTGGGGCTTCCTGTTTTCGTCGCTGCTCGGCGTGCCGCTCGGGATCCTGTGCGGCGCGCTGCCGGCGATGGGACGATTCACCGAGCCGTTCATCGAATTTTTCCGCTACCTGCCCGCGCCGGCGTTCGGCGCGCTGGCGGTGGCGGTGCTGGGGATCGACGACGCCCCCAAGGTCTCGATCATCTTCATCGGGACGTTCTTCCAGCAGGTGCTGGTCATCGCCAACACCACGCGCCGGATCGACCCCGCGCTGCTGGAGGCGGCCGAGACGCTGGGCGCGTCACGCCGCACGCTGATCACCCGGGTCGTCATCCCCGGCGTCATCACCGACCTCTACACCGACATGCGCGTGCTGCTCGGCTGGGCGTGGACCTACCTGATCGTCGCCGAGTTGATCGGCGTCAGCAGCGGCATCACCTACTTCATCAACCAGCAGGCGAAGTACCGGGCCTACGATCGCGTCTTCGCGTCGATCATCCTGATCGGGATCATCGGCCTCGTGACCGACCTGGTCCTGGCGTCGCTGGGGCGTCAGCTGTTCCCCTGGCTCAAGACCGCGCGCGCGGGCTGGTTGTCGTCGCTGGTCGCCGTGGTCAGACGGGGCGGCAAGCGCCGCCGACCGGCCAGGCCGCGCCAGCTGACGCGGAGCCGGCCTCCGCGGAAAGCGCGGCCCGGGCATGAGCGCGGCGCCGAGCTACCTCGATCAGGAGCCGCAGGTCGCGGCCCGCTTCGCGAAACTGAAGCAGCGGCCGGTGATCCTCGACGTGAAGGGGCTGTCGAAGACGTTCGAGTCCCCGGGACGTCCGCCGATGCTGGCGCTGAACGACGTCTCGTTCCAGGTCCACCGCCGCGAGCTGATGTGCGTGATCGGCCCGTCCGGCTGCGGCAAGTCGACGCTGGCGCGCCTGGTGGCCGGCCTGGAGGCGCCTTCGGCCGGCGAGATGCGGATTGACGGAAAGCCGATTCAGGGTCCCGGCTCGGACCGCGGGATGGTCTTCCAGAGCTACACCCTATTCCCGTGGCTGACGGTTCTTAAGAACGTCATGTTCGGGATGGAGGTCAGCGGCGTCGCCACCAGCTCTGAGGCCGAGAGCGAGGCCCGGATGTGGCTGGAGCTGGTGGGGCTGACCAAGTTCGCCGAGGCCTACCCGCACCAGCTGTCGGGCGGGATGAAGCAGCGGGTGGCGATCGCGCGCGCGCTGGCCAACAAGCCGCGCATGCTGCTGATGGACGAACCGTTCGGGGCACTCGACGCCCAGACCCGCTGCCAGATGCAGTCGTACCTGTTGCAGATCTGGAAGCAGGTCGACATCACGATCCTGTTCATCACCCACGACCTCGACGAGGCGGTCTACCTCTCCGATCGGATCCTGATCCTCGACGCCCACCCGGGACGGATCCGCGAGGTCATGGAGGTGCCGGTGCCGCGCCCGCGCGACCCCGACCAGTTCCTGTCGCCCACCTTCATAGCCGCGCGGCGGCACCTGGAGGAGCTGATTCACCCGCCGATCGGCGCAGGTCACAGACAAGCTCCCGCTGTTCCGCATGGCCATGGTAGGAGACGACGTTGAATGACGTGACGCGATCACCCTGCGCGGCGGCCAGACCTGGTCGCGGCGGATGCGGCGCAATCAGCGGCTGCGGATCACCGACGTCGAGGGGCGGGCCTGCGTGGCGGCGCTGTTCTACAACGCCCGCGAGCCCCTCGAACGCTACAACATGCCCGACACCCTGAAGGCGCAGTTCACCGCCTACCTGACCGCCGGGCGGGTCCTCTACTCGGACATGGGGCGGGTGCTGGCCTCGATCGTCTCGGACACGCTGCGGCTGGCACGACACGATCTCCGGCTTGGGCGACGCGGCAGCGTCCACGGCCCGCTTCGGCGAGGGGACGTACCAAGCACTCCGAAACGAGTTCCCGCGCAACGGGCGCGACAACCTGCTCGTGGCGCTGGGGAAGCACGGGCTCGGCAAGCGCGACGTCGTCGCCAACGTGAACCTCTTCACGCGCGTGTCGGTCGCCGACGACGGCACGCTGACCTGGGTCGCGGGCAACAGCCGCCCCGGCGCCGCCGTCGAGCTCCGCTTCGAGATGGAGACGCTGGTCGTGCTGTCGAACACCCCTCACCCGCTCGACCCGGCGACGACGTACCGCCCGGGACCGGTGGCGCTGGCGATGGCCGACGGTCCCCCCGCGCCGGCCGACGACCCCTGCCGGCTGTCGCGGCCGGAGAACGGCCGGGGCTTCGCGCTGACGGCCGCCTATCTCGCGGAGGTCGGGTCGTGAGCTTCCGCCAGCAGGAGAGCCGGCTCGACCCGCGGACCGCGACCGTCGACGTGACGCTGCCGGCGGGCGAAGGCTGGACCCACGCGCTCGCGCCCGGCGAGATCTTCCGCATCGTCGACCTCGAGGGGAACCAGGCGGTCGACACGCTGTTCTTCAACAGCCGCGATCTCGACGAACGCTACAGCGCGACCGAGACGATGCGGGCGCAGGGGAACATTTACCTCACGACCGGGACCCAGCTGATGTCCAGCGAGGGGCGGCCGCTCTTGACCATCGTGGCCGACACCTGCGGCCGCCACGACACGCTCGGCGGCGCCTGCTCGGCCGAGAGCAATCAGGTCCGCTACGCGCTGGACAAGAAGTACATGCACAACTGCCGCGACAGCTTCCTGCTGGCGCTGGCGCGGTACGGGCACGGCATGACGAAGCGCGACCTCCCGGCGAACATCAACTTCTTCATGAACGTGCCGGTGACCCCGGCGGGCGAGCTGACCTTCGCCGACGGCGTGTCGGGCTCGGGGCGCTACGTCGAGATGCGGGCCGAGACCGACGTGCTGGTGTTGATCTCGAACTGCCCGCAGCTCAACAACCCCTGCAACGCCTACAATCCGACGCCCGTGAGACTCCTCATCTGGCGTAACGACTGAGACCCGTGTTCAGAAAAGTCCTCGTCGCAAATCGTGGCGCCATCGCGCTCCGGATCCTCCGCACCCTGCGGCGGATGGGGATCCCCTCCGTGGCGATCTACTCCGACGCCGATGCCGGCGCGCTGCACGTCGGCGCCGCCGACGAATCGGTGGGAATCGGCGGCGCCGCCGCGGCCGAGAGCTACCTGGATCAGGATCGCGTGCTCGAGGCGGTCCACCGGACGGGCGCCGACGCAATCCACCCCGGCTACGGCTTCCTGGCCGAGAACGCCGACTTCGCCGCGCGCTGCGAGGGGATGGGGATCGCGTTCATAGGTCCCACCGCCGAGCAGATGCGGGCATTCGGCCTCAAGCACACGGCGCGCGCGATGGCCACCAAGGCCAAGCTGCCGCTCCTCCCCGGGACCGGCCTCCTGTCGGGGCTGCCGGCGGCGCGGCGGGCGGCCAAGAAGATCGGCTATCCGGTGATGCTGAAGAGCACCGCCGGCGGCGGCGGCATCGGCATGCGCCGCTGCGAGGACAGCAAGCAGCTCGGCACGGCGTTCGAGGCAGTGGGGCGACTGGCGAAGGCGAACTTCAGCGACGCCGGCGTCTACATGGAGAAGCTGGTCGACCCGGCTCGCCACGTCGAGGTGCAGATCTTCGGCGACGGCGCCGGGCGCGTGCTGGCGCTGGGGCTGCGCGACTGCTCGCTGCAGCGCCGCCACCAGAAGGTCGTCGAGGAGACGCCGCCCCCCGGACTCTCCGCCGAGACGATGGCGGCGATGAGCGCGGCCGCGGTGCGCCTGGGCGAGGCGGCCCACTACCGCTCGGCCGGCACCGTGGAGTTCATCGTCGACCCGCACGCCGGCAAGGACGACAGCGACTTCTACTTCCTGGAGGTCAACACCCGGATCCAGGTCGAGCACGGTGTCACCGAGGAGGTGATCGGCGTCGATTTGGTCGAGTGGATGGTGCGGGTCGCGGCGGGCGAGCCGCTCCCCGTCGCGGTCGCGCCGGAGCCGCGCGGGGCGTCGATCCAGGCCCGGCTCTACGCCGAGGACCCCCAGCGCAACTTCCAGCCGAGCGCCGGCCTCCTGACGGAGGTGAGGTTTCCGGCCAGCGCCCCTGGCCTGCGGATCGAGACCGCGATCGATCGCGGCAGCGAGGTGACCCCCTACTACGACCCACTGCTGGCCAAGGTGATCGCGCGCGGCGACACACGCGAGGCGGCGCGCACGAAGCTGCTCGCGGCGCTGGCGGCGACGCAGATCGCCGGGGTCGAGACCAATCGCGACTATCTGCTGGCTGCCCTGGCCTCCCCGGCGTTCATCGCCGGCGAGGTCTACACCCGGATGCTGGAGGGGGTCGGCTACACGCCGCACACGCTGGAGGTGGTGGACGGCGGAACGCAGACGACGGTGCAGGACTACCCGGGTCGGCTCGGCTACTGGGACGTCGGCGTCCCTCCGTCGGGGCCGATGGACGCGCTGTCGTTCCGCCTGGCCAACCGCCTGGTCGGAAACCCCGACGGGGCAGCTGGTCTCGAGTGCACGCTGACCGGACCGACGGTGAAATTCCACGCCGCGACGGTGGTGGCGCTGGCCGGCGCCGACATGGAAGCGACGCTCGACGGAGCGCCGCTGATGCGCCACCGCGCCGTCGAGATCCCCGAGGGGGGAACCCTGCGGCTCGGGGCGGTGCAGGGGGCCGGCAGCCGCGCCTACCTGGCGGTGCGCGGCGGCCTCGACGTCCCGCTCTATCTCGGCAGCCGCGCCACCTTCACCCTGGGGCTGTTCGGCGGCCACGGCGGGCGGGCCATCGTCGCCGGCGACGTCCTGCACGTGGGCGCGGCCGAGGCGGGACCCGAGGCGCGGGCGCTGCCCGAGGCGGTGATCCCGACGCTGACCGGGCAGTGGGAGATCGCCGTGCTCGAAGGGCCGCACGCGGCCCCCGACTTCTTCACCACCGACGACATCGTCGAGCTCTACGCGACCGGCTGGCGGGTGCACCACAACTCCAGCCGGACCGGCGTCCGGCTGATCGGACCAAAACCGCGCTGGGCCCGCCGCGACGGCGGCGAAGCGGGGCTGCACCCGTCGAACATCCACGACAACGCCTACGCGATAGGGACGCTCGACTTCACCGGCGACATGCCGGTGATCCTGGGCCCCGACGGGCCGAGCCTGGGCGGCTTCGTCTGCCCGGCGACGATCATCGAGGCCGACCTCTGGAAGATGGGGCAGCTCAAGGCGGGCGACGTCGTCCGGTTCGTCGCCGTTTCACTCGACGAGGCGCGCCGCCGCAAGCGCGAGATGGAAGCGTCGATCGCCCGGGCGGGCTGGCGGCCGAAGCAAAACACGGCGCCGACGGGGATCCCCACGGCGCCCGACCCATCCCCTGACAAGGCCGCGTACGACAAAGGCGCGACGGTCGTGCTCGAACGCCGGGCGGCGAGCGACGAGAAGCCCGAGGTCGTCATCCGACAGGACGGCGATGCGGCCATCCTGGTCGAGTACGGACCGCCGGTGCTGGATCTGGCGCTGCGGTTCCGGGTCCACGCGCTGACCGAAGCGCTGACGGCGCGCAAGATTCCGGGGATCGTCGATCTGACGCCGGGGATCCGGTCGCTGCAGGTCCACTACGACGACGCGCGCCTGCCGCGCGAGGCGCTGCTGGGGCTGCTGGCCGAGACCGAGGCCGCGCTCCCGGCGACCGATCAGATCGAGGTCGCGTCGCGCATCGTGCACCTGCCGCTGTCGTGGGACGATCCGGCGACGCGGCTGGCGATCCGCAAGTACATGACGTCGGTCCGCCCCGACGCCCCCTGGTGCCCCAGCAACATCGAGTTCATCCGCCGCATCAACGGCCTCGACAGCGTCGACGAGGTCCGGCGCATCGTCTACGACGCCAGCTACCTGGTGCTCGGCCTCGGCGACGTCTATCTCGGCGCGCCGGTGGCGACGCCGCTCGATCCGCGCCACCGCCTGGTCACCACCAAGTACAACCCCGCGCGGACCTGGACGCCCGAGAACGCCGTCGGGATCGGCGGCGCCTACCTCTGCGTCTACGGCATGGAGGGGCCCGGCGGCTACCAGTTCGTCGGGCGCACCTGCCAGATGTGGAACCGCTTCCACGAGACAGCCGACTTCCCGGCCGGTCGCCCCTGGCTGCTGCGGTTCTTCGATCAGCTTCGCTTCTATCCGATGGGCGAGCGCGAGCTGCTTTCGTTTCGGGCCGCGTTCGCGCGCGGGCGGGTCCACGTGGAGACCGAGCCGTCGACCTTCAAGTTCGCCGACTACCGGCGGTTCCTCGACGACAACAGCGCGTCGATTGAGAGCTTCCGCACCCGGCAACGGGCGGCCTTCGTCGCCGAGCGTGAGCGCTGGGCCGCGCTGCCGCTCCCCCCCGAGGAGCCCTCCGACGAGCCCGTGGTCGCCGACGCCACGGCGCTCCCCGACGACGCGCTCGCGATCCGCTCGCCGGTCACCGGCAGCGTCTGGGAGATCCCGATCTCCGTCGGCACCCGCGTGGAGGCCGGCGACCGGCTGGTGATCCTCGAGACGATGAAGATGGAGACCCCGGTCATCGCTCCCGAGGGGGGCACCGTCGTCACCATCTGCTGTGCCCCCGGCGCGCTGATCCGCGCCGGCCAGCCGTTGCTGGCGCTGCGGACGGACTAGCCGCTTCCGCACGAAGCGCGAGGGTGCGGCTATCTCTGCCACCTCGAAGGCGAAGGCCCCTCGCGCGGGTCGATGAGACCGCCTGCCCGACGCCAGCCCGTGCTGGCGAGCCAGGTCCGAGCGGCGACGACCGGACGTCGTTCGATGGCGGCCTCGACAGGCCGATTCCAGCCGTCGAACCAGGGGCCGGAGCTACACGGGTCGATGCCCACGCTGCCTCGCAGATGCTTTCTGAAGTTGAGCAGCACGTAGACCATCCCCACCCTCACCTGCCGCGGGGTGCCGAGGGCGCGAGAGTGGTAGCGATCCGACCAGACGGCGCCCCGGCGGCCGGCGCCGCGATTGACGGCGCGTGCGCAACGAATGGCGAGCCCTTGAAGTCCCCGCCGCAACGCCAGTGGCGCGTCGGCCTCGACGATCAAGTGGACGTGATCGATCTGAACGGAGAAGTGAATCACGCGAAACGCAACCCGGTTCGCCGCGCCGAGCGCGGCGCGCAGGATCGGGTAGATGGTGGCGGACCTCAGAGACGGAGCACCGACGCCGCGGCGGAGCGTCACCTGCACGGGATGGCGCGCGTCGTGCCTCGCCCGGCGCCGGTGTGGCACGCCCGCACGCGCGCCGGCCGGTTTGGGCCCCGCGCCCCGACGACGGCCGCCCCACCTCGGCGGCTCCGGGAGATTGAGTTGACGCGAGCGGGGCGGCACTTGAATGAGCGGTAATCGGTGCCTCCCTCGTGGCGTTGCGGGTCTTCGTGCCCGGCAACGGTCACGAGATTGCCTGCCCGCGCCCCGCCCGCTACGCTGGCGGGCCGACGATGAACGTCCAGCTGTTCTCCACGAAGAAGTGCGCCGAGTCGCGCAAGGCCGAGCGGTTCTTCAAGGAGCGCGGCGTGAAGCTGCACGTCGTCGACCTGGGCCAGAAGGCGATGGCCGCGGGCGAGCTGCGCAACGTCGCGTCGCGCGTCGGCGGCATGGAGGCGCTGATCGATCGGGAGGGAAAGCGCTACGTCGAGCGCGGGTTGAAGTTCGCGGCGCCGACCGGGCCGCGTATCGAGCAGATGCTGGCCGACGACCCGCTGCTGCTGCGCACGCCGATCGTCCGCGAGGGGAGCCGGGCCACGGTCGGCTATGCCCCCGACGTCTGGCAGCGCTGGATCGACGAAGCGCGGAAACCTTGATCTTTTCGTGATTGAACCGCCACCAGCCGACATTCACGAGACATGCGACCGCACGCTCCCCTGCTCGCCTGCCTGACGCTGCTGGCCACAGCCGGCCTCCACGGATGCGGCAACGACACTGCCAGCGGTGGCGGCGACGCCGGAGAGAGTGGCGGCCCCGCGGGCGCCGCAGGTAGCGTCGCCGGCGCAGGCGGGAGCGCCGCGGGAAGCGCGGGCAGCACGGCCGGCGTCGCGGGCAACACAGCCGGCGTCGCGGGCAGCGGCGGCAGTGCCGGGGTCACCGCCAGCGGCGCCGCGGGTGCCGGTGGGCGCGCTGGCGCGCCCGGCGTCGCCGGCAGCGGCGGACGCGGCGGCGGCGCAGGCGGTGGCAGCGCCGGCAGCGGTCCAGGCGGTGGCGTCGCCGGCAGCGGCGGACGCGGCGGCGGCGCAGGTGGTGGCAGCGCCGGGCGCGGCGGCAGCGCCGGCGCCGCGCTCCCCAACCTGACGATCTTCATCGCCGGCGACTCGACGGTGAGCACCTACACCAACAGCAGCCTTCACCAGGGGGGCTGGGGGCAGTTCCTGGCCGGCTACTTCACGACCAAGGCGAAGGTCGACAACCGCGCCATCGGCGGCCGGACGTCGCGCCGGTTCATCGAGGAGGGGCGGCTCACCGACATCCTCGACGACGCCCGCGCCGGCGACTACCTGTTCGTCCAGTTCGGAACCAACGACAGCAACAAGACCGCCACCTACGACGACGGCGAGCCCTACTACCTGGCGCCCGACACCGACTTCAAGAAATACATGCAGCAGTATATCGACGGGGCCAAGGCGAAGGCGGTGATCCCGGTGCTGGTGACGCCGCCGCCGCGCAACTCCTGCCAGAGCAACGGCAAGACCTTCAACTACTCGTTCGGCAGCTACGCGACGGCGATGTATCAGCTGGGTCAGGCCGGCGGCGTCGCCGTCGTCGATCTCGGGCCGATGGCGGTCGACTACCTCGATGGCAAGGGGGACTGCGGGTGGGCCAGCGACAACTTCTTCCTGATCCGCGCCGACGGCACCGTCGACGGCACCCACTTTCAAGAGACCGGCGCGAACATCCTGGCCGGCCTCGTCGCGATGGGTGTCGCCGACCTGCAGCTGCCGCTGACCGGTTACCTCAAGTAGAGACCGGCCGTCAGCGCGTGGGCGCGGCGGCGACGGAGCACTGGCCGTTCACGCAGACAGCGGTCTTCTGCATGCAGGGATCGGCGAAGCATGCGACCGGCGTGTTCGGACAGGCGGGCAGACCCACCTTCGATCCCAGCGCGCGGCAGTCGCACCCACTGCAGTAGTCGGCGGCCAGGTGGCAATCGGCGTCGGTCGTGCAGTCGACCTCCGGAGGTGGCGGCACATCACAGGCCAGGGCGACACAGCCTCCGTTGGGCGGCGTGCAGATGCCGCAGCTTGCGTTGCAACAGACCTGACCCGCGCCGCACGTAACCTTGCCGCAAGCCTCGCCCTCCGCCTTGGGCTGGCAGACGCCGTAGCAGACCGCCGGGCAGATGGCATTCGGATCGGCCTTGCAGGCGGGCGGCAGCTCGCAGGCGCCCAGCTCGGTCGAGCAGACCTGCCCGCCCGGGCAGCTCTCTGACGAGGTACAGGCCTTCGTCGGATCGGGGAGGCCTCCGCTGCCCGGATGGACGGCGCCATGATCGACGAAGTCTTCCGCCCACTCGTGAAGTTGGTCGCATCCGGAGACCCCGAACAGGACGGCGGCGGCGAGCCCCAGGGCACCTATGGCAGCGACAGAGAGCGGGCGAACGAACATGGGAGCCTCCAATCAGAAGAAGCGATGCCCCATGCCTGAGCAAGCGTCGTGCCCGCCCGATCCCGCGCCGTCACGCGGCAACGCGGCCGTCCCCACTCAGAAATTCGATGCGCGTCAGCAGATGCGCCGCGACAATCCAAGTCACCGCGTCGGGGGAGCGCAGGCCTCGCCTGCGCGAGCCCATCGCGGGGGCGCGTCAGCGCGGGGCGATCACCAGCTGATCCTCGACCCGGGTGACGCCGCCCGTGTTGCGCACGAGATCGACGGCCAGGCGGCGCGTCTCCTCAGTCGGCACGTGACCGCTCAACGACACCACGCCGTTGTTGGTGGTCACCGAGATGTCCGCCTGCCGCAGCGTCGTGTTGGCGAGCAGCTGCGACTTCACCTTGGTCGTGACCGCGCTGTCGGACATCGCCTTGGAGACGCCGGAGCTGCCGACGTCAATCCGGTTGTCGACGATATCCACGTCGGCGACGTGGGCCAGCTTGGCTGCCTTCGCCTTCTCCCCCTCGGAGTCGACCTTGCCGGTCAGCACCGCCACCCCCGCCTCGACGCGAACGTCGATGCGGTTGTTGCGCAGATCCGCGTCGCTCTGCAGTCGCGACTCTATCTTCGCGGCGGCCGCCACCTCCGCGGGCCCCGGCGCGGGAGCCGGCTGCGCCTGGGCCGCGCCTGCCAGCAACGCCAACCCGATCACCGAACCCCATGCACTGCCCTTCATGTCTACCTCCTCAGTGCAAGCTGAGGCTCCCCGGTGGCGACGCCAGCTCAGCGGCGGGCGGCGATCGCGTCCGCCAGGGACTCGAGGCTGACCTTCAGGGCGGCCTCGGCCGCGGGCTCGAGCGGAGCGAGACCGTCGAGCTTCCTGCGCAGGAACGGCGCCGTCAGCGAGGCGGGAAGCACGACCGCTGACATGACGGTCAGGGTCTCGGCCAGCGCCGCCTGCGCGAACTGGCAGCCGGCGGGCGAGGCGTTGAGCAACAGCACCGGCTTGTCCATCAGCTCGCCGCTGGAGACGATCCAGTCGAGCGCGTCCTTGAGGGCGCCGGGGATGCCGTGCGCGTACTCGGGGCTGCAGACGATCACCCCGCGCGCGTCGGCGAGCTGGGCGCGGAACGCCCGCACCGCCGGCGGCGGCTCGTCGGTGTCGAGATCGGGATTGAAGTGCGGCAGCGCGCCGATCGCCTGTTCCTCGAAGACGATCGACAGCGACGGTGGCGCCAGCGCGATCGCCGCCCGCAACAGCGCAGCGTTCGACGACCCGGCACGCAGGCTGCCCGACAGCGCGAGGACGGCCGCCGGCCCGTCGGTCACGGCGCCCCCGTCACCCAGCGGTCGATCTGCCTGGCCAGCACCGACAGGCTCACCGCCCCGGATCCGAGCACGCGGTCATGGAAAGCGCGCAGATCGAACTTGGCGCCCATCCGCTGCTGGGCGTCGTTGCGCAGCCGGCGGATCTCGCGCTCGCCCAGCTTGTAGGCGAGCGCCTGCCCTGGCCAGGCGATGTAGCGGTCGACCTCGTTGACGATGTCCTTCGTCTCCTCGAGGGAGTTGTTCTCCATGAAGGAGATCGCCTGCGCGCGGCTCCAGCCGAGCGCGTGGATGCCGGTGTCGACCACCAGCCGGCAGGCGCGCCAGGCGTCGAAGTTGAACCGCCCCAGCCGCTCGCGCGGGCCCGAGTAGAGCCCCAGCTCGTCGGCGAGCCCCTCGGCGTAGAGCCCCCACCCCTCGACGAACGCGGTCACGCCGATGTGCTTGCGAAACTCGGGCAGCCCCGTCAGCTCCTGCGCGAGCGCGATCTGCACGTGGTGGCCGGGGACCGACTCGTGGAACGCCAGCGCCTCGACCTCGTAGCGCGGGCGGGTCCCGGGCTCGAAGGTGTTGACGTAGTAGGTGCCGGGGCGCGTGCCGTCGACGGCGGCGGGGCGGTAGTAAGCGATCGGCGCGTCCTTCTCTTCGTAGGGCTCGATGCGTTTGATCTGGGCGGGCGTGCGCGGCAGCTTGCCGAGGAAGCGCGGCTCCGCCGCCTGGGCCCGGGCCAGCGCGGCGACCGCGGCCGCCTCGACCTCGTCGCGGGTGCGGAAGTACTGGGCCGGCTCCCGCAGTCGCTTGCGCAGCTCGGGGATCGTCGACACGCCGAACGCCTCCTGGCCGGCGCGCGCCATCTCGGCGTGGATCCGATCCAGCTCGGCGAGGCCGATCTTGTGGATCTCGATCGCGGTCAACATCAGCGAGGTGTGGACCTTGATGAGGCGGGTGTAGCAGGCAGCGCCGTCGGGGACGTTTCCGATGCCGGCCCGGGTGCCGTCGCGGGCAACGGGGAGGATCTCCGCGCGCAGCAGATCGCGGTAGCGCCCGAACGCGGGGCGGATGCCGCCCGCGATTGCGGCGTCGATCGCGCTGGCGAAGGCCAGCTGCTCACCGGACGGCCAGTCGGGGTGGGGCGCGGCGGCAGGGGCGCGCAGCGGCCAGTCGGCGTCCGGCTTGGCGAGGAGATCGTCGAGCTGTCCGAGCACCCGCTTCACCTCGTCGGACGTGGCGACCTTGCCGGCCGCGAGCCCGCGGCGCAGGTTCGCGTTCTGCTGGTCGAGGGCCGCCGGCATCGCCTGCCAGCGGGCCACCATCGCTTTTCCCTCGGCGACGGTACGCACCGGCTGCAGCTCCGGCAGGCGCAGGAAGGCCACCTGCAGCCCGTCGCGGGCGTCGATGGCCCAGTCCTCGAGCGCGCAGGCGCCCCGGGCCAGGTCGGCGTCGATCTCGCCGAGCAGGAGGTCCCGGGTCACGACCTCTTCGGGGCCCAGCGCCGACTCCGACACCGATTCGACCTGCACCCGCAGCCCGCGCAACCGGGCGAGCTCCCGCTCGCGGGCCGGGAGGCTCAGATCCGGCAAGCGATCGTCGAACCGGCGGTCGCCGATCTCGGTCGCCTCCAGCGGGTCGGCTGTCAGGCGCGCGTCCCAGTAACTCGCCGCCAGCGACGCCAGCCGCTTGCTCGCGTCGGAGGGGGCCGCCACGGTGGGCGGCGGCGGGCCCGCCGTTCGGCACGCCCCGACGGACAGCAACACCACCAGAACCGACCTTCGCAGAGGGGTCACGGGGCGTGAGTATGCCCCGCATCTGTTGCGAGGGAAGTTACGCGCTCTTGACCCGCGCGAAAGGCGCCAGCATGTAGGATGCCCTCAGGTGAAGCGCCCTCGGGACAGCGGACGACGGAGCCAACGGGTCGGCCATCGTGTCGGCCATCGCGTCGAAGACGGGCGGGACGAGCAAGCCCTCCGCGAGGACATCCGGTTCCTCGGCCGCCTCCTCGGCGACACCATCCGCGAACAGGCGGGGCCGGGTGTGTTCGAGCTGGTCGAGCGCATCCGTCGCACCGCGATCCAGTATCGCCGCGAGCACGATCTGCCGAGCCGCAAGCGGCTGGAACGGACGATCGGCTCGCTGGCCCAGGACGACGCCGCCAACGTGGTGCGCGCCTTCAGCTACTTCCACCACCTGGCCAACGCCGCCGAGGATCTGCACCGGACCCGGCAGCCGCGCAAGCTGTCCGAGGAGGGCTCGATCGCCCTCGCCCTCCAGCGCCTGCGCGCCGCCCACGTCCCGACCCGCAAGCTGGTGGCGTTCTTCGAACGGGCGCGCATCGAACCGGTGTTGACGGCGCACCCGACGGAGGTGCAGCGCAAGAGCATCCTTGATCGCCACCACGCCATCACCGCCCGGCTGGCGGCGCACGGCGACGGCCCGGCCTGGGAGCAGGAGCGCGAGCGGGCCTTGCGGCGCGAGGTGCTGCTGCTCTGGAAGACCAGCGAGCTGCGCGGCGCGCAGCCGACGGTCGCCGACGAGATCGAAAACGGGCTGGCCTACTTCCGGTCCACCTTCCTGGAGGTGCTGCCGCGCCTCTACGCCGAGCTCGAGGACAGCCTGGCCAGCGAGGGCGTCCATCTCGCCCCCTTCCTGCGCGTCGCGAGCTGGATCGGCGGCGATCGCGACGGCAACCCCCACGTCACCGACGCGGTCACCGGCCGCGCGATCGAGCGCCAGGCGGCGCAGGCGTTCGCCCACTATCTCGCCGAGGTGCACGCGTTGGGGAGCGAGCTGTCGCTCTCGTCCCGGTACACCGCCATGTCGCCCGAGCTGACGGCGCTGGCGGCGCGCGCCCCCGACCGCGGCGCCAGCCGCAACGAGGAGCTGTTCCGGCGGGCCCTGGTCGGCATCTACGCCCGGGTGTCGGCGACGGCGCGCAAGCTGTCGGTCGAGAGTGCCGCCGGGGGGCCCCCCGCAGCGCCCGCCCGCCCCTACGACAGCCCCGAAGACCTGCTGGCCGATCTCGACATCGTCGATCGCGCGCTGGTCGACGGCGGCGCCGGCCTGGCCGGCGAAGGGCGGCTGCGCCACCTGCGCCGGGCCGTCGAGGTGTTCGGCTTCCACCTGGCGCCGCTGGACCTGCGCCAGCACAGCGCCGTGCACGCCCGGGTGATCGGCGAGCTCTTCGCGCGGGCGACAGGGCGCCGCGGCTACGAGGCGATGGCGGAGCCCGAACGCCAGGAGCTCCTGTTGAAGGAGCTCTACACGCCACGCCCTTTGGTTTCGTCGCACGTCGTTTACAGCGACGAAACAGCCGGACAGCTGCGGACGCTGGCGACCGCCGCCGACGCCCATGCCCGCTTCGGCGCATCCGCGATCCCGAATTACGTCATCTCGATGACGGCCGCGCCCAGCGACCTACTGGAGGTGGCGTTGCTTCTGAAAGAAGCCGGCCTGCTCGTCCCCGGGGAAGAGCCACGCAGCGCCGTCAACATCATCCCGCTGTTCGAGACCATCGACGATCTCCGTGGCTGCGGCACGATCATGGAGCAGCTGTTCTCCAATCCCTATTACCGGAAATTGCTCGAGAGCCGGGGCGACATGCAGGAGGTCATGCTCGGCTACTCCGACAGCAACAAGGACGGCGGCTTCCTCACGTCGAACTGGGAGCTCTACAAAGCCGAGCAGGAGCTGGTGAAGGTGTTCGCCCGTCACAGCGTCGGCATACGCCTGTTTCACGGCCGTGGCGGAACGGTCGGCCGGGGCGGCGGGCCCAGCTACTACGCCGTGCGCGCGCAGCCGCGCGGGAGCGTCAACGGCCAGCTCCGCTTGACGGAGCAGGGCGAGGTCATCGCCAGCAAGTACGCCGATCCGATCGTCGGCCAAAGAAACCTGGAAGCGCTGGTCGCGGCCACGATGGAGGCCACGCTGCTCGCCGACGACGGCCTCGGCGACGACGAGGCTCCCTTCCACGAAGCCATGGAAGAGCTGTCCACGTTCGCGTTTCGCGCTTACAGGGCCTTCGTGTACGAGACCCCGGGGTTCATCGAATACTTCCGGCAGGCGACCCCTATCAATGAGATCGGCGACCTCAACCTAGGGAGCCGCCCCGCCAAGCGGGGGGCTCGGATCGCATCGAGGATCTGCGGGCAATCCCCTGGGTCTTCAGCTGGGGTCAGAGCCGGCAGAGCATTCCCGGTTTCTTCGGATTCGGCGCAGCCGTTAAGCAATTCCTGGCCGGGAAGGGCCGCGCGGCGCGCCTGCAGCGACTCCGCGCCATGTATGCACGTTGGCCATTTTTCCGCACATTGGTCGACAAGCTCGACATGGTGCTCGCCAAGACCGATCTCGGCATCGGCGCGCGTTACGCCGCTCTGGTCGCCGATCGCAAGTTGCGTGAGCTGGTTTTCGGGCGGATCACGCGCGAGCACGACGACACGTTGAATGCGTTCTTCGCAATCACGGAAGTCAAACAACTGTTGCAGAACAACCCGCTGCTCGCGCGGAGCCTGCGAAACCGTATCCCGTACATCGATCCGCTGAACCACCTGCAGGTGGAACTGCTGCGGCGGCTGCGCGCAGCCCGCGGAGACGGCGACGAACTGCGCCGGGCAGTGCACCTCACGATCAACGGCGTCGCCGCCGGCCTGCGCAACAGCGGCTGACCGCGTCGACATCATCCGCCGACAAATCACGCGCGGATCCCTACGGGTTTCGAAACTTCTCGCGATGCGCCGAGATCGGCAAAAGCTAGTCTCCCGCGACGCGAATCCGCAGCTCCCCCGCGCGTTTCGCAACGAGCCACACAAACGAAACTGAAGAGCCGTTTGTCGTTCGTAAGTAAACTACGCAAAGCAATCTGACGCGGCTGCTGACTGCATTTCTTGTCTAGTCAGACGACTCGCGATCCGGCATTAAGCCTGTCCAACGGAAGGGGAGGTAGTCGGATGCAGAGAGTGCAGGCCGTGGTGAGTCAGGAGACGAGCAGCGCGCACGCTAGATTTTTGGCGAGCATCAGCCGTCACCTGGTGTCGTTAGAAGTGGAGCCGATGTTGGAGGCAGTGGCGCGCGCCGCTCTTCCGATGTTCGGAGATGTTTGCGCGATCGATCGTGTTTCGGGAAAGTCGACGACCCGGGTCTTGGAGATCCGAAACTCGCCCGATCCCTGGCTCGAGCCGCCCAAAGACCTGGCCTTCGTTCGCCGCGCGGAGATCCGCGCTGACGGCAGCCGGTCCCGCCTGACGGCCCCGATCGTCGGCGCCGAGGGGCGCTACGGAGCGATCAGCTTCGCAGCCCGGAGCGGCGTGCGCCATGGGGCCGCGGATCTGGCGCTGGTCCAGGAGCTCGCCGATCGGCTGGCGCTGTCGATCCAGAACGCGGAGGCGCACGAGCGGCTGCGCAACGACCTGGCCGAGCGGGAGCGGCTGCTGTCGATCGCCGCTCACGAGCTGCGGAATCCGATCTGCGCGTTGCGACTGTGCATCGAGGGGATGCTGCGGGCGAAGCCGGCCCTCCCCGCCACGGGCACCCATCTGTTACAGCGGATGGCTCGGGAGGAGCGGCGGCTGACCCGCCTCATCGACGAGCTGCTCGACGTGGCGCGGATCCGGTCGGGGCAGTTTCGCATCGATCTCGAGACGGTCGATCTGTGCGAGGTGGCCCAGGACGTCATCTCGCGGATGGGGGGCGAGAACAACCGTTCCGGCTCCACCGTGGAGTTGCAGGGGGACAGCTCCGTCATCGGACGCTGGGACCGCTCCCGCCTCGATCAGGTGGTGACGAACCTGGTCGGCAACGCGATGAAGTTCGGCGAAGGACGACCGATCATCGTCCGCATCGTCGGCGATCACGAACGCGGGCGCGCGCGGCTCTGGGTGACCGACCACGGCATGGGAATCGAGCCGGAGATCCAGGAGACGATCTTCGAACCGTTCAAGCGCGCGACCGGCGCCATCCGCTACGACGGGTTGGGGCTGGGCCTCTACATCGTGCGAACGATCGTCACGCAGCTGGGAGGCGACATCCGCGTCCTCAGCGCACCCGGGTGCGGTTCGACGTTCACCGTGGAGCTGTCTCAGGAGCCGGTGTGCGAAGCGATCAGCGCGGAGTGACGGGGCTGGCGCTCTACTCTTCTTGCGCTCCCACCAGGTCGTGAACCTGGCCGACCAGCTGTCCGAGTCCGAAAGGCTTGAGCAGGACGGCGTCGGCCTCGATCGGATGCAGGGCGAGGGTCCGCGACGCCGTCATCACCAGAATCGGGATGTTCGGCGCCCGCCCCAGAGCCTCCCGAAACTCCCACCCGTTCATGACCGGCATCATCAGATCGAGCAGGATCAGCCGCGGGCGTCGGGGCCCGTGCAGCAGCGCCAGCGCCTCGCGGCCGTTGACCGCGACCAGCGGGTCGTAGCCCGCGTCGCAGAGGCCATCGGCGGCGCTCTCACGTAGCTCGGCGTCGTCATCGATGATGAGCACGCAGGGCCGCGGGGACGCCGTCTCCGGCGCGACCACGCTCATGATCCGCGCGGCAGCTGCACGGTGAACGTGCACCCCTGGCCGCTCGCGCTGTCGATCGAAATCGTGCCGCGACAGGCGTCCACGATCTGCTTGCTGATCCAGAGCCCGAGCCCCAACCCCGGATGACCGGCGCTGGAGGCGGCGCGCTCGAAGCGCTCGAAGATCCGGCGCTGCTCCTCGGGCGCGATCCCCACGCCGCCGTCGCGGACCGCGAGCCGGGCGCTGTGCGCGTCGGCGGCGAGCTCGACCTCGATCGGCTGCCCGCCGCCGAACTTGATCGCGTTGCCGACCAGGTTGGTGATGACCTGGCCGACGCGAAACCGATCCCAGTGCCCGACCACGCCCGGTCGCGCATGGAGCGTCACCGGCGAGCCGGCCCGCTGCGCCGGCTCGCGCAGGAGCTCGATCGCATCCATCGCCAGCTCGTGGAGGTCGACCAGCTCGGGGCGCAGCTCCAACCGCCCGTCCATCATCCGCGACACGTCGAGGAGCTGGTCCACCATTTGATCGAGCCGGGTGACCTGGTGGCGGATCGAAGCCAGGCGGCGGGGGAGGCGCTCGTCGGCGCCCACCGCGGCGCGGGCGGCGAGCTGCAGCAGCCCGTCGGTCTGTAGCCCGAGGGTGGTGATCGGCGTGCGCAGCTCGTGGGCCGCCGTCGACAGGAACTCGTCGCGCATACGGACCGTGCTCTGCAGCCCCACCATCTGCTGCTGGTCATCGACGCGGCGCCGGCGGAGGGCAGCCAGCTCCAGGCAGGCCTCGACGCGCAGCAAGAGCTCGGGGCCGGAGAAAGGTTTGATCAAGAAGTCGTCGGCCCCCGCCTCCAGGGCCGCCGCCGTGTCGTCGCTGCCCGCGGCGGCGGCGAGCACGAGCATCGGCATGGCCTCGAACGCCGGAAAGCCACGGAGCCGGCGCACCAGCGCGCCACAGTCGCCCGCCCCCGGCGCCGCCACCACCAGGTCGACCGGCATGGGCGCGGCCAGGGTCAGGGCCTCGTCGCCGTCGGCCGCCGCGAGCACCGTCGCACGCCCCTCCAGCGCCCGCGCCGACGCCCCGCGCGCATCCGGATCGCCACCCACGACCAGGATGCGCGCTGTGGAGCAAGCCGCGCCGACCACGTGGCTAATGTGATCCGCGCCGCGCCGTCGGCAACCGTCGGCAGCGTACGGCCGCGCCGTATTCGTCGACGGTGCGCGTAGCGCGGGTGCGTACGCGTCGTCAACGTTCGTACATGGTCACCTCGACGGCGATCGCGCACGGGATCGGCTACGCCGCCGCTGCCGTTCTGGCTGCACACATGTTCGCCGCGGGCCTGGCGATCCGGATCCGGGCCCTCGGCGAGGGGACGCCGGAGCCGGTCGGGGTCCTGGCCCGCGCCTTCATCGTCCTCGCGGCGGCGGTGCCGCTGGCGGCGATCGCGGTGATCGCGCTCTGCCGCCTCGACGGGCCGGTCGCCGCGGCGCTGCTGCTGGCGGCGGTCAGCGTCGGGCCGACGGTCATCGCCGGCGCCGCGGACCGCCCCCTGGCCGCGACGCTGCTGCTGTTCATGTCGGCCCCTGCTGCGGTGACCGTCCCGTGCTGGGTCTGGGTGCTCGGCCGCGGCTACGGGCCCACGGTGACCGTCGAGCCGATGCGCGCGATGGCTCTCATGCTGGCGACGGTGACGATCCCGCTGGCGGTGGGGATGGGGGTACGCCGGCTGGCGGATTCGCGTCAGGCGACGAGCGCTGTCAGCCGTGGCCCCGACTTCAGTCCCAGCCCTAGCTCCAGCTCTCGCTCTAACTCTTCGAGGGCGGCCCGTCTGGCCGGATGGCTCGAGCTCGGGGCCCGAGGCGGGATGATGGCGACGGTCGTGGTGGCGCTGGTCTGGGCAGCCCCCGCCCTCCCGCGGGGCGGGGCGGGCATCGTGGCCGCCTTCGCGATGCTGCTGGTCCTCCTCGCCACCGCCGCGATGTCGCGGTGGGCCACCGGGCACGACCCGACCCGCGGCGCCACCGTCGGGCAGGCCGCGATTGTCGGCAACCCGGCCCAGGCGCTGGCCCTGGTGTCGCTGCTGTTCCCGACCCCGAGCGCGATCGCCTTCGTGTCGATGCTGCTGGTCGCCCGGTTTCTCGTCGACCGGCTCTACCAGCGGGCGGTCCGGTCGCGCTGGATGCAGCGCTCCCGGCCGAGCCTCCGTCAGCGGCTGGCCTGAGCCGCACACGCCGGCCCATCCGCTGTTGACGCCGGCCCATCCGCCGTTGAGGTGGAACCGCGCCCCCTCCGGGACTACACTACGTCCGCTTTTGGCCCCCGCGTGGGAGTCGTGGCAAAAGGAGACGCGTCATGAGCCTTCACATCGGCAGCATCGCCCCCGACTTCGACCAGGAGTCGACCGAGGGCCCGATCAAGTTTCACCAGTATCTCGGCGACAAGTGGGGCGTGCTGTTCTCGCACCCCGCCGATTTCACCCCGGTCTGCACCACGGAGCTCGGCCGCGTCGCCAAGCTCAAGCCCGAGTTCGAGAAGCGCAACGTCAAGGTGATCGCGCTGTCCGTCGATCCGCTGCCGTCGCACAAGGGCTGGATCGGCGACATCGAGGAGACCCAGGGGACGAAGATGAACTTCCCGATCCTGGCCGACGCCGACCGCAAGGTGTCGAAGCTCTACGACATGATCCACCCCGAGGCGAACGACACGACGACCGTCCGCTCGGTGTTCATCATCGACCCGAAGAAGAAGATCCGCCTCGTCATCACCTACCCGGCCAGCACCGGGCGCAACTTCGACGAGATCCTTCGCGTCATCGACTCACTGCAGCTGACCGACAGCCATTCGGTCGCGACCCCGGTCGACTGGAAAGACGGGGGCGATTGTGTGATCGTCCCGTCCCTCAAGGATCCGGCGATAATGCAGCAGAAGTTTCCGAAGGGCTGGAAAGAGATCAAGCCCTACCTGAGGATGACTCCCCAGCCGAACAAGTAACCGGCGGCTCCATCTCGGCCGCCCCCTGCCGAACCGGGAGTTCTTCCGGGTGAAACCGACCGACGTTCGCGACCCGACCTACTTCCACAAAGTCGTCGATTGCCAGTGGGCATGTCCCGCCCACACCAACGTGCCCGAGTACATCCGCCTGATCGCCCAGGGGCGGTACGCCGACGCCTACCTGCTGAACCGGGAGTCGAACGTCTTCCCGGGGATCCTGGGCCGCACCTGCGATCGCCCCTGCGAGCCGGCCTGCCGGCGCACCCGCGTCGACGAGACGCCGGTGGCGATCTGCCGGCTCAAGCGCGTGGCCGCCGACCTGCGGGCGACGTCACCGACCGGCTGCCCAAGCCGCCGGCGCAGAAGAACGGCAAGCGGGTCGCCTGCATCGGCGCCGGCCCCGCGTCGCTGACGGTGGCCAACGATCTGGCGCCGCTCGGCTACGAGGTCACCATCTTCGAGAAGACGGCCAGGCCGGCGGCCTGATGCGCTACGAACATCCCGTCGTTCCGCCTGCCCCAAGCAGTGCTGGACGAAGAGATCGGGATGATCCTCGACATGGGGGTCGACGTCCGCTACAACACCCCGGTCGCCAGCCTGAAGGCGCTGCTGGCCGAGGGCTACGACGCCGTCTTCGTCGGCAGCGGGCGCGCCCGAGCGGCAAGGATCTGGACATCCCGGGCGGCAGGAAGCCGCCGCCAACATCCACATCGGCATCGACTGGCTGGAGAGCGTCGCCTTCGGCCACATCGACACGATCGGCGAGCGCGTGCTCATCATCGGCGTCGGCAACACCGCCATGGACTGCTGCCGCACCTCGCGCCGTCTGGGCGGCAAGGACATCAAGGTGATGGCCCGCCGGCCGCGCCGCTACTTCAAGGCCTCGCCCTGGGAGCTGGAGGACGCCGAGGAGGAGCAGGTCGAGATCGTCGTCAACCACGCGCCCAAGCGGTTCGTGGTCGAGAACGGCAAGCTGACCGGCATGGAGTTCGAGCGCCTCGAGTGGCGACGACGACGGGCGCGGCGGTCAGGTCAGCTCGGGTCATCGACACGGTCTTCATCCCCGCCGACGACGTCATCCTCGCCATCGGCCAGGAGAACGCCTTCCCCTGGATCGAGCGCGACATCGGCATCGAGTTCGACAAGTGCGGACATGCCCATGGTCGACAAGATCACCTTCCAGTCGCACCCGCCCCGGGCGTCTTCTTCGGCGGCGACGCGGCCTGGGGCCCGAAGAACATCATCTGGGCGGTGGCCCACGGCACGAGGCGGCGATCTCCATCCACAACCACTGCCAGCGGCGTCGCCGCTGACCGAGCGGCCCGCGGCGGGGATGAACCTCTCACCCAGAAGATGGGGCTCCACGAGTGGAGCTACAGCAACGACTACAACCCGGCCAAGCGCGCCGAAGATGAAGCACGTCGATCTGCGCGAGCGCTTCAAGCAGCTGACGATCGAGGTCGAGCTGGGCTTCGACGCCGAGCAGACCGCGCGCGAGGTCGAGCGCTGCCTCAACTGCGACATCCAGACGGTGTTCACCGACAAGCTCTGCATCGAGTGCGACGCCTGCATCGACGTCTGCCCGGTGCACTGCCTGACCATCACCCCCGACGGCGACGAGCCGGAGCTGCGCCAGCGGCTGACCGTGCCCGCCGAGAACGCGCAGCAGGAGATCTACGTCTCGGGCTCGCTGCCGCAGACCGGGCGGGTGATGGTCAAGGACGAGGACGTCTGCGTGCACTGCGGTCTGTGCGCCGAGCGCTGCCCGACGGCGGCCTGGGACATGCAGAAGTTCGAGCTCGTTCTCCCCAACGCCGGCGAAGCCGGCTTGTCGACAAACGGCTGAACGCCGGCGTCGGTGAAGGAAGCCCGTGCACCAACAACAGATCGTCCGCATCAACGACTTCGCCCTCAAGCTCGCCAACGTCAACGGCACCGGCTCGGCCAGCGCCAACGGCCTGCTGATGCAGGCGATCTTCCGGATGGGCATCCCGGTCTCGGGCAAGAACCTGTTCCCCTCGAACATCCAGGGCCTGCCCACCTGGTACGAGGTGCGGGTCAACAAGACGGCCACACCGCCCGCGCCCTGGACTACGACCTGGTGGTGGCGATGAACGCCGAGACCTACGCGCGCGACATCAAGGAGGTGCGCTCGGGCGGCTACCTGCTCTACGACTCGACCTGGCCGCTGGACGCCGAGCTGGCGCGGCACGGACGTCACCTTCCTGGGGGTGCCGCTGGCCAAGATGTGCAACGAGATCTTCGCCGAGCCGCGCGAGCGCATCCTGATGAAGAACATCGCCTACGCTCGGCGCGCTGGTGGCGCTGCTGGACATCGACATGGCGATCATCGACGAGCTGCTCGACGAGAAGTTCGCCAAGAAGAAGGCGCTGATGCGAATCGAACCACCAGGCGATCCGGCTGGGCTACGACTACGCCACCGAGCACCTTCGACTGCCCGCTGCCGATCCGGCTCGAGAAGATGCACGCCACCGACGATCGCATCCTGATCGACGGCAACACCGCGACGGCGCTCGGCTGCGTCTACGCCGGCGCCACGGTGGCCGCCTGGTACCCGATCACGCCGGCGACGTCGGTGATGGACGCCTTCAAGGAGTTCTGCGACCAGTTCCGGCAGCGATCCCGAGACCGGCAAGAAGAACTACTGCATCCTGCAGGCCGAGGACGAGCTGGCCGCGATCGGCATGGTGATCGGCGCGTCGTGGAACGGCGCGCGCGCCTTCACCTCGACCTCCGGCCCCGGCATCTCGCTGATGAGCGAGCTCATCGGTCTCGCCTACTACGCCGAGATCCCGGCGGTGATCGTCGACGTGCAGCGCACCGGCCCGTCGACCGGCATGCCGACGCGCACCCAGCAGGGCGACATCCTCGCCTGCGCCTACGCCTCGCACGGCGACACCAAGCACATCCTGCTCTTCCCGGCGAATCCCGAGGAGTGCTTCACCTTCGCGGTGGAGGCGTTCGATCTGGCCGAGCGGTTCCAGACCCCGGTGTTCATGCTGTCCGATCTCGACATCGGCATGAACGACTGGGTGGTGCCCGCGCTTCAAGTGGGACGACAGCTACCGCCCCGACCGCGGCCGGGTGCTGACCGCGGAGGAGCTCGAGGCGATGCCCAAGTTCCACCGCTACTACAACGAGGACGCGACCACGTCGCGGCCCGCACGCTGCCCGGCGTGCAGTCGAAGGGCGCGTTCTTCACCCGCGGCTCGGGGCACAACAAGTTCGGCGGCTACACCGAGATCCCCGACGAGTACCAGGAGGTGATGGACCGCCTGGCGCGCAAGCACAAGGCCGCGGCGAAGGCGGTCCCCGCGCCGCGGTCCGGACGCAGACCGACGCCACGTTCGGGATCATCTCGCTCGGCGGCTGCGACCCCGCGGTGCGCGAGGCGGTGGCGACGCTGGCCGAGCGGGGCATCGTCGCCGACTACATGCGGGTCCGCGGCTTCCCGTTCGGCGAGACGGTGGAGACCTTCCTGGCCAAGCACGACCGGATCTTCGTCGTCGAGCAGAACCGCGACGCCCAGCTGCGAGACCTTGCTGACCCTGGAGACCGCGTCGCCAAGGAGAAGCTGCGGTCGGTGCTGGTCTACGGCGGCTTCCCGCTGTCGGCGCACCACGTGATCGACGGCATCACCAACCAGCTGGAGCACACCAATGCCCATCGCCTAAGAACCGACCGTCGCCCACCCGCACCTCAAGCCGCAACGCCGTCGGGCTCACCCTGCGCGACTACGAGGGCGCGATGTCGACCCTCTGCGCCGGCTGCGGGCACGACTCGGTCACCGCGGCGATCGTCCGCGCGTTCTACGAGCTCGAGACCCCGCCGCACATGATCGCCAAGCTGTCGGGCATCGGCTGCTCGTCGAAGACGCCGACCTACTTCGTGAGCGGCGCGCACGGCTTCAACTCGGCGCACGGCCGCATGCCCGCGATCGCGACCGGCGCGGCGGCGGCCAACCGCGCGCTGACCTACATCGGCATCTCGGGCGACGGCGACTCGCTGTCGATCGGCCTCGGCCAGCTGGTCCACGCCATCCGCCGCAACGTCAACATGCTCTACGTCCTCGAGAACAACGGCGTCTACGGGCTCACCAAGGGGCAGTTCTCGGCCTCGGCCGACGTCGGCACCAAGAGCAAGCGCGGCGAGGCCAACAAGTTCAGCCCGATCGATCCGGTGACGCTGGCGCCTTGGATCTGGGCGCGACCTTCGTGGCCCGCAGCTTTTCGGGCGACAAGGCGCAGCTGGTGCCGCTGCTCAAGGCGGGGCTCGCCCACCGCGGCTTCGCGCTCATCGACGTGATCTCGCCGTGCGTCACCTTCAACGATCACGAAGGGTCGACCAAGAGCTACCTGCACACGCGCAAGCACCTGCTGCAGGTCGTGCGAGGCCGACTTCGTGCCGCCGGCCAGGAGATCACGCCGCGTACGACCCCGGCACCGCCACCAGCGTGACGATGCACGACGGCAGCATGGTGCGGCTGCGCAAGGTCGCGCCCGACTACGACCCGACCGATCGCCAGCGCGTCGCGATCGACCTCGATCGCTTCCGCGCCAAGGGCGAGGTCCCGACCGGGCTGCTGTTCGTCGACGGCAGCGGCGGCGACATGCACGACGTCAACGACACCACCGACGTGCCGCTGGCGCAGCTCCCGTTCGAGAAGCTCTGCCCGGGCAAGGCGGCGCTCGACGAGCTGCAGTCCTCTTTTCGATAGATAGTGCGTCTGGCTACAAGATCGTCGACGATAACCGCGGCGGTCGGGCTCTAAGCTTAACGAGTGGGTGGCCGTGGCGTCGGGGCGGTGCAGCAGGAGGTTTCATGCAAATCCCCGTTTGCAGCATTGCCAGCTGTTTGACCGCCCTCGCCCTGGCGAGCAGCGGCGCGTGCAGCGTCGACAAGTCTGGCCTCGGCCCGTTTGACGGCGACGCCGTCGGCGCGGGCGGCACCGCCATCGCGGGCCTCGCCGGCACCAACGGCGCCGCCGGCGTTTCGGGCAGCTCCGGCACCTTTGGCCCGATCTCCGGAACGGCAGGGAGCGTGGGCGGGACGCCGGGGACCGCGGGCGAGCACCTCTCAGGAATCGCGGGCGACGACGGCGCCGCGGGTGCCGGCGGAGCAAGCGCCGGCCAGGGCGGGCAAGCCGGCCAAGGCGGGCAAGCCGGGCGAGCCGGGAATGACGGCCAGGGCGACGCCGGCCCAGGCGGCCCGGGCGAAGCGGGCACCACCGGCGGCGGCGGGCAAGCGGGAACGCCCGGCGAAGCGGGGACGAGCGGCATGGCCGGCGGCGGCGATGCGGGCGCCACAGGCCAGGCCGGCGGCGGCGCGGGAACGACCGGCCGCGGGGGAATCTTCGGCGGTCGCGGCGGCCGCGGCGGCGCCGGGGGGAGCGGCCCCTGCCCGAGCGGCTGCGCGGCCTGTTTCCGCTGCGGCCCCATGGGCTGCGAGCCGACGCCCGACGCGACCTGGACCGTCACCTGCCAGTCGGCGACGATCTCGTCGACGAAGCCGAACGGCAACACCTGGGACACGGGCAACGGCGAAACCGGCCCGCCGCCCGACGCGCTCTGCCAGCTCACCGTCGACAACCGGTCGCGCTCGTCGTCGATCGTGACCGATTCGCTGACGCCGTCCTGGAACGCCAACGTGACGCCGATGAGCGGCCCGGCGCTGACCACGGCGCTGCTGACCTCGCCCGACGAACGCTGGAAGCTGATCGTCTACGATAACGACATCATCGGCTCGACCACCATCAACGAGACCGTCTGCACCGTTACCGGCCCGCTCACGGCCGCCGACCTGGCCAAGGGGACGGTCACCTTCATGAACGTCGATTCGTGCAAGCAGCTCGCGGTCGGCCTGCAGTGCGCGGCCGGCACCTCGAACTGAGCCGCCGCGGACGGGAGCGGAACCGAGGAGATTTCGCGTCGCGGGAGGACGAGCTTAGCTCGTCCGAGCGCATCGCGGGAGGTTCGGAACCCTCCCAGGGTTCCGAGGAGATTCTGATGGCTCGGCGGTACCGGGGTGGTGTACGGTAACGGGTCTAGATGGGTCGCGCGCGTCTGCTTCTATCCGTCTACCCGACGGCCGTCTTCCTGCTGGTAACCTCGGCCGCCCGGGCCAACGCCCCGGCGCCGGTACCCGCGCCCGCGCCGGCGGTACCCGCGCCCGCGCCCGCCCCCGCGCCCGCGACGCGGGCCGCACCCGCGAACGGCGAGCCGCCCATCACCGCGACCGGCAAGGAGGGGGAGTTCCTCCGGTCGATGCACAACCAGGTTCATTTCCGCTGGACCCAGTACGTCGACGAGCTCGCCAAGAAGCCGGCCTCCGACCCGCTGAACAAGCCGTCGCTGGAGGTGGAGATCCTCTTCACGGTCCGCTGGGACGGCAGCCCGGCCCAGTTCACCGTCGGCCAGACCTCGGGGATCGCCGCGTTCGACCAGGCCGCGATCGCGGCCCTCAAGGGGAGCAACGGCGCCCGTTTTCAGGTCCCGCCCATCGACGTCTACGGTGACGACGGCGTCGCCCACGTCCGGTGGCTGCTCGCGCGCGACAAGCGACTCGACGGTCGGGGTGAGATTCGCCGCTTCGAGGCGCCGCTCAAGGATGCCCTGCCGCGGCTGTTCGTCCAGGGGCGCGTGAAGGAGGGGTTGCTGCGCGCCGTGCGCTACAACGCCAACGGCGACCCGACCGCGGTCTCCGAGTTCGCGCGCGCCTACCTCGCCCGACCGTTCCCCGATGCGACGATCGACATCCGCGCCGGCATTGCGCTGGCCCGGGCCGGCGACACCCGCCAGGCCGCACGCATCAAGCCCGGCCTCAAGCGGGCGGAGACGATCCCGGTTGCCGCGCCCGCCCTGGCCGCAATCAAGGTGGATGTCTGTCCGCTGGTGCTCCCCACCCTGACGCCCAAGAACCCCGAGGCGCCGCTCGGCACCCTGGCCCTGCGCAGCCTGGGAGGAGAGCTCGCGCCCGGCTCACCCTGCGTCGAGGCGATGACGGCGATCCAGAAGGACGAAACGGCCCCCGCCGCTGAACGCGCCGAGATGCTCGACTCGCTGGCGGCGGTGACGCCGGGCAACGTCCGCAAGCAGGCCCTGACCGCGCTCGGCGACTCCGACGCGAAGCTGCGCGCCGCGGGGGCCCGGGCCTTCGCCCGCCCGGGTGGCGGGCGCCCGTCGCTCTACCGCCTGCAGCCGCTGTTGGCCGACGCCAACGTCGACGTCCGCGCCGCCGCGGCCGCGGGGATGGTGCGGGCCTGCGGCGATCTCGCCAACGACTACCTGATGCCGCTGTTCAAGGCCCGCGACGCGCAGCCGCTGGTGGCGATCGCGCCCGAGCTCGGCAAGCTCTCTTCGCCGGCGTCGGCCGACCTGCTGGCCAAGCTGCAGAAGCGCCCCGAGCCGGAGCTGAAGCTGCCGGTCCTGTCGGCGCTGGCGACCCGGCAGGATCCGGCCGGCAAGGCCCTCTACCAGCCGCTCGCGCAGGCGGTGAAGAAAGACCCCTACGCCTCGCCCGAGGCACGTCGCATCGTCTACGCGAACGCCGATGCCGACGAGCTCCGCGCGCTGGCGGCCAAGGATCCCGCGATGGGGATCGTCGCCTACAAGGCGCTGCTGCGGGCCCACCGCCACCAGGAGGCGCTCGACTGGCTGATCGGGGCCTTCGACCGCACCTCCCCCGAGACGCTCGTCGACGCGCTCGGCGCCTGGCTGGCGACACCGCCGGGCCCGACCGCCGCGCCGGCTAAGTAGCGGCTGTTCCGGTTTCCGTCGGGAACTCGAGGGTGACGAGCGCGCCGCCGGCGGGGCGGTTGGTGGCCGTCGTCTGACCGCCGTGGGCGGCGGCGATGCGCTGAACCAGGGAGAGTCCCAGACCAAGCGAGCCGTGCGAGCCGTCGCTGCGAGAGAAGCGATCGAATACGCGCGCCTCCTCGCCCGGCTTGAACCCGGGGCCGTGGTCGGTCACCTCGAAGATCACCGCGCCCGGGCGGGCGCGCACCGCGACGCCGTCGAGCCCGCCGCCATGCTTGCGGGCGTTGTCGATCAGGTTGGCCAGCGCGCGCGCCACCAGCGTCGGATCGCCGAGGAACCGGAGCGCGGGAGGCTCGCCGCGCAGCTTCGCCGCCGGCTCCCCGGCCCGCTCCAGCGCCCGCCGGGCGCTCTCGGCAGCGTCGATCGGCTTGGGCGAGAAGGCCTGGAACTCGAGCCGCGCGCTGGCCAGCAGCTCGCCGACCAGCGTGTCGATCTCGATCGCCTCCCGCTCGATCTCGTCCAGCGTCGCCGGCCCGGGCGCGGCGCCCGGCGCGCCGCCGGGGGCACTCTGACGTCCGATCTCGACCAGCAGCCGGATCCGCGCCAGCGGCGTGCGCAGCTCGTGCGACACCGCGGCCAGCAGCTCGCGCTGCTCGATGAGCTGCCGCTCGAGGCGCGTCGCCATGTCGTTGAAGGTCGTCGCCAGGACGTTGATCTCATCGAAGCCGGGGCGCCCCGACGAGGCCCGCGCCGCCAGCTCGCCGCTCCCGATCCGCTGCGCGACCCGGGTCAGCTCGTAGAGCGGACGGGAGATCCGGCGCGCGATCCGACCGGCCGCGGTCCAGAGCAGAAGCGCCGGGATGCCGAACAGAACGACCGCGCGCCAGGGGTGCGACGCCAGCCAGGCCCGCCCCAGGTGGGCCGCGCAGAGCGTGGTGACGACGGTGAGGAAGATCGCGGCCCCGAACCAGTGCGCGATCCGGCTGTGCAGGTGCGCGCCGTAGTGGAGCCGCAGCTCGTGGCGGATGCGGCGGCGCCACCCGGGCGCGCGCTCGCGACACTCCGCCATCACCAGGTCCCAGGGGAACGGTGTTCGTCCGTCGGCGAACTGGCGGAGGTGATGATGGTGGTGGCGGTGGTGGTGCCTCACGCCGGCGCCTCCGCGAGCACGTAACCGACGCCGCGCACGGTCTTGATCAGGCGCGGCGACCTCGAATCGTCTCCCAGCTTTCGTCGCAGGTGCGAGACATGGACGTCGACGGTCCGATCGCTGACCGTCACGTCGTCGCGCCCCGCCAGCGCGAGCAGCGTCTCCCGCGGTACGACACGCCCGGGGCGCCGGGCCAGCGCCAGCAAGATGTCGAACTCCAGCGCCGTCAGCTCGACGGGCGCGACGCCGACGCGCACCTGCCGGGCGCCGACGTCGATCGCGATCGGCCCGACCACCAGCGCGGCCTCGACCGCGCCGGGGTGGGTCCGGCGCAGCACCGCCCGCAACCGGGCCAGCAGCTCGCGCGGCGAGAACGGCTTCGGGACGTAATCGTCGGCCCCCAGCTCGAGGCCCACCACCCGATCGGCCTCGTCGCCCTCGCGCGGTCAGCATGATCATGGGGACCTGGCTCTGCTGGCGGATCTTCCGGCAGACCTCGAGCCCGTCCATCCCGGGCATCATGACATCGAGCAACACCGCGTCGTAGAGGCCCCCCGCGAGCGCCGCCAGCCCCTTCGCGCCGTCGGGCGCGTGCACCAACGTCACACCGTTGGGCGCGAAGTAGCTGGCGAGCAGCTCGTAGAGGCGAACGTCGTCGTCGACGCAGAGGACCCGCAACGACATGGTCCGCGACTTTAGCGCGACCACCAGCCGAAGCGAGGGCCGCGCTGGACGAGGTCGGCGAGGCGGGCGCGCTGTTCGTCCTCCAGCGCGTCGTGGATCCGGGCGAACAGCCCGACGAACGCCTTGCGCCCCTGTTCGATCAGCGTGTCGTGGCGCGCGAACTGCTCGCCCAGCACCACCCCGTCGAACGACGGCCGCCGGAGCGCGTCCGCGATCTCCTGCCGGCTGCGCTTCGCCTCGTCCCCCGTCAACCGCTTCAGCTCGTCGCCGAACTCGACGACGGCCGCGCCGATGACGCGCTCCTGGGCGGGAGTCGCCTGGACGTGGCGCAGCACCGCGCGGATGAAGTAGCGCTTCCCCCCGACGCCGTAGCCACCGTCGTCCCAGGCCGGCGACCACGACGGCGCCTCGTCGCCGCCACCGTGGAGGTCGAAGCCGCCCCATCCCCGCCGGTGCGCGTGGTGGTGGCGGTGCCAGCCGCCGTGCCACCCGCCGCCGTGCCATCCGCCGCCGTGGCACCAGCGCCGGTGTGCGAAGCGCGACAGCGCCATGACTACCAAGCTCCCCGCGATCAAGCATCCGATCATCTCGTCATCTCCTTGTCAGCCTCGTTGGCTGCGAGACGACTGTGGGCACCGTCCGTTAAGGCCGTTCCCGCACGTTCGTTAAGAAGTGTGAAGCCAGCCGCTCCCGCGCGGAGCGCGGGCGTGCGGCTGTTCTGAGCTCTGTTATCTGGCAGCCGCGTCGCAAATCTGGCGCGGCGGTCGAGAACGCGCCGCTGCGGCTGCTCGCGGAACCCCGGCGTTTCATGGCAACATATCTCCCGGCATGGCGAGCGAGCTTCCCCGGCCCCTGCACCGCCTGACGACCCTCCGCGACGATCCGGCCGAGGTGTGGCTCTCCCCGGCGCAGCGCCTGCGGGTACGGATGCTGGCCTGGCGCTGGTGGGCGCTCTACGGCTTCGCGCTCTGGCTGCTGCGCATGGTGCTGCTGTTCGTCGTGATCGATCTCGTCTATTACGCCGGGTATCTCCCCACCGTGCTGACGGCGATGATCGGGGCGGCCGTCTTCAACCCGATGCGCCGGATGATCCTGCGCAAGCAGACCGAGCGGCGGCGCCGGCTGCTGCTCGCGCCGCCGCGCGATGCGCTGCAGGTGGACGATTGGGCCGCCCTCGAGGCCGAGCCCGACGGCCGTGTGGTCTCGGTGGTCGGCTGGGCGCGCGCCCGTCTCCAGCTCTCCGTGGCGGGAGAGCAATGCCTCGGCCTGGCGCTCCCCTGCCAGCAGAAGTTCCCGGGCCTGCTCGAAACGCTGCACGACTTCGACCTGGTCGACGAACAGGAGCGCCCGCTCTCGATCAAGGTCACCGACGCGCGGCTGTTCGGGACGCCGAACCTGGCGCTCAACGACGGGCACCAGCGACGCACGCTGGTCGCCTCGCTGAACCTCCCCGTCGGGGCCGTGCTGGCCGGCTGGGAGACCTACGTGCTGCGCGACGGCGATCCGGTGATGGTGCTCGGGGTCAAGCAGACGCTCGCGGACCCCGCGCAGCACGGGTCGCGCCAGGTGCCGCTGCGGGCGGTGCTGGGATCGGCCCCCAACCAGCCGATGCTCATCTTCGCGCTGAACGCCGAGCGCCGCCCCGCCCCCGAGCCCCCCGCCGCGCCCGTCAGCTTCAGCTGGGGGTGAGCCAGCCGCTCCCGCGCGAAGCGCGGGGGTGCGGCTGTTTCGAGACGGCCCAGGGTCAATGCCGCAGCGACGGTGTGACAGCCACCGTCTGCCGGTGGCTGCCGCGAATGATCGTCAGCGTGGTGGATTGCCCGGCCTGCTCCTCGGTGAGCAGCCGGTGTAGATCGTCGATGCCGCTCACCGCGTTGTCGCCGAACGCGACGATCAGATCGCCGTCGCGCACGCCGGCGCGCGCCCCGGGGCTGTCCGCCTCGACCGACACCACGAACACGGCGTTGTCGAGCGACAGGTCGTGAAAACGGACGACGCGCCGGTGCAGCGGCACGTTCTGCCCGGCGATCCCGAGGTACGAGCGGCGGATCCGCCCGTCGTGAATCAGCTTGGCGACGACGAAGCTCGCGGTGTTTATCCCGATCGCGAAGCAGATCCCCTGGGCCGAGCTGATCATCGCAGTGTTCACCCCGATCACCCGACCCGCCGAGTCGCACAGCGGCCCGCCGGAATTGCCGGGGTTCAGCGCCGCGTCGGTCTGGATCACGTCGTCGACGAGACGACCGGTCTTGGTCCGCAGCGAGCGACCGAGCGCGCTCACGACGCCCGCGGTCACCGTGCAATCGAAGCCGAACGGGTTGCCGACGGCGACGGCGATCTGGCCGACCTTGACCGCCGACGAGTTGCCGAACCTGACCGGCACCAGCTCGGGCGCGTAGACGCGCACGACGCCGAGGTCGGTGTCCGGGTCGTCCCCCACCAGGGCCCCCGGCAGCTTCCTGCCGTCGAGCGTCGTGACGGTGATGCGCTTGGCGCCGCTCACGACGTGACTGTTGGTCAGGACGTACCCGTCGGAGGTGAACAGGAACCCCGACCCGCTGCCGGCGGCCGGGCTTGGCCGCCCCCGCCCAGCTCGGCCGGTCGGCTCCCCCTCGACATCGAGGCGGACGACCGACGGGCTGACCGCCTCCGCCACCGCCATCACCGTCCGCGAATAAGCGTCCAGCGCCGGCGCGTCCCGCTCGTCCGCCGGTGCGACCACCGGCGTCTCCGCATCCTCGATCGGTTCTTCAGCCGCCTGGGCCATGCGGCCCTTTGTAAGCGCGGCGCGCGCGCCGTCAAACGGCGGCCGCAGCCCGACCGCGCCGCTAAGCCCGGGTGACGACTGCTCGTATCGCTCGCAGGATCAACAGCAGCGCCAGCGCGCCGACGAAGGCGACCACTATCGTCCCCGCCATGCCGCGAAACGGCGCGTGGAGGTGTAGAGCCCGGAAGATGAAGCCACCCACGAACGCGCCGACGATGCCGATGACGATGTCACCGACGATGCCGTAGCCGCCGCCCAGAATCGCCGACGCCAACCAGCCGGCAATGAGCCCAATGGCAATCCAGATCAGGAATGTTTCCAGCGACATGACGCCCTCCGTCTGCACCTCAAGCTAGCCACGACCCGGGGGACGGCAATGCACGGAACGGCTACCGCTAAGAGGCTGGCCCGAATCGTGCGGGTCGGGGCTCCTAACGCCCATGCCCTCGCCCCCCCGCATTCACCTCTGGATCCTGGCCGTCGCGCTGGTCGGTTGCGGTGACGCGGGCAGCGACGGCGGTGGGGACGGCGGCAGCGGCGGTCAGGCCAGCGGGGGTGCCGGGTCCGGCGCCGCGGGCCAGCCGGGCAGCGCCGGGACCACCGGCGGCGGACGGGGTGGGAGCTCCGGTGTCGCCGGAGCGGGCGTCGCCGGGCGCGGGGGCACACCGGGAACCGCCGGTTCGGCGGCGGGCGCGCCGGGGACCGGCGGCGGCACCGCGGGCACCGGCGGCGCCAACGTGGCGGGCGCGGGCGGGAACGGACGCGGCGGCGCCGGCGGCGGCGCGGGCAGCGCCGCCGCCGGGCGGGGCGGCGGCACCGCGGGCACCGGCGGCGCCAACGTGGCGGGCGCGGGCGGGAACGGACGCGGCGGCGGCAGCGCGGGCAGCGCGGCCGGCGGGCGGGGCGGCGGGATCGCGGGAAGCGGAGGGGGAACCGCGGGAAGCAGCGCGCGCGGCGGCGCCGGCGGCAGCGCGGGCAGCGGCGCCGGCGGCAGCGCGGGCAGCGGCGCCGGCGGCGGCGCGGTCGCCGGCCGCGGCGGAAGCGGCAGCTACGATCAGGCAATCCTCGCCGACGGCCCGGTCGCCTACTGGGCCATGAGCAAGCTGACCGGTAGCGAGCCCGACCTCACCGGCAACAACCACACCGGCACGTACCACAGCGGCACGACCAAGACGGCGACGATGCCCAACAGCGATCAGGCGGCCGATTTCAACGGCTCGTCGCAGTACGTCTCGGTCCCCTCCAGCGCAGCCTTCTCGATCCCGACCACGGGCGAGATGACCTGGGAGGGATGGATCCGCCCCGACGTGCTGCAGTTCCCGAACGCCAGCGGCGACGAGTACGTCGACTGGATGGGCAAGTGCCAGGATTACGGCCCGACCTGCGAATGGGAGGCGCGCATGTACAGCACCGACACCCCGGAGGACCGGTGCAACCGCATGTCGGCGTACGTGTTCAACCCCAGCGCCGGCCTTGGATCGGCCGGCGACTGGCAGCCGGTCTGCGGCCTCATCCAGGCGGGCAACTGGTACCACGTCGTCGGGGCGTACACGACCAAGGCAACGCCCAGCAACTGCAACAACGCGACGACGTACCCGGGCGGGATCGACATCTGGGTCAACGGCGTGAAGTGGAGCCACGCCAACCACGGCCAGACCGGCTGCATGAGCCAGTACAACGTCATCCCGAAGGCCAACAACAGCCCGCTCAACATCGGCTCCATGTCGATGGACACCTTCTTCCCGGGCGCGATCGGCAAGGTCGCGATCTACGACAAGCTGTTGACCCAGACGCAGATCAACAACCACTACCGGGCGATGACCGGCAACGCCCCGACCGGCAGCTGCGGCAACAGCTGTAACTTCTAGACCTCCCGCGATGAGCTCCGCGCGGCAAAGCCGCGCTTCGCTCGACGCGATCTGAGCTCATTCGGGTGGTAACGAACCTGCCCGCCCGGGCATCGTAGGTCGGTCATGGCTGATATCCAGGTTCGCGAGGTTGCGAAGGTCATCACTGCCCACAAGCAGCGCGAGGGAGGCGGGTTCATCGTTCGCCGGCCGTTCCCGACGCTGGGCTTGCAGCTGGTCGATCCGTTCCTGCTGCTCGACGAGATGGGTCCGGTCGAGTACGGCCCCGGCGAGGCGGTCGGCGCGCCCGATCACCCGCACCGCGGCTTCGAGACCGTGACCTACATGCTCGACGGCGAGTTCGAGCACGAGGACTCGGCCGGTCACCGCGGTCGCCTCGGCGCCGGCGACGTTCAATGGATGACGGCGGGCGCCGGCATCGTGCACTCCGAGGAGCCGTCACGGGCGATCCGCGAGCGCGGCGGGCGCATCCATGGGTTCCAGGTCTGGATCAACCTGCCCGCGGCGTTGAAGCTCACCCGGCCCCGTTACCAGGAGGTGCCGGGCGCGAAGATCCCGCAGGCAGCCACCGCCGACGGCAAGGCCCGCGTGCGCGTGGTCGCGGGCGAGGCGCTGGGCGCGCGCGCGGTGATCGACACGCACACGCCGATCGTCTACCAGGACTGGTCGGTCGATGCGGGCGGCGACGTGACCGTCGCGGTGCCGCGCGCGCAGCAGGCGCTGGTCTACGTCTTCCGGGGAAACGTGGGCATCGGTGAAGGCGACGAGGTCGTCCGCGACGGGCAGCTCGCGCTGCTCGAGACCGGCGACGCGGTTCGCCTGCGCGGCGACGGCAGCGGCGGGCGCCTGTTGTTGCTCGCCGGCGTCCCCCTCCAGGAGCCGGTCGCCCGCTACGGCCCGTTCGTCATGAACAGCGAGGCCGAGATCGTCCAGGCGGTGAACGACTTCCGCAGCGGCAAGATGGGCGAGATCACCCGGACGGCCGAGGTCGGATAGCCGCTCCCGCGCGAAGCGCGGGGGTGCGGCTACTTCTGAGATGAGCGCCAGCTAGAACCCAACGGCGACGGGAACGTCACTCCAGGACCTCCCGTCGCCGAGCTCCCCGTCGACGTTCCGCCCCCAGCACCAGCGTACCCCCTCCCGCGTGAGGGCGCAGGTCGATGCGCCGCTGGCGGCGACGTCGACCCAGTCGCCCGCGACCGCGACGGGCGCGGCGCTGTAGGTGGGCCCGTCGCCGACCTGCCCGTCTGTGTTCGCGCCCCAGCAGTAGAGGGCGCCACCGCCCCGGATCCCGCACTTGTGGTAGTCGCCGACGCTGATCCGCGACCAATCGGCGTCGCCGCCCAGCTGCCCGGGCGCGAGGAGGCGACTCGCCCCCCAGCACCAGAGCGTGTGGTCCTGGCGCAGCGCACAGGTCTCGGTGACGCCTGGCGCGACATCGAGCCAGTCCTCGCCCGTCCCCACCCGGGTCGGAACGAGCCTCTGCACCCGCGTCCCGTCGCCGAGCGTGCCGCCGCGGTTGTCGCCCCAGCACCAGAGCGAGCCCGGGGCCTCGATCCCGCAGGTGTAGAGCGTGTGGGCGCGAACCACGGTCCAGTCGGTGCCGCCGCCGACCTGGATCGGCGACGGGCGGTCCTCACGCGTGCCGTCGCCCAGCTCGCCGTAGTCGTTCGTTCCCCAGCACCAGAGGCTGCCGTCGGCGCGGATGCCGCAGCCGTGATGGTAGCCGGCCGCGACCTGGCGCCACGGGACGGAGCCGCCGTTCAGCTCGGGGTCGGCGAGCAACCCCAGCGTCGGATCGTGGTGCCAGCAGAACGCCGCGCCCGCACGCAGCGCGCACGCGTAGACGCCGCCGTCGGCCAGCGCGGTGAAGCGGGAGTCGGCTGAAAGCGAGCGGGGCTCGTTGTACCAGTACCAGAGCGTGCCGTCGGCACGGAGGCCGCTGGCGGCCCCCAGCGCCGCCCAGCGCTCCCCGTCGGCGAGGCGCGGTTGCAACGCCAGGCCGGTGGTGCCGCGGCCGAGCTGGCCGAAGAGATTGTTCCCCCAGCAGGCGACGCTGTCGTCGCGCCGCCGCGCGCAGACATGAGCGCGGCCGGCGCGGACCGCAACCCAGTCGGTCTCGTCGCCGAGCGCGACCGGCGCGCCGTCGGCGTCGAGGCAGGCCAGCGCCCCGTCGGCGCGCACCGCGCAGGTGTGGTCGCCGCCCACGCTGACCGCTGACCAGCGGGCGTCGCCGCCGATCCGCACCGGCGGCATCATCGTCAGCTCCGGCGTCCCCTGCCCGTTCGTCTGCGCCGCCTTCCACGACCAGCACCACAGGCCGCCGTCGCCGCGAACCCCGCAAGCTGGCCGTGTGCCGACGGCGCCGGCGGTACCGGCGCTGACCGCGACCCAGTCGGCCGCGCCGGCGACCCGCTGGGGCGAAGGGGGCTCGAGCGCGACGGCGTTGTTGGTCACGTACGGGCTCGACGCCCAGCACCACAGACCATCGCCGCGCAGCCCACAGCTCATCCCGTTCCCGACGCTCACCTCCCGCCAGTCGCTCGCGGCGCCGACCCGCGCGGGGAGCAGTCCGCCGACGTCCACGACGGCGCCGAAGCCGTAGACCTCGCGCCCGCCCCAGCACCAGAGCGTCCCGTCCCGCTTGAGCGCGCAGGCGCCCCCTCCCCCGACGCTGACCCGCGCCCAGTCGGCCGCGTCGCCGACGCGCCCGTCGGCGGCGGACGGCGGCGGCAAGGGTCCGGTGTTGGCGATGTCGCCCCAGCACCAGAGCGTCCCGTCGGCCCGGATCCCGCAGGTGCGCGTGCCGCACGGGTAGGCCTGGTTTCCGCCGGTGAGGCCGCAGACCAGGTCGGCGTGGAACATCCCCGACGAGATCGAGAGCCAGTCAGCCGTCTCGCCGACCGGCGCCGCGACGCCCCGGGCCGCCTCGCTGCCGTTTCCGAGCTCGCCGGTGAGGCCGTCGCCCCAGCACCAGAGCGCGCCGTCGGCACGAACCGCGCAGGAATGGCTGTTCCCCGCCGCCAGGCGCGGCAGCGGCGGCGGCGACGCGGCCGCGGTCCCGCCGGTGCCGCCGGGCGGCGCGAGCGGCTCGCGGGTGAGGCAGCCGGCGAGCGCGACCGAGACCAGGCACAGAGCGCGACGCATCCCCACACGCTAGCGGACGGGGCCGGGGCCCAGTCGCGGGATAATCGGAACTGCGTTGTTCTGTGGCCCCGAACAGTCGCGACTGTCCCACGCCGGGGCTGCGCCGACGCGTCAGTCGAACGAGCTCGTGATCGCGCGGGCGAACCCCAGCGCCAACCCGATCCCGAGCGCAAGCGTCCACCGACCCACGCGTGACCTCATGATGGTCCTCATCGAAGCGCCAGGGTTCCGGCGCGCCACGAGGGCGCGCTCCAGCGCCTGAAGGCGCCCAGCTTGTCGGCGCTGGCGGCCCAGCGCTCGACCACCAGCGTCGGCGTCGCCAGCACCTGGAACCGGCGCGTCACGCGCCCGGCGACGCGCGCCTCGCGCACCACCAGCAGGCGCGCGCCGTCGGGCGAGAAGCCGGCCGCCTCGACGTAGCCGGCGTCGGGCTCGGTGGTCGCGGGGGTCAGGGTCTCGAACGTCCAGGCGCCGTCGGGGGCGCGTCGCAGCACCCAGAGCTCGGTCCAGGCCGGCAGCGGCTGGACGGCGATCGATGCCGCCGTCCCCGAAGCGGACCAGCGCAGCGCGCTCTGCCAGACGACGCCGTAGGTGCAGCGTTCGCCGCGCAGCTCTCCGTTCTGGGCGACCACGCGGACGCAGCTCTCGCCGGGCGCGCGCGGCGACACGACGACGGTGACCGGACGGCGCCCGACATCCGGCGGCGGCGTCTCGGTGGCCCATCGCGAGGCCGCGACGCGCACGGCGACGTCCTCGTAGATCTCCAGATCCTCGGGTGCCAGCTCGCCCCGATTGACCAGCGCCAGCTCGCGCACCGCGCCCCCCTCGGCGCGCGCGGCGGCGTCGCCGTTGCCACGGCGGGCCTCGTCGAACGCGCGCCAGGCTAGCCCCTCGGCACGCCGCAGCCGCACGCGTCCCGCGAGCGTAGCCGGCAGCGCCGCGGCGACGGCGAAGTCGACCGTCTGCAGCGCGGTGATCCGGCGGTCGTTCCAGGCGCGCTCGTCGGCCGGCGACGGCAGCTGAGTCCGGCAGCGATCGACCGACAGCGCCAGCGCCGCGCGGGCACGCTCGACCGGGGTGGTCGCCGGTAGCCCGATCAGGTGCTGCCAGACGTCGCCGGTGTAGCAGAGCCGCGCCCTGCCATCGAGGCTCTCGGCCTCGACCACCTTGAAGGTCATGCCGTAGCTCTCGACCACCTCGCGGTGGGCGGCCAGCGTCGCGTCACGCGTGTCGGTGCGCCGGGCCGACAGCCGGAGCGCCAGCCGATCGGCCATCGTCCCGATCGACGCCAGCAGCTCGGTGGTGTCGCTCCCCGCCGGCGCCGCCTTCAGGGCCAGCGCCGCGTAGCCGATCCCCAGCGACTCCGAGCCGGGGGCGTCGCGCAGGAAGCGGACGATCGCCGCCAGCTCCCCCGCGCTGCCGGGCTCGACCCGGTAGACCCGCACCTGCGTCGGGCGGATGTAGCCGGGGCGTTCGTGGCGGTGGTCGTAGACGCGGAGGAAGCCCGCGCTCTCCCCCCGCACCTCCAGCCAGTCCCCGCGCCAGACGCTCGCCTGGGCGGGGGCGTCGTCGCGGGGGGCGTTGCGAACGACGGCGGGATCGTTGGCGACCAGGGCGACCAGGGTCAGGGCGGCGGCGGTCATGGAACTACTCCTCTCCGTGGGGGGCGGCGTTGTCGTTGGCGGCCTTGGCGGCAGCGACCGGTCCGCGCGTCTGCTGCATCCCCAGGAGACCGCCGGCGAAGAAGCCGCCCGCCGAGGGCGGCGCGACGATCACCTGGATCTTGTCCGACAGCTTGTCGGCCAGCGTCTTCTGGATCAGCAGCGGGTTCTTGGCGATGAGCGCCGAGTCGCGCGCCATCTGGTCGGCGTTCGCCTTGCCGGTCACCTCGATGCGGTACGCGTCGGCGTCGGAGAGCTTGCGCCGCGAGTCCGCCTCGGCGGCGGTCTCGATCTTGCGCGCCTCGGCCTCACCCTCCGCGTCCTTCATGCGCTGGACCTTGCGCGCCTCCGCCTCCAGCCGCCGCTGCTCGATCTCCTTCTCCTTCAGCGGCAGCACGTGCTTCATCGCCTCCTCGCGCGCCTTGGCCGCGATGATCTCCTCGGACGCGGCCGCCTCCGCCGCCTTCTCGCGCTGGATCTTGGCGGCGTCCGCCTCCAGCGACTTCTCCGTCACCTGCTTCTCCTTCAGCTGCAGCGTGTAGCGCATCTTCTCGCTGGCCAGCTCCTCGGAGAGCAGCCCCTCGAGGCCGGCCCGGTACTGCGCCGGCAGATCGACGTGGCCGAGAAAGATCCCGCGCAGGACGATGCCGTCCTTCGCCAGCAGGCCGCGCAGCTCCTGCTCGATGCCGTCCTGAATCTCGATCCGCTTGTCGGTGAAGATCTCGCGCACCGTGTGCTTGGCCAGCGAGTGGTGCAGGACGCCGTCGACGACCGGCTCGATCAGATCGGCCCCGACGTTGACGGGCAGCCGCCGGGCGACCTCGCCGATCCGATCGCGGTCCAGGGCGTAGCGGACGGTGACGCCGACGCCGACCGACAGCCCCTCGACGGTCTGGAACGGCGCCGCCGCGTCGGCCGTCGCGCTCCCCGCCGGCCGGTAGACCTGGTCGCGCAGGCTGTAGCGCCGCAGCTCGTGCAGGAGCGGCACGATCAGCGCCGGCCCCTCGGGCATCACGCTGATGCCGCCGGTCAGCCGGTTGACCCGGACGCCGACCTCGCCCGCGGGGACGGCCTGGATCGGCGGCCGCAGCACCAGCAGCAGCACCGCCCCCAGCACCGCCCCGCCGGCCAGGTACCGGCGCCCCCGCGGGCTGCCGAACACCTCCAGCATCCCCAGCACCAGCGCCGCACCGGCGGCGCGCGTGAAGATGTAGACCTTTGGTACGCCCTGCTTGATCCGCTGCTTGATCGGTCCCATGTCGGTCTCCTTGTTTAGAAGGCGGTGAACGATTTGCGCGCCAGCCGCTTGCCGTCGGGGGCGAACACCTCGACGACGTACTCGCCGCGCCCCAAGCGGTGCCGCGACCAGGTCCGCCACCGGCGGTCGTCGCCGACCGGCATGTAGTGACGGCGACCTCTTCGCCGTCGCAGGTCCAGACGTGTTCGATGAAGCCCGCGCCGTAACCAGAGATCGGCGGTGTAGGCGTAGATCGTCTCGCCGTTGACGAACGGGTCCTCGGGGCTCTCGCCGCCGACCACCTCGCGGTTGACGATGCGCCGCCCGAGATCGAGCGTGGCGCCCTTGGAGGAGAAGCGCTCGCCCGCGAAGGCGCGCGCTGCCATGATGAATTCGAGTCCGCTCATGGCGCCCGACAATTGCAGCCGCCGTGCCGCCCCGATCGCCCCGTAACTCCGTGCCCGGCGCGGACTTCGCGACCCAGATTTCTACTTTTCGAATACTATGTTCTGTAGAATGACATCGAGATGAGCGCGCTCCTCTGGCTCGCCCGCGTCCGCCACGACCTGGTCAAACGGCTGGTCTGGCCGGCGCGCGATCGGCGCGACCTGGGCGGAACACCGGCGCCGGGCGAGCTCTGCGTCGCTCTCCTGGACGATGAGGGGCGCCCCACGACCGCCGCGGCGTTGTGGGCGGCGCTGGCGGCCGACGCGCCCGCGGGGTTGCCGCTGGACGAGTTCGCGGCGGCGCTGGCGGAGCGCGGTCGCCTCGGCCGAGGCGGGCGACGTCGCGGGCGTGCTGGCGCTGGAGCCGAGCTTCGACACGCTCGCGGCCTTGGCCCGATCTTTGGAAGGTAGAAAGTAGATGCCGCGTCTACTCGTGATTGATGACCGCGATCAGACCATCGAGATGGTGCACCGCCAGCTGCCGCAGTTCGACACGGTCACGCGCTGCGACCGCAACATCCCCTGCCAGGTATGCGAGGAGCGCACCCGCGGCTGCCCGCTGCGCTGCGCGCACGACTTCGCCGAGGCGGCCGAGGCGCTGGGGCGCAGCGACGCGCTGCCGGACCTGGTCGTGCTCGATCTGCACTTCGCGCTGCCCGAGGCGCGCCTCCTCCCCGAGGACAAGTCGCAGCTCCCCCTGCCCGAGGCCCAGAAGGAACGGCGGGCGGCGGTCGAGGGTCTGCGCCGCCGCCAGGGCCTGCTGATTCTGGAACGGCTGCGGCAGACCTACCCGACGCTGCCGGTGGTCATGCTGACGACGACCGGCTCCGACCTCGGCGCCGAGCGGCCGGCCGATCCGCTGGTCTACCTTTGCGAGAACGAGGTCGTCGACAGCCGCAGCCTGGCCGCCGAGATCTCGCGCGCGCTGGCCCTCCATCACAGCGCCTGGGAGGGGCCCATCTTCTGGGGGCGCGATCCGGCGATGGCCGAGCTGCGGCGCCAGCTGGGCGTGCTGGCGCGGTCGCCGCTGCCGGTGCTGGTCGAGGGGGAGACCGGGACGGGCAAGAGCTTCCTCGCCGAGCACGTGATCCACCCGCGGTCGGGGGCGAAGGGACCGCTGGTGGTGACCGACCTGTCGACGGTGCCCCCCGCGCTGCTGGGGGCGCACCTGTTCGGCGCGCGGCGCGGCGCCTACACGGGAGCCGTCGAGGAGCACGCGGGCGTGTTCGAGCAGGCCCACGGCGGCACGCTGTTTCTCGACGAGATCGCGAACCTGGATCTCGAGCTGCAACGACAGCTGCTGCTGGTGCTCGAGCGCGGCGTGGTCACGCGTCTCGGCGACACCCGCGCGCGCCCCGCACGCCCCAAGCTGGTCGCCGCGACCAACGAGGACATCGGGGCGCTGGTGCGCGCCGGCAAGTTCCGCGCGGACCTCTTCATGCGGCTCAACCCTGCCACCCGGCTGCGTGTGCCGCCGCTGCGCGAGCGGCGCGCCGACCTGCCCGACCTGGTGCGGTTCGCGTTCCTCGAGGCGCTGGCCTCCGAGTCGCTGCGCCCGCTGGTGCGCGAGTACCTGGCCCGCTTCCCGACGCCCGACGACTTCGCCGAGGGGGAGAACCAGTTCCTGTTCGGCCGGCCGCGCGCCGGCGCCGCCCGCCGGGACGCCTTCACGGTCTTCGTCAGCCGCGAGGCGCTGGCCCGGATGGAGGCGCACGACTGGCCCGGCAACCACCGCGAGCTGAAGCTGCTGGCCGCGAACGTGCTGGTCTACGCCCTGACCCAGCACCTCGACGCGGCGAGCGCGGTCGCCACCGCGCGCGCCCCGGCGGTGCTCGACGTCCCCGATCCGCTGGTCTCGCGCCTGCTCGGCGGGGAGACGGCGCCGGCCAAGCGACCGCGGGCCCCCGGCCCGCCCCGCAACGGCGCCCGCCGGATCGAGATCGAGGTCGCCGCGGCCGGTAGCTTCGCCCGCGTCTCGGCCGAGGTGGAGCGGCAGTACCTGCGGGCGCTGTTCGATGCGTCGGACGGGGATCTCGAGCGCATGGCGCGCGAGCTGCTCGGGCCGAGCGGCACCGCCCGCCAGATGCACCTGCGGTTGAACCAGCTCGGCCTGCGGCTGCGCGACCTGCGCGGACGCGGGCGCGACCCGCGGGGCGCGACCCGCGGGGCGCGACCCGCAGGGGAATGACAAATGACCGGGCTGCTGCTGGCCGCCCTGCTCGCGACCGCCGACGCGGGCGCCCCCGACGTCGCCGCCCCCGCGCCACCGGAGACGACGGCCGGCTCTCCGGCCTCGGCCCGCGTCGCCGCGCGCACCGAGCACGCGCAGGCGATGGCCAAGCTGCGCGCCGGCGCGCTCGACGAGGCGGCGGCGCTCTTCGCGCGGGCCGTCGAGCACGATCCCGGCAACGTGGTGCTCACGACCGACCTCGGCTTCGCGCTCTCCAAGCTGGGGCGGCGCGAGGAGGCGGAGGCGGTCCTGCGCGGCGCGATCGACAAGGACCCGCACCGGTTCTACGCCTACGTGAACCTCGCCGAGCTCTGGACGCAGGATCCGCGGCGCTGGGATCGGCGCGACACACTGGTGCCGTTCCTCGAGAAGGGAGCTGGACGCGCTGAAGGACGACCGCAAGGGCCGCTTCAACCTGCTGCTGGCCCTGGCGGGCTTCGAGCGCGCCTCGGGCCGGACCGGCGCGGCGCGCGCGCGGCTGGAGCCGCTGGTCACGCCCGAGGCGCCGCCGCTCACCCGTGCGCAGCGCAAGCGGGTGCTGGATCTGCTCGACGGGATCGCCTTCGATCAGCGCGCCCACGCGCTGGAGGACTGGCCGGCGCCGCCGCTCAGCGCCGAGGAGAGCGCCCGCGTCGACGCCGCCGACCGCGCCCGCGCCGACGGGCACCCCGACGACGCGCTCGCGAAGCTGGAGCCGATCGTCCGCCGCTATCCCAGCGCGGCGCGGGCGCGGCTCTGCCGGGCGCGCGCGCTGGAGGCGGTGGGACGCGTCGACGAGGCGGCCCGGGATCTGGAGATTGCGGTCAACCTGGCGCCGTCGAGCGCGGAGGCCTGGCGCGCGCTCGGCCGGCTGCTGTCGGCCCACGGCGGCGCGCTGGAGCTGGACCGCGCCGACGAGGCGCTGCGCCAGGCGCTGACGCTGGAGCCGGCCTGGGCCGATCTGCGCGAGCTGCGCGCCCAGCTCGCCAAGCGCCGCGCGGTCGCCAGCGCCGCCGCGGCCGCGGGCGCGCGCGCGCGACCGCCGACGGAGCGGGCCCGCACCCTCTACCAGGAGGCCGAGGAGTGGCTCGACGTCGGCGACCCGATCGGGCTCGGGCACGAGCTGATCGAACAGGCGCTGGCCGACTCGCCCGGGTTCGTGGCGGCGGCGGTCTCGCTCTACGCGCTCGGCGGCAACGTGCCGCCGGCGACGATCGCGGCCCTGCACGACGACGGCCCCGCGCTCTGGGCGCTGGCCAGCGGCGTGCGCAAGCTCGGCCAGACCGGCCAGGATCCTGCCAAGCAACCCGGCAAAGAGCCCGGCAAGGACCCCGGAAAAAAGTCCGACAAGCCGGCGCGCCCGGCCGCCACCCCACCCCACGACGCGACCGAGGCGCTGGTGCAGCCCTGGATTGATCGCGCCGTCGAGCTGGACGTGCAGGAGGCGCGTTTCTCCCGCGCGCTGGCGCGGGCCGGCGCGGGCGATCGCGCCGGCGCGATGGCCGATCTCGTCGCCTACGTCGCGCGCGAGCCCAACCCCGACCACCTCGCCGAGGCGCGCGCGCTGCGCGCGGGGCTCGAGCAGCCGCACGCGAACGACACGGGCCCTTCCCCCGCGCTGCTGGCCCGCATCCGTCTGCTGGAAGATCGCCCCGACGCTGCCGCGCGCGCGCTCGGCGGCGCCTGCGCGCCCGGGCTCCCCGCGGAGCGGCTGCTGGCCCTGGGGCTGGTGGCAGAGTACGCGGACCGGCGTGCGGTCGCGCGCGGCTGCTACGAGCTGGCCGGCGACCCCGCGCTGCCGCGGCTCGCCCGGCTCGACGCGCGGCTCCCCGACGACGAGCTGCGGACAGCCGATCGGGGCCCGCTGGTCCGGGGCTCCGGCCGCGGGCTGGCCGCGGCCGAGTGGGCGCTGGCCCGGCTGGACGCCACCGCGGGAGACGAACCGACGGCGCTGGTCCGCTCGGAGCGAGCGCTGGCGCTGGCGGCGGCGACGCCCAACGACGCCGACGTCTGGCTCACGGAGGCGCGCGCCGCCACGGCGCGCTGGTCGGCGGCCCGCCGCGACGCGGAGCGCGCGACCGAAGCCCGGCGCCAGCGGCTCGGCATCGGCGGTCTGCTGTTCGGCCTCACCGGCCTCTACGCGTTCGCCCGCCGCCGCTGGCGCGGGAAGACCGTCGCCGCGGCGCTGCGCCGCCACCCCGAGCTCTACCCCGACGTCGCCCGCGCCGTCGGCGAGCTGCGCCACGACGTGCTCAAGCACCGCGCCGGCGTGCTGAGCATGGTCTCCGACGCCGCCGCGCCGCGCGCCGAGATTGCCCGCGCCCTGCTGGAGCCGCGCCCCACCTCTCTGGTGGTGACCGACCTCTACGAGCAGCTCGCGCAGGCCGCCCGCGGCGCCGGCGTCACGCTGCGCCGCCTCGCCCGCGAGCCGGTCTTCGGCCCCCTCGTCGCCGACCTCTTCCGCGCCGAGTCCTGCTCTCCCGCCACGTCTCCGCCTCTGAACCTCTCCCCCTCCGCGGGGGAGAGGTCGACGGCCGCAGACCGTCGGGTGAGGGGTCCGCCGAGCTCCTCGCCATCGACGAGCGCCTCCGCGGCGATCACGCCGACGCGCTCGGCGACCTGCTCCTCCTCGGGCCCCGCACCCGCCTCGATCCGACCACGCTCTCCGGCTGGATCGCCGCCGCCGAGGCCTCGGCCCGACAGGCCGGCGGCGGCTGGGCGGCCACGGCGCTCGCTCTCGCCGACCTCGACGTCGACTTTCCGGTCGCCGAGAACGCGCTCGGCGCGATCTTCGCCAACCTGCTGCGCAACGCCCAGCAGGCGGTCTCCGGTCTGCCCGACGCGCGCGTGCTCGTCCGCATCGACCGCGAGCGCGACGTCACCGGGCGCCAGGCGGTCACGCTCTTCGTCGGCGACTCGGCCGTCGCGCCGCTGACGCTGGAGACGATCGAGGCGCGCGAGAGCGGCCGCGGCCTGGCGATCGTCCGCGACCTGGTGCGCGCCTGGCGCGGCCACCTGGTCGTCCGCCCCGAGCCGGCGCCGTTCACCAAGCTCGTCGGAGCCTCGTTCCCCCTATGAAGCCCACGCCCTCTCCGAAGCCGACGTTCGTCGTCGTCGAGGACGGCACCGAGTACTTCGATCGCTTCCAGCGCTTCCTGCGCGACGCCTTCACGCTGGTCCCCGCCCGCGACTTCGCCGCCGCCCGCGCCGCCGCGACCGCCGCCGACGGCCTGCTCCTCGACCTCGACTTCCGCCGCACGCCCCCCGACCGCCTCGTCGACGAGCGCGGCGCCGCGCCGCAGCCGCTCGACGCCGGCACGCGCGCCCGGCTTTCCGAGCAGCAGGGGATCCTGATCCTCCGCCAGCTCCGCGCCGCCGGCGTCCTCCTCCCCGCGCTCCTGTTCGCCGACATCGACGACGCCGGGCAGGCACGCTTCCTGACGACCTCGCTCGCGCCCCTGACCATCGCCGGCAGCCGCCTCGGGGTCCCCGAGATCGCGGCGCTCATGCGCGCGGCGATCTCGAAACAAGAAAGGGGCCCGACAGCCAGCGGTTGACCGGCTGCCGAGCCCCTTCCCCCCTTTCCTCCCCTTCCCCCTTCCCCCTCAGCTATCGGCTGGCGCCTAGTGCTCGCCGCTGCCGCCGATCACGATCTTGCCGTCGGACTGGACGATCACACCCCGCGCCTCTTCCAGGGTGCCGCCGACCGCGGCGTTGATCCGGGCCATGCCGGTGCCGCCGCCGAACGTCGTGTCGCGGGTCCCGTCGGTGTTGAAGCGGGCCACCGCCATGTAGTGGTCGGTGCCGACCCGCTCGAAGCCCGTCGCGACGATCTTGTTGTTCGCGTCGAAGGTCACACCCCAGAAGCGGTCGTTGGCCGTCTCCGAGAACGGGACCGCGGCGGCGAACTCGGTGCCGGTGCCGCCGAGCGGGATGATGACCAGCACCGCGTCCTCGTTCGTGGTGGTGACGGACGTGTTCGCAGTCCGGTAGCCGACCGCCGCCACGAACATGCCGTTCGGCGAGACGGCCGCCCCGAAGAGGGACTCGTCCGGCCGCGCGTTGGTGGCGTCGAACTTGTACGTCTTGTAGCCGGTGGTGTTGAAGGTCGTGTCGAGCGCGCCGTTGGGCGTGAGGATCATGACCATGCCGTCGACGTCGCCCGAGGTCAGCTCCGCGCTGCCGGCGATGAACAGCCGGTCGTCGGGCAGCGCGATGATGTTGCGACCGCGGTCGTTGTAGGTGGTCAGATCCTTCTCGAAGATGCCGCCCGTGCCGAAGGTGGTGTCGAAGGCGCCCGCCGCCGTCCAGCGGAAGCAGACGACGTTGACCTGGCCCGACGAGGCCATGCGGCCGTAGCCGGTGGTCGACGTACCCACCCGTCGCCTGCCGTGCCACACCGTAGGCCTCGGCCATCCCGAACAGCGTCATGCCGTCGGTCGTGGAGAACGGGTTCCGGGTCGCCACGCCGTTCACGCCGAACGCCATGTCGAACGTCCCCGGAATGGGCGCGACAACCGCTGCGCCGCCGGCCCCGCCCGCGCCGCCAGCCCCGCCCGCGCCGCCGGTGGGCGTCGCCGTTCCGCCGTGCAACCGCACCAGGGCAGGCTGATTGGCCGTCTGGGTGCCGACGCCCGTCGGGAAGTTGATGTAGCCCGCGGTCGTGATCTTGCCGTCGGGATCGACCAGGCCGTTGCGTGCGTTCTCACCCAGCGTGCCGATGGCCAGCGTGTGGATGCCCGGTGCGCGCCGGGGCCGTCGCGGCGTCACCGAACGTCGTGTCGAGCACGCCGCTGGTGGTCACGCGGGCGACGACGCGATCGGAGTCGACGCGGCCGGCGGCCATGGCCTTGCGGGCCGAGAAGATGTGGACGCGGTCCTGCTTGTCGGCCGCGATCCCCCAGGGCGCGTCGCGGACCGAGGAGCTTCCGACCAGGGCGCCGGCGCCGAGATCAACGCGCGCCACACCCGCGGTGCCGTAGGTCGTGTCGGGGGTGCCGTTGGCGTTGAAGCGCGCCAGGAAGGCGTCGGTGTCGATGAACGCAGCGCTGCCCGCGCTCCCCGCGGCGCCACCACCGGCGCCGCCCGGGACGCCGCCGCCGGCGCTCCCCGCGACACCACCGGCGACGCCCGTCACGACACCGCCGCCGGCGGTGCCCATCGCGCCCGCGCTGCCCGCCGGCGACGCCCGTCGCGCCCGCGCTGCCGCCAGCGACGCCCGTCGCGCCCGCGCTGCCGCCGGCGGTTCCCGTCGCGCCCGCGCTGCCGCCGGCGACGCCCGTCGCGCCCGCGGCGCCGCCAGCGACACCCGTCGCGCCGCCCTTGCCGGCGGCCCCGCCGCCGCTGCCGGCGTCACCGGTCTGACCCAAGGTCGAGTCGCCGCACGCGCTCACCAGCCCGCCCAGCATGAGGGCGGCGCCGAGCGCCGGGAGGACCCAGGTCCTAAACGAAGAAAGCCGTGGAGTTGCCATGGAATGTCCTTTTCTTGAGGTCTCTACACACACGCGAAAGTGAAAATGACTTTCAAATATCAACTACAGGCCGAGGTGGCCTGTCAACGGATAATTGAAATTGATTTTCAATTACCGACAGGACCGTCGTCACCGCCAGGCCGGCGGTCGCCTCGGCGTCTCCGTGAGCGCCGTGCTCATGCGCGGGGGCGCTAACCGCGCCGCACGCCGGCACAGCGCCAATCCCCGGCGTGTGTAACAATGACGGCGATGTTCGGGATGGGTTTTGGCGAGCTTGTGTTGATCCTGATCATCGTCGTCATGGTCTTCGGGGCGACGCGGTTGTCGCCGCTCGGCGACCCGATCCAGGTCTCCCCCTCTCGTCGAGACAAGACGTGGTCCCTGTACGAGTGGACCTTGGTCGTCGCGATGGCCGGCATGGCCGCTCTGCTCGTGGCGTCGCTGGTGACCAGCCCGCGCGGTCGCTGATGTTCAACATCGGCCCCGGCGAGGTCGTCGTGCTGCTGATGATCGGCCTCATCCTCTTCGGGCCAAAGCCGCTGCCGGAGCTCTTGGAGACGTTTCGTCAGCGGATGCCTGTCACGCCTGACCGCGGACGCTGGACACCGTTCGAATGGGCCCTGGTCGCCGCGATGGTCAGCCTGGCCGCCATCGCCGCGGCGTCGCTATCGCGCGGTCTATAGCTTCAGAACGCCGCCAGCACCATCGCGCCGCCGCCCGAGCGACCGTCGGTCCAGGGCAGCAGCAGCGGCACGGACGCCTGCGTGGGCCTGTGCCGTTCGGGGCCGGTCTCTCCCTCGATGTGGAGCTTGAGCTGTTCGTTGTAGCGCTGAGCCATCTCCTCGGCTTCCTCGGCGGGGACGCTCGGTCCCGTGATCCAGCTCGAGATCCAGACCGCCGCGAGTCCCCCGCCGGCGAAGATCAGGCCCGACGTGGCCGACGGCTCGGCTCCCCCCGGCGCGCCGTGCGCGTAGAGCAATCCCGCCCCGACCGCCACGCTCGCGAACCCCGACCAGAATACGATGCGGGAGGTGGCGGCGGACGCGGCGTCGTGCCGGGCCAGATCGGCGCGGCCCACGGTCACGTAGAAGTCGTGCCGCGTGAGCAGCGCCCGGTACCTGCCGCGATTGACGCGCCAGCCGGATTCGCCGAGGTGCACGACGCCGAGCGTGTTCTGCTCGAAAGTCTCCTGCGGGTTCGCCTCGGGCTCGACAATCGGGAACCAGGGCGCTGCGCCGAGCCGGCCGTCCGCGTCCGCCGGGCGCCCGAGGAGCGTCAACACGAGGCCGACCCCCGCCGCGATTCGCCCCGCCGTCTCGGTTGAAGAGCGCACCGTGGTGCCACTACGATAGCCCAACGGAGCGCATCGATGAATAGAACGAAGCTGGCCCTGGCGTTGATCGTGGCGGCGATGTCCGCGGCGTCGTGCGGACGCACGATCATGGACGTTCCGGTTCACCGCACGGGAGATGGCTGGGAGCTGACGGTCACCAAGGTCACCGACGGCCCCAACGGCTTCTCCATGGGGAACGTCAACTATCACCCCGGGGACGGCGAGCGCTTCGTCTTCGCCCACGTCACCCTGCGCAACCCGTCGGCGGCTCCGCGGAAATTCAGCTTCGACCGCTGCGATCTGGACGCGGGCAGCGACGCCGTTCTCCCCGCGATGGTCTCGTTCGGCACCCTGAACAGCAACAGCAACCGCGAGCCGGAGCTCGTCCCGGGCGAAACCATCGAGCGCCGCCTGATCTTTTCCTACCCGATGCACCGGTCACCGACGCGCCTCACCTGCGCGCCCATGACCGTCCCGCTGCCCCAGTTCTGAGCGCGTCGCCTCGCCTTCCGACGGCTCGTCGCCGGGCGAGCAGTCGTGGTGTAATGCCCGAACCATGGCGGAAGGACGCACGCCGGGCGCACGGCGCCTCTCGGGAATTGGCACGTCGATCTTCTCGGAGATCACGGCGCTGGCGATCAAGCACGAGGCGGTGAACCTGGGACAGGGGTTCCCCGATTTTCCGGCGCCCGAGTTCGTGAAGCAGGCGGCCGAGCGGCACATTCGCGAGGACCGCAACCAGTACGCGGCCAGCCCCGGGGTGGCCCGGCTGCGGCGGGCGCTGGCCGACGACTGGCTGCGCAAGCAGCCCGACGCGCGACCGGTCGATCCCGACACCGAGATCACCGTCGGCGCCGGCGCGACCGAGCTGCTGCACGACGCGCTGCTGGCGACGGTCGATCCGGGCGACGAGGTGATCGTCTTCGAGCCGACGTACGACGCGTACGGCCCCGACATCGCGATGGCGGGCGGCGTCGCGCGACCGGTCGCGCTCGACCCGCTGACCTGGGGTCTGGATGTCGACCGGCTGGCCGCGGCGTTCGGGCCGCGCACGCGCGCGCTGATCCTGAACACGCCCCACAACCCGACCGGCAAGGTGTTCACGCGGGCCGAGCTGGAGGCGGTCGCCGCGCTCTGCCTTCGTCACGACGTCCTGGTGATCAGCGACGAGGTCTACTCCGAGCTGGTGTTCGAGCACCCTCCCCGGCACCTGTCGATCGCGACGCTGCCGGGGATGGCCGAACGGACGATCACGATCGACAGCATGGGGAAGACGTTCAGCGTGACCGGCTGGAAGGTCGGCTGGGCGCTCGCCGCGCCGCCGCTGACCGCGGCGCTGCGCGCCGTGCACCAGTTCGTGACGTTCACGAACAGCGCGCCGTTTCAGGAGGCCCTGGCCGACGTGCTCCCGCTGGCGGCGCGGGACGGCTACTACGATCGCCTGCGCGTGGACTACACCCACCGCCGCGATCTCCTGGCCGGCGTGCTGCGCGAGGCGGGGTTGCCGCCGCTGCCGATCGGCGGCGCCTACTTCCTGCTCGGCGACGTGGGCGCGCTGGGCGAGACGAGCGACGTCGCGTTCTGCCGGCGTCTGGTGACCGAGGTCGGCGTCGCCGCGATCCCGACCTCGGTCTTCTACGCCGACCCGGCGACGGCGCCGCGGCTGGCGCGGTTCTGCTTCGCCAAGCGCGACGAGACCATCCGCGCCGCCGGCGCCCGCCTGGCGCCCCTCCGCGGATGAAAACGATGAAGCGCGCTCTGTTCATCGCGACGTTTCTCGCCGCCTGCTCGCGCGATCTCCCGCCGCCCCCCACCGCCGACGAGCCGAAACCGGAGCCGCCGCCCCTGTGCGGGAAGGTGTTCAAGGATCCGAAGGTGCGCGGCGGCTCGGGCTGCTGCCTCGAGCCATCGAGGGGGCTGCTCACCAGCGCCGACATCATCGCCGCCTGCCGGCTGCCGCCGTCGGCGTATCTCGGGGAGACGCGCGACGGCACCGCCTGTCGCTTGCACTTTCAGGCTGCGGGCGCCGATCCGGCCTTTAGCTACGTCATGGTCAGCCGGCCCTTGGTCCCGGCGGGCGCCCCTGCCCCGGTCGCCCCCGATCCGATGCTGGCCTGGACCTGGAAGAAGCTTCCGCTGCGCGACGCCATCGGCTACCGCGCCACCGCCACCGCCACCGAGCCGGGTCTGCTGGCGACCAAGCACGCCCTCTGGGCCGGCCGCGGCCGCCGCATCGTCGGCCTCCACGTCGCCACGTCGGTCTGCGCCGACGCCCCCGCGACCGCGCTGCTGCAGACCGCGATCGACCGTGTGCCGTAGTGCGGCTGCTGCCGCACCACGCTGCGCGGGATCAGCTCAGCCGAGGGCCTTCGTGACCAGCGCTTCGATCTTCGCGCGCGGCACGGCGCCGACGATCTGACCGACGACCTCGCCGTTCTTGAACACCATCAGCGTCGGCATGGCACGAACGTCCAGGTTCGCGGCCAGGGCGGAGTTCTCGTCGACGTCGCACTTGCCGACCCGCAGCCGGCCCGCGTAGTCGGCGGCGATGGCCTCGACGTGAGGAGCGATCATCCGACAGGGTGGGCACCAGACCGCCGTGAAATCGATCAGGACCGGGACCGGCGACTTCAGCGCCTGCTCGGTGAAATTACCGTCGGTGATCTCAATGACGTGCTCGTTGGGCATCTGCGGTTCCTCCGTGGCCGTTTGATGCCGCCCCACGGAAAAGGTGTCGCGTGCGCCGGTGGCCTACTTTCGAGCCCGGATCTCCTTGACCGTCAACGGCTGATCCCCGCCCCAGAGGCACTTGCCGCCGGCCTTCAGGTTGAAGCGCCAGCCGTGGGCGGTGCAGGTCAGCACCCCCTTCTCGATCATCGCGAACTCCAGGCTGCGCCCCTGGTGGGGGCAGAACTTCTGGCAGACGTATTCGTGGGTTTCGTCCTCGAGCGTGATCATCTCGGGGTTCAGTTGCCGCACCAGGCCAAAGAGCGCCTCGTCGTGGGCCGAGTGCAGGTGGTGCATGAGGCCGTTCGACTCGCGATCGGGGTCGCGGCGCAGCGTCGCCTGATTGCCGAGCAGGAGGTCGTTCCAGGTGATCTTCTTCTGGATCAGCAAGGTCATCCAGACCGTGTCGATGGTGACCGTGTAGTTGGCCGGCTCGTCGCACTCCAGGCGCGACCGCATGGGGCGCTTGCGGAAGTCGACCCACAGCGAAGGGCCGTCGCTCAGCTCGAACCGGAGCAGCTGGTCCATGTCCCAGGTGACGTCGTCGAACCGGAACAGATCGTGGAAATAGATCCGCAGCTCCTTGAGCAGCTCCTTGGGCTCGTAGAGCTCGGCCTCGGCGCGCAGCTCGTCGTGGCGGCGGAGGCGGTCGACGGCGCGCGCGTCGCGATAGGCCTCGAGGTAGGCGCGCTTGTCGGTGTAGGGCTTCTTGCTCTCGAACGACCAGTCCGCGCCGGCGCCGCGCGCGCTGTCGCCCGGGTAAAGCGGGCTCAGGCGGCCGGAGAGCGCCGGCGCCTCGGTGGCGACCCGCCCGAGCAGGGCGTCCACGTCATAGAAGATGCTGTCGCCGAAGTTCAGCGGGAAGCCGCGCTCGTCCAGGAAGCAGGCCGGCCCCATCGGGACCACGAGGCGAGCGTCGAGCGCCTGCGCCGCCGAGAGGAACTGGGTGAAGAGCCGCTCGGTCTGCTGCGCGACGTGCCCCTGCCCTGTCTCGGGTGGGAACTGATAGCTCCCCGGGAAGTACGAGCTACCCGAGAACGAGAGGAGGTGAAGGGCCGGCTTCTCGCCGGCGACCCGCACGAGCCCGGCGGCGTCCAGGACGCAGTCGTTCTGGTCGACGACGACGTCGTCCCCCGCGCGCAGCACCAGGGTCGAGCGGAGGACGTACCTGGTGGCGTCGCGCAGCACGTACGCCGTCACGCCGTCGCCGAGATCGAACGGCTCGCCCTCGGCCAGCTCGACGACGTTCTTGAACCCGAGCGCCGCGACCTGCTCGGCCAGGACCTTCGACGGAAAGGCCGGGATCAGCACCCGAACCGCCTTCGGGAAGGCGCGCAGCGTCTCGAGGTCGCAATGCTCGGGGCGCGGGCTGCTGATGAAAAGGTTGGGGGCGTCGTGCAGCGCCTGCGCGACGAGCTGGTCGTTGCGGGGGAAGGGGTGCCGGCTCCCCAGGTAGGCGCCGCCCGGAGAGAGCCACGGATCGCAGATGACGCGGGTCGAGCCCAGCCGGACGTCGAGCCCCGCGTGCCCTAATGACGTGATCGTCGATGCCATGTGGGTGAACAGTATCCTAAACTGCGCGGCGCGTGATTCGCCTAGACCAGATCAGCAAGCAGCACGGCCCGCAGATCCTTTTCATCGACGCTTCCGCCGCGATCTTTCGCGGCGAAAAGATCGGGCTCGTCGGCCCCAACGGGGCCGGGAAATCGACGGTGTTCCGGATGATCATGCGCGAGGAGTCGCCCGACGACGGCCAGATCTCCATCGAGCGCAACATCAGCATCGGCTACTTCAGCCAGGACGTCGGCGAGATGGCCGGTCGGCCGGTGGTCGCGGAGGTGATGGCCGGCGCGGGCGCCGTCTCCGAGGTCGCGGCCGAGCTGAAGCAGCTCGAGCTGGCCCTGGCCGATCCCGACCGCGCCGACCAGATGGAGTCGCTGCTCGAACGCTTCGGCGAGGTGCAGGCACGGTTCGACGACCTCGGCGGCTACGCCCTGGAGGCCCGCGCCCGGGAGATCCTGGCCGGCCTCGGCTTCTCTCAAGAGATGATGGACGGCGACGTCGCCAAGCTGTCAGGGGGCTGGAAGATGCGCGTCGCCCTGGCGCGCATCCTGCTGATGCGCCCTGACGCGATGCTGCTCGACGAGCCGTCGAACCACCTCGACCTCGAGTCGCTGATCTGGCTCGAGACCTTCCTCAAGGGCTACGAGGGGGCGCTGCTCATGACCTCGCACGATCGCGAGTTCTTGAACCGCATCGTCGGCCGGATCATCGAGATCGACGGCGGCGTGCTGACCAGCTTCTCGGGCGATCTGGATTTCTACGAACGCCAGCGGGCGATGAACGAGGTGCAGGCGCAGGCGGCGTTCGATCGCCAGCAGTCGATGCTGGCCAAGGAGATGCGCTTCATCGAGCGCTTCAAGGCCCAGGCCGCCAAGGCCTCGCAGGTGCAGTCCCGCGTCAAGAAGCTGGACAAGATCGAGAAGGTCGAGCCGCCCAAGCGACGCAAGCAGCTCGACTTCGAGTTCCCCACGCCCCCGCGCTCGGGCGACGACGTGGTCCGCATCCAGGGGCTGCACAAGGCCTATGGCGCCCGCGTCATCTACGAAGGCCTCGATCTGTCGATCCGGCGCCAGGAGCGGTGGGCGATCATGGGCGTCAACGGCGCCGGCAAATCGACGCTGCTGAAGCTGATCGCCGGGGAGACGACCCCGGACGCGGGGGAACTGGTCGTGGGGCCCAGCGTCCGGATGGCCTACTTCGCGCAGCACGCGATGGAGCTGCTCGATCCGACGCACACCGTCTACGAATCGCTGCTGTCATGCTTCCCGCTGGCGAGCGTCGGCGCGCTGAAGACGCTGGCCGGCTGCTTCGGGTTCTCGGGGGAGGACGTCGACAAGAGCTGCCGGGTGCTCTCCGGCGGCGAGAAGGCGCGGCTGGTGCTGGCGCGGATCCTCTACACCAAGCCCAATTTCCTGGTCCTCGACGAGCCGACCAACCACCTCGACATCGGTACCAAGGACATGATCGTCCGCTCGCTGGCGGGATACGAGGGGACGATGCTGTTCGTGTCGCACGACCGGCAGTTCCTGGCCAAGCTCTCCAACCGGGTGCTCGAGCTCGGTCCCGACGGGCCCACGCGTTACGGGGGCGGCTACACCGAGTACGTCTCGCGTAGCGGACACGAGGCGCCCGGCTTGCGGTAGCATGCCCTCACACCCGAACCCCCTGGGGGTTCCGTAGCCGGAGTCGCAACATGAGCTTCAAACCCCGCGTCATCCGTCTCTTCCTTGTTGTGCTGCTGTCCGTCGCCGGTGCCCGTGCCGCCTCCGCGGCCGATCCGAAGGCGGCCAGCGAGCGCATGAAGGAGCTGATATCGGGCGCCGCGGCCGCTTACACGGACGGCGCCTTCGACAAGACCCGTAGCCAGCTGACCGAGGCGATCACGCTCGGACGCGAGAACGGGTTGGGCTCGAGCCCGCTGATGGCGAAGTCGTACGTGCTCATGGGCGTGCTGCTGATCAACGAGGCGAAGGACAGCAAGAACGGCATCCGCTACTTCGCCAAGGCCCTGGAGATCAGCCCCGCGATCCAGGTGCCGCCCAGCATGGTCACCAAGGCGGTCAAGGCGGCGTTCGACAAGGCGGAGGACCAGGACGCGCCGGTGCCCGATCCCGAGCTCCCTGAAGCAACGGCGGCGGCCAAGCCGGAGAAGCCGGCCAAGGACGCGCAGGACTCAAAGAAGCAGGCCGAGGCCGAGCGCAAGCAGGCCGAGGTTGAACGCAAACAGGCCGAGGCTGATGAACGCCAGCGCGCTAAGCAAGAGAAGCTGGACCGCGACAAGCAGGAGAAGGACGCGGCCAAGCTGACCGAGCAGCTGGCGCAGGCCAAGGTCGGCGAGAGCCAGGCGCGCTCCGAACGCGAGCGGTTGCAGCAGGAGAAGGCCGAGCGCGACAAGCAGCTCGCCGACGCCAAGGGGCGCGCCCAGCAGCTCGAGCGCGACTACACCGAGCGCAACAAGGCCCTCACCGCCGCCAACGCCCGCGCCGAGAAGCTGGAAGCCGAGAAGGGTGAGCGCGACAAGCAGCTCGCCGACGCCAACAAGCAGCTCGCCGACGCCAAGGGGCGCATCCAGCAGCTCGAGCGCGACTACACCGAACGCAACAAGGCTCTCATCGCCGCCAACGCCCGCCTCGAGAAGCTCGAGGCCGAGAAGCCCGAGCGGGAGCGCCAGCTCACCGACGCCAAGGGGCGCATCCAGCAGCTCGAGAAGGACAAAGCCGAGCGCGACAAGTGGCTGGCCAGCGCCAAGGACACCGAGAAGAAGACTCACGAGGCCAATGAAAAGCTCGAGCACACGCTGAGCGAGGTCGCGGCGCGCGACCGCGAACGGCGAACCCGCGATGAACTGGAAAGGCGGGAGCGGGAGAAGGCAGCCGAGGGGCCGGAGCTTCCGGGCCGCATCGCGGAGCCGATCCACTGCACCCTCCCGGACGAGGTCCCGTCCGAGACCGATCTCTTCGTCCACTGTGTTCCCCAGCCGGGGGTGAACGCCAAGGTGCTCGCGCTCCACTACCGCCCAAGCGGCGTCGCGGTCTTCAACACGATCGTGCTCGAACGGTCGCGCAAGGGCTGGTACGTCGGCACCATCCCGGGCGGCAAGGTGCGCGGCAAGCTGCTGCAGTACTACGTCGAGGCGCGCGACGGCCGGGACTCGATCGCCGCGGCCAACGGCAAGCCCGGGTCGCCCAACGTCATGACGATCAAGGCGAAGCGTTAGGAGAGCGGGCGGATGAAGACGATGTCTTCCTGCTTCTGAACGTCCGACGGCGCGATCGGCGGGCTCAGCTCCCCCGACCAGCGGTGCGGCCGGTAGCCGAGGGGGGCCAGCACCTCGCACATCGGCGCGAACGTGTTGGGCGCGCGCGTCGAGCCCAGGGGGCCTCTCACCTCTGCCCAGATCTCCGGGTACCCGAGCCGCGGCAAGGCCGCCACCATCCCCTCGCTCGTACGCACCTCCTCGCCTTCGACGTCGACCTTCATCAGGCGAACGTTGGCGGGCGGCGCTTCGACCTGCTCCAACCAGCGGGCCATGGTGGTGACCCGTACCTTGGTCTTCTCGCGAAAGCGTTTGTCGGTCGCCGTTCCCGCGCTCAGTGAGTGGGCGGTGGCCTCGGTCCGGTAGAACTCCGCCTCCCCTTCGAAGTTCGAGAGCGCCAGATTCACGGGGGCGACCTGGGCGAGCTCGTTCAGCGCCACCGAACGTGACAGCGCCTCGAAGGTGATCGGATCGGGCTCGAAGGAGATGACCCGCCCGCTGGGTCCCACCAGGGACGCCGCCAGCAGCGTGAAGTAGCCCACGTTCGCCCCGACGTCCATGAAGCCATCACCGGGCTTCAAGTGCGCGCGCATGTACCCGGCCAGCGGCAGCCCGTACCAGTAGCGGGCGTACGCGCGGGGGAAGAGATAGATCTTCCTCTGGAACGGCGTCGAGACATTGAGCTCCATCGCCGGTTGACCGGCGTAGGCGGGCGTCACCTCCCAGACCGGCTCCGCCCGATCGAAGGTCAACTTTCCAACGCAGACGTTGAAAAGGTTGGCCGGCGTCCGGAACGGGTACGCGCGGGTGAGGCGACGGATGGCTCTATGAAATCCGCTGGGCATGGGCCTTCGTAACCTGAAATCCGAATCCGCGCGAGCCATATGGATGACTCCCGTAGTTTGGTGATCAGCGGCGAATCGGCTCAGTCCTTGGAGGTCGTCGCGTGTGGCGCCGTGCCGAGCAGCGTCGTCAGCGCGCCCTCGGGGATCCGCGGCGTCAGCGCCGTTCGCTCGGCCAGCTGCAACCGATCCTTCACGGTGGTCGTCTCTTTGAGATCGGCCTCCAGCGCCGCGATCTCCTTGCGGTGGGTCTCGAGCTGCTTCTCCAGATCGACGATCTGGAGATGCTCGGCCGCGATCTTTTCCTGGATCGCCCTCTGCTTCTTGTTCGCGTCCTCGATGATCTCGGGCAGGTGGACGTTCAACGACGCAAGCGTCGCCCGCACCACCTTCACCACCAGCTCGCCGTTCTGATCGACGGGGAGTGTTCGCATCAACTGGATCGTCTCGGCGATGCCATAGCCGCCGGGCCCCTTCACCGCGATCGGCGCCGACGTCGCGCCCCCCTTCTCCGTCGTCCCCCCCTCCGCGTTCAACCTCTGCTCCCAGTCCGCCTTCTTGTTGAATATCGCCATGGTCCCTCCCTTCCCTGTGGCCGGGAGTCTAGCGCGTCCCGCCGCGACCGGCGTCCGCCACCAGCTTGCCGAGACGCGCGACCGTCGCCTCGTCGGCGGTCAGCTCGTCGACGCTGACCGCGGCGCGATAGCTCCAGTTCGTGGGCTCGACGGTGCCCGGCGCGTTGATCTGTTCGCGCGTCCCCATGACGTCCTGAAACGGAATCAGGGCTAGTGTCGATGGCGCGGAGTAGAGGACCGTGAGCAACAAATCGCGCACGCGGTCGTCGAACGGCCCGGTCGGATCCAGCCCCCCCAGCCCGGGGACCTTTCGCAGCGCCGCCCGCTGCTCCGGCGACAGCCCCTCGTACCAGCTGGCGGTGGTGTCGGTGTCGTGGGTCGCATTGGTGGAGACCGATGCGACCGGCCAGCCGGCGGGATCGCGGTAGGTCCCGTCGTCCGTCTCCCAGCGCAGCACGCGGTAGCCGGGGACGCCGACCCGCTCCAGCGACGGCCGCAGGAACGGCGGCACGGCGCCCAGATCCTCGGCGACCACCTCGCCGAACCGGCTCATCATCCGCATCAACTTCTCCCCGAGCTGAATTTGATCCCACTCGTTCTCGGGGGTGAAGCCGGAGAGCTTGCCGTCGGTCGAGCGGAAGTAGCTGCGGTAGTAGCCGATCGCGTGATCGACGCGGAACAGGCCGTAAAGCTGGCCGGCGCGGGCGGCCCGGGCGCGGATCCAGGAGAACTCGTCGCGGGCCAGCGCGTTCCAGTCGTACACCGGCAGCCCCCAGTCCTGCCCCTCGGGCGCCCCCGGCTCGGGCGGGGCGCCGAGGCGCTGATCGATCCGGAACAGCGAACGGTTCGCCCAGACGTCGGCCGAGTCGGCGCCGACGACGAACGGCACATCTCCCATCAGGTCGACGCCGGCGGCGCTGGCCTCGCGCCGCGCCTGGCGCCACTGCAGGTCCAGCTGCCATTGCAACCACTGCTCGCGCAGCAGGTCGTCGGCGTGCGCCCGCCGGACCGCCGCAATCGCTCCGGGATCGCGATCCCTCTCCCCGACCGGCCAGTCCTGCCAGCCGGCGCCGAACTTGGCGTGCAGCACCGCGAACAGCGCGTAGTCGTCCAGCCAGTCGCGGTTGGCCCGGATGAACGCCGACAGGTGTCGCGCCCGCCCGGACTGCCGGCGCCACTCGTCGCGCAGGAAACGATTGAAGGCCAGCGCGACGCCGGCCCGTTTCAACGTCCGAACGACCGGCCAGTCGACCAGCGGCGCCAGCGCCGCGGCCGCCGGCTGCTCGGTCAGCCCGTCGGGGAGCGCGGCGCGCCCCCCGGCGGCGATGAAGTCCTCGCAGGCGTCCAGGCCCAGGTAGACGGGGTCGAGCGCGAACGCCGACGTCGCCGCGTAGGGGCTCGGATCGGCTTCGGAGGCGGCCGCCACCGGCAGGAGCTGTAGCACCGAGAACCCGGCCCGCCCCGCCCAGCCCGCGAACCTGGCCAGATCCGGAATCTCGCCCAGCCCCCACCCCGTCGTCGAGCGGATCGAGAACAGCGGGATGACGACCCCGGCCCGCCGCCGGCGGCGTTGCGCCGCCTGCTTGATCACCCGCGCCGGCGCCCCGGCCGCCGCCCGCGCCGCCCGCGCGTCGAGCGGCTGGCGCAGCACCACCATCGCGCGCGCCGCGACCTCGTAGTCGCCGGTGCAGGGGGTGTCCGTGGGCCTGTCGGGCGCCGCGGTATCGATCTCCAGCAGCCAGCCGCCCCCTTCCTCCTCGGCCGGCAGCTTGAAACGTACCGGCTCGTGGTGGGCGTTCATCAGCACCAGCAGGCCGTCGTCGACCATGCGCCGGCCGCGCTCGTCGAGCATCGGGATGGCGTCGCCGCCCAGCGCCAGCGCCAGCGACCAGATGCCGGGCTTCTGCCAGTCGCCGGGCGTCATCTCGCCGCCGTCGGGACGGAGCCAGGCCAGGTCCTTGGACTGCGACTCCCAGATGAAGTCACCGACGAAGAAACGGCGCTGCTGCAGGATGGGGTGGCGGCGCCGCAGCGCGATCAGCTGGCGCGTGAACGCGAGCAGGCTCTGCTTCCGATCGTCGAGGCGCCAGTCGAGCCAGGAGAGCTCGTTGTCCTGGCAGTAGGCGTTGTTGTTGCCGCGCTGGGTGCGATCGATCTCGTCACCCCCGAGCAACATCGGCACCCCTTGCGAGAACAGCAGCGTGGCCAGCAGGTTGCGCTGCTGGCGCGCGCGCAGCGCCTGGATCTCGGGATCGTCAGTCTCCCCCTCGGCGCCGTGATTCCAGGACTGGTTGTCGTCGGCGCCGTCCTGGTTGCGCTCGCCGTTGGCCTCGTTGTGCTTGGACCCGTAGCTGACCAGATCGTGCAGCGTGAAGCCGTCGTGCGCGGTGATGAAGTTGATGCTCGCCTGGGGCTGGCGGCGGTCGCCCAGGAACATGTCGGCCGAACCGGACAGCCGATAACCGACCTCGGAGGCCAGGTTCTCGTCCCCCTTCCAGTAGCGGCGCATCGCATCCCGAAACTTCCCGTTCCACTCGCTGAACGGCGCCGGGAAGTTCCCCGCCTGATAGCCGCCGAGGCCGACGTCCCAGGGCTCGGCGATCAGCTTCACCCGCGACAGCTCCGCGTCCTGGCTGATGATCTGGAAGATCGGCGCCTGCGGGCTGAACTGGCCGCGCCCCACCCGCCCCAGCGTCGTCGCCAGGTCGAAGCGAAACCCGTCGACGTGCATCTCGCGCACCCAGTAGCGCAGCGAATCGACGATCAGGCGCGCCGCCTCGGGGTTGGCCGCCTTGATGCTGTTGCCGGTGCCGGTGAAGTCGAGGCAATACCGCGCCTCGGGCATCAGCCAGTAGTAGGTGGCGTTGTCGATCCCGCGCAGCGAGAGCGTCGGCCCCAGGTGGCTCCCCTCGCAGGTGTGGTTGTAGACCACGTCCAGGATCACCTCGAGGCCGGCGGCGTGCAGCGCCTTGACCATCGCCTTGAACTCCGCCACCTGCCCCCCGGGTGTCCGGCCGCTCATGTAGCGCTGCTCGGGGGCGAAGAAGCCCAGCGTGCTGTAGCCCCAGTAGTTTCGCAGCGAGCGATCCTCGAGGAAGCCGTCGTCCGCGAACTCGTGCACCGGCATCAGCTCGACCGCGGTGACGCCCAGCTTGGTCAGGTGCTCGATCGCGGCCGGGTGGGCCAGCCCGGCGTACGTCCCCCGCAGCTCCTCGGGGACGTCGGGGTGCAGCTTGGTGAAGCCGCGCACGTGCGCTTCGTAGATGATCGTCTCGCGCCAGGGGGTCCCGAGCGGGCGGTCGTCCCCCCAGTCGAAGCGGTCGTCCACGACCACCCCCTTGGGAACCCCCGCCGCGCTGTCCCGCTGATCGATGGCGAGATCGCGTTCCTCCAGCGGGAGCTCGGCCCCCTCGCCGTCGCTGATCCGATACCCGAGCACCGGCTGCGTCCAGTCGACCTCGCCCCAGAGCGCCTTCGCATAAGGATCGACGAGCAACTTGCTGGGGTTGCAACGATGGCCGCGTTCGGGCGCGTAGGGACCGTGCACGCGCAACCCGTAGAGCTGCCCGGGAGCGAGGCCGGGCACATAGCCGTGAAACACGTGGCCCGTCGTCTCGATCAGGTCGAAGCGGTCGGTCTCGCGCGTCGGGTCGGTGCTGTCGTAGAGGCAGATCTCGATCCGGGTGGCCACCCCGGAGAAGACCGCGAAGTTGACCCCCTGGCCGTCGAAGCTGGCGCCGCGCGGGTGGGGTCGACCTGGCCAAACGGTAGGCATTGACGACAGTCTGGCGTCGAAGCACGACCGGGGAAGCTCTCGACCTCAGCCGGGAGGTGATTACGTTCGTGCCGAATGCGGCGACGCTATCCGGTGGGAGCAGAGGTGGGCGACGGCGGGACGCACCTGCGGGTCTGGGCCCCGGCGCGCAAGCGGGTCGACGTGGTTGCGGGGACCGATCGCGAACGGACCACGCCCCTCACCGCCGAGTCTGGAGGTTACTTCTCCGGGCTCGTCGCGGGGGTGGGGGCCGGCGATCACTACGGCTTCCGGCTCGACGGCGACGCCAAGTTGTATCCCGATCCGGCGTCGCGCTGGCAGCCCGACGGACCGCACGGACCGTCGGTGGTGGTCGATCCGGCGCGGTTCACCTGGACCGACGGCAGTTGGGGTGGGGTGACCGCGCGGGGACAGGTCATCTACGAGCTCCACGTCGGCACCTTCACCGCGGAGGGGACCTATGCGGCGGCGGCCGGAGAGCTGCAGGCGCTCCGCGCCCTGGGCGTCACCGTCGTCGAGCTGATGCCGCTCGCCGAGTTCCCGGGACGGTTCGGGTGGGGTTACGACGGCGTCGATCTCTGGGCGCCCACGCGCCTCTACGGCGGGCCCGATGACCTGCGGCGGTTCGTCGATCACGCGCACGCGCTCGGTCTGGGCGTCATCCTCGACGTGGTCTACAACCACCTTGGCCCCGACGGGAACTATCTGAACGCGTTCGCGCCCGACTACTTCACAGAGCGCCACGGCACCGAGTGGGGCAAGGCGCTGAACTTCGACGGCCCTGGTTCGGCGCCCGTTCGCGAGTTCTTCGTCGAGAACGCCGGATACTGGATCGACGAGTTCCATTTCGACGGCCTTCGCCTCGACGCCACCCATGCCATCATCGACACCTCCGACGAACACCTGCTGGCGGCGATCAGACGGCGCGTGCGGGAGGCGGCCCGCGGTCGCACCACCTTGGTGGTCGCCGAGCACGAGTCGCAGGACGCGCGGCTGGTTCGCTCCACCGACCAGGGCGGCTACGGTTTGGACGCCGTATGGAACGACGACTTCCACCACGCCGCGCGGGTGGCCCTGACCGGGCGCAACGAGGCCTACTATCGCGACTACTGCGGGCGTCCCCAGGAGCTGATCTCGGCGCTCCGTTGGGGCTACCTTTATCAGGGGCAGTGGTACCGGTGGCAGCGCCACGGGCGCGGGACGCCGAGCCTCGACCTGCCGGCCGAACGGTTCGTGATCTGCCTGGAGAATCACGACCAGGTCGCGAACACGCTGCGGGGCGCCCGGCTGATGTCGTTGACGTCGCCGGGCCACCTTCGCGCGATGACGGCCCTGACCCTGCTCGCACCGGGAACGCCGATGCTCTTCCAGGGTCAGGAGTTCGGCTCGACCCGTCCCTTCCACTACTTCGCCGATCACGGCGCTGAGCTGGCGGAGGCCGTTCGCAAGGGGCGCGGTGACTTCCTGAAGCAGTTTCCGTCGCTGGCCACGCCCGAGGCCCAGGCGAAGGTCCCCGACCCATCGTCGCCCGACACCTTCGCGCGTTGCAAATTGGATCGGGGCGAAGCCAACCCCGCGACGCTGGCGCTCCACCGCGATCTGTTGGCGCTCCGTCGCGACGAGGGGGCCTTCTCTCAGCAGCGCGCCGATCGCCTGCACGGCGCCGTGCTGGGGGCGGCGGCGCTGGCGCTGCGTTTCCGCGGGGACGACCCCGCGGGGCGCGACGATCGCCTGCTGCTGGTCAACCTGGGGACCGATCTCGATCTCTCGCCGATCCCCGAGCCGCTGCTGGCGCCCCCCGACGAGGGCGGTTGGCGCCTGCGCTGGTCGAGCGAAACGATCGGGTACGGCGGCACCGGGACGGCGGACCTGGTCACGGACGACGGTTGGGTGTTGCCCGGCGAGGCGGCGCTGGTGCTCGCCCCGGCGGAGCGGACACGATGACAGCCGCCGTCCTGCCCGTGGCCGAGACGGTTCCCCCGCCGGCACGGGTCGCCTGGCAGCGGGGCGACGATCCGGCCGCCCTGCGCGCGCGCGAGTGGATGCTCACCAATGGCCTCGGCGGCTACGCCGCGGGGACGCTGGGCGGCGTGCCGACGCGCCGCTCGCACGGCCTGCTGATCGCGTCTCTGCCGGCGCCGCTCGGGCGGACCGCCATGCTGACCCAGCTGCTGGCGCAGGCGCGCTTCGAGGACGGAGAGACGGTCGCGCTGGCCGAACTGCCGCCAGCGGAGATCCGCCTGGTGAACGGACGCCCGTACTGGCGCTGGGCCCACCGCGACGCCGTGCTGGAGCTCTCGATCGGGATGCCCTACCGGCAGAACACCACCTTCGTCAGCTACCGTCTGTTGCCCGCGTCGCCGTCGGTCACGCTGACCCTGGAGCCGGCGTTCGATTTCCGTCCGCACGAGGGCCCAGTCGCGGGTGGGCCCGATGGCTACACCGCGGTCACGGAGGACCACGGCCTCGAGCTGCGCTCGCCGGACGAACGCTACCCGCCGCTCCGACTGGCGCTGCGCGGGAACGGCCCGGGGCCGATACGCTTTGACCACCCGTCGCGGACCCTCGACGTCGAGTACCCGATCGAGCGCGCGCGCGGCTACGACTGGCAGGGGCGGCTCTACACGCGGGGCTCGTTCGACGTTCCCCTTCGCGCCGGCGACGAGGTCACGTTTGTCGTCTCGACCGAGGCGTGGGAGCGGATCGACGCGCTGGCCGTCGACGAGGCGCGCGCCGCGGACGACGGCCGCCGGCTGCAGCTGATCGCCCAGGCCCCCCCGACCCTGCAGCAGGGAATCGGCGCCGAGCTGGTGCTGGCGGCCGACCAGTTCATCATCACCCCGCACATGCGGCCGCGTGACGAGGTGCGCCTGGACGCCGAGGGGGATAGCGCTCGCACGATCATCGCCGGTTATCCCTGGTTCACCGACTGGGGGCGCGACACGATGATCAGCCTCGAAGGGCTGACGCTGATCACCGGCCGCCACCACGCGGCGCGCGACATCCTGCACACGTTCGCGCACCACGTGCGCGACGGCCTCATCCCCAACCTGTTCCCCGAAGGAGAGAGCGAAGGCCTGTATCACACCGCCGACGCGACGCTCTGGTTCTTCCACGCCCTCGATCGCTACGAGCAGCACACTGGCGACGTCGAGACGCGCTGGCTGCTGCTTCCCCGGCTGGTCGAGATCATCGCCAAGCACGTCGAGGGGACGCGGTTCGGCATCGGCGTCGATCCCGCCGACGGACTGCTCCGCCAGGGGGCGGCCGGCTATCAGTTGACCTGGATGGACGCCAAGGTCGGCGACTGGGTGGTGACGCCGCGACGCGGGAAGGCGGTCGAAATAAACGCCCTCTTCTACAATGCGCTCCGGCTGCTCGAACGTTGGCTGCGCGAGGGGGAGGCGCACGGCACCGCCACCCCGGCGCATGCGCTCGCCGCCAGCGACGTCGGCCGGCGTGCCGACGCTCTGCAAGCGGCCTTCAACGCCCGATTCTGGTACGCCGACGGTGGCTACCTCTACGACATCGTCGACGCCGAGGACGGTGACAACGCCGGCCGCGACGACGCGACCTTCCGCCCCAACCAGCTGCTGGCGCTCTCCCTGCCGAATCCCGTCCTCGATCCCACGCGCTGGCGGCCGGTGCTGCAACAGGTGAACGACAGGCTGGTGACCCCGTTCGGACTGCGATCGCTGGGCCCCGGCCACCCCGACTACAAGCCGCGCTACGACGGCGACCTGCGCTCCCGCGACGCCGCGTATCACCAGGGGACGGTGTGGGGCTGGCTCATCGGCCCGTTCGTGGACGCGTGGCTGCGAACCTTCCCCGACGATCGTGCCGGGGCCCGCCGCCTGCTCGACGGGCTAGAGCGGGAGCTGGGCGAAGCCTGCGTGGGAACGATCAGCGAGATCTACGACGCCGAGCCCCCCTTCACGCCGAGGGGCTGCGTCGCCCAGGCCTGGAGCGTCGCCGAAGCGCTACGCGCGCTCCACCTCACCTCCTGAGCTCGGAGGCGAGGCGACGGCCACCTCCGGCGAGGCGACGGCCTCGGCGGGGCGGGCGTTCCGCGGCCAGCGCGACACGAACGTCGTCCCTTCGCTCGCGGTCGAGCGCACCTCGATCGCGCCGCCGTGGCTGCGGACGATCTCCCGGACGATATAGAGGCCCAGGCCGAGGCCGTGCGGGCTGCCGTCGCCGCGCCGGAACGGCTCGAACAGCACCGGCAACACCGACGCGGGGATCGGCTCGCCGTCGTTGTGGACCGAGAGCACGACGTCCTGCCCCGCCCCTTCGATGCGGATGCCGACCGGCCCATCGCCGCCGTGATCGATCGCGTTTCCGAGCAGGTTGAGCAGCGCCTGTTTCAGGCGATCGGGATCCCAGACGCCGGTCAGGTCCCCGCTCACCTCGACGGTGATCGTCCGTTCGGGGTGAACGGCGCGAAGCTCGTCGACCGCCGCGTCGCAGAGGCGCCGCAGATCGGTCGCGACGGGGCGGTGCGGGAACCCGCCGACCGACGTTCGGGTGAAGTCGAGCAGATCGCGGATCATGTCGTGCATTCGATCAGCCGTCCCCACCATCCGGACCACGCGCCCGCGATCGCGCCCCGTCAGCGTCTGCGACTGCAGCAGCAGCTGCAGCCCCATCCGGATCGCCGCCAGCGGATTGCGCAGATCGTGCCCGAGCACGCCGATGTACCGATCGCGCTCCCGGATCGCGCGCGCGGCGCTCGCCTCACCGGCGCGCGCCTGCAGCGCCAGGGCGAGCAGTCGTTGCAGCTTGGCGCGGAACGCGTCGCCCCCGAAGGGTCGCTGAACGTAGTCGATCGCACCCAGCGCGAAGGCGCGCTGGGCCGGCACCGACTCGTAGCCGTAGGGCCCGACGACCACGACCGGCAGCTCCGCGTCCGCCTGACGCAGCACCGCCAGCCGCTCCAGGCCGTGCTCGGCGGGCAGATGCACGTCGACGATCGCCAGTGCGGGCGTGTGTGCAGCCACCAGCGCCTGTACGTCTGATTGCCCGTCGACGATCACGACGTCGCGCGCCAGCGGTTCGAGCAGCGTCTGGATCGCGACCCTGTTGACGGCGCTGTCGTCGACGACGAGCAGCGTGCAGCTTGGGGGGAGAAGCGACATCACAGCGACTGCCTGGGCGAACGGAACCCGAAAGCCCAACCTAACCACGCGGGCGCTGTTTGCGAGCGAGACGTTTCCAGGATCCAGGTGTTCGGGACCCGACCGGATTGCCGCTGCACGACGGCGACTAACCGTTGTGATCATGAGCAAGACAATCGCAAACATCATCCTCTCAGTTGCGTTGGGCGGCATCGTCGCCGGCGGACTCACCAGCGTCGGGTGCAGCGACGATGACAACGACGACATCACCGTCACGACCGGCATCGGCGGCCACGCGGGCAGCAGCTCGGCCACTGGCGGCAGCGGCGGCACCGCCGTGGGCGGCAGCGGCGGCACCGCCGTGGGCGGCAGCGGCGGCACCGCCGTGGGCGGCAGCGGCGGCCGCGGTGTCGCAGGCGGCCCGGGCCCGACGGGGAGCGCCAACCGCGGAGGTGGAACCTACTGAACGACGAAGGGGATCAGGAATGGACGAGTTTCTTCAATCAGGTGGCGCCCGGAATTGTTGCCGGGCAACGCGATGAACAAAAGGCATGTCATGACCAAACACATCTCGAACTTCACTCTCGCCATCGCGTTCGGGGGCGTAATCGCCTACGGCGCATTGAACAACGTCGCCTGCAGCGACGATGACGACGACGACATCACCGTGACCACCGGCATCGGCGGTCACGGCGGCAGCAGCGTCGCCGGCAGCGGCGGCAGCAGCGTCGGCGGCAGCGGCGGCAGCGGCGGCGCCATCGGCACCCAGCGGTTCACCGTCCAGATGAGGGCCGCGAACGAGGTGCCGTCGAACGCGAGCACCGCCACGGGCACCGCAACGGTGATCCTCGACCCGGCGACGGGCGACGTGACCGTGGCCGGTACCTACAGCGGCCTCACCTCTGCGGCCACCGTGGCGCACATCCACGGCCCAGCCGCGGCCGGTGCCACCGCGGATCCCGTCGTGACGCTGACCCAGACGGGCGGGACGTCAGGGACCGTCACCGGCGCCGGAACGCTGACCCCCGCGCAGGTGACCGACCTGCAGAACGGTCTGATGTACGTCAACGTGCACAGCGCCACCTATCCCAACGGCGAGATCCGGGGCCAGATCCTCCCCTGACGTCGCCGCTTTCATAGAAACCGAAAACAACGCGCCCTCGTGTCCGGCATCCCGGACGCGGGGGCGTTTTTTTTTGCATCCGCTCAGGCCGTGGCAGCACGCAGGTGCGCGCGGCGCGCCGCGGTGACGTCCACCGTGTCGCTGAGCCGGGCCAGGCTGAGAGCGCCGACGGCGAGCGCCAGATCGCGCACCGCGACGTCGAGGAACCGGCCCGCGATCAGGTTCAGCGCGATGCAGGTCAACCAGGCGGCCACGACGTAGGCGAACGTCTTCGTCCACCGCGTGAACAGCATCCCCAGGCCGGCGACGATCTCGACGAGGCCGACCAGGTGCATGAACGTCTGCGGCGACGCCGGGATCACCGCCGCGAAGCCCGGCGCGACGTACTTCGGCCAGTACGCGAGCAGATTGACGAACTTGTCGAGGCCGGCCAGCAGCGGCACGAGCCCGAAGCTGATCCGAAGCGTCCACCAGACCGACTCAACGTTTCGCTGCCGATCCGGGTTCTCCATTGGTGCACCGCCTCTCATCGCGAACCTAGTGCGCCGGCGCCTGACGGCGAGCTCAGGCCATGTCCGGGCAGATGCCCGGTTCAGGCGACGGCCAGGGCGTTGCGCGCGTTTTCGCGATTGAGCAGCGTCGCCGGAAAGTCGCCGTAGAGCTCGGCCCGGTCGGCGATCCAGCTGAACATCATGTGCGCGGCCCAGCCCGAGCGGGCGCGGCGATCCCGGTAGAGCGCGCAGCTCCAGCTCCAGACCGCGTCGCGCACGCCGCCGTACCAGAGCGCGGTCAGCGCCCGGGGACCCGCGACGGCCTCGGCGCGATCGAGGGCCGCCCGCACCGCCAGCCAGCGCTCCCAGGCCGCGAGCACGTTGCCGGGCGGGGCGCGGCGACCGTCGCCCAGAGGGGCGAGCGCCGCGGCGACCCCGTCCAGCAGCCGGGCCCGCACCTCTGCGCGCAGGGCGCTCGTCACCGGCCCGTCGCTCACGTCGACGCCCGCATCGAGGCGATGGACCGCGCGGGGCGGATCCCCATCGGCGCGCTCGGCCAACACCGCCAGCTCCGCGATGACCCGATTGCGCAGGGCGCGGGCGCGCTCTGCGCCCTGTCGCGCGCCGAGCTCGAGCGCCCGCGCGTGCACCCGGGCGCGGGACGGCTCATCGAGCGCACGCTCCCAGTCGCCGGCCAGCGCGAACAGGTCGCGCATCGGGACCGGACGGCCGGCCGCGGCGGCCGCGAGCAGCTGCAGGTGCCGGAGCGGGGGCGCGGAGAGCGCCGGGCCGCCTCCGTCGCCATCGCCGTCTCCGGAACGCCCTATCAGCATCGGAGCGAGCGGCGAGGTCACCACCGCCTGCGCCCGGCTCCGGCGCGCAGCCGCCCGGACCCGCGGCAGCGTGAGCCTGCGGCAAGGGGCGGCGGCCCACAGCGCCCAGAGCCGCCAAGCTGGACGGGCGTCAGAAGCGGTCAGCGTTGCCAGAAGCGAGGAGAGCGCTCCGGCTCCGATGCGGGCGTACTGGGTCGCCGTCGCCGGATCGCCACGCCGCAGCGCCGCGGCGATCAGCCTCTCCACCCCGTAGCTGCGGGCCATCCAGGGGTAAAGGCCGCCGGGGGGGAGCTGCGCCAGCGCGTCGACGATCTGGTCGGCGCGGGCCCGGTCGCCGAGCCGCTCCGCCTCCCGCGCCGCCGCCAGGGCCGTCCAGGCGTCCGCGGGGAGATCCGCCCGCGCGGGAAGCGCCTCTCCGGCATCGACGTCGACGTAGATCGCGATGCTGGTGAGGTCGCGCGACCGCGCCAGCGGCGACAGCCAGCACCCCCAGCGGACGAGAAAGCGGAGGCCGAGCGGATGGGCGACGCGCCAGGCGAACCAGCTCGGAAAGTGCAGAAACAGCCAGATCGGAAAGACGAGAGCGACGACCAGGGTCGGTACCGCCCGCATCGTGCCCGCCGCCCAGATTCCGACCCCCATGGCGATCCCGCGCGCCATCAGGACGTAGAGGACGGCCCAGATCATCACGCGCAGCACCGTCCTCGCGACGCGACGCGCCTCCGCCTTCATTGGCCGGCCCACCCGCGCGCCCACCACTCGTGGCCCAGACGCCGTTCGGGATCACGCAGCTCGGCGAGCGCCGCGCGCACCAGCTCCGGGGTACGGCCCCGCGGGCCGAGCGGCGTCGCGTAGCGGGCCCCCTCCGCCAGCCCGGCGGCGAGCATCGCCAGCAGCTTCTCCCCCTGGCGTTCGATTGCACCGGCGTCGGCGTCGGCCGGCAGCGCCAGCACCAGGAACGGGTTCTCCAGGTGGCTGCGAAGCAGGTTCTGGGGCTCCGCCACCCTCCTCTTCATTGACTCCGTCTTCGACTCCGTCATCGAACTCCTGAGCCGAAGCTCCGGCGCTGTTGCTCGGGCGAGCTCGGAAAGAGCTGCCAGACCTCGCTCAGGATCGCCCGCAGCGCGCCCATGTTCCCGGCCTGGTCGGCCGTCCGGGCACGCGCGATCAGCTGGTGGACCCGCGCGACCTCCATCGCCTGCGTCACGTGCGCGGCCGCCCACTCGAGCTCGTCGCGGAGCGCCTGCGGGTTGCGGCAGTACGCCGCCCTGCCGAGCGCCCGTACCGCCTCGATCTGCCGCTCCAGCTCGCCCGCGTCGCGACGCCCCTGGGCGGCCGAGACCGCCTGCAGCGTCTGCTCGTAGAGCTGCTGTTCGGCCGCCGTCCCCCATTGGGCGACCAGCGGCGTGAAACGAACCACGGCCCCACGTGCTTCGCGGTCGAGCTCTGGCCAGGCCGAGGATTGCCTCGGCCTCGTCGAGCGCCACGTTCAGCTCGAGGAGCAGGCGGTGCAGCTTGTGCGCGGCGTCGGCGTCTCCCCCGCGCGCCCGGGCGAGCGACGCCTCCGCCTCGGCGAGCCGCTCGGCGGTGGCCTCCAGCGCCTGCACCGCCGCCGGCGCGGCGGCCAGGAACGTCCGCCGCTGCAGCTCGCTGGCCCGCTCTACCGTCGCCGCGATCTCGCGCGCGGCGGTGGCCAGCGTCGCGGTGGGCACCAGCACGTGCGCCACCTCTTCGAAGGTCTGCCCCAGCGCCGGCACGTCGGCCCGTGCGTGAAGCTGCCCCGACCGATCGAGATGCAGCGTCACCTCGACGCGCGCCCCCGCCGGCAGATCGGCCTTCACCCCGGCGATGCGCAGGACGCCGATCAACCGGTTGCGGTGGCTGCGCGTCGACTCCCCCTGCACCACCGGGACGGCCAGCAGATCGTCGCCGCTGGCCGCCGTCACGGCCTTTATCGTCTGGTGGACGAAGGTACGGCGCGCCGGCAGCGGCGTCCCCTTGGCGAAGTAGACCTGGGTCACATCGTCCGCGCAGGCGACGCCGACCGCGCGCGCGAGCGGCGGATCGGCGATCGACAGCCCGTGAACGATCGCGAAGCCTGCCGTCGCGAGGCGCAGCGGCGCGCCGGCGGCGTCGAAGGCCCGCAGCCGGAACCCGCAACGCTGGTCCCGCTCCAGCCTCACCTGCAGCACGAAGCTCCCCTCGGCCGAGAGCCGCGCCGCCGGATCGTCGGCGGAGGTCGCGAAGCCGCCGTCCTCTCGTTCGATGACGACCCGCGCGGGGAGCGCCTGGCCGCTCCCCAGGAGGAATCGCCCCACCACGAACGGCTCGAGATCGGCGGTGATGGGCGGGTGCTCGACCCGCACCGACAGACCGACAGAGGCGACCGCCGGCGCGGCCGGCCGGGCCTCGAGGCCGATGGTGCCGGCGTAGAGCGCGGCGCCGCGGGCAACGGCGGTCATCGGATCGACGCCGGTCGCGATCCGGCCCCCGAACAGCGCACCGACCTGACCGCGCAGCTCCGGGAGCAGCGTCGAGCCCCCGACCAGCACCACCCGGCCGACGTCGTCGGCGCCGCGGCCGTTGTCGGCCAGCAGCCTCTTCACGATGGTCAAGCTGCGGGCCACCACCGGCGCCGACAGCGACGCCAGCTCGTCCCGCCCGATCGGCAGGGCGAGGTCCAGCGCGGGGATCTCGATGACCGCGTGCACCGCCCGAGACAGCTCGATCTTCGCCTGCTCGCAGGCGGCCCGCAGCATGGCCGGTCCCTGGCCCGGTGCTGATGGCAAGACCGGCCCGTGGCGCCGGAGGATCTCCGCCGCCGCCCAGTCGCACAGCGCGTCGTCGACGTCCTTGCCGCCCAGGAAGTTGTCGCCCGCGTGGTCGACCACGCGCAACCGCCCGTCACGGGTTTCGAGGAGCGAGACGTCCAGCGTGCCGCCCCCCAGGTCGAGGACCAGCCAGAGGCCGTCCCCGCCGTTCCCGACGTTCCTGTCGGCCCGCCAGCCGGCGGCGATGGCGCCGGCGATCGGCTCCTGGATCAGCACCACGTCGTCCAGGCCCGCCAGCTTGCCGGCCCTGGCCGTGGCGTGGTTCTGGGGGAGCTCGAACAGCGCCGGCGTCGAGATGACCGCCGCGCGCGGGGCGAACCCCAGCGCGTCGCGCGCGTCGGCGAGCAGCGACGCCAGCACGTGGGCGGAGAGCTCCTCGGGCAGGAGCCCACGGTCCGCCGCCTCGAACCGCAGCCGCTCCGCGCTCCCCATGAGGCGCTTCCAAGCCGCGGCCACGTTGGCGGGCTCGGTCTCGCGCTGGCGCTGCGCCCGCCGGCCGACCGTCGCCGTCCCCCCGGCGTCCAGCCGGACGATCGAGGGCGTCATGGTCTCGCCCAGGCGGTTGGGGATGACGTTGACCGCGTGACCGTCGAAGCTGGCCAGCACCGAATTCGTGGTGCCGAGGTCGATCCCGAGGAACGTGGACATGGGCCTCCGTTCTTACGCCTGACCTTCAACAGACAACGGTCGAGCCTACCGGTTCCCAGGTCATCCAGGAAACTTTCCCTGCCGCTGCGCTTGAACCCCCTCCTTTAAGAACGACCCTTATAGGGGGGCGTCTTACGCCTTCGGGGGAGGGGTCCGGGTGTTCGTAGAGCTCGTCATCATCGTGGCTCTGATCGCGGCCAACGGCCTGTTCGCCGGGGCCGAGATCGCGCTGGTGTCGCTGCGCCCGACCCGCGTCGCCGAGCTGGTCGCCCAGCACCGGGTGGGCGCCCGGACGGTGGCCGGGCTGCGGGCCGAGCCCGAGCGCCTGCTGGCGACGATCCAGATCGGCATCACCGTCATCAGCACGACCGCCGCCGCCTTCGGCGGCTCGACCATCGCCCGCCACCTGGAGCCGGTGGTCGTCCGGGCTGGGTGTCGGGCGGCACGCCGACGACGCTCGCGTTCGGAATCGTCATCGCGCTGATGTCGTACCTGTCGCTGGTGCTGGGCGAGCTGGTCCCGAAGTCGCTGGGTCTCCGCGCCGCCGAGCGTTACGCGCTCTTGGCGGCGAAGCCCCTGGCGGCGCTGGCACGCGCCATGCGCCCGATCGTCTGGCTGCTGACCGCCAGCTCGAACCTGCTGTTGCGGCCGTTCCGCGATCGCACGAACTTCATCGAGGGGCGGATCTCGGCCGCGGAGCTGCAACACATGGTCAGCCAGGCCGCCGAGGCGGGGGACGTCCACGAGCAGGCGGGCGAGCTGGCGTCGCGGGCGCTGCGCCTCGACAAGATGCCGCTCAAGGACGCGATGATCCCGCGCGAGCAGATCGACGCCCTTCCCTACGACGCGCCCCCGGCCCGGGTCCGCGACTTCTTGCTCGAGCGGCTGCGCTCCCGCATCCCGGTCTACGCCGGCACGCTGGACAACATCGTCGGCTACATCAGCGCCAAGGACTTCATCGCCCTGGCCTGGGAGGGCCAGCTGGTCGTGCTCGCCGACCTGCTGCGGCCGATCAAGCTGTTCCCCGACACGGTGCTGGCGGTGGAGGTGCTGCGTTTCATGCGCGACGAGCACCAGCACATCGCCATGGCCATCGACGGCAACGGCGCCGTCTCCGGGCTAGTGACGCTGGAGGACCTGATGGAGACGATCGTCGGCGAGGTCTTCAGCGAACACGACCAAGACCGAGCCGACGCGACAGCTGACCGCGATCACCTGACCGAACGCCGCTAAGATGCGGGCATGGCCGAGGCCACCAAGCGCAAGCAGCTGAGGACGTTTCCAGGACTGGGTGCCGACGAGTTCCAGCACCCCCACGACGCGACGGCGACCGAGGCGCTGCGCGCCCTGCCCGGGCTGGACCTGATCGTGAGCAAGGTGCTCGAGCTCGGGCTGGAGCACATCTACTACCTGGAGAACATCGCCGAGAACGTGCGGGTCACGCCGCGCATGCTGCCGCGCCTGCACAAGTACCTCGGGTGGGCCTGCAAGATCCTCGACGTCGAGGAGCCGGAGCTCTACGTGACGATGGATCCAAACCCGAACGCGTTCACCTTCGGACACAAGCGGCCGTTCATCGTGGTCACGTCCGGCCTCGTCGAGCTGCTCGGCGACGAGGAGCTGCTGTTCACGATCGGCCATGAGCTGGGACACATCAAGGCGGGGCACGTCCTCTACACCGTGCTGGCCAAGAACATCGCCTCGATCGTGGCCGCGATCGGCCAGGCGACGCTGGGGATCGGCTCGCTGCTGGGCCAGGGGCTGGTCGTCGCGCTGCACGACTGGTACCGCAAGGCGGAGCTGACCGCCGACCGCGCCGGCCTGCTCTGCGTCCAGGACATCGACCCCTGCCTCAACGTCTTCATGAAGTTCGCGGGGGGCGGCGGGCGGCTCTGGGCCGAGATGGATCGCTTCGAGTTCCTGCGCCAGATCGACGCCTACGAGGAGGAGGACCGCACCGCGCTGGGGCGCGCCTACAAGACCTTCCTCACGGCCTGGCGAACCCATCCGTTCCCGATCCTGCGCGCCAAGGAGCTGCGGACCTGGTTCAGCGGCGGCTACGAGTCGCTCATCCGGCCGCTCGCGCTCCCCCCGGCCTCCTGAGGCGAATTGCGTCAGGCTGTACGAACTGCCTGAGCTGTCTGCCCAACTGGGTGGCATCGGTCACGCGAACAACTGTCCGGGTGTCCGAAATGTCACGCCAAGCGGACACACCACCGTGGCGAACGGGCGCCGCAAACCGCGGCTTTTGAGGACCTGCACCCGTTCAGGAGACCCCGCAGACGTGGCATGCCCGTTGCTGAATATCCCTGAACAGAGGGACGACAATGGACGAGCCGAACACCCAGGTCATCAGCGCCAGCGAAGCCCGGCAGGTGTTGACCGACGGCGACATTCGCAGCGACATCGCGTTCCAGAACGACGTCAATCGCCTGCTCGCGATGCTCGACGAGCTCTGGGACGGCCGGACGCAGACGACGCAAAGCTGAGACGAGCGGCGTCACCGGCAGCGCGGCAGCTTGGCCCAGGTGACCTCGCGGGTCAGCATCGTCGCCCAGGTCGGCTCGGCGAGCTCGCGGCCGCGGAACGGAAACTCGTCGATCGTGTAGACGAGGCGCAGCTCCAGCGAGATCGGCCCGCGCGTCCGCGTCGGGCCCAGCGCGGCGGCGGCCAGTGACACCGCCCGCGTCTCGCCCGCCGGGATCGTCGTGTCCTCGGTCGTGCGCTTGCCGCCGGCCTCGTCGAGCGCGAAGCGGCGGCCGAGCACGACCTCCTGCAGCCGCTCCGGCGCGTCGGCCCGCCAGGCCCGCAGCACCAGGTGACGATGAAGGTCGCCGGTCGGGACGTTGTGGCCGGCGCCGGCGTTGGTGAGACGCACCTGCAGCCCGCCGCGATCGCGACAGGTCTCGAGCTTGATCGCGCGCGCTGATCATCTCGGCGTCGTGGCCGCCGGGGAAGCGGTGGCCGCCGTCGCCGCTGCGGTGGCAGCCGAGGCATTCCTGCGCAGCGCGCAGACCGCGCGCGTGCTGGTGCGCGGTGTCCTGCATCGGGTGGTCGGTGTAGCCGACCACGTGGCCCGGCCCGGGCGGCGCAGCTTCGATCAATGGGAAGTTGAACTGGTGGCAGCCGGCGCAGAACGCCGGTCCGCCGAAATCGGCGCGCACCTCGGTCGCGTGCGGCGACGCCGGCTCCGTGCCGGCGCGCCAGCATCTTCCCGTCGCGGATGTGGCAGGCGGCGCAGGTGATCCCCTCGTCGGCGAGCGCGCCGCCGCCGGCCTGCACCTGCGCGAGTTGCTCGCGCAGCGGCGCGTGGCAGTGGACGCACCAGGCGAGCGGGCGATCCCTGTACTCGCGCTGGAAGATCGCGTTGGTCCACGCCTGGCCATGGCGGCTCGCCGCCCAGTCGGCGTGCACATCGGCGTGACACGAGGCGCAGGCCTGCGCGCTGGCGCTGGCGGGCGCGCCGGTGTCGATCGGCCCGAGCCCGTTCGGGAACAGCTCGCCTGCGACGAGCGCGAGCAGCAGGACGGCCGGCGTCACTGCTTGGCGACGGTGACCGCCGCGGTCACGGTCAGATCGAGCGAGCGTGAGAGCCCGGTCAGCTCCGCGCGCGCCAGCTTCGGACCGTCGGCGTCGGTCCGCCAGTCGAGCGTGGCTGCGCGAACATCGTCGGCGACGACCTCCAGGCGTCCGTCATCCCCGTAGACGAGCAGCTGCTCGCGCGCCGCCGGATACGACCCCTCACGCCCCTCGACCATGCCGCAGCTCGCGAGCAGCAGCGCACGTACGCGTCCGACGCCCCCGGCGGGGGCCGGATCGCGCTTGGCCCACGCGAAGGTCGTCTCCTGGTGCAGCCGGCACTGCGGCGCCTTCAGGGCCATCACATCGGCGTAGGTCGGCAGGCCTGTCTGTTCGACCAAGGTCAACGCGGCGGCGTCCAGGTATCCAAGCTGGTTCGTCATCGGCAGCGGTAGCGCGTACTCGCACGGATTCTCCAGGCACTCGCCCAAAGTCGGTGTGCACAACCCGTCGGCGCGCGGGATGGCGCGCTTGTCGCGCGTCGCGGGGCGCGCGGCGATCATCTCCGCGAACCGGGTCTTGGCCAGCTCCGCGCCAAGACGCAGCGCCGCGGCGTGCGGCCCCTTCCCCGCCGCGGTGATTCCGCGCCCGAGGGCGTAACGCCACCGGGCAGGCGTCATCCCCCCGCGGACACGGGTCCACCCATTTCTCCTGCGGGACGTCACCAGGTAGTTGGGCCAGGTACTGCGGCGCGATCGGTAGCGTCTTGCCCAGCGCGGTCTGAAACAGCTTCGCCGCCTCCGCCCGCTCTCTCTTCCAGGCGAGCAGCTTCTCGAAGTGTTGCTTCTCGAAGGCGGGGTTGTCCGACGACGTCGCGGTGACGTAGAGCTGCACGTCGGAGAGGCACAGGTCGTCGTACTTCTTGCCCGGGTAGACCGACTTCACCCGCAGCTCGACGGCCTCGAGGGGACCGGCCGGTTGGTCGACGACCAGCTCCTGCCAGCCGCTCTTGTCGGTCAGCTCGACGTCGGTCGCCTTGTTCGACGGCAGCAGCACGACGGTCAACATCCGGGCGCGCGAGTTCGCGACGAACAGCTTCTCCGACTTCTGGAACCCGTTGCGCACCTTCAGCCTCACCTTCGTCGCCCCCGCCATCGGCGTGACCTTCAGCCGGAGCCACTCGCCGATCCCCTCGGTCTTCAGGTTCCAGGCGGTGCGCGGATCGTCGTCGCCGACATAGAGCGGCAGGTAGTTCTCCTGGAACTTGTTCCAGTCGTTGACCAGGTAGCTGCTCGCCTCGGCGGCGGCGAGATGCAAGCGACGCTCGCGCGCGGCCGCGGCGGGCGTGGGTGCAGCGGCGTTCGCCCCCGGGACGCTCACCGCCATCATCAATAGAGCCACGCTGGAGCCGAGCGGCAGTTTCGACATGCCGCGACGATAGACCGCGATTTCCACGGGCCGCAACCAAGGCCCGTCGCGCGAACGTCACACGCGGGTCACTTTCGACCGCAAAACCGGCGGGATGGTCACGCATTCGTTGGCGCCTTGTTGGCGCGCGCCTCCGCGAACCAGCGTAGTAACGAAGGCAGGCACAACGATGATGTTTGCGCAGCCAGGGTTCGAGGCTGTTCGCGGCCTCGGTAGAACGGTCGCGGCGCCCGCCCCCGCCCCGTTCGTGATCAAACGGCTGGCGCTCATCACCGACGCGTGGAAGCCGCAGACGAACGGGGTCGTCAACACCCTGGTTAGGCTGGTCAAGTACGTCGAGTCGCAGGGTACCCGAGTGCTGGTGATCGCGCCCGACGGCCACCGCACGGTTCCGCTCCCCTCGTACCCCGAGATCCGCATCGCCACCGATCCGTGGCGGGCGATCGGCCGCATTCGCGGCTTTCGCCCCGACGCGGTTCACGTCGCGACGGAGGGCCCCCTCGGCTTCTCGACCGTCGCCTGGTTGCGTATGAAGCAGCTGCGCTTCACCACCAGCTTCCACACCCGCTACCCCGAGTACCTGAGCGCGCGCGTTCCCGTCGTGCCGGTGCGGTGGGGGTACAACCTGGTGCGCTGGTTCCACGGCCGCGCCGAGCACACGCTGGTCAGCTCGATGTCGCTGCTCCACGAGCTCGAGGGCAAGCGGATCGGCAAGCAGCTCGTTCACTGGCCGCGCGGCGTCGACGCCGACGTATTCCATCCGCGCTTTCGCCGCGACGACGTCTATGACGGGCTCCCCGGACCGATCTGGCTGTACGTCGGGCGGGTGGCGATCGAGAAGAGCCTCGAGGATTTTCTGAAGCTGTCGCTCCCCGGCACCAAGGTCATGGTCGGCGACGGCCCCTCGCGCGAGGAGCTTCAGCGCGCCTATCCCGACGTCGTCTGGCGCGGCTACCGGTTCGGCGAAGACCTGTCGGCCCACTTCGCCAGCGCCGACTGCTTCGTGTTCCCGTCGCGCACCGAGACGTTCGGCAATGTGATCCTCGAGGCGTTGGCGTCGGGGTTGCCGGTCGCCTCGGTGCCCGCTCCGGGACCGGTCGACCTGATCACCGACGGGGTGACCGGAGCGATCGACGACGACCTCCACGCCGCCTGCCTCCGCGCGCTCGGCTGCGGGCGCGAGCGGGCGCGGGCCAGCATCGTCGGCCGGACGCTGCAGGCCGGGCACGACGTGTTCCGCTCGCACCTGGTCCGCTGGCTGCCGCCAGGCGCCGGGCGCGCGCCCGAGCGGAAGCTGGTCGCCGCCGCGTGACGGCTACGGGTGCCGCAGCAGCGGCTGGCCCATACGGATGACCGACCCCTGCCCCACGTTCTCACACAGCTCGAAGTCGGCCGGCGCAAACACGATGATCGTCGACCCGAGCTGGAACCAGCCCATCTCCTCCCCCTTGCGAAAGCTGGCGTCGCAGCCCATCACGTTCGGGCCGCGGTATTTGAGGTGGAGCATCACGTCCAGGAAATGCATGCGAATACTGGCCACCAGGATCGATGCCACCGGCACCAGGGTGACGACATGACCCCCGGGCAGCGTCGTCCGCACCACCGCCCGCTCGTTCTTGCAGAAGAGGCGTTCGACCCGCTGGATCGCGATCGGGTTCGTGTTCCAGGTGTCGCCCGAGATGTACGTGACCCGGTCGACCCGGCAGTCGTAGGGGGCGTGAAAGCGGTGGTACATGCTGGAGGTCAGGCGCAGCGTCACGTAGCGGCCGTCGCGATAGCGCTCCACCGCCTCGGCGTCGCCCAGCAGATCGTGCAGTGTGTAGGGAAACCCTTTGGCCTGAATCAGCTGGACGCCGGCGATGGCGCCCGAAGCGCCGACGATGGCGTCGCAAGGGCTGACCAGCACGCCGGGGTCGGGGTCAATCGGACGCGCCCCCGGCCGCAGCTCGCGGATGAAGCAGTCATGCAGGCTGCTGAACTTTGGTTTCGCGGCCTCGCCCAGGTCGGGATCGGCGAACAGGCGCCATATCGCGATCGAGGCATCGCGCACCCGCGGGTGGGTGAGCTTTCCGAACCAGCCCATGAACCGGGTGGCGGCGTGCCGCGGAATGCGGTTCGTGAGCAGGAAATTGAGATCTTCGTGCTGGGCGATGCGGGCGAGGGTGCTCTTTATCATCAAGGACTCCGGGGAGGTTCGATATGACGCCGGTGATCTATGCGCTGGGTGCCGCGGCCGCGACGGTCGGCGCGGTCAAGCTGACGCGACGGCTGGAGCTGTCGCGGGCCAAGCACCCGTCGCTGCGCGGCCACGCCAAGATGTCGCGGTTCGTGGCCAAGCTGGTGCCGTTCTACGAGTACGACGACGCACGCTGGTTCCGCTCCGACGACGCCCCCGACGCGGTCGCCGCCCAGCGCCGCGCCGGCTTCGAGCGGCTGGCGGCCCGGTTCGGCGAGCGCTTCGCCGAGACGGTGCGCCTCACCCGCGAGATCGCGAGCGGCATCTCGGATCTGCAGTTCACCAGCAGCTACCGCGTCCCCTTCCAGTTCAGCCGCCTGGTCCGCCAGCGCCTGGCGGGGGGAGCCTTCCTGCGTTCGTCCGACGGCGTGACGGTCACCGATCTCGACGGCAACAGGCTGATGGACCTCACCGGCGCGTACGGCGTCAACGTCTTCGGCTACGACTTCTACAAGCAGTGCCTCGAACGCGGCGCGGCCCGGGTCAGCGCGCTCGGGCCTGTGCTGGGCCCCTACCATCCGATCGTCGCGGACAACGTCAAGCGGCTGCAGGCGATCTCGGGGCTCGACGAGGTCTCCTTCCACATGTCGGGCACCGAGGCGGTGATGCAGGCGGTGCGCCTCGCCCGCTATCACACCAGGCGCTCGCACCTGGTGCGCTTCTGCGGCGCTTACCACGGGTGGTGGGGCGACGTGCAGCCGGGCGCCGGCAACCCGACCCCCGCCCGCGAGACCTACACGCTCAAGGAGATGGACGAGGACACGTTGCACGTGCTGCGCACGCGCGACGACATCGCCTGCGTTTTGGTCAACCCGCTGCAGGCGATGCACCCCAACGGCAACGCGCCCACCGATTCGGTGCTGCTCGACAGCAGCCGCGGCGGCGCCGGCTTCGACCGTGCCGCCTACACCGACTGGCTGACCCGGCTGCGCGCGGTCTGCACCGCCCGCAACATCGCGCTCGTCTTCGACGAGGTGTTCGTCGGATTCCGGCTGGCCCCCGGCGGCGCTCAGGAGTACTTCGGCGTGCGCGCCGACATGGTCACCTACGGCAAGACGCTGGGGGGCGGGCTGCCCGTCGGCGTGCTCTGCGGCCGTCACGACCTGATGAAGCGGTTCCGGGACGACCGCCCGGCCGATCTCTGCTTCGCCCGGGGAACCTTCAACGCGCACCCGTATGTGATGGCGTCGATGAACGAGTTCCTGCTGCGCCTCGAGACGCCCGAGCTCCGCGCGCTCTACGCGGACGCCGATGGCGTCTGGAACGACCGGGCCGAACGCCTCAACCAGCGCCTGCGGGCGGAAGGCCTCCCGGTGCAGGTGGCCAACTTCTCGACGATCTGGACGGTCAACTACACGCGGCCGTCTCGCTACAACTGGATGCTCCAATTTTACCTGCGCGCCGAGGGGCTGGCCTTGAGCTGGGTCGGGACCGGGCGGCTCATCTTCAGCCTCAACTACAGCGAGGCCGACTTCGCCCTCTTCGCCGACAAGTTCGTCGCCGCCGCGCAGGCCATGGCGGCGGACGGCTTCTGGTGGGCGGACGCGGCGCTGACCAACAAGACAATCAAGCGCCGCGTCCTGACAGAGATGCTCGTCGCGAAGCTACGAAGCGTGCTTCGGCTCGACTATCTCCCCGCGCAGCAGGTAGAGCGGCGCCTTGTGGTACAGCATGATGTCGTGGAAGGGGTCGGTCAGGATCTTGGTGAACCACACCAGCCCCGTCTTCACGCTGCGCAAAAAGAACAGGTGCACCGTCCGGAACAGTAGCGCCCCGGCCGCGAGGCCAATCCAGAGCACCGACAGATTGCGCAGGAAGCCGGCGAGGTCGGCGTGCCCCTGCGGGAACAGACCAAACATCTTCGGCTGCGCGTAGAGCATCAGCGGCGTGAGCGCCCAGAGCGCGTGCAGGATGACCTTGCGGCGCAGGTTGTAACCGACCTTCACCTTCTCCTTGTACTCGTGCGTCGCCTGGTTCATCTCGTCGTAGCCCTTGGGCTCGAAGAAGAAGTGCCCGACCTGGCGGATGCACATCGCGAAGACCCAGCCGAAGAGCGCCGCCGCGACCGGCTGCGTGAACAGCAGCACGTAGGTCGCGAGGAAGCTGATTGCGCTGATGAGATGCAACGTCTGGTTGACGCGGCTGTGGTGATAGTAGCGATGATCGTCCCAGCGTTGCTCTTTGAGCTCGGCGAGAAACCCGTTCATGACTCCTCCTTGCAGGTGATTTGGCGCTTGATTGGGCGCCATGCCGTCCCTTGTAACAGTCGCAAACGACATCCCGGTTACGTTCGGGAAACCTTCGCCTGCCCGTTTCGGAACATCACCCGGCGCTCATGAGTCTTCGAGCCGATCGAACCGCGGGGCGCGGACCAGCGACAGGCTGACCCAGACGCCGGTGCTGAAATACAGCGTCATCCAGGGAATCTCCTCGTGCCAGTCGTCCCAGCGGTACGTGACGACCCAGCGTTGGGCGGCGTCGCGCCAGCCGTCGGCGAGCGAGAGGTAGGCCCGGCCGGCGGCCTCGTCGGCCAGGTGGCGATACCAGTACATCGGGACGTCGACCGCGCACATGAAGACGAAGTAGGCCGAGAGCAGGGTCATCGCGCTGCCGAGATAGCGGCGCCGGGGGGGGTGACGGAGCCAGAGGATCCCGCACGAGGCGATCACCAGCAGCGAGGCCCCCGTCCAGAGCGACTGCTCGATGATGTTGCCCAGAAAGTTGGTCGTCAGCACCGCGTACCAGGACCACACCTCGGCGATCGTGATGATCGGCATAATCAGCGCCGCCAGGAGCCTCACCGACCGAAGCCCCAGGGCGCGGCCGGCGGCGCCCAGCATGAGCGCCCACTGGGCCATGAACGCCATCTCGGCGATCGTCGCGACCGAGCGGCCGAGCGCCACGCTGGAGAGGAAGGTGTCGTGCAGGACGATCCGCTGGACGTCGGCGCGCGGCCAGACCGAACGAAATGCGCAGCCGAGCGTGAACAGCGCGGCGAACAACAGCTGCCGGCGGCGGTACTGCCGCTCGGTCGGCCCCATCGCCCCTTCGTCGCGGGTGACCCCGGCCCCGACCCGGCGCCAGAGCCAGAGATTGCCCATGCCGATCAGACCGAGGCAGATCGCCCACACGAGGACCGGGGCCCGCTCGTCGTGCAACATCGCGGGCGAGTGTTTGCGCGTTGATTGCCGAACGCAAATCTCCCCGGCAACAATCCGGTGGCAGACCTGCAACGAACTATCGAAGTTGTTTCGTCACCCAGTCGATCGTTGCGTCCTCGGCCCAGTAGGTCGGACGCCAGGGCCAGGGTCCGGCCACGAACCCGGTGTGCCCGCCCCAGGGCGTGACTCGAAACGCCACGTCGGCCGACGCCGCTTTGCGGGCGTCGGCGACCGACGCCGCCGGGATGAAGGGATCGTCCTCGCTGCTGATGCAGAGCGACGGCACCCGCACCGCCCCCAGGTAGCCGAGGGCGCTCGACCGCTGGTAGTAGTCCTCGGCGCTGGCGAAGCCGTGCAGGGGCGCGGTCACACACTGGTCGAACGCCGCGAAGGTCTTCGCCGCCCGGATGCGCGCGGCGTCCAGGTGGGCGGTCTCGCGCGGGAACCGGGCCAGCACGTCGAGCGCCTTCGGGCGCAGCCGCCGCAGGAAGTGATGCGCGTAGAACCGTCCCACCGGCCGTTCGAGGAACCGCGACGCCGCCCCCAGATCGTACGGGACCGAGATCGTCGCCGCGGCCCGGATCGCGCTCCCCGCGCCGACCTCGCCGAGCCACTTGAGCAGGACGTTCCCGCCCAGCGAGAACCCGATCGCCGCCATCAATACGCCCGGCTCGCGCGCGGTCAGGGTGCGCACGACGAAGTCGAGATCGCCAGTCTCGCCCGAGTGGTAGAGCCGCGGGCGCCGGTTGGAGAGCCGCCGCTTGATCTGGGCCGGGTCGCGCGCGCACGAGCGAAAGTTGATCACCGTCGCCCGCCACCCCGCCGCCGCCACCAGCACCGCCAGCCCCTGCGTGTGCAGCGAGTGCGCGCTTCCCTCGAGCCCGTGCAGCAAGAGCACCCGGGGAGATCCGTCGGGACCGTCGGTGTGGTCGAGCATCAGATCGTCGTCGTCGGGTGTGGTGAGCACCTCCCGCCGAAAGGTGATCAGGTGACGGGAACGCGCCATGCGCGCCCAGACGGTCTGCAGGTGAGCGCCCGGGATCCACCAGGCGGGACGGTGATGCACGATCGCGGATGCTAGCAAAACCGGGTTACATCACGCCCGGACGGACGCCGATTTCTTCAGTCGCTCGGCCCGCCGCGACCGCCCGCGCCTCCACCACCTTCTCCCACGCCCGCTCCTTCTGCTTCATCCGCCGGGTCGCCTGGCGCCGAGCGATTGTCCGCCGGCCCCAGGCCCACACGCCGGCGATCGGCGTCAGCAGGACCGCGGCGAACACCAGAACCTTGCCGGCTTTCGTCAGCGCCACCATCCCGCTGGTGCACACGAACTTTGTGTCGTCCACGATCGCTCCCCCGACGCTGCTGCACAGCTGGTCGGGCGACGCTATCCAGAGGCCCACCAACACACCGACCAAGGCGGCGAGCCCACCAACCTTGACCAGTGTCCAGAGGAGGCGACCAGCCTTCTCGGCGAGTGAAGCGCCGTTCCGGAACGACATCAAGAACGACGACGCCGCGAGCATCAAGAGGGGAAGCCCGACGAAGAGCCCCGGCCCCCACCCTTCCAGTTTCTCGAATTGGAGCTCGGTCTTGTAAACAACGGCTCCCGAAAGCGCCGCGTAGAGCAACGTGGCGATGATGAAGCTCCGCCGTCCCGAAGGGGCACGCCGCAGACCGCCCGCCAGCGCCGCCAGCACACGCAGCGGCCAATCCAGGAACACTTTGTAGACCAGAGAGCTCGTCAGCTTTTGGGCGCCCGGGCCCGCCGCCTGGATCAAGTTGTTGCGCACGACCAGCAGCGCACGGGCGACGATGTCCAGCAGCACCACGCGCGGGATGTCGTCCAGCTTCTCCTCGCCGACGGCGTACTCGTTCTTGAAAAACGCCACCAGCCGTTCGGGCGGGCGCTCGGCGGACATCGCCCCGACGACCCCGCGGGCGATCTCGGCCGACGCCACCGCGATCACCGCGGGATCGAGAGTCTCTGCCCCGGCGCGGAACCCCGACGTACGGGCCGGCCGCTGGACCGTCCGACCGTTGTACTCGTTCCACAGCATCTGCTGTTCGGCCGCGTCCTCGACGACCTGGGGCAGCCCCTCGACGAGGATCTCCCGGTGGGCCGCATCGATCAGGAGCCGCTTCACATCGGGAAGCTCGGCCTCGATTGCCTTCCTGTCGGTCATCCGTCCCAGCGCGGCCGCCAGCCGGGCGTAGCTGTCGTCCGGGAGGTGCGGCAGGTAGTCGCGAAGCTCCGGTCCCGACGGTCTCCATCCGCCCGAAGCGCACAGGGCCTCTAGTCTGTCGACATCGAGCAGCGTGTCGACCAGCTCGCACGCGGCGTCGAGGCGCCCCCAGAGGATGTCGTTCGACCGCCACGAGCGTTTGAAGAACGCCCCGAAGTGACCGACGTTGGCGCCGGTCACCTTTCGTTCGAGCTCCTTGTCAGACAGTCCGTCGCGGGCGTCGCGCGGGCTTATGCGTACGGTGTGGATGACGTCCTTCTCGTGGATCCCCGAGACCACCTCCAAGGGGTAAAGCAACCGGTCGCGGCCCGCGAAGCCGGCGTCGCTCGCCACCAGGGTGTCGATCGCCTTTGCGGTCCCTGGCGCGAGCTGCATCCGGGCGATCGCCGCCAACAACCGATCGACGAACTGGTCGGCTTTGCGGAGGAACAGCGGCGCTCCCACGGGCTCGTCACCCTTCCACGCGACGGCGCCGTCCAGCTTCTTCTTCAGGGCCTTGCGCGTCTCGTCGTCGAGCAGCTCCTCGGCAGGGTTGGGGTTCTCGTACTCTTCGGGCGGCGCCACTGCCAGCACCCGGGTGGCCGCTTCCTGCACCCTCTCCCAGGTGGTCTCCTCCGTTCCAGGCGGCGCCAGCGCGACCTTTCTGACTACCGCCTGTAGAGCTCCACGGACCATCTCGAGCACCTGAACCTGATTGTTCAGGGTCTGAAGCAGCGGCTGTTCGAGCGCGAGAAGCTCCGGTTCGCACGCATAGCTCAGCGTCAACAGCCGTCGCAGTCGGAGGTCGACGTCGAAGATCTCGAGAAGCTCCCGGCCCTCTCCGGTCGGCTTCACCCACCTCGCCTCGAACCAGGTCCGCAGGGCGCTCAGGCTGGCCCGGGAGGCGCCATCAACCGAACGCTGGAACAGCTCGGATAGCACACCGTCGGCGAACCCGCTGAGCCGCGCCCGGCGGTAGATCTCGTCGGCGATCGTCGCCTGTCCGGGAGCCGGCGGGGCCAGATTTCCCGCGACATTCGCGATCCCCTTCAGCCGCTCGACCTGATCGTTGTGTGCCGCCAGGGACTGCAGATCCCCGGCGATACTCTCGTACCCCGGCAGCCGCGTCAGCGAGTCGACCGCGGCGCGTATCGGGCTCGGCACCACCGGCTTTGCGTCCCTTTCGAATCGCTCCGGGTCGGGTTCGACGAACATCAGGTGGCGCGCGACCGGACGGACGGCGGTGCGGTGGTAGATGGCGTCGAGCGTGCTCGTGAACGGTTTGTTGTCGAGCACACCGCCGTCGATGAAGACGCGATCCACGTTCCCGTCGAGCCCGCCCCAGAGCCGCAGCCGCGCGTCGGCCCCCTGGCCGTCGGCGCTGATCGTCACCGGCGCGAAGGCAGCCGGGAAGCAGGACGTGATGCGGGCCAGCTTGGCCAGTGCCTCGTGCGTGTCGGACGGGGCGTCGCCCCGGCCCGCCTTCGCCGCGGTCTTGGCGGGGGCGTCGCCCGGCAACGCGGCCGGCTCGAACGGATGCTTTCGATCGGCGCGGTGCTTCAACCAGAAGACGGTGCGGTGGTCCTTTACCTGGATGACGTTGCCTCGGTCGTCCACGGTGTCGTAGACACGGCCGTTGAAGTCAGTCCCGGTGACCATCAGGTCGAGCTCTGGCACCGCGGTGACGTCCTCGGGCCCCTCGTACTCTTCGCACGGCTTCCCCGCCATCGCCGCAAACGCGCCAATCAGTTTCGGGTGATAGAACCCCTCGCTGTCGAGCAAGGACGTGTACTCCTCGGCGGGCGCGTCTGTCTTGCGGAGCAGCTTGTCGATATCCCCGTGCTCGCGCCAAAGCGCGGCACACGCGCCGAACTCGACCCGGTTGCACAATGCGTACGCCAGGAAGATCCCGTTGATGCCGCCCGCTGACGTCCCGCTCAATACGTCGACGGAGACGTCCGATCGGGTCAGCCGCTTGATCAGGCGGTAGACGCCACGGCCGCGCACGGCGCGGAACAGCTCGTGCGCCACCCCATTGATGTAGATGGCGAGCGAGACGCCGCCATACATCACGAGGCCTAGCCGCACCTCACGGGTCTTCTCCACCTTTTCGATCTTCTTGTTTGCGGGGGCGGCAATCGGGGCGGCGCTCATGGCAGGGAATCAGGCGACCGTCGTCCTGCCGTGTCAAGAAGGTTCGCGGCGTGTTACGACGGAGCCGGAGGTCCCGAATGGCGGACGAAGCGAAGCAACCGTGGTGGCGGGGCAGTTTGGGGATAGCGTTGATTGGCATTGCCATCCCCTTGGCGACGTTCGTACAGGGGTGGTGGCAAAAGAACCGCGAGCTCGCGCTGCAGGAGAAGCAGCAGCTGCAGCAGATCCGCACCCAGTACATGGGGATGCTGGCCGAGGCGGGCGTCGAGGGGGTGGAGGTGCTGGCCGACTTCATCGCCGACACCGAGCAGGACCCGACGATCCGCGAATGGGCGATCAAGCAGCGGGACAAGGCGCGGCAGAAGATGGCCGACCTGGACAAGCGGATCGAGTCCGAGCAGCAGAACGTGAAGGTCGCGCAGGTCGCCGCCGACGCCGCTGAGCAGCGCGAGCAGGAGACGCGCCAGCGGCTGAAGGCGATCAGCGCCCAGGCCAAGCAGGACAAGGCCGAGAAGGAAAAGGCCGAGAGTGACGCCGCGGCGGCGCGGGCCGCCCTGGCGAACGCCCAGTCCAACGTGTCGGTGAAGCAGGGGAAGCTCACCCGCTCACGCGAGACGCTGAACGGGCGCCCCACCTACAAGGCGGAGGGCACGACGATGAAGGATGTCTCCCAGACGGCCGTGCTGCGGAGCCGACAGGCGGCGGCCGCGACGGCCGACTGAGCCGCCGCCCGCGGACCGGGACACTGTTCCGCATCATGCGGACGCCCCCGTTCTGGATCGCGGCTGGTCTCTTCCTCGCGCTCGGCTGCGCCAGCGGCAGCGGTGACGAGAGCGGGTCCGGGGGCACGACCGGCGTCGCGGGCGCCGCCGGCATGACCGGCATCGCGGGCGCCACGGGCATCGCCGGCGCCCCGGGCGTCGCGGGCACCACCGGCGTCGCGGGCGCGACCGGCGTCGCCGGAGCTACGGGCACCGCAGGCGGCGCGGGCACGACCGGCGTCGCTGGAACTACAGGCACCGCGGGCGCGGCGGGTGCGGGACGCGGGGGCGGCAGCGTAGCCGGCAGCGGCGGCAACGTAGCCGGCAGCGGCGGCAGCGCGCCCGGCGGCAACGGCGGCAACGCGCGCGGCGGCAGCGGCGGCAGCGCGCGCGGCGGCGCGGGCGGCAGCGCGTCCGGCGGCAGCGCCGGCAACCCCGCAGGGCTGATCGCCGCCCCCGACGGCATCGACAGCGCGCCCGGTACGCTCGCGCAACCGACCACGCTGACGGCGGCGCTCACCCGCGTCGCCGCCGGCCAGACGATCTCGCTCCGTGGCGGCGTCTACGCTTACGGCGTCCAGGTCACGATCGACCGCGGCAACAGCGGCACCGCCGCGCAACCCAAGACCCTCGCCCCCTACATGAACGAAAAGCCGGTGCTCGACTTCTCGTCGCAGCCCTACGGCACCGGCTCGAACCCGCGCGGCCTCCAGATCAACGGCAGCTACTGGCACGTCTTGGGGCTCGAGGCCAAAGGGTCGGCCGACAACGGCATCTACGTCGCCGGCAACAACAACGTGATCGAGGGCTGCGTCACCCACGGCAACCGCGACACCGGCCTGCAGATCGGCCGCGCCAGCTCGTCGGACGCGATGCCCGCCTGGCCCGCCAACAACCTGATCCTGAACTGCGAGTCGTACGACAACTACGACGCGCCGCCGGGCGGCGGCGAGAACGCCGACGGCTTCGCGGCCAAGCTGACCGTCGGCGCCGGCAACACCTTCCGCGGCTGCGTCGCCCACCACAACATCGACGACGGCTGGGACCTGTTCACGAAGACAGACACCGGTCCGATCGGCACCGTCACGATCGATCAATGCGTGGCCCACCACAACGGCACGCTCACCAACGGGACCAGCTCGGACAGCGGCGACCGGAACGGGTTCAAGCTGGGCGGCGACGACATCGCCGTCTCCCACGTCGTGACCCGGTCCGTCGCGTTCGGCAACGGCAAGAACGGCTTCACCTGGAACAGCAACCCGGGCGCGATCCGGCTGTCGAACAACCTGGCGTTCGACAACGCCGAGGGGAACTTCAAGTTCGGCGACAACGCGACGCCGACCCAGGCCGTCTTCACCAACAACGTCTCGTTCTGGACGACGGCGTCGGCCGCGCAGAGCGACAAGGCCGTCGGGACCGACGTGGCGATGACCAACTGCTGGTGGGACAAGTCCAAGTCGCAGCCCAGCATCAACGGCAAGGGGCTGAGCGTGACCGCCGCCGACTTCGCGGCGTCGCTCGCCAACCCGACCCTCACCCGGGCCGCGGACGGCGGCGTCGTGCTGACAATCTTCAGACTGGCGGCGGGGAGCGACCTCGCCGACGCGGGGAGCGTCCCCGCTGGCCCCCTCCCCTTCGACGCCGCGAGCTACTACAAGGGGACTCCGGACCTCGGCGCGGTCGAAAGCCCGTAATCTCGCGCCCGTGCGGGCGAGCCGTCCCGGCCCCCTGCGGACACTCACCGGGAAACGCACTCCTTTCCCCACGAGGCCCCCCATGTCGAGATCGACGAGATCTTCGCGTAGCACCCTGTTTCTCACCGCCCTGGTCGCGCTGGTCCTGACCGGCTTCGCCTGCTCCGGGTCGGACGAGGGCGAGCCGACCGGGGCCGCCGGCAGCGGCCCAGCCGGGAGCGGCGGCAGCGTGAGCACGGGCCGCGGCGGCAGCACGGGCGCGGCCGGCACGACCGGCGTCGCCGGGAGCGTGGCGGGCTCGACGGGAATCGCGGGCACGACCGGCGTCGCGGGTGCGACCGGCGTGGCCGGCTCGCCCGCAGGTTCGAACGGCACCGCCGGGAGCACCGGCCTGGCGGGCTCGGGAGCGGCCGGGCTTACCGGGACCGCCGGGACCACGGGTCGCGGCGGCACCGGCGTGGCGGGAACGGGGGCCGCCGGTCGCGGGGGCGCGGCCGGCGGCGCGGCGGGCGCCGCGGCCGGCTCGACGGGCACCGCGGGCGGCCCGGCCGGCAGCACCGGGCGCGGCGGCACGACCGGCGTCGCGGGCAGCGGCGTGGCCGGCGGCGGCGCCGCGGGGACCAACGGCGGCGCCGGCAGCACCGGCTGCAGCACCCCGCCCGCGGCGAGCCCGCTCGTCGGCTGGGCCACCGTCGGCGGCTCCACCACCGGTGGCGGCAACGCGTCGCCGACGACGGTCACCAGCCTGTCGGCGCTCAACACGGCCGTGGGCGGCACCAACGCCGCCGTCGTCATCGTCCAGGGCAAGCTCTCCCCCGGCGTGCTGAAGGTCGGCTCGAACAAGACGATCATCGGCGTCTGCGGCGCCGAGATCCATGGCCACGTCGAGATCAGCGGCTCGACCAACGTCATCATCCGCAACATCGCGATCGTCGGTTACGGCGTCGGCAACTGCTCGCTCGATCCCGACTACGACTCGTCGGTCGGCTGCTCGTCGGGCGCCGACGCGATCTCGGTGCAGAAAGACGCCCACCACATCTGGTTCGACCACTGCGACGTCTCGGACGGCACCGACGGCAACCTCGACATCACCAACGGCGCCAACTACGTGACCGTGTCGTGGACCAAGTTCCACTACAGCGCCCGCACCGACAACGAAGGCGACGACTCGACCGGCGCCAGCGGCCACCGGTTCAGCAACCTGGTCGGCGGCACCGACAGCCCCAGCTACGCCGACGCCACCACGCTGAACGTCACCTGGCACCACAACTGGTGGGCCGACCGTGTCGTCGAACGTCAGCCGCGCGTTCGCTTCGGCAAGAACCACCTCTACAACAACCTCTGGTCGTCGTCGGGGGACAACTACTGCGTCCGTGCCGGCAAGCAGGCGCAGATCCTGGTCGAGAACAGCGTCTTCACCGGTGTGAAGACCCCCCAACAATTCAACAACGACGCCGACGAGGGGACCGCCAACATCACCGCCCGCAACAACGTCTACACCAACACCACCGGCGAGATGGCCACCGGTGGCGGTGGCCCGGCCTTCACCAGCACGGCGGCCTACTACACCGTCACCCCCGAGCCGACCAGCGGCCTCGAGGCCGCGGTCAAGGCCGGCGCCGGGCCCAAGTAACGCCAAACGCGCCCCCGCCCGACGCCTGCGGTACCGTAGGCGCCGGCAGAGGCGATGGCACGCACCCGGTATCAGGCTGGTCTCGGCGCGATCAAGACCCGAGACCTCCCCGCTGGGGCCCTGCGCGCGGTGCTGCGCGAGGGGTACACGCGGGCCGATCTGCGCGCCGACGTGCTGGCCGGGCTGGTCGTCGGCGTCGTCGCGCTGCCGCTGGCGATGGCGCTGGCGATCGCCGTCGGCGTGCCGCCCCAGCACGGCCTCTACACGGCCATCGTCGCCGGGCTGGTGGTGGCGGCGCTCGGCGGTTCGCGGCTGCAGGTCACCGGACCGACCGCCGCCTTCATCGTCATCCTGGCCCCGATCTACGCCAAGTTCGGGATGGCCGGGTTGCTGCTGTCGGGGCTGCTCGGCGGCCTCATCCTGATCGCGATCGGGCTCGCGCGCCTGGGCCAGTTCATCGAGTTCATCCCCCACCCCGTCACCACCGGTTTCACCGCCGGCATCGCCACCGTGATCGCGACGCTGCAGCTCAAGGACGCGTTCGGCCTGCAGCTGGGGCGGACGCCCGAGGGGTTCTTCGATCGCCTGGCGGCGATGTGGCAGGCGCGCGGCACGGCGTCACTGACCGAGCTCGCCGTCGCCGCCAGCACGCTGGCCCTGCTGTTCGCGATCCCGCGCCTCACCAAGCGCGTGCCGGCGCCGCTGCTCGCCATTCCGCTGGCCGCCATCGTCGCCGCAGCCATCAATCACTTTTTTCCCGGGCACGCCGTCGCGACGATCGCCACCCGGTTCCACGCCACGGTGGGCGACCACGTCGTCGCCGGCGTGCCGCCGCTGCCTCCCCTGCCGATGCTCCCCTGGAACGCCGCCGGGCCGGGCGGCGGGCCCCTGCCGCTGACCGCGGCGACGCTGCGCGAGCTGCTGTCGGGCGCCTTCGCCGTCGCGATGCTGGGCGGGATCGAATCGCTGCTGTCGGCGGTGATCGTCGACGGCATGGCCGGGACCCGCCACGATCCCGACGCCGAGCTGCTGGCGCTGGGGATCGGCAACGTGGTGACGCCGTTCTTCGGCGGCATCCCCGCCACCGGCGCCATCGCGCGCACCGCCACCAACTTCCGCTCCGGCGGTCGGTCGCCGATCGCGGCGATGATCCACGCGCTGACGGTGCTGGCCGCCGTGATCGTGCTGGCCCCCCTGATCGGCTACCTGCCGATGGCCGGCTTGGCGGCGCTGCTGCTCCTGGTCGCCTGGAACATGTCCGAGGTGAAGCACTTCGCGCACATCGTGCGGGTCGCTCCCCGCAGCGACGCGCTGGTGCTGCTCACCTGCTTCGTGCTGACGATCGTGTTCGACATGGTCGTGGCGGTGTCGGTCGGCGTCGTGCTGGCGGCGCTGCTGTTCATGCGCCGGATGGCCGACATCACCGAGGCGCACCTGGCCGAGGGCGACCCCGAGCGCGGCGTCGAGACGCCCATTCCAGAGGACCTGCGCGACAAGGTCGCCGTCTACGACATCGCCGGCCCGCTGTTCTTCGGCGCCGCCCAGAAGGCGATGGGGAGCCTGGGCGCCGTCGCGGCCCGGCTGAAGGTGCTGATCGTGCGGCTCGAGCGCGTTCCGGTCATGGACGCGACCGGCCTGGTCGCGCTCGAGAGCGCGATCGCGACGCTGAACAAGCACGGCTGCGCCACGATCCTGACCGGCCTGCAACCGCAACCGGCCGCTCTGATCGCGCGCGCCGGGCTGACCCAGCGCGGCTGGCCGGTGACGCTCCGGCCCGATCTCGCCGCCGGCATCGGCGCGGCCCGCGAGATGGTCGTCTAGACTGGGGGTAATGACGCTCCCCTTCATCCTCGCGCTCGTCTGCGCTGTCCCGAGCGAAGCCGGGCTCGCCACGACCCCCGCGCCCGCGCCCCTCCCCCCCGCCATAGCGGCCCAGATCCTCCGCGTCCGCGGCCCCGACATCGTCGACGGCGCCGGCCGCCCGGTCCTCCTGCGCGGGGTCGCCTTCGGCAACGAGGTCTGGAGCAACACGCGGCTCCCCCGCAAGGAGCACGACGAGGTCGACTTCCAGCGCGTCGCCGCGATGGGGATGAACGTCGTCCGGTTCTACATGAACTACAAGACGTTCGAGGCGGACGCCACGCCGGGGACGTACCTCGCCGACGGGTGGCAGTGGCTCGACGACAACATCGCCTGGGCCAGGAAGCACGGCGTCTACCTGATCCTCAACATGCACGTGCCGCCGGGCGGCTTTCAGTCGCTGGGGAACGGCAAGGGACTCTGGGACCAGCCGGACCAGCAACAGCGCCTCATCAAGCTATGGGAGGCGATCGCGCGCCGCACGCGCGGCGAGCCGATGGTCGCCGGGTTCGATCTCCTGAACGAGCCGGTGGTCACGCGCGAGCCGGCGCAGTGGCGCGACCTCGCCACCCGCATCGCGGCCGCGATCCGCGCGGTCGACCCCGAGCACATGCTGTTCGTCGAGCGTCTCAACGCCGTCAACGGCCGCTGGGAAGAGGACGCCGACCGGAACTTCTTCACCATCCCCGACCCGAACACGGTCTACGAGTTTCACTTCTACAAGCCGTTCCACTTCACGCACCAGAGCGCGTCGTGGGTCCCGTTCGCCGCCGAGGACGTGCGCTATCCCGACAGCCGCGCGGAGGTCGAGTGGTTCCTGACCGACCGCAAGGCCGGCACCGACGACAGCCCCAAGCTGCCGCCGGGCGACTCACCCTGGACGTTCTACCCGGGCGCGCCGTTCACGGTGACCGACCCGGCGCTGGTCGTCGGCAAGCCGGTGCTGGTCACCAACGCCAACTCCGGCACGGTTTACTTCGACGATCTGGTTCTCGAAGAGCTCGCCGACGCAAAGTCGGGGAAGGTCAAACGCGAGGTCTGGCGCCGCAACCTGACCAGCACGCGCGGCTGGTACTTCTGGAACCCGACCGGCGGCGGCGGCGCGGTCCCTGGCCACGAGGGGCACGGCGACGACAAGTCGCTCGTCGCCGCCGGGACGCGCGGCGAGGCGAACCTCGGCTCCGACGTGCTGCGCTTCCACGCGAAGAAAGGGGCGACCTACCGCCTCTCGGGCTGGATGCGCGGCAAGGAGATCCCGAGCGGCCGCGACCTGCCAGATCCGCCTCGATTTCTTCAGCGCGCGGGTGCCGGTGCAGCAGAGCGACAAGAAGTTCCTCGCGCAGGAGCTGGACGCCTACGTCGCCTGGGGGAAACGGAACAAGGTGCCGCTCCTCCTCGGCGAGTGGGGCGCGATCAAGTTCGCGTTCGAGGGGGATCGAGGCGGCCTGCGCTGGGTCGCCGACATGCTCGACCTGATGCGCGCGCGGAAGCTGCCCTTCACGTATCACGCGTACCACGAGGAGAGCTTCGGGCTTTACCGTGGCAAGAACGGCACGCCCCCCGATCCGGCCAACGCCAACACGCCGCTCATCGAGCTGTTCACGAAGCGGCTCGCTGGCAAGCCGCCAAAGTGAACGGCGAAGCCGGCGAATAACGCCTGCGTGGGGAGCGTCGAACCGACATGCTCCCCACCCTGTCGTTGACGCTGGCGATGCTGGCGGGCTCGCTCTCGGCGATTCACCCCTGCCTGCCGTTCGAGCACGACGCGCGGGCTGAGGCGGTGACCCCGGCGCCCCCCGCCCCGCTCCCGGCGCCGCCGCGGCTCCACCGCGTGCCGGTGCCGCTGGCGGCGTCCGAGGAGGCGCGCTACCGGCTTACCTACGGCGTCCTCTCGGTCGGGGAGGCGTCGGTCGCCATCGACGGCGACGAGACGGTCCGCGACCGCGCGACGCTTCACGCCCGCGGCCGCGCCGCCGGCTCGTTCGCCGGCTTCGGCAAGTTCGACAAGACGATTGACGTCGGCTTCGACCCGGTCGCGCTGGCCCCGCGCCCGCCCTCGCTCCCGCTGCGCTGGCTCCGCGCCCGCCTCGCACCGTCCACGCCGGCGCCGGCCCCCGCCGCGGTGACCTACGATCCGGTCAGCCTCCTCCTCCGCCTGCGCGCCGCGCCGCCCCCGGCCGGGGCGCCGCTGGTGGCGACCGTCTCGGACGGTAAAGGTCGGTGGCGCGTCACCCTCAGCAACGGCGGTTCCACGAACCTCGACGGTGACCCACGCACCCCGGCGCTGAAGGTCGAGGGGCGGGCCGAGCCAGTCGCCGGGGGCGCCAGGGACGAACGCGTCGCCCACGCCTTCACGCTCTGGCTGGCCGCCGACCCGACCCACCTCCCCCTCCGGCTCACGATGCCGCTGGGCCTCGCGGATCTCGGCGTCTCCTTGGTCGAGGTCCGCCGAACGGCCGCGCCGCGCGCCGCGAATTAGGGAATTGCGGGCCGCTACTTCTTCAATGATTTCGCGATCGGTGCTAAAAATGGCCCCGGTTGGCGACATCAGAGCTCGAGGAAACTCGCGATCTCATTCGCAAAGCGCTCGCTCGCGAGCCGACGGCGGTCCGCGCCCTGGTCGATCGCCTGTCGCCGGTGATCGAACGCAAGGTCGCCTCGACGCTCTGGAAGCGCACGCCCGGGCGTGACGTCCGCCAGGAAGTCAGGGACATGACCCAGGCGGTCTTCCTCTCGCTGTTCGAGGACGAGGGGAAGGCGCTGCGGGCCTGGGATCCGGCTCGGGGGACCCCCCTGGAAGGGTTCATCACGCTGCTCGCGCACCGCCAGGTGATCTCGATCCTCCGCCGGGGCCGCACCTCGCCGTGGCCCGACGAGCCGACGGAATCCGAGCGGCTGGAGCGTATCGCCCCGACCGCGCTGGGGCCCGAGGACGTGGTCGCCTCGCGCGAGCACCTGACGGTGCTGCTGGACAGGATCCGGGAAGAGCTATCCCCGGTCGGACTCGAGCTTTTCCAGCGGCTTATCGTCGACGACGAGCCGCTGGCCGAGGTCAGCGCCAAGGTCGGCAAGAGCGAGCAGGCCCTCTATCAATGGAGGAGCCGCCTGTTGCGGCAGATCCGGGCCCTCTCGGCAGAGATTTTGGGAACAAAGCCGTCAGAAGTCGTAGCCGACCGTCGTATCGCTAGTGGAACGCAGAAGGGATCGGTGTAGCGATGCCCGACAGTAAGCAGGGGGAGGAAGAGGATACCGACGTGGAGAAACTGGTTCTAGGCCTGCGGGCCACGGCGAAGGCAGAGGCGGCGGCGACGGTCCCGCCTTCGGTCGAGATGATGGCGCTCTCGGCGGAGGAACGGGCCGAGATCGTGGCGGCCATCCTGGGCGAACCGGCGACGGCGGGCACCCGCACGACGGTCCCCACGGGCATCACGTCCCTGGCGGAGGCACGCCGCAAACGGACGCGCTGGGTGACGCTGGGGCTGCCGCTGGCGGCCGCTGCCGGGCTGGCGCTGGTGATCGGGTTGCCGCCACGGCACCCGGTGCAGCCGCCGCTACCCGGCTATGACGTCACCGCGATGGGCGGCCTCAAGGAGTTCCGGGGCGGCGAGCCGATCGTCGAAGGGATCGGCGCAGTTGCCCACACCCAACGGATCGCCCGCGACACCGAGCTGACCGTGCGCCTGCGCCCGGCGACCGCCGTCGAAGGCGCGCTGGCCGTGCGCGCCTTCATCGTCGATGGGACGGGCGTGAACGAGCTGGCGCCGAGCGTGGAGCTGGCGCCCTCGGGCGCGGCGGAGATTCACGTGCGCCCCGGGGCGACGGTCGCCGCCGGCGCCCACGCCACGCTGCGCGTGCTGGTCGGGCGCCCCGACGACGTCAAGGCGGCGGCGCCCTCCGAGGCCGCCGGTACGCCGGCGGACGCAGGCGGGCGGCGCTGGCTCACGGTTCCCGTCGACGTCGCTCAGTAGCGGCGCGCGGGTCAACCGCCCTGAGCGCAGGTCTTGTAGACAGCGAACTCGCTGTCGCAGTAGCCGGGGCGGATCACGATTCGGTTGTAGGTCGGGTTGCACATGACGGCCGCAGTGCCGGCGGCCAGCGTGCAGGCGTCCAGGGCGCGAAGCTGGCTCGCGCACGGGTTGTCCGCCGTCAGATCGTTCACACAGGTCTCGACGCAGTCGGCGGGCTGCTCTCCGCAGGGGATCGTGCGCGCCATTTCGCAGAGCTGCGTGCACATCACCTGGTCCATCGTCGGAGCCGTGCCGGTCGTCCAAGCCGCATCGGACGTCTTCTTGGCGCTGCTGCACGCGACCAAGAAAAACGCCAAGGCTAGCTTCAACGACCGACGACTCATCTGACCGACTCTAGTTCACGATCAAGGACGTCGTGTCCAGGTAGTAGTACGGACCCACGCGATAGAACCAGTTGGTCACCGCCGAGACCGTATTCGACGGAGGGGTCAGCCAGTAGAAGAACGGCGTTCCCTGGGTGGGCGTGGGGATCGAGAAGTCCTGAGGGTTCCAGTACGCGTCGTAGGTGCGGACGGTCGTCGAGACCATGCCGCCGGGGACGACGGTCGCCGTGCCGTACGTGGCGCCCATCCCGAAGGCGTAGACCTTCTTGAGGGTGCACGAGGGACAGCTCGCCACCCCCGGCTGCGGCATCACGTTTTCCGGGAGTTGCACGGACATCGGACCCGCGGGCGTTCCGCAGTTCGCCAGCTTGCAAGGCCTGCTCGCGATGCGCGGACCCGCGGGTTCCGGGGGAACGGGAGGAAACAGGTCCGCCGGAACCGGCTGGCTCGGGTCGACGCACTTCAATTGCGCGCCCGGCATCGCCGCGTTCATCGTTTCACAGAACGATGCCCGACGCGCGGGCCACTTCTCACACCGCTCGCCCGGTCCGTTCAGGCAGAACTCGGTGCGCGTCCAACGATTTCCGGCCTTGGCATCCAGCAGGCGTCCCGACGCGTAGACGAGCCCCACCACCTCGGCGGCGCTCAGCTTCGGGCGCGCCTTCCAGACGACGGCCGCGATGCCGCTGACGATGGCGGCGGACATCGACGTTCCCGTGAGCGGACCGGTGAACCCCTCAGCCACCTTCGCCGGGGTCGTCACCTCCATCCCGTAGGCGGACAGTCGCGGCTGCCCCCAGGGTCGCGAAATCGCCAGCCGCTCGTCCCGGATGTCGACGCCGCCGACCGCATGCACCAGCGGGTCGTACCGACGCGGATCGGGTCTAGGCCGGGGGGGCAGGTCGGCGGCGAGATCGCCCATCAGCTTGCGGCACTTCTCCGCATCCGGCGGGGTCTCCGTCTCCAGCGCAGCCGGATAGAGCGGCCCCGATGAGCCGGTGATGTTGCCGGCCGCCGCGATCACCAGCGCCCCCTCGCAGTGGGCCCGTTCGAGCAGCGTCGTCATCGTTCGGACCTCCCAGTCGCTCGGGGCGGTCTTGATCGGATCCCAGCCGAGACTGAGGTTGATGATTCGCTTGTGCTTGTGATCCCACGTCGTGAGGGCGCGGCGAAACGCCCGAAACAGCTGGTGGAACGTGCCCATGTAGCCGCCGTTGGGGTTGTCGACCCAGGTATCCGGCGTGGGCCCCGGAGCCAGCCGCATCGCCAGGTACGGACGAATCATCTCGGCGCAGCGGGAGCTGTCGACGTCCTCGCACGCCAGGCTGCCGATCACGCGGCTGACCGCGAAGCCGTGTCCCGAGGTATCGGGCTTCTCGACACCGAACGGCGTCGCGTCGACCACCGCGACCTCGACCGCCTCGCCCTTGAGCTCGGCGAGCATCCGATGGGCAAGGTCGATCCCGTCACCGGCGATTCCGCGGGCCTGGCGATCGAACGCCTTCGCGAGCGGCACCAATACCTCGCGCGTCGGGCCGCCGGGGGCCATCGCCAACGCTATCGCGCACTCGGGCTGGCCGTTGATCGCCTCCAGATCCTTCTGCGTGGGGAAGCCGTCGGCGGCCCACTCGTAGACGCAGAACGGATCAGCGCCCGGCGCCGCACGCCAGGGGGCTTCCGGCTCGGGTTGGACGGCTTTTTTGTCGGACTTCGTGCTCGGGGCCCGTTCCTGATCCGCAACGTCGACATAGGACGGCACCATCTTCCAGAGCCGGGCCGAGTCGCCGCGAACCGCGCAGCTGGTCTGACCCGACTTGAGCTCCGCGATCACGCTCCGCGATCGGCAGCCGTCGATTCGGGGTGGGACCGGCGGCTCGGCCGGCTTCGGCGGGGCCGGTGGCGCCGGCTCACTGGGTTTGTGAGGCGTCTCGCACCCTCCGATAGCCAGTAGCAACAGACCGATGCCGGTGAAATTCGTGCGAGCGTTCCGTCGAGTCATTACAAAGCCTCCCCAACGTTTTGTTATTGGAACCAAGCTATCAGACATCACGGAACCATGAGGCGAAAGCTCTGGGCAGCATTACCTGCCGCCACGTCGAGCGCCGCCCGTCGAAATGCCGCCGGCACCGCGGAAGCGTCGCCCCCAGCCAGCGCGGCGTAGAAGGCGTTGACGAACGCGCGCGCCTCGCTGTCGCGCACCGGACGCGTCGGCGCGACGGCCATCTGAGCGCCCGAGAGCACGAAAGCTTGCGCGAGCCCCAGCAACGACCCACCGCCCGCATCGCTGCCGGCCGCTTCGCAGGCCGACAGGACGACGAGGTCGGGGGCACGGGCGACAGCCAGCAGATCGCCGAGCTCGGCGCGAGCCCCGCCCGCCAGGCGCAACGCGCTCGCTGCGCCGCTCGGCCCGGCCACATCCGCGTGGCCCGCGTAGTGAAACAGGGTCGCGCCTGGCAGCGCCGCCAGCACGGCGTCGCGGGTTGCCTTGCGACCGTCGAGACGCGCAACCTCCCAGCCGGGCAGCGCGCGGGCGACCCCGTCGGCCTCGCTAGCGGCGGCGGCCAGATCGCCCGTCGGGTTGGCCACGATCAGCGCCGCGTGGGGCCGTGGCTTTGTGGCGCCAGTCCCGCCTGCATCCGCGCCGTAGCTCACCTCGGCGGACGCTATCAGCGGCTTGCCTTGCCACGTGACCGCATGCCAGTCGACGCCGTCGGACTTTCCATACGCGTAGATCCGCACCCGGCGCGCGCTCATCAGCACCGCATTGATGGTCGCCAGCACCGGCGCCGCGGCCGACGTCGAGGCCAGGCGGTCTTCGGCGAAGGCGCGGGAGACCACCGCAGAAGCGGTCTGCGCGAACAGGTACCAGCGGTTGGCGCCCGGGAAGAACGTCAACTCGACGTCGCCCGCGGCGGGCGGAACCGCCTCGGCACCCACGGTGGCATGCGGAACGAGAAGCGCGTATGCCCGATCCAGCGCCCCCCGCGCCTTTTCAGCGCGAACCTCGCGATCGCTGCGCGCCGCTTCCAGCGTAGCGCGCGACAACTTCCAGTCCTCCTGGGCCTCGTGCTCCAGGGCAGAACGAATTCGCGCATAGCTTTCGATCGCCTCGTCCCACCGAACGCGCTCCGCCGGGGACAATCGGTTCAATCGATCCAGGCGCGACGCATAGGCGAGCTGGGTCGCGCGGGTCAGCCGCGCAACGCGCAGAGCCTCGGCAATGGAGTTGTTCGCAACGAGAACGTCGATCAGGTACCGGATCGCATCGTCGTGACCGCTCAAGAATTCGCGCTGTCCCTCCGCCAGCGGAATTCCCGTCAGGGTGCGTTCGAGCTCCGCCTGCGCGTGTTTGAAACGCACCGTGGCCTGAGGTCGATGACCGAGAGTCAGGAGGGCGCGTCCTGCGCCGACATCTGCCCGAAATGTCTCCTCCCCGAGACCGGCGGAACGCGCGATCGCCGACTGCTCGTCGAAGCTCGCCAGCGCGGTTGCTGCCTGTCCCCGTGACAGGGCCCACCGTCCCAGCACGTCCGCCCGCCAGCTGGCCGCGCGAGAATCCATCGCCTCTTTCCAGTGCCCGAGCTCGGTGACCAGGCGGGTCGCGTCGTCACCGCCGGTCTGCAAGGCGTATTCGGCGGCGTTTATGAGGGCCATGATCTGACGATGGGGATCTGGGCAAGCCTGCGTGGCGATGCGCGCAGCGTCCAGCGAGGACGCAACTCGCTCGTCTCGGGCGGACGAACCACGCACCGTTTCCATGGAGGCCCAGCCGCGGTTCACAGCCAGCGTCGCCAGCGCACAAGCATCGCCGGTCTCGGGCTGCAGACGACGGAGGATCGGCGCCGCCTCGGACGCGCGACCCAACATGGTCAGAATACGAGCCAGTTCCTCGTCGGCGTGATTTGCGAGCTGGTCGATCGCAAGTCGTTCCGCGAGACGAGCTGCCGTTCGGAAGTTGTCGAGCCCTGCGCGTAGATCTCCGGTCGGCACGGCCAGCAACCCCGTCGCATACGCGAACCGCGCCTCCCCTTCCGGATACCGCCGCCCCGCCTCGGCGAGCCCGGCCAGCACCGCGCGGGCGTCTCCGAACCGCTGCTGCAGCTCCACCAGCCCCCAGATCAGCGCCGAGCCGTCCCGCATCTCGTCCGACACGCGCCCCTCCTCGCGCGCGATCCCCATCGATCGCCGCAGCGCCGGCTCGGCGGCGGCCATGTCCGAGAGCGCGAGCTGGAGCCGGCCGTAGGCGGCCTCGGCCTGGCCGCGCGGGCCGTCGGGGGCGTCGGCGAGCTGGCGCAGGCGGCCGAGCACCGCCTTGGGGTCGCCACCCTTGCCGCGCGCGAGCAGCTCGTCGACCTCCTTGTGGGCGACCGCCTCGCCGACGGCGAGCGACCACGTCCCCCCATCCGGCGCGGTGACGGTCACCTCCCGCGCCCCCGCCGGCACCGCGAACGCCAGGCGCGAGCCCCCCTGCACGGGCACCGGCCGCTCCATCGCGAGGGGGCCGCGGTCGGTCGCGAACGACCAGCCGGCCAGGGCGCCGACCGGGAGCCAGAGGGTCAGCTTTCGCTCGGGGCCCAGCTCGCAGCGGGGTCCGGTGCGGACGACGCCGCAGCCGGCCCACTCGATGACCGGGGCGGCGGCGCGCGCGGCAGACACCCCCGTCGAGGGTCCTCGTCTACATCCGTCTGCCGCCAGGACCATGGTGGCCGCCATTACATACGCAAGCAGACGCACAGGGCTGACACGGAATCTGTCACAAAACGCCGTGTCAGATCTCGCGGCGCGTTGCGTATTCCTCTGCGGCTCGACCAACAGACATCCGCGGGACCTCGGACGGAGGGGCAAGATGAGGCGCAGCAAAGACGACGTGGGGGGTGTGGAGGGTGGCGCAATGGGCGGCGGTGGGTCCGACGGGGGTCGGTTGGTCGAGCCGCTACATCTGATGCCCGCAACCGCGCCCTGCGCTTCGCGGGAGTTCGGGTATCACCTGGTGGCGTCGCTGTCGCGGCTCGAGGCCTGCGCCCGCCGCCTGACCAACAGCCCGGCGGACGCCGACGATCTGGTGCAGGCGACCTGCGTGCGGGCGCTGGAGAACTGGCACCGGTTCATCGAGGGGTCGTTGCAGGACTTCAAGAAGTGGGTCGTGACGATCATGTCGAACCTGCACTGCGACGGCGTGCGCAAGAACCGGCGCGAGCTGCTGAGCGACGAGCTGGACGACCGGCCCGACGAGAACATCCCCGACGAGCCGGCCCCCTGGCAGGCGCTGAAGGCCGAATCGGTGGCGGCGGCGGTCAGCGCGCTGCCGGCCGTGCTTCACGCGCCCTACATCCTCTATTCGAAGGACCACCTCAGCTACGCGGCGATCGCCGAGAAGCTGAACGTCCCGCCGCGCACCGTCGGGACGCGGATCTTCCGGGCGCGGGCCCGGCTGCGCGTGGCGCTGGCGAAGGAGCTGCCGGTCGAGATGGCGGCCTAGGCCAGAAACTCGCAGAGGTAGGCGACGGGCTGGGCGGCGCGGACGTCGAAGCCGCTCTTGCCGGCGATCTCGAAGGCGGTGCCGGCCGGGTAGGTCGTCCAGGCGGTGGCGCCGTCGGGCTTCGCCGCCAGCTCGCCGCTGACGATGGTCATCCGCTCGGGGGCGTCGGTGCCGAAGTGGTACTCGCCGGGGGCGATGACGCCGGCGGTGGCCCGGCGGCCGTTGCGCGCGAAGCCGATGCTCTGGACCTTGCCCTCGAAGTAGCTGTTGTGGGTGAGCGCTGGGGTGGACATGGCGCGCGATATTACGCGATGGAATGGCCGCGCTTCTAGCGGTCGCGCTTGTAGCGCTCGCGCGGGCCCTTAGTTTGTCCGGACACGAGGAGGCCCACCATGCGCGCGATCGTCTACAAGAAACCGAACAAGGTCGTGGTGGAGACCGTTCCCGATCCCAAGCTCGAGTCGCCGACCGATGTGGTCGTGCGGATCACCTCGGCCGGGATCTGCGGCAGCGACCTGCACATGTACGAGGGGCGCACGCCCGAGGGGGGCGAGATGCGCTTCGGGCACGAGAACATGGGGATCGTCGAGGAGTGCGGCACCGCGGTCGTCAACATCCGGGAAGGGGACCGCGTCGTCATGCCGTTCAACGTCTCCTGCGGCACCTGCTTCAACTGCGGGCGTGGGTACACCAACGCCTGCCTGATTGTGAATCCCGACGGCGTCTCGGGCGGCTACGGCTACGCGGGCATGGGCCCCTACCCGGGCGGCCAGGCCGAGTACCTGCGCGTTCCGTTCGGCGACTTCAACTGCCTGAAGCTGCCGGGCCGGCCGGGCGACGAGCTGGAAGACGACTTCCTGCTGCTCTCGGACGTCTTTCCGACCGGGTACCACGCGGCGGAGCTGGCGGGCGTCGGCCCCGGCGACACCGTCGCGGTGTTCGGCGCCGGGCCGGTCGGCCTGCTGGCGGCGTACAGCGCGATCCTGCGCGGCGCCGCCGAGGTCTACGTCGTCGACGGCATCGCCGAGAGGCTGGCGAAGGCCGAGGACATCGGCGCCATCGCCATCGATTACAACCGCGGCGAGCCCTGCGCGCAGATCAAGAAGATCCGCAGCGAGAACCCGCTGGTGCGCGGGTCGATGCGCCCGGGGGAAGAGAAGATGTCGGGCGTGATGTGCGGGATCGACGCCGTCGGGTACCAGGCCCGGCGGTTCGACGATCCCGAAAAAGAGAACCCGATCCAGGTGATCGAGGAGCTGGTCCACGTGGTGAACCCGACCGGCCGGATCGGGATCGTCGGCGTCTACTTCCCGGAGGATCCGGGCGGCGTCGACAAGGCGGCGAAGCGGGGACAGTTCCAGCTGCCCCTCGGCGACCTCTTCGAGAAGGGCATCACGATCGGGATGGGGCAGACGCCGGTCAAGAAGTACAACGCTTACCTGCGCGATCTGATCATCGCCGGCCGGGCCAAGCCGAGCTTCATCGTCAGCCACCGGTTGACGCTGGACGAGGCGCCGGCGGCGTACGAGAAGTTCGATCAGCGCGTCGACGGGTACACGAAGGTGATCCTGAAGCCGGAGACGCTGATCGACGCCTGAGCGCGACGCCCGCCCGCGAGGTCCGAGCGGGGTCGGAGCTCAGACCTTGCCTTTGTAGCTGGTCTCGGGCGGCTCGGTCGGGTGGCAGTCCGAGATCTCGGCGACGCGAATCCGGTCGTGCGCCTGAAAGACCACCCACTCCTCCCCTTCGTCCGTGACGACGTCGCGGGCCTGATCGACGAAGTGGCGGCCCCCCTTGAGCGTGACGCTCACGGCCCGGTGCATCCGCGCCGACTCTTCGAGGACGTCGATGAAGTCGCAGCGTTCGACGATGTGTCCCATGGGAGCCCGTCTCAGTGCGGAAGCAGGGGCGCCGGCTCCTGGCCGGCCGCGATCCCCTGGGCCGTGCCGGCCAGCCCCAGCTGCAGGTCCTGCGCGGCCAGGAACCTTTCGCTGATGTCCTCCCAGTTCCAGAGGTTCCAGAGCGCCTCGAAGAACTTCGCCTTGTCGGTCTGGTACTGCAGGTAGTAGGCGTGCTCCCAGGCGTCGATCACCATCAGCGGCACGCATCCCTGGGTGATCTGCGACTGGTGGTCGTGGATCTGGACCGTCCCCAGCCGCTGCGCGATCGGCTCCCAGACCAGCGCGCCCCAGCCCGACCCCATGATGGTCGACGACACCTGGGTCAGCTGCTGCTTGAAAAGGTCGAAGCTGCCGAAGTCGCGCTTGATCGCGCTGGCCAGCGCGCCGTCGGGCTGGCCGCCCGCCTTGGGGGCCAGGTTGCGCCAGAAGATCGAATGCAGCACGTGCCCCGACACGTTGAAGGCGAGCGCCCGTTCGATGGCGGCGATCTGGGTGAAGTCCCCCTTCCCGCGGACCTCCACCAGCTTCTCGATCGCCTTGTTGGCGTTCTCGACGTACGCCTTGTGATGCTTGTCGTGATGAAGCTGCATGATCTTCCCCGAGATGTGCGGCTCGAGCGCGCCGTAGTCGTAGGTGAGATCGGGCAACGTGTAGCGGGTCATGGCAGTGGCCTCCTTCGATCGAACCAGTGTGTGACGAATCTTGTTCCGCGAATCCCGTTCATGCCGGTGGCAAATTCGGCATTCGCGGATCGATCGGATTGCGCGCCTTCGGGTTGATGCCGGTCGACCGCCGCGCGGTCGCGCTTCGCGCTCAGTCCGTCGGTCCCGATCCAATCCCCGCCTCCTTCTCGGAGTTGCCGCGGGCGTTGCCGCGTTTCACCCCGGCGTGTGAGACGGCGCTGTCGGCTTGGTCTTCGCTTTGCCGACGCGGACGTTGGCGACCACTTCTGCGCGTGGCTTGCCTTCCTTTCCTTTGAGCCCGAACATGTCCCCCTCCTTTACGTTCTGTCCACTGTCCCTGGGCAACCGAGCATCGGCGAATGGTGTCGCTCGATCGACCTTGCCGTCGCCGACGTACATGTGCACGCCGCAGGGCAGGCAGGGATCGAAGCTGCGCACCGTGCGCATGATGTCGATGCCCTTGAAGTTCTCCGGGCCGTTCTCCTCGAAGATCGGGCAGCCCCTGCACCGCGTCCTCGTAGGGCCCGGGCTGGCCCATGTGGTCGCGCGGGCTCGCGTTCCAGGGCGTCGGCGGGTAGGGTGGTAGTTGGCGATCTTGCGCTTCGCGGATCACCAGGTGGTGCGACAGCACGCCGCGAACCGCCTCGTGAAAGCCGCAGCCGATCGCCTCCTTGGGGACGTCGAAGTCCTGGAACATCTCGCACGTCGCCGCCGCGCAGCCGCTCCAGCGCCTGCTCGACGAAATGCATCGCCATCCCGGCGGCGTAAGCGATGAAGTAGACGCGGGCGCGGTCGCGCTCGATGGTGTTCGACCAGCGCGGGATCTTCCACTCCAGTTTGCACCTCGCCCGAGCTCGGCGGTGCTTGGGCAGCGTGATCGTCACGCTCTTGCCCGTCGACTTGACGTACGGCGTGTCGACCAGCCCCGCCAGCGCGGTCGCCCACAGCCGCGCCAGCGGACCGCCGCCGGTGTCGAGCGGCAGGAAGTCGCCCGTGCGCTTGTTGAACCAGCGCGGGCTCATCACCCAGCTGTAGGGCCCCTCGGGCAGGTTGCGCTTCTGCGGCTTCGGGATCGTCGTCTGGTTCCAGGGGTGGCGCCGGTCGACCGGATTGCCCGAGCGGATCGTGTCGACACGAACGTCTGCTTCGTTCTCCCAGTCCTCGTAGTACGAGTTGCCGAGCAGGATCCGGATCCCGAGGTTGATCTCGACCAGGTCGGTGGTGACCAGCTCGCCGTCGACGACGACGCCGGGCGTGACGTACATCGCCCGTCCCCAGTCGGTCATGCGCTCGTAGCGTGTAGTCGACGACCTCCGGGTTCTGGAACGCGCCCCAGCAGCCGAGCAGGATGCGCCGGTTGCCGACCTTCTCGTAGCCGGGCAGCGCCTCGTAGAAGAAGTCGAAGATGTCGTCGTTGAGCGGCACCAGCTTCTTGGCGAAGTCGATGAACTTCATCAGCCGCACCAGGTAGTCGGTGAACAGCTGCGGCGTCGGCACGGTCCCGACGCCCGCCCGGGTAGAGCGTCGAGGGGTGAACGTGGCGCCCCTCCATCAGGCAGAACATCTCGCGGGTCAGCCGGCTCATGCTGCAGCGCCTCGCGGTAGATCGCGCCGGTGAACGGGTTGAACGCCCGCATGATGTCCGCGATGGTGCGGAAGCCGTGGAGGTCGGCGTGCGGCGCCTCGGTCTTCTCGGCCCGCGCGAGCAGGCCGGGGTTGGTCTCCTCCACCATCCGCTCGCAGAAGTCGACGAACACCAGGTTGTCCTGGAAGATCGCGTGGTCGAACATGTACTCGGCCGCCTCGCCCAGGTTGAAGACCAGCTCGGCCAGCATCGGGCGTCTTGATCCCGTAGGCCATGTTCTGGGCGTAGACGCGAGCAGGTGGCGTGGTTGTCGCCGCAGATGCCGCAGATGCGGCTGGTGATGAAGTGCGCGTCGCGCGGATCCTTGCCGCGCATGAACACGCTGTAGCCGCGGAACATCGACGACGTGCTCTTGCACTCGACGACCTTGCGGTTGGCGAAGTCGATCTTGGTGTAGATGCCGAGGTTGCCGATGATCCGGGTGATCGGATCCCAGGACATCTCGACCAGCTGCGAGTCGGCTTGGTCCCACTGGCCGGCTGGATGTCCTGTTTCGACGTATGCGGTGGTCATCGTCGATCTCCTTTTCCGTCAAGCCCGCCAGCGGGGGTGTAGCCGGTGGTCAGCGCGGGGCCGTTGTGGTGCCACTTCGGCTCCTTGTTGGCGGTCGCGTTGGTGAGCGATCGCAGCTTGCGGATGAACGCGCCGTACGGCTTGATGAGCGCCGACGACACCGCGCCCCCGGCGGCTCGTCCATGAACGGCATGAACTTGTCGGGAAAGCCGGGCATCGTGCAGGCGATGCAGATGCCGCCGACGTTCGGGCAGCCGCCGATGCCGCACATCCAGCCGCGCTTGGGGACGTTGCAGTTGACGACCGGGCCCCAGCAGCCGACCCGCACGACTGGCACTTGGGCGAGTTGTAGTCCTGCGCGAAGTCGGCCTGCTCGTAGTAGCCGGCGCGGCTGCAGCCCTCGTGCACGGTCTTGCCGAACAGCCAGGTCGGGCGGAGCTGGTCGTCGAGCGGGATCATCGGCGCCTGCCCCGCCGCCTGTTGCAGCAGCCAGAGCAGCGTCTCCATGAAGTTGTCGGGCTGCACCGGACAGCCGGGGACATTGATGATGGGGAGTCCCGCCTTCGACCGGAAGTCGCGGCCGAGGTAGTCGGACAGCCCCATCGCGCCGGTCGGGTTGCCGGCCATCGCGTGGATGCCGCCGTAGGTGGCGCAGGTGCCGCACGCCATCACCGCCAGCGCCTTCGGCGCCAGCTCGTCGAGCCAGCGGTCCAGGGTCTTCGGCTGACCGGTCTCGAGATCGTTGCCGAACGCGCTCCAGAACCCGTCGCCGTTGATCTTCTCGTTCGGGATCGAGCCCTCGATCACCAGCACGAACGGCTCCAGCTCGCCCGGCGGCGGCCTGGCGAAAGGCGGCCAGGAAATCCTCGCCGGTCTCGTAGGCGAGCACCTTGTTGTGCAGGTGGACCTTCGGGATGCCGGGGATCACGCCCGAGCACCACGTCCTCGATGCTGGGCTGGGTCGCGGCCGTGATCGAGACCGTGTCGCCGTCGCAGCTCATCCCCTCGGAGATCCAGAGGATGTGCAGCTCTCTTCACCGGCTTCTGGGAAGCGGGGTCTCGTTCGCGGGCATGGTTCCGGCCTCCTGCTGGCGGTGAAGCTAAGCGTTCATTCTCGCTGCGAGATCTCGCTCAGCAAATCCTGCGGCAGCGGTTCTGCGTAGGGAAGATCGAGAATGCTCCGGCCTCCGATCGGCGTGCGCAGTGACACCAGCCCCGAGCCGTCGTCGGTGACGTCCCCGATCGCGACCGCGTCGCGGCCGAGCGGGTGCGCGCGCATGCGCGGCCAGAGCCGCGCCGGCGCCTGCCGCCGGGCACGAACGCCACCAGCTTGCCCTCGTTGGCGAGCAACAGCGGGTCGAGCCCGTAGAGCTCGCAGGCGCCGCGCACGGTGTCGCTGCACCGGGATGGCGCGCTCGTCGACCTCCATGCCCAGCTTGCGCGCGCGACGCGATCTCGACCAGCACGCCGCCAGCCCGCCGCGGGTCGGGTCGCGCATCGCGTGCATGTCGGGGCAGGCGGCCGAGGATGGCCGCCGCCAGCTCGTGCAGCGCAGCGGTGTCGCTGCGCAGGTCGCCCCCCAGCTCCAGCCCCTCGCGCGCGGCCAGGATGGTCGCGCCGTGATCGCCGATCGGCGCCCGACAGCAGGATCGCGTCGCCCGGGCGCACGCGCCGCGACGACAGCATCGACGCCGGCCGGCACCACGCCGACGCCGGAGGTGTTGATGAAGATCTTGTCGCCGTTGCCGCGCCCGACCACCTTGGTGTCGCCGGTGACGATCGGGACGCCGGCGCGCGCGGCGGCGGTGCCGAATGCCGACGCGATGACGCGTTGAGCTCGGCGAGCGCGAGCCCCTCCTCCAGGATGAACGCCAGCGACAGCGCGAGCGGGCGGGCGCCGCCCATCGGCGAGATCGTTGATGGTGCCGTTGACCGCCAGCTCGCCGATGTCGCCGCCCGGGAAGAACAGCGGCGTCACCACGTAGGAGTCGGTCGTGAAGGCGATGCGGGCGCCGCCGGCGGCGGGCGACAGCGCCAGCACCGCCTGATCGTCCAGGGCGTCGAGGGCCGGGTTGTGGAACGCCGGCAGCACCAGCTGCTCGATCAGCTGCGAGGTCAGCACGCCGCCGCTGCCGTGGGCGAGCAGCACGCGCTCGGTTTCGGGCCTGGGCGCCGGACAGGCGAGCTCGAATCGAGGGAGACCGGATCCGGTCCCTCGCCCCGCGAAGCGGGGAGAGGGTTAGGGAGACGGCGCGGCCGAGCGGCGCCGCGAGAGCGGCTTGCCCTCACCCCAGCCCTCTCCCGCAAGCGGGAGAGGGAGGTGAAGGGGGTCAGAGGACATCGGGTTCTCCCAGGGCGACGTGCACCTGATCCCAGAGCAGGTGCAGCAGCAGCGTGTGCGTCTCCTGGATGCGGTGGATCGACCAGCTCGGGACGACGAAGCAGAGCTCGCAGAGGTCGACCATGGCGCCGCCGTCGCGTCCCGGCGAAGCCGATCGTCAGCAGCCTTGCGTCGCGGGCGCGGCGCAGGGCGCGGTTGACGTTCGCGGAGGCGCCCGAGCGTCGAGAGGCCGAGCACCGCGTCCTCGGCGCGCGCGAGCAGATCGATCTGGCGGACGAACACCTGGGAGAAGTCCGCGTCGTTGCCGACGGCGGTCAGCAGCGCCGCGTCCACCGCCAGCGCCAGGGCCGGCAGCGCCCGCCGCTTCTCGAGGATCGGGTGCTGGAACTCGACCGCGACGTGCTGGGCGTCGCACGCCGAGCCGCCGTTGCCCATCACCAGCAGGCGCCCGCCCCGCTCGAACCGCTCGGCCAGCGCCCGCACGCAGGCCTCGAGCTGCGCGGCGTTCTCCTCGACGAACGCGACCTCGAGCGCCGGCGCTCTCCGCGCCTTGCGCAGCATCGCTGTCGGCGAAGGCTTCGTGGCGCCGTCATTCCGCCGCCTCGCCTCGGCGACGGAACGGCCGTACTGGTAGTAGGCGGCGCACGCCCCTTCCGCCGACACCATCGTCGCGCCGAGCGGCGTGCGCGGGGTGCAGGTCGTGCCGAAGGCCGGGCAGTCGCCCGGCTTCTTCAGCCCGCGCAGGACCAGGCCGCTGATGCAGGCGGCCGGCTCGGCGGTGTCGATGTCCTCGACCTCGAACAGCCGGTCGGCGTCGTGCGCCCGGTACTCCCAGCGGATGCTTGTAGCCGGACTTCGGGATCGCGCCGATGCCGCGCCACTTGCGGTCGGTCACCTCGAACACCTCGTGGATCGCCTGCTTCGCGATCTGCGTTCCCCTCGCGCGTGACCGTACGCGCGTACTGGTTCTCGACGACGGCGCGGCCCGCTTCGAGCTGGCGCACCGCCATCAGGATCCCCTCCAGCAGATCGACCGGCTCGAAGCCGGTGATGACGATCGGGACGCCGGTAGCGCGCGGCGAGCGCCTCGTACTCGCGGTACCCGACGACGGCGCAGACGTGCCCGGGGCCGAGGAACGCCTGCACGCGGTTGCCGCGGCGTCTGCAGGATCGCGGCGATCGCGGGCGGCACCAGCACGTGCGAGACCAGCATGGAGAAGTTGGCCACGCCGAGGCGCCGGGCCTGCACCAGCGCCATCGCGTTGGCGGGCGCGGTGGTCTCGAAGCCGATGCCGAAGAAGACGACCCGCTTGTCGGGGTTCTGGCGGGCGATCGCCGACCGCGTCGAGCGGCGCGTAGACGACGCGGACGTCGGCGCCGCGCCCGCGCAGCGACAGCAGATCGCCGCGCGAGCCGGGGACGCGCAGCATGTCGCCGAACGAGGTGAAGATGACGTCGGGGCGCGCCGGCGATGGCGTGCGCGCGATCGATCGTCTCGAGGGCGGTGACGCAGACCGGGCAGCCGGGGCCGTGCACCAGCTCGACCTCGGGCGGCAGCAGGCGATCGACGCCGTAGCGGACGATCGAATGCGTCTGCCCGCCGCACACCTCCATGAGCACCCACGGCCGCGTGACGTCGCGCGCGATCTCGCGCAGCAACCCGGCCGCGACGTCGGGATCGCGATACTCCTCGAGGTACTTCACGGCTCCGCTTCCCTCTCCGTCTCGATCTCCGTGGCCTCACCGGGCGGGACCTGCACCTCCGCGGTCTGGCCGATGGCCTCGAGCACCTGCCAGGCGGCCTCGGCGCGCGCCCGGTCGATCTTCGCGATGGCGAGGCCGACGTGAACGAGCACGAAGTCGCCGGGCACCACCTCGGGCTGGCAGGCGAGGCAGACCTCGCGGGTGACGCCGCCGAAGCGCACGCTCGCGTAGGGCAGGCCGTCGCGCTCGCTGAGCGCCATGACCTCGCCCGGGATGCCTAGGCACATGGCAGCGCCTCCGTCGGTCCGTTCGCGAGGCGGAACGACGCCACTGCCGCCTGCCCGAGGGCGAGCCCGCCGTCGTTGCACGGGACGCGCTCGTGCAGCAGCACCTCGAAGCCGAGCCCCTCCAGCTCGGCCACCGCCAGCTCCGTGAGACGGCGGTTCTGGAAGCAGCCGCCCGACAGCGCCACGGTCTCGGGCGCGCCCTGCTCGCGCGCGCAGCGACAGGTGACAGCGATCGCCTGGGCGAGCGTCCGATGAAATCGCGCCGCGACCAGGCCCGCACCGACGTGACCCGCAGGTCGGCGGCGATCGCCGCGGATGGTCGGCCGCAGATCGACGACGAGGGGCGCCCCCTCTTCGTACGCGAAGCCGAAGCTCGTACGGCGGATGGTCGCCCGCCGACGCCAGCGCCTCCAGCTCGATCGCCGCCTGCCCGTCGTAGCTGGCGTAGGTGCGGAGCCCGCACAGCGCCGCCACCGCGTCGAACCAGCGGCCCGCGCCGGTCGCGCGCTGGACAGTGCGGCCGCTCCCACAGCTGCTCGAGCGCATGGCGCCGCTCGGGCGCGACGTGCGCGAACAGGTCGAGCGCCTCGCCGGCGTCGAGCAGCGCGGCGGCCCCGAGCCGCCAGGGCTCGCGAACGGCGGCCTCGCCGCCCAGCAGCGGCAGCGGTCGCAGATGCGCCACCCGGTGATACGTCGAGAGGTCGGCGATCATGAACTCGCCGCCCCACAACGTTCCGTCCGGCCCGAGGCCGGTGCCGTCGAACGCCACGCCCAGCACCGGCGCCGGTGCGGCCGTGCTCGACCATGCAGGAGGCGATGTGCGCGTGATGGTGCTGGACCGGGATGCGCGGCAGCCCCGCGATCGACCGCGCCCAGCGCGTCGATCGGTAGTCGGGGTGGAGATCGTGCGCGATCGCCGCGGGCCCGCAGCCCACCAGCTGCTCCAGACTTGCGCCATCGTCTGCTCGAAGAACGCGAACCCGTCGGCGTTGTCGAGATCGCCGAGGTGCTGCGAGAGGATCGCCTCCTTGCCGCGCGTCAGACAGACGGTCGCCTTGAGCTCGCCGCCCACCGCGAGCACGCTGGCGACCCGCGCACGGCAGCGGCAGCGGGTCGGGGACGAAGCCGCGCGCGCGGCGCGTGACCCGGGCGCGGCCGGCGATCACGCGTACGACCGAATCGTCGGCGCGGGCGTGAATCTCGCGATCGTGCAGCAGGAACGCGTCGGCGACGGACGCGAGCCGGCGCTGCGCCTCCGCGTTGTCGGCGGCGATCGGCTCCTCGCGACAGGTTGCCGCTGGTCATGACCAGGAAGCGCGGACCGTCGGAGAACAGCAGGTGTTGCAGCGGGGTCGCGGGGAGGAAGACGCCGAGCTCGTCCAGCCAGGGCGCGACGTTCGCCGCGATCGGACCGGCGCGACGGGCGCGCGCGAGCACGATCGGCCGTGCGGCCGAGGCCAGCGCGCCCTCCGCCGCGGCGTCGACATGCACGATGCGCTGCAGGTCCGCGAGCGAACGCGCCATCACCGCGAACGGCTTGTCGGGCCGGCGCTTGCGCGCGCGCAGCCGGGCGACCGCGGCGAGATCGCCCGCGTCGACGGCGAGGACGAAGCCGCCCGCGGCCTTGATCGCGACGATACCGCCCCGGCGGAGGAGGCGGACCGCGCGCGCGAGCGCCGCCTCGCCCATTGCCGGGCGGGCGCCCGGGACGACGAGGGCGAGCTGCGGGCCGCAGGCGGGACAGGCGTTGGGCTCGGCGTGATAGCGCCGGTCCGTCGGGTCGTCGTACTCGCGCCGGCAATCCGCGCACAGCGCGAACGCGCGCCATCGTCGTGGCGGTCGCGGTCATACGGAACGGCCCGGACGATGGTGAAGCGCGGGCCGCACGCCGTGCAGTTGATGAACGGATATTGATAGCGGCGGTCGTCCGGATCGTGCAGCTCCGCGAGACAGGCGCGCGCAGGGCGCCAGATCGGCCGGAATCGACGCGTGTCGGCGCGGGGCCCGTCGCCGCGCCGGAGCCGACGCTCGGGACGATGCGGAACTCGAGCTCGCCGAGCGGCGCGACCGGCCGGGTCTCGACCGAATCGATGCGCGCGACCGCCGGCGCGACGCTGGCAAGCTCGGTCACGAAGCGGGCGATCGCGGCCGCGGCGCCCTCGATCTCGATGTCGACGCCGTCGGCGTCGTTGCGCACGAAGCCGCCGAGCGACAGCGTGGTCGCGAAGCGACAGACCGCGGGCCGGAAACCGACACCCTGGACGGTGCCCCTCACGCGCACGCTGCGGCGGACCGTGGCCTCGGCGGAAGTGGCCATGCCGGTTGACCATGGGTCGGCCTGAGCCGTCACGCAGCTAACGGCCGGTCGCGTCCGGAAATTCGGCCCTCCGCCGTCGATTGACGCGCCCTCGCGCGCGACCTAGCTTGCGCGAGTGCACGAGCTCGCGATCACGCAGGACATGGTCGCCGCCGTCGCGGAGACCGTGGGCCGGCGCGCGTCGCGCGTGTGCGCCTGCAGATCGGGCGGCTGGCCGGCGTCGTTCCCGAGGCGCTGCGGTTTTGCTTCGACGCCTGTTCGCGCGGGGACGACGCTGGAGGGCGCGACGCTGGAGATCGACGAGATCGCCGCACATGGCCGGTGCCGTGCTGCGACGCGGAGATCTGGCTGACGAGCTTCCTGGAGCTCCGTGCCTGTGCGGCAGCACGGACCTCGAGATGCTCACCGGCGCAGAGCTTCGCGAATGAAGGACGTCGGTGGAGGTGCAGCTGATGTGCGCGACCTGCGGCTGCAGCCACGGCGACCACGACCGATACGCCCGAGCACCATTCCACGAGCACGACCACCATCACGACCACGACCACGGGCACGAGCATGACCACGACTCACGCGCATGACCACGCGCATCACTCACGCGACGCGCACGCATCTCGCATCGAGCAGGACATCCTCGCGAAGAACGACGCATCGCGGCCAGCAACCGGGCCGCGCTTCACCGCGCGCAGCATCGCCGCGTTCAACTTCACCAGCGCGCCCGGCTCGGGAAAGACCTCGCTGCTCGAGGCGATCATCAAGCGCTCGGCGGGCCGCTCGCCGCTCGCGGTGATCGAGGGCGATCAAGAGACCGCGCGCGACGCCGACCGGATCCGCGCCACCGGCGCACCCGTCGTCCAGATCAACACGCGGCACCGGCTGCCACCTGGACGCCGCAGATGGTGACGCCGGCGGTCACCGACCCTCGATCCCCCGCGCGGCGCGCTGCTGCTGATCGAGAACGTGGGCAACCTGGTCTGCCCGGCGATGTTCGATCTGGGCGAACGCGCCAAGGTGGTGGTCCTGTCGGTCACCGAGGGCGAGGACAAACCGCTCAAGTACCCGCACATGTTCCGCGCCGCCGACGATCGTCGTGCTGACCAAGATCGATCTGCTCCCCATCTCGATTTCGACCTCGACGCGTGCCTGGCCAATGTCCGCCGCGTCAACCCGGACGCTGCGCGCTCTTTCAGACGTCCAGACGGACGGCGCCGGCCTGGCCGCCTTCTGCGACTTCATGGCATCGCAGGTCGCGGTGACGCAGCCATGACGCCACGGACGGCGCGATGGATCACCGCCGCGAGGCCCAGGGGACGGAAGAGGGGCCGAACGCACGCGAGGGCGAGCGCATCGCCCAGCTCATCGAAGACCTGGGCGCGATGGCCGGCGCCCCGGTCGGCCAGCGCGTCGACGAGCTGGTGCGGCGGCTGATGCATCTCTATGGCACCGGCCTGACCCTGCTCCGCTCCTTCGCCGGCGGCACTGCACGGTTCGACGCGCCGCCCGGGAGCGTCTCCGCGCCGACGAACTGCTGTCCAGCCTGCTCGTCCTGCACGGCGCTCACCCGGCGCCCAGGACGCCGTGCGCGAATACGATCCGGGGCCCGATCCCGGCGCCGGGCGCGCACGGCCGCCGTCTCCGGCCTGGTTCACATCGACCTCGGCCGCAGCCGGGGCGCCAAGGGGAGGACGAGACGTGAACGCGCTGTCGGTGCTGGAGCCGTTCGCGCGCCCCTGGCGCGGCGCCGCGCCCGACCGGGAGCGCTGCGGCGTTTGCGCGCAAGCGATCGACGAAGACGCCACGCGCACCTGGTCGACTAGAGAGCGGCGCGCGCTGCTGTGCGCCTGCGCCACCTGCGGCACCACGTTCGCGCAGCCCGGCGCCGGCGGCAGGAAGCTACCGCCTCGTCCCGGACCCGCGTGGCCGTCGACCCCGGCTTTGCCCTCTGGACGACGCGCACTGGGCGGCGCTGGCGATCCCGGTCGGCCTGGCGTTTCATCTTCTTCAACTCGCGCCTCGCCCGCTGGGTGGCGCTCTACCCGAGCCCCGGGCGGCGCCGCGGAGCCGACCCGGCGCAGCCGCCGCGCTCGACGCGCTGGCCGCCGCGACCCGCCTGATCGCGGCGCTCGAGCCCGACGTCGAAGCGCTGCTGGTCTACGGGCGCCGCGGCGGACCGCTCGAAACCTTCCTGGCCCCGGTCGACGCTTGCTACCGGCTGGTCGGCGAGGTGCGCCGGCATTGGCAGGGCTTCAGCGGCGGCGACCTGGTCTGGAGCCGGATCGAGACGTTCTTCGCCGAGCTGCGGGCCGGCCACCGCGCTCGGGTCCGGAGGCGCCGACTGATGTTCGACGACATGCGGAAGGTCGCGGACGCGGTCCTGTTCGAAGGCTACGCGCTGTATCCCTACCGCGCGTCGTCGCCCAAGAACCAGATGCGCTGGCAGTTCGGCGTGCTCGCGCCGCGCGGCTGGAGCGAAGGCGGCGCTCATAACGACCGCTGGTGGCAGGAGACGCAAGCCCTGGTCGAGCCGACCGGCGCCGGCCCCGACGTGCGCCTGACGGGACGCTGCCGCTTCCTGCAGCTCCGCCGCCGGGTCACGGCGACGACGCGGCGCCCGCCTGGGACGAGGGCGACGTGCAGGAGGTCGACTTCGGCTTCGCGCTCGCCGGCGAGGCGGCGGCCCGCCAGCAGCCGGTGTCGTTCCTGATCGCGGGCGGGACGGAGACGCGCGGCCAGACCGTCCACCGCCGCTGGCCAATCTCCGGGGTCGTGCGCCTGACCGCCGAACCGCTGGCGGCCGCCCGGCCGCTGCTCAAGCTGCGCCTCCGCGTCGAGAACGTCACGGCGTGGACGCTGCCGGGCGCGCCGCGCGAAGAGGCGATGCGCGCGTCGCTCCTCGGCTGCCACCTGCTGCTCGGCGTCTCGAACGGCGCGTTCGTCTCGCTGCTCGATCCGCCCGCGCTGGGCGGCCGACGCCGCGGCCGGCTGCCGCAACGTCGGCACCTACCCGGTGCTCGCCGGCGCCACGGGCCGCCGCGATCTGATGCTGTCGTCGCCGGTCATCCTCTACGACCATCCCGCCGTCGCGCCCGAGAGCCCTCGCGATCTGTTCGACGCGACCGAGATCGACGAGATCCTCACGCTGCGCATCCTCACGCTCACCGACGAGGAGAAGCGCGAGGCGCGGCCGACGGATCCGCGGCTGGCGGCGCTCATCGACAGCGTCGAGCGGCTCGGGCCCGAAGCGATGTCGCGCCTGCACGGCGGGGCGCGCGAGCTGCACGAGACCGCGGCGCCGCCCGAGGAGCGGCCGGCGCCGGTCCACGTGCGCGTCGGCGACGCCTGTGACTCGGTCCGGGCAGCCGCGTCCGCCTGCGCCCGGGCGCCCGCCGGACCGACGCGCAGGACATGTTCCTCGACGGCATGGCAGCCACGGTCGAGTCGGTCCTGCGCGACGTCGAAGACCGCGACTGCCTGGCGGTCACCCTCGACGACGACCCCGCCGCGGATCTGCTGCGCTGGCAGCGCCGGTACCTCTACTTCCATCTCGACGAGATCGAGCCGATGGAGCCATCACCTTCGTCCCAGGAGAATCCCGGCCCATGAACGCGCTCCGCGCGTGCAGATCTTGATCGCCGGCATCGGCAACGTCTTCATGGGCGACGACGGGTTCGGCGTCGAGGTCGCGGCGCGGCTGGCGACACGCCGGCTCCCCGAGGGCGTCGTCGTCAGCCGACATCGGGTCCGCTCGCTGCACCTGGCGTTCGCGCTGCTGGACAAGCCGACCTGCTGCTGGTCGTGGACGCGGTCGATCGGGCGCGAGCCGCCCGGGACGCTGTTCGTCATCGAGCCGCAGCTCGACGGCATCGGCCGGCGGTCGCGGACGCGCACAGCATGAGCCTGCAGACGGTGGTCGCGGCGCTGCGCGGCCTGGGGGGCGCCGTGCCGCCGATGCTGCTCGTCGGCTGTCAGCCCGCGTTCGTGGGCGAGCGCATGGGGCTGAGCCCGGCTGTCACCGAGGCTGTACCCGGCGCCATGGCCATCGTTCACAGGCTGATCGCCAACGAGCTCAACGAACAGGAAGAGAGGCAGTCATGATCGGTTCCCGTCACGAGGCTCAGGGAAGCGCGTTCGTCGGACGGCTCGTGTTCGGGCTGACCGCGCTGTTCGGCACGATCATCCTCATCCGCGCGCTGCCGGATATGATTCGCTACCTGCGCGTCCGGCGGATGTGACGGCTCAGGCCCGATCGCGAATCGGCGTCGACCCCTTGGCCGCCGCGCAGTTGCGGCAGCAATAGATCGTCCCGGCCTGCTCGACGCCGTGGCCGATCACGCGGCAGTTGCAGTGCGCGCAGCGCGGGGCCAGCGCCTCGATCGCGCATTCGAAGCTGTCGAACACGTGCTCCTGGCCCCCCATGAGCACCTGGAACGGCTTGTCGTAACTGTTGCCGCACGTCTCGCATTGGGTCTGCGCCATGGTTCGCTCCTCCCCACTCCTGAAATCTAAGTCCGCCGCTGGGGCTCGAGCGGGAGCAGCTCGACCGTGTCACCGACGGCGATGCGACCGGGGCGGAGCACCTCGCTGTCGAGCGCCAGGCTGCCGCCGAGCTCGCGGTGAATGCGCAGCAAGACGTCGACGTCCTGGGCGCCGGTGTCAGGGTCGAACGTCGTCATGATGCACCGTTGCCTCAGTTGGACCATGCGGATGACCGCCTCGCCGATGCGCAGCGCGCGCCCCTCCCACGCGCGTTCGGCGTACCCCTCGACGCCGCCCAGCAACAGGTTGGGTCGGAACCGGCGGCGGTCGTAGCCGAGCGTATCGATCGCGCCGTCGGTCGCGACCAGCAAAGGCAGACACGTCGAACCGGTCCAGACTGTCGTCGCGGACCAACCGGGTACCAGGGCCTGCGGCCTCCTCGACCTCGCGCGCGACGGCCGGATCGCGCCAGGGTCGGCCATCGACCAGCGGGTCGTTGCCCGCTGCCAGCGTGGCGTGATGAAGCAGGAGGCGCGGGCGCGAGCGCGAGGTCACCAGGCGGCGGCGGCCATCCTCGACGTGAACGACGCGATCGCCGGGGAAGCCGTCGGGACCCACCTCGACCGCCTGCAGCTGTTCGCCAGCCATCGATTTCACCGGGTACCGCCAGAGCTCCGCGACCCTCATGGCGCTGGTTGGATGCCGCCGGGCGAAGAACGTCGCCGCGGAACGAAAAAAGCGCGGGCCAGCATCAAGCCGGCCCGCGCCCGGAACATCCCTGACGATCGTTTGGTCACTGAATCGTGGTCTCGGTCTCCTCCTTCTCGGTCTTGTCGGTCGTCTCCCCGCCCTTGTCGGGAACGAGCAGCTTGTCCACGTCGACCTTGGCGGTGCGGATCACCGACTCGACCCCCTTCAGGCGGGCCAGGCTGTCGCGGGCCCGGCCGCTCTCCATCTCGATCGCGTTGCTGTAGGCGTCGCGGGCCTCCTGCAGCCGATCGAGATGCTCGTACGCCATCCCGAGGTTGTTCCACATGAAGGCCTCGACCGGCTCCAGCTCGACGGCCTGCTCCAGCTCGTCGACCGCCTCCTCGAACTGCTTGTCGTAGATCAACGTCAGCCCGAGGTTGTTGTGCGCGTACGAGTTCTGCGGGTTCAGCTCGACGGCCTTCTCGAACGACGCGATCGCGTCCGTGCGATGCCCGTTCTGCAGCTGCACCCGCCCGAGGATGTTCCAGGCGCTCGACCGCTTGGGGGTCCGGCGCACCGCGAGCTGCGCCAGCTTGAGCGCCCCTCGCGATCGCCCGCCTCGAGCGTCTTGCGCGCCGCCGTGATCGGGTCTTTCTTGTCTTCCTCGCTGAGAACGAACGGCTGCGGCTTGCTGCTCTCGACCTTGGTGGGCTCGGTCTCGATTTCGGGCTTCGGGGGCAGCATCGCGGCCGGCGGGGGCAGCGGCGTGGGCGCCGGCGGCGACGTCGGCGACACCATCGGTGTCGGGCGGGCCTTCGTCGACGCGGGGTCAATCTCGTCACAGCCGACGAGGGCTACGGCCAGGGCGGCCGCGGTCAGAACCTTCGGGAACATGATGTGGTGGGACATGGAAACTGGCTCCTTTCGGAGCGAGCTAAGAGCAGCCGCCGTGCCATCTCCGTCCCCCGCCAAACGGCGCCAAACGCCGCGAAACGACGCACCAAACGGCGAGCCGCCCGCTGCGAACTACAGAACGTAGATTCCCATGTCGGCGACGGCGTCGGCGGCGGGGCTACGGCGCCGGCGCCGCGAGCGCCTTCGCCAGGGTCGTCCGGCGCTCCGACACGAAGAAGTGCATCGCGTGCTGGTACATCGCCACGTCGGCGTCGCTGTAAGGCTTCCGCGTGTCCATCACGGCGTAGGGGGCGAGCTGCGCGACGACGCGGGCCCGCTCCGCCTCCCAGTCGAGCTGTTCCAGCCTGCCCAGCACCGCCCAGGCCTGGTCGGTGAACCTCTGGAAACAGGCCGGCGACGCCTCGCACTTCAGCGCCATCACCGAGTGGACCGTGGTCGTCACGCTCACGTCCGAGGAATAGAAGCTCTCGTCGATCCCCCAGGGGAGGAACTTCAGGCGGTGGCTGGTCGGGTCGGCGTACACGTAGTAGTCGTCGCCGGGGTTGCTGTACGGGAAGCCGTCGAACTGCCCGATGACCGCGCACAGGGCCCAGTAGCGCAGGAACTCGTCGACGTCGGCGAAGTCGGCCGCGGCGGCCATCGCCGCGTCGCCCGACGGCGCGGCCAGCGCGCTCGCCAGCCCCGCCAGCAGCGTCCGATCGTCGGGCCCTGACTCGAGCGTGTAGGACGGGATCGACGACGGGACGAAGTCGACGTCCAGGGCGCTGTAGAGCGACCCACCGTCGTCGCCGAACCAGCTGCTTCGATCATCCGCTTCTTCACCGTTTCGACGTTCGCGTACAGGCCGTAGAACGCCCGTTCACGGTGACGCAGCGCGTGGTTGGCGCGCGAGGCCGGAACGCCGACCTGCCGCGCGGCCCAGTAGGCGATCCGCTCGTGCATCATCGAGGCGTCCTGGGCCATGTTGTTGAGCGTCAGATCCTTGAGCCCGAAGAACGCCGCGCCGTCGACGAATTCGTCGACGTTGACGTGCAGCGAGGGCTTGGCGTCGATCGACTGGAACGACATCATCCCCTTCAGCTTCACCCCGACCGGTCCGTAGTCGCGACCGGCGTAGGAGAGCGTCGCCGCGACGTAGGTCCGCGGATCCTTCCGCAGCGCCGCGACGTTCTCGGGAGAGATCGTCAGCGACAGCTGCGGCATCTGGTCATAGCCCAGGATCACCTCGGTCAGATCGCCGGCGGCGGGGACGGCCTCGGGCGGATCGGCCGCGGCCTGCGGGCCGAACGGCTGGCCCGCACCGACCGGGTTGGGCTGGCCCGGGGAGACGTGCCACGCGATCGCCCAGCTGTTCGACCCGTCGGGCTCACGGGCGGCCGAGACGTCGACCTCCTGCGCGCCGTAGGCGAGCCTATCGATGTACGTCCCGTCCGGCCGCGCCAGTCCCAGCGTCCCGCCGCCCTTCAGCAGCGCCGCCGCGACGTGGGTCGGGCCAGCGGCCGGGTTGTTGTCCGCCCAGATGACCACCCGCCCCTGCGCCGGCAATACCACGCCGGCGCCGATCCGCCCCTTGAGCGGGTTCGCGAGATCGTCGGTGAGCGCGTAGCCGGCAAGCGGGAGGTCCTGATCGGTCGGGTTGTAGAGCTCGACCCAGGGCGCGGCCACCGCGCTGCCCTCCGGCTTGATCGTCAGGACGTTGCGGGCCATCAGCTCGTTGATCGTGATGCGCCCGTCGATGTCGGGCGAAACGGTCGGGCCCGGCGCGCCGCCGGGACCCGCGCCAGCAGGCCCCGAGCCGCCCGGGGCGCCCGCGGCGTCACCGCCAGGCCCGCCGCCCGGCCCGAGCGGCGCATCGCCACCCGCGCCCGCGGCGCCCGGCCCGAGCGGCGCGTCGCCACCCGCGCCCGCGGCGCCCGGCCCGAGCGGCGCGTCGCCCCCTGCGCCCGCCGCGCCCGGCCCGACGGCGCCAGCCGCGCCACCGCCGCCCGCGACGTCAGCCGCGCCGCCGGCGCCCGGGCCCGGGCCCGCGCCGCCCCCAGCCGCGAACGGCGGCGACCCGTCGCCGCAACCGGCGGCGGCGACGGCGAGAACCAACGTGAACGGCCAGGTGAAGGTTCGAAGGAACGTCCAGGATCGCGTCATCGAGCTCCCAAGCGCAGCGTTCATCGTCGTCCCCCGTTCACTCGCCACGGTAGTCGCCCGCGACACCGATGCCGTCGGCCGCAAGGTCGATGTTCCCCGACGGTGGCCGCTTGTTTCCGTCTGAGGTGATGCCGTGGTACGCGACGTCGCCGCCGTTGCCGTTGTGGGCGCCGCCGCGGGCGACGATCCAGCCCCGGTTCACCATCCAGTTGTGGCTGCCGCCGTGGATGCCGTCGCAGTTGAGCAGCACCGCGATCATCTCGCGATCGTCGGGGAACGCCGCGACCACACCGACCCGGCCGTCGTTGCGGGCGCTCCCCCCGATCGCGCCGGCCCCCCCCGACGCGTCGATCACGCCGGTGGTGTCGAGCGTCAGGTTGCCGCCGTAGCCGTCGAAGTTGTTGTCGCTGAAGACGTTGAACTGACCGCCGAGCCCGCCGGTGCCGCCGGCTTCGTCCGCGGCGCCGCCGCGCCCCGAGAGATGGCCCGCGATCGTCAGGTCGCCGTTCTGCACGAACAGGCTGACGTGCCCACCACCGCCGGCCCGGGTCGCGCCGTGCGAGGCCCCGCCGTCGACCGCGATGGAGCCCGCCACCGTCAGCGCCCCCAGGTACGACCGCGCCTCCAGCGTCACCACGCCGGCCTCGGCGCCGTCGCCGTTGCCGCCGGCGACGATGCCACCCCCGTTGGCGCTGATCGTCCCCGGCATGTCGATGTCGCCGCCGTCGACCTGGCTGGAGCCGACACCCTCGCCGACGACGGCGATGACCGTACCGCCGGCGCCGGGCTGGGCCGCCGACAGGCCGCCGCCGGCGTCGATCGATGACGAGATGGCCAGGTTCCCCTTCCGGGGCTCGAGCGTGATCGTCCCGCCCGCGCCGCCCTGCATCGGCCCGTTGCCACCGGTGGCGGTCAGCACGGCCGCGATCTCGACGGCAGCGGGGCGGGTGGTCTCGCCGATCCGGAGTGCGCCCGCGGCGCCGGCGCGCGCACCGGCGGTGCCGCCCGTGGGGACGAAGCCGCCGCGGGCGTCGACGACGCCGGCGATCTGGACCGCCCCCTTGCCGTCGATCGCCAGCGTTCCGGCGGGGCCGCCGTTGCCGCTTCCGTAGGCGGCGCCGCCCCGCAGCCGGAGCGTCCCGCCCAGGTAGAAAAGGTCCTGGGCGGAGACGACGATCGCAGCGCCCGCGGTTCCGTCGGGCGTCGCGTCAGCGCCGGCGCTGGTGACCGCGCCGGTGACCAGCACCTGCCTCCCCGCCAGCGAGACGGCGCCGCCGGTCTGCCCCGCCGCCGCGCCGGCCGCGTCGATGACGCCGGTGATGTAGACGTTGCCGCCCGCCGCCAGGGACAGCCCCTGGCGCGCGCCCGGCAACATCGCGCCGCGCAAGGTGCCGGTCACGAAGATGTCTCCACCCGCGGTGATGCGGCGGACGGCGTCAGCTCCCCCGACGTGATGTCGCCGTCCACGCGTACCGAGCCCGACACCGAGACGTCGGCCGCCAGCATCGCCGCGTCGAGCGCGGTGACGTCGGGGGGCGGCGCCGGGAGCGCGGGCGCCGCCGACGCCGTCGAGACCAGCCGGATCGCCCCCGCGGAGACGACGTGAATGCTTCCGCCGGCGGTCGCCGCGCCGGTCGCTGCGTTGCCGCCGTCGGCCGAGAGCCTCCCCATGATCGGGATCCAGTCGCGCGAAAAATCGAAGGCTGGGCCGCCGGTCGGCGGCGCGCCCGCCGCGCCGGGGCTGCCTGCGGCGCCGGGGCCGCCCGCCGCGCCGGGGCTCCCCGCCGCGCCGGGGCTGCCCGCCGCGCCCGATGAGCCGCCCGGCGCCGGACCGCCGCCCGCGCCGACCGCGCCCGCGACACCCGACACACCGCCTGCGCCGACCGCACCCGCGACACCCGACACACCGCCTGCGCCGACCGCACCCGCGACGCCAGCCGCACCGCCTGCGCCGATCGCGCCCGCGACACCGGTCGTGCCGCCGTCGGGCGACGCGATCGGCGCGCCGGCGGCGCCCGGCAGGCCACCCGTGCCCCCAACCCCACCGGCGCCGGCGGGACCTTTCATCCCGCCGACGCCCGCAGGCCCGCCACCGACGCCGCCCACACCCACGCCGCCGCCTCCGCCGCCACGCCCCCCCATCACGTTGCCGACGCCCGCTCCGCCCCCGTCGCCGCAACCGCCGAACAGCACCGCCACCACCACACCCACCGCCAAGAAAGTCTTTTCACCGCGTCGCCGCATCACGCCTCCCCTTGCGCCCCGAGCGGATGCTGTTTCAGCAAGCGGAGTGCCGAGAGCGCGCCTGCGCGCGTAGCGCCTATTTCCGCAACGGTTGTTACAGAACGGTGAGGCTCCGCCTGAATCGGCGTCCTTAAGTAACCAACCCCTCTAGCCAGTCAGCCCGAGACCTCGACCTCGACCATCAGCGACGCAAACCGCCGGCGCGCCTTGTCGCGCGCGTGGGCGCGCCGCACCTTGTCGCTATGCCGCAAAAAACCACCGTCAAGCGCGCCCAGCGCGATCTGGCCTCGGGCAAGCGCGCCAGCACCGCCGCGGGCGAGTACGTCCGCGAGGAGATGGACCACATTCGCAAGGGCAAGCACGGCGCCCGCTCGAGCAAGCAGGCGATCGCGATCGGCCTCTCGAAGGCCCGCCGCGCCGGCGTGCCACTCAAACCGCCCGCGCCCGGACGCACCAGCGCGAAGACACGCCGCGCGGCGACGCGCGCCTACGAGATCGGCCAGGGGCAGCGCAAGCCACGCCCCGCGTCGCCTCGACGCGCCAAAGCGACCACGCGCGCGCTGAAGCGCGAGGGACGCGCGGCCGCGTCGCGAACATCGCTGTCGAAACAGGCGAAGCGCAGCGCCCGGACGCGCAGCCGCAAAAGCTAGGGCTACTGCCGGCTGCGATAGAGGGCGACCAGCGCCGCGCCGATCGCCTGCGACAGCTCGCCCAGCGTCGACGGCACGACCGTGAGGCGCTCGCGCTGCACCGGCCAGAGGTGCGGCCTGGCGGTCTCGCTCACGATCTTCAGGTAGCGCTCGCGGAACGCCTCGGCTGGTGTTCTCGGGATCCATGAGCCCGCCGCCGATCACGACGAACTCCGGGTCGAGGACCAGCGACCAGGTTGGCGATGTGCAGCCCCATCGCCCGGGCCTGGAAGTCGAACAGCTCGACGGCCAGCGCGTCCCCCTTCTGCGCCAGACCGCGCAGCGCCAGCGCCTTCTGCTTCGGCGTCTCGGTCGACTTGCGCCAGCGGATGGTCGGGCAGCGACGCCAGCCGCTCGGCCAGCAGGTAGGGCAGCCCGGCCAGCGTGGTGTAGAGCTCGACGCAACCCCAGGTCCGGCCGCAGCCGCACGGGTAGGGCTTGGCCCCGAGCAGGTGCAGCGGCGCCGGCATGTGCGCCGTCTCCATGCCCGGCCAGCGTGTCCCCCTGGAGCGGCAGGCCGTGCGCGTCGATGTAGGCCGAGCCGAGGCCCGAGCCGGGCGCCAGCATCAGCACCGCCCCGTCGCCGCGCCGCGCACGCGCTGGGCCTCGCCGACGCCCCCGAAGGCGCCGTCGTTCCGACCACCAGCGGCACCGCGCGCCCGCCCTGCTTCGCCAGCGCCTGGCTGTAGGCGGTGTAGAAGTCCCAGCCCTCGAAGCTGGCCGGCATGTTCGCCGAACGTCCGAGCACGCCGTAACGCTGGTACGGCCCCGGGATCGCCAGCCCGACGCTGCTCACCTGTGTCCCAGCCGAGCTCGTTCTGCCCCAGGTACTCGGTCGATCGCCTGCGATCCAGCCCGCGACGACGGCGTCCTGCCCCGCCTGCGAGTTGGTCGGCCGCTGGTGCAGCTTCGTCGAGACGGTCGTGCCGTCGGCCCAGACGCCGCCAACCTTGGACATCGTCGCGCCACAATCGGTCCCGATGTACACCTGCTTGGATTCGTCCATGGCCGCAGTGTAGGCCGACCGTCAGGGCTTTCGCCATGCTTGCCGAGAGTTCGCCGCGGCCGTATGTCTCCGTCATGGCGCCCGCGACACCGCCACCGTCACCCTCGTTGCGGCGCCCCCAGCCCTGGCCGATCCGGGTCGCGCACTGGGTGAATCTGCCGGCCCTGGTGATCCTCGCGGGGAGCGGCCTGCAGATCCTGGTCGCCTACCCGGCCTTCGGCCCGCGCGGCGCGCAGTTCGGCTGGTATCCGTTCAACAACCAGAAGCCGCCCGACTGGCTGACACTGGGCGGCTGGCTGGCAGGCGGGCGCGCCCTCCACTTCGCGTTCGCCTGGCTCTTCGTCTGCAACGGGCTCCTCTACCTCGCCTACCTGCTGTCGACCGGCGAGTGGCGGCGGCGGATGTTCGACCCGCGGCACGACGCCGGCGGCGCCCTGGCCTGGGCGCGCTACTACCTGCGCCTGCGCAAGGAGCGGCCCGCGCAGGGGCTCTACAACCCGCTGCAGCGGCTCGCCTACGCCAGCGCGCTGGCGCTGGCGGCGCTGGAGGTGGGGTCGGGGCTGGCGATCTACAAGCCGACGCAGCTCCCCTGGTTGGTGGCGGCGTTCGGCGGCTACGACGTCGCGCGCGTCGTTCACTTCGTCGGGCTGGTGGCGCTGGCGCTGTTCACGATCGCCCACGTCGTGCAGGTGGCGCTGCACCCACGCACCCTCGGTGACATCGTGACCGGCGGGAGGCCGCGATGACCCGCCCGATCACCCGGCGCGGGCTGCTGCTGGGGGCAGCCGCCGGCGCCCTCGGCGGCTGCGACGTCGACCAGCCGCGCGCCGGTCTGCTCGGGCGCTTCGATCGCTGGAACGAACGGGTGCAGGGGGCGCTGTTCGCGCCCGCGCGTCGCGCCCGCGAGCTCCCGGCGTCGGCGCTGACGCCCGAGGAGGCGTACCCGCGCTACCACATCTCGGCGTCGGTTCCGACCGCGCCGCCCGGCTGGGCGCTGGAGGTCGGGGGGATGGTGGCGCGCCCGCTGCGCCTCGGGCTCGACGACCTGATGCGGATGGAGCGGACGGAGGTGCGGGTCCGCCATCACTGCGTCGAGGGGTGGACGGCGGTCGCCGGCTGGACCGGGGTTTCCATGAAGGCGATAGCCGAGCGCGCCGGCGCCGATCCGCGCGCCGAATTCGTCGAGTTCCGCTCGTTCGACGACGGCTACTGGTCTTCGTGGGATCGCGCGAGCGCCCTGCATCCGCAGACGATCCTCGCCTACGGGATGAACGGGCGCCCGCTCGGCCCCGGTCACGGGGCGCCCCTGCGGCTCTACGCAGGGGTCAAGCTCGGCTACAAGATGGTGAAGTACCTGGTCTCGGTCCGGTTCCTCCCGCACGCCACCGGCGGCTACTGGGAGGACCGCGGCTACGAGTGGTTCGCCGGGGTATGAATCGCGTCGCGGGAGGACGAGCTTTGCTCGTCCGAGCGCATCGCGGGAGGCTCGGAACCCGTCTGCGGGTTCCGATGAAGATCGGTCACTTGGTCGTGTTGTAGAGCTGGAGGACGGCGGCAGACGACAGCGGGTGGTCGTACATGCGAACGTCGTCGATGAGGCCGGTGAAGAAGTCGGCGCTGAACCGGCAGCCGGCCCCGCGCCCGATCCAGTACTGCTGCGCCCAGTCGAAGCCGCTGCAGCCGGTGCCGCAGTTGCCGGTCTGCTGCGCGGTGCTGACGTCGAGCACGCCGTCGATGTAGGCCCGGAAACCGTTGCTCTTGTCGAGCACGTAGGCCATGTGGTGCCAGGCGCCGTCGTTGACCACGATCGAACCCGACATGTTGATCTCGCTCCAGGTGTTGTAGTTCATCACCGCGCCGCTGCCGTTGCCGATCACGCGGTCGCAGCCGCTGCCGCCCAGCGCGCCCCCCTCGACGACCTGCAGGCCGCCGAGCGAGGCGGTGGAGGTCTTGAACCACATCGCGAAGGTGATGTTGCCGAGCGGGATCGAGAGGCCGCTCGCGTCGTTGCGGGCGTCGTTCGGGAAGATGGCGCGCAGGTAACCGGAGCCGCCGAAGCTGACCGCGCCCGACCCCTGCTTGCCCCCCCCGGGATGAACGCGACCGGTCCCTGGACCTCGGCGTTGAGCATGTTGCCCGAGCTGTCGGCGGCGGCCGCCGCGCCCGGGGCGTCGTCCATGTTCCAGTAGCCGAGCAGGCCCATCGACAGGTTCGCCGTGCAGACACCGGTGTTGCAGGTCTCGCCCAGCGCACAGGCGTGGTTGCAGGCGCCGCAGTTCGCGACGTCCGTGTTCTTGTTCACCTCGCAACCGTCGTTCTGGGTGTGGTTGCAGTCCAGGTAGCCGGCGTTGCACGAGGTGAGGAAGCAGGCGCCGCCGGCGCAGGCCGCCGACCCCTGGGTGAAGCCGCAGCTGTTGCCGCACATCCCGCAGTTGCTGGGATCGAAGCTGGTGTTGGTGCACAGGCCGCCGCACTCGGTCTCGGCCGCGGTGCAGTCGGCGACGCAGCTGCCCGTCATGCAGGCCTTACCCACGCCGCAGACGTTGCCGCACGCGCCGCAGTTCCCGTTGTCCGTCATGGTGTTCGCGCAGTACGACGCCCCGCTCGTCGGCGTGCACTTCGCGAGCGACCCGCAGGTCAGCACGCACATCCCGTTGCTGCACATCTGGCCGGGCCGCAGCTGTTGCCGCAGGTGCCGCAGTTCGCGTTGTCCGTCGTCGTGTTCGCGCAGTACGGCGCCCCGCTCGTCGGCGTGCACTTCGTCAGCGACCCGCAGGTCAGCACGCAGCCGCCGTTCATGCAGGCCTCGCCCGCGCCGCAGGCGTTGCCGCAAGCGCCGCAGTTGGCGTTGTCCGTCGTCGTGTTCGCGCAGTACGGCGCCCCGCTCGTCGGCGTGCACTTCGTCAGCGACCCGCAGGTCAGCACGCAGCCGCCGTTCATGCAGACCTGGCCCGCCCCGCAGGCGTTGCCGCACGCGCCGCAGTTCGGCGTTGTCCGTCGCCGTGTTCGCGCAGTACGGGCCGCCGCTGGTCGGCATGCACTTGGTCAGCGCGCCGCAGGTCAGCGTGCAGCCGCCGTTCATGCAGACCTGGCCGGTCGCCGCAGCTGTTGCCGCAAGCGCCGCAGTTGGCGTTGTCCGTCATGGTGTTGGCGCAGTACTGGGGCCCACTGGTGGGCGAGCACTTCGTGAAGGCGCCACAGGTCAGGGTGCAGGTGGCCCCCTGCGCGGTCAGCTTCACGTCGATCGACACCGACGCGGCGCCGACCGCGTTCGTCTCGACGAGCAGCGTCCCCTGAAACTGCGCGCCGGGCGCCGTGCTGGTCGGAACCGTGCCGGCGAGGATGTGCAACGTGGTGCCGGCCCCGGAGCGAGGTCGGCCGACAGCGCGCCGTCCGCCCCCGCGCCCTGCACCGAGAAGAGCCCGCCCGGCGCGATCGCGGCGCGGAAGTGCAGGGGCGCGTCGCCGCTGTTGCTGAACGCGAGCGGCAGCGTGCCGCCCATGCTGCCGCAGCTCACACCGGCGAAGTCGAGCGCGGCCGTCGGGATCGTCGTCGCCGGTGCCGGCGGCGGAGCGTCAGTCCCGGCATCGACGTCGGCGCCACCGCCAGAGCCCGCCACCGCGGAACCGGCCGCGCCAGCGACCGCGCTGCCGCCTGAACCGGCCACCGCGCTGCCGCCCGAGCCGGCCACCGCCGTGCCGCCCGAGCCGGCCACCGCGCTGCCGCCCGAACCGGCCACCGCCGTGCCGCCCGAACCGGCCACCGCCGTGCCGCCCGAACCGGCCACCGCCGTGCCGCCCGAACCGGCCACCGCGCTGCCGCCCGAACCGGCCACCGCGGAACCGCCGGAGCCGGCGACGGCGCCGCCGCCAGCCGGGTGACCCGAAATGCCGCCGGTGGCTTTCCCGCCGTGCCCGGCCATCGCCGAGCCGGCATGGCCGCCGACACCGCCAGGGCCGTCGTCGGCGGGGCTCGACCCACCGCACGCCGCAAACAGGAAACCCGAAACTGACAACAACCCCAGAACGCGCCGGCCAATGCTCAGGTTCAAACGGTATCCTTCCGCGAGCGGTCGTCGCCCGCGTATCCCTTATCGACCTCCCGCCGACGAGCTTTAGCGGATCGCGTCGATGGGCGCGGGCCTACGCGCGGTGGACCTTGAGCGCCAGCTTGCCCAGGTAGTGCCGCTCGAGCGCGCGGTGAGCCTCGGCCGCCTCGGCCAGCGGATAGACACGCCCCAGCTCGACGTGGAACGGATCGGGCCGGATCGAGACTGATTGAGCCGGTCGAACGCCTCGGGTGCCGGCGTGCCGTCGTACGCGAACAGCGTCACGCCTTCGGGCGCGATCGGCAGCGGCTCGACGCCGTTCGGGTACGCGACCCGCCCCTTCGCGCGCACCGCCTTCAGGGCGTCGTTGGCGTCGTCGCCCCCGACCAGCACCAGGGCGGCGTCGATGCCCTCGGGCGCCATCACCCGGGCCGCGGCGCGGACGTCGTCGCGGTGGCCGTCGATGGCCATGTCGGCGCCCAGGTAGCGCACCAGCGAAACACCGTCGGCGCCCGACGCCACGGCGAACACGCGCGCGCCGATGCGCCGGGCCAGCTGCACCGCCAGGTGGCCGATGCCGCCGCTGGCGCCGTAGATCATCACCGTCTCCCCCGCGCGCAGGCGCAGGTTGTCGTCCAGCCCGCGCAGGGCCGTGATCCCGTCGGCCCCCAGGGCACCCGCCTCGTCGCCGCCGACGCCGGGCGGAATCAGCGCGACGTCGTGCTCGGGAACGGCGACGTACTCGGCGTAGAAGCCGCCCCGCATCGCGTAGGCGTAGACGCGATCGCCGACCTGGAACCGCTTCGTCGCGTCGCCGACGGCGACGATCGTGCCGGCACCGTCGTTGCCGATCACCTTCGGAAACCGATCGCCGTCGCCGAGCTCCAGCTCGCCGCTGCGGGCATAGGGATCCCAGACGCCGATGCCGGCGACGTCGAGGCGAATCAGCACCTCGTCCGGCGCTGGCGTCGGGACGGGGAGCGACTGCAACCGGATCACCTCCGGGCCACCGAACTTGTCGATCGCGGCAGCCTTCATCGCCTGCGGAATGGACGAGCTCATGGCGCAACTCCCCCGCGCGCAACGGCGCTCGCTTGTCAATCTGCCCACCTGAAACCGGAGGCGTAAGGTCGACCCCCGCCACCGGTTCTGACGGATCCAAAGCTCCGTAAATTACCCCGCATACAGTGGGTCACGCGGCATGACCCACGAGATATGGGTTGACCGCGACCATACCCTACGCTACGTTGCCGTCATGCTGGTGCTCGGGCAAATAGCCCGGGCGAAGGGAACCCGGTGAGATTCCGGGGCTGCCCCGCAGCGGTAAGCGAGAACGAACCACCAGACGCACTGGCCGCCCACCTGGGGCTGGGAAGCGGTGGACTAGGAGACCCGACCCCGTCGGAGCGCTCGCGAGCCCGAAGACCTGCCAGCATCCGCGCGCGGGAGACATCCGCGGCGGTTCGACCTGGAAGCCTCGCGGGAGGCGGCAAGGTCCGAGCCGCGCGAGGCCGCTGTCGAGGATCGCGCGCGTTCTGGTCTCGCCGCCGTTCTCGCCTGGCGTCCTTCTTCGCCCGTGGGGGCGAGACCGGAGAGAGACATGGAGCTGGAGACGCTGGAGACGCAGGGGACGCAAGCGACAGTCGACACCACGCGACGGACGCACGGCGGGGAGGAGACGTACCCGCAGACGATCGATGCGCGTGCACCAAGCGCAACGGCGCGCGCGGAGCCGGTCGACGTCAACAAGATCGTGCGCGCCGTCAGCCGCTGCTGCGTCGGGCTCACCGACGTCGACCCGCTGCGCGTCGCGACCAAGACGATCAGCGGCCTCTACGACGGCGCGACGACGCGCGAGCTCGACCAGCTCTCGATCCAGACCGCGGCCGGCGCTGATCGTCGAGGAGCCGCAGTACGCGCAAGCTCGCCGCGCGCCTGCTGGCGACCTACATCGACAAGGAAGTGCGCAACCAGGAGATCCACGCCTTCTCGCAGTCGGTCGCGCACGGCGCACCGGCTCGGGCTGGTCAACGATCGGCTGGCGCGCTTCGTCGCCGACAACGCCCGCAAGCTCAACGACGCGATCGTCGCCGAGCGCGACCGCGAGTTCGAGTACTTCGGGCTGCGCACCGCTCTACGACCGCTACCTGCTCAAGCACCCGCAGACGCGCCTGGTGATCGAGACGCCGCAGCAGTTCTTCCTGCGCATCGCCTGCGCGCTGTCCGAGACGGTGCCGACGCGCTGGAGCTCTACCGCCTGTTCTCGACGCTCGAGTACCTGCCGAGCTCGCCGACGCTGTTCAACGCCGGCACGCGGCACGAGCAGCTCTCGAGCTGCTTCCTGCTCGACTCGCCGGAGGACCACCTGGCAGGCATCTACCAGAAGCTACACCGACGTCGCGATGCTGTCGAAGTTCTCGGGCGGCATCGGCCTCGCGTACCACCGCGTGCGCTCGCGCGGCTCGCTGATCGAGAGCACCAACGGCCACTCGAACGGCATCGTGCCGTGGCTGAAGACGCTCGACGCCTCGGTCGCGGCGGTGAACCAGGGCGGCAAGCGCAAGGGCGCCTGCTGCGTCTACCTCGAGCCGTGGCACGCCGACATCGAGGAGTTCCTCGAGCTGCGCGACAACACCGGCGACGAGGCGCAGCCGCACGCACAACCTGAACCTCGCCAACTGGGTCCCCGACCTGTTCATGCGGCGGGTCGAGGCGGACGCCGACTGGAGCCTGTTCGACCCCAAGGTCGTGCCCGAGCTGCCCGACCTCTACGGCGAGGAGTTCGAGCGCGCCTACGAGGAGGCCGAAGCGCGCCGGGCTGGCCGCGCAAGACGCGTCAAGGCGCGCGAGCTCTACGCGCGCATGATGCGCACGCTGGCCCAGACCGGCAACGGCTGGATGACCTTCAAGGACAAGTCGCAACCGCGCCTGCAACCAGACCGCGCTGCCCGGCCGCACCGTGCACCTCTCGAACCTCTGCACCGAGATCCTCGAGGTCACGTCCGGCGACGAGACCGCGGTCTGCAACCTCGGCTCGATCAACCTCGGCGCGCCACACGCTCGCCGACGGACGACGGCGGCTGCGCTTCGACTTCGAGAAGCTCGCCCGCACGGTGCGCACGCGCGGTGCGCCAGCTCGACCGCGTGATCGACCTCAACTACTACCCGATCGACTCGACGCGAGGCCTCGAACCTGCGCTGGCGCCCGGTCGGCCTCGGGCGTGATGGGGCTGCAGGACGTCTTCTTCCAGCTGCGCCTGCCGTTCGACGCGCCCGAGGCGCGCGCGCTGTCGCGGCGATCTCCGAGGAGATCTACTTCCACGCGCTCGTCGGCCTCGGCCGAGCTGGCGCGCGAGAAGGGCGCCCACCCGGCCTTCGCCGAGACGCGCGCCGCCCGCGGCGAGCTGCAGTTCGACGCCTGGGGCGTCGTGCCCGACGACCCGGCGCGCTGGGAGGCGCTGCGCGCGCGGATCGTCGCAGCACGGGCTGCGCAACTCGCTGCTGATCGCGATCGCCCCGACGGCGACCATCGCCTCGATCGCCGGCTGCTACGAGTGCATCGAGCCGCAGGTCTCGAACCTGTTCAAGCGCGAGACGCTGTCGGGCGACTTCCTGCAGGTCAACCGCTACCTGGTCGCCGAGCTCAAGGCGCTGGGGCTGTGGAACGAGGCGACGCGCAACCGCCTGAAGATGGCCGAGGGCTCGGTGCAGGGCATCGACGGAGCTGCCCGACGAGCTGCGCGCGATCTACCGCACCGCCTGGGAGATCCCGATGCGCTCGCTCATCGACATGGCGGCCGACCGCGGCGCCTTCATCGACCAGAGCCAGTCGCTGAACCTGTTCGTCGAGAGCCCGAACATCGGCCAGCTCTCGTCGATGTACTTCTACGCCTGGAAGCAGGGCCTGAAGACCACCTACTACCTGCGCTCGCGCCCGGCGACGCGCATCGCCAAGGCGACCGTCGAGCGCCGCCGCGCGCCGCCGAACGCCGACGCCGCGACGCAGCGTCGCCTGCTCGCTCGAGAACCCCGAGAGCTGCGAGGCCTGCCAGTGAGCAACGATCGTCACCGACACGCGCCCGCCCGGCCTGCCTCGATCCCGGGCCATGTGCCTGACGCTGCGGCCGATGGCCTACCCGGACTTCTTCGAGATGTACCGGGCCGCGATCAAGAACACCTGGACGGTCGAGGAGGTCGACTTCTCCACCGACGTCGGCGACCTGCACGACCAAGATGACGCGACGCCGAGCGCCACCTGATCCAGCGGCTGGTCGCCTTCTTCGCCACCGGCGACTCGATCGTCGCCAACAACCTGGTGCTGAACCTCTACAAGCACATCAACGCGCCCGAGGCGCGCATGTACCTGTCGCGGCAGCTCTACGAAGAGGCGCTGCACGTCCAGTTCTACCTGACGCTGCTCGACACCTACGTGCCCGACCCGGAGGAGCGCCACCGCGCCTTCGCCGCGGTCGAGAACATCCCGTCGATCCAGCGCAAGGCGGACTTCTGCATGCAGCTGGCTCGACTCGATCGCAGAGCTCGACGCGGCTCGAGACGCGCGCCGCACCGCCGGCAGTTCCTGCTGAACCTGATCTGCTTCGCGGCCTGCATCGAGGGCCTGTTCTTCTTCGGCGCCTTCGCCTACGTCTACTTCCTGCGCTCGCGCGGGCTGCTGCACGGCCTGGCCGCCGGCACCAACTGGGTGTTCCGCGACGAGAGCGCCCACATGGCCTTCGCCTTCGAGGTCGTGAACACGGTGCGCCGCGAAGAGCCCGAGCTCTTCGACGCCGACCTCGAGCGCGCAGGTCGACGACGATGCTCGACGAGGCCATCGCCTGCGAGACGCAGTTCGCCGAGGACCTGCTCGGCGGCGGCGTCGCCGGGCTGTCGGTGCAGCGACGTGCGCGGCTACCTCGAGTACTGCGCCGACCAGCGCCTCGCGACGCTCGGGCTTGCCAACGCGCTACGGCGCGCAGAACCCCTTCGCCTTCATGGACCTGCAGGACGTGCAGGAGCTGACGAACTTCTTCGAGCGCCGCGTGTCGGCGTACCAGGTCGGCGTCGAGGGCGAGGTGGTGCTCGACGCCGCGTTCTGACGTCCGCCGGGATCCGGTGACACGAGGCCCCACCCGGGCGGCATGGGCTGGGCGTTCTCGGCACTTAGCCTGAGGCCCGGGGGCCCCGGTACCGCACCCACCGGGCGGTGGCAGGCTCGCTTTCGGCAGCAAGGTCGCTTACGCTATCCGCGGGTTGCAGGCCTTCGGCCGCGCCCGCTGCGCCCCGGTCCCCTTGGCTTGAGGAGTACGCGATGTCGAACTCGATTATTCGTCCGACGATCCGTCCGACGGTGTTGGGCTTGGTGCTGTTCGGCGTCGCGCTCGCCGGCTGCGCGGGGACGCGGATGCCCAGCGAGACCGGCTCCGGCGGCTCCCACAACACGGGCTCGGGCGGCTCGTCGATCATCACCGGCATCGCCGGCACCGTGGGGCTCGGCGGCACCGGCCTGAACGGAAGCGGCGGGCGCCCGAATCTCCCGGTCCCCCCCGGCTGCGGCGACGGCATCAACAACCAGGGCGGGATCGAGAACTGCGACGACGGCAACACCACCGGCGGCGACGGCTGCAACGGCGCCTGTCACGTCGAGCCGAACTGGAACTGCCCCGCCGGCCGGCGCTGCGAGCGCGCGTTCCGCTGCGGCGACGGCACCATCAACCCGGGCGAGGTCTGCGACGACGGCAACACCACCGATGGCGACGGCTGCTCGTCGGATTGCACCGTCCAGGCGCTCGGCTACGCCTGCACGCCCGGGACGAAGTGCGTACCGACGTCGATCTGCGGCAACAAGCGCGTCGAGCCCGGCGAGACCTGCGACGACGGCAACACCACCGCGGGCGACGGCTGCAGCAAGACCTGCGTGCTCGAGACCGGCTGGGTCTGCCCCGCCCCCGGCTCGCCGTGCATGAAGGCGGCCCGCTGCGGCGACGGCACCGTCAACGTCGACCGCTGGGCGAGGTCTGCGACGACGGCAACACCGCCGACGGCGACGGCTGCTCCGCCGACTGCAAGATCAAGGGCGCCGGCTGCGTCGTGCATCCCGGGCGTGCAAGTGCACTTGCCCCGAGGTCCGCTGCGGCAACGGCACCATCGAGGGCACGGAGAAGTGCGACGACGGCAACGCCGCCGCAACGACGGCTGCTCGGCGACCTGCCAGATCGAAAGCGGCTACGCCTGCCCGCTGCGCGGCGCGCCCTGCGTCCCCGACTGCGGCGACGGCATGGTCATCACCGGCGAGCAGTGCGATCCCGGCGTCAAGATCACCAACATGGACATGGCCTGCACGCACCAGCTGCCGCTGGGCGCCGCGGCTGGGCCTGCACCGGGACCCCGCCGACGGAGTGCCACGCCACCAAGTGCGGCGACAACAAGAAGGAGGGGCTCGAAGGGTGCGACGACGGCAACACCAGTGCCGTTCGACGGCTGCTCGGCCACCTGCACCGAACGAGCCCACGTGCCCCTCGGGGACGCCCTGCGCCAACAAGCTGCGGCGACGGCGTGCTGCTCGGCGAGACGTGCGAGGACGGCAACACCCTGTCCGGCGACGGCTGCTCGCCGACTGCACAGCCGGAGGCGGGCTACACCTGCACGCAGCCGCCGCTCGGCGACAGCATCCAGGTGCCGATCATCCTACCGCGACTTCCTGTCCTCGCACCCCGACTTCGAGCCGGGCGCCGTCGGCCAGAACACAATCGACGACGGGCCTCGTCGCGCACCATGCTCGACGCCGACGGCAAGCCGACCTATTCGGCCCCGGCGGCGCCGGCCAGGCGGCTAGATCACCAGCGCCACGACGTTCACGCACTGGTACCGCGACGTCACCGGCGTCAACCACACGACCAACAGCACGCTGACGCTCTGGAACAACGGCAACGGCGCCTTCGTCAACCGCTGGGGCGCGAACGGCGAGCAGTGGCCGATCACCAAGATCGGCCTACTTTTGCGGCAACGTCGGCTCCGAGGAGATCGACCCGGTGCGGGCGACATCATCCCCTGCACGTCGACGCAGAACACCGGCACCGACTGCGACAAGGCCAGGGCCGCCGGGCAGCACGATCCTTCAGTGCAACAAGCAGGGGCCAGCAACTACACGGCCATCTATCCTGACCGGCCGCCTCGACGGCACGCCGATCTTCTTCCCCGTCGACGGCGACAACTTCACGCCGGCCGCCGAGCGGGCCGTCGCCACCATCCCGCCCCCCTACGAGGCGACCGGAAGCTACCCGGCGAGACGGGCATGCCGCTGCACAACTTCGGCTTCACCAGCGAGGTGCGCTACTGGTTCCCGTACGACGCGACCAAGACGTACAAGCTCGACTTCCTCGGCGACGACGACGTCTGGGTCTTCGTCAACCGGCGGCTGGCCGTCGATCTCGGCGGCATTCACACGCGCGCAGCTGGGACGCATCACGATCAGCACCGCCAACGCCGCTACGTTCGGCATGACCAACGGCAACGTCTACGAGATCGTCGTCTTTCAAGCGGAGCGCCAGAAGACGTCGTCGTCGTACAAGCTGACGCTGAGCGGGTTCAACGGCGCGATCAGCCGAGTGCAAGCCGATCTGCGGCGACAAGGTCGTCACCGCGCCCGAACAGTGCGACAACGGCACCGCGGCGAACACCGGCGGCTACAACAAGTGCAACGCCGACTGCACGCTGGGGCCGTTCTGCGGCGACGAACAAGGTCGCCGCGTCGAAGAACAGTGCGACAACGGCACCAACAACGACGCCTACGGCGCCAAGACCGGCTGCGGCCCGGGCTGCAAGCTGCCCGCCCGCTGCGGCGACATGCTGGTGCAGACCGAGTACGGCGAGCAGTGCGACGACGGCGTCAACGACGGCAGGTACACCGGCTGCACGTCGACCTGCCAGCGCGCCGGCTACTGCGGCGACGGCAAGGTCCAGGCCGCGGAACGAGAGCTGCGACGACGGCGCCAACGACGGCACCTACGGCACCTGCGGCGATCTCGCGATGCCGCTCCCCAACTGCGGCCTGGCGCCCGCGCTGCGGCGACGGCGTCGTCCAGGACGCAGTACGGCGAGGCCTGCGAGCCGAAGTCGATGCGAACGATCCCGACTGCACCGTGGCCTGCCGCAAGCCGGGCATCTGCGGCGACGGCGTCAAGAGCGACAACGAGCAGTGCGACTACGGCGCCACCGGCAACACCGGTGAGTACGGCGGCTGCGCGCGCCGGCTGCCTCCTGGCCCCCCACTGCGGCGACGCGATCAAGAACGGGCCCGAGGAGTGCGACGACGGCATCCTCGACAACAGCTACGGCGGCTGCTCGCCCCAGTGCAAGCTGGCCGCCCCACTGCGGCGACGGCATGGTCGCCCAGGGCTACGAGCAGTGCGACATCGGCGCCGACAACGGCCCCGACACCGCCTGCTCGGTCGTCTGCAAGTTCAACATTCAGTAGGCTCCCGCGATGGGCTCGCGGGGGCAGCCCGCGCGAGCCGACGCGATCGACCTCCGCGCGGGCGGCGTCGGGCTGCCGGCGATCTCAACCGGCTGCACGCGCGGCAAGAGCCTCGCGTCAGGACCGCGCGCCTCGAGCCGCACGCGAACACGCGCGGCGAGCAGCGCCCGGTCGAAGTGCCCCGCGCCGCGACGCGGGCAATTGAGATCGCTGGGACGAACCGGCACGAACACGTCTCACAAATCGCCGCACCCTCTCGCTTCGCGCGGCAGCGGCTGGAGCGCGTCTCACAAATCGCCGCTTCGCCAACGATCGCCAAATCAAGATCGCTCGTCTTCAGGGCCTCGAAGTCACCGCACCTCCGCACAGCGCGCGGAGTCCCACAGCTTGGCACCGGGTGACCGGACCAACCCGTCGGCGGCACGCGAACGCCTGCCATTTTGAATTGGCGATCGTCAGCCGCCCCCGACGGGCCCGCGGCAGCGGGGCGACGGTCGCTGGCGCTCCCGCGCGCAGCGCGGGGTTGCGGCTATTTCTTGAGATGCGCTCTAGCTGTGAGCGCGCCTGCGAGGCAACGCGACACGAATACGACGCGGACCTCGCCGCGATCGACCCATCAGACTGGCTCCAGCGGCGTTCAGATTCTGACGGCCCTGTCGTAAATCGCGCAGGTCACACCACCGACGTGCGCAGCGCACGCGGCTCGGGCGTGTGGCACATGCGCTGCACAAGCGGGCGGGCAACCCAATCGAGGAGCCCACCCATGAAGCCACTCTGGCTCGCCTTACCGATCGTTCCGATCCTGCTCGCCTCCAGCGCCGTGCGCGCCAACACACGCATCTGCGTCAGCGTGCAGCAGAAGTCGTGGAACAAGCCTGCCGCGGCGACCCCACCGCCCGCGCCCATCCCCGAGGTGGCGCCGGTCGAGGGGCCGGCCGCACAAGGGCCGGCGCCGTCGGTGACGGTTGTCCCGACGACGCCGGCGCCCGACGCGGGGCCCGCGCAGGCCCCGCTGCCTGACGGCTTTCCCTACGCCGCCCCCAGGGCGCCCCAGCCGCAGCAGCCGCCGAAGCGGCGCGCCTCCCACCAGACGCTCGATCCGACGCTGTACCTCACCCGCATGATCGAGTACGAGGTGACGCACGAGCCCGGGTTCGTCGCCGTCTCCGATCGCTGCGAGCAGCGGCTGGTCGTCGAGCTCTATCAGCTCGACAGCGGCTGGACGGTGTTCGCGCGCTACTCGGGGACCGAGCGCGAGGAGAAGATCGACCGCGCCGAGATCGACGAGTTCGTCGAGCTGGCGCAGCGGATCGCGTTCGCGCTGCTGCGCAACCGTCCCATCACCCAGACCATCACCCGCGAGAACGTGCTCCGCGCCGACAGCGAGACCAACCTGCGCACGATCGACGGTACCGGCCACCTGGTCTTCGGCATCGGGACCGAGGCGCGGATCGCCCGCCTGCCGACGGCCCAGGGGACCGCGGTGCCGGTCGCCTCCGAGACCCGTCTGCTGACCCCCGTCAGCATCCAGGTCGGCTACCGGCGCAAGCTGCGCTCGTGGGGGCTCGACGCCTTCGGGCGCCTGAACCTGGGGACAGAGAACACCGGGATCCACGCCAACGACATGGGCGGCCACACCGACTACGGCTGGAGCGCGATGCTGGGGCTGCACTTCCTCCGCTACACCGACCCGACCGGGGTCAACTCGTTCTACTTCGGCGGCGGCGCGGCGTTCGAGCTCGCGTCCTTCAGCGTCGTCCGGCCGCTGAGGGAGCGCGGCGGCGACGAGCACGCCAGCCTGATGGGCGGCGGCCTGAACCTCGACGCGCTGATCGGCTACGAGTTCCTGCGCGCGAGCTCCATCCACTTCTTCGGGCAGATCGAGCTCGACGCCCCCACCTACGCCATCAAGTCGGAGAACGACGCCGGGGCCGTCAACACGTACATGCCCGGCGCCCTGGCCCAGATCGGCATCATCTTCTAGCCATGCGCGGGCCAGCTTGGTTGCCCGGGCTCGCTTTCGCCTGCGCGCTGGCCCTGCTGGCGCGGCCGGCGGCGGCGCAGCTTCAGACCTGCGTCGAGATCCAGGGGAAGACCGACGCCGAGGCGCTGGGGCGGTTGGTGCGCGCCGAGATGGATCGCCACCCGACCCACCGCGCCGCCGAAGGAAAAACCAAGGACGACTGCCAGGGCTACCTCACCGTCGAGGTGATCGATCTCGGCGCCGGCGACGGCAAGTGGGTCACCGGCCGGATCAACGCCCAGGTCCCGCACCGCGAGAAGGTCGGCGCAGACGGCCTCGCGCCGGCGGTGGAGCGCCTGCTGACGGTGGTGCTGCACAACGATCCGCTGCGGCTGCGCGGCCCCGAGTCGATGGGGTGGTTGCAGCGGCAGCGGCGCGCGCTGGAGCGCCAGAGCACCACCCACTTCGGCGCCGAGGTCTACGAGCTGGTGGCGCCGCTCGGCTCGTCGGTGGCGACGCTGTCGGGGGTCGGGCTCTCGGTGCGCCGCGAAATCAATGCGCTCTACGTCGGCGTCCGCGTCGGGGGTGCCGTCGATCCGCAGGCGCATCCCGGGCAGCTGCGGCTGCACGCGCAGGTCGACGCGCAAATCGAGGCCGCCGTATACCTGTCGCCCGTCGAGAGCACGTCGCTGTTCGCCAGCGCGCTGATCGGGCTCGCCTACCAGCGCTTCGACGGACCAGCGCCCCTCGAGGGACCGGGCGCCACCGGCACGGCGACCAGCACAGGTGTGTCGCTGGCGTTACGGGGCGGCGTCGAGGCGATGCGAACCTCGGACGTGCGCCTCGTCGCTTTCCTTCAGCTGCAAGCGCCCGGCTTCATCAGCCGCGATCCCGACCACGGCGTCGTCGATCGCTGGATCCCGACGGTATCGCTCGGCGCCGGCGCGCTGTTTTGATACGTCTACCTCGTCAAAACGCGCGCGACTGACCGCCGTCGACGGGGATGCAGGCGCCGGTGATCCAGCCCGCGCGCGGCGAGCAGAGAAAGGTCGACCACGTCGGCGATCTCCTCGGGGCGGCCGAAGCGGCCGAACGGGATCTCCCGCGCGACGAAGGCGGCGATTCCCTCGGGGTCGGCTTTCTGGCGCCGCTCCCAGCCGCCGCCCGGAAACAGGACCGAACCGGGGGCGACGCTGACGACGCGGATGCCGTCGCGGGCGAGGTCCCGCGCCATCGCCTTGGCCAGGCTGATCTCCGCCGCCTTGGCGACGTTGTACGAGGGGCCGCCGCCCGATTCGCGGCCGTAGATCGACGCGACCAGGACGATGACGCCGCCGCCGCGGGCGCGCAGGTGGGGCAGCGCCGCGCGCGACACCCGCAGCGCCGGGAACAGGTTGCGGTCGAGCACCGCCTGCAGGTCGGCCTCGTCGGTGGCGGTCGAAAGTCCCGCGCGCCGGAGCCGCCGACGTTGTTGACGACGATGTCGATCGCCGCCGTGGGCGCCCAGGGCCGCGTCGATCAGCGCGGCCGCCCCGGCGGCCGTGGTCACGTCGGCGGTGACGCCCAGGGCCGACGCCTCGGACCCGCCCCGCGCCCGCGCCTCCGCGACCGCGGCCTCCAGATCGGCGGCGCCGCGCGCGCACAGCACGACCCGCGCCCCTTCGCCCGCCAGCGCCAGCGCGATCGCGCGCCCGATCCCCCGGCTGGCGCCGGTGACCAGCGCGACCTTGCCTCGAAGCTCGAGATCCATGCGCGCAAGATACTCCCGCCGGCCTTGATCCGCCGGTCGCGCTTCGGCACCATCGAGCGCATGCCTTTGCCGGGACGATGGGTGGTGTGGGCGATCCTGGTGCTGGGGATCGTCTTCGTGGTGTCGGGCGTCTCCAACCTCCAGAGCCACGAGGAGGCGGAAGCAGCCGCCTGCTTCGGTCTCGGCGCGCTGCTGCTGGCGATCTTCCTCCACCAGCGGCGCGAACAGCGCACCGAGGCGGCGTTCAACATCTGGCTGCTCGCGAACGCGGCGGCCATCCAGGCCGGCGGCGCCACCTACCAGGATCGCCTGATAACCGCCGCGACGCCGACGCGGCAGCTCACGCTCTGCGTGTCGTTCCTGGTCGTCGGCTTCCGGCTGCCGTCGCGCCCGTTGATCGCCGGCGTCGACCCGATGGGCGGCCGGGTCGCCGTCTACACGCTGGGCACGCTGTTGCTCGGCTGGTGGAGCCTCCACGGCCTCTTCTGGACCCCCGGCGCGCTGGTCACGAACCTGCGCGGCGGCCGCGAGTCCACCGTGGGCCAGCTGCTCGGCCTGCCGGTCCGCGGCTGACGCCGCGGACAACTACCGGTCGGGGTGATCGTGGCGAAACGCCAGCTGCTCCAGGCGGGTGGCCACCTCGTCGCGGGTCCGGGCGGCGAGCACGGGCCAGGCGTCTGAGCCGGGCCAGCCGTGGGCCGTCAGCTCGGGGACCAGGTCGGACGGGACGTCCCACCAGGGGGCCGGCGCGGGGGCGTCTCGCAGCGCCTGGCGCAGCGCGCGGTGCAGCTCCACCCCGCTCTGCTCGCAGCACCAGCCGACGACCTCCCAGGCCAGGTCGGCGTGCGACGCCTCGTCGTGCGCGATCGCGGCCAGCGTGTCGCGCACCGCCGGATCGCCCGCGCGCGCCGCGGCGTCGGCCGCGACCGCTGCCGCCAGCCCCTCGTTCAGGCAGCCGTCCAGCAGCGACTCCCGGGCCAGCTCGGGCAGCCCGTCGGGGGTGGCCGTGGGCGCGAACCGCAACTCGGCGAGCTCGCCGGGGGCGACCGGGGCACCGCTGTAGCGGCCCGCGAGCGCGAACGCCCGGCGCGCGTGCTCGATCTCATCGAGCGCGGCGCGGTGCGCGGCCTCGACCAGGCGCGCCGGCGCCCCGAGCGCCATCAGCGCCAGCGACAGCCGCGAGAACGCCGGCACGGAGGCGTGCTCGGCGCGGGCGCTCTCCGTCCAGGTCGCGGCGAGCGCGGCGCGCGCGGCGGGCGACAGCGACGCGACATCCGGGAGCGCCCCGTCGCTATTCCACCCCTCGCCCGGCGCCACCGGGGCGGTGACCGGCTTCCCGCCGACCCGCAACGGGCGGCCGGGGACCAGCCTCGACAAATTCATCCGCAGCCGACCATCGTCCCGCGTCGTCATTCGCCACCTCCCGCCTAACTAAGTGTTTAAAGAGCGCCGTGGACGAGGCGCTCGCGCAGCGCCCAATTATAACGGCAACCGTGCCGGCAACGAACGAGCAAGAGCTTTCCGTATGCTTCCGGAATCGCTGGGCATTTATTTTTCGAGGCCCGTGTCGATCGGGCGGCCGCACGTTCGTCGCCTGGGTGAGGCTACGTTCCACACCCAGCAAGGAGACCGACGATGCGATTCATGATGCTGATGTACCCCAGCGACCGCGCCGAAGCCGGCACCGCGCCGAGCGCGGACGAGATCGGCCCGATGATGAAGTACAACGAGGAGCTGGTGAAGGCCGGCGTCCTGCTGGCGCTCGACGGCCTCCACCCGAGCGCGAAGGGGGCGCGGGTCAGCTATCGCGGGCGGCAAGCCCAAGGTGACCGACGGGCCGTTCACCGAGTCGAAGGAGATGCTGGGCGGCTACTGGCTGATCCAGGTGAAGTCGCGCGAGGAGGCGATCGAGTGGGCCAAGCGCGTGCCGGCCGGCGACGCCAAGTTCGTCGAGGTCCGCCAGGTGTTCGAGATGACCGATTTCCCCGTCGATGTGCAGAAGGCCGCCGACAATCCGCACCGTCGTGGCGCACCTCGGAAAGCAGAAGCGGGTCTGACCGAGGTAAATTCATCGGGACGTGACCGTCCCGATGTCCACCGCGCCATCGATGCCGTCTTGCGGATGGAGTCGGCGAAGCTGATCGCGGGGCTGGCGCGCATGGTGCGCGACGTCGGGCCTGGCCGAGGAGCTGGCCCAGGACGCGCTGGTGGCGGCGCTGGAGCACTGGCCGGCAGACGGGGATCCCGGACAACCCGGGCGCCTGGCTGATGGCCACCGCCAAGCGCCGGGCGATCGACGAGCTGCGCCGCCACAAGCTGCTCGACCGCAAGCACGAGGAGATCGGGCGCGAGCTGGACGCTCGAGCAGCGAGCACGCGGCCGACGAGATCGAGGCCGCGCTCGACGACGACGTCGGCGACGACCTGCTGCGCCTGATCTTCACCTCCTGCCACCCGGTGCTGTCGACCGAGGCGCGCGTGGCGCTGACGCTTGCGCCTGCTGGGCGGCCTGACCACCGACGAGATCGCCCGCGCCTTCCTGGTCCCCGAGCCGACGGTCGCGCAGCGCATCGTGCGCGCCAAGCGGACGCTGGCCGAGGCCAAGGTCCCGTTCGAGGTGCCGCGCGGCGCCGAGCTGGCCGCGCGGCTGGCCTCGGTGCTGGAGGTCATCTACCTCATCTTCAACGAGGGCTACTCGGCGACCGCCGGCGACGACTGGATGCGGCCGGCGCTGTGCGAGGACGCGCTGCGCCTGGGCCGGATCCTGGCCGAGCTGGCGCCGGAGGAGCCCGAGGTGCACGGCCTGGTGGCGCTGATGGAGATCCAGGCCTCGCGGACCGCCGCCCGCACCGGACCCGACGGCGCAGCCGATCCTGCTGCTCGATCAGAACCGGGCGCGCTGGGACCAGCTGCTGATCCGGCGCGGCCTCGACCGCGCTGGCGCGGGCCGAGGCGCTGGGCGGCGCCGAGGGGCCCTACGCCCTGCAGGCGGCGATCGCGGCCTGTCACGCGCGCGCCGGCACCGCCGCCGAGACCGACTGGGCGCGGATCGCCGCGCTCTACGACGACGCTGGCGCGGCGGGCCCCCTCGCCGGTCGTCGAGCTGAACCGGGCGGTGGCGGTGGCGATGGCGTTCGGGACCGGCGGCCGGCCTGGCGCTGGTCGACGGGCTGCTCGGAGATCCGGCGCTGAAGAGCTACTACCTGCTGCCGGGCGTGCGTGGCGACCTGCTGCGTCAAGCTCGGCCGCTTCGGCGAGGCGGGCGACGAGCTCGAGCGCGCGGCGACGCTGACCAAGAACGCCCGCGAGCAGACGCTGCTACGCGAGCGCGCCGCCGCCGCGCGCAGGGCCGCGGAGGGGGGGCATACGGCGACCGCGACCGTCACGGTGGCGGCGCCGCGGGCGCGTGTCTGGGAAGCGCTGACCCGGCCCGAGCTGGTGAAGCAGTACTTCTTCGGCACCCAGGTGGTCACCGACTGGAAGGTGGGCGGCCCGGTGCTGTTCCGCGGCGACTGGGAGGGGAAGACCTACGAGGATCTGGGGACGGTGCTCTCTTTTCACGAGCCCGACCAGCTGTCGTTCAACTACTGGAGCGGGTTCAGCGGCCTGGAGGACAAGCCGGAGCTGCGCCAGATCATCCGTTACGACCTGGGCGACGCGGGCGGCCGCACGCGCGTCACCGTGACCCAGTCGAATGTCGACACCAAGGCGCGCGCCGAGCACGCGGCCAAGAACTGGCAGACCGTCCTCGGCGGAATGAAGAAGCTGCTCGAGCAGGCCCAGAGCTCATCTCAAAAATAGCCGCACACCCGCGCTTCGCGCGGGAGCGGCTAGTCCGCGGTCGTTCTTTGCCCCGGCTGACCTTACCCCTGCGTTCACGCGCTTTAGGTTGGGGAGCGGAGGTACGCCATGGCTCGGACGACAGCCGACCTGCTGATCGAACGACTGCTCTCCTGGGGCGTCGACACAGTGTTCGGGCTCCCGGGCGACGGGGTCAACGGGATCTTCGAGTCGCTCCGCTCGCACCAGGAGCGCATTCGGTTCATTCAGGTCCGCCATGAGGAGTCGGCGGCGTTCGCCGCCTGCGGGTACGCCAAGTACACCGGCCGGTTGGGCGTCTGCCTGGCGACGTCGGGCCCGGGTGGGATTCATCTCCTGAACGGCCTCTATGACGCCAAGCTCGACAACCAGCCCGTGCTCGCCATCACCGGCCACACCTTCCACGATCTGATCGGCGCGCACTACCAGCAGGACGTCGACCTCGACAAACTCTATGCCGACGTCGCCGTGTTCAACGAGCGTGTCATGGGCCCGAGCCACGTCGTCAACATGGTCGACGCCGCCATCAAACACGCGATCGGCCATCGCGGCGTGGCGCACCTGACCATCCCCAAGGACATCCAGGACTGGACCGCCGGCGACGACAACCGCTCGCCGGCGAACGTCCCGCGCCACAGCAGCGATCTGATCCCTCAGGTCCAGTCGCTCCCCTCGGCCGACGACCTGCGCCGCGCCGCCGAGCTCCTGAACCGCGGCAAGAAGGTCGCGATCCTGGTCGGACGGGGCTGCCTGGGGGCGCGCGCCGAGGTGACCGCGTTGGCTGACACCCTCGGCGCGCCCGTCGCCAAGGCCCTGCTGGGCAAGGCGGTCCTTCCCGACGACAGCCCGTTCACCACCGGCGGCCTCGGGCTGCTCGGAACGGCGCCGTCGGCCGACGCCATGAAAGAGTGCGACACGCTCATCCTGGCAGGGACCAACTTCCCCTATCTGGAGTTCCTTCCCAGACCCGACCGGGCGAAGGCGATTCAGATCGACGTCGATCCCGCTCGCATCGGCGTGCGTCACCCCGTCGAGGTCGGCCTGCTGGGCGATTGCGGGCAGGTGATCGCCGCGCTGCTGCCGCTCCTCGAACGGAAGACCGACAGGGCCTTCCTGGAAACGGCGCAGGAGCGGATGCGCGCGTGGAACGCGCTGATGGAGCACCGGGGGACGCGCGACACCATGCCGATGAAACCGCAGGTCGCGGCCCACGCCTTGAACCGGTTCCTGGCCGACGACGCGATCATCGCGGTCGACTGCGGCACCGTCACCACCTGGGCCGCTCGCCACCTCGCGATCCGGGACCGGATGATGTTCAGCGCCTCCGGCTCGCTGGCGACCATGGCGAACGCGATTCCCTACGCGATCGCGGCCGCGGTCGCCTACCCAGGACGTCAGGTGGTGGCGGTCACTGGCGATGGCGGCTTGACCATGTTGATCGGCGAGCTGGCGACGATCGCCAAGTACGATCTGCCGATCAAGATCCTGGTGTTCAAGAACAACAGCTTCGGCGAGATCAAGTGGGAGCAGCTGGCGATGGAGGGGAACCCGACCTACGGCGTCGACCTGCAGCCGATCGACTTCGCAGCCGTGGCGCGGGCGTGCGGAATCGACGGCTCCAGCTTCGATGAGCCGGGGCGGGCCGACGAGGTGGTCGGAGCGGCCTTCGCAAAGCCGGGCCCGGCGCTGATCGAGGCCGTCGTCGACCCGAACGAGCCGCCGATGCCGGGTCAGATCACGACCGCGCAGGCCGTGAACCTGGCCAAGGCCCTGCTCCGCGGCGACGAGGATCGGCTCGCGATCATCAAGAGCGTCGTCGGCGACAAGGTTCGCGAGGTCATCTAGGCACGGCGATGCCCCTGCGCATCGAGGATTACGCCATCATCGGCGACACCCAGACGGTGGCGCTGGTCGGCCGCGACGGCTCGATCGACTGGGCTTGCTTCCCCCGCTTCGACTCCGGCGCCTGCTTCGCCGCGCTGCTGGGCGGGCGGGACAATGGCCGCTGGTCGATCGCGCCCCAGCGCCCCGCCGGTCGCCGTGCGCCGGCGCTACCGGCCGGGGACGCTGATCCTCGAGACCGAGTTCGAGACCGCGGAGGGCGTTTTGAGGCTGACCGACTTCATGCCGGTGCGCGGCCGCACCCCCGACATCCTGCGGATCGTCGAGTGCATCGCCGGCGAGGTCGAGGTCGAGTTCGATCTGGTGATCCGCTTCGACTACGGGCAGGCGGTCCCCTGGGTGCGCCGCACCGACCACCAGCTGCTCGCGATCGCCGGGCCCGACGCGCTCTGCCTGCGCGGCGATCTCGACGTCCACGGCGAGGATCTGGCCACCGTCGGCCGGTGGCGCCTGCGGGCCGGCGAGCGCCGCAGCTTCGTCTGCACCTGGTACCCGTCGCACGAGCTGCCGCCGCGCGCGGTCACGTGCGACCTCGAGCTCGCGCGCGCCGAGCGCTGGTGGCTCAAGTGGTCGGGGCGCTGCCGCTACGGCGGCCCCTACCGGGAGGCGGTGGTCCAGTCGCTGATCGTGCTCAAGGCGCTGACCTACGGCCCGACCGGCGGGATCGTCGCCGCCCCGACCACGTCGCTGCCCGAGTGGCCCGGCGGCATGCGCAACTGGGATTACCGCTTCTGCTGGCTGCGCGACGCGACGCTGACCCTCTACGCGCTGATGATCGCCGGCTACCGCAAGGAAGCCGTGGCCTGGCGCGACTGGCTGCTGCGCGCCGTCGCCGGCGATCACGACGGGCTGCAGATCATGTACGGCGTCGCCGGCGAGCGGCGGCTCCCCGAGTACGAGGCCGACTGGCTCCCCGGGTACCAGGGGGCGCGGCCGGTCCGGATCGGCAACGCCGCCCACGAGCAGCTGCAGCTCGACGTCTACGGCGAGATTCTCGACGCGCTCTACGGCGCGCGCCGGTTTCGGATCGCCCCCGACGAGTGGGCCTGGAAGCTGGAGAAGGCGTTGCTGGCGGTGCTGGAGCGGCGCTGGCAGGAGCCCGACGACGGGATCTGGGAGGTGCGCGGGCCGCGCCGCCCGTTCACGCACTCGAAGATGATGGCCTGGGTGGCGTTCGATCGGGCGATGAAGTCGGTCGAACGCCATGGGCTCGCGGGGCCGGTCGACCGCTGGCGCGCGCTGCGCGATCGGATCCACGCCGACGTCTGCACGAACGGGTTCGACGCCGGTCGCAACAGCTTCACCCAGACGTACGGGCGTCCCGAGCTGGACGCCAGCCTGCTGATGCTCCCGCTCGTCGGCTTCCTCCCCTGCGACGACCCGCGCGTCGTCGGCACGCTGGCCGCGATCGAGCGCGAGCTGCTGCACGACGGCCTGGTGCTGCGCTACCGGACCGCCACCGGCGGCGACATCGACGGCCTGCCCCCGGGGAAGGGGTCTTCCTGCCGTGCAGCTTCTGGCTCGCCGACAACTACGTCCAGCAGGGGCGCCGCGACGAGGCGGTCTCGCTGTTCGAGCGCCTGCTGGCCCTGCGCAACGACGTCGGCCTGCTGGCGGAAGAGTACGACCCGCGCGGAAAGCGCCTGCTGGGGAACATCCCCCAGGCCTTCTCGCACCTGGCGCTGGTGAACACCGCCTACAACCTGGCCGCCGTACCCAAAAACCCGGCCAAGCACCGCTGCTTTTGATCTTCACCTCTCCCGCGGAAGCGGGAGAGGTCGGCGCCGAAGGCGCCGGGTGAGGCGCCGACCGAGAGGCGCCGACTGGGCGCTACGCCCAGCGCTTCGGCGTCGTCTTCAGCGTCGTCACGCCCAGCTCGTCGCACCAGGCTTCGAAGCGGGCCCGGGGGACACCGCGGAACTCCAGGTCGACGAGCGATTCGGCGAGCGGCACGTCCTCGACCAGCGTCGCCAGCTTGCGGTAGAGCATCGCATCCTCGCGCTCCGCCGCCAGCGTCGTGGCCAGCCGCTGGGCGCCCCGCGGCTGCACCGACCACTGGTGGGCGTGCTCCGGGATCTGTTCCAGGTGCTCGTAGGCGCCGATCACCGTCGCGGCGCTGCGCTCACCGAAGCCCGCCAGCCCCGGGATCCCGTCGGCGGTGTCGCCGGTCAGCGCCAGGAAGTCGGGCATGCTCCGCGGGCCGAAGCCGCGCGCGGCGCGGAACGCCGCCTCGTCGGTCAGCTTCTGCTGGCGGCGATCGATCTGGACAACGCGGTCGCCGCGCACGCACGCCCCCAGGTCCTTGTCGGGGGTCATGATCCGGACCTGGTCGACCTCATCGGCGAACCGGGCCGCACCTGTCGCCAGTCCGTCGTCGGCCTCGAACTCCTTCATCGACCAGACGACGACGCCCAGGGCGCGCACCGCCGCCTCGACGCTGTCGAACTGGGCGCGGAGGGCCGGCTCCACCCCCTCGTCCGATTTGTAGTCGGGGAAGAGGTCGTTGCGGAACGATCGGATCGGGTTGTCGAACGCGACCGCGATGTGCGTGACCGCCTCGGCCGGATCGTTCAGCAGCGCCAGCAGCGACGCCGCCACGCCGACCGTCGCCTTCGCGTCCCAGCCGCCCGGGGCGCGGTGGTCGGGGCGCGGGGCGTAGTGGGCGCGAAACAGCTCGTAGGTGCCGTCGACCAGGTGCAACCGCGCCGGGCGCATCCAGGAGAGATACCGCGGGGCGGCGGTCTGGCCCAGCGCTACTTCGCACCGGCCCGCGGCAACCGGATCGAGAAATGGCACCCCGATGTGCCGCTCGACGCCGCGATGATGGTCCCCCCCTGGGCCTCGACCGATCGGCGCGCGATCGCCAGCCCCAGCCCCGTGCCGGCCTGCTTGGTCCGGCCCCGGCGAAACGGCTCGAAGATCGTCTTCAGCTCCTCGGGCGAGATCCCCTGGCAGGTGTCGCGGACGTCGATCACCAGGTCGTCCTGCTGCGTCGAGATCTCGATGTCGACCTCCCCCTCCTCGGTGTACTTCGAAGCGTTGTCGGCCAGGTTCTGAAGCGCGGAGCGGGTGAGCGCCGGATCGACGTGCACGAGCAGCGCGGGATCGTGGGCGAGGTGGAACGCGAGCCCCTTCTCCTCGGCGGCCCGGCGCGCGCTCTCGACCGCACTCTCGACGATCTCGCCGAGACGGATACGGGCCGGGTGCGCCTCCAGTTTCCCGGCCTCCAGCTTCTCGGTCAGCAGCACGCTCCGCGTCAGCTGATCGAGGTCGCGCAGGCTGCGCTCCAACCGGTCCATCATCCGCGACTCGGCGTCCGACACCCGATCGCGCAGCTGCCCCGCCGTCAGCAGCGCCGTCGCCAGCGGGTTCCGGAGCTCGTGGGTGAGGAAGCCGATGTTCTCGGCCTGGCGGCGGCGCGCCTCGTAGTCACGCGCGTCGACGTACGACTGCACCGACGCCATGATGGCGGCGTCCAGGAGGTCGGCGAGCGCCGCCTCGATCCCCGGGGGTGGCGGGCCCTGCTCGACGACCACCTCGCGGATGGCCTGCCTCAGCACCATGAACTCGCGCACCAGCTGGCTGATGTCGAAGCCGATGCGGACGCGGGTGACGCCGTGCTCGCGCGCGATTTCGGCCCAGGCCCGCCCGGCCCGCGTGTCGAACGGGGCCGCCCCGTCGTTCAGGACCGCCACCAGGGCCGCGAGGTAGTCGGGGATGCCGTCGCGCAGCTGGGTCAGCGCCACGCCGGACCGCCGCCCGACCTCACGTTGCACGCGCTCCAACCAGCGACGCTCGATCTCCGAACGCTTCGCGGAGATCGCACGACCGAGCCAACGCATGGAGTCGTTCGGCATGGGGGGCCAACCAAAGTAGTCAGCGCGATTTGAAACTTCGCCATCGGGGGAGCCCCCTAGGGGTCGTCTTCACCGATAGCCGCACCCCCGCGCTGCGCGCGGGAGCGGCTAGGGGCTGCCGATGCCGTAGAGCCGGAGACGGGTCGGCGGCGGGATCGGATCGCGGGGCATGTCGCGGTTCGACTCCAGGGTCTCCCAGCGGAGGAGATAGTGGACGTCGCCCGCCGGCGGCGTGCCGGCGTCCTCCGCCCAGCGCACCACCATCCCGGCCGTGGTCGACTGCACGCCGGCAAGCGACTTCGGGTACGGGCGCGGCGGCTCGATCGTCGCGGAGGCGGCCAGCGTCGTCTCGTCGAGCCGGAACGCACCCCAGCCGCCGTTCTTCGCGTGGTACCAGGACTGCGTGAGCGTCCCGTCGGGCTGACGCACGACCGGTTCGACCTCGATCTCGAACACCAGCGTCCCCTGACCGCCGAACGCCCAGCGGTAGCTCCAGCTGGACGTCCTGTGCACGGCCCACTGGCTCCCCTCGAAGCGGGCGTTGTAGAGCTGCGTGTTCCCGGCGCCGTCGTACTTGTGATACGCGACGATGACCCGGTTCTGGGAATCGAAGCCGATCTTGGTGTTGTTGTTGATCATGCCGCCGCCGGCCGGGACCGGGTCGACGACGTCGCCGCGCGCGAGCGTGATCGGCAGGGTGATCGCCTGGCCGTTGGCGCGCTGCCAGCTGACCAGGTCTCGGCTGCGCGCGTACGAGAGGTCGTGGTTGGTGGCAGCGTCGGGCGTGTCGCGCCAGACCCAGACGATGTGGTACCAGCCATCGGGCCCCAGGATCGGGCCGACCGGATAGGCGCTGCGCGCCCCCTCGCCGTCGAGCAGCGGCGTATTGAGGAGGCGGGTCCAGCTCTTGGTGGTCTCGTTGTAGCTGTTGAAGATGTAGTTGCCGTTGCCGCTGGCGCCGTCGCGGTAGGCGAACACGAGGCTCCCCGAAGCGCCGCGAAAAAACAGCGGGTAGGTGCAGGCCTGTTCGTTGCTGCCGGTCATCGCGGTGACGCGCTGGAGGCTGGTGGCGTCGAGGGCGCGCGTGGCGCGAAAGTAGACCAGCGGATTGCCGTGCATGTTCCCGGAGACGTGGATGAACCCGCCGCCGTCGATCGCCATCGTCACGTAGTTGTGGCTGTCCCACCCCAGCGTCGTCGCGAGGCGCGTGAGCGTCCAGCTGGTGGCGCCCAGCGTCCGTTGCGCGATCGTCATCTGGCGGTTGGCGTCGTAAAACGCGGCGAACTGCTGATCGCCGCGGGTCACCAGCGAGAACGTCACCGGGTGCCCCGACCAGACGTCGGTGATGTCGAGCGTCTCGCGGATCGTCAGCCCGGGCGCGCCCCCGGCTCCGCCCCGGCCAGCCGCGCCGTTCGCCCCCGCGGTCGAACCCGCGGCGCCGCTCGCGCCCGCAGCGCCGCTCGCGCCCGCAGCGCCGCTCGCGCCCGCAGCGCCACCTGTGCCCGCAGCGCCGCTCGAGCCCGCAGCGCCACCTGTGCCCGCAGCGCCGCTCGTCCCCGCAACGCCGCTCGTCCCCGCAGCACCGCTCGTCCCCGCAGCGCCGCTCGTCCCCGCAACGCCGCTCGTCCCCGCAGCGCCGCTCGTCCCCGCAGCGCCCGCGGTGCCGCTCGCGCCGGCGGCACCATCCGAGCGGGCGCCGCCGCAGCCCGCGAGCAGCGCCACCGCCGCCCCGACCGCGAGCCACCGTTCGATGTCGCACCGCCGGCGCACGCTGGCAGCGTACCCGGTCCGCGGGAGAACAACTCAGAAATAGCCGGTCACGGTGTGGCGGCGAGGACGATCGTATTGTCGTCTTCGTTCGCGGCGGCGGACTGGTCGACCGCACGGATCATCAGGTAGTGCAGCTCACCGGGCGTCAAACCCGAGACCGTCGCCTGGTAGGGATAGCGATGGGGTCCGGAACCCTGCGCGTAGTCGTCCGGCATCGCGGTCGCGGCCGCGAGCGGGATGCGCGTGGCCCTCGTCAGCCTGGGATCGGCGGCGAAGTCGAACGGGGTCGGCTGCGCGTAGAGAACGTAGTCGACCCGGTGCTGATCGAGCGCGACGTCCCAGCGCACGGTGATCCGGCCGCCGTCGCTGTGCGCCTCCTGGATCCCGACGCGCGGGGTCGGCTCGCCGACCGGGATCGCCTGATGGTCGTTGAACGTGCTGGTCCAGACCGGCGGGGTGCTGTCGTCCAGATCCCCGTGCGCGGTCACGAAGTCGTTGACCAGGCGGACCTGCCTGTCGGTCAGGTAGTGGCGGAAGCCGGACAGCTCCTGCGTGACGCGGATGTCCTCCAGCAGGGAGTCGAACCCGACCGTCGACAGGCCGAGCAGCGTGTCGGGGGACATCAGGTCGGCCGGCCCCTCGGCGTAGCCGAGCGAGAGCACCGTGAACCGGCCGGGTCGGTTCGCTTCCGCCATCAGCTTGGGGGCGATGTTGTAGCGGTTGTCCGGATAGTGGAGGGGATCCCACTCGTCGGTGGCGTCGGCGTCCAGCCGGTAGCTCTCGAACAGCACGAAGTCGATCGCGTCGGCCGCGTTGACCGCAAACTGCGGCAGGCGGGGATCGAAGAAGAACAGCCCGCGGTTCTGCAGGATCAGCTTGTCGGGGTAGGTCTCGTGCACCCGCCGGATGAAGTCCGCGAATCCCGGCGCCGTCCACTCGAACTCGCTCTGGTTCGGGCTGCCTGCGTCGGTGAACGAGTTCGGGGCCGCCGTGTCGACGGTGTCCAGGAAGACGCCGTCGCAGTCGAGCCCCCGTCCGTGGTCGGCGGTCAGCACCTCGCGCAGCCCGGCCTGACCGTCGGCGCTGTCGACCTTCATGCCGTCGACCACGTCGAACCAGGCGGGATCGCCCGCGTTCACGAACAGCGCACCGAAGATCCCGTTGCGATCGGGCACGCCGTCGCCCACGCGCGCGCGGCTGTTGTGCACGTCGTTGTCGTCCAGGTAGAACGACGCGAACCCGGTGCCGCCGGGTGAGGGAGCGCCGCGCGGATCCATCCCCGTCAGCCTCTCGCCGTCCGCGTCGGGCCCGCGGGGATCGACGCGCGGGCCCGTGCCGTCGCCCTGGAAGCGCGGATCGGCGCGGAGCCCATCGTCGTCGAGCCCGACGGTGCGCAGATCCTCGCCGACCGACACGTAGCAGAGCACCTTGACGTCGTCGCCGGCATCGTCGGGCTCGACGCCGGCCTGAATCTGGGCCACCAGCCCGCGGGTCACGCCGTTCGATGGAGCCGGATGGAGGATCACCATCTGGTAACGGCGCGCGGCCGCCACGCTCTCATCCGGCCAGGGGCCGTAGTTCACCAGGTAGCGGTCGATTCGACGGGCCGCTTCGTGCGGGTCCGAGCTCGAGCCAAAGCCGCTCCCGCCGCCCGCGCCGCACCCGACACCCGCCACCCCGAGCACCACAGCCACCGCCACCCCCCATGCCCCTGCCGCCATGCCCATGCCCCTATCGGTAAGATGCCTGTCAGCCGCGTACCGAAAACAATCTAGCCATCGGCACAACCGGTGGATCCCCCGCCGTCGAGACCGGCTTGCCGGGAGATCGCCCCGCCTCAGGTTTGACCTCGGAGGTAGGCGCATGGAGGAGAGTTCTGAGCAGCTGGTCCGCAGCTGGCCGCTGGTCGTGTTGCGGGGAGTGGCCGCGATCGTGTTTGGCGTCGTCGCCTTCACCTCCCCCGGGCTGTCGCTGAGCGTGCTGGTTTTTCTTTTTGGCGCCTACGCGGTCGTCGACGGCGTGCTGGCCATCGGCAGCGCCATCCGCGCCCACAAGGGCGAGCGCTGGACGATGCTGCTGCTCGAGGGGATGGTCGGGATCCTGGTCGGCTGCCTGGCGATCTTTCGCCCCGCCATCACCGCGGTGGCGCTGGTCTACCTGGTCGCATTCTGGGCGCTCATCACCGGCGTGATGGAGATCGGCGCCGCCATTCGCCTCCGGCGGCAGATCGCCAACGAGTGGATGCTGGCCTTGAGCGGCACAGCCTCGCTGGCGATCGGCGCGCTCCTGCTGATGTTCCCGGGACCGGGGGCGCTCGCGGTCGCGTTCTGGATCGGCGCCTACGCGATCATCTTCGGCGGGCTGCAGGTCGCGCTGGGCCTGCGGCTCTGGCGCTGGGGCCACCACCCGACCGGCGGCATGCCGACGCTCTGGCAGCGCCCCCGCGCCGCGTAGCCGCGCTTCGCGCGGGCGCGCCGCGTCCGTGCGACGGTGCCTCGTGCCATCCGATGAAGCCACCCGCGCGGCGCCAGCCGAGGGAGGCGAGCCAGGTTCGGGGTGCGACGACCGGCGGCGGCGCATCACGCCTCCCGCTGGGTTCGCCGCGCGGTCGACGCCAGCCGTCGAACCACGGACCGGAGCTGCAGGGATCGATCTGAGCGGTCGTGCGCAGGTGCTTTCGGAAGTTCAGCAGGACGTAGACCATCCCGCGCCGCACCTCGCTCGGGGTGCCGAGGGCGCGGGCGTGGTACCGGTCCGACCAGACGGCGCCCCGACGACCGGCGCTGCGGTTGATGGCCCGCGCGCAGCGGATCGCGAGTCCCTGGATACCGCGCGCCAGACGGCGGGGAACGTCGGCCTCGACGATCAGATGCACGTGATCTTGCTGGACGGAGAAATGAATCACGCGAAAACCCGAGTGGCTCGCCCCGGAGAGCGCCGCGAGCAGGCCAGGGAAGAGGGGCGCGGATCGCAGCGACGAAACGTTCGTGCCGCGCCGGAGCGTGACGTGAACGGGATGGCGCACGTCGTGCCTCGCCCGGCGTGCGTGGGGGACGCCGGCGCGGGAACCGGAAGGCTTCCGGCCGGCGCCGCGACGGCGACCGCCCCAGGTGCGGGGCGCCGGCAAGGTGAGCTGCATCGGCGAACGGCGTGCCATTTTGATTGGAGTATGAAGTGGCTGGCCCCACAAGAACGGATCCGTCCCGTCGGACGTCGCATAGAGCGAGTCCGTCGACGTTGATGAAAAGGTGGGCAGGAGATCGACTGGCTGTCGCATTCGAGTATTCGCGCTCGTGCTGGCGCATAGGCTGAATCCGTCGACGGGCCGCAGTCGGCACTGCGAGATCATGTTGTCCTCACCAATCAAGTCGCGGTCACCGTCTTCGGACAGCTGTCGATCGCTGCCCGCGCTGCCTTCGTCGGCAGCGCGCCGATCAAATCTCAGATCATCTTGGCGCCGCGGCTGCCGTCGTACTCCGCTCCATCGCGCCAGAGCGCGTAAAGGATCCCCGCCAGCTTTCGCGCCAAAGCCACCGTCGCTGTTCGTTTGCCTCGCCGCAGCTCGATCCGGTGTGCCCAGAGCTGCAGCGGCACCGCCGTCGGTTGCCGACACCGCGTCCTGAGCGCCCACGCCGCTTGCACGAGTACCCAACGCAACGCCGGAGGTCCGGCCTTCGTGATCGACAAGCGTTGCTGCCGCTCCGAGCTCGAGCTCTCGCCCGGAACCAGTCCCAGATAGGACTCGACCTGGTGCGCGTTCGCGAAGCGCCCGACCTCGTCGATCGCGGCAACGTACCGAATCGCAGTCAATGGCCCGACGCCCGGAACCGTCATCAAGCGACGACAGGTCTCGTCTTGCTCCGCCTGCGTCTCCAGCGCTTTGTCGGCCTTGTCGATCTCCGTCGTCAGCGCTTCTACGACCCGCAGCTGCCTCTCCACGTGGTCTGGCAGATTCGCGCCGCACACCACGCGCACCCGCTCGGTGAAGGTCGCTCTGCTTCCCTTCCCCAGCTGTCGCCCCTGGCCCCGAAGCCACCCTCGCACCGTGTTGATCACCTTCGTCCGAGCGCCCACCAGGGAATCCCGCATTCCGCAGAACGTCTTTCTCTCTCTCGACTCCGCCTTCGGAATGTGGACCGACGGCAGATCCACTCGGCACGAGACCTCGCTCAGCGTCCGCGCGTCCCGCTGATCCGTCTTTGTGCGCCGCGCTCCCACTCCGAGCGTTCGCACCAACGTCGCTGGAACGATCCGTGTTTCGTGGCCCAACTCCTTCGCGGCCTCCGCTACACCAAATGCCTCCGCGCACGTCTCGACGATCACCCGACTCTTGGGCCGGCCCGACAAGTACCGCTTCAGATCCCAGGTCTCCCAGCGTTTCTCCTCGAGGATCTCTCCCTCGGAGCTCCGGACACAGATTTGCGATTTCTTCGCGCCCAGATCGATAGCAACATGGTCCATGGCTGGCTCCCTTCGTTTGCGGCAGAAATGACCGCGTCAACCTGAGCGACGGTAACCCCGTCAGCTCGTCGCGATCGGAGCCAGCCACTTCATCGAGTCTGCACTAATCGGCGATGGCCGGTCGGAGTTGCCGATCGCCACGCAGGTGATCGGGGCGCGGGCCAGTCGGAATCGGCGACGGTGATTCGGAAAGATCGGCAAGGCGTGGTGGCGTCTCAACACACGCGCCGGGCTGACCTGTTACCCATGTGCCCGGGCTGACCTGTTACCCATGTGCCCGGGCTGACCTGTTACCCATGTGCCCGGGCTGACCTGTTACCCATGTGCCCGGGCTGACGTGCCCGGGTCGAGCGCCCGGCGTAGCGATCGCCTGGCGGAGCGATCGCGCGCGGCGTGGCTATCCGGCCGATGGGCTCGGAGCGTGCGCCGGGCCCTCGCCCCGCGCCGCCGCCACCAGCCGGGCCCAGGCGTCGCCGCGGAGCGCGGCGGCGACGTGGCGGCTCCAGCGCGCGATGCGCAGGTCGAGCGGATCGCTGACGGCGGCGGCGCGCGGCGGCAGCCCGCGCGTGGCGCGCACGACATTGAGGAAGTCGCGCCGCCAGCCGTCCGCCTGCAGCAGGCCGTGCAGGTAGCAGCCGACGGCGCGGCCGGCGACGACGCCGACCGCCGCGCCCGCGCCCGCCACCAGCGGCGCGACCGCGCCCGCCACCAGGGGCGCGACCGCGCCCGCCACCAGGGGCGCGACCGCGCCCGCCACCAGGGGCGCGACCGCGCCGCGGCCGCCTTCGGACCGGACGAGGGCGTCGCCGAAGGCGCCGCCCTCGGTGCGGCCGCGGTGAATCTCGTAGCCGTGCAGCCTCTCGCCCGGCGACGGCCAGGCGCTGGTGAAGCTGGTCGCGCGGAGCTCCTTGTCGGCGCCGAACGTCGTCTCGACCGGCAGCAGGTCGAGGCCCGGCCAGCGCCCCGGCGGACCGTCGGTGCCGTCGGGATCGATCAGCCACCGGCCGAGCATCTGGTAGCCACCGCACAACCCCAGCAGCCAGGCGCCCGCGTCGGCGGCGGCGCGCACCGCCTCGGTCACGCCGCGCGCGGCGTGGTGCTGCAGATCGGCGACGGTGGCCTTGCTCCCGGGCAGGATGACGAGGTCGCGCCCTTCGAGACCGCGCGCCGTCGTCACCCAGGTCGCCGCGACGTCGGGCTCGGCGAGCAGCGGTCCCACGTCGTCGGTGTTGGCGACGCGCGGGTGCAGGACGACCGCGACGTTCAGCGCCCCCGGCACCGGCGGCGCGTCGATCGGCAGCGACAGCGGCCGGTCCTCTTCGTCGAGCCCGTGTCCGAGCCAGGGGACGACCGCCAGCACCGGACAGCCGGCGAGCGCCTCCAGCTGGGCGATCCCGTCGGCGAACAGCGCCGGCTCGCCGCGGAAGCGGTTCACCACCACGCCCAGCACCCGCCGGCGATCCTCGTCGGGCAACAGCTCCAGCGTCCCCTTCACCTGCGCGAACACGCCCCCCCGATCGATGTCGGCGACCAGCACGATGGCGGCGCCGGCGCGCCGGGCCGGGCGCAGGTTCACGAAGTCGACGCCCATCAGGTTCAGCTCGACCGGCGAGCCGGCCCCCTCGAGCACCAGCGTCGAATGGCGGGCGCGCAGCCGATCGAGCGCTGCGTCGGCGACGGAGGCGAGCTGGTTCTCCCCGGAGAAGTAGTCGCGTGCCGACGACCGCCCGCGCGCCCGCCCCAGCACGACGACCTCGGCGTCACGGTCCCCCGTCGGTTTGAGCAGCACCGGGTTCATGTCGACGTGGGGCGCCAGGCGGCAGGCATGGGCCTGCAGGATCTGCGCGCGCGACATCTCGCCGCCTTCGGCCGTGACCCCCGCCTGCAGCGACATGTTCTGGGCCTTGAACGGCGCGGGGGCGAGCCCCTCGTCGGCAAGGAGGCGACAGAGCGCCGTCGCGATCAGGCTCTTGCCGACGTCGGAGGCCGTCCCCAGCACCGCGATCGCGCCCATTCAGTTGGCGGCGATGGTGCGGCAGCTATTTGATAGAGTCCAGCCGCCGTGGAACGAATGACACGCGAGTCGATGATCGCCGAGTTCGGCGCGCCTGGGGTCCAGAACCCCATGGTGATGGACCTCATCACCCTCGATACCGCCACCGACAAGGTCGTGCTGGCGATGATCGAGCGCCGCCCCTGGGGGGCCGACCCACACCAGCTGAAGCAGATCGAAGAGAAGATCAACCGCTACATGGCCTACGTGCTCGACGGCTTCCTCGCCGAGCACCACCCGCAATACGTCGGCAAGCGGGTCACGCTCCGGCTCGACTGCGCCGAGGCCCCGACCGGCGAAGCGGCCCGCTTCGTCGACGCCGCCACCCACGCCGCCGCCGAGCACGGGCTGGAGTTCGCCGTGAAGGTCACCGGCGAGCCGCCCGCCTGATCGAGGGAGCGCGCTTCGCGCGGGAGCGGGAGAGCACAGAAATAGCCGCACCCCCGCGCTTCGCGCGGGAGCGGCTACGGCCTCACGCGCGCCATCATCAACCGGTTCTCGTAGCCGCCCCTCCAGGCGATCACCACGTCGGGGCCACGCGCGACGACGTCGAACCAGGAGACGCTCAGATTGTTGGAGGTCGCCACCAGGCTGTGCGGCTCGACGACCTCGCCCTTGGCTTTGACCCGAATGAGCTCGAGGGTGTTGTAGCCGCCCGCTACCATCTGGACGGTGTCGTCCCCCAGCGCGACCGCGGTGCCGACGCTGTTCCCGGGCGCGATCGGGAGCGGTGACCCTGTCGCCGTCCCCGTCAAATCCACCCGCTGCCACGCCAGCGCCGAGTACCCGTAGCCGAAGTACCCGTAGGGAACCACCCCGGAGTAGGTGAGGTGAAGCTCGTTGGTTCCGGCGACCAGGTTCGGCGTCCAGGCGAAGTTCTCCGGCAACGGATCGGTCACCGAGATCAGCGCCCCGTCGGTGGCGAAGCGCGCGATCCGCACCTGGTCCGGGTAGCCGTATCCCGTCACCGACAGGGGGACGTAGAACGAGCCGCCGACGAACGCGCCACGGCCGACCGCGGTCAGGAAGCGGTCGCCGAGCGGCACCTCGACCGGCGCCGACACCGACAGCCCGTCGGCGGCAACGACGGCCGTGAAGAGCCGGGCGGGGTTGTAGTAGTAGTTCTGGGACGGCTCGCTCGTCATCCAGACCAGCAGCGGTCCGCCGTCCGGGCGCGGGACGAAGGACTGGGAGGTCCAGGAGGCCTTGACCACGACCTGTCGCCCGACGTCCAGTCCGTCGGCGTCGACGGCGTGGACGAGCAGCTCGGTACCGGAGAACGCCGCGATGACCCAGCCCGATGGCAACGGCGCCAACGCCAGGCCGTAGACGTATGAGTCCTTCGACTCCGAGATAGCCGGTTCCTCGATGCGAACGGAGCCGACGATGTCCAGACTGGGCGAAAAGCGGGTGAGCGAGAGCTCGGGCCGGCCGTCGTTGTCGTACGCGATCCCGGCCATCCCGACCTCGGCCTCGGTCGCCGCCATCGCGACCGACGCCGGATTCCCGGGCAGCACCCTGGGACCGCAGCGGACGACGGTCGGATCGTCGGTGCACTCGCTGCAGCCGCTCGCGTCGAGCGTGCAATCCGCCGCGCACCGGAGCGTCCCGCTGGGGTACCCCCAGGTCTGGCAGGACAGGCCACCGAGGTCGGTTCCGTCGCAGCCCTCGACAAAATAGTACTGGTAGCAGGTAGGGAACACGCCCCAGCGGACGAAGCAGCTGTCGATCCTGTCGTTGCCGCACAAGGAGGCCGGACAGGAGGTGGGCGGCTCGGTCGGCCCACACGTCCCGCCGCCCCGACCGCCCCCGCCGCCGCGCCCCGCCCCACCGGCGCCGCCCCGACCGCCCCCACTGGCGCCGCCCCGACCCACCCCACCGGCGCCGCTCCGGCCCATGGGTGAACCGCCGGCGCCGCCCCCGCCGAGCGGGCCGGTGCCGCCGAGCGACGCCCCTGCACCGCCGCTGGCCGCGGACCCCCACGGTTTCAGGACGATCATCCCGCCCTGCCCGCCTCGCCCCATGCCGCCGCTGCCGCCGCCGCCGGCGTCGCCTTCGCCGCCCCAGCCGAGCGGCGAGGCGTCGTCGCCGCTCGCGTCGCTGGTCCCCGGACCGCCAGGCCCAATCGTCCCGCCGCCGCAGGCGAGGATGAGGCAGCCGATGACGACGGGGTAGCCAAGCACGAATGGCCGAACGCGGAGGCTGATGCGGCCCCGCAAGCTAGTCATGGCGACAGTCTCCCGCGGAGCGCTGGTCGCTTGCAACTGGCACCCCGGCCACCGCTACGGCGTCAGCCGGGCCAGCTGGGGCCCGGGACGCGCGTCCGACGTCCAGGCCACCACCGCGTCCGGTCCGCGGCGAACGAGGCGGCTTCCATTGAAGTTGCTGCGCGGCGTGCGGGCGATCTTGTGCTCGGGGCCGGCGAAACGACCGCTGGGGGCAATCCGCACCACGCCGAGCGCTTCCGGAGCCAGGACCCCGCTCAGGGTGACGATGTCGGAGCCAAACACGACCGCCGACGACGAGAACCCGACGCGGCCGTCTCCCAGCACGACCGGAGATGACAGCGCGGCGCCGTCCGGCCCCACCGCCTGCATGAGCGCGTACCAGTTCGGGTCGCAAGGGAGCTGTCCCGAATAGATGACGCGCAGGCCGTCGTCGACGGTGATGAGGGTCGGATCCCACACCTGCTCCCCCGGCAAGCCGTTTACCGTCGTCGCCGACGTGCCGTCCTGCGCGACGCGCACCAGACGAAAGCGCCCCGAGCTGGCGTCGGTCACATCGGGGTAGACGATCGTCGCGAGGTAAAACGCGCCGCCGGCGAAGGCACCGCTCATGAGGTTGATCTGCGGCGCATTCTCCGCGGGCAGCGTGAGCTCCCGGCTGATCGAGCGGCCGTCGGGCGCGACCACGACGGCGCGCGGAACCCCGGACCGGCCCCAGACGATCAGCGGCCCCCCGGTCGGGCGTGGCACCAGAACCGGCCAAGCCGTCAGGGCCGGGGCCTGAACCTCGGCGACGACCGAACGCGCGACCTCGTTGCCGTTCGCGTCGAGCGCGTAGATGAACAGCTCGGGCTCGTCGTACCCCGCGACGAGCCAGCCGGACGGCAGCGCGGCCAGCAGCACCCCCGAGACCGACCTGGCGTCACCGGAGAGCTTCGTGACGCTCACGACGTCCAGCGACGGAGAGAGCCGGGCGAGGTTGATGTGCCCCGGCGCGCTGGTCGGTTGCTCCACCCAGACCACCGCCACCGCGTCATCCGTCGCGGCCATCGCGTCCATCCACGGAATCTCGACCGGCGCGGCGCCGCAGCGAAGCAGCGACGCGTCCGCGGTGCACTCGCTGCAGCCGCCCGTATCCAGCGCGCAGGAGCCGGAACAGGCCAGCGTGCCCGACCCGAACCCCTGGCTCTGGCAGGTCTGCCCGCCGAGATCGGGGCCGTCGCACGCCTGGCCGACCGCGTACTTCTGGCAGAAACCAAACTGTGCCGGCCGCAGGCACGTCTCCACGGTTCCGTTGCCGCAAACGGGACCGTCGCCGACGCAGTCCGGCAGGAGAATGTCGGGGCACGGCGGGTCGGAGGGGGCGCCACCTCGTCCCGGGCTGACGCCACCGCCGCTGCCGGCAGATGGACAGACCATGGCTCCGGCACCACCGCCCGCGCCACCCGCCACGGCGCCGCCGGCGCCACCCAACCCACCCGACCCCGCGGCGGAACCGGCGGCGCCTCCCGCCCCACCACCCATGCCGGCTGGACCGTCACTGTCAGCGCTCGAGCACGCCACGAGGAGGGAGAGAAACGCGGCGCTGACGAGGAGACGCGGGGGGACCGGCGGCACGCGCCGACGAGGAAGCAAGGGGTGTTCCGCGACCGCCGCGCCACGGAAATCGAGGGCTTCGACGGGACCCGCCGGGCGCGATCGCGACATTCCTGTCAGCGCCGCAAGACTCAACGCCGCAAAACCGCGGGGGTGGCCTCGAAGGGGCTGGAGGCGCGCGACAGCAGCTGCAACACCGGCGTGGTCGCCATGGTCGTGACCACCGCCATGATGACCAGCATCGCGAACAGCGTCGGCGAGATGACGTGCAGGTCGAGGCCGATGTTGAGGACCACCAGCTCCATCAGGCCGCGGGTGTTCATCAGGATGCCGAGCGCGGCCGAGTCCTTCCAGCGCAGGCCGCTCAGCCGCGCGGCGATCGAGCTGCCGCCGAACTTCCCCACCGACGCGACGACGGTGATGAGCGCGCACAGCGCCCACTGCTCGGCGCCGCTGACCAAGCTCAGCTTGGTGCGCAGGCCGGTGAAGGCGAAGAACGCCGGCAGCAGCAGCACCACCACCACGTCGCCCAGCTTCTGCGTCAGATCGCGGGCGACGCGCGAGTCGTGCGGCACCATCGCGCCCAGCACGAAGGCGCCGAAGATCGCGTGGATGCCGATGTACTCGGTGGCCAGCGCCGAGCCGAGCATCATCACGAACACGATCGCCATCACCCCCTTGCTCATCTCCCCCCGGCGCTCCTGCAACGCCACCAGCCTGCGCACGCCGGGACGGACCAGCAGCACCATCACCCCGATGTAGCCCAGGCTCATCACGGCGGTCAGCAGACCGCCCCCCACCTGCGTGTTGGCGACGCTGACCACGAAGGCGAGCAGGCACCAGGCGGTGACGTCGTCGACCGCCGCGCAGGTGAGGGCCATGACCCCCAGCCGCGAGGTGTGGGCGCCCCGCTCGGTCAGGATCCGCGCCAGCACCGGAAAGGCGGTCACCGCCATCGAGACGCCCGAGAAGAGCGCGAACACGGTGAAGGGGACGTCGCGGGTCGCGAGCCGCGGATAGAGCAGCAGCGCGAGCGCGGCGCCGAGCACGAACGGCACGACGATGCTGGCGTGCGAGATGGCGACGGTGGCGTGCCCGCGCGTGCGCATCAACTTCAAGTCGAGCTCCAGTCCGACCAGGAACATGTAGAGCACCACTCCGACCTGCGAGACCACGCCCAGGATCGGCGTCACCGTGGCCGGGAAGAGATACGCCGAGACCGCGGGGGCGAAGCGACCCAGCAGCGACGGGCCCAGGAGAGATCCCGGCCAGCACCTCGCCCACGACCGCGGGCTGGTTCAAGAGCCCGAACAGCGCACCGACCGCCCGCGCGACGACGATCACCACCGCCAGGGCCAGCAAGAAGTGCATCAAGGTGTCGACGTTGTGCGCCCCCTTGAGGTGCCCGAACAGGGTGGCGTCGGCGGCGGGCGGCGGGGCGGTCAGCCCCTGCCCCCAGCTGCGCACGACGAGAAAACCACCCACCGAGAGCGCCACCATGAGGACGTACGAGGCGATCGTCCAAAACCGCTGCGAACCGGGGCGAGACATGATTTCATCATGCCGATCGCGATGACGAGAGCAACCGTTTGCTACTGGAGCTCGCTCACGATGGCGCTGGCGCTGTTGGCTTCGCTGTTTCTCGGTGTCGGCGCGCCGGACAGCGTTTTGCGCCTCCTGATCTGCACCATGGCCGGCGCCTGCGCGGCCGCCGCCTGGGGGTCCGCGGTCATGATCGCCTCGGTGCGCCGCACGGTCTGGCCGCTGGCGACGCTCACGGTCCTGGTGGTCGCCAGCGTCGCGACCTTCATGCTGGTCCGCGGTCCGAGCTAGCCCGCGGCGTTATCGCTTCAACTGCGCCAGATCCCGGACCGCGCCGCGCGCCGCGCTGGTGGTCATGAGCGCGTAGGCGCGGAGCGCTTCGCTGACCGAGCGGTCCCGGTTGGGCCGCCAGGCGTCCGCCCCGCGCGCGACCATCGCCGCGCGCCGCTTGGCCAGGGTCGGCGCGTCGACGACCAGGTCGATGCGGCGGTTGGGGATGTCGATCTTGATGCGATCGCCCTCCTCCACCAGGCCGATCGCGCCCCCCTCGCCCGCCTCGGGCGAGACGTGGCCGATGCTGAGCCCCGACGTGCCGCCCGAGAACCGCCCGTCGGTGATCAGCGCGCAGGCCTTGCCGAGCCCTTTGCCCTTCAGGAACGAGGTCGGGTAGAGCATCTCCTGCATCCCCGGCCCCCCCTTCGGCCCTTCATAGACGATCACGACGACGTCGCCGGCGACGACCTGGTCCGCGTTGATCGCGTCGCACGCCGCCTCTTGCGAGTGGAACACGCGCGCCCGCCCCTCGAACTTCAGAATCGATTCGTCGACGCCCGCGGTCTTCACGATGCAGCCGTCCTCGGCGATGTTGCCGGTCAGCACCGCCAGCCCGCCGTCCTTGCTGTAGGCGTGGGCGTTGTCGCGGATGCAGCCCTTGGCGACGTCGTTGTCCGCCTCGGCGAAATACTTGTCCTGCGAGAAGGCGACCTTGGTCGGCACGCCGCCCGGCGCGGCCAGCGCCCGCTGCTTCGCCTCGACGGTCGCCGTCGGGCGGCGGACGTCGTGCAGGTCGATCGCGGCGCCCAGCGTCGGCGCGTGCACGGTGCCGACCTCGCGGTTGACGAGGCCCGCGCGATCCAGCTCGCCCAGGATGGTGAAGATGCCGCCCGCGCGGTGCACGTCCTCCACGTGGTACTGCGACGATGGCGCCACCTTGCAGATGTTCGGCACCTTGCGCGACAGGCGATCGATGTCCTCCATCGTGAACTTCACGCCCGCCTCGTGGGCGATCGCCAGGATGTGCAGCACGGTGTTGGTCGACCCGCCCATCGCGATATCCAGCGTCATCGCGTTCTCGAACGCCGCGAACGTCGAGATCGCGCGCGGCAACACCGACGCGTCGCCGCCGACGTAGTGCTGCTTGGCGAGCTCGACGATCCGCTTGCCGGCTGCTTGAAAAAGCTCCCAGCGCCGCGCGTGGGTCGCCAGCAGCGTGCCGTTGCCCGGCAGCGCCAGCCCCAGCGCCTCGTTCAGGCAGTTCATGCTGTTGGCGGTGAACATCCCCGAGCAGGAGCCGCAGGTCGGACAGGCCGACCGCTCCATCTCGCCCAGCTCCTTGTCGCTGACCTTGGCGTCGCTCGACGCGATCATGGAATCGATCAGATCCAGCTTGCGAACGATCGGTTTCCCGTCGCGGCTGTGCGTGCCGACCATCTTGCCCGCCTCCATCGGCCCCCCCGACACGAAGATGGTCGGGATGTTGAGGCGCATCGCCGCCATCAACATGCCCGGCGTGATCTTGTCGCAGTTCGAGATGCAGACCAGCGCGTCGGCGCAGTGCGCGTTGACCATGTACTCGACGCTGTCGGCGATCAGGTCGCGGCTGGGCAGCGAGTAAAGCATCCCGCCGTGCCCCATCGCGATGCCGTCGTCGATGGCGATGGTGTTGAACTCGACCCCCCAGCCGCCCGCCTCGTCGATGACCCCCTTCACGCGCTGCCCGACGTCGTGCAGGTGGACGTGCCCGGGGACGAACTGGGTGAAGCTGTTGGCGATGGCGACGATCGGCTTCTCGAAGTCGGCGTCGGTCATCCCGGTGGCGCGCCAGAGCGAGCGCGCCCCCGCCATGTTGCGTCCCTGGGTCGAGGTCTTGCTGCGGTAGGGCTTGGAGGTGGACATGCGCCTCCGTTCATAGAGCGCCTCGACCGTTTCGTCCAGCGCGGCGGGCGTGTAATAGTCGACGCATGAGCGACCGGGACCCGTCGGAGAACGCCCCCTCGACCTCTAGCGCGGGCCCCCGCGGCGCGGCGCCCGCCAATGCCGCCAGCTGTCATCCGGACGTGGTCTGTCCGGTCTGCACGGCCCGCGGCCGGTCTGTCGAGATGGTGCCGGTGAAGTCGCACTACCAGTGCCCCGAGTGCCGCTACTTCGACAGCTGCTGCATGTGACGGCCGCGTACAGTCGGGCGACGGGAGGCAGCGGACGAGTCCCTCCAGATGCCCATCAGCATTCTATGGACCTAGTCTCATACTGTTGCGAAATGCCCGCATGCGCCTAAAACGCGTCCAGCTGATCGGCTTCAAGCGATTCGACAACTTGACCATTGATTTGGGCCCAGATCCCCCACGGGTGATCGCTCTGGTGGGACCAAACGGATGCGGCAAAAGCAGCGTGTTCGACGCGTTTGAAGAAAAGACAAAGAACATGCGGGGAGCGCAGGCGAATGAAGCGCCATCGTTCTTCTCAAAACACGCCTACAGCCCCGATCCCGCTTCAAGAACGACAGACTACGTAAGGAACGACTCGATAGGGCTTACGTTCGCAGACGGCTCAACAGAGCTCACGAAGACAAGCTTTCACATCCGCTCGGCCTATCGATTCACGAGCAAACTTGACGTTCAACAACTCGCCGCTCAGCCAGATCTTGTGGAGGATACCTCGCGGCCCACGAGCTCGATCTCTCTCGATGGTCGTCTCAAAGAGAACTACGAGCGGCTCCTGGGACAAGCATTCGAGAACTTCTTCGACAACCGGCAGCTCACTGGGCAGCAGGTCCTGGACGCGCTCACCGGAAAGATCAACGTCATCCTCAAGAATGTCCTCGAGATCCAAATCTCGGACCTCGGAAACGTCATCAAGAGAGAGGGCCAACTCTACTTCGACAAGGCCGACTCCAAGCGATTCCCATATCAGAACCTATCGGCGGGCGAAAAGGAGGTCGTCGACCTCGTTATCGACCTGGTCGTGCGGTCGACACTCTTCAGTTCGACCGTCTATTGCATCGATGAGCCCGAGCTTCACATCAACTCGGCGATCCAAAGACGACTTCTCATTGAGATCGAGAAGCTCGTACCCGAAGGGTGTCAATTGTGGATCGCCACACACAGCATCGGATTTCTGCGGGCGCTCCAGAAGGACCTTTCGGACAGATGCGCCGTGCTCGACTTTTCAGAGAAGCCGTATTTCCAAGGCGTCCACACAATCGTGCCGATGGTTCCGTCGCGTCGACAGTGGCAACGCATCTTCAGCACCGCGCTCGATGACCTCGTTGAGCTGGTTGCCCCGAGAACCATCGTGTATTGCGAAGGCAGGGAAGACCCCGGCACCGACGCTGCAGAGTTGGGGTTGGATGCCACGGTATACAACGAGATATTCGCCGGCACGCACCCGGACACTCTGTTTGTGTCCAGCGGGGGCGGAGGCGCGATGACGAAAAATTCTATTCTCGCCCTGAAGGTGCTGGGCAAGGCTTTGACGGGAGTGGAATTCCTCCTATTGAGAGACCGCGACGGCAAATCCGACGTAGAACGGTTGGCATTCCTGTCCGAGGCACCTATGCACCGGATGCTCGAACGACACGAGATTCGAGAACTATCTCCTCGACGCCGAGGTGCTGCGCAGTTTCTGCACCACCAATGCTGTGACGTTCCCGGAAGCGGACTACGCTGCCGTAGTCACGAACGCAAGTGAACAAGACCTGAAAGCCGGCGACACCATCCACCGGATCAAGGAGATGTGTGGCCAGGGAACGAAAACCAACACAGCCTTCAAGTTACTACTGGCCACTCATGTTCTTACCGGCAGTGCCACCTTTGAGCACCTTAGAAGATGTGTCTTCGGTGGCAGCGAGAGCCCCACGGAGCCTTTGGCCAGCAGACCAGCGGCGGGCACAGGCCCAGATGGTAGCCCCCCACCACGTCCCGAAAACTAGAATGCGGAGTGAACCACGCCGCCGACCTGCCGCCCGCCGTTGCGCCGTCCCTGCTGATACCAGCTGCCCCTGACGGCAGCAGTACACTCCCCGGACCATGCCCGCAGGCGACCATCAGTCTTGGATCAGTTACATCGGCGCCGTTCTCTCGCCCTTCATCGCCGCCATGGCGCTGTGGGTGGCGTCGCGGCAGTCCAAGACGAACGTGGCGAAGCTGCGGCTCGATCTCTACGACAAGCGTTTCGCCATCTATGAAAACGCGCTGACCTTCTTTTCAGGCGCTGGGGGGACGCCCCAGTCGCTGCAGTCGGACGGCTTCGCGCTCTTACAGCGTCAGTTCGTCAAGGCGCACCGGGAGTCGCAGTTCCTGTTCGACGCCGACGCCGGCATCTTCGAGCTGCTCGGGCGGTTGAACCTCGACGCGCACAAGGTGATCGTCTCCAAGACGCGCGGGCTCGAGATGGGGGGCGAGCGCGGGGTGAAGCTGATCGCCGAGGGGAACGACGTGTACAAGGGGATCGAAAAGTCGATCAACGACCTCGAGGCCGCCATCGGACCGTACATCCGCTTCAACCGCGGCCTGATCTAGGCGAGACGCGCGCGGACAAGCCGTTGTGCCCGAACCCGAGGCTGCGAGGGAGTTCGCCCTCTATTCGACCGACCAACCCCACCCACCGGCCCAAGGCATCCGCGACTTTGGGAAGCACCCGGCCCGCGACTCCACGTGCACGCACTCCGCGGATCGATCGTAAAGCGCCAACTCGAAGTCACCGCTCTGGGAGCCTGCGCCCGTGGACTGCATGTTGTAGGCGCGGAACCCGAGCACGTACGCATGCCCAGGCTTGAACGGAAACACCACCTCTTTGCTGGTTGATGACAGCCGGCCGGCATAGTTGACCTGTGCGTTCACTTTGTGTGGGCCTGGGGATATGTCCCAACGGTTCCAGGTCGACGACATTGGTTTCTGTCCGTCGAAACCGAGCAGATCAACCGCGACTATAGTTTCCAGCCGGGCCGGCTCTTGTCCCGGACGCAACGGCACCGTGTACATCGCTGTGCTGCACGAAAGCAGTGAAGCGATCCCGACAGCAAACACGACAATCCGCATCCCTAAGTATCAACACGTGACGGCACCTGACCGCAACACGCCGGACGTATCCCAGCACGGCGCGGGCGCTCTTCGTCGAACGGCCCGCCGACGATATAGAGGGTCTCCATGAACGTACTCAGTCGAGGGTTGGTCGCGGTGATCCTGGTGCTTGTCGTGCCGCGGACCGCGGCCGCCGAGCCCCCGCCGCTCCCTGACATGCCCGCGCCCTCGCCCGAACCGCCGCCGCCCCCCACCGTGAGCGGCTTCGCGATCGAGCTCGGCACCGGGGCGCTTTCTGGCCCGCGCGGCGGGTCTCTCGGCCTCGGATGGGGGGCGAAGAGCTTCGCCATCGGACTGGCGATCGATCTTTCGTACACGGGCCTGTCGAGCCCTGACTCCGACGATTCGGATGTGACCCGGAGCGCGCTCGCGATCGGGCCGTGGATCCGGGCCGGGATCGTGCGGGCGCTGGATGGTCGCGTCGAGCTGGACGCCGCGATTGATCTTCAGTTCCTTCGGCTGAGGGCCAGCGGGGAGAACGCTCTCACCAACGAACAGGAAGACGCCCGCGCGACCGGCGTGGCCTTCCGCCTGGGACCGGGGATCCGCTACTGGGCGACGCCGTCGATCGCAGTCGGGTACACGACCCAGCTCCAGCTCAGCACCCTGAGCGGGCCGCTGCTGGCGCTCTCGCCGTCGTCGACGCCCGCCCAACCGACGGACCCGTTCAACGCGGTCGAGGCCTCCCTGGTGGGGCGGTTCGCGGTCCTGGCGATTTTCTGAGTCAGCGGGTGCCGGTGGTCGGGACCGGCGGCGGCGTGCGCGGGGGGCGCGAGCCCGGACCCATGGCGGCCGCGACCTCGCGTAGGTAGCGGGCCAGCGAGCGCAGCTCCTGCTCGGGAGCGGCCACCCCGGAGGCGATGCGGTCGGCGATGAAGTCCGCCTTCTCGCTGGCCACCGTGACCCGATCTCTCGGCGCCGGCTGACTGCCCCGAGGATCCGGATCGCGCCCGAGAGTTCATCGCCCTGCACTGTGACACGGTCCCCCCGCGCCACCAACCCCTCATGCTACCCTCCCGCATGCTTCGGCTCCGTGGCAGCAGTGCGTCGCGGGGGCTCGCGATGGGCCCCGCCCACCTGTCCGACGTGCGGGTGGTGATCGCCGAGCGGCGCATCCTCCGCAACGATCGCGACGCCGAAATCGCCCGCCTGCAGGCCGCCCTGGGCGAGGCCGACCAGCAGCTGGACCAGCTGCTGCGGCAGCTCGACGGCGAGCACCAGGGCAGCGGTCACGAGTTCATCGAGACCCACAAGGTGATCCTGCGCAGCCCCGAGCTGGCGGGGGAATCTCAGCGGCTGATCGACTCCGAGAACTTCGCCGCCGAGTGGGCCGGTCTTCCGGGCGATCGAGCGTATCCGGGGGATTTTCGCCCGCCTGGATGACGCCTTCTTTCGCGATCGGGTGGGCGACTTCGAGGTGGTCGGGGAGCGCCTCCTGCGGGTCCTGCTGGGCCTCCCGGAGCTGCGGGCCGGGGCGGCGGCTCCCTCGGGGTGCGATCGCCGTCGGCATGGACATGTCGCCCCTCGATCCCGAGCATCTGCGGCAGGCCGGCGTCGTCGCCATGGTCAGCGAGAGCGGCGGCGCGACCTCGCACGCCGCGATCATGGCGCGGGCCGTCGGGCTCCCCTACGTGGTCGGCGTCAGACAGCTGGCGGGCCAGGTCCGCCCCGGCGCGACCCTGATCGTCGACGGGACTCACGGCGAGGTGATCGTCGACCCCGACGAGGAGTGCCTGCGCGCCTTCCGGGTGCAGCTCGAGGGTCACCGCCTGCGCGAGGCGCGGCTGGCCGATACCCGCACCCTCCCCTCGATCACCACCGACGGGACCGCCATCCACCTCGCCGCCAACGTCGAGTCGCTGGCGGGGGTCGGGGCCGCGGTGGCCGCGGGGGCCGAGTCGATCGGCCTGTTCCGCACCGAGTTCCTCTACCTGGAGCGCGCCGACCTTCCCAGCGAGGACGAGCAGTACCAGGACGCGCTGTCGGCGCTGCGCGCCGTGGAGGGGCGGCCGGTGACCTTCCGGACGCTCGACGTCGGCGGCGACAAGCTGCCCCTCGCGATCAAGATTCGCGACCGGGCCGAACCCCGCGCTCGGCATGAGGTCGAGCCGCTTCTCCCTGCAGCGCCCCGACATCCTGAGGACCCAGCTGCGGGCGCTGTATCGCGCCTCGGCCAGCGGGCCGATGCGGTTCATGTTCCCGCTGGTCTCCGGGGTGACCGAGCTCGGGCGGCTCCGGGCGGTCTGCGACCAGGTGCGGGGGGAGCTGGCGCGGGAGAAGGTCCCCCACGATCCGGCGATGGAGCTGGGCGTGATGATCGAGACCCCCAGCGCCGCGCTGACCGCCGATCACCTGGCGCGCCGGTGCGACTTCCTCAGCATCGGGACCAACGATCTCATCCAGTACGCCTTCGCCGCCGATCGCGAGAACGACGACCTGGCGCACCTGTATCAACCTTTGCACCCGGCCGTGCTGCGCAGCCTGAAGGCGATCGTCGACGCCGCCCACGCCGCGGGGATCTCGGTCGCGATCTGCGGCCAGATGGCCGGCGATCCGCTGATGACCTGGGTCCTGATCGGGCTCGGCCTGCGCGAGCTGTCGATGGATCCGGACCGCATCCCCCTGGTCAAGGCGGTGGTGCGCGGCTCGTCGCTCGCCGAGGCGGAGGCGCTGGCCGAGACCGCCCTCGGGCTCGAGAGCGAGGTCGAGATCGAGGCCCTGGTTCGGGCCCAGCTCGGCGAGCGCTTCGCCGAGGAGCTCGACGGGTCTCCACCGGCGCTACCCTCGTAGCGCCGCGAGCAGAGACGGGATCGAGACGATGGCGATCCCGACCGCCGCCGTCGGAGAGGCCGTAGGGCAGCACCAGATCGTCGCCGTTGACCATCGCGCCGCAGGAGTAGACGACGTTCGGGACGTAGCCCTCGCGCTCGTGCGCCTCCGGCTCGAGCAGCGGCTCGCGCAGCTGGCCGATCACCCGCCGCGGATCGTCGAGGTCCAGCAGCAGCGCGCCGAGCACGTAGCGGCGCATCGGCCCGACGCCGTGGGTGATGCACCAGCCAGCCGGCCGCGGTCTCGATCGGCGAGCCGCAGTTGCCGATCTGCAGCAGCTCCCAGGAGTCGCGCGGGTCGGTGCAGCTCGGTGACGTCGTTCCAGTGGCGGACGTCGTCCGAGGTCGCCAGGTGCAGGTTCTCGCGATCCCGGCGCGACAGCATCACGTATTGCCCGCCGATCCGGCGCGGGAACAGCGCCATGCCCTTGTTCTGCGCCGCCGGCGCCGTTGAGCGTCGAGATCCTGAACGCAGCGGAAGTCGTCGGTCTCGATCAGCTGCGGCAGGATCTCGAAGCCGTCGAACGCGGTGTAGGTGGCGTAGTAGGTGACGCGTGCCGTCGTCGTCGGTGAAGCGGACGAAGCGGGCGTCCTCCATGCCGCGGGTCTCGTGCGGGCCCGCCGGGAAGATCACCCGCTCGCGACAGGGCCGAGTCGGCGGGGAAGGTGGTGACGTAGTTCGACGAGGCCAGCACGCGGATGATCTTCGCGGTCTCGAAGCTGATCGCGTGCGGCGGCCCGTCGCGTCTCGAGCGCGGCGAGCGACTGCTCGAGCTCCATCGAGCGTGAAGCGATCCGGGAGCCGATCGAGCACCGCCCAGGCCAGCTCGTTGCCGGCGCCCAGCTCGACCAGCTTGGCGCGGAACTGCGGCTTGTCGTAGTCGGCGGGCGGGTCGCGCGGTCGCCGGTCACCAGGTACCGTCCCGAGCGGATCGAAGGTCACCGCGCTGGCGGCGTCGATCACGCCGGTGCGGAACTCGATCGACGAGATGTGCCCCTCGCCGACCGCGCGCAGGCTCATCACGAAGCGCGCGCTCGCCGGCTGCGCCGTCCCGCGTCTGATCGGGCGCCGGCACGATCGACGGGTTGAACAGCGCCGCCGCCTCGACGGAGTACTCGTGGGTGAAGTAGGCGCCGATCAGCAGCCGGCGCTCGCCGCGACAGCGCGGCGCTCGGCGAGCGTGGTGGGCGACCAGCTCGAAGTGGCGCTCCAGCAGCTCCTCGAAGTCGCGGTGCCGCGCCTGCGAACTGCGCGCAGCACCTGCGCCAGCATGCGCGGCGACCTCCGCCTCCGGGATCGCCAGGACCCGCGCATCAGCAGCGCGGCGCGCGGCGGCCCCGCCGGGGGCGATCTCTTCGCCGGGCAGGTACGGCTTGGCGATCACCCGGCGCGGTCGTGGCCGCAGACGATGCGTGGTGCGCGTGAGCATCGTGATGTCGTCTACGCGCCGCGGCGTCGTCCGGCGTATTCGAGCCCTTCGCCGGCCAGCTCCAGCATCTCGAGCAGCGACAGCAGGAAAGACGATCGTGCTCTCGGCGCCCTGGTTCAGGTTGGGCACCGTCACGCCCAGCCCGTCGCGGCAGCCGGCGGTGGCCGAGTCGTAGACCGAGACGCCCAGGCGGTTGGCGCCCAGGAACCAGGCGAACGCCTCGCGCATGCGGCGCAGGTAGTGGTGATCGCCGGTGACCAGGTAGGCGCCGCGGAACGCCAGCACGAACGCGGCGGCGTCGATCGGCTGCTCGTCGGCGTCGGACTTGCGCCCCGCCGCGGCGATGCCAGCCGGCGTTGCCGACCAGCACCAGCCGGTCGCCCTGAAGCAGACCTCTTCGAGGAACTCCAGCGTCTCGCGCGCGACCCGCAGGCTCTGGCCGGTCGGGCGTGAGCGCGTGCGCGCGAACAGAGCGCGAGCGGCAGGAGCGCGTTGTCGTAGGTCAGCGTCGGCTCGAACCAGCGCCAGTCCGGGTCGCGTGCTCGCGATAGCGGCCGCAGAGCCGCTCGCGCCAGCGTGCGCAGCAGGGTCGGCGGCCGGCGCCACCTCCGGCCGTCGGCGGTCAGGAAGCTCGTCGAGGCCCAGCATCGTCAGCGCGGTGCCGCGCGGGCCGAGCTCGGTCGCGGCCGGCAGCGCCGCGCTCGAACATCTGGCGCGCCAGCAGCCGCTGGCCTTCGTCGCGCGCCAGGTGCACCGCGGTGCCCAGCGCCCACAGCGCGCGGCCCGTGCAGTCGTCCGACGCCGCGGCGTCCGTCGACGAACGACGCGGTCGTAGCTCATGAAGTTCCGGAACCGCCCGTCGTCGGTCTGCGCGACGTGCAGGAAGCCGAGGTAGGTCGACACCAGCCGGCTCGTCTCGGCGCGAGCCGCTCAGCCGATCGGCGTGCAGCGCGACGATCAGCGCGCGGGCGTTGTCGTCGACGCAGTAGCCGCTGCGCGCGCGCCGGCACGCTGAAGGTGGCGTGCTGGATGATGCCGGTGTCGTCGGTCATGCGCAGCAGGTGATCGAGCCGCAGCTCGGGCAGGCTGCTGGCGCGCGGCGGCTCCGGCCGGCGGGGCCGCGCGGGCGTCCGGTCCATGGCAGCGTCGCGCCCGAGGCTCAGGTAGCGCGCGCCGACGCGCGGCCAGGTCAACGCGCGCGTGAACTCGTAGCCGCCGGCTCCGGACCCGGGCCAGCTCCGCCGGCGCGCCGCAGGAGCGCGATGATCGTCGCGCGCCAGCGCGCGCGCTGTCGCCGAACGGGAACAGCCGCCCGCGCCCGTCGGCCAGCAGCTCCTGGGCGTGCCAGTAGGGCGTCGACACCACGGCCGCGCCGGCGCCCATCGCGTACGACAGCGCGCCGCTCGTCACCTGCGCCTCGTTGAGGTAGGGGCTGACGAAGACGTCGGCCGCCTGCAGGTAGCTGCACAGCTCGTCGGTGGTGACGAACTGGTCGCGAAACACGACGTGGTCGCGCACGCCGAGCCGCTCGGCCTCGCGCTCCAGCGTCGTGCGGTACGCCTCGCCGTGCTGCGCGCACGACGGCCGGGTGCGTCGCGCCGACGACGAAGTAGACGAGATCGGGAAAGGCGGCGATCGCCGCCGGCAGCGCGCGGATCACGGTCTCGATGCCCTTGTTCGGGCCCAGCAGCCCGAACGTCAGCAGCATGCGGTGACCGGCGACGCCGAACTTGGCCTTCGAGCTCGTCCTGGTCGCGCGGCGCCATGTCGGGAATCCCGTGCGGGATGATGTGGACCTTCGCGCCCGCGCAGCGTCGTAGCGCCGCGCGAGCAGATCGGCGGCGACCTCGCTCATCACGACGAGCCGCGCGCGCCTTGCCGCCATCTTCTGCACGATCGCCCGCTGCGAGTCCGAGGGGTGCTCGAGCACGGTGTGCAGGGTGACGACGCGCGGGGACCCGCAGCGCGCTCGAGGAAGTCGAGGATGTACGCGCCGTCGTCGCCGCCGAAGATGCCGTACTCGTGCTGCACCGACACCCAGCCGCACGTCCTTGTAGTTCACGAACTCGGCGGCGCGGGCGTAGTCGCCCTTGGTCCCTTGCCGAATCTCGTACTCGACCTCGTCCGGGATACTCGTAGCGCCCGCCGGCGTCGGTGACGGCGACCGCCATCGGCTTCACCCGCGGCTCGGCGGCGCTGCATGCCGGCGGCGAGATCGCGGGTGAAGGTCGCGATGCCGCAGCGCCGGGGCGGATACGTCCCGAGAACGCTATCCGCGGTCTGCGTCCACGGCCAGCTGCTCGGAGCTCGCGCTCCATGGTGTCCCCCTCGGCGGGGTCCACCAGGTCGTCAGGCTGGCCGAGCTGTCCGACAGTCACTCCGCAACGACCACCGAACGAGTTAAGCAGTACGCTTCGCGCGCGCGCGACGCAAGGACTGTTCCAAGGACGAGACGGGAACGGCTACGTCGCTCGGATGAGACGCTTGCACCCACGCCTCGAGCACGAAGCCGCCGCCGGGACGCGCGGCGAACCGCGCATCGCCGCCGAGTCGGCGCGCGCGACGGCGCACGTTGGTGAGACCGTGTCCCGCGATCACCGTCGCGCCGCCCGGGCCGTCGTTCTCGACGCGCAGGCGCAGCTCACGATTGCCGACGCCAAGAACGATCCGCACCGCGGTGGGGGCGCCGTGGCGGAGAGCGTTCGTGATCGCCTCGCCGGCGATCCGGCGCAAGGCCTGAGCCGTCTCCGGAGCGACCATCGCGGGGGGCGCGCCGTCGGTGGTCAACGCCAGCGTCACGCCCGCGCGCTCGCAGGCCGCGACCGCCTCCCAGCGGAGCCGCGCCACCAGCTCGTCCCACGAGGCGGCGGCGCCCAGCGTCCCCAGCAGGCCGCGCGCCTCGGCCAGCCCGGTGCGCACCGAGGCCACCGCGGCGCCGAGACCCTGCGCGTCGCCACCGCCCGCGACCGCCCGATCGAGCGCCAGCAGCGCGCGGGCCAGGCTGCCGCAAACGCCATCGTGCAGCTCCATCAATAGATCCTCGCGCTGGCGCTCGACCGCGGCGCTGAGGTTCACGAACAGCCGCGACCGCGCCTGCCGCTCGCGCCGCAGTTGCTCGCTCAGCTCGTGCAGCTTCTGGCGCGCCGCGATCTGGGTCCGCTGCCAGCGGTCGCGCGCGGCCGCGCCCAGGACCAGCAGCGGACAGATGATCCCGCACAGCACCGCCATCCCCATCAGCATCGCGCGCGAGTGTAACGAGGACTACATTCGAATTTCAAGGATATCCGTTGACGCCTCGGGTCCAAATGCGATGGTCTATCTGTCGGCGACGTGAACATCCCCGTGCTGATCGTTGAGGACGACGCGACCATCCGCGACCTCGTTGGCTTGGGATTGGCGGCGGCCGGGCTCACCGTCGTGGGGAGCTTCCCGTCCGGCGAGGCGGCGCTGGCCGCGGCGCTCCCCGCCGAGGTGGCGCTGGTCGATCTCGAGCTCCCCGGGATTCGGGCGTCGAGACGATTCGCCGCCTGCGCTGCGCCTGCCCCACGTTGCGGGCGCTGGTGCTCTCCGTCGTCGAGGATCCGGCGCGGATTGTGGCGGCGTTCGAGGCCGGGGCGGCCGGCTACCTGCTCAAGGGGGGCCCGCTCTCCGAGATCGTCACCGCGGTTCGCCAGGTGCGGGAGGGGCTCGCGCCGATCTCGCCGACGGTGGCGCGGCACATCGTGACGGCGCTGCAGCGCCGCGCGGCCGCGCCCGCCGCCCCCGCGCGCGATCCGCTGACCACCCGCGAGCGGGAGATCCTGTCTCTGCTGGTCGGCGGCCACTCGTACGCGGCCATCGCCGCCGGCCTGAACATCAGCCTCGGCACCGTCCAGAGCCACGTCAAGAACATCTACCGGAAGCTCGAGGTCAACTCGAAGGCCGAAGCCGTCGGCGTCGCGCTGACCGAGGGGCTGGTCCCCGGCCGGCGCGACGGCTGACGCCGACTACTTCCGGAACCGGTAGCCGGTCTTGAACATCCAGCCCACGACCAGCAGCAGCACGCAGCAGGAACCCGAGCGTCGTCGCCAGGCTGATGCCGACGCGCGACGTCCGCGGTGCCGTAGAAGCTCCAGCGGAAGCCGCTGATCAGGTAGACGACCGGGTTGAACAGGGCGACCGTGCGCCAGGTCGGCGGCAGCATGTCGATCGAGTAGAACGCGCCGCCCAGGAAGGTCAGCGGCGTGACGATCAGCATCGGGATGAACTGCAGCTGCTCGAAGCCCTTGGCCCAGATGCCGATGACGAAGCCGAACAGGCTGAAGGTGACCGCGGTCAGCACCAGGAAGGCGACCATCCACAGCGGAGTGGGCGATCTCGCACCGGCACGAAGAACGCGGCGGTGGCCAGGATGATCAGGCCCAGGATGATCGACTTGGTCGCGGCCGCGCCGACGTAGCCGATGATCATCTCGAAGAACGAGATCGGCGCCGACAGCAGCTCGTAGATCGTGCCGGTGAACTTGGGGAAGTAGATGCCGAACGAGGCGTTCGAGATGCTCTCGGTGAACAGCGACAGCATGATCAGGCCGGGCACGATGAACGCGCCGTAGGGCACGCCGTCGACCTGCGACATGCGCGAGCCGATGGCCGAGCCGAACACCACGAAGTAGAGCGAGGTCGTGATCACCGGCGTGACCACGCTCTGCAGCAGCGTGCGCATGAAGCGCGCCATCTCGAACCGGTAGATGGCCCAGACGCCGTGGCGGTTGAAGGCGGGCGGCGCTGGCTCGGCGGTCGTGCCCATCCGGCTGCCGGTCGCTGACCAGGCTGACGAAGATCTCCTCCAGCGAGCTCTGGCGGGTGTTCAGGTCCTTGAAGCCGATGCCCAGCTCGCCCAGCCTGCGCAGCAGCGCCGGGATGTCCGACTGCTCGGCGTGCGCGTCGAAGGTGTACTCCAGCTCGTTGCCCTCGGCCTTGAGCGCCAGCTGCCAGCCGCGCCAGCTCCGCCGGGAAGCGCCGTCATCGGCTCCTGCAGGTTCAGGGTCAGCTGCCGCTTGCCCAGCTTCTGCATCAGCTTGGTCTTCTCCTCGACCAGGATCAGCTCGCCCTTGGTGATGATGCCGATGCGGTCGGCCATCTCCTCGGCCTCGTCGATGTAGTGGGTGGTCAGGATGATGGTGACGCCGCTGTCGCGCAGGCGCGCGCACCAGCGCCCACATGTCCCGCCGCAGCTCCACGTCGACGCCGGCGGTCGGCTCGTCGAGGAACAGGATCTCGGGCTCGTGCGACAGCGCCTTGGCGATCATCACCCGGCGCTTCATGCCGCCCGACAGGGTCATGATCTTGTCGTTGCGCTTGTCCCACAGCGACAGGTCGCGCAGCACCTTCTCGATGTGCGCCGGGTCGGGCGCGCGGCCGAACAGGCCGCGGCTGAAGCGTCACCGTCGCCCACACGCGTCTCGAACGCGTCGGTGGTCAGCTCCTGCGGCACCAGGCCGATCTTGCAGCGCGCCGCGCGGTAGTCGCGCAGGATGTCGTGGCCGTCGACCAGCACCGTGCCGCCCGAGTCGGGGTGACGATGCCGCAGACGATGTTGATCAGCGTGGTCTTGCCGGCGCCGTTGGGGCCCAGCAGCGCGAAGATCTCGCCCTTGCGGATCTCGAGGTCGACCGCCTTCAGCGCCGCCAGCCCCGAGGCATAGGTCTTGGTCAGCTTCTAGATGGAGATGACAGGCGGCGTCTCCGACGGCACGGCGCGAAGATATACCAGGCCCCGGCGCCGGCGCCCCGCCGCGCTGCGGCGCCCGTCAGTTGCAGGTGTAGCTGCTGCGGGTGTGGCAGCCGTCGTAGTCGGAGTCGAAGGCCTCCCGGCAGCTCGACGTGAACATGCAGCCCCACTGCGTGCTGGTGAAGTTCGCCTCCACCAGACCGTCGGAGCAGGCGGCTTCGCACTGGGAAGCCAACAGATCGCCGAGCCCCGTGTAACGGGACGAATGGCTGTCCTCGTTGCAGAGCAGCTCGGCGCAGGCCCCTCCTCGTTGGCAGAGATCGGCGCAGTTCATCGTCTCCGGGACCGGCTGGTCCGCGCCCGCCCCGGTGTCCGGGTGGGGGGACGACCCGCATCCGGCGGCGAGCCACAGCCCACCCGCCATCACCAGACCAACCAGCGCTCTGACGCTCATCGTCACCTCCCGGGTCCACATCATCGCTGATCGACGACGGGCGGGCTATCCCGGCACGAACGCAACGAGTAAGCTGCCTTTCTCACTTCGGAGGTTTAGATGTACGCCGTCCCCAGCCCCCGGGGCTTTTGTTCGCTTAGTTTCGCTTCGTTGCACGCACCGATCCTGATCGCGGCCCTGGCCTGCGCGCTCGGCTGCTCGGCATCCGAGAGCACGACCACGGGTGCGGGCGGGATGGGTGGCGAAACCGGCGCCGCGGGCGCCACCGGCGGCAGCGGGCCGGCCGGCCGCGGCGGCAGCACCGGCGTCGCCGGGACCACCGGCGTCGCGGGGACCACCGGCGGCGCGGGCACGACCGGCAGCGCCGGCACGACCGGCGGCGCTGGCGCCGGCGTCGCGGGCGCCAGCGGTCGCGGCGGCACGACGGGCGTCGCAGGGACCACCGGCGTTGCAGGCACCGGCGCCGCCGGAACCACCGGCGTTGCAGGCACCGGCGTCGCGGGCGCCACCGGCGGCGGGGCGCCCGGCCGCGGCGGCACCACCGGCGCGGCCGGCGCCACCAGCTCCGCCACCACCTGCGGCACGGCCGCCCCCAGCGCAGCGGCCGGCGGCGCGAGCTTCCCCTTCCCGCAGCACCGCGCGGCCGGCGCCTGCTTCTTCCCGCCCAGCTGCACCGACGCCGACATGATGGCGGGCTGGACGGCCTACAAGACGGCGCTCATCACCGCCGACGGCGCGGGCACCGGGGGCCTGCGGGTCAAGCGCCCAGGCGACGGCAACGACACGGTCTCCGAGGGGATCTCGTATGGAATGCTGTTCTCCGTCTACATGAACGACAAAGCCACCTTCGACGCTCTGTGGAAGTACGAGCAGGCCCACCTCGACGCCAAGGGGCTGATGAACTGGCACATCAACGCGGACGGCACCACGGCGTCGGGCGGGCTGAACTCCGCCACCGACGCCGACGAGGACATCGCGTTCTCGCTGGTGATGGCCGACAAGCAGTGGGGCGGCTACACGACGGTCGCCAACGACATGCTGACGAAGGTCGCCGCCAACGACTTCGGCACCGACGGGACCATCAAGGGCGGCGACACGTACGTCGCCGTCAACCCGTCCTACCTGGCGCCCGCCTTCTACCGGGTGTTCGCCACCTACACGACCGGCACCGCCAGCACGCGCTGGATGACGATCCTCGACAAGTCGTACGAGCTGCTCGCCGCCGCGGCGAACGCCACCACCGGCCTCGTCCCCGACTGGTCGTCAGGCCGCGCGGGCGCCACCAACTACACCTACGACGCCACCCGGACGCCGTTCCGGATCGCCCTCGACTACTGCTGGAGCGGGGAGCCGCGCGCCAAGGCCTACTCCGACAAGATCGGCGCGTTCTTCGCCGGGGTCGGCGCCGCCAACATCAAGGACGGCTACGCGCTGACCGGGACCGCGACCGGCACTTTCCACAACGCGACCTTCGTCGGACCGGCGGGGGCCGCGGGCATGGCGGCGAACCTCCCGACGCTGGTCACCGACGTCTACACCTACGTCGTCGGCGAGGCGACGAAGGCCACCACCAACTACTACGATCGGTCCTGGGCGCTGTTCACGGTCATGATGATGACCGGGACGTTCAACAACCTCGCGGGGCTCTGACCATGGACGGAAGCACGCTGCGGGCCCTGCAGGCGCCGCTCAAGGAGACCTACAAGCAGGATCCCGCCGCCGCGGTCGTCACGCTGCGCGCGCGGGCGACGCTCCACGACGCCCAGATCGCTTGCAAGGTCGAGACGGGGCAGGCGCTCGCCCTCGCCGGCCTGCACCCCGCCGCCGGCGGCACCGGCGCCGAGCTCTGCTCGGGCGACATGCTGCTGGAGGCGCTGGTCGCCTGCGCGGGCGTGACGCTGAAGGCGGTGTCGACCGCGCTGGCCCTCCCCTTGCGCAACGCGGTCGTCCGCGCCGAGGGGGAGCTCGACTTTCGCGGCACGCTGGGCGTCGATCGCGAAGCGCCGGTCGGCTTCCGCGCCATCCGGCTCACCTTCGCGCTCGACACCGACGCGCCGCAAGAGCTCGTCGACAAGGTGATCAAGCTGACCGAGCGCTACTGCGTCGTCTTCCAGACCCTCAACCAGAAGCCCGAGCTGACCGTCACGACGACGCGGGGCTGAGGCGCGCCGGGGCGCCGTTCGCGGCCGCCGCCTTGACATGATATGTATGTTTATTATATTCATACATACCAAGGAGGCTCGCCATGTGGACCAGGAGCTACAGCACGACCGTGAAGGGGATCGACGTCGACCGTCTCTGGCGCGTCTGGAGCGACGTCGACGCTTGGAATCGCTGGCAAGGGGACCTGGACTTCGCGAAGCTGGAGGGAAGCTTCGCGACGGGCTCGACCTTCCTGCTCAAGCCGAAGGGGGGACCGAAGGTCCGGATCGAGCTCCTGTCTGTCGAGCCGAATCGACGCTTCGTCGATCTGACGCGGTTCCCGCTGGCCCGGATGTACGGTGAGCACGAGTTCATCGCGCGCGGCGACGCGGTCGAGATCCGCACCAGCGTCAGCGTCGAGGGAGTGCTCGGATTTCTCTGGCGCAAGCTGGTGGCAGAGGGCGTGGCGCGCAGCCTGGAAGACCAGACGCGCGGCCTGGTTGCGCGCGCGAGGGCGTCGTGAACGCCGGGGCGCCCCAGCACTGGCTGGGTGTCGTTTCCCGATGCCACGTCGAGCGCGGCGTGGCCGGCGGCTTCGCGCAGCTCTGCCACGGCAAGCGCGCGCCGCTCGCCCGGATGCAGGTCGGCGACTGGCTCGTGTATTACTCGCCGCGGACCGACATGGACGGAGGCACGCCGCTCCAGTCATTCACCGCGATCGGGCGCGTCACCGGCGCGGCGGTCTACCAGCACGCAATGAGCGACGACTTCGTCCCCCACCGGCGTGACGTCAGCTACGTCCGGTGCAGGCCGGCCCCCATCCAGCCACTCGTCGAGGCGCTGTCGTTCGTGAAGGACCCGAAGCGCTGGGGCTTCCCGCTGCGCAGGGGCGTCCTGCCGCTGACGGCGCGCGACTTCGGACTGATCGCCCGCGCCATGAACGCACAAATGAAGGCACCGATCGGCGAAACTGCCCTCCATGTTCAGGACCGATAAGAAGAGGGACAAGCCGGTCTCGAAGTCCCCGTTCTCGGTCGCGGAAGCCAACGACAGCAGTGGCTTCCTGCTCTGGCAGGTGACCGCGCTCTGGCAGCGCCGGGTCGCGCAGGCGCTGCGCCCTCACCAGCTGACGCAGGTGCAGTACGCGCTGATGGCCAGCCTGCTCTGGCTCTCGCGCCAGGGGGAAGAGGTGACGCAGGCGCGGCTGGCCGCCCACGCCAAGCTCGACGTCATGATGACGTCGCAGGTGCTGCGCGCGCTCGAAGAGCGCGGCCTGCTCGAGCGGCGCCCTCACCCGACCGACACGCGGGCCAAAGCGCTGCGCCTGACCACCGCCGGCCGCGCCCTGACCATGCAGGCCGTCCCCGCCGTCGAGACCGCCGACAGCGCGTTCTTCTCCGCGCTCGGGACCGCCCGCGCGGGTCTCAACCGCACCCTGCTGGCGCTGATCTCGGCGCAGCAATAGCCGCGAGCTGACCGCAAGCGGCGTGCCTTTCGCCTCAGCCCGAACCGATCAGTGCGCGCAAAACTCGCGGACGGTAGAGAGCAGCCGGTCGAACAGCACGGGCTTTTGAAGCACGCGGGTGACGCCGGCCGGGGTGGGCCCCGGTGCCGATGAGTGCACGACGACCGGCACCGATGCCAGGCCGGCACTCTGGCGCAACTTCTCGACGAAGTCCCAGCCATTCATCACCGGCATGAAGAGGTCCAAGATCACCAAGCAGAGCTGCTCGATGCCGGCGACCTTGTCGAGCGCGTCCTGGCCGTGCTCGGCGGTCACCACCGCGTACCCGTTCTGCTCGAGGGCCTCGCGGATCATCTCGCGCAGCTCATCTTCATCCTCGACCACCAGTACCGTGTGGGTCATCGTTCGGCTTTTTCGTCCTGGGTGTTTCACGGAACACCGAGGGGCAATCGGACCTGGAAGGTCGTCCCCTCGGTGAGACTCGATCGAAGCTCGATGGTGCCACGATGCGCGCCGATCACCTCATTCGAGATGTACAAGCCCAACCCGAGGCCAGTCGTCTTCGCGGCACGACCGTCTCGATCCCCCCTGCGGAACGGATCGAAGATCGAGGCCTGAGCTTCTTCCGGGATGGGCGTTCCTTCGTTGTGAACGTTCACCGACACGGCGCGACCTTCGACGCGCGCGTCTACTGTGACCGGCCTGGCGGGATCGCCGTGCAGAAGTGCGTTTCCAATCAGGTTGGAGAACACCTGCTCGAGACGGTCCGGGTCCCAGGTGCCGGGCAGCGGGGGCGAGCGCAGCTCGATGATTCGGTCGGGATGGGCAGTGCGCAGCTCATCTATTACGCGCGCGACCGTGTCGCGCAAATCCATCGCTTGAACGTGCATCTCTATGCCACCCGCGAGGCGAGCGCGGGTCAGATCCAGGATCTGCTCGATCATCCGAGACATCCGGCGCGCGCTGGAACGCATACGGTCGAGCACACGGACCGCGGCCGGATCGGTCGACCGTTGGCGCAAGAGCCCCGTTCCCACGTCGATGGCGGCCAGGGGATTTCGCAGGTCGTGTCCCAGAATTGCCAAGAAACGCTCCTGGAACTCTTGGGTACGCGCCTTCTCCGCAAGCGCAGCCTTCTCCGCCGCGAGAGCGCGCGCGGTCTCCTCCGCCTCTCGACGCACGGTCAGATCGCGCGTCACCTTCGCGAAGCCGACCAGGTTCCCTTGCGGGTTGCGCAACGCCGTGATGACGACGTTGGCCCAGAAGCGCGTGCCGTCCTTGCGAACCCGCCAGCCCTCGTCCTCGAAGCGCCCCTCGCGGCCGGCGACCTCGAGCTCGAGCTCCGACTTGCCCGCGATTACGTCCTCGGGCGGATAGAACACCGAGAAGTGCTTGCCGACGATCTCGTTGGCTTTGTACCCCTTGATCCGCTCGGCGCCCGCGTTCCAGGTGGCGACCCGCCCGGTCGGGTCGAGCATGAAGATCGCGTAGTCCTTCACGCTGTCGACCAGGAGACGAAAGCGGCGCGCCTCTTCCTCGGCCGCGCGCCGCTCCGTCAGATCCCGCGTCACTTTCGCGAAGCCGACCAACGTCCCCTGCGGGTCGCGCAGCGCCGTGATGACGACGTTGGCCCAAAAGCGGGTGCCGTCCTTGCGAACCCGCCAGCCCTCGTCTTCGAATCGTCCCTCGCGGGCCGCGACCTCGAGCTCGCGCTCGGTCTTGCCCGCCGCCACGTCCTCGGGCGGATAGAACACGGAGAAGTGCTTCCCGATGATCTCGCTCGCCTGGTACCCCTTTATGCGCTCGGCTCCGACGTTCCAGGTGGCGATGCGTCCGTCGGGATCCAGGATGAAAATCGCGTAGTCCTTCACGCTCTCCACGAGAAGCCGGAAGCGCTGCTCGTTCTGGCTGTCGTTCGGGCGCACGAGGTCCCGCCTACCCTCTCGTCCCTGGAGAGATCGGCGGCGGCAGTGAATCTGCGGGCATGCCCCGAGATTGTGGTCATCGCTGGCGACATTGTCATCCGCCAATCGAAGCCCGTGGCCGGGGATATGGCTCACTCACCCGACGGAACCGGAACATCGGCGTTGGTCGGCAGCGGGGCTCCGAACCGCGGCGTGCCGTCGGCGTTCCAGGTGAAGGGCTGGGCGCGCGTCGTGCGCCGGGTGTCGCAGACGCCGCTGGCGGCGCTGTTCGCGTGATAGACGATCCAGCTCTCGGTGCCGTCGGGCGAGGTGAAGAAGCCGTTGTGGGCGGGGCCGTAGACGCTGTTCGCGTCGGCGCGCTGGAACACCGGCTGGGCCGACTTCGTCCACGAGCTGCTGGCGAGCGGGTTCGTGCCCGTCAGCGTCAGCATCCCCAGCTTGTAGTCGGGGCCCCAGCAGGCGCTGGCCGAATAGGTGATGAACGTCTTGCCGTCGTGCTGCAGGGCCACCGGCCCTTCGTTGACGTTGGCCAGCGACGTCTCCCAGTCATGGGTCGGCTGCGACAGCAGCACGCGCGCGCCGCTGAGCGTCCACGGATTGCTCATCGGCGCGATGAAGATGTCCTGGTTGTCGCCGATCCAGGCCGAGAACAGGAAGTAGAGCGACCCGTTGATCGTCACGACGCTCGCATCGATCGCCCAGCTGTCGTTCTTGCTGTCGTAGATCCGCGCCTTGTAGGTGTAGGGCCCCATCGGATCGGTGCCGGCGCTCTCGAGCACGTGGTTGCGCTGGTTGCCGGTGTCCGACCCGGCCGGGCCGCCCGTGAAATAGAGGTACCAGCGCGGGCCGTTGGGGCCGTCCAGGAGGTGAAGCTCGGGTGCCCAGAAGTTGCAGCACCGCGACGATTGGTCGCCGGTCCAGACCGTCGTCTCCGCCGCCGTCTTCAGCCCCGCGATCGTCGGCGACTTCTTGATCGTCAGCACCGACGACCAGGTGGTGGCGGTCAGGTAGTAGTAGCCGTCGTGATGGGTGAGCCAGGGGTCGGACCCCTGCTGCTGGTTCAGCGGATTGCGGAACGTCGCGCGCGGCCGCCCGCCCGCGCCGCCGGCGCCAGAGATCCCCCCGCCGCTTCCGGCTGCCGCGCCGCCTCGGCCGGCTCCGGCGATGCCGCCCGCGCCGCCGCGCCCCGCTCCGCCGTTGCTTCCGGCGATCCCCGCCCCGCCGGCGTTGCTTCCGGCAATCCCCGCCCCGCCGCTCCCCGCCGCCGCCCCCCCACGCCCGCCGGTCCCCGCCGCGCCGGCCACCGACCCCGCGGCTCCGGCCGCCGCCGCGCCGGCTACGCCCGCGGTGTCGCCGCCGACGCCCGCGATCCCGCCGCCGACGCCCGCGGTGTCGCCGCCGATCCCCGCAGCGCCGCTCGTGGCGGTGCCGCCGCTTCCACCCACCACGCCACGGGCGCCGCCGGTGCCGCCGCCCCCCGCGCCGCCTCCCACCTCACCGCCTCCGCCGCAGCCGAGCGCGAATCCGAGCGCCGCCAGGGCGACGAGCGGCGCAGGCAAGCTGAACCGGGGCATCGCCCATGAATGTCCTTTGCGGGCCACCCCTTCGGGCGATCGGCACGGCCGTGACGCTGCGGCAAAGACTTACGCGGCGTCAGTTCCTTCCCTACGAGCGCGACCTTAGCTTCTCCCTCATGCGCAAGCTGATGTGGTTGGGGTTGCTGGCGGTACTGGGGGTGGGAAGCGCGAGCAGCGGGTGCACGGTTCGCGAAACCCGATACGCACGGCCGGTGGCCGCGCCCGCGCCCGCCTGCCCTGGGGGCGTCTGGGTCCAGGGGCACTACGGCCCGCGCGGCCGCTGGTGGCCCGGTCACTGGCGCTGCCCGGGCGTCGTCGAACGGATCGAGATCTACTAGCCGCTCCCGCGCGAAGCGCGGGTGTGCGGCTATTTCTGAGCTGGGCTCTAGTCGCGTGAGAACGCGCGGGCGATCTCCCGTTCGATGTGGCGGTACGGCTCGCCGGTGACGTCGACGGTCACCTGCTTGATCGTGCCGCCGCGGAACGCGAACGGCGAGTCGTAGTCGCTGCAGACCGGCTCGGCGCTGTCGCGGCCGACGCAGATCCCTTCGCCGACGCCCGAGAAGCTCGCGGGCTGGGCCTTCATGTGCGCCAGGGTCGCGACCGCCTGCTCGTTGATGTAGAGCGTGGTGTCGCCGATCGGCGTGTGGCCGTCGGCGTCCTGGCCGGCGTGCTTGTAGCGGACCCCCAGCACGCACCTGCCGCTCGGTGCGGGCTGGCTGGCGATCAGCTTCTGCTCGACCTCGCCGAGGAAGTTGTAGACGTAGGTGAGCTTGCCGTCCTTGAGGAAGAGCGTGTGCCCGCCCAGCCGGCCACCGTGCGAGAAGATCACCCCCTCGGCGTCGGGCGCCTCGATCGTCACCTCCGCGAGCAGCGCGAACGAGCGTCCTCGCAGCTCGAGCGCCGCCCCCGGACCCACCTCCGCGGCGTGGGGATAGTAGACGTAGCGGTCGCGTTCACCCACCAGCGTCGGGCGGAAGTCGGCGCCGATCTCCAGGATCCCGCGATCGTCGAGCGGCAGGCCGTTGTACTTCCCCGCCTCGTTGAACCAGAGCTGCTTGAGCGCCTCCAGCTTGTCCGGGTACTTCCCGGCGAGGTCGTGGATCTGACTGCGGTCGACCTCGATGTGGAACAGCTCCCAGACGTCCTTGTCGAAATGCCCCCAGTCCGACGGCACCGCGGGATGGACCGTGTTCGCGAACCAGCCGTCGTGCCAGATGCCGCGCGTCCCCAGCATCGAATAGAACTGCGCCGTCTTGCCGGTGTCGGCGGCGGGATCGGCGAAGCTCGCGCGCGCGCTCACCCCTTCCAGCGGTCGCTGCGCGTGCCCGTTCAGCGTCTCGGGCGGCTCGATCCCCAGGCAGTCATAGATCGTGGGGACGATGTCGCAGACGTTCAGGTACTGGTGGCGCAGCTCGCCCCGCGCCGCGATCCCGTTCGGCCATGAGAGAAGGCACGGGTCGGCGATCCCCCCCTCGTGCGAGGCGTAGCGCTTGAACAGCTTGAACGGCGTGTTGAACGCCATCGCCCAGCCGAGGCAGTAGTGGTTGTAGGTCTTGGGGCTCCCGAGCTCGTCCAGCCTCTTCAGGCTCTCCTCGACGCTGTCGACGTAGCCGTTGAAGAACTTCGCCTCGTTGACGCTGCCGTTCGGCCCCCCTTCCCCGCTGGCGCCGTTGTCCGAGATGACGACGACGATCGTGTTGTCGCTCTGCCCCGACTCTTCCAGGTAGTCGAGCAGCCGCCCCAGCTGGGCGTCGGCGTGGCTCTGAAAGCCGGCGAACACCTCCGCCATCCGGCAGAACAGCTTCCGCTCGTCGGCGGTGAGTGACTCCCACGGGCGAACCGTGTCCTGGATCGGCCAGGGTTTTCCTTCGGCGCTGCGCGCCTCGTTGTACGGGTTCAGCGGCGGGAGCTCGGTGCTCTCCGGCACCAGCCCCAGGCGTTTCTGATTGGCGAGCACGATCTCGCGGTACCGCTCGTAGCCCATGTCGAACTTGCCCTTGTACCGGTCGGCCCACTCGGGCGCGACGTGGTGCGGGGCGTGGGCGCAGCCCGGACAGAAGTAGGTGAACCAGGGTTTCTCGGGCGCGATCACCCTGGCGTCGCGGATGAACTCGATCGCCTTGTCGGCCAGATCTTTCGAGAGGTGGTAGCCCTCCTCGGGGGGATAGGGCTGCCGGATCGGGTGGTTGTCGTAGACCAGGTTCGGGTACCACTGATCGGTCTCGCCGCCCAGGAAGCCGTAGAAGCGTTCGAACCCGCGCCCGAGCGGCCAGTTGCGCTTCGAGGCCGCCAGGTTCGCCTCCTCGAGCGGCGTCAGGTGCCACTTGCCGACGGCGTAGGTGTTGTAGCCCCGCGCGTTCAGCACCTCCGAGCAGAGCGCCGTCTCGAACGGGATCCGTCCGTTGAGGTTCGGGAAGCCGTTGGTGTACTCCTCGATCACCGCCATGCCGACGCTGGTGGGGTTGCGACCGGTCAGCAGCGCCGCCCGGCTGGGGGAGCAGAGCGCGGTGGTGTGAAACTGGGTGAAGCGCAGCCCCTTGTCGGCGATCCGTTTCAGGTTGGGCATCTCTACCAGGCCGCCGTAGCAGTCCCAGGTGCCGAAGCCGGTGTCGTCCCAGACGACGAACAGGACGTTCGGCGCCCCCTTGGGGGCCTTGGGCTCGACGTACGGGTCCCAGTCCGGGATCGAGTTGCGAATGTCGACGTCGATCGAGCCCCGAAACGGCTTCGCCATGAGGTCCTCCCTCGTCGAACTTGAGACGCGCCCGGGCGCAAACAACGCAGGCAGCGCCTGACTTGAGGACGGCGGTGGCGATGCCTCCGTTTGGAGGATGGCCGGGCCCGGCAAGCTGGCGAGAGCGCTCGCCGATCACCTGCGCAGCCTGCGTCCACGCCGGCGCGACCTGCCGCACGACGCCGCCTCGGGCCTGACCCAGGCGGTCGCGATGGTGCCCGACGGGATGGCCGCGGCGGTGCTGGCGCGGGTCAGCCCGATCTACGGTCTCCACGCGGTGATGTTCGGCCCCGCGGTGGGCGCGCTGTTCACCGGGTCGATGTTCATGAGCGTCACCACCACCTGGGCGCTGGCGGTCGGCGCGCGCGAGGCGCTGGCCGCCGACCGCGGCCCGGCCGGCATCGTCACCCTGACGGTGATGGTGGGGTTGTTCCAGCTCGCGGCCGGCCTGCTGCGCCTCGGGAAACTCACCCGCTACGTGTCGAACGCGGTGATGACCGGCTTTCTGACCGGACTCGGGGTCCTCATCGTCCTCAGCCAGCTCGGCGACGTGACCGGCGTGCACAGCGAGGCCGGCCACCGGCTCATGAAGCTGGTCGATCTCGTGCGGCACCCCGGCCGCATCGATCCTGCCACCGCGATCGTCAGCGGTGTCACCATCGCCGCGGTCCTGGGCCTCGAACGGACGCCGCTGCGGGCGCTGGCGATGGTCCTCCCCCTGGTCGCGGTGACCGTGGCGGTCCCCCTGCTCGGCTGGCGCTCCGTCGCCCTGGTCGGCGCGGTCCCGCACGGGCTGCCGATCCCTCAGCTGCCGTCGCTGGAGCTGGCGCTGCCGATGGCGCTGCCGGCGCTGGGGCTGGCGATCATCAGCCTGGTGCAGGGGGCCGGCGTCAGCGAGAACAGCCCCAACCCGGACGGAACCTATGGCGACCCGTCGCGCGATTTCATCGCCCAGGGGGTTGCGAACCTCGTCGGGGGTCTGTTCCGGTCGATACCGGTCGGTGGGTCGCTGACCGGCACCGCGCTCGCCATCGGCAGCGGCGCTCAGAGCCGCTGGGCCAGCATCCTTGCCGGCATGATCGTGGCCGCCGCGACGCTGGCGCTGGGCGGTCTGGTGGGCCGGCTGCCGCTGGCTGCCCTCGGGGGGCTCCTGCTGCTCGCCGGCGCGCGCGCCATCGACCGGGCGCGGGTGATGCTGGTACTGCGCACCGGCTGGCCCGCGGCGGCGGTCATGCTGATCACCTTCGCGGCGACGCTGGCGCTGCCGCTGCACGCCGCCGTGATGGTCGGCGTCGCAGGGTCGCTCCTGCTGCACCTCGGGCGCGCCGTGGACAAGGTCTCCGTGCGCGAGATTGTCATGAGCGGCGGCCTACCCGAGGAGCGCCCCGCGCCGCGCACCCTCGCGTCGCGCGACGTGACCGTGCTGCTCCCTCAGGGGAGCATGTTCTTCGCCGGCGCGCAGTCGCTCGCCGAGGTGCTGCCTGACGTCGGCGACGCCAACGAACCGATCGTTCTGCTGCTGCTACGCGGTCGAAAAGACCTGGGGAACACCTTCATCCGGGTGATCACCCGCTACGCCGGGGCCCTGCGCGCCCGGAAGGGGCGGTTGATGTTGGTGGGCGTGAACGACCACGTGCTGCGACAGCTACGACGAACCGGGACGCTGGCGGTCATCGGCGCGCAGAACGTCTTCCCCGCCACGCCCCGCTACGGCGAGGCGCTGCTGCTCGCGCGCGAGGCGGCCCTCGCCCGGCTGGGACGCTGAGGTCGTGGGTCCGGACTCCTCGCTGAGGAGGACCGGCGACGGCGTGCGGCCCGAGTGCAGCATCCCCAGGTTGGCGGCCAGCCGCACCAGCTCCGCGATGTTGCGCAATCCCAGCTTGCGGTTGATCCGGTTGAGGTGGGTGTCGACCGTCTTGCGCGCGATGCAGAGCTCGCGGGCCATGTCGCGGGCAGGGACGCACTCGGCCGCCAGACGGAAGACCTCCCGCTCGCGCGCCGACAAGACGTCGAGGACGTCGCCCGCCTGCCGGCGTCGCCCCTCGAAGGCGGCCAGCCGCGAGGCGAGAGACGGCGCGATGTAGCGCTCGCCCCGGGTGACCATGCCGATCCCCTCGACCAAAGCCTCGGGGCTGTCGCACTTGAGCGCATAGCCGGCCGCACCCGCGGCGAGCGCGTCGAGCACGTCGTTGACCTGATCATGGGCGCTGACGATCAGGACCCGTGTCGTCGGCGCGCGCCGCCCGATCTCCCGGGTCGCCAGCACCCCGTCCATCCCGGGGAGCGCGATGTCCATCAGCACCAGGTCGGGCTGCAGGCTGTCTATCAGCTTGAACGCGTCCCGCGCCGTGCTGGCCTCGCCCACCACTTCGATGCCGGGGGTGTGGGTCAGGATCTGACGAACACCCATCCGAAACAATGCGTGGTCGTCGACCAGTACGATCCTCACGGCGACCTCGGTCCAACGAAGAGCATTTTGGCAGCGCATTTTATATATGAAATAGCGCGCCGCGTTCTCCTTCTACTCAGGGATTCCAGCAGGATCAGTAATCGACCTACAGGATCCCCCCAGCAGCGCCGCAACGGGCGCAACAATTGGGGCGCGAGCACTACTGCTCTGCTTTGCAACGTTGACCGACATGCGCCTGCCGAGCTCATACGCATGGTTCTTAGGCGATCATGACCAATAGAAAACGTCTCTGTGGGCTCGTTGCGCTGGGTGCGACGCTGCTCGTTGGCAAGGCTGCAACGGCCCAGTATGACGATCTTCCCCGCCTCGACGAAAAAACGGCGAACACCGTCGGGGCCCGCACCCTGAAGCTGGGCATCCTGTCGTTCGACTACGGCGTCGTCGATCGTTTCTCATTTGGTAGTGAGCCGCCACCGTGGCTCGCGCGCGCTGTCACAACGATCTTAGTCCCGAACCTCCACTTCAAGTACGTCTTCCTCGAACGATCTCCTATCACCATGTCCGTAGTGCTGGCGGGGTACTACGCGCAGATCGACACCAAGAGGACCGAATCGTCGCACCTGCTCGCGGTGCCGGTCTCGGTCTTCTGCTCCTGGCGCATGCGCGAATGGTGGTGGCTGCACGGCGAGGGGACCTACAACTTCATCAAGGCCTTCGGCGCCGGCGACTTCAAGGATGCTAACCTGAGCGGCAACGTCGCCACCCGCACCTTCCAGCTGCAAGCGATGCTGGAATACCGGCTCCGTCCCTGGGTCGCGCTGACCATGACCGGGCGAGCGCAGGTCTACTCCGGGCCGCTCGCGATCGAGGGCACCTCGACGATCGACCCCTATACGATGGTGGAGGTCAACGGACAGGTCTCGCCCCGGGTCAAGCACCCCTGGGTGGCGCTCGGCGGCGTCTCGTTTCTCTGGCGCTACGTCCACCTCAGCGTCGGGGTCGGGTATGGCTACTACTTCATCCCCGGCATCGACATCGCCTACCCGAAGCAAACCATCGTCCCCGACGCCTCGTTCGCGGTGATCCTGTGAAGCGGTCGCCCCTGGCCCCGTGGACGACGCTGGCGCTCGCGACCGCGACGCTGACCGCCTGCGCGGCGTCGACGATCGATCTTCCGGAGCCGCCGATGACCGACGAGACCGAGGCGGTCATCGCCGTCTATCAGTCTCCGACCGGAACGGTCGACGTCAATCACATCGACACCGTGCTCAACCGGGCCGAGGCGCGCCTGGATGAGCTGCACCTCTCCTGGCTCCCCGATCTGCTCTCCGACGCGCTCGTCGCGCTGCAGAACCGGCTGGAGGAAGGTGACCTGCCGGTCGACCCGAACTTCGTGCCGAAGGAGTCGGACCCGAGGATCAGCGCCGCGGTGATGGTGCACCGGATCTGCAAGGGATGGAATGATCCCCCGATCCCCCGGACCCCGCCACCAACGGGACGATCGATCTGACCGCCGTGATCGGCGGCAGCGAGCTGCGGCGGGATCTCTGGGGTACCGCGGCCAACTGCCGTGCCCTGGTCGACGCGGACGACGGAACCAAGCAGATGGGGTTCATCGACGGGACGTTCATCTTCCAGCTGGAAGGGGCGCTGCCGCGGCAGCCGGGAGAGCTGAACGTGCTGTTTCTCTTGAACGGCCGCCTGGAGACGTCAGGCGGCAACACCGTGGCGAACGAGGAGAAGACCGTGGCGCTCGACTTCCGGATCGCCAACGGTCAGGCCGAGTTCCGGCTGCCGGTGGACGACGGCGACATCATCGTGACGGTCGGTCTCACGTCGCTCACCCTGCGCGGCAGCAACGGCACGTTCACGTGCGAGCTCGGCTCGCACGCCTGCCACTGACCGGCCAGCCGGTCCTGGGCGGGGGCTCGCGCGCTCGCGCGAACGGACGCACGACGCAGCCGCTTGCGCGCGCGGCGCACAGCTCGCGTCTCGATCGAGCGCCTTGCGCCGCGTACGAACTGTCCGGCGAGCAGCGCCCGGTCGAAGCGCGGCGTTCGCGGCCGCCGTTCAGTTCAGTCCATCCGACGGGGATGAGCGGGGCGCCGGGGAGCCACCGCGCCCCGATGCGCGAAGCGCGAAGCGCGAGCACCCTACCCCGCGCCCCGACGCGTGAAGCGCGAGCGCCCTACCCCGCGCCCCGACGCGCGAAGCGCGAGCGTCCACCCGGTACGAGCGGGTGCGATTCAGGACGACAGTCGCACCCCCGCGCTACGCGCGGGAGCGGCGAGCCGCTGGGTGACCGCCCGGCCGGAACGGACCACGTTGCGCGGGGTGCCCAGGCGGGTCGTCATCAGGTAGCGCGCACCACGGGGCGCCGGCGGTTGTGACCGCAGCGAGATGGTGAACGTTGTCCCTCGCCCCTTGCGGCTCTGCAGCGATACACGGCCGCCATGCGCCAGCGCCAGCTCGCGCACCAGCCAGAGCCCGAGCCCGAGCCCGCCCCCGTGGCGAGCCGGTGCGCGGATGTTGCGCTCGAAGATCCGGGCGCGGTCCCCCGCCGCGACGCCGACCCCGCGATCCGAGACGGAGATGACCACGACGCCCGCATCACCATGCCGCGCCTCGACCCGGATCGGGTGCCCCTGCCCGAACTTCAGGGCGTTCGACAGCAGGTTGGCGAGGATCTGCTCGACCGCGGCGTGATCCCACCACCCCGTGAGCGGCCGCGACGCCTCTATTGTCACCTCGACCTGCGCGTCCAGCGAGGTCGCCAGCGCGCGGTTCACCGCCGCCCGCACGATCGCCCCCAGATCGCCCGCCCGAGGTTGCAGCGTCGGCCGCCCGAATCGCTCGAGCTCGGTCAGCGTGTCGACCAGCGCCTTCAGGCGCTGGACCTCGCGTCGCGCGACCTGCAACGCGGAGCGCACCCCGCTCGGCGCCAGGCCGCAGTGAGTCTCGGCAATCCCAATGTAGAGCAGAGCTGTCGCAAGCGGCATGCTCAGCTCATGGCCGAACAACGCCGCGACTTGCTCGTAGGCACCGGGTGCCGGCTTGGTCTCCATGTCAACTCTCCGTCCCTTCCCCCACTGACGCCCCAACTGACGCCTGCCCGTCGGCAACTTCCACCATCCGGACCTGCCCGCGGTGAATCATTCCCAGATTCCCGGCCAGGCGCACCAGCTCCGCCGACGTCCGCAGACCGAGCTTTCGGTGGATGCGGTAGAGGTGCGTGTCGACTGTCTTGCGGGAGATGCACAGCTCACGGGCGATCTCCCTCGTCAGCAAGCAGTCGGCCGCCAGCCGAAACACCTCGCGCTCACGCACGGAGAGAATCGACAGGGTGTCGAAGGGCTTCGTCCGTCGCGACTCGTAGCTGTCGAGGCGTGGTGCGATAGTGGGGGAGATGTAGCGCTCGTTGCGCACCACCGCCCGCAGAGCCGCGATGAGCGCGTCGATTCCCTCCGTCTTCAGCGCGTACCCCGAAGCGCCGGCGTCCAGCGCGTCGAGCACGTCGCCGATCTGATCGTGCACCGACAGCACCAGCACCCGGGTCCGCGGCGAGCGCCGCCGTACCTCGCGCGTGGCGATCACGCCGTCCATGCCCGGCAGGGATACGTCCATCACGACCACGTCGGGTTGCTGCAGGTCGATCGCGCTGAACGCGTCGCGCGCATTGCCCGCCTCGCCCACGACGTTGAACTCGGGGACGGTCGCCAGGCTCTGGCGAATTCCCGCGCGAAACAGCGGGTGGTCGTCGACCAAAATAATTTTCGTCACGGGAGGTCTCGCGAAAAACGCCCCTGGACAGCGAATTCCCGTTCGGCGGGGTGCCGGCGGAACTTCCCACTCGAGTCTGCAATGGCTCTCACGTGCCTCGCGTTCTCGCCTCCCCCGCCCCCACGATTTCCGAGAGAAGTCCGATCGATTTTGCCGCGCCTTCTACAACGCCGGCTGATGTCTTGTCCATTTTGAACTTTGCTCACTGCGTACACTTGAAATTCGCTCACTGCGTACACGCTCCGGTAAGTGATCGCCTCAAACACGTTCGCTCCGTCGCTGAGCGGCGTTTCAAGGGTGGCAAATGTCGACGCGATCCTGCATCTAGCGAAGTGACAGAGGAGGCGACGATGCAGACCGCGGTCGAGACGGTTCCGCCCAAGCTGGTAACGAGTCACGCGACGTTCCTGGCGAGCGTAAGCCGCCATTTCATCTCGCTCGAAATCGATTCGATGCTGGAAGCGGTAGGACACGCCGCAGTTCGTGTGCTCGGTGACGTCTGCGCCGTCGACCGAATCGCGGGTGCCGCGACGCGGATACTGGAGGTCCGAACCTCGAACGCAGCGCGGCTGGAGCCGGCCGGCGAGCTGGCAGCGCTGACGCGAGGCGAGGTGCGCGTGGAAGGGACGCGCTCCCGGATCAGCGTTCCGATCGGCAGCGGCGCCGATCGCTTCGGCACCCTCAGCTTCGCCCGCCACGATGGCAGCGGGCACGACGCCGCCGACTTCGCGCTGGCCCAGGAGCTCGGGGAGCGGATGGCCCTCGCCATCGCCAACGCCCGCACCCACGCCAAGCTCGGTGACGCGCTGATCGATCGCGAGCGCCTGATCTCGATCGCGGCTCACGAGCTGCGCGGTCCGCTCTGCTCCGTCCGCCTGGGGCTGCAGGCGCTGCAGCGCGGGCATTTCCCGCCCAAGGCGACCCGCCTGGTGGCGATCATGCTGCGTGAGGAGCGGAGACTGACCCAGCTGATCGAAGAGCTGCTCGACCTCGGCCGCATTCGTTCGGGCCAGCTGCAGCTCACTCTCGTCCCCGTCGACCTCTCTGACGTGGTGCGCGAGGTGAGCGGCCGACTGGAAGAGACCGCGACCCGCGCAGGGTCGACCCTGACTGTCGCCCTTCCGCGGAGCCCCGTGGTGGGACGGTGGGACAGGTCGCGCCTCGAGCAGGTGGTCACCAATCTCGTCAGCAACGCCGTCAAGTACGGCGACGGACGACCGATCCGGGTCCGCGTCGCCGCGTCCGACGAGCGCGGCATCGCGCGCCTCGAGATCGAAGATCACGGGGTAGGCATCGACCCGGCGCTGCAGGAGCGGATTTTCGAGCCCTTCAAGCGCGCGCACGCCACCTCGCACCACGAGGGGCTGGGCCTGGGGCTCTACATCGTCCGCAACATCGTCAAGCAACTCGGCGGGACGGTGCGGGTGAACAGCCGGCCGCGGATGGGAGCAACCTTCGTCGTCGAGCTGCCCGTCGATCTCAGCCTTTGACTTCATTCACGTCCTCTCGTCGCGATGGTAAGGCGGCGTCGCGAAACGATCATTCAGGCGGACCGCTGATTCTGATCGCGTTGACCGTCGACGACACCGACGCGCGAATGATGATCAGGTTCGTCAGGATCGACGTTTTGTACGACTCGCCGACGCTCCTCGACGCCGCGTGTGGGTCTGCGCGCCACCTCCGCGCCTCGGGGGGATCCCGCTAGCCGCTCCCGCGCGAAGCGCGGGTGTGCGGCTATTTTGTGAGACGTGCTCTGGCCGCTCCCGCGCGAAGCGCGGGTGTGCGGCTATTTTGTGAGACGTGCTCTGGCCGCTCCCGCGCGAAGCGCGGGTGTGCGGCTATTTTGTGAGACGTGCTCTGGCCGCTCCCGCGCGAAGCGCGGGTGTGCGGCTATTTTGTGAGACGTGCTCTGGCCGCTCCCGCGCGAAGCGCGGGTGTGCGGCTATTTTGTGAGACGTGCTCTGGCCGGTCCCGCGCGAAGCGCTGACCGGCTCCGACGCTGACGGCGTCAGGCCGCGCGCGGCAGCTCGACGCTGAAGGTCGTTCCCCGGCCTGGCTGACTGCGCACCGCGATCGTTCCGCGGCAGGCCTCGACGATCTGCTTGCAGATCCAGAGCCCCAATCCGAGCCCCGGATGCTGTCGCACCGAGGTGGCCCGCTCGAACCGGTCGAAGATTCGCGTCTGCTCCTGCGGCGGGATCCCTTCGCCTTCGTCTGTCACCGCCAACCGCGCGCTCTGGTCGTCGGCATCAAGCGCGATCTCGATCGGACGCCCGCGGCCGAACTTGATCGCGTTCGACAGCAGGTTGGTGACGACCTGGCCGACGCGGACACGATCCCAGTTGCCAACGATGCCGCTGCCGCTGTGCACCGACACGGGCGAGCCGACCTGGTTCGCGCTGTCGCGCAGCAGCTCGACGGACTCCAGCACCACCGCGCCCAGGTCGACCCGTTCGGGCTGCAGCTTCAACCGCCCCTCGATCAGCCTCGAGACGTCGAGCAGCTGATCGACGAGCTGGGTGAGGCGCACGACCTGACGCTGGATCGCCGTCAACCGCCGTCGCAGCCGCTCGTCCATCGGGCCGGCCACCCCGAGCAGCCCGTCGGTCTGCAGGCTCAGCGTCGTGATCGGCGTCCGCAGCTCGTGCGACGCGGCCGAGAGAAACTCGTCGCGCACGGTCAGCGTGCGACGCAGGTTCTCGAGCGCCTGCTCCTGCTGCGCGTTGCGGCGCCGCATCGCGGTCAGCGCCAGACGGGTGCTAACCCGCGCCAGCAGCTCGCGTCCCGAGAACGGCTTGACCAGGAAATCGTCGGCCCCGGCCTCGAGGCCGGCGACGATCTCTCCGGGCTGCGCCGATCGCGACATCAAGATCAGCGCCACGTCCTGGGTGTCGCGATGGTTGCGCAGCCGCCGCGCCAGCTCGAGGCCGCCCAGCGACGGCATCTGCACGCTGGCGAGAACCAGGTCGAACTGCGTCGCCCGGGCGATCTCCCAGGCCTCTTCGCCGCGCTCGGTCAGCGTCACCAGCCACCGCGCCCCCAGCAAGAGATCGAGCGTCGCGCGCGTCTCGGGATCGTCTTCGACGACCAGGATCCGCGCCGGGCTCTCGACGGGATGCGCGCCGGGGTCTCCTGCGGACCAGACACCTGATCAACGTTGGTCGCGCAGCCCCCCGCGCAACGGCGGTGGCTGTAAGCGCCCGCCGCATTCTCGACGCCGTGCCCCGCCGTCGATTGCCCGCGCCCCCCGCGTCCTCAGCTTCATCCGACGAGGACGCGATGACCGACGAACGCGGGCGACTGGCGGAGGCGAGGGCCCATACGGCGCCCTGGCGCAAGTGGGGGCCCTACTTGAGCGAGCGGCAATGGGGGACGGTGCGCGAGGACTACGGCCCTAGCGGAGACGCCTGGAACTATCTGAGCCACGACCTCGCGCGCTCGTTCGCCTACCGCTGGGGCGAAGACGGCCTGGCCGGGATCTGCGACGACCAGCAGATCCTCTGCTTCGCGTCGCGCTCTGGAACGGCCGCGACCCGATCCTCAAGGAGCGGCTGTTCGGCCTCACCAACAACGAGGGGAACCACGGCGAGGACGTGAAGGAGTACTACTTCTACCTCGACAGCACGCCGACCCACTCGTACATGCGCTACCTGTACAAGTATCCGCAGGCGGCGTTCCCGTACGAGGATCTGGTCGAGACGAACCGGAACCGTTCGCGCGCCGAGCACGAGTACGAGCTGATTGACACCGGCGTCTTCGACGAAGATCGTTACTTCGACGTGTTCGTCGAGTACGCGAAGGCCGGTCCCGAGGACCTGCTGATCGAGATCAGGCGTTCAACCGCGGCCCCGACCCGGCGACCCTGCACCTCCTGCCGACGCTCTGGTTCCGCAACATCTGGAGCCACGGCGGCGGCCGCGGCCCGAGATCAGCCGGCGGGCAGCGGCCGGACGGCGCTGCTCACCAGCGACGGCGGGATGGGCAACTACCTGCTGCGCTGCCAGCGTGGCGCCGACCTGCTGTTCGTCGACAACGACACCAACCCCGCGCGCTGGACGAACGGCGCACCGCAGCCACGACGGACTGACGGGCCCGCGCCAACGGACCGCGACCAGCTACTACAAGGACGGCATCAACGACTATCTGATCGGCGGCGAAGCGGCCGTCAACCCGGACCAGCGGGGCACCAAGGCGGCGGCGCACTACCTGCTCGAGTCCCGGGGCGCGGGCGCCGCTCGGTGCGCCTGCGCCTCCGCGCGTCCCCGACGGGAGTCCGCCCAGGACGCGTCGGCCGACGGCGACGACCGCTGCTCGCCGAGTCGTTCGCGACGGCGATGGCGGCGCGCCGGCGCGAGGCCGACGAGTACTACGCGACCGTCATCCCCGCCTCGCTCGGCGAGGATCGCCGCAACGTGGTCCGACAGGCGCTCGGCCGGCATGCTCTGGAACAAGCAGTTCTACGACTACGACGTCGCCTCCTGGCTGAACGAGCACGGCGCCGACGTCACCCACGGCGACGGTCACCCGCCGCGCAACGGCGAGTGGCCGCACATGGTCAGCAACGACATCATCTCGATGCCGGACAAGTGGGAGTACCCGTGGTACGCGGCCTGGGATCTCGCCTTCCACTCCATCCCGCTGGGGCTGGTCGATCCCGACTTCGCGAAGCCCAGCTGCTGTTGCTGCTGCGCGAGCACTACCTCCACCCGAACGGCCAGATGCCCGCCTACGAGTGGAACTTCGGCGACGTGAACCCTCCCGTCCACGCCTGGGCCGCCTACTTCCTCTACGGGCTGGACAAACGCCGCACCGGCCAGGGCGACCTGACCTTCCTGAAGAGCGTCTATCACAAGCTGTTGCTGAACTTCACCTGGTGGGTCAACCGCAAGGATCCCGACCGGCCGCAACGTGTTCGACGGCGGCTTCCTGGGCCTGGACAACGTCGGCGTGTTCGACCGCAGCGCGCACGCTGCCCAGCGGCGGCCACCTGGAGCAGGCCGACGGTACGGCCTGGATGGCCTTCTACGCGCAGACGATGCTCCAGATCTCCCTCGAGCTCGCGCTCGACGACGCCTCTTACGTCGACATGGCGCTGAAGTTCTTCGAGCACTTCATCTGGATCGCGTCGGCGATGATCCACATCGGCGGCGACGGGGAGATGTGGGACGAGGAGGACGGCTTCTTCTACGACGTGCTGCGCACCCCCGACGGTCGGGCCAAGCGGCTCAAGGTCCGCTCGATGGTCGGCCTGCTACCGCTCTGCGCGGCGACGGTGATCAGCGAGGACGCGACCGTCAAGCTGCCCGAGCTCCAGCGAAGCGCCCGCTGGTTCGTCAACAACCGCCCCCACCTGATCAGCAACATTCACGACCCGCGCCAGACCGGCTTCCGCGGCCGCCGCCTGCTGTCGCTGCTCAGCGAGCAGAGGCTGCGGCGGGTGCTGGCGCGCATGCTCGACGAGAACGAGTTCCTGAGCCCGTTCGGAATCCGCTCGCTGTCGCGCCACCACCTCGACCACCCGTACGCCTTCGTGGCCGATGGTCACGACTTCAAGGTCGGCTACCTGCCCGCTGAGTCGGACACGCCGATGTTCGGCGGCAACTCGAACTGGCGGGGCCCGATCTGGCTGCCGCTCAACGGCCTGCTGATCCGCGCCCTCATCAACTACTACTGCTACTTCGGCCCGACGTTCAAGGTCGAATACCCGACCGGATCGGGCCGACGGCATCACTCTCTACGAGGTCGCGCGCAACATCTCCGAGCGGTGCTCGCAGATCTTCACCCGGGACAAAAGCGGCAGCCGGCCCGTATTCGGGGCGCCCCCAAGTTCAGCAGTGATCCCCTATGGCGAGACCACCTGCTTTTCTACGAGTACTTCCACGGTGACAACGGCGCGGGCATCGGCGCCAGTCACCAGACCGGATGGACCGGTCTCATCGCGACCTTCTGCACTACTTCGCGAGCATCTCGTGCCACCGAAGCCCTCGAGCTGTGGTCCATGCCGTCGAAAACTCAAACCCCAACCGACCGCCGACGTTCCAGGTCTGCAGCGATGAACCCTGGCCGGTGGCCGCCATCGCCGTGTTCAGCAGGTCCTCGTTGAACGTGGCGCGGTAGGTACCGCGCACGTCGATCAAGAACCCCTTGCCCAGGCGCGCCGAGAGGCCCGCCCCCATCGGCACGGTGCCGACGTCGTCCCCGTTCACGATGTCCGAGGTCGTTGATCGCCGTGTTGTTCAGCTTGTAGTGCGTCCAGCCGGCGCCGCCGAAGATGTACGGCTGCAGCGCGCCTTCGTGAAGTTGATGCGCAGCGTACCCTCGGCCACCGTTACCGAGCAGCAGAGCGTCGCTCGACAGACCGATGGAGTTGATGCTCTGCAGCGAGCCGACGTACGCGGCCTCGATGGCCAGGTAGGAACGCGACCCGAAGGTCAGGCGGGCGTCCCACTGCTCACCGACGCCGGTGACGCTCTTGGGCCCTTCGTCGATGAAGCCGATCGCGCCGACGCCGACGGCGGCCTCGATGCCGATCTTCGAGGGGGGACCCAGCTTGGGCGCCGGGGCCGTCGCGATCGGAGCGGGAGGAGGCAGCGGAGCCTCCGCGACCTGCACCGGCTCGGGCGCCGGGGGAACCGCCTCGACGGGCGGGGCAGCCTCAGGCGCCGGCTCCGGTTCGGCCGCCGCAACCGGCGTCGGGACGTCGCAGGCGGTTACCGCCACCTGCCGCGCTTCCGACGGGGTTTCGTGGCCGTCCTGCGCCTCGCCGTGACCCACAATCGTCACCTTGTCGGATTCGACGCCGTGACCGACCAGGAAGTCCTTGGCTGCCTGAGCGCGCTTCTCGCTCAGCATCTGATTCGACTCCACGCTACCGGTCTTGTCGGTGAAGCCCGAGAGCCGAACCGTCCGCTTGTCGCCGTTGACGACCCATGTGGCCACCCCACTCAAGGCACCCTTCGCGTTGCGATCAAGCTCCGCCGATCCTTCGGGGAACGTGACCGAGACGCCCGCGTCCTTGCACGTGGGTGTTTGCGCCGAGAGGCCCGCTGTCTCCGGTTCGGCGGCTACGCCGGCCCGAGAGAGCGTGAGCACGACCAGTGGCGCAAACCACTTCAGCTTCGAACACACTGTGTTGCTGAGATTGCGCATAGCTCTTACCTCCACGATCCCGAACATGGGGCCGATCGGGATCGGGGCCGATCCCGACCGGGGGAATGAGAAAGAGCCCCACAGAAAGACCTAGCTGCCGAGCTTGGGCGCCTCCCCCCCCCCGAGAGCGGTCCCGTCGGGCGAATACACAATCCACCCGCGCCTGATTGCCCAGCTCCGCGCCGGTTCCCACAGTCGCAGGAGGTAGCCCGAACGGAGGAGCATCCATGTCAGCCTCTGGAAAACGGCAGCGCGGTAAGAGGGATGAGGGTGGGCCGGAGCGCGAAGCGCCTCCGTCCCGGCCGGATGAGTGGACGCACACGCTTCATGCACAGGACGCCCCCTGTAGTGCGGGGAGGGCCCTATTGATGACAGGTCGGGACCCCAAAGCGGGTCCCGTTCCCTCCGCGATGAGCGCCCGCGCGGTCGCGCTGCTCGCGGCCGTGCTCGGGATGGCCGCCGGCTGCGCGCACCGGATGGGAGAACGCGCCACCTCGGGCGCGCTGGCCGGGCTCAGGGAGGCCGGGGTGGCCGCGGTGCAGACACCGGAAGATCAACAGGTGTCGCGGCTGCTCGCCCAGCGCGCCATGGAGGGCGCCCTCAGCGTGCTCGACACGCCCGAACAGCGGGAGCGTTTCGCGCAGATGGTGACCGGGGTCGTCGAGAGCGCGACCCGCGTCGCCTTCGACAGCGCGACCAGTCAGCTGATCGAACAACTCGGACCCAACGGCGAGGGCCCCCTCGGCCGCAGCCTGGCGAGCACGGGCCATCGGATGACCGCGGCGATCGTCGATGACGTGGTGGGAGGCTTCGGGAAGGAGGTCACGCGGCTCGCGCCCGATTGCGGCGGCGGCGTCGACGGCATGACCTGCATCCAGCAACGCCTGAACGCGATGGCCCGCTCGACGGCAGCCGGGTTCACCGCGGGTGTGAAGGACAACCTGGGCTGGCAGTTCCTGCTGCTCGCCTTCGCGGGCGGCACGGTCGCCGGCGCGCTCGGCTCCTGGCTCTGGTCGCGCGGCCACACGCGCAGCCGGCGTCGCTTCCAGCCGGCCTGAGCCTCGCCGGGCGACGGGCCGCCCGGCTCAGTGCCGCGTCGCGCTCCAGGCGCGCACGACCTGACCGACGTCGGTCCCGGGGTGAAGGTCCCCGAACGCGGCGGGGGCCTCGTCGCGCAGCAGGCAGCGCGCCCCGGCGGTCGCGCCGGCGAGCTTCAACGCGATCCCCTGGACCGCCAGCCCCTTGTGCAGCTCGACGATCGCCGTCGCCCCGCTCAGGTCCAGCAGCGGCGACGACTGAGAATCGAGCACCACCAGCCGCACCGGCCCGGCGTGCGCCCGCAGCTTTGCCAGGATCTCCTCCTTCACCGTGTGCGCGTTCGCGAAGACGACGCTGGCGTCGATGCGCACCACCAGCACCCCCGCGGCCTCGACGTTCTCCGGATGGCGCGCCTTGTCGCCGTAGGCTTCGGTCCCCGGGATCTGTCCCAGCACGGCGGTGTGCGGGAAGGTGGTCCGCTCGAGGAGATCGAGCAGCGAGAGCGCGACCCCCGCGATCACCCCCCACAGCATCCCGAACAGCAGCACCGCGACCGTGGTCAGGACCGCGATCCCGAGCTCGCGCTTGCTGAGCCGCCCGATGTGGACCAGCGCGGGTACGTTCAGCAGCTCGCCGCAGGCGACCATGATGATGGCGGCCAGCACCGTCTCGGGGAGCTGCCTGAACATTCCCGTCAGGAAGGCGATCACCCCGATCATCACCACGCCCCCGACGGCGCCCGACAGCGGGGTGCGCGCTCCGACTTCGACGTTGACCGCCGAGCGCGTCAGGCTGCCCCCGGTCGGCATGCCGCGGAAGAGACCGGAGAGCAGGTTCCCGACGCCGTTGGCCAGGAGCTCGCGGTTCGGATCGATGTGGCCGCCGTGCGCCGAGGCGAGGCTGCGCGCCGCCGAGACCCCCTCGACGTAGGAGAGGGCGAAGATCGACAGCCCCAGGAGCAGCAGCGGCTGCCAGACCGCGAGGGCATCCTGGGGGAACCGCGGCGACGGCAGCCCGCGCGGGATCTCTCCGACGATCTTGATGCCGTGGTCGGCGAATCCCAGGAACGGTGCGACGAGCAGCGCGGCGGCCACGACGATGAGCGCGCTAGGCGCCTTGGGCGCGAACCGCTTACCGAGCAGCAGCAGCGCGATGGCGCTCGCGCCGACCGCCAGGGTCGGCAGGCTCGTCTCGGAGAGGTGCCGGAAGAATCCGGCCATGCGGCCGAAGAACTCCCCCGCGCCGCCGTGGATGCCGCACAGCTTGTCGAGCTGGGTCGAGACCATCGTCAGGCCGGCGCCGAACGAGAAGCCGGTGAGCACCGTCTTCGACACCAGGTTGGCGAGGAACCCGAGCCGGCAGGCCCAGGCGACCACCGCCGCCGCCCCGGCGACCAGCGTGGCAAACGCGGCCATCATCGCGGCGCGGCGCGGATCGCCGTGGGCCAGCGGAGCGAGACCCGTCGCGGTCAACACCGCCAGCGCCGCGGTGACGCCGACCGCGAGCCAGCGGGCGCTGCCGAGCAGCGCATAGGAGAGCATCGCCGCCATCCCCGCGTAGAGCCCGATCTCGGGCTGCAGTCCCGCCATGGCGGCGTAGGCGAGGCTCTCGGGAACCGCGAACGCCGCCAGGGTGACGCCCGCGAGCAGATCGAAGCGAAGGTCGCGGCGCTGGTACCCCGGGATCCAGTCTGCGATCGGCCAGCGCACGGGCTGCCAACCTGCGTGCGTTCATCCGGGCGGGCAATCGGACCGTGCCTGATTCGCGCCCTCCCGATTGCCCGCGGCGTCGCCGGCATTACTGTCGATGGACGCCAAGGGGGAAGGCGGATGCTGACCAAGTACACGCGAACGCTGATCACCTTCGGGCTGATCGTCCTCGGCGTCTGCATCGGGTGCGGACCCACGTTGCAGGTGCGGACCGACTACGATCACACGCTGACCTTCGCCCGCTATCAGACCTTCACGCTCGGCGAGGGGAAGGTGATCGAGCAGGGCGCCATCACCGAGAACTCCTTCGTCAAGGAACGGATCGAGAAGGCCCTCAAGGCGGGGCTGACCGCGCGCGGACTGGCGCTGGGAGGAACCCAAGCCGATCTGGTCGCCAAGTACGCCGCCGGCGCGCGCACCGTGCGCGAGCTGGAGACCGCCGGGATCCCCCCGATGGTCGGTCCGATGTGGGGCCCCTACCCTCAGGACTTCTGGGTGACCGAGCACCCGGAGGGGACGCTGATCATCGACCTGCTCGACGGGAAGACCGGCAAGCTCGTCTGGCGCGCTTACATCGTCGCGCAAGGCTCGGGCTTGAACGACGCCGCGCTTCATCCAGAAGGCGATCGACAAGGCGCTTCTGAACTACCCGCCGCCGGCCCCGCCGCCCAAGTGACGTAAGAGGCGGCGCCACCCGGGTCGCCCCCGTCCTTAGATTAAAGGTGGAGGAACGTCGTGAGCACGACGCGACCGCGGAGCTGGGCGCGCCTCGGCGCGACGCTCGGCCTGGGGCTGACGGTCTCGTTCAGCGCCCCGAGCCTGGGCCGAGGAGATCGCACCCGACCACCGCCAGCGGATGGCGAGCACCGGCTGGTGCGGCTGGGTCCCCAGGCGCTGGTGTACGAGGACGACCGCGGGAACGTCAGCATGGTCGACGAGCCGACGCCCGAACCGAGCCGCGGGCAGCTGATCGGAGCCGCCATCGGCGGAATGGGAGGCGGGCTGGCCGGGGCGATGCTCTACAGCGGCCAGGACTACGTCCGCATCTCGGTCTATGGCAGCGGCAAGCCGCTCGAGGATGGACCCGCCTCCCTCGACGAGGACACGACCGAAATCGCCGGCGCCGCCCCGCGCACCAGGCGCTGAGGGACGTCAGCGCGGGCGCCTGCGCAGGAGCAGGTTGGCGAGCAGCAGGCCGGTGGCCAGCTCGACGGCGACCACCAGCACACGGAAGAAGCTCTCGCCGCCGCCGCCGGGCGCGTCGCCGCGCACCAGACGAAGCACCGCCTCGTTGCCCAGGAAACCGGGGGCCAGCTGCAGCAGGCCGGGGACGATGACGACCCCGGCCAGGCCCCCCCACCACCGGTTGTAGAGCCACGCCGCGGCTCCCACCACGAACGCCGACAGCAACGGCGCGCCCGCCTCGCCGGCCACCCGCTTGGTCAGCTCCTGCGTCAGGTAGGCGAGCAGCACCGCGCCGACGATGGCCGGCGCGTCCTGCCGCCGCCCCTGCGGCAGAAATCAGCGCCACCCCGCCGACGGCGACGATCGCCGTTACGACCAGGCCCGGCAGCGGCGCCGGGGGGATGCCGTGGGGCCAGTGCCGTGTCCCCAGCAGTGTCAGCGCGGCCGTCACCCCCGCCGCCAGCATCACGAACCGCAGCATCCCGTAGGTGAGCCGGACGACGCCCGACTCGAGCTCGTCGTTGGCGAGCTCGTGCACGCCGATCGTCACCACCATCGCCGGAACCAGCAGGGTCGTGCCGCCGAAGATCGCGCGCGCCTGGTCGAACGGCGGAAAGACATGGCCGAGCAGGAAGGCCGCCAGGCTGCCGAGCAGCGCCGCCAGAAAGGTCTTCTGCAGGTCGATGGTGTGGCTGCGCAGCGTCCCGAAGTGAATCCCGCCCGCGATCATCCCCACCAACCCGGCCACGAACATCTCGGTCCAGCGGCCCCCCACCCGTGCCGCGACCGCCGCCCCGTAGATCGCGTAACAGAAGACCACCAGAAACTTCGGGTACAGGTTGGTCCGCAGCGCGATCTCGCGAAGCGTCGCCCGCGCCGCCGCCACCTCGATCCGTCTGGCCGCGATCGCGGCTGACAGCTCCAGCAGCGCCGTCATCCGGGCCAGGTTCCAGTGGGTGTCGAAGGCGATGCGCCGGATCGCCACCCGCCGCGAAGCGCCGGCGGCGGCCGCCCCGCCGGCGCCGATCTCCATCGCGAAGAAGCTCTGCAGCGTGAAGAACTCTCCCTCGAGCCCCAGCGCCGCCGCCGCCGCGGCCAGCCGCGCCTCGACGACGTCGGCCGGCAGCGCCGACGTGTGCAGCGCCTCGGCCAGCTCGGTCAGCAGGGCGGCGGCCTCTGGCTCTGCTTCTGCGTTCGCCATCAATGCCGCCGCCCTGCTCTTGAGTAGGCTAAGTGCTCTTCACTGCCGTGTGGGTGACCGCGCGGCTGGTCAGCGCGCGCGTCACCACGAAGGGGAGCCAGACCGCCAGCGCCGCGAACACGATCGCGAACGGCGGGCCGAGCCGATGCAGCGTCAGGTAGCGGAGCCCGGCGACCAGCGCCAGCGCGGCGAGCAACGGAACCACCACCTGCTCCGTCAGCCGCCCCCTCACCGCGCCCGGCCGCTGCCTGGCGTGCGCGTCATGGAGGCCCTGGCGGACGCCGATGACGATCGCGATCGCCGCCATCAGCACCAGCTCGACGTGACCCATCGTCGCGTTACGGCGCCGGCTTCGGCGCGGGGGCCATCGGCGCGGGCCGGATCGCGGCCGCGACCGCCTCGGTGAACGTGAGCTGGATGACCTGGCCCGGTTTCAGGGTGGCCAGCTTCTTCTGCATGGCCGGGTCGCTGACGGCCGTCGTCTGGGTGTTCCCCTTCGGCCCCCGGAACGTGACCTTGTTGTTGATCCGATCAATCGAGAGGATCTCGGCCGACACGGTCATCTCGCGTCCGGCCCCGCCGACGCCGCTGGGGCCCATCTTCATCGCCGTGGAGCTCTCGGTGATGGTCGGCTTGCTCCCCGGGGGAAGCAGCGACACCGCCATCGACTCCGTGTAGTCGATGTCGACGTGATCGCCGACCTTCAGCGTGTCGAACGCCTTCACCTCCGACGGAACCTGCACGACCTTGGTCGCGTTATCTATGTTCTGCAGCGTCACCGAACGGGTGGCGCGATCGATCGCAATGACCGTCACCGTCTCGTGCGTCGTCCGCGACGACGACGGACCGGCGAGCGCGGGCCCCGACAGACCCACCAGCGCCATCGTCAACAGCCCCAGCCCCCACACGATGCTCGCCCTGACGTTGGTCCTCATCATGGTCACACCTCGTTGTCAGAAGGTAAGGCTCCGCCCGCCGCGGCCACGGCCGGTGAGCATCGGCCGATCTCTGAAACCCCCGGGCGCCCGCTGCCAGGACCGCGCCGCGTAGCGAACTTACCGACCGAGGAGAGCGTGAAACGGCCGGTGAGATCGTTGCTCGCCCGGGCCACCGCGGCGGTGCGCCGCTACGCACACGCCGTCTGGGCGCGCGATCGCGCCGGCATGGTCGGCTGGGAGTCGCTGCGCAACCGGTTGCTGCGGATCGGCATCTGGACGGCGCGGGGCATCTACACCCACCGCCTGTCGCTGGAGGCAGCGGCGCTGACCTACTACACGATCTTCTCGATCGTCCCGGTGCTGGTCGTGCTGATCTGGGCGCTGAAAGCCTTCCACCTGCTGCCGCTGCTGATCGAAGCCGCGCCAAAGCTACCGGCGGAGGAGTCGATGCTTCACGCGGCCGCCCGGACCATCATGACGGTCGTGGAGCGCGCGGGGCGGGCCGACAGCGGCGTCGCGGGGCTCCTCGCGCTCTGCTTCGCCGCCTTCAAGATGTTCCGCCACGTCGAGAGGGCGATCGACCACATCGCCAACGCGCGCGAGCGGCCGCCGGTCTACTGGCGGATGTTCGGCTTCCTGGCCCTGCTGCTGTTCCCCCTGGTGCTTCTGCTGGTGATCGCCGTCGTGACCGGGCTGTCGATGCGGGCGGAGGAGACGCTGGCCGGGCGCAAGATCGCGCTGTTGGCGGCCGCGCTCCCGCTGCTACGCTCCGCGACCGGGGCCGCGATCGGGCTCGGCGGCTTCGGGCTCGGCATCGCCATCTTCTACGCGTCCGCGGCGCGGGCCCGGATCAGGTTCGGCTCGGCCGCGGTCGGTGGGCTGCTGGCGGCCGCCGTGCTGCTGGCGATGACCTGGGCATTCGTCCGTTTTCAGATCGGCGTGGCCCAGGCCAGCATGGTCGCCGTGGGCGTGGCGGCGCTGCCGGTTTTCCTCCTGTGGTCCTTCGCCGCCTGGTACGTGGTGCTCGTCGGGGCCGAGATCGCGGTGGCCCACGATCTCGACCGCACGCTGCGCCACGGCGCGCGCACCTGGAGCCTCTCCCCGGCGGCGGAGGAGGCGGCGGCGATCGCTCTTCTCATCGAGGTGGCGCGCACGCCCGCGCCCCTGACCACCGCCGCGCTGGCGCGGACCCTGCGGTTGCTCCCCGCGACGGTTCGCGGCCTCGCCGTCCGGCTGGCGGCGGGCGGCTTTCTGCGCCGCACCTCGGACAACCGGGTAGCGCTGGCCTGCGATCCCGAGGCCACGACGCTGGGCGACGTCCTCGACGCGATCGCCCGGCTGCCGCGCGCGGGCGCTGGTCACTGGGCGGCGGCGGCGGTGCGCGGCGCCGGCCCCTCGCGACACGTGGGCCCCTCACTGGGGGAGCTGGCGGACGGTGCCTGACCTGATTTCGGTAATCTGCCTCGTTGTCCGCCGCGCCGTCCGTCCGCACCTCTACGGGTATGCAAAAGAGATCCTTCGTCGAGATCCTCTGTCTGGCCCTCGGCGGTATGGCAGCGGCCCTATCGGCTTGCACGTCGAACGACACGTCGGTTTGCGCCACCGACGCCAACGGCAACTACCTCTGCACCGACTACGTCAGCGCCTATCCGTATGATTACGCTTACGTCGATCCGCTGTACGTCGACGCGGGCGGCTACTACCCCTACACCGTCGACACCTACTACGACCCGATCGGCTACGACTACGCCATCTACTCGCTCGCGCACCTGCCGGGCGCCACGGCGGCGGCGAGCACCGAGGTCCCCGAGCTGCTCGACCGGACCCACCGGGCCGCGAACGCCATCAACTACGGCGTGCGCGCGGCGCTGGATCCGATCAAGGACCTGATCAAGATCGCGCCGATCCAGACCGACGACACGATGGCCTTCGGCCCGGCCGATCACGGCGCCGGAAACTACCTTTTCACCATGCGACAGCTGTCGAGGAACGACAAGCGCTACGCCTGGAAGCTGGAGGGGCGGCCGCGGGGAGGGACCGGCGCCTTCGCGCTGGTCGCCGGCGGCTCGATCCAGGTCAGCGACACCGACCGTCGCGGGACCGGCGTCATGGGCGTCGACTGCGACGCGCTGGCTGCCGCCGACAGCGCGATCACCTGCCGGGGCCAGCTGCTGATCGGCTTTTCGCAGCCGGACGGCGACAAGATCCTGACCGTCGTGCTCCAGGGCTACACCGTCGATCCGACCGTGGCAGCGCCCCTGGACGCCAACGTCGCCGCCTGGCGCATCGGCGACGACGCCAACCACATCCGGATCGCGACCCGCGCCAACCTGGCCGGCACCGCCACGGACGCGGCCGAGACCATCATCATCAAGATGTCGTGGCTGAAGGACACCGGCGCCCGGGCCGACGCGGTGGTCACGAGCGGCGACGTCCCGTCGGGCCAGGTGATCTTCATCAACAGCTGCGTCGGCGCCAGCCTCGCGGCCGCTGACGTGATGACCACCTCGCGGCAGTGCGCGAGCGACCACACGGGCTGCACGGCGCCGATCGGCGGCACGCTCAGCTGCCCGACCGGCCTGACCACAATCGAGGAGCCCAACCTCGACCTGACCGCGTCGGATCCGCCTGCAGGAGGCATCACGCTGCCCGCGGCGCCGACCACGCTCCCCAACGGCAACATCTAGTTGGTGGTCTACCTCCTCACCCACACCGGCATCCGCGTGTACGCCAAGGCGATCTTCTTCGGCCTGCTCGCCGTGCTGTTCATCGGCATGGTGGCGCTGGAGCTGGTGGGATACCGGATCGGGCGGCGCCGCCTGCAACGGGAGCCGAACGCCCCCTCCGAGGGGAACGCCTCCATCGAGGCGGCGCTGTTCGCGCTGCTGGGGCTGCTGGTCGCGTTCACGTTCTCGGGCGCGCAGGATCGCCTGGCCGTCCGGCGAACGTTGATCGTTCAGGAGGCCGACGCGATCGGCACCGCCTACCTGCGGATCGATCTCGTGCCGGCCGAGGCGCAGCCGATGCTGCGGGAGGAGTTCCGGAACTACGTCGATTCGCGCCTCTCCTACTACAAGAAGATTCTCAACCTGCCCGCCGCGGCCGCGGAGCGCCACCGATCCAGCCAGCTGCAACAGCAGATCTGGCAGGACGCCGTTCTGGCCGCCGGCGACACGGACGACCCGACCGCCGCGTTGCTGCTGTTGCCGGCGTTGAACGAAATGTTCGACATCACGACCCAGCGCGACGCCGCGTTGAGGACCCACGCCCCGTTCGCGATCTTCATCCTGCTGGCCGCGCTCGCCCTCTCCTGCGCCTACGTCGCGGGCCTGGGGATGTCCCCGCGCCCTCGTCCCAGCCGGCTCCACGTCGTGCTGTTCGCCGGCGCGCTGTCGATCACCGCCTACGTGATCCTGAATCTCGAGTTCCCGCGGCTCGGGTTCGCGCGCCTCGACGCGATGGACGCGATCCTGTACCAGCTACGCGCCGACATCGATTGATCAAGTCGGTCAGAGACTGAAACGCCGCTCCCCGGGCTCCGGGATACTCCCTACCGTCGTGCTTGCCGCGTCTTCAACCGGCGCCAGATTCGGCAACGGGGGTGGAACATGACACTCATCAAACGACTGGGGATGGCGGGGGTGTTGGTCGGAACGCTTGGGCTGGGGCTCGGGGCCGGCTGCTCTCACATGCCGGGGTCAGGCAAGAACGAGCAGACCTGGACGATGAGGGGCTCCGACGCGGCTCCGGCAGCATCAGGAAAGGTCGAGGTCGCGACCGAGAAGGACGGCAACCATAGCGTCAAGGTGGAGGTGAAGCACATGGCGCCTGCCGCCCGCGTCTTCGACGGGAGCGAGGCCTACGTGGTCTGGTTCAGGGCGGAGAACGGGTCGTTCCAGAACGTCGGCACCTTGGCGGTCGACAAGGACCTCAACGGCAAGCTGTCGACCAAGACGCCGTTCAACAGCTTCGACGTCCTGGTGACGGCCGAGGCCGACCCGCTGGCGACCACGCCGGGCGCGCACGCGATTCTGAACGCCCGGGTCGAAGTGGCGACGTAGTTGCGCACCCCCGGCGAGCGGGCCTCTTCCGTGTATCGGCGGGAGAGGCCCGGCGTGAGGCCGGGCATCGGCGAGCGTGGTCTCTTCCCGCTCGCCACGTGCGTCGCTAAACGGTGAGAGGTGGAGGACCCGCGAACGCTGCAGGCGAACGAGCGAACGCTGCTCGCCTGGCTGCGGACCGGGCTCTCCCTGATCACGTTCGGGTTCGTGATCGCGAAGACCGCGGTGTGGCTCCGGCTGAATGAAGTCGGAGCGATTCCCGTTGGGTCGCACCGCATAGGCACCGTGTTCATCTTCCTCGGGGCGGCGGCGGAGCTGATCGGCCTGGTTCGCTTCCTGCGCGTGCGACAGGCACTGCTCGCGCGCCGGCCCGCGCCCAGCGGCGCGGTGTCGATCATCGTGGTGGCCGTGCTGGCCGCCGGACTCGGCATCCTGCTGGGCGTGTTCGGGATCGTAGTTGTCTGACGAAGGCTCGCGAGACCGCGTCGAGGTGCTGACGCGAGCATATGGGATGCTCGTTCTCCGACGGAGATCGTCGGGGTTTTCCCTTGACGCGTACATGCGACCTCCGGTCCAATGATTCCGTCACTCGGGGCATGCGTTGTGGGGAACGCACGCTCGGAAGTTCGAGTGCACGGAACAACCATGAACGCCCAAGCGCAGGTCGACCGACCCCGCCCGACAGTTGTCCACGTCGGCGTCCCGCCGGCGAACGCCGCCAGCCCTTCGGTTCGCGATCGCGCACCGCCGCCCCCGACCGGCACCCGGCGCCAGCAGATCCTGCTGGTCGAGGACGATCAGGGGATTCGTGAGGCCCTGCGCGGCGTCCTCGAGGACGAACAGTTCGCCGTCACGACCGCGGACGACGGGCTCGAGGCGCTGCGGCTGTTGCGCGGCGGCGCCACACCCGATCTGATCATCCTGGATCTGCGCATGCCGGTCATGGACGGCTGGCGGTTCCGGACGGAGCAGAAGGCCGATCCCCTGCTGGCCGGAATCCCCGTGCTGGCCATCTCGGCCGACGGCAGCCCGCAGGCCGCGGCGATCGACGCCGCGGCGTACCTCCGCAAACCGCTGACCACGGACAAGCTGCTGAGCACGGTCGCCAGGGTCCTGAGCGACGCCGAGCGCAAGCGCCTGGTGCACCAGCTCGAGGAGGCGGAGCGCTTCGCGGCGCTGGGCCGCCTCGCCGCCAGCGTCGGCCACGAGATCAACAATCCCCTCACCTGCGTGTCGATGAACGTCGACGCGGCGACCAGCGAGCTCGGGCGCTTTCTCCACGCCCGGCAGGACGCCGGCCTTCACGAGGCGCTGGGCGGCTTCATGGAGATGTTTCACGAAAGCCGCGTCTGCCTCGATCGCATCCGCGACGTGGTCAAGGATCTGCAGCAGCTGTCGCGCGGACCGGCGGTTCGGCGCGCGAAGTTCTCGCTCAACGAGGTCCTGGAGGAATCGCTGGCCATCGCGCGCAACCAGGTCCGGCACCGGGCCACCCTCCACAAACGCTACGGCGATCTCCCGGCAACGTTCGGCGACAGATCCGCGATCGGCCAGGTCCTGCTCAACCTGATCCTCAACGCCGCCCAGTCGCTCCCCGAGGGGCGCGCCGACGCCCACGAGATCCGCCTCGCGACCTGGGTCGACAGCGGCAGCGACGACGTCGTCGTCGAGGTGTCGGACACCGGGCCCGGCATCCCCGCACACGTGCTGCCGCACATCTTCGACCCGTTCTTCACCACCAAGCCGATCGGAAAGGGGACGGGGTTGGGGCTGGCGGTCTCGTGCCGGATCGTCGCCGATCATGGCGGCCGCATCGACGTCGACAGCCAGCCCGGCCGGGGATCGACGTTCCGGATGATCTTGCCCGTCACCGAGCCGTCGGAGGTGCCGCCGGCCCCGACGCCCGCTCCGGCCCCGAGGATCGAGCTGCGCGCCCGCATCCTGGTGATCGACGACGTCCCGGCGATCGGCCGCACCATCACGGTCGCGATGCCGGACCACGACGTGACCGTCGCGACGTCCGCCCGTGCGGCGTTCGCGCGCTTCGCCGCCGGCGAGCTCTTCGACCTGATCCTGTGCGATCTGCTGATGCCCGAGCTGGACGGGCGGGACGTGCTGGCCCGAGCGGAGGTCGACTGGCCGCACCTGGTGCCGAGGATCGTGTTCATGACCGGCGGCGCCTTCACCCCCGAATCGCAGGCGTTTCTGCAGCGCACGAAGCATCACGTGATGCAGAAGCCGTTCTCGATTGAAGAGCTCACCGCGGTCGTCGCCGCCAAGATGCGGGGAGAAGATCCCGGGCGGAGCAAATGAAACGCGAACAGTGGCTCGACCTCGCGCGGAAGCTGGACTGGGATTTCTCGTACGTCGCGAGGAGGAGGTGTTCCCCGCGGAGGTCAGCGGCCGCCCCTGGCTGCCCCGGCGCGGCCTGGCGCGGGTGGGACGAGCCCTACAGGACGACGTACGCCGAGTACGTCGCCAACCAGAGCGAAAAGGAGCGCGCGCTCCGCCGCGGTCCGCGAGGCGGTCGGCCGCGTCGCCGACTTCCAGCGCCTCGCCCCGCACCTGGCTGAGCGCGCTCAAGCTGCACGCCGCGACGCTGCCGCTCGCCGAGTTCGCCGCCGTGGTCGGCAACCTGCGCGCCGCCCGCTTCGGCCGCGACAGCGCCTGGCGCACGGCCGCGGCCTTCGGCGCGCTCGACGAGCTGCGCCACACCCAGATCCCGCTGCTGCTGATGCACGAGCTGGTCGCGCTGGGACGCGCAGTTCGACTGGACCCACCGCTTCTACCACACGAACAACTGGGTCGCGATCGCCGCCCGCCACCTCGTCGACGAGCTGCTGCTCGGCGCGGACCCGATCGAGTTCGCGATCGCCACCAACTTCGTCTTCGAGACCGGGCTTCACCAACCTGCAGTTCATCGGCCTGTCGGCGCTGGCGCACGAGGTCGGCGATCGCATGTTCGAGACGATGCTCGGCAGCATCCAGACCGACGAGGCCCGCCACGCCCAGATCGGCGGCCCGGTGCTGCGAGCGCGTGATCGAGCACGATCGCCGCCTACGCCCAGTACCTGGTCGACAAGTGGTTCTGGCGCAGCTGGCTGCTGTTCGCGGTCGTGACCGGCTTCGCGATGGACTACCTGACGCCGCTGGCGGAACGGCGCGGATCGTTCAAGGAGTTCATGCAGGAGTGGGTCCTCGATCAGTTCCTGCGCACGCTGCGCGAGCACGGGCTCGAGCGCCCCTGGTACTGGGAGCACGTTCCTCGCCGCGCTCGACCACTACCACCACATGGTCTACGCGAGCGCGTACACGCTACCGCGCGACGGTCTGGTTCGACTTCGCGCTGCCCGGCCCCGACGAGCGGGCCTGGCTGCGCCAGAAGTATCCCGACTCCTGGCCGGCGCTGGAGCCGGTCTGGGCGCAGATCACCGAGCGCTGGCGCGGCGCCGATCCGGGCAACGACTTCGCCGTCCACGGCACCGCGATCGTCGGCTTCTGCGACCTGTGCCAGCTGGTGCTGTGCGGCGGCACGCCCGAGCGCAACAGCGCTGTCGTCACTGTTCACGACGGACGCCGCCGCATCTTCTGCTCGGAGCCGTGCCGCTGGATCTTCGAGAGCGAGCCGGAGCGCTACGCCGCCCACAAGGAATCGTCGCGCGCGTCCTCGCCGGCGAGGCGCCGGCCAACCTGCTGGCGTTGCTGCGGAAGACCTTCGGGCTTGGCTTCGAGACCTGGGGGAAAGACGCCCACGGCGGGCGGTACCCCTGGCTCGAGAGGCCGCCCCGATGAGCGTCCTGCCTCTCTACGCGTTCGTGCAGGGAGACACCATGGGGGTGGTGGTGCTGGGGCGGTCCGACGAGACGGTGGCCGCGCTCGCCGAGCGGCTGCTGCGCGCGACCGACCTGCGGGCCCACCGCCGGGGCCCCTTCCGGGTGGTGGCCGGCGCGCGGACCTTGCCCCTGGAGGCGCCACTGGGGGCGCAGGGGATCCAACCGCTCGAGCGCATCGATCTGGTCTGGGAGTAGACGATGCCCTGGCGCGTGGCCCTGCGACGAGACGACCTCTGGATCGGCGAGATGGTCGGCGTGAAGCTCGACGGGCGCCCGGTGCTGCTCGTCAACGTCGAGGGCAACGTGCACGCCTTTGAAGACCGCTGCTGCCACCGGTCGCTGCCGCTCAGCCTCGGCCGGCTGACCGGGACGCGCGTGATCTGTCGGGCGCACGAGTGGGAGTACGACGCCTGCACCGGGGCGGGTCTCAACCCCGAGGGGGTCGCGCTCCGTCGCTACGAGGTGCGCCTGGACGCAGACGAGATCCTGGTGAACATCGATGCCGGCTGAGCGCGTCGCCCCTCACGAGGTCGGACCGGTCCTGCTCGTCGGGCGGGTCGCCGAGGCGATCGTCGCGGCGATCCGGAGAGAGAACGCCGGGGCGCGGATCTCCCCTCACGGCTCCTACGTCCGGGTCTGCGTCCCGCACCGCTGCGAGGTCGGGGCCCGGACAATCGCCGAGGTTCTGGGGGAAGAGTTCCAGCTACCGCAGGATCTGGAGCGGGTCATGCCCTCGTTCCGGGGACGGCTGCGTCTCACCGCCGAGACCGCGGCCTGGGAGGCCGGACCGGTACCGCCCGGGCAAGGGCAAAAGGAGAGCCGGTGATGCCCTCCGGCGCGCGCAAGACCTACTGGCACCTCGGCGCCGAACGGCGCCTCCCCTCCGACTACGAGATCGCCACCTCCCGGCTCCTCTACCACGTCGAACGGGGCGGCTTCGCGGTCGACCTCCCCACCTCCGCGTTCCACGCCCGCCACCAGGCGGGGTCGGCGCTGGCACCGCCAGAGGCCGAGCAATCGCAATGGCAATGGGACGACTTCGCCGATCCCCGCGCGACCACGTACTCGCGCTACGTCGAGCTGGCGCGGGAACGCGAGAGCTACGTCGGCCGCCTGCTCGCCATGATCGAGGAGTCGGACTACGACCAGGCGCGGGCCGGCGACTGGGTTCCCCGGCTAGGCCGGCTGCTGTCGCCCCTGCGATTTCTCTGCCACGGCCTGCAGATGGCGGCGGCCCACGTCGGCCACCTGGCGCCGAGCGGCCGGATCGCGGTGGCGGCGCTGTTCCAGTGCGGCGACGAGATCCGGCGCGTTCAGCGCCTCGCTCAGCGGGTCGCCCTCCTGGCACGCATCCGCCCCGCGGTGGCCGACGAGGGGCGAACTGGCTGGCAATCGGCCCCGGCCTGGCAGCCGCTGCGGCGGGCCGTCGAGCGCCTGCTGGTGACGTACGACTGGGGCGAGGCGTTCCACGCCCTCAACCGCTGCCTCAAGCCGATCATCGACGACGCGTTCCTGGTCGACCTGGCGGCGGTCGCCGACCGCTCGGGGGCCCACCTCGACGCGCAGCTCCTCCGCTCACTCTTCGAAGACTGCCTCTGGCACCGGGCCTGGACCGGCGCGCTGGTCGAGCTCGCGACCAGACGACCGGGGAACCAGGAGGCGCTCGCGCGCTGGACCGACAGCTGGGCCGCGACGGCGGCCGAGACCGCGTCGGCCGCGGCCGCGCTGGTCGCCGACGGAGGTGCGCGTGGCTGACGGCGGAACCTTGCCCGCGGCCTGGCAGGCGACTGCCTTCGCGCAGCTCGCCGACGCCAGCGTCGACGGCATCTGGGCCTGCGATCGGGATCTGCGTTGCCTCTACTGGAACGCGGCGATGGAGCGCATCACCGGATGGGCGGCGCCACGCGTGCTCGGATACGGCGTCGTCGAGGTGATGGCGCGGATCGGCCACGACGATCCGGAGCCGGCGATCCGGCGCGCCCTCGCAGGGGAGCCGAGCGTCGTCTCGATGTACCGCACGGGGGCGGCGAACGCGCCGGCCTCCGTCCTGCGCAGCCACCACGTCGCGATCCAGAGCGACGGCGGCATCCTGGGCGTCGCGGCCATCGTCCGAGACATCACCGAGGAGGACCGGATCCGCCAGGAGCTGCGCGAGACGGATGCCCGCTTCCGGAACATGGCCGACGCCTCGCCGGTGCTGCTCTGGATGTCCCGCACCGACGGGCTTTGCACCTTCTTCAACCAGACCTGGCTGGCGTTCACCGGCCGCACGATCGAGGAGGAGTGGGGTGTCGGCTGGGCCGAGAACGTCCACTTCGAAGATTTGGAGGCGTGCCTCGACACCTACCGCGTCGCCTTCAACGAGCGGCAGACGTTCGAGATGGAGTACCGCCTGCGGCGCGCCGACGGCGCCTACCGTTGGGTCCTGGACCGCGGCGCACCTCGCTACGAGCCGGACGGGCGCTTCGCCGGCTACATCGGCTCGTGCGTCGACATCACCGAACGGAGGGAGCTCGAGACCGACCTGCGCGCCGCGATCGCCGCGCGCGACGACTTCCTCTCCATCGCCTCACACGAGCTGGGGACACCGCTGACCGCGTTGCGGCTGAACGTCGAGGGGCTCGCGCGGGCGCTCGACACGGGCGGCGCGCAGGGACCGCGGACGCTGGTCGAGCGCGTCGGTGCGATCGGGCGGGACGCGGGCCGGCTGGACCGGTTGATCGAGGCGCTGCTCGACACCACCCGGCTTTCCGCGGGTAGTTGGAAGCTCACGCCGGAACGGTTCGAGCTCGGCGAGGTCGTCCAGCAGGTGGTCGCCAGCCTGGCGCCGGTCGCCCTGGCCGCGCGCTGCCCGGTGACGGTGCGGGTGGTGCCTCGCCTGTTCGGAAACTGGGACCGCGCCCGCCTGGAGCAGGCGCTGACGAACGTCATCGGCAACGCATACAAGTACGGGGCCGGTACCGCCGTCGAGGTGACCGTCGAAGAGAGCGGCGCCACGGCCATCACCCGCGTCCGCGATCACGGCGTGGGTCTCCCCCCGGATCAGCACGCGCTGATCTTCGAGCGTTTCGGGCGCGCCCCCCACACGAACGGCTATGGCGGCCTGGGTCTCGGGCTCTGGATCGCCCGCCAGTGGATCGAGGCAATGGGCGGGACGATCCGGGTCTCGAGCCGTCCGGGCGACGGTGCCACGTTCGAGATCGGTCTCCCCGGGCCGCCTCGTAGGGTCAGCCGGTGACCGGCAGGTCGCCTCCCCGCTCGAGCCGATCGGCGCGGCGGGCATGGCCGTGCAGCTTGAAGCCCAGCACGATCATCAGGATGCCGAACACCATCGCGTAGGCCCCCAGCCACCAGACGATCGCCAGCCCGCCCACGATGGGACGGAACAGCATCAGCAGGCCAAAGGCGATAGAGACCGCCCCCGCCAGCCCCAGCGTCCATTCGTGGTCGATCACCTTGCGCAGCTTGATCGCGGTCGCGATCTCGAGCCCGCCGGTGACGACTGCCCAGGCGCCGATCACCCAGACGAAGGCGAGGGCGGCGGTCGCCGGCCAGAGCACCGCCATCACCGCGACCCCGATCCCCAGCAGCCCTTCCGCCAGCAGCGCGCCCCACGAGGCGCCCGCACGCCCGCGCCGCGCCGCGCTGACGGTGGCGGCGATGCCGCCGATGAAGGCGTAGGCCCCGAACGTCAGGATGAGGCCCAGGGTGATCGCCCCTGGGTGCGAGAACGCGAGCAATCCGAAAACGATCGCGACCACGCCGCGCAGCACGATCCAGCCCCAGCGCGACGCGATGCCGAGCTCTTCCTTCGCCATCATCATGACTCACCTCCCGGTTCTCCCTTGAACGTAGCTTCGCCCTGTCGTTTCGGGGCACCCCCCGGGCTCGGCCGGGCATTCGGTGATCTCCCCACCCCCGGCCGCCGGTCCCGGGGATCCACCTTGAACCAAGGGGGGATGCCGATGACCACCGACACGACCGAACTGAAACAGAAGCTGTCTCAGCAGATTGACACGGCCCGCGCGAAGCTCGACGCGCTCAAGCGCGACGTCACCCTCCTTCACGAAGAAGACATGGCCGTGCTGCGGCACCGGCAGGCCGAGATTCGGGCGCGGCTCGAGCAGCAGACCTCGCGCGCGAAGGCGCTGCTCAACGACATCGCGAGCTGGAAGAACGAGAGGCTCGCCCACACGGAGGACGCGATCGCCGCGTGGCAGCAGCAGCGCGAGCTCGAGAAGCTGCAGGCGCGGGCCGAGAAGGCCCGGAAGTACGCCATCGACATGGTGACCGTCGCCGCCTACGACTTCGAAGAGGCGGAGCAGGCTGTGTTCGAAGCCGTCGCGGCGCGCCTGGAGGCGGATTCGGCGCTGGCACCCGCCCGCTAACCCGAGGAGCTTCACCATGCGCGAAACGCTGCTCCCCATCCTCAAGATCACCTTGGGCGTGGTCATCCCGCTCGCCTCGTTCGCCACCGGTGTACGCGCGGCGAAGATCGACCCGCTGTGGCTGTTCAAGCACCCAGCGCTGCTGCTGCGCTCGCTGCTGGCGATCTTCGTCCTGGTGCCGCTGGCGGCGGTGCTGTTCGTCGAGGCGATCGGGGCCCCGCCGCTGGTGGCGGCCGGGGTCATCATCGCCATCCTGGCGGTCGGGATCGGTCCCCCGGCCCTGTTCCAGCAGGCGACGGCGGACAAGGCCGACGTGAGCTACGAGGTCGAGCTGAACGTCGTGGTCCAGATCATCGCGATCCTGTTCATCCCGCTGGCGATCGCCGTGCTGGGAACGATCTTTCACTTCGCGCCCCGGCTCGAGGCCGGACGCGTCGCCCGGGTCGTGCTCGAACGGGCGCTGATACCGCTGGTGGTGGGCGTGCTCGTCGCGCGGTTCCTTCCCCGCATCGCGGCCCCTCTGGCCCGCATCGCTGGTCCGGTGGTGAAGCTGACGCTGCTGGCCGTGGTCGTGGTCGCGCTGGCGGCGACCTGGAAGCCGCTGCTGGCCCTCGGCGGCAAAGGCTGGCTGATCATCGCCGCGGTCGCGCTGCTGTCGATGGCCATCGGGCACCTCTGCGGCGGCGCCGACCATCAGCAGCGGACGGTGCTCACCACCTTCAGCGCCATGCGATTTCCGGCGCTGGCGCTGGCGATCGCGGCGATCTTGCCGCGCGGTCGCGAGATGATCCCGGCTGTGCTCGCCTACATCTTGTGCAGCCTCATCTTCACGGCGGTCTACGCCGCGATCGTGTCGCGGCGAGAGCGCCGGAGCGGCGGCCACCTGCACGCCGCCCGGCAGGTGCCGGCGTAAGCCGTCGCCGCAGAAGGGGCGACCCGCGATTGCCGGCGTCGCCCCCCGGGCACACCTTGAGTGGGATGGAGATGCCACGCCAATGACCGACGGCGGGTCGCGTATCCCCGGTTTCTATCGCCTCTCCGTCGACGAACGGCGGGGCGAGCTGAAGGCACGCGCCGGCCTCTCGGACGAGGAGGTGCAGGTCCTCGAGCGGGGCGGCCTGGACATCCAGACCGCCGACCAGGTGATCGAGAACGTCATCGGTCTCTACAACCTGGCGCTGGGGCTGGCGGTCAACTTTCAGATCAACGGACGCGACTTCCTGGTGCCGATGGTGGTCGAGGAGCCCTCGGTCGTGGCGGCGGCGTCGAACGCGGCGCGCCTGGTCCGCGCGGGGGGCGGCTTCATCGCCGAAGCAGACGATCCGGTGATGACCGCGCAGATCGAAGTGCTGGGCGTCGGCGACAACGACGCCGCCAAGGCCCGCCTGGAAGCCGCGACGGGCGAGCTCCTGGCCCTGGCGCAGGCGACGCTCCCCCGGCTGGTCGATCGGGGCGGCGGGGCCCGGGCCCTCGAGGTGCGGACGCTCCCGGGGCGCGTGATCCTGCACGTCCACATCGACTGCCGGGACGCGATGGGCGCCAACATGGTCAACACCGTGGCGGAGGCGCTCGCCGACCGGGCCGCCGAGGTGGCGGGCGGTCGCTGTGGGCTGCGCATCCTCACCAACCTGTGCGACCGCCGCTGCGTGCGGGTGACGGCGCGTGTGCCCGCCGAGGCGCTGGCCACCGACGGCTTCGACGGCGCGACCGTGCGCGACGGAATCGTCGCCGCCTCTCACTTTGCCGAGGACGATCCCTACCGGGCCGCCACCCACAACAAGGGGATCATGAACGGCGTCGACGCGGTGGTGATGGCGACCGGAAACGACTGGCGCGGGGTCGAGGCGGGCGCCCACGCCTTCGCAGCCGCCGACGGACGCTACCGGCCGCTGGCGATCTGGCGCGCCGAGCCCGCCGCCGCCGGTGAGGGGTGCGAGGCGGACCTGGTCGGCCGGCTGGAGATGCCGATGGCGATCGGCACGGTCGGCGGGACGCTGCACGCGCACGAGGGCGCCCGCCTCGCCCAACGCCTGCTGGGCATCACCGACGCCAAGACCCTGGCGATGGTGATCGGCAGCGCCGGCCTCGCCTCCAACCTGGCCGCCCTGCGGGCCCTCGCCACCGACGGCATCCAGCGCGGCCACATGGCCCTGCACCACCGGTCGCAGCAGGTCCAGATCGGATAACCGCGCGGGCGGGGGCCCATCGACTGGCACGAGGCGCCGGCGCCAACCAAACCAGGCAGACAGCGGCAGGCGACCACCGTGGCGTCTTGAATTGGCAATCGGTGGAGCAACCCGCCAGCGGGCGGCCGGCTAGCGCGGCAGCTCGAAGGCGAAGGTGTACGACTCGATCACGAACGGGACCGCGCGGCCGTCGTTGGCGATGGCGGGGCTGAAGCGGCATTTGTGGGTGAGGGCCTCGACGGCGGCCTGGTCCAGGCCGTGGCCGAGGCCGCGGAGGACGCGCGCCGACAGAACGCGGCCGACGGCGTCGAGGGCGACGCGCAGGCGCACCTTGCCTTCGACGCCGGCCTGTTCGGCCTCCTTGGGGTAATCGATCGAGCGACCGCACGCCTCGGTGTCGATCTCCGGCATCGTCTTGATCGCCAGCTCGCCCCCCGCCCCCGGTTCACCGTTCCCGGCACCGCCAGGCACACCGTTGCGGGCGCCGCGGCCCGCGCCGCTGCCCGGACTGGCCGTGGTCGAGCCGCCGACCGGCACCCCGATCGACGACGTCGCGTCGGTCGGCGATTCCATGGCGATCCCGTAGACCGGCGGCGCCGGCCGCGATGACGGCGGGGTGGCGGGCGCAGGAGACGGTGCCGGCGGGCGGGCGCTGGCGACCGCCGCCAGCTTGCGCGCCGGGCGCGGCGCGCGTGCAGCCGACGGCGGCGGCATGAGCGGGGCCACCCGGAGCGCCGGCGTCGGCGTCGGCGAAGCCGGCGGCGGGCGGCGGAACTCGACCTCCACCGGCCGCGGGCGGGCCCGGGGCGGAGCCGGAGGCCGGTAGGCGATCGCGAAGGCGGCGGCCGCGTGAACGGCAACCGCGAGCGCGGCCGTGACGATGTCGGCGCGACGAGACACTCGTAGGTCCCGCTATCGCTTTTCTTCGGTACTGAGGGCGAACTTGCTGACGCCCAGACTCTTCACCAGATCGACCAGGTGCATGACGCGCCCGTAGTCGATCCCCTCGTCGGCGGCCACGACCGCTTGCAGGTCGCGATCCTTGGCGAGCAACCCGGGCACCAGCTGGCGCACGGCGTTCTCGTCGGTCGGCTTGCCATTGGCGAACAGCGTCTCGGCCCCTGCCGGATCGCGCTGCAGCGTCAGCGTCAGCGGCGTGGACGGCGTCGTCTCCGCCGCGACCGCCTTGGGGAGGTTCACCTTGATCGAGGAGGCTTGAGAGAGCATCGGCGCGGCGACCATGAAGATGATCAGCAGCACCAGCGTGACGTCGACCATCGGCGTCATGTTGATGCTGGCGATCGAGCCTTCGTCGTCGCGGTTGGTTGACGCCGCCATTAGGCCGAGGTCTCCCCGGCGCCGTAGCCGATCCCGCCGTCCCACTTTCGCTTCAGCTCGTCGACCGCCAGGTGCGCGGTCCACTCGACCTTGCACATGAAGGCCCGCACCCGGCGATTGAAGTAGTTGAACGCCACGACCGCCGGGATGGCGACCAGCAGCCCGACCGCGGTGGCGACCAGCGCCTCCGAGATGCCGCTCATCACCACCGACGGTCCGCCGCCCTGGCTACCGGCGAGATCGTGAAACGCCTTGATGATCCCCAGCACCGTTCCGAACAGACCGACGAACGGCGCGTTCGACCCCAGTGTGGCGAGAAAGGAAAGGTTTCGCTCGAGGCGCAGCTTCTCGCGCGCCTTGGCCCCTTCGGCTGCCGCGGCCACGTCGTGGCTCGGCGGGGCCAGGCCCTGGTCGAGCTCGGCCCCGGCGCGTTCGCGCAGCAGGGCCTGCATGTCGGCCAGCAGCGTCGCCTTCTGGACGCTGTGCCTTCTGAAGTACCAGAGCCGTTCCAGGCAAATGGCCAGGCTGATCACGCTGAGCGAGACGAGCAGCCAGAGCACCCAGCCGGCGCCACCCAGCGCCAGGCTCATGAAGCGAGCAGAGAGGTCCATGTCTTACTATTCGAAAGTCAGCGCCCGATGGATGTAGGCAGCCCCCCCCCGATCGTCACGAGTCACCGCATAAAGGTCGATCGTGGTCCCGCCGACCGGCAACGGATCGACGAGCTCGAGCACGGTCGTCGCCTCGGGACCGTCGGTGCGCTCCTTGCTGAACATCCCGGCGGTCGCGAACCAGGAGGTTCGCAGCACCTCGAGCGTGGCAGCGCCGTCCAGCGCGGCCGGGTAGCTCTCGACGCTCCCGGCCGCCACCGCCGCCTGAAGCGTCACCTGGTCACCCGCATGGACCACCGGCGGGCTCGCCTCGTCCAGCGGTGAGGTCCCCCCGCCTGCGTCGATGACGGTGATGCCGGTCAGGATGGGGTTCTGATTCGCGTCGGTGGCGGAGCCCAGGCGCAGCCGGTAGGTGGCGAGCAGCGTCTCGCCCGCCACCGACACGCGGGCCACCAGCGTCAGGTAGACACCGCCGCTGGCGTCGGGCTGCCCCAGCGCGGCCGGGGTGACGTCGTCGGGCATCGTGGTCGTGATCGTGTCGCCGTCGCCGAGCGGCTCCAGGTAGTCCGCCTCGGCCACCTCGACGCAGTCGGGGTTGACCGCGTCGCCAGGCTGCGGTGGCCGCCGACAGCGGGTCCACGACACCACCGGCGCCTCGTCCGTTCCCACCACCACCGCCGTGACCGTGGTGCTTCCGCCCGGAGGCACCGACGGCGGCTCGGCCGTGATGACCAACACCCGCGGCTTGTCGATCACCGTCGGCGGCAGATCGTCGTCCTCCTTGCAACCGACCCCGACGCCCAGGAGGCACGCAATCAAAACGATGGGCACGCGTGCCATCAGAAGTCCCCCCTTATCCCCATGATCGGCAGCAGCGGCAACCCCGCCAGCGGATGCGGGATCGTGAAGTCGAAGTTGTAGGTGATGGCCTCGGCGTTGGTCGCGCGGGTCGCGTTCTGCACGTCGAGATAGATCGAGAACCGCCAGCGATCGAAGGTCCACAGCTTGTCCACGCGCAGGTCGAGCTGATTGAACGCCGGCAGCCGCGAGCTGAAGGGCGCGGCGTTGATCGGTATGTAGTGGTCGGCGTTGGAATCGAAGTACGCGCCCACCACGGGCGTGTACGGGTTGCCCGTGACGTAGCGATACCGGGCGCCGACCTGAAAGCCGCGCGGCAGCAGATAGCTCGCCACCAGCGTCAGGATGTGGGTCTGATCGAACAGAAACGGGTGCCACGCATCGTCGGGGTGGTCCTGCCGCTCGCTCTTCGAGAAGGTGTAGGCCATCCATCCGAAGAACTTCCGGGTCATCTGCTGACGCACCAGAATCTCGGCGCCGTAGGCGCGGCCGATCCCCTCGCCGACCAGCACCGGACCGTCGGGGACCACGCCCGGTACGACCAGATCGCTCATCTGCTTCCAGAACCCCGCCGTCTCGATCTTGAGGGTAGAGGTGACCTCGACGTCGACGCCCAGCACGTAGTGGGTCGCGTGCTGCGGCCCCAGCGCCGGGTTGCCGAACACGCGCGACAGCGACTCCGGTGCCGGCGGCTGGGTGTAGAGGCCCACCGCCCCCTTCAACGTCACCCGCCCGGTCAGACGCTGGCGCAGCAGCAGCCGGGGCTCGGGGGAGACGTAGGTGTGCGAGAAGCTGTCCGACGTCCCCGGATAGCCGGCGAAGCTGGAGATCTGCAGCCGGAACTGCGGGATGATCGTGAGGTGGTTGTGAAACAGCGAGAAGGTGCCTGTCAGGTACGGGGCGACGTTGTTGATGTAGAGCGCGAAATCGTCCGACGCGTAACCGCTCTGCGAGCCGTCGAAGCTCCCCATCTGCTCGCCGAATCCCCCCACGCTGGGGCCGCTCGCCCCCCCGATGGGGGGACGGGCCACGCCCGCGCGCTGCTGGCCGTACCAGTTCCCCTCGTAGTCGACGCCGCCGTGGAGCCGCAGCCAGTCGCGCACCGGCAGCACGAGGGCCGCCCGGGCGGTGTAGTTGATCTGCTGCGCGTCGATCGAGGTCGGGATGCTGCCAAAACGGATCCCGAGCTGGAACGGGACGTCGTAGCCGATCGACGACGTCAACGCGAAGGTGCCGCCGCCTTGCAGCCGCCGCGTCCAGCCGACGATGCCGCGGTGGAAGTAGATGTGCGAGGCGGCCTGGGTGTCGCTCATACTCGAGCTCTGCGCGAGCACGTTCAGCTTGTCGTCCGAGCCCAGAAAGAACACGTCGATGGTGTCGCGGGTGCTGGGGCGGTAGCTGAGGCGGGCCTGGTAGTCCCAGTAGACCGGTGAGAGCTGGAACTTGCTGCTGGTGAAGTACGGCAAGGTGGCGTCGACCCAGCTTCGCCGCACGGCGGCCGCGAACGACAGCTTCGGCGTCAGCGGCCCCTCGATCATCGCCGAGCCGTCGAGCAGATCGAACTGGGCGTAGCCGTGCCACCCGTCGCCGCGCGGGATGTGGCTCTCGAGGTCGATGATGCCGCCCAGCCCCAGGCCGTGCTCGGCCTGATAGCCGCCGGGGACGAACGCCAGAGACGCGACCATCTCGCTGTTCACCGTCGAGCGCAGGCCCCCGAAGTGGTACAGCGTGGGGATGGGGATGCCGTCGACGTAGACGCGCGTGTCGACCGGCGACGATCCCCAGACCGGTAGCAGGCCGATGCCGAACGGGGCGCGCGCCACCCCGGGCAGGTTCTGCACCGCCTTCAGCGTGTCGCCCTGGGTACCGGGGATGTGCTTGATCTCCTCGACGCTCAGGGTCTGCTCGATGATCTCGATCGTGGCCCGCTTGCCCCGGACCGTCGAGGCGTAGCGCTCCTTCGCTTCGGCGTAGATCGTCACCTCCATCCGCTTTCCCAGGGTGAGCGTGACCGTGGTGTCGACGGCGGCGGTCGCGGCGCTGCGCAGCTGCAAGGTCAGCTCGCCCGGCGGCAGCCCCTCGAAGGCGAACCGGCCGTCGTCGCCCGTCACCGCGCGCGCCGCGCCCCCGGCCACGACCGCCACGCCCGCCAGGGGGCTCCGGTCCCCCTTGCGCACGACGATCCCGACCAGCGGCACGGTCGGCGCCGGCGCGGTCGCCGCGGGCACCGGTTTGGGCGGCGGCTTGAGCACGAAGTGATAGCTGTAGGTGATCCGCACGGGGACCGGCTTCCCGTCGGCCTCGGCGGGCGCGAAGGTGAACTGGCGGGCCGCCGCGACGGCCGCCTGATCGAACTGCAAACCGGCGCCCTGGGCCACCGCCACATCGGCGACCCGCCCCTGCTCGTCGACGTCGATGGTCAGCACGACGTCGACCTTCCCGCGCTCGGCCAGCGACGCGGGTGGCTCGGCTTCGACGAAGCGGAGGAGACGTGGCGGCTTCGACAGCGGGGGGGCGCCGGCGCGACGCCCCCATCGGGCGACGGCGCTGCCTCATCGGCGGCGGCGGAGACCGGTCCGACCGAGGCCAGCGCGGCCAGAAATATCGGCGCGCGCGTCAGCCACCGACGGAGAAGACGGCGCGCCCGAGGTGAGCGCCGCGCCACGAACACAGGCCGGTCCTGATTTCCACGTCGCACATTCGTGGACAATTCCGATCTCGTCGACCACACGCGGTCTCTCATCGAGCCGCCAATGTGGTTCCGATCGAGGGAGCCTGAATGACCGATGTGGATGATCTTCTCCAAAAGACCAGTCGAACCTTCGCAATCACGATTCCCCAGCTGCCGATGCCCACCCGCGAAGAGGTTGGGATCGCCTACCTGCTCTTCCGGATCGTGGACACCTTTGAAGACGCGACCCGCTGGCCGCCAGAGAGGCGCATAGCGAGCATTCGCGACTTCCTCCCGCTACTGGAAGATCCCGATCCGGCCCTGGCCCGCCGCTTCGCCGACGGCTGCCTCGCGGATCCGCCCGTCGACCACGCCGGGTACATGGAGCTGCTGCAGGAGATCCCCTACGTGCTCTCCTGCCTCCGGGCGCTGCCGGAGCAGAGCCGCCACATCGTGAAGGAGCACGTCAGGCGTTCGGCCGAGGGGATGGCCGGGGTGGTGGCGCGCTCGGGGACCGATCGTGTCCTTCAGCTCGGCACCGTGAGCGAGCTGCGCGACTACTGCTACATCGTGGCCGGCATCGTCGGCGAGATGCTGACGGAGCTGTTCCTGCTCAATCGTTCGGGCCTGGCCGGCGCCGGCGAATACCTGCGGGCGCGGTCACGGCAGTTCGGCGAGGGGCTGCAGCTGGTGAACATCCTCAAGGACGCCGAGGTCGACGCCAGCGAAGGGCGCATCTACTTCCCCCCCGCCCACCGCACCGAGGTGCTGCAGCTGGCGGAGCGCGATCTGGAGGCCGCGTCCGAGTACACGCTGGCGCTCCAGGCGCAGGGGGCCGAGGCGGGCCTGGTGACGTTCAACGCGTTGCTGGTGCGCCTGGCGACGGGCACGCTGGCCGCGATCCGGACCCAGCGCCCGGGCAACAAGCTCACCCGCGTGCAGGTGCTGGCCATTGTCGCGGAGGTGGTGAACCACGTCGAAAATGGGCGACCCGCGCTGCCGGTCGCCGGCTCGGACGCGAATCTTCCGGCAGCGGAGTGAGACGCGCGGAGGGAGGACGGGCTCGGACCGTCCTGCTCGTCGCCGCCGCCGGCGCTCTGCTGGCAGGCGGGAACGGCTCCGCGTCTGCCGAGTCCCGCTTCTTCCCGTTGCCGATGTACACGACCGTCCCCAACGAAGGCAGCACCTACGGCTTCATGCCGGTCTTCCTGCGCTCGGACGACGACGACAAGGATCGGGTCCGCGCCATCACCGCCCCCAGCCTCAGCTGGAACAGCTCGGCCCACCTCACCGGGACCTACCGCTACTACCACTACCTCGACCTCCTGCAATCGTGGCATGTCCTGGTCTCGGCGAGCACGGTCATCAACCGGTCGATCTGGTTCCAGTACGACGACGATCGGCGCACGCCCGGGCACATCACGCTCAACATCCTGGCGCGGGTGCGGCGCAACCTCTTCTATCGCTACTTCGGCCTCGGCCCCGACACGACGGCCGAGGGGGAGTCGAGCTACACCCGCCTCCACGCGATAGCGACCACGCGCGTGGGGTGGAACGTGACCTCCAACCTCAACCTGGCGGCGTTCCTCGAGTTCCGCGGCGACCGCCCCGAGCGGCACGCCCTCGAGGGGCTGCCCGAGACCCAGACCCTCTACCCCGACGCGCCCGGCCTCGACGGCGCCGCGCTGGTACGCCAGGGGCTGGCGATCCGCTACGACACGCGCGAGCAGGGCGACTACTCCCCGCTCGGCTTCGCGACCGAGCTCACCGGGAGCGTGGCCGAAGGGATCACCGGGGTCGGCGTCTTCGGCCAGCTGATCTGGAACGCGCGCCTGGTGGTGCCCGAGCTGTCGTTCGTACAGGGGGCGGCGCGCGCCTACTGGATGCAGGTCATCGGCAACGACGTCCCCTTTTACGATCAGGCGAGCCTGGGCGGCGAGGTTCTGTTCAGGGGCTTTCAGGAGGACCGCTTCATCGACATGGGCGCCTGGGAGATCGAAGCCGAGCAGCGGATCAAGCTGTTCCAGACGCACATCTTCGGGGTCATCGCCGACTGGCGCATCGATCCGTTCGTGGCCATCGGACAGGTCTACGGTCAGGACGGTCCCCTGTCGCACGTGCGGGTCGCGGCGGGCGCCGGCCTGCGCATGTGGATCCACCCCGACATACTGGGCCGCGTCGATCTGGCGTTCGCAGGCGAAGGGCTGCGGGCGTACGTGGTGCTCGGGTATCCGTATTGATCGGCAGGAAGCCGCGCTGATGACACCGCCCAGATCACGCCTCGTCCTTGTCGGAACCCTGGCTGGGCTGGCCTTGCTGGGCGTCGTCGGGGCGCGCGCCAGCTGGGCCGACGTGCTGGCGGCGCTGGCCGGTGCCCAGTGGCCGCTGCTGGTGTCGTCGCTGTACCGGATCGTTCCGCTGTCGCTGAACGCCGCCGCCTGGTGGGTGGTGATCCCGCCCGGCCACCGACCGGGCTGGGTGTCCGCGCTGCGGTTGCGCTGGATCGGCGAGTCGGTGAACGCGCTCCTCCCCGTGGCGCAGATCGGCGGCGACTTCGCGCGGGCGCGGCTCTTGACCGCGGGCGGAGTGGCGGCGTCCGACGCGACCGCGGCGATGGTGGCCGACGTCTCGATCGCCGCGATCACCCAGGTGCTGTTCACCTTGATGGGGGCGGCGGCGCTGATCCTCGATGCGCGGTCCAGCGCCATGGCACGCGTCCACCTGGGATGGCTGGCGCTGCTGCTCGCGATCGGGGTGGCGACGGCGGCGGTGCTGCTGGCGGTGGCCCGCCTCGGCGTCGGACGGTTGATCGCCGCCCTCCCCTTTCACCTGCACGGGCGGCTGGCGGCACGCCTGGTCGCCGGCAGCGCCGACATCGACCGGGGGCTCCGGCGGGTGCGGCGGCGGCGCGGCACGCTGCTGGCCGCGTCGGAGTGGCATCTCGCGGGCTGGCTGGCGCAGGTGGTCGAGACCTGGCTGGTGCTGCGGCTCCTCGGCGCGCCCGTCTCGTGGGCGGCGGCGCTGGCGATCGAGAGCCTGGCCGCCTCGGCGCGCGGCGCCGCGTTCGCGGTCCCGGGCGGCATCGGCGTCCAGGAAGGGGCGCTGGTGGCGCTGGGCGCCGCCTTCGGGGTGCCGGCGCCGACCGCGCTGGCGCTGGGGATCATCAAGCGGGGGCGCGAGCTGCTGGTCGGGGCGCCGGCGATCGTCGCCTGGGCGATCGCGGAGCGGCACACCATCTCCCGCCTCTGGAGGAGGAGGACCATGAAAGAGCGACGTCAGATCGAACGTACCGTCAGCTCACCGAGCATCGCCGGGGCGGCCACCGCTGCGGCTGTGCACCGCCTGCGCGTCGGCGTGCTGGTCGATCTCCACCGGAGCCCGACGGCGGGCGGCCACGTCAAGACCTGGGAGCGGCTGGCGGCGGCCGCGGCCCTCGCCAGCGCCGACGGCGCGCGGATCGATCTGACCGTGCACTTCCTCGGCGACGAGAACGCCACCCACCCGCTTGGCCCCCACGTCCGCTACCGGATCCACCGGCCGCTGTTCAGCAGCGCGAGCCTCCCCTTCCTGTCGCACATCCCCGACCATACCGATCTCGCCCCGCACAACCCGCTCATCACCTCGCGCCTGCGCGGCTACGACGTCATCCACACCACCGACGGCACCTTCGCCGCCGCGCGCACGGCGGCGCGGGTCTCGCGCTGGCACGGCATCCCGCTCACCAACTCGGTGCACACCACCACGCCCTACTACACGCGGGTGTTCACCACCGCCACCGTCGAACGGATCGCCGGCCTGGGCAGGCTGTCGCGCCTGCTGCTCGAGCGCTGCGGCGTCGCCGGCGCCGCCGAGGCCCGCATGCAACGGATGCTGGACGAACACCACCGCCGCTGCGCCTTCGTGCTGGCCTCGCGCACCGACGATCGGACCCGGCTGACCGCGCTCCTGGGAAGCGCGCGGGTGGGGCTGCTCCGCCGCGGGATCGACCATGCCCTGTTCGATCCCGCGCGGCGCGACCGGCCCTGGTTGGCCGAGACGCTGAGGATCCCTCCCGAACGCCAGGTGGTGATCTCGGTGGGGCGCCTCGATCGGATCAAGAACGTGCTGGTGCTGGCCCAGGCGGTCCGCCGCTTGATCGACCAGGGGCGCGATCTGCAGCTCTGCTGCGCGGGCAAGGGGCCCGACCGCGACGCGCTGCAGGCGCTGCTGGGCGATCGGGTGAGCTGCCCGGGTGTCCTCGAACCGTCCACGCTGGCCCGCCTCTACGCCTCGTCCGATCTCTGCGCGCAACCGGCGGTGATCGAGGAGCTGTCGAACGCCGTGCTCGAGGCCGCCAGCTCGGGACTACCGCTGGTGGTCGCGGCGGGCAGCGGCAGCGAGCGCTTCGTCATCGAGAGGACGACCGGGATGGTGGCGCGCGCCGGAACGCCGGAGGCCTGGGCGGAGACGCTGCACGAGCTGCTGCGCGATCCCGGGCGGCTGGCGGAGATGGGGCGCGAGGCCCGCGCCTGGTCGCTGGCCCACACCCCGACCTGGCACCAGGTCCTGGTCGAAGATCTGCTGCCCGCCTGGCGCGGCGCCGCCGAGCAATCACCAACGGGAGGCGGCCTGACGCATGACCGCCTTCGTCACCGGGGGGACGGGCTTCGTCGGCGCCCACGTCGCACGCGCGCTGCTCGCGCGCCGGCCGTCGGGTGCGCTGCCTGGTCCGGCCGGCCAGCGACGCCGCCAACCTGGCGGGGCTGCCCGTCGACCTCGTCGCCGGCGATCTCACCGACGCCGCGTCGCTCCGCGGAGGCGATGGCCGGCTGCGATCAGGTGTTCCACTGCGCCGCCGACTACCGGCTCTACGCGCGCGATCCGGCCGCGATCTACCGGACCAACGTCGACGGCACGCGCAACGTGCTGGCCGCCGCCGAGGCGCTGGGGGTCAGACGGGTCGTCTACACCAGCTCGGTGGCGACGCTGGCCGCGCGCACCGACGGCACCCCCGTCGACGAGCGCGCCGTCGCCGCGCTGGACGACGTGATCGGCGACTACAAGCGCAGCAAGGTGCTGGCCGAGCGCGAGGTGGAACGCGCGGCGGCCCGCGGCCTGCCGGTGGTGATCGTCAGCCCGTCCACCCCCGTCGGAGAGGGGGACGTCAAACCGACGCCGACCGGCAAGATCATCGTCGACTTCCTGACCGGGCGCCTGCCCGCCTACGTCGACACCGGCCTCAACCTGATCGACGTGCGCGACGTGGCCGCCGGCCACCTGCTGGCGGCCGAGAAGGGGCGCCCGGGCGAGCGCTACATCCTGGCCAACGCCAACCTGACGCTGAAGGCGCTGCTGGAGCTGCTCGCGGGGATCGCGGGGCGTCCCGCCCCCCGCCTGCGCCTGCCGCGCTGGCTGCCGCTGGCGATCGCGCACGTCGAGGCCCCGTTCGCCCGCCTCTTCGACAAGGAGCCGCGCGTCCCGCTGGACGGCGTGCGCATGGCGCACAAGAAGATGTTCTTCGACGGGGGCAAGGCCGTGCGCGAGCTCGGCCTCCCCCAGAGCCCGATCGAGTCGGCGCTGGAGCGGGCGGTCGAATGGTTCGGCGTCCACGGCTACATCACGGGCCGCGCTGACGCGCGCGGCGCGGTCGCTACCGTTTGACCGCGCCGCCCACGCGCTCTTGCGTTCTACTTGCCGCAGCGGGGTGCGGAGACCCGGACGCAGGAGGTGCCGCCCTTGGCGGTCTTGACGAACTCCGAGATCGTCGACGGTGAGGTCGTACGGGACGTCGGGCAGCTCGAAGTTGTACTGAATCCCGGTCATCGCGCCGAGGTCGAGAGCGGCCGGCGCACCCCAGCCTGCCTGGGCGAGCTCCGCGAAGGCGACGGTGCACTCGTACACGGCGTCGTCGGCGAGATAGACCGACGCGCGATGAAAGTCGCTGCAGTTGACGGTGCATTTCCCGCCGAACTCCACCGGCAGGACAGCCAGGGTGGGGAACTCGACGAAGAAATGCCTGACGCCGCCGGCCTTGGCCTTGAAGCGAATGCCCTGGTAGCGGTTCACGTCATACGCACAGCCCAGGCCGACGCCAAAGCCCGCCCCCCAGACCGTGAATCCCTGACCCGATGAATGGGCGGCGAACTTGTTGCCGCGCAAGGGGCTGTCCACGACGAGCCCTTCCGCGGTGGTCGGAAGCTGCGCGCCGGTGCCGTCGTTGAAGGTGAACCAACCGCCCGCGTCGTTGGGGCCGAAGGTGATGTTTCCGTCTTCGAGGTTGTCGATGAGGGGCGGACGCCACGCGCCGCAGCCGCACAGCCCGCCGTCGCCGGCGCCCGAGCAATCCGGAGCGGTGGGACGACCTGCGCAGCGCCAGCTTCGGTGCGGCATCGCATGATTCGGATGGCCCGGAATCGACGAGGTGGACAATGCGCTCGCCGTCGTCGTGACGGCCTCGTCCGTTTCGGGTCCGCCCTCGTTGCAGCCTGCCCCTCCCAGCACAAACACGATCGTTGCAACCATTCCCGTCGTTACGCCCGTCGTTACGCCCGTCGTTACGGCTGTCGTTGCCTTCATGTGCCCGCTCCTTTCGTCCCCCGCCGCCTTAATAGAACGAAGAGCAGATTTGATCTAGCAATTTGCTAGCAACGACGCGCCCAGCGATCCGGTGATGGTCAGGGGCAGATGGTGGCCTGAAACTTCCCGTTCACCTTGTTGCTCCCGTTGTAGGTGATCTCCATCCCCCCGCTGATCGTCGTCTCCGTGACCTCGTCGATGACGATGTGGCCGTTGTTCGTGCCCAGGCTGGTGTAGGGCATGACGTAAAACGTCACCGACGAGCCGGGACCGATGTCGTAGCTGCCGACAGTCTTCGGCAGGTCCGCGAGCAGGCCGTTCGGGCGCCCCGGCTCGCCAAAGGAGCACGCGGTCTGCGCCTCGGCGTACATCTCGACGAAAAATGAGTCGCCCGTCGACTGATCAGGATTGGACTGCGCGCTCACCAGCGTCCACGCCATGCCGTCGATCTTCCCCGACAGTGGCTGGTCGGAGATGCCACCACCGCCGCCACCGCACCCGGCGACCGACAGCAGCGCCAGGCCCAAAGCCCCCCAACCCAAAGCCCCCATGTGAGTCCACATGGGGGCGGATTGTATCCCCGCTCAGTTCTTCAGGAAGGACTTGAGCCGCTCGCTGCGCGAGGGGTGACCGAGCTTGCGCAGGGCCTTGGCCTCGATCTGCCGGATGCGCTCGCGCGTCACGTCGAAGTCCTGACCGACCTCTTCCAGCGTGTGATCGGAGTTCTCGCCGATGCCGAAGCGCATGCGCAGCACCTTCTCCTCGCGCGGCGTCAGCGTGGCCAGCACCTTCCGCGTCTGCTCGGCCAGGTCCAGGGAGATGACCGCGTCCGACGGCGAGATCACGCTCTTGTCCTCGATGAAGTCGCCGAGGTGCGCGTCCTCTTCCTCGCCGACGGGGGTGTCCAGCGAGAGCGGCTCCTTCGCGAGCTTGAGCACCTTCCGGACCTTGTCGGCGGGAAGGTCCATCTTCTCGCCGATCTCCTCGGGCGTCGGCTCGCGTCCCAGCTCCTGCACCAGGAGGCGGTTGGTGCGCACCAGCTTGTGCATCGTCTCGATCATGTGGACCGGGATGCGGATCGTGCGGGCCTGGTCGGCGATGGCGCGGGTGATGGCCTGGCGGATCCACCAGGTCGCGTAGGTGGAGAACTTGTAGCCCCGCTTGTAGTCGAACTTGTCGACGGCCTTCATGAGGCCGATGTTGCCTTCCTGTATGAGGTCCAGGAACTGCAGGCCGCGGTTCGTGTACTTCTTCCCGATCGACACGACGAGGCGCAGGTTGGCCTCGATCAACGTCGCCTTGGCCTTGCTCCGCCATGCGCTCGCCGTCCAGGATCTCCTGCACGGTCTCGCGCAGGACGCCCTCCGTCAGCGTGGCCTCTTCCTCGACCTTCTTGATCTTCTTGCGCGCGGTGGCGATCAACTCGCGCCATCGTCTCGATCTCCTCGGGGCGCAGACCGAGCTTCTTGGCGACCGCCCTCTCTCTCAAGGGCGACGAGCGGATCTCGCGAAGCGTCTTGAGGAACTCCTTCAAGGAGAGACCCGACTTGCGCTCGCAGGCGGCGAGCTCTCCACAGGGCCTGCTCGATGCGCCCGACGAACTCCTTGAGCGCGCAGGACGATCCTGTCTATCGGCTTCTTGGTGAGCCGCATCTCCTGAAGGGCGTCCAGGATCTTCTGCTTGCTGCTGCCGCCGCGTCGGCTTTCCAGAGCCGGCGGACCTTGTCGATGACCTTGCAGATCCGGTCGACGTGCCACTGCTCGTCGAACTCGGGATCCTCCTCGTCGACGTCCTTGACGACGTCTTTGATGCGGACCTCCTGCTTGCGCAGCTTGTCGCCCAGGCCGAGGATCTCCTCGATCGCGACGGAGGAGTTCAACACCACCTGCAGGACGCGCCGATCGCCCTCTTCGATGCGCTTGGCGATCTCGACCTCGCCCTCGCGCGTCAGCAGCGAGATCGTCCCCATCCGGCGCAGGTACATCCGCACCGGATCGCTGTTCGGGGAATGACTGTCCGCGTCTTCCTCCTTGGCCTCGACCTCGACCTCGTCCTTGGCCTCGGCTGCTCCGCCTCGTCGTCCGCCTCTTCCTCGTCTCCCGCGGTCCCTTGTCGCCGCCAGCCTTTCCCTTCGCGGGCGAATCGATGATCTCGATCCCCTCGTCCGAGAACGCCGACAGCCAGTCGTCCATCTGCTCGGACGCGGTGAGGCCCTCCGGCATGTGCCCGCTGACCTCGTCAAAGGTCAGGAAGCCCTTGGCCTTGCCAATCGTGATCAGCTCGCGCTTCTTGCGCTCGTTTTCCTTCTACGAGGCCGTGCCCTGCTTCGGCCTTCTTGGCGCCGCTCTTGGCCTTCTTTTCCGCGCCCTTGTCCGCGCCCTTGTCAGCCCCTTGGCGTCCTTCTTGGCGTCCAGTTTGGTGCCCTTCGCGGCGGCCCCGTTACGCGGGACGCGTGGGATGGTTTCCACGTCGTCGTCGTCAGATTCGGTGTCGACGGTATCTTCCAGCCTGCTCATCGTCGTTTGGGTGCGGGAGTCTAGGCGTTGTCCCGCTGTTCACCAGACAAATCGGCGCCCAAACGGGCGGAAAACCGACAAGATTCTGACGGTCACGCCGCGATGAGCCCTTGACGGGAGACCACCGGCAAGGTCCGCTAGGGGAAGTTGCCCATTGCCGGTCAACAACTGGCCTCCAAGACCGGTCAGGAATGTCCGAGACCTGCTGGCCGTCCACGCCGGTCGAGCGACGTGAAGCTCCCCTTGCCGAAGCCGCTACGTCGGTGCTGCCGTCCGTGCGCGCGCGCGAGCGCGCGAGGCTGGCTCTGCACCATTCCGGGCGCGCGCATTCGGACCGAGGCTTCAGTCTCGCTGGCGCGGTCTGGAGCTCGTAGCGCCGGTCCCGTCTTGGGCACGCGGCGACTGCCAGGTCATCGCCCGAGCAAAGATAGGAGGGTACATTCCGCGGCCGTGACCGGCTCCACCAGACGTCCCTGGCTCGTTGCCGCCTGGCGCGACTTTGCCGGCGCCTGCGCTCATGAGACCGTCGGACGCCCGCCCGAGGCCCGCGAGATCGTCAGAGTCAACGCCGCTGCGGCTGGCTCGCCGATGCGGGTCGCCTATGTCGAACCGCTGCCGGCCTCTGGACCACCGGATACTTCGAACTGATGCCTGACGTGGCGCGTATCGAGGCCAGCGACCCGCGGGTGACCACCTTTCGAACGACGACCGGTGAAATTCGAACGCTGCCCACAGCGATGGTCGCCGGCGTGAGCTTCAACGATCCCTGGCCCGCCGCCGCAACGGGGGCGGCTGTCGGTGCCACGTTTGAGCCTGGCCCTGGGGATCTTCGGCTACCTCGTCACCCGAGGGCTACCCGACCAGACCGAGGACGCGAACGACAGGGGCTTCCGCGGCGCCGCCCCCACCATCATCGGCTTCTCGCTATGATGGGGCTCGCCGGCGCCGGAATTGGCGCTCTGGTCGGTGGGCGCCGCAGCGTCGATTTCGAACAACGCCCCTAGCAAGCCGCCGGGTCGAGGCAGAGACGGCTCCTCACGATGTTAGGATGTGGCCCCCTTATCTTTCCTTTGGAGGCCCCCATGTCTCGACGCAGCACGGAATGGATCGGACGGGTCGGCGTGGTGGCGCGGGTATCGGAACGCTTGTCGCGCTGAACGCAGGCTGCTCGACGAGCGGCGGCGACGATACCGGCGGCGCGGGAGCGACCGGCGCCGCAGGCACGACCGGTGCCGCGGGAACGACGGGCGCCGCGGGGACCACCGGCGCCGCGGGGACGACCGGCGCCGCGGGGACGACCGGTGCCGCGGGGACGACCGGCGCCGCGGGGACGACCGGCGCCGCGGGGACGACCGGCGCCGCCGGGACGACCGGCGCCGCGGGGACGACCGGCGCCGCCGGGACGACCGGCGCCGCGGGGACGACCGGCGCCGCGGGAACCACCGGCGCCGCGGGAACGACCGGTAACGCGGGCGCAACCGGAACCGCGGGAGCAGTGCGGGTGGCCGGGGCGGCGTTGCAGCGGCGCGGGTGGCCGGGGCGGCGCTTCGAGCGGCGCGGCCGGAACGGGCGGCTCGGGAACGGGAACCGGCGGCTCGGGGACGGCCTTCTTCACCGAAGACTTCGAGACCGGGATGATGGGCAAGCAGCCCGCCGGCTGGGACAACTTCATCTCCTACAACTTCAACACCACGAACCCGCAGAGCGACGGCAACGGCGCGCTCATCGACGACGCCCACACCCACGACGGCACCAAGTTCGCGGTCCACTTCAAGAGCACCGGCAACCCTGTGTTCCTCGAACGCGCGCTGCCGACCGGCACCAATCACCTGTTCATCCGCGCCTGGTTCTATATGACGCGTCAGCTGGGCAAGGGGCCGCAGAGCGCGAACCACGAGACCCTGCTCGGCATCACCGCCGATCCGAAGAGCGTGAACACCGAGGTCCGCTTCGGCGAGATCAAGGGCGTGATCGGAACCAACCACGTCCCGTCGGACAACATCGCGCCCAAGATGGCGCAGTGGTACATGGGCCCGACGGTCTCGGCGAACGCCTGGCACTGCATCGAGGTCGAGTTCGCCGGCAACAACACGACCTACAACTCGCTCTACGCCTATGCGGATGGAACGCTCGTCCATTCGATCACGGCCGCCACCGATTGGCAGAACGGCACCCTGCCGGCGAACTGGATGAACGGCATGTTCGTCGACGTGAAGTTCGGCTGGCAGAGCTTCAGCAGCATGGCCAACGAGTCTGGATGGACGACCTCGCGATGAGCACGACCGGCCGCCTCGGATGTAACTGACGCACCGCTCGCACGCCGCGGCGTGCGTTTCCGTGATCGAATCCGCCGTCAGCCTGCATAGCTTTGGTGTAGCTGCCCGATGACCGCGCCAGCCAAGCGAGCGATGCCGACCGAGGTGGACCGCGCTCGCTTACAAAGGCTCTTCAACGTCCATCACGCGACGGTGTGGCGGGCCCTGCGACGGCGCGGGCTGGCCTCGGACGCCGCCGCGGATGCCACCCAGGAGACGTTCCTCATCGCCGCCGAACGCCTGGACGACATCCGTCCCGAGAGCGAGCGGGCGTTCCTGATGAGGACGGCCTTCCAGGTGGCGCACACGCTGGGCCGCAAGGTCGTCCGCTGGGCGCTGGACGACGACATGGATCAGCACCACTCCGGCGCGCGAGACGCCGGCGCCGCGCGCGAGGATGTCCAGCTTTGCGACCTGGTGCTCTCCAAGGTCGATCCCGAGCTGGCGGAGGTCTTCGTGCTCTACGAGCTCGAAGAGCTCACCTCGCCGGAGATCGCGGAGCTGCTGGGGATACCCCTTGGCAGCGTGGCGTCGCGCCTGCGCCGCGCCCGCGAGCAATTTCGCGCCGCCGCGGCGCGGATCGAGCGAAGCTTTCTGAAGGAAGGGGAGTCATGAGCCGCCCGCCCACCGATCTCCCCGAGCGGCTGCTCCACGCCGACGCGACTGATTTCGAACGGCGCCTGCTGAACGCCGCGCGCCGGAAGGGTCCGCCGCCGGCGACGTCGGCGCGCGTGGCCCAAGCGCTGGGCGTGACCGTGACGATCGCGCGGTCGTTCCCCCGGCCGCGGCGACGACGCTGCACGCCGCGGCGCGGCGTCCAAGGCGGCGGCCGCGGGAACGGCCGCGGGAATGTCGGCCGTGGGTCTCGGCCGGCGTGCTCGCGCTCGCGGTGACGGGGGCGGTGGTCGGCACGCGCGCATGGCGGGGCGCCGGCTGCACCACCGCCGCCCGCGATCTCGGTGTCGGCACCTCGGGTGCCGGAGACGCCGGCCGCTGTTGCCGATCAACCCACGGCCCCGAGCGAGCGGACGTCTTCCCCGATCGCCCCGCCCGGCCGAAGCCACCCTGCCCGACCGCCGGTGATTCTCGGAGAGCAGATCGCCCTCCTCGACGCAGCGCGGGCGGCAGCGGCGGCGAACGCCGGGCGGCGCGCGCTGGAGCTGTTGCGACGCTACGAGGAGAAGTACCCGACCGGAAGCTTCCGTCCCGAGGCCGTCGCGCTGAAGGTCGAAGTGCTCGTGAAGCTCGGTCGAACCGACGAGGCGCGGGCGCTGGCCGAGCGTTTCGTGGCCCAGCACCGCGGGACCCTGCTGGCGCGCCGGGTCGCCGAGCTCGCCGGCCTGGCGCCGGCCGCGACTCCGTAACCGGTCAGCGCCAGCGCACGCCGACGCCCAGGCTGGCCGACGTTGTGACGAGACCCGCGCGATAAAAGACGTCGCTGGCGAACTCGTACGAGTCGCGAACCACCGTCACGCCGACGGCCAGACGCAGCGAAAGCGTGATCGTCGAGCCGAACCCGGCCGTGACGGCCGCGCCGGCGACCGCGAAGGGACGCGACGCGCTCGCCCCATTCACGGTGTACGAGCCGCGCGCCGACATTCGCCCGACGAGCGCCGACCCGCAGGGGCGCGCCTCGAGCCACGCCCACCGCAAGCGCAGGGGACAGAGGTCGAGGCTGCCGGCGTCCAGCGCGAACGATGCCCTGCCTCCCGGTTCGGCGAGGTCCCCGCGCCCGACGTGCGTGGCCCCGACGATCAGCGCGGGCGACCACCAGCCGGCGCGCTCCAGCGCGGCCATCGCGTAGAGAGCCACGCCCGGCATGACGCCCGGTGCGGCGCCGAAGATTGTTTGCCCGGCGACCGAGACGCCGAACTGCCGTCTCGGCGGTACGGATTCAGCCGGCGGGCGCGGCGCAGCGACGGACGGCGCAACCGCGCGCGGCGGCGCAGGCGGCGTGATTGGGGGCGGCTCGGCAGGCGGGACGGCGGGCGCCGCGGCCGCGGGCGTCTCGCGCCGCGCGTCGGATCGAGCGTCAAGGCGATGATGAGCGCCACGGCGTCGGCCGCCTCGGCGCACGAGCGGGCGACGACCCGCCGCGGCGGCTGTTCGGCGCCAGGGGCGGAGAGGACGAGCTCCGCGACCACGGCCCCCGCACGCGATGACGTGACCGTGACCTTGACGTCGATGGCCGCGTCGTCGACGACTTGAATGCGAGACGAGCGGGCCGCGATCCGCGCCGCCAGCTCGCCGCGCGTGGTGCAGGTCGCGTCGGCGCTCACCTGCAAGCGCACGTTCGTGGCTGGCACCGCGCCGAGGACGAGCGCGACCAGCACGGCTGCGCTCGAGGTCATCGCGGCGATGGTAGCATCGCGTGGTGGTTCGTCTGCTGGCCGTAGCGCGTCGTCGTCGCCCTCGGCTGTGGCGGCAAGACGATCCACCTCGGCGACGGCTGCACCCCGGGAGAGGTGAGCGCGAGTGAGGTCCTCTGGATTGGCGATGGCTGGATTACGGTCCCGGGCAACCAGCACACGCACGTCAGCGAGCTCGCGCAGGAAGCCGGTGCCATCGGTGCCACCGACGACTACGTCATCGCCGCCACGGCCCCGGCCACCATGGCCATGATCGCGAGCCAGTACAGCGCGCAGGAGGCGAGCGCCCCGGTCAAGGTCATCGTCATGGACGGCGGCACCTTCGACACGCTCAGCGCGAACGGCTCGGACGCGTCCGTCGCCAGCGTGGTCGGCACCTTCACCCAGTTCCTCGCCACGGTCGCCAGCGACGGAACCGCCCAAGACGTCATCTACTTTCTCTGCCCGGAGCTCCCGATGATCCAGGGCGTCGCCGCCCTGCGGCCCTTGATGCAGCAGGCCTGTGCGAAGAGCGCGGTGCGGTGTCACTTCATCGATCTGCAGCCGCTGTGGGCCGGCCACCCCGAACACACCGCCGCCAACGGGATCCTCCCGTCCGAAAGCGGCGCCACGGTCATCGCCGACGCGACTCTGGGGCGTCATGCAACAGAACTGCATCGCCCAGTAGCGGGCGATTGCGTGATCGAATATTCGGCTTGCCTGCATTGGCAGGGCATGAACCCCATGTCCGTCGTTCGCCGCGCGCTTGGTCGCATCGCATTGACGTCGCTGTTGCTGGCCGGCTGTGCCAGTTCCAGCGGCAGCGACGAGGGAACCGGCGGTACGACGGGCACGGCGGGAACGACGGGCACTGCGGGTACGACGGCCATTGCCGGCCATAAGCGCGGCCGGGACCACCGGCGCCGCCGGGCGACCACCGGCGCGGCCGGGACCACCGGTGCCGCCGGGACACCACCGGTGTCGGCGGGAACCACCGGCGCGGCGGGGACCACCACCGGCGCCGCCGGGACCACCGGTGCGGCGGGCACCACCGGCGCCTCAGGGCGAGGAGGTGCAACCGGCGTCGCGGGTTCATCCCAGACGGGCGGCGCGGGCGGGCCGACGACGGGCGCTGGCGGCGGTGCGGGCGCGGGAGCGGCCGGACGGGGCGGATTCGAGCGGAACCGGCGGCGGTTCCACCGGAGCCTGTCCCGCGACCGTCTTGAAGGCGGGCGACTCGAATCAAACCGTCAAGGTGGGGACGCTGAACCGAACGTACGTCCTGCACATCCCGACCGGGTACACCGGCAACAAGCCGATACCGCTGGTCGTCGACTTCCATCCCTTGGGCTCCACCGGCTCCGCCTGGGAAGGCGGAGATCCCTGGAAGGCCAAGGCCGACAGCGTCGGGTTCATCATGGCCTACCCGAACAGCTACAACAGCAACAACTCCTGGAACGTCGGCTACTGCTGCCAGGACGCGCAGAAGAATCAGATCGATGACGTCGCCTTCACGAAAGAGATGATCAAGCAGATCGAGGGGCTCGCGTGCGTCGACACCAAGCGCGTCTACGCCACGGGCTGCTCGAACGGCGGCGGCATGACCTACAAGGCCGTGTGCGAGCTGGGCGACATGATAGCGGGCGGCGCGCCGGTCGACTTCCGGTGCGTCTACGGCGGCACGGCGCAGAGCCCCAACTGCATGGGCTGCAACCCTTCGCGCGCCGCCTCCATCACGCACTTCGACAACACCGGCGACACGTCCCTGGTGCCCTACAACGGCGGCACGACGTCGTTCCCCGCCAACTGCCCCCCCAACATGTCCTGCATCGGGATGGCCTTCCCCAGCGCGCCGGCCAACTTCAAGAACTGGCAGACCATCGCCGGCTGCACGGGCGCAACCTCCGCCCTCGCTGGGCACTCGGCCTGCCAGACGGTCAGCACCTGCGAGGACGGCGCCCAGGTCACGATGTGCGTCCGCCAGGGCGGCTCTCACTGCGGCAACTACCAGGCGCTCGGGATCGTCGATATCGCCTGGGAGATGTTCGAGACGCAGAAGCTCGCCGTAACAACGTTCGCTGCCAGAGGACGTTTTCCCGGACCCATGGCGGCTGGTTCGGCCAACGCAGCGCTTCACCGAACGCGTCACGTCGTCAGGGCTTCATCATCTCCTCACCGCCGGCCGCGCAGGCAGGCGGCTGGCAAGTGAGGAGGTGCTGCATGAAGCTGACCCGCCGGGGGATCTCTTGAATCACGACCAGGCCCGAAAAGTTTCCCGATGACTGGCCCGATATCGGGCTGATGTGGAAGGGGTTGAAGCTGGTCGCGCCGGTCTCGGTGCCGTGGCAACCGACGCAGGTCTGGCCGGCGAAGGCGTGGCGGAGCGGCTCGCTGGTGACGCTTGGGAAGGCCCACGGCCCCGCCGGCATCGGCTGGCCTGACTTCAGGCCGAGCAGCCCCGCCGGCAACAGCCCCGCACCCGCCTGAATCAGCGCCGCGTTCGCGTTCAGGAAATCGGGGAGCGCGCCGTCGGCGCCGTTCAGCGACGAGTCGGGGGTCTGTTGCGTCGGCGACGGGAGCAGCGTGATGCGGCCGCGCGTGGTGTCGAGCACGGCCCGAAACTCGCGCAGCTGCCACCCTTCCGTGCCGGGGCCGGTGGTGAAGCTGTCGTTGGTGCGCAGGACCGCGAACGTCGTGCCCTTCGGGTTGTCCTGAAGCGAGCCGACCACCTGCGCGCGCGCCACGAGGTCCGTCAGCTCCTGCAGCTTGGCCGCGTAGGCCCCGTCCTCGAACGGCACCCCCGCGAGCTCGTGGAGCTTGCGGGCCCACGCCGGTCGATCGGGCAGCGCGCTGGTCGACGGCAGCCGGAAGTGCAGCGCGACGGTCAGGGTCAGCGCCTGGCCGTGCAGCTCCGGCGCGCCCGAGACCACCTTCAGACCATAGACGAAGCGCAGCTCGCCGTTGCCGTGTTCATAGGCGTCGATGCGGTTGACGATCGCGAGCAGCTGAAACGGCGCCCGGGCGAGATCGGGGAGACGCTGTCCGTTCTCGTCGATCGTCGGCCACTGCGCCCGCAGCCTGCTGATGTCGCGCCCCGTGGCGGCCAGGTCGGCGAGCCACTGCTCGGCGAAGGCGTTCGGGGAGTTGGTCGCGATCTGCTCCATCAGAAAGCGGAAGCTCCAGGGTCCGTCGCTTGCGTTGTCGGCGCGGGCGTCGCCGAGGACGCTCGGGTCCTGGATGTAGAGCTCGCGCGCCCGATCGATCGCCGGACCGTCGCCGCAGGGGGCCGCACAGCCGAAGTTGCGGACAGCGCCGGCGCCCTCGCCCTCGACGGCGACCCCGTCGGCGAGGGGCATGGCGAAGGCGGCGCCTGGCTTGGCGACGGCGACCGTGTACGTGCCGGCCGGCAGGCCGACGAACCGGTAGGCGCCGTTCGCGTCGGTGAGGGCCGCGCGCGTCACCGGCCCGTCGAGCGCGACGGAGACGCCGGCGACGCCCGCGCCGATCACGGTGCCGCCGTCCGGCGTCCCGTCCATCGTCACGCGACCGGCGAGCACGCCCGCGAAAGGACCTGCCGATCCGGCACCGCCGTCCGCGATCGTGCCCGCGCTGCCCGCCGCACCACCCGCGACGCCGCTACCTCCCACGCCCGCGCTGCCCGTCGCCCCCGCAGCGCCGGCGCCCGCGACGCCGCCGCCGGTACCACCTTCGTTCCCCTTGAGCCGGCCGATCGAGCGCGTGCCGCAACCGCCGAGCGCCAGCGCGAAGACGGCGAACGCCAGCCACGCACGCCCGCGCCTCACGGCCCGAGCTCCCCACGCCGCCGGCTCGCCTCCGCCCGCCGCCGCCCCCCCGGCTCCGCCAGGTAGTCGTCGAACGCCTGCCGCGCCTCGCCGGCGCGTCCCAGCCTGGCGAGCGCCGCCGCCCGCCAGAACCCGGCCTCGGGATCCGACAAACGCTCCGCTTCGGCCAGTGCCTCGCCGGCGCGATCGAGCCGCAGCAGTAACTCGGCGCGCGCCAGCCCGGCTTCGGCCGCGAGCACGCCCTGCGGATACCGGCGCCGGTAGTCGGCCAGCACGCGGGCCGCGCCCGGCAGATCGCCGATCGCGTCGCGGCGGATCCGGGCGAGCTCGAGGAACGCCGTCTCACCCGCCAGCCCGGGCGACGCACTCTGGGCCTCGAGGCATGTCACCGCCGCGTCGGTGAGCCCTCGCCCCGCCAGCGTCAGGCAGTCCTCCCCCGCGGCGGGCGGGCGCGGGCCCGCCGGCGGCGCCCGGTCGGACTCCGCCGGCGGCGTCTCCCAGCGCTGACCGGCAACGACGCGCGCGAGCAGCCGCTGCCCCGACCAGACCGCGACTTCACCCCTCCCGACGGCGACGGTCACCTTCCCCGCGGTACCGGCGCGGACGCTGAAGCGCGCCCCCTGCCCCTCCAGCTTCAGCGCCGCCACGCGCACGCTCACCGGCCCGCCTGTCGGCGGCGCGTCCGCCGCGTCGACCTCCAGCGCGCCACGCTCGAGCGCGAAGCTGGGCCGCGCCTCACCCGCCGCCAGCATGGCGCCCGCGCCGCGCGCCGAGAGCCGCGCCCGCACCCCCCCGGTCGAAATCGAACGGCCGGCCACCAGCGGCCGCGACCGCGCTGGCGCTGGCGCGGCGGACGTGTCCGGGAGGGGAACCGGTGGCGCCGGCGGCGGCGCGACCACGACGGGCGCCGTCGCCGCCGGCGGCGCCTCGGGCCGCGGCGCCGGACGCAGCATCCACGCTCCCAGCGCCGCCACCGCCACGCCCGCGCTCACGAGCAGGCGCGGCCACCAGCGACGAGGACGGGCGAGCCTCCCCTCGACGGCCAACCAGCTACGCGCCTCGGCGCGATCGTGCGTCGGCCCCTCCGCCGCCGCGTCGAACGCGGCGCGCGCCGTGGCCACGTGTCGCCCCGCCGCGCCCGCTTCGTCGACGAGCCGCTCTGGCTCCCGATTGCTCCGCGGCTTCACGGCGCCTCCTCCTCGTCGTCGGCCGGCTCCAGCCCCAGCACCTCGCGAAACAGGCGCCGCGCTTCGTACAGCCGGCGGAACACGGCGGGCTGACTGGTCCCCGTGATCGCGGCGATCTCCTTGCCGGTGAGCCCCTCCATCTCGAACAGCACGAACACCGCGCGGCTCTCGGGCGTCATGCGATCGAGGGCGCGCACGGCCAGCTCCTGGATCGTCGCCTCGCTGCGGGTCGCGGCCGGCGCCGACTCGGCCAGCGGCTCGCGTCGCAGAAGCACCGCCAGCGCCGCCGCCACCCGCCACCGCCGCCGCGCGCGCCGCGCCTCGGTCACGCACAGCTTGTAAAGCCAGGTCTTGAGCTCCGCCTGCCCGCGAAACGACGGCAGGTAGCGGAAGAACTGCAGAAACACCTCCTGGCAGGCGTCCTCGAGATCGCCCGGCCGCGTCCCCAGCTTGCGCAGGAACGACGAAGCGATCCGAAAGTAGTGCTGGTGCAGCGCCCGGATGGCGCGTCCGATCGCCGGCCAGGCTGCGCTCGATCAGCTCGGCGTCGAGCGCGCGCCGCGAGGTGCTGACCAGCTGTGTCGCGAAGGAGGCCAAGGTCGCCCGTTCTGCTTAGAGCTCCGGCGCGGCGATTTTTTCAGGGGGCGACCACAAATCCGACCTCCGCACCCATGAACAGGCGCAGCTGCGCCGGCGGGAACAGCTCCCCCTGCGCGTCGTCGAACGCGACCCGCCCTGCCCAGCCCCGCGGCGTGTAGTCGGCGGCCGCGATCAGCGAGATCGCCACCGCCGCCCCCAGCGGAAGCCGAAGCTGGCCACGCAGCCCCGACCCGCCCGCGCCGCGCACGTTCGAGGCCCCGCCCGGCACCCCCTCGGTCGCGATCCGGTCGAAGCCGAGCATCACCTCGGGCCCCGCCAGCAAGTCGACGCGCGGCCCGAGCGCCCAGCGGCGCATCAGATAGATACGCACTGTCGCCGCGCGAAGCGCGACCGTGCCGGTCTCCCCCGACGCGACCGCCACCTCCTCCTGGCGCGCGGGCATCCACGCCCCTTCGGCGCCCACCACCCAGCGCGCGAGACCGACCCCCACACTGGCGCCGAGCGCCGCGGTCGACGGGCCACCCGCCCAGCCGCCGACCAGCCCCACCATCACTGCGGGCGCCGAACGCGCGGGCGCGGCGGCGGGCGGAAGCGCCGGCACCGCCGCGACGGCCGCGACCGGAGGAGGCGCCGTCGGCCGCGGCCGCTCCTCGTCGGCCGGGCTGCGAAAGTAAGTGTCGAGCAGCAGCACCAGCGCCTGCCCCACGGCCGTGCACGACGTGCCCGCGCGCGGAAGCTCGCGCCGCATCCGCATCCGCCCCGCCGGATTGGTCAGCTCCAGCCGAACCACGTCGGCCGCGCCGGCATCCGGGCGGTGCACGAGCGTGAGAGCGGCCAGCCATTCGCCGCTCCCTTCGATCTCGCCGATCCGGCGCCGTGCCCCCTCGCTGACCTGGCGCGCGTCGGGGCAGAGGGCATCTGGCGACCGGCTCTCGACCCGCAACCCACCCGCCACCACCGCGGCCCCCAGGACCAGCCCCGCCACTCCGATCATTTCGCCCGCAGGATACGCTCACTGACGCGACGCCGCACCCGAACCCATCACCCTGTCGCCCGGGTTGGCCCAGGCCCTCGGATAACCCGAAAAAACATCGCACCGCCGACTCAAAGGGGCTGGAGACGATTTTCGTCACCAGCACCGAGAGGAGAGCGGAGATGTCGCGCACACCATCGATGATCGGAGGGGCCTTGCTCACGGCGGCCCTGGCGAGCTCTTGCGGCCTGCAACCGACAAATGACCCCGAAACGACGACGGTCCAGACCGCGGCGCTGACGGCCGCGCAGCGGCTGACGGCCTGCACGCAGGATCCACGCGTCGTCACCGGGCTGGCCACCAAGGAGATCTGCGCCGGCGCCGGCCTCTTCTTCGAGGAGACGTTCGGCGGCAACGGCCGGACCTGCGGCACCTGCCACCCGGCGCAGAACAACCTCACCATCGACACCGCCTTCGTGGCGACGCTCCCCCCGACGGATCCGCTGTTCGTGTTCGAGCAGGATCCGACCAACCTGGGCCCTGACGCGCAAGGGGGCGCGGGGCTCGAAACGGCCTCGCTGCGCGCCGCCGCCGGCATCCTGGAGAACGTCGACGACTTTCAGGATCCCCGCCACAAGTTCGTGATCCGCAGCGTCCCGCACGTGCTGTCGATGGCGACCAGCATCGCCGCCGACGCGGCCGATCCGGACGCCACCATCCCGCCCCTCGAGCGAACGGGCTGGGGGGGCGACGGCGCCCCGGGCGCCGGAACGCTCCGCGACTTCCTCAACGGCGCCATCAAGCAGCACTACACGAAGACGCTGCAACGCCGCGAGGGGATCGACTTCCGTGTTGCCTCGCCGCAGGAGCTGGATCTCGTGCGCCTCTTTCAGCTGGCGCTCGGGCGCCTCAACGAGCCTGATCTGAACCAGGTCAACCTGGCGGACGCGCAGGCCCAGCAAGGACGGCTCGCCTACCTCGACCCCATGCGGGGGCGTTGCCAGGTCTGCCACCTGAACGGCGGCGGCAACTTCCAGGACACGAACAAGAACCGCAACTTCGACACCGGTACGCGGCTGGCGCCGAACGGCCAGTTCACGATTCCGTTCTTCAACGGCGTGGCGATCTTCGACGGCGGCTTCGGCGGCCAGGGGCTGACGCAGCCGAACATCGTGACCAACCCGTTCATGGGCGACGCCACGCCCAACAACGGCTTCGGCAACAACAGCTTCAACACGCCGCCTGTGATCGAGGCGGCCGACACGCTGCCGTCGTTCCACAGCAACGCGTTCGGCGCGCCCAACAATTTCGGCGGACCGCCGACGGACAACATCGAGAACGTGGTCACGTTCTACGCTGGGCTGTTCCAGGGCTCGCGATCCGCGGTGGTGCTCGACCAGCGCTTCGGCGGCGTCGCCAACGTCGGCCCATCGATCGCCGACATCGGCCGCTTCCTGCGCGCGCTCAACGTCGCGCTCAACGTCGACATGGCGAAGCAGCGCCTGCGCGCGTCGCAGACGATTCTCAACCGTTTCCGGGATCAGCACCTGGCCATCCAGAAGGGGCTCATCACCTTGGCGGTCGCCGAGATCGACGATGCCCTGCAGGTGCTGACGGATCCGGTCACGCCGCAGCCGTTCTATCCGAGCGCGGTCGACCGCCTGAACCTGGCCAAGACCGAGATCGCGGCGGCGCTGGCCGGCGCCACCTGGGGGCAACGCCAGGGGCCGCTGTCGAATGCGATCTCGCGAACCGAGAATGCGCGCGATCAGCTCGGGGCCAACATCACGTTCACGCTGGGTGCGGGGAATTTGTTCTTCTAGTCCCGACTGAGACCAACTCTACTGACGGGGCCGCAACGATCGCGTTGCGGCCGCCACCATCGTCCCGGCGGCACGCCGGGCTACGCCGCCGCGACCACCGCGATCGCCGCGGCAGCCAGCCGCTCGGCGCAGGCTCGCACGCGTTGGCGTAGCCCCAGCAGCTGGGGCAACGCCGACGGCTGCGTGATCAGGTGGGCGGCGAGCCAGCCCCGGCGGACGGCCCCGCCGTCGTCGAGGCAGCGGTTGAGCAGGGGCGGCAACACGTCGTTCGCGCCGTCGCTGATCGCGCGCAGGATCAGCCAGGGGATGCCGCGCGACGCCGCCGCAGCGGCGAAGGTCGCTGATTCGAGATCGACGGCCGCCATCAGCCCGGGCGCGCGGATGGTCGCCACCGCCAGCAGCCGCTGCTTGTCGGCGATGGTCGCCGCCAGTCGATCCACCGAGAGGAGCGCGCCCGGCTGGGCTCCCGCCGTGCACGCCGCCGCCAGCAGCGCCGCGTCTCCGCACCACGCGTCGCCGGGCTCGCGGGGCTCGCGTATCACCTGTCGCCCCGCCAGCAGCGCGCCCGGCGCCAGCTCCGGCGAGAGCGCCCCCGCGACGCCGAGGCCAATCACCGCGCGCGGGTGGACCCGGTCCAGCGCCGCGACCACGCCCGCCTGCGCGTTGCGCGGGCCGTCGCCGGTCACCATCAGCGCCAGCGCGCGCCCCTGCGACCATCCGCGCTCCATCTTGCCCCCGCCGGCCACCGGCCTCAGACCGGCCAGCATCGCGCGCAGCGGGCGCAGCTCCTCCGGCATCGCTGCCAGCACCAGCGTGTCGACGAGCTCGACTGCCGGCCCAGCGGCCGCGGTCATCCGGTCAGGTTCCAGGCGATCATGCGCGCCATGTCCTTGGGACTCTTGCGCAGCGCCGCGCACGGCCGAGGCCTCGAAGCCCGAGTGCATCTTGCAGTTGGCGCACTTCCGATCGCGCCGCGACTCCCAGTAGGCCCAGTCGGTCTTCTCCCAGAACTCTTCCCACTCGGCGATGTACGACTCGCCGATCAGGTAGCAGGGCGCCTTCCACCCCTTGGGCGTGTAGGTCACCGTGCTCCAGGGCGAGCAGTCGTACTCGCGCTTGCCGGCCGCGAACTCCAGGTACATCGGCGTCGAGATCAGCGGGTAGCGCTTGGCGAGCTCCAGCACCCGCTCGAACTTGCGGTGAATCTCCTGCCGGGTCGGAAAGATGTCCTCGTTCACCGACTCGTAGTGGTAACCGGGCGACACCAGCAGGCCGTCGATCCCCATCCTCGTCACCAGCTCGCAGAGCTGCTCGATCTCCTCGACCGACGTCTCCTTGAACACGGTGGTGTTGGTGGTGACGTGATAGCCCAGGCGCTTGGCCTCGCCGATCATCTCGATCGCCTTGTCGAACACCCCCTCGCGCGCGCAGACCCGGTCGTGGGTCTCGCGCATGCCGTCGAGGTGGACGTTGATGGTCAGCCGCTTGCGCGGCGCGATCTTCCCGAACACCTTGGTGTCCAGCAGCAGACCGTTGGTGCAGAGATAGATGTGGCGCGAGCGGGCGACGATCTCGTCGACCAGCGCCGGCAGCTCGGGATAAAGCGTCGGCTCGCCGCCGCACAGCGAGACGGTCGGCGCGCCGCTCTGATCGACCGCCTTCAGGCAGGTCTCGAGCGGCAACCGATCGTGCAGCTTGCCCGTGTGGCGTTCCACCGAGCAGCCGATGCAGGCCAGGTTGCAGGTGTAAAGAGGCTCCAGCATCAGCACGAACGGGTAGCGCTTTCGCCCCCGCAGCGACTGTTTGAGCTGGTAGGCAATCTGGTCCGTCGCGATGTGCAGTGGAAATCTCATTCGCTCTCCGGCATTCGCAAACGTGCTTATCTCTCAAACGAAATCAAGCGCGTCTCCGACGGAGATTCATTGCATGCATGATGGAATCGACACCGACACCATGAGCGCCGGCGCGCTCGCGGTTCCGATCCCGGGACCATCCCGTATCGATCACGCGATCGACGCCGCACGGTCGTGGTTGCTGGCGCGTCAGGCAGAGTCTGGTTTCTGGTGCGGCGAGCTCGAGGGGGACACGACGCTCGAGAGCTACATGATCCTGATCGAGGCGTTCTTCGACCGCCGGGGGAGCGCGCGCACCCAGAGCCTGGCCCGCACCATCCGCGATGAGGCGCTGCCCGACGGTGGCTGGAGCCAGTATCGCGGCGGCCCGGCCGACCTGTCGGTCTCCTGCCTCAGCTACTTCGCGCTGAAGGTCGCGGGCGAAGCGGCCGACGCGCCCCACATGCAGCGCGCGCGTCAGGCGATCCTGAACCTGGGCGGCGTCGAACGCGCCAACACGTACACGAAGTACCACCTGGCGCTGTTCGGCCAGTATCCGTGGCCGGCGCTCCCCGCGATCCCGCCCGAGATGATCTTCCTGCCCGGAGGCGGGCCATTCAGCGTCTACGACATGTCGAGCTGGTCGCGAACGATCTTCGTCCCGCTCTCGATCCTGTGGGCGAAGAAGCCGGTCTGCCCGCTGCCGCCGTCGTGCGGCGCGGGCGAGCTCTATCGCGCCGGACCCGAAAAGGCGCCGAGCCCCTCGGCGAGCGCGACAGGCTCCCGCTCCCGGACCGCCTTCTTGGCCATCGATCGCCTGCTCAAGGCGGGCGAGCGGCTGCCGGGCGCGGGACTGCTGCGGGCGCGCGCCGTCGAGGCTGCCGCGGCCTGGATGATCGATCGCCTCGCGGGCTCCGACGGGCTGTCGGCGATTCTGCCGGCGATGTCGAACGCCGCCCTGGCGCTCAAGGTGCTCGGCTATCCCGAAGATCACGCGCTGATGCGGGAGGCGCTCTCGGCCCTCGACGGGCTTCTGCTGGGCGACGATGACAGCGGCCCGCTGCGGATGCAGCCCTGCCTCTCGCCGGTGTGGGACACGGTCCTCGCCTGCCATGCGCTGGCGCAGTCGGGGCTGCCGACCGGCGATCCGCAGCTGGCGCGCGCCGCCACCTGGCTGCTGGCCAAGCAGACCCGGCGCCCGGGGGACTGGGCCCAGCGCAACCCGGCGCCGCCGGGCGGCTGGTACTTCGAGCACCGGAACGAGCTCTATCCCGACGTCGACGACACCTGCATGGCGCTGATGGTGCTGCGCCAGGCCCGCGCCACGGTGCCGGAGGCGGCGCAGGCGGAGGCCGTCCAGCGCGGGCTGACCTGGATGCTGGGGATGCAGAACCGCGACGGAGGCTGGGGCAGCTTCGATCGCGACAACGACAAAGCCTGGCTCACCCAGGTTCCGTTCGCCGATCACAACGCGATGATCGATCCCAGCACCGCCGACATCACCGGCCGCGTGCTCGAGTGTCTGAGCTACTTCCCCGGCTTCGATCCCCGCCACCGCGTGGTCGGGCGCGCGCTCGAGTTCCTGCGCGCCGACCAGTTGATCGACGGCCCCTGGTACGGCCGCTGGGGCGTGAATTACATCTACGGCACCTGGCAGGTGCTGCGCGGCATGGCCTGCGTCGGCGAGGACCTGACCGCGCCCCACGTCCGCCGCGCCGTCCGCTGGCTGCTGGCGCACCAGAACCCCGACGGCGGCTGGGGCGAGAGCATCGCCAGCTACGACGACCCGACGCAGGCAGGGGTCGGCGTATCGACCCCCAGCCAGACCGCCTGGGCGGTGATGGGCCTCGTCGCCGCGGGCGAGGAACACGGCACCGCGGTCCGCACCGGCATCCGCCACCTGCTGGAGACGCAAGACGCCGACGGAACCTGGGCCCAGGAGTCCTGGACCGGCACCGGCTTTCCCAAGGTGTTCTATCTGAACTACCACCTCTACCGGCACACCTTCCCGCTGATGGCGCTGTCCCAGTACCGCCGCGCGGCCGAAACGCACCGGTAGCGGCAGCGCGACGAACGGCGCTCCCGTCTCGAGGACCGCCTCAACGCCGCAACGGCAGCGCTCAGGCGAGCGCTGCCGTCTCTGCATCGAACGGCGCCTCAGGAGTGGGGTTGTCCGCCGCGCTCGATGAAGTGGTCTCGCCGCGCGAGACCGCGTCGAGGATGTGGGCGCTGGTGATGAGCGCCAGGTGCGAGAACGCCTGCGGGAAGTTGCCGATCTGCCGGTGCAGCCGGGGCTCGTACTCCTCGGAGAGCAGATCCAGGTGATTGCGCAGGCCGATCAGGCGCTCGAACAGCGCCTCGGCCTCCTGCACGCGGCCGCTGAGCGCGTAGTTGTCCACCAGCCAGAAGCTACACGCCAGAAACGCCCCCTCGTCCCCCGGCAATCCGTCGGTGCTGGCCTCGCTGGCGTAGCGCAGCACGAAGCCCTCGCGCAACAGCGACTTCTCGATCGCCTTGACGGTCCCCACCACCCGCGGATCGGTCGCGGGCAGGAAGCCGAAGTGCGGGATCACCAGGCAGCTCGCGTCCAGCGCCTCGCTGCCGTAGGACTGCGTGAAGGCGCCGACCCGCGGGTTGAACCCGCGCTCGCAGACCTCGGTGTGGATCCGCTCGCGCAGCGACTTCAGGTGCGGCAGCATGGCCATCCCCTCCTCGCCGCCGGTCCCCAGCTCCTCGATGCTGCGCGCCAGGCGATCGATGGCGACCCAGGCCATGACCTTCGAGTGGGTGAAGTGCTTCCGCCCGCCCCGCACCTCCCAGATTCCGTCGTCGGGCTTCTGCCAGGCGGTCTCGATGAACTCGATCACCGGCTTCAGCGACGGCCAGGCGTCCACGCGTCCGGCCAGCCCCGCCTTGCGCGCGGCGTAGATGCAGGACAGCGCCTCGCCATAGACGTCGAGCTGGAACTGCCCCGAGGCGGCGTTGCCGACCCGGACCGGCTTCGACCCCTCGTAGCCCGGCAGCCAGTCGAGCTCGTACTCGGTCAGGCGCCGCGCGCCGGCCACGTCGTACATGATCTGCAGATCGGCGGGATCGCCGGCGACGGCGCGCATCAACCAGTCGCGAAACGCGCCGGCCTCTTCGACGTATCCGCCCAGCATCAGCGCGTCGAGCGTCAAGCTCGCGTCACGCAGCCAGACATAGCGGTAGTCCCAGTTGCGGACGCCCCCCACGGACTCGGGCAGCGACGTGGTCGGCGCCGCCACGATCCCCCCGGTGGGCGCGTAGGTCATCGCCTTGAGCGTCAGCAGCGACCGCATCACCAGCTCTTTCCAGCGCCCCTTGTAGGCGCACCGCCCGGACCACTCGCGCCACATCGTGTCGGTCGACGCCAGCGACTGGTCGACGTCCAGCGCCGCCGGCACAGGCTCCGACGACGCGTGCCAGGTGAGCTGCATCGGATACCGCTCGCCTTTCTTCACGTTCAGCAGCGCCGAAACGTGGCTGTTCGTCGGTTTGAACTCGACCGCGCCGCCGCGCAGGACCAGCGCGTCCGGGCCGGCGATGAAGTGGGTCCCGTCGCCGCCGAACCCGATCGACGGCGGGTAGGCGCCGTAGCCGAAGCGCGGTGACAGCAACACCTCGATCGGCACCTCGCCGTCGATCCCCTCGATCAGGCGGACCACGTCGGTGCGCTCGTGCTGGCCGTTGGGCAGCGGCATGAAGTCGGTCGTCTTCACCACGCCGCCGTCGCAGACCAGCTCGGTCTCGAGGATCATCGTGTCGCCGCGGTAGCGCTGCCGCGTCTCGCGGGTCGCGACGGTGGGGTGTATCGACCAGGTGCCGTGCTCGTCGTAACCGACCAGCGACGCCAGACAGGCGTCTGAATCGAACCGGGGGGCGCACAGCCAGTCGATCGACCCGCTACGCGACACCAGCGCGGTGGTGTGGGTGTTTCCGATCAGCCCGTAGTCCTCGATTTTCGATGCCATGGCTCCCCAATCTGTGGGTGCCCTCGGGCCGCGCGAGATCCGGAACAACCTCGAATCTCGGTGTGGGCGATGTCAGTCCAGCAGCGCCGCCAGCCGGATGGCGACCGGAAAGCTGTGCCAGCGATCGCGCGACACGTACGAGAACGGAGAAGAAACGACCCCGAGCTCGAGCTGGCCGACCGCCACGGTGACGCCGGCCTGGGCGGCTACGTCGCCGCCGATCGCGCCGTCGCCGAGGGCCCCGAAGCGGAGCAGCGCAGGCGTCGCCACGACCGCGATCCGATTGGCTATCAGATAGGCGCGCAGCGTCGGCGCCAGCGCCACCCCGCCCGCCCGTTTGGTCTCGTCGATCGCCCCCTCGTACGCCTCCGCCTGTACCCCGGGGCAAAAGCCGCTGCGCCGGTTCCAGCGATCGCGATCCCAGCGCCAGTCGACGCCGGCGCCGACGAAGTGGTTGTCCGGCTGCGACGCGACCGTCGCCGACAGGTACAGCGCGCGTGTCGAGCGGGTCATGCGGTAGCCCCGCACCTCGTCGGGTCGGGGTGGATCCCAGGTGGCGCTGGCATCGGGGTCGAGGGGCTGGGGTCGCGGCGCGCGCTCGTGAGACCAGCCGAGCGCGAAGCCGCCCCAGGTGTCGCTCCAGGTCCGCGTGGTCCACGAGTACTGCGGCCCCTGCAGGCCGAGCCAGGTGTGGTCTCCGAGCGGCACCAGCAGCAGGCCCGCGGTGGCGATGACGCCGACGGAACAGTCGAGCACGTCCGTCTCGCAGCTGAAACGGACACCGACGGGCGAGGCGCCGATCGTGAACCGGCGCACCAGCGGCAGCAGCAGGCTGAGGCCGGCGCCCGCTGTCAGCGTGCCGACGCCTTCGGTGCGCTCGTAGCCGGCCCCGGCCGTCAGCCCGAGCGCGAACGGAACCACCGGGCGCACGAAGAACAGCTTCGCGTGCCAGATCCCGAGGCCCCGGGTGCCGCGGCCCAGCACGGCCTGGAGGCCCAGGAAGATGTCCGGCCGCGGCAGCGCGCTCTGCGGCTCGGCCGGAAGCTCGGGCGCGGCGGCCACGCTGGCGAAGTGTTCCGCGACGTACGCGCGCCACACCTTCCGCGGCTCGTCGTCGCTCGAGAACAGCGACACCGTCTTCCCCGCGAGGGCCGCGCGGGCGCGCAGCTGGTAGAGGGCGACCAGAAACGCGGTGACGGCCGTCGCGGCCGCCTTCGCCCGCGGGGTCAGACAGACCTCCGGCACCGCGTACGGGTGGTGGAACGAACGGCAGGAGAGGCCGTCGGGGGTCGTCACCTTCCCTTCCAGATAGTCGCCGTCGCGATCGTCGGTGATGCCGTGGTGGGTGGCGGCCGGGAAGTGCCCCTGCCCGTGCGCGTAGGCGCTGGGCCAATCGATCAGCTTCCAGGACAGGAGGTGGACGATCCTGTACTGCGCGTCGCGATCGACGTGCGCGGCCGAGTAGGAGTCCTCGAGCGCGTGCATCAGCGCGTAGGTCCCGGCCAGGCGCTGGTGCGCCAGATAGGGGTCACGCAGGATCAAGTCGAACGCCGCGCCCGCCAACCGCACGCAGCGGAGGTACGCCTCCGTCGCCAGGGCGCCGGGGACGCCGAAGCGTGGATCGACGGGGCCGAGGCCGTCGCCGGTCCGCGCCATGAAGTGCTGGCACTGCCCGCGCTGGCCCAGCTGGCGATCGATGACCAGGTCCGGCCCCCCCGATCCCAGATGGGGCCAGTAGCCGAGCGGCTGCTCGAGCCGCTCGCTGGGGCCGCAGTCGCCTTCCGGCTGGCTGCGATCGAAGCAGGGGGGACGGAGCAGCACGCCGGTCGCGATCAACGACGCCAGCAGCGTGCGCCCCGAGACGGCCGGCGCCGTCCCCGGCACGACGTCCATCGCCAGGAGCCGCTTGTAGGCGGTCGCCTCGATGACCTCGTGCCCCTCGAGCGCGAACGCCGCCGCGCGCACGGGCCACAACACCGCAATCAGCACGGCGATGACCAGGGCGGCCCGGCGTGTCGTCACGACTGATGAACGTGGGGCTGCTGAGCTGAAGCGCGACTACGGAGCGGGCCTGATCGCCGCTGACGCGCCGACGGGCCGCTACCGCGTCGCCTGCGGCGACACCATCATGAGCCCCACGGCCGGCGACGAGCCATTACCCGCACCGGCACGAGACGCCGCGGCTCGGGGGTCAGCCAGTGCCACAGCACCACCCAGCACATCGCCGCGAATACCAGAGCCGTCTCCCACCACCACCGGGTCGGCTTCAGTCGTTCCAAAGTGTCCTCCCTTGGCGGGGTCCACCAGGTCGCTGGGCTGGTCAATCATCTGAAGCCCACTCCGCAACGGGCGTCAGTGGCCCAGTCCTACTCCGCCGGATCTCCGTCGGCAAGGAAGCGTTTCGGGGATGAAGCTCCGCGCCTGTTGGGTCGTCGCCGGCGGTCTCGCCGCAGCGCTCGGCGGCGGGGCGGCAGCCGCCGCCGAGACGGACGAACGGGGCTGGAAGGCCTCGGTCTCCGTCTACGGCTACGCCGTCCCGCAGCAACCAAACTTCGTGATGCTGGTGGCGGGGGCCGACCTCGGCGATCTCCACCTCGAGGGGCGCTACAACTACGAGGCCCTCGACACCGGCTCGCTGTTCGCCGGCTTCGACATCGCCTGCGGCGACCGGCTGAAGCTGGCCCTGACACCGATGCTGGGCGTTTCGTTCGGCGCGCTCGACGGACTCGTTCCCGCGCTGCGCTTCACCCTCACCTGGTGGCGGCTCGACCTCTACACCGAGTCCGAGCTGGTCATCGACTTCGCCGACCCGGGCGACACCTTCGTCTACGACTGGTCAGAGCTGGGCCTGTCGCCGCTGTCGTGGCTCCGCATCGGCCTCGTCGTCCAGCGCAACCGCGTCCTGCAGTCCCCGCTCGCGATCCAGCGCGGCGCGCTGGTGGCCGTCACCGTCCGCTTCGCGACGCTCACCTTCTACGAGTTCAACCTCGGCTGGACCGACCCCACCTACGTCGGTGCCGTGGCCCTTTCGTTCTGATCTGAAGCCCTCTCCCGTCCGCGGGAGAGGGTGACTCAGAAGCCCTCTCCCGTCCGCGGGAGAGGGTGACTCAGAAGCCCTCTCCCGTCCGCGGGAGAGGGTTGGGTGAGGGTCTGCATATCGAGGACAACGCCCGGCTCACCGACCCGAGAAGCCGCCCGTGGACCCCGCTACGGCACGGACCAGAAGGCGCCAGCTCCGGCGCGACGCAACCGACGCCGAGCACCGACTCTGGTGGCACCTCCGCGCCCGCGCTCTCGGCGGATGGAAATTCCGGCGCCAGCACAGCCTCTGCGGCTACATCGTCGACTTCTTCTGCCCGGAGCGGGGACTGGCTATCGAGCTTGATGGTGGCCAGCATTTCGAACCCGCAGCCGAGGCGTACGATCAGCGTCGGACCGAGGTCCTGGCGCGCGCCGGGATCGACATCCTTCGTTTCACGAATCTCGAGGTGCTGCTCGAGACGACGGCGGTCCTGGAAGCGATCCTGCGCGCGCTTGCGGACCCCTCATCCCGGCCTTCTCCCCGCTGCGCGGGGAGAAGGTGACTCAGGGTTCACTTGCCGAAGGCCTTGGCGGCTTCCGCGAAGGAGACCATTCCTTCGTCGCTGAGGGGGTGCTCCGCGACCGTGGCGAGCACCGCGGCCGGCACGGTGAGGATGTCGGCGCCCGCCAGCAGGCACTCCGTGAGCTGGACGGGATTGCGAAAGCTGGCGGCTAGGATCTCCGTCGTGATGCGGTAGTTCGCGAACACGGTGGCGATCTCGGCGATCAGCCGCGCGCCCGCGTCCTTCAGCGCCCCGCCCGACGCGACGTACTCGCTGTTGTGCATGCTCTGATCGCCCTTGCTGTTCTTGTGGTCCTCGACCCAGTAGAGCGAATTGCCGGGTCGGCGCTCGGGCTTGTCGTGCTTGTAGCCGTAGTCGGCGAGCCGGCCCAGGAAGGGGCTGACGTAGACGGCGCCCGCGTTCGCGGCCCACAGCGCCTGCGTGGTGTTGAAGATCAGCGTCGTGTTCACCTTGATCCCCTGCTGCCACAGGCGACGGATGACCTTGAGCCCGGTGTAGGGGTCGGCGGAGGGATTGACGGCGCGATAGCCGCCGACGGGTACCTTGATGACCGAGTTCTCTCCCAGCGCGCTCAGCTCCGCGGCCTGGCGGACCATCTCTTCCTCCGCCAGCTCGGTCAGCTCCAGTGACACCGGATGGGGATTCAGCATCGCGCACAGGTCGCGCATGATCCCCTTGGCCTGATCCCACGACTTCGCCCCCGCCTGCTTGAGCAAGCTGGGGTTGGTCGTGATGCCGTTGACGATGCCGGCCCGAAACAGCGGCTCGATGTCGGCGCGGGTCGCCGAGTCGGCGAAGATCCGCGGCGCCTTGGCGGCGGGATGCGGAATCGGGTTGCCGGCCCGATCCGGGTTGATCACCGGCATCAGATCCTTGCGGTGAAACATCGCGGCGCTGGAGAACGAGGGCGTGATCATGAGCCAACTCTACGACCGCCGGGGCGCTGGGCAACGATCACGCTCAGAACCCTCGTACGGGTTCCGAACCTCCCGCGCCCGGTTCTGCACTCCCGTCGAAGTGAATGAGGGCGCACATCATATTGATTGAGTTCGCCCCCGTCGGGCCTCGGATCGGGCCGCAAGCCATTGAAGTTGTTGGCCGGTGCTGTGGCCCGATTGCTGCTGTATCGACCGCCATGGAAACCGTTGCCGCTCACGTGGAAAAGATCGAAACGCAGCTCAAACAGTGGGGCGTGAAGCTCGACGAGCTCGTGGCCAAGGCTGGCCAGGCAGCGCAGACGAAAGTCGCGCACCGCCTCCAGCTCGACGACCTGAAAGCGAAGCACCGGGCCGCGCAGGCGAAGCTCGATGAGCTCAAGGCCTCTCACAGGGACAGGTGGGACACCTTCAAATCCGGTGTCGAGACCGCCTGGCGCGAGTTCGAGTTGGCCTTTCAGAAGCTGATGAACTGACCGGCGGCCTGATGACCGGCACACGATCCTATCCGGGACCCGACGCCGCGCGTTCGCGGCTCCGGCTGACCATCGCGACGATTGAACGCGAGCTCGACCGGCTTTCGACGCAGCCGATGAGCGACCTTCGGGCCTCGGTCATGGACCTGATCGCACAGCTGGCGCTGGGGCCGGAGCCCGAGGTGCGTCGCTGCTCGGTCTGCGGGCACCTCGGCATGCTCGCGGCCACCGCGTGCGGCCACTGCTGGACGAAGCTGGACCCGCCCCCGGCGGCACCTGGGGATGTCGAGGCTGCTCGATGAGCTCGGACGCTCCCGGGTGGCCGAACGCCACGCCTCCCCCGGTCACCACCCGCCAGGGATGGCTGTTGCTGGCCGTCATGCTGGTGGGAATGTGGCTCTGGAAGAACCAGATGGAGGCGACGCCGCCGCCCGTCGCGTACTCGCAGTTCTACGGGTTGGTCGCCGCGGACAAGGTTCAGTCGGTGGTGCTCAACGGCGAGACGCTCGACGCCAACTTGAAGGTTCCCGAACAGGTGGATGGCCGATTGCTCCAGCTGCTGCACACCAACGTCGCCCCCAACGATCCGGCGCTGCTGCCGCTGCTGCGCCAGCACGGCGTTCAGATCACCGCCAAGAGTCAGCAGCAACCGTTCGGGGTCCAGCTCCTGCTCACCCTGCTGCCGTGGGCCGTGATCATCGGCGTCTGGGTCTGGATGTCCCGAAAGGCCAAGGGAATGCTGGGCGCGAACCCGCTCGGCGGCCTGATGAAGAATCAGAGCCGGCGCTTCGACAAGACGACCACGGTCGGCGTGACCTTCGAGGACATCGCCGGGCTGAAGGCGGCCAAGCGCGATCTGCAGGAGATCGTCCAGTTCCTCAAGGAACCGGAGCGTTTCCAGCGCCTGGGCGGCAAGGTGCCGCGCGGCGTCCTGCTGGCCGGGCCGCCCGGCACGGGAAAGACGCTGCTGGCGCGGGCGGTGGCGGGGGAGTCCGGCGTGCCGTTCTTCTCCATCAGCGCCTCGGAGTTCATCGAGATGTACGTCGGCCTCGGCGCCGCGCGGGTCCGCGACCTGTTCCGCGAGGCCAAGAAGAGCGCGCCGACGATCGTCTTCATCGACGAGATCGACGCGGTCGGGCGGGCGCGCGGGGCGGGGCTCGGCGGCGGCAACGACGAGCGCGAACAGACGCTGAACCAGCTCCTCTCCGAGATGGACGGGTTCGAGCGCACCGATCTGGTGGTGGTGATCGCGGCCACCAACCGGCCCGACGTGCTGGATCCCGCGCTGCTGCGCCCGGGCCGGTTCGACCGGCGCGTCCTCGTCGACCGGCCGGAGCTGGTTGCGCGCAAGGCGATCCTGGGCGTGCACGTCAAGGGCAAGCCGCTGGCGCTCGACGTCGATCTTCAGGTGATCGCCCAAAACACCGTGGGGTTTTCCGGTGCGGACCTGGCCAACCTGGTCAACGAAGCCGCGCTCGCGGCGACGCGCGCGGGGCGGGATAGCCTCGCGGCCACGGACTTCACCGAGGCCTACGACAAGATCGTCCTCGGCGATCCGCGCGAGGCGAAGCTGGATGCGAAGGAGAAGCAGCGGGTCGCCGTCCACGAGGCCGGCCACGCGATCGTCGCCGCGTTCTCCGCCGCGACAGAGCCGTTGCACCGGGTGAGCATCATCCCGCGCGGCATGGCCCTGGGAGTGACGCAGCAGAGCCCCGGCACCGACCGACACCTGATGGCGCAGGCCGAGCTGGAATCGCGGCTGCGCGTGCTGATGGGGGGCCACGCCGCCGAGCGGCTGGTGCTGGGCAGCATCTCGACCGGCGCCGAGAACGACCTCAAGGAGGCGACGCGGCTGGCGTCGCGCATGGTCGCCCACTTCGGCATGAGTGAACGGTTGGGGCCCGTCTACTACGATCACGACGCCGAGCATCCGTTCCTCGGGATGCGCGCCGCCACCGACGGGGGAACGAGCCCCACGACGACGAACGCGATCGAAGAGGAGGCGCGGCACCTCCTGGGCCGGGCCCTGGAAGAGGCCGCCGACCTGCTCAAGCAGCGCCGGCCGGAGCTGGATCGGCTCTACGACGCGCTGCTGGCGCGCGAGTCGCTGGAGCGGGACGAGCTCGCCGCGCTCCTGGGGCCGCGCCCCGGCGAGATCCCGCTCACCCCTTCCCCCTTGGAAACAGAAACGCGAGCTGCAATCGGAGCTGCCAGCTTGGCGACGGGAGCGTATCGGGCGTGATGGCGTTGTAGTAGGCGGCGAGCTGCCCGTTCATAGCCTGCTTGCCGATCTTGAAGATGGCGCCGAAGCCGCCGCCGAACGGCACGATCCAGCGTTCGCTGGAGGGGAGCTTCCAGTTCGCGGTGACGATCGGCGAGCTGGTCAGGTAGACCGCCTTGGTGATGTTGTAGTTGACGAAGTACTGCAGCGACATCTGGTTGACGTCCTCCCGATCGCTCGACCCGGCGAACGACCAGAGGTTCCCGACCAGAGCGCCGAGCGTCCAGCTCCCGGGCTGCACCAGCGCCACCACCGACCCACCGGCCGCCCACTTGCCAGAGCCGGTCGCCCGCTGCGTGGCCGTGTTCAGCAGGAACGACGGCCCCAGCCCCCAGATCAGCCGCCCGGGCTTCGCCGGTGAGATGAAGAAGGTCGGGTTGACGTCGCCCAGTCCGGAGCTGCCGCCGCCGGCCATCGAAACCTCCGGCTGGTACATGACGGGGATGATGATGCGGGACACCAGCATCACCCCGCCGCCGAGCGGCATCGGGATCACCGGCTGGATGTTCAGCGTGTCGCGCACGCGATCGTAGGGGCCGATCTGGTAGTCGAGGTTGTTCTGGAACGGGACGCTGATCAGGCTGCTGACGGGGTTCTGCACCGCCTTCTGCAGCTCCTCGCTGTTCCCGTCGGGCGCGGCCTGCGCGCTGACCGATGCCTCCTCGGGGTTGGCGCGCGCCACCGCCGGGACCAGGGCAAATGCCGCCAACACCCACGCCAGTGTCTTCATGCGTCCCCCTAATCCGCGGCGCGGGCCCGCCCGAACGCGTCCATCCGTCCCCAGCAGCCGGGGATGTCGAGCAGCTCGATCCGCCCCAGCGGCTGGGGGATCGCCGGGTCGACGATCAGGTGCTCGCCGTCGGACTCGAGCCCCAGCAGGGTCCGCAGCATCAAGAGCGGCGTCCCGGCGGCCCAGGCCTGCGGGCTGCAGGCGGTCGGGTACTCGACGGGGAAATGCGTCTCGCCCCGGGGGTAGCCGCCGAAGGCCTCGGGCAGCCGCCCGTTGAAGAGCTCGGCCGCCTCGAGCATCGCGCGGCAGACTCGCGCGGCCTCGGCCTTGTAGCCCGCGCGGCGCAGCCCCCAGGCGATGAGCGCGTTGTCGTGCGGCCAGACCGTCCCGACGTGGTAGCCGATCGGGTTGTACGAACGCTCGCTGGTCGCCATGGTGCGGATGCCCCAGCCCGAGAACAGCGCGTCGCTCATCAGATGGCGGACGCAGAGCGCGGCCTTGTCCTCGTCGGCGATGCCGCTCCAGAGCAGGTGGCCGATGTTCGAGGTGAGCGCGTCGACCTTGCGCTTGCGGCCGTCGAGGGCCAGCGCGAAGAAGCTGCGCTCGGGGATCCAGAAGTCGTTGTTGAACCGCCGCTTCAGATCGGCGGCCTCCGCTTCCAGCTGCGCCGCCCAGCTGGGGGCGTTCCAGACCTCGCGGGCCAGGCGCGCCGTCCGGCGCTTGGCGTCGTAGGCATAGCCCTGCAGCTCGCAGGTGGCGCGCGGCGTGGGGGCCAGCGTCCCGTCGGCGAAGGCGATCGCGTCCCACGAATCCTTCCAGCACTGGTTGTCGAGCCCGGTCTCCTTGTTGCGGCGCTCGTACTCGATGTAGCCGTCGCCGTCCCGATCGCCGTAGCGATCGATCCAGGCGATCGCCGCGCGCGCCTCCCGCTCCAGCCCGCGGGCCAGGGCCAGGTCACCCGTCCAGCGGACGTACTCCTCGAGCACGATCAGGAACAGCGTCGTGCTGTCGGCGCTGCCGTAGTAGGGCGAGTGAGGCCGCTCCTCGAAGGCCGTCATCTCACCGAGGCGCAGCTCGTGCAGGATCTTGCCCGGCTCCTCGTCGCGGAACGGGTCCTCGAGCCGCCCCTGGAACAGCGCCAGCGTCTGCAGCGTGGTGGCGGCCAGCTCGGGGGCGAACGGCATCGCCTGAAAGCTGGTGATCAGGCTGTCCCGCCCGAACACCGCCATGAACCAGGGGAGCCCCGCCGCCGGGAGGGCCCCGGGCGCCAGCGCCGACCGGAACCGCAGCGCGGCCAGGTCGACCAGGCTGCGCTGGTAGATCCGGTGGAGCGGCAGCCAGGTCGCCACCAGGCGGGGCGCGACGGCCACCCACTCCTCCACGTCCCTGTCGAGCGCCGCCGGCGACAGCGCGGCCGCGGAGCCATTGCCCCGCGCCTCCCCTTCGGCGTCGAGGCGTCCGAGGGCGGTGACGTCGATCGCGACCGTCCACTCGGAACGAGACGGCAGGTGGACCCGGAACAGGAGGCCGTCCTTGCGGATCTCGGCCTGCTTGTCGGCGGAGATCCGGGTCTCGCGCACGAAGCTGTCGCGCTTGTAGCCGAGCGTCAGCGTGTTCCCGGCGGTCGTCGTGTAGCAGGTCCCTTTCTTCTCGAGCTTGTCCTTGACCTCGAACAGGTCGGCGAAGTCGGCGCCGGTCGCCAGCGACACCTCCAGATCCATCGCATCCTGATCGTGGTTCGAGATGACGATCTCCTCGTGGAACCCGTTGGCGACCCGCCGCCGGCGGGCCACTGACAGGTGCGAGTCGACATAGACCGTGCCGGTGGTCAGCGCCTGGAAGAACTGGACCTGGTAGTAGGCCTGCTCGTCGATCGACAGCACCGCCGGACGCTGACCGTTGATGGTCAGGATCCACTTCGACAGGAAGCGCGTGTCGGCCAGGAACAGCCCCTGCGTGTCGGTGGGGCTGGCGTCGATGTCGCCGCGCCGATCGCTGACCACGAACTTGTTGCCGTCGAGGATGCTCACCGTATCGGGCATTCGCTCACCCTCATTTCCCGACGACGTAGGGGGAGCGTTCGATCGGCAGGCGGGCGAACGGCGAGCCCGCGCGCAGCCCCATGATCACCTTGGCGGCGAACGTCTGGTCGCCGATCAGCCTCATCCGGTTGCGGAGCGCCGCAACGACCGGGTTCACCTCACCCCGAAGTACCGCGATCGCGTCCTCGCGGGTAGAGCAGACCATCGTGGCGTCGACCGAACCATCGTCGGCGGTCAGCTCGAGATGACCGTCGTGGACGACCAGGACCCCAACCGTCTTCCCCCCAATCTGGAGCCTCAAGCGCCCCACCACCCCTGCCAAAGCCGGCGTATCGGCGACCATGGGCGCCGCGGCGTCCGGTTCGCTGCTCACGCTCTCCATCGCTCACCTCCGCTCGCCCCTCCTTTGGTCAGGGGAAGATCGTCTTCCAGTCCTGCGCCATGCTGACGACCACCCAGCCCTGGCGCTCTGCCTCCTCCAACGCCTTGTCGAGCCTGCCCACCTTGGTCAGACGATCGTAGGCGTATTCACGGTTCGCATCGTCGTGGTGCAGGAGCAGCATCAGCCGCGGGCCGGTCCCCCCCTGCGTGTACTGCAGCATCTGCTGATCGCCGTCGGAATTGCCGAAGGCGAGGATCGGCCGCCGGCCGACGTGCAGGTTGATGTTCATCGCCTTGCCGGCGAAATTGTCGAGGCTCTCGAGCTCGGGGAGCTTGGTCAGCTCGCCGACGCCGCGCTGGGCCTCGAACTGCGTCTTGGTGCTGGAGCCGACGACCTGCTCGGGCGGGACGCCGTAGGTCTCCTCGCCGTAGGCGCGGATGAAGTCGACCCCGCCCCCCGAGACGATGAAGATCTTGAAGCCGTTGGCCCGCAGGAAGCTCAGCAGCTCGAGCTGCGGTTGATAAACGCAGGCGGTCGGGATCCGGCCGAAGCGCGGGTGGCGGGCGGTCGCCAGCCAGCTCTGGGCGATCTTGACGAACTCCTGGGGCGACATCCCGCTGTGGGTCTCGGCCACCAGCGCCCCGATCTCCTGCTCGTCCATGTCCAGCGGCGCGCCGCCGAGCAGGTTCTTGAACACCGGCTTGCCCGCCAGTCGGGGATCCTCGGCCACCATCCCCTTGGCCCGGTCGATGGCGAACATCCCCTGGAACGGAATCGGGTGCTCGACCCAGAGCGTGCCGTCGTTGTCGAAGACCGCGACCCGCTCGCGCGCCGGAACGAAGTCCGGTCCCTTGTCGTCGGTGACCTTGCGAACGAAGTCCATGAGCTTCGCCTTGGCTGGCCCGTCGGTCCACGAGAAGAGCGGCGGCGGGCTCTCCGCCACCGCCTTGTGTGACTTCGTGACGCAGGCGAGCTGCCCGGCCGCGACCAGCCACACCGCAGCCAGCCACGCAGCGGCCGGCGACGCCGCCACGTTACCAATGAAGCGACGCCTGCTTCGCATGGGGGGCTATTGAGGCGGGTTGACGACGACGTAGGTGACTTCCGACCCGGCGTAGCGCGGCTGGTACCAGGTGCTGCCGCAGTGGCTGTAGGCGACGTTGCCGGCCATCACCGTCTCGCACGACGGCGGGATCGAATGCACGACGCTGCCGATCACCGCCGCCGTCCCGATCACAGCTGCCGTGCCCACGGCGGCGCGGGCCACCGGGTGGTACGGGCGGTAGTTGATGGCGGTGCGGGTGCGAACGATCATCGCCTGAGCGACGCCACCCAGCAGCAAGACGATTCCCAACGCCATGGCCAGAGTTCTCACCTTCATCGCGCGCCTCCCGTCTGTGGTGCCTTTTCGAACTCGATCCGATGGGCGCTGGCCGGCGCGGCGAAGAAGAACGCCTCATCGGTCAGCTTCGGGGTGATGTCCCAGTCGAGCACCATGATGTGCTGGGGCTGAGACCGCTCCGTCGTCGTGGTGAGCACCAGCTTGCGGGGCAGCGTGCGCCCCCCCTGCTCGATCCAGATCTCCCAGTCGAGGTCGGTCTGGTGGATCGCGTAGTGGTCGCACGACACCCCACCCACCATCGACGTACCGACCAGCGTCGCCGACTTGATCGCGGCGGTGCCGTCCTGGTCCGTCCCCCAGTAGAAGAGATCGGCCAGCGGCAGGTCGATACCGTAGCGCTTCTCGAGCACCGTCTTCAGCTCACCCAGCGTCGGTGGCGCGTCGAACTGGGCGAACAGGCCGGCGCGCGCGCCGAGGACGGTGAAGGTCTTGCCGTCGTAGAACATCTTCTCGTTGCGCCGGTCGCCATCGATGTCGATGCGCATGTGGTCGGGGCGGCGGACCTTCATGGTCACGACGCTGCCGTACTGGACCTTCTGCCCCGAGGCGAGGACGTCGTCGGTGGTCATCTGCGACTTGACCGCGAACGCCTGCAGGTTGCGCAGGAACGCCCCCATCTTCCGCAGCGCCGCGATCGCGTCCGGCGTGTCGACGGCAGCGGCGGTGGCGGCGGCCCGGGCCGCCTTGGCATGGGCCACCTGACCCGCCAGTACTCCGCCGCCCAGGATCGACGCCGCCAGCAGACCGATCAGCGTTCTTCGCGCGTGCATGCTCTCCTCCGAGATCGTCCGAGAATCCGCACCGAAGATGGGACCGCCCCCGCCGCCTGCGCGTCAGCCGATGGCCGATTTCGCCGCCCGTCGATCCACATCGGGACGACGCCGGAAAATCCGATCGGCGCCTTGAGCCAGCGCGGGCCGGACCCATGCTCGGGCGCGGAGGAGACCACCATGTCGACGAGGCTCTCGCCGTCCCGTACGTCCGAGGAGCGCGCCCAGCGCCTCGCCATGGAGTGGATCCCGGGCGGCACGTTCACGATGGGCTCGGACAAGCACTATCGCGAGGAGGCGCCGGAGCACCCCGAAACCGTGGGCGGTTTCTGGATCGACCGCTGGCCGGTGACGAACGCCGGCTTCCGCCGCTTCGTCGAGGAGACCGGGCACGTCACCCAGGCCGAGGTGGCCCCCGATCCCGCGCAGTATCCGGGGGCCGACCCGAGCCTGCTGGTCCCGGCCTCCGTGGTGTTCGTGAAGCCGGCGGGACGGGTCGACATGCGCAACCACTTCAACTGGTGGTCCTACGTCCCGGGGGCAGACTGGCGGCACCCGCGCGGTCCCGACAGCTCGATCGAGGGGATGGACGACCACCCGGTGGTGCACCTCGCCTTCGCCGACGCGACCGCCTACGCCGCCTGGGCCGGCAAGGCGCTGCCGACCGAGGCCGAGTGGGAATTCGCGGCGCGGGGCGGCCTCGAGGCGTCCGAGTACGCCTGGGGCGACGACCTCGAGCCCGGGGGCAAGCTGATGGCGAACACCTGGCAAGGGGAGTTCCCGATCCAGAACCTGCTCGCCGATGGCTTCGAGGCGACGTCGCCGGTCGGCGCCTTCCCCCCCAACGGCTGGGGGCTCTACGACATGATCGGCAACGTCTGGGAGTGGACCGTCGACTGGTACACCGCCCACGCCCTGGAAAAGCCCGTCGACTGCTGCGGCCAGGCCGGCCGCGGCGGCGACGACCAGAAGCTCATGGCCGCGAGCTGCGATCCGCGCGAGCCGATCAAGATCCCGCGCAAGGTGATGAAGGGGGGCTCGTACCTCTGCGCCCCCAACTACTGCCGCCGCTACCGCCCGGCCGCCCGCATGGCGCAGCCGATCGACACGTCGACCTGCCATCTCGGGTTCCGCTGCGTCGTCCGGGAGGCATGAGCCCTCACAGCAGGCCGCTCGCGTACTCCTCCCGGACGGTGTGCTGGGCGTCGTAGCCGATCAGCTTCAGCTTCACGTTGGTCTCGTTCGCGTCCTTGCGGTGGAACTCGATGATGCCGGCGTTGAGGCCGCCGATCGGGTTTCGCGACGGCGCGCCGGCTGCCGCCTTCAGCAGCGACACGTCGAGCTTTCCGCCGGCGATCCGCGGCGTCAGGCCGTAGGCCTGCAAGCCGAGGGTGCCGATGTCGGCTTCGATGTCCTTGACCCGGTTGGTCACCGCGCTGGTGATGAGCTCGTAGAACAGCGGCTTGGTCCCGCCGACGAAGTGCAGCTGGAACGCGCAGCCGACGTGGATGTCGCCGCCCACGACGATGAAGCGCTGGCGCGGCGCCGCCGACAGGTGCTCCTGGATCGCCCCCAGCACCAGGTCCCGATCGGGGAGGTTCTGCGGGGCGGCCCAGTGATCGGGGAAGTCGGTCTTGCTCCCCGCGACGTAGTCCACGGCCGCGGTCAGCCACTCGGGAAGGCGAACCAGCGGCACGCTGGTGACCAGGAGGATGACGTGGGCGTCCCGGTTCGCCGCCAGGAAGGTCTTGAACCGGGCCAGCTGTCCGGCGCCGATCACGTGCGCCGGCGGACCGGCTTTGCGCTCGGAGCGCAGGTCGAACACGAACGTCGCGACAGAGCCGTAGCGGAACTGGTAGTCGAGGGTCGCGGGCGGCTGTGTCCCGTCACCCGACCACGGCAGCTGCCGCGCCCCCTGGTAGTCCAGGTAGGCGAGCCGCGCCGCGCCGCTGATCTTCGGCCACGGCCCCTGCTGGTGGGCAGCCGGCGTCCCCCAATCGTCGAACGCCTCGTGATCGTCGAGGATCGCGTAGTTCGGGTACGAGCTCATCAGCTTCAGCCAGGGGCCGATGTCCCAGAAGATCCGGTAGCGCTCCTGATACGCGGCGCGAATCTGCTCCGGGGTCCACGACCCCAGGTCGCCCCGGTCCGGCCAGCGCGACTTGAGGTAGCGCGGGTTCAGCAGTGAGGCGTTGCCCGGCGCATCGCCGTACATCTGATCGCCGAGGGCGAGCAGGAACTTGATGTCGTAGCGATCGAACAGCGCCGGCAGCCCGTTCAGCAGCGTCAGGCGATCCTGGGCCAGCTCGCCCTTGTCGTCGAACGGCTGGTGGCAGCTGATCGCGCCGATCGCGAAATGATCGGGCGTCTGGGCCGGGTTGAGCGGCGCGGTCTCGAACCGCCCCTCCCCCACCACCACCGTCCCGTCGGCGGCGCTGATCGTGAACGTGTAGCGGTGCAGCGGCAGGAGCGGCGGCCCGCCCGGGCCCGGGTAGACCAGCGACGCGGTGTTGTCGGTCGCGTTGCCGGCGGCGACGTTGACCGTGCGATCGCCGTGCAGGGCGCCCTTCGCCCCCCGGACGACGACGACGTACGCCCCCGGGCGCTCGGCCCGGAACCAGAGCCGCGCGCTCTGCGCCTCGATCGCGCCGACCGCCACCATGTTCCGTCGCTGCTGATCGCCGAAGCCCATGCGTCGCAGAGTCCCAGGGCAGCTGGCGCGGCGTCAATCACCGGCGGCGGAAACGACGCGGCGCACGCGACCTTGACCGTTCCTTGACGGAACCGGCTCATAAATTTCAGTTGCGGCGTCCGGGCACCGATACTGTCGCGAACATGATGCGCAAAGCGGCCTTGGTGTCGTCGATCGTCGGCCTTCTCGCGGTGAACGGGTGTGGTGGTGGATCTGATGATGGCGGGCAGACCGGCGCGGGCGGACACGGCGGCAGCGCGAGCGGAGGCAAGGGCGGGCGCGGTGGCTCGACCGGCGCGGCAGGCTCGACCGGCGCCGCCGGCTCTAGCGGCGCCGCGGGCTCTAGCGGCGCCGCGGGCTCGAGCGGTGTCGCGGGCTCCAGTGGCCTGGCGGGCGGAAGTGGCGTCGCGGGCGCCGGCAGCGGCGGTTCCTCCTCGGGCAGCGCGGGCAGCAGCCCGGGCGGCAGCGGCGGTGTCGCAACGACAGGCGCCGCGGGCAGCAGCGCCGCCGGCGCGGGCGGGTCCTCCACGGGCGCCGCGGGCAGCAACGCGGGTGGCAGCGGCGGTGTCGCAACGACAGGCGCCGCGGGCAGCAGCGCCGCGGGCAGTGGCGGGTTCAACACCGGCGCCGCGGGCGCCAGCACCGTGGGCAGCGGCGGTTCCACGGGCGCCGCGGGCGGCAGCGCCGCGGGCAGCGGCGGTTTCAACACCGGCGCCGCGGGCGCCAGCACCGTGGGCAACGGCGGTTCCACGGGCGCCGCGGGCAGCAGCGCCGCGGGCAGCACGGGCGCCGCGGGCAGCAGCGCGGGCGGCGCGGGCGGCGGCCTCGCGATGTGCGGCAGCGACACCGGGCCCACGGAGGGAGAGAGCTGCAACAGCATCGTCCCGACCGGCCCCTGCGTCACCCCCCAGCTCGTGGCCTCGGCGCCTCCCACGCCGATGGGCGGCGACATCATCGCCGGGACGTACATCCTGACGTCGCAGATCTTCTACTGGCTCGGCGACGGCGGGACCCTCGACGACGACGCGCGCCGCGAGACGGTGATCGTCTCGTCGGTCACGCCGACGTCATTCGTGCTCAGTCAGGCCGATCTCACCGGGACGCACCTGAACCGCTCCGGCGGAACGGTCGCCGTCTCGGGCACCATGGTCACGTACACGCCCACCTGCCCCAGCGGCGGCAGCAACACCGGCGGCAGCGCCGGCTACACCGCCACGGCGAGCTCGTTCACGATCTTCGAGCCGCGCGGCGAGGCCACCCGCGTGCAGGTCTTCACCAAGCAGACCGAGTAACCGTTCGACTGCCGGGCCTACCGGGAGGGGCGGACCTCTCCGACCTGTGAAGAAGAAGGCGCGCCCCGGTGCGCCGGCGCCTTGCGCCCGAGGATCCCGACGAACAGAAACGTCGGAATGGTGAAGACCGCCACCATGACCGCCATCCTCACCACCCTCGGCACGCGGTTGGGCAGCGTCGCCCAGCGAATGACAGCGAACATCAGCGCGAAAGCGCAGATCGCCACCGGGCGTATCCCCGACAGCGCGCTGCCGGGACGCTGAGGCGCCTGAAACACGCCGAACAGGGGCAGGACGAATATGAGCAGGATGCTGTAGGTGCCGGCGACGGTGGACCTCGTCACCGCCCGCTGCGACAGCGCCTCATCCTCCGCGACGACCTCGGCCAGCGTGGCGGGCTTGACGACCTTGGCCTGGGTTCGCGCAAACGACGCCACGGTCTCTCGGTGTTTCGCCAGCAGCGTGGCCGGATCCGCCGCTCCGGTCTCGACCCGGCGACCGACAGCCCCGTAGTCGAACTCCAGCCCGACGCCGGGCGACGCTGTCTGCACGAGCCCGCCCCCTTCGAAGATCGTCAGCGCGGAGGTACGCAACGGTTCCGCGCCCGCGATACGGCTGAAGCTCACGAAGGTGTCGTTGGCGGGCGAGGCCCACATGCGCGAGCCGTCCGAACGCCAGTGCCAGTGAAGCGGCGTCATGAACCGCATGCTCTCGACCGTGCGTCCCAGCGGCCGGAACCCCATCGCCACCCACCGGGCCACCTGGTCGTCGTAGGCGCGGTCGTCCCCCCGCGGCTCGGCCTCCGCGGGGTTCTCGCTGATGGCGGTCCGTAGCGGGCCACGCCACAGCAGAAAACCGACGGCCGGACCAAGAACCCAGATCGTCACCAACCCCGCGACGACCCACAGCGCAGCCACTACCAGCGGCGAATGCAGCAAGGGCATGGGGCATCATAACAGGCGCCCCCGCGCCGCTTCGATGTCGTCCCCGAGACCACAAGTCCGGTGCACACGGGACCGCCCCGCCACACGCGGCGCGGCGACGGCTCCCGCGATCGCGCGCTCGACGCCCTCCCCCGGCTCGGGGAACGGCCCGGCACGACCGTTGCCTTGTGACCCCAAGACCCAGGGGCGCGTCGGGGGGGAACTTTGGCTACACTCCGCGCGTGGGCGGGGAATACGACGACGAGACCGAGCTGCGCCGCGCGGACGTGCGGCCGCCCCAGCGCATCCAGCCCGAGCTCGGGTGGACCGACGAGGAGGGGGCGCACAAGCTCCTGGTCGGCGGCCGCACCACACTGGGGTCGGACCCCGCCTCGCAGATCCGGATCGCCGATCGCGAGGTCTCCCGCCTGCATGCCGAGCTGGAGCCTTCCGAGCGCGGCACCTGGGTGCGCGACCTCGGCAGCCGCAACGGCACGTTCGTCGAGAACCTGCACGTCACCGCGGCGCTGCTCCCCGACGGCGCGCGTATCCGCCTGGGTGGCACCGAGCTGGTGCTGCGCTACCCGACGACCCCAGCGCCGATCGAGCTGTGGCCGGAGCCGAAGTTCGGGGGGCTGATCGGCGGCAGCATGCCGATGCGGGAGCTGTTCGCCCAGATGGCGCGGGTCGCCCAGAGCGACGCCGCCGTGTTGATCCTGGGCGAGACGGGAACCGGCAAGGAGCTGGCGGCGCGGGCGATTCACGACGCCTCGGCGCGGGCGGCGGGACCGTTCGTGATCGTCGACTGCGCGGCGCTGGCCGACAACCTGATCGAAGGGGAGCTGTTCGGGCACACCCGCGGTGCCTTCACCGGCGCGATCGCGGCGCGGGCGGGCTCGTTCGAGGCCGCCAGCGGCGGCACGATCTTCCTCGACGAGGTCGGCGAGCTCCCCCTGGCGGTGCAGCCCAAGCTGCTCCGCGCCCTGGAGTCGCAGACCGTCAAGCGCCTGGGAGAGAACGAACACCGCAAGGTCGACGTGCGCCTGGTGGCGGCGACGCACCGCGATCTGCGCCGGATGGTCAACGCCGGGGCGTTCCGCGAGGACCTCTACTTCCGCATCGCGGTGCTACCGCTGGTGCTTCCGCCGCTGCGGGCCCGGGCCGGCGACATCGGGGTGCTGTTCCGGCATTTTCTCAACGGGCGGCAGCCGATCGAGCCGGTCTCCGACGGAGAGCTGGCGCAGAAGCCCTGGCTGGGCAACGTCCGCGAGCTGCGCAACTTCGCCGAGCGCGCGGCGATCGGCGCCCGGGAGGCGGGGCAGGCCTTCGGCCCGGAGGCCGCGGCCGCGGAGGGCGGAGGCACGACGCCGGTCACGTTCGAGCAACCGTTCAAGGAGTTCCGGGAGCGCTGGATCGAGCAGGGCGAGCGGGAGTACCTGCGCCGGCTGCTCGAACGCCACGAGCGCAACGTCGCGGCGGCCGCCGAGCACGCGGGGTTGGATCGCACCTACGTCTACCGTCTGATCCGCAAGCACGGGCTTTGACATGCAACGCGGGTGGATTCTCTCGGTCGCGTTCGCCGCCGGTCTCGTGGGCGGCTGCGAGGGGTCGGAGCCCACGCGCGCCAACGTCGAGATCATCGACTGGTGGGTGAACGCCGGTGAGGCCCCCGCCCTGAGCGCGCTGATCGACCTGTTCGAGGCGCAGCACCCCGACCAGCGGGTCATCAACACGGCGCTCGCCACCAGCACCGACGCGCGCAAGCGGATCGCCGAACGGATGGTGGTCCGCCATCCGCCCGAAACCTTCCAGGCCAACGGAGGCTGGGATCTGCTGGCCTGGGTGTTGACCAACAACGTCGACGAGGAAGGCACCTCGATGGCCGAGCTCGATTCGTCGGCCGACTGGGCCGCCGCGATCCCCGAGCCGGTGCTCGAGACCGTGCGGGTCGGCAGCAACATCTACGCCGTGCCGCTGAACATCCACCGCGTCAACACCCTGTTCTTCAACCGCAAGGTGTTCATCGATCACGGCGTGCCCGTGCCGACCGGCGGGTCGCTCGCCACCCTGGACGATCTGTTCGCGCTGGCGGAGACGCTGCGGGCCCACGGCCTCGCGGCGCCGATCGCCCTCGGCATGCGCGCCCCCTGGACCCTCTCGCTGTTGCTGTTCGAAAACATCCTGGTGGCGCGCGCGGGCGGCGAGGGCTACCGGCGCTTCTTCCTCGGCACCGACGACGTGCTGACCTCCCCGACCATGGCGAAGGCGCTCGAGGACCTCACCACCCTGCTGGGGTACACCAACGTCGACGCGGGGGGGATAACCTGGGACAAGGCGATCGACCTGGTCCGCCATGGGCAGGCGGCGATGACGATCATGGGCGACTGGGCGAAGGGCTACTTCCTCGACCAGGCCCGCGCGGACATGCTGGGTGTCGACTTCGGCCAGATCCCGACCCCCGGAACCGACGGGACCTTCGTTTTCACGACCGACACCTTCGGGCTGCCGCTCGGCGCCCCCAACATGGAGGGGGCGCGGGCGCTCCTCGATGTGTTCGCGTCGCGGGAGGGGCAGGACACCTTCAGCCTGATCAAGGGCTCGATCCCGGCCCGGCAGGATGCCGGCAAGGGCCCCTACGACGCCGCCGCGCTGCAGACCCTGGCCGAGTTCAAGGCCGTCTCCGGCGACCGCAGCCGCCTCATCCCGGCGACGGCGATCCTGGCCCCGCCCGACTACATGAGCGCGATCAACGACGTGCTCTCGGATTTCGCGGGCGCGACCAGCCAGATCGGCAACGTCCGCGGCAACGACAGCGTCGTCATGCACGCCCTGGAGAACCGCCGCGACGTCCTCCGAGACGGTCCCTGGCATCTGCCCTGACCGTTTGACCCTTGGCTTTGACCTTTCAGGGGGCGAGGCTGAACGGACAGTCGCCCTCGGTCTCGCAGCCATTCTCGGGATCGCCGTCGCAGTCGGCGTAGCCGTCGAAGCAGCCGCCGGTGGCGCACTGGCGCATCGAGCAGCCGGGATATCCGTGCGGGGTCAGGCATTGCCGGCCGCACTCGTTGCAGTTCTTGGGGTCGTGGGCCAGGTCGGTCTCGCACCCCGCCGCCAGGCCCGGACAGTGTCGGTAATCGCCGACGCAGGTCTCGACCGCGCAGACCCCGTCCGCACAGGTCGCTATGGCGTGCGACAGGACGCAGGGGGCGCAGGTGTCGCGGTCGCCGCAGCCGCTCTTCGGGTCGTCGATGCGCGCGCACCGTTTCTCCTCCGGACAGGGCTTCTCATTCGCCTTGCACTGTTTGTCGTCCAGGCCCTGGAGATCGACGACCAGCTCGCAGCCGGCCCCCATCACCAACCCGACACACAGCTGACCCACCGTTCGAACTACCCTGCCCCATCTCCTCAAAAGGCCACCCGTACGCCGACCGTCGCCGCGCCGTCGGCCGGAAAAGCGACGTGCAGCCAGATGATTCCCGCCGAGATCAGCGCGACGCCCAGGGCGACGTCGGCGAGCACCAGGCGGGTGCGAACGCCGTCGACGCTCTCGTGATCGCAGAACGGCGCGCAGGCCTGCATGTCGTGGCGCAACCAGAGCGCCCACACGCCCAGCGACGCCGAGGCGACCAGCGCCGCCGCCCCGATGCCCCCCACCAGATAGTCGAAGGTCGTCAGCCGCTGGTGCCAGGAGGGCCGTGAGGTGGTGGCGGCCGCCGCGGGCGCCACGAACTCGACGTCGATCGCGCGCCCCTTGACCCCCTCGCTGATGACCAGCGTCCGCACGACGGGCGGCCAGGGGGGGGATTCGAAGCGGAAGGTGTGCCGGCCCGGATCCAGGTCCAGCGCCCCGCCGGTCAACCGCTCGGCCACTATGTTGCCGTCGACGATGACCCTCACGTCGGTCAGGTCGAGGCCACGCGCCCGCGCCGTCACCACCACCGAGGGAAGGCTGCGCGACACCTCGTCGAGCCATTCGACACAATCGGCGCGAATCAGGCTCGGGCAAGCGACGCGCGAGCAGAGCCGCAGCACGACCTGAGCCTCGCGCAGCCGGTGCTTCCGCCGCGCGATCTGGGCCTCCTCGTGGTGGGAAAGACAGTCGAGCTTCGTCGTCTCCTGCAGCGCCGTGGGCCCCGGCGTCGGCGGCGCCGGGGGGGCTCTTCCGCGGCGGCACCGGGCGCCCGGCAGACCACGCAGCAGACCACGACGGCCATGACGAGCGACGCTCGCCCGCGCGCTATCACCGACACTCCAGGCGGAATCGCTTGATGCCGTCGCCGTCGACGAAGAACGGATGGTCGCAGTCGCGCGGCGGAGGGTTCGGGCCGCCGGGGACGGCCGCGGGCGCCGCCGACGGCGTGCTGGTGGGACCGACGTGCCGGATGCCGGGGCGGGCGATCCGGCTGGCGCGCAGCGCGCGCAACACCGCGGGAGCGACCTCGGGCGAGGACGCGGCCCGGACGGCCGGGGGCGGCGGCGCGGCGGGCGGAGGCGCGCTCACCGAAGCCGCGTCGGGGCGGGCCACAGGCGTCGGGCGCCCGAAGCCCCAGCTTCCCCAGATTCCCACCGCGAGGGCCAGGACGAGCACCACGCCGGCAACGGCCAGGCCGACGCGCGACCGTCGTCTTGGCTCGGGCGAGGGGGTGGGCGGCGTCAGCGACCCCAGCAACGCCCGCATCTCACCCGACGCCAGCAGCGGTGCCGAGATCTCTTGCGTGTGCGTCACCGTCGGGATCGACGACATCGACTGGCGCCCCAGCTTCTCCTCGATCGCCGCCTTGGTCGCCCCGCGCACGTCGTCGAACAGCCGCGCCAGGGTCGCGCCGATGGTCCGGCGGCTGACTCTCCCCAGGAGCGGCAGCGCCCCCTCGAGCTCATCGGCCAGCGCCAGCGCCGTCGGATAGCGGTCGTCGGGCGACAGCGCCAGCGCCCGCCGGCAGATCACCTGCAGCGCCGCCGGCACCTCGGGGCGCACGGCCTGCGGGAGGGGCAACGCCCCCGCCTGCACCCGGGTGCGAATCTCCGCCTCGTCGCACCCCTTCCACATCCGCTCGCCGGCCAGCGCCTCCCAGACGATGACCCCGGCCGCGTAGACGTCGGTGCGGCGATCGAGCTTGCGGCCGGCGAGCTGCTCGGGCGCCATGTAGCGCAGCTTCCCCTTGATCGTCCCGGCGGCGGTCTCGACCAGGGACCGTTCCAGCTTGGCGATGCCGAAGTCGAGCACCTTCGCCTCGCCCGTGATGGTGACGAACAGGTTGTGGGGCGAGACGTCGCGGTGCACGACCCCCAGCGGGGCGCCGTCGAAGTCGGTCAGCTCGTGCGCCGCATGCAAACCGACCAGCGCGTCGGCCAGCACCCGCAGCTGCATCGCCGCCGTGACGCCGGCCGTCCGCCCGCGCGCGATCAGCTGCGACAGCGGCTGGCCGTCCAGGTACTCCATCACGATGACCGGCGCGCCGATTCCGTCCGGAGGCTCCAACACCTCGTTCGTCTGCACGATGTTCGGGTGATGGAGACGCGCGGCCAGCCGCGCCTCGCGCAAAAACATGGACCGAAATTCCTCGTCGGAGGCCAGGTGGGCTTTCAACGTCTTGAGCACCACCAGCTTGCAGAACCCGCTCGGGCCGTCCGCCGCCGCCAGGTAGACCTCCGCCGTCCCACCCTCGCCGAGCAGCGAGATGATTCGGTATCTCCCGACCGCCGCCTCCTCGGCAGCGCCACGTTCCTTCTCCTGGATCCACATCGCGGCGCGGCGGAGTATAAGCCCGGGGCTCGCCCCTCAAACACACCTCGTAAACGCGTTACAATCGTTACGTGGACGGGGATCAGGGGTTGTTCGGAGATCTCCTCGAGATGGCCTCCCGAGGGGAAACCCCGAGAGCGCGGCGGATCTGGGTCTTCAGCATCGTCTTCCTGATCGGCGCGTCCATCCTGGGCCTGTGGGGGCTCGTCTCTCTATTTGCCGGATTCGAGTTTGGTTACCACCCGATCGACGCCGCGGCGATAGAGAGGGGCGGTGATCTGATCTGGTACTCGTCGACCCGAAGCCGGGACAACTACCGCGTCAGGGGCGAGCTGCGCGACAGCCGGGCGGTGGTGGCCAGGCGGGGAGCCATAGACTGGGTTTACGCGCCGCTGGTCCCGGTCGGTCGCGGCGCCGACGACCGGCCGGCGCGTCTCTACTACGCGGCGCCCATGGCCCAGTACATGCGGGTCCGCAACGGCACCACCTTCCGCGGCCAGCTCTACCCGGGCGTGCACGCCGACGACCTGTTCGCCGACGGCGGGCACCCTGTCCCCGACCACTCGTACACGCTCAGGGACAACGGAACGCGCGAGGCCTACCTCGCCACGGGGAAGTCGCTGCTGCTCATCGCGCTCGTCCTGGCCGTGTCGGCCATCGCCGGTATCTGGTACGTCGGTCGCGAACGCGAATCCGCCAACGTCTGACGGCAGGGGGCTTGGCGTGCGGCTTAGGTTGCCGCTCCATGGAGCCGCTCTCGTCCCACAACGGACACAACCGCGACGCGCGCCAGTTCATCGACTTCGAGGGCGCCACCCGGATCCATGACGAGCGCGACTTCCACCGCGCCGTGGAGGCGTACCGCTTCTTCTATCCCACCGTCTCCATGGAGGGGATCTTCAACGGCGCTCGCGAGGCCGGCATCGCCGACGGCAAGGGGTTGATGGTGCTGGCGGCGGGCCCCCGCCACGTCGGCTTCACGCTCAACTCCGACACCCCCTACGCCTCCGGCACCCTCGATCTGAACGAGATGGGTCCGGTCGTGGTCGAGGTGCCGTCCGGCCCGTTCATCGGACTCATCAACGATCACAATCAGCGCTGGGTGATCGACCTGGGGATCCCGGGGCCTGACGGCGGCAAGGGGGGGAAGTACCTCGTGCTGCCTCCGGGGTTCGCCGGCAACGTCCCCGCGGGTTACCACATCGGGCGGTCGCCGACCTTCAAGGCGCTGCTCGCGATGCGCGCGATGCCGGTGGGTGGGGACTGGGCCGGCGCGCTCGCGGCGCTTCGTCAGGTCAAGGTCTACCCGCTCTCCGACCCGAAGGCCGTCCTCCCCTACGCCGACGTCAGCAACCGCGCGATCGACACGACGCCGCTGCGCTGGGAGGGAAAGCTGGAGTTCTGGCGCCGGCTGCACGGCATCATCGAGGTCGAGCCGCCGTCGGAGGAGTCGCGTCTCATGTACGGCGAGCTGGCGGCGCTGGGGATCGAACGCGGCAAGCCGTTCGCCCCCGACGAGCGGATGCGCCACGTGCTGGAGGCGGCGGCCCACACCGGCCTCGACGAGATGCGCGCCGAGGGGTTCGCCAGCGAGCGCCCCGATCGGATCGTCTGGAAGGACCGGCAGTGGGAGTGGGCGTCGCTGGTCACCGACGACCCCAACTTCGAGACCCGCGACTTCGTCGATCTGCAGGCGCGCGACCGCTGGTTCGTGCAGGCGATCGTGACCTCCCCGGCGATGTTCCGGCGCAAGGTCGGCAGCGGGTCGGTCTACTTCGGCGTCATGCGCGACGCCGCGGGCAGCAAGCTGGACGGCGGAAACAGCTACAAGCTGACCGTGCCGCTGCCGGTGCCGGCCCAGCTCTTCTGGTCGGTCACCGCCTACGACATCGAGACGCGCTCGCAGGTGCAGACGGCGCAGGACAGGGCGGTGCTCACATCGCTGCAGGGCACGTTCGCCCCCGGCGCCGACCGCGCGCTCGACCTCTACTTCGGCCCCGAGCCGCCGCCCGGGAAAACCGACCGCTGGCTCCAGACCGCGCCCGACCGCGGGTTCTTCCTCTACTTCCGGATCTACGGCCCGGAGACCGGCGCCTTCGACGGCTCGTGGCGGCCAGGGGACATGGTCCCGATCGAGGTGCCGGGCGCGCACCAGACGCCCGCGGTCTCCGAAGCCGTGCTGCGCGCGATCTCGACCCCCGACAGCGTCTCGACCCGGGTCGGCACGCTCGCGTTCAACCTCGGCGTGCCGACCGCGGAGACCGCCGCCGCCGTCTATGACCAGCTCGACCACCTGCACGCCGTCGACGCCTATCTGCGCGGCCTGCGCGCGGTGTCGCTGGTGGCGCTGCGCCGGGGGTTCCTCGACGCGGGCGTGAACGACAACGACGTGCTGCTGTTCTCCGGCCTGATGGACAGCCGGTCGCTGTTCCTCACCGCCAACTGCGACACGGTCTACTTCACGAGCTTCATCGATTTGACCGGCGGTCCCATGGTGCTCGAGGCGCCGCCCCGGACGCTCAGCGTGCTCGACGACATGTGGTTCCGCTGGGTCGGTGACGTCGGCGTCTCCGGACCCGATCGCGGCGAGGGGGGGCGCTATCTGATCGTCCCCGCCGGCTACCACGGCCCCCTGCCCGAAGGGGGCTATTACGTCCGCCGCTCGGCCACCAGGCGGGTCTGCCTGCTCGGCCGCGCCTTCCTAGAGAACGACGATCCCAGGCCGGCCGTGGCGCGGATCCGGCAGGCGCTGAAGCTCTACCCGTACGTACCGGGCGGCACCGGAACCAGCATCGGCTCTTTCCTTTCGGGCCCCGCGCCGCTCGAGCCGCCCGCGGCGCCGCCCGCGATGCGCTTCGTCGAGGGGACCGGCCTCGCCATGAACACGATCCCCCCGAACGAGGCCTCGTACTTCGAGCTGCTGGACGCCGCCGTGCAGGCGGAGCCGGTCGAGGCGCTGGACCCCGAGGTGGCCGGCTCGTTCGCAGCGCTGGGCATCGTCAAGGACAAGCCGTTCAAACCCGACGCGCGGCTGACCAAGATCCTCGGCGAGGCGATCGCGCTCGCCAACGCCGGCGCCCGGACGGTGGCCTTCGCCCCCCGCGAGGGTGAGGGGTTCGGGTACTACGGCCCCCAGTCGCGCTGGATGAGCCCACTCTTCGTCGGGGGCTACCAGTTCCAGCAGCCGCCGCCGCTGGTGACCAAGACCGGCGTCGTCCCCTTCCCCGACCCGGGCGCGCGCAACCTGACCGCGCAGGCGGCCTTCTTCTACTTTGCCACCGGCATTTCCCCGGCGATGTGCATGCGGCTGCCGGGCGTCGGCTCGCAGTACCTGGCCGCCACGCGCGACGCCGCCGGCGCCCCGTTCGACGGAGGTCAGACCTACCGGGTGACGCTGCCGCCGAACATCCCCGCGAAGCTGTTCTGGTCGCTCACGCTCTACGACAACCAGACCCGGTCGATGCTGCAGACGCCGCAGCGGTTCCCCCGCGCCGGGAGCCAGGGCTTCCCGACGCCGGCGGCGACGCCCGACGCCGACGGGGCGACCACCATTGTGATCGGCCCCCAGCGCGCGGCCGCCCTCCCCCCCGGCAACTGGATCCAGACGCTGCCCGGCCAGGGCTGGTTCGTCATCCTCCGCCTCTACAGCCCGGCCGAGCCGTTCTTCGACAAGAGCTGGCGCCCTGGCGAAATAGAGCTCGTGCGCGAACCTGCCGTCGGTCGCACTTGACGTCCGCCTCCGCATGATGCAAGTTGCCCCCGCTTCGGACGTGATGCGGGGTGGAGCAGCCTGGTAGCTCGTCGGGCTCATAACCCGAAGGTCGCGTGTTCAAATCACGCCCCCGCTACAAAAGAAGTCTTAGAGAAACGCGGAGTTCGGCTAGACCGGGCTCCGCGTTTTGATTTTTCGGGCGCTCCCTCATGCGGCATGAGGGACGAATGAGGGAGCTCGGAGGCACGCTGGGAGCGAGCGGGTTCCGCTTGCTCGGTCCCGATGGCCGCGCTTTTGCGACAACCGCCATGAGCTCTAGTGAGCCCCTCGTGGTCGCGAAGGTTGATACTCGACTCGTCGAGCTCACGTTTGGCGCACGTGACGGTCTCGAGTGGCTCCAGGCGGAGCCATCACAGCTCTCGGCTCGGCCGTTGTGCTTGGGTCGGTTTCTTTCGTTCCACTTCGGGCTCTCTTATGTGGCCCTCCAGTGTGCGCTGTTCAGCGCCGGGGCCGGGCCCGGTGACCGCGTGGTGACGGATCCGGTCGTCCGCCCGTGCCTCTAGCGTAGCTTTCGACCAGCCGACAGTTCCGGTGTTCGTTTCGTTGTCGCCTCGCCTCCATTGACCTCCGCGTTCAGGTCACAGCTCTGCCAGACATTGGCGATTCCGACTGTATGGATATGTCGAGTGAGCTCCAGCTTCCACCCAGCCAGGACCGAAGCCACTTGGCGGCCCTCAATTGATACCCCACGATCTCGATATGGTCACAGCGGGGAGGTGACGTCATGGAATACAGAAAAGCTCGCTACTTGAACATCGCTCTCGGCATCTGGCTCGTCGTGTCGGCGTATCTCTGGCGGCACAGTTCTGCCCAACTCGCCAACGTTTGGATCTCGGGCCTGATCGTCGCCCGCTGTGCAGCGGTTGCGATCACAGAGCCTGGGGTTCGTTTCTTCAACTCAGCGGTCGGCATATGGCTGATTCTGTCTTCCGTCGTTCTACCCAGGGTGTCCACCGCGACTGCCTGGAACAACGTGCTGATTGGAGCCGTGATTACTCTGGCTTCGTTGGTCGGCCCACGCCGGAGCATCACGTCGAAGCCGCGAATGCAGTCGCCGATCTGACGCAGCCGTCGCCCGCCCCGCGATTGGCCATCCTCACATCGGAGATTATCGGCGAGCTGCACTAGACATGAGGGAGCAACGCGACGGCATGTCCAGATCGATTCGCGTGGCCGCTCGGCACACCTTCCCAGAACCGCGGTCGCCAAAGGCCGCGCTGCTCTCGCCCGGGGACATCGAGGGTCAGCGATCGCTCAACTCTAGCGGGCCCTCGTACTGCAGCCACCACCACCTGACGGGCGAGCTGGCTACTCGGCGGATTCGGCCGACTCGATGACCTGCGCGCGCTGTAGACGATGCCATGATCAAGGCATGAGGAGCCCGAGGAGGATGTCGCGTGTCGCGGGCGCCCTGAGCGCTGTGGCGTTGCTCATGCTCGTCTCGTCGGCGGGCGGGGATACGGCGTCGGCCGGGTCGCTGGTCGGCTCTGCTGATTCGGCGCGTGAGCTGGTCGCCAGGGCCGACGCCGATCTCGCCGGCGGGCGCCCAGGCTCGGCGATCGTTCAGCTCGAGCGGGCTCGTCTGCTCGCGCCTCGCGCACCCGCCATTGCCGCGGGATTGGCGCAGGCACGGGCGGCCGCCGGCTTGCCTGCTTCGCCGAAACCCAACCGGATCGCGCAGGCGGCAGACCGGCTCAGTCCCGACGAGTGGGCGCGGGTCGCGCTGGTGGGCTCGGGCCTGATTGCGGGAGGGCTGGTCGCCGTCGCCTGGCGGCTCGTTCGCATTCGCGGGTTGGCCATCTTCGTCGGCACGGGCACCTTGGTCGCGGCGGTTGGGCTGCTGGCAGTGTCCGCCATCGCGCCGTCTCTGGGCAGCGCAGTCGTCACCTCCCCGACGACGATCGCCCGGAAAGCGCCGTTCGCGGGTGCGGATCCCGCGTTTGTCCTACCCGAAGGGGTCAATGTCACCGTCGAGCGCCGCCACGGCGACTACGACTTCGTGGCTACTCCAGAAGGGCGCGGATGGGTTCCCAGCAGCGGCGTGGAGACCATTCTTCAGCCTTCGGGCCGTCGGCCCTCTTGAAGTCGGTCGACTGGCTCGATGGAGATCGGCGGGGCGTTACGCAAACGGATCCTCGGCGGCGGCAGGCGGCTGGCCTGGCGGTTGCTGAGCGAGCGTGACAAAGAAACGTACAAGACCATGGGCTACGAGACCGGCGTATCCGCCGAAGCGCGAGGTGAGTTTGGATGTGCGAACAGTTGACGGATGACGTCCTGGGTGTCCGTTCTCTTACCCATGCGGTCGCCACCTCCCCGCTCGGGGATGGGCGGGCCGAGCCATGAATCGCGGAGAGGCCGCGAGCGGCGGGCGGGTCGTAGAACCTAGACGTCTGCCGAGGGAATCGAAGTCGGAAGCGCGGACCACATCCTCGAACCGCGAGCTTCGCTCTCTCCAGCCTGGGCATGATTTTCGACGCCTCCGGGAAACGTGGGCGGCCCTCTATGCGTCGCGCGCGCACTTCGAGACGCTCTTCGACCTCGCCCCGCTCGCTCTCTACACCCTGGACCTTCGGGGGTGCATCATCGAGGTGAATCTGGCCGGCGCAGCCATGGTCGGTCGAGACCGCGGCGGCCTCATCGGCAAGCCCCTGCTGGGGCTGATTGACGTGCAGCCCGCCGCATTCTGGCGTCACCTGAGACGCTGCAACGATACCGGCCAGCGGGTCGCGAGCACCCTCGGCTTCACCACCGCTAACGGCGATCGGCGCGTCGTTCAGATGACGAGCGTTCCCGTGCTGGATCGGTCGGAGCGGCCCGTCGCCTTTCGGACGGCCATTGCCGACGTGACCGATCAGGTTCGGGCGACAGTACGTACCCGCGACGACCTGCTCGCGGTCGTGTCTCATGACCTCAGGAATTCCCTGTCCGCGATCCGATTCGCCACCACGCTCATGACGCGAGCGGCGCCGCTGGGTGAAGGGCGCCCCGGCCCCGAGCTCGTCGATCTGATCCGCGGCAGCGTTCAGCAGATGAATGCGACCATTCAAGACCTGCTTCAGGTGTCGACGATCGAGGCTGGAACGTTCGCCGTGATGCCACAGCCGGAGGAGGTTCTTCCCGTCGTCGACGAAGCGGTGAAGGTCCTCGCGTCATTGCTGGTCGGCAAGTCGATCCAGGTCCAGCGGGCGCTTCCTGAGAACATCCCGCCGATCCTCGCGGATCGAGCTCAGGTGCTTCGGGTGCTGTCACACCTGCTAGGCAACGCGGCGAAGTTCGCCCCCGACGAAGGTGGCCGCATCCAGATCAGCGCCCGGGCTCAGACCCGCGAGGTCTGCTTCACCATCGCCGACAACGGACCCGGAATCAGGAAGGATCTCGTTCCCCATCTCTTCGAGCGCTATTGGCAGAGGCGGCCTGGCGGGCGGCGACAAGGCGTCGGGCTCGGCCTCTACATCGCCCAGGGAATCGTGTCGGCGCACGGAGGCCGCATCTGGGTCGAGTCACACATCGGCAAGGGAAGCGCCTTCCACTTCACGCTTCCGATCTCTGGACCGGGTCGGGACGGGGAGCGCGGCGCTCGCGCAGCGCCGTCTCGATGATCGCCGCGAGCTTCTCGTAGCGGAACGGCTTGCCGAGCACATAGGGCGTCCCGACCTGCTTCGCGATCTCGGCGAGGGCTGGGGTCCCCGACACCAGGACGACCGGGATGCGATCGAGGCCAACGTTGTGCACGAACATCGCGTGGGCCATGTCCGGGCCATCGAGGACCGGCATCTCCACGTCCAGCAGCACGAGATCCGGGGCCCTGACCTCGAGCGCCTCCAGCCCCTCTCGTCCGTTGTGGGCGATCCGCCCCCGATGGCCTTCCGCCTCCACGATCTCCAGGAGCGCCTCGGCGGAATCAGGATCGTCATCTACGACGAGGACGTCGGCCATTCTCGAGCTCGCCCTCACGTCGCCGCATGGGATCCCTCGTGTGCGCTGGGCAGCACGAGAGGCCGACTGGGTGCTGCCGCGAGCGGCAGCGTGAACGAGAAGCGCCCGCCGCCACCGGGCCTGTTCTCCGCCCAGACGCGCCCACCGTGGGCCTCGACGATCCCCTTGACGATGTAGAGCCCGAGACCGGCACCTCGCTTTCCGCCCACCTCGGCCTTCCAGAAACGATCGAACACATGGGACAGATGCTCGGCGGCTATGCCGGCGCCGTCGTCGTCGACCTCGAAGCGTGCCTCGCCGTGGCCCCCGCGGAGCGTGACCCTCACGGCACCATCTCGCGCGGAGAACTTGATCGCGTTGTCGATCAAGTTCGAAAGCGCCTGCATGACGCGCTCCCTGTCGGCCAGCAGCGTGAGCTCCGAGGGGTCCGCGGCCACCGTGGCTCCGAGCTTGATCGCCTTGGCCTCGGCCTCGGCCGAATAGACGTCCAGGGTCTCGTGGAGGATGGCGTCTGCTTGGCACTCGACCTTGGCGACCTGGAATCGGCCCGCCTCCATGCTGGCCGCATCGAGCAACATCCTGACCAGATTCTCCATTCGCAGCGCGATGCTTTCAATCGACTCGACGTGCTTGAGCGTCTTGTCGCCGCGCGGATTCCTGCGCACGAGCCCCGCCTTCAGCGTGATCGCGCTGAGCGGACTTCGCAGATCGTGGGCCACGATCGCGAGAAGCTCGTCGCGCGCCGCGAGCGCCCGCTCTGCGCGCTCCGTGGTTGCTCGCTCCCGCCGGTAGTCTCTGTCGAGTCGCCGCGCCGACAGTGCCGCGAACATCACGCTGAGCCCGACGGCGCACATGAACGCGACGGAAGAGATCGTGACCGCTCGTTTGAACTTGGCATCGGCGTTGGCCTTCGCCGGCTCGGCGATGTCGTGTTTGTAGGCGACGTAGGCGTCCAGCCGCTCGCGCAGCTGCTTCATCAACGGCGCCAGCTCGTCTTCGAAAGCGGGAATGCGCGGTGCGGGAGATGCCAAGACCCGATCGGCGGCTGCCTCGTAGTCCTGGGCGGTCTGCTCGATCTCGGCGAGCTGCTTTCGCCCCTCGGGACCCGCCGCGGCCCGGAGCGCGATGACGGCCTGGTCGAAGTCGCGCCGAGCCTGCGCCACGCTCGCCCCCACGGTTGTGTCGGAACGAATGAGAAGCGCGCGCACGTTGAGACCCAGCTCGAGCCCCAGGGAACGAAGGCGTTCGGCCCGCGCCGCCTGGAGAGCGTACGTCGCGGACACGTGGTCGCGTACGGCCGCAGCCTGAATTGCGGCGAAGAAGGCCAGGCCGCTCGGGACGACCAGGGTGCCGATCACGAGCGCGTAGCCGAGCCACGCTCCCCATTTCAGGCGACTCGGGTTTGTCGACTCCATTTCCCCTGTCTCGCCTCTGATGACGATTCGGTGGAAAGTCAAACGCGGCTGTCGAAAGGCCGAGGGGCGATCCTGGTTCCTGGCGCCACCATCCGGCCGCCAGAAGGTCGGACCTGCCGTCAATTCTCTTTCCACCTGGCGGCTCGGACGACTGATTTGTTGACGCCCTGAACTCTCGGTCGCGCCGCTAAAGCCAAGGGCCGACCGTGGTCCGTCTCTTGCCTGCGCGGATACGCCATGCCGATATTGGAAGCTCGCTTCTTTCCGCCTCATGAACCAAGTGGCACCTACATCGTCGTCGGTCACGTCGTGTGGGACCACGGAGGGACACCCGATCGTCCTCGTATCGAGCCAGCGCCATCGTTGCGCGACGCCCCCTCGCCCGCCGCGATCCTGTCGACGCTCCGCTATCTCGTCCTCAGGGCGGCACCGGCAACGATGGCGCGTCTCGGATCATTTCGCGGAACCTCGTGGACGTTCGTCCCGGTAGAGAGAAAGGACAACGATGGCGTCGTTTTGAGCGACGCCCCTGCCGGTTGAAAGCTGTTCTCTGGCCCTCGGTCCCGTTCGAATTGTTGACGCTGTCGGCGTGCCCCACGGCGATTTCCGCGGACTTCGCGTAGCACGCCGGATGCAGCGCTGGCACGGATGCCCCCCCGCAGGATCCTCGCGTCAGCTTTGGTCGCGGCCTCCCTCTTCGCCGGTGCCGGAGCCTCTGGAGCTCCAGCTTCGCCGGGGGTGCCGCCGGCGCCGTTCTGCCCAGGGGTCTACGCTGACGACCTGAGGACGCTCTCGGGCGACGCGCGCACGTTCGACCACGGGCCCGAGGCGGTGTTCTCGTACTGCGCGCGGAACACCGCGACCTACGAGTGTCTCTCCTATGGTCTCGACGGCGCCGTCCGGCACGAGCGGCGCAAGGCGGTACTGCACGGGACGGCGTTCCCCTACCGGCGGCAGGGAAACGACACCTTTCTGCTCACCAACGATCACGTTGCCGCCTGGCCGACCGTCACCGATCTGCAGCACCCGGTGGAAGGGGTTCCAGCCGGCTGCAAGAAGGTCTCGGAGAGCCTCGCGCTCGTTGATGACGAGCATGACAACTACGCCCGCGACGACGTCTCGGTCACGCGGGTGGTGACTGACGCCCAGCTAGACGTGGCGATTCTGAAGACTCAGGCCGCCCTGCACGTGATGCCGTGGAAGGTCGGGCGCAGCGCGGCCGTCCGGGAGCGGAATGCGGTCGAGGTGAGGGGCTTTCCGCTGGGCGCCTTCCGGGCCACGAACGCAGGCAAGGTGATCTCGGCCCTCGACCACGACGACTTCGGTGACTGGGACCACGACGACTTCGTCGTCGATGCACTCCTGTCGGCGGGCAACTCGGGATCCCCCGTGCTGGCCGTCTCCTGCGCGACAGGCGAGTACGAGCTCGTCGGCATCTATCACGCTGGCTACACCGCTGGCAGCGCGCTCAACGTCGTGGTCGGGATCGATCAGGTCCGGGACTTGATGGTGACCCTCAAGCGGTCACCGCCGGCGCGCAAGGAAGAGACGCTCGTCTTGGACAGCTCCGCTCGCGCCTCCGTGCAGGAGGCGCTCGGTCCGGGCAAGGAGATGTTCTTTCCGTTCGGCAGCGCCGTCGCCGCGATACGTGGCCAGACTGACGGGAGCCTCCTCTTTGCCGTGTTCTCGAAGGACTTCCCCTTGAACCCCGAGCCGGTATTCGTGGCGGAGGACCTTCCCGCGGACGCCTCCAGCTTCGGCGCGCGCGGCCGGATCTGGTTCGGTTCGTCCCGCGGTCTCAAGCCGTACGATCGCGCTGGTCTCGACGCCGACGGTCAGCTGCAGACCGCGCGCATCCTGGACGCCTTGCGGAACGATGCGTTCAGCCACGCCGCCTTTCGACGGGCGAACATTCCTGACGTCAGCTCGCGAGAGGCAGCCGAACGGCTTCGGCGGATGAGCAGGTCGATCAGCCGAACGACGGCTGCACGCGCCGATCTTCTCGTGGCCATCGCCGAGCTCTCGGACAAGCTGGCCCCACCGCCCGGCGAAGCCGGACTGGCGTTTGCCGTAGTGGCCTATCCCGCACCTTTGAAGGTCGAACCCCTCGTCGCCGGCGACCGGGCACTCAAGGGCGGGGCCACCAGCGGGGTGGCGGCGTGCGTCTCCTGTCGTTGATCTCGGGTGCCGGGGAGGCCGAAACCTCCATTTCGGACATCTCAGACGCATTGGGTATCGGCGTCGCCGGAGGTGGCTGCTCTGATCTCGGGGTTGGCCGAGTCGGTTGTGGCGCGTCTTTCCGAGCCATCTGTGCCGCGACGAGCATCGCGTCGACCCGAGCGAGGTGGTCGATGATGAACCACGCCAGCAGCGTCGTCCCCACGGCGCCCAGCAGGGCAAACACCTCTAGCCGCCAGAGAGCGCGCGAAGTCCGGTCGTCGGCTGCCAACCTCATCTCGGTTTGCCGGAACTGGCGGGCTTCGACCAGGGCTTGAAGGTCGGCGTGGACGCGCTCGCGGGCCGGGACAAGGTCATTCCGAAGCGTCATCGCCAGCTCGGCCGGCCTATCGGCCGGCGGTGGATGCGACATGGCCTGTTCGAACCGTTCTCGGTACCGTGTCGCCGAATTCAGAATCCGGATCAGAAGATCGTCGTATCCGCGATACGCCAGACCTTGCCGTAGATCCTGCAGCGTTCGCTCCAGGGTCGCCTCGGCGGCCTGGGCCCGGGCCAGGAGATCGGGCTCGTTCGTGAGCAGGTACGTGCGGCCGACCGCCACCATACGCTCCGCGGCGATCTCCGCTTGCGCGATCCGCGCCACGTCGCTGGCGAGGCTCGCCAGTGCCTCCTCGTCGCGTGTCATCGCGGTCCGCGCCGAGGTGAAGCAGACGATCGCGACCGCCGCGGACGCCGCGGTCATGAGCGCAAGGCACAGCGTCGCCTGCTTCAACCGCGCGATCAACGGCATCGCGGTTCCAGGGCGGACACCGACACGGAGACGTCGGCGAACGCCCAATTTCGGATGTGCATCCGCGGGAGAAGCTCGAAAGACCTCGGAGCCGTCGCGTCCACGAAATACCACAGCTGGCTGAGCAAGGCGCTGGACTCAGCGTCCCAGGCGAGCGACGGAGCCCATTGCACGATGGGAGACTCATCGTCCTCGGTGCCGGGCCAGATCACGTGGCCGACCACGACATAGTCCGATCCCCGTGATCGCCGAACCCGGGCCTCCAGCACACGCACAGGCAGGCCACGTTGCAAGGCCAGTGCCTCGACCAGGATTGGGCTTTCCGGGGTGAGCGCGCCCGGCGCCGTTCAACATTTTGACGGCTGCCCGCTCGATCGGATGATTCGCTGTCCTCAGTCCGCCGCGTCCGAGGTGATTGCCGAGAACGCGAGATACGCGCGGGTGACCTCGGACTCCTCGATGAAGCCGAGGATCTGCCTGTCGGGGCCCAGTATGGGGAGCTGGCGCAGACCGCTGCTCAAGATGAGCTCGGCGGCGGTCTTCAGATCGTCATCTGGCCCCAGGGACGCGGGCGGGTGCATGAGATCGGACGCGCACGCCGGGGTGTGAATCGCATCGGCGGCCGCGAGCAGACCAATCGAGCGCGCGTCGACGACCCCCACCAGCGTGGCTCCGCCGTCGACGACAGGGAAGGTGGTCTGCCAGCTCGCCTCGGTCAGCGCATCTCGCATCGTCACGAGGCTGGTGGTGGGCGCGAACACGTGGAACGGCGTTCGCACCGTCATGATGTTCTTGACGTGCCGCCGGGCCAGGGCCTCGAGCGAATCCGGGCGCTTGTGCACCGGAGAGTCGTTGTGGGTCGGGACCTGGGCTTGATAGAGGAACCGTTTTCGTAGCGCCACGAACGCGATTCCTCCCGCCAGCATCAGCGGAACGAGCAGGTCGTAGCTGCCGGCCAGCTCGCTGACCATGATGAGCGCGCTCACCGGGACGTGCGCCAAGCCGCCATAGAACGTCCCCATCCCGACCAAGGCGAAGGCGCCCGGGTCGATGCTGGGGTCGTGGAGCAGCACGGCAGCCGCGCGTCCGAACGCACCCCCGAACAGCCCGCCGAGCACCAACGACGGACCAAAGTCGCCGGCGCTGCCGCCCGTGCCGATGGTGAACGCGGTCGCAAGCAGCTTGGCTGCACAGAGAAACAGCAGCAGCTCGGCGCCTTTCCATCCGAGGGGAAGCCAGTCGGCGCCGGTGATCGCGACCTGGGCGGCGCCGTAACCACCGCCGAGCAGCCCGAGCGCGCGCCCTGGACTGCCGATTCTCGTCCCGACGATCAAGATCAGCGGCAGCGCCACGGCGCTGAGCGCCAGGCCGCCTATCGCCGGTCGCGCCCAGATCGGCACCGGCAGCCGGGCCGAGAGCTTCTGTACGAACCGCAGCGCGCTCAAGAACAGCGAAGCCACCATGGCGACGAGCAACCCCAGGAGCGCGTAGAGCGGCAGATGCCGCGGAACGAAGGGGTAGTGCTGCGCCCGTGCGAACAGCCGCGACTCGCCGAAGATCGAGATGACGACGGAGTACGCAATGACGCTGGCGAGAACGGCTGGAACGAGCGCCTCCGCCTCGAAGTCGTCGCGGTAGAGCACCTCCGCCGCGAGCAGCGCTGCCCCGAGGGGTGTCCGGAACACGGCGGCCATGCCGGCGGCGACGCCCGCGAGCATGAGGATGCGGCGCTCGCGCGCGCTGACGTTGAAGTAGCGACCGATGGTCGAGCCGATCGCGCCTCCCATTTGCATGGTCGGACCCTCACGACCACCCGAGCCGCCGCTGCCCAGGGTCAGCATGGACGCCAGCGCCTTGACCCAGATGACGCGCCGCCGGACCACCCCTCCCTGGTGATGGAAAGCGTGGATCATCGCGTCGCCGCCCCCGCCTCGGGTCTCGGGGGCCAGGAGACAGACCAGCCCGGCCAGCAGGGCGCCGGCGGCAGGGAGGAAGATGACGACCAGCGGGCGAAGGGTCAGCCCCTGCGATTCGCTCAGGATCTTCTCGCCATGAGCGCGAAGCGGCACGTAGCCCGCCAGACCCTCGAGCAGGAGGCTCTGCGCGTACTCGAGGCCTGCGAAGAATGCCGCCCCCAGGAGACCCGCGGCGAAACCGACCGCTGCCGTGTGAAGCAGCGTTCGGCCCAGGATCCGCAGATCGAGAGGCGGCGTCATCGCGCCCAGCGCGGCGGCCAGCGGCGACGACCGAACGGACCGCTTCGATGCCCGTCGTTCGACCCGGTCAGGCTGAGGCGGGTCGGGAGGAGTGGGGTCGTTCATCGAGGTGTCGCGCCCCTCATATAGCATCGACTTGGTCCCTGCCTGCACCGAGTGAAGCGCCCGAGGAGACCACGCGGCCGACGGAGGTCCTCCTCGGGCGATAGCCGCGTCAGGCGGCGCTGCAGCCCTTCTTCTTGGGGTTCTTGCAGCAGTCCAGCACCGCTTTGTCCGCCTTGACCTTCTCCTTGGCCGCCTTGGTGTCGGCCTTCGCCTTCTCCTTCAGGGGCTTCTCGCAGTCGGTCTTCTCCTTGCCCTTCTTGTCCTTGCAGCTCGCCAGGTCCGGCGTGCCGGCCGTCTTGGCCGCAGCGGTGGCGTCGTCGAACGCCTTCTGTTTCTCCGTGCAGTCGGCCTTGGCCGGGGCGGCGGGCGCCGCATTGGCCATGCCTGCGGCCGGTGCCCCTGCATCCGCGGCCAACGCAGCGCCGCCCCCTCCGAGGATCGAAGTGAGGATCAACGCGATCAGTGTCCGTTTCATCCGCTGGTCTCTTTTGTGGTGTGGTGATTGATCAATGGGTCAGAGAGACGTCATTCGTCGGGATCGGGGCCGCGCCGCGCCAGGCTGGTAAGGAACCGACCGTTCGCGGCGCTGCCCGTCAAGATCCTGTACGGGGTGATGATCGACCTTGCGCGTGAAGCGCGCTCAGTTCCTTGGTGTTGGGGCATGTCGGGCGCCTGGAGGCGCCACCGTGAGCAACCGGCAGGCCAACACCCGCGCCTCGACAGCGCGCCGGCGGTTATCGGCTCAGAAGTAGCGGCGGTTGATCAGCATGTGCGTCGCGATGCTGGCGGCGTACCCGAGCGCTATCGCCCAGGTCCAGCGGAGGTGCTGGCGGAACGTATAGATGCCGCGCGCCTGCCCCATGAGCGCGACGCCGGCCGCGCTCCCGACCGAAAGCAACGATCCACCCACGCCCGCGGTCAGGGTGACCAGCAACCAGTGCCCTTGCGACATCTCGGGCTGCATGTTGAGCACGGCGAACATGATCGGGATGTTGTCGACCAATGCCGAGGTCACCCCCACGAGCACGTTCGCCCAGGTCGGCCCGAGCCCGCCGTAGACGGCGGTGGACGCGAGCGCGAGGTAGCCGAGAGTCCCAAGAGCGCCGACCGTCAAGATGACGCCGTAGAAGAACATCAACGTGTCCCACTCGGCCCGTTCGAGCTGCTGGAAGACGTTGAACCCCTTGTCACTCTGCCGCGGCGTGGGGGCGTCCGCAGGTAAGGGGGAAGCGACAGCCACGTTGTCGAGCTCGTCGAGGCCACGTTCCAACCGGCGGCCGAGGACGTAACCGTAGACCTTGAGGACGCCGAGGCCGGTCATCATCCCGAACACCGGCGGCAGGTGGAGCGCGGTGTGGATGACGACCGTGAGCGCGATCGTGCCGAGGAGCAACGCCACGACTACGAGCCCACCCTCTTTCACGACAACGGCCTCCGACACCTGGGGTGGCCGCTCCTTGCCTATCGAGAGAGACATGATCGCCGCGGGAACCAGCCAGTTCACCAGAGACGGGATGAAGAGAGCGAAGAAGCGCGCGAAGGGCACGACACCGCGCTGCCAGGCCATGAGCGTGGTGATGTCTCCGAAGGGGCTGAAGGCGCCGCCCGCGTTGGCTGCCACGACCACGTTGATACAGGCGACCACCACGAACTTGGGCCGGTCCCGACCGACCGAGAGCGATACGGCGCCCATAATGAGGGCAGTGGTCAGATTGTCGGCGATGGGCGAAATGAGAAATGCCAGAGCCCCCGTTATCCAGAAGATCCCTCTGAGGCTGAGTCCGCGGCCCGTGAGCTGCGCGCGGAGGGCGGCGAACACCTGGCGCTCCTCCAGCGTGTTGACGAACGTCATCGCGGCCAGCAGGAACAGCATCAGCTCGGCGTAGTCGAGCAGGTTGTGTCGGAACGCCTCTTCCGCCACGCGAGCTTCGCCGCGCAGCGTGAACAGGACGCCGACGAGGATCCAGGCGCCGCTAGCCGCTACCAGCGCGGGGATCGATTTGCGCAGGTGCAAGCGTTCCTCGAGCACGACGAGGACGTACGCAAGCACGAAGATCGCGAGGCAGCTGTAGCCCCAGATTGTCGCTGTCATATTCATCTCGCCACACTGACCGTGGAGGACGAACTGCCCAGCGCGGCGAGACGGGCCTCGATCGGAGGGTGAGTCGCCCAGAAACCATCGCCTTCACCTTTCTTTGGGAGACCGACACAAAACAGAGCACCAGCTGCACTCGTCACCGATTGGGTTGCTGTCCGTCCTTTCGAATCGAGCGCGTGTAGGGCCGAAGCAACGGAATTCAGACTGCTGAGCTGGGCGGCCTGCGCATCGATCGCGAACCACCGTTTCGTCGAGAGCACCCAGCGAACGACCGCAGGAAGGAGCAGCGGAGCGCAAATCATCGCGAATGTCGCACACACCGTCTCGCGCCGAAGCGCGGGGCGAGAGGACATGGCGACCAAGAGGGCCAGCAGGCCCCTCAGTTCCTCGGCGGTGAGCAGGTCGAAAGCCCCCTCGGTTATCACCACGAAGCGGCCGCGCCGGCCCGCCACGGCGAACCCATTCGGCCACATCGCAGACGTTACGAAGAGCCGAGGACAGGGGCTGCCAGCAACGTTTGCAAGGTTCACGAGCGCCGAATAGACGCGCGGCGCTTGGTCCGCTTTCACCTCACGGGCTCCGTACCAGTTCACCAGTATGAAGGACGCGTTGATCCCGACGAACCAGCCCACTGTGGCGATGCAGAGGGTGACCGCCGTTCCGAACGTCAGCGCGGTCACACCTTCCCCTGCTTCCCCCGCCGATAGAGCGTCGAAGGATCAATCTGGAGGATCTCTGCCGCCTTGGTCTTGCTGCCCCCGACCTTTTCGAGGACCAGAGCGATGTAACGCTGCTCGACGGTGTGGAGTGGCAGCATCTCCCCGTATATCGAGGGCAGGTCGTCGGAGGCCCAGTCGCCCAGCGCGGATCGGACTTCGGCCGGGGATATCTCCTCGGCATCGCCGGTGATGATCCAGCGGTCAATCGCGTTCTCGAGCTGGCGAACGTTGCCCGGCCATGAGTACTCCGTAAGGATCTTCACGGCCTCGGGGCTCAGGGTTCGGGCGGTGGCGCTTGGGAAACGTTCGCGGCTCTTTCGCAAGAAGTGCTCGAGCAGAAGCGGAATGTCCTCGCGTCGCTCGCGAAGCGCCGGGATTGCGATCGGCACGACGTTGAGCCTGAAGAACAGATCCTGACGAAAGCCGCCTTGCCTGATTCGTGCGACCAGGTCGTGATGCGTCGCCGCGACGATGCGGACGTCCGTCGTGCGCGGGGCATCGCTGCCTACCGGTCTCACCTCGCCTGTCTCGATGACACGCAACAACTTCGCCTGCAGCGTGATCGGCATATCGCCGATCTCGTCGAGCAGCAGCGTCCCGCCGTCGGCCTCCAGGAACAGGCCGCGGCGGTTCTGAGTCGCCCCGGTGAACGCCCCCCGAACGTGGCCAAAGAGCTCGCTCTCGAGCAAGGCTTCCGGAACGGCTGCACAATTGACCGCGACGAAGGGTGCGTCCTTGCGCGGACCCTCGGCGTGGATTGCGCGCGCCACCAGCTCCTTCCCGGTGCCCGTCTCGCCCAGCACGAGGACGGGCGCAGACGTCACGGCGACCTTTCGAACGAGGTCGCCGACCGCCCTGATTCCAGGGTCGCGACCGACGAGCGTCCCGCCGGTCATCACCTCCCGCACCGTGCGCCGGAGCGCTTCGTTCTCGGCGCGCATCGAGCGATCGCCCATGGCCCGCTCGAGGAGCAATCGAACCACTTCGAGCTTGAAGGGCTTCGTCACATAGTGGTAGGCGCCGCGTTGGATCGCCTCGACGGCGCTGTCGACGGCGCCGAAGGCCGTCATGATGACGACCGGGACCTCCGGATCGAGCGCCCGAACGGCCTGAAGGACATCCAGCCCGTCCAGCCCCTTCATGCGGAGATCCGTCAGGACGACGTCAGCGGGCGCAGCTTTGAATCGCTTCAGTCCGGCCTCCCCGTTATCTACGGCTTCGGCCTCGAAACCGTGACGTTGCAGGTACTCGACGATCGCGCTCGCCATCTCGAGCGCGTCGTCGATGACGAGCACCCTACCCTTCGGCATGATCGCGCTCCGCCGCGGTCGGCCACAGGATGGTGACTGTCGTTCCCTCACCCACCACGCTCGCGAGGCGCTATCTCGCCGCCGTGATTGCGGACGATGCTGGCCGCCACGGGTAGCCCGAGCCCCGTGCCCTCGCCGCGCTTCTTGGTCGTAAAGAACGGATCGAACACCGCGAGCAGGTGCTCCGCAGCGATACCTTCACCGCTGTCCCGAATGTCCCATCGGATACGTGGGGAACCGTCATCCGCTCTGGCAGAGATCTCGATGAGGCCGCCCTTCGGGCAGGCGTCGCATGCGTTCATGAGGACGTTGATCATGACCTGCTGGAACTGATTCGGATCGGCCGCCATCGGGGGAGTGTGTGTACCCACGTCGAGCTTGATCTCCAACTGCTGTTGGCGAAAGCGGTGCTCCAGCAGGTCCAACGTCGATCGCAAGGCGCTCGCGACATCGAGACGTCTCACCTCCACTGGCTGCGCCCTGGAAAAATCCAGCACCTGCCGGATCGTCGATGAAATTCGGTCGATCTGCTGAACGATTGCATTCAGCGCCCGGTGTTCAGTGGGACGGTCGAGCTGGTCCATCAAGAGCTCGGCACGAGCACGGATGATCCCGAGCGGGGTCCCCACTTCGTGCGCGATGCCGGCCGCGAGCACGCCCGTAGTCGCGAGCTTCTCGGCCCGGATCAGCTGCTTCTCGAGCTGCTGCAAGGCTTCGGCGTTGCGAAGCCTTTCGGCCAGGGCGGCGGAGTACCGCTGCTGTCTGACGATCAGTGCCCCGACGAGCCCGATCGCCATGACCAGCCCCATCGCCGTGAGCAACAATTGGCGAGCGAGCGTCTGTTCCCGAGCGTGCAGGGCCGCCGCCGAAGCGAGCAGAGTAATTCTCCAGCTCCCGAGCGCCGTCGACCCCGTTGATGCCCACGCGGCGACGGCCTTCTGATCGGTCAAGCCGAATCTCTGGGCGGCCGCTCCGGGCAACCAGGCAGTGCCGGATACCTCGCGCCAGCTACGCTCGTCGTCGGACATGTCCTGACTGGGAAATTCTCTGCACGGCGTGGCCGAACTACATCCTATCCAGGCGACACCCCCGGGATCGGTGACGACCACGCGGCCATCGGGAATGGAACGAAGGGCCGACTGGAGGAAGCGGGGCCCGTCGATGGCGATGACGACAGAGTCGGAATCGATCGGGAATCTGTAGAGGTAGAAATGGCGATTGTCCGAAAGGTCGATCGGGCCGGTCAGCTGCCGCCCGCCCTGCGGCAGCTGCACCGCCTTCTCGCTGACGCGCATGAGCGCGGTGGCTGTTTCACGGGTCTCGGTCGGATCCACCGCTGAGAGCTGAAGGACGTTCCGCGGTCCGAAGAGTGCCAGGCTACGATAGTGGCGAACCACGGTCGCCATGGCCTTGAACGAGGCCAGCATGACGCGCTCCCGCTCGCCAAGATCGGTTCCGGGGGTCGCACGCGCCTGCTTCACGAGGGTCGCTATCACGTGCGCGTCTTCCTCGAGATCCCGCAGTCGGTCCTCGAGATCTGATGTGAACTCACGGGAGGTGGTCACTTGCACGCCGGCGAACTCCTGCAGCAGTCGCTCCCGCTCCCTGCGAAGGCTGCGGACCGAAAAGACCAGAACGGCCGCAACCGCCAGTACCATGAGAATCGCCAAGGAGAATCCACGCACTGATCAGGTTTAACCGAAGCCACAGACTTTGGGGAATGAGCCCGCGGTACAAGGTCACCGGCGCTCATCTCCTTCCGTCTGGGTGCTTCGTCCATCTTCGAATCCGGAAGGAGCTGTTCCGCGTACGCTTTCGCACTCGCCATGACTCCCCTTTGGTGTGGGCAGTCAACAAGAGCCGTGCCAAAGATTTCCGCGCGCGCATTCCCCGCTTTCTTTCGGGGAGGCCCGGCAATCTGCACGGACAGCGTGCAGTTCGCGTGGTCGTCGTGCTCAGGGAAAGAGAGCAGACGGCACGCCGAACGCGGCGACCAAGCCCACTGCCACTGCGAGCGCTGCGACCAGGATCATCTTGGTGGCGAGATTGGGCCTGCGACGCCCGCCCTTGGCTCGGCGCTCGGCTCGCGTCCTTCGACGGCGTCTGGAGACGTCCTCATAGTGGGCTAACCAGGCGCGAGCAGAGTCGCTGAGCGACGTACCTTGGTCCGGACGGCTCATCGCGGCCGTCGCCGCTTTACATCCAACAGAAACAGACAGCAACACGCCACCAATCGCGCGGAGAATTCCATCGCGTGCACCATCCATCCCTCGGGCAGACAGAATCGGCGATGAAAGTAACGCATCTGCGTCCAGCTCAAAGTGACAGCAATGGCTGTGCCCTTCAAGACCCTACCTGGGCGTTCAGCAAGGCATCGTGCTCTTTGATGAAGGCCATGCAAAATGCCCGATTCGACGGTGGGCCAATCGGTTGGTACCGGCATTGCTGCTCGCTACCCAAGTGGATGAAGACGATTCAGGACCTTCGCCGGCGCTGCGACTTGACTGGACCCTCATAACCAGGAATCTGGCGTGGCACCTGCGCTCGATCGGAGGCGTTGAGACGGCTCGCCGGATTCTCGATGACGCCGCTGTTGACGCCGCGCGCCTGGAAGCGCCCGTTGACTTCTGGGCGCGCGTACTCAGCGCTTACGAGACCATGAACGGGGCGCGGTCAGAACCCGACCCGCAAGTTCGCGCTCTGCTTCGAGCCCGGTCGGTCGTGTAGTCGTTTCCAGGAGACGTGCATTGTCACGGCAGTCCTCAGATCGGGCAGGCTGCACTCGATCGTGGCAAATCGCCCGATGAGAGCCAGGGCGTTTGAGCGAATTGGAACCGAGTATTCCGCAAGGTGGTTTCGATCCTGTTGCGGCACGAGCGTTGCTCGCCTTCTGGCGATGCGTCGCCTCGAGGCTCGTTTCCATCTCCAAGAACGACAGGGGGGCGGTTACGTGGTCGTCGGCCACGTCATCTGGGACAGTAGCGATCCGGATTGCCGGCCTCGGATCGAACCGACGACACCACCGTTCGCACGACTGAACGCGCCGGCAACGATGTTGGCCACGCTTCGTCACCTCGTGCTCGTGACAAGCCCGAGGTCCTTCGAGCGATTGATCGCCCTCCGAAGTCGGCACTGGTCCTTTGTCGGTGCGGCTTCCGAAGTCGGGGAGTAAGAGGATCAGGACGCATCGGTACCCGGCCCGGGCGGTCGAGTGCGCGCCACGAGCAGGCGCAACAGGGTCGGCAACACAGCCAGGGCCAGGACGGTGGACGAAACGATCCCACCGATCACCACGGTGGCGAGCGGGCGTTGGACCTCGGCGCCCGCACGAGTCGAGAACGCCATTGGTACGAAACCCACCGCCGCGACGAGCGCCGTCGTCAGCACGGGCCTGAGCACCGACACGGCGCCGCTCACGACCGGATCGCCGAGCCCGCGCTCCGACTGGAGGCGCCGGCGGACTTCGCTGGCCATGACCACGCCGTTGAGCACGGCGACCCCGGCGACCGCGATGAAGCCGACGGCCGCGGGGATGGAAAACGGCAGCCCCCGCAGCCAGAGCGCCAGCACACCGCCGATGAGCGCGAAGGGCACGCCGGCGAACACGGCCGCCGCGTAGCGAACGTCGCCGAACATCAGGAACAGCATCGCGAAGATGATGGCGAGCGTGATCGGAACGACGAATAGCAGGCGGTTCTTGGCCCGGGTGAAGTTCTCGAACTGACCGCCCCATTCGACGCGCACACCCGGCGGTAGCTGAACCTGCTCGGCGACCCGGCGACGCGCGTCGGCCACGAAGCCCACGAGATCGCGCCCGCGCACGTTGACCTCGACGAGCACCCGACGGGCGAGCGCCTCCCGGTTGATGACGGCCGGGCCTTCCGACTCGCGAACGGTTGCGACGGCCGAGACCGGGACGAGCTCCCCGTTCGGGGCGGCGACCAGCAGGTTGCCGAGGCCGGCCGGGCCCGGGGTCGCGGGCGGTTCGAGCAACATGAGGTCGAAGCGTCGCGGGCCCTCGAAGATCTTGCCGGCGAATCGACCCACGCGGGACGCCTCCACGACCTCGAGCAGGGGTTTGATCGACATGCCGTAGCGGGCCAGCCGTCGTCGATCGGGGTTCACCTCCAGCAGCGGCAATCCCAGGACCCGCTGCACGCGCCAGTCGCCACGCCCAGGAACGTCCCGAACGACCTCGCCGATCCGATCGGCGGTCGCCTTCAGCGTCTTCAGATCTTCGCCGAAGACCTTGATCACGACGTCGGCGCGCGAGCCCGCCAGCAGCTGGTTCACCCGATCTTCGATCGGTTGCGACACCGAGACGAAAGTGGCTGGAACCTCCTCTTCGACGGCGCGTTTGATCGCATCGCCCAGGCCGTCGAGATCGGCAGCAGTCGTCCACTCCTCTTTCGGGCGAAGCTTGACCATCACCTCGGTCTCGTCGGGCCCCACCGGATCGGTCGCCACCTCCGCCCGGCCCGTGCGGGTGACGATCGAGAGCACTTCGGGGATCCGGGCCAGGACGTTCTCCACCTGCACGCCCAACCGCTGTGCCTCCGTGATCGACACCGAGGGGAGTCGCCGGACGTCGAGCGACAGCTCGCCCTCGTCGAGCCGGGGAACGAACTCGGCGCCCAGCCGCGAGCCCAGCCAGCCTGCCCCGCCCAGGAGGATGATCGCCATTGCCAGCGACCTTCGGGGATGCCCGAGGAGCGTCGACAGCAGGCGCCGATACTGCCGCCGCAGCGATGCCCAGGCGCCGCCGTCACCGTGGGCCTGCCGCGGTGCCGCGAGGGCCCGCGCGGCGAGGGCCGGAAACGCGGTCAGGGAGAACGCCAGCGCACCGGCAAGCGCGAGCGCCACCGTGATCGCCATCGGCCGAAACATGCGCCCCTCGACCCCCTCCAGCGCCAGAAGCGGCATGTAGACCAACAGAATGATCGCCAGGGAGAACGTCACGGGCCGGGCCGCGCGTTGCATGGCGGAGGACACTTCTGCTGCGATCTGTTCGCGGCTGGTGACGCGCGCGGCGACCATCTGGGCGAGCGCCAGCTCCAGCATGACGATCGCTCCGTCGACCAGCAGGCCGAAGTCGATGGCCCCCAGCGACATGAGATTTCCGGTCACGCCCATCCGAACCATCCCGATCACCGCCACCCCCATCGCCAGCGGGATGGCGAGCGCGGCCAGCAGCGAACCCCGCAGGCTGCCGAGCGTCAGGAACAGCACTATCGCGACGAGCACCGCACCCTCGGCCAGGTTGATGCCAGCCGTCTTGAGCATGCGGTTGATGAACTCGGCGCGGTCGTAGTAGCTGCGGATCGTCACGCCGGGAGGCAGCTCCGCCTGGATCTCCGCCAGCCGCTGCTTGACGGCGGTGACCACCTCTCGCGAGTTCGCGCCGGTCAACATCATGACCGTCCCGGCGACGATCTCGCCCTCCCCCTGCTTGGTCACCACCCCGAAGCGCAGGGCCGGCCCGATCCGCACCTTCGCGACGTTCTTCAGCAAGACCGGCGTCCCGTCGTGATCCGAGGCCAGCACGGTGTCTTCGATGTCCGCGACCGAGTGGAACTGCCCTTCGCTGCGAATCACGTACGACTCGCCGTGCCGTTCGACGTAGCCGCCCCCGATCGATGCGTTGTTCTCCTCGAGGGCCCGCTGCACTTGCTGCAGCGACAGGTGGTATCCGGCCAGACGCCGGGGGTCGAGAATCACCTGATATTGCTTCGCCTCGCCCCCCATCCCGTTGACCTCGACCACCCCCGGCACGGAGCGCAACCGGTAGGCGACCGTCCAGTCGAGGAGCGTTCTGAGCTCCATCGGCGAGTGCTGCTCGGACGTCAGATAGAATTCATAGATCTCGCCAAGACCGGTCGACACCGGCCCCAGCTCCGGATGGCCGTATCCAGGCGGGATGTCGGTCTCGGCCAGCTTGAGGCGCTCGGTGACGAGCTGGCGCGCGAACCAGGGATTGGTGCCGTCCTGGAAAACGACGGTCACGGCGGAGACGGCGGTGCGGCTGATCGAGCGAATCTGGGCCACGCCGGGGACGCCGTTCATGGCGGTTTCGATCGGGAACGTCAGGTACCGCTCGACCTCGACCGGCGACAACCCGGGCGCACTGGTCAGGACCGAGACCTGGGTGTTGGTGACGTCCGGAACCGCATCGATTGACAGCTTCCGCGCCGCCCCGACGGCGGCCAGGGCGAGCACGCCCCAGACCACCAGCACGACCCCGCTGCGGCGGACCGAGAAGGCGACGATGCGTTCGAGCATCGGCTACCGGAGGAGCTCGGACTTCAGCAAGAAGGCCCCCGCCATGGCGATCTCTTCGCCTGGCTGCAGCCCGGCGCGGACCTCGACCATGTCCCCGCCGGACAATCCGGCCTCGATGACCCGCTTCTCGAATCCGCCTCGCATCTTGACGAAGACGATGGTGTTGCCGTCGACCCGCTCCAGGGCCCCGCTGGGGACGACCAGCACAGGCTCGCTCGCGTGGGCGGCGTCGCCGATGATGCGCGCGGTGACGAGTTGGTGGAGCCGCAGCTTGTTACGGGTGTTGTCGAAGGCGACGCGCACGTGGGCGGTACGCGTCCGCTCGTCGACGATTGGATCCACGTAGGCGACCCGGGCCTCGAACACCTCGCCGCCGGTCACATCGGACCGAAGGCTGACGCGCTGGCCGGGATGAACTCGCGCGAGATCCTGCTCGTAGATGTCCAGGAGGACCCACAGATGGGACAGGTCGGCGATGGTGAAGGCGTCCATCGATCGTTCGATGGACTGTCCCAAGGTGACCGTTCGCTTGATGACGCGCCCGCCGATCGGTGCCCGCAGAGGAATCAGCGCGCCTTCGGTCCCCTCCTGCTCCAGCCGGCGGATCTCCTCCGGATTGAAGCCGATCGCGCGCAGGTGCGCAACGGCGGCTCGCATCTTGGCCCGTTGAGACACCGCCTGAGCGGCGGCCAGCTCCCGTTCGCGATTGGAAGAGATCTGCTTGTCGGCCAGCTCCCGCTCGCGAACGGCGTTCGCCTCCGCCGCTCCCAGCCCCGCTTTCGCCGCGATGTAGTCGCCCCGCGCCTGCCCCGCCTCGACGCTCTCGATTTCGCCGAGCGTCTGCCCGCGCTTCACCTCGTCCCCCACGCCCACGAGGAGGCGCTGGACCCGACCCGAGACCGAGGGACCAACCACCGCGTAGTGGTCCTCCGCCGCGGCCACTGAGCCGACCACCTGGATGTCCCCGACCAGCGGCGCGCGGGCGACGGTGGTGGTCTCCAGCGTGGCCCCACGCTGCGAGAGGGAGAGCGGCCCTTTCGGTTTTCGCGCCGGAGCGGTTTCTGACGCGGCCTCGGCGCGAGGCGACGCGTGCCGTCCGGAGGCCAGAAGAGCAACCGCACAAGCGGCGGCGCTGATCGCTCCCATGAAGACCCAGTCCCGTTGGCGAACCTTCATATCGCTCCCGTCGCGCGGTCGAGGGCGATCACCGCTTGCCAGAAGTCCCGAACGGTCTCGAGCTGCGCCCGCCGGGCCTCGCCCGCCTCGCGCGAGGCTTGAATGACCCGGAACAGATCGAACTTCCCGGCCCGCCAGCCTTCGGTGAGCAGCGCGACGTTGCTGTCGGCCGCCGGGGCGACCCGTGTCTCGACCAGCTTCGCCTGCTCGTAGGTCGACACCACCCGGCGGAAGGCCCGTTCGACCTCGTGCGAAATGTCCCGTTCCAGCAACGCTCGCTCGTCGGCGGCCCGCGAGCGCGCCGCCATGACCAGCGCTTTTTCCCCCTGGTTTCGACGCCACAGCGGCAGCGGCAGGGCAAGCCCAGCGCCCAGGAACTGTTGCCCGGGAAGATCGCGCTCGAGCTCGAGGATCAGGGTCGGGTTGGGTATCTCCTCGCGACGGAGCAGGATCAATTCCGCATCCAGCTCGGTCCCGGCAGCAGCCAGCTCGCGCAGCTCGGCGCGGTGGGCTTCTGCGTCGGAGAGCAGTTGCGACAGCGGCGGGAGACGCACCGAAGGACCCGCCAGCGGTGTCGTGAGGGTGATGTTCGTTCCGACGGGAAGACCGATCAGAGTGGCCAGGGTTGCCTTCGATTCCACCTGAGCAAGATCCGCCTCCAGCCTTTGGTGTGCCAGACGGCCGGTCTCGATCTCGGCCAGCCCGAGATCGATCTGCGACGCGGCGCCCTTCTCGACCCGTACTTTGACGGCTTCGTAGACCTGGTTGACCAGGGCCTCCCGCCCCCGCGCGGCGCGCGCCTGGGCCGCGGTGATGAGGCCGTCCATGTACGCGCTACGGACACGCGCGCGTGTCTCGCTCAGCGCCAAGGCCTCTCGCGCAGCCGCCACGGCCATCGCTTTGTCGACGACCGCTCGCCGCGCACCCCGCTGGCCTGCGATCTCCAGGGTCTGCTCGAGGTGGGCTGTGTACTGCACCCCCTGGGCGACCAGCCCGGGACCGACCTGTTCTCTCCGAGGACCAGCGACCACCGACACGAACGGGTTGTGGGGCAGGATGAGGCTGGCCCCCACCCGGCGAGCGGCGACCACACGAGTGTCGGCGCGCGAACGGCGCACGAGGGGGCTGTGATTGTCTCCGCGACGCACGCATTCCTCCAGGCTCATCGCCAGCGTCGGCGAGCCGGACGCCGCGGGCTGCTCGCCAGCACCGTCGAGAGCCAGGGCGAACGACGCAACGAGCACCACCCCGGCCGTCACGCGCGGGCCTCATTTGGCTGGTTGCGAACAGGCACGGCGGTTAGGTGAGCAACATGCGTGCCTCCATGAAACCGCAGACTCGGGCGGAAGCAGCGGAAGGGTTCTTTACGATCCCGCGCGCCAGCGCCTGTTTTTTGAGCGGTCCGGGGTGCCCGGTTATCGAGCTCGGTTCTTGTCGACGACTCCCGCGATGATCAGGAGGAAGGCCGCCAGTCGAATCAGGAACAGGAAATGCTGCCGTTCGTGGCGCGGAATCAGGAAGGCCTGCGCGAGCCAGTCGACGGCGAGCACCGCGAAGGCGGCCGCGAAGTAGCCGAACAGACGATCTTTGCTTTCACGGAAGAATTTCAGGAAGAAGACCGCAATGGTCAGACAGACCGTGGTCAGACATCCCAGCAGGAATTGGTTCATCGCGATGCCCCCCTCACCGGATGTCCCAGACCAGCCTGAACAGGAGGGCGGCCAGACCCACCAGCGCCACCAGGCTACGGAGCGGCATGAGATCGACCTCGGGAATCACGACGAGATCGACGAAGACCACGACGTTGTTCAGCGCCAGCGCCGCGAAGCACAAGGCGCTCCATCCCACCAGCGGAACCCGGGTGCCGCGGTACGACCGCGCCAGCAGCGCCGCGCACAATGCGCTGGTCAAAGCACACAGCGCGTATACGCCCTCAGCCATCGGAGCCGCCTTTCTTGAGTCGAAACGCTGCGGCGAAGCTTCTGGCGGCATCGCTAGGCCTGGAGAAAATCAGCGCGATGACCGCGGTCCGCCGAGTGCGATAGCAGTCGGCCAAACGACGAATCTTCTCTTCGAGCTCGGGCCCACTCGGACGAAACAGGTAGCAGTTGTTCTCGGTCACGATGATGCCGTGAGCCAGCAGTGTTCCCAGGGCGCTTTCCGTGGCAAGCGGTGAGGAGCGCATCTCGTCGCTGAGTTGGCGTGCAGACCACGTTCTTCCGGACTTCGCCTGGAGCAAAAGGAGCAAGTCCAGGGTCTCGAGCCTGTCGATGCATTCGCGGATGAATTCCGCGACCTCAGAAGGGATCGATTCCACGATGTGTTTCTTCGAAGCGGACAACAGCGGTCAGATCAGATGTGGGTGGGCTGGAACAACGCAAGGCTGATCACAAACTGGCCATGTGTCCAGGCTCCTTTCTGCGCCGCGCGGCGCCGTCAGCGCGCAAGGATTGCCGTGAGCAGCGTGGCCAGCTCGACGTCGCCCCGCGCAGCCAGTGTGGAAGGGACGCGCAATTGCACCCCCTCGGGCTGTCCGCCGCAGGTGACCTGACCGATGTATTCGTTCCGGTCGAATCTCAGATCGTATCGACAGGGACCGATCTCGGCGACGACCGCGCTCGGCCTCAAGTCTTCGTCGATTGCGTGGGCGCCGAACCGCCCCACGACCTTGAGCGCCCCACTCGAGCGCATGATCTGGAGGGACACAGCCTGCGCTCCGATGCTCCCCCTGACGCGATCATCCTTCATCTCGAGATCCACGCTTTGCCCGCTGACGCGTCCACGAAGCCGCTCGCCGGTGAACCGAAGCCGGATAGCCCGGCTCGACACGCTGACGCGATCGACCCTGGCGACGGCAATCCGATCGCCGACGATGAGAAGAAGCGTATCGCCCGGCTGCGCCGCCAAGGCGCGCGCTCCCACCGAGGAGAGCTCGGCCGGAGGCTTCGGCGCCTCGTCCTGGGCGTCGGCGAGCAAGGTCAGGACGAGGAGTGTCCCCAAGATAGGTATCGGCACCCTGAGGCGCGACAGCAAGGACGGTGCCGTGATAGCAGCGAGTCCCTCCGTGAACCTGACCACCACGTGCGCGCCGGGGCCGGGCACGAATCATCCATCGAGCCTCACGACCGTCAAAATCTTGTTCGGTCTCCCATCGAACCGTCCCGCTGTCCATGCCGTGTCGGCCGGGCACCGCCCTTGCAGTCGCACGAACGGTGCGTGTGTTGGAAGCGCGTTTCCATCGCAAGAGCGGAGCGGACTACCTCGTGGTCGGACATCTCTTGTGGGCGGAGGGCGTCTCGCCGGACCGCCCGACTGTGGAATTGGCGTCCTCGCTCGAGCTCGACTCCGAGCCTACGGCAATGCTCTGTAAACTCCGCTACCTCGTGACTGCGACGGCTCCGGAGTCATTCGAACGACTCCAGCGGTTGCGCAGTCGATTCTGGTCGTTTGTGGAGATCAGCCCTGGCACGCCGAAAGGGGCGGCCGTGACGGAGTGAGGAACGATGGTCGGCGCCCGCCGAAAACTCTTCAGTTGACTAGCTGTGCGCCATTCCCTTTTCGCTCCTGACCCGCGGCGGTATGAACTTCGAACGACCACCCAGGCAATCGTGAACTCAGCTCGCGCTTCAGCTCCTCGGCGGAACGCCGCTGCCCGGCAAGACGAAGGAACAGATAGGTCGGCGGCGGCCCTGTGCGGAGCAGCGAGGCCGCGTCGTCGAGCGTTGGTGCGCACCGAACGAGGACTCCGGCTTCGCGCAGCTGAAGGGCGATCTTCTTCATCAGCTCGGGGTCCTCGACAACCAGCAGGACGTCACATAGATCCAGATTCATTGACCCGTCTGCCCAGCAATCGCCGCGCCATCGATAGGCCCGTCCCGCTTGGCACTTTCGGCTGGCGGCGAAGGGGCAACGAACAGAATCGAACGCTAGCCTCCGTCGTCGGCCGAAAACCTTCCGCACCAGGGGCGGTCAACGGGGGAGGATGGTGATGTCGAGCGATCGCGGATCTCGCACGGCTGCGCTCTCGCGTCGCCTGGCGCTGGCGTCGCTCGGGACGGCGATTGCGGTGGGCGTGGTGTGCGCGGTTGGGCTGTCCTCCCTGGAAAACACCGCCACGGCCGCGCGCGTGGCGGTGACCCAACAGCTCGCGCTCATCGACGACGCAGCGGCGATGAGCGCGTTCCAGTATCAGAAGGGTTTCGTCGCCGAGTACCTGCTTTCGGGGAACCGGGCCTGGCTGGAAGAGCTCGCTACCAGCAAGCCTGCGTTCGAGTCGTGGTTGACGGCTGCCCAGACGAAGGTGAGCAGCCAGACCTCGCGCACATTGCTGCAGGACATCGAGCGCGAATACGCGGCATATGATCAGGCACGCAAGATGGCGATCGCCCTGCACGATTCCGGGAAGTCTGTAGAGGCCCGCCGAGCCCTCGAGGGCAATCACGCCCGATCGCAGCGCCTGCGCGACCTTTTTCACCAATTCGGCCGGGTGGCGCGAATGGACGCCGAAAGAGCCCTGGCCGATACGGAGCGTAACGTCCGCAAGCTCGCCTACGTGCTAGTGGCAACCAGCATTGCGGGGGCGCTCGCCAGTCTGCTGGCGGGGTTCCTCTGGGCGCGACGAATCACAAAACCAATCTACGAGCTAGAGGTGCAGGTTCAGTCGGCGACGGAGCGAACGCGCATTCACGTAGCGCCAGGACGCGCCGGCCTCGAGGCGCTGGGCGATCAAATTCGGGCACTGATCGAGAAGCTCGAAGAAACGGATGCGTCTCTCGCCGAGCACAGACGACGCCTCATGCAGAGCGAAAAGTTGTCCGCGGTGGGTGAGCTGGCGGCCAAGCTGGCACACGAGGTGCTAAACCCGCTCGCGGGGATGAAGGCCGCCGTGCAGCTACTGGTCCGGGAGGGGGACGGGATGGCCGATCGGGTTGACGTGCACGACACCGCCGAGGCGCTCAACCGAGAGATCACCCGCGTCGAGGGACTCGTCAGAAGGTTGGTCAATTTCTCGCGTCCGCTCGCGCCTCGCATGGAGGTGGCGACCGTCCCGGGACTGTTCGACGCCGCGCTCGAGGCCGCGCGCCCCGCCTTGACGCGTCTCGCGATCCAGGTCGAACGGCACGAAGAAGCAGACCTCGAGCCTATCGAGGTCGACCCGCTCTTGTTCACCCAAGTCCTCGTCAATTTGCTCGTCAACGCGGCCGAGGCGATGGCGCCCTCTGGAGGGAGCGTGGAGATCACGGCGCGCCGGGCCCATCTCCTCGGTCGCGACCAGGTCGCGATCCGGGTGGCCGACCACGGGCCGGGCATCCCCGAAAGCCAGCTCCAGGACCTTTTCAAACCTTTCTTCACGACCAAGCCCGAGGGGCACGGTCTGGGGCTCGCTATCAGCCAGAACATCGTGCTCGAGCATGAGGGGCGGATCGTCGCCCAGAACCGTCCGGCTCACGAGGGGACGGGGGCGACCTTCGAGGTCCAGCTCCCGATCGTGCGATGAGCACCCACGTCCTGGTCGCGGATGACGAAGCGCTGATCCGGCAATCGCTGCGCACCACCCTGGTTCGAGAGGGCTTCGACGTGACCGTCGCCGGCAGTGGGGCCGAGACCTGGCTCCGCTTTTCCGAAGACCGTCCTGACGTCGTCCTCCTCGATCTCGTTCTCGGTGACGCAGACGGTCTCGACCTCCTCCGCCGTATGCGGCAAGAGGCCCCTGACACGAAGGTCATTCTGATTTCCGCGCACGGATCGATCGAGAGCGCTGTCGCCGCCATGAAGCTCGGTGGTTACGACTTCATCAAGAAGCCGTTCGAGCTCGACGAGATCGTCGCCGCCGTCCGCAACGCTGCCCGTACCCACGCCCTCGAGCATCGGGTCGCCTACCTGACGGCTCAGGAACGGAAGCGCACCGAGAGGGACGCCTTCGTTCACGCGGCGCCCCGCACCGCGGAGATCCTGCGCCAGGTCCGGGTGATCGCCGCGAGCTCTGTCCCCATGGTGCTGGTCACCGGCGAGAGCGGCACGGGGAAGCAGGCCGTCGCCCGCATGCTGCATGATGATTCGTCACGCGCCAGCGGACCCTTCGTCGAGCTCAACTGCTCCGCGATCCCGGAGACTTTGGTGGAAAGCGAGCTCTTCGGACACGAGCGGGGTGCCTTCTCCGACGCGCGGGAGCGCAAGCTCGGCCTGGTCGAGATCGCGGACGGAGGCACGCTGTTTCTCGATGAGATCGGCGATCTCGGTCTTCCGGCCCAGGCGAAGCTGCTGACGTTCCTGGAGCAACGTACGTTCCGGCGCGTGGGCGCGACCTCGGTGAGGCGGGTGGACGCACGGGTCGTGGCGGCCACGAATCGAGACCTCCGTTCGATGGTCGCCGCCCACACGCTGCGCGAGGATCTGTACTACCGCCTCGACGCAATCTCGGTCCACCTGCCCGCGCTGCGCGAGCGACCGGAAGACATCCCAGCCCTGGTGTCTCACTTCCTGCGACTCGCCGCCCAGGAGTTCGGACGGCGGTTCCTGGGCCCAGCGCCCGAAACGATGGGATTGCTCTCGAGCTACCACTGGCCGGGCAATGTCCGAGAGCTGCGCGCCGTCATCAACCGCGCGGTGCTCATGCACGACGACGATCTCCTGCGTCCCGATCACCTACCGAGCTCGCTCGTCGCTACCGCGCTGAGCTCTCCCCTGGCCGCACCATCCAACGATGGTCATGACGGGCGGGCGGCGATTCCGTCCCTCGAGGAGATTGAGCTGTCCCACATCCGGAGAGTTCTCGACGTCTGCGGAGGCAATCGAACTCTCGCGGCGCAGCACCTCAAGATCACACGCCAGACTCTGGCCAAGAAGGTAGGCGCTGACTCGGGAGATACCTGAGCCGGAATGCAACCTGCCCGATCGTCAGTGCGTCCCGCAAGAGTATCGGGGGCGAGACCGGACTATCGCCGCGATCACCCTCGATCGCCGGAGCGGCATGTAGCTTGCCTAGATTGATCGCGCTCGATGTCGATCGGCCCACTACCGGCTCCGAGGAGCTTCCGGCCCGTCTCCGAGGCGACTACCGAAGCTGCGACGTTTCGAGCTCCTTTCATCGCGCACCTGGCGCTCGTCACCCTGACGCTCTCCGCGGTCTATTTCGTCGGTCCTGGACTGGACTTCGTCTTGACCGTTCGTGGCGTGACGATCTTGGCCCTCGGCGCCATTGCGGTGGAACTGGCTCCGGGGCGTGCGTACGAGCTGGCTGTGATGTTCGGGGCCTTGCTGCTCGCGTGGTACCGCCCCGTCCATGCCGCCTACTACCTCGCTCTCATCAGCCTCCTGTACGTCTGCCGCAGACGCGGATGGGCGCTGGCGGCCGTGCTCGGCGTCCTGGCACTGGCAGTTCCGAAGACCCTGTTCTCACGCTTCTATCACCAGCCCGCCTGGTACGACTGGCTGAACGAGCCGAGCCTCGCCGTCGCCATCTTCATCACGGCTCTCTGGTGGCGCGAACACCGCTCCGGCCGTTTGCCGGCGGCCGCAGCCTCGCCGTTGGCAAGCTGGGCGCTGCCGTTCCTGTTTCCGACCCACGCCTTCAATCCTATCGTGCTCGGTCCCCGCGACCTGTGGCGGACTCGGCGAGTCAACGTCACCGGGATCCTTCGGGGCGTAACGTCATTCGTCGCCAAGGCCGCAGCCCTGGTCAGCTTGAAGGATCTGTTCCCGGAGCATCAGTTCGTCGCCCTCTCGGAGAGCGCTCTGATGGGACTGTCGCGACCGGATCTCTGGCGGGCCGTCTTGCTCAACTACGTCGATCTCATGTTGGTCCTTTCGGGGACCGCCGACATCGCCATCGTGCTGGCCAGACTCTACGGCTGGGACCTTCCTTCACCGTTCCGATGGGCGCTGCTGGCCTGGAATCCCGTCGAGCTCTGGCGTCGCTGGAACATCTACAACCGCCGCTTTCTACTGAAGACGGTCTACTTCCCCCTGGGCGGCTCGGCGCACCGGCGTCTGCTGAACGTCATGCTGACCTTCTTGGCCAGCGCGCTCGTGCTCCACAGTGGTTGGTTCGGATCCAAGTACTGGGAGGTAGGGGTCGCCGGTTGGCGAGACCAATCGATCTACTTCTTGTTGCAGGGCGCGCTCGTCTGCGCCTGCCTGGTGTTCTGGAGGCTCACCGGAAAGGATCCGCGCGCCGATCGCAACCTTCGTTTGTCGCCGGCCCGCGTGTTGGCAACGATCGCCACGCAATCGGTGAGTGCCCTGGCCCACGTCGTGATCCTCGTGCAGTCCGTGCCGTTGACCGGTCGGTGGAGTTTGATCGCGCGATGCCTGGGATTCTAGGACCAGCGCCGATAGGCGGACAGGTGACGCCGGCTCGCGGCGGCCTATCCGCACGGCCCTACGTCGCATCGCATGGTAATGGATGTGACTCGGCACTCGCCCGACACCCGGACTCATGACCGTCACTGAAGCGCGGCGCGTACTGATCGTTTCGAACCGGCTGCCGATCTCGGTGAGCCGAGCGCGCGGAGAGCTGCGCGTCGAACCAAGCGCTGGCGGGCTGGCGACCGGTCTCGCCGGCATTCATCGAGGTGCGGCCGGCGGGGTATGGGTCGGATGGCCGGGACACAGCGAAACGCTCACGAGCGCAGAAGCCGATGCGCTGGAGACGGTGTATGCCGAGCGCCACCTTCGCCCGATCGATCTGACGCCCGACGAAGTGGACCGTTACTACGAGCGGTTCTGCAACGGCGTGCTCTGGCCGCTGTTCCACTACTTGATTGGACAGCTTCCGCTCGAGGTCGAAGGATTCGACCTGTACGACGCCATCAATCGCCGCTTCGCGGACGCGGTCGTCGCCGCTTATCGGCCCGGCGACCTGATCTGGGTTCATGACTATCAGCTGATGCTGGTGCCGCAGATGATCCGCGAGCGGATCCCGGAGGCGCCCATCGGGTACTTTCACCACGTCCCGTTTCCGTCATCTGACGTGTTCCGTGCGCTCCCGTTCCGGGACGAGCTCCTGCGAGGCCTGTTGAGCGCCGACGTCATCGGATTTCACACGGCTGGATACGTGCGCAACTTCGCCTCCTCGGCACTCGTGCGGCTCGGCGTTTCGACGGACGTCGATCGGTTGCGATGGGACAACAGAACCGTCCGGATCGGCGTCTTTCCGATGGGGGTCGACGCCGCGGCCTTCGACGCGATGGGCAGTTCCCCGGACCTGCTCGCCGAGGTCGAGGCCCTGCGCCACCCGAACGACGTCTCCCTCCTGGTCGGCGTCGATCGCCTCGATTACACCAAGGGCATCCCGCGACGGCTGCTGGCCTTCGAACGCCTGCTGCGCGAACACCCGGAGCTCCGCGGGCGCGTCCGGTTGATCCAGGTGGCGGTTCCGTCGCGCCAGAATGTCGACGCCTACCAGGAGTACCGCAGCCAGGTCGACGGCCTCATTGGCAGGATTCACGGCGCATTCGCCACTCCCAACTGGGTTCCCATCAACTACCTCTGCCGCGCCCTACCCACACGCGAAGTGGTGGCCCTTTATCGGGCCGCCGACGTCATGCTCGTCACCCCGATTCGGGACGGGATGAACCTGGTCGCCAAGGAGTTCGTCGCCTCGCGCAGCGACGAGGACGGCGTGCTCGTCCTGAGTGAGTTCGCCGGCGCCGATGCCGAGCTGGCAGAGTCGCTGCACGTCAACCCCTTCGACACCATCAGCATGGCCGAGGTCTTCCACCGGGCCGTCGTGATGCCGCGGGACGAGCGCCGCACGCGGATGCGGGCGCTCCGCCGGCGGGTGATGCGCTTCGACGTCCAGCGCTGGGCGCGGCTGTTCCTGGACGCGCTCGAGCAGGGGTTGGGTGAGCGCCGCGGCCGTAACGTGTACTCCTCCTCCGAGGCGGTAGCCGGGTTGGTCGCGCGCATGCGCGAAGCTGCCTCCCTGATCCTGCTGCTCGACTACGACGGCAGCCTGGTCCCGTTCGCGCCGATTCCCGACCTGGCCCGGCCCGATCCGGAGCTCCTCAGACTGCTTCGCGCGCTCACCGAACGTCCCGGGGTGGAGGTCCACATCGTCAGCGGCCGCAAGCGCGACGACATCGAGCGCTGGTTCGGTGCTCTCCCCCTGCACCTGCACGCCGAGCACGGGCTGTGGAGTCGTTCGCCTGGCGAGGCTGGGCGCGCGACGTCATTGGACGTGAGCTGGAAGGAGCGGGTCCTGCCGATCCTGCTCGAATACGCCGACCGGACCCCGGGCACCCTGGTCGAGGAGAAACCCGCCGGCCTCGCCTGGCACTTCCGGATGGCGGATCCCCAGTACGGGTCGAGCCAGGCCAACGAGCTACGCAAGCATCTCACCGAGCTGCTCAGCAACACACCGATCGAGATCTTGGCCGGCCATGAGGTCATCGAGCTGCGACCGCACGGGGTGAACAAGGGCGCCGTGGTGGCGCCGCTCGTCAGCCGCGCGCCGAGGACGCTCATCGTGGCGGTCGGAGACGACGCGACCGATGAAGACATGTTCGGCGCGTTGCCCCCCTCGGCGCTCAGCGTGAGAGTCGGCGGCGGCGACAGTCAAGCGGGATTCCGTGTCCGCGGGGTCGAAGACGTTCGCGCCCTGCTCGGCGGTCTGGTCGGTCGCGCTGTGCGGTAGCAGACCGAGCTCACCGCTCGGATGCCCGATTGGCCACGCAGTACCGGGACATCAAGGTGCGTCGATCTTCAACACGAACGACTCGTCCCCAAAGACCACACTCCGGTTGCGACCGCTCTGCTTCGCCAGATAGAGCGCCCTGTCTGCCGCCTTCACGAGGTCGAGCTCGGTCGTGATATCCGCCTTGGGCATCACCGCGATTCCGACGCTGGCGGTGACTCGCAGCTGCGAGCCGTCCGGGATGGATATCTCGTTGGCCACGATCGAACGCAACCGCTCCGCCAAGATCGTGGCTTCCGGTTCGCCCGTGCTTCGACAGATGATCGCGAACTCCTCGCCGCCAAAGCGAGCCACGACGTCCTCTGCCCGCATCGCCGCCGACAGTCTTCGGGCGATCGCGCGCAGAACCACGTCGCCAGTCTGATGACCGTGCTCGTCGTTGATCCGCTTGAAGTGATCGATGTCCAGCATCAGCAACGCCAGTTTCGCAAGGTGACGATTCGCGAACGTGACCTCCGAAGGTAGCCGTTCGTCGAAGTAGCGTCGGTTGTGAATGCCGGTCAGGCCGTCTTTCACCACCGACTCGTAGAGGGTCTTGCTGAACTGTTCCTCCAGATCGTCTTGATAGGTGAACTTGAGAATCGTTACGCCACCCATCGAGATTTTGTCGCCGTCGTTCAGGACGCACGCATCGGAAATCCGCACGCCGTTGCAGAACGTGCCGTTGACCGAGCCGAGATCCTCGAGCACGACACCGGCGCCCTTCAAGACAATCGCGGCGTGACGACGAGATACTCCTTCATCGATCAGTCGCAGGTCTGCGTCGTCGCTGCGGCCGAGGATCGTTTGGTCCTTAGCCAGCTTGAACATCTCACCCACCCGGATTCCGGCGATGGTGACCAGGTACGGGGAGGCGCTACCACGCCGGCGCTTCTCCCCAGCCGGGGGTGTTTGCTCGGTATTGGTGGTCTCGTCGGTCATGGAGCCGTCTCATGGACGGGGGGCCGCACAACGAACAATCGCGACAGCAACGGCAGCTTCCGCACGTGCCGTCGATCTGGGCAACATTCATGCCCTGCAGAAAGCCGGCAGTTCAGCTCCTGCAGGCGGAACCTTTTTTACCGTTCGCGGGACGATCGTCTGTTTTGTAACCGCTATTCTCCCCGTCTTCGATGTGGGTCCGGGTGGCACCTCTCTTGCTGGGGAATGCCCTCCGTGGGTGCTTGATGAGGGCTATTCCGCGCCTGGTGGGCCTGCTGGCAGCGGCGATCCCGCTCGCGCCTGGAACGCCACCCGCGCGCGCCGGCGAGCCACAACGGTTCGACCTGACGGGACTCTCGCGACGCGATTCAATCGACGAGCATTCGTTTGGAAGGATGCGGTCCCTGCGCGCGCGGCGCCTCGTCAATGAGCTCAAGCTCGACGAGGCTGCGGCGGCGCGCGTGCTCCCAATCTTCGCCCGCTACGACGAGCGCGACCTGTCCCTGCTGGCGGAACGGCGCGACATCAGCTGCGAGCTGCATGCGCTTCTGGAAGCGCCGAAACCCGATGACTCACACATTTCGCGAGCGCTGGACCGCCTTGCTGCGACCCACCCCCGCCGCCGAGCGCTCCACGATGCGCGCCTGGACGAGCTGCGGCGCGTACTACCACCCGCGAAGCAAGCGAGGCTCCTCCTCATTCTTCCCAGCCTCGAACGGGACTTCGCGCACTGGGGACGAGAGGCTACTGCCGGCGGTGGGCGGTCATGTGATCCCAAGTGAGGCCACCCATGACGACGCTCCCTCCGAAGCAGTGCCACGTCATCGGCATCGACGGTCAGCCAACGCTGGGGTAGCGAGCCGACACATCGGAGAAGGACCAGAATTCGCTTCGCAGCGTGGTGAGTTGCTCGAACGGCCGTGGCTTTGCCGATTCGACCAGGAACTCCAGCTTCTTCATCAGGGCGCCCGCTTCGAACGGCTCGAGGCGCTGGAGCGGCGGATCGATCGGTTCGATGACCGTCCGCTCCCGATCGCACAGCACCCGAGCGACGGCGACGGCTGCCCCGCTCTTCTTGGAGTGCGGGTGAAAGCGAGCCTCGAGAACCCTCATGCTCGCGACTGCAGAAGCAAGACGCATTCCCGAAAGTTCTCGCCCGCGATCAAGGCGGCAATGCCGGCCGACCGGGAAGAATCTCGTCACTTGTAGTCGGATCCGTCGCTTTTATTGTCGGCGCGGGGGCCGAGAGGCCCTGCGTCCTGAAGGCCCGTCGCTTGCACGACGGACGGGCGGGCCCTGGGCTTTCGCCCGGCTTGTCGACGCCGCCCGTTGAGAAGGAGGAACCTGCATGACTTATTCAGTCCAGTCGCACGTGAGGTTGAGTTGCCCTGTTTTCGTCCTGGCCCTTGGTTTGGCGTCGGTCGCAGGTTGCGGAACTGACGACCAGACTCACCAAGCGGCGTTGCGAGACCTGCAGCAGCAGAAGCAACTCAGTACCGAGCGGAATCGCCAGATTCAGGCGCGCGACCTGGAGCTCCAGGCTCTCAAGCGAGAGCTCGAGGAGGCCGAGTCCCGGAGCGAGAATGTGCAAAAGGCTCTCGAGAACGCCACGAGGTCAATGGAGGACCTCGCACGCGCACAAGCGCAGGCCGAGGCGCGCGCCGCGCAGTACCGAAAGCTCGTCGCTCAGTTCCGCAAGATGACGGAGGCCGGAAAGCTCAAGGTCGAAATCCGGAACAACCGGATGATCGTCAGCCTGGGGGACAAGATCCTGTTCGACCCTGGAAAGACGCAGATCAAGAAGGAGGGCGCAGAAACGCTGAAGCAGGTCACTGCCATCCTGAGAGATGTTCAAGGTCGGGACTTCCAGGTCGCGGGCCACACGGACAACACCCCCATCTGGTCGGGTCGCTTTCGCTCCAACTGGGATCTCTCGGCGGCGCGCGCCGTCGAAGTCGTGAACTTCATGATGGGGAGCGGGATGGAGGCCGGGCGTCTGTCCGCCGCAGGCTATGCGGATCAGGCTCCCATCGATTCCAACGACACCGTCGATGGGCGAACCAAGAACCGGCGCATCGAGATCACGGTGATGCCCAACCTGGACGATCTGCCGCCGATCGCGGACGACGCCAAGCCTCTAACGACTGAATCGCCCCGAGCTCCGGCGACGCCCTCGCCAACGGCTGCGGAATTGCCCGGGCCCAGCGGGGGATCCGCGCCGACGCCAACCCTTCTCCCCCCCGCTCCGACGCCGATGGGCGCTCAGTAGCTGCGCGGCGGCATGAAGACGCTGCAGCCGAGGTTCACTCGCTTTTCGGCGCGACCGAAGCGAATGACGGCTCCGCCGCGGTGGCAAATGTCCGATAAACCCCCAATGTGTTAACTCGGCTTTCGAGCGCTCCCCGGCACAGACATCCCGGTGGGCCGCCCGGGGCCCGGCGATGTCGGCGCCTCTCGAGGAGCGCACGCCGCCCTCCCCTCCCTGCCCTTCGCTAGCAGCAGGTTTCTGGGCTACCGCCCAGGGACTCTGCGGGAACTAAGCAGCGGCTGCGGCGGGTGCCGCCGGCGCGGGCTTCGGTGTCACCTTCGGCGCGGCCTTCGAAGGAGCCTTCCGGGCGCGCTTCGGGCTCACCTTCCGCTTGGGCTTCTTGGCCTTCACCTTCGTCGTGCGCTTGCTCGGCTTACTGCGGTTTCAAATGCCGAAGCGGTGACCGGTTGGATTCGACGAGGTCCACCGGATCATTCACGGTGGCGAGGTACTAGTCCTCAAGCGAACCGGTCCCTGGCTCGAGCTACGAGAAGCCTGATACCTGGCAGGTTACTTCACGTTCCCGTGCCTCGGCCGACGCCCAGCGTTTTCCTTGACTCTCCGCTCACGTGCGTCCTTCACACGTTTCAGACGGGGGCACAGAATCGCTCAGCAGGTTGTCGACCTCCGTTAGCGCCGCCTTGTCTAGCCGTCGCAATGGCCCATTCTGAGGGCTGCCTACTCGCCCGAAGCGATCAACGTAGTAGCGCTGCTTGGTCGCTGGTTGTTCGACCCAGAGTCGCGTCCAATTGTCGTCGAATTTAGCCGACGGATCGGTAGTTTCGGTGCACCGGACACTACCTCCCACACCCTGCGGATCTTGGGATCGCCCGCGTCGACATCAAACTTGCACAGAGCATTCGACTCAAAGGTGTCCAGTCGGTGCCAGCACTTCTCGTCGAACTGGCTGTACAACACCCTCATGACAGGGGTCGGAGCCGCCTCGCGTGTTACGGGCTCCGCCGCTACCAGAGCCGCAAGGAGTGTCAGCAGAAACATCCGAGCCGTCGGCTCACTTCCAGGGTACTCCCGGCCACGGAGCAATGCCAGCGCGGCTTCGTGGGTTCTCTCCCAATTCTCGCATGATCGGATTCTCGTACACGTCCCAGTTCAACTGCCTTCCAGGCCGAAGAAAATCCTCTTCTCCCATCCAGTGGCCACGATCCGGCGCACGTCTGGATGCGCGAAGCGGTCGTGCGAGCCGCACGCGCCGGCCTCGACCAGGGAAGTGGTCTCGGGATGGCGATCGTCAAGCGGGTGGTCGAACGCTGGGGCGGAGCCGTGACTGCAGGAACCGAAGGTGACTATCCTGTCGATCCGCATGGTCGAAAATGACAAGAGGAACCCGCCGGAGCGGGACACCACGGACGAGAGTCTTCGGACGGAGCGCCGCAAGACCGACGCAGAGCTCGCCGCACACCAGGACTCCATCAAGGAAGATGCGGACGCGGTCGTCATGAGAGCGCGCAACATGGCCGACTCCGTGCTCAGCGATGCGCGAAATCGGGAGGATGAGCATCTCGCCGACGAGGGGATTTCTCGGAAGGCGACGCGAGGTCTTGGCGACGAGCGCGCCCGCGAGGATGCGGCGTTGACGGCGGACCGCGGTGGAGAGGATGCGGCCGCCGGAGAGGAACGCAGGAACCGGCAGCTTGCCCTTGCTGGCTTGCTCGCGTTCGAGAGAAAGGATACCGACCTCCGGCTGGAAATCGAACGGACGCGGGCCGATGAAGCGCAGACCTCGCGAGACGATTTCTTGGCGATGGTCAGCCATGACCTTCGGTCTCTCCTGGGGGGCATCGCCTTGCGGGCAGGGGCGCTGGCTAGGCTGCCGGCAACAGAAGATCCCACGGGCAAGGTCGGCCAACACGCAGAGAGCATCCAGCGATTCAGCGCGCGGATGAACCGCCTCATTGGGGACCTCCTGGACGTTGCCAGCATCGAGGCGGCGAAGCTTTCGGTTGATCCCGAGCGGCACGATGTCGTGCGCCTGTGTCGCGATTCGATGGAAGCCTTTCAGCTCGCGGCATCCGCGCAGGGCATCCAGTTCACCTGCGAGTCCGACGCGGACAGTCTCCTCGCCGAGTTCGACCACGAACGCATCCTTCAGGTGCTGACAAACCTCGTCGGGAACGCGCTGAAGTTCACTGGCAAGGGCGGACGCATCGCGCTGCGCGTCGAGCGACGGGCGAACGACGTCTACTTCGCCGTGGAGGACAGCGGAGAAGGGATCCCGAGTGACCGACTCGAGAAGATCTTCGACCGCTTCTTCCAGTCGCACGGGCGTGATCGGCGCGGGCTGGGGCTGGGGCTCTTCATAGCCAAGTCCCTCGTCGAGGCCCACGGCGGACGGATCTGGGCGGAGAGCACCCTCGGGCGCGGCAGCACGTTCTTCTTCACGTTGCCACTCCGACGGGCACCGGGGTCCTAGCGACGACGGGATGCTGCGAATGGCGCCGGCCGGGCGACTGCGGCAGAACGACCGGATGGCGACGCTGGCCATTGCGAGAGGAACTACGACATGACGAGCGTGAGCAGTCGGCCCGGCCCCCCCAGCCAGCCCTCGAACCGGCTCAACGTCGGCCTCTGGGTCGTGCAGGGTCTCCTGGCCCTGACATTCGTGGGCACGGCCATCTGGAAGGTGGCCACGCCGGTCCCTGCGCTCGCCGCCAGGATGCCGTGGATGGGGCAGGTCTCGCCGAGCTTCCTCTACACGACGGCGCTCTTCGACCTCCTTGGCGGGCTCGGCGTCTTGCTGCCGTCGGTGACACGTATCAAGCCGGGGCTGACCGTGCTCGGGGCACTCGGTTGCGGCGCGCTCATGAGCGGCGCCATCATCTTTCACATCTCGCGTGGAGAGGCGGCGAACACGCCGTTCAACTTCGTCCTCGTCGCGCTCTCACTATTCGTCGCGTGGGGCCGGCGGTCGAAGGCACCAATCGTTCCGCGAGTGTGAGCTAGCTCTCGCGTAGCGCGCTCCACCAGCATCGACATCGAACGGCTCCAGGTACGCCTCGACGTAGGTGGGCGCGACGATCCCCGCACCGGTGCCGCGATACACGGCCCATGGCTCTTCGTCGACCGATGTTCTGGTGTCCGGTGCCGCTATTTCGCGGTCGGCAGAGAAGTCCTCCTCCCATCGAGGCGCGTCACGGGTATCGCTCTGCATAGCGCTCTACCCTTTGTCGCCAAGCGCGACCGCGCCAGCTGGGGACTGTCCCGATCACGCCGGGGAGCTCCGCGGGACGCCAAGCGGCAGCTGCGGCCGGGGCGGGAGCCGCCGGCGCAGGCCTCGGTGCCGCCTTGCGGGCGCGCGTTGGGCTCGCCTTCCGCTTCGCCTTCTTGGCCTTCGCCTTCAACATGGCCTTGGTCGGGTTTGCTCAACAAAACATCCGGGAACCCGGTTTCGGCTCGTCCGGCGGCGAAAATGTCTTCCGGAGCAGTAAGGGGGGACTCCCCTTTCTGCAAGCCGACATCACATTCTGAGCGCTGGCTATTTCGATGATTGGCGACGCGCTCGGTAATTACAGGCTCGTCGCGGAACTGGGTAGCGGCTCCATGGGGGTCGTGTTCCTGGCGGAACACCAGCGGATCGCGCGCCGCGCCGCCATCAAGGTGCTGGCGCCGGAGTTGGTTCGCGACCAGCAGGCGCTCCAGCGCTTCTTCAACGAAGCGCGCGCCACGTCGTTGATTCGCCACCCCGGAATCGTGGACGTCTACGACTGCGACGTCGACGCGACCGGCCGCGCGTACATAGTGATGGAGCATCTGGAAGGCGAGACGCTGGCTGAGCGGCTGCGCCGGGCTGGGAAGCTACACTGGTCAGCGGCATGCCTCATTGCCAGGCGGGTTGCCGACGCACTGGGAGCCGTACACGACAAGGGGATCGTCCACTGCGATCTCAAACCGGAGAACCTATTCCTGGTCGGCAATGGCCGCGATCCCGCCGCGGCGGTGAAAGTGCTCGATTTCGGCGTGGCGCAGCTCCTGACCGCCGACGTGATCGTTCGCTCGACGATGCGCGGGGTGCTACTGGGCACACCCGAATACATGTCCCCGGAGCAGTGCGCAGGAGCAGAGGCCGTCGATCATCGAGCCGACATCTACGCGCTGGGCTGCATCCTCTTCGAGATGCTGACCGCGGACCCGCCGTTCGTCACCTCGAGTGTCGGAGAGTTGGTGGTCTCTCACCGATTCCGGCAGCCGCCCTCGGCCACGGCGAGCTGCTCGGATCTCCCCGAGTGGCTGGGGCATTTACTGGTGCGGATGCTAGCAAAGGAGCCGGATCGTCGGCCGAGGTCCATGCAGGAAGTCTCGAGAGCGCTGTATGCGCAACGTCGATACGCCAACACGACGGGCGGTATTCTCGTGACGGAGGCTGCGGCTCCTCGCACGACGGTTGAGCTTTCCCCTCCACGGGCGGCGACCAAGGTGCTGCTCGTCGACGACGATTTCGCGATCCTGGACGGCATCTCTGACTTCCTCGAAAGCGAAGGCTTTGCCGTCGTGTCGGCGAGTAATGGCATCGACGCCCTGAATCAGTTGCGGGCGGCCCTGCGGGTCGACGTGATCGTGCTCGACGTGATGATGCCGATAATGGACGGGTGGGACTTTCGCTCCGAACAACTTGCGGATCCTTCCCTGCGCGACATCCCGGTCGTCGTGATCAGCGCCTGCGGCTTCGCGCAGGAACAGCTGCACCAACAATTCAAGGCGTATGAGGTCCTGCCGAAGCCTCTCGACCTCGGGGGCTTTCTGCGAGCCTTGAAAGACGCCTGCGGCGGCAACGCTCCCGGCTCGACGTCTTCGTCGACCGCTGGGCAGTAGAAGACCCGGTGGCGGTCTTTCGCTAGCCCAGTCGAATCGAACATGTCCTGTCGGGCGATGTCGTTGCAGGCCTTACCGTCCGTTGCCAGAGACGCGCGCGGTATCGACGCACCAGGACAGCGGGTGGTTGAGCTGGACGAGAGATCAGACGAACACTGACTGCTAGGTGTCTCGACCTACCTTTCCAACGCCGACGAATGTCGCCGATGCCGACCAGTTGCCTGCTCGAATCGGGCGCTACTGGCTGATCGGGCGGCTGGCGAAGGGCGGGATGGCGGAAGCCTTTCTGGCGTTGTCGGGCGAGCTGCCCGGGCTGCGCACGCTCGTCGTGGTCAAGCGCATCCTCCCGCATCTGTCCGCGAACGATCAGTTCGTGCGCATGTTCCTCGACGAGGCGCGCATCGGCGCGTTGCTCGATCACCCGAACATCCCGCGCATCATCGAGGTGGGTCACGACGAGGACGGCTACTTCCTCGCCATGGAGGCGGTGCCCGGCAAGATCGCTGTCGGCGATCCTGCGACGAGTCGACGCGCCGCGAGCGCCCGCTCGGTCAAGCGGACGTCGCGTTCATCGTCGGTCGCGCCGCCGCCGCGCTCGGTACGCGCACGCGCACACCGACGCCGACGGCCGCCGGCTGAACATCGTGCATCGCGACGTCTCGCCAGAGAACATCCTGGTCTCGTTCGAGGGCGCGGTGAAGGTCATCGATTTCGGCATCGCCAGCGTCGCACGGCCGCATGAGCGAGACGATGGTCGGCGGCCTCAAGGGCAAGGTCGAGTACATGTCGCCCGAGCAGGCCGCGGGCGCGCCGGTCGACCACCGCTCCGACGTGTTCTCGCTGGGCGTCGTCCTGTGGGAGGGGCTCTCCGGCCGCCGCCTGTTCCGCCGCGACACCGACCTCGCCGTGATGCGCGCGATCAGCAACGAGCCGATCCCGCGACCGTCGGGCCCGCGCCCGATCGCGCCCCGCCTCGAACGCATCGTGATGACCGCGCTGGAACGGGCGCCCGAAGATCGGTTCCAGGACGCGCGCGAGATGGCGCTGCTGCTCGAGCGCCACGCGTTCAGGAACGACGGCTTCGATCCCGCCCGCTGGTCACGCAGCTCAAGCAACTGTTCCCCGCCGACCACGCGGGCTGGAAGGCGACGGTGGGCACGGCGCAGGCGGTCGAGGGCCCGGGCAGCGGAAGATCACCGCGGCGTTCCCGCTGCTCGGCGGCGTCCGCACTCGCTCGGACGAGCGCACGGTGGCCCTACACAAGAAGGGACAGTGGGACGAAGAGGTGGCGCACGCAGGCCCGCCGTTCCCGGTAGAGCCGGCGCTTCCCATGGGTGAGCGCTCGGCGTTGGCGCGGCTGGAGAGCTGGGGCGGAGCTCCGTCGGAGCCCGACAGCGAGAGCGACGAATGGTTACCAGAGCTGGGCAACCACATGGCGGCCCACGCGCCGTTGCGCGCATGGGCCTTGAAACGCAGGTCCGGCCTGGTGTTGTCGCTGGTCGGCGCGATAGTCTTGGCGACGGTGTTCCTGTTTTTGCGGCCGAGGACGGTCGCGCCGGTCACGCCACCGTCGACCGTTGATGTTCGCTCGAAGACCCTGACGCTCGGAGCGCCGCCGGTCGTCCAGCCGCTCGCGTCCGCGGCGACGGGGCCGAGCCCCGCGGCCCCACGCCCGCTCACGCAGCCGAACAACGGCGTCGAGCCAGCAACGCCCGGCTCGCTTCCCCCGGTCGAACCGGTAGTGCCGGTAGCGACACCCATGGTCGCCTCGCCGTCTTCGCCCCCCGCCCTGCGGCCGTCATTTCGACAGTCGCCGAGCATCGCTCGTGTCGTCACGGTCCCTGGGCGTAAACGCGCGATCGCCCACCCTGCGGGTGCGGTGAAGCCTCTGCCGACGCCGCGTCCGACCGGAGCCTCCGAACCGATCCCGCCGACGAAAGTCCTTCCCCCGACGCGCCCCTGGACCGATCCGTTCAACTGACGGATCGGTCCGCCGGCGGGTCCTCCGATGTGGAACTTGCTGACGCTGAACAGACGTATAGCATACGTCGGTGCCCTCGCCTGCTGTACATCCCGATCCGATCCTCGATTCGTTGAACCCGGCACAGCGGCGCGCTGCGACCGCCGACGACGGACCGCTGCTGATCATCGCCGGCGCGGGCACCGGCAAGACGCAGACCCTCGCCCACCGCGTGGCCCATCTGATCGCCCGCGGCGCGGACGCTCGTCGGGTGCTCCTTCTGACCTTCTCGCGCCGTGCCGCCGTCGAGATGACCCGCCGCGCGGTTCGCCTTCTCAATCGAAGGGCCGGGCAGGATGCCGCGCTGCCGTGGGCCGGGACCTTTCATGCGATCGCGAACCGCCTGCTGCGGCACCACGCGCAGGAGGCAGGCCTCGACCCGGCCTTCACCCTGCTCGATCGTGAGGACGCGGCCGACCTCCTGGATCGCCTCCGCCACGACCAGGGACTGGCGCGTACGGACCGGCGGTTCCCGCGCAAGGGCACCTGTCTCACGATCTATTCGAGTGCGGTGAACACTCAGGAGCCGCTGCGGACCTGCCTCGAAGCGCGCTTCCCGTGGTGCCTCGAATGGGAAGAGCCGTTGCGTGCGCTCTTCGCCGCCTACGTCGACGCGAAGGCGGCGCGCGCCGTGCTCGACTACGACGATCTGCTTCTCTACTGGTTCCACCTCATGACGGACGATTCGTTGGCCCGGCGAATCGGTGCGCTCTTCGATCACGTGCTCGTCGACGAGTACCAGGACACCAACGCGCTGCAAGCGGAGATCCTGCGGCGGCTCAAGCCTGACGGTCGCGGCGTCACCGTCGTCGGAGACGACGCGCAATCGATCTACAGCTTCCGCGCGGCCAGCGTGGGGAACATCCTGGCCTTCCCGGGGCAGTACCAGCCGCCAGCGGCGGTCGTGACGATCGAGCAGAACTACCGCTCGACGACGCCAATCCTCGAAGCGGCCAACGCCGTCATAGCGCTCGCGACCGAGCGATACGAAAAGCGGCTGTTCTCGGCGCGGCCCGGCAGCGGACGACCGACCCTCGCGACCGTCGCCGACGAGCTCGCGCAGGTCGAATACGTCGTCACACGCGTGCTCGAGGGGCGTGAGGCGGGCGTTCCGCTGAAACAGCAGGCCGTCCTGTTTCGCACGGCCCACCACAGCGACGCGCTCGAGGTCGAGCTCGGCCGGCGCAACATTCCGTTCGTGAAGTTCGGCGGCCTGCGCTTCCTCGAGGCGGCGCACGTCAAGGACGCCCTCTCCTGCTTGCGCTGGGCCGAGAACCCGCGCGACTCGCTGGCCGCCTTCCGCGTCGCGCAGCTGCTGCCGGGAATGGGACCACGGCTCGCCGACGGCCTGCTGCGCCATCTCGCGGGCGCGGGGTTCGCGCTCGCCGCGGCGCTTGCGACCTTCGCTCCGCCGCTGGCGGCTCGCGAGGACTGGCCCGCGTTCGCAGCCCTCTTCGCGCAGCTCTCTGGCTCGAGCGCGCCTTGGGGCGCGCAGATGGGACTCGTCCGCCGCTGGTACCAGCCGCACCTGGAGCGGCTCTACGACGACGCGCGTGCCCGGCTCGGCGATCTCGAGCAGCTCGAGCAGCTCGCCGCAGCAGCGCCGTCGCGCGAGCGCTTCCTCTCCGACTTCATGCTCGATCCCCCGCAAGCGACCGGCGCGGAGGCGGGCCCCCCTCACCTCGACGAGGACTACCTGATCCTGTCGACGATCCACTCGGCCAAAGGCCAAGAGTGGGACACGGTATTCGTTCTCAATGCCGCCGACGGCTGCATTCCCTCCGATCTCGCGACGGGACATCCCGCCGAAATAGAAGAGGAGCGCCGCCTGCTCTACGTCGCGATGACCAGAGCCAAGAATTCCCTGTCAGTGATCCATCCTCTGAGGTTCTTCGTCCGGCAACAGAGTCGCCTGGGCGATCGTCACATCTTCACGCCGCGCACGCGATTCATCCCCGACTCGATCCTCGACCGATTCGAGCGTGTTGCTCCCCTGGCGCCGAATGCGCCTGAGCCGGGCGCTTCGGCGCCGGCGGGCCCGAGGGTCGACATCGCGGCGCGGCTCCGGGCGACCTGGGCATCACCGCCGCGCTGAGCGACGACGACGACGGCGCGGATTACTGAGCATGCTTCAGAGCACGTTCCAGTTGGTTCCGGGGCTCGGGCCCACGCGAGAGCGACGACTCTGGTCGGCCGGTGTGGCCGCTTGGTCCGACTTCATGGCCACGCCGGCTCCCGCAGGATCGGGCCGCGCCCATGCGCGCCTACGGCTCGGGGTCAGCGACGCAATGGAGGCTCTCGACCGAGGTGACGTGGCTCGGCTCGCGAACGCTCTGCCCAGGTCCGAGCACTGGCGGCTCTTCGAGGCGTTCGGAGCAGACGCCGCCTATCTGGATATCGAGACCGGCGACGATGTGTGGGGGCGCGAAAGCATTTCGGCCATTGGCGTGTTCGATCGGGCCGGCCCGCGACTCTTGTTGGCCGGGCGCGATCTGCACCTGTTTCCAGAGCTGGCCACTCATTGGAAAGTCCTCGTGACGTTCAACGGGCTCTCCTTCGACGTCCCGATCCTGCGCCGCGCCTTTCCCGACTGGACGCCGCCCGCATGTCACATCGACCTCCGCCATCTCTTGACTCGTCTCGGTCACCGTGGCGGCCTCAAGCGTATCGAGGACGAGATCGAGAGCTTGAATCTGTCGCGTCCCCGGCGCCTGCGGGGAATCGACGGATGGGACGCTTGCAATCTATTCCGCCGGGGTCGGAACGGGGACCGGGGGGCACTGCGCCTGTTCGCGGAGTACAACCTTTATGACGTCGTCAACCTACGCACCCTGATGGCCTATGGGTACAACGCCCAGGCACAGGTGGAGATCGCCCGAGCTCCCGAGTTGACCGCCCATGTACGTCTCCTGCCCGTCCCTGAGCGGGGCGATGTTCTCTACGATGTCTCGAAGATTCTTCTCGGACTGTGATGAGCGACCGCGCGGGCTGGAAGCCGCTGTCACAACCGCGCGATCAGGATCGAGAGCGGTGCAGAGGGAAGCGGCACGAGCCGCGGGGGGGCGGGCGCGCCCGTGTTCGGGTCGAGCCGGAACAGACCGAGGGTCTTGCTACCTTGGTTGGCGACCACCAGGAACGTCCCGCTGGGATCCACGGCGAGCGCGCCTGGCATGCGCCCGCCGCTCGACGCACGGGCCAAGACCTTCAAGGCTCCGTTCGGCGCGATCGCGAAGGCGACGACGCCGCCGTCGTGGCCGCGGTTGATGGCGTACAGGAAGCGGCCCCCGACGCCTAGCGCCAGATCGCCCGGGCGACCCTTCGCGCGCTTGGCGCCCTCGGGCGACAGCGGGACGACCTGCGACGAGAGGGGCGACAACGCCTTGAGATCCTCATCGAAGACGTGCAGGGAGATCGCGTCGCTGGCTTCGTCGAGGACGTAGACCCACCGGCCGCTCGGGTGGCAGGCGAAGCGCGTCGGGCCGGAGCCGGCGGGCATCGTGAGAGGCGGCCCCGCCTTGGGGGTGAGCATCCCGGTGCCTGTGTTGAACGTGAACTGCGAGATCGTGCTCGCGCGCGCGTTCGCGACGAAGGCGATCTGGTTGGCCGGGTGAAGCGCGACCGCCGACGCGCCCGCGCCTGCGCGGAAGGTGTCGATCGCGCTCAGCGTCCCGTTGGGCCTGATGGCCAGCACCGCCACGGTGCCGTTGCCCGGGTGGGCTGTCAGCAGGTACTTGCCCGTGGCATCGACGGTGGCGCCCGCCGGCTGCGCGCCGCCCGTGGGCGCGCGGTCCACGCTGGAGAGGGCGCCCGTCTTCGCGTTGATCGCGAGCGCGACCGCCTGGCCCGTCGCCTCGTCGACGGCGACCAGCGTCTCACGCTCGACGGAGCGCACGAGGAAACCCGGCGCGCGGCCCACGCCGCCAACCGTTCCGCGCCGGGTGAGCGCTCCGGTGACGAGATCGAGCTGGTAAGTCGCGACGTCTCCACCTGCCTGGCCGACGTAGACGAACGTCCGGCTGGCCTCCTCGGTGGGTGCGGCGTTTCCGGTCGTCGCGACGTCGCCTGCTGATCCCGCCGCGCGCGGCCCGCCCACACCTGCGCAGCCCGCCGCGGGGACCAGCAGGAAGAGGCCCCACACGAGGGCCCGTCTCTCGAGGCGCGTCATCGGCCGCAGGATACCAGCGGCCCTGGGCACCCACGACGTCGACGAGCCGTTGAAGATGCCTATCTGGGCTGTCGTCGCTACGACGCCGATGTACTGTGAACGTTCATGAAGCAGGCCGGCCCGGTCCACGCGTCGATGGCCCTACTGGCCGCGCTGACGTCATCCGCATGCGCGCCCGCGCCCGCGCCCGTCAACGTGTCGGTCGACGCGACCGCCGCCGGAACGCCGCTCCAACCGGTGTGGCCGTTTTACGGCTACGACGAGGTCAACTACACGACCGACCCCGAAGGCAAGGCGCTGCTCGCCACCATCGCCGCCGCGCACACCGCACCCGTGCGCGTGCGCAGTCACTTCCTCCTCAATACGGGTGACGGCACCCCGTCGATGAAGTGGGGCTCGACCAACGTCTACACCGAGGACGCCGCCGGGACCCCGGTCTACGACTGGACGCTGACCGACGGGATCATGGACACCATCACCGCGGCCGGCGCGTTTCCGCTCGTCGAGCTCGGATTCATGCCCGAGGCGCTGTCCACGCACCCGACCCCTTACCGCAACTCCACCGCCAAACTGCTCGACGGCGGGTGCTTCTATCCCCCGACCGACTACACGAAGTGGGCGGATCTCATCCGCGCGTGGGCGACGCACGCGAATGCAAGGTACCCGGACGTCGCCGCGCGCTGGCTGTGGGAGCTGTGGAACGAGCCCGACATCGGGTACTGGCGGGGCACGTTCGACGAGTACGCGAAGCTCTACGACTACACGGAAGCGGCGCTGCACGAGGTGATCCCGGGCGCGGCCTTCGGCGGCCCGGCGGTGGCGGGCCCGGGCGGCACCTTCCTGCGGCAATTCCTCCATCACTGCGCCACGGGCACCAACGCCGTCACGGGCAACACCGGGACGCGCCTCGACCTCGTGAGCTTCCATGCGAAAGGCGGCGTCACCATCAGCGAGGGGCACGTCCAGATGAGCCTCGGCAGCCAGCTTCGGATTCACCGGGCCGGGTTCGAGGCGGTCTCGGCGTTCCCACAATTCAGGCAAACGCCGATCTACATCACCGAGGCCGATCCCGACGGCTGCGCCGCCTGTCCCGAGAGCGAGCAGCCAGCCAATGCGTACCGCAACTCCACCGCATACGGCGCGTATGAGCTCGCGATGATGAAGCACTCCATCGAGCTCGCGGGGGAGATGGGGGTCGAGCTGGGCGGTCTGGTGACGTGGGCGTTCACGTTTCCGGGCACGCCCTACTTCGCCGGGTACCGCACCCTCGCCACAAACGGCATCAACCTGCCTGTCATGGGCGCGTTCAAGCTGCTTGGCCGCCTGGCCGGAACGCGCCTGGCGGTGACCAGCAGCGGGGCACGCCCGCTGGACGACGTGCTTGCGAACGGTGTGCGCGCCCAGCCGGAGATCGACGGCATGGCCACCTTGGACGACGGCGACGGCGGCGCGGTCCAGGTGCTGGTCTGGAACTATCACGATGACCTCGTGACGGCCGCCGCGACGCCGGTGCACCTGACGGTCAAAGTGCCGGCGAGCTTCGGTTCCAGGGTGCGCGTCTCGCACCTGCGCGTCGACGAATCGCACGGCGACGCGTACACCGTCTGGGTCTCGCAGGGCATGCCGGCCAGCCCGTCGGCGGCGCAGCGCGCGGCCCTGCAGCAGGCGATGGATCCCTCGTCGCTGGTCCCGGACAGAACCGTCGCCGTGGCGGCCGACGGTGCCGTGGCCACCGACTTCGAGCTGCCGCGGTTCGGCGTCTCGCTGGTTGCGCTTATCCCTGGGGCGTCAGAATGAGCATGGTGACGCTCTTCGCCGGCAGGGTGACCCTGACTGACTTTCCGGACACGCCGCAGCTTGCGGCCGGCAACGGCTGGATGTTGACGCGTTCGGCCTGGCCGAAGTCGTTGTAGGTGTCCTTCGCCGGGCCGGTGACGACCTGTGCGCTCGCGACAGAGTACGAAGCCTTGCCGCTGCTCAGCGTGATCTGGACCGTCCTCTCGGCGGTCAGATCCACGTTGGCCAGGCTGATGTTGACGCGTCCCTGATCGTCCACGGTCGTGCCCGCAGAGATCACCGGAATGTTGGTGTTGTTGCCTTTGACAGTTTCGGTGACGAGGGTGTTGGGGGCCCATTTGGCGTTCGCCGTGTGATGCGGCAGGAACATCTTCCACAGGTAGAAGACCGGGGTCTTGACCAGCACCCCATCACTCTGTCTGGTCAGGAACATCGAGTGGATGACGTTGATGGGCTGGGCCATCCCGGCCATCTTGATCCGATCGGCGTTTTGCATGAACAGGTGCAGGTGCTCCGCGGACGAGATCGCGTCCATGACGGTGATCTGCTGCATCCACGTGTCCTGGCTGTTGTTGAACGCATCCAGCCAGTCGCCCCACTCACCCTCGTAGATCTTGATGCGCTTGTCCGGGTCGTACTTGTCCAGGAGGGCTCTCAGCTGGTCGATGCGCGGACCGATCTGGCCCCGGTTGGCGCGATGGATGACGTTGTAGTACTGGTCGTCGGTGAAGCCCACCGACGGAATGTCCTCGGGGAAGTAGATGTAGTCGTGAATCTCGATTCCATCGAACTGCGTGGGGATGTTCTTGAGCATCGTTTCCAGCCACGCGTTGTTCCCGATCAGGTCAGTGCCGATGACCAGGGCCGGCCGCTTTCCGTTGATGGGAGCGCTCAGCACGTTGTAGTTCGCGGTGTAATCCGCCTGGTACGTAGCCTGGGTCTTGTTGCCGCCGCACCCCCAGACCTCGTTGCCGACCTTGAAGTACTTCACGTTCCATTCCGGATGGTTCGCGTTGTTGTTGAGGTACGTGAGCCACTGCAGGTTGCTGGCGGCGTTGGAGGCGTTCGGCCGGCCGGTGATGTAGGGCTCGGCGCCGGTGAGCGTGCACAGCTCCATGAACCGGTCGGTCCCCATGTCGCTGGCTGGATTCGGGGGACTCCAGTTGTAGTTGTTCGCGGCGCATCCTCCCGGCCACTGGATGGTTCCCACGCCCGCGTCCTTGAATCCCTGGATGATGTCGTTGCGCATCCCGTTGGTGTTCGGGATGGCCGAGCTCGTCCCGACGTAGAGACCGCCCGTGATGCCGCGGCCCAACCTCTCCAGCAACACGCCGTAGATTTCCTTGTGGATCGCCTGCTGGGCGGAGTCGACGTTGACGGCGAGCGTGTTCGCGGCGGTGCCGGTCGCGGTGCCCGTACAGGCGTTGCCTGCGCCCGCTGTCCCGGTCATCCCGGCGCTGCCGGTCATTCCGGCGCTGCCGGCGACACCGCTGCCACCGCGTCCTCCCGCGGAACCGGCCGTGCCGGTCGTGCCGCCGCGTCCGCCTGCTGAGCCCGCCGTGCCGGTCGTGCCGGCCGTGCCGGTCGTGCCCGCGACACCGGTCGTTCCGGCGACGCCGGTCGTGCCCGCGACGCCAGTCGTGCCCGCGACACCGGTCGTTCCGGACGTGCCGGTCGTTCCGGACGTGCCGGTCGTTCCGGACGTGCCGGTCGTTCCGGCACTGCCGGTCGTTCCGGCGCTGCCAGCCCCTGTCCCACCGCCGGTCCCAGTGCCGTTATTCCCCCCCCGGACGAGCAGGCAGCACCCACGATCGCGAGCGCCGCGACGATTCCGCGTAACGAAGCTGCGTATTTCATGAACCTCTCAGTTCGCAATGGGGAAGACAAAGTCGGGGCACGCCGTGGTGAGCGGCATGCATCCCGGAACCTGATAAAGGGCCTCCACGGCCATGAAGATCGGGCTGATGTCCGCTAGCCTGACCGCCGAACAACCGGGCAGCGTGCTCGCGCTCTGAGTGAGCAGCGCGGCTCCGTCTCTGATGCAGGCGAAGTACTGCGCCACGGTGGCCGTGCACGTCGCCGGGGGCGGGAAGCAGGACGTGGCGACGCCTGGGCCCATGGCGTCGGAGGCGTTGCAGCTGGTCTCCATCGACGTGCAGTTGGTCCGCAAAACGGCGTCCGAAGGGGCGCTGGTCGACGCCGCGTTGCTCAGCGCCGAGAACTTGCAGCTGTTCGTCTTGCTGATCGCGCTCTTGAAGTAGGTCTTGGTATCGTCGCAGAGCTGGGTGCTCTCGGCCGCCGTCAGCGTGCCGAGCGCCTTGTCTCCGCTGAGGCTCGTGACCGAGCTTCCGCCGCCGCTGCCTGCGCTGCCGGGGCTTCCGGCGGCCCCCCCGCCGGTGCCGGCGATACCGCCGCCGCTGCCCGCGCTGCCGCTGGCCCCGTCATGACTTTCACTGCAGCCAGCGGCCGACAGCATCGAAAAGACCACCGCGAAAGCAAGCTGGATCGACCCGGTATTCATGTGTCCCGAACTGTCTTCGGCGGCTCACCTTTGCAACAAGAAACGCGCCTGGCGGCCGACCGCGCCTGTTTCCGGGGCCAAAGTCGATTTTCGTCACAACCGCAGGCCCCTGACGACAGTAGCGAGCGTGCCGTTTTCGTCTGCTCTGTCCCCTCTTGTCGCGCGGCGGCGGTCGCCCCGCGAGAGGACTTCCGACCGACGCAGAGTCCCCCTGGAAGGAGATCGTTCCATGCAGCTCCGATCTGCGTTTCTCATGATGGCAATGGCAGCCGGAATCCTCTCGGGCGCGTGCTCCAGCGGCACCAACGACCCCTCGGGCACGGGCGGAAGCGCCGGTAGCTCCAGCACCGGAGCGGGGGGAGCGTGCCCAAATGGGTCGGCTTGCGGGGGCAGCGTGGTCGGAACATGGACCGTGAGCTCGTCGTGCTTGAGTTTGCGGTCGACGAATCTGGACATCACGGCGGCGGGGCTCGAATCCGCTCATGTGCACGAACGTCAAGCTCACGGGCTCCATCAACGTGAGCGGAACGTGGACCGCCAACGCCGACGGGACGTACACCGACGGTACGACCACGTCCGGGACCACGACCGTCGAGCTTCCCGCTGGCTGCTTGAACCTGTCGGGAACCAAGGTCTCCTGTGACGGGATCTCTGGCCCCTTCGCAGGACTGGGTTTCAGCTCGGTCAACTGCGTGCCCGCCGCGAGCGGTGGCGGGTGCACGTGCACGGGGACCATCCAGCACGCGGGCTCGCTTGGGCTGCTGTCCGTCGACCCGCAGACAGCGGGCGGGTACACCACGTCGGGCAATACGCTCACGACCGACAGCGTCCCGGAGGCGAAGTACTCCTACTGCGTTTCGGGAGACACGTTGACCCTGATGCCGCAGAGCGCCAACCCGACGCAGTCGGGGACGGTCGTGCTCACGAAGAGCACCACGTCCGGCACCGCCGGCACGACCGGAGCAGCCGGCACGACCGGAGCAGCCGGCACGACCGGAGCAGCCGGCACGACCGGAGCAGCCGGCAGCGGCGGCACGACGGGGGGCGCCGGGCGCGGCGGAACCACCGGGACGGCCGGGAGCACCGGCGCGGCGGGGACGACCGGCGACGCGGGACGCGGGGGCTCGACCGGGGCGGCGGGCGCGGCGGGCCGCGGCGGCAGCACCGGCGTGGCCGGATCGACCGGCGGCGCGGGAGCCGGCGGGGGCAGCACGGGCCGCGCCGACGGGCCCTGTGACATCTACGCGGCTGCCAACACCCCGTGCGCGGCGGCGTACAGCATGGTGCGCGCGCTCTCGAAGACCTACACGGGCCCGATGTACCAGGTCCGGAGCGGGAGCTCGGCCATGAACACCGGCTCAGGCGGCACGACGAAGGACATCCTGATGCTGCCGGACGGCTTCGCCGACACCGCGACGCAGGACGCGTTCTGCAGCGGCACGGTCTGCACGGTCTCGCTCCTCTACGACCACTCCGGGAACGGAAACACCCTGCTGGTGGCGAAGAAGGGCCTGTCGGCCGGGGGCACCTATTCGGCCTCGGACGACTTCGAGTCAGCCGCGAACAAGGGGATGATGACGATCAAAGGCCACAAGGTCTACTCCCTCTACATGAACGCCCGCGAAGGGTACCGGATCATGAAAGTGGGAAACAAAATGCCGGTCGGCAGCGCGTCCCAGGGGATCTACGAGCTCGCGGACGGCACGCACTCCGGCTCCACCTGCTGCTGGGACTTCGGCAACGTCACGACGAATCCGCAGACGTACGCGGACATGAACACGCTGTTCTTCGGCATCGCGTACTGGGGCAAGGGCGCCGGCGCCGGCCCGTGGATGATGGCCGACTTCGAGGCCGGCGTGTGGTCCGGTGGCTCCAAGAAGGGCGATCCCGGCTGGGGCGCGCTCGACGACAACCAGAATCGGGTGAACCCGGCCAACCCGTCGCTGAAGGTGCCGTTTGCCTTCGGCGCCCTCAGGACGCAATCGAATCCGAGTCAGTGGACGCTCAAGGGCGCCGATCTGCAGACGGCCACCACCATAACCACGTCCTACCAGGGCGCGATGCCCAAGCCGATCAGCAACATCGGCGCGGTCGTGCTGGGTGTCGGCGGTGACAACAGCAACAACTCGTGGGGCACGTTCTACGAAGGCGCCATCGTCGCGGGCTACCCGACGGACGCCACCGACCTCGCCGTCTTCAACAACATCAAGGCGGTGGGGTACACGAGATAGGCCGCCCCACCCTCGCAACACATCGTGTCCATTCTGATCGTCGGCGGCGCTGGCTACATCAGTAGCCAGCCCGCCAAGCGCGTGGCCCGCGCTGCGCGCCGACTCCGTCTCCGCCAAGGGGCGCGTGCACGAACAGACGCGCGTCGGCTCGTCCGACGGGTCGCGGGCATTCGAAGTGCGCACGGTGGCGTGCGCCGGTTCCCACGTGAGTAACGGAGGTTGATTTTCATGAGAACGACCAGGGGTTGGAAGTTTGGTTCGCTTGTCGCGCTCGTCAGCGTCTGCGCTTCGGGCTGCGCAATCAAATCAGGCATGGCGATGGATTCTGGTGCGCCGCCGAGCGTGTGCGAAGGCGTGACGCCCGGACCCGCGCCCCAACCGGGGGCCACCAAGGGACCGTGCGATCTCTATGCGGAGGACGGTGGCCCCTGTGTAGCGGCTCACAGCACCGTCCGGGCCCTTTACGGCGGGTACAACGGGTTTCTCTATCAGGTCAAGAAGTCGGACGGCACGACCCAGAACATCGGGGTCCTCGAACCGGGCGGTCTCGCCAACGCGGCTGACCAGGACGCGTTCTGCGGCACCGGGGCCTGCACCATCTCGATCATCTACGACCAGTCCGGCTGGGGCAACGATCTCACCAGATCGCCCCCGAGCATGATCAAGCCCGCGGAAGCCAACGAATCAAACGCGAAGTCTCTCCCGGTCATGTTTGGCAGCAACAAGGCCTACGGCGTCCACATCGTGCCCGGGGGCGGCTATCGGAACAACGGCGCCTGCGGCACGGCAACGGGCGACAACCCGCAGACGCAGTACATGGTCGTCGCCGGCGACTTCTATAACGGTGGCTGCTGCTTCGACTACGGCAACATGGAGCGCAACAGCCGGAACAACCACGAAGGGACGATGGAGGCCGTCTACTTCGGAACCTGCGTGATCTGGGGCAAGGGGGATGGCGCCGGTCCGTGGGTCATGGGTGACCTCGAAGACGGTCTTTGGGCCGGAAACTCGAGCCCCTACGAGAAAAACAAGCCGGTGACCCACAAATACGTCGTGGGCATGGTCAAGGGTGGCGCGGCCGGCGCCAACCGGTGGGCCATCAAGAACGGCAATGCGCAGTCCGGAGCCTTGAACCCGGTGTTCGACGGGCACCGCCCGACCAGCAGGTACAACCCGATGAGGAAGGAAGGCGCCATCGGCCTCGGTACCGGCGGCGACGGCAGCAGCGGCGCGCAAGGGAACTGGTTCGAAGGGGTCATGACGTCCCACTTCTCGTCGGACACGGCCGACGAGGCCGTCCAGGCCAACATCGTCTCTGTCTATTCCCAGCTGCCGTAATCCATGCGGACACGACCACGGCTGTTTGGGCTATCGGGTCTGCTGGTGTCGGGCATCCTGTCGATGCCCGCTTTCGCCCAGGGACTCACGGACGCAGAGGAAGATCCCCGGCAGAGCACCGAAAAACCGAAGGAAGCCGAGCAGCCGACGGCCGTCTTGCCGTCCGAGCCCGTCCCTCCGCCCGTCGCCCCCGTCGTTCTGGCCCCCCCGAAGCCGAAGTTTGGCGATGTTGCGGTGAGCGGATACTTCCGGGGCAGCTTCGGCGCGAGCAACCAAAAGGGTCGCATGACCTGCTTCTCGCTCGCTCTCCCCGGGGACCTGAAGTCCAAGTACAGGCTCGGCAATGAATGTGAGGTGTGGTCTGAAACGCACTTCACCGTGGTGACGTACGCGGGCGAAGGGGGTGTGGTCGCGACAGCCCATTTCATGCCCACCCTCTTCATCCCGAACACCGACATTGGCTATACGCCGACCGGGGTCGTCAATTCGCCGCTCAGGTTCACCACCTCGACGGGCGCGACGCTGTCCTTTCCCAATCTCTACGCCGACATCTCGGGCATCCCGTGGCTGTTCGGCGGGACGGCGTGGGCCGGAACCCGTTACTACAAACGCGAATCCGTTTACATCAGCGACTTCTTCTATTGGAACCCTTCCGGCGTGGGCGCGGGCATCGAGGACATCAACCTCGGCAAAGACCTGCGTCTCAGCTATGCCGCTTTCGCCGTCGACGGACGGCTGGTACCTCCGCCCGAGGACTTCGCGCCGCCGCTCGCGCTGCGGGCCGACTTCGGCATCCGAAACGATCTGCAGCTTCGTGGGATCAAGTTCTGGGAGAGCGGCGAGTTCCAGCTCGGGTTCCAGTACATCGCGAACTACAGCACAACTGCCTCCACGAGCGGCGGGTGGGGCGTCACCTTCCGATTCGTGCAGAAAGTGCTCGGCGGCGACAACAAGTTCGTCGTCCAGTATGGCCGGGGTGCGGGAACGGGCTTCGGCACGCTCGCGCGCTACTACTACCCTGACTTCTCGCTCTACAACGGCCCCGACGAGGTCCGGATTCGACTCGTCGACGTGCTCACCATTCAGCCCGGCAACGGATGGTTTGGCGCACAGGCGGGCGTGGTGTTCCAGCACGACGACCTCGGTAACGCGGGGCAGGTGACGAACTGGCTGTCCGCGGGCGGCCGCGTGAGCGTCGGCGTCACCGAGCACTTCAAGGTGCTCGGCGAGGCCGGCTTCGACCGGGTGACGAAGAGCAACGGGTCACCCCCCCAGTATCTGAGCAAGTTCACCATTGCCCCCACGATCTCGACCGGCAGGGGATTGTTGACGCGCCCGGAGCTACGCCTCTTCTATACCTGGGCGCTGTGGAACGAGGCGGCGCGGACCGCCACCGTCGATTCGGCCATGTTCTTCACCAGCACCGATCTCTTGAGCGCCTCCATCTTCGGCGTGCAAGCCGAAACCTGGTGGTAGCCGGCGTCTACTGCCCGTAGTAGGCGCTCTTGCCGTGCTTGCGCTCGAAGTGCTTGCGCACGAGGTGCTCCGGCAGTCGGCGCGCCTGTGGGTCGAGGGTCCGCGTGATTGACGCGATCTTGGCGAGCTCTTCGAGGACGACGGCGTGGTACACGGCCTTCTCCGCCGTCTTGCCCCAGGTGAAGGGGCCATGCCCGGCCACCAGCACCATCGGCGTCCGGTGTGGATCGCGCGTGCCAAAGCACTCGATGATCTGTCCCCCCGTCTCGGCTTCGTAGTCTCCGCTGACGGCAGCGGCGCTCATGAGCGCCGTACAAGGAACGTCCTCCGCCAGGTGGTCCGCATGGGTCGTGCCGAAGAGCGGAATCGGCTGGCAGGCCTGCGCCCAGGCCGTGGCATAGGTCGAATGCGTGTGGACGATCCCGCCAACTCCCTGGAACGCTCGATACAAGGCGGCGTGGGTCTTCGTGTCGGAGGAAGGTCGCAGGCTCCCCTCGACCACCTTGGCGTCGAGGTCGACGACGATCATGTCGGCGGCGGTGAGGCTCTCGTAGGCGACGCCGCTCGGCTTGATCGCGAAGACCGCCCGCTCGGCGTCGAACGCCGACACGTTGCCAAACGTGTAGATGGCGAGGCCGCGGCGCGGAATCTCCATGTTCGCCTGCCAGGCCTGCTCTTTCAGGTCGCCGTAGCTCGACGTCATCGCGCCATCCGGTCGTTCCAGCGGAGCTCCTTCTTGAGCGTCGCCAGGTCGGTGCCGTGTCCGATGCGCACACATTCCACGCCCAGCATCCCGGCCAGGTCCTCGAGCTGCTCGGCGGTCACGGCCTGGCTGAACGACGTGTGATGCGCTCCGCCTGCCAGGAGCCAGGCGGCGGCGCCACGCCTCAGATTCGGGCGCGGCACCCAGAGCGCCCGCGCCACGGGGAGCTTCGGCATGGCGTGCTCGGCCTTGATGGCGTCGACCTCGTGGACGATGAGGCGCATCCGTCCGCCCATGTCGACGAGCGTGGCCGCGACCGCCGGCCCCGGCGCCGCGGTGAAGACCAGCCGACAGGGGGCCGCCTTGCCGCCGATGTCGAGCGGATGGACCTCGAGAGACGGCTTGCCGTCGGCCCCATCGGCGATCGACGGACAGACCTCGAGCATGTGCGCCCCGAGGACCGTCTCCTCGCCTTTGACCAGGTGGTACGTGTAGTCCTCCATGAACGACACGCCCCCCGTCCTTCCACCGTTGCCACCGTTGCCACCGTTGCCCCCCTTGCCGGCGGACATGACCTTCATGAGCCGCACCAGCGCCGACGTTTTCCAGTCGCCCTCGGCCCCGAATCCGTAACCCGCGGCCATCAGGCGCTGGCAGGCGAGGCCAGGAAGTTGATTCATGCCGTACAGATCCTCGAACGTGGTCGTGAAGGCTCCGTAGCGTCCGTTCACGAGGAACGCGCGCATTCCGATCTCCTGTCGGGCCGCCGCGCGCAGGTTCTCGCGGTGGTCGCCGCCCCGCCGCAGCGACGGGGCGAGGACGTACTTCGCCTCGTACTCCTCGACCAGCTGTTCGATCTCCCCGTCCCGCACCTCGGCGATGCGTTCGACCAGGTCACCGACGGCGTGACCGTTGGTCGACCACCCGAACTGAATCTCCGCCTCGACGCGGTCGCCACCCGTCACGGCGACTTCGCGCATGTTCATGCCGCCGAAGCGGACAATCTTCAGGGTGCGCGACTCGGCGGCGGCGCACGCGACGCGGGACCAGTCATCGAGCTCCGCGACGACCTCGCCGTCCTGCCAGTGCCCGACCACGATCTTGTGCTCGAGCCGCAGGCGCGCAACGACGAAGCCGAACTCGCGGTCACCGTGGGCCGACTGGTTCAAATTCATGAAGTCCATGTCGATTTGCGCCCAGGGCAGCTCGCGATTGAACTGCGTGTGCAAGTGCGCCATCGGCTTTTCGAGGCGGGTGAGACCCCGGATCCACATCTTCGCCGGCGAGAACGTGTGCATCCAGGTGATCACGCCGACGCACGCTGGTGACGCGTTGGCCTCCCCACACATGTGCGCGATGGCCTCGGGTCCCTTGAGCGTGGGCTTCCACACCACGCGCACCGGCAGCTTGTCGTCGAGATACGCCGCGATCTCCAGTGAGTGCTCGGCGACCTTGTTCAGCGTCTCCTGGCCGTACAGCTCCTGGCTGCCGGTGAAGAACCAGACTTCCTTGTCGTCTTGCCGGATGCTCGTGGCGCTCATTGGTGCTCTTTCCTCTTCTGCTGACTCATGACGTGCGCGGCAGCTCGCTCTCCACAAACGACCCGAGCGCCAGATAGTCCAGATAGAGGCGGTCGTACCGCTTGGCGCGGTCCGGATCGGGCCGGTAGACCGACTCGGTGCCAGACGACATCGCTCGTTGAGCGTCTTCGACCTGGGGGTAGAGACCGGCCGCCGTGGCGGCGAACATCGCCGCGCCCAGCGCGACGGTCTGGTCCCCGGCCGGCACCGTGACCTCGAGGTTCATGACGTCCGCGATGGTCTGCATGACGAAGCGGCTCTTTTGCGCCACGCCGCCGATGGCAATGGCGCTGTCGATTCGGGTCCCCTGGGCACGAAAGCGCTCCACGATGGCCCGAGACCCGAAGGCCGTGGCTTCGACCAGGCTGCGGTAGATGCGCGGCGCATCGGTGCCCAGCCGGAGACCGGTGATCGCGCCCGTGAGCCGTTGATTGGCGTCCGGCGTTCGGCGGCCGTTCAGCCAATCGAGCGCGACGACGGCGGTCTCCTCTGGGCTCAGAGCCGCCGCGGCCTTTTCCAGCGCGGGGATGAGCCTGTCGGCGACGCGCCCCGAGACGTCACGCGCCGTCTCTTCCGAGATCCCGTGCAGCGTCGGCAGAACCTGTTCGAAAGGCCACAAAAGCAGCGCCTTGAACCAGGCGTACACGTCTCCGAATGCGGACTGGCCAGCCTCGTAACCGGTCATTCCTGGAATCACCGACCCGTCCACCTGCCCGCAGATCCCCGCCACGAGCGTCTCGGGCTGGTTGGTCGGCGCCGCGACGACGATGTCGCAGGTGCTCGTCCCGATACACTTGAGCAGACGGTTGACGGCGATGCCGCCGCCGACCGCTCCCATGTGAGCGTCGAACGCGCCGACCGCGACGACGGTCTCCATGGGCAAGCCGAGCTTGGCTGCCCACTCTTCCGAGAGCGTGCCGAACGGCGTGTCGGACGTGAACGTCTCGGTCCCCAGCGTCTCCTTCATCGCCGGCAGCCGCGGGCTGAGCTTCGCGAGGAACGCGTACGACGGGTAGCCACCGAACGCCTCGTGCCAGAGCGCCTTGTGTCCGGCCGCGCACCGACTGCGCTTGAACCGCCTGAGGTCGTTCGTGCCGGTGAGCACCGCCGGAACCCAGTCGCAATGCTCGACGATCGTCGCCGCGGCCGCCGCCACGGCCGGGTCCGTTTCGAGGATGTGCATGGCCTTGGCCCAGAACCATTCCGACGAGTAGATCCCGCCGACGTATTTCGTGTAGTCCATGCCGCCCCACGTTCGCGCGAGGTGGTTCAGTCGTTCGGCTTCGGCGACGGCGGTGTGGTCCTTCCAGAGAACGAACATCGCGTTCGGGTTGTCGGCGAACGGCGCGCTGAGCGCCAGCGGCCGCCCCGAGTGGTCGGCCAGCACCGGAGTGGACCCCGTCGTGTCCACGGCGATCCCACGCACCCTGGCTGGCACCGTGGCGCCGGCCTCTTTGAGCGCCTCCCGTACGGACGCCTCCATGCTTTCGAGGTGGTCGAGCGGGTGTTGTCGAAACCTGTTCTCGATGGGATCGCAAAAGAGACCCTTCGCCCACCGCGGGTAGTACTTCACCGAGGCGCCAAGCACGTTGCCGGTCGTCGCGTCGACGACGATGCTCCGCACCGAGTCGGTGCCGAAGTCGATCCCCACCACACAGGCGGCGCCGTTCATGGCAGCTCCCCCAGCGTCGATCGGAGCGATCGATTCGGTCGATCTCTGTGTCAGAGCGTGGAACACCAACTGGATCTGTCGCGCCGAGGCGACATTTGTCCGAATTTCTCCCGTCAGCGGTCGATTTCGGTCGGCGCTACGTGAGGCTGGTCATGACGGACTGAAGCTCCGTCGGCTGTTCTCACGGGCCGGTCGGCAAGGTCGCTCCGATGGCGCCGTAGAAGGCTCGCCCCAGGACGACGTAACCCGCGTCGTTCGGGTGCAGGCCGTCGGCCATGAGCGCGGTCCCGTAGTTCGGATCCTTCGCGAACGCCGCGTAGTTGTCGAGGAAGACCACGTGCTTTCCGGCCGCGGCGCGGGTGGCGACGAGCCCCGGGATGGCGGCGTTGTACGTCTGGACCTTCTGGTTGACGTTGTTGTCGCGGGTCGGGATGATCGTCGCGACCACGACCAGCGCCGCCGGGGCATCGGCCACGATCTCGTCGATGAGCTGACCGAGGCGCGTCGGGGCGCTGGAGACGTTGATGTTCCCGTTGATGTCGTTGGTCCCGATCATGAGAAGCACGATGTTCGGGTGGTGGGTGGAGATCGCCTTGTCTGTGATCGTCCCCGCGAGGGCGCCCTGGCCCCCGCCGGCGATGGTGTAGCCGCCGTGCCCTTCGTGGCGCTTCGGAAATGTCTTGTTCTGAACGGTCTCCGGTCCGTTCGTCACGGTCCCGACGAACGTGAGGTTCTTGCTGGCGAGCACGGCCTGGCGAAACAGCTCGATGCGGTAGCCGCCCATCGGCGCCGTGCAGCACCCTTCGGTGATCGAGTCGCCCAGCGGCAGCACCGCGCACGCGGTCCCGGCGGTCGTCGGGCACGGCATGTAGGCGGAGCCGCCGTCGCTCATGCCGTCGGGCCCACCGTCCGACACCGAGCCGTCCTGCGCGCCGCTCCCGCCGCGTCCCCCTACATCACCCCCGCTCCCGCCACTGCCACCCCGGCCGGCGGCGCCGCTGGCGCCTCCCCGGCCGGCGGCACCCGCGCCCGCCATACCGGTCGTCCCAGCCTTGCCGTCCGCGCCGGCGTTTCCCGTCGTTCCCGCGGTGCCGCCCGCGCCCGCGCTTCCCGTCGTTCCCGCGGTGCCGCCCACGCCGGCGGTTCCCGTCCCTCCCGCGCCTCCCGTCGTGCCGGCCGACCCGGAGGATCCCGCCGCGCCGGCGGTGCCCGGGTCCCCGCCGCGACCACCCGAGCCTAGCGCCGCGCCGCCTGCGCCGGCGCTGGAGCCCGATCCACCGCCCGAGCCGCTCGACGCGCCGCCCTCGCCCGAGGGCCCTCCATCATTATTTGAAGCGGCGCAGCCAAGGCCAAGGGTGAACGCAAGCAGGAGAGAGCAGAGGGGCTGCCGCATCTCTCGTTACTGTTCCGATCGCGCTCCGGTTGTTACGCGAACTCATCTGATTGGACCGCGGGACTCCCGCGGCTCGGGAAGGGTGAACCGGGGTCCACGGCCCCCGAAAGCCCGGCTCCGCGTGCACCGGCCCGTTGCGGGGCAGTCATCGAGTTGTTGTGAAGCCCGCAACAGGTACCTCGCGCGGGAACGCGATAACTCCGCTTTTAGTGAGATGCATAACGTTGGCGCGCTTACTGCTTATTCGTCGCTCGATGGGAAACATGGCGAAGCGGACAATTCAGGTCGGGGTCACGTTCGGGGCGATCGTCGGCCTCATCGGCTGCGAACAGCCGGGGGGCGACATCGCCCCGGCCAGCGCGGATCTCCAGTCGGAGAACGGCCTGACCATGAACGGTCTGACCATGAACGGCCTCACCATGAACGGCCTCACCATGAACGGCCTCACCATGAACGGTCTGACCATGAACGGTCTGACCATGAACGGCCTGGGCACGGTCGACGGTCTGTCGTCGACCTCCGGCCTGATGACGACGCCTGGCGGCCGCGACATCGTCAAGTACATGGTCCGCTGCGCCCTGCCTGCCGGTCAGTCGCTGACCAAGCAGGATCAGAACGGCGTCAGCTACGACTTCCCCGGCGCGATCGGCGTCGCCCCCGAGGCGGTGACCGGCAGCTGCGACCTCGACTGCCAGGAGAAGGTCAGCGCCTGCATGCTCGCCCACGTCAACAACTCGGGCGCGCACATCGGCATCTGGCTGGTCGGCCCCGACGCCGCCATCGGCTGGGGCTCGAGCCCGGCCTACCCGTACCAGGAGGGCGCGTACTTCGGAAACCTCTTCCCCACCAACTGGCAGGGCTACTACTGCGTGGGCAAGGACATGAGCTCGGGCGAGGTTCCCGGACGCCTCGGCACCCCGATCGCGTCGACCGTCTACACGAACCCCTACGGCACCAACGTGCCGTGCAAGAACGCCTGCACGATCACCAACGAGGGCTACACGCAGTGCAACGACATCCAGGTCCCCGTCGCCCCCTACACCGCGGGCCACAAGTGGGGCCACATCGTGACCGTGTGGCGTAACTTCGAGACGACCCAGGCCTACAAGATCTGCACGAAGTCCGGCCCGACGCGCTGCCTTGGCGTGGCCAGCAACAGCACCGCCGACGGCGCCGCCATCGAGCAGCGCACCTACTCGGGCGCCACCGGACAGCAGTGGCAGATCCTCCAGGTCGAGGCCGGCAAGTACAAGTTCCAGAACATGGCGAGCGGCAAGGTGCTCGACCTCGGTGGCTCGACCCAGGGCTCGGCCGTCGTGCAGCGCTCGTACTCGGGCGCCGCCAGCCAGAAGATTCCGGTCGTCTACTTCCAGGACCAGCCCGGCTACGCGAACCTGAAGCCTTCGTCGGGCTCGATGTCCATCTCGGCCGACGACACGGCGGACGGCCGCCCCCTCAAGCTGACCTCGAACAACTCGCCCGACTACGCCAAGTTCGGCTTCACGGCCATCGGCGCCGTGACGACCCCGCCCGTCGACCCCACCGGCGCGGCGGGCAGCACCGGCACGGCCGGCAGCACCGGCACGGCCGGCAGCACCGGCACCGGCGGCACCGGCGGCACCACGTTCTCCGCTTCGCGCACCTACCGCATCGTCCCCCAGAGCGCGAACACCAAGTCGCTCGACGTCTGCGGCGGCAGCCAGAACAACGGCACCTGCGTGCAGCAGTACACGACCGTCACCAGCAACGCCAACCAGGCCTTCTACATCCTCCCCAGCGGCAGCAACTGGAAGATCACGATGAAGGCCAACACCAACAAGTGCCTCGGCACGCTCAACAACTCGACGGCCAATGCGGCGGCCATCGTCATCCAGGACTGCAACGGCAGCTCCACCCAGGCCTTCGCCATCGACCAGGACGCCGGCGCCGGCATCTACCGCCTCAAGCTGGCCGCCAACCCCGCCCAGTGCCTCGACATGGCGGGGGGCTCCACCGCCGACGGGACCAAGGCCCAGATCTACAGCTGCTGGAGCCCGGCCAGCCAGAAGTTCAGCATCCAGTAGCTCGACGCCCACCTCACCGAACAAAACGGCCGGTCCGCCTCACGCGGATCGGCCGTTTGCTTCATGACCCGGTTCGCCCGGCGACCTGGAGCAGGCGCGCGGCGTTCTGCTTGAGCACGAGCGGACGGACCTCGTCGCGAATCGGCAGCTCTGCAAACTCGGCGAGCCAGCGATCGGGCGAGAGGACGGGATAGTCCGAGCCGAACAGGGCCTTGGTCCGCAGCGGGCCGTTCACATACTGGACGAGAATCGGCGGGAACAGCTTCGGCGCCCACCCCGGAGAGATCGATGTAGACCTGCGGCTTGTGCATCGCGACGCTGAGCGCCTCTTCCTGCCAGGGAAAGGATGGATGCGCCAGGATGATGGGCATCGCCGGGAAGTCGACCGCGACGTCGTCGACGAACATCGGGTTGGAGTACTTGAGCCGGATGCCCCCGCCCCCTGGCATCCCAGAGCCGATGCCCGAATGCCCGGTATGGAACACGGCGGGCACGCCGGCCTCCGCGATCGCTTCGTAGAGCGGATAGGCGAACCGATCGTTCGGGAAGAATCCCTGCAGATTGGGGTGAAACTTGAAGCCCCGCGCGCCCCGCTGGATGAGGCGGCGCGCCTCCGCGGCGGCGTTGCTCCGATGCGGATCGACGGACACGAACGGAATCAGCACGTCGCCGTTGGCCGCCGCGACCTCCAGGATCTCGTCGTTCGAGACCGGCACCTCGCCGGTGTTGTGCTGGGTGTCGACGCAGAAGATCACCGCCGCCATCGAGCGCGCGCGGTAGTAATCGGCGACCTCCTGGGCGTTCGGCCGGGGGAACTCCGAGCGAAAGTGCTTGGCCGCCGCGTCGAGGAACGCCATCGTCCGCGGATCCGGCTCGCCCCGCAGCGGCACCTGCGCGTGCGTGTGCACGTCGATGGCGCGGACGGCTTCCAGATTGATCGTCATTCGAGCTCCAGCTTCGGCAGCCGGACGCCTACGGGTTGTGCGTGCGCCGCGAACCGCGCCTGCCAGACGGCGGCGACGGCGTCGGCGTCCCAGCCGCCGTCGCGCAGCTCGGTGACGATCTCCGCGGGATGCGTGTAGAGGCAGAGGCGGTCGCCGCCGATCCCGATCGCCTGCCCGCTGATCCCGGCGGCGGCGCTCGACGCGAGGAACACCACCAGGCCGGCGCAGTCCTCGGGGCTCCCGATGGCGTGTTCGCGGCGCACGGCAGCGGGCAGCGGCTCGCCGGCCGCCACGCGCGCGACCAGCGGCTTGTAGATTGGAATGCTCGCGGTCATCGCCGTCCAGGCGGTCGGAACGATGGCGTTCACGGTGATCTCCGCGCGGGCGAGCTCGAGCGCCCAGGTGCGCGCGAAGGCCACGACCCCGGCCTTGGCGCCGGCGTAGTTCGTCTGGCCGAAGTTGCCGTACTGGCCCGCCGGCGAGCCGACCACGATGATTCGCCCGCCCTGGCCCTGCTCGCGCATGCGAACCGCCGCGGCGCGCGCGCACAGGAACGTACCGCGGAGGTGCGTGCGCACGACGAGGTCGAAGTCTTCGTCGGTCATCTTCCACAGCACGGCATCGCGCAGGAGTCCTGCGTTCGTGACCATGACGTCCAGGCGGCCGAACGCCTCGACGGCGCGTGCCACCAGCGCGTCGGCCACGCTGCGGCTGCCGACGTCACCGGACACGGAGACCGCCTGGCCGCCGGCCAGCGCCGCGGTCTCGTCGGCGGCGCGCGCGTCGAGATCGTTGACGACCACGGACGCGCCCGCGCGAGCGAGCGCCACCGCATACGCGCGCCCCAGACCCTGTCCCGCGCCGGTGACGACGGCGACCTTCCCGGCGAGATCGATGCCGCTCATCGGTAGTACCGGAACAGGCACTCGGCGACGAGCGCGGGTTTGGGGGCGTCCTTCACCTCGACCGTGAACGCCGCCGTGATCTGAACGCCCTTGTCGAACGGTGTCACCTCGACGATCGCGCCGCGGCCGCGGAATTCGGCGCCGACCGGGAGCGGTCCCGGAAAACGCAGCTTGTTGAGCCCGTAGTTGATCGAGGTCGATGCGTCGGTGACGACGAGAAGCTGCTGGGTGATCGGCCCGAGGAGCGACAGCGTCAAGTATCCGTGCGCGATCGTCCCGCCGAACACGGTGTCGCGGGCGCGTTGCGGGTCGACGTGGATGAAGTTGCGGTCGCCCGTCACCTCGGCGAACTGGTTGACCTGCTCCTGGGTCATCCGCCGCCATTCGGTGGGTCCGACGTCTCGCCCGACTTGAAGCGGTGCCTCCGCAATCGTCGTCACGCACGCTGTCTTGACTGTTTCCGTATTCATCGCTCCCCGGTGTGATATATCAGGTGGCCTGAAACTACCCGATCAAAACGCCAACGGGAAGACTTTCCGTTCCAGCACGCGATCCGGGCTGGCTGAAATCTGGCCCGTTCCGGGGCGCCGCCCGCGACTGCACTGTGCGTCAACCCGGCGTTTGCGCATGAGCTCCAACAACGAAAACTTCGCTGCTCGCGTCGACGCCGCTTGTGAGCGGCAGCCGGCGCGCCCGGCTCTCTTTCATCGCCAGGGCGCTGCGTCCATCTCGTATGGCGAGCTGGCCGGGATGGTCGACGGCTGGGCGGCTGCGCTCCGCGCTTGCGGCGTGGGTCCCGACGGGAGCGTCGCGATCTGGCTGCCGAACAGCCCCGCGTTCGTCGCGGCGTTCCTCGCCACGCTGCGGCTCGGAGCGATCGTCGCTCCCGTCGGCATCCTGCTCAGGCCGCGCGAGGTCCGTGCGCGGTTGGCGATCGCGAAGCCGGCGGTCGTGGTCACCACGCCGTTGCTCGCCGATGAGCTCGGCGAGGTGGGCAGCCGCGTGCTGGCGGTCGACCCGGCGGGCGCCGAGACGCAGCACGGGCCCCGCATCGCGCCGGTCGCGCGCGGCGCGGACGACGTCGCCGTGCTGATCTTCACGTCGGGAACGACCGGCGAAGCGAAGGCCGCGGAGCTGACCCACCGCGGGATCGGCTGGAACGCGCAGGCGCTCGCGGAAGGCCTCGCCCTCGGCCCCGCAGACGTTCAACTGGCCGCGGCGCCGCTCTCGCACGTCCTGGGGATGAGCGGCGTGATGAACGCCAGCCTCGTCAGCGGCGGCGCCATCGCGCTGATGGATCGTTTCGATCCCGCGGCGGCGCTGGACATCATCACGCGGGCGCAGGCCACCGGCATCATCGGCGCGCCCGCCATGTTCGTCGCGCTGCTGCGGGAAGCGCGAAAGAGAGGGGCTGCGCCCCGGCTGCGCTTCGGCATGGCCGGAGGCGCCGCTCTGTCGATCGAGGTGGCGCGCGCCGTCGAGGAGACCTTCGGATGCGGGCTCCGCGACGGTTACGGCATGAGCGAGGTGGGCGGCGGCATCACCCTCGCGGCGGCGCCGACGCGGGCGGGCTCGGTCGGCCCCGCGCTGCCTGGCAGCGCCCTGCGGATCGTCGATCTCGCGACGGGAGCGTCGCTGCCGTGCGGTGAGCGGGGCGAGGTCGCGGTGCGGAGTCCCAGCGTCATGCGCGGTTATCGGGGAGACCCAGAGGGCTCGCGCGCGGTGCTCGATCGAGACGCCTGGCTGCTCACGGGCGACATCGGGTACCTGGACAGCGACGGATATCTGTTCCTGGTGGATCGCAAGAAGGAGCTCATCATCCGCTCCGGATACAACGTGTATCCGCGCGAGGTCGAGGGGGTGCTGTTCGCCTGTCCGGGCGTTCTCGAGGTCGCCGTGGTCGGGGTCCCGGACGACGAGCACGGCGAGGAGGTGGTCGCGCTGGTCGTTCCGGCGCCTGACGCCAATCTGGACGCCGCCGCGGTGCAGGCGTTCGCACGCGAGCGGCTCGCGGCGTACAAGTACCCGCGGCGCGTCCTCTTCGTGAAGGAGCTCCCGAAAGGACCGACCGGGAAGGTCGTCAAGCGCGACATCGATCGCCTGGTGCTTCGTGCGCGGGTTTGAGCGGGCGGGGAACGGAGGTTCCCTGCGTCAACACTGTGAACGAGAAAAATTGGTGGACTGTTCTTGAACATCACTGCGACTGCGCTGCGATCACCGACGACTGCCGGCACGCTTCGGCCCACTCACGTTTAGGAGGCAACATGCGATCGAGAGGATTCACAATCATCGGCGGGCTGCGGCTGGCCGTCGTGTTCAGTCTGGGCCTCGCGGCCTGTTCGAGCCCGAGCGACGGCGACGACACCGGCACCGGCGGCTCCGGCAATAGCACCGGCAGCGCAGGGACGACCGGTGTGGCCGGCACGACCGGCAGCGCGGGCACGACCGGTGCGGCCGGCACGACCGGCAGCGCAGGCACCACCGGTGCGGCCGGCACGACCGGCAGCGCAGGCACGACCGGTGCGGCCGGCACGACCGGCAGCGCGGGCACGACCGGTGCGGCCGGCACGACCGGCAGCGGGGGGAGCGACAGTGGTCGTGGCGGCGCCACGGGCGTGGCGGGATCGGCCGCAGGCAGCAGCGGATCCGCGGGCAGCGGCGGCGCCGGACGCGGCGGCGCGACCGGAGTCGGCGGCAGTGGACGCGGAGGAGCAACCGGAGCAGCGGGCGCCGGCGCTGCCGGGACGACGGGCGGCGGTGGAAGCGGCGCCTGCGTCAAGGGCCAGCTCCACGGCAAGGACATCGCCATCCTCGGCGAGTCCTTCATCGCCTTGTCGTCGATTCCCACCGAGCTCGAGACCCTCGCCAAGGGGGCGGGGTCCCTGGCCTCGAATGAAAAATATGTCAACAATGCCGTCAGCGGAACGACCATCGCCGGCGCGAACGGAAACGTAGACCAGTACAACAAAGCCGTCGCAAGCTCGGGGACCATCAAACAAGTAATCATGGACGGCGGCGGCAACGATTGCCTCCAGGCGAACAATCCTTCCGCGGCCTTGTCGGGCGCCGACAAACTGTTCACGTTGATGGCTTCGAAAAACACGGAGAAGGTTCTCTACTTCTTCTATCCCGATCCCATCGGGGGGAGTTTCTCGTCGCTCAAGACGTGCCTCGATTCGTTGCGACCGATGATGAAAGCAAAGTGCGACGCTCTGACGGCGCCCAAGTGCTACTGGCTGGATCTGCGTACCGCCTGGAACGGACACAGCGAATACACGAGTGACGGCATCCACCCCACCGCCGCGGGAAGCAAGGCGACCGCAGCTGCCATCTGGCCGGTCGCCGTGGCCAACTGCGTCGCCCAGTAGCGGCCGAGGGCCGGAGACGCCCAGCCGGGCGGTGATTCGGGGCGCGATTCGGGGAACATTCCTCGAATCGCGCCCTCGCTTTGTTGAGGTTCATGCCTCCAGCGCACGATTGCGCGAGGCAGCTCCGGTCTCGTTCGGCGTCTTGTAGGGTTGTCTGAACGCAGCCTGGTCGGGTTGTCGTAACGCTCGATGACGGTGAACAGCGCCGGCTCGCCGTCGGAGACGCAGCCCCAGGCAGCGGTCGACGGGCCCTCGAATTCCCGGGCGGAGAAGAAGTTCCCCGATCCTTCACGTTTGTGGACGGGGTCCATTTCATGTTATCAGGTAGCCTGAAACGAACGGCCACGCGCCGTTACTCGAGGAGACAGCAATGAAATCCGGCGCAATTCTTTTGACCCTCGTCGGGATCGCACTGCCCCTGTCTGCATCCGCGCAGGACGCCCAGTTCAGTGTCTACGGCACGCTTCTGCCCTTCTTGGACAACTTCCGCACGACTGGAGCCACAGCACCCGGCCTCTCGCCCGAGACCGGCGGCGCGAGTCAGGTCATTGCGAGTGACTACACGGGCGAGAACCTGCCCAACCGGTTTCGTGTCACCTCCGGCACATCCAACATCGGCTTTCGGGGAGAAATTCGGTTCAACGAGAGCATCAAGGCCTGGTTCCAGGTCGAGAGCATGGTGAACCCTGACGGCGACCAATCCGTCTACGCGGCTCCATGGGCCTCGCGCAACAGCGCCGTCGGCTTGGCGGGCAAATTCGGCACGCTCTTCATCGGCCAATGGGAAACGCCGTATTACTACGCAGCCGTGTTCGTCGGTCCGACCCGGGGCCTCAACCCTTTCGACAATGCTGTGACCGGGAATCCCGGCTTCAACATCCCGATCGTCACGACGCAAGGTGGACGATCGACCAGCAGAGCGGATGCGACGTTCATCCGCCGCCAGGGCAACAGCGTTCAATACTGGACGCCCACGTGGCACGGACTCTCTGCCCGGTTCATGGCCGGACTGAACGAGAGCCGCTCGAGAGCAAGCGCCACCGAGCCAGGAACCAACCCTTGGATATTTTCGGCGCTTGCGAGCTATGACTACGGACCGCTGAGCGTTCGTTATGCGTACCAGACGCACCTCGATTACTTCGGCCTCTCTTGGCTCGGCGGATCGCCTGGAGTCACGCTCACGAACCCGAGCTCGAGGGATGACGGCCACGAGCTCGTAGCGTGGGTCAAGCTCCCTACCGGCACCCGGGTGGCGGTGATCGCGGAACACTTGACGTATCGGACAGACGAGAAGACCGCCGGGTTGGTGAACAGCTACCAGCGCAACGCGATCATGGGGGCCGTCCAGCAACGCATTGGCGCGCACACGCTGTGGGGCTCAATCGGCTTCGCCCAGGCTGGCAAGTGCACGCTGGCGGGGGGTGCGCCCTGCACGACGAATGGTCTCGATGGGCGCCAGTGGTCGGTCGGGTACACGTACAGCCCGTCGAAGACCGTGGACATCTACGCCTCGGTCTACGAGCTTGCCAACGGCCGCTCCGGAACTCATGCGTTCTTCCCGCCGGTCGTTCCGATCGCGCCGGGCTCGACCACGCTCGCGGCCGGCGTGGGCATTCTTTACATCTTCGATTTCACCACGCAGATTGGCGGGCCCAAGGTGCCGCCTGCGGCGCCCGCCGCGCCTCCCGAACCGCCAGCCGCGCTTCCGGCACAACCGCCGGCGCCGCCGCCGGCGCCCCCAGCGTAACGGGTAAGGGCTAGCCGCTCCCGCGCGAAGCGCGGGGGTGCGGCTATTTATGAGACTAGCCGGCGCGCCGGTTACGGGCGGCGCCGGGCGCTCGGTCGCTCCGGGCGCTCGGGGCTCGCAGCGCCCGCAGCGCCGTCACTGAAACCGCCGCCGAGGTTGTGGACCGCGGACTTCACGACCTTGAGGAAGGTCGCCCGATCCGACTTACTGAAGCCCCTCAACATCGTCGTCTCGAAATCGGCTACGGCGGCCTCGCACGCGGCCAGGACGCGCCGGCCCTTCGCAGTCACGCTGGCGGGCAGCTTGCGGCCATGGTCAGGGTGCGGGTTTCTCTCGATCAGGCCATCCTGCTCCAAACGGTGAATGACTTCGTGCATGGACTGCGCGGTCATGAACGACCGCCGCGCCAGTTGAGAGCTCGAGAGCGGCACGCCATGGCGGCTCAGAACGCTGAGCGTCGTGAACTGAAGCGCCGTCAGACCGTGCCGGGCGGCCAGCTCGCTCACGGAGGCAAAGACGAGCTGGTGGAGCCGCGCGATCGCGTAGGAGATCCGCGGTTCGGAGGTTCCGTCCGCGTCGGGGCGCTTCGAGTCGCTCATGTCGCGCTATCGTGCCACAGGATCCGGTGCCTAGAGACCGAGGTAAGCTTGGCGGACGCGGTCGTCGTGGAGGAGGTCCGCGCCGCGCCCCTGCATGACGATGCGCCCGTTCTCGAGCACGTAGGCGTGCGTCGCGAGCCTGAGCGAGGCCGCGACGTTCTGCTCGACGAGAAGAACAGTCATCCCTTTCTCCTGGTTCAGCACACGAATGGTCCGAAGCATCTCCGCCACGACCATCGGCGCGAGCCCCAGCGAAGGTTCGTCCAACATGATGAGCTCGGGCAGACCCATCAGGCACCGGCCGATCGCGAGCATCTGCTGCTCGCCCCCGGACATCGTCCCGGCCGTCTGCCGGCGGCGCTCACCGAGCCGCGGAAACAGCGCGAACACCTCCTTCATCGTCTGGGACCGCTTGGCGCGGGCGCGCGGGAGGAGCGCGCCCACCTCCAGGTTGTCCTCGACGCTGAGGCTGGGAAACACCTGCCGTCCCTCCGCCACCTGCCCGATCCCGAGGTTGGCGGTGAAGTGCGAGTCCTTGCCGGTGATCTCCTGATCCCGAAAGCTGATCCTTCCGGCCTGCGGTGTTTCCATGCCGGCGATCGCGCGGATGAGCGACGACTTGCCGGCGCCGTTCGCGCCGACGAGCGCGACGAGCTCGCCGGTCGGAACCTCGAGGGAGACATCGGCGAGCGCCTGCGCGTCGCCATAGAACAGATCGACAGCGTGGATCGAGAGCATCAGGTCCCCGCGGGCTCGACAGCAGCGTCCTCGCCGAGGTAGCAGTCCAACACCACCGGGTCCCGGACAATCGCGGTCGGCTCGCCGCGCGCGATCACCTCGCCGTGGTGGAGCACGATGATCTGATCGGCGAGGGCCATCACGGCGCGCATCACGTGCTCGGTCAGGAGGATGGTGATCCCCTCGTCGCGCTGCACGCTGCGCAGAACCCCTACCAGCTCGTCGATTTCGGTCGGCCTCAGCCCCGCCATCATCTCGTCGAGCAGAAGGAGGGACGGGCGGGTCGCGAGGGCGCGCGCCACCTCGAGCCGCCGGCGATCGGCGAGCGTCAGATGCGAGGCGACGAGCGATGCCTTGCCGCCGAGGCCCAGGCGCTCGAGAACGGCCAGAGCGCGCACGCGGGCGCTGGCGACCGTGCGTTCGCCGTGAAGCGCGCCCACGATCGCGTTGTCGAGAACCGACAGCCCGGCGAACGGCTTGACGAGCTGGAACGTGCGGCCGATACCCGCCGCGCACACCCGGTGAGGCGGGAGGCCTCCGATTGATCGCCCGTTGAAACGGATCGCGCCGCCATCCGGCCGATGTAGCCCGGCGATGAGATTGAACAGCGTCGTCTTCCCGGCGCCGTTGGGGCCGATGAGCGCACCTATCGTGTGACGCTCGACCGCGAAGGTCGCCCCCGCGACCGCGCGCAAGCCGCGAAACGATTTGCTGACCTCATCGATCTCGAGCAGCGGCACGTCAGAGCCTCCTCGGCTCGAACCCGAGCGTGCGCGCGAGCGGCGGCCATATGCCATTCGGCATGTAGATCGTGACGAGCAGAAGCAAAAGGCCATGGATGACCTGCTTTGCGCCCGGCAGATCGAGACCCAGTCTGGCCAGGACCTCGGTGGTCCCGTCTCCGAGTAGCACGAGGGCGACGGCCCCGACGATCGGACCGAAGAGGGTGCCGAGACCGCCGATGACCGGACCGAGGATGATCTCGATCGAGCGCCCGAAGCCGAAGATCTGCTCGGGAAAGAGGCTGTTGTAATAGAAGGCGAAGAAGACGCCCGCGACTGCGGTCATCGCGGAGCTCAGGACCACGGCGCGCATCTTCCAGCCGAACACGTCAATCCCGAGCGCCTGCGCTGCGACCTCGTCTTCGCGGATCGCCCGCCAGTAGTAGCCCGCCCGCCGGCGAAGCAGAAAGGCGCAGAGCCCGAGCGCGCCGGCCACGAGCGTCAGCATCGCGTAGTAGTACATCGCGGGCGGGCCGCGGAAACCGAGGAGGTCGACGCGATTCCGCTCGGCTACCCGCAGGAAGAGCCCCCCGGGACCGCCCAGCCAGTCGACGTGGTCGAAGCCGATGCGCGCCAGCTCGGCGAAAGCGACCGTCAGCAAGGAGAGTTGAACGCCCGCGATGCGCAAGCGGAACGCGAGGAAACCGATGAACGCGCCCACCGCGGCGCCGATGACGATCGCCAGCCAGACGCCTGCCCAGGGCCCGACGCCGAAGTGGAAGAACAGCCCAGCCGCCGCGTAGCCCCCCAGCCCGACGTACAGCGAATGGCCGAGGGAAAGCTGCCCGGCGAACCCCATCATCACGTTCCAGGCCTGGCCGACGTACGCGAGGTAGAGGGCCAGCGTCGCCACGGAAAGCACGTAGCTGTTGGCGACGAACGGGAGAAGCAGCACCGCGGCGACGGCGAGCGTCGCGGTGACCACCCGGCGGCGCCGCCCCGACCCCGCAGCGTGAGGGGCGCTCACCTTCGGCCGCCTCCCATGAGACCTTGCGGCCGCGCGAGCAGGAGAAGAACGAGGAGGCCGAAGCTCGCCATGCTCTTCGCCGATGGCGCGATGACCAGGCCCGCAAGCGCCTCCGAAACCCCGATCACGACGCCCCCCAGGAGCGCGCCGACCATCGAGCCGAGGCCGCCCACGATCACGATCACGAAGGCCAGCAGGGTGTACGAGGGGCCGAGCCCCGGCGTCACGTCGATGAGCGGCACCATCGCGCAGCCGGCCACCGCGACGGAGGCGGCGCCGAGGCCGAAGGTGACGGCGTAGAGGTGCGCGACGTGCAGACCCGCGACGCGCGCGCCGACCGGATTGTCGGCGCAGGCGCGGATCGCTTTGCCGGTGAGGGTCAGACGAAAGAACGCGGCCAGCAGTGACGTCGCCACCAGCGCTGCGCCCGCCGCGTAGACGCGGACCTTGTCGAGCAACAGCGGTCCGAGCTCGAACGACTCGAGCTGGTAGCTCGTCTGAACGTTGCGCGCGTCGGGCCCGAAGCCCAGCAAGAGCACGTTGCCCAGGATCATCGCCAGCGCGATCATCAGGAGCATCTGGGCGTGCTCCGGGCGGCGAACGAACCGATTGATGAAGCCGCGCTGGAGCAGATACCCGAAGGCGCCGAACACGGCCGCCGCGCCGATCATCGTGAGGAAGGGATCCAGCGCAAGCCCCTGAAACGCGACGACGGCGGCGTACATCGCCAGCGTCATCAGCTCCCCGTGCGCAAAGTTGACGAGCCTGATCACACCGAAGATGGCGGACAGGCCCAGCGCCATCAGCCCGTAGACCGTCCCGGTCAGGGTGCCCGAAACGACGGCGCTCGCGAGGTGCTGCAGGGCTGGCATCTGGGCACCCTCGCGACGCGAAGGTGTATCACCCGACCTTCGGCATCGGGAAGACCAGCTTCGCCTCCGAAAGCTCCTTCGGCAGGACGACGGTCGGCTTGCCGCGGAGATTTTGGAGCACCACCGAACGGTTGCCTTCGACCTGACCCTTCGCGTTGAACTTGATCGGCCCGCCGAACGTGACCCGGTCGGTCGCGGGGATGTTCGTCTGCCGGATCGCCTCGGCGAGCGCCTTGCGATCCGTGCTCTTCGCGCGCTTGAACGCATCGGCGGCGATCAGGATGGCGTCGAAGGTGTAGCTCGCGTTGATGCCGTGAAACGCGAACTCGTCCTTCGGGAAGCGCTTGTTGAACGCGGCCCCGAACGCCTGGGTGATCTCGTTCTTGGGATTGAACCAGACGGTGTTCGTGATGCAGTTGTCGGCGTATTTCCCCAGTCCCTTGCTGAACTGCTCCTCGTAGAGGCCGGGCGATCCGGGGCTCACCACCCCCATCGGACTCCAGCGCTGCTTCACCATCTCGCGCCGCAGGACGATCGCGTCGTTCAGCCGGCAGACGAGCAGCAAGAGCTCCGCGTTCGTCGCCTTCGCCTTCGACACCTCCACCGTCAGGTCCTTGGCCGCCGGATCGTAGGGGATGGTGTCGAGCAGCTTGAACGGAAGCGACACCTTGGGCAACAGCGCCGCGACGCCCTTGGCCATCGATTGCCCGAACGTGTCGTTGACGTGCATGAAGACCGCCGTCGTCGGTTGGACCTTCGCCTCGGCGAAGATGTCGCCCAGCAACACCAGGCCGTTGCGACCGATTTCGGGCGCCGGCGGAAAGTTGCGGAACACGAACTTGTAGCCCTGCTCGGTGATCTGCGGGGCCGCCGCGATGTTGATGATGTGGGGAACGCCGCGCTGCTCCGCCACCTGCGCGATCGCGGCAGAGTGCCCTGAATCAAAGGCACCCATCAGGACGTGGGCTCCTTGGTCAATCAAACGCTCCGCCCGGCTGCGGGCCGTGTCGACGTTGGACTCGGTGTCCGCGTTCATCAGCTCCACCTCGACGCCAAGCCGTTGCCGCAGTAACTCGGGGGCGACGTCCGCCCCCTTCTGACACGACTGGCCGATGAGCGCCTGCAGCCCCGAGCGGGGAAGCAGCACGCCGACCTTCAGCTTCGCGGACTCCGCCCTCAGCCGGCGCGGCAGCGCGGCGAGCGTCAGCGTGCCTGCGGCAGCGATGCCGAACGCGCGTCGGGTTACGGATTTCATAGCTGCACCCTCACGAGCGACCGCGCTGCCCTTTCGGTTCGTTTGCGAGCGCTCGGGCATCCGTTTCCCTCCACGTCAAGTAGTCCACCGGCACCGAAGTCCAGGCAACTGATTTCAGGTAGCCTGATAACACACAATCCCCTCGGCTCGCGCAAAAAAGAGCCGGGCGCCTTCAGCCGGCGATCGGGGAGACGCCGCGCCGCAGCGCCATGACCACGTGCGTGGCCTCGAGCACCGCCTCGCCCCGCTGGTTGTGGGCGGTGATCTGGAACTTGACGATCCCGCGATCTGCGTGCGACCGCGACGGGCGGGTCTCAGTGACCGTTCCCTCGACCCGCAACGAGTCGCCCGCACGCACCGGCCCCCGCCACCGCATCGACTCGATCGCGAGGCCGGCCCCTCGTCCCGACAGGCCCAGGTCGCTGTCGACGATCAGCCGCATCGCGACGGCCGCGGTGTGCCAGCCGCTGGCGACCAGCCCCCCGAACAGACTGTCGCGCCCGGCGTCGTCGTCCAGATGGAACGGTTGTGGATCGAACTCGGCGGCGAACGACCTGATGCGCTCGGCGGTGACAGGGATCTCGCCGAACGACCTGAAGCGCAGACCGACCGTGAAGTCTTCGAAGAAGCGAGGAGTCGGCGCCATCGGAACGGCTTTCAGGTTAACATGTAAGGGTGCCTGATACTCAGGGCCAGGTCTCCCGTGACGTGACTGGGATTTCGTCGATGGCGACCAAGGCGTTGCTCGCGGCGCTGACGCGCGTTTACCACGATCGCACGGGGCACCTGGTCGCGATCGAGTCGGTCGGGGGCGTGGACGCCGCGGCCCGCGTCCGGGCGGGCGAACCGTTCGACGTGGTGGTGCTGGCCCGCGATGCCATCGACGGGCTCCTGGCTTCCGGCCACCTGGTCGCCGGGAGCGTGGTCGATCTGGTGCGGTCGGGTGTCGCGGTCGCCGTGCGCCGAGGAGCGGCCCGGCCGGACGTCGGCACGGAGGAGAACCTCCGGCGGGCGGTGCTGGCCGCGCGCACGATCGGCTGTTCGACGGGGCCGAGCGGAGTCGCGCTGGGGCGGCTGTTCGAGCGCTGGGGGATCGCCGAGCAGATCGCCGACCGGGTCGTCACCCCGCGGCCAGGGATTCCGGTCGGCGCGCTGGTGGCGCGCGGCGAGGTCGCGCTCGGCTTCCAGCAGCAGTCGGAGCTGATTGACCTCGATGGTGTCGACGTGCTCGGGCCGCTTCCGCCGGCGATCCAGATCGTCACGACGTTCTCGGGGGCGATCAGCGCCCACGCCTTCGAACCGGAAGCGGCGCGAGCGCTGCTCGCGTTCATGGCCTCGCCCGCCGCAGCCGAGGCGAAGCGCGGCCAGGGGATGGAGCTCGCGTGACCACGCGAACACGGACCCAGGTCGCGATCGTCGGCGCCGGCCCCTCGGGCCTGCTGCTCGGGCAGCTTCTGGCCAAGGCAAACATCGACGCCCTGATCGTGGAGCGGCAGACCGGCGCGCACGTGCTCGGCCGAATCCGCGCCGGCGTCCTCGAGCAGGTGTGCGTCGACCTCCTGGACGAGGTCGGCGTCGGCGCCCGCATGCACCGCGAGGGACTCGTTCACGGCGGCTTCGAGATGCTCTGGCGCGGCGACCGTCACCGCATCGACATGCACCGCCTGACGGGCGGCAAGAGCGTCACCGTCTATGGCCAGACGGAGCTGACGCGCGATCTGATGGAGGCGCGCCACGCCGCCGGGCTGCCGACCGTGTACGAAGCCGCCGGCGTCGCCGTGCACGACGTCAATGGCACACACCCGCGCGTCAGCTACGAACGAGACGGCGTGGGCCACGAAATCCTGTGCGACTTCATCGCCGGCTGCGACGGCTTCCACGGCGTCTGCCGCGCGAGCGTGCCCCCGGGCGCGATCACCGAATACGAGAAGGTCTACTCGTTCGGCTGGCTCGGTTTGCTGTCCGATACCCCGCCGGTGTCGCACGAGCTCATCTACGCCAACAGCCCGCGTGGCTTCGCGCTCTGCTCGATGCGCAGCCACACGCGCAGCCGCTACTACCTGCAGGTACCGCTGACCGAGAGCGTGGCGGACTGGTCCGACGATGCCTTCTGGCGAGAGCTGCGCCTGCGCCTCGACGACAAGGCGCGCGACGAGCTGGTGACGGGCCCCTCGCTGGAGAAGAGCGTCGCCCCGCTGCGCAGCTTCGTCGCCGAGCCACTGCGCTTCGGGCGGATGTTCCTTGCCGGCGACGCGGGCCACATCGTCCCGCCCACCGGGGCCAAGGGCCTGAACCTCGCCGCCACGGACGTGAAATATCTCTCTGCGGCGCTGATCGAGCACTACCGCGAGGGCAGCGACGCCGGGCTCGACGCCTACTCGCGTCGGTGCCTGGCGCGCGTCTGGCGGGCCGAGCGGTTCTCGTGGTGGTTCACGTCGCTCATGCACCGCTTTCCGGACGGCGGCCCGATCGGCGCCAAGCTGCAGGACGCGGAGCTCGACTACCTGTTCCACTCGGAGCACGCGGCGCGCACCATCGCCGAAAACTACGTCGGCCTGCCGCTCGACTTCGGCGAAGGAGGTTCGTCTTGATCATCGACGTCCACGGCCACTACACCACGGCCCCGAAGGCGCTGGAGGCGTGGCGCAACCAGCAAATCGCGGGCATCGAGGATCCGTCGGTCGCGCCCAGGGCGTCGGAGCTCCGGATCACCGACGACGAGATCCGCGAGACGATCGAGGCGAACCAGCTGAAGCAGATGCGCGCGCGCGGGTCGGACCTGACGATCTTCAGCCCGCGCGCGAGCTTCATGGCCCATCACATCGGTGACTTCGCCGTGTCGTCGACCTGGGCGGCGATCTGCAACGAGCTCTGCTTCCGCGTGAGTCGCCTCTTCCCCGACCACTTCATCCCTGCCGCGATGCTGCCCCAGAGCCCGGGCGTCTCGCCCGAGACCTGCATCCCGGAGCTCGTGAAGTGCGTCGAGCAGTACGGCGCCGTGGCGATCAACCTGAACCCCGACCCGTCGGGCGGACACTGGACCTCGCCGCCGCTCACCGATCGCCACTGGTACCCGATTTACGAGCGGATGGTGGCGTACGACATCCCAGCGATGATCCACGTCAGCACCAGCTGCAACCCGAGCTTCCACACGACCGGCGCCCACTACATCAACGCCGACACGACCGCCTTCATGCAGCTGATTCAGGGTGACCTGTTCAAGGACTTCCCTACCCTGCGGTTCGTGATCCCCCACGGTGGCGGCGCCGCCCCCTACCACTGGGGGCGCTACCGGGGGCTGGCGCAGGAGCTGAAGAAGCCGCTGCTCACGGAGCACCTGCTGAAGAACGTCTTCTTCGACACCTGCGTCTACCACCAGCCGGGGATCGATCTGCTGACCACGGTCGTGCCGGTCGAGAACATCCTGTTCGCGAGCGAGATGATCGGAGCCGTGCGCGGCGTCGATCCAGAGACCGGCCACAACTACGACGACACCAAGCGCTACGTCGAGGCGTCGACGAGATTGACGCCCGCGCAGAAGCTACAGATTTACGAGGGCAACGCCCGCCGCGTCTTTCCGCGCCTCGCCGCCGCTCTCGACAGGAAGGGGAAGTGACCATGTACGAGATAGGAGTCGTGTATCGCAGCATCCAGCGCGCCGGCGCCGAGGCGGCCGACAAGCTGGGCGCCTTCGGCAGCGCCACCGTGCACGAGGCGATGGGTCGGGTCGGCCTCATGCACCCCTACATGCGCGCCATCTACAAGGGCGCGCAGACCTCGGGCACGGCGGTGACGGTGCTCCTGCAGCCAGGCGACAACTGGATGCTGCACGTGGCGGCCGAGCAGATCCAGCCGGGCGACCTGGTTGTCGCGGCGGTGACGGCCGAGAGCACCGACGGCTTCTTCGGCGAGCTGCTCGCCACGTCGTTCAAGGCGCGCGGGGCCCGGGCCCTGATCATCGACGCCGGGTGTCGCGACGTGAAGGCCCTGGCCGAGATGCCGTTCCCGGTCTGGAGCCGCGCCATCAGCGCCAAGGGGACCGTGAAGGCAACCCTCGGCTCGGTCAACATCCCCGTCGTCTGCGCCGGCGCGCTGGTGCACCCGGGCGATGTGATTGTCGCCGACGACGACGGCGTCGTCTGCGTGCCGCGCGGCCTCGCCACGGGCACCCTCGCCGCGGCCGCCAAGCGCGAGGCCAATGAGGCCGACAAGCGGGCCAGGCTGGCCGCCGGCGTGCTGGGCCTCGACATGTACAGGATGCGCGAGCCGCTCGCGGCCGCGGGGTTGCGGTACATCGACTGATGAACGTCGCGTTGATCGGCTACGGCGAGGTGGGGCGCATCCTGGCGGAGGACTTGCGCGCGGCAGGCCACGTGGTGACGGCGTTCGACCTCCAGCTTCTCTCCGGGCCCGCCGCGGCGATGCGCACCCACGCGCGCGAGCACGGGGTGTCGTTGGCCGCGTCCCACGCCGGAGCTGTGACGGGGGCGGAGCTCGTGATCTCCGCCGTCACCGCCAGCCAGACGGTGGCGGCGGCCGACGCCTGCGCCGACGAGCTGCCCGGGGGGTGCTTCTTCCTCGACGTCAATTCGGCCTCGCCCGGAGCCAAGCGAGCGGCCGCAGCGCGAATCGCCCAGGGGGCGGGCCGCTACGTCGAGGCGGCGGTGATGACGGCGGTGCCGCCCTATCGCCTCAAGGTGCCGCTGCTTCTCGGCGGCCCCGCCGCGGGCGCGCTTGCGCCCCTGCTCCACGATCTCGGATTCGCCGCCCGGGTGGCCAGCGCCGAGCTGGGGGTCGCGAGCGCCACCAAGATGTGCCGGAGCGTGATGATCAAGGGCCTCGAGGCGATGGTGATCGAGAGCTTCATCGCCGCCCGGCACTTCGGCGTCGAGGACGCGGTGATCGCCTCGCTCGGTGAGACCTTCCCGGGCATCGACTGGGAGAAGCAGGCCGCCTACTTCTTCCAGCGCGTCATCGAACACGGGCGCCGCCGGAGCGAGGAGCTGCGCGAGGCGGCGGTCACCGTGCGCGAGGCGAAGCTCGAGCCCTGGAGCGCCGCCGGCACCGCCGAGCGCCAGGCCTGGATGGCGGACCTGGCCGACGACCAGGTCCTGTTCGGCGAGCCCGGCGACGGCTGCTTCGCGTCCAGCTCGGACTGGCGCGTCGAGGCCGATCGCATCCTCGATCACCTGGCGGCCGAGGGCCCGGGCGACGGAGCACAAGAATGACCGCCTTCCAGAAGACGCCGGGCTGGCTCGACTGGTTCCCCAATCCGAGCACGCCGCGGTTCGTGCCGCCGCCGGGCGCGGTCGACGCTCACTGCCACGTCTTCGGGCCAGGCGCCGAGTTTCCTTTCGCGCCCGAGCGCAAATACACCCCGTGCGACGCGAGCAAGGCCCAGCTGTTCGCGTTGCGCGACCGCCTGGGCTTCGCGCGCAACGTCATCGTGCAATCCACCTGTCACGGTGCGGACAACCGCCCGATGACCGACGCGTGCCGCGCCAGCGGCGGCAGGGCCCGCGGCGTGGCCACCGTGCGACGCGACGTCACGGATCGCGAACTCGAGGACCTGCATGACGCCGGCGTGCGCGGCGTGCGCTTCAATTTCCTCAAGCGCCTCGTCGACTTCACGCCCCGCGACGAGCTCATGGAGATCGCTCAGCGCATCGAGCCGCTCGGCTGGCACGTCGTCGTCTACTTCGAGTCACGAGACCTGCCCGAGCTGGTGGACTTCTTCACGGAGCTTCCCACCACCGTCGTCGTCGATCACATGGGCCGGCCCGACGTCACCAAGTCAATCGATGGACCGGAGCTCGGATTGTTCCTGGATCTCTTGCGCCGGCACGAGAACATCTGGAGCAAGGTCAGCTGCCCCGAACGGCTGTCGGTCAGCGGTCCGCCCGCGCTCGACGGTGAACGCCACCCGTACCGCGACGTCGTGCCGTTCGCCCGCCGCATCGTCGAATCCTTCCCCGACCGCGTCCTCTGGGGGACGGACTGGCCGCACCCGAACCTCAAGTCCCACATGCCCGACGACGGGCTGCTCGTCGACTTCATCCCGCACATCGCGGTCACGCCCGCGCTTCAGCAGAAGCTGCTCGTGACGAACCCGATGCGCCTCTACTGGCCGGAGGAAGCGTAATGGCGCTCGACAAACCGTACCGCGACATCCCGGGCACCACGATCTTCGACGCCGAGCAGTCGCGACGCGGCTACTGGCTGAACCAGTTCTGCATGAGCCTCATGAAGGCCGAGAACCGGGCCCGCTTCAAGGCCAACGAGCGCGCCTACCTGGACGAATGGGCGATGACGGACGCCCAGAAGCAGGCGGTATTGGCGCGCGATCTCAACGCGGCGGTCGCCTCGGGCGGCAACATCTACTTCCTGGCCAAGATCGGCGCCACCGACGGAAAGAGCTTCCTGCAGATGGCCGCCAGCATGACCGGCATGAGCGAGACGGAGTACCGCGACATGATGCTCGCCGGCGGCCGCTCGATCGAGGGCAACCGCGTGATCGGCGAGGACGGCAACGCGCAAGCGCATCGCCAGCCGCAGGGGAGCGGCAAGCCGGGGTGGGACAGAGAGGATCACTGAGATGGCGCGCATCACCTCCTCCGTGTACACGAGCCACGTTCCCCTGATCGGCGTCGCGATGGATCTCGGCAAGACACACGAGCCGTACTGGCGGCCGCTGTTCGCCGGGTACGAGCCCTCCCGGCGCTGGCTCGCGGCGCACACGCCCGACGTGGTCTTCCTGGTCTACAACGATCACGCGAACGCCTTCAGCCTCGACGTGATCCCGACCTTCGCGATCGGCGCCGCGGCTGAATTTCAACCGGCCGATGAAGGCTGGGGGCCGCGGCCCGTGCCGAAGGTGGTCGGCCACCCTTCGCTCGCCGCGCACGTCGCGCAGAGCGTGATCCAGGACGACTTCGATCTCACCATCGTCAACAAGATGGCGGTCGACCATGGCCTGACCGTGCCGCTCAGCCTGATGTGCGGGCAGCCGCGCGCCTGGCCCTGTCCCGTGATTCCCTTTCTGGTCAACGTGCTGCAATACCCCGTGCCGTCCGGCCGGCGGTGCTTCCAGCTCGGCCGGGCGATCCGAAAGGCGATCGAGAGCTACGACGAGCCGTTGAACGTCCAGATCTGGGGGACCGGCGGAATGAGCCACCAGCTGCAGGGCCCGCGGGCGGGCCTGATCAACAAGGATTGGGACAATCACTTTCTCGATCGCCTGATCGACGAGCCCGCGGCGCTGGCGCAGGTGCCGCATGTCGAGTACGTGCGCGAGGCCGGGAGCGAGGGGATCGAGCTGGTGATGTGGCTGATCGCGCGCGGCGCGATGGCCGACGCATCCGGTGGCCCGAAGCCCAGGCTCGCCCATCGCTTCTATCACGTGCCCGCCAGCAACACGGCCGTCGGTCACCTCATTCTGGAGGAGCAAACATGAACACCATCAACGTCGCGCTCGCCGGTGCCGGCGCATTCGGCATCAAGCACCTCGACGCGATCGAAATGATCGACGGTGTGAGGGTGATCTCGCTGATGAGCCGCGACCTCGCGAAGACCAAAGAGGTGGCGGTCAAGTACGGCATCCCGCACGTCACCACCGACCTCGCCGACAGCCTGCGGATCAAGGAGGTCGACGCGGTCATCCTCTGCACGCCGACGCCGCTTCACGCGTCGCAGACCCTCGCCTGCCTGGCGGCCGGCAAGCACGTGCAGGTCGAGATCCCGCTCTGCGATTCGTTGCAAGACGGGCAGGCCGTGGTCGCCGCGGCGCGGACGAGCGGGAAGATCGCCATGTGCGGCCACACCCGGCGCTTCAACCCGAGCCACCAGTGGGTGCGCCAGCGGATCCTGAAGGGCGAATTCAACATCCAGCAGATGAACGTGCAGACCTACTTCTTCCGACGCACGAACATGAACGCGCTCGGTCAGCCGCGGAGCTGGACCGACCACCTGCTCTGGCACCACGCGGCGCACACCGTCGACCTGTTCGCTTACCAGGCGGGCAGCCCGATCGTGAAGGCGAACGCGATCCAGGGTCCGATCCACCCGACCCTGGGCATCGCGATGGACATGAGCATCCAACTCGCGGCGGAGAATGGCGCGATATGCACGCTCAGCCTCTCGTTCAATAATGAAGGGCCGCTCGGCACCTTCTTCCGCTACATCGGCGACAGCGCCACTTACATCGCGCGCTACGACGACCTGGTGAACGGCAAAGAGGAGAAGCTCGACGTCTCCAAGGTCGCCGTGTCGATGAACGGTATCGAGCTGCAGGACCGCGAGTTCTTCGCCGCGATCCGCGAAGACCGCGAGCCCAACGCGAGCGTCGCGCAGGTCCTGCCCTGTTACGAAGTGCTGCACCGGTTGGAAAAGCAGCTCGCATGACTCACATGTAAGGGTTCCTGACACTTTCACCCCGCAGGTAGGGGACCGCTCCGGCGCGCGCGACCACGTTGTTTCCTTGGACCATTCGGGGCGAGGTGGGCCACTGCCGTTCGGGAAGTGTTCGACGGATCACGAAGGCGTCGACCGTCTGCGTCGCTTCTGCGCCACCTGGCCACATTTGTTAACAAGGTGACCAGATCCGCGACAGTTAGAAAAGCGGCATTGGATTCGTCTTGGGCGGCGGGGCGCGGATTCGGGCAACCACCGAGAACGGAGCCACATGAGATTCATCAAGATCTGGGTACCTGCGGCGGCAGCTTTGGCCATCGCAGCCGTCGGGGGATGCACCGGTGACATCGGCAATGCCGACCCAGGAGCGGGGGGCGGTCCGGGCCCCGTGACCGGGATGGCCGGCGCGTCCGGACCGACCGGCAGCGCGGGCAACGGAACGACGGGCGCGGCGGGCGCCGCCCCCACCGGCGCGGCGGGAGCGTCCGTGACCGGCACGGGCGGCGGGGGAGGAACGGCCACGGCCCATCCCCTCGATCTCGAATGGCTCGCCGCAGTACTACCGGATGGTTCGGCTGACCAACGCGCAGTGGGCGCGGGCGGTGCAGGACGTGCTCAAGCTGGCGAGCCCGTCGGGCCTCGAGCAGAGCTTTCAGAGCGCGGTCACGGGCACCACCGACTTCTCGAACAACGAGCTGGTGCTGGACGTGACCCAGCGATCGTGGGCCGACTTCCAGACGGCCGCCGAGACGCTGGCCGCCCAGGTGACGGCGACCGACGCGGCGCTGGCCAAGGTCTACAGCGGCACGGACGCGGCGGGGCTCATCACGACGCTCGGCCGGCGCGCCTACCGCCGGCCGCTGACGGCGGCCGAGCAGTCGACGTACATGACGCTCTATAGCAAGGGCTCGACGCTCACCGGGACGCGCAGCGCCCTCGCCAAGGGGGCGTCGCTCGTCATCCGGGCGATGCTGCAGTCGCCGTACTTCCTGTTCCGGACCGAGATGGGCGCGCCAACGCCCCTCTGAACGGCTACGAGATGGCGGCCAAGCTGTCGCTGTGGCTGCGGGGAACCACGCCCAACGACGCGCTGCTGGACTCCGCCGCGGGCCCGGGCAAGCTGGACACCGCCGACGGCGCGGCCGCGCTCGCGACGACGATGCTGGGCGAGACGACGCGCCAGCGCCGTCATGCGGCAGTTCCACGGCGAGCTGCTCCACTTCGAGCGCTACGCGCAGCTCAGCAAGGTGAACACGCCGACCTACAAGGAGTCGCTGAACGCCGAGCTGCAGGAGTCTTCGTTCCGCTTCTTCGACAAGATCTTCACTCAGGGCCTGGGCGTGAAGGAGATCCTCACCGTCACGACCGGCTACGTCGGCGCGGGGCTGGCGCCGCTCTACGGCGTGACGACGCCCGCGAGCGGCTACGTCGAGCGCAACCTCGGCGCGCAGCGGGTCGGCTACTTCTCGCAGATTCCGTTCCTGGCGCTGAACGGCAAGAACGGCGACGCCGATCCGATTCACCGCGGCGTGACACTCAACCTCGACGTGCTCTGCGCGCAGCTCGGCCCGCCGGCCGTCGCCCTTCCCGCAGATCCCTCCCGCTGGAGCCCGGCCAGACCAATCGCCAGCGCATCGACAAGCTGACCTCGGCTGCGGCGAGAGCTGCCACAACGAGATGATCAACCCGCTCGGCTTCGCCTTCGAGAACTTCGACGGCATGGGCCAGTGGCGCGACACCGAGAACGGCGGACTGACGATCGACGCGACCGGCAGCTACACCTTCGCCGACGGCACGACCGGTCCTGGACCGACGCCGCCGAGCTGATGCAAGCGGCTCGCGACGCGGCGCAGGCCCACACCTGCTACGCGAAGAAGCTGGCGAGCTTCGCGCTCCAGCGCGACATCGTCGCCCAGGACATGCCGATGCTCACCACGCTGACGACAACCAGCATGGCGGCGAGCGGCTCGGTCAAGCAGCTGATCGTCGAGCTCGTCAGGAACAACGCATTCCGGACGCGCGTCGGAGGTACCCCGTGAAGCGCACCCCTGACGACATCATCTAGCCGATCCTGAACCAAGATCGGGACACTCGAAGGGTTCGAACCTCCCGCGCAGCGGAGCGGCGCAACGCGATCAACCGGCGGGCCTTCCTGCGCGGGGCGGCGGTCGCCATCGGCCTGCCCTTCCTCGAGGGGTTGCCGGAGCGGTCGGCCTGGGCGCAGACGCGCCGCCCGTGTTCAGCTTCTTCATGGTCGCCGCCTGCGGCGTCGTGGGCGAGCAAGTTCTTCCCGAGCGCGACCGGCGCGCTGACGACGCCGGCTTGCGGGCGCGACCGACAAGGCGACCAGCGTGCTGGCGCCGCACGCCGCGAACCTGCTGTTCATCAAGGGCATCAACTTCCCTCAAGGCGGGCTGAAGCAGCTGCGGACACGCGCAGGGGCTCTGCCAGTCGCTCACCGCCGCTCTGCCGGGGTCGAGCGGCCACCCAGGCCTACTCGGGTGGCCCCTCGGCCGACGTGGTCATCGCCAAGGCGGTCAACGCGAACGCCGCCGATCCGCTGACGCTCTACGCCGGCACGAAGAACGGCTACATCGCCGAGCGCATCTCGTTCAAGGGCGCCGGCGCCGGGCAGGTGCGGGCGGCCGACCTGAACCCGTACACGCTGTACACCAAGCTGGTCGGTCTGACGACGACAGCACCGGCGGCGGGACCACGACCGATCCGGTCGCCGCGGAGCTGGCGGCGACGCGCAAGAGCGTCAACGATCTGGTGCGCGCCGAGCTGAACAGCCTGATGGGCAACTCGGCGCTGAGCGGCGCCGACAAGCAGCGCCTGCAGCAGCACTTCGACTGCATCCGCGACGTCGAGATCACGATGGGGGCGATGGCGCGCCACCTGCACCAAGACGGGGCTCTCCACGACGCCGCTCGACGCACTCAAGACCGGGTTCGCGTTCAAGACGAACGGCATGATCGAGGACGTCGCCAAGCTGCACATGCGAGCTGGTGGCGCTGGCGTTCGCCTGCAACTTCAACCGCGTCGCGACGTTGCAGTGGGGCGACGGCACCGACGCCACCAAGTACAACGTGCCGTCGAACGCCATGAGCCTGGGCTGGCCGTTCCACCACATCAGCCACCGCGTCATGTCGGACGCCGCGACGGGCACCAACCCCACCGCCGAGCAGGCGCACGCCGAGATCGACGCGCTGCGGATGGAGTCGCTCGCCTATGGCCTGGACCAGTTCAAGGCGCGCGGCCTGCAGGACAAGTCGATCGTGATGTGGACCAACCACGTCGCCGACGGGCCGTCCCACAGCATGCAGAACGTCCCGCACATCATCTGGGGCAACGGCGGCGGCTACCTGAAGCAGGGCCAGTTCGTCGACGCCGGCACAACGTCACCAACAACAAGCTGTTCAACACCGCTGATCACCGCGGCGATGCGCGACAAGAGCACCGCCGCGGTGAACTTCGGTTCGGGCACGGCCGGCGAGCTCGCGGCGATCAAGGCGTAGCATGGGGGTGATGTCGCTGGCGAAGACAGTACGGGTTGTCCTGGCGTTCGGACTGATGGTCGGGTGCGCCGCCAGCGAAGGAGACGGCAACCCCGGCGCGGCGGCGATCGTCCGAGCCGGCGCCGGCGGTAGCGCCAGCGGCAGCGGGGGGGTCGCGGGTGGCAGCGCCACGGGCCGCGGCGGCGACACGGGCAGCGGCGTTGCCGGCAACGGCCCCGGTGGCAGCAGCGCCGGGACGACGGGCGCGGCCGGCGCGGCAGCCGGCGCTTCCGGAGCCGCGGGCGCCGACGGCATGGCGGGGCTCGGCGGCAGCGCGGCCGGTTCGACCGGTGCAGCCGGCGCGGGGGTGCGACGAGCCGGACGCGGCGGCGCGAGGCGGGCAGCGGCGGTGGCGGCGTGGCCGGCGGCGGCACCGGCCGGTTCGACGGCACCGGTGGCTCGCGCAGCGGTGCCGAGCGCCGGTTGCGGAAAGTCCGGCCGCCCGTCCGGCGGTCGGGTGATGGTCACGAACGATCACATCTACGACTTCCCGACCAGCTACGACGGAACCAAGCCGTTCCCGCTGCTCATCGGGTTCCACGCCGCCGGCAACCCCATCGATCAGATCGAGGGCCTCACCAACGGCTCCGCGTTCGAGACCAACTACGTGCGCGCGTTCCCGAAGAGCGCGGGGAACGAGTGGGTCTACAACACCGACCTCGCCAGCAAGGCCTACAAGACCTACGACGACCTGATGGCGAACTACTGCATCGACAAGAGCCGCGTGTTCGCCACCGGCCACAGCTCGGGCGCCCAGATGATCGTGCAGATCCTGGTCCACTGCCGACGCCGCCACGCACATGGGGTTCAAGGCGGTCGCGCCGGTCGCCGCGTCGAACTACGGCGCCATCGTCAGCCCCATCCCCGTCATGTACATCCAGGGGAAGATGGACAACGTGCGTAACAGCAACGGCGCCGACGTCGTCGCGCGGTTCACCACGGCCAACAAGTGCACCACCACGACGATGGCCTATTCAGCGTGATGTCCTGCACGAGCAGTGGCACCTCCGTCAGCCCGGGATGCGTGAGCTACCAGGGCTGCCAGCAGCCGACGATCTGGTGCTCACACAATGATCCGGCCTACAGCAACACCAACCACGGCTGGCCCTGCTTCGCGACCAAGGCGATGTACGACTTCTTCACGGCCCTGCCCTAGGGCCGCGGAGAAAGTGACCGAAGTAGTCGACCCGCGATTGGAAATCGCGCGCTCAACGGTCGACGCGTGCCGAAGCGAGCACGCAGCAATCCGAGCGCCGCGATGAGGAGACCGATCGCACCGGCGCCGGCGTCGCTCGAACGATTTCCGAATACGCAGCCGCAACCGGAGGTCGACTCTCCTCCGGGCGGCGCGCCACCGCTTGCCGGAGTGCCCCCTCGTCCGTTGTCTGTCCCTGCCGCGCCGCCTGCACCAGCGGCTCCGTCGCTCCCGACATCTCCGCGGCCCCCGCTGGCGCCGCCTTCGTCGCTGGTCCCGCCCTGACCAGTGATGTTGCCGCCTGCGCCGCCGTCTACGTCGCCGCCCAATCCCGTCACGCCGCCATTGCCCGAGGTGCCCCCGGTTCCGCCCAGCCCGGCACCGCCCCGCCCCGACGCGCCGCCCCTACCGGCGTCACCGCCCGCATGCCCGCCGCGGCCGTTCGCAACGCCACCCATGCCGCCGTTCGCGCCGCCGGCGCCCGCGGCTCCGTTCGCACCGCCCGTGCCGGCAGCACCGGAACAGGCCGCGGTCTCTGGATCCGCTCCATTGGCCGTGTCGAGACCGAAATAAGCAGCGACGGCATTTCCGTCGAACGGCACGGCGTGCCCTACCCCCGCCAGCGAGAAGGTCTCATAAACGACATAGCCACACGAGTTCTTCCAGAACTGGTGCGTGGTTCCGCTCTTCGGCGTGTCGGTCCCGGTCGGGGTCTCGCTCAAACCCAGAAGGTTCGTCACCTCCTTGATGTCTTCGGCCAGGTTCTTGTAGTTGAGCGTCGTGTCGGCCGAGCCGTGCCAGTGCTGTAAGCGTGGCCGGTGCCCCGTGTAACCGGGGAAATACGAACGAACGAGGTCGCCCCACTGCTGCCCGGTCTTGGTGACGCTGCCACCCGCGCAGGGGCCGCTCCACTGGGCGGTGCTCCCCGCCCCGGTGACGTCGTTGTAGCCCTGGGCCCAGCAGCCGCAGGGAACGCCCATCAACGACACGCCGGCCAGGAAGACGTCGGGGTACACGCCCAGCAACGCCTCGGTCATGATCCCGCCGGACGAGCCGCCGACCGAGTAGACGCGGCCGGGGTCGCCGCCGTACTTCGACAGCGCGTACTTCACCATCTGCACGACGGCGCCGGTGTCGCCGCCCCCGTTGTGCTTGAGGGATCTCGTCGACCCCGCGTCCCAGCAGTTTTCCCCGGTGGCCTCGGGGAAGATGATGATGAAGCCGGTCCTGTTGGCGATCGACACCAGGCTCGACATCTCGGTGTACGTCCCCGTCCCCGTTCCCTGGCAATGGTGCGGTGCAACGACGATCGGTGGCTTCGCCGCCGGCGTGTCCGGCACGTAGATGTACATGGTGGCGTAGCTGGGGAGGCCGCTGACGCCCGCCCACCATTCGCTCTGGTTGACCTTCTGCAACGACGCCGCGCGCGCCGACACAGCCGCGAGCAGCCCGATGATGAGCGATGCGAACGTGAGAACGTACCTTCGAGATCGCTTCATGTGCGTCTGTTACTTGGGCGGGCGCCCTCTCTACTTGACCCTCAGCTGCGCGGCGGATTCGCCGCCCTTGCTCCCTTGCGCATTCACGATCGACAGCTTGTACGTCCCGGCGCTCGCGGGGACGGCGATCGAGGTCGCGTTTCCGCCGGCCTTCGTCATCGTCGCGCCTTCGGTGAACCGCGTCGTTCCCGCGGGAGCGAACCACACGGCATTCGCCGCGTCACCAGCTGCTTCGAATCGTCAGGCTGGTCGTACCGACCGCGACCGAAGCGCTGGCGGGGAACACATAGTCCTGCGGCGGGCAGCAGGCTACCGGGCAAGACACTCCGGTACGCGTCCTGAATGCCGGACCCGACGCAGGTGTTGTACTGCGTCTGCGGCCACACGTTGTCGGAAACAGCGACGGGCGGGTCGATGACGCTGTTGGGCGGGTTCACACCCATCTTGTTCACGGTCGCGTACGTCCGCCGGATCGTCAGATCGTGCTTGGCGCCGAAGTCCTCGCAGTTGATCGTGTAGGTGACGCCGGGATCGATATCGAGCACGTTGTCGTTCTCGGTGATGTAGGCGCTGCCCTCGTCGTTGTGCAGGCCGTACGTCGGGCCCGTGGCGTTCGAGGGGATTCCCTTCACGTAGTTCTGATTGATGTTCGTCCCCGGCATCTGGCCGATCGTGTAGACGGCGCCGCTGTCATGAAGCCGGTTCAATGTATTGATCAACCGGTTGTAACTGATCGTGTTGTTCTTGCACGTGGTCGAATCGGTGAAGTTTCGCCAGCCCCACCCGAGGTTGATGCCGTTGTAGGCGGTCGTCTGGATGTGGTTGTGCGTGATCGTCAGCCCGGTGACGAAGAACGCGGTGATCCCGGCGTGCCCGCCGAAGCCGGGCTGCGTGCTGATGTTGTTGAGCACGTTGTTACTGATGGTGTTGCTCGTGCAGACGCCCTCCACGCCGGCAGGATACCTCGCATGAGCGCCGCCGTCACCGACGTAGATGTGCTGAGGGTGGCCGACGGTCATGCCGCTGCCCGCGATGTCGGCGATGTAGTTCCCGACGACGCTCGAATTGACGACGTCGTTGACCATCGAGATGCCCTCGTTGCCGCTGTGCTTGACGACGTTCGCCGATGAAGTCGATCGAATCTGCGCTGCTGACGTTGATCATCCCCGGGCAGCGTGTCCGTGATCTCGTACTTGCTGTTGTGCCAGTTGCCGTCGCCGTACGCGACGTACACGGTCGCGCCCTGCACCGTCGCCTTCCCGTGCGAGCCCGCGACCGTGTAGAGGTTGTAGTCCGTGTTCTGGAGGGTGAGGCCCTGGAAGGTCAGGTTCTTGACCCTGTTGGTCGTCGACGTTCCCGCGATGTCGATCAGCCTCTCCACGACCGGCGCCTGCACATCGGCGGTCGCCATGTTCTCGCCGGAGCGCGGGTAGTAGTAGAGCGTCCCGGTCGTCTTGTCGAAATAGAATTGCCCCGGCGCCGTTCAGGAATTCGAACGCGTTGTAGATCTTGTGCGTCCCGGACACGCTGAATCCAGCGTTCCAGCCCGGCAGCTGCGCGATCGCCCCGTACGGCTGCTGGAACAGAAGCCCCCGGAAACCGTCCGATGTCGTGACCACGTCCCGGACGCAGACGATGTTCTCGTTCCAGGTCGTCCCGTTCACGATCTCGAGATCGTCCCTGTTGCTCGCAATGGCCGGAACGTCGCTCGTGTTGTACTTTGCGCCGTCGCTGCCGCTGCCGCTCGCCCACGCCCAGCTGGCTTGGCCGGACGTGACCGCGTACGTCCCGGTGCCTCCTCTCGACGTGACGGTCTTGCTGGTCATCGCCGCCCTGGCGTCGTTGACGTAGAGATTCCGTAACTTCGTCGTCCGGCTCAACGACGCTTTGTAGATGTTCCCGCTGGAGACCGTCCATCCGGTCACCTTGGTTGCGCCGTTCAGGACGGGCGTCTCACCGGGATAGGCTTGATAGAAGATCCGGTGCCCGTTCGCCCCCGAGTCCTGGATTCCGAAGCGTGATGGTGCTCGCGATGTCGTACGTGCCTCCACGCAGATAGACGTGGATGTCCTGGGTCATGCTGGCTGTTCATCGTGCGCACGACGTCGCGCGCCTTGGTGATGGTCAGGAACGGCGCGCTCATCGTGCCCGCATTGGCATCGCTTCCAGCAGGTGACACGTAGTGCCCGGGCAGGTTGGCCCCCATGCCCGCCGTGCCTGTGCCGCCGGTTCCCCCGGCACCAGCGCCCGCGCCACCTGTCGATCCAGCACTGCCAGCGCTGCCAGCACTGCCAGCGCTGCCAGCACTGCCGGCGCTGCCACCGCCGCGGCCGCCTGCGCCGGCGATCCCACTCGCGCCGCCCCGTCCAGCGCCGCCGCCACGACCGCCCTCTGCAGCCCCGGCCCCGCCCGCATCACCAGCGCCCGCGGCCGCGCCGATTCCTGCGGTGCCTCCGATTCCTGTGGTGCCTCCGATCCCCGCGTTCCCGTTGCCGCTGGCGCCCGCAGCGCCCGCGGCGCCCGCGGCGCCGGTCGCCCCCGCTCCGCCCGTGCCTGTCCCCCCGGCACCACCCGCTGTCGTGCCGCCTTCTGGCGTGGTTTGGCAGGCGGCTACACAAAGCGCCGCAACAACAAGGCTGCAGTACCTGCCCACCAGGCACGTCTTCGCCATGTTGGGTTCTGTTCCGCCGCGGCCGCCTTTGTAACGAAAACGCGCGGTTCGTGCGCGGCGCTCAGAACTGCCGCGGTGCCTTTCTCGTTGGGGTCGCTATCGGCCGAGGAAATCCATGAGCCACGTCATCGCCGGTCGGAGGGTGCCGCTGCTGGTCATGAGGCCGCTGTTCGCGACCCAGGTCGACCCGACGACGTAGCCCCAGATCGTGATCCCTTTGACGTTGGTGTTGTTCCAAAACATCGTGAACTGACTCTGCATGACGTTCTTCTGCTGGTTGTCGTCGGCGATGTTCAGGTCGTACTCGGTGATGTAGACGGGCAGCTTCGTCTGCGTCGCGATCTTGTCGATGTACATCTGGACGGTGCTGGCCGAGAGGTTGGCGCAGGCGTGCGACTGGGCGCCGACCCCGTGGATCGGCGCGCCGGCGTTCTTGATGCGGTTGACGATGTCGATGGTGTGGTTGTTGTCGTTCGCGTATTCGATGTTGTTGTAGTCGTTCAGGATCAAGACCGCGTTCGGGCAGTACTGATGCGCCCACTTGAACGCCTGCACGATCCAGTCGTAACCGCTGGCGCCGGCGCCGCCGAGCGCGGCCATGTAGGCCGGCGACGTGTGCGGCGGGGGCTCGTTGACGACGTCGATGAGCTGCGTGTCGGGATAGCGCTCGCAGAAGAGCCGGATCCACTCCTCCACCTCGGCCTTCTGGTCGGCCTGCGACAACCCGCCGATCCAGCCGGGCTGCTGGCTGCCCCAGACGAAGGTGTGCTGCTTGAACGGGATGTTGTGCTGTTTCGCGTAGTCGTGGATGCGATCGAACCCGGACCAGTTCATCTGGTCACGGGTTCCCTCGATCGAGCCCCACTTCCCCGCGTTCTCCGGCGAGACCTGATCCCAGAACATGCTGAAGTCCGACCGGACCTGGCCGCGCGTGTCGATGTTGCCGACGAACTTCTTGAGCGGCTGCGCGCCGCCCGCGCCGGCGGGGCCGGTTGACCCGGCGACTCCGCCGGTGCCAGACCCCGAACCGCCACGTCCCGTACCGCCCATACCCGCTCGGCCGCCCGCGCCGCCCCGCCCGGAGGCGCCGCCTGGCCCGGGGGCGCCGCTGGCCCCTGCGGCGCCGCCGCTGCCACCCTGCGATGTTGTGACACCGGCGCCGCCGCCCGGACCCGATCCGCCGCTGGCGCCCGCGCCGCCGCTCGCCCCCGCGATCCCCATCGTGCCCGCGCTCCCGGTGGTGCCGCCACGGCCGGCGACTCCGGAGATTCCTCCCGTGCCGGTTCCCGCCGCGCCGCTCGGCGCGCCCGCCGCTCCGGCCAGGCCCGAGAGCCCGCCGCCGGCTCCGGAGGTTCCGCCTGTGCCCTCCTCACCAAGCATCTCGCCGGCCGCACACGACGCCAGCAGGAGGGCGCTCAGGACCGCGCCGAGCGCCGGCAGCGCGACGCCCAAGGCGAGCAACGAACGATCGATCGGGTTCGAACGAGGCAAAGGGGGTCTCCTCTCGAAAGTGGTTCGCTCCCCGACCACAACGCCATTGATCACTGTCGGTCGCCCCCAGTGATTGTCGTGAAATCGCCGCGCGCCCCGGACAGCCCGCCTTCGAGGCCGTGCGCGTCAGGGGGGGCCGCTCACCTTCAGCATGACGACGCCGCGGCTCGGAACCGACGTCGGATACGTCAGTCGACTGAGCGCGCTTCTCGACGGTTCGTGCTGTTACGCCGGCGCTGTTGTTGTAAGAAAAAATGGATTCGTCGAGGATGCCTTCGTGAACAGCGCGCGAAAGGTGCAGCTCGTTTCCGCGCTCGCGTTGGCGTTCGCCGCGCTCGACGGTGGCACCGCGCGGGCGACGGAGATGGCGATGCACCTGGACTACAGCGTCGCGCCCAGCTGTCCAGGCCCCGACGATTTCGAGGCGCTCGTATCGGGACGGCTCGGCTACAACCCGTTTCGAGCAGACGCGCCAGGACGCGTACTGGTGCGAATCGAACCCCTGGGACGAGCTCTCGTGGGGCGGCTCGAATGGCAAGACCACGCCGGAGGCCGGATCGGCGAGCACACGTTTCCGTCACGCACCGGAGACTGTGGCGAGCTGGCGCGCGCCATGGGATTCGCGCTCGCGCTGCAAATACAGCTACTGGCGACCGTCAGGGCGGAACCGCCGCCGCCGCCGCCAGCTCCTGTCCCGGCGCCAGCGCCAGCGCCCGCGGCCGTCGTGGCCGCGCCGGCGCTCGTGACCAGCCACCCCGAACCGACCCCCTCCGGTCGTTCGATCACGGTGGGCGCCGGCGCCGCCGCGGGATTCGGTGTCGCGTCGAGCGTCATTCCGGTCGGGCGGCTGTTCGGAACGGCCGCCTGGTCGCACGTCGCGGTCGAGCTCGGCGGCGAGCTCGGCGCTTCATCGACGACACGGCAGGCTGACGGGAGCGGATTCTCTCAGCGCCAGCTCCTGGGCACCTTGGCGGGTTGCGGCGTCCGCAGACCCTGGAACCTCTGTCTGGTCGCGAAGCTCGGCCAGATCCGGGTGGTCGGACAGGGCGTCGATCTCCCCGCGACGGCCACGGCACCGCTGGTCCAAACTGGCATTCGTCTTGCCGTGACGCACACGCTCGGTGGTCGGTTCGAGATTGGCGCACATGCCGACGGCCTTGCCCTGCTCACACAGGGGACCGTTACCCTAGATTCCATCCCTGTTTGGACGACCTCGCGCTTCGCCGCGCTGGTGGGAATCGATGTAGGCGTACGATTTCGGTAAACAAAAGGGGGGAGCTGGGACAAATACATATTACCCATGGGCTACCTTCGCCCGCTGCGTTCCACCCCGGCCCTGCCGAAGCTCGAAAGCAACTGCCTCGACGCGTTCGACGGGGAGCTCGACTACCTGTTCCAGACGCTGCGGCGGCTGGGTGCCCGCCCGCGTGAGATCGAGGATCTCGCGCAAGAGGTGTTCCTGGTGCTCCACCGGAACTGGCCCACGTTGGACATGACCCGTCCCATCCGGCCCTACCTGTTCGGTGTGGCGTTCCGGATCGTCTGCGCCCACCGGCGACGGCGCGGCCGGGAGATCCCGTTCGCGACGCTGGACACCGAGGACGGTGCCGTGAGCCCTGAAGGGGCCTTGCAATCGAAGGAGTCGGCTGCGCTCTTGCTCGCCGCCCTGGACCAACTTCCCCTGGCCCGTCGGGCGGTCCTCGTCATGCACGACCTCGACGGGGTTCCCGTCGCCGACGTCGCCGAAAAATTGTCCATTACCCGGTTCGGTACCTATGCAAGGCTTCGGAAAGCGCGCAAGGAGCTGGCAACGGCCGTCCGACGATTGTCGAAGGGGGTTGCGCGATGAAGAGCCCGCGAGGTCCCTTGGATCCCGAGCTGGAGGCGCTGCTCGAGAACGGTCGGATCATCCAGCGTGTCCCGGATGTCGTCCGTGCCCGCGCGCTCGCGCGGGCGCGCGCGGCGATCGCAACGTCGGCGGCGGTCGCCCCCACACCCGCGGCTTCGTGGCACGGGCGTGGCCTGCGGATGGCCGTGGCCGCGTGCGTGGCGCTGGCCCTCGGAGCGGCCGGCGCGGTCGCCGCGCTCAACGGTCGACTGCCTTGGGCCCGAGAATCGACGTCGTCGGTGCCACCGGCGGCCCCGCGCGCGGCCGTGCCGGCGCGCGACGCCACGCGCGAGCTCCAGCCGGTACCGGAGCTCGCTCCCGAACCGATCGCGATCCCGAAGCCCCAGCGGCCCGCGCGGTCGGCTAACGCTCAGGAGTCCTACGCCGCCGAGCTGGCGCTGCTACAACGCGCCCACGCTGCCTACGCGGCGCGAGACTTCACGGGCACGCTGATGCTGGCCGCGGAGCACGCGCACCGGTTTCCGAACGGCCGGCTCTCCGAGGAGAGAGAGGGTCTGCGCGTGGAGTCACTGGCCGGCTCCGGCCGCAGGGACGAGACCCGCCGCGCGGTCGCGGCCTTTGCCCGTAGATTTCCGCGCAGCGTGCTCCTTCCGCGTCTTCGGGAGATGGCGAACCGAGCGGAGTAGTACGCGTGCGCCCAATCGGACGGTCCGCCATGTTGCTGTCGACCGGGCTCTTGTTGTCGTGCGCTAACACCCTCGATGCCGGGCACAACCTGCTGCCGGTCGACGAGCGCAACCCCGTGATCCTCTACCAGGACGATTGGTCCGCGGACTGGCTCGGCGAGTACGCGGTCTTGCTGGCAAACAGGGGCGGACCGCCGCTGGCCGGCATCATCGTGAACACGAGCCCCTGGTGGAGGGACCTGAACGTCAATGCCTCTGGTTGGAACGATCTGGTGGTTGCCGCGCGCGCGAGCGGCCTCGAGAACATCCCCGACGTCACGGCGAGCGCGGGTGGACCGCTGTCCAGGCCGGCCGACGGCCAGATTGATTCGACGACGCCCAACCACTCCGCGGGCGCGCAGCTCATCGTCGACGTGTCACGCCGGTTGAGCACACCCGCGCGTCCCGTCGTCGTCGTCTCCTCGACGTCGCTGACGGAGCTCGCGAACGCCTACCTGCTCGACCACTCGGTCGCCGACCGCGTCGTCGTCGTGGCGGCCCTCGGGTCGGTCGCCCCACCGAACGGCGTCATGGACGGGCCCAACGGAGACATGGATCCTTGGGCGGATTGGATCGTGGCGCACCGATACCGTTACGTACACGTCGGCACCTGGTACGACCAGACCGGCGACGTCACCGCCGCTCAGGTCCCCGATCTCCCGGCCAACCCCCTCGGCATGCGGATCGCGGACAAGCGCCCCAACATCCTGCCAGACCTCACGGCCTCCGATCAGGTGGCGCTGCTCGCCGTGGCGTTGCCGGGGTTCGTGACGGCGGTGGGGCGCGCATCGCCCGACACGTCGGCCGGGTTCGATTCCACCCAGGGTCCTACGCTGGTGCCGGACGCCGCGGGCCAGACCTGGGTGGTCACGCAGATCGCGGGTCCCCTCGCGGCCGATCGCCTCTGGCAGATGTTGCGGGATCCGAGCACGTTCGCTCCGTGAACGAAGACCGTCGACCATTCGGATACGACACACACCTTCAATTCGGGCCAATGTCGTTGCCGCGGATTCGCACGCAGCGGATACGTTTTCAGTGAACTGATCGCCCCACTGCGACAATTCAGTGGTGAGTGAGTCACCTTCGACTCGTCCATTCCGCCTCGAACGCGTCGGCGCCCGTGCATCCCTGCATCGAGGCGTTCCAGCGGGAGCTCGACTATCTTCACGAGAGCCTTCGGCGGCTCGGCGCCCAGGAGGACGAGCTCGAGGACCTCTCTCACCAGGTTTTCCTTTCGCTACACCGAAGCTGGCCGGACTACGATCCCTCCCGCCCGCTTCGGCCTCACGTCTTCGGAATCGCCTACCGGATCGTGAGCGCGACGCGCACCTCACCCGCCCGTGAGCTTCCTCCGGCGGCCGTCGACACCTCGGACGGCGCCGCTGACTCCGGGCACACGGCGCAATGGATGGCGGTCCTGCTGGAGGCCGGCAAGGTCGTGCCCCGGCGGCCGGAGACCGTTCACGAGCGCGCGTCCGCCCGCGCGCTCGCCGCCCTCTCGGATGGAAGTGCGAGCGCGCCGGAGCCGGGGCTCCGGGCGCGAAGCCGAGGTCCAGGCCTTCGTGTCGTGGTCCCCCTGGTCCTGGCGTTCGCCGTCGGCGCAACCGGCGTTGCACTCGCTCTACACGGTCGCGGCTACCCGCCGCCTCCGGTGAGCGCGATTGCCGCGGCCCCGGCCTCACAACCATCGCTCCGTGTTGCGCAGCCTCGTCACGCGCCGATGGTGTCGCCGGCTCCGTCGCGTCCGGGCAAACGTCCGCCACTGGACCGCCTCCCCACGGCGGAGAAGCCGCCGCGCAACACGGAGCTCGAGTGCCTCCAGCGCGCTCTGGAAGCCTTCGCCGTCCAGGACTTCGACACCGCGCTCGCGACTTTGCTGGAGCATGCGCGGCGCTTTCCGAGAGGTTGGCTCACCGAGGAACGGGAGGCGCTGCGGGTGCGCTCGCTGGCCGGCGCGGGACGCACCGACGAAGCCCGAACCGCCGCCGCCGATTTCGGTGCGCGCTTTCCCCACAGCGTGCTCGGCCGGAGCCTGGAAAGCCCACGCGGGCCCTGGGACTAGAAGCTCGAAGCGCACTATTTTCGATCTGCCCGAGGGCGCGACGGCACAAGTAGATCGATGACGTCCCCCGCCTCCCGCGTCTTCGTGGTCCTCCTCCTCGCCGCCGGCGGCTCCTGGCCAGGGTGCGGAAACACGAGCGACGGCGCCTCGACCGGTGCGGCGGGAACGGGCGGCTCTGGAACCGGTGGTGGCGCGGGGCAACCGGCCGCCGGCCGCGGGGGCAGTCCGACGGGGGGCAACGGCGCGGGGGGGACCGCGGGGCAGGCGCCTGGCGGCCGTGGCGGCGGCCCGGCCGGTAGCGCCGGCGGGCCGGCGGGGACCGCGGGGCAGGCGCCTGGCGGCCGTGGCGGCGGCCCGGCCGGTAGCGCCGGCGGGCCGGCAGCCGCGTGCACCGTCGGTCCCTGGCCAGCGGCCGATCCCTCGATGCCGGGGCCGTTCGCGACGGTCACCGAAAACAACGTCGGTCCCGCGGCTGGCGTGGGCGCCGACGGCGGCGCGGCGCCGATGTTCACGCTGTTTCGGCCCACGGACCTGCGGCAAGGCGGGCTCTGTCACCCCGTGATCACCTGGGGCAACGGCACGGGGTCGAACCCCAGCCTCTACAAGACGCTGCTGAATCACCTCGCCTCGCACGGCTTCGTCGTCATCGCGTCCAACAGCCCGAACGTCGCGCAAGGCGACCCGCCCCCCATGCTCGCCGGGATCACCTGGGTCCTGGAGCAGAACGCCGATCCCAGCAGCGTCATGTATCAGCGCATCGACACCACCCACATCGGCGGGACGGGACATTCGCAAGGTGGCTTCGCCACGACCAGTGCGGGCGCGGACGCGCGGATCACGACGATCGCGCCTCTTTGCGGCGCGACCACCCAGCGCAACCTGCACGGGCCCGCGATGCTGTTTTGCGGCGGCATGGACACGACGGTTCCGTGCAGCACGATCATGAACGCCTACAACGGCATCTCGAACCAGCCCGTCATGCTGGCCAGTTACCTCACCGCCGACCACGCCAACTGGATCACCTTCCGCGGCACCACCATCGGGCCGGTCGAGGGCGCCGTCACCGCCTGGATGCGGGTCCATCTGATGGGCGACACGGCGCTGCGCGGCCGCTTCTACGGCCCTTCCTGCACGCTGTGCCAGGACGCCGCCTGGACGGTGATGCGCAAGATGATGGATCAGTAGCGCTGGGACGCCGCCAGACGCGACACCGGCGGCCGCACGAGAAAGTTGAACCAGTTTCGCGTCCCGGCGCCACTGCTGGCGAGGACTCAGTGCCCACAGCTATGTCGCGCAACAAAGGACTTCGCGGGTTGATCTTGGCAAGCACGGTCCTCGCGTGGGGCTGCAGCGACACTGCCGGCCACAACACGGGCTCCGGAGGCTCTTCGAGCAACGCTGGAGCGAGCGGCGGCACCGCCTCTTCGGGTGGCACCAACGGCGCCGCGGGCACCAACGGCGCTGCGGGCACCAACGGCGCCGCGGGCACCAACGGCGCCGCAGGCGCCACCGGCACCGCGGGCACCAACGGCGCCGCAGGCGCCACCGGCGCTGCCGGCGCCACCGGAGGTTCGGCGGCGGGCACCGGCGGCGCGACCGAGACCGGCGGCACCACCGGCGGGGCTGGCAGCGGCGCCGCGGGTCAGGGCGCCGCCGGCGGCCGAGGAGGCGCGGCCGGCGGAACAGCGGGAAGCAATGCGAGCAGAGGCGGAACCGGCGGCAGCGCGGGCGGCGTTGCAGGCGGCAGCGCGAGCGCCGTGACGGTGCAACTGGGGCAGACGCAGCAGACGATAGACGGGTTCGGGATCAACAACACCTATGCGCCCGGAATGGACGACGCCACCGCCGACAAGCTCTTCGACGTGACCAAAGGCATCGGCCTCTCCATCCTGCGCATCGGCATGAGCCCCAGTGGCAGCCATGCCAACACCGCGAGCCCGCAGGACATCACGAAGGCGAAGGCGCGTGGCGCCAAGTACATCATCGGCTCGACCTGGAGCCCGCCCCGCGAATGCAAGGACAACAACGACACCAAGAACGGGGGACACCTGCTCTCGAGCTGTTACGGGTCGTGGTCCGATACGATCGCGAAGTTCGCGAAGGACAACAGCCTGTACGCCATGTCGCCGGCCAACGAGCCTGATTTCGCGTCGTGTGGCGCCACCGAGCCCTGCAATGGCAACTACGACACGACGCTCTACACGTCGGACGAGATGGTCGCGTTCCTCAAGGTGGTCGGACCGAAGCTCAAGACCGCGGGGGTCAAGCTGATCGCGCCCGAAGCCTCCGAGTGGATCCACATCTGGTCCAACGACTCGGCCTGCTGTTCGGTCGGTGGCAAGCAGAGCTCGGACCCGCTGAAGTGCGGCTTCCCCGGGACCAAGTGCGCCGCCGGGAAGGGCTACGATTACGGCCACGGCATCTACAAGGACGCGGCGGCCTGGGCCGCGCTCGACATTTTCGGGGTGCACCAGTACGACACCCAGGTTGCGATGCCATGGCCGGCCGACGTTCCCGACAAGAAACCGGTCTGGCAGACAGAGATGTCCGGGGTGAAGTGGTGGCCGGAGGCGGGGCCGAGCAGCGACATAAACAACGGCGTCGCGGTCGCAGGCTGGCTTCACAACGCGCTGACGGTCGGCCAGGTGAATGCCTGGTGTTGGTGGTGGTGGAAAGCGCAAGGCGGCACCAACGAGGGCCTGTTGCTCTCCGACGGGACCGACACCAAACGCCATTACACCTATGGCAACTACACGAAATTCGTCCGGCCCGGCTACACGCGCGTGGACGTCACCGGGAGCGTCCCGGCGGACGTCCTTCTCACCGCGTTCACGGGCTCGGACGGCACCGTGGTCGTCGTGGCGATCAACAAGGGCACCGCGGCCGCGACCGTGCCGATCTCGATTGCCGGGGGGACGGCGCCGGCTTCGATGACGCCGTGGGTGACCTCGTCGAGCGACAACCTCGCCTCCAAGGCGACGGTCACGGTCAGCGGTGGCTCCTTCACGGCTTCGCTCCCCAGCAAGACCGTCACGACGTTCGTCGGGAAGCCCTGACGCGATTCATACGCCTGGCTCAGACGATGCCGCTGAGCGTGGCGGTCACCTTGCCAGCGTCCAGTCCGTAGTCCGCGGCGGTCGAGCCCATCAGCCGCGCTGCGGTGAACAGCGCCTTGCTGAGATTGTCGCCCGGGAAGTTGAAGTGCCCGTCGCCCTTCAGTTTCCCGCCGGCCTTCCCCGCCAGCAGCACCGGCCACTCCGTCTTCGTGTGCGTCTTTCCCCAGGCGCTGTCGGACGTCACGTAGACCAGCGCCTGGTCGAGCAGGTTCGTCGCACCGTGGGGCGTGGCCTGCATCTTCGTCAGGAGCTCCTTCAGGCAGGTCATCGCGTACATGACGCCCTTGTCGACGCGCGGCTGATTCGACATGTCGCCGGCGTCGCCGTGGCAGATGGTGTCGTGAAAGTCGGCGTTCATGTCCGTGCTCGCGTCCGTCAGGTGCCGGTAATAGACGTGCGCGGCGGGCAGCGAGAACATGAACGTCAACACGCGCGTCCTGTCGCAGGACAGCGCCAGGACCGACAGATCGGCCATCACGGTGTTGACCGCGGGTGGGGCCTCGCTCTTGCCGTCCTTGGCGGTCGTCGGAGCGGTCGGGCTCATGCACATCGCCGGTTGCGTCGTGGCCGGCGTCGTCACCAGCCGGGCTTCGATGTCGCGGATGGATTGCAGATGCTGCTCCACGCGCTGTTTGTCGACCGTGCCGAGCTTCTTCTGCAGGGTCGCGCCGTCCGCCAGCACGGCGTCGAGCACGCTCTTTCGAACGTTGGCCAGCTTCGTCGCCTGGTCCGGCATCGTGGTGGTCGTACCGCCCGTGAACAGCCGGGTGAACACGGAGCTGGGATCATAGTCCGGCACGTTCCTCGCGTTCGGCCCTTTGTGGGAGACGGTGGCGAGTGAATCCTGCGGCCCGTTCGGCGTCGCGGGCGTCACCCCGAGCTCCAGCGACTTGAACGGAGCGCCCTTCGAGATGAGACCGGCGACCACCTGATCGATGGAGGCGAGCTTCACGGCGTTTCCGCTCAGCCCCGCACCGGTCGTCGCCCCGGAAGAGCCGGTAGGGTGCTCGACGCCCGCCGTGACGATGTTGTTCGTGAGACCGCTCACCACCGTGAGGTAGGACTTCAGGGCCGCCAGGGGCTGAAGCTGCGGGCTGAGATCCCAGCCCGAGCCGGTCCCGGTCTTCGCCGGCTTCCATTTCCCGGGCAGCGAACCGTTGCCAAAGAACCAGGTGACGAACAGCGGCGACACCGGCGCTGTCGTCTGAGCGTAGGCGGTGCCGTTGCCGTTCAGCATTATCTGGAGGAGCGGGAGCGGAATCGTCGCGGTCGCGCCCGTCGCCAGCACGCCTCTGAGAACCGTTCGTCGATCGAGGGATTTGCTCGCCATGGGTGTGTACCGTTCGCTCAGGGTTGTGGGGCGACGACCGAGAACGCGTCGTTGGTCACGACGGCGAGAATCAGGTCGGGCAGCTTGAAACCCGACGCCTTGAAGACCGTCGCTAGCGTATTCAGCACGCTCCCGTCCACCTTCCGCTCTTCGTGACCGACCGCGTACGCGTAGTACTTGCGCACGAGGCACTGGGCCACCGTGACGCTCTGGCTCGCGGCCACTCCAAGCCCGTTGGCGTCGGCGACAGCCACCCCGTCGAACGAACCGGACGGATCGACTGGCAAGCCGTTGTCGGTGGTGCGGTATTTACCGATGGCGTCGAAGTTCTCCAGCGGGAATCCCAAGGGGTCCATGTACTGGTGGCATGTGGCGCACGAGTCGTCGTTGATGTGCGCCGAGAGCTTCTGTCGCCTCGTCATCGGCACATCCGTCGGCTGATCCACGACCGCGGTGTTGACGTTGGGCGGCGGAGGCGGAATCGTCAGACACATCAACGACTTCTCGGATGAACTTCCCGCGCAACGTGGGCGAACCCGACTGCTGGTTCGCGAACTCCGACAGCAGTCCGGCCTTGGCCAGCACCCCGCTGCGCGGCCCGCCGGCCGGCAACGCTCTGGTCTGGAAGCTGGTCGCGGTCAGACCGGTGGCATCGATGCCGTAGAGCCGGGCCAGATCCGCGTTCACGACGACCTTCCTGGTCGTGAACAGGTCGTAGAAGCTCGCCTGATCGTCGAACGTCAGAGAGGCCCAGGTGTCTCGGATGTCGCGAACCATGGCCGCCTGCAGGGTTGCTCCGTATTCGGAGAACGCCGGATCCTTCGCCTGGGTCCCGATCCGATCCAGCCGCATGAACTCTTCCGCAAAGCCACCGACCGACTCGCGCCCCGCGGACGCATTCAGCATCCGCGTCGCGGCGCTTCGGATCCCGTCGGCCGTTCCTAGCATCCCGTTCGTCGCCTGATCCATCAGCGTCTGGTCCGGCAGGCTGTTCCAGATCAGAAACGAGAGCCGGGACGCGAGTTCGTAGCCGCTCAGCCGAAGCGCCCCGCCGGAAGACGCCGCGCCTAGCTCCGGGCGATACAGGAAGCTTGGCGACGTGAACAGCGCCACCGTGGCCCAGCGCGCCCCATCGCTCGCGCTGCCCAGGGTCGTTGACGCGCTGGCGGCGAGCGCCACGAACCGATCGAGCTCCGCGCTCTCGAGCGGGCGGCGCCAGGCCCGAAGCCCGAGCTTCTGAATGAAGCCGCGCACGCAGCTGTCGTTGCTCTGACCGGTCGGCGTGCAGCCGATGAACTGCCCGCGCTTCGTGGCATCGGCGAACTGCGCGTTGACCGCGTTTTCGATGACCGTGCTGTACTGCTCGACCCCACGATCGGACGTCACCACGGTGGCGGCGCCGATGCTCGCGAAGTTCGCGGTGAAGCTGTCGGCGTCGAGTTCGTTGACGTTGACGTCGTACCCGAACACGTCCCGAACGGCGTTCCGGAGCTGGCTTCGCGTCAAACGACGCAAGAGCCCCGGCGCGGGAGCGAACGTCGGCGGGTTCGGATAGATCGTTCCCACGTCGACCATTTCAGCGGCACCACCCGTGGCGGCTGTCCCGCCGCCCGTGCGCGCCTCTCCCAGCGCTGCCCGTCGCGCTACCGCCAAAGCCCGTCGCGCCTCCGCTGCCGGCCGCACCGCTTCCGCCGACTCCCGCAGGGTTGTTCCCGGCCTGACCGGCATTCTCCGGGGCCGGTCCAATTGCGCCCGTACACGCCGTCGCCACGGCGAGCGCGCAGAAGACCGCGACCTCGCTACCCCTGGCGATCCTCGAGGATGGCTTGCTCATTCTGTACTCCGGGATCGGACTCGTCAGAGACTGACCGATGCGCGTTTCGACGCGACCGCACCTAGTACTGCGAGATCGCCGAGGCCCTTGTTAAGAAAACTCGCCCCTGCCTCTACCGCTGTAACTCCAGGGTGGCCGCGCGGATGGCCTCCGGTGTCAGCGTTCCGGCGCGCCAGGGCGGCATGCCCATTGCGCCGATGCGAGAGATGGCGAGGTCCTTCTCCGCGCGCGGCATGTCGTCCAGCTTTCGTACGTTGAAGTGGTTCTTGTTCAGCTGGGGATTGCCGCGTCCATCGTGGCAGCGCGCGCACATCTGCAGGAGGACGGCCTTTCCGTCCGCGCCGGGCTGCGGGACGAAGCTCAGCTTCTGTTTCGCGTCGTCTGAAAAGACGTCGCGGATGTCGAGCAAGCTGTCGCGTGGCGCGCCCCCCTGGACCACGTCCTGGTACGACCGGACGGCCGCAGCGCGCCTGGCCTCGTCTGTGACGTCCATGCCGGGATAGGGAACCGCGATCGCCAGGCCCTGGAGGTGGGTCTCGAAGCGGGCTTCCCAGGTCGGACTGCTACCGCTCTCGAGCTCCGTGACGATGTGTGCGTCGAACGGATTCGGCTGCGCTCCGAACCCTTCCGCCCGCACCAGCGCCTCGAGCTGCGCACCGCTGCCCTCGTCGAGCGCATCGGCGATCGTCGCCATCGGGATACCACCATACTGTCGGTCGCCCGCGTGCGCGTCGGCGAACTGCGGAAGGAGCACGCGGTCGGAATCCGTTCGCTGCACGAATCGCTGGGGGAACCAGTGCAGCCATGGGCTCGCGAGCTCCTGCATGCGCAGGATTCGCTTCGTGCCGTAGCCGTCCGGCTGATGGCATGAGTTGCAATCGAGGGACGTCCCCTCCAGATCATCCTGGTCGTACACGCTGTACGCGGTCCAGCCGCTCTCGATCTCGTCGGTGAGGAGGCTCGCGAGGTCGCAGCCGCCGCTGGCATAGCTGCACTGTTGCTCGAAGGTCACCAGATAGAAATTGAAGTCGCCGGTCGAGAGATCCCGGCTCGCCACCTCGACGAACGGCTCACCGCGCACGAACCCGACCGCCGTCATCGCCTCGGGACGGCGCAGATCGTCTTCGACCCGCGGGAACACGAGCAGGCGCGGGTTGATCGCCGAGACCCGATTGGCCAGCAGCGACGTCGAATTGCCCGTGAGCGCAAACACCCGCTGGTCGGCCAGACCCGCCAGCGCCAATAGCTCGTCGAAGTCCCGGAGCTCCGGTCGCCGGCTACCGCCGCAGAGGAGCTTGGCGAAGCTGTCGCCGCGGTTGCGGGCGCACACCCGGTCGTAGGCGTCCTGGCGCGAGGCCAGCGACGCGAGCTCCGGATCCGCCGCGGTCACCGCCGGCAAGGTGGACCAATCGGTCGGCTGCCGCGCATCGCCCGGGGCCGTACCGCCCTGGCATCCCACCAGGAACGCGGTCAGCAGAATCGCGACCGACCATGCCGCCGGCGGTCCGACACGGCCCCGGGGCCGTCGCTTCAGGATGACGATCGCCCCGAGAGCGAAAAGAACGAAGCCTCCGCCTGCTCCGGTCGCGGGGACCTGACAGCCGCAACCACCACCACCGTTCGCTCCGCCGCCGCCCGTCGAAGGAGCCTCGAACGGTAACGTTTGCACCGGCAGCCCGCTGTCGATCTGCTCGAGGTACGCGACCAGCTGATCGACCTCGCGCGGCGACAGGGAGCTGACGTACCCGTGAAGGTCGTTCGGGTTCTTCGTCGTGAGGACGTCCCGCAACGTCGCGGCAGAGCCGTCGTGGAGGTACGGCGGCGTCTCCCAGACGCCCAGTAACGTCGGCGTGTCGAGACCGAGCAGCGGTCCGCCCGCGTGCAGGCCCGACAGGTGGGTGATCGTCCCGACGTCATGGAGCAGACCGCGGGCGCTGTCGGTGAAGTCCGGGCCCCCGTGGCAGAAGTCGCAGCCCAGCTTCTCGAACGTCGCCTTCCCGGCGGCGCCATCCGCGGTCAGGGAGCCATCGGGGTTCCGATGGGGACTGGGGTTCACATGATCGAGCGAGGTCACGTACGCGGCCAGCGCGTCCAGCTCGGGGCTGAGCCCCGCCTTCGGATCTCCAAGCGCCTGATCGCGCGTCCCTACGTGAAACACGTCGTCCGGCAGAAACCCCTGCCCCCCGAACAGCTCCCGCATCTGGTGCTCGAAGTCCTGAACCTCGTCGAGCGTCCCGGTCCAGTTGAGCGGGCCGTGCTGCGTCCCTTTCCGCCCCAGGAGCGCGATCGTGTTTCGCAGCCCTTCGCCGCGGGTGCTGAAGTCGTACACGCGGCCGTCTTCGATCCCTTCGAAGTGACAAGAGCCGCAGCTGATGTAGCCCTCGTCGTCCATGCGGGTGTCGGACGCGTCGTGAAAGATCTTCTTTCCGTCGAGGATCTGCGGCGGCACCTTCTCGTTTGCGACAGCGGGGATGGTGGCCATCAGGGGCGGCGTCGAGCCGTCGAAGTCGTCGAGCAGCGCGGACATGTCGTAGACGAGCACGTCGCGGCTCAACGCCCCCTGCACGAACAGGCGCTTGTGGGGACCCAGGACCGACGCGCGCGGGAACGTGCCGGCGCCGGCGATCGCCGAGAAGACGTGGGTGGGGCGATTGACGTCGCGCACCTCGATCCGGTTCGAGAAGCCGAGCGTCAGGATCGCGAAGTTGCCGTACGGGCTGAACTCGACGTGCATCGGCATGCTGCGGTTGTCGAGGTCGATCCGGCTGTCGGTGATCTCCTGCGCCGTTTGCAGGTCGATGACCGCCGTCAGCGGCCGGATGATCGTGTCATGGGTGAGGTCGTTCCCATCGCGCAGCTTGCCGCGATCGATGTTGTCCTTCTTGCCCGGGATCCACGCCTGACGGCCGTCCGGCGAGATGCCGATCGCAAACAGGAAGTTCGGCACGCCGCGCGCCTTCTGGTCCCCGTCGATCGTATCGGTGTCGCGCTTGAGAAGGATCCGCGTCACGACGGTCATCCCCATGGCGTCGACCTTGACGACCTCGCCGCCGGCGTCCGCCGAGGTGAAGCGCGTGACGTAGACCTCCTTCCCGTCGTGTGAGACGGCGATGCCGCGCGGTTTGGGACCGACCGCGACCTCGCCCAGCACCTCACCCGTCTTCGGATCGAGCTTGAGCACCGTCCCCAGGGCCATCAGGCTGACGTAGGCGCCGTTGCCGGTGGGGCTCATCGCGACGCCGACCGGCTGCGACGCGTAAGGCAGGCGGAACCCGCGCTCGATGATCCACTTGTCCGGGTCGACCACCGCGACGGCGTAGTCGTCCTGGTGCACCACCCACAGCTTTCCGGCGGGCGTGAGGGCCAGCGACTCCGGCTTGCGATAGACCGGCAGCTCGCCGAGCTTCGCCAGGGTGTCGGGGTCAATCGCCGTGATCGTGTCGTTGTCCTGATTGACCGAGAAGATGCGGTTCCTGACCGCATCGTAGACGATCGACGTGGACGACGTCGGGCGCGTCGAGGTCAACGGGTAGTGCACGAGGTGGCGGAAGAACGCGCTCGCCGAATCGCCTTTGGCGTCGGTGGCGAAGACCTGGATGCTGTACAGGCCCGGCGCCGGGAACGCATGAGATGTCTGGGCCGGGCCCGGCGCGACATCGGCGGTCTCTCCGAACTGCCATTCGTACGTGATCGTTCCGCTGCCGCCGCTGACCGTGGCCGTGAAGGCGTGCGCCTCCCCGACGACCGACGGACCAGCGTGCGTGACGTCGACCGTGAGCGCCGCCGCCGGCGCCGCGGACAGCAACGCTCCCAGCAGGACGGCGCGTGAGGCCAGCACGGGAAGGCGGGTGTTGCTTCGCCTGTTCGACACGGGCCGCTCGTCTATTGCGTCGTGAACGTCGACTTCCATTCGGTGGCCAAGGTGTTGCCGACGTAGTCCGCAACGCCGCCCTTCGGCAGCACGACCTCGTACGTGGTGCCGGGCTGGAGGTCCTGGTCAGGGTCGAAGTTCACGACGCTCATCCGCACGCCGTAGCGCCCGGGAAGGGCTTGCCCGCCCACCGGCCGGACGATGAAGCTGGCGCCGTTCACCGTCGCGAGCTCGATGTTGTCCGAGAACGTCATGCCGATTCGCGACTTCGTCGAGACGCCCGCGCTGTTGTTGCCGGGGATGACCGTGTCCACCACGGGAGGCGTCGTGTCCGGCGCGGTCTGGTGCACAGCAATCACCCAGCCGCGGTAGGGTGTTTGATCGTCCGTCAGGGCCACCAGGTTCCCGAACGGCAGCAGGAACTGATCGTCGTTGTAGGTGGTGTCCATCCGACCATAGATGCGGTTGACCACCTTCATGCTCTTCGGATCGGAGAACGTGATCTTCGAGCAGCCGGGCACGTTGCTGATCTCTTGCCGCGCGTGACCGATGAACAGGTAGTCGTCGCTGAACGCCGAGTACTCGGCATATTCGTTGTTCATGGTGGCGAGCGGCGAGGTCCCCGTACCGATGTTCTTGGGGTTCGTCAGCACGTCCCAGACCCGAATCGGGCCGAGCATCACGGCGTAGTGCCGATGGAACTGCGTGATGTACGACTTGGTGGTCGTCGTCAGAGAGGCCAGCCTCGTCGGCTTCGTCGGATCGCTGATGTCGAGCGTCGCGATGCCGGCGCTCTCCTTCGGGGTCATGACGACCAGGACGTTTCCGATGGCGTCGATCGGACCGGCGCTGACGCCGCCGTAGCTCGAGGTGGAGACCTCCGTGACGATCTTGAGGTTCGCCGGGTCGGCGGCATCGACGACCTTGATGCCGTTGTTGGTGGCGCCGACGTAGATGTACTGGCCCTGCCAGGAGACCCCCCACACCGCCTCGGTGTAGTCGCCGTAGTTGACCCCCGAGATCTTGAGCTGGCCGAGGTGCTTCGGAGCGGTCACGTTGGTGACGTCCCAGGTGTCGATGCCGGTTCCACCCGTCGTCGCCATGTAGAACGTGTTGCCGGACCGGGCGAACGAGATCGTGTGCGTTTCAGCCTCGCCGCCGGCCCGGCGGTTGGGCGTGCTCACCTTCGAGAGCTGCTTCGGCGAGGCGGCGTTCGATACGTCGTAGAAGAAGAAGTCCTCATTGCCGGCCATCATCAGGTAGCCGTTGAACACGGCCGGCTGATTGAGGTGAGTTCCTCCGAGCAGCGACGGAGAGATGAGGCCCTGCTGCCACTGCGACTTCTGCAGGTTCGTGGTCGAGGCCGGCTGCGTCGTGTTCTGGACCCTCCCTTCCGCCTTCTGGAAGGGAGCCATCCCGCCGGCACCAGTCGTTGCGCCGCTGCCGGCGCTGCCCGTCGTTCCCCCGCGACCAACGCTGCCGGCAGCCCCCGTGGTTCCACCCGAGCCGCCTCGTCCGGCAGTTCCCACCACGCCCGCCTGGCCGGCTGCGCCGCTCGCGCCGCCGCCGCTGCCTGCCACGGCCGTCGAGCCTGCTGATCCCGAACCGTTGCCACCCGTCCCGCCGCTGCCCGCGGACGTCGACCCGCCGCCAGCCGCAGATCCTGTGGTCGATGCTCCGCCAACGCCGCCGCCCGACCCAGCGCCGCTGCCGGCGGAGGCACTTCCAGCCATCCCATTGCCGGCGAGACCGCTCCCGGTCCCAGCAGCACCTGCGTTGGACGCGCCACCGGTACCGGTGTCGGCTCCGGTGTCATTTCTTCCCCCGCACCCGCCGGACAGCACAGCGAGCGACGCGGCAAGGAAGCACAAGCCTGAGATCTTTCTTTCCGGCGCTGTTCCGATCTTCATAACGGGGCGCTCCTGGTCAATGGGCACGCTGGCAGTGGGCGGACCGCATCTGCGGTCGGTGCGTCGTCGCACACGGCACCAACTGGTACCTGTCGAGCACACGCGATGTGTGTCAAAGAATGTCGACGTCGCCGCGCAGCGATTCGGCCGGATTGGCGCACAACAGCGAACAATGAGCGACCCCATCCGACAGTACTTCACTGGAAGCCCGTCCCACGCGGAGTGATTTTCGCGTCCGCGGGCGGAGCTGTGGATACCCGTGGAGGTCCGGATGATGCTCGGTCGCGCTCGCTTGCTCTTGTGGGTCGCCGCTGCGGCCGTTGCAGGCGGCGCTTGCGCGACTGGAGAGACGGACACGCCAACGGGGACCGGCGGGACGACCGCCTCGGGAGCCGCCGGCACGACCGGGAGTGCAGGCACGACCGGCTCAGGTGGAACGCTCGGGACGGCGGGCACGACGGGGACCGCCGGCGCGCCGGGCACCGCCGGCACGCCGGGCACCGCCGGCACGCCGGGCACCGCCGGCACGCCGGGCACCGCCGGCACGCCGGGCACCGCCGGCACGCCGGGCACCGCCGGCACGCCGGGCACCGCCGGCACGCCGGGCACCGCCGGCACGCCGGGCACCGCCGGCACGCCGGGCACTGCCGGGAGTGGCGGGGCCGAGCCGACCGGCCGTGGTGGCGCCGCCGGCCGCGGCGGGGGCCCGGGCACCGGCGGCGGCGCTGGCTCGGGCGACCGCGGCGGGGGCCCGGGTGGCAGCGGCGCCGGCGGCACGGCGACCGGAGGAACCGCCGGCGGAGGGACCGGCGCCCCGGGCAACTATCCGCTGGGCAACCCTCCCGTCAAAAGCGCCGGCTGCGGTACGCAAGGGATGCAAGCGCTGCTCAGCGGCGGACAGGCGGTCTCGGGTGGGCTTTCAACCTCGAAGAGACTCACCATCACCAGCAGCGGCGAGCAGCGGGAGTACATCATCGACATCCCGACGGGCTACGACAACAACAAGCCCTACCGATTCTTCTACACCTCCCACTGGATAGGCAGCACGGACACCGCGGTAGCCACCGGCGAGACCGCAAACGGCGGCGCCACGAACTGGGGCTTCTACGGCCTGCGTCGCGTGGCGGTCGCCGCGAACGACCCCGCCATCTTCGTGGCGCCTCAATCGCAAGGCTCCACCTGGCAGCAAAAAGACCACCCTCTGTTCGACGACATCCTGGCCAAGGTCAGCGCGAGCCTTTGCATCGACACGTCGCGTGTCTTTGCCACCGGTTTCAGCTTCGGCGGGATGATCACCTACTCGCTCTCCACGAACCATCAGAAGACCATCCGCGCTGGCGTCGGTATCGCCCCGGCCAACTACAACATCTGGCTTCCGAGCCCACTCCCGCGCGACCCCATCGCGTGGATGAGCACGACCGGCATGAGCGACGGAACGTGTCCCTGGGGCGCGGGCTCCAACCGAGGCGCCGAGGCCATCGCCAAGCAGCGCGGGCAGGACAACGGATGCACCGTTCCGGCAACGGTGCCGACCTGGACCTCGAGCAGCCCCACGCGGCACCTCTGCTACGACCTCCAAGGATGCAAGTCCAACTATCCCGTCAAGGCCTGCACCTTCAACGGAAACCACCAGGCCGCTCCCTTTGATGGCGACTCCGGTGACAACGGCCTGACGAGCTGGATTCCGTCGGAGTCCTGGAAGTTCTTCACGCAGTTCTAGTCGCCCCGCGGCGGCTCGGAGTCGCGGTCGGCGTGCGATTTCAATGAACAGAACGTCCGCTCGCAACAATTACCCGTATTCGTGGGTATCTCCGCCTCGTCTATCCGGCACCTCCCGTGCGGGCGCCTGAGAGCACCTGCCTCGAGGCATTCGACAGGGAGCTCGACTACCTGTTCAGGACGCTGCAGCGACTCGGCGTCGGCCCGCGCGAAGTAGAGGATCTCGCCCAAGAGGTCTTCGTGGTGTTGCACCGCAACTGGCTCACGCTCGACCTCACCCGTCCGCTTCGTCCGTATCTCTTCGAGGTGGCGTTCCGGATCGTCTGCGCGCACCGTCGGCGCCAGGCGCGGGAGATCCCGCATCCGGACCTGGACGCCCCGGACACCGGAGCCAGCCCGGAAGGGTTGTTGCAAAGCAAGCAATCGATCGAGCTGCTCATGGCGGCGCTCGAACGGGTGCCCCTGCCGCGTCGGGCGGTTGTCGTGATGCACGACCTCGACGGCGTTCCGATCGCCGATGTCGCGCGACGGATGTCGCTTTCGCGATTCGGCACCTACGCCAGGCTTCGGAAGGCGCGCAAGGAGCTGGCCAGCGCCGTCCGAAAATTGCTGAAGGAGGATGGGCGGAGATGAAACGCGACGAGGGTCTCTGCAGACGGGAGCTGGACGAGCTGATGGAACGCGGCCGGAGCGTGCCGCCGCTCTCCGACGTCGTCCGCGCCCGTGCCCGCGCGCGCGCGACGGCGGCGGTCCGCGCTGCTGCCACGCCCGCCCCGGCGGTGACCGCTCCGGCAGGCGCCCACGGGCTCCGGATCGCCTTGGCCGCGTCGATTGCGCTGGTCCTCGGCGCGGCGGGCGCGGTCGCCGCGATGGCTCTCCGAACAGCTGACTGGATAGACCGGGCACCGGCATCGAGCGCGGTGCCAGCACCCACATCGCGCCTCGAAGCGCCGGAGCTGCCCGTGCCGTCGCCCGCCCCTGCCGAACCGAAGTCGTCGCTCGCGAAGCTCCACCGTTCGACCCGGCCCGCGCCCGCCCGGGAGTCCTATGCCGCCGAGCTCGCCCTGCTTCAGGGTGCCCAGGTCGCGTATGCCGACCGCGATTTTTCAGGCGCGCTGGTGCTCGTGGCCGAGCACGCGCGACGCTTTCCGAACGGACGGCTCACCGAAGAACGGGAGGCGCTACGCGTCCGATCTCTTGCCCGTTCGGGACAAACCGAGGAGGCGCGCCGCGCCGCCGGGACGTTTGCGAATCGGTTTCCGGGCAGCGTGCTCTTGCCGCACCTTCGGCAGATAGCGGGCACACCGAACTAGAGGACTTTTGTCCGCGAGCCGAGTCCGTTTCAACCCCAGGTTCGGCTGCTACGCGGGCTTCGCGTACCTCACCGTGCTCGCCGGGGCCTGCTCGGAGACGCTCGACGCTGGCCACAACCGGCCGCGCGATCCCTGCGCGACAGACGCTGGTTTGCCGGGATGCCCCCAGACCGGCCTTCTCGACAACTTGATCGGGTACTGGCGACTCGACGACGGAGCGGGCAGTACGGTCGCTTATGATTCGTCCGGGCGGGGCAACGAAGGCGCCTTGCACGACCTGGATCCGAACAGCGCCTGGGTCGACGGGCGTTCGCAGGGAGCGCTCGCGCTCGCGCACGCCGGTTGGGTGCAGGTGGCGCCGTCCCCATCGATCAACTCGCTCACGGACCACCTCACCCTCAGCGTCTGGGTCAACCTCGAGAGCGCGCTCAAACCAGACACCTGGGGGACGGTGCTGTCGCGCCAGATCGGCACCAGCAACTACCAGCACTATCACATCGCGCTCTACGCGGAGACGCAGCCGAGCCTGTTCCTGATCACCTCCAGCGGGTTCGTGCTGATCCGACCGCCGGACACCGTCCCGATGGGGGTGTGGACGCACCTGGCGGGTGTCTATGACGGCGCCGTGGCGCGCCTCTATGTCAACGGCGCCGAAGTGGGGAGCCAGGCGCTGACCGGAAGCTTCGCCACGGACACCACGCCCGTCATCCTGGGAGGTAACGCCAACGACGCGAGCGGCATCCCGGACGAGCTCGTCCCCGGCCGCATCGACGAGCTCATGCTGTACGCCCGCGCGCTCAGCGTCACCGAGATTGGCCAGCTCGCCGCGGGCGCGCTGTTCGCCCCCGCTCCCAGAGACGCCGGAACGGACTGAGGACGTTCAGTGGCCGTATCCGGCACCAATGGGCGCGCCGGGGTCGATTTCGCTCAAAAGTCGGGGTGGCCCGGACAGTAGTCCTTCGATGGCCTCGCTCCGCCTGGTTCGTTCGGCCTCGCCCGCGCCGGCGCCCAAGGGCGACTGCCTCGAGACGTTCGATCGGGAGCTGGACTACCTGTTCGGGACGCTGCAGCGAATGGGTGCCGGCCCCGGCGACCTGGAGGACCTCCTGCAGGAGGTCTTCATGGTGCTCCACCGCAACTGGCCGACGCTCGATACGACCCGTTCGCTTCGCCCCTGGCTCTTCGGCGTGTCGTTCCGCGTCGTCCGGATGCATCGTCGGCGGCGCGTCCGCGAAACGCCGCACGCCGCGGTGGACCTGGAAGACGACTCTCCTACCCCGGAGGCGTGGCTGCAAGGTCAGGAATCGATGGCCCTGCTATCGGCAGCGCTTCAGCATGTGCCCGCGTCGCGGCGTTCCGTCGTCATCAAGCACGATCTCGAAGGTCTCCACATCATCGACATCGCACGGGAGCTCTCCCTCTCGAAGTTCGGTGTCTATGCGAGGCTCTACAAGGGACGCAAAGAGCTGGCCTCCGCTGTGCGGCGCTTGCAGAGGGACGGGCTGCGGAGATGAGGCGCCGCGACTCCTCCCTCGAGCCGGAGCTCGAGGCATTTCTCGAGCCTCGTAGGATCCAGCGGCAGATGCCTTCCGAGTTGCGGACACGGGTCCTCGCCCACGCGCGAGCTGTTCTCGAGGGAGGCGCGATCCCGCCCGCGCGGCTTCCGGAGACGCCGCCGATGGCGCCTGCGCGCGGTCGCCGTCTAGGTCGGATCGCGCTCGCGGCGTCGGTCGCAGTGGCCTGCGCCGCGATCGGAGCGGCCGCGGGCGCCGCGGTCGGAGCGCTCGCCGCGCGCTACGGTCGAAGCGCTCACACTTCGCCGGCGCCGCCCGTTGCCATCCCGAGCGTCGGCCGCGCTTCGACCGAGCCGCCCATGCCCACCCTTGACCACGAGGCGGCCATCCCGCCGCCCCCCGTACGTCACGGCGCGAAAAGCGACCCGTTCACGGCCGAGCTGGAGCTCCTTCAGCGGGCGCATGGCGCGTACACGCGTCACGACTTCTCGGCCGCGCTGACTCTCGTCGTTGCGCATGCGCGCCGGTTCCCGAGCGGGCACCTCGCCGAGCAGCGCGAAGCGTTGCGCGTGCGGTCGCTCGCGGGGGCGGGACGCGCGGACGAAGCGGGTCGTGCCGCGGCTGCGTTCGCCGCCCGGTTTCCACGCAGTGTTCTGCTGCCGCGGTTCGCGGGAGGGGTGGAATCGTCGGAGCCGTGAGCGGCGCGGTCCTTCTATCTTTGCTGGCGCTGTCGGGACGCGAAGCTCACGCCGCGCCTTTGACCGTGCGGCTCGAGTACGAGGCGGGGCCCCGCTGTCCCGGTGCCCCGGATTTCAAGGCCGCCGTCATCGCCCGGCTCGGTTACGACCCCTTCATCGAAAGCGCGCCCGGGCAGGTGCTGGTCCGCGTCACGCCACGGTCGGGGCCCCCGTCGGGGATCATCGACGGCCGCATCGAATGGCGGGATTCGACCGGCACGTGGGCCGGCGAGCAGACGTTCCCCTCGGTCAGCACCGACTGTCCGCACCTGGTTCGCACGATGGGCTTTGCGCTCGCCGTGCACATCCAGCTCCTGGAAAGGATGACCGCGACTTCGGACGCGAGCGCGGTGGCGCCTGCCGAGGCTGGACCCCCGCCGGAAGCTCCCAGCGCCACCACCATGGCGAAACCGCCTGCCGCTGCGACGCCGTCTTTGCACGCGCCGACCGTCGCCAGCGCCGCGGCCGGGCGCTCTCCTTCCGGCGGGCCGAGTCTCGCACTCGGCACCGGACCGGCCGTTGGATTCGGGATGTCGTCCGAGCCGGTACTGCTGGCACGACTGTTCGGCGTCGTCGGGTGGCAACGCGTCTCGATCGAGCTGGCGGCCGTCGCGAGCCTGCCCTCGACGACCCGACGCCCGGACGGCGCGGGGTTCTCGCAGCAGCACCTGCTGGGCAGTGCCGCCGCGTGCGCAACGGCCGGGCACTGGAACGGCTGCGTCGTCGGGACCGCGGGCACGGTTCGAATGGCCGGAGACAACATCGATCACCCCACGTCGGCGAGCGTGCTGATCGCCGAAACGGGGGTTCGCGCCGGCGTGCGCCAGCCCCTCGGGCGCCGCGCGTTCGTGAGCGCACACGCGGATGGGCTGGTGAACCTGACGCGCTGGACGGCCACCCTCGATCAGGTTCCGGTCTGGACCGCGCCGCGGTTCGCCGCGGCTTTCGGAGTCGACGCCGGCGTTCTATTTCCGTAGCGACCTGTTAAGGCGCGGCCACGACGGATTGCGTACCGTCATAATGCACGACCTGATCGGGCGCCCCGGTGACGCCGATGCCGCTGCCGTGATTCGCGCCGACGAATACGACGTTGAAGGTTCGCGTCGTCGGCATTCCGGTGTAGCTGCCGGTGCGCGCGCCGATCGTGAGGGTCCTGGCGGCGTTGTTCCAGGCGAGAGGAATCTGCGCGTACTGGCCCGTTTCGTAGTTGTACGTGTCGCCCTCGTCTTCGTAGATCGTGAACGACGCGTCCGCCCCCGCGTAGACGCGGAGCTCGAGCGGATCGGCGCTCTGGGTGGCGTACTGGATCATCGGACCCATCGGCACGATCGAGCCGCCCCGGACGTGGATCGGCACCTGACTCAACGGCGCGCTGGCGGTCGTCGTGCTTCCGCCCATCGTGGTCGTTCCCGTCCAGAAGTCGTACCAGGTCCCTGCCGGCAGATAGACCGACCGGCTGGTGGCGCCCATCGCCGTGACGGGGCTGATCAGCAAGGCAGGCCCGAACATGAACTGGTCCTTGATGCCGTAGACCATGGTGTCGTTCTGAAAGTCGAAGACCAGCGGGCGCATCATCGTGTAGCCCGCGCTCGTGACCTTCCAGGCCAGCGAGTAGATGTACGGCATCAAGCGATAGCGCAGATTGTCGACGGCGAGCATGTTGGCCTTGCCCTGCGCGCTCCACTGGTTGCCATACAGCTCCTTGGGCGCCTGGCCGTGGATCCGGAACATCGGGCAGAAGGCCCCGAACTGGAACCACCGGGTGAAGAGCTCCTCGCTGGGTGTCCCGAAGTAGCCGCCGATGTCGGTGGTCCAGTACGGCAGCCCGGAGATGGCGAAGCCCAGGCCCGCCGGAATCTGCGCGGCGTAAACGCTCTGATTGGCGTTGATGTCCCCCGACCAGCAGGCTGCCCCATAGCGCTGCAGGCCCGCGAACCCGCTGCGGGTGAGGATGTAGACCCGCTTGCCGTTCGGCCCCACCTTGCGCCAGCCCTCGTAGACCGCCTTGTTGTGTTGAAGGGGGTAAGCGTTGATGTGAAGGGCGCCCTTCCCCAGCGCGGTGTTCGCCGCGTGCACGTTCACCCCCTCGGGATAACTCTGGGGCTCGGTGTTGTCGGCCCAGATCGCGTCCCAGCCGTGCTTGCCCAGCAGGCGATCGTACGCCTGCTGATAGATGAGCGTGCGCGCCGACGCGTTGAACGGGTCGTAAAAGTGGTAGGTGCCGCCCGACGTCGTCGTGGGATAGAGCGCGTTGATGGCGTTCAGGGCGTTGTAGTTGTCGAGCTCGCCCGCAACCATCGCCGCGCCATTGGACCTGGTCTGATAAAGCGGCCAGATCGAGATCATCGTGTGGATGTGGGCCGCGTGCAGCTGGTTGACGATCCCGGCCGGATCCGGAAATCGCTTCGCGTCCATGAGGTGCGAGCCCCACACGGCGGGGCTCCAGTACTGCCAGTCTTGAACGATGACGTCGACCGGGATGTTGTTGTTTCGGTAGCCGTTCTGAACGGCGGTCAGCTCGGCCGAGCTCTGATAGTGGTCCTTCGATTGGAAGAGGCCGTAGGCCCATTTGGGAAACAGCGGCGCCGCGCCGGTGGCGGTCCGGTAGCCGGCGACCACCTGGTCGATGGTCGGGCCGTAGAAGAAGTAATAGTCGACCAGGTCGCCCGCCTCGGAGCTGAAGCTGTAACGGGTGTTACCGCTGACGTTGCCGGCGAAGTTCGTCGTCGCGTAGTTGTCCCAGAAGAGGCCATAGCCTTTGTTCGAGACGAGGACAGGGATCTGGATCTCCGTGTTGGCGTTGAGCATGCGCAGCGTCGACCCTTTGCGGTTGATGACGCCATCCTGGTGCTGGCCGAGCCCGAACAGCGCTTCGTTGGTCGGCGAGTTGAAGGCGGCGGCGACGGTGTTCGTGGCGACGCCCTCGACCGTCGCTGCGGCGAGGCTCTTGCTGTATTCCGAGACGAGCGCGTTGTCGCTCAGATCCGTGTAACTGACGAGGCCGCTGCTCTCGGTGACCTTCACCTTCATGCGGGCCGTCGTGATGGTGAGAACGCCCGCCGCCTCCGTCACGCAGAAGCTCGGCGTCCCCCAGCTGGCGCTGACCGACAGCGACGTCTTGCTCGGAATCGTCGAGCCGCTGGCGTACTGGATCCGGATGATGTCTTCCTTGCAGACCGAAACCCTCATCCGTCCCGAAGTGAGCGTGAACGTCACGCCGGTTGCGTCGACCGCGTAAGACGCCCCGGTCGGAGGCGGCGTCGTGCATGCCAGGCCGCCTGCACCGCCCGTCCCGCCGCGGCCGCCGGTGCCGGTGCCGGCGCTGCTTCCGCCCCGTCCGGTCGCGGCGCCGCCTCCGATACCGGCAATCCCGCCGGTACCGCCCCTGCCGCCATTGCTCGTGTTCCCGCCCGCCCCCGCCGCGCCGCTCGCCCCCGCGGCGCCGAGGCCGCCGCTTCCCCCCAATGTACCTGCGCCACCGGTGGCACCGGATACGCCTGTCGCGCCCGCACCACCTGCCGTGCCGGCGCCGGCGCCGGTCCCCGCCACGCCGCTCGTGCCGGCGCTGCCGCTGGTCCCCGCCGCGCCGCTCGTGCCGGCGCCGCCGTCAATGCCATTGCCGCCGGCCGCTCCGCCGTTGCCCTCTCCGGATTGGCAGCTCGCGGCAAACAGGACCGCGATGAGAAACGCGGAGAAGCCAGTCGCTCCCCTTGCTATCATGCCCCCTACTGCAACCGTGGCCCGCTTTTGTAGTGAAAAGAGAGCCGTCGCGGTGGCCCTCGCCCTGGTGGCGATGAGCTGCGCGGAGACCCGCGACCTGGGCTCGAGCGTTCCCCACGGTCGCCTCCCGGTCGACGAGCGCAATCCGATCGTGCTGCTGAATGACGGGACGGAAGACAACTGGCAAGGCGAGTACGCCGTTTTGTTGTCGAACAGCAACGGACCGCAGCTCGCCGGAATCGTGGTGAACACGAGCCCGAACTGGCAGGACATCGACGCGAACGTCACCGGCTGGCGGAAGCTCGTCGCGGCGGCGCGCGCAAGCGGCCTGCGCGATATGCCCGATCCGACCGCGAGCATCGGGGCCCCGCTGGTGCGTCCCGCGAGCGGCCAGATCGACGACACGGCCCCGAACCGCTCGGAGGGCGCGCGTTTGATCGTGGACACGTCCGCTCGCCTCAGCCTCCCCTACCGACCGCTGGTGGTCGTGACCGGCGGGCGCCTGACCGACGTCGCCGATGCGTACCTCGTCGATAGGACGGTCACGGAGCGCGTCGTGGTGGTCTCCTCGCTGGGCAGGACCACCGCCTCCGGCGCCGCCATGGCCGATCCGAACGGAGAGATGGATCCGTGGGCGGACGCGATCGTCACCGCCCGCTTTCGCTTCGTGCAGGTGAGCGCCTACTACGATCAGACCACGGATGTCCCCGCCTCGCGTCTGTCAGAGCTGCCCGCGAACCCGTTCGGCGACTGGATCGCCGCGAAACAACCGCGAATCTGGAACCTGCCCCAGGCCGCCGATCAGGTCGCCGTCGTGGCCGTCGGCATTCCCAGCTTTGCCAGCACTGTCGTCCGCGTCTCCGCCACGCCGCTCGGCGCGGGCGCGACGGCCGGACCCGATCTCGCGATCACCCCGAACGGCGCCGGGTGGCTGGTCACCCAGAACGCGAGCGGCGACGCGACCGAGCGCTTCTGGAAAGTCCTGCTGGGTCCGACCACGTTCTCCCGCTGAATCCCGCCATCGACGTCGTCACTATCAGTGGCCGTATCCGGCAGCGACGATGTTCGCCTGCACGGCGTTGTCGATCGCGTCCGACGAGGCGCCCGACGTCATGACCCCCTCGAAAAAGTTACCCTGCGCGCCCTTGCTGTTGTCGCCCCCGATCCCCAGGATGATGGCTCCCTGTTTCTTCATGGGGTTGTAGCCACCCGAGGGTCGCCCGCCGTCGTACAGGGTCGTGAGCGTCCCGGACTGCGCGTTGCCCCCCTTGATCGCAAAGCTCCCGGAGCGCCCCTTCAGCACGGCGGTCACGTACGAATGCGTGAGGGGCGTGTTGGTGGGGTTGGCGGAGAAGGTCTGGCCGCCGAACAGACCATTCTCGAGGTCCGCCATGACCCAGGGCCCGCTGCCGCTCCCCTTTCCCCAGAAGGTGTTGTTCCCGAAGTAGATGGCCTCCATCGTGCCGTTGCCGTCGTCATTGTTGGTCGTCTCGGCGTTTCCGTAGTCGAAGCAACAGCCGGCGTTGTAGTAGGTGCCACTCGTGATCATGTACTCGGTCTCCGGCTGATCGCCCGTCGCGATCCCCGCCGTCTTGTTGTTCCGGTAGCCGACGCCGGCGGGAATGTGGACCCCGTAGACCGCGTGGCCACCCACCATCAGCTTGAGCGCCTTGGCGTCCGCGGGATCGTCCGGCGTCTTCCCCGCGCCACCAGCGGGCGCGGGCGTCAGATGGTTTGCCTTGCTCGACTGGTCGTAGATGATCGAGATCTTGCACGTCGTGTTGGCGCAGAACGTGTCTTGCGTGGCTGCATTCGCGAACCCTCCGGCGGTCAGGACGCCGATCTCCTTGGTGGTCCCGTCCGACGCGCGTTTGACCTGGTAGAGGTTCCCGTTGAACGCGCCGTAGAGAGCGCGCACCGTGCTGTGAGCCGCGACGCACGGCGTGTTCCCCGACGCATAGATGTCGCACGGCCCAACCGCAGCGGCCGCGCCGCCCATGCCGCCAGTGCCCGCTCCCCCACCGGCCCCGCCCCGCGCCTCGCCGCCCGCTCCGGCGTGCCCACCGCCCGAACCACCATTGCCACCGTCGCCGCCCCTGCTGAGTGCGCCGCCCGTTCCCGCATGGCCGCCGGTACCACCCGCATCCGCCCCCGCGTTTCCACCCGCACCGCCCGTAGCGATCGCTCCGCCCGCTCCCCCGGGTCCCCCGGCTCCCCCCATGGCCATCGATCCCCCCGCCCCGGCCACGCCCCCCTGTCCGGTCGACCCACCCGAGCCGCCGACGCCCACGGGCGCCCCACCTCGGCCCCCGGCTGCGGAGCCGCCAGCGCCTGCCAACCCCGCGCCGCCCGTCGACCCACCAGCTTCGCTGCCGCCTCGCCCGCTGGGGTCTTCCTCACCGGAGCTCGCGCACGCGGCGAACAGACACAGCATTGACGCGGTCGACCAGGTCGCTCTGCAGCTCAGCATGCTCGACCAATGTCTCGACCCGGCTAGATTGGGGGAGGAATCGTGCTGGCGCCGCGTCGCCGGCCACGCCTCGCGCGGGCCAAGCCGAAGCCGAACAACAGGGCGAGAATCCCACCGGACGAACCGCGCGCAGGCTCGGCGGCCCGGCAGCCGCAGCCGCCACCGCCGGCTTTCTGTACGTCCTCGCTGTTGTCGAGCTGTAGCAGGTACGACACCAGAGCGCTTCGCTCGCTCTCGCTGAGCGCGCTGGTTCGCCCGTGGCGGTCGTCGAGATTTCGCTCGCCGACGACCTCGAGCAGCGTCGCGGCGGAGCCGTCGTGAAGGTAGGGCGCCGTCGCCCAGATCCCCAGCAGGGTCGGGGTATCGATGCCTTCGAGCGTGCCGTTCAGACGTTTGCCCGACGTCGGCCGCAGCGTTCCGACGTCGTGCAACACGCCCGCGCTGCTGTCGGTGAGGTCGGGGCCGCTGTGACACTCCGCGCAGCCGGCCCGGGCGAAGATTTCGCGGCCAGCCTGGGCGTCAGCCGTCAGGCCACCGTCCGGCGCGCGGAACGGGCTCGGGCGAACGCGGTCGAGCGACGTCACGTACGCGGAGAGATCGTCGAGCTCGCGCGACACGCCGGCCTTGGGGTCGCCGAGCGTGGTGTTCCGGGTGCCCGTGTTGAAGTCGGCGTCGCTCATGAAACCGGTGCCGTTGAAGGCGTTGCGAATGTCGTGCTCGAAGTCCTGAACCTCGTCGAAGTTCGCGGACCAGTGCAGGCGCCCCTGGCCGATGCCGCGCTTGCCGAGCAGGCTCGTCGTGTTGCGCAGCCCCTCGCCGCGATCGGTGAAGTCCCAGACCCGCCCGTCCTCGAAGCCGTCGAGGTGACAGCAGGCGCAGCTGATGTAGCCGTGCTGGGTCATCCGCGGATCCGAGGCGTCGTAGAAGATCTTCTTCCCCGAGAGCACCGCCGGCGCGAGCTTCTCGGTGTCGATGGTGGCGATCTCGGCGAGCACGGGGAGCTCGAAGGCGGTACCGGCCAGCGCCGCGGCGACGTCGATCACGATCACCTCGCGCGACAGGAACGCGTGCACGAACAGCCGTCCGGCGCCGTCGAGCGCCATGCCGTCCGGCGCGATCGCGACCTTCAGCAGGCCGCCCACCGAATTGCCGTTGTAGGTGTCGACCATGGAGATCCCGCCGCTGCCGAGCATCGCCACGAAGAAGTAGTCGCCGAGCGGGCTGTAGGACGCGGCGAGGCCGAGCGCGCGGTTGTTGAAGTCGAGACGCTGTTCCAGCAGCTCGACGTTGTTCGTGAGATCCAGCCGCGACACGATCGTGCGCACGGAGGTCTCGAACGTGAGGGCCAGGCCGTCGCGGGCGGCGCCGCGCAACACGTTGTCCTTCTTCGAGGGCACGAGCGCGGTCGCGCCGTCCGGTGAGATCACCACCTGCCGCAGGTAGTTCGGCACACCGCGGCTCCCCCCTTCTCCGTCCGGTCCGGGGTCGAGCGCCAGCGCGTGAACGCGGACGCTCGCCAGCGTGGCGCCGTCGAGCTCGTGGATCTCGCCGCGATCTTGAGGCGAGATGAGGTTCGTGACCAGCACACGCCTGCCGTCCGCGCTGACCGCGATGCCTGCGGGCATGTTTCCGGCCTTGCCCCGCGCGAGCTCGCCGCCAGTCGCGGCGTCGAACGCGACGACTTCGCCCGGACCCTGCAATGTCACGAACACCCTGTCGCGAGCTGGATTCGTCACCACGCCGAACGGAGCCGCGGCCGCGCCCAGCTCGATCGTTCGCCGCGGGCTCCCGTCCGGGTCGAGCACGCTGAGCGTCCCGTCGTCCTGATTGGCCACCCAGATCGCTCCGTCGGCGGCGATCGCCAGCGTGCGCGGGTGAGCGCCGGTTGGCGCCTCGAACGTGCGTTCCAGGCGTTCGGTGTCGATGCAGCTCACGCTGTCGTTGTCGGCGTTCACATTGCAGACGCGATGTCGCGAGGCATCGTGGACAATCGTGCTCGAGGCCGTGGGGCTCGCGCCGGTGGTCGGCCGGTGGATCGTCTGCAGGAAGCTGGCGCTGCGTGGGCCCGTCTCATCGCGGGCGATCACGATCACCGCGTAGTGGCCGGGCTCCGCGTAGACGTGCGACGCGGAGGGCTCGGCGTTCGCCTCGGTGCTGGTGCCGTCACCGAAGTTCCAGCTGTAGGTGATCGAACCGCTACCGGTGGCGCGCGCCGAAAAGGACACGGCCCGCCCCACCTCGGCCGGCGGGTTGGCATCGACCTCGACGGTGACCGCACGCGCCGGGATCGCGGCGGCCGTCATCGCGGCGAAGAGCGCGGCTGCGAGGACTCGCGAGCCGCTGATCATCTCCGCCGCCGGCGTCGGAGGAGCCCGAGCGCGAACAGGAGCGAGAACAGGCTCCCGCTGGTCGTGCCGCCGGCACCCGTGCTGCAGGCGCAACCCCTGGATTCGTCCGGCGCTGGACCTGCGCCATCGCTCGCGCCGCCGTCGCTGGCCGGTGCGCCGCCGCTGCCACCCCGGCCGGCCACGACGGCGCCCGCTGCGCCACCGGTCCCCGCGCCGGCAGTGCCCACGTTGCCGCCCTTGCCCGCAATGCCGCCGCTGCCCGCGGTGCCGGCAGTGCCCGCGCTGCTACCGGCAGTACCCGGGTTGCCGGCGGTGCCCGCGTTCCCGCCGCTGCCCGCGGTGCCTGCAGTGCCCGCACCGCCCGCGGTGCCTGCGTTGCCACCCCTGCCCGCATTGCCCACCGCACCCGCGTTGCCGCCCCCACCCGCGTTGCCGGCGGTGCCCGTGTTGCCGCCCTTGCCCCCACCACCCGCCGCGCCTCCCGAGCCGCTCGCGTCGCTCGGGCCGTCGGTGCCGGCGTCCGGCATCGGCGTGACAATCGTGCCTCCGGTAGAGAACCGCACGATGCGTTCGGACGCGATGGCGTTGCCCATCGCATCCTTGATGCCGCCCGCGCGGATCACGATCTCGTAGGTCGTGTTCGCCGAAAGCGGCTGATCCGGCCCGAATGACAGCGTGTTGAACACGAAGTTGTAGATGCCGGAGAGCGCGGCGCCGCCCGCGGGCCGGATCGTGATCGTGCTCGAGCTGACCGAGCGCATGTCGATGTAGTCGGACATGGCGATGGTGATCCGGCTGGTTACCGGTTGAAACGTCGCTCCGTCCACCGGATACACCTTGACGATGGTCGGCGGGGTCACGTCTTTCCCGGTCTGATGGCAGAAGAACGCGCTGCCGGTACCGTGATCGTTGCCGATGAAGAGCAGGTTGCCCATCGGCGTGACCTGGCCGTGATCCTGATGGTCGCGGCCCAGCGTACCTTGGCCGATCACGCGCGGATTCTTCTCGTCCGTGAGGTCGATCTTCACGAAGTTTTCCTGCCGGCCCGAGAAGGCGAACTGGTCCTGCGTCGCGATGTACAGCGAATCCTCCATGATGCGCGCGATCTTCACCTCGGTGATCTGGGTCCGGTTGGCCCACGAATGGATCGTGAAGTCGCCGTCGCGTCCCGCGCCGTAGATGCGATCGCCCGACACGATGAACGCGTACATGCGCGGCAGCCCGCCCTTGGTCGCCAGCAACGAGGGGGATTCGGCCTTGCTGATGTCGAGCACGCCGAGCGAGCCGTTCTGATCCATGTTCGTATAGATCAGGTAGTCGCCGACCGCGTAGATGGGCCCGATCCGGAACCCGCCCGTCGAGCCGGTCGTCACGGTCTTGACCAGCTTCGGCTGGGCCGGGTTCGCCGCGTCGACGACGAACACGCCCAGGTTCCCTCCGGAGACGAACAGGTACCGGCCCTGCCACGACGTTTGCCACGCCACGTTCTCGTAGTCGCCGGCGTTGACCCCCGGAAGATCGATGTTGCCGACCTTGCTCGCGGTCGCGACGTCAGTCACGTCCCAGAACTGAATGCCGTGGATGGTCTGGATCGCGACGTAGTGCTTGTCGCCGATGATCGCGACCGGGAACGAGTGGGACTCTCGGAACTGCCGGGTGTCGGTACTGTCGATGCGCCGCGCGACGGTCGGCTGGCGCGGGTTCGAAACGTCGAAGAAGGTCAGGATGCCCGGCGGGCCGCCGCTGTCATTGGCGTAGTTCAACATCAAGTAGCCGCCGGTCATGATCACGACGTTCGCGCCGGTGGGCCCGCCCTGCTTGTTCTCCAGGAACACCAGCGGCTTGAACCGCTCAGCATCGGTGCAGTCGATGTTTCCGATGCCGGGCCCGGGCGCTGCCAGGGCCAAGCCCGGGAGGGCCAGCATGAGACCAACAACGGCGCTCGCAAGGCGACCGCCTCGACGTGAGTCAAGCGCGCGCATGCTGCCTTCCTTGTGGCCTTTCAGAGAGTGCGGAGTCATGGCTACTACTGCGCCATCACCCGTTTCTTGTGAAGGAAACGCGATCGCGAGAACGAACGCCTCCCGGTGTCTCGGCGGCTGGCCAACCGCTCTGGTTGGCGAGTCCTGATCTGGCCTACTGCTCGAGCGCAGCTGTTTTTGTCACGAAGAAATCGCCTCCGATCACACGCCGCTTCCCGTTACACAAAACCCGCAGCCGCCGCAGTACTGGTCACGAGCTTTTAACGACGTGCGGGGGCTCGAGACGCACATGACCCGGCAGGCAGCTCGCGGGTGGCAGCGGAATCGTCAGGAGGAAGCCATGAAGCGGTCGCTCAATCGCCACCACGGTACGGCAATGTACCCCACACGCGCGCGGCGTGGATTGCGGCCGCCGCGCTCGGTGGGCTGCTCGGCGCCGGCGTCGGCTGTACCGGCAATATTTTGCCCTCCAGCCCCGGGCAAGGGTCCCCGGGCGCCGCAGGCGGCCCCGGAGGCCCGGGATCGGCCGGTGCGCAAGGGCAAGGAGGGCAAGGGCAAAGCCAGGGGCAAGGGGGCACCGGTCAGGGGACCGTTGGCCCGGGCACCGCTGGACAGGGCGGGGACCCGTATGCCGTTCCGTCTTCGCCTCCGGCCACGACGCTGGTGCCGACCCCCAGGGTCGCGCGGCTCAGCCGCCAGCAGTGGTCGAACACCGTGCGCGACCTCTTGAAGCTGACCGACATATCGGACATCGACGCCAACGTGACGGGGGACGCGCTCATCGGCTTCGACAACGAAGCCGACGCCCTGTTCGTCACCGAGCAGCTGCGCAAGCAGCTGGCCGATGCGGCGGAGAAGCTCGCCGACAAGGTGACCGCCGACGCGACCGCGCTGGCGCGCCTCGTCCCCGCGAACGCGCCGACGGACGCCGCCGGCAAAGCCAAGGCTTTCATCACGTCGTTCGGACAGCGTGCCTTCCGGCGGCCGCTCACCGACGCGGAAGTGATCCACGCACGTTGCGCTCTTCAACCAGGGCTCGACGCTCTATCCGGGCGTCGACACGTTCAAGTCAGGCACGAGCCTGGTGATTCAGGCGATGCTGCAATCGCCGCATTTCCTCTATCGCACGGAGCTTGGAACGGCCACCGGCCGGCGCCACGAAGGTCCCGCTCGACGACTGGGAGGTTGCCTCCAAGCTCGCGCTCTCGATCACCAACACCATGCCCGACGACGCGCTGTTCTCCGCCGCCGCCGCCGAACAGCTCCACGACAAGGCCAGTGTGACCACCCAGGCCAAACGGTTGCTCGACGGACAGCTCGGCACGGCGGGTCTCAACAACTTCAACCTTCAGGTGTACCGGCTCGGGACGTACAACGGCATCACCCGCGACCCCAAGCTCTTCCCCGACTTCAAGACGAACACGCCGGCGGCGATGAAGCAGGAGGTGCTGCAGTTCCTGGCCTGGATGTTCTCGGAGGGCCGAGGGGTGAAGGACTTCTACACGACCCCGGTCGGTTTCGTGAACTCGCTGCTCTCGCCGCTTTACGGCGTGTCCGGAACGTTCTCCAGCGACCCGGCCATCCTCACGAGGGTGGATCTCGATCCCGGCCAGCGCTCGGGCCTGCTCACGCAGGCGGGGTTCCTGTCCTCTTACATGGAGGGGAGCGGCGATCCAGACATCATCCATCGCGGCGTCTTCATCGCGACGCGGCTTCTGTGCAAGGAGCTTCCCGCCTCCCGATCCCAAAGCCGTCGGGGCGACGATCGTCGAGAGCCCGGACCGGACCAACCGGGAGAGCGTCGAGCTGCTCACGGGGAAAGGGACCTGCGGCGAGGCCTGCCACGGTCTCTTGCTCAACCCCCTGGGATACGCGTTCGAGAACTACGACGCCATCGGCAAGTACCGGACGATGGATCACGGCAAGACCGTCAATGCCGCCGACAGCTATTACCTCGACGAACAGCTCAAGAGCTTCAAGAACGGCGTCGAGCTGTCGCATCTGCTCGCCGAGGCGAAGGAGACCCACGCCTGCTACGTGCAGAACATGATGACCTATCTGCAAAGCCGGACGCTGGCGGCGGTGGAGCAGGCGGTGGTCGACTACTACGCCCGGCTGTCACGCGCCGGGATGGTCTCCATCCGCGATCTGGAGCTCGCCATCGTGACAGGCGATGCGTTCTTGAATCGCCTTCCTTGATGGAGCACGCCACATGAAAAACCGCGACTGGAACCCGTTCCTGTTGAATCGACGCCTGGTCCTCAAGGGCGCGGGCGGCCTGATGCTGGGTCTGCCGCTGCTCGAGGGCTTCCTGTCGAACAAGGCATCGGCGCAGACCACGACGCGCTCGCCGTTCGTCATCATCGTGGTGGGCGACAACGGCGTGGTCCAGGCGGGCGCCACGCTGGGCGGCAGCGCCGAGCCGGAGCGGTTCTGGCCGACGGCGACCGGGACGCTGACCAAGGACAAGCTGCTCGCGGACAAGACCACGCGGAGCATCGGCGAGCTCGCCGATTACGCGGACAAGCTGCTCGTCGTCCGCGGCGTGAACCTCCCCTACAACTCCACGGGGTGCTCGCATTCGGCGGCGGATGCGCAGCTCCTCACCGCCCAGAAGATCACGGCGGAGAGCACCAACTGCAAGGCCCTGGGGATCTCGATCGACACCGTGATCGCCGCCGCGAAGAACCCGCCCGGGCGCGACCCGCTGGTTCTTCATGCGCGGCATGTTCTCGCCTGGCGGCACGGGCTTCGACATTCCGGGGTACGTCTCGTACATCACCCCGAAGCAGCCGCGCGTGTACATCGATTCACCTTACAAGGCGTACCAGGCGATCATCGGCGCGGTCGGCAACGGTACGACCGTCACCTCGGCGGACGCCCAGGCGCAGATGCAGCGGGCGGCGCGCAGCAGGAGCATCAACGACCTCCTCCGCCCGCAGGTCCAGACCCTGCTGGCGCGGCCGGATCTCAGCACCAGCGACCGTGCCCGGCTCGATCAGCACCTGACCGCGATCCGTGACATCGAGGTCAAGATATCGACCACGACCCTGACCATCCCGGACGCGGACGTCGCGGCGATGAAGACGATCGACCCCAAGCCCTACGATCAGTCGACGCGCGACCAGGCCGTCAAGCTGTTCATGGATCTGATGGCGTTCTCGGCGGCGGCCGACTACAGCCGGGTGGCCGTGCTGAAGGTCGGCGATCGCATCGACGATCACATCTACACGTTCAATGGCCAGTCCGCCAAGTTTCACGACGTCTCGCACCGGCAAGCCTCGAACGCGCTCGAGTTCCACGCCTACCTCGATCGCATGATGCTCGGGTTCTACAAATACCTCCTGGACAAGGTGTCGTCGTACAACACCCCGACCGGGCCGCTGATGGACCAGGGCGTCACGATCTGGACCAACCAGTGCGCGACGGGCGCCCACTCGTTCAGCAACATTCCGTGGATCCAGGCAGGAACGGCCAACGGGTTCTTCAAGCAGGGGCAGTTCATCACCGTCGGCACCGGCGCTCAGCCCGGGGGATCGCAAGACGGCAAGGGGGGCGATGCGTCGGTCTCGGGCGTCAACAAGATGCTCAACACCTTGCTGCAGGCGGCGGCGGTGACCAAGAGCGGCGGCGCCGCCTACGACGATTTTGGCGACGCCTCTCTGCCCAAGGGCATCCTCTCGGAGATGAAGAAGTAGGAACGTCACCGATTCTTTCTGGACCACTTCGGCAGGCCTAGGTCGCTGCAGGCCAGCATGCCTGTATCGATGAGACGTGGACGGCTATCGAAGTCCCTCCTGGTTGCCGGGCTCCTGACCCTCGTCGCTGGCGGCTGCGGCCAATCGTCCAGCGGCGCTGGCGGCCCCGGTGGAAGCAGCGGTTCGGGGTCCGGCGGGAGCAGCGGGCTCGCCGGTACAGGGGGAAGCGCCTCGGGTGGGACCGGCGGCGGCGGCGGCCAGGCCGTCACGGGCGGGACGACAGGCGGCGGCACCGCTGCGTCGGGCGGGATTGGAGCTTCAGGGGGAGACACGGCCGGGACGGCGGGCGCTGCCGGGCAACCGGGCACCGGCGGGCAACCGGGCGTCGCGGGACAGGGCGGACGCGGCATGGCTGGAGGTGCCCCGACGGGCGGGGCCACGGGCGCCGCCGGGCAACCGGGCGCCGCCGGGCAAGCCGGAGGCGGCACGGGTGGACGTGGCCCCACGGGCGGCACCACGGGCACCGGCGGGAAAGCTGGCACCAGCGGTCAACGATCGATCTCGTTCGGCACGTTGCTGGATGCGCAAGCCGTCATGACCGCGGCGCAGCAGCTCGCGAAGTCTCCCGCCAGCCCAGGCTCGTCGCAGTGGCAAGCAAAGGGTGATCAACACAGGAAGTATCGCTTCGCAGGCGCGAATGCCGACGAGCCCTACCGCCTCTATGTTCCGACGAACTGGGACGGCAAGACGAGCTTGCCGCTGGCGATGTTCCTGCACGGCTCGGGAGCGGACGAGAACACGTACGTGGATCAGAACAACAAACAGCTGCTGAACCTCGCTCAGCAGCATGGCTACCTGCTGGTCGCGCCTCTGGGCGACAAAGGGGCATACGGAAACTTCTTGAGGCTGTCGGCGCCCTTCGGCAAGCCGGATGAAGCGGCGAAGCTCATGGCCCAAGTCACGGCAGACAGCGAACGGACCAACGAGCTCAGCGAACAGGACGTCATCAACGTCCTGGAGCTCGTGCTCGCTGAATATCCGATCGATCGGGCCGCAATGTTCCTCTTCGGTCACTCGATGGGAAGCGGCGGCACCTGGTACCTCGGCGGCAAATATGCGGGGTACTGGAAGGGCCTGGCGCCGATGTCCGGACCGTTCGTGCAGGAGACGGGCTATCCGTGGGACGATCTGCGTAACACCTTCATCTTCGTCACCGAAGGGACCCAGACCCCGTCCTTGGACGGAAGCCATGTGCTGCGGGACTGGCTGAAAACGAACGGCTTCAAGTCGGAATACAAGGAGGTCAACGCAGACCACGGGGGAATGATCCCCCTCGTGCTGCCGGACATCTTCGACTTCTTCGACCGCTCGCGAAGCAAGTGAGCGCTTCGTCTCGCTCAGCGACTGAACCGTACCGGATCGGGGGGATGAGGCGCGCGGCGCTTTGCATCGTTTCACGCCGAAATGGCCGTCACAATTCCGGCCTCCTTCGAACAGTAAGGATAGTTATGGCTCCCTCCGTCGAGTCAGCACCAGGGTGCGGGGCGTCAGCAATCCCGTTCGCGAGAGGATTCACGTGCGCCTGAACAGAACGTGGCACCGAGCAAGAACAATGACCCTGTCGGCGACGGCGCTGGCCATCGTCGCCGCGATTCCGTCCTCCGCTCGGGCGGACAACCCGATCGTGCAGACTTCCTACACGGCCGACCCCGCGCCCATGGTGTACGAAGGCAGGTTGTACCTCTACACGTCCCACGACGAGGACGTCACGGTGGGCAACTTCTACACCATGAACGACTGGAGGCTCTACTCCACCACGGACATGGTCAACTGGAGGGACCACGGCACACCCGCGACCCTCAAAACCTTCAGTTGGCAAACTGACAGTGCGTGGGCGCCGCAAGGTGTCGCGAGGAACGGCAAGTTCTATCTCTACGTGCCGATAAACAACAACAGCGGCGCGAAAATCGGCGTGGGCGTATCGAACACCGCGGCAGGCCCGTTCATGGACCCGCTCGGAAAGGCGCTGGCGGCGAGCGGCTCCGGCAACATCGATCCGACCGTGTTCGTCGACGACGATGGACAGGCCTACATGTACTGGGGGAACGGCACCCTGCGGTACGTGAAGCTGAACTCGGACATGACCAGCACGTCGGGAAGCATCACCAACGTGTCGTTGAGTGGCTTCACCGAGGGGCCGTGGTTCTACAAGCGCGGGTCGCTTTATTACATGGTCTACGCCGCCACCAGCGGGACCGAGAAGATCAGCTACGCGACCAGCAACAGTCCGACCGGGCCCTGGACCGTCCGCGGCGACGTCATGGGCAGCGGCTCGACCTTCACCAATCACCCCGGCGTCGTCGACTACAAGGGGCACTCGTATTTTTTCTATCACAACAGCGCATTGCCGGGCGGCGGCGACTTCAAGCGCTCGGTGTGCGTGGAGGAGTTCACCTACGGAACCGACGGCAGCATTCCGAAGCTGACGATGAGCACGAAGGGACCGTCCGGCGTCGCCACGCTGGATCCGTTCACGCAAGTCGAGGCCGAGACCATCGCCTTCTCGTCCGGGCTCAAGACCGAGGTGTGCACCGACACCGGCGCCGGCATGAACGTCACGTCCATCAGCAACGGCGACTACATCAAGGTGAAGGACGTCGATTTCCTGGACGGCGTGACCTCCTTCGAGGCGCGGGTATCGTCCGCCGCCAGCAACGCGAAGATCGAGCTCCACCTCGACAGTCAGACCGGCACGCTGCTCGGAACGTGTGACGTCTCGGGCGCGTCGTCCTGGACCACCAAGACCTGCGCGGTCAGCGGGGGCAGCGGGAAACACGACCTGTTCCTGAAGTTCGTCGGTGGCAGCGGCGACCTCTTCAAGTTCAATTGGTGGCGGTTCACCGGACCCACCATGCCGGACGGCGGCGTCGACGGAGGCGGCGGAGGCGGTGCCGGCGGTACCTCCGGGCCAGGCACCGGCGGTGTCGGCGGGTCGGGCGGGAGCCAGGGAAGGGGCGGCAGCGGCGGTGGCGGGGGCACGACCTCGGGCAGGGGTGGCAGCGCCGTCGCCGGCACCGGCGGCACGACCGCGGGCAGCGGCGGCAGCGCCGGCGCCGGGGGTACGACCGCGGGCAGCGGCGGCGCCGTCACCGGAGGCTCGGGCGGAACGACCGGCACCGCTGGCTCGGGACGCGGCGGCGGCGCCGTATCCTCCGGTGGCGCCGGCAGCGGTGGCAGCGCCGTCGCTGGCGGTCCCGCGGGCAGCACGCAACCTGCCGGTGGCTCGGGTGGGAACGGCCCGGCCGGCGACGACCCAGGCGGCTGCGCTTGCCGAGCGGGCTCGGGTGCTGGGAACAGCGGACTCGCCTCCGCTCTCTGCCTGGTTGCTGCTGCGCTCGTTCGCCGGCGTCGGCGCCGGTAGGCGCTCGCGCTTCGCGCCTCGAAGGCGGCGGTGCGCCCGCTCGTGCGCACGGCGGGACAACGGGAAGTAGCGCGGCCGCTGACGACTCAGAACTGGCTCAGGAAGGGCCACACTTCCGAGGGCATCCATGATGCGCTCTTTCCTGCATCCGTCGGCGACGGGGTATGGCCGCCGTCATATGAGCACCAGCGGACCGGCTTCCCGGCCGGGCAGCCCATGTAATCCGTGCACACGTGGCCACCGGTGGGCGCTCTCGGCAGCGTCGAAATCGCGCACCCGTTGAACCTGGCGAACTGATCGGTCTGAGTATTTTGTCCGTTCCCTTCCGCAAGGCCGAGCGAACCCATGTACGCGATCGGCTGGCACGCCGTGGGATTGGCCACGCCACCGCCCGAATGGCCGACGGCCGCGCGGAATGTGCCGGGCAGCGAGCATGCGAGCGTCCATGACATCGCCGCGCCCTGGCTGAACCCTTCGAGCTCGACGCGCGTCAGGTCGATGCAGAGATCGGCCTCGACCTCCTTGAGGATGTCGCTGACGAAGGTGGTATCCCGAGCAGCGCTCCAGAGCCCGCTGACGGCGTCGGGCGCGATGAAGATCGTGCTGCCCTGCGAGAGATCGAAGAGCCCGAAGTACGCCGGAGCCCGCGCGATGTCGCGCCCGCTGCCCGTCGCGCCATGAAGGCCGATGATCAACCGGTACGGACGGCTCTTGTCGTAGTTGTCGGGCCAGCGAAGGATGTACTGCCGGCTCATGCCGCCGCTCGTGATCATGTTGTAAGTGAAAGTCGTCGCGGAGGGACTGTTCTTGAGCATCGGCGTCTTGCCGCAACCGCCAGACATCATCGCGCCACCAGCTCCGCCGCTCGACCCCGCGGTGCCTGCTCCCCCACCACCGTTGCCGGCCGTACCCGAGCCGCCACGGCCCGCCGAGGCCGTGGTTCCTCCGCGCCCTCCGAACTCGCCACCCTTTCCGCCACCACCTCCTATTGATCCGCCACTGCCGGTGGTCCCCGCCGGGCCTGCGCCTGCGGAGCCGATCGTCCCAGCGGCTCCCGTCGTTCCACCCGAACCGGTCACGCCGCCCGCGCCTGTCGTTCCCGCCGCGCCGCTCGTTCCCGCTGCGCCGCTCGTTCCCGCTGCGCCGCTCGTTCCCGCTGCGCCGCTCGTGCCCGCCGCGCCCGTCGTGCCTCCCGAACCGCCTTGATGAGAACCGGCGGTGCCGGGGGAGTTGCCTTCGCCCGCGCCGCCACAGCCGAGGCCAAGAGAAAGGCAGAAGACGAGCGCGCCGAGAGCTGGTCTCAGCCGACAGAGAGCGCGGTCAACGGACTGAACGCTCGACAGCGCACCAATTCTTGGCGACATGGTCCTGTTCTCCTCCTCGGTACAAGCGAGCCAAATGACCGGGTGCTGTCAGAGCGGCGACGGGATTGTCTTCGCGGAGCGTCGCCGGCGAACCAGAGGGAAAAGGACGAGTCCGAGCAACAGCACCCCTGCGCGGCCGCTTGCTCGTTCACCTCCTTGTATCGTGCACGCGCACCCGGAGGACGAGTCGTCGCCTGTCGTGGGCGAGGCCCCTGTCCCGGCCGAACCGGAATCGACGCCTCCCTGGCCACTCGTGCCCGCGCCCGAGCCGCCGAAGTTGCCTGGCGCCCCTCCGCCGGCGCGACCGCCCGAGCCCTCGGGGGCGCCGCCCGTGCCACCTCCCCCGCCCCCAGTCGTACTCACACCTCCAGTGCCAGCTCCGCCCGGGCCTCCTGCACCGCCCGTCGCACCACCCGTGCCACCCGGACGACCGCCGGCGCCGGCTCCACCAGCCTGCCCGCTCGACCCAGCCACGCCGCCCGTGCCACCCGCACGACCGCCGGCACCGGCTCCACCGGCCTGCCCGCCGGCCCCAGCGGCGCCGCCCCTTCCGCTGTTCCCGCCGGGCCCAGCCGCGCCGCCGCTCCCGCCTGCGCCGCCGCTCCCGCCTGCGCCGCCGCTCCCGCCTGCGCCGCCGCTCGCCGCCCACACCATAGTCGGCGTCGAACGCCACCCCGTCGAACGGCAGGACGATCACCTTGCTACCGTGATTGGAATTGCCCGGTATCTGATTGTCCTTGTCCACATCGGCCACGGCCCAGGTGACATGGGTGGGGTGGCCGCCTTCCAGAACCACGCCTGGGCGCTCCATCTTGTACCACTGCGTTTTGGTCGTGCTCCCCTCGTAGCCGAAGATCTTGTCGTACAACCTTGGATTGCAGCTGAGGCCACCGTCCGTCCAATTGTTGATGCCGTCGGGCGAATACAGATGCCAGCCGACGCGATCTCCGGAGCCCGAATACAGGACGTGGTAGACGCCTCCGCTGCGCCAGATATGGGGATCCTCCTCCCACGCGTAGGTGGGATTGGATACGCCCGGTATCGAGGTCCGACGCGGGTAGATACTGTCGATGGTCGGGCGATTGGCCGTGGGATAGGCCCACGTCGGCTTCTGCATCTTGTAGGGACCACAGAGAGTGTCCGCGATGGCGATGAGCCCGTGGCGCTGCACGATTTGGAACTTGCCGTCGTGGCGTGGGAAGAGGCTGACGTTGGAGTCGTAGTGCGCGTCGGTTCCGGCGTTGACACCGTTGGTCTGGATCGAAGCGGCACACCCCGTCCAAGGACCGTCGAGAGAGCTCGACCTGTAAATGGTGAAGGCGACGGTCTCGCTGACCACGACCGCGTACGTGCCGTCCGGCAACTCGACCGCGGAGACGTTGTGCCCTTTGTGTGAGCCGTTGTTGGTGTACACGTACCCTTGCCGCTGGTAGGGCCCCAGCACCCCTTGCGCGCTGATGGCGTGGTAGGCGTCGGAGTTCGTCCAGCCCGGGTTGAACCCGGCCGTTCCCGACCAGGTACTCATGAACATGTGGTACTTGCCGTCCTTGGCTTTGAGTATCTGACCGTCCCAATAGTAGAACTCCGGGGGAACGGCCGCGCCTTTGGCGCTCTCGATGCCGTTGCAAGTATCGCGCGGCAACACGCCTGCCACGCCCCACGTGGCCGAGCTGAGCGGCGGGCAAACGATGGGTGCCGGCTTGATGTAGTCGATGAACGTCTTGGTCGTCTGCGCGCGGGCGACTCCGCTCAGGTTGGCGTACCCAAGAAACACAGCGACAGCGATTCCGAGGTGCGCGTAGGCCGCGACACCGCGCACAGGACCGTCGGCTTCGTTCGGAAGGTAGCCTTTCACTATCTTTACTGTGCAGCCGCGGCCATTCTTGCAATGAAAAGCTGACTTCGCGTTTCGCGAAAAATCGACGGGTCCGCGCCACGCGCCGGACCGGACGCACGCGAGCTCTGGTAGCCTGTTGAGGTGGTGGAGGCGCTGTACCAGCCTTTTCCGATCCCCGGCACCGCACGAGGTCACGTCTGGCATCACGTCCCTGCGACCCGGCGGCCGCGGCATTTTCACGCCGAGCCGGAGTTGAACCTGATCGCGGCCGGCCACGCGGCGTTCGGCTACGGGGAAGCGACCATCTCGGTCTCGGCGGGCGACCTTCTCTGGTGGCCGCCCGGCCAGGATCACGTTCTCCTCGATGCGACGCCCGACCTGGATCTGTACGTCATCGGCGTGACCCCTGCCTTCTCGGAGCACGTGCTCACCAGTCGTGTTTCCGATGCATCGGGCGGCGCGGCACGGCTGCGGCTAGATCACGGCGCGTTGGCGGGACTGCGAACAGCGTGTGCCGTTCAGATGGCCGGCGGTGATGCGGCGGCGGTCGAGCGTCACGTGGGCGACCTCTGGCGCGAGGCACACGCGTTGCGGGTTCGGACTCCCGACCATCACCCCCTCACGGTGCGGGCGCTGAGCTCGTTGCTCGGAAGGCCCGACTTGAAGCGCGGCGAGCTGGCGCGTCTGATCCGCGGCAACGAGAGCGAGCTGAGCCGCTACTTTCACCGGGACATTGGCCTGACGCTGGTCGCTTACCGAACCCGCCTGCGCTTGATTCGCTTCATTCAACTGGTCGAAGGCGGCGGCCGCAACTTTCTGGCGGCCGCGCTCGACGCCGGATTCGGCAGCTACTCGCAGTGCCACCGGGCTTTCCAGCAGGCCTTCGACTGCAACCCGCGGGTCTTCTTCGGAACGGGCGTGAGCGAAGAAATGAAGGGGCGATTCGCCGCCTTCTGAATCGATTGCCCTACACCGGAAACTTCGCCCACAAGATGCGAAGACGCCTGGATGCCCCGGCAGGTATGGCATGGCAGAAATGCGCAGCTCCCACGGTCGCCGGGGTTCCATGCTCGCCTCTGCGGGCCTGTTCGCGATTCTCGGCGCGACCGGGTGCTCAGGCACGACGAGCTCCGGGCCCGGTTCGGGAGCCGCGGGTTCCGCCGGAAATGGAGGCCTAGCCGGTGCATCGGGCGGCGCCGGCGCGAATGGCGGCACCGTGGGCGCCGGTGGAAGCGGCGGCGGTAGTGGCGGAACTTCAACAGGCACGAGCGGTGCCGGCCCTGTGAGCCGAGGCGGCTCTGGCGGCGCCGGCGCGGGCGGCAGCGCGGGTGGCGGCTCGAGCGGCAGCGCGGGTGGCGCCGGCCGTGGCGGCGCCGGCGGCAGCGCGGGTGGCGGCTCGAGCGGCAGCGCGGGTGGCGCCGGCCGTGGCGGCTCGGGCGGCACTGGCGCGGGCGGCAGCGCGGGTGGCGGCTCGAGTGGCAACTCGGGTGGCGCCGGCCGTGGCGGCTCGGGCGGCACTGGCGCGGGCGGCGCCGGCCGTGGCGGCGGCGCCGGCGGTGGCGGTGGCGCGGCTGGTGGTGGCTCAGGCCCCGAGCCGTTCGTCTTCGGCGTTCCTCCTGCCGCCGCCGCTCGCTTCAAGAAGGGCATCAACCTAGGCAATCGACTGGACGCTCCGAACGAAGGGGACTGGGGAGGGACGATTCAGGCCGAGGACTTCCCGTTCATTGCCCGGCGCGGCTTCGACCACGTCCGGATACCGATCCGGTTCAGCGGCCATGCCTCGGCCGCGTCCCCCTACACCATCGACGCCGCCTTCTTCAGCCGGGTCGACACGGTGTTGAACCAAGCGGCCGCCGCGAATCTGGCCGTCGTGGTGGACCTGCACCACTACGACGACCTCGCCGCAAACGTCGCCGCGCATCGTGATCGCTTCGTGGCGCTCTGGACACAGATTGCCGCCCGCTACCAGAGTCGGCCGGACACGGTCGCGTTCGAGCTCCTCAACGAACCTTACAGCCAGCTCGACACCACCTGGAATGACGTCATGCTCCCCGCGATACGGGCGATCCGCGCGACCAACCCGCGGCGTTTGCTGATCGTCGACGCCGTCTTCTGGGCCGATCCGACCAAGCTATCGACGCTGACGCTTCCCGACGACGCAAACATCATGGCGTCGATCCACCTCTACGAGCCGAAGCTCTTCTCGTTTCAAGGACAGGACTGGATGGGGCCGGAATACCAGACGACGGGCGTGATCTTTCCCGGTCCGCCCGCGGCGGCAATCAATCCCGTCCAGGCAGCCAAGGACGCGGCCTGGGCCAACCAGTGGTTCAACGACTACAACACGAAGCCCGCCGCCACCAACCCTTCGGGGCCGGCGACGGTCGCGTCGCAGATCGCGCTCATCACCGCCTACCGACAAAGCCAGGGGCGCGCCGTCTACAACGGCGAGTGGGGACCACAGGATGGCGGCCCGCTGGACTCGCGCGCCCGCCTGGTAACGGCGGTCCGCCAGCAGTGCGAAAGCGCGGGCGTCGGGTGGGCGATCTGGGAAGACCCCACGAACATGAATCTCTTCGACGCGCGCGCGGGCACGTGGCTGACCGCGATCATCGACGCGCTGTTGCCGCCGTAGGAACGCGCCTAGGAGAGAAGGCCCGCCTCTCGCTCAAGGGGTGTTCATCGACTTGTATTCCCAGGCGGCGTTACTGCAGTACGGGCAGCTGGTGCCAACGAGCAGGCCCTTGCCGGTCACGGTCTGGTCACCCTTCAACCACCAGTTGAGCCACGCGAGGTTGATCTTCGTGAAGTCCCCACCGCGGCTCGCGAACAGATCCCCCCCATGCCCCAGGTCCTTGCTGAACCAGAGGACCGGAACCTTCAGCTTGGCGATGGCCGCATAGCCTTGCGCTCCCCCGTCGTAGGCGATGTCGTCCGGCCCCCCTTCGACGAACAGCACGGGCGTGTGGACCAGGTCGTAGTAGTCCTGGTTCGCGCCGGCCATGCCGCTGCTGTTGACGCCCCAGGTGGTGATACGCGGATCCAGAACCATGGCCTGGGACATCAACCCGCCGCACGAAAATCCGTTCGCGGCGATCTTGGTCGTGTCGAGGCTCTGGTAGTACGCGCTGCATGGTTTGCCGTCCTCGGCGATCGCCCAGTCGACGTACGCGATGAGCGGCGCGGCCATCGCCTTCAGCATCGAACGGTCCTGGGCGCGATTGCCCGTGCCATTCGGCGTCCCATCGGCGACGACGAAGTATCCATGGGAGGCGATCTCGGCCATCGCCGTCGCGTTCGACAGTCCGTCCTTCGCGCACGCGCCCTCGCCCCAGACGAAGATCGGGTATTTCTCGACGCCGCCCAGGTCGGTGGGACGGAAGATCGTGCCTTGGTTGATCCCCGGATCGGCGTTGGTCTCGACGGTCACCTTGTGCGGCCCGCTGCCGGTCGCGTTGCTGCCGGCGGGCTTCGATGCGGTGCAGGTTCCCGGGTTGACGTTGCCGCCGTTGCCGCCATTGCCGCCGTTCCCTCGTCCCGCCGCGCCGCCCACTCCCCCAGAGCTCCCGGCGGCGCCCCCTCCGCCCCCGTTTCCGCCCCTGCCCGCGGAGCCCCCTCGGCCCGCAGCCGCCCCACCGCCTCCCCCGGCTCCGGCGCCGCTCGTGCCACCAGAGTCCCCGGATCCACCGGACGACCCCGCCGAAGCCCCCCCCGACGCCCCACCGGTCGACCCACCCGATCCGGCGACGCCTCCACCCCTGCCCGCCGGTCCTGCGGTGCCGCCCTCCCCGACCGTCCCGGCGGCGCCGCCGTTGTTTGAACCGCCAGCGCCCAGGCCCCCGTTTCCACCGCTGCCGGACGGCCCGCTGCCGGACGGCCCGCTGCCGCCCGTCGCGTCCTGCGTGCCGCTGGCACCGCCGCAGCCGGCGACAGCGAAGGCCAGCGTCGCACCGAACACCACCCCGCGCACGTGCGCCGTCGCAATCATCGGTATGCCCCTTTGCTGGATGCTCCCGTCGTTGCGCGCACCGTCGCAGAACGGCGCACCGCGCGTCAGGGGGCGTACTTGATCGTCGCCCAGCCGCTGCCGGGCATCGCGAACTGCAACTTCTTGCCGCCGATCGAAACGACGTAGCTGTTGTTGGCGGAGCCGCTGTTGAACATGACCGCCACCAGGCTACCGTCGGGGTTCTTGAACGCGACGGCGTCGCCGCCGGTCGCGGCGACGCGCGTGGCGCCGGGATCGACGAACTGGGAGAAATGCCGGAAGACGTAGTAGGCGGGGGTCGCTGTCACCGAGCCCGAATCGGCCACGAGCAACGCGTTCTGGGGCCACTTGCGCGTGTCGTCGATGCCCAGGCCGCCTTTGTCCAGAACCATGTTCCAGGCGTTGTAGGCGGTCAGTCCATTCTTGATCGCGCTGCTGATGTAGCCCCAGGTGTCGCGGCCGTAGTTGAAGTCGTTGGGCGCCGGCGCGGTCGATCCGATCGAGCCGCCGCACTTGGTCTCCGAGAGCCAGATGGGGATGTTGCCTGCCAGGCCCTTCAAAGTGCCCACCGGGCCCGACTCCGCCATGCCCCACTGCACACCAATGGCCTTCACGTACCCCTTCGCGGTCGCGTCTCTCAGCACCGATGCCCCGATGTCGGCGTCGCCGCTGGGATTGGACAGCGTGCCGTCCATGACCTTGGTCGTTAGGCTCGCGTTGGCCAGCGCCGGCCCGAGGTACTTGCCGACGAAATTTACGTACGTCGAGCTCTCCCAGTGGCAGGACGGATAGTTCTGCTCGTAGTTGGGCTCGTTCTGCGGCGAGACGATTTCGACGTTGATGCCTTCGCCGGCGTACGCCTGTACGAACTTGACCAGGTAAAGAGCGAAGGCCTTCAAGGTGGTGTCGTCGCCCTTCATCACGCCGCCGTCGAAATTGGAGTGCGACGCGCCCGTGTTGGGGTTGTAGGGGCCCGTCTTCATCCAGGTCGGAGGCGACCACGGGCTGGCCCAGAAGCGGATGTTGGGCTTCACCGCCAGGGCGGCCTTGATGTAGGGGATGAGCTTCATCTTGTCGCGATCGATCGAGAACTTGCTCATCGACGTATCGCCGGAGTTCTCGTTCAACGAGTACCGATCCATCCCGTAATCGCTGGAGCCGATCGGGATCCGACCCCAGGCGAAATTGCATCCGTCCTTGCTGAAGAGCAGCGCTATGGCCTGATCCTTCATCTGCTGCGAGGTCAGGTAGCTCCACCCTTTTTCGTTGAACGCGCCGCCGAAGCCTTCCCAGGTCTGGTAGCTGGTGGCGTCGTTCACGGTGACGGTCGCGCTGGCGGTGGACTCGGTCCAGGTACCGGTCTTCCAGAAGGCGCCCGAGGCGGACGTGACGAGCACGCTGGTCGGAGCGGCGGTGCCGCCCGAACCGGCGGGGCCGCCAGAACCAGCGAGGCCACCCGTACCGCCGCGGCCGGCCGTCGCCTGGCTCCCACCCCGGCCCGTCGATCCGGCGGCGCTGCCGCCGCTGCCACCGGTGACGGATATCCCGCCGCCACCCGCCGTCCCTGTGGTGCCGGCGCTGCCAGGGGTGCCGGCGCTGCCAGGGGTGCCGGCGCTGCCGGCGCTGCCTGTGCTGGCACCACCGCTCGCACCGACGCCGCCGGTTCCGGCGGCGTGCCCGGCTCCCCCGCCGCTGTCGCCCGCGGCCCCCGTCCCGGCGCCGCCGCTGCCGGCGGCCGCGCCGTCGCCCGTACCACCACTGTTTCCCGAGCCGCCCGTCCCTTCGGCATTCGGCCCGCTCGCACAGGCGGCGGCCAGGAAAACGAGGGAAGCAAGGCCGAGGCCGGCCATGGTGGGGAGGGACGCGTTTGATCGATGTTTTTGCATGGGCATAGATGTGTCCTGGGTGCCGCTTGGCAGTGACTCCGCCCGGGCGAAGTGGTCCATATTTCGAGGGCGCACTGCGCTAAGGCGACCTCGTCGTGATGACGACCGAGCCGCTGGTCAGCGTTCCCGTGGTCGCCTTCAACGTCACCGTCCCCGGTGTCGTCGTGGACTGGATGATCGCCAGCGCCTTCCCGCTGAACGCCGACCGCATCGTCCCCTTGTACGACTCGTGGCTGATGGCGTTTCCGTTGTCGACGCCCGCAATGCCGCCCGGACCGGAGATCGAGAAGGTGATCGTGTTGCTGGCTTGCGGAACGATCACACCGCTCGCGTCGACGACGTCGACCTCGACGAACGCCAGGTCGCGTCCGTCCGCCGCGATCGACGCGCGGTCGACGTGCAGCGCCAACCCCGCCGCGGCCCCCGCCGTCTGCACCTTGTCGGTCACGACGACGGTGCCGCCCTTGGAGGCCCGCGCCTCCAGCGTGCCCGTCGCGAAGGGAACCGACCACTCGAGATGCCCCGTCGACGCGGTCATCGTCTTCGATCCCTTGGACACGCCGTTCAGGAACAGCTCGGCGCTGTCGGCGTTCGTGTAGACCATGACCTTCACCGCCTGGCCGGCCGTCCAGTTGGTCCAGTTCATGGGAACGACGTGGACCATGGTCGGGCCGCTGGCGTTCCACTTGCTTTGATAGAAGTAGAAGACGTCCTTGGGAAACCCTGCGGTGTCGATGGCGCCGAAGTACGAGCTCTTGGCAGGCCAGGTGTAGGGCGTCGGCTCGCCGATGTAGTCGAACCCGGTCCAGATGAACTCACCCGCAATCCAGGCCCGGGTGTTCACGTTTTTCCAGGACGCCTCCGCGGTGGCACCCCAGCCGGCCGCATTGTCGTCGTACGACGAGCACTGCGTGTTGTTGTTGTTGTAAATCCCCCGGCTCCGCAGCCCCGACGAGGATTCGCTGGCGAGCAGCTTCCAGGTCGGGTGGGCCGTGTGGAACGAGTCGTATCGATCGGGGGCGTAGTTGATTCCGACCAGGTCTTCGATCGCGGCCGCGGCGTCGACCGATGCCGTCCAGGCCGCCAGCGCCTGACCGATGGGACGCGTGGTGTCCTTGGTCTTGATGGCGTTCATCAGCTGCGTGATGGTCGTCGTGTCGCCGACCTCGCTGACCTCGTTCCCGATGCTCCAGATGATGATGCCCGGATGGTTCAGATCGCGGGCCGCCATGTCGGTGATGTCGGTGACGCCCCACTGGCGGAAGAACCGCCCGTAGTCGTAGCTGTTCTTGGCGTTGTACCAGCCGTCGAAGGCTTCATCGACGACCAGAAAACCCAGACGGTCCGCGAGATCCAGCAATTCGGGCGCGGGCGGGTTGTGGGACGTTCGAATGGCGTTCACGCCCATCTGCTTCAGCAGCTCGAGACGTTTTTCCAGCGCCCTGGTGTTCGTGGCCGCGCCCAGCGCGCCCAGGTCGTGGTGCAGGCAGACGCCGTTGAGCTTCATCTTCACGCCGTTCAGCGAGAATCCGGTGGCGGCGTCGAAGGCGAAGGTGCGGATGCCGAACGACGTGGTGTAGGTGTCGACGACCGAACCGTCGACCGCGACCGTCGTGACCACCGCGTAGAGCGCCGGCGACGACGTCGACCAGAGCTTCGGATTGGCGACGGTCACGCTCTGCGCGACGTCGGCCGTCTTGCCTGCGGCCACGGAGCTCGCCGCCGATGTCGCCTTGCCCACCTCTGCGCCGCTGGCGTCGCGAACAGAGCTGACCAGGGTGACCGATTGAGCGGACGCCCCGTCGTTGCGGACGGTCACCCCGATGTTGACCGTCGCGCTGCCGGCCGAGACCTGGGGTGTCGTGACGCGCGTGCCGGTGTACGCGACGCGCACGGGGTTGACCGTCTTCAACCAGACGTGGCGGTAGATGCCGCTCCCCGAGTACCAGCGGCTGCTGGGCTGCTGGTTGTTGGCCTTGACCGCGACGACGTTCGACGCCCCGAGCTTGCCGCCCGAGGTGATGTCGCACTCGAACGACGCGTACCCGTAGGGACGCGCGCAGACCTGCGTCCCGTTGAGATAAACCGTCGTGTCCATGTACACGCCGTCGAACTGAAGCAGGACGCGCTGGCCGGAGCTGGAGGCGGGCAGCGTGAACGTCTTTCGGTACCAGCCGAGGCCTCCGTCCAGGTAGCCACCACCGTCCTTCGACGGCGAGCTCTGGTTGAACGGAAGGGAGATGCTCCAGTCGTGCGGCACGTCGAGGGCCGTCCACCCCGAATCGTCGAACGTCGTCCCCTGCGCGCCGCTCAGGTCACCGAGGTGGAATCTCCATCCCAGGTCGAAGCTGACGGTGCTGGCGCGCGCGCCGTCGTACCTGTTCACCAGCCCGGCGGGCGCGCCGTTCGTGCCAGCGGAGCCTGCGGTCCCGCCGGTGCCCGTCGACGCGCCACCGATTCCGACGCTGCCGATGGCGCCACCGCTTCCGGCGGCGCCGCCGG
>CAVZYM010000002.1:0-632624 GCA_963779495.1 uncultured Pseudomonadota bacterium | reverse complement strand
CGCGACGGCCCGCCCGGCAGCACCCCCGAGTCGCGGCGGGTGTTCCTGCAGGGGGCCGTGGCGCAGGATCTCGTCGCCTTCATGCTCTCGCCCGCCTACGAAAACGCCTACACCTAGGCGACACCCGCTCGTGCGGATCTTTCTGGCGACGCCCGGGTACGAATCGGCGGTGATCGAGGAGCTGGCGCGCGCCGAACGCCCGGCGCGACCGCTCGCGGCGGGGGTCGTCGCAGACGACGGCGACGACGATGCGCTCCTCGATCCGGTGTTCGCGCGGCAGCAGCTCCCCGCGGCCGCGGCGGTGGAGGGAGCGTCGGTGAGCGCGCTCGCGGAGGCGGCTTACACCGCGATCGAGGCGGCGATCGACGGCTGGAGCGGGCCGTTCTCGCTACACGCGCTCACGGGCGCGGAGCCCGAGCCGGGGCTGGGGAGCCGCGTCGCGCTGATCGGGCGCGCGCTTCTGGCGCTGATCGCGGCCCGGCGGCGCCGCGCCTTCCGGCGCTACGTCGCCCCCGAGGCGGCGCCCGGTCCGTCGGAGACGGCGCGCCTGCTCGTCCAGTTGCTCGGGCTCGCGCGGGACCGCCTGCTCGTCTCGGCGGCGGCGCCGCGGGCACTGCCGACGGGCGGCGTCGACCTCGCCCCCTGGCCGGGGGGCGACGCCCCGATCGCCCTCGACCGCGCCCCCCCGTCGCGCGCCTATCAGAAGCTGGAGGAGGCGTTCGCGTGGATGGCGTCGGCCCCGACTGCCCGCGACCGCTGCGTCGATCTCGGGGCCGCGCCGGGGGGCTGGACGGCGACGGCGCTGGCGCGCGGGGCCCAGGTGACCGCCGTCGATCGCGCCCCGATCGCCCCCGCCCTGCTGCGCGACCGGCGCGTGACGATGGTCGTCGGCAACGCCTTCGCCTTCACGCCGCCCGCGCCGGTCGACTGGCTGCTCTGCGACGTGATCGCCGAGCCCCAGCGCAACCTGGCGATCATCGAGCGTTGGCTGGACGAGCGCCTCGCCCGCAACCTGGTGGTCACCGTGAAATTCAAGGGCGAGACCGACTACGGGCGCCTCGCCGCGCTGCCCGCGCTGTTCGCCCGCCTCGAGCCGGCTTTCGCGCGCGTCAAGCAGCTCGCCCACAACAAGAACGAGGTCACGGTGATGGTCCGCCGCGACGAATAGAGCGATCGCTACTGCCCCTCGTTCTGCGGCGATCTCGGTCGTATCGCGTCGAGCGCAAGTCGATGCTAATAACCCGGCATGACCGCACTCGACATCGGGATGATCGGGCTCGGCGTCATGGGGCAGAACCTGGCGCTCAACATCGCGGACCACGGCTTCTCCGTCGGTGGCTGGGACGCCTGGCCCGACCCGGTCGCCAGGTTCAAGGCGGTCGGCGCCGGCAAGCCGGTGCAGGCGTTCGGGGCGCTCCCGGAGCTGGTCGCGGCGCTGCGCCGCCCGCGCCGCCTCATCATGCTCGTCAAGGCCGGCGAGGTGGTCGACAAGACGATCGCGATGCTGCGGCCGCTGCTCGAGCCCGGCGACATCCTGATCGACGGCGGCAACGCGCACTTCCGCAACACCGAGCGCCGGCTCGCCGAGCTGACGCCGTCGGGCATCCACTTCTTCGGCATGGGCGTCTCCGGCGGCGAGGAGGGGGCGCGCCTCGGCCCGTCGCTGATGCCCGGCGGCGACCGCGCCGCCTACGACGACATGGCGCCGATCCTCACCAAGATCGCGGCCCAGGTCGACGACGGCCCCTGCGTCACCTACTGCGGCCCCGGCGGCGCCGGCCACTACGTCAAGATGGTCCACAACGGGATCGAGTACGGCGACATGCAGCTCATCGCCGAGGCGTACGACCTTCTGCGCTCCGTCGGCGGCCTGACCAACGCCGAGCTGGCCGACACGTTCGACGACTGGAATCGGGGCGAGCTGCAGTCGTTCCTGATCGAGATCACCGCCAAGATCTTCCGGACCCGCGACCCCGAGACGAGCGGCGAGCTGATCGACGCGATCGTCGACGCGGCGTCGATGAAGGGCACCGGAAAGTGGGCGGTGCAGGACGCGGCCGAGATCGGCGCCCCGATCCCGACCATCGCGGCGTCGGTCGATGCCCGCGTGCTGTCGTCGGATCGCGCGGCCCGCGCCGCGGCGGCCAAGACGCTGCGCGGCCCCTCCCCCACCCCGCTCCCCGCGGCGGAGAAGAAGGCGTTCGTCGCCGACGTGCGCGCCGCGCTCTACGCCGCGAAGGCCTGCGCCTACGCGCAGGGGATGAACCTGCTGCGGACCGCCTCGGCGCTGCGCAAGTGGGATCTCAAGCTGGGCGAGCTCGCGCGCATCTGGAAGGGCGGCTGCATCATCCGCGCGCAGTTCCTGGGGCGGATCAAGGCGGCGTTCGAGCGCGACCCGAACCTGTCGAACCTGCTGCTCGACGCCGGCTTCGTCGACGAGCTGGCGGTTCGGCAGGAGAGCTGGCGCCGCGTCGTCGGCGTGGCTGCCGCGGCCGGCGTGCCGATCCTCGCCAGCAGCGCCGCGCTCGGCTACTACGACAGCGTCCGTCGCGCGCGCTTGCCGGCCAACCTGATTCAGGCCCAGCGCGACTACTTCGGGGCGCACACGTACGAACGGCTCGATCGTCCGGGTACGTTTCACACGGAGTGGCAGCGGAGCTAGCAACGACGAGAGACGGGGGAGCCCCGAACTGTCGGGAGACCCCTTCCTGATATATCTTGCCCGCCCATGACGACGATGGACGACGTGCTGGCGATCATCTTGGGCGGCGGGCGGGGCACACGGCTGTTCCCGCTGACGCTCAAACGCTCGAAGCCGGCCGTCCCGATCGGCGGCAAGTACCGCCTCATCGACATCCCGATCAGCAACTCCCTCAACGCCGGGCTGCGACAGATCTTCGTGCTGACCCAGTTCAACTCGGAGAGCCTGAACAAGCACATCGCGATGACCTACAAGTTCGACGTCTTCACGTCGGGCTTCGTCACCGTCCTGGCCGCCGAGCAGACCGACGAGGGGGGGACCTGGTTCCAGGGGACGGCCGACGCCGTTCGCCAGTGCCTGCGCCACATGCGACGGACCGAGGCGCGCGACATGATGATCCTGTCGGGCGACCAGCTTTACAGCATGGACTTCCGCCAGATGCTGCGGACCCACCGCGAGAGCGGCGCCGACGCGACGGTGGCGGTGATTCCGGTGGCCGAGGATCAGACCTCGGCGTTCGGCATTCTCAAGATGGACGGCACCGGGCGCATCGTGCATTTCGACGAGAAACCACCGCGCGATCGGCTTCCGGCGCTGCTCTCCGACCTGCCGGGGGGCGGCAGCGGCTACCTGGCGTCGATGGGCATCTACATCTTCCGGCGCGAGGTGCTGGAGCAGGCCGTCTCCAACCCCAAGCTGGTCGACTTCGGCCGCCACGTCATCCCCGACGCGGTGCCGCGCCAGCGCGTGCAGGCGCATGTCTACCGCGGCTACTGGGAGGACGTCGGGACGATCCAGTCCTACTTCCAGGCGAACCTGGCGCTGTGCGATTCGATCCCGCCGTTTGATTTCTACGACGCCAAGCGCCCCGTCTACACCAACCCGCGGTTCCTGCCGGCGTCGAAGCTGGAGGGGTGCGACATCCGCAGCGCGCTCATCTCCGAGGGCTGCATCCTGCACGGCGCCAACATCGATCGCGCGGTGATCGGCATCCGCAGCCGGATCGGCGCCAAGGCGCATATCCGGAACAGCCTGCTCATCGGTGCTGACCAGTACGAGACGCTGGACGAGATGAAGGCCGCCGAGGGGCGGGGCGTCCCCCCGATCGGGATCGGCGCCGACACCGTCATCGAGAACGCCATCGTCGACAAGAACGCGCGCATCGGCCGCGGGGTCCGCATCACGAACAAGGCGGGCCTCAAGGAGCACGACGGCGACGGCTACTTCATCCGCGAGGGGCTCGTCATCGTGCCGAAGAACGGCGTCGTCCCCGACGGTAGCATCATCTAGCAGGCTGCCAGCGCCCTACATACGCGCCTGTAACCTGATCGGGGACGGTTGCGGGTTCGCCGACGGAGCGTTACCGCGTTGGGGAGCATGCGTCCGTCGCCCCCCGAGTATTTGCCGCGCGGCCACGACGGGGACGGCACGCCCCCACCCCGTCGCCGGGTCACCGATCGGGTCAACGTCGCCCGGGCGCTGACCGCCGCCGGGGAGATGCCGACGCGGATCGCGACGTTCGACTGGAAGCGGACCCCGCTCGGTCCCCTCGAGGACTGGCCGATCAGCCTGCGGGCCGCGGCGGCGATGGTGGTGGAGAACCGGTTCCCCATGACCCTGCTCTGGGGCCGGGAGCTCTGCCACGTCTACAACGACGCCTATGTCTCGGTGCTGGGCGGCAAGCACCCCGCGGCCCTGGGCCAGCCGGCACGCGCCGTCTGGTCCGAGATCTGGCCCATCGTCGGGCCGCAGATGGATCGCGTGCTCGCCGGCCTGGGCGCGGTCTGGAACGAGCACCTGCTACTGCCGATGGACCGCAAGGGGTTCCGCGAGGAGACCTACTTCACCTTCTCGTACAGCCCGATCCGCGACGACGCCGGCGCGATCGGCGGCATCCTGGTGACCTGCCAGGAGACGACAGGGCAGATCCAGGGCGAACGCCAGCTTCAGATGCTGCGCGATCTCGGCGCCGAGGGGTTCGAGGCGAAGTCGGTCGAGGTCGCCTGCCGCACCGCCGCGCGGATCCTCGCCAAGAACGACGCCGACATCCCGTTCGCGCTGATCTACCTGTTCCGCAAGGGCGCCACCGAGGCGGATCTGATCGCGACCGCCGGGATGGACGGCTACGAGGGGCCCGGCAAGCCGGCCCGCCTGACCGCGGCCAGCGCCGACGCCACCGGCTGGCCGCTCGCGGCGGCGCGCCAGCCGGGCAGCTTCGTCGTCGTGAAGGACCTGGCCGCGCGCTTCGGCCCGATGCCGCGGGGCCACTGGGGCACTCCCCCCGAGCAGGCGGTGGTGCTCTGCCTGGCGGGCGCGGGGGAGGCCGAGCCCTACGGGCTGCTGGTCGCGGGGGTGAGCCCGCTGCGGGTGTTCGACGAACACTACGGGCGGATGTTCCGGCTGACGGCCGATCAGATCATCGCCGGCATCCGGGCGGCCCGCGCGCTCGAACAAGAGCGGACCCGGGTCGACACGCTGGCCACGCTCGATCGCGCGAAGACCGCGTTCTTCAGCAACGTCAGCCACGAGTTCCGGACGCCGCTGATGCTGATGCTCGGCCCGACCGAGGACCTGCTCTCCGGCGTGCACGGCGAGCTGACGCCGACGCACCGGGCCCAGCTGGAGCTCGTGCACCGCAACGCCGTGCGCCTGCACAAGCTGGTCAACTCGCTGCTCGACATCGCCCGGCTGGAGGCGGGGCGCATCCAGCCGTCGTTCGAGCTGGTCAACCTGGCGGCGCTGACCCACGATCTCGCCGCCTCGTTCCAGCCCGCGGTCGCGCGCGCGGGCCTGACGATGCGCATCGACTGCCCTCCTCTGAGCCAGCCGCTCTTCGTCGATCGCGACATGTGGGAGAAGATCGTCCTCAACCTGATCTCGAACGCCCTGAAGTTCACGTTCGAGGGGAGCATCGCCGTGTCGCTGCGCTCGACCGACAGCACCGTGGTGCTGCGGGTGGCCGACACCGGCGTCGGCATCGCCGCCGACCAGATCCCCCACCTCTTCGATCGTTTCTTCCGGGTCGAGGGGACCCGGGCCCGCACTCACGAGGGGTCGGGCATCGGGCTGGCCCTGGCCCAGGAGCTGGTGAAGCTGCACAAGGGGACGATCGGCGTCGAGAGCCAGCTGGGGCACGGCACCGCCTTCACCGTGGCGATCCCCAAGGGCTCGGCGCACATCCCCGCCGATCGCATCGACGCCCAGCGCACCTTGCCGTCGACCGCCCTGGGGGCGGCGCCGTTCGTCCAGGAGGCGCTGCGCTGGTTCCCCGACGAACGGAAGGGCGAACCACCGCTGGGGGTCGAGCCCCTCGGCTCGGGGACGGGGCCGCGGCCCCGCGCGACGCGCGGAGCGCGCGCATCCTGATCGCCGACGACAACGCCGACATGCGCGACTATCTGCGGCGCCTGCTGGAACAGCACTGGCTCGTCGAGGTCGCGCCAGACGGCGCCGCCGCCATCGCCGCCATCCAGCGCCAGCCGCCGGATCTCGTTCTGACCGACGTGATGATGCCCAGGTCGACGGCTTCGATCTGCTCCGTCGGCTGCGGGCGGACAAGAGCACGTCGGCGATCCCGGTCGTGATGATCTCGGCGCGCGCCGGCGACGAGGCCAAGGTCGAGGGGCTGCGGGCCGGAGCCGACGACTACCTGACCAAGCCGTTCTCGGCCCGCGAGCTGCAGGCCCGGGTCGAGACCCAGCTGAAGTTGGCCCGCCTGCGGGTGCGTGCCGAGGAGGAGCGGCAGCGGTTCTATGCGCTGCTTCAGCAGGCGCCGGTGCCGATCATCGTCTACGAAGGGCCCGAGCTGATCATCGCCTTCCAGAACCAGGCGGCGGGGATGATCACCGACGGGCGCATCGCGATCGGCCGGCCGGTGCTGGAGGCGTTCCCCAGCCTCGCCAACCGCCCCCTCTACCACTCGCTGCGGCAGGTCTACGAGACCGGGGAAGCGATCGCCGATCCGTCGACGCCGCTCTACCTCCTCAATGCCGACGGCATCCGCGAGGAGCGGCTCTTCGACATGATCCGCCAGCCGCTGCGCGACGACGAGGGGAAGGTGATCGGGGTGATCGCCGTGGCCTTCGAGATCACCGGGCAGGTGCGCGCCCGCCAGCAGATCGAGAAGAGCGAGGCCCGCTTCCGGGCCATCTTCGAGCTGGCCGAGGTGTCGATCTGGGAAGAGGACCTCTCGGCCGTCAAGGAGCTGGTCGACAAGCTGAAGGCGACCCTCGGCCAGGGGTTGGCGGCGGCGCTCGACGAGAACCCGGACCTGGTCGCGCGGGCGATGGGGCTGGTCCGCGTCCGCGACGTGAACCCGGCCACGCTGCGGATGTTCGGGGCCGCGACCCGCGCCGAGCTGCTCTCGTCGCTGCACCTCCTGTCGGTGCCCGAGACGCTGCGCGTGTTCCGGGACAAGATGCTCGCGCTCGCGAACGGCGAGCGGATCATCGTCGGCGAGGCGCCGCTGCGGAAGCTGAACGGCGAGTCCATCGACGTCGCCTTCACGCTGGCCTTCGCGCGCGATGACGAGGCCTACGAACGCGCGCTGGTGACGCTCACCGACGTCTCGGCCCAGAAGCTGGCCCAGCGCGAGCGCGAGGCGCGGATCGCCGAGATGGAGCGGGCCGTCCACTTCGGCGAGATGTTCGCCGGCATCCTGGGGCACGATCTGCGCAATCCGCTGAGCGCGATAACGACGGCGGCCGGGCTGCTGGAGGCGCGGGCCGAGTCGGAGCGGATCGCCCGCCCGGCCCGCCGGGTCGTCGCCAGCGCCAACCGGATGGAGCGGATGATCTCGCAGCTGCTCGACTTCACGCGCATCCGCCTGGGCGGCGGCCTCCCCCTCGAGCGCGCCCGGGTCGACCTGGCCGAGGTCGCCGGAACGATCATCGAGGAGCTGGAGCCGGTTCACCAGCGGACAATCTGGCTGCACACCGAGGGCGACGTCACCGGCACCTGGGATCGCGATCGTCTCTCCCAGCTGCTCTCCAACCTGGCGGCCAACGCCTGCCAGCACGGCGAGCCCGGGGTCCCGGTCGACATCTTCCTCGACGGCACCGCGGCGGGCGACGTGCGCATCGAGGTGCGCAACAGCGGCGTGATCCCGACCGAGCTGCTGCCGTCGGTGTTCGAGCCGCTGCGCCATGGCGACCAGCACCACAAGCGCAGCGGCTCCAGCGGCCTCGGCCTCGGCCTCTACATCTCCCAGCAGATCGTCCTGTCGCACCACGGAACGATCCGGATCACCTCGACCGAGGCGGAGGGGACCCGGTTCTTCGTGGAGCTGCCGCGCGAGCGGGGGTGAACCTCGTCCCTTCTCTTTGCTTCGGGCGGACCCATATGAACAGGTCATGTCTTCGACGAAGCTGACCACCGCCGCCGGCGCCCCCGTCGCCGACAACCAGAACACGATGACCGCCGGCCCGCGCGGTCCGGCGCTGCTGCAGGACGTCTGGCTCCTGGAGAAGCTCGGCGCACTTTCGACCGCGAGGTGATCCCGGAGCGCCGCATGCACGCCAAGGGCTCGGGCGCCTACGGCACGTTCACGGTCACCCACGACATCACCCGCTACACCCGCGCCAAGATCTTTTCGGAGGTCGGGAAGAAGACCGATCTGTTCGCCCGCTTCTCCACGGTGGCCGGAGAACGCGGCGCGGCCGATGCCGAGCGCGACATCCGCGGCTTCGCGGTCAAGTTCTACACGGAGGAAGGCAACTGGGATCTCGTCGGCAACAACACGCCGGTGTTCTTCTTCCGCGACCCGCTCAAGTTCCCCGACCTGAACCACGCGGTGAAGCGCGACCCGCGCACCAACCTGCGCAGCGCGCGAGAACAACTGGGACTTCTGGACGTCCGCTGCCCGAGGCGCTGCACCAGGTGACGATCGTCATGAGCGATCGCGGCATCCCGGCCAGCTACCGCCACATGCACGGCTTCGGCAGCCACACCTTCAGCTTCATCAACGCCAGCAACGAACGTCACTGGGTCAAGTTCCACTTCGTCTGCCAGCAAGGCATCAAGAACCTCACCGACGCAGGGGCGGCGGAGGTGATCGGGCGGGACCGCGAAAGCCACCAGCGCGATCTCTTCGAGACGATCGAGCGTCGAGACTTCCCCAGGTGGACGCTCAAGGTGCAGGTCATGCCCGAGGAGGACGCGGCGAAGGTCCCCTACAACCCCTTCGACCTCACCAAGGTGTGGCCGCAAGAAGGACTACCCGCTGATCGAAGTGGGCGTCATGGAGCTCGAACCGCAATCCCCGAGAACTTCTTCGCCGAGGTCGAGCAGTCCGCGTTCAACCCGGCGCACGTCGTGCCCGGGATCGGCTTCTCGCCCGACCGCATGCTGCAGGCGCGGCTGTTCTCCTACGGCGACGCCCAGCGCTATCGACTGGGCGTCAACCACCACCAGATCCCGGTGAACGCGCCGCGCTGCCCGGTCCACAGCTACCACCGCGACGGCCAGATGCGCATCGACGGCAACCAGGGTGGAACCCTGGCCTACGAGCCCAACAGCTACGGCGAGTGGCAGGAGCAGCCCGAGTTCCGGGAGCCACCGCTGGCGATCGACGGCGCCGCCGATCACTGGAACCATCGCGTCGACGAGGACTACTACTCGCAGCCAGGCGCGCTTTACCGCCTGATGACGCCCGCGCAACAGCGCGTCCTCTGCGAGAACACGGGCCGTGCGATGGGCGACGCGCCCGAGGAGATCAAGCGACGCCACGTCAGCAACTGTGCCAAGGCCGACCCGGCCTACGGCGCCGGCGTGGCGAAGGCCCTCGGTCTTTCCTGACGAGGGGTGGAGCCGCCGCGCGCCCGGGCGTGACGTGTATGATGATCTGACGTATGAAGCGCGCCCGCTACCCGTGGCTGTGGGGAGCTTTGTGGGTATGGGGGTGCGCGGCCCAGGCCCCGCGCGTGCCGGCGCCGGCGACCCCGTCGTCCACGGAACGACGTCCCACGCCGGCCACGGCGCCGTCCGAGCGGGATGCGACTCACTATCGGGATCTGCTCCTGCAGGCGAAGACCGCCGCCGACCAAGCGAACCTCGACCGCGCTCTAGGTCTCATCGGTGAGGCCAAGCAGCTGCTGCCAGCCGAGGCGGGCGCCTACCTCGGCGCCGGCGTGGTCCTCTACCGCGCGGGACGGGTCTCGATGGCGGCAGCCGAGTTCAAGCGGGCGATCGAGCTCTCCGCCGGTGAGGCCGAGAAGACCCAGGCCGTCGACAACATCGGCAAGGTGACTTCGCAACCCCGAGACCCTCGAGAGGAGGCGCTTCTCCGGACCGCTTTCGACGCGATAGAGGCGCACCACCCCGAGCAGGCCCTCGCCCCCCTCCAGCAGGCCCTCGATCTCAATCCGGCGAACGCACGCACGCGCTTCGAGATCGGGTACGCCTTCATCGACCTCGGGCGCATCGAGGAGGCCATCGCGCAGCTGGAGGAAGCGCGCCGGATCAACCCCGTGGCCCGGAATGTCCTCAAAGAGCTGCAGTATTGCTACGGCGAGCGGCACCGCTACACGGAGCTCGGCGGGGTGGTTCGCGATCGCCTCCTGGTCGACGGGGAGAGCCCGGGGCTGCTTCACGAGCTCGGATGGAGCTACGCCGTTCAGGGAAACCGAACGGTTGCAGTCGCGACCTTCGAAGACAATCTACGCCGCAACCCGACCTTCTATCCGTCTCACTTCTCGGTCGGTCAACTCTACTGTGATGAGAAGCGCGAGCCCGGCAAGGGACGCGCGCATCTGCAGGCGTTTCTTGATCGCGGGGAGACCGACCTTCGCAAGCCGAAGGCCGAGCAACTCGTCATCGCGCGCTCCGAGCTCGAGGTCATGGTCCGGGAGGCCCACCAGCTGTTCGAGACCTGCGGGCGCTGATCCGTCACCGCGGGGTCAGTTCGCGGTGCCGGGGGTCGTCGCGGCGGCGCGGAGGGTGAAGTCGGCGGCGTTGTTTTCCGAGTCGTGGCCGTCGGGAACGCGGACAATCGACTGGCCGGGCGCCGGGGCGACCGCGGGGGCGCCTTCCATGAAGTCGTTCGAGGCGTTCCCCCAGGCGATCGCGTCGAGGATGCGCCCATCTGGTCCCCGCAGCGCGATGCCGCCGCCAGAGGCCGCCAGCCCCTCGGTGTAGCGAACGTCGGCCTCTCCCGCGTAGTCGGTGTTGGCGCAGATGAAGAAGGGGTGCTGCGCCGGGATGATCGCGGTCGTGAAGGCGACCCGCGTGAAGTCGGTAGCTCCGGTCGCCGAGCGATAGAGCAAGGTGTAGCCCTTCAGAATCCACCGCGCGATCCGGGCAGGTGTTGTAGAGCTCGACGAACTCGTCCAGGGCCGACGTGCCGCCGGTCTGGACCTCGTTGATCTTGATGGTGCAGTCCCGGGTGTCGGCAGGCGGCGGGCTGGAGCCCGCGCTGCCCGCCGCGCCCGTCGTCCCCGCGCCGCCCGTCGTTCCCGCGACGCCCGTCGTTCCCGCCGCGCCCGTCGTCCCCGCGACGCCCGTCGTGCCGGCGCTGCCCGTCATTCCCGCGACGCCCGTCGTCCCAGCGACGCCCGTCGTCCCCGCGACGCCCGTCGTGCCGGCGCTGCCCGTCGTCCCCGCAACGTCCGTCGTGCCCCCGGCGCCCGTCGTCCCCGCGACGGCCATCATTCCCGCGACGCCCGTCGTGCCCGCGCTGCCCGTCGTGCCGGCCGCAGCCGCCGCGCCGGTCCCGCCGACACCCGCGGCGGCGCTCGTCTGGAGTGCCGTGGCCGCGCTTCCGTTGCCGGCGGAACCACCCGTACCGGGTCCGTGGGGGGTGACCGTCATCGGGTGACCGGCGGCCCCGTTCGCAACGTCGTCGTCCACCATCACCTGGCCGCAACCGGTCCAGGCGAGGCCGAGCGCGAACGCCAACGCCGAGGGGAACGCCGAACAGACCAGGATGCCGAACGAGCTGCGTGCCATTTGGAAGCTAATACGCGCCGTGAGGGGGTTGTTCGACATGGCGCGTGGACATTTCAGCGACCCGAGTTTTTCTCGGAATATTCGGGGAAACGTGCGTTGAAACGCCGCACGCCGGTCGCACGCCGGACGTTGGCGTGGGGGTGAGTTAGTCTCCCGGCATGTTCCGCTTCGGCGTGCTGGGTGTATCGCACTTCGCGGTGCGGAAGATGATCCCCGCGATGCAGCGCGGGGACGGCGTCGGGGTCGTCGCGATCGCCTCGCGCGACCGCGCGCGCGCGGAGGCCGCCGCCCGCCAGCTGGGGATTGCCCGTGCGTACGGCTCGTACGAGGAGCTGCTGGCCGACCCCGAGGTCGACGCGATCTACAACCCGCTGCCGAACCACCTGCACGTGCCGTGGTCGGAGAAAGCAGCGGCGGCAGGCAAGCACGTGCTGTGTGAAAAGCCGATCGGCTGCGACGCGGCCGAGGCGCGCCGCCTGCTGACCGCGCGCGATCGCCACCACGTCCTGATCTCCGAGGCGGCGATGGTGCGGCTGCACCCGCGCTGGCTGGCGGTGCGGGACCTGCTGCGGGCCGGCCGGATCGGCGAGCTGCGCGCGTTCGTGGGAACGTTCGCCTACCACCTCACCGACCGCAGCAACGTGCGCTACGACCGGACGATGGGAGGTGGCGTGCTGCTCGACACCGGCTTTTACCCCGTGACGACGAGCCGGCTCTGCTTCGAGGCCGACCCGGTCCGCGTGATGGCCCGGATGGACCGCGATCGCCAGACCGGCGTCGATTTGCTGTCGAGCGCCATCCTCGAGTTTCCGCGCGGCCACGCCATCTTCACCTGCGGGATGGAGCTCGCGCCCGCGCAGCGTGTCCAGCTCCACGGCGCGGCCGGGCACATCGAGCTGCGCGAAGCCTGGAACCCGCCGGGCGACCGCCCGTCGGAGCTGCTGCTGGAGACCAGCCCCGAGCTCGAACGCCCGGCGACCGAGCGGATCCCCTTCCCCGCCGTCGATCAGTACACGATCCTCGCGGAGCGGTTCGCGCGCGCGGCCGCGGGGGGCGAGCCGGCGCCGATCCCGCTCGAGGACACGCTGGCGAACATGGCGGTGCTGGACGCGCTGGCCCGCTCGGCGGAGAGCGGCGGGTGGGAAGCGCCGCGCTGAGGGTGTGGCTCGCGGTACTGGCGCTGGCCGGGTGCCAGCGCGCCGGCGCCGCCGTCACGTCACCCGCCACGCCCGCCGCGACCGTCACGCTCTCGATCGTCGGCACCAGCGACCTGCACGGACGCACTCGAGGCGCTACCGGCGTTCGGTGGCTACGTCGCGAACCTGCGCCGGGCGCGGGCCGCCGACGGCGGCGCCGTGCTGCTGGTCGACGCCGGCGACATGTTCCAGGGCACGCTCGCCTCCAACCTCGCCGAGGGGGCAGCCCGTGGTCGCGGCCTACAAGGCGCTCGGTTACGCGGCGGTCGCGATCGGCAACCACGAGTTCGACTACGGCCCGGTCGGACCGGCCGCCAGCCCCCGCCGCCCCGGCGACGATCCGCGGGGCGCGCTCAAGGCCCGCGCCGCCGACGGCGCCGTTCCCCTTCCTCGACGGCGAACCTGATCGAGCCGGCCACCGGCGCCCCGCCCGCCTGGCCGAACGTCCACCCGACGGCGCTGGTGGTCGTCGGAGGGTTGAAAGTCGGGCTCGTGGGGGTCACCACCGCCGCCACCGGTCGCACCACGCTGGCCGCCAACTTCGCCGGCCTCGCGACCCGGCCGCTCGCCCCGGCGATCGCCGCCGCCGCACGCGACCTGCGGCGCCAGGGGGCGACGATCGTGGTCGCCGCGGCGCACGCCGGCGGCGAGTGCAAGACGTTCGCGGATCCCCGCGCCCTCGACAGCTGCGACCGCGAAGGGGAGATCTTCCAGGTCGCCCGCGGTCTCACCACCGGGGGAGGCGCCGGCGGAGATGCCGTCGACGCGGGGGTCGACGCGATTGTGGCCGGCCACACCCACCAGGGGATCGCCCACGTGGTCGCCGGGCTCCCGATCGTCCAGTCGTACGCAAACGGGCGCGCGTTCGGACGGATCGACGCCTCCGTCGAACGCGCGACCGGACGGGTGATAGCGACGCGCATCTTCCCGCCGCACGGGATCTGCGCGCCTGACCAGTGTCCGACCGAGCGCTACGAGGGGGCGCCGGTCGTCCCCGACGCCGCCGTCGCCGCGGCGATCGCGCCGGCGCTGGCGGCCGCCCAGTCCCGCCGCGACCAGCCCCTGGGCGTCACCGCGACGGCGCCGATCCGGCGCGCCCACAAGACCGAATCGCCCGCTCGGGAACCTGATCGCCGATCTGATGCGCGCGGCGCGCCCGGGCGCCGACGTCGCGCTGACCAACGGCGGCGGGCTGCGGGCCGATCTGCCCGCCGGTCCGCTGCGCTACGGGGCGCTGTTCGAGGCACAGCCCTTCGACAACCGGTTCGCGACCATCCCGCTGTCGGGGGCCGAGCTGGCCGAGATCGTCGCCCGCAACCTCGAGCGAGACAGCGGCATCATCTCGATCTCCGGCGTCCGTGCCCGGGCCCGCTGCGACGGCGGCAGGCTCAGCGTCACGCTGTCGCGCGGCGACGGCCGGGCGGTCGCTCCCGGCGACCGGTTGACCCTCGCCACCAGCGACTTTCTGGCGACCGGTGGCGACGGGCTCTACCCCAGCGCGGTCGCCGCCCGCGCGGTCTTCGACGACGGGGCGCCGATCCGCGAGGCGCTGACCGACCAGCTTCGCGGCCGCAAGGTCCCGCTCCGCCCCGACGATCCGGCGCTGTACGATCCGGCCCATCCGCGCCTCGACTACCCGGGCCCCCGCCCTGTGCGCTGCGGCGCACCCTTCAGGCAAAGGGAGAAATCGCCGTTATGATCTCCTGTAGACCATGGCCAGCGCCCCCCAGCCGGTCGCCCCCGTCGCAGCCCCGCCCGTCGCGTCGCCGCCAGGGCTGACCACGACCAAGGCCCCCTTCATCGAGGAGGCCCGCGCCCACGGCGAGATCTACATCCACCAGCCGTACGAGCTCTACTCGGACGACAACCACGCCACCTGGGGGCGTCTGCTCGAGAGAATGCAGCCGCGCTGGGAGCGCTACGCGAATCAGCACTACCTGGAAGGGCTAAAGCGGCTGCAGCTGTCGCCGGGCCGGATCCCGCGCCTCGAAGAGATCAACCGGTTCATGCAGCCCCTGACCGGGTTCAGCGCGCGCGCGGTCAGCGGCTACGTCCCTTCATACGTCTTCTTCGACTGTCTGAGCCGGCGCGAGTTTCCGACCACGATCACGATCCGCGACGGCGCGCAGCTGGAGTACCTCCCCGAGCCCGACATCTTTCACGACGTCGGCGGCCACGTCCCGATGCACACCGACCCGGCGTTCGCCGAGGCGCTGGTCAAGTTCGGAGCGGTGGCCGCGGCGGCAGCCCGTCGCGCGACCGCGACCCGCGACCCGCACGAACGGCTGCGGCGGCTGACCAGCAACGTCCGGGCGATGTCGCGCTTCTTCTGGTTCAGCGTCGAGTTCGGGCTGATGCGCGCGGCGGCCGCGACCGGCGGCGAGCTGAAGGTCTACGGCAGCGGCCTGCTCTCGTCGTTCGGCGAGATCGCGAACGCCATCGACGCCCCCGAGGTCCAGCGCCACCCGTTCCAGATCGAGTGGGTGGTCAACCAGGGGTTCGAGATCGACCACTACCAGCCGCTGCTGTTCATCGTCGATTCGTTCGATCACCTCTACGCGCTGGTGACGATGCTCGAGCAGTGGATGATCGCCGGCAAGCTCGACAACGTCGCGCCCGGCGAGCCCGCGATCAGCGAGACCGACCTCGAGAGCTTCCTCGTTACCCATCCGTGACGAGCGGCCGAGCTCGGTCACCGGCCGAGGACATCCGGGGCCGCTTTTCAGCCTTCGGCTGCCCGGCTTTCAGCCTTCGGCTGAGGGCGTACGGCGTGGCACGTACGCTGCAAACATCAGCACGGTACTAAGGGAGGTTACCGATGCGTTCAATCAAAGTGCTGGGGATGACGGTGGTGTTGACGGTGTTGGGGACATCGGTCGCTCTCGCGAAACCGGTGGCGGACAAGGCGCCGATCGCGCCGTTGCCGAAGGCGGCCATGGTGGCCGACAACGTGGTGGTGACGCCGGGACAGTCGCCGGTCACCAACACGCAGCCGGTGGCGCCCGCGGCGGTGCAGCCGGTCGAGACGGTGCCGGTCGACACGACCCCGCGCCGGACGACGGTGGTTCACGAGGAGCCTAACCGCAACTACATGAGCACGATCGCGATCAGCGCCCTCATGGGCGGGGTCGCCGGCGCGCTGGTCGGCGGGGCGATCTACTACCTCGACGATCAGAACCACCCGCAGAACATCGCCTACTGGGCGGCGGGCGGCGTGCTGCTCGGCACCGGCGTCGGGCTGGTGCAGATCATGACCCAGGAGAGCCGGATCAATAACGCGACGGCGATGCACCTGCCGAGCGACCCAGTTCCCACGTACCGGCTTGCGCTGGCCCGGGTGGCGTTCTAGCCCCTCGCGCCTCCGCCTCGCCGGTGCCACCGCCACCGCCACCGCCCTCACGGGCGGTAGGCGGCGGCTTGCACGATGGCGACGAACCGGCTTGCGCTGGCCCGGGTAGGTTTCTGGCCCGAGCCTCTGCTTCCGCCGGTGCCACCGCCACCGCCCTCACGGGCGGTGGCGGCGGCTTGCACGGTCCGGAGTCGCGGCCGGCTGACGCCGGCTAGATCGCAGACCAGCTAGATCGCAGACCGGCTAGATCGCAGACCGGCTAGATCGCAGACCGGCTAGATCGCAGACCAGCTAGATCGCAACTCGCCCACGTTACGCGCGGCAGTGGACGTCCGGCTTTGACCGGGCGCTGCTCGCCGCGCGTGGGCTTTTTCGGCGCGTGGTCTGCCTTTCGAAAGTGATTGCAGACCACGCGCCGAAAAAAGCACGCAAGCGGCTCGCGGCGCCCGGTCGAGACGCGAGCTCTCCGCCGCGCGCGCCGCGGGTTCACGTTCGTTCGAGCATCAGCCCGATGGCGCGTCAGCGCCGAGCGTCCACCGATCCGCCCGTCCAAGGATCACCCGATGGCGCGCCAGCGCCGAGCGTCCGGCGGCCGGGCGGCGAGCGGGGGCGTCAGCCCTCGTTATCGACCGCTTGCGCAGCGGGCCCCGGCCGCGACGGCCTACGCGGCGCGGGCGCGGGGGCGCGCTCTTCTTCTTGCGACGTATCCCCATCCCCCGACCCCGACGAATCGGCGGGTGGAGCGCCCTTGGCCGGCTCGCCGCCGCCGCCCGCAAACGGCGGGAGCTTCTTGGGCGTGCAGCCGGCCTTGAACCCGTCGGCGCTGAACTTGTACGAGACGCGCCCCTTGTCGTGCGGCGCGACGACCTCGACCTCGAGCTTGTGGTCGCCCTTGCGCTTGGTCGAGCAGTACGAGAACAGATACCGGCCTTCGGTCTTGCCGGCCATCTTCTTCGTCATCTCGTCGAACCCCTTCTTGAAGCCCTTGGGGTCGTCGGTCAGGAAGATGCCGGACTTGCCGATCGCGGTGAGCTCCTCTGTCTTGACCTTCTCACCCGCGCCGATCACGTAGATCTCCGCGGGGGTGTCGTGCACCGCCTGCTTCAGCACCTGCGGGCTCACGCTGTGGGCCAGATCGCCGCGATCGGTGAACACCAGCAGCGCGGCGCTCTTGTGCTCCGCGTTGGAGGCGTCGAGCTGCTCCTTGAGCGCGAAGAGCCCCTGGTAGACGGCGCCGTTCAGGTTGGTGTTCCGGTTGCGCGGTTTGAACTTCTTCAGCCCGTCGACCAGCGTCTTGATCTGGTCGACGGCGGCGCCGAAGCCGAAGAACGGGGCGACCTCCTCCGCGCCGTCGAAGGCGCTGACCGCGACCTCCTGGCCGTCGGCCACGCGCTCGACCATCTTGCCGACGTACTCGGCCAGCTCGGGGAGATACTCCGAGTCGACGATCGGGCCGCTCAGATCGATGAGCACCAGCGTGAACCGCACGCCGCCGAGCTTCGGCTCGAGCAACGCGCGCTTGGCCTTCGACGACGGGACCAGCTTGCCGTCCTCGTAGACCTTGAAGTTCTTTTCTTCCAGGCCAGCGACCGGCTGGCCGTCGCCGTCACGGACGTCGAGGAACAGCGCGACGTTCGCGGGGCGTTGGGCCGACGTCGAGATCTTGGTGATCTTCATCGAGCCGCCACAGCCGGCAGCGACGGCAGCGGCAGCAGCGACAACAGCGAGGCCAAACAACAGGGGCGACCGGAACCTCGGGGGGGTCACGGCGCGCAGCATATACCAAGGACATATCATTCGATGACAGGGGAATAGAGCCCCGTCCGCGTTCCGATCAGCCCGACGAGGGCCCGGCGATGGACCGGCGAGGGCCATCGAGAAAAAGGACGGGCTCTGCGGGTTGGTGTCAGGTCCCGAGGAAAAACTTCAAGGAGCGGGAAGCGGCACCGCCTCCTCGGCGACGGCGAACCCGAGCTTCGAGGCCAGCGCACGCAGCGGCGGCGTCTGCCGCCCCTGGGCCAGCAGAGCCCAGACCCGTTCCTCCAGGGCCCGCCGGTCGGACGAGCCGGCGGGCAGGTCGAGCACCTCGATGAGCTCCGTGGCCAGGCGCAGGGCCTCGGCCGTCGGATGCGCGAGCAATGCCAGCAACGCCCGCGTGAGGTCGGTCCGGCGGGCCACCCCCTCTGGCGTCTCTCCGTCGGGCGGCAGCCCCTTTGCCGCGGCCACGATCAGACGGGCAACCGCCGGCGTCTGGATGTCGGATAGCAGTGAGGGCAACGCGGCCATCGCGATCGCGGACCGGGTCTCGTCGCCCAGCTCCTCCAGCGTGTAGCGATGGCCGTCGACGGTGACGGCGAACGCCCCCCCGCGGTGAACCGACGCGTCGACCGTCAGCGTTTCGTTGGCCCCGATCCGGCGCTGGCGCGCGCGCGCCGTCCCGACCAGGGTTCGGGTGCCGTTCGCGTCGGCGCTCATCTGACCCGTGAAGGCGACGTCGAACCCCGTGGTCGCCCCGGGGATCGCCGACGGCGACACCAGCGTCTCCAGGGCCGACGCCCCCACCGCATGCGCCGCCGTCACCCGATCGCGCACGACGCGCCTGAAGACATCGGCGCCCGTCCCCTCCTCCCGGCGGTTGCTCTTGCCCGCCGCCAGCGCGTCGAGCACGTCGTCCGTCGGCGGATTCCCCCCCGCCTCGCGCAAAAGGTCGAGCGCGTGGGCGCCCATCCGGATCACCAGCGTCGCCTCCAGCCCGGCGATGTCGTCGAAGAACCAGCCGCAGCTCGCGTACATCAGCAGCGTCGCCCGCTGCAGCTCCAGCAACCGCCGCACCTCGACGGCGGCCGCCTCGCCCCCGGCGGTCAGGGACGGCCGCCCCAGCTCCGCGAGCAGCCGGTCGCGCACGGGCACCGGATCGTCGACGACGTCGCCGTAGGCGTCTCGGGCGCCCCACGGATCGAGCAACCACTCCGAGGCGGCGTCCTCGTAGAAGGTCGCGGCGGCGTCGCGCACGATGTCGAGCGCCTGGCGCAGCGGACCGCGCCAGGCCTGATTCCAGCCCGCGTCGCCGCTCATCTTGCAGCCGCAGTCGCGGGTCCAGCGCCCGAGGCCGTGCCCGCAGCTCCAGGCCGTCCCCTCGTCGTCGGGGCCGGTGGCGAGGCGCGCCTCCCAGGTGGGCGGGTTGTGGGCCAGGTAAGCGCCGAGGTTGGTCGCGTCGATCCCCCGCCGGGGCGCCTCGACGCCGGTCGCGAAGGCCAACGTCAGGTCGGCGAACTTCTTGTGATGCCCCCACAGCTCGCCGTCCGAGGCGCAGAGCACCAGCCGCTGGCCGTCGGAATTTTGGGCGTGGGAGCGGTCGGCCGAGGCCTGCACGGCGTCGAGCAGGGTCTCGGCCCGGGTCGCCGCGTCGCCGAAGGCGACGGCCCGCGACAGCGCCCCGTCGAACACGCACAGGGCGATCGAGCGCCCCGAGCCGTCGCGGTGATACCAGCGGTAGGCGCGTCCCGTGTCCAGGCTGTCGCGGGTCACCTCGGTCCAGGGGTCGCCGGACGTCGCGCGCACCCCGGCGATCTGCTCGGGCCCCAGGATCGTGTAAGCCACGCCCAGCGCGATCAGCGTCTCCAGCGTGTCGGGCGAGACCCCGGTCTCCGGCAGCCAGAGCCCGTCAGCCTCCCGATCGAACCGCCGGCGAAAGTCGGACAGCCCCCACAGCAGCTGGGTGCGCCGATCGGCTGGACTGCAAAGCGGCACGATCGGATGCGCGTAGGCCTGCGCGATCGCCCCCCCGTGACCGAACCGCTTGCGCTCGGCGGCGTCGGCGGCGCGCAGTCGGTCCGCCAGGGTCGGATCGTGCTTCCAGACCCAGCGCGCCAGGGTGGGGCCGAAGTTGAACGACAGCCGTTCGTAGTTGTTGACGATCGACTCGATGCGGCCCGCCCCGTCGTGGACGCGGGCGAAGGCGTTGGCCCGGTAGCTCTCGGCGTTGATGCGCGCGTTCCAGTCGTGAAACGGCGCCGCCGACGGCTCGCGTGGGACCTCGTCGGTCCAGGGGTTCTCTCGGGGGGGTTGGTAGAAGTGGCCGTGGACGACGAGCGCGATCGGCAGCGGCGATGGCATGGTCCTCAGAAGTTCCGGGAGCGGGTCAGCAACGTATCCTTCGCCTTCTGCACCACCGTGATGCCCCCTTCGCTCACGGTGTAGCGGATTGCGTCCCGAGCCAGGTCGTGCCCGATGTGGTCACCTTCGGGAATGCGGACGTTCTTGTCGACGATGGCGCGGCTCACCCGCGCGCCGCGGCCGACGTAGACGTTGTCGAACAGCACCGACGCCTCCACGCGCGCGCCGGCGTCGATGAACACGTTGCGTCCCAGCACCGAGTCCTTGACGAAGCCACCGGCGACGATGCACCCCCCCGAAAGGACGGATTGCAGCGCGATGCCCCGGCGGGTCTCGTCGTCGAACACCAGCTTGGCCGGCGGATCGGGATAGTTGGCGGTGACGATCGGCCAGTCCCAGTTATACAGATTCAGGCTGGGGACGACGTTCTTGAGGTCCATGTTGGCCTCGAAGTAGGCGTCGATCGTCCCGACGTCGCGCCAGTAGGCGTTCTCGACCTCGTCGGAGACGCCCCGGATCCGGTTGAGACCGAAGTTGTAGGCGAAGACGCGCCCGCTCTTGACCATCGCGGGGAGGATGTCGCGGCCGAAGTCGTGGTGGGTCTCGCGCTCCGAATCGGAGCGCAGCTCCTCGATCAGCGGCCCGGGGGCGAACACGTAGTTCCCCATGGACCCCAGACAGTGCTCGGGATCGCCGGGGATCGTGATCGGGTCACGTTCGGGCTTCTCCTGAAATCCGACCACCCGCCAGTTCTCGTCGACCTGCACGATGCCAAACTGGCTCGCCTCCGACTTCTTGATCGGCAGGCAGGCGATGGTGGCGATGGCCGACTTCTGAAAGTGGAAGTCGGTCATCTGGCGAATGTTCATCTTGTAGATGTGGTCGGCGCCGAACACCAACACCGCGTCGCCGCGGTACTCCTCGATGAGGTGCAGGTTCTGGAACACCGAATCGGCGGTGCCGCGGTACCACGACTCCCCCATCCGCATCTGGGCCGGCACGACGGTCACGAACGAATCGAACGTACTGCGCGCCCCCCAGGTCCGCTGCACGTGCTCGGCCAGCGACTGGGACTTGTACTGGGTGAGGACGTAGATCGACCGGATCCCGGAGTTGGCCAGGTTCGACAGAACGAAGTCGATGATCCGGTAGCGGCCACCGAAGGGGACCGCGGGTTTTGCGCGATCGAGTGTGAGGGGAAACAGTCGCGAACCCTTCCCACCCGCCATCACCAACGCCACGAATCTTTGTTGTCCGTCCATCGAATTCGAGGCGGCAACTATAACCACATTCTCGGCGAGGGGCCGGCACGAAGAACAGAAGAACGCGCAGATGGAAAGAAGAGAGAAGCGCGACGAGAAAGGAGAGGGTTCCGTCGGAGGCGCGCGTCTTCACGTACCGTTCCCGGGACCCTCCCAGGGGCCCGAGCTGTTATAGTCCTGCCCCCAACATGACTACGGGCGAGAAGCTGAAAACCCAACTCTCCGAGCTGTCGCGGAACCTGTGGTGGGCGTGGAACCCCCACATCATCAAGTTGTTTCGCGATCTGGATCCCGAGGCGTTCCGCGCCGTCAATCACAACCCGGTCTCCGTCCTGGCCGGCTTTTCTCCCGAACGGATCGAGGCGCTGGCGGGAGACGCGGCGCTGCGGGCCCGGGTCGACAGCGCCCACCGCGAGCTGCGCGAGTACCTGGGCGCCAGCCGCACCTGGGCGTCGGTGAACGCCGGACCGCTGCGGGTACGCCCGGTCGCCTACTTTTCAGCCGAGTTCGGCATCCATGAATCGCTGCCCATCTACAGCGGCGGGCTGGGGGTGCTGGCGGGCGACCATCTGAAGAGCGCCTCTGATCTCGGGCTGCCGCTGGTCGCGGTCGGCCTCTTCTACCGCGAGTCCTACTTCCGTCAGAAGATCGGGCGCGACGGCTGGCAGCACGCCGAGTACGTCCGCTCCCCCGCCGAGCTCCTCCCCGCCCAGCCGGCCCTGGCGCCGAACGGCAAGCCGATCGTCATCGAGGTCCCGCTGTCGCGCGAGACCCTGCTGGCCAAGGTCTGGGAGATCGCGGTCGGCCGCAACAAGCTGCTCCTCCTCGACACCGAGGTCGACGGCAACTCCGAGGAGAACCGCCAGCTGGCGGCCCGGCTCTACTTCGGCGACCAGCGGGTTCGGATCCGGCAGGAGCTGCTGCTCGGCGTCGGGGGCATTCGCGCGCTGCGCGCCGCCGGCATCACCTGGGGCGGCCTGCACCTGAACGAAGGGCACAGCGCCTTCGCGACCCTGGAGTACGCCCGCTTCTTGATGGAGCAGACCGGCGCGGACTTCCGCACCGCCGCGCAGGAGGTCGCGCAGAGCACGGTGTTCACGACCCACACCCCGGTCGACGCCGGCCACGATCGCTTCCCCCCCGAGCTGGTCGACGATCACCTGGAGCCGCTGCGGCGCTCGCTGGGGCTGTCGCAGCACGAGTTCCTGGGGCTCGGGCGGATCCGCCCCGAGGATCACCGCGAGGCGCTCTGCATGACCGTGCTGGCATTCAAGATGTCGCGCTACGCGAACGGCGTCTCTGCCCTGCACGGGCGGATCACCCGCAAGTCGTGGCAGGTGCTGTGGCCCCACCACCGCGAGGACGAGGTGCCGGTCGGGCACATCACGAACGGCGTGCACGTACGGACCTGGCTTGCGCCGGCGATGCAGGATCTCTACGCCAAGCACGTGGGCGCGGACTGGCGCGAACACCTGCACGATCCGCAGATGTGGTCGCGGATCGAAAACGTCCCCGACGCCGAGCTCTGGGAGACCCACCGCCTTCTCAAGGCGGCGCTGGTCCACTTCGTTCGCCGGCGGGTCACCGAGCAGCGGCGCCGCAACGAGTACCCGGAGGACCTGATCACGGCGGCGCAGTCGGCGCTGGATCCGGACGCCCTGACCATCGGCTTCGCGCGCCGGTTCGCGACCTACAAGCGCGCCAGCCTGATCTTCAGCGACATCGCCCGACTCAAGCGCCTGCTCGGGAACAGCCAGCGGCCCATTCAGCTGGTGTTCGCGGGCAAGGCCCACCCTGCCGACCGGCCCGGCCAGGAGGTGCTGCGCCAGGTCCACGAGGCGGCCTTCGACGGCGACATGAAGAACAAGGTCATCTTCATCGAGGACTACGACATCAACGTCGGGCGCCACCTGGTGCAGGGGGTAGACGTCTGGCTGAACAACCCGCGCCGGCCCCAGGAGGCCAGCGGCACCAGCGGCCAGAAGGTGCTGCTCAACGGCGGCCTCAACTTCTCGGTGCTCGACGGCTGGTGGGCGGAGGCCTACGACGGCCTCAACGGCTTCGCGATCGGCGACGGCATCACTCACGTCTCGGTCGAGGAGCAGGATCGGCGCGACGCCGCGTCGCTGTACGAGACGCTCGAGAACCAGGTGATCCCCACCTACTACGATCGCGACGAGACCGGCGTGCCGCGCGGCTGGATCGAGCGCATGAAGCGCACGATCCGCACCCTCGGCTGGCGCTTCAACACCGACCGCATGGTCATCGACTACACGCGCAACTGCTACCTCCCCGCCGCCGGGGCGGACAGCTGCCAGATGCCCTAACCGGCGCTCGCTTCGCTCGCTTCGCGAAGGGGGCTTTGCCCCCCTCGCGGGCTCCCCCCTCCCAGGGCGTCGGGGCCGGCGCGGCTGAGCCGCGCCTCTGGGGGCTTGGACCCGCTCGCTGCGCTCGCTCTGGCGGTGTGGTCGCCGGAGCAGAAGGCCCGTGGGGGCTCAGGGCGGATGGGCGTCAATTAATTGGCGGCTTGGGGGTCTAAACCCGCGTCAGAGGTCCGCCGATGGTGGGGGGACATGCGCGGAAACCGTGGTGGTCGCTCCTGGATGGTCAAGGCGGCGTTGATGACGCTGGGACTGGCGGGGGGGGTATACGCGGCCGACCAGGTCACGGCGCCACCGGCGGAGGGGATGGAGCAGACGGTGAAGACGCAGCGGGCGGGCGAGGGGCGGAAGCTCACGCCCGAGGAGTTCGAGCACCAGCGCGAGACGCTGGAGCCCGCGCAGATGTTCGAGCTCGGCCTGAAATACCAGCAGGAGATGGCCGTCGCCCTGGAGCACGCGGAGACGGTGCGAATCGCCGCCTACAAATCGCGCGACATCATCCGGATGACCTGCATCGACGACAAGCTCGGGCAGATGAAAGAGGTCATCAAGATCGCGACGCCCCGCATGTTGAACCCGAAGAAGGACTACGAGCCGCTGCTCCTCCGCCAGCACTTCACGATCGTTCAGCAGGCGCGCGAGAGGGTCTCCGAGCTGGCTGCCGAGGTCGACAGCTGCATCGGCGACACCATCGACTCCGTCGCCTACGGCCGCATCAAACAGGGCGCGCCGCCGCCGACCGACAACGTCTTCGACCCGACGCGCCCGCCCGAGCCGACCCAGGTGGTCGATCGCCCCCCCGAGGCGAGCCCCTTTCAGTAGCGTCGAGCGCGCAGAGGTTGGGGAGCGAGGTCCGCCCGTTTAAGCTGGCGGTGTGTACGTGCCCCTCTCGCGCTTTCTGCTGCGGGCCCCGCTGCTCCCCGCCGCGGCGCTGGGCCGTGGGCCCCGGGCGCTGCTGAAGCACCCGCTCGGACGGCAGGCGATCGCGCTCGCCAGCCCCTCGCTGGCGGCGGCCGCCCCGGGGGCGAAGCGGGACCGGGCGCTCGCCCGCTACGCGCGGCGCGCCGCCTTCCGGGCCACGCCGCACGGGCTCCTGGCGGGCGTCGCGATGGGGTCGCTCGCCCGCGCGACGTCGATCGCAACGGGAGCGCCCACCGCGCGCTGGACGACGAGCTGGGCCCGCGTCGACGACGCGGCCCGGGCGCTGCTGGACGACGAGGCGGTGCGCGCGCGCACCCGGCTGCGGGCGGCGCCCTCGCTGGTCGTGACCCCAACCTCCGTGCGCTGGCTGGGGCCGGGGGAGCCGTTCGCCGAGGCGCGGATTGCCGAGCGCGACGACCGGCTGGCCGCGATCCTCGCGGCGGCCGAGCGCTGGCGCCCCTGGCCCGAGGTGCGGGCGGCCGCCGGTGGCGACGGCGACGCCGACGAGCTTTTGCTGCTGCTGCTCGACGACGGCCTGCTGCAGAGCGACCTCGCGCCGCCGCTCGTCGGCCCGCCCCCGGCCGACCACCTGCGAAGCGCGCTGGCGGCGCTGGGCCACGACGGGCCGCCGCTGGACGACGACCAGGCGACGCTGGTCTTCGCCGGGCAGGCGACGCTGGCGCGCGCGGCCGTGACCCGCGCCGCGCGGCTGGTGCCGCTGCTGGTCCGGCTGCAGGAGGCGCTGGCGCCGCCGGCCAGCGAACGCCTGGCCCAACCGGCGCTGGCCGACGCCCTCGACGCCGTCACCGACGGGTTCGGCGCCGGGGCGTTCGCGGCCGGGGCGCTCGCCGCCGAGGGCTATGGCGTCACGCCGGCGGACGACGACGAGCCGCGGCCGGCGCCCCCGCTGTCACCCCCCTTGCTCGCGCTCTTCGTCGACGCCATCGCCGCCGCGGCGGCCGCGCGCCGGAACGAGGCGGCGCTCGACCCGACGGCCCTCGCGGACGCGCTCGGCGACGACGCCCCCCTCCCCCGCACCGCCGAGCTTTTTCTCGTGCCGGTGCCGGCGCGGCGCGGCGCACCGCCGGGGACCGGCTGGCTGCTCGGCCTCCACGCGCCGGCCGGCGCCTCGTTCGGCCGCTTCGCGCACGCCCTGGGACCGCCCATGACCGCGACGCTGGCGGAGCTGGCGGAGCGCGAACGGCGCGCGTTCCCCGAGGAGGAGACCGTCGACGTCGCCTTCGCGCCCTCGCCCCTCCTCGCCGATCTGGCGGCCCACCCGCCCACGCGCGGGCGCGCGCTGGCGCTCACCCACTGGACGACGGCCGAGAGCGATCTCGACGCTCCGGGATCTGACGCTGCACGCCGACCCCGCCGATCCCGGCGCGCTCGCGTTGCGGGCGGGTACGGCGGCGATCGTTCCGTCGCCGCTCGCCCGGCTCCGCTCGGCGACCGCGCCGGCCGGCGTCGAACGGCTACTGGTCGGCTGGAGCCTGCAGCGCCAGCACGCCCCGTGGGCCCTGCCGCTGGGGCCGTTCGCCGAGCTGGCGTTCGTGCCGCGGCTGTCGATCGACGGCTTCGTCGTCCTCCCGGCGAGCTGGCGACTCCCCGCGCCGCTGCGGGCGGGGAGCGGCGGCGCCGCGCTCGGGCGCTGGCGGCGGGCGGCACGGGTGCCGCGGTTCGTCCAGGTCGGCGAAGGGGACGAGATGCTCCCGGTCGACCTGGCGGCGCCGGGCGCGGCGGACGACCTGGCCGGGCACGCGCGCGTCTTCGAGATCTGGCCCCCGCTCGACGCGGTCGTCGATCGCGACGGCCGCCGGCTGGAAGCCGTCGTCATGGTCGCCGACGACGCCCACCGCGCCCCCCCGCGCGCGCCCCTCATGGACGTCCCGCCGCCCGCCGAGGTCGCGCCGCTCGCCGGGTGGCGCACGTTCAAGCTGTTCGGCGGGGGCACGCGCCAGCGGGAGCTGCTCGCCGCCGCCGCCGACGTGGTGCGCGCGGGGCGGGCGGCGCACGAGCTCGACGGCTGGTTCTTTCTCCCATACGTCGACGGACCGGGGCGACGCCCCCACCTGCGCCTCCGCGTCCACGCCCTGGGCGACCCGGCGACGTTCGAGCGCCGGCTGCGGCGGGCGATGGAACGGGCGCGCGCGGACGGGTCGTTGACCGCGATTCGAGGTGACCGACTACGGCCCCGAGCGCGGACGGTTCCGCGACGACGAGCTCGGTCCCCTCCACGCGCTCTGGGAGGCCGACAGCGAGCTCGCCACGCAGCTGACCGATCGGGACGAGACGCTCGAACGGCTCGTCGCGCTGGTGCGCGCGTTCGACGGGCTGGCGGTCGGGATGGGGCTCGACCTCGCCGCCCGCCAGGCGCTGGGGCTGGGACGGCGCCGCGCCGCGGAGCGCGAGACCGACGACGACGAGGCGCGCGCGGAAGCCGACGCCGCGTTTCGCGCTCTGCGGGCGCCCGCTGCGGGCCGCGCTGCGCGGGCTGGTGGACGGCGATGCGCTGGCGACGGCGTTCGACGACCACCGCGCGCGCGTGACGGCCGCGGCGCGCCACCTCGACGCGGCGGCGCGGGAGCGCCTGTTACCGACGCTGCTGCACCATTCGGCCGTGCGCCTCGCGGGGATCGATCGCGAGGCCGAGCGGCTCGCCTACGTCTGCTGGCAGCGGACGCTGGAAGGGCTGGCGCGATGACGACCTGGGCGCTTCTACTGACGGTCGCGGCGGCGGCAGCGCGTCCGCCCGAGCCTCCGCGGGCGCCCGCTCAGGTCACCCGGCTGTCCCTCCCCTTCGACGGGATCTGGGGCGTGATCCAGGGCTTCGACGGCGACACGCACGTCGGCTACGCCGCCTACGCTCTCGACTTCGTGCCGGCGCAGCCCAAGGAGACGAAGCTGCCACCGAAGGGCGCGCCGCTCACGCAGTTCGCCTGCTACGGCCGACCGGTGCTCGCCCCGGCCGATGGGGTCGTCGTCCGGGCCAACGGCGACGCGCGCGACTGGCCCGCCTACCACGAGGGGGGCGATGGCGGGAACTTCGTGATCATCCAGCACGCGCCCGCCGAGTACAGCGAGTTCCGCCACCTGGCGGCCGGTTCGGTGACGCTGGCCGTCGGCCGGCGGGTCAAGCGCGGCGAGGTGGTCGGCCGCTGCGGCAACTCGGGCAACGCCAAGACGCCGCACCTGCACGTCGGGCTGCTGTCATCGATCGATCCGATCGCGACCCGGCGGATGGTCTTCTCCGACTACGAGGTGGTCGGCCCCGATCTCGCCTGGCACCCCGGCGACGGCACGCCTCATCAGGATCAGTTGATGCGGAGAATCAGCCGGTGAGCGCAAACGCAGCGCGGATCTCGGCGACGAGGTCGGCAACCGGACGAGCGGCGTCGAGCGTCAGCGCGCCGGCCGGTGCCTCGAGCATCGCCAGCTGACCGTCGAGCATCGCCGGCTTCATGTAGTGACCGGTCCGGGTCGCCAGCCGCTCGCGCAGCAGGGCCGGCGACGCGGTCAGGTGGACGATCCGAATGCGCGCGACGTCCTCGCCGACCAGCACCGCCCGGTAGCTGGCCTTCAGCGCCGAGCAGGCGAGCGCCAGCGACGCCCCCCGCGCGAGCGCGTCGGCGACGATCGCCCGCAGGCGCGCCAGCCAGGGCGTCCGATCGGCGTCGTCCAGCGCCTCCCCGCGCGCCATCTTTGCGACGCTCTCCGGTGCGTGGACGTCGTCGGCGTCGACGAAGCGCCAGCCGAGCGCGGCCGCCAGGGCGACGCCCACGGTCGTCTTGCCGCTGCCCGCCACGCCCATGACGATGACGACCAAAGTCGGGGGATTCTACCCTCCGGATGGGCTCAGACTAGCCATCCGGCTTGTCGGCGATCTCGATTTCGTGGGAAAAAACCGTCCCATGCGCACCATAGCCCTCGCCTCCCTCCTTCTCGTCCTCGGCTGCCTGAAGCCGGAACAGGGCCCGCCGCCCGCCGCCCCCGGCTCGGCGGCCTCGATCGGCAACAGCGCCGCCGCCCCGGCACCGGCCCCCACCCCGCCGGTGGCCGCCGCGCCCGCCCCGGCCGCCGACGGCAAGGCAGCCCAGCCGTCCGCGCCGTCCGCCTCCGGCTGGAAGCACGGCCAGAACCCGTTCGTCGGCGCGACGTACTGGACCGATCCGTACGCGCCCGCCTTCCTCAAGTCGAAGCTCTGGCGCGAGAGCGCGCCGGCCGACGCCGCGCTGATGAAGAAGATCGCCGACAACGGCGGCGCCGACTGGATCGGCGACTGGACGCCGCACGTCGGAAACTGGGTCAACAAGCGCGTGACGGCGATCCAGAAGACCGGCGCGCTGCCGCTGTTCATCGCCTACAACCTCCCCAAGCGCGACTGCGGCCAGCACTCCTCCGGCGGCGTCAAGACGGCGGACGGGTACAAGGCCTGGATCACCGAGTTCGCCAAGGGGATCGGCGATCGCCGGGCGGCTGTCATCGTCGAGCCCGACGCGCTCGGCCTCTTGAAGAAAGAGAACTGCTTGAGTGACGCCGATCAGAAGGAACGGCTGGAGCTGCTGAAGTTCGCGGTTCACCAGTTCATGCAGGCCGGCAATACGGCGGTGTACATCGACGCCGGCCACTCGGCCTGGATGCCGGCGGCGGAGATGGCGGAGCGCCTCAAGGCGGCGGGCATCGCCGAGGCCGACGGGTTCTCGCTGAACGTCTCGAACTACAAGGCGACCAGCACCGAGATCGCCTACGGCAAGGAGATCTCGAAGCTGGTCGGCGGCAAGCACTTCGTGATCGACACCAGCCGCAACGGCATGGGCCCGCCGGTCGCCGAGTGCAAGAAGCAGGACGACGAGGCCTGCTGGTGCAATCCGTCCGGTCGCGGCCTCGGCTCGCCGCCGACCGCCCAGACCGCGGATCCGCTGGTCGACGCCTACCTCTGGCTGAAGAAGCCGGGCGAGTCCGACGGCCAGTGCAACGGCGGCCCGAAGGCCGGCGCCTTCTGGCAAGAGAAGGCGCTCGAGCTCGCCCGCAACGCGAAGTACTGACGGGATTCCGCCCAGCGCGAAGGGGGCTTCGCCCCCTCACGGGCTCCCCCTCTCCCCCTCTCCCCCTCCCCCTCCGTAGGCTCGACCGTGACGGGGGGCGAAGGGTGCGGAAGCGCGGCGTTGGGTACGCTTCGTCACGCAGCCGTAACGGAAGCTGCGGGTAAATGGGGATGGGCCGGGCGCTGAGGCTGGCATGAGGTTTGAAATTTGTTCTCCGCTGGGACGTTCACAGCGGAGGAGACGGGGTGTTGAACCTTTATCTGTTGCGGCATGGGGAGACGGAGTTCAGCCGGCGGGATCGGTTCTGCGGCAGCATCGATGCGCCGCTGACCGTCGAGGGGCGGAAGATGGCCGAACGGTTCGCGCAGGTGTACGGCGACGTGCCCTGGCGGGCGATCGTCACCAGCACGCGGGCCCGGGCGATCGACACCGCGGCGCCGGTCGCGTGGCGCGCCGGGGTGGTGCCGACGCGCGACCCCCGCCTCGACGAGATCTGTTACGGCGCCTGGCAGGGGCTCTCCAAGGCCGAGGCCCGTGCGCATGACGCCGAGCGCTACGCGCTCTGGCGGGTCGATCCGACGGTGGGGCCACCCGAGGGTGAGTCACCGGTCGAGGTCTGCGACCGCGCCCTCGCCGCCGTCGAAGCGCTGCAGGCGGAGCACGCCGACGGCAACGTGCTGATCGTGTCGCACAAGACGGTCCTGCGCCTGCTGGTCTGCAAGCTGCTCGGCCTCGAGCTCCGCCACTACCGTGAGCGGGTGGCGTGGCCGACCGGCGCCGTGAGCCACCTGGGGCTGGGGCCGGAGGGGGCCATCGCCCGGGTGCTGGGCGACGTCGCACACCTGGCTCTGCGTGACAGCCCGCGTCCCGCGTTCCGCGAGCTGGGGTCGCTGCGCGTGCGCCACCCGCGCATCGTCGCCGGCCATCCCCACCGCTGCGGCCGCGTCCACCGCCGCGCCACGGCCGCGGGCACGAACACGACGACGTAGCGCGGGGCGCGTCAGGCCTACCGCTACTTCGCGGGCACCGTCCGGGGGGACAAGCAGCAGATTCGACTCGTTCCCCTCACCGGTCTGGCCGCAGGATGAGCTCGTCGTCTCTCCGACGTCCGCGCAGCTGGCCTCGGTTCGGGAGGCACTAGCGGAAATCTGCCAATCGTAGGCCCGTCAGCGCCAGAGCCGGGTCGCGATTCTCGTCGGCGAAGAGCGCGCCGTCGGGCGTCAATCGCAAGGCCCTGTCGTCGACGATCAGCCATCCGGAGGTGACGGCGGCGGCGACCTCTTTTTCGCGCGCGGCGACCGGGTCGACCCCGTGGCGGGCACGGTGAGCGGCGCGCTCGACGCCGTCGGCGGTGCGCAGACCGAGCCAGAGCGCCTCGTTCTCGAGATCGGCGGCGCTGCGGCGCTCGACGTGGCGCGGGGTCGAGGCGCCCGCCGCGCGCACCTGCGTCAGATAGACGTCGGTCGCGCGCGGGTTCGAGAACCGCCACCCGGTCCCGTCGGCGAGCGGACGGAACGAGGCCGCCGAGGCGCCGAGGCCGAGGTACGGCGCGAGCGTCCAGTAGAGCTGGTTGTGCCGCGCCCGGCGACCAGGGCGCGCGTAGCTCGAGATCTCGTACTGTTCGAGGCCGGCGGCGGCGAAAGCGGCGCGGGCGTGGGTCAGCTCCGCCGCCACCGCCTCGTCGTCGGGGCGCAGCAGCTTCCCGGCGCGATCCCGGGCGCCGAAGGCGGTGCCGCGCTCGACCGTCAGCGCGTAGGCCGACACATGCTCGGGGGCGAGCGCGATCACCGCGTCGACGTCGCGCTGCCAGTCGTCGGTCGACTGGCCGGGGACGCCGCAGATCAGGTCGACGGAGAGGTTGTCGAAGCCGGCGGCGCGCGCCGCCCGGACGCAGGCGGGGCCGGCCGCCGCGCCGTGGTTGCGCCCCAGCACCGTGAGCGCCCGATCGTCGAGCGACTGCACGCCGATCGACAGCCGGTTGGCGCCGGCCGCGCGGAACCCGGCGAGCCGCGCCTCGTCGACCTCACCGGGATTCACTTCGATCGTGATCTCCCTGTCGGGTGTTCCGCCGAAGGCGGCGGCGATCGCGCCTGTCACCCGTCCGAGCGCATCGGGCCGCCACAGCCCTGGCGTGCCGCCCCCGAAGTAGATCGACACCAGCGGCCCCACGCCGGCGAACCAGCCCGCGCGCGCGGCGAGCTCGGCGATCACCGCGTCGGCGTACTCGTCGTGCGGAACATCGGCGCGCGTATCGACCGCGAAGTCGCAGTACGGGCAGCGGACCGAGCAGAACGGGAAGTGGACGTAGACGCCGAAGGGATCCCCGGCGCGGAGATCCCCGATCGAGGGATCGCCTACGCTGATGGTTTCGGTTGCGGCTGCTTCTTGATGTACTCGACGCACTGTCGAACGCGCCTGCGCACCAGCTCGCGCCCGAGACCGACCAGCGTCTCGAACAGCGGCGGTGTCGCCTTCTTCCCGGTGGCGGCGATGCGGAGGAGCATGAAGAGCTCCTTGGTCGACCACCCGATTTTTTCTGAGAACGCACGGGCCTGCGCCTCGAGGCCCGCCATCGAGAAGTCGCGCGCGGTGTCCAGCTCCTCGCTGAAGGCGGCGAGCGCGTCGACCACGTCCTTGGCGACCTTCCCCTTGGGGATGCAGCTCTTTTGCGACCGGCGCGTAGTCGACGTCGCCGGCGAAGAAGAAGTCGGTCATCGGGATGAACTCGTCGAGGCGCTGGATCCGCTCGCGCACCAGCGGCACCAGCGACGCCAGCTTGTCGTCGCCGAAGCGCCAGGCCCGCAGCCGCTGCACCAGCTCGGCGTCGGAGAGCGCCCGCAGGTAGCCGGCGTTCATCGCCGACAGCTTGACCAGATCGAACACCGGGCCGCCCAGGCTGACGCGGTCGAAGGTGAACGCCGCCACCATCTCGTCCAGCGTGAACTTCTCCCGGTCGCCGCCGATCGACCAGCCCATCATCCCGAGGAAGTTGAGCAGCGCCTCGGGCAGGAAGCCGGCGTCCCGGTAGTAGTCGATCGACACCGGGTTCTTGCGCTTGGAGATCTTCGACTTGTCGGCGTTGCGCAGCAGCGGCATGTGCACCCACTCGGGCGCCTGCCAGCCGAACGCCTGGTAGAGCAGCACGTGCTTCGGCGTCGACGAGATCCACTCCTCGGCGCGGATCACGTGGGTGATCCCCATCAGGTGATCGTCGACGACGTTGGCCAGGTGATAGGTCGGGAAGCCGTCGGACTTGAGCAGCACCTGATCGTCGATCTGCGCGTTGTCGAACTTCACCTCGCCGCGCAGGCGGTCGACGAACACCGTCTCGCCGGCGCGGGGCATCGCCAGCCGGATGACGTACGGCTCGCCCGCCGCGGCGCGCCGCTCGGTCTCCTCGGGCGGCCGGCCGCGGCAGAGCCGGTCGTAGCCGACGAACAGCCCCTGGCGGCGCTGCTCGTGCGCGGACCGCCTCCAGCCGCTCGGCGGTGCAGAAGCAGCGGTAGGCGCGCGCCGCGCGCGACCAGGTTCGCCACCTCGCGCCGGTAGATCTCCGCCCGCTCCGACTGCCGGTAAGGGCCGTGCGGGCCGCCGACGTCGGGCCCCTCGTCCCAGCCGAGCCCCACCCAGCGCAGCGCGCGCAGGATCGCGGCTTCTGACTCGCGCGTCGAGCGGGCCTGGTCGGTGTCCTCGATGCGCAGGATGAACTTGCCGCCGTGGGCCTTGGCGAACGCGTAGTTGAACAGCGCGATGTAGGCGGTGCCGACGTGCGGATCACCCGTGGGCGACGGCGCAATGCGAACGCGAACCGGAGACGCTGACATGCGCGGGGTTCATAACACGAAAGTTAGAGCACCAGCTTGTAGCCGGTGCCGTAGATGGTGACGATGTGGCGCGGCTTGGCGGCGTCCTCTTCGAGCTTCTTGCGCAGCTTGACCACGAAGTTGTCGACGCTGCGGGTGCTGGCGTGCCCGGACACGCCCCAGATCTTCTCCAGGATCTCCTCGCGCGTGACCGGCTGCCCCGCCCGCTCCCACAGCAGGCGCAGCAGCTCGACCTCGTAGAACGACAGCGTCTCGGTCTTCCCCTTGCGGGTCAGCTCGTGCTTGTGCGGATCGACGACCGCGCCGCCGATCTCGATGCGCTCGTTGCGACGTCGCGCGTCCGGTGCAGCCGCCGGAAGATGGCGTTGATGCGCGCCACCAGCTCGCCGACCGAGAACGGCTTGGTGACGTAGTCGTCGGCGCCCGACGTCGAGCCCGCGGATCTTGTCGGTCTCCTGCGACCGCGCGGTCAGCATGATGACCGGCACCAGCGGGTGCGTCGACGCGGATCTCCTCGCACACCGCGAAGCCGTTGGCGTCGGGCAGCATCAGGTCCAGCAGCACCAGATCGGGCGCCGCGCTCGCGCAGCAGCTTGACCCCCTCGCGCCCCTGCCCCGCCGACAGCGACCTCGAACCCCTCGAACTCCAGCGCGTCGCGCAGCCCGCGGACCAGATCGGGCTCGTCCTCGATGATCAGGATGCGGCGCGCGGCCCGCCGCGACCGCCCGACGTCGGTCAGGCCCGGTCACGACGCCCCCCGCTGCTTCGGGCGCCGGGGTCGACGATCGGCGCCACCGGCACGTAGACGGTGAACGTCGCCCCCTGCCCCGGCACGCTGTCGACCTGCACCCGGCCGCCGTGCGCCTCGGCGATGTGCTTCACCAGCGCCAGGCCGATGCCGCTGCCGCGCACGTTGCGCGCGCGCGCGCTCTCGGCCCGGTAGAAGCGCTCGAAGATCCGCCGCTGCTCGTCGGGCGCGATGCCGGCGCCGCGGTCGGCGATCGACAGCGCCACCGCCCCGGGCACGCGCCGCAGGCGCACCGACACCTCGCCGCCGTCGCCGGCGTACTTGACCGCGTTGTCGACCAGGTTCAGCAGCACCAGCGTCATCGCGTCCTCGTCCATGCGCACGGCGGGCAGGTTCGCCTCGATCTCGGTGCGCGAGCCGCATCTTCTCCTTCTCCAGCCGGTGGCGGAACACGTCCAGCGCCCGCTCGACCACCTCCTCCAGGTGCCCCTCGGCGAAGTCGTAGCTCGCCTTGCCGCGCTCGATGCGGGCGAAGTCGAGCACGTTGTCGATGAGGTGCGACAGCCGCTCCGACTCGCGGGTGATGATGCCGCGCGTACTCGCGCGCCTGCGCCTCGCCCTTGTGCTTCCCGGTCGCCAGCAGCTCGCCGAACATGCGGATCAGCGACAGCGGCGTCTTCAGCTCGTGCGAGACGTTGGCGATGAAGTCGCTCTTCAGCTGCGACGTCGCGCCGCTCGGCGCGCACCGACAGCCACGAGCACCCCCAGGCCGACCGCGATGATGACCATCGACACCGGCACCAGCAGCACGCCCAGCAGGCGCTCCGGTCTCGGCCTGCTTGCGCAGCTCGGCGACGTTGCGCGGCGTGATCTGGATGCGCCACGCGTACAGCGTCTTGCCGAACGACGACTCGTACTGGAACGCGCGTCGGCGGCTGCGGGTCGCCGTAGATCGGGCGCGCCACCTCGTCGAGGATCGCCACCCGCCGGTGTCCTCGGTCACGACGTCCATCTCGTCGGGGATCCAGTCCTTGGCGATCAGCCCGCAGGTCGAGCTTGGCGGCGACGTAGTAGTTGCTGCCGGCCATCGGTCTTCTTCGCGGCGTAGGCGATCAGCACCGACTTGCCCTCGAACAGCTGGTGCAGGTGGCGAAAGTTGCCCGCGCTGGCTCGGCGTCCACGGCTTGCAGCGACTTCCAGCTCGAGCCCCCGGACGTAGCTCTGCCAGCGGTCCAGCTCGCGCCGGCGGCGTGGCCGCGTCGGGCGCCGGGAAGAGCGACCGGATGCTTCAGCGCCGCGTCGAGCAGCGCCGACCGACTCGACGCCCTCGGGCAGCTCGAACGTCGACGGCGGGTTCGGCGCCGGTGTCATCCCACTCGACCTCCTCGAACAGCTCGGCGTCGGCGCTGTCGATGCGGTCCTGCACGCGCCCCGACAGCGAGCTGCGCCATCTGCTGGTTGCCCTCCATCAGCGACGCCTTGCTGCGCACCGACGCCGCGACCGCGTAGCGATAGCCGTAGTAGGCCAGCGCGACCGCCGCGCAGATGATGGCCGGGAAGACCAACGCCAGAATCACCGAGACGAGGATATACGCGCGCCTTGCCGGAGCATCGCAGTTGGCTAAGGATTGCACGGCCGACCCGATGCCCAAAATCGAACGTCACTTCTTCGTCTGCACCAACGCCCGCCCTGTCGGCGGCAAGCCCACCTGCGGCGCCCGCAACGCGGCCGAGGTCCTGACCGCGCTGCAGGAAGGGCTGGGCCGGCACCCGGAGCTCTGGGGCCGGGTCGCGGTGACGCCGACCGGGTGCCTCGGGCCCTGCTTCGAGGGGCCGACGGTGGTCGTCTACCCGGAGGCGGTCTGGTACGTCGGCGTCACGGTCGCGGACGTGGCGGAGATCGTCGAGAGCCACATGGCGGGGGGCGTGGCGGTCGAGAGGTTGGTGCGGGTCGGGGAGGAGTAGATAACCTCAATGTCTGGTTGAGGTCTCGTTCGGAACGACCCGTTTCGTATGGATGTTCTCGTCCCGCGGCGAGACCTGCCGCGACGCCTTCTGGTTCGGGTAGACGATCTCGACCCGTTCGGTGCTGCCGTCCCATCGCACCCGGAACGAGTCCCACCCGTTGCAGCAGAGGACCGTCAGAACGATCCTTGCCCGGCGGCGCGTTCCTCGCGCCGCCTTACAGCTTCGCGGGCTCGTTCGACGTCGCGCGGCTCGCGCGGCGTGCTCGCGTGCGTGCCCTTCGGTTTCCGGGCTTGGGATCCAGGTCGAGCTCGATGCGTGTGATCGCTGTCGAGCGAGATGGTGCGCGTGGCCGGGCCGTAGCCCTCCTTCTCGAAGCGCACCTTCAACGCGCCGCCGCGTCGGGCGGGTCAGCACCAGCGGCGTCGTGCCCAGCACCTCGTCGTCGGCGTCGTCGACGACGCGCGCGCCCGCCGGTATCGGAGGCGAGCCTCAGCGTGACCTTCCGGACCGCGGGGACACGGCTTGCGGCGGCGGCGGTCGTCGGCTGATGGGCGTCGTCGCCGGCGCGGTCGTCGCCGGCTTGGGCAGCGGTGCCGGGGCGGTGGTCGCCACCGTCGCCTTCTTGTCGGCTTTGCCGCCCGACAGCGCGACGTAGCCGCCGCCGCCCAGGGCGAGCGCCAGCGCGGCGCCGATCCACTTGGCGCGACCACCGCTGGCGCGGGCGACATCCGATCCGCTCGCCGACGCCGGTCGTGAAGGTCGTCTCGCCGAGCCTCGGACTCGGACAGCTCGGTCTTCATCATCCCGGGCGGGCGGTGCACGCCGCTGATGTCGGGCGACGAGCCGCCGCGCAGTGCCAAGAGCGGGCCGCCCGCCACCTTCAGCGCCGCCTGCAGCTCCGCCATGTCGGCGTAAGCGGTCGTCCGGGTTCTTGGAGAGCATCTTCAGCACCAGCGCGTCCAGCGCCTCCGGGATCGTCGGGGCGCTCGAGCGCGCCGACGTCGGGCAGCGACGTTGAGGTGCATGTTGACGAGCTCGCCGAACCCCTCCGACACGAAGGGCGGGTGGCCGACCAGCATCTCGTAGAAGATCACGCCCAGCGAGTAGATGTCGCTGCGGTGGTCGACCGCCTTGCGTGCCGCGGCACTGCTCGGGCGACATGTAGATCGGCGTCCCCATCAGCGTGCCGGTGCGGGTCTTGACCGAGTCGGCGCCGCTCGACCCCTGCTGCAGCTTGGCGATGCCGAAGTCGAGCACCTTGATCCGCTCGCGCTCGGGGTCGTGTGGGATCGGGCGACCAGGAACAGGTTGTCGGGCTTCAGATCGCGGTGGACGATCCCCTTCTTGTGCGCCGCGCCCAGCGCCGACGCCGTCTGATAGGCGAAGTCCAGCGCGCGTCGCGATCGCCAGCGCGCCCGCTGCCGCGGAGCCGCGTCCCCAGGCTCTCGCCCTCCAGCAGCTCCATCACCAGAAACGGCGTGCCGTCGCGCCATCACGCCCGAGTCGAGGATCTCGATGATGTTCGGGTGGCGGATCGCGTTCGCCGCGCGCGCCTCGTTCAGAAACCGCCCCAGCAGGTTCTCGTCGCGCGTGTAGTTCTTGTGCAGAACCTTGACCGCCACCCGACGACCGATCGCCGGGTGCTCGGCCAGATAAACCGCGCCCATCCCCCCTTCACCCAGCAGCGCAATCGCCCGGTAATTCCCGAACTGTTCCCCAATCATCAGCGCGGCCCATGGTACCCGCCCTGCGTCGGCGCAGCGGCCGATATTTCGCGCGCGTCCGTCAACGCGCCTTGTCGCTGGCGCACCCTTGCGCAGCAGCAGCTCGACGCGGCCCGCGCGCGACGAGATCGGGAAGCCGCCCCACCCGGGCGAACCCCAGCCGGCGGTAGAAACGCAGCGCGCCGGCGTTGCCAGCGTCGCACGAGACGAAGAGCCAGCGCCGCTTGGCGAAGGTGCGGCCGGCGACGTGGGCGACCAGGCGGGCCCAACCCCCTGCCCGCCGCCGTCCGGGCGGACGCCAAGCAGCGCGATGAAGCCGCCCAGCAGAAAGCCGTCCGTCGCGACGACGATCCCGCTCGGAATGGTCGCGCTGCCGACCCGGCGAGCCAGACGTTGCCGGCCCGCGGCCATACGCCCGAGGTAGCGGGCGAGCGCCGGCGCGCGGTACCCGAGCCCGCGCCAGGGCTCGATGCCGACGATCCAGGCGCCGCCTGCGCGCCCGCGCGGCGCCGCCGATCGCGGCAGCGCCGGCCAGACGCGCCGGACACGTGCGTGCCGCCTGGGCGGGCGCGCGCGCGCCGGGCTCATTGCGCGCACGCCGGCGCCCATCAGCTCGGACAGCTGCACGAAGCGAAAGCCGCGCTCGCGCAGCCCGGTCACGATCGTCGGGCAGCGCCTCCGCGGTCTTCCAGCCGCGGCCGTTGATGTGAAAGATGATGATCGAGCCGGCGCGCGCCCGGCCGAGCACCTCGCGGATCATGGCGCTGGTCGTGGTCCGCGCGCTCGGATCGCCGGAGACGACGTCCCAGGTCACCGTCGGCAGCTGGCGATCCTGCACGACGCCGATCAGCCGCTGGCTCCAGTCGCCGAACGGCGGGCGGAACGCCACCGCGCGCTTGCCGTACCGGCCCAGCGCCGCCTCGGTCTGATCGATCTCGGCGTCGATGCGCGCCGCCGGCAGCCGCGACATGTGCGGGTGCTCGTACGAGTGATCGCCGAACTCGATCAGCGGCTCGTTCGCCAGCTCGGTCATCGCGTCGGGGTGGGCCTCGACCCAGCGGCCGGAGACGAAGATCGTCGCGGGACCCGCTCGCGCTTGAGGATGTCGAACACGCCGCCGGTCGAAGCCGTAGTCCTGCGTGCGCGTGGCGCAGGCGTCGAACGTGATCGCGACCGCCGGCTCGCGCGTCGTCGATGTGCCGGATGGGGCGGAGGCCGCAATCGCCCCGCGCCGGACCACCCGCCGGCGGCGGCCAGCGGCACCGGCCTGCGGCCCGACCCGGCTCACCACGCTCGAACGGCCTGCGGCGGCCTCGCGAACGCCGCGGCCGACCAGACCGCCCAGGCCAGCGCCCCGAAGGCCATGTCACGCCAGATCCAGCAGCATCACGATCGCGTCCTCCTGATCCTCCGCGTAGTAGTTCGGGCGAATGCCGACCGGCCTGAACCCGAACCGCCGGTAGAGCCGCTGCGCCGCGGCGTTCGACCGCCGTACCTCCAGCGTGACCAGGCGGCAACCGCGGCCGCGCCCGAGGGCGATGATGTGGGCCAGCAGGCGCGACGCATGCCCGCACCGGCGCTGCGCCGGGTGGGTCGCGATGTTCAGCAGGTGGACCTCGTCGGCGACCAGCCAGTAGTTCCTGAAGGCGACGCACCCGGCGGTCGGCGGGGTCGCGGACCACGTCGACTTGCGCCCAGTCCCGCGCCATCTCCTCGAGAAGCATCTGCGCTGACCAGGGGGACCGGAACGACGCCCGCTCGATCTCCATCGACGGCGTCGAGATCGCGCGACCCGCATCGGCTCGACGTCGAAGGCCTGGGGGCAGCTTGGCGACCGCCATCTGCGCCCTCGACGCTAGCGGCTCCGGCGCCTCCGCGCGCCCCGGCCGCCGCCGCGGCGCTGGAAGATCGCCGCCCACAGCGCGGCCGACCCCCTCCCCCGTCTCGCCCGACACCAGCAACGGCCCGCCCCGACCGCCCGCCGCGGCGCGGCGGAACAGGCTGCGGGCGCGCTCGCGCAGCAGCGCCCCGCTCGCTGGCCGACAGCTTGTCGACCTTGGTGAAGACGATCTGCGCGGGCACGTGCTCGCGTGCCCAGCCATTCGTAGAGCTGGCGCTCCTCGTCCTCGATGCCGCGGCGGGCGTCGATCAGGATGACGAACAGCGCCAGCGCGCGCCGCGTGCGCGTGTAGCCCTCGATCAGCGGCTGCCACCCCCGCCGCTCCGCCTGCGACACCCGGGCGTAGCCGTAGCCGGGCAGATCGATCAGCGAGCAGCGCCGCCGATCCGGCGCGTCCCGCGCCCGAAGCGCCAGCCGAAACATCACCAGGCCGCGCGTCCGCCCCGGCGTCTTCGACGTGCGCGCCAGCCCCTTGCGCCCCGCGAGCCGGTTCAGCAGCGTCGACTTGCCGACGTTCGACCGGCCGGCGATCGCGATCTCGGGCGCGGCCGACGCCGGCAAGCCGCGCGAGGTCGCGCGCCTCGGCGATGAAGGCCGCGTCTGTCGACCTCGGGGAGAGCTTCGCGGGTCACGCGCATCCAGGGTAGCATCTCGCATCGATGGCGCGCGCCCTCCAGGTCCTCGGGCTCACGGGCGGAATCGGCTCCGGCAAGTCGACCGTGGCGCGGCTGTTCGCGGCCCGAGGCGTCCCGGTCGTCGACGCCGACCTGCCCTGCCGCGCGAGGCGCAGGCCCCGGGACAGCCCGCCCACGCCGACATCGCCGCCGCCTGGCCGGCACGCCATCGCCGCCGACGGCCGCGTCGACCGCAAGCGGCTGGGCAGGATCGTCTTCAACGACCCCGCGGCCCGCCTGCCGCTTGGAGGCGATCACGCACCCCCGCATCCAGGAGCTCGGCGACGCCCGCTTCGACGCCCTGGCCGCCGCCGGCCACCGGCTGGCGATCTACGAGGCGTCGCTGCTGGTCGAGGCCAAGCGCCACCGCGACTTCGACGGCCTCATCGTCGTCACCGCCTCCCCCGCCACCCAGCTCGCCCGCGTGCTGGCGCGCGGGGGGCTGACCGAGGCCGAGGCCCGTGCCCGCATCGAGCCCAGCTGCCGCTCCACGAGAAGCTGCGGCACGCGACGCACGTCATCGACAACGACGGCGACCTCGCCGCCACCGACGCCCAGGTCGACGCGCTCCTCGCGTCGTTACCCCGGCCCCGGTGAGGCCTCGCTACATCACGGGGATGGGGAAGCCGCGGCCCGGTTTGGCGAACAGGTAGCCCTGGCAGAGGTCGGCGCCCAGGTTGATCAGCATGTCGCGCTCCGCCGCCGTCTCGATCCCCTCGGCGACCAGCTGGATGCCGAGCTCCGTGCAGAGCGCGATGATCGAACGGACCAGCTTCTGCTTCACCGCCGAGCTGTCGATGCCGCGCACCAGCGACATGTCGACCTTCACCACCTCGGGCTCGAGCTGCGCGAAGCTGGTGAGCCCGGCGTAGCCTGCCCCCAGGTCGTCGATCGCGATGCGGTAGCCGAGCGCCCGCAGCCGCGTCACCCGCGTTCCGAGCTCGTGGATGCCGATCGAGCGCCGCGCGTTCGGTGATCTCCAGGACCACCTGCTTGGCGAACGGCGTCAGCGCGCCCTCGTCGGCGTAGAGCTCCGGGTCCTCCGAGATCGGCGGGGTGCAGGTTGACGAACACGTGCCCGGTCGGGCGGCATGTCGCGCATCTGGCGGGCCACGTGGCCGCGGATGATTCGCCCCAGCTCGGAGGCCCGCCCCAGCCGCTCGGCGGCGTCGAAGAAGTCGAGCGGGCTGCGCAGCGTCGGCTCGTCCGTGCGCAGCAGCGTCTCGTAGGCGAAGGTCGCTCTGCCCCGACCACGAGACGATCGGCTGCGCCGCCACCCAGAGCTTCTCGATCGCCGACGCTGAAGCGCGCCTCCAGGCCGGCCCGATCGCCGATCTGCTTGCCTTCCAGCTCGTGGACCGCCGCTCGCCTCGCGCCGCACGCGCGCGAACTTGTGCACGCGCACCGCGCGCTCGATCACCGCCAGCAGCGCCTCGGACGGCACCGGCTTCAGCATGTAGCGGAAGGCGCCGTACTCGATCGCCTCGATCGCGGTCTCGATCGCCGGGCTGCCGGTCATGAAGATCATCGGCACGTCGAGATCGCGCTCGCGAATGGCGCGCAGCAGCGCCAGCCCGTCCATGTCCGGCATCGAGATGTCGCTGACGATCGACGTCGAAGCTCTGCTTGCGCGCTATCGCGGCCGCTTCGCGCCCGTCGTGCGCCACGGTGACCTTGTAACCGGCGGCGGTCAGCGCCCGGGCATAGCCCCGGGCGGTGATCGGCTCGTCGTCGACGACCAGAACTTCGGCCGCACTATTGGAAACTAGAACCTTGGCCGCTTCCGCGGGCCTTTCGCCGGCCATCTCCTCGTCAATCGGCTGTCGGCAAGCCAGCCTTTAGCGATCTCTCACCGATCGCTAGACCACGCGTATCGCGCCGGCGCGGAGCAGCCGGGCGGCGATGCGGAGGGCGTCGGTCGAGCCCAGCCCGGAACCGTCGAACAGCTCCTCGAGCGTGCGCGTGCCGTCGACCCGGACCAGCAGCGCGCGCTCGCGGTCGCCCAGGCGCGAGCGCGCGATCTCGTCGGCGCGCGGCGCCAGCACCGGCACCCCGGTCAGCGGGCCCACGTAGGTCGCGAACACCCGCGTGACCAGCGGCCGGGCCGGCTCGATCACCTCGATGATGCCGGGCGGCGGCGCCTCGTCGGCCTCGCGCAGCGCTTCCTCGACCGCCCCTACGGCCTCGGCCAGATCGTCGGCGTCCAGCGCGGCGCGGGCCTCGTCGATGAGGCGGGCCGCCCGCTGCCGGTGGGGCGCTATGCCAGCGTCGATCGCCGCGACCGACGACGGCCCCGGAGCGACGCTCTGGCGGTCCGAGTCGCCGACCCGACGCGTGCGCTCCACGCGCTCCAGCGTCGGCGCCGCGGGATCGCGCACGCGGCGGCCGCGATCTGAGACCATCGACTCGGCCAGCATCGCGGGGATGGGCGACGTCATCGTGGCGCGGCGATCCCGGGCGACGTCAATCTCCGCGGTCTTCAACGTGTTGAGGGGGCGCCGGGGGCGGCCTTCACCGTCCCCTTGGTCCTCGGGCACATCGATCTCCTCGGTCACGGGGCGTTCCCCGCGGGTCGCCCGGATGAGGTCCGGTACGGATCCCTCCCGCGTCTTCATTACAGAGGAAAAGTTCGGCAGACGCGGATGTCGGCTTGAGACGGCGGCGTGTGTAAGGGCCCTTGCGGCGAAATTCGTGTCCGAGCGCATCGTGGGAGGTGCAGAAATCGAGGTCGCACCTCGCCGTACCTTGGTCACTTGTCCACGGCACCTTTCTGGCCGAATCTCTTCCGCATGATGATCACCGCCCGCCTTACTACATTGTCATTGGCTATTTGCTCTCTGGCCGCCCTGGCCTGCAGCAGCGGCACCGAAGAAGGGGGACTCGGCGGCCCCAACAAGTGCGGCAAGGTCGCGCCCTGCGGCGGCGACCTGGTCGGGAACTGGCACATCGCGGGGGCCTGCGTCGATTCCGAGGCGGTCACGAACCAGGACATCGAAGACGTCAAGGCGGCTTGCCCCGACCTGACCTATGAAACGAGCTACGCCGCCTCGGGGACCGCGGTCTTCAACGCGGCGAACACCTACTCGCTCGATCTCCAGCTGACGGTGACCGCGACGGCCCACATCCCGGCGGCCTGCCTGCAAGGGCTCTCCTGCTCGGCGCTGAACGCCCTGTTCCAGTACGAGACCGGCGGCACCACCGGCGCGACGATCAGCTGCACGGGGTCCAGCTCCTGCACCTGCGTGATCTCGGCGCCCCAGACCACGAGCGAGGACGGGACCTACACGACGTCGGGCACCACCCTCACGACGACGCCCGGCAGCGGCGGGTCCGCCGCGCAGCCCTACTGCGTGGACGGGTCGACCCTCCACATCATCTCCCTCGGCGAGGACGCCACCACCATCCTGGCCGACGTCATCGGCAAGAAGTAGTCAAGGGATCATCAGCTCGAGCAGCGCCTTCTGCGCGTGCAGGCGGTTCTCGGCCTGCTGCCAGACGGCGCTGGCCGGGCCCTCGATCACCTCGTCGGTGATCTCCTCGCCGCGGTGGGCGGGCAGGCAGTGCAGCACGATCGCGCCGGGATCGGCGGCCGCCATCAGCGGCGCTGTCGATGCAGAACCCGGCGAACGCCTTCCGGCGCGTCTCGGCCTCCGCCTCCTGCCCCATCGACGCGAAGACGTCGGTCGAGATCACCTGCCGCCCCGCGACCGCCGCGGCCGGCTCGCGCACGATGGTGATCCGGCCGCGCTCGGTGGCCCGCGCGCGCGCCAGCACGCTCGCGTCGGGCTCGTAGCCGGCCGGGCAGGCGAGCGCCAGGTCCAGCCCGAGGATCCCCGCGGCCTCGATCCACGAGTTCGCCATGTTGTTGCCGTCGCCGATCCAGGCGTACTTGCACCTTGCGCAGCGTGGCCCGGATGTCAGCGCCGGCGCCGCCGAAACGCTGCCGCCACCGTCTGCAGATCGGCGAGCACCTGGCAGGGGTGCAGCAGATCGGTGAGGCCGTTGATGCACCGGCACGGTCGCGTAGCGCGCCATCTCCTCGGCGCGGTCGTGCCCGAAGGTGCGCACCATGATCGCGTGGCAGTAGCCGGACAGCACCCGCGCCGTGTCGCGGATCGGCTCGCCCCGTTCCAGCTGCGACCCCTGCATGCCGAGGTAGAGTGCGTGCCCGCCCAGCTCGTACATCGCGATCTCGAAGCTGGCGCGCGTCCGCGTCGACGCCTTCTCGAACACCATCCCCAGCACGCGGCCAGGGCGGGTCGGCGTGCGGCGGTGCGCGCGGCGCGCAGCGCGCGCAGCTCCTCGGCGCGGACGATCAGCGCCTCGATGCCGCCGTCGGGCAGGTCCCAGAAGCTGAGGAAGTCCTTCGGGTGAGTGAGTCCGTTCATGAGTCCTCGTCCTGTCGTCGTCCTGTCGTCGCCCTGGGGTCGCCCTGTTTGTTGCTCTGTTATTTTGCGGCCTGGAGCGCGTCGTCCAGAATGGCGACCGCCTCGTCGATCTCCGCCTTGGTGACGATCAGCGGCGGAACGAGCCGCACGACGTTGCTCCCCGCCACCGACACCAGCAGGCCGCGCGCCCGCGCGGCGGTCACCACGTCAGCGGGGTCGCCGTCGATGACCAGCCCCTGCAAGAGGCCCCGCCCGCGCGCGCCGCGGGTCCGGGGCCGTCGCCGCTCCGCCAGTCGCAACAGCGCCGAGCCGAGGTAGGCGCCGACCTCGCTGGCAGTGCGCGAGCAGCCCCATCTCGTCGATCGCCTGCTGGACATAGAGCGCCGCCGCGGTCGCGAACGGGTTGCCGCCGAAGGTCGAGGCGTGCGTCCCCGGCTCGAAGCCGCGGGCCACCTCCTCGTTCGCCAGCATCGCGCCGATCGGCACGCCGCCCGCCAGCCCCTTGGCCAGGGTGACGCACGTCGGGGACCACCCCTTCCGCCTCGAAAGCGTAGAAGGTGCCGGTGCGCCCGCTGCCGGTCTGGATCTCGTCGAAGATCAGCACTGTCCCCGTGTCGTTCGCCAGCTTGCCGCAGCTCCTGCAGGAAGCCCGGCGGCGGCAGGTTGATCCCCCCCTCGGCCTGGATCGGCTCGACGATGACGGCGCAGGTGCGCGTCGGTGATGGCCGCGCGCGCGGCGGCGACGTCGCCGAACGGGAGGAAGCGCACCGGCGCCTATCAGCGGACCGAACCCGTCGCGGTACTTCGCCTGCCCCGTGACGCTGAGGGCACCCATGGTGCGCCCGTGGAAGCCGTTTTCGAACGCGATCAGCTCGACCCGATCGGGCGCGCTGCTTGACCACGGCCTGATAGCGACGGGCCAGCTTCAGCGCCGCCTCGTTCGCCTCGGTGCCCGAGTTGCAGAAGGAACGCGCGCCCCTGGAAGGCACGCCGGGCCAGCGCTTCGGCGAAGCTGGAGCTGCGCCTCGATGAAATAGAGGTTCGAGACGTGCAGCAGCCGGCGGGCCTGGGCGGCGATCGCGTCGGCCAACCCCGGGTGGCCGTGGCCGAGCACGCAGACGGCGACGCCCGCGGTCATGTCCAGGTAGCGACGCCCCTCGACGTCGAACAACGTGCAGCCTTCGCCGCGCGCCATCACCAGAGGTGACTGCCGATAATTGTTGATGAGCAGGCGGCGACCCATCGCCACGAGCTCGTCTTGCTGCGCCATCGCGGTAATCTAACCGAAACGGAGGTTTCCGCCCGCACGCTTGTGCTACCCCGGCCGCGGGCTTAGCTTCGCGGCACCATGGCCGCCGCGCCGCGTATCGTGGCTACTGCCACCGCCGTGCCCGAGTTTTCGGCCACGCAGGCGGAGGTCAAGGCGCAGCTGCGCGCGGTGTTGGCCGCTGGCCCCGTCGCGCCTGGACGCCGCGATGGCCCTGTTCGATCACGCCGCCGTCGAGCGTCGCTACAGCGTCGAGCCGGTGGCGGAGCTGGGGCGGCCACACACGCTGGGCGAGAGCCAGGCGCGCTACCGCGACCACGCCCTCCGCCTGGGGCGGCAGGTCGCGGCGGCGGCGCTGGACCGCGCCGCGGTCGACGCGGCGGCGATCGACCTCGTGATCACGGTGTCCTGCACGGGCATCATGATCCCGTCGCTGGACGCCCATCTGGTCGACCTCCTGGGGCTGCGCCCCGACGTGCGCCGGCTGCCCATCACCGCGCTCGGCTGCGCGGGCGGCGCGGCGGCGCTGGCCCGCGCCCACGATTTCCTGATCGGTTTCCCGACCGCGCACGTCCTGGTGGTCGCGGTCGAGCTGCCGAGCCTCAGCCTCCAGCGCGCCGACCTGTCGCTCGCCAACCTGGTGTCGACGGCCCTGTTCGGCGACGGCGCCGCCGCCGCGGTCCTCGCCGGCGGGGACGCGGGCGGCGGAGCCCCTCGTTGCGACAGCGACGGCGCCCGCTCGCGGGGCTCCGTGAGCGTGCTGGAGACGCGCTCGCACATCTTTCCCCACTCGACGTACGCGCTCGGCTTCGAGCTGCGCGACGACGGGTTTCACTCGGTGCTGTCGAAGGACATTCCGCTGCTGCTCAAGACGGAGATCGCGCGGCTGGTCGGGGAGCTGGCGGCGCGCCGGGGCCTGTCGCGCGCGGATCTCAGCTGCTTCGTCCTGCACCCCGGCGGCCGAAAGATCCTCGGCGTCCTGGAGGAGGAGCTGGGGCTCACCCGCGACGACACGCAGCTGTCGTGGGAGTCCTGCGGCCGCTACGGCAACCAGTCGAGCGCGTCGGTGCTGTTCGTGCTTCACGACTGGCTGACCCAGCGCCAGCCGCCGCCGGGGGCCCACGGTGTGCTGGCGGCGTTCGGGCCCGGCCTGACGACCGAGCTGCTGCTGCTCGGATGGTGACTGAGATGACGCTCGGCCTCTATCTCTATCTGGGGTTGCTCTTGGCCGTGGGCGCCTGCCGCCTCGTCGAGCTGCGGCTCTCGCGCCGGAACCAGCGCGCGCTCGCCGCACGCGGCGCCGCGCCCCTGCCCGAGCCTGTGTTCCGGGCGATGGTCGCGCTGCACACCGGCCTGCTGCTCGCCGCGGCGCTGGAGGTCCTGTTGCTGCGCCGACCGGCGACGCCCGCGCTCGCGATCCCCGCGCTGGTGCTGTTCGCGCTCGCGAACCTGCTGCGGTTCTGGGTGATCGCGACCCTGGGCGCGCACTGGAACGTCCGGGTCGTCCGCTCGATGCCGTTCGGCGTGGTGACGGGCGGGCCCTACCGCTACGTCCGCCACCCGAACTACGTCGCCGTGTTCATCGAGCTGGCGGCGCTGCCGCTGGTCCACGGCGCCTACCTGACCGCGACCGTCGGCGCGGTCCTGCACGTCATGATCCTGCGGCGCCGGATCGCGCTCGAGGAGTCGGTGCTGATGACCGACCCCGACTACCGGCGGGCGTTCGCCGCCAAACCCCGGTTCCTGCCATGGCCGACGTCGTAATCGCCGGGGGCGGCCCGGCGGGGGCGACGCTGGCGCTCTTGCTCGGACGCGCTGGCCTGAGGGTCGAGCTCTACGACGCCCACCGGTTCCCGCGCGACAAGCCCTGCGGCGAGGGGATCATGCCGGCCGGCGTCGCCGTGCTCGAGCGCCTGGGCCTGCGCGAGGCGGTCGGCGGGCGCACGCTGGCGACGGTCCGCTACCATGGCTTCGGGCTGTCGGCGGAGGCCCCCTTCCCCACCCGCGACGGGCGCCCGGTGGTTGCGATCGCGCAACGGCGGCTGCACCTCGACGAGACGTTGCTCGCGGCGGCGCGCGCGCACCCGAACGTGCAGGTCTTCGAAGCGGCGCCCGTCGAGGGAGCGGTCGTCGAGAAGGGGCGCGCGATAGGGCTGCGGGTCGGCGGCGAGCTGCGCCGCGGCGGTCTCGTGGTGGGCGCCGACGGCATCGGCTCGGCGGTGCGCGGCTCCCTGGGGCTCGATCGCCGGACAGGGGGCCCGGGGCGGGTCGGCGTCCGGATGCACTTTCGTCTGGCCGCGCCCGGACCCGACCGGCTCGAGATCTTCGTCGGCCACGGCCGCGAGCTCTACGTGGCGCCGCTCCCCGACGGTGAGCTCCTGCTGGCGGCGCTCTGCCCCGCGGGAGCGCTCGGGAACGGCGCGCGCGCTGCCCTGCAGCGCTGGTGCGCCGAGGAGCCGCTCATCGCGACCTGGCTCGAAGGCGCGACGCCGCTGACGCCCCCCGCCGGCCGCGCGCCGCTCACCCGCCGCGCCCGCGCCGGCTTCGCGCCCGGCGCGGTGCTGCTGGGCGACGCCGCCCAGGCGACCGATCCGCTCACCGCCGGCGGAATCGCACACGCGCTCTGCACCGCCGAGCGCCTGGCGGCGGTGGTCCCCTACGCGCTGACCGAGGGGGACCGCTGGCTGGCCCGCTTCGATCGTGATCGGCGCCGGCTGCTCCGCCCGCACGGCTGGCTGACGCGCGCGCTGGTCTCGCTGGTCACCCGCCCCGCGCTGGCGCGCGCGACGATGGTGGCGATGCGCGCCGCGCCGCGGGTGATGACCGCGCTGCTCGGCATCGGTGGCGGAGTCGGCATTCAGCCCCCGCGCAAACGGATCGCCACCACCATCCCGATCAGCTCCGCCCCCGCGCTTCCGATCAACAGCGCCACCGACCAGAACGCCACGCTCTCCCAGCGTTCGCCGTCGCGGTAGCCGCCCCGCACGACGCGCACGGCCTGCCAGCAAGCGAGCGGCGCCAGCAGCAGCGGCGCGAACAGCGCCGGGGCGGGCAGACCGCGGCCCGCGAAAAGAGGCACCGCCGCGAACCCCGCAACGTGACGACGGCGTAGATCCGGGCCGCCACCGCCGCGCCCAGCCGCACGACCAGCGTCCGCTTGCCCGTGACCGCGTCGCCGGCCGCGTCCGGGAACTCGATCGCGAGCAGCATCGCGAACTGCAGCGCGCACGGCAACGCGACCGCCAGCAGGAGCGGCGCCCGCACGGCCCCCACCTGCAGCACCCAACCGAGAAGCGGCACCAGCAACGTCACCACCACGGCCGTCGTCAGCTCGCCCCACCCGCGCGCGCACAGCCGCACCGGCGGCGCGCTGTACGCCCAGGCGAGACCCATCATCGCCAGCGCCACGCCCAGAACGGGCGATGCCTCCGGCGTGCGGCGCGCCAGCGTCACGGACGCCAGCAACGCAATCGTGGTCAGGACCACCGCGGTCGCCAGCGCGATCCAGGCCGGCACCCCGTCGCTCAGCAAGACGCGACTGCCGCCCGACCACCGCGTCGGCGTGCGGTTCGCCCGATCTGCCTCGAGATCGAAGTAGTCGTTCGAGTAGTGCGTCGCCAGCTGGATCGCCGTGACGATCAGCTGCCCCCACGCATACCGCCCCCAATCGATCGGCGCCCCGCCCAGCGCCGCCACGGCGACGCCAAGCCCGTACAAGACGAACCCACCGCCCAGAAACAGCGGCCGCCCCAACCGCACAAACGCCGCGAGCCGCTTCACCCGTGGGAGGGGCAAAGCCCCTCCCACGCTCACTTCGCCACGCCGCAGGCGATGCGCTCGCCGCCGCCGCCGAGCGGCTTCGGCGCGTCGCTGTAGTTGTCGCCGCCGGCGTGAATCATGAGCGCGTGCCCCTGGAAGTCCGCCAGCTTCACCCCTTTGACCTCGAGCTTCTCCTTCGCCTCGCCCTTGTCGGATACGACCAGCTTCGGGAGATCCCCCTTGTGGCCGCCCCCCTCCGGCCCCTTGTGGGCCTTGGTCGCGTCGGGATCGTAGTGCGCGCCCGGCCGCCTGCCCCGCGGTCTTCTTGCCCTCCTTTTCAGCGGCGTCGCAGCTCGGCTTCTCGTGGATGTGGAAGCCATGCTCACCCGGCGGCAGGCCCTTCAGCTTGGGCTCGAGCGTGACGCCGTCCTTGGTCTCCTTGATCGTGATCGTCCCGACCGACTTGCCGACGCCGTCGGCGGTGATGGCATTCATGGTGACCTTGATCGACTTCGCGGCGTACGCGGGCGCAACGGTGCGCACAGCGACGGCGATGCAAGCACTGCGGCGGCGACAGTCGACGAATGACGTTTTCATTTTGCGTCAACTTGAATGCAATCGGACCTTTGAGCAGATCCCATTTGCGTCGCGGTTGTAAGACTTCGGGCTGTGACATAATCATCGATGGCTGTGAGCCGCCATGGCAGACGATCACGACTTCGATGGCACGGCGCAGGCCGAGCGGCGCAGCGCCCCGCGCATTCCCGGCGCGCTCGCTGGTCGAAGTCCGGTTGCCCGACTGGGACGCGCTCCGGCAGCGTCTACACGATCAACATGTCGCTCGGCGGCATGCGGCTGTCGTTCGGCGCGCGCGCGCCGCTGGGCACCGCGATCGACATCATCCTCACCCTGCCGAACGGCGAGCGGCTGCACCTGCCCGGCAAGGTCGCCCACCTCGGCCCGGACGCGGCGGCGACATCGGCGTCCGTTTCGACGATGCTGCCGCCCAAGACGCTGGAAGCAGATTCGCCACTACGTCACCGAGCTCGCGGCCGGTCGCACGCCGACGCTCGCGAGACCGCTCACGACGCATTCCGCCCGGCGTGCTCATCAGAAGAAGACGTAACCCCATGCGGCGACCGGGCTGCTCTTCGGTCGCCTTGTCGTCCTCCTGCTCCAGGCCGCCGCGCACGGGCCGATCCCGGCCGCGTCCGCCCGCGCGATGCCGCGGCGGCATCGGCGCAGACTATCGACCGTCCGCGGTCCCGACCGGCGCCCTGCTCGCCGCCGCGCTCCCCGCTGACGGCACCGCCGACATCGCGCTCGATCGACCACCCGGCGCAGGCGCGGCGCGCCGCACGTGCGCGCGGCGACGGTCGTCGCCGGCTCCGCCCGCGGCGATCCGCGCGTGCTGCTCGACGCCGCGCACTACCAGATGATTCTTCCGGGGGTCGTTCGCGCCGACGCGACGCCGGCCGCCGGATGGCTCGATCGGGCTCGGCTGGGAGGTCGAGGTCCCGCTGTTCAACCTGGCCGGCCGCTCGTTCTGCGCCCCCGCGCCGACGGCGTCGAGCTTCAGCTCGTCGACGGCGACTTCTCGCCGGGAAGATCGTCTTCACGATCGACGCCGCGCCCGGGCGGCAGCACGCTGGTGATCGACGCGCAGCTCGACATCCAAAACTCGACCTTGCTGCTGCGGCGGATCATCGCCCGCAGTCCCGTACGGCGAGCCGGCGGGGCTGGCGGCGACCGCCTACGTCGCGATGCGCGCCGTGGCGCTGCGGGCCGAGTTCGTCGCGGCGCCGCGCGCCTGGCGGCCGGGGGGACCGATGTCGCCGCCGCCGACTGGCTCCCCGTTACGGCGCTGCTCGCCGACGCCAAGCTGGCCCCGCTGCGCGCGCGCGGAGCGGTCGCGCTGGTGGCGCGCTACCCGACGCAGCGCCTGGGCGGCGTCGCCGTCGCGCCCCCGCTCGCGCGTCCGGCGCCGAGCGCTGCGGGCAGCTCCGCAACCCGCACAGCTGGCGCGCGTTTCCCGGCTGGAGCAGCGTCATCCCACGCCCCGGCGCGCACGGACCCGACGCCGTCGTCGAGGACAGCCTCCCCCTCGCCGACTTCGACGCCACCTGGACCGCCGAGCCGGGCGGGCTCCCGCGCTGGACCGTCACCGACGGCGACACGCGCGGCGCGCGGCTCGGCTGGGTGGCGCAGCCGCTCTCTGATGGCAACGCGCTCGCCACCTTGACGCTCTATCCACGCCTCGAGACCAGCGGCCGGGTCGCGCGCCGGGCGATAGCGTCAGAGCCGCTGATGGAGCACGGTCTCGCGCTCGGGCTGGCGTTTGCGGACGTCGCCGGCGTCAAGACCGCCATCGACGATGAACGGCCCCGATGGATCCGAGATCCCCTCGGAAATCCGAGACGATCGGCCGCAGCCCCGCGTAACGACAGGGCTTCGCTCCCCGCGGCGCGGGCACGGCGATTGCTGCCCTGCGGGCGCATGCAAAAACTCGCCTGGGTCACCGTGTGTGGGTTGCTGGTCGCATGTGGGAGCGTCGAATCAGGCCCGACCGGCGTGGGCGGCGATGGCGGTGGCGGCGGCAGCTTGGTGACAGGCGCGGGCGGCGACGCGGGCGGAGCGCCCGGGCGCGGCGGGAGCACCGGCGTCGCGGGGACCACCGGCGTCGCGGGGAGCACCGGCGTCGCGGGCCAGGGGAGCGCGGGGACGACGGGCGTAGCGGGCCAGGGGCCGGGCGGCGCGGGGCCGGGCGGCACCCGAGGATCCGCCGGGCGCGGCGGCAATTCGGGCGGCGCCGGCCACGCTGGCGGCGGCAGCGGAGTCGCCGGCACCGGCCCCGGCGGCAGCACCGGCCGCGGCGGCAGCGGACCGGGCGGAGCGGGCCCCGGCGGCAGCACCGGCCGCGGCGGCAGCGGACCGGGCGGAGCAGGCCCCGGCGGCAGCACCGGCCGTGGCGGCACCGGTGGCGCCGACACGACCTGCAGCGATTCGGAGACCCGCATACGGCAAGGCGATGCCGGCCGCGCGGATGTGCGATGCGGCAAAGAGCGACCAGTGCACCAGCGTCAGCTCGACTGGCCTGCGGCAGCCCGACCTACGTCAAGAACAAGCCGGCTCGACATGACCCGGACGTTGCAGACGGCTGCCAGCAAGTCATCTGCCCGCGATCGCCTGCCCAGCTCCCGGCACCGCGGCCTGCGTGCCGATGGACAGCGGAGACTTCTGCGTCACGCCGCCCGCCCCGCGACTGACGGCGCGGACTCAGAACCCGTGCCGTCGGCCAGTTGTCGTCGGCTTGGCCTTGTCGCCCGCCTTCGCTTGTCACTCGACTTGGCCTTGTCGTCCGTCTTCGGCTTGTCGTCCGCTTTCAGCTTGGCGTCCGTCTTCGACGCCTCGTCCGACTTCGGCGCCGCGTTCGGCGGACCCGCCCAGCTCGCAGATGCCGGCGCCGCAGAACGGCTCCTGCGCGCAGGTCGGATCGGTCGACATCATCTCCGTGCAGGCGGTGTCGGCGCAGCGCTTCTTGCGATCCTTCTCGTAGTCGTCCTTCTGCTTCTTGGGAATCGCGCGCGCCTTGCCCCCCTGGCTGCACGGACAGCAGTCGTCGGCGACCGCGCACACAGTCCTTGTCGGTCTTGCAGTCGCGGTCGTCGGCGGGCGCGCGCCTTGCCGCCCGCCGCCCTTCTTGGCCTGGGCGGCAGTCGACACGCCGACCGAGACGCCCGCGATCACCGCGACAGCGACGCACGAAAGCGAAGAGCCGAATCGAATGTGCTGCATAGATCGAGGAGACATGACGGGTGATATATAGTTCCGTCTCCCGCCGTCCAGCACTACGAGCGGGGCCGACGCTCAATTGAGACGCCGGGACCGCCGAGGCCGCGCCGTCATCGCGACGATCTCGGCGGTGACGCGCTCCAGTCGCTTGGCCACGTCCCGGGTCTCGAGCAGCTGCTGGCGCAGCGCCGACATCGGCGATCAGCTCCGCGGCGACGACGTCGGCCAGCTCGGTCGGCGTCTGCCAGCGCGGCGACGACCTGGCGCAGCGGCTCGCCCCCTTCGGGGATCGCGTCGGCGAGCTGACCGATCAACGCGCGCAGCGCCTGCTCCGCGTCGCGCAGCTCGCCCGGCGTCGCGACGGCAGGTCGGGCAGCACCGTCGCCGACGACCAGCCGGTAAGGCCGGTCGGACGCCAGCTCCTCGTCGATGCGCACGCGCGCGCGCCCGCGCACGACCATGTTGAAACGCCCGTCGGGCAGCTCGTGCGCCATCACCACCTCGCCCACCCCGGCGATCGGCTCCACGGTGCGGCCGCTCGTCGTCGGCCTCGCGCCGTCGGAGCGATCAAGCCCATCGCGAGGAAGCGCGCGCCCGCCAGGATGTCGCGGGTCATCGCGCGATAGCGCTCCTCGAAGATGTGCAGGCGGCAACGAGGCGTTGGGAAACAGCACCACGTTGGGCAGCGGGAACAACGGCAGCCGCGTGCAGCGCGGCGGCCGAGTCGAACATCTGATGCGTCGGTCGCCATGACCGTCCATCTGATCAGCCGAAGACGTCGACGCACGATCCGGTCAGCGCCGCGGGCGCCCCGGTCGGCCAGATAGAGGACGACGCCCGCGACGTCCTCGGGCGACATGTCGGGCGTCGCCCCCGGCAATCCCGGCGCGCAGCATCTCGGTGTCGACCGAGCCCGGGCAGACGGCGTTGACCGCGATGCCGTCGTCGCGCAGCTCCTCGGCCAGCGCGCGGGTCAGGCCCGACGACGCCGTGCTTGGCGGCGCAGTACGCGGTCAGCTGCGCCGTCCCCTGCCGCCCCGAGATCGACGCGATGTTGACGATCCGGCCGCGCGCGCGCGCGCGCGCATCGCGGGTAGAAACGCGCGGGTCACCAGGAACGTCCCCTTGAGGTTCGCGTCCATCGACCGCGTCCCAGGTCGTCGACCGGCATCTCGTCGAGGCGGCCGCGCGCGACGATCGCCCGCGTTGTTCACCAGCACGTCGGGCGGGCCGAACCGGCCGAGCACGTCGTCGGCGAAGCGCGCTGACGTCGGCGGCGCGCGCGACGTCGCAGCGAAACATGTCGCTGCCCGTCGGCGGGATTGCGCGCGCAGCCCGCCACCCGCGCCCCCGCGCCCGCCAGCGCCGCGGCGATGGCCCGCCCGATCCCGCGCGAGGCGCCGGTGACCACCGCGATCTTGCCCGCCAGCGTCACGTCACCTCGCGCGCTCCCAGCGTGGCCGCCTCCAGCAGGCGCGCCTTCGAGATCGGGCGCGCTCGCGCATCTCGCCGACGAACGCGCTGGTCACGACGCCCGACTGATCGTGCCTCTCGTCGGGCAGCGCCAGGCAGAGCTGCTCGGCCTCGATCACGCAGCCGGCGCCGCGCGCGCCCAGGTGGCGGCAGAGCGCGTCCGCGATCTGGTGCGTCGCGCGCTCCTGCAGCGTCAGCCGCTTGGTGAAGCAGTCGACCAGCTCCGCCGAGGCGGCCGAACCCGACCAGCTTGCCCGCCGGCAGATAGGCGACGTGCGCGACGCCCGCGGTAGGGCAGCAGATGGTGCGGGCACATCGCGTGAAAGCGCAGGCCGCCGACCACCACGACGTCGGGATCGGCTTCGCCCGCCACCGGGTCGCCGAGGATCGTCGCCGGATCCATGCCGTAGCCGGCCAGGAACTCCGACTCCCACAGCCGCGCGACGCGCGCGGGCGTCTCGACCAGATCGGGATCGCCGGCCGGATCCAAGCCCCGAGGCCCGCAACAGCGCCTCGACCGCGGCCCGCAGTGCCGGCTCGCGCGACGACGCGCCGCCCTCAGTCCAGCGGCTGCGGCGCGCGCGCGACTTCGTCGTCGATGGGACGTCGGCCGGCGAACCCCGCTTCCACGCGTGCCAGTAGCCGACCGTCTTTTCGCCCAGCCGCCAGCAGAGCAGGATCTCCTCGCCGCGGCGGCGCGCCGGGAAAGTCGACCAGCCCGGTCTCGATGTCCTTCACCTCGCCGCCCAGCGCGCGGACCTCTTCGATCTCGTCCGACAGCGCCTCGTAGAATCCGCGGAACAGCGCCTTGGCCCGGCGCACGTCGGGCGGGCCGTCATCGCTCTCCAGCAGCTCCTCGCGGCTCATCCGCACGTTGGCGCGTTCCAGCTTGATCTCGATGCCGCGCAGCGCGGCCCGCAGCTGCAGCACGTCGGTGAAGATCCGCTCCAGCGCCGGGATCAGCGCCTCGACGTCGCCGACCGTGAAGTGCGTTCGCGCCATTGGGTGCGAGCTAACTTACCCTATCGGGGCGGCTGCGGCGACTGCGATTGCGGCGCCGGCAAGGTCAGCGGCGAAGGGTAAACGGGCGGCTTGCGGTTCTTCCCCGGTCTGCCGCCGCACGTCGACGTCAGGGAACAGCAGCGAGCGGCGCGATGATCGTCGAGGGGATGCCGGAGAAGCCGCCGCCGCCGTCCAGGTAGTTGTAGACGATCGGCTCGTTGCCGGTCGCCGTCACTTCCTTGAACGAACGCGGCAGCAGGTTCTCCAGCGTCACGCCACGCACCAGCGTCTCCTTCCCCTGGTGCCAGCCTGTAGACCACCAGCGGGCGGACGCGGCGGCGGGCCGTGGCCGCCGCCGCCGAACGAGAACAGCGCCGAAAGATCGTCCACGTCGCCGCGGGGATCGAGCCGTCGTCCAGCAGGCGCACGATGTACGTCGTGACGCCTCCCCCCTTCGCGATCTTGGCCAGCTCGGCGAGCAGCGCGGCGCGGTTGAGGCCCGCGGCCGCCGGTCACCACCAGCGTGCCGACGTGGGCGCGCGGCGCCCGAGAACCGCGGCGCCCGCGCGTGGCCGTTCGAGCGCCGTGATCTCCTTGCGCGGCGTGCGCGACATCAGCAGCGTCTTGAGCACGCCCTTGCTCGATCAGCGACACGCGTCTGCGCCGGCACGCCCTCGTCGTCGACGCGGTAGCTGCCGAACAGCGCGGCGCCTTGCCCGGCGCGGTCGTCGAGCAGCGGATCGTCGACCGCGACAGGATCGGGGCCGCGACCTTCTGCCCCAGCTTGCTCGCCAGCACGCTCTGCTGCCCGCCGTCGTCGCTGCCCGCCGACGCCGTCTTGGGCGGCGGCGTGCCGCCGAGCTGCTCGGCCACCAGCATGCTTCACCAGCTGCGCCGCGGCCGCCCCCTCGAACAGCACCGCGCCCGCCCCCGACGTCGCCACGGGCGCCTTGCGCGTCGCCACCAGCTCCTTGGCCATCGCGCGCACGGCCTTCTCCATCTCGGCGAACGGCGGCAGCCCGGACGGCTCCAGCGCCGTGAACGGCACGAAGCTGCGCAGCTTCATGCCGTCGTCGGCCTGGGTGTCGGCGACGACGTCGATGCGGACGGTGCGCTTGCTGTCGTCGACCCAGGTCCCTTCGCTGGTCGCCAGCCGCCGGCGGACGATCGCGTACGTGGCCGGTGACGTGCGAGCCGTAGATCTGCGGGTAGTCGACGCAGGATCTGCGACAGCTTGCGCACCAGTCTCGCGCAGCGCCTCCGGATCGGCCGGGCTGGCGGCGAACGGGACCTCGAGCTTGCGCCGGCCGCCTGCTTCGAGAAGTCGCTGACGCCGTCGTCCTCCTCGGCGGCCGCCTGCCCCGCCGCGGCCGCGCGCTTGCGCGCCAGCGTCTCGACCGCGGTCTTGTAAGCCTCGTCGCTGCGCAGCCAGAGCTCGCGCCGCAGCGCCGCGTAGTCGTCCTCGATCGGGATCGCTCTCGACCCGCGCGCCGCCCTCGAAGTTGGTGTTGTCGAAGCTCGCGTCGCCGACCCGCAGATCGGTGCGCAGCAGTCGCGCCGCGGTAGGCGTGGGCGGCGGTGATCGCCCCCAGCGTCGCGCTGGCCGTCGCCTGATTCGAGGTCGGAGACCGTGTAGGCGAGGTAGTAGGGGCGCGGCTCGTCGCCCATCCGTGAGCAGATCCTTCATCGAGCGCGCGAGCTCGTCCTTCATCGCGCGCTTGACGCATCGCTGTCGGGGGTCGCATCGCGGGCTCGGCGCTGGCTTCGCGCCGGCATCGCCGCCGACCACCTGCGCGGCCAGCGACCAGCGACCGACGCCAGGCCAGCGCAGCGCGACACGGTGACCGCTGCCAGGGACGCGCGCGCGGTCTTCATTTTTGATGTCATCGGCGCGGGGAGCACCGGCGGCTTGTCGCTCCCCTTGTCGCGACGCTCGACCTCGATCTGCTGCACCAGCAGGCTCGGGCTGGTCGCCGAGACGGGGACGAAGCCCGACTCGGCGCCGCAGTAGCCGTTGAACGTCTGGTAGTCGTCGCGAGGCGGCGATGATCCGCGACAGCGCGGCCAGCGGCGTGCCGACCAGGTCGACGCCGCGCACCAGCTCGTCGGGACGCCCGTCGACCCAGACCCGGTAGACGAGGATCGGCAGCACCTTGAACGCCTGCGGCCCGCCGCGCGCGGTGTTGGTGAACCCGCCCGAGATGTCGCGGAACGACAGCCCGTACAGCTTCCCCTGCCGGCGCGCCTCCTCGCGCAGCAGACCGCGCAGCTCCGTCGTCGTCACGAACGCGCTTCGGCTCGACCACCAGGTTCCCCTGGCGCGACACCACCGCCCGCCCCTCCTGCCGCCGCCCGTGGCCGTTCGACGGCGAGAAGCCGCGCGTCGGCGACCGGCTGAGCAGGAAGCCGCGCAGCACGCCGTCCGACGACCAGCGTCGCGCGCTGCGCGACCACGCCTTCATCGTCGAAGCGGTAGAAGCCGTTCAGATCGGTCGTCGCCCAGCCGCGCCAGGGTCGGGTCGTCGTAGACCGACACGAAGGCCGGCATGATCGGCTCGCCGACCTTCTTGGCGAACGTCTGCCCCTCCTCCTCGTTCTTCTGCCGGTGCCCCTCGACCCGGTGGCCGAAGATCTCGTGGAAGAACACGCCCGGCCGCCCGCCCCTCGAGGATCGCGGGCCCGATGTACGGGATCGGCCAGCGGCGCCTTCCGCAGCGCGCTTGCAGGTCGGCGATGATCGGCGTCGGCGGCGCGCTCCATCGTCGGCGATGCTGCCCGAGCCCCTCCATCGTCGCGGCGTCGAAGCGTCTCGAAGCGCTCCAGCTCCATGCCGTCGTCGGCGCGCGCGCTCGCCTCCAGGATAGACGCGCACGTAGTCGCGGCCCGGTCTGCACCAGCGTCCCTTCGGAGTTGATGAGCCAGCGCGTCAGGCTGCATCGCCTGCAACGTGACGCCGGAGTCCGAGCATCTCGGCCTGGCCCCGGAAGCGCCGCCGACAGCTGCCGGATGCGCTGCTCCCACGCGGGCACATCGATCGTGAGCGCCGCGGCCGCCCCGAGGTACTGCGCCGGCTTCTCGCGCGAGAAGTCGTCCGAGGGATCTTCGTCGGCGACCTTCAGCGCGCGCTGGGTCCGGATCTTGACCAGCCGCTCGGCCGCCTCGTCGTAGCGCCGGTCGGTCTCGCGCCAGGCGACGGTCCGCAGCGCCGGCGGATCGTCGACAGCGGCAGCGACACCGGGTGGCCGCCCGATCATCGACGAGAAGTCGAAGTCGCTCGACCGGATGGTGTGCGTCGAGTCGAGCTTGTAGTCGCCCACGCGCACGTCGGTGTCCAGGATGCGCGCCCGGCGGGTCGACGACTGCACCAGCGCGCCGTAGCTGGCCGAGAGCGGTCTCGTTGCGATCGTGGACCTCGTAGGCGATGAAGTACGGCGTCGGCTTGGCCCTCGCCCCCAGCTCGCGCATCCCGCGCCGCAGCTCCGTCTCCAGCGCGGCCAGCCCGGCCGGCTTGGCCGCCCCGCCGCCCGAGGCCGGATCGACCCGGGTCACCGGCGGCGGCGCCGCGGCGATCCCCGGCGCGTTGGTGATCATCGGCGTCTTGGGCGTGGCCGCCGTCGGGGCGCAGCCAGCACTCAAGGCGACCACGACGGGGACGGCGATACCGACGAGGGCGCGGGGAGCAATCATCGAGGCGTCACGGCTTTTACCACAGGCAGGTGATCGCGTCGGGCACCGCTCGCCGACGCGCACCTGATCCATTCACATCGCGACCGTATGGTGGTATTAGCCGCCCATGGACGCACTCTTCAGCGCAGCCGCGGCCGACCTGTCATCCGGTGGGCACATCATGTTCGGCATCATCTGGCTCGGGCACCTGTACTTCTTCAACCTGGTGAACGTCCCGTTCCAGGGCGGGCTCGACAAGGAGCTGAAGCCGAAGGTGAACCCGGCGCTGCTGCTGCGCGCGTTCTGGTGGTTCCGCTGGGGCGCGATGTACACGTTCCTGTTCGGCTGGCTGCTGTTCTTCTGGCACTACATCGGGCCCGTTCACCTCATCGCGGACCAGTCGACCGGCGCGGTCACGGGGCGGGCGATGTGGATCATGTTCGGCGCGCTGCTGGGCACGATCATGTGGTTCAACGTCTGGTTCGTGATCTGGCCGCGCCAGAAGAAGATCCTGGGCGGCATGGCCGCGGGCACGCCCCACCCCGACGCCGCCAAGCTGGCCGCCACCGCCGGCAAGGCCTCGCGCTTCAACACCTACGCCTCGGGCCCGATGCTGTTCGCCATGCTCGGCCGCGACCCACTACTCGGGCATGAGCGGGCCGGTGCTGCTGGTGGTCACCGCTGATCCTCGGCATCGGCTTCTGGTTCGGCATGATCAAGCGCTCGTTCAAGGTCAAGACGACCGTCTAGTCGCTCCGCGCCGCAGGCGCGGTGTGCGACTATTTTTTTTCAGACAGCCGCACTCCGCGCTACGCGCGAGGCGGCTAGCCAATAGTTCCCGGCCGCGAAATTGACGCCCGCCGTCCGGGCCCAGAATTGCCGGATGGTTCGCCGGAGGCCCCGTTTCACCGTCGTCATCTTCTAACCGCGGCCGCGCTCGTCTCGACGCGCGCGGCGCGCGCCGACGAGCCGCTGCCGCTCGTGCACCCGCTCTACGTGCACCTGCCCGACGCGCCTGAAGACGACGCCGCTCCGGCGCGCGTTCACCGCCGCCGCCGCCCGCTACAAGCCTCACCCCGTCGAGGTCGTCGACGTGCCGGCGCCCGCCGGCGCCGCGCGCGCCCGACCTGCTGAAGACCGGCATTCTCAACACGCGAAGATCGCGTTCGGCGAGGCGCTGCGCGATCTCGACGCCGCCGCCGCCGAGGTCGCGAGCACGGGCGGCGCCGGGCTTTCGACCGACGAGCTGTCGGACCTCTATCTCCACCGCGCGATGGCCACGGCCCGCGCCGACTGGAACGCGACCGCGCGACGCCGCCCGACCGACGCGCGCACGCAGCGCCTACGACGACTACCTGCGCGCCGCGGCGCTGACGCCGGCGCGCACGCTGAACCAGCGCGAGATCCCCACGCAGGCGCTCGCCGATTTCGGGCGCGCCGTCGAGGAGGTCCGGCGCCGCCCCCGCGGAACGCTGACCGATCTCAGGGCTCCGCCGACGCGCAGGTGGCGCTCGACGGCGGCGCCGCCGATGCCGGTGGCGGGTGGCATCAGTTTCCGCGATGTCGTCCACGGCGAGCACCTGATTCGCGTCGAAGAGCTGGGCCACGCGCCTGGGGCGCGGTGGTGCCACTCGACGCAGCCGTCGCAGGACGTCGCATCCCGCCGCGCGCGCCGCTGGCGCTGGACGGCGCGACCGCCGGCGGCGCACGCGCGGCGGATGGGCGCCCGTTCGCGCTGGTCGCTGAGCCGAAAGGCGGCGCCGCGCGCGCCCATCGCGCTGCGCCTGATCGACGCCTCCGGACAGGCAGCGCGACGCCGTGCTGCTGGTGGCGGCGGGCAGCGAGCCCGGGCTGCTCGACGCCGGCGTGATGCGCCTCGACGAGACGGCCCGCCGGCTCGCGCAGGCCGACGCCCAATCCGGCACGCCGGCGCCGCGCCCGGCCCCAGCCGACGCCGACCTGCGCGCCGCCGATGCTGCTGGCGCGCCGCCGCCAAGGCGAAGCTCGGCGACGATCCGGCCGCCTGGGCGCGCGATCACTGGCCGCTGCTGACGGCCGTCGGCGTCGTCGCGCTCAGCACGGTGGTGTTCACGCTCGCCGTCTCCACCGACAGCCGGCCGACCCGCAACTGACCGTCAGCGCGCGATCAGGCTCGACATCCAGCCAACGTCGGGGGCCTGCATGACCTGCCCGGCCCAGGCCATGTCGTCGAGGCGTGTGTAGTCGGTCGTCGTCTTCTCGTAGTACGAGGAGACCACCCCGGCATAGGCGCGCGGGCCGTTACAACCGTCGGCGGTGACCACCATCAGGCGCGGCAGGCCGGTGCCGACATGCAAGATCTTCGCATCGGCCGGATCGCTGTGGACATCGGCGATCGTCGGATCGGTCTTGGTGGTGTCCTGGCGGGTGAGGAACAGCTTCACATACCAGCCCTTCTGAACCGTGGTCGGGGCGCAGCCGCCGCTCATCGACGTCTCCTCGACGGTCTGGTTGATGAAGGCCATCTGCTCGGCGGTGAAGGGCTGCCCTGCGCGCTCGGCTTCGGCCATCCCCTGCAACGTCGACAGGGTCGACTCGACGCCGGCGAAGTAGTCCTCGATCGCCGTCGGCGACCAGCTCGCGGTCGTGGGCAGCGTCGCCGCCAGCGCCTGGCCCAAACGCGCGAATCGCACCAGCGCGGACCACGCCTCGGGATAGGGATCCACGTAGGCGTCTGGGAAGTCACACGACGGAACCGCGGTGTACGACTGCTTGGCGTAGAGCAGCGTGTCGTGGCGCAGCTCGGCCCAGGAGGCCAGCTGCGCGTTCAGCAACCGTCGCGACCAGGCCTCCGTCTTCGCGACCGCCGGCATGCCGGCGGCCGCCGTCGCGTCGCCGCCGGCGGGAGAGAGCGCCCGAAGCGCCGACAGCCAGTTGCCGTAAAGGCTCGCCCCCCAGAAGGCCGCGTCGTGGGAATCGACCAGCTTGCGCGCGTCGTGCAGGGCGCCCGGATAGTTGGGATAGGTGCCAAGCTCCGTCGCGAGCAGCGGCGCCGCCGCGCTGTTCCCGAGCGCTCCGAAGGCGACGTCGAGCGGGTTCGGGAGCATGCGTTTCGGGGTGCCCCGAACCCGATCGAAGACCACGTCGGAAAGGACCGCGGAGTCGATCACGAACCGCTGCCCGAAAAAGAGCATCACCCGGTCTAGCGGGACGCCCGCGCCGCCGGGCGGCACGAACAGGATCTGGCTGGCGATGCGCTGGATGCCGAACCCGCCGTCGACCAGCGCCTGCGCAATCTCCTGATCGGACAGGCCCGCGAGCGCGTCCAGCGACGCCCCCCCCAGCACAGTCTGCAGCCCGCCAAAGTCGGCGACGGTCATGTTGTCGGACTCGCCGACGAACCCGCGCAGCACCTGGTCGACCTCGCGCCAGCGAGCGAGCTCGCTCCCGGTCGTCAGCTGGGCCAGCAACAGGCCGGCCAGGAACTGCCGGCGATGAAAGCGGGGCGGCGCCGTGGGAGCCGCCCCGGTGTCGTACTGCAGGAAGCGCAGGTCGGTGCGCCCCAGCCACATCATCGCCCGGAAGTACGGCGCGAGGCCCGACGACTGGTCGTAGTGCCCGCGCAGCGTGAACTGCGTGAAATCGACCGCGCGTTGCTCGCCGAACAGCTCGACTTCGGCAATCCCCTTCGCCGCCGTCGCCGCGTTCACGAGCGCGTCGACCCTTGCCTCGGTGGCGCCGGCGACCGGCGCCACCCCGGTCACGCCCAGTAACCGGCGGGCCACGGCCAGGTAGAGATCGATGTCGGTCTTCACCTCGGCCGGCAGAGCGCCTCCGACCCCGGCAGCGAGGCTCGCGTGCATCGCCGCCAGCAGCGCCGTGAGATCGGGAAGGAGCACGCCGCGCTCGAGCGACATCAACGCCTCATCGTAGGAGCGATGAATCGCATGCAGGACCGAATCGATCGACACGTAGAGCGGAAGGTGGTCGGCGTAGATCGCCTTGTACCCATAGAAGAACGTGGGGAAGGTCTGCCGCGCCGAGATGACGAAGCCGTTCCGCGCGAGGACGTCGCGTTCGCTGGTGCCGAGGCCCAGCACGGAGGCCGAGATCCTGTCCATCCCTGGAGCCGCGAGCGGGTCGTAGCCGAGCTGGGCCTGGAACTTCGCCGGCCAACGGGTCGCGAAGGCGGCCGCGTCGGCAGGACGATCCGTCGCCAACGCCGCGCGTTGGTCGGCCGCCGCCTGAGTCAGCGCCGACGGGACCGTGACATCGACGGGCGTGCCGGGATCGAGCACCGATGTCGGCCCGCCGCCGGTCCCGCCGGTCGGCGTCGAACCGGCGGTCCCCGCCGTCGAACCGCCGGTCCCCGCCGGTGAACCGCCAGTCCCGCTGGGCTCCTGCGACGTCCGCGAGGCTCCACAACCACCGCTCGCCAGCCAGAGCGCGAGACCACAAAGAGCGTTTGAACGACGCATGCGACTCCTCCTAAGTAAGGGTTAGGTTTCCATTTTACCCCAAGCGGATACTGACATTTGACGAACGATTGACCGTTACGAAACAGACGCCCCAGTAGCGTCTGTCTCATGCAGCACGGTCGCGAACGGCTGGTGGTCGTCGGCAACGGCATGGTCGGCCACCGGTTCCTCGAGATTCGCTGGCCGCAGCAGGGACGCCGGCGGCCTTCGACGTCACGGTCATCGGCGAGGAGCCGCGCCTCGCCTACGACCGCGTCGGCCTGTCGAGGTTCTTCGACGGCAAGATCGGCCGACGACCTGGCGCTGGCCAGACCGGGCCAGTACGAGGCGGCCGGCTTCGACGTCCGGCTGGCGACGCGCGCGCGCCGGCCATCGACCGCGCGCGCCGCGTCGTCGCACGACCTCGACGGCGGCCGACGAGTTCCGCTACGACAGGCTGGTGCTGGCCACCGGCTCGTCGCGTTCGTGCCGCCGATCCCGGGGCGCGAGCCGCCGCGGCTGCTTCGTCTACCGCACGATCGAGGACCTGGAGGCGATCAGCGCCTGGGCGGCCGCCAGCGGGCGGCACCGGCGTCGTGATCGGCGGCGGCCTGCTGGGTCTGGAGGCGGCCAACGCGCTGCGTCAAGCTGGGGCTGAAGATGCACGTCGTCGAGTTCGCGCCGCGGCTGATGGCGCTGCAGCTCGACGAGGCCGGCGGCGCGGTGCTGCGCCGGCGCATCGAGGAGCTGGGCGTCGTCGTGCACACCGGCGACGTCGACCACGAGATCATCGGCCGGCGACGAGCGGCGCGATCGCAGTCGCTGCGGTTCGCGGACGGCGACGAGCTGGACGTCGACGCTGCGTGGTCTTCTCGGCCGGCATCCGCCCGCGCGACGAGCTGGCGCGCGCAGCCGGCCTGACCGTGGGCGAGCGCGGCGGCATCGTCGATCGATCGAGCGCTGCCGCACCTCCGACCCCGACGATCTACGCCATCGGCGAGTGCGCCTCGTACGAAGGACGCTGCTACGGCCTGGTCGCGCCCGGCTACCAGATGGCCGCGGCCGCGGTCGCCGACCTGACTGCGGCGGCGACGATCGTGTTCACCGGCTTCGACATGAGCACCAAGCTGAAGCTGATGGGCGTCGACGTCGCCAGCTTCGGCGACGCCTTCGGCTCGCACGCCGGCGCGCACGTCATCAGCCTGCTTCGACACGTCAGCCGTCGTCTACAAGAAGCTGGTGCTGTCGCGCCGACCGCAAGCACCTGCTGGGCGGCATGCTGGTCGGCGACGCCGCCGGCCTACGGCGAGCTGCTGCAGCTGGCCCAGAACCAGATCGTGCTGCCGCCCGCGCCCGAGGAGCTGATCCTCCCCGCCGGCGCGCGGCGAGAAGCCGGCCGGCGCCGGCGTCGACCGCGCTGCCCGGACGGCGCGCAGATCTGCTCGTGCAACAACGTCGACAAGGGCGCGATCTGCAGCGCCATCCGCGACGCAGAAGCTGACCGCGGTCGGCGCGGTCAAGAGCTGCACCAAGGCGGGCACCGGCCTGCGGGTCGTGCGTGCCGCTGGTGACCGACCTGCTCGAAGGCCGAGCTGAAGAAGGCCGGCATCGCCGTCTCGAACCACCTCTGCGAGCACTTCCCGCACAGCCGCCAGGAGCTGTATCACCTGGTCCGGTTCCACAAGCACAAGACCTTCGACGACGCTGCTGGCCGCGCCACGGCAAGGGGCCGCGGCTGCGAGATCTGCAAGCCGGCCGTCGCGTCGATCCTGGCGTCGGCCTGGAACGAGCACGTGATCGCGCCGCAAGCACCGGCCGCTGCAGGACACCAACGATCGCTTCCTGGCCAACATCCAGCGCGACGGGACCTATTCGGTGGTCCCGCGCGTGGCCGGCGGCGAGATCACGCCGGACCAGCTGATCGCGATCGGCGCAGGTCGCCAAGCGAGTACGGCCTCTACACCAAGATCACCGGCGGGCAGCGGATCGACATGTTCGGCGCGCGCGTCGAGCAGCTGCCCGACATCTGGCGCGAGCTGGTCGCGGCCGGCTTCGAATCGGGCACGCCTACGGCAAGGCGCTGCGCACGGTCAAGTCGTGCGTCGGCAGCACCTGGTGCCGCTACGGCGTGCAGGACTCGGTCGGCTTCGCGGTCCGCATCGAGAACCGCTACAAGGGGCTGCGCGCGCCGCACAAGCTCAAGTCCGCGGTGTCGGGCTGCGCGCGCGAGTGCGCCGAGGCGCAGGGCAAGGACTTCGGCATCATCGCCACCGAGAAGGGCTACAACCTCTACCTCTGCGGCAACGGCGGCATGAAGCCGCAGCACGCGGTGCTGTTCGCCACCGACCTCGACGAGGAGACGCTGATCCGGTACATCGACCGCTTCCTGATGTTCTACGTCCGCACCGCCGACCGGCTGCAGCGCACCGCGACCTGGCTCAACAACCTCGAAGGCGGCATCGACTACCTGCAAGCAGGTCATCATCGACGACTCGCTGGGCATCTGCGCCGAGCTGGAGGCCGAGATGGCGCACGTCGTCGACACCTACCAGTGCGAGTGGAAGGCGGCGCTCGGCGATCCCGAGAAGCTGCCGTCAGTTCCGCGCGTTCGTGAACAGCGACGTCGCCGATCCCAGCATCGTGACGCGTGCCCGAACGCGAGCAGCACCGCCCGGCGACCTGGGACGAGAAGGCGATCCGCGTGCCGGCGCTGGCACTCGTGGCGGCGGGAGGTTGACGATGGCCGCCGCGCCAATTCCGATGCCGCCCGATGAACGCCCCGTCCGTCACGACCCGCCCGCGCTCCCCGACGCGCGCTGGATCGAGGTCTGCCGCGTCGACGACATCACCCCCGACACCGGCGTGGCGGCCCTGATCGGCGGCCGCCAGATCGCCATCGTCCGCGTCGGCGCCGGACAGGGGACGATCAACGATCTTCGCCGTCGGCAACTACGACCCGTTCAGCCAAGGCGTTCGTCATCGCGCGCGGCATCGTCGGCGATCGCGCCGGCGTCCCGAAGATCGCCTCGCCCATCTTCAAACAGAGCTTCGACCTGCGCACCGGCCAATGTCTCGACGATCCGAGCGTTCGGCTGCCCTCGTATCCCGTCCAAGTGCGCGACGGCCGGATTGCGATCTCGGTCGCACCGGAAGGAACAAGAACACCATGACCGTCACCGAGGAGGGCAGCATGTACCCACCCAACAGAAGTAAGTCCTGTAACGTACTAATCACAGCCGCCGTTGCCGTCGCGACACTGATGTCGACCGGCGCACGCGCCGAAGAGCCGGCGCCGCCGCCCTCCGCGGCGCCCGCGCCCGAGGCTGCGGCCGCGCCGCTCCCCACGGCCCCACCCGAGACGGCGAAGGCCGCCGTGGTGCCGGCTGAGTCCGCGGTGTCGGTCACGGCTCTCCCGCCGGTCGCCGCGCCCAAGGCGCCGCCGCCCCCCTACTCGATCCCGTGGCAGCTGCGGCCCGTGGCGGCGGCGACGGTGCTTCGCTCGGACACCTCGATCGCGCTCTACGACCCGCCTGGCGTCGGCGGCAGCGGCAGCACCGTGGCGACCATGCTGCTCGGCAGCTACAAGCTGACGCCGGAGCTGGCGCCGATGGTTCGCCTCGGCTTCGTCCAGAACAACGCCCCGGCGATGGGCGCCGACGGCACGTCGTTCGTGAACCCGATCGTCGGGCTCACCTACGCCAAGCGGGTGAACAGCATCCGCTGGGCGCTGTTCGGCGGCGCCGCCGTCCCGATCGGCATGGGCGGCGGGAACATGCCCGGCGGCCGCGGCCAACACCGCCAACGGCGCGGGGCGCGACGCGCGCTCGGCGATGGACAACGCGATGTTCGCGGTCAACTACTTCACGCCGCTGGTCGGCGCGGGCGTCGCTTATGTCGATCACAAGCTGACGGTGCAGCTGGAGGCGACGGTGCTGCAGCTGTTCCGCGTGCGTGGCTCCGAGGCGCCGACGGCGACGGACTCGGCCCGCACCAACTCCACCGCTGGTATCCATGTCGGCTACTTCGTGATCCCGCAGCTGTCGTTCGGCGCCGAGTTCCGCTACCAGCGCTGGCTGACCACGCCGACCCGGCTGGTGAACGGCGCCAAGGTGGACATTCTCGACGTCGCCAAGGACACGATGAGCGTCGCCTTCGGTCCGCGCGCGCACTTCGCGATCGGCCCGGGATGTGGCTGCGCCCCGGCATCTCCTACTCGCGCGTCCTCGACAAACCGCTCTCGGACGCGTCGTACAACATGATCCAAATCGACGTCCCCGTGATTTTCTAGTCCGGCCCCTCGAAGGGTCCCCTGCCCCCCACGACGGGCTCGCGCGGCCCAAGCCTGCGCGAGCCCACGCCATCCTGGTTCGGGACCCTCAAAGGGTCCCGGGCCCCCCGCGACGGGCTCGCGCGGGCTAAGCCCGCGCGAGCCCACGCGATTCGTGACCCGTTTTCTCGCCTTGAGGTTCGAACACTGGGTTGTGTGCCGGGAGTTACATCGATTTAACAAACACGTCGTTGTTTGTAGACATAGGTAGGTGTAGCTTCCACCCCACAACACACATGCACACAGTAGATAAGAAGCACAACTCAATGATCTTCCTAGGATTGGCGTTCGCCACGGTGGCGTGCGCGTCGTCTTCGGGGGCGGTGGGGGAATCGATGGCCGATATGCGTGGCAATGCCGCGCTGGCGGGCTCGGAACCGGCGCTGCTACTCGCGGGACCGGCGCGCCTGCTTCACGTGAACGCCGACCGCCGCATGGGCGTGACGCTTTACCGCGTCCCGCGTCATGAGGGGACCACGGCCGACTGCCGCGCTGTCCGCAAGGAGGCGGTGCTCGACTGGGATCGCGAGTCGGACCTGCTCGTCCGCAAGGACGAGACGATCTGCGTGGCGGCCGCCGGCAAGACCTCCCTGTCCTGGCACGCGCGTCCCGCATCCGGCGATCTCGTCGAGATGCAGCACGCGAAGAACTGAGCACGTCTCGCGCGACGTAGCCGCGAGCGGCTAGCGCGCCGCGGGACCCTCTCGACGCTTCATCAAGGTCGGGTGGGCCCGGGGGCGTCCTCGCCGACCAGGCCGAGGGCGACGCCCACGATCTCGCCCAGCAGGTCCATGTTGCGCGAGACCAGCGCGAACCAGCCGCGGGCGTCGAGATCCAGCTCGGTCTCGCGCCCGGTCAGGAGCAGATCCTCGCTGCGCGCGAGGTCGGCGCTGGTCGCGGAGGCCAGCGCCCGCTCCAGCAGCTGCTCGGCCGGCCGCGGCGCGGTCGCCGAGAAGACGTGCAGGTAGCTGCTGCGGGCAGCCACCACCGAGGCCAGGAGCCGCCGATCCGCGTCGGAGATCGAGTGCGACGCGAGCGCGGCGCCGATCCGCGCGCGTTCGATGCCCGTCTTTTCCTTGGCGTAGAGCATGACCACGCAGGCGACCGCGCCGGCGCGCTGAGCGACCGGCGAGAACGCGATGAGCGCGCCGTCACCGACCGCCAGCAGCTCGGCGTTGGCCGCGGAATAGGCGTCGACGATCGCCAGGGGCGGCAACTCCCCGCAGTCTATCGATGCGCGGCTGACCACCATCTCCTTGAGCCGTGTCTCGGCCTGATCGATCCGGCGGGCCAACGTTCCCCCGAGCACGGGCTCGAGCTCCCGCCAGAGCGACAGCAGTCGCTCGTGGCGTCCGTCGGTCCGCTCGCGCTGGCGCTGCAGCTCGCGACGGAATGTCCGCCGGCCCGACGCGGCGAAGATCGCCGACAGACCGCGCTCGACCTGGGTCTCGTGAAGCATCGCCGACGTGGCCCCGATGAGACGCGGGAAGAGATCGGGGCGCGCCACCCGTGCCGCGGCCAGCGCCTCCGAAGCGGCGGTGCCGCGCGAGCTGCCGGTGTCGAGGAAGGAGATCTGTTTCTCGACGCAAGCCGCCTTGAGGAGCCCCGCGTCCGCCGCCTGCCGAAGTGCCGCCTCGAAGTCCCCCGCCTCGAAGGTCCGCACGCCGATCGACGGCTCCGCGGGGGAGATCGTGACCAGCGCGGCGCCGTCCTCTGCGACCTCGACGCTTCCGGAGTCGTCAGGACCCAAGCAAAAGCGCAATAGCCGCAGCGCGTCTTGACGGGTCAATGCCATCGTTTTTCACCATAGGCGTGCTTTTATTTCGAGCTGGTTTCAAACCTACCGAATCTCGGTAACCATGCTGGATTCCGACAAATAGATCCATGTTAGGCTGCGCTCGAACCAAGCGCTGGAGGCGCCGCCAATGTCGCGGACCACGTGTTTTATAGTGCTTTCTGGAGTCTTGACGTTGGCTGCCCGCACCGCCGGTGCCCACGCCCTGCTGACCACGCCGATGCCCCGCGACCAGCAGGACGGGTACAAAGACCCGCCGCGGACGCCGCCCGGTACCGGCGCCCCCTGCGGCGTCAGCGAGGCCGCGTCACAGCCGCACAACACGCTGACCGCGGGCGCGGCGATGACGGTGAATTGGAACGAAACGACGACCCATCCGGGCTGCTTCGTCATCGACTTCTCGCCGGCGGGCGACGCGAACTTCGTGACCCTGGCCGTGAAGTCGCACATGAACGCCCCCACGCCGACCAACCCCACGAAGGCAAATCCGCGGAAGTGGTCGGTCGGCGTCACCCTCCCCAGCGCGCCCTGCACCAAGTGCACGCTGCGGCTGCGGCAGCTGATGCTTCCCTCGGACGTGACCGACGCGAAGTGCCCGCCGGCGACCATCCCTGATGGCGCGACCTACTACAGCTGCGCGAACGTCGCGCTCACCGGCGGCACGACCGGTGCGGCCGGCGCGGGCGGCAGCGGCGCGGGCACGGGCGGACGGGGCGGTGGTTCCGCGGGAAGCACAGGACGGGGCGGGTCGGGCGCCGCCGGCACCACCGGCGCGGCTGGCGCGGTATCCACGGGCGCCGCCGGAACGACCGGCGCCGCAGGCAGCACTGCGCCCGGTCGTGGCGGCGATGTCGGCGGACCAGCGGGAGAGACCGGCTCCACCGGGGTCGCGGGCAGCACCGTCGACCCGACCGGAGTCGCGGGCAGCACGTCCGGCGCCGCCGGCAGCACCGTCGATCCGTCGGGCGCCGCCGGTAGCACCGGCAATCCGTCGGGCGCAGGTGGGGTGACGGCACCGCCGACGCCGGAATCGAGCGCCGGGTGCAACATGGCCGGCGGGACGTCACCCGCCTCGTTACTGGCCCTGGTCGGCCTCGGATTGCTGCTCAGTCGCCGTCGCTATCGGCGATCTCGATCTTGATGTCCCAGGTCTTCGACAGCCAGTCGAGCAGATCCGCCTCTCGCCCCTCGAGGGCCCCCTCATCGGCCGCCTCGAGGACGGTCCCGAAGATCAGATCGCGCGCGTCCTTACGGGAGATTCCCCGCAGGAAGTCGCGGAACGGCGCCACCTCCACGAACCGCTTCTCGAAGGCGTCCAGCATCCGCTGGTACTCGCCCTCGCCGAACGCTTCGACCAGCGTCTCGATGTGCTCCAGCTCGTCTTCCGAAACGTCGTTATCGGAGAGCACGGTCAACTTCATCAGCCCGATCAAAGCCGTCCGCTCGTCGTGATTCAGGTCCGAGAGTTCCATTTGCGGCAGGTTCGCCGCGGTCCCGCGTCCGGTCAAGGGGCGTCGACGTCGGCGCGCGTCCTTACGGGTAGCCCCGGCGTGCGCGCGGCGCCGGTGCAGGAGCCGGTGACGGCGCGGAGGCGACCGGCGGCGGCGCCGGAACAGCCGCCGGTGACGGCGCGGACGGCGCGAGCAACCAGAGCCCCGCGATGACACCCACAATCCCCATGGCCCGAACGTAACGTAACCGACTGATCGGGAAAAAGGGCCGGTGACTGATCCGGGCCAAAACCGTCCGTCTGCGGTATCGATCGCTCCATGCCCGACCGCCCGGTCTTGATCGGCCAGTACGATTCACCGTTCGTCCGCCGCGTCGCCATCGCGCTCCGCCGGTACGGCGTGGCCTACGACCACCGCCCCTGGTCGGTCTGGTCCGACGCCGACCAGCTGGGCCAGCTGAACCCGCTGATGCGGGTGCCCGTGCTGGTGGTGGAGGACGGCACGCCGCTCTACGAGAGCGGGGCGATCCTCGAGCTGCTCGACGAGACCGCCGGAGCCGACCGCGCGCTGCTGCCGCGCAGCGGGCCGCTCCGCCGCGAGGGGTTGCGCCTCTGCGCCCTGGCCACCGGCGTGGGCGACAAGGCGGTGAGCCTTTTTTACGAACCGTTGCTGCGCGAAGCGCCGTCGCAGGTCTGGCTGGACCGCTGCCGGCGCCAGATTCGCCGGGGCGCTTGACCTGCTCGAGAGCGACCGCGCGCGGCGGACGACGCCGTACTGGTTCGGCGACTCACTGGGGCACGTCGACATCGTCGTCGCCTGCGTCCTCCGCTTCACCGACGAAGCCCACCCCGGTCTCGTCGAGCCGCGACGCTGGCCCGCGCTCACCGCCCACGCCGCGCGTTGCGAGGCGCTGGACGACTTCCGCGCCGTCTCACAGCCCCTCACCGTGGCCGGCAAGGCGAAGGCGGCGCCGTGAGCCAGCGCCGGTTGCCGTACCAGCTTTGCGACGTCTTCACCGACCGCCCGTTGACCGGTAACCCGCTGGCGGTGTTCACCGACGCCCAAGGGCTGGACGCGGCGACGATGCAGGCGCTCGCGCGAGAGATGAACCTCTCCGAGAGCACCTTCATCTTTCCGGGCGACAACGCCTGCGACGCCCGGATCCGGATCTTCACCCCCGCTGTCGAGCTGCCGTTCGCCGGCCACCCGACGCTGGGGACCGCTTTCGCGCTGGCCGCCACCATTCCCGGTGAGCTCGTTCGGCTGCGAACCGACGCGGGCGTCATTCCCGTCCGGCTCACCCGCGACGCCGACCGGCCGACCTTCGGGTGGATGCAGCAGCCCCTCCCCCACCAGGAACCGTTCGCCCAAACCGACGCGCTGCTGGCAGCGCTGGGCATTTCACGACGAGATGAAGCCGTCCCGATCGAGCTCTATGACAATGGTCCCAGGTACGTGTACGTCCAGGTGGAATCGCCGGCGGCGGTGGCGGCGCTGCGTCCCGACATGGGCCGCCTCGCCGCGCTCGGGAGGCTGGCCATCAGCGTCTTCGCCCGCGACGGCGCCCGCTGGAAGTGCCGCGTCTTCGTCCCCGGCGCGGGCGTCCCCGAGGATCCCGCCACCGGCTCCGCGGCCGGCCCGCTGGCGTATCACCTCGCGCGCCACGGCCAGATCGGCTTCGGCGACGAGATCGTGCTCGATCAAGGGGTCGAGCTCGGCCGCCCCTCGCGCCTCCACGCCCGCGCCGTCGGCAGCTCCGCGCGCCTCACGGCGCTGGAGGTCGGCGGCAGCGCCGTCGTCATCGGCGGCGGCGAGCTTTGGCTCGACGTTCCCGAAGCTCCCCGGGGCCGATCCCAGACCAGCGCTTGAAGGCCCGCTGGAAGGCCCCCGTTCCGGAGTAGCCGAGGGTCCGCGCGATCTGCCCCTGGCTGATCGGCGCGGCGAGTGACTGCGTGGCGAGATCCTGGCGCAGCCCCTGCACCAGCTCCCGGTGCGTGAGCCCCTCTTCCCGAAGCCGCCGCTGCACCGTCCGCACGCTGAGCCCCATCTGGCTCGCCAGCCGCGTCAGCGTGAGGTCCCCCTTGGCGAGACCGTCCCGCAACGTGCGCCGGATGATTGAGACAAACGAAGGCGGCGCCGTGGGCGTCATGCCGGCCAGCAGCTCCTCCGCCTGGGCGGTCAGGCTGGCGTTCAGGTTCGAATCGGCGCCGGCCATGGGCAGCGTCAGCAGCTCCCGCGAAAACACCGCCTCGGTGACCGGGCGGCGGAAGTAGGTCGGCGCCTGGAGGACGCGTTCGTAGCTCGCCAGCGGACCACGGGGCCCATGCGCGAAGCAGACGTGCGCCAGCGACCAGGACGGGCCGAACAGATCGCGTGCCCGCCGGGCGAACAGCGCGACGACCATCTCGACCGGGTGCGTGATGGTGCAGCTGGTCTCGACCCGGACGCTCGCGCTGTCCTCGGAGACCACGAACGTCAGCCGTTCGGTGGTGCTCATGAGCGGGGAGTAGCGACACAGTCTCCCCAGCGCGGCGCCGATGTCGGCGCTCGACAGCACCAGGTAGTCGATGAGGTTCGCGGAGCCGAACGGAATGGCTCCGGCCATCTCGAGCCCGAAGAGATGATCGCCGACGCGAGCCGTGATCAGGTTCCAGACCCGCTCGACAGCCGGCTGGGCGATGCGGGCGCCCCTCACGTCGAGCACGGCGGGATCGATCTTCGCGGATGCCCAGATCGGCGCCATGTCGACGCCGCGCGATTCGGCCCCCAGCGCCAGCAGGCGAAGGTAGTCGCTGGAAACAGTGGGCCCACAATCGGGCTGACGTGAAATGAGCATGGGTTGTCGCATTTGGATCCGTTCCCCTCTCGACCCCTCCCTCCCTATCGTCCCGTAGTACCTTGACGCTCTACTCTTCTTCGGCGGCCGCGCCAAGCTCCGGAATTTTGGACAATAACAAATCTCCCTCCCTGCGCGACGAGCCCCGGGTGACCGACGCCCGAATCTCGCTCGTCCAGGTGTTCTCCGCCACCAAGAACCGCGATCGAGAGGTGCTCGGCGAGCGCGTCTCAGCCTGGATGGCGGCGAATCCCCAGCTTCAGGTCGTGAAGACGGTGGTCCGGCTCAGCTCGGACCGCTACTTCCACTGCCTGACGATGGTTCTGTTCTGCGCCGACGCGCACGCGTCAAGACGCTGACGCGGCGCCTACCGCCTACTCCCACGCGTCGTCTTCTCGGGAACCCTCAATGGGTTCCCGAACCCTCCCGCGACGGGAGTAGCCGAGCAAAGCTCGCCTACTCCCACGCGTCGTCTTCTCGGGAACCCTCAGTCGGTTCCCGAACCCTCCCGCGACAGGAGTAGCCGAGCAAAGCTCGCCTACTCCCAGGCGTCGTAGCTGTCGAACTGCATCGAGTAGTTGGCGCGGCCCTGGGTGGCGCTAGCGCAGGTCGGTCGAGTAGCCGAACATGCGGCGCAGCGGGACCTTGGCGATGATCACCCGCTGCTGGCCGCGGAAGCCGACGTCCTCGATCTGGGCGCGGCGGGCGTTCAGATCGCCCAGCACGTCGCCGACGTTCGGCTCGGGGCACGGTGACCTCGACCTGCATGATCGGCTCGAGCAGGCGCGTGCCCGCCTCGCGCGAGGCCTGGCGCAGCGCCTCGCCGACCGCGGCCTTCTGCCCGGCCGGCGTCGAGGCGTCGGGGCGGTATTCGATGCCGGTGATGACGACCTCGATGTCCTCGATGGGATAGCCCTGCGGGCCCGAGCGCATCGCCTCGCGCGCGCCCTTCCATCGCCGCGTCCAGGATCGCCGGCGGCGTCTCGGGAACGCGCGGCGCGCCCGGCGACCTGCGGCGGCTTCGGGCATCTCCATGCGCAGCTCGTTGCCGGCGTGGCGCGGGCGCGGGCGCCACGCGGACGCGGGCGTGGCCGAACAGCGTCTCGTCCTCGACGCGTGCGCTCGAAGCGCGCCTCGCCCTCGGCCGCCTTCGCCAGGGTCTCGCGGTAGACGACCTGCGGGCGGCCGACGTTGGCCTCGACGCCGTACTCGCGCTTCAAGCCGATCGACCATGATGTCGAGGTGCAGCTCGCCCATGCCGCGGATGATCGTCTGCCCGGTCTCGGTGTCCTCGCCGAAGCGGAAGGTCGGATCCTCGTCGGCCAGCTTGGCCAGGCCGAAGTCGAGCTTCTCCTTCTCGGCCTGGGTCTTGGGCTCGATGGCGCGCGAGATGACCGGCTCGTAGGTGTCGATGCGCTCGAGCATGATCGGCGCCTTGGGGCGTGCAGAGGGTGTCGCCCGTGCCGGCGTCCTTGCAGGCCCATCGCCACCACGATGCTGCCGGCGCCCGCGCGTTCGATCTTCTCGCGCCGGTTGGCGTGCACCGAGAACAGCCGCGCCACCTTCTCGTTGCGCCTCGTGCGCGCGTTCTGCACCTCTTCGCCGGGCTTCAGCACGCCCGAGTAGATGCGCAGGTAGACCGCCTTGCGCCCCTCGTCCATCGCGACCTTGAACGCCAGCGCGCAGAACGGCGCGGTGTCCTCGGGCGGGCGGCTGGTCGGCTCCTCGGTGCCGGGCATCGTGCCGTTCACCGGCGGCACCTCGAGCGGCGACGGCAGGTAGTCGCAGACCGCGTCGAGCAGCGGCTGGACGCCCTTGTTGCGCAGCGCCGCCCCCGCCAGCACCGGCACGATACTCGCAGGCGATGGTCCCCTTGCGCAGGGCCGCCTTGAGCTGCGGCCTCGTCGATGGGCTGCCCTTCGAGGAACGCCGCGGCGATCGCGTCGTCGATATCGGCGGCCGCCTCGATCAGGCGCTCGCGCGCGGCCGCGACCTCGGCCGGCCATCGCCGCCGGGACGTCGTCCTCGCGCGGCGCCTCGTCCTCCGCGCCCGAGAAGTAGAGCGCCTTCTGCCGAACCAGATCGACGACGCCCGGAAGCGATCCTCGGCGCCGATGGGCAGCTGGATCGGCACCGGCTTGGCCCCCAGGCGCGTCGCGGATCTCCTCGACCGCCGACGCGAAGTCGGCGCCGGCGCGGTCCATCTTGTTGATGAACGCAGATCCGCGGGACCTTGAACTTGTCGGCCTGCCGCCAGACCGTCTCCGACTGCGGCTCGACGCCCGAGACCCCGTCGAACACCACCACGGCGCCGTCCAGCACGCGCAGCGACCGCTCCACCTCGATGGTGAAGTCGACGTGGCCGGGCGTGTCGATCAGGTGGATGCTCGTGGTTCTGCCAGGCGAGGCTGGTCGCGGCGGCGGTGATGGTGATGCCGCGCTCGCGCTCCTGCGGCATCCAGTCCATCTGCGCCTCGCCGTCGTGCACCTCGCCCATCTTGTGGATGCGTCCGGAGTGGAACAGGAACCGTTCGCTGACCGTGGTCTTGCCGGCGTCGATGTGGGCGACGATGCCGATGTTGCGGACGCGCGCCATCTTCGAACTGGACGGTTTGGAACCCGCTGGTTTGGAACCCGGCGGACTGGAACCCGCCGGGCTGGAACCCTGGCCGGCTGGCTTGTCGGGGGCGGTCATGACGGCGTCGCAGTATACGGTGATGGCTCTTTTGAGGGCATATGTAGTTGTGTGTAGTCGGACCCGCCACCGACGGTAAACGGTCGGTGCTCTTCCATACAATGTGGTTGCCGGACCGTAACCGTCCGCGATAATGGAAAAGCTCCCGTCATCCCCTGGAGGTCCCTCATGTCGTTCAAGTTCGCGGTCTCCGCCGGTGTCGCGCTGTTGATTGCCGCCGCCGCCCCTGCCGTCCACGCCGACAAGAAGAAGAAGGACGAAGAGGTCCCGTCGAACATCAATAAGCAGTTCCAGTGGGAGGAAAAGGTCGTCGGCCCCAAGGGGGGAATCGACCGGGACAAGATCGCGGCCACGCAGGAGAAGGGGCGTCGCGAGGAAGAGGCGCGCAAGAAGGAGCCGCCGAAGAAGCAGGAGCGGGCCCAGGGCGTCGACGCCCCGGCCTCCTCGACGCTGCCGACGATGGACATCGAGAAGCCGTCCGCTGCCCCGACCAAGAAGACGAAGAAGGTCGCCGACGCGCCGAAGCAGAAGGACGCCCTCGACAACCTGCTGGACGATCAGGGGGTCAAACCGAACCGCCCCGACGGCGCCGGCGACGGGCTGGGCGGCGTCTTCGCCTCCGACGACAAGGCGGCCAAGAAGACCGCCTCGAAGAAGCCCGCCGGCAAGCGCCGGTAACGCCCGCCGGTGACGCCAGGTCGGTAACGCCAGGTCGGTGACGCCAGGTCGGAAGCTGGGGAGGGTTCCGGACCGCTACTTCACGCGTGGGTCGTTCGAGCCCAGCGTGAAGTAGGTGAAGATCTTCGAGCCCGCGCCGATCATCGGCAGCTTCGTGCAGCCGGCCGCAGCGCCCCCGTCCGCGCCCGCCCCGGGACAGAACGACAGGCCCACGACGGTCGTGCCGTAGCCGTCTCCCTCCTTGGGGTCGTGCGCGACCAGCGTGGGGGTGAGCTCGGTGGCCAGCGTCGGACCGGTGAAGACGTGGACGTTGCCCGCACCGGACTTCTCGCCGATCGTGGCGCTGGGATCGCCGATCAGCGCCTCGGGGCCCGCCACGCCGTCCATGTCGAACGCCGCCACGGCCTTGCCGAAGTCGCCCGCCGTATCGCCCGCCGGATTGGGGTTGGGGATCGCCTTCGCCGGCGTGCCCGTGAGCGGCCCCAGGAACAGGTAGGCGGCCGTCGGCGGCGAACCGACCAGCAGATCGGAAATGCCGTCGCCGTTGAAGTCGGCGATCGCGAGCGACCGCCCGAAGCGGGGCTCCGCGACGGCGCTGGCCGGTGCCCGCAGGGCGAGCGCGCAAGTGAACGTGCCGGTCGCCACGTCGACGTTGAACACCGAAACCACGCCGGCGCCGGTGGTGGTCGGGGTCCCGACCGCGATTTGAACCCCGGTCCCGAGCAGCGGCCCGACCACGACGGCACGGTTGACCCGCTCGCTCCCGGGCAGCGAGTTCACCAGCGCGATCGGACAGGGGTCCCCCGCCCCTTCATCGCCGTGCGCCAGATCGGCGCTCGCCTGTCCGTCGACGTAGACGTGAAGGGCAACCGCCGACAGCGCGATCAGCTCGGGCGCGGGGCCACCGCCGAGATTGGCGGCGGCCACGCCGACGCCCAGCTGTGGCTCGGGCGAGCTGATGAATGGGCTGATCGTGTAGGGAGGGTCGAGCTCGAGCGTCAGGAGCTCGGGCGCGGTCGGGACGCCCAGCAGCGCCAGGCGGCGCCCCGGAATCTCGGCCATCGCGGTTATCGCAGAAGAGTCCGAGTCGAGCGTGTTGAGCAGCGGGCTCTCGACGTTCTGTCCGTGGGGCCGCCCGGCGGCGTCGAGATCGATGACCGCGATACGGGGCTTGGTCCCCGCCGAAGCGACGAACCGGGCCGCCGCCGAACCGTCGGCCGGCGGCGCCACGGCGAGCGTGATCTGCCCGAAGCTGTGCGACTCGCCGTAGCCCGAGGGGGCGCCGACGGCCAGCACCGGCGTCTCTTTGCTCAGTTTGTCGAAGTCGCGCCAGTCGCAGCCGCCGGCCGCGAACGCGACCAACGAGAGGAACGCCGTCGCCGTCATCGCCGTCATTGTCGTCGTAGCCGGGCGCATCAGAATCTCCCCGTCAGCGACAGCCCGCCGCCGTTCGGTCCCAACGTGGGCTCGAAGCTGATCTGCTTCTGGTCCAGGACCGCGGTGCTGTCGGGCCCGTGGGCGAACAGCCCCGCCACCGCGGTCACCGCGACGATCGCCCCCAGCCCGAACAGCACGTCTGCGCCGATCGACTGAGCTTTCCGCGCAGGAACCGCGGGTCGTCGTTGTCGACCAGGACGCCGGCCTTGATGTCGTCGCTGATGTCCGTCTTGGTCGTCTTGGCCAGGTGCCCGACGTAGGCGCCGCCGCCGATCAGGACCAGGGCCACGACCGCCGTCGAGATGGCGCGGGTCCGCGGCGGCCGCACCGACATCTGCACCTCGACGGAGGTCTCGATGCCGCGCGCGATCTCCAGCTCGGTCTCGTAGTCCTCCATCCCGTCCTTCTCGACCAGGATGCGGTGGCGGCCCGGCGGCAGGTCGGTGCGGCACGGGGTCGTGCAGGCGACCTTGTCGTCGACCTTCAGCTTCCCGCCCGAGGTTCCCCGGCCGGTGATGTTCACCCACCCCTTCTCGCTCGGCTTGATGTCCAGGTGGTGCTGCATCGCGGTTCCGGGGGCGACGTCGACCGTCTTCTCGACCGGATCGAATCCGAATTTCTCCAGATAGATCGTGTGCTTGCCCGGCTTCAGGTGCCCGGTGAACGGCGTCCGCCCGATCGCCCCGATCTCCTTGCGATCGATGAAGACGTCGGCGCCGGGGACGCTGGAGGTGATCTCGACCCAGCCGAGGTAGTGCTCTTCCGACAGCGCGATGTAGACGTCGATCAGCTTGTCCGAGCGTGGGCTGATCGCACGCTCCTCGGGCTTCCACCCTTTCGACTCGAGCACCAGCCGCACCGCCTTCGACTCCAGCGAGCCCTGCCAGGGGGTCTTGCCGAACGGGCCGTTCTTCTTGTCGTTCAGGTAGATCGTCGCCCCCTGCGGCTTCGAGTCGATGACGACCAGGCCTTTGGTGTCGATGTCCGGCAGCACCGGCATCACCGGCGGCGGCGCGACGACCGGCGGCGGGGGCGGCGCGGCCGGCGGCGGCGTCTCCCCGGGCGGTGTCGCCGCGGGCGGCTCCCCCGACGCCGGGGGCGTCCCGGCCGGAGGCGTCCCCGCAGGCGGAGGCGGAGGGGGCGGTGGCGGCGGCGCCAGCAGCTTGTTGATCACGTCGAGGCGCAGCTTCACCTGCGCCGCGTCGCTCGCGTTCGGGTCCTTCTCCAGGTACTTCTCGAAGTAGAGCTTCGCCTTCTCGAGCTGCTTCGCCTTCTCGTACGAGACGGCGACGTTGAACAGGAACGCGGCGAACGGTTTTTGCTGGTACGCCGCCAGGAACTTCTCCGCCGCCGGCTCGTACTCGCCGCGCACGAACGCGATCTGTGCGGACTCGAATGCATCCTTGGCGCCCTGTAGGTCTTTGTCGGGGGTCGCCTGGTCAGCAGCCCGCGCGGTTATGCCGAACGCGAGCGATGCGACAAATACCGTCGTGGCCACCGCCGATCGGCGTGTGCGCGTGATCATGCGGATGAGATTAGACGGCAGAACGCGCCCGCTATGCAAGGGGGCGCGCGGCGCTGTTCTCGGTTATCGTGATCACATGGCCCCCTCGATCGAGCCCACGATCCGGGACGTGACGGTGCTGGGAGCGGGCGTGATGGGCGCGGCGATCGCCGCCCACCTTGCCAACGCCGGCCTCCGCGTACGTCTCCTCGACATCGTTCCCGAAGGACGCCCCGCCCGGCGATCGCAGGGCGCGCAACCAGGTCGCCGCCGCGGGACTGGAAGCGGCGCGCAAGGCGAAGCCCGCCGCGTTCTTCGCGGCCCGCTTCGACGCCGGCGTCACCGCTCGGCAACCTCGAGGACGATCTGGCCGAGGCCGCCGCGAAGAGCGACGTCATCATCGAAGCAATCATCGAGAACCTCGCCATCAAACAGAAGCTCTACACGCGCCTCGACGAGCTGGGCGGCCGCGCGGTCATCGCCTCGAACACCTCGGGGCTGCGCATCGCCGAGATGCTGCAGGGGCGCAGCGCCGACTTCCGCGGCCGGTTCTGCATCACCCACTTCTTCAACCCGCCCCGCTACCTGAAGCTGGTCGAGATCGTCGCCGGCCCCGACACCCGGCCCGAGACGCTCGCCCGCGCCGAGGCGCTGTGCGGCGGGATCCTCGGCAAGGGGCTGGTCCGCGCCAAGGACACGCCCAACTTCATCGCCAACCGGATCGGGACGTTCGCGCTCATGCGGACCCTGGATGAGGCGGTGAAGCAGGGCTACACCGTCGAGGAGGTCGACATGGTGTTCGGGCCGGCGACCGGCCGCCCGAAGAGCGCCGTGTTCCGCACCGCCGACGTCGTCGGTCTGGATACGCTGGTGCACGTCACCAAGAATTGCGCCGACACGCTGGCCGACGACGAGCGGCGCGCCGTCTTCGAGACGCCCGCGGTGCTCAAGCAGCTGGTCGAAAAGAAGTGGCTGGGCGCCAAGAGCAAGCAGGGCTTCTACAAGAAGGTCGGCAACGACATCCTGCAGCTCGATCTGAAGACGCTGGAGTACGGCCCCCAGAAGAAGCCGCGCTTCGATTCGATCGGCGCCACCAAAGGCGTCGACGATGTCGGCGAGAAGACGCGCCGCATGGTGGCGGGGAACGACCGCGCCGCCGCGCTCGCCCGCACCGTCCTCTACGAGACGCTGATCTACGCCGCCAACCGGCTGGGGGAGATCGCCGACGACGTCGTCGACATCGACCGCGCGCTGCGCTGGGGCTTCGGCTGGGAGCTCGGTCCGTTCGAGACCTGGGACGCGCTCGGGGTGAAGGCGACCGCCGAAAAGATGGAGGCGGCCGGCTACACCGTCCCCGGCTGGGTGAAGGAACAGGTCGCCGCGCAGGGCGACGGGATGAGCTTCTATCGCCCCGAGGGGCCTGGAAGGCTGGCCCAGCTCGGCAAGCGGGGCGGCTTCACCCCGATCCCCGCCGACCCGCGCGCGCTGTCGCTCGACGCGATCCGCGCCACCGGGGGCGAGGTGGAGCGCAACGGCAGCGCGTCGATCCTCGATCTGGGCGACGGCGTCTTCTGCCTCGAGTACCACGCCAAGATGAACGCGATCGATCCCGACATCGTGACCATGACGATGTCCGCGGTCGACCGGGCCGAACGCGAAGGGGTGGCGCTGATCATCGGCAACGACGCCCCGGACGCGTTCTGCGCCGGCGCCAACCTGTTCGGGCTGATGATCGCGCTCGGGAGCGAGAACCTGAAGATGATCGATCAGATGGTCGTCGACTTTCAGGGCGCCTGCATGCGCACCCGCTACGCGCGCGTTCCGGTGGTCGCGGCCCCCTTCGGGCTGACGCTGGGGGGCGGGGCCGAGGTGGTGATGGGGTGCCAGACGGTGCGCGCCGCGGCGGAGCTCTACCTCGGCTGCGTCGAGGTCGGCGTCGGGCTGATCCCGGCCGGCGGCGGCTGCATGGAGATGGCGGCGCGGTCGGCGCTGCGGGCCACCGACGACCCGCAGTTCGACATCCTGTCGATTGTCCGCGTCCCCTTCCTGGCCCTGGCGACCGCGCGCGTCTCGACCAGCGCGGAGGAGGCCCGCGACATCGGGTATCTCCGTCAGGGGGACAGCGTCTCGATGGCCCGTGAGCACCTCCTCGCCGACGCGAAGCAGACGGCGCTGGGGCTGGCGCGCGCCGGCTATCGTCCGCCACCGCCGCGCAAGATCCGGGTCATCGGCGAGAGCGGCGCGGCCACGCTGCGCACGGCGCTGCACAACCTGGAGGGCGCCCACCAGATCAGCGCCCACGACGCCAAGGTCAGCGGCCACCTGGTGCGGGCGATCTCGGGCGGCGCGGTCCCCGCGGGCACCGCGGTCAGCGAGCAGCACCTGCTCGACCTCGAGCGCGAATCGTTCCTCTCTCTGTGCGGGGAACCGAAGACGCGCGAGCGCATCCAATACATGTTGCAGAAGAGCAAACCGCTCCGGAACTAGAGGTCCTCACCATGCGTGACGTCGCCATTCTCTCGGCCGTTCGAACTCCGATCGGGCGCGCGCCCCGCGGCGTGTTTCGCAACACCCGCCCCGACGACATGGCCGCGCTGGTCTCTCGCGAGGCGCTGCGCCGGGCCGAGGTGGCGCCGGCGGAGATCGAGGACGTCGTGCTCGGCTGCGCCCACCCCGAGGCCGAACAGGGTCTGAACATCGCCCGCCAGGTCGGCATGCTCGCCGGCCTCCCCGACGAGGTTCCGGCCATGACGATCAACCGGTTCTGCTCGTCCGGGCTGCAGGCGGCGGCGATTGTCGCCGACCGCATCACCGCGGGGAGCATCGACGCCGGGCTCGCCGGCGGCCTCGAGTCGATGTCGATGATCCCGATGGGTGGGGCGAAGATCGCCCTCAACCCGGCGGTGGTCGAGCAGTTCCCCGACGCCTACATCCCGATGGGGAACACCGCCGAGAACGTCGCGCGGCAGTTCAACGTCAGCCGCGGCGACCAGGACGCCTTCGCGCTCGCCAGCCACACCAAGGCGGTGGCGGCCTGGACGCGTGGTGACTTCGCGGCCGAGGTGCTGCCGATCAAGACCCGGGTCTACGACGGCGAGGTCTGGCGCGAGCAGACGGTCGACCGCGACGAGGGACCGCGTGGCGACACGTCGCTGGAGCGCCTGGCCGCCCTCAAGCCGGTCTTCGATCCGACCGGTTCGGTGACCGCCGGCAACGCCTCGCCGCTGAACGACGGCGCCGCCGCCGTCATCCTGATGGCCGCCGACAAGGCCAAGGCGGCCGGCAAGAAGGTCCGTGCCTACTTCCGGGCGTTCGCCGTCGCCGGCGTTCCCCCCGCCATCATGGGGATCGGCCCGGTGCCCGCGGTGCGCAAGCTGCTGGCCAAGACCGGCCTCACGATTGACCAGATCGACCTCTACGAGGTGAACGAGGCGTTCGCGTCGCAGGCGCTCTACTGCGTCCGCGAGCTCGGGCTGCCGGTCGACCGCGTGAACGTCAACGGCGGCGCCATCGCTCTCGGCCACCCGCTGGGCGCGACCGGCGCCCGCCAGATCGCGACCGCGCTACACGAGCTCGAGCGCCGCAAGGGACGCTACGCCGTGATCTCGATGTGCGTCGGCGGCGGGATGGGCGCCGCCGGGTTGATCGAGCGCGCCATCTGATTCGCGTCGCGGGACATCGCCCCCGCGCTCACTTCCCCTTCGAGCGCAGGTAGAGGTACAGGCCCGCGATGAACAGCGCCGCCAGGCCGGAGGCCGCGGCGAAATTCCGCGGGCCGAAGCGGACCTCGAACGTCGGCTCGTGCGTGCGAACGGCCGCGTGTAGCCCCCCGATCATTCCGATCACCAGCCAGACCAGCGGGTGGTGCGGGATCGAGAGGAACGCCGCCGATACCACCGTGGCGATCAGCGCCGCCATCAGCCCCAACGCCCAGGCCCGGGCCGCGGCCGCCTCCGGGCGCCCCTCGAACTGGCGGTAGATCTGCAACGTCGTCCGCATCGCCAGATATATGGTCGCGATCCAGAGTACGAGCCCCAACGGCCCCAGCTCGGCCATGGTGAGCACCAACGCGCTGTGCGCGGTCAGGTAGTGGTGCTCGGTGAACTGCCCGTCGCCGACCCCCAGCAATGGGTACGTCTTCAACATCTGGAACCCCTCGTACCAGGCCTCGAGGCGCTCCTCGGTCGACTGGTCGGCCTCCCCACCGGAGCGCCCGCCGAGCAGCAGCACCGGCGCGCTGACGATCAACGCGGCCAGGATCCCCTTCCATCGATAGCGACGGACCATGTAGACCGCCAGCACGGCGGCGAACGTCAGCTGGCCGGAACGGGACTTCGTCATGGTGGTGCAAACCGCGCTCAGCACCAGCGTCGCGATCACCAGCGCCAGGCGCGCCCGCGAGCGCCGGCGCTCGTACAGCGCGAACGCCAGCGGCAGCCCGAGACCGACCGCCCAGGAGATCTCGTTCGGGTCCTGGAGCATCCCGCGGTAGCGAACCCGTCCCTGGATCGAATGCGTCCCGAGAATCCCGGGGCGCTCGCACAGGTACTGGACGCCCATCATCCCCCCCTCCTGGCAGTCGGACCGCTCCTCGCACGGGCGACCGTCGGGCTCGTCGACCACCGTCGGGTTGCTGCTCTTCATCGGCTTGAAACAGACCTTCTGCTGCAGGCCCTGGTGCACGCAGATCGCCGCCAGGAACACCGTGATCGCCAGCAGCACCTTCGCCGTGGCTTCCAGCCCGCGCAGGTTGGAGATCCCCTGCGAGATCGCCAGGAAGATCACGAGGGGAGCCACCAGCCCGGGGAGGAGCTGCCCCAGCCGTTCAGGCGCCCGGATCACGATCGACAGCGCCGCCAGCCCGAAGTACGACAGCGCGACGCCCGTGAGGGCGGTGAGGCGAGGGCGCGAGGCACCGAGCCGGACGTCGATCGCGTACAGCGCCGCCACCAGCCCAACCATGACGTTGAAGGTGATCGGCTTGAGCGTCTCGAACACCTCGTGCGGGCGCAGGCAGACGAAGGCCATGAACGCCGCGAGAACCGGAAGAACTAACATCTCGCCGTTGCGACCTCAGCCCAGGGGACGAGGGCGCTCGCGCCCGTCGCCCGCCCTGCCGGTGCCCCTCTCCCCGAGTACGGAAACATGGGCGGATGTCGGCGTTCCACCGCCGAATCTTCTCCGAGAATTCGCCCAGTACATGACGGTTTCCGGGCCTTTCTCTATCATGCCGTTCAGGTTTTTCCTGTAGCGAGCCAAGTTCCCCGAGCCGCCGCAGACCCCCCCCTCAGGAGCATAGGCGCATGAATCGTTCTCTTCGTCGTTCTCTTCGTGGTTCCCTCTCGTCAAACGTCTGGGCCGGAATCGCGGTTCTGTCGGTGGCCCTGCTCGGCTGCGGCGGCGGCGGCGGCAACGACAACGAGGGCGGCAGCGGCGGCGCCTCGGGCGGCAAAGGGGGCAGCGCGGGCAAGGGTGGTAGCGGCGGCGCGGTGGCGACCGGACGCGGCGGCTCCAGCACCGGCGGCTCCAGCGTCGGCGGCTCCAGCGTCGGTGGCTCCAGCGTCGGCGGCTCCAGCGTCGGTGGCTCCAGCGTCGGCGGCTCCAGCGTCGGTGGCTCCAGCGTCGGCGGCTCCAGCGTCGGCGGCTCCAGCGTCGGCGGCTCCAGCGTCGGCGGCTCCAGCGTCGGCGGCTCCAGCGTCGGCGGCTCCAGCGTCGGCGGCTCCAGCGTCGGCGGCTCCAGCGTCGGTGGCTCCAGCGTCGGCGGCTCGGCGGCAGGCGCGGGCGGCAGCGCGGCAGGCACCGGCGGCGCCGCTCCGGCGTGCGTCACCGATCAGCCCTGCGCGCTGCCGGGCAACGTGAAGGGTGTCTGCGGCAACAACAGCTGCACCGCCTGTTCGGCGGACTCGGCCTGCCAGACGGCCTACGACGCGACGTACATCTGTGTGAACGCCGACTGCGTCGTCGGGAACTGTCACCAGAACTCGAACTGCAGCGGCAAGATCTGCAACACGACGTCCCACCTCTGCGAGTCGTGCACCACCGGCACCGCGGGCGACCAGGCCTGCGCCACGGCGTTCGGTAGCGGCCACATCTGCCAGAACGGGACCTGCATCACCGGGACCTGCCACAACAACGCCGACTGCGGCACGGGTGGACAGATCTGCAACGCCGCCTCGCAGTGCGTGAGCTGCGGGTCCGACGACGCCGCCTGCGTCGCCAGCTACGGCAACGGCTACATCTGCGCGGGCGGCTCGTGCGTCACCGGCACCTGTCACACCGGCGCGCAGTGCACCGGCGGTAAGGCGTGCAACGCCAGCCATGTTTGCGCGAACTGCGCCGACGACGTCGAGTGCATGGCCAGCTACGGCGCCGGTCACATCTGCTCGTCCACCAACGTGTGCATCACGGGCAACTGCCACACCAACGCCCAGTGCAGCAACGGCCAGGTCTGCCTCGGGAATAGCTGCGCGGACTGCGCCAACGACGGTCAGTGCGGCAGCGGTCAGGTCTGCCTGCCGACCGGCAAGTGCACGACCGGCAACTGCCACGACGCCACCAACTGCACCAGCAACCTCGGCGTCTGCCTGAACAACAGCTGCGCCGTCTGCACGACCGATGGCCAGTGCGTGTCGGGCTACGGCATCAACCACATCTGCGAGGGCGGGATGTGCGTCGCCGGAAACTGCCGGGCCGTCGGCGACTGCCAGCCGACCAACCAGATCTGCAACACCGGCGCGAAGTCCTGCCAGAACTGCGCGACCGACGTCCAGTGCACCACCGAGTACGGCCCGACCCACATCTGCCTCTCGGGCGTCTGCGTGGCCGGCAACTGCCACACGACGGCGCTGAACTGCAGCAACGGCCAGCTCTGCAACCAGGCCACGCACCTCTGCGGAGGCTGCGGCACCTCGGACAGCGCCTGCCAGGCCGACCTCCCCGGCACCATCTGCGAGGGGAACGCCTGCATCAGCGGCAACTGCCACACGGCCGCCAACTGCAACGACACCACCAAGATCTGCGCCAGCAACAGCTGCGGCATGTGCAGCACGACAGCGAACTGCATTGCTGCCTACGGAACGAACCACGTCTGCATCGGCGGCGCCTGCCTCTCGGGCAACTGCCAGACGTCGGCGGACTGCGGCGGCAACCAGCTCTGCAACACCGGCACGCACCTCTGCGAGGCCTGCGGCGGCGCCACCCCGGCGGCCGCTGACGCCAAGTGCACGGGTGACACCGTCTACGGCGCGATGCACATCTGCCTCGCCGGCCAGTGCGTCGCGGGCAACTGCCACGACACCTCCGCTGAATGTATGAACGGCCAGCTCTGCGGCATCGCGACCGCCCACACCTGCGGCGGCTGCGGCAACTCCGACACCGCCTGCAAGAGCGACACGACCTACGGCAACGGCACCATCTGCCTCGCCAGCGGCGCCTGCGTCACCGGCGACTGCCATGACACCTCGAACGACTGCCCCGCCGGCAAGCTCTGCGGCGTCGCGGCGGCGCACACCTGCGGCGACTGCAGCGGCACCGCGTCGGCTGCCGATCTGCAGTGCACCAGCGACAGCCGCTATGGCGCGGGCAAGATCTGCTTCCAGGGCAACTGCCAGCTCGGCAGCTGCCACGCCAACAGCCAGGACTGCACCGGCGTCAACGCCGGTCTGATCTGCGGGAACGGCGGTTCGCCGACCGTCTGTGGTGCCTGCTCGAATGACTCCGAGTGCAAGGCGGATCCGTTCTACGGCTCGGCCTTCATCTGCAGCACCGCTTCCGGCCCGAACTCGGGCAAGTGCGTCACCGCCTCCTGCGGGACCCCCGCCACCGGGAACAACAACAGCGCCTGCACCGCCAACGGCGGCGACTTCTGCTGCTCCAGCACCTGCACCGCTGGCAACTGCTGCACCAACACCGACTGCGTCAACAACCCGCTGTTCGGCAGCGGGTTCGCCTGCACCAACCACACGTGCACGAAGTGTGACGGGATCTCGAGCAACACCTACTACGTCGATCCCATCAATGGCAGCGACAGCGGCTCCACCGGCAGCGGCAAGAGCAGCGGCGCCAACAACGCGGCGTGCAGCTTCAAGACGATCGGCCGGGCGATGCAGGTGATCGGCACCGTCGCCGGCCCCGGCACCAGGGTCGTCATCGTCGGCTCGGGCACGCCCCCGACCGGCCTCGCCGCCGGCGACTCGCTGCCGATCACCGTGCAGCCGAACGTCATCGTCACGACCACGGGCGGGGCGGTCACCATCACCCTCCCGGCCGCGACCAGCCAGACCAACCCCGCCAACACCTCGGGCTTCATCCTCTCGAACAGCGGCTCGGGGCTCGCCGGAGATGCGCTGGCTCCGCTGATCATCGACGGGAACGGCAACACCTCGGGCGTCGCGGTCGCCGTCTCCGGTGCCACCACGATCGCCAGCCTCGCCAACCTGACCATCCAGAACACCCGCGCGCACGCCATCACGGTCACCGCCGGAACGCTGAACATTGGCGCCGGCGTGACTGTCAAGAACGCCGGGACCACCGGGATCGCGCGCGACAACCTGGCCGTCTCGGGCGGCGTCGCCAACATCGCCGTGCCGGCAAACACCGCGACGACGTCGTTCACGGGCGCGACCCAGTTCGGCATCAACGTGACGGCGCTCGGCTCTGTGAACGTCACCGGCGTCCCCGTGACGGTGACGGCCCCGAGCGGCATGCAGGTCCCGAACGGCAACGGCACCGTCGTCGTCAGCGGCAACCACGGCACCGCGGGGCTTCAGATCCGCCAGACCGCCGGCGGGGTCCTGGCGACCAACAACATCAACGGCCTGGTCACCTGGACCAACGACACCGACGGCGCCCGCCTCTCGGCTGGGTCCAAGATCAAGATTCGGAACAGCGTCTTCGGCGCCAACACCGTCGACGGCATCCGGATCGTCCAGGGGACCGGCGGCACGACGCCGCAACAGCGCGACGTCTCGGCCATCGACCTCGGAACGGTCGGGGACTTCGGCCACAACTACCTGCAACTGCCCGTCGGCGTCGGCGGCCGCAACCAGACCGCCGGCCTCTGCGTCAACATCGGCGGAGCGGCTACCGGCTCGCTCGCGGCGGCCGGCAACGTGATGACGTACGGGACCGGCAGCGGCACGCAGGTCGACTGCTCCACGACGGCCCAGACGGTCACCAAGGGACCGACGTGCACCGGCGGCGCCAGCCTCGGCATCGGCGGCACCACCACCGTCACCGTCAGCCTGAACATGTGCAACTAGCGGGCGGCGGTCGCGATAAGCGGGCGTGCCGTACGACGCCCGCTGTCGCCGTTCCCCTCTCCTGCTGCTCGCATCGCTGATCGCCGCCGGCTGCGGCCTGGGACCGGTCGCTGCCGGCGCGCCCCCGGCGCCTCCCAGCGCGATCGCTCTCCTGGTGGGGCCGGAGGCCGGCGCGGCGCCGGTGCTCGCGCTGCTCGCGTCGGCGCGCGCCAGCCTCTGGATGGAGATGTACCAGCTGACCGACCCGCGGGCGATCGCGGCGCTGGCCGACCGGGCGCGCGCCGGCTGCGACGTCCGCATCACCCTGGAACCGGATCCCTACGAGAGCCCGGGCGCCAACCAGGAGGCGTTCACCCAGCTGGCGGCCGCGGGGGCGCTGGTGCGCTGGGCGACAGCGCGGTTCACGTACAGCCACGCCAAGGCCTTCACCGTCGACCACGTCCGGCTGGTGGTGATGACCCTGAACCTGACGGCCGCCGGGCTGGAGCGAAATCGCGAGTACGTCGCGATCTCCGACGATCCCGCCGACGTCGCCGCCGCCGAGGCGCTGTTCGTGGCCGACGGCGTCGGAGCAGCGGCCAGCGCCGGGGGCCGGCTCGTCACCTCGCCCGACACCAGCCGTCCCACCTGGCGGGAGCTCATCGCCGGGGCCACCTCGTCGCTGGCCCTCGAGACCGAGGAGCTGACCGATTCGTCGATCGTCGGCGCCCTGCTGGACGCCCGGGCCCGCGGTGTCGCGGTGACCGTGGTCTGGCCCGGTCCCGCCGGGGGCGCCGGCGCGGCGTTCGCGAAGCTGGCCGCCGCCGGCGCGGTGGTCCGGGCCCAGGCCTCGCCCGCGATCCACGCCAAGGCGGTCGTCGCCGACGGTCGGCTCACCTACGTCGGGTCGGCCAACCTCACGCCGACGTCGCTGGACCGCAACCGGGAGCTGGGTCTGCGGCTCGAGGAGCCGGAGGTCGCGGCCCGGATCGCCTCGACCATCGCAGAGGATGCCGTCCGCGGCATCGCGCCGTGACGGCCGCGCCAGTGGCTATACTGATGGTGATGGATCGCGACCGGCACCCGGATCGTCAGGCCGATCGACAGGCCCGTCTGGACGAGCAGATCGCCCGCCAGCAGCGCGGAGAGCCGGTCGACGTCGAATGGGTCAAGCACGAGCTCGAGCAGGTGCGGCGCGAGCAGGCCGACAAGATCGCCTCGTCGCAGCGCAACCTGCGCTGGATCGTCGTCGCGAGCGCGGCGCTGCTGTTCGTGCTGTGGCTGAGGAACGGCGGCCTCGCCAATCCAGGCGGCACCGCCGCTCTCGGCCTCATCGCCATCGGGATGTTCGCGGCGATCATGCTGGGCCGCCGCCGCCGCAAGTAGGCCTCACCCGACCCGGCGGAGGATCCGGTCGAGTGCGTCCTTGCGGTCCCCGACCTCGACGTCGCGGGCCTGTCGCAGCAGGGTCGGCACCCATTCGCCCACGGCGTTGCCCAGGCGATCCTCGGCGGCGGTGCGGATCGGGCCCGTCTCCTGTCGCACGGCCTCGAGCAGCACCAGCACCGCCCCCGGTGCCTCCACCTTGGCGATGCTCTCGATCGCCGCCAGCCGCACCCGCTCGTCGGGTGATTCGCGGAAGATCTGGACCAGCGAGCGGAGCCCGTCGACGAACCCCATCTCGCGCAGGGCCTTCAGCGCCTCGTCCACGACCCCCAACCCGCCGTCGGACAGCCCGGCCCGGATCAGGTTGAAGCTGCGGGGACACCAGATCTTCGACATCGCGCGCATCACCGCCGTGCGCACCTCGTCGGCCGGGTGCTCGTAGAGCCGTTCGAGGGGGCGCAGCACCTCGTAGGCCTGGACCGTCCCGAGCTGCGCGGCCAGGATCGAGGCGCCTCGGACAGTGGACGGCGCGAACCCCGGCTCGGCGCAGACCAGCAGCGCGCGCAACGCCGCGCGCGCGATCATCGGCTGCTCGTGGCCGACCACCAGGCGGGCGAGCACCGCGGTCGGCTCACCGTCGAGCTCCCACTCGACCAGATCCTGGCGCCAGATGTCGAGATAGGCGTCGGTCCGGCGCAGGTGCTGCGGAAAGCTGGGGGCCGGCGGCAGCGGCGGGGCCGGCTCGTCGTGCCGCTCGGCGAGCGCCAGGTAGCGCTGGCGCCGCGGCTCCGGCAGCGGCAGCGCCGCCAGCTCGCCGTAGAGCCGGCCGCAGCGGGCGAGATCCCCCGCCGCCGTCGCGGCGTCGATCGCGGCGTGCAGCGCGTTCACCGCCAGCTCCAGCGGGCCCGTCGGCGACCTGGTTGGCCCGCGCCGTCTCGGCCCACAGCTCCGCCGCCCGTTCCAGGTAGTGGCGGTCGTAGGGCAGCCCCGCCTTGAGGCTGTGCTCCGCCGCCTCGCGCGCCAGCGTCGCGGCGGCGTACCACTCCTGCTGCTCGACGGCGTAGCTGCAGGAAGTCGTCGTAGTACTGGGCGGCCCGGGTCGGATCGTCGGAGAGCACCCGGATCGCGTTCAGGTACCCCTCGGCGACGTTCTCGAACGACCCGATGTCCTTCCCCATCCGCAGCAGCACCCCGTAGCAATCGAAGGCGCGTTCGTGCTCGCCCCGCGACTCGAAGTCGTCGGCGACCGCCTCCAGCATCCGCCCCGCGTGGTCGAGCTCACGCGTCCCCGCCGGCGCGCTCGTCGATGCGCAGCAGCGCCTCGCCCAGATTGAAGTGGGCCAGCGCCGTCTCGTAGGGGCGATCCGGCGAGGCGCGGATCGCGCAGAACGCGCTCCCACTCGAGGCGCGCCGCCGCGCCGGCCCCGGCCGCTTCGAGCTCGATCGCCGCCAGCGCGGGGTGCCCCACCTCGGACAGCACCCGCGCCGCCTCGCCGTGGCGCCCGAGCCGCGCCGCGCAGAGCGCCCAGTCGAGCGGGTGCTCGGCGACGGGAAAATGGCGCTGGGCGTCCGCGAACCGCCGCAGCCCCATGAGGGTGTAGCCGGCCTCCCGGGTCCGCCCGAGCGCGACGTAGGCCGAAGCCGCCCCGTCCAGCCAGCGCTCGTAGCGGCGCCCCTCGCTCTTGTCGCGAAGCAGCCCCTTGTAGAGCTCCAGCGCCTCGCGGGCCCGGCCACCGCGCAGCGCCCGCTCGGCGTCGACCCGGGCCTGAACCTTGTCCCGATCCGGCATCAGGCTCTCGCCGCGTCGTCGACGATCTCCAGCGCCCGGCGGCGCTTGTCCGACGGCGCGCGCCAGCGACGCCGCCGTGACCACCTGGTCCGGTGCAGGCAGGGGCAGGTAGTCGAGCTCCAGGGGGCGCGACGGCAGCACGAAGATGCCGTAGAGCTGGGCGTTCGCGGCCAGCGCCTGCACGGTCGGCACCGGAATGTGGCACGCGCCGTGGGTGATGAAGGTGATGGCCACCTGCCTGCCCCTCCTCGCGCGCGAGCCGGGCCACCTCGACGGACAGGTCGGCGAAGACGCGCGCGTAGTTCCGCCCCCGCTCGGAGCGAAATCCGAGGCAGCCGCGGCAGATCGCGCCGGGCGGCCCGCCCCAGATCCAGGCGCGGGTGCAGCCGGCTGTCGAAGAAGCGCAGCCAGATCTCCGTCCCCTGCCCCCCCACCAGCGACAGCTTCTTGGCCAGCGCCAGCGCCAGCCCGCGCGCGAAGACCTCGCGCGCGCCGCGCATCGAGGCGCTGCCGTCGACCAGCAGGTAATGCAGCCGCCGCGGGGCGTCGTGCTGGCGCTCGTGGCCGTAGTAGAGCAGGTCGTCGGAGAGCGCCTTCAGCGCGAAGACCTCGTCGTCGTGGGCCAGCTCGCCGGGCAGGAGCGCGTCGACGTTCCCGCGCCGCTCGACCGAGGCGTAGCCGTCGATCGAGAACCGCTGCGCCGCCGGACGGCGCTTGGTCTCCAGCAGCGACGGCAGCAGCTGCAGCGAGAAATCGACGACGTCCGCGGCGCCCGCGACGCCCACCACCCGGAACAGGTCGGCCAGGTCGGCCGCTGCCCCCTTCGACGGGGAACAGCCCCAGCAGGCGCAGCGCTCCGGCCTCGATCTGATCGAGGCGCGCCAGCAGCGCCCGCTCCTGCTCGACCAGCCGCTGGATGAAAACCAGCGCCCAGGCCGGATCGTGGGCCCGCGCCAGGACCCCCCAGTCGACCTCGTAGGCCGGCGCGCTGAGCGGCAGCGCGCGCCGCATCGAGGCGCGGCCGCCCCGGCCAGCGCAGGTAGAGATCGCCGATCACGCGCGCCAGGATCATCGCCAGCGTCTCGTCGCGCAGCGGCGCCGACCCCAGCTCCTCGATCGCCTGCGATTCGGCGAGCCGCGCCAGCAGGCCTGATACCGCCCCATGGCGGGCGCGCCGATGCCCCCCGGCGAGCCGCCGTCGCGGCGCACCTCGCGCGCGCGGCCGAAGCGCCCGCCCGACAGCAGCAGGCCGAAGTCGTGAACCACCACCAGCGGCAGGCGAAAACCGAGCCGCGCCAGCAGGTTCCACCAGCCGGCCGCGGCGACCGCGTCGGCCGTCGTCGCCGGGCTGACCTGCGAGTAGCAGAGCGTCGCCAGCTGCCGCCGCAGCTCTCCGTCGGTATCGGACCAGCCCGTCCGATCCCGATGCGCGTCGCCGGCTTCCTCCTCGGCCATACCTCTCTAGGTTACACGACGGAGCAGCAGCAGGTGCTCGCGACGCGGGGCGGCCGCAAAGACCGCGGCCAGGCGCCGGTCGTGGAGCGACCGGACCTGCGACGCGCGCGCGACCGGCTCCAGCCCGACCGACTCGCCGACGGCGGCGACGCCGTCAGGGGCGTGCTCGGCACGGCCGGCGATCACGCCGTCACCGACCATCAGCAGGGCGTGCCCGCCCGGGCGCAGCACGCGGGCCATCTCCCCCAGCCATCGCGCCTGCGCCGTCCGCCACGCCGTGGCCCGAGACCGCCCCGAACCCGGCCGCAGCGCGCGCCGAGCTGGCCGCTCCTGGAACGTGCGCGGCGACAGCCCCAGCCAGACGAAGCGCGTCTCGTGCAGCGCGGCGTAGTCGTAGGTCCCGGCGTAGGGGGGCGAGGAGACCACCAGCGCCGCCGCCCCGTCCGGCAGGGGAAGCGCCCGCGCGTCCCCCTCGGTCGCCTCGGGCGTCGGCGTCCCGGCCGGCGTCCGGCGTTCCAGCGCCGCCAGCCCGCGCGCCAGCTCGACGGCTCGGTCGGCCAGCATGCGCGACGGGATGCCGCGGCGCGATGCGCTTTTCGGCCCCGTCGCGCGGGGCCTCGTGGCCCGTGGCCATGAACTTGACCAGGATCGACGACAAGCACATCCGCAGCGCGTGGCTGACGTCGCCGGCGGGCAGCGCCAGCACCAGCTCGCGCAGCCCCAGCAGCTCGAACAGCACGTGGGGGTGAAAACGCTCGAGCTCCCCGCGCGCCCAGCTCGGCACGTCGGGGCGCTTGCGCTTCCGGGCCCGCTCGCCGGCCTCTTCGGCGATCCGGGCCGCCTCGGCGACCAGCCGGTCCCGATCCGCCTCGCCGAGCAGCTTCGTGCGCGCGCGCGCGATCGCGATCCCCAGCGGGCTGGCGTCGACGCCGACGCCGCGACGCCCGAGCCCCATCGCCTCGACCAGCACCGTGCCGCTGCCGCAGAACGGATCGACGACGGTGTCGCCCGGAACGCTGAACGCGGTCGATGCCGCCGCGGGCGATCGACGGGTGCATCCGGCCGGCGTAGCTGTGAAACCCGTGGGTCAGCGCCCGGGCCAGCGCCGGGTCGACGTCGTAGATACGCCCCAGCGTCTCGGCCGCCGACGCCTCGCCCCCCAGCTCGACGGGGCCGCCCAGCGTCGAGAACGCCCGGCGCTGCCGCGGAACCCGCGGCGGCGTCAGCAGTACCTTGGGCTTCGAGACGCGCTTGTCGCTGCTAACCGTTCCACTTCGACGACTCGAAGACGCCTTCCAGCAAGTTGTCGACCTCGCCCGCCATCGCCTGGGCAGTGTCGCTGCCCAGCGCCTGGAGCGCCGACCGAATCTCCTGCAGATTGCGCAGCTGCGAGAAGAGCTGCACGTCGGAGAGCGGCTCGCCGCCCAGCAGGATGCCGCGGATCACGCCGAGCTCGGCCAGGATGCCGTCGAGATCGCGTACCCCACGGCCGCCGCCGCTCCTCGGGGTGTTCGCGCTGGTGGCGCTCCAGCACCGGGGCCACGATGTCGGTGCACAGCGCGATCTGATCGACGCTGTTCCAGACGTGACGCAGGATGAAGAAGTCGCCGTCGTCGACGGTGGGCCGCCCGTCGATGAGCGCGCTGGCCGCGAACAGCTTGAGCAGCTTGACCACGCGGCGGTCGGAGAGCGTCACCCCCTCCGAGCGGATCTGGAAGACCAGCCCCTTGTAGCGGGCCAGGAACTCCTCGGGGAACTCCAGGAGCCGCGACAGCCGGAGCTTGAGCGTGCGGATGTCGGCCAGCGACACCAGCGGGCGCACCGCTTCGGCTGCGGACCGGGCCCGACCAGCGCCTCCCGCTCCCCGGCCAGGCCCCGCGCGACCAGCCCGTGAAAGTGAAAGCTGTCCAGGTTCTCCGACGAGGCCCGCACCAGGAACCGGTCGAACACCGCCCCCAGCGCGTCGTCGTTGGGGATCTCGTTGGTGGCGCCGAAGAGCGACGACAGCGGCACGCTGATGTTGGTGCTGCCGGTGAAGAAGCGCCGCTCGTTCAGGATGCTGAGCAGCGCGTTCAGGATGGCGGAGTTGGACTTGAAGATCTCGTCGAGGAAGACGATCTCCGCGTCGGGCAGCATGGTCTCGACGCGCCGGACGTAGGTCCCCTCGCGGAAGGCCTTGATGTCGACCGGCCCGAAGATCTCGTTCGGCTCGGAGAACCGGGTCAGCAGGTACTCGAAGTAGCGGGCGTCGATCAGCCGGGCCAGCTGGCGCACCAGCGCCGACTTCGCGGTGCCCGGCGGACCGACGATCAGCATGTGCTCGCCGGCCACCAGGGTCACCAGCAGCAGCCGGACCAGCTCGCTCTTGTCCAGGAAGCGCTCGTCCAGCACACGCCCGACCTCGCGCACCTGCTGGGCGATGCGCAGCACCTCTGCGTCGAGCGACAGAGGACGGCGTACCGGAACCGGTTCCGAGACCGACATCAGTCGTTGATAATACCGTAGCCCTCGCCCTAGCGGGTCACTGGGCTTCCGCGATCGGCATCGCCGCCAGGGTGGCGATCTCATGCGCGGCCGCGAATCGGGGCATACCTCTACCCTCGGCCCGCGCCGACAGCACGGCCAGGCGCGCGCGGAAAGCGTCGGCCAGATCCCCGGTCGCGGGAACGTCGCCGGGCCAGACCAGCGCCGGCGAGACGCGGGCCGCCGCCGTCAGCATGACGGCGAGATCGACGCCCGGCTCGACCGCGCGCGGCCGCCCCGCCCCCCCCTCCTTGACCGGCACGCCGTAGAGGACGTCGAGCCAGACGAGATGGGCCAGGAACTGCACCGCGAACGCCAGCGCGTCCCCGGAGGCGTAGAGGCCGACCGGCGGATCGTGAAACGACGCGAACCGGTAGAGCGCGTCCGCCAGCGCGTCCCCCGCGCGCTCGACGCCGATCTCGACGGCCCGGCTCGCCACCGCCCGGGCCAGCGCCGGGAACCGGAGCGCGGGGAGGATTCTCCCCCAGGCGATCGGGGGCTCGAGCCGCAGCGGATCCAGCGCCTCGCCGAGCGGGCTGGCGACGTTGAGCGCCAGGAACGCGCGCTGGGCGACCGCCGGGATGCCGATCTCGCGCAGCCAGCTGCGCCCTGTGCGCTCGACCCGCACCCGGCGCAGGGCGGGAAGCGCCGTCACCCGCTTGGGGGGCGTCCGGCCGACGTAAGAGCGCTGCCCCAACCAGAACCGCACCGTCCGGTCGACGCGCACGATCTCAGGCAGCCGGGCGAGCAGCGAATGGCGCTCCAGCGCGGAGAGCGCCGACGTCGGCGGTCCCAGCGAAGCCAGCGCCAGGGCCGCCTCGGAGATCCGTTCCTGCCGGCGGGCGGAGTGCCAGACGTCGGGGTGCGACAGCGCCAGCAGATCGTGCAGCGCCGCGCCGAGCCGCAGGCTCGCCTCGTCGAGCGGCGGCGTGGTCGCGCCGGGGATCGCACGCGCCACCACCGCGCGGCGGCAGGCTCCCAGCGCCGCGACCGCCGGGGTGTCGGTCGCGGGGAGCTCGGCGGCGAGGCGCGCGATCGCATCCATCCCCAGCGGGCGCGCGACGTGCACCGAGCCCCCGCGCACCAGGGGGAGCATGAAGTCCGAGACGAAGCGGCGCATCGGCTACCGTCGACGGTCCGCGGGCGTCAGCCCCCACAGCGGCATCGGACCCAACGGATCGTTGGCGATCTCGACGACGTCAGTGAGCGGCAGCGGCGGTGCCGGAATGGCGGCCAGCGCCGCCGCCTCGGGGTCGAGCGAGCCCAGCACCCGCGGCTCGAGCGGCGCCAGCGCATCCGCGGGGACGCGCACCGGTGGAACCCCCGGGGCGGGAAACAGCACCACCGCGCCACCGGCCGCCCCCAGCCGCTCGGCCAGCAGCGCCGGTGACACCGCGGGACGGACCGCCGTCCCGATCGGCACCAGCACGTCGGGCGCGGCGAGCGAGAACATCGTCCCGAAGGGGATCCCCTCGAGCACCTCGGGGGCGCGCACCAGCACGCCCCGCTCGAGCAGGGCGACCCGGTAGCTCGCCAGCGCCGAGGGCGGCAGCGCGTAGCAGAGACGTTGTAGCCAGCGCAGCTGCGTCCAGGGGACCAGCGCCGCCACCGGGCGCCCCGGGGCCTCGCCGCTCGCCTGCAGCCGCAGGGGCACGCTCAGCTCGGGGCGCGCCGACGCCATGGCCCGGGGCGCCGCCGCCTCGGGCGACGGGGGGCGGATGCGGACCACGTCCTCGATCGCCGCCAGGGTCGGCAACGGCGCCACCTCGATCACCCCGCGCGGCGAAAACAGCGAAAGCCGATCGCCGGGGAGGCTCCCGCGGCAGGACGCCAGATGAATCGGGTGGCGGTACCCGACGGCGACGGCGACGTGGTCGGTGACCGGCGCGTAGAGCTCCAGCCCGGGCGTCTCGGAGAGGAGGGCGTGCATGCGGGTCGGGATCTGCTCGACCCGGAACAGCCAGAACGCCGTCCCGGCGGCGAACGCGCTCGCGGCGGGGCTCTCGCACGCGGCCACCGACGCCCGCAGGCCGCTGGCGGCGGCGCGGTGCAGGTAGCCGGCCACGACCGGACCCAGTCCCCGGCGCGCGACGACGTAGAGCGGCCCCTCGGGCAGGGCATGGCCGGCGCCGTGAACCCGCACCAGCGACAGCCGCAGCAGCAGCTTCGTCAGCGGCATCTCGCTGTCGATGGTGTAGCCGACGCTCTGCTCCAGGCCGTGCAGGATGACGTCGCCGGTCCCCTCGGGGGCAGCCGTCACGTCGTACCCCAGAGGCGCGCGCGGATCGCGGTACTGGACGAAGTGCCGCCCCGAACCGGTGAACAGCTGCCCACCCGCGAGCCGCGCCGCGTGGGCCACCAGATCGCCCAGACCCGAGGCGCCCGCCTGGGAGAAACACGATCGCCTCGCGCGTGCCGGCGGCGCCGCGCGCATAGACGATGCGCAGGCCGGGCTGGAAGTCGTCCAGGTTCTGCTCCGAGGAGAGCACCCGCAGGAACGCCACCAGCCGATCGATCGACGCGAACCGTGCCACCAGCTGCTTGCCGCTGACGACCCCCCGCGCATCGGCGGCCAACCCCGGGAGATTGAACCGCACCTGCCCGAGAACGACGCGCTGGAGCACGGATCGATTTTACCCGATCGACGGGGCGCGGGACCCTTTGAGGGTCCCGGATACGATCGTAGGATCACGGTGGTGAACCCTCCGCGACGCCCAGGGGACGGCGAGCCAGCGGTGCTGGGGGGCCGGGACTTCGTGATGCTGGTGGGGCGGCTGGCCCGCGAGCGCAGCTGGGAGCTGCTGACCAACCTGTTCGGCGCGCTACGGACCGACGAGGTCGCGCTGGCGGATCTCGACACGGCCGCGCGGCTGCTGGGCGACGAGCTGGCCGGTCCCGCCGCCCCCAAGAACCCGAACGCCACCGTCGTCGACGAGCTGCGGGCGCTGCGGATGGCGGCCGGCGAGGCGGTGCTCTCGCGCTGCGGGCACCCCCCGGTCAGTGAGCTGGAGCGGCGGGCGATGGCACGGGCCGCCGCCCTCCTGACCGACGGCGGCGATCACCGCCGGGCGGCCGTCGTCTACGAGGAGCTGGGGGACGAGGGGCGCGCCGCCGAGCGCTGGGGAGCGCTGGGCGATCTGGATCGGATGGAGGCGGCACTGGAGCGGGAAGAGCGGCTGGCGGTCGCCCGGCGCACCGGCATCGAGGCGATGCGCCGGTTCGAGTCGCTGATGGCCGCGGGCGAACGCCGGCAGGCGGTGGCGGCGGCCGCGGCCTCTTCGGGGATCGACGAGGCCGCGACGTTGCGCCAGCTGGCGACACGGATCGAGAGCCGGCTCCTGCGCGGGCGCGCGGTGACGCTGCGCCTCGGCAGTGGCCCCTGGGTCCGGATCGCGGCGCTGCCGGCCCAGCTGGGGCGCGATCCCGCGGCGGAGCTGCCGCTGCGCGATCCCGCGGTCTCCCGCCGCCATGCCCTGTTGCACGCCGCGGGGGAGGACGTCGAGGTGGAGGAGGCCGGGTCGCGTTCCGGGGTGCGCGTCGGCGGAATCTCGCTGGCGGCCGGGGCGCGGCTGCCGCTGCGCGGCGCGCGGTGAGCTGACCCTCGGTTCGACCGCGCTCCGGTACGCGGTCGGCCCGGGGGTCATGCTCGAGGGGACGGGCGGGTTCGACGCCGGCCTGCGCGCGTACGCGGACCGCGATCCGGTGCCGCTGGCGCCGATCCTGCCGCAGGCCGAAGGACTGTCGATCGCCCTCGACGCCGGCACGCCGCGCCTGGTGCGGCGAAGCGACGTCGCGGTGCGCGTGGACGGCCACCTGATCGGGCCGGGCTGCGACCTCCTGCACGGCGATGTCGTCGAGATCGTCAGGATCGGGGACCCCCAGCCGGTGCGGCTCGAGATCGAATGAGCCGCCCCGAGCGCCCCGCTGATCGGCTGCTGGAGGAGGCCGATCGCGCGGAACAGGCCGGCGATCTCCCGGCGGCGCTGGTCGCCGTGCGCGGCCACCTCACGCGGCACCCCGACGACGGCGGCGCCCGGCTGCGCTTCGCGCGCCTGCTGGCGGCGTCCGGGGCCCGCGCGGCCGCGCGCCAGGCGCTGGCCCCGTTCGACACCGCGGCGACCGACGACCCACTGGTGCGCGAGGCGGCCCGCCGCCTCGCCGAGCTCGACGAAGCGGACGGCGCGGTCCTGGCCGCCGCGCTGCGATGGGAACAGATCCTGGCCGACGACATCGACGACCCACAGGCGCGCGCCCGGCTCGCGCTGCTGCGCGCCGAGACCCGGGTCGCGGCGCCGGCGACGATCGATCTCGCCGCGACGCTGGTCGCGCCCGCCGGCGTCGAAGCGTCGCGCTATCGCCTGTTGCGAGAGCTCGGGCGCGGCGCGACCGCCACGGTCTACCTGGCGCGCGACGTCGGCCTCGACCTCGAGGTGGCGCTGAAGGTGTTGCACGCGCAGCTCGCGGGCGCCTCGGGCGCCGACGCGCGCCGCCGATTTTTCGCCGAGGCGCGGCTCGCCGCGCGGCTCCGTCACCCCGGCGTGGTGGCAATCTACGACGTCGATGAGGCCACCCGACTCCTGGTGATGGAGCACGTCCCCGGGGGGACGATGCGCGATCGCCTGCGGGCCCAGCCCGGCGGGCTTCCGATCGACGAGCTGCAGGCCACCGCCCGGGGCCTGCTCGCCGCGCTGGCCTTCGTCCACGCCCGCGGCGTCGTCCATGGCGATCTGAAGCCGTCGAACCTGCTGCTGCGCGCCCCCGGCGCGGTCGTCCTGGCGGACTTCGGCTCGGCCGGGTTGCTGGACGCCGGAGCCGCCAAGGGTCCCGGCGGGGGGACGCCGCTTTACCTGGCGCCCGAGCAGTTCGAGGGCGCCCCCGCCTCGCCGGCCACCGATCTCTACGCCGCGGGCGCGATCCTCTGGGAGGCGACGTTCGGCACCTCGCTGCGCGACCACGCCGCCCTGATGCGCGGCACGCAGCCGCACGCCCTCCCCCCCGACGCCCACGCCCACCTCGCCGCCCACTCCCCGGAGTGGGCGGACCTGGTCCTCTCGCTGCTCGAGGCGCGAAGGAACCTCTTCGCGACCACCTAGAGCGGGAGCGGCTAGTACTTGCTCTTTTCCGTGTCGCTCTTCTTCTTCGGCTCGGAGTAGAGGTTGAACTGAAGGCCCAGGTTCAGATCGGTCACGACCGAGAACGCCGGGAAGCCCGCCAGCACGTTCACCTCGAGGACGAGCGAAACGGCGTGTGACATCTCGTAGTAGAGACCGCCGCCGACGCCCGCGATCCCCGGCCCACCCTTGACGGTGTCCTTGAAGTTCTTTCGGTTCTCCTCGCCCTGCGGTGGAACCGAATCCGGGTAGACGATGAACCGAAAGCCTTCGCCGCCACCGGCGATGCCGGAGGCGAAGAAGCGCAGCTCCTTCTGCTTGGTGTACATCGTGTACTTGAGCAGCACCGAGAGCGCCCCGCGCGCCGCGAAGTCCTTGAACTCCGCCGGCTGCGGAATGTACTGGAGGCGCCCCGCGATCGAGATCGCCGAGTCGGGTGTGATCTGATAGCCGAACTCGGGGACGAGGTGCGCGAGCCCCGCCCAGGCCAGGCCGGGCTGGAAATCCATCTGGAGGTCCGGCCGCGCCTCGAGTCCCTTCCCCTTCGCGTAGCCGTAGCCGCTCCCGATCCCGATCCCGATCCAGTACTTGCGGGTGCCGTAGCGGGTATCGAGGCCGATCTTCTCCTTGTTGACGCGCCCGAGGCGCAACCGCGGGTTGTAGGCGCCGGGCGCCTCCAGCGGGTTCTCTTCCTCGCTGCCCGCGGCGGCGGCGGCGGCGGCGTTCTCGTCGGCCGACTCCTCCTCGATGATCAGCATGATGTTCGGGCTGTCCTTGCCGCCGTTGGCGACCACCGGCTTGCCCTGGGCGTTGCGCCCCTCGAAGTAGAACGTCAGCGAGGTCCCGCTGACCGCCTTCTTCGGGATCTTCGCCTGCAGCCACCCCTTCGAGGACTTCGTCATCTCCGCCTCGACGTAGTCTTCCTCGCCCGGCATCCGGTACATCACGAACACCTTGTCGACCGGGAGGTTCGGGGCCACCGCGCAGCGGACGGTGACCGGCTTGTCGATCAGCGTCTCTTCGGCGGCAGGACAGTCGAGCGCGGCGACGTGGGCGGGCAGCGCCGGCTCACTCTCGTCGCTCCCCAGCGCCTTCCGCTTGGTCTTCGCGGCCGGGCGAGGAAGCGGCGTCACCGCCGGCTTGGCCCCCTCGTCTTCCATGATGGGCGCGCGCCGCCGTTTGGTCGGGGCGGCCGGCGCGGCCGCCTCCTCCTCACCACCGCCGCCCGACGGGCCCGCCCCCTTACCCCTCCTCTGTGCCTCGGCGAAGACCGCCTGGACGTCGGGGGTCGAGATCCCCTTCGAGAGCTGGATCCCGGGATCGATCTCCAGCGCCCGCTGGAAGCTGGACATCGCCTTCTGCTTGTCCTTGAAGCCGGTCAGGTAGACGGCCCCCAGGTGGATGTAGGTCCGGGCCATGACCGGGTGGTTGTCGAGCCCGGCCTTCTTGCCCGACATCAGCGCATCGAGCAGCGTCTTCTTGGCGGCGTCCCACTCGAGGGTGTCGTAGTCCTCGAGCGCCTTCTTGTTCATCTGGACCAGCTTGTCGACGGCCGACTTGTCCTGGGCGGATGCGCGTGCGGGGAGAAGGGCGATGGCGCCTGCGGCCAGCGAAACCAGCATCAGGGGGGCGGACTGCTTGAACGAAATCATGGCGCTCTGTCCTCGCTATTGCTGCGTAATGATGAATTCGACGCGCCGATTCTTCTCCCGCCCCGCCACCGTCTTGTTGGTCTCGATCGGCTGATCCGGACCGTACCCCTTCGCTTCCATCCGCGCGGCGTCGATCCCCAGACCCACCAGGTGCTGCCGCACCGACTCGGCGCGAGACTGCGACAGCTGCATGTTGTGGGCGCGCTTGCCGCGCGAATCCGTGTGTCCTTCGATGCGCACCGTCATCGTCGGGCGCGACTTCAGCACCGTTCCGATCTCGTCGAGCAGCGAGAAGCTGCGCGGCTGGATCGTCGACTTGTTGGTGTCGAAGAAGATCTTCTGCTTGAGCTCGATCTTCTCCTGCGTGACGACGATGTGCTGGAACTTCTTCGGGCAGCCATCGCTGTCGGGCGGCCCCGGCTCGTTCGGGCACTTGTCGGCCGCGTCGAGGACGCCGTCCTTGTCGTTGTCGGGGTCGGGGCAGCCGTCCTCGTCCTCGAACCCGTCCTTGTCCTCCGGATCGATGGGGCACTTGTCGGTCGGGTCGGCGATGCCGTCGGTGTCGTTGTCGGGATCCGGGCAGCCGTCCTCGTCCTCGAACTTGTCCTTGTCCTCGGGCTCGTTCGGGCACTTGTCCCCGGGGTCCGCGATGCCGTCCTTGTCGTTGTCCGGATCGGGGCAGCCGTCCTCGTCCTCGAAGCCGTCCTTGTCCTCCGGCTGATCGGGGCACTTGTCGACGTCGTCCAGGATGCCGTCGTGATCGCGGTCGGCCGGCCCCGGGGGCAGATCGCACCGACCGTGCGACAGCTGGTAGGCCGCCCGGGCGTTCTTGTCGGCGATGTGCACGTGGTCGCGAGCCCGGAAGTAGTCCCCCTGCTCCAGCTCGTGCTGGGCGAAGTCGACGTTCGACTCCGCCATCGCCAGCTCGCGGGGCGCGCACTTGTAAGCGCCCGCGTTGCGCGCCTCCTTGGCGATCTCGCGCACCTCGCGAACGTTCGATTGCAGCTGCTGGCCCGCGCAGCCGGCGGCGAGCGCGAGCAGCGCGCAAGCGAAACCGATACGACGGGCGGCCGCCACACGCGCCGCTCGGACCAAGCCCAAGCCGATCATCGTGCGGGCCCGGGCGGGTTGCCGCCCTCGGTGGGCGCCTCGCCCCCGGGCGGCGGGCTGGGTTCCTCGATCTCGGTCTTGGGCGTCGACTTGCTCGACTTGCTCGGCTTCTGCGCCATCTTCTCGACCGAGATCGCGCGCGCGCGGTTCGCCAGCTCCTCGGCGCGGCGCCCGTACTCGATCGCGTCCTGATACTGCGCGTAGCCCGCCTCCTCGCGCGCCTTGTGCAAGTACTCCTCGGCGCCCGTGAACTCGTACGGCGCGTATCGATCGGCCTGCGCGAGCTTCGCGGCCGAGACCGCCGACGCCGCCTTGTTACCGACCTGATTGATGTACTCGATCGGTCCGCAGCCGGACAGCGCCGCCAGCAGCAAGAATCTCGAGGCCGTGGCCACGACAACGATGCGATCTCGGCGCAATTCGAAGCGACGGTAGCAACTCGTCCAGGAGCCGTCAATGAACCGTCAAGACGTCGCGCGGGAACCGTTTCTCACCTCGAAATCGCGCGCAACCCCGCTTGCGCCCGGTGTTTATCCGCGATATGAGCTGACCTTCGACGCAGCTCATCGCTTTGCCCCAAACCGCAGTCGCAACCCGCTTCGTGGAGGTCTCCCGGTGAAACAACTGATCGCCTATCTTCTGGATCACGCGATAATCGACTTTTCCGGCGATCTCACCCTGGACATGGTGCGGGATTTCTTGCGTGAGGACGACAGCCCCGAAGGACGAAAGCTGCTCGGCAAGCTGGTCGAAGACCGGGGCGTCGACGACATGGTCGTCACCCTCGCCGATTGCCTCCAGGACTACCTGCGGACCGGGATCACCGACGACGTCGTACGCGAACAGATCCGCCTCTACAGCGAGAGCTGAGCCCGCGCCGCGGCGGATGGCGGCGCACGCCGCCTTCGCCTGCTTGGCCGTGCTGGCCGTGTTCGGGCTCGGCGCCTGCAGCGCGCCGACCGACACGACGCCCTACCCCGGTGCCTGCCTGCCGCTTCACCCGGTCGCCTGGTTCCCGCTCGGAAACAGCACCGACGCCCCGACCAACCCGGTCATCCGCGTCACCTTCGACGACTATCCCGATCCCGACACGGTCGACGCCGACGCCCTGTCGCTGACCACCGCGGTCTACTGGATCCCGGCAACCTACGGCGTCGATCTCATCGGCCGGGCGGTGACCATGCGCCCCTGGGCCCGCCTGATCGGCGAGCTGGGCTACATGGTCCACTTGCATCCGAACCTCCAATCCATGGGCGGCTGCCCGGGGACCGAGACCCAGCGCCAGTTCCGCACCGGCACCTCCACGGCCGCCTCGCCGGCCCCACCGGCCGCGGGACTGGCCGACGTGCAGGCGGTCTTCGCGGCCCACTGCACCGGCGGCTGCCACGCCACCCCCGAGGCCGACGCCGGTGGCTGCCTGGCTGCCCCGGCGGGGGGGCTCTCGCTCTGCACGGCCGAGGCGCGCGGGGCGCTGGTGGACGTCCCCTCCCGGCAGCAGACGGGGACCCGCCTGGTGGCTCCAGGCGATTCATCCCGAAGCTACCTGCTCCGCAAGCTGCTCCCCCCGGCCCCGACGGGCGCGGAGGTGCCGGCCATGGGACACCGCGGAACCGGGCTCCTGGGGGAGGGCCTCACCGAGGCCGAGCTGCGGGTCATCGGGGCCTGGATTGACGGGGGAGCACAACCATGAAGGCGAATGTCGGTTTGACTGCTAACGTCAACTCCGGTAGCTGTCGATGAAACCGCCGATGCCTGCCCGCGATCCGGCCGACGCGGCCACATCGTCCAGCGCCGAGCGCGAAGGGTCCCGGTCCCAGAGCAAATCTGGCGACAAGTCGGACGAGCGTTCAGGCGACCGCTCTGCCCCCGACCGTACCCCGAACTTCGGGCGCTTCCGCCTGATCGGGCGCATCGGCGAGGGGGGAATGGCCGAGGTCTACCGCGCGGTGATGACCGGACCCGAGGGGTTCGAGCGCGAGCTGGTGCTGAAGCGAATCCTGCCGCGGCTGTCGGACACCGGCGACTTCAAGACGATGTTCATCCGCGAGGCGAAGATCTCGGCGCTGCTGCTGCACCCGAACATCGTCCAGATCTACGAGTTCGGCGAGGCCGACGGCGCCTACTTCATCGCCATGGAGAGCGTCCAGGGGGTGACCCTGCGCGAGGCGCTCAATACCCTCCGCAAGGATCAGCGCGCGATGCCGCACATGGTGGCGGCCGACGTGACCCGCCAGATCTGCGTCGGGCTCGACTACGCCCACTCCCTGCACGGCCCCGACGGCGCCGCGCTGGAGATCGTCCATCAGGACATCTCGCCCACCAACATCATGCTCGCCTACAACGGCACCGTGAAGATCCTCGACTTCGGGATTGCGCGCGCGGCCTCGTTCGCCGAGGAGGAGGCCAAGAAGGGCCTCATCAAGGGGAAGGTCAGCTACCTGTCGCCCGAGCAGATCAACGTCCGCCCGTTCGACGCGCGCGCAGACGTGTTCGCCCTGGGCGTCGTCTTCCACGAGATGCTGACCGGACGGCGGCTGTTCCAGGCCAAGAACGACATCTCCCGGATGCGCAATCTGCTGGCCTCGCCGATCCCGCCCCCGTCGGCCCTGAACGCGGCCATCCCGCGCGAGCTCGATCGCATCGTCATGCACGCCCTGGAGCTCGACGCGAATGCGCGCTACCAGTCGGCCGGCGACATGGGCGCGGATCTCGAGCGCACGCTGATCGCGGCGCGGTTCTCGAGCCGCGAGCTCTCGAAGCTGCTGCACGACCTGTTCATGCCGAGCGAGGCGCCGATTGTGGTCGTCGACACCGAGGAGGAGGCGAAGACGCTCGCGGTCACCGCAACCCAGTTGGCTCCGTCGCCCGTGTCGGCCGCGCAGCCGATGCGGCGTTACGACGTCGAGGACAAGAAGCTGGGGCGTGCCGTGCGCGCCGAAGGGGCGCGGATGCGGCGCCGGCGCTGGCGGGCGCCGGCCAAGTACATGCTGATGGCAGCCATGGTGGGCGCCCTGGTCGGCGGGGCGGTTCTGGGAGCCCGGCACTACCTGCCGATTCGGTTCCCCCCCGCGACGGCTCCGCCGATCACGAACAACCAGGTCATGCCGCCCCCACCGCTCGAACCAGCGGCGCCGGCACCGGCCTCCAAGCCGAAGAAGCGGGTCAAGCGCGGCAAGCCGCGCGCGGAATCGGGCGAGGCGATCGAGACGACGCCCGCCCCCCCACCGCCGCCCGACGAACCGGTACCGTAAGGAACGCGTCGGGGGAGGCCGGGCTTCGCCCGGCCGAGCCCGTCGCGGGGGGCGCGGGACCCTCTGAGGGTCCCGAATATGGAGGCTACTTGCCGCCCTTGAGGCGGCTGATCGCCAGCGTGACCTTGGCGATCCCGGCCTCGGTCTCCGCAAGCCGGGCCCGATCCTTGTCGAGCACCTCCAGCGGCGCGCGGCTGGTGAAGTTCGGATCGGAGAGCTTCCGCTTCATGTGGTCGCGGTCCTTCTCCAGCTTGGCCCGGTCCTTCTCCAGCTTGGCCAGCTCGGCGGCCGTGTCGACGAGCCCCTCGAGCGGAACCATCACCTCGACGTCGCCCGCCATCGTCATCGCGGTCTGACTGAGCACGAACTCGCCCGAGAAGCTGGCGCCGGTGCGGCGCACGAGCACCTCGCTGCAGCGCCCCTGCTCGGCGATCATCGTCTTGTAGCCCTCGAGGATGGTCTTCTTGTAGTCGTCGCTGACCGCCAGGAGGCCCGCAGCTGGTGGCGACTGGGGATGTTGTGCTCGGTGCGGATGCTGCGCAGCGCGACGATCACCTTCTGCACCAGGGCCATCGACGCCTCCGAGCGTCGTCGAGGAAGCGCAGTCGCGCACCGGGTAGAGCGTGATCATGATGCTCTGGGGAGCGCCCGACGGCCTTGGGCAGCTGCTGCCAGATCTCCTCGGTGACGAACGGCATGAACGGGTGCAGCAGCCGCATCGCCGTCTCCAGCGCCGTCACCAGCGCCCCCTGGATCTTCCAGCGCGCTCGGGGTCGTCCGCGGTCGCGCGCAGCGCCGGCCTTGGCCAGCTCGATGTACCAGTCGCACAGCTCGTCCCAGACGAAGTGGTAGGCGGCCTGGGCGGCGTCGGCGATCCGGTACTCCTCGAGGGCGCCGTCGACCGCCTCCGACGGCCCGCTGCACGCGCGACAGGATCCAGCGCTCGGGCAGGTCCAGCTCGGCTCTGTCCGGGCCGTCGGCGATCGCGGTCGGCGAACCGGTCGGCGTCGTAGCCCTCGAGGTTCATCAGCGCGAAGCGGGTCGCGTTCCAGATCTTGTTGGCGAACCGGCGCGCGTCCTCGACGTTCGAGACCGAGAACTTGATGTTCTTGCCCTGCGCCGCGTGGGTGGTCAGCCAGGCCAGCGCGAAGCGCAGCGCGTCGGCGCCGTGCTTGTCGATGACGTCGAGCGGATCGATGGTGTTCCCCTTCACCTTGGACATCTTCTCGCCCTTCTCGTCGGTGACCATCGTGTGCAGGTACACCGTCCGGAACGGCACCTTCTTCATGAAGTGCAGGCCCACCATCATCATGCGGGCCACCCAGAAGAAGAGGATGTCGTAGCCGGTCTCGAGCACGCGTGGTCGGGTAGAACGTCTTCAGCTCGCGCGTCTCGTCCGGCCAGCCCAGCGTCGCGAACGGCCACAGCCAGGACGAGAACCAGGTGTCGAGCACGTCCTCGTCCTGCTGCAGCTCGGTCGCCGCCGCACTTGGCGCAGGCCGCCGGCGTCGGTGCGGGCGACGGTGATCTCGCCGCAGGCTGCGCAGTACCAGGCCGGGATGCGGTGGCCCCACCAGAGCTGGCGCGAGATGCACCAGTCGCGGATGTTGCGCATCCAGTGGAAGTAGGTCTTCGTCCAGCTCTCGGGGACGAACCTGGTCTTGCCCTCTCCACCGCCTCGATCGCCGGCTCGGCCAGCGGCTCCATCTTCACGAACCACTGCGTCGACAGCATCGGCTCGACCACGGTGTCGCAGCGCTGGCAGTGGCCGACCGCGTGCACGTGCGGCTTCGACCCGCGCTCGAGGCCCAGCTCCTTCAGGCGCGGCCTTCACCGCCTTGCGGGCGGCGAAGCGATCCAGCCCGGCGAACGCGCCGCCCTCGGCGTTGACCGTGCCCTTCTCGTCGAGGATCGAGATCATCGGCAGGCCGTGGCGCTGGCCGGTCTCGAAGTCGTTGGAGTCGTGGGCCGGGGTCACCTTCACCGCGCCGGTGCCGAACTTCGGATCGACCAGGATCGCGTCGGCGATGATCGGGATCTGCCGCTCGACGAAGGGGTGGCTGCAGCTGCTTGCCGATCTTCGCCTGGTAGCGCGGATCGTCGGGGTGCACGGCGACGGCGGTGTCGCCCAGCATCGTCTCGGGGCGGGTGGTCGCCACCACCACCTCGCCCGAACCGTCGGCCAGCGGGTAGGCGAACTCGTAGAGCTCGCCCTGCGTCGCCCTCGTCGTACTCGACCTCGAGGTCGGACAGCGCGGTCCGGCAGGACGACGCACCAGTTGATGAGGCGCTCGGCCCGGTAGATGAGCCCCTCCTCGTACAGGCGCACGAACGCCTCGCTCACCGCCGCGCGAGTAGGCCGGGTCCATCGTGAAGCGTCGGCGCGGTCCCAGTCCAGCGAGCAGCCCGAGCAGCTTGAGCTGCTCGAGGATCCGATCGCCGCTACTGCTCGCCTCCACTCCCAGACCCGCTCGAGGAACGCCTCGCGGCCGAGGTCGTGGCGGGTCTTGCCCTCCTTCTCGCTTGCAGCTTGCGCTCGACCACCATCTGGGTGGCGATGCCGGCGTGGTCGGTGCCCGGGCAGCCACATGGCGTTGTAGGCCGCCATGCGCTGCCAGCGGATGAAGATGTCCTCGATGGTGCGTGCCGAGCGCGTGGCCCATGTGCAGCGAGCCGGTGACGTTGGGCGGCGGGATGACGATCGCGAACGGCGCCTTGGGCGCGGCGGCGTCGGCGTGGAAGTAGCCGCGCGCCATCCACTCGGCGTACCAGCGCGGTTCGATCTCTTTCGGGTCGTAGTTCTTGGGGAGGTCGGCCATCGAAACCCGATGTTCTAGCGCGAATCGACCGTGTCGGGCGAGGACGAGCTTCGGAGGACGTTGGCGTAGAACCAGCCCAGCGCGGCAAACAGGAAGGCCGTCAGCAGGCCGAACCGCAGCACGGGGTCGGGCTCCAACGCCGCCCAGTACCCGGCCACGCCGAATGCCAGCAGCGGCAGGGAGGCGCGGGCGAGGTTCCCCTGCCCCCCTACGCCGACCAGCACGAGCAAGAAGACGAAGTGGTCGTGGTAGTTCACCGTGTTGGTCAGCGCCAGCGCCAGCGGCAACGCCAGCAGCATCGCCTGGTCGAGCGGGCGCCCCCGCACCGCCCGCGCCACCAGCACGACCGCGCCGGCCTGGGCGGCGAGCATCAGCCAGCGCCGCGCCGCCAGCTCGCGCACGGCCGCCGGATCGTTGCCGGCGATCAGCGCGCGCAGGTTGATCTCGTTGACGGCGGTGTCGCTGTTCACCATCAGGATCTTGTGGGCCCACTGCCCCCAGGCGGCGAAGGAGTAGAGCGCGCCGGTGAGCAACACCGCCGCGACGATGGTGAGCGCGGCGGCGGCCAGCACCCGGAGGGCGTCGCCGTGAGCGGCGCGCAGCGTGGCCAGCGTCGGGCGCCGCCCGGCACGCCATTCGCTCCCCAGCCAGAGCAACGGCGGCAGCAGGATCCCGATCAGCGCCACGCCGGGGAAGACGCGCAGCGCGGTCGCCAGCCCCAGCAGCGCCCCGCCCAGCGCCCAGCGCCGGCGGTGGAGGGCGCAGGCGGCGAACGCCAGGGGCGCCAGCCACTCGTGGCGCAGCGTCGCCCCCGCCCAGTTGGTGCCGAACATGTAGAGCTCGTTGGCCCCGAACACGGTCATCGCGACCAGCATCGGCAACCCGCCGAAGGAGAGGCCGATCGCGATCGCGATCGCGACGAACAGCCCGGCGTCGACCAGCCCCCCGGCGGTCAGCGTCGCCTCGGTGGCGGGCACGTGCCCGAGGACCAGGCGCGCCAGCAGCACCCAGACCGGGGTGGCGTTGGCCCCGTGGTCGTTCAGCGTGGTCAGGAAGTCGTTCCCCATCGCGGCCCGGAAGAAGGTGACGTCGCGCTTGAAGTCGGCCCAGCGCGCATCGGTGAAGCGCGCGCGGACGGCGTTGATCTCGCCGGTCAGATCGGCGACCCGGCGCAGCTTGTGATCGCGCTGATCCCGGATCTCGACGCTCCCCAGCGACGACAGCGCGCCGTCGCGCTCGTCCTCGGCGTAGGCGAGCACGCTGGCGGCGTAGACGCCGTCGTAGCGGAGCTCGTCGAAGTACTTGGCGAACGGCTGGTAGATCCGCATGTCGGTCGTGTGGACGAAGAGAGGCCGCCGTTCCCCGTGGTGCCAGAACTGGGGGCGCCCCAGGTTGTAGAAGCTGGCGCACGCCAGCGCCGCGCCCACCACGCAGGCCGCGATGACCACCCCCCGGTGCGCGGGGGCCCGCCGCAACCGCCCCGCGACCCGCATGACGGCGACCAGCACGATGGCCGCCACCGCGGCGCGCAGGCACGACACCTCACGGCCGGCGAGCGGCCAGGCCGCGGCCACCGCCCGGGCGAGAAGGACAATCGCCACCAGCGGCGCGGCCGCCCAGGCGGCGAGCACCCCGGGCGCGCTGCCCGCCCGAGCGCCCAGCAGCAGGAGCCCGAACCCGAGCACCAGGTAAATGAGCGCGGTCCGGACCTGGGCCGCGGGAGCCTCGGTCTGCGCGCGCGTGACCCGCGGCGGAAACGGCTCCGGACGCTGAGCGTAAAGCTGCAGCTCGGCCACCGAGAAGACGCGGTCTCCGCCGCGGCCCGACAGCCGGACCCAGCGGCCGTTCCCGCCGAGGTTGTCGGCCCAGCGCTCGCGCAGCCCCGCGGCCGGCCGCGGCGGCGCCACCCAGAGCTCGCGGAACGTCACCCCGTCGTCCGAGACGCTGATGATGTACTCGTCGTTGTTGTCCCCCTGCAGGTACCCGGCGACGATCGGGGTCGGCGCCCCGAGGTCGAAGTCGACGTGTCCCGACTCGGACTCGAACAGCGCCGCCGACGGGCTGTTCCAGTCATCCCCCTCCAGCGCGGCGCGCCCGTCGGTGATGAGGGCCGGGTTCGCGATCCCCACGACCCGCGATGCCTGCGCGCCGCCCAGCAGCCCACGCCCTCCGCCGCCGCAGGCCGGCGCGGCGAGGAGCGCGATCAGAAGGGCGAGCCGCGGGGCGACGGGCGGCCTACCGGACAATGGCCTCCTCCGCGAGCAACAGATAGGGCTCGGCGACCACCTCACCTTTGCCGTCGGCGCGTCGCAGGCGCAGCCCGCGCGGTCCGCCGAAGATCAGGATTCGACGTCCCGGCCCCCGAGTCGTCGACCGGCGCGGCCTGGGCCGCCGATTCGGTGCCGTCCGCGGCCGCGGCCACGACCGTGAACTCGGCCTCGCCCCCGGTCAGCGGCTCGTAGAGCACGCGCTCGACCCCCCGGGAGGCGCCCACCGCGTGGAACCGCAGCTCGCACCCTTCGGGAAGCGCCTCGTGCTCCTCGACGACCACGTCGATGTACTTGGGCGGCACGGCCGGCAGTATACGTCTGCCCCGGCCGTGTCCGGGGTGCTCAGAGCCGACGCGAGGCAGCGGCAGAAAACTGGCACGCGGCTGGCAACCGATTGGCGCGTGCGTCTCAGGTTCGATTGCGGCACGCTGTTGCTCGAGGAGCCGCCGCCCGAGCTCGATCCGACGGAGATCCCCGGCGTGCTCTGGGACGCCCGCGTCGGCAAGCACCGGGCGCCGGCGCGCCTCGCCTACCCGGCCGCCTCCGAGCTGCGCCGCCGGGGTATCCCGCTCGACGAAGTCCCCCGTCCGACACTGGCCGCGCCGTCCGGATTCCGTCCGATTCGAGCTACGTCCCTACCAGGAGGCGGCGCTCGCGGCGTGGCGCCTCGCGGGCCGCCGCGGCCTGGTCGTGCTGCCGACCGGAAGCGGCAAGACCCAGGTCGCGCTCGCCGCGATCGCGACGACGCGGGCCCCCTCACTCTGCCTCGTCCCGACCCGGGCGCTGATGACCCAGTGGCTCGACGCGATCGCGGGGGTCTGGGACGGGCCGATCGGACGGTTCGGCGACGGCGAGCGGGTCCTCGGGCCGGTGACGATCGCGACGTTCGCCAGCGGCTACCGCCACATGGCCCACATCGGCGAGCGCTTCGGCCTGCTCGTCGTCGACGAAGCCCACCACTTCGGACATGGCGCCCGGGACGAGGCGCTCGAGATGTCGATCGCGCCCCTGCGGCTCGGGCTGACGGCCACCCCACCCGAGCCGGGCCCGGCCGCGTCGCGGCTGGGCGTGCTGATCGGCCCGGCGGTGTTCGAGCGCGCGATAAGCGATCTCGTCGGGCGCTACCTGGCCCCGCTCGAGCGGATCACCTGGCGCCTCGCGCTCGCCCCGGACGAGCGCCGCGAATACAACGCCCTCCACGACGTCTACCAGCGCGCCTGGCGGGCCTTTCAAGGCAACCACCTCGACGCCTCATGGGAGGACTTCATGCGCCACGGCGCGGAGACCGACGAGGGGCGCCGGGGCCTGGCCGCGTGGCGGCGGGCGCAGCGGCTGCTGGGATTTCCCAGCCGCAAGCGCGATGCGCTGGGCCTGCTGCTGGCCCGCCACCGCGAACAACGGACGCTGATCTTCGTCTCGGACAACGAGACCGCCTACGCCATCGCGCGCACCCACCTGGTCATGCCGATCACCTGCGACATCGGCCGCACCGAACGGGAGGAGGCGCTGGCCAGGTTTCGGTCCGGCGCCCTGCGCGCGCTGGTGTCAGCCCAGGTCTTGAACGAAGGGCTCGACGTCCCGAACGCCGAGGTCGGGATCGTGGTCGGCGGCAGGTTCGGCGCCCGCGAGCACGCCCAGCGGGTCGGGCGGCTGTTGCGCCCGGGCGCCGGCAAGCGGGCCGTCCTCTACGAGCTCGTCGTCGGTCAATCGAGTGAAGTCCGCAGCGCGGAAAGGAGGTCGCGAAACCTTGCTACGTGAAATCGATCTGCCGATCAGGGTGCTCGACGATCGCGCACACCTCGACTTCCTGGGCCCCCAGGACGAACCGTGGCTGCGGGTGCTGCTCGCCGAGCTGGCGCGCTTCGAAGGGCGCCGCCGGCGCGAGCTCGCCGAGCGGCTCATCGAGCCGCTCCCCTGCGACGCGCCCTACTTCAAACGCCGCGCGGCCACGCGCGCGCTGTTCGAGCTCTGGCGGCGACACGAGAGACGCCCCGATCTCCTGCTCCCGACGCTTCCCGGCTCGCCGCTGCGTCCTGGCCTCCTGCGCGTGCGTCTGTTCAGCGCAGCCGCGGCGTGCGACGAACCGACCGCCGCGACCATCGCCCGCGTCGCCGCCGACGTGGGTGCGACGCCGGCGGCCCTCACGGAGCTGCTGTTCGCTGATCTCCCTGGCGAACGGCGCGTCCATGGGCCCGATCCGGCTCCGACGCCCGGTGAGGCGGTGCTGCACACGAACCTGGCCATCTCTCAGGCCGTGTTGATGCGGGCCTCTCACGTTTCGATCCAGATCGAAGGGGGAGTACGACCGATCGTCAGGCTGGCCAAGCTGCGTGGGCTCATCTGTAGCATCGGCGAGCCGGCGGGGGCCGGTGGCCCGGTGCTCGAGATCTCTGGACCGTTTTCGCTGTTTCGCCACACGCTGGTCTATGGACGGGCGCTGGCGGAGCTGATCCCGCACCTCGCCTGGTGCGCCCGATTCACGCTCTCTGCCCAGATTTCCCTGCGCGGTCGGCTGCTGGCGACGTCGATAGAGTCCGGCGCGCCCATCTTCCCCGCGCGCGCGCCGATCCCATTCGACAGCCGCCTCGAGGAGCGCTTCGCCCGGGACTTCGCCCGCCTCGCCCCCGACTGGGACGTCGTCCGCGAGCCCGAACCCTTGCGCGCCGGGACCTCGCTCATCTTCCCCGACTTCCTCCTGCGCCACCGCCTCCAGCCGGAGCGACGGGCTCTGGTCGAGATCGTCGGCTTCTGGACGCCGGACTATCTGGCCGCGAAGCTCGACAAGCTCCGCCAGGCCCGGGTACCGCACCTCGTGCTCTGCATCGACGCCGACCGCGGCTGCGCCTCGAGCGATCTCCCCCCGGGCCTGCCCGTGGTGACCTATCGTCGCCGGGTCGACGCGGCGGCGGTCCTACGCGAGGTCGAGCGGCTGACCGAAGGCGCGGCCCAACCGCTGCGGTCGTCCGGGTAGCCACGCGTCCGGAGGAGGGATGAGTATGTACGAGCGGCCGGCCTCAGGTCCCCAGCGTCTTCTCGCTGTGGTCCTTGCCGTCGAAGCGGAGACCTTCTGCTTGCCGTCGACGACGGTCAGCAGGTTCACCGGGCGGCGCCAGATCCGGCCGAGCGCGCCGATCGTCCCGCGGGCGTGGTCGACCTGGAGGTCGATCCCTTCGTGGCGGTGCCGCAGCAGCAGCTCGCCGCGGTTGTCGTAGTTGGCGTCCTCGACGTGGATGAACGGCTCGCCGAAGTTGGTCAGCTGGAACAGCAGCTTGTCCTTCACCTTCTTGAACTCGCGCGTCTCGATCTCGTAGTTGCCCGATGCGCTCGTTGACCGAGAAGGAGAAGAACTTCTTGCGCTCGCAGAAGTCGGCGGTGAAGAACTCGTCGATGAAGGTGACGTCGTTGTAGAGCTTGCGCACCTCGAAGATCTTCTTGCGGCCGAGGCCGAGCCGCTTGTCCCAGTTCCGGCGCTGCGTCGAGGTCCTCGCACTCGTCCCACTCCTTGCCGAACTGCCCCTTGTTCCAGCGCTCCTCGATGTCGCGGAGCAGCTCGATGCCGAGCTTGTACGGGTTGAGCTGCCCCGGCGCGGTCGCCAGCACGCCCGCGTTGTGGTCGGCGTAGTCGATGATCTCCGAGGCCTTCAGCGCCTTCTCGGTCATGATCTTGGAGTGCCAGTAGGTGGCCCAGCCCTCGTTCATGATCTTGGTCTGGCCCTGCGGCGCGAAGTAGTAGGCCTCGTCGCGGACGATCGCGAGGACGTCGCGCTCCCAGGGCTCGAGCGGCGCGTGCTCGAGCAGGAACAGCAGCACGTCGCGCTCCGGCTCGTCGGGGAATCGTCTTGGGCCTGTCGCGCTCGCGTTCCAGCTTCTTGCTTCTGCTCCTCGAGGAACTCCGGCGGGTTGATGTACTTGTCCATGTAGTCCTTGGCCCGGAGGCGCGGGATCTCCTGGGCCGGCTCGGCCGCCGCTCGTCGCTCCCGCGCCTCCTTGTCGCGCTTCGATCGCGGGCTTGCGCGCGATGAACGGCGACATCGGGTCGATCAGGTTCTCGAGCGAGAGGCAGGCGTCGATGAAGCTCTCGACCTTCTCGATGCCGAGCCGCTCGATGTGGCGCCGCACGCGGGTGGCGTGGTTCGCCATCTCGTCGATCATCTTGCGGTTGGTCTTGGAGAAGCAGTAGTTGTTCTTGAAGAAGTCGACGTGCCCGTAGACGTGGGCCATCACCAGCTTCTGGTCGACCAGCGAGTTGCCCTCGAGCAGGTAGGCGTAGGACGGGTTGTTGTTGATGACCATCTCGTAGATCTTCGAGAGGCCGTACTCGTAGCTCTTCGAGAGCTGCTCGTACTCCATGCCGAAGCGCCAGTGCGGGTAGCGGTCGGGAAGCCGCCGTACGCGGCGATCTCGTTCATCTGCTTGTAGTCGAGGATCTCGAAGATCGGTCGCAGAAGTCGAGCCCGTAGCCCTTGGCGTAGCCCTCGATCTCGCGCTGGATGTCGAGCAGGTAGGCGAGGCAGAGCGGCCATGGGCTCGCGCTTACTTGCCCTTGCCGAGGAAGTCCTTGATCGACTCCATGATCGCTTCCTTGTCCTTGATCTCGCGAGACGACCAGGCTCTCGTCGTCGTCGAAGTGCTCGTTCAGGTCCTTGATGAACTGGCCCGAGCCGTACGGGCTCTCGACCTGGCCGTAGCAGAACAGGTTCACCTTGGGCAGGATGCTGCGTCTTCAGCAGCTCGATGCACAGCACGGTGTCGTCGACCGACCAGTTGTCGCCGTCGGAGAAGTGGAACGGGTAGATGTTCCACTCGCTGGGCGGGTAGTCGTCGTCGATCAGCTTCGCGCACAGCTTGTAGGCGCTGGAGATCATCGTGCCGCCCGACTCGCGGGTGCGGAAGAAGGTGTCGCGGTCGACCTCCTGCGCCATCGCGTCGTGGATGATGTAGCGGGTCTCGAGGCCCTTGTACTGGCGAGCGCAGCCAGGTATCGATCCAGAACGCCTCGATGCGGACGATCTCCTTCTGCTCGTCGCCCATCGAGCCGACACGTCCATCATGTAGATGATGACCGCGTTGCGACTGCGGCAGCGGCGTCGGTCTTCCACGACCGGTAGCGCCGGTCCTCGCGGACCGGGACGATGATCGGGCGCTCGGGGTCGTAGCTGCCCGGTCGTGATCTGCCGCCTCAGCGCCTGGCGGTAGGTGCGCTTGAAGTGGCGCAGCGACTCGGGGCCGGTGCGGCGGATGCCGGTGTAGCGGTCCTTCTGCGGTGATGATCCGCTGCTTGCCCTTGGGCTCGATGCGCGGGAGCTCCAGCTCCTCGCCGAGGATCTCGGCCAGCTCGTCGAGCGAGACGCTCGACCTCGAGCATGTGCTCGCCCGGCCTGTCGCCGGCCTTGCCCGGTGCCGTCGGCGTCTGGCGGTCGCCCTTGCCGACGGCTGTCGCCGACGTCGCCCTCGCCCTGCCCGACGCCGCCCTGCTCCTTGTCGCCGAAGCGGAAGCGCGGGATGTCGATCTGCGGCATGGGGATCGAGACCAGGTCCTTGCCCTTGCGGCCGATCATCTCGCCCTGCGAGATGTACTTGCGCAGGTTCTGCTTGATCTTGCCGCGGACGATCTCGCGGAAGCGGCGGTGATCGTGATCGATGCGCAGCGCCATTAGATCGACTATGTCCACGAACCTGTTGCGGTCTGCGGGTCGTACACGCACAGCCGTGACCGCTGCGCTTCGCCGCCAGACGCTGTCCAGCAGCCCAGCGCGCGGGTCAGCACGGCCATGGGTGTCGGTCTCGAGATCGCCCATCAGCTTGACGAGCAGCTGCGGCCGCCGTGCCGTTGAGCTCGCACCGTGCACCGGGCCGGAACCCGATGGGTCTCGACGTCCGACCTCTAGTCCTTCGACGTCGCCGCGGGCGAAGATGCTGACGCCACGTAGTTGAGCACGTCGGTCGCGCAGACCTCGTCGTAGCCGTAGTTGCTTGATCAGGCGGTCCTTGACGATGTCGATCTTCTCCTGCGTGTCGCTGTCGACGACGTTCGAGACCAGGCTGGTCAGCTTGATCGAGTCCTTCTGGTCCTCGAACAGCTTGAGCTCGAGCGCCTTCTGCAGCCGCTCGTTGGTCCGGTAGTCGAACTTCTTGCCCTCGACCGCCAGCGCGCCGATGTAGTTCATGATCTCGCGGCGGAAGTCGTCCTTGCGGCTCTCGGGGATGTCGATCTTCTCCTCGATCGACCGCATCAGGCGCTCGTCCGGCTCCTCGTCCTGGCCGGTGTACTTGTTCTTGACCTTCTCCTTCTGGGTGTAGGCCTTGATGTTGTCGATGTAGTTGCGCGCAGAGCTTGGCGATCGCGTCCTCGTCGGCGCTGATCGCGCGCTGGACCTCGTTCTTGACGATGTCCTCGTACTCCTGCTTCACCACGCCGAGCAGCTCGCGGTAGCGCTTGCGCTGCTCCTCGTTGGTGATCAGCGAGTGGTGGCGCAGGCCCGTCTCCAGCTCGTTCATGACCATGAACGGGTTGACGCAGCCCTCGCCGCGGTCGCTGACCAGCGCGTTGGAGATCTTGTCCTGCACGTAGCGCGGGCGAGATGCCGTCCATGCCCTCGCGCTCGGCCTCCTTGCGCAGCTCCTTGATGTTGTCCTGGGTGAAGCCGGGCAGCGTCTTGCCGTCGTAGAGCTTCAGCTTCTGCAGCAGCGTCAGGTTGTGCTTCTTGGGCTCCTCGAGGCGCGTCAGCACCGCCCACATCGCCGCCACCTCGAGCGTGTGCGGCGCGATGTGCTTGCCGCGGATCTTCCCGGCGTTGTAGTCCTTCTCGTAGATCTTGATCTCCTCGGAGACGCTTGGTGATGTACGGGATGTCGATCTTGACCGTGCGGTCGCGGAGCGCCTCCATGAACTCGTTGTTGAGGAGCTTCTTGTACTCGGCCTCGTTGGTGTGGCCGATGATCACCTCGTCGATGTCGGTCTGCGCGAACTTCTTCGGCTTGATCTTGTGCTCCTGCGACGCGCCGAGCAGGTCGTAGAGGAAGGCGACGTCGAGCTTCAGCACCTCGATGAACTCGATGATGCCGCGGTTGGCGATGTTGAACTCGCCGTCGAAGTTGAACGCGCGCGGATCGGAGTCCGAGCCGTACTCGGCGATCTTGCGGTAGTTGATGTCGCCGGTGAGCTCGGTCGAGTCCTGGTTCTTCTCGTCCTTGGGCTGGAAGGTGCCGATGCCGACGCGGTCCTTCTCCGAGAGGATCAGGCGGCGCACGCGCACGTGCTTGCATCACCTTGGCCCAGTCGCCCTTGTAGCTGCGGCCATCAGCTCGTGGAAGATCAGCCGGCAGGCGGGGTCGAGATCGCCCTCGATGTGGACGTGCGGCTTGTCCGGTGACGTTGAGCCCCAGCTCGGCGAACGCCTTGTCGCGCCACTCGGGCGGGATCAGGCGCAGCGGCTCCTCGTGCATCGGGCACTTGAACGTCGTCTGGCCGCCGGTGACATGCGCCAGCTTCTCGGGCAGTGACCCAGTCGAAGGTGTAGAGCGCGCCCTCGGGCGTGCGCGAGTACTCCTCGATGCCCTTCTTGAGCAGGCGCGCGATCGTCGACTTCGAGCTGCCGACCGGGCCGTGCAGCAGGATCACGCGCCGCTCGGTGCCGTAGCGCTGGGCCGCGCTTGAGCACGTTCACCAGCCGCATCAGCGGGATGTCGAGGCCGAAGATGGCGTCGCGCCCGCCGTGCTGCTCGTCCTTGAAGAAGTTGTAGCGGATCAGCTTCTTCTTGTTGTCGATGTACTCTTCCTGGCCGTACGACAGGATCATGTCGTAGACGCGCTGGAAGGCGTTGCGCGTGACCGCGGGCGTTCTTGCGGACGACCGTCAGGTAGTCCTCGAAGGTGCCCTCCCAGTTCAGCTCCGCGTACTCTTTCAGGTTCTGAAGCGCGGCGACCTTCGCGATCAGTGCTGGCGTGTCCGCCTTGGCGGGCGTGGCACCCGCCTTGCCGGTCGATTCGGAAACGGCCATCGGATCTCCTTTCGGGACCGCCGGACGAAGGCAACACCGAGGGATGCGGCCGACGCCAAGCCCTAGGAAAAAAGCAGCTCTGATTGTACCACGCGGCGACGTGCCGCCTGGCTAGTAATGACTGAGCGATCCGTCGATGCGGGCGCGCCGGAGGGCGAACGCAAATACGCCGACACCCAGCGGGGCGAGCACGACCGTGAAGACGGACAGCGCCAGCAGCGGAGCGGCCAGCGCCCCAGGGCCCGCCCCCACCAGCAGGGCCCCCCGCAGGGCGGCCAGCGCATGGGTGAGCGGCAAAAACTGGCCGAGCCCCTGCAGCCAGGCGGGGAGCACCGACACCGGGTAGAGGACCCCCGAAAGGAAGAACGACAGCGAGCCGATCACCATCGCGATCGGGTTGGTGCGCCGGATCAGCATCGTCGTTCCGGCCGCCAGCAGCCCCAGTCCCACGAAGGCGCCGATGATGGGCGGCACGGCGAGCGCCAGCGACAGCCAGTTGGCGCGGGGGAGCTCCATCCCGAGCAGCAGCGTGGCGCCCACCAGATAGGCGGCCGAGCGGAGCGCCGCCCCGCCGAACTCGTACAGCGGCGGGGCCCCCAGCACCATCCAAGGGGGAGCCGGAGTCGCCAGCTCGGCCTCCAGCGTCCCCATCAACTGGGCGGCACGAATCCGTTGCGCCAGCCCGGCGACCCCGACCTGCTGCAGGGTGGCGCCCAGCGAGCCGAGCACCGCGAAGCCGAGGTAGTTGCCGCCGTAGCCGGCCAGGTGCGGGTTGTCGGCGGCGCCGACGAAACGGGCCAGAAACAATAGCGCCCCGAAGGCCGTGGCCAGGCCGACCAGGCGGACCGCGAACGCCGCCCGGTAGCCGCCGAGCGCGGCCAGCTCGCGGCGCACGAAGCCGCCCACGCACCCGGGCGAACCAGAGCGCGGCCGGCGGCGCCGTCACAGCCCGAGCTCCGTCTCGATCCGATCCGGCGCCGACTCCCCGCACAGGCGGCCGCCGTCCAGGAACAGCACCCGGTCGGCCAGCGCGCGCGCCTCGGCCGGATCGTTGCTGCACACGACCGCGGTGCGCCCGCCGCCGCGGATCACCTCGTCGCGCAGGAACGTACGCAGGTCGCGCGCGCCTCGGGGGTCGAGCCCCAGCGTCGGCTCGTCGAGCAGCAGCACCTGCGGATCGCCGAGCAGGCCGCGCGCGATCGCCAGCCGCTGGCGCATCCCCCGCGAGTACTCCTGGTAGCGACGCTCGGCGGCCCCGGCCAGGCCGACCCGTTCCAGGAGCTCGGCGGCGCGCCGGCCCGCCGCCGCCTCGGAGAGCCCGTGCAGGGCCGCGAAGTAGCGCAGGTTGCCCCGCCCAGAGACGCGATAGTGAAAGCTCCGCTCGTCGCCGACGATGAACGCCACCCGCTGCCGGAACGCGGGCGTCCCGGCCCCGGCGTCGATGCCGGCGACGGTGGCCGTCCCGAACGACGGCAGCAGCAGGCCTCCCAGGATCCGCACCAGCGTCGACTTGCCGGCGCCGTTCGGCCCCATCACGCAGACGATCTCCCCGGCGCGCACCGTCAGCGAGACGTCGGCAAGCGCGGTGACGGGCCGGCCGAACAGGCGGCCGCGCAGCATCTCGCCGAGACCGGCGGGCGGGTGAAAGACCTTGCCCAGCCCCTGCGCGACGATGGCCGGCGCCGGGTCCGTCACTGCGGCAACTGGGGCAGGGCTTTTCCGCCGCGCTGGTACTTCACGACCGCGGCGTTGTGCTCGGCCACCGTCTTCGAGAACTGGTGCGTGCCGTCGTTGCGGGCGACGAAGTAGAGGTACGGCGTGCCGTCCGCGGCCATGACCGCCTCCAGCGCCTTGCGCCCCGGGTTGGTGATCGGCCCCGGCGGAAGCCCCTCGTGGGTGTAGGTGTTGTAGGGGTTCTCGCGGTCGTCGAGCTGGATGCGGCGAATGCGCCCGTCCCACTTGAGGCAGGCGTTCGAGCGCGGCGTCGCCACCGTGCATCCATAGATGATGGTCGGATCGGTCTGCAGCAGCTTGGGCTTGAAGGTCGGCATCGTCAGACGGTTGATGAACACCTGCGCGATCCGCGGGCGCTCCTCGCCGCGACCGGTCTCCTTCTCGACGATCGACGCCAGCGTCACCAGCTTGTGGTCGTCGAACCCCAGCGTGCGTTTGAGCTCCGCCGCCCCCTTGGCGTGGGCCGCCTTCAGCTCGCCGAACACCTGGCGGTGGCGGCGCACGAGCGGGATCAACGCCCGCGCCGGCGAGGTGTGCGGCCGCATCCGGTAGGTGTCGGGGAAGAGGTAGCCCTCGAGCGTCGCGCCCGGCAGCCCCAGCTCAGCGGCGAACGCCGGATCGGTTGCCTTCATCACCAGCTCGGTCCGGCCGGCGACGCCGGCGGCGGCCAGGATGTCAGCCACCTCGAGCAGATTCTTCCCCTCGGGCACCACCACCGTCACCAGCTCGTCGGCGGCCCCCTTCACGAGCGTGTCGAGGATCTGCTTGGGCGAGGCAGGCGCCACCACCTCGTAACGCCCCGCCTTGAAGCGACCGGCGACCCCGCGCTGTCCCGCGTAGAGGCGAAACACCACCGGGTTGCCGATCAGGCCGGCGTCCTTCAACCGGTCGGCGACGTCACGCGCGCTGGCGCCGGCCGGAATCTCAATCGCCACCTTCCCCGTCGCGGTGCCCCCCGGCGTGTCGCCGTAGCGCCAGGCGGTCCGGGCGAGCAGCAGCAGCACGGTGAGACCGACGACGCTGGTGATCCCGAAGACCAGCAGCGCCCGCTTCATCGGTTTCGTCATTCGCGTTTGGCGTCCAGCCATCGGCGCAGAATAACCGCAGCCGCCACCCGGTCGATGACTTCGCGCCGCCGGGCCCGCGACAGATCGGCGGCCAGCAGGACCTCTTCCGCCTCCACGGTCGAGTAGCTCTCGTCGATGAGCTCGACCGGCACCGCCAGGACGGCCCGCAGCCGGGTCGCGAATGCCTCGGCCGCCTTGGCGGCGCGCCCCACCTCCCCCTCCGGCGAGAGCGGCAACCCCAGCACCACGCGCTCGGCGTCGTGCTCGCGCACCAGCGCCGCGATCGCGTCGAGGTCGCGCTGCCCGCCCCGGCGGGCGATCGTCGCGTGCGGCTGAGCCGTGAGCCCCAGTCCATCGGTCATCGCCACGCCGATCCGACGGGTCCCGAGATCGATCGCGATGACCCGGCCTGGCACCGCCTCATTATTGATGGAACGCCGTAGCGGTTCCACTCCCGCCGCGCTGATGTATACCGTAGCCATGGCCGATAACCCGAAGGGTCCGGAGCCGGGCGCGCCGCAGATTCAGATCGACGTCGACGATCCCACGGCGCAGGGGGCGTACTCGAACCTCGTGCTCATCAACCACAACGAGAACGAGTTCGTCCTCGACTTTGCCTACATCCAGCCGTCGGCCCCGCGGGCGCGCGTGCGGTCCCGGGTGATCTCGTCACCCCGCCACACCAAGCGGCTGCTGCGCGCGCTCGAGCACAACATCCGTCGCTACGAAGAGCGCTTCGGCAAGATCGAAGAGCCCGACCCGATGCCGCCCCTCCCCCCCAATCCCCCCGGCGGCCTGATCAGTTAGGTCTGGAACCCTGGGAGGGTTCCAGACCTCCCGCGATGGGCTCGGGCGAGCTGAGCTCGCCCTCCCCCGACGCGATCGATCTGGTCTGGCAACTAGCTCACGGCGCCTTCTAGGGCCGTGAGCGTGCCGGTGCGGGTGTCGAGCTCGCAGAGCGCACCGTAGGGGAGCGCGCGGTTGCGTGTGCCGTGGCCGAACGCGCCCCCGGTCACCACCGGGATCGGCAGCCGCCCCAGCCGGTCGACCAGCACCGCCTCCGCGGTCGGCGATTCGGCCCGCGTCGCCTCGGGCTCGCGGCAGCTGGAGAAATCACCGACCACGACGGCGCTGACGGCGCTGAAAAGCCCGGCCAGATCGAGGTGGGTGAGCATCCGATCGACGCGGTACGGACGCTCGCCGAGGTCTTCGATGAACAGGATCGCGCCCGACAGATCCGGGAGGTACGGGGTGCCGACCAGACGCGTGAACACTTCCAGGTTGCCGCCAAGCAGCGGCCCCTGGACCCGCCCCGGGATGATCTCCTCCAAGTCGGACAGCAGCAGGCTCGGGCCCGCGGTCTCGAGCAGCGAGAAGAGCGCGCGCTGGTCGTCGCCCCCCAGGTTGCCGAGCTGGGTCACGACCGGACCGTGGATCGACGTCACGCCGGCGCGCGCCGCGGCCGCCAGCAGCGCCGTCCCGTCCGAGAACCCGACCAGCGCCCGGGGACGCGCCGCCAGCGCGGGCAACATCTGGGCGATGAACGGCAGGATGCGCAGCAGGCCATACCCGCCGCGCGCCATCACGATCGCGCGCGCCTCGGGATCGGCCAGCGCGCGCGACAGCTCCTCCAGACGTCGCTCGTCGGAGCCGGCGAGGAAACCGTCGCGGCTGAACACACCGTCGTCGTAGCGGACGTCGTAGCGGGCCGACAGCGCGGCGGCCCCCGCCAGGAAGGCCTCGCGCGGAACCGGTCCCGACGGCGCGACGATGCGCACGACGGCGCCAGGAGCGAGACGCGGTGGCCGAATCACCGGCGGCGTTTTTTGCGACGACCGCCGTGGTCGCCGTCGTTTGGCCCCGCGTGGGGTTCCCCCTCGGCGTGGTGACCCTCGGTGGCCGGCGCCGTCGCGGCCGCGGCGGGCGGCGCCGTCGTGGCTGCGGGTGCGGCCGAAGCCTCGGCCGAAGCCGCGGGCGCGGCCGAAGCCGGCGGCGCAGCCGAAGCCGCGGGCGCGGCCGAAGCCGGCTGGGGGGCGGGCTTTACCGCCCCGGCGCCCCGCTGCACGCGCATGCCGGCGACCGACGGGTCGGCCGACTCGATGACCTCGCTGACCCTCCCGCTCTGCTCACCGTCGGAGCTCTTCAAGGCCACCGGTGTTCCCACCGGCAGCGGCTCCGCGAAGCCGACGAACAGCCCGTCCGGTCCCTGTTCGCGAACCTGCGTCGCCCGTCCCAACAGCACCCCGGCGTAGCGAATCTCGATGCCGTCCACGCCCGTAGTCTAACGCAACTGGCTCCCGCGATCAGGTCCTGTCCGGGTGGTTAACTTCCCTCCGTGCTGGTTGTCGGGAGGAACTGCTGGCGGATCGCCACCGCCGATCGGGCCGCGTTCCTGATCGACGGGGACGCCTACTTCGCCGCCTTCCGGCACGCCGTCAGCCGGGCCCGCCACAGTGTCGTGATCGTCGGCTGGGACATCGACAGCCGCGTCCGCCTGGGCCGCGTGCCCCATGACCCGACCGAGCTCCCCGACACCCTGCTGCCGTTCCTGAATGCGGTGCTCGAACGCCGGCCGGAGCTGCGGGTGTACGCCCTGGCATGGGACTTCTCCGTCATCTTCACCCTGGAGCGGGAGACGCTGCCGTCCTACCGGTTCGCCTGGAACGCCCACCCGCGCCTCTCGTTCAGGCTGGACGACGCCCACCCGGTCAGCGCGTCGCACCACCAGAAGCTGGTGATCGTCGACGACGCGCTCGCGTTCGCGGGCGGGATGGACCTGACCATCCGCCGCTGGGACACCCCCGCGCACGATGCGCACAACCCCGAGCGGGTCGATCCGGACGGTGTCGCCTACCCGCCGATGCACGACGTGCACATGGTCGTCGACGGCGCGGCGGCGGCTGCGCTGGGGGAGATCGCGCGCGCGCGCTGGCTGGCCGCCACCGGCCAGACGATCCCGCCCTGCCGCGCGCCCGCCGACGAGCTGTGGCCCGACGCGATCGTTCCCGACGCGCGCGCGGCCCCGATCGGCATCGCCCGCACGATGTCGGCCTGGGAGGAGTCGCCCGCGGTGCGCGAGATCGCGACATTGACGCTCGACGCGATCGCGGCCGCGCGCCGCTGGCTCTATGTCGAGAACCAGTACCTGACCTCGGCCGAGGCCGGCGCCGCGCTGGCCCGGCGGCTCGCCGAGCCAGACGGACCCGAGATCGTGGTCGTGTTGCCGCGCGAGGAGCACGGCTGGCTGGAGCAGCATTCGATGGGGATCATCCGCGCCCAGGTGCTGCGCCGGCTGCTGGCGGCCGACCGCCACGGCCGCCTGCGCCTCCTCCATCCGATCGTGCCGGACATGGGCCAGGGCTGCGTCAACGTGCACGCCAAGGTGATGGTGGTCGACGATCGGCTGGCCCGGGTCGGCTCCGCGAACCTCTCCAACCGATCGATGGGCGTCGACACCGAGTGCGATCTGGTCCTGGATGCGGCGCTCGATCCGCGCCTGGCGCCGTGCATCGCCGGCCTGCGCAACCGGCTGCTGGGCGAGCACCTGGCCGCCCCGCCGCAGGTGGTCGCCGACACCCTGGCCGCGCGGGGCTCGCTGCTCGAGACCGTCGCCGCGCTCGAGGGCGGCCCCCGCACACTGGCCCCGCTGCCCGCCCCGCCGGCCGCCGACGAGGCGGCGCTGCAGGCCCTGAACCTGGCGGTGATGGACGGTCTGGTCTGCGACCCCGAACGCCCCGCGCCCGACCAGCTGCTGGGCCTGCTGGTGCCGGAGAGCCTGCGGCGCCCGGCGCGCCGCTCGCTGACCCGCTGGGCGGCGGCGATCGTCGGCGTGGTGGCGCTGGCGCTGATCTGGCGGCTGACGCCGATCCGGACGCTGCTCGACGCCGATCGCCTGGCGGCGTTCGGCAGCCGCCTGCGCGGACATCCGGCGGCGCCGCTCTGGGTGCTGCTCGCCTATCTCGGGGGCGGGCTGCTCTTCTTCCCGATCACCCTGATGCTGACCGCGACCGCTCTGGTCTTCGATCCCGGCCCGGCGATCGGCTACTGCCTCGGCGGCACGCTGGTGGCGGCGGCCGCCACCTACGGCCTCGGCCGCCTGATCGGGCGGTTCCGCCCGGGCTGGGCCCAAGGCCCGCGGCTGCGGCGGATCCGGGCCCAGCTGCACCGGCGTGGGATCGCCGCGGTCGTCGCCGCGCGGATGATCCCCGTCGGTAACTTTTCGCTGATCAACCTCGCCGCCGGAGCCCTGGAGATCAGGTTTCGCGACTACATGATCGGAAACGCGATCGGCATTCTGCCCGGGGTGCTGGCGCTGACCGTGTTCGCGGATCGACTGGGGAGCACGTTGCGGCGGCCGCACGCCGCCAACTTCATCGTGCTGGCCGTGGTGGCGATCGGCCTTCTGCTGTTGCTCGCCCGGCTACGCCGGCGGCTCGCGGGACGACGACGATGACGGCAGCCAGCCCCCCCGACACGCTCACCGTCGCCTCGTACAACATCCACAGCTGCGTGGGGGGTGACGGGCGCGGCGATCCGGCCCGGGTGGCCGCGGTGCTGCGCGAGATCGACGCCGACGTCGTCGGGCTGCAGGAGGTCGACGCCCGCCCCGGACCGGCGACGGACTCGATGCAGATGGCCTACCTCGCGGGCGTGCTCGGGCTGCATTCGGTCGCCGGCCCGACCATCCACCGCCACGACGGACACTACGGGAACGCGCTCCTCACCCGCTGCCCGATCCTAGACGTGCGCCACGTCGATCTGACCGTCTATCGCCGCGAGCCGCGGGCCGCCATCGACGCCGAGCTGCGGGTCGGCGGCGACGTCGTGCGGGTCATCGCCACCCACCTCGGTCTCCTGCCGGGGGAGAGGCGGATCCAGGCCCGCCGGCTGCTCGCCCAGCTGGGCGATGGGGCGCGCGGCATAGCCGCGACGATCCTCTGCGGCGACATCAACGAATGGTTCGCGGTCGGACGGCCGCTGCGCTGGCTGCACGCGCGGCTGGGACGGGCCGCGGCCGTCGCCACCTTCCCGGCGGCGTTCCCGGTGTTCGCGCTCGATCGCCTCTGGGTCCAGCCGCGCACGGCGCTCCAGCAGGTCGCCGCCCACACCAGCGCCACGGCGCGCGCCGCCTCGGATCACCTCCCGCTGGTCGCCCGCATCGCGCTACCATCGGCGCGATGATGCGTCCCCGGGCGCTGCGGCTCGTGGCGCTCCTGGTCTTCCTCTTCCCCTGCCTCGCCGGCACCGCCCGCGCCGAATCCGACCCTTGGTTCGGAGAGGACAAGCGCCTCCATTTCGGGGCGAGCGCGTCGCTGGCGCTGGTTGGCTACGGCGGGGCGGCGCTCGTCACCGACGATCGGGGGCTCCGGGCAGGCGTCGCCGCGGCGTTCGCGCTCGACATCGGCATCGCCAAGGAGCTGTGGGACAGAGCCGGCCACGGCGACGCCTCGCCCCGCGATCTCGCCTGGGACGTCGTCGGCACCGCGACCGGCCTGGCGGTGGCTGTCGCGATCGATTGGGCCTGGCAGCGCATCGGCGGTGGCACCGGACACGGCCGGTGAGCCGCCCATCGAGAAGACCTCTTCGCGCAGACCTCTTGAGTTTGTGAAACCAGCGGCTTAAGGTCTGCGAGCAGATCGTCGATCCACGCACACGAGCGACGGAGCGGAGGCCACTACGAAGATGAGAGCGCGGTTCAGACGCACACTGCAGATCCTGCTGGTGGCAACCACCCTCGCCGCCGCGGGCGGCGCCCAGGCCGGCGAAGAAGACGATCTCCAGCGCCAGATCGAAACCCAGCGCACCGGCGTCGCCGATCTGGAGCGACTCGACGAGCTGAAAGCGACCAGCGACGAGATCGTGATGCTGCGCGCGTGGCTCGACGAAGCGTGGACGCTGCGATCGAAGCACGACTACGATCAGGTGCGCGAGGTGCTGGATCGCTCGCTCAAGCAGGCCGATCTGATCCGCGACAAGATCGTGGTCTCGAAGCTGCGCGCCCAGGCCCAGAAGCGCGAAGCGGCGCTGCAGGAGACCCGGGCGAAGATCGCCCGCACCCGCAAGGCGCTGCAGGACACCATCCTGAAGAAGAAGGTCCTGGAAGGGGGTGGCCAGTGACCGCCCGCCTGCGCATCGTAGCGACGCTGCTCCTCGGGGGGCTGGCCATCGGCTGCGGGACCAGCGCGCCGAAGCCGCGTGAGCTGGATGCCTACGAGACGTTGCGCAAGTCGACCAACCTGACCGACGTCTCCAAGCGGTCCCCCGACCTGGTCGCGGGGGCCGAGAAGCTCGGCGACCACTCCCGCGAGGAGTGGCAGTCCGACAACCTCGACGAGTCCCGGCGCGACGCGCTGATGGCCCAGATCAAGCTGAAGACGGCCATCGCGCTGACCGAGCAGGATCAGCTGAAGGCCAAGATCCAGACGCTGTCGGCGCAGCAGGCCCAGTCGGAGGAGGAGTACGCGACCCTGGCCAAGGATCTCGCCAGCGAGGCCGAGAAGCTGGCGCTGTTGCAAAAGTATCTGGAGGCGCGCAAGAACGCCGACGTCGACAAGCAGCGCCTCTCGCAGCAACTGGGGAGCGAGCAGCAGAAGGCGGCGGCCGAGCAGCAGCGGCTCTCGCAGCAGCTGGTGTCCGAGCAGAAGATCTCCGCCGCCCAGCTCTCGCTGCGCACCGCGGACACCGTCGAGGCGCAGAAGTACGCCAAGGCCGAGTACAGCGCCGCCAGCGACATGCTGGCCAAGGCGGCGGCGGAGTTGAAGCAGAGCGACTTCTCCGGCGCGCAGGCAAGCGCCGAGGTGGCGAAGAAGAACGCCGACCGCGCCGCCGAGATCTCCAAGCCGCTCTACGAGCAGGCCGAGCAGGCGAGCCAGAACAAGAACCGCGACGAGGCGCTGTCGCGGGACGCCTCCGGCATCGCCGGCGTGACCGTCAAGATGGAGCGCCGTGGCGACCTGCAGCGGCTGGTGCTGATCGTCCCGGAGATGTTCACCAAGCGGCAGACCAGCATCACGCCGGGGCGCGACGGGGTGCTGGACGCGCTGGCCGCGCTCATCAACAAGTACCCGAGCTACCCGGTGCAGGTCGTCGGCTTCACCGACAACCGGGGCAAGGCGGCCGAGCTGGTCGCCGTCTCGGCCGCGCGGGCCCAGGCGGTCTACTCGGCCCTGGGGTCGCGGGGCGTGGAGACGAAGCGCCTCATGACCAGCGGCCTCGGCGGCGACGAGCCCTACTTCGACAACAAGACCGCCGGCGGTCGCGCCAAGAACAACCGCGTCGAAATCGTCTTTCTGTATCACTAGCCCGGCGCGGCAAAAGCCGCACCGGGACGGGGACGGCGACGCTTCCGGTCGGATCTTTGGTGGGACGTTTGATGTAAGTTGCGGGCGTGCGCTTGAGCCTGGCTTGCTGTTTCGGCTTGGATAGGCAACTTCGGGGGGGAGTGGTTGCGATTCGCGTGGGGCTGCTGCTAGCGGCGGCGCTGGTGGCCTCCTGCGGTGGGAAGTCGGGCGCGAAGCCGGACGGAGGGACGTGCGGCAAGGCGGCGCCCGTCGTGAACGGCGCCGCCTGCGGCTGCGACGCCGACTGCGGGAGCGGCTTCTGCACCGACGGCGTCTGCTGCAACGACCGCTGCGGCGAGACCTGCAAGGCCTGCAACATCCAGGGCGCGCCCGGGATCTGTTCCTTCGTTCCGGCGGGCGACAAGCCGCGCACCGACGCCGTCTGCCCGTTGTCCGATGTGTCGAGCTGCGGGCTCGACGGCACCTGCAACGGCGCGGGCGCCTGCCGCAAGTACGTCGCCGGGAGCGTCTGCACCGCTGGGGTCTGTGACGGCGCAACCGTCAAAGGGATCGACCTGTGTGACGGACAGGGGCGATGCAAGCCGGGGCCGGCCACGTCCTGTGTCCCGTTCAACTGCGACGCCAAGACCAACGCCTGCGCCACCAGCTGTCGCGGCGACAGCGACTGCGCCGGCGGTGTGAAGTGCGTCAGCGGAAGCTGCGGCCCGAAGCCGGGAGGCGCCTCCTGCAGCAAGGACGGCGACTGCGCTTCGGGTTACTGCGCCGACAGGATCTGCTGCAACGTCGCTTGCAAAGCGGCCTGCGTGAGCTGTAACCAGCCGGGGCGCGAGGGGACCTGCTGGCCGGTCGCCGCCAACCAGGTCGATCCCCACACGATCTGCCGGAACGACGGGCAGGCGAGCTGCGGCCAGACCAGCCGGTGCGACGGCCTCGGCAGCTGCGCGCGCTACGCGCCCGAGACGATCTGCGTCTCGCCCACCTGCGCCGGCGATCGGCTGATGACCGCCGGCACCTGCAACGGGCTCGGCACCTGCCGGGCGCCCGGTGTTCAGATCTGCGCCCCGTTCAAGTGCAACGGCGGGGCCGCCGCCTGCGTCAGCCACTGCACCTCCGACAACGACTGCACGGCCGGCAACGTCTGCAACAACGGCAGTTGCGGCCCCAAGCCCCTCGGCCAGTCGTGCCAGCAGGCGAGCGAGTGCGAAAGCGGCTACTGCATAGACGGCCTCTGCTGCGACAGCGTCTGCGCGGGCGGTTGTCGCAGCTGCGCGCTGCCATCGGCGATGGGCCATTGCACCTCGACCGCCGCCGGGAGCACCGATCTGCGTGGCGTCTGTGTCGATCACGGCCCCTCGACCTGCGGTACGGACGGCCGCTGCGACGGCGGCGGCGGCTGCCGCAGGTATCCGGCCGCGACCCCCTGCGCCCCCGAGCGCTGCGAGAACGGGGTCTTCACGCCCGAGTCGCTCTGCACGGCCACTGGCGCCTGCGTCGCGCCCGACGCGATGGCCTGCGCCCCGTTCGCCTGCAACGGCACGCGCTGCTACGGCAGCTGCACGACCGACGCAAACTGCGGCCCCGGCAACGTCTGCAACGGCAACTCGTGCGGCAAGAAGATGCCGGGCGCCCTCTGCTCCGACAAGGTCGAGTGCGCGTCCAACATCTGCGCGCAGGGGGTCTGCTGCGCCACCGCCTGCACCGACGCCTGCAAGTCGTGCGCGATCGCCGGCTCGAAGGGGACCTGCACGAACGTCTCGACCAACATGCCCGATCCCGCCGAGCTCTGCGCCGTCCAGGCCCCCTCGACCTGTGGCACCAACGGCCTCTGCGCCGCGGGCGCCTGCCAGAAGCACACCCCGGGGACCTCCTGCCGGAGCGCCAGCTGCGAGGCGGGCACCACCACCCTGACGCCGACCGCGACCTGCGACGGCGCCGGGGCCTGCGTGATGCCGGCGGCGACCTCCTGCTTCCCGTTCCGCTGCGACGTCGTGGCCGCGTGCAAGTCGACCTGCGCCTCCAACGCCGACTGCGCCGCGCCCTCCGTCTGCAACGGCGTCTCGTGCGGCCTCAAACATCCCGGCAGCTCCTGCGGCGGAAACGACGAGTGCGACAGCCAGATCTGCACCGAAGGGGTCTGCTGCGCCACCGCCTGCGCTGGCACCTGCATGTCCTGCGCGGTGGTCGGCAGCCTCGGCACCTGCACGGCGGTACCCGCCGGCAAGGGCGATCCGGGCGGGCGCTGCCCCGATCAGGGCGCGGCCAGCTGTGGCAGCAACGGGCTCTGTGACGGGGGCGGCGCCTGCCAGCGCTACGCGGCCGGCGTCGAGTGCGTCGCCGCCACCTGCCCGACCAGCGGCACGACGGCGACGCTGCCGCGCACCTGCGATGGGACCGGCGTCTGCAAGCCGCCGACGACGCAGTCGTGCGCCCCGTACGGGTGCAACGGCGCCACCTGCTTCGCCGCCTGCGGCTCCGACGGCGACTGCGCGTCTCCCAACGTCTGCAACGCCGGCGCGTGCGGCAAGAAGCGGCTCGGGCAGCAGTGCGGCGGCGGGGCGGAGTGCGACAGCGGCAACTGCGTCGACGGCGTCTGCTGCGGGGCCGCCAGCTGCGGCACCTGTCTGTCGTGCGCCGTCGCCGGAAAAGCCGGCTCCTGCCAGCCGATCCTCGCCGGAGAGATGGACACGATGGGACGTTGCACGGCCGCGCCCCCTTGCGGCCTGACCGGGCGCTGCGACGGCGCCGGCGCCTGCCAGAACGCCCCCACCAGCACCAGCTGCGGCACCGCCACCTGCAGCGGCGCGACCTTCACGCCGACCGGCAACTGCGACGGCGCCGGCAGCTGCAAGCAGACGCCGACCAGCTGCGGCCACTACGCCTGCGGCGCCAGTGCCTGCCTCACCACCTGCGCCAACGACGGGGACTGCATCAGCGGGGACAGCTGCCAGTCGGGCTCGTGCACGAACCTGAAACCGCTCGGCACCGCCTGTGTCGGGGGCGCCGAGTGCCTGAGCGGCTTCTGCACGGAAGGTTATTGCTGCGGGGCCGCGTCCTGCGGCAGCTGCCGGTCGTGCGCGCTGGCCGGGAGCCGTGGCACCTGCACCGCGGTCGCCAAGGAGACGCTCGACCCGACCTGCCCGATGACGGACGTCATGACCTGCGGCACCAACGGGCTCTGTGACGGGAGCGGCGGCTGCGCAAATTACCCCGCCGGCACCAGCTGCAAACCCTCGCTGTGCGCGGGCCGGCAACGCGGGGCGCACCGACTGGACCTGCTCCGGAACGGGTTCCTGTATTTCCACGCTGTTCTCGTGCGGCAAGTACATGTGCGATCCGGCCCTCATCGCTTGCCGAGCGACGTGCATGGGACAGGGCCACTGTGCGAGCGGGTACAGCTGCATGGACGGGATCTGTCAATAGCCTGACGACCCAGCCAAATAGCTTGCGGATCAGTTGGTTGCAGCTTCCATCCGCCGTCCGGACCGTGCTAGGTTACCGGCCCTAGCGTCATCTGCGCCCCTCGGCCGTCCGAGGGCTCTCGCGTTGGTCGATACCGGGAGAGATCCCGCCGCATGCCCACCGTTCGCGAATACGAAGCTGCGCTTCAAAAGAATCCGGCGGACACAGAAGCGTTCGTCGCGCTGCGTAAGGCCTATCGCCAAGCGCAGAAGCACGATCGTCTGGTCACCCTCTATGAGTCGCGTGCCCAGGCCATCGATGACGCCGTCAAGGCAGGGGAGCTCTTCTACCTCGCGGCCGAGCTGCGCCTGGATCAGCTGGGCGACGCCGAGGGGGCGGAAGCGGACCTCGTCAACGCCGTCGACCGCGACCCGACCCACATCCGCGCCGCCGCCCGGCTGAAGGACATCTATCGCGAGCAGGGCCGGACCGCCGACTACATGACGATGCTGGAGATGGAGGCGGCCGCCGTGGCGCGGACGCGCGATCCAGCCCGCATCGCCGAGCTGGAAGCGGAGATGAGCCAGCTGTTCCTGAACCACTTCGCGAAGCTGGAGCGGGTGGTGCGGAGCCCCCAGCGGCCCGGCAAGCTGGCGCAGGACCACGTCCGCTCGATCGAGTCGGCGCGCAAAATCTATCGCGCGCTCGGTGACTTCCGGTCAGTCGTCCGCCTCTACGAGCTGGAGCTCGAGGGGACCAACGAAGCGCGCCGGCGGGCCGACCTGCTGTTCGGCCTCGGACGGGTCCTGGGCGAGAAGCTAGAGGAGCTGGACGCGGCGGCGCAGCGCCTGGCCGAGGTGGTCCGGCTGCGCCCGCGCGACGAGAAGGCGCTCGAGCTGCTGGCATCGATCTACGCCAACCCGAACTGGATCGGCGCCGACGGCGTCGAGCGCGCCGCGGCCATCTATTATCAGGTGGCGCGGCGGCGGCAGGAGGCCGGCGACGCCGAGAACGCGATCGCCTCCCTGCGCAAGGCGCTGCAAGCGGTGCCTGGGCACGCCGAGTCGTGCGAGCTGCTCGAGCGCGTCTACTACGAGGGGGAGCGGTACACCGAGCTCGATCGCTTCTATCGCGAACGGGTCGCGGCCGCCGCCGACGAGGGCGACCGGATCAACTTCCTCTACAAGCGGGCCCAGCTCTCCGAGGGTGAGCTGGACGATCGCGCGGAGGCGCAGCGGGTCTACAACGAAATTTCGCTGCTCGAGCCGCCCGGCGGTCCGGCCTCGGAGAAGCTGGTCGAGCTCTACCTCGACGGGCAGGACTACGCGAAGCTCGCCGAGCTACGCGAGCGCCAGCTCGGTGCGGTGGCCGACCCGGCGGCGCGCGCCACGCTGATGCTCGAGCTGGCGGCGCTCTACCGCGAACGGCTCGGCGATCGCGATCAGGCGGCCGTCTACCTGCACGCGGTGCTCGAGCTCGAGCCCGAGAACCAGGTCGCGCTCGGCGCCTACGCCGAGCACTTCCGCGAGAAGGGGGACTGGGCGGCGCTGGCCGATCTGCTCGAGTTCTCGTTCGAACGGGCCCGGCTGGCCGGGGTCCCCGTCGACGAGCTCCTCCCGCGCCTCGAGGAGATCGCCACCATCTGCGAGAAGCAGCTGGGCGGATCCCGAGCGCGCCCTCGTCGCCTGGCAGCGGGCCGAGGAGATCGCCCCCACCTACAACCGGGCCCGCGAAGCGCAGCGCCGCCTGCTGCTCAAGAGCAAGAGCTGGGACCGGATGGCGGCGCTGCTCGAACGCGAGGCGGCGGCGCAGCCCGATCCGGGCGCGCGGGCCGAGATCTTGCGCCGGGTGGCCCAGATCCACCGCGAGAAGCTGGCGAACCCGGCGCGCGCGATCGAGATCTACAAGGAGATCCTCCGCGACGACCCGCACGACACGGTGTCGATGCGGCTGGTCGTCGAGGTCTACGAGCGCGAAGGGGACTTCGTCAGCCTCGCGCAGCTCCTGCGCGATCAGATCCAGGGGACCGAATCGAAGCAGGAGCGGGTCGGCCTGTTGCGCCGGGTGCTGGTGATCTGCGACGAGCACACCGGCGACCTCGCCCAGGGGCAGTGGGCGGCGAACGAGATCCTCCAGGCCGTACCCGGCGACCGCGACACGCTGACCCGCCTCGAGCGGATCCTCGAGCGGGCCGGGCTGCCGGCGGACCTGGTGAAGGTGCTGGAGCAGCACACCAAGCACGCCGCGAACCCCGACGAGAAGATCCAGATCCTGCACCGGATCGCCGAGATTCAGCTGACGACGCTGAAGGATCCGGCCGCCGCCGCCGCCCGCTACGAGGAGGTGGTCCACCTCGATCCCGACGACGGCAAGGCGCTCGACACGCTGGGCGAGATCTACACGGCGCTCCAGGACTATCCGCACCTGGCGCGCGTGCTCGACGCCCAGGTCGAGCGGGTGGTCGCGGACGCGGCGCTGCAGGCCGAGTACCTGCGCCAGCTGGCCCGCCTGGTCGAAGGGCCGATCGGCGACCTCCCCCGGGCCCGCAAGTCCTGGGAAGAGCTGGCCGAGCTGCTGCCGACCGACGAAGAGGCGCTCGATTCGCTGGCGCGGATCTGCCACGACGAGCAGGACTGGCCCGGGCTGGTCAAGATCTTCGAGCGTCAGATCCCGCTGGCCAAGGAGCCGGCACGGGCCGTCACCCTGGCGCTGGCGCGCGCGCAGATCTTCGAAGAGAAGCTGCTCGACAGCGACGCCGCCACCGAGGCGCTGGAGCGACTGATCGGCGAGGTCGACCCGCGCAGCGCCGAGGCGCACGCGCGGCTGCGGGCGATCTACGAGCGCGACGAGGACTGGCCGCGGGTGGTCAAGATCGCCGAGCGGCAGCTGTTCCTGACCGAGGATCCGGCGCAGAGGGTCACGGCGGCGATGGCCCTGGGCGAGCTGGTCCGCCACCGGCTGGGCGACGATCGCAAGGCGATCTCGATCTACGAGCGCGTGCTGGAGATCGAGCCGGACAACGCCGAGGCGTTGACCGCGGCGGCGGCGCTCTACCTCAAGACCGGCAACTACCAGCGGCTGGCGTTCGCCGACGAGAAGCTGCTGGACCGGATCGAGGATCCGGCCGAGCGCCGGCGGCATCTACCTCGAGATCGCGGCGCTCTACGAGGATCACCTCGAGGAGCCGCTGCGGGCCTTCGAGTGGTACCGCCGCGCCTACCTCGAGAGGCCGGACGCCGAGGGGCTGCAGGTGCTCGACCAGGCGGCCGAGCGGCACGGCCTCTACGAAGAGCTGCTGCAGATCTACGAGGGCGCCCGCGCCCGCGCCGCCGAACCGATCGAGCAGCTCGCGGCGTCGCTGAAGATGGCGCTCATCTGCGAGGACAAGCTTCACGACGAGAAGCGCGCCTTCGTCACCTTGTGCGACGCCCTCCCCGCCGATCCGGCCGGGCGCGAGCTGCTCCCCAACATCGAGCGGCTGGCCGGCCGGGCCAAGGACTGGCGGGGGCTACTAGAGGTCTACGCCCGGATCGCCCGGGCCCGCACCGAGGTGGCCGAGCGGGTCGAGCTGCTGAAGCTGCGCGCCGAGGTGCGCGAGCGGCGCATGGACGACGCCTCGGGGGCGCTCGACGAGGTGCTGCGCAGCTTCGCCCTCCAGCCGGAGAGCCCCGCGACCCAGGAGGAGATCCTCCGGCTGGCGCGCAAGACCGGGCGATGGGAGGAAGCGATCCGGGTCCAGGGGCAGCTGTTCGCCCTCGCCGACGACCTGCCCGAGAAGCTGGGGATTGCCCGCAACGCGGCCCATATCGTCGAGCACGAGGTCAAGGATCTGGTCCGGGCGTTCCGGGCGTACCTGAACGCCTTCCGACTCGCCCCCGAGGACCGGGAGATCGTCGGCCACCTCTGGCGGCTGGCGGCGCTGATCGGCCGCTACGACCACAACACCCCGACGCCGGTCCGCACCCCGCTCCCGACCGCCGTCCAGGAGATAGTCCAGCAGGACATCGTCCAGCAGGAGAGCCTCCAGGAGGAAGGCGACGACATCGCGGTCGAGCTCGACGACGACGCCGTCGCGGCCGAGACGGCCGACGACACCGCCCGGGTCGAGACGGCGGGGGTCGACGAGAGCGGCGCCACCACCGCCATCAGCGACGAAGATGTCGCCGACGAGCACACCGATCCCGGCGCGGTGGCGGCCCGGAGCGAGACAGAGGCAGAGGCAGAGGCAGAGGCAGAGAAAGACGCAGAGGAGCCGGACGGGAACCTCGCCACGACGCCCGTGCCGGTCGCCCCCAGCCCGACCGAGACGGCCGAGACCATCGAGGCCGCCGCCGACGACGAGGAGATCGAGGAGCTCGACGACGACGAGCTCCTCGAGGACGCATCGGGGGCGATCGCCCTCACGCCGCCGCCGGCGCTTCGCCCCCCTGCCCCGCCTCCCGTTGCCCGCGTGGCCGTCGAGGACTCTCCGTACGCCACCCCGTGGGAGGAGCTGGCGGCCGCCTACGACGCTCTCCCCGCCGACGACGTCGCCACCCACCGCGTCTACCTGCGCAAGATCGTCGAGGTCTGGGAGCGCGGCCAGCACGACATCGGTCTCGCGCTCGATGCCCTCGAGCGGGCGTTCCAGCTCGACACCAAGGATGCCGAGATCCGCGCCGAGCTCGAGCGGGTCGGCGGCGAATACGACAAGTGGGATCGCGTCTGCGAGATCTACCTGGGCGCGATCGACGAGTTCGGCCCCGTCGACAACGCGGTGGCACTGCACCACGACGTCGCCCGCCTCCGCGAGATGCTGGGGCAGACCGACAAGGTCGAGGAGCTCTACAGGGAGATCCTGCGGTTGAAATCGGACGATCCGGTCGCCCTCAAGCGGACCGAACAGATCTTCCGCGAGCAGGAGCGCTGGGAGGATCTGTCGAACGTTCTCGAGAAGCGGACCGCGGTCCCGAGCGACGCGCTGCCGGCCCCCGAGTGGCGGGCCCGGCTGCGCGAGCTGGCCGCCCTGTACGAGGAGCGCCTCGAACGCCCCTACGAGGCGGTCGACACGCTGGAGCGCCTGCTGCTCGAGGCCGACGAGGAGCGCAACACCGGTGGCGCGTACCCGATCGAGACCGCGGAGATCCTGGACGCCTACGAAGCGCTGGGGCGGCTCTACACCCGCGTCGGACTCTGGGCCAAGGTGGTGGAGAGTCTGCAAAAGCAGGCGGAGCTGGTCCCCGACCGCCAGCGAGCGCGGGCGCTGAGGATCGAAGTCGCGACCGTGTTCGAGAAGGAGCTCTCCCAGCCCGATCGCGCGACCGAAGCCTACGAGGCGATCCTGTCCGAGATCCCCGACGACGCGCAGGCGCTGGCGGCGCTGGATCGGCTGAACGAGGCCCACGGCCGCGCCGACGAGCAGCAGGAGATCCTCAAGCGCCGGGCGGCGCTGGCGACCGGCACCGATCGGATCGAGCTGGTGCGGCGGCGGGCCCACCTCCTCGAGGAGCGGCTCAACAACCCCGAGGCCGCGGCCAGCGCGCTGCGCGAGCTCGGCACCGACGCCATCTCCGACGACGACCTGATGGCGGCGCTGCTCCGCAACCTCCGCCGCGCGGGACTGGCGCACGAGGCGGCCCGCGTGCTGCAGCAGCGGATCGACATCGAGCGCGGGCGTGGCACCGGCAAGGCCAACCTGCAGCGCATCACCGAGCTGAACCTGGAGCTGTCGCTGCTCAAGCTCGACGACCTCAACGACCCGGTGGCGGCACGCAAGGAGGTCGAGGCGGCGCTGGAGGCCTCGCCCGAGAACCCGGCGGCGCTGGCGGCGCTGGCCCAGCTACACCTCAAAGAGAACGACTTCGCCGGCTATTCGGCGACGCGGGTCCGGCAGGCGCGTGCGCTGCGCGGCAAGCCCGAGGCGCTCGCGGCGCTGCTGGACGCGGGGCGTGTCTACCGCGAACAGGTCGGCGCACCCGACAAGGCGCGCGCCTGCTTCGAGGAGGCGCTGCGCGACGCGCCGACCAACCCCGACGCCCTGCGCGCGCTCGCGGCGCTGCTGGCGGCGGAGTCGCAGTGGGACGAGGCGCGGCGGGTCCTCGAACGGCAGCTCGAGACCGAGGAGGAGCCGAACGCGCGCGCCAGTACGCTGTCCGAGCTGGCGCGCATCGCCTGGGAGGGGATGTCCGACGCCGCCCTCGCCCAGAGCCGCCTCGACGAGGCGCTGGCGCTGGTCCCCGATCACCTCCCCGCGATCCTCGAGGTCGCGGACATCTACTACAAGGAAGGTCAGTGGGAGCAGGCGGAGAAGCGCCTCACCGAGGCCGTGCGACGACTTCGCAACCAGCCCCAGCAGGCGGCCAAGATCTTCCAGCGTCTGGCCGAGGTGCACGAGAAGCTCGGGAAGCTCGACGAAGCCTACCGCCAGCTGGTCGAGTCCGATCGGATGGGGCCCGGGCAGCTCCTGACCAAGCTGTTGCTCGGCGAGAACCGTTTCCGGGCCGGGCGCTGGCGCGACGCCGCCCTCCACCTCGGCAGCCTGGCCGAGCACCCCGACGCCGCGCTTTATCCCGACGAGGTCGCCGACGCGCTGACCCACGCCGCCCAGGCCGAGATCAAGCTGCGCCACCCCGAGCGCGCGATCGACCTTTACGAGGGGGCCCTGTCGCTGCGCGCGGGCCATCGCGGCGCGCTGCGCGCGCTCGCCGAGCTGGCGCTCGAACGGGGAGAGAAGCAGAAGGCCACCACCTACCTCCGCCGCATCGCCGACGAGGCGACCGATCGCGACGAGCGCGCCCAGACGTTCGAGCGGCTGGGGGACGAGTACGTCGAGCTGCAGGACAGCGTGCAGGCGCTGGCGGCGTTCGGCGAAGCGCTGCGGGCCCACGGCCAGCAGCCGGGTCCCGAGCAGGTGCCGCTGCTCGAGAAGATGCTGAAGCTACAGCGCGACGCCGGGGACGCCGACGCCGCCGCCCGGACCTCCGCGCAGCTCATCGATCTGGTCTCCGACCCGAAGGAGCGGTCCGAGCGCCGGCGTGAAGCTGCCCTGCTGATGGCCGAGCGAGGCGACGTCCGCGACGCCGCGGCGCTGCTGGAGCGGGCGCTCGCCGACGATCCCCAGGACGAAGGGGCCCTGGTCGCGTTGTGCGATCTCGCCGATCGGCTGCCGGCAGCGGCCGCCTCGGCGCTGGCGGAGCGCCTGGCCCGGGTGCTGGCGACGCTGCCCCCGCCGGCCGAACTGCCGGCGGCGCAGGCCCGCCGGGCGCGGCTCTGGCAGCGACACGGCGAACTGGTGCGGAGCCGCGATCCCGACGCCGCCATCGCGGCCTTCGAGCAGGTGGTCGCCCTCGACGCCGGGCAGCTGGCGGCGCGCGAGGCCCTGGCGGCGCTCTATCACGATCGCCCGGGACACGAGGAGGCCGAGGCCGGGAACCACCGCCGTCTGCTCGAGGCCGACATCACGCGCGCCGACTCGTTGCGCGCGCTGGCGACCGGCTACGCCCGCCGCGGCCAGATCGATCGGGCCCGCTGCATCCGCGAGCTGCTCGCTTTGTTCGGCGAGGCGACGGCGGAGGAGCTGGCATTCCTGAGCGCTCACCCGACGCCCGAGCTCAAACCGGACGATCCGTACGCCGCCGCCACCGACGATCAGGACCGGCGCGACCGTATCGCGCTCCCCGAAGCGAACCTGATGTCGGAGATCTTCTCGTGCCTCTGGGAGGGAGCGCCCGGCCTCATCGGCCAGCGTCTCGAGGACTTCGGCGTCTCGGCCCGCGACAAGGTTTCGCCGATGTCCGAGCTGGACCTCGGCAAGATCTACGGCCAGGTCGCCAAGGCGCTCGGGAACAAGAAGACCGCTCTCTACGTCAAGCCCGAGAGCCCCGGCAACGGCACCCACGGCGTCACCATCGTGGTCCAGGCGCCGCCGGCGCTGGTGGTGGGGCCGGGGCTGGCGGCCGACGCGCCGCCGGCGGAGATCCGCTTCCAGCTGGCCCGCGGCATCGAGCTGACCCGCCCCGAATACATCCTGGCCGCCGGCGTGCGCCCGAAGCAGTTCACGACGCTGTTCGGGAGCGTGCTCAAGGCGTTCCACCCGCGCCACTCGCGGCGACGGGCCGCCACCGGCGACGCCGCCGCCGAGCAGGCCGCCAAGCTGAAGAAGAACGTCCCCTACAAGGTCTCGAAGCAGCTGGTGGATCTGTTCCAGGGGCTGGGCGCGACGTCCTGGAGCTCGCTGCGCTGGCGCACGGTGGTCCACCACGTCGGCAACCGCACCGGCCTCCTGCTGTGCGGCCAGCTGGCGACCGCGGCGAACATCCTCGTGCGCGAGAGCGGCACGGTGGCGGACGGCGAACAGCCGACGCCCAACGAGCTGCGCCAGCTGGCCCAGAACCACGAGCCGCTGCGCGAGCTGCTGCGGTTCGCGATCAGCGAGGACTACTTCCTCCTGCGCGAGAAGCTCGGCACCGCGACCGCCGGCGCGCCCAGCACCTAGTCTGGAGCGTGTCTCAGAAATAGCCGCACCCCCGCGCAACCGCGCGGGAGCGGCTAGGCGCGCCCGGCCTTCTTGCGGGTCTTTTTTGTCACGGCCCTGATGGGCGGGGTCAGGGCCTTGAGCGGCACGACCTTCTCCTCCAACCGCGCCAGGAGCGTGTTGATATCGTTCTGGAAGGCGACCTCGTCCCGGATGCCGCCGTCGGTCAACACGCGGCGAGCCTCGCCGGCGGAGACAATCTTGATATGGGAGTCGTCGGCCATGCTTGCCTTGCCTAACTAAGCAACGGACATGCCACGCTTGAAGCACAGCGCGGCGTTGCAGTACCTCTCTTAAATGCCCGCCGCCCGCGGAACGGATCTCCCCTTCCCTCGCCGGCGCGGCACGCCCCGCGTCGAAGTGCCGTCACGTTGCGCCGTTGTTGCGCAACCGTGCGAGCCAGGGCGTCAAATCGGGGGGCCACGGACTGGTGAAGGTCAGCGCCCGGCCGTCGCGCGGATGGGCAAACCCGAGCGTGGTCGCGTGCAACGCCATCCGCGGCGGCGCCGGCGCCCAAGCCCGTCCGTAGCGGGCGTCACCCGCCACCGGGTGTCCCGCCCCCGCGAGATGGATGCGGATCTGGTGCGTCCGGCCGGTCTCGAGCCGACAGGCGAGCAGCGTCGCCCCCGCGGCCAGCCGTTCCCGAACCTCCAGGTGCGTGACCGCCTTCCGCCCCGCAACGGGCGCGGCCACCGTGGTGAGGTCGGCGGGGAACGTCCCCAGGACGACGGTCAGGTAGACCCGTTCGATGTCGTGGTCGCGAAAGCGCGCCGACAGCGCCCGGTTCGCGTCGGCCGTCTTGGCCAGCACCACCAGGCCGCTGGTCTCGAGGTCGATGCGATGGACGACGAAGATCTCGCCGCGGGTGCTCGCGTGGGTCAGCGCAGGTTTCAACGGGTCCTCCCGCCTGGAGAGCGTGTCGGCGAGGTTGTTGCGGTCGCTCTCGGGCGTCGGCGCGGTGAGCAGCCCCGCGGGCTTGTCGACCACCACGACGTCGTCGTCCTCGAAGACGATCGTGTAGGCGGGCAGCCGGCGCTCGTCCTCGTCGCGCGCGGCGGAGCCCGGCTTGTTGGTCGCACGCGCGAGCGCGCCGCCCAGGACGGCTACCACCTCTTCCCCGGCGTGCATGGCCCGCCCGGCGATCTTGACCCGGCGCTTGTCGATGAAGACGCCGCCGATGTCCAGCAGCACGCGCGCCTGACGCCGCGACAGCCCCGGGACCCGCGCCGCCAGCACCTGATCCAACCTCCGCCCCGCGTCCTCGTCAGCGACGGTGAACGTGACACGGTTGGGAGCCGACATGCGCGCGAACCTAACAGATGCGACGCCCGCTGTCGGCGGTTGACTCGCCGCGCGTCGCGCGGTAGTCGACGAGCGTGGACCGGAAGCAGAAGTTCTTCATCTGGCTCACTGCGATCTTCGTCGCCGCGCTCATCACCGGCGACTTCGTGGGCGGCAAGTTCTGGGTGCTGTTCGGCCACAACCTGTCAGCGGGGATCATCCCCTTCCCGCTGACGTTCGTGCTGACCGACATCGTCAACGAGTTCTACGGCACTCACGGAGCCCGCCGCCTGACCTACGTGGGCCTCGGCTCTGCGCTGTTCGTCTGGGCGGTGATCACGCTGGCGTTGAGCCTCCCCACCAGCCCCGACTCGCCGATCCCGGACGCGGTGTTCAAGAGCGCCTTCGGCACCTCCGCCCGGCTCTACGTCGCGTCGCTGACCGCCTACATGATCGGCCAGCTGCTCGACATCACGATCTTCCACGGCCTCCGGAAGATCACCGGGCATCGCTTCCTGTGGCTGCGCGCCACCGGCTCGACGGTGCTGTCGCAGGCCATCGACAGTCTGATGGTCAGCTTCGTTTTTCTCGTCGGTACCCGCCCCCTGGGCTTCATCGTCGGCAACGCCGCCAACAACTACGTCGCCAAGCTGGTCATGGCCTTGCTGCTGACGCCGCTCATCTACGCGGTGCACGCGATCATGCGTCGGCACTTCCACGTCCCCGAGACCGTCGTCAAAGACCAGGCGGCCTGATCGCGGCCCACGCCGCCCGGTTCTTGACCGAAGCGGCGCGGCTTCTTGAGCTACCTACGCTGCCGGCGGCGCGGGCGGCGGCTGCAGCGTCGGCGGAGCGAGGATGCCCAGCTTCGGCATCTCGGTCAGCACCAGCGGCAGCAGCTCGTCCATCCGCTTGACGAAGATGATCTCGATCTCGTTGCGCGGCTGCTCGGGGATGTCGATGACGTCCTTGCGGTTGCGCTCGGGGAGGATGACCCGCTTGATGCCGGCGCGGTGCGCGGCGAGGACCTTCTCCTTGATGCCGCCGACCGGCAGCACCAGCCCGCGCAGCGTGATCTCGCCGGTCATCGCCACGTCGTGCCGGACCGGCTTGCCGGTGAGCAGCGACGACCAGCGCGGCGAACATCGTCACGCCCGCCGACGGACCGTCCTTGGGGATGGCGCCCGCCGGGATGTGGACGTGGATGTCGCTCTTCTCGAGGAAGTTCGTCCTCGAGCCCCAGCGACCTCGCCCGCGACGCGGATGAACGACAGCGCCGCCTGCGCCGACTCCTTCATCACGTCGCCGAGCTGGCCGGTGAGCATCAGCTTGCCCTTGCCGGTCATCTTGGTGGCCTCGATGAACAGGATGTCGCCGCCGACCGGCGTCCAGGCCAGGCCGGTCGCGACGCCCGGCTCGGCGGTGCGCTCGGCGACCTCGGTGCATGTACTTGGCGGGCCCGAGGAACTCGGCGATCCGCTCCGATCGACGACCTTCTCCTGCGGCTTGGCCTTGCCCTCGGCGACCTTCACCGCGACGCCGCGGATGACGTTGGCCATCTCGCGCTCGAGGTTGCGCACGCCGGCCTCGCGCGTGTAGCTGTCGATGACCTCGGCGACCGCCGGTGTCGTCGAACGCCAGCTGCTCGCTCGACAGGCCGTGCTCCTCGAGCTGCTTCGGGACCAGGAACTGCTTGCGAGATCGTGCAGCTTCTCCTCGCGGGTGTAGCCGGGGAGCTCGATGATCTCCATGCGGTCGCGCAGCGCCGGCGGGATCGGGTCGAGGATGTTCGCGGTCGCGACGAACATCACCTTGCGACAGGTCGAACGGCATCTCGAGGTAGTGGTCGGAGAAGGTGTTGTTCTGCTCGGGGTCGAGCACCTCGAGCAGCGCCGCCGCCGGGATCGCCGCGGAAGTCGTGCCCGAGCTTGTCGATCTCGTCGAGCATGAAGACCGGGTTGTTCGTCCCGGCCTTCTTCATGCCCTGGATGATCCGGCCGGGCAGCGAGCCGACGTAGGTGCGGCGGTGGCCGCGGATCTCGGCCTCGTCGCGCACGCCGCCGAGCGAGATGCGGACGAACTTGCGCCCGAGCGCGCGCGCGATCGAGCGGCCGAGCGAGGTCTTGCCGACGCCGGGCGGGCCGACGAGGCAGAGGATCGGGCCCTTCTTGTCGTTCTTCAGCTTGCGCACCGCCAGGTACTCGAGGATGCGCTTCTTCACCTTCTCGAGGTCGTAGTGGTCCTCGTTCGAGGATCGTGCGGACGCGCCTGGATGTCGAGCTTGTCCTCGGTCGACGACCGACCAGGGCAGCTCGACCAGCCACTCGAGGTAGGTGCGCGTGACGGTGTACTCGGCCGACGACGGCTGCATCACCTTCAGCCGCTCGAGCTGCTTCTTCGCGACCTTCTCGGCCTCGGCGCGGCATCTTGGCGTCGGCGATCTTCTCCTGGAACTCGTCGAGGTCGCCCGCCCGTCTCGTCGATCTCGCCGAGCTCCTCCTTGATCGCCTTGAGCTGCTGGCGCAGCACGTACTCGCGCTGGTTGCGGCCCATCTCCTCCTGGACCTGGGTGTTGATCTGCTCGCGCACCTTCAGCACCTCGAGCTGGCGCGACAGGAACTGCAGCACCTTGCGCATCCGCGCCTTGAGGTCGAACGTCTCGAGGACGTCCTGCTTCTCGTCGACCTGCGACGTCGAGGTTCGAGGTGACGAGGTCGGCGAGCTGGCCCGGCTCGGTGACGCTGTCGACGAGCGCGCCGGCCTCCTTGGGCAGCTCGGGCATCAGCTTGATGACCCGCTTGGCGACGTCCTTGAGGTTCATCACCAGCGCGTCGAGCTCGACGTCCGAGCTGGGCGCGTCGGGCAGCGCCTGCACCCGCGCGGTCATGAACGGCTCGTGCCCGCCGATCTCGATGATCCGGATGCGGGCGACGCCCTGCAGGATGACCGAGAAGTTGTCCTTGGCCAGCTTGATGACCTTGAGGATCCGGGCGGCGCAGCCGACCGTGTAGAGGTCCGCCGGGGCCAGGATCCTCGGTACGCGCGTCCCGCTGGGTGACGATGCCGATGACCGGCCGCTCCTTGGAGATCGCCTCCTCGACCAGCTTGACCGACTTCTTGCGGCCGACGTCGATGGGGATGATCGACCCCGGGAACAGCACTGAGTTCCGGAGCGGCAGGATGGAGATGATCTCCGGAACCTCGACGGGCCCTTCGGGCGCCGTCTTCTTGGAGGCCATGCTTCGATCGTATACGCGACGGGCCCCATCCGCCAGCGGTACCGCGCGCCTTCGGCGCTTCGCGAGGGGGTGTCCCCCCTCGCCGTCTCCCCTCGCCGACTCCCCCCTCTGACCGCCGAACGCCGACGCGGCAAAGCCGCGCCTCCCGAGTGCTGGGAGAGCGCGGCCTTCGCCGGAAGGCGCGCCTCAGCGCCCGCGCTTCTCGCTGATCGGCTTGGGCTGCGGCGTCAGGGTATGTACCGTGGCGCCGCTGCTGCCGCCCGCCCCGCCGCCCTGCAGGGCCGTCCCGGCGACGTCGCGGCGGATGCCGTGGTGGGCGAACACCTTCGCCTCGATCTTGCGCGCCACCTCGGGGTGGTCGCGCAGGTACTGCTTGGCGTTCTCACGCCCCTGCCCGATGCGGTCGCCTCCGAACCCGAACCAGGCGCCCGACTTCTCGACGACGCCGCACTCGGCGCCCAGGTCGACCAGATCCCCCTCGTGGCTGATCCCTTCGCCGTACAGGATGTCGAACTCGACCTCCCGGAACGGCGGCGCCATCTTGTTCTTCACCACCTTCACCCGGGTGCGGTTGCCGACGACCTTCTCGCCGTCCTTCAGGGCACCCACGCGGCGGATGTCCAGACGGACGCTGGCGTAGAACTTCAGGGCGTTGCCGCCGGTGGTGGTCTCCGGATTGCCGAACATGACGCCGATCTTCATCCGGATCTGGTTGATGAAGATGACCAGCGTGTTCGACTTGGAGATCGTTCCGGTCAGCTTGCGCAGCGCCTGGCTCATGAGCCGCGCCTGCAGGCCGACGTGGGAGTCGCCCATCTCCCCCTCCAGCTCGGCCCGCGGCGTGAGGGCCGCGACCGAGTCGACGACGATGACGTCGACGGCGCCCGAGCGCACCAGCATCTCGGTGATCTCCAGCGCCTGCTCGCCGCAGTCGGGCTGCGACACCAGCAGATCGTCGGTGCGAACGCCCAGCTTGCGGGCATAGCCGACGTCGAGCGCGTGCTCGGCGTCGACGAAGGCGCAGATCCCGCCCAGCTTCTGGGCCTCGCCGACCACGTGCAGGGCCAGCGTCGTCTTGCCCGATGACTCCGGCCCGTAGACCTCGACGACGCGTCCGCGCGGCAGACCGCCGACCCCCAGCGCGATGTCCAACCCCAGCGAACCGCTGGGCACCACCTTGACCTCGGGAGCCGCGATCTCGTCGCCGAGCCGCATGATGCTCCCCTTGCCGAACTGCTTCTCGATGACCGAGACGGCGGCGTCGATCGCCTTCTCGCGGGCCGGGTCGCGCTCGCGCGCGGGGGCCGGGGGCGCCGCATCCTTGGTCTCTGCCTTCGCCTCGCTCTTCTCGGTCGTCGCCATGTGGTCTCTCCTGGTCAGTTTGGAAGCCATCAGTTGGAAGCGGCGGCGCCCAGCGTCGCGCGGGACCGCAAAACGTAGGTCGAACCGTCGCCCCCCAGGCGACTCTCGTAGACGTGCACCTCGTCGACGACGGTCCCGCCGAACTCACGCCCGGCGAACTTCGCCAGCGCCGCCTGGGCGTCGACACCCCGCCCCTTGGCGCGCCCGATCGTCACGTGACCCGTGAACGACCGCGCCTCGGGCGCGAAGCCGAAGCCCGCGGCCACGGTCTCGACCGCGGCGGCGACACCCGCCAGCCCGCGCTCGGCGTCGTCTATCCCCGCCCACAGCACGTTGGCGTGGCGCGCCGACGGGAACGCTCCCAGGCCCGAAACCTCGATCCGGAAGCGCGGCGTCGCCGCCAGCGCCGCGCCCAGCGCCTCCCCGAGCGTGGCCAGCTTCTCCTCGGGTACCGGCCCCAGGAACTTCACCGTCACGTGAAGGTTCTCTGCCTTGCGCGACCACTTGACCCCCGTCAGAGCCACCTCGCGCGCAAGCTCCTCCGCCGCCGCGGCCACGCGCGCCTGTAATGGGCTCGGGAGCGGCACGGCGACAAAGCTGCGTATGTCTGCCATCTCAGCGCTTGCGCGTGTCGAAGTAGCGCCGGGCGAGATCCAGCGCGTAGTAGGCGGCCGATGAACGCACCCGCTCGCGCCCGCCCGAGAACAGCTTGGTGGACGTCCGCGTCGTCCCGGGACCGCAGACCGCGAAGCAGACCGTGCCCACGGGCTTGTCGGACCCACCGCCGGTGGGGCCGGCGATGCCGGTGATCGCAACCGCGACCGACGACCCGCAGACCCGCTTCGCGCCTTCGGCCATCTCGCGCGCGGTCGGTTCGCTGACCGCGCCGAAGTCGGCGATGGTCTCCGGCTTGACGCCGAGGATCCCGATTTTCACCTCGTCTGCGTAGGCGACCACGCTGCCGCGGAAGAAGCTCGAGGCCCCCGACTCCGAGGTGACGAGCTCCGCCGCCAGCCCGCCGGTGCACGACTCGGCGATGGCCAGCGTCGCCTGCTGCGCGTGGAGCGACTTGGACACCGCCGAGGGGAAGGTCTCGCCGTCGACGCCGTAGATCCCGGGCCCGATCCGCTTGCGCAGCTCGGCGTCGACCTTTTCGAGCGTCGCGCGCGCCTCGGCGGCATCGGCGTGCCGCACGACCAGCTTGACGTGGTTGACGGGGGTCGCGGTGCGAAAGTGCAGCGTCGCCCCTTCGATCCCGGTCAGGATCCCGGCCAGCCGGTGGTCGATGTGCGACTCACCCATGCCGTAGAGGTGCCAGGTGCGCGTCGCCGGAGGCGGCCCGCCCAGCTCGGCCAGCCGGTGCGCGAGGCGCGGCATCACCTCATCGGTGAACATCTTTTCCATCTCGCGCGGGACGCCGGGGAGAAAAAACGCGTCCGCGCCTCCGAGCCGCACCGTGAACCCGGGAGCGATGCCGGCGGCGTTGGGCAGCGCGCGGGCCCCGTTGGGGATGCGGACCTGGCGCAGGTTGTTGGGCGTCATCTCGAAGCCATGGGTCGAGAACCGCGCCTTCATCGCCTCCAGCGAGGGGCCGTCGGCGCTGGTGCCGGTGGCCAGAAGCTCGGCCACGACGTCGACCGTCCGGTCGTCCTCTGTCGGCCCGAGCCCCCCGGTCGCGACGATGACGTCGGCCTCGGCTCGCAGCCGAACCAGCGCCGCCCGGATCGCTTGAGGCTCATCCGAGACCACCACCTGCTCGGTCAGCTCGTAACCAGCCTCGAACAACCGCTCGGCGACGAACGCCGCGTTGGTGTTTCTGATCTCGCCACGCAGGACCTCGTCTCCGATCGCCAGGAGAATCGCCCGCTGCGCCTTCACCGGAGAACTAGACATTTGAGCAGTACCCTAGCCCTCGTCGGATCGCGTGTCAACGAATTGGTGCGGCAGCTCCGCGTTGACCGTTTCGCGCGACATCATTAGGCTGTTCGATCTCGAATGCGTATCCGCTACGCCGCGAAGACCGACGTCGGCATGAAGCGCAACCACAACGAGGATTACTTCTCGTTGATAGAGGACGAGCAGCTGTTCCTGGTCGCTGACGGCATGGGCGGACACGCCTCGGGCGAGGTGGCGTCAAAGATGGCCGCCGACGTGATGCAGGAGTTCTTCGCCCGTTCGAAGGACGACGAGGCGACCTGGCCGTACAAGATGGACCGCCACCTCTCCTACGTGGAGAACCGCCTGGTCATCGGCATCAAGATGGCCAACCAGCGCATCTTTCAGGCCGCCTGTAAGGAGATTCAGTTCAAAGGGATGGGCACGACGATCGTCAGCGGCCAGGTCGTCGGCGACAAGTTCTACATCGCGCACGTCGGCGACTCGCGCTGTTACCGGATCCGCGGCCGCCGCGATCCAGCAGATGACGCGCGACCACTCGCTGCTCGAGGACTACAAGGACGCCAAGCCCGACATGTCCGAGGACGAGCAGCGCAAGTTCCCGCACAAGAACGTCATCACCCGCGCGCTGGGGATGCGCGAGACCGTTCAAGTCGACGTGCTGGCGCACGACATCCAGGACGGCGATGTCTTCCTGCTCTGCTCGGACGGTCTGTCCGGGATGATCGAGGACCCGAAGATGCTCGAGCTGGTGAAGGGCGCGCCCGATCTGGAGGAGGCCGTGGCCGGGCTCATCGAGGCGGCCAACCAAGCGGGCGGCACCGACAACATCACCGTGCTAGCGCTCCAGTGCGCAAATTGACGGTCAGGGGGACATAGAAACATGTGCGGCATCGTGGGTTATGTGGGTTCGAGGGAAGCGACTCCGCTGCTGGTCGCCGGGCTCCGGAAGCTCGAGTATCGCGGCTACGATTCGGCGGGTCTGGCGGTCACCAACGGGGGCCAGATGCAGGTGGTTCGCTGCCGCGGCAAGCTGGCCGGGCTCGAGACGATGGTGGCCAAGGAGCCGCCGCAGGGGAGCGTCGGCGTCGGCCACACCCGCTGGGCGACCCACGGACGCCCGTCGGAGATCAACGCCCACCCGCACAAGATCGGCGCGGTCGCGGTGGTGCACAACGGCATCATCGAGAACCACATGGAGCTGCGGGCCCGGCTGGAAGCGACGGGGCGGAAGTTCTCGTCCGAGACCGACACCGAGATCGCCGCGCATCTGATCGACGAGGCGCTGGCGGAGGGCGCCCCGACGCTGGTCGCGGCGGTCCGCAAGGCGCTCCAGCAGGTCACCGGCGCGTACGCGCTGGCCGTGGTCTCGGAGAAGCATCCGGACCAGATCGTCGCCGCCAAGGTCGCATCGCCGCTGGTGGTGGGACTCGGCAAGGGGGAGACGTTCATCGCCTCCGACGTACCGGCCTTCCTCGAGCACACCCGGGAGGTGATCTTCCTCGACGAGGGGGACGTCGTCGAAATCACCAGCGACGGGGTCAAGCTGACCAGCCTCGACGGTACGCCGGTGAAGCGGGCGACCAAGACGATCACCTGGGACGCCGCCCAGGCGGAGAAGGGCGGCTACCCGCACTTCATGCTGAAGGAGATTCACGAGCAGCCGCGGGCCATCGCCGACACGCTGCGGGCCCGGCTGCGGCTCGAGGCCGGCGACGCCGACCTCGAGGGGTTCGAGGTCGACGTCAAGTCGCTGCGCCGGGTGGTGTTGCTCGCCTGCGGCACGTCGTATCACGCCGGCCTGGTCGGCAAGTTCCTGATCGAATCGGCGGCGCGCATCCCGTGCGAGGTCGATCTGGCCAGCGAGTTCCGCTACCGCGATCCGGTCGTCGGCCCGGCGGACATGATCATCGCCATCTCGCAGAGCGGCGAGACCGCCGACACGCTGGCGGCGGTGAAGGAGGCGCGCGCGCGCGGCTGCCGGGTGCTCGCGATCTCCAACGTGGTCGACTCCGCCATCCCACGCTCCTCGCACGGCTCGCTCTACACCCACGCCGGCCCGGAGATCGGCGTCGCGTCGACGAAGTGCTTCACCGCGCAGCTGGCGGCGTTGGCGCTGGTGGCGATCCACCTGGGACGCCGCACCGGCACACTGCTGCCCGAGGCCGCGGCCAAGCTGGTTCACGAGCTGTCGGGAATCCCGGCCAAGATGGTCGAGACGCTCGAAGGGCTGGGCGACATGGCGGAGCTCGCGAACGCCTACAAAGACGCCCGCGACTTCCTCTTCCTCGGGCGAGGGACCAACTACCCGATCGCGCTCGAGGGGGCCCTGAAGCTGAAGGAGATCTCGTACATCCACGCCGAGGGCTACGCGGCGGGAGAGATGAAACACGGGCCGATCGCCCTGGTCGACGACGGCGTGCCAGTGGTGGTGCTGGCGCCGCGCGGCCCCGGCTACGAGAAGGTCCTGTCGAACCTGGCCGAGGTGAAGGCCCGCAACGGTCACATCATCGCCATCGCGACCAAGGGCGACCACGAGATCACCAAGCTGGCCGAGCGGGTCCTGACCATCCCGGACGCGCCGGCGTCGCTGCAGCCGTTCCTGACCGTGCTGCCGCTGCAGCTCATGAGCTACGCGATCGCGCTGGCCAAGGGGAACGACGTCGACCAGCCCCGCAACCTCGCCAAGAGCGTGACCGTCGAATAGCCGCACCCCGCGCTTCGCGCGGGCGCAGCTGGTCGACGCCTCAGTCGTCTATGAGGGCGACGGCGGCGACGGGCGCGGGGGCGACCTGCTCCATGGCCCGGCGCAGGTTGCGGGCTTCCGACCGTCCCTTGCGGGTGGCGAAGACGATGGCGTCGGCGGCGTCCTGAATCAGGTTCACGTCGCCGCTGTCGAGCACCGGGGGCGCGTCCACGATCATGTAGTGGAAGGTGTCGCGAAAGCGCTTGATCGCGGCGCCGAAGGTCACGGCGTCGATGGCGCCGGGGCCGCCGGTGTCCATCTGCGTTCCGCACATGGGGCAGAACTTCGCCGCCTCGCCCAGCGCCGTCGCGCAGCTGGGACAGCAGCGCGGCTCGACCGCCAGCACGTAGAGAGGAGAGCTGGCGATCTGCACCACCACCCAGGGATCGGCCGGCCGACCCCGGTGGCGGGCAAGCTGCCCCGCGAACCCCTGTGGGGGCATGAAACCGAACACCTCGCCCAGGGACGCCCCGCGGAAGCTCGCCTCGATCAGGAGCACGCGGTGCTTGCCCAGCTCGGCGAAGGCCAGCGCCAGGTTGGCCGCGAGCGTCGTCTTCCCCTCGTGGCGACGGGCGCTGGTGCAGAGCACGATGCGCGGATCGCCGCGGTCGATGAGGCGCTGCCGCAACAGCCGATAGCCGGCCGCCGCGGAGCTGTCCCTCCCCTTCCAGAAGATCAGCCGGTCGTCGAACGGGGGCTGGGGCGCGAACTGCACGAACGAGATCCCACCGTCTTCCTTGCGCGGAATCAGCGCCGTCGACACCGCGCCGTTGTTTTCGCCCTCAGCCACTCTGCACGTCGCCCTTGCCCCCGTCAGCCTTCACGTCGACGGCCCGCGCGGTCAGTCGCGGCGAGGCTGCCTTGGGGATGACGACGACGATACCGTCGTCGAACATCCCTTCGATGTCCCGCGCGCTGTACAGCCGGTCGTCGAACAGCGCCAGCAGGCCCAGCACTGCGATCCCGAGCATGAGCGACGCGATCCCGCCGATCATGGCCACCTTGAGCCGCTTGCCGGCGATCGGACGCATGGGGAGGAACGGCGGATCGGCGATGACGATCCGCCCCCCCTGGCCGTCCGCGATCAACGTGGCGGCGAGCTGTGCCTGGAACTGCTTCGCCTCCAGCTGGCTCTGACGCTCGTGAGCCTCTCCGACCTCTCGGTTGAGGCGGGTCCATTCGGTGTCGATCGCGACCACAGAGCTCGCCGTCCGAGGGACCTCGGCCCGAGCCGCCGTGCGCCCGCGGACCGCGGCGATCTGCTGGCGAATGGCCGCCAGCGCCCGTCGCAACGACCCGGTCCGGTCTCCGCCGTCGGCCGGCGCATCGGACGGCGCGGCCATCTCGCCCACAGCCGGCGCCGGGGGGCGCCAGGCCGTCAACGCCGCCGTCGCCCGCCGCTCGGCCGCCTCGGCCGCCGCGACCCTGCGGATCGCCAGGCGCACGTCCGGGTGCTCGTTGGTCAGGTGCATCTGCTTGTCGGCGAGATCCCGCTGCGCCGACTGCAGCTCGGCCTGCGCCCGGCCCTGCGCGGCGAGAAGCTGCGGATCGAGCGCGGCGCTCGAGATCGTCCGCCCCCCCGCGACCCGCACCGGCGACCCGGCGGCCGCGATGCTCTGTTCGAGCTGCGCCGCCTGCATCTCCAGCGACGCCACCTCGGCCCCCGAGCCGAGGCCGGCGCGATCCGCGGCCCGCAGCAAACCGCCCGCCGCCGCCGTGCTCCCGGTCTCCGACGCGAGCTGCGGATGCTTGGAGAGAAACTCCGACAGCGATGATTCCTTGGCCTTCACTTCCTCGTCGGCGTGCCTGCGCTCGGTGTCGAGGAACCGCCGGGTCTCGTCGGCCTCCCGCCTGCGCCGAACGGTATCGTCGACGATGACGCCACCCACCAGCTTCTCGAGAACCTCCTTCGCCAGCGGGCGGGTCTCCCCATCGTAGGAGACCCGGAACGTCGATCCCTCGTGTTCATTGCCGAAGATGAGGTGCTTGTGCATCTCCTCGATGGCTTCCACGATGCCGCGCTTGTCGACCGTTTCCGGATAAAGATTCATCTCCTCGATCAGCTTCTGGAGCCGCTGTCGAGAGAGCACCATCTCCTTCAGACGCGAGGCGACCTGGCGAGGCCCTTCGGGATCCCGGTTCAAGGCCGCTGATTGAACCCCACGCTCGTACAGAAGCACCGTCTCCGACCGGTAGATCCGCTTGGTCGTCAGGACGACGGCCGCGGTCACGGCCAGGCCGAGCGCAAATACGATCGCCCCCACCCAGGCCCGGCGCAAAGCACGCCGCACCAGAGCTCCGAGCGCGGCAAGCTGCTCCCATGGGGAGGGAGGCGCGTTCATGACCCGATGATTGTACACGCGTCCGCTAGTCGTCGCTTGGTTCCTGCGGGGGGACGGGGCGCGGCGCACGGGGGAGCGACGGAAGAGCTCCGAGAATCGCCAGGCCCGCCTGGCGGAGATCGGCCGCGAGGAGCACGCGCGGATCGAATGCCCCCGCCAGCAGCCACCCCATCAGCAGGAGGGCGATCAACATCCCCCCCCCTCGCGCCAGCGCGATCGTGCGGGTGTGCAGCGTCGGAACGCGCCCCGGATCGACCAGCTCGAACTTGAGGGTCTGGTCCTCGTCCGCGGCGAGCGCCAGGAGGTCGGCGGTGGTCGCCTGGCGGGTCACCTCCGCGAGGCGCAGCTGGGCTGCCTCCCCGGGCCTCGGGGCCCGGGGCGTCGACAGCCCCGCGGCCGCCGCCACCTCCGCCCGGTTCCCGGCCTGGGCCCGGGCCTGGTCGGCGGCCGCGCGCTCCCGATCCCGCAGGTCCTGCGACCGCCCCCGCGCCGTGTCGAGCACCAGCTTCGCCAGATCGGTGGCGATCGTCCAGGCCACCTCGGGGTCGCGGTCGTGGTAGCTGACGAACAGCTGCACCGACCGCGGCGGATCATCGCGCTCGTGCCACTCCATGAACTCGTTTTGCTTGATCTCGATGTCGACCCGCTGTCGGAGGGACTCAAGCGCGAGCTCCGGATTGCCGGTGGCCGGAAAGACCTCGGGCCGACGGGCGATCAACGCGAACAGGTTGGGACGTGAAAACGCCAGCCGATTGACGTGGGCGCGCAACGGGCCGGTGCCCAGCTCGGCGCCGTCGGATTCGCTGGCCCCCAAGGCCCCCTCCGTGACCAGTAGCCCCACGGTGGCTTCGTAGTCGGGCGGATGCTTCAGGCGCCACGCGGTGGCGGGTCCGGCGAGCACCAGGGCCACCGCCGTCCAGATCGGCCATGAGAATCGTCCCCGCGCCAGGACCCTCTCGATGAGCTCGCGCCCCTTCAGACCGAGGCGGGGTTCCTGATCGAACCAGGCCGCAGCGGTCCGGCCCGCGTCGGGCGCGGCTGAAGGCCCTGTCCGTCGACCCGGCCGCCCGTCGCCGAAACCGGCCGTGCTAGTTGTTCGAGCCGGAGGCCTTCTGGGCCGCCAGCCCGCTCCCGACCATCACACGGTCCAGGCGCAGCAGACGGAAGATCGCGAGCGGCTGATCGCGCAGCCCGATCACGACGACCTCGCCACCCTTGTCCGCGAACGCGCTTGTAGAGGGACACCATGGCACCGACGCCGGAGCTGTCGACCATGCGCAGAGACGAGAGATCGATCTCGACGCGCTTCGGCGGCTTGGCCAGCAGCTTATCGATCTCCTCGCGCAGATCCGGAAACGGTCACCGCGTCGAGCTCGCCCTCGACGGCGAGCCGTATGACGCCCGCCTTACGTCGACTGGACCGTGAAGGTCATGTTTCTCCGTCCACGCTATCCGGGCGGTTCGGCTGAGGGTCAGTCTCTTCGAAAGTGACAGCACGTTGGGATGGCCCGGTGTGTAGTGGATATTCATCAGGCTCTTGATGATGAATATTCCCAGTCCTGACTCGGGCAGGCTGTCGAAATCGGGTGAAGGCACTGCTCCTGGATCGAAGCTCTCGCCCCAGTCGCGGAGCTCGACACAGATGTGGTCCGGCCGGGTTTGAATCTCGATCTCCACGATGCCCTCGTCGCGTCCTTCGTAGCTATGCAGCACGACATTGTTGAACGCCTCGCCCACGGCCGTGACGACCTGCGTGCGGAAGTCATTCCAGGCGGCATTATCGGTTCGGGCGTTGACCAGCTTGCAGGCTGCCGCCACCGACCGGAGAGCGACAGTCGCGATGTTGAAGTCGGCCAACCATCTCAATCCTTATCCTTGAGGGTTCCGGCATCATGCCATTACGTCGAGTCATGCTTCCGAATTCTTTTTGTTTCGTTGTATTTTACGGATGTGACGAGATCAGTACGAGTGGTCAAGCGGCTGCTCGATCTTCGTGGCGCTTGCTTCGGTCTCGCCATCAGCTGCCCCTTTGGCCGTTTATCGCCCTCGCGATCTATATCGAATCACCGGGAGAGGTGTTCATCCGACAGCGACGGGCGGGACAGCTCCGTACCTACGATGATAGTCCCACGGGAGAGGCTGAACGTCCACGATTTCGGGAGTTCTCGATGCTCAAGTTCCGCTCGATGCGTCCCGACGCCGAGCAGCTGACCGGGGTGGTCGTGGCGACCGAAGAACGACCCGCGCATCACCAGGGTCGGCAAGTTCCTGCGCAAGACGCGCCTCGATGAGATCCCGCAGTTCCTCAACGTGCTGCTGGGCGACATGAGCATCGTCGGTCCCCGCCCCGAGCGGCCCGAGCTGGCGGAGCAGCTCGCCATGGCGATCCCGTATTTCGAGGAGCGGATGCGCGACGTCAAGCCCGGCATCACCGGCCTGGCCCAGATCACCCTCAGCTACACCGGAAAGCCCCGCCCGGACAGCCGATCTGGCACGTTCGCAGAGCGACCTGACCAACCCGTTCAAGGTCGAAGGCACCGAGGCGCCCTGGCCGACGACATGCGCATGAAGCTGCTGTACGACCTGGCCTACAGCGCGTCGATGGAGAGCGTGCGCACCTTCCTGCCGATCGAGCTTTCGATCATGCTCAAGACGCCCCTCGTCATGCTGCGCGCGCTCGGGACCTGACGTGGGCGCCATCGCGGTCGCGCTCGGGCTGGTGGCGGCGCTGGCGTATGCCTACGTCGGCTACCCGGTCGCCATCGGGTTCCTGGCCCGCCTGGCCGGACGCCGCCCGCCCCCGACGGACCGGCCCGACAGTCCGATGGTCTCGATCTGCATGCCCGTGCACAACGGCGCCGGGTATCTGCGCGCAAAAATCGCCAGCCTGCTGGAACAGGACTACCCGGCCGACCGGATCGAGATCCTGATCTACTGCGACGGCTGCAACGACGAGACCGAGGCGATCGCGCGCGAGCTGGCGGCGGCCCCGGCGGCGGGGGACGGATCCGCGTGCTGGTCGAGGCGCGCGCGGCTCGGCAAGCCGACGGGGCTCAACGCCGTTGCGCGAAGCGGCCACGCGGCGAGCTGATGCTGATGAACGACGTCCGGCAGCCGCTGTCGCCGAACGCCGTCCGGGCGCTGGCGGCCGTGCTGGCCGACCCGGCGGTGGGCATCGCGACCGGCAATCTGGTGCTGTCGGGCGGCGCCGGCAGCGGCGTCTACTGGCGATACGAAAACTGGATCCGGCGCCAGGAATCGCGGTTCCGAGGCATGGCGGGGATGACCGGCCCGATCGCGATGGTGCGCCGGGACGATCTGCCCCGCTCCCTTCCCGACATCATCCTGGACGACGTCTGGATTCCGATGAAGCTGGTGCTCGGCGGAAAGCGGGTCGCCTTCGTCACCGAGGCCGAGGCCCGCGACGCCGCTTTCGAGGACGACCGCGAGTTCAAGCGCAAGGTGCGCACGCTGGCCGGCAACTACCAGCTGTTCGCGCGCATCCCCGCCCTGCTCTCGCCGTTCGCGCAACCCGATCTGGTTCGAGACCTTCTCCCACAAGCTCCTGCGGCTGGCGGCCCCCTGGCTGCTGATCGCGCTCTTCGCCGTGCTCCCTCGTCGGCGCCGCGGCGGGCAGCCGATTCCTGCAGGCCCTCTCGCTCGCGCAGGTCTGCTGCTACGGCGCAGCCGCGCTGGGGCCGCGCGCCGGCAAGCTCGGCGCGGTGGCGCGAACGTTCGTCGTGCTGAACACGGCCGCGCTCGTCGGCCTCTGGCGCCACCTGACCGGCCGGCAACGCATCACCTGGTGACCCCGGGGCAGCGTCCCGGGTCGAGTCGGGCGGCATCCTGTGATATCTGAGTGCCTGTGTCGCTCCTAGGCCTGCTTCGATTCGCCGCGATCGTCCTTCCGTTCGCGCTGGGCGCCACGTGCGCGACCACCCATTCGAAGTACGACTACGCCTCGGAGCCCGACCCTCGCAAGGTCGAGTACGTCCTCGGGGTCTCGGACGTCCTCAAGATCAACGTCTGGAAGAACCCCGACCTGTCGGTCGAGACCCCTGTGCGGCCCGACGGCACGATTCCGCTTCCGCTGCTCGGCGATCTCAAGGCGGCCGGGCGGACGCCCGGGCAGTTGCGGACCGAGATCGCGCAGCGCCTGGCCGCGTTCGTGAAGGACGAGGCGGCGACGGTCACCGTGTCGGTCGCGGTCGTGAACAGCTACCGGTTCGTGGTCAGCGGAAACGTGGAGCACGGGGGCGCCTACACCGCCAACCACTTCGTGACCGTGTCGGAGGCGATCGCGCTCGCCGGCGGTCCGAACCGCTACGCCAGCCCCGACGAGGCGGTCATCATCCGCAACGACGCGACCCGCGGTCTGCGCCGCATCCCGATCGACTATCCTTCGATACTGGCGGGACGACACCCGGAGCAAGACCTCCCCGTCGTCGCCGGCGACACCATCTACATCCCTTAGAGACCGCCGCCGCCGAACACGGGGGGCGTCCCCGGCCCCCACATGAACAGCCCGGTCAGATTCAGCATGACGACGTGGCGCTGGAGATCGGACGCGCCGCCGCGCTGATCGACGAAGGAATAGCTGAGCGAAAGGAAGAGCGGCGCGTTGAGGAAGCGGTAGCTGAGGAGGCTGAGCACGGTCCGCTGGTCGTAGGTGTGGCGAAGGGTGCCGTCGACGTCGGCGACGCGGGCGTAGACGTAGCCCCCCGCCCCGGTCAGCACCCACTGTTCCGTGCGGCCGAGCGGCAGTGTCAGGTGCACGAGCACGCTGTCGTTGATGGTCGCCTGGCCGGAGAAAAGGTTGGGCAGCGGCTCCTGCGACGCGGTCAGCGTCGCGTTCCAGGTCAGGCGCTTGTATCCAACCTGGGCGCTGCCGGTAGGGACGTACACCGTCGAGGCAGACGATCGGATCAACGTCGTCAGCCCACCGCGCAGCTCGGTCGACCAGAGCGGGTTGATCTCGCGGCGCCAGCCGGCGAGCACCACCAGGAACACGTTCTGGTCCGGCGTCGGCGGAACCGTCCCCGGCGGCCCGCCCGTGAGCACGAAGTCGGTCGCGTGCAGCTCCAGCAACGGCGTGTCGAGCCCGCGCGGGTGCTCGATCCGCCCCAGCGCCGTGACCGAGGTTCGGGTCGGTCGGATCGACCGGCACGTTGATGTAGTTCACCGAGGCGGCGTTCAGCGACTGTATGAAACGCCAGCGCGGCGTCGGTTCGATGGTCACCTCTTCGCCGCCGGAGATGCTGAGGTACTCGCTGCTACCGGGCACGACCGCCTGGGGCGTGCTGGACGGAGCCACCGCCGTGATGATGCCCGAGGTTCGCGCCAACGAGGTCGTCGCGAAGAGTCTCAGGTCGATGGTCGACGACAGGTGGAAAAGCGAGGTGGCGGCCAGCTCGTGGCTGGTGCTGTCGGCCCCGCGCCCCTGCATGTAGCGGGTGAACGCGAACCGGTAGCCGAGCTCGTGCTCCGCGGTGGCGCCTCTGTAGAGTAGCCGCTGGCTCGACGACAGGATCACGAGTCCGTCGCCGCTCTGGGAGGACCCGCCGGGGGTGGTCGTCGCGACCCCGGGTTGCTGGAGTACCCGACCGAGACCGTGGGCTGCACCGTGAGGACCAGGTCGGCCCGCGCGGGCGCCGGGACGCCTGCCAGGACGGCCCCACCGATTGACGCGGCCAGCGCAACGGCGAGGCGATTGGACCGCATCACCCCGGCACCCTAGGCCGTCGCGATGGGTGGTGGCGGCAGGACGTGGTCGCGGTAGGTCGCCGGGTCGCCCGCTGCGGCCGTCCATCGCGGCGACGGCGATGTTGTACATCTCGCGCGCGGTCACGTAGTGCAGGCGCCAGCGCTGGCCGTCGTTGTAGCGGGCGCGAGCGTCTCGGTGCAGCATGCGCGCCGCCGTCGCCGAGCAGCGACCTCGGCGTGTGCGCTCGGGCGCGCCGTGGGTGTGCACCTTGACGAACACCCACTCGGGGCGCCCGGTCACGTGGATGTCCTGCGCGACCCAGCTGTGCACGCCGCGCCGGCGGTCGGCGGATTGTCGGCGGTCAGCGTCGGCGTTCTCGATGCGCAGCCGGCACGAAGCCGCGGCGCGCACGGCGCCAGCGCCAGCGGCCCGGTCGATCATCAGCATGCGATCGTGCCGGAGCTCGCCGACCCGCGCCGGCTCGCCGCTGCTCGTAGGCGCGGCGCCGGGCGAGGTCGCCGGTCGGGCCAGTAGATCTGGTTGACGATGTCCGGCTGGCACTCGTCGGGCGCCGACGGGAAGGTGAAGTCGGCGTAGCAGCCGGTCTCGAGCAGCAGCGGCAGCTCCTCGTCGACGCCGCACCAGCGGCCGTCGCGGCGGCGCGTTGGCCAGGCACCAGTTGCCGTGGATGAACGCGTAGCGGAGCCGCCCGCCGGGTCGCGGCGACAGGTGGCCGTGCTCGGCGAAGCGTGCGCAGGTAGCTCGTCGATCGTCGCGGCGCAGCTTCGCCGGCGGTGTCGCCGTCGTGGTGCAGGTGGAGCTCGACCTCGCCGAGGCCCGGCCGGGCCAGCGAGGCCAGGCCGTCGAGGTAGCGCGGGCGCGTACTCCTCGCCCGGGAAGAAGAAGCTGTGGCGCGGGGCCCGCCCGTCGGCGTCGCGGAACTCGCCCGCCAGCGCGGGGTAGCGCTCGACCCACTGCTGGACCCGGCCCCGGCCGACGGCGTGGTCCTTGCCGACCAGAGCGGTTCGTAGTGGTCGCAGAACGCGAACAGGAGGTGGCGGGTGGTCCGCTCCGCCGTCAGCGTGGCGCGCGCGCGTGGGACGGCGGAGGCCGCCAGCCAGCGGGCGTAACCGCCCACCCAGGTGTCGAGGTTCTTGCTACGTACGAACGCGAGGGCGGTTTTCGCCCTGTCGACCAAGCTCGCCATCATCGGAGGGCGCGGAGCCTAGCATGAGCTAGGCGGTTCCACCCTGGCCGCCGGGCGTGGCGGTGCCCAAGGGGGGGGTCATCCTGCGCTGCGAGCGGCTGCGAATGATGCCGAAGAGTTCCCGCGCTGGCCGCGGCGCGATCAGGAACGCCGCGGCGATGAAGGCCAGCGCGCCCGCTGCGACCTCGAGGCCCAGCCGCGCGAGCGGTGAGCCGATCCCCAGCCGATCGAGCGCGGCCTGGACGCCGAACACCGCCCCGACCATCGGCGCGCAGGCGAGCAGCGGCGCCACCAGCTGGCCGACGAAGGCCGACATCGCGATCCCCGAGCTCACGCGCGCGACATAGAGGCCGAGCACGGCCCGCAACGTGTACGCGACCCCGACGGCCACGCACGCCCACAGCGGCGAGATCCGCCCCAGCGTCGCGATCCCCGCCAGCAGCACGCCGACCGTTATCCACTCCACCCACAGCAGCGGCCGCGGCCCGCGCTCGACGATCAGGAAGGCGGAGATCGAATCGTAGATCGGGCGCACCACCGACAGCGCGGAGAGCACCATCAGCATGTTCCCCGTGCCGGCCCATTTCTTGTCGAGGAACAGGTCGGCCAGCGTCGGTCCCACCGCGCCCAGCCCCAGCGCAATGGGGAACGACACCAGCGCGATCACGCCGCTCGAGCGAATCAGCATGTCCCGCCGCTCGTCGGGCTCCATGTGTGCGTACGCGGCCTGCATGACGTCCGCGATCTGCTCGCCCACCTGCACCGCGGGCACGTCCGCCAGGTTGTAGGCCAGGTTGTAGGCCCCCATCACCGACGGACCATGGAGGTGCGACACCAGGAGGTTGTCCCAGCGCCGCGAGGCGAAATAGCCGAGCTGGCCGATGGTCGCGGTCAGGCCGAAGCCGCCAACCTTGCGCAGCACCGCCGTGCGCACCCGCGAGACCTGCATCCAGTCGCGCAGCGGCACCGCGATCATGTTCCCGACCAGGCGTACGCAGGAGCGCCCGACGTTCCCCGCGACGATCGCCATCCCGCCCCACCCGCTCGCCGCCGCCGCCACGGACAGGATCGCGTACGTGACCTCGCTGATCGATCGCACGAGCCCGATGCGCCGGAATCGCAGCCCACGCACCAGGATCCGTTCGGGCATCGAACCGATCCGCTCCAGGAAGGTCGACACGGCCAGCAGCGGGACGTACTGCTGGAGGTTCGGGGTGCCGAACAGCGGCGCCAGGGAGGGGCCGAACGCCAGCAGCACCAGGCAGGCGACGAACCCGAGGGTCAGGTGGATGAGGGAGGCGTGAAAAATATCCTCGCGGGTGGCCTCACGCTTGGTGACGGCATAGAGACCCACGCCGAGCGTGGTGAACTGGTTCACGGTCGCGACCACGATCATCGCCGCCGACGCCTCGCCATAGTCGCCCGGCGCGACGAACCGGACCAGCACCAGGGTCCCCGCCAGGCTCACGGCGCGCGCCAGGACGCTGGTCGCTATCGTCCACGCAGCCCCCCGCGCCGCGACCCCCGCCGTCGCACTGGCCATTCTCGGCCGTCACAGTAGCATGCGCCCTCGCGCACGCCGTCGGGTCAACCGCTGGTTGGCGGACTCGGTGCGACGGTGGCGCGCGCTGCCCTGCGGGCCCTCACGTAGGCCGCCCCCTGCTCGAGCGCGGCGCAGACGAGATCGCGCAGAGGAGCGCGCGTGGCCCGCAGCTCCGTGACCTGCCGCGAGGCGTTCGCGAGCTGAAGTTTGTACTGGCTGGTCCCGGGCAGAAAATCGTATTCGGTGCGCCCCGCCTCGATGGCCGAGCGGATGGCGCGCGCATGGAGGACGATCCCTGGCCGGACCTGCTTGGGGACCTCCAGCGTCCGTCCCCCTTGGTAGAACAGCACCTTGTTGTCCCAGATGATGTTGTAAGCGACGGCGACCGGCTCTCCGCGGACCCGCAGCCACATCAGCTCCAGCGCCTGGCGCTCCAGGAGCCCCGGCAAGATGGCGTCATGGAATTGCGCGAACAGGCGGGAGGCGAAGACGCCGCCCTGCCCCGCCGCCTGCCAGCGCTGCTCGTGGAGCCGCACCAGAATCCGTTTTCCTTCCGCGAGATCCGCGGGCGCGGCCACCCGCACGACCTCCACGTCGGGCCCCGCCCATTTGTCGAAGTCGCGCAGCGAGCGCGTGATCAGATAGCGACCGGACCCCGACAGCGACGCCAGATAGGCCTCCCAGGTGGCCGGCAGCTTGATGTATGGCGACGGCGTCATGGGGGTCCGGGTCAAGGCCAGTCCCCGCGACTCGAACGAGCGGGCCAGCATGCCGGTGAGCGGGAGCTCATCGTCCAGGGTCGCCAGCACCACCTCGTCGCAGGGGTGCAAGGCGCCGGTCGCGACGGCGCGCCCCACCGCCTCGGCGACCGGCTCCTCGAACCCCCGGGCGGCGATCACGCCCAGATAGTCGGAGGCGATCTCGTCCTCCTGCGACTCGCCGGTTCCCAGCAACTCCAGCCGGCGGAAGGGTACCGCCCGCCGGTGCCAGCGCACGCGGCGCAGGAGCGGCGCCAAGCCAACCAGCCGGTCGCCGGCGTAGAAGAGCGCGGTCGCCAGCCGGCGGCCGTCGCGGTCGCCGAAGACCCGCCACCAGGCCGACAGCCAGAGCGGCGACTGCGTGGGCCGATTCGACGCGCTGTCAGCCAGCAGCGCCGCCCACGCAGCCGCGTGCGTGGTCAAGGCGGCTCCTTGGGTGACCGTCACGAGTCGCAACGGGTCCGCACCTGCGGTCAAGTCAGCGCACCACGTCAGCTGGCCAGGAACGGTAGCGTGAGCCGCATGCGAATGTACTCCGGCGGCGCCTTGCGGTCGGCCAGCACGCGGTTCAGGTCGAAGCAGTCGGTCGTCCGCGCGCCGATGGGGTTGAGCCCCGTTCGCGTCGTGAACCCCAGCTCGTAGCCCGCGTCGGCGACCGCCTGGCGCACCGCGGGAGTCTGGCGATCGACCTGCCGACCGGGTATGCGATGGTGGTGACCGGCTCACCGAGGCGCCGTTCCAGCTCTGCGCGCGACGCGGTCAGCTCGGTCCGCAGCGTGTCCGGCGCCAGCGTCTGCAGCACCCGGTGGCTGCAGGTGTGGGAACCGATGCCCATCCCCCCCGCGCGCATCGCCTTCACCTGATCCCAGGTCATGAGCGCACGGTCGCCCAGCGCCTTCTCCTCGGCCGGATCCCAGTCGACGCCGGCCGCGCTCGCCACGCCGTCGAGGAAACGCGGGAGATCCATTTGAGGGGTGTCTTTGATGATGCGATTGAGACGGTCGACGGCGGCACCCTTTTCGGCGGCCGTGGTCAGCGGCAGCTCCTCCGGCCCGGGATAGGTCAGACGCAGCCGATCGACCCGGCTGCGATGAACCATCATGAGCACGCGCTCCCACCAGAAGAGTGACCGATCCGTGACCAGCCCGGTGGTTACGAAGAACAGCCCCGGAATGCCGTAGCGCTGCAGGATCGGGAACGCGTAGTCGTAGTTGTCGCGATAGCCGTCGTCGAACGTGACCAGGACGCTGTGAGGCGGCAACGCCTTTCCACCTCGATGGGCGACCAGCACCTCATCGATCGAGACCGGGTGAAAATTCCGCTGCAGATACGCCAAGTGCGCCTCGAACTCGGCGGGAGTTGCGTCGATCGAGCCGGGGTCGAGCTCACCGATCTCACCGGGATCGACGATGCGATGGAACAGCATGACCGTGAGCCCGCTTGGCCCCCACCCGCGCCGACGCGCGGCCAGGGCGAGCTCGAAGACTCCCATTCGTTCAAGGACGCTGCTTGCGAACACCGATATCCCTCCTAGTCGCTGGAGGTGTGAACGTCGAATGGCGGGCTGAGTTCCCAAGGCGTCCGCGCAATCTATTCAACCCAGTCCCACGGCGGCGCACGCGTCGACGATGTCGTTGTAGGGGCCGAGACCGAACGTGGGGGAACGGCGCGCCGCGCCTCCACCATTGACAGACATTCAGGGCGCAGTGTAGCAGCGATCCCTCGGATTTGGAGAGAGCCATGCCGCTCGCAGAACGAATCGCCTCACGCGTCGCCCAGGTGGTGGTCGTCGGCGTCGGGCACGTCGGGCTACCGCTGGCCGTCGAGACCGCACAGGCAGGATTTCCGACCATCGCCTATGACCGCGCCCCTGAGCGGGTTTCGGAGCTGACCCGCGGCCGCTCGTACATCGGGGATGTCCCGTGCCGAGGTCGTGGCGCCGCTGGTCGCCTCGGGAAGGCTGCGCCCCACGATGGATCCCGACGTGCTGACCGGGGCGGACGTCGTGATCATCTGCGTACCGACGCCCCTGAACAAGACGCGCGATCCGGACAACTCCTTCATCCTGGAGGCGGCGGCGACCATCGCGGCGCCGGCTGCGACAGCCGCAGCTGATTGTCCTCGAGAGCACCACGTTTCCCGGCTTCACCCGCGAGGTCTTGCTGCCCCGGTTGACGGCCGGCGACAAGCGCCCGGACGTCGATTTCTTTCTCGCGTTCTCGCCCGAACGGGTCGACCCCGGAAACCGCCGTTACGCCACGCGCAACACGCCCAAGGTGCTGGGCGCGATCTCCCCGGTCAGCCTGGCGCTGGCGCGCGCGATGTACGGCAGCTTCATCGACACGCTCGTCCCCGTGTCGTCGACCGACAGCGCCGAGATGGTCAAGCTGCTGGAGAACACCTTCCGCGCCGTCAACGTCGGCCTCGTCAACGAGGTCGCGCTCATGTGCGCGCGCCTGGGTCTCGACACCTGGGAGGTGATCGAGGCGGCGGCCACCAAGCCCTTCGGCTTCATGCCCTTTTACCCCGGCCCTGGCATCGGAGGTCACTGCCTCCCGAGCGACCCGCTGTACCTGTCGTGGAAGCTGCGCACCCTGCAGTACGACGCCCGGTTCATCACCCTGGCCGACGAGGTGAACTCGGCGATGCCCGAGGTCGTCGTCGGGATGGTGGCGCGCGCCCTCAGCGACAGGGGACGACCCGTGCGCGGGCGCGCGCGTGCTGGTTTGCGGGGTCACCTACAAGCGGGACGTCGACGACGTCCGCGAGTCGCCGGCGCTCGACGTGATCGGGCTGCTGCGCGATCGCGGCGCGGAGGTCGCCTACGCAGACCCGTTCGTCCCGGCCCTGCGGCTGGGCGACGGCGACCGTCCCGCGCGCCGCGATCGAGGAGGCGGGGCAATTCGACTGTGTCGTGATCACGACCGACCACACCGACGTCGACTACGCGCTGCTGGCCGAGCGCGCGCCGCTGATCGTCGATACCCGGAATGCCACCCGGGCCGTGCGCGCCGCCCGGGCCGCCCAGTCGGCCGACACAGCAACCGCCGGACCCCCGCCCCGCCGGGAAGATCATCACGCTCTGAGCGTCTTTACTTCGATGGGCCGAAATGTAACCATCGCAGGCTGTGATTCACAGGCACGGGGACTTCCCAACCAGAGCCCGTCCCTGCGTCCGTCGGGCAGGCGAGTCTCTGGTTTTTGCGGCAGGTCATGCCTTACAAGTCCCCGTACAACACGGCTGTCCAGTTCCGGCTCACGGGCCAGCTCGACGCCAGCGCGGTGGTGGCCGCTGTGCGCGAGATCTCCCGGCGTCACGAGAGCTGCCGCACGACCTTCGCGAGCATCGACGGTGCGGTCGTCCAGCACATCCACCCCGAGATGCCGGCCGACGTGGCGATGATCGACCTCACGACCTCCCCGGATCCGGCAGGGGAAGCGCGACGGATCGCGCGCGCCGTATCGATCGAGCCGTTCGACCTCGAGAGGGGGCCGCTCGTGCGCGTGCGCATGTTGCGGATAGGCCCGAAGGACCATGCGCTGGTGGTCGTGATGGACCACATCGTCGCTGACGGGATGTCGCTGGGCGTGATCTGGAGTGAGATCGAAGCGCTCTATCCCGCCATGTGCGCCGGCCAGCCCTCTGCCCTCCCCCCGCCGCAAGAAGCAATACCTGGCCTGCGTGGACGAGCAGAACACCTGGTTGAAGACGCAGGCGTTCGAGCGCCGCCTCGACTACTGGGCCAAACACCTCGCGGGAGCCGCGCCGTGCGATCTGCCGACCGATCGCCCCCGGCCGCCGATCAAGAGCTACCGCGGAAACATGATCCGCACCCATGATCGAGCGGAGCTGCACGCCCGGCTCAAGCAGCTGGCGGCCACCGAGAAGGTGTCGGTCTTCTGCATCATGCTGGCCGCCCTGGATGTCCTCCTGATGCGCTACTCCGGCCAGAGCGACATCTCGGTCCTGATTCCGGTCGGCTTGCCGCGACCGTTTCGCCGCCGAGCAGGTCATCGGCTACTTCGCCAACGTGATCGTGCTTCGCAATCAGGTGCCCGGATCGCATCCCGTTCTCGGACCTCCTCAAGCAGGTCCGTACCGAGATCATGGACGGGCTGCTGCGACAGGACGTCCCCTTCGAGCGCGTGATCGAGCGGATCCGCCCCGAGCGCAATTTGAGCCACGATCCGCTGGCCTCCGTCGGGCTGAGCTTCTTGCCCGCGCGGGGCTCGCGCCTGCAGCTGCCCGGTGTCGAGGCGATCTATGAAGAGATCTCGAACGGCGGCTCGAAGTTCGATCTGCACTTCTTCGTCGCGGAGGTCGCCGGGGGGTTGTCCTTCACCGCCGAGTACAACAGCGATGTCTTCGAGCGATCGACGATAGAGCGGCTCCTCGGGCACTACCGCGTTCTCCTGGAGGCGGTGCTGGCGGCGCCGACGACGGCCGCCGCGGATCTGCCGATCTTGACCGAAGCGGAGCGCAACCGCCTGCTGGTCGAATGGAACGCGACCGAAGCCGAGATTCCGCGCGCGACGATCCCCGATCTGGTGCGGGCGGTGGCGGTGCGAATGCCCGATGCGCCCGCGGCGTCGTTCCAGGGCGCCGCGATCACCTATGCCGAGCTCGAACGGCAGAGCAATCAGGTCGCCCGTTGTCTGCAGGCCCGTGGCGTGAAGTCCGGCGCGCTGGTCGGGATCGCGGTCGAGCGGTCGCTGTCGATGCTCACGGGCCTGCTCGGAATACTGAAGGCGGGCGGCGCGTACGTCCCCCTCGATCCCGCCTACCCGAGGGACCGCCTGGCGCTGATGGCGGAGGACTCGGGGTTGAGCGTGCTGGTGACCCAGGCGCACCTGGCCGACATCGTCCCGAGCAAGTCGGTGCTGCGGCTCGACGCCGACGCCGACGAAATCGCCGCGCAGGACGCCACGCCGCTGGGGACGACGATCGATCCCGAGTCGATCGCGTACGTCATCTACACCTCCGGCTCGACAGGCAAACCCAAGGGGGTCGAGATCCCCCACCGGGCCTTCACGAATTTTCTGGTCTCGATGGCCGACCGGCCGGGGTTCTCACAGACCGATCGGCTGCTGGCGGTCACCAGCCTGTCGTTCGACATCGCCGGTCTGGAGCTCTGGCTGCCGCTCGCCGTCGGGGCGCACGTCGAGATCGTCAGCCGAGAGACCGCGATCAACGGCCCCGCCCTGCGCGAGCGCATCGAGACCGGACGATATCACCGTATTGCAGGCCACGCCGTCGACCTTCCGCCTGATGCTCGCGGCGGGCTGGACCCGTTCGCCGAACCTCAAGGTGCTCATCGGCGGCGAAGCGGTGCCGCGCGATCTCGCGGATCAGCTGGTCGACCGGGCCGGTTCGGTCTGGAACATGTACGGCCCCACCGAGACGACGGTCTGGTCGACCGTGCAGCCGCTGGCCAAGAACGAGCCCGTGTTCATCGGGCGGCCGATCGCGAACACCCAGATTTACATCCTCGATCGCGGCCTCAACCCCGTCCCGACCGGTGTCAGCGGGGAGATCTTCATCGGCGGCGCCGGCCTGGCACGCGGCTACCTGAACCGACCCGACCTGACCAGCGAGCGGTTCCTCCCCGACCCGTTTTCGGCGCTGCCCGGCGCGCGCATGTACCGCACCGGCGATCTGGGCCGCTTCCGCTCGAACGGCGTCGTGGAGTACCTGGGCCGCAACGATTTCCAGGTGAAGCTGCGCGGCTATCGGATCGAGCTCGGCGAGATTGAAACGACCATGGCCTCCCACCCGTCGGTGCGGGATGCGGTCGTCGCCGCCTACGAGGAGGCGCCCGGAGATCAGCGCCTGGTCGGATACCTGACGGTCAAGGGCGACGCCCCACCCGCGTTCGACGAGTTGCGGACCCACCTGCGGGCCTCGCTTCCCGAGTACATGGTGCCGGCACACTTCATGGTGCTCGAGAAGCTGCCGCTGACCGCGAACAACAAGATTGATCGCAAGGCGCTCCCCAAGCCGAACCGCGGGGCGACCACGACGAAGGCGACCGTCCAGGCGGAGCCCCGCGAGGCGGTGGAGTTCAAGCTGCGCACGATCTGGCAGGAGGTACTCGGCCTCGAACGCGTCGGAATCCGCGACAGCTTCTTCGACCTGGGCGGGCACTCCCTGCTCGCGCTCAAGCTGTTCGACCGGATCGGGGCGGCGTTCGACATCAAGCTCCCCATCGCGGCCCTGTTCGAGGCGCCGACCATCGAGCGACTCGCGGAGCTGCTCAAGCGGGAGGGCTGGAAACCCAGCTGGTCCAGCCTGGTCCCGATCCAGCCGTCGGGGACCCGGCCGCCATTCTTTTGCGTTCACGCCGTGGGGGGCAACGTCCTCAACTACCGCCTTCTGTCGCGTTATGTCGGGAACGATCAGCCGTTTTATGGACTGCAGGCGCGGGGCGCCAGCGGCACGGAGGAACCGCACCGGACCGTTCAAGAGATGGCGACGGCGTACATCCAAGAGATCCGCTCCATCCAGCCGCACGGCCCGTACTTCCTCGGCGGTTCGTCCTCGGGCGGCGTGATCGCGTACGAGATGGCGCAGCAGCTCCACGCAGCCGGCGAGACTGTCGCCGAGCTGATCTTCCTCGACACCGCCGCGGTCGGCATAGCGCACCACCGTCTCAAACGCGCGATGTCGTCGTCGCCGCTGCACTTCCGCGGCTATCTCATCGACCTGCACTACGGCAACCTTCTGTTTCGCAGGCCCCGAGAAGGGTTGGCGTATCTCGCCGGGCGGGTCCGGGCGCGCCTCGAGGGTGTGGCGACGCCGATCGAGCGAACGATGAAAGAGGCCAACGACCTCGCGCGCCACGTCTTCAAGGCGAACGTCGAGGCTCTCGATCAGTACGTCCCCCAACCGTACCCGGGCAGGGCCCTGATGCTGCTGTCCAGTGACATCCCCGAGCGGACGGCCTTCGACGAACGCCTCGCCTGGAGCGACCTGGTTCAGGGCGGGCTGGTCGTGCGCTTCATCCCCGGCGACCACGAAAACATGCTCGACGAGCCGGTGGTCGCCGATGTCGGCGCCGTGCTCCGCAAGTGCCTCGATCGGAGCATCGAACGGGTTCCGTCCGAACGTGCTCCGTCCGAGCGTGGTCCTCCGAACGTGGCCCGTCATCGAGCGCGGTCGTCGCGTAGCAGCGCGATCCCGGTCTGGACGAGCTCCCCGTCGATCACAAAGCGCCCGGCGATCCGCCCGCCCCGGGGCAGCGCGCCGGTCACCAGGTTGACCTCGGCCAGGAACGACGCGTCCGCCTCGCTGACATCGACGATGACGACGTCGGAGAAATCGAAGTAGCGCCCGACGCTGGGGTAGAGGCACTTGAACAGCGTCTCCTTGGCGGAGAAACAGACGGTGAGCAGCGCCGGCTCGGACAGGGAGGTGCGGCCGCGGAGGGGCGCGAGCTCCGGCGGGCGGACGGCGTGCTTCAGCACCATGTCGACGGCATCGCCGCTCAGGATGGGCTCGGCGTCCAGGCCGACGCCCCAGGCGTCGGCCGCGCGCGCCACGGCGGCCGCGGCGAAACCCGTCGTGTGCGTGATCGCGCCGACCGCGCCGGCGGGCCACAGGGGGGCACGATCAGCGCCGATCGCGATCGGCGCGGCCGTCAGCTCGGGAAGCGCGCGCCGCAGCGCCCTCTGGGCGCAGTACCGCCCGGCGCGGAAGGCGGCCTTGCGGGCGGGCAGAGCGTGCGCCAGCTCGAGGGGGACCTCGACATCGCTGAACGATGGAAGGTCGCCCGCGTCGTCGAGGCGAACGTGCTCGTACGCGACCGCGGCGGGGAAAAGGATCGCGTCCACGCTACCGCCCCAGCAGAATCGTGCCCAGGCTCTTGCCCGGAAGCCGGCCCGCCAGGTCCGCCACCGCCGCGAAGCGGGAACGCCGGACCACCGCCAGCAGGACGACGCCATCGACCTGGGTCGCCGCGGGGGGCACCGTTCCGGGCTCCGCATATCCGGCCAGGTTCACCAGCACGGACCCGATGCCCGACGGACGCGCCGCCAGGGCGTTCTGCAGCGCCACGGTCGCCGCCAGGGGATCGTGGCACGGCACGGGTGCGATGCTGAGCAGCCGCGGCGCCAGCGACCGGATCTGATGGGCGGCCACGTCGCCGGCTTCGACCACCTCGCCCCACGGCCAGGTCGACCAGGTATCGACGATCGCCACGTCGTTCAAGGTGAAACCGGTCAGCGCCTGCGCCAGCCGAAACATGAGCGGCCCCAGCCGGTCCGGGGGACCGACGGCGGCGTCCGCCGGCAGCAGGCCCACCACGGGGGCGCCGGCGCGAACGAGGTGGCGGGCGATCCGGGTGGCCGCGGGCGCCAGCTCCGTCTCCGAAGCTGAGGGCCAGTCAAACCGCTGGGCGTCGGACGGACCGACATTGGCTGGCATCCGCGCAGTGTAGCAACGGGTCGGGGGCGTCGGCTGCGATCAGAACGCCAGCGCGAGCGAGAAGCCGACCAGGGTTCGTGCCCGGCTGGCGGCCGCGAGGTCATCGGGGAGCGCCGTCGGCGTCCCGGGGGCGCCGGCGAGGGGCAGCGGCGTCACGGGCAGGGCCGTGCTGCCGCTGAGGGCGTACTGGATGTCCCCCTTGAACGCGACCCACGGCCAGGGGCGGTAGCAGAAGCCACCGCGCACCAGCGACCGCGCGGCCGACGGCGCCGAGGGGGGAAGCTCGCCCGGGCCGGTGATCGCGGGCGGGTTGTAGTTGAAGTCGGACATGCGGCTGCGCGGATTGACGTTCTCGTAGCCGGCGAAGAACACCAGCTCCTGCCCGCCGGGCGTCTCCTCGAGGCGCAGGACGTCGTAGCCCGCCTGGGCGTAGACGCCGCGCCCGCGCGCCGGTACCGCGTCCTGCCCGAGCAGGCCCAGGTAGTCGTTGACCCGCCAGGAGTTGACGATGAAGAACTCGGCAAACTCGGCGCGCAGCTCGAAGCCGCCGCCACGAAACGCGAGGTCCCCTTCCGCGAGCCCGACGCGCACCCCCACGAGCTCCGGGTGACCGGCAGCCGCGCCGCCATAGTATCCGCCGCCACCGACGGTGAACCCGGAGACGCCCAGCTCCAGCCGGCCGACGAACGCCGGTTCGTGCACGGCCAGGCTGCGACCGTTGCCCCGCCCGCCCGCCAGCGGCGCCGCCGCGGAGAACCCCGCGGCGTCGAGCCCGCTCACCATCTGCAGCTGGTAGCGCAGCCCCGGCGCCAGCTCGCCGAAGATCTCCGCCCCAAGCTCGCGCCAGGTGGTCGGGATGATCAGCAAATCGGTGAGCGGCCGATCGACGGTCAGGTAGGTGGTCGGCTGGTGGTGGAGATTGATGATCCCCAGCGCCAGCAGCAGCAGACCGGCGCGGACGCCGAACAGGCGGTGCGGCATCATCCCCAGGTGAAGCTGCTCGAGACCGAAGCGGGTCCCGCTCTCGAGCTCGACGGCGCCATAAAACCGGACCCAGTCGGTGGGGCGGTGGTCGAGGCCCGCCAGCAGCCAGCGGAGCCGCGCGTCGCCGGTGAAGTCGCGGTCGAAGAGAAGCTGCCCGTCGAGCCAGAAGTCGAACGTGGTGCGGCGCGGTTTCGGCGCCTTGGCTTCGGCGGGCGTCGCAGGCGCGGGGGGGAGCGGCGGCGGCGCGGCGACCGGCCGAGGCGCACCTGAAGACGGCGTCGGCCCGGGCGGAGGCTGCGCCCCGGACGGGCGGGCAGGCGCCGGCGGGCGGGCCGGCGCCGTACCGGCGCCCAGGGGGGGCGTGTCGGGAATGATCTCGTCGACCGAGGTGGGCCACGGCACGGGTCCGGTCGGCACCGGGCGCCGCGCCGGCTGGGCCGGTCTGGCCGGCACCGGCGGTCCCGGCGATACCGGCGGCTTCGCCGCCGCTGGCGCTGGCGCCGGCTTTGGCGCCGTCATCGCAGGAGGCGGCGTCGGTTCAGGCTCGTCGTCGGGTGCGGGCGCGCCGGCGTACGCCCGCGTCGCCGCCAGGGCGAGCACCGCGATCCGAACGCACGCGCGAAGCACGTGGCGATATTACCGGCAACACCGACGGAGGCCCAAAACCGGAGACGAGATCTCGCTAGCTGTTTCAGCTAGCCGCTTTGGCGCCATTTGATCGAACAGCCCATTGACGGGCGTTGCGCGGGCGACGGCGTCTTGCCGGCGAGCAGCGCCTCGATCGCCTCGGCCAGCTCGCGGCGCCGGACCTTCGCCTCGTCCTTCCACGAATCGTCGATCCGGCCGCGGTACGCCAGCCCTCGCGCCCGATCGTAGACGAAGATGTCGGGGGTGCAGACGGCCCCGAACGCGCGCGCGACCTCCTGGGTCTCGTCGTGCAGGTAGGGAAACCCGTAGCCGCGCGTGCGCCACCGCGCCGCCAGCTTGTCGAACGCATCGTCGGGATAGGTGACCGCGTCGTTCGCGCAGATGCCGACCAGCTGCGCGCCGTGCGGGCCGAGCTCGCGCGCGAGCCGGATCAACCGATCCTCCACCGCCTGGACGTAGGGGCAGTGGTTACAGATGAACATCATGACCAGCACCGGCGACGCGGCGAAGTCGTCGCGGGCGTACGTCTTGCCATCGACGGCCGGGAGCCGGAAGTCGGGACAGGGGGTACCCAGTACGGGCGGCGGCGTTTCGATGGCCATGACGCGTGGAATTCTAACGCCGATCAGCGTAGAAAACGGGCAGATGGCGACGGAGACCACGGCGGAGACAGCGGCAGCGCCCGAGCGGTTCGAAGAGATCCTCGCGCGGCTGCGCGGGCTGGTCGAGCGCCTCGAAGGGGGAAACCTGGCGCTCGAGGAGAGCCTGCGCGCGTTCGAGGAGGGGATCGAGCTCTGTCGGCGGGGCACGGTGATCCTCGACGCCGCCGAGAAGAAGGTCGAGACGCTGCTCGGGGGGGGGACGACCGCCCCGTTCGAGCCATGACCTCCGCCAGCACCGAGGCGGAGCCCGTCACCGAAGCGGAGTCGCTGACGACCTGGGTCGCCGCGCGGCGGGCCCAGGTCGACGAGCTGTTCGCGGCGCGGCTGGCGCCGCCGCCCGACGGAGATCCGGGACGCCTGATCGAGGCGATGCGCTACTCCCTGCTGGCTCCCGGCAAGCGCGTCCGCCCGCTGCTGGCCCTGGCCGCCGCCGAGGCCGTCGCGCCGCCGGTCGGGGACGACGTCCGCCTGGCCTGCGCCGCGGTCGAGCTGGTCCACTGCTATTCGCTGATCCACGACGATCTACCGGCGATGGACGACGACGACTTCCGGCGCGGCCGCCCCAGCAATCACAAGGTGTTCGGCGACGCGATCGCGATCCTCGCCGGGGACGCGCTGCTGACGCTCGCGTTCGAGTGGATCGCCGAGGCCGGAGCCCGCGCCGCCGACCCCGGGGGGTTCCTGCGCGCCGCGCGGGCCCTGGCGGCGGGAGCGGGCGCCCGGGGGATGGTGCGCGGCCAGGCCCGTGATCTCCGCGAGGCCCCGCCGGAGACGGCGGCCGCGCTGGAGACGCTTCACGGCGAGAAGACCGCCGCGCTGTTCCGTGCTGCGCTCGAGGTAGGGGGGGCGGCGGCGGGCGCGACACCCGAGGCGATGGCTCTGCTGGGCCGGTTCGGCGTCGCCTACGGCGTCGCATTTCAGCACGCCGACGATCTCGCCGATGAGGATCATGCAGAGCACGCGGCGACCGCTCGGACCCGCCTGGAGGCGCTGGTCGAGGAGGCGTGCGCGACGGTTGCACCGTTCGGCACCGCGGGAAATCGGCTCACCAGTTTCGCGCGCGCCCTCGGCACCGTGGTACGATGAGTTCGGATGGCGGTGGACGAGAGTACCCGCATGTTCGAGACGCCGGCGGCCACCGGCGACGTCAAGCGTGATCGCGCCTACCTCGTGGTCCTCGCCGGCGCCAGCGTCGGCGAGATGTACAAGGTCGAGGCCGAGGAGACGATCATCGGCCGCGGTCAGCGGGCGGCGATCCGGCTCTTCGACGACGGCATCTCGCGCGAGCACGCCAAGATCACGGTCGAGGGGGGCCGGATCATGCTCATCGATCTCGGCTCGACCAACGGCACCTACTGCAACGGCCTGAAGGTCGACAAGAAGGAGCTCGCCGACGGCGACAAGATCCTGGTCGGGTCGACGACGATCCTGAAGTTCACGTACCACGACAACCTCGACGAGATCTTCCAGAAGCAGATGTACGAGTCGGCCCTGCGCGACGGGCTGACCAAGGCGTTCAACAAGAAGTACTTCACCGATCGCCTGGAGAGCGAGTTCACGTTCTCGACCCGGCACGTGACGCCGCTGGCGCTGGTGCTGTTCGACATCGACCACTTCAAGAAGGTCAACGACACCTACGGCCACCAGGCCGGTGACCACGTGCTGTCGGAGATCTCGACGCTGCTGACCGCGGCGCTGCGGGCCGAGGACGTGTTCGCCCGTTACGGCGGCGAGGAGTTCGCGGTGATCTGCCGCGGCTCCGACGCCACCCAGGCGATGGTGGTCGGCGAGCGGATGCGCAAGGCGGTGGAGGCGTTCAAGTTCCTCTATGACGGCGCCAACATCCCGGTGACGATCAGCGTCGGCGTGTCCGTCCTGCCCGATCCCGACGTCAAGGACGCGAACGAGCTCATCTCGCGCGCCGACCAGGCGCTCTACAAATCGAAGCACGGCGGCCGCAACCGCGTGACGCTGTTCAAGACCCCCTGACCGTCAGACCGCCCGGCTGAGCCGCGCCTCCGGTATCGCCCAAGCGCGCGAGATTTCCGGGATTTTCCTGGGGATTTTTTTGCTGTCCGGGAAAAGGTTCGTACTCTTTGGGGGTGCCCCCTGCGCGGTGGTTGATCGTCCCCGCCGCGGCGTTCCTGCTGAGCGCCGCGACCGCGCGCGCGGCGCAGAAGGACGACGACGACGACGACGTGGCGGCGCCGGCGGCGGCGCCCGCGCCCCGGGCCGCGAGTAAACCGATCGCCTTCGACAAGGCCTGGCTGGAGCCGTTTTTCAAGTCTGGGCCGGCCAAGCGCGCGGTCGATCTGTTTCGCACCGAAGACTGGACGGCGGCGGCCGCGGCGTTCGCGAAGGCGCTGAAGTCGTTCCCGCACGAAGGTAAAGACGACGAGAAAAACGCCGGTAAACACGCCAGCAGCGAACGGCTGGCGGCAACGTACATGCTGGCGCTGGCGCGCGAGAACGGCTCCGAGTGGGGCGAGGCCGGCAAGCTGTTCGAGGATCTCTACGGCCGCTATCCGAAGCTCGCGACGTACCACGCCTACCACGCCGCCCGCTGCCGGTTGCGGCGGGGCGATCCGGCGGGGGCGCTCGACTGGGCCGCGCGGGTGACCAAGGGGACCGTTCCCGAGGCCGAGGCCGAGCTGGTGCGCATCGACGCGCTGCGGGCGCTGGCGCGCTGGGACGACGTGCTCGGGGCCGTGGAGGCCTACCTGCAGCGCTTTCCGAACGGCCCGCGCCACGCCGAGGCTCTGTTCAAGAAGGCCGAGGCGATGGAGCGCGTGTCGCCGAAGGGCGGAGCGGACGCGCGGCCCGCGACGCTCGACGCGACGCCGATCTACCGCCGGGTCTGGGCCGAAGCGCCGCTGGAGGGCTGGGGCGATCGCGCCGGCGAGCGGCTGGAGCAGATTGCCGCCACGCTACCGGCCCCCGAGGCGGCGGTCGTCCGGGCCCGCACCGCCGGCGAGCTGGTCACCCGTGGTGGCGTGCAGTTCGAACGCAACCGCAGCGTCGAGTCCGAGGCGACGTTCGCGGCGGCGCTGGCCGCGCCGGGGCTGGATCCCGACCTCGAGTGCCGCGCGCGCTTCTTCCGCGCGCAGTCGGTATGGAAGCAGCGCCAGCGCAGCCGGGCCGCGCCGCTGTTCGACGACGCCGACGCCGCCTGCGCCCGGGCCGGCAACCGCGATCTGCACGCCAAGGCTCTCTATCAGGGGGCACGCTGCTACGCCTCGAAGGGGGAGCGCGAAGCCGCGGCGGCGCGCTACGCCCGCGTCGAGTCCGAGCACGCCGACCACAGCTACGCCGACGACGCCCGCCTGCGCACCGCGGAGCTCGCGACGGACGCCGGCGACGACGCCACGGCGGTGAAGGTTCTCGCCGAGGTTCCGGCCCGCTACCCGAAGGGGGACCTCCTCAACGAGGCGCTCTGGCGGCTGGCGTTCACCGCCTGGCGGGGCGGTCGCCTCGACGAGGCGCTGCGCTGGCTGGACGAGAACCTGCGCCTCGTCCCGCGCGAGGAGATCTGGTACGCGGAGGGGCGCGCGCTCTACTGGAAAGGGCGGGTGTTCGAGAAGCAGGGGCACCCCGACGACGCCCGCGTCTGGTACGAGCGCGCGGTGCGCGACTACCCGCTGTCGGTCTATGCCCTGCTCGCTTTTTCGCGCATCAGCGCCGTCGATGCGAGCGGCGCCCAGGCCCTGGCAGCGACGCTGCGCAAAGGGGTCCACGACGCCCCGTCCTGGGCGTTCCCTCCCCGCGCGCTCTACTCCGACCCCGGGTTCCTGCGGGCCGTCGAGCTGGCGCGCATGGGCCAGGGGGGCGACGCCCGCCGCGAGCTCGCGCGCCTGGGCCTCCCCACCGCCGCCGACAAGCACGCCCCCGGCGCGGTTCGGGCCGAGGACGAGGACCTGGTCTGGATCACCTCGATCCTGCTCGATCGCGGCGGCGCCTGGGCCGCGTCGCACTCGCTCCCCCGCTACGGACTGACCGGCTACCGCCTGGAGTACCCGAAGGGGCTCGGCGAAGCGAAGTGGAAGCTCGCCTACCCGCGGGCCTTCCCCGCGCTGGTCGCGAAGCAGACCAAGGCCAACCAGCTCCCCGAGGCGCTGGAGCTGGCGATCATGCGCGAGGAGAGCGCGTTCTCGCCCCGCATCGAGTCGTTCGCCAACGCGATCGGCCTGACCCAGATGCTGGTCCGCACCGCCAAGCGGTTCGCGAACGGCGCCACGGTCACCCGCGACGTGCTGCTCGACCCGGCCAAGAACGTCGAGCTGGGCGCCCGCTTCCTCGGCTTCCTCTGGAAGCGGTTCGACGGCGCCGCCCCGCTGGCGATCGCCAGCTACAACGCCGGCGAGGCCGCGGTCGACCGCTGGCTGGCGGAACGGGGCGACCTCGCCATGGACGAGTTCATGGAGACCATCCCCTACGACGAGACCCGCAACTACACCAAGCGCGTGCTCGCCTCGTACTTCACCTACTCGTGGCTCTACGGCAGCAGGCCCGTTCCCAAGGTCCCGCTCGACTCGCGCCCCAAGAAGTAGCGGCTACGGTAGATCGATGACCGCTCCGCCTCCGTCGCCTGCGCCGCCGCCGGATGACGATCGTGCCCTGGCGGTGGCGAACACGCTGGCCCGCTGGCTCGACGGGCGGTTCATCGATCCGCTGCTCGGCCTCCTCTTGCCCGGCATCGGCGATCTGCTCGGCGCGGCGGTGGGGCTCTACCCGGTGCTGCTCGCCTGGCGGCGGCACGCGCCCAAGGTCTTGCTCGCGCGCATGCTGCTGAACCTGGCCGCCGACGCCGCCGGCGGCGCGATCCCGATCCTGGGCGACATCTGGGATTTTCTCTTCAAGGCCCACGCCCGCAACGCCCAGCTCCTGCGGACCCGCGCCGCCGGCGGCGCGGTCCGCGGTCACTGGACCGACACGCTGGTGGTGGCCGCGGCGTTCGTCGTGTTGCTGGCGGCGCTGGCGCTGCCGATCGTGGTGGCGGTCTGGGTGTGGCGCCTGCTCGGCCGCGCCCTCGGTTAGTTCGGGACCCTGGGAGGGTCCCGCGCCCCCCGCAACCACCCCGCGCAGGAAGACCTGCACGGGGACCCCGGCGATGGGCTCGGGCGAGCAAAGCTCGCCCTCCCCCGACGCGATCTCTGGTCTACGGCACGAGCTCGATCTTCGTCAGCACGCCGAAGTGATCCGACGGCCACAGCCCTCCCGGCGTGCGATCGGTCGCCGGATCGGTCCCGACCACCTCCACGCTGGTGGGACGGAACGACCCCCGGTACAGCGTCAGGTCGATGCGCTCGTCGGCGGTCGACGTCGGGTTCATGAGGTCGTCGGCCTGGCAGCAGGTGAACCCGGGTTCACCCGGCGCCACCTTCGGCTGGGGATCGACGAACGCGGGATCGAGTATGTCGTCGTAGGTCGGCTTGCCGGGCGAGCTGTTGTAGTCGCCCGCAAGCAGGAGCGGACCGCTCACGACGCTGTAGCCGGCGACGAGCTCGCTCGCCTGGGCGGCCTGGATCGGGAGCAGGCGCTGGATCTCGAGGTGGGCGTTGCCGAAGGTGAACTGCGCCTCGCCCACCGTCGCGTCGACGTGGCTGAAGCTGCGGGTGAAGGTCACCGGCACGCCGCCAGCGCCGCCGATGGTGAACGAGAACGCGGAGGCGAACGTCTGCTGGACGAAGTTCGCGGTCTGGACGCCGCCGCGGGCCAGGATCACGTCGCGGTCGGTCACCCGCAGATCGAAGCCACCGTTGGCGTCGGTGACCGGGAGCTCGGCGTCGGCGTTGTTCGCGATCCCGGCGACGGTGTAGCCGCCGCCCCGGGCGTCTATCTCCGCCATCAGGACGGCGAGGAAGTCGAGCACCACCTCCTCGGCGTTGGGGGTGAGGTTGCCCGACACGACGTCGCTCGGCGTCTGGCGGCGGTAGAGCGTCACCTCCTGCAGCGCGACCAGGTCGGGGGCCAGCGTCACGATCCGCTCGGCGAGCACCTTGGCGCGCGCCGGAAAGTCGGAGGCCTGGACATCCGCCCACAGGTCGGCGGCCACGGCCGGCAGCACGATGGGCGAGCTCACCTCCGTGAGCGGGGTCAGGTCGGCGCCGAGATAGAGGTTCAGCGACATGACGGAGAGCGGAATGCCCGGGCCTTCGGGGTCGTGGGGCTTGTCGATCAGGTTGCAGCCCCCCGCGCCCAGCAACAGCGCCCCTATTCCACCAAGCGAAGACATAAGCGAAGCGATTCTGGCCATGGATGAGCCTCCTGCCCCCAATGGTGCCTCCAAACCGGGGCGCGCCGGTCAACATCCGACGGCCGCCGTTTGCCGGAGGGTCCGGCGGAACTTCGCCGGCTGCTCTACGGCGTGAAGCCGGCGCAGGACGGGTCGGCGAGCTGCTGGTCGATGAGCGCGCGCAGCAGCGTGCGGGCCGCCTGGATGCCGCTGGGGGTCGGGGTGCAGGTCGGCGACGGCGTGCTGCAGTCGAGGCCGATGTTGAACCCGCGCCCGTCGGCGCGCGTGACGGTGAAGCTCGGCCCGTCGAGGATGCCCGATCTCCGAAGCTGGGGATCGGTGTCTGGGCGAAGGCCGCCTGCACGTCGGCGTGAGCGAAGGCCGACTCGACGTCGGCGACGTCGACGCGGGCGGCGTCGGGGCAGGCCGGCAGCGCCGGCGCGCAGGACGGCTGGCCGGCGTCACTGACGAACGACCGCCGCTCGTAGTGGAAAAAGTTCGGCGGCGTCAGGGTCGCCGTGTCGGTCATCGGCGCCAGGCCACCGCCGTCGTAGATCGTGTACGTCGACGCGAAGGTGCAGCTGCCGGGCGGGGCGCCCCTGCCCCACCGTTGCCCGTCGCGCCACCGCCGCCGTCGTGCGGAGCGTCCGCCCCCGAGCTGCAGCCGAAGGTCGCGATCGCCAGGGCGGCGAGCAGAAAGCGCATGGTCGACGAGCTACTTCTTCTTTTTGCGGCGGAAGAAGCTCCCCGTTCGGGGTTCACGCGCTGGCCGCCGGCGGCGGCGTAGGCCCGCAGGTGCGCCTCCTCTTCGGGGGAGAGCGACGCCGGCACGACCAGCTTGAGGTGGGCGACGATCGCCCCCTTGCCCCGTCCGTCCAGGCGCGGCAGCCCCTTGCCCGCGAGGGCGATCGTGTCACCGGGCTGCGCGCCCGCCGGGATCTCGGCCTCGGTCTCGCCGTCGATTGTCGGCACCGTGATCTCATCGCCGAGCGCCAGCTGCGGGAAGCTGACCGCGATCTCGGTGTGGAGATCGGCGCCGTCGCGCTCGAAGCGCTCGTCCGGCTCGACCCGGAGCACGACGTAGAGGTTCCCGGGCCGGCCGCCGCTCGGCGCCGCCTCACCCCGCCCGACCAGCCGGAGGGTGGCGCCGTCCTCGACGCCGGCGGGGATCTCGATCTGCAGCTCTTCGGCCTGCTCCTCGGTCCCGGACCCCTCGCAGTCGGGGCACGGTTTGCGCACGACCTTGCCGTGGCCGCGGCAGACCGGGCAGACGGTCGAGATCATCAGGAAGCCCTGCGAGTGCATCACCTGCCCGCGCCCCCCACAGTGCTGGCAGACCTCGGGCCTGCTGCCGGCGGCAGCGCCGCTGCCGCTGCAGGTGGTGCAGCGGACCTGGCGTACGACCTTGACGTCCTTGGTGACGCCGGTGGCCGCCTCGGCCAGGGTCATCGTCACCCGGGTCTCGATGTCGGAGCCGGGCGCCGGCCCGCGCCTGCCGCCGCCGAAGATGTCGCCGAACACGTCGGAGAACGCGGAGAAGATGTCGCCCACGTCCTGAAATCCGCCGCCGAAACCACCCCCGCCCCGGCGTGGCCGAAGCGATCGTAGTGGCGCGCGCTTCTGGGGATCGGAGAGGACCTGGTAGGCCTCGGACGCCGTCTTGAACTGCTCCTCCGCCTGCTTGTTGCCGGGGTTGCGGTCGGGGTGCAGCTCCATCGCCAACTTGCGGTAGGCGCGCTTGAGATCGGCCCCGTCGACGTCGCGGGCGACTCCCAAAACTTCGTAATAATCCCTGCGTTCAGACACTGCTGGTTCGTGAATATAGACTAACTTTCACCGCATGAAGCACAGCCCGGGATTCCTGGCGCTGGTCACCGACGCGAAGGCGCGGATCGTCGAGTGCACCATCGCCGACGTGCGGGCCCGCCTCGACCGTGGCGAAACATTTCACTTCGTCGACGTGCGTGAAGATGGCGAATTCGCGGTCGATCACGCCCGGGGCGCGCGCCACATCGGCCGGGGGGTCCTGGAGCGCGACGTCGAGAGGCTGATTCCCGACCACGACGCCCCGATCGTCCTCTACTGCGGCGGGGGCTATCGCTCCGCGCTGGCCGCGGACAACCTGCAGCGGATGGGGTACACGCGCGTCGTCTCGATGGACGGCGGCATGACGGCCTGGCGCGAGGCCGGCTACCCGGTAGAGGCAGGAGATCGCGGCTGAGGTGAAGCCGACCGTCATGCCGGCGCTGGCCGCGGTGCGCGCGGCGATCGTCGACTGCGACGACTGCCCCCGCCTGCGCCGCCACTGCGCGCGCGTCGCCGTCGAGAAGAAGGCCGCCCACCGCGAGGACGTCTACTGGGGGCGGCCGGTGCCGGGCTTCGGCGATCCGGCCGCGCGCCTCCTGCTGGTCGGGCTGGCGCCGGCCGCGCACGGCGCCAACCGCACCGGCCGCGTCTTCACCGGCGACGGCGTCGGCGGCTCCGGCGACTTCCTGCTGGCCGCGCTGCACGCCACCGGGTTCGCCAGCATCCCGACCTCCCGTCACGCCGACGACGGCCTGACCCTGCGCGACGCCTACATCCTGTCGGCCGTCCGCTGCGCGCCGCCCGAGAACAAGCCGACGCCCGACGAGATCGCGCGCTGCCGGCGCCACCTGACGGCCGAGGTCGCCGCCCTCCCCCGCGTCCGCGTGGTGGTCGCGCTGGGGAAGATCGGCCACGACGCCTACCTGGCTCACCTCGCCGAGGCCTGCGGCGTCCGCCCCGCCCCCGCCCCGCGTTCGGCCACGGCAGCGAGGCCCGGCTCGGCGGCGGGCTGCCGGTGCTGCTCGGCTGCTACCACCCGAGCCGCCAGAACACCAACACCGGGAAGCTGACGCCGCCTATGATGCGCGCCGTGTTCGACCCGCGCGCGAAAGCTGATCGATGCGCTGATTACAACGACGACCCCAAGCCCTGGCGCGTGCTGAGCAGCGAATATACGGACCGCAAACCCTGGCACACGGTGCGCCTCGAAAGCGTCGAGTTGCCGAGTGGCGCGGTGATCCCGGAGTACTGGATCAACGAGTACGCCCCCTGGGTCAACGTCGTCGCGGTGACGGCCGACGAGAAGGTGGTCCTGATCCGGCAGTACCGTCACGGCCTGGGCGCGGTGCACTTCGAGCTCCCGGCCGGCACGACCGATCCCGAGGACGCGTCGCTGGAGACCGCCGCCCGGCGCGAGCTGGCCGAGGAGACCGGCTACGGCGGCGGGCGCTGGTCGCCGCTGATGACCCTGTCGGCGAACCCCGCCCTCACAACAACCTGACCCACACGTTCCTCGCCGAAGGGGTGACCGAACTCACGGCGCAGAAGCTCGAGGAGAGCGAGGACATCCGCGTGCACCTGGTCCCTCTCTCCGAGCTCGGGTCGCTCATCGACGGCGGCGGGATCGATCCAGGCGCTTCACACGGCGCCGCTGCTCAAGCTGCTGCTGCAGCGACGGAGCCGCTGATGCCGATGCCCGACGAGATCATCGGCCTGCTGCGCTCGACGATCACGATCAAGTGGTCCGACGGCCACCAGACCCGCTACCCCGCGCGCGCCCTCCGCCTCGCCTGCCGCTGCGCCGGCTGCATCGAGGAGACCTCCGGCCGTCCGCTGCTCGAGGCGTCGACGGTGCCGGAGAACGTCCGCGCCAAGGCGATCAACCTGATGGGCCAGTACGCCATCTGCATCGACTGGTCCGACGGCCACTCGACCGGCATCTACAATTTCCGCGACCTGCGCGCGAACTGCCCCTGCGACGACTGCGTCGCCGCGCGCGCCCGCTAGCCGCTCCCGCGCGAAGCGCGGGGGTGCGGCTATCTCCGAGACCGGCTCTGCGTATCTATCGCCCGACGAGGCCGGCGATCGTCCCGGTCAGGAACGTCGCCAGCGAGCCGGCGACGATCGACCGCATCCCGAGGCGGGCCAGATCGGCGCGGCGCTCGGGCACCATGCCGCCGAGGCCGCCGAGCACGATCGCCAGCGAGCCGAAGTTGGCGAAGCCGCAGAGCGCGAAGCTGGCGATGCGGAGGCTCTTGGGCGACAGCAGGTCGGCGTGGCGGCCATCGTCTGGTAGGCGATGAACTCGTTCAGGACGGTCTTGGTGCCCAGCAGCTCGCCGACGAACGGCGCCTCGCTCCACGGCACGCCCATCACGTAGGCGAGCGGCGCCAGCGGCGCGCCCAGGATGCGGCCCAGCGACAGCTCGGGGTGCCCGAACCAGCCGCCGACGGCGCGCGCCCCCGCGTCGCACATGCTGACCAGCGCGACGAACGCGACCAGCATCGCGCCGACGTTCAGCGCCAGCTGCAGCCCCTCGCCGGCGCCGCGCGCGGCGGCGTCGACGATGTTGACGTCGACGCGCGGCACCGCCGCGTCGTGTGGCGCTCGAGGTCTCGGGGGTGCCGGTCTCCGGGACCATGATCTTGGCGAACATCACCGCGGCCGGGCGCGCTCATGAACGACGCCGTCACCAGGTAGCCGGCGTCGACCCCCATCGCCACGTAGGCGAGCAGCACGCTCCCCGAGATCGTCGCCATGCCGGCGCACATCACCGCGAACAGCTCGCTTTCGGTCATCCGGGCGACGTAGGGGCGGATCAGCAGCGGCGCCTCGGTCATCCCCAGGAAGATGTCGCCCACCGTCGACAGCGCCTCGGCGCCCGAGATGTGCATCGACCGCGACAGCCCGCGGGCCAGCAGCGCCACCATCCGCTGCATGATCCCCAGGTGGTAGAGCACCGCCATCAGGCTGGCCATGAACACGATGATCGGCAGCACCTTCACCGCCAGCACGAAGCCGACCACCGCCGACTGCATCCTCCCCCGCGCCCGGCGTGCTGCACGACCGCGACCGCCGGCCAGTTCCCGAACACGAACCGGATGCCGGCGTCGGCGAAGCCGATGAAGTCGTTGGCGAGGTCGTTGGCCACCACGAAGAGGCGCGCGCCGATGTGCGTCCGCAGCGCCACCAGCGCCATCGCGAGCTGCAGTCCGAAACCCCAGAGGAGAATGCGCGGGTTCAGGGCCCGCCGGCGATCCCGCGACAGCGCGAACGCGATCGCCGAGCAGCACCACGATGCCCAGCACCCCCATCAGTCGAGCTCCAGCGGGGAGCGGTGAAATCGGGCGCGCATCCGGTTGAGGAGCCGCAGGACCCGCGGGCGCCGGATCAGCCGGCGCTCGATCCGGCGCTTGCCCGGGAAGTCGAGCAACGTGATCCCGATGATGATGGTCAGGACCCCCTGTCCCGGGATGCCGGGAAGCGACATCACGACGCCCAGCAGGATGAGGACGGCCCCCCCGACGTTGCGGCCAATCGCGTGCAGCACTGCCACCGGCAGGGGGCCCCTGGCGGGGGCGTGGGTGCTGCTGAACCGATTGGCGGGCCAGTGAACGACCACCGCCAGCGCCACCCCGATGCTGGCGACGGTCAGCCCGGCGGAGATCACCAGGCCCCAGAACAGGCCGCCCCGGCGCAGGAAGGCGCCGGCGTGGGTCGTGAAGGCGTGGACGAGATCGCTCATTCCGGCGTCCGCACTCTTTCACGAGGCTGCTAGGCTTGCCACCTTCTGCCCGATCGCCGCCTTTGCCGAGCGTCCAGATCATAGACCGCATCACCGACGTCCCGGCGGAGGATTGGGACCGGCTGGCAGGGGACGGCGATCCGTTTCTCGAGCACGCGTTTCTCGCCGCGCTGGAGGCGTCGGGGAGCGTCAGCGCGGAGGCTGGCTGCGTGCCGCGCATCGTCCTCTGCCGCGACGCGCCGGGCGGGCGGCTGGTCGGCGCGGTGCCGCTCTACCTCAAGACCAACAGCTACGGCGAGTTCATCTTCGATTGGGGGTGGGCCAACGCCGCCGCGCGGGCGGGCGTCCGCTACTACCCCAAGCTGGTCGCCGCGATCCCGTTCACCCCCGCGACCGGACGCCGGTTGCCTGTCCTGGCGGAGCCCACCGTCGACGCCGCCGCCGTCACCGCGGCGCTGCTCCAGGGTGTGCGCGAGGTGGCCGACGACGAGCGTGCGTCGTCGATCCACTTCCTGTTCTGCACCGAGCCCGAGACGCAGGCCCTGGCGGCGGAGCGCTATTTCCCCCGCCTCAGCATGCAGTTCCACTGGACGAACCGCGCCGACACACCCTTCGCCGACTTCGAGGACTACCTGTCGACCTTCCGGTCGGAGAACCGCAAGCAGGTCCGGAAGGAGCGGCGGCTGGCCGGGGGCGCACGGGCTGGGGCTGCGGACCGCCACCGGGGGCGAGCTCGGTCCGCGGGACTGGGCGGCGCTGCGCACGTTCTATACCGCCAACGTCGAACGGCACGGCGGCATCGCCTACCTGACCGACGCGTTCTTCGACGTCGCGCGGGCGACGCTCGCCCACCGGATCGTCGCCACCCTGGCCTATCGCCCCGACCCCGCCGGCGACCGCCCGGTGGCGGGGACCCTCAACTTCGAGAAGGGGCCCAACATCTACGGCCGCTACTGGGGGTGCCTGGAAGAGCTCCCGATGCTGCACTTCGAGCTCTGCTACTACCGGTTGATCGACCGCGCGATCGAGCGGCGCTGCACCCGCTTCGAGGCGGGCGCGCAGGGGGAGCACAAGCTGAAGCGGGGGCTGGCGCCCGCCTTCACGCACAGCGCGCACTGGATCCGGCACCCGGGGCTGGCCGAGGCGATCGACGACTTCGTCAAGTCCGAAGCGGTCGCCGTCGCCGAGCGCGCCCGCGAATACGCCGCTCACACGCCGTTTCACGCCCCGCGATGATCGAGGTCTTCTACTTCTTCTTTTACCAGTCGACGGCGGTCTACATGGCGTTCCTCCCCGCGTACCTGCGCGGGCTGGGGCTGACGGGACGGACGCTGTCGCTGGTCTACAGCGTCCCGCCGCTGCTGGCGCTGGTGGTGCCGCTCGGCTGGGCCTGGCTGGCCGACCGCACCCGCCAGCACGCCCGGGTGCTGCGGGTGGTGATCTTCGGCGCCTGGCTGGGGCTGACGCCGCTGCTGTTCGCGCACCGCGCCACCGCCGACCGCCGGGTCGCGCTGATCTTCGCCGGCTGGCTGGGCTTTGCTTTGTTCAACGTCGCGGTCGGCGGTCTGGCCGACGCGCTGGCCGTCGCCCGGATCCGGGCCGGCGCGATCTACGGGCGGCTGCGGCTCTGGGGCTCGGTCGGCTACGTCTGTGCGTCGGTGCTGATCGGCGTGCTGCTGTCGGCGCGGACGGGCGCCGGGCGGGGGGCCGACCCGGCGATTCCGATCGCGATCTGGCTGACCCTCGCCTGCGCCGCCGTAGCGTCGCTGGGCCTGCGCGGCTCCGGTGAGGCGAGCGCGCGCCCCCACGCCGCCGAAGTGCGCGCGCTGCTGGCGAACCGGCGCCTCGGCCTGCTGCTGCTGGTGGCGATGCTGCACTGGACCTGCCAGGTCCCCTACAACGTCTACTTCGGCGTCCTGCTGCGCGATCTGGGGCTGCCGCCCCTGGCGGCCGGGCTGGGCTACGCGACCGGCGTCGTCGCCGAGGTCGTCGTCCTGATGCACTTCCACCGGCTCGAACGCCGCTTCCGCCTCGACAGCCTGATGGGCGTCGCGTTCGTGGTCAGCACGATCCGGTGGCTGGCCGTCTCCGCCAGCAGCGCGCCGGCGCTGCTGATCGGGCTGCAGGTGCTGCACGGGATGACGTTCGGGATGTTCTGGAGCACGGCGATCGCCTCGATCGCCGCCACGGTCCCCGCGTCGTTGCGGGCGACCGGCCAGGCCTTGCTGGTGATCGCGATCAACCTGGGAAGCGCGCTCGGCAACGGCTTCGCCGGGCGGATTTACGACGCGGGGGGCGCCCGCCCGCTGTTCCTTCTCGCCGCGCTGGGCGAGCTGGCGCCGCTGGCGGTCGTGCTCGTCGGCCGCCGCTTGCGTCCCTGACCGGGACTGCTTATGGTCCCGCCATGCGGCGAACCCCCGAAGGTTTGCGCCCCCAGCGCGGCCTCGCGCTGGCCGGTGGCCTCGTGCTGGTCGTGGCCGCCATGGCCGCCTGCGTCGACGACAGCGGCAACGGCGCCGGGAACCCCGGCCAGGGGGGAGCGAGCGGCAGCGCGGGTGGCTCCGGCGGCGGCAGCGTGGGTGGCGCCGGCGGCGCCAGCGCGTTCACCGCGGTCGCCCCGTGCGGCACCGAGGCGGCGTACACACAAGGGACCTCGGCCGCGACGGTCACGTTCGGCGCCGCGGCCGACATCAGTTACACGCCCAAGTGTCTGAAGGTCCCGACCGGCGCGCAGGTCACCTTCACGGGCGACTTCGGCGCCCACCCGCTCTCGCCGTCCGCCCAGCGCGGCACGCTCACGGGCAATCCGATTGCGCCGACGAGCGCGGGCACCACGGCGACTTTCACCTTCCCGACCGCCGGCTATTACGCCTACTTCTGCACAGTCCACGGTTCGTCCGACGGTAGCGCCGGCATGGTCGGCGTCATCTGGGTCCAGTAAACGGAGGCTTCGCAATGAACCGCATCGCGCTTCTCGGCATGGGAATCCTGCTCGCTGGCTCGGCGCTCGGCGCCTGCAGCAGCGACAACGGCAACGGCACCGGCGCGGGTGGCAGCACCGGCGCGGCGGGGTCGGCGGGCGGCAGCACCGGCGCGGCCGGGTCGGCGGGAGGCAGCACCGGCGCGGCGGGAAGCCCGGCGTTGCCGTTCATGGCGGTCAACCCGTGCCCGACCGAAGGCGACTACACCACGGGGACGACGACGATTGAGTTCGGCGTCAACGGCATCACCTACGAACCCAAGTGCCTGAAGGTGCCCCACGGGACGACCGTGACCTTCTCGGGCGACTTCCCGGGCCACCCGCTACGGAAGTCGACGATGCGCGGGGACACCGCCAACAACCCGATCGTGAACACCAGCACCGGGGACTCGACCACGGTGAGTTTCCCAACGCCTGGATTTTACGCCTACTATTGCGTCTTCCACGGCGTCGACAGCAGCGGCAGCAACATGGCGGGCGTCGTCTGGGTGGAGTGAAACAGTTCTAACCTCGGAGTGAACATGCGCAACGTACGTCTCTTGATTGGAATCCTGGCCATGGCCGGGTTTGTGGGCTGCAGCAGCGGCGGTGACGACACGGGCGAAGGCGGCTCCGGCGGAACTACCGGCGTCGCCGGCACCACCGGCGCGGCAGGCACCACCGGCGCGGCAGGCACCACCGGCGTTGCCGGCACCACCGGCGCGGCAGGCACCACCGGCGTCGCCGGCTCTCCCGGCCGCGGCGGCTCCACCGGCGTCGCCGGCGGCGGCGCGGCAGGCACCACTGGCGTTGCCGGCGGCGCGGCAGGCACCACCGGCGTTGCCGGCGGCGGCGCGGCAGGCACTGGCGTTGCCGGCAGCGGCGCGGCGGGGTCGGGCGCTGGCGGTCGCGGCGGATCGGGCACGGCCGGCGCGGGCGTGGCCGGAAGTAGCGGCGGTCACGGCGGATTCGAGCGCCGGTGGCAGCGGCGGTGGTGGTCCCTCGGCGTTCACGTCGGTGGCCCCCTGCACCACCGAGGCGATGTACGTGACCACCCCGTCGACGATCACGTTCGGCGCGGAGCACGTCTACACCCCCAAGTGCTTGAAGATCGCCAAGAGCTCGGCGGTGACCTGGTCGGGGACGTTCAGCGGCCACCCGCTCGCTCCCTCGACGCGCGGCACCAGCGGAAACCCGATCACGAGCACGAACAGCGGGACCACCAAGATGTTCACCTTCCCGAACGCCGGGTTCTTCCCGTACTACTGCACGTTCCACGGCACCGACGCCGGCGCCAACATGGCCGGCGTCATCTGGGTCGAGTAGCCGCGGAGTAGATCATCTCGAGCCTCCGACCGGCTTCGCCGGTCGGAGCTCATCGCGGGAGGTTCAGTTTCCCGGAAAGGCGAAGCTGAGCGCGTCGCCCGTGAGCTCGACGCGCACGGCCCCGCCGTTCAGCAGCTTGCCGAAGAGCAGCTCGTCGGTGAGCGGGCGCTTGAGCTCGTCCTGGATGACACGGGCCAGCGGCCGCGCCCCGTTCAGCGGGTCGTAGCCCCGCTTCGCGAGGTAAACCTTCGCCTCGTCCGAGAGCGTCAGCTTGACCTTGCGGTCGGCGAGCTGGGAGGCGAGCTCGGCCACGAACTTGTCGACGATCCGGCCCATGATCGCGGGGTCGAGCGGCGCGAAGTCGATCTTGGCGTCCAGCCGGTTGCGGAACTCGGGCGAGAACATCCGCTTGTACGCCTCGTCGGTGTCGCCGAAGCGCTCGCCGCCCGCCGTCCCGAAGCCGGGCATCCGGCGCGAGAGCTCCCGGGCGCCGACGTTGCTGGTCATGATCAGCACGACGTGACGAAAGTCGGACTTGCGCCCGTTGTTGTCGGTGAGGGACCCGTGGTCCATCACCTGCAGCAGCAGGTTGAACAGGTCGCCGTGCGCCTTCTCGATCTCATCGAGCAGCAGCACCGCATGCGGATTCTGGTGAATCGCGTCGGTGAGCAGGCCGCCCTGGTCGAAGCCGACGTATCCGGGCGGCGCGCCGATCAGGCGCGAGACCGTGTGCCGCTCCATGTACTCCGACATGTCGAAGCGCAGGAACTGCACGCCGAGGATCTCGGCCAGCTGCTTGGCCAGCTCGGTCTTGCCGACCCCGGTTGGGCCGGCGAACAGGAAGCTGCCGATCGGCCGCTGCGGAAGCCCGAGGCCCGCGCGGTTCATCTTGATCGCCTGCGCGACCCGCTCGACCGCGGCGTTCTGCCCGAAGATCTTTCCCTTGAGCTCCCCGTCGAGGTTCGCCAGCCGCTCGCGATCGTCGGCCGCGACGCGCTTGGGCGGGATGCGGGCCATCATCGCCATCACCGCCTCGATCTGCTTGGCGCCGACGCGCGGCTTGTGCGGCTCCTTGTGCGGCTCCGCGGCCTTGCCGTCTTGCTTGCCGTCTTGCTGGGCCGCCTGCTGGCCCTCTTTTGCGCCCTCTTTCGGAGGCTCGGGCTTGCGGCCGACCTTCAGCTTCATCGCCGCGCCCGCCTCGTCCAGCAGGTCGATCGCCTTGTCGGGGAGCCGGCGGTCGTTCAGATACCGTGACGACAGCTCGGCGGCGACCTTGATCGCCTCGTCGGTGTAGCGGACGCCGTGGAACGTCTCGTAGCGGGTGCGCAGCCCGGTCAGCACTTTGATCGTCTCGGCGATCGTCGGCTCCTCGACCTCGATCGGCTGGAACCGGCGGGCCAGCGCCCGATCCTTCTCGATGTAGCTCCGGTACTCCTTGTGCGTGGTCGTGCCGATGCAACGCAGCTTGCCCGAGGCCAGGGCCGGCTTGATCAGGTTGGACGCGTCCATCGCGCCGCCCGACGCCGCCCCCGCCCCGACGATCGTGTGCAGCTCGTCGATGAAGGCGATCGCGTTCGGCTTCTCCTCCAGCGCCTTGATCACCGCCTTGAAGCGCTCCTCGAAGTCGCCGCGATAGCGGGTGCCGGCCACCAGGGCCCCCATGTCGAGGGCATAGATCGTCGCGCCCGACAGCGCCGCCGGCGCCTCTCCGAGCTCGATGCGCTGGGCCAGACCCTCGACGATCGCCGTCTTGCCCACGCCGGGATCGCCGATGAACAGCGGGTTGTTCTTGCGCCGGCGCGCCAGCACGTGCAGCGCCCGATCGAGCTGGGGGCCGCGACCGACCAGCGGGTCGATCTCACCGGCCCGCGCCCGTTCGTTCAGGTTGACCGCGAACGCGGCCAGCGGATCGGAGGGGGCCTCGTCCTCGTCGTCGTCGAGCTCCGCGCCCTCGCCCGAGGCGCCGCCGAACTTTCCGGTCTTCGCCGGCAGCAGCTTCGAGATGCCGTGGGAGATGTAGCTGACCACGTCCAGCCGGCCGATCCCCTCCTCCTTCAAGAACGCGACCGCGTGCGACTCCGGCTCGGAGAACAGGGCGACCAGGACGTTGGCCCCGCTCGCCTGCGACTTGCCCGCGCCCAGCACGTGGTTGACCGCCCTCTGGATGACACGCGCGAACGCCAGCGTCGGCTGCGCCCGCTCCCGCTGGTCCTCGGGCAGGGCCGTCAGCTCGGTCTCGAGGTACGCCTTCAGCTTGTGGTCGAGCCGCTCGAGCGAAGCGCCGCAGTGCTTGATGACCTCGGCCGCCTTCTCGTCGCCGAGCAGCGCCAGCAGCAGGTGCTCGAGCGTGGAGAACTCGTGCCCGCGCTCGGTCGCGTCATCGAGCGCCTTGCGAATCGCCGTTTCCAGTTCGGGCGTCAGCATCTCAGCCATGATTTCCTCTGATGCTCAAAGGCCCGCTCACGTTTCTGTGCTCTTGCGCAGTGAGGCCTGCAGCGGCATCTCGTGCTCGCGCGCCAGCTGCACCACCTGGTGCGCCTTCGTCTCCGCGATATCGAAGGGGTAGATCCCTGCCACGCCGATCCCTCTGGTGTGAACGTGAAGCATGATCTTGTGCGCCGTGACCCCGTCGTGCTGAAAGTACTTCATCAGAACGTACACGACGAATTCCTGGGTGGTGTAATCGTCGTTGTGCAGCAGAACCTCATACAGCGGCGGCCGCTCGAGCTTGCGCTCGGTCTTGGTGTCGCGATCAGTCTCCGGCCGCGTCAGCGTCCCGGTCCCATCGCTCCCAGGCTGGTCCTCCCGCGGTTTGCTCATCGACCACGCCGATCGTAGCGCAGTCTCGGGCCACCACAAGTAGGCGAGACCTCAGCTCTGTTCGGGACCCTCAAAGGGTCCCGCTCCCCCCGCGATGGGCTCAGGCGAGCAAAGCTCGCCCTCCCCCGACGCGAATCGGTCCCGGTCGAGGCAGGCCAACGCCCAGCGGGCGGCGTCGCTGACCACGGGCGCCGGATCGTCGACCAGCTTGGCCACGACCGGTCGGGCCGCCGGGTCGCGCGCGTTGCCGATCGCGTACAAGGCGTTGCGGCGCAGGCCGTCGTAACGCGCCCGGGCCAGGGCCATTCCCGCGGCCAGCCGCTCGAACTCGGCCGGCGACAGCGCCGCCACCTCGACCGGCGACAGCGCCGACAGTGGCCGGGGGGAAAACCGCGCATCCCCTTCGGGGAGCGACCGGTGGTTCCAGGGGCAGACCTCCTGACAGACGTCGCAGCCGAACAGACGGCCCGAGAAACCGCCGCGCAGGGGCTGGGGAACCGGGGCCTGGTTCTCGATGCTCTGGTAGGCGATGCAGCGGCGCGCATCGACGACGCCGGGCGCGGCGAACGCCTGCGTCGGGCAGGCGCCGAGACAGAGCGTGCAGTCGCCGCAACGACGCTCGTGCGGGGCGTCGTAGCTGTCGACGGCGCGGTCGACGAACATCACCGACAGCGTCAACCACGACCCGAGCCGCGGGTTGATGAGGCAGCCGTTCTTGCCGATCCAGCCCAGCCCGGCGCGCTCGGCCCAGACCTTCTCCATCGCCAGCCCGGTGTCGACGGCGGCGTAGGTCTCCAGCGTTGGATCGAGGCCGAGCAGACGCTTGCGCAGCGCCTTCATCCGATCACGGTGGGCGTAGTGGTAGTCGCGCCCGCGGGCGTAGCGGGCGACCGGGCCGGTCTCCCCGTCGGGGCGGTGGTAGGCGATCGCCATCGCGATCACGGTGCGCGCCCCCTGCAGCACCACCGTCGGGTCGAGCCGCTCGGGGAGGCGCCGCCCCATCCAGTCCATGTCCGCCGCGTAGCCCGCCGCCAGCCAGTCGGTGAGCGGCTTCGGGTCGAGCGGGACAGCCGGCGCCAGGCCCGCCAGGGTGAACCCGACAGCGCGGGTGGCGGCCTTCACCGCGGCCGCGGAGAGCACCGGATCGCTCATGAACGCGCCGGATCTTAGCCGAGGCGCCTCGACGAACGATGGTTACGTTGTGCCGCCGTCATGAAAACAGGCCAGACAGACACGGTCGTCATCGACCACATGGGAATCACCGTCCGGGATCTCAAGTGGGCGCGCGCCTTCTACAGCGCCGCGCTGGGCGCCCTCGGGATGCGGATCAACATGGACGTCACCTCGGCGTTCGGGTTCGGCTCGCGCGACGAGAAGATCTTCTGGCTGTCGGGCGACAAGAAGGCCAGTGGCGGGGGTCATTACGCCTTCCGGGTCGACCACCCCGAAGAGGTCGACGCCTTCTACGCGGCCGCGCTGGCCGCGGGCGGACGCGACAACGGCGCCCCGGGGCCCCGCCCGAACTACGCGCCCCACTACTACGCCGCGTTCGTCATGGACAAGGACGAGAACAACATCGAGGTCGTCTGCTACGCCGCGCCGGCGAAATCGGCCAAGCCAGCCAAGCCGGCGAAATCGGCCAAGCCAGCCAAGCCGGCCAAACCGGCCAAGCCGGCCAAACCGAGCCGCCGCGCGGCGCCCAAGGCGCGCGCGAAGCGCCGCGCCTGAGCTGCAGCGCGAACCCGACGACTACGCGCGCGGGAAGAAGCGATCGTAGACGCTGCGCAGATGGCCGCGCGAGACGTGGGTGTAGATCTCGGTCGTGCCGATGTCGGCATGACCGAGCATCGCTTGCACCGCGCGCAGGTCGGCGCCGCGCTCGACCAGGTGGGTCGCGAACGAGTGCCGCAGCTTGTGGGGGGAGATCCGCTTGCGGATGCCGGCCACGACCGCGTAGCGCCCCAGCAGCTTCCAGAACCCCTGCCGCGTCATCGCGCGCCCGAGGTGGGTGACGAAGAGCGCGTCGACGGCGCGCGACCGGGTGTGCGTCGAGCGCGGGCCATCGATGTAGCCGCGCACCGAGGCGACGGCCGCCTCGCCGATCGGAACCAGCCGCTCCTTGCGCCCCTTGCCCAACGTCAACAGGTAACCGGCGTCGAAGTTCACGTCGCGCAGGCGCAGCTTCACCAACTCGGAGACGCGCAGCCCCGTGGCGTACAGCGTCTCGAGCATCGCCGCGTCGCGCGCACCCCGGGGGGTCTTGCGATCGGGCGCCGCCAGCAGCCGATCGACCTCCTCGATCGACAGGAAGTCGGGGAGCTTGCGCCCGAACCGGGGGAGATCGATGTCCTCGGTCGGATCGATCGCGGTGATCCGCTCGGCCTTGAGGAACTTGAACAGCTGGCGCAGCGCGATCAGCCGCCGAGCCTGCGAGCGGGCCGACAGCTTGCGCTCGGTCAGGTGAACCAGGAAGTCGAGCACGTCGATACCGCGCACGGCGTCCGCCGCCGACACGGTGCGCCCGGCGACGAAGTGGGCGAAGCGGGCCAGGTCGCGGCCGTAGGCCTCGACGGTCGCCGGCGTCAGCTCGCGCTCGACGCGCAGATGGTCGAGGAACTGCTGGATCGCCAGGTCGAGACTCGGCGCCACGCAGCCATGGTCGACCCGGGGGATCGGGGGCGCAATTTTTTTGCTATTGCGATGCGGCGGTGGCGAGCGAATCCGCGCTCATCGCTCCGCACGCCGCGGGGAGCACGAACGCGGGGGCGGCGGCGGCGTCCGTGTCCTTCTTCTTGGCGCGCGTCGCCTCGGCGTCGGCGCTGAAACACCAGCGGAGGCTGGGGCCGCACCCGTCGTCGGGAGGCGGCTCCTGGGCGACGCAGAGCGGGCTATCGGGCGGGCAGCGCAGGCGGACGTGGAAGTGATCGTGGTGCCCCCACCACGGGCGGACACGCGCCTGCCAGGGCGCCTTGGCTCTCGGCCCCTCGCACAGCATCTTCTTGATGGCCGGGTTGACGAAGATGCGATCGACCGCCGGATCGGCCGCCGCGCGGGCCAGGAGCTCGATCGTGCGCGGCCCCCAGGCGGGCGTGGGCGCGTGCGACTTGAGGTCGACGACGGCAGGGGCAGACAGCCGCTCGCGGTCGGGCGCCGACAGGTGCCCGGCGCGTACGCCCGCCGGCGCGACGTAGCCGAGGTCGGCGTCGAGGCCGGTCTGGTGGCTGCGGTGACCGCTCGGCGTCGGGCCCCCGCGCGGCTGCGACAGATCGCCCACGACCAGCAGCCCCAGCCGCTCGGCCCGCACGGCCGCCCCCAGCCGCCGCACGTAGGCGACCAGCGCCGGGTGCCCGTAGCGCCGGTTGCGCCCCAGGTGCAGCACCTCGTAGCCCGGCCCGCTGACGGGAAGGGTCGCCCCGCCCTGCAGGCAGCCGCAGCTGCAGGTCCCGATCGCCTGCGCCGCGCCCGCCGACGGCACCCGCTGCCCGCTCCAGGCGGCGGCGACCAAACCCCGTCCCTTGGGTTCGGGCGCGGCGGCGGCCGGCACCGACGACGCGGGCGCATCCCCCGCCAGCAGGATCGCGTACAGCAGCGCAGCCCTCACCCCGCCAAGAATAGCCGGCAAATAGCCGGCGAACAGCCGCGCGGGCCCTGCGACGTTATTCAGTCGTTCAAGGCGCGGTCGAGCAGGCCGTTCACGAAGGCGGCCCCCTCGGCGGTGCCGTAGCGCTTGGCCAGCTCGATCGCCTCGTTGAGCACGACGTTCACCGGCGTCCCATCGCCGGCGAAGCGCAGCTCGAAGAGCGCTATCCGGATGACGTTGCGCTCGACGATCGCGATCCGCTCGACCCGCCAGTTGCGCGACAGGTTGGCCAGGAGCTCGTCGATCTCCACCCGGTGCGCGGCCACGCCCCGCACGAGCCTCTCGACCAGGTCGCGATCGGCCTTCGGCACCGCGGTGGCGTCTCCGTCCGCGTCCTCGTCCGCCAGATGGGCGAAGTAGCGGGCGATCGCGATGTCGGGAGCGAGCTCCGGCTCGCCCCCTCCGTCCGCCTGATGGAGGATCTGGAGTGCGATCTCGCGGGCGCGTCTGCGGGGTCCAGCCATCTCGTCGTCTCGCTACTTTCCGCGGCGGGGAAGATCAGGAACCGGCGCCAGCGCCGCCGCGCCGGCCCGGGCCATGTTGGCGTAGAGATCAGCCATCTCGACGGCGACCAGCGCCGCGTCCGCGCCGCGGTTGTCCTTGTCGCTGGTCCGCTCGTCGGCCTGCGCGACGGTGTCGCAGGCGAGCACGCCGAACGCCACCGCGATCCGCCCCTCGGCGGCCAGCGTGCCGACGCCGCGCGTGGCCTCGTTCACGACGAGGTCGAAGTGCGGGGTCGCGCCCCGGATCACCGCGCCCAGGCAGATGATGCCGTCGAAGCGGCCGCTGTCGGCGACCCGGCGGGCCAACCCCGGGATCTCCAGAGCGCCTGGGCAGCGATAGAGCTCGACGTCCTCGTCGGCGGCGCCCGCCCCGCGGAGCGCGCCCCGCGCCCCTTCGATCAGCCTTGCGACGATCGCGTCGTTGAACCGCGCCGCCACCAGGGCGAACCGGCGCCCCGCCGTCGCGAGGGCCCCTTCGTGCGTCGGGCCTGATGTGGGGCCGCCGTACGACGACGCCTTGGACTCGAGCTGGCTCACGACTTCCCTCCGCCCGCGTCGCGCAGCGACATCACCCGGGCCGGCGGGCGCAACGGGATGCACTCGACGATCTCCAGCCCATAGCCGCCGAGGCCGACGATCCGCCGCGGGTGGTTGGTGATGAGCCGGATCGCTCGCGCGCCGAGGTGTGCCAGCACCTGCGCGCCCAGACCGAAGTCACGCAACCGCGAGTCCCCCGCCCGGGTGGCCGGCGGCTCGGTCGCAGTGGTGGTTTGAAAATCGCTCAGCATGGTCGCGCGCGCGCGGGGAAAGACATACAGCAGGATCCCCTTCCCTGCCTCCTCGATCATGCGCAGCGGCACCGTCGCGGGGTGATCGTCGGGGGCGCCGGGCGCGCCGAAGACGTCGCGCAGGACGCTGGCGGTCTGGACCCTGACCAGCACCGGCTCGTCGGGTTTGATCTCCCCCAGCACCAGCGCCAGGTACTCGGTCTCCTCGACGTCTGTGGCGTAGAGGCAGGCCCGGAAGGTCGCGCTCACGCCGCCCATCCGGGGCTCGACCGTCGAGGCGGCGATCGGGCGGACCAGCATCTCCTGCGCCAGCCGGTACTCGATCAGGTCGGCGATCTTCACGATCGGCAGATCGTGCTTGCGCGCGAACGCCTCGAGATCGGGCATCCGGGCCATCTCGCCGTCGTCGCGCATGATCTCGCAGATGACGCCGGCGGGCTCGCGTCCGGCCAGCCGCGCCAGGTCGACCGACCCCTCGGTGTGGCCCGACCGGACCAGCACGCCGCCCCGGCGGGCCCGCAGCGGGAAGACGTGGCCGGGCGTGATCAGATCGTCGGGGCGGGCGTCGCGGGCCACCGCCACGCGGATCGTCTCGGCCCGCTCGCGCGCCGAGATCCCGTGGTCGTGCCGCGCCGGGCGTCGACGCTGACCGTGAACGCGGTGTGCCGCGGGGACCGGTTGTCGGCCGCCATCATCGGCAGGCCGAGCTGCTCCACCCGCTCCTCGGTCAGCGACAGGCAGATGAGCCCTCGCCCCTCGCGCGCCATGAAGTTGATCGCCTCGGGGGTGACCAGATCGGCGGCCATCACCAGATCGCCCTCGTTCTCGCGATCCTCGTCGTCGACCAGGATGACCATCCCGCCCGCGCGGATCGTGTCGATGGCGGCGGCGACCGCGGCGTGCCGCTGGACGGCGTCAGCGGACAAAGCCGTACCTCCGCAACATCTCCACCGAGATCTCCCGGCGGGGCGTCGCCGACGGGTCGCGCTCGCCGCCCAGGTAGGGCGCCATCAGCTGCTCGACGTGCTTGGCGATCAGGTCGGCCTCCAGGTTCACCAGCGCGCCGAGCGGCTTCTCCCCCAGCTTGGTCACCGCCAGCGTGTGCGGGATCAGCCCGACCGAGAAGATGTCGGCGCCGCCGGTCTGGCCGACCGCGTTGACGGTGAGGCTGACGCCGTCGACGGCGATCGAGCCCTTCGGCGCCAGGACGCCGCGCCACTCGGCGGCGGGGCGGCGATATCCAGCTCCAGCGCGTCGCCGCGCTCGCGCCGGGCCACCACCGTGCCGACGCCGTCGACGTGACCGGCGACCAGGTGCCCGCCCAGCGGATCGCCCATCCGCAGCGGGCGCTCGAGGTGGACGCGCGCGCCCGGCTCGAGCGCGCCCAGCGTGGTCAGCGCCAGCGTCTCGGGGCCGAGATCGGCGGCGAATCGACCGGCGGTGCGCTCGACCACCGTCAGGCAGACGCCGTCGACCGCGATGCTGGCCCCGAGCGGCAGGCTACCGACGTCGAGGGCGGTGGTCACCACGAGCCGGACCACGCCACGGTCGGGCTCGACGCCCGATCGAGACGATGGTTCCGGTGGCTTCGACGATGCCGGTGAACATGAAAACCCTTGAAAACCGGGGTGATTATAGCGCGACGACGTCGGACGTGATCAGCAGGTCGTCGCCGACGGCGCGCGTGGTCAGCGGACCCAGCGCCAGGGCGCGGGCGAGCGGGAGGCCGGCGCCCGCCGCGATCGGCACGCCCCCGCCCAGCAGCCGCGGCGCGACGAACAGCGCGACCCGGTCGACCAGGCCGGCGGCGATGAAGGCGGCGTGGATCGTGGCCCCCCCCTCGACCAGCACCGACTGGACATTGCGGGCGGCCAGCGTGGCCAGGACGCGGCGAATCGGCGGCCGCCCCGGGATCACCAGCGTCGGGGCCGCGTCGTCGCGCACCCGCGCCCGTCGGGGGAGCGGCCGGCGCCCCGCCAGCACGACCCGCAGCGGCGTGGCCCGGCGCCCTGGCAGCCGCACGGTGAGCCGCGGATCGTCGGCGCGGACCGTCCCGGCCCCGACCAGCACCGCGTCGTGGGCGGCGCGCAGCTCGTGGGCGGCGCGGCGGGCGGCGGGTCCGGTGATCCAGACCGGGCGCCCGGCGGCGCGCGACGCCCGGAGGGCGCGATGAAGCCGTCGAGGCGTCGCCGCGACCTTCAAGGTGACCAGCGGGCGGCGGGCCCGGACCCAGAAGGCGTAGCCGGCGATCGCGGCGCGGCTCTCCGCCTCCAGGCAACCGACGTCGACGCGGACGCCGGCGCGGCGCAGCCGGGCGGTGCCCCTTGCCGTCGACCATCGGGTTCGGATCGCGACAGCCGACCACCACGCGTGCGATGCCCGCGGCCGCGCACCGCCGTCGTGCAGGGCCCCGTGCGGCCGACGTGGCAGCAGGGCTCCAGCGTCACGTACAGCGTCGCGCCGCGCGCCCGCGGCCCGCGCCTCGCGCAGCGCGTGCACCTCGGCGTGGGGCTCGCCGGCGCGCGGTGGAACCCTTCGCCGACAATCCGCCCCCGCTGCACCACCACCGCGCCGACGGTCGGGTTGGGCCGGGTCGTGCCCCTGCCCCTTCTCGGCCAGCGCCAGGGCCCGTCGCATGAAGCGCTCGTCGGCGGCGCTGAACGGCGGCCGGCGCGGCAGCGCGCGCCCGCGTCGCTGTCACTTCCTGGCCCCTCGTCTCGACCAGCTGCTTGAGCTCGGCCATGAGCTCGTCCACGTCGCGAAACGATCGGTAGACCGACGCGAAGCGCACGTAGGCGACGTCGTCGATGTCGCGCAGCGCCGCCATCACCGCGTCGCCGATGCGCGACGACGGAATCTCCTTCTCGCCCGACTCCTCCAGCGCGCGCTCGATCTGGTCGGTCGCCTTCTCGATCACCTCGACGGGGACCGGCCGCTTCGAGCAGGCCTTCTTCAGCCCGTTCAGGATCTTCGCCCGATCGAACGGCTCGCGCCGGCCGTCCTTCTTGACCACCAGCGGCAGGATCTCGTCGACGCGCTCGTAGGTGGTGAAGCGCCGGCTGCAGCCCGAGCACTCGCGCCGGCGCCGGATCACCTGGTCGTTGTCGGACGGCCGGGTGTCCACCACCTTGTCTTCGATCGCGGAGCAGAAGGGGCAACGCATGGGCGGCTTCGGGTTATGCTTCGTTACCACGAATGAACGAGCTGCGAGTCACCGTCAACGGCGAGTTGAAGACCACCGCCCCGGGGACCACCGTCTCGACGCTGCTCGCGACCATGGGAATCGACCCGGCGCGGGTGGCCGTCGAGCGCAACGAGGACGTCGTTCCCCGCCGCACCTGGGCCGAGGCCGCCCTGGCCGACGGCGACAGGGTCGAGATCGTCGCGTTCATCGGTGGCGGCTCGGGTAGCGGTCCCGCCGCAGGACGACGACCCGCTCGTGCTCGGCGGCAAGACGTTCAAGTCGCGCCTGCTGGTCGGCACCGGCAAGTACCGGACGATCGAGGAGGGCCGCGAGGCGATCCTCCGCTCGGGCGCCGAGATCGTCACCGTGGCGCTTGCGCCGCGTCGACCTGACCCCGGGCAAGCCCAACGTCCTCGACACCATCGATCGCACGCCGCCACACCATCCTGCCCAACACCGCCGGCTGCTACACCGCCGAGGAGGCGATCCGCACCTGCCGCCTGGCGCGCGAGCTGGGGATCGCCGAGCTGGTCAAGCTGGAGGTGATCGGCGATCGAACGGACGCTGTTCCCCGACGGCGCCGCGACGCTGGAGGCGGCCGCGTGTCCTGGTGAAGGAGGGCTTCACCGTCCTGCCCTACTGCATCGACGATCCGATCCTGGCCCGAAAGCTGGAGGACGTCGGCTGCGCGGCGGTGATGCCGCTGGCGGCGCCGATCGGCTCGGGCCTGGGCATCCGCAACCCCTACAACCTCCGCATCATCCTCGAGCAGGCGAAGGTGCCGATCATCGTCGACGCCGGCGTCGGCACGGCCTCCGACGCGGCGGTGGCGATGGAGCTCGGCTGCCACGGCGTGCTGATGAACACCGCCATCGCCGGCGCGCGCGAGCCCCTGCTGATGGCGGAGGCGATGCGCGACGCGGTCATCGCGGGCCGCAAGGCGTTCCGCGCCGGCCGCATCCCCCGCAAGCTGTACGCGACCGCCTCGTCGCCCCTCGAAGGTTTGATTGAGTAGCGCGGGAATCCCGGTCCCCCGCCTCTACCTCGTCACCGATCGAAACGCGACCGACGGACGGCCCGCTGGTCGACGTCGTCGCCGCCGCGCTGCGGGCGACCGCCGGCGCGCCGCCGGGGAGCGTGGCGGTGCAGCTTCGCGAGAAGGATCTGGCCGGCGCCGCGCTGGCCGAGCTCGCGCGCGCGCTGCGCGCGGTGACCGCGGCGGCCGGCGCCGCGCTCTACGTCAACGATCGCGCCGACGTGGCGCTGGCGGTGAAGGCCGACGGCGTTCACCTCGGAGGGACTTCGCTCGCGCCCGCCGACGCCGCCCGCGCCGCGCCCGGCCTGGCGCTGGCGGTGTCGGCCCACACGGCGGCCGACGTCGCGGCGGCGCTCGCCTCACCCGCGCCGATCGCGTTCGCGCTCTTCGGCCCGGTGAACGACACGCCGGCCAAGCGTCGCTACGGTCCGCCGGTCGGCGTCGCGGCCCTCGCGGACGCGGCGCGACTGGGTCTGCCGCTGGTCGCGATCGGCGGGATCACCGCCGACGACGTCGCGGCGATGTACGACGCCGGGGCCAGCGGCGTCGCTTGTATCCGCGCGATTCTCGCCGCCGCGGACCCAGAACAATCTGCTCGCGCATTCTGCAGAGATCCTAAATACGTTTCCGGGAATTCACGCTGTTCGCGACCCACCGACAGACTTGACAGGTTTTTTCAGCCTTCGTACTCTCGGGCCCAATTTCTGCGGCCAAATCGCGGAAAGAGGTACTGATTCAACGTTCGTAGGAGGGCAGTAAATGGCAACCGGCAAGGTGAAATGGTTCAATGATGCGAAGGGGTATGGGTTCATCGCGCGCGAGGACGGACCGGACGTGTTCGTTCACCACAGCGCGATCATGGCCGACGGCTTCAGGTCGTTGAGCGAAGGGCAGGAGGTCGAGTTCGACATCACTGAGGGACCGAAGGGCCTGCAGGCCGCGAACGTTCGGAAGCAAGCGTAGTTTTCACGCTTCATGGATAGAAAAGGCCGGGCCATCGCCCGGCCTTTTTTTTGTGCGCGAAACGCGTCTTGACGGGGTCCGCTCGATACGGGAGTCTCAATCCCCCTCGCGATGGCAACCAAGCCGACCGAGGCGCGACGCGCCTTTCTCTCCAAGCTGGCCGCAGGGTGCGGCGCCATCGCGGGCGCGCTGGCGATCGTGCCCGGGCTGGGGTTCCTGGCCGGCCCGCTCCGGAAGGTCACCACCAGCGGGGGCGACGCGCCGTCACGCGTGGCCGGCGAGGGTGACGTCAAGCCGGGCAAGCCGTTACGGGTCACGGCGATCGGCCAGCGCAGCGACGCCTGGTTGCGCCTCGACAAGGTGACGCTGGGGTCATGCTGGCTGGTGCGCAGCACCGACGGGGGGCCGATCCGCGCCTTCTCGACCGTCTGCCCCCACCTCGGCTGCGGCGTCGACTGGAACGAGAAGACCTCCAAGTTCGACTGCCCCTGTCACGCCTCGTCCTTCGACCCCGATGGCCGCTGCCTGGGAGGCCCGTCGCCGCGCGGGCTCGACGAGCTCGAGGCCCGCGTCGAGGGGCAGGACGTGCTGGTGAAGTACAAGTCATTCCGCATCGGGACCAGCAAGAAAGAGCCGCTGGGATGAGCGAGGCCCCGGCGCCCCCCGCCCAGCCCCCTCGCGCCGGGCGGCTGCGCGCGTGGCTCGCCGATCGGGCCGGCCTGGAGACGCTCCGCGCGACGCTGATGGCGGGGCACCGTCCCGGGCGGCGCCAGCGTCTGGCACACGTTCGGCGCGGTCGCCGCCGCGCTGGTCGGCCTCGAGTTCGTGACCGGCGTGATTCTGGCGGCGTTCTACGCGCCGTCGGTGACCGACGCCTGGGGCTCCGTCGCCTACATACAGGACCAGCTGCCGCTGGGCTGGTTCGTCCGCGGGCTGCACAGCTTCGGCTCGTCCGCGCTGATCATCGTGATCGGTCGTCCACCTCCTGCAGGTCGTGCTGTTCGGCGCCTACCGCCGACCGCGCGAGCTGAACTGGATGGTGGGCATGGCCCTCCTCGCGGTGACGGTTCTGTTCGCGCTCACCGGCTATCTCCTCCCCTGGGATCAGAAGGGCTACTGGGCGAAGCTGGTCGAGGCGACGATCACCGGCAGCGCGCCGATCGTGGGCGGGATGCTGCAGGAGCTGATCCAGGGCGGCACTCGTTCGGCAACCTGACCCTGACCCACGGCTACGCCACCCACGCGATGGCTGCTGCCGGCGGTGCATGGTCGGCTGCTCCTCTTCCACATCTATCTCTTCCGCCGCCACGGCTACACGCCGAAGTGGACGCTGTCGCCCGAGGAGGCCGCCAGGCGCGCGGCGCCGATCTGGCCGGCGCAGGCGGCCCACAACGCCGCCGTGACCGCGCTGGCGTTCGCGGCGATCGCGCTGGCGGTGGTCGCCCAGCACGGCGCGCCGCTCGAGTCGCCGGCCGACCCGCCTCCAGCTACCTGGCCCGACCCGAGTGGTACGCGATCCCGCTCTACCAGCTGCGCATGTACTTCGAGGGGCCGCTGGAGATCGTCGCGACGATGATCCTCCCCGGCATCGCGGCCGGGCTCGCGTTCGGGCTGCCGTTCCTCGATCGCGGGCAGGTCCAACCGCCCCGCGGCCCGCAAGCCGGTGATGGTGCGGGGTGGCGCTCTCATGGCGGTGCTGGGCGCGCTGGGCGATGGTCGTGGTCGCAAGGACGCGCGCGACCCGGCGTTCGCGAAGGCGCGCGCCGAGGAGAAGGCCCGCTCCGAGACGCGCGGCGCCTGGCCCTCAAGGGAATGCCGCCCGAGGGGGGGCTGGCCGTGTTCCGCAACGACCCGCTGAACCACGCGCGCGAGATCTGGGACGAGCGCTGCGGCGGCTGCCACGGCCTGGCGGGCGCGGGCGGCGACAAGGGGCCCGACCTCAAGGGCTACAACTCGCGGGCCTGGATTCGCGGCTTCCTCGAGAACCCCGAGGGGCCTCTCTACATGGGCCCGGCCAAGCTCGAGAACGGCATGAAGAAGATCGACATGACGGCCGAGGAGCGCGACGCGCTGACCGAGTTCGTCTACATGCAGACCGGCGCGCTCGACGTCGATCAGGCCAAGCGTCGGCGCGCGGCAAGGAGCTGCTGTCGCCGAAGGACTGCGACAGCTGCCACGACTTCGACGGCGACGAGCGAGAACACCGGCCCCAACCTCAAGGGGCGCGGCACGCTGGGCTGGACCAAGGCCGTCATCGCCGAGCCCGGCCACCCGCTGCTGTTCGGCGAGAAGAACAAGATGCCGAAGTTCAAAGACAAGCTGACGGAGCAGGAGATCGAGGATCTCGCGCGCTTCGTGCTGTTGCAGAAGAACCTTTAGTCGTCCTGCCTGCCTGCTTCGGTCGACCCCGGGGTACCTCTTCGGTCTAGGAGGACCCATGCACCTTCGACGATCGTCGTTGGTTCTGGCTCTGTTCGGCAGCCTGGGGCATCGCCTGCGGTGGGGAGGAAGGGAAGCCCACCGGGGCGATCTGCCCGACCACGCAGACCCTGACGTACGACAACTTCGGGCAGAACTTCTTCGAGACGTTCTGCAACGACTGCCATGCGGCGGACTCGCCGGATCGGCACGACGCCCCTCCTGAGGACACGTTCGACGACGTCGCGATGATCCGGGCGGCAGCCGACGAGATCGACACGCTCGCCGCCGCGGGCCCCGACGCCACCAACAAGATCATGCCCGACGACGACCCCCGCCCCACCGACGCCCAGCGCGCCCAGCTCGGAGAGTGGCTCGCCTGCGGCGCTCCGTGAGCCCACCCCGACCCTAGGGACCACTCCCGAGGGCCGTCCGGTTCTGGTCACCGCGGCGGCCCGGCGCTACCTTGCCGCCATGAAGACGCGTGCGGCGGTGGCGTATCAGGCGGGCAAGCCTCTCGTGATAGAGGAGGTCGAGCTGGAAGGCCCGAAGGCGGGAGAGGTGCTGGTCGAGATCAAGGCGACCGGCGTCTGCCACACCGACGAGTTCACCCGCTCGGGCGCCGATCCCGAGGGGCTGTTCCCGGTCATCTTCGGCCACGAGGGGGCCGGAGTCGTCGTCGATGTGGGCCCCGGCGTGACCTCGGTCCAGAAAGGGGACCACGTCATCCCCCTCTACACGCCCGAGTGCCGCGTCTGCAAATCGTGCACGTCGCGCAAGACCAACCTCTGCACGGCGATTCGCGCCACCCAGGGCAAAGGGCTCATGCCCGACGGCACCAGCCGGTTCTCCATGGGCGGCAAGCCGATCCACCACTACATGGGCTGCTCGACGTTCGCGCAGCACACGGTGCTCCCGGAGATCGCGTTGGCGAAGATCCGCCCGGACGCGCCCTTCGACAAGGTCTGTTACATCGGCTGCGGCGTGACCACCGGCCTGGGCGCGGTGTTCTGGACCGCGAAGGTCACGCCGGGCGCGAACGTCGTCGTGTTCGGGCTGGGCGGCATCGGCCTCAACGTCGTCCAGGGGGCGCGCATCGCGGGCGCCGACAAGATCATCGGCGTCGACCTCAACCCCGGGCGCGAGGCGCTGGCCCGCAAGTTCGGGCTCACCCACTTCGTGAACCCGAAGCAGGTCGGCGGCGATCTGGTCGCCCACCTCGTCGAGCTGACCGGCGGCGGCGCCGACTACAGCTTCGAGTGCGTCGGCAACGTCGACCTGATGCGCCAGGCGCTGGAGTGCTGCCACCGCGGCTGGGGCGAGTCGATCATCATCGGCGTCGCCGGCGCCGGGCAGGAGATCAAGACCCGCCCGTTCCAGCTGGTCACCGGGCGGGTCTGGCGGGGCACGGCGTTCGGCGGCGCGCGCGGGCGCACCGACGTGCCGCGGATCGTCGACTGGTACATGGACGGCAAGATCGACATCGACAGCCTGATCACGCACAAGCTGCCGCTGGCGCGAATCAACGAGGCCTTCGAGCTGATGCACGAGGGGACGTCGATCCGCACCGTGATCGAGTTCTGATGGAGACCCTCTCCGAGCGGCGCTGCTTCGGCGGCGTGCAGGGGTTCTACCGCCACGACTCCAGGTCGACGAGCGGCCCGATGCGGATCGGCGTCTTCGTCCCCGACGGCGCCGCACGCGCCCCCCGCCCGGCGCTCTATTACCTGGCCGGATTGACCTGCACCGAGGAGACGTTCGCCATGAAGGCGGGCGCGCAGCGGGCGGCGGCGGCGCTGGGGCTGGTGCTGGTCAGCTGCGACACCAGCCCGCGCGCGGCCCGCAACCCCGGTGACGACGCCGACGAGGACTTCGGGCTCGGCGCTGGCTTCTACCTCGACGCTGCCCAGGACCCCTGGCGGCGGAATTACCGCATGGACAGCTACGTGACCCGCGAGCTCCCCGCGCTGGTCGAAGCGCACTTCCCCGTGCTGCCCGACGCGCGCGGGCTCTTCGGTCACTCGATGGGCGGCCACGGCGCGCTGGCGCTGGCCCTGCGCAACCCCGGCCGCTACCGCAGCGTCTCGGCCTTCGCGCCGATCGTCGCGCCGTCGCGCGTCCCCTGGGGGCGAAAGGCGTTCGCGGGCTACCTGGGCCCCGACGAGGCCGCCTGGGCCGCCTACGACGCCTGCGCGCTGGTGCGCGCGCGGCCGCTGACCATCCCGCTGCTCATCGATCGTCGGCACCGCCGACAAGTTCCTCGACGTGCAGCTCAAACCGGAGCTGTTCGAAGCAGCCTGCGCCGAGGCGGGGCAGAGCCTGCGCCTCCGCCGCCACGACGGCTACGACCACAGCTACTACTTCATCGCCAGCTTCGTCGACGAGCACCTCGCGCACCACGCGCGGGCGCTGAACGCGCTGAGGGAGGGCGGGCTCTGCCCGCCCGAGCTCATCGCGGGGGTGCGGGACCCTTTCAGGGTCCCGATTACAATGCCGACTTGGCTGTCGCGGTCGCCACGGCGTCCATCAGCGGCGGCGACAGGCAGTCGTAGGGCTCCAGCTTCAGCTCCTTGAGGCGCCCGCGGATGCTGGCCATCGCCTCGGGCGGCGTCCCCGCCTCGATGATTGACGACACGAACGCGGCGAACCCCGGCGGCGCCCAGCCCTTCTCCTTCGACAGCTCGGGGTGGATGAAGACCAGGCCATTGAACGCGTGCTTCGGGCGTTCGACCGGGCCGTACAGGTGAACGCCGCAGCCGGTGCAGGCGTGGCGCAGGATCAGCGCGTTCGGGTTGACGACCTTCAGCTTGTCGCCGTTCTGGGTCACCTGGACGTTCGCCTTCGGGACGACGCCGACCATCGAGAACGTCGCCCCCTTCGGCTTCCAGCACTGCGTGCAGCCGCAGACGTGGTTGTGGAGCACCTGGGTGGTGATCTTCACTTCGACCGGCTTGTCGCTGCAGAGACAGCGCAGCGTGCCACCGGTGAAGTCCTTGCCGGCCGGCGCGAGGCCGCCGTCGACCGCGGGGTGAATCGAGGTATTGGCCATGGGCCGCACCCTGGATCCGGTCCAGGGCCGGGGCAATCGGGGCCTACCCCAACCAGTCGGTGCGGATGTCGGGGCCCAGACGCTCGACGATGGCGCCGCGGAACCGCTTCTTCAGCTGATCGGCGATCTGCCCCATGCGCTGCTTCGAGACGCCGAAGCGCGCCCCCAGCACGCCCAGCGCCACCGGCTCCTCGGCGGCCAGGTGCTCCTGCCAGACCGCGCGCTCGCGTTCGTCGGTCAGCCCGGCGCGGAAGTCGGCGATGAACTGATGAACGGTGTCGCTGCGCTCCGCGTCCGCGGCCTGGTCCTCGGGCGACACGCCCGGGGCCGCCACCCGTTCGGAGAGCGGGTAGGCGTCGTCGTCGCCGTCGCCCGCGCCGCGCGGGTCGAGCGACACCTCGCGCGACTCGAGGTGCCTGCGGACCTCGTCCAGCTCGCGCTCGTCGACGTCCAGCTTCGCCGCCAGCAGCTTGGGCGTCACCTCGATGCCGGCCGCGAGCAGCTTCTGCCTCTCCTTTTCGAGCCGGAAGAACAGCTTGCGACCCGCGCGCGTGTTGCCGACGTGGATGAGGCGCGAGTTGGTCATCAGGAAGCGCAGCACGTAGGCGCGGATCCAGTACGCGGCGTAGGTGCCGAAGCGCGGCCCCAGCGTCGGCTCCCAGCGCTTGACCGCCTCCATCAGCCCGACGCTCCCCTCCTGGAACAGGTCGAGGATGTTCGCCCAGGCGCGCCGGTACTGGTAGGCGATGGCGATCACCAGCTTGAGGTTGTGGACCACCAGCGTGCGCGCCGCGTCCATGTCGCCGCGTTCGCGGACGGCCTTGCCGAGCTTCCTTTCCTCCTCTTCCGACAGCCGCCGGTAGCGGCGTGCCTCGGCCAGGAACCGCTCGACCGGATCACGCTGCCGTGCGAGGGCAGTCTTGGGCGCCTGGATCGAATCGGAATCGATCGCCTCGGCTTCGGACGAGCCCTGTTCGGGCTCGCCTGCTGCCTCAGCCAGCGCTTCGTCGTCGCCGACCTCTTGCTGTTCCTCGTCGTCGCGTGCCATCGTTCGGGGGCGTTTGGATCTAGCACCAAAATGGCGCCCGCTGCTCGCCCTCGCCGCGATCGTAGCGATCGGCGCAATAATGATGGGCTGTCGCAAGAGCCCGGCCGCCGCGCCGGGCCCGGCGGTCGCGCAGGCAGCCGGCGGGGCCGTCGTGGCTGCCGTGGTCCCTTCCGCGGTCGTGCCACCGCCGCCGCGGGGGCGGCACCTGACGCTGATCTATTCGTCCAACCAGCTCGCTGCCTATGGACCGTGCGACTGCGCGGTCCAGCCGATGGGGGGGCTGGCCCGGCGCGCGACGCAGATCGATCGCGCGCGCGCCGAGGCCGACGCGGTGCTGGTGCTGGAAGCGGGCGACCTTTTCACGCCTGCGCCGGGCGGGGTCACCCCGGCCGCCAGCGAGGTCGAACGCCGCGCCCGGTTGCTGGCGTCGGCTTACGGCCGCATGGGGACAACGGCGCTGGTCCCCGGCGAGCGAGACCTGGCGCTCGGGGTGCCGCTCCTCCGTCGGGTCGCCAAGGCGGCGGGCGTGCCGCTCATCGCCGCCAACCTCTACGGCCGCGACGGTGAGCCGCTGTTCGACGCCGATCGGATCGTCGATGCCCAAGGCCCCGAGATGGACCTGAAGGTCGGCATTTTCGGCGTGACCGCCCCGCCGTCTCCCGACGAGGCGGCGGCCTGGCGGCGGGCCGGCGTCGAGGCCCGCGATCCGGTCGAGGCGGCGCGGGCCACCGTGACGTCGTTGCGGGCGCGGGGCGCCCAGCTGGTGGTCGCGCTCCTGCACCTGCCGACCGAGGCCGCCAGCCGCGCGCTGGTCGACGCCGTGCCCGGGATCGACTGGGTGGTGCTGGGGCACGTCGGGCAGCGCTGGGAGTCCGCGCAGCACACCCCCACGGGAAAAACCTGGCTGCTGTCGGTGATGCCCGAGGGGAAGGAGCTGGGACGCGCCGATCTGCACGTCCTGGGCGCGCCGCCGTTCGTCGACCGCGGAGCACGCGCCGAGCTGGAGGCGATCGTGACCGATCACCGCCGGCAGCTCGACGACTACGACAAGCGGCTGGGCGGGGTCGATCATGCGGCCCTGGACGACTACTACGCCTCCCGGCGCAAACAGCTTGGCGAGGCCATCGCGCGGGAGCAGGCGGCGCTGGCCCTGCTGCCGAAGACGATCGCGGGGAGCTGGTTCGAGAACCGCCTCATCCCGCTGGACGCCGCGACCCCCGATCAGCTCGGCGTCGGGGTGCTGATCGACGCCTACAACCGCGAGAGCGACCGGCTGGCAGCCGCGGGCAAGCCGGTCGGCGTCGGCGGGGACCGGCCCCCCGCCCATCCGGTCGTCCGGGCCGCCCCCCTGGCGCCGAAGCCGGCCCCTCCTCTATAGTCACGGGCGATGATGTACCGGACGTTTGCGATCGCCTCGCTGTTGATGTTGGTGGTCGGCGCGGCGCATGCTGGGGCCCCGCAGGTCGGCGAGGCGGCGAAGCGCGGCAACACGCCCGCCCTCACCGAGGACACCACGACCAAGTACGAGACCCTGGCGCAGGGCGCGGTGAAGACCCACGACGTCCCCACCCTGCTGGCCCCGTTCGTCGATCGCTGCGAGGCCGAGACCCGCGACCTCGATTGCGCGCGCTGCCGCGCGACCATCGCCTACCTGCGCAAGACGCTGCCGACCCAGACGTTCGCGTTCGACACCGACGATCCGGCGGCCATCGCCGTGTCGGACTACGACGCGGCGATCAAGGGTTATCACGTCGCGCTCGCGGGCTGCGTCGCCTGCACCGCGCCGGTGACGATCGGCCGTGGCGGTGAGCCGCGGTTCGTGACCCTCAAGCCCCCGTCGAAGGACGGCGATACGCTGGTCAAGGCGGTCGAGGTCTCGCGGAACACGTTCGGCTTCGACAGCCTGGCCGACGCCAAGCAGTGGTTCGACAACGAACGGCCGTTCCTGCGCGCCGAGTTCCTGTTCAAGCCGCAGCTCGCCGACGCCGACTGGACCTACAAGACCGGGAAGGGCGTGACCGTGAAGCTGCTGGGGGCGCGCATCGTGAACCGCTGCACGGGCGAGGTGCTGGTCTCGAAGCCGCCGTCGACCGGCAGCGCCGACCGCCCGCCGCCCGGGAGCGAGGACGCGGCCTGCGCGAAGATGGCGGCCGGGAAGCCGGAGCGGCTGCCGCTGGTCGCCGAGCCGGGCGGCCTGCCGCAGCAGCTGAGCAAGGTCGCGATCGACGACGCGATGGCCAAGATTCGCCCGCAGCTCTTCGCCTGCTACCAGCAGTTCCACACGCCAGGGACGCTGGAGCTGACCTACGTCGTCGCCGGCAACGGCACCGTGCAGTCGGTCGTCGTCGGCCCCACGTTCGCGGGCACGCCGACCGGCCAGTGCGCGCAGACCGCGGCCAAGGACGCCCACTTCTCGCCGTTCCAGCTGGAACAGCAGAAGTTCACCTACCCGTTCTTCCTGCGCCAGTAGCGCTCCGCCAGCAGCGCTGCGCCGGTCAGTGCACGTCCGGGCGGGGACCGATCGGGGTGAGCGTGCCAGCCGGACCGGGCGCGGGCACCGTGGCGAGCTCCGGGCCGTCGGACGGTCCCTGGTAATCCTGTCGCCCGGCAGCTCGAACCAGAACAGCGCGCCGACCCCCTGCCGCGACTCGACCCCGCAGCGACCGTCGTGCCCCTCGACCAGTCGGCGCACCGTCGCCAGCCCCAGCCCCAGGCCGGGCTCGACCGTCCCCCCACCCCGGACGTACGGGTCGAAGGCGCGCCCCAGGAAGTCAGGGGATAACCCCGGCCCGGTGTCCTCGACCTCGAAGCGCACCCGGCCATCGGCGCGCATGACGCGCAGGCGGACCTCGCGCCGCGGGCGATCGCCCATGTGCTTGATGGCGTTGCGCAGCAGGTTCGCGAGCACGCTGGTCAGGACGCCGCTCGTGCAGCGCACCGCCAGCGGCGGCGTCCCCACCGTCACGGAGAGCTCGATCCCCCGCTCGGCGGCGGGGGGGCGAAGCTCCTCGACCACGCCCTCGACGACCTCGGCCACCGGGGTGACGGCGCCGTGCTCGGGGCGGGAGCCGGCCTGTGCGAACGAGAGCAGGTCGTCGATCAGCCGGCGCGCCCGCTCGAGGCTACGCCGCGCGCGGGCCAGCATCGCCTCGCGCCGCCCGCTCTGCGGATCGGTGCGCTCGGCCGCCGCCAGCGACAGATCGGCGGCCGCGATCGGGTTCAAGAGATCGTGCGCCACCCGTCCGGCGAACGCCTCCAGCTCCTCCGAGCGGAGCTGCGCCATCTGCTCCTGGGCGGTCACGGTGCGCAGCGCCAGCCACGCCAGCAGCACCGCCAGCGCGACGCTGACACCGTCGAGCCCGAACACCCAGAGCATCCGGCTCCGCTGCTCACCCTGGACCCGCTCGGCCACCTGGCGGACGCGCGCGGCGTTCAGCTGAATCGCCAGGTTGATCGCCTCCGACTCCTCCTCGATCGCCGCCGGCAGAGCGGCGACCAGCAGGCGCCGGGCGTCGCCGTAATGTCGGGCCGCGGTCAGGTCCAAGATGCGCCCCGCGAGCACGTCGACGTCGACCAACTCGGCATCGATCCGCCGCCACAGCTCGCGCTCGCCCGGTAACGTGGGGAGCGAAAAGTAGGTCTGCAGATCGTTGCGCAGCCGCTCTCGCACCTGCCGGAGCGGCTCGTTCGCCGTCGGCTGCCCGGTGGAGGCCAGCAGAACGTGGGTGTTGAGGAGCCGTTGCAGGTCGCGCAGCTCGGCCCGTGCCGACGCCAGGTGCATGATGCTCGGCGACGTATCGGTGGCGATCTCGGCCGTGAGGGCGTGGCTGCGCATGGCGCGGTACTCCGCGAAGCCGGTGCTGCCGAGGAACGCCGCGACGACGATCGCCAGCGTGGCGATGATCACCCGCTTCGAGCTACCCCGCGTCTGTCGCACGCTACCCATGAAATTTGGCCCCCGCCGGCGCGTAGTCGACCCCATTGGGGCCGCCCCCACAATCGGATCATCGACCGGATCATCGAACCCGAGCCGGGGAAGATTTCTTCCCTGACCCACGGCGGGCCAGGAAGTAAATCAGCGCCACGGCACAACCGAACCCAAACAGGTCGCCGACGTGGCGATAGAGCCCGCCGCCCGGCAGCATCGCCAGCTCGACCAGCAGGGTCACGGGGGGCGTGGGCGGTACGTCGTCGGGGTCGACCGAGATCGTCTGCGCGCGCACCCGCCCCCCGGCGTCGATGTGGGCGCTGACGCCCGTGTTCACGGCCCGGATCATCTCCAGCCGGTGCTCGACCGACCGGAACACCGCGAGCGCCAGGTGCTGGTAGGGCTCGGCGGTGCGGCCGAACCAGGCGTCGTTGGTGATGTTTATGAATGCGTTCGGGTCGAGCTTGGCGACCCGGCGCGCGAAGCCCGGCAGGATGTCCTCGTAACAGATGAGCGGCCCCAGCTTCCAAGAACCCCGCCCTGCACCGCTATCAATATCCAGCGGGAACGACGCCGGCTCCTGGCCGCGGCTGAAGTTCGACGCCTCCGGGAACAGCTTCGTGAACCAGGGGATCTGGTCGTAAAACGGGATGTACTCGCCGAACAACATCAGGAACACCTTGTCGAACCGGCCGGTGATCTCCCCCGCGCCGTTCATCATCATCGCGGTGTTGTAGGGGTAGCGATCGGCCGGCACGCGGGCGGGCCCGGCAGGCGGGTGACGGTGCCGAAGAGCAGTGGCGTGTCGAAGCCGCGCCGCACCCGGCGCTGGTCGTCGGCGGGGAAGTCCCGCGCGAAACCGGCCGTCGTGCCCGGGGAGACACGGGCCAGCGCGTAGGGATACGACGACTCGGGCCAGACGATCAGCTCGGCGCCGTCGCGCGCCAGCTGCGCCGACTCGCTCTGGTGCGTCGCCAGCAGGCGGGCGAACGCACGCGGGTCCCACTTCTCGATCACGCCGACGTTGGCCTGCACCACCCCGGTCTTCACCTTGGGGGCGGCGGCGCGGCGGGCGTCGACCTGGCGCAGGCGCAGGGCGCCGTAGGCAAGCTCGACGACGAGCAGCACGCCGACGAGCGCCAGTCCACGCCCCGCGATGCGTCTCCCCTGCCCGCGCAACAGCCAGGCGTCCACGACGGCGCCGTTGCAGGCCATCAGCAGCGCGGTCACGCCGAGCGGCCCCGTCAGGTCGGCGATCTGGATCACCGCCGCCACGGGGGCCTGCGAGAAGCCGAGGTAGTAGGGAAACATCTGCGGCATCGCCAGCTCGATCGCCACCATCACCAGGGGCGCGAGCGCCACCAGCGGCAAGCCGGTGCGCAGGCGGGCGCGGCGCACGCCCCAGCTGAAGACGGCGAACGCCAGCCCCTGGTAGACGACCAGCAACCCGACGATCGGGATCGACTCGATCGGCTCCATGTGGCCGAACCGCTCGAGCAGTCCGTTCATCCAGGAGAAGGCCACCGCGTGGGCGACGCTGCCGGTCAGCCAGCCGTACAGGAACGCCCGCTTGTGCGTCGACGCCGTCAGCGCCACCGGCAGCGCCGGCGCCAGCGCCACCCACATCAAAGGCCAGAGCCCGAACGTCGGCACCGACAGAAACAGCAGCACGGCCGACAGCAGCGACAGGCCGACCCGGGCGGCGAGCGTGCGCATCAGGTCATGTCATACCGCAGGAGGCGGGTCTCCAGGGCGCCGTTCCAGAGCCGGTGCATGACGGCCGGCTTGCGGAGGAGGGCCCGGGCGAAGGCGGGGTTTCCGGAGAGCACGACCACGCGCCAGTCGCGCAGCTGGGCGAAGGCGCGGGCCATGTCCCGGTAGAGGGCGTCGAGCTCGGGCGGGTCCAGCCGCTCACCGTAGGGCGGGTTGGTCACCAGCGTGCCGACCGGCCAGCGCGGGGTCAGCGTCCTCACGTCGGCCTGCTCGAACACGATCGCGTCGTCGACGCTGGCCGCCGAGGCGTTCCGCTGGGCGGCGGCGAGGGCCTTGGGATCGACGTCGGCGCAGACGATCGGCGGGAGCGGCACCTTGGTGGCGTCGACGGCGGCGGCGTCGGCCGCGCGGCGCGCCTCCTGAAACGCAGCCAGCTCCGCCGGCGGCAGCGTGGGCCAGCGCTCGAACCCGAAGCGCCGCCGAAGCCCGGGGGCGATCCCGCGCGCCGCCAGCGCGTGCTCGATCGCCAGCGTCCCCGAGCCGGCCATCGGATCGATGAACGGCAGGTCGCCCCGCACGCCCCCCAGCGCCAGGATCGCCGCCGCCAGCGTCTCCTTGAGGGGCGCGTCGACCATCGCGACGCGGTAGCCGCGGCGGTGGAGGGCCTCGCCCGCGAGATCGAGGAACAGCGCGCCCTGCCCCTTCGACAGCCGCAGGACGACCGACACCTCGGGCGACTTCGGGTCGACGTCGGGCCGGGCGCCCAGCGCGTCGCGCAGCGCATCGGCGATCGCGTCCTTGACCTTCAGCGCCGCGAAGCCCGAGTGCGACAGCGACGGCGTGTCGTGGACCTCGCCGTGAACCGCGAACGTGCTGGTCGTGGTCAGCCACGCGGGCCAGGCGACGGTCCGCGTCCCGGCGTAGAGGGCTGCGCGTCGCGCGCCTCGAACGTCGCGAGCTGCATCAGCACGCGCACGGCGACGCGCGCGTGCAGGCAGACCGACATCCCCATCGACAGCGGCCCCTCGAACCAGACCCCACCGCGATCGCCCTTCGCGCCGGCGATGCGCATGTCGGCCAGCTCCCTCCGGAGGGGCCCCTCGGTGCCGTGCGCGCAGGTGACGAGGAAGCGGGGCATGGCGGTCAGCCCGCCCCCGGGACCTGGGCGTCGATCCAGGCGTCGATCTGGCGCCAGGTCTCGGCGCGCAAGGTGTCGTTGTGGCCGGCGCCCGGCACCAGCACCAGCTGCTTGGGCCCCACGAGCGCCTCGAACACCCGCTGCGAATGCGCGGGCGGCGTCTCGTGATTCTTGGCGCCGTGAATCACCATCACCGGGGCGTGGATCTTTGCCGCGGCGGCCACCGGGCTTACCTCGTCGGCGCGGAACTTCCCTGCGCCTCGGCCAGGCGGAACGCCTCCGCGATGTTTCCGCGGCTGGCGAAGAAAGGCGCCCGCTCGGACGCCGCGGTCTTCAAATCCGAGATCGGGGCTACCGCAACCACCGCGGTGAGGCGCGGCTCCTCGGCGGCGGCCTGCAGCGCGATCCCCGCGCCCAGCGACACACCGAACGCCACCACCGCCCCCGGCTCCATTCGATCAAGCGCGCGCGCCAGGTCGTGCTTTTCGTAATAGCCGTACGTGCACACGTCACCGCCCGAGTCGCCGTGCGCGCGGCTGTCGTACGCCAGCACGTCGAACCCGCGGGCGGTGAAGTGCTCGGCGATGCCCATCACCGAGCCGCGGTTGTCGCCGAGCCCGTGCAGGTAGACGACCGTCCCACGCCGCGGGCGCGGGGTGCGGAACCTCCACCCCACCAGCTTCACGCCCGCGTCGACGTCGAAGCGCTCGAACGGCAGCGTCGGCGTCCGCGTCACCGTCTGCTTGGGCGGGTGCAACAGCGCGTTCGCCCCCCACGAGGGCGGCATGCACGCCGGCAAAAGCGCGCAAATGAGCAGCAAAAGGCGCTTCACGCCCCTACCCTCTCATTGATTCCACTCCGGACCCCTCAAAGGGTTCCGAACCTCCCGCGATGGGCTCGGACGAGCAAAGCTCGTCCTCCCCCGACGCGATTCGACCTCAGTGGGTAGCGCCGGCACGGCCGGCGGCGTCGAGGCGGGCCTGGGCCCAGCCGCGCCGGATCAGCAGCGCGTCGTAGGCGCCGTCGAGCTCCGCCTTCCAGCCGGCCAGCTCCTTGTCGGCGGCCTGCGAGCTCGCGCTCGGCGACAGCCCTGTCGACGTCCTTGGCCGTCAGAGCGGTGTCGACCAGCACCAGCACGCGGTCGCGGCCGGCTCGGCGCTCGGCTGCGGCGCCACCTGCAGGAACCCTGCCCGACCGCCACCACGCGGACGTGGTCCTTGGACTTGTACGACAGCACGCCGGGCTTCAGCGCCGCCATGAGCGGCACGTGGCCCGGCAGCACGCCGAACTCGCCCTCGACGCCCGGGCGCGGTGACCTCTTCGACGTCGGTCTCGACCAGCGCGCCGCGCGGGGTCGTCAGCGACAGCTTCACGTGGTTACGCCGCTTCCTTCTTCATCTGCTCGTGGCGGGCGCGCACGTCGTCGAGGCCGCCCTGCATGTAGAACGCCTGCTCGGGGATGTCGTCGCACTTGCCGTCGATGATCTCCTTGAAGCCGCGCGATGGTGTCCTTGAGCTCGACGTACTTGCCCGGCGAGCCGGTGAACGTCTCGGCGACGAAGAACGGCTGCGACAGGAAGCGCTGGATCTTGCGGGCGCGCGAGACCGTCAGCTTGTCGTCCTCGGAGAGCTCGTCCATGCCGAGGATGGCGATGATGTCCTGCAGCTCCTTGTACCGCTGCAGGATCTGCTGCACCTGCGCGGGCGACGGTGTAGTGCTCCTGCGCCGACGACGTCGGGCGAGAGGATGCGTCGAGGTCGAGTCGAGCGGATCGACGGCCGGGTAGATGCCCGAGCTCGGAGATGTGCGCGCGACAGCACGGTGGTCGCGTCGAGGTGGGCGAACGCCGTCGCCGGCGCCGGGTCGGTCAGGTCGTCGGCGGGGACGTAGATGGCCTGCACCGAGGTGATCGACCCCTTGTTGGTCGAGGTGATGCGCTCCTGCAGCTCGCCCATCTCGGTGGCCAGCGTCGGCTGGTAACCGACGGCGGACGGGATGCGGCCGAGGAGCGCCGACACCTCGGAGCCGGCCTGGGTGAAGCGGAAGATGTTGTCGACGAAGAGCAGCACGTCCTGGCCCTCTTCGTCGCGGAAGTACTCGGCCACGGTGAGCGCCGACAGCGCGACGCGGGCGCGGGCGCCCGGCGGCTCGTTCATCTGGCCGAAGACCAGCGCGGTCTTGTCGACAGCACGGTGCTCCGGTCGGAGAGCTTCGACTCCGCCATCTCGTTGTAGAGGTCGTTGCCCTCGCGGGTGCGCTCGCCGACGCCGGCGAACACGGAGAAGCCGCCGTGCTTCTTGGCGACGTTGTTGATGAGCTCGAGGATGAGCACGGTCTTGCCGACGCCGGCGCCGCCGAACAGGCCGATCTTGCCGCCGCGGCGGTAGGGGGCCAGCAGGTCGATGACCTTGATGCCGGTCTCGAACATCTCGACCTTGCACCGACTGGTCGACGAACTTCGGCGCCGGGCGGTGGATGGGGAGCATCTTCGTTGGCGTTGACCGGGCCGCGCTCGTCGACCGGCTCGCCGACGACGTTCAGGATGCGGCCCAGCACCTCGCGCCCGACCGGCATCTGGATCGGCGCGCCGGTGTTCGTCGACCGGCATGCCCGCGCACCAGACCGTCGGTGGTGTCCATCGCGATGCAGCGGACGTTCGTTCTCGCCCAGGTGCTGCGCGACCTCGACCACCAGGTTGCCGGGCCGGTTGCTGATCGAGGGGTTGGTGATCGTCGAGCGCGGTGTTGATCTCGGGCAGCTCGCCCGGTGAACTCGACGTCGACGACCGGGCCGATGACCTGGACGACCTTGCCTTGGCTGGTGACCTGAGTGCTCGTGCTCATTACGGTGCTCATCCCTTCAGGGCTTCAGCGCCACCGACGATCTCCATCAGCTCTTTGGTGATGGCCGCCTGGCGGGCGCGGTTGTATTGCAGGGTCAAAGGCGAAATCATTTCCTTGGCGTTGCCGGTCGCGTTGTCCATCGCGGTCATGCGGGCGCCCAGCTCGGACGCCATCGACTCCAGCAGGCCACGGTAGATCTGCGACTGGACGTATTGCGGCAGCAGCGCGTCCAGCAGACGGCCTTGGAGGGCTCGTAGGCGAAGTCGAGCACGCCGGTGGCGGCGCTGGTGCGGGCGGGCATGTTCGCCGCGGTGACCGGGAGCAGCGGCTCGACGACGATCCGCTGCTGCACCGCCGACTTGAACTCGTTGTAGACGAGAAACACCGCGTCGGTCCGGCCGTCCTTGAAGGCGTGGGTCACGATCTGGGCGACCTCGGCCGCCCGCGCCCCAACCGTCTCGGCGGTCGGCCCCAAGAGCTCGTGGTTGATGGTCAGCTTGCGGCGGCGGAAGAAGTCGCGCCCCTTCTTGCCCACCACCTCCAGCGCGACGTCGTGCAGGGGCGGCGTCGCCTGCTTGCGCTCGGCGATGAAGCGCTGCACGGCGCGGAACACGTTGGCGTTGAACCCGCCGGCCAGACCGCGGTCCGACGTCAGCGGCACCAAGGTCACCCGGGTCACCGGCTCGCGCCGCTCCAGCAGCGGGTGGGCGTCGTCGCCCGCGCGCAGCGCCACCTCGGCGACGGCGTCGGCCAGCGCGTTGGCGTAGGGGCGCGCGCCGACGATGGCGTCCTGGGCGCGCCGCAGCCGCGCCGCCGACACCAGCTTCATCGCGCGCGTGATCTTCTGCGTCGACTTAACCGACGCGATCCGCGTCCGTATGCTCTTGAGCGAAGGCATCGCTTAGGCGGCCTGCGCCTCCGGCGAGAACTCTTTGCCGAACGCGGTGAGCGCGGCCTTCATCCGCCCCTGGAGGTCGTCCCAGGCCTTGCCGTCGTTGCCCTTGGTCTTCATCTCGGCCCACAGCTCCGGGTGGCGGGCGTCGACGAAGGCGTAGAGCTCGCGCTCGTAGCGCCCCAGCGAATCGATCGGCAGCGCGTCGGCGAAGCCGCTGGTCACGGCGTAGAGGATCAGGACCTGCTTCTCGACGGCCAGCGGCTGGTACTGCCCCTGCTTCAGGAGCTCGGTCATGCGCGCGCCGCGGGCCAGCTGCTGCTGCGTCGCCTTGTCCAGGTCCGACCCGAACTGCGCGAAGGCCGCCAGCTCGCGGTACTGGGCCAGCTCCAGCCGCAGCTTGCCGGCCACCTTCTTCATCGCGGCGATCTGGGCCGCGCCACCGACGCGGCTGACCGAGATGCCGGCGTTCACCGCCGGGCGCTGCCCCGAGAAGAAGAGATCGCTCTCGAGGAAGATCTGCCCGTCGGTGATCGAGATGACGTTGGTCGGGATGTAGGCCGAGACGTCGCCGGCCTGGGTCTCGATGATGGGCAGCGCGGTGAGCGAACCGGCGCCCTCCTTGTCGGACAGCTTGGCGGCGCGCTCCAGAAGGCGCGAGTGCAGATAGAACACGTCGCCCGGGTACGCCTCGCGGCCCGGCGGGCGGCGGAGCAGCAGCGACAGCTGGCGATAGGCGACCGCCTGCTTCGAGAGATCGTCATAGACGATCAGCGCGTGGCGGCCGCTGTCGCGGTAGTACTCGGCCATCGTCACGCCGGTGTACGGCGCCAGGAACTGCAGCGGCGCCGACTCGGACGCCGTCGCCGCGATGATCGTGGTGTAGGCGAGCGCGCCGGTCTCGCGCAGCTTCTCGACCACCGCCGCGACCGTCGACTGCTTCTGGCCGATGGCCACGTAGAAGCAGTGCATGTCCTGCCCCTTCTGGTTGATGATCGCGTCGATCGCGACCGCGGTCTTGCCGGTCTGGCGGTCGCCGATGATCAGCTCGCGCTGGCCGCGGCCGATCGGGATCATCGAGTCGATCGCCTTGATGCCGGTCTGCATCGGCTGGTGCACCCCCTTGCGGGCGATGATGCCGGGGGCCTTGACCTCGATCTTGCGCGATTCGGCGCCGGTCAGGGCTCCCTTGCCGTCGATCGGGATCCCCAGCGCGTTGACCACGCGGCCGGTCAGCGCGTCGCCGACCGGGACCTGCGCGATCTTGCCGGTGCGCTTGACCATGTCGCCCTCGCGCACCTCCTCGAAGTTACCGAGCAGCGCGACGCCGACGTTGTCCTCTTCCAGGTTCAGCACCAGCCCGACGACGCCGCCGTGGCCGAAGTCGAGCAGCTCGCCCGCCATCGCCGCGTCGAGGCCGTAGACGCGTGCGATGCCGTCGCCGGCCTCCAGCACCGTCCCGGTCTCCATGACCGCGACCTTCTTGTCGAAGCCCTCGATCTCCTTGCGGATGATCTGACTGATCTCTTCGGCCCGGATTTGCATGACGATTTGTCCTTCGCTGCTAGCTTTGGCTGGTCAGTTCAATTAACGAGCTTGGTGCGCAGGTCGGCGAGCTGGGTGCGGACGCTGCCGTCCAGAACCAGGTCTCCCACCCGGGCCACGATCCCCCCGATCAGCTCGGGATCGACCTCGGCCTCGACGATCACCTGCTTGCCGGTGCGCTGCCCGAGCGCCCGGCGGACCCCGTCCAGCGCCGCGGGGGAGAGCGGCTGGGCCGAGGTCACCTTGGCCCGGACGCGCCCGGCGTGGGCGTCGGCGAGATCTCTGTAAGCGCGCGCGATCGCCGGCAGCATCACCAGGCGGCGGCGGTCGAGGAGCAGCAGCACGAAACGGCGCACCTCGGAGGTCGGGGTCACCCGCGGCAGGATCTGCTCCAGCACGGCGCGCTTCTCCTCGGCCTTGAAGATCGGGTTCTCGAGGGCGTTGCGCAGCTCGGGGGAGCTCGACAGCAGCACAGTCAGGTCGTCGATCTCGCGCCCCAGCGCTTCGAAGTTGCCGGCGTCAATCCCGATCCCGAACAGCGCGCGGGCGTAGCGCCGCGCGATCGAGCCGCCCATCGCCGCCATCAGATGGTCCTCCGCGGCGGGGTGGCGACGTCGCCCACGAACGTGTCGACCATCCGCTGCTGATCGGCCGGGCCCATCGACCGGCGGACCAGCTGCTCGGCCAGATCGACGGCGGCCTTGCCCGCCTCACGGCGCAGCTGCAGCTCCGCCTCCTTGACCTGCTGATCAAGCAGGAACGACGTCTCGTCCTTGATCCGCTTGGCCCGCTCCTCGGCCAGCGCGATGAGGCGCGCCTTCTCGGATTCCGCCTCTTCCTTGATCCCGGCGCGAATCGACGCGATCTCCTGCTCCAGCGCCGCCAGCCGCTTCTCCTGAACCGCCAGCCGCTTCTCGGCCGACGCCTTGGCCTCGGCCGCCGAGGCCAGCTCGCTCTTCAGCTGTTGATGCCGGGCCAGCAGCGCCTTGTTGATCGCCTTGCCGCCGAACCAGACCAGCACGAAGCCCAGCGCCGCGAAGTTCAGGATCTGCTGGGCCAGCGTCAGACCGTCGAGGTGAGCCCCCTCGTGCTCGGCGCCGACGTCGCCGGCCCCTTCCTGCTCGGCGGAGATGACGGCCGCCTCTTTGCTCTCGTGAGGCGCCTGGTGCGCTTCCCCGTGCTCGGCGCGCGCTGCGGGCGCCAGAGTAAAGACCGCCAGGGCGATCGCGATCGCCAGGCCGCGAATCCGCGCCCTCACGCCGTCACCTCGCGCCCCAGGATCTTGCGGGCGGCCTCGCGCGCCACCTCGGTGGCGGTCGCTTGCAGCCGGCTACGCTCCGTCGCCACCGTCGCAGCCAGGCGATCGCGCGCGTCGGCCAGCGTCTTCTGCGCCGCCGCGTTCGCCTCGGCCAGCAGCGTCTGCTCGCGGGCATGCGCCTCGGCGCGGGCCACCGCGCGCTCGCCGGCGCCGACCCGCCGCACCTCGGCCAGCGTCGCCTCGGCCCGCGCCATGCGCTGCTGGGCATCGGCTTCCATCCGCGCCGCATCTTCCCGGTATCCCTCGACGCGCGTGACCCGCTCGCCGCGCACCCGCAGATACGGCTTCCACAGGAAACGCCACAGCACCAGCATCAGCAGGAAGAAGATGCCGAGTTGGACCAGCACGGTCGCATCCAGATCGATGAGCTGCGGCTCGTGCGACTCCGGGGCGGCGGTGAGTATTAGCGGCGCGAAATTCATACGGAAACCCGCGCGTCGTTTACCCAATACGTGCGTCTTCGTCAATGGAAAGCGCGCGCCGTCGGGTATGCTCCCGGCCGCATGCTGCTGGGAGCGCACGAATCGGTCGCCGGCGGCCCGTTCACGGCGATCGAGCGGGGTCGGGCCGACGGCTGCGAAGCGCTCCAGATCTTCGCCCGGCCGTCGGCGCAATGGCGCGCAAAGCCGTTCAATCCCGAGGAGGTATCGCTGTTTCGCAGCGAGCACGCCGGGGTCGGCTGGCCCGTCATGTCGCACGCCTCGTATCTCATCAACATTTGCGCCGCCGACCCGGCCATCCTGGCCAAGAGCCGGGACGCCCTGGAGGACGAGATGCTGCGGGCCGAGGAGCTGGGCCTCGATTTCGTCGTCCTCCACCCCGGGGCGCACCTCGGGGCTGGTGCCGAGGCGGGGATCGACGCCGCCGCGGCGTCCCTGTCAGACCTCCACGACCGCACCCGGGGCGTGCGGGTCAGGCTGCTGCTCGAGATCACCGCCGGCCAGGGGAGCTGCCTCGGCTGCGACTTCGAGGAGGTCGCGACCATCCTCGACCGGGCACGGGGCGGCGCGGACCTCGGCGTCTGCTTCGACACCTGCCACGCCCATGCCTCCGGCCACGACCTCAGCACCGAGGAGGGCTACGACCGCGTCTTCGAGCGCTTCGCCCGCGTCATCGGGCTCGACCGCCTGCGCGCGTTTCACCTCAACGACTCGAAGACGCCGACCGGCAGCCGCGTCGACCGGCACGCCGAGATCGGGGACGGCTATCTCGGCCTCCTGCCGTTCTGGCGGCTGGTCAACGATCCGCGCTTCGCGACCACGCCCGCCGTGCTCGAGACGCCGTCCGGGCCCGACGGCGCGTCGTCGTTCGCGCGCAACCTCGCCCGCCTGCGCGCCCTGATTGGCGCCGCCCGCCCGCCGGGGCCGCCGAAGTCGCAGGCGCTGCCCGAAAAGAAAGATCCCCGCCAGGGGCGTCTGTTCGCCTAGCCGCTCCCGCGCGTTTTCTCGCGCGCCGACGTTCAGCGCTTGCCGGACCCCAGGATCACGCCCGCCACCGCCGCGACGATCATCCCGGCGGCGACGTAGGTGCGCGGGCCGAGCGGCTCGCCGGCGAGGGTGGCCCCCAGCGCCACGGCGACCAGCGGGTTGACGAACGCATTGGTGGACGTGCGGGCTGGCCCCTCGTGCACCAGCAGGAACAGGTACGAGCCGAAGCCCGCCAGGCTGCCGAACACGATCAGGTAGGCCAGCGCCACCCACCCCGCCGCCGGGATCGCCGACGGATGAAACGTCGCGAAGTCGCCGTGCAGGCCGGCGAGCAGGAAGAGCAGCGGGCTCGCCGCCAGCATCTCCATCGCCGAGGCGAGCGCGACCGCCTTGGGGAGCGGCAGCGCGCGCGACCAGAGCGAGCCGATGACCCAGCTGAGGCTGGCCAGCACCAGCGCCACGCGGCCGATCGTCAGGTGGTGCCCCTCGCTGCCCCCCGCGCCGCGCCCGGCGACCAGGATCGCGACGCCGGTGAGACCGACGGCAACGCCGGCGAGCACGATGGCGCGCGGCCGGGGCACCTGCCGCGCGAACCAGGGGAACAGGACCATCCAGAGGGCGCCCTGGGCCAGGATCAGCGCGGTCTCGCCCGACGGCACCCACTGCTCCGCCCAGCAGACGGTGCCGTTGCCGCCGGCGAGGAGCATGCCGCCGACGATCGCCGCCGCGCCCCAGGCCCGCCATCCCGGCGCCGGCGCGCCCCGCGCGCGCAGCACGGCGTAGAGCCCGCCCCCCGCTATCAGGAAGCGGACCGCGGCCAGCATCAGCGGCGTCCAGGTCTGTACCGCGATCCGGATCGCGAGGTAGGTCGAGCCCCAGACGACGTACAGGGTCGCGTACGCGAGCAGCAGCATGGCCCGCGACGGCCGTTCCGCCGCCGCCGGGGCTGCCGATCACTTCGGCCACGTCAGTCCTTGTCGGCGCGGCGCCAGGCCGAGAGCTGCGTCTGCGACAGGTCGAGCGTCGGGCCGCTCGCCGTCGACGTGCGCGGCGTGCGCGGCGGCGGCCACCGCCGCCAGCGTCGCGGTGTCGTCGTCGGCCGGCGGCGGCGTGAGCGCGGCCTTGTGACGCTCGATGAACCCGGTGTCGTAGTCGCCGGCGACGAACGCGGGGTGGCGCATCACCTGGCGATGGAAGGCCAGGTTCGTGCGGATGCCGCCCACGTGGTACTCGGCGAGCGCCCGGCGCATCCGTTCGACGGCCGCGGCGCGCGTCTCCCCCCAGGCGCAGAGCTTCGAGATCATCGGATCGTAGTGGCTCGAGATCACGCTCCCGGCCACCACGCCCGAGTCGTCGCGGATCCCCGGCCCCGACGGGACGCGCAGCGACGTGATCGTCCCCGGCGAGGGGAGGAACTTCACCGCGTCCTCGGCGTAGACGCGGCACTCGATCGCCGCCCCGCGGCGCGGGATCGCCTCTTGCGAGAGCGGGAGCTTCTCTCCCTGGGCGACGGCGAGCTGCCAGCGGACGAGATCGACGCCGGTGACGAGCTCGGTCACCGGGTGCTCGACCTGCAGCCGGGTGTTCATCTCCAGGAAGTAGAAGCCGCGGCTGGCGGAGTCGAACAGCATCTCGATCGTCCCGGCGCCGACGTAGCCGACCGAGCGCGCGGCGCGCACCGCCACCTCGCCCATCTTCATCCGGGTGGCGTCGTCGAGGACCGGCGACGGCGACTCCTCGATCACCTTCTGGTTGCGACGCTGGATCGAGCAGTCGCGCTCGTAGAGGTGGACCGCGCCGCCGTGCTCGTCGCCGAACACCTGCAGCTCGATGTGGCGCGGGCGGACGATCGCCTTCTCGATGTAGACCGTGTCGTCGCCGAAGGCGGCCTTCGCCTCGCGCTGGGCGCCGGCCAGCGCTGTCTCCAGCTTGTCCTCGCTGTCGACGAGCCGCATGCCGCGCCCGCCGCCCCCCGCCGCCGCCTTCAGCATCACCGGGTAGCCGACCTTCGCCGCCGCCGCCTTGGCGAGAGCCGCGTTGGGAAACCCCTTGCCCCCCTCGCCGTTGTCCCCCGGCACCACCGGGACGCCGGCCGCCTGCATCAGCGCCCGCGCCGCCGTCTTGCCCCCCATCGCGCGAATCGCCGACGGCGGCGGCCCGATGAACGTCGCGCCCGGCGGCCGCGACCGCCTCGGCGAAGTCGGCGTTCTCGGACAGGAAGCCGTAGCCGGGGTGGACCGCGTCGGCGCCGGTTTGCTTGATCGCGTCGACGATCTTTTGGGCGACCAGATAGCTCTCGCGCGCGGGCGACGGCCCGATCGCCACCGCCTCGTCTGCCAGCCGCACGTGCACCGCCGCCGCGTCGGCCTCGGAGTAGACGGCCACCGTCCTGATATCCAGCTCGCGGCAGGCGCGGATCACGCGGCAGGCGATCTCGCCGCGGTTGGCGATCAGGACCTTGGTGATCTTCCGCGCCGGCATCGCTCGGCTACAGCTTCGCCAACAGCGCGTTCGCGGCGGCCGGGTTGCGCTTGCACTCGAGCAGCGCGCTCAGCACCAGCGGCACGACGATGGTCGCGTCCGACTCGATCACGAACATCGGCGTCGTCCTCGGTCAGCTTGTCCCAGGTGATCTTCTCGTTGGGCGTCGCGCCCGAGTACGAGCCGTACGACGTCGTCGAGTCGGAGATCTGGCAGAAGTAGGCCCAGGGCTTCACCGGCTGCTCGAGGTCGTACTTGATCGACGGCACGACGCAGATCGGGAAGTCGCCGGCGATGCCGCCGCCGATCTGGAAGAAGCCGACGCCGGCGCCCGCCGACAGCTCGCGGTACTGGTCGTAGAACGCGCGCCATGTACTCGATGCCCGACTTGGCGATGCCGGCGCTGCACTCGCCGTGCTTCACGTGCGACGCGAAGATGTTGCCGAAGGTCGAGTCCTCGTAGCCGGGGACGACGATCGGGCAGCTTGGCCTTCGCCGCCGCCAGCAGCCAGCACTCCTCGGGCTTGCCCTGGTGCAGCGTCGGGCTCGATCGTCTGGATCAGCTCGTAGAAGTACTCGTGCCAGAAGCGGCGCTCGCCCTGCTCGGTCGCCCGCTTCCACATCGGGCACGATGTACTTCTCGACGGCGCGGAAGGCCTCGTCCTCGGGGATGCTGGTGTCGGTCACCCGGCGCATCCGGTCGTTCAGGATCTTGGTGTCGTCCTCCTTGGTGAAGTAGCGGTAGTCGGGGAAGTCCTTGTAGTGGTCGTGGGCGACCAGCCGGAACAGCGACTCTTCGAGGTTCGCGCCCGTCACCGACAGGCCGTGGACCAGGCCGGCGCGGATCGCCGGGCGCCAGCGTGATGCCGAGCTGCGCCGACGACATCGCCCCGGCCACCGCCCAGAACATCTTCCCGCCGCTCTCGATGTGGCGCCAGTACGCGACCAGCGCGTCGCGCGTCGCGCGGGCGTTGAAGTTCTTGTAGTTGCGAAGGACGAACTCGAGGACGGGAAGCTCAGTTGCCATGGTTGTCTCCGGGCCGCTTTCTAGCATCGCGGCGCATCGGCCGGCGCAACAACTCGCGCGGGATTTTCAGTAGCCCGCCGGCGCGCTGGGGCTGCGCGGCTCGGCGGCCGCCTCGATGCCGGCGTCGGTGCGGACCAGCAGGTTCACCGTCCCGATGTGCGGCGTCTGCTTGGTCTTGTGGCCGCGCTGCTCCAGCGCCTTGACCGTCGCGGCCGGCAGCTCGGGCTCGACCATCAGCGTCTCGGGGAACCACTGGTGGTGCAGCCGTGGCGCCGCGATCGCCGCCTGTGCGTCCAGCTTGCCGTCGACGACGTTCAGCAGCACCTGCGCCGTCGCGGTGATGATCGTCGGCCCCCCGGCGGCGCCGACCACCACGCGCACGCGGCCGTCGTCACCGACGGCGATCGTCGGCGTCATCGACGACAGCGGGCGCTTCCCCGGGGCGACGGCGTTCTGCTCGTTGCCGATCAGCCCGAACGCGTTGGGGACGCCCGGCTGCAGCGAGAAGTCGTCCATCTCGTCGTTCAGCACGATGCCGGTCTTGCCCGCGATCAGGTGGGCGCCGAACTCAGGTTGATGGTGCTGGTCAGCGCGACCGCGTTGCCGTCGGCGTCGATCACGCTGAGGTGAGTCGTGCCGCCGTCCTTGGGCGGCGCCTTCGCCGGGCCCAGCGAACCGTAGGCGTCGCGCGGCAGCACGCCGTCGGGCTTGATCCGGCGGGCCAGCTCGGCGTGGTAGGCGGGATCGGTCAGGTGAGCGACGTCGACGGTGACGAAGTCGGTGTCGCCGAGATAGCGCGCCCGATCGGCGAAGCCGTGCTTGAACGCCTCGACCAGCACGTGCTGGTAGGCGGGGCCGCTGAGGTCGGTCGCGGCTGGAATACGCGCCCCCAGCACGCCCAGCGTCTCGATCAGCGCCACGCCGCCCGACGAAGCGGGAGGCATCGAATAGATCTTGAGGCCGCGGAACGTCGTCGCGACCGGCTTGCGCTCGACGGCGGTGTAGCCGGCGAGGTCACCCGGCGCCATCACCCCGCCCGCTCGCCTTCACCGCCGCGACGATCTCGGCCGCGATCGGCCCTTTGTAGAAGGCATCAGGGCCCCCGCTCTTCAGCTTGCCCAGCGTGGCGGCGAGCTCCGGGCGCTTCCAGATCGCCCCCTGGGCCCGCTTCGGGCCGGCGATCTGCGCCGCGAACTCCGCGTCGGGCTCGGGCCGCTTTGCCGCGTCGTCCGCCACCGTCTGGAGGGAGTCGGCCAGCCGCCACGACACCGGGAAGCCGCGCGACGCCAGCTTCAGCGCCGGCTCGACGCAGCGGCGGAACGGCAGCTTCCCCCAGCGCCGCACCATCTCGCCGAGGCCGCGCACCTCGCCCGGCACCGCCACCGCGAGCCCGCCCCGCACCGAGAGCGACGGCTCGACCTTGCCGTCCTTCAGATAGAGCGCCGGCGTGATGGCCGCGGGCGCTCGCTCGCGGAAGTCGAGCGCGCGGGTCTCTTTGGCCTTGGCCAGGTAGACGATCGCGAAGCCGCCCCCGCCGATGCCGGAGGACTCCGGGTGAACGACCCCCAGCGCCAGGGCGGTCGCGCACGCGGCGTCGACCGCGTTGCCGCCCGCCTTCAGGGCCGCGACGCCCGCCGCCGACGCGAGCGGGTGGTCCGACGCCACCGCGGCGTGCGGTGCCCGCAGCGGCGCCGCCGGCGCGGCCGCGCGAGCCGGCGCGGCCGCCGCCGCAGCGGCCGCGCGAGCCGGCGCGGGCGCCGCCGCGGCGGGCGCGGGCGCGGCCGGCGCGGGCGTCGCGGGCGGTCCGGCGGCATGCGCGCCCGAGACCGCCGCGACCAGCGCGACCACGACTGTGAGCTTCAGCTGGCGAGGGTCACGCATGGGCAGGAACAATAGCGAGTAAAATCCCCAGATTGGAAGTCCGTTCCGGCTTATAGTCTTCCGGCCCTCACGCCCATGTCCGAGCCCACCGAAAAAGAACCGCGCGGCCCCGTCAACCTCAGAATCAAGTTTCGCAGCGCCAACCTCGACGACTTCATCGAGCGTTACGCCGTCGATGTCAGCCGGGGGGGGATCTTCATAAGGACGCGTGAACCGCTCTCCGTCGGAACGCGCCTCAAGCTGGACTTCCAGCTGCTCGAGCAGGGGCTGCTCCAGGGAGACGGAACGGTGGTCTGGATCCGCGAGAGCGACCCGACCCGTCCGGCTGTCACGCCCGGGATGGGGGTTCGCTTCGATCAGCTGAGCGCCGAGAGCCAGCCGGTCCTCGAGAAGATCCTCGTCGAGAAGGAGCGCCTGGCCCAGAGCGGGAAGATCCCGGGGATGTCGAAGAGCACCGCCGGGATGGCGGTGCGACGGCCGACCGGATCGTTCTCGACCGTCGAAGCGATGGCGGCCCGCACCGGGATGCCGCCGCTGCCGGCCGAGGTGAAGCCGCCTGGGCCGCCGCCGCCACCCGAGAAGGGCGCGGCGCCCGCCTTGCTGTTCCCGTCGGCGCAGTTCAACTCCAGCGCCCAGCCGGTGGGCGCGGCGCCCGCCGCTCCCGTGCCCGCGGCGCAGTCGCGCTCGGGACCGCAGTCGACCGGGTTCGGCCGCCCGCGCACGACCGGCAGCATGTCGACGCTCCGTTCGGCGCCGACGCCGCAGCTGTTCGAGGCGCCGACCACCGAGGACATCGACAAGGCGCTCTCCGTCCTGGCCGAGGCCCCGGGGCCGGCCCCCTTCGTGCCGCCCCCGCCCCCCACCCCGTCGGACAAGCCGTCGCGCTTCGCGTCGGCGGCGCCGTCGCGAGTACAGGACGATCCGTCGAATGAGCCGACACGTGTCGGGGGGCTGCAGGAAGAGTTCGGCCCCCACGACGCGGTCACCGGAAAGGCGACCGTCCTGCCCGAGACCGGGCTGCCCGACGGAACGCCGATTGAGACCGCCGCGGGAGACGATTTGACCGCGCGGGCCCCCGAGGGCAGCGCCATCCCGCTCGCGAGCCAGGGCGAGGCGAGATCCTCGAAGGCAAACGCGGCCGCGCTCGACGCGCCGCTGGCCGCTCACCTCGACGGCACCGCCGCCGCGGGGACCGCGGTCGAGAAACCGGTGGTCATCAAGCGCGAGAAGCTCCCGGCCGACAAGCGCGCGCCCAAGGAGATCGTCGGGGGCGACAGCGGGCAATTCCGCGCCAACGCCACCTACCGGCGCCCGCGCTCGAAGGTGATGGGCCGGCTGCTCCTCGTGCTCGTCGTCGTCGGGGGGGAGCCGCCGCGGTCTACAAGCTCAAGCTGCTCGATTGGCTGCGAACCCACGCCCCCGCGCCGACGGCGGCGCCCGAAGCGACCACCACGCCACAGGCCCCCTCCGCACCGGCGCCCGCCCCAGGGACCGAGGGCGCGGGGATCGACACCACCAAACCGGCGGCGCCCGCGCCCGAGGCCCCCACCGAGAAGGCCGCCGCCGAAGCCGCCAAACCGCCCGAAGCCAAGGCGCCCGAAGCCAAGGCGCCCGCGGCCAAGGAGAAGCCCGCCGCCGAGACGGCAGCCGATGAGCGGGCGGCCCTCGCGCGGCGGAAGCGCCGCCGTGCCGAGGCCGAAGCAGCCGCCGCCGGCGCGACCACACCCGCCGCCGAGGCCGCGAAGCCCGCCGACGGCGCGAAGCCCGCTGAAGCCGCGAAGCCCGCGGAGGCGGCAGCCGGCGCGGAGGCGACGAAGCCAGCCGCGGCCGACGACGCGAAGCCCGTTGCCGAAGTGGCGTCGGTGCGCCCGACCTTGAAGGTCACGTCGACCCCGTCGCGTGCCGAGGTGTTCATCGACGGCAACAGCGTCGGTCTGACGCCGTTCACGAGCCGCGACGTCGACCCGAACGCCCCTCACGGCATCACCGTGAAGAAGGACGGGTTCGAGCCCCAGGACCGGATGATTGGCGGCTCGGACTGGGCGCAAGGCAAAGGGGGACCGTCGCTGAAGGTCAACCTGAAGCTGCGCCGTGCCGGCGCGCCTGCGCCGCCCAAGGAAGAGTCGGGCGGCAAGGCCTCGGACGTCGAAATCCTCAAGACAGACGACTAGGCCATGCGCGGCCGGATGGCGACGATTGCGGTGGCGCTCGGCGTGACCGTCGCCTGTCGCCGGCCGCCGGCCGCCGAGACGCCCCCGGCCGCGACCACCACCGCGATGTCCGCGCCCGCCGTCGCGCCCGCGGCGCCCGCGCCGCGGGCGCGCAAATTCCATCGCATCGACGTCCACACGCACATCGGCCCCGACGGCATCTCGCGCGCGCTACGGCTCATGGACGAATGGGGGATTGACGGCGTCGTCAACCTGTCGGGAATGTACCCGGGGCCGAAGCACATGCTCGACATCCAGCTCGGCGCCGCGGCCGAGGCCAACGGGCGGGTCATCGTCTTCACGATGCCGAATTTCAAGCTGATCGCCACCGACCCGCAGTACGGCAAGACGATGGCGGCGATGCTCGACGAGGCCAAGCGGCTCGGCGCGCGCGGCCTGAAGATCACCAAGGGGCTGGGCCTCGGCGTGCTGGCGCCGGGGAGCTCGCACCTCCTCCCCGTCGACGATCACGGGCTGGACCCGCTGTTCGCGCGGGCCGGCGCGCTGGGGATGCCGGTGGCGATCCACATCGGCGATCCGAAGGCGTTCTGGCAGCCGGTCACGCCGGCCAACGAACGCTGGGACGAGCTGCGCGTCCACCCCGAATGGTCATTCGCAGGGCCGAACATCCCGTCCTGGCAGGCGCTCTACGATGCCTTCGAGCGGCTGGTGGCGCGCCACCCCAAGACGACCTTCATCGGCGTCCACTTCGGAAACGACCCCGAGGACCCGGACAACGTCGCGCGCATGCTCGATCGGCACCCGAACCTCTACGTCGACACCGCGGCCCGCGTCCCGGAGATCGGCCGTCACCCGCAGGAGAAGATGCGGCGGCTGTTCACGAAGTACCAGGACCGGATCCTGTTCGGCACCGACACCGGCATCGGCGCCGAGCCCGAGGACATGATGTACGGCTCCACCGGCGCCGAGCCGCCCACGCGCGCGGACGAGGTGCGGTTCTTCACGTCGACCTGGCGCTACTTCGAGACCGCCGACCGCCAGTTCGAGAGCCCGACGCCGATCCAGGGGCGCTGGAAGATCGACGGGATTGGCTTGCCCGACAGCGTGCTGCGCAAGATCTACTTCGAGAACGCCGCGCGCCTCCTGCGCTGGCGGCCACCCGGCACGTAGCCACCTCGGCCGCCGCCACCTCGGCCGCCCGAGGACGGTTGCCGTTCCGTCTGCTTGACTGATGAGGCGCGATTCCCATAATGGGCCGTTCTCATTCCGGAGTAGCTCAGTGGCAGAGCAGGCGGCTGTTAACCGCCGGGTCGGGGGTTCGAAACCCTCCTCCGGAGCTTCCTTAGTTTCACGTCACCGGATCTCGTGATCGCGCTGTAGTCGACGGGCGCCTTCCCTACGTCATAGTGACCGCATGTTCATCGGTCACTACGGGGTCTCGTTCGCGGCCAAGCGCTGGTCGCCGCGGCTCTCGCTCGGCTGGCTGTTCCTCGCCGTCCAGCTGCTCGACGTGCTGTTCATGATCTTCCTCCTGGTCGGCGTCGAGCACATGCGGCTGGTTCCGGGGTTCACGCCGTACAACCCGTACGACCTCTACGACATGCCGATCACCCACAGCGTTCTCGGCGCCGCGGTCTGGGCTCTGGTCGCGGCGGCGATGGCCGCCGCGATGCGCCTGCCGCCCGTCGTGCTCGGCTTGGCCGTCTTCTCGCACCTGCTGCTCGACCTGCCGATGCACACCCGGGACATGTCGCTGGCCGGCGGCGCGACGACCCGGCTGGGGCTGGGCCTCTGGAACCATCGCGGCGCCGCGCTGGCCGCCGAGCTCGTCACGCTGGGCGCCGGCGTCGTCCTGTACGTGCGGTCCCGGCGCCCGCTGCGCCCGCGCATGTGGATCTTTCTCGCCGTGCTCGTGGTGCTCACACTGGCGACGCCGTTCTTTCCGACGCCGCCCTCGACCAAGGCGTTCGCGCTGCAGGGGCTGCTCGGGTACATCGCGCTCGCGGCGTGGGCCGCGTGGGCCGACCGGCCGGTGGTGACGCGCTGAGGCTCGTGGCTTACCGGGCCGACGTCGATTTTCTGAATCCTTCGCGCGGCGGGCGGGCTTCACCGGACATGAAACGGAACGCAGCGAACTGGGACCGGGCCCTGCGGGCCCTGATGGGAATCGCGATGCTGGGGGGCAGCGTGCTCGCGCCGGTGCCGGTGCTGGTCAGGGTGCTGGCCCTGGGCCTGGGCGGAGCCTACATGCTGGGGACCGCGCTCTTCGGCGCCTGCCTGGGCTATAGGTTGATGGGCATCTCGACATGCCCCGCCGACCCGAAGAAACGCTCCGCGTGACCGGCGGCCGCCAGCTGGCCGCCTTCGCGTGCCACGACGACGAGGCGCTGGCGCGTCTCATGCGGGCCTATCACGACCGCGTCTACCGCTTCGGTTTGCGCGTCTGCCGCGACGGCTTCGACGCGGATGACGCCGTTCAGGAGGCGTTCACGAAGCTCGCGCGGCGCCCCGAAGTGGCGCGCGCGCCCAGTGCCCTGTCGTGGCTGCTCAGCGTCGTGCGGAACGCGTGCCTGAGGATGCTCCGCCCATTCGCGCGCGAACGGCGTACGCTCGGCGAGCGCATCGAGGATGCCGACGCCGTCCCCACGGAGGCGCTCGACCCGGAGGCGGCGCTCGCGCGGTGGCGGCTCTGCCGCGCGGTCCACCTCGCCATCGCGACCCTCGACGGACCGCACCGCGAGGTCCTGATCATGCGTGACCTCGAGGGGCTCTCGGGGACACAGACAGCCGCGGCGCTCGGGCTCACCGAAGCCGCCATGAAGACGCGGCTCCACCGCGCCCGGACCGACCTGCGCCGCGCGCTGGAGCATTCGGGGGACGCCCCGGCGCCAGGTCCGGCCGGTCAGCGCGCGGGGGCGTAGCGCAGCACGACCGTCCCCGTCGGGAAGGTCTTCGCGCCCAGCAGCTTCAGCGGCACGGGCTCCGGCAGGCCAGCGAGCATCCGGCGGCCGTCGCCCAGGACGACCGGGCTGACGACCAGCTGGTACTCGTCGACGAGGCCGAGCGCGGTCAACGCCGTGACGATCGACCCGCTGCCGAAGATCATGATGTCCTTCCCCTTGCCGCGCTTCAGCGCCTTGATCGCGCGCGGATCGATCTTCGACATCAGGCGCGAGCCTCTCCAGGTCACCGACTTCAAGGTTCGCGAAAACACGATCTTGGTCGCGTCGTTGATCATCCGGGCCATCGCCAGCATCTCGGGCGAGCGGCGGCCCGGGGCGTGGGGATCCCCCAGCGTCGGGTCGTCGAGGAAGCGCGGCCAGAAGCTGGCGAACATCTGGTAGGTCCGACGCCCGAACAGGATCGTGTCGACGCCGCCGGTCGCCTTGGCGGCCCCCTTGTCGATGCGCGGCTCCGGAACGACCCAGTCGAGGCCGCCGTCGGCGTCGGCGAAGCCGCCGTCGGCCGACACCCTGTTGAACATCACGATCCGTCTCATCGGTGCTTCCGAATATGGACACGAATGGAGAGGCGGGGCGTCAGCCCCAGGAACGCCGCGTAGCGCCGGGCGGCGGCGGTGATCGCCGCGCGCGCGCGCGCCGAGGGGGCCGCGAAGAGATCGATCTCGATCGCCACCGTCCCGCGCCCGAGCTCGCGCCGCCAGGTGCCGCGCACGACGCCGCCGACGACGACGATCGGATCCAGCATGCCGCCACCGGCGTTGATCGCCTTGGCGAAACCCGGATCCAGCACGTCGTCGCGATCGCGGTAGGCGACCAGGTACTCGTCGAACGGCGGCAGCAGCACCGCGGGGGGGGTGGCCCAGCGGGCCCGGTGGACGCCGTGCCAGTAGGTGTGCGCGCCCACGTGGATCCCGTTGAGCATCTTCGCCGCCCCCTCGAGACCGCGGCGCGCCTCGGCCGGCGCCAGCCCCGACCACCAGGCGAAGTCGGCGACCGTCGCCGGCCCGCGGCTACCGAAGTAGCGCCGCGCCAGCTCGATCAGCGCGGCGTCGCGATCGGGCAGCGGGTTGCCGCCGGGCGCCCGCTCGTCCAGGAGCGCGTAGGTCGGCTGCTTGCCACGAGGCACGCCGCTGGCGATCAGGCCGTCCAGCTCGGCGCGCCACAGCAGGAACGAGAGCCGCGCCCCCCCGGCGGCGATCTTGCGGGCGACCAGCGCGGCGGCCAGCTCGGCGCGGGTCAGGTGGTGCCGGTCGCGCAGCGCCCGAACGATCGCGGTGTGGCTGCTGCGGATGGTCGCGGCGTCGATCCCCAGCTCACGGAACCGCGGGGCGGTGCGCGCGATCAGCCGCGGCGCCACCAGCGCCAGCAACCAGCGGACGTCGGCGGGGACGACCAGCTGCCAGGTCCCGCGCAGCACGTGCGTGCGCAGCACCGCGCCCGAGGCCAGCGCGGCCAAGACGCTCGCCTCGGTCGCCGCGCCGGTCAGCCGCACGCCGACCGCCCAGCGCGCGGCAGCGTAGTCCTGCGCCTGCACCGCCACCAGCCGCGAGACCAGCCCCGCCGGCGTCGCGCAGACCGGGTGAGCCACCTGCTGCGCCGCCAGGCGCGCCCCGCCGATCGGATCGGTTCCCCCCGCGGCCTCACGGCGCGCAGTGTACGAGCCGGCGCGTCAGTCCCACCAAGGAAATCGGCGCCCTGGGTGATACTCCGGGGTGTGAAGATCGTCATCGCTGGGGGCACCGGCAACGTGGGCGGGCTGCTGGTGCGCGCGCTCGCCGCGGACGGGCACACCGTCGTGGTGCTCGGGCGCGACCCCGCCGGCCGCGCCGCGAACGACACGCCGGTCGTCGGCTGGGACGCGCGCACCGTCGGGCCATGGGCCACCGCCGTCGACGGCGCCGACGCGGTCATCAACCTCGCGGGGCGCAGCGTGAACTGCCGTTACACCCCGGCGAACGTCTCCGCGATGCGCGACTCGCGCGTCGACTCGACCCGCGCGGTGGGCGCCGCGATCGCGCAGGCGGCGCGCCCGCCGGGGGTCTGGCTGCAGATGAGCACCGCGACGATCTACGCGCACCGCTTCGACGCCGCCAACGACGAGGCGACGGGCCGCATCGGCGGCGACGAGCCCGACGCCCCACCGTACTGGCGAACCAGCGTCGAGATCGCGCGCGCCTGGGAACAGGCGCAGACCGACGCCCCCACGCCGGCGACGCGCAAGCTGGCGCTCCGCACGGCGATGGTGATGAGCCCGGAGCGCGGCAGCATCTTCGACGTGCTGCTGGGGCTGGTCCGCCGCGGCGTCGGTGGCGCGGTCGCGGGTGGGCGACAGTTCGTCTCCTGGATCCACGAGCGCGACTTCGTGCGCGCGGTGCGGCTGCTGCTCGCCCGCGAGGATCTCGCGGGGGCGATCAACCTCGCCGCGCCCGGCCCGCTGCCGCAGCGGGAGTTCATGGCGGTGTTGCGCCGGGCCTGGGGGACGCGGGTCGCGCTCCCGGCCACCAGGTGGATGGTGGAGCTCGGCGCGTTCGTCCTCCGGACCGACACCGAGCTCATCTTGAAGAGCCGCCGCGTCGTGTCGAGGCGCCTCCCCGAGGCCGGATTCGTCTTTGATTTCCCCGACTGGCCCGCGGCCGCCGAGGACCTGGTCTCCCGCAGGCGCGCCGGCGGCGTCTGACCTGTCCGACGTTGCCCGACAGAAGCCTACACACCGAATGGCGCGCGGTGAGAACCGGCAAACCCGTGAACGAGAAATTTCGAGTTCGCGTACTGTTTTGCCAAGCAATTCAGCCGGCCCCGCCCCTATGTCAGCCATGACCCCTCATGTCGGCCCTGAATCGGCCCTGACCGCCCCCGTCACCTCCCGGAGGACCCTCATGACGTCGTCGCGCCTGGGGCTGCTCTCACTCGTGCTCGGTGCGGCGATCGCGTCCTGTGCCGACACCGGAGGCAGCGACGAGACGGGCGACGCGGGCGCGAGCGGCGCCGCCGGTTCGAACACCAGCGGACGCGGGGGCAGCGGCGTCGCGGGCTCCACCGGGGTCGCAGGTTCGTCCGGCGTCGCAGGCTCGGGCGGCTCCACCGGCGTCGCGGGCTCCACCGGCGTCGCGGGCACCGCCGGCGTCGCGGGCTCGACCGGCGTCGCCGGCACCACGGGTCTCGCGGGCTCCACCGGGGCCGCCGGCTCGACGGGCGTCGCCGGCTCGGGTCCGGCAGGCGCGCCGGGCCGTGGCGGCAGCACCGGCCTCGCCGGCACGACGGGGCTCGCGGGAATGCCCGGCCGCGGCGGGTCGACAGGTGTGGCGGGCGCGGGGGTAGCGGGCGCGGGCCCGGCCGGCAGCACCGGCAGCGGCGCGATCTGCAACTTCGCCAGCGGCCTCAACATCGCCTGGGTCAACTTCGCGAACGACATCCCCAACCCGAACATCGCGACGTTCAACACCATCTTCACCAACACCTACAACGCGGGCGGGCGGGTGATCCGCTGGTGGTTCCACACCAACGGCACCAAGACGCCGGGCTACGACAGCAGCGGCAAGGTCATGCCGATCCAGCAGTCGCACAAGGACGGCATCAAGGCGATCCTCGACGCGGCGGCGAGCCACGGCGTGCAGATCGTCATCAGCCTCTGGTCGTTCGACATGCTGCAGGACAACGCCGGCACCGCGCACACCCAGAACTCGAAGCTGCTCGAGGACGACACGATCCGGCAGTCGTACATCGACAACTACCTCACCCCGCTGGTGACGTTCACCAAGGGGCACCCGGGGCTCTACGCGTACGAGATCTTCAACGAGCCGGAGGGGATGTCACCCAAGGGGTGGGCGACCTACCGGACCACGCAGGCGGCGATCCAGAAGACGGTCAACTGGTGCATCGATGCCATCCGCACCGCCGATCCCAACGTCTTCGTGACCAGCAGCGCGCAGACCTTCGACTACTGCTCGAACGGCGTCAGCGGCAAGGCGAACTGGTACTCGGACGACGCCCTGCGCAGCGTGGGCGGCCGGCAGAAGGGCACTCTCGACTTCTACCAGGTCCACTACTACACCTCGAACGGCACCTCGAACTCGCCGTTCATGAACGCGTCTTCGCACTGGGGCCTCACCGACAAGAAGCTGGTGATGGGCGAGTTCTATGCGCAGGACACCGAGGGCACGGCGCGCGGCGATCTCTACACCAAGCTCTATTCGACCGGCTACAACGGCGCCTGGGGCTGGCAGTACAACGACGGCGACAACGCCGTGAAGTGGCCCACGATGCAGCTGCCGATGCAGAACGTCTACAACGCCCACATGACCGAAGTCGGCGGCTGCAAGCGCTGAGGCACCGTTGCCCGAACGCACGTCCCGACGACCGACGATCCTGCTTCTCGGGTTGGCGCTCGCCCTCGGGGCGATCGTCTGGTGGCGAACGGGACGACATGACGAGCCGGCCCCGGCCCCGGCCCCCGCGCCGACGGCGGCGCCTGCCCCGCCCGCGCCGCCTCCTGCAGCGCCGCCGCCCGCCGCCACCCCGCCCCCCGCTGCGCCCCCGCCGCCTGGGGCGGATCGAACGGTCGCCACGATGAACGAGAAGGTGCTGATGGCGCGGCTGCGGGAGGTCGCCAAGACCGACAGCGCCGCCGCCATCACGCTGGCCGAAGACGGAAATCGTCGCTTCCCCGATACGACCGACGCGCCCGAGCGCGAGTCGATCTTGATCCATGCGCTCGCGAACGCCGAGCGGCGGAACGAGGCGCGCGGCCGCGCCGAGTTCATGGTGAATCACTATCCGGACTCGGACTGGGTGCGCCAGATCGAGGCGTTCACCGGCGCGCACCGTCACCGGAACCTCGGCGTCACCGACGCCGGCCAGCTGATCTACAAGAACTGACGGCGTTCGGCAGGGGCGTTCCCGGTTGGCCCGCCGACGGCACCCTGAGACAATCGCAGCCCACTTGATGCGCACGAGCAGAGGGATCTCGGTTTTGTTGGCCGCGCTGGCGGCGGCGGCCTGCGCCGTCGGATCGACGAACGGCGCCAAGTACCCGCGACGGCCGCCGAACTGCCCCATCCGGATCATCCACGCCTCGACGCCGCCCGTGGCCGAGTGGGACGATCTCGGGATGGCCGAGGCAAGCTGCTACCTGGACGACGGCCCCACCACCTGCCTCATGCGGCTGAAGGCCGAGGGGTGCCGGATGGGGGGCGACATGATCTACGACGTCCCAAAGCGCCCCGAGCGTCCGACGGAGCGCGCGATGGTCTACCGCGGACACGTCGCGCACAGGAAGGTGACGGAGAAGAAGGCCGAGCCCCACGTCGACGAACCCGTCGACGCTGGGAGCGGACCTGTCATTCCGATTGGCTCCGCGCCAATCGGCTCCGCGCCAATCGGCTCCGCGCCGATCAGCTCCGGCGTCGATGCCGGTGCCGACACGAAGGTGGCCTCCCCGGATGCCGCCGCCCCCCCCAACCCCTGACGGAGGTTCCGTGCTGCCGAGACTGCTTCGCCTCGCCGGAAGACCGATCCTGGCTCTCTTCGCGCTGGCCGGCTGCGCGTTCGGTCAGGCAGCCGAGCCCACGCCCCCGTCGCGGGCGGCGCAGCGCCGCGACGAGTGGCGCAAGGGACGCCTCTCCCTCTATCTGAACGACTTCGGCGAGCTCGCGCGCTATCGCCTCGCGAACGTGCGCCTGGCGCCGCCGGCCGCCGGCGAGAACCGGGTCGTCTTCCTCGGCGACTCGATCACCGACGCCTGGGGGCTGGCGGCCGCTTTCCCCGGCAAGCCGTACGTCAACCGCGGCATCGGCGGCCAGACCACGTCGCAGATGCTGGTGCGGTTCCGCGCCGACGTCATCGCCCTCGGGCCCCGGGTGGTCGTCATCCTCGCCGGCACGAACGACATCGCCGGCAACACGGGCCTGATGACGCTGCCCGAGATCGAGGGGAACCTGGCGACGATGGCCGAGCTGGCCCGTGGCCATGGCATCCGCGTCGTCTTCTCGTCGGTGCTGCCGGTTCACAACTACACGCCCGACTCCGATCTGGCCTTCCCGCTGCGGCCGCCCGAGCAGATCAAGGAGCTCAATCGCTGGCTGCAGAGCTACGCCGCCACCCACGACTGCGGCTACATCGACTACTGGAGCGCGATGGTCGACGAGCGCGGCCTCCTGCGGCGCGACCTGGCCGAGGACGGGCTGCACCCTGGGGAGGCCGGGTTCGCGATCATGGCCCCACTCGCCCAGCAGGCGATCGACAAAGCGCTCGCGCTCCAAGCCCCGGCGCGTTGACCCGGCGGGTCGACGCCAGCGACTGTCGCGGGCGCCCTGAAGGCCCGCTGTATACTGAGAGCATGGGCGCCGCTCCCAAGTTACCCCCTCCCGGGTTTGACGAGATGTCGGCCGAGGATCAGGTCGAATACATCAACGCGCTGTGGGGGCGCGTCCTTGCACATCCTGAGTCAGTGCCGGTGCCTGAATGGCATCGAGCGATCCTCTCAGAGCGATTGGCCGAGTATCGCGCCGGGAGCGCCGGAAATGGCCGTTCCTGGGGCGAAGTCCGAAAGGACCTGCAAGCTGAGCTCGGCAAGACGCGACGATGAGGACATTGATCCTCCTCCCCCGCGCGGAGGTCGATGTCATCGAAGTCGCGTCCTGGTACGAAACCGAGCGGTTGGGACTCGGTCAGGCGTTCGAGCAGGACCTCGATGGCCTCTTTGCTCGCATCCTGGACGGCCCCCTGCAGTTCCCGGAGGTGGAGGCTGACGTCCGCAGAGCCATGCTCACTCGTTTTCCTTACGGCGTATTTTTCGTCGTGGAAGCTGCAGCCATCGTCGTACTCGCCGTTCTGCACCTTCACCGCGATCCTCATACGGTGAGCGGGCGGCGGTAGGCCGCCGCGTCAGGTCGCCCGTAGCGGCAAGACGAACCGGAAGGTGCTCCCCTGGCCGAGGGTGCTGTCGGCCCAGATGCGGCCGCCGTGGGTCTCGACGATCCCCTTGGCGATGTAGAGGCCGAGGCCCGTCCCCTGGCGCGCCGTCTCCTTGGCTTGCCAGAAGCGCTCGAAGATCCGCGTCAGCGCGTCGGAAGCGATGCCGGGTCCGCTGTCCGAGACCGAGAGCTCCACCTCGGCGGCGGCGCGCCGCGACACCAACCGCACCAGCCCCTCGACCGGGCTGAACTTGATGGCGTTGCCAAGCAGGTTGGAGAGGACCTGGAGGATCCGCTCCTTGTCGCAGCTGACGCTCAGCCCTGGCGTCGCGTCGGCGACGGTGACGAGAACCCGCTTCTCGCTCGCGATCGGGCCGATGGCCTCCGCCGCCTCGCGGAGCAGGTCGGCCACCGGCACCGCCTGCGGATCGATCGCCAGGTGGCCGCTGCCGATGCTGGCGAAGGCGAGCAGGTCCTTGATGAGACGTTCCATCCGCTGCACCGAGCGGCGCAGCCGCGCGCCGTGCTCCCGCGTCTTGGCGGCAGACTGGGGCGTCGGCTCCGCCTTGCCCAAGAGCGCGGCGACCGTCGCGATCGTCGACAGCGGGTTGCGCAGATCGTGCGAGACGATCGCCAGCAGCTCCTCGCGCAGCTGCACCGCCTCGCGCGCCTGCTGGTAGAGCCGGGCGTTCTCCAGGGCGAGGGCCGCGCGCTGGCTCAGATCCTCGGCCAGCGCGAGGTCGTCGCGGCCGTAGCGGCGGTTCGACTCGGCGAACACGAAGGTGATCGTCCCCACCGCGCCGTCGGCCCCGGCCAGCGGGACGATCAGGTACGACCGCGCGCCGATCGTCGCCAGCAGGCGGTCGGGCGAGGCGGCGATCCGCCGCTGCAGCTCAGGCGACACGTCGAGGACCAGCTCGGAGCGACCGCGCGCCAGCACCTTGGGGACGCCGACCCCGGCGTCCGTCGGCAATGGATAGGTCTGCCCCGCCGCGCTCCCCAGCCGTTCGATCCGCTCCGGATCCCAGTGGTTGATCGCCACCCGCTCGTAGGTCGTGGGCGCCCGTGGGTTGAGCATGTCGACGATGCACCAGTCGGCCAGGTCGGGGACGACCAGATTCGCCAGCGTCGTCAGCCGGGCGCGCCCGTCCAGCGGCCCGGCGAACAGCGTCCCGGTGACCTGATAGAGAAACGCGATCCGTCGCTGGGCCGTCTCGGCCAGCGCGCGGGCGGTCCGCTCGTCGTCGGGTCGCGGCGCGTCGTCGGTCATCGTCAGCCCACCCCCAGCTTCTGCAGCTGTCCGGCGATCATCTCCAGCGGCAGCACGCTGTCGACGATGCCGGCCTGGATCGCCGCCCGGGGCATGCCAAACACCACCGAGGAGGCCTCGTCCTGCGCGACCACCGTCCCGCCCGCCGCGCGGACCCGCCCCAGGCCGACGACGCCGTCGTTCCCCATCCCGGTCAGCATCACCCCGATCGCCGACGAACCGAAGCCGGCCGCCAGCGATTGGAACAGGAAGGTCGCCGACGGGCGAAAGGTCTCGACCGGCGGCGCGTCGATCACCTGCGCGCACCCCGCCCCGCTGACGCCCAGGTGGCGATCGTCAGGGGCCAGGTAGACGACCCCGGGGGCGAGTCGCTCGTCGTGCTCCGCCAGCTTCACCCGCAACCGGCCCGCGCGATCGAGCCAGGCGGCGAGCCCTTCGGCAAATCCGATGGCGATGTGCTGCACGATCAGAGATCGGCGCCGGGAACCCCTCGGGGAGCTCGGTCAGCAGCCGGTGCAGCGCGGCCGGTCCGCCGGTCGAGGAGGCGATGCCGACGATCCGGCTCTGACCCGCCGAGCGTCGCATGACCGCGGGCTCAGGCGAACCCGCCGCCCGCGCCGCGGGGCCTGGAAAGCGGCGCACGGTCTTGACCTGCGACATCGCCTTGACCGTATTGGCGAAGTAGCGGCTCTCGCGCGCGAACGTGGGCGCGATCGGCGCCGGCGGCTTGGCCAGGATCGCCAGCGCTCCCGCGCGCATCGCCTCCATCGAGACCACCACGTCGCGCACGTCCAGCGATCCCGAGACGATCACGATCGGACAGGGCGCCTCGCTCATGATCCGCCGCGTCGCCTCGAAGCCGTCGACGTCGGGCATCTGGAAGTCCATCGTGATGACGTCGGGCCGCAGCGCGCGGGCCAGCGCCAGCCCCTCGTCGGCGTTGCGGGCCTGCCCCACGATCTCGATCGCGGGATCGGTCTTCAGCACCGCGACGATCAGGGCGCGCGCGGTGACCGAGTCGTCGACGACCAGGGTGCGAACCATCAGTCCCTCACCAGCTCGGCGATGGTCTCCAGCAGCTTGCTCTGCTGGAACGCCCCCTTGACGACGTAGGCGTCGGCCCCCAGCTCCAGCCCGCGGGACCGGTCGGCGTCGCTCGCGAGGCCCGAAACCAGCACGATGGGCAGGCGGGCGAACTGATGCGTCCCGCGCACCCGCTCGGTGAGCTCGAACCCGGTGACGTTGGGCATCTCGATGTCGCTGACGATCACGTCGACCTGTTGCTCTTGTAGCAGGAGCCACGCCTGCGCGCCGTCGTTCGCGGTGACCACCTCGTAGCCGGCCGCCTCGAGGATGCTGCGCTCGAGCCCGCGCGTGGTGATCGAATCGTCGACCAGCAGCACCCGCGGCCGGCGGCGCTGCTCGGCCGCCGCGACCGGTGTCAGCGCGTCGCCGCCCCGGCCACGCGCCTCCTTGACCAGCGCCGCCACGTTCAGGATCAAGGCCACCCGCCCGTCGGAGAGGATCGACGCGCCCGCCAGCTGGCGGCTTCCGGCGAGCCGGGCCGGCAGCCGCTTGACCGTCAGCGCGACCTCGTCGATCAGCTCGTCGACGACGAACGCCGCCGCCTCGCTCTCCGTCCCCAGCACGGCCAGCGGCAACCTGTCGTCCGCGCGGTTCTGAGGCGCCCCCAACCCCAGCAGCGCCCCCAGCGCCACCACCGGCAGCGGCGCCCCGTCGGTCGGCAGCTGGCGGCGCCCCTCCGCCAGCGGCAGCGCGGCCAGGTCGACACGTTTGAGCATCAACACCTGATGGCTGGGCACGGCCACGACCTCGGCCCCGACGTGAAGCAGGACCGCGCGCATCGTCGTCAGCTCGACGGGGACGGTCAGCCGGAACTGCGTCCCCTGCCCCGCCCGGAACTCCATGTCGACGCGACCTCGCATCGCCTCGACCCGGCTCCTCACCACGTCGAGGCCGACCCCGCGTCCCGACACCCCGGTCACGCGCGGCGCGGTCGAGAAGCCCGCCTCGAACACCAGGCCCACCAGCTCGGCCTCGTCGGAGGGGACCGCCCGGCGCCGGTCCGCCGCGCGGGCGCGCACCGCCGCCAGATCGATCCCCCGGCCGTCGTCGGCGACGGTGACCTCGACCGCCCCCCCATGCACCCGCGCCGCGATCCGGATCTGCCCGGCCTCGGGCTTGCCGGCGGCCCGCCGCGCGGCCACCGGCTCGATGCCGTGGTCGACGGCGTTGCGCACCAGATGGTGCAGCGGATCGCGCAGCTCGTCGATCACCGCCCGATCGAGCAGCACCTCCTCGCCCGAGAATGCCACCTCGATCGTCTTGTCCCCGGCGGCGGCGACGTCCCGGGCGATGCGCTCGATCCCGGCCAGCGCCTCGGCGAACGGTAGCAGCCGGACCCGCCGCACCTCCTCATCCAGACGCGTGGCCGCATCGGCCAGCGTGCGGTGGTCACGCGCCAGCGCGAGGATGGCGTTGGCCAGCGGGCGCGTGGCCATGGAGGCGCCGGGCCCCTCCTCCCGCCCGCGGGGCGCGCTGCGCAGCAAGAGCTCGACGGCAGCCGACTCGAGCGCGTCGACCTTGCGCTCGGCGCGCCGCAACGCGATCAGCATCTCGCCCGAGCTGCCAAGGAGATCGTTGAGGCGCGAGGTCGCGACGCGGGCCGCGGCGTGCTCGTCGCGCGCCAGCGACGTCGCGGCCGGCGCGCCGGCCGACTCGGCCGCCGACGGCGCCGGGGCATCGCCCGTGGGCGTCAGCCATTGAGCCAGCGCCTCGCGGGCCGGCGCCACCAGCGTGGCCGGGACCTTGCCCGCGGCCCGCAGCGCCCGCCCCGCGGCCGCGATGGCGTCGCCGGCGCCGTACAGCGCCGCGTGCATCTCCACCGGCGGCGGTGCCCCCGCGGCCCGCAGCCCGGACAGCGCCTCCTCGAGATCGTGCGCCAGCAGCGCCAGCTCGGGGGCGTCGACGGCCCGCGCGCCCCCCTTGATCGTGTGCGCGATCCGGAACAGCGTCCGCACCCGTTCGGCGGCGCCGGACGCCCCCTGCTTCTCCAGCGCCAGCAGCTCGGCGCCAAAGCTGCGCACCTGTTCGTCGAGCTCCTCGACGAACGAAGCCAGCAGCTGTCGGAGGAGCAGAGCCTCGTCCAAGTTGGTCAGCCGGAGGCGAGTTGCTTGAGGCGGTTGCCGAGCGCCGTCAGGTTCTGCGCCGTCTGTTCGGTCTGGCGCGTCGCGATCAGCTGCTGCTGCGTGACCTGGTTGATGTTGCGCATCGCCTGGTTGATCTGGGTCATCCCCGTCGACTGCTGACCGGCCGACGCGGAGATCTGGGTCACCGACTGGGCGACGTCGGAGGTGATCTCGGCCAGCGTCCGGATCGTCTCGCCCGCGTCCTGCGCCGCCTTGACCGCGGCGTTCATGCTGCGCGTCCCCTCCTCCGTCGACAGCACGGCGCGGTTCGAGACCTTCTGCACGTCCGAGAGGATGCGGCGCACCTGAACGGTCGCCTGCTTGGACTGGGCGGCCAGCTCCTTGATCTGACCGGCGACCGCCTGAAAGCCGCGCCCCTGCTCGCCGGCGCGCGCCGCCTCGACCGCCGCGTTCAGCGACAGCAGGTTCGTCTGGTCCGCCAGGTCGTTGATGGTCGAGAGCACTTCGCTGATGGTCTGGGTCTGCTCCGCCAGCGCCAGGATGTTCTTGGCCACGTCGTCGGCCTGGCTCTTGGCGCGATCGAGCACGCTGACCGAATCGTCGACGGCCCGGCGGCCGCCGGCGGCGATCTCGTCGGACCGGTGCGCCGACTCCGCCACCTGCCGGGCGCGCTCGGCCGACTGCTCCGCGGTCTGCGCCACCTGGTTCACGGTCGCCACCACCTGCGACACCGCCGCCGACTGCTCCTGGGTCCCCGACGCCTGCTCGGTCGTCGACGCCAGCAGCTCGGCCGACGCGGTCGACAGCGTGTTGATCACCTCGGCCACCGCGTCGAGGGTCCGCTTGCGCGCGGCCGACTCGCTCGCCACCTGCTCCTCGGCGCGCTGCCGTGACTCCGTCATCCGGTTGAACGCCTGCCCCAGCTCGGCCAGCTCGTCGTTGCCGCTGACCTCGACCCGACTGGCCAGGTTCCCCTTGCCGATCCGATCGACCCCCTCCATCACCCGGTTGAGGGGGCGGGTCATCGAGCGGGTCACCAGTCCCGCCCCTGCCGCGACCACGACCATGAGGAGCACCGTTCCCCCGACGGCCACCAGCTGCGAAACCTGCAGAGCGGCGGCCGCCGCGTGCTCTCGTTCGCTCAGCAGGCGGGCCTCGTCCGCCTTCATCTCGGTGACGGTACGGCGGATCTCCTCCATGGCGTCCTTGCCCCGCTTCTGCTTCACGACCGCCGCCCCCTCCTGAACGCCGCCGCGGCGTCGCCCGTCGACGATCTGCTTGAGCGCGTCGAGCCGGTCGTTGGCGGTGCGATCCAGGTTGGCGATCCGGGTCTGTTGCGCCGGGTTGTCCTTGGTCAACCGGCGCAGCGCTTCTATCTGGTCGTGCAGCCGCCGGCCCGCCTCCTCGGGGGTGGGATGGAGAAAGTCGTCATCCCCCGTGAGCACGAAGCCACGCCCCGCGCTCTCGGCATCGACCAGAATGGCCAGCACTGTCTCGGTCGCGTTCATGACCTCGTAGGTGTGGCTGACCCAGGAGTTCGATTCGTTGAGCTTGGCGGTACTGACATAGGCAGCGGTGCCGATGATCAGCACGAAGATCAGGGGGATCGAGAAGCCGATTCCGATTCGAGCGCCTATCCGCATGGGTGGGGGTCCTCGCTGGGGTCAGTCGGGTCATCGTGTCGCGGTGATCAGTCTCGGGTCGGTCAGGAGCTGCTTTCCGTCGAGAACCAGGCAGCCGTCTCCGGTCACCGCGCGGGCCAGCGGCGCGGCGCCGCCCGCCGCGGGCGAATACAGCGCGGCACGGTTGACGGCTCGGATGTCGTGCACTTCGTCGGCGACAAGCCCGACCGGATCGGCGTCGCCGTCGTGGACCACCAGCAGGTAGCGAACGGCGTCGGTCGCGGTGGGTGACGGGGGGAGCCCGAGCAACGCGGGAAGGTCGGCGATCAGGAGGACGCTCCCCTCATGGTTGGTGACGCCCGCCACCGCCGGCGTCACGCCCGGCACGCGGGTCACCGTCGACAGCCGCGCCACCGCCGCCACTTGCGTGGTGGGGAGCGCATAGCGCGCGCCACCGATCGCAAACGCCAGGAGCTCGACGGCCTCGCCCGCCGTGGAGGCCTGCGCAGGGGTCGCCAGGGCCCGCGCGCGGGCGGCGAGGATCGCCGCGAGCTCCTCGGAGGACGTCGGCACAGGCGTCACGCGCGCCGTGTTTCCGTCGACAGCAGCATCAAGTGACGGTCGCAGAGCTCCGTCAGGTAGCCGGCGGTCACGCCGTCGCCGAGCGGCAGCGGCGCGTCCGCCGGCAGCTCCTGGCAGCGAACGCGAGCCTTGCGAAACGATTGCCGCGCCTCCGCCGCGTCGCCCAGCCCGCGCATGAGCGTCCCGCGCGTGAAGTGCACCATGGCCAGCGAGCGATCGAGATAGAGGGCCCGGCGAACCGACTCCAGCGCCTCGCCCGGCTTGCCGGCCTCGGCCAGCCGGAGCGCGTGTGCGTAGTGCTCCGTCGCAGTCTCCGGTGCCGGAGCGTCGGTGCGTGGCGCGCTCGGCCGGCGGGCATCGGCCCGGCGGGCGCGGGGCGCGACCGGTCGCCGCCGCACCATCACCGCCTTCGCCTCGACGGGCTGCCGCGCCGCGCGCGCCGGCGGCCGGCGATAGAAGACCCCCTCGTCGGTGGCGAGGACGTCGAACGGCGCCATCGCCCCCAGCGGTGGATCGGAAGCGGCGGTCAGCAACCATCCGCCCTCGGCAAGACTCTCGTAAAGGCGGGCGACGATCGAAGGAACGATCGCCCGCTCCAGATAGATGAGGACGTTCCGGCAAAGCACGAGGTCCAGACCCGCGAGGCCATTGGCTTGCTCGTCGGCGCTCGCCAGGTTCAGCCGGCGAAACCGGACCTGTTCGCGCACGCGTTCGTCGACGGCGAACCCACCCCCGTCCGCGCGCAGGAACGGAAGCGCCGGGGCCGAATCGGGGAGCCGCACCGACCAGGGCCTGAACCGGGCGCCGCGCGCCGTCGCCAGCGCGCCGGCCGAGATGTCGGTGCCGACGACCCGCGCCGCGGTCTGCTCGCGGGCGCACAGCATCGCCAGCGAGTAGGCCTCCTCGCCGGTGGCGCAGCCGGCCGACCAGAGCCGCGCCGGCTCGCCGCCGCGCGCGCGCCAGCCGGGGCAGAGCTCGCGGGCGACGAACGCGAACTGACCGGGGTCGCGGAAGAAGTAGGTCTCCTTGACGGTCAGCTCGGAGACCAGGAGCTCGAACGCGGCGTGGTCGGTGGTCAGCCAGGCCAGCAGCGCGTCGGTGGCGTCGACCTCCTCCCCGGGACCCGGCGGCCTCGGGATCAGCGCCGCAAGGTCGAGCCAGCGGTCCCCGGAGAGCGCCAGCCCCGTCCGCTGTGTCACCAGCTCGGCCAGGCGGCCGAGCGCCGCCGCCCCCCACCGCAGCCCCGCGGTCATGGCCGCGTCTCCGCGGCGAGGGTTTCGAGGGCCGCCGCCAGCGCCTGCGCCTCGGCGTCGGACAGGAAGGTGCCGAGGTCGTGAATCAGGACCAAGCCGTCGCCGGTCCGCGCGATTCCAGCCACCGGGCCCGCGCCCGGCAAGGTTCCGGTCACGGGCGTGATGTCTTCATCACGGATCTCGGAAACAGAGTCGGCACGATCGACCCGAATGGCCACCGTTCGTCCGCCGGCCGCGGCCACGATCAGGTGGTCGGCGAGCGCGACCGGACGCGCAGGGAGGCCGAAGCGCCGGCGGATATCGAGCGCCGCGACGATCTCACCGCGATAGTCGAGCGCCCCCTCGACGTGCGGCAGCGAGGCGGGCACGTTCACCGTCTGCACCGCGCGGGTCACCTCCCGCACCGCGTGGGCCGCGACGCCATAGCGCTGGCCGTCCAGCTCGAACACAAGGTAAGCGCCCCCCCACATGAGCGCCTGAATACTAAGTTCGCTTAACCTGGATGGGTCGGGGCTTTTGTGTACAACAGGATTCCTGGATGTTTGACCGGGACCCGACGTCCGAGCTCAGACGTGGCGCGCGTCACGAAACGGCGGCGCCGGCCAGCTGCTTCGACCAGTCGGCGATCAGCTTCATGGTCGTGTCCTTGTCATAGATGCTGTACCAGCCCTGCTCCTCGTGGGGCGGATCGCCGACGAACGGGTCGCCCGGCTTCCATAGCTGGCCAGGGCGCGGCGGCCGACTGTCGCCCGCCCAGGCCCACGGCATGATGCCCGCCATCGGCGTGGTCGGAATCAGCGACCGAACCTGCGCGTAGACCTCCTGAAAGTACCGGTCGCGCAGCGTCGTCGGCGCGGCGGGATCGAAGCTGTGGTGGTCACGCGGAAAGCCGAACTCCTCCAGCAGGATCGGCTTGCCGACCTTGGCCGCGCGGGTGGCGTGCTCGTTGACGTATGTCTTCGCCCGCGCCAGCGCCGCGGGGAAATCCGCGGCGAGAGTCTCCTTGTGGACCCATCCCCAGTTGGCGGCCCACATGTGGAAACAGATGAAGTCGATCGCCGGGCTCTGGTGATCCTTGACGAGGTCGAGCCCGGCGTAGAACGGCGAGGGGGTCTCCCCCTCGCTGCCGGTGGTCACCAGCTGCCCGGGGCCCAGCGACTTGATCAACCGCGCGGTGGCGTCGATCCAGTCGCGGAAGGCAAAGGTGCTGGTCATGCCGCGCGGCTCGTTGGCCAGCTCCCATATGACCATCGGGTTGCTCTTCAGCTTGGGGACGATCACCCGCAGGTAGGCGTTGTAGCCCTCGACCGCGCGCGGGTTCTTGTAGAACGAGCCGGCGAAGCGCTGGTACCGATCCCAGCTGCCGCCCGGCGCCGGCGGTGGATAGGGGATCGGCCCCTGCCCGACCCAGGCCAGGTACTGCGCGAAGCCGCCCGACCAGGGCCAGAAGTCGTTGAGCGTGAAGATGGCGTGGAGGCCGCGCGTCTTGAGCTCGTCGGCGAAGCGGACGACGCCGGCCAGGCCGGCGGGGTCGTACTGCCCCAGCGCCGGCTGAATCGACGGCACGATCCGGAACGGCTCGGTGTCGGGCCCCTCGGTCGCCGCCATCACCCGCAGCATGTTGATGCCGGCCGCCTGCAGCCCGTCGAGATCGCGCCGCACCTGATCCCAGCCGGCCGCGTTCCCCTCACGGGCCAGGGTCGGCCCAGCCCAGTAGTTGAAGCCGCTGACGAAGAACGGCTTGCCGTCCTTCAGGAACCGCGTCCCCCGGACCTCGAGGCCGCCGGGCAGCGCGGGCGCGGCGGGGAGCGGCGGCCCGGAGGCGGCGCCGCCGTGCGCGCACGCCTCGATGACCAGCCCGCTGGCGGCGACGGCCACGCCTTGCAGCAGGTCTCGACGACTGGGGGTCATGAAGGAACATCGTCTCACGAGCCGGGTTACGAGCTACAACTGTCGCCGAAATCGCACGACACCCCGGACCAAGGAGAGGCCCATGATGAAGAGCATCCTCGCTGCGTTCCTCGCCGTCGCGTTCCTCGCCTCGACCCCCGCCTTCGCCGGCGACGACAAGGCCGAGAAGGACAAGAGCACCAAGAAGGACGACAAGAAGAAGGACGAAAAGAAGGCAGAGAAGCCCGCCGGCGGCGGCGGCTGGTAAGACGCGCGCGTCTACAGGGCGCGCAAGAACTGCAGCAACGCGAAGCGCTCGTCGGCGGAGAAGGCCGACGGGCGCTTTGCATTTTCGGGGGCGTGGACGGTCTCGGCGTTCGGGTCGGTGCGGGCGAGCAGCTCCTCGAGCGTCCGCGCGCTGCCGTCGCTGAAGTAGGGCGCCGCGTCCCACACCCCGCGCAGCGACGGCGGGTTGTTCCCCCCTTCGCCGAGCACAGGTGTCCCGACGGCGTAGCGGCGCGGGCTGGTCAGCGCCACCTCGCCCGCCGCGAGCCGGCGCTCGAGCGCGGCGGACGGGATCCGGTTGTCGCGCGCGCTGTTGCCGACCAGCCGGTGGCAGCCGGCACAGGCGTCGCGGAACAGCGCCAACCCCCTCCCCTCGTCGGCGGATAGCCCGCGACGCGCAGGGGCGACGTAGGGCGACGGCTCGGGGGGAATCCGCTCCATGTAGCGGGCCAGCGCCTGGCGCACGTCTGCCGGTGAGAGGACCAGGTCGCGCCCGCCGGCCTTTTCGCGCAGGTGCAGCGTGACCGGGTACTTGTCGAAGTGCGTGGGATCGAGCTCGCCCCCCTGCGCGTGAGTGGCGACGATGTTGTCGGCAAAGGCGTCGATCGTGGCGGGCGCGCCCAGCGTCAGATAGGGGGCGGTGGTGCCGATGCCGCGGCAGCTCTCGGTCATCGAGAAGAAGCGATTGCGCTTGGCCGGGTGGCGGCGGCCGTCGACGTGACCGTCGTCGTGGCAGGCGGCGCAGGTGTAGAGCGAGCGCGGCCCGTCGGCGACGTTGTTCGGAACCAGCGCCCGGCTGTAGAACATCAGCTCGCCCCGCTCGGCGGGGGTCGGACGCGCGGGGGCACCGACGACCAGCGTCGCCTCGACCCGCCCGTCGGCGACGAAGGTCAGCGTGTCGCTCAGGCGATCGGCGGTCACGAAGCGGCCGTCGGGCAGCGCCGCCACCGCCGACGGATTCGCGCCGACGCCGACGGTGACCGCGTCGGCGAGCGACGCCGCGGCGTCGCCGACCAGGAGGTTGTCGCTGCCGGCCCCGACGATCGCGTAGCCGCCGCCGGCGAACGCGCCGGCCACCGCCCCCAGCTCGATCACCGGCTGCGTCCGCTCGCCGAGGTTGGCGAACGGCCGACGTCCCGGCCCCGGGTCGTCGAACAGCGGGGCCCCCGGGGTCGCGTTGGTCGTCGCATTGAGCTGGAGCACGCCGCTGTCGAGCCCCTCGACGGGACCGTTCGCGCGCGACACCGCGCGATCCTCGTGCGTGAGCAGCCAGAGCGACGCCGCGGCCCCCTGGCCGACGACGACCATGTCCAGCACAGGGGCCTCGGTGCGAATCGTCTGCACCGGCGCCGCCGGCCGCTCGTCGGCGCCGAGCGGGTGCACGGTGACCGTGTGCTCGATGAAGTTGCTGACCAGCAGCAGCGGGTCCCTTTGTCCCGGCAGCCGGCCCGCGGCGACGACGCGCAGCGCCCGCGGCGACAAGCCGGTCGCGAGCGTCTGCACCGGGCCCCCGGCCAGCGCGACGACGTCGACCCCACGATGCGCCGGCGAGGCGACGTAGGCGAGCCGCCCCGAGGGCGAGAGCGCGAGCCCGCGCGCCCCCATGTCGGCGCCGGCGCCGCCGGCCGCGAGCGTCTCCACGCGCCATCGCCCCTGCGCGCGCCGCAGGCGCCGGAGGCCGGGGCTGAACCGACACGCCACCAGCGCGCCCCCCTCGGGCAGCGCGACGATCGCGTCGGGGAACCGGCAGACCGGCACCCGCGCCACCACCCGCGGCGCCGCGTTCTTGACCGCGACGACCGCGACCGCGTCGACGGTCGACAGCGCGACGTAGAGCAGCCCGCCGGCGGCGTCATACGCCAGCGCCCGCGGCCGGGCGTGCCCGTCGCGATACGACGTCCGCTGAAACGCCGGCCCCGGCCCGGCTCCTGCGAGGCCACCCGCCGTCCCGAGGAGGGCGATCCCCAGCGCGACCGCGGCGCGCACGTTCACCCGACGGCGAGCAATTCGGCGTCCGGCGCGACGTGCTTGTGGCGCTTGCGCCAGAGCTCCCAGCCGGTCTCGACCAGCGACCGCACGTCCCTGGCCCGGCCCGCGAACACGCTTTCGGCCAGCGCCAGCGCCTCGCGCTCGAGCTCGCCGCGGCGCTCGTCGACCAGCGCCATCACCGCCGCCCCGTCGGCACCGCGCCCGAACCAGCGCGGGTGCAGCGCGACGGTCGCCTTGGCGCAGTCGAGGTCGTGCACCTGCCCCAGGATCTCGGCCAGCCGCTCGACCTTCGGTACCAGCGTGGTGGTCAGCTCGGGGACCGCGCCGGCGATGATGCGCAGCTCGTACGACAGCGCCTTGACCTGCTTGCGCCAGTCGTGAAAGCGATCGGGCGACGGACGGCGGCGCGCGTCCTCCAGCGCGCGCCGCGCCTTTCGGTACGTCGTCGTCACCCCTTTGCCGATCGCTTTTCGACCGTGGGCGACGTCCCAGATCCCCAGCTCGTCTCGCAGCGCGCGCAGCTTCTTCGCCGTGCGGCGCAGCTCGCGCTCGACACGCTTCGGCCGCAGCTCGAGGTGAATCTGCCGCTCGGCCCTGGCCAGCCGGGCCAGCAGGCGCGGCGGGAGCGACTGCTGCAGGCGCGAGCCCAGCAGGCGGAACGTGTGCGCCTGGACCGCCAGATCGCGCGGCTTGGCCAGGAGGCGAGCCGTGTCGCGCAGCCGCGCGACGTCGCGATCGACGGCCTTGCCGACGGGCTTGCGGATGATCGCCAGCGCGGCCCGCGAGCGCTTGAGCCGGGTCCGCACCTCGTGCACCCGTTCCTCCTGCGCGACGTCCCGGTCGCGGGCGGCCTTGATGGCTGAACGCAGCTGTTCGCGAACGATCCGACGGACCCCCTTCGCGACCCGCTCGTTGCGTTTGATCCGGTATCCCATCGTTCCGCTTTGGAGCATGCCACGAACCCGGCGGACTGGTTTGCAACGTCTCGAATACGCTCGAGCCGTTCACTTTCGTGCGCCCGCCGTCCGTGCTACACGGGCGCAATGATGACGAACAAGTTCACGAAATGGCTGATGGCAGCGAGCGCCGCGACGTTCCTCCTCGCCGGCTGCGACAAGAAGGAAGGGGCGAGCGCGACCCCGCCCCCCGCCGCGACGCCGCCCGCGCCTGTGACGCCTCCCGCGCCGCCGCCGCCCGCCCCGGGGGACCTCCCGGCGCCGGCGGACGTGAAGGCGCCCCCCGCCGACGCGGAGAAGACGCCGAGCGGCCTCCAGTCGAAGGTGCTGGCGCCCGGGACCGGGAAGGAGAAGCCGACGCCGACCGACACCGTGGAGGTCCACTACACCGGCTGGACCACCGACGGCCAGATGTTCGACAGCTCGGTCAAGCGCGGGCAGCCGGCGAAGTTCCCGGTCGGCGGCGTCATCAAGGGCTGGACCGAAGGGCTGCAGCTGATGGTCGTCGGGGAGAAGCGCCGGTTCTGGATCCCGGCCCTGCTCGCCTACGGCGAGACCCCCGGCGGCGGCCGGCCGGGCGGGATGCTCGTGTTCGACGTCGAGCTCCTGGGGATCAAGGCAGCGCCCACCCCGCCCAAGGTCCCCGAGGACGTGGCCGCCGCCCCCAAGAGCGCGAAGAAGACCAAGTCGGGGATCGCCTACCGCGTCCTCAAGAAGGGAACCGGCAAGGAGCACCCGAAGGCCACCAGCCAGGTGACGGTCCACTACTCGGGCTGGACCACCGACGGCAAGATGTTCGACAGCTCCGTCATGCGCGGAGAGCCGGCGACGTTCCCGCTCGGCGGCGTCATCCCGGGCTGGACCGAGGGCGTTCAGCTGATGGTCGTCGGGGAGAAGACCCGGTTCTGGATCCCGGGCAAGCTCGCCTACGACAACTCACCCCGCCCCGGCGCTCCCAAGGGGACGCTGGTCTTCGACGTCGAGCTGCTCGAGATTCACTGACCGGTTGCCGTACGCGCGCGGACGATGGCGCGCGCCAGCTGCTGGGCGTGCCGCGCGATATCGGGCACCGACGTGGTCTCCCAGTCGCTGGCGCGGCGGACGGCGCCGATACCGAAGATCCGCGGCGATGCCTCGCCGCGACCGTCGACGACATGACCTCCCGGCGTGGTCTCGATGCCGAGGCCGCTCGGGAGCAGCGCGGCGAGCCCCCCGTCGAGCAGGGACCGCAGGAGTGGCGTCGTCGCCTCGGCGGCGTCCAGCGCGGGGCCCACGCACCGGACGACCGCGTCGAACCGCTCGTGCCTGTCGCGCCCCGTCCGTTCGTGAATCACGACGGCCAGCGTCGAGGCGTCGCCGCTCCGGTCGATCGTCACCCGGCCGGCGATCCGGCGTAGCTTGCCGCTGCCGGTCCAGTCGCCGACGTGCGCGAGCGCGTCGGCGGGCGCGCGGTGGCGGAACACCTCCCAGTACGGGCGGACGTGGCGAACAAAGCTGGCGCGATCCGCGTGTGGCAGCGACCGATAGAGGTTGCTGATGTGCGGGCGCAGGCTGTCGACGGCGCGCTGCCAGGGGGTGCCGGCGGCCACGGCCGACGTGATCGTCTCGCGGACCCAGCGCATGAGCGGCCGGAGACGCGTCGGCGCGCGCGCGGCCTCGGCAGCCGGCAAAGGCGTCGTCCCCTGAAACTCGGGCTCGTGCGACAGGGGGAGAAGTCCACGCGGTGAGACCAGGGTTACGTCACCCGCGAAGCCCTGCGCGCTGAGGAACGCGAGCACGTCCAGCGCGCTCAGCCCCGAGCCGAGCAGCAGCAGGCGTCCCTGCTTGGGGAGCGTCGCCAGCGCGCACTCGTCCCACGCGTCGACCAGGCGCGGATGCCAGAAGGCGTTCACGCGGGGAACGATTCCGGTCGCCAGGACCACCGTCTCCGCCGGCAGCGTCGCGCCGCCGCGAAGCACGACCGCGTCCGGCGTCACCGCAACGGCCTCGTCGCGCCACAGCCGCAGCTTGGCGGCGCTGCTCTTCACCGCGGTGCCGAAGCGCGCGGTGACGTATCGCGCGTAGAGCGCGCGCCCCAGGAAGGCGTGGGGCGCCGCCTCGCTGCCCGAGAACCTCACGAACTCGTCCGGCGCCTCCGGGTCGATGCTCATGCGCGAGGCAGGAACGTTCAGGCGAAAGATTTCGCTCTCGACCCCGTAGGCGATGCCGCGGCCAAGCCACGGCCCCATCTCGACCAGGTGGATACGCCCCTCGACGTCCATCTCGCGCAGCAGGTGGAAGGCGACCGCCGCGCCGGCAAAACCGCCGCCGACGATGACCACCTGGCGCCCGCGCCGGGACGAAGGGGCGTCGACCGGCAGCGGCGGGCTGTAGGCGTGCAAGGTGAGCAGCGGATCCCGTCCCGCGTTCATGACCTGATGCAAGCGCGGGGCGTCCTCCACGACGATGCTGCCGGGGGCCCAGACCCTGTCGCGGTCACCGAGCACCGTCTCGGTGGCGGTGCCGCGCAGGATCCTGAAGGCACAGGCCGATGCGCCGTGTCCGTGCAGCGACGACGACTGGCCCGGGCGCCAGCAGTGGAGCCGCAGCTCCAGCCGATCGTCGCGATAGATGAGCGCCCGGACATAGCTCTCGTCGTCGAAGCGCACGAAGCCGCGGACATCGTCGAACGTCACCGGGGCGGCCAGCGCCGCCGCCAGCCCGGCCCCGTCCGGACGATCGATCCGCAACAGGCGATCGCGGAGGGCTGTGAGGGCGGGCGTGAGCTGCGGCTGAGGTACCACCGGGGGCGCTCCCGCCCTCAGTGTCGCACACCGCGTGGCGCGCGGCGATCGCGTCAGTACGTGTCGCGCACGCTGACGGCGCGGAGCGCGGCGCCGAGGTTGGCGGCCGCGCCGGCCGGCGTCGCGGCGCCGGGGATCCACTCGACGGTGGCGGTCTCCCCGGCCAGGAGGTCGAAGAAGTTGTCGGAGAAGCCGCCTTCGATGCCACCTTGGCTGACCCCTTGGCCGTCGGGAGTCGACAGCCAGACCGCGCGCGCCAACCGGCGCGCGGTCACGCGGATGGTGGCGCCGGCACCGTGCGGGGTGACCGCGACGGCGAGCCCGGGCGCCTGCAGCGCGAGGTCCTTCGTCTTGACGAAATAGAGCAGGTTCCGGGCGATCAGCTCGGCGCCCGCGCGCACCTCGGCGACAAGCACCACCTGGCTCGGATCGATCCCCTTGAGCAGCTCACGCCTCGCGACCGCGAGCGGCGCCGCGCTGGTCAGCGCCTTCACGGTGACGTCGCGCTCCTGCTTCCAGCGCTCGCGCCCCTCCATGTCGACGAGGCGGACCGTCAGCCGCGCCGCCAGGTCGGTGCGGCGGTCCGAGACCACGTACACCCGCACGTCGCCGTTCTCCTCGACAGGGCTGACCAGCACCGGCGCGAAGAACCTGCGGGCGGCGTAGTGCAGCGCCTTCCAGCGCCCGTAGTAGTCGATGCCCGACCAGGAGGCGACCGGCCAGCAGTCGTCGAGCTGCCAGTAGAGGCTCCCCATGTTGTAGGGCATGCGACGGCGGTGGGCCTCGGCGCCGTACTTGATCACCGTCGCCTGCAGCACCTGCGACAGGTAGAGAAACCCGCCGATATCCTTCGGCGGTTTGAAGTCGCGATCCATGTAGGTCGCGCACCAGCGCGTTGCCGCGCGGGTGGCGCTGGTGGGAGAGCATGGTTGGCGAGTCGATCTGCCACTCCGACGGCGGGGCGTAGCGCGCCACCGACGACAGCAAAGGGAACGACTGGAAACCGTACTCGCTCATGAACCGCGAGGTGTTGGGGGTAGTCGGTGTAGGGGGCCGACGCGTGCCAGACCCCCCAGTAGTGGTTGTCGCCCCACCCGAGCTTGTTGGGCGGCACGTCGTCCTCGTTCGCGCTCGGCGAGCTGCGCGTGTAGAAGCGCCCCGGATCCTGCTCGGCGACCACCCTGGGGAGCAGCTCGTGGAACAGCCGCTTGTAGTCGCGCCATATCGTCTGCTGCGCGGCCTTGTCGAGGTGGAACTTCGCCTGCCAGCCCCACTGCAGCCAGGCTGCCTCGATCTCGTTGTTGCCGGCCCACAGCGCGAGGCTCGGGTGGTTGCGGAGCCGGCGGACGTTCTCGCTCGCCTCGGCGCGGACGTTGTCGAGAAAAGCCGCGTCGCCCGGGTACATGCTGCAGGCGAACATGAAGTCCTGCCAGATCAGCAAACCGAGCTCGTCGGCGAGCTCGTAGAAACGATCGTCCTCGTAGATCCCGCCGCCCCAGACGCGCAGCATGTTCATGTTGGCGGCGACGGCCGATTGCAACAGGAAGCGCGTCCGCTCCGGCGTCTCGCGCTCGTTGAAGCTGTCCGACGGGATCCAGTTCGCCCCCTTCATGAACACCGGCGCGCCGTTGACCTTGATGGCGAAGCTCTTGCCGTCGCCGTCGCGCTGGTGCACCACCTCCAGCGTGCGCAGCCCGACGCGGGTGGTGCGCGCGCCGCGCGCCGTCCCGTCGACGGTCAGCGTCGTGTCCAGGGCATAGAGCCGCTGCGGTCCGAGCCCGTTCGGCCACCAGCGCTCGGGCTTCGCGATCGTCGCCCCCAGCGCGAGCGCGTTCCGCCCCGGCGACCAGCGTGACGTCCGCCCGCCCCAGCGTCGTCCCCGCGAGCGCCACCGTCACGGTCGCGCGGCCGGCGCGCGCCGCGATCACCGTCGCGGTGATCGCCAGCGTCGCGCGCGCGTCGGTGAGCTCGCGCTGCTGAACCTGCACGTCATCGAGCCGCGCCCCGTCCCAGGCCTCGAGCGTCGCCCGGCGCCAGATCCCGCTGGTGACGAAGCGCGGCCCCCAGTCCCAGCCGTAGTGGTAAGGGGCCTTGCGCGTGAACATGCTGACCATCTCTTTGGCCTGATCGTTGACCGCCGGCAGCGTGTAGCCGAGCTTGTCGTAGGCCGGCTTGACCGCCGCGATCGGCGAGCGGAAGCGGATCACGACCGCGTTGTTGCCGGCGCGCAGCCGCGACTTCACGTCGACCCGCCACGAGCGGAACATGTTGTCGGCGGTCAGCACCGAGGCGCCGTTGACGAACACCTCGGCGTAGGTGTCGAGGCCGCCGAACAGCAACTCGACGCGCTCGTGGGACAGCAGGGCAGCGTCGGCGGCGAGCACCGTCCGGTACTCCCAGTCGGTGTTCTCGATCCACTGCAGCGACTTCTCGTTGGTGCCGTAGAAGGGATCGGGAATCTTGCCGGCCCGCAGGAGATCGGTGTGCACGCAGCCCGGCACGACCGCCGGCATCCAGTCGCCGACGCTGGCCGCCGCCCGGGAGCCAGCCGGCCCGCCAACCGCGCGAAACGTCCAGGGGCCGAGCTCGGCCGCGGACGCGGGCCCGATCGCCGCCGCCATCACCACCGCGACGGCTACTCGACCAGCTGCTCGACCAACTAGTCGACGATGACCGGCGGGATGTGAAAGACCTCCCACGCGGGCGTCGTGTTGAGACGGGTCTTCGGCTGGTTCCACAGGTAGATCGCCCCGTGCGTTTCGATCGTGTTGCCGTCGGTGACCACGCCGGTGATGTAAAGCTGCGAGACCTGGACCGTCGTGGTCTTCCCCATCTGACTGGTGGTGACCGACGGTAAACCATAACGGTTGGATGAGAAGATGATCCAGTAATAGCGCCGGCTCCCTGACGGAAGCGCGTCCGGCGCCCACTTGGGCCAGTGGTTGTTGACGCCGGGGCTCTTGGCGTTGGTGCAGGCCGGCGGGTCGTTGGCCTTGAGCCGCGTCGCCGTCGCGCCCGCCTGATGGGGGACGACGTACAGCTCCGCCTTCGGGTTCGCGTACATCACCTCGCCGGCGGGGATGCTGGTGAACGTGATCAGCTGATCGTCGGGCGCGAACGACGGGTAGTACTCCTCGGTCATCATGCTGGACGCGCCGGGGACCTTCTTGGCCGCGCCGCCCTGACCGTTGGCGTAGGGGATCTCGTAGAGATCGGTCGCCCCCTTCTCGAGACGGCCGTCCTGGTTGCCGCCCATCGTCGACGCGTAGACGATCGTGGCGCCGTCGTGGCTCCAGGTCGGGAACGCGGCGCCCCCGGGGTCGCCGGTGCGGGCCAGATAGTCGAACGCGGCGCCCCGCATCGGGTTGATCTGGCCGTTGGTGGTCGTCGTCGCCGTCGACTCGAGATCGACCCAGGCCAGCTTCCCCGGCTCTTTGTTGTCCGTCGACCAGGGCATGGTGACGTCCTTCATCTGGGTGGCGACGATCGCCATCTTGTCGCCGGTGATCCAGTGGGCCGGCGAGAAGGTCATCGGCCCGCCCCATGGATACTGCGAGAACGTCCGCGGCGCCGTGCAGGTGTTCCAGCTGGTGCAGGTCCCCCCGGCGTAGCCGGGGAGCGCGTCGCCGGTGAAACCCGGTTTGACGCCGGCGAACGCGTTACCCCACGGCCACGCGTCGACGAACGCGACGTAGTCGCCGTCGGGGGTCGCGGTGTGGCACCCGATGCAGTGCGCCGACTGCGTACCGCCCCCCTGGGTCTCGATCTGCTGCTTGATCTTGTCGGTCGACAGCGCCGTCACCGTCGATTCGTCGCCCACGGCGAAGCCCTGCAGCGTCGAGTCGCCCGGCTTCGACATCGCCGGGTCCTTGCCGACCGCCGTCGGATCAGCGGCCCAGAACACCATGCTCCCGGCTGCCGCCACGGGCGCCACCCTGAACTTGACGGTGGTCGCGCCGCCCGACGGGTCCTGTACGGTCACCGTGATGTCCTCCTCGACGATGTGCTTCGCCAGGTTGGTCCACATCTCCTTCGGCATCGTCCAGGTCTCCGCGGTCGTGTAGACGACGAGATTGTTCGCCTCCTTGTCGGCGTGCACGGTGATCTTCACGGCCCCCTTGGAGCCGGCCATGCGAATCCGCGGGCGCAGCCAGTTGATGGGGAAAAGCGCGCCGTCCTCGGGCTCGGTCACGCACGGACCGGCGGCGCCGGTCGGCGCGCCGAACATCCCGACCACGTCGGGCGACGTCCCCTCGGAGATGACGGGTGCGGTGGGGAAATCGGTGCAGGGACCGTTGCAGCTCACCGGCATGATCACCGGAGCCCCCGCGATACCGATGATGCCGCCGAGCGAGCCGAAGGAGCCGGCGAATCCGCCGAACGTTCCCCCGGAGCCAGGGCCGCCACCGGCGCCCTGCGACGCCGTCTCCTTGACCCCGGCGCAGCCCAGCCCGGCGCTGACGCACAGGGCAGAGACGCAAAGCAAAGAAACGAACCCCATCGAGCGATAAGCAGCGGTTGTCAAAGGTAATACCCCCTGAAACGAAGGCCCGACTATACAGCGTTCGGCGGCTCCCCGCAGCCGGGGACGACAGGGCCCCCGTTGTCGCCCAAGGTGCGTGAGCGCCGCCAAATATCCGCCAATTTTTTGTATGGGCCCTAACTCACCTTGACCCACGATCGTGGAGCTGCTGGAGTTGAACGGCGACATGGCGCCCGTCTTGCGGTCTGATCTTCGGCAGCCTCGGGCCGACGACGCCATCAAACGCCTGGGCCGGTATCAGATCATCGGCCGGCTGGCGACCGGCGGGATGGCCGAAGTCTACCTGGCGCTGTCGGGCGACATTCCAGGATTCCGGACCCTGGCCGTCGTCAAACGGATCCTGCCGCACCTCTCGTCCAACAATCAGTTCATCCGGATGTTCCTCGACGAGGCCCGCATCGCCTCGCTGCTCGACCACCCCAACGTGGTCCGCATCGTCGAGGTCGGTCATGACGGCGACGACTACTTCCTGGCGATGGAGCTGGTGCAGGGCAAGCCGCTGTCGGCGGTGCTGCGCAAGGCGGCCCGCGAGCGCAAGCCGCCGAGCCCGGCGCTGGCCGCGTACGTGATCGCACAAGCAGCGAGCGGGCTCGCCTACGCGCATTCGCTCACCGACGGTGACGCCCGACCGATGGGCGTCGTCCACCGCGACGTCTCGCCCCAGAACGTCCTGATCTCTTTCGAGGGCGCGATCAAGATGATCGACTTCGGGGTGGCGCGTGCGTACGGCCGCGTGGCGCACACCAGCCCGGGCGGGCTCAAAGGAAAGATCGATTACATGTCGCCCGAGCAGGCGTCGGCCGAGGAGGTCGATCACCGCGCCGACGTCTTCGCGCTGGGCATCGTGCTCTGGGAGATCCTGACCGGCAAACGGCTGTTCCGGCGCGACACGGAGCTCGCGACGATGCGCGCCATCGTCGACGACCCGATCCCGAAGCCGTCGGAGGTGGCGGCCGTACCGCCCGAGCTCGAAGCGATCGTGATGCGGGCGCTGCGCAAGCGGCGGGACGCCAGGTTCGCCACCGCCGGTGAGATGGCGGACGCGCTCGAGAAGTACGCGCTCAGCCACGACGGATTCAGCCCCTCGCAGGTCGCCGGCTACATGAAGGGGCTGTTCCGCACCGAGTTCCTGCAGTGGCGCAAGACGGCCACGGCGGCGCTGGACATGGAGCTCGAGCCGGAAGAGAACGCCGCGCAGGAGGCGCAGCTCTCCGGGGTGGAGCCGGCGACGATGGCCTTGCGCCCGGGGATGTCGTGGTCGCGCGGCGGCAGCGAGCTGCGCAGCGGGGGCGCGGCCAATCGCGCCCGCGACAGCTCGGTGAGTCGGTCGCGGGCGCGTTCACCCAGCCGCGGCACCGGTGCACCGGCGGCCGCCGCGCCCGCCCCTCAACCGGCGCTGCAGACGCCCAGTCGACGCGATCGGATCTGGGTTTATGGCGGCCTCGCCGTGCTCGCGGCCGTCGGTGGCGCCGGGCTCTACCTGCTGGCCCGCCCGACGAGCCCGTGGTGGCAGAAGCTGGCCGCGCTCCGTCACGGCTCGCAGGCGGTGTCGATGCCGCTCGTCGCGCCGGCATCACCGCCGATCGTGGTCCCGGTGCCCGCCGCTGCCACCACCGCAGGCGCCGCGCCGGCGCCGACCCTCGCGGCGCCGACCGTTGCGCCGGCCGTGACCGCCGCGCCGGCCGCGCCCGTTGCGCCGGTCCGCGCCGCGGCGCCGGCGGGAAAGCCGGTCGCGCACGCACCGAAGCCGCGCCCGCGACGTCGCGTCGCCCGCACCGAAGCGATTGGTGCAACGGCCGATCGCCCGGCGGCGCCGGCGGCCGCGCAGGAGGCCGCCAAGCCGCCCGAGAAGGCCGACCCGTTCGAGTAGACGTGTTAGACTCGCGCCGAACATGTCGGTGGTAGCGATCCCGGGGATCAAGGACACGGAGTTCGAGGCAACAGCGTCGGTGGACGGGTCATCTCTGGTGATGCGCCTGTGGGGAAATGCGGATCTGCGCGTCAACGGCCCGCTCGGTCCCTTCCTCGATTCGGTCGACGACGAGGCGCAGCGGAACCACATGGGCGAGGTCGTGGCGGACTTCCGCGAGCTGGTGTTCATGAACTCCTCGTGCCTCAAGGAGTTCGTCCGCTGGATCGCCCAGGTGGACGAGCGGTCCGAGCACTACCGCATTCGCTTCCTCAGCGATCCCGGCGCGCAGTGGCAGGCGCGCAGCCTCCAGGCCCTGCGCGCGTTCGCGCCCAACCTGGTCACGATCGAAGTCCCGACGGCCTGAGCGCGCGCCCCCCGTAGGCCGTCGGTGCGCCTCATAGGCGACGCTATCGCCGACAGAATGATCTACGGGGGCTCGGTGCCGTAGATGAGCGTGCCGCTGCGATAGACCGTGACCTTGGTCGTCGCGGTGAAGCCTCCGGCTCCGTTGTACGAGTAATCGTCGGCCTGGCTGTATTGGCTGAAGTCACTCTTGTTCCAGCGCAGCTGGATGTCGCCTGTGCTTCCGCCGTTGGCGTTCAGGTTGCCGGCGCCGGCCGTGAACCCGAACTGGAAGTAGTAGTTCGCCCCCGTCTTAGCCGGGTTTACGGCCACGAACGACGCGGCGCCGTACGAGATGTTGCTGCAATTGAGGAGCGCGTAGTCGCAGAACGGTGTCTGACTGGTTGACGTCGTATCCGTCGTGTACCAGTACCGGACGGTTAGCTGCGAAAGCGGAATTGCGGGCATACCAGCCGTGCTGTTGTTGATGATCTGAAAGTACGGGGTGATTTGCTGCGTCGTCCCCATGGTGAGTGCCCTGAGCCTGACCTGGAGGTTAGTCGCCGGCGTGCAGGTCGTGCCCGTGCAGACGAAGTTGGTGCTGAAGCAGTCGGCGTTCGTGGTGCAGGCGGTCTTGCAGGCCGTCGCACCGCAGTTGTACGGCGAGCAGGAAACCGCGGTGGGCGTCATGCAGGTCGCCCCCGCCGTGCAGCTCGACGCCGCCGTGAACATCGTCCCGGTGCAGGAGGCGGCGAGGCACTGCGTTCCCGCGGCGTAGTTGCGGCACGCCCCGCTGCCGTTGCAAAAGCCGTCGAGGCCGCAGGTCGAGGCGGCGGCCATCGTGCACTGGTCGAGCGGATCGGTGCCCGCCGTCGCGTTCGAGCAGGTGCCGGCCGCGTTCGCGCAGGTGCGGCAGGTGCCGGAGCAGACCGTCGAGCAGCAGGTGCCCTGCGCGCAGATTCCCGAGTTGCACTCGCCGCCCGCCGTGCAGGTCGACCCGTTGGGTTTGCTGCCGCAGCTGGTTCCGACGCAGATGTTGGGGGAGGCGCAGTCGCCGGTGCCCCCGCACATCGTCTTGCAGATCTTGGCGGTGGTGTCGCAGCCGTACGGGTCGCAGAGCGATGAGGTGACCGTCCGACAGACTCCCGCCCCGTCGCACGTGCGCGGCGGCGTCAGCGTCGAACCGACACAGGTCCCCGCGACGCAGGTCGTGCCGTTCGCGTGGAGCTGGCAGGCGCCCGCCCCGTCGCACGTGCCGGTGGTGCCGCAGGTCGAGGCCGCGGTGACCGCGCACTGGCTGGCCACCGCCGGCGGATCGCCCACGGCGACGTTGCTGCAGGTCCCCTTGCTGGCCGCGAGCGCGCACGACTTGCAGAGCCCCGTGCAGCCGCTGGAGCAACAGACCCCCTGCTGGCAGAAGCCCGAGTTGCACTCGGCCGCCGTGGCGCAGGGATCACCCAGCGGGCGCTTGGTGCAGACGCCGGCGTTGCAGATGTTGGGCGACACGCAGTCAGCGTCCGCGGTGCAGGTCACCTTGCAGGAGACCGTTGTGCTGTCGCACTGGAACGCCCCGCACGAGGTGCCGGTCTGGGTGGCGCAGGTCCCCGTCCCGTTGCAAAGCCGGGGCGCGGTGAAGGTCGCCGCCGTGCAGGTGGCGGCAGCGCACTGCGTCCCCGCGACGTGCTTGCGGCAGCCGCCGATGCCGTCGCAGGCCCCGTCGAGCCCGCAGGTCGAGGCGGCCGCGGCCAGGCACTGGCTGGCCGTCAGCGGCGGCGACCCGGCGCCGATCGGCGAGCAGGTCCCGACGCTGGTCGGCAAGGCGCACGACAGGCAGGTTCCCGTGCAGGCAGAGTTGCAGCAGACGTTCTGGGCGCAGAACGTCGAGCTGCACTCGGCGTTCTGCGCGCACGAGGCGCCGATCGGCTTCTTGCCGCAGCTGTTGGCGGCGTCGCAGCTGTTGGGGGCGAGGCAGTCGGCGTTGCTGGCGCAGGTCGTCTTGCAAGCGCCGGTGCCGCAGAGGAATGGATCGCAGGGCGCCATCGCCGGAGGGCGACAGAGCCCCGAGCCGTCGCAGGTGCGGGCCTGCGTCAGCGTCGAGCCGGTGCAGCTCGCCGCCACGCACTGTGTTCCGCTCGGCTGCTGCCGGCAGGCCCCCGCGCCGTTGCAGGTACCGTCGTTGCCGCAGGTCGCGGCGGCGGCCGCCACGCACTGGCTGGCGACGACCGGCGGCTTGCCGATGCCGACCGGCGAGCAGGTCCCGACGGTGCCGGCGATGTTGCAGGCCAGGCAGGTGCCCGAGCAGGCGGCGTCGCAGCAGACCTGCTGCTCGCAGTGGTTCGACTTGCACTCCGACCCGGCGGCGCAGGCCGCGCCGTTCGACTTCTTGTCGCAGATCGTGCCCGTGCAGATGTAGTTGGCTGCGCAGTCGGCGTTGGTGGTGCACTTGGCCAGGCAGGTTCCGCCGGTGCCGCAGACGTAAGGCTCGCAGGTCTTCATGGTTCCGGGCGCGCAGACGCCGGCGCCGTCGCACATTCCGGGTGACGTCTGGCTGCCGGACGCGCAGGTGCTCGCGCCGCACGACGTGCCGGCCGCGTACTTGTGGCAGGCGCCGCTGCCGTCGCAGAAACCGTCGGTGCCGCAGCCGGCGGAGCCGCTGTCGGCGCACTGGCCGAACGGATCCTGCATCGCGGGGACGTTGGCGCACGTGCCGGCCGAGCCGGACAGCGCACACGACTTACAGGTCCCCGAGCAGTCGCTGGAGCAGCAGACCCCCTGCGCGCAGATGTTCGAGGCGCAGTCGCTGTTGGCCGTGCAGGTCCCGCCGGGTGGCAGCTTCCCGCAGCTGTTCATCGTGCACTTGTTGCCCGACGTACAGTCGACGTCCATCGTGCAGTTGGTACGGCACTGGCCGTTGCCGCCGCACTGGAAGGGCGCGCACGACTGCGTGGCCGGCGTGACGCACTTCCCGACGCCGTCACACGAACCGGCCGAGGTCAACGTCGATCCGGTGCAGCCCGGATCCTGGCAACGCGCGCCGATCGGGTAGAGCTGGCAGGCACCGATGCCGTCGCAGAAGCCCGTCTTGCCGCAGCTGGTGGGCACCTCCGTCGGACAGCGGTCGCCCGGATCGCTGCCCAGCTCGGACGGTCGGCAGGTGCCGACGTGATCGGCGCGGTCGCACGAGTAACAGGCGTCCGTGCACGCCGTGTCGCAGCAGATGCCGTCGACGCAGTGGTTGGACAGACAGTCGGATGAGGTGTCGCAGGTCTTGCCGTTGTCGAGCCCGGTGACACCCATGTCCGAGGGGTGATCGCCGACGTTGCCGTCGGCCGTGTGCGCGTCCATCGGGGAGGCGTCCACCTGGCGCTGCTGAGCCCCACCGTTGCACCCGACGGCCACCAACGCCGCGATCAGAAATGCGAACTGGGCGGCACGCTGCGGACGTCGTACATCGGACGGGCGTACGGCTCCGTTCATCAAACCAGCCTTTCGCATAACTTGAGGGCGTCTCCCGGTGCGTGGCCGGACCGCCGAAAATTTCGTCGACCCGATTGGGTAAGTCAGAGGGTTCCATCTTACGCGTGGTGTGCGCAAGTGCGCGAGAGAAAGCTAGCTGGGCCCCTGCCCGATGTAGGTGGACGCGCGACTCGTTCGCGACCCTTTCAAAGCCCGCAGGGCGGCATTACGCTGGCATCGATGCAAATCGGCCCGGGACGGATCGTCGAGCTGGAATACGAGCTGAAGGTCAAAGGGGGCGACGTCGTCGAAACCTCGGCGCGCTCCGGCGCCCTGCGCTACACGCACGGCGACGGCAAGATGCTGCCGGGTCTGGAGAAGCGGCTGGTGGGCCTCGGCCCGGGGGACGAACGTAGCGGCGAGATCCCGGCGCGCGAGGCGTTCGGCACCGAGGACGCGCTCCCGATCAAGGTGATGCCGCGGAACGCGTTTCCGGGTGGCTCCGCACCGGCGGTCGGCTCGGTGTTCGCGGCGAAGGATCCCGCCTCGGGCGCGCCGATCCAGTTCAAGGTCGTCGCGATCGAGCGTGACGACATCAAGGTTCGGCTACTCCACCCGCTGGTGGGACGTGACCTCGAGTTTCGCGTCAAGGTGATGTCCGTACGTGAGCCCGGCGCTGCGGCCGGGCCGCCGCCGCCGCCCGGCGTCGTGGAGCTGGACCTGGACGAAATCCAAGAGACTTAAGCGGAAACAATCGCCAACCCCCCCCGCCCCCTGTCGCTGCGCCCCGACCATGCACAGGTTTGTCCTCGCGGGGGGGCGACATCCCCGAGGAAGGGAAACGGTCATGGCGAGCACGAATGAAAAGAGCGAGAGCCGCGGCCGCGGGTTCGCGGGGATGGATCCGGAGCGTCAGCGCCAGATCTCGTCGCAGGGCGGGAAAGCGGCGCACCAGAAAGGGACGGCGCACGAGTTCGACTCGGAGGAGGCCCGGGAGGCGGGGCGCAAGGGGGGCATGGTGAGCGGGGGACGGCGACGGGCGCGTGAGCAGACCCAGCGTACGGCGACAGAGGCCACGCCGGCACCGCAAGCTGAGGCGGACACGGAGGCCGAGACCGAGAGCGAAGAGTCCGAAAACGAATCACGAACGATGGGCTCGCAAGAGGGCGTCGGACCGCAGCACGCGTAGTCCGTTTGAATTGCCCGGGGGGCGGGCGCCGTCCGATACTGCGCCCCCCCATGATGTCTTCTACACAGCTAAGGACAGCAGTTGCAGTCGCGGTTCTGTTGGCCGCGACCGGACAGGCCGGCGCCGATTGGCGTGGATCGCCTTCGCTGCCGCCGCCACCGCCGGATACGCCGGACGAGCAGACGATCCTGGTCCCGTCGGATCGACCGGGCCCGGTATGGACGATGCCGCTCGCGGCGGACGTCACCTACTCGATTGAAGCGGCCGGCAGCTTCTCGGTCTGGCCCGACCAGCGCGAGGGCGTCGACGCGTACTACGTACACACGCCACGCGTCGGCCAGCAGCCCCAGGTCTGGAACCAGCTGCAGATCGACGACCGCCCGATGTTCGAGATCGCGCGGAACCACAACGACTCGACCTGGTTCAACCCAGCTCACGTCTACACGACGTCGATCCGTGGCTATGGACGACCGGTCAAGTTGCAGATCCTCGACGCGCGCAACGGCTCGTGGCGCGACAACCACGGCGCGATCACCGTCCGGATCTCGGCACGCAGCGGCGTCCTCCGGCGGCCGCCGCCGCCGCAACTACCGCCACCGCAACCGTCACCGCCACCGGGCGGCTGGCGGACCGGCGGCCGGTTCGCCGTGGACGAGATCGTCTCGGTGCCCGCCAACGCACCAAACGCCGTGTTCACCTCGGCGCCGCTCGCGCCGGGCGCCAGCTACGTCGTCGAGGTCTCGGGGTCCTTCTCGTACATGCGCGGCCCGTTCGAGGGCGCCGACGCCTTTTATTCGTTCTATGCCCGGCGCCGGCACCGGGGCGCCGATCTCCGCCCGCAGCTGCTCGTCGATGATCGCCCGCTGGCCGACATCGCCCAGGCGCAGGGGGAGCTCGCCCCTTTCAATCCCGGCCATCACTACGTGGTCACGCTGCGCGGGACGGGGCGACCGCTGAAGCTGCAGACGCTGGATGCCCGCAACGGATCGTGGCGCGACAACAGCGGCGGCCTGCAGGTCCACATCCAGAGGCGTTAGGGCGGGACCCGGGAGGGTTCCGCCCGCCTGAGCATGCGGTGATCGCGCGGCCGGGTTAGGATCGGGGCGTGGATTCGGACCTGGACGACTCGGGCCTGGTCGCGCTCGGAGGAAAGCTGGAGCCCGAGACGCTGATCGCGGCCTACCGATCCGGCATCTTCCCCTGGTCGTCCGATCCCGTGCTGTCGTGGTGGTCGCCCGACCCGCGCGCGATCTTCGACCTCGCGTCGTGGCAACCCCACCGCAGCGTCACGCGTACCATCCGCCGCGCCGGGTGGCGGTTCACGGCCGACCAGGCCTTCGCCGAGGTCATGCGCGGCTGCGCCGAGGCGAGCGCCGATCGGCCGGCGACCTGGATCACCGACGACTTCATCCGCGCCTACAGCGAGCTCCACCGCCGGGGGCTCGCCCACAGCGTCGAGGTCTGGGACGGCGACGAGCTGGTGGGCGGCCTCTACGGCGTGGCGCTGGGCGGGTTCTTCGGTGGCGAATCGATGTTCCACCGCCGCACCGACGCGTCGAAGGCTGCCGTCGCCCACCTGATCGAGCGCCTCCGCGCCGGCGGGTTCTCGCTGCTCGACGCCCAGGTGCCGACGCCGCACCTCACCCGGCTGGGCGCGATCGCCATACCCCGCGCCGACTACCTCGCGCGCCTGCGGCGCGCGTTGCCCCAGCCCGCGACGTTCTGAGGGTCAGTCGGCCTTGCAGACCCGGTTCCGGCCGGCGCGCTTGGCCGCGTACATCGTCTCGTCGGCGCGCGCGATGAAGTCGGCGGTGCTGCCGAGCCCGGGCGCCGGGGCCCGCGCGACGCCGACGCTGATGGTGACCGGGATCGGCGTGCCACCGTAGGCGAACGGGTGGGCCTCGACGCTGGCCCGCAGACGCTCCGACAGCGCGGCCGCCGCCGCCAGCTCCTCGCCGCGCGCGACGATCGCGAACTCCTCGCCGCCGTAGCGGGCGAAGATCTGCTCTTCGCCGATCATGCTGGTCACCAGCGTCGCCAGCTGCGTGAGCACGTGATCGCCGGCCTGGTGACCGTGGACGTCGTTGATGCGCTTGAAGTGATCGATGTCGAGAAAGATCAGCGACACGGGGGTCTGGTGGCGCTGCGCGTACTGGAATTCGCTCTCCAGCCGCTCGGAAAAGAACCGCTTGTTGTAGGCGTGGGTCAGGCCGTCGCGTAGCGCCGACTCGGACATCTGGCGCTGGAAGGCCTCCTCCAGGCGATCCTGGTAGCTGAACTTCAGGATGGTCGTCGAGCCGAGCAGCAGCTTGTCCCCTTCGGAGAGGACCTGGCGCTGAACCCGGTCACCGTTGCAGAAGGTGCCGTTGGTCGAGCCCATGTCCTCGAGCACGAACTGGCCACCGTCCTTCACCAGCTGGGCATGGTCGCGCGAGATCCCGTCGTCGATCAGACGAATGTCCGCGTTCTCGCTGCGCCCGATCACGGTGCGCTCGTTCTCGAGCTTGTACATTTCGCCCAGGTTCGACCCCGCGAGCACCACGAGGTAGGCGTCCTGCTGGGCGGCTTGCCCCTGGGGGGCAGGGGCCGGCGCCATCCGCGTCGTGTCTTCCAGCGGATTGGCGACGCGATCGCGCGTCATTTTGATATCTTACCGACCGGCACGGGTATCTGTCCAATGCGGGTCCTGGTAGGCACGAGTGGGTTTTCGTATCCGGCGTGGCGCGGCAGCTTCTATCCAGAGAAGTTACCGGCGTCGCAGATGCTGGCTCACTACTCGACCCGGATGGGGGCGGTAGAGATAAATAATACCTTCTACCGGATGCCCACCCCCGAGGCGCTGGCGGCCTGGGCCGCCGAGACGCCGACGGACTTCCGGTTCGCGCTGAAGAGCCCGCGCCGCATCACCCATGATCGAAAGCTGGCCGACGTCGCGCCAGCCGTCGAGCGCCTGGACCAGGCGGCGCGCGCCCTCGGGGAGAAGCTGGGCCCCATCCTGTTCCAGTTGCCACCCGTCATGCGGAAGGACCTCGTACGGCTGGATGATTTCCTGGCCGCGCTGCCGCCGGGGCTGCAACCGGCGATGGAGTTCCGGCACGAGTCGTGGTTCGCGGACGACGTGTACGCCTGTCTGCGGGCCCGCAAGGCGGCGCTCTGCATCGCCGACGCGGAAGAGCTGGCGACGCCGCCGGTCGCAACGGCCGGCTGGGGCTACCTGCGGCTCCGGCGGCAGGATTACGACCGCGCCGCGTTAGCGAGCTGGGCCGAGCGCATCCGCGGCCAGGGCTGGGAGACCGCCTACGTCTTCTTCAAGCACGAGGACGAGGCCAAGGGCCCCGACTTCGCCGCCACGTTCACCGAGTTGGTCTTAGGATAGCGAAGCAAGAAATTTGCGGCTGTCACACCCACAACTACAATATCCCACACCATGGCGCGAGCGATAGCAGGAGCGACGGTCTCGTTTGGGTTGGTCTCGATCCCGGTGAAGCTCTACCCAGCGACGCAGGCCTCGTCGGCGATCTCGTTCAACCTGCTGCACAAGACCTGCGGCACGCGGCTCAAGCAGCAATACGTCTGCCCGCACGATCAGGAGATCGTGAGTCGCGACGACATGGTCAAGGGCTACGAGTTCGCCAAGGACCAGTACGTCACCTTCAACACGGAGGAGCTGAAGGCTCTCGAGGAGAAGGCGACCCACAGCATCGACATCGCCGAGTTCGTGCCGCTCGCCGCGATCGATCCGGTCTACTTCGACCGCCCCTACTACCTGTCGCCCGAAAAGGGCGGCGACAAGGCCTACCGGCTGCTCGCCGAGGCGATGCGCGAGACGGAGCGGGCGGCGCTGGCCCGCTACGCCGCCCGCGGCAAGCAGTACCTGGTGATGGTCCGCCCGACCGCCGACGCGCGCGGACTGGTGATGCAGGAGCTGCTCTACGGCGACGAGGTCCGCTCGCTCTCCGAGGTGCCGCTGCCCGACAGCAAGGTCAGTGACGCCGAGCTCAAGCTGGCCAAGCAGCTGATCGATCAGATTGCCGCCGAGACGTTCGACCCGTCCCAGTACCGCGACGAGGTCCGCGAGCGAATCCAGGCCGACATCGAGAAGAAGGTGCAGGGACAGGACATCACCGTCGGTGAGGAGGCCCCCTCCCAGCCGGCCCAGATCATCGATCTCATGGCGGCCCTGAAGGCGAGCCTCGGAAAGGGCGCGGAGGCCAAGTCCGTCAAGGGCCAACCCGCAAAGGCCGAGGCCGATGAGGACGCCGAGACGGGGGAGGTCCCGCGTCGCGGGGCCCGCCGCTCGCACGCCGAGACCGAAGCCAAGCAGGCCAAGTCCCGCAAGCGCTGATCGGCCGGCTCCGCCGACGCGATTTCGCGGCGGCTTCGGGTATAGTCGTTTTCGCGTGAGCGGCTACACCACCCAAGACGTCGCCCGCATGATCGGCGTCAGCGCAGGGCGCCTGCGGGCGTATCTACGCGCCGGCGTGCTCTCGCCCGAGAAGGGGACGCGCGGCGAGCTGCGGTTCTCGTTTCAGGATCTGCTGCTGCTGCGCACCGCCGAGGGGCTGGTCGGGCCGCGGGTCTCGCCGCAGCGGGTGCGGCAGGCCTTGAAGAAGCTGCGCGCGCGGCTCTCCGAAGAGCGCCCCTTGACCGGCGTCCAGCTCGGGACCGAGGGGCCGCAGGTGGTGGTCCACGAGGGTGGCACGCGCTGGCAGGTCGAGTCGGGACAGGTGCTGCTGGCCTTCGACGGCGCCGCGCAGACGGAGACGCCGGTCGCCCCCCTCCCCGCCCGCCCGACGGAGACCGCGGCCCAGACCCCGGGCAACCTCCGCTCCGACGTCTCGCCGCTCTCGATCGAAGAGGTTTACGACATCGGCTGCGACCTCGACGATGCCGATCCGGAGCACGCCGCCGCCAGCTACCAGGAGGTGCTCCAGCGTTCGCCGCAGCACGCGGACGCTCACATCAACCTCGGCCGCATCCTCCACGAGCGCGGCGACCTGCCCGGCGCGGAGACGCACTACCGCGCCGCCCTCGAGACCCGCCCCTTCGATGCCACCGCGCACTTCAACCTGGGCGTGGCGCTGGAGGACCAGGGGCGCCACGCCGAGGCGCTGGAGGCCTACCAGAGCGCGATCGCCGCCGACGGGCGCAACGCCGACGCGCACTACAACGCCGCCCGCCTCTACGATCTGCTCGGGGACTACAACGCCGCGCTCCGCCACCTGCGCATCTGCCGCGAGCTCGCCCGCCGGGAACGCTGACGTGACCGGCGCCGCGCTGTCGTTCGGGTCGATCCTCGTGGTCGACGACGATCAGGACCTTCGCGAGACGGTCACCACCGCCCTCGCCGACGAGGGCTACCAGGTGATCGGGGTCGGCAGCGCCCGCGAAGCGCTGGCCCACCTCCGTGAGGGGAAGCCGCCGAGCCTGATCCTGCTCGACATGATGATGCCCGGCATGGACGGCTGGGAGTTGCGGCTCGAGCTGAGGAAGCAGCCCGCGACGGCGGAGATCCCGGTCGTGATCCTGTCGGCGCACGGCGACGTCCGCGACGCCGCGCTGGCCCTCGGCGCCGCCGACTACCTGCGGAAGCCGGTCCGCATCGAGAGCCTGCTCGAAGTCGCCGAACGCTACTGCCGCGCAATCTTCTTGAACTAGTCCCCCAGGGAGCCGGCCCGGGTAATATCCGGGGTCTATGCGGAGCTTGTCGGGGACTGCCCTCGTCCTCGCCGGAGTGCTTGCGGCGACAGCTGCGCGCGCGCAACAAGGGTCGGACAGCGGACCCGACGACGACCGCCTGGACGACGAACCGACCGACCTGCCCCCCGCCGGACCGGTGCCGGACGTCCGCTGGTACACGCTCGAGACGCCGCACTTCGATCTGCACTACTACCCGGCCGAGCGCGCGTTCGCGGAGCGGGCGGCGCGGGTCTCCGAGCGCGGCTACCGCCTCATCACCCGGTACCTGAACTGGCGGCCGACGGGGCCGATCAACGTCACCCTGCTGGACCACACCGACGACGCGAACGGGCTCGCCAGCGCGGTGCCGTTCAACTTCATCCAGGCCTACGGCGCGCCGCCCGCGGCCCTCGACGAGCTGTCGGACTTCGACGACTACGTGAAGCTGCTGCTGACGCACGAGATGACCCACGTCGTGCACCTGGACACCATCCTCAGCTGGTGCCCGCGCCTGATCGACTCGCTGCTCGGGAAGATCTACGCACCCAACCTGGCCCAGCCAAGCTGGTTCATCGAAGGGCTCGCGGTGCTGATGGAGTCGCGTCACACGACCGCGGGGCGCCTGCGCAGCAGCCTGTTCGACATGTTCCTGCGGGTGCCGTTCGTCGCCGGCCAACCGTTCGACACCGACGCGGTCTCGGCCAGCCCGATCGCCTACCCGGGGCCGAGCGTCCCCTATCTCTACGGCTCGAGCTTGCTGCGCTACATGGAGGATCGCTACGGGCCCGAGAAGATTCGCGAGATCTCGCACCGGTACGGCGACGAGTGCATCGCCGGCGCCATCAACCGGGTCACCGCCAAGGCGGTGGGGCGCGGCTACGTCGAGCCGTTCGGCGACGGGCTCTGGCAGGACTGGAAACGGTCCATGGCGCACAAGTTCGCGCTCGAGACCGAGGCGGCGTCGCGCCGGGGCCTGACCGCCGCGCGCCGGTTGACCCACGAGGCGCCTTCGCCGCGCGGCGAGGGGCCCGGGGCGCGGTTTTTTCGCGACGGGACCCTGGTCTATCACCGCGCGAACAACGATCAGCAGCCGGCCTACGTGCGCCTCGATCCGGTGACCGGCGCGCAGCGCAAGCTGGCGGACGCGTACGGCGGCGGCCCGGCCACCCCCACGCCCGACGGACGCGCGCTCGTCTTCCAGCGCATCACCCTCATCCCGCTCCCCCAGCGGATCCTGGGGAACTCGCACCTCGGCTGGAACGACCTCTACCGCCGCGACCTCGACAGCGGCAGCGTGCGGCAGCTGACCCGGAACTACCGCGCGCATGAACCCGACGTGTCGCCCGACGGGCGTCAGATCGCCTGCGCAGTCGCCAGCGGCACCAGCGCGCGGGAGCTGGCGCTCGTCCCCAGCGAGGGCGGCGTGCCACGCATCCTCACCCCCGGCGCGCCGGGCTTCGCCTACAGCCCCGCGTTCTCGCCCGACGGCCGTCTGATCGCCTACTCGCGCTGGAAGCCGGGCGGGTTCCGCGACATCCACATCTACGACCTCGCCGCGGGGATCGATCGCGCGCTGATGGTCGACCGCGCGATGGACATCGATCCCCGCTTCACGCCCGACGGCCGCTACCTGCTGTTCTCTTCGGACCGCACCGGCATCTACGACGTCTACGCCTACGAGCTCGCGACCCAGCGCCTCCACCAGGTCACCAACGTGATCGAGGGGGCCTTCCAGCCGGTGGTGTCGCCGGACGGCAAGCAGCTGGTGTTCACCGGGTTCACCATCGACGGCTTCGACCTCTTCGTGATGCCGTTCGAGCCGGCCCAGTTCCTGCCGGCCCAGCCCTACGCCAACGCGCGCCTCGACGCCCCGGCCGATCCCGATGCCGAGGACGATTCGCCCGACGCCGCTCCCGCCGACGCCGCGGCGGTGCCGTTCGTCACCCGCACCACCAGCTACAAGCCCTGGCTCTACTTCTACCCGCGCAAATGGGACGTTCGCTACTACTCCGACGCGCTGGGGATGGGCGGCTCCGTCTACCTCAGCACGACGTTGTCGGACCCCGCCCAGCACCACATCCTGTCGACGACGCTGCTCATCCCGGCGGGCGACATCTCGGCCGAGGTCGGCTACAGCTACCTCCGGTTCTGGCCCTCGTTCGACCTGTCGTTGCGGCGCACCGCCGCCCGACCCTTCGGTCTGGTCGTCGACGGCGTCAACACGACCTATCTCCAGCACATCATGGGGGCCACCGCGTCGATCGGGCTGCCGCTCCTGCGCCAGCCGAGGTCCTCCACCGACGTCAGGTTCGGCTACGACTACGCGGCGTACGGACCGGCCGAGCTGTTTCCCGTCGCCGATCCGACCACCGGCATCACCCGCCGGCCCGAGGTGGGTCCCGACGCCAACTTTTTCCTGCAGTGGACCTTCTACAACGTGGTCGCCTGGCCGTACTCGATCAGCGGGCAGGCGGGGCGGCGCCTCGACTTCTACATGCGGTTCTCCGATCCGGCGCTCGGCGGGCGCTTCCACACCACCGAGCTGACCTGGTCGTGGGCCGAGTACCTGACGCCGCCGTGGGCCCGGCTGCACGCGGTCGGCCTTCTCTACCGGGGAGGCGTCGGGATTGGCGACAAGCGCGACGTGTTCGGCCTCGGCGGCTTCGCCGCGCAGGACACCCTGCGGACAATCTTCCTCAACCAGCGCGGCTGCTGCGTCTTCCTGCGCGGCTTCCCCCCGAACAGCCTCGTGGGCGACGCTTTCCAGGCCTTCACCGCCGAGTACCGGCTGCCGCTGCTCTGGATCGAGCGCGGCTACCAGACCTTCCCGCTCTACCTGCGGCGGATTTGGGGCTCGACCTTCGTCGACGTCGGCAACGCCTACTTCGGCGCGTTTCACCCGAAAGATCTCAAGACCGACGTCGGGGTCGAGGCGCACCTCCAGTTCAACGTCGCTCATTTCCTGGAGTCGGAGGTGCAGGTCGGCTTCGCCCACGGGTTCCAGGCGCCCGGCGGCAACCAGGTCTACTTCCTCGCGGCGGCGAGTTTTTAATTAGATCGGGACCCTCAAAGGGTCCCGCGCCCCCCGCGATGGGCTCGCGCGAGCAAAGCTCGCGCTCCCCCGACGCGGACCTCGACCGTGAGCCGTGGCGCCGGGGTTGGGGAACCTCCGACTACATGCTGACCACACGGCGAATGGTCGCGACGCTGTTGCTCGTTGCGGCAACCGGTTGCGCCAGCGGCGGCGGTGACGAGACGACGGGCGGCGCGGGGACGTCAGGCGCTGCCGGCGCCAGCGGCGTCGCGGGCATGTCCGGCGTCGCCGGCAGCACCAGCGGCGCCGCGGGAGCGACCGGCGTCGCCGGCAGCACCAGCGGCGTCGCGGGCACGTCCGGCGTCGCCGGCAGCACCAGCGGCGCCGCGGGCATGTCCGGCGTCGCCGGCAGCACCGGCGCCGCGGGCACGTCCGGCCGCGGCGGGGCAACCGGCGTCGCCGGCGCCACCGGCGGCGGGGCGCCCGGCCGCGGCGGCACGACCGGCGCCGCGGGCACGACCGGCGTCGGCGGAACGACGGGTGTCGCGGGGAGCGTCGGCACCGGCGGTGCGAGCGCCTGCGATCCCGGCACCACCACCACCGCCTGGGCGACCAGCTGTCCGACGGCGCCCGCCAGCACCTGCATGGCCGGTGAGTGGACCGATCCCGGCTCGACGACGAACGATCCGGTCGTGTGCGAGAGCGCCCACTTCGCGGTCCACTCCCCCGCCGGCACCATCACCGCGCAGCAGTGCATGGACGCAACCAACACGCTGGAGACGGCGATCTGGCCGACGTTCTTCGGCAGCCCGATCTTCTTTCCCGAGCCGTACTGCAACACCGCCAAGAAGTACAAGGCGAGCATCGTGATCCACAGCGACTACGGCCTCACCGGCGGCGGCTGGGGCTCGGGCTACATGGGGATGTGGGTCGGCCCCGGCGCGACCGCCGATCACTGGGGGCTCGCCCACGAGTTCACCCACGCGGTGCAGTCGCAGACGAAGGGGCTGTCGTGCGGCGGCGCCGCGTCGAACAACTATTGCGGCTGGCTCTACGAGAGCCACGCCAACTGGCACGCCCACCAGCTCCCCGAGTACCGCAGCAACGTCCACTGCTCCGAGATGCTGCCCAACGCCCCGCACCTCTATCTCGGGTCGACGCGCGATCGCTACTGCAACTGGCAGTTCCTGGAGTACCTGAAGGACAAGGCCTGCTACAAGGCGGTCAACGACATCTGGAACGCGCCGACGGCGAGCAACGATCCGTTCACCAACATCGCGGCGACGCGGGGCTGGACGACGTCGCAGCTCAACGACTTCTTCGGCGAGTGGGCGATGCACAACATCACCTGGGACTACCAGAACCCGCCGCCCACCGCCGGCACCCAGGGCGCCGCCTACCGCGCCAGCTATGCCGGCATCGGCGACACGTCGAAGGTCGAGCGCCGGCTGCGGCTCACCCGCCTCGACCAGATGGACGCCGACAACCGCCGCTATGCCGTCCACCCGCTGCAAGCGCCGCAGCGCTGGGGCTACAACGTCATCCGCCTCTACCCCGACGCCGGGGCCACCAGCGTCACCGTCACTTTCCGCGGCGTCACCCAGAGCGCGGCCAACTCGGACTGGCGCTGGGGCCTGGTGGCGACGAACAGCGGCATCACCACCCCGCGCTACAGCGCCCTGCAGCGCGGCGCGGACGGCGCGCTCACGTTCTGCGTGACCGCGGGCGAGCCGCTCTTCCTGGTCGTCGTCGGCACGCCGTCGGTCCAGCAGAAGATCGTCTGGGACCAGCTCTACCCGTCGATCTACCGGTTCCCGTACCTGGTCGCGTTTCAGGGCGCGCAGCCCGACGGCTTCCAGGCGGGCGCCCCCAACCCGTCGGCCAACGGCGCGCGCTGGGCGAACGGCGGCGGCTGGGTCGCGACCGGCGCCAGCGTCGCGCAGGGGGCCTACGTCGGCCCGCTGGCCGCGGTGCTGGGCGGCACCGTCGGCGCCACGGCGCGCATCGAGGACCACGCGATCATCACGGCCGGGACCGTTTCGGGCGGCGTCGTCGGCGGGCTCACCGTGCTGCCGAACGGGATCACCGTCAGCGGCGGCAAGGTCGCGGTCTCCTGGCCCTATGGCCCCGGCTGGTTCGAGCGCCCGCAGTCGATCTCGGGCACGGCCCAGCTGCTCGGCGACATCGAGCTCCGCGGCGCCAACCTGTCGAAGTCCTCGGGCTCCTACTGCGGCTTCGTCGACGACACGATCAACAGCAACTGCGCCGGCACCGACGTGACAATCGCCCCGCCGTACACCTGGCGGCCGTAGACCTCAGCGCGTCGAGGGGGGCGCGGGACCCTCCCAGGGTCCCGAACTAGATCGCCTAAATCGTCGTTTCTTTGCGGAACTCGGCCCCGAACAGGCGCTGCATCAGCGCCTGGGCCTCGGCCCGGGCGCCGGTGACGTGGGGGATCAGCTCGGCCTCGAACTCCGCGGCGTTCTGGTAGCGAAGCGCCGGATCCACGACCAGCGCGCGGGCGAGCAGGGACGCCGTCACCGGCGGGAGCGCCTGCACGCGCTGCAGGTGCTCGGTGCGCGGGCCCGAGGCCGCCTTCATCAGCTGGTCGAACGTGCTGTCGCCTGGGTAGAGGGCGTCATTGGTGAGCGCGTAGTACATCACCAGCCCCAGCGAGAAGAGATCCGACCGGTGGTCGACCGTCAACCCGCGCGCCTGCTCCGGCGACATGAACGAGACGTTCCCCTTCACCACGCCGACCTCCGTCTTGGAGACCCGCCCCTCCGCCTTCACGATGCCGAAGTCGAACAGCTTCACCTCGCCGCGCGCCGTGATCATGATGTTGCCGGGCGAGATGTCGCGGTGGACCAGCCCCAGATGGCGGCCCTCGTTGTCGGTCTGGTTGTGGGCGTAGGCCAGCGCGTCGAGCACCTCGTGCGCGAAGTAGAGGACCATCCGCTCGTCGAGCGGCTTCCCCACCTTCTCCATGTGACGCTGCAGGAGCCGGGTGATGTCCCGACCGACGACGTACTCCTGGGCCATGAAGTACTCGTCGCCGACCTTGCCGAAGTCGAACACCGGAACGATGTTCGGGTGCACCAGCGTCGAGCCGAGCTTGGCCTCGTCGATGAACTGCTCGACCGCCCCCCGGTTGCGCGCGACGTGGGGCCGCAGCCGCTTGACCACGAATATTCGCCGGAACCCCTCCGCCCCGTGGAGGACGGCGGTGTAGATCTCGGCCATTCCCCCCTCCCCCAGCCGCTCCAGCAGACGGTAGCGACCGAAGGTGCTGGACCCGGTCTCGATCCGCGCCCGCTCGGCCTGGGCGGCGACCATGCCGCCGCCCCCCGCCGCGGCCACCCGCGCGGTGGTGGGTCGCGGGTTGTAGTGCCCCACCGGCAGCTCGTTGTCCGGAATCGTGGCCGGCCGGTGGGCGATCTCGTCGGTGTCGTACGACTTCGTTCCCCGGCGCTTGCGTTCGGGGAGGTCGATCCCGGGCGCCGAGCTTCCCGCCCCGGACGACGGCGCCGCGCGGCCGCTCCGTGCCAGAACGATCGCGCACCCGGCCAGCAGCAGCGCCGCCGCACCCAGACCGATCGGCAGCTCCGCGCCGGCGCTGCCCACCTGGGTCGGGTGCAGCGTCCAGAGCCAGAGCTTGGGCGACAGCGCCACCGCGGCGGCAGACCAGGCGCCGCCCGGGTCGCGCACCGTCCCGAGACTCTCGCGTCCCGCCAGCCCCGCGAGCGCCGCCTGCTGAGCGGCCCCGCCGCCGGCGCTACCCACCGCGGCGTGCCCGTCCGAAAGCAGCAGCGGGGCCCCGACCGCCGCCTGCAGCTCGGCGAGATCGATGGGCGAGGCGAACATCAGAAAGGTTGGCTCGGCGTTGCGCGGCCCCGACATCGGCACCAGCGCCACGACCAGGGGCCGCGCCCCCATGACGGCGGCCGAAGCGCTGCCGTTCTCCTGGGCCCGGGTCAGGAGGGCGATCCCCGGGTGCGGCATCTGACGCTCGGCCCGCATCGCCAGGATCCGATCGTCGGTGACCAGCGCCGCGGACCGACTCCGGAACGGCGCCCACCAGTCCTCGCTGTCGAGGAGATCGATGATCGTCGCGCCGTCGACCCCATCGGTCAGCGCGGCCCGTAGCTGGGGGATCGCGGCGGCCGTTCGGACCTCGGTCTCGAGGGTCTTGGACCGGGCGGCCAGCACCCGCTCGGCGGCCGCGCGCGCCTGGGTCGCCGCCGTCTCGCCCGCCGCGACCGCTTCAGCGCCGCCGGCCTCGCGTTGGCGGCGCACGATCACCGCGCCGGCACCGGCCGCAAACGCGGCGATCGCGCAGACAGCAGCCGCCCCCTTCCGGCCGGACATCATGATTTAGAGCTTATTCCTTGTATGACCCGTACGGCTGCCCAAGTTTGTTGGTGTGAGCCTTCGAGCCCTCGTATTCCAGCGTGAACGCGACCTGGGCCGCCCCACTGGAGCCCACGTCGACCTTCTCTTGCACGGGCTTGGCCCCCGGACTCCATGCGACCAGCTTGCGTGCACCGGTGGGAACGTTCTCCAGCCGGAAAGTTCCATCGGGCGCCACCTTCGCGAAGATTGCGCTCGGAACGACCAGCACCGTCGCGTTCATGCGTGCGTGGATGTTGCAGAAAACCTCCACGACGCCGGGGGTGGTCAGCACCACCGACCGAGGCGTATCCCCTGAACGATAGCTGCCGAGATCGAACGAGTTTTTCCCCGACGGTGAAAAGACGTTATGGAACACGGCGTCCATGTTGGGAAACACCACCGTGGTGCCGCGCTGGACGACCGCAACCTGGGGCGAGAACTGTTTGTCTTTCTGCCGGATCTCCAGGCTGTGGCCGCGGGCCGGCGCGCCCTTGACCATATCGACATACACGTACGCGTCCTTGAGCGACCCCGCCTTGGCCGAAACCCGTCCGGCGACCGACCCGACCCCGCCGTGCTCGCGCTCGACCGGCTTCGACCCGGTCGCCGACGGCTGAGCCGGGGTGGCCGGGGACGCGGCGCCGGAGGGCGGCATGGCCGGGAGCGACGGCATCGTCCCTGCGGACGGCGCGCCGCCGCCGGACTGCATCAGCCGCAGCAGCATGTCGTAGCGCTGCTGCTCCATCTGCATCATCTGGATGATCAGCTGGCGCTGCTCGGCGACTTCCTTCTGCAGCCTGGCGAATTCAGCCGCCGTGGGGCCCGCTTCAGCCCAGGCGACCGACGGGGCAATCGCGATCGCGGTCGCCGCCGCCAACGCCGTTCCCAACACCAAAAGGTTGCGCGCGCGTTTCATGGACACCTCAGTACAAGAGCACCAGTGAGGTCGTGAAAATGTTGTTCGCGATCTGGGGCACGCCTCCGTACTCCCCGTTGTAAAGGTACTCCGCCTTGACCACGACATGTTCGTTGACGACTGCCCGCGCGCCCAACGTCGCGCGCCAGGATTTGGTGATGTAGAGCCGCTCCGCCCCCTCGGGCGCGTTCGGATTCCCGAGCCAGACGAGAGCGTCCCGGAACTCGCCGCGGCCGATGACGCCGAGGATCGGCGTGATCATCCAGTCGGCCTCGAGGTAGGCGCCGTTCTTCAGATCGAGTCCGTAGGGGCGATGAGGGCCGTCATAGATGGCATCCGTCTCGCCCTTGCCGCGTCCGATCAGCCACTGCCCCTTGAGGTCGAGCGGGCCGAAGTGCGCCAGCAGATCGGCGCCCACGAACCAGAGCGGGTAGCGGCTGTCGAGGGCGCGGTCCTGGGCGCCGTACTCCCCCGAGACGCCGATCTCGAGATCGAACGGAAACGGTTTCACCGACAGCCGGCCGCTGATCGTCTTGCCGGCGTTGCTGTCGACCTCGTCGTAGAAATGGAACTGCTCGGTCGACGACGAGCCGTTGGTGGCGGCCACCGCCAGCACCACCCGCTCGTTCTCGCCGAACTTGGCCCGGGCCTTCACCCCCAGCGGCGTGCCGGTGGTGTAGCGGGCGATCAGCGACGGCGTGATGCCGAAGCGCTGGTTGGCCTTGCGATCGCGGTACTCGATGCCGATGACCGGGTCCATCTTCCCCGCGAAGATCGACAGCCGCCCCGACTGCAGCGGCATCCACTCCAGCTGGGCGATGTCGACGTAGATGAAGTCACCCAGCCTGAAATCGAAGCCGGTGCGGGGGACGAAGTTCACGCTGGCGGTCGCGAGCATGTTCGACGCGAGCGCCGCGGTCAGCGTCAGGTTCACCTCGTTGAGGATGAACGAGGGCGCGCCGTTCGAGTTGACGCTGTCGAACCGGTCGACGCCGGGGAACTGCCCCACATCGGCGACCTCGCCCTGGGAGTTCACCGCGGGCGCCAGCAGGTCGCCCATGAACACCCAGCCGTAGCGCCCCGCGTACTGCGGGAAGCGCGCGTTCCCCGAATCCTGAACGATGCCGGCGCCCGTCCCCTCGGGCACGAAGAAGCCGAAGTCGACGAAGCCGTTGACGCTGACGATGGGCCGCCGCAGCGTCGCCACCTGGCGGGTCTGCTCGAGGCGTTGGTCGAGCTCGAACATCTTCTGACGCAGGTCCTCGAGCTGGCCCTCAGTGGTGAGGGGCACCTCTGTCTCTATCTCTGGCTGGGCGGGCTCCTCGGCCGCGTCCGAGACCGGCGCCTCGGCCGGCGGCGCGGGGGCCGCCGGCGGCGCGGGGGCCGCCGGCTGAGCGCGCGCGGGCGACGGCGCGAGCGCGGGGAGGACCGTGGCGAGCAGGACGACCAGCGCGCGCCGGAGCATCGCCCTCACTGGGACCCGCCGAAGGTGGCCGTCGTTCCGCCGTCGCCCGGCGTGCCGCCGTCGGGCGTGCCGCTGTCGGGCGTGCCGCCGTCGGGCGTGCCGCTGTCGGGTGCGCCGCCGTCGCTGGGCGGGACCGGCTTCGAAATCAAGCTGGCCGGCAGCCGCTCGCCGGTCAGCGTCTTCAGGAACTCGACCAGATCGGAGAGCTCACCGTCGGTCAGCCCGAGTGGTTTGATCTGGGCGGCGCGGGCCGGCACCGGGGCGTCCGCGGCCATGCACGCGTTCCCACCGGCGGGGTCGGACTCGACGCCCGGCTCACAGACCGGCAACACGAACTGGCCGTGCCCGCTGGCGGTGCCCCCCACGTTGTAGTGCCAGACCACGTCCTCGAGCGTCTGGTAGTACCCGTCGTGCATGTACGGAGGGGTCAGCGCGACGTCGCGCAGGCTGGGGGTGCGCCACGCGCCCTTCAGCGTCGGATCGGTCGGCGCCGCGTAGAACGGCTGCCGGCTGGTGTCCCCGGGATCGTCGCTCCACATGGAGTCGCGGCGGAAGTTGTTGAAGTTGACCACCAGGTCGCCGTTGGCGTCGGTGCCGTCGACGCTGCCTGCCAGCCTCAACAGACCCGACCATGCGCCGGCCGGGAAGCAGTTCCCCTTCTCGGCGCCCGGCGTGCAGTCGCAGCTGGCTCTGCCGGGGTAGCAGTCGGTGACGGTGGGGACGTGGTCACCCGTCTGGGGGACGCCGATGTCGTGGAACGTGCCGTCCGAGAACAGCGGGCCGTTGTGGCAGTCGACGCACGACGCCTTGCCGACGAACAGCCGCGCGCCGCGCTTGGCGGCGGGAGAGATGGCGGTGACCTCACCGGCGACGAAGCGATCAAAGAGAGAGTTGCGGCTCAGCAGCCTGTACTCGTAGGCCGCGATCGCCTTGGCGAAGTTGACGTGCACCCGGGTCACCATCTCCCGATTCGCGGCCGAGGTCGCGTTCCAGTTCGCGTTCACGGCCGGGGCTGCGACGGGCTTGCCGGTCAGCGGCACGTCGGCGGTCGACGGTGGCGTCTCCGGCAGCTTGGGGTCGAACAGGGCGTCGTAGGCCGCGTGATAATGGGGATCGTTGTAAATCACCCAGAAGGTGTTGAGCCGGCTGCCGTTGACCGACACGCCGCTCTCGGTGACCGCCGCCGCCTGCGACCAGAGCGAGTCGCTGCGCCCGTTCCAGTAGAGCAGCGGATAGTAGGCGGCGTTGACCGTCTGCTCGCTGTTGACGTCGTACCAGCCGGCCCCGATCGAAACCGTGTTGGGCGCCGAGGTGAAGTCGGAACCCGCCCGCCGCGGGTCATGGCAGGTGGCGCACGAGACGTTGATCGGCTGCCCGGACGCCGCGCGCGCGTACGGGACCGGATTCCCGATCGCGTCGAGCAGGTTCGCGTTTCCCGAAAACCGGGGGTCGAAATAGAACTCCTGGCCCAGCGCCGCAGCGGCGGGGTCGTTCCAGTACCTGTTCGAGAGATCCTCGGGCGGGTCCGGAAGCCCCGCCAGCGCCGACAGCCGCTTCCACTCCTCGGTGGTCCACTCGCAGCCCGCGCCGCTACAGAAGAGATCGTCCGTCGCGCGGCACCCCGTCAGGGACACTCCCAGGGACACTCCCAGAATGACGAGGCTCCCAAAAATCCGTGCCCAGGACCTCTCAGTACAACGCGCCACGTCGCCGACGATTAACACGCCGCCGACGGTGGCGTCTAGTGACCTTCCTGTATTCCACGGCGCGGAACGGATCCGTTTTCGTATGCGGTGCGCCACTCATGAGAGCGGTGCAAGCCGCACCCGGCTCACGAATCGACCGTGCTCAGAGGTCGCGAACGGGTTCCGAAAATCCCGCGCCACGGATTGGTGATTTCCCCTGCGCGGCGGTCGCTTGCGCGCGGACTTGGGCTACTATCCCGCCCCATCATGAGCCAAACAAAACGGGTTTCGCGGGTCGGTCTGCGCATCGGCTTCCGCGTCGGAATCATCCTGGCGCTGGGTTTGACGACCGCGCTCACCGGCTGCAAGCGCTCGTCGCCCGGTGGCGGCGCCCCCGCGCCGAAGCTGGTGAAGCTGGCGTTCGTCACCAACAACACCAGCGAGTTCTGGAAGATCGCCGGCGCCGGCATCCGCAAGTACGAGAAGGAGGGGAAGGTGCAGGTCGATCTGAAGATGCCCTCGGGCGGCACCGCCGAGAGCCAGAACCAGATCCTGCAGGACCTCGCCGCGCAGGGTTATGACGGCGTGGCGATCAGCGTCATCGCCCCCAACGATCAGGTCCCCGTGCTCGACAAGACCGCCGAGAAGAGCAACCTCATCACCGTCGACTCGGACGCGCCCAAGTCCAAGCGGCTGCTCTACATCGGGACCAACAACTTCGCGGCCGGCAAGGCCCTGGGCGAGCGGATCGTCCAGCTGCTCCCCAAGGGGGGGAAGATCGCCGTGTTCGTCGGGACCTTCGCGGCCGAGAACGCCACCCAGCGTCTCAAGGGGATCGAGGCCGCCATCGCCGGCCACAACATCGAGGTCGTCGACAAGCGCGAGGACAACACCGACCGCGCCAAGGCCCGCTCCAACGTCGAGGACATCGTGAACGCCCACCACGACCTGGCGATGGTGGTCGGGCTCTACAACTACAACGGTCCCGCGATCGCGGCCGCCCTCGACGGCCTCGGCAAGAAGGGGAAGATCCTGGCCGCGGTGTTCGACGAGGACGACGGCACGCTCGACGGCATCGAGAGCGGCGCCATCCAGGCGACCGTCGTCCAGAAGCCGTTCATGTTCGGCTACCTCGCCTCGAAGTGGATGCACGAGCTGGCCACCAAGGGGGAGGCGGCGAAGGCGGCGCTCCCCGCCGACCGCGCGCTCGACACCGGCGTCGACGTCATCGACAAGACCAGCGTCGCCGCCTTCCGCGCCAAGCTCGCCGAGCTCAAGAGCTCCTGAGCGACAACCTCGGAACCCTCAAAGGGTTCCGAGTCACTTCGCCATGCCGCCCAGTGCGGTGCCGCTCAGCTTCTTTATCAGCTCCACGAGCGGCACCTGCATCAGGACCAGCGGGATTATCGGGATCAGCACAGCCAGACCGACGGTGATCACCGTGTGCAGGGTGAGCGGCAGCGGGCGCATTTCCGCGATCACCTGGTAGTCGGTCCCCAGATCGGCGAGCGACGAGATGTCGGGCGCGCCGAGCAGCCCCTGGGGCTCCTCCTCGCGGATCCACTTGCTCTGAAACTGCCGCCCATGTCGAACGGCGAGCCGCCCGTACTCGCGCAGCGCCTGGAAGCGCGCCAGCCAGAGCGGACGCGTGAACGGGAGCAGCGGCCCCAGCGCCAGCCCCAGCCCCAGCACCAGCAGCAAGGCCGCCTCGTGCTTGAACGACAGAACCGACGCGCCGGAGAACGCGACCTGGTCGGCCCAGACCGACGACTGCACGGCGCTGATCGCGAAGATCACCCACGCGAACCCCGCCGGAACCTCGGCCAGAAAGCCCAGGCCACCGCGTCTGTCCGGGTGGGTGGGCAGGATGCGCAGCGGGAGGCGCGATAGGCCCCAGAGAAGCCGCGACCAGATCAGCCAGCGCCAGAGCCAGCGCACCATCAAGAATTGATACACGCCGAGAGCCACCACCCCATTCCAGATCGCCGCCGCCGACCCGGGCCCAAGGCCGCGGCCACGAACGACGCCGACCGGCGACAGCACGCCCCAGACGACCAGCTGGCTCCCGAGCACCGCCACCGCCACCAGGACCACCTCGGCGAAACGCGAGTCGCGCCGGCGAATGGCGGCATCGACCAGGGCCGCGACGGCGGCCGGGGCCGCCACCCCCTCGTCGTAGAGCCGCTCGATGCAGCGCCGGGTGCGCATGTGCATCGTCGTCTCGGCGGCCAGGAGGACCGGAACCGCGAGCAGCGCCTTGGTGTGAAAGCTGTAGCTGGCGACCAGCGCCGGCCACTTCCCGGTGCTCCACCATTCGACGAGCGACAGCACCAGGACCGGCATCCAGGTGACGGCGACGACCACGAGCGACAACCGCACCCAGCTTCCGCGGGAGAGGAAGACCCACAGCCGGTACGCGGGACCGCCCTCAGTCAGCGAAAACGGAGAAGCCACCGACTGCTGTCTTTGGGGCCACCCCGGGCAGACGTCAGGAGCGGTCTCGCCCTTAATCGCGCCGCATCTCGACGACCATCACCTCGATCGGCCGGTCGGTCTCGTTGGCGTCCCCGTGCAGCTTGCCGGGGGGATCGGCGTCCAGCCAGTAGGCCTTGCCGGTCTCCAGCACCAGCCCGTACCCTTTTTGCCTCCCCGGCCGTCTCTCCCCCATGACCCCGCCCGACCTCCCCTCCACCGTCCGCTCCTCCTGGCACGCCTTCGCCGATCTGTTCGAGCCCCTTCGGTCCGATCTCTATCGGTACTGCCGCTACCTGACCCGCAGCCCCTGGGACGCCGAGGATCTCGCGCAAGACACCCTCGCCCGCGCCTTCGTGACGTTGGGACAGATGGGGGAGGCACCGCCGAACCCGAAGGCATGGCTGTTTCGCGTGGCCTCGAACCTCTGGATCGACCAGACCCGCCGCCGGCCGGCGGCGCCCCCCCGCGACGACGACGCTGGCGTCCCTGGCGGCCCCGCCGTCGACCCCCGGGGGCCACGCGAGGCGGCCGGAACTCTGCTCGTCCAGCTCTCGCCGCAAGAGCGCGCGGCGGTCGTGCTCAAGGACGTGTTCGACTTCTCGCTCGACGAGATCGCCGGGACCCTGGCGACGACGTCCGGCGCGGTGAAGGCGGCCCTGCACCGCGGGCGGGGCAAGCTGCTCGAGCCCGAAGCCGACGCGCCGCGGACGCCCGCGCGCGGCGTCCTGGACCTCTTTTGCGAGGCGTTCAACGCGCGAGCTCTCCCGCAGCTCACCGCCCTGCTGCTCGACAGCGCCACCGTCGAGGTGGTCGGCGCGACGACCTCGCACGCGGCGGATCCGATTCGCAGCCAGGCGCTGCACGGGATGATGTTCGGCAGCGAGCGGCTGGCCCAGGCCGACACCCGCGGCGGGATCGAAGCGCGCTTCATGCAGGGCGTACTGCCGTCGCCGCCGCGGGCGGAGGTGGCGATCCACCGGGGCGAGCCGCTGGTCCTGCTCTGGTATGCGCACCACGACGGGGCCGCGGTGCGCGCGATCAGCCGCGTCGACACCGACGGCAGCCGCATCTCCCGCCTTCAGAACTACTTCTTCACCCCCGACGTGATCGCGGAGGTCTGCGGCGAGCTGGGCGTCCCGTGCCGGAGCAACGGCTACCGCTACTGGCTGACCGGGTGCGAGGTCTCGTCATGAGCCTGACGCTTCACCTGCATCCGCTGGCCTCCTATTGCTGGAAGGTCCTCATCGCGCTCTACGAGAACGACACGCCGTTCCGCCCGCACCTGGTCGACCTCGCCGACGAGGCGGCGCGCGCGGCGTTCCAGGCGCTGTGGCCGATCGGGCGTTTCCCCGTCCTGCGCGACGAGACCCGCGATCGGACCGTCCCGGAATCGACGATCATCATCGAGTACCTGGCGCGCCACTACCCCGGCAAGGTGGCGCTGCTGCCCGAGGCTCCGGAGCGGGCGCGCGACATCCGCCTCGCCGACCGCTTCTACGATCTCTACGTCCACGAGCCGATGCAGAAGATCGTCGGCGACCGGCTGCGGCCCGCGGACGCGCGCGATCCCTACGGCGTAGGTCGAGCGCGCGCGCAGCTCGACCTTGCCTACGGGATGATCGAGCGTCGGACGGCCGGCCCCTGGGCGCTGGGGGAGGCGTTCACCATGGCCGACTGCGCCGCCGCCCCGGCCCTGCACTACGCCGACAGGGTGCACCCGCTGGGCGGCCGCCACCCGCAGGCGGCCGCCTTCCTGCGTCGCCTGGAGGCGCGCCCCTCGTTCGCCCGGGTGCGGGCCGAGGCGGCGCCCTACGACCATCTGTTCCCGTCGGCTGAGCTATAGATCTCAGGCGCAAAATCGAGGGACTCTGGGCTAGTATCGCGGCCCCATCCCGATGTCGTTCGAGTCTCCGTGACGGCCCCCCAGCTCTCCGACGCCCCCGATCTGCTCGCGATGCGCGGGATCGGAAAACGCTTCCCCGGCGTGACCGCGCTGGCCGACGTGTCGCTCACCGCGCGCCCCGGCGAGGTGCTCGCCCTGATGGGCGAGAACGGCGCGGGCAAGAGCACGCTGATGAAGATCCTGGGCGGCGCGTAGCCTGCCCGACGAGGGCGAGATCCTGCATCGACGGGCGCGCGCGTGACGCTTCGACGGCGTGCGCGACGCGCGCCGGGCAGGGCATCGCGCTGATCCACCAGGAGCTGATGCTGGCGCCCAACCTCGACATCGCCGGCAACATCTTCCTGGGCAACGAGGCGGGCTCCGCGGCTGGCTCGCACGCCCCTGGCCGCGCGAGGCGACGAACCGGCAGACCGCGGCGCTGCTGGCGCGGGTCGGGCTCGACCTGCCGCCCGACGACGCCGGTGTGCGACCTGACGGCCGGGCAGATGCAGATGGTCGAGATCGCCAAGGCGCTCTCGCTGACGGCGCGCATCATCGTCATGGACGAGCCGACCTCGTCGCTGACGGCGGGCGAGTCGGAGCAGCCTGTTCGAGATCATCCGCCAGCTGCGCAGCGACGGCATCGGCATCATCTACATCTCGCACCGCATGGAAGAGGTGCTGGCGCTGGCCGACCGCATCACCGTGCTGCGCGACGGCCGCAACGCCGGCGACCTGCTGCGCGCGCGAGGCGACCCACGACGAGATCGTCGCGCTGATGGTCGGGCGCGAGCTGACGCGGCGCACTACTTCCCGCCCAAGCGCGGCGGCGACCGGCGGCGAGGTCGTGCTCGCGGTGAAGGACCTGCTGGTGCCGGGCGCGCCGGCCGGCGTCAGCTTCGACGGTCGCGGCGCGGGCGAGATCCTCGGCTTCGCCGGGCTGGTCGGCGCCGGGCCGCACCGAGCTGATGCAGACGATCTTCGGCGTGACGCCGGCCGCTCGGCGGCACGATGCGGCTCGACGGCGAGCCGTACGCTGCCGCGGACGCCCCGCGACGCCATCGACGCGCGGCGTCTACCTCGCCCCCGAGGACCGCAAGCGGCACGGCCTGGTGCTGCCGATGTCGGTCGCCAGAACACCTCGCTCCCCGACGTCGGCAACTACGCGCGCTTCGGCTGGCTCGACCGCGCGACCGAGACGCGCGTCGCCGAGGCCGAGGTGAAGCGCGCTGCGCACCAAGACGCCGAGCCTGGCCACCGGGTGGTGAACCTCTCCGGCGGCAACCAGCAGAAGGTCGTGCTCGGCAAGTGGCTGGCGATGCAGCCGCGCGTGCTGATCCTCGACGAGCCGACGCGCGGCATCGACGTGGGCGCCAAGGCCGAGATCTACCGGCACATGGCCGCGCTGGCCGACGCAGGGCATCACGATCCTGATGGTCAGCTCCGACATGGAAGAGGTCATCGGCATGAGCGACCGCGTCGTCGTGATGCACGAGCGGCGGATCGAGGGCGTCCTCGACCGCGCGAGCTCTCACGCCAGGAGCGCGTGGCGCGCGCTGATGACCGGCGGCGGCCGTCGAACCCGTCGGAGACAGGAGGGCCGTCGGCATGAGGCGCGAAGCTCGGCATGTTCGTGGCGCTGCTCGTGCATGTGCCTCGGCGCTCGTGGCTCTCGAACCCCGACTTCCTCGGGCCAGTCGAACGCGATCAACACGCTCCGCCAGATCTCGATGCTCGGCATCTTCGCCATCGGCATCGGCGTTCGTGATCATCACCGGCGGCATCGACCTCTCGATCGGCTCGGTGATCGGCCTGACCGGCGTCCTCATCGCCAAGATCTCGTCGCACGGCGACGGGCGGCCTCGGGCTACTCGCTCGTGGGTCGGCATCCCGGTCGCGCTGGCGGTCGCCCTGCTGATCGGCCTGGCCCAGGGGCTGCTCATCACGCGGCTGCACGCTGCAGCCGTTCATCGTCACGCTCGGCGGCATGCTGCTGATCCGCGGCGTGTCGCAGACCATCGTCGAGGGCGGCACGCTCAGCCTCGGCGGCTCGCCGCTGCTGCGCCTGGCGAACGGCGGCCTGCTCGATGCATCGACGGCGACCCGCTGCTGCCCTACCCGTTGCTGATCTTCCTGGCGGTCGTCGCGGTCGGCGACCTACGTGCTGCACTTCACGGTGTTCGGACGCTACGTCTACGCGATCGGCGGCAACCGCGACGCGGCCGACTACTCCGGCATCAACGTCCAGCGCGTCGAGACGCACGACCTACGTCATCTCGGCCGGCCTCGGCCGGCGTCGCCGGCATCTGCTACGCCGCCTACATCGGCCAGATGTCGCAGCAGGTCGGCGTCGCCTACGAGCTCTACGCGATCGCGGCGGCCGTGCTCGGCGGCTGCTCGCTGCGCGGCGGCGAGGGCACCGTCCTCGGCATCGTCATCGGCGTCGGCGATGATGCGCGTCATCGACAACGGCATCAACATGTTCCAGTTGCCGCTACGACGACGCCGACGGCATCGCCCGCATCTGGCGCCTCAACCCGAACTGGACGTTCATCATCGTCGGCGCGGTCATCCTGCTCGCGGTCGTCCTCGACCAGGTGGTGCACATGGTCCAGGCCGCCCGCCGCATCCGCGCGGGCGCGCCCACGGCGCCGGCGGCTCCGACCCCACCTTCCCCCCCCGCAGCTCCCTCTCCCCCCTCGCCTGTCAGCTCTCCGTGAGGTCGCCATGACATTGACGCCGCTGCCGCGCCCGCCCCGTCGAAACAGCCTCACCGCCCTGCTCCTCGCCGGGGGCCTCGGCCTCGCGGCCTGCATCGTCCAGAAGGGCGCCCCGGTCGAATCGGTGGGCGGCGACGTTGCAACCCCCGCCGGGCCGCCGCTGCGCGCATCGGCCGCCGCGACCCACCGCTTCATCGGAACCGCGATCATGAGCGGCCGGCTGGCCAACACGAAGGCGAAGCAGCTCATCGCCCGCGAATTCAACTCGCTCTCCCCCGAGAACGAGATGAAGTGGGAGTCGATCGAGCCGCAGCCGGGGGTCTTCTCGTTCGAGCCCGGGGACAAGCTGGTCGCCTTCGCCGAGCAGAACGGGATGCGCATGCGCGGCCACACCCTGGTCTGGCACTCGCAGCTCGCCCCCTGGGTCAAAGGGCTCAAGGGCGATGCCCTCCGCTCCGCGATGGCCAAGCACATCGCCGCGGTGGCCGGCCACTTCGCCGGGCACATCGGCCAGTGGGACGTGGTGAACGAGGCGATCGCCGACGGCCCGACCGGCGCGCTGCGCGACGACTCACCGTTCACGGCGCTGGGTGAGGGCTTCATCGCCGAGGCGTTCAAGCTCGCGCGCCAGGCCGATCCGAAGGCGCAGCTCATCTACAACGACTACGAGATCGAGGGCGAGGGCGTGCCCAAGTCCGAGGCGGCGTTCCAGCTCTGCAAGCGCCTCAAGGAGGCGGGCGTCCCCATCGACGGCGTCGGCTTCCAGATGCACGTCGATCCGCGTCAGTGGCCGACCGCCGAGCAGATCCGCAGCAACGTCGCCCGCTACGCTGCCCTGGGCCTGGTCGTCGAGTTCACCGAGGTCGACGTGCCGGTGGGCGAGCTCGTCGGAACCATCGAGGAGAAGCTCCAGCAGCAGGCCACGATCGCCCACGACATCGTCGGCGCCTGCATGGCGGTCGACAAGTGCACCGGCATCACCTTCTGGGGGCTCACCGACAGCGACTCCTGGTTAACGATCCGCACTGGGGCAAGCTGCGCGGCAAGGGGCCCCACTACCCGCTGCTGTTCAACGCCGCGTTGCAGGCGAAGCCGATCGTCGGGCGCGTCGACGCGGCGTTCAGCGGCAAGTAGCGGGGCGCCCGTCTCCGCGGGCGCCCTCGATCGATACTCAGGGCATGAAGGCTATGGATATCGACGAGACAACGTTATCCATGGAGTAGGTGCCCAGGTTGGAAACCCAGGTGTCTTTGTTGACCGTGATGCTGGGATTCCCAAAATTGCTGGCCGCGTACAAGAAGACCTTGGTGTTGGCTCCGACCTTTATCGACGACATCACGTCGTGAGGGAGCCCGAAGCCACCATTGATACCGTTCGAATCGGCGTTCAATCCTGCGTTGGGATAGCTGGAACCTTGGCCCAACCTCTTTATGACGGAACAATCGCCACCGAAGTTCGCGTCTTTGTAGACATACGCTTTTCCAGAGGGAGGAGTACCCGCACAGCCTCCCGTAATACCGTCGGTGGTGTCGTAGACCATGATTGACGAAATATTGTTATCGTTCGCGCCGAGGCTGGAAACGTAGCTCGGCCCAATGACGGTTCCAACAGTCCCTCTATAGGTATCGGCGCTGAAGTGTTTGATTGTCACGTCATCGCCAACAATCACCGACGATATCGCATCGCCATACGTCCCGGACAAGACGGTTTCGAGATTTGAATAGAACCTCTGCGTTGGGTTAATCAGGGCACAAGTTCCCGTATAGGAACTGCCCGTGCAAATGCACACATCATGTGTCGTCATGGCAGGGCAGTTGCCCATCGCCGTAATCGCCCCAACTGCTTCTTCGAATTCCGCGGGCTCTCCGCACCCGGCAAGACCAAGAAGCGTCATCGTCACGATGACCGCCCGACTTGCCCCGTTCGTTCTCGTCGTCATTGCGTCTCCAATTGTGAGTTGTCGTTCCGCCGCCTTCATGGCGAGCGCGACAACCCCTGAGCAACAACCGGACCGGAGAACAGCATCGTTTGAACGATGGGCCTCGAGGCTAAACGCCTCGAACGTCTCTTGGTTTCAGTCTCAGTTACTTCATCTTCCTGAAATCGACAGGTCGTCGAAGGTCATCACCGACGCAACGGAGCTTTGAAGTTTCGAAACTCTCCTCGCGGCAGCGCCGGCGAGCACGAGGCGGGGCAGTCGGCCCTGTGAGCAATGCCGATCACGTCGGCAAGAGTCCGAACTGATCAGCGCTCTCGACGAAAGACGGGTCGGAGGGCGATCCTCGGAGAACGCCCGGGGGCGATCAACGCCAGGTAGCGTTCGCGCCGGCCAGGTCGCGTCGAGCGACCCACATATCGCGGGGCCGGAACAGTCGCGCGGACGGGACTAGAACAGATACGTCGCGCGGAGGCGGATGCTGGTGAAGTCGTTGTTGTACTTTAGGCCGCCGGCGTAGGTGGGCGCCTGATAGGACTCGGCATAGCCCACGACCAGCTTCAGGAAGAGCTGCCTGGCCACGAGATACTGCAGCGCCGCAAACGTCTGCAAGTGTGCGAACTCGCCGTGCACTGTCTGTCCCATCACCTGCTCGGTCTTCTTGTCGTCCCTGTCGACGCGGTTGAAGCCGACACCGAGCAGCAGATCGTCGATGAACAGGCGCGCGTTGAGGAAGGCGCCGTAGCTCGTCAGCGTATAGCTGCCGGAGCCGTCGAACGCGCCGCTCTGGTCGACGTGCCTGACGTCGGCGTACGCGCCGTTGACGCCGAACTCGACGTACGGGTTCAAGATGACCTCGATGCCGCCGCCGGCACCGTACCGCCTGAACTTCTCGGGGCTGCCGACGCGCTCGCCGGTCTGTTGCAGGTACTCTCCTGCCCCTTTGATCTTGAGCCACCCGATGTCGTAGATGAGCGCCTGGCGCCCGCCGAGGACGTTGTAGCCGTTGCCGCCACCCATCTGACCGAGGGTTTCGCTTCGGATCCAGTTCTTCGGGTACCAGTGAAAGGCGACGTTGCCGCTGTTCTTGAACGAGGCGCCTTCCTTGTACGACAGGAACGTCACGCCATAGAGACCGACGGGGTAGGTCTGGTCGGAGGCGCCGCCGCGCTCCAAGGTGTTGAGGTCGAGGCCCATACCCAGGTGGTAGACCTCCCAGACGTCGAACCGGCCAAGCTGGAAGTCGTACTTGTTCCAGGAACCGGCGCGGATGTAGACGTCGTCAGCGTCGGAGCTGTTCGGCTGAGCGCTCTGTTGCTCCTTGTTGAGCACCGCCTCGCCAACGCCCTGAACGAAATACCTGCCGTTCGAATACGTCGGCGATATCCGGAACACGAACCGGCCTTGCTGGAGGTACCGCTTGAAGTCAGGCGAGCCCGCCAGCCCGCTGTTGAATCGGGCGTATCCGGGATCGAGCCAGACGGACCCAGAGAACCCCATGCCGCTCACCGGCATGTACGGCCACTGCAAGCCGTGGAAGGGCGAGAACCACAACGATCCGCCGTAGATGCCGCGACCATTCCCTTCGGGATAGGCCTCGCCCGAAAGCTGCCGAAACACGCGTCCGCCGCCCTCGGGGGGGGTCTCGCCGCTGAGACGAGAGTCCGGTTTCTTCGGGAGCTTCGGCTGCTCGTCGGTCGGCACGGGCTCGGGCAAGGTCGCCCCCAACGGATCCGCGGCGCTCGCCGTCGACGAGGAGAAGACCGAGGCGCCGAGGACCAGCGACAGCGAAACGGCGAGTGAGCGGTTGGCGTTTGTCATGTGTGCGGTCGTTGTCTTCATCGGGTGGGCTCAGTTGACCTGGAACGTGTCGGTGAGCAGCAGCTTGTCGGAGGAGCCACCGACCATGACCTTGACCGTGCCCGCCGCGCCCTTCTCGACGACCCATTTTCCGGTGGTCGGGTTCGGGTTCCCTTGCGCCGGCGGATCGGTCCTGAAGTACTTGAGATCCTCGATCCGCAACGGGATGTGCACCCGCTTGGTCTGGTGCGGATTAATCAGGACCTTCCGGAAGCCCTTCAGCTCCTTGAGCGAGCGCTTCGTGGCGGCGCTGGTCGGGTAGGACGCGAACAGGAAGACGATCTCTTCCCCGGCGACGTCCCCGTCGTTGGTCACGTCGACGGTGACGTCGATCGTGCTGGTCTCGTCGACGGTCGAGCAGGGAACCTGCAGGTTCGCGTACGAGAACGTGGTGTAGCTGAGCCCATGGCCGAAGACATAGAGTGGCTTCGGCGCGCTGGGGTTGTCGGAGGTGCGCTTGTCCCAGAAGCGATAGCCGAGGAAGTAGTCCATGTCCGCGTTGCCGACCTGGTCCTTCGTGAAGGGAGGCAGGTCGTCGAGTAGCGCCGGCCAGGTGATGGGGAGCTTCCCGCTGAAGTTGACGTCGCCGAACAGCAGCTTGCCCAGCGCCCGGCCACCGTCCATGCCCGGGTACCACGCCATGACGACCGCCTTCAGCTGACTGAGCGACGGGATGGTGATGACGCTCCCCCCGATGAGCACCAGCGCCACCGGCTTGCCCATCGCGAGCGCGGCGGCGACGAGCTCGGCCTGGTGGCCGTTCGATTCCGGCTTTGCCGGGTCGGCCTTGGCGTCGAGGTCGAACGACTTGCGGTCGCCCGCGAACGTGTACTGCTCCCCTTCGTCGAGCGGCGTCAGACCCGCGACCACCACGATGAAGTCAGGGTTGAAGTTGTCGGCGGTGACCGCCTGGGCGGTGTTGTACGCCCTCACGTCGATCCCGGCGCCCGCCGCCTCTTTGATCCCCTGGAAGGGGCCCGAAGACTTGCTGAGGTCGATGAAGACGCGACTGCTGCCGACGTCGCCGGTGCGCACGGTGCTGGTGAAATCGGCGACACCGTTGTTCTGATCGTTCGCCCCCAGGACGCCGTAGACGACCTTGCTGCCCAGGACGGCGATCTTTTGAACGTTGGCGCGCTTGATCGGCAACGTGTTGTTGTCGTTCTTGAGGAGGACCATCGACTTGGTGGCGGCCAGCTGGGCGAGCTCGATGTGGCTCATCCCGACGGTGGGGTCCATCACCTGGTTGTTGTCGATCTTGTGGAGGGTGGGGTCGTAGTGACTCGTCACCGTCGTTTTGAGGCCGACCTTGTCGGTGTTCGGCGTGGTCCCCTTGAAGCGAATCTTCTGCGCCAGCACCCGACGCGTGGCGGTGTCGAGGTCCCCCAGCGTGATGTCCCCCGTGCCAAGGGCATCCTCGAGGGTGCTGTAGTTGAGGTTCCAGCCGAGCTCGATGTCGAGACCCGCTTTGAGCGCCTCGACGGCGAACGCCTTGTCGGGCTTGTTGGACGTGTGGTTCGGCATCGCCCACCAGTCGGACAGCACCAGGCCCCTGAAGTCGAAGCCACCTTGGTCAACGGTCCCGCGCAGGATGTCGGTCAGGAGGTGCTTGTTCTGAGTGACCTGGTCACCGTTCAGGCTGTTGTAGGACGCCATGACCCCGGACATGCCGCCGTCCCTGATCATCATCTCGAAATGGCGCCCGTAGATCTCACGCAGCGTCTGCTCGTCCATGATCGCGTTGGCGTTCAGGCGGTCGTTCTCGACGTTGTTGGCGGCGTAGTGCTTGGCGCACGAGGCGACGAACTCCTGCACGCCGACGACGTAGGCGGTTCCCAGGCGCCCGAGGTGGAAGCTGTCCTCGCCGTAGGTCTCCTGGGCGCGCCCCCAGAGCGGATGGCGCAGGATGTTCACGCAGGGGGCCAGGATCATCGTGTTCCCCGACGCGATCATCTCGTCGCCGACCGCCTGGGCGATCTTGTATTCGAGATCGACGTCGAAGGCCGCGCCACGCGCCATGCTGACCGGGAAGGCGGTCGCCCAGGCGTCGCCGAACCCCTCGACCGCGAAGTTGATGCCCCGCGACGCGTCGCGAAACATGAACTCCGTGATCCCGCCCGTGTCGCCGTACGTGGCGTCTCTGCGGTCGTGCGCCGTTCGCTCGATGTCGTTGTATTGATCGATCGCCGTGCCACGCAGCTGATTCGCCTTGTGAGTGGGGTTCAGGTTCAACATCAGCTCGGTCGCCTTCTGGGAGTACCAGGCGTCCTGGTCCGCCGTGTACGGGCGGACGTACGGGAAGCAGGTCGTCACGTTCGTGCACGCCATTTTTGCCACGGCGCCGGTGGCGTCCTCGTTGTACTGGCAGGTGGTGACGCCGCCGATGGGGGGCTCCGTGGCGGGGACGCCGCCGTCACCCTGCATCTTGGGGGCCCTCGGAACACAGGCGCCCGCGAGGAGCGCGAATCCCAGGGGAAGAATCGTCGTGAGAGGGAGGCGATTGCTACGCATGGCGAGACTAGGCTCCTTTGGTCGACTGACTACTTCGACTCGACCGGGGCACAAAGACGGGGCTGCTGTAGGGGCGGCACCCAGGTCGCGAGAGGAGAAACTACAGGAGACGCACTGAGCAGTGCAAGCGCAGACGCGCGCAGCTCACGCCAGTAAGGCGGTTAGGGGCCCGGGGCAGCCGGAGGTCTCATTTATTTGAGCCACTATTGCGAAACGACGGTGGCGACTATTGCGAAACGACGGTGGCCCAGCCGCTGCCCGGCATGGCGAACTGCAGCTTCTTGCCGGCGATCTGCACGATCGACGTCTTCGCGCCGCCCGAATTGTAGATGACCGCGACGATCGAGCCGTTCGGGTTCTTGAACGCGATCGCGTCGCCGCCGCTGTCGCCGAGACGACGCTTCGCGCCCGGGCTCGACGTACTGCCGAGGCGTGGCGGAAGACGTAGAACGCCGGCGTCATGTTCAGCGCCTTCGACGACGTGTTGACCGTCAGCAGCGCGTTCTGCGCCCAGTCGCGGGAGACGTCGATCGCCCTTGCCGACGTGTCGAGCACCATGTTCCAGGCGCTGTAGGCGGTCACGCCGGTCGGTCTTGATCCAGTCGCGGATGAGCCCCCAGCTCTCGACGGCGTAGGCCTGGTTGTTCGGCGCCGTCGAGGCTCCGTAGGCCGGGGACCCTGCCGGGTTCCACGGGTAGTTGCCGCACTTGTGCTCGGTCTGCCAGACCGGGAGGCTGCGAGCGACCCCTTGAGCCCGTCGTACTTGTCCATCATGCCCCACTGCATGCCGACGCCTTGATGTAGCCGCTTCGCGGTCGCGTTGGCCAGCACGGTCGCTGACGATCGCCGGATCCTTGCCGCTTTCGCCGTTCGACATCGTGCCGAGCATGATCTTGGCGGTGAGGCTCGCGGCGGTGAACGCCGGACCGAGGTACTGGCCGATGAACTTCGTGAACAGCGCCGTCGCCCAGAGCGCCGACGGGTAGGCCTGCGAGAAGTCGGGCTCGTTCTGGGGGCGATCGTCTCGATCGTGATGTTCTGCTGCCCGTACGCCTGCACGAACTTGACGAAGTACTGGGCGTAGGCCTTCAGGTTCGAGTCGTTGTCCTTCATGTAGCCGCCGTCGAAGGCGTGTTGCCGACGCGCGCGCACGAGGTGCCGTTGGAGGTGCCGCTGTTCGTCTTCATCCAGGTCGGCGGCGTCCACGGGCTGGCCCAGAAGTGCATGTCGACCGGATCCGCCTGCGCCGCCTTGATGTACGGGATGAGCGCCTTCATGTCGCGGGCGATCGAGAAGTTGGTCAGCGCCGTGTCGCCCGCCGTGTCGTCCAGCGAGTAGCGGCTCTTGGCCTTGTCGCAGTTGGGGTACTTCGTGATCGTCGTCGCAGGCGTAGTCGCTGGCGCCCATCGGGATGCGGCCGCATGGCGAAGTGCGCGCCGTTGGTGCCGAACAGCAGCTGCAGCGCCCTGTCCCGGTCGGCTCGCGCTCAACATCTGAAGGGCGGCCCAGCCCATCTCGTTGAACGCGCCGCCGAAGCCCTCCCAGTTCTGCTTCGCGGTGCCTCGTTGACGGTCACGTCGGCGTTGCCGCTGGTCACGACGGTCACCGCCACGTCGGTCTTCCAGTAGGCGCCCGAGGCCGACGTCACCGCGAGGGGACCGGCCAGGGCCGCGCCGGCTGCCCCCGTCGACCCGGCCGCGCTGCCAGCCGCGCCCGTCGCGCTGCCCGCGGTGCCGCCGCGACCCGCCGGCCCGCCGCCGGCCACACCGGTCGTTCCTGCCACGCCCGTCGTTCCGGCGACGCCGGTCGTACCGGCCACGCCCGTGGTTCCCGCGACGCCCGTCGTCCCGGCCACGCCTGTGGTTCCCGCGACGCCCGTCGTCCCGGCCACGCCCGTGGTCCCCGCGACGCCCGTCGTCCCAGCCACGCCCGTGGTTCCCGCGACGCCTGTCGTCCCGGCCACGCCCGTGGTCCCCGCGACGCCGGTGCTGCCTCCGGAGCCCCCTACCCCCGGCGAGCCGTCGTCGCTGGTCGACGCACAGGCTGCGGCCAAACATGCGAGGAAAACCGCGGAAATGCGAACGGGGGCTCTCATCCCGGTATATTCCCTTTCAACCCGAGAGTGATCGATATCGACCTTGCGGGGAGTCAGCCGACCACGGCGTCGAGGCTGTCGGCGAGAATCGCGGCCATCGCGTCGAGCTCGTCCTCGCTGACCGTGAGCGGCGGAAAGAGATACATCGTGTCGCCCAGGGGACGCAGCAGCGCCCCCCGGCGCACCGCCTCGCGATAGACGCGGTATCCCGTGCGGTCGCGCGGATCCCGCGGCTGTCCGTCGCGCCCTCGGATGTCGACCGCGGCCACCATCCCGCACGCGCGCACCGGCCCCAGGTACGGACGCGACGCGGCGAGCGCAACAAGCGCCGCCCGCAGGCGGGGGGCGCGCGCGGCCACCTGCGCCAGCAGATCGTCGTCCGCGAAGACGTCGAGCACCGCGTTCGCGACGGCGACCGCCAGCGCGTTGCCCGTGTACGTGTTCGAGTGCAGGAACGCGCGCCGCTCGCCGTGGTCGCCGTCGAACAGCGCGTAGATCGCGTCGGTTGTCAGCACCGCCGACAGCGGCAGCACGCCGCCGGTGAGCCCCTTCGACAGCACCGCGAAGTCGGGGAGCGCGGAGGTGGCGGTCCGTCCCGGCCCGTCGGCGAGATGGCTCGCCAGCATTCCGCCCACGCGCCCCATCCCGGCCGCGATCTCGTCGGCGATCAGATAGACCTCGTGCGCGTCGGCCCACCGGCGCAGGCGCCGCAACAGATCGGGGCTGAGGAACAACATCCCCCCCGCCGCCTGCAGCACCGGCTCATAGATGATGGCGGCCAGCGTGTCGGCCTGCGCCTCCAGCGCCGCCGCCAGCGCCGGCCACTCCGCGCTCGCATCCAGCCAGGCGGGGTCGTGCGGCCCCGTCCGGTACGGTAGCCCCGCCAGCCGCTGCACCGGGAAGAGCAGCGCGCGGTAGGGATCCGCGTAGAGGCCGAGGTCTCCGACCGACAGCGCGCCGACGGTCTCGCCGTGGTAGCCGTTCTCGAAAGCGGCGAACCGCGTGCGTCGCGGTGCCCCTCGCTGGGCCTGTGCCTGCAGCGCCAGCTTGAGCGCGATCTCGACCGCGGTCGAGCCGTTGTCGGCGAGGAACACCTTCCCGAAGTGACCGGGCGACCGCCCCGGCGGCGCGGCCGCTCCCCACGCCGCCGGCGGCAGACCGTTCGCCGCCGCCAGCAGCCGCTCGCAGAGGCGGACCAGCGGCGCGTTGGTGGTGTTGGCGGTGATGACGTGCTCGAACGCCTCCTGCTGCGCGCGCAGGGCAGCCGCCAGTCGCGGGTGGCCGTGCCCGAGCGCCTTGCACCACCAGCTCGAGATCGCGTCGAGGATCTCGCGCCCGTCGGCGAGCCGCAGCCGCGCCCCGCGCGCCCCGACGATCTCCAGCGGCGGGAAGTCGCGGTAGTCGCGCATCTGGCTGCACGGGTGCCAGAAGACCTCGAGGTCACGCGCGACCAGATCGTCGTTGCGACTCACGCCTCAGTGACTAGCACGCCCGGCCGCGGTAGTGCGGCCGGGCTGATCCCAACGTCACTGGGCGTCGGCGCCGCGGAAATGACCACCGAAGTGCCCGCCGAAGTGACCACCCCCGTGCTTGGCCATCTCTTCTTGCGCCAGCTTCCGCTGGTCGGCCGTCAGCACCTGCGCGCTGGAGACAATCCCTTGCGTGAACAGCGCTGACTGCCTATCGGAGATAGCCATCGACTGCTGGCGCAGCTTTTCGACGGCGGCGCCATCGATCGTCGGCGCGGTCACCGCGGCGACGATCTGCTTGCGGAGCGCGCCGTGCTGCGTGCGCAGCTCGCGCAGCTGAGGGCGCAGGCCGTCCCAGATCGCGTGGATCTGGCCGCGCTGGCCCGGTGTCGCGTTGACCTTGTCGAGCATCCGCTCGAGCCGGCGCGCGACGAAGCCCGCCATCTCGCCGCCGCTGGGCGCGTCGCCTGTTGCCGTCGGGGCCGAGCGCTGACCGTACGCGACGGAGAGTGACGCGGCGAGGACGGCGGCGCCGAGCGGGAGCGCCAGCAGCCAGGTGCGCCGGCGGGGACGTGACGGGATGTGGGACGAGGTCGTTTCGAGGGACATGGATGAACTCGCTTTCTGCGGAAGACGCCGCGTTTTGTAGCCCTTCCGCACCCTGTCGACCCCGGGCCCGCGGGAAAGGTTACCGGCCAGATCTTTTCGCCTGCCGGCGCGTCGGTAACACCAGGAGGTTCCCCAATGACCCTGCGTAATTCGATGCTCTGCCTGCTCGGACTCGGTTCGCTGCTGCTCGCCGCCGGCTCGTGCGCGGCGTCACCGTTGCCCGGCGGGCGGCCGCTCCGCGATCGCGCCGCCGGCTACGAGGTGACCGTGCTCGTCGACGGGGTACCCGCGCAGACCTACGACCACGCCGGCGAGACCTATGTGATGGGTCAGCTCGGCGCGCGCTACACGTTGCGGGTGTCGAACCACTCGGGGCGCCGGATCGAGGCGGTGGTCTCGGTCGACGGCCGCGACGTCGTCGACGGAAAGTCGGCCGACTTCCGCAACAAGCGCGGCTACCTCGTGCCGGCCTGGGGCTCGATCGACATCGACGGCTGGCGGATTTCGCACGCCGAAGCGGCCGCCTTCCGGTTCTCGAGCGTCCCCGACTCGTATGCGGCGCGCACCGGCAGCGCGCGCGAGGTCGGCGTGGTCGGCGTCGCCGTCTTCCCCGAGCGCTACCTGGCGCCGTACGCCTACCGCTATCCGCGCCCGCTGGCGACGCCGCCGTACCGCGACGACTACGGCTACGACGAGCTGCTCGAGCGGTCGAGCGGCGGCGCAGCGAAGAAGGGCCAGGCTCCGCACGCGAGCGCCCCCGCCGCCGAGGCGGAAGAATCGGCGCGCGGCGACAGCGCCCGGGCGCTCGATGGTGCGGGCGCGGGCGCGAAGTCAGAGGCCCAGCCCTACGCGCGCCGCGCGCGCCCCGGCCTGGGCACCGAGTATGGCGAGGCGGTGAGCTCGCCCATCCACGAAGTCGAGTTCGTGCGCGCCTACGCCGCCCGCCCGTCGGCGGTGCTGGGGATGCGTTACAACGATCGCGAGGGGCTGCTGGCGATGGGGATCCCCGTCGACTACGTGCCGATGAACTGCGGCGACTGGGACGACGGCGACCTGCGCCGCACGGCCCAGCCGTTCCCGGCCACGGACCGCCGCTTCGCGGCACCGCCGGCCGGCTGGCGGCGCGCTTGCGGTTGGAGGTAGTGCCGGCGAGGATGCCGGAGTTGTGGAGAGCGACGAGGCGCTCATGTCCGCGTACCGCGCAGGGGACGTGCGGGCGTTCGAGCGCCTCGTCGCGCGTCACGAGAAGCCGATCTGGAACTTCCTCCGCCGGTCGGTGCGTGACGCCGCTGCCGCCGAGGACCTGCTGCAGGAGGTGTTCTTGCGCGTGGTGAAGAGCGCAGAGGATTGGAAAGGAACGGCGAAGTTCTCGACCTGGCTCTACACCATCGCCCGCAACCTCTGCGTCGATCAGGCCCGTCGCGCGGTGCACCGCCGGGCCGACTCGCTCGACGGACCGGCCCACGCGTCGGACCCGGACGCGACCGCGGCGCTGCACGAACGGATCCCGTCGCCCGACGCCCCCGCCGACGCGCTGGTCGCCGATCGCCAGGCCAAGACCCGCATCGACCGCGCGATCGCCGCCCTGCCCGACGAGCAGCGCGAGGTGTTCCTGATGCGCGAGGTGATGGACATGCCGTTCGCCGAGATCGCGGCGGCGGTCGGAGCGTCGGAGCCGACGGTGAAGAGCCGGATGCGCTATGCCCTGGAGAAGCTGCGCGCGGCGCTGGCTGAGCTGGGCGACGGGCTGGCGGGCGCGACCGAATCGTCGGGGTCAGGATAGGAAAACGCGATGGCGATCCGCTGCGAAGACGTTACCGCCCGACTGCTGGAGCTGCTCTACGGTGAGCTGCCGGAGGGGGAGCGTGCGCCGCTGCAGGCGCACGTCGATAGCTGCGCGCGCTGCAAGGCCGAGCTCTCGGGGTTCCAGCAGACCCGGGCCGTCGCCCGTCAGGTGCTGGACGAGCCGGTGCCGGCGCGGGCCCGCGCCGCGATCCTGCAGGCCGCGGCCGCGCAGGCGGCTGCCGCGAAACCGGCCAAGCGCGCGACCGAGGCGCAGCCGTCGTTCTGGGATCGCCTGCGCGCGCGCTGGGCGCTGCCGACGCTGGCGACGGTGGGCGCGATCGCGGTGTTTCTGCTCGCGAGCAAGCTCCTGCTCGAGCCCGACAAGGCCTACCAGCGCGGGAAGGAAGCGCTGCAGCCGATGCCCGCCACGGCGCCGCCGGTTACGAACGAAGCGCAGCCCGAACCGAAGCCCGAACCGAAGCCGATCGACAGCGACCTTGCGAAGCGCCGGGACGAGGCGAAGCGAAAAGTCGGCCAGTCCCAGGACGTGGCGGAGCCCGCCGCCGACGCAGAGAAGGACACGGGCGATCGGGCCCTGCGCCACGCGACGATCGATCAGGGCTTCGGCAACGGCAAAGCGGGGAAGAAAGCAGCCAAGACACCGGCGGTGGCCGCCAACGCGAAACGGGAGGAGCCGTCGGGCGGCGCGGCGGGCGGCGGCCTCGGCCGCCTCGGTGCCGGCAAGGGAGCCGGCTTGGGGTCCGTCGGGTCCTCCGGTGGCGCTTCCGACGGTGCTGCCATCGAGGACCTGATGAACGATGCGAGCCCCAGCCAGCGGCGGCAGTACGCCGCCCCGCCGCCGGCGCGCGCCCCGACCGCCCAGCCCAAGGCGAAGGGCGACGTGGCGGCCGAGCCCGGGTTCGCAGCGCCACCGCCGGCGGCCGCGCCGAGACCGGCTCCGGGCAAACGGGAGATCTCCGACAGCCCGTTCGAAGGGCTCGACAGTGTCACCCCGACCTCCCGGCACCGCGGCGAGGCAGCGGCGAAGGAGATGGCCCAGGAGGAGGAAGCGGAGGCGCCGGTCGAGAGACGGCCGGTCGCCAAGAAGAAATCCGCGCCGGCCGACGACAAGGTGCCCGAGAAGAAGGCGTCCCCTCCGGTGGTCGTCAGCGCCCCGGCCGCGTCAGTCCAGTCGGCACCGGCCGGTGCGGCGGCCAAGCCGGCCGCGGATCCGCTGGTCCAGCGCGCCGATCAGCTGTTCGCCCAGGGGCAGTGGGCGGCGGCCGCCACCCTCTACCGCCAGCTCATCAACCGCGATCCGCGCAACCCCGACGCCGCTCGCTGGCGCCAGCGCCTGGTCGTCGCCGAGCGGCAGAACGAGGCCGTCGAGGCCGCCAAGGCGGCCAAGGCCGCCCCCGCGTCCGCGTCGCCGCCCCGCTAGCCGCTCTCCCGGCACGAGCGTTGCTGCCGATACGCACATCGCCATGCTTTCCGTGAGATCGTCGCCTTGCAGGCTGATCGCAATGTCGCGCCCCCGACAAAAATGTCAGAGCCCCCGGCGCTGACAGGTCCCCGCTTTGCCCCCTTCACCTGCGGCGTCGTCCTGGTGTCATCCCTGCTGGCCCTGGCCTGCAGCAGCGTGGGAGACCAGAGCGGCCTCGACGCCCACCCCACGCCATCCGACGCCGGAGCGAGCGACGGTAAGGTGCACGCGTGGGTGCGGGAGGCCTGTGCGCGACCGGCGCATGGGCGTCTCGCGGTCTCCTCGACCGACGGGATGCGCGACGTCCTCATCGGACACTGGGCCCTCTGCGGCGACAACGGCCTGTTCGGGATCCCCCAGGCCGGGATCGATGTCGGGGCCGACGATCGCTGGCGGCTCATCGGCTGGTCGGGCGATCGTTTCGTCCGGCGCGCGGGTCTCGACAACGCGGGAACCGTCCGGTACGTCGGCGTGACGGTGGAGGGGAACGTCCAGGTCGACTGGATCATCGACTACGGCTTCACGCTCCCCGGCTTCCCGACCGTCAGCGACGATCTCCGGTCGTTCGTTTTCGCCGACACGGACGGACGCGAAGCCCGCTACGTCCGCCTCTTGCCCTCCGTCGATGCGGTCGCCGACGAGCCGCGCCCAGCGCCGCCTGTCGGTGGAACGGGATCCCTGCATGACTGGGTCAGCGTGCAGTGCGCGCGCCGTCTGGACGACCGGCTGTGGGTCCCTTCCCCGGACGAGATGCGCGACGTCCTCGTCGGAAACTGGGCCCTCTGCAGCGATGACGGCGTTTTGTCGCAGCCGCAGGCCGGCATCGAGGTCGGCGACGACGATCGCTGGCGGCTGCTCGGCTGGTCGGGCGATCGCCTGGTCCGGCGCGCGGGCCTCGACAACGCGGGACGCATGCTCTACCAGGACGCCTCCCAGGCCGGACAGGTCCTCGTCCAGGTCGATTCGATCGGCGACTATGGCTTCACGTCTGGCGGCATCCCGGTCGTCAGCGACGATCCCCGGATCTTCGTGATACCGCTCGATTCAGACGGGCGCGGCCCCCGGTACGTCCGACTCTCCCCCTCCGTCACCGTCGGCGACGAACCCCGCCCGGCGCCGCCCGGGCCGGCGAGCTCGCTCCGGGAGTGGGTCAGCGTGCAGTGCGCGCGCCCCCTGGGCGACCGGCTGTGGGCGCAGACCTCGCTGGAGATGCACGACGTGCTGATCGGGCGATGGGCGCTGTGCGGAGACGAGGGCGGGATCCTCGGCCGTCCGCAGGATGGGATCGTCGTCGGCGCCGACGATCGCTGGCATTTGCTCGACTGGTCGGGCGACGATCTCGTCCCCCGCGATACGGCCGAATCACGGGGGGTTCTGGACTACCCGTCGTATTACGAGTTCGAGATTCCAGTCACCTGGGTCGCCGAAGACGGCTGGTTTTTCCCCGCCACCCCCGTCGTGTCCGACGACCCGCGCGTCTTCATCGTTCAAGGGTTCGATGTCCAAGGGTACCGATACGTCCGGCTGCCCTGACCGCGCTGCTCAGTCCGAGGTCTTCCGAGAGGCGGCCTTCCGCGATGTCGGCCGGCGCGTCGAGGCGGCCTGCGCCTCGGCCCAGTCCTCCTCGGTGAGCAGCCGCTCGAGCGCGCGCAGCGGGTCGCGCAGCGAGCGCTTCTCACTCGGGAGGTCGCGCCAGAGCTCGCCGACGGCGTCGAGCGCGGGCGGCCATCGCGCGCAGCCCGAACGTCTGCGGGGCGGCGCCGCCGCTGTCGACCTCCTGCCAGGTGCACGGCGCGGAGACCGGCGCGCCGGCCTTCGGCCGCACGGCGTAGACCGCGGCGAACGTGGCGCCCGGGGCGTTGCGGCCGGTGTCGACGAAGATTCGCCCCGCGCGATCGGCCTTGATGAACTCCTGGGTCAGCACCTCCGGGTGGCGCTTGACCAGGACGGCGCCGGCGCCGTGGGCGAAGCGCCGCAGACGTCTCGAAGTCCGCGTCGTCGTCGAGCGGTACCACGATGTGGAAGCCCTTCGAGCCCGACGTCTTGACGAACGACGGCAGCCCCAGCTCGCCCAGCAGGTCCCGCACGGCGAGCGCCGCCGCTTCGCAGCGCCCCCGGGTCCTCGACGGAGCGGATCGAGATCGAAGATGCAGAGGTCCGGGCGGTCGAGCGCGGGGACGCGCGCGCACCAGACGTGCGGCGTGATCGAGTTCTGGTTGGCCAGCCAGACCAGCGCGCGCGCGTCGTTCGCCAGCGGGTAGTGCACCGCCCCACCCTCCTTGTCGGTGCGCTTCTCCACCTCCACCCGTTCGAGCCAGCTGGGGAACCCCTTGGAGACGTCCTTCTGGATGAACCCCTTCTTGCCGATCCCCGACGGGAACCGCTCCATCGTCACCGGACGCCCGCGGAGGTGCGGGAGCATCGCCGGCGCGACCGCCTCGTAGTAGGCGCAGAGCTCGCCCTTGGTGATGCCGTCGTCGGGGAACAGCACCTTCTCGGGGTGGGTGATCACGACTTTGCCCCCTGCCGTCGGCTCTTTTCTTCCTCCTTCGCCGTCTCACAGGCGGAGAGCAGCGGGCGGAGCCTCTCGGCGAGGAAGTCGCGGAGCAGCGCGACGCGCGTCGGCTCGTAGGCGGTGGGCGGTGAGACCAGGCTCACCTCGGCGCCGGTCACGTAGTGGTCGGGGAGCACGCGCACGAGCGTCCGCCGGACGGACCGCAAGCCGCCCGCGGCCGCCAACCCGAAGTAGGCCCCGTTGATGAGACCGATGCCGACGCCCGCCGCGATCACGTCGGCGGCGAACGACATCTCGTGCACGACCAGCGGTCCGTGCACCGTCACCGTCTCGTCGCCGTCGGGTCCGGTCAGGCGCAGCTGCTCGCGCACGTGCGGCTCGCCGAACAGCACGAACCGTGGCGCGCCGAGATCGCTCACCCGCCGCGGCCGCCCCGCCTTGCGTAGATAGGCAGGCGACGCGAACAGGGCATGGTCGCTGCGCCCCAGGCGCCGCACCACCAGCGACGAGTCGACGAGCGGCCCCGCCCGCAGGGCCAGGTCGAACCCCTCGGCCAGGAGATCCACCCGCCGCGGGGTCATCACCACGTCGATCTGGATCTTCGGATGGCGCGTCAGGAACTCGCTCAGCAGCTTGGCGATGAGACCCGTGTTGTCGCCGCCGGCGGTGAAGCGGATCGGGCCCGCGACCTCCTGGCTCATGTCGGTGACCGCCGCGTTCGCGTCGGCGAGGCCGCCCAGCGCGCCCCGCGCCCGTTCGAAGTAGAGGCGCCCCGCCTCGGTCAGCACCAGCTTGCGCGTGCCGCGCTGGAGCAGCCGGACGCGCAGAGCGCTCTCCAGCGCGCTCACCCGCCGGCTGACGGACGACTTCGGCAGGCCCAGCGTGCGGGCCGCCGCCGTGAAGCTGCCGGACTCCATCACCCGCACGAAGGCGCTCACCTGATTCAGATCGACGGCGCTTGTTGCTGTCACGGCAACGATAGGTTGCCACGATGGACGTCTAGTTGTCCCGTGCGCAACGATCCACGGTGAAGAGGTTCGAAAGGAGCCTCCACCATGACCACCATCAGCAAGCATCTGCCCGACCGCCGCTCGTCTGTTCCTGGGTCTCGTCTTCCTCGTGTTCGGGCTGAACTTCTTCCTGCACTTCATCCCCACGCCCGCGCCACCGGCGCGCGCCGCCGCCTTCGCCGGGGCGCTGTTCGCAAGCGGCTATCTCTTCCCGCTGCTCAAGAGCCTCGAGGTCGTGGCCGGCCTCCTGCTGCTGGGGAACCGATTCGTGCCGCTGACCCTCGCGGTGCTGGCGCCGATCATCGTCAACATCGTCGGCTTCCACCTCTTCCTGGCGCCATCGGGACTGCCCCTGCCCGATCGCGGTCCTGGCGGCCGAGCTCGTCCTCGCCTGGAGCTACCGCGCGGCCTACGCCCCGATGTTGCGGGCGCGGCTGCCGCGGCCCGAGACGACGCACGCCGCGCCGATCGCGCCGGTGCGCGTCGCTGCCTGAGCCTAGTCGCCGCCGCTGCCGCCGTCGGGCGCGGCGGCGGTCGTGCAGGTCGCCGGATCGTAGGCCAGACCGGCGAAGTCCCCGGGGAAGATCCGCTCGACGATGAGGCGCGCGTCCTCGTCGGAGAGCGCGCTCCCCGCGGCGCAGTTGCCGGCGAACCGATCATCGGAGATCGGAGATGGTCAGCAGATCGTGCGCCGTGGCGGTCAGCGGCTGCGTCGACTTCATCGCCACCAACCGCGGCGGCCGCGTCTCCCCCTCGGGCAACCAGCCCGGCGCCAGCAGCGCGTATGCGAAGTCGCTCCCCGGAATCGTCCGCTGGATCTCCGACGACGCGCCCGGGGCGACCGGCGTCGGAAACAGCGTCGTCACCCACCAGACCTTGAAGACCGTGACCGCGTCGGCGAGCCCGGCGTCGCCCGGTGCCGGATACGCGTTCTCGACGACGGCCGTCGTCGGCGCGTCGTCACACCCCACGGCGCAGAAGACCGCCGCCGCGAAGCCGAGGCCCTGAGCCAGTCGCGAAGAGCGGTGCATGGGGATCCTCAATCCAGATAGAGGGTGGCCATCAGACGCACGGTCAACGGGTAGGCGGGCGTGTAGTTGATGTCTTCGCAGCCGTAGAACCGCCCGTTCGCCGGCCCTCCGTCGGGCGCCGGTCGCGAGCCGCGCGTTGCTTCCGCAGCTGAAGCCGGCCGGGACGGGGGCGCCGATGCCGGGCTCGGTCCGGAGCCGGCTCACCGTCGAGAACTGCGCCGATCGGAAGGTGCCGTTCAGCAGGTTCTCGACGTCGAACGCGATGTCGAACCAGCGGTGCCGGTAGCCGAGGTGCAGCGTCGAACTGGGTGAAACCGGGGGCGATCAACGCGCCGTCGTCGGTCGCGGGCCGATCGCCGATGCCGTAGAAGCGCAGCCCCCCCCGCACCATGCCGGACCCAGCGCGTGCCGCCCGGCGAGGCCGCCGGCCCAGGTCTGCTTGGGGGCCAGGGCCAGACCGCCGCCGTTCGCCATGTCGGTGCTGAACTGCGACTTGGTGAACGTGAGCTCCAGGTCGGCGGCCAGCCAGGGCGTCACCTCGTAGCGGGTCTCGAGCTCGATCCCCCGGCGCGTCGTGGCGTCGCTGACCCCCGTCGTCCCTTCGTCGCCGCTCCAGACGGTCTCGCTGGCGAGATCGAGCCGCCAGAGCGCGGCCGCCAGATCCCAGCGCTCGAACAGGCGGGCGCGCACCCCGAGCTCCTCCCCCTTGGCGCGCGCCAGCGGCGTGACCGCGGGCCGGGCGAACACGCCGCGCACGTCGTTCGAGTGCAGCCCGTGCCCGTAGTTGACGTAGAGGTCCAGCTGGGCGCGCGGCCGGTCGAGCGGGGTGAAGATCAGGCTCGCCTTCGGGCTCAGCTGGTGGGCGGCGCCGACGCCGCTTTGCGGGGCGTTCGGATCGGCGGCCGCCAGCCGGTCGGCGACGGCGAACGAGAGCAGATCGGCCCGCCCACCGATGTCGGCGCGAAGCCAGGGCGCGGGGGTGATCTCCTCGTTGATGTAGGCGCCGATGAAGCTCGACGTGACGTCGTTGCTCCGGACCGCCGTCAACCGCCGTCGCTGGAGCGTGTCCCAGAGCTCCTGGTGGATGTCGTCGTTGCGCCCGTCGGCGCCGATCGTGGTGTCGAACATCACCCGCCCCAGCTGGTGCAGCACCCGGTAACTCACCTTGGCCCCGTAGAACGCGCGCCGATCGACCTGCTCGATCTCGTCGCCGTTGTCCGGATCGCGCAGGTAGAGCGTGAAGTTCGAGTAGAGGTTGAACCGGTAGGTCGCCGCGTAGGCCATCACGCGCAGCTCGCTGGTCTCGGTCGGGTGCAGGCGGTACTGCAGCGCCAGTTGATGACGGGCCGTGTTCCCCCCTTCGTCCGGGTCGATCGAGCCGTAACGGGAGATCAGCCCCTGATCGACCGCGCGCGCGGGGATCTGCCCCGACCCGTACCAGTTCGCGGCGTAGCTCATCTCGGTGAGGCTGATGCTCGAGACCGGCGTTGGATTGAAGGTCAGCTTGTTGAACAGCTTGTACTTGTCCCACCCCTCGGGGTTGTCGAACGGGCCGTTCGAGTGCCCGACCTCGGCGGCGAACGTCGCCTTGATCGGGAGCTCGAACTTCGGGCTGGCGATGAGCAGGCTCCGGTAGCCCGCGCTGCCGTGCCCCGGCGCCCCCACCAGCCCGGCCGCCGCGGAGCTGTGCTCGAACTCGTCGCGCGAGACCATGTTCACCGCGCCCGCCGTCGCGAAGTCCCCCTGGCTGGGGAAGTACGGCCCCTTGGTGATCTCGACCCGCTCGACCACCTCCGGAATGATGAAGTTGGTGTCGGCGAACCCCTGCCCGTGCGCGTGCGACACCATGTTGATGGGAACGCCGTCGATCGACAGCGCCAGATCGGTGCCGTGGTCGGCGTCGAAGCCGCGCAGGAAGTACTGGTTCGCCTTGCCGCCGCCCGAGTGCTGGACCAGCACCAGCCCCGGCGTCACGCGCAGGATGTCCTGCACGCTCATGATCGGCCGGAGCTGGAAGTCGCGGTCCTGCACCGAGAACGACGACGCGGCGCTGATCGGCTTCGCGGCCAGAACCAGCGTCGACTGGTTCGGACCTATCTGGAGCACCTCGCCGGCGGGGGCGCGCCGCGGCAGGCGCGGACGGCACGGGCGGCGCAGGGAGTGGCGGCGGCGGTGGGGGAAGATGGAACTCGTACGTGAACTGCACCGTCGAGGGGATCGCGACGCCACGGCGGCGTGCCGGCGTGAACGTGAAGCGGCGCGCCGCCTCGACCGCCGCCTCGTCGAAGCCGTGCCCGGCGGGCGTCGTCACCCGCACGTTGATGACGTTGCCCCCCGCGTCGAGCTCCAGCTCGAGGCCGACGTTCCCCTCGACCCGATCGCGCAGGGCCTCGGCCGGATAGGGAGCGTCGGGGTGAACGTCCAGCGAGGGCGGCGTCATCGATTCGGTTGGCGCCGCGGGCGGCGGCGCTCCGGCGTCGGCCTGCGCCCGAACGCCCCCGCCGACGAGACTGATCCCGACGAAGAGGATGATCCGAGCTACGAAGGACGGAGGCCTGGGTGGCATGATTGCTGAAAAGCGTGCCACCCATAACACGGCGGGCACGGTGGTGGCAGGTGGCAGGATCGTTACAACAGGGGCAGCCCCGGGCCGAGGCGCCGAAATCCGTGCTACTCGTTCGCGCGATGATCGCTTCGCACGCTCAAAGAGCGGATCGTGCGCGGCGCCCGCGGCGGTGGCTCCGCCGGAGCGGCGGTGCGTTACTGGCCTCGGCGATCGTTCATGCCGCCGCAGCGGCGACCATCGGGGGTGTGCTGCACGCGGCGGCGCGCTCGGTTGGCCCGGAGTCCGAGGTCCTGGATGTAGACATCGCCGCCGTGATGAATTCACCGTCCGATGCGCCGCCGTCGTCCGCGGCGCCCGCCACCGTCGCACCGACCCGGACGCCGGCCGCACCGCGCCGGAGCTTCGCGGCACGTCCGACACGGGGCCAGGTCAGCGCCCCCGCAGCGGCGGCCACGTTGGGGCCCCTCACGCCGGCCGATGAGCCGGAAGCACGTTTCGCCCTGAGCGCCGGCACCGTCGCCAGCGGTCCCGCGCTTGCGACACCGGAACCGGCCGCCAGCGCGAACGCGTCGTCCGCCCCGCCGACCGCCTTCGGGGAAGGTGACGTGGACGCACCGGCGCGGCTCCGCGCCACGAGCCCCCTGCTCTATCCGCCCGCGGCGCGCAGCGCCGTGCTCGAGACCGACGTCGCGCTGGAGATCGTCGTCGACGCGACCGGCCGCGTGGTCTCCGCCCGCATGCTCAGCCGCGCCGGGTATGGCCTCGACGAGGCGGCGCTCCGCGCGATCCGCGACTACCGGTTTTCGCCGGCGCTGCGGGGCGGGCGCGCGGTGCCGGTGCGGATGCGCTGGACGATGCAGTTCCGGCTTCGCTGACCTCGTCATGAGAATGCTCGTGCGGATGCTCGTGTCCGTGCGCGTGCAGGTGATCGTGCTCCGCGGCGGGGCCGGCGATGATCTCGATGCCGCCGTGCTTCACCCCGCGCATCGCCAGGATGCGGTCCGCGATCGCCTGTAGCCGATCCGATCGCCCGTGCATCACGATGACCTCCAGACAGAGGTCGTGACTCAGGTGGACGTGCAAGGACGCGCGCACCCCCTCGCCGAGCTCATGCTGCAGGCCGGTGAGTCGCTCGCTCAGATCGCGCACGTGGTGGTCGTAGACCAGCGTGAGCGTCGCGACCGCATCGACCCGCTTGGGGAGCTTTGCCCGCCCGACCGCGCCCCGCCCGAGATCGCGGAACAGCTCCGAACGCGTGCAGCCCCGCTCCGTCGCCAGAGCGTCGATCTCGCGCAACAGCGACCCCTCGATCGCCACCCCGAACCGGACCAGCGGATCCTTCATCGGCGCGGACCCTACCGCGAAACGACGATGAGATCGGCGTGACGCGCCCGTTACAATCTCGTGCCGCGCCCGTTCGTCCATGGACACGGGTCGGCGACGGCGGTGATAACCGGCGCGATGGACGAAGTCTATCGGCTGTTTCCGACCCCGTTCATGCGCGCCCGCGGCACGCTCCCCGCCCCGCTGGTCGAGCGCCTGGTCGAGTACTTCACCGACCTCGCCAGGAACGACAACAACGCGTCGACCAACCTTTCGCACACGCGGATGCTGAAACCGAAGGACAGCCCGCTCCTCGCCAAGGCCGCGGAGCTGATCGCCCCCAAGCTGGAGGACTACGGCCTCCACCTCCTGGCTGAACGCCTGCGCTGGTTGATGAAGGAGATGTGGGTCAACGTGATGGACGCGGGGGGGCGGCAGGCGATGCACAACCACGCCAACAGCTTCATCTCGGGCGTCGTCTACCTGACCCCCACGCACCCGGGCTCGCAGACGGTCTTCATGAAGTCGCCCGGCGGGATCGACTTCATGTTCAAGAACGACCACCCCGGAACGACGCCGGGCGAGTTCAGCGCCGACAAGTGGATCAGCCCCGCGCCCGAGCCTGGCGACATGGTGCTGTTCCCGAGCTACCTGATGCACGCCGTCCCCCCGAACCTGGGCGAACGCCGCATCACGCTGTCGTTCAACGCCATCCCGACCCAGCTCGATTCCTGGGGCTACGTCGTCCGGCTGAGTTGACGGGAGCGCCGTGCGCGGCAGGCGGGCATCGCTGCTTCTGATGGTCGCTTCGGGCTTCGCGGGCCTGGGCTATCAGATCGTCTGGACGCAGCAGTGCGCGCTCTGGCTGGGTCACGAGTCGGCGGCGGTGCTGGCGGTGGTGGCGGCGTTCTTCGGTGGGCTGGCGGTCGGGGCGTTCACCCTCGGCGCGCGCGTGGCGCGCAGCCTGCGCCCCGCGCGCTGGTACGCCGGCTGCGAGCTGGCGATCGCCGCGTGGGGCCTGCTGCTCATCGTCGCGATGCCTCCGGCCAGCGCCGCGGCGCTGCGGCTGATGGGCGCCGAGCCGTCGCCGGCGTGGCAATGGCTCGTGGCGTTTCTGGGAACGTTCGCGCTGTTTCTCCCCGCGACCGCGGCGATGGGCGCCACGCTGCCGGCCATGGAGCGGATGATCGGCCGCGCGTCGATCGGCGGGCTCTACGCCTGCAACACGGCCGGCGCGGTCCTCGGCGTCCTCGCCGCCGCGTTCTGGCTGGTCCCGACCCTCGGTCTCGCGCGCACCGCCGCCGTCGGCATCGCGCTGAACCTGCTCTGCGGCGTTTCGGCGCTGAGTCTCTTTCCGCCGGCCGTTGCTGAGCCGCTCGCCGCGACGACGCCGGTCCGGGCCCGCGGTCTGTCGGCCCGTCTCGCGCTCACCGGGCTCCTCGGGATCGGCTACGAGGTGCTGGTCGTTCGCGTGCTCAGCCAGGTCACGGAGGACACCGTCTATACGTTCGCGCTGCTGCTCGCCGTCTACCTGGTGGGGAGCGCCGCCGGGGCAGCCGGCTATCAGCGCTCCCGCCTCGTCGCACGCCGCGATCCCGAGGTGACGAATGGGCTGCTCGGCGCGCTCGCCTCCGCCTGCCTGGTCGGGACAGCCTCGCTCTGGGCCGCAGAGGCCGTGAAGGCGGCGGCGCTCCTCGCGTTCCGCCCCTTTCCCTTCGGTGGCCTCGGCGCGGCCTTCGCCACCGAGGCGCTGCTGGCGATCCTCGCCTTCGGTCCGGCCACGCTCGTGATGGGCGCGCTCTTCAGCCACCTCGGCGATCGCGCGCGCGCCGCCGGCGTCGGCTTCGGGCGCGCGCTGGGCCTGAACACGCTGGGCGGCGCGGCTGCGCCCGCCGTGTGGGGTGTGCTTGCGAGCCAGGTGCTCGGGCCCACGCGCGCGCTGCTGCTGATCAGCCTCGGGTACCTGGCGCTGATCGGGCGCCGTGCCTGGGCGCGGCCCGCGGTCTGGTTGCCGGCGGGGGCGGCGGTGGCGCTCGCGCTGTTCGCGCCGCCGCTGGCGTTCGTCGACGTCCCCGCCGGCGGCCGCGTCGTCGCCTATCGAGAGGGGACGATGGCCGCCGTGAGCGTGGTCGAGGACGCGGACGGCGTCAGGCGGCTGCGCATCAACAACCGGCAGCAGGAGGGGAGCAGCGCCTCGTTTCGCGTCGACGCCCGCCAGGCCTGGCTCCCGCTGCTCCTGCATCCGGCGCCGGCGCGGGCGCTGTTCCTGGGCCTCGGCACCGGCGTCACCGCCCGCGCGGCGGCCGAGGACCCGCGGCTCGCGGTCGACGCCGTCGAGCTCCTGCCGGAGGTGATCGAGGCGTCCGGTTTTTTTGACGGCGACGGCGGCGCCCGGGCGCCGCTCCGCGTGACGGCCGGCGACGCCCGCCGTTACGTGCGCGCCAGCGCACGAAGCTACGACGTCATCATCTCGGACAACTTCCACCCGGCCCGCAGCGGCTCCGGGGCGCTCTACACCGTCGAGCACTTCGAGGCGGTGCGGCGCCGGTTGGCGGCGGGGGGCCTCTTCTGCCAGTGGCTGCCGCTCCACCAGCTCGATCGGGAGAGCTTGCGCAGCATCGTGCAGTCTTTTCGCAAAGCGTTCCCGCGCGGCTCGGCCCTGCTGGCGAGCAACAGCCTCGAGACCCCGGTGCTGGGGCTCGTCGGCCGCGGCGACGCCGGCCGCTTCGACGTCTCGGCGATCCAGGATCGCCTGGCGTGCGGGCTGCCGGGGCGCGCGGCCCGACTCGGGCTCGAAGACGAGCTCGCGGTGCTCGGCAGCTTCGTGGCGGGGCCGGAGGCGCTGCGCCGGCTCGCCGGCGACGCCGCCGCCAACACCGATGATCGTCCGGTGGTCGCGTACCGGGCGCCGCGGCTCACCTACGCGCCCGATTCGCTGCCGCGCGACCGGCTGTTGTCGCTGCTGCGCGAGCTGTCGGTGGAGCCCCAGCAGCTGATTCTCCCGCCGCCCGATCCGGCGTGGCCACGCCGGCTGGTCGCCTACTGGCAGGCGCGCGACCGCTTCATCGTCTCGGGACGGGACGTGCGCCCCTCGCCCCGGGTCGAGGAGATGCTGGCGCAGGTGCGGGAGCCGCTGCTGGGCGTGTTGCACATCAGCCCGGACTTCCGGCCCGCGTACGACCCGCTGCTCTCGATGGCGGCGGCGCTCGTCCCCTCGAATGTCTCCGCCGCGCGAGCCCTGTTCACCGAGCTGTCACAAATTCAGCCAGCGCGTCCCGAGGCGACGCGCGCCCTGGCGTCGCTCGGCGCGACGACGGTCGTCGACGCCACGCCCCGCTGATCGCTCCCCGGAAGTCGGAGGTCGTTTTCGATTCCCGGAGGCCTTGACCCCGGGACCTGTGAGCGCGCGAACGGCCGCGGGCGAAAACGCGGGGACTTTCCGCGCGCTCATGCGCACGCGTCCCCCGCTCCAGGTGGCTTGCTTCTTGCCTCGGTGGAGGCCGACCGCCGCGCGTTCTGGGCGGAGTTCTGGGTACACGATCTTGGAGGACACTCGATGAAACGGACCGGTTGGAAAATGACGACGCTGGCCCTGGCGTTCTCTGGTTACACCTCCGTCACGGGCTGCAACGGCCGCGACGCAGCCACCACCACCCCGGTCGAGAACCGGGACACGGGCGCGACGAGCATCGCCCTGCACACTGGCGGGCGGACAGGTGATCAACACCGCCAGCTACACCATCACCGGACCGAACGCGTTCACCAAGTCGGGCACCATCAACCTGATCGACGTCGACGACGCTGACCGCCACCATCGGCGGCCTTCCCGCCGGCACCGGCTTCCAGATCAGCATCTCAGGCCAACACCACCGACGGCGGCAGCAGCTGCATGCGGCTCGGCGACCTTCGCGGTGACGGCGGGCGCGACCACCTCCGTGCCCGTCCCCATGACCTGTCACGAGGCGCCGCGCACCGGCAGCGTCATGGTCACGGCACGCTGAACGTCTGCCCGACCATCGACGGCATCGGCGCCAACCCGGCCGAGGTCCAGGTCGGCAGCACCATCGCCCTCTCGGTGTCGGCGCACGACACCGACGCGGGCCCGGCGGCGCTCGGCTACGCCTGGACGGCCAGCGCGGCGGCACCCTCAGCCAACGCCGCCACCGCGAACCCGACCGTCACCTGCAACGCGCCCGGGCATCGGCGACCGTCGGCGTCTCACGGTCAGCGACGGCGACCCGCTCGCCTCGCTGCGCCGCGACGATGAACGCGCAGGTCAACTGCACCGTCGCGGCGAAGACGCCCGGCACCTACGTCGCCGGCGACTTCCACAACCACACCACCTGCTCCGACGGCTCGATCTCGATGCAGAAGCTGGTCAAGAAGTCGACCGACAAGGTCGAGACGCCCTGGGGCCTCGACTGGTTCGTGCAGGCCGGCCACGGCGGCAACGGCAACCGCAACTGCACGCTGGTCGAGGACGCGACCCTGGCCACGCCCGCCTACCCGTTCATCGCGGGCAAGGGCCCGACGCACCACCTGGGAGAGCCTCCGGCGTGACGCCGAAGGGCGACGTGTCGGGCACCGGCGCCGAACCGCAACATGTGGCGCTGGCAGTCGGTGCAGGAGTTCCAGTACCCGCTCATCGAGTACCTGGCCGCGCTCAAGAACCTGCCGCTGTTCATCGGCGTCGAGTCGGTCGTCGCCGGGCCACGAGCACACCTCCATGTCGGTCATCACCGGCCAGATCCCGCGCGCTGACACGCTGCGACAGCCGACGCACGCTGCCCGGCCGCGCCCGGCCTACACCGCGCTCGGCAACGCCAACGCCGCTGGCGCAGTGGGAGTACTGCTTCGACCGCGGCGACACCGACACCAGCCGCGGCGCCGCCAACAACTGGGACTGCTCGGTCCCGGGCAGCCTGAACGCGACCGACCCCAGCTGGAACGCCACCGCGCAGAAGCTGATCCCGGCCGGCGGCGCCGGCACCGGCAACCGCGGGCCACAACAAGACGCTCGAGGCGCTCAAGTGGATGGCCGCGTTCCACCCCGAACGGCAGCTACTACGTGCCCGCCCACCTCGAGCGCGCCGGCCAGTTCAACCCGGACGGCAACAACGGCTTCAACGTCGAGCACCTGCGCAACTTCAACAACGCCGCGCCCGAAGATCGCCTTCGGCTTCGAGACCCAGCCCGGCCACGGCGCCTCGGACGACCGCGGCGAGTACCGGTCGCTGCGCAACAACATCGGCGGCGTCGCCGACCGACAGCGTCGGCGGCACCACCTACGGCGGCACGGGCGTCTACGGCGCGCAGCTCGGCGGCGTGTGGGACGCGCTGCTGGGCGAAGGCCGCAACTGGTGGTTCTTCGCCAGCTCCGACTGGCACAACCGCGGCAGCTTCGGTCCCGACGACCGCCGCACGACGCAGGACTTCTACCCCGGCGAGTACCAGCGCAACTACACGCTGGTGCGCAACGGCAGCGACAAGCTGCGGCCGCAGACGATCGTCGACGGCCTGCGCACCGGCAACAGCTTCGCGACCAGCGGCCAGATCATCGACCGCCTCGGCTTCGTGGCCTGCGTCGGCACCCGGCACCGACGGCGCTCGATGCGCGGTGGCGCAGCTGGCGGCGAACGCGGCCGTCAACAAGACCGCCATGACCGTCGAGCGGCTGCGCCACGATGGGCGAGAAGCTGGTGGTGCCGGCCGGCTCGGACATCGTCGTCGGCGATCGCGGTGCGCGACCCGGCGGGCACGAACTACTCGCCCTACACCTTCGCCAACCCGTCGCTGCTGCAGGTCGGCATCAACCAGCCGCTGAACATGCCGGTGCTCGACCACATCGACCTCATCCGCGGCCTGGTCACCGGCTACAAGACGCCGGGCGCGCCGGACTACGCGGGCGAGTGGCCGCGCAACACCAACTGGCTGCAGGCCGACGGCACGACGGCGGACCTGTCGGTGGTGCCGGCCGCGGCCAAGAACTCTCGCCGCGATCATCAAGACCTTCAACGGCAGCGGCGCCACGGCCTGGACGCCGGTGACCTCGTACGTCGACGGCAGCACGTTCCTGACGATGACGTTCCGCATCCCGGCGGTCGCGGCCTCGCAGTACGTGCGGCTGCGCGGCACCAACCTGCCGGCCGCGGTGCCGTTCGAGACCGACGCCAGCGGCAACCCGCTGGCCGACGTCTACACCAACGCGCAGGACACCGACGCGGCTGCGCATCCCGTGCACCACGCCGCACAGCGCGAGCAGCCAGTTCGACGGCTGCCCGGACCACCTGGCGACGGCGACCGGCGCCGACAACCCGATCGTCGGCCAGAAGGCGGTGTCGTTCGACGTCGCGGCCTGGGCCGACCTCTGGTTCTACAGCAACCCGATCTACATCCAGGTCGCCGGCTCGACGCGTGGTCGCGGGCGTCAAGTACGACGTACGTCGCCGAACTGTAACAATCTCGTCGGCGCCGCGCGGGGACGCGCGGCGCCGTTTTTGTTATCCAGTGCGCGACATGGCCAGCTCCGCTGTCAGACGCTCGACCGCTCATCCGACGCCCGCCTGCGACGCGCCCGCTCCGGCGCGCCGCGCGCCCCGTCGCGCGCTGCCGCTGGCTGCGCGAGCCGCTGCTGCACTTCGTCGTCGCTGGGCGGCCTGCTGTTCGCGGTCGACCACGTCCTGCGTCGGCCGGGCCGACGACCCGCGCACCATCGTCGTCGGCGCCGACGTGGACCGCGAGGCGATCGAGACGTTCAAGGCCGCGCGCGGCCACGAGCCCAACGCCGAGGAGCTCGCGGCCCTGCGCCGCGTCTGGCTCGACAACGAGGTGCTCTACCGCGAAGGCCTGGCGCTGCAGGTCGACAAGGGCGACCCGGCCATCCGCGAGCGCGTGATCTTCAAGGCGCTCAGCGTCGATCGACAGCAACGTCAAGCTGCCGCCCGTCGACGACAAGGTGCTGCGCGACTGGTTCGAGAGCCACCGCGACAAGTACGACGAGCCGGCCCGCTACGACTTCGAGGAGGCCGCGCTGTCCGGCGACAGCTCCGAAGCCGCCGTGCGCGCGTTCGTGAAGGCGCTGAACGCCGGCACGCCGGGCGACGCCAAGGCCGGGCTGCGCGTGTTCAAGGGCCGGCCGCACGCGAACCTGGTGCAGAGCTACGGGCCGGAGTTCGCCAAGGCGCTGGCAGAATCGCCAGCCGGGCGAATGGCAGGCCCTGCAGACGCGCGACGGCTGGCGCGCCATGCGGCTCGACGCGATCACGCCGCCGAAGCCGGCGCGTCTTCGAGGTCCTGCGCGGCGTGGTGCTGCAGGACTGGACCGACGCCACCGCCTCGGAGCAGCGCACGCGCCGCCGTGCGCGCGCTGACCAAGAAATACAAGGTGAAGCACGAAGTGCCGACGCACGGCGCGACTCCGAATGACCGGCGCCGCGCTGCGCGCTCTGGCTCGCTGGTCGCGCTGGCGCTCGCGGCGGCGCTGCTGGCCGGCGCCGGCGCGCGCGCACGAGATGTCGCATGGCCGAGATGGAGGTGCGCGAGACCGCGCCCGGCGAGTTCCTCTGGCAGTGGTCGGCCGCAGAACGACAAGCGCCCGATGGGCGACGACCTGCATGCCGCACTGGCCCGAGGCGCTGCACGGCCGGAGCCGAACGTCCTGCGCTGCGGCAGCCGCCGGGCTGCAAGGGCACGCTGGCCATCGAAGGCGTCGGCAAGCGCTACTCGGCCGCGCTGGTGAAGGTCGTCTGGCTCGACGGCCAGAGCCGCGTCTACACCCTCACCAGCGGCGCAGCCGACGGTGCAGCTCTACGGCTCGGCCGACGACCGGCGCGGCATGGGCGAGATCGCGCGCGCCTACACGTGCTGGGCGTCGAGCACATCCTGAGCGGCATCGATCACCTGCTGTTCGTGGCCGGCCTGCTGTTCCTGGTCGGCTTCCGGCGCCGGCTGATCGGCACCATCACCGCGTTCACGCTGGCGCACAGCCTGACCCTGGCCTGCAGCGTGTTCGGCTGGATCACGCTGCGCCCGCCGCCGGTCGAGGCCGCGATCGCGCTGTCGATCGTGCTGGTGGCGAGCGAGGCGCTGCGCGAGCGCGACACGCTGGCGCGGCGTCTGCCGGCGCTGGTGTCGTTCCTGTTCGGCCTGGTCCACGGCCTCGGCTTCGCCGGCGCGCTCAAGGAGCATCGGGCTTCCGCAAAGCCACCTGCCGCTCGCCCTGCTCAGCTTCAACGTCGGCGTCGAGCTCGGCCAGCTGCTGATGGTGCTGGTCGCCTTCGCCGTGGTGCGCGCGCCCGCTCCCGCAGCGCTGGCTCGGCGCGCGCGCGCCGGCCGGCGCTCTACGTCGATCGGCGTGCTCGCCGCCTACTGGTCCTGGCTGCGCATCGCCGCGATCGTTTATTGACCCTCCGGGTCCCGACCCGGGTCCTGGCTCAGTCGCGCGCCCGCCGGCGGCGCAGGATCGAGACTGCCCCCACCAGCAGCAGCCCCGCGAGCGTGGCCATCCCGACCGGCCCCAGCGCAGGCACGGAGGGCGCCGCGACAATCGTGAGCGTGCCGCCCATCGGATCGTGGAACGAGCACTGGTAGAACAGCGTCGACGGCGCCGTCGAGGGAACGACGAACGTCACCGTCCCCGGGGAGGCGCCGTTTCCCGTCACCCCCGAGGAGAACTTGTTCGCCTCGGCGTCGCCGGCCCCGCGGACCGTCGTGATCCAGAACGGGTGCCCACCGACGGTGACGTTGAACGTGTACGTCTGCCCGCGCGTCAGCGTCAGGGTCGGGTTGTTGGCGCCGCCGATGACGTACGCCGACATGCCGCTCGCGCCGACGTCGAACGTCGTCGCCGCCGTGGCGTTCTGAACGAGACCAGAGAGGCTGAGCCCCCCGACAACCGACAGCAATAGACGTCGAGATCGCATCTGGAGTCCTCCCGCGGGCATCCTCCAGAGCATCTCGCATACCAATCCGCATCCCGCGCCGCGTGGCGTTCGCGCGGGAGCGCGGGCCTCGACCCTTTGCTTTCCGGACGAGCCCTTCGGTTTCCGGAGACGGGCGCGCCGCCGATCAGTTACACGAGGCCGCGGTCAGCGCGTTCACGCAGGTCGAGAGCACGCCGCTGCCGCCGGCCGTGTTCAGGCACTCGGTCATGCAGTTGCCCGTGCAGGGGTACTTCGTGGCCAGGCAGTCGATCATCGCCTCGCACTTGGTCTCCAGCGACGTCTGGTTGTCCTTGCACAGGCTGCAGGGAGCGGCGGGCGGAAACGCGTAGCCCATCACCCGGATGTCGTCGACGCAGTTCGCGCCCCCGGTCATCCCGGCCGCGCCCGTCGTTCCGGCCGCGCCCGTCGAACCGCCGCGCCCCGGGCTCCCCGCCACGCCGGTCGTTCCGGCCGCACCCGTCGAGCCGCCGCGCCCCGAGCTCCCGGCCGCGCCGGTCGTTCCGGCCGCACCCGTCGAGCCGCCGCGCCCCGGGCTCCCGGCCGCGCCCGTCGTTCCGGCCGCACCTGTCGAGCCGCCGCGCCCCGGGCTCCCCGCCACGCCGGTCGTCCCGGCCGCGCCGGTCGTCCCGGCGGCGCCGGTCGTGCCGGCCACCCCCGTCGTCCCCGCCGCGCCTGTCGAACCGCCGCGTCCCGGCGAGCCCGCGACGCCCGTCGTTCCCGCCGCGCCCGAGGTTCCCGCCGCGCCCGAGGTCCCCGCCACGCCGGCCAGGATCATCCCCCCGCTGCCCGCGACGCCGCTCGGATCCGAGCCGCCGCGCCCGGGGCCCGGATCTCCATCTCCCCCGGAGCCCGAGAGCGGGTCGGCGCTCCGGTAGAAGGGCTCGGGCGCCTGGCAGGCCCCCGCGCCAAACGTGGCGAATCCGACCATCAAGGTAAGAGCGAGGGAAAGACGTCGCATGAGCACCATTCCCGATATGTGGGCGTAATAACTACGAAAATCAGACCGGTAGCGGTTTCAGAATAACACGAACCGCGGCCGACCGGAACCGCCGAGCCGGGCGCCGCGTCTGGCGCCGGCCCCTGCTAGGCGCTCTGGATGTCGTCCTGGAACGGCGACAGCGTGTCGGCGCTGGCGAGCCAGAGGAACATCGAACGGACGGCGAGGTACTCGGCCGCCGCCATCTCGGCGAGATACGGCGGCAACGCGTCGATGTCGGTGCCCTGCCAGTCGAAGCCAGGTACCCCACGGGCGCGTGACACCAGCCCGCCCGTCGTCACCCAATCCCGCGCCCGCCAGCAGCGGGTCGCCGCCGTGCGCATCGCCGCCGGCAGGTCGGCCCGCGGCGCAATCGCCGCCGGCAGCGCCACCCGCTCGAGGCCGGTCGCCCAGCAGAGCCAGGTGAGCGCGGCGAAGTCGGCGTGAGCGGTGGCGAGCAGCGCGGGCGCGCCGATGCCCTCGGTCGTCAGCCCCTCGTCGATCTCTATGTGCTCCGGCGGCCCCTCGTCACCCGGTTCGAGGTCGCAGGTGATGCGCTCGCACCGCAACGGCACGTCGCCGTCCGGGAGCAGCGCCTCGAGCTCGGGCGGCAGCCAGCCCGGCGGCCAGCCCGGCGACGATGTCGGGACGGCCGAACCGCCGGCCAGCGCCTGCACCGCCGCGCGCAGGCGGCGGAGCCGGGTCGCGTAGACGCCCGCGACGCGCCGGATCTCGCCGACCCCCTGCGCGACCTCGGCGGTCACGCCGGCCAGATCCTCGTCGACAATCAGCGGCTCGCGACCGGGGAGGAAGTCGTAGGGGCGGAACACGGCGCGTACGTAGTCCCGCAGCGACGCCGCGACCTCGGGCATCTCCTCGGCGATCGCCGCGGCGTCGGCCAGCGCCCCTGCCTCGTCGGCGCGCTGGAACCGCAGCAGCGCCCGGGTCATGCGGGTGAGGCGCCGCTCGGGCGCCAGCAGCAGCGCCGCCTCGACCAGCTCCGGCGCCGCCGGTCCCAGACCGGGCAGCACGCCGGCCAGCGCCCGCAACGCCGACGCCGCGTCGGCTCCCCCCACCAGCCCGTCGAGGGCTCCGCTCACCGTCACGTCGGAGGACTGCGCGAGCAGGTCGCCCCAGCTCGACGCGACGTCTGGGGCGAGCGCGACGATGAGCTCGGCGCGAAACGCGATGAACGGGCCGCTGTCGCCGTCGCGAACCGCGGCACGGCCGGCCGCCACCAGCGCCTCGCGAAGGCGCCGGTCGGCGCGGAGGGCGCGCGCGACGGTCCACCAGGCGGCGGCGCTGTCGTCGCCGGTGGTCGTCGCGAAGGCCGGCGACGCCGCCAGCGCCTGCGGGTCGAACGCAACGCCCCGCTCGGCCGTCCGGAGCGTCGTGCCGTCGTCCGCAAAGAAGGTCCAGAGCCCGACGGGCTGACCGTGCTCGTACCCGCCGCGCTCGCCGCGGATGCGTGCGTCCGTGTAGTGCGCCGGAGCGTCCGGGGCCAGCCGGCGAAAGTAGTCGCCGTGCCGGCGCCCCTCCGGGTCGAGCGACTGCGCCTCGGCCAGCTCTCCGAGCGTGTCGAAGCTGCGCGTCCCGCCGCGGGACCCGGCCGCGAAGTCGTTCTCCTCGCAGAGCACCCCGGCCGCGGTCCAGCGCCGCTCGGACGTCCCCGAGCGCGCGACCCAGCCGGTGGTCTGCTCGTCGTACGAGGCCTCTTCGGGCACGGCCGCCGGGCGCGGCGGACAGGGGCTGCCGTCCGCCTGAAGGCGCCGGCCGTCGGCGTCGAAGAACAGCTCCTGCAGAAATTCGCCGGCCCGGTAGCGCACCAGCATCTGGACCGCGTTCGGGGGGACGCAACAGGCCCTCAGCGGCTCGCTGCCGGGACCGGTGGCGACGTGGTGGATAATCGGCCCGTCGAACATGTCGGCGACGAAGGTCCCCTCGCGGGCCAGCTGGCCGTCGCGGTGAAAGACCACGAACGCCCCCTCCTGTCGGCCGGCGACGTAGCGGCTGCGCGAGTAGAGGGTGCCGTCGGAGCGGTAGCGCAGACACTCGCCGTCGCGAACCCCCTGCCCGTCCTGGGCGCAGAGCTCCCATTTCTCCAGCGTGGGGTTCCAGACGCCTGCGTCCGGAACTCCTGCTGCGCGCTCCGGCTGGTTCTCCGCCACGGCCGGTGAAGGATACCGCCGTGGCCCGGCTTCGTCGCCGGGCTTCGTCGCCGGGCTTCGTCGCCGCCTTCGTCGCCGTCCTCGGGCTAATCCATGTCCTGTCCCCGGAAGCGGCGCATCCCGGGCGGCGCGAGCGTGCGCGGCCGCGGAGCGGGAGGCGGCTCGCCGGCAGGCGCTGCGATGGAGGGGGGGACATCGTTGCCCGGCGGCGGCAGCTCGGCCTGGACCCGCGCCACCGACGGCGCGATGCGCCGGGCGACCAGGTTTGCCGCCATCCGCAGCGCCGGCATGTTGACCGGCGCGTCGGACATGATGCAGAGCATGCCGCCCGGAATGACCTTCAGGTAGAGGCGGTGGTCGCGAAAGCGCACCATCGCGACCTCGAGGTCGTCACCGACCGCGGCGAAGGTCTCGCCCAGGCGCACCAGCCGGCTCCCCGCCTCGGCCAGCACCGCGTCCTCGAACAGCGACGGGATCTCCCGCGCCACCAGCCGCCCGCTCTGGGTGCAGACGAAGCTCCCCATGATCCCGCCGACGTCCTTCAGCGTCACCAGGCTGCCGTGCACCCCGGCCGCCAGCGCGTTCGCCTCGCCGGAGGTCATAGCCCCAGCTTCTCCCGCAGCGGCTGCAGGTTCGCCTCGGGACGCGGCCGCAGCGCCACGATGTCGCCGTTCTCCTCCATGAAGATCACGCAGCGCCCCGAGGTGAACGTGCACTCGAGGGCGATGAAGTCGTCGATCCCGAGCAGGTCACCCGCCAGCTGCATCAGCCGCTGCGCGTAGGCGACGGTCTCGGCCAGCTCCTCGGTGCCGCCCCGGTTCGTCACCACCCCGCCGCTCAGGTTGAGGCGCATCGCCACCGGGAAGTCTCCCCCCACTTCCGCCCGCGCCGGCGTCGGCGCGGCGTCGTCGACCTTCGAGCCTCGCATGTCCCTTGTCCCTCCGTCGTTGGGATGCTCGTTGAGCTCCACCATCTCAATCTCGTCGTCGACCTCGTCGGCCTCCGGCAGTCCACGGCCGGGGAACTGAACCAGGTTCGAGCTCTCGTCTTTGAGCTTCGCCGCCTGAAGGATCAGCGCCTCGTGCGAGGTCGCTATCGTGTCCCGGTCTGGCCAGGCGCGCTCGCTGGGCTGGAACGAGCCGTTGCTCCAGCTGAGGATCTCCAGCGCCGCCGCCTCGCCCACGTAGTGCGCCGTCACGGCGTGCATGACCCGCCCGCGATCGAAGTAGAGGTAGCCGACGCCCCCCTCACCGGTCACTCGCACCACCAGCCGCGAGCGGGCCAGACACTCCATCTGCACCAGGTCCCAGAGCCCAACGCCGCGCAGCTGCGCGCTGAAGCCCCGCGACACTTCGGCGTTCCCGCCCGGGCGGGTCGGCTCCTCGGGATCGTCCTGGTCGGCCTGCACGTTCACGCCTCGCTCCTTTGTTCGTCATCCGGCATAGGTTCCATCGCGTAGCCCTCGATCCCCATCTCGGGCACATCGACGCCGTCCAGCTCGGCCCGCGCCGTGACCCGGTTCCCCACCGTCGCGTCGAGCACCCGCATCGTCACGTAGGTGATGCCGCCGGCCCAGAGCAGACAGGCCGCGATGCCGATGCACTGGGCGACCAGCTGCGACGGGTCGCCGTAGAGCAGCCCCTTCACCTTCCCGGGCACGCCGTTCCAGCCGTCGCCGTAGCGGCCGTCGGCGAACAGCCCCAGCGCCAGAATTCCCCAGATGCCGCCGGCCCCGTGGACCGAGGATGCCCCCACGGGATCGTCGATCTTCAGGACCGTCTCGACGAACAGCGCCGACACCACCACCAGCACGCCCGCGACCGCCCCGATGAAGATCGCGATCGGCGCGGTCACGAAGGCGCAGGGGGCGGTGATCGCGACCATCCCGGCCAGCATCCCGTTGCAGAGCATGCTGACGTCGGGCGTCCCGAACCGGAGCTTCAGGTAGAGGTAGGCGCCGAACGCCCCGCTGGCCGACGCGAGCATCGTGTTGACGGCGATGACCGCGATGTGGGCGTCGTTCCCGGAGAGCGTCGAGCCCGAATTGAACCCGAACCAGCCGAACGTCAGGATGAACGTCCCCAGCACCGCCATCGGAATGTTGTGGCCGGGGATCGGCCGGGGGCGCCCGTCGGGCCCGTACTTGCCGATGCGCGGGCCGAGCATCTTGGCGCCGACCAGCGCCGCGGTGCCGCCGACCAGGTGAACGACCGAGCTGCCCGCGAAGTCGACGTGGCCGTGGCCAAGGCCGAAGTTGTGACCCAGCTGCGACAGCCAGCCTCCCCCCAGACCCAGTTGCCGTAGATCGGGTAGGTGATGCTCGTGATGACGAAGCTGAAGATCACGAACGAGGTGAACTTCCAGCGCTCGGCCATCGCGCCGGTCGGGATGGTGGCGGTGGTGTCCATGAACACCATCTGGAAGAGGAACAGGGCCGCGATCGCAGAGGTGTAGACCCCCGGGGTCAGGAAGAACCCCCGCATTCCGAACAGGCCGAGCTCCTTGCCGCCGAGGTGGACGACGAACTCGCTGCTCAGCGTCGCGTCGTTGCCGAAGGTGCCGAGCGCGCCGACGCCCCCCATCTGCAGGCCGAAGCCGAGCGCCCAGTACCCCAGGATCCCGATGGAGTAGACGAGGAAGTTCATCCCCATCGTGTGGGCGACGTTCTTGGCGCGGGTGAGACCGGTCTCGACCAGCGCGAACCCGGCCTGCATGAACATCACGAGGAAGCCGGTCAGCAGCGTCCAGACGATGTTCAGCGCCACCTGCCCGTCCGCCACCAACTGGCGGACGTCCGCGAGACCCTTCGCCAATTCCCCCGTTACAGGCTCGGCCAACGTGGCTCCTCTCGAAACCCAGGATCTCCCGGGAACGGTCAAGGAGTCGTTTCCGAGTCGCGAAAACTCGGTTGCTTTCCCGCTACGACGGGAACATTTCCGAGCGAAATCGTGGCCGTCGCTAAAGGAGCCGGGTCGCGGCGGCGCGGAGATCGACCAGCACGGCGTCCGCGGCGTCGAAGCGGGACCCGGTCGTGAGCCCCGACGGGATGACCCAGCAGCAGAGCCCGGCCGCCTTGGCCGCGCGCAGCCCGCGCTCGGAGTCCTCGATCACCAGACAGCGCTCGGGCGCGGCGCCCAGGCGCGCCACCGCGGCCAGATAGGGATCGGGCTCGGGTTTGCTGCGGGCGTAGTCCCCCTTCTTCAGCACCAGCTCGAAGTGGCCGAGCAGCCCGGTGCGGGCGTGGGTCCGCGCGAATGGCTCCGGCTCCGAGCTGGTGACGATCGCCAGCCGGTAGCGGGCCGCCAGCGCGGGGACGATCTCCGCGACGCCGGGGATCAGCACCTCGGCGTCTGCCACCAGCTGGGCGTAGCGAAGATCGCGCGCCGCGCGCAACGCCTCGATCTGCGCGCCGGTGTGACCGCGCGCCTCGGCGAGGTGCCACGCCCCCAGCCCCTCCCGCAGGAACAGCTCGACGTAGTCAGCCTCGGCCAGCGTCACACCGACACCGGCCAGGATCTCGCGGTTGGCCTGGAAGTAGAACGCTTCGGTGTCGACCAGGACCCCGTCGTTGTCGAACAGGATCGCGTCGAACATTTCCTAATCGTGATTCCGGCGAGGCGGGCTCAGGGAAGCAGCAGCTGCTTCCGGAATGAACGGATGTCGCTGATCAGGTCGAGCCGATACCCGATCAGGTAATCGACGTGGCTGAAGATCACCTGGGCCTTGTCGTACGCCGCCTGATCGGTGCCGGCGGTCGCCGCGTCGAGGTCGGACTTGGCGGTGTACCAGTTCGGGATCGGCGTGGTGCCGTAGGTCCCCCACTTGGTCGCCAGCGTCCCGCGAACGCCGGGCGTTCCGGTGATCTCGCTCAACTCGTCGAGCACCTGGGCGCCGATATTGGCCGGGGCCGTGTAGACGGGCGCCCGGTAGATCACCCCGGTTATCGGGTGGGTGTACTCCTTGACGGTGATGTTGCTCCCCCAGGTCTGATCGTCGTTCGACCCCTTCACCGACACGACCAGGAAGTTCTGGAAGTCGAGGGTGGCGTCCCAGGTGCTGCCAAGGCGGGCCAGCGCCGTCAGAATCGCCCAGTAGCGGATCGTCTTGTTGACGGGGGTGTCGACGTGCGGCGTCCCCGGCTGGGCATAGACCGGTACCGGGGCTCCCGCGATGCCGAAGACCGACGAATCGACGACCGGCGTCGGCTGGTAGACGCCGCCGACCAGGGTCCCGCCGTACTTGCCCGGATCGTTGCGGATGATGCCCGAGAACAGGTTGAGCATCTCGTCGCGGAACACCCGATAGAAGTTGATCGACGAGCGGCCGTTGATGTCGGCGTCCGTGACGCGGAAGAACCGCGACTCGGTGCTGGTCAGCGTCAGCAGCGCCTCGATCTTGTCGTAGAGCGAGCCCGACTGCGTGATCCGGTAGTAGAAGTCGTCGGAGAGCGCGATGAAGAACGGCTTGGCGTCCGGCAGCGTGATCGGCGCCAGCGTCGAGCCGGCCAGGCAGGAGGCCTGGTTGCCCTCCGGGACCATGACGTTCGGCAGCGACGGCACCGCGCAGTGCGGCCCCGGCTCGGGGGTCTGCAGCACCGCGCCCAGCGCGTTCAGCGACAGCATCGACGCCTGCAAGAGGTCGTCTCCGATGGTCGCCTTCCCCAGACCGCGGCCCGTGTCGTCTTCCCAGTCCGTGAACGCGTCGCCGAGGAAGAAGAAGAACTGGAACGCCTCCGAGTAGCGGTTGAAGTACCGCGACTCCAGCCTGTTCAGGTAGTCGTCGACCTGCCAGGTCGTGCGCCCGCGCTTGTAGGCGTTGAAGAAGTAGTAGTTCCGGTACATCTGCTCGACGTTGTCGACGATCTCTCTCTGGTTGGCGCCGTGGTCCCAGGTCTTGCAGTCGAGGTTCCCCTCGAAGAAATCCTCGCAGAACTTGTAGGGGCGCTCCTGGTAGACATAGAACTCTCCGGTCTCGAGGCCGGTGGTGTAGTTCTCGATCAGCAGGTCCTTGTACAGGCCGTACGGCAACACCCTGGCGTTGGCGCTGGTCATCATGTCGGCGCCGCCCACCGCCTTCGGCAGCTGGGTGTAGTCGTAGAGGAAGATGTCGTTACGCAGCTGGTTGTCGTAGGACTTCGCGTCCGGCGGCATCAAGTCGATCAGCTGGCCGTAGCCGAACCGGATCGCCGCGGTGTCGTACTTGCCCAGGCCGTGGACGTCGCTGTTGAAGCGCGACCCGTAGTCCATCACCGACGCGTACTGGAACTCGGGGAGCTTCATCTCGGCCCACTTGTCGGAGTCCGTCGTCATCGACCGGATCCGCCAGTAGTCGTCGGCGTAGTTCAGCGCGTCGGTCGAAGCGGCGAAGTTGTGCCGCAGGCCCACCGTGTGACCGACCTCGTGATCGGCCAGGCCCCGGAAGATCCGGGCGCGCAGCTCCTTGAACATCTCGTCGCCCGACATCCCCATCTTGTCGAGCTCCATCGCGGTCCCCAGGATGGCGTCGTCCGCGAACTCGGCCATGTAGATGCAGCCGTGACCGCCCGACAGGGTCCGGAACCGGGCGCGCTCCTGCTCCCGGGCTTGCGACGACAGCCAGGGGTTCGCCATCGCCTGGTCGAACGCGTCGGCCGGGGCGACGTCGCCCGGCTTGTAGCCGCGGATCAGGCCCGGGAGGACGTCGTCGTTCAGCAGCAGCTTCTCGAGCGGCGTCCCGCGGACGCGCAGGATCGCCTGATCGTCGATGCCCGCGCCGACCTTGACCGCGCGATCCTTGGCCGACTTCCCCTGAGCGTGCAGCCGGGTCTGGGCCAGGTTACGGGCCCCGTCGGTCAACGGCTGCGCCATCCGCTGCTTGCTCGCCTTCGCCGTCTCGCGCGAGCACGTCGCTGATCGTCTTGCCGGCCAGGAAGTCGTCGGGATCGAGGTTGGCGTTCGCCAGCCGGATGCTGTCGACCGCGTACTGGGCATAGTTGTCCAGCGAGGCGCCATAGATGTAGGCGGCGGCCGAGATGATCTCGCCCGACTCCGCATCCGCCGACGACGGCCCATAGCCGAGCGGGCCGCCCGGCTGCGGGCGATCGACCCAGTAGAGGAACGAGTAGCGGAGGTCGCCGTTGCGCTGCCAGACGAACCTGGGCAGCTTCGGGTCGCCCTCGGGCCGGGACTCGGTGACCTTCGACAGCACGCTGCAGACCTGCGTCAGGTTGGCCGAGGTGATGTCGTCGAGGTCCAGCGTGTCGGTCGACACCTGCTTCTCGACCAGCGTGCGCACGTCGGGGTTGTTCTCGAGGAAGCTCTGGACGTTCGCGAGCCGGCAGTCGTTCTGCTTGAGCACGACGATGTCCGGGAGCGTCGCCGCCTTGGTCTTGATGGCCATCATCGTCACCGGGCCACCCTGGTTCGCCTCGCTCAGCAACAGCGCGGCGACCGTCTCCTTCATCGCCTGATCCCAGTCGTCGATCACCTGCTCCGCAGTCGCCAGCAGCTTGGGGTCGTTGGTCGGGAACTCGACGTTCAGGTAGTAGGGGATGGTTCGCGTCTCGCGCTGGGCGATCGAGAGCACCTTCGGCTTGCCGTTGACCGAGCACGGGCTTGCCGTCGTCGTCACGCTTGATCGTGTCCTTCCAGATGTTCCAGCGGGTCGCGTAGTACTGGCGCCCCTCCTCGGTCGCACCGACCCGTCGGTCGTACTCCGAGCGCTCGATGCGGAAGAAACCGAACTTCGAGAACTCGTCCGCGGACGCGATGGTGCAATCCGCGCCGGAGAATGCCCCCCCCGCGGTCGCCAGCACCCCGGGCGTGCAGGGGATGGGGGCGCCGGCGACGATCCGGATCGGGTTACCGGTGCTGTCGCGGAGGATCTCCTTGTCGGGGAACGGCAGCGACTCGAAGGTCGACTCGGCAGGCACCGGCAGGAGCGCGTTGCGGTAGGTGATCTCGGACTGGCCGCAGCCCCAGGGGCCGATCTCGTCATCGTAGCTGTCGAACAGCTTGAGGCAGGCGTAGTAGTCGGGGGTCCGCATCTCCTTGGTCGCGAAGTCGACGTAGTCCCTCGAGATGATCGGGCGATCCGGGCTCACCAGCGCGCGCTCACCCTCGCCGACCGAGAAACCGACCTCGAGTTTCTGCGTCGCCAGGAAGTTCGTCGGATTGGTCGGCCCCTCGCCGGGCTCGGCCAGGTTGGCGCTCCAGTCGACGCGCATGAACTGGCGCTGGTCCCAGGCCCGATCCTTGTCGTTCTCGACGATGACGTTGGTCTCTTCGCCGGTGGACGCGTTGTACTCGCGCTTGACGTCGAAGTGCGACTCGATCTTGAAAATCAGCTGCGGCGTGTCGCGGTTGTTCTCGCCGCCGGTCATCGGGTTCTGCGCCCCGAGGACGTAGTCGTACGACCTGTAACCGATGAGGTAGCTCTCGGTGATGTCGAACCGGACCTTCATCATTTCGCCCATCAGCCCCTCGAACGCGAACGCCGTGGTCGGGGGCGCGCCGACGACCGTCTTGCGGTAGTAGAACTCGCGCGCCTTCCCGTCCGCGTTGAGGAAGATCGTCTTGTCGACCTTGTCCGGCTGCGTGCGATTGACGTCGCCCTTGCCGGCGCAGGCCGCCAAACCGACCAACGAAACCACGAGCAACGACCGGCCAGAGAACCTACGCGAGGGGGTGCGAGCAGACATGGACATTGCGTCCTCCTAGAGAACTCCGTCGAGGGCGAAGAACAGCTGGGTGAAGTTGTTGTAGTTGGCGCCGCCCGAGAGATCGAAGAACGGGAAGCGCGGGTAGCGGTAGCGGGAATCGAGGGCCGGCTGCAGGCTGGAAAGGCCCGCGACCAGGCTGAACCGATCGGAGATCTGGCGGGAGAGGCTGAGGATCCCCCAGGTGGTGTCGGTGCGCCCGGTGTTCGTCGCCGCCGCCGGGCTCAGGGGGTCGTCGGGGAAGCTGTAGTTGAAGGTGTTCGTGATGAGCAACGTCATCCCCCCCGACCACTTCCCGTGAGAGAGGCTGAGGATGAAGGCGTTGTTGACCGAAAAATTCGGGTTGTGCGGGCCGCCGCAGGCGTCGCTGGTCGCGCCACCGGCGTGCCCGCCGGGAACGCGGCAGTTGGCGGCGTCGCCGGGACCGGTGCCGCGGTAGACGCTCGTCTGCACGTACTTGTACGAAGTGAGCGCGTAGGTCGCGAGCAGCGTCCATTTGTGGTCCGGATCGCCGACGTCGCCGAATTCCCAGATGCGGTTCACGTTCGGCCCGCCGCCGACGCCGAACAGCATGTGCTGGTAGCGGCTCTCGGGCGACAGCGGCAGGATCGAGGCGCGTGATCCCGCCGAGCCGGATCTTCGAGCGCTCGAAGGTGTGCAGGTTGCTCGCCGACAACCAGACCCACGGGTCGTACACGATAGAGGCGCCGGTTGTTCGCGTTGTCCGGCTGGGTCATCTCCTGTTCGATGTAGACCCGGGCCTGTAGCGACAGCGCGTACTTGGTCCCCAGGTCGTAGACCGGTCGCGCGTAGACCGCGAGCGACGCGTACGAGTTGTGATAGCCGCTGGCGTAGAAGCTCCCCGACCCGATGTAGGTGGCCGTCTCGAGCAGCGAGCCCTTGAACTTGTTGGTCGGTCGAACGCCCGCCGCGCGAGCGAGCTCGGTTTGCAGAGCGGTCTGCGCGCGCACGCTCCCCGGGGCGAGGGCGAGCACGAAGGCAAAACCGACCGCGGCGCGAATCACGCGGATCACGGCCGCATCATAGACCTACGGTCGTGAATTGAAACAGCTTCTTGTCGACCCCGTTCGCGGGACCGGCCACTTTTCGTGAGCCGGTTTGGCGGGGGTCTATTCCTTGCTGACGCGGAAGAAGGTCGTCTCGCCGGTCAGCTGGCAGGCCGCCGTCACGTTGGCGTTGCCGTAGCCGTCGAGGGTGATGAAGGTGGCATCGACGCCGTCGCCACCCGGTTTTGCCCCGAGCAGGGCCCGCCGCGGCTCGCCGCTGGCGACCGGCTCGAGCTTGAACTGCCAGCTGTTGGGCTTGGGGCTGATCTCCAGGAGGATCGGGTAGTACTCCGCGGTCATGCCCACCGACGCCAGGCAGGTCGGGGGGTCGCCGGTGTAGGGATCCTCGTCCGGCAGCGTCGCCGAATCACCCGAGACGTCGTACCCCCATCCGGGGACCGGAGTGGCCCCGCCCGTGGGGGAGGCGACGACACTCACGCAGCTCCCCGACGACTCGCTCAGATCCGTCAGCTCGCCGAACTCGAAAATCAGCTCGGTCCAGAGGACGCCCTCGTTGTTGTAGCCACCGTCGGAGCAGTTGATGAGGTGAAAGGGGCCGGTGTCGGGATCCAGCTCCCACCGCCCGGCGAACTTTTCGGCCGGCCCGTGGCCGCCGCTGGACGACCCGCCGCAACCGGCGGCGAAACCGGAGAGGGCCAACACAAGCGCACCAAACGGGACTGTGCTGCGAAGACGACGGGGACGTCTGGGGTTCATTCGCACCCCTCCTTGTTCGTCGGAGAGTACCCTTACTCCGGAAAGCAATCGAGCCTGACGATAAGTCCAATCCACGACCCCAGTCGTAGGTGACCGGCAGGAGGCCCCCATTGCCCGATCCGAAGTTCCACGCTCCGAAGCTGTATGTGTTGGTCGGGCTCGCGCTGGCTGCACTGCCCGCGTGTGCAGGCAGCGAAGCGCGAAACCTCGACGCCGGTGGAAGCGGCGCTGCAGGTGATAAAGCCGGCGCCAGCGGCAGCGCGTCCCCCGGCACCGGACGCGGCGGCGGCGGACCGGCCGGCGCCAGCGGCGTCGCCGGCGGCACGGGACCGGCCGGCGCGAACGGCGTCGCCGGCAGCACCGGACGCGGCGGCGCGAACGGCGTCGCCGGCAGCGGACCGGCCGGCGCGAACGGCGTCGCCGGCAGCGGCGGACGCGGCGGCGCGAACGGCGTCGCCGGCAGCGGCGGACGCGGCGGCGCGAACGGCGTCGCCGGCAGCGGCGGACGCGGCGGCGCGAGCGGCGTCGCCGGCAGCGGGCCCGCCGGCGCGGGCGGCGGCGCCGCTGGTCGCGGCGGCAGCACCGGCACCGCCGGTCGCGGCGGCGCGAGCGGCAGCGGACCGGCCGGCAGCACCGGACGCGGCGGCAGCAGCGCGGGCAGCGCGGGCTCGACGGGCAGCGCGGGCTCGACGGGCAGCGCGGGCTCGACGGGCAGCGCGGGCTCGACGGGCAGCGCGGGCTCGACGGGCAGCGCGGGCTCGACGGGCAGCGCGGGCTCGACGGGCGGCGGCGGCAGCACGGCCAGCGCCGGTCGCTACTTCCCCGCCGGCGCCTGGTTCTACCAGGACATCTCGAGCGCGCCGCTCAACAGCCGCTCGGCGCAGATCACCCAGTGGCTCGAGGACAACGGCGGCTGGGGGACCGGCAGCATGCGGATCGACTTCTCGCATCGAGGTGCTCGAGGCCGCCAGCGACACGCCGAACCGGACCTTCACGCCGCACGAGCGACTTCTACTCCGCCCGACTGCGACAACGTCCCGGTCCCGGTTCCGGTCGGCGGCGCGCTCGAGGGCGAGAGCGGCTACGCCTGCGCGAGCGACGGCGACTGCCACCTGATCGTCGTCGACCGGCGGGTGAACCGGCTCTTCGAGATGTGGCGCGCCAACATCAACGGCAGCACCTTCCACGGCGGCTGCCTCGCGGTCTGGGACATGACCCGCGTCTACGGCACCGAGGGGCGCGGCGAGCAGTGCACGAGCTCCGACGCGGCCGGCTTCCCGATCGCGCCGCTGCTGTTCACGGCCGACGAGGTCGCCGCCGGCGAGATCGCGCACGCGATCCGCTTCATCCTCCCCAACGAGCGCATGCGCAAGCGGCTACTACCTCCACTCCGGCGACCCACGCCGGCGCGCCCAGCGCCACCAGCGTCGCGACGCGCCGACCTACGGAACCCGCTTCCGGCTGCGCGCCGACTATCCCGCTCGCCAACCTCCCCAACGAGGGGGCCCGCGTCGTCGCCCGCGCCATGCAGAAGTACGGCATGTTCCTCGCCGACGGCGGCAACATCGCGCTCACGGCGCGCAGCGATCGCTCCACGACCGCGAAGTGGAGCAACCGCCTCGGGCCGCGCGATTCCTCGGCGATCACGCCGACCGACTTCCAGGTGATTGACAGCGGCGCCCCGGTCGTCCACACGAACGACTGCGTCCGCAGCGCTTACTGAGCGAGAGCGCGGCAGCTAGCCGCACCCCGCGCGCTTCGCGCGGGAGCGGCTAGCTCCCGGCGACCTTGACGTCGGTCTTCACCGACTGGGAGATGAAGCAGCCCTCGTGCGCCTTGTGGTGAAGCTCCGCCTCCTCCTCCGGTGACGGGCGCTTGTCGCCGGCGTAGGTGACCTTTGGGTTCAAGGTGACGGTGGCGATCCAGGGCATGCCGCGCTCGTTCTTCGCCATCTCGCCGACCGCCTCGTCGTCGTAGCGGTCGATGTGGAAGCCGGCCAGCCGCGCGACGTGCAGGAAGGTGAGCATGTGGCAGCTCGACAGCGAGGCGACGTAGGCCTCCTCGGGGTCGACGTTGGCGGGGTTCGACATCGGCGCGCGGACGACGGCCGGCGACGACGACGCCGGGACGGTGAGGCCACCGTCGAACGTCCAGTTGTGCTCGCGCGAGTACTTGCCGGACATGTACTCGGGGGTGGCGGCGCTCCAGCAGATGGTCGCTTTGTGCTGTGACATGCGGGACGACTACCTGACGGGACAGAGCCGCTGGTGCGGCTATTTCTGAAGATCTGTTTTAGTCTCCGCGCCATGTCCCCTCGGGTCCCCCCCCTGTCTCGCCTCCTCGTCCCTCTGCCTCGTCACCCTCGCCGCCGGTTGCATCAAGCGCACGGCGCCGCCCCCGGTGACCGCGCCGGCCACGGCGACCGCAAGGCCCCCGCCGTCGACGACAACAAGCCCAACCCGGTTCAGGAGGCCGCCAACGCCCGCCTCGCCGGCGTCGCCCACACCGATTTGGTCGGGCCAGACGGCGTCAAGGCGTTCCAGCTGATGGGCGAGGTGGCGAAGGTCGAGCTCACGCCGTTCACCGTCGCCGGCCAGCCGTTCACGGACGCGGTCCGCGTCGACATCAAGGAGGGCTCGAGTCACGAGTACGCGGTGCAGATGGCGACCAAGATCGCCGCGCCGGTGAAGGCCGGCGACGCCATCCTGGCGACGTTCTACCTGCGCACCGAAACGCCGCAGGAGGGGAGCGTCGGAGAGACCGAGTTCGTGTTCGAGCTGGCCGGCTCCCCCTACACCAAGTCGGTCAGCTATCCCGTGCAGGGACCCGAGAGGTGGACGCGCGTCCAGGTGCGGTTCGAGTCGGTGAGCGACTACGCCGCGGGCGAGGCGCAGATGATCTTCCGCCTCGGCTACGACCCCCAGGTGATCGAGCTCGGCGGCATCCGCGTCGAGAGCTACGGCAAGCTGATCGCGTCCGGCGACCTGCCGAGCAGCCAGGGGGCCGACCGTCGGCGCGAGCGCGCGGCGGCCAAGGCCGCCAAGGCCGCGGCGGCCGCGGCCAACCAGACCGGCGTCCTCGAGGGCGGCCCCCTCGCCTTCCAGATCGATCCGGCCCAGGTGGTCCGCCCGATCAGCCCCTATGTCTACGGCATCAGCTCGCAGCCGCCGGAGGGGCTGGGGGTGACGGTGCGCCGCATGGGCGGCAATCGCCAGACCGCCTACAACTGGGAGATCAACGCGTCGAGCGCGGGGAGCGACTACCAGCAGTCGAGCGACGAGTGGGCCTGCACGGCGATGGGCTACACCGGCTGCAAACCAGCCCGGCGCGCAGTTCCTGCAGTTCGCGCAGGCGAACCGCAAGCTCGGCATCGAGACGATAGCGACGATCCCGATTGTCGACTACGTCGTCGCCGACAAGAGCGGCACCGTCTCCGCCGAGGACAAGGCGCCGAGCAAGCGCTGGCGGCAATCGCTGCCCAAGAAAGCCGGGGCGCCCGCTCGCTGTCGCTGACCCCGGACCTGAACGACAACAACGTCTACGAGGACGAGTTCGTGAACCTGCTGGTGAAGAAGCTGGGCCCCGCCGACAAGGGGGGCGTCCGCTTCTACTCGCTCGACAACGAGCCGGCGCTCTGGCCCACGACCCACCCGCGCGTCCACCCCGCCAAGACGACCTATGCCGAGATGGCCGAGCGCACGGGCGCGACGGCGAGCGAGATCGTCGAAGCTCGATCCGTCGGCGGTGGTGCTGGGCGGCGTGATGTTCGGGTGGTCCGAATACATGTCGCTCTCCGACGCGCCCGACGCCAAGGCGAACAACGAGAAGTACGGCAGCTACCTCGACTACTTCCTGGCCACCATGAAGAAGCTCGAGGACGAGAAGAAGAAGCGCCTGGTGCACGTGCTCGACGTCCACTGGTACCCGGAGGCGCGCGGCACCAAGCGGATCACGGACAAGGATTTGTCGGCCAAGACGGTCTCGGCGCGGCTGCAGGCGGTGCGCAGCCTCTGGGATTCCGACCTACGTCGAGAAGAGCTGGATCGCCGCCCAGCTGGGCAAGCCGATCCGCCTCATCCCGTGGATGCTCGAGCGGATCGCCGACCGCTACCCGGGGACCAAGCTGGGGATGACCGAGTACAACTTCGGCGTCGGCGATCACATCTCGGGCGGCCTGGCCCAGATCGACGCGCTGGGGGTGTTCGGGCGCGAGGGGATGTACCTGGCCAACTACTGGGGCGACGGCGCCGGCAACGGCAAGCTGCCGCCGTACATCGCGACGGCGTTCAAGCTGTATCGGAACTACGACGGCAAGGGGGGGACCTTCGGCGACACCGCGGTGCCGCCACCACCGACGTCTCCAAGGCCTCGATCTTCGCGGCCACCGATTCGAAGCGGCCGGGCGTGCTGACGATCATCGTCATCAACAAGGATCTGCGCGCCGCGTTCAACGGCACGTTCGCGCTCGGCGCCGGCGGCCAGACCAAGGCGCGCGTCTTCTCCGTCGACGCCACCAGCGCCGAGATCAAGCCCCAGCCCGAGATCGACATCAAGGGCGGCCAGCTCGCCTACCGGCTGCCGCCGCTCTCCGCCACACTGTTCGTCTGCGAGAAGCGCTAGCCGCGTTCGTTGCCCCCTCTCCCGTCTTCGGGAGAGGGATGGGGTGAGGGTCCCGTCGGAGGCTCGTCGGCCGGCGGCGGCGGGGGCGCACCAGCCACCGGGTGGCCGTGCGTGACCCAGTAGGCCGCGATCGCGAATGGCGCCTGACCCAGGATCGAACGCAGCCGCCCGGCGACGCCGACCACCAGCCCCAGCGCGGGGTCCAGCCCCAGGAGCTGGAACAGGAAGTAGGTCGCCCCCTCGCTGACGCCGATGCGCGCCGGGACCATCATGACGACGTAGTCCGACGCCGCCATGGCCGCGTAGATCAGCAGCACCGAGCTGATGTTGGTCGGTAGCCCCAGCGGGTGGACGATCACCCATATCGCGATGAAGCCGGTGAACCGGGCCGCCACCTGCAGCAGGAAGATCTCGACGTAGATGCCGCGGTGCGCGTCGTAGAACTGGTGCACGTCCTTGTCGAGCGTCGCCGCCGCCGCCGTCCAGCGCGGCGCCGACTTGCGCAGCCCCGGCAAGCGGGTGAGCAGGCGCATCCCGCGCTCGGCCGGCCGCAGCCGGATCAGGATCCGCAGCGCGACGTAGGGGAAGTACGCGAAGCAGACGCCGCCCAGCACGATCAGCAGGGCGTGTCGCGAGAACGGCGTGCCGAGCAGGAGCGCAACCAGGAAGCAGACCGTCACCAGCACCGGCTTCGACAGCCGCCAGATGTAGTTCCAGACCACCAGCCCCGACAGCACGCGGCTGTCGGTCGACCGCCGGCGGAGCATCGCCCCCTTGATCACCTCGCCCGCCTCGAACGGGACCGCCAGGTTCACCAGCGCGCCGGCGCTGTTGCTGATCAGCGTCCAGCCCGTCGAGATCTTGTTCATCATCGCGCGACGGAGCGCGTCGCTGTCGAGGGTCACCTCAGCCACCGATAGCGCGACCAGCAGCAGGCCGATCGGCAGCCCGATCTTCCGAAACGCCGACCCGATCTGAGCCCAGCCGACGTGGTCGAGCAGCAGGTACAGGATCCCCAACCCGATGATCGGCAGCACGATGCGGAGAAGGGCGCGTACCGGTCGATCGCGCCAGGACGGGTCGGCCATGGGCGCGGGATGATTCATCGGATCTGGCGAGCGTGCAAGGCGAGCCACAGGCATAATGGCGCGCCATGAAGGCCGTCTTGCTGGCCGCGGGCATGGGCTCGCGGCTGCTCCCCCTGACCGCTGAGATCCCGAAACCGCTGGTCGCCGTGGGCGGGCGCCCGCTCCTGCTGCGGACGATCGACCGGCTGGCGGCCGCGGGAATTCGCGGGCGCGACGTGATCGTCGTGGGGGGATACCGCGAGGACGTGCTGCGCCGGACGCTGGCCGAGGCTGGCCTCACCGCCCAGGTGGTGACCAACCCGCGCTACGCCGACTGGAACAACTTCTGGTCGCTCTACGTCGCGCACGAGGCGGTCGGTGACGACGACTTCCTGCAGCTCGACGGCGACCTGCTGATTGACGATTGGGTGCTCCCCCGCCTCCTGGCGGCCCCCGGCCCCGGGGCGGTGGCGGTCGACGTGAACCCCGAGGCCGACCCCGAGGCGATGAAGGTCGCGGTCACCGGCCCGGACCGACACATCGTCGCGTTCTCGAAGGGGCTGGCGCCGGGCGCGGCGCTGGGCGAGTCGATCGGCATCGCCCGGATTGACGCTGCGCTGGCCCCCGCCGTGTTCGCCGAGCTGCGCGCGCTGGCCGACGAGGGGCTGACCAACGAGTACTACGAGACCGCCTACGAGCGGATCGCGCGCCGGGGGGCGGGGCCGTTCCTCCCCGTCGACGTCGCCGACTGCATGGCGTTCGAGATCGACGACCACGCCGATCTCGCGCGTGCGGAGGCGGCGCTCCGCGGATGAAGCCCTGGGCTCGCATCGACGCGCAGGTTCCGGCCGGCGGCGCCCGCATCGGGGCCAGCACGCGGCTGTGTGGACTGTCGCTGCTCGGCCGCCACATCCGCACCGCCGCGCGCCTCGGGTGGGGCGGCGCCGAGGTCCTGGTCACCAGCGCCGCCGATCGCGCCGACGTGGAAGCCGCGCTGAAGCGCGATCCACCGCCGCGCGGATTCCCGGTCGAGATCGGGGCGGAGGGGCCGACGACCGAGCCCCGCGTGCCGCTCGCGCTGCGCGCCGTCTATACGCGTGACGCGCTGGCGGCGGCGGCCGAGACCGGCACCTCCCCGGTGCCGCTGGCCGAGATCGGCGATGCGGCCGGGCTGGCCGCCGCCGAGCGCAAGCTCTTCGAGAGCATCCGCAAGCCGGTCAGCCACGACGGCGTCGCCGGCTACTACCTGATGCGGCCGATCTCGACCCGGATTGCGCGGGCGCTGCTCGACACCCGGGTGACGCCGAACCAGGTGACCGTGGTGGCGGCTCTGTTCGGCGTCGCGGGCGGCCTGCTGGCCGCGACCGGCGGTCACTTTCGCACCGCCTGCGCCGGCCTGCTGGTCTGGACCGGGGCCGTCATCGACTGTGTCGACGGCGACATCGCCCGGCTTCGCCTCGAGGGCTCGCGCCTCGGACAGTGGCTCGACACGCTCGCCGACGATCTGACGACGATGGCGCTGGTCGTGGGGCTGGGGATCGGGCTCACCCGCGACGGCGACAGCCAGGCCTGGACCGCGCTCGCCGTGGCCGCGGCGATCGTCTGGGCGGTGACCGAGGCCAAGATCTACCTCGACCTGAACCGGCTGAAGCTGCCGATCGACACCGCCCAGTACCCCTGGTTCTTCGGCGACCCGTCCAAGGCTCCGGCCACCGACGCCGGCTTCGTCTCCCGCGCGTTCAACGTGATCGGCTACCTGTTCAAGCGCGACGCGTTCATGACCCTCATCGCCATCGCGCTGATCCTCGACTGGCGCCGCGCCGCCACCGCCGCGCTGGCGATCGGGAACTTCGTGCTGTTCGGCCTGCTGGGGATTCACCTCTTCCTGAAGCGACGCAGCCCCGCCGTCTCGCAGCCCGGCTAGCTCACGGGCGCGGGTACGCGTCGCGGACGACGGCGGCGACCTCTCCCAGCGCCGGCGCCAGCGGCGAGCGCTTGCGCCAGACGAGCGCGATCGTCCGGTGCGGCGCCGGGCGCGCGAAGGACCGGACGCGCAGCTTGGCCCGCGCCACCTCGGTCGGCACCGCCAGCGCCGGGAGCAGCGTCACCCCCGCCCCCCCGGCCACCATCTGCACCAGCGTCGACAGGCTGGTGGCGCGAAAGCCGAGCTCCTGCGCCCGCGCCCCCGCGCAGACCTCGAGGGCCTGGTCCCGGAAGCAGTGGCCGTCGTCGAGGAGCAGCACCTCCGCGCCGCGCAGCTCGGCGGTCGAGGCCGGCGCCGCCCGTTTCCCCAGGGGGTGCGTCGGCGGCGCCGCCAGCACGAAGGGATCGGTGGCGATCACCGCGCTCTCGACGTCGCCGATGTCGGCCTCCAGGGCCAGCAGGGCCGCGTCCAGCGTGCCGGCGCCAAGGCCGGCGATCAGCGCCGAAGTGCGATCCTCCAGCCACTCGAGCGCGAGCTTGGGAAAGGCGGCCCGCAGCCGGGGCGCCACCCGCGGCAGGAGGTAGGGCGAGATGGTGGGGATGACGCCGATGCGCAGGGTCCCGGTCAGCGGGTCACCGACCCGCCGCGCGACCTCGACCAGATCGTCGGCCTCGAGCAGGAGCCGCCGCATGCGCTCGAGGAGCGCGCGCCCCTGCCCGGTCGGCAGCACGCGGCGCCGATCGCGCTCGAAGAGCCGCATCCCCAGCGCCGCCTCCAGCTGGCCGAGCTGTGCCGACAGCGACGGCTGCGAGACGTGGCAGCGCGCGGCCGCCTTGCGGAACGACAGCTCGTCCGCGACGGCGACGGCGTATTGAAGCTGGCGCAGCGTGAAGGTGTGCGGCGTGCTGGTCATAGCCGAAGGCTATCATCTGCGCACCGCTCGATCCCTGCCGGCTATCGCCGAGGCCGAGCCGCGCGTCTCCGCGTGGCCCGGCCAGGCGCGAACCGCTGAGAGCTACATGCCGCCGCCGCCCATGCCGCTCGGCGCGCCGCTCGGCGGCGGCGCCCCGCTGGGCGAGCCCATGTTGTCGCTGGGCGGCGTGCCGCTCGGCGACGTCCCGCTCGGGGGCGCGCCGCTCGGCGACGTCCCGCTCGGCGACGGCTCGTTCGGCGCCGTCCCGCTCGGTGATCCGGTGTCGCTGCCGCTCGGCGCTGGCTGCGCGCCGCTGCCCGCCGGCGCCCCGGTGCTGGTGTCGTTGGCCGACGAACCGGTGCTCCCCGGCGCGGTGGTGGCGCCGCTGGCGCCCGGGCTCATGGAACCCGTGTCCGAACCGGCCTGGGCCACCAGCACGCCGTCGTGCGCCGGCGCCTGATTCGGGGTCGGCGCGGTAGCCAGGGCAAACGCCAATAGAAGAGTCGTCGTCATCTGGGCCTCCTTTTCCGTTCCTGTGCCGAACCTGGGACCGCCCCTGTGGCCCGGCCAGGTATTGCCCCGAGACGGCTCAGCCTGCGGCAGCTACGATCCGCAACAATCGCAGGCGCACGGCGGACAGGTTTCGCCCGCGACGCACGTCGGGCAAGCGCACGCGCAGCCGCCCCCTGGCACCGGCTTCATCTGGATGCAGCTACCGCTCGGGCACGGCGTCGTGATGCACTGGATGTCCAGCGCCACCCAGCCGCAGCTGTTGGCGACGTCGGTCCTGCAGCTGGTGGTGTCGGCGTGCGCCGCGCAGGGATCGATCGGCGACGTGTCGCGGTAGCAGTAGCCGGTCACGCAGGGCGCGTCGCCACACGCGTTCCCGTACGAATGCCAGAGGCAGCGATCGGCGTTGTGGCTGTAGCAGATCGACGGGTCGGCGAATTGCGCGCAGGGATCGACGACGACCGGACAGGGACACGGCGCGCAGGCCGCACCCGCGGGGCAGGACGGGCAGGTGCAGACGGGAGCCGCGTCCTGCGAGGCGCCGGGTGCCGGCACGCCGGCCGTGTCGGGCGGCAACAGCTCGGCTCGCACGCCGGTCGTCGTGCCGGTCCCGCCTGCCGAGGTGACGCCTTCGCCGCACGCGCAATCACAGGGGGGGCAGTTGGGGCCGAAGCAGCTGGGGCACGCACAGGTGCAGGTGCCACCGCTGCCGGTGCCGCCGCCGCAGGTGCCGCCGCCGCTGCCGCAATCGCACGTGCACGGCGCGCAGGCCGCGCCGGGCGGGCAGTCGGGGCAGCTGCAGGCGCAGGTGCCGCCGCCACCGCCGCCGCCGGGCGGGGGCGCGCAGTCGCACTGCACGGCGGGACAGTCGGCGTTCGCGGGACAGGCGAGTGGACGCAGGCAGGCGCAGCCCCCGCCCGAGGCGTCGCGCAGGTGGCAGTAGCCGGCCGCGCCGCAGTCGCCGCCGACCGGACAGAGCGTGACCCCGTCGGCGGTCGTCGCGGGCACCGACCAGGCGCAGCGCCCGTCGGCGCCGCAGCCGCGCTCGGTCGTGAGGCCGACGCAGGGATCGGGGGTCACGCACGCGCCGGCGGGACAGGTCGCCCCGGCAGGACAGGCGGCGCGGTCGACCTCGACCCACGAGCAGGCGTGATCGACGTCTTCCAGACAGGCGCGCGTCGTCGCGTGCGCCGCGCAGACGTCGTTGACGAACGACGCCGCCAGCGGATGGTCGGGTGGGAGAACCTCCCCCTTGCCACACCCCGCCAAACTCCCGACCGCGAACAACGAAACGACAAGCTGGGCTCGGAGCGCGCTACGCATGAGGCTTTCACGCGCAAGAAGCAGACCAGCGACAAGCGGGCGGTTCACCTGTCGACGCGGGCGCCGCGCACTCAGGATTCTGATTGAACGCCGGAGCGCGGCATCCGCAAACTGAGCCCAGGTCCAAAAGCGAAGAGCCGGCGGGCTCGCGCTCACCGGCTCTTCATTTGTGCGAGGACGGGGACTCGAACCCCGATGGCTGTTAACCACTAGCACCTCAAGCTAGCGCGTCTACCAGTTCCGCCATCCTCGCGTTGTAAGTAGGCGATTCCGTGCGGACTTATAAGGGCCCGCACCCCTGAGAGTCAAGACGGGAAACTATGCGGCCGGCAGCGTTTCCCGTTTTCCGATCTCGGCGGGCAGCAACCTGCCCCAGCTCCGGTTCATCTCGGCACTGTCGACGATCCCGGGCGCGAAGTAGTGGCGCTCTGTCGTGGTGATGCTTCCGTGTCCGAGGGCGCGTGTGATGCTCTCGTCTGCTGCCCCTCCCAGACGTCGGAGGGTGGCGTTCAAGCCGCGTAGCGAGTGGCTACAGACCTTCGGCACCCCTGCCACCACACACAGCCCCTTCACGCGCCGTAGTAGCGCGTCCCGCGCTGCCTTGGCGCTGTCGCGGGCCTTGCGCTGGCGCTCCACTGCCCGAGGGAACAGCGGATCCTCTGGCGCCCTTCCCTTCGCCGCATGTAGCAGCAGCGGACGAAAGGCGGGGTCGATGGGGATCGCCCGTCGTGCCCTCTGTGTCTTGGTGCCGTAGACGTGGAGGACAGCTCCGCCATCGTCTACGTCTCGGGCTCTCAGCCCCAGGACCTCGCCAGCTCTCAGACCAGCCACGGCCATGGTGACCGCCGCCAGCGACAGCGAATCCCCTGCCTCTACTGCCAGGCGGATGAACTCGCGGGCCTCGTCGATGTGGAGCTGTGTCTTCCCTTCCTTTCGCGGGCCCAAGACGTTGCAGCCGGCCAGCGCCTTGTGGGGGATGCCAGCGAACGCCAGCAGGCCCCGGAGCGTGGTCAGGATGCCGATTTGGGACGCCCTAGCCTGCTTGGCCGCCGACTCCCCCCAGGCAAGCGCCCACGGGAATCGTTCAATCGGCACCCGGGACCGGGAAACGTGAAACGGCTGGAGCCGGTACCGGGTGGTGGCTAGCGTGGTCGGCTGTCGGCCAGCCTTGCCAGGTATTCGAGGTAGGCGTCCACGACCTCCCCCATCGGCCTGCCGTCCTCGACGCTCAGGCCCTGGGACGCCTGGATCCAGGTCGCTGCCTCTGTCTGTGAGTCGAATAGCAGCGTCTTCCTGATGCCCTGGAGGTCCTTGGTGATGACCTTGAACCGGTTGTGATGCCGGTAAGGCTTCGGACTAATCCATGAGTACATGGGTTCCTCGCTTTCGGAGGAACCGTCAGCTTCGGCTATTCCGTTTTCAGGAAACGAACCGTCACTGTGCCGAGCTTCCTCGGCTGCAACAAGCGCTTTGAGGGCGGTCAGCTCCGCCGGAGTCACGGCGGGCACTGCATGCCGTAGAGCGGGGCTTCGAAGCTCGCCCTGTGCTTGCCGTCCCGCAACCAGTCGATGCGTAGGCCAGCAGCCACCACGACCCCGAACACCGCCAGCCACTTCCCGGGGTCCGCGGTGAAGTCGGTGGCGCCATCAGTCGCTACCTCGATGAGGTGCGGGGTGAACACCTCCGACGCCAACGACGACGCCAACGGCCAGGTCGTGATCGGGTGGATCGGGGCGACGTAGAGCTTGAAGCCCTCGCCCGGCACCTCTGCGCCCCCGACCGCGCACGGCACCCCATGCCTCACCAGCTGGTCGGCGAAGTCGGCGGCGACCTGGACGGCTTTGTAGGTGGGGCGTGCGGGCTCGTTCACGTCCCCATTGATTGCGGACGCTGCGCTAAATGCGTCCACGGCTCTGACAACGACGGCGCGCAGCCGGCGCTTTCTACGTCTCCTGCTACTTGGGCCGGTTGATCGCGCGCATCGGCGCCAAACCATCGATCTCCCCCAAGAAGGTGGTGCCAAACGAAGCCGACAAGCTGTCGGCCGTGGCTGTCGGTCTCCGGCTCAAACCCCAATCGCGGCAGGCAGTTAGCCGCTTCACTGAGCGCCTAGGTTGTATAGGCAGGGGAACGGCTGCTTTTGTCGCGCGCGTAATACTGACCAGTAGACGAGCCAGTTAGCGAGATGGCGCGGCTTGATGGGGCCTCTACATGAAGAACAAGAAACGGAAGCCGTCCCAAAAGTGGGGTCGAAGGCGAAAGTGTGCTTCGGCGTTGGAGCCGGCCTGTCTGTCTCAAAAATGGGGTGACGGCACGGGCCCGGCGATCCTTGGCGCCATGGGCAAGGATTCACCAGAGACGGAAACGATCACGGTCGTCCGCCGGCAGGTCATCGAGGAAACCACCACAGTCACGAGGACCGTAGGCCGGCGATCGCGCTGGCGAGCTGTGGCCCGATGGATACTGAAGGCGATCCCGGTACTCGGCCCGCTGGTGAGCTGGTTCGGTGACCGACTCACGAAGCCGGGCCCGTGAACGCTGTCAGCCTGTCTCGGTGTACGCTTGCCGCCATGGCAAACATCAGATTCCTTCAGCTACCAAACGACCTCATCAATCAGCCCGGTGTCGGCCTGCTTCATGACGGGAGGGCGGTACTCGTGACATTCGTTCCCGCCACGGATGCTGGTGAACCGGAGGCGCTCCAGGTTCAGGAATTAGAATTCAAAAACACGCGCCTTAAGCCAAATCCCAACGCGTTCAACGCCAAATAGGACGAAAACCCGTCTACCGCCGGGCGCACAGCCGAAGCCGATACCCCTCGCCCTCTCGGCCTATGACGTAAGCGCCTTGGCCGGGCAGGTGTCGGGACACGGCACCACCACACCGGCAACGGGGGCCCCGGGGGTCACGGGTCATGGCGGTAGCGAGCTGTTGCTTAAGCAATGATGGTGTCTCCTATCGGTGGTTGGGAGTTGGGGGTAAAACGGGCGTTCACGACGGGCGCCGGATCTCGACGCGGTAGGTGGATCGGCACAGCTCCACCCCTGCCCGTTGCGTGGCGATCACGAGCGTCCCACTGCCGGCGTCGCCGTCGGCGCTCCACGTGATCACGCCGGCCTCGGTCAGCGTCGTCCCGTCATCGCCTGCCACGCACGTGACGGAGACCGACGTCGAACACGCGTCGCCACGGTCCCGGACCGAGACCCCGGAGCACGACGGGTCCGGGGGTGCGTCGGCGTCGAGGCCCTCTGTGCCGATAGGGCCGCACGTCCCAGAAACCTCGGTCAACGTGGCCAGGTACTGGCCCGTGCGTGGGGCGCAGACCTCTACCCCGTCCTCGCCGACGGCGGAGCACCCTGCCAGCGTCAGAACCACGAACGCCAACGCGGCCAGCTCGACGACGTCCAGGATCAGCGGACGAGACCGCAGGCGTGCGACGGGCTCGGCAGGGACAGGGTTGGCGGCGGTTTTCATCGGTCGGACCTCCTGTTGTTGGTCGGTACACCTCCAGGCTTGATCAATCGGCGATCTGATTCAATGTGATCATCGATGGCTATCCTAAATTTAAATGCGTAGCGTTGGGCCGCCGTTGCTACACTGGCGCCATGGCAAGGCCAAGGAGCGCACGGAAAGCGGCGGATGCCGGGTCGGTTTTCATCCGCTTCACCGCGGACGAGTACACGAAGATCACCGGCGCAATGGCCGCTCAGGCCAAGGGCGTGATTGGGGGCGGGACCATCACTGTCGCCGCCTTCACCCGCGCCATCGTTGTCCGCGAGGCCGAAAAGATCCTGGCCGGGAAGTAGCCGTGACTCCCGACGTCGTCGAAAAAGCGTCCTGCGTTTTCTACAGCCCCCCGTCAGCGCCTTGGTGGATTACTCCCGTCGTTACCATCATGGCCGTGATCCTGACCGGCTACGTCACCATGTACGTGACGACGACAGATCGGAATCGCGGCCGGTTGGTCGAAGCCTGGTCCGCCTACATGGGGGCCGCAGCCGGGAACATCGTAGCGATTGACCTGTATTGGCGATGGATGATCGCAGCGCAGGCTTTTCGCATCCCAGACAGGTGGACGGACAGCTCCGAGTTCAATCGCCTAGCCACCCGGCTCGAAGATGCCGCGACGGCATTTGAGGCCGCCCTGACCCGTGTGCTGATGCTGGAACACGATGAATTCCGTCGAAAGTCGCTTAAGGGGATGAAGTCGATTGTTGACGAGACCAAGCCGTTCAAGACTCAAGACGATCTCGATCACTTTGTGACGAGCTACAAAGCGACGCTCGCGACCCTGGCCGAAAACATTCAAAAGCCACTGTCCGGGCCCTTCAGTCGGATGGATGAATAAAAGAGAGATGCCCTACACGTGCGCACGGTGCGGCGAAGCGTTCCCTAGCGAGGCTACGGCGTCATGCTGGTACTGCGGCGCGGACCTGTGCCCGGAGTGCGTCGACATCGAGGGTCATTGTGGCCACCCCGAGGCCCGCGCCATCGATGAGCGATCAGCACAGACCGACGACGAAAGCAGGCGGCAGATCGCGAAAGAGATTTCCGAGCGGTCCGGCCGGAAGCCGAACTAGCGACACCGCACCGCTGTTGCAGAGGCGGTGTTGACAAGCTCAACTAGAGGGCGCTACTGCTGGTGCTACCAACGTCACCACCTCCATCGGGTGGTCCCTCAACATCGGACGCGGCTTAACCCGTGTGTTTCCTGTCGAGACCGATGGAGGCGGTGACGGATCTTGCCTACCATCGCGCGGAGTTTGCGAAGAAATCTTTTTTCTTCGATCTCATTAAGCCGGCGAGATCGTTCCGTTAATAGTGCTTGTTGAGCACTAGTTAACGCCCTCGCAAAACCTATCCCCTGCCAGGGGTTTTGCGAAGCATCTGCCTGATCTCAATGCGCCGCTTCCTCGACGCATCGCGGACACGTGATTGCCGATCGCTTGTTGCTCCACCAGACGGTTCCCGTCGGCTCTTTCCCGCACAGGGTGAAGCTGTCGATCGTGCGGCGGGCGTGAACCGGTGGCGGACCGCCCTGCTCGACCCAGAGCCCGTCCGCCACGGACTGGACTGATAGGCTGTTCAGTGGTACCGATCAAGGCGAAAAGGGGCTCCCATGGCCGTCGAAAAGCAGGTTGAGATCCTTACGTGGAATTTTCGCGACCCGGAAGCCAGCAAGGAACTGGTCCGCGAACTCAAAGCGATCGATCCCGAGATCATTGTTACGGGGCGAGCTGCGCTCTCCGGAGGGTCAATCCTCAGCGAGATTTTAGAAATCGCGTTGAAGGGAATAGCAGAAACCGTTGTTTCGCTCGTCTTAAAAGCAGTCGTGAATTACGCCAAAGCGGTCTTCAAGAACAAAAGAGAGGTGAAGACCGTACGGATCTACGGTCCAGATACGAAGCTGCTGACAGAGGTTAAACGCGATCAAGCCGACTAGGCAGGGACTATCGTTCGGGCTTGGGTAGTTCTTTCAGCGTTTGTCTCGGTAGTGTTTTCAGCTCTTGTTCTGGATGGGCCTTCTGCCAGTCAGGAGAGCACATCAGAAGACGAGAGAACGTTTTGATCTGATTCGACACCGCCGCTTGAGCGGCTTGCATTTCTGCGAGACTCGGGAACTCCTGCCAGCCGTTGGCGATCAGACGCTCATCGTCACCGTACAGGTCAACACGAACATCATGGTTTTCCGTCCCCGTGTGGACGTCCGTCATGTAGCAGGCGGGGAAGACTTTGAGGTAATGCCTCTCGGTCACGATCACTTCGATCGCTAGCTCGCAATACCTGACCCCAGCGTTGGGGTTGTCGATGTCCTCATATGTGACTGCACCGACGTTGACTTTGTGCTCGCCGGCCACGCGGGGAATTTTCCCCTCCGCCCAAGCCGTCACGACGATCTCTTCCATGGTGAGCCGTCGGTCCCCGACTTGGAACACCAGCCGAGAAAACTCGACAGTCAACCCCGCTGGTCCCATCACAGCGGGTAGGGAGAAGCCTCCGCCCCCCCGATGAGAAACCCCCACGGAGAAATTAGCGGGCTCTGGCTGGATCAGCCCGACCGGCACCCACAGGGCCTCATCGGAAACGCTTTGATCGTAGACCTGGAACAGTTGAATCCTCTGTGAGGTGGCCATGTTTCTGGCCGGTTCCGTAAAGCCGGCAGCGCTCACCATCACACCAGTGTGGACGTTGACGTCCTTTAGCTTCGTGCAGAACGCCTCTACCTTTTCGAGCCCGACGGGATCGTTGTAGTTCTTTGCTTCGATAGCGATCCGCATGTCGAGCATGGCGAACCGCCCTTCGATGAGGACGTCTATGTCCCGATCGTCGAGCGAGTTCCGACCATACATTTTCGCATTTCGGGTAACCTTCTTTTCCGAAAAGCCGGCGCAGAGGCGCTCGATCACATCTTCAAGAAGGTCGCCCTTTGCTTTCGTCGATAGGGGCCTCTTTTCAGCGCTCACGTGGCCATTTTACGCCAGCATGGCCGCTGTTTCAGCGGTAGCCGCCTCCGACCGCGACGACGAGTCGCTGCAAGTAGGCCGCGTCCGAACCACCGACCGGGCCGAATCACGTCTGGGCGTACGACTTCGTCTTCGACACGTGCGCGACCGGTCAGCAGATCAAGTGCCTCACCGTCGTGGACGAGTGGACGCGCGAGGCCTTGGCCATCGACGTCGCGGGGAGCATCCGGTCCGGGCGCGTGATCGAGGTGCTCGCCAAGCTGGTGAGCGCGCGAGGCGCTCCGCGCTACCTTCGTTCCGACAACGGCCCCGAGTTCATCTCCACGGCCGTCCTGCGCTGGGTAACCGAAGAGGGCTTCGAAACCGCGCACATCACGCCCGGGAAGCCGTGGCAGAACGGAACCAACGAGAGCTTCAACGGCAAGTTCCGCAACGAGTGCCTGAGCATGGAATGGGTCCGTACCCGAAGGGAGGCGGCCGCAACGATCGAGACCTGGCGGCAGCACTACAACGCCGTCCGTCCCCATTCGAGCCTCGGCTATTTGACACCGAACGCGTTCAGAGCGAAGCAGGTGACGACAACAACCCAGAGCGGAGAGGCTGTTCTCTAGGATCTACTGGTCCGAAGAACCCAGGCAGGTCACCGGCAGGACCAGCAGCGCCGGAACAACGGTAACGGCAACGGCTGGTAGGCCAAACCGGAACAGTGACAACTAAACTTATCGGGCACCCGTCGGATCTTGGTCCGTCGGGTGCCCGCTTTTTTGTGAGCGGACAGCGCTCGCAATCTTGCGGGGATGGCCACCGACCTCCCCCAAGCCACCATCGACTTCGCCCGTACTCAAAAGGGCGTCGAAGAAGAGCCCCGCGGCAGCAACAGCAGCCCCATCATCGATGGCCACCTGAGGTTCGTACACCTCGAACCCGGCAAGGCGTGGTGTGCCGCCTTCGTCAGCTTCAGCGTGGACCGCGGCGCCTTCGACATCGTCACCACGTACCGCCTCAAGCTCAGTGGTGGAGCCCTCAAGCTCTACTTCCTGAACCCCCAGCTATCGATCCCGCACCCGGTCCCGAACAGCATCGGCATCATCGACCACGGCAAGGGCCTGGGACACGCCTTCTTCATCACCGATGTGCGGGGCGACATTTGCCACACGCTCGAAGGCAACACCGACCCAGCCGGCGGACCTGAAGGCTACATGGTGGCGGAGCGAACCCGGGCCACCCAGGATATCGACTACTTCATGAGGATCGGGTGAGCCGTTTTGCCTTCGCCGACGACCCAGACGCCAACCCGGCCCAGCGTGCGGGGCTTGTCGACGTCCGAACCTTAGGCGCACCCGGTCGCACGTACGACCCAGCCGCCGTGAAAGAGCAGCGGAAAAGCGCGGATCGTCTCTACCTCGAACACGTGAAGGCAGCAGAGGCCCAAGGCCAGGAACTGAGCTGGCAGCAGAAACGGACGCTGTGGCAAGCCATGCAAGCCGCCTCAGCCCTCGACGCCAAGTAGGCCGGCTTAGGCCGTAGCCGTCGCCTGGATCCGCTGCCCCTTCATCGCCCACGTCAGCACCAACACGGCCGCGAAGAGAAACAGCAGCACCCTCATCGAGACGGCCTGACTCGGCAAACGCTCAGCGAATTCATGCCGACCAGCCTTGTGGCAAAGGTCACAGGTCCCGGGCCTCGTTCCAATTTCATCGCAGCGTAGACAGTTCATGGGCACCTCTGCCTTACGGGCTTGCAGCCGGATTTTTGGACTGTCTACAGAAATTTGGCCAGTGCTCCCCAGCCTAGACTTCGTCCGGATCGCTTGATTCCGGTCCCCCAAACCGCTCTTCAACCTCCGCCTGGAGATCCGCGGTGGCCCTACCGACCTCAGCGACCTGTCCCCCTACTACACCGATCTCGTGAGCACACAGCCCGCCGGCTAGAAGAATCGACCAAGCCCACCACGGAGCTTCAAGCCCGACGAAGGCAGTGGCCCAGTGAGTCCCAAGCCCCAAGCCCACGAAGACGCCGACATACAACACCGTCACCAAGAGCGATCCTGCCAAGCTTGCAACAGCATCCATTCCCCTAGGGTATCCCAAGCCGTCCCGCCCACTGTCAGCCGCTCAGAGACCACAAGGGATAGCGGCCATTAAACCCATCCCCCAAGCAGTGGTTTTCTGACCCTGCCCTTAATGCCCACGGCTTGGCGGAGCCATGATCGTGGCACCTAGAGGGCGCTGGACGGGTTGGGGTCCGCTGCGCATGAAGCGCGGGCCCGCGGGCCTACGGCACGTCCATATCCGCGCCCTTTCGTTTGAGTTGAAAGAGATAAGCCCGCTCCCACGCCCGGCGGTTGTCCTCGACCCTCCACGAATGGAGCGCCAACCCCACCACGAGGCCCCAGGCCCACCATGGCGCCGAGAGTTTCACGTGGTCACCTAGCCATTGAAGGCCGACACCGGCCCCCACCATGAGCATGACGATCCAGGACACCCAAGCGAAGGGCCCCACGGCCTTCGGCGAAGTCGACATAAGGTCTACGGTACCCTTTGGGGCGTCGATAGCAGCGTCTTAGCAGCACCCCCGCCCCCGGCCAGCGCCAACCCCGCGACCTCTGCGGGCCCCAGCTGTATGAGCGGCGGATATGGAATATCCGCCCCGGTTCTAAACCAGCCCTTCCAACGGAACGCCGAAGCTGACGGTTCCGGATGTTGTTGGTTTTACGCGTGAACTATCGGGAAAAGAACGAGCTAGGCCAAGTGCGTGTCGGGTGCGGACTTGCGACCTACTAGCTGCCACCTCAAGCTAGCGCGTCTACCAGTTCCGCCATCCTCGCGACGGCGCGTCACATAGACGACCCTGCGAAGGGTGTCACTGAGGCTGGGTTGTCGGCGACGCGGGCCTCGGCGAGACTCCTGCCGTGGACGACTTCGCGTGCTCGTTTTGCGGACGGCTGCGCCGGCAGGTCCGGAAGCTGATCAGCGGACCACGCGTCTTCGTCTGCAACGAGTGCGTCGCGGACTTCCGCAAGACGATGGACGAGACGTTCCCGCCGCCACCGCCACCGAAACGGCCTCCGGCGCCGCCGCAAGGCCAGCCGGTGAGCGGGGACCGGATCTCCGACCTGCTTGCCGCGCACGAGGGGAACCACGAGACAGCGCTCCGCAGTGCGTACGGCCTCGCCTTCGTGAACCTCGACGAGATGACCGCCCCGGCCGACGTCGTCGCGCTGGTCCCTTCCTCCATCGCCTGGCACCACAACGTCGTGCCGATTGGCCGTACCGACAAGACCATCACGCTCGCCATGGCGGACCCGAACAGCGGCACGGCGATCGCCGCGGTCGCGGACGCCACCGGCCTCGAGGTCAGGGCCGCGGTCGCCGCGGCGGATCCGGTGCATCGCGCCCTCCGCCGCTACTACCCACGCAGCACGATTCCACCGAGGGAGACGCGTCCCTGCTCGTTCTGCGGAAAGGCCCCCAGCGAGCTCGACATGCTCTTCGTCACCGCCGGGAGTGACGTGACCATGTGCGACGAATGCCTCGGCCTGTGCGAAGACATCGTCGCCGAAGACCTCAAAGACAACGGGCCCTAGCTGGGGCGGTCGATCCCGCGACGCCCGCTATTTCTTCGGAGTTCCCGCGGCGATCAGCTCCGCGACAAAGGCCTCCTCCTGCTTGCTCCATCCGAACGCGGTCGCAATCGGAACGCCTCGCGCCACTTCGAGGGCTATGCCCAGGAACCGATCGAACCTTCCCAGCTGAGGTAGCTCCGCGGCGTCTTCCCTTCCTCCCGGTCAACGCGTCCGAGGTATTCGAGCCTGCCTGCCGGTGGGAGCCCGAGCACCGTGAGCTCTCCGCCCCTTACCTGGTCCGGCACTGTCAGCGGGACAAGCTCGCAAAGCTCCGCCCCGGTCGGCAGGTCCGGCCGCGACCAATCCATCACGTCCAGCGTGACGTACGGTTCCGACCTCCCTTCGTGCTCGACCGTTCCAACCGCAGCAATGGAGAGGACGACGGGCCGCTGTCCGTTCAGGCGCCATGCGACCATGTCGCCCACCCACCAACCGATGCCGTAGACATCGGCAAGAACGAGATCGGCCGACAGCCAGGTAGCGCCAAGAGCCTTTTGTTCTCCATCCAGGACAGAAGGGAGCGGCATTCTGCCCAGGCGGGTCAGCCGCTGCTTCGGATACTGGCACGGTCCGAAAATCGCGAACGACGTCAGCGGATGAACGCGGAAGGTCGGTTCGATACCCTCCATCCCTTCGAACGACTTGATCGTGCCGCGCGAGGGGAGATCGGCGAGGGCAGCAAGGGGCGGAATATCGTGGCTCACGCGGTCCAAGACCCGAATCGCCGGCGCGCGCCCGACGCCAAGCTTTGGTTGGGTCTCGATGCCGGCGACCTGGAAGAACGCATGCCGACCGTCGAGCAGTTGCCACGCGTAGACCTCGCCGATCTTCATCGTGGTGTCCGCTTCCCGGCGGTGCTTGTAGCCCCTGGGGGGAGGAGGAGTCGTGAGCAATCGTGCCTGAAGCCCCGCGAGCACCTTCCGCCGTGAGCGTTGGTCGCCGGGGCCAGCATCCTTCCAGCGCTCCAGGTCGCTTCCGCCGTTGATGATCGCGAGCGCCTTGTCGCGTACGTGGGGAAGCAGATGCCCACTTTTCCACTGGAGATCGGCCAGGGCGAGCCATGCCGCCGTGTCGTCTTCAGTCAGGTCGGCGACAATCGTCTTCGTCAGCAACTCGGGCTGGCGCCCCCAGCGAATTCCGGTGGTCCAGTCGTCACGAAGGTCGAGCGCTGTGTCGTCGGCGTAGAGCCCGGTTCCCCAGGTACCCACGGCGCAGGTCGGGCCCTAGCTGAGGCGGTGGATACCGTCGACGACGTGCCAGGTCGCCACGACGGTCAGCTCGACGAGCTTCTCGGTGCGGCGGGCGTCGGGAACGACCATGTGCTCGTGCGTGCAGACCGCCTGCAGCTGGCGCAGGAAGCGCAGGATCACCCGCCTGTCGCTGTCGCCGATCCAGCGGTTGATGCGGTCGATCAGGATGTTCTGGTGCTGCTGGATGAAGCGCGCGGCCGACTGCGCGTTGGCGGTGCGGCTGGTCAGGCCGCGGGCCGCGAGCGCGCGGGCGCGCGGCGGCCGGCGGGGGAAGATCTCGAGCAGGTCCTTGCGGTACTCCTGCACGTCCGGATCGATGGTGTCGTCGATGTCGAAGTACTCGGCGACCGTCTCCTTCAGCTCGGTGTAGGGGACGCGTCGGCCCAGGCGGACGTTGGGCGGCGTTCCGCGACAGGCGCCTTCGATGCCGACGATGCGCTCGATGTACTCCAGCTTGGTCAGCGCGACCGGCCATTCGCGGTGGCGGCGCCGCCAGGGGCCCCCCTCCAGCCAGACCGCGAACGTCTCCGCCCAGTCCTCGTCCGGGTGCTTCTGCGCGTAGTGGTACATCCCGGCCCGGTGGAGGTAGCGGACGTAGTCGCGGCTCCAGGGGTTCGGGTTGTAGACGTCGCGGTACGGGCGGCGGAAATCGCCGAAGGTCTGGGTCCAGTCCTTGCGCCGCCAGAGCTCGAACGCGTAGTTCAGCGCGTGGCCCGCCTCGTGGCGGAGGTACATCAGCAATTCTTCGCGCGTGTACTCGAAGAGGTGGTCGTTCACCAGCCGCCAGAGCTGCGCGTTCGCCAGGTACCAGGGGATGTTGACGCTGACCGCGCGGTCCGCCGTCCAGAAGTCGTCATCGCCGAGGTAGTAGGCCGGCACGAACGTGATGCCGCGGTCGCGCATCTCGCCGATCACCTGCTCCACGCTCTCGGCCAGGATCCCTTCCGAGCGCAAACCGAGATCGCAGATCCGGGTGGCCAGCAGCTTCTGCATGCTGACCTCGCGCACGACCGTCGTCGGCAGCAGGGGCGCCGCGCGATGATTCCGGGAAGTTCTGAGCGCCGCGACGGCCACAGTGACTTTCGTTTACCATGCGCTCCGGAGCCGATCCCTGAGAAAACGGGACGAAAACTTGAGCCCGGCCGCCCGGGTAAAAGTTTCGTGATATTGATTACTTATCTCTGTTGCGCGAGGCGTCGGCGAAGTTACCGAAGCTCCCGTAGTCCGAACCTGTAGTATGGGTAGATAGGGCGCGATGAGTCAGAAGGAGAACCGTGTGGTCCCGGGGATCTAGCTGGTCGCGGCCCGCCCTGGTGATGGTCATCTACCTGGGCCTGGGGGCAGCCGCCCTGGCCTGGGGGAGCCTGCGGGGGCAGCCCAACGTCTGGCACCTGCCCAACCGGGACCCGGCGATATTGGCCGGGATTATCAGCGGGTTAGCGGCCGGGCTGGGGATCGTGTTCGCGTCCCGGATGGCGCTCTACCGCTTCGACTGGGCGCGGTCGCTGCATCGGGAGCTCCGCCACCTGCTGTCCCCGTTGACCGAGGTCGAGATCGTCGTCCTGGCGGCCGCTTCCTCGGTGGGCGAGGAGATGTTCTTCCGGGGCGCGCTGATGCCGACGGTCGGCCTGGTCTTCTCGAGCGCGATCTTCGCGCTGCTGCACATCGGGCCCAAGGCGCGCCACCTGCCCTGGACGCTGAGCTCGTTCGGCGCCGGACTGCTCTTCGGCGGGATGTTCCTCTGGACCGGCGACCTGACCGGCCCGATCGTCGCCCACTTCCTGGTGAACTTCCTCAACCTGCGCCACGTCGCCCAGGTCGAGCTGCGCTAGCCGTGCTCGCGGGGGACGAGCCGCCTCCGTTCGAAGTCACGGGGCGAGGGGCGCGCGCGCCGTTCGTCGTGGTCTGCGATCACGCCGGGCGTGCCATTCCCCGTTCGCTCGGCTCGCTGGGGCTGTCACCGCACGAGCTCGCCACCCACATCGCGTGGGACATCGGCGCCGGCGAGGTCGCGCGGCGACTGGCGGGCGCGTTGGACGCGGTCGCCTTTTGTCAGCGGTACTCGCGTCTCGTCATCGACTGCAATCGTCCGCTCGACGCCGTCGACTCGATCGTCGGCCGCAGCGAGCGGGTCGTCATCCCCGGGAACCATGGCATCGGGCCGACCGAGGCGGAGGCGCGGGCGCGCGCCATCTTTCATCCCTATCACGAGCAGATCCGGGCCGAGCTCGACCGGCGGGCAGAGACGGGGCAGCGGACCGTCTTCATCGCCATGCACAGCTTCACGCCGGTCTTTCTGGACGTCCCCCGCCCCTGGCACGTCGGCGTGCTCTACAACCGGGACGCCCGCCTGGCCTTCCCCCTGCTGCACCTGCTCCAGCAGGAAGGGGATCTCGTGGTCGGCCGCAACGAGCCCTATGCCGCCAGCGACCTGACCGACTTCTCCCTCGTCACTCACGCCGAGCGGCGCGACATCCCCTGTGTCGAGCTCGAGATCCGCCAGGACCTGATCGCCGACGCCGAAGGGCAGCGCGCCTGGGCGACGCGACTCGCGCGCCTGTTGAGCGAGGCCGCCGGCTCCCTCAGCGGCTGAAGAACGTCTCACGAATAGCCGCACACCCGCGCTTCGCGCGGGAGCGGCTAGCCGGGCTGCCCGTACTGCGCACCGCGCCCTTCGGTCCCGAGGTAGACGCGGCCGTAGACGCGGGGGTCGCCGATCAGGCTGTGGAGCCATCCGAACTGGTGCTGGTCATCGTTGATGCGGGTCCAGCTGCCGCCCTGGTTGTCCGAGCGGAAGATGCCGAACACGCCGCCGACCGTCCCCCAGATGTAGATCGCGGGGTAGCTCTGGCCGCTGGCGGCCTTTCCGAAGCCGACCTTGTACGCGACGCTGACGCCGGCGAGCTTGGTGAAGGTGGCGCCGGAGTTGGTCGACTGGTGCAGGCCCCCGGCGCCGGTGGTCAGCCAGACGTGGTTCGCCTGGCCGGGGACCGTGGCGAGCTCGCTGTCCTCGCGCGAGTAGTCGGGGACGGTGGGAAGGCCGCTCGCCGCCATCGTGAACGACATGCCGCCGTTGATGCTGACGTAGACGCGGCCGGCGACGCCGTCGGCGACATAGAACTTGTTGGCGTCGACGCGATCGGCGACGGGCGACAGCCCGGCCGGGACGCCGCCCGACGACGCCGTCCAGCCGCCGCCGTTGTTGGTCGAGTACGACAGCGCGCCGCCGGCGGGCGCCCAGACGATGGTGTTGCCGTTGGCCGAGACCGCGATGCTGCGCGTGCCGCCCCCCGACGTCCCCGACGGTGACGACGCGAACGCCGTCCAGCTGGTGCCGCCGTTCGTCGAATAGCCTCCGTAGGGGGCGGCGTTGAACGCCTTCACCAGCTTCGTCGGCGTGCTCTCGGCGAACGCGATCGCCAGCGTCGTGCCGACGTTGGGCGAGAAGCGCCCCGAAGGCGGCGAGGCGTCGAGGTCGTCGTGCTTGAAGCCGTCGACGTCCCCCATCGCCGACAGCAGCGGCGCCCCCGAGGGGGGGCTCACGAGCTGCATCGCCACCGTCTCCTCCAGGGCCGCGTCCTCGAAGGCCCAGGTGGTCGGCGTCGACGACAGGTTCGTCGTCATCCAGAGGCCGTACCCCGTCACGAACACCGCCCGGTTGCCGTTGAACGGATCGATCTTGATGTCGGCCAGCCAGTGCGGCGTCAGCGACGACGTGTACGGGGACTTGGTCCGCGTGAACGTGGCGCCCGCCAGCAGCGGCGTCCAGCTCGTGCCGCCGTTGGTCGAGAGATAGGCCTCGTCGTTCGGGGCCCAGCGATCGAGCGTGCTGACCAGGATGCGGTCCGGGTTCTGGGCGTCGATCGAGACGCCGCCGAACCCGTACGAGCCCGTCGGCGGCGAGACGTTGGTCCAGGCGCCGCTGCCGGTGTCGTAGCGCCAGACCGCGCCCGTGGTCGCGTCGTTCGGGCCGACCGCGTTCGCGTAGGTGACGTAGAGGTTCGCACCTGCGATTGCCGCGCGCAGCGCCATCATCCCGCTCGGCTGGCCCGCCACCGCCGCCCAGCTGGCGCCCCCGTCGGTGCTGCGCATCAGGCTGCCGCTGCTGCCGGCCGTGCCGGCGAAGATCCGCTGCGTCGCCGCGCCGGGGCTGGCGCTCGCCTTGTCGAACAGCACGAAGGTCACGTGGGTCGGTGAGAACGTGGTGACGCGCGTGAAGCTGGTCGCGGAGTTGGTGCTCTTCCAGAGGCCGTCGACCGTGGTGCCCATGAACAGGGTCGAGCCGAGGTTGGGATCGACCGCCAGCCGCTCACCGGTGCCGCGGCCGTTCTCGTTGCCCCCGACCTTCACGCTCAGGTTCGACCGGGTCCAGCTGCCGCCCTGGTTGTTCGAGGCGAGCACCCAGCCGGCGCCGGCCCACGACTGCGTGTACTTGCCGGTCATCAGGTAGACCTTGTTCGCGTCGCTGGGATCGACGGCCAGCGCCAGCACCCCGAGCGTGTCGGCCTGATCGCGGATGACGGAGTCGGTGATCGGCGTCCAGCTGGCGCTGGCGCCGTTCCAGCGGTAGGCGCCGCCGATGTCGGTCCGGGCGTAGAGCAGCCCCGACTGCGCGGGGTGAAACACGACGCCGGAGACGAAGCCGCCTCCGCCCACCGAGACGTTCCTCCAGACATAGGGGCCGTTGTTGCCCGATCCGGCCGCGCCCGTGGCGCCCGCGACGCCGGTCGCCCCACCCCGCCCGGGCGCGCCGCCGGCGCCGGTCCCTGCCGCGCCCGTCATTCCGGCCGCGCCCGTCGAACCGCCGCGCCCGCTCGTGCCTGCAGCGCCCGTCGTCCCCGCGACGCCCGTCGCGCCGCCACGGCCCATCGTCCCCGCGGCGCCCGTCCCGCCCGCGACACCCGTCGTCCCCGCGGCGCCCGTCGTCCCGGCGATGCCGGTGCCCCCGGCGGCGCCCGTCGCGCCCGCGACGCCCGTCGTCCCGGCGCCGCCGCTGACGCCCGCACCACCGCCGGCTGTCCCCGGCATCCCTTCACCACGGCCGCCTGAAGCACAGGCCGCGCCCACCAGGGCGAGCGTCAATGCGATGGTTTTCAGGCTGGATGCCGACGTGTGCGTCATGGACGATGAATGTCTCCCCGGGACGTTTCCTGCGCGGAGGCAGGCCGGGAGCTAGGTCGCCCGGTAGGCGCGAAACGGCTCAGCGCCGGACGAGGCCGGTGACCCGCCACATCCCGGCACGCTGGGTGAGGATCAGGATCAGCGATTCGTGTGCGCCGGCCGCGGTCACCGCATAGAGCTGTCCGCTGCCGTCGTCGAGATTGGGGGGCAGCTTGCCCACGGCGGCGCGCAAACCGGCCGCGGTGAACACCTGCACGTCGCCACCGCCTGCCCCCTCCCGCGCCAGGTCGGCGAGCATCGCCGTCAGCGTCGCGCGCGTGGCGACGTCGCGCCCCGACGTCTTGAAGGGGAGGATCGCCCCCGCGGCCAGCTCCGCGGTCTTGCCCGCGCCGAGCCCCGTGAACCACCGCGCCGCCTCCACACGCGCGGCGGGATCGACCGTGCGCGCGGGCGCGGGCGCGGGTTTCGGGTCGGGGGCTGGCACAGCCGCCGCTTCCGCGCGCGGCGCCGCCTCCTCCTCGGCGTAGGCGAGCTTTCCCCCGCCCCGCCCGCCCGGCTCGTAGCGGTTCAGGCGGCGCGGCCCGTCGCCGGTGCTGTCGGCGAGCGCCGGGCGTTCAGCCGCCGGGCCCCGACCGGCGGCGGGCGGCCCCGCCGGCGAGCGCGTGCCGCCGGCGTCCCCGTGGGTGGGGCGATCGGCGTCGGCCTCCTGGTTCTCGAGGATGAAGTAGTCGGTGAAGGCGGGCGTGCACTGGCGGCCGTCGCGGAAGAAGTGCCAGTGCACGTAGATCTTGCCGTTCGCCGAGCGGACCTCGCGCGGCGGATCGGGGTACGGCCCCGCCGTGTAGGCGACGTCGATCGCCGCCGCGTCATACGGGAGATACCCCGACGAGCGCACGATGGTCACCTTGTCGATCGTCCCGTCGCGGTTCAGCACCAGCTCCAGGGTCGTCTCGAGGTTCATGTTGTTGAACGGGCTCGAGCCCTTCTCGTCCCAGTCCTCGAGCTGGCCGAAGCCCCAGAGCTTGTGGATGCTCCTGTGCATGCGCGCGATGTACGCCGCGAACGGCGCCGCCCGCGCGTTGAGGGCCGTCTGGTTTCCCGGCTTCACCTCGGGGATGAAGTTCTCCAGCGCGGCCTGCACGCGCGCGATCTTCTGCTGAAACTTCCCCTGCCGCGTCGACTTCTGCTTCTGAGCCAACCGCCGGTCGGCCTCGGCGTCGGCGCCGAACAGGTACTCGTAGTCCTTGGCGCTGAGCGCCAGCTTCACTCTCTTGCCGTGGGGCTGGTGGGCGGCGTCGCTGACGTCGCCGCGCACAGCCCTGTTGGTGGGCGAGACCTGACCGTCGGCTTCCTTCGGGAGCGACAGGTCGGCCGTCTCGGGCGTCAGCTCGTGCTGCCGCGGCGCGGGGTCGCGCAGCGACAAGAGCGACTTCTTCTCGGGCTCGTCCTTTTCCTGGGGCGACGCGGTCTCGGGATTCGCGTGCGGCGTGACATCGGGGGCCTTGCGCCCCAGCGCCGACTTCTGGTCGGACAGCTCGGCGACCTTGTCCTTCTCCCCACCGACCTGCTCGTCGTCACGCTTCGACGGCGACGACTCCTGCCCCTCCCCCTTCTGCGACTTCTCGAGGTTCGTGTCGCGGGCCCGCGTCTCGACGTCGGTCCGGCTGTTGTGCTGGGCCAGGTACTTCGCGTCGGGCGGCGGCTCGACCTTCTTGTCCTCGTCGTCCAGCTCGACGATCTTCTCGTGCGCCTTGTGCTCGGGCGGGGGCGGTGGCGGCATCGGCGGCAGGGGCGGCACCACCACCTCTTCCGGCTTCGCTTCCGCCTGCTTCTCCTTCTTCTTGTCCTTCTTGTCCTTCTTCTGGACCTCGACCAGCTTGCGCTCGGGCTTCTTGCGCTCCGGCTTGATCGGCTTCTCCGGGCGCAGGTCATCCGGCGGCACCTGGTCGAGCGGCGGGAGATCCTTGGGGAGGTTGGCCGTCGAGGCGTCCTCGAACGCGACGTCCATGTCCTCCGCCCGCTGGGCCTCCTCGCGGCCGCCGTAGATCCAGGCCGCGATCCCCAGCGGCACCAGCAGGTTGGCGTGGATCAGCAGCGAGAGCAGCGCTCCCCGGGAGAGATACCCGCGGACGCGGGTTACCGGACGGCGCCGCATGAAACGGCGCTCAGCCTAGCACTGGGCGCCGACCGACGCTCCGGTGCGTCCCGTCACACCCGCATTTTGCGATAGACGCCGACCACCAGACCGATGAGGTTCACGGACTTCCAGTCGCGCTTGCGCACGATGATCGGCTCCATGGCCGCGTTGGCGGGCTGGAACCGGATGTTGTCCCCCTCGGGGAAGTAGCGCTTCACCGTCGCCTCGTCGCCGATCATCGCGACGACGATATCGCCGCGGTTGGCCTGCAGCTGCTTGCGTACGAAGATGTAGTCGCCGTCGAAGATGCCGTCCTCGATCATCGAGTCACCCTTCACGCGCAGCGCGAAGACCTCGCGGGTCTGGCCGATGAAGAAGCGGTCGACGCGTACCGTCTCCTCGACGTTCTCGACGGCGAGCAGCGGCACGCCGGCCGCGACCCGACCGACCAGCGGGACGTCGACCATGTCCTCGTCGCGCGTCGGCGCGCGCACCGGCCCGCGCATCCCCATGGGGCGCAGCGCGCGCGATTTGAGATCTTCGCGCTGGAGGTAGCCCTTCTTCTCCAGCGCGCGCAGGTGATCGTTCACCCCGTTCGTCGACTTGATGCCGAAGTGAATGCCGATCTCGCGCAGGGTCGGCGGATAGCCGCGCTCCCGGATCGACTGGGTGATGAACTCGAGGATGTCCCGCTGACGGTCGGTCAGCACCCCGCGCGTGTCTTCCCGAACCAAGGTCAACGAGCCCATCGGCGTCCTCCCGTCGTTTACTGAACAGACGTATGGTACGGAACGGATGTGCCGTGTCAACAAATTCGCGCGTTTCCGATTCACCCACTTTCAGGCGATGCCCGGCCCGCGGCGCGACACTCATGGGTCATGAAGCGCCTCCCTCTGCTTTTCGCCGTCGCCGCCGCCGCGATGGGCTGCTCCGGAGCCAGTGATTCGACCGGCGGTGGGGGCGAAGGCGGTGGTCCGTCGGGCGCAGCGGGCTCGTCCGGTGCGGCCGGAACGACGGGCGCCGCGGGTACCACGGGCGTCGCGGGCACGACCGGCGTCGCCGGCACGACCGGCATTGCAGGCAGCACGGGCGTCGCGGGCACGACCGGCGTCGCCGGCGCCCCCGGCGTTGCCGGCGCGAATGGCGGCGCGGGGTCTGGCGGGCGGGGCGGCAACGCAGGCGGGGTTGCTGGCGCGACCGGTGGGGCGGGGCCGGCGGGCCGCGGCGGCGGAACGGCGGGCGCGAACGCCGGGCGTGGCGGCAGCGCGGGAGCCATCGCCGGCGCGGGCGGCGCCCCCGGGCGCGGCGGCAACACGGGCGTGGTGCCGTTCTGGATGGGCGCCGACGTGACCGATCAGGAACCGCAGCCCGAGGCGACCCGCGCCAACCTGCTCACGATCATGAAGCAGTACGGATTCAACTCGGTCCGGCTGCGCACCTTCGTCGATCCCAAGGCGGCCGACGGCTACGACAAGCAGAACGGGTACGACGACATCGCCCACACGGTCACGTTCGGCAAGCAGATCGTCGACGCAGGCATGGCGCTGCTGGTCGACTTCCACTACAGCGACAACTGGGCCGACCCCGGCAAGCAGTGCGTGCCGATCGCCTGGCAGGGCTTCACGACGATCGATCAGATGGCGACCGCGCTGCACGACTACACGAAGGACGCGATCACCAAGCTGGTCGCCGGCGGCGCCCGCCCGGTCATGGTGCAGATCGGCAACGAGACGACGCCCGGCATGCTGATCCACAAGTGCGACAGCGGCGGCCTGCCGATGGGCACGAACGCGGTCACCGGCAGCATCAGCAGCTGGACCAACCTGGGCAAGCTGTTCAAGGCCGGCGTCGCGGGGGTCAAGGAGGTCGACCCGACCATCCTGATCTCGCTACACATCGATCGCGGCGACGAGCTCAGCACGAGCCGCAGCTACATCACGAACGCGCGCAACCAGGGGGTCGAGTTCGACGCCTTCGGCGAGTCCTGCTACACGGCCTACCAGGGGCAACCGTCGACCTGGAAGAACACGTTCACCGAGCTCAACAAGTCGTTCCCCGACCTGCTGCTCTTCATCGCCGAGTACGGCCCCGAGCAGCGCGCCGCCAACGACGTCATCTTCGACCTCCCCAACCAGCGCGGCATCGGCACCTACAACTGGGAGCCGACCACGCGCGGGGCCTGGAACGATCCCAACCACGATCTCCTGCGCCGGTCGGGGAGCACGTACAGCGTCCAGCCCGACATGGCCCAGTACAGCCAGATGAAGATCGACTACGCCAGTCGGTTGTGACGGCGACCAACGGCGCCGTGCGTGCGTCTCACTGAATGACGACGCAGCCGATGCGGCCGCCGGCGTTGCCGGTCGGCTGGCTGACGCCGTCGTCGGTGCCCGCGTGCAGGATCAGCGCGTGGTTCATGATGTCGGTGGTCGAGCCGTCGCCCATCGTCCACTGATCGGTCATGAACGTCAGCGTCCCGGCGCCGTTGGCGTCGACCATGATGTTGCCGATGTCACCCAGGTGGTTGGTGGTGGTCGACGGGCCGTGATCGTGCCCGGCGGGGTTCCAGTGACCGCCGGCCGCCCCGCCGATGACGGTGCCGCCGTCGCCGTCGGACGACGTCCCGCAGTCCGGGTTGGCGTGGATGTGGATGCCGTGCTGCGCCGACACCGGGGCGACGCCGGTGACGTTCACGGTCAGCGATATCTGGTTCCCCGCGCCCCGCTGGAACACGGCGGTGCCCGTGGCCGTGCTGGTGCCGAGCGGCGCGATCGTCAGCGTCAGGATCGTCGGCGCCCCGCCCCCCGCCCCGGCCGACCCCGGCATCCCGCCGCTGCCGCCGCCGCCGCCGGTCCCTTTGTCGTCGGAGCTGCATCCGCCGCCGGAGACGGCAAGAACGACGAGACCACACAACGACAGCGAAGCGACGAGACAGAGACGAGATGCGCGCATGGGAGGATCCTCGGGGTAGGCGGGTTGGCTCGAGAAGACCGGCGAGAATCTTCGTCGAGCGTGACAAATAGACAAGCGAATCCAACAGCCCCACCGACGGGAATCGCACGCAGGCTCGCGCTCCCCGGAGGCGATCTGTATCCTGCCGACGTGAAAGCGCTGCGGACCCACCTGTCGCTGTCGATCGCGCTGCTGTCGGTTGCGGGTTGCGGGCTCCTGGCGAACTTCCCGCCCGGCGCCACGCTGGCGGACTTCACGCCGCCGCAGGTGACATTCATGGGCGCGACGCTGGCCCAGGCGCCGTCGCAGCGGGCGCTGGCCGCCTACTACTGCCCGGTGCTGGTGAACGTCCCGTTCGGCGGCGCCGCGCTGCTGTGCAACGGCCTCTTCGGCCCGCCCCCCGCCCCGGCGGCGCTGGCGACAGTGTTCGACCTCCGGTTCAAGGTCGCCAACCCGAACCGGATCCCGCTGCCGGTCGCCAGCGTGCTGGCCGCCGTCACCGTCTTCCCGGGGGCCGGCAACCAGCAACTGGGCGCCGTCTGCTTGCAGCTTTGCGCCGAGGGGCCCGGCTGCACCCCGCGCGACACGACGGCCGCCTGCACCTCGTCGTCGCGTGACATCCGCTCGCTCTCCGATTTCGCCAACGCCGCGCCGGGGCTGCTGATCGCCACCGGCCTCGCGCTGGCGAACGGCGAGACGCCGTCGTTCAACGCCCCCGCGCTGGCCGCTGGCGCCGAGACCGAGGTGATCGCGCGGTTCTCGTTCGGCCCGACCCAGCTCCTCGGCGCGATGCAGGCGCTGGCGGCGCAGTCGGCGGGCGAGCTGCGCGCCGGCCGCCTCCCCACCTTGATGATCCCCTACCGCGTGGAGGGGACCGTCTGGTTCGACGCCGGCTCGATCGGACGCATCGCCGTCCCCTACGGCCCGCTCGCCGGCACCTGGACGCTACCGGTGCAGTGACCGGCCGTCGCGCCCACGGCGGGCGCGCACGATCGCGATCGCCGCGAACAGCGTCAGGAGAACGATCGTGACCGGCCCCGGGCGGCTATCCGTCGCGGAGCAGCCGCTCTGGTAGAAGCACATCGGTCCCGGCGCGGCCGGCGCGGCGCACATCAGATCGGACCCCTGCCCCTGGCTGGTGCACATGCCGCTCTTGCAGTCGTAGGCGGCGACGCAGGCCTCGCCCGTGTCGCCCAGGTGGACGCACCTGTCGCGATCGGGGTCGCAAATCCAGCCGCTCGCGCAGTGGACCTGCTTGTCGTCGGCGCAGCTCGTGTCACCCGACGCGAACGCGGTGCAGGTGCCGTCGCCGCCGGTCTGCTCGGCGGGTGGCTTGCACCAACTGTCGACGCACTCGTAGTCGTTGTTGCAGCCGCCACCGACCGCCACCCGTGGTGCGGCGAACGAGTCGCAGTTCGGAACGCCGGAGAGGTGATTGGTCATGTTCAGGGTCTCGCAGCTGGAGGCGCGCAGCGTGGCCCGACAGGCGTCGACCTTGTCGGACAGGTAGGTCGAACGCTTCTTGTCGACCGAGAACTGCACCCCCTGCAGGATGTTCCGGAAGTTGTCGGCGGTCTTCTGCTCGCACTCCGGCTCCGTCATCCCGGTCAGGTCCATGTTGCCCATCAGCTGCTCCGTCGTGCAGCAGTCGTAGGCCTTGGAGCAGACTGCCTCCGCCAAATCGGTCGCCGTCTCGTCGACCTGGATGGCGTGCACCTCGCCGCAGCCTGCCAGCGCGACCCCGAGCAGCCCCGCCACCACCGCCATCGGCGCCTTCGTCATGACCGTATTTGACGTCATGCCGGGCGAGGAGTGCAAATTCGTGGCCCAGCCGTGGCGCGCGGCAAATCGCCGATTTCCGACGTCGCGACCCGCGTCACGTCAGGGCTCGAACAGCGGACCTGTTCAATCTTTGACAGGCTGGGCCTTGGGGGGCCCGGCGTCCTTGTCGAGCGCGTTCTTCGTCTGGGTCAGGGCGCCCTCCTTCTTCTCCGCCGCGGGCGGCGGCAGGTAGGAGAAGCCGCCGGTGATCCCCTCGACGAACGCGTTGCGCACGACGCCAAGGATGGTCGGCCAGATCTGCACCTCGGGATCGTCCAGCCGCCCCTGTATCGGAATCACCGTCCCCGCCTCGCGCCCCTCGGACCCCTGGTGAGAAAACAGGCGCAGCCCTGCGTCCGCGAGCCAGGCCTTCAGCTTGGTCCCGAAGTCGCCGTCCGCGGGGCGGACCTTGACGTTCTTCAGGATCGGTTTGACGCCGCCGGAGATCGCGCCTTTCCGGCCCTTGAACTTCGCGGAGATATCGATGGTCCCCGCGGGCGTATGGACGTCCGCGGCGGCCGTCTCGAAGTCGAAGAGCTCGGCCAGCTGCCAGTCGCGCAGCGTGAATTCGCCGTCGAACGCCAGCGGCGGCGCGAACGGATCGGCAGAGGCCTCCAGCGCGACCGCGCCGCTCTTCCCCAGCCGCCCCTGCATCGCCAGGGTCACCTGTCGTCCTTCCGTCAGCTCGCGCCGCGTTGCCAGGTTCTTCACCGTCGCGTCGATCCGGTGCAGCCAGAGCTCCGGATGGCCCTCGACTGTCAGGTCGCGCAGCAAGACCTCTCCGTCGACGACGTCGATCCGGTTCACGCGCGCCGGAAACATCTTGCGGAGGGCCGGCCGCATATCGGGAACCGCGGCGGGCTCCTTCTCCTCCTTCTTCCTCTTGGCCGGACGATGGAGCACCGTCACCTTCGGTTGGTCCAGCGTCACGCTTGCGCCGAGGCGGGCGTGAAGCAGCGCCCGCCAGTCGAGGCTGACGCGCGCCGCCGTGACGTAAAACAGCGGCTCCCCCTCGGCGACGTGGCCGCCCGGCGCTTCCCGGATCTTCAGCTTCCGTATCTCGTAGCCCGGGGGCAGCAGCGTGACGTGCACGCGCAGGAAGTCTCCGCTTATCCCCTCGGCGTCGTTCAGCCCCTTGCGGGTGTAGTGGGTGGCGATCGGATCGACGATCAGGCGGATCACCACGGCCAGCCCGACCAGGATCGCGAGGCCGATCACCAGACGGCGCAGCCATTTGTGGCCGCGTACGTAGTCGCGGCCGGCGCCGACAAAGTTGCATAGACGGCGGAGCGCCCCGCCCCTGCTCACCGCGGGCTCCCGGCGTGGGGGCCGTGCCCGTCCGACTTCACCACGGGAGGCGTGTCCTCGTTGGCCCGCGCGGCCGCGTCGGCGCTGTCGGCGGCGCCCGCCGGCATCGCGCTCGGTCGCTCGTGGGCCGGCAGCGGCGCCTCCCCCTCGGCCCGCGCGCCCTCCGCTTTCCCGTCGGACGACCAGTGCTCGAGGATCGCGTTGATCTCGCCGCCCATCAGGAAGATGAACCCGGTCAGGTAGAACCAGGTCATCAGCACGATGACGCTGCCGATCGAGCCGTAGGTGACGTTGTAGCTGCCGAAGTTGGAGACGTAGAGATTGAACCCCAGGCAGGCGCCGAACCAGACCAGCGTCCCGATCACCGACCCCGGGGTGATGAACTTGAACTTCTGCTTCACGTCGGGGAGCAGGTAGTAGCCGAGCGCCGCCGACAACATGATCGCCACCGCCGTCACCGGCCAGCGCGCCCAGCGCCAGGCGAAGACATAGGCGTCGGCGATGTGCAGGTGGCGCGCGACCCAGAGGCCGGCGTCCCCCGGCCACCAGCGCGGTGATCCCGAACATCACCAGAAGCGCGCCGCCGATCGTCATCCCGAACGCCAGCAGCTCCGTCTTCCAGAACGACCGCGACTCGGTGACGTCGTAGGCGACATTCAGCGCGGCGCGCACCGCCTGGACGCCACGCGAGGCGGTGTAGAGGGCGGCGAGCAGGCCGAGCCCCAGGACGCGCGGCCGGGGCTTCGAGACCAGATCGCGCATGTGCGCGTCGATCAGCGTCATCGCCTGCGGGGGCAGCACCGCGTGCGCCCGCTCGAGCAGCATCATGGTCGAGTTGCGGGCGAAGGGGATGTACGCCGCCAGGGTGACGATGAAGAACAGCGTCGGGAACAGCGCGAACACGAAGTAGTAGCTGAGCGCCGCCGCCCGGTCGGCGACCCCGTCGTTTTCGTACTCCTCGTAAACCTTCTTGAGGAAGGCCTTGACGGTCGGCCGCCTCGATATCTTGCCCTTCACCTCAGTTCCCCCACCTGTTCCGCGACCTTTCCTTGCGCCCGAATGTAAGGTTCGCGCCGTATACGTCCAGCGCCTCAGCACTGCCGTAGTTGGACACAGACAGATGCGCGCGACGACGCTTTGCGGACCGGGGGGCAGTCGGCGTCAAGCGCTTCCGGGCTGGTCCTGGGCACCCAATATTGAATGGTGCTTGAAGAAAGGGTCTAGCGCGCCCGCGAGCGATTTCGCGGGGTCGCAGCGTGGGCGGGCGGCGGTAAACGAGCGCATGAGGACTCCGGGCCTCGCGGCCCGGTATGCCCGCGAGCGTTCGCGCGATCGCGAGCTCCTCGCCCGGGTGGCGCAGGGCGACGTCGCGGCGCTCCGAGAGCTCTACGACCAGCACGCGCCCCGGGCGATGGCGATCGCCTTCCGGATCCTGCGCCGGGCGGAGGAGGCCGAGGACATCGTCCAGGAGACCTTCCTGGAGGTCTGGCGTCGCGCCTCCCAGTTCGATCCGGGACGCGGCGGGGCCGTGGCCTGGGTCGTCACCATCGCGCGCAGCCGCGCCATCGACCGCCTGCGCGCCACCGCGACCGTCGACCGCACCATGGAGGGTGCGGCGACCTCGCCGGATCTGCTGCTACCGGTCGAGTTTCCGTCGCCCACCGCCGAGGTCGAACGCCGCCGCGATCAGACCCGGGTGGCCCACGCGCTGTCGGCGTTACCGCCGGAGCAGCGAAAGACCATAGAGCTCGCCTACTTCGAAGGGTTGAGCCAGAGCGAGATCGCGTCCCGGACCAGCAGTCCGCTGGGTACCGTCAAGATGCGCGTGAAGCTGGCCCTTGCGAAATTGTCCGCGTTGCTTAGGGAGGAAGAGACATGAGCGTCCGTGATGTGATGAGTTGTGACGAGTTCCACGAAATGGTGGAGGGCTACGCGCTGTCGGTGCTCGATCCGAGCGAGCTCCTGGCCTGCGCGCGCCATCTCGGGCAGCCGGGACCGCACGCCCGCTGCCTGGAGCTCGTGTCGAAGATCCGCAGCTTCGCCGCCCAGCTGGCCGAGCTGTTGCCGCCGGTCATGCCGGCGCCGGGGGTCTGGGACGGGATCGCCGCCCGGCTTTCAACTGACGCCGAACGGCTGCGACTGGAACGTGTCGAGCACCAGCGTTCCGAGGCGCCGACGCACCAGGGCCAGGCCTGACAGCGCCGTCGCCGTGCAGGCGATGACGTAGCCAACCACGGGCGGCCAGCCGAGCGCCAGGCAGGCGAGGGTCAGCGCTGCCTCACCGACCAGCAGGCCGGTCGAGATCAGCAGCGCGTCCCGCCGCAGATCGAAGTAGTAGAGCAGCAGCACCTCGAGCAGCGTGATCACCTGCATCGCGGCGCCGACCGAGGCGAGGCGAAACAGCGGCGTGGCGTCGGGCGACAGGCCGACCGCGCGGACCAGCATCGGCGCCGCAGCGATGGCCGCCCCGCTGGCCGCCAGCTGGACCACCGCGGCGCCGCGGAGGATCCGCTGCGCCGCCGTCGCGATCTGATCCGCCCCCTCCTTGAGCTGGCGGAGCGGCGCGCCGCTCTCCAGGTCGGAATAGAAGGTGTGGAACCGCTTGTAGAACGTCGTCTCGACCTGGACGTAGATCCAGGCGAACGCGGGGATCACCGAGAACCAGGCCAGCGCCGCGATCGCCGCGTAGAAGGCGGCCGCGTCGCCTCCCAGCACCAGGTAGACGACCACCTTGTCGGCCCAGATCGACAGGTAGTAGGCCAGCGCCGACAGGGCCAGGATGCGGTACTCCGTGAACGCGGGGCGCAGGCGGGCGCTCTCGTCGGCGGGGCCGGGGACGGCGCGCGCGACGCCGTGGATCAGCACCGCCAGGGTCAGCAGCTGGCCGAGCGCGAAGCCGTAGAGGTATCCCTCGGCGCCGAAGCCGGCCCAGCGCTCGAGCAGCAGCGCCCCACAGAGGCTGACCGGGGCGCCGAGACCGAAGGCGCGCAGCACGACGGTCGGCGCGGTCATGCCGCCGCCCACCGCGAGCAGGAGCCACTGCGCGCCGATGAGCGCGGTGAGGGGCGCCCCGACCAGCGCCATCCCCAGCGGCAGACGCATCAGCAGCACCAGCGCCAGGCCGACCAGCGCGAAGCCGAAGATCGTCAGCGCCGTCGCCCTGCGCAGCGGCGCGCCGATCTTCTCGACGTGGTGATCGTAGAGCCGGTCGGCCGTGGCCCGCGACACCACGACGTGGAGCGGCGCCGACAGCACGACGGTCACGGCGTAGACCACGGTGAGGAACCGCTCCACGACCACGAAGTCCTGGCCGGCGTGGCGGGCGGCGATGCGCAGACTGGTGAGCACCGCCGTCGTCAGCAGCCAGGGGGCCGACGTGACCGCGACGCCGGTGAGGTAGGCACCGATGGTCCCCGCCAGCGACCCCCGATCGATCATCCGTTGCAGCTTCCACCCTATGCCGGCCACTAGGCTCCTCTCGTCATGGTTGCTCCGCCGCTGCCGGTTCCCCCGGCGCCTCGTCGGCGGTGCCGCAGAGACGTGTGTAGAGCGCGCGGTAGGCGGCCAGCATGTCGCAGCGCTGGTAGTACGCGGTCACCCGCCGGCGCCCCGCCGCCCCCATGCGGCGCCGCAACCGGACGTCGCGGGCCAGGCGCACCAGCGCCGTCGCCGTCTGCTGCGGCGTCGCGACCCGGGTGACGAACCCGCTTGGACCGATGGCCTGATCGTCGGGGGTGCGCCCCTCGATCATCTCGCGGCAGGCGCCGACGTCGGTGGCGATCACCGGCAGCCCGTAAGCGTAGGCCTCCAGGATCACCAGCGGCTGCCCCTCGCTGAAGCTGGTGAGCACGACGACGTCGAGGTCGGGATAGATCTTGGCCGGCGCCATCGGTCCCAGAAACCGGATGTCGTCGCCGCGCTTCAGGGTCGCGACCAGATCGCGGCAGCGGGTCGCGTAGCCGTCGTCCTCGTCCATTGGGCCGATGATGCGGACGTCGAGCGGGACGGCGCGCAGGGCGAGGTCGCAGGCGCGCACGAACGTCACCACGTCCTTGATCGGCACCACCCGGCCGACGAACCCGATCCGCAACCGGCGGGCGGGGAGCGCGATCACCCCTTCGTCGTCGAGGGGCAGCCCGGCGACCTCGGGGCGCAGCTCGACGCCGTTCGGCACCACGTCGATCTTGGCGACGGGCGCCCCATCGGCGAGCTGCTTGCGGCGGTTCACCTCGGAGAGGGTGACGATCCGATCGGCCCGCGCATAGGCCAGCCGGGAGAGCCCGCGGAAGAAACGCGACCAGAGCCGGCGCAGCGGCGAGATGCGCGGCGCCCAGGTGGCCGCCGCCCCGCCCAGGGCCCCGTCGAGGCCGTCCCCCGCCGCGTCGCGAATCCAGTCGGCCCGCGCCAGCTCCATCTCGCGTTCGCGCGCGTAGATGCCGTGCTCGGTGACGGTGAGCGGCCGGCCCGTGCGGCGGCTCCAGATCGCGGCCAGCAGCCCCGCGTAGCCGGTCGCCACCGCGTGGTAGCAGCGCGCCCGCACCACCGGCGCGGCCAGCAGGCGAAGCACCGGGACGTGAATCGCCCGGTAGTGCCAGAAGAGATCGAGGAACGGCGCATCCGGCGCCACCCGATCGGCGATCGCCGTCAGCAGATCGAAGCTGGCCCGCGCGTGCAGCAGCTCGGGGAGCGTCAGATCGTTGGTGGCGAGATCCGACAGCATCTCTTCGTAGGCGGCGTCACCCGCCCCCGGCCCCTCGACGTGCAGGCGGCGCAGGCCGGCGAGCACCCGCGACGGCGCGCTGCGCGCGTCGACCGTCTCGCGCAGCTCCCGGATCTGCTCGCGCAGATCGGCGCGCCCTGCCCCGTCGAGCGGCGGCGGCGCCGCCGCCTGGCAGTAGACGCGGTGAAGGGCGACGACGTTCTTCGGCAGCTCGAACCGCAGCTCGGCGTGCGCACCGGGGAACGACCCGACGTTCAGGACCGCGAAGCTGAGCTCCGGGTGGCCGAGGATGATGTCGTGGACCCAGGAGGAGACGCCGCCCGCGACGAACGGGTAGGTCCCCTCGACCAGCAGGCAGACGTCGGCGGGCGACGCCAGCTCGGGATCGTCGGCGAGCCCGAACGCCGTCAGTGCCTGCGCGGTGGCGGCCCCCGCATCAACGCTCATCGCGATCCCTCTCGTCCGGCGGCCGCGCCGTCGCCGTCGTGGCCGGCCCCGGCATCTGAACCGGGCCGATCGGAATGCCTCGACCGGTCCCGCGCGCCAAAGCGCGGTTGGTGCCGCGATTGGTCCCGCGGTTGATGCCCCGGTTCGTGCCGCGGGCGACGCTGCCGTAACGGCGGCGGGCGGTGATCGCGGGCGGATGGATGTAGGTCGCCAGCGCGGACGGCCCCTCCCAGGGGAGCGCGTGCGCGGCGAGCACCGCCTCCTCGCGCATCGCCTCCAGCGCCGGTCGATCCGCCGGGGCGACCTGCCCCAGCGCCTCGTCGATGCAAGCCAGCGCGGTGTCGGGGCGCAGCACGGCCAGCTCCAGGCTCACCCGGCCGTTGGCGATCGCCACCAGCCGCGCCGAGCTGCCGTCACCCGCCCGCTCGAAGTAGCCACGCGCCTCGTGGGCGAGCGTTCCGACCAGCGCCGGATCGGCGACGCCGGCGTCGATTGCGTCGGTGATGAGCTCGCCCGCGGCCAGCGCGGCGTCGGGAGCCTTGCCGTCCGGCGCGGCGGCCAGCTCCTTGCGGCAGTTGGCGAGATCGACCTCGAACGAGGCCGCCATCTCCTCGAGCGCCAGCGCGGCGTCGACCGCGAGCTCGGGATCCGGGGCGCCGAGCGCCCAGCGCAGGAGCGCGACCGCGTCGGCGTCGGCGCGGCGGGTCAAGGTCGCGATGATCGCCCGCCGCTCGTCGGCCTGACCCGACAGGAGCGCCTCGCAGCAAGGGAGCGCCTCGCCCATCCGGCGCAGCTCGTCGGCGCGCGGCCCGTCGCCCAGCACCGGGTCGTCGTCCGGTCGGTCCAGAAGCTCGCTCTGCCCGACGGTCAGCACCGCCAGCGCCGCCAGCGGCGCGCCGACCACCGGCAACCCGAACACGAACGCCGCGCCCAGCTGGCGCTCGCTGGTCGTCAGCCCCGAGCGCACCGCGAACGGCAGCAGCGCGGCGAGGTGCAGCGCCGCGGCCACCACCGCCGCGCCCACCGAGCCCGGGCGGGCGAGCAGGAGCGCCAGCGCGGCGACATCGGCGCCCCCGGCGAGCAGCCAGGGGACGAGCGGGCGCGCCTTCGCCACCGCCGTCACATCGATCATCGCCGGCGCCGTGGTCGTCATTTCAGAGGTTGCGCTGCGACTGGTTGTGCGAGGTGTGGGGCCGGTTTCGCGCCGCCGGCTCGCGCGCCGCCGCCTCGCGCGCCGCCGCGAACGCGCCCGACACCCACTCGGCGATCACCGTCAGGTCGCGCAGCGCCGCCATGTCGGCGCCGCCCCGGGGAACGCCGCGCAGCGCGATCGTGCCGACGACGACGCCCGGAGAATCGACGCTGCGCCCCACCACGATGGGGGCCGCGAGATCGCTGTCGGTCGGGCCGGCGGTCGGCAGCTCGATCGCCCGCACCGGTCGGCCGCTGCCGAGGGCCGCGGCCACGGTCCCGTCACCCTCGCCCGCGGCGCTCCAGTCCCAGACCCCGGCCGCCGCCACCGGCAGCAGCGCCTGGGGCGAGCGATCGGGTTCGGCGCCGTCGACGGCCGGCGGCAACATCTGCACCGCCGCCGCCCGCGCCCCGAGCCGCGCGGTCGCGAGCTCCAGCGCCGCCTGCGCCGCCACCTCGGGATCGTCGCCGTCGAGCCGGCGCGCGATGTCGCGCAGGAACGTGAGCGACAGCTCCAGGCGATCGTTGCGGGCGCGCAGCGCCAGCGCCGCCGCCCGCAGCTCGGCGAGCGCAGCCCCGTCGCTCTTCGAGCGGGCCCCGAGCTGGCGCAGCTGCTCCACCGTCGCCGCGGCGGTCCGTTCATGCGCCGAGGCGACCCACCCGACCAGCACCGCCGCCGCCAGCGCACCGAGCTCGACGGGCGCCGCCATCTCGGTCAGCAGCGCCCCCAGCATGTGCGTCCCCGGCGAGCCGACCAGCGCCAGCGCCCCCCACGCGAGCGGCGCGGCGATGACCAGCCCACGCGCGCCATAACGCGCCCCCAGCACCAGGATGACCAGCCAGATCGGATGCGGGCGCAGCGACCCCAGCCCGACGTGGGGGACCCGCAGGAGGCCGAGCACCCCCAGCGTCAGCGTCACCCCGACCAGCGCCTCGATGGCGATCGCGCGCGCGGCGCGCGGCTGCCACGCGGCCCCCGGCGCTGGCTTCGCGTCGGAAGGTTCGGACCCCGGCGGGTTGTGAGGACGATTAGAGGTCGGCATGGAAGCTCAGCCAGGCAATTTGAAGGGTCCCGGGGAGGCCCGTCAGCGTCTCGTGCGAGAGGTCGTAGCTGGCGACCATCCGCGTCGACCAGGAGGCCGCGACCACCAGCGAGGCCCCAAATTGCCCCAGCATCCGCTTGCGCTGGTTGTCGTAGCCGCCGCCGCCGTGCACATCGATCCCCCCCGGCCGTCGAACAGGGCCTTGCGGAAGATAAGGGTGGCGTTGTCGATCGACGACCGCGGCGCCAGCGCGATGCGAAAATCGGGGGGGAGATCGCTCCAGAGCTCGTAGTGGCGGAACGCGAGCACCCCCGCGTCGGCCAGGTAGGTCCGGCGCACCAGCCGCTCGTCCAGCGCCTCGCCGCGCACGATCCGGGTCGGGGTGGCCCAGAGGTTGAAGTCGATGCCGGCCCAGACCAGGGCCTGCGACCCCCGCGACTCCGCCAGCCCGTCGCGCCTGCCCAGCGTCAGCCACCGCCACGCGCCGCCTGTGTCGAGCATGACGATGCGGTTCTTGGGAAACAGGTAGAGGTGGCCGATCCCGCCGGTCATCTGTCCCCCTTCGTGGATGGTGACCGGGGCCTCGTTCCACTGCTCGTTCAGATCGCCGTGCACGTTCACCTGCGCGAACTTGCTGATGGGCGCGTCCAGCTCCGTCTGCGCGCCACCGGTCAGGTGGTAGCCCGTGGAGAGGATCCGGTTCCCGTCCGCGTCGTCCCCGACGGTGTTCATCACCCGGGCGTCGGCGCCGAACATCGCGGTCGCCCCCGACCTGTGCCCGAAGACGACCTGCGCCCCCAGCCCGGTCACGGTGCCGCGCTCGGAGAGCACGTGGTCGCCCACGACCTGATTCGCCGCCCAGTCGGCCGAAGAATCGTGCCAGGCGAGCACCCCCAGCTGGCTGCGGTTCCCGAACGGCAACGCCCCGCCGGTCTGCAGCCGCCAGGCCCAGGCCTGCGGATCGGATCTGACCTGAGCCCCACCGGCCAGCTCGGGCGAGGTGCGGTAACGCATCCGATCGTGCGACGTCACCAGCGTTGCGTCCGGCGTGGGGCCGCTGGCCGCGATCGCCGCGTGGTACTGCAGCCGCGCGGCGCGGAAGTTGGTCGAGCGCTCCAGCGCCCGGCCGTAGTCGCGCCGGTGCGCGGCGGTCGGATAGTCGAGCACCAGGCTGGCGCGCACCGCCAGCTCGCCGTCGAGATCGCCGCCCGCCTCCGACGCCCAGGCGAGCATCTCCCGCGCGCGCAGGTTCTTCGGGTCGAGAGCCAGGTACTTCTTGAGCACCACCATCGCGCCTGCCCAGTCCTCGTTCAGCAGATGGGCGTCGGCGTGGTTGAGCCAGACCTCGGTGTCGAACTTGGGCGGCTCCGGCTCCATCGACTCGTAGAGGCGATCGGCGAGGACCAGATAGCCGCGGCGGGCGTAGATCCGCGCCAGCCAGAGCTTCTTCATCCGATCCGTAGGGCTGGGCCCGATCTCCAGCTCGGCGATGTGATGTTCGCGGCGGGCTTCGTCTTCGCGCCCCAGCACGTAGAGCGCCTCACCGCGCAGATAGTGCAGCTCGGGATCCTGGGTGTGCTTCTCGAAGTGGTGCGCCCGTTCCAGCGCCGCGGCGGCATAGTCGAAGTTCCCCGCCGCCTGCGCCGCGCGCGCCGCGTCCCGCTGCGCCGGCGCGTCCTGCGGCAGCAGGCGAAGGATCTCCTCCAGCTCGCGCCGGGCGCGATCGAACTCCCCGCGCAGCAACGTCTCGTTGGCCTCGCGCCGCAGCTTCTCGATCCGCTGCGCGTCCGCATCGTCCGGTGCCAGCGCGAACCAGGCCGCCATCCACCATAAGCAAAATCCCAGGCCTGTCCCCATCGCGAGGCGGACAAGTTGCAACCGACATGCCTGGGGTCTCGCCACGAGTAACTCGACCCATTGGCGCGCAACACTGCGGCAGAGGTCACGGCGCCGTAACACGCGTCGAACCGGGGGTAACCGCGAGGCTGGAGCAGAGCGCCTCTCCTTGACAGCGCAGGCGCTGAACCCAACTTGCAAGCTCTAAACGGCTCAGTCGAGCAATCAATGACGAGGAGGATTCACATGCGCAAGTCGAACATCGGTTGGACGTTGCTGCTTGCGGGGGCGCTGGCGGTTCCCAGCCTGTCGGCCGCGTACGCGGGTAAGGCGAAGGCAGCGAAGTCGGAAGATTCGGCGGCCCCGACGGCGGGGATGTCGAAGGAAGACCAGGAGAAGCTGAAGGAGCACAACAAGCTGCGCGCCGAGATCAAGAAGATGAAGTTCCCGGCGGCCAAATCGGACGTCGTCTCGCACGTGAAGGGTCTGAAGACCGACGACAAGAAGTGGTTCGAGCAGACGCTGCCCGACAAGACCTACGCGTCCGCCGACGACGTCTTCAGCGCTCTCGGCTGGGAGACGACGCCGCCCGCCAAGTGACCCTCAGGGCGATCGCCCTCGCGTCGGCGGTGTTCATCGCCGCCTGCGCGAGGCCGGCCGTGACCGCCGCCGATCTGGCGCGCGTGAACCGCTGGTGGATCCTGATCGGATCCTCGCCCGCGCTTGAACGCGCCGACTGGCGGCACCACGCGCGCAACACGCAGATGGTGGTGCTGGCGGGGGATCCGCGCGTCCCGGTCAACGCGTTCCCGCGGCCGGTCATTCGGCTCGGCTATCTGAGCATCGGCGAGGCCGACATCCACCGCGGGTACTGGCAATCCGTGGTCGGGCGGCCCTACCTCGTCGAACCGAACCCGAACTGGTCGGGGAACGTGCGCGTCGACGTTCGCGACGAGCACTGGCGAAAGATCCTGCTCACGCAGGAGATCCCGCACCTCGTGTCGCTGGGGTTCGACGGTCTGTTCCTCGACACCATCGACACACCCGAGTACCTGGAGCGCACCTACCCGGAGCGGTTCGCCGGTTCGCGGCAAGCGCTGCGCGACCTGCTGCGGGAGATCCACGTCCGGTACCCGAACCTGCCGCTCGTCGCCAACGGCACCACGGCCCTGGCCGACGCCGCGCCCTATGTCGCCGGCTTCGTGGTCGAGGGGATGTTCGCCACCTACGACTTCGGCCGCCGGGCCTATCGCCCGACGACGGAGGACGAACAGATCTGGAAGCAGCTTCAGATAGACCGGGCGCTGTCGATCGCGCGCCGGCCGGTCTTCACCATCGAGTACGCCGACATCGGCGATCTCGAGCTGGCCGTCAACGCGGCGGGGGCGTCGTCGCAGCGCGGGTTCCACCCGTACGTGGCCCCCAAGGAGCTGAACACCCTCCCCTGACGCTGGCTATCGCGCCGGATCTCTTTGTGCTTGCCAGTTTCAAATACATTTGAATAGTTAGAAACCGCGTGACCGGGCCCGCGTCTATGACCAATATCTCCGCCGTGTCGAACCCCGGCGAGAGTGCAGCCACCGCACCGACGGTGACGACCATTTTGGACGTCGTCGCGTTGGTCGAATCCGAGATGCAGGCCGTCGAAACCCGGCTGGCCGAACGGATGGAGAGCCCGATTGGGGCGATCCCGCGGGTCGGCGCCCACCTGCTGGGCGCCGGCGGCAAGCGGCTGCGCCCGCTGCTGGCGGTGCTGGCCGCGCGTGCGACCGGCGCGCCGCTCGCGCACGGGATCGCGGTCGGCTGCGCCGCCGAGCTGATTCACACCGCGACGCTGTACCACGACGACGTGGTCGACGACGGCCGGGTGCGTCGCGGGCGCCCTGCCGCCCGGATGGTGTTCGGCAACGGCGTCGTCGTGCTGGTGGGCGACTTCTGCCTGGCCCGGGCCCTGGAGACGGTGGCGCTGACCGGCGCGCTGCCGATGGTCCAGTCGCTGGCGACCACGGTGACCGAGATGGCGGAGGGCGAGGTGGCGCAGCTGGAACGGGCCGGTAACCCCGACGCGACCGTCGACGACTACTTCCGCGTCATCGATCGCAAGACGGCGTCGCTCATCGCCTGGTGCACGCGGGTCGGCGGCTCGGTCGACGCGGCGCTCATCGAGCCGATGGAGCGGTACGGACGGGCGCTCGGACGCGGCTTTCAGATCGCCGACGACGTCCTCGACAGCGCAATCGACGAGGCGACCGCCGGCAAGTCGGTCGGACACGACCTGCAGGAGGGGAAATTGACGCTGCCGGTGCTGCTCGCCTGCGAGGCCGATCCGGAGCTGGGGCGGCGGGTGCGCGCACAGCTGGGAGAGACCGGCGTCCCCGCCGCGATCGCCGCCCAGATCCTGGCCGACGTACGGGCCGTGGGCGGCGTCGACCGGGCGCGCAAGAAGGCGGTGGCCCTGGCCGACGAGGCGATCCAGGCGCTGGCCGTCCTGCCGCCGTCCCGCTACCGCGACGGGCTGCAGGCGCTGGCCCGGCTGTCGGCGGACCGGAGCTCGTGATGACACAAGCGGTGGCGGCGATGCCCGCGGACGCGGCGGGCGGCATCCCGGCGCGCTGGGAGGACCTCGGGAGCTTCGTCCGGTTCCTCGAGGGGCGCGGGGCGTTGGTGCGCATCGCCCGCGAGGTCGATCCCTTCCTGGAGGTCAGCGCCATCGCCCAGCAGGTGATGCGCCGCGCCGGTCCGGCCCTGCTGTTCGAGCGGGTGAAGGGGTCGCGATTCCCGCTGCTCATCAACACCTACGCCACGCGCGCCGCGGATGTCCTGGGCGCTCGGGGTCGGCGATCTCGACGAGCACGCGCGCGCGATTCACGACCTGGTGAAGTCGCAGCCGCCAGCCGGCCTCCTCGACAAGCTCCGGATGCTCCCCAAGCTGGCCCGGGTCGCCTCGGCGACCCCGAAGCTCGTGCGCAGCGCCCCCTGCCAGGAGATCGTCGAGACCGACGTCGACCTCGGCAAGCTGCCGATCATCACCACCTGGCCCGAGGACGGCGGCCCCTACATCACCTTGCCGATGGTGATCACGCGCGATCCCGACAAGGGGACGCGCAACGTCGGCTGCTACCGGATGCAGGTCTACGACGCCCGCACGGCCGGGATGCACTGGCAGCTGCACAAGACCGGCCGCCGCCACATGCGCCGCTACAAAGAGCTCGGGCATCAGCGGATGCCGGTGGCGGTCGCGCTCGGCGGCGATCCGGTGCTGCCTTACGCCGCGACCGCGCCGCTGCCGGACGGCATCGACGAGTTCCTGTTCGCGGGCTTCCTCCGGCGCCAGCCGGTCGAGCTGGTGCGCTGCAAGACCATCGACCTGGAGGTTCCCGCCTCGGCCGACTTCGTCCTCGAGGGATACGTCGACGTCGACGAGCTGCGACGGGAAGGGCCGTTCGGCGACCACACCGGCTACTACTCGCTGGCGGACGACTACCCTGTCTTCCACCTGACCGCGATCACCCGGCGCGAGTCGCCGATCTACGCCACCACCGTCGTCGGCCCGCCCCCCCAGGAAGACGCCTGGCTGGGGAAGGCGACCGAGCGGCTGTTTCTCCCGCTCTTGCAGATGACGTTCCCCGAGATCGTCGACATGAACCTTCCAATCGAGGGGGTCTTCCACAACCTCTGCATCGTTTCGATCAAGAAGGAGTATCCGCACCACGCCCGCAAGATCTGCCACTCGCTGTGGGGGATGGGGCAGATGATGTTCGCCAAGTGCATCATCGTCGTCGACGACGACGTCAACGTGCAGGACGTGCGCGAGGTCGCCTGGCGGACGCTGAACAACATCGACGCCAAGCGCGACGTCTTCTTCGCCGAGGGGCCGATCGACGTGCTCGACCACGCGTCGTCGGCGTTCGGGTTCGGGGGCAAGCTGGGCGTCGACGCGACCCGCAAGTGGAAGGACGAAGGGTTCACGCGCGAGTGGCCCGAGGTGCTGAAGATGGACCCCGCCGTCGACCAGCGGGCCGCCGCCCTCCTGAAGGAGCTGGGGCTGTGACCGTCTCACTCGCCGAATCAGGGACGGACGTCCAGGGGATGTTCAACCGCGTCGCCAAGAAGTACGACGCGGCCAACCGGGTGATGTCGGTGGGGATCGACGTCGTCTGGCGGCGCAAGGCGATCAGCCCACCTCCTCGACGGCCTGGGTCAGACGCCCCGCCTCCTCGACCTGGGCGCCGGCACGCTCGACGGCGCCCTCGAGATCGCGCGCCGCACGCCGGGCGCACGCATCGCCGCCGCTGATTTCGCGCGCGAGATGCTGCGCGCCGGGCAAGGGAAGCTGCGCGGGCAGGCGATCGTCAGCCACGCCGCCGACGGCCACCGCCTCCCCTACCGCGACGGCGTCTTCGACGGCGCCTTCTCGGCGTTCTGCGTGCGCAACCTCGCCGACCTGCCCCGCGGCCTCGGCGAGCTGCGCCGGGTGGTGCGGCCCGGCGGGCGGGTCGTGATCCTCGAGTTCTCTGCGCCCGGAGCGCCCGCGGCTGTTCTTCGACCGCATCTACAACGCCCACGTGCTGCCCGCTGGTCGGCTGGGCGGTGACCGGCGATCGCGCCGCCTACCGCTACCTGCCCGACTCGATCGCCCGCTTCCGCTCCGCCGACGAGTTCGCGGCGGTCCTGCGCACCGTCGGGTTCACCGAGATCGAGGCCCGCCCCCTGTTCCCGTCGGGCGTCGCGTCGATGGTGGTGGCGTCGTGAAGCTGGTGGTCGCGGTCGGCGGCGCGTCGGGCTCGGTCTACGCCAGGCGGCTGCTCGATGCGCTGGTCGCCGCTCGCCGCGCAGCGTGGAGGTCGGGATTGTGCTTCACCCAGTCGGGGAACGAGGTCTGGGCGCACGAGATCGGCGAGGTGCCGAGCTACCCGTTCAAGCGCTACGGCCTGCGCGACTTCCGGGCGCCGTTCGCCTCGGGCTCGGCGGGCTGGGACGCGATGGTGGTGATCCCCTGCTCGACCGGCGGGCTGGCCCGCATCGCGCACGGCATCTCGGACGACCTGATCGGGCGGGCCGCCGACGTGATGCTGAAGGAGCGGCGCAAGCTGGTGCTGGTGGTGCGCGAGACGCCGCTGTCGTCGATCCACCTCGAGAACATGCTGACGGTGACCCGCGCGGGCGCCGTCGTGCTGCCCGCCGCGCCGTCGTTCTATTCCAAGCCGGCGACCCTCGATGCGCTGCTCGACACCGTGGTCGGGCGCGTGCTGGACCAGCTGGGGCTCCCGAACCGGCTGATGCCGCGCTGGGGAGCGGACGAAAAAGCGGGGACGAAATGAGCGCCGAACCAGACGCGGTCGCAGCGGCTGCCGCTCCGGCAGCGGAATCCCTGGCCACGCTGGACCTGTTCGCGCTCGGCCGCCGCGCCGTCGTCGCATTCGCGACGTGCACCACGGCGAACGCGGGTTCTTCGTCCGCAGCCGGCAGCTGCTGGCGAACGGGCCTGGCGCGGCCCGCGCGACGCGGCCGACGCCTATATCGATGAGGCGGACGTCGCCGGCCCGCGCGACCTGGCGCGCCGCCCGCGCCGCGGGCGTGAACGTGCTGCTCAGCGGCGGCGACATCGAGCTGGCGACGGCCGCGGCCGACGCCGGCCTGCGGGTGATCTGGCGGGTGTCGTTTCCAGGCCGGCGAGCCGCGACGGCGCACGGCTGGCCCGGCTGGCCCTGGCGAAGCCTGCTCGGGCTCGCCGGCTGGCGGCGCTGATGCCGACTCCCGAAGGGGAGCCGTACGGCCTCGACACCCTGCGCATGTTCGCCTTCTGCCGGCTGGCGCTGCCCGACGGTGCCCCACGTGCTGGCCGACGTCGCCACGCTGGGCCCGCGCCTGGCGCAGATGGTGCTTCGGCTTCGGCGCCGACGAGCTGTGCGGTCCCATCGTGGCCGAGCGGGCCCTGCGCCTGGGCGACAACGCCAACAACCCGGCCCTGACGCGCAAGGAGGCCGCGACGCTGATCCGCGGCGCCGGCCTCGCCGCCCACGAGCGCATGGCCGACGGAACTCTCGAGGAGGTGACGACGTGAGCGCCGGACAGGCTTCGAACCAGCGGCATCGATCCGCGACAAAATCCGCTGCCGGCGAGCCGCTGTCGGCCGAGGACGGCGTGGCGCTGTACCAGCACCCCAACCTGCTGGAGGTCGGGCGCGCTGGCCAACGAGGTGCGCGAGCGCCTGCACGGCGACCGCACCTACTTCAACCGCAACCTGCACATCAACGCCACCAACGTCTGCGTGGCCAGCTGCATGTTCTGCTCGTTCGCGCGCCTCAAGCCCGGCGACGCGGGCGCCTACACGATGTCGCACGAGGAGGCCTGGGGGAAGCTGCAGGCGCGGGTCGACGCCGGCGACCCGGTCACCGAGATCCACATCGTCAACGGCCTGCACGACGGGCTGCCGTTCGACTACTACACCGAGCTGCTGCGGGGCTGAAGCGGATCAAGCCCAGCATCCACCTCAAGGCGTTCACCGCGGTCGAGATCTTCTACTACCACCAGCACTACGGCATGCTCGATCGAGGAGGTGCTGCAGAAGCTGCGCGCCGCCGGGCTGGATTCGCTGCCCGGGCGGCGGCGCCGAGATCTTCGCCGCCCGCGTGCGCAAGAAGATCTGCGACGACAAGTGCACCGGCGACGAGTGGCTGGAGGTGCACCGCACGGCGCACCGGCTGGGGCTGCGCTCGAACTGCACGATGCTCTACGGCACATCGAGACCGTCGAGGAGCGGGTCGACCACATGCTGCGGCTGCGCGCGCTGCAGGACGAGACCGGCGGCTTCCAGACCTTCATCCCGCTGGCGTTCCACCCCGACAACAACGCCCTCATGAAGCTGCCGGGGCCGACGGGCGTCGAGGACCTGCGCACCTACGCGGTGGCGCGCCTGATGCTGCACAACATCCCGCACATCAAGGCCTACTGGATCATGCTGGGGGTCAAGACCGCGCAGACCGCGCTGTGGTTCGGCGCCGACGATCTCGACGGCACCGTCCAGGAGGAGCGCATCTATCACATGGCCGGGGCCGAGACGCCGCAGGCGATGACGCCCGGCGGAGATCGTCCGCATCATCCGCAACGCCGGCCGCACCCCGGTCGAGCGCGACACGCTGTACAACGTCGTCGCCGAGGGCGACGGCGCTGGTCGTCGACAAACCTTTCCGGCGCGACGTGCGCGCGCAGCCTGGAGGTGGTGTCGTGAGCGACAGCGCTGCGCATCGCGGCCGTCTCGTTCCTGAACGCGCGGCCCATCACCTACGGCCTCGAGCGCGAGGCCGGACGACCGCTTTCGAGCTGCGTTCGAGCTTCCCGTCCGCTGCGCCGAGCTGCTGGCAGCGCGGCGAGGTCGATCTGGCCCTGCTGCCGACCGCCAGCTATCGCGACCATGCCCGGCGAGCTGCGCGTCGTCCCCGGGATCGCCATCGGCGGCTTCGGCGCCGTGCGCACGGTGCTGCTGGTGGGCGAGGTGCCCTGGGAGGCAGATGACCGACATCGCCCTCGACGGGGCCTCGCGCAGCTCGGCGATGCTGCTGCAGCTGCTGCTGCCAGCGAGCGCGGCCTGCACCCCCGGTTCGCACGAGGTGCCCCACGACGAGGTGCTGGGCGCGGCCGCCGGCACCACGCGGCGCGCTGGTGATCGGCGACGCCGGTTTCGCCGCGGCGGACCGCTATCCCCACGTCGTCGATCTGGGCGCCGACTGGCGCGAGCTGACCGGGCTGCCGTTCGTCTACGCGGTCTGGGCCGGGCGCCCGGGCGCGGTCGCCCGCGAGGACTCGCGCTCCGCGCCAGCCTCGCGCCGGCCTCGACGCACCGGGCGGAGATCGCGCGCGGCTGGGCCGAGGCGCACGGCGGCGACCCGGCCGACTACGAACGCTACCTGACCGACAACATCCGCTACCGCCTGGGAGCCGAGGAGCTGTCCGGCGTGGCGGCCTTCTTCGATCGCGGCCAGCCGCCGCCGGCCTGATCACGGCGCAAGGCGCGGCCGCGCCTGTTCCGACGACGCCGATCCTCGGCACCGCGTCGACTGCCGGCGCGGCGCCGAGCACGAAGTCGCCCACTCGATCGACGCCTGCTGGCCGACGCCGCCGCCGGCGGGCGGCTCTCGCCCGACGACGCGCTTCGCCTCTACGCCGAGGCGCCGACGCTGGATCTGGGCGCCGCCGCCGATCGCGCGCCGCCGCGCCCTGCACGCCGACGGCGTCGTCACGTACATCATCGACCGCAACGTCAACTACACCAACGTCTGCGTCACCCGCTGCAAGTTCTGCAACTTCTACCGCCCGCCCGACCAACAAGGAGGGCTACACCCTGTACGCGCGAGCATGCTGGCGCAGAAGCTCCAGGAGACGGTCGATCTGGGCGGCGTGCAGATCCTGCTGCAGGGCGGCCTCAACCCCGAGCTGCCGCTGACCTAGTACGAGGATCTGTTCCGCTGGATGAAGGCCAACTTCCCGCTGGCCATCCACGGCCTGTCGCCCGAGGAGATCCGCTACATCGCCGAGATCGAGAACATGCCGATCCGCACGGTGATCGAGCGGCTGGTGGCGGCCGGCCTGGATTCGATCCCGGGCGGCGGCGCCGAGATCCTGGACGACGACATCCGCCGCGCCATCTCGCCGCTCAAGTGCTCGACCGACACCTGGCTGGAGGTGATGCGCGAGGCCCACGCCCTGGGCCTGCGCACCACCGCCACCATGGTGTTCGGGTTCGGCGAGACGCCCGCGCACATCGTCAACCACTTCGAGCACCTGCGCGCGCTGCAGGACGAGACCGCCGGCTTCACCGCCTTCATCTGCTGGCCGTTCCAGGCCGAGGGCACGCGCCTCAAGCTGCACGACGACACCACGGCCATGCGCTACCTGCGCATGTTCGCGCTGGCGCGCCTGTACCTGGACAACTTCCCCAGCCTGCAGGTCTCGTGGCCGACCATGGGCCCCGAGGTCGGCCAGGTCGGCGCTGCGCTTCGGCGGCAACGACTTCGGCTCGGCGATGATCGAGGAGAACGTCGTCTCGCAGGCCGGGCGCCGTCTTCAAGCTGGCGCCGAGGACATCGAGCGCTACGTGCGCGGCGCCGGCTTCGTCCCGCGCCGCCGCAACATGCGCTACGAGCTGCTGCCGCCGCGTAGCCGACGAGCTGACGCGATGTGCGTGACCAGCTCCCGCTCCTTCGCGAAGCGGAGGCGGCGTCGGGGTGAGGAGGTCCGGTGCGGCTGGTCAGCGCGCGCTGGGTGGTCCCGATCGTCACGCCGCCGATCGCCGAGGGCGCGGTGGTGCTGGACGACGACGGCGCACGATCGTGGCGGTGCGGCACGCGGGCCGAGCTGCGCCGCGCCCATCCCCGACGCGCGCCGAGGAGCGGGCCGACGGCGTGCTGGTGCCGGGCCTGGTGAACGCGCACGCCCATCTGGAGCTGTCGGCGCTGCGCCGGCGCGGTGCCCGGCGGCGACGGCGCTGGTCTCCTGGGCGCGGCGCCTCATGGCCGCCGGCCGCGGCGTCGATCGCCGACCGGCGCTGCGCCGCCGCGGCCTGCGACGCGGCCGGCGGCGGCGGTGCGCACGGGCACCGCCGCCGTCGGCGACGTCGGCAACGGCTCGCGCGGCTGCCGCGCCATCGGCGCCGCCGGGCCTGCACGGGGTCTTCTTCCATGAGCTGGTCGGCTCGCGCGAGGCGCGCACCGGCGACGCGCTGGCCGACGCCGCCGCGAGCGCGACGAGCGCGCGCCTCGCCGGGCTGGCCCGCCGACGCTGGCCTGCGGTGCCGCGCCCCGCACGCGCCCTACTCCGTCGGCCCCGAGCTGCTGCGCCGCATCTTCGCCGCGGCCGCGCGCGACCGGCGCGCCACCACCATTCACCTGGCCGAGGATGCCGAAGACGAGCTCCGCCTGCTGCGCGACGGGAGCGGCCGCCTGGCCGGCGGTGCTGCGCGCGCATGGGCGTCGATCCCCGGACGCGCGCGCCGGGTGCGTCGCCGGTCGCCTACCTGGCGCGCGCTGGGCGCCTTCGACGGGACCGCAGCCGCCGCTGCTGGTGCACATGGTCCACGCCGGCGCAGAGGATCGGCCGGGTCGCGCGCGCGCCGGCGCGACCGTCGTGCTCTGCCCGCGCTCGAACCTGCACATCGGCGGCCGGCTGCCCGACGTCGCCGGCGCTGCTCGCCGACGGCGTCTCGATCTGGCGCTCGGCACCGACAGCCTCGCCTCGACCGCCCGACCTGTCCTGTGGGGCGAGCTGGCGACGCTGGCCGCCGCACTTCCCCGCGGTGCCGCCGCGCGCGCTGGCTGGACGCCGCCACCGGCCGGGGCGCGGGCGCTGGGCCTGGCCGCGCTGGGCGCGCTGGCCCCGGGCAAGCGCCCCGGCCTGCTCGACGTGCTCGCGTCGGCGACGCTATCGCCGATCCCCTGAATGCGCGCTGGTCCGCGATCCGCAACCCCCGCTGCGCTGGATGGCGCGCGCATGACCGCCGCGAACCGCCGAGCGGTCGCGAACCCAGCCACGGCGCCCGCGTCCCATCGTCCGTCTTCGGGCGGATGGTGAAGTTCAGCCACACGCATCTTCGCCCTGCCCTTCGCGCTGGCGGCCGCGGCGCTGGCCGCGCGCGGCCTCGGCCTGTCCGTCGCCGCGCCTGCTGGCCATCGTCGTCGCCATGGCGGGCGCGCGCACGGCGGCCATGGGCTTCAACCGCATCGTCGATCGCCACATCGACGCGCGCAACCCCCGCACCGCCGGCCGCGAGCTGCCGCGCGGGCGGTCTCGCTGCGCGCCGCCTGGGCCCTGACCGGTCGCCACCGGCGCTCTTCGTGGCCGCCGCGGCTGCGCTGGGGCCGCTGTGCCTGGCGCTGACGCCCGTGGCGCTGGCGCTGCTGTTCGGCTACTCGCTGACCAAACGCTTCACGTCGCTCTGCCACCTGTTCCTGGGCCTGGCCATCGCCTCCGGGCCGGCGGGCGCCTGGATCGCCGTGCGCGGCGACTTCGGCTGGATCCCGGGCTTGCTGATGATCGCCGTCGCCACCTGGATCGCCGGCTTCGACGTGCTCTACGCGCTCGCCGATCGCGACTTCGACCGCGCCACCGGCCTGCACTCGATCCCGGCGCGCCTCGGCGTCGAGGGCGCGCTGGTCATCTCGGCGCCGCTGCACGCCGTGACCGTGGCCGCGCTGGTGCGCCCTCGCGCCGGTGGCCGGGCTGGGCGTCGTCTACCTCGCGGCGTCGGCGTCGTGATCGCGCTGCTCGGTCTGGGAGCACGCCATCGTCCGCCCCAGCGATCTGTCGCGCCTGGGCATCGCGTTCTTCAACCTGAACGGCTACGTGTCGGTCGCGTTCTTCGCGGCGACGCTCGCCGACGTCCTGCTCCGCCGCCTCCCCTAGCCCCAATTCAGAACGCGAAGGTTGCTCCATCCGCGAGCGGCACAACCTCGTCGTAGCCGCCCACACGATCACGTGTTCGCCGGTCCAGATTGTGCTCATGTCCCGCCGAGCGGATGGTGCGCCCGCCGTGGACATAGCAGTCCAGGTGTCGGCCGCGGGATCATAGATTTCACCGGTGTTCACGAGAGGGCTGTTGAATCGCCCCCAAACGACCATCCTCGTCCCGGTCCAGACCGCCCCAGCTCCTTTGCGTGTCTCCGCACCAATCGATGATGTCGAGACCCAGCTGTCGGAAACGGGGTCATACCGTCCGCCCGTGTTTGTGTAGGTCGTGAGGTCGGTGCTGCCGCCCACCACGATGAGACTTGTCCCCGTCCAGACCCAGGCAGCTCCGCTGCGAGCCGATGGTGCGCCCGCGACGCTCATCGCCGCCCAGGTGCCGGCAGCAGGGTCGTAGCGACTCCCGTCTTTCCAGTACGTGGTCAGGTTGCTGTAGCCCCCCCAGACGACCATCTTGCTACCCGTCCAGGCGCTGACGAAGTTGGCGCGTGGGCTGGGCCCCTTACCAGGCGGACCACCGGCAATCTGGGTCGTCCAGCTGTTCGAGGCTGGATTGTAGCGAGCGCCGCCGTCGAGTCCGTTCGTGCCGTTGGTACTCAAGCCCCCCCAGATGATCATCTCCGTGCCCGTCCACACGGCGCCGGGATCGTCGCGCGCAGAGGGAGCACCACTCGTGGGGAGAGAGCGCCACGTATCGGTTTTCGGATCGTACGCCGCGCCCGTATTGGTGTGTTCTTGCAGCCTGGGGCTCTGGCCGCCCCAGATGATCATCTCTGTACCGGTCCAAACCGCGGCGTGCCCGATGCGCGGCGCCGGCGCGCCTTGCGCGGAGATCGAGGTCCACGCGTTCGTGCTGGGTGAATAGCGAGCCCCATCGGATAGAAAGCCATTCGCTCCCCACCCGCCCCAGACGATCATCTCCGTGCCCGTCCAAACTGCCGAGTGATAGTGCCGGGCCTCGATGGGCGCGGCGGGAAGAACCTTCCAGGTCCCAACGCCGCCGACGGCACCGGCGGCGCCGGTCGTGCCCGCCATTCCCGAGGCCCCCGCCGCTCCCCCGCCGGCAGCACCCGCGGCCCCCATGATCCCGGCGGTGCCGGTCATTCCAGCTGCGCCGGTCGCACCCGCCGACCCCGTCGTCCCACCGGAGCCGGTGCTGCCGGCACCTCCAGCGGCGCCAGTCGTACCCGCCAACCCCGTCATCCCGCCGTAACCGGTGCCGTTGCTGCCGGCATCTCCCCCTCCGCTACCACCGCTGCCTGCGCCCTCTGCCCCCCCACAGCCGAGCGCGAATGCGCCGGGGCAAGCGACAGCAAGCGCGCCGACCACCACGAGCCGAACCTTCCTCGTTCCTACCGTCCCCCACAGTGCTTTCATCGCTCAATCCCCTCGTCGGAAGGTGCATGCGGACGTGGCCGCGCAGCGCGGAAGTGACTAGCGCTTGGGCGCCCAGCCCTTGATCGGGGAGGACGGCTTGGCGTCGTTGCCCTCGGTCTTGCCGTCGTTCTTGGCGTGGTTCGGCGGCGACTCGGGGGCGCGCTCGGCGACCTTCGGGGGCGGCGCCGGCTTCGGGTGGTGGACGTCGAAGGCCGGCTTCTGATTGGGATCGCAGTTGGGGCCGAACCCGCTGGCGTTGAACCTGTAGCTCAGCCGGCCGCTCGTCCCTTCGGCGTTCGCCTCGATCTCGACCTCGTGCTCGCCCGCCCGCGACGGCGAGCAGTACGACAGCAGGTAGAACCGCTTCGACGACGCCTCGATGCGGGCGCCGATCTCGTCGAAGCCGCGCTGGATGTCGGCGCGGTTCTGCGACGCGAACGTCCCCGAACGACCGATCGACTGCAGCTGCTTGCTGTCGACCTCCTGGCCGACCCCGATCACGTAGGTCTCGAACCCGGCCCCGTCCAGCGACTTCCCGACGTCCTCCGGACTGGCCCGGTGGGCCCGGTCGGTGCCATCGGTGAAGACCACCAGGGTGCCGAACCGCAGCGGCACCGGCGCATGCTCCATCTGCTGGGTCAGGACCCGCACCCCCTCGATCACCGCGCCGTTCAGGTTGGTCGACGGATCGCGCGGACGTCGGGTCGACAGCACGTTGACGCCGCTGCGCACGTTGCCGCCGAAGGGGACCACCGGCGTCAGGTGCGAGCTACCGTCGAAGCTGTAGATCGCCACCTTCTGATGGGGGCCGACCCGATCGCCGAACGAGCCTGCGGCCTGGACCAGCGCCGGCATGTCCCCCGAGTCGACGACGCTGCCGCTCGTGTCTATCAGCAGCAGCGTGTAGTGAATCGCGGCCACCTCCGGCTGCAGGATCGTCTGCTTGCTCTCGAGGATCGAAACCGGCTGCTTGTCCTCGTAGATCCGGAAGTCCTGCGGTGTCAGGTTCGCGACGGGCTTGTTGCCACGGGTGTCGACGGTGAAATAGACGGCAACGTTCGACGGCTTGCGGACCGAGGCGTCGACGAGCCCCAACTTGAGTCCGGCGCACCCCGCAGACGCCGCGGACAGCGCCGCGAACGTGACGACGCGCCACGCTTTTGAATTCCACATGAGGCGGGCATACCATGAAACCGCGAAAGGAATTAAGCTCCCCGGGCGCAATGACTTGCCTCCGCCTATCGCTGCTCGCCGCTACCCTCTCCGTCGCTGTCCCGGCCCGCAATGCCCACGCCGACACGATCCCAGCGGACAAGTTACCGGAACTCCCCCTCGCCGCGCCGCCCGGCCCCGAAGGCGAGTACCTGAAGACGCTGCACGCCCACATCCACCGACGCTGGGTCGACAATTTCCTGCATCTGGTCGGCGAGAAGCTGCCGCCGGTGAACCCCCTGAACGATCCGAAGCTGACCGCCGAGGCCGACATCGTCGTCGCCGGCGAAGGGCAGCTCATCTCCGCCAAGATCACCCGCAGCTCCGGGTTCCCCGGATTCGACGACGCGATCATCGAGGTGCTGCGCGACGCGGTCCCCTATCCGACCCCGCCGCAGATCGTGCGTTCGGACGACGAGAAGCTGCACGTGCACTGGCTGTTCGCGCGCGATCAGCGCCGCTGCTCGACGGTCGCGATCGGGCACCTCTACGACCCGCCCGAGGTGGCGCTCCCCAAGCTGCTGAAGTCCGGCAACCGCACCGAGGCGTTGCGCCGGGTGGCGATGGCGCGCAGCGCCGGCCAGCACGCCGAGCCCAGCTTCACGACGCTGGCGAACGACTGGGTCAAGGCGTCGCTGCACGAGCCGTACGCGTCGGTGCGGATGGTCGGCTATCTGGCCGCGCGCGGTGACGAGAACGCGATGAAGTGGCTCAAGGCCGCCGTTCGGCGGCCGGAGCTGGCCGCCGACGTGGGGGCCGCGATGGTCGCCGCCAAGGTGCCCCTCTGCCCGCTGCTCAAGGGGTGGTTCGACACCGACAACTGGACCGACCATGCCACCGCGGCCCGCGCGCTGGCCACCGCCGCCGATCCGGCCTGCGCGCCGGGGCTGATCGAGCTCCTCCAGAACACGAAGGCTCACCCGGAAGGGCGGGCCGCCGCCGCCGTCGCGCTCGGGCCGATGAACGATCTCCCCGACGTGAAGAAGGCGCTGGCCGCGATCGCGAAGGAGGATCCGAGCCCCGCCGCGCGCGGCGCGGCGATGCTGGCGCTGATCAAACCCAACGCCGGGCGCGGCAAAGTGGTGGCGATGGTCCCCTTCCTGCGCGATCCGGCCCCCGACATCCGGGCGGCCGCCGCCGCGGGCGTGGTCCGCGCGGGGGGGGACACCGATCTCGCAGACCTCTACGTGCTGTTCAAGGACAACGATCCGAGGCCGGCCCTCGCCACGCTGCGCGAGCTCGAGCGGGTCCCGTCCGAGGAGGCGACGAAGCTGATCGCCCGGCTGGCGCGGCGCCCCCAACCCGCGGTCCAGAAGCTGGCGGCCGAGGTCCTGATCCGTCGCGGCGCGCGCGACTACTTTCCGGCCCTGCGGCCGCTGCTCCTCGATCCGAAGACCGATCCCGAGGTGCGCGGGCTGGCGCTGGTGGGCGCCGACGAGCCGACGCTGCTGGCGGCGTCGGCCGACCCGAAGTCCGGCATCGCGCCGTTCCGGGCGCGGCTCTTCCGCGGCGAGCGCGATCTGGCCGCCGACTGGTTCATCACCTACGGCGCCAAGCTCGCGCCCGCGCTGCAGGCGGCGGCGATGACCGACTGGGTGACGAACCCGGCCAGCGCCATCGTCCCGGGCCCGACCGCCAAGGCCCCCGCGACCGCGCCGATCAAGCCCTAGCCGGCTACGCCGGCGTCACCTGAGTCACGGGCACCGCGGTCTTGCCCAGGAGGCTGCGGCCGTTGGTCGCGATCACCTTCTTGAACCAGTCGAACGAGTCCTTGGGGACCCGCTTCTGATTCTGGTAGTCGACGTAGACCAGACCGAAGCGCTGCTTGTATCCGTCGGACCACTCGAAGTTGTCGAGCAGCGACCAGGCGTAGTAGCCCGTCACCGGCACGCCGTCCTTGATCGCGCGCGACAGCTCCAGGAGGTAGCGGTGCATGAAGTCGATCCGCTGCGGGTCGTGGACCTTGCCGTCGAGGAACAGCTGATCGCGCGTGGCCAGGCCGTTCTCGGTGATGGAGATGGGCAGCTTGTAACGGTCGTAGAAGAAGCGCGGCCCCCAGTACATGCAGCCCGGCGTGATCGGCTGCCAGTCGGAGCCGGCGCGCGGGTAGCCGGGGGGGACGGAACCTGCTCGGGCTTGCCGTCCGCGCCCTGGTGGTAGTTGTCGGCCTTGTAGATGTTGAGCCCGAGGAAATCGATCGGCTGCTTCATCTCCTCGAGATCGGTCGCCTTGAACTTCGGCATGTCCTTGCCGGCGACGGCGATGCCGTCCTCGGGGTACTTCCCCAGCACCACCGGATCGGTCCACCAGCTGTTGTTCCACTGGTGGCGCCCGCCGACCGCGAAGATGGCCGCGCGCGCCGCCGCGACGTCCTCGGGCTTGTCGGTGGCCGGCTGCGCGACCTGCGTCGACAGCACGTAGCCGATCTTGGTCGCCTTCGGATCCTTGGCGTGGGCGCGCAGCGCCTGCACCGCCTTGGCGTGCGCGCGCATGCTGTTGTGCGCGGCGGTCAGGTAGTCGACGAACTTCAGCTTGTCGCCGGGGGCGTGCACGCCGTCGAGGTGGCCGAGGCCGATGTAGCACTGGGGCTCGTTCTGCGTCACCCAGACCTTGATCCGGTCCGAGAGCTTGTCTGCGAGCAGGGCCGCGTACTCGGCGAACCAGTCGGCGGAGTCGCGGTTCAACCAGCCCCCGCGCTTGTAGAGCGCCTCGGGGTAGTCCCAGTGGAACAACGTGCACATCGGCGCGATGCCGGCCTTGTCCAGCTCGTCGCAGAGGCGCTTGTAGAAGTCGAGCCCCTTGTCGTTGACGGCCCCGACGCCGCCCGGCAGGACGCGCGACCAGGAGACGCTGAAGCGGTACGACTTCGCCCCCAGCGTCTTGGCCAGCGCGATGTCCTCCTTGTACCGGTGGTAGTGGTCGCAGGCGACGTCGCCGGTGTGTCCCTCGAACACCGCCCCCTTCTTCTTGGAGAAGGTGTCCCACACCGACGGAGCGCGACCGTCCTCGGCCACCGCCCCCTCGACCTGATAGGAGGCGGTCGCCACGCCCCAGACGAAGTCCTTGGGGAACGGCCCGCCGCCCTTTTCCGCGCCGGGCTTCGACGCCGCGCGGGCGGCGCCCGCCAGGGCGAGGCCACCGACCGCCGAGGCGCCGAGAAAATGTCGCCGCGTGAGATGCCGCTGCTTCCGATCCTCGTCGTGGGGGCTGCTCATGGCGCGCGATTGTCACGTCTGTGCTCGACGCGATCAACCCACTCGAAACCGACGCGAATCTGTTTCAAACGCTTGACAGCTAGGGACCCCCTGAGCATCATTCCGCGTCACTTTTTCCTGCGCCCGTAGCTCAACTGGATAGAGCATCGGCCTTCGAAGCCGAGGGTTAGGTGTTCGACTCACCTCGGGCGCGCTGGAGAGAGACAGAGAACACGAAGAAAGAAAATCCGGGCTGCTAGCTCAATGGTAGAGCAGGAGACTCTTAATCTCTTGGCTGAAGGTTCGAGTCCTTCGCAGCCCACATCCTTCTCAGAGAGCCGGCTCGCTGCCGCTCGCGGCTCTCTGAAACTCTCTCGCTCCGTGTGGCAAAGCCACACTACGTAAGCGCAACTTCAGAGAGGCGGCTCGCTGCCGCTCGCGCCCCTCTGAAACTCCTTCGCTGCGCGTGGCGAAGCCACGCTCCGCTCACCCCGCGAGAGAAACTCGGCTCTGAGATTCGAAGCGTTACGGCTTCTTGGGCTCGTCGGTCTTGCCGGAGGGCTTGCCGTCGGTCTTGCCGTCGGGCTTCTTGGGGGCTTCGGGCTTGGCGGTGGTCTTGGCGGTCCGAGGCCTGGGGATGAACGTCGGGTGCAGCGTCTTGAAGATGCGCTCCTTCGCCAGGTAGGGCTGCTTCTTCATGTCGACCTTCGAGACCTCCTCGAGGGTGGTGGCGAGCAGGCGAGCCGGCTGCGCGCCGCGTCGCCGCACGTCGGCGCGCCCGGCGGGCGGCGGCTCGCGCTCGCAGAGCGCGAGCGGCCTGCGTCGCCGCCTCGAACGCCGGCTGGCCCTCGAAGCGATCGGCGTAGGCGATCGCGCGCAGGTGGTGGAGGCGATAGTCGTTCGGGTGGTAGCGCAGCGCCTGCGGTCACCGTCGCGAGCGCCCAGTCGGGGCGGTGCCCGTCGAGATAGATGTTGGCCAGCTCCAGGCCGTCGCGTCGATGTCGTCGGGCGTCCGATCAGCTCGACTGCAGCTCGGCGACGCGCGCGCGCCGCTCCGGATCGAGCGTCAGCGCCGGCTTCACCGTCGCGTCGGGCCGGGGCATCAGGAGGATCGTCGCGAGCAGGATGATGACGATCAGATCGAGAATTCTGCGTTATCGCCCATGTTTCGCGCCCGCTTTTGTACCGCGCGCCGATAGATCGAGGCGCGTCGAGCAGCCGGGGACAAAATACCGGCCAGTCGGGGCGAAATGCTACGGGGCAAACGCCCCGGCGTCATGGAAACTGCCAAGAAACCGCGGCGAAACGATCTGGCACCACAAGTGCTACTGTGCCCGGCTCGGATTTCTGGCTCGGGGCGGATTGCGACAGCAATGACCTCCACCGAGACACCACGACACCCGCAGAACCTCAGAAGGACCCAAGGAGGATCCGGAAATGACCGTTCTCAAGATGCTGGCCGATGCATTCCACGAAGGTGGATGGGGAATGTGGCCGATCCTGTTCCTGCTCATGCTCACGATGTCCATCCTGATCGAACGCTCGGTGTTCCTGCGCCGCGCCGTCATCGACAAGGAGAAGCTGGTGGCTCTTCTCCGCTCGCAGATCTCCGCCGGCAACATCCAGGGCGCGATCAAGGTCTGCTCGGGCAACTCGACGCCGCTGACCCGCATCGTGCAGGCGGGCCTGATGCGCGCCAACCGCAGCCGACGAGGAGATCAACTCGGCGATGGACGAGGCCGGCGCTGCGCGAGCTGCCCGCAGCTCGAGAAGCGGACCGGCTACCTGGCGATGCTCGGCAACCTGGCGACCCTCGCCGGTCTGCTCGGGACCATCACCGGTCTCATCAAGTCGTTCGCCGGCGTCGCCGGTGTCGACCCGTCGCAGAAGGCGACGCTGCTGTCGAAGGGCATCTCGGAGGCGATGAACTGCACCGCCTTCGGGCTGCTCACCGGCATCATCGGTCTGGCCGCCTTCGCCTGGCTGAACGGCAAGACCCAGAACGCCCTCGACGACATCGCCGAGGTGAAGAAGAACGTTTCGAACCTGCTGTACCAGGCCAAGGCCGCCATGCAGGGCTAATGCCCGCGCACCAAAACCTTTCAACCCGACGACCACCAAGAACAAGGAGAACGATTCATGTTCATCATGGAGCACTTTCAGGAAGGCGGCTGGGGCATGTGGCCGATCCTCGCTGCTGCCCGGCACTCACCGTCTGCATCACCGTCGACCGCTTCCTCTACGTCTCGAAGTCGAAGGTCGACGTCGACAAGCTGATGTCGCTGCTGAAGTCGCAGATCGTCTCGGGCAACATCCAGGGCGCGATCAACACCTGCCAGGCCAGCCCGGCTCGCCGGTCACCGCGCATCATCGCGGCCGGCCTGCGCCGCGCGGGTGGCTCGGAGCACGACGTGCAGCAGGGCATGGACGAAGAGGCCCTGCGCGAGCTGCCGAAGATCGAGAAGCGCACGGGCTACCTGGCCATGCTCGGTAACCTCGCGACCCTGGCCGGCCTGCTCGGCACCATCACCGGCCTCATCAAGTCGTTCGCCGGCGTCGCCGGCGTCGACCCCTCGATGAAGGCGACGATGCTCTCGAAGGGTATCTCGGAGGCGATGAACTGCACCGCGTTCGGCCTCGGCACCGGTATCCTCGGCCTCGCGACCTACGCCTGGCTGAACGGCATGACCCAGCACGTGCTGGACGGCATCAACCAGGCGACGGTCGAGACGCTGAACCTGGTGGTCGCCGGCCGCGAGGGCGGCGGACAGCAGCAGCAGCAGCAGTACTAACCGCCCTACTAGGAGGAAGCACAACCCATGGGCGTTTCAGTCGATACCGGCGGCAAGGGCGGCAAAAAGTCCGCTCAATGCCGACCTGAACCTGGTTCCGTACATCGACCTGCTGACCTGCATGGTGGCGTTCCTCCTCATCACCGCGGTCTGGTCCCAGCTGGCGCGCCTCGAAGCGCACCAGAAGGGGCAGGGCCAGGCTGGTGAGGACACGCCGCCGGAGAAGGTCGTTCAAGCTGGTCGTCGTGGTCAACGCCGAAGGGCTACAACCTCGTCGCCGACCAGGACCAGCAGCCGATCCCGAAGAAGGGCGATCAGTACGACTTCGAGAAGCTCGCCGCCGAGCTCAAGAAGATCAAGGACGCCCACCCGGACAAGAACGACATCCAGGTCGCGTCGGAGGACACGATCAAGTTCGAGACCCTGGTCAGAACCATGGACGCGGCGTTGACCGCGCGGTTCCCGGACATCTCACTGATAGACGCCGGCGGCGCCGGTATCTGAGGACCGACCGATGCCTATCCACGCACCGCACGCGCACCTCTACAACTCGGTCAAGCTCGAGGTGGCGAAAGCCAAGCTCGGGCACGCCGGACGCAAGAGCCTCGTACGCGCGCGCTCAACCTGGTGGCGTACATCGACATGATGACGATGCTGGTCATCTTCCTCCTGATGTCCTTCTCGGCGACGGGCGAGATCCTGTTCGTGCAGAAGAACATCGTCCTGCCCGACGCCCAGAACTGGACCGATCTCGAGCGCGCGCCGGTCATCGGTGTCAGCAAGGACGTCGTCACGCTGGACGGCTCGCAGGTGGCGACCGCCGACGAGCTGATGAAGGAGTCGTCGACCGGCGACTTCAAGATCGCCGAGCTGCACGACAAGCTCGTCACGCTGAAGAACAACTACAAGCTCCTGCACCCCTCCGAGGAGTTCAACGGCATCGCCATCATCCAGTCCGACAAGAACGTCGAGTTCAAGGCGCTGAAGAAGATCATGTACTCCGTCTCCGTCGCCGGTTACCAGAACGTCAACTTCGCCGTCACCCCGAAGGCCAAGGGCGGCGGCGCCGCCGCACCGTAGTCGCCCGCTGACCTCGCCGCCCTACCCCATCGAACAGAGCGGCCGGTCTCCCTACATCGGGGACCGGCCGTTTGCTTTTCTGGCCGCTGTCGTTTCTAATCCTGCAGTCCGCGATGGGTTTCGCGACTCGCCGTACCCAGGAGGAGACTCCATGCGTACCCGTTCGTCGTACCTTGCGCGCTCGCGGCTCTCGCCGTCGCCCTCGCCGTTGGTCTCGGCCCCGCCTGCCAGGGCGATCCCAACGACCCGATGACCTGGGCCAAGCAGCTCAAGAACCTGCGCGTCCAGAAGGAAGCGCTCGACCACCTCGCCAACATGGACGTCGAGAAAGCGCGGCCCGCGGTGCCGGCGCTGATCGAGCTCTACAACGACACCAAGCGCCCCGAGCACCTGGAGGCGCTGGCGCGCTACGCTCGATCCGCGGACCAAGCCGATCATGATCGAGGCGCTCGACTACAGCGACGACGACTTCGACCGCGCCACCATCGCGGCCGGCGTGCTGGGCGACATGAAGGCGACCGACGCCGGTCGACCCGCTGATCAAGGCGGCCGAGAAGCAGCTGCCGATCAAGTCGCGCGCCAACAACGCGCGCATCGCGGCGATGCGCGCGCTGGTCAAGATCGGCGACAAGCGCGCCGTCCCGACGCTGATGAAGATCCTGACCACGTCGGCCGACGAGCAGGACTTCCTGCTCAACCAGAAGGCGGCGCTCGGGCTGGCCGAGTTCCGCGATCCGCAGGCGATCCCGGCGCTGATCAAGGGTCTGTTCATGACCGGCCGGGGCACCGGCATCTTCCAGGAGTGCCGGCTGGCGCTGGTGCGCATCGGCGCGCCCGCGATCGATCCGCTGATCGCAGCTGCTGCAGGAGAAGAACCCCGACGATCCAGGAGATGGCGGCGAAGCTGCAAGTTCGAGGAGCCGCCGCCGGTCGGGACGCCGGGCGTGGTGCCGCACAAGGCCGCCATCCTGCTCGGCGACCTGCGCGCGAAGAAGGCGGTGCCGGCGCTGATCGCGCGCCTGCACCAGAAGGCGCGCGGCGACGAGCACCGCTCGGCGCTGATCGCGCTCGGCTACATCGCGACGCCGGCAGCGGTCGACGCGATCCTCGCCGTGCTCAAGGACGCCAAGGCCGACCCGGCCGAGCGCGCCTCGGCGGCGGACGCGCTCTACCTGTCGGGCGACCGCCGGGCGGTGCCGACGCTGCTGGAGATCGCCAAGTCCGGCTACGTGACGCTCGGGCGGCCAGAAGGCGTCCGATCTGCGCGCCAGCGCGGCGATCGCGCTCGCGCGCATCGCCGGCAAGGAGACCTACGACGCGTTCAAGACGCTGGCCGAGAAGGAGACCGAGGCGCAGGGCGTGTTCGGCATGGCGCTCGACCGCATGCAGGTGGCGAACGAGTGCGACCAGGACCTCGGCCTGCTACGGCAAGAAGCTGAACGATCCGGCCGTGGACGCGCGCCGAGAAGGCCGCCTTCGCGATCGCGTTCTCGGGCGACGCCAAGAAGGGCGTGCCGCTGCTGCTCGGCGGCGATGAAGCCGATCACCACCATGGCGCCGGAGCGCTACCCGGTGCACCAGGCGATGCTGTTCGCGCTGGCGCGGCTCGGCACGCAAGGACTGCAAGGAGTGCGTCGAGAAGCTCGACAAGCAGATCGAGCGCGACGAGAAGGCGGTCCGCCATCCCGGGCGCGCGCGACCTGCTCGGCGAGACGCGGGTCGACCGCGGCGATCATCCAGAACCGCGGCGCCGGCGACGCGGCCGAGGCCGCGCCCGCCGCCGTCGCCGAGGAGGCGGCGCCCGCCGGCCGGCCGCCAAGGCCGGCAAGGGCAAAGGCAAGGCGAAGCCCGCCAAGGCCAAGGGCGGCAAGAAGAAGAAAAAGTAGCCACGGTGAAGCTGCTGCAGCCCGCACGGGCCCTCAGCCAAACCCTCTCCCCCGTCGGGGGAGAGGGTTTTCGCTTCTTCTGGTGCTCGACGACGATGGTCGTCGTGATGCCGCCGCGGACGTTGAAGGCGCCTTCGACGCGCGCGCGGCGCGGGCGAATCGCGGCCACCAGGTCGTCGAGGATCCGGTTGGTGACCGCCTCGTGAAACGCGCCCTCGTCGCGGTACGACCAGAGGTAGAGCTTCCACGACTTGAGCTCGACGCACAGCGCGTCGGGCACGTACTCGACGCGGATGGTCGCGAAGTCGGGCTGCCCGGTCTTGGGGCAGAGACAGGTGAACTCGGGGCAGTCGAACCGGATCACGTAGTCGCGCTCGGGCTTCGGGTTGGGGAAGGTCTCCAGGGTCTTGCTCGGGCGGGTCGGTCATTTTGCGGCGGGAAGGATAGCGCACACACCGTCGTCCAGATCGGCAACTACGCGCAATCGCACGTTGACAGAGGAGAAAGCGACGGGCTAGCCTGCTGCATTCCTCGCGCTGACTTTCGCGGGTTACGCGAGCCCGTTGCTGCCCGGTTTCCCGATTTCGTTGCCGAACTTGGCCCCCCGCCCTGGCTGTCGGATGAAGACACTGCGGACCCTCCTCGGCATCGCTGCGATCACGCTCGCTCGTAGCCTGCCGCCCAGGCGGGAACCGTTCACGGGTCGGTGAAGCTGCCCGACAGCGCCGCGCTCGACGCGGCTCTTCCACGGCTACTGGCGGCTCGAGAACGGCAACGTCCCGGTCCAGAACGCGGGCGGCGCCAAGGCCGAGACCGTCGTCGTGCTCGAGAACGTCAAGGGGGCGAAGTCCCCCGCCGGCGCGCACCGTCACCATCGAGCTCGGCGGCCTCGACGCGCGCCCGCGGCTGGTCGTCGTCGGCCCCGGCTCGGTCATCGAGATCAAGAACACCGGCAAGGTGCGCCACGAGCTCTCGACGCCCGACACGCCCAAGGTGATGCCGCTCGAGACGCTGCCGCCGGGCGGCACCCGCCGCCAGCGCTTCGACGCCTCGGCGGCTACGTGATCCGCGACAGCGAGTACCCGCACATCATGATCTCGGTGATCGTGGTCGACTCGCCGTTCTTCGCGGCGCTCGACGAGAAGGGGAGCTTCTCGATCCCCAACGTGCCCGACGGCAAGGCCAACCTGAAGGTCTGGACGCGCGGCCGCTGGGCGACGGACCAGGAGATCGACGCCGCGGCGCAAGGAAGACCTGACCATCAAGGTCGCTTCGCCGCCACGAAAAAGAAGCGGCCGCCGCCGAGTAAGCGACAGGGATACTCGAATGTTCCTTTCCAAGATCTGGTTCATCCTGATCGCGCTCGTGGCCGCCGTGGCGGCGACCTTCGCGCTCGATCGCGCCCCGGCCGGTCGAGCGAAGCTGGCGACGCTCGAAGGGGCAGCGGCTCGATCGCGCGCAGTACGCCGCCGAGCAGATGTTCAAGGTCGACGCCCACAAGTGGATCGACCACGTCGGCAAGCTGGGGCGCGACGCGATCCTCTCCGAGTCGCTGGACGCGGCCTCGCGCGGCTCGGGCGAGTGCACCGTCATCCACCGGACGATCCAGGATCGCTTCCGCACGCTGATCCCCGACCTGGCGAGCGGCGGCATCGATTCGATCGTCGCCATCGACAGCAAGGGGCGCGTGATCGCGCGCGTCGGCGACAACGACAAGGAGTACGGCGACTACATCGGCGGCGCCGAGCTCATCGCGGACGCGCTGCGCGGCTACCTGTCCGACGACGTCTGGGGCGTCGACGGCACGCTGCAGCGGCTGGCGGCCGCGCCCGTGCTGTCGAAGAACCGCGACCGGATCGTGGGCGCCATGTACGTCGGCGCCGAGACCGGCACCGCGCTGGTCGAGCGGCTGAAGAAGAACCTCGACGTCGACGTCGCGCTGTTGCTGCGCGGCAAGGTCATCGCGTCGTCGCGCGCCGCCGGCGAGCTCGACGCGCTGCCCGAGCTGATCGCGCAGCACGCGAAGCGAGATCGAGACCGGTGAAGCGCACCCAGCGCGCTGCCGTTCGACCATCGGCACGGACGAGCTGATGGCGGTCGCGGCGCCGTTCCCGGGCCAGGCGGGCGAGCAGCAGGCCTACTACGCGCTCATCGGCGAGCAGCCCGGCCCAGACGTCTGGCCGCTGCTGTCGCGGACACGACGTCGGACGACCTCAAGTGGGGCCACTTCCCGTGGCTGCCGCTGGCGGTGGCGGCTGTTCGCGATGATCGCGGCCGGCCTGTTCCTGCAGCGGATGGAGGTCGAAGCGCCGCTGCAAGCCGGCTGCGCCGCGAGCTGCAGAAGCTGGCGGCGGGCGACCTGCCGCAAGATCCACGACAGCCAGCTACGGCGGCCACATCGGCGGGCTGGCCCGCGACGTCAACGCCGCGATCGAGCGCTTCACGCACGCGCCCGCCGGCAGCGCTCCGACATCGCGGGCAAGGACCTGAACGCGATCCTCGGCCCCTCGGGCGGCAGCACGTTCGACCTGCCGAGCACCGATTCGGCGTTCGGCGGCCCGCCGCCGCCCGCGTTCGCGCCGCCCCGCCGCCGGCGTTTTCGCCGCGCCCCCCCGCCCCCGGCGCCTCTCCCCGGCTTCGCCCCCCCGCCCTCGCCCAACTTTCCGCCGCCGCAGCCGTTCTCGGCAGCCTCGCTCGGACTCGGCGGCGGCTCGAGCGGCGGCGGGCTCGGCATCGCCCAGCTTCGACCTGCCGCCGCCGCCCAAGCCGGCAGCCCCGGCCTGGCAGCTCGCCGCCGACCGCCCTTCGACGACGGCCGACGCGGGCCCGACGGGCACCGGCTCGGGTGACGGCGAAGCGACGCGCGTCGTTCGCTTACGACCCGGAGGAAGAGGAAGAGGCCCACTTCCGCCACATCTTCGACGACTTCATCGCCAAGAAGCGCGACTGCGGCGAGTCGACCGCCGGCCTGACGCGCGACAAGTTCCTGCAGAAGCTGCGCGACAACAAGGCCGCGCTCGTCGCCAAGCACAACTGCCGCACGGTGCGCTTCAGCGTCTACGTGAAGGACGGCAAGGCGGCGCTCAAAGCCACGCCGATCCGCGACTAGGGGCCCTCTCCCCCCGCCGCCCCCGCCGCCCCCGCGCCCCCCGCCGCGCTCGCTCGGCGGCTTCGCCGCCTCGCATCGGACCCCCGCCCCAGCGCGCTCCCTCGGCGGCTTCGCCGCCTCGCATCGGACCCCCGCCCCAGCGCGCTCCCTCGGCGGCTTCGCCGCCTCGCATCGGGCCCCCGCCCCGCCGCGCTCCCTCGGCGGCTTCGCCGCCTCGCATCGGGCCCCCGCCCCGCCGCGCTCGCTCGGCGGCTTCGCCGCCCCGCATCGGGCCCCGCCCCGCCGCGCTCGCTCGGCGGCTTCGCCGCCTCGCATCGGGATTGCCGGAGCGGCAACTCGCTTACGTGCGGGTCGAGCGCACGGCTCGCCCCAAGCTGCCCGCCGCACGTGGCTTTTTTCGGCGCGTAGCCTGCCTTGATATCGATGCAGGCTACGCGCCGAAAAAAGCTCTCAAGCGGCGAGCGGCGCTCCAGTCGAGACGCGAGGCGAGCGCCGCGCGAAGTGGTTTCGTTCGATCACCCGACTTGCCGCACCCCGATGTGAGCGAGCGATGCGATGCGATGCGAGCGATGCGATGCGATGCGAGCGATGTGAGCGATGCGACTTGCCGCACCCCGATGCGAGCGAGCGAAGCGAAGCGATGCGATGCGAGCGAGCGACACCCCGAAGCGTCAGTACGTGAGACCGTGCCCGTACGCGTACAGCGGATCATAGTTCGCGTCACCGTAGTTGATCGGGATCTGCGAGGCGCTGCGCGGCCAGCTGTGCGGCAACTTCCCGCTGGGGTGGACGTCGCCGAACAAAACGTCGGTGATGCCGGCGGCCTCGGTCCCGGGCAGCCAGGCGACGACGATCGCGTCGGCCAGGGGGAGGATCGCGTCGATGATCATCGGCCGCCCCACCACCAGCACCACCACCGTGCGCAGCCCGGCCTGCTTCATCTTTTGCACCACCTGCACGTCGGCGTCATCGAGGGACATCGTGGTGGGCCGGCCCGAGCACTGAGGCACCGGGATGTCGCCGCAGCCTTCCGAATAGGGAACCTCGCCGATGACGGCGATCCCCACCGTGGCGCCGTTGCCGGTGGCCGTGCCGTCCTGCGCGTAGAAGACCTTCCCCGGAACGACCGCCTCCAGCGCCTGCTTGACCGTCGTGCCCGGGGTGATGGGGCCGCTCATCCCCTGCCAGCTCACCGTCCATCCGCCGCACTGGTTGCCGACGTTGTCGCCGGTCTTGCCGCCCAGGGCGACGCCCGCGACGCTCTTGGCGAGCGGCAGCGTTCCGCCTTCGTTCTTGAGCACGACCATCGACGCCGCCACCGCCCGCCGGGCCACCGCGCGGTGCGCGGCCGAGCCGACCTGGGCGGTCAGCGCGCGGTCGACCAGCCGCATCGAGCCGTCGAGCAGGCCCATCTCGCACTTGGTCACCAGGATGCGCCGGGCGGCGTCGTCGACGCGCGCCTGGGAGACGGTGCCGGGGACGAGACCGCGCGTCATGTCCAGGAACTGCGGGACGGTCCGCCCGAAGGTCATGAACATGTCGACGCCGGCGTTCAGGCAGGAGCCGAGGTTCACCCCGTTCTGGTAGCAGGCGTTGAAGTCGGAGCCGACGAACCCCTTGAAGCCGAGCTCGCCCTTCAGCACGTCGGTGAGCATCGCCTTGTTGGCGTGCATGCGCGTCCCCTGCCAGCTGCTGTACGAGGCCATGATCGAGCCGACGCCGGCCTTGACGACGGCCTGGTAGGGGGCGAGGTGCAGCGCGCGCAGCGCCGCCTCGTCACCCGAGGTGTCGGCGTTGTTCACGCCGCTGGCGGTGCCGCCGTCGCCCAGGTAGTGCTTGGCGTTGGCGAGCACGGTGAGCGCGCCGCTGCGCTTCTGGAAGCCGTTGGTGTACGCCACCCCCATGGTGGAGGCCAGCTCGACGGTCTCGCCGAAGGACTCGTAGGTGCGGCCCCAGCGCTCGTCACGCGCCACAGCGACCACGGGCGCGAACGGGAAGTCGGCGCCGACGCCGGCGGCCTCCTCGGCCACCGTGCGCGCCACCTCCTCGACCAGCGCAGGGTTGCGCGTGGCGCCGAGCCCGATGTTGTGCGGAAAGACGGTGGCGCCGACGACGGGGCCCGCGCCGTGAACGACGTCGAGCCCGTAGATGATCGGGATCTTGAGCCGGCTCTTGTACGAGGCCGTCCGGAACCCGTCGACCATGTCGGCCCAGCCGGTGGGGGTGTTGGATGACGGGGCGGAGCTCCCCTGGCTGTACACCGAGCCGACGCCGTACTGCGTGATCTCGGAGGCGCTGACGTTGGCCCGCTCGACCTGGTGGAGCTGCGCGAGCTTCTCGTCGGCGGTCATCATCGCGACGAGCGCGCTCGCCTTGTCGAGGCACGCCTGGGACGGGAACGCGCGCGCCGGGGCGTTGCCCCCCGTGCCGACGGGACCACCGGCACCGCCCCCCGCTCCGGCCGAGGCAGTGGTCCCCCCCGTGCCGACGGTGCCGGCCGTGCCAACGGTGCCGGCCGTGCCGACAGTGCCGGCCGTGCCGACGGTGCCGGCCGTACCGACGGTGCCGCCGCTCCCGACGGTGCCGGCCGTGCCGACGGTGCCGGCCGTGCCGACGGTGCCGGCCGTGCCGACGGTGCCGGCCGTGCCGACGGTGCCGCCGATGCCCGCCGTACCGCCGCCAGAGCCGCCGGTCCCGGTGGGTTCTGCCCGGTGAGGTGCACATCCGGCGGCGACCAACGCCAGCGCCGCCGCGACGGCGATCGCCGCCAGACGTTTTGCCGACGAGACGACCAGGCTGACATACCGACGCGGGGGGCTTTGCATCGGCACCACCGTACCTCACCCGGGGATCGCCCTCCAAGGGGGAGCTGCGGGTCTTGGCTGCGGGTCTTGGCCCCCAGCGTCAGCTACTGCAGCAGCAGCTTGTCGGCGCTGGTCTCTTCGCCCGCCACCGGCGCTTGCGCCGTCGGCGCGGTCCCCTCGATGAAAACCTCGTCGAGGGTGTTGGTCTCCTGGCCCGGAGCCGCGAGCAGGCCGGTCGTCTTGTCGATCCGCTGCACGACGATCCCCGGCGGCTGGACGAAGTCCTTGGTCGGCCGGCCGCTGGTCGCCTTGACCATGAAGTCGGTCCAGATCGGCGCGGCGGCTCGACCGCCCGTCTCGCCTTTACCGACGTTCTTGCCGTCGTCGAAGCCGACCCAGACGGCGGCCAGCAGATCGGGCGTGTAGCCGACGAACCAGGCGTCGACGGTGTCTCTCTTCCGGTTGCTGGTGCCGGTCTTGCCCGCCGCCGGGCGGCGCAGCTTGCCCGCCACGGTCGCGCGGGCCGTCCCCTCGTCGATCACGCTGCGCATCAGCGACGTCATGATGTACGCCACCTCGGGCTTGAGGACCGGCACCAGAGGCGGCGCCTCCTGCTTCTCGCCGCCCAGCGCGCGGATCAGAGATCGGCTGGCCGACGAAGCCGCCGCTGGCGAAGGTCGCGTAGGCGTTGGCCATCTCCTTGGGCGTCACCGACAACGCCCCCAGCGCCAGCGCCAGCCCGACGTCGGGCTTGATCTCCGAGGTGATGCCGATGCGGGCCGCGAACGCGCGCGCCGGATCGACGCCCAGATCGGACAGGATCTTGATCGAGACGGTGTTGATCGAGTGCGCCAGCGCGGTGCGGATGCGGACCGGGCCGCGGTACTCCTCCTTCTCGTAGTTGTCGGGCTTCCAGTCGCCGTAGACGTCGGGCGAGTCGTTGATGATCGTCGCCGGCGTGATCCGCCGCGACTCCACCGCCGCCGCGTAGTAGATGGGCTTGAAGGCCGAGCCGGGCAGCCGGTGCGCGCGCTCCGCGCGATCGAAGCCTCCGGGGCGGTAGTCGTATCCGCCGACCAGGGCCAGAACCTCGTGGGTGGCCGGCTCCATCACCACCATCGCCGCCTGCGGCCCCAGCTCCAGCGCCAGCGGCGTCGGGCCGTCCTCGCTGTGCGACCGCTCGTTTGCGACGCGCACCCGCACCAGGTCTCCCGGCTTGAACCGCTCGGCGAACGGCTTGGTCCCCTTCGCGTAGCGGGGCTCGAGGCTGGCGTCGACCACCCCCTCCTTGCCCTCGCCGGCGCCGATGTCGACGAACAGCCGCACAATCTTGGGCGCCTTTGGGCCGTCCGTCTTCGAGGCCGCCGCCTTCAGGTCTCCCGCGGGCTCGACGCGGACCACCATCCCCTCGACGATGTCCGATTCCCTGAGCTTCGGGAACGCCTTCTCCAGATCGTGCCGCTTCTTCTCCAGCGGCTTCGCCGATCAGGTGGCCCGACGGACCGCGGAACCCCTGGCGCGCGTCGAGCTCCTCCAGCCCGCGCTCGAGCGCCGCCCGCGCCAGCTCCTGCAGGCGCGCGTCGATCGTGGTGGCGACCGTGGTCCCGGACTCGAACGCCGCCCGCTCGCCCAGCTTGTCGACCAGGAAACGCGCGGTCGCGTCGACGGCCTCCACCGCCGTCCCCCGCGCCGACGACGGCTCGCGGGCCAGGCGGATCGGCTCGGCGGCGACCTTGTCCGCCAGCTTGCGGTCGATGTAGCCACGCTCGGCCAGCTGCCCCAGCACGTAGCGCTGCCGCGTCTTGGCCGCTTCGGGGTGCTTGCGCGGCGACAGCCGCTCGGGGCTCTGCGGCAGGCCGGCCAGCAACGCCGCCTCGGCCAGGCTGACCTCGCGCACCGACTTGCCAAAGAAGTAGCGCGCCGCCTCCTCGCAGCCGTAGCGGCCATGGCCGTAGTAGATCTGGTTCAGGTAGAGGGCCAGCACGTCTTCCTTCGACAGCTTCTGCGACAGCTGTCGGGCGAGGATGATCTCCTGGACCTTGCGGCGCATCGTCCGCTCGGGCGTCAGCAGCATCGTCTTCACCACCTGCTGCGTGATCGTCGAGCCCCCTTGCGCCGTCCGCCCGCGCAGCACGTTCTCGATGAACGCGCGCAGCATGCCGCGGTAGTCGAGGCCGCTGTGCTTGAAGTAGTCGGCGTCCTCGGCGGCCACCACCGCCTGCATCAGCAGCTTGGGGATCGCGTCATACGGGACGACGGTGCGCTTCTCGGTCCCGAGCTCGCCGATCGGCGTGCCGTTGCGATCGAGGATGCGCGTCACCTGTTTGGGGTGATAGGCGTCGAGGCGGCTCAGGTTCGGCAGCTTGGGATCGCTGCCGTAGTAGGTGAACAGCCCGACCAGCAGCCGCGACGGCCGCGAACGCCCCCAGCATCCCGACCGCCAGCACGATGCGGGCGATGCGGCCCCAGGGGGGCGCGCCCGCCCCGCCCCGCCGACGCTCGGCCACCGGTCACGCGCTTCGGGCCGCTCTTGCGCCGGCCTGAACGGGGATCGCGATCGTCGAGCGATGGGCCGGCCGGCATCGGGTCAGTCTAGCCCCCGTGTCGCGTGGTTCAAGAAACCGTGCGCGCCATCGGCGCAGCGCCGATCGGCGCGCGGTGTTATGGTCGAGCCCTGTCGACGACGGAGAGCCGACCCGAGCTGCCCCCGCCGGTGGCGCTGCCGCCGGGAGAGCGGCTGCTGCGCTTCGAGGCGCTGGCGGTCGGCTACCAGGGAGCGGCGATCCTGCCCCCGCTGTCGGCGACGATCGCGGCCGGCGAGCTCTGGGCCGTGATTGGCGCCAACGGCGCCGGAAAGTCGACCTTCGTCCGCACGGCGCTGGGGCTGCAGCGACCCGTTTCGGGCTCGATCGACCGCCGTCCCGGCCTCAAGCTGGCCTACCTTCCCCAGCAATCGGCGCTGGACACGATCTTTCCGATCTCGGTCAGCGACTTCGTCGGCATGGGGCGTTACGGCGACGGCAACGGGGTGTTCGCCCCGCCCGGCCTGGCGGGCCTGGTTCGGGCGGCGCTGGCCGAGGCCGGCGCGGCGGCGCTCGCCCCCCAGCAGCTCCGCGACCTGTCGGGCGGCCAGCGCCAGCGGGTCCTGATGGCGCGCGCGCTGGTGACCGACGCTGACCTGATCTTCCTGGACGAGCCGACCGCCGCGCTGGACATCGCCGCCGAGCGCGAGGTGCTGGCGCTGATCGAGCGGCTGCGCGCGCGGCGCGGCGCCGCGGTCGTGATGGTGACTCACCTGGTCGAGGACGGCCTCGAGCGCGCCGATCGGGCCCTGCTGCTCGACCGCGACCACGAGGTCGCGCTGGTGGCGACGCCCCGCGAGCTGCGGGCCGCGCCCGCGTTCGCTCAGCTCTACGGCAGGTTCGCCGGCGCGGGGGGCCGCGCCATGAACGGGCCGAGCTGGCAGGAGCTGTGGGCCAACCTGGGGATCTTCAAGGACGCGATCTGGGCGGGCGGGCTGGCCGGCCTGCTGCTGGGGTTCATCGGCGTCCACGTCGTGCTGCGCCGGATGGTGTTCGCCTCCTCCGCGATCGCGCAGGCAGCCGCGCTGGGCGTCGCGCTGTCGTTCTGGGCGTCGGCGATCGCCGATCCGGTGCGTCACGCCGCCGGTCACACCGCCGGCCCCGCCGCGCACCTCCTGCCGTCGCTGCTGTTCGAGCCGGTGATCTGGGCCATTGCCACCTCGTTGCTGGCGACGCTGGTGTTCATCGCCAACCCCGTCCACCTGCACCTGACGCGCGAGAGCCTGCTCGGCCTGGTTTTCCTGGTGGGGGGCGCCGGAACCGTCATCGTCGGCAGCCGCATCAGCCAGGAGGCGCACGACCTGGCCGCGATCCTGTTCGGCAGCGCGGTGGTGGTGCAGCCGATCGACTTCTACCTGGTGCTGAGCGCCACCGTCGTCCTGCTGGGGGGACACCTGCTGCTGTTCCGGCCGCTGCTGTTCGTCGGCTACGACCCGATGGGGGCGCGCGTGCAGGGAATGCCGGTTCGCCCGCTCAACGCCTTCCTGTTCGTGTCGATCGGGCTCGCCGTCGCGCTCTGCACCCGCGCGCTCGGCGCGCTCCCGGTGTTCGCCTTCAGCGTGCTCCCGGCGATGGCCGCGCTGGTGCTGACCTCGCGCATCGCGCTGGTGTTCGGGCTCGCCGCCGCCATGGGGGCGTTCTCGGGCGTCGCCGGCTACGCGATATCGTTCCGCGGCGATCTCCCGGTCGGCGCGACGCAGAGCGCGACCGCGGCGGCGCTGTTCGTCTTTGCTCTTTGTTGGCGGGCCGCTGCCGGGCGCTGGCGGCGACGTCAGGCGCAGTAGAGCTCATCTCAAAAAATAGCCGCACCCCGCGCTTCGCGCGGGAGCGGCTAGCAGCGTCAGACCGCGCGCGGCAGGCGGATCGTGAAGGCCGACCCCTCGCCGACCGAGCTCGTGACCTCGATCCTCCCGCCCATCGCCTCGACGCTCTCACGACAAATCCACAGACCGAGACCCAGCCCACCGAACTGCCTGTCGGGGACCGCCCTCTCGAACTTGGTGAAGATGCGCTCCTGACTCTCGAGCGCGATCCCGATGCCCCGGTCGCGGACGACGGCGATCGCCACCTCGCCTTCGGCTCTCACCTCGAGGTCGACGGGGCACCCGGCGCCGTACTTGAGGGCGTTCGACAACAGGTTGCTGAGCACCTGATCGAGCCGCACCCGATCCCAGCGCCCGATCACCGGCTGCGGGGCCACCAGGGCCAGCGGCGTCCCGGACCGCAGGGCCTGCGCCTTGAGGCGATCGAGCGCCTCGCGCGCGACGATCGAGAGGTCGACCTCCTCCAGATCGAGGATCAGCCGGCTCGAGCCGAGGCGCGACACGTCCAGCAGCTGCTCGACCAGCCCCTCGAAGCGACGCAGGAGGCGATCGACGTCCTGGAGTCTCCTCTTCGGGTCGTGGAGACGGTCCGCCTGGTCCGGGAAGCGCTCGACAGCCCGCGCCGCGAGGTCCAGATGGATATGCAGGGCCGTCAGCGGCGTCCTCAGCTCGTGTCCGGCCACCGAAAGAAACTCTTCCCGAACCCGGACCGCGGTCTGCGCGTGCTGGTAGAGGCGAGCGTTGTCCATCGCCAGGGCAGCCCGCGACGCGAGATCGAGCGCCACCCGTAGCTCCTCGGGACCATGGCGCCGTCCGGACTCGGCGAAGGCCAAGGTGATGACCCCCAGGATCCTTTCTCGGGCCACCAGCGGAACCGCGAGATGGGAACGGAGCGCGAGGCTCTTCAGCAGCGCGCGGTGCTGTTCGTCCACTGCGTACGTCGAAAGCAGGTCGTCATCGACCTGGGACCGCAGCTCGGGCTGGCCCGTCGCCAGCACCCGCGCCGCCGGCTGCCGAGACCCGGGGCGCGGAGGGTACTGGCGCTGGAGCTCCGCCAGCAGCGGCTCCCGGGCCGGAACGGCGTGGGCGGCCGCCACCCGCTCGACAGCCCCGTCCTCGCCGACGATGTCGATGACGCACCAATCGGCGAGGTGCGGAATCGTCAGCCGGGCCAGGGTCTGCAGCGTCGCGTTCACGTCCAGCGAACCGGCGAGCACCGCGCTGCAGTTCGCGAGGAACTCGGCCTCGATCCGCGCCTGCTCCTCCTGCGCCCGCTTCTCCATTTCGGGCGTGACGTCCTTGAACACGATCCCCACGTGCGTCACCGCGCCCGCGGCATCGGTGAGCGGGAAGAAGGTGGCGGCGATCGCGACCCGGCGTCCCTCGGTCACCGTGACCTGCCGCAGCTCGCGCGGGTCGTACCAGATCGGCGGCGCGCTGATCACCTCACCTCGAAAGGCGCGTTCGACGAGGCCGAGCATGCCGCTGGCGGCGGCGATCTCGTCGCGCAGCACGTTGTACGCAGGCGGCGGTTCGGACCCGAAGAGATCTCGGAAGGCCTGGTTGGTGAGGAGGCTGCGCCCGCTCGCGTCGTAGATCTGGAACCCGACCGGCGCCAAGGCGAACAGCGCCTCGAGAATGATCGCCGACCCCGGAATCTTCTCGAGCTTCTCGTGGACCCTCTGAAGCTCCTCAACCTCGTTCATTCAGCGCCCTCCCCGGCAACCAGCCCGCTATCCCCACCTGACCCGCTTCGGCCGCGCAGTCTCTCCCGTCGCCGGGCGAGCCGCAAATCCGAAGCGCTGTCTGTCTATCTTTGCGTGCCCGGCGTGCCGGCGCGCGCGAGGACGAGCTCCGCGCCCCGCACCGAGGCGGCGTAGAACCGCGCCCGCAGGGCCAGCACCGCCGCGTCGTCGAGATCTCCGGGGCGGCCCAGGGCGCGCCGGCGCAGGGCCGCGGCCCGCTCGACGATCAGCGCGGTCGCCACCGACAGGTTGAGGCTGCGGGTCATGCCGGCCATCGGGATGCCGAACGGGACGTCGGCGGCGGCGATCGCCTCCGGAGTCAGCCCGTCGTGCTCGTTGCCGACCATCACCACCGCCGGCCGCGCGAAGTCGAGATTCGTCGACGGTGGAGGTCGCGCCCGGCACCGCGGCGTAGATCGCGAACCCATCGGCGCGCAGCGCCGCGACGGCGCCGGCCAGCGTCGGGTGGCGGCACCAGGTCGAGCCACTTCTCGCATCCCTGCGTCACCGTGCTGGAGAACCGGAACGGCTCGACGCTCTCGATCACCTCGACGCGCTGGACGCCGAACGCCTCCGCGCTGCGCAGCACGGCGGCGCCGTTGTGGGGATCGTGCAGGTTCTCGATCACGATTCGCAGCCCGGAGAGCCGCGCCGCCGCCGCCTCGTCGATGCGCGCGCGGCGCTCGTCGAGCAGCAGCGGCCCCAGCGTGGCGCAGACGCGGGCGGGATCGGCGGCGGGCGGGTCGGGCTTCGACATCGGGCGCGGGATATTAACGAATTTCGGCCCGAGGCCCGCGCCCGCCCGTGTAACATCGCCGCCGGAGGGTCCATGCTGCACCGCCCCCGAGCGGACTTCCAAGCCTTCGCAATTACCTGTCTCCTGTCGACCACCTGTCTGCTGTCGACGCTCGCCTGCTCGAGCCCCGACCGCGGTGGCGCCGAGGGGACCGCCGGCAGCGGCGGCGGCCCAGGCGCCGGAGGCGCCGGCGGTGTGACGGGGGCCGGCGGCGGCACCGCGGGAACGGGTGTCGCGGGCGGAGCCGCAGGGAGCCCCGGACGAGGCGGCGACCCCGGCGGCATTGCGGGGAGCGGCGGCAGCGCGACCGCGGGGAGCGGCGGAACGCCCACCGGCGGCGGTGGTGCGGTGGCAGGCAGCGGGGGGGCGAGCGCGGGGAACGGGGGCGCCACCGCCGGGCGCGGCGGTACGGGCGGCACCGCCGGAAACGGCGGCAACGGAGCGATCGTCATCCCCGGCAAGGGGGGCTGCCTGCCGCCCGCGGGCGCCAACGTGGCCGACGCCGCGGCGGCCTACGCGAAGTGGAAGACCGACCTGCTCTTGCCGGTGAGCGGCGGCCGCTTCCGCGTGCGGCGGCCGAACTCCAGCGGCGCGGTCGTGGACTCGACCGTCTCGGAGGGGATCGCTTACGGGATGCTGCTGTCGGTCTTCGCCAACGACCAGCCGACCTTCGACGGCCTCTGGCTCTACTCGCAGGACCACCTCGACGGCAACAAGCTGATGAACTGGTACATCGGTCCCGACGGCAGCACGCTGGGAAGCGGCGCCGCCAGCGACGGCGACGAAGACATGGCCTTCGCGCTGATCGTCGCGGACGCGCGCTGGGGCGGCAAAGGGAGCCTGAGCAAGAACTACATCGACCTGGCCAAGACGCAGATCGATCTCATCTGGCAGTTCGAGGTCGACCACACCCGTGGTGACGTGTTCATGGCCGGCGACCAGTTCAACGGGGGCGCGGTCATAAACATCTCGTACTTCGCGCCGGCGTTCTATCGCGCGTTCGGCCGCGTCACCGGGAAAACGACGGATTGGACCAAGGTCGTCGAGAGCAGCTACTCGGTGATCGCCAAGACGCTCAACAGTCAAAACGGCAACGCCAACAACGGCCTCATCCCGGCCTGGTCGACGCCGGCCGGCGTGCCGATGTCGCCGCCCGATCAGAACATGCCGACGCAACCACCAGCTCGACTCCTGCCGGACGCCGTTCCGACTGGCCCAGGACTACTGCTGGAACGCCGAGCCCCGCGCCCTCTCCTACCTGCAGAAGATCAGCAGTTTCTATTCGATGGTCACGGTGGCGGCGATGGTCGACGCCTACGACCTGAACGGCACGCCCCGCCCCTCCCAGGTCACCAGCGGCGGCCCGCGCCAGGCGGCGTTCGTCGGCCCGGCGGGCGTCGGCGCGATGGCGACGGGAACGACCTACGTGACGCTGCGCGATCAGGCCTATGCCAGCGTCGCGACGCTGATGCAGCTCGCCGGCAGCACCTACTACCAGGAGTCGTGGACCGGTCTCTCGCTGCAGATGATGACCGGCATCATGCGCGACCCGGGCGTGCCGTAGGTAGTATCGCGGCATATGCGGAGAGCTTCGCTTTACGTCGTCACAGTCTTCGCCGTCGCACCAACCGGCTGCGTGATCCCACCTGGCCCGCGGTCAGTCCCTGCCTCAGGGCTCCCCGGGCAGCCGCACGCCAGCATGAAGTCGCCGCGGGTCAAAGGTGAGAACCCGTTCAAGGATGCTTACTTCGGCGTGGCCATCGACTCGAACGCGCTGCGCACCGCCGGGGAGTGGCGCGCCTCCCGCCCCGCCGACGCCGCGATGCTCGACAAGCTGGCCGGGCAGTCGACGGCGGCCTGGATGGGGAGCTGGAACCCGGTGATCGAGCACGACGTGCAGGCCTACGTCTGGAGCCGCACGGGAGCCGGCAGCCTTCCCGTGATGGTGCTCTACAACCTGCCGTTCCGCGACTGCGGCCTCTATTCGAAGGGAGGCGCCGGCTCGATCGGCGGCTACCACAAGTGGATCGACGGCGTCGCGCGCGGCGTCGGCGCGCGGCGCGCGGTCTTCGTGCTGGAGCCCGACGGCTTGCCCCAGATGACCGACTGCCTCAACGCCCAGCGCCGCGAGGAGCGCATCCAGATGATCCGCTACGCGATCGACAAGCTGATGGCGACGCCGGGCGCGGCGGTCTACGTCGACGCGGGTCACTCGGCCTGGGTTCCGGCGCCCGAGATGGCGGCGCGGCTGGAGGCGGCCGGTATCGCGCGCGCTGACGGCTTCTCGCTGAACGTGTCGAACTACCAGACGACCGAGGAGAGCCTGAAGTACGGGCGTGAGCTGTCGCGGCTCCTGGGCGGCAAGCACTTCATCGTCGACACCGGTCGCAACGGCAACGGCCCGCCGACCGGATTCCCTCTCAAGGACGAGCGCAACTGGTGCAACCCCGACGGGCGCGCCCTCGGCATCCCGCCGACCACCAACACCGGCGAGCCGCTCTGCGACGCGTTCTACTGGGTGAAGCCGCCGGGAGAGTCCGACGGCCGCTGCAATCACGGCCCCGCGGCCGGCATGTGGTGGCCGCAGAAGGCGCTGGAGATGGCCCGCAACGCCCGGTGGTGAGCAAACAGGGAGCTCATCCCGTCGGAGTCGACGGGGAAGCCTGATAAATCGACACTCCCGCCTAGTGACCGAAGGTCAGCGACCCGCGTCGAGGCGCTCGGCACCCACACGACTGGCGGTCGCGTCGAGCCTGGCCCGAAGGCGCGCGGCGCGGAGGAGCCCGAACACGGGTCCCGAGCATCGTCACCCCCCAGAGGCTGAGCACGACGGCGCTCGCTTCGTCCTCCGCCCGAGAAAGACGAGCAACGCGAGCGGGACGCTGAGCGTCGCCAATCCCATGAAGAGCAGGCGAGCCCGGGCTATTGAGCCGTCCAGCTCGGCGTTGAGCCGGAGAAGCGCGCCCAAGGTCGCGTCGTGGGCATCCCGACCGCCGTTCGAAACAGGAATCTTGAGGATGTCCCCCATAGTCCGGACCACGTACAGCACGGGACATGCCACCGGCCGGGCTGGTTGCGTGCGGCGGCCGGCGCTTTTCTCCCGGGACAGGAGGTTGCTACCTGCAGTCGGGTCCAACGAATCGGGCTGCATAATGCGCGGCGAAGGACCGCCGCTCGGCGCTGCCTGCAGCGCCGGAGCATGCAGAATTTGCAGCCGGCTCGTCGTTCTCCACCGCGGCCGCGCGTGAAGACGTGCGAATCGCCGCTGGGATTCGCCCGCTGACTGCAATTTGAAGGACTTTCCCCGTCGCTGGCCCCGCTAGAGGCCCCAGTTAGCCGCCTCCCGGATTGGCACGTCGGCTGCTGTATCCCTCGGCCGGAGTTGAACATGCGCGGCCAGGACTTGCGTTTCTGCATCCCGAACACACCTGAGGAGGAGCTGGCGCTCGCCCAGCGCCGGGTGCGGGAGCGCCGCGAAGGACTGAAAGCGACCGCCGTTGTGTTCGGCGGTTCAGTCCTGGCCGGGATAGCCCTTATTCTCGCCGCCAAGCTCGGCGCTGGCGCGCTCGACCGCTTGCTCCGCGCGGCGGCGATTCTCATCGTCATGCCCAGCGCCCTGCTGGCCATCGTGGTCGCCTCGTCGCTGCTCTGGCAGTCACGGCTGCGACGACTCACGCGCGGACCCGATCGGCACAAACCCGATCGGGACGAACGCGATCGGGACGACCCCGAACGACCTTTCTGGAGGGACCTCAATGACCGACATCGTCTTCATCCTGGTAACCGTGGCTTTTTTCGCGGTCGCGGTCGTGTACACGCACGGCTGCGATCGTCTCTGAGGAGGACAGCGTGATTCTCGACTACGTCCTAGGCGGCGGGCTCACGCTCGCCCTCACCGTTTACCTCGTGTACGCGCTGCTGCGTCCCGAGAAGTTCTAGGGAGCTCCCATGACTGGCAACGGCTGGCTACAGATCATTTTGTTCTTTCTGGTCATCCTCGCGATCACCAAGCCGCTCGGGACCTACATGCACCGCGCGTTCGAGGGGCCCAATCGCCCCCTCCCGCGTGTGCTCGGTCCGATCGAGCGGTTCCTGCTGCGCCTCTGCGGCGTGCGCGGGGACGAGTCGCAAGGGTGGAAGGGCTACACCGTCTACCTGCTGGTCTTCAGCGCGATGGGCGTGGTCGTCACCTATCTGTTCCAGCGCCTGCAGCACGTGCTCCCCTTGAACCCGCAGCACATGGGCGCCGTGTCGACCCACTCGTCGTTCAACACCGCGGCCAGCTTCACGACCAACACCAACTGGCAGGGGTACTCGGGCGAAGCGACCATGAGCTATCTGACCCAGATGGCCGGGCTCGCCTGGCACAACTTCACCTCGGCGGGCGCCGGCATCGGCGTCGCGCTGGTGCTGGCCCGGGGCCTGACCCGTCGCAAGGGCGAGGGCCACGCAGAGGGGGTCGGGCACTTCGTCGTCGATCTGGTCCGCTCGATCGTCTACGTGCTGCTCCCCATCAGCATCGTCTTCGGCCTGGTGCTCGCGGCCAATGGCGTGATCCAGAACTTGCACCCCTACGTCGAGGCGACCACGCTCGAGGGCGTCAAGCAGACCCTGGCGATGGGACCGGTCGCGTCGCAGGAGATCATCAAGGAGCTCGGCACCAACGGCGGCGGCTTCTTCAACGCCAACAGCGCGCACCCGTTCGAGAACCCGACGCCGCTGACGAACTTCCTCGAGATGGTGCTCATCTTCGCCATCCCGGCCGGGCTGACTTACACCTTCGGCCGCATGGCCAAGAGCTCGCGCCAGGGCTGGGCGATCTTCGCCGCCATGTCGGTCGCTCTTCCTCGCCGGCACGCTCGTCGCCTACAACGCCGAGACGGGGCCGAACCCGGCCCTGGCCGGGCTGGGCGTCGATCAGAGCGCGGGCAACCTCGAAGGCAAGGAGGTCCGGTTCGGGATCGCCAACTCCGCCCTGTTCGCGACCGTCACCACCGACGCCTCCTGCGGCGCCGTCAACTCCATGCACGACAGCTTCACGCCCATCGGCGGCTTGGTCCCGCTGACGAACATCATGCTCGGCGAGGTGATCTTCGGCGGCGTGGGCGCCGGCCTCTACGGGATCCTGGTGATGGTGCTGCTGTCGGTCTTCATCGCGGGGCTGATGGTCGGCCGAACACCCGAGTACCTGGGAAAGAAGATAGAGGCCCGCGAGATGAAAGCGGCGATGCTCTACGTCCTGATCTTCCCGCTCGTCATCCTCGGCTTCTCGGGGTGGGCGGCGGTGGCAGGCTACGGAACCAGCTCGCTGAACAACGCCGGACCGCACGGCCTCTCCGAGATCCTGTACGCGTTCACCAGCGGCACCGGCAACAACGGCTCCGCCTTCGCCGGCCTGAACGCGAACGTCCCCTTCTACAACGTCGCCCTGGGCATCGCGATGCTGGCCGGGCGCTTCCTGATGATCATCCCCGCGATGGCGATTGCGGGCTCGATGCTCGGCAAGAAGATCGTCGCGCCCGGACCGGGGACCTTCCCCACCAACGGCCCGCTGTTCTCCGGCCTCCTGGTGGCGGTCGTCCTCATCGTCGGCGCGCTGACCTTCTTCCCCGCCCTCTCATTGGGACCCATCGCCGAGCACTTCGTGGCGCTCGCCGGAAAGACCTACTGACATGAAAACGATCCAGAAGAAGACCGAATCCCCCGTCACCACCGGCGGACCGCCCACCGTGGCACCGCCGCCGTCGGGCGGCGGTGTCCGCCACGCCGGCGCCAACCTCGAGCGCTCGAAGCCGGTGTCGCTCTTCAATGGCGAGATCATCCGGCGAGCGCTGCGGGACAGCTTCGTCAAGCTATCGCCCCGCCACGTGGCCAAGAACCCGGTCATGTTCGTGGTCGAGATCGGGAGTCTCCTGACCACGGTGCTGCTGGTGCGCGACCTGTTCGCGACGACGCCGGCGGCCCCGATCTGGTTCACCCTCACCGTCTCGATCTGGCTCTGGTTCACGGTCCTGTTCGCGAACTTCGCCGAGGCGGTCGCGGAAGGGCGCGGCAAGGCGCAGGCCGATTCGTTGCGCCGCATGCGCACCCAGACCTCCGCGCGGCGGCTGCTGCCCGGCGGGAAGACCGAAGCGGTCAGCGCCACCGATCTGGTCGCGGGCGATCACATCGTCGTCGAGGCCGGCGAGCTGATCGCAGGTGACGGAGAGATCATCGAGGGGGTGGCGTCGGTCGACGAGTCCGCCATCACCGGCGAATCGGCGCCGGTCATCCGCGAGAGCGGCGGCGATCGCTCGGCCGTCACCGGCGGGACCAAGGTGCTCTCCGACAAGATCGTCATCCGCATCACTTCGAACCCTGGGGAGACCTTCCTCGATCGGATGATCGCGCTCGTCGAGGGGGCGACCCGGCAGAAGACGCCGAACGAGATCGCGCTGCACATCCTGCTGGTGGGGCTCACCCTCGTGTTCCTGTTCGCCTGCGTGACGTTGGTACCTCTGGCCCTCTACGGGCAGGTCCGTCTCTCGGCGACGGTCATCGTGGCGCTGCTGGTCTGCCTCATCCCGACGACCATCGGCGGACTGCTCTCGGCGATCGGCATCGCCGGCATGGATCGGTTGATCCGCAAGAACGTCATCGCGATGAGCGGCCGGGCCATCGAGGCCGCCGGCGACGTCGACGTGCTGCTCCTCGACAAGACGGGGACGATCACTCTCGGCAACCGGATGGCGACCGAGTTCATCCCCGTCGACGGCGTCCGGCTGGAGGCGCTGGCCGACGCCGCTCAGCTGTCGAGCCTGGCCGACGAGACCCCGGAGGGGCGGTCGATCGTCATCCTCGCCAAGGAGAAGTTCCACCTGCGCGGGCGCGACGTCCACGAGCTGGGCGCCACCTTCATCCCCTTCTCGGCGCAGACACGCATGAGCGGCTGCGATCTCGACAGTCGCCGCATCCGCAAGGGGGCGGTCGACGCGATCGCCGCCTGGGTCAAGCAGCAAGGGGGCTCGATCCCCTCGGAGCTGGAGGGGATCGCGCACGGGATCGCCAACGCCGGCGCCACGCCGCTGGCCGTCGCCGAGGGGAACCGCCTCCTGGGCGTCATCCGGCTCACCGACGTCGTCAAGGGCGGGATCGCCGATCGCTTTGCCCGCTTCCGGGCGATGGGGATCCGGACCGTCATGATCACCGGCGACAACCCGCGGACCGCCGCCACGATCGCCAAGGAGGCGGGGGTCGACGACTACCTGGCGGAGGCGACGCCCGAGGCCAAGATGCGCCTCATCAAGGAGGAGCAGGCCAAGGGGCACCTGGTCGCGATGACCGGCGACGGCACCAACGACGCGCCGGCCCTGGCCCAGGCCGACGTCGGCGTGGCCATGAACAGCGGCACGCAGGCGGCGAAGGAGGCGGGCAACATGGTCGACCTCGACTCGAATCCGACCAAATTGCTGGAGGTGATCGAGGTCGGCAAGCAGCTGCTGATGACCCGCGGCGCGCTGACCACGTTCTCGATCGCGAACGACGTGGCCAAGTACTTCGCGATCCTGCCCGCGATGTTCATGGTGGCCTATCCGGAGATCTTGCCTCTCAACGTCATGCATCTGGCGACGCCATCGAGCGCCATCGTCTCCGCGGTCATCTTCAACGCGCTCATCATCATCGCGCTCATCCCGCTCGCGCTGCGCGGGGTCAAGTACCGGCCCCTCGGCGCCGCGGCGCTGTTCCGTCGTTCGATGCTGCTCTACGGCATCGGCGGGATCATCGCGCCGTTCGTCGGCATCAAGCTCATCGATCTGGTCGTTTCGATCTTCATCTGAGGAGAACCCGTCATGCGCGCCCTTCGCATCTGTCTGCAGGCTACTCTGGTGACCCTCATCCTGACCGGGCTCGTGTATCCGCTGGCGATGACCGGCATGGCCCAGGTGCTGTTCTCGAAAGCAGCCAACGGCACCTTGGTCGTCGACAACAAAGGAACGGTCCGCGGGTCGGCGCTGATCGGCCAGGCGTTCGTGAACCCGGCCTACTTCCAGGGACGCCCCTCGGCGGCGGGAAGCGGCTACGACGCCACCGCCTCCAGCGGCTCGAACCTCGGCCCCACCTCGGCCAAGCTGCGCGATCGGGTGAAGGCCGACGTGGAGCGTCTGCGCAAGGAAAACCCCGACGCGCCGGGCCTGATTCCAGCCGAGCTGGTCACTACGTCGGCGAGCGGGCTCGATCCCCACCTCTCCCCCGCTGCGACCGACTGGCAGATCCCGCGGGTCGCGAAGGCCCGGAACGTCTCCCCCGAGCGGCTCCGCGCCCTGGTCGCCGACAAGATCGAGGGGCGCACCCTCGGGATACTGGGCGAGCCCACAGTCAACGTGTTGCTGCTCAATCTGGCGCTCGACACCCAGTTCGGCGCCCCGTCCCCGGCTGCTCCGGCGCAACCGGCCGCCCCTGCGCCGCCTGCTGCCCCCGCCCCCTGACCGCGGTAGGCTCCCTTGATGGAACCGCTTGGCAGGGGGGAGTCCTCGGCGGCACAGGACGGGATCGCTCCGGGCGCTCCCCGCGGCCTGACGGTGCTGGTCGTCGACGACGAGAAGAACATCCGCGCCACGCTCTCTGTGTGTCTCGAGGGGCTCAACTGCCAGGTCGTCGGCGTCCCCTCGAGCGCGGCGGCGCTGGCTGTTCTCAAGGAGCGCTCGGTCGATCTCGCCTTTGTCGACCTGCGCCTCGGCTCCGAGAGCGGGCTCGACCTCATCCCCCGCCTGCTGGCCGAGCAGCCGGGGCTGTCGGTCGTCATGATCACCGCTTACGCGACGTTCGACACCGCGGTCGAGGCGGTTCGCCGGGGGGCCTGGGACTACCTTCCCAAGCCCTTTACGCCGGCACAGGTCCGTCACGTCGTCGACAAGCTGATCGAGAAACGGCGGCTGGCCTCTCGCGTGGCCAATCTGCAGAACCAGCTCGAGACGTCCGTGCCGCGCCTGGAGCTCGCATCCAAGTCGCCTCGGATGCACGCCGTCTACGACACGCTGGAACGGGCCGCCCGGGTCGACGTCCCCGTCCTGCTCCGCGGCGAGACCGGCACCGGAAAAACGGCGCTGGCGCGTTTTCTCCACGCGAAGAGCCCGCGGTCGGACTCGCCGTTCGTGGTCGTTAACTGCCCGACGCTGTCGGAGGAGCTCCTGGCGAGCGAGCTGTTCGGGCATGCACGGGGGTCGTTCACCGGTGCCGTGAAGGAGCAGCCCGGGCGGGTCGAAGCAGCGGCCGGCGGCAGTATGTTCCTCGACGAGATCGGGGAGCTCCCCCAGCCTGCAAGCGAAGCTGCTCCGGTTCGTCCAGGAGCGCGAGTTCGAACGAATCGGAGACAACCGCACCCGCCGGGCCGACGTCCGGGTCATCGCCGCCACCAATCGTGACATCGAAGGTGACATCCGAAGCGGACGCTTTCGCGAGGATCTCTTCTATCGCCTCAACGTGATCGACATCGTCGTTCCCCCATTGCGGGAACGAAAAGAGGATCTGCTCCCGCTGGCACAGCACTTCGTCGAGTTCTACGGGCGCGCCTTCGGGCGTCCGGGGGCGGCGCTCTCCGCCGAGGCCGAGACCGCCGTCAGCGAGTACGACTGGCCAGGCAACGTGCGCGAGCTTCAGAACGCCATCGAGCGCGCCTTGATCCTGTGGCCAGCCCCTCTAATCGAGCCGGCCGCCTTCCCGCCGCGTATTCAAGGACGCTGGGCCGCTCCCGCCGGCCCCGAGATGGGGGGGCGGTTCACGCTCGAGGAGGTCGAGAAGCAACACATCATGCTCGTGATGGCTCAAACCAAGAGCATGGAAGAAGCCGCCGAGGTGCTCGGGATCGACAGCTCGACGCTGTGGCGGAAGCGCAAGAGCTGGGCGAAGGGCACCGACGAAGTGCCCTGATCAAGTCTGCCTGGCGTCGCTCTTGCCCGTCGATGACGGTCCGCGCGGCACCGTTCGGTAGCGGAACGGCGGGTCGATTCATGGAACAGACTGCGGCGCGACGGGTACCGTGAACCAGAAGGTGGCGCCTTTGCCGCCAATGCTCTCGATCCCGATCTCGCCGCCGTGGGCCTGAACGATCCCTTTGGCGATGAAGAGACCGAGCCCCGAGCCCCCTTCCGGGCTCCCCGGGACGCGGAAGAACTTGGCGAACAGTCCGACCTGATGCTCGGAGGGCACGCCCGGACCGCGATCGGTGACCTCGAACCGAATGTGAGAAGCCTCCGCGATGCGGTGTGCCCCCGCCTCCGCGGGGAAGGTCGGCTGCGCGCGGATCGTGATCTCCGTGCCCCGCGGCGCGAAGCGGATCGCATTCGTGACGATGTTCGAGAACACAAGCTGCAGGCGCTCGGGATCGACAAAGACCTCGGGGAGCCCGGGCAGGACCTCCCGCCGGATGGTCACTCCAGCCTGCTCGGCCGCCGGCCTGTGAACCTCGATGGCCGTGTCGACCAACGCGGCGGGGTCGTGGCGGCGTCTGCGCAGGTCGATGTTTCCTGATTCGATTCGGGAGAGGTTCAAAAGGTCATCGACGATGACCTGGAGTCGCTCGCAGTCTTCCCGGGCGGCGAACAGCAGATCGGCCTGCTTGGGCGACAGCGGGCCGGCGACCTCCTCTGTACAGAGGTGGATGGCCATCCTGAGCGAGGTGAGCGGGGTGCGGAATTCATGAGCCACGGTCGCCACCAGGTCGTTCCTCAGCTCGTCGAAGCGAAACATGCGGGTGACGTCCTGAAAGACGATCGCGGCCCCGCCCACCGTGCCGTTCTCTCCGTAGATGGGCGTGCCGCGAGGAAGGAACACCCGTTCGCCGTCGGGCCTCGAGGAGACCCGGATCGCTTCTTCGAACCCCTTCGCCAGGTAGGCACCCTTGCCGGCCATGACATGGCCGCGCAACCGTTCGACGAGCGCCCGAACCCCCGGGTCGACGCCGGAGAGCGCGTCCCCGCTCGACGCTTCGAGATCGACCGAGAGCAGCGATGAAGCGGCGCTGTTCGCTCCCTGCAGAGCGCCGGTCGCGTCCAGCAGCAACACCGGATCGGCCAGCGAATCGATCGCGGCCTGCGCCGCCTGCTGGGCTTGCAGCAGGTCGCCGAGGGAGCTGGCGCGGTACTGTTCCAGTCGGCCCGCCATCCGGTTGAATTCGCCCGCCACCGCCGCGATCTCGTCCCGCCCCCGTACGTCGGCGCGCGCCTTGAGGTCCCCCTCGCCGAACCGCCGCACCGCCGCGTTGACCACCCCCAGCGGTCGGAGCGCTCTCGCGATCATCCAGGTCGACACGAAGAGGCCCACCAGCATCGACAAGACCACGGCGAGGATCAGCCTGCGCTCGAACGATTCGGCGCGGACCTCCGCCCGGTCGCTCTTGCGCACCATCGCGTCCTGGTTGATCGACAGGATCTCGTCGATGCGCGACCGGACCTCCTCGAAGGTTCGCTCCAGCGGCGCGAGCCCCGCCGGCCGTGGTTTCTCGTACAGGCTTCGATACCGATCCCAGCCCTCGCGAAGCCGGGCGGTCCCCTGGCTCTCGCCCGGCTCGGTGACGTTTCCCTCCTGCACCGCGAGCTCGCGATCGAAGAGGTCGCGCAACCGGCGTTCCTCTCCGGCATTCATCTCGTGTCCCGCCGCCAGCCGGAGGGCACCCATGTGCAGACGCGTGACGGCGTCGTTCATCCGCTGCGCCGCGAGCACGCTGCGGTAGTTGTCGGCGAGGATGAGGTGCGCCTCGCGCGAGAGCTGTCTCGTCGTCGTCGACGACACGACTCCAATCAGGGCGAGCGCGAGCGCGAGCGGCGCTTGCGCCAGCAGCAGCCGGCCACGGAGGCTCACGCCTTGTCCTCTTCGTTCTCGGTGGAGACGACGTGCACGTCCAGGCCGGTAGCCTCTCGGACCAATCGGATCGGGATCGAGCGCCCGAGGAGCTGTCGCAAGCTCCACTGTTCGGAGCGCCCGACCACGACGTGGCCCACGTTGTGGGACCGGGCGAACTCGAGGATGCCATCGACCGGATCGCGGGCGCGGATGCGCACGACCTCGGCCCCGAGCTCCCGCGCCAGATCGGTGTTGGCGAGCAGCTGTCGCTGCGCCGCCGCGTCTATGTTCTCAGGCGATTCCTTGGGCGTCTCCACGAACACGGCGAACCAATCCGTGCTGAGCCGCCCCGCCAGACGCGAGCCGCGACGCACGAGCGCCCCGCCGTGCGGCGATGCGGACGAGAGGCAGACCATCACACGGCTTCCGAGCCCGTCGCCTGCAGGCGTCGACTTGCTCGGAACGCCGGGGCGCGAGGTCGCCCGTTCGACGCTCTCGGCCACCTCCCTCAGAGCCAGCTCACGCAGGTGCGCGAGGTTCCTCTCCTTGAAGAAGTGCTCCAGCGCCCAGGGGATCTTGTCCATGGCGTAGATCTTTCCGGCGCGGAGCCGTTCCTGTAAGTCCTCGACCGATAGATCGAGGCTGACGACCTGATCCGCCTGCTTGATGAACCCGTCCGGAACAGTCTCGCGGACCGCGACGCCCGTGGCCCGCTCGACCAAGTCGTTCAGGCTCTCGAGATGCTGAACGTTGAGCGCGCCGATCACGTTGATCCCCGCGTCGAGGAGCTCGGTCACGTCCTGGTACCGCTTGTTGTTGCGGCTCCCGGGCACGTTCGTGTGCGCCAGCTCGTCCACGATCGCGACGGCCGGATTGCGTTTCAGGACACCGTCGAGATCCATCTCCTCGATCACTACCCCTCGATACGGGATCTGACGCCTGGACACGACCTCGATCCCGTCGACGAGCGCCTGCGTCTCAGCCCGCCCGTGAGACTCGACGAACCCGATGACCGCGTCCACGCCGCGCTTCTTGAGCGCATGGGCCTCTTCCAGCATCCGATACGTCTTCCCGACCCCGGCCGCAAAGCCTATGTAGAGTTTGAGCCGTCCGCGCTTCCGATCTTGGACGAGCTCGAGAAAGTCCTCGGCACGTGGTCGCGTGGTGGTCGGGTCGGGCATCGGGTGGGCAGGAGACGCTACGTCCGCGGTCGAATACCATCAAGAGTCGTGCCGCCGCTGGCCCGCGCCCTGCAGACATGAAACCTCCGTGGAGGTTCGCGATTGCGCTGGCAACGGAAGCTCCTGGTAGTCCTGGTAGCGGTCGCCATCCTGGGCGCTGCGATCGCGTACTTCTGGTCACAAACCGAAGAAACCCGCGCGCTGATGGCTCTACCCGAGGCCGAGCGCGTCGGGCTCTACTGGCGGACGCTGGAGAACCTGAAGATTATCTGCGATCCCGCGCCGGGACGGTCATTTCGCGACTTCTGCCGAGCCCAAGCATCGCTGGTTCTCGAGTTCCCCGACTGCGACGCCGCCTGCCACGACATCGCCAGACGTCACCTCTCGTTGCCTCGTCCGTAAGCCTTGCAACACGCAGGGCGCGCGGGCTGATCATCCTGCATCTTGCGATCTGGGTCCAAACGGGCGTGACTAACCCGCGTCGCGCAACCGATAGCCGACGCCCGGCTCGGTGATGAGGAGGCGCGGGCGGGCGGGATCGGCCTCCAGCTTGCGTCGCAGCTGCGCCATATAGACGCGCAGGTAGTGGGCCTGGTCGACGCGCCCCGGGCCCCAGACCTCCTTGAGCAGGGTGCCCTGGGTCAGCACCTTCCCCGCGTTCTGGGCCATCAGCGCCAGCAGCCGGTACTCGATCGGCGTCAGGTGGATCTCCCGCCCGTCGAGCTGGACCTCGCGCCGCGCCAGATCGATCCGCAGCGCGCCGATCTCGATCACGGCATCCGGCGCCCCACCCGCCTGTCGCGCGTGGCGCAGCGCGACCCGCACCCGCGCCAGCAGCTCGTCGACGCCGAACGGTTTGGTCAGGTAGTCGTCGGCGCCGGCGTCCAGCACCTCGACTTTGTCGGCTTCGCGCCCGCGCGCCGAGATCACGATGATCGGCACCCGCGACCACTCGCGCACGCCGCGCGCGAACGCGACGCCGTCCTGATCCGGCAACCCCAGATCCAGCAAGATCACCTCGGGGTTGCGGCTGGTGGCCAGCGCCAGCGCGGCCGCCGCGGTCTCGGCCTCGACGACGTCGAATCCGTGCGAGGTCAGGGATGCGCGCAGGAACCGCCGCATCTGCGGATCGTCCTCGACCACCAGCACCAGCGGGCCGACGCTCATGCCCTGCCCTCCTCAGGCTCGGGCCGAACTGTCGGCGCGGCGGCACCGGTCAGGGGCAACCGCAGCCGGAACAGCGCGCCGCCGCCGGGCCGGTTCTCCGCGATCAGCGTCCCGCCGTGAGCGGTGACGACGCCGCGGCAGATCGCCAGCCCCAGCCCCGCGCCCGGGACGCCGGGGTGCGGGCCGCGGGTGAACTTCTCGAATATCCGCTCGGTCTCGGCTTCGGGGATGCCCGGGCCGCGATCGGCGACGGCGACTTCGACCGCGCCGTGAGCCACGCGCGCGCTGACGTCGATCGGCGTGCCCGCCGGCGTGTACTTGGCGGCGTTCTCGATCAGGTTGACGAACACGTGCGCCAGCAGGACCGGGTCGACCGAGAGCAGGGGCAACGCCGGCGGTAGGTCGGTCGTGACCGCGCGCCCGACCAGGCGGGGCTCGACACGCGCCAGCGCCGTGCCGACGATCTCCTCCAGCGGCACCCAGTCGCGCCTGATCTGCAGCGCTCCCGCCTCGACCCGGGTCATCTCCAGCAGGTTGGCGACCAGCTGTTCCAGGCGCTCAGCCTCCTCGCAGATGGCATCGAGGAGCTCGGTCCGCTGGGCGGGCGTCAGCTGGGCGCTGGCGTCACGCAGGGTCGTGGCGGCGCCGGTGATCGCGGCCAGCGGTGTGCGCAGATCGTGCGACACGGTGCTGAGCAGGGCGCTGCGCATCGCCTCGACCTCCCCCTGTCGCACCCGCAGCGCGAGACCGCTGGTGACCAGGCCGACCGCGAACATCATGACGAAGGTCAGGACGTAGTGTTGATCGGCGATGCGAAAGGTGTGGTACGGCGCGACGAAGAAGAAGTCGTAGCCCAGCACCGACAGCCCCGCTGCCACCACCGAGGGCCTGCGCCCGAAACGAGCGGCCGCGGCTCCGATCGCCACCAGGTAGAGCATCACGACGTCGGGGTCGGCCAGCGTCCCGCGCAGGGGAATCCCGACCGCGGTCACCAGCGCGACGAGCGCGATCGTCCAGACGTAGCTTCGTGCCCGCGGCATCAACGCGCGCGGCGCGATGGCGACTCGAGGTCCGCCATCAACGACGCGCGCTTGCGACCATACGACCAGGCGCATGCGGCCGCAATCGCCAGCGCGCCGGCCACGGTCACCCAGGCAGCCAGCGCGAGGGCCCGCAGCCTTGGGACCGCGCCGGCCCGGGCCGCGGCCAGCGCCAGCGGCGCGCTGACCCACGCCAGCAGATGAACCATCCGCGTGCGGTGGAGCCCCGCCCGCTCCATCGCCGCCTGCGCCTGTAGCATCCGGCGCAGCTTCGACCCGTCAGGGTCCCGCCCAGGAAGCTCGGTCACAACGATGTAGTCGTCGGGCATGGCCGGGCTCATCCGACGGCGGGAACCGGCAGCGACGCCGCGGGCCGGAGGTCGACCTCGACCGGCAGCACAATCATCGGCACGCCCCGCTGCTGCAACCGGCGCTGGATCACCAGCGCGGTCTGGTTGTGGAGGATGCGGTTCCAGAGCGTCTCCTCGCGGAACATGATCTGACCCGCCACGACGAGGACCTTCGGGTACCAGCCGACCAGCCCCACCGCCAGCTGCTCCGCCTCGACCGCGACCTCGGTTCCGATCGCGTGAGCGCTGGACGCAGGCAGGCCCAGCGCGGTCGCGAATCGTTCGTACTGTTCGAGGTTGGAGCGGGTCCGCGCCTCCAGGGCCGCGATCTCGTCGGCGCCCTTGAAAGCGTCGGAGTCGACCACGGCGACGCTGACGAACACGACGCCGTGGAAGTGCCCGGGGAACATCCGCAACAGCGTCAGCAGGGCGTGGCGCCCCAGCCCGCCGTAGTTGCCGACCAGCACCGCGGCGATCGGCTTGCTCGGATCCAGCTCGCGGCGCGGCCCGTCCGGCGGGTGTGGGAACAGCGTCGCGTCCGCGCCCGGACCGGGAATCGCCTCGTCGAGGTGACTGAGCTTGCTCACCACCAGCTGGTAGTGACTGCGCACCGCGAAGCAGAAGCCGATCAGCCCGGCGGTGATCGCCAGCGTCAGCCACCCCCCCTCGAGAAACTTCTGCGCGATCGTGACGGTCAGGATCAGCAGGCAGAGGACGGCCGCCGCGACGTGGGCCGGGAGGTGGCGGGCCCACGTCGGATCGGTCCGCCGCCGCCGCACCCAGAACACCGTCATCGCCACGTTCGACAGCGAGAAGGTGACGAAGACGTTGATGGCGTACATGACGACCAGCTTCGAAACCTGGCCGCGCGTGTAGAGCAGCGCCGCCAGCGCCGTGCCCCCCATGAGCACGATCCCGTTGCGCATCGTCAGTCGCTCCGATAACGCCGAGAACCAATGCGGCAGCCAGGAGTCGACGCCCATGTTCGCCATCACCCGCGGCCCGTCGAGGAACCCGGCCTGGGCCGCCACGAACAGCAGCGCCCCCTCGCTGATCAGCGACACGACGACGAACGCCCGCCCTATCGGCACGCCGCCCCACATCCAGCCGCCGGCGACCTGCTCGAGCAGGACGGCGTTCATCGTCTTGCCTTCCGCCGGATGCGCCCGCCAGAGGAGGTAGCTGAGCAGCAGGCCCGAGGCGGTCAGCGCCAGCGAGGTCGCCATCAACAGCATCGTCCGCTTCGCCGTCTGTACCCGCGGCTCGCGCATGATGCCGACCCCGTTCGACACCGCCTCGATCCCCGTGTAGGTCCCCCCTCCGAGCGAGTAGGCCCGCGTGAGGAGCTGTAGCGTCCCGGCGACGCCGAGCAGCGAGAGCGTGTGACTCACGTTGGCCCGGATCTCGTGCGTCACCGCGGGGAGCTCCGGGATGCGACCGGTGATCGCGACCAGCAGCAAGATCGCGTGAGTCACCAGGAACACGGCGAAGATCGGAGCGATGGCGGTGACCGACTCCTTGATCCCGCGCAGGTTCATCACCGTCAGCAGCGCGATCCCGGCCGCGGAGATTGCCAGCTCGTAGCCGAGCCAGTCCCGCGGCAGGAAGCTGAAGATCGCGTCCGCCCCCGCGGCGATCGAGATGGTGATGGTCAGGACGTAGTCGACCAGCAGCGCGCACCCGGCCACCACGCCCGCGGGCGCGCCCAGCACCTTGCTCGCCACCACGTAGCCGCCGCCTCCCGAGGGGAACTGTTCGATGATCCGGCTGTAGCCGTAGCTGATCACGGCGACCGTGCCGATGACCGCCACCGCCAGCACGACCGCCAGGCCGACGTGGTCGCCCAGCTGGCGGAACGTCTCCTCCGGGCCGTAGGCGCTGGATGAGAGCCCGTCGGCCCCCAGCCCCACCCAGGCCAGGAATGCGATCAAGGACAGCTTGTGGAACGCGTGCGGCTCTGTGACGTCCTTCGGCGCCCCCAGCACGACCCGTCCCACGCGGGCCCATAAGGTCATGGGGGTCGTATATCGGCCGCCGCGCAAAGACGGCGTCAGAACGCGGGCCCGTTACATCAAGAAAGTATCAAGGCGCGCCGTATCGGATCTTCTCGAGATCCTCGCCGATGTCGTCCATCTCCTCGACGACGTCGACGACCAGCTCGCTGAAGCTCTCGGGCGGCAGGCCCAGGGCGGCGCCGAGCGCCCGCAGGTGCTCGTCCTCGGCGAAGTCGATCTCGCCGTCGGCGGCGTGGACGGCGGCCACCAGCTCGAGCAGCCGGCGCTTGAGCGCGGGCGGATCGCCGGCGAAGGCGGCGGCCGCGGCGGCGCGCTCGAACTTCTGGGGGTCGAACTCGTCGATCCGGAAGTCGACGTCCATCGGCAGCGCCTGGGTGTCGAGCAGCTCGCGCAGGAGGCGCTTGACGGCGTCCTTCTCGTCCCCTTCCAGGCGCTGGTCGGCGAACGCGGCGTCCATCAGCAGATCGGCGACGATCGGGAGGCGGTCCTTCATCGTCATGCGTCTCGCGTTTCTCCGCCGCCCCGACACGCCTGTCAAGCGTGGCTGGGCTTCGCTCAAGTTCTGCCGCAACCCGGCGATGAACGTGTCATGCCGTTGACTCGCGCCCTGATCGCCGCGCTGTTGCTGGCCATTCCGTACGCCACCTCCTGGATCCTGAGCAGGCGCGTGGGTCACCCCGAAGCCCTCGGCTAGGCCGCGAAACGACGCGGCGCGGGGCGCATCGTACCCCCGCGGTTGGGGTGGTGCCGGCGCCACAAGTGGGCTAATGTGCCCCCTGCGTATGAGCCAGGGGGGGACAGACTTCGGGAACCTGGGAGCGCCGGCTTCATCGCCGACCTGGGAGACGTACTACAAAGAGGCGTCCCGACGGCGGCGCTCGTATGGCGGCAGCAACCGGTCGCTCCGTGAAGAGAAGCGGCGGCGCCGCATGCGCGAGCGGATCGGCATCGGTATCTCGGCGCTGTTCGTGGGCGCGCTGACGCTGGTCTTCTACCTGGTCCTCAACCGCTAACCGGCGCTCAGGCGCCCCGCAGCGCCGCCGCCAGCGCGTTGAACGCGGCGGCCCGATGCGACAGCTGGTTCTTCTCGGCGAGCGGCAGCTCGGCCATCGTGCGCCCGAGCGACGGGACGAGAAACAGCGGGTCGTAGCCGAAGCCGTCGCTGCCGCGCGGGGCGGTCAGGATCTCGCCTGCGCAGTCGCCGCTGCGGACGATCTCCAGGCCGCGCGCCGGATCGACGAACGCGGCCACGCACCGAAACCGCGCCCCGCGCGCCCCCGCGGGGACGGCGGCCAGCGCCGCCAGCAGCTTGGCGTTGTTGCGCGCGTCGTCCGACGGCAGCCCGGCGTAGCGGGCCGAGTAGACGCCGGGCGCGCCCGCCAGCGCCTCGACCTCCAGCCCCGAGTCGTCGGCGATCGCCGGCAGGCCCGTGGCCGCGGCCGCCTGCCGCGCCTTCGCGAGGGCGTTGGCCTCGAACGTGTCGCCGTCCTCGCGCAGCTCGGCGTCGGGCGCCAGCTCGTCGATGGTCACGAGCTCAAGGCCCAGGCCGGCGAGCAGCGGGCCGATCTCGCGCAGCTTCCCGCGGTTGCGGGTCGCGACGACCGCCTTCACGGCTTGGCGCGGTCCAGCGCCTCGCGCTGGCGGGCAAACAGGGTTCGCATCCCCTGCGTGACCAGCCCGACCAGCGCGCTGTACTGCATGGTCGTGAAGGGCTCCTTCTCGGCTGTCGCCTGGACCTCGATGAAGCGGCCGTCCTCGGTCATCACGAAGTTGCAGTCGGCCTCCGCCTGCGAATCCTCGACGTACGGCAGATCGATCCGCGCCTCGCCGGAGATGATCCCGGCAGAGATGGCCGCCACCCCCTGCCGGAGCGGATCTTTGGCGATCTTTCCGGCCTTCTGCAGCCGCCGCGTCGCCAGAGCCAGCGCCACCCAGCCGCCCGTGATCGCCGCCGTGCGCGTTCCGCCGTCCGCCTGGATGACGTCGCAGTCGATGGTGATCTGCCGCGGGCCCAGCGCGCGGGTGTCGATCGCCATCCGCAACGCGCGGCCGACCAGCCGCTGAATCTCCTGACCCCGGCCCCCGCCGGCACGGCCGGAACGGGTGTGGGTCGCGCGCGGCAGCATCGCGTACTCCGCGGTCACCCAGCCCTTCCCCTGCCCTTCGAGGAACGGCGGAACCTTCTCCTCGACCGAAGCCGTGCAGATCACCTGAGTCTCGCCGAACGCGATCAGCGCCGAGCCCTCCGCGTATCGGTTGCAATCGGGGGTGATGACGACGGTGCGCAGCTCGTCGGGCTTTCTTCCATCGGGTCGCATGGGGCCGGTACTCTACAGGCCGCCTCTCGCGCACGAAAGCATACATGTCAGCGTGCCGTCATTCCGCGCGTCGTCGATTTACAAGCTGGGAATAGACCTATTGCACCGGCATGCTTATCCAGAGGAATATTCCCAAGCCTTGTCGAGGCGCGATCCGAATTTGAACAAGATGATCCCCGCCGACGCCCGCGCCGGTACGACCGTGGGCAAGTACAAGCTGCGCGAGATCGTCGGGCGCGGCGGCATGGGCGTCGTCTACCGTGCCGAGCACGTCTACATCGGCAAAGAGGTGGCGGTGAAGATCCTCCACGACGGCTACGGCGGCCGCGAGGAGTCGATCAAACGTTTCCTGCGCGAAGCGCGCGCGGCGAGCCTCATCAACCACCCCAACATCGTGGACGTCACCGACTTCGGCAAGTCGAACGACGGCACGGTGTTCTTCGTGATGGAATACCTGCAGGGCGAGCCGCTCGACGGCATCCTCCAGCGCGAGCGCCGCCTCGATCTGCTGCGCGCAATCACGATCCTGAACCAGATGGCCGGCGCGCTGGGCGCGGCCCACGCGAAGGGGATCGTGCACCGCGATCTCAAGCCCGAGAACGTCATGCTCACGCGGCGCGAAGGGCGGCGCGAGCTGGTCCGCCAGATCACCGACGCCAGCGGCGCCCACATGATCACCGAGCGCGAGAAGGCGTTCGACTTCGTCAAGCTGCTCGACTTCGGCGTCGCCAAGGTCCGCGATCCCGACGCCAGCGAAGGGCGCGTCACCCAGCAGGGGGTCGTGTTCGGGACGCCCGAGTACATGGCCCCCGAGACGGCGCGCATCGGCGTGTCCGATCCGCGCACCGACGTCTACGCGCTGGGCGTGATCTTCTACGAGATGCTGACCGGAACGGTCCCGTTCATCGGCGAGACGGCGGTCGACGTGATGCTGAAGGTCGTCTCCGAAGCGGTCATCCCGCCGCGCACGCGCGCGCCCGGCGCCGAGATCACGCCAGAGGCCGAGCAGCTGATCATGAAGGCGCTGGCCAAGGATCCCCGCCAGCGGCAGCAGTCGATGGAGGAGCTGTTCGAGGAGCTCCAGCACTGCTACGGCTCGGTTCGCTATCGCCGGTCGCTGGAGCAGGGGGCGGCGCCGATCCAGCTCCAGAAGATGAAGCGCCCCGGGTCGGGCCCGTTCTCGGAGCCGATCCCGCGGATCACGCCGGCCGCGATCGAAGTTCGTCCCGACGCCACGAACCCCAACCTGACCGGCGGCGCGCCGATCCTGCTCACCCGCCGCAAGGAACAGCAGAAAAAGGAACGGCAGAAGACGCTGCCGATGGAGCCGCTGGGACCGGACGGGCGGCCCACGCCCCAGCCGCAGCAGACGGCTGTGGAAAATGACGGTCGGCCGGCGACCACCATGGCGATCGCCGATACCGCTCCGGAGGCCCCGGCCGCCAAGGGCCACGACGAGTGGTCCGAGCCCGCCCTCCCCGACGACGACGATACCTGGGCCGAGCTCGACGTAGACAATTGAGTTCGGGACCCTCGAAGGGTCCCGCGCCCCCCGCGATCTGAGCTCCGGTTACCGAGGGACGCACTGCTTGTAGGGGACGCCGCCCGGGGGCGCCGGGACCTCGCGGCACTGCTCCTCTTCGGGGCAGTCGGGGTCGGCTTCGCACGCGACCGATGACGCCATCCAGCCCCCCGCGATGACGATCGCGCAGAGGCCCACCACGACCGTGGTGAACCCGAGGTTGATCAGGTTGCGCGAGGTGCGATCGTCCGAGACCGCCTCACCTGTCGCCCAGGCGGCGCTCCCGCCGGTGACCACGATCGCGCCCAACCCGGCGAGCGAGCGCGGCCCGATGTACCGGCCCGAGCAACCGCTGGCGAAGAGCGCCCCCACCAAAACGAGTGCCGCCCCTCTCGCGAACGCGCCCCGAAAGGCGCGGGACCCTCTCGGGGTCCGGCACGAAATTGTACTAGGCGATCGTTCTTCCATATCCTCGGCCCAAACGAGGCTATGTCGACCGCGTCACGAATTCCACTCGTCTGCTGCCTGGCCGCGCTGGTCGCGTCGGTGCCGGCGCCGGCCCGCGCCGACGACAACCTGCTGCGCGGACCGCACCCGTTCCTGAAACAGAACGCGCTGAGTGTGTTCGCGCTGGTCGCCAGCGGCCAGGGGGACAGCATGGGCGGCGCCAAGGTCGTCTTCGACTACGGCTACAAGCTGACCGGCGGCGCGATGCCGGCCTGGCTGGATCTCGCGGTCGGCGTTCAGCACGCCACCTGCGCGTCAGGCTCGGTCTCCACGGCGTGCGGGCAGCAGACCGGCACGGCCTTCGAGACGCTGGCCGGCGTCAAATGGAAGTTCGCCACGGAGATCCCGCTGGTCCCGTTCGTCGGCGCGAACGCCGGCTTCGCGTTCGGCTTCCCCAACGGCGCCGATGCCGGCATGGGCGTCATGGCCCGTGCCGTCGGCGGTGCCACCTACTTCTTCACCGACTGGGTGGGAGTCGGGCTGCAGGTCGGCTACTCGCTCGGCCGCCTCGGCTACGACGACACCTTCACCGGCAGCCACACCTACGCCGTCTTCGACGTCGGCGGCGGCGTCGAGTTTCAGTTTTAGGAGGTCTTCCAGGACTAGGACGTCGCCAGGGCTTCCAGGTCGGCGACGGACTTGGGGACGGCGACGGTGAGGTTGTCGTGGCCGCTCTCGGTGACGAGGATGTCGTCCTCGATGCGCACGCCGAGGCCGCGGAACTCGGGCGGTACCGGCGCGTCCTCGGCGACGTAGAGGCCGGGCTCGATCGTCAGCACCATGCCGGGCGAGAGCGGCCGCGCGGCGCCCCCCTCTGAGTAGAAGCCGACGTCGTGCACGTCCATCCCCAGCCAGTGGCTGGTGCGGTGCATGTAGAAGGCGCGGTGTGCCCCCGCCTCGATCAGCGCCGGGACCTCGCCCGAGAGCAGGCCGAGCGCGACCATGTGGCCGGTCAGCCGCTCGACCACCAGCTGGTGAATCGCCTCCAGCGTCGCGCCGGGTTTGACCGCGTCGATCGCCGCGAGCTGCGTCTCCAGCACCGCCTCGTAGAGCCGGCGCTGGGGCGGCGAGAAGGGCGCGCCGATTGGCGACGTGCGGGTCACGTCGGCGGTGTAACCGTCGACCTCGCAGCCGGCGTCGACCAGGAGGAGCTGCCCGCGCACCAGCGGCGCGCTGTTCTCGATGTAGTGGAGGATGGTGGCGTTGGCGCCGCCGCCGACGATCGTCGAGTAGCCGGGGCCGGTGCCGCCGCGCCCCCGGAAGGTGTAGTCGATGAGCGCCTCGATCTCGTGCTCGCCGGCCGCGGTGCGCGCGCCGCGGATCGCGGCCGTGTGCGCCTCGGCGGTGATCGCCGCGGCCCGGCGGAGGGCCGCGATCTCGTCGGGCGTCTTGATGAGGCGCATCTCGTGCAGCGTCAGCCGCGCGTCTACGAGATGGGTCGGCGCCCGCCGCCCTCGGCGCTCGGCCGACCGCAGCTTGCCCAGCAACCGCGAGACGATCGCGTCCAGCTCGGGGTCGTGCCCGAACGGGAAGTGAAGCTCCTCGGCCCCCAGCACCAGGTCGGCGAGCTTGTCGTCGAGCTCGTCGCGCGCGAACGCGGCGTCGGCGCCGAAGTCGCGCATGGCGCCGTCGACCCCTGCCCGCCGGCCCGTCCAGGTCTCCTGCGCCGGATCGCGAGGCCGCACGAACATCACGAACGGCGTCGCCTGGTGGCCCGGGGCCAGGAGCACGACCGTCCCCGGCTCGACGAACCCGGTCAGGTAGAGGATGTCGCTGTCCTGGCGAAACTTGAAGGTCGCGTCGCCATTGCGCACATGCTCGGGCGGCGACGCGAGCAGCAGCGCCCCCTTGGGGCCGATCCGCCGCATCAGCTCGGCGCGACGGGTGGCGTGGGGCGACGATGCGCGGTTCGGTTCCGACGCGATCGCGGGGACGGGCGCAGCGGCCATGGTCGTAATTTTAGCCTATAGTCCCGCCCCGCCGATGCGTGACCGCGACGATTCCGCGACGGCCGTGGTGAACGCCCGTGGCGCCGCGCGTATTCGCGGCGGGCACCCCTGGGTCTTCCGCGACGACGTCGTGAGCGGTCCCGCGCGCGACGCCGGCGACGGCGGGCCGCCGTTGGTCGGCGTCGTCGACGCCCGCGGGAAGCGGCTGGGCTGGGCGACCTGGGCAGCGCAGGCGCGCCTGGCCCTGCGCATGGTGGGACGCACCGAGGAGCCCTCGGGGCTGCTGGCGCTGGTGGCGGAGCGCCTGGAGGAGGCGCGGTTGCGCCGCCGCGCGCTGGCCCTCGACCGCGACGCTTACCGGTTGGTCCACGCCGAGAGCGACGGTCTTCCCGGGCTGGTCGTCGACTGCTACGCCGACGCCGTCGTCATGCAGACGACCTCGGTGGCGATGAACGCCAACCGCGACGAGATCGCCCGGTTGCTGCAGATGCGCCTCGACGCGCGGATCGTGGTCGCGCGCGACGACGGCTCGGCCCGCGACTTCGAGGGGCTGCCGCGGTTCGCCGGGGTGCTGGTCGGTGGCGGCGAGACGCGCATCGTTTACCGGCTGGGGGAGAACCGGCTCGAGGCGGATCTCTTGACCGACGGCAAGACCGGGGGGTTCCTCGATCAGGCCGACAACCACGCCGCGCTCGCCGCGCTCACCCCGGCGGGGGCGCGCTGCCTCGACGCGTTCACCTATCACGGCGGGTTCGCGCTGGCGCTCGCCCGCCGCGGCGGCGAGACGCTGGCCGTCGACGAGAGCGAAGCCTCGGCGGGGCGCGCCGAGGCCAACGCCCGCCGCAACGGCCTTGCCAACATGACCGTCAGGCGCGCGAATGCGTTCGACCTCTTGCGTGACCTGGAGGCGAAGGGCGAGCGGTTCGACGTCGTCGTGGTGGATCCGCCGGCGCTGGCCAAGCGCGGTGGCGAGGCCGCGCTGGCGACGGCCGCACGCGCCTACAAGGAGCTGGTGCTGCGTGGCGCTCGGCTGACGAAATCGGGTGGGCTGCTCTGCGCCTGCTCTTGCTCTGGGCGGGTGACGCGGGCCCGCTGGGACGAGATCTGCGCCGACGCCCTCGCCGATGCCGGCCGGGGGGCGCAGATCCTGACCCGCGCCGGCGCCGGCCTCGACCACCCCGAGTTGGCCGGCGTCCCCGAGACGGGCCACCTCAAGGTCTGGACGTTCCGGATGCTCTGAGGCGGGCGAGCGCGAGGGTCACCCCCAGCCAGGCCGGCAGGAAGAACGCGAGCAGCGCCGTGTTGTCCTGGCGCGGCGCCACACCGAGCTTGATCACGACCGCGGCAACCGCCGCGGCGAGCGCCGCCGCCGCCAGCTTGAACGCCTTGCGCGTGGCGCCGGGCCAGCCGGCCACGACGCCCACGCCGAGCCCGGCGAGCGCGATGGCCCAGGGGGCGCAAAGCAGGATGTTCTGGTTCCGGTGCGCCACGACGTGATCGGTGAACAGCCAGACGTAGCCGAGGAAGCAGCCGATGAACCCGACGACGAACCCCCAGACCGCGAGCACGCTGCCGAACAGCATCCGTCCCACGACGACGCCGCTCGACGCCAACCCCACCATCATCAGACCGAACAGCGTGCCAGCCAGCAGGAACGCGGGCGCGCGCCGGGGCGGCGCCGCGAGCGGCGGCGGGCGCCGCGCCGCGAACAGGGTCTCGGTGGCGTCGACCACCGGCACCCCCGCCAGCGAGGTCGTCGCGGCGAGACCGCGCGCGAGCTCCTCGGGTAGGAACATCTCGCCCCACTGCGAGATCGGACGGTCGACCGTCGGACCGAGGATCAGATCGAGCGCGAGGTAGAGCCAGAGCGGCTCGGCCGACATACGCAGCGCGTGCTGGCGCAGCGTCATCCGCCCCGGCGCTTGACCGGTCTCGCGCAGGCGCCCGCCCAGGGTCAGATCGATGGCGTCGCGTACCCGGGTCGCGCAGTTGTCCAGGAAGTAGTCGTACTTGTACGCGCGGTTCTCGGGGCGGGCGTTTTCGATCAGCCGCCGCTGCAAGCGGCGCGCGTCGTCGGGCGGCAACGTCAGCCGCTGCGCCGAGATGCTGCGGTTCTCCCGCTCGTACCCGGCGAGCACGCCGGGCAGCGACGCCACCGACAGCCAGTAGGTCAACCGCCCCCCCAGGAAGTCGAAGATCAGCCGCGGCGAATCGAAGGTGAAGGTGCCGAAGTTGTAGACCCGGTCGGTGCGGGCCACGGGGTCGTGGACCCAGATCGCGTCGTGACCGAACTTGAAGAACGGGTGGTTGCCCGGGCCGAAGGTGAGCACGTAGACCGTCGGCGCCGGCCCCTCGATGGCCGGCGGAGGCGAACCGACCGGGGGCGAACCGGCCGGCGGCGGCGCATCCGCGCCGTGCGCTGCCCCCGCGGTCACGACCAGCGCGACGGCGGCGGCAAGCAGCGCACGGAGCATCACGGGAAAGTTAGCGCACGCGCCGCAACACGGCGGCGAAGAAACCGTCGGTATCGTGACGATGCGGAAACAGGCGCAGCGTCATCCCGTCGCCCAGCGGCTCGGCCCGCTCGCGCCCCCAGATCTCCTTGATCGGGACGGCGACGAAGTCGTCGCGCTCGGAGAGAAAGCGCTCGATGACCCGCTCGTTCTCGGCGCGTGTGACGGTGCAGGTGGCGTAGATCAGCCGGCCGCCGACCGCGACCAGCGGCGCGTACGTGACCATCAGCGCCAGCTGACGCGGCGGAAACGACGCGACCGCCGCGCGCGTGAGCCGCCACCGCGCCTCCGGATTGCGGCGCAGCGTCCCCAGCCCCGAGCAGGGGGCGTCGACCAGGACGCGGTCGAAGTTTCCGCGAACGACGCCCGCGATCGACGCGGGATCGTCGGAGACCACCTTCGCTTCGACGTTGGTCAGGCCGGCACGGCGGGCGCGGCGGCGCAGCTCCTCCAGCTTCCTGCCGTCGGTGTCGATCGCCAGCACCCGCCCCTTGCCCCCCATCAGGGCCCCCAGCGCCAGGGTCTTGCCACCAGCGCCCGCGCAGGCGTCCAGCACGCGCCCCCCGGGAGGCGGCGCCACCAGCTCGGCGACCAGCTGGCTCCCCTCGTCCATCACCTCGTAGAGACCATCACGGAACGCCGACAGGCCGAACGCGTTCACACGCGTCTCGAACGTCAGCCCGACCGGCGACAGCGGCGTCGGGACCGCGACCACGTGCTCCTCGGCCAGCGTTGCCGCGAGCTTGTCGCGGGTCACGCGCGCCGTGTTCACCCGGATGGCCAGCGGCGCGCGCCGGTTCATCGCGTCGGCCAGCGCCAGCGCCTCGCTTTGCCCCAAATCGTCGCCGAACGTCTCCAGCAGCCAGGTGGGGTACGAGAGCCGCACCGCCTCGCGCTCGAGGCCGCTCCGCCGCCCGAGCCCCGCCTCGGCGTCGCCCGCCCCGGCGAGATCGATCCCCCCGCGTACCAGCCGCTCCGCCGCCGGCGCCAGCGCCGCCGGGGGAACCCCGGACTGCGCTTCGTAGATCAGCAGCTTCAGCTCGTCGCGCGCCAGCGGGGCCAGGGGCTCGCCCCCCGTCAGCTCGTCGGCGATCGCGTCGATCCGCCGATCCATCCGGATGAGACCGTAGACGGTCTCCGCCACCAGCCGGCGATCGCTGCTCGCCAGCTCGCGGTGGGCCCGGAACGCGCGCGCGATGATGTCGCTTGCGAAGCCCCACTCGGCCCGCGCCTCGGCGGCGATCTCCAGCGCCAGCGCGCGCGCTCCCCCCTGCAGTCGTGTTGCGCTCATTGTCCTACTCGCAAGTCGTTCATGTTTTTCCGACGCGATCGTCCTCGCTCAAGGGCGATTCTCCGACGGCCGAATGTTATTCTGGAGATCACGATGTCATCGATCGAGAAGCCGAACCCGTACACAGTTGCCCTGGAACAGCTGGATCGCGCCGCGGCCGTCGCGGGAATCTCCCCCGCGATCCGCGACATCCTGTCGCAGCCCAAGAACGAGCTGATCATCAACTTCCCTGTCCGCATGGACAGCGGAGAGTACAAGATGTTCAAGGGCTACCGGGTTCAGCACAGCAATATCCTGGGGCCGTACAAGGGCGGCATCCGGTACCACGAACAGGTCTCCCTCGACGAGGTAAAGGCGCTGGCGTCGTGGATGACGTACAAGTGCGCGCTGCACGACATCCCGTTCGGCGGCGGAAAAGGCGGGATCAAGTTCACCCCGCGCCAGCACTCGCAGGCCGAGCTGGAGCGGATCACCCGCCGGTTCACCCACGCGCTGGGCGCGAACATCGGCCCCGAGTACGACATCCCGGCCCCCGACGTCGGCACCAACGGCCAGACGATGGTCTGGATGATGGACACGTACATGAACGTCGTCGGCTTCACCGACAAGAACGCCAACCGCCGCGTCGTCACCGGCAAGACGCTGGCGTCGGGCGGCTCGCACGGACGCGAGGCAGCCACCGGCCAGGGGATCGTCCACTGCATCGCCGAGTGGGCGCGCGAGCGGCGCTTCGACCTGAACGGGTCGACCTACTCCGTGCAGGGGTTCGGCAACGTGGGGTCGAACGCGGCCAAGATCCTGGCCCGCACCGGCGCGTCGCTGGTCGCGGTCGGCGACTGGAAGGGCTACGTCGCCAACCGCGAGGGGATCAACCCGTACAAGCTCTCCGAGTACGTCCAGCGCACGGGTTCGGTGGTCGACTACGGCGGTACCCACCCGATTACGCGCGAGGAGTTCTTCGCGACCTCCGCCGACATCTTCATCCCCGCGGCGCTGGAGCTGGAGATCGGCGTCCCGGAGGCGAAGGCGCTGAAGGTGAGGCTGATCGTCGAAGGGGCGAACGGTCCGACCGAGACGGCGGCCGATCCGATCATCCGCGACCGCGGCATCGACCTCATCCCGGACGTCCTCGCCAACTCGGGCGGCGTCGTCGTCAGCTACTACGAGTGGCTGCAGAACAAGCGCTCGGAGCGCTGGGACCTGGAGGAGGTCGAGGAGCGGCTGGCCAAGCGGATGAAGCGGACCTACCTGGCGGTCAGCGAGTACGCGGCGGTACGGAAGTGCGACTGGCGGGTCGCCGCCATGGCGATCGCCCTGGAGCGCGTCGGCCGCGCCTACGCCGAACGCGGCATTTTTCCTTAGAAGTGGAACCCTGGGAGGGTTCCACACCTCCCGCGAAGAGCTCGGGCCAGCGGAGCTGGCCCTCCCTCACGCGTCCTGCCGAACACCGCCGGAAGCGCGGCCCAAAGGCCGGGCGCAGTCTCGGGGGTACTCTGTTGCGTTCTGACCGAGCCCGTCTTTTAATGCGCGGCGATGCGACGAGCCCCTAACCTCTCCCCGGTTATTTTCCTGTTGGCGGTGGCGGTGGCGGTGGTGGCGGTTCCGATGACGGCGCGGGCCGAAACCCCGGTCGACAAGGTCACGGCCTTGAACCGCAAGGCGCTCGAGGCGTACAGCGCCCAGGACTACGACACGGCCCGGACGCTGCTCAAACAGGCCCTGGAGGTCTGCAACAGCTCGGGGCTCGACAACCACCCGATCAAGGCCCGCACGCACATCCACTTCGGAATCGTGGCGATCGTCGGATTCAAGCAGCACGACGCCGGGATCAAGCACTTCAAGAAGGCGATGGAGATCGAGCCGGAGATCAAGCTGACCAAGTCGCTGGTCACCCCCCAGCTGCAGGACGCGTTCGAAGAAGCGGCGCTCACCGGTGACACCAGCGGCGGCGCCGCGGGCGGCGCGCCGAAGGCCGAGGGGAGCGAGGCGGAGGGCGGCGACGCGAAGCCCTCCGTGCAAGCCGACGACGGCGCCGACGAGGATCGCCCCTCCGCCCCGCCCAAGCGCAAGGCCCCGCCGCGAAAGAAGGCCGGCGACGAGGAGGAGGATGGCGACGGTCAGACCGGCTCGCTGTTCTTCGCGCTCACCGCCGGGACCGGGTTCGGGATGGCCTCGGGCGAGGGCGAGCTGAACCCGGCGCACAAGCTCGGCGGGGCCGGCTTCGCGCTGGCCCAGATGGCCCACGTCGAGCCCGAGAATCGGCTACTTCCTGAACCAGGGTCTGCTGCTGTCGGTCGCGCTCCGGCTCCAGTACGTCACCCCCTTGAACGGCCAGCAGGGCGCGGGCTGCGGCCCCGACAACTTCTGCACGCCCAGCCACACCGCGCTCGCGGTCCTGGCGCGGGCGAACTGGCTGCTCGGCGACGGACCGTTCCACTGGACGCTGGGCGGTCAGATCGGGGGAGGCAACATCCGTCACTCCGTGGAGTTCCCCAACGATCATACCTGCGGCGCCAGCGCCGCCGGCCCCTTCAACGAGACCTGCGTCGACACGCTCGCGGGAGGCGCCTTCCTGGTCGGCCCGATGGTCGGCTTCTTCTATGAGCTCGGGAGCTCGCTGAACCTGATCGTGAACCTGAACACGGCGCTGGGCGTCCCGAAGTTCACGTTCAACTTCGACGTCAACGCCGGCATCGGCCTGCGGATCTGACCCCTCTGTTTTAGCGGCCGTAGGTGACTGTGTGTTTTTTTCGCTTGCGTCTGCTTCGGCCATCAGACTAGTTTGTCTATAGAGAGTGCGGTTATGACGACCCTGTCGCGAAAAGCCCGCCATGCCCTGCGCGCCCTGTACGCGCTGGCGGCGCACGCCGATCGCGGGCCGCTCCTGATCGCTGACCTGGCCGAGCAGGAGAAGCTGCCGCGCAAGTTCCTGGAGGCGATCCTCCTCGAGCTGAAGAACGGCGGCATCCTGCAGAGCAAGAAGGGCAAGGGGGGCGGGTATGCCCTGGCCCGTCCGGCCGAGCGGATCATGATCGGCGACGTCATCCGGATCATCGACGGTCCCCTCGCGCCGATCCCCTGCGTCAGCGAGAAGGCCTACGTCCGCTGCGAGGAGTGCGAGGACGAAGGGACCTGCGGCACCCGCCTGGTGATGAAGAAGGTGCGGGACGCCATCGCCGACATCGTCGACCACACCACCCTCAAAGACGTCGAAGAGCAGATCGCCAAGGCGCGCCGGCAGGCGCCGACGGTCGCCTACAGCATCTGAGCAGCAGTCCCCCCCAGCCCCCGGAACCGAGAGGAGCGAGAGACATGAGCCAGACCCCGCCAAGCGCAGGCCGAACAGTCTACAAAGTTGATAGGAAGTATCTTCTTTCTGCGGCGGCGGGCGTGTGGATCTGCATGGCCGCCGGTGACGCGTTCGGGCAGGCCCCGCCGGCAGCGGAAGCCCCGCCTCCAGCGGTGGAAGCGATACCCACCCCGGCTGCGGGCACGGCAGCGCTCGAGCAGCGTCTCGACGATCTGGATCAGCGCATCCGCATCAGCGATCGCAAGCTGGAGCTGGCCCAGGAGGCCGCCGCCGCGGAGCGCAAAGCCGCCCCCGTCACCACCATCGACGAGAAGGGGCTGAACGTGAAGAGCGGCGGCGACGGCAACTTCCGCGTCGGTGTCCACGGTCTGCTCCAGGTCGACGGACGGCGCGCGATCGACAACCTCGCGCTCTCCGACAGAGACACCTGGGTGGTTCGCCGGGCGCGGCCGATCCTGGAGGCGAGCTGGCTGGGCATCGCGGACGCCCGGCTGATGCCCGACTTCGGCAACGGCACCACGGCGCTGCTCGATGCGTACATCGATGTCGGCCGCCCCTGGCTGAAGCTACGGGCGGGCAAGTTCAAGCCGCCGGTCGGCCTGGAGCGGCTGCAGTCCGACGGCGATCTGGTGTTCACCGAGCGGGCCCTCGACGCGAACCTGTCGGCCCAGCGCGACGTCGGCGCCGAGCTGCGCGGCGACGCCATCGGCGGGCTGCTGCGCTACTCGCTCGGCATGTTCAACGGCGCCGCCGACAACGGCAGCCCCGACGTGGACTTCGACCACGCCAAGACCTACGCGGGGCGGCTGTTCGTGCAGCCGTTCGCCCTCCCCAGCTTGAAGCCCTTCGGCAAGCTGGGCGTCGGGTTCGGTTTCACCACCGGCATCGAGCGGGGGTCCCCCGCGATCTCGAACGGCACCGTCCCCAACACCTTCCTCTCGCCGTTCAGGACCGCCGACCAGGCCAACTTCTTCACCTACCTCACGAGCACGACCGACGTGACCGCGACGGTGTTCGCCATCCGGCGCCACACCCGGCTGAACCCGCAGCTCTACTACTACTTCGGCCCGTTCGGCCTGATGGCCGAGTACATCCACGAGTACCAGGAGGTGGCCAAGGGGGGGACCACGGCGGCGGTGAACAACGCCTCCGCCCACGGCACCGCCTCGTACGTCTACGGCGGCGACGTCGCCTTCGACGGCGTGACCCCAAAGCATCCGTTCGATCTGGCCGCGGGCCACATCGGCGCCGTCGAGGTGGGCCTTCGCTACGAATGGCTGAAGGTCGACGACATCGTCTTCCCGGTGCTGGCCGATCCGAACAGGTCGGCGCGCAAGGCGGAGTCGGTGGCCGCCGCGCTGACCTGGTACTTCTCCCGCAACCTGCGCGCGAACTTCAACTACGCCCACACCTGGTTCGAGGGCGGCGCGCCGATGGGCGGCAATCGCCAGACCGAGAAGGTGATCCTGGGCCGACTGCAGGCGAGCTTCTGAACATGAAGACGAACCGCGTCGGGGGAGGTCGGGCTTTGCCCGACCGAGCCCATCGCGGGGGGCGCGGGACCCTCTGAGGGTCCCGAAGACAATCGAAACAAGGAGAGAGATCATGCGCATTCAACAGTGGATGAGGGTTGGGATCGCCGCCGCGGCGTTGTCGTCGTCTTTCCTGGGCGGGGCAGGCGTCGCGCGGGCGGACGTCAAGCTGCTCAACGTGTCGTACGACCCGACGCGCGAGCTCTACCAGGACGTGAACCTGGCCTTCGGCCAGCAGTGGAAGGCGAAGACCGGCCAAGGGATCGTCATCAACCAGTCGCACGGCGGTTCGGGCAAGCAGGCCCGCTCGGTGATCGACGGCCTCGAGGCCGACATCGTCACGCTGGCCCTCGCCTACGACATCGACGCCATCGCCGAAAAATCGGGGCGGCTGCCGGCCGCCTGGCAGGCGCGGCTCCCCAACCACAGCACGCCCTTCCAGTCGACGATCGTGCTGGTGGTGCGCAAGGGGAACCCGCGCGGCATCAAGGACTGGGATGACCTGGTCAAGCCGGGGACCGTCGTGGTGACGCCCAACCCGAAGACGTCGGGGGGAGCGCGCTGGAACTACCTCGCCGCCTGGGGCTACGCGCAGCAGAAGTTCGGCAACCTCGACAAGGCCAAGGAGTTCGTCAAGCAGCTCTACAAGAACGTGCCGGTGCTCGACTCGGGCGCGCGCGGCGCGACGACGACGTTCGCCCAGCGCGGCATCGGCCACGCCCTGATCGCCTGGGAGAACGAGGCCTACCTGCTGGTCAACGAGCTCGGCAAGGACAAGTACGAGGTCGTCTATCCGAGCCTCACCATCGCCGCCGAGACTCCGGTCGCGCTGGTCGACAGGAACGTCGACAAGCACGGCACCCGCGCCGCCGCCGAGGCCTACCTGACCTTCCTTTACAGCGCGCAGGCGCAGGAGCTGGCCGCCAAGCGCTTCTACCGTCCGTCGGACGCGGCGGTGGCGAAGAAGTTCGACAAGCAGTTCCCCAAGGTGAAGACCTTCACCATCGACCAGACGTTCGGCGGCTGGCAGAATGCGCACAAGGCTCACTTCGCGGACGGCGCGCTGTTCGACCAGATCTACCAGCCAGGTTCATGACCATTTCGGCCGCCGCGACACTACCAACCCCGCCAATGGCAGCGCGACCCCAGCGGGGCACGCTGCCTGGGTTCCGGCTGGCGCTCATCTTCACCGTGGTTCCGCTGGTCTTGATCGTCCTCGTCCCGCTCGCGGGCCTGGCGATCAAGACGGCGACGATGAGCCCTGGCGAGCTCGCGGCGGCCCTGTTCACCAGCCGGGCGCTGGCGGCCTACAAGCTCACGTTCGGGGCGTCGGCGATCGCCGGGCTGGTGAACATGGCGTTCGGGATGATCCTCGCCTGGGTCCTGGCCCGGTATCGGTTCCCCGGGCGGGGCCTCATCGACGCGCTCATCGACCTGCCGTTCGCGCTGCCGACGGCGGTGGCCGGCATCGCACTGACCGCGCTCTACGCCGAAAACGGCTGGCTGGGGCGCTTCCTCGAACCGCACGGGATCAAGGTGGCGTTCGCCCCGTCGGGGATAACCATCGCGCTGGTGTTCGTCGGGCTGCCGTTCGTCGTGCGCACCGTCGAGCCGGTGCTGCGCGAGCTGGACATTCACATGGAGGAGGTCGCCGCCACGCTGGGCGCGTCGCGCTTCTACACCCTGCGTCGGGTCATCCTCCCCGCCCTGATTCCGCCGGCGGTCACGGGCTTCGCGCTGGCGTTCGCCCGGGCGCTGGGCGAGTACGGGTCGATCGTCTTCATCTCGGGCAACATGCCCGGGAAGACCGAGATCGTCCCCCTGCTGATCGTCACCAAGCTGGAGCAGTACGACTACGCGGGGGCGACCGCCATCGCGCTGGTGATGTTGCTCTCCTCGTTCGCGCTGCTGCTCGCCATCAACCGCCTGCAACGGACGGTGCGCTCGTGAACGATCCGCGGCTCCTGCGCTGGACGCTGATCGGCCTGGCGGTGTCGTTCGTCGCCCTGTTCATCGCCCTGCCGGTCGCGATCGTGTTCGTCGAGGCGTTCAGCAAAGGGTTAGGGGCCTACGCGACGGCGATCCTGGATCCGGACACCCTCGCGGCGATCAAGCTGACGCTGCTGGTCGCCGCCATCGCGGTGCCGTTCAACACCGTGGTCGGCGTGGCGACGGCCTGGCTGATCGCGAAGTACCAGTTCCGCGGCAAGGCCACCCTGCTGACGTTGATCGACCTGCCGTTCAGCGTGTCGCCGGTCATCTCTGGTCTGGTGTTCGTGCTGCTCTACGGCGCGCGGGGCCTGCTCGGCCCGTTCTTGGAACGACACGATCTGCACGTGGTGTTCGCGGTCCCCGGCATCGTCCTGGCGACGACCTTCATCACCTTCCCGTTCATCGCCCGGCAGGTGCTGCCGGTGATGCTCGAGACCGGCAACGACGAGGAGGAGGCGGCGCTGACCCTCGGGGCAGGCGGCTGGCGCATCCTGTTTCAGGTCACGTTGCCCAAGGTCCGATGGGGGCTGCTGGGCGGGATCATGCTGTGCAACGCCCGCGCGATGGGCGAGTTCGGCGCGGTCTCGGTGGTCTCCGGGCACATCCGCGGCCTGACCAACACCCTGCCGTTGCACGTCGAGATCCTCTACAACGAGTACAACCTGGGGGGCGCGTTCGCGGTCGCCTCGCTGCTCACCATCCTGGGCATCCTCACGCTGATCACGAAGCGACTGTTCGAGCGCCGGCAGCAGGTGCTGATGCGGCAAGTCCGTTAGTAAAGTCCGGCAAGCCCGCTGATATCATCGCGCATGCTCTATCGCGGCGTCAGCGCCACCGTCGGCCATACCCCGCTGGTCGAGCTGCGCCGGATCGGCGGCGGGTCGGCGCGCCTCCTCGCCAAGCTGGAGCTCTGCAACCCGGGCGGCAGCGTCAAGGACCGGATCGCGGTCGCGATGGTCGAGGACGCCGAACGCCGTGGCCTGCTCGCGCCCGGCGGCGCGATCGTCGAGGCGACCAGCGGCAACACAGGCATCGCGCTCGCGTTCGTGGCGGCCACCAAGGGCTACAAGCTGCACGTGACCATGCCCGAGGCGATGTCGAAGGAGCGACTGGCGCTGCTTCGCTACCTGGGCGCGCACGTCACGCTCACGACCGGCACGCTGATGCGTGAAGCGGTCGAGAAGGCGGCCGACCTGCGCCGCACGATCCCGGGCGCGATCGCGCTCGACCAGTTCAACAACCCCGCCAACACCGAAGCCCACCGGGAGAGCACCGCGCGCGAGCTCTGGGAAGACACCCAGGGGGAGATCGACGTGTTCGTGGCCGGGGTCGGCACGGGCGGCACGATCACCGGTGTCGGCGAGGTGTTGAAGGCGCGCAAGCCCGGGGTCCGTATCATCGCCGTCGAGCCGTCGAGCGCGGCCGTGCTCTCTGGCCGTCGCGCCAGCAACCACATGATTCAGGGAATCGGCGCCGGCTTCGTCCCCCCGCTGCTCAATCGCACGATCATCGACGAGGTGATTCCGATCGGCGACGACGAGGCGTTCACCCACGCCCGCCGCCTGGCCCGCGAGGAGGGGATCTGCGCCGGGATCTCGTCGGGGGCAACCCTGGCCGCGGCGCTGCGCGTGGCCGCGCGCGAGGAATCCGCCGGGAAGACGGTGGCGTTCATGGTCTGCGACGGTGGGGAGCGCTACAGCAATGGCCCCCTGATCAACGAGCTGATCGGCAACTAGTCCCGTCACGTAGCTGACGCGCCGGCCCGCCCCTTGCGGCAGAGCCGGCCACGCTTAGGTTCCCAGTGATGGCGGACCGCCCGTTGCGCGGAACCAGGCTCCTCCTCGTAGAGGACGACGCCGGGATCCGCACCACGCTTGGCGAGCTTCTCGCCGACGAGGGGCTGGTGGTGACCACGGCGGCAAACGGTCGCCTCGCCCTGCACGAGCTGCGCACCGCGGCCGCCCCTGACGTCATCGTGCTGGACCTGATGATGCCGGTGATGGACGGCTGGGAGTTTCGCGTCGAGCAGCGCGGCGATCCCGCCCTGGCCGACATCCCGCTGGTCGCGATGTCGGCCGACCTCAGCGCCAAGGCGCGCGCGATCGCCGCCGATGGCTACGTGCGCAAGCCGATCGACTTCCCTGCCCTGCTCCGCCTGCTGCGCAAGGTGGTCGAGCAGGCGGCTCAGCAGCGTTACGCCGTGGCCAATCGGCTGGCCGCCCTGGCCACGCTCGCCCACGGCATCGCCCACGAGATCAACAACCCGCTCACCTACGTGCTCGCCAATCTGCGGGTGCTGACCGACCGGCTACGCGCCGAGGGCGCCGACGACGATCTCATGGAGCTGGTCAGCGAGACCGAGGAGGGGGCCGAACGGATTCAGCGGATCGTCAAGCAGGCCCAGATGGTCGCGCCGACCTCGCACGAACCGCAGATCTCGATCGTCGACCTTCGGAGGGCCCTGGACGACGCGCTGACCTTGACCCGCCCGCTGATAGAGCCCCGGGCCGCGATCGTTCGGGACTACGCGCAGGTGAGCGACGGGCCGATCCGGGTCCGCGCCGACGGCGACCAGCTTCAGCGTCTCTTCGTCAACCTGCTCCGGAATGCCGCCCAGGCGATCCCGGAGGGCCAGGCCGCGGACAACTGGATCCGCGTCAGCATCCGTTCGCTCCCCTCGGCCCGGGCCGCGGTCGAGATCGCCGACACCGGCGAGGGCATCGCCCCCGAGATCCGGGAGCGGGTCTTCCAGCCGTTCTTCACGACCCGGCCGGTAGGCCAGGGGACGGGGTTGGGGCTCTCCATCTGCCACGGGATCGTCCGGGCGCTGGGGGGTGAGATCGGGTTTCGGGGGGACGACCGGGGCGGAACGACGTTCCGGGTCGTCTTGCCCCTGGCCAGCGAGCTGGAGCAGGTGCTCCAACCCACCGACGGTGGGGCAGTGGCGGGCTGAACGAAGTCGTGCTAATTGTTGCATTGACTCTTCTTCGTCTCGTCCTCGTTGCTCTCGCCGGACGGCAGAGGCCGCCGCGACTTCGGTGACCGGGAATGTTTGAGGATTCTGTTACCAACCACCGAAACAACGAGGAAACTGCACATGGGAACGAGACTCTACGTCGGTAATCTGCCCTACAGCGTCACCGAGCTCGACCTCCGCGATCTGTTCGCGGGGCTCGGCACCGTAACGGACGCCAAGATCGTGACGGATCGGGAGACCGGCCGTCCGCGCGGCTTCGGCTTCGTCGAGATGTCGACTGAGGAAGAGGCGCGCAAGGCCATCGATGAGCTGAACGGGCGCGACGTCCAGGGCCGCCAGGTGGCGGTCAAAGAGGCTGAGGAGCGCGGCCGTGGCGGCGGCGGTGGTCGCGGCTTCGGCGGCGGCGGCGGTGGCCGCGGCGGCGGCGGAGGCTACGGCGGTGGTGGCGGTGGCTACGGCGGTGGCGGCGGCGGCGGTGGCTACGGCGGTGGCGGCGGCGGTGGTGGTCGCGGCGGCCGCGGTGGCGGCGGCCGGGATCGCTGGTAAGAGCGCTCGCTACGCTCGCTTCGTGGGGGGCTGATGCAGCCCCCCACGGACCCCCCACAGAATCCTAGGACGGGGCCGGCGCGGCGAAGCCGCGCCTCCCGTCTGCTTTTGCGCGTCTCAGATACCTGAGCTGCGCGCTGGCTTGCGCTCGATCTCCGGCGGTCCGCTGGACGTCAAATCGGCGCCGCTGCCCTGCCTGCGATGTCAGTCGGCGGTCTCGTCCTTCATGCCGTGCATGAGACGGACCTTCACGCGTTCGGCCTGGCGGCCCTTGTACTTGTCGTGGCTGTTCTCGCCGCTCTCGTTGTTCTCGGCGGTGCGGGCGTCGATGATCTGGAACTCGGTCAGCACGAAAACGATCGTGCCGTACTCGGAGAACATCGGATCGTCGGGGCGACGACAAAGATACTTGTCGATCCTCACCGGCAGGTCGCTGACGAAGTTGATGACCCGGTAGCCCGGGCCGGAGAACTCGTTTTGAGGTGACGGCTTCTTGTCCGCCGCGACCGCCGCCAGATCGGTGATCTCGGGGAGGAAACGACTCAGGGCTGGTGAACGCCCGAGCGTCTCGCGAACCTTGATGATGTCGTTCACCGACTGCCCGGGGATGACGTAGTTGAACGGCACCAGGCGGTGGGTCAGCTCGCGCATCACGAACACCAGCTGCTCCTCGGTGTTGGTGATCATCCGGAAGCGCAGCTTGTCGTAGACGTCGGCCGCGATCGATTCCTTCTTCGCGAGCAGCTTGGTGATCAGGCTGTCGGCGTGCTTGCGGCTCCACTCGAACTCGACGACCGGGCAGCCGATGGCTTTGATCTCCTCGACTGTGCGCAGCACCTTCTCTTCGATCAGGTGAAAGATCTGGTCGTCCGAGACCGGCAGCTTGGTCAAGAGCTCCCGCCCCGCCAGGTGATGCATGACATGCATGACCTTCAACACCACGCAGGCGTGCGTTCGCCGCCGACCCTTCTGCGAGGCGATGAGCAAGAGATCCCGCGGCGGGACGCCGTGAGCGACCTCGTCCGGGATCTCGAAGCCAAGGTGGCGATCCAGGTAGTCGACCGCCGCGGCCCGCAGCTCGCCGAGCCGGCGCATGTCGTCCTCGTCGCCCGGCTCGAACTCGTTGACCCGCAGGAACCGGTCGACCTCGTCCCGGTCCGAGAAGTACAGCCGGTGCCAGTCGATGACTGAGCCCCCGCGCAGGAGGTTCCTGATCGCGGTCAGGTCACCTACGGTGAAGTCTTCATAGCGGACGGGCCGCACGGGGCCGGAAGTGTAGGTCTGCCCCGACGCCCCGGCCAGCTCATTCGCGCGCGGGAGCGGGAGGGCGCCCCAGACGGGCCGTGATCACGAACAGCGCCACCGAAAGAGATCCCATGACGAGGCTGCCGACGACGGGGAGCATGTTTGCCTACATTTCATCACGTGCACTCACAGGGGTCAAGAAACGCCCCGGTTTCGCGTGGAACGGATAAGATTTCGCTCGTGTACGCTCCCAGATCCCCTCTCTGGTTCGTGCTGGCTGCATCGCTTGCCTTGGTCCCGACCCCTGCGGCGGCCACTCCGGCGTCTGACGCGATCTTCGCCGAAGGCGAATCGCTGAAGAATGCAAAGCGCTACGCCGAAGCGGCGGAGAAGTACGAAGCGGCCGTCGCGGCCGATCCAAAGCATGCGGCCGCCTGGTATGGACTGGCGGTCGCCCGCCGCCGCTCGGGCCGCTGCGATCGGGCGATCATCGCCTATCGACGCTACACGGAGCTGTCGCTAGAGCCTGACCCTTACTACGGCCTCGGCCTCTGTCTGATGGAGACGGGAGCCCGCCCCGCGGCGCTCGACGCCCTGAAAAAGTACGTCACGATGGAGAAGCGCCAGACGTCGCAGCGCTGGATCGAGCACGCCAACAGCCTGATCGCGGAGCTCTCCGGAGCGCCGGCCGTGCCGGCAGCGGGCTCGCCTGTCCCCGCCAAGCCGACGGCGGCCCCTCTGGCCGCCGCGGGAAAGCCGACGCCGCCCGCGCCGACGCCCGCCGTGGCCAAGCCACCGGCGGGCTCGCCCCCGAACGCTGCGTTCATCGAGGCTCAATCTCTGCGCGATCGCGGCCACATCGACGAGTCGATCGCGAAGTTCCAGCAGGCGATCGCCGCCGATCCGCGGTTCATGCCCGCGCGCGCCGCGCTGGGCGAGCTGCTGCTCAAGATCCGGCGCGACGACGAGGCGATCGAGGTGTTCAAGGCAGCGGTCGAGAAGAATCCCACCTATCCGCTGGCCTGGTACAACCTCGCGTTCGCCTACCGGGCGCGCGGGCGCGCCGCCGACGCGGTCGACGCTTACCAGCACTACATCAAGCTCCACCCCACCGACCCCGACCCCTATTACGGCCTGGGGCGGGCGCTGCAACGTCTGGGGCGCAACGCCGACGCGCGGCACGCCTTCGAGACATACGTCGCGATGGAGAAGCGGCCGAGCGAGCAGCGCTGGGTCGAGCAAGCGCAGGCGCAGCTGCGGACGCTGCCGGCTACGAAGTAGCGGCCGGCCGCACGGGCAGCTCGAAGATGAAGGTCGCCCCCTGCTGGGGCGCGCTCTCGACCGTCAGCGTCCCGCCGTGCGCGGTCGCGATCTGTCGCCCGATGTAGAGGCCCAGGCCCAGACCACCGACGCGGCTCGGGTTGGTCACCCTCTCGAATGCCTGGAAGATCCGCGTCTGATCTCCCCGCGCGATGCCGACGCCCCCGTCCTTGACCCGCAGCTGCAACCGCTCGCCGGTGACGTGCGCCGACAGCATGATCGGGCGCCCCTGCCCGTACTTGATCGCGTTCGTGACCAGGTTCGTCACCACCTGCTCGATGCGCGTGCGATCCCAGCGTCCGACGATCGGCTCCGGGATGTGCACCTCGATCGCGGAGCCGGTCTCGGCAGCGTTCTCGCGCAACCGCGCCACCACGTCGCGCACCAGCTCGTTGAGATCGACCGGCTCGAGATGGAGCACCAACCGCCCCGCCGTCAATCGCGAGACGTCGAGGAGATCGTCGATCAGGCTGACCAACCGGTTGACGGTGGTGTTGGCGCCCGCGACGGCGCGGGTCAGCTTCTCATCGTCGGGCGACGAGCTCCCCCCGCGCGCTCCCCACAGCCGCATGGCGGAGCCGAGCCGCAGCTTCAGCGCCGTCAGCGGCGTCTTGAGCTCGTGCGACGCGATCGAGATGAACTCGTCGCGAACACCGATCGCAGCGCGTCGCTCGGAGAGGGCCGCCGCCAGCATCAGCATGCTGACCGAGGTCACCGCCATGTAGATCTGCACCATCAGCAGCCGCTCGTGGGGCGTCGGGGCCACGAACAGCCCGCTCCCCGACGCGCCCGCGGTGATCGCCAGCCCCGACACCAGCACCAGCGCCGCGGTCGTCCCGCGCTGTTCGAAGCGCAGGGCCGCCCAGATCAAGAGGGGCGCGAGGGCGTACGTCCCGCGCATCAGCTGCACGGCGCGGATGGGAACCATCCGGCGAAACATGATCAGCGCGACCACCGAAAGCGCGACCGCCAGCAGCACCGCCTCCAGCCACCGGATCGGCCGCCGCGACAGCCGCCCGCACATCACCCAGACGCAGATCAGCGGGGCGACCAGCAGGTCCCCCATGGCGTCGCCGACCCACCAGACCGACCAGAACGCCGCGTAGCTCTCCGCCGGACGAACCTGGGCGAGCGCCGCCGCGGCGAGCCCGAATGTGGCGCTGATGAGCGTGCTCCCGAGCGCGGCGACCACCACCAGCAGCAACACGTCCCTCACCCGGTGCAGCCGGCCGTCGAACCCGAAGCGCCGCAACAGGGTGGCGCCCACCAGCGCCTCCAGCGTGTTACCGGTGGCGATGATCGCGGCGCCCCAGAGCGGAATCCCGGTCGCGGCGTTGACCGCAAACGCGGCCGCGGCCACGGCCGGCCACAACCGGGGCCCGCGCAGGATCAGCGCCGCGAGGGCGATGCCGGTCGGCGGCCACACCGTCGTCGCGATGCCGCCGAGCGCGTCGAACGACAGCCCCACGCGCGCGGTCATCCCGTAGGCGACGAACACGACGGCATGCTCCAGGGCTCGCGCCCCGAACCGTCGGGCCGACACCGACATCGCCATCGCCGCGATACTACTACCCCAGCAGGTGGCTGAAAGACGCCCTCGACGTCTTTCAGCTCTCCCTGCCGGCCCGGGCCCACGCCGCAGGTTTCGCTGAAACCTTCGTCTCAGCGACCTGCCGCCCGCTCCTCTTAGGTGCTCTTGGGACCCTCGGTGTACTCGGCGTCGATGACGTCGTCCTTGCCGCCCTCGCCAGGCTTCGGCGCCTCGGCACCACCCGCCGCTGCCGCCTCCTCGCCGCCGCCGGCAGCGCCCGCGGCGCTGCGATAGAGCGCTTCGGCCATCTTGTGCGAGGCCTTCTGCAGCCGCTCGAACGCCCCCTCGAAGGGCTGCGCCTCCTTCGGCTCGCGGTTGTTCTCGACCGTCTCCTTGGCCTCCTTGAGGGCCGCCTCGAGCTCCGTCCGGTCGCCCTCGGCGATCTTGTCGCGGTTCTCGTCGAGGTGCTTCTGCACCTGGAAGGTCAGGGCCTCCAGCTTGTTTCGCGCCTCGATCGCCTCGCGCCGCTTCTTGTCCTCGGCCTCGTTCTCCTGCGCGTCCTTCACCATCTTCTCGATCTCGGCCTCGGTCAGCCCCGACGACGCGGTGATGGTGATGTGCTGCGCCTTGGCGGTTGCCTTGTCCTTCGCCGAGACGTTGACGATGCCGTTGGCGTCGATGTCGAAAGTGACCTCGATCTGCGGCACGCCGCGCGGCGCCGGCGGGATGCCGTCGAGGCCGAACTTGCCGAGCATCCGGTTGTCGCCCGCCATCGGCCGCTCGCCCTGGAACACGTTCACCTCGACGGAGGTCTGGTTGTCGGCGGCGGTCGAGAAGGTCTCGCTCTTCTTGGTCGGGATCGTCGTGTTGCGCGGGATCAGCGTGGTCATGACGCCGCCCAGCGTCTCGATCCCCAGCGACAGCGGGGTGACGTCGAGGAGCAGCATGTCCTTGACCTCGCCCGAGAGCACGCCGGCCTGCACCGCCGCGCCGAGCGCCACGACCTCGTCCGGGTTGACGCCCTTGTGCGGCTCCTTGCCGAAGAACTCCTTGACCAGCTTCTGGACCATCGGGATGCGGGTCGAGCCGCCGACCAGCACGACCTCGGCGATGTCCGACGGCTTCTTGCTGGCGTCCGCGAGCGCCTTCTTGGTCGGCTCGATCGTCCGCTGGACCAGGTCGCCCATCATCTGTTCGAGCTTCGCCCGCGACAGCTTGATCTGCAGGTGCTTGGGCCCGCTCGCGTCGGCGGTGAGGAACGGCAGGTTGATCTCGGTCTCGGCGACCGACGACAGCTCGATCTTCGCCTTCTCCGCCGCCTCCCGGAGGCGCTGGATGACCATCTTGTCCTTGGAGACGTCGATGCCCCTGGTCCTTCTTGAACTCGGCGATCAGCCAGTCCATGACGACGTGGTCGATGTCGTCGCCGCCGAGGTGGGTGTCGCCGTTGGTCGAGACGACCTCGACGACGTTCTCGCCGACCTCGAGGATCGAGATGTCGAAGGTGCCGCCGCCGAAGTCGTAGACGGCGATGAGGTGGTCCTTGCTCTTGTCGAGGCCGTACGCGAGCGCGGCCGCCGTCGGCTCGTTGACGATGCGCTTGACGTCGAGGCCGGCGATGCGGCCGGCGTCCTTGGTCGCCTGGCGCTGGGCGTCGTTGAAGTACGCCGGAACGGTGATGACCGCCTCGGTGACCTTCTCGCCCAGGTAGTCCTCGGCGGCCTTCTTCAGCTTCATCAGGACGCGCGCCGACACCTCCGGCGGCGACAGCTTCTTGCCGCGGATCTCGATCATCGCCTCGCCGCTGGGCCCACGGACGACCTTGTAGGGGACGCGCTTGGCCTCTTCGCCGACCTCCTCGAACCGGCGGCCCATGAAACGCTTCACCGAGTAGACGGTGTTCTCGGGGTTCGTGATCGCCTGCCGGCGGGCAATCTGGCCGACCAGCACCTCGCCCTTGTCGTCCCAGGCCACCACTGACGGCGTCAGCCGCCCGCCCTCTTCGTTCGCGATGACCTTGGGCTCCTTGCCCTCCATGATCGCGACGACGGAGTTCGTGGTGCCGAGGTCGATGCCGATGATCTTGCCCATGAGGTGGTTGTCCTTTTCCTTGTGAGAGCCGCGGCTAGGGTAAACACGTCGGATCCGCCGTCAAGCGAATAGCTCAACCAGACCGGCCGTTTAAGCCGACCCGCGCGCTATGCTCGCCGTGGGGGGTTGCGGGCCCCGGCCGCCGTCTCCTATATACTGAACAAATGTTTCACCCGGTCGTCCAGACATGGCTGGAAAGGCGGTTCGGGGAACCGACGCCGGCGCAGGCGCGGGCCTGGCCGCTGATCGCGGCGGGCAAGGACGTGCTGGTCACCGCGCCCACCGGGTCGGGCAAGACCCTGGCCGCGTTTCTCTGGCTGCGCTCGACCGCCTGGTCGGCGAGGCGATCGCGGTGGGCGGCGCCCTGCCCGACCGGACCAGCGTCCTCTACGTCTCGCCGCTCAAGGCGCTGTCGAACGACGTCCGGCGCAACCTGGAGGAGCCGCTCGCCGAGCTCCGGGCCGCTGGCGGCGGAGATGGGGTACCCGGCCCCTGACGTCCGCACCGCGGTCCGCACCGGCGACACCACCGCCCGCGAGCGGCGCGCGGCGGCGAAGCGGCCGCCCCACATCCTGGTGACCACGCCCGGAGTCGCTGTTCATCCTGCTGACCTCGGAGTCGGGGCGCCGGGCGCTGCGCGACGTCCGCACGGTGATCGTCGACGAGATCCACGCCGTCGCCGCGCGACAAGCGCGGCGCGCACCTGGCGCTGTCGCTCGAACGGCTGGACGCGCTGGTCGAATCCCCCACGGAGACCGCGCGAGGGCCCGGCACGCTGCAGCGGATCGGCCTGTCGGCGACGGTGCGGCCCATCGAGCCGCGGCGCGGCTGCTGGTGGGCGCCGGCCGGGCCCTGCCGGACATCGTCGACGTCGGCCAGCGCCGCGACATGGACCTGGCCATCGAGGTGCCCGAGGACGAGCTGGGCGCGGTCTGCACCAACGAGCAGTGGGCCGAGATCTACGACCGCATCGCCGAGCTGGCGCGCGCGCACCGCTCGACGCTGGTGTTCGTCAACACCCGCCGGCTGGTCGAGCGGGTGGCGCTCGCACCTCGGCGAGCGCCTGGGCGCCGACGCCGTCGCCGCCCACCACGGCAGCCTGTCGCGCGAGCGGCGCCTCCGGCGCCGAGCAGCGCCTCAAGGACGGGGAGCTCAAGGTCGTCGTGGCGACCGCCTCGCTCGAGCTGGGCATCGACGTCGGCGCGGTCGACCTGGTCTGCCTCATCGGCTCGCCGCGCTCGATCGCCACCGGGCTGCAGCGCATCGGCCGCTCGGGCCACGCGCTGCGGGCGACGCCCAAGGGACGCCTGTTCCCGCTGACCCGCGACCAGCTGGTCGAGTGCGCGGCCCTGGTCCGGGCGGCCCGCCGCGGCGAGCTCGACCGCGATCAGCCTGCGCGACGCGCCGCTCGACATCCTGGCCCAGCAGATCGTCGCCGCCTGCGCCGTCGGAGGAGTGGGACGAGGACGCGCTCTTCGAGCTGTTCCGGCGGGCCGGCGCCCTACGCCGCGCTGGCGCGGGCCGACTTCGACGCGGTGGTCGACATGCTGTCCGAGGGGATCGCGACCAGCCGCGGACGGGCGGGGGCGCTGCTCCACCGCGACGCGGTCAACCGGCGGCTGCGCGGGCGGCGCGGCGCGCGCCTGGCGGCGATCACCTCGGGCGGCGCCATCCCCGACAACGCCAACTACGACGTCGTGCTCGAGCCCGAGGGGACGCTGATCGGCACCGTCGACGAGGACTTCGCCATCGAGTCGCATGGCCGGCGACATCTTCCTGCTCGGCAACACCTCGTGGCGGATCCGGCGCGTCGAGACCGGGGCGGGTGCGGGTCGAGGACGCCGGCGGCGCGCCGCCGACCATCCCGTTCTGGCTGGGCGAGGCGCCGGCGCGCACGCGCGAGCTGTCGACCGAGGTCGCGGCGCTGCGCGCCGAGATCGCGACGGCGATGGCGAGCGGAGACGATCCGGTGCCGGCGCTGACTGACCGGGCTGCGCGCTCGACCGGCGGGGCGCCGAGCTGGTGCGCGACTACGTCGCCGCCGGCGTCGCGGCTCTGGGCGGCGGTGCCGACGCAGACCCAGGTGATCGCCGAGCGCTTCTTCGACGAGGCGGGCGGCATGCAGCTGGTGATCCACGCGCCCTTCGGCGGGCGCATCAACCGGGCCTGGGGCATGGCGCTGCGCAAGCGCTTCTGCCGCACTTCGACTTCGAGCTGCAGGCGGCCGCCACCGACGACGGCATCGTCCTCTCGCTGGGCCCGCAGCACAGCTTCCCGCTCGACACGGTCTTCTCGATGCTGCAGGCCGAGCGACGTGGACGAGCTGCTGACCCAGGCGGCCCTGCAGGCGCCGATGTTCGAGACCCGCTGGCGCTGGAACGCGACCCGCTCGCTGGCCCTGCTGCGCGCCGCGGCGGCAAGCGGGTGCCGCCCGCGCTCCAGCGCATGCGGGCCGAGGATCTGCTCGCGGCGGTGTTCCCGGCCCAGACCGCCTGCCAGGACAACCACGGCGGCGGCGCCATCGAGGTCCCCGACCACCCGCTGGTGCGCGAGACCATCCGCGACTGCCTGGTCGAGGCGATGGACGCCGACGGCCTGCCGCGCGGTGCTGGAGGCGATCTGCGCGACGGCCGCATCCGGACCGCCGGACGCGAGCTGCCCGAGCCGTCGGTCTTCGCGCACGAGATCCTGAACGCCAACCCGTACGCCTTCCTCGACGACGCGCCGCTGGAGGAGCGGCGCGCGCGCGCGGTGACGGTGCGCCGGGGCCTGCCGGCGGCGATCGCCGACCGGATCGGCGGGCTCGATCCGGCAGCCGTCGAGGCGGTGGTGGCCGAGGCGGAGCCCGAGGCGCGCAACCCCGACGAGCTGCACGATCTGCTGCTCGACCTCGGCGTCCTCCCCGAGGCGCTGGGGCGCGCGCACGGCTTCGGCGATCTGTTCGACGCGCTGGTCGCGGACCGGCGCGCGGCGCGGCTACGAGGGAAACCCGAGCCTACTGGGTCGCGGCCGAGCGGCGGTCGCTGGTGGCGGCGGTCTGGCCCGAGCGCCCGCTTCGTCCCGGACGTCGCGGAGCCGCCGGCCCGCCGGGCCCCGGTCTGGAGCGACGGGGAAGGAGCGCTGGTCGAGATCGTCCGCGGCCACATGCCGCTCCTCGGCCCGACGACGGCCGAACGGATCGCGGCCCGCCTCGGCACGTCGCCGGACGCGATCACGGCCGCCCTCGCCCGCCTCGAGCTCGACGGCGCCGTGCTGCGCGGGAGGTTCCTCCCCGCGCTGGGTGACCAAGGGAACGGCGAGCAGTGGATGCGAGCGGCGCCTGCTGGCCCGCATCAACCGCCGCATGCTCGACGGTCTCCGCCGCGAGATCGAGCCGGTGACGGCCGCCGACTTCCTGCGCTTCCTGTTCGGCTGGCAGCACGTGCGCCCCGGAACCCAGCTGCACGGGCGCGCCGGGCTGGCCCGGGTGATCGCCCAGCTCCAGGGCTTCGAGGCGGCGGCCGGGGCCTGGGAGCGAGAAATTCTCCCCGCCCGGTTGAGCGGCTACGACTCCGCCTGGCTCGACGCGCTCTGCCTCTCGGGCGGCGTGGCCTGGGGGCGGCTCGGCCGCCCGGCCCGCCGGCGGCACCCCCAGCCGCGCGGCGCCGATCGCGCTGGTCCGCCGCCGCGATCTCTCCTGGCTGCTCGCTCCGACCGACGGGGCGGGCGACGACGACGGTCTCTCGGCGACCGCCCGCGACGTGCTCGCCTTCCTTCAACGGACGGGCGCGAGCTTCCTGGACGAGATCGTCTCGGGGACGCGGCGGCTGCGGGCCGAGGTCGAGGACGGCCTCGGGGAGCTGGTGGCGGCCGGCCGGGTCACCGGCGACGGCTTCTCCGGGTTGCGCGCGCTGATCTCGGCGACGGCGACCCGGGGAGGCGCGCGCGCGCGCTGGCACTCGCGCTGGAGCCGCCGCACCGGCGGCGCGGTCGGGGCGGGACGCTGGTCGCTGCTGCGCGCGCCGGGCGCCGACCCGGGTACCGGTCAACGTCTGACGACGCCCGCCGACGACGCCGCCTTCCGTCTCTCCGAGGAGAGTCGCCACGAGGCGCTGGCCCGCCAGTACATCAAGCGCTACGGCGTCGTCTTCCGCGATCTGCTGCGCGCGCGAGGCGCAGGCCCCTGCCTGGCGCGACCTGGTGCGGATCTACCGCCGCATGGAGATGCGCGGCGAGCTGCGGGGCGGGCGGCTCGTCGGCGGCTTCGTCGGCGAGCAGTTCGCGGCCCCCGAGGCGGTGGAGGCCCTGCGCGCGACCCGCCGCGACGAGCGCCGCGGCGAGCTGGTCCGCCTGTCGGCCTGCGATCCGCTGAACCTCGTCGGCATCCTCACGCCGGGGGCCCGGGTGCAGGCGACGCTGGCCAACAGCGTCGTCTACCGGGACGGCGTGCCGCAGCTCGACGGCGCCGCGGCGACGCCCGCCGGCTGGGTCTCCGTTGCGGCGACGCACCAGGTCGCCTGACCAGTACGGCGCGGCTACTTCATCGCGGCGTAAGCGCGGCGGGCCGGCTCGGAGACCAGCTCGCCGCTCGGCAAGATCAGCGCGGTGAGCGCCCGCCCGTAGACGCAGCCGGTGTCGAGGCCGGTGGCGAACTTGTACGACTGCAGACCGCGAACGGCGTCGTGGCCGAACACGGCGTGCTCGGGACCCTTCCAGAGCGACGCCCACGGATCGCCCTCGATCTTCTTCGAGGGGCGCCCGCCGTCGGCGATGCTCCGCAGGTTCAGGAGGTGCTCCCGCTCCTGGTCCTGGAGCGCGACCCCCGGCACCATCCCGCCGTGGACCACCACGTACGGCTTGCGATAGCCGTCGAGGCGCAGCCAGAGCGGCCGGGTCTCCAGCCAATCGAGATCGGCGGGGCTGAGCGAAGCGGCGACCGCCCGGTGCTGCGGCTTCACGTCGAGGTCGCCGTGGTACGCGTCGAGAGCGTGGGCGTCGTGATTGCCCAGAACAGCCTCGGCGCCGTGGCTGCGGGCCCAGCTGACGACCCCCGACGAGCTCGGCCCCTTGGCGACCAGATCGCCGACCATCACGACCCGATCGCCCGGCGCGTAGCCGCACCGGGCGAGCAGGGCCAGCAGCTCGTCGAGGCAGCCGTGAACGTCACCGATGACGATGGTTCTGCGCACGGCCAGCGCGACTCAGGCGCCGGTGACGGTGATCTTGTTCATCTTGATCGGCGTGTTCGGCCGATCGCCGGCGTTGCGAGGCGCCTTCGAGATCTTGTCGACCACGTCCATCCCCTCGGTCACCTTGCCGAACACCGGGTGCTTCGACGGGCCGGGCGAGAACCAGTCGAGGTACGCGTTGTGGACGGTGTTGATGAAGAACTGGCAGCTCCCGCTGTTCGGGCGGCCGGTGTTGGCCATCGACAGCGTGCCGCGGCTCGTTCGAGATCTTGGCGTCCGGCGGGTGCTCGTCCTGCATCGGGCCGTAGGGGCTGTCGCCGGTGCCGGCGCGCGGGCTCGTCGGGTCCTTGCTGTGCGGGCAGCCGAACTGCACCATGAACTTGTTGATCACGCGGTGGAAGTGCAGCCCGTCGTAGAAGCCGCTCTTGGCGAGCTTGACGAAGTTGCCGGCGGTGATCGGCATCTTGTCGGCGAAGAGCTCGACGGTGAAGTCGCCGAGCGAGGTACTGAACGTCGCTGTGGGATTGGCCATGGCGCGGTAGCTTAATCCATCGCGCCCAGATTCAAAGCCCCTCGACGACTTCGTCGAGGGTGTCGAACAGGCTCGCCTCGCGCCCCGCTTCGGGCACCAGACGGGCAAGCGTGCTGTCGCGCGCGGCGAAGATGCGATCGCAGGCGAGCGCCGCCGGCAGATCGAGCCGCCCGTCGCCGAGATAGACCGTCGGCTGTCCCGGGAGCCACGCGCGCAGCCCCGCGACGACGTGACGCTTGAAGTCCTCGCCGGGCGGCAGTTCGAAACCATGAGGGAGCGTGACCCGCCAGCGACCGTCGACGAAGGTCCCGTCGAACGCGACGACCGGGATACCGGGGGGCAAGAGTTCATGGATATAGAAGGTGAGCCCGTGGCTGACCACCACGAACGGCCAACCGCGGGCCCGACACCGCTCCGCCAGCGCGGGTAGCCCCGGACGCAGCCGGACGCGCGGGCGCACCTCGGCGAGCAGCGCCTCGGGAGCAATCGGGAGGTCGTGGTAGCCGCGCGCGATCATCTGCAGCGGTGTCCAGTCGCCGGCGTAGGTGGGCGGAAGGAGCGTGGCGCGCCAGTCGTACGGGAGGTGCGCGTCCCAGAGCATCGCCGTGACGTCGTCGATGGTCAGCGTCCCATCGAAGTCGGAGATGACGATCATCGCCCTGTCTCGGCGAAGGTGGTCACGACCGGCGCGTGATCGCTGGTGCCGACCTCGCGCTGCGAGACGCAGCTCTGCGCCGTCAGCCCGTCGCTGGCCAGCACGTAGTCGAGCCGCCACCCGATGTTGCGCTGGCGCATGTTCCGCCAGGGCGCCCACCAGGTGAAGAGGTCGTCGTTGTCGGGGTCGAGCTCGCGGCCGACGTCGTGCAAGCCCCCCTCGGTCAGGATGCGCTCGAACAGCGCCCGCTCCTGCGGCAGCTGGCCGATCGCCCGGTCGTTGCGCTCCTTCGGATGAACGTCCCGCGTCGTGCGGGCGATGTTGAGGTCGCCGCACAGCACCACCTTGTCGCCGGTGGCGCGCAGCGCGGCGGCGTAGGCGGCCATCGCCTCGAGGAAGCGCAGCTTGGCGCCGAAGTCTTTTCCGCCGTTGGGTACGTAGATCGACGCCACCAGGATCCCGTCGACGCGCGTCGCGGCAAACCTCGTCTCGTGGTCGAACTCGGGGTGCAAGTAGATCGGCCGATCGGCCTCGCGGGCCCGCTTGATCAGCAGCGCGACGCCCGAATAGCCCTTGGTCCCGTGCCAGTAGCACCAGTAGTCGGGGAGCTCGCAGACCGGCTTCGGGATGTGGTCGACGGCGGCCTTGATCTCCTGCAGGCAAAGGACGTCTGGCTGTTCGCGTTCGACGAACGCCGCGACCTCGTCCTTCCGCGCCCGGATGCCGTTGACGTTCCACGTGACGATCTTCATGCGCCGTGGTGATCTACCATCCATGCGCCCCGCCGCCGAGGCTGACGCGGAGTCTCCGGCGGAGCCGCGCCGTCTCCTGGCGGTCATCGCCAGCGGCATCTTTGTGCTGGGATTCGGCTGGCCTGGACTGATAGGCCGCATTCCGTTCACGCTGCTACTCAAGAACCAACTGGGGCTGCCGGCGGACAAGGTCGCCAACTTCTGGGCGATCGGAATCGTCGCCTACTACGTCAAGCCGCTGGTTGGGCTCCTGTGCGACGCCTACCCGCTCGGGGGGACCCGCCGGCGCGGCTACCTGCTGGGCGGCGCGGTGTTGGCCGCGGTCGGCTGGCTGACCTTCGCGGTGGTTCCTCGCGCCTACGTCCCGCTGGTGCTGGTCATGGTCGTCCTCAATCTGGCGATGGTGGTCGTCAGCACCGCGGTCGGGGGTCTCCAGGTGGCCCTGTCCCAACGGTACGGCGCGACCGGGCGACTCGCGTCGTTGCGCGCGGCCATCGAGGGGGTGCAGGTGATCGCCGGCGGACCGGTCGCCGGTCTACTGGCCTCGGTGGCGTTCGGGTGGACCACCCTGACGGGCGCGCTGATTCTGGCCTCGTTCATCCCCGTGGTGGCGCTGCTCTACCGCGAGCCGCGCGCCCCCCAGCGCCCGGCAACGGTCTGGGCGGACGCGCGCGCGCAGTTTCGTACCATCGCCCAATCACGCGCGATGTGGACGACGGCCGGCCTCATCCTGCTGTTCTTCCTCGCCCCCGGGTTTCAGACCCCGCTGCTCTACGTGCAACAGGACGTGTTGAAGATGGGCCCGCGCATGATGGGGGTGCTGGCGGCGTGCATCGGTGTCGGGTGGATGGCCGGCGCCGCGCTCTACAGTCAGCTCTGCAAGCGGCTTCCCCTGCGTCTGCTGCTCCCCGCAGGCATCGCGTTGAACGGTGCCGGCACGCTGCTCTACCTGCGCTACGACTCGGTCTCGGCCGCCATGGTGATCGAGGGGGTGTTCGGCGTGCTTTTCTCTCTGGGCTCACTGCCGCTCTTCGACCTGGCCGCCCGCGCGACGCCCAAGGGGAGCGAGAGCTTCGGGTTCGGGTTGATGTTGAGCATCAGCAACATCGGTCAATTCGCGATCTCCGACCCGCTGGGGTCGAGGCTCTACGCCCACTACCACATCGGCTTTCCGAACCTGGTCTGGGTCAACACGCTGTCGACGCTGGCGGTGCTGCTGTTCGTGCCGCTCCTGCCCCGGGCGCTGCTCGCCGCGCGCGAGGGAACGGCGCCCACCCCGTCAGGGAGCGAAGCGGACCGCCAGACCTGACAGGGAGGTGCGGCTGATGTCGCCAGCCTTGGTCAGCTTCATCTGAACCACGGCGTCCGCGCCCATCTTGCCCGCCGCGCGTTTGAGCGCAGCGGCGGCCTGCAGGGCATCGCCCCGGACGTTGACGGTCACCGCCCCCAGAACCAGCCGCGGCTCGGTCGGAGCAAAACCCGCGAACAGCTTCACCACGGTGGGAGAGACGGCCCGCGCGGCGACCCTGGGCGGCGGTGAAGGCGCGACCGCCGGCGCGACGTTCGTCGTCGCCGGCGCGCACCCGGACACCGCCATTCCGAGCAGAAGACCCGCGGCGAGACGACTGCGGACCCGGCGGACGAGGTCGTACATCCGCGCGAATGGTGCGTCCCCCTGCCCCGACCCGTCAACGGATCAAAACTGGCGCGAGGGACGAGAGACCGCGTCGGGACCTTGCTAGAGCTTCACCTGGATCTCGTAGCGACGGTTCTTGGCCTTCTTCGCGGCCGTGTCGTCGGGGGTGACGAGCGGGCGCTCGGAGCCCATGCCGACGGAGACGATCTCCTTCTGGCGCGATCCCGCGGGCCACCAGCTCCTTCACGATCACCGCCGCCCGCTTGGCCGACAGCTCCTTGTTGTGGTCCGCCTTGCCGCTCGAGTCGGTGTGGCCCGACACCTCGAACTTGTAGGCGTTGACGCCGGCCGCGTCGAGCCGCTTCTTGGCGTCGACCAGCGCGTCCGCCAGCTTCTTGACCTTCTTGTCGCAGCCCGGCTCCAGCTGATCGCTGTCGCTCTTGAAGCTGCACTGGTTCTTGCGCCCCTCGGCGAGCAGCTTGTCGTTGACCTGCTTGGCCGCCTTGTCCTTGGCGGCGCCGCCCGCGGCCGAGCCCCCTTCTTGGCGAGGCCGCCCAGATTCGAGCGCGTGGGCCGTGCCCGCGCCCAGCATCAGGGCCCCCGCCAGGACGAGCGAAATTCCAGTTCTCCGGACCATCGATGGCGTTTTCATGCCGAAGACGATAACGAGCGGACGCCATCGGGTAAAGCCCCGATCCGCGGACGAGCTTGCTACGTTTCGCTACTTCTTGAGGAAGTAGACGTCGTCGAGCCAGATCTCGAAATCGCGCGCCGACTTGGGCCGCGTGTCGTAGTTCGCGTTGACCTGAATCGCCATCGCGGTCAGCTCGCCGAGGTCGTCAGCTTGTCGTCCGGGGTGTGGTAGCCGGTGTTTCCTGGATCCTGCCTGGTGTCGGCGAACAGGACCTCGAACCGCTTCCAGGTCGTGTCGATCTGCACGTCCATGTACTTGTCGAACGCGACCGCCGCGGCGGCATCACCCTTCTTGCCGAACTGCACCAGGTAGGGGCTGCAGTTCTGCCAGGAGCCGGTCGTGTAGACGCAATTGCAGTCCGTGCAGTTGTTGAACGAATCGAATGGGTCCGTCATCTCGTGCGGCGGCGAGGTCGCATCGGTGTAGAGGTCAGGGAAGCTCGACCTGAACACCGTCGACAGGCGCCGCGGCCTTGGCCCAGAACGCGACGCCTTTGTACTTGGACGCGTCGTACGTCATCTTGGCGCCGTACGACCCGTCGGGGTTCGTCGGACGAGGCCGGAAGTCGACGCCCATCGCCGCGCCCCAGTCCGAGAACCCCGTAGCCTTCACGACCATCGAGCCGAGATCGCTCGAGCAGTTGGGGTTGCCCATGTCGAGGTCGATCTTGTAGCCGCTGGTGGTCGCGAACGAGCCGTTCGGATCGCCGTACGTGTACCAGCCCCCCTGCCGCCCATCCGCGGTGGCGAAGAGCGAGTTGTCCGAGAAGAAGTTGGAGATCAGATCCTCGTTGTCGGAGGGGCAGCCTTGCGGCGCCCCCATCCCGCCGGTGCCGGTGTTGTTGCCGCCCGACTTGCACGCCCCCAGCGCGAGGCTGGAGGCGATGCAGGCGAGGATGAGAGCCCTCACTGACTTCATTGCTACTGAGTCCAGTCCTGCATGTTGCCCGACATCGTCAGCAGCATCAGCATGCCGACGGTGGCGTTGTAGTACGAATAGGCGCTCTTGACGCTCATCGACGCGGCCAGGCGATCGCCGATCTCGCCGCGGTTCAACTCGTCGAGCACCAGCTGGTACCCGTCCGTGAGGAGGTTCGCGTAGCTGCTGTTCGCCATCGCGCCCGACGCCGCGGTGCCGATGATCGACGCCGAGTTGACCGAGGCACCGGTGACGTCGGTGCCGTTCGGGTTGTACTGGTCGAAGATGCGGCCGACGCCACCCCCGGCGCGGCTCGCCGAGCTGAAGAAGGCGCTCGTCTTGTCGACGTAGGTCTTGGCCGCGGCCGTGCCGTTCAGGCAGTAGTCCATACCGATGCGCCACGGGATCCGGTGCGAGTCGTACTGGTAGAGCTTGTCGGTCGCGGGATCCGCCGAGCCCGTGTTTTGGGCGATGGTCGTGCAGTTGCTGCCGCACCAGGCGGCGTAGAGACCATTCGAGCTGGTGCCGCTGATGTTGCTGAGCAACGTGTAGGAGGCAGCCGCCAGGCCGTTCCAGGTGCCAGCGTTGGCGCTGTCGGCCCGGGCGAAGGCGCGGTACCAGGCGGGGGCGAAGTAGGACGGGTTGGTGACGTCACTGGCCGAGTAGTTGCTCCCGCCCTTGATGTAGTTGCTGCCCGACATGTCTTTCGACAGCACGGCGTGCATCACGTTCGTCGCGTCGGAGGCGTAGCTGCCACCCGTCCACTGCTTCGAGGCCATCAGCAGCGCGAACGCAGCGTCCTCGTCGGCGTCGGTGGCGGTGCCGGTGCCGCCCGGGACCTTCCAGGTCATGAGCGTACCGTCGCCGTTCGCCTTCCAGTAGGTCCAGAGGCCGTCGAACAGCGCCTTGTCGTCCATGTAGACGGCGATCAGCATGCCGTACGCGATACCTTCCGAGACCGAGTCGTCGCTGTTCTCGGGGCGCTTGACGCGGAAGCCACCGCCCGCCGAGACGACGAACCGCTTCTTCCAGTTGTCGTAGGCGAGGCCCAGCAGCTTGCCGTTGGACTGGGCCGGGAGCTGGCAGCTGTTCTTGAGCGTGGGCCGATCCGCCAGCTTGTGGGCGCCGCCGCTGCTCGGGAGGGCCGGCTGGTCAGGCGTCGCGTCCGTGCGCTTGTAGAACGACACGTCGTCGACCCACAGGTTGTAGCTGCCGACGGGGCTCGGGTTCGGGAACCCGGGCGTGTCCATCGGGCCGTAGAACGAGAACTGGATGCCGAGCGCGTTGGCCGCGATGAAGCGGGGCGCCTGGCACTTCGGCACGTTCGTGCCCGCCGCGGGGCAGGTGTTGCCGCCCGAGCCGGCCGCCGGCAGTGACCGGGGGAACATCGCGCCGAACGGCACGTAGTACGTCTTGTAGTCGGTCGAGTTGACGGTCGCGATGAGCCCGCGGTTGTTGTACTGGTCGATCGCCTGCACCGTCGCGGTGCCGCCCGAGGTGGCGGGCTGCGTCTCCTTGGTGAGGACCTCGACGAACACCGGCTGCGTGGTCGGCCCACCGCCGGTCTTGGCCTTGAACATGATGCCGTCCCACGCGCTGACGTCGTAGGGCATGGCCATCTCGTTGAGCGGCTCCGTCAGCGGCGTGGCGGGCTTGAAGATGGCGTTGAAGCCGACGTAGTTGTCCTGGCCGGTCGCCGACGAGTGGAACGCCGAGTTCATGCACACGCCCCGCCGGCTCGACGGCGATCTTGTCCGCCATGGTCCCGATGGGCTTCGCGGGGGTCTGATTCTGCGGGTCGGCGGTGTTGTTGTAGGTCCGCCAGTAGCCGGTGCGGCCCCCCTGCTTGACCATCACGCCGTAGCCCTCTTCGAAGTCCGAGATCACGTCGGCGCTCGCCACGGCACAGGAGCGACCGCCCCCGATTCCGGTGGCCGAGCCCGCCGCGCCCGTCGAACCGGCGGCCGAACCGGCGACGCCCGTCGTGCCGGCGACGCCCTGCGGGTTCGAACCAGCCGTGCCCGTCGAGCCACCGCGACCCGCGGCGCCGCTCGAACCTGCGACGCCCGTCGTACCGGCGACCCCCTGCGGGTTCGAACCGGCGACGCCCGTCGTACCGGCAACGCCCGTCGACCCGGCGACGCCCGTCGAGCCGCCGCGGCCCGGCGATCCGGCGGTGCCGGTCGTACCGGCGCTACCGGTCGTGCCACCGTTGCCCGGCGTGCCGGTGTTGCCAGCCTGGCCCTCACCGTTGTTGGTGGAGGGCGACGCGCAGCTCGCCAGGAACGAGGCGCCGAGCAGCGTCGCTCCGAGAGCCGACAAGAAATTATGGCGTCCGGTCATGATCAGACTCCTTTAAATGAGGGGCATCGTAACGGAGCGAAACCGAGAGAAGTTTTGTGGAGGTGCCGCCCGGATTTGAACCGGGGAATGAGGGTTTTGCAGACCCTTGCCTTACCACTTGGCCACGGCACCGAAGTTCGTTTTGGCAGGTTTGATACCACAACTGCCCTCAATACGGCATGCCCGGCAGCGGCATCGCGATCTTGAACAGGCCCATCGGCCCGTTCTTGGCGGTGCCCTGCGCGGTCAGATACAGGGTCTTGTGGTCGGTCCCGCCGAAGGCGACGTTGGTGATCCCCTGCTGTGACACCATCGCGATGATCCGAGCCCGCCGGCGAGACGACGAGCAGCTGACTGTTGGCGTTCGCGGCGATGTACAGGTTGCCGGCACAGTCCATCGTCATGCCGTCGCCGGAGCTGACGTTGGTCCCGCCGCTGTTCAAGAACTGGGTGCCGGCGCCGACCGCGCCCGTGCCGGGATCGATCGTGTACTTGAACATCCCGGCCCCCGTGGCGACGAACAGGGTGTTCTCGTCGAGCGAGAGCGTGATGCCGTTCGGCTGCTGCCGGTTCTCGTCGATCACCGTCGCCGTCGAGGCCCCCGGCGCCACCTTGTAGACGCGCGTCTTGCCCTGGGGACGCGAGGACGGCGCCTGGTAGTCGGGATCGGTGAAATAGATCGTCCCGTCGCTGCGGATCGCCAGGTCGTTGGGCGAGTCGAAGCGGGCGTTCATGTACGTCGACACGATCGGCGTCGCCGCGCCGCCGGTCAGGCTGAGCACGGAGAGCGAACCCGTCTTGTGGTTGGCGCTGATGAGGCGGCCCATCCCGTCGACGGCGAGCCCGTTCGAGCCCGCGTCGGGGATCGCGATCGACACCGTGCCGGTGGGGGTGATCTTGAGGACCCGCGCCGGCGGCGGGTTGTTGCCACCGCCGATCTCGGAGAGGAACAGCGCCCCCTCGCTCTCGAGCCAGACCGGCCCCTCGATGTTGCCGAAGTTGTTGCCGTCGTTGTTGAAGCTGTCGAACGGCGGCACGCCGGTGACCCGCATCGGGGTCAGCGTGCTGGAGGTGGGGCTGGTGAACGGACCCGCCGGGCAGGTGTAGGGTCGCCCGCCACCCGTCGTCCCCGCCGCGCCCGTCCCCGCGGTGCCGCCCGCGCCGCCGCCGCGTCCGGCGACCGAGCCGCCGCTGCCCGCGGAGGCACCACCCGCGCCGCCGCCGGGGCCGCTGCCCGCCGGGCCACTGCCGCCGCTGGCGCCGCCACCGGTTCCGCCGCGGGCGCTGCCACCGGCGACACCCGTCGGGCCGCCGCCGCTGCCGGCCGGGCCGCTACCGGCGGTACCGATGCTGCCGGCCGGGCCGCTGCCCGCCTGCCCTGGCGTCCCCGCGACACCGCCGCTGCCGGCCGGGCCGCTCTGTCCGCCCTGACCTGCCGAGCCGTTGCTGCCCGCCACCCCTTCATCGTTCGATCCCCCGCTGGAGCACCCCACGGCGAACAACAGCAGAGCGACCCGTACCAGCGAAGTTCTCGACATTAGGGGCACCACAAGGGGGGCGGTTAAGTCCCCGCATCCTACACAGGGGCCCCCGAAACCCCAACGGGTTTATGGGCGGTTTCCTGAGCCGAAATGCGCGGTCCGTTGTTGACCGCGAGGCAACGCTGTTCGCGCGCCAGTCAACATCCGCGCCCCCCACCCGCCGGCGGCAGTGGGTAACCCCGCGTAACTGCGCAACGACGAAGTGTGGCAAATATTTTTGTGACCTAGCATACCTATTGCAATCGAAGAAACCGATGAACGCGCGCGGTTCCCGGCAACCCTGGCTTATGGTTGGTGCTGCCTTCGCCCTCGGAGCGATTGGATGCGCCGAGTCGGAGACCGACGAATTCGCCGATGAACCGGTGCAGTTCGAGCTGGAGACGACCAACGGCCTCGGCACCGCCAACGGCCTCGGCACCGCCAACGGCCTCGGCACCGCCAACGGCCTCGGCACCGCCAACGGCCTCGGCACCGCCAACGGCCTCGGCACCGCCAACGGCCTCGGCACCGCCAACGGCCTCGGCACCGCCAACGGCCTCGGCACCGCCAACGGCCTCGGCACCGCCAATGGCCTCATGAACACCGATCTCGGTCGCACGCAGATCGCCTACGTCGTCCGCTGCGCCCTCCCGGCGTCGACGACGATCACGCGCCAGGACCAGTACGGTACGGCGTACACGTTCCGGGGCCTGATGGGGATGGCCCCCCAGTGGCAGAACGGCGCCTGCGACACCAACTGTCAGGAGACCGTGTCCGCCTGCCTGCTTGCCCACGTCAACACCGCCAGCGAGCACGTGCCGATCTGGGTCGTGTCGCAGAACAACTCCGTCGGGTGGGGCCAGGATCCGGACTTCCCGAACAACGAGGGGACGTTCTTCGGGAACGTGTTCACGCTCGGCGCCCACGGCACCGACCCGGCCAAGGCCCCCATGTACTACTGCACCGGACCCCAGTACGCCGTCAGCCCGCCGGCGGGACGGATCGGCTCTGCCCAGACGAGCCCGCCCTACGTCGATCCGTTCGGGAAGAACGTCGCCTGCGCGACGAAATGCACGCCCGCCGACTACCCGTTCCAGACCGACGGCTTCAAGGCCTGCAACGGATGGAACAACACCGTCTCGGTCTGGCGTCGCCCCGCGATCACGGCGACGACCACGACGGCGACAACGACGACGGCGACAACGCCCGGCACGATCAACACGACCTACCACTCCCACATGGGGACGATGACCCTGCCGTCGCCGCGCCAGACGACCTGGGGCGCCGGCCACGGCTTCCGCAACATGGACAGGGACTAGCGTCCCGGCGGCGCGCGCCGCCGCACACAAAGGCTTAGGGGGAACGGGCGTGGCTCTTCGGGGGCCACGCCCGTTACGCTTTTCGGGTCAGTGAGCCGGGGCGGCAACCGGAGAGGGAGACGCCGGCGCCGGCGCGGATCCCGCCGCTTCCGGCTCGGCCTCGACGTCCGGCGGATCGGGGAACGGCGCCTTCCAGGCGGCGATCACGCTGGGGATCGACGCGATCAACACGAAGATGAAGTAGTGCCGGTAGCCGAGCCAGTCGGCCAACCGACCGCTGAAGGTCTGCGTCGGCCACAGCACCAGGTTCATGAACGCCGTCGCGAACGCGTAGTGGGTCATCTTGTATTTCCCCGGCGCGATCTGCTGCATCATGTAGAGCATGTTGCCGACGAAGCCGAAGTTGTAGCCGAGCTTCTCGACGCTATAGAGCGTGTAGACCAGCCACAGTGGCACTGGAGTCGTCGGAGACACCAGGTGGCTGAGGATGATGAAGCAGACGTGTGGGATGTTCATCGACAGCGCGAGGATCAGCAGGCTGCGCCGCAGACCACGCTTCGACACGAAGTAGCCGCCGAGCAGCGCGCCCGCGACACTCATGATCATTCCCAGGCCACCGTCGAGGAATGACTTCTGGCCCAGCGTCAGACCGAGGCCGCCAGCGGCCAGAGGCGCCTGAATGAACAGCGGTCCCAGCTGCAGCAGCAGACCCTCTCCGCAGCGGTAGAAGAATACGAACAACAGCATCCCGAGGAGATGCTTCTTCTTCATGAAGTCGAGGAAGGGGGGGACGTGTTCCCGCCAGCCGATGATGATCGACGCTGCGGTCCCGAGGCCGACCAGGAGCGCGATGGTGGGCGACGAGCTCAGGCTGATCAGCCAGCCAATCAGCGCGCCGGCGCCGAGCCCGACGCCCCCGCGCAGGAGAGGCGACGCCGGGATCTTCTCGCCGGTGACGGCGGCGCGAGGCGCCGGCTTGGAGCCCATCGGCAACATGATCGAGTGATACAGAGCCAGCCCCGCCATCGTCACCGCGCACGTCAAGATCGCGATCGTCCAGCCGGTGTGACGTTCGACCCCGAGGTGCTCGATGGCGATCGATGCCACCCCGATCAACGCCGTGCAGAAGAACCGACCGACGTTCCAGAAGCCTCCCTGAAGCCCCATCCAGGCCGACTGCTGCTTCTTGTCGAGCGAGGTGATGTAGACCCCGTCGACACAGATATCTTGTGTCGCCGATGCGAACGCCATGACCCACAGAATCCCGGCGACGATGAAGTAGTAACCCGGGAGCTTGAGCGACAGGCCGACGGCGGCCAGCACGCCTGCCATGACGAACTCCATCGCCAGCACGAAGAACTTCTTCGAGCGATAGACGTCCAGGAACGCCGCCCAGAGCGGCTTCAGAGACCAAACCACCGTGATGGAACCGGTCACCATGGTGATCGCTCCGTCGGAATGCCCCAGATTCTTCAGCATTGTCCCCATGACCCAGTTCGCCATCGCAAACGGGATACCTTCGGCGAAGTACGAGGACGGAACCCAGAGCCCGGGGTGGCGAATCCGTTTGGGGGGGGCGTTCATGGGGCGCGATCCTATTTCACGAAGGCGAGGCTCCGGGAAGGTAAAACGCTGGGAAAACCCTAGGTCCCGATCAAAAACGCGTAACGTAGCCGCCCATGCCGAGCACGGACGAGCTGCCGGAGGTGACGCGGGTGCGTGTCATCTACGGCGATACGGATCAGATGGGGATGGTCTACTACGGCAACTACCTGCGTTACTTCGAGGCCGCGCGTAACGAGTTCCTGCGCGGCGCGGGCGCCGAGTATCGCGCCTTCGAGGCCGCGCACGGGCTGCGGCTCCCGGTGGTCGAGGCGACGGTCAACTACCGCAAGCCCGCCCGCTACGATGACGAGCTGGCGCTGCACGCGGCGGTGCCGGAGCTGCGGGGCGCCTCGGCCCGCTTCGTCTACGAGATCCGCCGCCTCCCGGACGGAGAGCTGCTGGCGACGGGGCACACCGTCCACGCCTGCGTCGACGCCGCGGGCAAGGTGACCCGCCTCCCCGAACCGCTGCGCGCGGCGCTCAGCGCGAGAGGGGCACGGCCGCGCCCGCCTCGAGGACACGGAACGTGAACGACTCGGTCAGGTAGAGCTCGACCGTCTCGCGATCGCGATCCGCATAGCCGATCGCCAGGTCCTGACCGACGGTCAGCTCGTAGTCCCCGCCCCGCACCGACAGCAGCACCCCCCCTTGATCGCGGAGGCGCGCACGAGCGGCCCGTCGAGAACCTGCTGGGTGATGCGCTTCGCCAGCGGGTAGCCATCCTCCGCGGCGGCCAGCACCTGGGCGTAGGTCGTCGCGTCGAGCACCAGGGCGTAAGGGCCGCTGATCCCCGCCTGGCGCAGCGTCTCGCGCGCGGCGAGGATGGTGCGCGGCAGCTGGGTGACGTCGGCCGGGAGCGGGTGCGGCGCGTGCGGGCTGGCCGGGATGATGCCGACGATCCCCGCCGGGGCGAAGCCGTTGAAGATCGCCGCGTCTTCGGCGTCGGCGACCTGCTCCGCCGCCTCGACCACCGGGCCGAGCTCGGGATTGGCCGCGCCACGACCGATCGAATCGAGCTCCATGATCGGCAGCTTGATCGGGGCCGCGCACCTCGATCAGCGGCTGGGCGCGCCGGATGGCGACGTGGACCTTGGAATTCGGCGCGGCCGGCAGGATGTCGAGCCTGCCGGTGTTGACCGCGGCCAGCTCCCACCCGTGGGGCCCCTTGAAGTCGACGATCTGGCGGCCGGCCAGGTTCAGCTTGAGCACCCGGGCCGCTTCCTGATCGACCGCGGCGAGCGCCTCGGGGAGGATCGGGGCGAGATCGCGCTTCAGCAGATCGCGGGCCACTACCGCCTCCTCAGGCTGCCGATGCCCAGCGCGCCCGCCGCGGCCGGCGGCGCGGTCCCCGCGGGAGCCGCCTTGGTCTCGGCTTCGATGTGGGTGATGTCGGCGGTCGTGAACAGGTACTCCCGCGCGGACTCGTCGAACTTGGCGTCGTTTCGCCGGATCCACTCCAGCACCATCATGGCGTGCTCGACCTCTTCGTTGCGGTTGTGGAGCAGCACCGCGCGCAGCGCCTCGTCTTTGCAGGCGTCGGCGCGCTGCTGGTACCAGTCGATCGCCTCCAGCTCCTCCTGAAGCGAGACCAGCGCCCGGTGCAGGTTCTTGGTCTCGGCGGTCAGCGCCTCGGCCGACTCGTGGTACCCCTCGTGGCTCATGCGTGGGGGAATATAGGCAGCGCATCCCGTCACGCCAGCCCCTGACTGGACCCAATGGACAGCCGCGGCGCCGGTGATCACGTTGTCGCGATGACGCGAATTACGAACTCGCTCGACAATGGCCGGGTTGCGTTCGGCGACCGCGAAGAGATCGAGCTCGCCAACGCCGTGGACCCGGTATGTGGCCGTGAGCTGCGCCGGGCCGACGCGCACAGCGCCGTCGACCTGCACGGCGCCGTCTACTTCTTTCACGCGGCCGAGTGCCGGGCCGCCTTCGACGCCGACCCTGAGCGATATGCTGCGCAGGCCGCGGACCGGCTGGTAAACTCCGCCGCTCCGTGAACGCCAGCACAGATCGCGTCCTCATCACCGTCACCGGGCCCGACCGCGCCGGGATCACCGCCACCCTGACCGGCATCCTGTCGCAGCAGGGGGCGACGCTGCACGACATCGAACAGGTGGTGGTGCAGGGGCAGCTGACGCTGTGCCTGCTGGTCGGGCGTTCCCGAGACCCGCGACGTGCTCAAGGAGCTGCTGTTCGCGGCCAAGCAGCTGGGCATGGAGCTGGACTTCAAGCCGGTGGCCGCCCGGCGAGGACCAGCGAGCCGCGGCGAGCCAGCCGAGCGGGTCGCCGCTACGTCATCACCGCCATCGGGCCGACGCTGGGCGCGGCCCACCTGCACGCGCTGGCCTCGACGCTGGCGTCGGAGGGCGCCAACATCGAGAAGATCGGCCGGCTCTCGGAGGGCACGCTGGCCTCGGTGGAGATCCACGCGCTGCCTGCCGCACGACCGCGACAGCGAGGCGCTGAAGCGGACGCTGCTGGCCGTGGCGACCAGCGCCGGATTCGACGTGTCGCTGCAGCGCGAGAGCCTCTACCGCCGGTCGAAGCGGCTGGTGGTGATGGACATGGACTCGACGCTGATCCGGATCGAGGTGATCGACGAGCTGGCGCGCGCCGCCGGCGTCGGCGCCCGAGGTCTCGCGCATCACCGAGCGCGCCATGCAGGGCGAGATGGACTACGACGAGTCGCTGCGCCAGCGCGTCGCGCTGCTCAAGGGGCTCGACGTCGCGGTGCTGGATCGCATCGCCGCCGACCTGCCGCTGACCGAAGGCGCCGAGACGCTGGTCCGCGTGCTCAAGCGGCTCGGCTACAGGATCGCGGTCATCAGCGGCGGCTTCTCGCGCGCCGCCGAGGCGCTCAAGCGCCGGCTCGGCGTCGACTACGCCTACTCGAACAACCTCGAGGTGCAGGGCGGCAAGCTGACCGGGCGCGTGGTCGGCCCGATCGTCAACGCGCAGCGCAAGGCGGAGCTGCTGGAGACGATCGCGCAGGCCGAAGGCGTGCTGCTGGACCAGGTGATCGCGGTCGGCGACGGCGCCAACGACGTGCTGATGCTGGAGAGCGCCGGGCTCGGCATCGCGTTCCACGCCAAGCCCAAGCTGCGCGAGGCGGCCGACACCACCATCTCGTCGGGCGGCCTCGACGCGATCCTGTACCTGCTCGGGCTGTCGGCGAGGGAGCTACAGGAGGTGGAGTAGTTTGCGGCCGCCTCCCGGCGCTGGCGGTGCTGCTCTTGCCCCTCGCGGGGCAGGCGGAGCCAGAGGCGGCCGGGCGAGACGTCGGCGCTCATTCGGGCGTCCATTTGTCCTGGGTCCGCGACGCGACCGCCGGCGGCTGCCCCGACGCCGCCGCGATCGAGGCCGAGGTGGTCGGGCGCCTGGGCGACGACCCGTTCGCGCGCGTCGCCCACCCAGTTCATCGAGGCGTTGGTCACGCGCCCGGCCGACGCCTTCCAGGTGACCATCGCGATGCGCGGGCCCGACGGACGGCTGATCGGCAACCGTGCCGCTCAGCAGCGCCGCCGCCCGACTGCACGCCGATCGCGACCGCCGCGGCGCTGACGATCGCGATCCTGATCGATCCCGATGCGCTGGCGCGCGTTCCGCGCCTACCCCGGCGGCGGCGCCGCCGCCTCCGGCCGCCCCCGCCAGCCCGCGGGCTGGCGGGGCGGGTGACCGCCTCCGCGGCCGGCGGCTGGGGCCTGATGCCGCGGGCGCGCCCGGGGCGTCGGCCTGGCGGTGACGGTCGATGCCACGTCGCGCTTCGCCGCGGGGGTGAGCGCCGCGTTCTTCCCCGAACGACGCACGGCCGCGCCCGACGACGGTTTCGGCTTCGGGCTGACGTCGGGCGCCCTGGTCGGTTGCTGGATCCCGATCGGCGGCGGCGCGGGCGGCGGCGTGCGCTGGGAGCTGTGCGGCGGCGCGGCGGTCGGCGTGCTGCACGCCGTCGTCTACGCCGATCAACCGACCGGGCCCGGGCAGCGCTGGTACGCCGGCGCTACCGAGCTGACACGCGTCATCATCCCGATGACGCAGGCCTGGGTCGCGGAGGTCGGGCTCGACGCCACGCAGCCTCTGCCCCGACGCGCGTTTTTCGTTGAAGGGCGACCGCCGGGCATGGACACTGTCTTCAGTCAGCCGATCGCATCGGTGACGGGTTGGGCGGGGATCGGGCTGCGGTGGAGATGAAGCCCCTCATGAAGCTCCTCACTCCGGAACGCTCGGCTTCCTGTCGCGGTCGCGGCGGCAGTAGCCGTCGGGACGGGGCCGACCGCGCTGGACGTCCATTCGATCTACCAGCAGCACGGACGCTTCGTCTGGCTCAGCCTGCAACGCCTCGGGATCTTCCCGGCCGATCTGGACGACGTGGCCCAGGACGTCTTCATGATCGTCTATCGCCGGATCGGATCGTTCGACAACACGGCGCGGATCACGACCTGGCTGTTCGGAATCTGCATGCGCGTCGCCGCGAACTACCGCCGGCGGCGGCGCTGGACGCGCGAGGTGCTCTCGAACGGGCTCGACGACCAGCGGCCGGCACGCTGGCGCTCGCCGCCGACGACCTGCTGGCGCGGCGCGAGGAGCAGGAGATGGCCGAGCGCGCGCTCGGGCGCCTGGACGTCGCCAAGCGCGCGACGTTCGTGATGTTCGAGATCGAGGCGCTGTCGTGCCAGGAGATCGCGGAGCTGATGAACGTCCCGGTCGGCACGGTGCTACTCGCGCCTGCACGGCGCCCGAAAAGAGCTGGAGAAGGCGGTCGCGCGCGAGCGCAAGCGCCGCGGGATCGGCGCGCCATGAAGCAGACGCCATCAGAGACGCCGCGCGAAGCTTCTGAACCTGCCCGCTGGCGCGACCGGCCCGATGCGACGCCGGGTGCCGCCCTCATTTTGCGGGGGACGCGCCGCCCGCGGCCGCCCGCGGCGCACGATCTGGCGCGGCTCGGCGACGTCGATCGGGGATATCCCCCGCCGCTCGCTGGCCGCGTCGCTTCGGAATGCCCGGCTCCTGGCGGCCGCCGCGGCTGCGGTGACGCTGGTCGCGCTCGGCGGCGGCGTCTGGGCCTGGCGCGGGACGTTACAGCGCCCCACCGCCGGAGGGCGCGCCCCGCGCCGCAGCCCCGCTCGCTCGCGCTCGTCCCGTCCTCGCCGCCGCGCCGACGGCGCCTGCCGAGGAGCCGACAGCGGCGCCGACTGCGGCGCCGACCGCGGCGCCGACCGCGCCGACCTTACCCGCGCCACGCCCCGCGACGCTGCGACCGGCCCGCCGCGCGCGCGGTCGCGGCACCCGAGGTCGACACGCTGACGCGCGAGATCGCGCTCATCGACGCCGCCCGCGCGCGACGTCGCCACGATGCCCGCGCGATCGCTGGCGGCGCCGATTCCCACCGGCGCGACTTCCCCGACGGCCAGCTCGGCGCCGAACGCGAGTTCCTGGCTGTCGAGGCGCTGCGCCGGCTCGGGCGCCTCGACGAGGCGCGCGCGCGCGCGTCAGCGCTCGCGTCCCGCTACCCGTGGAGCTCGTACGCGACGCGGGCCGGCCGCCTGTTGCAGACCGCGCCGTAGCCCTCTCATGCACTGCCGGGCGCTGACGATTGCCGCCCTGTCGCGTGCTCGCCGTCGCCTGCGGCGTCCGCCGCGATCCGATCGCGACCGCGCTGCCCGGAACGACGCCGTTCCGCTTCCCCTACGTCGACCCCGCGGTGCCGCAGGCGGCCCGGCCAGTTCGGCGGCACCGCCGGCGGCGCGCCCGGCGCGCCGTCGATCGTCTACCCGCTCGACGGCGCGATGCACCCCATCAACATCGGGGAGATCACCTTCCAGTGGCGGCGCGGCGACGCCGACAGCCGCGTGTTCCGGATCCGGATCGACGGGGACGGTGACCGCTACGACTTCTACGTCCCCTGCACCATCGCCACCTGCCTCTACGCGCTCCCCGCGGCGGGCTGGCTCGCGATCAGCTACGCCCACCCCGGCCGCGGCTTGCAGGCGACGCTCGAAGGGACCGACGGCGCGGGGGGCCCCGTCTTCCGCTCGCCCGGCGATCACAGTCCGGTTTTCGCCCGAGGCGGTGACCGGCGGCCTCTACTACTGGACCGCGACCAGCACCGGCGGCACCACCTACCGGTTGCCGTTCGGCGCCTCTCACGCCTCCCCCTTCATCATCCCGTCGTCGCCGACGAACCCGCTCTCCTGCAGCGGCTGCCACAGCGTCAGCCGCGACGGCACGATGATCTCGTTCGCCTCGACGGCCGACGTCGGCTCGCAGTTGGCGTTCCTGGCCACCGCGCCGACCAACGCCCCGGCCGCGCCGACCATCGTCCCCGCCGTCGTCGCCGGGACGCCGTCCGGGACGGGGGCGCGCTTCACCGCGCTCGACACCGACGGCCGCCGCGTGCTGGTGACGACCTTCGGCCACGTCCAGATGTTCGACACCCGCAGCGGCCAGCCGATTGACATCGGCGACACCGACGCCCTGCTCCCCCCGGGCAAGCTGGTCACCCACCCGGAGTGGTCGCCCGACGGCCGGCGCATCGCCCTGACGCTCTACTCCGCCGAGGCCCGGACGGCGCCGCCACGCGCGACATCTCCGACGCCCGTCCCGAGGACGGCGAGATCGTGACGCTCGAGCTCGACCCGGCGACCGGCGCGCGCCACCGGCCTTCGACGCCTCGTGGGGACCGCCGCCGCCGACGGGCTGGCGCACTTCTACCCGAGCTGGTCCCCCGACGGGCACTGGCTGGTGATGGCGGCCGCGCCGCGCGGAACCTCGGCCTACACCGCGACGACGGCGCGGCTGCGGCTGGCCTCGGCCGACGTCGACGGCCAGACCTGCCCGGGCGCCGACCTGCTTCGACCTCGCGCGCGCCTCGCAAGGGACGTCGGTGTCGTCGACCTGGCCCAAGCTGAGCCCGTTCTCGCAGGCGAACGATCAGCTCCTGTTCGTCACCTTCAGCTCGAAGATCGACTACGGGCTGGCGCTGATCAACACCGGCCCGAGCGGCGCTGCAGCGCGCCCAGCTCTGGATGGCGGCGATCGATCTGCGCAGGCCGCGCCGGGAGGCGATCCGTCGCTGCCGCCGTTCTGGCTCCCCTTCCAGGACATCACCGAGGCCAACCACCTGCCGTTCTGGACCGCGCTGGTCGCCTGCAGCAACGACGGGATCTCGTACGCCCGCTGCGGCGACAGACGAGGTGTGCGAGGACGGCGCGTGCAGGGTCGTGGTGGAGTAAAGTGCGCCTGCGAGAAGACGCTTGACGCCTGACGGCCACGATAATAAGCATGCGCCCGTAGCTCAGCTGGATAGAGCATCGGCCTTCTAAGCCGAGGGTCGCAGGTTCGACTCCTGCCGGGCGCGCCTCACGTAGTCAGTCGTAGTTAGTCGTGGTAGCTGAAAACTAAATCATGGTGGGTGTAGCTCAATGGTAGAGCATCGGACTGTGGCTGCGAGGGCTGCGGGTTCAATCCCCGTCACTCACCCCATACCTCCGACGGCGCGCAACGCGTGAAGGTGTTACGCCTCCCCCAACCGACGACGCGCAAGCGGGTGGTCGAGATCGTCTGGGAGGGGCGGTTCGCGCGCTGGATGGCGCGGAGCGGCTGGGGCGCCTTCACGCTGCCGCTGCCGTTCGTCGTCGTGATCTCGTACTGGCTGGCGGCGCCCCCGCGGGTCCGGGTGCACGAGTTCGTCCACGTCGATCAGGACCAGCGCTGCGCGTTCTTCTTCGTCTTCTGGCTCAAGTACCTGACCGAGCTCCTCCTGCACTCTTACCGCGACAACAAGTACGAGATCGAGGCGTGCGCCGTCGAGGCCGCGACGAAAAAGAGCGGCCTCCCCGATTGGGCGAGGCCGCTCGATATCCCGCGCTCGCGCGCGAACTGAGCGCTACTCGCCGCCGTAGTCGCCGTGTGTGCCGGTGCCGTCGCCCGCGTTGTCGAGCTCGCCGGACGGCGGGGGGTCGAGCTGGCCCGGCCCGATGCCATGAAAAACGACGTCGCCACCGTTGCCGTTGTGAACGCCGCCGCGGGCGATCAGGTGACCGCGGTTCTCCATCCAGTTCTGCGTCTTGCCGTGGACGCCGTCGCAGTTGAAGAAGATCGCGATCTCCTCCTGCTGCTCCGGGAACGTGGGCCAACCGTCCGGATCGTTGCGGGCGCTGCCGCCGATCGTACCGTCGCCCCCCGACGCGTCGACGACGCCGGTGGTCTCGACGAGCAGGTTACCGAGGCTGCTGGACAGGGCGTTGTGGTTGTTGTCGCTGAAGAAGTAGACCATCCCACCGAGGCCACCCGTGCCGCCGTCGTCGGGGGCGTTGCCGCCGCGGGCGGAGATCTTTCCCGCCAGCGTCAGGTCGCCGTCCTTCGTGAACAGCCAGACATGGCCGCCCCCGCCGGCGGTGCCGGTGCCGCCCGAGCTGCCACCGTCGGCGGTGATCTTGCCGGCGGCGGTGATCATCACCGGCCCGAGGGTCGGGCGTATCTGGAACTCGACGCGCCCCGCGTCGCCGCCGTTCCCGACGCCGGCCGCGCGGATAGAGCCACCGCTCGCGATGATTGTTCCGGTGACGTAGAGACCGCCGTTCCCTTCGTCGTGGGGGCCGCCGGTGACCAGGCCGCCCGCCCCCGGAGCCGACAGCGAGTTTCCGCCGCTGACGTCGATCAGACTGGCGACGTTGAGGTTGCCGGTCCCCGGCTCGGGCGTGACCTTGCCGCCCGCGCCGCCGGCCAGATCGCCGTCACCGCCCATGGCGGCCACCGGGACCAGGACCGCAAGCTGAGTGGGGCGGTTCGTCTCGCCGACGCGGATGAACCCCGCCGGTCCGCCGATGGCCGGCCCCGTCATCGCGATGGCCAGGCCGCCGCGCGCGTCGACGATGCCGCCCAGCGTGACCGCGCCGGCGGCGTCGAGCCGCAGCGTCGCCGCCGCGCCGCCCGTGGCGGCCGCGCCGCCCGTGGTCGTCGCCGCGCCGCCGCGCAGGCGGATCGCGCCCGCCAGCATGACGTCACCGCCGGCCTTGATCGCGAGGTCGGCGGCCGCGCCGCCGGTCGTCGCGTCGGCCCCCTCGGCGAGGCCGCCGAAGGCCTCGAGCGTTCCGGTGCTGATGACCGATTCGGCGATCTGGAGGGTGATGGCGCCCGCCGGGCCGCCGGCGCTGGGGCCGCCGCCGCCCGAGCTGAGCAGCGCGCCGGTCACCACCAGGCGACGGGCGGTGATGGTCAACGCGCCACCGGCCTGTCCGGTCGACGGGGCACCGCTGCTGTCGACGATGCCTGTGACGTAGACGGTGCCGGTGGCGGTCAGGGTCAACCCCTGGCGCGCGCCACCGAGGTCGGCCCCCCGCAGCGTCCCGTCGACGAAGATGTCGCCGCCGCTGGTGATCGTGCGAACGGCGTCGCTGCCACCGGCCGTGAGCTTGCCGGTGAGGCGCACGCTCCCCCCGATCGACACGTCCGCGGCGAGCGCGTCCGCGCCGACGGCGGTCGCGTCACCGGGCGCGGCCGGGACGTCGGGGACCGCGACCGCGGGCAGCGCGGGATCAATCGAGACGTCCCCCTGCGCCAGCAGGTGCACCTCGCCGCCCGATTGAGCGATGCCGGAAGGTGAGGTCGCGGAGCCGCCCTGCACGCTCACCGCCGCCGTGGCGAGCTCGGTCCACGGCGGGTGGAGCGCACCGGTCGTGCTACCGCCGCCGGGATTCCCGTTCCCGCCGCCAGTCCCGGGGTTTCCCCCGCCACCGCTGTCTCCGCAGCCAACGGCCGCCACCAGCAAGGCCAGCGTCCCTGACCAGACGGCGGTTGCCACGATACGCCCCACAACACCAGAATCTCGGAACCCGTTCCATCCACGCTCCCCTCGCCGTGTCCGCGGCGGAGCCGGACTTTTGCAACCGAGATGCCGCAATCTGCGGCGCGCGGTGACGAGCAGCGCCCAGGGCCCTCGTCACCGTTTGGTGCGCCACCGAAGTGTCACGCACGGATCCACCTCCGGAGCCCCCCGCAACGCAGACGCTGCTTACCTTCTTCTAGGAACAAGGTGCCGGGGTTCGGCAGGAGGTCGGGGGATGTCTGTAGGTAAGGCAACTGTCTTCGTGGTCGGGGCGTTTCTTTCGGGGTTGGCGTGTACGGGCGGCGGCCCGACGCCGGGCACCGCGGGTGGGGATGGAGAGGGCGGCGCACTGGGGTGGCAGGAGAGGCCCGACCCGGAAGGCGGCGCGGGACACCCCGGCACCGCGGGCGGCGGCGCGGGAGGCACCGCGACGCCCACAGCGGGAACGGGCGGCGCGCGACCGGTCTCGCCACCGCCTCCTTCTTCCTGTCCGACGGTATCGCCGCCGGCGGCAGCCTGGGCCGAGATCGCGGCGCCGGCGGTGACGCCCGGCTTCGCCGTCACCGACGCCTGGTCAGCGGGCCCGGACGACTTCTTCTTCGTCGGCTCTGATCCGTTCGACAATGACAACCCGTCCTCGACGCTGAGCCGGCGGGTGCTGCACTGGTCGCAGGGCTGCTGGGCGAGCGAGCTGACCGTGAACGGAGACACGTTCCCAGCCCCGCAGATCTCGGGCACCGGCCCCGGTGACGTCTGGGCCACCATGGGCGACGCCATCTATCATCGCGACGCCACCGGCTGGTCGCCGCTGGACGCGCGCCTGAGCGCCGCCATCGCGCCGGCCCCGGGCAACCTGCTGATCCTGACCGACGTGCAGGCGCGCACGCCCAATGACGTCTGGTTCACGGAGATCACGACGATCCTGCACCTCGTGAACGGCGAGTGGCAGACCATGACGCAGCTGAGCGTCGGCCCTCCCAACCAGTCGGCCTCGATCACCTACGGCTTCAACAGGATCTCGATCCTCGGCGAGAACGACATCTGGATCGGCGGGGGGAGCGATCAGATCGGCAATACGATGGATCCGGCCTCGCTCTACCACTCGACCGACGGCACGAACTGGTCCATCCACCCCGTGGGTGCGTTCAACGTGAACGCCCTATGGCCGAACGGCGCGGGCGGCGCCTTCTGGCTGGCGATGCCGCCCGCCGCGTCCCAGGAGTTCTCGATCAAGCATTTCGCCAACGACACCGTCACCGTCCCCGCGATCCCGGGCTGGTCGCCGATCGTCGAGGTGACGTCGTTCTGGGGACGCGCGGCGAACGACGTCTGGGCCGCGGGTGAAGACATCGCCCACTTCGACGGAACCGGGTGGGCGCGCGTCACCGACGCGCCCGACGCCGTCCGCGACGTCACGGGCGTTCACGCCAACAGCGTCGTGACCGGCGACGCGAACGCGACCTGGCTGGTCGGCGTGGGGCCGCGCTTCTTCCGCAAGGCCGCCGGCGCTACGCCCTGAGCGACTGAAGACCCAAAGACTGAAGACTTGGAGCGCGCCCGCGACCTGCGGGCGCGCTTCCTTTCCAAGGCCCGACTACGCTCCGAAGACGCGGCGCTTGAGCTCGCCCTGGACGTCGAGCTGCACCAGCTCGTGGAGCCCGCCCAGCGGCGTCCCGGCGACGACGACGATCGGGAACTCCTCGCGCTTCGCGGCGGTGATGACCCACGAACGCTCGGCCTCGTCGTCGGTGACGTCGAGCAGCTTGAAGACGATGTCGCGGGCCTTGAGCAGCTCTTCGATCTTCACCCGGCTGCGCTGGTCCTTCCCGTCGAAGTAGACGACGACGGGCGCCTGCACCGAAACGGCAGCCGCCGTGGGCGCGGGGCTCTCGCTGACCGGCGCGGCACGGCCGCCGATCGGCTTGCCGAGCAGATCGTTCACCGTGCTGGCGAAGTCGAGCGCCCGGCGCACGGCCGGCCGCTGGGCGGCAGCGCCCTGCAGCCGATCGTGCGCGAACGCCCGCAGCTTTTCGGAGAGTGGGCCCAGCACTAGTTCGCCGCGGCGGAGCGAAGCTCCGGCTCCGAAGCCGCCTTCGACGCCGCCGGGGCGGCGCGATTGAGCATCGCCTTGGTGAAGTCGACGAGCTTCCCGACCCGCGTCTTCTTGAGATCAGCGGCGACGTGCTGGACCAGGTTCGCCGCCGTGCTGGCGACCGTCCCGTGGCGGGGATAGAACAGCGACGAGCCGCGCCAAGGCTTGGTGCCCAGGTACTCCCGCAGCTCGCTGACGCTGACGCCGTACTTCTTCAGCTCGACCTCGTACTCGGCGCGCGCCGCCAGGCGGGCCTTGAACAGCATCATCTGGACGCGCGAGTAGACGTTCACGGCGCCGTCGCCGTTGGTCTCGATCGGGCAGAAGATCCCCTGCGGGTACTTCTCAGTGATCATGCGACTGAACGCCGTCGGAGACGCCCGCCGACGGCATGCAGCCGAACGGCTTCACCGACAGCGTCATGTGTCGCCTTGGCCTTGGCGATGTTGAGGATCAGCTTGCCGACCTCCATGTGCCCTTCGCCGCCGCGCAGGTGGTTGTTGTAGTACGGCGCCGCCGCCTCGGCGACGGTGTCCATGTCGGACAGGTGGAAGCCGTGCAGGCCCATGATGTGGCCGATGCCGTAGAACGTCCCCGTGATGGCGTGCTCGGCCAGCCAGAGCATCGCCAGCTTCTTGCGGACGTTCGACGCCCGCCGAGACCCTTGCGCGACTTGTCCTCGCCGCGAAGGACCATGCGCTGCTGGGTGTCCCAGGTCTGCTTCCCAGATCATGAAAGGATCCAGGCGGTGACCGGCTGGATGTCGCACTCGGCGCCCTCCTGCTCCAGGAACTTCTGCAGGCCGTAGTTGCCGTCGCCCTCGGTGGTCATCGCCCAGAACTCGCCGATGATCGACACCTTCGGCTTGACGACGGTGCGGTCGACCTGACGACGTTCGATCAGGCTTGCGGCGCGTCTGGATCAGCGCCCAGAGCAACGACTTGTTCTTCGGATCGGCGAAGGCGTCGTGGATCAACTGCTTCGACGCCTCGACCGCCGCGTTGGTCGCGCCGGGCACCACTTCGTAAGGGCCGGATGCGGTAGCCGACCATGTTCAGCACGTCGCCGATCAGGATCGCCTTCAGCATCGCCATGAAGAACTCGGGGTTCATCTTCAGGCCCCTGCTCGTCGCCGGTGGCCTGCTTGAGGCCGCCCTGTCTGCTGGAACAGCAGCACGCGGAAGCCCTCGAAGCCCGCGTCGCGAAGCGCCTTGCGGTACTCGGTGACGTAGGTGCCGAAGCGGCAGGGGCCGCAGGCGCCGGCGGTCACGAAGACGTAGTTGTCGATGATGTCGGCGACCGGGACCTTCTGGTCGTCGCGCAGCCAGGTCAGGTACTTGATCAGGTTGCCGACGGTGAAGTAGGTCGGGTTGCACTGCCCGCGGTTGCCGAACTCCTTGCCGAAGGTCAGCGCCGAGTTGTCGGGCACGTCGATCGCCTTGACCTTGTAGCCGATGCCGCGGAGCGCGCCCTGCAGGAACAGGTCGTGCGCCATCGTCAGGCCGCGAGATCAGCAGGGTCGTGTGCGCGCGCTGGCCGCCCGTGAACGTCGTCGGGTTGTTGTCGCGCCAGTGCTCCTTGCCCTCCTCGAGGCCGAGCGCCTTCATCTGCTCGATCTCGAACTTCTTCAGCTCGGCCTCGACGTCGATGTCGACGTTGGCGGTCGCGCCCAGAACGGGAAGTCGCTTGCGGTTATCCGTGGTCTCAGTCGTCGTCGTTTCCACTGTAATTCCTCCGTCCGGGTTAAACGCGCGCCACAACTTCTTGATCGTTGACCATCTTCTTGATCCCCATCCGCACCAGGCCCAGCTCCTTGGCCTGATCGACGGGGTTGGGCTTGGGCTTGTTGGCCTCCACCCGCGCGGAGTACGCCGCGACTTTTTCTTTCGTCTCGGCGATCATCTGCTCGAGCGCCGGATCCTGCTGCTTGCGCGCCTCGAACTGCTGGCGCTTCATCTCCAGCAGCTGGAGCCGCTTCTCTTCCATGCGGAACTTCAGCTCGTCTTGACGGTGCCCCGTGTCCTCCAGGCGCTCCTCGTGCAGCTTCAGCGTGTGGGCGTAGGTCTTGACGCGGATCTTGATCGACCCGCCCGGCTTGTTGGCGTCGATGTCGTGCAGCGCCGAGTAGGGCGTCGCCGACGACGAGATGATCGAGTCGATGAGGCCGTAGGTCGGCGCGTCGTGGCCGCACTTGAACGACGACAGATCCAGCACGACGACGTTGGGATGCCGGGCCGCGAACTTCGCCGCCCAGACCTTCTGCACCGAGTTGGCCGAGTAGTTCTCCGGCCAGACGTCCTGGACCTCGAGCGGCGTCTCGATCCGACCCGCTTGATGTCGCTCCTCGAAGAAGCGATGCGAGCCACTCCGGATCCTTGGGGATCGACCGCATCGACAGGATCGGGTAGCCGAGCACCTGGAACTCCTCGAGCACGCCGTGGTTCAGCCCGGGTCCGAGTGGTACGGGCGGCCGAGCATCAGCACCGCGACGCGGTTCTCCTCCTCGACTGTCTCGAGGATCGCGCGCCCCTTCTTCTGCAGGTCGGCGTCGACGATCTCCAGCGCCTTCCAGCCCTGGTCGCAGGCGAAGTCGCTCTCGTCCTCGGTGACGCCCAGCCGCTCGCCCCAGGCCTCGAACAGCTGGCGCTTGCAGCAGCTCGGCTCGGTGAAGCGTGAGGCGCCGGGTCGACGTAGGTGATGCCGCGCTCGGCGAAGAAGTCGGTCTCCTTCGTGAACGCCGCCTTCATGACCTCGGGCGCGCCCGCGACAATCGGGCACGACGCCGTGTCCATCAGCTTGTTGAGGCCCGGCGCCACGTGGGTGATGCAGGGGAAGAAGATGTACTTCAGCTTCTTGCCGCCCTCTTCCGACTCGTGATGGTGAAACAGCAGGTTGTGGATGTGCGCCTGCGCCACCTTCGACGGGTAGCAGGGATCGATCGAGCCGTACTTGCCGCCCGCCTGCCACATCTCCTCCGACGTCTCGTCGGAGAAGACGACGTTCTGCTTCTGCAGGCCCAGCGACTTCGAAGTACGTGCGGAAGAACGGCGCCAGTGGTCCAGTTGTTGAGCACCTTGCGGGATGCCGATGCGCACCTGTCGGCGGCGTTCATTCCAAACCTCCGCTGATGACCGCTCGAAGTTGCGCTGGAAGACGGTCTTCTTCACGCCCGGTTCAGGAACGCCTTGTCGACCTTGACGTCGCTGACCAGGTGGGTGGTCTCCGGCATCGGCTCCGGGTCGTAGAAGTGCCGGAAGACCTGCTTCGACTCGTAGTCGACCAGGTTCGGGAACTCCTTCATCAGCTTCTTGCGCTCCTTGGTCAGCGCAATCATCGCCTCTTCCGACTCGACCGTGCCCTTCTCGCAGCTGAAGCCCGAGATGTAGCGCGAGGTGCGGCCGTCGGGCGTCTCGGTGTCGATGAAGGTCCGGGCGCAGTTGTTGGGGCAGAAATGACAGCGCGTCGTCTCGTCGTTCACCGCCTTGAACTGCAGGTTGATGGCGGCGTCGATGCCGATGAAGGTGGAGTACCCCTTGCGCTTGACGACGCGCCGGGTCTCGATCGCCGCGCCGATCGCGCCTGCCTCGCCGGTGTGCGGGTGAACGTAGACCTCGGCGCCGGGAACGCGCGCCTTGATGTAGTCGACCTGCGCCTTGAGCGCGGCGAGGTTGTGCTGGGTCCCGCCCTGCAGCACGAACTTCTTGCCCAGCTCCGCCATGCGCGGGATCTGGACGACGTACTGCCAGACGTTCTTCGGCAGCACCTGCGCGAGGCCCGCCAGCAGCTCTTCCTTCGAGAAGCCCTCCTTCTGGAAGTTCACGCGATCGCGAGTCGAGGAACACGGCGCAGCCGTAGCTGAACTTGGGCGACAGCTCGGCCTGGAACGCGACGTCGGCGTAGTCGGTCACCTTGCACGCCGAACTGATCGGCCATCGCCTGCAGCAGCATGCCGTTGCCGGCCGAGCACTGGTTCGACAGCCGGAAGTTCTTGATGTCGCCGTTCTGCATGAACAGAACCTTGATGTCCTGCCCGCCGATGTCGCAGACCACGTCGATGTCGCCGAAGTAGTGCGTGGCCGACATCATGTGCGCGACGGTCTCGACGATGTTGGCGTCGGACTTGACCGACTCCTTCAGCACGTCGGCGGCGTAGCCGGTGGCGCCGAAGCCCATGACCTCCAGGGTCGCGCCCTGGTCGGTGATGTACTGCTTGAGGCCCGCCAGGATCTCCTTGGTGTCGGCGATCGGGTTGCCCTTCGAGAGCTGGTACTACTTCTTCAGCAGCTCGCCCGTCTCGTCGTCGATCAGCACGGCCTTCGACGAGGTCGAGCCGCCGTCCATGCCGATGACGACCTGCACGACCTGCCCGGGCGCGAACGTCGCGGCCTGGAACTTCGGGATCGTGTAGAGCTTCCGGAACTCTTCCAGCTCGGCGAGGCCGTGGTCCTCGCCCTGGGTCAGCAGCGGCGGGCCCGCCGTCTCGCCGAGACGCGCGGCGCGGCCGTTGAGGATGAAGTCCTTGAGCCCGTCCATGCCCCTTGTACAGACCGACCGTCTCCGCCTCGTAGCAGGCCGTAGACGACCGCCCCGTAGGCGGCGTAGTACTGCGCGTTCTCCGGGACGATGATCAGCTGATCGATCGGCACGTCCTTGGGATAGGCGTAGCCGCGATCGCGCCAGGTCTCGGGGATGCGCTTGCGCCAGCAGTCGCGCAGGAACGGCAGGTAGGTGTTGGGGCCGCCCAGCAGCAGCACCTTGTGGCGCAGCGTGTTGCCGCGCGTCAGCACCGACAGGTTCTGCATCACGATCGCGTCGGCGAGCGAGTTCATGATCTCCAGCGACGGGATGCCGCTCTTGACCAGGTTGACGATGTCGGTCTCGGCGAACACGCCGCACTTGGCGGCGACGTGGTGCAGCTTCGAATCGTCGAAGCCGATCTTCACGACCTCCTCGTTGGGGAGGCCGACCTTGATCACGCACTTGTCGATGGTGGCGCCGGTGCCCGACGCGCACTTGTCGTTCATCGAGGTGATGGCCGTCTTGCCGCCGGTCTCCTCGTTCTTCTTGAAGATGATGATCTTGGCGTCCTGGCCGCCCAGCTCGCAGACCGAGCCGACGTCGGGGTGGAGGGTCTCGACCGCCAGGGTGACCGCGTTGACCTCCTGCACGAACTTCGACCCGATGTGGGGCCCGATCGGGGAGCCACCCGAGCCGGTGATGAAGGTGCGGATCTGGGCGTTACGCAGATTGGGGAACGCCACGGCGATACGTTCGAGAAAGGCCAGGACGAACTCGGCCTGCTTGGTCTGGTGCCGCAGGTAGTCGCTCCAGAGAATCTCCTTGCTCACCGGGTCGACGACCACCGCCTTCACCGTGGTCGAGCCGACGTCGATGCCGATCGCGACCGCCTCAGTGCGTGGATTCACGGGCTCTGCGCTCACGCTGGCTCCCTCTGGGAAAGTGGACCGGCAAGTAAACCGGGGAAACTAGACTGACACTTCAGTCTTGAATGCCGCACAGTGTAGGGATGGCTCTCCGCAAGATCAAGTGCGGCGCCCCGCGGGGGGTCGAAACGGCTAGGCGACGGGGAGGCCGGAAGCACGCGCCAGCGCCGCCAGCGCGGCGCCGAAAAGCGGCCCGGGGACCGCGACGGCCTCGCCCACAGCCGGTTCCAGCACGAAGTAATCATTGGGGATTACATCGCCGAACCCGAGAACCCGCAGCACCCTGACCACCGCCTCCGACCCGTCGGGGCGGGCCACCGGGTGGCGTTGATCGTCGGGGGTGGCCGCGGGCATCGTCACCGCCAGGGGGCGGCCGTAGCGGTCGAAGACGGCCAGCACCAGCGCCGGGGGCAGCGCCGCCATCTGGGCGAAGCCGCGGGCGATCCCGTCGTCCGGGTCGACGGACATCAACGGGCCGTCACCGGGCGAGGTCGGCCCAGCAGCCGCGGAGGGTATGGGTGATCATCTCGCGCCCCACCTGCTGCAGGTCGATCTTCATGGGGTCCTGCTCGACGTAGGCCCACTGCACGACCTCTTTGATGCTCCCGAGGATGCAGCGGGCGACCACGTTGGGATCGCACGGTCGCACCACCCCCAGCTGCCGCCCGGTATCGAGCGCACCCACCAGCATCGCCTCGATCCGGCCATAGAAGTCCGCCAGCTTGCGGTCGAAGTCGCTGTCCAGCCCGACCGCCTCGCGCAACAGGATCCGCGCCATCTCGCGGTTGTCGAGCAGTGTCTTCAGCACGCGATCGACGGTGGCGTGCATCTGGTCTATCGGGGCCGGCGCGCCCGCGCCGACCTCGATCCGCCGCACCTGCGCCTGCAGCGTCTTGAACAGATCCCCCAGCAGCTCGTCGAAGATGGCGCGCTTGGACTCGAAGTACAGATAGAAGGTGCCGCGGGCGATCGCGGCGGCCTCGATGATCTGGTTGATGCTGGTGTCGTGGTAGCCCTTCTGCGAGAAGATGCGGCGGGCCACGACCAGCACCGCCGCGCGCCGCGACTCGCGCAGGCGCCGCGCTCGCGACACACGCCCGTCGACCTTGGCGTCAGGCTTGGACGGCGGATCCGACGAGGGGAGCGCGGACATCAATTTTCAGTATAAGTCAGGTCGCCGCCGGGCCGCGTAGCCGGTCCGCCCAGGCGTCGGCGTCGGCCAGGTGGCGCCCCGCAGGGAGCACGGTCGCGTAGCGGGCCAGGGCCGCCAGCGCCGCCGCCGGCGAGGTCTTCGCCTCGGCCTTGGCCGCGCCCAGCACGGCGCTGAAATAGAGGTCGTCGACCAGGTCGACCTCGAGCACGCCCGCCTCCTTGTCCAGCGCCAGCGCCGACTCGAAGTCGCGCACCGCGTCCGCGTACTGCTCGAGCCAGGCGTGGGCGTTGGCGCGATCGACCAGCGGGGCCGGATCCTCGTCGTCACGCGCCGCGGCGCGCGTCGCTTCGACCACCGCCTCCGCGTACTTCCCCTCCTGGATCATCTTGGCGGCGAAGCTCATTCCGTACCGTCCGGCCATGCGTGCGTCCTCCGGCGGCGGACGATACACCGGAGCTCACTTGCGCGGCGACGCCGCCAGCGGGCGCGCCCGCGCCACCAGGTCCGTCCAGTCCTTCCCGCCGATGGCCCGTATCAAGAGCTGGCACTCGTCGAACGGCGTCCCCCAGGTCCCCGCCAGCTCGGCCACGACGGCGAACGGCACCAGCACGATCTCACCCTCGCTGACCCTCAGCGCGACGTAGTCGACGTACGGGATCATCAGGTTCGTCTCGGGGATCCAGATCGCGAAGCGGGTCTCCCGTGGCTTCCCCTTTCCTTGGCCGTGGGCGTCTCCGCGAGAGGTGAACACCCCCGCTTCGCGGAACCCGGCCGGGAGCTCCCACTGCACGCGGCGCAGGGTCTCGAGCACCCGCTCCGGCAGCGCCTCCGCCGGTCCGGCCGCCTCCAGCTCGGCGAGCAGCCGAGGGCCGATCAGGCAGGAACGTATCGGCCCGGGCATCTCGACCGGACCCTGCTTGTCGCGGATGAGCGTCGTCAGGGCGTGGGTTCCGGAGACCGCCTGCTCGCGTATCCAATCTACCGTGTGAAAGCGTCGTAGCTCATCGAGGGTGACCTCGGCGAAGTAGTCGGCTGCGACGGTGGTCGCCCCCGCGAGCCGCGCCGCCGCCTCCGCCACCCTCACGGCGAGGTCGCAGTCCACCGGCGCCGCGAACGCCCGGAGAGAAACCCGCAGTGTCCCGGGCTCCCAGGCGACCTCGGTCGCGCGCGTCGAGAGACCCTCTCGATAGAGCTCCAGCCCAGCCTCGGGCCAGGCGTCACCCGCGCGCGCTTCGGGGAAGCCGCGCAGATCGGCGAGCTCGAGCGCGTCGCGCAGTGCCGGCCAGGCGGGCGGATCCGCGGCGTTGACTCTGAAGTCGTAGCTCACGGTGGCACTTTGGCACGCGCGCCGCCGAGGATCCGCCCCGATTCTCTGCCATCGCGCCTCGCCCCTGTTAGCCTCCGCCCCCGCAATGATCGCGACCACCGCTCTCGCCAAGGAATACGGCGCCCGCACCCTGTTCGCCGGGGTGACGCTACAGCTCAACGCCGGCTCCCGTTACGGGCTGGTGGGGGCGAACGGCTCGGGAAAGAGCACGCTGATGCGGATCCTGGCCGGCGACGAGGAGGCGTCCGAAGGGACGGTGACGCTGGCCAAGCGCGCGCGCGTCGGGGTGCTGCGGCAGGATCGCTTCCTCGACGACGGCGCGATCATCCTCGACCTCGCGATGCGCGGCGACGCGGTCGTCTGGAACGCGCTCACCGAGCAGCGGCGCATCGCCGACAGCGGCGACCACAGCGAGGCGGCGCGGATGGCCGACCTCGAGGATCAGATCGCCGCGCACGACGGCTACACGCTGGAGGGGCGGTCGGCCGCGGTGCTGGAGGGGCTGGGGATTCCCACCGCGGTCCACCACGCGCCGCTGGGGACGCTGTCGGGTGGGTTCAAGCTGCGGGTGCTGCTGGCCCAGGTTCTGGTCGGCGGCGTCGACGTGCTGCTGCTCGACGAGCCGACGAACCACCTCGACATCCTCACCATCCGCTGGCTGGAGAAGTTCCTGGCCGACTACGCCGGCTGCGCGGTGATCATCTCGCACGACCAGCGCTTCCTGGACAACGTCACCAGCCACACGCTGGACGTCGACTACGGCACCATCACGCTCCTGTCCGGCGGCTACTCGAGCGCGATGGTCGAGAAAGCAGCGGCCCGCGCCCGCAAGGAGACAGCCGTCGCGCGCGCCGAGGACGAGATCGCGCGCAAGCGCGCCTTCGTCGAGAAGTTCGGCGCCAAGGCCACCAAGGCCACCCAGGCCCAGAGCCGCCTCAAGCAGATCGAACGCATCGAGGTCGAGGAGCTGGCGTCGACCTCGCGCCGCGCCCCGGCGCTGCGCTTCGTCCCCGAGCGCCCGAGCGGCCGCGAGGTGCTGGAGCTGGCGGGCGTCAGCAAGTCGTACGGCGACAACCACGTTCTGACGAACGTGTCGTTGACCGTCCGGCGCGGAGAGCGGGTCGGCATCATCGGCCCCAACGGCCTCGGAAAATCGACGCTCCTGAAGATCGCGATGGAGCGGCTGGCCGCCGACGCCGGTCGCGTCCGCTGGGGCCACGAGGTGCGCCCCGGCTACTTCCCGCAGGACCACCGCGAGGTGCTGACCGACGAGGAGGCCACGCCGCTGGAGATTGTCGAGGAGGCGTGCCCGGGCGAGAGCCCGACCTTCGTGCGCAGCCAGCTCGGGCGCGTGTTGTTCTCGGGGGAGGAGACCGAAAAGAAGGTTCGGCTTCTGTCGGGGGGCGAGTGCGCGCGCCTCATCTTCGCGCTGCTCTCCGTCGCGAAACCGAACGTGCTCGTGCTCGACGAGCCGACCAACCACCTCGATCTCGAGACCATCCACGCCGTCGTCGAGGCGCTGAAGCAGTACACGGGGACGCTGATCTTCGTGTCGCACGATCGCTGGTTCGTCTCCCAGCTGGCCACGCGGATCATCGAGCTGACGCCGTCGGGACCGAACGACTTCCCCGGCACGTACGCGGAGTACCTGGCCCGCCTGGGAGACGACCACCTGGACGGCGACGCGGTGGTCCTCAAGGCCAAGCGCGCGCGGACCGAGACGGCGGCCGCGGGCGGCGAAAGCGCGGGGACCTCTGCCGTTTCTTCCGTCGTTTCTTGGGAGGAGCAGAAGCGGCGCCGCAACCGCATGGCGCAGCTCCCCAAGCTGCGCGACAAGGTGATGGCCGAGATCGAGGCGGCCGAGGCGCGCAAGCGGGCCATCCACGAGCTCTACGCCGATCCGGCCTTCTACACGCAGACCAGCCACGACCAGATCGACGCGCTCGGCGAAGAGATGGCGGCGCTCGACCCCAAGGTCGAGGCGCTGATGGCGGAGTGGGAAGGGCTCGAGCGCGAGATCGCCGAATCCCAGTCGGAATCCAAGGCGGAATCCAAGTAAGGTCCCCCGATGGCGCTGTCAGCGACCGTCTATCACTTTCAGATCGAGCTCTCGGACGTCGACCGCGGCGTCTACGAATCGCTCGATCTCCGGGTGGCGCGCCATCCGTCCGAGTCGATGCCCTACCTGCTGACGCGGGTGATCGCCTACGCGCTGCTCTTCGAGGAGGGGATCGCGTTCTCGAAGGGGCTCTCCACCACCGACGAGCCGCCCCTCTGGGTGAAGGACCTGCAGGGGAACCTGCGGGTCTGGGTCGAGCTGGGGACGCCGTCCGCCGAGCGGCTGCACAAGGTCAGCAAGGCCTCGCCGCGGGTGGTGGTCTTCACGCAGCACGATCCGCGGCTCCTGCTGCGCGAGGCCGGCAGCCGCACCATCCACAAGGCCGATCAAATCGAGGTCTACGCGCTCGACCCGGCCTTCCTGGATCAGCTCGGGGCGCTCACGGAGCGCAACGCGAAGTGGACCTTGCTGCGCAACGAAGACCTGCTCTACGTCACCGTCGGCGACGAGACGGTGTCGGGCGCGGTCACGCGCCACGCGTTGACCGAAGCGGCCGACTGACGCCGGCGCCCCCGCTGAAGCCCCTCCCGTCCGCGGGAGAGGGTTGGGTGAGGGTCTCTGCGCGGGCTCAGGAGCTGCAGGAGAGCATCGAGCAGCCCGGGCGACGGCGGGCCCAGTCGGGCCGTTTGGCGGCGAACCGTTCGCGCCCCGTCTGCTCGTCGTAGGGGCGTCGCAGGACCTCGAGCAGCGCGAGCACCGCTGCCGGCGTCGCCCCCCTCGACGGCGTCGATCGCCTCCTGTGCCACGTAGTTGCGCAGCAGGTAGACGGGGTTCACGGCGTTCATCCGCGCCCGCCGCTCCCCATCCCGGGTCCCGTCTTCGCGAACGCGGGCGACGTAGCGGCGCAGCCAGGCCAGCGTGCGCGCGCGCGGCTCGCCGGCCGGCGCCTCCGGGGCGTAGTAGGCGGCGGCGAGGGGAGCCAGCAACGCGTCGTCGGAGAGCTCGGCGCCCGGTTCGGCCGGGAGGTCCGCGAGCCGGCGGAAAAAGATCGGCAGGTCGGTCTCGACCAGCGCCAGCACGCGATAGAGCTCGTCGCAGAGGCCACGATCGCTCCCCACGCCGTCGTCGTCGCCGCGACGCCAGGCGGCGAGGCCCAGCTTGCCGGCCAGCATGCGCCCCTCCTCGGCCTCGTAGGTCTCGGCTGTACGCCGCCAGCGCGCGCTCCAGCGCCGGTACGCTCTCGATCAACGGATAGAGCGCCTCCGCCAGCTTGATCAGGTTCCACTTCGCGATGCGCGGCTGGTTGGCGAACCGGTATCGCCGCTCGCCCGCGTCGGTGGTGTTGGGCGTGAAGTCGGGATCGAAGTTGTCGAGGAAGCCGAAAGGACCGTAGTCGATGGTCAGCCCGAGGATCGACATGTTGTCGGTGTTCATCACCCCGTGCACGAAGCCGACGCGCATCCAGTGCGCCATGAGCCGCGCGGTGCGGCGGCAGATCTCGACCAGCCAGGCGGCGTAAATCTCCGGCGCCAGGGGCGCCCCGGGGTCAGCCTCCCCGACGAGCTCTCGGAAGTGCATCCGGATCGCGTAGTCGGCCAGGCGGCGCAGCACCGTCAGGTCGTTCCGCGCCGCGGGGAGCTCGAAGTTGCCGAACCGCAAGAACGACGGCGCGACCCGACAGACCACGGCGGAGGTCTCCTCGCGCGGGTGGCCGTCATAGAACATGTCGCGCACGACGCGATCGGCGGCGGCCACCAGGCTGAGCGCCCGCGTCGTGGGAACGCCCAGGTGGTGCATCGCCTCGCTGCACAGGAATTCGCGCAGCGACGAACGCAGCACCGCGCGCCCATCCGCCGACCGCGCGTAGGGGGTGCGCCCGGCTCCCTTGAGCTGCAGCTCCCAGCGCGCGCCCGCGGCGTTCACGACCTCGCCGAGGCTGATGGCGCGCCCGTCGCCCAGCTGCCCTGCCCAGACGCCGAACTGGTGCCCGCCGTAGCAGGCGGCGCTGGGGTCCATCCCGTCGAGCAGCGCGTTGCCGGCGAACACTTGCAGGAACGTCTCCGACGCGCAGGCCGCCTCCGGCAGGTCGAGCAGCCGGGCGACCTCGGCCGCGTGCGCGATCAGCCGCGGCCCCCCGAGCGGCAGCGGCGTCACCCGCGAGAAGCACGCCCCGTCGACCCGGCGCACGGCGCGCAGCGGCTCGGGATCGGCCGGCAGCTCGCGGACAAAACTGTTGTCGAACCTCAACGCGGCAAGCGCGTCGCCGGACATCGCCGGATCTCAGTAGCGCGGGACCGACGGATCGACCTGGGCCGACCAGGCCTCGATCCCGCCGACGACGTTACCCAGGTTCGTGAACCCCTTGGTCTGGAAGTGCCGCGCCGCCGCCTGGCTACGCATGCCGTGGTGACAGAGGAAGACCAGCAGCGTGTCCCGATCGAGATCGTCGATCTCGGGGACGGTCTCCTGGTCGAGGTGGCGAGCACCCTCGATCTTGGCGATGCGGCGCTCCGCCTCGCTGCGAACGTCCAGCAGCTGAAGCGGCGTCTTGCTGTCGAGCATGGCCTTAAGCTCTTGGACCGTGAGTTGGCGGATTCCAGCGGGCGCGGTGGTCATCGATCCCGATACTACAGGGGAAATCAGTTACCGGAATGTCATCCTTCGGTCAGATTCCGGCATTAATCTGGCGGAGATGTGGCGCGGTCCCCGGCTCGGTGCGGCGCTGGTCCTCCTGCTCGCCAGCGCGTGCGCCCGCGCCGAGGCGGCGGCGCCCCCGACGCCACCCGGGCGCCCGGTCGACCATGTGCTGATCGTCAGCATCGACGGCCTGCTGCCGGCGAGCTACCTCGAGCCCGACGCGCACCAGCTTGCGGTGCCGACGCTGCGCCTGCTCGCGCGCACCGGCGCCGCGGCGCGTGGGGCGCGGTCGGTCTTCCCAAGCGTCACCTATCCGGCGCACACGACCGTGGCCACCGGCGTTCCGCCTGCGCTGCACGGCATCGTCACCAACGTCGCGTCCGACCCCGGCGAGCGCAACCTGGACGGGTGGCGCTGGTACAGCGAGGACATCAAGGTGCCGGTGCTGTGGGACGTCGCGACCGCCGCCGGCCGTGAGGTCGCCCTGGTCAACTGGCCGGTCACCGTCGGGGCACGCGTGCGCTGGCTGGTGCCAGAGTACTGGCGCGCGGGGACGCCCGACGACGCCAAGCTGACGCGCGCGATGGCGACACCGGGGCTCCTCCCCGCGGTGGCGGCCCGCTTCCCGAACCTCTGGCAGAGGTTCACGCCCCCCAACGTCGCCGACGAGGCGACCGCCGACATCGTCGTCCACCTGCTCGCCAGCGCGCCGGTGAACCTGGTGATGGCCCACATCTGGCAAACCGATGACGCCCAGCACCGGTTCGGCCCCTGGAGCCCGCAGGCGAAGGCGGCGATCGAGAACGCCGATCGCCAGCTCGGCCGGATGGTCGAGGCGGCGAAGGCGGCCTGGCCCTGGTCCCGCACGGCGGTGGTCGTGGTGTCGGACCACGGCTTCACCACCTCCGCCCGCGAGCTCAGGCCGGGGGTGCTGCTGCGCGAGCGCGGCTTCGTGACGCTGGACGAGGCGGGCCACCCCAAAGGGGCGACCGCACGCGCGACCGTCGCGACCAGCGGCGGCCTCGCGTTCTTCCATGTCGCGACGGGGGACGAGACGACGCGCGTCGCGCTGGGCACGCTGCTCTCCTCGCTGGCCGCCCAGCCGGCCTCGGGGATCGGCCGCGTCTACGACGGCAAGGCGATCCGCGATCGCGGCGGCGATCCGACGGCCGCGTTCGCGATCGAGGCCGCCCCCGGCGTCTCGTTCGGGCGCGGCTACGTCGGTCCGCGCGACGGCGTTACCGGCACGCCCGGGCAGCACGGCTACGATCCCGAGCGCCCCGAGATGCGGGCGTCGTTCCTGATCGCCGGCGGCGCGATCGCGCCCCGGCAGCTCGACGGCGTCGCGCTGGTCGACGTCGCGCCGACGGTCGCCCACGCCCTCGGCCTGGCGCTGCCGCGCGCGACCGGCCGCGCCCTGCCCGTGTTCACCCCGGCGCCCGCCCCAGCGCCGGCGACCGCGACCGCCACCCCGCCGGCGATCGCCCCGAAGGCCCCACCGCCCCCGAAGTGAGCGGCCGCTACGGCGCCAGCAGCGTGCAGTCGATCTCGTTCACCGACGGCATCGTGCAGGTCTGGCCCGCGCTGCACAGCGCCGGCGCCGCGCACGCGCAGGTCAGGCTCGACACGCACGCGCTCGGGTGGGGCGCGCAGCTGTAAACCGGATCGGCAACGCAGCACTGCCCCGACAGGGACCGTCCCGGCGGACAGCCGCCGTCGGCAAGAAAACAGGCGCCGCCCAGCGTCTGACGGCGCACGCACACCTCGCCGGTGCCGCAGAGCTTGTCGCCACAGGTGCCGGCGCCGCCGCTGCCGCCGGCCGTACCGCCGCGGCCGCCCTCACCACCACGCCCGCCGGCGCCCGCGCCCCCGTCGGGGCAGAACGGCCCGGGGACCGCCACGAAGCACTGGCACTCCGATTCCGGGATCATGCCCGATTCGCAGGCCCAGTGCCCCGAGGTGCAGACGGCCGGAAAAAGCGCGTCGCTGCAGACGCCGTCGTTGCTGGAGACGCAATAGAACCGCGTCTCACTCGGGCAACCGCTGGCCGTACCACCGACGCCGCCGGTTCCGGTCTCCGTCCCGGGGTCGGTCTTCGAGCAGCTCGCGAGCAGCGCGAGCGACAGAACCGCGAACCACGCCAGGCCGAGTTGTCTCATCGGGCTCTCCTTCACAGAATCACGGCAACAGCAGCGCGCAGGCGATCTCGGTGTCGGTCGCCGTGCAGGTCGTCGTGTTGCTGCACAGCGACGCGCGGGCGCAGTCACAGGTCAGCTTCCCGTCGCACGCGGCGGGGAGCGCCACGCAGCTGTAGGTCGGATCGGGGACGCAACAAAATCCGCTCGGCGTGGAACCCGACGGGCACCCCCCGTCCGCGAGGATGCAAGCGCCGCCGAAGGTCTGCCGCCGCAAGCAGATGTTGCCCCCGGTGCAGGTCGAGTTGCCGCAGGCAATCGCCGCACCGCCGCCGGTCCCGCCGGACGCGCCGCCGCTGCCGCCGCGTCCGCCGGCGCCGCCGCTACCACCCCGCCCTCCCGTTCCCCCGCTGCAGGACCACCCGTTCACGCCGCAGCTGCAGCCCGGAGGCGGCGCGCCGACGCAGATGCATTGGGAGGTCGGAATCGTCCCGCCCGGGCACTGCCACTGCCCCGACACGCACGCGGCGCTCTGAAAAGCGTCGCTGCACGAGAGGGGGCTGCCGGCCGCGCAGGAGAACCGCGCATCCGCCGCGCAAGCGCTGCCGCCGTCGACCACACCGCCCGTTCCGCCGCGGCCGCCGCCGCCTCCGCGTCCACCGGCGCCGGCGCCACTCCCCGCGGCGCCACCGTCGAGGCAGGTCTGGGGCGAGCCGAAGCAGCGGCACTCGGAGACCGGAATCTGCCCGGAGCCGCAAGCCCAGTGCTCCGAGACGCAGACTGGATTGTAGACAACGTCCCCGCAGACCCCGTTCGCGCCGCCCGCGCAGTTGAAATTCGGCGCGCCGGCGCAGCCGCCGCCGGAACCGCCCCGTCCGCCGGCGCCGCCAGCCCCGGCGCCGCCGTCGCTGCTGCAGACCCAGCCTGCGTCGCCGCACACGCATGCGGCCATGGGACCGCCATCCGCCAGGGGAGGGATGCCGGAACAACGGCACTCGGAGGCGGGAATCGTGTCGGTCGGACACTTCCATCCGCTGTCGCTGCAGACCGCGTTGTACGCGACGTCGCCGCACCTTCCGTCGTCAAACGACGTGAGGCATATGGGCGTTGGCTGCTCGGTGCAGCTGTTCTCCGTCCCGGGGTCGGTCTTCGAGCAGCTCGCGACCAGCGCGAGCGACAGAACCGCGAACGAAACCAAGCTGAGTTTTTTCATCGAGAGCTCCTCACAGAGTCACGGCAGCCGCACCGGCGCTGCCGCCCTGCCCTCCCGCGCCCGCGTCGGGGCAGACCCACCCCGTCCCGCCGCAGCTGCATCCCATGGGCGGCGTGCCGGAGCACTTGCACTGCGACGCGGGAATCGCCCCGAAGAGACACCGCCACACGCCCGACTCGCACACGGCCTCGGCGGGGACGGCATCATCACCGCACCAGTAGCCAGATCCTTCGACGCAAGAGATTGGCGGGCTGCCCGCACATACCGAGTCAGGACAGATCCAGTAATCGCCTCTGCACTCGCACCCGGTCAACCGCGGGCCGGGCAGCCGCAGCCGAGCCCTGGAGGCGGCGGGCATTGCCACTTTCCGTCGACGCAGGATGCGGGCTCCTCGGGCATGTTGCAGACACAGGTGGCACCGATGGGGCCGCAACCGCCGCCGCTGCCGCTGCGACCGCCGCCGCTGCTGCCGCCGCGACCGCCGCCGCCGCGACCGCCGCTGGCGTGGCCACCGTCGCCGTTGCCGGCCTGACCAGTGTCGTTCTCCATCCCTGCGTCGGTCTTCGAGCAGCTGACGACGAGCGCGAGCGGCGCGACCATCATCCAGATCAAGCCAAGTTTTTTCATCGAGATCTCCTGCGTGTTTTCGATCAGGGGCACTGCGACGAACGCACGCACCCCTCGTAGCAGGTGGCGGTGTAGCCGATGACGTAGGGCCCCTCGCAGTGCGGGGTCGCGACCTTGCAGACGAACGTCGCCTGGCTGCGCACAGACGGCCTTGGCGCCGTCGGCGCAGCCCGAAAAGTGCGCGCAGCAGCCGATCGAGGCGCAGCCGCAGGTCTGCGGATCGTAGAACAGCGCGTGGCAGTCGCTGCGGGCGTCGCACGCCGCCTGCGCCGTCAGCGAAGCGCACGTACCACCGCTCGTCCCGCCGGCGCCGGCGTCCCGATCCGGGCAGACGCTGCCGATACAGGCGGCGCCGCAGCTCTGCGTGCCATCGCACGCCGTGCAGCAGACCTGGCCGACGTCGCAACGTCCGGCGCCGCACACCGCGCCGGACGCACCACCGCTCCCGCCCCGCCCCGCGCTGCCGCCGCGCCCACCGCCGCCGGCCGTGGCACCGCCACCAGCCGTGCCACCGCCTCCGGCCGTCCCTCCGGCTCCGCCGTCGGGACAGACCAACCCCGTGTCGCCGCACGTGCACCCTGGCGGGCCCAAGCCGAAGCAGCGGCACTCCGACGCCGGGATTTGTCCCGCGCCGCAGCCCCAGTGCCCCTCGGTGCAGAACGCGGGGACCAAGACGTCGCCGCAAGAGTGGTCGCTACCGTAGGCGCAGTCGAACTGCGTGCCCGTGCACGGGCCCCAGAAACCGCCGCTTCCTCCGCCACGTCCGCCGGAACCGCCGCGCCCCCCCGTCCGGTGCCGCCGTCGTCTTGCGTCCCACCACCAGTCGTCGAGCAGCTCGCCACCAGAGCCAGCACGACGACCGCCAACGAATCGAGCCGGGTTCATGCACAGCGCGGTGAGTCCGGCAGATGTTACAGGTCATCGTGAACCCGTCGCTCGCCGCGCCGGAGAGGGTGCAGGAAATTTCACAGGACTGCAGGCAGCCGCAGGCGATCGATCCGGTGCCACAGCCGTTGGGTTTGCAGTCGAAAAACCGCGCGCCCCCGCCGTATCACGCAGATCCGACCGGCGCTGCAGGTGGGGCCGCCGGGCCCGCACGTGTAGGCGGAGCAGGCCGCGGTCTCGACGTCCACTGCCCGGCCGCACAGTGCGCGATCGAGCGCCCGGCGCCGGCGCAGTCTTCGTAGTAGCAGGCCGTCGCGGTCGAGCACGCATCACCCGCGTGTGGAACGGCGGTCGGACAGGGGGCCGCCGTCGCCGCCCCGCCAGCGCCCGCGCTCCCGCGGCCAGCCGTCCCTTGGCCGCCGGTGCCCGCGCTCCCCTGACCGCCGCCGCCTCGACCGCCGGCGCCGCCATTCCCCCCACCACCCGACCCCGCGCCGCCGTCGCCGCAAATCCACCCGTCCGGTCCGCAGCCGTTGCACCCCGGAGGCTCGAAGCCCCGGCACTTGCACGCCGAGGCAAGGATCATGTCTGCCGGGCACTGCCACTGGCCGGAGGCGCACGTGGGGGGGACGCCGCCGGTGTCGGGGCAGGAACCCCCGTTGGGGCGGTCGATACACCAGTCTGTCCCCGAGCAGGCGCCGCCGTCGACCGTGCCACCAACCCCGCCACCGCCCAATCCTCCGTGTCCCGCGGCAGCGTCGTCGGCGCCCGTGTCGGCGTCGTTCTTCGAGCAGCCCGCCAACGCGAGCGTCAGCACCACCACCCCTACGGAGCTCAGCTTTCGCATGGTCCCTCCTGGTTCCAGCCCATCACGGCACCTCCATGCACTCCGACGCGCGCGCGCACCCTTCGTAACAGGAGTCCGTGTAGCTCACCGTGTAGGGCGGCTCGCAATAGGGCGTGACGATGTCGCACAACACCGCGCCCGACATGCAGCGGGCACGATCGCCGGCGGCGCAGCGAACGAAGTGCGTGCAGCAGCCGGGGGCGGCGCAGTCGCAAATCCCGAGGTCCTGAAACACGGCGTGGCAGTCGCCGCGCGCGTCGCACGCCTCGAGCGTCGTCACCGACGCGCAGGCCGACCCGCCGCCACCCGCCGCGCCGCCGCCGCCACCCGTTCCCGAGCTACCACCAGCACCGCACACGCTTAGCGGGATCCCGCTCTGACAAGCCCAGCTGCCGTTCACACAGACCGCGAGGCTCGTCGCGGCGGTGCAGCCGCAATAAAACTGCCCGCCTTGCGGGCATCCACCGCCGGTGCCCGCGCTCCCCTGACCGCCGCCCGCCCCACCCGCGCCGCTCTCCGCCCCGCCGGTGTCCGAACAGGCGAGCGCGACGCACGCGACCGCCGCCATCAGCAGTGCCCGGAGCCGCCTCATGGCGTCAGCATGCACTCCGACGAGCGCACGCACCCTTCGTAGCAGCTGTCCGTGAAGCTGACCGTGTAGGGCTGTTCGCAATAGGGCGTAAGAGCGTCGCACAGCACGGCGCCCGACATGCAGTGGGCGCGGTCGCCAGCGGCACAGCGCGAGAACTGCGCGCAGCACCCCAGCGCCTGACAGGCGCAGTTCCTGGGATCTTCGAAGACCGCGTGGCAGTCGCCGCGCGCGTCGCACGCCTCCAGCGTCGTCACCGACGCGCAGCCGACCTCCCCACCGCCCGCGCCCGCCGTCCCCTGGCCCCCGCCGCCCGCCCCGGCGGTGCCGTCGGCGCTACCGCCGGTGTCAGAGCAGCCGAGCGCGACGCACGCGACGACCACCGACAGCAACGCCGCGAGCCGGGTCATGGCGTCAGCAGGCACTCCGTGTTGCGCACGCACCCCTCGTAGCAGACGTTGGTGTAGCTCACCGTGTAGGGCGATTCGCAGTGAGGCGTGGCCGCGTCGCAGGCGATGGCGTTCGGCGTGCAGCTCGCGCGGTCGCCGTCGGCGCAGCGCAAGAAGTGCGCGCAGCAGCCGAGCGCCAAGCAGCCACAGGTCCCGGGATCTTCGAACACCGAATGGCAGTCGCTGCGCGCGTCGCACGCCGCGAGCGTCGTCACCGACGCGCAGGCCGTCGCGCCGCCGCTGCCCCCGCGACCCGCGGTGCCGCCGCCCGCGCCGGCCGCGCCGCCGCCGCGACCGCCTGACGGGCAGACCCCCGTCGGGCGGTTGCAAACCCACTGGCCGCCTACGCAGCTCGGTGCATAGATGCCGTTGCAATCGCCGCAATCGATCGCGCTGCCCGCGATGCCGCCGATGGCGCAGCCGCCGCTGCCGCCCGCGCTCCCGCCGCCGCGGCCGCCTGCCGCGCAATCGGGCGCCTGTTCGCAGATCAACTGGCCGTCCCGACAGGTATGGGCACGAAAGCCGTGGCAATCGGTGCAGTCGCGCCCCCCGGCGCCGTTGAGGTCGCAGCCGCCACCGCTTCCCGAGCTACCGCCGCGGCCTCCCGCGCTCCCGCCACCACGGCCGCCCGCCGCGCAGTCGGGCGCCTGTTCGCAGATCCACCTGCCGTCCCGACAGGTCGGTCCATGCAAACCGTGGCAATCGCCGCAATCGCCGGGATTTCCCCCGACGCCGCGGCAGTCTCCCCCGAGCCCCCCCGCTCCGCCCCGGCCGGCGCCACCGCCGCCCGTCAGCACCGTTCCGCCGCTGCCCCCCGTGCCGTCGTCCGGCTTGCCCGTCTCCGAGCACGCGAACGCGACCAGAAAGACGAAGGACAGAACCGACCAACCCCCTGCGACACGTAGGCGCGCCATTGCCCGTTACGGGCAGCAGGCGGCGTGCCAGGAAAAGCCGTGTAAATACGCGGGCCCACCCGCCGGAACGTCTCGGTTTTCTGAGAGCACGCGACAGCCCTGCCGGCGCCGGTGCGGGGCCGCTACCAGGGGAGGACTTGGCCGTTCGCGTGCCAGAAGGTGCCGGAGCTCTCGGGGCCGAGCGCGTCGATGCGCGCCAGGAGCTGCTTGGCCGCGTCGTCGGGCTCGATGTTGCCGCTGCGCGCGGTCATGTCGGTGCGGACGTAGCCGGGGTGGAGGATCGCGACGGAGACGCCGGCGGCGGCGAGATCGCGGGTCAGCGACATGCCGGCGGCGTTCAGCGCCGCCTTCGACATCCGGTAGCCGTAGTAGCCGCCCGAGCCGTTGTCGCCGATCGAGCCCATGCGGCTGGTGATGAGCGCGACCTTGCCCCCCCGCCGCAGGTTTTTGCGCAGCGCCTTCACCGTCCGCAGCGGCCCCAGCGCGTTGACCTCCAGCTGTGCGCGGATCTCGTCGAAGTCGACGCCCGCCAGATCGTCGTCGCGCAGGATCCCGGCGTTGCAGACCAGCTCGTCGAGCGCGACGCCGTCGAGCCGCTTGGCGAGCGCGGCGAGCGCATCGTCCGAGGTGATGTCGATGCCGGCTTCGACACGCACGCCCAGCGCGTCGAGCTCGGGGGAGGACTTGCGGCAAACCGCGATCACCTGCCGGCCGCCCTGTTGCAGCCGGCGGCAAAGCGAGAGTCCGATGCCGCGGTTGGCGCCCGTGACCAGCGCCGTGCGAGAGCCTGATGTTGCCATGGCGCAGAAGGTAGCACCGCCCGGACGGGCGGGCCGCCGGGTGGAAACCTGACACCGCGGCGGTGACGGCTCGTCATCGGCGGACGAACGGCCGCGGGGCGAGCGTCGATCGCGAGCGGCACTCCGCTTGCTCAAGCCGACTGCGAGATGCTCTGGGTCCTCATTGCCACGCTGGCGTGGTCGTTCCCCGCGCCGCCCCCGGCCCCGGCGCCCGCCCCGTGCCTCTGCCCGTGCGGCGTGCCTTCCGCGCCGGCACCGGTCGTCACCGACGACGTTCGGATGCCGGTCGCGCCTGCTGCCGCGCCCGAGACCGTGTCGTACGCCGGACCCGCGGTCATCGCCGACGTCGGTGGGATCGCGCTCGCCGGTGTCGGCACGGCGGCTGAAAGCGCTCCCTTGCTGGTGCTCGGGCTGGCGGGCTACGCGCTCGGCGCGCCGATCAATCACCTGGCTCACGGCCATCCGGGGCGTGCCCTGGCCAGCTTCGGCCTCCGCACGCTGGCGGCCGGCGCCGCCACCGGCGTGGTGCTGGCCGACGTGCTGAACCACCCGTGCGACGGCGAGCCCTCCTGCCGCCACAACATCGGCGCGAGCGTCGCCGTCGCCACCGCGCTGGTGCTGACCGGCATAATCGTCGACCACGCCTGGCTGGGGCGCGAGCGCGTGCCGGCGCCCCCGCGCGCCACGTTCAGTCCGAACCTGGTCGTGACTCCGAACGTGGCGCTGGTCGGGGTGGGCGGTTCGTTTTGATCCCGCGCCCTACTTCTTCTGGCGCGCGACCCACTCTTTGAGGGTGATGGGCGGATCCCCCAGGTCTTCTCGAGGCTGGGGATGTCGGCGCTGTAGCCGACGGCCTCGAACCACTCCAGCATCTTGGCGAAGTCGTCGCTGTTCTGGCGGACGGCCTCGATCGGGATGCGCTGGTAGCTGAGGGTCTTGCCCACCAGCGGCGCGATGAGGGCGGTCGCGTCGGGCAGCGTGACCGCGTCGCCCGCGATGTCGACCTCGACGTTCCTGTACTTGTCGGCCTCGATGAACGCCTTGGAGGTGAACTTGCCGATGTCGTCGGCGGCGATCATCTGCAGCTTGGTCTTGGGGTCCAGCGTCGAGTTCAGCGTGTCGCCGTGCACGAACCAGGGGGACGGCAGGTTCTCCATGAAGAAGACCGGGCGGATGATCGCGTGCGACGGAAAGCCGAGCTCGCGCACCACCTGCTCGACGCGCGCCTTGTTGTCGAAGTGCGGGATCCCGGTCTTGAGGTGCGCCGAGCCGACCGAGGAGTAGACGAAGCGCTGCACACCCGCCTCGCGGGCCAGCTTGGCGAACCGCTTCCCCTGTTCCTCCTCCTTCTCGACGCCCGCCTCCCAGGTGTTCTGCACCGCGAAAGCGCCCCAGGCTCCGGCGAGCGCGCGGCTGACCGAAGCGGCGTCGTCGAGGTCGCCGGCGACCACCTCGGCGCCCCGCGCGGCGACCGCCTTGGCCGCGTCGCCGTCGGGGTGGCGGGTCATCGCGCGCAACTTGAATCCCGGCTTCCCCTCCAGATAGCGCAGCGTGGCGCCTCCCTGCTTGCCCGTCGCACCAGTGATCAGAATCAGCTTGTCGGCCATCGCGGTCTCCTTTTGGAAAAGCGCGCGGAGCCTAGCAGGCGGCGTGGCGAGCGGTACTCGCCGCCGACCTAATGACGAGGGGCGTGCGAGAAGAGGCGCTTGAGCCGCTTGGGCAGCCGGTCGGCGACGGCCCCACCGGCATCGGCGTCGTCATCGAGCTCGGGGGGGGCCTCTACCTCGGGCTTCGGCGGCGCCATGCTCTTCACCCAGTCGAGGCACTGCCGCTCGGTGAAGGTCGCCTCGTGACGATCGAACACCAGCGGCTGAGTCACCCAGGCCTGGTACTCCTCGTCGGTGAGGCGCCCGCGCTCGTGGCTCTTGGCCATGATCCGGCGGATGTACTTGTCCCACTGGGCCGACAGCGACCCGTGGCAGAACTGGACGTAGCGGCGCTTGGGGCTCGGGAGGATCGACGAAAAGAACGCCGCCTCCAGCGGGTTCAGCTCGGACGGCTTCTTCCCGAAGTAGTGTCGCGTCGCCGCGGCGATCCCGTAGATGCGCGGGCCGAACTCGATCGCGTTGAAGTAGAGCTCGAGGATCCGTTCTTTCGGAAGGACCTGCTCCAGGTACCAGACGAGAAAGAGCTCCTGGGCCTTGCGCGACAGCGTCTTGTCCTTGGTGAGAAGGACGTTCTTCACCATCTGCATCGTGATCGACGAGGCGCCGAGGCGGAACCCACCCCGCTGGAGGTTGCGGCGCAGCGCGCTCTTGAACTCCGAGCTGACCCACCCGTGGTGCTTGAAGAAGCCGTTGTCCTCGGTGGTCATGATCGAACCGACCAGGAACGGCGAGATCTCCTCGTAGACGACGAAGTCGGGGTTGTCGGGGCCGACGACGACCGAAAGCAGGTCGGGCTCGCCGCCCGGGGGCGTGGGGACGCCCGGCGGGCGCGGCACCTCGACGTTGATCACCACCGACTTCGTGTCGGCGAGCGCGGTCACCTCGGGCGGCGCCTTCACCACCTTGCAGCCGTCGATGCCGATCTTCCCGCGCAGCTCCACCGCGTCGAGGTTGGCGAAGTCGATCTTCACGCCGACGTCGGCGCCGAAGAATCCCTGCAGCTTGAAGTCGGCCAGCCGCGGGATCAGCGGCGCCGGAATGCTGGTCAGGAGCTTCGCGCAGCCGACGCGCGGCACGGTCAGCGTGAGGTCGATGTCGGGGATGACGTCCAGCTGCTTGCCGTTCGCGAACTTGAAGGTGCCGGACGGCAAGGCGACGTGCCCGCTCACCCGCGCCGTCACGTCACGCACCCGCGCCTCGGCGCGCTCGATGTCGAGCCGGCGCGCGATCGAGATCGGCGCTCCCCCGCCAGGCCGCCGAGAGCGAGACGTTCTCGATCGGCTCGAGCGCCAGCGAATCGCTCTGCAGCGACAGCCCCACCACCTCGGTCTCGCCGGCGAACTTCAGGGTCGTGCCCGCCCATCCGAAGTCCATCGCCACGTCCAGCGTCGTGTTCTCGGGCGCCAGCATCGAACGCGGCAGCACGTCCTTTATCCGCCCCAGATTGAACTGCTCGGCCCGCACCGCCAGCGACCCGGTCAGGCGGTCCGGTTGCGCGCGCCCCTTGGCGATCCAGAGCGCTTCGCGCGCGCCGCCGTAGCTCCCGCGGAAGTCGATGATCACCTCGTCGCGCGCGCCGGCCGCGGCGTCCGGCGGCGGCGAGACGACGCCCGCGATGCCGGTCAGCGCCAGCGACGGGAGAGGCGAGGCGCGCCCCGCGGTGACGCGCACCCAGGGATAGCCGACCGGGTGGGTCCCTTCGAGCGGCCACTTCACGTCGACCTCGTCGGCGCCGAAGCTGGGGCCACTGCCGTTGGGGCCGATGGCCAGCCCGCCCCGCACGTTGCGCATCCAGACCGCCAGCTTTTCCCCAGGCTGCAGCTCGGCGTCGAACGACCCGATCGTCAGCGTGGCGTCGCGGTCGTCCTCGCGCGCGTCCAGCGACCCGCCCTGGATGACAATCGCCGGCAGCCGGGAAGAGCCGCCGCCGTCCTTGCCGGCACCAGCGCCCTCCGCGCCCTCCGCGCCTTTGGCGCCTTTGGCGCCCTTGTCGCCTTTGGCTGCCGGGCCGCCGCGCCCGCGCAGACGGTCGAGGAGCGTGCTGACGTTGTCGTTGTCGCCGCCGTGCACGGCGTGAATCCGGAGCCCTGTCACCGTGACCGGGCCGCGCATCCCGAACGCGACCCCGAACGGGATCCGCAGCTGCTTCACGCTGACCAGCGGGGGCTGGCCCGCGGCCCCGGCCACGACCAGATCGTCGAGCACGATCGCCCCGAGGCCGCCGCGCCCGCGCCCCACGGTGACCGGCTGGCCTAGCCGCTCCGAGGCCTTACCGGCGACGAGGCTGGCCGCCAGCGCCCCGACGAGGAACGGATAAACCAGCAGCACCACCAGCGCGAAGGCGGCGAGACCGGCCTTCAGACGATGGGCCTTGGCCCATCCAAGCAGCTGCGCCGCGCGCGCGCGCGGGCCGATACCGGGGGGCCCCGTACGTCCGGGGGAGGCGGGCGGCGGCAGCACGACCCGCGGATACTAGCAGCGGCGAGACGTATTTTTCCTCTCGCTAAATTTGCCGAAAGTGTGAACGGGCCCTCAGGCCGCGCAGAGCGCCTCCAGGTCGAGCTCGCTTTTGGCCGATTCGGTCAGCTCGCGGACGAGCTTCCGGCGGGCATGGTAGATGCGCGACATGACCGTGCCGACCGGGCAAGCGGTGACGGCGGCGATGGTGGCGTACGACTCGCCGTCGAGGTCGCAGAGGCGAATCGCCTCGCCGTGCATCGGGGTGAGGCGCATGAGCGCGCGGCGCACGACGACGCCGGTCTCGGCACGGGCATAGCTCTGCTCCGGGGTCTCCTCGACCACCCCCTCGTCGTGGGGGGGGCGTTCGTCGTTCGGGTCGGTCTGCCGCGCGAGCACGACGGCGGAGCGGCGCCGCACCCGATCGAGCGCGGCGTTCACCGCGATCCGGTGCAGCCAGGTGCTGAACGAGGCGCGCCCCTCGAAGCGGCCGATGTTCCGCCAGACCTTCACCATCGCCTCCTGGACCGCGTCCTCGGCCTCGTCGGCGTCCCCCAGCACCCGCAGCGCCAGCGCCACCAGCCGCGGGCGGGCCGCCTCCAGCAGCTGGGCCAGGGCCCGGTGATCCCCGGCCTGCGCCGCGGCGATCAGCTCCCCGTCAGGAGTCTGACCTCGGGGGTTGCGTTTCCGCCCCGCTCTGCTGAGGCGATTTTGCGTTCTCGGAAGACGACCCGGCCGAACTTACGTGGTTGGCGCGCATCGAAAGCCTCCTGCGCTGGGTAATTGCAACCGGGGGGCCGGTCCCGCGTGGCGCTAAGCACATCGCGCGCGCGCTACACTCGCTCCGGTGACCGGAAGCGCAGGCATCCGCGACTTCCTCGCCGCCATACGTCGGCGGCTCCTGCTGCGCGCCGGGCTGCAGGCGGCAGGATACGGCGCCGCGGCGTTGCTGCTCGCGCTGGCCCTGCTGGGCGTCGCCGCCGCCTCGGTCGGCCCCGCGGGCTTCTGGCCGGTGGTGACCACGATCGTGCTGTCGGCCGCGACGCTGGTGGTGCTCGGCTACGGGCTGCTCCGCCCGGCGCGCGCGCTGCGCGACGACCTGACCGCCGCGCGCCGCGCCGGCGTGCTGCTCCCCGATCTGGCGAGCGACCTGCTCTCGGCGGTCGAGCTCGACGAGCCCGCCCCGCCCGAGCCCCGCGGCGCCCCGGTCTCGCCGAAGCTGATCGAGGCGTTTCAACAGCACGTGGCGGGCGCCCTGGTGCCGATCTCGGCCAAGCAGCTGGTGCCGCTGCGGCCGGCGGCCTGGGCGATCGGCGCGGCCCTGCTGGCAGCCGCCGGCATGGTCGCAGCGACCAGCTGGTCATCGGCGCTGTCGCTCGGGCTGCGCACGTTGCTGCGGCGACCGTCGCTGTTCGAGGGGGCCGTGGTGTCGGCCGCGCCGCTGGTCGGCGACGTGCGCATCACTTATGGCTATCCCGCCTACACCGGCCTTGCGCCCCGCACGGTCGAGGGCTCGACCGGCGACATCGCCGCGGTGAAGGGGACGCACGTCCGGGTCGAGACGCACCCGCTGCGCACCGCCCGCAAGGCGTTGCTCCTCCTCGGCGAGGCCGGGAACAAGGGGGAGATCCAGGCCCGTCTGGAGAACGGCACACTGATCGCCGAGCTGACGCTCACCGAGGACGTCGCCTACCGGTTCTGGCTGGAGCCACCCTTCGGCCGGGCGGTGCGCGAAGAGCGCAGCCACCACATCACCGCCGAGGCCGACGCGCCGCCGCGGGTCGAGATCATGGGCCCCGCCGATCGGCTGGAGCTGGCCACGCCGCGCCCGATCGAGATCGGCTACGCCGCCACCGACGATTTCGGCCTCGGCTCCGTGGAGCTGATCTACCGGGTCGGCGAGCGCCCCGAACAGCGGGTGGGGCTGCGCGACGCGGGCGGCGCGCGCACCGCCCAGGGGCGCACGCTCTGGGATCCGGCGAGCGCGCTGCTGGGAGGCGCGGAGCGGATCGCCTACCGCATCGAGGCCCGCGATCGCGACGCCGTCTCGGGCGGCAAGATCGGCGCGTCGCGCACGCTCTACGTGGTGATTCAGAACGCGCACGAGACGCTGGAGGATCGGCTGGAGCGGCAGCGCGACCTGCTCGAGAAGCTGCTGACCGATCTGGCCGACCGGCTGGAGCGCGACGGCACCGGCGCCGAGGCGACGACCCCGGACGAACGGCTGGCCGGCGCGGTGATGGTCCACGACGCCGAGGAGGCGCGTCTGGCCCTGCTCGGCCAGCTGATCGACGAGGATCGGCGCAACGGCAGCATGGGGAAGGCGCTGCGCACGGCGCTGGTCGGCATCGCCGACCGGCTGGAGAAGCTGCTCCGCGAGGAGACCAAGGCGCTGGCCGCGCTCAAGGGGAAGGCGACGGCCGGGGGCCTCGCGCGGCTCGACACGCATGGGCGTCCGCCACGTCGCCGAGCTGGAGGCCGACGTGCTCGCCCTCGACGATCTGATCGGCCGCCAGCGCCTGGAGGACCTCGCCAGCCTGGGCAAGGAGCTGACCGACGCGCACCAGCGGCTGCAGGACCTGCTGGCGCGCTATCAGCGCACCAAGGACGAGGGGCTGCGGCGACAACTCGAGCGCGAGGCGCGCGAGCTGCGGGCCCGCATCGCCGATCTGGCCCAGAAGATCGCCGCGGTGAAGGCCCGCAACGACGTCTCCGAGGAGTGGCGCAACCTCCCCGATCTGAAGTCGCTGGCGAACGAGGCGAAGAAGTTCGACGAGATGCTGGAGAAGGGGAACGACGCCGACCTGGCCAAGGCGCTGGCGCAGCTGGGCGACGACCTGCGCGCGATGCGCAAGCAGCTGGACCAGAACATGGAGGGGTTCGGGGCCGAACGCTTCCCGCAGGAGAACCGGGTGGTCGCCGAGCTGATGAAGAAGATCGGCGACATCGAGGGGGACGAGCGGACGTTGCAGAAGGAGACGCAGGCGATCGCCGACAAGCAGGAGGCCGAGATCGCAGCGGCGCCTGAAGGGCCAGCTGGAGGAGTTCCTGAAGAAGGAAGGCGAGAAGGTCGATCGGCTGAAGCAGCGCCTGTCGAACGTGCCGACCGGCGATCGCGAGGGGGCCCTGACCGAGGAGGTCAACCGCGCGCGCGACAGCGCGAAGCAGCTGCGGCGTCTGCTCTCCGAGCGCGATCTCGCCGAGGCCAAGGGGGAGGCGGAGCGGGCGGGGAACAGCCTCGACCGCGCCGTCGATCATCTCGACGAGCTGGCCGCCGCCCGCCGCGGCCACCGCCCCAGCACCGAGGCCGAGCGCGACAAGACCGGCGAGGCGCTGGGCGAAGCGCGCGCGCTGGCCCAGGAGATCGCCGAGGATCTCGGCCAAGGTGATGCCGCGCCCGTCGGAGACGCTGACGCCGCAGGAGCGCGAGTCGGCCCGCGCCCAGGCCGAGAAGCAGAGCGCGATCGGCAAGCGCACCGACGACGTCGCCGACGAGGCGGCGCGCCGGCTCGGCAAGCTCCCCGGGATGGAGAAGGCGGAAGGGGAGCTCAAGGGCGCGGCGGCGCGGATGCGCCAGGCGGCCGAGGCGCTCAAGCGCGACGAGTCCAAAGGGGCGGCCACCGCCGAGCGCGACGCCGCCGATCGGCTGGCCAAGCTGCGCGACTCGATGCAGGAGCGGTCAATGGGGGGCGGCCGCCAGAGCCGCGAGCCGGTCCGCATCCCCGGCGCCGACGAATCGGCCGCCCCGCGCGCCTGGCGCCAGGAGCTGCTCGACGCCATGAAAGAGAAGGCCCCCGAGCGCTTCCGCGACGACGTCCGCCGCTACTACGAGGAGCTGGTCCGATGAGGCCCGCGGCCGTCGTCCGCCCTCGCTGCTCGTCGCGCTGCTCGCCGCAACGCCCGCGCGCGCGGCGGGTGCGCAGAGCGAGATGAGCATCCCCTCAGTCCCCCGGCCCAGAAGGTCGACGCGCTGCTCGACGGCTGGCGGTTCCACGACGCCGACGCGGCGCTGGCGGCGCTGCAGAAGGCGGCCCCGAACGCCCCCGAGACCGGCTACCTCGACGGCTACCGCAAGTTCATCCACGGCGACTACGAAGGCGCGGTGCGGGCGCTGACCGCCGCCGGCCAGGCGATCCCCGCGACGGCGCCTCAGGCGTGCTCGCCGCCAACATCCGGGCGCTGGGGATCTCGCCCGCAACGCCCGCGACGCGATCAAGGATCATCAGCAAGAGCAGTCCCCGCACACCGTCATCAGTTACAGCCCCGAGGACGCCGTGCTGGTCCCCTACGCGCGCGAGACCCTCGAAGCGGCGTACCAGGCGCTGCACGACGACCTCGGCTTCAACGCCGAGCTGCCGATCCGGCTCGAGCTCTATCGCAGCCCCTCCGATCTCGCCGCGGTGTCGTCGCTGTCGCAGGCGGAGGTGGCACGCACGGGGACGATCGCGCTGTGCAAGTGGGCGCGGCTGATGGTGACGACGCCCCGCGCCCTCGCCTACGGCTACCCCTGGCTCGACAGCATGAACCACGAGCTCGTGCACTATGCGGTCTCGACGTTGACCAATGACCGCGCCCCGGTCTGGTTCCAGGAGGGGCTGGCGAAGTTCCTCGAGCGGCGCTGGCGCGAGCCCGCGGGCGGTCGCATCGCGCCGGCCCTCGAGCACCTGCTGGCCAAGGCGCTCCGCGCCGGCCGCCTCATCACCTTCGAGGCGATGCATCCGTCGATGGCGAAGCTCCCCTCGGCCGAGGACGCCACGCTCGCGTTCGCCGAGGTGGCGAACGCCATCGCCTACCTGCACGAGCGGGGCGGGATGCCGGCGCTGCGCGACGCGATCAAGCGGGTCGCCGAGGGCGCCGACGCGCGCCAGGCGGTCGCCGCGGCGGCGGGCGTCACCTGGCCCGAGTTCGAGCGCGGCTGGCGGGCGTTCATGGTCGCGCAGCACTACCGGACCTTCCCCTCGATAGACATCCCGACCACGCACATCCGGAAGCCGGGCGCGATCGCGTCGGGGCGCAAGCCGGCCGAGGAGGACGCGCTGCCGCCGGCCCTGCGGTCGGGGGCGCCCTACCGCCACCTTCGCCTGGGCAACATGCTGCTTCAGCGCGAGCGTCCCCGCGCGGCGGTGCGCGAGTACGAGAAGGGGGCCAAGGCGCTCGGCCCCGCCGATCGCCCGCGCGCCGATCCGGCGGCCAGCTGGCTCTTCCCGGTCAAGCTGGGGCGGACCTACCTGGCGCTGGGCGAGCCCGACCGCGCGCTGAAGGCGCTGGCGCCGGTGCAGGCGCTACACCCCGACCTGCCGTGGCCGCACCTGATCGCGGGCGAGGCGCTGCTCGCCAAGGGGGCCCCCGCAGAGGCGATCGCGCCGCTCAAGGCGTCGATCGCCACCAACCCCTTCGACCCGCGCGTCCACTGCGCGCTGGCCGACGCCTACAACAAGCTCCCCGCCACCGACCGACCGCCGCCCGCGGCCATCAGCCGCGAGCAGCAGTTCTGCAAGTCGCTCGGCTCCGCCGACTAGAAGAAGTAGTGGAGCGAGGCGGTTCCGTTGATACCGACGGTGTTGGAGCCGTCCCCGACGAACAGGCCGTCCGCATCAGCGGCACCCACGACCAACCCGCTGCTGACACCCAGGGCAACGGCCTGTGCCAGGAACACGCGAATCAGCATCCCGGCCTCGAGGTACACGGCGTCCGTCGAGCCGCCCATGCCCGGCGGTGACACGTGCTGCAGCGAACCGCCGGCGCCGATGGAGAGGTCCGCGTTCGTGCTGCTCTTGAGGTGGTACCAGAAGCGGCCGCCCAGATTGAAGGTGTCGGTGTCGCCGACGCCGCTGTACCCGATCAGCGTGTCGATGTGCCAGGCGCCCGGGTCGTAGACGAACGAGAGGCCCGTCGTGCCGCCCATGTAGAGGATCCCGCCGACGCCCATCCTGCCGTGGGAGCCGCCACCGCTGTAGCTGCTGGAAGCCGCCGGCGGGGGCGCCGTGTTCTCCTGCGCCTGCGCCTGGGTCGCCAACGAGCAGAGGATCGCTCCGGCGCCAATTACGAGAGATGCAAAACGAGTCATAGGGAGCTCCTTTGATTTGTTGAAATTGCCCGGAACGTTAGGCGCAGCGATTTGAGCCGTCAAATTATTGAATCCTTTGCAGTTCGGCGCGCACCGGGCTCCAGGCGGCGCTTTGGCCGCACGGGCGACCGCTTGCCTTCGCGCAATACGGACTTACTGACTTTCGAGCTCAGAGAAAGGATTACAGATGACGAATCCGGCGCGCACATTGTTGGCCTTGGCCTTTTCCTGCTCGTTGATGTTGGGAGCTTGCGGTGATGACGGAGGTGACGGAGGGACCGCCGGAAGCGGCGGAAAGGGCGGCCGCGGGGGAGGCGGCGGAAAGGGCGGCACGGGTGGAAAAGCCGGCGGCACCGCCGGTGGGGCCGCGGGCGCGGCGGCAGGTCGTGGCGGCTCCTCGCCGACCGGCGGCGCGGGCTCGACGGGCGCGGCAGGATTGACCGGCGCGGCCGGCTCGACGGGCGCGGCAGGGTCGACGGGCGCGGCGGGCGCGACGGGCGCTGCCGGGGCCACGGGCGCCGCAGGCGCGACGGGCGCCGCAGGGGCCACGGGCGCTGCCGGGGCCACGGGCGCCGCAGGCGCGACGGGCGCCGCGGGGGCCACGGGCGCCGCAGGCGCGACGGGCGCTGCCGGGGCCACGGGCGCCGCAGGCGCGACGGGCGCTGCCGGGGCCACGGGCGCCGCAGGCGCGACGGGCGCCGCAGGGGCCACAGGCGCCGCAGGCGCGACGGGCGCTGCCGGGGCCACGGGCGCCGCAGGCGCGACGGGCGCCGCAGGGGCCACGGGCGCCGCAGGCGCGACGGGCGCCGCGGGGGCCACGGGCGCCGCAGGCGCGACGGGCGCCGCGGGGGCCACGGGCGCCGCAGGCGCGACGGGCGCCGCGGGGGCCGGGCCCACCGACGGCGCCGTCGACTAGCGCGCGCCTCGCAGGTAGCCGCACCCCCGCGCCTCGCGCGGGGGCGGCTGGCAGGCTGCCAGGTTAACGAAACGTTTCCGGTCTGAGGATCGTTACCAACGATTCGACGGAACGAATTGCTATCCGAGCCGGCATTGTGCTGCAATGCCGCTCGGTGGCAATTCGCCGTCGACGATGAGGATGATCCCATGACCCATAGAATGACCCGCAGTTCTTCCGTTCGTATCGCTCCGGCCCGTATCGCGTTTGGACTTCTCTCCTGTCTGTTGTTTGTCGCCTGCGGTGGCGGCAGCGACGCAGACGATGCCGACGGCGGCATGGGCGGAAAGGGCGGCGGGAAAGCCGGATCCGGCGGCAAGGCCGGCGGCGCTGGTGGGAAAGCCGGAGGCGCGGGCGGGAAGGCCGGCGCCGCGGCGGGCTCCGGCGGCGGTGACGTCGCGGGCTCGGGCGGTCCGGTCGGCGGCGCGGGCGGTACCACCGTCGGCGGTTCCGGCGGCGGCGCCGTCGCGGGTGCGGGCGGAAGCGTAGCGGGCTCAGGCGGCTCGGGCGGCAGCGTTGCGGGTTCGGGCGGCTCCGCGGCGGCTGGTCGCGGCGGCGCGACGGCAGGCACGGGCGGCTCCGCCGTCGCGGGCTCGGGCGGCTCCGCCGTCGCGGGCTCAGGCGGCTCCGCCGTCGCGGGCTCCGGTGGCTCCGCTGTCGCGGGCTCCGGTGGCTCCGCCGTCGCGGGCTCCGGTGGCTCCGCTGTCGCGGGCTCAGGTGGCTCCGCTGTCGCGGGCTCCGGTGGCTCCGCTGTCGCGGGCTCGGGCGGCTCCGCTGTCGCGGGCTCAGGCGGCTCCGCTGTCGCGGGCTCGGGCGGCTCCGCCGTCGCGGGCTCGGGTGGCTCCGCCGTCGCGGGCTCGGGTGGCTCCGCCGTCGCGGGCTCGGGCGGTGGTGTGGCCGGCTCGGGCGGCGCGGTGGCTTGCAACAGCCTGGAGAACAATGGGCCGGCCCACGACGAGCTCATCGTCGCGCAGGCGGCCCCGGCGAGCGGCACCTTCACGGGCGGCACGATCCCGTCGGGCATCTACTACCGCACCACCACGACACGCTACAACGGCGTGGGAGCCACGCCCGGTCCGAGCGGTACGAACTTCAAGGAGACGATCTCGATCACGGCCACGGGCACGAGCCTCACGCTCCAGGTCGTCACCCGGATCACCGAGGATGCCGACGTGATCACGCAGCGCCGCTCGTTGTCGGGGACCCGGACCGGCAACGCGCTGAGCCTCGGCTTCACCTGCCCGATCGGTAACGATCTGGCCTTCTCGTACACGTACGCCGCCGGCGTCCTGACCGTCCTCGACCTCGACAGCGAGCGCCTGCAGACCTACACGCTGCAGGGTGCGGACGGCGGAGCCTACGAAGACAGTCACGGCGCCAGCGCCAACGCCGACGTCACCCCGTGGGTGTCGTCGGCGTAGCGCCCGGCCCGTGCGGGCTGGCTCCCGCCCACCGCGAACGTGACGTCGCCGGCCAGGGCGCGCGGCGCCCCCTGCGCGTCGACGTACGTCAGCGCGCGCGCCGGAAAGGCGAGGTGGACGGTGCGGCGCTCGCGGGGCGCGAGCGTCACGCGGGTGAAGGCGATCAGCCAGCGGCGGGGTGCGTAGGTCGGCAGCCCCCGGGGGAGAACGTAGGCCTGGACGACCTCGTCCGCCTCTCGATTCCCCTCGTTCTGAACGTCGACGGCGATCGTCCCTCCTGGCGACGTGGTCGTCGGAAGCGAGACCATCGGGTTCGCGTAGCGGAAGCGGACGTAGGAGAGACCCGCGCCGAAGGGATACAGCGGCGCGCCGTCGAAGTAGCGGTAGGTACGGCCGCGCATCGCATAGTCGGCGAACGGCGGCAGATCGGTGGTGGCCCGATAGATCGTGATCGGTAGCCGGCCGGCGGGGCTCACCGCCCCGAACAGCACGTCGGCGACCGCGTTTCCCCCCTCGGCACCTGGATACCAGGCGTAAAGCAGCGCGGCGGCGTGGGCGGCGACCCAGGGCATCGCGATCGCGCTGCCTCCCGTGACGACGACGATCACCGGCTTGCCGGTCGCGATCACCGCCTCGAGCAGCCGCTGCTGGGCCGCCGGCAGCTCGAGCTCGCGGCGGTCGCCGGCCCTGTTGAGGCGGGTATCGTGCTCCTCCCCCTCGAGGCGCGGATCGAGCCCGACGACGGCGACGGTCGCGTCGGCGCCGCGCGCGGCGACGACCGCGGCGGCGATTGCCCCGTCGGTGGTGTCGATGAGCCGCGCGCCGCGCGCGTAGTCGACCGACAGGCCACGGGCCTGGGCCGCCGCGGCGATTCCACCCAGCACCGTCGCCGGACGGCTCGGGGTGCCGTGGTAGTTGGCGAGCAGGACCGGCACGTTCTCGGCGGTCGGCCCGACCACCGCCAGCCGCCGGACCGCCGGACCGATCGGCAATGCGCCGTCGCGGTTCTCGAGCAGCACGACCGCGCGCGCCGCCACCGTGCGGGCCAGGGCCAGGTTCGCCGGTGATTCGATCACGTCGGGCCGCAGCCCGGCCCAGGGGCTCTCCGCGGGGGGATCGAACAGCCCCAGCCGGAAGCGGGCCGTGAAGAGCCGGATCACCGCGCGATCGAGCTCGAGACCGGTGATGAGCCCGCGCCTCCACGCCCCGGCCAGCGCCGTGAAGCCATGCCCGCAGTCGAGATCGGTCCCCGCGCGCAGCGCCGCGGCCGCCGCCTCCTCGGGGGAGCCGAAAAGGTGGTGGTGCGCGTAGCTGTCGGTGACGGCGCCGCAGTCTCCGACGACGTAGCCGTCGAACAGCCACCCTTCGCGCAGGGTGGCGCGGAGCAGCGTCGGGCTCGACACGCAGGCCTCGCCGTTGACCCGGTTGTAGGCCGCCATCACCGAGCCCGCGTGTCCGACCCGTACGCAGGCCTCGAACTGCGGCAGGTAGGTGTCGGCCAGATCGTGGGCGCTGACCCGGGCGTCGAAGCCGTGGCGCTCCGTCTCGGGGCCGCTGTGGACGGCGAAGTGCTTGGCCGTCGCCAGCGTCTTGAGCAGGCGCGGGTCGTCCCCCTGCAGGCCCGCGATGAACGCCACCCCCATCTGCGCGGTCAGGAACGGGTCCTCCCCGAACGTCTCCTGCCCCCGCCCCCAGCGCGGATCGCGGAAGATGTTCACGTTGGGGGTGAAGAAGGTCAGCCCCTGATAGCGACCGCGCTGGCCACGGGCCTGGGCCTGGTTGAACTTGGCGCGCGCCTCGTCGGAGATCGCGGTCGCCACGGTGCGCACCAGCTCGGGATCGAAGGTCGCCGCCAGGCCGATGGCCTGCGGAAAGACGGTGGCGCGCCCCGCCCGCGCGACGCCGTGCAGGGCCTCGTTCCACCACTCGTAGGCCGGGACGCGGAGGCGTGGGATCGCCGGCGCGTCGGTCATCGTCTGCCCGATCTTCTCGGCGGGCGTCATCCGCGCCACCAGATCGGCGGCGCGCTCGGCGGGCGGCAGCCGGGGATCCAGGTAGCGCTCACCCGGGGCGCGCGGGCCCCGCCGGCAGGCCCCGGTGGCGGACGCCAGCGCCGTCAGCGCCACGACGGCGACCAGCGTCGTCCGGCGGGTCACTTGAGCGTGATCGTCGCTTTCGCGTAGACCTTTTCCTTGCCACCAATGAGACGGGTCGCGAGCACGTCGTATCTGTGCCCTTTGACGAAGCCCATCTCCTTCGAGATCGCCTGGTTGTTCAGCAGCACGATCTTCTGGTCGGGCTTGACGCCGACCTCGCTGAAGCTCACCTGCTCGCGCTTCTTGGTGACGTCGTAGTAGACGATGTTGATCTGGTTGGCGCCCGGGGCGGCGTTCAGGAACACCATGAAGCTCAGGGTCCAGGTGCCGTCGCCCTTGAAGGTGGTCTTCCCCTGCTTCTTGATCGCCTGGCTCATCTCCTTCTCCGAGGCGTAGCTGGCGAACTCGACGTCGCTGACGATGATCCGCCCCTTCTGGGCGTGGGCGGCGCGGGGGGCGAGCGCGGTCAGCGCCAGCAGAACGATGGCGGCGAGGCCGAGGTGAGAGGCGGCATGACGCGTACGCTGCATTCTGATCTCCTTTGGGAAGTCGATCGCCTATCGCTTTTGGGCCCTGATAGCAACCCCGCCTCCCGCATGGCATCCTGACGGGGATGTCAGATCGCGGTCCAGGCTCTGCGCCGTCGACGCCGTTCCCTCCGACGCCGTCGGTGGAGATCGAGGACCCGGGGCCAACCCCACTGCCGTTCGTCGACCCCGAACGCGACCTCGAGGCGGTGCGCGAGGTGGCGGCGGCGCGCCGCATGCTGGCGACCGAGATCGGCAAGCGGATCGTCGGCCAGGAGCAGGTGATCGAGCACCTGCTCGTCGCGCTGTTCGCGCGCGGCCACTGCCTGTTCGTCGGCGTGCCGGGGCTGGCCAAGACGCTGCTCATCCAGACCCTGGCCGACGCGCTGGCGCTGTCGTTCGGACGGATCCAGTTCACGCCCGATCTGATGCCGGCCGACATCACCGGCACCGACGTCCTGGAAGAGGATCGCGCCACCGGCCGGCGCGTCTTCCGGTTCGTGCGCGGCCCGATCTTCGCCCACGTCGTCCTCGCCGACGAGGTCAACCGCACGCCGCCCAAGACCCAGGCGGCGCTGCTGCAGTCGATGCAGGAGTACCGCGTCTCGGCGGGCGGGCAGACCTATCCGCTCCCGCTCCCTTTCCTCGTCTTCGCCACGCAGAACCCGATCGAGCAGGAGGGGACCTATCCGCTGCCCGAGGCCCAGCTCGATCGGTTCATGTTCCAGATCGACGTCGGCTACCCGTCGGCCGACGAGGAGGTCCGGATCGTCAACCAGATGACCACCGCCTACAAGCCGGCGCTGCGCAAGGTGCTGTCGCCGGAGCGGATCCTGGAGCTGCAGGACGTGGTGCTGCGGGTGCCGGCGGCGCCGCACGTCATCCAGCATGCCGTCGCGCTCTGCCGGGCCACCCGCCCGACCGAGCCGACCGCGCCCGACTTCATCAAGAAGTACGTGTCGTGGGGGGCCGGGCCGCGGGCTTCGCAGTACCTGGCCCTGGCGGCCAAGGCGCGCGCGATCCTCGGCGGCCGCTACGCGGCGTCGATCGAGGATGTCCGCGCGCTGGCGATGCCGGTGCTGGTCCACCGTGTGCTCGCCAACTTCCACGCGGAGGCCGACGGCCTGACCGCGCGCGCCCTGGTCGAGCGGCTGATCGAAACCGTCCGCCCGGCATAGCGCCGTGCCCACGCTCGCGCTCGATCCTGTCGACATCGCGCGCCTGGGCTCGATGAGCGTGCGGGCCCGGGTGATCGTCGAGGGTGCCTTCGCGGGGATGCACCAGAACCCGCACGCCGGCGCGTCGATCGAGTTCTCGGAGCACAAGGAGTACGCCCCGGGGGACGACATCCGTCGCATCGACTGGAAGGCGGTCGGCCGGGTCGATCGCTACTACATCAAGCGCTTCGAGGACGAGACCGAGATGCGCACCTTCCTGCTCCTCGACGCCTCGGCGTCGATGGGCTACGGGCGGGGCGAGGTTTCGAAGCTGGCCTACGCCAGCTACCTCGCGGCGGCGCTCGCCTACCTGCTGGCCCAGCAGGGCGATCCGGCCGGCCTGCTGCTGTTCGACGACAAGACCCGCCAGTACCTGCCGCCGCGGACGCGCGGGGGCCACATCCGCGACCTGCTGACGGCGCTGGAGGCGGTCTACCCCGCCGGGAAGACCGAGCCGGGGCGCGCCGTCGGGTACATCGGCGAGATGGCCGACCGCCGCTCGCTGGTGGTGCTGTTCACCGATCTCCTCGACGCACCGGCGGAGCTTCCCGATCGCCTGCGGCAGCTGCGCTCGCGCGGGAACGACGTGGTGCTGTTCCAGATCCTCGACCCCGACGAGGTCGATCTCCCGTTCGACGAGCTGACCGACTTCGAGGCGCTGGAGCCCGACGACGGACGCCGGCTGCTGGTCGACCCGCGCGATCTGCGCGCCTCGTTCCGGCGCGAGTCGGAGGCGCTGCGCGAGCGCTGGCGCCAGCTCTGCGTCGAGGCCCGGGTCGAGTACCGGTTCGCGACCACCACCCTCCCCCCCGCCGACGTGCTGCGCGCTTTTCTCGCCGCGCGCCAGAAGGTGCGGCGCTAGTGCACTTCCTGGCCCCGTCGCTGCTGCTCGGCCTGCTGGCGGCCGCCCTGCCCTGGCTCATCCACCGCATCGGCAAGCGGCGGGCGCGGCCGGTCCGGTTCGCGGCGATGGAGCTGCTGATGCGCGCCGAGCGCGAGGTGTCGGCGCGCCGCAAGCTGCGGGACGTGGCCCTGCTGATCGTGCGCACCGCGCTGGCGGCGGCGCTGCCGCTGGCGTTCGCGCGCCCCTTCGCCGAGGTCCGCTCCGATCTCCCGGCGGTGACCGGCCGGTCGCAGAGCGCGGTGCTGATCCTCGACGACTCGGCCAGCATGCGGCGGCGGGGCCCGGGGGGCGAGTCGCTGTTCGAGCTCGCGCGTGAGCAAGCCCGGTCGATCATCGAGCACCTCCCGACCGAATCAGAGCTGGCCATCGTCGCTGCGGCGTCGCCCGGGGCCGCCGCCCATGCCGAGCTGTCGAGCGATCGGGGCCGGGTGCTGGCGACCCTGGCCGGGGTCACCGGTTCGGCCCGCCGCGCCGACTTCGCCGGGGCGCTGAAGCGGGCGACCCAGATCCTGACCGGCGCGCCGCGGGCCGAACGCCTGATCTACGTCATCACCGATCTGCAGGCGTCGGGCTGGGAAGACGCCCCCCCACCCGCCGCCGGCGGTCCGGCGATCGTGGTCCTCGACGTCACCGGCGGCGCCGCCTGGGAGAACCGGGCGGTGATCGATCTCGACGCCGGCCCGGCCCCCGAGGAGGGGGCGCAGGGGATCGCGGTCGTCGCCGAGATCGCGAACTTCGCCGCCGCGCCTGTCCACGGCCTCGGGCTCACGCTGACGCTCGACGGCGTCGAGGTGGCGCGCGGCTTCGTCGACGTGCCGGCGCGGGGGCGGGCCCGCAAGCGGTTCGTCCACACCGTCACCGGCGGCGGCGCCCACCGCGCCGAGGTGGTGATCGATCACGACGGCTTCGCGCTCGACGACCGCCGCGCCTGCCGGGTCGAGGCCTCGCGCGGGCTGCGGGTGCTGGTGATCGACGGCGATCCCCGCACGGTCCGGACCGAGGACGAGACCTTCTTCCTGGAGGCGGCGCTGCGGGCCGGCGGCAGCGGCTTCGCGGTCGCGACCGCGCTCCCCGACGACCTGCCGAACCGCGACCTCAGCAGCTACGGCGCCGTCTTCCTGGCCAACGTCAACCGCCCGACCGCCGACGCGGCGGCGGCGCTGACCCGCTACGTCGAGGCGGGGGGAGGCCTGTTCATTGCCGTCGGCGATCGGGTCGACGTCGACGCCTGGAACCAGACGGCGAAGGCGCTGCTCCCCCAGCCGCTGGGGCTGAAGCGCACCGCCGCCTCGATGCCGGGCGCGCACCCCGAGGGGGAGACGGTCGACCTCCGGCCGGCCGAGCGGCTGGCCCCGATCGATCGCCGCCACCCGCTGCTCGCGGCGTTCCCGGCCAAGGGGGAAGGGCTCGCCTCGGCGCGCTTCTTCCAGTTCATGCTCCTCGGCCCGATGCCCGACGGCCCCGGCCGGCGCGTGGTGCTGCGCTACGAGAGCGGCGCTCCCGCGCTGGTCGAGGCCGAGCTGGGGCGCGGGCGGGTGCTGCTGCTCACCACGACGATCGACCGCGAGTGGACCGATCTCCCGATCCGCCCCGGCTTCCTGCCGCTGGTGCAGGAGGCGGCGCGGTTTTTGGCCGGCGCCCCCTCGGGCGAAGCGACGGCGGCGCTGACCGTCGGGGAAAAGCGCGAGATCGTGCTCGACGCCGACGACCGCCGGATTGAGGTCGTGAAGCCGAGCGGCGAGTCGCGCTGGCTGAGCCCAACCGCCCGCGGCGGCGAGGCGCGCGCCCGGCGCACGGTCGTCTTCGAGGAGAGCGACGAGCCGGGGTTCTACCGGGTTCGCGCCGCGCGCACCGACGGGAACATCAGCGAGCGCCCCGACGCGGCCTTCGTCGTCACGCTGGACGCGCGCGAGTCCGATCCGGCGCGGCTGGCCGACGACAAGCGCCCCGATCACGCCGCCGCCGGCGGCGACGCCGGCCCGGTCGCCCGGCGCCGCCTGGAGCTCTGGCACGCCCTGGGCGCCGCGGCGATAGCGCTGGTCTTGCTCGAGTCGCTGCTGACGCTCAGGTTTCGCCGGGGATCGAGCAAGGACCGGATGACGCGGGGGACCCAATGAACAAACAGTTCGGAAACGACGACGAACGGCTCTCCGGCTACGTCGCGCGAATCTACGCGCCCGAGGACGAGGTGCTCGCCGACATCCGCGCCCGCAGCGCCGCCGCCGGCCTCCCCGACATCCAGGTCGCGGCCCTGGACGCGCGCCACCTGGAGGTGCTGGCCCGCCTCACCGGCGCCCGCCGCGCCGTCGAGGTCGGCACGCTGGGCGGCTACTCGGGCGTGGCGCTCCTGCGCGGCATGGGCGAGGCCGGCACGCTCGACACGATCGAGATCGATCCGCGCCACGCCGACCTCGCGCGCGAGACCTTCCGCGCCGCCGGCGTCGGCGATCGGGCCCGCGTCCACGTCGGCCCAGCGGCCGACGTTCTGCCGCTGCTCGCGGCGGGGAGCCCCTACGATCTGGTCTTCATCGACGCCGACAAGGAAGGCTACCCGAGCTACCTCGCCTGGGCGGCCGCCAACCTGCGCCCGGGCGGCATCGTGCTGCTCGACAACGCCTTCCTCTTCGGCCACCTCCCCGACAAGGCGACAGGGCCCCGCGCCGCCGAGGTCACGGCGATGCAGGCGGTCCACGAGACGCTGGCGAAGAGCGGCGCGTGGCGCGCGACCGTGCTCCCGACCGGCGAGGGGCTGGCCCTGGGGGTGAAGGTATGAGGGCGCGCTTCGCGATGCTGTTCGCGGCGGCGCTCGCGCTCGGCGGTTGCTCGAGCACGGGCGGCACCTGCGCGCCCATCCCCTGCCCGGCGCCGGGCTTCGACCCCCAGACCTGCACCTGCCGGACCTTCGACGGCGGCCCGCCCCACCTGGACGGCGGGGCCGACGCGACACCCGACGCGGCGCTGGATGCGACGCCCGACACCGCGACCGACGCTTCCGCCGATGCGATGTCCGACGCGCCCCCGACCGCCTCCGACGCAGCCGCGCCGGCGACTGTCGATATGACGCAGACACTTTCCGACCCGACGCTGCACGGGACGGGAAGCTGCGCCGGCGTCACGCTCGGCGACGTGGTGACCCGCGCGCGGGCCGACAACCCGGCCCTCGCCGACATCACCGACTTCGTCGGCCCCTACCTCGGGGACCGCGAGCGGGTGATCTTCGCGTTCGCGATCCCGAACGGCTTCCGCGTCGTCTTCAAGCGCGGCTCCGGCGACTGCCCCGCCGGCTGCATCAGCAACGAGTACTGGTACTTCGAGACCGACGCCGCCTGCCTCCCGCAGCCGGCCGGCCACTACAGCGCGCAGTACAAGTCACCCGGCAACTGCTTCGTCATCGACGGCGCGCCGGTCTGGGGCTTCCCCAACCCACGCGCCCCCGCCTGCCCCTGAGCGACGTCCGTCAGAGCTGCAGCCCGAGCACGAAGCCCGGGTAGACGCGAACCGTCGTTCCGCCGCTGTGTCCGACGTAGTCGGGGAGGCCGAGGCCGAGGTCGAGATCGCGGCCGTCCTCGGCGACCGAGACGTTGGCCCCGACGCCGGCAAGGACAGCAAGGTGAGGCGCGACGCGCACGACGGCCGTCGCCCGCAGGGACGACAGCGTGGGCGGCGAATCCCAGCCGCTGCCGAAGTCGCTGTGCATGTTCATGCTGGAGGCCTCGATTCTCGATCGCCTCCAGCCACCCGACCTGGATCGGCGCGCGCCATCCAAAGCCGAGCCCCAGCCCGATGCGGCGGGTCCCGCGCTTGAACTGCTCCGTCCCCGCGCCGAGATCGTCGCCCGGGTTGTAGCCGAACAGCAGCGACGTGTAGAGGTGCCGGCCGCCCAGCTTGACGGCGACGTTCGACAGCATCGCGTCCGAGGCGTAGGCCGCCACGCTGTGGATGCCGTTGCCGATCAGGCTGAGGAGCGCGAACGACTCGCCGTCGTCGTGCTTGGCGACGTTGACGACGCCCAGCTGGAACCCGCGCGTCACGCGGGCGACGTTGACGACGCCGAGGCGGAAGCCCGACGAGGCGGTGGCGACGTTGACGACGCCCAGCTGGAATCCGCTCACGTCCTCGGCGACGTTGACCGGCGCCGCCTGCATGCCGTGGCTCCGCCGCGCCAGGTTGAGGCCGCCCGCCAGCTGAAGCCCGCGCATCTCGCCGTCGACGACGTTGAAGCCGCCGGCGAGCTGCGCGCCGCGCATCGTCCCCCGCACGCCGTTGCCGGCGCCGGCGAGCTGGAGGCCGCGCCCCTCCCCGCTCCCCAGGTTCACGACGCCCGAGAGCTGCACGCCGCGCCACCAGCCGCGCGCCAGGTTGGCCCCCGCGGTCAGCTGCAGCCCGGTCATGGCCTCGTCGGTCTGGTTGTAGCCGATCGAGAGCTGCTGCCCGCGCAGCCGCGCCGCGCGGTCGGCGAGCAGGCCGAAGGAGAAGAACGTGACGTCTGTGGTCGCGTCGCTGTCGCGGGGGATGAGGCCCAGCTTGAAGTCGGTCTGGGTGTGCGCCGGCGGCGCGGGCGCCGCGGTGACGATCTCGGCAGGCGCGCCCGGCCCGTCGCCGCGCGCCACCGCGACCTCGCGCGGCGCGCCCGGCGTGAAGGCCAGCTTGCGCAGATCGGCGCGCTGCCCCGAGGCCAGCGCCACCTGCGCCTCCATCCGCGTCGCCTCCTGCTCCATTGCGATCTGATAGGTCCCCGGCTCCAGCCCCAGCTCGACGGTGTTGCCGGCCGGCTTGCGCAGCTCGGCGACCAGCGCCCCGCCCTGCTGGCGCACGGTGATCCGCCCCGCCAGCTCGGGGGTCAGCACCAGCCCCGCCTGCGTGCCGCGCACGTCGGTGACGACCATGTCGCCGGTGCCGGTCAGCTCGAACTCGTAGGCGGCGTGCTGCGGGCCCCCTTGGGTCCGCTCGGTGCGGGCCAGCGTCTCGGCCGAGGCGAACTGAAAGGCCTCCTGCAGCGTCACGCGCCGGTCCTGGTTCGTGTCGGCCGCGCCCCGCAGCCCCGAGAGCAGGTAGTGGGTGAAGAACGACGCCGCGATCCGATCGGACTCCTGCGCCGATTCGTTGGCGGCGCTCGAGGTGAGGAAGGCGTGCCCGCGCATGTCGCTCGACGTGTCGATCAGGAACGGCGCCCGGCGCACCCCGCCCTTGCGGCGGGTGAAGGCGCCCGAGCCGCACGAGTCGAGGATGACGACGCGAAGATCGGCGGGCGCCTTCTCGATGCGGGCGCGCAGCTCGTCGTAGGCGATCCGGTCACGCCCCAGCATCAGGCCGTCCTCGTCGGAGTGGCCGGAGTAGTAGACGATCAGCTCGCGGCGCAGGCCGGGCTGAGCGCCGGCCCGCAGCCGCCGTTCGATCTCGGCGAACGCGCCGTCGAGCGCGCCGCGGCTTGCGTCGGAGACGAACACCAGATCGGCGTTGGCGACGCCCCCCAGGCTCTCGAGGACGCGCGCCATCGCCTGCGCGTCGCTGCCGGCGTAGCGCAGCCGCGCGCGGGTCGGCCCGCCGTCGTCGACGCCGACCAGCAGCGCGTAGCGCCGAAGGTGGACGCCCCCTGGCGTCGCGGGGGCCGGGGCGGCCATGGCGGCCCCGGCGAACACCACCAGCAGCGCGGTGGCGATCAGGAACAGCGCCGCCGCCTTCGTCCATCCCGACGTCTCGAACTTCATGGGATCTCCTTACGGGGCTTCTCGAGAAGCAATGAGGCCTGCTGGAACGACAGCGGAAGCGGCAGCGGCGCGACCCGCTCACCCGGACGGTTGGCCAGCGCGCGGGCCGCGGCCGCGATCGGCCCGACCTCGAACGGCGCATCGGCGCGCACCAGGAAGAAGCGCTCGAAGGCCGGCGCGTCGTCGAGCTCGTACGCCGACGGCAGCCGGATCTCGCCCGCGTCGCGCACCGGAACCGCGGTCCCCCCGCGCTCGGGCCAGTGCACCGTCACCTTGCCGGCGCCGTCGAGCGACAGCAGGGCGACCCACCCCCCCGCGCGGCCGGCGTAGGCCAGCTGCAGCAGATCGCCCATCGCCACCTCCGCCCCGTTGGCGAGCTTCTGGTTGCCGCCGGCGCCGTGCCGGTAGACGAAGAGCCGCGGCCCGACCGACGACGCCCCCTTGATATTGGTCGGCTCGAGCTCGTCGCCGCCGACCGGCCGGGGCGCCGGCCCGGGGAACGCGATGGTCAGGACGACCGCCGCCACGCCCGCGACCGCCACCGGCACCCCGAGCAGCCAGCCCCACCGCGCGGTCGCCCGCGCCCGCCGCCGGTCAATCTCCGCCGCCACCGTCGCGGGCGGACGCGCCGCCAGGATCTCCTGGTTCGACGTCGCGAGCGCCGCCAGGACCTCCTCGGGCGAGCGCCCCTCGGCGCGCAGCCGCTGGCGAACGTCGTCGGCCGTCGCGGCGTCCAGCTCGCCGAGGGCGAGCCGCTCAATCATCCAGTCCGGCGTCTTTCCTTGCCGTTCCGACATGGTCAAACTCCTTCCAGCTCCACGAGACGGCCGCGCAGCACACGCAGCCGCTTGCGCACCCCCGACACCGACAGGCCCGCCTCGCGCGCCACTTCGTCCAGGGTCATTCCATCCACCAGGTGCATCACCGCCAGGGCGCGCGTCGACGCCGCCAGCGGATCGTCGCGGCGAAACAGCTTCGCCAGCAGATCCCGCGCCCCGGCCCGCGCCTCGGCGCCCCCCTCCCCCGCGGCGCCCTCGGCGTCGGCGATCCGGCGGACCAGCTCGTCGTCGGCATCCTCGGGACGCCGCCTGTCGGCGCGCAGCCGGTTCAGGCAGACGTTGGTCGCGATCCGCATCAGCAGGGCGCCCGGCGCCTCGTCGCGCAGCGTCTCCTCGAAGCGAAGCACCGACACGAAGACGTCGTGCATCGCCTCCTCGGCGCGCGCGTCGTTGCGCAGCAGCGCGCGGCAGCGCCTCAGGACCATCGGCCCGTACCGCAGGTAATGCGCTTCGACGTCCAGTCCCACCGTGTGATTGCCTCCCTCATAGCTCCCGAAACACCGGGGCCGGGGCGAAGTGTTACCCGGCCGCGACGTTTTTATCCCAGGACCAGGGAAACCAATCGTTCTACGCGGTTACGGCGAATATCGCCCCGCACATCGCCCCAACAAAGGGCCTGCCCCGCAGTGACTCGACGACTATGGCTCTAGGGTGATGCCAAGACTCGGGGACACGTTTGGTTCACCTTCGTGCACGCAGGCGGGGGGAGCGCGAGGAGCAGCTCGGGGAGTGCCGCCAAGACGTCCTGGCCGACGGCGCTGCAGTCAGGGACGCGCGGACCGCTGACATTCCCAAGCCCGACCTGTTCGTTCACGCAGGCCTCCACCTCTTCCACGTGCAGCGTGCACTTCGTCGAAGTGGTCACGGCCGCGCAGGTCGACGACGAAAGGCGCGCCGGCGCAGGCCAGCAGGCGTCGTACGCTTTCTTGCAGAGCGTCTTCAGCTCTTGGTCGGTCTTGCTGCCGGCCACGCCCGCGACCGCTGCGACAGCGACGATCCTGCAATAGCCCTGAAGGCCGTCGGTCTCGTCTCGCGCCTTCTTGCACAGCGTCTGAAACCGATCCGAAGGGAGGTCCTTCACCTGGGTTGCAGGCGGCAGTCCCGAGGAGAACGTCCCGCTCCCGGCGCCGCAGCAAGGGGCGATCACCGGGGTCGGTACCTTCGTTGGGGTTTGGATCGACGAATGGTCGATGGTGCCGTTGCCGAGCTGACCTTCGCCGTTGATTCCCCAGCATTCGACCCCGCCGCCGCCGGCGATGACACACAGTGAATTCGAGTTCCCGGAGAGCGCCGTGACGTCCGTCAGACCCTCGACCGGAGCATAAGTGCTTCCGCCCGCGAAGCAGCTCACCGTGCCGTTCGAATGAAGCGCGCACTGATACTTTCCGCCCACGAAGGACTTCACATCGGAAACGCCGGACACCTTGGTCAGCGTCGCGGGCATCGAATTCTGAAGAACGTAACTGCCCCACCTCCAGACCGTTCCGTCGGCGAGGACCGCGAAGGAGTCGTAATCGCTCTCCGCCGCGACGACAGAGACCACATCGGAGAGCCCCACGACCTGAAAGGGCGTCGCAAGCTTTGTGGCGCCCGGAGCAACATTGGGGGCACCGCTCTCCTGGTTGCTGTTCGCGCCCCAGCACCACACGCTCCCGCCGGAGACCGCGCAGGCGTTGCCATATCCGACGGAGAGGGCCGTGACATTCGCCAGACCCTGGATCTTCATTGGCTTCACGCTCGACGGGGGAACGCCTGCGGTCCCCAACCCGTACCAGGTGTTGGAGCCCCAGCACCAGACCTCGCCTCCCGCGATCGCGCAGGCGAAATCGGACCCGACGGAGACCGCCGTGACGCCGGTGAGACCCTCCATCGTCATCGGGTAACTCGCGTCGGTGCCGAAGCCCGAGTAGCCCTCACGCACGAGGCCCAGGCACTTCGCCGTCCCATCCTGCAGCACCGCGCAGATGATTGGCCCGGCCGAAACCGACGTGGCGTTCGCCAGACCGGTCACGACGACGGGCTCGGGCGACACTGAACGTCCCAACGGCTCCACAGCTCCCCAGCAGGCCACCTTGCCCGCCGCGACCACGCAATTCGTGCTCCCTCTGGTCGAGAGCGAGGTGACGCCCGTGAGCCATTCGGCGCCGCTGCCCGGGCCGGTTCCGCCCGTGGCCACGCCGCCTCCACCCATTCCGGCCCCGCCACCGGGGGCGGAGGGACTGGAACCACAGGCGAAACCGCCGGACAGGGCTAACGACAGGACTCCGACGGGAATGACGAGCTTCAAGCGGCGAATTGAGCCAGAACGGCGCCGGGATATCAACCACGCCCGGGTGAGCGTGAGCCGGATGCGGCTCTGGTCGTCGGGGGTCAGCCGAACAGCTCGGGCAGCGCGCCCGTCACTTCGCCGAACGTGTTCTTCGTGTAGCCGACCGCCTGCATCGCGCTGATCAAGACCTGGCCCGGGTGAGCTTGTGCGGTGGCGATGTGTCGACCGGGCTTGAGGCCGCCCGCGCGCCCGGCGACCAGGAGCACCATCTTCTCGACGGAGTGGGTGGCGTTCGGAGAGGTCGCGTCGTTGAGCTGCTGGCCATGGCCAGCCTCGGGCATGAAGATGATCGCCGAGTTGTCGAGCACGTTCCCGGCGCCTTCGGGCGTCTTCTTGAGCTTGTCGAGCAGGTACGCGTAGTGCGAGATGTGCCATTGCAGGCACGTGCTGACCGGGATCTGCCCGCGCGTCATCGCGTCGCCGTTGTGGCCAACCTCGTGCAGGTCAGCGCGGATCGGCAGGCCGAGCGCGTCGCTGATCGGGAAGACGTTCATGTGCGACTGGAACACGGTGATCTGCAGCGTCGCCACCCGGGTGATGTCGCAGACGAAGGCCATGTGAATGAGATCGGCGAGCAGGCGCGCGCGGGTCGTCTCGTCGCTGTAGCCGGTGTTCGTGGCGATCTGGTCGGAGCCCGACCCCGCGTTGTTGCCACCCACCGGCAGATCGGCCCCCGGATCCTTCGGTGGCGCGCACTGCCCGCCCGTGGCCGGAGGCATCGCCGCGATACGCAGCTCGAGCTCCCGAATCTCGTCGAAATGGCGTTCTAGTCGGATCTTGTCGGTCGCGCCCACCATCCCGAGCACCCGGTCCCGCTTGTCGGAGATGAGGACAGGACGCTCTTGCGGGCGCGAAGATCGAAGTCGTGTTGCGCCTGAGCCGATGCATCCGTGGGCGTGAACCCGTCGAAGAGCGAGCGGTACACGATGGCGGACTGGTCTGGGCTTCGATCGGATCGGCGTTGCCCTTGTACGAGATGTACTGGCGCCCGGCGAAGCTGCTGCCGCTCAGGTACCACGCCGGCTGGGCACGCACGACCAGCGCGCCGATGCTGCCCGGCTTGTTGAAGCCGGCGACGATCTGATCGGACGTGGCGCTGCGGGCGGTGAAGGAGGCGACCTGGGAGCGCGTGCCGCAGAGGAGCGGCCCGGCGCCCCCCCCGTGGAAATCGCGGAATGCGCCGCCCGCCGGGACACTGGCCGCGTCGACCGAGCTCGCGCTCCAGGGGATGCGCAACCCGGAGACCAGGCTGAAGTCTCCCTTCAGGTTCGCATCGGCGAGCGGTTTGAGCGGGAGCGTGGTCGTGTATGCGGCCCCGGTCTCGGGCGGCACGATGAACGCCGCCGTGTCGGTGGAGCGCTTCCCGAGCACCATCGACGCGTTGTCCGCCCAGTCATCGCCCCCGAGCGCCTGCCCCGCGAACACGATGGCGTAGCGCTTGGGCAGAGGCACCGACTGGGCGAGCGCCTCCCCGTTGCCGTCGAGCATGCAGTCCAGCACGGGCAAGCCCACCGCAATCCCACCGAGCCCCCGGAGACGGTGCGGCGGCTGATACGGACCTTCTTCATGGCGTGGGGTCCTCCTGCCGGAGTGCAAACCGATCGCTCGCGACGTAGCCGAGCAAGGTCTCGGTGAGCGACTCGTCCGACGCCTTGAATCCACTCGCCAGCGTGTCGACCGCGCCTTGCTCCTCGGGGTAGAGCCCGCGGCCCACCGCATATCGGAGCAGGTGCTCGACGAAGCACCTTTCGAGCTTGCCGGATTCGATCAGCTTCTGCCCGAGCTGGGCCGGTCCGTTGAACGCGCCGTAGCCCGGGAGCGCGCCGGCACCGTCGAGGATGCACTCCGGGTGGCCGTCGTCGTGGGTCCGAAACTTCCCGCCGACGTCGTATTGCTCGAGGCCGGTGCCGATCGGATCGAGGTTGTTGTGGCAGCCCCCGCAGCTCGCGAGCGTACGGTGCGCGGCGTAGCGATCGAGCTTGCAGGCCGAGGTGGTGGCGGGCGGCGGCTGATCCACGTTGACGTTCGCCGGCGGCGGCTGGACGACGTTACAGAGCAAGCGCGTCTGCACGAGAATCCCGCGCTGGGTCGGGCTCGTGTCCGAGAACTTGCTGAACGCGGCGAGAACGGCGCCGTGCGAAAGGATGCCGGCGCGCCCGCTCGCGCCGTAGTCCACCCAGCCGGCGCCGCCGGCAGGCCGCGGCAGCCCATACTGGTCGGCGAGCAAGTTGTTGACGTAGGTCTGGTCGGAAGAAACAGGGTGAGATAGCTGGCCGGCTGGTCGAACACGATCTTGTCGATGAGCGCGGTGGTCTCGGCGTTGAACGCGGCGAGCAGCTCGGCGCTGCCGGGGATTGCCCGATAGCCGAGCCACATCGCGTGAAAGCGGTGAATCTGATCGCGCGCGCGCGGATCGGCGAGCAGGCGCGTCGCCTCGGCGCGCCGCTCGGCGGGCTCCGCGAGACCCCCGGTCTTCGCCAGGTCGAGGAGCCGGTCGTCGGGCGCGCTCCCCACCAGGAGATACGAGAGGCGCGTGGCGATCTCGTAGCTGTTCAGGCGGAAGACGCCGGCCTCGGCGGCCGGGGTCCCGGCCTCGATGCGGTACAGGAACTCCGGATCCTGCAGCATGCTCCGCAGCATCAAGTTTACGGCGGTGTAGAAGTCGTGCTGAACAGCCGGGTTGTTCTCGGTCGCGAACGACTGCAACGCGAGATATGCGGTGACCTCCGTTTCCGACAGGGGCCGGCGGAACAGCCGCCGTCCCACCGTCTCGATGACCTGGCGAAAGCACGCGGCGTCGCCGGGCCCGCTCGGTGTGCAGGACACGATACGGCTTCGGGTCGCCGGCGCGAGCACGCGCGCCGCGATGTCATCGGCTGTCGCCTCGAGCCCGTCTATGAGCGCCGCCGACGGCTTCTGGCGCGTGTAGTCGTTGTCGAAGGGCGTGTACTCGTCCTCGGCGAGAACCCGGCTCGCCGGGTTGGTCGTGTCTCCGAGCAGATCGCGGACCGTGGCGTCGATCTCGGCGCGGCTCAGGCGGCGCGCGACGCTGGCCGAGACCGCGTCGCTGCGAGGCCCCCCGGTGCCACCCCCTCCCGCGCTGCCGGGTCCGTGGCCACCGATCGTGCCGGTGCAGTTCGCCGTCGCCGCGGCGACGATAGCGACCGTCGCCAACCGTGCAAACGCGATTCGGTGTGCTGCAGAGTCAAGCACCGAACTACTTTACCGACCGCGCGCGCCGCCGGACCGCGAATCAGACCGACCGACGCAAATAGGTGCGAACGCGTGGGAGCTGTCGGTTTCGCACCCCCAAGGCCGCCCGGCGCGAAGCTCAGTCGAGCGGCAACGCCAGCTGACCGTCGGTGGCGTAGACGACGGCGTCGCCGGCGCGCGCGGCGAAGGGGGTCACGTGGTGGCGCTCGCGTCGGTGCTGGTCGAGGAGGTGCACCACCTCGATGCCGTGCAGCTCGGCCCAGTCGGAGATCAGGCGGCGGTGGCAACGGTAAGGCGACACCTCGGCGCACATGATTGTGGTCGGGCCGTCAGCCGCCGCAGAGACGAGCCGTTCGAACCCGGCCCGGAACGCGGACCCGTTCATGTAGTCCGCGTAGGCGGCGAACGCCTCCACCCGCCAGGCCGACGGCGGCGCGTCGGGGGCCCGGCGCCGCCGGCCGCCGAGCTCCGGGAGCCACAGGTACCCGATGCCGTGCGCCGGCAAGGCCTGCGCGAGCGCGTCCCGCGCGAAGTGCGGGCTGCGGCGCGACCCCGGAAAGCGGCGTACGTCGACGATGCCGGTCACACCGTGAGCGGCGCAGATCGCGACCAGCTCTTCGAACGACCGCGCGCCGTGACCGACGGTGTAGAGGCGGGCCACGACGTCCTATGGCGCCTGATTGGGCTGATACATCTGGATCAGGTTCCCGCAGGTGTCCGAGAACACCGCGATCGTGACCGGACCGACGTTCGTCGGTTGCTGCGTGAAGGTCACACCGCGCGCGGTGAGCCGGGCGACCTCGGCGACGAGGTCGCTGGATTCGAAGGCTGTCGCCGGGATCCCTTGCTCGAACAGCGCCTTCTGGAAGGTCTTGCCCGCCGGGTTGGCGTTCGGCTCCAGGCCCAGCTCGAGATCGTCCGGCCCCTCGGGCGAGACGACCGAGAGCCAGCGGTACGCCCCGACGGGAAAGCTCTGCTTCACGCGGAATCCCAGCACCTGCGTGTAGAACGCTTCGGCCCGATCCTGGTCGTCGACCATGATGCTGATCAGCTTGATTCGCATGGCTCGGATCCTCCCCTGAGCGACGGCCGGGCGCCGCTCCAAATTGCACGGTTGTCGCCCCACGGGAGCCTGCTCAGGCGACCGATCGCCGCGGCGGGCTGAGCCGCTAGCTCCGGTCGCTGACCGGCGAGTGCTCGGCCGCCGACGCCGCGATCGGGGCGAACGAGCCGGCCAGGGCCTTGTGCGCCGGCGTGCCGAGCAGCGATGGCAGCGCCGCGCCGGGCGCCGGCATCCCCACCCGCGCCGCCGCCTTGAGCGCCGCCACCCGGGCTGCCGCCTCCGCGACCCGGGCCCGGAAGTCGGCGCGCGCCTCCGCGGCGCGGACGATCGCCTCCCACGCCGCCGCCTGGCGCTCCGCGGGCTCGCGCACCAGGAGGTGGTCGCAGCCGGCTTCGATCGCGCGGACCGCCAGCTCGTCGATGCCGTAGCGATCGGCGACCGCCTTCATCCCCAGATCGTCGGAGACCAGCACCCCGCGGAAGCCGAGCTCGCCGCGCAGGAGCTCGGTCGCGATTCGCCGCGACAGCGTCGCCGGCAGGTCGGGATCGAGCGCCGGGTAGACGACGTGCGCGGTCATGAAGGCCTCCATCCCGGCCGCCGCCGCCGCCGCGAACGGGGCAAGCTCGATCTGGCGCAGCCGCTCGGCGTCGTGCGCCACCACCGGCAGATCGAGGTGCGAGTCGGTCCGGGTGTCGCCGTGCCCCGGGAAGTGCTTGCCGCAACCGAGCACCCCCGCGGCGCGCAGGCCACGCCAGAACGCCAGCGCGTGCGCCGCCACCGCCTCCGGCGTCGTCCCGAACGCGCGGTTGCCGATCACCGGATTCGCCGGGTTGGTGTGGACGTCCAGCACGGGCGCGAAGTTCCAAGTGACGCCGACCGCCGCCAGCTCCGCCCCCAGCGCCCGCCCGACCTGCGTCGTGCGGGCCGCGTCGCCGGCCGCGCCGACCGCCAGCATCGGTGGCCAGACAGTCGCGGGGGCGCGCAGCCGCTGGACGATGCCCCCCTCCTGATCGATCGACACCAGCAGGGGCGCGTCGGCGGGGGCCGCCCCACGCAGACCGGCGACCAGCGTCGCGAGCTGCGCCGGATCGACGATGTTCGGGCGAAACAGCATCACGCCACCGACCTCGCCGGCGGCGATCCGCGCCTTCAGCTCGCCGGGGAGGGTCGGCCCCTCGAAGCCGACCGAGAGCAGCTGCCCGGCGTCGCGCCCGATCGCTGTCATCGGGAGCCGCCCTCAGGCAACCGCGGCGGCACCGCGCCGGTCGAAACCCGCATCGCGTTCATCATGCTGGGACCCTCGGAAGCATTCCACTTTCCAACGCCGCCGGTGCTGATATAAGTTGCGAGCCTTTTTGGCCCCCCCTCTCTCCGTCGACGCCGTCCCGCTCAAATTCCCCATGATCAAGGTCAAGCGCATCGATCACGTCGCCATCGCGGTGGCCGACCGTGACGGCTCGGCGCAGTCGCTCTCCACGTTGTTTGGCCTGCTGCCGGGGGCGCGCGAGCACGTGGCCAACCAGGCGACCGACGTCGCGTTCCTCTACGCGGGGGCCCCCGAAGGAAGCAACGGGGCAAGCGACGAGGCAGCCCTGGAGATCTGCGCCCCCGCCGGGCCGACGGGCAACGCGGCGCTGGAGCGCTTCCTGGCCCGCCGCGGGCCGGGACTGCACCACGTCTGCTTCGAGGTCGACGACCTGCCGGCGGCGCTGGCGACGTTGAAGGCGGCCGGCGTGCGCCTGATTGACGAGACGCCGCGTCCGGGCGCCCGCGGCCACGAGGTCGCGTTCCTGCATCCCTCCGCGACCGGCGGCGTGCTGTTCGAGCTCTGCGCGGGGTCGCGTTCGTGATCAAGCGTCGCTTCGGACAGACGATGGTGGCCGTGGCGCTGGCGGCCCTCTCCACGGCGGCGCACGCACAGATGGGCCCGGGCGGCTTCGGTTCGCCGGGCGGCATGACGCCGCCACCGCGGGGGGGCACGGCCCCGGACAAGGAAGAGGGTCCGGCCGAGGAGGCCCCCGAGGAGACCCGTCCCACGGATCTCGAGCCGCTCCCCGGCTACGTCGACCAGGGCAAGCGCAAGCTGCAGATCTTCGAGGTCGACGGCTACCTGCGCCTGCGCAGCGACTACCTCTACGACTTCTTCCTGGGCCAGGGTTACACCAACATCCCCAACGGCGCGATCGGCACCAGCTACGGTCTGCCCCCCTTCCCCCGCCCGCTCGACTGTCCCGGGCCGATCCTGCCGGACGGCAGCCTCTACAACGGCGCCGGGCTCGATCCGGGCATCGTCTCCAACGGTCAGGACAGGTTCAACCCCGGACGCAACTGCGGCCACAAGAACCAGGGCGGCGCCAACATGCGCTTCCGGATCGAGCCGACGATCAACGTCACCGATCAGGTGCGCGTGCACTCGCAGATCGACATCCTCGACAACGTGATCATGGGGTCGACGCCCGACTCGCTGGCGGGGATCGAGGGCTTCAACCGCCCGTCGACGGCCGCCGGCACGTCGGGGACCGCGATGACGAACCCGATGGCGCTGCCGGGCGTGGCGCCGGCACCGATCCTCTCCAACAACCAGGTCCCGCCCGAGGTTGGCCAGAACGGTTTCCTCTCCAGCTTCCGCGCCAAGCGCGCCTGGGCCGAGATCGACGGCGAGTTCGGCTCGATCCGGTTCGGCCGCATGCCCTGGCAGTGGGGGCGCGGGATGTTCTACAACTCGGGCGCCTGCCCCGACTGCGACGTCGGCACCACCGTCGACCGCGTGATGGGGCTGACCACGATCTACGGTCACCAGCTGGCGGGGGCCTGGGATCTGGGGGCGCAGGGACCGACGACGCAGCAGCTGACGCTGGGGCGGAACGATCCGAGCGGCTACCAGTACGACCTGGCCCAGAACGACGACGTGCTGCAGCTGATGGCGTCGATCACCAAGCTCGACAGCCCCGTCGAGCTGCGCGAGAAGCTCGATCGAGGCGACGTGGTCGTCAACTACGGCCTGCAGCTGGTCTATCGCAACCAGGGCTACATGGTCGAACCGCGCGACCCGGCCCTGACCGCCGGGCAGACGCCGGCGACGGGGACGCAGCCCGCCTCGCCCGACCAGCTGCCGCAGGCACGCTACATCGGGGCGCTGACCGTCAGCCCCAACCTCTGGTTCAAGCTCCAATACAAGGCGCTGACCGTCGAGTTCGAGGGGATGGGCATCTTCGGGCGAATCCAGCACCCGGGCGCGCTGGCCGCGGACGACCAGAAGCTGACGCTGCGCCAGTTCGGGTGGGTCGTCGCCAGCGAGCTGCGGCTTTACCGCGATTCGTTCTTCGTCGGTCTGGAAGCGGGCGGCGCCTCCGGCGATCAGGCCGAGGAGCCTGGCCAGTACCTCAACTACCGCTGGCGCTTCGTCCAGCAGCCCCACGGCGACCACACGCTGGGCGACTTCCACTTCTCGCCCGACTACCACGTCGACCAGATCTTCTTCCGCCACATCGTCGGGACGGTCACCAACGCGGTCTTCATCAAGCCACAGACCGCCTACTGGTTCGACCTGGGGCAGACCCGCTCGCTGGGGCTGCAAGGCAGCGTCATCTACAGCATGGCGCAGGTGCCGGTTTCGACGCCGGGCAACAGCCTCTCCTACGGCGTGGAGGCGGACATCGGGGCCGGCTACCGCAACACCGGCGAGGGGTTCTACGCCGGCTTCATCTGGGGCATCTTCTTCCCGCTCGGCGCGCTCGACCGCGGGAGCGTGTGGGCGGCGGATCAGCGGGCGGACGCCAGCGTCGCGCAGATCCTGCGGATCTACATGGGCGTGAAGTTCTAGCCGGGACCGGACCGCTCGCCCCGCGCCCGGGGACGCGCTTGCTCGCTTCGGCTTCGCCTCGCTCGCATCGGGCCGCGCTTGCTCGCCTTCCTACGGTGTGGGGCGACTCGCGCTGGGAGGCTCGCTCGCCACGGCTCGCTTCGCGAGAAGGCGACCGGCGGATTCTCGCGGCGTTGAAGCGCCCCGCCTTGACCGGAGCGCAACTCGCCGCTTGAGAGCTTTTTGCGGCGCGTAGCCTGCAATCACTTTCGAAAAGGCAGGCTACGCGCCGCAAAAAGCCCAGGGGCGGCGAGCCGCGTTCCCCCCCGATCAACGCGGGGCGCTCAACGCCGCGCCTAACGTGGGTCGCTCGCGGCCCGGGAGACTCGCGAGAAGGCGACCGGCGGATTCTCGCGGCGTTGAGGCGCCCCTCCTTGACCGGAGCGCAACTCGCCGCTTGAAAGCTTTTTGCGGCGCGTAGCCTGCAATCACTTTCGAAAAGGCAGGCTACGCGCCGCAAAAAGCCCAGGGGGCGGCGAGCCGCGTTCCCCCCCCGGTCAACGCGGGGCGCTCAAGGGGCCGCGCCCAACGTGGGTCGCTCGCGGCCCGGGAGACTCGCGAGAAGGCGACCGGCAGATTCTCGCGGCGTTGAGGCGCCCCTCCTTGACCGGAGCGCAACTCGCCGCTTGAGAGCTTTTTGCGGCGCGTAGCCTGCAATCACTTTCGAAAAGGCAGGCTACGCGCCGCAAAAAGCCAGGGGCGGCGAGCCGCGTTCCGATCAACGCGGGGCGCTCAACGCCGCGCCTAACGTGGGTCACCTTCGCGCGAAGCGAGCCGTGGCGAGCGAGCCCCGAGCGAGCGTAGCGAGGCGAGCCCAGGGGGCTGCGGTGCTACTTCCCCATCCCCTTGAACGTCGCCAGCCGGTCCGCCGCGTCCTTCCGCGAGGCCGCATCCTCGTTGTGGCCGTACTCCAGGTACTTCTCGAAGGCGGCGCGTGCCTCGGCGGTCTTCTTCTCCTGCGAGTACATGATGCCGAGGTCGTAGTAGGCCTTGGCGAACTTGGGATCCTTCTGGACCGCCACCTGGTACTCCGCGATCGCCTCGTCGGTCTTGCGCTGCCTGCGGTAGACCGTCGCGAGGCCGAAGTGCAGCTCGGCGTCGTCGGGCTTGATCGCGATCGCCTTGCGGTAGGCGAAGATCGCCCCCTCCTTGTCGTCGGTCTTGGCCTTGGCGACGCCCAGGTTGTTCCACGCCTGGACCTCGTTCGGCTTCAGCTCGGTCGCCTTCTGGTAGGCCTCGATGGCGTGCTTGTAGTCGTTCCTCTGCTTGTAGGCGTACCCGAGCGACAACAGCGTCTCGTAGTCGTCAGGCTTGAGCTTGAGGGCGATCTCCAGCTCGGCGATCCCCTCGTCGTAACGCTTGAGCCGCGCGTAGGCCGCCCCCAGGTTGGCGTGGCTCTGGGCGTCCTTGGGCTCGAGCTTCACCGCCCACTCGAACTCGCCTGCCGCCTTGTCATACGTCCCCTGGGCGCGGTACAGCGTCCCCAGGGTGGCGTGGGCGGCGGCGTAGTCCTTCCGCAGGGCAATGGCTTTCTGGCACTCGGCGACCGCGTCGGTCAGCTTCCCCTCGCGCTTGTACTGGAGCGCCAGGTTGTAGTGACCGGCCGCCTCATCGGCATGCGCCGTCAGGGGGACCGCCATCGCCATGGCCACCGCCAGGGCGACCGAAATTCGCAAGGTCATCGTCTTCCTCCGACGCGGCCGGTGCCGCGGAGATTCAGCCTATCACGGGCATCGCGCTGATATAGTTCGCGCGAAGCACGATGTTGCAGGCGCTGCTGGTCACGTTTCGTGAAGGGATAGAGGCTTTTCTGATCGTGGGCGTCGTCGTCGCCTACCTCAAGAAGAGCCAGCGCCCCGGCCTGGTGCGCGGGGTGCAAATCGGGCTCGCGCTCTCGGTCTTCACCTGCATCGGGGGCGCGTGGCTGTGGCTTCAGGTTCCCAACCAGCCCAAGTACGCGGGGATCGCGGCCCTGACCGCGGCGGTGGTGGTGGGCGGCCTGTTGATCCAGATGCTGCGGGCCGGACGGCAGCTCCGTGGGCAGATCGAGACCCGCGTCGAGCGGGCCGCGGGCGTCGCGGCGGTCGCAGGGGTTGATGGCACGTCCCCCCCGGCACGGGCGCTCGCCGGCGTTGCCCTGGTGACGGCGCTGCTGGTGACCCGCGAGGGGCTCGAGGCGGTCTTCTACCTGGGGGTGCAGGCGATGGCGCTGCGGGCCACGGAGGTGCGCTTGCAGGCGCTGCTGGTGACGTCGGGCGCCGCGCTGGGGCTCATCGCCGCCGGCGTCGTCGCCTGGAGCTGGAGCCGCTGGGGACAGCGCCTCAACATGGGCGTGATCCTCAAGGTCACGGCGCTTTTTCTCGGCCTGTTTCTGGTTCAGCTGGTCATCTACGGGGTCCACGAGCTGGCCGAGAGCGGTGTGGTCGAGGGGACCCAGTGGCTCCACGACGCGACCGAGCTGTTCGGCCCTGACGGGATCATCGGTCACGTCCTCTCCTACTCGCTGCTGGGGGCCCCTCTGCTGTATCTGCTGTGGGCCCGGCACGCGCGCGCCGCCAAGGGGCGGGTGCTAGTCCAGCCGGGCGTGCAGGACGCGCGATAGCAGGCGGTACCCGAGGCTTTCGTAGAACGCGTCGGCCTCGCGGTTGCCGGCCCAGGTCGTCAGCACCACCTCGGCCGCGCCCTGCGCCCGGGCCCAGGCCGTCGCCTCGCCCATGAGCCGCCCGCCGATCCCGCACCGGCGGTGGCGCGCGCTCACGACCAGCGTCTCGATGTGGCCGCGCCGCCGCTGCACCATCGCGGGATCGGCGGGGGTCTCGTAGACGCGCGCGACCAGCACCCCCACGACGTCGACCGCGGGCGGGAGCTCGGCGACGAACAGGGCAGCGTGCGCGTCGCCCAGGAGGCGCAGCCATTCCGGTTCGGTGCGCGCCGAGAACCGGAAATAGTCGGGGGCAATCTCCGTGTGCAGGACGTCGATCTCGCGCAGCAGCGCCCGCGCCGCGGTCCAGTCCGCCGGCCGGGCGCGGCGAACGCGGGCGGCGACCGGGGTCTTGGCCGGCGCGGTCACGGTCACCCGGGGGTGCGTTCGTCTTCGCCGTCGTTCAGCTCGAGCGGGAAGCGCGCCGTCATCACGCCGTAGACCATCTCCTCGATCTCGACCTCGGTCGACATCGTCATCGCCTGCGCCAGGAGGCGCTCGGCGTCGCCGATGTTGGTCGACCGCACGATCGACTTCACCAGCGGAATCTGGCGAGGCGCCATCGACAGGTTGCGCAGACCCAGCCCCAGCAGCACCCAGACCAGCATCGGATCGCCGGCCATGTCGCCGCACATCGCGACCGATTTTCCGCCGGCGACCGCCGCGGACACGGTGTTGCGCAGCGCCCGCAGGATCGCCGGATGAAGCGGGTGATAGAGGTACCCGACGTGCTCGTCCTCGCGATCGGCGGCGAGCGAGTACTGGATGAGATCGTTGGTGCCGATGCTCAGGAAGTCGCACTCGGCCGCCAGCAGGTCCGGGATCAGCGCCGCGCTGGGCGTCTCGACCATCACCCCCACAGGCACGTGACGCGCGTGGGGGAGCCCCTCGCGCGTCAGCTCGTCGCGCACCTCGGCGCAGATCCGCTTGGCGGCCCGCAGCTCGGCGACGCCCGAGATCAGCGGAAACAGGATCTGCATCGGACCGACCGCGGCCGCGCGGTAGAGCGCCCGCAGCTGGGTCCGGAACACGTCCTCTTGCTTGAGCGAGTAGCGAATCGAACGCAGCCCCATCGCCGGGTTGGTGCCGCTCGGAATGCGCACCGACGGCGGCAGCTTGTCGCCGCCGAGATCGAGCGTACGGAAGGTGATGCAGCGGCCGCCCACGTTCTTCAGCGCCGCGACCGCGTGCGCGTACTGCTCCTCCTCCGTCGGCAGCTCGGCCCGTTCGAGGTACAGAAACTCGGTCCGGAACAGCCCCACCGATTCGGCGCCGAGATCGACGGCGATCGGAATCTCCTCGAGCATCTCGACGTTCGCGTGCAGGTGCACGGCGACACCGTCGCTGGTCTGCGAGGTCACGTCGCGCATCGCCGCCAGCCGCTGGCCCCGTGCCCGCTGGACCTCGGCGCGCGCTTCGTAGCGGCGCAGCGCCTCCGCGTCGGGATCGAGGATCACCTCGCCGCGCAGGCCGTCGATGACCAGCGTCATCCCGGACCAGATCTTGTGGGTCAGCGCCTCGACGCCGCAGACGTAGGGGAGCCCCAGCGCGCGCGCCACGATCGCGGTGTGCGACGTGCGCCCGCCCCCCTCGGTGCAGAAACCGGCCGCCTCGGCCCGTCCCAGCTGGGCGGCGTCGGCGGGCGACAGCTCGTGCGCCACGGCGATGCTCCCCTTGGGCGCCTCCTCGGGGGACGCCGAGTCGCCGATCCCGACCAGGTTGCGCAGCAGGCGCTCGCCGACCAGGGCGATGTCGCTCTTGCGATCGCGGAAGTAGGGGTCCTCGATCCGCTCGAAGACGGCCTGAATCTGATCCAGCGACTTGCGCACCGCCCAGTCGGCCGAGGTCTTGTCCTCGCGGATCATCTTGCGTGCGCGCTCGACCAGGTGGACGTCCGACAGCATCATCCGGTGCGCCTCGAGGATGCGGTACTGGTGGTCGTCCCCCTCGTGGGCGGCGATCTGGACCTGGATGGCCGCCAGCTGAGCGTCGGTGACGGCCAGACCACGCTCGAAGCGCGCGATCTCGGCCTCGACCTGCTCGGCGGCGATTCGTCGCTCGTGGATCTCGACCCGGCTCCCCAGCACGTGCGCAACGCCCGTCGCGATCCCCGGCGACGCCCCTACACCTACGAGTCGCTCCAATTACCCCCCCCCACCCACGAACGGGTCGACGCCTTCGCCGAACCCCGTGTCGACCAGCTCGGCCAGCGCCGTGACCGCCGCCGGCGCGTCATCCCCCTCGCAGACGATCTTCATCGTCACCCCATGCGCCCCCACCAGCGTCAGGAGGCCCATGATGCTCTTGCCGTTGGCCTCCTGCCCGTCCTTGATGACCTTCACCTCGGAGCGGAAGCCGTTGGCGAGCTGGACGAATCGAACGGCGGCGCGCGCGTGCATGCCCATTCGATTTTTGATCTGCACATCCCTTTCGGCGCGCGCCATCGTCACCGGTGGTTTTCGGAGGGGAGAGCGGGTTTGCCGGTCAGCTCCGAGCCGAGCCGGATCGAACGTTTGCCAACCTCCTTGACCAGCTCGGCCACCTCGGCCGGCCTGAGGCCGTGGCGGTCGCAGGTCGCAAGCTTGAGCAGCATCGGCAGGTTGACGCCGGAGACGATCTCGACCGGTCGCGTCCCGTCGACCATCGCCAGGCAGGCGCGGAATGGCGAGGAGCCGTGCACGTCGGCCAGGATCAGGATGCCGCCGCCCGCGTCGACCTCGGTGCAGGCCCGGCCGACGCGGCGGACCACCTCGCCGAACTCCTCGTTCGGGGCGACCGAGACCGCCGCCGCCGCGGCGATGGGGCCGACGATGCCGGCCGCGCCTGCGAGCAGGCACTCGCCGCTGCCGCCGTGGGTCACGATGACCAGACCTACCTGGCCCATGCGGGGAGTTTACACGAAGGCCGCGCCGACTCGACCCCTGATATCCCGACGGAAAGACCCGCCCAAGATCGACGATCCCGCGGAGAGGGGTTCCCTACTGCCCGCCGGCCTGGCGGATATCGCGGTGGCGGACCGAAATGGGGAACTCCGTCCCCAACCGGCGGCCCAGCTCCTTGGCGATCGCGACCGAGCGGTGGCGGCCCCCGGTGCAGCCGATCGCCACCGTCGCGTACGACTTCCCTTCGCGGATGAATCCCTGCACGGAGAGGCGCAGCAGCTTCTCCGCCTGCTCGAGGAAGGCCTTGGTGTCGGCGTCGTCCATGACGAACCGCGCCACGGCCTCGTCCTCGCCCGAGAGCGCCGAAAGCTGGGGGACGAAGAAGGGATTGGGGAGGAACCGCACGTCGAGCACCACGTCGGCTTCGGCCGGGATGCCGTGCTTGAACCCGAACGACAGCAGGGTGATGGCCAGATCGCCCTCCCCCCGCCCATAACGCTCTTGAATGAGGGCCCGCAGCACGTGCACGGTCAGCGTGCCGGTGTCGACCAGCGCATCGGTCGCCTGACGGAGATCGCCGAGGGCGCGCCGTTCGGCGGCGAGCCCGGCCCGGATGTCCGTGTCGGAGAGCGGGTGGCGGCGGCGGGTCTCGGAGAAGCGACGGATCAGAATCTCGTCGGACGCGTCGAGAAAAAGCACCTCGACGGTGTGGCCGGACTTGCGCAGGTCGGCGAAGATCGCGGGCGCGCCGGTCAGGAAGTTGCCTGCGCGCGCGTCGAGCCCCAGCGCGGCGCGGTCGACGTCGGGGCGGCTGGCCAGAAGCTCGATCAGCTTGGGGAGCATCGGCAGCGGCAGGTTGTCGACGGCGTAGAACCCCAGGTCCTCGAGGGACCGCAGCGCGGTCGATTTACCCGCACCCGACACGCCCGTGACCACGACCAGCCTCACGCGCGGGCTCCCATCATTCGACGTCGTCCCGCCAGCGTCGCTCGCGCGCGTCGGCGAGGGCCCGATCCAGCCGTTCCTGGAACTCGCGCGCCGAGTGGTGGCCACGCACCTGCAGGAGCCTGTTCCGCGCCGCGACCTCGATCAGCGAGCTGACGTTGCGTCCCGGGCTGACCGGGATGCGCAGGAGCGGCACCTGCACCTCGAGGATCGGATAGACCATCTCGTCGAGCCCGAGGCGGTCGTGGCTCTCGCTCTGGTCCCAGCGAATCAGCTCCAGCACCAGCTCGATCCGCTTCTCGTCGCGGACGGCCGCCACGCCGAACATGTCCTTGATGTTGATGATCCCGAGGCCGCGGACCTCCATGTGGTGCTTGATCAGCTCCGACGCCCAGCCGACCAGAACGTTCCCCGAGGTCCGCCTGACCTCGACCAGATCGTCGGCGACCAGCCGATGGCCGCGCATGATGAGGTCGAGCGCCGCCTCGGACTTTCCGATGCCGCTCTTGCCCAGCAGCAGCACCCCGACGCCGAGCACGTCCATCAGCACGGCGTGGATGCTCGCGGTCGGGGCGAGCTGCAATTCCAGGTACTTCTGGATGTGATCGATCGCCGACGAGGAGACCAGCGGGGTCCGCAGCAGCGGCACGCCCATCCGGTCGGCGGCCTCGCGCAACAGCGCGGGCACCTCCAGCCCCTTGGTCACGACGACGCAGGCCGGGTTGAGGCTGAAGAAGGACTCCACGGCGCGCTGGGCCGCCTCGGGGGAGAGCGTCTCCAGGTAGCTGATCTCCGTCGCCCCCAGCACCTGCACCCGCTCGGGATGGACCTGGCGGACGAAACCGGCCAAGGCGAGGCCCGGCTTCTGGATCCGCTGCACCGTGATGCGGCGGCCGAGGCCAGTCTCGCCGGCAACCAGCACCAACCGCAGCTGGGTCCCCTCGTCGAGGAGCGACCGGACCGTCAGCGTCGGCGTCATGTTTACCGCTTAGAGTACCTCAGGACACCCTCGCCGGAGCGGCGACCTACGTCGGGTGCCCCCGGCGCTAGTACTTCGCGTCTTCTTCGGCGATGACCTGGTACATCGCCTCGCCGGACGGCGCGGCGAGCAGCCGCTTGCGGAAGTCGCCGTCCCGGAACAGCCGTGACAGCCGTGCCAGCGCCTTCAGGTGCACGCCCGTCGAGCTGGCCGGGGCGACCAGCATGAACACCAGGTGGGTCGGCTTGCCGTCGATGGACTCGAACTCGATCCCCTCCGTGGCCCGTCCCAGCGCCCCGACCAGGTGGCCGACCGAGTCGAGCTTGCCGTGGGGGATGGCGATCCCGTCACCGATCGCCGTCGACGCGAGCAGCTCGCGTTCCTCCAGCACCTTGCGCAGCGCCTCGGCCTCGACGCCAGGAACCACGCGCGCCATGTGCGCGGCCAATTCGGCCAGCACCGCCGGCTTCGTCGTCGCCGACAGCGTCGGGATGATGAAGCTCGGCTGAAGGAAATCGATGACCTTCATGACGCGCGCTGCCGGTCAGCGGCCGTTCGGTCCCCCGCCATTGGCCGGCCCGGTCTCGATCAGACCGTAGTTGCCGTCCTGGCGGCGGTGCAGCACCGAAATGCCGCCTGTCCGAGCGTCCGTGAACACCAGGAGCTCGTCGCCCAGCAAGTTCAGCTGCATGACCGCGTCTTCGACGGTCATCGACCGGGCGCTGAAGCGCTCGTCCCTGATGATGCTGAAGGACCGTGGTGGCGCGGAGGCCGTCGTCGTCGGTTGGCCGTCGGTCTTGGCCGCCAATCCCGGCTCGATCTCCTCGGCTGGGATCACCAGCTCGCGGAACGAGGTCGACGGACCGCCGTGCGGCTTGTGGTCGCGGATCTTGTCTTTCCAGCGACGCACCTGGCGCTCGATACGCGCCGCCGCCAGGTCGATCGAGGAGTACATATCCTCGGTCGTCTCCTTGGCGTTGATGACGATACCGTTGGGCAGCGTGATGTTCAGGTCGGCGACGTGGTGAAAACCACGTTCGACCGAGAACACCGCGTGCGCGGATATCGGGTCCTTGTTGAAGTACTTACGGATTTTTTCAAGCTTCTCGGCAGCGTATTCACGCACCGCCTGCGAGCCGTCCATGTGCCGAAACGTCGTCGAGAGCTGCATCTGTCCTCCCCCACCAGGGGCTATCGCGCTCAGTTATTACTCCTTTTCCCGTCGACGGACAACAAACCGAGCAGGACTGTGCCCGGGCGCGCTCCTCTGGCATTCGGTTCTGTTAGAGACCCTGCCTAGAAAACCTGGCGACGCTTCGAGCTGGAGAGAATACGGAGCTGCTCGCGGTACTTCGCCACTGTGCGGCGGGCGATCTCGATATTCTGGTCTTTCAGTAGCTCGACGATGCGCTGATCCGAGTGCGGAGCCTTGGGGCTCTCGGCCGATATGATCTGTTTTATCTTGAGCTTGACGGCCTCGGAGGCCAGATCGTCGCCGTCGGTACGGGCGATACCCGAGTTGAAGAAGTATTTCAGCTCATAGATCCCCTGGGGGGTGTGGACGTACTTATTCGTCGTCACCCGCGAGACGGTCGACTCGTGCATGCCGATGTCCTCAGCCACATCGCGCAGAATCAAGGGCTTGAGGTGCGCGGTCCCCTTGTCGAAGAATTCGCGCTGGAACTTCAAAATCGACTCGGTCACCTTCACGATTGTCCGCTGCCGCTGCTGGATCGACCGGATCAGCCACTGGGCGCTGCGCAGCCGCTCCTGGATGTACTCGCGGGCCTTGGGGCCGCCGGCCAGCGCGGTCCGGTAGAAGTCCGAGATCTTCAGCTTGGGCAGGCCGTCGTCGTTGGCGACGACGAAGTACTTGTCGCCGACCTTGTGCACGTAGACGTCGGGCGTGATGTACGTCGGCTCTTCCGACGTGTACTGGCGCCCCGGCTTCGGATCGAAGCTCTTGAGCACCTTCGCCGCCTCGTAAATCTCGTCGACCGGCTGGTTGAGGTCCTTGGCGATGGCCTGGTAGTTCTTCTTCTCCAGGTTGGTGAGGTGGCGCTCGATGATCCCGATCACCACCTCGTCGTCCGCTCCGACGTGGCGGGCCTGGATGAGCAGGCACTCCTCCAGGGTCCGCGAGGCCACGCCGACCGGATCGAACTCCTGGACCCGCTTCAGCACGGACTCGGCGAGCTCCAGGGTGACCTCAGCCTCCTCGGCGAGGTCTTCGAGCGGCTCCTCCAGGTACCCGTCGGGGGTCAGGTTCCCGATGATCAACATCGCGATTCCGTCTTCCTCGAGCGTGAAGTGGCTCAGCTTCAGCTGCCACTCGAGGTGGTCGAACAGCGACGTGCCCCGCGTCAGCGTCGATTCGAGCGACGGGGAATCCTCGTTGTTCGACTTGTACGACGGCATCGGGGCCGCGGCGGCCTGGTTGTCGAGGTAGCCCTCCCAGTCGAAGTCGTTGACCGCCTCGCTCGTGCCGGTGTCGGCCTTGACCTCGGACGTCGTGTCGATCTTGTCCTCGCGGATCTCGACCACCGGCGTCTCGGTCTCGCCCACCCGCTCGATGTCGCCCCCCTTGGCGTCGACCTCGACGGGGCCATCCGCCGCCTTCGCCTGCTCACTGGACGACTCGACCGAGTCCTCCAGGATGGGGTTCTCGAGCATCTCGTCGCGGACCATGTCGACCAGCTCCATGCGCGAGAGCTGCAGCAGCTTGATCGCCTGCTGCAGCTGGGGCGTCATCACCAGCTGCTGCGAGAGCCTGAGGTGCTGCTTTATTTCAATCGACATGTGGGGCCCCTGGGAGGGTCCCACGGCCCCCCGCGAAAAGGTCGGGCCAGCTGAGCTGTTCCGACCTCACGCGGTCGACATGAGACCCGTGCCTTGTGTTGAGCTTTTGCTTTTGTAGCACCATTGGGTCACGAGCCACAAGCGTCAAGGCGCCCGTGGTACACAGATTGCACACACTCCCCCGCACACCAGCGCCCGGCGACGCGTCGATGGTGTGAAACCCCTGAAATCGTAGCGAGTTTGTCGCTAGAGCGGAGCCGGAGCGGCCGCGTCGGCGAGGCGGCGGCGGCGGTCGCCGAGGCGAGCGCTGAGGGCCGCGGCGATGAACGCCTGGAACAACGGGTGGGGCGCCTGGGGGCGCGATTTGAACTCGGGATGGAACTGGCAGCCCACGAAGTACGGGTGCTGCGGCAGCTCGATCATCTCGACCAGGCGCCGGTCGGGCGAGGCGCCCGAGATCACCATCCCGTGGCTCGTCAGCCCCTCCCGGAAGTCGTTGTTGACCTCGTAGCGGTGGCGGTGCCGCTCGCTGATCTCGGCGCTGCCATAGGCGGCGGCGGCCTTCGAGCCGGGGACCAGTACGCACGGATACGAACCGAGGCGCATCGTCGCCCCCTTGTCGGTGACGCCGCGCTGGTCGGGCATGAGGTCGACGACCGGATAGGGCGTCGCCGGGTCCATCTCGGTCGAGTTCGCCCCCTTGAGACCGACCACGTTGCGCGCGAACTCGATGACCGCCATCTGCAGCCCGAGGCAGATGCCGAAGAACGGCACCAGCTGCTCGCGCGCGTAGCGGACGGCGTCGATCTTTCCCTGGATGCCGCGGCTCCCGAAGCCGGGCGCCACCAGGATCCCGTCCATCGTCGCGAGCATCGCCGGGGCGCCGCGCCGCTCGATCTCCTCCGAGTCGATGTGGTGCAGGTTGACGCGGCACTCGTTGCCGATCCCGCCGTGCATCAGGGCCTCGTTCAGGCTCTTGTAGGACTCGACGAGGTCGACGTACTTGCCGACCAGGCCGATCTCCACGTCGGTGTTCGGGCTCTTGATCCGGTGGACGACCTTCTCCCAGCCGGTCAGCTCGGGAGCGCGCGACCAGATGTTGAGCATCTCGCCGATCTTGTCGTCCACCCCCTCGTGGTGAAAACGGATCGGGACTTCGTAGATACAGCTGACGTCCTCGGCGGAAAAGACCGCGTCGGCCGCGACGTTGGTGAACATCGCGATCTTCTTCTTCATCGGCGCCTCGATCGGCCGCTCCGAACGACAGAGCAGGATCTCCGGCTGGATGCCGATCTCGCGCAGCTTCATCACCGAGTGCTGCGTCGGCTTGGTCTTGAGCTCGCCCGCCGCGCCGATGAACGGCACCAGCGTCACGTGCACCGACACGGCATTGGCGTGACCCACCTCGAAACGCAGCTGGCGAATCGCTTCGAGAAAAGGCAGCGACTCGATGTCGCCGACGGTCCCCCCCACCTCGACGATCAGGACGTCCTGCCCCTTGGCGCAGTCGAGGATCCGGGCCTTGATCTCGTCGGTGACGTGCGGAATCACCTGCACGGTTCCGCCCAGATACTCGCCGCGGCGCTCCTTCTGGATGACGGTCTGATAGATTTGACCGCTGGTCGCGTTATTCAGCTTCGTCATCCGCTGCGAGATGAAGCGCTCGTAGTGGCCGAGATCGAGATCGGTCTCAGCGCCGTCGTCGGTGACGAACACCTCGCCGTGCTGCATCGGGTTCATCGTCCCCGGGTCGACGTTCAGGTAGGGATCGAGCTTCTGAATCGTCAGCTTGAGCCCGCGGGTCTCGAGCAGGCTGCCGATCGAAGCGGAGGCGAGTCCCTTACCCAGCGACGAGACAACCCCGCCGGTGACGAAAATGAACTTGGTCTGTTTAGCGGTTGTCCTAGCAGGCGCGGCCATCGTCGATCTCCTGTGCGCGTCTGCTTGACGCCGAGAAGAATGTCGTCTTCAACTCGGGCCGCTATTCTTCGCGCCACGAACTAGGATGTCAACGTCGTAATGCCTGGCGAGGTCATCCTCATCATCGAAGACGACGCGCACATCGGTGGCCTGGTCGCGCAAGTGCTGCGCGAGGCCGGCTTTGCGCCCGAACAGGTGCGCGACGTCGGACTGGCGCGCGCCTGGGCCGGCGCCGGCCACGCCCCCGCCGCGGTGCTGAGCGATCTGATGGTCCCCGGCTCGTCGGGCCCCGACAAGCTGCCGGCGGAGCTCGCCGCGCTGTTCCCGGGCGTCCCGATCGCGCTCATGACCGGCGTTCCGCCGCGGCGGCGCGCCGCGATGGGCGTGACGCACGAACGGATCGTCGAGAAGCCGTTCGAGATCGAGACGCTGCTCGATACCATCACCGCGATGCTGGCGGCGCACGGACGATGATCGAGGTTGCCGGAGCGGGGGCGGTCGCCGCCGCGCGTGGGTCGCGGCCTCTGGCGGTGGCGATCGGCAACTTCGACGGCGTCCACCTGGGTCACCAGGCGCTGCTGCGCGAGGTCTGCGCGCGCGCCCAGGCGCACGGGGCGGTTCCGGCGGTGCTGACCTTCGCCCCCCACCCCGCCCGCCTCTTCGCGCCCGACCGCGCGCCGCCGCTCATCATGTCGCTCGCCCGCCGGCTGCAGCTCTGCGCCGAGGCGGGGATCGCGCTGGCGGTGGTCCAGCCGTTCACGCGGGAATTCGCCGCGATCGAGGCCGACGCCTTCGTGCGCGACGTGCTCTCACGCGACCTCGGCGCCCGAGACGTCGTCGTCGGCTACGACTTCAGCTTCGGGCGCGGTCGCACGGGCGACGCACGGCGGCTGCGGGAGCTGGGCGACGCCCTGGGCATCGGCGTCGGGGTGATCCCCCCGGTTGCCATCGAGGGCCAAACCTGCTCGTCGACGGTGATCCGCGCGCTGGTCGCCGCGGGGCGCACCACGGAGGCGGCCCCTCTGCTCGGCCGCCCCTTCGCGATCGAGGGGCGGGTGGCGCGCGGCGCGGCGCGCGGGAAGACGCTCGGGTTCCCGACCGCCAACGTCATCCCGGAGGGGGAGCTCCTTCCCAAGCTCGGGATCTACGCGGCGCGTGCCGTCGTCCTCGATGGCCCGCTGGCCGGAACGACGCGCGGCGCCGCATTGAGCGTGGGCAAGAACACCACTTTCACGGACGCGGACGCGGTCTCGGTCGAGGCCTACCTGCTCGACTTCGACGGTGACCTCTACGACTGCCGGCTGCGGCTGGAGATCGGCGAGCGCCTTCGCGACGAACAGAAATTCGACACGGTCGATGCCCTGATCACGCAGATCGCTGCGGACGTCGACCGGGTTCGAGGTTTATGGTCCTGACCATGTTCGACACCCAGACGATGGCCGAGCTTTACGTCAAGCAGGGGCTCACCGACCAGGCGCTGCAGATCTACCGCCGCCTGCTGACCGCAGCGGACGATTCGGCCACCCGTGCCCAGTACGAGGCGCGCATCGCTGATCTCGACGAAATGCGCACGGCGCCGCCGGCGAGCGAAGCGCCCACGTTGCACGTCGAGACCGCCGGCAACGAGATCCGCATCGACTGGCGACTCCCCTCCGCGCTGGCGACGCCCGCGCTGCAGCTGCTGATCCTCAGGCGCACCGCCCGGGGGATCGAAGCCGACCCCCGGACGATCCCGCTCGCGGCGCCCCGCGGCCACACGATGCTGACCGCTTCCGACCTCCACTCCGTCCGCGCCGCGGCCGGCCGCCTCGACGGAGGAACCTTCGTTCCGATGGTGCGTCTGGCCGCGTCGGCCGTGGTATAGGAAATCGATGTTCACGGGAGTCATCACCGCGCTGGTCACGCCGTTCCGTGGCGACAGGCTCGATGAGGAGGCGCTGCGCCGCCTGGTCGACGAACAGATCGCCGCCGGCGTAGACGGCCTGGTTCCCACCGGCACGACCGGCGAGTCGCCGACGCTGACCAACGACGAGCACCTGCGCGTGATTCAGGTGGTGGTCGAGGCGGCCAAGAAGCGCGTCCCGGTGATCGCGGGGACCGGCTCGAATTCCACCGCGGAAGCGATCGAGATGTCGAAGGCCGCGAAGCAGGTCGGCGCCGACGGCCTGCTGCTGGTGACGCCCTACTACAACCGCCCGGGGCAGGAGCACCTCTACCGCCACTTCAAGGCGATCGTCGAGGCGGCGCCGCTGCCCAGCATCCTCTACAACGTCCCCGGCCGCACCGCCTGCGATCTCCTCCCCGAGACGATCGCGCGGCTCGCCGAGCTGCGCGAGGTCGTCGGCGTCAAGGAGGCGACTGCCTCGGCGCTGCGCGCCTCGCAGATCATCGCACGCGTCGGCGACCGCCTGGCGTTGCTGTCGGGCGACGACGCGACCGCCTTCCCGCTCTACGCGTTGGGCGGCAAGGGGGTCATCTCCGTCGTCAGCAACGTGGCGCCGGCGCTGATGAGCGCGATGTGGGACGCCGCCGCCGCCGGCGACTGGGCCAAAGCGCGCGCCCTGCACTACCGTCTCCTGCCGCTCGGCGAGGGGCTGTTCGTCGAGGCCAACCCGATCCCGGTCAAGGCCGCGCTGGCGATGATGGGGCGGATCGCCGAGGAGCTGCGGCCGCCGCTCTACCCGCTGGCGGCACCGTACCGCGACAAGCTGCGGGCCCAGCTCGCCGAGCTCGGTCTCGTTTAGCGATGGCGGTTCCGACGCGGATCGCCGTGCTCGGCGCCGACGGGCGGATGGGACGGGCGCTGACCCGCGCCGTCCTCGCAGCGGCGCCGCACGCCGTGCTGACCGCCGCCTGTGAGCGGGCCGGGCACCCCGCCATCGGCCGCGACGCCGCGGCGGCCGCCGGCGCCGAAGCGATCGGCGTCCCGATCCGCAGCGAGCTGCCGGTCCGCGGCAGCGCCGACGTCTGGATCGACTTCACCGCCCCCAGCGTCACCGAGAGCGTCTGCGCCACCGCCGCCGCGCAGGGGGTCGGGCTGGTGATCGGCACGACCGGCCTCGGCACGCACGCCCGCGTGGCGATGGACGTCGCGGCCAACCGGATCCCGATCGTGTTCGCCGCGAACTACTCCGTCGGGGTCAACGTGATGCTCAAGCTGATCGCGGACGCGGCGCGCGCGCTGGGCCCGGACTACGACATCGAGGTCCTCGAGGCTCACCACCGCGCCAAGCGCGACGCCCCGTCGGGGACGGCGCTGCGCCTGGCCGAGGCGCTGGCCGAGGCGACCGGCCGCGACCTGGCAGCGACCGCCCGCTACACGCGCCACGGCGACGTCGGCCCGCGCACCGGCAGCGAGATCGGCCTGCAGACAATCCGGGGCGGCGACGTGGTGGGCGATCACACCGTGTTCTTCCTCGGAAACGGCGACCGCATCGAGGTCACCCACCGCGCCAGCAACCGCGACACCTTCGCCCTCGGCGCCGTCCGGGCCGCCCTCTGGCTCGTCGGTAGGAAGCCGGCGCTCTACGACATGCGCGCTGTTCTCGGGCTCGCGTAAACGCTCGCTTCGGGCTCGCGTAAAACGCTCGCTTCGGGCTCTAGCCCGCCGGCAGCCGGAAGTCGGGATCCCAGCCTAGCTCCCGCCGGACCTTCTCGATCGAGACGTCCGGGCCGGGCTCGGCGACGTTGTACGCCCCCGGGGCGCCGCGCTCGACGGCCAGCACCGCGGCCTCGGCAGCCGCGTCGACGTGCACCCCCGGCTGACCGGCCGGCTTCGCGTTGGCGCCCGGGCCGTAGAACCACCCGTAGCGCAGCACGATCCCTTCGAGCGCCGGCGCCTCCAGAACCGCGCGCTCCAGCGCCACCACGCCCTGCACGGTGATCGCCCGCGTCCCGGTCGCGGCGAGGTCGAGCCCGTCGGCCTCCGTATGCGGCGTCGGTCCCGACGCATACATCCAGACGATGCTCTGGGCGATCAGCCTGCCGACCCCGGCCGCGACGGCGGCGTGCACCAGGTTCGGCGTCGCTTCGGTCCGCAGGCGCGCGTTCCGGGTGAGCGTCTCGACCTGGCGGTCAGGCGCGAACCCGCCCGAGAGATCCGTCAGCTGGTGGATGACGACGTCCGGCCGCGCCGCCGCCACCGCGTCGACGACGGCTTGCCGATCGAAGGCATCGAGCAGGATCGGGCGGACGCCCGCGCGCCGAAGCTCGTCGGCACGCTCCGTCGAGCGGGTCGTCCCGCTGACCTGGTACCCCCGTGCACGCAAGAGCGGCACGAGACGCCTGCCGATCACCCCGCCCGCTCCCGCAACCAGGATCCTGTTCGCCATCCGGTCCTCCGCTGTTCGCGCCTACCCTACCCCTTGACGCAGACGACCTGCTTCAGCGTCTCGACGATCTCGACCAGATCGGCCTGGTTGGCCATCACCGCCTCGATCGACTTGTAGGCGCCGGGGATCTCGTCGATGACGCCCCTGTCCTTGCGGCAGCAGACGCCAGCGGTCTGCTCGATGAGATCCGCCGTCGTGAACGTGCGCGTCGCCTTGCCGCGCGACATGCGACGGCCGGCGCCGTGCGAGGCCGACGCGAAGGCATCCTCGTTGCCGAGGCCGCGCACGATGTACGACCGCGTCCCCATCGAGCCGGGGATGATCCCCAGCTCGCCGCGCCCGGCGCGGATCGCCCCCTTGCGCGTGACCAGCACCTCCGCGCCGAAGTGGACCTCCTCGGCGACGTAGTTGTGGTGACAGAGGATCGGCTCGTCGAACGTCACCCCCAGCGGCTCGAAATACCGCGCCACGACCTCCGTGAGCAGCCCGAACATGATCCGCCGGTTCGCGAACGCGTAGCGCTGCGCCCAGAACAGATCGTGCCGATAGGCCGCCATCTCGGGCGTGCCGGCGAGAAACACCGCCAGGTCGCGGTCGGGCAGCTCGGCGTTGTGGGCCAGCTTGCGCGCCACGGCGATGTGATGCTCCGCCAGCTCCTTGCCGATGTTCCGGCTGCCGCTGTGGAGCATGAGCCAGACGCCCGGATCGTGCGGGCGATCGTCGAGGCAGACCTCGATGAAGTGATTCCCGCCCCCCAGCGTGCCGAGCTGGCAAGCGGCCTTGTCCCGCAGCTTCTGCACCCGGGGCACGAGCCCGTCGAACTCCGCCATCAGCGGCGCCGCGACCTCTGGCGTTCGCGGGGCGCTTGTGGCTGTTGAACCCGACCGGGATCGCCCGCTCGATCGAGTGGCGCAGCCCGTCCAGGTTGTCGGGGAGATCCGACGCGCGCAGGCTGGTGCGCACGGCCCCCATGCCGCAGCCGATGTCGACCCCGACGGCCGCCGGCGCGACCGCGTCCTTCATCGCGATCACCGACCCGACCGTGGCCCCCTTGCCGAAGTGGACGTCGGGCATGACCGCGACGTGGTGAAACACCCACGGCAGCGCCGCGACGTTGCTCAGCTGGGCGAACGCCTGCTCCTCCACCTCATCCCGCTTCGTCCAGAGGTGAATGTCCTTCCCGGCTCCGCTGACGACTTCGATGGCCATGGCTCTTTCTCCTAGTTAGTCACGTCTCGTTCAATCGAGCGACCCCGACCAGTAGCTCCGCCACTCGTCCGGGATTGATGCCGCGTCCATGTTCTTCACCGTCACCGTCGGCAGCCAGTGCGGCTTCTTCGGCTGCGCGAGCAGGCGCATCCCCGCCTCGTGCGGCGTACGGTTGGCCTTCCCGGCGTTGCAGTCGACGCAGCAGGTGACGATGTTCTCCCACGAGGTCCGGCCGCCGCGCGAACGCGGCACGACGTGGTCGAACGTCAGGTCCTCCGTCGGGTAGCGCCGGCCGTCGTACTGGCAGACGAACCGGTCGCGCGCGTAGATGTTGACGCGCGAAAACTTGATCCGGATCCGATCGCGCCGAAACCGGCGCAGCACCCGCACCACCGACGGCATCGGGTGGATCCGATCGATCCCCTGGATGGTGCGGTCGCGGCTGTACGCGATCACCTCCACCTTGCCGACGAAGATGTCGCAGATGGCGCGCTGCCAGCTGGTGACGCGAAGGGGACGGTAGTCGTGATCCAGGAACAGCACGGCTGCGGACATCTGCCTCTCTCCTGTCGTTGATTTGGACCTTCGGTCTTCGTGCGCGCTGCGGGACTCGAACCCGCACCGGACCGTTCTTGAAACGGCCGCCTCTACCTGTTGGGCCAAGCGCGCGTGGTACCGGGGACGGGATTCGAACCCGCACATGACACGTTCTCGACGTGTCGCCTCTACCGATTCATTGGGCTACCCCGGCGTGGTACCCGAGGCCGGATTTGAACCGGCACTGTCGCCGTTCTAAGCGGCGCGTCTCCTACCAGTTGGACTACTCGGGCCTGTGGCCACGGTCAGATTCGAACTGACACTGGACCGCGTCTGAGGCGGCTCCCTCTACCGAAGATTGGGGTACGTGGCCGTGCGCGCCGCGAGCAGGCGCGCGTCGTGCTGCGGCTGGGGATCGAACCCAGTCCTCCCGGCGGTCCGCCGGTAACGCGGGTTTATAAGACCCGCTGCTCGACCACGAGCTGCCGCAGCCTGCGCCCGTGACGAGATTCGAACTCGCCTCACTCGATCGACAATCGAGCCGCCTCACCAGATGCGTACACGGGCAAACACATGAGAGCCACCGGCGGGAGTCGAACCCGCACACGCTGCCTTCGGAGGGCTGCGCCCGGTCCATTCGGCGATGGCGTTGGAGCGCCCGGCAGGATTCGAACCCGCAGGTCCCGGATTAGAAGGCCGGGCGCCGATCCAGCTCGGCACGGACGCAGGGCTCCAGGGGCAGGAATCGAACCTGCCTCGTCCCGCTTAACAGGCGGGCGCCTAAACCGATCAGCCACCCTGGAACAGGTCTTCGAACGGAGCTCCCCCGCGGAATCGAACCGCGCCGGCCGGGCTACAAGTCCCGCCACGCCTGCCAAGACGGAGAGCAGAAAGCAGTAGCAGGGGCGGGAATTGAACCCGCCTGGCCTTGCGGCATCGGGTTATGAGCCCGACGAGCGACCGTTGCTCCATCCCTGCATCGAGCCGCGACTTCGCGGCGTGATACGTTTTCGATCGCCGTGAGCGAAGCCGACAGGACCTTCATCGACCGGGCGATCGTTCAGGCGTTCAAGAGCGCCGGTGAAGGCGGCGTTCCCGTCGGGGCGACGCTGGCGTGGCGCGATGTCCTGGTGTCGGAGGGGCACAACCGCCGCCAGCAGGACCGAAACGTCACCTCTCACGGCGAGACCGACTGCCTGAAGAACGCCGGTCTGTTCGGCCGCTGGCACGAGACGACGCTCTACACGACCCTGAGCCCCTGCATGATGTGCGCGGGCACCGTCGTCCAGTTCAAGATCCCCGCCTCGTCATCGTGGATACGGTGAACTTCGGCGGCAACGAGGACTTCCTGCGCCAGCGCGGCGTCGAGGTCGACATTCAACCCGACGAGGCGATGATCGCCTTCTTCGCTGACTGGAAGACACGCCACCCCGACATCTGGAACGGCGGCACGGGCAGCGGCACCGGCTCGCGCTGAGCTGCGTCCCGGAATCGAACCGGGTTCTCCGCGCTACGAGGGCGGCACGACACCATTTTCGTCTACGCAGCACGTGTCGGGTCCGCGGCCACGGAGGAAGGCGGCGCTGCCCCCTTTCCCTCGTTTCCTTTTGCGCAGCGCCGGAGATTTGCCTCCGCGGCCGCGGACCTTCTGCAAAATCGTGAGCGCGCGGCTGGAATCGAACCAGCGTTGCCGGCTTGGAAGACCGGAGCCCAGCCACTAGGCCACGCGCGCGTTTCGAGAGCGCCCACCGGGATTCGAACCCGGTCCCTCTGACTGGCAGTCAGGCATGCAGCCGTGAACACCTTGGGCGCGCAGAGGACGAGCCGAGAATCGAACTCGGGGTTACCGGAGTTGCAAACCGGCGCCTTCCCACTTGGCCACTCGTCCGTCGGAGGAAGCTGGTGGCAGCGGAGGGACTCGAACCCTCGACGACGAGCTTATGAAGCTCGCGCGTGGCCTCCACGCGCTGCCGCACCCCCGGGAGGACTCGAACCTCCAGACCCTGCGTTCGTTCGGAGGAGAGCGGAGGGGATCGAACCCCTGGGGCTGTCAACCACCACCCCGGTTTTCAAGACCGGTTGCCCGCCATTGAGCGGCGCTCTCCGCGGGCGGCCGAGGAATCGAACCCCGCTGCAAGGATTTGGAGTCCTCGCCGATCCCGAATCGCTGCCCAGCTCGTGGACCGCGAGGGAATCGAACCCTCCGCGGGTTGCTTGCAAGGCATCCCTGCACCCCAGTGCGCAGCCCTGGCGTCGGGCTTCTCGTGGCCGACTCACGCGCCGCGCTCATGTGCGGCCTTCGTCTGGGCGGCAGGAGTCGAACCTGCGTTTGCCTGGTTCCAGGCCAGGTGGTCAGCCGTTGACCCACGCCCAGATGTCTCGAGCAAATTCGTCGGGGGTGACCGGAGGGGATCGAACCCTCACCTTCGCGTTCACAGCGCGGCGTGCAGAACCACTACACCACGGCCACCATGTCGTTCCGGAACCTGGATTCGAACCAGGGTCTCCGCGTTCAGAGCGCAGCGTCCATGCCGCCTGGACCATTCCGGAGTAGAGGCGGAAGGAATCGGACCTTCGTTTCCCGCTTATCGTGCGAGCGCTCTCCCATTGAGCTACGCCTCCGTACGAGGTGCGGGAATCGAACTCGCCTGCCCGGTGTGTAGGACCGGTGCCCAGCCAATAGGCCAACCTCGTGTGTGTGCCCCAGCTCCGAATCGAACGGAGACCTCCGGTGCTTCAGACCGGCGCGCAGACCCTCTACGCCACCGGGGCAGTCGGGCGGTGGTGGTCTCCACCGCCCCTTCACGTCGACTATTCATTTTTCACAGATCTGTGGCGTCGCGAGCGCCAGTGGCGTTCGGGGATGAGGGCTCGAACCTCAATGGCCTGCTTCAAAGGCAGGCTGCTTACCAATTAGCGATCCCCGACCAACAGGTCACGATCGTTGGCTATTGTTCGTTGCGTCGCGGTCTGTTCGTTCATTGCTCTCCGTTGCTGCCGTTCATTGGAAGCCGTGGGCCACCGCGGACTCGAACCGCGTTCACGCCGGGTAAGAACCGGGGCTTCACCGTCAAAGTTTGTGACCCGCTCGTCGTGCCGCCGGTGGGACTCGAACCCACTCAGGCCGGTTTAAAAGACCGGTACCCGTCCTGTCGGGCGCCGGCGGCCAAGCCACCGCCACGCGCCCACGTTTTCTCTCCTGGTTGTTTGTCATCGTGCGTCGCCAAGGAATCGAACCTTGCGTGCCCCGGAGGGCGAACCGTTTACGGCGGTCCCTGAGCCCAGCTCAGCGCGACGCGAAAAGACCCGGAAGCCCCGGAAGCCCCTGGAATCAGGCCCAGAAACGCCAGAAGCCGCCTCCAGGTCTCCCTGGGGCGGCTTCCGTTTCGGTCCAGCTATCTAACTGCTGGCTACCCGGATTGCCGCCCCCCTCGCGTTTCGGTCTCGAGCTGGGGCAAATAGGCCCTCGAGACGACTCCGCCGCCCGCGAAGTTGCGATCGGCCGTCGGGGCCAGAATCGCTTCCATCGCGCGCAGACACGGTTTCGTCCGGGCCGAACCGGCCCAGCTCGAAATCGAGAGTATGGAATGCGACTTCATGGCGATGTTCACTCTGAGCTTCGGCTTTCCAATCGTCAACTGAAAACTTTTCTTGAATTGCTATTTTTGACTCATTCGTTCCTTGCCGACGCAACGCTCATGACGTGAGCGAACGTTGCTAGCTCATTATGTGAGCCTTGATTGCGGCATCGTTGTAATGCCGCATCATCCGGCGGCCCGCGTGGGGCGGACACTCCGTGGCGAGCGCCGAAAACGGCCGCGCCGGACCGCGATTGGACAACGCCCCGCCCTGCGGGAGAACATGCCCCGCATGCTCGCAACCCAGGTCCGACAGAAGGACAGCGTCTTCTACTTCGTCTCGTATCCGACGGAGGACCTCCTGGACAAGGTCCAGTTCATCAGCCGTTTCTATGCCGAGGAGGGGGAGACGATCGCGCCCGCGGCGGTCGACGCGGACGACGACGTCGGGCAGTTCATCTCGAAGATCGAGCGGACCGACAGCGCGTTCCAGCGTGATCTCTCGCGCGCCAAGGTCGCCGCGATCAAGAACTTCTACGAGACCGCGGTCAGCCAGCCGCCGATCCCGGGAACCGTGCTGCTGTTCACTCCGGAGAAGCTCGGATTCGAACCGCTCGGTAAGTTCGAGAACGTGGGGAACCTGGAGAGCCCGCGTGAAAAATACCTGATCATCGACGGCCAGCACCGGCTGGCGGCACTACATTTCTTCCGCAAGGAACGCCCCGATGACGCGCGCGGACTGCACGTCCCGTGCGTGATCTTCGACGGCAAGAGCGAGGACTTCGCCACCGAGATGTTCGTGATCATCAACTCGACGCCGACCCGCATCAACAAGAGCCACCTGGTCGACCTCTACGAGCGGGTGTCGTGGTCGGCCCCCGACAAGCGGCTGGCCGCGCAGGTCGTGGGCAAGCTCTACGTCGAGGCCGACAGCCCGCTCCGCTACCGGATCAACCGCCTCGGCGGCCGCAGCCAACAGCAGAAGTGGATCCTGCAGGCCGAGCTCTTCAACGAGATCCACCGCTGGGTCTCCGCGGACTGGAAGGCGCTGAAGAAGCAGGGGACGCCCCGGGCGCTGACCAACCGCCTCTACGAGATCGTCCGCGACTTCCTCAAGGCGGCCGAGAAGGTCTGGGGAGAGGCGTGGGGGAGCGCCAGCTACATGATCACCCGCCCGGTGACGCTGAAGGCGATGCTCCGGGTCTGCGCCGATCTGGCCCACGCCGACGCAGAGCCGGCGGAGGGACGCGTCAAACGCTGGGAGCGGAAGCTCGCCCCCTGGACGGCAGAGGTGCGCACCTTCCGCGGCGAGGGCTTTTACGAGCGATTCCCGGCCAAGGGTCAGGTCGAGCGCGTCGCCCGGATCCACCGAGAACTGGGGCGAATCGCCGAGATCGCCCCCGTCGGCCGCAAGGCCCGCGCCGGTGAGGAGTAAAATCACCACATGCCCGTATCGCGACGCCCGTCGGTCGAGTTCGCCCAGCTTCCGACGGAGGCGGTCCACCCGCGGTCGGCGAGGCTCGACACGCTGGCCCCCGCGGCGATCGCGGCGCTGATGCTGGCCGAGGAGGCCAAGTCGATACGCTCGGCGCAGGCCCGGGAGGAGGAGATCGGGAGAGCGGCGCGGCTCGTCGCCGATCGACTCGCGGCCGGGGGGCGGCTGGTCTACGTCGGCGCGGGGACGTCGGGGCGTCTGGGGACGCTGGACGCCGTCGAGTGCGTGCCGACGTTCGGCATCCCGCCGTCGCGGGTCGTGCCGGTGATCGCCGGCGGCCCGTCGGCGCTGACCAAGTCGATCGAAGGGGCCGAGGACAACGTGCGCGACGCCGATCAGCGCATGCGACGCGCGGCGGTCGGCCCGGCCGACGTCGTCTGCGGCGTCGCCGCGTCGGGCGTGACCCCGTTCGTGCGCGCCGCGCTCGAGTACGCGCGCTTCCGGCGCGCCGCCACCATATTCGTGGCCTGCACGCCGATCCGCGAGGAGATCGCCGACGTCGTCATCTCGCTCGATACCGGCCCCGAGGTGATCGCCGGCTCGACGCGGCTCAAGGCGGGAACGGCGACGAAGGTGGTGCTGAACGCGATCTCGACCACGGCCTTCGTGCTGCTCGGCAAGACCTACGGCGGGCTGATGGTCGACGTGCGGCCGACCAACGCCAAGCTCTGGGCGCGCGCGATCCGGATCGTCCGCTCGCTGAGCGGTCTCGACGAGGTGGCGGCCCGCAAGCTGATCGAGAAGGCCGGGGGGCGGGCGAAGGTCGCCCTGGTGATGCACCACGCGGGCGGCTCGGCGGCCCGCGCCCGCGAGCTGCTGATCAAGCACAAGGGCTCCCTGCGCGCGATCATCGGCGACGTGAACGAGCGCAGCGAACGTGGTGAGCGTAGCGAACGCGCGGCGGTGTCCGCGGCCGAGGGGGTGTGAGCCACATCAGCGATTCCGGGCTCGACCCGGACGAGCATGTCGCGGCGGGAGCCGGCAATGCCTCCCGGACCGTGCCGGCCACGGCGACCGATCCCCTGCTGCGCCTGCTGGCGACCCGCGAGAAGAAGACCCGGCTGGTGATCGGCCTTCAGTCCGGGACCAGCGCCGACGGCACCGATGCGGCGCTCTGCGCGATCTCGGGTCACGACGACGCCACCCAGCTTCAGACGCGGGCCTTCGTGACCACGCCGTTCGCGCGCCCGCTACGCGAACGCATCTTCCGCGTCTCGCAGGCCGACGCCACCGAGCTCTGCGATCTCGACGTGCTCCTGGCCGAGGCGTTCGCGGAGGCCGCCCACGCCGTCTGCGCCGCCGCCGGGGTCGCGATGACCGACGTCGATCTGATCGGGTCGCACGGTCAGACCGCGGTCCACCACCCCCGCTCGGCCGGTGCCCTGGGCGCGACCCTGCAGATCGGGGAGGCGGCGGTCATCGCCGAGCGCACCGGGCGGCCGGTGGTGAGCGACTTCCGCGTCCGCGACGTCGCCGCCGGTGGCGAAGGGGCGCCTCTGGTCCCCCTGATCGACCACCTGCTGTTCCACCCGCGCACGCCGGGCCGCTTCCGCGCGCTGCAAAACATCGGCGGCATCGCCAACGTCACGCTCGTGGGCGCCTCGATCTCGGAGCTCTGCGCCTTCGACACCGGGCCCGGCAACATGCCGCTGGACGCGGTCGCCCGGGCGGCCTCCCACGGCGCCGAGGCCTTCGATCGTGACGGCCTCCGCGCCGCACGCGGCGCCGTCGACGCCACGCTGCTCGCCGAGCTGCACCGCCACCCCTACCTGGCCCAGCGCCTCCCCAAGTCGACCGGTCGCGAGACCTTCGGCAAGGACTTCGTCTACCCGCTGCTGGCCCGATTCGACAAGCGGCTGGACGACCTGATGGCGACCCTGACCCGCTTCGTCGCGGAGGCGATCGCGCGCAGCTACCGCGAGGCGCTGCCTGCCCTCCCCGACGAGGTCTACGTCTCGGGGGGCGGGGCGTGCAACCCGATCCTGATGCGCCACCTCGGCGAGCTGCTGGCGCCGATCCCGGTCGCCACCAGCGGCGCGCTGGGCATCGATCCGCAGGCCAAGGAGGCGATCGCCTTCGCCGTGCTGGCCAACCAGACGCTGTTCGGCGCCGCGGGCAACGTCCCGGCGGTCACCGGCGCGGCCGGCCCGCGCGTGCTCGGCAAGATCTCTCTTTGACGCCCTCTCTTTGACGCCCTCTCTTTGACGCCCTCCCTTTGACGGGGCGTCACGCGCGTCATTTGACCGGCATGCAGAGCAGGCAGGAAAACGCGTAGGTCTTGGGATCGATCGTGAAGTCGGTGTCGTAGAGCTCGATCGCCGGGGCGTCGTCGGGCTGCAGGCGGCTCCCCGGAAGCCATTCGCGCATGAAGCGCATCCAGGCCTCCGAGATCACCGCCGCGGTCCCGGTGAACTTCGCGCAGGCGTAGCGGCCGCCGCGGATCGTCTGCACGCCGATCTCGCCCGAGGGCTTGAACTTGTCGTCGACCTCGACGCAGGCGTCGTAGCGCAGCTTGTCCGGCGCGGTCAGCTTGGGGTTGTCCTGGGCGATACCGTACATCCGGCGGCGTGGCGACATCAGCCCCTGGGCCTGGGCCCAGCCGTTGAAGCGCTGCCACATCTCGGTGATGGCTGACGAGCCATAGGGGCCGACGTAGCGCATGTACGCGACGCGGGTCTCGGGCAGGGTCTTGATCTCGACGTCCATGGGTTTGCCTCCGTTGCCTGCGGTTTTTGGGTGATGGCCGATCGGCCACCCACCCAAACCTAGGTCGAACCCGGTCGCCGCGGCTTGATTCCGCTTGCGGTTCGCTTGACGAATCTTGCGCAGCTGCGCGTCGTGGCGGCGGGCCCACGCGCGGTAAGCGCCGCGGCGCCAGGCGGTCGGGGTGACGCCGAAGTGGGCGCGGAAGGCGCGCGTGAACACCTCGGCCGAGCCGAAGCCGACGTCGAGCGCGATCGTCAGCGCCGCCACCGAAGCGTCGGCGACGAGCCGCGTGGCCGCCACCTCGACGCGCCGCCGGCGCACCCGATCGGCGAGGGTCTCGCCGGTCAGCGCCTGGAACACGCGGTGAAAGTGCCAGGGCGAGACGTAGGCGACCGCGGCCAGCGTGGCCAGGTCCAGCGGCTCGGAGAGGTGCGCGTCGATGTGGTCGAAGACGCGGTTGATGCGCGCGACGTAATCGGCGGGAGGCGGCGAAGAGCGGCGGCGCGCAGCCACGCGGGTAGACTGCCACCGACGGGAGCGGTGCGGTAGCATGCGCCGATGTTCGTCGGCCTCTGGGTCGCGCTCGCGATGACCGCCGCGTCGGCGCTCCCGGCCCGAACGACGATGACCGGTTGCCTCGCCGGCGGTGGCAGTCGCTCCGCCGACGCTCCCAGCCGCGCCTCGCCCGCGTTGGTGCCCGCGCCGGTGGGGGTCTCGGTGTTCGCCACGCCCACCGGGATCGAGATCCGCCACGCGCTCTCGCACGCCTGCTGCCTCAAGGGAGCCGTCGCCGTCGCGCGACGGTCCCGCGCGATCACGATGACCGAGCGGCTGACCGGCACGGCCTGCCGCTGCCTCTGCCAGTCGGAGATCACCAGCGCTGTCGCGCTCGCGCCGGGACGCTACCACCTGGTGGTCCGCACCGCGCAGAAGGGCGGCGAAGCGCCGGCGGCGTTCGACGGGACGATCGACGTCCCGCGCACCCGCGTTCGGGTGACCCTGGTGGCGCCCCCCGCGGCCCCCGCTCCTCCCTCGCCCGTTCCCCCCTTGCCGCGGCGTCCCGACGTCCCGGTGCCCGTCGAGACATACTGACGCCATGGTCCGCGTCACCGCGCTTTATCTCTATCCGATCAAGGGGTGCGCGGGCATCCGCGTCGATCGGGCCGATGTCGCCGCCCGCGGGTTCGCCGGCGACCGGCGCTGGATGATCGTCGACGACGACGGGAAGTTCGTGACCCAGCGGACCTGCCCGCAGCTGGCGCTGGTGCGGACCGCCCTCGCCGACGACGCCTTCACGCTCACCGCCCCTGCCCTGCCGGCGCTGCGCCTCCCCGCCCGCCACGAGCAGGGGACGCGGCGCGAGGTGCAGGTCTGGTCGCACACCGGCGGCGCGGTCGTGCACGCCGCCGGCAGCGACTGGGTGAGCCGTCACCTCGGCGCGCCGCACGCGCTGGTCTACATGCCCGACGATCACCGCCGCCCGGTGAACCCGGAGCGCGCGCGACCGGGGGACGTCGTCAGCTTCGCCGACGCCTATCCGTTCCTGCTGATCTCCGAGGCGTCGCTCGCCGATCTGAACGGGCGCCTCCCGACACCGATCACCATGACCCGCTTCCGCCCCAGCATCGTCGTGACCGGATGCAGTCCGTTCGCCGAGGACGGCTGGGCACAACTGCGCATCGGCGCGGTCGGGTTTCGCGGCGTCAAGCGCTGCGATCGCTGCGTGGTCACGACGATCGATCCCGAGACCGGCGTCGGCGGCGTCGAGCCGCTGCGCACCCTCGCCACCTATCGTCGAGAGGACGGCAAGGTCTGGTTCGGCATGAACCTGATCCAGGACGGCCTGGGAGCGCTCACCGTCGGCGACGAGCTGACTACGCTCTAGAGCGCGTCACCTTCTCGATCGCGGCGATGCGCTCCAGGAGCTCGGCGTTCATGTGGTCGACCTTCTCGTGCAGGTGGCCGATCTCCAGCTCCGCCTTCAGGTTGATCTGGTACTCGATGTCGTTGCGGGTCCGGTCGCGCGCCACCTGCCGGTTCTGGGAGAGGAGCACGAACACCGACAGCAGGATCGCCTCCAGCGACACGCACATGGTCAGGAAGCCGTAGGGAAACGGATCCCAGCCGCCGATCGCGCTCCGCCCGACAGGCCCCGTGTTGAGCCCGATCCAGATCGCGAAGAGGACACAGTGGATGAAGAGGAACGGAAGGCTGCCGCTGAACTCGGAGATCCAGTCGGCGATCTTCATCAGCCGGGTCCGCTTGTCCTCGAACTCGTCGTTGATGTTGCGGGAGACGGTGTGGCGCAGCAGGCGGTTGGTCTCGCGCAGCCGGCGCCCGGTCGCGGTCAGGAGCTCCATCGCGGCCGCCGGGTGCGTGCGCAGCAGCGCCTCGAGATCGCCGCGGTCGACCACCACCGCCTGCAGGTCCTTGGTCACCAGCGCCGAGGCCATCCGCGCGCCCCCGTCGAGCAGCGAGATCTCGCCGAAGAAGTCGCCCGCGCGCGCGGTCTCGAGCACGATCCGCTCGCCGGTGTCGTTCTTGAAGAACAGCTCCACCTCCCCCTCGCGGACGATGTAGAGCGAGTCGCCCGGATCGCCGTAGCTGAACAGCGTCTTGCCTGCTGGGTGACCGACGGTGTCGACCCGCTCCGCCAGCGCGGCGCGCTCCTTTTCATCCAGCAGCTGGAAGAACGGGACAGCCGTGAGGATCTCCGGATCGGCGCTCATCGCAGGCGCGGCCGACTATCGCACAGACTGTTCAGGGTCCCTGCACAACCTGCTCGACGACGGGCTGCGGCGCGCGGGCCGAGCCGCACGTCTCGGCGGCTTGCGACCTGGCACGGCCGATGGATAGTGCAGTCAATCGCGGCGACAATGCCGCGCGGTTCAACGACCCCAAGCCCAGGAGACCCCAATGCGATACCTGAAGATGGCGGCACTCTCGACGGTTCTGCTCTCGGCGTGCGCGTCGATGTTCATGAACGGCGGCAAGCTGGTGGACAAGGGCTACGCGCCCGCCGTCACGTCGACCTGGGCGGCACCCAGCTGCAAGCTGACGACCGGGGAAACGGTCGCCGGGCCGGCCGGGCTGAAGTTCCAGGTGGCGCAGGAGGGCCCGGAGGCGGGGGTGTTCGAAAAAAGCCCCGACGGCTCGGGCGCCATGATCACCAACCGCTGGTCCGACGAGGTCGGCGACCACTACTTCGGCTGGGTCCAGGCGAGCGGCTGGGAGTACGTCTTCCCGCGCACCCCCGGGCAGCAGCCGGCGCGCGTCGTCTACACCGGCCTGCAGGTCGCCAAGGTCGGGACGGCGTCGAAGCCCGTGACCCCCGTCTCCGCCGTCTGTCCGCTGGTCCCGGCGAACTGAGGCGGCAGCGGGAGGTCAGCTCCCGCAGCCGATCCGGTTGGCGTCGATCGCGACCTCGTCGACCCAGGCGGTGAAACCGGGCGGCGCATTCTGGTACGTCGTCCAGCCGACCCGGAAGTCGGTGAACATCGCCGGCAGGTGCGTGCGGTTGTTGCCGCTGCCGTAGTTGCCGGCGCCGTTCTGCTGACGGATCTGCGTCACCTCGGTCCCGTCGTAGAAGAACTGGTAGGCCTGATTGGTGCCGTCGACGAACCACTCGGCGCAGTGCCACTTGCCGTCGAAGCTCCAGTCGTACGAGCTCCCCTTCCCGAACTCGCCGCTCCCGCTGATCTGCACGTTGTAGAGGAACTGGTGCGTCGAGTTCGGGGCCGCCATCTTCACCGTGTCGGCCACCCGGAAGGTCGACGCGCCGATCCCGGGCCCGTCCCCCTGGTACGCCGCCATCGTCGCGTGGACGAAGGCCTCGGGGGGCGGCACCGCGACCCGGTAGAAGATGCGGCCCCAGTGCGCGGCGCCGAACGCCTCCGCGTTGCCGTAAACGAAGAAGCCGTAGCCCTTGTCCGCCGCGGGCGTCAGCTTGAGGGCGTGGGCGCCGCGGGCGGCCTGATCGTCGGCGATGGTGGCGTTACCCTGCCGCGACCACCCGGACGGCGGTGTGTTACCGAGCGCCCCCTCGAACCCCTCGCAGAGCAGGTATCGTCCCGGCGTGCAGAGCGACGCGCCCCCGAGCCCCGCGCTCCCGGGCGCGCCACCGCTGGCGCGCCCCCCGCTGCCGCTCGCGCCCGCGACACCGCTCGCGCCCGCGACACCGCTCGCGCCCGCGGCGCCGCTCGCGCCCGCGACGCCGCTCGCGCCCGCGACGCCGCTCGTGCCCGCGTCGCCGCCGCGCCCCCCCGCCCCCCCGGCCGACGGCGCGCCCCCCTGACCCACGGAGCCGCCCACGCCCGCGCTGCCCCCGGCGCCCGTGACGGATGGACCGCCGCCGCCACCCGAGCTGTCGCAGCCGGCGGCCGCCGCCGCGGCCAACCCCCAGATTGTCGTCAGGATCGTCGCGCGCCCTATCAGCTTCATCATCAAATGGACCCACCGGCCGACGATCCCGGGCCAAACCGGACACCCGGGGGCCTGCGCCACGCCTCACCAATAGCGCTATGGATTCGGGGGGGGATGGGTTGGACGGTTGGGTTGGTACGGTCCTGCAGGACTCGTTTCGCCTCACGCGGCTCCTCGGCAGCGGGGCCATGGGGTGCGTCTACGAGGGGGCGCTGCTGCGGCTCGACAGGCGGGTCGCGGTCAAGGTCCTCTCTCGCGAGATGGCGGGCAACGAGGAGGCGCTGGTCCGCTTCCGGCGCGAGGCCGACATCACCTCGCAGCTCGGCCATCCGCACATCGTCCAGGTCTACGACTTCGGGACCACCCCCGCGGGCGAGCCGTATCTGGTGATGGAGTATCTGGAGGGCGAGGATCTCGAGCGCCGGCTGCGACGCCTGGACCGGCTGCCGCTGTCGGCGACGATCAGCATCGTCAAGCAGGTCGCCTCGGCGCTGTCGTCGACCCATGCCAAAGGGATCGTCCACCGCGATCTGAAGCCGGCCAACATCTTCGTCCTCGACATCGAGGGGGAGCCGGACCTGTTCGTGAAGATCCTCGACTTCGGGATCAGCAAGGTGAAGGTCTCGTCGGTTCGGCTCACCGCGGAGTCGTCGTTCCTGGGGACGCCGAGCTACGTCTCGCCCGAGCAGGCCCGCGGGCTGACCGACGAGATCGACCACCTCTCCGACCAGTGGTCGCTGGCCTGCATCACCTACCAGCTGCTGGCCGGACGGGGGCCGTTCATCGGCGGATCGTGGCACACGCTGCTCACCAAGGTGATCCACTACGACCCGCCGCCGCTGTCGTCGCTGGTCCCCGACCTCCCGGCCGAGGTCGAGCGGGTTCTGCGGCGCGCGCTGTCGAAACAGAAGGGCGATCGCTTCCCGACCATCGCTGCGTTCGCGCGGGCGCTGGGCGTGGCCGCCGGCGCGACGCCGCCGGTCACCGTGCCTCTCGCGCCGAAGCCGCGCCGCCGGCGACCCCGCGTGGCGCCGCTCCTCATCGCCGCGGCCTGCGTCGCGCTGCCGGCCGCCCTCGCCGCGGCAATCTCCCGGCTCCCAGGCCGGACCCGGGCGGCGGCCGGCGCCGACCCCGCCTCCCACCGGCGCTGACCGGCTCGACCGTTGGCTCAATCCGCCGTCGGACCCTGCCGATGCACAACCATTGCCCGCCGGAGAGTCCCAGAGCGCGGACGGCGAATGCGGCCTGGCGAAGGGCGCCGCCCTCGGACGTTACGTCATCCTGGGCCTCCTCGGCCGTGGGGGCATGGGCGACGTTTACGCCGCCTTCGATCCCGAGCTGGACCGCAAGATCGCGATCAAGCTCCTGCGCGCGCGCGGGAAGGCGGCGCCCGACGCGTCGCAGGGGAAGACCCGGCTACTCCGCGAGGCGCAGGCGATCGCCCGCCTGTCGCACCCGAACGTCGTCGTCGTCTACGACGTGGGGACCTTCGAGCAGTCGGTCTTCATCGCGATGGAGTTCGTCGAAGGGAGCACGGTCGGGTACTGGCTCCAGGCCAAGCCCCGGTCGCCGCGCGAGGTGCTCGAGGTCTTCGCGGCGGCCGGCCGGGGCCTCGCCGCCGCTCACGCCGCCGGGATCATCCACCGCGACTTCAAGCCCGACAACGTGATGCTCACGAAGGATGGCCAGGTCCGGGTCATGGACTTCGGGCTCGCGCGCCAGCTGGGTGAAGAGGCCGATGCGACCCCGGCGATGACACCGGCGGCCGTCGCCGCGGCGCTCGCCGATACCGGCGCGGACGCCGATCCCGACGCCACGGCGCAGCTCGGCGCCGCGGGCGATTCGCCGGCGCTGACCTCGGGCGGCTACCTGCGCGTCAGGCTGACCCAGACCGGGGCCATCCTCGGCACCCCGGCCTACATGGCGCCCGAGCAGTTCTGCGGCGCCGTCTGCGAGGCGCGGACGGATCAGTTCTCGTTCTGCGTGGCGCTCTACGAGGCCCTCTACGGCCACCGCCCTTTCGACGGAGAGACGCCGGTCGCGTTGCTGACGAGCGTGCTGGCCGGCACCGTGAAGGAGGCGCCGCCCGACGCGCCCGTACCGACCTGGATCCGCAAGATCCTGCTGCGAGGGTTGAGCACGACGCCCGAGGATCGTTACCCCGCGATGGCGGAGCTGCTCGCTGCGCTCGCCCACGATCCCGCCAAGGCCCGGCGGCGCAAGCTGGCCATGGCGACGGGCCTGGCGCTGATGGCGGCCGCGGCCTTCGGCACCCAGCGGCTCACCTCCGGCCGGCGTGCCGTCTGCGCGGGGGGCGCCGAGCGGGTGGCCGGGGCCTGGGGCCCGGATCCGCGAACCGCCGTGGCACGCGCGTTCGCGGCGACGGGCAACCGGCACGCCGGAACGGCCCTGGCGGGGGTCACCTCCCTCCTCGACCGTTACGCCGCGCACTGGACCGAGATGTACACGGAGGCTTGCGAGGCGACGCAGATCAGGGGCGAGCAGTCACCGGAGGTCCTCGACCTGCGGATGGAGTGCCTCAACCAGCGCCTGTCGGGCGTCCGCGTGCTCACCGACGCGCTGGCTCAGGCCGACGGGGCCATCGTGAGCAACGCGGTCAGCGCCGCCAGCGCCCTCCCCACCCTCGACCGCTGCGCCGACGTCGCGATGCTGCGCTCGGTGATCCGGCCGCCGGACGATCCGGGCAAGCGGGCGCAGGTGGCGGCGCTGCGGGAACAGGTCGCGGCGCTGAGGACGCAGTCGGCGCTGGGGCGCTGTGCGCGGGCGGTCGCCGAGGCGGCGAAGGTGGTCGAGCTGGCGGTCGCCACCGGCTACGGGCCGCTCGAGGCGGAGGCGCGCTACATGCTCGGCTCGTTCGGGAACGCGTGCCTCGATCCCGCCACCTCGATTCAGGAGCTGGAGAACGCCGCCTACGCCGCCGAGGCCTCCCGCCACGACGAGATCGCCATCTCGGCGGCGGCGCTCGCGGGCCACCTCTACAGCGACCGCGTGCGGAACCTCCCGCTCGCCCGCCACTGGATCCGTCACGCCGACGCGCTGCTGACGCGGTTTCCGGGCCACCCGATCCTCGAGGCCTGGACGGCGCAGGCGCGCTCGCAGATGGCCCGGATGGAGGGGCGTGACGACGATTCCGTGCGCGAGATCGATCTCGCGCTCACCCTCAAGCAAAAGGTACTGGGGGACGACCACCTCGACGTCGCCGTGACGCGGATGAACGTCGGCGTGGCGCTGCAGGATCTCGGCCGACCGGCCGAGGCAGTGCCGCACCTCATCCGGGCGGTCGAGGTCTTCCGGAAGCTGGGGGGCGAGGACAACGGGCACCTGGCGCTGGGCCAGGCCGACCTCGGCGAGGTGTTGACCGAGCTGGGGCGATACCCGGAGGCGCGGGTCGCGATCGAGCAGAGCCTGGCGATCTGGCGGGGGCGGACGCCGGCCCCTTCTTCGTCGGCTACGGCCTGTTCAAGCTCGGCGACGTGCAGCTGGGCGAAGGGGACGCGCGCGGGGCACGCGCGACGCTCGAGCAGTCGCTCTCTCTCTTGCAGAAGGAGGACGGCGAGATAGCCGCCGAGGTCAAGTTCGCGCTCGCGCGTGCGCTCTGGTCCGATGCCGGCGCGCGCACGCGCGCCCTCACCCTCGCCAAAGACGCCGCGCGGGTGCTGGGCGGGGACGCGATCGCCAAGCGGAAGCTGGCCCGCATCCAGGGGTGGCTGCGGGAACGCGAGGGGTAGCGAATCGTCGTGCCGGGTCACTGCTGAGTCACGGTTAGTCACCGCTGATTCAGCCGGCCGGGATACCCTACCGGCGCTGGCGATGAAGATTCGACCGTGATGATCGGCGAACCCAACCTGCAGAAGGGGGCGGCCCTCGGGCGTTACGTCATCCTGGGCTTGCTCGGCCGCGGCGGCATGGGCGAGGTCTACGCCGCCTTCGATCCCGAGCTCGATCGCAAGATCGCGATCAAGCTGCTGCGCGCGCAGGGGGACGCCGCGGCCGACGCGTCACAAGGGAAGACCCGGCTCTTGCGCGAGGCGCAGGCGATCGCCCGGCTGTCGCACCCGAGCGTCGTCGTCGTCTACGACGTCGGCACGTTCGAGGACTCGGTCTTCATCGCGATGGAGTTCGTCGAGGGGAGCACGCTCGGCTACTGGCTGCAGTCCCAGACCCGCGCGCGGCGAGAGGTGCTCGAGGTGTTCTCGGCGGCCGGGCGGGGCCTCGCGGCCGCGCACGCGGCCGGGATCGTCCACCGGGACTTCAAGCCCGAGAACGTGATGATCACGAAGGACGGCCAGGTGCGGGTCATGGACTTCGGGCTCGCGCGCCAGCTGGGCGAGGACGATCCGAGACCCGCGCCCCCGATGACGCCGGAGGCGCTGGCCGCGGCGCTCGCCGAAGCGTCCGAGGCCGATCCGGACGCGACCGCCGAGCTCGGCGGCGCGGGCGCGGGCGCCCAGGCGGCCGCCGGCGGCTACCTGCGGGTCCGCCTGACCCAGACCGGGGCGATCCTGGGCACGCCGGCCTACATGGCGCCCGAGCAGTTCACCGGCACCGCGTGGGACGCGCGCGCGGATCAGTTCTCGTTCTGCGTGGCGCTCTACGAAGCGCTCTACGGCCATCGGCCGTTCGCGGGGACGACGCCGGTCGCGCTGCTGGCGAACGCCCTCGCCGGCAACGTGAAGGATGCCCCGCCCGACGCGCGGGTGCCGGCCTGGCTCCGCAAGGTCCTCCTGCGGGGGCTGAGCACCACGCCGGAGGATCGCTATCCGACCATGGCGGAGCTGCTCGCCGCTCTCGCCCACGACCCCGCCCAGGCCCGGCGGCGCAAGCTGGCGATCGCGGCCGGGGTGGTGCTGATGGCGGCCGCGGCCTTCGGCGCGCAGCGGCTCAGCGCTGGCCGCCGGGCGACCTGCGCCGGTGGCGGCGAATGGGTGGCCCGGGCCTGGGGCCCCGACCAGCGCCGCGCGGTGGCGCGGGCCTTCGAGGCGACCGGGAACCGGTTCGCCGGCCAGGCCCTCACGACGGTGACCGGTCTGCTCGACCGCTATGCCGCACGGTGGACCGAGATGTACGCCGAGTCGTGCGCGGCGACGGCCGTGCGGGGCGAGCAGTCGTCAGAGGTCCTCGACCTGCGGATGGATTGCTTGAAACAGCGCCTCTCGGGCGTTCGCGCGCTCACCGACGCGCTCGCCCAGGCCGACAGCGCGATCGTCGACAACGCCGTCAACGCCGCCGATGCGCTCCCCGGGCTCGACCGCTGCGCCGACGTGGCGATGCTGCGCTCGGTGCTCCAGCCCCCCGACGACCCGGCCAAGCGGGCGCAGGTGGCGGCGCTGCGCGAGCAGATCTCGACGCTGAAGACCGCCTTCGCGCTGGGCCGCTGCGCGCGGGCGGCCGAAGACGCCGCGAAGGTGGTCGAGGCGGCGGTCGCCACCGGCTACCGTCCCCTGGAGGCGGAGGCACGCTACACGCTCGGGAGCTTCGGCGAGATATGCCTCGATCCGACGGTCGCGGTCTCTCAGCTCGAGAACGCGATCTACGCGGCCGAGGCCTCACGCCACGACGAGGTCGGGATCCAGGCGGCGTCGCTCGCGACCACGTTCTACAGTGACCGGATCCACGACGCCGCGCTGGCCCGCCACTGGGCCCGCTACGGCGACGCGGTCCTGGCGCGATTTCCAGGGCACCCGATCCTCGAAGCCTGGATGGCCCAGTCGCGCTCGGCGGTCGCCCGGTTCGAGGGGCGCGACGAGGACTCGTTGCGCGAGGTCCGGCTGGAGCTGGCCCTCAAACGGAAGGCGCTGGGGGACAGTCACCTCGACGTCGCGGTGTCGTTGTTGAACGTCGGCGTGGCCCTGCACGACTTCGCCCGCGACGCCGAGGCGGAGCCGTTCTTGGCCCAGGCGGTCGAGATCTTTCGCAAGCTGGGCGGCGAAGAGAACGCGCGGCTGGCGCTGGCTCTGGCCGACCACGGCGAGGTGCTCACGGCGCTGGGGCGCTACCCGGAAGCCCACCGCGCCATCGAGCGCAGCCTCGCGATCTGGCGGAAAGGAGACGCCCCCTTCTACGTCGGCTACGGGCTGTTCAAGCTGGGCGAGCTGCAGCTGGCGGAGGGCGACGCACGCGCGGCCCGCGCGACGCTGGAGCAGTCCCTGCCGATGCTGCAGAAGGAGGACGCGGGGCTGGCCGCCGAGGTCCAGTTCGCGCTCGCCCGCACCCTCTGGAGCTCGGTCCCCGAGCGGGCGAAGGCCATCGCGCTGGCGCGGGAGGCGCGCGGCGTGGTGATGGCCAAGAGCGCCGTCCCCCAGCACAAGATTGCCGTCATCGACGCCTGGCTGGGGGAGCGGTAGCCGCTCCCGCGCGAAGCGCGGGAGTGCGGCTATTTCCGAGATTCTGCTCTACCGCATCAGGAGAATCTCGACGGTGCCGGTGGGGGCGCCCTGGGCGACGGTCGCCGAGGTCAGCCCGCCGAACAGCCGGGCGAGGCAGGCCTGGGCAGCGCGGTCGCCGGCGAGGAGCTCGACCTTCAGCACCTTGCCCTGAGCGTCGACGGTGAGCCGCAGCTTCAGGCTCTTGCCCACCGGCGCACAGCCGCCGCCGGCCAGCGCGGCACGAAGAGACGCAACCAGCGCCGCCGGCGCGGTCACCGCCGCGGTGGTACCGGCGATGACGTGCCATGCCTGCGACGGCGCCGGCGGCGAGGTTGCAGAATCCGCGGAGGCCTTGTCCTCCTTCTTGTCCTTCTCCCGGGCGGCGATGTCCAGCCCGCGGTGGCGTGAGCCGAGGCCGCTCTCCGCCTCCTCGTCGGCCGCCGCGACCTGCGAGACGGAACGCGCCGCCGCCGGCGCGACCGGCGCCGCCATCCGCTTGGCGGCCTTGCCGAGACCGCCGCCCCCAACGCCGTAGCCGTAGGCCGAGCCCGAGCCCGACCCCGAGCCCATCAGTCCCATCATCCGGCTCCGCGACTCGCCCACCGCGAGATTGGAGACCCCCTCCGGCATCGGCAGCGGCTGCCGGACGTTCTTGGCGGCGCCGCCCGCGTTCACGACCTGCGAGTCGACCGCGACGAACGACGTGAACGCGGTCAGCAGGTTGTACTGGAGACCGATGGCGGTGATCGCCTCCTCGGCCGGCTTCCCGGCGCCCATCGCCCGTTCGTCGTCGAGCGTGTCGACCCACTTGCGCGCCCAGAGCCAGCGCAGGGCGCTGGCCTCGCCCCGCACGTCGGCGGGACGCACGTCGATGGTCTGCTCGACGCGGCCACCCCCCGATGTGCCGCTGACGACGATCCGCCCCCCGGCCGCCCCCCGGTATTTTCCGAACAGCACCAGCGGCCGGCGCGCCATGAGGTCGGGGAGCTGCTGCGGCGCGGTGTCGTAGGCGTCGAGCCCGTGGAACGCGACCTTCACCCCCGTCAGCACCGGCTGCTCGATGTACGCGCGCAGCTTCTCCGCCGCGGCGGCGGCCTTCTCGGGGCGGAGCACCACGAACGGTTCCCCCTGCCCGGCCCGCGCCATCCCCTCGATCAGCCCGCGGTTGACGCTGCTGCCGATCCCGAACGCGAACAGGTTGGCCTCGGCCAGCCGCTCGCGGATGAACCGGAAGGCCTGCGCCTCGACGCCGACGTAGCCGTCGGTCACGACCACGACGGTGCGCGCGATCCCCGGCTTCGCCTTCGGGATCTTGTAGGCGAGCTCCAACCCGCCCATCAGCTCGGTGCCGCCGCCCCCCTGCGCCCGCTCGACGTCGGCGATCGCAGCCGCCACCTCGCTCTTGCCCGCCGCCACCGACCCCTGCGGGCTCATGACGTGGGCCGCCCCCGAGAACTGCACGATGTTGAAGGTGTCGGTCGGGCGCAGCCGCTCGAGCAGCCCACGCATCAGCACCTTGGCGGTGCCGAGCGGGAAGCCGTGCATCGAGCCCGAGACGTCGAGCAGGAAGATGTACTCGCGCCCCGGTATCTGCGCCGCGGTCGGCCGCTGGGGCGGCTCCATCATCACGGCGAAGAAGCTCTCGCGCCCGCCGCCGGCCCCCGCGCCCTCCCAGAGGAGAACGCCGCTCTCGATCTTGTCGCCCGATAGCCGGTAGCGCAGGACGAAGTCGCGGTTGCCGCCCCCCGGTGCCGCCAGCTTGATGTCGGCGCGGTTCGGCCGAGGCGTAGGTCGCCACGATCTGGTGCGACGGAGAGGCCAGCTCCTTGATCCCGATCGCCGTCTCGACGTGGAGGCGGACGTCGAACCGGTACGGCTCGGGCTGCCCGGACGGGAGGTGGGGATTCGCCATCCACTGGTCGCTCGTCGGGTCCGCCCCGCCCGTGTAGCGTGGCCCGACGACGGTCGGATAGACGAACTCGTAGGTCCCGTCGTCGGGAACCAGCATCTCGGAGTAGTCCATCTCCACGGCGATGCGATCGCCGGGCATGATGTTCGCGACGTTCATCGTGAAGACGTTGGGGCGCTCCTGCTCGAGCAGCGAGGCACGCTTCCCCTCACGGCGCGCCGCCTCGTAGCTGGCGCGGGCGGCGGCGCGACGATCGATCTTCGCCTCGATCACGCGCGCGCCGATCTTCATCCGCACCCCGTGCACCGCGGCGCGGGTCGAGGCCGGAAAAACGTACACCGCCTCGATCGGCGTCTTGCCGCCGTTCTCGAACAGCTGGTGCACCTGCACCCGCGCGATGACGCCGGCGATCGAGACGTCGGCGGAGGTCTCCTTCAGGGGAAGGCGCTCGGTCCCAGGCTCGGTCCCATCTTGGGCAGGCGCGCCCAGCACCATCAGGTAGGGTGCGAGGCTGCGGTCGTTGTCGGGCGGCGCCGTCTGGTTGTAGGCCGACGGGAACGAGACGTAGCCGGTGCGGCCCGACAGCTGGGCCAGCACCTTGGACGGGCTGACCGGGGCGGGCGCGGCCAGGGCGGGCGCCGCCCCCGCCCCCTCGACCCGCGCCGCCGACAGGCCGCAAAGGGCCGCCACCAACCCGACGAGTTTCTGACGCGCGCGCACCATGATCATTCCTCCTGGACGGCGGGGCGAAGCTGCCCCGACCCAGGTGAGGACGCGCGGGCTGCGCGAAAGATCTAGGGCCCCGGGCGATAGCTCAGCGGATGTCGATCTCGTCGACGGAGATCGTGCCGGCGTAGATGTCGTCGCGGCCGAGCACCTGGATGGCGATGCCGGTCGCCATGGTCGTGCCGGCGTCGGGACCCGCCGGCAGCGTGACCGTCTTGGTCGTCCAGGCGCCCGGCAGCGGCGAGTACGCGGTGACGATGGCGTAGCTGGGAATCAGGAAAACGATCGCGAACGCGGCGGCCCCTCCTGCGGGCGTCGCCTTCAGCGACATGCTGAACGTCTTCCCGGAGACGTCCTCGGCCTGCCCGAACGGAATGATCACCTCGCCCTTGAAGTTCGTGACGTCGAGCATCGTCGGCAACGCCAGCGCGCCCCCGCCGCAGAAGGCGTCGGTACCGTTCGTGACGGCGGTGAACCCGGTCTGGTAGCCGGTGTTGAGGCGGGCGCCGTAGAGCGCGCCCCCCTCGAAGGAGAACCGGCTGGCGCAGGTCGGACCGTCGCCGCCGCCGTCCACGGGGGCGACCGCGCCGCCGCGCCCGCCGCCGCCCGCGACGCCGGTTCCGGCGACGCCAGCGCCGCCGCGCCCGCTACCAGCCACGCCCCCGGCACCGCCGGCGGCGCCCCCCGTGGCGCTGCCGCCCGCGCCGGCCGGCGCACCGCCACGACCTGCTGCCGCCTGGCCCGCCGCGCCGCCCGCGGTTCCCGTCACCCCGGCGCCAGCGCCGCCGCCCGCTGCGCCCAGTCCGCTGGCGCCTCCGCGACCGACGGCTCCGGCGCTCCCCGTCGAGGCGCCCGCCATGCCGCCGCGCCCACCGGGCGCGCCCGCGGCACCACCGCCCGCCATACCCGGTCCTCCGGCGCCCGCGACGCCAGTGCCCGCGACGCCCATGGAGCCGCCGTTCCCCACCGCCCCGCCGCGCCCCGCGACACCGCCCGCGAGGCCCGAAGGCCCCGCGCCGCCGCCTCCCAGGTGCGACGATCCGCCGGAACCCCCGCGGCCGGCGATGCCGGCGCCGTCGTCACCGCCCTCCCCCACTGGCGCACCGCCGTGGTCCGGCGCTTCCATCCCGCGGTTGGCGCACGCCACCAGCGTCCCGGCCAAGAGGCCGAACGCGACGCGTGCGAAGACAGCCGGCGAGCGCAAGCCTCCCTAACCTCGGCGATACGTACGAACGACATGAGTCGTCAGACACGCGAGGTGTGCGTGTCACCAGCACATGTCGGAAGCCCTGCCCGGCCCACGCGAGCTACGAACCAGCGGCCCCGTCGACGGATTTCAGCCCATCGCCGGCTCCGCGCGCGAACGGATCACGTCGGTGCGCTCCTCGCTGCTCGTCCCTCGCGCGCCCGCGAGCCCAGCGCGCTCCCATCTTGAATTGCGCACGATTCCCCGCGCGCCCCGCGGCCGCGTCAGTAGCCGACGAGCGCGAGGTCGAGGACGGTCTTGAGGCCGGGCGTCGCCGCCACCGCCGCCGGGATCGCGGACAGCACCGTACCGACGGTGCCCCGATCGCCGTGGGTCCCGCCGCGCACGACGACGTCCAGGGGCGGATCGCCGTCGATCACGATGCGATCATGGGGATCGGGCGCGGCCATCGACATCTCGAGGTCGAGCCGGATCAGCTCCTGGCCGCCGCGCACGCCGACCGCCGACTGGCGCAGGCCAGCGACGTGCCCATCGGCGATCCCGGCCCGCGGTTCGACCACCGGCTCGATCGTCGAGCGCACCTCGTCGAGGCGCCAGCCGAGCCCGAGGGCGACGAGCGCGCAGGATTCCGGGAGGCCGCGGTGCCCGAGCCGCCGCGCGGCGACGCCGGCGCGAAACTCGTCCGGCGTGAGGCCGGCGCCGACCTTGGCCCGCAGAGGGAGACGGCGCTTGGCGGCGTCGACGATGCGCGTGACTGTCACCCGCTCCACGCTCACGCAGGCGGCCGCCAGCGTCAGCGGCAGGCGATCCATCACGAAGCCCGGGTTGACGCCGGTGCCGACGACGGTGATCCCGCCGGCGCGCGCCCGCGCGTCCAGCTGGCGGGCCAGCTCGGGGCTGCCGAAGTCACCGTAGGCGAGGTCCTCGCAGGTCGAGATCACGTCGACACCGGCGGCGGCCGCCGCCTCGACGATCGGCATCATCTCCGCGACCCCCGAGCCGGTCAGCACCAGCGCGACGTCGGCGTGCGGAATGGCGTCGGCGACCGCGGCGACGACCTTGACGCCGCAGGGGCCTATCTCCGCGACCTCGCCGGCGTCACGCCCGACCCAAGCGGGATCCGCGACCCCGATCAGGGTCAGCCCCGGGCGGGCGCGGACCGCCTTCAACACCTCGCGCCCGATGGCGCCCAGCCCGACGATCGCGACCTGCACCGTCGGACCGCCGATCATTTTTCGAGTTCGGCCAGATCCTCGCCGAGCTCCTCGAGGAAGCCGGCGATCTCGGACGGCGAGAGGGTGTCGAAACGGCGGCGGATCCCTTCCAGCTCGTCGCGGAGCCGACCGGCGCGCTCGCGGTAGTTGCCGAGCGTGCTCTCCAGCCGAAGCGTCGCCTCGTCGATGGCGTCGAGCTGGCGAGTGATGTTTCCGGCGGCCGCGTCGTGCCCGTTTTGCTGTCCGTTCTGGGCGCCCGCGGCGTGTTTCAGCTCTTCGATGCTGGCGCGCAGCGCCTCCCGCTCACGCAGCCAGCCAGACCTATCCTCCTCGGCCTGGGTGATGCGCCGGGCGAGGGTATCCCGCTCGCCCTGCAGGGCCCGCACCTGGCCGTCGAGCTCGTCGGCGGCGCCGCCGGCGGCGGCCTTCCGCTCGTGCTCGAGGCGCAGCAGCTTCCCCTCCAGCTCGGCCAGCCGCGAACGTCGGCTGCGGTCGGCCTCCTCCAGATCCTTGGCGGTCTTGCGCAGCGTCGAGGCCTCGGTGCTGGCGCTCTGCGCCCGCGCCTCGGCCGCCTGCACGGCGTCCTCCAGCTCGGTGACCAGCGCCGACTGTTCGGCGACCGAAGCCTTGAGCTCGGTCAGCTCGGCGACGTGCGCCGATGCCGCGCGATGGAACTCGGCCAGCGCGCGCTCGCGGGCGACGTCGCCCTCGTCGCCGGCCGGCTGCGGCCGCGCCGGGGCCCTGGGCGGCGTCGGCCCGGCGACCCGGCCGCTGTCGGTCCGGACCACAGCACGGGAGATGGCGTCGCGCAGGCGATCCTCCAGCTCCGCGAGCCGCCAGCGCAGCTCCTGCTTCTCACCCTCGAGGATCGCGATCCGCTCGTCGCGTTCGGCGATCGCCCGGTCGCGGGCCGCGACCGTCTGCGCGTCGGCCACCGAGGCCTGCGCCCGCTCCTCGAAACGAGCCGACGCGCGACGCGCGCGCCCCAGCTCGTCGTTCGCGAGCCGCAGCCGCTCGACCGCATCCTCGAGCGCCGTCTGCCGTGTCCGGGCTTCGCCGCCGATCTCCTCCAGCCGGCGCTCGGCGGCAACGGCACGCGCCTCCATCTCGGCCAGCTGCACCCGTACGCGGTCGACCTCGGGGGACGGCTCGCTCGGGAAACGCACCCCGGCGGTGATCCGCTCGGTGACGGCCGCCATCTCCTCCGCCGTCCGGCGGGTCAGCGCGAGGACCGACTCGTCGGCCTCCGCCAGCGCCCGCCGCAGCGTCGCGGTCTCGGCGTCCAGGGCCGCGCGATCCTCGGCGGCGCGCCGCAGGCGTCCCCGCAGCTCGTCGACCTCCTCGCGCAGCAGCGCCGCCGACGGCGACACCGAGGCCGACGCCGTCCGCGGCGGCTCGGCGGCCAGGCGCTCCTCGAGCGCGGCGAACGGCAGCTGCACCAGCGCGTAGCCGAGCCCGGTGACCGGGTCGGAGCCCGCGATCGCGACATAGGTGGAGGGCGGCTCGGACCCGTCCTTCAGCAGCCGCGCGTCGATGCGAAGGCCTTCGATCGCACCGTCGAACTCGACCACGCCCATCCCCAGAAACGGGGTCGCCGCGAACATCTGGACCCGCGGAAAGTGCGGGGTGAGGGCGTCGCGCAGCTCGTAGTAGCCGAGCCCGTCGGTCGCGCCCGGCCGGTCGGCGTTGGTCACCGCGAGCACCACCCGCCCCCCGGGCGCGAGCAGCTTCCGCAGCGTCGCCATGGCTCCCGGCCGGCGGGCCAGCTGCCCCCCTTCGGGAACCAGCACGAGATCGTATCGATCCTTGATGGCGCCGCCGCCGTCGCTGTCGAGCACAGCCACCCGCGCGGCCCCGAGCATGGCCAGGAGCTCGGTCCCAGGCCTACAGTCGCGGGCAATCTCCAGGACCTGGCGACCTGCGATCAGGGGCTCCAGATAGGCGTAAAGCGGCCTCCTGCGGCCGAGAACATCATCTTCCGACATGATCGCGGCGGACTATAGGCTTGCAACCCGAGGCAACGCCATCTATAAAGACCGGCTTCCGGAGCTCGAACCATGGCGAAAAAAGGCATTCACCCCGTCTACAAGACCGCGACCATCACCTGCGCCTGCGGCAACAAGGTCGACACCTACTCGACCCGCGGCTCGTTCATGGTCGACATCTGCTCGAACTGCCACCCGTTCTACACGGGCAAGCAGAAGTTCGTGGACGCCGCCGGCCGCATCGAGCGCTTCCAGAAGAAGTACGGCGCCAAGGCGGGCAAGCCGCCATCGGTCGAGTCGTAAGCTTCCGTCGCCGCTTGCGCGGGGCGGGAGCGGGTCAAGGATTCTGACATGCTCGATCAGCTGCTGCTCGACAAGCTCGCCGCCGTCGAAGCCCGCTATCGAGGAGCTCTCCGGGTTGCTCTCGGACCCGGCCGTGCTGGCGAACCGCCAGCAGATGCAGAAGCTGTGCCAAGGAGCACTCCGACCTGCGCGAGCTGATCGAGGCCTTGCGCCAGCACCGCGACGTCTCGAAGCGCGCTCGACGAGGCGCGCGAGATGCAGAAGGACCCCGAGATGCGCGAGCTGGCGCGCAGGAGGAGGGCGAGCTCACGGGCGAGCAGGAGCGGCTGGAGGAGTCGCTCAAAGAGCTGCTGCTGCCCAAGGATCCGAACGACGACAAGAACATCCTGCTCGAGATCCGGGCCGGCACCGGCGGCGAGGAGGCGGCGCTGTTCGCCGGCCGATCTGTTCCGCATGTACACCCGCTTCGCCGAGCGCCGCCGCTGGGGCATCGAGATCCTGTCGATGTCCAGCGCGGCCGCGGGCGGCATCAAGGAAGTCGTCGCCGGCATCGACGGGCAAGGGCGCCTACTCGCAGCTGAAGTACGAATCGGGCGTGCACCGCGTGCAGCGCGTTCCCGCCACCGAGGCGCAGGGGCGCATCCACACCTCGACCGCGACGGTCGCCGTCATGCCCGAGGTCGAGGAGGTCGAGATCGCCATCGACGCCAAGGACCTCAAGATCGACGTCATGCGCTCGGGCGGCCCCGGCGGCCAGTCGGTCAACACGACCGACTCGGCGGTGCGCATCCACCACCTCCCGAGCGGGCTCATCGTCCACTGCCAGCAGGAAAAGTCGCCAGCACAAGAACAAGGCGATGGCGATGAAGCTGCTGCGCGCCGAAGCTCTACGACATCGAGCGCGAGAAGCGGGAGACCGCCGAGCGCGAGGCCCGCCGCAGCCAGATCGGCTCGCGGCGATCGCTCGGAGAAGATCCGGACCTACAACTTCCCGCAGGATCGCCTGACCGATCACCGCATCGGGCTGACCAGGCACAACCTGCCCGGCATCCTCGACGGCGACCTGGACGACGTCATCGAGCAGCCTGCGCGCGCACTTCCAGGCCGAAGCGCTCAAGTAAGGGCGCGCAGGGGATCCCGGGCATGCGCATCGTGGTGCTCGATGGGTTTGCTGCGGACCAGGGTGACGCGGAGTTCTGGAGCGGCCTGCAGGGGTTGGGTGAGCTGGTCGTGTTGCCGCGGATCGCGGAGGGGGAGCTCGTCGCGCGGTGCGCGGGGGCGACGGCGGCGCTGACGAACAAGGTGGCGTTTCGGGCAGAGGATTTCGAGGCGTTGCCGCAGCTGAAGTACGTGGGCGTGCTGGCGACGGGGACCAACATCGTCGACCTCGAGGCCGCGCGCGCGGCGGGGGTGGCGGTCACCAACGTGCCGGGCTACGCGACGGAGGCGGTCGCGGAGCTGGTGTTCGCGCTGGTGCTGTATTTCACCCACGACGTGGCCGGCCACACGGCCGCGGTCAAGGCGGGCGCCTGGGCGGCCTCGCCCGACTTCACCTTCTTCACCCGCCCGCTCCACGAGCTCGCGGGCCAGACGCTGGTCGTCGTCGGCAGCGGCGCGATCGGCGGCGCCGTCGCGCGCATCGGCGAGGCGTTCGGCATGCGCGTGGTGAAGGCGGCCGTGCCCGGCGCCCCGGGCCGCGCGACGCGCACGCCCCTCGCCGAGGCGCTGCCGCTCGCCGACGTGGTGACGCTGCACTGCCCGCTGACGCCCGCCACGCGCGGGGCTGGTGAACGCGCGCTTCCTGGACGCGCTGAAGCCGGGCGCGATCCTGATCAATACCGGCCGGGGCGCGCTGGTGAACGAGGCTGAGCTCCACGCCGCGCTGACCGCCGGACGCCTGGGCGGCGTCGGCCTCGACGTGCTGGAGCAGGAGCCGCCGCCGGCCGCGCACCCGCTGCTCGATCCGGCGGCCCCTTGGGCCGCGCGCGTCGTGGTCACGCCCCACATCGGCTGGGGGACCGTCGAGGCCCGCCAGCGGCTCGCGCAAGAGGCCGACCGACAACCTCGCCGCCTTCGTCCGCGGCGAGCGTCGGAACCGCGTCGCCTGACCTACTCGCCCCAGAGCGTGATCGACGACCGACCGCGCGCCGCCGGCGTCGCGGTGCTCGCCGAGGTAGATGCCCTGCCAGGTGCCGAGCGCGAGGCGGCCGTCGCGGATCGGGATGGTGACGGCCGCGCCGACCAGCGTCGCCTTGACGTGCGCCGGCATGTCGTCGGGCCCCTCGGTGTGTGCTCGAAGTAACGGGCGTTCTCGGGAACGGCGTGGTTGAACCAGCGCTCCATGTCGCCCCGCACGTCGGGGTCGGCGTTCTCGTTGATCGAGAGCGACGCCGACGTGTGCTGGATGAACAGATGGGCGACGCCGACCTTGAACGCCGACAGCTCCGGGAGCGCCGTCACGATCTCGTTCGTCACCAGGTGAAAGCCCCGCGACCGCGATTTCAGCCGTACCTGAGTCTGGTGCCAGCGCATTTGACGCTGGTCTACCACTTGCGACGCCATCCGGCGTGACGTTCCCCACCGACGAGACGGGTTAGGAGTTGCGAAAATTCGGTACGTCACTTTAATGAAGTTCCGAACACCGAGAGACGTCCAAGCTCATCGGTGGACAACGAAGGAGACCGCATGACATCGGGTAAGCGTCTGGCCATGGCACTCGGGATCGGGATGATTGCTGCTGCTGGGGTCGGTGTCGGCCGCGCAGGCGCAGTACGCGCCTCCTCCGCCCTACTACCCGCCGCCGCCGCCGCCGCCGCGCGGGATGTATCGCGGCGGCCTGGTCGTCGGATTCGGCGTGGGCGTCGGCGCCATCACGGCGAACAACTGCGTCAACTGCGGGGGCGGCGCAGGCGGCCTCGAGTTCCACATCGGCGCGATGATCGAACCCCAGGCTGGCGATCCTGTTCGAGGGCTGGGGACTGGCGCGCCCGGTCGAAAACGGCGGAACGCTCACCAACAGCATCGGCGCCGGGCGCCCTTCAGTTCTGGGTCAATGACGTCTTCTGGCTGAAGGGTATGGTCGGCTTCGGCACGGTCCGCTTCTCCTACGACGACTACTACTACTACGGCGGCAGTGTCAGCGAATCGGCGTTCGCCGTCGGCGGAGCCGCCGGGTTCGAGATCATGCAGTCGCACAACTTCGCCCTCGACCTTCAGTTTCGGCGTCGCCCACATGAGCCTACGACTTTGGCGGGGCGAACAACATCGCCGCGATGGTCGGCTTCAACTGGTACTGACGCCGGCAGTTGCGCCCCGGGTCCTGGTGACGGGATCGCAGGGGTTCGTGGGGGGAAACCTGCGGCGCGCGCTGGCGCGACCGCGGCTGCGAGGTGATCGGCGTCGACCTTCCCGGGCGCGGCGCCGAGATCGGGCTCGACCTCGGCGATCTTCGACGCCGAGGCGCTCGCCCGCCAGGTCGGCCCGGTCGCCGGTATCATCCACCTGGCGGCGCGGATCACCCGCGGCTCGAGCGTCGACGCGGGTGCCCGCGCCAACCTGCGCGCGATCGCCGAGGCGCCGGCGCTGATGGGCGAGGCCTGGCGCGCGGCCCACGGGCCGACGCACCTGGTGCTCTGCTCGACGCTGAAGGTCTACGGACCGCAGCAAAACCCGATCGCGTCCACCGCTCTCGCCCCTCCGTCCGGAGCCGCACTCGTACGGGTCGGCCAAGGCGCTGGCCGAGCGGCTGGTGGCGATCGCGGCGCGGCGGGCGGGCTTTTCGGTGGCGATGGTGCGCCTGACGTACGTCTACGGCCCCGCCCAGGTGGCGTCGAACGCGATCCCGATCTTCCTGCGCGCCTGCTGGCGCGGGGAGCAGCCGGTGGTCTTCGGCGACGGTCACGAGCTGCGCGACGACGTGCTGGTCACCGACGTCGCCGACGGGCTGGCCGAGGTCTGCCTGCGCCGGGTCGAGGGCGTGCTGAACGCCGGCGGCGAACGGGCGCGATCGCTGCGTGAGGTCGCCGCGCTCTGCTGCCAGGCGGTCGCGGCGGCCGGCGGCCCAGCCGGGCTCGTCCCGCGGTTCGATCCCGGCAGACCGGGCAAGCCCTGGATCGACCAGAGCTTCGACTCGTCGGCGCTGTACGCGCTGCTCGGCCGCCCCCCGACGCCGATGCTCGCCGGGCTCACCGCCGAGGCGGCCGCGATGCGCCCTCCAACATGACGACGACGAGGGAGACGAAGACCGTCATCGTCACCGGCGCGACCGGTCATCTCGGACGCTACGTCGTCGACGAGCTGGCGCGCGCCGGGTTCGACGTCGTGGCGGCGTCGCGAGGCGGCGCGGTGCCGCCCCCTCCCTTCGGCGCCGTCGCCCCCGCGCCCGTGCGGACGCTCGCGCTCGACGTCGCCGACGACGGCGCCGTGGCGGCGCTCGCGGCCGCGCTCGCCACGCCGGCGGCAATCGTCCACCTGGCGGCCTGGCACCCGCCGGCAACCGCCGCCTCGACGGCCGCCGATCGGCGCGGGCTCATCGAGACCAACGTCCTCGGCACGCAGCGGGTGCTCGACGCCGCCCGCGCGCGCGACGTCGACGTCGTCGTCTACGCCTCGAGCTTCGAGATCTACGGGCTGCCGACCCGGCCCGGCCCCGTCGCCGAGGACGATCCGACTCAGCCGATGACCGACTACGGCGCGACCAAGCTCGCCGGCGAGGACCACCTCTACGCCTTCGCCGCCGAGACGGGCCGCCGGGCAGTGGCGCTGCGCCTGCCGGCGGTCTACGGCCCCGACGAGCGCGTGGCGCGCGCGCTCCCCAACTTCCTGCGCCGGGTCGCCGCGGGCGAGCGGCCGGTCATCCACGGCGACGGCACCGACCGCCGCGATCGAGATCCACGCCCGCGACGCCGCCCGGGCTATCGCCTGCGCGCTGGCCGGCGGCGCCACCGGTGCCTACAACGTGTCGGACGGCGTCCCGCACGCGATCGCCGATCTGGCCCGCACGGCGATGCAGGTCGCGGGGCTGGACGGCGAGCCGGAGCGACGCCCCGCCGAGAAACCGCCGCGTCGACTTCCACATGCGGATCGACAAGGCCCGGCAGGAGCTGGGATTCGCCCCCGGGGTCGCGCTGGCGGACGGAATGGCCGAAGAGCTCGCCTGGCTACGCAGCGCCGGCGTCCAGTAGTGGCATCCGCTCTCGAGAAACAACCGCCGACGGCTCGCTCCGAACAGGGGCCGTGCGGCTCGTCGGCTGGTGCCTCGCGTTCGCGGCCGGCGAAGCGTGGGCGCTGGGGCGCGGCGGCGGACCCGCGGTGGCGGTCGCGCGTCGCTTTGGCGCTGGCGGCCGCCGCGCTGGCCGCCCTGGTCCGCTGGCGGACCGCACGGCGGCCGCCGATCGGTCTCGCGGTCTGGCTCGCGGTCGGGCTCGGCGACCGGCGGTCGCGCCACCGCCCTCCCCGCTCTCGATCCGGCGCTGACCGCGGCGCTCGCCTCCGACGAGCCGCTGCCGATCGAGGCCACGGTGCGCCGCGGCCCGGAGGAGACCGGCGGGGGCGCGCGGCTGGTCGTGGCGCTGACCCGGGCCGGCGGGCGTCCCACGACCGGGACATTGGCGCTGTCGGTGGCGTCCGGATGGCCCGACTTCGGCCCAGGCGAGGCGATCGCCTGTCGCGCCCGCCTCCGTGAGCTGCGCGGGACGTGCAACCCCGGGCTCCCCGACCCGACGCTGGGGCTGCGCGCCGCCGGCATCGACGCGCTCGCCAGCGTCCCGGACGCAGCCGGGATCGAGCGGCGGGCCGCGCCGATGATCCGGGCGGCCTCCGGCGCGCCGCCTTCCAGGCCCGTCGGGCGCTGCGGGTCGCCATCGATCGCGCCCTGCGGGGCGACGCCGCGGCGCTGCTGCGGACCGCGGTGCTCGGCGATCGGCGTGGGATACCGCCGGCGATCGAGGACGGCTTTCGGGCCGCGGGCGCGACCCACGTGCTGTCGGTCTCCGGTCTGCACCTGGCCGCGGTGGCGGCGCTGCTCTTCGTGCTCGCGCGCGGGGCAGCGGCCCGCGTTCCGCGGCTGCCGCTCTACGTCGATCCCGCGGGCGATCGCGGCCGCCGTGGTGCTGCCCGCGGTCCTGTTTTTTACCCTGATGACCGGCGAGGCCGTGGCCACCGAGCGCTCGGCGCTGATGCTGGCGCTCGGCCTCGGGGCGCTGATCGTCGGCCGTCCCGTCTCCGCCGGGCCGACCATCGCCGCAGCGGTGATCCTGCTGCTCGCGCGCGCGCCGCTGGAGGTCGGCGATGTGTCGCTGCAGCTGTCGGTCGCCTCGGTGGCGGGGATCGCCCTCTTCGCCCGGGGACTGGCCCCGCCCGCGGCGGCGCGGAAGTCCGGACGCGCGCTCGGCTGGCTCTGGCGGCTCGGCGCCGCGACGGCGGCGGCGACGGTGGCCACCGGCCCGCTGGTCGCCCACCACTTCGGCGAGATCGCGCCGCTGTCGCCCCTCGGCAACCTCGCGCTGGTGCCGCTGGTCGAGCTCGGCGTGGTGCCGCTCGGCCTCGGCGGCGCCATCGCGGGCGCGCTCTGGCCGCCGCTCGGGACCGTCCCCCTCGCGGCGGCCGGCTTGGCCGCCCGCGCGGCGCTGGCGGTCGCAGAGGCGTTCCGCGCCTGGGCGCCGCTCGTCACCTGCCGCGCCCCGAACTGGCTCGAGACCGGGGCGCTGACCGCCGCGGGAGGGTTCGCCCTGGCGGCCCTGACCCGGCACGGCCGGCCGCGCCGGGTGGCGGCGGCGCTGGCGCTGCTCGCCGCGACCATCGCCGCGGGCAGCCTCGTCGCCCGCGACCTGCGCCGCCGCCACGGCCGCGCGTTGACCGTCACCTTCCTCGACGTCGGCCAGGGGGACGCGGCCGTCGTCGAGGCTCCGGGCGGCGCCGTCATGGTGATCGACGGCGGCGGGACCCGCGACGGTCAGTTCGATCCGGGCGCCCGGATCGTCGAGCCGTTTCTGCGCGCGCGCGGGATCGCCCGCGTCGACATCGTCGCGCTGTCGCATCCCCACCCCGATCACCTGAACGGTCTGTTTCGCATCGCCGAACGGTTCGACGTCGGCGCGTTCTGGTCGAGCGGCGACGATGGCCGCAACCCCGAATACCGCCGCCTCCTCGCCCTGGCCGCGTCGCGCGGGATACCGAACCCCACCGTCGCCGAAACCACGCTCGGTGCGGTCCAGATCGTCCCGCTGGGACCGTTCGCGGAGAAAGACGATGGCGAACGGATCGCCGCCCCGAGGGGCTGACCGTGAACGACGCCTCGCTGGTGCTGCGGGTGGCGTTCGCGGGACACGCCGTCCTGTTTCCGGGCGATCTCGGAGGCCGACGGCGAGGGCGAGCTGACCGGCCGCCGCGACGTCGGCCAGCTCGTGGCCGCCGACATCCTGAAGGTCCCGCACCACGGTAGCCGGACATCGTCCAGCCCGGAGCTGGTCGCCGCCGTGGCGCCCGCGCTCGCGATCGTCTCGCTCGGGTGGCGCAACCAGTTCCACTTCCCCGCCGCCGAGGTCCTGTCGCGCTACCGGGTCGCCGGGACGCGCCTGCTTCGCACCGACCGCGACGGTGCGATCACCGTGACGATCGCGTCCGACGGGGGGGTGGCGGTGGCGTGCGCCCGTGGCTGCCCGCCGTGAGCTCCTTCAGCGGGAGCTCCTCCATCGGGTCCGTATCCGCAACGCGGGGGATCGCCCACCGAAGAGCCGGAATGGCTCATGGATGGCTCTGCCGCCTCGTCCTGCTGTCGGCGCTCGCGCGGTGCGCGACCGCACCGGCGCCGTTGCAGCCCCGCGCCGTGGCGCTGCAGGCCGCGGGGGTCGAGGCGCTGGGGCGTGGCGAGCTGGATCGGGCCGCCGGGCACTTCGCGCTGGCCCTCGAATTCGAGCCCCGCCTCGCCGAGGCGGAGAACGGGCTCGGCCTGGTGGCGTTGCGCGGGGGGACTGGCTTCGCGCCGAGGCGCGGTTTCGCGCGGCCATCGCCCGCAACGAAGAGCTGGCCGAGACACACGCGAACCTGGCCGTCGTCCTCCTCCACCGCGATGCCGAGACCGAAGCGCTCCGCGAGGCGCGCGCCGCGCTCGCCATCGACCCCGGCTACGCCGACGCCCGCCTGATCGCCGGGGAGCTGCTGCTCCGTCTCGGGCGTCTGACCGACGCGCGCTGGGAGCTGGAGAAGCTGTGCGCCGCGGCGCCCGAGCGCGCCGACGCCCGCGCCGCCAACGCGCTGCTGCTGCTCCGGCTGGGGCGGCCCGTCGCTGCCGAGGAAGAGGCCGAGGCGGCGCTGCTCCTCGATCCGAAGCTCCCCGCCGCGCACCGGGCCCGGGCGGAGATCCTGAGGCGCTCGGGCGATCTCGAGGGGGCGACCCGCGAGCTCGATACCGTCATCGCCGCCAACCCGGGCTCCGTCGACGATCGCCTCGCCCACGCCACCGTGATCGCCGCCCGCGGGCAGTGGGATGCGGCCTCCGACGAGCTCGCGGCCCTGCGCGAGGCGGCGCCGCGGCGGGCGGAGGTCTGGTTCGCGAGCGCCTTCGTCGCGCTCCGGCGCGCCCATCCCGAGGCGGCCTTGCGTGCCGCCGACGCGGCGTTGAAGCTGCGGCCGCCCTACCCGGAGGCACGCCTGGTGAGGGCCGAGGCGCTGGCGACGCTCCGCCGGCCCGACGAAGCGCGCCGCGAGCTCGAGAGGTTCCTCGCCGACGCCCCGGCGCACCTGCGCGCCGAACGCGAACGGGCCGAAGCGCTGCTGCGCGACGGGCACGTGGAGCCGTTCACGACATCCACGGTAGAGTGACCGCGATGGCGTTGCGGGTGCGGACGGTGCTGGCGGGGCGCACGGAGAGTCGAATCGTCGATTTCCCGGGGACCGTCGCCGACATCCGGATCGGGCGGCGGCAGGATCTGGAGCTTCCGTTGCCGTTCCAGGCGCTGTCGACGGTCCACGCCCGGCTTGCCCGCGACGCCGACGGCCGGTGGACCGTCGAGGACCTCGGCAGCCGCAACGGCACCACCGTCGACGGCACGCGCCTGGTCGTTGGGGAGCGGAGGGTGCTGGCCGCCGGCAACCGGATCGGGCTCGGCGTCGTCGACGTCATCTTCGACGGGCCGATGACCGAGGCGCTGCCGGCATCGAGCGCCGGGCCCGCAGGGACGAAGGCCGAAGGAACGGGGACCATCGCCCGCCGCCTGGTCAACGACCTGTTCGGCGGCGACCCCGGCGCGGGCGCCCCGACCCTGACGGTCCTGGCCGGCGCGCCCGCGGCCACGCTGCGCCTCGAGGCCCTCGATCGACGCTACATCGTGGGCCGGGTAGAGGGGGCGGCGCTGCAGCTCGTCGCCGACGAGGTCTCGCGCGAGCACGTGGCCTTCACCCGGACTTGGGAGGGCGTGACGGTCGAGGACCTGGGCTCGAAGAACGGCATTCGCGTCAACGGCACGCGCGCCACCGCGCAGCGCCTCCACGACGGGGACGTCGTCGAGCTCGGCCCGATCGCCGTGCGCGTCGCCGACCCGGCGGAGCGCTATCTGCGCGAGCTGGAGGCGCAGGCCGAAGCCGAGGCAAAGCCAAAAGCGCCGGCGGAGTCAGCCCCACCGCCTGCCGATCCCCAACCCGCCGCCGCGCCCCAAGGCGACGCTCCCGCGATCACCGGTCGGCCAATCCGCGGCTCCCGCGGCACGCGCACCGCAATCCTCGCTGCCGGCGCCGTTCTGCTGGCGATCTCGGTCATCGCGCTCGCGCTCGCGCTCGGCAATTGACGCTTCTTCTACGGCGCTTCTAACGGCGCTTCTAACGGCTTTTCTAACGGCTCTTCCGGGCCTTCTTGCGGGCCTTGCGCGCGTCCTTGCGCTTGCGCTTCTCCTTGGCCTTGTCGACGTTGCGCTTCGGGGCCTGGAAACCGCCGCGCTCGGCGGAGGGCGTCTGCATCATGCTGGCCAGCTGATTGACGTCGAGGCCCATCATCTTCTTGGCCTGGGCCAGCTGCTTGAAGCCCGGGATCTTGCCGAGCAGGCCGGTCGACGTCCCGATCTGCATCATCATCTGGCGCATCATCGCGAACCGGTTCAGCAGGTCCGCGACCTCCTGCTCGCGTCGGCCCGAGCCGCGCGCGACGCGGCGCCAGGCGGCCGGTGTCGTAGAAGGCGCTGCGCTTCTTCTTGCGCTTGCCGCCGTCGACGACCTCCTCCCAGCTGGTGACCACGAAGCGCTCGGGATGGCGCCGCTCGTCCTCGGTCATCGACGAGATCATCGCCTCTGATCTTGACCAGCTCGTCGTCGCTGACCTGCGCCCCCTCGGGGATGGCGTCGGCGATGCCGGGGATCTTGTCGACCATGTCCTGCAGCGAGCCCATCTTCTTGAGCACGCCGATCTGCTCGAGGAAGTCGTTCATGTCGAACTTCCCCTTGAGCATGCGGATGGCGTCCTGCTCGGCCTTCTCCTCGTCGACGACCTCCTCGAACTGCTGGACCAGGCCGACGACGTCGCCGCGTCCCAGGATGCGGCTGGCCATGCCGTCGGGGCGGAACTCCTCCAGGCGCTCCGACGACTCGCCCATGCCGACGAACTTGATCGGCTTGCCGGTGACCGCCTTGACCGACAGCGCGGCGCCGCCGCGCGCGTCGCCGTCCAGCTTGGTCAGGATGACGCCGTCGAGGTTCAGCCGATCGTTGAACGCCTTGGCCGTGCCGACCGCGTCCTGACCGATCATCGCGTCGACGACCAGGAGGATGTTGGCCGGATTGACCCGGCGGTTGATCTCGGACAGCTCCTGCATCAGCAGCTCGTCGATCGCCAGCCGGCCGGCGGTGTCGAAGATGATGACGTCGCGCCCGCTCTCGGCGGCGATGTGAACGGCCCGCTCGCAGATCTCCGGCGGCTTACCCCCGGGCTCGGCGTAGACCGGGATGCCCAGCTGCCCGCCGATGATCTTGAGCTGATCGATGGCGGCCGGGCGGTAGACGTCGGCGGCGACCAGCAGGGGCGCTTGTGCTGCTTCTCGAGGAAACGGGCCAGCTTGCCGATGGTGGTCGTCTTGCCCGAGCCCTGCAGGCCGACCATCATGATCCCGGTCGGGCCCTTCTTCGCGAACTTCAGGCTGGTGTCGACCGGGCCCATCAGGTCGACCAGCTCGTCGTGGCAGAGCTTGACGAAGTGGTCCTCGGCGGTGACCCGGCGGACCTTCTCCTTGCTCGACGCCTTCACCTTGACGATGACGCCGACGGCCTTTTCCTTCACGCGCTTGCAGAAATCCTGGACGACGTCGAAGCCGACGTCGGCCTCCAGCAGCGCGGTGCGGACGTCGGTCAGCGCCTCGTCGACGGTGGCCTCGTCCAGCTCGGCCACGCCCTGGAATCGTTGCTTGGCGCTGCGGAACCCTTTGGTAAGCGTCTCGAACATGAGCGGGCGGGAGCCTACCACTAGCCGCTCCCGCGCGAAGCGCGGGAGTGCGGCTATTTTTGAGATCCCTCCCGGCAAGCCGCTCCCGCGCGAAGCGCGGGAGTGCGGCTATTTCTGAGATCCCTCCCGGCAAGCCGCTCCCGCGCGAAGCGCGGGAGTGCGGCTATTTCTGAGATCCCTCCCGGCAAGCCGCTCCCGCGCGAAGCGCGGGAGTGCGGCTATTCTCAGATCCCTCCCGGCAAGCCGCTCCCGCGCGAAGCGCGGGAGTGCGGCTATTTTCCATAGGCTACCCGCGGCTTTGGCCGAGGTTCTCGTACCACCAGGCCTGCCAGCGCTGGCGGGCCTCTTCGCGCTCGGCGCGCGGAAGGTCGAAGTGGTAGCCGAAGTACTCTCCAGAGAGCCCTCGCAGCGCCTCCTCGGCGGCGGCCCGAATCTCCGGCGTCTTGTGCCCCAGCCCCTCGAACAACCACTCGAGGCGGTCGTCGTCGCGGTGTTTCTCCCACCAGGTCTGCCAGCGGCGAGGCTTGGGGCCGAGATCGCGGGCGGTGAGCTTCACCAGCTCGGCGTGGGCGGCGCCGTCGTCGGCGCTGTCGCCGAGACGCGCGATGAGCGCCGGCACACGCGCGCGGGCCTCGGCCGACGCCGCCTGGGCGACCGCCGCCAGCGCACGTGGTGTCCGCGCCGCGGCCGTTGCTCCGTCCTTTGCCAAGGCGGTCGCCTCGACCTTCGGTTCGACCTTGGCATCGACCTTCGGTTCGACCTTCGTCTCTACCTTGGCCTCGACCTTCGCCGCAGGCACCGGCGCGGGCGCGACCGGCTCAGGCTTGCGCCGCTCGAGGATCTCGACCCCAATCCGTTCCTGCACGATGACCGGCTTCGCGTGCGCCGCGTGCCAGCGCCGCACCGGCTGCGTCCCCAGAACCCGCGCGAGCAGCTTCACCAGCCGCGGCGACATTTGCCGCCCGAACACCGCCTGCCGGACCGCCGCCAACCTGACCTCGGGCACGATGAAGATCGAGAACGGCACCCCGAGCGCGGTAGCCGCCGCTTGCAGCTCACCGTGGGCGACCGGCTCCCCGCAGAGCAGGAGCAACATGCCGTCCTGCACCCCGACCGGCACCGCCCGGCAGCGCTCGGACCACACGTCGTCGAGGTTCAGCCCAGCCCCGACGGGGTTGACGTGCTTGGCGGGGCTCTCGCACAGCACCGGATCGGGAATCGGCAGCTCGGTCGCCTCGCCCAGCGCCTGCCACAGCCGGACCTCGTCGAGCGCATCGAGCTCGAGCAACGCCGTATCGAGCGCCCCGCCGTAGACCGCCTGACGCGCCAGGGCCGCCCGCAACGTCCCGGGCTCGACCAAGCCGCTCGACAGCAGACGATCAGACAACCGGGAGCGCATGAACAAGATCTACAATAGCTATATGCGATGGCGTCAAATTGTCTCGCGGGTGGGAGTGGTCTGTGCGGTCGTGTTGTGCGCGTCGGTCGCCCGGGCGGCGACCATCACCATCGCGCCCGGCGACTCGTACACCAAGATCGAGGCGGCCGTGGCGGGCGACGAGGTGGTGATCATGCCCGGCACGTACAAGTTCCGGGTCCACCTCACGAAGCAGGGTACAACGAGCAAGCCGATCGTCATCCGGGCGGCGGATCCCGCCAACCCGCCGGTCTGGGACCTTCACGAGACCCTGGTCGAGAGCGCACCCGGCAGCTACACCGCCGGCGATCGCGGCCGCGGCTGCTGGCAGATCTCGGGCGGAACCAACATCCGCATCTCGGGGCTGGTGATCACCGGCTGTCACAACGCCGGGCACAGCTCGGCCGGCTTGCGGTACTACAACGCCGCCCGCGGGATCGTGCTCAGCGACATCGTCTTCCGCGACAACGACAACGGCCTGACCGGCGGCACCAGCGACAGCGAAGCCACCGCCGAGTTCTGCGATTTCGACCGCAACGGAACGCTGGAGGCGTCGAGCAGCGCCCCGTCGCACAACATCTACATATACAGCGGCACGTTCACGCTTCGTTACTCCTACGTCCACGATCCCATCCAGGCGCAGAACTTCCACATCCGGGCGGTCAATTCGACGCTGGAATACAACTGGTTCGCCCGCGCCAAGTCGTACGCCGGCGACCTGATGACCGACGACGAGAACGAGGGCGGGACCGTGACGCAGACGATGACCCTGCGGGGCAACGTCTTCGTCCAGGGGGACGTTCAGGCGAACACGTCGCAGGTGATCGTGCTCTACAACGACGTCGAGGCGAGCGGGCTGACGCTGAACGTGAAGGCGCTCTACAACACCTTCATCGGCCCCAGCACCAGCAACAAGGCCGGGTTCATCCACCTTTATGACGAGAACGGCGCCACCACGATGAACGCCGAGCTCTACAACAACATCATCTACAGGACGACGCGGCCGGTGTACGTCGAGAACAGCAAGGGGCACGTCACGGGAGCGAACAACTGGCTCTCGACGGGCGCCGACGCCACGGGGCTCACCGGCAGCATCACCGGCGCCGACCCGAAGTTCAGCAACGCCGCGCAAAACGACTTCACGCTCGCGTCGGGAAGCACCGCGATCGGCGCGGCGCTTCCCAGCCAGACCGGGGGCGTCGGCGTCCCCGATCGCGAGTACTACAAGAACGAGACCACGGCCCGGCAATACCGCGCCCGCGCGGCGGCGGCCGACCTCGGCGCCTTCGAATCGACGACGACGTCGGCACCGATCGGACCGTACGGCACGCCGCTGCCAACCGGCACCGGTGGCGCGAGCGGGGCGGCGGGCTCCGCCGGCAGCGCCGGCGCGGGCGGTCGCGGTGGTGGGACAGGCCGGGGCGGCACGACCGGGAGCGCGGGGACCACGGGCGCGGCCGGCTCCGTCGGCGCGGCCGGCTCCACCGGCGCGGCCGGCTCCCCGGGCGTGGCCGGCTCCACCGGCGTGGCCGGCTCCACCGGCGTGGCAGGCTCCACCGGCGCGGCAGGCTCCACCACCGTCGGAACCGGCGGGAGCGGCCCGATGGCTGCCGACAGCACGGGCTGTGGCTGTAGCTACGGCGCGACGGGCGGCCCGACGACCATCGGTCTCGTGGCGGCGCTCGCGTTCGCGCTCCGGCGGCGACGCCCGGCTACTCGTCCAGCTACTCGTCCAGCTACTCGTCGACGATGACGTAGGTGCCGGCGAGGTGATCGTGGAGCGCGCGGTGCTCCCAATCGAACAACGCCCACAGCCAACCGAGCCCCGCCGGCAGCACGCTGACCGCGAGCGCGAGCAGGCGCAGCATCCCCCGCCCGGGGCCAGGCGGGGTGCCGCGCACCGAGATGAGGCGGATCCCGACGAGCCGCATCCCGGGCGTCTGCCCTGCCATGCCGGCGAAGTAGAGCTGATAGAGCCCGAACATCCCCAGGAACAGCCCCACGGCCCCGACGGCCATCGGGTTGCGGTCGAGGATCCCGGCGACCAGCAGGTCGGGACCGACCTCGCGCCACCCGGGCATCGACACGTGCAGGAACATCGCGACGATGCCGGTGACAGCCGCGGTCGCTGCCAGCAGCAGCACGAGGTCGGAGAACGCTGCCAGCGCCCGGCGTGGGAAGCCGGTGACCCGAACCTTGAGCACGCGGTCCGGCCGCGAGCGAGAGGGAGAAGGGGTCGACGAGGCGGCGGTCATTGCGGCGGCAGCGGCAGCGGTCACGGACCCATTGTGCGAAGCCCGCGCGAGACCGGCAAGTTTATACCCCTGCGCGCGCGGCGCCCGTCGTTACCCTCATCCGAGCTCGCCGTAGGCCTCGGCGACCAGCGCGACGGCGACGATCGCCGCCGTCTCCACCCGGAGGATCCGCGGGCCCAGCGCGACGGGAACGAAGCCGGCCGCCTCGGCGGCGGCGATCTCGGCGGGGGCGAATCCCCCCTCGGGACCGACCAGTACGACCGTCGGCGCGGGCGCTCCCAGCGCTGACCGGAACGACCGCCCGCGCTGCTGTTCCCAGAGCACCAGCCGGCACGACGGCAACCCGGGCGCCGCGAGCGCCACCGGCAGCGCCACCGGCGCGTCGACCGCCGGAACGTCGGCCCGACCGCACTGGCGCGACGCTTCGCGCGCGATCTTCTCCCAGCGTGCGCTGCGACCGGGCTCGGGGCGCACGACCGAACGCTCGGTGGTCACCGGAACGATGCGGGCGACCCCCAGCTCGCACGTCTTCTGCACCAGGAGGTCCATCCGCCCGCCTCGGGGCACCGCGGTCAGCAGCGTCAGCGGCCCCGGTGGTGGCGCCGCGGCGGGCGCCCGGCGGCTCTCAATCGCGAGCTCGGTCTCATCGCGGCCGACCCGCAAGACGCGCGCCTCGACCTCGGCGCCGACGCCGTCGAACAGGGTCACGGCCGTACCTGGGCGGGCCCGGAGCACGCGGGCCAGGTGACGGTGCTCGTCGCCGGCGATGGTGACGCGGCCGCTGCCCAGCCGCTCAGGCGGGACGAACAGCCGCCGCTCGCTCATTTCCCGCCGCGGCCGAGCCGTAGCGCTGCCCACTCCCCTTCGTCGCGCCGCGCCTCGAGCGTGAAACCGACGGCGACGTAGGCCCGCTCCACCGCCGGCACGTCGGTCGCGAGCAGCCCCGACAGGATCAGCTTTCCCCCAGGCACGATCCTGGAGGGGAACGCCGGCGCCAGCGGGATCAGCACGACCGCCTCGATGTTGGCCAGCACGACGTCGTACGGGCGGTCGCCGAGAGTCGGCGAGCGTCCCCACGCGCGCGTCGACCGTGGCGGTCTGGTTGCGCGCGAAGTTCTCCTGCGTCGTCGCGACGGCCTCGCTGTCGACGTCCAGCGCCAGCCCGCGGGCCTCCGGCCAGAGCAGCGCCGCCGCCATCGACAGGATCCCGGAGCCGCAGCCGAGGTCGAGGAAGCTCTCGACCTTCTCGACGAGCCTCTGCTCGGCGAGCTCCTCGGCCATCGCGATGACCAGACGGGTCGAGGCGTGCCCGCCGGTGCCGAAGGCACGCCCTGGATCGATGTCGATGATCCGATCGCCCGGACGGGCCGGCTGCTCGTCCCAGCTGGGGCGAATCAGAAACCGCCGGCCGACCCGCAAGGCCCGGAAGTGCTGCTTCCAGACGTCGCGCCACTCGTCCTCGTGTGCTTCGCGACGGTGCATGGTCAACGGATCCGGCGACACGCCGGCGGCCCGCAGACGCGCACAGGTCTCCTCGACCTCGGTCAGCACGTCGGTCTCCAGCTCAGGCGCGCACTGGGCGACGATCACCGACCGCCCTCCGACGGTGCGGATGATCGTCTCCGCGTCGCGAACCTCCACCCCTCCCGTGAGCGCGCCGACGGCGTCGGCCAGCACCTCGGCGGCCGGCGACGGAACCTCCAGCGAGATCTCGAGCCAGGTGATGCCCGCCACCGAACCCGCTGTCGGCGCCTGGGGGGACCCTTGGGGGTCCCCGCCACTACCGCACTACGCGACGCTTCGCTTCGCGACGGCGCCGCTTCCGGGCTTCGCGCATCTTGCGCTTGCGCTTCACCGAGGGCTTCTCGTAGTACCGGCGACGCTTGATCTCCTGAAGGATTCCTTCCTTCGACATCTTCTGCTTGAGGATCTTCAACGCCTTGTCGACGGAATCCCTGACTTCAACTTCGAGCGGCCGGCCGAGCAATGTCTCCAAGTAACGACTCCTTTGCGGGGAGGCGGATTTGACACCTTCGAATGCTGGGCGTCAAGCGGCGCCGCTCATTCCCGCTGGCACATGATCGGGATCGAAAAAAGTCACAGGGGAGACCAAAACGAGGCTTTGCAGTAGACCAGTGGAAAGGGTATGTAACGCCCCAGTTTCTTAATATTCCTGCCCAGTTCTCTCCTTAGGGTTTCTGAACTTCCGGGTACAAAAAGGAGCTAGCACAATGGTCATGGGGGCCAAGGTCTTCACCGCTACGAAGGCCAAAGACCGTGAAGAGCTCGGCGAGGTCGTGACGCGCTGGATCAGGGACAATCCGCGAGCGCGGATCCTCGACAAGATCGTCACCCAGAGCTCGGACAGCGAATTTCACTGTCTGTCGATCACGATTTTCTACGAGCTGGCGGCGCAGTAGCCTCCGCCGATGCGTTTCGGCTTCCTGCTCAAACGCGGTAAGCCCGAAGCGCGGGAGCTGGCAACCAAGCTCGCGCAGGTACTGGCTGGCCGCGGCTGCACACTGATCGCGCTGGCGGACGACGCGAGCGCGATTCCTGGGGCCACGGTGGTGGCCGACGACCGCCTGGGCGCCTCGATCGACGCGCTCGTGGTGCTGGGCGGCGATGGGACCTTCCTCTACGGCGCCGCGCTGGTCGCCGATCACGGCGTCCCGATCTTCGGCGTGAACCTGGGGAGCCTCGGGTTCATCACCCCTTACTCCCGGAGCGAAGCCGCGGCCGCGATCGAGGAGGCGGCCGCCGGTCGCCTGAAGCTCGAGGAGCGCATACGGTTGATGGTGACCATCCGCCCCCCGAAGGGCAGACCGGGACGCCGATCCGGGCCCGCAGCGCCGTCAACGACGCCGTCCTGACCCAGCGCTCGATCGCCCGGCTGCTCGACCTCAAGGCCCAGCTCGACGGGGCCGAGGTCGCGACCTACAAGGCCGACGGGCTGATCGTCTCGACCCCGACCGGCTCCACCGCCTACACCCTGGCCGCGGGGGGCCCGATCCTGACGCCCAACGTCCAGGCGATGGTGCTGACGCCGATCTGCCCGCACATGCTGACCCACCGTCCGCTGGTGTTCCGCCCGGACGCGCGCCTCGAGATCCGGAACGACTCGGGCGGTCCGGTGACCCTGACCATCGACGGCCAGTGGGGCTACGAGCTGGCCCACACGGCGTCGATCGAGATCCGCCGCGCCGATCAACCGCTGCGGCTCTATCAGGCGCCGCGCGGTTTCTTCGGTCTGCTCCGGGAAAAACTCTCCTGGGGCGAGCGCCGGTCCGGCGGCGGGTAGCGCGCGACCGTCGAAACCTGCTGCAACCAAGGCCCCAGTGTCGCGATAATGCGCGCGTGCTGAGCTGCTGCGCATCTCGGGTTTCGCGCTCATCGACGAGCTGGAGCTCTCGCTTCGGTCCCGGGCTGACGGTGATCACCGGGGAGACCGGCGCCGGGAAGAGCATCCTGGTCGAGGCGCTCGGACTTCTGCGGGGCGGACGCGCGTCGGCCGACGCGATCCGGACTGGCTCCGACGAGGCCCGCGTCGAGGCGCTGCTCGACCTCCCCGAACAGGCGCCGGCGCGGGCCCGGCTGCTCGCCGACGGCCGCGAGCTGCCGCCGGGGGAGCCGCTGCTGGTGAGACGGACAATCGCGCGCGGCGGCCGGGGCGAGCGCGGGTCCACCTGGGCGGGGAGCCTCGCGACGGCGTCCGACCTGGGCGCCACGGTCGGCCGGCTGGTCGACATCGCCTCGCAGCACGATCAGCAGTCGCTCACCGATCCCGACAGCCAGCTCGCCATCCTCGACGCGTTCGCCGAGACCCAGCCGTTGCGGGCGGAGATGGCGGCGGCGTACGCCGCGGCGGCCGGGGCCGCGGCCGCGCTGGCGGCGTTCACGTCCGACGCGCGGGCCCGGGCCGAGCGCGAGGATCTGCTCCGCTTCCAGCTCGGCGAGCTCGAGGCGGCGCGCCCGGTGCCGGGCGAGGACGAGGCGCTCGCCGGGCGAGCGCGAACGTCTGCGCGGCGCGGAGCGGTTCTTCGCCGCGACCGCGCGGGGCCGAGGAGGCCCTCTACGCGGGCGACGGCGCCGTCGGCGAGCGCGTCGCAGCCGTGCTTCGCGAGCTGACGCCGCTCGCCGGCCTCGACCCGACGCTGGCGCCGCTGGTCGAGCGGCTCGCGCGAGGCCGCCGCCGCGATCGAGGACGTCGCGCGCGAGCTGGGTCAGTACGCGCGCGGCGTGCGCTCGGACCCGGCCCGCCTGGCCGAGGTGGAGGAGCGGCTGTTCCTGCTGCAGCGGCTCTGCCGCAAGCACGGCGGCACGGTGGCCGATCTCGCCGCCAAGCGCGAGGCGCTGGCCGGCGAGCTGGCGGAGGTCGGCTCCTATGAGGAAGGGATCGCGACCCGGCAGGCCGCCGTCGATGCCGCCCAGGCGCGAAGCCGTGAGGCCGCCGCCGCGCTCACCGCCGCGCGTCAGCGCGCGGCCGACCAGCCTGGAGCAGAAGGTCAACGCGACCCTTCGCGAGCTCGGGTTCGCGTCGGCCCGGCTGCCGATCGCGCTCGAGCCACGCGACCTGGGTCCGACCGGCGGTGACCGGGTCCGGTTCCTGTTCGCCCCGAACCCGGGGAAGAGGCCCGCCCGCTGGCCAAGATCGCCTCGGGCGGTGAGCTCTCGCGCGTGATGCTGGCGGTCAAGCAGGCGCTGGCGCGCACCGACGAGGTGCTGACCTATGTATTCGACGAGGTCGATGCCGGCGTCGGCGGCGGCACGGCCGAGGTGATCGGCCGCAAGCTGAAGCGCGCTGTCGGCGGACCGGCAGGTCATCGTCATCACCCACCTGGCCCAGGTCGCGGCGTTCGCCGACGCGCACGTCCGCGTCAGCAAGACGGCCGCCCGCGGCAAGACGCGGGTCGCCATCGAGCCGCTGGCCGACACCGAACGTCCGGGCGAGATCGCGCGCATGCTCGCGGGGGCGACGCCGTCGGCCCAGGCCACGGCGCACGCGGCCGAGATGTTGCGCAACGCGCGCCAGAGCTGAAGCGCGCAAAGCGGCGCCGGCAAAATTGCCCGCGACCTGGGCGCGTGCTAGCGTGGAGAGACCCCTCCGTATCCAGGACGGCATTGGCGCGACGACGACGCAAGACGACGCTCCGGCGAAGTGAAGAGCTCGTTCAAGCTCGGCCTCGTCTTGCTCGGGCTGGTCGGCATCAACGTCTACGTCTTCTTCTTCAACCGCGGAACGGCGCCGCGCGAGGTGCTGAACCTGCAGTCGACGGCGAAGACGCTGGAGGCGACGCGCAAGGAGCTGCTGGCGAACGACGCGCGCGCGGCCCGGCCACTGGTCGCGGCACCGGCCGCGGCGTCGGCTGCGACGACCACCGCCCGCCGCTCCCGACGCCGGCGGCCGCCGCCCGCGGCGGCAACGCTCGCCGAGGCGGCGCCCGTCGCCGGCGGCGCCTGCCGAGGCCGCCGCGCCCGGGAGAGCCGCGGGCCCGTCGTCCTCGCGGCGGCGACACCGCCGCCGGAACGCCGGTGATTCGCATCCCGTTCGCCCCGCCCCCCGAGCCGGCCCCGGCGCGCGGCGCGATTCCCCCGCACCAGCCCTACCAGATCCCGTTCGCGCCGCCGCCGGAGGACGACGCCGAGGCATCGTCCGACGCGGTGGAGAAGAAGTTCGCCGCCGCCGACACGCTGGGGCAGGTGCTGACGCGCGAGGGGTTCGGCCCGGCCGGCCCGCAGGTGATCGCGGCGCTGGCCAAGCTGGTCGACCCGCGCACCATCCGCGGCGGTCAGAAGTACCTGGTTCGGGCCGGCGACGACGGCACGCCCGACGGCGTTCGAGTACCAGCCGTCGCCGGTGCTGCGCTACGTGGTCGAGCGCAGCGGCGACGAGGGCGCCTACCATGGACGGCGCGCAAGCTCGCCGCCGACGTCGAGATCAAGGTCGTCGAGGCGGGCGGCATCGTCGAGTCATCGCTCTACGAGTCGGTCCAGAAGGCGGGCGAGTCGAGCGTGCTGGTCAGCCTGCTGGTCGAGCTCCTCGCCTGGGACGTGAACTTCTACATCGACACCAGCACCCCGGTGATCGCTGGAAGGTGATCGTCGAGAAGCAGTACCTCTCGGGGCAGTTCTACAAGTACGGCCGCGTGCTGGCGGCGGAGTACGGCGGCAAGGTCGGCACCTTCCGCGTCGTTCTTCTGGGCCGGCAAGGGCGCCCCCCGCGATCGCCCGGGCAAGTACTACGACGAGCAGGGACAGGCGGTCTCGAAGACGATGCTGAAGACGCCGCTGCGGTTCGTGCGCATCAGCTCGAAGTTCGATCGCAAACGCTTGCACCCGATCCTGCACGTCGAGAAGGCGCACCTGGGGATCGACTACGCCGCGCCCGGTCGGGACGCCGGTCTGGGCTTCGGCCGGCGGCCGCGTCGTCGAGGCGGGCATGAAGCGCGGCTCGGGCAACACCGTCGTCATCGCCCACGCGAACGGCCTCGCCACCCGCTACTACCACCTGTCGAAGTTCGCCCGCGGGCTGCGCGCCGGGCAGCAGGTGAAACAGAAGGACGTCATCGGCTTCGTCGGCACCACCGGCCTCTCGACCGGCCCGCACCTGCACTTCAGCGTCACCAAGAACGGCGCCTTCGTCGACCCGAGCAAGCTCGCGGTCAACCGCGACCCGCCCGTCCCCGACCGCGGCGCGTTCATGGAGGCGATCCGCCCCCGCATCGCCGCGATGAAGGCGATCCAGCCCGCCGGCGCGGTCGCGTCGCGGAACTGACCGCAGCTCGGGCCTGGATCGATCTGCGACCGGCCGAACCGACCGGCACCGACCGATCGTCTCGGACCGCGGGCGGCGAATCCGCGGCTCCGCGGGGCGCCAAGCAAGCGGCGGTTGCCGCGGTCCGAGCCGTAACGTCCTCGCCGCGCGGTAGCGTCCGTCCCGCGCGGTAGAACCGCGTTGTCGGACGTAGGCACCGGTTTCGTGCGGGCGAGAACGCCCGCGCTCGAACCCGGCTCCGCCTCGCACGATTGCGCCACCGCGGTTGCCGCGGATTCGCCCGAGCCGCGAGGCGCGAGGCGGCCGTCAGTCGGTCCGCCGACTGATCGCCGCCGCCGAGGCGCCGAGGCGCCGAGGCGCCGAGGCGTGCAGCGCACCGGCTGGATAGCCGTGTAGTCGAGGAAGTTGCCGGTCAGCATCAGCAGCGACATCACCAGCCACGATTCGTCGTAGTAGGCGCCGCCCACCATCATCTGCCGGGAGACGAGGCGGGTGTAGGCCTCGTTCAGGAACGGCTGGTAGCTGGCGTTCACCATCGCGCCGACCGCGGCCGGGCCGATGAACGCCGACGACTGCTGGGCCAGCGTGGGCGCCGCGGTGGCGGGCGAGAACTGCACCTTCTTGTTGCCGTTCAGCTCGTAGCCGTCGACGATGTTGGCGGCGCCGATGCCGCTGAAGAAGTTGCTGGTCTTGGTGACGTAGTCCGAGGCCCGCGTGTCGCCGTTGAGACAGAAGTCCTGGCCGACGCGGAACGGCGTCCGGCAGGAGTCGTACTGGTAGTGGAACGGCTGGTTGGTGCCGACGTTCCCCTCGCCGTTGCACCAGGCGGGGACGAGCCCGTTGTTGGTGTTGCCGTTGGCTGTCCTTGAGCGACTTCTTGATCGTGTCGTAGGTCGTCAACGAGCACGGCGTCCCAGGCGTGGCCGCCGTCGATCGCCTTGAACACCCGATAGTAGTAGGGCGCGAAGTAGGAGATGTTCAGGCTGTCCCAGGTGCCCCAGCTGTCGCCGGCCTTCAGCACCTTCGAGTCCAGGACCTCGTTGTTCCAGACGTTGGTGATCTGCCCCTTGGCGGAGTCGAGGTAGCTCTTGTCGAGCGCTCCCCTTGCCGCCCCACTGCTTGTCGGCCATCACCAGCGCGAACGCCATGTCCTCGTCGGCGTCGCTGGCCGCGCCCTGGCAACCGCCCGGTACCGACCCGAGCTGCCCCGACGCGTTGACCGACCAGTGCATCAGGCCGCGCGCTGTCGAGGAACTTCTGCGAGTACTTCCAGAGACCGTCGAACAGCGCCTGCTCGTCCATGTAGACGGCGATCAGCATCCCGTACGCGATCCCCTCGGAGACGGTGGAGCTGTTCGGCAGGCAGGCGCTCTGCGGATCGCTCGCCAGCCGCTGCACCCGCTTGCAGCCGGCGCAGACGCTGTCGGCGGCGACGACGGTGTCGGTCTCCCACTGCTGTGTAGGCCGCCACCACGTCGCTGTTGCGGTAGTTGGTCGGATACGTGCAGCGGCTCATGTGGCGATTCTGGGGGAAGGGGAAGTTGCTGGTGGCCGTCGCCGGGGTCGGGCCGCGCACGTCGGCGGCGCCGGCGCTGCCGCCCGCGCCGCTCCCCCCGGGGCCGCCCGCGCTGCCGCCCGTGCCCGCGGCGCTGCCCGCGCTGCCGCCCGCGCTGCCGCCGCTGCCGGCGGGCCCACCGGCGAGCCCGCCGCTCCCCGCCGGGCCGGAGCCGGCCGGACCGCCGGCGATCCCGCTGGTGGCGCCGCCCGAGCCGCTGCTGCCCGCGGGCCCCATGCCCGCGCTGCCGACCGTCCCCCCGGCGCCGCCCGACGGGCTGCTACCGGCCGTTCCCGTTCGCTCGGGCGCTGACAGCAGCCCGCACGCCGGTGCGAGGATCGCCATACCTACGCAGGCCCAAAGCCAGGGTAAGAGAGGCGTGTGGGATTTCGGGTAAGGCATGCGAGAGGGGCTCCGACCCGCCACACCCAGGACCTCGACCAGGAACGCGACGATCAGAGCCTTTATGAGAGCGTCCGGTCAAGCTCTTTCGTTGAATTGGATGGCGCCGAAGCTGACGACGCTCGCCTCGTCGATGTTCCATTGTTCGTAGGCCAGGGACGTGCCGCGGGTTTCCGGAACGGCGCGTAGAAACGTGTAGAGCGGCGACGAGCCGCACCATTTCAGGTCGTCGTCCCCGCGCTCGCACACGAGCTGCCAGAACCCCTCGGCGTCGCCGGCGGCGATCCGCGTCACACGGGCGCGGTCCCGTTCCGCCACCGCGCTCGAGGGGCCCCTTGAACGCGCGCGCGGGACGGGGGTCGCCGTAGCGGCGGCCGACGTGGGCAAAGTCGACCCCCAGCACGAACATCAGCCGGCGCCCCTCGCGCGCGGCCAGCTCGCCGAGCGCACCGACGAAGCGGGCGACGCGCTCGCTGGTTTCGGGCGCGCGCCCGACGCGCGGGCCGTCGAAGAACGGGCCGCACAGCACCGGGACGATGCGAACACCGGGACCGTAGCGGTGCTGCAGGAACACCACCTGGAACTCGATCGAGTGCTCGACCGCCTGGCAGTAGTCCTCCAGCGTCACGGCGTCGCCCGCGTCCGCCGCCAGCCGATCGACGACGGCGCGCTCGCGTGGGCGCCACCCCGAACGGCGTCGCGAACGGCTTCCGCGTCAGCCCGAAGCGATCGGGCTCGCCGTAGTGCGACGTCCCCAGCACCACGAAGAGGCGGTCGCCGGCCTCGGCGGGGAGCGCGCGGTAGGCGGCCGCGTAGCTCGTGTATCCCCCCTCGGGGCTGACGTGCGGGGCCGCGATGCCCGCCGTCGCGGTCGCCGCGGCATCGCCCGGAGCGGCGTCGTAGTAGCCCTCGAGCCGCGACCGCAGAGCAGCCGGCTCGTCGGGGTAGCCGCTGCCGGCGTGGGCGGCCGCCCGCTCGTCCCCGGCCGCGAACGCCCGCTCGCGCGCGTCGCGCAGCGCCGCGAACCGCTCGTCGTCGAGGAAGCCGGCGTCGCTGAGAGCGGTCACCAGCTGCTTGGCGATCGCCGAGACCGTCACCTGGCCCGTCAACCGCGACAGCAGCGCGCGCAGATCGGCCTCGTCGTGCGCGCCATCGAAGCAGGCCAGCGACCGCCCCAGGAGGGGAGGCACCACCAAGGTCACGTCGGAGTAGCGAAACGGATCGCGCACCAGCAGCCCCGGCTGATCGGGGAGCGGCGAGGGCATGATGTCGAGATCGGCGCGCAGCCGCGGCAGGGGGGCCGCCATGCCTTCATTATTGCCTACGTCGGGCCGTCGCGTGAGCGCCACGGGGATCTCGGGGCCCTTCGCGGGGCCTTTGGCTGTAGATTTTGCCCGCACCGTGGCCCGCCTCTCGTTGCCGCGCCCGTCTTCGCCGCGCTCGCCGTCGCCGTTCGCCGTGGGAATCGCGGTTGCGCTGCTGCTCGCCGGCCCGGCCCGCGCCCAGCTCGATCAGGCGCTGCCGCTGCCGCCCGAGTCCGAGACGGAGAAGCCGGAGAAGCCGGCGCCCAAGCTGACCAAGCCGCCCGAGATCCGGAAGCAGGTCGAGCCGGTCTACCCCCCCGAGGCGTTCGCCGAGGGGCTGTCGGGCGAGGTGGCGCTCCTGCTGACGCTCGACGCCGAAGGGCACGTCACCGCCGTCATCGTCGCGCGCCCCGCCGGGCACGGCTTCGACGAAGCGGCGGTCGCGGCGGCGCGCGAGATGGAGTTCTCGCCCGCCGAGATCGACGGGAAACCGGCGCCGATCCGGATCGAGTACGTCATCCACTTCGCGCCCAAGGTGGTCCCCGCGCCACCTCCCCCACCGGCAGAAACGCGTGGGGCGAAGGCGGCTCCGCCGCCGCAGCCCATCGCGGGAGGTGCGGAACCCTCTGAGGGTTCCGCGGCAGAAACGCGTGGGGCGAAGGCGGCTCCGCCGCCGCAGCCCATCGCGGGAGGTGCGGAACCCTCTGAGGGTTCCGCGGTAAGTGTTGGGCGCGTCGTGGTGCGGGGCCTGCTGCGCGAGCGCGGCACGCGCGAGCCGATCCCCGGCGGCGACGTCGCCGTGATCCGCCGCGGCGCTGGGCCCGACGGCGCCGACCTTCCGGCCGAGATCACCGCCACCACCGGCGACGATGGCCGGTTCGAGGTGCGGACCGACGCGCCCGGCCCGCTGCGGTCGTCGTGTCGGATCCCGTTCACGAATCCTGCTTGCGCGACTTCACCGCCGCCGAGCTCGCCGGCCCGGTGCCCGTCGACTGGAGCTGCCTGGTGAAGGCGCGCGACACCGGCCAGAACGAGACGCGCGTGCGCGCTTCCGCCGACCACCCCGAGGAGACGAAGCAGACGCTGACCAGGACCGAGCTGACGACGGTACCGGGGACCGCCGACGATCCGCTGAAGGTGCTGCAGAACCTGCCCGGCGTCGCCCGCGCCCCGTTCGGGCTCGGCCTCCTGGTCGTGCGCGGGGCCAACCCCAACTCGACCGGCGTCTTCATCGGCGGCGAACCGGTGCCGCTCCTCTACCACTTCCTCGCCGGACCGTCGGTGTTCAGCGCCTTCCTGATCGACAAGATCGACTTCTATCCGGGCGGCTTCGGCGTCCGCTACGGCCGCTTCGCGGGCGGCGCCGTCGACGTCACCATCGCCTCCGACGTGGGCAAGACGCTGCACGGCGCCGCCGACATCAACGTGCGCGACTCGTCGGCCTTCATCTCGGGGCCGCTGCCAGGCGGCGTGCCGGGCCAGCTTCGGTTTCCGCCGCAGCTACATCGACCAGCTGCTGCCGCTCTTCATCAAGCCCAAGGTCGGCTCGACCTTCGTCACCCTCGTCGCCGGTCTACTACGACTACCAGGGGCGCCTGGACAAGGATCTGGCCGGAGGCGGCCGCCTGTCGCTGGTCGCTCTTCGGCAGCAGCGACACGTTCAACGTGATCGCGCAGGACCCGACGCGGATGCTCACCTCCGACACCCACATCGGGTTCAACCACGTGATGGGCGAGTGGCTGACGACCTTCGCCGGCTGGAGCTCGCGGCTGGCGTCTACCTACGGCTACGGCGACCAGAGCTTCTCGACCGGAACGTTCGCGGGCTATCAGCGCTACCACCGCCTCTACGTCGCGCGAGGATCTCTCCCGCCGGCTGCACCGCACGCTGGCGCTGACGGTGGGGCTCGACGTGATCCTCAGCTACGACTGGGCCAACTACGACATCCCGCTCCCGCGCGAGGGACGCACGCTGGGGCGCACGATCGCCCGAGCAGACCCCCATCACCCGCTCGCTGTACGACGCCGCCCCCGCCGCCTACGTCGAGGCGCAGTGGGACCCGCTGCCGACGTTGCGCCTGGTCCCCGGCCTGCGCTTCGATTACTACCGCGTCTTCGACACGAACAAGTGGTCGCTCGACCCGCGCCTGGCGGTGCGCTGGGCGGTCACGCCGCGGCTGGCGTTCAAGGCCAGCGCGGGCGTCTACCACGAGCTGCCGACGCCGCAGTTCCTCGACCCGGAGTTCGGCAACCCCAACCTCAACCTCCCCTGGGCCGACCAGTATCAGGTCGGCGTCGAGCGCCGCTTCACCGACGGCCGACGACCTGACGGCGACGCTGTTCTATGTCCGCCGCCACGATCTCCCGGTCGCCAGCGTCGACCACTTCTCGAGCCTGGGGCAAGGCCGCTCCTACGGTCTCGAGCTGCTGCTGCGCCACCAGATCACCCAGCACTTCTACGGCTGGCTCGCCTACACGCTGTCGCGCACCGAGGTGGCGGGGCGGCTCGCCGACGACATCCCGATGGGCAACATGGGGATGCCGCGCAACGGCGCGGACCTGACCTGGCGCCCCGGCCAGTTCGATCAGACGCACAACCTGGTGCTGGTCGCGAGCTACCGCTGGAATGCGAAGTGGCAGACCGGGTTCACCTACCGCCTGACCACCGGCACGCCGCGGACGCCGATCGTCAGCTCGTTCTACGACGCCGACTTCAACGGCTACACCCGCATCAACGGCCCGCCCAACTCGGCGCGCAACCCGACCTTCAGCCAGCTCGATCTGCGCGTCGAGCGGACCTGGACCTTCGACTACTGGGTGCTGGGCGTCTACCTCGACGTGCAAAACGTGCTCAACCGCGAGAACCCGGAGGGGACCTTGTACGACTATCGTTTTCAGGAGAGCGCGTCGCTGCGCGGGCTGCCGATCCTGCCGATCCTCGGCGTGCGGGGGCGGTTTTGAGGCGGGGCGGCCCTCACGCGCCCCTCGCGCTGGCGTCGCTCGTCGCGGCGGCGGCGGCGTGCACCGACTTCGCCGATCCGACGACCGTCGTCGACCTGCGTGTGCTGGCGATCCAGATGGATCCCTCGGAGATCATCCTCGACGTCGACGACACGTCGACGAACGTGCCCGTGCAGATGACGCCGCTGATCCTCGATCCCTTCGGCCGCGATGTCAGCTACACCGTCCTCGCCTGCCCCAACGACCCGTTCGCGTCGGCGCCGCCCGGCCCCGGCGGAGGCGGAGGCGTGTTCCCGTCGGGGGGCGCGCGCACCACCGTCGGCAGCGCCCCCTGCGACCCGGAGAGCGCGAACACCTGGACGCTGACCTCGGCCCCGGTCGCCGTGGATCTGGCCGCCCCGCGCCCTTCACGATCAGGCTCACCGACGATCAGCTCAAGGCGGCGTTCATGTCCGACCTCTTCCCCGATCAGTACGGCAACCTGCACGGCGGCTTCGATCTCGGCGAGCCGCTGCGGATCCAGCTCAACATCCAGGCGGGCTACGACAGCCTGATCGCGATCAAGCGGATCCTCTACTGGGGCCAGCGGATCGACGACGCCCAGGTGCCCAACCAGCTACCGGTCTTCGACACCGTCGACCTCTTCTTCGAGCGCGACCCGATCACGGCCGACCCCATCGGAATGGTCGAGACGCTCACGGAAGGCACGCCGCGCGCGATCGCGGCGACCGACACCCCGTGGCTCCGCCCCTCCGCCGGCGACGCGGAGCCGTACGAGACCACCATCCTCGACCCCGACACGCACAAGGCGGTGCCGCTGACCGTCGCGCGGGAGACGCTGCGCTACGCCTTCTATGCGACCGCCGGAACCTTCGAGCCGGCACGCACGTCGAGCGAGCTGACCCCCGGCTTCGTCGGCACGCCGCACCTCGAGTCGCAGTACAAGCCCCCCAAGGACCTCACGACCATCCCCGACGTCGACCCCGACGGAACCCCCCTCGTAACAATCTGGATCGTCTCCCGCGACGACCGCGGTGGCGAAGCCTGGCAGACGCGGACGGTGAAGATCACTCCGTAGCCACTCCTAGGTTGATGCGTAGACCGCACCGGTCCATAGAGCCCGTAGCCGCACCAGCTGCTGCCGTATAGACCGCACCTAGGTTGATTCATTACGCCGGGGCATTTTCTGCGAGAGAAAAAGGACATCGCCAAGGTGCAGACTGTGCGGCGAGCGGCCACACCTTCGTTTCTGTCTCGTGGTGTGCCGACAACCTTGGGTGTGAGCGGATCTCGGCCTCCCACAACGCGGCGGCGGTTGACGACGTTGGGCGAGACCGGCGACGGCGGTATTCAGACCAACGTCAAGCCGGCGAAGGATACGGCTCGCAGAGCGCGTTCGAAAAGCGTCGCAACCAGTAGGTTCCGGGGGGGAACACGACGTCCGCGATCCCGCCGATGAACGAGGCTCGCGCGGCAGCATAGGCGTCTCGAAACGTTCGATTCCGCAGCAAGGCTTCAATCCGGCTCCACTTGCTGCGAGCGGCCACTCGGGGGGACAGCGCGCGGCGCGGCTCACGGCTTCCCGGGCGATCGCTCCAGCGTTGAGCGAGCACTCCCCTGCGTCCCACGATCGAAGATCCGCTGCGGCGACGCTCCGCGGTGAGGCTCTCCTCAGCGAAGCGCACGCGTTCCAGGATCAGGTTCGACAACTCGGCCTCCGACAGGTGCTCGAAGCCGGGCGGCCGGGCGAGGCGAAGCACTGCGGTTTCCGGCATCGGCCCTTCGTCCCTAAAAAAGTGTTTCGGGCGCGTCGCCGACAGCGTCGAGCCGTGCAGCAGCGCGACCACCGAGGTTACCCCCGGCCAATGGTGCGCCCTCTCGACGAGCCCGACCTTCACAGGATTCGTGAGGGCGTAGACCATCTTGTCGACCACATCATTCGGTTCCACGAGTCTCACCACGCTGGTCTGTTCGGAGGACCAGAAGTTCTCCCAGCGGCCCCGCAGGGCGTTCTGGCATTTCGCGAAGAGCTTGTGAAAATGCTCGAGGAACGCTGGGTAGTTTCCCTCGACGTCATGAATCCCGGTGTGGTGGTGGTTGCTCATGGCAACCGTGAAGATCACCTCGATGCGATACCGGGCGGCGGCCTCCGCCAGACAATAAATGAAGGCACCGCTGGTCTCCCGGTCGGGCCGCATCAGAAACTGCCGCTGCGTGCAGCGGCGGGTAATCATGTAGGTTCGGCCAGGTAGCACTTCGCGTGGCGCGGACATGCCCGGTCTTCGGCGCCCCCCTGTCCGAGTGTCCTCGGAATCAACCTCGGTGCGGTCCGGAGCGGAGCGCGGTCAGCTGCGTGCGGAGGCGCTCTACGTTCGATTCGTAGACGCGGTTGTCGGGGGCTAGTGCCCAGGCTTTTTCCCAGGCGTCGAGGGCCTCGTCGAGTTGGCCCGCGGCGCGGAGCTCGAGACCGCAATCGAAGAGCTCCACGGCCCGCTGCAGCGACGAGCGCCGGCGGTCGACCAGCGGAGCGGCCGAGCCCGTCCGCCATCCCAGCACCGACCCGCCCGCGGCACCCGAGGTCGCGGCGCGGATCCCCTGCGGGAGCGTCTTGCGGCGGACCGGGATCATCGTCGTCGTCGCCGGTGGGGCCGACACGCGCGGCAGCGGCGGCGCGCCGATGCGGATCGGGCCCGACGCCTCGAGCATCTCCGCCTCCACGAGCGCGATCTCGGACTCGAAGTCGCGGGGCACAGCCTCGGCAATCGTCTCAGGCACCGCCTCCTCGACCGGGGAGACCCGCGGCGGCTCGGGTGGCGGATCGAGCAGCGCGGCGAGCGACGCGGTCACCTCGCGCTCCTTGCCAGCGGCGCCGAGCTCGATGAGCAGCTCCCCCAGCGCGGCCCCGAGCGCCCGTGCGGTCGCAAATCGATCCGCCGGATCGCGCGCGGTCGCCTTCATGACAACCTCGGCGACGCGGTCCGGAATCGTCGGATCCTTGGTCCGCGGATCGCACGCGACGCTGGCGGTCACGGCGTTCATCACCTCGATCTCGGTGCCATCGAAGGGACGCGCCCCGGCCAGGCACTCGTAGAGCATCACGCCGGCCGAGTAGACGTCGCTGCGACGGTCCTCGCTGGTGCGGCGCACCCGTTCGGGCGCCGCGTAGCGGTACTTGCCGACGAAGACCGGCGTCGGGGGCGTGCGCTGGGTGGCGCGCGCGGCGCCGAAGTCGATCAGCTTCGCCGACCCGCTGGTCGACAGGATGACGTTGTCGGGGCTCAGAATCCCGGTGCAGGAGGCCGAGCGGCCCGTCGCCGTCGGCGAGCTCGTGGACGTGCTCCAGCGCCGCGCAGACGTCGATCATCACGTACAGCCCCGTCGTCAGCGCCAACCGCTCGCCGCGCGCACGCAGCCGTTTTTGGGCGAAGCGCAACGTCACGCCGGGGACGTACTCCATCGCGATGAATAACCGCCCCTCGAGCTGCCCGAAGTCGAAGACGTGGACGATGTTCGGGTGGGCGAGCTGCGCCGACAGCGACGCCTCGGCGACGAACATCTTCACCAGCTCGGGGCGGTGGCTCAGGTGCGTCTGCATCGTCTTGATGACGATCCGCTTCTCGAAGCCCTCGATCCCCTTGATGCGCGCCCGCCAGACCTCCGCCATCCCACCCGCCGCCAGCCGCGAGTCGATCTCGTAGCGGCTGAAGCGTGTGCCCCTCTCCCAGGGCGCTGGTAGCGGAACGGCTGCGTCGCCGGTGACGCTCGCGCTCGCGCTCGCGCTCTGAAGGCGCGCCTGGGGAGGCGGCCCAGCCTGGGCCCCCTCCTCCATCGAAATCAGCTTGTCTTCTGGTCCTGCCACGGTTCGCGCCCGCGCGTGATCAACGGCGTGGGAGGCCAAAACTTAACCGCTCCGTCGGAAAATGCGCCCCCCTAATAAACCGACGGATTTCCGATGTTTGCGCCCCGAGACATCCCCCGGCATGCTGGGGAGCCCGTGACGCAGACGTTGCATGCGGTGTTCTCGACCGAGATCTTCATGGCGCGGGGTCACTCGTACCTCTGGACCCCCTGGCTGCTCCTCACCGAGGTTGCTGCCAACGCCGTCCTCGCGATGGCCTGCTTGGCGCTGGCCGTGATCGCCTGGAGGCGGGCGGCGCGCGCGCCCGAACGGCGGGTCGCGCTGCGGGGCCTCGCCCTGCTCGCGCTGGCGTTCGCGGCGCTGCACGCCCTCGACACCTGGGTGATCTGGACGCCGGCTTACGGAATCGACGCCGTGATCCGCTCCGTGACCGCGCTGGGCGCCGTTGCCGCCGCGGTGGCGCTCGCGCGGACGACGGGCGCGCACCGATGATCGTGGACGACTACGGGGCGCACGACGGGCTCGGGCTGGCGGCGCAGGTCAGGGCCGGCGTGGTCAGCGCGACCGAGCTCGTCGAGACGGCGATCGCGCGCGCCGCACGGGTAAACGATCGCCTGAATGCCATCGTGACGCCGCTTCACGACCGGGCGCTCGCGGAGGCGGCGGCGGTCGACCGCGCGCTCATCAACCCCGGTGCGCGGGCGGAGGCGGCGGCGAGGCCGTTCGTCGGCCTGCCGTTCCTGCTCAAGGATCTCGACGCGCCGCTGGCCGGCGCACCGCTGTCGGCGGGCAGCAAGCTGCTCCGCGACTACCGCCCGGCGCGCGACGGAACGATCGTCGAGCGGTTCCGCGCCGCGGGGGTCATCGTCTTCGGGAAGACGGCGACACCCGAGCTTGGCATCACCCCCTACACCGAGCCCGAGCTGCACGGCCCGACGCGCAACCCCTGGGACCCCGAGCGCACCCCCGGCGGCTCGAGCGGCGGGACGGCCGCGGCGGTCGCCGCCGGCATCGTCCCGGTCGCGCACGGCAACGACGGCGGCGGCTCGCTGCGCATCCCGGCGTCCTGCTGCGGCCTGTTCGGGCTGAAGCCGACGCGCGGCCGGACGCCGGTGGGCCCCGACGTCACCCACGTCTGGAACGGCTACGCGATCGGCCACGTCATCTCGCGCAGCGTGCGCGACAGCGCCGCGATGCTCGACGCGATCGCCGGCCCCGAGCCGACCTCCCCGTACTGGGCCCCGCCCCCCGCGCGCCCGTTCCTCGCCGAGGTGGGCACGCCGCCGGGGCGGCTCCGGATCGCCCTCAGCCGGCGCCCGCAGACGGGAGGCGTCCCGCCGCACGCCGACTGCGTGGCCGCCGCCGAGGACGCCGCCCGGTTGCTCGCCTCGCTGGGCCACGAGGTCGAGGAAGCCGAGCTCGACCTCGACGGCGAGCAACTGGCGCGCGACTTCTTCACGCTGGTGACCGTCGAGGTCGCGGCGCTGGTGGTGCGGGCCGAGGCCATCGTCGGGCGCCGGGCGGAGCGCCACGACCTGCAGGCGAGCACCGCGATCACCGCCCTGCTCGGCCGCCAGCGCACCGCGCTGGCGACGGCGCTGGCGCGCGACCGCCTGGAGGCGGCGGGCCGGGCCGCCGTCTCGCTGCACCAGCGCTTCGACCTGGTCTTGACCCCGACGCTGGGGTTGCCGCCGGTCGCGATCGGCGCCCTCCACCCCCGCGGGCTCGAGGCGTTCGCCCACGAGCTGCTGCTCGATCTCCGGCTCGGGGTCCTGCTGCGCATCCCCGGGCTCGTCGACGCCTCGATCCGGCGGGTCTTCTCCTTCATCCCGTACACGCCGCTCGCCAACGTCACCGGGCAGCCGGCGATGAGCGTGCCGCTCTGGTGGAACGACGCCGGCCTGCCGATCGGCGCCCAGCTCGTGGCGCGGCTAGGCGACGAGGCGACCCTGTTCCGACTTGCGGCCGAGCTCGAGAGCGCGCGCCCATGGCAAGCGCGCCGCCCCGCTATCCACGCCGACGCGCCTCGGCGATAATCTCGCGCCGTGCTGAAAACGATCCAGCTGTTCGCGACCGACCTGCGCCGCAAGGCCGCCTGGGTCTACGAGAAGGACGACGCCGCTGCGCAGCTCAAGGCGCTGCTCTCCGACGGAACATTCGCGATGCTCTGCTATCGGCTGATGCAGGGGTCCCGGCGGGCCCACCTGGCGCCGCTGGAGATGCTGTTCAACAAGCTGAACGCGGTGCTGGGGGGCTGCGTGATCGGCCGCGGCGCCGAGTTCGGCCCTGGCTTCGTGCTGATCCACTCGAACGGCGTCGTGATCAACGGCCAGGTGCGCGGCGGCGAGAACGTCTACATCGAACACCAGGTGACGATCGGCGCCGAGCGCCGGACCAACCCGGTGCTGGGGAGCGACATCTTCATCGGCGCGGGCGCCAAGATCATCGGGTCGCTGACGATCGGCGACGGGGCGCGGGTCGGCGCCAACGCGGTCGTCCTGCACGACGTCGCCCCGCACACCACCGTCGTCGGCATCCCCGCCCGCGAAGTCAAACGACGATCTCCGACGGGCTGACGCCCTCCCGCGGCCCAGGACCGTTGCCGATGGTGCGGTCGTCGGCTATATCGCCGCGCCAGGAGGCCACCCTTGTACTACTACCTGACCGTCCGCCAGTTCATCCGCTCGCTGAAGAACCTGGACGCGATCCTCGAGAAGGCGATCCGCCAGGCCGAGGCGCGCAAGTTCGACGTCAACAACTTCTGCTCGGCCCGCCTGTCCCCCGACATGCTGCCGTTCGTGGCGCAGATCCGGATCGCCTGCGACACCGCGAAGGGGACCGCTGCCAACCTGGCCGGCACCGAGGCGCCGCGCCACGAGGACAACGAGACCACCGTCGCCGAGCTGCGCGGCCGCATCGCGAAGTGCGTCGGCTACCTGGAGACGTTCCGGGCCGCTGACTTCGAGAAGGTCAAGCCCGACACCCTGGTCAAGCACCGTCCCGACAAGATCATCCCGGCCGACGAGTACCTGTTCGCCCGCCAGATCCCGAACTTCTACTTCCACGTCGTCACCGCCTACGCGCTCTTGCGCTCGGGCGGCATCGACGTCGGCAAGTCCGACTACCTCGGACCGCTCGGTTTCGTCGAGAAGTAACTTCGGTGAAACGCCGCCGGCGCGACGAGCGCGCCGGCGGTCTGTATCTCTTCGACCTAGTTCGCGAGATCGGCCGGCGCCTGCAACAGGCGCTGCCGAGCCGCGCGGCCCAGGAGACCCGCGTCGACCCGGGCGGTGCCCGCTGCCTTCGCGGCCGGCATCGTCGACTGGCGGACCGTGACGTTCTCCGGAACCACCGCGGAGATCACGCCCGCGCAGGCCTCCGGCAGGTAGTAGTAGTAGAGGTACTCGCAGTCGAAGTTGTCGAAAGCGACGGCACAGGAGTGGGCTCCGTCCCTCAACTGATCCTCGTACCCGGACGGCGCCTTCTCTCCGCAGGACCCTTCCGAGCCGCAGCACGCGGCCTGAAATTCGGAGGCACAGGCCGAGACCGAGGTCTCGAACTCGCACTCGACCGCGCGCGAGCAGGCCGCCTGGCCGATCTCCGAGCAGAAGCTTCCGTGGGTATAGCCACCCCCACCACCGCACGACACCGCCGCCACGAACGGCAGCAAAAGACCCAGAACCCTGATCGATCTCGACATCCCGAATCCTCCCGTTTGCGTTGAAGGCGCATTGTCGCGGAATCGCGTACCGGAGTCACGAAACTAGAATCGACCCCGGTTGGAGGAGTACGATGATGTCATCGTGACGCGTGCGTTGCGCCTGCCGGCGCTCTTCGTCGTCTTCTTCCTGGTCCACGTGACCGGCTGCTGCGGGTCGTCGAAGCAGACCAACGACGCCGCCGTGGAGGCCGCCGCCGAGGTCAGGCTGGAGGTGGCGCCCGAGGTGTCGCCGATGATGGCGGTCGCGGCGCTCGACGGGCTGCGTTGGTCGCTCCCCTGCAGCAACAACGGGAACGGGTACTGCGACACCCCCGCCACCGACGCGAAGTCGGCGACGCTGTCGGGAAACCCGGGCGCCCGCTACGACATCACGCTGCGCTTCCGCGGGGTTGTCGAGGAGAAGACCTACCTTTACGGCACCGCCGACGGGCACTGGCAGACGGGGGGAATGCCGAACGAGGACCTCTACAACGTCTACAAGCTGGAGATCGCCGCCCCGGCGCAGACCTACTACCTGAACGCGGGCCAGACCGGCCTCGGCTACTGCGTCCCCATCGATTACACCAAGACGGTCCAGGCGAACGCCGGCGCGCTGGTCTCGCTCACCGCCGATTCGATCGACAGCACCCAGGTCGACAACCACAGCGACCCGGGCTACCCGATCGTCATTCCAGAGATTCCCCCGGCGCCCGATGCCTACAACGGGCAGTTCATCCAGATGGACGTCGTCTCCGTGACCGAGCGTCCTTAACCGCGGAAAGGGACAGCATGCGGGTCATTCGCACGATGGGGTTCCGCACGATGGGGTTGGGGCTCGTCCTCGCGGCGCTCGGGTGCGGCGGCGGCGGCGGCAAGAGCGGACCCACTCCGCCCTACGTCCCGCCCACCCCCGACGCCGTCACGTTCGATGTCGCATGGGCCCCGACCACCAAGGTGATCGACGAGGCGAGCGGCAAGAGCCACCTCACCGGCACCCCGCCCGGCCCCGACACGCTGACCTACACCTTCGACGCCGGCGCCACGGCGATCGCGGCCCTGCAGCCGGGCGACGTCGTGGTGCTCGCCGGCGTCGCCTACCGCAAGGTGGTCGCGGTGACCAGCGGGGCGACGGGGATCTCGCTTCAGACCGCGCGCACGACGCTGCCCGAGGCGATGACCAGCGGCACGCTGGACTGGGGCAAGACGGTGAACTTCGGCGACAGCGCGACGCTGCAGGGCGCGATCCTCACCCTCGGCCGTCAGCAGATGCCGATGGACGACGCCCTGCTCGCCGCGCCGATCACCTACGAAGGCCAGATCTCCGGCTACGACGTCTCGGTCACGCTGACCCCCAGCGAGGGGCGGCTGGAGGTGACCTCCGAGGTGTCGCTGTCGATCGGCGGGGAGAAGCGGTTCGGCGTCGAGGGGACGGCGAGCATCGAAGGGTTCCAGGGGACGGGCCATGCCGTCATCGGCGAGGGGGGGCTGCTCGAGTTCCAGGCGGGCGCGAACCACGTCCGAGGAGACGCCCACGTCAAGGCGGCGGCGTTCAACACCGGCCTCAACGACGAGCTCCTGTCGATCCCGTTCGGGATCGACATCCCGATCGAGCTCGGTCCCGTGCCGCTGCTCCTCAAGATCAAGGCCAACATCAACGTGCGCCTCATCCTGATGCTCGAGGAGAGCAGCGCCCAGGCCGAGGTCTCGTTCGAGTTCAGCAGCACGCAGGGGTTCTCGCTCGGCGGCACCAGCATCACCTCGACCAGCACGCTCGACGAGGGCAACGTGCACGACTTCGCCGGGGGGAGCGCCGACGCGATCACCGCCGGCATGAGCACCTGCCTCGAGTTCCCCCGCTTCGAGCTGTCGATGCTCGGCGAGTTCGCCTCGATCGGCCTCACCCAGAACAACTGCGCCGAGACCTTCTTTCAGTTCCAGCCCGCGTGCAACGAGGTGACCGGGTCGATCCACGGCATCGCGCTCGCCAACCTCGGCTTCTTCGGCGTCACGCTGGCGTCCGGCAGCGTCGATCTCTACGACCGCACCGAGGGCACGATGGTCGGAATGTGTGACTGAGGCGCGATGCCGCCGTGACGTCTGCGCGCCCCCGCCTGCTCACGCTCCCGGCGCAGACCGACCGCCCCTGGCCCAGCGACGCGCAGTGCGCGGCCTTCGCCGAACAGGTCGCCGACGCTCACAGCTGGTACAAGCACCTCCCGCTCGCCGCGCGCGCCGCGTTCGTGCTGTTCCTGGCCGATGACGCCGGGGCCGGATTCGAGACGCAGAAGCGGCTGCACCACGGCTGGAAGACGACGGAGGACTACCGCCGCCGGTTCGGCCTGCTCGACTTCGCCTGGCGGCTCCCCGGCGAGACCGCGTGGCGGCGCGACGCCGGCGCCGACGTCGCCCCCGCGGCCGACCTGCTCGCGGTCGCGGGGTTCACGCTGGGGCCGACCGTGTCGACCGACTTCAACGCCATCGAGGTGCTGTGCAGCCGCTACACCGACGAGCTGCCGGCCGCGGACGCCGCCGGGCACGCCGCGTTCGCCACCCTCGATCGCCTGCGCCAGCGGGTCGACGACGCCTACAGCGGCCTGACCGAGGGGGAGCGCCGGGCGGTGGCCGGCGGAGAGCTCGGCTACCCGCCGGAGCCGGGGGACCCGGCGCTGCTCACCGGCGCTGCCGTCCGCGGCTATCGCGATGAGCAGCGCCAGCTGACCGAGCACTACGAGACGATGCGGGCCCCCGAGGAGGCCGCGATCGCGACCGCCATCGCCCGCCTCGGCGCTCACGCACGCACGCGCGCCGGTCGAAAGTAGTCGCGGGATGGGGGGCTTCATCGCGGTCGCGCTGCTGGTGTTTCTGGGCCCGCCCCTCTTGCGGCGCTGGGCCGCCTACCAGGCCCGGCGGCAGTTCGAGAACGGCCCCCTCAACTGGGGTTCGTTCACCCTGGTGGCCCCCGAGGAGGTGCCGCTCGGCATCCGGGCGGGCAGCGAGCCGCTCGCCACCGAGCTGCAGACACTGGGCTTCGTCCCCGCGGGGTTCATGCAGGGGCTCGAGCTCGTCGCCGACCTGCCGCGCCACTACGCGATCTTCGTGCACCCGACGGAGCGCGCCCTGGCCGCGGTCGCCTTCAACATGGTCACGGCGCCGGTGGGGCCCAGCGTCGAGTTCGTCACGCTGTTCGAGGACGGCTGGTGGGTCTTCACGGTCCGCGCCCGCCAGCACCTGTTTCTCGCCGACTTCGCCAGCGGGCGGCTGGTCGACGCCCGGGTCGCCACCGCCGCCCAGCAATGGCAGGCCCACCGCGACGCCGTCGCCGAGGAGGGGGCCCGCCCGCGTCAGGCCCCGGAGCCGGCCGCGCTGGCCGCGTTCAAGGCCGCCAGGGACGGCGAGGAGATCCAGCTCGGCATCTCGCGGGGTGACGCCGTCGCGACCAGCGATCCGCGCCGCTTCCGTTTCACGCGGGAGGGGGCCCACCGCTTCATGGCCCGGACGCAGCAGGGCCAGTTGTCGACGGCCGCGCTCCCCACCGACACCACCTACCTGCGCATTCCGCTCGAGGAGCAGGAGCGGCACTACCGCCAGGCGCTGGTCTATCAGGAGCTGACGCAGCGGCCGGCGCCCCTGCGCGACTTCGCGCTCTCGGCGATCGCGTTCGTCGGCTCGATGGTGCTGTTCACGAACTGGGCCTGGGTGGCGATGCTGATCCCGGTCCTGCTGTTCCACGAGCTGGGGCACTTCGTGGCGATGCGGATGCTCGGACACCGCGACGCCCGGATCGCCTTCATCCCGTTCCTCGGCGCCGCGACGATCACCAACAAGCGGTTCGCCAAGTTGTGGCACGGATCGTGGTGCTGCTGGCGGGGCCGCTGCCCGGGATCGCGCTTGGCGTCGGGCTCTTCGTCGTCTCGCTGAAGCTGCACCGCCCGGCGCTGTTCGGCGCGTCCGGGGCGCTGCTGGCGATCAACCTCCTGAACCTCCTGCCGCTCGTCCCCTTCGACGGCGGGCGGATCGTGCACGCGCTGGTCACGGCGGGACGCCCGCGCATCAGCCTGGCGTTCAAGATGATCGCCGCGCTGGCGTTCCTGGCCGGGGCCGTCTGGCTGAAGGAGCCGGTGTTCCTTCTGCTGGCGGTGGTCGGGGGCTTCGCGCTGCTGCGCGAGCGCCAGCTCTCCGCGCTGGAACGGGGAATCCGGCGCCAGCCCGGCTTCGCGGCGGCGCGCACCGAGGCCGAGAGGCGCGCCGTCATC
>CAVZYM010000001.1:0-366930 GCA_963779495.1 uncultured Pseudomonadota bacterium | reverse complement strand
GTAGCCGCAGTTGCGCCCCATCACCTCGACCAGGAACGCGCGCCGGTGCGATGACGCGGTCGTTCGCAGCCGGTCGATCGCCTCGAGCGCGATGTTCAGCGCGGTGTCGACGCCGATGGTGATCTCGGTGCCCGCCAGGTCGTTGTCGATCGTCGACGCGACGCCGACGACCGGCAGCCCCATCTGCGACAGCGCCAGCGCCCCGGTCTGCGAACCGTTGCCGCCGATGACGATCAGCCCGTCGATGCCGCGCGTCTTCAGGTTGTCGAAGCCCCGGGCCCGAACGGTCTCGTCCTTGAATGTCGGGAGCCGCGCGCTCCCCAGGACGGTGCCGCCGCGCCCCAGGATGCCGCCCACGTCGCGGGCGCCGAGCGCTTCGATCTGCCCCTCGACCAGTCCGGCGTAGCCGTTGCGGACGCCGAACACTTCCCAGTCCTTGTCGATCCCCGTACGGACCACCGCGCGGATGGCGGCGTTCATTCCGGGCGCGTCGCCGCCGCTCGTCAGAACAGCGATCTTCCGGGTGGCCATTGCGAGGCAACCTATAGCACAGGAGGCTGCTACCCTGGCGGCCGTGGCGGACGACGCAAAAGCCAAAAAAACGACGCCGACCGAGACCAACTACATCACCCCGGCTGGCTTCCGGCGGCTCGCGGAGGAGCTGACCTTCCTGCGCACCAAGAAGCGTCCGGAGGTGGTCGGCGCGCTCTCCGACGCGGCGGCCGAGGGGGACCGTTCGGAGAACGCCGAGTACATCTACAGGAAGCGTCAGCTCCGGGACATCGACCGCCGGCTGCGGTTTCTTTCCAAGCGGATCGACGTCATCCAGATCGTCGATCCGTCGGAGCAGCGCCGGCGCGATCGCGTCTTCTTCGGCGCCACCGTCACCGTCGAGGATGACGCCGGGACCGAGGCGACCTATCGGATCGTCGGCACCGACGAGACCGACGGCGCGGCGGGCGACATCTCCTGGCGGTCGCCGGTGGGGCGGGCGCTGCTGGGCAAGACCCAGGGTGACACGGTCGTCGTGCGGCTGGAGGCGGGCGCGCGCGAGTTGACCGTCGGCGAAATCAGTTACCCCGCCGCCAAATGACGATCGCCGAGTTGGCGCTGCGCCGGACGACGACGTCGTCCCCGGCCCGCCCGGCGGCCCGCTTCCAGGCCCGGTACCAGGGCTCGCGCGCCAGCGACGGCAGACTCTCGATCAGCGCCGGGACGTAGAGGTCGACCTCGCGGTAGGCGCCGTGGGTGAGAGCGAAGATCGCCCGCCCGAAGCTGAACTTCGCCAGAGTCGGGTCGGGGTAGAGATCGTTGTGCAGCGCCCCGCCGTAGACGACCACCAGCGGCCGCCCCGGAGGGCGCGGCAGCGCCAGCGCCTGCCGGATCGCGCGCTCGAGGTGGCTGTTGGTGATCGTCAGCAGCTTTTCGTAGTCGACCCCCTGCCCGCTCGCCAGCAGGCGGTACTCGTCGCAGCCGATGTCGAGCACGTGGGGCGCGACCCCCAGCTCCTTCGCGCGCCGGAGCAGCCTCACGATCTCGCTCTCGGTCTCGGGCGGACGCTCGGTGGTGCGCGCGACCTCCTCGGTCACGCGCGTCTCGCTCTCGCCGCAGGCGCCGCGTGTCACCCAGGTCTCGACGATCAGGTGGGCGGCGTGCGGCGCCACCACCGGGAGGAGCTCGTCGGTGAAACGGGCCAGCGCCGACCGGACGGCCGCGGTCGCTTTCGTCTGGTGAAGCTCGCCGAACGCCACCACGCCGCCCGCGTCCTCGAGCAGCGCCGCCACGGCCGCCGCGGGCGTCGCGCGCGTCGCGACGGGCGCGGCGGGCGGCGGGGGCGCTGCCCGCCCCAGCAACACCGCGACCGCGAGGCCAGCGGCCGTCAATCGCCGCCGAGCGTGATGAAGCGGGTGCCGGTCGCGCCGCGCAGCCGCAAGAGGTGGCCCCCCTTGCGCGGCGACGACAGCGCCGACAGGGCAGCCTCGGCGGTCGTCACCCGGTCGCGATCGACCTCGAGGATCACGTCCCCCTCGTGCACGCCTGCGGCGGCCGCGGCGCTCCCCGGTGCCACCTCCGCGACGACCGCGCCCCGGGTGCCGGCCTCGAGGCCCATCGACTGGGCCAGATCGGGCGTCAGCGTCTGCAGCGCCATTCCCAGCTTGGCCGTCGGTGCCCCCTCGCGACGGTCGGGCGACGGCAGCTCGGCCAGCGGAACCGCCAGCGTCTGCCTCTGGCCGCCGCGCACGAAGGTCACGTTGACGCGCGCGCCGATCGCCCGGGTCCCGACGTAGTCGATGACGTCGCCGGCGCCGACGATCTTGTGGCCGTCGATCTCGCTGATGACGTCACCCGCGTGCAGCCCCGCCTTCGCCGCCGGTCCGCCCGGGGTCACCTGGCTGACGAAGGCCCCCTCGGTCAGCCCCGGCGCCAGCGCCCGCTTGTCGGGGTCGAGCTCGCTGATGTCGCCGACCATCACGCCGAGGTAGGGGTAACGCACCCGCCCCTCCTTCAGCAGCGAGGCCGCGACCGCCTTCACCTGGTTGACCGGGATCGCAAAGCCGTAGGCGCCGCCCGGGCCGGTGTTGATCAGCGTGTTGATTCCGACCACCTCCGACGACAGGTTGACGAGCGGCCCACCCGAGTTCCCGGGATTGATCTTGGCGTCGGTCTGGATGTAGCTGCGCACCCGCCCGCCCGACATCTGCACGTGACGGCCGACCTTCCCCTTGCCGCTGATGATGCCGGCGGTGACGGTCTGATCGAGGCCAAGCGGACTGCCGACGGCCAGCACCCACTCGCCGACGTCCAGCGCGTCCGAGTCGCCGAGCCGCGCCGCGACCAGATCACCCGGCGGCTTCTCGAGGCGGATCACCGCGACGTCGGTCTCGGCGTCGGTGCCGACGGTCTTGGCGCTGAACTCGCGCCCGTCGCTGAAGGTGACCTTGACCGTGCTGGCGCCCGAGACGACGTGCCGGTTGGTGACGATGTCGCCGCGCGCGTCCATCACCACCCCCGACCCCGTTCCGCGCTGCGGCCCCGGCTCGGGCTCGGGCATCCCGGGTCCGAACTGAAAGAACCGGCGCAGGAACGGCGCGAGGTCTTCGTCGTTCGCGCCGTCGCCGGGGTCGTTCTGCGCCACGCGCGAGGGCGCCATCTCGACGTCGATGCGCACCACCGACGGGCGCAACGCCTTCGCAACGGCCGAGAACGCATGGGAGAGCACCCGCGCTTCGTTGGGCGCCTCGGTCTTCGGCGTCACCGGCCCGCCCGCGGGGAGCGCGGCCGGCTCGGACGACGCTCCCGGTGGCGACGACGATGATGGCGGCTGCGAAGGCGCCCGACGCTGACAACTCCCGGACAGCGCCAGCAGCGCCGCGAACATCACCGCACGTGTGTCGATCGCCACCGCGCTATTTAGCGATCTGCGGGCCGTGGGCGCAACCCCTGGCCCGGGCGCACCCTTCCCCCTCTCGGCGGCGGACTTATCTTTTGTCAGCCGGTCGGGGTGAGGTCGGTGGGGTACTGATGGATACACTGGCTTACGAGCGGGGGGGAAAGCGGACGATCGAGGGGATGGTGCTGAGCGGCACCTACCGGATCGAACGTAGGATCGGGCACGGGGGGATGGGCGACGTCTATCTGGCGTCGCACGCGCGGCTGCCCGGGCGGTTCGCGGTGAAGATCCTGTTGCCCGAGCTGGTCGGCAACCAGGAGGCCTTCGCGCGCTTCTGCCGCGAGGCGGAGATCATGTCGCAGCTGCGGCACCCGAACATCGTCCAGATCTTCGACTTCGACTCCGCGCCGGACGGGCGCCCGTACTTCGTGATGGAGTACCTCGAAGGGCGCGACCTGGAGATGCGCCTCTCGTCCGATGCCGCGTTGCCGCTGCCGACCGTGGTTCGCATCGTCAGCTCGATCGCGTCGGCGCTGGCGACCGCCCACGGCCACGGCGTCGTCCACCGCGACCTCAAGCCGGCCAACATCTTCCTGGTCGCCGTCGACGGTCAGACAGACGAGGTCGTGAAGGTGCTCGACTTCGGGATCTCCAAGGTGCAGTCGGCGGCCCGGCTCTCGGGGAGCAAGGACCTCCTCGGCACGCCGCCCTACATGGCCCCCGAGCAGGCCCGCGGCCACCACGACTCCGTCGACGGCCGCACCGATCAGTTCGCGCTGGGGGCGATGACCTACCGGATGTTGACCGGCCGCGATCCGTTCCAGGGGGAGGATCCGGCGGCGCTTCTCTACCAGGTCGTCCACGAGGATCCGCCGCCGCTGGCGACGCTGGTGCCGGCGAGCTGGGACCCGGCGCCGCTGCAAGAGGTCCTCGATCGGGCGCTGTCCAAGCGGCCCGAGCATCGCTGGGGCGGCATGATGGAGTTCGCGCGCGCGTTCGAGGCGGCGGCCGAACGGACGGTCGGGGAAGCCGGAGACGATCGCGTCTCGCAGCCCGTGGTTCTCGACACGCCGCCGCCGGTGCGGGTGCGCCCCGTCCTCAAGCTGACGCCCACGCCGTCGCCCGTGCCGGAGCCGCTCGAAAGCCCGGCAGCAGCGACGCCCGCGGAATCGCGTCGGGGGAGGACGGGCTTTGCCCGTCCGAGCCCACCGCGGGAGGTTCGGAACCCGTCCGAGGGTTCCGAATTTGCGCCACCTGATCTTGCGCCGGACTGGACGCTGCCGCCCGGCATCGACCGGGTCCCGCGCCGGTGGGGGGCCTTCGTCGCCGTCTTCGCCCTGGCCCTGGCCGGGGTCGCGATCGCGACCGGCTGGTACCACCGCATCCCGGGCTTCTTCGGGAACGCCCGCGAGATGCTCCGCGCCCGATTCGGCTGGTGAGCGACGTTTGTCGCCTTTGGGTTGCCATTATTGGGCAAGCCCTTAGCTTGAAGCGCCCGCATGAGAGTCCGGATCCCGGGGTGCACCTACCGGATACAGTTCAACAAGAACTTTAACTTCCGGGACGCAACCGCGCTGGTCGACTACCTGGATCAGCTGGGCGTCACCGACGTCTATGCCTCGCCCTTCCTGGCCGCGCGCCCGGGGAGCAGTCACGGCTACGACGTGGTCGATCACGCCCGCCTCAACCCCGAGCTGGGGACCGAGGGGGACCTGGACGCGCTGGCCGCGGCGCTGCAAGGGCGCGGCATGGGGCTGGTGCTGGACGTGGTGCCGAACCACATGTGCATCGCCAGCCCGGACAACCGCTGGTGGAACGACCTGCTCGAGAACGGCCGCAGCTCACCGTTCGCCCCCTACTTCGACGTCGACTGGCACCCCCCCAAGCCCGAGCTGGCGGAAAAGGTGCTGCTCCCCGTGCTGGGCGGTCAGTACGGCCGGGTGCTCGAGAGTCAGGAGCTGACGATCGGGTACGAGGCCGGCGCCTTCCACGCCCGCTACTACGACCACCGCTTCCCGATCGGTCCGCGCACGATCCTGCCGTTGCTGCTGCCGATGGTCGAAGACCTTCGCCGCAACCACCCGGACGACCACCCCGACGTCCTCGAGATCGAGAGCATCGTGACCGCGACCCGGCACCTGCCGACCCGGCTCGACACCGAGCCCGACCAGGTCCGTGAGCGGCAGCGCGAGAAGGAGATCGTCAAGCGGCGGCTAGACGCGCTCTGCACCGGGAGCGCCGCCGCCCGCGACGCGCTGGAGCGGAGCCTGCGCGCGATCAACGGCGAGCAGGGCAAGGCGCGCAGCTTCGACGCCCTCGAGGCGCTCCTCGCCGACCAGGCCTACCGTCTCAGCTACTGGGGCGTCGCGGCCGAGGAGATCAACTACCGGCGGTTCTTCGACATCAACGACCTGGCGGCGATCCGCGTCGAGGAGGCCCAGGTGCTGGAGGCGGTCCACGCGCGGGCGTTCGCGCTCCTGCGCGCGGGCAAGGCGACCGGGCTCCGCATCGACCATGTCGACGGCCTCCTCGACCCGTGCCGATACCTCCACGACCTTTGCCAGGAGACGCGGACCTACATCGTCGTCGAGAAGATCCTGACCGGCGACGAAGCGCTCCCCACCTCGTGGCCGGTCCACGGCACCACGGGGTACGAGTTTCTGAACACCGTCAACCGGCTGTTCGTCGAACCGGCGGGGCTGCGCGCGATCGACCGCCGCTATCAGCGGCTGCGCGAGGGGGCCGGGAACTTCGACGACCTCCTTTACCGCGCCAAGAAGCTGATCCTGCGCACCGCGATGTCGAGCGAGCTCTACGTGCTGGCCAGCCACCTCGATCGGATCTCCGAGCAGCACCGCTGGTCACGCGACTTCACCCAGTCGAGCCTCCACCTGGCGCTCGGCGAGGTGATCGCCTGCTTCCCGGTCTACCGCACCTACGTCCAGGCGAGCACGACCGACGTGAGCGCGGAGGATCGCCAGCACGTCGCCCGCGCGATCCGGGACGCCAAGCGCCGCAACCGCTCGACCAGCGAGTCGATCTTCGACTTCATCGCCGACCTCCTCCTGCTGCGCGATCCCGAGGGCCTGGCGGCGGCCGAGCTGGCGGCGCGGCGCGATTTCGTGCTGCGGCTGCAACAGCTGACCGGGCCGGTGATGGCCAAGGGGCTCGAAGACACGGTCTTCTATCGCTACTACCCGCTCGCGTCGCTGAACGAGGTCGGAGGGCGGCCGACGGCCCCCCCCGTCGACGTCGAGCGCTTTCACGCCTGGAACCTCGCGCGGCGGGCGCACTGGCCGCACGGACTGTCGGCGACCGCCACCCACGACACCAAACGCGGCGAAGACATGCGCGCGCGGCTCGACGTGCTGTCCGAGCTGCCGCACGAATGGTCGCAGGCGGTGCGCCGCTGGCAGCGGATGAACCGGCGGCAGAAGCCCCTGGTCGACGAGGTCCGTGTGCCCGACAGCAACGTCGAATACCTCATTTATCAGACGATTCTGGGGGCATGGCCGATGGACGCGGGCGCCGGCCCGCTGGCCGAGCCGGTTCGCGCGGAGCTGGCGGAACGGATGAGCGCCTACCTGCTCAAGGCGCTGCGCGAGGCGAAGCTGCACACCAGCTGGATCAACGTGAACGCCCCCTACGAGCGCGCCGTCGATCTGTTCGTCCGCCGACTGCTCGGGCAAGGGACGGGCGATGCGTTTCTCGCCGAATTGCAGAAGATGCTGGCGGCGGTGGTGCTTCCGGGCCTCTACAACGCACTCAGCCAGACGGTTCTCAAGGCAACGGCGCCCGGGGTCCCCGACTGCTACCAGGGTGCCGAGCTGTGGGATCTGTCGCTGGTCGACCCGGACAACCGGCGCCCGGTCGACTACGCCCGCCGGCGCGCGCTGCTGGCCGAGATCGACGCCCTCGGCGCCCGTGCGGCCGGCGCTCCCGACGCGGTAGCGGACTTCATCTCCGGATGTCTGCGTCAGCCCGGCGACGGCGCGTTGAAGATGTTCGTGCTGACACGCGTCCTCGCGCACCGGCAGCGCCATCGCGAGGCCTTCGATCGCGGGGACTACATCGCGCTCGCCGCCGAGGGGGAACGCGCCCGACATGTAGTTGCCTACGCGCGGGTCGCGGATGAGTCTCGGTCGATCACGATCGTGAGCCGATTCTTGGCCGCGCTCCACGCCGCGTCGCGGCCGCCGGTCGGGGCGGTCTGGGGCGACACCAGGGTGCGACTTCCGGAAACGCTCCAGCCCTTCCGCTTTCGCGACGTGATCTCGGGCAGAACGATCGAAACAGAGGTGAGCTCAACCGGCGAGCGCGCGATCCGGCTCAGCGATCTTTTCGCTCATTTGCCTGTCGCCGTTTTGGAACAGCATTCTTGAGCAGCAATTTGCCGACCGGGTGTAAACTGCCCGGAATAAAATCGGTCTGCGTCCGTAGGTACAGAGAGAGGGGGGTTAGGAGTCTCAATGAGTTTGTTGTCCCAGTCACACGTCGATGATCACCGCTGCGGGCACATGTGCCTGCCCTTCGAGACCGAGGACGAAAAGCGCGAGGCGGTTCTCGCCTTCATTCACGCAGGATTGTCGCGCGGCGCCAAGTGCGTCTTCGTCGGCACCGGGCCCGAGTACGAAGAGCTCGGCGTGAACCTCGAACAGTCGGGAATCTGCACCAAGCGCGCGGTGGCGCGCGGTGCTCTCATCCACACCACGACCGATGCCGTTTACTACGAGAAGGACGGCGGGTTCGAACCGGAAAAGGCGCTGGAGCGCTGGGACCGGCTGATCGACGAGGCGCTGGCCGCCGGGTTCACGGGGATCCGAACGACGGCCGAGCTGAGCCGCGTCCCGGCCGATCCCGAGTGGCGCAAGATCCTCTGGTACGACGCGCAGCTGAATGACCACTTCGCGCGTCGCCCGATCGCGCACCTCTGTCGCTACCCGCGGGCGTTGATTCCACCCGAGCGCGTCCAGGACGTCCTCCGCGTGCACCCGATCGCGATCGTCCGCGGCGAGCTGTGCGAGAACCCGTTCTACGAACGGCCCGAGCTTGCCCTGAGCGACGACGTCCGGGCACGGCTCGACTGGCAGTTCCGGCAGATGCGCGTGCAGCAGCGCGCCATGCGGCGCCTGGAAGACAAGACCGCCTCGGCGGTGACCGCAGCAACCGAGCTCGCCATCGAGCTGGAAGAGCTGCGGGCCCGGGTACGCTAGAGCGCGGCGAACTTCGTCGTTCTCGTCGTCGTTCTCTTGGTCGACACGAAACAGACGCGAAACCTGGCCCCCGCAATCGGGGGCTGTACCGCTTCGGAGTTGCAGTCAAACCCAAGCCGGGATATGGCCATGGAGTCATGCACATCATGGTCAACACCGGCGGGGGTGACGCCCCGGGCCTGAACGCGGTCATTCGCGCCGTGACGCTGTCCGCGCTGCGCCGCGGCTGGAAGGTCACGGGAATCCGCCGGGGGTACCACGGGCTGCTGGAGTCGCCGGAGACCGGGCTCATCGACCTGACCCGCGACAAGGTCCGCGGCATCGCTCACCTCGGCGGCACCATCCTGGGCACCGTCAACAAGGGTCACCCGTTCGAGTTCATCAAGGAGGTCGACGGCAAGAAGGTCACTGTCGACGTCTCCGACGAGATCATGCGCCGGTTCCGCGAGTGCGGCGCCGACGCGCTGATCGCGATCGGCGGCGACGGCGCCTTCCGGATCGCCAGCCGTTTCTTGCAGAAGGGGATGCCCATCGTCGGCGTCCCCAAGACCATCGACAACGACCTGTCGTGCACGCAGGCGACGTTCGGATTCGACACCGCGGTGACGGTCGCGACCGAGGCGATCGATCGGCTGCACAGCACCGCCGAATCGCACGAGCGGATCATGGTCGTCGAGGTGATGGGGCGCTACGCGGGCTGGATCGCGATGCACGCCGGCGTCGCCGGGCAACGCCCATGTCATCCTGCTCCCCGAGATCCCCTACGTCCCCGAGCGGGTCGTGGAGCGGATCAAGAAGCGCTACGCCGCTGGCCGCCGTTACTGCATCGTGGTCGTCGCCGAGGGGGCGCGCCCCAAGGACGGCGACATCAGCACCATCGGCACCGAACTCGGCCGCGAGGTGCGGCTGGGCGGGATCGCCGAGAAGATCGGCACCTACCTGGGCGACAAGACCGGGTTCGAGAGCCGCTCGCTGGTGCTGGGGCACCTGCAGCGCGGCGGCAGCCCCACCCACCGCGACCGGCTGCTGGCGCTGCGGTTCGGTGCCGCGGCGGTCCGCATGGTGGAACAGGGGAAGTTCGGCCACCTGGTCGCCTACCACCCCCCGCACATGGTCCCGGTGCCGATCGACGAGGCGATCGCGACCATGAAGACGGTTCCGCTGGACTCCGACACCGTCCAGACCGCCCGCGACCTCGGCATCTGTTTGGGGGACTAGACGTCCCCGGGTGCAGCGTCCCCGGATGCAGCGTCCCCGGCGGCAGCCATTTTTGCGATGTCCTTCTAGCCACCGGTCTATTCACGGTTTGGGCGTGGGCGAGGTATCATCACCGCGCTCGATGCCATGAATCCGCCGCAAGAGCAGGATCCGCGCCTCGATCGACTCGACCCGTTTCCCGGCCGGGTCGTCGCGGGCAATTTCCGGATCGAAAAGCTCATCGGCGCCGGCGCGATGGGCAACGTCTACAAGGCCGAGCAGCTGTCGCTGAACAAGCCGGTCGCGGTCAAGGTGCTGCACGCGCACCTGCACAGCGACGAAAAGCTGGTCACCCGTTTCAAGCGCGAGGCGAAGAGCGCGTCGCTGCTCAATCATCCGAACTCGATCCAGATCATCGATTCGGGGCAGGACAGCGACGGCACCCTCTACATCGCGATGGAGCTCCTGACCGGGCGCGATCTGGCCCAGGTGATCCGCGATGACTTCCCGCTGTCGCTGTCGCGTGTCGTGCGGATCCTGAGCCAGGTGATGGCGGCGCTGGACGAGGCCCACGCTCACGGCGTGATCCACCGCGACCTCAAGCCGAGCAACATCATGCTGATCGAGCGCCGCGGCGAGCGCGACTTCGTCAAGGTGTGCGACTTCGGCATCGCCAAGGCGGCCACCGTCGAGGACGACCGCGCCCAGATGCTGACCATCCAGGGGCTGGTCTGCGGCACGCCCGAATACATGTCGCCCGAGCAGGCGCGCGCCGAGGCGATCGACGGACGGGCCGACCTCTACTCGGCGGCGGTCATCTTTTACCAGCTGCTGACCGGCGACATCCCGTTCCGCGCCGAAACGCCGATGGGGATCATCAGCCGCCACCTGGCCGAGGCGCCGCTCCCTCCCAGCGTCCGCCGCCCCGACCTGCGGTTGCCCAAGGCGGTCGACGAGATCGCCTTGCGCGGCCTCGAAAAGGAGCGCGAGCGGCGGTTCCCGAACGCGCTCGCCTTCCGAGACGCGCTGGAGGTGATGCTCAACGCCACCGCCGGCCCGGCGACGCCGGTGCCCCCCAGCGTGAGGGCGTCGATGCCGACGGCGCGCGACATCTCGGGCGCCGACATCGCCATCGCGATCACCAGTCTGGCCAGCGACACTGGAAAGCTACCGGCGCGCAACGCCGGCGACCGCTTCAGGACCACCGCCGACATGCGGGCCGAGCCCGGGCGCCGCCACAAGGCGATCGTGCTGAGCCTGGTCGCCCTCTTGTTCGTGGGCTCGGCGGTCGCGGCCGTGAAGACGGCACGGATGCGCCGGGACCAGATTCGCGCCCAGGCGACGGCGCCGGCGGTGCTGCCTCCGACCAAGCCCGTCGCGGCGCCCGTACCCCTGCCCCTCCCCCGCCGATGGCGGCGACCGGCGCGCCGCCCCCGGCCGTCGCGCCCACCGAGACGCCACCGCCCCCGCCGGAACCGCGCGAGGTCACGACCCGCGAACGGGGCAAGCACCACAAGACGGTCACGACCGTGACCACGCCTGCCGCCACGCCACCGCCTGTGCCCGCGGCTCCGGTCACGCAGACGGTGGCGCCGGTGGCGCCAGCCGTCCCCGAGCCGCCACCGCGCGGCCCGCGCGAGGTGCTCACCGAGGCCGACAAGCTGCTGGGTCAGGGCGAGGTCGCCGACGCCTGCGCCCGCGGCGAAGAGGCCAAGAAGATGAACGCGAAGCTGCCCGCCGCCTTCAAGTTCCTGGGCAAGTGCTACATGCGGGCCGGGCGGGCGAGCGAAGCCAACGCCAACTACAAGCAGTATCTGGACCTCTCCCCCAACGCCCCCGACGCGCCGTTCATCAAGAGCATCCTCAAGTGATCGCGCGTCGCTGCGGCGCCCTCTGCCTCCCGCTCGCACTGGCCACGCTCGCGAGCGTTCTCTCCGCCGGCTGCCGCGTCGACGAGGACGCCTTCCAGGCCACCATCTTCGCCTGCGACACGTCGACGCCCGCCTGTGGCAAGGATCGCGACGGGCGCGACATGACCTGCTTCCAGGCCAGCCAGCTCGATGGCATGAATTTCTGCGCCCCGAAGTGCGACATGGCGGCGACGCTCTCCGTCGAGCCGACGGATGACACGACGGTCTGCGTCCACGGCGACGCCGAGCTGCGCGCCTGCGACCCCAGCGTCGAGCGTTCCTGCGGCGGTACGCTCGGCTGCCTGCGCACCGACGTCACCCGGGAGGAAGGGGTCTGCATGACCATGCAGCCCTGCACGACGGACGACGACTGCAGCAACGCCGTGCACTCGACCTGCGCGACGACCTTCCTGAACGAGCTCTACAAGGACAACCGCGACCTGCACTCGGACCACCTCTACTGCCTGCAGCGCGGCTGCCAGAGCGGGGGCTCTTCCTGCAACCCGGGGCAGTCGTGCCTGCCCAACGTGGTCGACAAGGCGGCCCGTCCGCCCGACATCTGCGTCCCCAACTGCGGCTCGGACGACAGCTGTCCGCCCAACCACTTCTGCTTTCAACGCATCTCCGGGAAGGGAAGCCCCCGCATCTGCCTCCCCGGCCTGCTCGGTTTCCTCTGCGAGTCCGACATCGACTGCATGGTCGGCACCTGCGTCAGCGACGGCGGCCCCCCGGAGGAGGAGCTGCGCCTCTGCACAGTCCCCTGCGAGACCGCCGAGGACTGCGCGAAGTGGGACAGCGATCAGGGGAAGTTCACCTGCGTCGACCACCACTGCACCAGCCCCGACGCCTACCGCGGCGCCCGCTGCTACACCGACGCGGACTGCACCCGTGACGAGGGGACCGAGTGCGTGTTCGCGGGCCTGCCGACCAAGTCGACCGATCAGGGGACGTGCAGCACCGTCTGCGGTGACGGCTCCGGCCCCGACGTCGCGTGCAGCCCGCGCGGCGGCTTCGGGCGCGTCTGTCTCGGTTTCACCGTCGACCATGAAGGCCATCCGAAGCACGGCTGCTACCCGGGCTACTTCGGGCCTTACTACGTCTGCGCGTCGGACGCCGACTGCGTCGACGGGCTCAGCTGCCTCGATACCGGTGGCGGCCGGCGGCTCTGCACGGTGCCCTGCGCGAACGACACCGCCTGTCAGACCAACCGCTGGACCCGGGGCGCCTCGAGCTGCGTCGTCGTAGGTGGCGGTGCCGTCTGCGCGCCTCTGCCCCCGACGGCGCAAGCGCCGCTCTCCGCGGAGATGATGTGAGCCGCCGCCGACGTCTGCTCGCCGGCGCCGCGCTCTGCGGCGCGCTCGCGGCTCATCCCGCGCCCGCGCGCGCGGGCGAGAAGATCGCCGTGCTGGTCATCGCCACCTCGGACAAGGACGCCGAGCTGGCCGACAACCTGACCGAGGTGATCATCGCCCACGCCGCCCGGCACGGCGGTTTCGAGATCGCCGGCAAGGAGGAGTTCCGGGCTCGCCTGGGGGTCGAGAGCGAGAGCCGCACCCAGGCCTGCCTCGACGACATCTCCTGCCTGGGACGCGCCGGCGTGTCGCTGGGCGTCCGCCGCATCGTCGCCGGCAGCGTCGGGACGCGCGGCAAACAGTTCCTGTTCAACCTGAACCTGGACAACGTCCAGGACGGTCGGGTCGAGCACCGCGTCTTCCGGCTGGTCGAGGGGGACGTCGAGGATCTGATCAAGGCGGTGCAGGAGGGATCGACCGAGCTGTTCCGCCCCCGCGTCGAGCCGGGGAAGATCCAGATCTCGTCGCAGCCGGAAGGGGCGCGGGTCGCGATCGACAACGCGTACCTCGGCATCACACCGCTCATCTCTCCCACCCTCGTGGCCGGCAAGCACAACGTCCGCGTCGAGGCGTCGGGGCACTTCCCGTGGACCTCGCGGGTCGAGGTACGCCCGGGCGATGAGCTGCAGATCAAGCTGACGCCCGAGAACCTCCCCCGGCGGCGTCAGTGGCCGACCTACGCCGCTTACGGCGGGGCCACGCTGGCGGGTATCTCGATCGCGGCGGGGAGCTTCTTCGGCGTCCTGTCGCAGCTGAAGCCGAGCGGCAACACCCGCGAAGCGGCGATGGCGGACCTCGACCAAAAACGCGGGTTCGCGACCGCCGCCAACGTCTCGTTCGGGGCCGCCGCCGTGTTCGGCGCCGTCTCGCTCTACTACTTCCTCCGGTACCACGACGACATCTTCGGACGTACGGAGCGTTACGAAGAAGCGCCCTAAGAACCCATACGTCCTTCTCCTTGCATCTAGCCAGCCTGGGAGAAAGTGGTTACCGATCCATGTAGAGGAAACGCTGGATCGCTACCGGGTCGTAACGCCGGTCGGAAACGAGGCTGCTAACCCCAGGCTTTCCGCGGGCCCCTGTCAGGCTTCCGTGGCACATCGCTTGCGATATGTCCCGGCATGCTTAGCACGGCGACGACATCATCAAAGCGCGGCTCCGGAATTCAGGGCTCCCGACGGCGTTCGGGCAGGGCCACCGAAGGAAAAGGGGCGGCGCATCTCAAGTCGGTTGAAACGGCGGAGGCTGAGCCAGTCGCCGAAACAGAGGTGGAGCCCGGCGAAGGGGGGACCAATCCCGCGCTTCAGCTGGGCGATATCGCGGGCCTGCCCATAGAGGGAGGCCCCGACCTGCCGGTTGCGGCCGCGGTCGAGACCACCGCCCACGAGACCAACCTCTCGGACTACTCCACGATTGGCGCCTACCTGCACGAGCTGCGGCGCCACCCGCTGATGACCCGGGAGGAGGAGCACGAGGTCGCGGTCGAGTTCACCAAGAGCGCCAACCCGGCGCTCGCCTCGCGCCTCATCACCGCCAATCTGCGGCTGGTGGTCAAGATCGCGCAGGAGTACCGGCGCGCCCACCGCAACGTCCTGGACCTGATTCAGGAGGGGAACATCGGCCTCATCCACGCGGTCCACAAGTACGACCCCTACCGGGGGGTGAAGCTCTCCTCGTACGCGTCGTGGTGGATCCGCGCGTACATCCTCAAGTTCATCCTCGCCAACTGGCGTCTGGTGAAGGTCGGGACGACCCAGGCGCAGCGCAAGCTGTTCTTCAACCTCCGCAAGGAGCGCGAGAAGCTGGAGAAGCAGGGCTACGAGGTCGAGGCCAAGCACCTCGCCGCCGCCCTCGACGTCAGCGAGCAGGAGGTCATCGAGATGGAGCGGCGCCTCAACGCCTCGGAGACCTCACTGGATGCGCCGATGCGCTCCGACGAGCAGGGGGACCGCACCCAGGGCGACTTCGTCCGCGCGGCGCCGGCGCTGCGCCCCGACGTTCAGGTCGAGGCGGGTGAGTTCGGGAGCATCCTCGCGGAGAAGCTGCACGCCTTCGGTGCGACGCTCCGGGACCGCGACCTGGAGATCTTCCGCGACCGCCTCCTCAACGAGGAGCCGGCGACGCTGGTCCAGATCGCCGAGCGCTTCGGGGTGACCCGCGAACGCGTCCGCCAGATCGAGGAGCGCCTCAAGCGGCGCCTTCGCCAGTACCTGGAAGGCGAGCTCGGCGACGCCGTCCAGATTGACGACGTCGTCGAGAACTAGCCGTAGGGAGACGACCGGGACCGCTGGCTACGTGCAGCCGGCGGACCCGGTTGCGACCACGGTGAGGTCGCCCGCGTTCGTGACCGCCGAGGCCGGGAACGTGGCCTCCCCTTTGCCGATCTCGCAGGCCGGCAAGATCGAGTCATTGTCAAAGACCGAGACCCTGAAGGTCCGCGAGTCCGAGCTCTTGGTCGAGTACTCGAAGATCCCCGAGGTCCTGCTCGAGTTCAGCGGGCAGGAACGGCTGTTGGGGGTTCGAGGGTCGGTGATGTCGAACTCGTCCTCGATTCCTCCCTTCGCGTTGAGCACCCACGCGTAGCAGCGCTGGATGCCCCCGTTGACGCCATTGCCCAGCGTGACCGGATCCAGGATCACGTTGACGTCGTAGTAGGTGTATTCGCCGCAGCCGACCGCGCCCAGCGTCGCGAACGCGATCGCCAACCCCAGACGGCGCATCACTGGACCGCGCATTACTGGCCCTCCCCGTAGCAACCGATGAAGCCGGCGTTGCACGCCCGGACGTCGCCGCCACTGGCCTGATGGGCCAGGGCCTGTCCCGCGATCACGGCCAGCACGGTCACGACCACCGCGCCGCCGGCGATCGCCCAGAACTCCCACTTCTTGTAGATGGGCTCGCCCGGGGCCGCCTGCTTCTGCACCGCCGCGTCCGCCGGCTTCTTCGCCAGCAGCGAGGGCTCCCGGGGTTTGTCCGGGTCCTGGACCTGATCGATCCCCGGTTTGGTTTCGCTGCCGCTCTTGCTGGTCGGTTCATCGCCGAGGTCGGCGCGCGCGACCCGTGGCATGGCCACCAGCGGCAGCGCGATGACCAGCGCGATGATGATTCCTGCCCCCACCCCCGAGTGCGACGAGCGTTCGCGGTGTTGAATCATGGCCCGCATATTACACAAGGTCGTCCCGGTTGGTAGAGCCGCGGCAGACGGGCGATGAATCGGGGCTGCTCCGGGGATCGGCACGTCGAGAGGGGGGCGGCTTGCCGAGGGGACCGAGGTGGTTAGCTTGGCCGAACCGGAGGATCTGGACATGCCCAAGCCGAACGACGCCCGACCGACGGGCCGACCGAGCGACGACGAGATCTCCAAGCGCGCCTACGAGATCTATCTGCAGCGGGGCTCTTTGCCGGGATACGAGGTGGACGACTGGCTCCAGGCGGAAGCAGAGCTGAGCGCCGCGGCGTCGCGCGGCGAGCCCGACGAGTCCCGGTCTCCGGGCGGCGAACGCGAGGCGACCCCCGGGCGACGCAGCGGCGGCCGGCGCGATGCCGCCACCGCCACCCGACGAACCTTGCGACAGTAGCGGCGCGCGCCGCGCTTGTAACCGACCGGCCGCCCTGCAACTCTAGGCCGCATGGGCGGACACGAAGCCAAGCTCTCTGGTCCCGATCTCGAGGTTGGGGTACCGGAGACCGATCTGACGCCGGACGCGCCACTGCTCGGGCATGCGCGCGGCGAGGCGGTGTTGCTGGTCCGCCGGGGCGACGAGGTGTTCGCCCTGGGCGCGACCTGCACCCACTACGGCGGGCCCCTCGCGGAGGGGCGGATCGTCGGCGACACGGTCCGCTGCCCCTGGCACCACGCCTGCTTTGATCTCCGCACCGGCGCGCCCGTCCGCGCGCCGGCGCTGAACCCGATCCCCTGCTACGACGTCGAGATCGCGGCGGGCAAGATCCGGGTCGGCGCCACGCGGGGGGGACCGGTCTCCCTTCGTCGGCCGTCGTCGCTGCGGACGATCGCGATCGTCGGTGCCGGCGCGGCGGGCGAATCGGCCGCCGAGGCGCTTCGCCGCGAAGGCTACGACGGCGAGATCCTGCTGTTCGGCGCCGACGAGTCGCCGCCGGTCGATCGCCCGAACCTTTCGAAGGATTACCTGGCGGGGACCGCCCCCGAAGAGTGGATCCCGCTCCGCCCGCCCGCCTTCTTCGGCGAGCAGAAGATCGCGCTCATGCTCGGGGCCCGCGTGACCGCCATCGACCCGGCGGGGAAGACGCTGACCCTCGGCGACGATCGCCGGGTGGCCTGGGACGCGCTGCTGCTCGCGACGGGGGCCGAGCCGATCCGGCTGCCCACGCCCGGCGTCGAGCTTCCGCACGTCCACACCCTGCGCACGCTGGGCGATTCCCGCGCCATCATCGCCCGCGCCGACCGCACCAAGCGCGCCGTCGTCATCGGCGCCAGCTTCATCGGCATGGAGGTGACCGCCTCGCTGCGCGCCCGCGGCATCGAGGTCCACGTCGTCGCTCCCGAGACACAGCCGTTCGCCAAGACGCTGGGCCCGGAGCTCGGGGGTTTCCTGCGCGGCGTCCACGAGGAGCACGGCGTCCGGTTCCATCTCGGCGAGACGGTGACCGCGATAGCCGCCGACGCGGTGACGCTGTCGGGCGGCGACCGGCTCACCGCCGATCTGGTGATCATGGGCGTCGGCGTCAAGCCGGCGATCGCGCTGGCGGAGGCGGCGGGGCTGACGATCGATCGCGGGGTGGTCGTCGACGACCGGCTCCGCACCAGCGCCGCCGGCGTGTTCGCGGCCGGCGACATCGCGCGCTACCCCTACGCCCCGACCGGCGAGAGCGTCCGGATCGAGCACTGGGCGGTCGCCCAGCGGATGGGACGGGTCGCGGCGCTCAACATGCTGGGCGGCGATCTGCCCTTCACCGCGCCGCCGTTCTTCTGGACCACGCAGTACGACGTGACGCTGAACTACGTAGGCCACGCCGAGAGCTGGGACCGCATCGACGTGGCGGGCGACATCGCGGCCCGCGACGCCACCCTCGCCTACCGGCGCGGCGGGCAAACGCTGGCGGTGGTGACGCTGGGGCGCGACGGAACCAGCCTCGACGCCGAGGTCGCGCTGGAGAGTGGCGATCAGGCGGCGCTCCGCGACTTCGGTCGTACCCGCTGAGTGGCGAGGGCGCGCGCGATCTGGATCGGGGCCGCCGGGGCGGTCGCGGTCGTGACGGCGGTTGCCGGGATGGCGGCCGCCTGGGCGCTGCAGCAGGATTTGTCCGCCTACTGGGTCGCGGGCGCGGCTCTTCGCCGGGGGCTCGATCCCTACGTCAACCACGTCGACGCCGGGCCCGCGCCCGCGCTGTGGGACGGCGTCGCGGTCTTCCGCCACAGCCGGTTCCTCTATCCGCCGCTCGTCGCCGAGCTCTGCCGCCTCCCCGCCCTCCTCCCGTTTCGCGCGGCCAAGGCGCTCTTCACCGGCGTCTCGATCGCCGCCTGGCTGGGCGCCGCGGCGCTGCTCGCGTCGATCACCGGCGTGCGGCGGGATCTACCTCGGATGCTGATCGCCGGCGCGTTGTTCTTCCCGCTCTACCTCCATCTTGAACGGGGTCAGGTCGATCTGCTGTTGCTGGTGCTCCTGCTCGGAGCCTGGCAACTCCGCGAACGACCGGTCGCGGCCGGGGCGCTGCTCGCGAGCGCGACGATGGTGAAGCCCGCACTGCTCGTTCTTCTCCCTACCCTGGCGGCGCTCGGCCGCCTGCGCTGGGTCGCAGCTACGCTCGGCTGGGGTGCGGCTTTGCTCGCGCTCACCGCCGTCGTTTCGGGACCAGCGGCGCTGCGGACATATGTCGCCGAGGTTCTCCCGCGGGCGGCGCGCTACGGCGAGGGGGGGACCGAGCGGGATCTGCTGCACGAGAATCAGCGGCCGGTCGGGGACGAGGAGCGGGTGGAGATCGACGGCCACCCGTACCTGAAATCGCCCTGGGACCAGGCGCCCTGGGAGATCACCGCCTCCGCCAGCCTCCCCCGCCTGCTGGCCCCCCGCGGGCCGACCGATTTCGGCACGGTGGCGCCGCTGGTCGCGGCGGGCCTGGGGCTCTGCTGGGCGGGTCGCCGACGGCGACGCCGCGCAGCCGTCGCGCCGTCCGCCACCGACGAGTCGCGCGCGCTCATCATCTACCTCGCCGCCGCCGTCGCCTGCGTCGTCATCTCCTCCGCCGGCTGGGCGATGGGACTCTGCTGGGGTCTGCCGATCCTGCCGGTCGCCCTGCGGCTGCGCGCGGAGGACAAGGTCTCGGCGGGCCGCGGCCGGGCGCTGGCCGCGGCCTGGGTCGGCTGCGCGATCCCCGCGCCGTTCGCCGGCTGGCCGGCGCTGGCCGGCGGCGCGCTGGTCGTCGCGGCGTGCGCTGCCGCTCTCGACGCTCCGCCCGGAACGGAGGGCCCCGCGTGAGTCTCTTCGCGGTCAGCCTCGCCGCGCTCGTGCTCGTCGGCGTTCGTGTCGGGCGCGCCGGCGCGGGTGCCGGGGAGTCCCGGGCGACGACGGCGACCCGGGGCGCGCTGGCCGCGTTCGCGCTGCTCGTCGTGGTGGAAGCGGCGCTGGGGGCCTTCGGCCTGCTCACGGCGCCCGCCACGGCGATCGCGCTGGCGGTTCCGGCGGCGACGGCGCTGCTCTGGCCGCAGGGGCGGCGCACGGACACCCCTGCCGTTCCCTCGACAGCGCGCGAGGCCGCGCTCGAGACAGGGTTCCTGACCGCGCTGGTGGCGGCGCTCTGGCTCCGCTTCCGGACGGGGGCCGGGAGGCCCAACTTCCTCTACGACACCCTCTCGTATCACCTGCACGCGCCGGTGAGCTGGATGCACGCCCACCGGCTGACCATCGTCCCGGCGGTGTTCGGCGATCCGGCCCCCGCCTACGCACCCGGCAACATGGAGCTCTGGTTCCTGTTCTTGCTCGCGCCGCTGCGTTCGGACTACCTCGCCGGGGTCGGGCAGGTGGCGGCGGCCGCGCTGGCCGCCACCGCGATCGTCGCGGGGGTCCGCGAGGCGGGCGGCAACCGCTCGGCCGCGCTGGGCGCCGCGCTGGCGTTCCTGCTGGTCCCGGAGGTCTGGACCCAGATCCCGACCGCGATGGTCGACCTGGGGCTGGCGGCGCTGCTGCTCGCGTCGCTGCCGTTCGCGCTGCGGGGCGAGCTCGTCGCCGCCGCCGCCGCCCTGGGGCTGGCGATCGGGACCAAGTACGTGGGGCTGGTGCTGGCGCTGCCGTTCGCCGCGCTGGCGGGCGCGATCGCGGCCCGCACGCCGGGCGCGATCACCGCCCGACGCCTGCTCGCGGCCGCCGCCGTGGGGCTCGCCACCGGCGGCTTCTGGTACCTGCGCAACGCCGCCGTCACCGGAAACCCTCTCTATCCGGGCGCGTTCCCGGGCCTCTCGCTCCCCGCCCTCTACGACGCCGCGGCGATGCGGGCCTGGGACTATCACCTCCCTCTCGGCGACGTCAGCATGCTGTTCGCGATGTTCGTCGACGCGAGCCTCGGCTTCGCCGCCGCCGGAGCCGTCGCCCTGGTCCGTACCTGGCGGGCGTCCACGCGCGCGCGCCCGCTCCCGCTGGTGGCAGTCGCCCTCGTGCTGCTGTTCTGGTGCGTGATCCCGTATCAGGAGAGCCGCTTCCTGTTCCCCACCTACGGCGTCATGGCGATTGCCGTCGGGCAGGTCGCCCATCGGCCGCCCGCCCGGCTCGGCTGGGGAGCGCTGGTCGCGGCCGTTCTCGGTCCGCTGATCGGTTGGCCGACGCGCGCGCGACTCGTGCTGGTGACGGCGGTGGCGCTCGGCGCCCCTCTCCCGCCCCTCTGGCGGCGGGCCCCGGTCTGGTTGCGCCGGGCGCTGGTCGCCGGCGTGGCGAGCGCCATGCTGGTCGCGGTGGCGCTCGGGTTCCGCGACTACCTCGCCCGCGATCCGGGCTACGCGATGGGCGTCGAGCTGGCCGACGCCTGGTCCTGGTTCCGCGCCAACGTGAAGGGCGCGCGCGTCGCCTACACCGGCAACAACCTCGCGTTTCCGCTGGCCGGCGAGCGGCTCGGCAACCGGGTGGACTACGTCAACGTCGCGGGCGACGCCGGCGATCGCCTGCACGACTTCGCGCGGAGGAGCGGCGCCGGTCCCGCCGCCAACGCCGAGCCCGCCCCTTACCGCGACGGCGCCGACTTCGACGTCTGGTGGCGGAACCTGCGCGCCGGTGACACCCAGGTGCTGTTCGTCGCCGCGCTGGAGCCGATCGTCCGCCGCAACGTCGCGGCCGACGACGACGGCTTCCCGATCGAGCGCGCCTGGGCCGACGCCCACCCCGACAGGTTCGCGCTCCGCTACGCCTCGCCCGCGGCCCGCGTCTACGCCCTGCTCCCGGCGGCGCCGCCATGAGGCTGCCCAACGCGGCGTGCCCCGTCACCGCGCGGTCGGTCACTGCGCTGTCGCTGGCGGCGCTGCTGCTGTTCGTGGCCGGGCGCTGCCTGGTGCCGATGGACGAGACCGACCTCTACTTCAACCTGCGCCTCGGTGAGCTCGTCCTCGGCGAGCACGCGGTCCCGCGGACGAACCTGCTCTCGTTCACCTACCCCGATCACCGGGACGTGAACCTGGCCTGGCTGTTCCAGATTGTCCTCGCGCTCTCCCACCGCGCGGCCGGGATCCCGGGGACCGTGCTGCTCAAGACGGCGTTCGTGCTGGCGACGTTCGCGCTGCTGTTCCGGGTCGCCTGCCGGCGCGGGGCCCACCCGGCGGCGGCCGCCGCGGCGCTGGCGCTCAGCGCGTGGGCGGCGGAGCCGCGCTTCGTCGAGCGGCCGCACCTCGTCACCTTCCTCGGGCTCGCGACCCTGTGGCTCGCCCTCGAACGCGCCGAGAGCGGCCGGCCGCGCCTGCTCTACGCGCTGGTCCCGCTGGGCCTCGTGTGGGCCAACGCGAACTCCTGCTTCTTCCTGGCCCCGGTGGTGCTGTCGATCTACGCCGTCGGCGCCTGGCGCGACGGGCGCGCGCTCGACGTCCGCCAGGCGGCCGTCGTCGCCGCGGCGCTGGTGCCGCTCATCCTGGCCACGCCGTCGGGCGCCGGCGCGCTCGGCTACATCGCCAACCACTGGCGCATGCCCTGGCTGCGCCCCCTGCAGGAGTACCGCGCCGCCACCTGGCCCCTCGACGGGCCGTTCTTCTTCCTGCTCGCGGGGGTGATTCTGGCCCTCGCTCTGCCCGACCCGCGCCGGCGACACCTGCTCCCGGCGCTGGCGCTGGCGCTGCTGGGCGCGCGACGGATCCGGTTCGTGGCCGAGTTTGCCCTGGCCGCGGGCCCGATCGTCGCGGTCGCGATCACCGACGTCGCCCGGCGCGCCGCCGCCCGCGCTTCCTCGCTCCGGCGACCGCTCCTGGCCGCGCAGGCGACCGCGATCGTCGTCGGCGCGCTGGCCGGGGCGACGCTGGTGCCGCGGTTCGCGGCCGCCCGCCGCGGCGAGCCGTTCATCGATCTGGGGCTCGAGCCCGGCCTGGTCCCGACCGACGCGATCCGGTTCGCCGACGAGAACGGCCTGCACAACCGCATGTACAACGACATGGAGGTCGGGTCGTACCTCACCTGGCAGGGCTGGCCCCAGCACCGCGTGTTTCAGGACCCGCGCATCAACGGCTACCCCGACGAGATGCACGCGATCCTCAAGCGCGCCGATCTGACCCCCTCGGCCTGGCAGGAGCTGCTCGACCGGTTCGGTGTCACGACGGCGCTGGTCACCGATCCCGGCATCAACCCGCGCGCGGCGCTGTTCGACCCGCGGCGCTGGGCGCTGGTCTACCGTGACCGCGAGGCGCTGCTGTTCGCCGCGCGGCGCCCCGAGTACGCCGCGCTGCTCGCCCGCGCCGAGATCCCGATCGCGTTCGGCTACTCGCCCGCGGTGGGGACCGAGGGGCATCCGATCGCGCAGCCGCCGGGCTCGCCGATCGCGGCCTGCGAGTGGTCACGCCGCCAGGGCGACGTCTGGGTCGAGCTGGGCGACGACATGCGCGCCATCGCGGCCTACCAGACCGCGCGCGCCGTCTCCGACTGCCTCGACGCCGGCCCCGCTCGCGCGGCGGCCCTCGCGCTGGGTGACGCCGCGCTGCGCGCGCACGCCCCGGCGATCGCCGCCGACGCCTACGCCGGCGTCGACCTGCCGCGCGCGCACCGCAACCGCGGCCTGGCCCTGCTGGCGATCGATCGCCCCGCCGAGGCGATGATCGAATTGCGGGCCGCGCTTGCCGCCGATCCGACCGACGCCGACACCCGCCGGGCCGAGGCGATCGCGCGCCAACGCGCCGCGGCCGTCCAGCCTCGGTCACCGCCTGTCAAAGAGTGAACGGTAGACGCGCCGGCCCGGCCCGGTAACCACGGAATCCCTGGCCTCCGCACCGTGGCCCGGCGGTTGCTGTTGCCTCGGTCATGACCCTCTCCGTGAGGACCTGCGTGCTCCTGCCATCGTTGCTGTTGGCCAGCGTCCTCGCCCGACCGGCGAGCGCGCAATCAATGCCGGGTCCAGCACCCTCCGCGCCCTTGGGCCCGTCCGAGCGTCGGGCCCTCACCACCTTCGCGGGCGCCCTGCTGGGTGGGGCAGCCGGCCTGCTGATCGCAAAGGCCGCGATCGCCGAACGCGAAGCCGAATCATCCGAGGGGTTGCACGGCCCCGAGGCCGCTTTCACCGCGCTCGGCTTCTGCGCCGGCGGCGTCCTGGTCGGCGGCGTGCTCGGGTACATCATCGGGCGCCCGTCGCCGGCGCCGCCGCCCGCCGCGGCAACGACCTGGTCCGAGATCCGGCGGCGACCCGCGCTCGGCACGACCGAGCCGGGCGCCCGCCGGATCGTCTTCCCGCTGCTGGCGCTGTCGTTCTGATGAGCTCGGCTGGCCACATGAACCGGATCCTCCTGGTCGTGATCGCACTCGTAGGCTCGACGAGCGCCGCGCGGGCGCAGGCGGCCCCCGAGCTGCGTGCCCAAGGCAACGCCCGAGAAGGCGCCGTTCTGCTCGGGCAAGTCGCCGGCGGCGCCGCCGCCCTCGGCCTGACGATCGCCGTCGGCTGGAAAGTGGAATCGAGCGCCGACGGGAGTTCCGACGGTGGTGCGTTGCTGGTAGCGGGCGCCCTCGCTCCGGTGGCAGCGGGACTGGCCGTGTGCGGAATCGGGAGCTTCAGCACCTATGAATCGAGCTGCGGCAACGGCATAGCCGGCGCCTACATCGGAGCGCTGGGCGGCGGGATCGTCGGATATCTGGCGACGCCCTACGACGAGTACTACCCGCCGGCCCAACTCATCGGGGCGATTGTCGGCGGGCTGATCGGTGCCACCGTCGGTGCCACCGTCGGTTGGCGACTGGGGAAACGACTACGCCTCGCCGCCGCCACGCCGCCGCCGACCGCGGCAGTCCCCGAAACCGCGCGGCCCGATCTCGCTCGCCGTTCGGCGTTCTCGGTCACGGCGCCCGGCGAGCTCCGCGTGATGGTGCCGGTCCTCGGGTTCGGATTCTAGCTACCCGCGCAGCGCGCCCAGCAGCTTGGTGACGCTGGCCTTGGCGTCGCCGAACAGCATCAGCGTGTTGTCGTTGTAGACGAGCGGGTTGTCGACGCCGGCGTAGCCGGCCGACATGCCGCGCTTGAGGATCACGACCTTGCCCGCCTTCCAGACCTGCAGCACCGGCATGCCGTAGATCGGGCTCGCCGGATCCTCCTCGGCGCTGGGGTTGACGATGTCGTTGGCGCCGATCACCAGCACCACGTCGGTCTTGGGGAGGTCGTCGTTGATCTCGTCCATCTCCTTGACGATGTCGTACGAGACGTTGGCCTCGGCCAGGAGGACGTTCATGTGACCGGGGAGGCGCCCCGCGACCGGGTGGATCGCGTAGCGGCAGTTGACCCCCTTCTCGAGCAGCAGCGACGAGATCTCCTTCACCGGGTGCTGGGCCTGCGCGACCGCCATGCCGTAGCCCGGGACGATCACCACGTTGCGGGCCGACAGCAGCAGCTCGGCGACCTGCTCGGTGTTGGTCTCCGTCACCTTGCCCTGGGGCACCGCCGCGGCCCCGCCCGCCGGCTTGGGCGCTTCGGCGCCGAACCCGCCCAGAACGACGTTCCAGATCGACCGGTTCATCGCCTTGCACATGATGTAGCTCAGGATCGCGCCCGAGCTCCCCACCAGCGCGCCGGTGATGATCAGGAGGTCGTTCGACAGCATGAAGCCGGCGGCCGCCGCCGCCCAGCCCGAGTAGCTGTTGAGCAGCGACACGACGACCGGCATGTCGCCGCCGCCGATCGCCATCACCATGTGAACGCCCAGCAGCAGCGCCAGCCCGGTCATCGCCAGCAGGGCCGGCATGCCGGCGTCGAAGATCCCGGCGCCGGCGTCGGGCCAGGCGATCTCGGCGCGCATGAAGATCGTCCCCAGCGCCACGCAGAGCATGAGCGCGACCAGGTTCAGCGCGTGCCGCCCGGGGAGCAGCAGCGGCTTGCTGCCGATCTTGCCGCGCAGCTTGCCGAACGCGATCACCGAGCCGCTGAAGGTCACCGCGCCGACCAGCACGCCGATGTAGATCTCCGCGAGGTGGGCGTCCCGTTCAGCGCCATCGAGGGCGCCCGGCTGAAGGTAGGTCGCGATCCCGACCAGCACGGCGGCGGCGCCGACGAAGCTGTGCAGCACCGCCACCAGCTCGGGCATCGACGTCATCGCCACGCGCGACGCGAGCAGCCCGCCGACGATGCAGCCGACGCCGATCGCCCCGGCCAGGATGCCGACCGCCGACCAGTCCGGCGTCGGCACGGCGGAGATGTCCCCGGGGACCAGCAGCGCGAGCGCGGTCATGATCACCGCGACCACCATGCCGATCAGGCCGAACTTGTTGCCCTGGCGGGCGGTCTCCTGCGTCGACAGGCCGCGCAGGCTCATGATGAAGAGGAGGCTCGCGACCAGATAAGCGAGCGAACGAATGGTGACGATCATGGGGCGGCTACTTTCTGAACATCTTCAGCATGCGTTGCGTGACCAGGAAGCCACCCGCGACGTTGATCGCCGCGACCAAGATAGCCAGGCCGCCCAGGAGCAGCGAGCTCTGCCCGGCGCCGCCGAACAGGGCCAGCATCCCGCCGATCACGATGATGCCGCTGATCGCGTTGGTGACGCTCATGAGCGGCGTGTGCAGCGCCGGCGTCACGTTCCAGACCACGTGCCAGCCGACGACGCAGGCGAGCAGGAACACGGTCAGGTGCTGCAGGAACTCGGGCGGCGCGAAGATCGCGGCCGCGCACAGCAGGACCGCCGCGGCGGCGCCCAGCAGCGCGCCCCCCGAGGACGGTTTCGCCACCGGCTTCCCGCCCATGGGCGGGCTTGGCCTCCGGCTTGGCCGCCACGGGCGTCCCAGCCGCTGCGCTGCACCGGCTTGGGCGGCGGCCACATCAGCGCCCCCGTATGCAGCACCACCGCGCCGCGGTGAATCTCGTCATCCAGGTTCAGGACAACGCCCTTCCCCTCGACGCTCACCTCTTTCAGAAGGTTGAACACCGTCGTCGCGTAGAGCTCGCTCGACTGGCGCGCCATCCGGCTCGGCAGATCGGTGAGGCCGACCAGCGTCACGCCATACTTCTGGACGACCTTGTCCTTCTCGGTCAGCGGGCAGTTTCCCCCCTGCTCCGCCGCCAGATCGACGACCACCGACCCGTTCGCCATCGCCACGACCGCGCCCGAGGTGATGAGCTGGGGCGCCGGCTTGCCCGGGATGAGCGCCGTGGTGATCACGATGTCCGACTGCTTGGCGTGCTGGGCCAGCAGCGCCTGCTCGGCGGCGAGGTAAGCCTCGCTCATCTCCTTGGCGTAGCCCCCCTGCCCCTCGCCCGACTCGTTGAAGGTGAACTCGACGAACGTTCCGCCGAGGCTCTCGACCTGCTCGCGCACCGCGGGGCGGGTGTCGAACGCGCGGACCTTGGCGCCCAGGGCCTTGGCGGCGGCGATGGCGGCCAGGCCCGCGACGCCGGCGCCGACAATCAACACCTCGGCAGGCTTGACCCGCCCGGCCGCCGTCGACTGCCCGGGGAAGAAGCGGCCGAAGTGCGAGGCCGCCTCGATCACGGCCCGGTAGCCGGCGATGTTCGCCATGGCCGACAGCGCGTCCATCCGCTGGGCGCGGGTGATGCGCGGCACCGCGTCCATCGCCAGCACGGTCAGCTTCCGCTTCGCCAGGCGGTCGATCAGCTCCTTGTTCTGGGCCGGCCAGAGGAAGCTGATCAGCGTCGCGCCTTCCTTGATGAGATCAGCCTCGTGCGTGCCGTCGGGGCGCGCGATCGGCTGCCGCACCTTCAGCACGACGTCGGCGGCGCCGTAGAGGGCCCGCGCGTCGGCGGCGATCGTCGCCCCCGCCTCGGTGAAGGTGGCATCGGCGAACGAGGACGCGTCCCCCGCCCCGGTCTCGACGACCACCTCGTAGCCGAGCTTGACGATTTTCTGGACGCTGTCGGGGGTGGCGCCGACCCGACACTCGTTCGGGTAGATCTCCTTCGGTATGCCAACTTTCATTGGCGCGTAACGTACACCGTCGGGCCGCTGGACCGCTAGACCGGCCGAGGGGCCGCCCCGCTCCGACCTACCGCGAAGGCCGCTTGGCGTCGCGGAACCAGCTGCGGTATTCGGTCATCTTGGCCTTCTGGTCGGCCGGCGCGTGCCGCGCGCAGGTGGTGGCCTCGGGCGTCCCGTCGGCGGCGCCCCAACGAACCTCGACGCAGTCGTTCGGGTTGTAGGCCATCTCCAGGTTCGCCTTGCGGGCCAGCAGATCGCCGACGGTCAGCTTCCACGGCGTGCCGTCGGTGCGCGGGTAGTTGATCGCCCGCTCGCCGATCAGCTTGGCGTGCAGCTTCGTCACCTCGCCGCGTACGGCGTCCGGCTTGCGTCCCCCCAGGCTGTAGAGCTCGGGGTGAGCGACGATCCGATCGGGGAGCGACGTCAGCACGTTCATCGCGATGATGAGGCGCATGTCGCGCGACGGCGTCGCGTAGTCCTCCCAGGGCCCCTTGGTCTCGAAGATCTTCGCCCCGTCGGGCATCGGGATCAGCGGCGCGCCGTTCTCCTTCTCGAACTTCTCGCCGTTACCGACGGAACCGATACGGACCGTCAGCTGCTCGACCAGCGCGTCCAGCGTCTCGCGATAGGCCTTCTCCGCGTCCAGCCCCTTCGGGTTGATGAGCTTGGCCATCCGGGCATAGAAGCCGTCGGCGTTCAGCTTCCCCTGCTCGGTCGCGTACGGGGCGTGAGCGGGGTCGCCCGGGCCGCCGATCGCTTTGTTGGGAAGCGCCTCCAGCTTGCCGGACTGTCCGCGCACGACCGGGCGGAACGCCTTGAACCCGGGCCCCGCGCTCTTGGTCTCGTTGTTGAAAAGGAACGTCCCCTCCCAGAACCGCTTGCGCCCTATCGACGTGTCGGGCTGGCCATCGACCGCGAGCAGCAGCCCCCCCTTGTCGGCGGACTGGTCGACCCAGCGGACGACCACCATCACGTGACCAAACGGATCGGCGTAGATGACGCCTGGGCGGAGCGCCTTGCGGTCGAGCGCAACCGGGTAGTAATCGGTGGCGTCGTCGTCGAGCGCCGTCCGCGCGCTCCCCGACTGGACCCGGTTCGACATCTGGCGGAAGAAGCTCTTCACCGCCGCCATCGAATCCTTCCCCGTCGGCGCGTCCTCGTTGCTGTAGAACGTGGTGCAGCGGGGCGGTCGCGACTCGGTGCCCCGATCGCAGTCACGGAAACCGAAGGGCAGCCCCAGCTTCCACGAGAAGTAGGCACGCAGGAAGTACGGCAGGTCGGCGCAGTCGGGCGTCGCGGAGATCGCGCTCTTGTTCTTCGGGTCATCTTCGCGCAGGCCGAGGTAGCCGTAGAGGAAGTTGCGGGCCGGATCGCGCAGCGCCTGGTGCAGCGGGCGGAAGTCGAGCGAGGCCTCGACCGGCGCGTCGAAAAGCCCCACGATCCAGGCCGAGAACAGCATCTCGTGCCGCCGGTCCCAGCTGTTCTTGGCCGGCCAGACGGTGGTGCCGACCGCCGTCGCCGGCGCCGGCGCCTTGGCCACGACGGGGATCGTCCGGCAGGCGAGCGCCTTCCCGCCCCGCGTCCAGATCGCCCGGTAGCTGCCGGCGCGGGGCGCGGTGACCTCCGCCGCCAGGCTGGCCGGCGTCCCCTCGTGACGAACCGGGCTGAGCTCGCGCCGGGTGCCGCCGGGATCGATCACCGCCAGCTCGCCGTCGGCCGCGTCGCCCACCGCCAACAGCTTGAGTGGCGCCCCCGCGACGGGCGTCTGCGGCGCCCACCAGATCGACGCCGCGTCGCCGTCGTCGCAGCCGGCGCTGGCCGCCGGGGCCGCGGAGGTCTGCTTGGGCGCCTGCTTGGGCGCCTGCTTGGGTGCGCGCTTGCCGCCCGCGGCCAAGGCAGACGGGACCGGCGCGGCGCCCAGCAGCACCAACGCCAGAAACAAGGGGGCCCACCGGCCGGTCAACGCCCCTCCTTCTCGCCGCTCTGGACGGCGACGCCACCGACCGTCAAGGTCAGCGCGTAGCCGCGCCGCTCGACGAACGACACGAACAGCTCGCGGGCGTGAATCTGGGACCGCTCCAGGGCGCCCTGGGCCAGCGCCCCCTTCTCCATCGCCGCACGCGCCTCCGAGAACCAGCGGTTGCGATCCTCGGGCGCGATGGCGTTCAGGAAGCCCGAGTTTTCGTTGATGGTCTCGAAGCGCAGCACGTCCACCGACAGGATCCGCGGCGGCGGGAGCCTGACCGTCACCTTGCGCGTGGCGTGGTCGACGACCACGCTGGCGGCGTCGTCACAGAGGTCGAAGCCGGCCGACACGACGCCCGAGTAAAACAGGTAGGCCTGCGCTTCCTTGGTGAAGGGGAGATCGACCGACTTTGGCACCGTCTTCCTGGCGTAGTCGGCCAGCGACAGCTCGACGGTCGAGAGCTTGCAGACCCGGCGCACCCCCTGGAGAATCAACACCTCCTCCGCCCGGGCCTCGCGCCGCGCCCGCTGCGCGACCATCGCGCCAGTCACGAATAGCATCGCGATCAGCAGCGTCGACCCGATGGTCATGGCGCGCCGCGACCGCGGGGGGGGCGGCGCCTGCCCGGGGGGCATCATGGCCAGGGAGAATACCCCACGGACCCTTTCGGGGTCGCCCCCTCAGGTGGTACCTATGGAGGATGCGCTGGCGCGACCAGAGCGGCCCCGCCCGCGCACCGCGTGGCGACCGCAGCGGGGCCGGGGTCGACCGGCCCAAACGCCCCACGGTTGGGGTGTTGATAGATTCGCTGCGTAACTCGTACCAGACGACCGTTCTGGCGGGGCTCGCGGACGCCGCCTTCCGCCGGGACGTCAATGTCGCCGTGTTCGCCGGCGGCGTGCTCGGTGCCCCCGGCAGCGAGGGGACCAACCGCAACTTCGTGCTCGACCTGTGCGGTCCCCACAGCGTCGACGGGGTGGTCGTGCTGGGCGGCGCGCTGGGCAATCAGCTGGGCCCGGACGCGGTCGCGGAGGTGTGCGCGCGCCTGGCGCCGCTCCCGCTGGCCTGCCTGGCGATGTCCCCCCCCAACGTCCCCAGCCTGCGCGTCGACGAGGAGCCGGGGATGCGGCAGGCGCTCGAGCATCTGCTGACCCGACACAGCTGCCGGCGCATCGCCTACATCCGCGGCCCGGAGATGAACGCGGAGGCGCAGCGCCGGTTCGATATCTACCGGACGGTGCTGGCGGAGCACGGCCTCGACGTCGACCCGGCCCTCCTCTGCGTCGGCAACTTCGAGAAGGCGGCCGGTGAAGCCGCGGTCGAGCTCCTGCTCGACGATCGGAAGGTCACCTTCGACGCGCTGGTGGTGGCCAACGACACCATGGCGCTGGGCGCGATCCCCGCGCTGGAGGCGCGGGGGCTGCAGGTGCCGGCCGACGTCCCGGTGATCGGCTTCGACGACATCGAGGACGCGCGCTTCGCGACACCGCCCCTGACCACCGTCCGCCAGCCGCTCTACCAGCAGGGGGAGGCGGCGCTGGACCTGGTCCTGGCCCAGCTCGACGGCAAGGTGGTGGCCCCCCAGACGACGGCGCCGACCGAGCTGGTCGTGCGCCAGTCGTGCGGCTGTCAGTCGGGGCTGCTGCGCCCCGGTCGGGCCGGCCCGGTCACGATGACCTCGACCCCGATCGAGAACCTGCTGGCGGAGCACGGCGAGGACGTGCGGCGGCACCTCACCCGCTCCGTACACGGCGCCGACACCGCCCTCCCCGCGGGGTGGGATCGGCAGCTGCTCGACGCGTTCGAGGCCGAGCTGCGGGGCGCGGGCGCCGGCCTGTTCACGACCACGCTCGATCGCCTGCTGGCGAACGTGGTCGCCGCGGGCGACGACGTCACCGCCTGGCAGGGGATGATCTCGGCCCTGCGCAAGCTGCTGGTCCCGGCGCTGCCGAGCGAGAACCTGCGCTGGGTGCAGGCCGAGGATCTCTGGCACGAGGCGCGCATCCTGATCGGCGATCTGGCGGAGCGGGCCCAGGCCCAGCAGCGCCTGCACAACGAGCGTCTGGCCCACGCGCTCACCGAGAGCGGCGCGACGCTGCTGGCGACCCAGCAGGTCGCGGCGCTGACCGGCGCCATCGAGCACCAGCTGCCGCGGCTCGGCCTCCCCGGGGCGTGGATGGCGCTGAAACAAGCCGACGACACACAGGTCCGGATGATCCTGTCGTACGACGTCGAGCGCGGCGGCAACGGCATTCCCGGCGCCCGCCCGGAGCCTGTCGCCGAGACGGCGGTCGCGGCGCAGGCGCTGCTGCGCACGGCCACCGAGCCGCTCGCCCGGCGGTGGTCGATCGTCGTCGAGCCGCTCTACTTTCACGATCGGGCCCTCGGCTACCTGCTGCTGGAGATGGGGCCGCGCGAGGGGATCGTCTACGAGTCGCTGGCCGAGCAGGTGTCGAGCGCGCTCGAAGGGGCCCGCCTCGTCACCCGGCTGGTGGAGGAGGCGACCCGGCGTCAGGCGGCCGAGCGCGAACGGCTGGCGAAGGAGATGGAGATCGCCACCCGCATCCAGACCTCGATCCTCCCCCGCGACGTCACCGTCGCGGGGCTGGAGATCGCCGCCAGCATGCAGGCGGCGACCGAGGTCGGCGGCGACTACTACGACGTCGTCCCCGTGGAGGACGGCTGCTGGCTCGGGATCGGCGACGTCGCCGGCCACGGCCTGCCGACCGGGCTGGTGATGTTGATGATGCAGAGCGGGATCGGCGCCCTGGCCCGCAAGCTCCCCGACGCCTCGCCGCGCGAGCTGCTGCTCGCTCTCAACACGATGCTGGTCGACAACGTGCGCACGCGCCTCGGCCAGCACGAACACGCGACGCTGACGCTGTTGCGTTACCGCCGGGACGGCAGCCTCACCTTCGCCGGCGCGCACGAGGAGATCCTGATCCGGCGCGCCGCCACCGGTCGCTGCGACCGGATCGAGACCCCGGGCCCCTGGGTGGGGGCGAAGCGTGACATCTCGGCGGGAACCGTCGACAGCACGGCCCGGCTCCACCCCGGCGACCTGCTCGTGCTCTACACCGACGGGCTCATCGAGGCCTCCGCCGGCGACGGCAGCGGCGAGCGGTTCGGCAGCGACCGGCTGGTCGCGCTCATCGAGGAGCACGGCGCCGAAGCCCCGACCGTCGTCCGCGACAGGCTGCTGGCCGCGGTCGCGGCGTACACCCCCCGGCGCGAGGACGACGTGACGTTGCTCGTCGCCCGCTACGCCGGATAGAAGGTCTCCGCTACTTCGCGATCTCGATCAGCTCGACGTCGAAGATCAGCGTGGCGCCGCCCGGAATCGTCGGCGGGCGGCCGCCGTCGCCATAGGCTACGTCGGCGGGGCAGGTCAGCACCGCCTGCTCGCCCACCTTCATCCGCCCCACCCCCTCGGTCCAGCACTTGATGACGCCGTTCAAGGGGAAGGTCGCGGGCTGGCCCCGCTTCTTGGAGCTGTCGAACACGGTGCCGTCGGTCAGCCGACCTTCGTAGTGGACCGTGACCCGATCGGTCTCGGCCGGGGACGGGCCCGTGCCCGGCTTCGTGGTCCGGGTGATCATCCCCGACGGCAGCTTGATCGCGCCTGACTCTCGTGCGGCCGCCTCCAGCGTGCTCTTGGCCTTGCCCTTCTCGGCCTCCGCCCGGGCGCCGGCGCGCGCCTGCGCCAGCTTGTCGACCTGGGCCGGCCCGTATTTCTCGGGATCGACGGCCGGCTTGCGGTTCAGGACGGTGTCGCCCAGCCCCGCCTTGACAATCTCGAGCTCCTGCGCCGTGAGGTTGAACACCGCGAGGTTCTTCCCCACGAGTACGCCGAGGCCGTACATCGCTTTCTCGTCCTCGGTCTTGGGGGTGGCGCCCCCCGACAAGCGGTTGCAAGCCGCTGCCGTCATCGCGAGTACCAGCACCATCCGGAACGCCATCTTTGTTCTTGTCATGGGGCCCCTCGATAACACGCCCGGCGTCCGACCGACAGCGGGACCGCGCGTCTGACCGACACGCAGATCAACGATCTGGTGGCCTTCCTGCAGTCGATATAAGTTCCGGTTCATGCCGCTCATCCAGGTGTTCACGTCGGCGGGGGCGCCGGCCGACGGCGGCGCCAGGTTGCTGAGCGACCTGTCGGCGCTGCTGGCCAAGCGCTTCGGCAAGCCGGAGCGCTACGTGATGACCTGCCTGGTGCCGGAGCTGCCGATGACGTTCGCGGCGACGACCGCGCCGGCGGCGTTCGCGGTGGTCAAGAACGTCGGCAAGATGACGCCCGACGACACCACGTTCCTGTCGCGCGAGATCTGCGACCGGCTGGCGCGCGGCCTCTCCGTCGACCGCGATCGCATCTACATCGAGTTCGCCGACGCCACCGGTTATCTCTGGGGATGGAACGGCGACACGTTCGGTTGAGCTCGGGCGGGCACAGCCCGCCCTCCCTCACGCGAGTTACTTAGTCCCGATTCCCAGGTAGGCGGTGCCGACGGCGGCGACCTCGCCCTCGCCGAGCTGGGCGCGAAGGCGGTCGTGGATTCCAGGGCCGACCTCGGCCCAGCGCGCCTCGCCCAGCTTGCGCCGCAGCAGCACGAGCTGCACGTTCGTCCGCTGCGCCGTGGCCCAGAACGCGGCCAGCGACGGCGCCAGCAGCGTGTGGGCGACGGTGTGAACGGTGACGCCGCCGAAGCCGGCCGCGGCCATCTCGCCGGACATCTCCTCGGCCGTTCCCAGCGGCGGCTTGCCGCCGGCGAACGGCACGTCGGGGAGGAGCGCGCGCAGGCTCTCGAACATCGTCGCGAACACACCCACGAACGGCGCCCAGCTGGAGACCACGGCGCGGCCGCCAGGACGCAGCACCCGGCGCAGCTCCTGGAACCCCGCGCCGCGATCGGGGAAGAACATCAACCCGAACATCGAGAAGGCGCCGTCGAACGTGGCGTCGCCGAACGGCAGCGCCTGCCCGTCGCCGACGCGGGCATCGATGGTGGGCGCCCCGGGCGCGGCCAGACGGGCGCGGAGGTTCTCGATCATCGCCGGGGAAAAATCGACCGCGCTGACGGCATGCCCCGCGGCCGCCGCCAGCATCGCCAGCGTCCCCGGCCCCGTCGCCACATCGAGGACCCGCGCCCCCGGCGACAGAGCACCGAGGGCGAGCGCGTCGCGGGCGTAGCGCGCGAACTGCGGTTCCAGCTCGGCCGCGTAGGCATCGGCGACCAGCGTCCAGGGCTCCGGCGTCGCGAGCGGGCTGACTGACATGGCGGAACTATACTCAACGCCCATGCCGCGCGACGGACAGGCGATGGTGCTCGAGCGAACCGCGCCGATCGAGACGGCGCCGCTGCACGCCTCGACGCGGGCAGCGACGGGCGCCGAACCGCCGCCGGGGATGCTGCGCCTCGCGGTCGTCGCCTGCGGCGTCTGTCGCACCGATCTGCAGCTCTGCGAGGGGGACGTCGTGCCGCGCCGGCTGCCGATCGTCCCGGGGCACCAGGTCGTCGGACGCGTCGAGGCGATCGGCGCCGGGGTGACCGACTGGCGGGTGGGCGAGCGCGCGGGGGTCGCCTGGTTGGCGGGCGCCTGCGGCGTCTGCGACAAGTGCCGTTCGGGGCGCGAGAACCTCTGCCCGCAGGCGACCTTCACCGGCTGGGACGTCGACGGGGGCTACGCCGCCGAGGTGACCGTCCGCGCCGACTTCGCGCTGCGCCTGCCGGACGGCTTCGACGATCTGGCGGCGGCGCCGCTGCTGTGCGGAGGCGTGATCGGCTACCGCGCCCTCAAGCGCTCGGGGATCGCGCCCGGCGGGCGGCTGGGCCTGTATGGGTTCGGCGCGTCGGCGCTGATCGCGCTGCAGGTGGCGCGGCACTGGGGCTGCCGGCTGTTCGTGGCCACGCGATCCGCGCGCGAGCAGCAGCGGGCCCGTGAAATGGGCGCCGAATGGACCGGCGGCTACGGCGACACGCCGCCCGAGCCGCTCGACGCCGCGATCACCTTCGCCCCCTCGGGCGACGTCGTGCGTTCCGCGCTGCGCGCCCTCGATCGCGGCGGGACCGTCGCTGTCAATGCCATCCACCTCGATCGGCTGCCCGAGCTGCCGTACGACGAGCTCTGGTGGGAGCGGGGGATCGTCAGCGTCGCCAACTTCACCCGCCAGGACGCCCGCGAATTTCTGGCGCTCGCCGCCGCTATCCCCGTGCGCACGACCTTCGAGACCCACCCGCTCGGCGACGCGAACCTGGCGCTCGGCCGGCTCTCCCGCGGCGAGGTGGCCGGCGCGGCCGTCCTGGTTCCGTAGATGCCCTCCGGTGGACGACGTAGCCCGGCGGTGATTACATCGGACGCATGTCAACCCGCGCGCTTCGTCCGCGTTCCCGGCTAGGGCAGGCGCTGGAGCGCGGATCGCGCCTGGTCACGGCCTGGACCGGCAGCTCGTGGGCGTTCGCGATCGCGGCGCTGGTGATCGTGGTGTGGCTGGTCACCGGGCCCCTCTTTCATTTCTCGGACACCTGGCAGCTGGTCATCAACACCGGGACGACCATCGTGACCTTCCTGATGGTGTTCCTGATCCAGCGCGCGCAGAACAAGGACGCGCTGGCGATCCAGTTGAAGCTGAACGAGCTGGTCGCCGCGATGACGGGTGCCAGCAATCGTCTGATCGACGTCGAGAGCCTCACGGAGGATGAGCTGGAACGCCTCCACGGCTTCTACCGTCAGCTCGCGATCATGGCGAAGCGCGACGTCGACCTGACCCAGTCGCATTCGGTCGAGGAGGCCGACGCGCGCCACCACGACAAGCAGCGCCACCGGCCGCCTCACAGGTGACATGAGCGACCCGCGCGCCTACACCTTCGGCGACACCGACCTGGCCGGCCAGCGGCTTGCCCTGCTGGCGATCGCCTACGAGCCGGCGACGCGCGACCTGCTCGACCGCTGGGGGCCGCGCGCCCCGGGGCACGCGCTGGACCTGGGCTCGGGTCCCGGGTACACGACGCGCCTCCTGCACGAGGCCCTGGCGCCGGCCCAGACGACCGGGATCGACGCGTCGCCGCGCTACGTGGCCGAGGCGCAGCGGACCGCGCCGTCGGGGGTGAGCTTCGTGGTCCAGGATCTGTTGAAGCCGCCCTTCGCTGTCGCGCCGGGCGACCTGATCTTCTGTCGCCACCTGGTCGCGCACGTCGCCGATCCCGGCGCGGCGTTCGCGGCCTGGACCGCGCTCGGTCGGCCCGGAGCCCGCCTCATCATCCAGGAGACCGAGACCATCGCCTCCGACGATCCGACGCTGGCGCGCTACTACGAGTCGGTCGCCGCCATGCAGGCGGGCCACGGCCAGAAGATGCAGATCGGCCGGCACCTGGAAGCGGCGCTGGCGCGCACGCCCTGGCAGATCGAGCACAGGGCCGCGCGCGCGCTGACGCTCGATCCGCGCCTCATGGCCCGCATCCACGTCATGAACCTGCGCACCTGGCGCCACGACCCTGCCGCCACGGCGCTCTACACCCCCGGGGCGCTGGACGACCTGGACGCGCGGCTGGCGGCGATCGCGGAGGGGACGACGCCCGCCGCCGTGGTGAAGAACCAGCTGCGCGAGATCGTTGTACGCTTGCCGGCCTGACGCCATGGCGACCGTTCACGAAAAGACGATCCTGATCAGCGAAGCCCACCTCGACTCGTTCGGGCACCTCAACAACGCCCGCTACCACGAGCTCTTCGAACAGGCGCGCTGGGATCTCATCAGCTCACGCGGCTTCGGCATCGAGACCATCCGCCGCACCAACACCGGCCCCGTCATCCTCGAGGTGAACGTGAAGTTCCTGCGCGAGCTGGCCCCGCGCGAGACGATCGTCATCCGCAGCGAGCTCATCTCGTACGAGCGCAAGATCGGCAAGCTGCGGCAGCAGATGCTGAAGCCGGACGGCGACGTCGCCTGCGAGGCGATCTACACCTTCGCCCTGTTCGATCTCGAACGGCGCAAGCTGATCGACCCGTCGCCGGCCTGGGCCTACGCGGTCGGGCTGACGACCGAAGCGCCTGTTTAGCCCGCTCTCGCGCGGGAGCGGCTAGGGGCGGGCGCGTAGCGGCGCCGGCGCCGCGCACAGCGGGCAAGCGTCCGTCAGCGCCGCGACGGAACCGCAGCTGCGACAGTCGATGCGCTGGCCGTGGAACCCGTCGTCATGAAGCTCGGTGAAGCTGCGGGGCTTCTCGGCGCGCTGGCCTTCATAGGTGACCGCCGCCGGCAGGAACGCGACGTAGCGGAGCTCCTCGCGGTCGCACGACGGACAGCGCGTCGGTACGGGCCAGCCATTGGGTGTCGTCAGCGCCCGCGCCAGCCCGCCCGCGGCGTGGCAGCGCGGGCAGACGTCGGCCGCGAACGCGATCTGCTTGCAGTCGGCGCAGGCGACCTCGTAGACGCCGTCGACGAACTTCTCGCCGTCGTAGGCCCACGTCACGCGTCCGACCGGCTCGCCGTCCATGATCGGCAGCACCCCATCGACGTACGTCCGGAAGGTCAATCGGCGGCCGCCACACTTCCCGCAACCGGCGGCGATCACCCGATCCAACCCTGGTTCGTCGAGGAGGCCCATCGCGACGAAGCTACCCTATCCGCCGCGGCGGACTCACGTTTCGCTCATGCGCCTCTCGTCATCCGCATTTGCCCCGAACGGTTCCATCCCCAAAGGCCACACCTGCGAGGGGGATGACCGCACGCCGCCGCTCGCCTGGACCGACGCCCCGCCGGGAACGGCCAGCTTCGCCCTGATCGTCGACGATCCCGACGCGCCCGATCCACGCGCGCCCAAGACGGTCTGGGTGCACTGGGTCGTCTACAACCTACCCGCCGGCGCCACCGGGATCGCGGGCCAGCCGCCGCCGGAGGCGCGCGAGGGGGTGAACGACTTCAAGCGTGTCGGCTGGAACGGCCCCTGCCCGCCGATCGGTCGCCACCGCTATGTCTTCAAGCTCTACGCGCTCGACGCCGTCCTCCCCGATCTCGGGCAGGCGACGAAGGCAAAGCTGGAGGCGGCGATGGCCGGGCACGTGCTCGCGCAGGCCGAGGTCATCGGGACCTACGAAAAGGGCTAGCCGACCACCGACGCGAACAGCCGCTCGAGCGTAGCCGCCGGATCGTCGCACAGCCCCACGTGCGCGACCGACGGCTGCACGATCGTGCTGCGCGGCGTGGTCAGCCAGTGGAACCGCTCCGACGGCGACATCTGCGCGATCGGTCCGGCCGCCGAATCGCCCGCGCAGACGGCGCGGATCGCCTGCAACTGCGCAGCGACGCCCGTCAGATCGACGTTGGGGGCCAGCGCCATCAGGCGGCCCTCGTCGAGCACGATGCGACAGCCGAGGAACGCCTCCGTGGGGCAGAACAGGATCACGCCGGCGTTCATCCGCTCGTCGCGATCGACGCGCGGCACGACCTGCACCAGAGCGTAATCAAACGCGTGTCGCCCGGACATGCTCCGCCTCCGCGATGATTCCCGGCAACGCCGCCCGCCGTGCGCGCAACCAGGTGAGGTAAGCGGCGCGCAGGGCCGCGCCCCCCTGCCCGTCCAGCCAGTCTTCGGGCACCAGCGCGACCGCGCGCGCTATCGCCTCGTCGGTCAGCGCCCGCCCCAGCGCGGCGGCGGCCGCGGAGAGCCCGTCGGCCTCCGCGAGCAGCACGTGGTCGCCGGCGCGCGAGAACGGACGCGCCGCCGACGCCGCGAGCTCCCCGGGCGAGGCGGTCCCGTCCCAGCCGTGATGCCAGAAGAGCGCGGCGCCATGATCGATCAGCCAGAGCGCGTCCCCCTGCCAGAGCAGGTTCGGGTTGCGCGCGGTGCGGTCGACATTCGCCGCGAAGACGTCCAGGGCCACGATCAGCGACGCCAGCGCGCCGCCGACCGGGCGCCGCGCCGCCACGTCGTAGCCGACCGCGCCCGCCAGGTAGCCCATCGCCAGGTTGACCCCCGCGCTGGCGATCAGCAGCTCCTGAATCTCCTGGTGCGGCTCGCTGCGCCCCAGCGCCGCGTCGACGTCGATCAGCGCCAGCTCCGGAACGCGCAGCCCCGCGGCCCGCGCCAGCTCGCCGACGACGATCTCCGCCGCCAGCACCCGTCCCCCCTGCGCCGCGGCCCGGAACTTCACGACGTACAGGGCACCGTCGTCTGCCTCGACGACGGCCGGCACCGAGCCCCCCTCGCGCAGCGCCGTCACGTAGCGCATCGCCGAGAGGTGTCGGAGCGGCGGCTCGGGTGAGGTGGGGACGGACACCCGGGGATTCTGCCAGAGGTCGCGGCCCGCGCAGCGCGCGTTCACAGCGCCGCGTTCACTAACCGCCTACGATTGGGGCCGCGACCCCGACGGGTGCTACAGCCCGGGCAGTCCGCCCAGCTCTCGTCGCTCTGTCGCCGCGAGGCAGGCCGGGCAGTTGGCGGCGAGCCGCCAGGACTCGGGATCCAGCGCCACCGGCACCTCGAACTCGAACTCCCGCCCCTTGCGTGTCTCGCCGACGCGGACCCCACACAGTGACCGCCACTGGGGACCGGTCGCCGACCAGGCCCAGGCCGGCACTCGCTCGACGCGGTGGACGACCTTGTCGCTGATCACCGCCTCGTCGATCACGCGAAAGCTCACATATTCGTTATTCGTCCCCGCCACGGCCGACGCAAGCGCCGGCCGTGGTTTATTTTCGAACTGTGGGGGGGACACCCACCCAGCGACGGGGATGCGCTTTAGCCAGCGACCCGGACGTTCGTCGCCTGGAGCCCCTTGGGGCCCTCGGTGATGTCGAACTCGACCTGCTGGCCCTCGCTCAAAGACCGGAATCCTTCCGCGGCGATAGCGGTGTGATGGACGAACAGATCGGGGCCGTCCTCACGCACGATAAACCCGAACCCCTTAGCGTCGTTGAACCACTTAACCGTACCGGTTGCCATCTTCCCTCCAGGCGTTTGACTGTTGCGACTCCCACGACCACACGCCGCAGAAGGCGGACGCAACAGTAGGGATCTTGTTGACCGAGTCAAGCGCAATGCGGGGAGGGCCTGTCGAACTATCAGGGCTGCTGGGCGGCCGCGGCCAGGGTCTGGCGCGCGAGCGGCCGGAACGGCCCCGTCGGATAGAGGCGTAGATAGCGGGCAGCCAGCCCGGCGGCGTCCGCGTCGCGGTGGGCAACGGCCGCCTCGATCGAGAGGGCGAGGGCCTCCTCGGCAAGCGTCCCCGAGGGGTGGCGATCGAGATAGGTCGCCAGCAGGGCGCGCGCGCGGACGGGATCCCGTTCCCGGCGCAGCGCGCGCATCGCCTCCAGCACCGGCGTGCTGTCCTCGCCGGCCGCGGGGGCGCTCCGCCTGGGACGGGCCACACCGACGGGCGCATGCGCGGCGGGCGGCGTGACGGGTACGGGGAGCGCGACGGGGGGAAAAACCTGGGCGGCCTCGGGCGCGGGGGCCGGCGGGGCCACGAGCGGCGCCGCGGCCGGCAAGATTGGCCCTGCGCGGGTCGCGGCCGGGCCCGCAGGCACGGCGGGGGCCGCCGCGGGGACGATGCGCTCGTAGGCCCGCACCATCCAGACCGGCCAGCGGCCGAGGGTCGCGCGCGCGAAAGCGCCGCCCCCGACGAGCAACACGACCAGCGCCACGGCGGCCCGCAGCGCGAGCGACGCCGGACGGCGGGGGGCATGCCCGAGGCGCAGCTGCATCCGCTGCTTGCGGGCCACCCCGGGCCGGTACGGCTCCTCGCTACGCAGCAGCTCGATGGCCCAGTCGCCGACGGACGACCCGGCAGACGACCCGGATTGCTCCGACTCCTCGACCATCCGGCGAGGCGGCGCTGTCGGGTCGTTCTCTCTTGGGCTCATCTTCGTTTCACCTTCGGGGACTCTCCCTATCCATTCCCGCTTCGCGCTTCTGGTACTTGGCCGCGAGCGCGAAGAACTCCTTGCGCGCGTGATACAGCCGCGTCCAGACGGTGTTGACCGGGAGGCCCTGCAGACGGGCGATCTCCTCGCCGGAGAGCCCCTCGATCTCGAACAGCACGAAGGTCGCGCGACGCTGCTCGCGCATCTTTGCCAGCAGCGTCCAGAGCACCCGCCGCTTCTCCTTCTGCTCCAGCACGGCCGCCGGGCTGCCGGCGGTGTCGGGCAGCGACTCCAGATCCTCCGACCGCCGCTTCGTGAAGATGTGCTTCACCCAGACGCGGCGGCGAAAGTCCCGGACCTTGCGGCGCGTGATGGCGTAGAGCCAGCCGGCGAGGTTGGCGCCGTCGAACGCGGGGAGCCGCCGGCGCACGACCAGGAAGACCTCTTGCACGATGTCGTCGCGATCCGCCTCGACGCCCCCCAGCGCCCGGATCCAGCGCAGGACCTCGCCGAACCAGGCATCGTAGATGACGCGGACGTCGAGCTGCGTCGACGGCCGCCCGGACGCGTCGCCCGCCGGTGCCACGGAGATCCCCACGATGTCACTAGGGCGCGGGACCCGGAAAACCTTCACGGCGACGCCCATGGTAGTCCATGGGGCTGTCGCCGTGGGATGTCGCCGTAGGCTGTCGTCGTGTGATATTGGCGGCGTGCGCGGACGGTCTTCCCGCCAGCTCCGTGTCGCCGTCGCGCTCGCGGCGCTGGGCGCGGGGGGTGCCCGCGCCGGGGCGCAGCAACCGGCCGGCGGCGGGCCCGCAGTCGTCGGAACCGGCGACTGCCCCGCCCCGCAGGCGGTCTCGGCGGAGCTGGCGACGCTTCTGCCCGCGGACCGGCCGACCGGGACGGCGCGCGCGGCGGGGCCGGTCGAGATTGCCGACCTCGGCGGGCTGTTCCGGGTGATCGTCGCGGGCCGGGTGCGCGAGTACCGCGACGAGGGGCGCGACTGCGCACACCGGGCCCGCGCCGCCGCGGTGTTCGTGGCGCTGACGCTGAACCCGGCGTCGCTCGCGGAGCCGCCGGCACCGGCGCCGATGCCGACGCCAACGCCAACGCCAGTGCCTCCATTGCCGGCGACGCCGCCACCGCCCGACGCCCCCTTACCCGTCGATCTGGACCTGGCGGTCGTTCGCCTCGAGCTCGGCGCGGCCATCGACGTCGGCCTCGGTGCCGACGCGCCGATTGCGCACCCCGGCGTCGCGCTGCGGATCGCCGCGGGCCGCGGCCGGCTGGCGCTGACGGCGGGGACCGCGGCGCTGCTCCCCGTCGACGCCGCCGTCGGCGGCGTCGACCTGCGCCAGTGGCGGCTCCCGGTCGACGCCGGCGTCCGCGTTCGCTTCGATGCCGGGAAGCTCGCCCCCTACGCCGAGCTGGGGCTCGGCGCCACGCTGGTCTCGGAGCGGGCGGTCGACCTCGCGACCACCTCGGGCCGGCAGTACGGGACGGAGCTCGGCATCCGCGCAGCCATCGGCGCGCGCCTGGTGACGCGCGCGCGGCTGGCCGCGTTCGCCGCGTTGCAGGCCGAGCTGGTGCCGAGTCCAGTCACGATCTTCGCCCTCCCGCGCGGCGAGGCCGGCAGCACGCCCGCGGTCTGGCTGGGCGCCACCGTCGGTGGCTCGGTGGGGTTGCGATGACCGCGCGGCGGCTCGGCGCGTTCGTGGCGTTCGTGGCGCTGGCAGCCGGCTGCGGCTCCGAGCTCGACGTCGGCTCCGACCTGCTCTGGACGGCGCGCTTCGAGACCGCCAACCTCGACGAGTTCACCAGCGCGCCGGGCGGAAGCACGAACGCTTTCCCGAACGGGGCCAGCGTCTCGGCCTCCGACGAACGCGCGCACACCGGCAGATACGGCGCCAAGCTGACCATCAACGCCACCGGCGACCTGCAGCAGAACGCCGGACTGGCCCGCTCGGGCGAGCTGCCGCTCGAGGCCTATTACAGCGCCTGGTACTACCTGCCCCGCAGCGTGACGGTCGGGATGTACTGGGTGATCTTCAAGTTCCGGATGCGCACCGACGCGAACGACCCCAACTCGGCCGACGAGCTCTTCGATCTGAACCTGGCCAACCTCCCGACCGGCGAGATGACGCTGCGGCTCTACGATCACCGCACGACCGACGACATCCCGCTGGACGTCCCCGCCCCGGTCGTCCCGGTCGGCGGCTGGTTCCAGGTCGAAGCCTTCTATCGCAACGGCAACGACGACACGGGCCGCCTCACGTTCTGGCTCGACGGCCGTCCGCTCGTCGACGTCCGCGGCCCGATGGCCCCTACCCCCTGGATCGCCTGGGACGCCACCAGCGTCGCGATCGATCTGGCGCCGGCGACCGCCACCATCCACGTCGACGACTGCGCGATCAGCCGCTCGCGCGTCGGTCCCGACGGCATCCTCGGCCGCTGACGTTTCGCGGGCGAAAACCACTCAATGACGCCTTGCGCCTCGACCGGGCGCACCCCCATATATGGGCCGTGGTTCACACGGTCGCATCGAAGGTCATTCGCGCACAGCCCGCCCGGCTGATGGCGCTCTACCTCGACTACGCAAACTGGCCCCGCCTGTTCCCGGCGACGATCCGCGCGGTGCAACTCCTCGGTGAAGAGGGAGGGCGCACGCGGGTCGAGGTCGAGCACGCCTCCGAGGGCACGATCCTCAACGTCATGAGCGTCATCTCGGCGAACGAGATCCGGCTGGACGAGTGGAAGCCGCGCTACGAGGCGACGTTCATCAACCGCTTCGAGCCCCACACGAACGGCGCGCGCTACACGGTTCTCGCGGAGGTCGCCCTCAAGGGGATCTCGTGGCTGCTGACGCCGGTCGCCGCTCCCTTCGTGCGCGCGCGACTCGAGCGCTTCGTGCTGCGGCCGATGAAGGCGCGGGCCGAGGGGAAGCTTCCGGACGGCGGCCCCACCCCGCCGTCGTCGCAGCCGGCAGAGACCCGCCCGCGCTGACCCGCGGCGGCGGCGTCACCCGTCGCCAGAACGGAGCGACAGCGGAGCGGACGACTGGGGCTCGACCGCGGCCGGGACTCCGGTCGCCGGCAGCCGCACGATGAGCTCGCTCCCCCGCCCTGCCCCCTCGCTGCGCGCCTCGACCGTGCCTCCGTGCAGCTCCACCAGCCGCCGCACCAGGGCGAGGCCGATACCGAGGCCGCCGTTCGGCTGTTCGGCGCTGCCGCGAAGCTGCGAGAACAGCTCGAAGATCCGCTCCAGCGCCGCGGTCTCGATGCCGATCCCGTTGTCGCGCACCGCGATCCGGAGCTCGTCCCCGTCCCGCGCAACGGCGACGTCGATGCGTCCGCCGTGATCGGTGTACTTGGCCGCGTTGTTCATCAGGTTCGCCACCACCTGGGTGAGGCGCGCGACGTCGCCGCGAATCGGCATCGGCTCGTTCGGGAGGCTGATGGTGAGCGTGTGCCCGAACGATTCGATCAGCGGGCGGGTCTCCTCCACCGCGCTGGCGATCACCTGGGCGACGTCGACGATCTCCCAGCGCAGGCGAATCTTCCCCAGCTTGACGCGGGAGACGTCGAACAGATCGTCGAGCAGCCGGGTCATCTGCGTCAGCTGGCGTCCGATCGAGTCGCGGGCCCAGAGCGCCTCGGGGCTCCCCGGCGGAGCCAGACGCAGGATCTCCAGGGCGATCGCGATCGGGGCGAGAGGGTTGCGCAGCTCGTGCCCCAGCACCGCCAGGAACTCGTCCTTGCGTCGATCGGCCTCGCGCAACGCGGCCTCGACCGATTTGCGCGCCTCGAGCTCCCGCCGCTCGTCCTCGACGCGCTTTCGGTCGGTGACGTCACGGCCGACCGACTGGTACTCGACGACGTCGCCGCGCTCGTCGAAGAAGCCGCGATCGCGCCACTGCTGCCAGCGCGGGGACTCCCCTTCCCTGACGACGTTCACCTCTCGGGTCGCGAGGGGAGACGCGGGCGTGATGAGCGCCAGGTCGGCAAGACCACGGTGAACGACGTCGGGGACCAGGCGCCAGATGCTCCCGCCGACCAGCTCGTCGGGGCGGCGGCCGAAGGCCTCGCAGTAGGCGCGGTTCGCGAAGGTATAGGTGCCGTCGGGGCGGAACCGGCAGATCATCTCGGTCTGGTCCTCGACGACCGACCGGTACTGGCGCCGGCTCTCGATGAGGGCCGCGGCCGTCAGGCGTTGCTGCTGGATCAGCGCGGAGAGCAGCAGCGAGGGGAACGAGACGGCCAGCAGGAAGGTCTGGAGCTCGAGCAGGTTCTCGGCCGGCGACTGCACCGCGAAGGGGACCCGCCCCGCGACCACGCCCCAGATCGAGATCGACGTGACCCCCAGCAGGGCGGCGCTGGTCACCCGAGGCCCGAAGCGGACCGCCGCCCACAACAGGAAGGGGACCGCCCAGTAGAGGTGCACCTGACTCGCCGGTGAGAAGGTGTTCAGTTTCACGAGCAGGCAGGTGCCAGCCGCGCCCATCGTGACGACGAGCGACGCCGCCTCGGCGCCGCGGCGAGCCGTTACGGGGACGCCGTCGGCGAGCTGACCGACGTCGAGGGCGAACAGAGGGAGCAACGTGAGCCCGGTGATCGCGTTCGAGAGCCACCACTCCCGCCACACGAGCCAGAACGCTGGCGCGTCTCCGACCGAGACCACCAGCCCGGCCCCTGCCAGCGCCGCCAGGCCCGGCGCCAGGAACACCGCGAAGGCGAGGTACGCGACCATCTCGCGCATCGTCTCCACCCGGCCCGAGCGGCCGGCCCAGCGCCGAAGCCCGACCGCCGCCAGCACCGCGCGGACGTGGTTCACCAACTCCGCTGCGAGCACGAAGCCGATCCCGGCCCCACCAAGGTGGTGAGGGATGACGTTCCCCGCCGACGCCGCGACCAGGAAGATCCACCAGTGTCGCGGGCTGGTCCGCCAGAGCGCGGCCGTCAGGATCGCGTACGGCGGAAAGAGGATCGCGGCGCCCACGCCGGGGAAACGCAGCCAGGTGTCGGCGCACGCGCCGAGGTAGCAGCCCACGAACACGAGCGCAGCCGCGATCGCGACACGCCTCCCCGATGACCAACCGACTCGACCGCCCATGCCCACTCTCCGCGGGCGGATGCTACAACCGCTCGGCCCGTTCGGGGACGCGATCTCGCGAAAGGTACATCTCAGAAGTAGCCGCGACGGCGCGCGGCAACTCATCCTGAACGGAGGATGGCCTCGCCCCGGTTGCTGACCTCGACGCCGGCGTCGGCGCCCAACCAAGGAGAGGGACACGGCGGTGTTATCATCGCCGTCTAACTTGAACGGCCGGATACGGCCGAGGAGCAACACCACATGAGACTCGCTTGGTCGTCGTTGTTGACGTGCGCCGTCCTCGCCGTCGGAAGCGGCTGTTCCGGCCTCTCCGAGCCGTCGCCGACCTTCGGGGGCAGCTCGTACGTCGTCACGGCGACGGTGAAGGAGCAGCCAGGCAACGGTGGCCAGGTCGGTGTGTCGTCGCATAGCTTCACCATTGTCATCGACGACGAAGCGGAGACCGCGATCCTCGGTGATGTCGGCGGTGCGGCCGTGGTCCCGTTCACCCGCGCCTCGCCCGGCGAGCTGCGGTTCAACGGGTCAATCCGTTTCTCCAGCGGCGCCGGCAGCAGCGGCTGGAGCATCACCTACACCGAGCTGACCGTGTCGGCGGGGGCGAATGGTCGGGTCACGGGAGCCGCGCACGGCGCGGCCTTGGGGTGGAGCGCCAACACCGACGTGGGCACTTCAGCCACCGTGACGGCGACGCTGGCCGGCGTGCTCGACAACGTGCCGCCGACGCTGACGGTCGCGCACAGCGGCGCCGTTGACGATCCGTTCTCGTACCTCACGGTCACCGCCTCCGAGCCGCTGCCGCCGGACGCGCGTCCGATCCTCGTCGCCGCCGACGGCTCGACGACGGCGCTGGCGCCGCCGTCCACCGACAACACCAGCTTCGTCAGCGTCTTCTACGGCCCCCCGACGCTGCTGCGTTACGGTCAGCGGTATCAGCTCGCGGTCGACGGCATCACCGACTTCGCGGGCCTCCCCGCCTCGGGCGGCGCTGCGTTCACGACCCGCGTGGCACCGCCGCTGGTGGCGGAGGACGGCTTCGAAAGCGCCACCGGCACGATGCTGGGCGGCGCGCAGATCCTCACCGGCAGCGACGCCCCGACCATCACCGGCGCGCGCAGCCTGTACATCGCGCCTATCACCACCAACGGGATGCCGTTCGTGCGGCCCGCCGTCACGCGGCTGGCGCTGCGCGTGGCCGTGGCTCCCGGAGACACGGTGCTCCGGTTCGCTTACCGGCTGGTGAACCCGTACGGCGGACTCGAGGTCCGTTTCGGCAGCGAGGGGGGAACGTTCAGAAATGCGTTTCTCGGGACCGAATCCGCGGCGACGACGACCACCGCGACGATCCCCGGACAGGGGCAGGTGTCGCTGGGCCCGTTGACGACCGCCGAGCTCCCGTTGCCGTCCGACGTGGGGAGCGAGCTCGTGCTCGCCGAGATCCTTTCGGGTTCGAATGGCGGGCTACCGCCCCCGCCGGTCTCCGGCGTCATCATCGACGACCTGCGCGTCGAATAGCCGGGCAATTGCTGGCGGCGACGCCGAGCACCGCCATCGAATTGACCTGGGTAGCATTCACATTGATTGCCCGGGGCGAGGTGGCGCCGATGCAAGTGGTTGAACCCAATCGCGGCCGCCGGTGGCCCGAGAGCTGCTTTAGACCAGGCCATGAACCCTGGGATCGTCTTCCTCTGGCTGTGCATCGGGGCCGCCGCTGGTTGGTTCGGAAACAGGATCATGGGCACGTCTACCCGACCGAACGCGCTGGCCGACATCTACCTCGGGATCCTGGCCGCCCTCGTTGGTGGGGTCGTCACTCGATTTTTCCTCGGCGCCGAGGCCGGCTACTCCGACGTCATCGTCAGTCTCGGAGGAGCGCTGTTCGGCAGCTGCCTGGTGATCTTCGGCTGGCAGGCACTTTCGCGCCGCAGGGCCTGAGCCGCCTCGAGCTTGCTAGGAGCACGTCTCACAAATAGCCGCTAGGCATCGACCTGCCGTTGCCGGCGCGCGCGGTCACAATTGTCGCCCCCGTCGGGATCGTCCGAATTCCGCTGCGACCGTTGTTCCGGACCCGATGTCCATGACGGCGGATCGCTCGCCGGAAACGAGCCCAGGCCAGCCTGGTCGACCCGCTCGTCATCCGTGAGCGGAATGTCGTTGACGACCGGCGACGGCAGCGCGAGGCGCGGAGACTTCATCAAAGCCGGTCCGTTCATCGGGTTGGGCTCTGCTCGTCCACTGGGACGGAAGAGGTCACCTCCGGGCTTGGCTCCCCGGCCCCCTTCGTCTCCGGGGTCGTCTCCGCGGTCACGGCCGCCGCCGCAGCTTCGGCCGCGCCCTGCCCGACCCGCGGGCCGTAGTTGTTGAGATCCCGAACCCCCTGTTTCGTCATTCTCTCGCTCGGGGCCACGTTTTCCATCATGTGTGTATGGGTCCGGAAGCGCATGTCGGCTATTAGGAAGTTAGACGCGTTCCCGTCGGAATAACCGACATCCCAGATCGACCCGACCGACGCTGATTCCCCATACCCCGGTTTTTCCGACGACCGGAAGCGCAACTTCCTCATCGTCGATGGGCGTGCATGCCGTACAACCGGCGAGAGGGAACACATGAATGCACGCGGCAAGCTCTCGATCGTGTTGGCGGGCGGCATCGCCTGCCTCTCCGGGGTGGCGCGCGGGCAGAGCCCCGCGCCTCCGCGATCATCGGCCGTGGGTGTCGCGGACCCCGAAACGTTGACCGGCCTCGGCTCCGGACGGAGCGGGCGCGTCGCGGCCGCCGCCTTTGCTCCTGATCGCGCCGCCATTGCCGGCGCACCGATCCCCGCGGCCGGCCCGGAGCTGTCGGTGACCGCCGCCATGGCCGTCTCCCCGGACCCCATCGGACGGGTGAACGTCGATCTGCTCGATCGCGACATAACCGCGAAGCTCGCGTCCCTCGGTCATTGCCGGACCGACGCGGCCCGACGCAAGCGAGTGCCCCTGGGCCAGATCATCGTCGACACCTTGACGCTGCGCTGGACGATTGCCGGCAAGGGCCAGGTCGCGCTGATGGAGGTCGTCGGCAGCACGCCTGTCGATCCCGACGTGCTCCATTGTGTCAAGCGCGACGCGAACCGCTGGCTGTTCACGGCCCCCCTGGGAGGCGAGGTGCGGCTCAATCGCGCCCTGGTCTTTCGCCGTTTGCCTCCGTCGCGCCCCTTCCTTGACGGTCGTTCCGAATAGAAGCAAGCCGGCCCGCGTCCGGTCGATTTCGAGACGATTCCGACACAAGACGGCGGCCGTCGGGACAATAACGGGCATGCACGTCTTGGCTCGCGCCACCGCGTTTGTCCTGGTCCTGTTCGCCGCCAGCCCGCGCGCCGTGGCCGACTACCCGATCGCCTCCCACCGCTATCTGGCGGACCCGGGCTCGCTGGTCTACGACGGGCGCGTCTATCTCTACAACTCGAACGACGACGACAACGCCGTGGAGGGCGGCTACGCGATGAAGTCGATCGTCTGCGTGTCGAGCGCCGACCTCAAGAACTGGACCGATCACGGCGAGGTGTTCCGCGTCCCGACGAACGCCTCCTGGGCCGGCTATTCCTGGGCGCCGGCCGCGGTCGAACGCAACGGAAAGATCTTTCTCTATTTCGGCAACAACGCGAACGGCGTCGGCGTCGCCTCCAGCACCACGCCGACCGGCCGCTTCACGGACGCGAAGGGCAAGGCGCTGGTCGACGCGAACACGCCAGGGGCGTCAGGGATGAGCAGCTGGCTCTTCGATCCGTCGATCTTCATCGATGACGATGGGCAGGCCTATCTCACCTTCGGGGGGAACGGCGACAGCAACGCGCGGATCATCAAGGTGAACAGCGACATGATCAGCGTCTCGGGCTCGGCCATCGCGCTCACCGTCAAGAACTTCTTCGAGGCCTCCTGGCTCTTCAAGCGGAACGGCATCTACTACTACAGCTATTCGAACAACTCCGCGGCCGGCCTCAAGATCGACTACATGAGCAGCCGGAGCCCGACCTCCGGCTACACCTACACGGGCACCATCGGCGGCCAGCCCCCGAGCAACGGCAACAACAATCACCACTCGGACTTCGAGTTCAATGGGACCTGGTACCACGCGTACCACAACCGCATCGTCTCCACGCAGGCGGGAATCGCGACGACCTATCGGCGCAACCTTGCGCTCGAGCGCCTCGACTTCAACGCCGATGGCACGATCAAGGAGGTCACCTACACGACCGACGGCGTCACCCAGCTCGGCACCCTGAACCCCTACGTCCGCGTCGAGGCCGAGACGTTGAACGCGCAGAGCGGCATCGAGACCGAGACCTGCAGCGAGGGCGGCATGGACGTCACCAGCATTCAGAGCGGCGACTGGATCAAGCTGCGCGGCGTCGACTTCGGCAGCGCCGGTGCCCGAAGCTTCAGCGCGCGGGTGGCGAGCAACGCGACCGGCGGCGGCATCGAGCTTCGCCTGGGCAGCCAGACCGGCGCGCTGGTCGGCACGTGCACCGTTCCGAACAGCGGCGGCGCCCAAGCATGGACCACCGCGACGTGTGACGTCTCGGGCGCGACCGGCGTGAAGGATCTCTACCTGAAGTTCACGGGCGCCGGCTTCAACGTGAACCACTGGCAGTTCACGTCCGTTGACGGCAGCACGGGCGCCGGGGGCACGGGCGGCGGCGCGGCGGGTGGCCGCGGCGGCGCGGGGGGCGGGGCGGGCGGCACCGGACCGGCGGGCGCGGGTGGCACCGCCGCCGGCGGCGGGACCGGAGGCAGTGCCGGCAGCGGCGGTGCTATCGGCGGTCGCGGGGGTGCCGGCGGCGCGGCGACAGCGGGAGCCGGCGGCATCGCAGGCGGTCTCGCCGGAAGCGGCGGCACGGCGGTCGCCGGCGCCGGCGGCAGCGCGGCGGGCTCCCGTGGCGGCGCGACGGCGGGAGCCGGTGGCCCGGCCGGCGCAGGTGGCGGCGCCGCCGGAACCGGTGGGTCACCGGCGGGAGCCGGCGGCGGCCCCGTCACCGGGGTCGGTGGCTCCGACGTGGGGGACGCGACCGGCGGAGGGTGCAGCTGCGCCGTCGGAGCGGACGCGGCCTCGCACGGTGAGCCGCTGGTGCTGTTGGTGGCGGCCCTGATCGCGCTTCGCCGGCGACGACGCCTCGTTGGATAGCCGCGCAGAGGCGCGGGCGTGCGGCTGGCTGCGAGAGCTGCTCTGGCTCAGTGCGGACCGAAATCGCACTGACGCAGCTCTCTGTCGACGAAGCGGTCCGCCACTCTCAGCGCCAGGCGCGAGTACACGCCGCTGCCCTTGACCTCGCCGCTGACGCGCGGGGATGCGAGCGCGCCCCGCACCAGACAGCGGAGACCGACTGTCACGTCCGGCGCATACGGCACCCGCACCTCGACGGCGTCCGCCGGGCCGGTGACCAGGACGTCGACCGTGATGCGATCGACCGCGCGTGGCTGCCCCGCCGGGGTCGCGGGCGCGGCCTTGGTCTTCTTCGCCCCGTCGGCCTTCGCGTCCTTGCCCCGGTTCTTCAGGTCGAAGACGGTGTGACCCAGGCGGACCTCGCCCGCCACGCGCAGCTTGTCGTCCCCGGTCTCCGCCAGCCGAAGCCCCAGCGCCAGGTCCTTCACGCTCAGCCCGCGGACCGGCCGCGTCGTTCCCAGCCCGCTGCCCCGAACGGTCAGGTCGACGTCGTCGACGGGGAACGGCGCTCGCCCCGGGTCCACCGTCAGCCGGCCGGCGCCCCGCGATCCCGCGATCTCGAGCCAGCCGCCGTTCTCGAAGCGAACCCTCAGCGGCCCGACCGCGAGCTTGCGACCATCGATCCCGATTGGTCCGTCGACGTGCACCGGGCCGAGCGGGGAGCGCGGCCAGCTCACGGTCAGATTGTCGAGGTTCGCCTGGCCCGCGACGCGTGGCGCCCGCACCGAGCCCGACAGCGCCCCGGCGAAGCGCGCGCCGCCGGCGTAGGTCGCGCCGTCCCCCAGCCAGGGCCGAAGGTCGCGCCCCTCGGCCACGAAGGTGAGCTTGGCGTCGAGCCCACTGCTTTCCGGATGGCTCCAGTCGATGTCGTGTACCCGTCCCGCCGCCGTCGCGTGCACGTCGTTCATGTGCACCTCGACGCCCGGGACCTGCAGCTCGTCGCCGTGAAGCTCGAGCCTCGTCGGCGGCACCGTGGCCGCCGACGGCAGGCGCGCCGACCAGAGCGACAGGCGTTCGGCCACCGCAATCGTGCCGTCGACGCCGGCCATCGCCTCCGGATACCGCGCGTACGGCCAGAGTCCGGCGGCCCCACCCGCGGCGGCCTGCCAGCTCAGGTCGGCGGAGATCACGCCGGCGGCGCGCTGGAGACACAGCGCGGGAAACGCTGCCTTCAGCTGGCCCAGATCCACGCGGCCCAGATCCACGCGGCCTTGCACCGATGCCGTGCCCTGCTCGGGGCGCAGGCGGGCACGCACGCTCACCGCGACGCCGGGTCCGCTGATGGAAAGGTCCCCCGTCGCGCTCGTGCGCGGCGCGCGCGTCGGCGCCTGTACCACGACGTCTCCCGACGCGCGCAGGCCGAGGGCGGCAGCCGGGTGAGGCAGCCAGGAGCCGAGGCGCAGGTCGCGCAAGCCGACGGCCACGAAGTCATCAGGCCGCGCTTGCCGGCGCAGCTGTCCGCGCACGTCTACCCCGTCGATGAGCGCGCCTTCGAATCGCGTCCCGTCGGCGATGCCCTGAAACACGACGCGGCCGTCACCGAGCCGCTGTCCGGCCCAGCGCACGCCCGTCGTCGCCAGCACGCCAGAGAGACGTGGGTGGGCCGTGGGTCCTGCGATTCGCAAGGCGCCGTCCAGCTGCCCCCGGAGGAGACGCGCGAGCGGCGCCGCCTGCCCCGGCACCCGCGCGTCCGCCAGGCCCGGGATGCCCGCCAGCGGATACGCGCGGACGGTGGCGCTCAGATCGGCCTGGCCGTCCAGGCGCAGCGAGCCGCCCAGGTCGATCGCGCCCCCGCCCACGCGTTCGAGCGAAAACGGCCGAAGCGCAAGCGCCCGCCCGGGCTCGAAGCGGACCCGGACCAGCGGCGGCAGAACGAATGTCTCGCCGCCGACGGCCAGGCGCGACGACGGCTCCGTCGCCGCCTGCAACAGGAACGCACCCGACCCCGGTTGCCGCTCGGCACGCAGGTTCGACGCAAACTGCACCCCCGGTCCGCGCACGCGCAGCGCCGCGACGCGCAGCACGTCCTGACGAAGCGTGATCGGGCCGAGGCCGATCCTGAGCTCCTCGGACGAGCTCGGCCCGACCGTGCGGCTGACGACGAGCCGCCGCGGACCGTCCACCTGCCGGTGTCGCATGAGGTCGAGCTCGAGGCGATCGACAGAGACGGCGCTGCCGGACCCGAGCTTGGCGCTGACCACCATTCGTCCGTCGAGCCGCCCGCCAAGCCGGTCGCGCCACGAGGGGGGAAGCAGCGGTTTGGTGTCGAGCCTGTCGAACCGAACGTCCAGCCCGTAGTGCTGGCGCGGCAGCAACCGGCCGCTCAGCGAGAGACCTTTGCCGGTCACCGCCGCCGCCCCGAGCAACGCCGAGAACGGCCCCTCCAAGGAGACGTCGACCCCCGCATTCAAAGCCGCCAGCCGCGTGCCCACCTCGGCCCAATTGGGGTTGCGCTGCAACGCCTGCCCGAACTCCTTCCAATGCGCGTCGAGCTTCATGCCCGGGCGGCCCCGCGGCAGCCCGGCGTCGAAGATGTCCTTGAACACGGCCGTTCCCGACAGGACGGCCTCCGCGGTGCGCCCTTCCTTGACCTCGAGCAGCAGATCCTGCGGGGCCGTGTCGAGGATCGCGACCCGGGCGATCTCCACGCGATCGAACGGAACCGCCGGCGTCCACCCCTTGCCCGCGGGTCCGACGCGCAACGACCCGCCGCGCTTCGCGTTGACGTCCTGGATGTCGAACAGCAACAGCGTCCGCCCGCCCTTGCCCGTCACCTGCAGCTTGAGCTGCGCGTCGGTCCCATCCAGGGCCAGCGCCCAGATGGGAAACGACAAGAACAACGAGACGTCCCGGAGAGTCAGGCTGCGGATTGCCAGCAGGTCACCCGGGCGCCGCGGCTTCCCCGACACCCGGTGCGGCTTCGGCGCGCCGCATAGCGCGCGGCCGCCGGGAGGGACCCGATTCGAGTGCCGCCAACAGCGGCTCACCGAACCCCTCGCCGACCAGCTTCCACGCGCCGTCGGCCACCACCGCCCGGTCGAGCTCCACGCGCCAGGGGCGCCGCAGCACGGTCACCTGCGCGCGAACGGTGCGGGCCCGGAATATCGACTCGCCCGGGGGCGTGCGGATGACGACGCCGGAGAGGGCGACTTCGAAGGGCCGCTGGAGGAGAAGCGCGGCTGCCACGCCGACGCTCACATGACCACCCTCCACCTGCACCGAACCGCAGAGATCCTTCGTCTCGTGCGCCACCAGCCGCGCCAGCACCGGCCCCCGGACGACCAGCGGCAACCCCACCGCGACCACCAGCAGCAACGCCACCAGCGTCACCAAGGTCAAGACAGATACGCGCGCGATCCGGGCAGCGGCTCGCCTCCCCTGCCCCATACGGTCTCACCTCCACCTTCAAACCTATCCCTGGGGCCACGGTCAGCAAGCCTGGGGCACGATCTTCGCGGTCTCGCTCGGCGCAGTGTCAGGCGGTGACTGATCGCCCTGCCACGCGCCCGCAGCCCGCGCTCAGCCCGGCAGCTTGGCCGCGAGCACGTCGGCCTTCTCGATCCTGGGCGGTTCGGCGAGCAACTCGGGGGCCTTGGCCAGGAGCGCCTTGGCGATCTCGCCGCCAAGGTGCTTCCCGCGATCCGCCTCCGTCGCGAAAGCGTCCACGATCCAGAAAACATTTGGCCCCGTGCGAAGCGCGAACCAGGCCGGCGTGAACGCCTCCCCCCGCGCCAGCGGTTCGGCGCCCGCCAGGAACGCCCGGACCGCCTCTTCCTTGCCAGGCTTCGCCACCAGCTGAACGACGAGCGCGAATTTCACCATGGTCCCCCCAAAAGGAAAGGTGACAGGAACGTGAGGTTAAGGCCGAGTCGTCGACGGACAAGCCCGCGCGCCGCGCGCCTCAGATGTCGTCCCCGACGTATCGGGAACGGTCCCCACTCCAGCTTGTACGTACTAGGGGGGTGTCCATGTTCGGAGAGCAAGGAGGCGAACATGCCGACCATCACCACGAAAGACGGCGTGGAAATTTTCTACAAAGACTGGGGCGAGGGTCAGCCGATCGTGTTCAGCCACGGCTGGCCTCTGTCGGCCGATGACTGGGACACGCAGATGCTGTTCTTTCTGCGCAACGGTTTTCGCGTCATAGCCCATGACCGCCGCGGCCACGGCCGCTCCACCCAGACCGGCGACGGCAACGACATGGACCACTACGCTGACGATCTGGCAGCGCTGACCGCCCATCTCGACCTGAAGAAGGCCGTGCACGTCGGTCACTCGACCGGCGGCGGCGAGGTGACGCGGTACCTGGGCCGGCACGGCGAGAGCCGCGTCGCCAAGGCCGCCCTCATCAGCGCGGTGCCGCCGCTGATGGTTCAGACGCCAGCCAACCCGGGCGGCCTCCCCAAGGAGGTGTTCGACGGAATGCAGGCGCGCCTCGCCGCCAATCGCTTGCAGCTGTATCGCGAGCTACCCGAGGGACCTTTTTACGGTTTCAACCGCTCGGGCGCGAAAGCCTCCGAGGCGCTCATTCAGAACTGGTGGCGGCAGGGGATGATGGGCGGCGCGAAGGCGCAGTACGACAGCATCGTTGCCTTCTCGCAGACCGACTTCACGGAAGATCTGAAGAAGCTCACGGTACCGGTGCTGGTCATGCATGGGGATGACGACCAGATCGTCCCGTACGCGGATTCCGCGCCGCTGTCAGCGAAGCTCCTGAAGAAGGGGACACTGAAGACCTACAAGGGCTTTCCGCACGGCATGCCCACCACGCAAACGGACACGATCAACGCCGACCTGCTCGCTTTCATCAAGGAGTGACGCGGAGATACGACCTCACCAACGCGCCGGGCCATCCGTTTGCGCGGCGAGGAGCTGACGCTCTTCGCCAGCCCGGCGCGGCGCGATCGGCAAGCTCAACCTCAAGCGTGGGAGGCAGTACGCCGATGCCCGACCTGCCAATTTCGGCGTCAATTGGAAGGGGGTATCGGATGGAGCTTAGAAGCTTTGTTAAGGGAAGCGCCCGCGGGTCGGTGGTCCTGGCGTTGCTCACGGTTGGTTGCCAGGGGGCAGACGAAGATCTCGTCTCGGTGCAGTCTGAGCTCGGCGGAACGACCACGGCGAACCTGCAGCTGCAGGTCTCGAAGAACGCCTGTGCGGGGAACATGGCCCAGAACTACTTCAAGGTCACCAACGCGACCGCCGCATCCGTCCCGCTGTCGCAGATCTCGGTCAAGTACTGGATCAACGACACGAACGCAGCGTCGATCGTTCCGGCGGTCTGGTACGGCGGCTGCGTGGTGTCCCCCAACGGGACCTGCGTCCGCCAGGTCACGGGCGTGAGCGCCACGGCCGTTCGCTTCGCGCCCGCCTGCGGGCCGGACGCCAGCCATCAGGCGAACTGGGAGATCACCGTCTCGACGACGGACACGACGGCGCTCGCCGCCGGCCAGACCTGGGGCGGCGTTCAGAGCGCGATCAACCTCTCGAACTGGGGCAACTTCAAGCCCGGGAACGGGACCTGGTTCAGCGGCTGCGGGAGCGGCCAGACCTTCGCGAGCAACCCGAGCTTCGCCGTCTACCTGAGCGGCGATCTGGTCACCGGCCAGGGCGCCACGCCGCCGAGCTGCCGCGCGCCTGTCCCGCCGGCCCCGCCGGTCGTGCCGGACGCCGGCGTCGTCGTCCCGCAATAAAGCCATCCTGAGACTGAGACCGGGGGCGCGTGGTATGCGGCAGGAATGCTGTCGCATCCACCCGCCCCCGTCTTCACGTGCATCGTCGCCGCGCTGATAGCTCCGATCGCGGCGGCCCAACCGATTCGAGCCGCTGCGGAGCACCCGCCCCGCCCCGCCCGCGGCCCCGTCCGATGTCGCGGCGGCGCCTCCCCAGGCCGTGAAGAGCGCGAGTGGACTGGCCTCCAGGCTGTTATCGAAGGGCCAGGGAACGGCGCGCCCCGGTCTCCACGACAAGGTGACCATCGTCTTCACCGGGTGGACGCCGGAGGGCGAGGTCGTCGACAGCTCGATCCCCGACGAAGAGCCGCGGTCGTACCTGATGGACGACCTCATCAAGGGGCTGTCCGAGGGACTGCGCCTGATGGCGAAGGGGGAGAAGCGCCGCCTCTGGATCCCGGCCGCCCTCGCCACCTCGGGTCAGCCCAAGCGCGGCGGACCCTTCGTGTTCGACGTCGAGCTGATCGATTTCCTGAAGATGCCGGATCCGATTGTGGTGCCGGAGGACGTCGAGGCGGCGCCCGCGGACGCCAAGCGCACCAAGTCGGGCCTGGCCTACCGGTTTCTCAAGCGCGGGACGGGGAAGGAGCACCCGAAGGCTGACAGCACCGTCGAGGTCCACTACAGCGGCTGGACGCCCGACGGGCAGCTCTTCGACAGCTCCGTGCGCCGTGGCAAGTCGATCAGCTTTCCCTTGAGCGGTGTTATCAAAGGATGGACCGAGGGCGTGCAGGTGATGGTGGTCGGCGACAAGGCCCGCTTCTGGATTCCCAGCGCGCTGGCCTACGGCGACAAGCCGCAGTCCGGCACGCCCGCCGGCCCGCTGGTCTTCGACATCGAGCTGCTGGGGATCCGCTAGCGCCTGCGGCCGCTAGCGTGGGACCGAGAGATCCCGTTCCCCCGCCGCCGCCCTCAAGAACCCCATCGTCTGCCGCTTCCCCGGGAAGCCCTCCATCCGCCGGGGCTCCTTCGACGCGGGATGCACGACCACCATCGTCGGTAGCGCCATGACGCCGTGCTGTTGCCGCAAGGCGGTGGCGGCTTCCGATTCGATCCTCGTCGGCCACGCGGACGGAGAGGAAGGTGGCGTTGATGAAGCTGGCGCTGCCGGCGTCGGAGAAGACCTCGCGCTCCATTCGTTTGCAGGGCTCGCACCAGCCGGCGGAGAAGTCGTAGAGGACGGGCCTGCCCGCGCCCGCCGCCACGGCGTCGGCGGGCGCCACCCACTGGACCAGGCCGCCTGGGCGCGCCGGGCTCGTGGCCTCGTGGACGCCGGTGGCGAGCCGGACCGCCAGGAACAGCGCCGCCAGCGCCAGCAGCACCTTCGGACGGGCGCGCGTCGACGTGGCCGGCGCGGCGGCCGCGCCCGCGGTGTTCACATCAGCCGGAGGCATAGGAGATCTCCTTGCGGTTCAGGACCAGCGCGGCGGCACACAAACAGAGCGTCACCGTCGACAGGTAGGACGACAGGGTGAACCAGGAGATCGGCGTCCCGCCAAACGTGGAGGCCCAGCCGAGCGTCGGGTGAAGGAGGTTGCCCCACTCGGTGTGGACGCGCATCGACATCGCGCGTTGCGCCAGGAAGCCGACCAGGTTCAGCGCCACCCACAGGGCGATGTCGCCCGCGCCCGGCATGAACACCGAGAACAGGACCAGCACCGCCGCCAGGCCGCCGGCGCTGGTCACGCTGCTGAAGGCCGTGCTCCAGAGCTCGCCGCCCGAGATGTCGATCCCCTTCGACCGCAGCAGGAGCATCTGCACGGTCAAAGTCAGGCAGGAGAGCATCGCGACGGCCGCGGTGACCGCGGTCCACTTCGCCATCAGGTAGGTCGTGCGCGTCAGGGGGCGCGTCAGGAGGAGCGCCAGCACGCCCGAGGAGACGTCGCGGCCGATGCTGCCGGCGCCGAGGATCAGCGCCAGCGGCAGCGTCGGATCGTCCAGGCCGTTGCCGTTGGTGACGGCCGACGCCGTCGTCGCGCCGCAGATCAGCACGCAGACGACCGCCGCCACGGGCCGCGACAGGCGCTCGCGCCAGGTGGCGACGACCAGCGCCCAGAAGGCCTGCCCGTTCACGCCGGCCCCTTGCCGCCGTCGGCGCGGAAGAACTTCTCGAGGCGCCCCGCCTCGGGCGCCGCCTCGATCACCGCGTGGCCCGCTTCGAGCAAACCGCGGAGAAGCGCCGCCGTCTGCTCGTCGCTGTCGACGGTGAACCGCCCCCGTCCGGACGCCAGGTCGACCAGCGCCGCGCCCGCCTGCGCGGCGATCGCGGCGACCGCCTCGTGCGCGGGCGCGAGGTCGCGCACGAGCCAGCGCACCACCAGCACCCGCCGTCCCGCCTCCGATTGGCGCAGGTCCTCGACGTGCTTGATCGCCCCCGCCTCGATATAGGCGACCCGGTCGCAGACCCGCTCCAGCTGGTCTAGCTGGTGCGAGTTCAGCACCACGGTCGTCCCCTGCCTCTTGAGGTCGGTCAAGATTTCGCGGAAGGCGAGCACGCCGGCCGGGTCGACACCGGAGGCCGGCTCGTCGAGAAACAGAAAACGCGGCGCCCCGAGCAGCGCCTGCGCCATCCCCAGCCGCTGCAACATCCCGCGCGAGTACTTCTTGATCGGAACGTCGCGCCGCTCGGCCACGAGGCCGACGCGTTCCAGCGCCTCCATCACGTCAGCGGCGCGCCGCGCCGAGGGGAGCCCGGCAAGCGCGTGGTGCAAGGCGACGAAGTCGCGGCCGGTCATCCAGCGGTCGAACTGCAGCCGCTCGGGGAGGTAGCCGGTCACCCGCCGCACCGCCAGATCGTCGGGCCCGCGGCCGTCGATCCGGATGCGCCCCCCCGTCGGCGTCAGCAGGCCGAGCAGGCAGCCGATGAAGGTCGTCTTGCCGGCGCCGTTCGGGCCGATGAGCCCCAGGATCTCCCCCGCATCCACGGTCAGGCTCACGTCGACGAGAGCCGGCCGCTTGGCGCGCCCGTACGACTTGGTGAGCGCCTCGACGGCGATCCCCCCCGATGTCGTCATGCCCTCAGGTCACCTTGTAGTCGTACAGCAGATCACGCAGCATCGCGGCCAGCGCCCGCTCGCGCTGCTCGCAGAACTCGTTGTAGCGCGTGAGCGACCACAGGCCGGTGTCTTGCGGAATGAGGTGCGCGGCCCGGTCCGCGGGCTCGATGATGTGCAGGTAGACGTCGGGCGCCGTGTCGCCGATGTGCTCCCTGTCGGAACGAACCAGCAGCGTCAGGTTTCCGAGGCGGTCGGGGACGTAGTCGTTGTCGCGGTCGGGATAGCGGTCGAGGCTCGCGCGCGGGAAGATCTGGTGCACCTCCAGGGGCTCCTGCGCGCCGCTGAGCAGCTTGCCGCTCGGGAAGGAGTGGGCGCTCACCCGCAGGAAGTACGCGAGCAGCGCGAACAGGATCGCGTTTTCGCCGACGATGTTGTGCAGCAGATCGTCGTCCTCGGGAATCGCGCTCTCCGGCCGCTTCGCGCGCAGCTTGACCTGCTCGATGAGGCCGTCGACGTCGCCCCTGCTCGGCCAGGGCCGCGTCCTTGGCCAGCTTGGTGTCGACCTCGCCGGCGTAGTGGCGCCACAAGCTGGCCGCGAGCGCCCAGCCCGTCCAGCGTTCATCCAGGGCGTGGCCGCGCGCCGCCGCGATCGCGGGCGGAAACAGCAGGTAGCGGTAAGGGAGCCAGTCGCCGCTCGGGAGGCCCGCGTTGCGAAACAGCGCCACCGCGCTCTTGAACCCGGCGACCGCCGCGTCCCAGCTCGCTTCGATGTTCTGGTAGTGGGTCTGGATCTTCCGCTTCTCGGCGTCGCGGTAGCGCACGCCGCCCCCGCCCAGGAACAACGCCGCGCGGATCAGCAGATCGGTGTCGACGAACGCGCCGCTGCGGGCCCCTTCCTCCGCCCCCTCGGGCGCCGAGAACCCGCGCAGCTCCTTCATCACCAGCACCTCGCGCGCCCGCACCCTGAAGTTGGTCATCTGCCCGGTCAGGCGCGCGGCGGCGAGATCGCCGGGGCGCAGCCGGACGCCCTGCTGGTTGAGGCGGGCGAAGATCTCGATCACGTTCTCGTCGTCGACGTCGGCGTCGATCTCGTAGGCGATCACCTCGGCCTGCAGGATCGAGGTGCGGATCGCGTTGGCGCGATCCAGCGCCGCGAAGAACAGCTCGTCGCCCGACGGTCAGCCATTCGCCCAGCGCGCGCTGCACCGCCAGGCTCTCGTTGCCGCCGCGGATCCCCTCGAACAGCACCTCGGCCGGCACGAGCAGCCCGTCCCGCATCCGGCGATGCAGCGTCTTCGAGCGCAGGTGAAACGGGTTCTCGACCCACTCGTCGCGCGGCGACAGCGCCACCAGCAGATCCGGATCGGGCGTGGTCTTGTTGCGGATCCGGCTGCGGAACACCAGCCGGAAGATCGAGGTCAGCCGCTGCTGTCCGTCGAGCACGAACAGCGAGCCCGGGCAGGACCGGGCGGGGCGCCTCCGGCATGCCGCGAAACGTGACCTCGTCCGGCGGGCAGATGTCCCAGGCGCGGGTCGAAAACGGCGCCTCGCCCTCCCACTTCGGCTCCCACAGCAGGAGCGCGCCGACGGGATAAGACCGGTAGAGCGAATCGTGCAGCGCGCGCACGCGGTCGGCCGACCAGACGAACCCGCGCTGCAGATCGGGCAGATGCAGCCGCCCGTCGCGTTTCAGCGCCGCGAGGTTCGCCATCTTCCAGGGGGCGGATTTGAGGTTCAGGGTCCTCGGGGCTACTCCCATCGCGCCAGTCTACTCCTGGATGGCGTTACACCGGCGGGTCGTCGTCTCGGCGATCTCGAGGACGGTTGACGACGGTGCCGTGCGTCGCCACTGTCGAGGGGTGGCGGCGTTCGACTTCGCGCTCCCGCGCGCGCCGTGAGCAAGGTCGGGGCGAGCGGCGCGCGTCTTCTCACCAACGTCGTCGGCTTCGACGACGGGCCGTTCGATCGCGCGCACCGCGGCGCCCGCGTCCTGCTGGTCGGCGCCGTCTGCGCGCGGACGCGTCTCGACGGCGTGATCTCGGGACGGGTCAGCAAGGACGGACGGAACGCGACGGCGAAGGTGGCCGCGCTGGTGCGCGGGTCGCAGTTCGACGGCCATGTCCGCGCCGTGCTGCTGAACGGCATCGCCTTCGGCGGCTTCAATGTCGTCGACATCCACGCGCTGGCGACGGCGCTGGCGCGGCCGGTGCTGGTCGTGGCGCGCCGGGCGCCCCGCCTGGGGTTGATCCGCAGCGCGCTCGCGCGCCTGCCGGGAGGCGAGCGCAAGTGGCGCCTCATCGAGCAAGCCGGTCCGATGGAGCCGGTGCGCGGCGTCTACGTCCAGCGCGCCGGGCTGTCGCTGGGCGAGGCAGCCGAGCTGCTCGCCGCGACGACGTTGCACGGCAACCTGCCCGAGCCGCTGCGGCTGGCGCACCTGATCGCGGGCGGAATCGTCACCGGCAAGAGCCGCGGCCGGGCGTAGGGCGCCGGGTCGCGGTCCGGCCCGTCAGTTCGCGAGCTGGATCGACTTCGACGTTCCGTTGATCTCGAAGGTAAGGTTCTTGATCTTCGCCGAGCCCTGGGTGTTGTCGTCGATCTCGGTGCCCACCTCGATGCGCGTCAGCCACATGTCCGAGGTGAAGCCGCTGTACTTGCTCCGGATCCAGTCCAGGACCAGCTTGATGTCGACCTTCCCGGAGAACGAGGTCAGGGGACCGTTGCCGACGATGAAGTTGAAGAAGCGCCACTGACCGTTGGACCAGCTGTCGCTCTGATGACAGAGGTTGTAGTTCGTGCCGTTCACGGTGCCGCTCACCATGCACGGCCAACCGCCCGAGCTGGACTGCCGGTTCCCCTGCCACCCGAGGAAGACGATGACCTCCGCGTAGACGCCGGCGTTGGCGTTCTTGGTGGGATCTTGCTTGCTGATCCAGAACTCGAAGTTGCTGTTCCAGTAGTGGTTGCTGGGGATGCTGGTGGTGAACGAGTCCATGTTGAGCGTTGCGCTGGTCAGGTTCTGGAGCTGGATCGGCAACAGCGTCGTCGACGAGAACGCCGGCGTGGTGAGGTTCGAGCTCGCCGTCCCGAACGGGGCAACGCCGAACTCCACCTCGGGATAGTCCGGGTAGGCCCTCTCGCCGCCGCAGTCGGGGCGGTTCATGCTCCAGCCCACGGTCCCGTCGGTGTTGACACAAACCTGTTGCGTGGTGCGGCTGCAGTTTCTGGCGTCGGAGCCCCACCGGTTGTTGATGATGCGCATGTCGCCCAGGTTGAAGTACTGGCGGGTGGTGCTCGTGCACTGACCCTTCATCGCGAGCGGCTGGCCGCCTTGATCCTTCGGGACGCCCGCCCCGGCCGCCCCGCTGGTACCGCCCGGCGCCGACGAACCGCCGGTGGCGATCGCGCCGCCCGGCCCGCCGCTGGCGCCGCCGGTGGCGGTGGCGCCACCTCTGGCTGTCGCGCCGGCTGTCCCGGTCGAGCCGCCCGCGGCAATGGTGCCGCCGGCCCCGCCGCTCGCGCCGCCGGAAGCCGTGGTGCCGCCCGTGGCCGTCATGCCGGCTGTCCCGACAGAGCCGCCCGCGGCAATGGTCCCGCCGGCCCCGCTACCAAGGCCGCCCGAGGCGCCGGCGCCACCCGACACGCTGCTTCCGCCCGAAGCGGTGGTGCCGCCCGACGCGCCCGCTGCGCCCGACGAGAGCCCGCCCCCTGCCCCTCCGTTCGACGACTCGGTCCCGGGATGCCCGCAACCGCCGAGCAACAACAACGTCGCCAAGGACGGGCAGAGCCAGGAGCAGACTGTCGGCGCTGTCATTCTCATTTTTGGCACCGTCCTCATTCCGTCGTTTTCTGCCGACAGCATAGGCTCATAGCCCCGGTGGGTTTGTGGCAAAGTGGCCTCGCAAGACAGAAAAAACGCGCACCGCCGTGGAGATGACATGAAGCAGAAGAGCCCCTCGAAAGTCGCGTCTCCCTCCAAGTCGAAGGGCGCGTCTCCCTCCGAGCTGATTGACGCGCGCATCAAAGAGCTGGGCGACTGGCGGGGCAAGACGCTCTCCCGGCTGCGCACCCTGATCAAGCAGGCGGACCCCGACGTGGTCGAGGAGTGGAAGTGGAGAGGCGTCCCGACCTGGTACCACGACGGGATCATCTGCACCGGCGAGACTTACAAGAGCGTCGTGAAGATGACCTTTGCGAAGGGCGCCTCGTTGAAGGACCCCGCCGGACTCTTCAACTCCAGCCTCGAAGGGAACGTCAGGCGCGCCATCGACATCCACGAGGGCGAGAAGGTCGACGAGAAGGCGCTGAAGGCCCTCGTTCGCGCCGCCGTTGCCCTGAACGAATCAGCGCGCGGATAGCAGGCACGACCTCACTTGACGACGGTGACGGTCGCCTTCGTGAAGTCAACCGACCCGGTGCTGTCCTGCGCCTCGACGAGGAGCTTGGCCTCGTACAGTTTCCCCAGCGGCAGGCCCAGCCTGTTCCACTCGGAAAAGTGTTGGGAGATGGAGATGTGTCCGCACTGGCGCGCCGTCTGCCGGATGCTGAAATACTGATCGAACGTCGCGTCGCCGATGATGGAAGGCTTGTTCACGCGCGTCTTCTTCCAGACTTCGTAGATGCCCCCGTCGACGGTGATCGTCCCCATGTGGTCACGGGGCGTCCCGTCCGAGGCGGTGCCGGCGGGCATCGTGGTGCCCCAGTCGTCCAGGATGTAGTACTCGCGCAGCGGGTCGACCGTCCACCCGTAGATGCCGATGTAGACCAGGCCGTCGGTGCCGCCCGTCTTCGTGTGCGCGAAGTCCGCCGAGAGGGTTCCTATCTGGGCGGGCGTCTTGGTCTGGTCGAACGACAGACCGATGCGGGCCAGGAAATCCTCGACGCCGCTCCAGTTCGCTTTGAATGCAGCGTCCTTGCCGTAGACGGTCATGCATCCCGAGCCGGCGCCTTCCGCCCAGAGCTCGTAGGAGTAGTTGCCGGTCGCGGTGCCCTTGCTGTTCGAGCAGTACTGCTTGCCGCCCGTCAGCGGGGTACCTGCCGTGCAAGTGCTCGCTGCGCCGGCCGCTCCGCCCGACCCGCCGCTGGCGCCGCCGCGACCCGTCGAGCCGCCGCTGGCGCCGCCGCGACCCGTGGAGCCGCCAGAACCCGCCACGCCGCTGCTGCTGCCGCCTGAACCCGCGGGGCCCGAGCCCGCAACCCCGCTGCTGCCACCTGAACCCGCGGGGCCCGAACCGGCGACGCCACTGCTACCGCCCGAACCTGCGCCGCCATTCGAACCCGCGACCCCGCTGCTGCCACCCGAACCCGCGACCCCGCTGCCGCCACCCAAACCCGCGGCGCCGGTCGTCCCCCCGCGGCCACTGGTGTTGCCGCCGGTTCCGACGCCTCCGGCGGCCCCGGCCGTCGATGTCCCACCTGTCCCACCTTCACCGCCATCGGAGCCAACATTGGAGCAGCTCGTCAGGGCTGCCGCGGCAAGACAAGCCGTGAGGGCACCAATGGAACGGGACCGACGGGGGCTACGCATCATCTAAGGATGCCCCGGTCCGCGCGTCCGGATCAAATGCCCGGCGCTATCGCCGCCGCGACGACGGCGCTTTCGTTGATGGTGCGGCCCGCGATGGAGCTCTGGGTCCCGAAATAGCCGAAGCTGCGCAGGGACCGCGGATCGTCGCCGATCGCGTCGGTCCGCGACAGGTTGTAGCGGCCGTCCTGGAAGCGCTCTGGCCACCCCGCTGTGTCGATGCTTCGCGTCCTCTCCGCGTAGCTGAGGTTGCGCGTGGCCACGTGGCAGGTTCCGCAGTCGAGCGTCTGGGGATTGAAGGACGAGGACGGATTGTCCACCAGGTAGGCACTGCGAAGGGCGCTTGTGGCCTCAGCGAGGCCGATCGACAGATCGGGGAGCTTCGAGAGGGAGGGAGCGCTCGGACCCGGCGCGAACCGGACGGAACGCGTGCGGTTGTCGGGGTCCGTCGACGAACCGGAGGTCCCCACCTCCACGTTCTGCAGCTGGGCGGTGATGAGCGGGATCGTGCGCTTCTGAAAGCCCGTTCCCTGTCTATCGGCCGCGGAGAAAGCCCAGAAAGTGCTGAACTTGAGCAACTGGAAGAAGGCCATGGAGTCCAACGTCGCTTCGCCTGCGTACTTCAAGATCAGGGTACGCAGCGCGCTCGCATAGGTCCCGCGCAGCCCTTGCGCGGCCATCACCGGATGAATCCCCAGAGGCTGCCCCACAGTGGCGCCGCCGGCGGAAGCGCGGAGCGCACGGAGATCCCCGACGAGGTTCGTCCATTGCGCGTCCGTGAGGTTGTAGAGGGCGTGCACGGCGCCGTCCAGGGTCGTGAGCTCGTGGGTGGTCTGATCCTGGCCGATGGGCTGGATCACCAGGCGCACCTGCTTGAGGCAGCCGGGTGAGGCGGTGGCATCAGCCGGGAAGCACGGATCGACGCGCACCCCCACCACCCGCATCGCCGCATAGAGATCGGCGGGGCCCATGTGGTTCTGGTCGACGACCGTGGGGACGACGGTCTCGAACACCGTCCGCGAGAGCAAGACGCCCTGATCCCCGGCAGCCGCAAGCGAGAGCAGATCGTCGCGCGCGTCCCAGGTCGGGAGCGGATAGAGGAAAGAGACATCGTTCAGGTCGAGCGCCGGCGCGGCCTGTCCACTGGCGGCGCCCCCCGTGCCTCCCGACCCGCCAGCGAGGCCCGCCCCGCCGGCAACTCCCGACCCGCCAGCAACTCCCAACGTCCCCCCTACTCCGCTGCCACCGGCCGATGCGCCGCCTTCGCCAAGTGGGACGCCGCCCACTCCCGATGCGCCGCCCGTCGCGGGTCGCCCGCCCGTCCCCGCCGTTCCGCTTGGCGCGCCCGCGCCATGCTCCGAGCCTCCACATCCGAGAAGCAGCAGAGAGATGGTGGGGAATGCCAGCCAGCGACACGCTCGCGAGCGCGATCGTTTCATGAGGACCTCTTCAATGACGACAGTGGTCAAACCCGAGCCGATGCTGCCACCACTGCGGCATTTGGCCAACCCCGTGGCCGGCGCTCTGAGCGCGATCAGGGCGCTCGCACGTAGTTCGCGGGCCAGGGCGCGTACAGCAGGTACATGGAGCGCCCACCGTCGAAGAAGGTGGGGCTGTTCGTCTGAAGCCCGGGAGTCCCGAGCCCGGTGGGCGCGCCCACGCCGTTGAACGAGACCGTAAACGACGCCGCGCGCGCGGTGACGGCCTGCACAGAGCCGTCGCTCGCGATCACCAGCGGAAACAGAAGATGGTCGGCCGTGAACTCGACACCGAACTGCTCGCAGATCAACTCTCCCTGGCCCGCGGTCCGCTGCCACCGCCCCACCGCCAGCGCATCGAACTCGGCCAGCGAGTGGTAGGCGACCACCGTCGCGGGATCCGGGGGCAGAACGAAGGTCTGCTGCTGCCCCGCATCGTTGATCGGCGCCGGGAAGTACGGTTCGAGCCCGCAGCTGCACTGCAGACCCGCGTCCGCCGGGCCGCAGTCGTAGCTGGGACCGACCTGCTGCGTGTCGCCGGACGAATCCGTCAGCGCGTCCGCGCCCGGCATCGAGGCGTCGACCGGCGTCCATGCGTCGACCGGCGCCGAGGCGTCGGGAATCTCTGGAGCACGCGGGCAGGTCTCCGCCGCACACACGCCGTTTCGAATCACGTAGTGCGCGCAGACCGTTTCGCCCGTCGAACAGAGGTCGCAGCGATGGGGGAGCGCGAAGTCGCAGGCCGCCGGAACCCCTCCGTCGTCGCTCGGCGCCTCGTCGCCCAGCCCCTCCTTGGAACAGCTCGCGAGGCACAGGAGCCCGAGCATGAGCCAGCGCGCGCGCGGGAAGCTGCGGGCACCATGCATGGCCTCACGGTAGCACGACCAGAGGTCGGGCCCGTCCCCGGGGGGGGCCCCTGGCGAACGAGGGCGCCCAGCCTAGTTTTGGGGCAGGAGGAAGCCATGGCGCATGTCGTGACCGACCGGGACACGACCGCGAGTCCCGAGCGAGTGATCGCTGCACTGACGGACTTCTCGTCAAAGCGATTCGATCTCTGGCCAAACCTGGACCACAAGTACTACGAGCTCACGGAGTCGGGTGACACCAGTGCGGTGGTCAAAGAAGGCTCGGACTTCCCCGGCGGGGGGGTCTGGGAGCGGAGCCGCTACGACTGGTCCCAGCGGGGAACGGTACGCATCGACGTCCAGGAGTCGAACACCTTCGAGCCGGGGAGCTACTGGCTTTACGAGGTGACGCCGAAGCCCGGGGGCGGGAGCCACGTGCACATGGAGTTCGACAGGCGGCCCCGTAACTTCAAAGGCAAGGTCCTCGGCGCTCTGCTCAGCGTGGCGGGGAACAGAATCTTCGCGAAGTCCCTGGGTGAAACGCTCCAGCGCATCGAGGCCTCGCCCAACTAGCAGAGGCTCACCGGAGACGCTCGCCACGTAGCGCGTTCGATGCGTTGTACACTCGCCAACCACGATGCGGTTGGCGATGGCGAGGCTTGCGTGTCTCGCGTTCGTGGCGTGGGGATGCGCGGCGGACGACGCGACGCCCAGTGGAGCGGGCGGAGCGTCCGCGGGCGGCACCGGCGGTCTCTCCGTTGACGGCGGCGGCGCGGCCGGCGCTGGCGGACAGGCAGCGGGCAGTGGTGGCGCATCGGGAAGTGGCGGCGCGGGCAGCGGTGGCGCCGCGGGAAGTGGCGGCGCGGGAAGTGGCGGCGCAGCGGGCACCGCGGGCGCATCGGGCGCATCGGGTAGAGGCGGCGCTAGCAGCGGCGGAGCGGGAAGCGGCGGCGCGGCGGCGGGAAGCGGCGGCGCGGGCAGCGGCGGCGCGGGCAGTGGCGCCGCGGGCAGAGGCGGCGCGGCGGCAGGCAGCGGCGGAGCGGGAAGCGGCGGCGCTGGCAGTGGCGCCGCGGGCAGAGGCGGCGCGGCGGCGGGCAGCGGCGGAGCGGGAAGCGGCGGCGCTGGCAGTGGCGCCGCGGGCAGAGGCGGCGCGGCGGCGGGCAGCGGCGGAACGGGCGGCGCCGTTCGCGGCCTCTCCTGGCCGATCGACTGCATCCCGGGCCAGACCTGCGTCAACCTCGACTATCCCGACATCGACAACGACGGCAAAGCATTCAACTGCGGTGCCCCCGGATATCAGGGTCACGAGGGGACGGACATCGGCGTCACCTTCGCCGCGATGGACGCGGGGACCGCGGTGCGCGCCGCCGCCGACGGCACCGTGCTGTTCGTCTTCGACGGCAAGTACGACCGGTGCCCCGACGCGACGCAACCCGACTGCCAGGACCCGGGTGGGTTTGCCCCGGGCAGCACGACCGGCACCACCGTCTGCACGCCCCTCGGTCCCTATTGCGGGACGGGCACGGGCAGCTGCTTCTGGTGCTTCGCGGGCGGCAACGTGATCGTCATGCGACACACCGGCGTCGACGGCGTGTTCGCCACCCGCTACGACCATCTGCGCCGCAACTCGATCCTCGTGCACCCGGGCGACACCGTCCGTCGCGGACAGAAGATCGCCGAGGTCGGCAGCGCGGGAAACTCGACAGGGCCACACCTGCACTTCGAGGTCTGGGGCACCGGCTTCTACGAGCTGACCGAGCCCTGGGCCGGCTCGTGCGGCCCGAACCGAGGCCCCAGCCTCTGGGCCCACGATCCTCCCTGGAGCTGACGAGAAGGCGCGCTACGCTCGATCGATGAACACCTTCGATCCCGAGGTCGCGGCAGCCGTCCTGTCGGCAGAGCTCGCCGAAGCGGAGCCGGCGATCGATTCGGCCGTCCGGGAGCGCCGCGCCACCCGGATCGAAGCCTTGTTGCGGAAGGCGATGCGCGCGGAGCGAGAGTCCTGCGTGGCCCTCTGCCTTGCGCGACAGGCGCTGTGGCAAAGGACCGAGAGCAATCCTGAAACGTCCGAGGCGCTGAGCGCCGAAGCCAGGTTCCGCGGCAACGAAGCCGCCTACCTGGCCGACGTGCTGGCAACCAAGTGACGACAGACTCTTCTGCGCGCTGACCGATTTGTCAGGGGCATGCCGGATGCGTTCCGCCCGGTCGCCATCTGTCACGAAGGCGCGCGGGAACAAGCCAGACGCAGCGCGTTTTCTCCCCGGACGTTCCAACGGAGGGAAAACATGAAACGACATTCGAGTGCGTGGCGGGTCGGGGCTGGGATGTTCGTCGGGGTGACGGCTCTGGCGGCGGTGTTGGCGGGGACCTCGTTCGCGTGGAACGAGCGTGACGAGGGGACTCGCTCCGGGAACGGCTTCAGCCTCCGGAGCCTCAAGGGGTATTACGGCTACAACTCTTCGTACGGCGTGCTGGTCGCCACCGGGCCGAACCAGCCGGTGGTGCCGGCGCTGCCCTTCACGGGCCTGGGGCGCATCTACTTCGACGGCCAGGGCGGCTGCAAGGTGAGCGCGGTCGGGAATCTGAACGGGCAGTCGATCCCCTCTGCATCATCGAGCTGCACGTACACCGTCAATCCGGACGGCATCGGGACCAGCGAGGCGACGTTCCCGGGAACCCCCATCGCCGAGCCGATCCCGATCGCCTTCGTGATCACCGACGGGGGGGACGAGCTCCGGGCGCTGCAGACCAAGTTCATCGTGGGGACGTTCACCGCCCGGCGACAGTAGCGAAAACTCTGCGCGACGGGCGCCGACGTGCGCAACCGCTGCGCGCTGCGGAACGAGAGACGCGCGCGCGGCGGGCCCCCGGCGCCTGGTGCGGGGCTTGCGTATGTGATCGGGCAAGGAGCCGCCACTCATGCAGCACACGAGCACCGCGAACGTTCCGCCCACGCCTGAGACGACCCTGTCGGCGATCGCGCTTCGCAGCGACGCTCACGCCACCGTCCTCGACCGGTACAAGCTCGACTTCTGTTGCCGCGGCAACCGAAGTCTTCAGGAGGCGTGCCGTGGCGCCGGTCTCGACGTCGAGCGCGTGCTGGGCGAGCTGACCGCCGAGGCGACCGCGCGGCAAGAGGCCCGAAGCGCCGGTGTGGAATGGCAGGACCGGACGCCGGACGAGCTGATCGACTTCATCGTCAGCACCCACCACGACTACACCCGGGCGGCGTTCGCGCGTCTCACGCCGCTCGTCGCCAAGGTCGCCGGCAAGCACGGCGATCGCCACCCCGAGCTGGCGGGTATCGCGGCGACCTTCGAACAGCTGGTCGCAGAGCTGGTGCCCCACATGATGAAGGAAGAGCGCGTGCTCTTCCCCTACATCCTCGACCTCAGCGCGCCGGGCGGTCCGCCGCCGCCGCCCTTCTTCGGGACGGTCCGCAACCCGGTGCGGATGATGATGCTCGAACACGATCGCGCCGCGGAGTCGCTCGCGGTGCTGGCCAGCGCGACGGCGGATTTCTCGCCGCCCGAGAACGCCTGCGCCAGCTTCCGGGCCCTGTACGCGGGGCTGGCCGAGCTGCGCCTCGATCTCCTGAAGCACGTTTCGCTGGAGAACAACGTGCTGTTCCCGAAGGCCATCGCGCTGGAGGAGACGCGAGCGCGAGGCTGACGACGACGGCCCGCGCGGGCGCGAACCCCTGCACGTTCATGGTCAGGCCACGGCGCCGTCTGCCGAATCAGGCGGCCCCTGACCATCTTCGCGGCGTTTCGGCACCATCGATCATGGTGACCCGGCAACAGCTCGGGGGAGGTGCGGTCGTGGGGCTACTTCAGAAGGCCAAAGACAAGGCGCTCGCATTCGCGGAGAACGGCGAGCTGGCCAGCGCCGGCGTCGCGAAGGTGCAAGAGGTCATCTCCCTGCTCAACGCAGCGCTGCCGCTCCTGGAAGAGGCGGGTTGCACACCTTCGGAGGTCGAGGTCGAGATCGGGCTGCCGCCGAAGGTCGTGGCGAACTTCCCGACCAGCGAGGTGTCCGAGGAGGCGATCGCACGCATCACGGCCGCCAACCCGGAGAAGACGTTGGCGTGCGCCATCCTCAAGGCGCTCGTGAAAGGGGCCCGCCTGCAAAAGGCCATGGAGGGCAATCGCCTCCGTGCCTCCACGCTGGCTGTCGAGATCGGCCTGCCGCCCTGCCTCAAGCTGAGCTTCGTCACCGCGTGACTTCGGGCGCTCACCGCTTCTGGAACGGGTGAAAGATGTAGTCCTGGGCCGCGACCACCTTGTGGCACTTGTTCCCGCAGTTGGGGGTGCCGGTCTTGTTGGGCGTGAACGTGTCGGACGCGGGGTCGTAGTCAAACACCGCGTACCCCCATCCGCCGCCCTCCGGAAACCGCTTGCTGTCCTTCTCCATGAAGAAGAGGTCCGCCAGCGTGTCCGGAACGTTCACGACAAACGGGGCTTGCGTGCTCTTCTTCGGCTTCCACTGGATCTTCGCGATCTTGGAGCCGTCGGGGAACTTCTTGCCGTTGCCGGGAACCCCGGCCTTGTAGGCCTCGACCATGATCGGATTGGCGAGCATCACCTTCAACCGTTCGTCGGTCTGGCTGACGGAGACGAACTGCCAGGTCTCGTATCCCTTGAAGTCAGAGAACGGAACCCCGCCCGGCAGCTGCAACGTGTACTTGTCCTGCGACGCGGACAGGGCCCTGCCGCCCGGTACTGCGACTGCGACCGCGAGGCCCGTGACAGTCGCAAGCGTCAACGCGCTTCTGGTCTTCATCGTCGGCTTGGTAAGGCCGTGATGGGGAAACGGCAATCGGGACGGGCTAGGAGGTTCGCCTAGACCGCGACGTCGACGATGACGGCCGAGTGATCGGAGAGGGGGCGCCCGTCGGCGGCGGCACGCGGGCGCTCGACGGCCGCGGCCACCGGTTTGACGTTGCGGCCGGCGAACCAGTCGAGGCGCGCGGGCACGCAGCCGCCCCAGGGACGGAGGAGGTGCACGAGGTAGCGCGTGAGCGCGCGGCCGACCAGCTTCCGCGAGCGGTCGAGGATGTAAGGATCGGTGAGGTCGTAGAAGTAGGTGCCGGTGCCGCGATCGTTGAACCCCTCGACAGCGAAGTCGCGTGCCTTCAAGAGCTCGAACACCGGCCGCTCGGAGCGTTTCTCCGGCGTCATGTACTGATCGATGGTGGCGCGCAATCCGATGACCAGCAGCTTGTGCAACAGGTCTCGCGCCATCGCCAGCGTGCTCGAGAGGTCGTAGGTGCTGGTGTTGAAATCGCCGCCCACCAGCGCGCGTGTCACGCCGCTGCGATCGACGCTGTCGAGGACGGCACCGAGCTGGTGCGCGCGCTGCGCCGGCGAGGCGTTCGAGTCGAGGTGGCAGGCCGCCACCGCGAGCGGCCCATCGGCAAGGTCGATCTCCGCCAGCAGGGCGCGCTTCTTGCCGAGTCGTTTCTCCGAGGAGTGGAACTTGTCGCGGAGCTCGGGGAGATCGACGTTCTCGACGCGCCTGATGGGATGGCGCGAGAGAATGGCCGAGCCCGAGAGCGCCAGGGTGTTCTCGCGGCCGCCCGCGTCGTCGCCGAAGTCGTCGGTGAGCGCGAGGTACGAAACACCGAACGCGTAGTTCATGCCGAGGGCCTCGGCCAGCTCGCGCGCGACGTTGCGGTTGCCCGACCGTCCGAGGCCGAGGTCGACCTCGCTGAGCAAGAGCAGGTCGGCCCCGGCGAATGGCGGTGCCAGGACGGCGCGCCGCAGGTCATCGAGCCGCGCCCCCCGCTGGATATTCCAGGCCAGGGCCCGTAGCGCCCGCCCGCCCGGCGCCGGTGCGGCCGCCGGCGGCGGCCCCGGCACCCAGTCGCCCCGCTCCACGCCCTCGAGCACGCGCGTCACCGCGCCGCCGATCTCCGCCCACAGCGCGCTCCGCTCCAGCGCCTTGCGTCTCCGGATCGCCCGCAGCGCCTGGTAGTGCGCATGGATCTCGTGCTCCACAGACTCCACCCGGGCGAAGGACATCGTCGCGGCATAGTAGCCGCACCTCGCCCCCGTAGCTGTTGCTCCCCAGAGCCGACCACAACGGCGTCGTATCGATCCCTGACCGGGAACAACGGCCGAAGGCTAAGCACCCGCGCCGGTATCGCCATCCGGCGGGCCTGTGCCTAGGTTGGGATGATGGCCAACAGCCCTACCCGCCTCGCCCACCGCCTGCTCTACGGTGCCATCGCGGGCACTCTCGGGGCCGCCTGCATGACCGTCATCAGGATGACCGCGCGCCGGCACGGCGTCATCGAGAAGACGATTCCGCAGGCGGCCGAGGAGTGGCTGGCGGCGCGGCTGCCGGCCATACGGCCCGAATCGGCTTCCCTGCACCACCTGGCCGATACGTTGATGCACCTCGGGTACGGCGCGTTCCTGGGCAGCCTGTACGGCGTGACCGTCCGCCGCCGAACCAACACCGCGCTGCTACGGGGCTTCGGGTACGGGATAGCGACCTTGATCGCCGGCTCGTGGATCGCGCTCCCGCTCATCGGGGCGAAAGGAGCGGCTTGGCGCAAGCGTCCACCCGAAAACCTCGTCGATCTGGTCGCGCACCTGGCGTTCGGAGCCGCCACGGCGCTGGTCGCCGAAGAGCTGACGGCGCAACCCGACCGTGGCGTCACCTCCGATGCGAGCCGGCGCGCGGCCCGCATCGGCTGACGGCCCTCGTCAGGCGCGCTTGCCGCCGCCGGGCTCCGCCATCTTCCGGTGCTGCTCCGCCACGACGGATGACGGCGCGAGGTGCGCGAGCGCCGCCCGCAGCTTGTTGGTCCATCCCGTCACGACATCCCCCTCCCCCTTCATCATCGCCTGGAACCCGGACCGGGCCACCTCGTCGGCCGGCTGTTTCTTCGACGTACCGACCTTGGTGTCGAGCATCTCGGCGCGCTCGAAGAAGTCGGTCTCGGTCGCACCGGGCATCAGGCAGGTGACGGTCACGCCCGAGTCCTTGAGCTCGGCGCGCAACGCATACGCGAAAGAATCGAGGAACGCCTTCGTGCCGTTGTAGACCGCCTGGTAGGTCCCGGGCATGAATCCGGCGATCGAGCCGGTGATGAGGATCTTGCCGCTGCCACGGTCGCGCATCTCGCTCCCGATCCGCTGAATCAGGTAGAGGGTCCCGGTCACGTTGGTGTCGACGATTTGTCGGACGCGCTCGAACGCCTGGTCGAGGAACCCGCCCCCCAGCCCTCGCCCGGCGTTGGCGAGCAGAGCCTCGACCGGTCGCCCACGGATCGCCTCGATCAGCTTGTCCACCCCGTCCAGGGTGGCGAGGTCGGCGCGCACCGGTTCGGCGAGGGCGCCGCCGACGCTCAGCTTGCGAGCGGCGTCCACGATCTCCGGCTCGTCCGCGGCGATCACCAGGTCGAAGCCATTCTGGGCGCAGCACCTGGCGAGCTCGAACCCGATGCCGGACGAGGCGCCGGTGACGACGGCGAGCGGACGATCAGAGGCTTCCGGGGCTGTAGCGGTCATGCGCGGCTCCTTCGGTGGATGAGGCGGCGCGTCCTCCGAAGGGCGCGCCGGTTTGACGCACCAAAGGTAAGCACCACGTTAAAGACTGCACCGAGGTCGCGGATATGAGGAGATCCCCGATCAGCTTGCTGGCGGGAGCGGCGTTCGGCGCCTGGTGGCTCGTGCGGACGATGCGGACCCGGCGCGGCTCCCTCGCGGGACAGGTCGCGCTGGTGACCGGGGGCTCACGGGGCCTCGGGTTCCTGGTTGCCCGAGACCTCGTCCGCGGAGGGTGCCGCGTGGCGATCTGCGCGCGCGACGCGGAGGAACTGGAACGGGCGCGCCGCTCGCTCACGCGGGAGCTGGCCGGTCGGGGCGAGACCGGCTCGAAGGCGTTCGTGCTCGCGCTCCCTTGCGACGTCAGCGACGCCGGTGACCCGGCCGATGCACGCTGGTTCAGCGCCGCGGCCCGGGCGCCGGGGTTGGCGATGCGCGCGGACCGTGCGGCGCGGCGGATCGTCGCGGCGCTCGCCCGCCGGCAGGCGCGCGCCGTGCTGGGGGCTCCGGCCAAGCTGCTCCACCTCGCAAACGATCTTTTCCCCAGCGTCACCTCCGCGGCATCGAGCGTCGCCCACCGGATCCTGCCGGAGTCCAGGCCGGCGCGCTGACAGCGCCGGCGGTCGCGCCGCACGGCGCGCCCGCCGGTCGCGCCAGGGCCGGTTCACGGGACGCTGGCGCGAGCGTTCACCGTCGTGACCAGCTTCTGCGCCATTCGCTCATGCGCCTCGAGGACCGGAACGGTTTCCTTGAGCAGCGCCTTCAGCTTGGGATCGCTGGTGGCGTCCCGCGCCGCCGTCGCCTCGGCCACGTCCTTCTTGTGGTCCTCGAGCATGTCGACCGCGAAGGACTTGTCGAATTCGGCTCCCTTCTGGTCGCGCAGCTTCGCCATCATGTCGTCCTTCATCGGCGGCATCGCCCCGCCGAGATCGATCTTCTCCTGCTTGGCCAGGGCGGTGACCTTCTTGTCTGCGGCCGTGTGGTCCTTGACCAGCGTCTTGCCGAAGTCACGGACGTCCTTCGAGGCGCCGTTCTTCTCGGCGAGCTTCCCGGCCTCGATCTCCATCTGGTTCGAGTGGTGAAGCTTGCCGAGAACGGTCGCGGTGTCCGGTGCCCCCGCGTTGGCGGGGGGCGCCGGCGCACCCGCCGGCGAGGGGGCGGACGTGGTGGTCTCCGGCATCTTGCCGACGTCGCCGCGTGCGGGCGCCGCGGCGAGGAGCAGCGCGGCGACGCCGAGCCCGCTCAGGATGAAGCTGCCGAGTCGAACGTTGGGGTGAGCGTTCATGTCGTGGTCCCTCCCTAATGAGTGAGCTTCGGCCAGCAAATGTGGGTCGCGCGCGGACCGTCGAACGCCCGTGCGACAGAAATGAGGAGATCCCTGAACGCGAACGAGGCGCGCCGTCAGCGGGCGCCGCTTCTGTCCGCTGTCAACGAGGCCGGGTAGCCGGCCAGGATCGCCGCGACGTCCTCGAAGACGGCCACCGCGCCGGGAAAGTCCGCGTCCGACCAGCCCCCGGAGCGGACGGCGATGAACGGCACGCCGGCCCGACGGGCCGACTGGTCGTCGAAGGGCGTGTCTCCGATCATCGCCACCGCGGCGGCCGGCAGCTCCAGGCGGCGCAGCGCCGCGTGCACGATGTCGGGATCCGGCTTGGAAGCCTTCGCGTCGCCGGACGAGGCCTGTTCTTCGACGAGGTCGTCCACCCCGGCTCGTTGCAACAGGGGCGCCAGCTCCTCGGGCTTCGCCGAGGTGGCGATCGCGGTCCGTATCCCATCGGCGCGCAGGCGCTCGAACAGCGCGCGCCCGCCCGGACACGCCTGCACCGACGCGAAGTACGCGCTGAAGAACCGCGCCGTCCGGGCCGCGAGGAGCTCCTTTGCCCGGGCGCCGTCGGGCGCAAGATCGGTGAGCGCGTCGACGATCTTGTCGCCGCCCATGCCGATCATGCGACGGAGACGTGCCAGCTCTGCCGGATACCCGAAGGTGCCCAGGACGTCGCACCACGAGCGCGCGTGGGCCTCGTTGCTGTCGACCAGCGTCCCATCGACGTCGAAGAGAACGGCCCGCAACGTCACGCTCTCGTTACCTCCGCGCCCGAACGTGGGCACGACGCTGCCGCCGACAAGGGTCCTACCCGCGCGGCCCCCGCTGGAACCCCGCTCCGGGGGTGACTACGTTGCCGTCGACATGGACCTCGAGCGCAGCCTGGTGCGAGAGCCCGAGGAGAGCACCCCTGCCGCCTACCAGCGGCGGGTCACACAGCTCGCCGCCGTTCATTTGGTTCTTTTCCTGTCGGCGCTGTTCGGCCTGGTCCTCCTGATCGTGAGCCGCCGCCTGCTGGTGCTACTGGCCGCCCGATCCAACGTCGAGACGCTGACGATCGCTTTCTTCCTGATCTTCTTCGGCTACATGGCCGTCATCTCTGCCCGCGGTGCACGCGGCGCCCTGGTCATCGCGAGCAACCGGCTTCGTGGCCGCCGCTTAGCCGGCGGCTTGCGACCGCAGCGCCTCGGCCCGACGGTGGCGCTCAACATGGCGCTGGTCCGAGATGACCGGCCCTCGGAACCTTTCGAGGTCACGCTCGCGGACGAGGCCGGGAGCATGGGACGCCTGCGGATCGACGGCGTGACGGTGCAGCACATGGATGCGCCCGGCGGCGGCTCGAACACCATGCTCTCGTACTTCGTCCGCCAGATCGCCTCGGTGCTCGGCCTGTCGTCGGACGCCCTCGATGTCGTCGCCTGGAAGACGATCGACGCCGAGGGCTGGCACGAGTACGTGGGGCTCACGAGGTCACTCGATGCCCTGGCCGCCGACACGACGCGCCGGCGCGCCTGGCCGCACGTGACCCTCTCGGCGGCGAATTGTCGGGCGCTCGAAGAGCGGCTCGGCGCCATCTGCGGGGCGCTCCGCGAGGAGGCTCTGCTCCCCCGGCTCGAGTTCGAAGGCGAGCACAAGATCCCGATCGTGCCCGAGCCGCTCGGCATGATCAGTCTTCAGCGACGCGAGCGGCGGGTCGACCCGCTCTCCTCGATGGCTTCCTGCCTCGCCATCGTCGTGCTCGTGGTGGGCCTCGTACTCTGGTTCGTCTGGCGGCCACCCTGGGTGCCGCCCGGCGGCGGGTAGTGCCTCCGGCCGCCAGCGCGCGGCCGCCCCACCTCAGGCGTGCAGGACCACCTTCTCGCAGTTGTCCTGCTTGGCCAGGAACATCTCGAACCCCCGCGGCGCCTCGCGCAGCGGCAGGTGATGGGTGATGACGAAGCTCGGATCGATCTCGCCGGCCTCGATGCGCTGGAGCAGCGGGCCGAGATAGCGCTGCACGTGGCACTGCCCGGCCCTGATCGTGAGGCCGCGGTTCATCACCGCCCCCATCGGGAACTTGTCGATGAACCCGCCGTAGACGCCGATGACCGAGACGGTGCCGCCGTTGCGGCAGCAGCGAATCGCCTCGCGCAGCGCGATGGGGCGGTCCGACTCCAGCATCAGCGCCTGCTTGGCGCGGTCGTAGGCGTAGCTGGGTCCGTGGCTGTGGGCCTCGGTGCCGACCGCGTCGATGCAGGCGTCGGGGCCGCGTCCCCCGGTGAGCGCGGCCAGCGCGTCGTACACGCTCTCCTCCTCGTAGTTGATGGTCTCGGTGGCGCCCGCTTTGGTGCGGGCCAGCTCGAGTCGATACGGGAACCGATCGATCGCGATGATCCGTTCGGCGCCGAGCAGGCGCGCGCTGGCGATCGCGAACTGACCGACCGGCCCGGCCCCCCAGACGGCGACCACGTCGCCGGGCTGGATGTTGCACATCTCCGCGCCCATGTAGCCGGTCGGGAAAATGTCCGACAGGAACAGGACCTGCTCGTCTCGCAGGCCGGACGGCACCTTGATCGGGCCGACGTCGGCGAAGGGGACGCGGGCGTATTCGGCCTGGCCACCGGCGTAGCCGCCGAGCAGGTGCGAGTAGCCGAACAGCCCCGCCGGTGAATGCCCCCAGAGCTTCTGGGCCATCCAGGCGTTGGGGTTCGAGTTCTCGCACAGAGAGAAGAGCTCGCGCGTGCACATCCCGCAGACCCCGCAGGCGATCGGGAACGGCACGACGACACGGTCGCCGACCTTCAGCTTCCCGACGTCCTTGCCGACCTCCACCACCTCCCCCATGAACTCGTGCCCGAGCACGTCCCCCTTCTCCATCGTCGGGATGAGGCCGTTGTAGAGGTGAAGATCGGAGCCGCAGATCGCGGTCGAGGTGATCTTCACGATCGCGTCGGTGGCGTTCAGGATCTTGGGATCCGGCACGGTCTCGACACGAACGTCCTTCTTGCCGAACCAGCAGTTGGCTTTCATGGCGCTCTCCCCTCAGGTCGTTGCGGGCTCTTTGGACGGTTGGGCCGCATGTCGGCCGCGGCAAATGCTGGCGTCCGAGTGCACGATCTGGCCGAGCTCCAGGAGCTGCTTCAGCCGGCGAAGGTCCCGTTCCAGGCGAACGTTCATCGTTTGGTCCGCGAGGAAGGAGGCAGCCTTCCCCAGCACCCCCGCCGGCGGAAGATAGGAGAGCTCGACCGTCACCTCGACGCCGCGATCGCCCGGTGCCTCCCGAAAGCGCACCTCCCCGACGTGGCTGACCTCTCCGCCCGGAACTGATCGCCAGCGGATGCGGTCACGCGGACGATCCTCGATGATCTCTGCGTCCCACTGAACGACGCGTCCGAACGGTCCGTGCATGCGCCAGCGCGACCGCTGCCCGTCCAGCTCTTCGACCGACGCGATCCACTCCAGGAACGAGGGGAGATTCCGCAGCTCGCGCCAATATTGATAGGCCCGATCGGGCGTCACGGCGATCGTGATCGCGCCACGCACGGGCCCGGCGTCCACCGTCTCTGCCCGGCCCCGCCTCTTCGCCGCCGCGTAGCGTTCGAGGACGGTCACGCCGACGACGCCAGCGGCGGCGCCGGTGAGGCGCGCCGCCGCCTTCCTCCGTCGAGGCGACGCGCCCAGCAGCGCGGCCAGGCCCAGACCGATGCCACACAGCCCGAGGCCAAGCGCGACCCGGGCCGACGGCGGGGAGAGCCGCCGCTCGAGCGATCGGTCGGGTCCGCCCCAGTCACCCCCTGCCGAGAACCCGCTCACTCGCTCGGTGCGTGGACGTCCCTCTATCCTCGTGCCGTTCATGAGGCCCTCCCGCCGCGTTGCGCAGCCGCCCCGAACTTGCGGCGGCTGCCGGCGATGGCAAGGGATGCCGTACGCCGGGCGCTGGCGGCGAACTCAGCTAGCGATCTTTTTCGGCCGCCTGCTCGGCGCAGGCCGCGCCGATCGCGGTCTTCACGTGGCGCTGCTCCTCGGGCGGCGGCAGGACCGCCGTCAGGCCGAGCGACTTGAGCCAGAGCTCGCGGCACCATCCCTTCGAATGGTAGAGGTGCTCGTCTTCCTGTTCCTCGATCTTCTCGTACGCGCTCTTCAGCGTGTCGGCGGCAGACCCGGTCAGGTGCTCCGCGCATTTGCCAAGCAGCTCCCAATCCAGGTGGTCTTTCGTCTCGGCCAGGACTACCGCCTCGCAGGCGACGATCTCGGCGGCTGCCGGATCGCCGGCCCCCCTGGCGGTCTTCATCGATTCGACCAGCGCCTGGCCGTAGCCACGGCGATCCGCCCGACATCCGCCGCAGGGCTGGTATCGACGAGGTCCGGACTTTCAACGCACCGTCCGCCCTGACCCCGACAACCGCTCGCGCTCGCGACCCTTGACCGGAGGGAAATGAGGATCACCCTGACTGGAATTCGCGTGCGGGCCGACGCACCCTGCGCTTCGCCGCGTGGGTCTGCGCGATCGTTGACGCATCGGGAGGGGTGGAGATGGGACAGAGGGCGGGCAACGTGGGGACGGGATGGCGGGCGCTTGCCGTCGGGGCTGCGGCGCTGGCGCTATCGGCCTGTGATGCCGGCATGGGACCGCATCGCCACGACGCGGAGTATTTCCCGACCGACGGCGGTGCGGGCGTCGACGCCGGCGGTGCCGCGGGCGTCGGAACGGGCGGTGCCGCGGGCGTCGGGACAGGCGGCGCCGCGGGCGTGGGTACAGACGCCGGCGTCGGCACCGGTGGAAGCGGAGGCGCCCCGCCGAACCCCGACGGGGGCGTGGCGTGCGGTCCGGTCAGTGCGCCGCTGAACGGTCTCGACCCTGACAACCAGGTCAACCCGGGGCCGCTGCCCGGAGATGCGCACTTCGAGTTCGGCGCCCTGCTCTGTCGTGGCGAGATGCTGCGCGGGATCATGGACGCTCGCCAAGCTGCCCTCCTCGCGGCCCGATATGATCTCTCCAATCGCCCCTCCGCTTTTGTGATGACGCGCGGGAAGCCGCTGCAGGAAGGCGTACGTGTTCTGTTGCCGAGCGGCCTGACCTGGGACGACCTTGGAGCCCTGTCGCCCGCCGAGATCAAGGCGCGCGATCTGTTCCCGGGTGGGTTCATGCCGTTGCCGCACCCAAACCAGGACGAGGGGGGCATGGTGCTTCCTAAATCCAGCATCGACGAGATCAACCGCCAGACCGCGCGCGACCTGCAACGGTTCGACCTCGACTTCGACATCCCGGAAATCTTCCTGGCGGAGTTCCCACCCGCGATCTTCCTGACCACCCGCCCGGATCTGGGCGACGTCTCCCAGGGAAAGCTGGTCACGTTCGCGAACTTCTTCGAGCTGTTCAAGGACAAGCTGAGCGAGAAGCAGCTCGACGGCTTCCGCCTGTTGCTCACGCCGTTCCCACAACAGCAGTTCAATCTGACGGACGATCGCCGGACGGTGGCGCCCGGGCTTGGCGTCGCCTGCCTCGAGTGCCACGTCAACGGCCACACGAACGGCGCGACGCACCTGGCGCAGGACATCCGACCGCAAGAGATGCGCAACCGGATCGACACCCCGACGCTTCGGGGCGTCAACATCCAGCGGTTGTTCGGGTCGCAGCGGGCGTTGAAGACCGTCGAGGACTTCACCGAGTTCGAGCAGAGCGGCGCCTACTTCGACGGTGACATGGCCTCGGCGAAGAAGAAGGGGCTGAACATGCTCGATCGCACCCAGGAGGTGCAGCCTATGGCCGAGATGCAGGAGCTGCTCGACTTCCCGCCGGCACCCAAGCTGGGCGTGTTCGGCACCCTGGACGCGAGCAAGGCAACCGCTGCGGAGCTGCGCGGGGAGATTGTTTTCAACGGCAAGGGGCAATGCGTGTCTTGCCACACGCCGCCTTTCTACACCGACCTGACCATGCACGACCTGATGGTCGAGCGCTTCTTCGCGTTCCGGACCGTCAACAACCAGATTCAGAAACCGGACGGGCCGATCAAGACCTTCCCCCTACGCGGCATCAAGGACTCGCCGCCCTACTTCCACGACGGACGGCTGCTGACCCTCGAGGACACGATCGAGTTCTTCAACCTTATCCTCGAAGATCATCTCACGCAGGACGAGAAGGACGATCTGCTGGCGTTCCTGCTCGCGCTCTGACCGCGTCACGGCGGGCGCCACGGCGCCCGCGTGGTAGGCCTATGCCGGCGCTCGGCTCCCTTGCCCTAGGGAGCCGTGCAGACGTTGTCGACGCAGGTGGAGCCCGTCGGGCAGGTGATGCAGGCCGCGGTGCAGTTGGCGCCCGGCGAGTTGTTGGGGGCGCAGGTCGCGCTCGCGCCGGTGCCGCACAGGTGGAAGTTGGCGTCGCAAGCGGGGACGCACGAGGTCCCGTTGCAGGTGACGCTGCCGTTGGCGGGCGCCGCGCAGGTGGCGCAGGAAGCGCCGCAAGCCCCGACGGTGTTGTTCACGACACAGGTCGGCGCTTGCGCGGTGCCGCGCTGGCAGAAGCCGGGCGTATCGCAGAGGACCCGGCAGCTCAGCGTCCCGGGGGTGGCGATGTTGTCGCAGGCGGCCATGCCGTTGCTGGGCGGAGCCGGGCACGCGCTGCAGGAGCTGCCGCAGCTGGAGACGCTGAGGTCGGCGACGCAGAGGCCCGTGCCCGCCGGGCAGCGGTGATAGCCGGACTTGCAGGCCACGCCGCACTGGTTGCCGGTGCAGACCGCCACGGCGTTTGGATCCGACGGGGCCGGGCAGGTCATGCACGACGCCGACGTCCCGCAGGTCAGCGGGCTGTCGTTCGGGAAGCAGCCGCTGGTCGCAGGGCAGGTGTGGGTCCCGGCGCCGCAGTTCGGGCCGCAGGCCGCGTTCACGCAGGCCGTGCCCGTCGGGCAGGGTTCGCAATCGACGCCGTCCATCGTCCCGCAGGTGACGGAAGCGTTGTTGCTGACGCAGATGCCGTTGCAAAGGTGGAAGCCGCTGATGCAGTGCGGGACGCAGGTCGAGGTCGCGCCCGTGCAGGTCACCGTCCCGTTCGCCGGTACCGAGCAGGCCTCGCACGTCGTTCCGCACGAGGTGACGCTGCTGCTGGTGTTCGAGACGCAGCTGCTGCCGTTGCAAGGGTGGTAGTTGGTGTTGCAGCTGATGCCGCAGGTCGTTCCCGTGCACACGGCGTCGCCGTTGCTGGGATCGGCGCAGGCGGTGCAACCGGTGGCGGTGCAGCCGGACGCGACGCTGCTGTTGGCGACGCAGCTGGTGGGCGCCGCGGCCGGGCAGCCGTGGTAGCTGCTGTTGCAGCTCACGCTGCAGGTGGTTCCGCTGCAGACCGCGCTCCCGTTGCCGGGGTTCGCGCAGGCGGTACAGCCGTTGGCGCTGCAGCCGGACGCGATGCTGTTGTCGGCGACGCAGGTGGCTGTCGCGCCGGTACCGCACAGGTGATAGCCGGCGGTGCAAGCGCGGACGCAGCTCGTGCCGTTGCAAGACACGGAGCCGTTCGCCGGCGCGGTGCAGACCGTGCAGTTGTTCCCGCACGATGTGAGGCTGGTGCTGCCGTTGACCACGCAGGTCTCGGTCGCGCCGCTGCCGCAGGCGTGATAGCCCGACGAGCAGGCGATCCCGCACTCCGGTGGGTTTCCGCCGCAGGTCGCGACCCCGTTCGCGGGGATGGGACAGGGGGTGCACGCGTCGGCGGTGTTGCCGCAGGTCAGCGTGCTGATGTTCTGAACGCAGGCGTCGCCGCAGCGGTGGTAGCCGTTGCTGCAGTTGAACGTGCACCGCTGGTTCATACAGGCGGCGGTGCCGTTGCCGCCGACAGGCGCCGGACAGGTGGAGGCGTTGGTACAGGCCATGCCGCTGCCACCGGCGCCGCCGCGGCCCGCGCCGCCGGAGCCGCCGCTGCCCGCGCTGCCGCCGCGTCCGCCGCTGCCCGCCGGAGCGCCCCCGGCCGTACCGCCAGAGCCGCCCGCGCTGCCGCCGCGTCCGCCGCTGCCCGCCGGACCGCTGCCGGCCGGGCCGCTGCCCGCAGGCCCGCCTCCCGCCGTACCGCCGGAGCCGCCCGCGCCGCCACCGCGTCCGCCACTGCCAGCCGGGCCATTGCCGGCCGGGCCACTGCCGGCCGGGCCGCCGCCGGCCGTGCCGCCGTCGTCCACCGCGCCCGCGCCGCCGACCGCGCCGCCGCCGCCGGCGCCCGCGTCGACCGTGCCAGCGGTCCCCGGGTTGCCGCCGGAGCCCGCGCTGCCGCCGCCGCGACCCGCGACGCTGCTACCGCCGCGGCCTGCGCCGCCGCTCCCCGCCTTGCCGCTGCCGCCGGAACCGGCGCCGCCGTCGTCCTCGGCTTCGCTGCCGCCGCAACGGGCGACACCGACCAACAACACGAGGAACAACCCGACCCGAGATACGCTCGTTAAGCTCGTTCTAGTCATTTCAACCTCCCACGGCCCCAGCATCGACAGTCACAAATCGTCGACATAGGCGGCGTACAATGGGGCGCCTCGCGTTGTCAAGGAGCGCGCGTTTCCACCAACGACAAATCGCTCGCGAACAATGAACCAGCAATGTTGGCTCATATTTTTTCAGCCGCTGACCAAGAAAAGAGGCCTTCCCCGGGCGCGTTGGCAATGAGCCATACGCAATCCCCGAGGCGTGACTCGACAACGAGTTTTCACGAAAGCGAGAGCGGGAAGATCCGAGCCCGGCGTCCGTTGTCGCGGCGCCGAGACCGATCCGCGTACTCGCTACGGTTTGTATTTCACGGTCGCCCAACCGTTGCCGCCAGCGACCTCGCCGTCACCGCGCCCGGGTACGCGTGGGGCGGCGGCGGGCGATCCGGCGCTGGGCCTCCTTGAACGCGCGCTGCACCTCGCGGAAGGCCTCCGCGTCGCCGCCTCGATCGGGGTGGGTGGCGAGAGCGCGCTGGCGAAAGGCGCGCTTCAGTTCGTCCGCCGTCGCGCGCGCGGTGATGCCGAGCGTCTCCCAGATCGAGGTCGGGGTGACCTTCGCGGCGTGCGGCGGCGCCGTGGTCGAGCGCCGGTGGGCGCTGCTGCTGGCGGCCCCCTCCGCGCGGGCGCTCCACGGCGCTCGCCCGAGGAGCACGCGCGCCCAGGCCCGGGCCCAGGAGGGCTCAATCTCGACCAGCGGCACGCCCGCGGCGCGGCGCGCCTGCGCCAGCGCCTCGTCGTGGCTGCGCGCGCCGCCGGAGAACGCGTCGGGTTTGCGAAAGGGCTCGCGCGCCGGCGGCGCGGTCCACCAGGCGACCCACATGAAGCGCCGCCGCCGCGTCGTCGTGACGGAGCACGAAGCGACGAACAACCCTCTGTCGGCGGCGCTCAGAATACCGGGCCCGGTACGGAGCCGCCCCATCCGAGGATGCGGTTGGGAAGCGCGCCCGCGTAAAGGTGCCCGTCGGTCACGATCGGGTTCCAGGTGGACAGGCCCCCGCCCGCGGACCAGAGCTCCTCGCCGCTGTCGGCGTCGAGGAGCACGACGCCGCCCACCACGACCCGGCCGTCCGCGACGGCGACGGAGCCGCCCCGACGTATGAGCGGTGACTGCCAGACGACGTCGCCGGTCCCGGCGTCGAGCGCGTAGATGCCGCGCGAGCCGGCCACCATCACCTTGCCGTAGGCGACCGTCGGCGACGTCTGCGTCAGGTTGCCGAGCTCGGGCTGGGTGAAGGCGCCGAAGTCGGCGTCCCAGAGCGGCGCCCCGTCGGCGGTGGCGTGGGCGTAGAGCCGCGCCCCGACGAAGTAGAGACGCTCGCCGTCGACCGCCGGCGCGGAGCAGACCGAGGCATCGGTCGTCGCGGCCGGCGCCGCGTACACCCGGGCGCCGGTCGCAGTGTCGAGCGCCAGCAGCTCCCCGGCGCCCAGGCAGTAGATCCGGTCACCGTCGATGGCGGGCGGGGCCTGGCAGAGATCCGCAGAGGTCCAGAGCACGGCGCCGGTGGCCGCCTCGAGCGCCGCGACGTGCCCGTTGCTGATGTAGACAACCCCGCGATCGATCTTGAGGATCCCGATGAATCCGGCCGGGCTGGACCAGAGCACGGAGCCGGTCTCGGCGTCGAGCGCCACGACCGTCGCCCCCACGTTCGACTGGACCACGGTGAAGACCCGCCCGTCGTCGTACGCCGCCGTACCGTACTTACTGTTGCCTATGGTCTTGTTCTGCCAGATGAGCCGTCCCGTCGCGGCGTCCAGCGTGACGAGGCCGCCCGGATAGAGCGGGTAGAACAGCTTTCCCGCGCCGACGACAGGCGTCGTGTACGCGATCTGGCCGTCGACGGTGACGTCGAACAGCAACTCGGGCTTCTCCGGCAGGCGCCCCGTCGTCGTGCCGGTGTTGACCCCCGAGTAGGCGAGCTGGGGCCAATCGGTGTCGCCCGCCTCGACGCGCCGTGGACCCGCAGCGTAGGCCGCCGGCGTCCCATGGCGCGCCCCGCCGGGGCCCGTCCCCGCGAGTCCCGGCGCGCCGGCGACGCTGCCGGCCGCACCGGCGACGCCCCCCTGCCCCGCCGGCCCCGCGGCACCCGCGGCTCCGGAGCCCGTTTCGTCCGGCGCGCCGCTGCACGCGCCCAGCACGACCGCCAACGTCCACAGTCCGGCCCGCCTCATCGGAGACACAGGTAGGTAAGCGTGGAGGGCACGCTGGCCGTAGGCCCAATGGACAGGGAGACCGTCGCGCCGGCCGTGGTCAGGCTCGCTCCGGCGTCGGAGATCGGAGCGGGGAAGTATGCCGTTGCCGGCGCGCCGTCCAGCGTGAACAGGATCGTGGTAGTGCCGCCGTCCCTGGCACGGTCAACGCTGAGCACGGACCGCTCGACCAACCGCTCGGTGGTGCCGAGGAAGAGACGGAAGTCTTCGTAGTCCCAGTCATGACCGGGTCGGGTCACCATCAGCGCGCGGCCGTCGGGGAGCTGGGCCCAGTACTCGATGACTGGGCCTTCGGGCAGGTCGAAGGCCGCAATCCCGGCGATCGATTCGGCGGTCAGGACCGTGAGGACGTCGCCCGTCTCGCCGATGGCGAAGTCACGATCGGCGAAGGTGCCGCGCACGACGCCCATCCGCAGCACGCCGGAGGTGTCGTCGACCTTGAGGACGAACGGAGCGCTCGGCTCCAGGACGGTGACGACGTACCAGGTGCCCGCGTCCCGGGCCCCCGAGCCGCTCCCCGACACCTCCTTGCGATGCAGCGTCACGGGGTCGGAGAACGTTGCCCCATAGGCGCTGACGAACGCGCGGGTGCCCGTGCTGGTCTGGTCGAGGACGTAGATCGTACCGTCGGCGTGTTTGCCGATCCCCAGCACCGTGTCGAGGGCGATCGGCGCGGCGGGCGCGGCCGCGAGGGGTGTGCAGGGGACGTCGCCGGTGGCGCCCGTCTCGCCCGTCTCGCTGCAGCCGCTCGCCACGGTCAGCCCGACCGCCAAGAGCCATGCCGGAACCTGCCACCATCCCATAAGCGAAGCCATGGCCGCAGTATACCTGGCCGGCCACGGTGGATTCCCCCCGCCGAAACGCGGCAGGAGATGTCGGGCCATGACACCCACCCACGTTGAAGCATCGACCGCCCGCGGCAATTAGGTCCGAGCTCGTCATCCAAGCGACCAACCGACGTGATCGCCGTGTGAGCCCCAATGCCGTCAACCCTTCACGCACACGACCTGCTTCAGCTCCGCGACGATCTCGACCAGGTCCCGCTGATCGGCCATCACTCGCTCGATGTTCTTGTAGGCCTTCGGCGCCTCGTCGACCACACCGCGATCCTTCCGGCATTCGACGCCTTCCGTCTGCTCCGCGAGATCGCGCGGCGTGAACCGCTGGCGCGCCTCGGTCCGGCTCATGCGACGGCCGGCACCGTGCGACGCTGATTGGAATGAAGCGGGGTTCCCCAGCCCGCGCACGATGTACGACTTCGTGCCCATCGACCCAGGGATGATCCCCAGCTCGCCCATCCCCGCCCGGATGGCGCCCTTGCGCGTGACCAGCAGCTCGTCGCCGAAGTGGACCTCTTCGGCGACGTAGTTGTGGTGACACGAGATCGGCGCGTCGAGCTCGATGGGGGGAAAGAGCCGGCGCATCACCCCGGCGAGCAGGTGGCGCATCACGGCGCGGTTGAAGCGGGCGTACTCCTGCGCCCAGAGCAGATCGCGGCGATACGCCCGGAACGGCGGCGTGCCGGCAATGAACACCGCGAGATCCCGATCGACCAGCGCCTGGTTGTGACCCAGACGCTGCGCGATCTCGATATGGTGCGCGGCGAGCCGGGCTCCCACGCCGCGGCTCCCCGAGTGGAGCATCAACCAGACGGTGTCGTCGGTGTCGACGCAGACCTCTATGAAGTGATTGCCGCCGCCGAGCGTACCGAGCTGACCGGCCACGGTACCGGGGTGCACGCGCGTGCCGAGCTGGTCCCGAGCCCCCATCAGCGCCGCGCCGGTTTCGCGCATCGGCGGGGGCGCCGTCTCCCAGGCGGGCCGATCGTGGTACCGCCGCCCCACCGGGATGGCGGCCTCGATCGCGGTCCGGAGGCGTCGCAGATCGTCGGGGAGCTGCCGGCCCCGCAGGGTCGTACGGACCGCGTCCATGCCACAGCCGATGTCGACCCCCACGGCCGCCGGCGCGACCGCCCCCCGCATCGCGATGACCGATCCGACCGTGGCGCCGCGCCCGAGGTGGACGTCGGGCATCACCGCGACGTGGTGCGCGACCCACGGCAGGCTGGCCACGTTCTTGAGCTGCGCAATCACCCGCGAGTCCACCTCGTTGATGGACGTCCAGAGGCGGATGGGCACGTTGTCGGCGTTGATTGTCTGGAAAGGCATGGTTCAGTTCCTCAACCGGTCAGCGAACATTCGCCCCTCGGGCAGGGATGGAGCGGAGGGGCCGTGGCGCTCCTGGAACCAGGCCGGCAAGGCGCGCCAGCGGTTCGCGTCCTGGTCGTCGAGGCGATGGTGCTGCCGGAAGAAGCCGCCTGGCGTCCGCGCGAACCAGAAGAGCCTCGAGCCCCGTACCCCGACGCGACGGTTGTCGAGCCAAAGCCGCAGCGCCTGCTCCGGCTCTGGCAGCGGCGGAGGGGTGACCCATCGCCAGCGGACCTCCGCCCGACGCCGGAGAATGCCGCGCCGGTCGACGGCGAAGCGGGCAACGGACCACCTGCCGACGTCTTCGACCCAGGGGAGCATGTGGCCAAAGACGATGTGGCGCCCCGCGGTGGTCCGGATGTCGAACTTCTCGAACAGCTCCGCGCGCACGGCCGCCCACGGACGTCCGACGTTGCTCTGAAGCCAGCGCAACGGCGCGCCCAGCTTGTCGTCGAACGCGCGCCACACCCGCTTTCGTTCGGGAACGACCAGGTCGTCCAGGTCCGCCGCGTGCCCTGCCCCACCAAGCACGTTGCGGATCTGCGCGCGGTACTGGTGGTTCGAGCGCTGCCGCATCCAGCTGTTCGCCGCTTGTCGCCCGCCTTCGATGACGGTGCGGGCCAGATTCTTCGTCGACATCACGCTCCTCCTTCCGGGCCCGGTGGCATCGCATAGGCGTGCGTCGCGGGATCGCGCCGGAAACGCAGCACCGGCGTCCTCTTCAGCCCCAGGCTCTCCGCAAGCCGTGTGCGGAGGAACCCCGCCACGCGTTCGCAGGCTTCTGTTTGATTGTCGTTGCCTTCGTTGCTCTCGTCGGTAAACCAGAGCCGCGCCGAGGAGCCGTCATGTGTCAGCTCCACGAGCGTGATCTCCACGCCGGCGAGCCGCGGATCGCGGACCTCCGCGCGCAGGAGGAGGTTCACCTCCTCGCGAATCAGTTGCTGCAGTCGAACGATGCGGACGGCGTCTCCGTCCTCACGTTCGGTCGAACGCTTCTTGCGCCGCTTGCCCTGTCCGGGCTTCGGCTCCATCCACTTTCCCATCGCGCACCTCGAGGAGAGGGCGCACCGACGGCGTTCCGCCGCCAAGGTGGCACCCTCGCTCCGCGGGGCTCGTGCGCAGATCGCGCCGCTTGCGGGCGCGTGACTACGAGAGGACCGCGGAGATGACCTGTTCGTTGGTTGATTTCAGAATCATCGTTAGCGTCGTCAACGTCATTCAGGTCATCTCCTTCCCGCGCCTCGTTGGCGCAAGCATTTTCACAAATGACAGAGCCGCTGTTCGTTGTCAACGGCCTTGACCCTGGCTCAATGTGGCGATCTGCCATCCATTGGAGTCAATCAGCGTGGCGTGGTGCGAGGGCCAGGCAGAGGAGACCCCCAAAACAGCACATCCGCCGGTATCTCCCTCAGCACCGCCACCGCCTCCTCCGCCGTCCTCCGCCCGGCCGCCAGCCGCGCCCGCAGCCCCGCCTCGCACGCCGCGAGCACGACGTCCATCGCCTCCGCCGGCCGCGGCCGGCGCCCCTCGTGCGCTCCCCCCGCGAGCCACACGTTGACCAGGTAGCCCACTTCCCGCACGCGCGTGCCGAACCGCACCGGATCTCGCTGGCGCAGGTCGCGCATCGCTTGCTCGAACAGCGGCGCCACCACGTGCGCCCCACCCTCCTCCGCCGACCCCGCCGTCAGCGCCGCCAGCGGCTGCGCCGTCGCCGGCGCGATCACCTCCGCCTCCCGCAGCAGCGCCGCGAGAGCCCGCACGTCGGCCGCCGGCTCGTCGACCTTCATCGGGATCTCGCTCTCCTGCAGCGCGCGAAAATACGCGCGGGTGATCGGATCGCGCTCGTCCCCGTCCTTCCCCTTCCCGCGCCGCGCGAGCTCGAGAAACGCCCGCGCGTCCGCCGGACTGATGAACCCTTCCGCGACCCGCCGATCGTCGCGCGCCGCCGCGACATCGCTGTCGAGCATCTCGTCCGCCGTCAGCACCTGGTAGAGACCACCCTGCCCCGAGATGTACTCGGGGTCATCTCGCAGCACCGTTCGAGAATCGCCCGCAACCGATCGTGGTGATCGCGATCGAGCGACAGCAGCGCATTCCACACGTCGTCCCACGCGTCCGGCTCGCGCGCGATCACCCGAAACTCCTCCCACTCTTCGAACGCGGAGTTCTCGAGCGCCCGCTCGATCGCCTCCGCTTCCTCGTCCCCCGGACTCAGCTGCTCCTCGACCACGTCGATGTCCACCACCAGCACCAGCCGATGCACCGCGAGCGCGACCAGATCCTGCGGCAGCTCGCACAGCCGCCGCACCAGCGCTTCCTCGCCCGCTTCCAGCATCACCCGCAGCCACAACGCGAACCGCTCCGGCCGAAACGTCTCGTCGCCCCCGGCCCGATCCGCGCGCCACAGATCGTCATCGAAGACGCGTTCGAGCTGCGCCGTGCTCGCGAGCGCGACCAGCTCCCCCGCATCTTCGAGCCCGATCCGATCGATGAGCCTCCCCAGCACCGCCCCCGGCAACTCCCGCACCGCCGCCACCAACCCCGGGCGTTCCAGAATCCTCATCAGCAGCTTGGTCGAGGCAGGACCATGCTGGCGGCTGAGCGCGTTCATCGAGGGCTCCTTTCGCGAGCCACCGATCCTCGACAGCGGGCAGAATCTTCCTACCTATTGATTTTCATGGGGTTTCAGTAGTATTAGATGGGTTCGTTGGGGTAATCGAGCCGAGGGTCATTCCCCTCGCGATCGAATTCCAGTCCAGCGCTCCGACGGCGAGCTCGGACACCTCACGCGCGCGGGGCTCGTGCGCCGCGAAGAGAGCGTGGCGAGCGTCGAGCTGGGCAATGAGATCATGGGCGGCGCCGGCACGACCTGGGTGCACCAGTTCGACGTCCGCGTCGATTACGCTTGGGGCATGAAGGTCATCATCACGGGGGCGACGGGAATGGTCGGCGAAGGTGTGCTGCTCGAATGCCTCGAGAACCCCGCCGTCGAGCGCGTGCTGTCGGTCTCGCGTCGGCCGTGTGGACACACCCATCCCAAGCTCAGCGAGTGCCTGGTTCCCGACTTCCGACAGCTCGCTGGCGTCGAACCGCAGCTGACGGGCTACGACGCCTGCTTTTACTGCGCGGGGGTGAGCTCGGTGGGACTGAAGGAGCCGGAGTACACCGCGATCACGTACGACACCCCGCTTCACTTTGCGCAAACGCTCGCGCGCCTCAACCCCGGCATGGTCCTCGTGCACGTCTCCGGCGCGCACACCGACGGCAGCGAGACGGGGAAGGTGATGTGGGCCCGCGTGAAGGGGAAGGCAGAGAACGCGCTCGGCCGCCTCCCCTTCAAGGCCGTGTTCAATTTTCGCCCGTCGCTGATGAAGCCGGCGCCCGGCCAGAAGAACATCAAGCGCGCGTACAGGGCGCTTCTGCCGTTCTACCCGTTGCTCGCCCTGTTTTTCCCGGGGCTCCCGCTGCGCCAGGTCGGCCTCGCCATGATCAACTGCGTGCGCTTCGGTGCGCCCAAGGCCGTCCTCGAGGCCAAGGACATCAAAGAGCAGGCGTTGCGCGCGACCGCCTAGCGGGTGAGGCGGGCGTCAGGCCCTAAGGAGACAGGTTTTGGTCGGCAATGCGCGGGACGCGGAAGCGGCCGTTGGTGACCGTGATCAGCGGCTCGGTGGTCGTTCCACCGAGGATCAGGCCCACGACGCCAGAGAACGTGCCTTCCGTTTCATCCCCAACGTTCGGCGCGGCGCGCGTGACCGTGACACTGCACGACCCGCCGGACAGACCGTTGGAATAGACCTTAAAAACGGGGACGCGCTTTGCCATCCGGAGGAGGCAGGCCGTGTCCGTCCCAACGGCGTTGTTGAACTCCAGGGACCATTGCCACTCAGTCGCTGACCCGTCGACCCGAATGTCTCCGGCAGGGATCCCCGAGTACTTGTAGGCGGCCGCGTTCTGCTCCGTGCGAGCCGTGACACCGTCGGCGTCGGCGACGACGTACGCGATCGCGGGTGAGCCGCCCGCGCCGCCCGCGCCCGTGCTGCCGGCGGCGCCCGTGCTGCCAGCGGCGCCCGTGCCGCCGGCAGCGCCCGTGCTGCCGGCGGCGCCCGTCGTACCGGCCGACCCCGTGGTGCCGGCAGCGCCCGTGGTGCCGGCAGCGCCCGTGGTGCCGGCAGCGCCCGTGGTGCCGGCAGCGCCCGTGGTGCCGGCAGCGCCCGTGGTGCCGCCCCTGCCTGTCGTGCCGGCCGCGCCCGTTCCCCCTACGCCTGCCGTTCCGGCCGTGCCGGCGCTACCCGCAGCGCCGGCCGCGCCGCCGCGCCCTGCTTCGCCGCCTGCAGCGCCAGCGTTACCCATGTTCCCCGCGCCGCCCGTGCTCCCCGCTACGCCACCACCTCCGCCACCGCCGGTGCCGGTCGCCGCCGGCGACGACGACCCGCATCCCGCGGCGACCAACAGCAAACCCATGACCATGAAGGCGAAGACGTAGGTCAGGCGCATCATTGCGCGAAGACGACACGAGGCGACGTTTTCGGCTCGTCCGAATCTGTCCGGTTCCCCCTTCAACGAAGCCAAGACATTGTCTCGAGGGCACAATGGTCGCGCCGCCCCGCGATGCTTAGCTTTTCGGGGATGCACGGCATGGGTCAGCTGCTGGCCGTCTCCCTGATCGTGATGGGGCTGTCCCACACGATCGCGCGCGAGCGGATCTGCGAGCCGCTGCGCGCCCGTCTCGGCGGCAAGGAGACCCGGCTCGGCTACCTGGTCTCCTGCCCCTACTGCGTCTCGCACTGGATCGCCCTCATCCTGGTGCCGATCACCGGCACGTTCCCGGTCCACGTCATCCCGCGCCTGGGGCCAGTCGCGGGCGTGCTGCGCTGGCTGCTGTCGTCGATCCTGGTGGCCGTCATCGCCGCGTTCTTCCGGGTGGTCTTCTACTTCGTCGACGAGACCCAGGGCCTCGTGAAGCGGCAACAGCGCTCGGTCGAGGAAGAGACGAACAGCCGCAAGGCCGAACGAGAGATCGTGCTCGACACCCGCGTGGGACCGCGCTGACCGCCGCCGACGAGCGCGTCTGGCCGGCTCAAAACAGCTGCCTTCTCGCTACGGGCAGGCGTCCAGGGCCGCGGTCGCCTGAGCGGTACAGCCGGTGTCGCCGCAGAGATCGGACTGTGCTCTGCGGCAGTCGTACCAGCTCTTCGTCGCCGCGTAGCAGCCGGCCGATGCCGTCGAGGGGATCGGCGAGCACAAGGCGATCTTGCACTGGCCGTGAGTCATGTAGGCCGCCGGGGCGCATGCCGCGAAGTAGGTCTCACAGTAGACGGCGCAGGACTCTATTGCGGAACCGTACGTGGCGCCGCTGTCTCCGCTGTCCCCGCACCCGCTGGTAGCGAGAACGGCGGCGAGACCCAACAGACCGAACATGCCAATCAATGATTTACCCACGGGCCATCTCCTTGGTTTCCATCGGGGTCCGGCTCGCCGATCGCCTGCTGTCGCTCGCTCATTTTCCCGACCACGTAACGACGCCCGCGCTCGGTCTCATCCTTGAACCGAGCGTCCCAGGCCGCGATTTCCCGATCCACCGCCGCCCTCGCCGCCGGCTCCTTCGGCCACACCCACTGCCGGCGTTGGTACTCGATGACGTGCCGCTGGCTGCAGTCCCAGTCCTTGACCGGCGCCGTCCTGCGCCCGTTGCGCGCCTTGGTCTCGACCGAGCAGGTGGCCCGCGTCGGGATCCCCTCGCAGCGCTCGACCTTCGGATCGACCCAGGGCATGAACGCGCGGATGTCGGCCTGGACGCGAGCGGCGCACGCGGGCAGCGCCTCGACCGCGGGCACGTCGGCCGACACGCGGTCGGCGGACGGCGTGCGCCCGACATCCCGTCTGAAAAGGGACACGCCGACGACGACCACCAGCACGAAGAAAGCGAGCTTGGCGACGACCCCGAGCCCCCGACTCACCCGCCCAGGTTACACCCGATGGGACTGAGGGTCAGAACACCCCGACCAGGCCGATGCCGCCGCCGGAGCGGTTCATGAACCAGGTCGGCGCGATCGCCGTGGTGCGGGCGGGCGCGGGCGCGGGCGCGCGCGCGTACCAGATGTCGTCGATGAACGCGAAGACCACCGCGGTGGCGGCCGCGGTGACGCCCAGCCCCGCCAGGACGAGATCGCCGCTGTCGGGGCCGTTGTCTGACGAGCCGGAGAGGCTCGTCTGCATCAGCGCCCACAACGGCACCGTGAGCCCGCGGACGATGAGACCTACGCGCGCCCGGTGTGGATTGCCGTGCAGATAGTGAAGCGCCGGTGCGCCGACGATCACGCCCGCCAGCCCGATCGGGTAGCCAGCCGCACCGATCGGAAGCTCGGGATTCGGCGTGTTCCCGTCGGTGGCCACCATCAAGAAGAACGCGTCGCTGAGCGCGAGCTCCCACCCGTACCAGCGCCCCTCGGGTGCCGGCGCAGCGGCTTCGTCGGCATGCGCCACCGCAGGCCCGAACAGGATGGCGGCGAGGAGGATTGGGCAGGCGATCCGAGTCATGTCGACAGGCAATGGCAAGCGCCGTACCAGTGTCGCACGGCCCTGTACGCCCGCGGACGCCGCCGCCCGGTGTCAGACCTTCACCGCCGGCGTGATGAGACTGACGACAGGTGCTGCGGCAGGCAGGGACGCATCGTCCCCGTCCACCTTCAGGGCGAGTCCGAGCCGCAGTGCTGGAGCAAGGCGAGCTTGCCCGCGTCGGGCGCGAACCGGAACGAGCGCGCGCGGCAGATCTCCTGCTCGGTCCAGCCGGTCTTCGACAGCGGTTGCACCGCCGCGGACGTGTAGAGGGACGTCGTGTCGGTGCGCGAGCCGAGGCCGACGATCCAGCCGAGGCCGTGGTAGATGGCGTTGGTGAGCAGGGTGTCGAGGGCCGGGAGCCGGAAGTTCGTCGCCATGTCCGTGATGTCCAGGTGCAGAACGGTCCAGCCGCCCTCGAGCCCCCAGCTGTAGTAGTTGCCGGCCGCCGACGGCAGTGACTGCGTCAGCGCTCTGGCGGTGGTGAGCCCCGGGAAGGTCGTGCACACGTAGCCCGACATACTGGAGCTGTTGTTGCCGGAGCACGCGCGATCGTCGATCACCAGCTGCACCACCGAATCGTTGCAACTGTCGTGCTTCACGAACTTGAAGCCGAGGTCCGTGGACGTCGACAGGGGTACGGACTTTCCGGCGGGCGCCGCCAGCATCGGGACCAAGCTCTCCATCCGGCTGCGGTTCGATGCGACCATGGCGGGTTCCCAGCACCAGTGGATGGTGTCGCTCGACGGCACGGTGCAGACCTGCCCGGTGCTGAACCAGTCGCACGCCGTGTGCGCACTGTTCGTGCGGACGCCGTAGGTCATCGTGTCCGTGAAGCTGGCCCCGTACCCGTAGACGATGGGATCGACCAGCGCCATGTCGGAGACCAGCAGGTCACCGGCGGTGGCCGTGGACTGATTCATCATGATGTCGATGGAGGTGATGTTGCGCAGGTCGATGCCGGTGAACGACGACAGCGGCACCGACAAGGTGTTCATGACCACCGCCTTCTTCTGCGTTCCGGGCGGATAGTAGAGAGCTTTCGATTGGGTCTGAGCCCTCACCGAAGACGTGCGGCCTTCCGGGTCCACGAGGCGGATGGAGAAATCGCTGTCCTCCTCCTTCGCCGGCGCCGGGCTCCGCGGGACCTGCGCGACGCGGAACTGCAGCCGCCGGAAGTTGCTGAGGTCTCGGTGCGCGTCGGGGATGAGGTTCGAGAAGCGTCCGCCCGACGAGGTCCAGACGAGCTTGAAGGCGGTCAGGCTGCTCCCGGTGCCGAAGTGGCTCCTGCGACCGCTGGGGACGACGTTCGCCCCCGGCAGGCAGGTCGAGTCCTGGCAGATGCGGGCGTCGAGCGCGGTCGACGGGCAGCGGTGCCCGTTGCACTGCACCACGCCTCCCAGGTTGTTCACGCCCAGCGAGGTTGCGTCCCGCACCTGGTTGACGTCCTTGCGATCCGGCGCCGGCGGGATGTGGCCCACGAACATCGCGCCGTTGGTGGGCGTCCCGGGCAGCGCGGTGTACCCCTTCAGAATGGCCTCGAAGCGCATGTCGTCGAGCAGGTACCTGCGCAGGAACGCGGCGGCGTAGCCCTTGGCGACGTCGCGCTGGCCCTGGGCGCTGACCCGACCGTTGGTCGACAGGCGGGGGTCGCAGTAGGGATCGTTCGTGGCGGTGCCGTCGCGGTTCGTCCCGCCGTCCTCGCGGGTCCCTGCCGGGAACTCGCCCGGGGTCCACAGCCTGTTGAAGTGGTTGTGGTTGCCCCCGCGCAGCAGGAACGTGTACTTGGCCGCCTCGTCGTCCGGGTTGACGTAGCGGGCGGCGTCGACCCGGGTCACGCCGATCAAGGATCCCACGTCGCCGTCGCAGTAACCGAGCATCACGGCGAGGGGCTTGTTGATGAGCGGGCTGTTGGCTGTACCCGCGGGCGCGATCGCCATCACGGCCCGCAGCCCCGCCGGCGGCGTCTGGGTCGCATGCGCGACGACGGCCTTGCCGCCCAGCGAGTGTCCCACCTCGGCCACGCGAGAGAAATCGACGTGGTTCACGAACATCACTCCGAACGGCCCCATGGACCCGCTGTTCGCCTTCGTCCAGTAGCTGAGGTGCTGGTCGATCATCCGCTGCCGCTCGGTCGTGCCGTCGGTCATGGAGCCGTCGTCGCGGGCGTTGATGGCGTTCAAGCTGATGGAGGCGACGATCATGCCGTGGCTCGCCAGCAGCGGTGCCAGGTACTCGTATCCCAGGTAGTTGGGGATGGGCTTCTCGGCGCTGGTGCAAGGCCAGGTGGACGACGCCGCGTTGGTGCTGACGTTGTAACAGGTGGTGTGATCGCCATGGAGGATCAGCACCAGCGGCAGCTTCTCGTTGGCGGCGATGGAGGTGGGGTAGTAGGCCTTCCCCAGGAACTCCACCATCCCGATGGAGCTGCCGATGTCCATGAGCGTCGTGTACGAGCCGTAGTCGCTGGCGCTCGTGGGGCGCGTTCCCATCTGCCCCGGATCCACCACCTGCGCCTGCGCGGCGCCCGTCGCCAGCAGCCCTCCCGCCAGAACCACGAACACCTGTGATGCTTTCCTCATGGCCGTCCTCCCGTGCCTCACTGTCGCGCCTGCGGCGGGGGAGAGATTGTACGTTCTTGCAGAAGCGTGCCTGGCAGCGCGTTACGCCAGCGACCTGTGATTCGGCGATAATGACCCCGTGCGAAGACTCCTCGCGGTTCCGTTCCTCCTCTTGTTCGCCGGGTGCCCTTCACCGTTGGCCTACCGCGTGGACCTGACGGTGACCGTGCCCCCAGAGGTTCAGGCCAAGGTCTCGCCTTCCAATCCGGGAATGGTCATGGCCAATCGCCTGGCCGTGGCGGTGATCTGCCAGCCGTCCGACGTTCCCTTCTCTGTTCCGTTCACGATCGCGATCAGGGGCAACAAGTGCGACGACCAATGGGGCGGTGAAGGCTACGAAGAGATGTTCATGGTCCGCCTGTCCGACAGCGACGTCGCTTGGTTCTCCGCCAATCTGCCCAATAGACCCTTATGTGGCCAGTCCCGCCCCATCACCGATCAGAAGACGATCGACGTGGCCATGCAGCGCGCAATCAACGGAGGCTGGGGGCCCGAAGGGAATGAGACGATCGCGGGCGGGGTCGGGGGCAGTTGTGATGAGGAGGGGGACTACACCGGGACAGTCGTCGTGGAGCTGCTCAACCCGTAGCGAGCGCGCAGAGACCCGCTACATCAGCGAAAACGGATACGAGATCACCTGGCTCCCGTTCGACGCCGGGAAGCGCAGGCTGCCCACGACGCCCTTGATGCAGCCGATGAGCCCGCCCCTGTGCAAGATGACGGGCGCCTCGACCTGCACGCCCTTCACGGTCCCCGTGCGCTGGATGCGGAACCTCACGGTGACGCGGCCGGGAACGTAGGTGTACTTGTCGGGATGCGCGCGGGTGACGCAACCGACCACGGCGTCCTCCTTCGTGCGGAAGCGCGCGTCGATCTCGTTCTGCGACAGCTCGCGCCCGCCGTCGTCCTTCGAGAAGTCGACGGTCATGTTGTCGGCCCGCGACAGGTCCTCGCCCTGCCAGACCATCTTGAGGTCGGCGGCGCGCAGCTTGATGGGTTCGGGCTCCTCGATGGGCTGACGCCGCGCGCCGCTCGGGGCCGGCGCCGGTGACGAGCTCGAGCCGAACACGTCGTCGGGCCCCACCTCGGTCGTCGACGAGCCGCCCGGCGCAAGCGGGGCGGGATCTTCGGACGGCGGCGACCGCGGGACGGAAGGCAGGGACGTGCCCTCGTCGCTCGGCGCTTCGGCCGACGGCGCCGACGGCGCCGACGCGACAGGGACCTCGTTGCGCGCGAGGCGCCGCACGCCGCGCCGCCGCCGCCGGTCCTTGCGCTCCTTGGCGGGCTTGCCGCCGGCAGACGCCACCGGCTGGCTGGGCGCATGGAGGGACTGCCGCCAGTAGAAGACGCCCGCGAGGCCCGCGGCGCCGAGGACGAGTACCAGCAAAAATCCCTTCAATGTCCTGGACCGAGCCTACCGGAGGTGATTGAGCAAGGCGAGCGCCCGCCCGCGCGTTTCGAACTCAGGGCTGGCGCACGAGGATGCGCTCCGACGTGCCGGTACCGCCGAGGCTCGTGAAATGGATCTCGTTCCCGATCACGCTGTAGCTCAACGCCGCGATCGGCTCACCCGCGGGGCAGACCCTGGTCGGCGTGAACGTCGTCCCCGAGAGCGTGTACGTCGTCTTGAGGGCAAGATGCTGGTTGGAGATCGTGACGGCGGCATCCCATGCGGTCGCGGTGATCTGGAACGTCTCGCTGTAGGCCGCGGCCGTCGCGCCCGTTGCGCCGCCCGGGCCCGTGTAGGTCCGGTCCTCGGTCAACCAGTAGATGCCCGGGACGATCGTGCCCCCCGTCGGGGTGGGGAGAGCCGCGGCAACGCTGGTGTTCATGTAGATGGGCGCGGTGTCGGTGAACGACACGGTGCAGGCGGGAGGGGCGTCGGTCGACGAATCGGTGACCGACGCGTCGGCCGGCGGGGCGGAACCACAGCTCAGCTGGCAGCTGGAGTAGCGCATGCATTCGGTGTCGGTGGCGCAGGCCTGCTGGCTCTGGGTGATGCAGGCGGACTGCGGGTTCGCGCTGCCCACCGTGTTGAGGCAGGTCTGGCACTCCGTGGTCGGCGCCAGGGATGCGCAGACGTTGCCGGCGCACTGGGTCTCGCACGGCGAGCCGGCGGTGCAGCCGCACGCCTTGATGGCCAGGTCGAGCGGCGCGGCCGCTCCCTTCGCAAAGGTCGTCTTGCAGCAGGCCTGGCAGGAGGTCTTGGCCATGGCGATGCACGCGGCGGCGTCGCTCCCCACGACACCGAACGCCGTGAAGTGGGTGGTGGTCGCGGTGACCTTCCCGCCCGTCGCCGCCGCGGAGTTCGACAGCGCGACCCACGCGCCCGCCGAGAGGTAGGAGACGACGGGGTTCTTCGTCCCCAGCTTCGCGGCATCGACGTCGATCGTGAGCTTCACCGGCTTCGTGAAGGTCGTCCCGTTGGGACCGAGATCGTAGACGCTGGCGACGAGGGTCGCGGCCGCCGGCAACGTCGCGCCGTCGCTGACCGCGACCGTGATGTCCGTGTCGACCGCGAGCGCGCCGGCCGGGATCTCGAGCGTCAGACCGGCCGCCGTGATGGTGCCTCCGGTGGCCGCCTTGATGTTGGTCGTCGTGGGCGTGACGACCGCGGCGTCGCCGCTGGTCCCCGCATCGTTGCCCGCTGTCCCGGTCACGCCCGCGGCGCCGCTGCCCGCCGACCCGGCCGCGCCACCGACGCCAGCCGCGCCACCGACGCCGGCCACGCCACCGACGCCGGCCGCGCCACCGACGCCGGCCATGCCACCGACGCCGGCCGTACCCGTCGCCCCGGCAGCGCCGCTCCCTGCCGATCCAGCCGCGCCACCGCTGCCGGCCGTCCCCGTCGCCCCGGCAGCGCCCTTCCCTGCCGACCCGGCTGTCCCGCGGCCGGCTGTTCCGTGGCCGCCGGAGCCCGCGGTTCCGCTGCCGTTGCCATCGCTGCCTCCACAGGCCGAGGCCGTCACCAGAATCGAAAGCAGAACTGGGCGGAATAGCTTGGTCATTGGGCGGGTCTCCTCGGTCACCGGCGCGTTAGGGGCGCAACAGCGAGCCGAGGAACGGTATGGGCCCTCACGGTTCCTGTAAAGGAATTTCGGCCCTGCCGGCGATGGCGTTTGCTGTCGGGCGCGGCCTGAAAGCAGGCTCCCACGGCTGTGTGACAGCCGCGGCGTCCTCAATATCGGCGGGTTCGGAGCGATCACATTGAAACCCGTGGATGTCCTGTGGGTGGGATTGGGCGGAGGGCTGGGCTCCGTGCTGCGCTGGTGGCTCGGGCGGTTCCTGGGCGAGCGCTACAGGGGCCCCTTTCCGCTGGGCACCTTCCTGATCAACGTCTCGGGCACCCTGGTCATCGGGTACCTGTCGGTCCTGTTCAAGGTGGACTGGCACAACCGCCACGGCCACGGGATGGTGCTGAACGCCTTCGTGCTCACCGGCGTCCTGGGCGGCTACACCACCTTCAGCAGCATGCAGCTGGATGCTGCCGGGCTGGCCGCCAAGAAACACGCTCCCCTCGCCCTGCTTTATCTATTCCTGTCGGTCGCCGCAGGACTGCTGGCCGCGCTTGCGGGGGCCGCGCTTGCCCGTGCGCAGGGCTGACCCGATGCACCTCAGGTTGGCCGTACTGCTCGTGTTCGTCGGCGGAGCCGCGGGTGCAGTCGCGCGCGAGTGTCTCATGTTGCTCGTGCCGACTCTGTCGCGCGGTTTCCCGCTGGATATCTTGGTCGCCAACGTCGCCGCCTCATTGCTGATCGGCCTCAGTACAGGTCGGTACAACCGCAAGGTCATCGACGACAGCAGGCACCTGATGGTCACCACGGGAACCATGGGCGGCCTGTCGACGTTCTCGAGCTTCGCCTACGCGTCGAGCGTGCTGATGAAAACCTCGACGACCGGTGCCCTCGTGGCTGCGGCCTACGTCCTGATCAGCCTGGTAATGGGCTACGTCGCCGTCATCGTCGGAATGAAAATCGGCGGACGGCCCTACCGACGGAGCGCGCGCGCTCACGGCGTGACCGACACCTGATAGCTCCGCGGATGCTCCGCAGCAGAAGAGGACGACGTGGGGCGCCTCGTCGTGGGCACGCTCGCGGTGCTGCGCAAGCTGCGCGCCGCGGGCGTCGTCGGCGAGTAACCCCACGTGCCTCGTACACGCGGGTCGTCTATTCCACTATCCGCGCAGTGATTCGAAGCCTTCGCGGAGATCGCCCACCAGGAGCTCGGGCTGTTCCCACGCCGCGAAGTGCCCGCCCTTGTCGTGCTTCTTGTAGAACATGAGATTGGGATAGGCCCGCTCGGCCCAGCTCCGCGGGGCCTGGTAGACCTCTTCCGGGAAAACGCTGACGGCGGCCGGAACGGGGATGTTGAGGTCGCTCATATAGGCGCCCTTGAATTCCCGATAGAGACGAGCGGCGGACACGCCCGTGTTCGTCAACCAGGACAGGGTGATGTTGTCGAGGATGTCGTCCCGCGTGAGGTCGCCGTAGGGCTCCCCATCGACGAAGAGTTTCGTGATGTGCCCGTAGCTGGCCACGTCGTGGTCGAGCATCCAGGCGGCAAGGGCGACGGGTGAGTCCGCCAGCCCGTACAGGGTCTGCGGGTGTGCGGCCATCATCAGTTGCGTGGGGAGGTTCCGGAAGGCGAACGTGAGCTGGTCGTAGGCCCGCTGCTCCTCGGCCGAGAGACCCGCCGGCGCCGGCCCGCCGGACTGAAGCGCCTTGGCCACGTCAGAGGGCGCGACACCGGGGAAGTTCACATGGATGCCGATCAACTCCGGAGCCGCAAGTTGGGCCATCGCGTTCGTGACGAACGCACCCCAATCACCGCCTTGCGCCGCGAATCGGCTGTACCCGAGGCGCTTCATCAGCACCACCCAGGCCCGCGCGATCTTGGTCGGTTCCCAGCCGGCGCTGGTCGGGCTCGGCTTCCCTGAAAACCCGTAGCCGGGCATGTTCGGGATCACCAGATGGAAGGCGTCCGATGCGCTCCCGCCGTGCGCCGTGGGGTTGGTCAGCGGCTCGATGAGCTTCAGCTGCTCGATCATCGAGCCGGGCCATCCGTGCGTGACGATGAGCGGCAACGCATCTTCGTGCTTCGAACGAACGTGGATGAAGTGAATGTCCATCCCTTCGATCTCGGTGATGAAGTTCGGCAAGGCCTTGAGCTTTGCCTCGCACTTGCGCCAGTCGTAGTCGGTCGCCCAGTAGCGCGCGAGCTTCTGGATCGTGGCGGCCTGCACGCCCTGGGTGTCGTCCGCCACGGTTTCACGCTCGGGGTAGCGGGTGGCGAGGATGCGCTGGCGCAAGTCGGTGAGGTCCGCTTCAGGGACGCTTACGCTGAACGGGCGAATCGCCGTCTTGCCTGCCGCCTTCGCCTTGCCTTCTTGGGTCGTGCCGGTCGTGGTCATCGTGTACTCCTTTGAATCGGGTCTCGAAGGTGTGTACGCACGCGCGGACGCGTCGGAACCTGGCGACCGAACTCGTCACCGGCTTTGCGTGTGAGCCGTACGGACACGTCTCGGGCCGCGGGCCAGGTCAACCGTGGCCGTCATCCCCCGGCTCGCCTTGAACCCCTTGCACCGTTGGCGTAAGACCACCGGTCCACATGATCTCAACGCAGAACCTTTCCGTCGCCTTCGGCGCCCAGAGCCTGTTCGAAGAGGTGGACGTCAAGTTCACGCCCGGCAATTGCTATGGGCTCATCGGCGCCAACGGGGCGGGGAAGTCGACGTTCTTGAAGTGCCTGGCGGGCAAGATTGAGTCGACCTCCGGCACCGTGAGCATCGAGCCGAACAAGCGGCTCAGCATGCTTTCCCAGGATCACCACGCTTTCAACGAGGTGCCGGCCCTGACCGCGGTCATCATGGGCCACAAGCGCTTGCACGCGCTGATGGAAGAGAAGGACGCGCTCTACGCCAAGCCCGACTTCAGCGCGGCTGATGGCGAGCATGCGGGCGAGCTGGAAGCCGAGTTCGCCGATCTGAACGGATGGAACGCCGAAGCCGAGGCGGCCAAGCTGCTCAGCGAGCTGGGGGTCGCGGCGGGGAAACACGCTTCGCTGATGAAGGACCTGTCGGACGCCGAGAAGGTCCGCGTGCTCATGGCCCAGGCGCTGTTCGGCAGTCCCGACATCCTCCTGCTGGACGAGCCGACCAACCACCTGGACGTCGACTCGATCCTCTGGCTCGAGGAGTTCCTGCTCGACTTCCCGAACACCGTGATGGTCGTGTCCCACGACCGGCACTTCCTCGACAAGGTGTGCACCCACATCGCCGACATCGACTTCGGCAAGGTGACGCTGTACTCGGGGAACTACACCTTCTGGTACGAGACCAGCCAGATCGCGATCGGACAGCGAACGGCCTCGAACACGAAGAAAGAAGAAAAGATCGAGGAGCTGAAGGCGTTCATCAGGCGGTTCAGCGCCAACGCCTCGAAGTCACGACAGGCGTCATCGCGAAAGAAGCTGCTCGACAAGATCACGCTCGACGACATCCGGCCCTCCTCGCGCAAGTACCCCTTCATCCAGTTCAAGGCGGAGCGGGCCCTCGGCAAGGAGGTCGTGACCGTGGAGGGGCTGCGCAAGACCGTCGACGGTGACGTGCTGTTCGACGGGTTGAGCTTCTCGATTGGCCGCGGCGAGCGCGTCGCGCTGGTCGGCGACGACCGGGTGATCTCTGCCCTGTTCGACATCCTCGCCGGACAGTCCAAGCCCGACGCCGGCACCGTCACCTGGGGCCGCTCGGTCAAGTCCGCCTACTTTCCGAAGGAGAGCAACGCGTACTTCGCCACCAGCAAGAGCGTGCTCGAGTGGCTGCGCCAGTACGCGCCGGACAGCCTGGACGAGACCCTCATCCGTTCGTTCCTGGGTCGCATGCTCTTCACCTCCGACGAGGTTCACAAGAAGGTCGAGGTCCTGTCGGGAGGCGAACGGGTGCGTTGCATGCTCTCCCGGCTGATGCTGCAGGACCCGAACACGCTCCTCCTGAATCAGCCCACCAACCACCTCGATCTCGAGTCGATCACGGCGCTCAACAACGGGCTCTTGAAGAGCGAGGCCTCGATGATCTTCTCCTGCCACGACGTGCAGTTCGTCGAGTCGCTGGCCAACCGGGTCATCGAGCTCTCCGGGGGGAAGCGCTACTACGACCTTCGCATGAGCTACTCGGACTATCTCGCGGACGCCGACAGACTGGCCCGGGTCGGCCGACACGCGGCCTGAGAGGGCCACCGCGCACGGCGGCGGGCCCTTGACACGAATTGCCCAGGGCGGGAATAGGGTGGCGTGCGTCTTCATTTGAGGGGCTTGATTGGGAGGGGGCTGGTCGTGGTCGTTGCGCTCTTGGGGTGCGGGACGTCCCAGAGGGGTGGCGACGCGGGCGCGGGGGGTGGAGGCGGCGGCGCTGGCTCCGGCGTCGGGGGTACGGCGGCGGGACTCGGAGGTTCGGGCCCCGCGGGCGTGGGTGGCGGCCCAGGCGGTACGGGCGCGGGTGGCACGTCGGCCCCCCCCGTCGGAGGCACGACGGGCGCCGTGACGGTGCGGCTCGATCAGGCGAAGCAGACGATGGACGGTTTTGGAATCACCGTCGCGTTCGAGCACGACCCTCTGACGGACGCGGAAGCGGACAGGCTCTTCAACCCGAACAATGGGATCGGCCTGTCCATCATGCGAATCTTCATGGGGTCGAATGGCGAACCGGTGGGCGGCACGACCACGCTTGCCAGCGCCATGAAGGCGATCGCCCGTGGCGTCGACAAGATCGTCGCGTCGACCCCAAGCGCTTTCTATCGTTGCAAGACCAACGGCTCCGAGAACAACGGCGGACACTTGATCTCGAACGATGGCGGCGACTGTTACAACCAGTGGTCGACCACGATCGCAGCGTTCCCGGCCAAGGTGAAGTCCGCCCTGAGCGTCGATCTCTACGCCATGTCGTTCGCGCACGAGCCCGACTTTGCCTCGTGTGGCACGGTCGCTCCCTGCCTCGGCAACTTCGCATCGATGCTCTACACCGCTGATGAGGCCGTGGCTTTCCTGAAGGTGGTGGGACCAAAACTCCGCGCCGCCAGCCCGACCTTGAAGGTCATGACGCCTGAAGTGCGGCAATGGGGGCGTTTCTGGACCAATAACTCGGGCGCCGGCAGCACCGATCCGCTGAACGGGCAAGGCTACGACTACGGCCATGCCCTGGCGAAGGACGCTGCCGCGTGGCCGCAGGTCGACATTCTCGCGGTGCACCAATACGACACGCAGGTCGCGCAGCCGTGGCCGAGCGACGTTCCGCGGACGAAACCCATCTGGCAGACTGAGATGTCCGGTGTCAGGTACTGGCCCGAAGAGGGGCCGAGCGTCGACATCGACAACGGCGTGGCGGTCGCGGGATGGATTCACGACGCGATCGTCAACGGCCCCGCGTCAGCCTGGCTTTGGTTCAGGTACCAGGCGGCTTTTCATGACGACAACCAGGGTCTCCTGCTCCTGAACGGGAACGACACCAAGCGCCACTACACGCTTGGCAACTTCAGTCGGTTCGTCCGGCCGGGCTACACCCGGGTGGACATTGCGGGGAACATTCCCGCGGGCGTCCTTCTCACCGCCTACAAAGGCGCGGACGGCACCGTCGTCGTCGTGGCCATCAACAAGGGCAGCGCGTCGGCGAGCCTGCCGATCGCCATTGCCGGCGGGGCAGCGCCCGCCTCGCTCACCCCCTGGGTGACGACGGCGACCGACAACCTCGCGCAAAAACCCGCGGTCCCGGTGAGCGGCGGTAGTTTCACGGCCGCGCTCGCCAGCAAGACCGTCACGACGTTCGTCGGCAAGTAGCCAACAGAGCCCAGTCGATCGCGACACGGGTGTCAGGGTTCGGCCGTTTTCGATCGACCCTCTGCCCGGATCGCGGGGAGATCCGCGGCTTGATGGTGGCACGCGCGTTGCGAGTCCTCGGCCGCGCATGAAGAGAGCCGCGATCGCGATCCTGAGTGCCTGGAGCTGGGTCAGCATCGGTTGCGCGTCGGGGTCGAAGGACTCCGCGGGACCCACCACCGGCGCGGGCGGCGCGACGGGCGACGGCAACATCACGGGCGCGGGCGGGGGCAACTTCGACGGCGGCGTGGGGAGCTCCGGCGGCGGCGGGCCGCCCCTCCCGCCCGAGATGGAGCTGGAGGGCTCTTACGAGGTCCCGGTCGCGACCGGGCACTTCATCTGGGTGGCGAATCCCATCTCGGGACGGGTCGCGTACGTCGACGCCGCGTCGCTGCAGGTCCGCACCGTCGAGGCTGGGAACGCCCCCACGACGCTGGCGCCCATTCCGGGCGCGGATGACGCGGTCATCGTGTTGAACGCGCTGTCCGACGACGCGACCATCCTGCGGGTTGCCGTCACGGGCGGCACGCTCACCCGCGATCGCATCGCCGGGGTCGCGCACGGCGCGAACGCCGTGACCGTCTCCGCCAACGGCCGCTGGGCGATCGCCTGGACGGACGCGCGGCGGTTCGAGGGCGTGATGCCCTTTCAGGGGTTTCAGGACATCACGGTGATGGACCTGCGAACGCCCCAGCCCGCCAAACCCAAGGTCATCCTCTCCGTCGGGTTTCGACCGGTGGCGGTCACCTTCGCGGCCGACGGCACGCGCGCCTTCGCCATCACCGCCGACGGAATCACGATCATCGACCTCGCCGCGCCCAGCGGCCCGGTGGCGGCGCGGCACATTCCTGTCGTGGACACGGGCGCCGGCGATGCTGCCGCGGACGTCTCCATCACCCCCGACGGCCGGTTGGCCGTGGTTCGACGAGAAGGACGCGCGTCGTTTGGGATCGTCGACCTGGCGACCGGGGAGGAGCAGACGGTCCCCGCCGCCAGCCCCGTCACCGACGTGGACCTGACCGACGACGGCGCCCGGGTCGTCGCGGTGGCGCGCGAAGCGGCCGAGGTCATCGTCCTCCCGCTCGGCGCCAACCCGCCGTCGCCCGCGGCCGCCATCCGTCTGGTCATCCCCGGCGAAACGATTGGGTCGGTCGTGCTGGCGCCGGGGGGCGGGACCGCCCTCCTCTACTCGAACGCGGTCGCGGCCGAGCGGCTGACGGTGCTGACGCTGGGGACGACCCCGACCTACCGGGTCGTCCGCGTGCACGCGCCCGTACTGTCGGCGTTCGCCAGCGCAGGAGGCAAGAGCGCGGTGGTCCTGCACGCGGCGATGCCCGCCAGCGAGGCGACGACGGATGACGGCGGCGCGGCCGACGGCGACGCCGCCGATGCGTCGGACGCCACCGGTGGCGCGCCCCCCGCGTTGATCGCGGCCAACGCGTTCAGCCTGGTCCCGCTGGACGCCGACCTCCCCGCGCGCATCGCGCCGACGGACGCTCGCCCACAGTCGGTCGCGATCTCCCCGGGCGCCGACCGTGTCCTGGTGACGGTCCGCGACGACCAAAGGAAGGTCTATGGGGTGTACATGGGGCTGTTCCCAACCTTGGAGGTCCAGCATTTCCCGCTGGCGAGCCCACCGCTCACGGTGGGCGTGGTGGCCGCGGCGGAGACCGGCTACGTGGCGCAGAAACATCCCGAAGGGAGGATCACGTTCGTGACGCTGCAGACGGGAGAAGCGAGGACGCTGACGGGATTCGAGCTGGGAGCGGGCGTGGTGGATTGGAGCGTGGGGCGATGAAGACGAGGACGGTGGTCTTGGTTTTGGCGGGGGTCGTGTGGGGGTGTGGAGGGAGGCCGGAGGGATGGGATCAGGATGTGTCTTCTTCGACCGCGGTTTTTGGAATGCGCAACGCGGTGGCGCTGGTCGATGCGCCGGTGGATCGGGTGGTCTTGCTGGAGCCGGGGGAGGCTCAGGCGCTCGCCGTTCGCCCGATCGGCGTCGGACGCGGGATCCTCAATGCCGTGCCAGGGCCGAAGGGGGACAAGCTGTTCGTGGTGTCGGAGGGACACCGCGCCCGGTTGGGTGACTCCGAGCCGTCGCTGCCACCCATCCTGACCATCATCCAGCCCGCGACGACGCCCGTGTCGCAACAGCTGTCGCTGGATTTCCTGACCGATCCGCTCTCGGGACTGGCCGTCGATCCTGTAGAGGAGCGCTGGATCGTGCTGTACGCGGGCAGCGGCCCCAATCAGGCCTTCGTGAACAACCCCAACGAGCTGGTCTTCCTCGATCTGACCGAAGCCCAGGCCTCGGGCGCGGTGTCGCCCGTGAAGGTGACCTTGCACAGCTTCGGAGGCCGGCCGGTGCGCCTCACCTTCACCCAGCCCCTGTCCCTCCCGGGCTGGGCCACGCCGCAGCGGTTGCTGATCGTCGAGTCGGATCAGGACCTGTCGATCCTGCGGCTGGAGGATCCGGCCCACTCCGAGCTGACCGTCCCCCTGACCAGCGGCACCGACACCCGGCGGCTGAAACCGGCCGGCATCGCCGTCGACGACGGAGATCCGGCCCGCAACGACGACGCCCGTATCGGCGTGCGGCTGGAAAACGATCCCACCGTGATCACGCTGCAGCTGGTCCCCGAGGCGGGCGGGGTCGGTTTTCGCCCCACCCCCAACCTGACCGACGTCGGGGGTACGCCGAGCGACATCCGGTTCGTTCGCACCGACGGTGGCGTCCGCCTGGCGGCGCTGGTGCCGGCGCGCAGCAAGGCCACCTTGGTCGATCCCAACACCACCCTCTCGACCGACGTGCCGCTGCCGGCCGGCTACCAAAACCTCTCCCTGGTGTCGGGAACGTCGACCGCCGGCTCCGACGTTGCCTTGCTGTGGAACGGAACCCGCGCGCAGGATGGCGTCGCCTTCTGGGACCTGGGACAGACGGCCGGACAGCCCTACCGCAGCATCCAGACGGTCGGCGTGACGGCCGCGATCGCCGAGGTGCTCGACGTTCCGGGCAACGCCAACTTGCGGGTGCTGCGGAGCGCGTCGACCAGCGCGTTCTACGTGCTGGACCTCGGAACCCGCACGGCGGCGCCGCTGCTCACGTCGACCTCGGGCATCAGCCTCAGCGTCTCCCCGCTCGGGGATCAGGTCTGGTCGTACGTGCCACGCGGGACCCAGGTCGCCGCCACCGACCTGCGCACCCAACACCCGCGCTCGTTGCTCATCGAACGCCCGGTCCGCCAGGTCTTCGAGGTCGAACGGGCCAGCGGTGGCGCGTCCGTGATCATCCTGCACGACCAGGGGGCTTTCGGCGCGACCGTCTACGACGCCGTCACCCTCGACGATACCAGCCGCCGCCTCTATTCCGGCCTGCTCACGGGAGGGCCCTACTGATGAAGACCAAGACTCGCTGTGGGCGATGGCTGCCCGTGACGCTCGCGGTGGTGGCAGGCGGAGCGCTCGTCGCGTCTCCGGCGGCGCAAGCGCAGGCGCCGCAGGGCTGGCCGCAGGTCTGGCAATCCCCCGAGCCCGCGCGCCAGACGCCGGAGGTCCCGCCCTCACCCCGCAAGGACCGCTGGCAGGTAGCGGCCGGCGGCGGCGCGCTGCGGGTCGGAAGCGCCGGGCTCGATCCGTTTTCGACCCAGGATGCCGTCCGCCGATTCTCGCTGTCCGGGAGCGGCGTCGTCTGGCGCCGCGACCACCTCGCGCTGGCCGTCGGCCTGGGCATGGACATCGGGATGACCAGCGCCGAGGCGCGCGGCGCCACCTCGGAGCTCGTTTTGACGATGGTCTCGGCAACCGCCGAGGGCCGATACCTCCTCTCCCCGCGTCTCTACGCCTTTGGCCGGCTGGCGCCGGGCGCTCAGCACGGGGCGACGCGGCTCCATGAACCCTCCGCGGCGGGAAGCACGGCCCTGACCGGCAGCTTCACCACCGCGGCGCTCGCCGCCAGCGCCGGCGCGGCCGTCTGCCTCAACGGGCTCTTGTCGACGGTGGGCCTCTGGTTGATTGCCGACGGAGGCTACCTCCTCGCGCCGTCGCGCCCCCTCACCCTCCGTCCCGATCTCGGCGACGGCGAGATCGCCCAGCTCGGAACGCTCGATCTGGGGACCATCGCCCCCCGCGGCGCCTTCTTCCGGATCTCGTTCGCGCTGAGCTACTGAACGACCCGTCTGGAAGGAAGCTGGCCCCAGCACTCGATCTTGCCGTCGAGTCGGAGGCCGCAGGTCAGGTTGGCCTTCGCGGAGAGCGCCTTCCATTTGGCGGCGGGTGGTGAGCACTTCCCGTCGCTGTTCGACCCCCAGCAGCGAGCCGTCTGATCGCTGGCCAAACCGCAGGTGTGAAAGCCGCCCGACGTGATGGAGGTGAATCGCTGGTCCTCTGAAGGGGCCGGGACGTCTCGTCGGAGCTCACCCCAGCAGCGGACGGCACCGGCGGCCGTGAGAGCGCAGGTGTGCTCGGCGCCGGGCGCGACCTGAACGAAGCGAACGGCCGTGGGCCCGTGGGTCTCTCCGTGGAAGTCCTCGGCCCAGCAGCGCAGGGCGCCGCTCTTGTCGACGGCGCACCCATGGTCCGCGCCCACGCCGATGCTCGAGAACGAGCCCGCGGGCGGCGTGGTCTGCCCGCGGTCTCCCCTCCCCCAGCACGCGATCTCGCCTGAGCGGCGCAGCCCACATACATGCTGTGCCCCCGCGGCGAGCTGTGTGAAGGCACCGGGTGGAATCGCCGGGCCACGCTCGGCCCCTTTCCCGCCCCCCCAGCAGACCGCGGTCGCGTCACGGCGCAGGCCGCAGGTCGTGAAATAGCCAGCGGCGAGGGACGTGAGCGCGGTGCCTGGCGGTACCTCCGTCTGGTGTCGGAGGCGGCTGCCGCAACAACGGGACGTCCCGTCCGCATAGAGGGCACAGACATGCTCTGCGCCGGTCGCGATCGCTGTTGGCGATGCGGGCGCGGAGAGACTCGTCAGGCAAGCAAGGAAGGTGGCTGCAGCGTGTTGAATCGGCTCCACGCGCGAGGAGCATACAGGAGGCCTTTCAGTGTCAGCGATAGCCACAACGGCGCGACACAGATAACCTGATCGCGTGGTGACGATGACGGCGGGGCAAGCGCTGGTCCTCGGAGCGTTCGTTACCCTCACGGTGCTGGTGTGGGTTCCAGCCATCATGTTCACGTTCGGTCTGTGGCGGATCGACGCCGACCTTCTCGACGATCCCGCGCGCGCGGAGCCCGCGAGCGGCGAGCCCCCCTACGAGAGGCGATTCCGGCAGTTCGAGGCGCTCGGCTTTCGAGCGGCGGGGATGACCCGCACGACCGGCTGGTTCATCGGCCCGCTGAGCTGGATCAGCCGCTCGGGCGCCGGGACGCGCTGGATGAGATTGGCGGACGGCCTCATGTTCGTCACGTTCAACGGGACTCCGGAAAGCGAGTCGGAGCGAATCTCCCTCACGACGCTCACCGACGGTGGCGGTCTCGTCCGCACGTCCTGCGTGCACGGTCCGAAGCAGGTCAAACCGACAGCGACGTACGGCCGCTACGCCGTGGAGGGCGCCGAGCCGGCGGAGCTCGTCGCCCAGCAGCGAGAGAACGTCGCCGCCTTCTGTCGGGAGCGCGGCCTCGGCAGCAAGCCAGCGACCTTCCGCGAAGCCGCCGCGGCCGAGCTCGCCCTGGACCGGCTCGCGACCAAAGGGCGGCCGCGCGGTGGCGTCGCCGAGGGGTACCGAGAGCTGCAACCGTCGCGTTGGGTGCTGTGGCCGGCGTTCCTGCTGGTGGGGACCAACAGCTGGATGCCTCACCCCATCCCGGGTGGTTCGCGTCAGCTGCTCGCACTCGTGGCGCTGGCGATCGTGGTCGGTGTCTTGATCGCGACCTTCGTCGCCCGCCCGCTCGCGCGCCGCCGCCCCGCGCGTAGCTATTGACGCGACGTCGTCGTCCGCGTTAGCGAGGGTCTAACCGAGCTGGCGCTCGCGGATGGAGTGGGAGGGACGAGATGAGCACGCTGGCACGCGCTTCGTGGGGCAGAGGGTCGACGCCGGCTCCCGGCCGCGTCGTGATCGCCGGTGCACTGCTCGCCGTGAGCCTCGCCTTGGGCTGCGGCGGCGGGGCGAGCGCGAATTCCGACGGCGGCGATTGTGGCGGGTCGCCGGGCGGCGGCGGAGGTGCGGGGGAGGTCGGACGCGGTGGCAGCGGCGGTGCTGGGACGGGAACCGGCGGCGGGCAGGCGGGCGCAACCGGCCCCGGTGGGCAGGCGGGCGCAACCGGCCCCGGCGGCACCGCCGGAACGGCCGGTACCGCCGGCGGGCAGGCGGGTGCGACGGGACCCGGCGGAACAGCGGGAGCCGCCCTCGGCCGCGGCGGCACCAGCGGCGCCACCGGCGTGGCGGGCGCCGGTGGCCGCGGGGGCGCGCCCGGCGCCGGCTGCATCCAGAGGCTGTGGAGCATCTACGTTCAATTGACCGATGGCTCGATCGTCTCCGCCCTCCTTCCGTTGACGACCGTCCTCGACGATGCGACCGGCAAGCCGTTGACCGGCGTGGTCAGCCTGCAGGACAACGCGCCCACCGGAGCGGGCTGCGCCGCGCTGACCGACGGGACGGTGAAGTGCTGGCTCTCGAAGACGGGCAAAGACGCCGTCGGCCAGCTCGGTAACGGCTCGACCGCCGCCACCACCACCACCTTCCGCGCCACGCCGGTCGTCACCGCGGGGGGCGGACCGCTCACCAACGTGCGCGCCATGGCCCACAGCGACCTGGGGGCGGGGACCTGCGCCGTGACCAACGACGGAAAGGTGTACTGCTGGGGCGATCTCCACCTGGATCGCGGGCGACGGCACCACGGCGATCCACACCGGCTCGGCCCAGCTCATCACCATCGACGGAACGAACCCGCTGACCGGCGTCGAGGAGATCGCGCTCGGCAACCGCCAGGCCTGTGTGCTGCGGGCGGGCGCGACCGGGAAGGAGGTCTGGTGCTGGGGGTACGCCGGCCACGCCGAGCTCGGCCAGGGCAATTCGACCAACCTGCCCCATCCGACGAAGGTTCCCGGGCTGACGAACCCGTCCGCCGTGGCCATCGCCGGGGCCTATATATTGGCCAGCCCAGCCTTCGCCGACGCGACCGTCTGCGTGCTGGAGAGCGGCAACGTACGCTGCTGGGGCTCGAACGCCGAGGGCGCGGCCGGCACCAACAACCGCAGCGCCCAGGTCGTCTCGAGCCCGACGCCCGTCGTCGACGGGAACAATGTGCCGCTCGACGGCGTCACCGCCCTCGATGTCGGATTCGGCACCTTCTCCGCCCTGCGCTCCGACGGAAGTCTCTGGCTCTGGGGCCACGAGCACGGGCCGTACGCCCAGAGCTACGCCTCCGGCGTCGTCGCGATTGGCTACAGCACCGACACCAACCAGTTCGGACCGTTCTACCTGACGAGCGACGGCGTCTATCACAAGGGCAAACAGAACGTGAACATCCCCTGCCCGTCGCCCTGAACGACGAGCCGCCCGTCGCCGTCCCCAGCGGGTTTGACCCGCCAGACGCCCCCATGCCAGCCTCCCGAGAATGGCCAGTGAGACATCGCCCGACGAAAAGCTTGCACCGCGTGACTTCGTCACCGATTTTCTCTGGGCGACCCGCGCGGTCTTCGATCAGCCGGGCTTCGCGCTGGTTTCGATCACCCTTTGGGTCTTGCCGGTGCTCCTCGGTCGGGCGGCCGCTGAGGGCAAGTACTCCCTGGTCGTCGACGTCGGCCTGTTACTGCCCTTCGTTTTCATGCTTGGATGGGACGGCGTCGAGCGGCTGTTTTTTCTTCGCCGGCGGGAAGGCAAGAGGGTCGCGCTCTCGGAGCTCGTGGCCTCCGTACCCTTCTTCATCGGCCGATTCCTGAGGCTCGGCCTTCTGGTGGGAATGGTGCTGTTGCCATTGGTTTTCGTCCTCGGTTATCTGATGGGACGCCACGCTGCCGCTGCGACGCACGCGCCGGCCAGCCCGGGACGGATCGAGATCGCGACTGTCATGGTGCTGCTCGACCTCGCCCTCACCTTCGTCACCTCCGCGCTGGTGTTCACGACGCGCTCGGCGAGGCAGGCGCTCCGGATCGGCCTCGCGATGATTCGCCAGACGTGGCCGCGCAGCGGGCTTTACCTTCTCTGTCCTCCCCTGGCTCTCAACATGCTGAACTACATCTATCCGACCGAAATCCTGGTCGTGAAGGTGGTGACGACAGCCGGGCTCGCGCTGCTGGCGCTGCTCGCCAAGGGAGCGATAGCCGCCTTCTACCTGCGCGAGCGCTCCGTCTCCGCGGACGCGGTCGGCGCTGTGAACTAGAGCAGGTAGTGCCGCGCTTGCTGGCGCCGACGGACAGCGACGAACCAGGTCACTGCCAGTTCTTGCGCTGCGGATTCGTCCAGGGCGCCGTGCACATCACGCAATCGTCGCCGATGAAGTACCGCCGGCCGCCGGCGTCGTTGTAAATCCAATACCGGAGCCAGGCGACGATCGCGGGCGTCTGGACGCCGCCGGGGACGCCGCCGACGGTGGTCTGGATGTAGCCGTGATCGGCGCCCGACACCGTTCCCAGGAAGGTCTGGACCTGCGAATTGTCGAAGGTGTACTGCTGCATCGGGAGGCCAACCGTGTCTTTCGTTCCGCTGGTCTGGAGCATCGGTCCATGCAGCGCGGACGTCGCCTTGTGGCCGTGGATGGAGACGACGGTGGCGACGGCCGCGTGGTTGCCGATCTCGACCGCGGCGGTCCCGCCCACCGAGTAGCCCATGGAGATCGCGTGCGTCACGTCCAGCTTGCCCTCGAACACGCTGCCCGCCGTGGTGTTCTGCTGGATGATCCAGTTGAGCCCATCCAGCATCGCGGTGCGATTCGCCGCGGCGTTGGGCGCACCGTCGAGGCGCGTTCCAATGATCACGAAACCGTGAGACGCAAACCGCGCGAGCAGGCCGCCGAGGCCCGTCACTTCCATGCCGATGCCCGGCCCGAAGGTGATGGGCGCGTGCAGGAAACCGTTTTGACCCAGCGTTTGGGGTCGGACGATCGTGTATTTCCCGCCCGGGCCGGTGTTCTGCTGCATCGTGGTCGGGAACGGCCCCGGGGCGGAGTAGTCCGTGATGGGCGGCAGCGGCGAGCCGCCCGCTCCCGACGCGCCCCCGCGCCCGCCGGCACCGGCGGGTCCGGCCTTCCCCGCCGTGCCCGCGGCACCGCCCCCGCCACCGCCCGCCACGCTCCCCGCGTTGCCGCCTGATTCCGCCGCGGCCTTCTCGCCCGCCGCTGCCCCCCGTGGCTCCTCCGTCCCCGGCATACCCAGCTTGGCCGCCGGCCCCCGCCGCGGCGCCGCCTCTGCCGGCATCACCGGAGCCGCCCGTCGCGCCCGCTCCGCCACCGCCGAGCCATCCCCCGGCACCTCCGCGCGCGCCCGTCGTCCCTGCAGCCGCGCCGCCGGTGCCGGTGGTGCCCCCCGCAGAGGCTCCGCCTGTACCGCCGGCCTCGGCGCCGCCGCCTCCGCCACCAGGGTTTTCCTCCGTGGTGCATGCTGTCGCGAGGAAGATTGCGGCGAGCAGGCTGACTCTCGTGGCCGCTGCGGATCTACCGATCATTGCCCCTAACTGTCGGGGCTCGTCAGATCTTGTGATGTTTCCTGGGCGAACAGCGCGGCAACGGGACGAGAGGCGAAGCGGCGGCTAAGCGGGGAGAGGGCCGCCTGCGCCGGCTGCGTCTGACCCCGTCTGCCACACCCTCAAACTGAGGGGCACCGCCGTCATTTTGATTGACCGCAGGGACTGCCTCGTCGCTCGGACGACCCAACTCATCGACTTCGTTGAGCTCGATCAGATGGCTCGAAAGATGCTGTTGGGCACGGCAGAGAACCCATGCACACCAAAATTCGTACCACGACGATCCTCGAACGCAGCGGGCTGGTCTTGCTGTTTGCGTTGTCCGCTTGCGGGAGTGACCCGCTCAAACAAGACGCGGGAAACGACGACGCGGCCCACCCCGACGGGCCCGGCGGCCGCGGGGGCGGCGCAGGCGGCGCAGACGGCGGCGTGGCCGGCGCGGGTGGTCGCGCGGGCGGCGCGGGTGGTCGCGCGGGCGGCGCGGGTGGCGTGCATGGCGGCGCTGCCGGCGGCGGCGTAGGTGGCGCGAGCGGCGCTGGTGCGCCGGGTGGCGTGAGTGGTGGTCTGGGCGGCGCTGCTGGTGCCGCGGGCGGCGTGAGCGGTGGCGCGGGTGCGCACGGTGGCGTGGGTGGTGGCGCGGCAGGTGCGGCGGGCGGCGCGCATGGCGGCGCGACCGGAGGTCCGGGCGGCGCGCATGGCGGCGTGAGCGGCGGTCCGGGCGGCGCGACCGGCGGCGCGGGCGGCGCGCATGGCGGCGTGGGCGGAGGTCCGGGCGGCGCGCCTGGCGGCGCAAGCGGCAGCGCCGGCGTCGACGCGGGAACGGCGGACGCGGACGCTGTGTGCCCTCAAGCGCGGGTCGCGCTGGGCGCGGCGGACGGCTACGCGGTACTGGCCGGCCCCACGGTCACCAACACCGGGCTCACGACGGTGACCGGCGATCTGGGCACCAGCCCAGGAACGGCGGTGACCGGGTTCGGCCCCGGCGTCCTGGTGGGCACCCAGCACGCGGGCGACGTCGCCGCGGCGGCGGCGCAGGCCTCCTTGACCACGGCCTACAACGACGCCGCCGGGCGATCGCTCTGCGCCGTCACGATTGCCGGCAACCTGGGCGGGCTGACATTGACGCCGGGCCTCTACAAATCGACGTCGACCCTCGAGATCTCGTCGGGGGACCTGGTGCTGGATGCCAAAGGCGATTCCAGCGCGGTCTTCATCTTTCAGATGGCGACGACGTTGACGACCACCACCGGGCGGCAGGTTCTCCTCACCGGGAGCGCGCTCGCCTCGAATGTCTTCTGGCAGGTCGGCAGCTCCGCGACGCTGGGCTCCACGTCGGTCTTTGCGGGCACGATCATGGCGGACCAGGCCATCGCGTTGAACACAGGCGCAACGCTGAATGGCCGAGCGCTGGCCCGGGTCGCCGCCGTGACGTTGGATTCCAACGTCATCGTCAAACCATAGGCCCCGCCGTCCACGACAGCGTGAATCGAAGCGGGTCGGAACGTCACCGAAGCGAGCGGAGCGTCTCGTCCTTCGGGAAGGTCTCCGCTGCCAGACGAATGAAGCGCCGCAAGCTCGGCGAGATGTCGACTGTCCTCTCGTCCCGCTCGGGATCATCTCCGGTCTTGGGAGCGATCCCGAGATCGCCGCAGGTAATGCAGAGCAAGACATCGAACTGCTTCCCGGCGGCCGTCACGAACCTGAAAGCGATCCCAGGCGCGAAGGTGCACAGCTTGCCCCAGCTGACGGCTTCACCCGGCCGGTCGACCGGAATGTCCCCGTAGCTCCGCGGGTCCAGGACCAGAGCCCGCGCTCGTTTGGCGAGCCTGGCGGGGATGTTCTGACGCTCCTCGAACACGAGGTGTCCCACCACCTGCGGAGCCCCGGCATCAGGACGGTCCGCCGAGCTCCCGTCGTGGATCCTGAAGGCGTCCACGCGGGTCGCGGTGCGAACGATCTCCACCGCGTCCTTGCCGAAGAACTCATCCCGGTCCTTCCGGGTGGCGTGCCTGTATTCCTGTTTCCGTTCCTTCGCTTCCTTCTCTCGTGGCGACTGGAGGGCGCGGTCCGTGACGAGCAGGCCCATCACGAAAGCAATGAGGATCGATCCCACGCCGAAAGGATATCTCGGCTACCGCCCGCGACCGCGGGCTGTAACGAGTGAATGGGGATATCCGAGCCGGATCCCTCGCGTCGTCGCATCTGTGGAGCGGACGGGCACATGACGCGCTACAGGACCGCAACCCAACTGAACCGACGCGAGCACAGCTCGACGCGCCCCGAAGCGTGCCTCGCGATCGTGCTGGTGGGGTTGGCCGCGCAGGGCTGTCAGACCGGCCCTTGGCCCGACAGCGGCTCGATCGATGCGACCGGCTCTGGCGGCGGAGGCGCTGCGGGCCAGGCCGTCGGCGGCGCGCCCGGAACCGGCGGCACCGGCCCGCTCCCCGGTGTGGACGTGACCGGCCGCTGGGCGATGTTCGCGTTCGAAGATCCGGTCGCGGTGGTCCTCTCCGAGGCGAGCAGCGCGATCGGAGGCAACGGATGCTGCGGCGGGCTGGACCAGGGCAATGTGGGGTGGTGCTGCGGAGCCGTGACTGGCCACGTCGCAGGCCCACGCGTGACCTTCGGGTTCACGGTCAACGTGGGCTTGGGGCCGTACACCTATGCAACGGAGGCCGTCCTGTCGGCGAACGGCCAGCGGATGGCGGGGACGTTCACGTTGGGCGGCGGCAACCTGCCGGTGGCGTGGGTGCGGATCGGGCCCGCCAGCCGCTGGCTACCCGACCCGGATCCGGTTCTCGCAGGCGTCATGAGCACGCGCGCGGCCGGGTACGCGCTCGCGCTTTCGAACGATCCCGCCGCCGGGACTGATTTCTCGGCGCAGCAGACCTACAAGCTCTCCGTTCTCGATCGATTTGTGTCCGGGGACCTTGGGGCCTACTGGGATGGCGAGATGAACTGGAGGGCCGACGAGCAGACCCTGGTCGTCGGCCCGGTGCCCGAGACGGCGCCCGGCCTGCCCGTGGCCCTCTGGCTGCGCTTTGACGGAGCGACGCTCGCATCCGTCGAAGCGGCCATGGCCTCGGGCACGCGGTACCAGTTTCACGCCACCGCCTCGCAACCCTGACCACGACTCACGTCGACGTGTTCGTGCCCGACGCCTGCTTCGGTGTTCGGCCGTGCAACAATGGCCGAACACGTGAGCAGCCTTGTGGGCGGCAGGGCCAATCTCCGACTGCGCGACCCGGCGTTCGTTCTGTTGACGGCGCTCTGGCCTGTTCTCTGGTATTTGCGCACCCACGGCCCGGCGTGGCCGGTGCAGTTCCTGATCCCGTCGTTCGTGCTCCTCGTCCTGTCGACGGTGCTGGCGTGGGGTGCGTCCCCCTTCCCGGCCGCGACACGGCTGACGAAAGCCGCCTTCGCCTTCGTCGCAGCCGGGGACGTCTTCATCAACCTGACGCCCTGGCCGGGCGGATCGGTGCCCGCGTTCATTTGCGCGCATCTGTGCCTGGCCGCGGCGTTCCTGCGAGAGGGCCGGTTTCAGAAGAAGGACCTTCCGCTGGTCCTGCCGCCGGTCATCGCGGCATCGCTGTTTGCGCGCGCCGAGCTTCCTCTGGTGATCGGCGCGGCCCGCGCCGCCGTGCTGGTCACGTACCTCGTCGCGCTCTCGCTGATGCTCTGGAGGGCGTTGTGCTTACTCAACGCAGGGAAGGCCAGAAAAGTTTTGGTCCGAATCCTCGGCGCGGTGCTGTTCTTCGCCACGGACCTGTTCGCCATCGCAACGGTCGTGCAGGGCGACGGCGGCTACATCGGCTGGATCTGGGCGCTCTATCCGCCGGCGCTGATCTGCCTGGCGTGGTCGTCGTGGAGCACCCGCGTGGATTCGATCTCCCCCCCGACTGAGGCATCATCACAGGAATGGAGCCGGATCGAAGACCGCGTTTCTCGATCTTGGTCATCGGTTCGGCGGTCATTGCCCACCTGGGCCTCGCCGCGGGATGCGGCGGAGGCACGCAAGCGGCGCCCATGGATGGCGCGGCCGGGCAGTCCGCTTCGGCGGGGTCCGGGGGATCGAGCGGCGGATCGACAGCGGGCGCCGGGGGATCGGTGGCCGGGGGCGGCGGGTCGTCCGGGGCGGCGGTGGCCGGAACCGGCGGGAGCCACGGCCAGGCGGGCCAAGGCGGCCCCGTGGTGAACCCCACCATCACGATGCTGACACCGTCCTCTCTCGCCTACGGTCTTCCGGGGACCTTCACCCTCATGATCGATGGGAGGGATTTTCCTCCCGACCCATGGGTCGCGTTCGAAGCCAACGGCTGGCCCGCGACGTTCGTGTCGCCGACCCGATTGAGTGTCGAGATTCCCGCCATCGCGCTGGGTGGTACGGCCCGCCAAGCAGCAGTGCGGGTAAACAACCAAGCGCCCCCGCTCGTCGACAGCAACATCCTCTACTTCACGGTCACCGCCCCCTGACGCCGTCTTGACCGACCTGCCCTCCCAGTTGCTGCCGAACTACCACCGCTTGGCGCCGTCGAGGGCCTCGAGGACGCTGGCGGCGTCCGAAACGCGAGAGTCGGAGGTCGTCCCGGCGGCGACTTCTGCCCGGATGCGCGCGGCGTAGGCCGCCTGCGAGGCAGGAGGCAGCGCCCGGAAGGCCTGCGCGATCTTCACGGCGTGGTGCCACGGCTCCTTGTCCTGCCGCAGGACGCACGCGAGCGCGGCGCGACCGTCCTCGGGCGAAAGCTCGGCGGCCAGCAACAGCCGCGCAGTGCAGGCAGCCGCCGTTTGCGTGGGCGGAATCGCATTCAGAAAGCTCCGCAGGTTGGCGCGGCGGACGGCCGAGGGCAGCTCGACGGCCAACGAGGCCGCCGCGAGTGCCCGCTCCTCTGCCGACCAGACGCGAGGTATGGCGCGAAGCGCACTGTCGACGAGCCCTCCGTCGACGAGGGGAGCGAGCCGAACCATGGCCGCCCAGAAGTGGAACTGCGGAGGCAGCTCACCCCAATCGTGACGTTGACCGTTCTTGTCTTCGACGTAGACCGTCGGCATGGCGCGAAAGGCGGCCACCAGCAAACCCCGACGACGACGCGCGTCCAGATACGGCGCGAGGAACGCCAGGGATTCCACATGCCGGTGTCCGAAGCGGTCGGAAGGGTCGTCGAGCAACGCCATCTCCTCCGGGTAGAGCGCCCGCAGGGTCGTGTCGTCCCCGAGGCGCAATACGCCCAGCTCGTCCCGTCCGAGGCACCCATTGTGGCGACTCGTCTGGATTGCAGTGAACGCCTCGGCGGGTGGTACGCGACCCGCGTCCGCGAGGTGAGCGAGGATGATTGTTCGGAGGCAGGAGGATGCCGACTCGGCCCGCGCCACGCGCACGAAGCGAGCGCTCTCCTCTGCCGTGAGGTGGGGCGCGATTGAAGGCATGACGGCGCGGTAGAGCCCCCATCCCTTGATGCCCTTCTCATAGAGGCGCGCGAGCGAGGCGATGAGCGTTCGCTTATCGGTGTCCGGCACCAGAGGCACAAGGCGCGCCGCGGTGTCGACCAGGCAGTCGGGTTGACCCGACACGAGCGCGGGCGCGACGGCGCGAAGTGCACGTTCGCGCAGCCGGACGACGACGTCGCCGGACGCCACCCGAACAGCGGTGACGAGGGCGCTCGCGTTGCAGGCGTTCTGCACTTTCTGCGCGTCGCGCTCGATGATGCCGACGAGGTCGGCACGCAGCGAGTCGATGACTTCGGGCGTCGCGGCTGACGCGATCCGCGCCTCGCCACCGCACGCGACGAGCGCCAGGGCCAGTATGCGGAGCGTGCACCGTTCCACGCCCGGTATCCTACGCCTCACGCACGATCTTCGACGACGACACGTCTTCCTGTGACCCCATCGGGATTGCGGGCCAGTTTCACGCCACCGCCTCGCAACCCTGACCACGACTCAGCGACGGCGCGGCCCGCTCACCCGGGTCCAACGCCGGTCGGGTTCGATCGCAGCAACCACGCCTGGAGCTCGCTCTCGATCCACCGCTGTTCCTGCTCGCTGTACCCGTCCAGCAACGGCAGGGTCTCCGTGCCGTGTTCCAGAAGGACGGCCTTCGCCGGGCGGAGCTCGACCGACGCGCCCTCATGACGATATCGGGTGAACTCGCCGATGCGCGCGCGCACCTCCGACGTCCGAAGCGTGCGGGTCCGGCCCAAGGGGCTGCCACGGAGCGTTCCCGACTCGCGCGTGAGGGTCAGCGAGATCGTCTGAACGAGCGGCTTGACGAAGCGAAACGCCATCCCGATTCCCGCCGCCCAGAAGGGGATCGAAAAGACAGCGAACAGGTTGCTCTCTTGTTGCGCCACCCCACGAGTCCACAAGGCGGTGAATCCCAGCCAGAACGCCACGAAGACCAGCGGCGCCAGGGTCGCCGCGCGCACCCGCAGCGGGGGGATCGTGAGCTCGAACCTGTCCGGTGCGGCCGACAGCCGGATGCGGGTGTCGAACGGCCGCGGCGCGACCGACAGAGCGCCCCGGCGCGCGATGTACGTGTCTACGAGCTCGGCCGCGACCGCCGAATCGATTTGCGGCTCGCGGGCGGCGGCGAGCAGGTCCTCCTTCGAGTACCGATCGCCATTTTTGCGCGCCTGCAGAGCGACCGAACCCTTCAACAGAGCGGCGAACTCCTCGTACGACAGTTGCTGCTTCTCGTCGCTCATCTCGTCACGGGGCAAGCCAACAAGCTCACAGCGCGCGCGCGAACAGGTCCAGCGACAGGCGATACACCAGCGACGCCAGCGGCGGATCGTAGCGGTGCCCCTCGTCGCGCATGAACGCGTGTTGGGCATTCACCTCGTGCCACGAGTACGGGACCCCCGCCTCCTCCAGCGTCCGCTGAATGAGCCGGCGCCCTTCGAGCGGAACGTGCGGATCCTGCCGCCCCCACACCATCATCAACTCGCCGCGGATGTCACCTGCGCGGCGCAGAGAGTCGTCCCCCGCCGAGCCCAGCGATCCCTTGTGCAGATCCGTCGCGTACGCGCACACCGTGGCCGCCACCTGCGGGTGCAGCGCCGCGCGGAACGCCAGGTGGCCGCCCAGGCACACTCCGAAGGCCCCTACCCGCCCGCTGCACCCCGGATCCGCCAGCAACGTCTCGACCGCCGCCGCGGCGTCGCGGTCGAACGCCTCGATCGGTTTCGCCAGCTTGTGCGCGTTGCCGCGATCCGTGCCCGCTTTGTCGTACCCCAGCACGGTCCCTGGCGGCTCGAGCTCGTGATAGACCTCCGGCACCAGCACCACGAAGCCGTGCCCCGCGAAGTAGGCGGCCATGCGGGCGATGGGCGCCGTGCGCTGGAAGATCTCCGAGTAGAAGACCAGCCCGGGCCAGCGCCGGTCCCCAGTCGGCCGATACACGTACGTGCGCATCGGTCCGGTCGGAGTAGCGATGTCAATCTGGCTCTCGGTCAAGGTCATGGCGGCGGGTCCTCCACCCCATGGTATCCGGACCATCCTATTTGCCGTCAATCGAGGTGGGCGCGGCGGAACGCGAACACGAACCGCGCCTCGACGTCGGCGGTCATCGGCCGGACGGTCGACAGCACTGGATTGACGTCGAGCAGCGCCAACCCCGTGCACCCGCGGCGAAAGAGCGGCCGCAGGGGCTCGGGCATTTCGACCTCGACCACCCTCTCCTCCCCCGCCGCGGGCCCGCGCATGCCAATCTCGACCCAGACCGGAGCATCGCGTAGCCGCCCCGCCCCGTCGACGCAGCCGAACACGTACCGCCAGGCGCGACGCGACGACGCGACCACGCGGACGCGAACCCGAACGTCGCCACCCGGCTCGAGCTGCGCTGCGACGCATCCCGGAACGCCGGGGCAGCGCGGCAGCTCTCCCCAGCGGGCGACGCGATCGCGCGCGGTCGCCAGCGGCGAAGCGGCACGGCGGACGACATCGAGCGCGCCGGCCGACACGCCGAACGCATACTCCGACAGCACGTCGAGCCCCAGCACGCCCCGGTCCGGGCCCTCGGTCCTGCGCGGATGGCCGACGAGTTGCCGGCGGCCGAGGTCCCGTTCGCCCAGGCGCAGCTCGGCGTCGGTCGCCTCACCTAGCCGAACGCTGGGATCGCGCTCGCTGAGCGGCCAGCCGTGGGTGAGCCGCCGCAACGGCAGACCGGCCGCCTTCAGCCACTCCGTGTCGACCACCGTGAATGGGGCGCCGGTGTCGAGCAGCAGCGGCACGACCCTGCCCTGCACCGTCACGTCGACGATCGTTCGTTTGGGGAAGCCCCGGATCGGCAGGCGCGCCGCCCCGGCCGCGGGCGAAGCCGGCGACGGGCCGAGCACCAGGCTCCCCCGATCCGGATCGATCCGCCAGCCGTTCGCGGTCAGCACGTCGGCCCCGAGGATCGCGGTCCGTTTGTTGACCACCGCCACCACCTCGCGCAGCGCCAGCTCGCCCAGGCGCATCTCGGGAATCAGCCCACCGGACCACGCCCGCTTCTCGCCGGCAGCGTCCTCGATCGTGGCGAAGTGCGATCCCGTCGTCGCCACGTCGAGGCGCGCGAAGGTCTCGGCCGGCAGCGCCGAATGCGATGAACCGCTGTCGACGTAGAGCAGCACGTCCTCGCACGCGCGTGGCTTGCCAGCCTGCGCCGCGCCACAGACGGTCCCGACCACCTTCGGCCCCAAGCCGGTCAACGGCTCGTAGAGCGGGATCTCCCAGGACGTCGCCCCTCCCGTCGGAAAGATCGGGGGGTGGCCGATCCAGGCCGGCAGCGCGCAGCCGCCGATCGCCACCACCAGGCAACCAGTCAGAGCTCGAACCGGGTTTGCCATCAACGTCAGCTTCGACCGGTGGCGGCCGTGCGGGGATGCACCCGCGCCGTCACGACGCGCCTCTGGCGTTCACCGATCGCGACGGTCGAGCATCGCCAGCACTTGCGCCGCACTCTTGCCCGCCCACGGATCGCGCGCTGGCGATTGCACCGGGTCGGCGTCCGCCGCAAGGGGCGGCGGGAGCACCGACTTCGCGCCCACCCGATGCGTCTCGCTGAACGTCTCGACCCAACCGGGTGATCGCGATGGCACGTCCGGTGCCCCGACCATCCGGTTCATCTCCAGGACCGCAGCCGACGGCCACAGCGGCGACATTTGAAGCGCCTCGGCGGCCAGCTCCAGGTAATTGGACACGTTCAGCCCTCGGTGGCTCACCGAAGGAATTTCCTCGGCGCTCCGGTAGCCGACGCCGCGCTCTCGCTCGACGTCGCGCCACAGGGCCGTGAGCAGATCGTAGAGAAGCTGCTTCACCAGCTCGCCGTTCCCGGGAAAGAGCTGCTCGGTAGCCGGATCACTCGCGATGACGGGATAGACGATCACGCCGCCGCGACCCATCGACACCGCTTCGTTTCGATCCGCGGGCAGCAGCGCGCTGAACATCGGCTCGACGCGGCTGGTGTCGGCGCCGCGGCGGTGGAAGGGCCAGCGCGCCCCCGAGACGAGGCCCGACAGCAGATCGCCGCGTGTCGTGGCGATCTGGCCCTCGATGCGGGAAGGCTGCGCTGTCTGGGACGCCGCCGAGAGCGGTCCCACCAGCCTCCCGTGCAAGAAGACCGGATCGTCGAGCCCCGCGCAGTCGGGGGTTTGCTCGAGCAACGTGGCTTCGAAGACGTGCAAGGCGGGGAGGCTGATGACGCGCTGGCCGCGGGCGGCGACCTCCTGAAACGCGAGCTCCCGCCTGGTCGCCGGAAGCAGCTCCACGTTCCCGCCGCGCCGCTCGGCAGTGAAACGACCGGCGCCGTCGAACCCCACCACCCATTCGGCGCCCTGCGGACCGCTGCGGAGCTCGAAAGCATCGATCGCGCGGGCCACGCGCGCGCCCGCCAGCGTCTCCGGCGCAGCACCGTCGCGAGGCACGAAGTAGCGAGGCCACATCGCAGCGCCCAGCTTAACCGAACGGCTCCGACGGTGGCTCGACGGAGTTACGAGCCGACGAGCTACCGCGGTTGCTACCGCCCACGCAAAGGGCAGAAACCGCTGGCGAAACACTGCGAGGACGGGTGGCCCACGGCCATGTGATCACCTCCGCGTTCTATAGAATTCGATCTGCAGCCTGTTGATCCGCCGGTCCCGCCACGCCAAAAGGGGCCGCTTCTCGCGGGCGCCGGCGCGGCACGCCCGCTGCATCGGTCGAGGTGATGGTCCGCGGCCTCGCCCATGCGTCATTGCTCTTCGCGATCGCGCACCTGCCCGGAGGGCCGCGCGCCTACCACGCAGTCACCCGAGGCCTCCTCCGCTCGCAGCGGCGCGTCCTCGAGAAGCTCGGCCGCGTCTGGCCCGGCTATGCCCGCGTCTGGGGCGAGCGCTGCGGCCTGGAGCTCGAGGGGTGCCGGATCTGGGTGCACGAGCCGGGATGGATTCCGTTCGCGCCGCTCGCGTCCTACCTGCTGACCGGCCGCGGGGGCTTCCTGACGTCGACCGGCGACCCGCCCTCCGATCGCTATGTCCGCGCCGCCGTCGACGCCGCCGGGAAGGCGGACTTCGCCCTCGACCCGGCCCGCGGGCCGGAGCGACGCGCCACCCTGGCTGGGCTCGCCGGAGCCACGGTGTGCGAGCTCCTGCGGACGACCGGCGCCGAAGCCGCCTCCGGCGTCGATCCGGCTCGGCTCCCGCTCGGCACCGGTTCGGCGGATCTATGTCATTCGGGCGGCGCCCTCGAGCATCACCGCGCGGATCTCCTCGCCGCCTTTCTGGGCGAGTCGTTTCGTGTGCTGCGGCCGGGCGGCGTCATCTCCCACGTCTTCGACCACCGCGATCACCTCCGTCACGTCGACGCGCGGTGGCCGTTCCTGCTGCACATGTCGCTGCCCGATCCCGTCTACCGGGCGGCGTTCGGCCATCGCCTGCTGTTTCACAACAGGCTCGCGCCCGCGCAGGTCATGTCGCTGTTCGAGGGCGCGGGGTTCCAGCGGCTCGCCGTCCGCCGTTTCGTGTTGCCCGACAAGCGATACGTCGACGAGGGCGCGTCCACCGCGGGCGAGGCGGGCGTTCCCTCGTGGCTCGGCACCGGGCGGCTGGGCGCGCTGTCCACCGAGGACCGCCACAGCGCCGCGATCCACTACCTCTACCGAAAGCCGGCGTGATCATGGGGGTCACGGCGAACCGCGTGCGGATGCTGGCCCGGGGGCGAGCGTGAGGGTCCTGGTCCGCGGGTCCGGCAACATCGGGACGACCCTCGCCAACCTGTTGCTCGCTCACCGGGACCTCCTCGGGATCCGCGAGGTGCTCTTGCAGAAGGTGCGCGCGCCCGCTCCCTTCGAGGGGCCCGACCTCACCGAGCTCGAGCGGCGTGGCGCCCTCCTCGTGCGGCCCGCGACGGAGGCGGCCGTCGCGGATCTGCTCGGGTCGGTGGACTACGTTTTCGATTGCCGGCGGGAGGGCGCGGCGCTCGGCAATCGCAATCGGTACCTCGGCCTCCCCCGCCTTCGCGGCGCATCGGCACAGGGGAGCGAGACCGGCTTCGGCGTGCCCTTCGTCGGGGGTGTGAACGCAGAGGCGATCGCCGGGGCGCGCCTCGTACAGATCGGCTCGTGCAACACTCACGCGACGGTGGCGCTGCTGGCGGCTCTGGCTGGTCCCGGGCTCGGCCGTCTCGAGGAGGCCGACCTGGTCTGTGTGCGACGGTGCGAGGACCTGGGTGGGCGTGCCCGGATGGTGGGCGCCAGCGTCGTCAGCCGGCACCGCGACCACGACCACGGTACCCACCACGCGGCAGACGCCGCCCGCGTGTTCGCGACGCTCGGCCTCACCGCGGCCGTCACCAGCTCCGACGTCACCACCCCCAGCCAGCTCACCCACACCGTTCGCTTCAACCTGCGGCTGCACCAGGCGCGCCCCCTCCCGGAGCTCGTAGCCAATCTCGCCGCCTGCCCCCGTCTCGCCACGACCGCGAAATTCGACTCGAACCGCGTCTTCGAGCTCGGACGTCGCTACGGCTTCCAGGGACGCCTCTACGCCCACGCCATCGTCGTCGCGAACGACCTCCTCGTCACGGGACGGAGCATCAAGGGCTGGGCCTTCGTCCCGCAGGAAGGCAACACCCTGCTGTCGACCCTGGAAGCGTTCCTGCTGCAAACCCAGCCCAACGACGCGCAACGCATCGGCCGGCAGCTCTGCGCCGAGCTGGTGGCGCGGCAGCTCTGATCGGTACGGCACAGGGGAGCGCACGACGAACCGTCGTCTACGGGCCCTGGATGGGCCGGGACGTTTCCCCGCGATCTTCAGCACTTGGAAAAAACGCCCGCGCCGGCGTCGATCGCCCGCCTGTCGGATCGTCGTTCGTGTAAGGAGGTCGACGATGCGATTCATGATGATGCACAAGAACGATCCGAACACCGAGGCCGGGCTGCCCCCGCCGATGGAGCTCGTCCAGAAGATGGGCGCGTTCATCGGCGAGTACGTGCCGTCCGGGCGGTTCGTCGACGGCGCCGGGCTCGCGGGAAGCACGACGCGAACGCGCCTGGTCTTCCGTGGCGGCGAGTGCACGACGAAGCGCGGGCCCTACAAGGGCGAGAACGAGCTGCCCGCCGCGACCCTGCTGCTCAAGGTCAGCTCGCGCGACGAGGCTATCGGCTGGGCGGAGCGCTACGGCAAGATCCTCGGCGACGGAGAGCTCGAGCTCGGCAAGGTCAACGAGCCGTGGGACATCGGCCTCATGCCGGCGCCGCCGAATCCGCCTCTGCAGATGCTGCTCATCGAGAAGGCCGACGCGGCCACCGAGAGCGGCGGCCGAAGCCCGCGGCAGAAGGCCGCGCTCTCGCGCCTCAAGACCGAGATGACGAAGGCCGGCGTGCTCGTTCGCGCCCACAAGCTGCAGCCGAGCGCGGAGGGCAAGCGCCTCGTCTTCACGAACAACGCCCTGCGCGTCATCGACGGCCCGTTCCTCGAGTCGAAGGAGCTCATCGGCGGCTTCTCGGTGCTCGCGCTGGCAGACGCCGACGAGGCGATCGCGCTCGCCCGCCGCTACGCCGAGATCCTCGGCGGCACGATGGAGCTCGACATGCGCGTCGTCGACGAGACCCCGGACGACGACGCGACGTAGACGCACGCTACCGGCACGCGACGCGGGAACAGACGTAGGGCTTCACGATCGCCTCCGCCACCTCGAAGATCCGGGCGTGGCCGGCATCGTTGAGGTGGATGCCGTCGCCGGCGCCGTAGGCCGACGCCACCCCGAGCGACGCGTTGGCGAGCGGCGCGAAGATGTCGATGAAGCAGGGGCCGTAGGCCGTGGCGCGCTCGGGGACCCAGCACGTCGCGAACGCGGTGGACATGGCGGTCGCCCAGTCGCGTAGCTCGCGTCGCTCGGAATCGCTGAGATCCTTCGGGGCGGTGCTGACGAAGAACACGGGAACTCCCGCCGTTCGCGCGGCGTCGCGCACCGACGTGAGGCGCGAAAGGAACGTGGACTGCGACGTCCCCGCCGACAGATCGTTGCTGCCCGCGAGCGACACCAGGATCAGGTTGGGGCGCCCGCTGATGGCATCGTCGATGCTGCCGTCGGCTTTCGAGCCCGGCAACAACTCGACGGTGGTGTAGCCGCCGACGGCCAGGTTGCTGCTGTTGAACGTCGGGACGACCGCATCGTCGAGCGCGCGCGCCAGCAGTCCGACCCAGCTCTTGGCGCTGCTGCTGGCGCCTTCGCCCGCCGCCGTCGACGAGCCGATCACGGTCAGCTTGAACGACGTCAGCATCGGGCTGCCACCGCCCGCGCCGCCGGTGCCGGCCCGACCTCCGCTTCCGGGCGCGCCACCGGAGGCGTCAGGGGTGCCGCCGGTGCCACCGCGCCCTCCGCTCGCGGGCACGCCACCGGAGCCAGCGGCGGCGCCGCCCGAGCCCCCCGGCGCCATCATCGCGCCCCCCCTGCCCCCATCGCCGCTGCCGGCGGATCCTCCGCCGACGCCGCGCCCTCCCGGCGCCATCGCGCCGCCCGCGCCCTCGCCGCTTGCCCCTCCGCTGCTCGTCTGGCCACCGCCGCCGCCGCGCCCGCCCGCGCCGGCGCTGGCCCCGCCGCTACCGCTCGCGTCGCCCATGCCACCAGAACAACCCGCGGCGAGGGCAGCGATTCGCGAGAACACGAAGGTCGATGCGGCTTGGTTGTGGCTTTGCCATCCCGTAGATGAAGGAACCGCGAGCCACGCAAAACGGGCCGGCCCTTCTCCTGAACGACCTGCGTCATCGGCGCTGACGGGATCGACGGCACCTCGATTGACAGCCGCCCTCGTGCGACGAGATGCTTCTGCAACGGGAGCCGCAAATGCTCACTCTGCGCCCTCGTTTGCTCGCCGCCCTCGCCCTGACCCTGCTCGCCTGCTCGGCGGAGCCTCCTGACGGCGAGCCTCCCTATCAGAAGATCAATGCCTCCTACCCCAACCTCGTTTGGCTCGCGAGCGCGCTGCCGGACCAGGTGGGGGCAGTCCGGATCAAAGTGAACGGCAAGTTCCTGGTCTGGGACCTGGGCGACGGCTGGGACTACGGCGACCCCGACCCCCCTTACGTCTACATCGAGGGCGGAATGCATCAACTCGAGGTGATCCCGTCTGGCGCGCGACTCGACTTGGTGGGCAGCGCCGACCAGACGTTGCTGCATTTCGAGGCGCCCTTCACGCCGCCGGCGCGCGTGTGGGTCCACGATTCACCGGCCGGACCGGGCGCGGCCGTCCTGGACACGACTCCGGACGACGATCCGACGACCGTGGAGCTCACCGCGGTGAGCGCCAGCGCCAGCGAACGCGTGATCCTGTCGCGCTGCGTGGGCGTGGTCGAGTGTGAAGGCTGCGACACGCGGCCGGCCAGCAACGAGTACGGGGAGTTCTCGCTGTCGGACTGCCTGGCGCTGGCCACCGTCGGTCCCGGCGAGCAGTGGACCTCGAAGCTGGAGCCGACCGACATCAGCACCGGCCCGGGAGCCGCATGTCTCGCAGTGCAGAAGGAAGGTGCGGTGGCGGGCCCCATCTGCGCGGTGGACTTGAACCGGCCGACCCAGGCTTTCCAGGAGCGGAGCTACCTCTTGATTGACGACATCGTGAGGTCCGCTGTGGAAAAACCCGACGGGACGATCTCCACGTATCCGAGCTTCTTCGTCCAGCCGGGATTACGGTGACCGGAGCCGGGTCCGCCGTCGTCCTCTACTTGCCGTAGCCTGCGGCCACGATGTTGGCGTGGATGGCGTTGTCGGTGGCGTCGGTCGGATAGCCGGCGACGATTGCGCCCTCGTAGAAGGTGCCAAAGGACAGGTTGCTGTTGGTCAAACAGCAGTCCCCGCCGCTACCGAGCACGATGGCCCCTTGCTTCTTCATGGGCCTCTTGCTCGCCGGCAACGAGCCCGAGTAGTACGTGTTCAACGTCGGGCTGGTGGCGTCTGCCGCTTTGAGCGCGAAGTTGGCCGTGCCGTCGTTCTTCTCCATCGCCGTGACGTAGTTGAACGGCTGGCTGGCCAGGTTGGGGTTATTACCGCCGCTCCCCCACGCGATCATGCCGTCCTCCATGTCGGCCAGGATCCAGGGCCCCGCGCCCGCGCCGTGCGCCCACTGCATCGACGTGCCGAAGTAGATGGCATCCATCGTCGGCCCGCGCCTCGTACCTGGCGGCTGAGCTCACCGTTGCCGTAGTCGAAGCAGCAGCCGCTGCTCACGTGCTTGCCGCTCGTGACCATGTAGATGCCTTGCGGCTGGCTGCCGGTGGGCATGCCCGACTTGGAGCCGTCGCGCCAGTACGCTTGCGAGCCTTTGGTGTAGAGCGAGTAGACCTTGCGGCCGCCGACCATCAGTGATTCCTGGGACGCGTTCGCCGCCGTCATGCCCGTGTTTCCGCCGACGGTGCTGGACGGCGTCTCCGCCTCGAGGAAGTTGCCGTGCCCCGATTGATCGTAGATGCGCCAGATGGTGCAGGTCGTGCCCATGCAGAAGGTGTCCTGCACGGAGGCGTCCGCGACGGCGCCGGGGCTGAGGACGGGGATGTCCTTGGTCATGCCGTCGGCGCGCTTCACTTGGTAGAGCGCTCCGCTGTAAGCGCCGAAGAGCGCGCGAACGGTGCTGTGGGCCGCGACGCAGGGGGTGTTGCCCGCCGCGTAGATGTCGCACGGCCGCTGGCCCGACGAGCCACCGGCCGCGCCACCGGTGCCCGCGCCCCCAGCGTTTCCGCCGCCGCCGGAGCCCGACGAGCTCGAGCCGCCGCGACCGCCCCCGCCCGCGCCGCCGCCCGCGCCGCCGCGACCGCCCCCGCCCGCGCCGCCGCCCGCGCCGCTGCGACCGCCCCCGCCCGCGCCGCCGGTAGCCGCCGCGCCGCCGGTAGCCGCCGCGCCGCCGGTGCCCGCCGCGCCGCCGGTGCCCGCCGCGCCGCCGGTGCCCGCCGCGCCGCCGGTGCCCGCGCTGCGCCGCCCCCGGTACCCGAGGAGCCGCCTGTGCCAGACGATCCCTGCTTTTCCAGCACCACCGCGCCCTTGATTGCCGGGAATTCGGGCGTGATCGTGAGCTTGTCACCGGACACGCAGTACGCGTAATTGACGTCCGTTATGAGCGTGTTGCCGTCTCGTGGAGTAACTTCCCGTCAGCGATATCTGCTCCATCGAGTAGCCGATCCCGCCGCGCAGGTCGATGACTGCGGAGCAGTTGCACTTCCCCCCACTGGCGGAGCAAGTAGCCTTCCAACCGAGCGGCGAGAAGGCGAGCGCCGCCTTCTCGCAGGTCACGACGACTGACGAGACGGTGAGACAGTCGTTGCCCAGCGACATGTTCGCGGAACCGGTCGTCGCCGTGTTGTCGGTGTATGTGCCGTCGGCGTTGGCGGTGAAGGTGCCGGTGGTGGTGAGCGTGCCGGTCACGGGGACCTTGGAACAGCCGAGGCTCAAGTACCAGCCGTCGATGTCGCCCGCCAAGGCCAAACAGGAGGACGAGGAGACGGTCCAGGTCCCCACCACCGAGCCTCCGCATGGGGCGACGTCGGGGCAGGACGGGCCGGCGCCACCCGTTCCCCCGGCACCGCTACCACCCGAGCCAGAGCTGGTGCAGGCGGAGGCAAAGGTCACGACGATGGCGAAAAGCCCTACGCCCCGAAATCCGAAGAGTGCATGTCTCATAGGAGTCGTCCTTGGGAACTGCCCTCACGGCGCGATTTGTTTACCGGAAAAGACAAGAGTCCTTTCTCGGGCCCGCCGCGGCGGCCGTGCTCGGGTTCGCGGCGTCACCCCGGTCGCGCCCGGCCCGGGCACTCCTCGATCACGACCAGCGAGCGGTACGGTCCATGCGGTCGCGAATATTTTCGTCGACAATCGCGGCAGCGTTGCGCTCGTGCAGGTTCGCACCAGCGGCCGCCCCCGACCGGCCTGGGGGCGGAACGCGCGTCAACTCCGGTTTTCGCCGCGCGCCGTTTGGACCATTCGTTTCGCGCGGTCGGGCTTGCCGGTCCCGGCCCTAATCGATCAAGGGTGCGCCACGCATTCGGCGTATCCCAGGGCGGACGAATCCCCGTTGGCTGGGGCGGGGCTCATGTTGGTTATGAAGATCTCCGAACCGAAGGGAAACATCTGGGTCACGGTGTAATTCGAGCCCGACGGAAACGAGTGGCCGCCGCCCAACACCTTCTTCGGGCTGCAGGTCGTGAATGCGACGCCGCCCGAATCTATGGCGGCGGATGTCCGGTTGAACGTGAAGCTCGTGTTGGCCAGGCAGTAACCGTACGCCGTGACGTCCTTCGCGGTGAAGGTCGTGTTGTTCACCGACGCCTGCCAGCTGCTGCCCGTGCTGCTCGACCTTCCGTTCTTGTAGACGCGCATCACCGACGTCGAGCCTTGGGTGGTCGAGTACCCGCCGCCGACCAGCGTCCCGCTCGCGCACGCTGCGCTGGCGGTCGCCGACGACCCCGGCTGGACGGCGCTGACCGTGTTGCTCACGGTGGTCACCGACGCGTTGGCCGGCGCCCCCGTGAGACAGTTGGCCGATACCGCGACGTTCTTGGTGGAGCCGGTGTTGTTCTTGAACACGACCTGCCAGCCGTTACCGCTCCTGGCCGTCTTCGAGACGTTGATCCCCGTCGGGTCGATCCCATACCCTCCGCCCACCGCCAGGGTTGCGAACGGGCAGTTCGTCGTGATCGTCTTGCTGCTGTTCGCCCCCACGGTCGTGAACGTCTGCTCGATGTCGGCCGTCAGGCAGCCGAAGCCGCTCCAGGGTGGACTGTTGCCGAGCACCACGTTCGGATCGCGGCCGAGCGACGCCTGCCTGTCCCATTCCAGAGGCAAGAACTCCGTGAGCTGCGCGTTGAGCGACTGCTCCGAGTGGGATGGTTCGCCCGTCACCAGGCTGAAATTGTCGTACGCCCAGGAGTCTCCGAGACCGACGCCGTTGTAGCCATCAAGGTTGTCGTAGAGAGCCATGTCGTCGACCATCAACGCGAGCCAGGTCTTCCACGGCAGCGGCTTGCACGGGCTCAGGGCCGCATCGAATACAATCGGCTCACCTGCGCTGTTCTTGACCACGGGCACGACGTGGTAGAACCAGGTCACCTTCCCGGTCGCCTCGTTGCTCGTGTAGACGCGTAAGAACGGGCTCCTCCCGAAGGCGTACAGCTTGTACGGTCTGGTCTTGCCGGCCGCGGCCACCTTGACGTCGAACTGCTCCGCCCGGGCGAAGCAACCGTTGTCGGGATACTGCCAGGAGATGCGCCGGTTGAAGCCGTTCACGTTCATGTAGCGGTTGTCCCGTTGCAACGGGAACTGCGCCAGGATATCGGCATCGCTCCACGTCGGCACGTTCGCGAACTTGGCGACGGCGCCGGCAACGGTGGTCCTGGTGGTAAACACGTCGCCCGCCGCGAGCGCCGCGGCCCCCGCGACCCCCGCGCGCGACCGCGCTGCGGCCGCTTGAGCGCGGCACGTGTCGAGATACGTCTGGAAGTCCCCCTTGGGCGGAATCGCGGAGCTGCAGTCGAGGGGCGGCTGAGCCGCGCTCGCGGTGGCGCTCACGACGTCGGTCGCGAGGAGACAGGCGATCGGCAAGAAAAGCATCATTCGGCGCATGGTCACTCCTTAAGCGGAAGTTGTGAAAAGGACCAATACGCCCCCCAAACTCGTCGGTCCTGATTGAGCAACCATCATTCCGAGTGGTTCAAGTTGTCAATCACAATCCCGGAAACCGGCGATCGTTTGCCTGCCCATTTTCGTGCGCCACGCGTTTAGATCAGCGACAGACCTTCGTAGCCACCAAGGGTCGTCGCCTGCGGCACGTCAATGAACGCGACGTGCGCACGCGCCGGCGTTCGGCTCCGTCGAAGGAACAGCCATGGACAAGCGAGCGTTTCAACTGGCAGCCGTACTCCTCGGCGCGGCGACGATGCCCACCGCCCCCGCGGCCGCGGGCCCCTACCAGCTGCTTCCGGCGCCGTCCGCGCCGCCCCTCGTGGTGAAACCCGCGCCGCCCGCACCGCCGCTCCCGGCGGCGGCTCCCCGCGCGATGGTTCCGGTCCCGTTCCCCAGCCCGGCGCCGCAGCCGGCCCCCCCGCCTCCCTTGGCGCCGCGCCCGCCCGACCCCTACCGCTGTCACCCCAAGGAGGACATCGCCTGCACCGTGGTGCGCGAGACCGCGCGCGGCATGGTGATTGTCACCCTGCGCCCCTCGGCCGCCAGGTCGCGCCCGGCGGCGTGGTCGGTCGTGAGCGGCCCGCCCCCCGGAACGCCCGAGGCCGCCGGCGGCACCGTGTACGTGGTCCCGACGATTCAGTGGCCGTCGGAGGCGCGCACCTCGCAACGACCCGTCCTGGCCACTGCCAACGGGGCGCCGATCATCGAGTGAAGAAGCGCAAGCTGCGGCCAAACGCGGCGTCGCCCGAGAGGCCTCGTCGCCTAACCACGTGGTGGTGGCGCGGACCTCACCCAACTGGATGCCTGGGTCCGCTAGGCGGGCGTAAGATAGGCCCCGAAACATGGGGACCCGGGCGTGGGTGCGGCTGCTGACGATGGCCCTCGTCGTGACGGTCTGGGGCTGCTCTGGTGGCAACGGTGCCGGTGGCACCGGCGGTTCCGGCGGTGGCGCCGCCGGACGTGGTGGTGCATCCGCTAGCGGCGGCCCGGGCGGCTCGGCAGTCGCAGGCGGATCAGGAAACGGCGGCGCCGCCGGAGTGGGCGGCAGGGGCGGTATTGGCGGCGGCGGCGCGGGTGGCGGTATCGCGGGTGCCGGCGGCCCGTCCGGCGTGGGCGGTGGCGCGTCCGGCGCGGGCGGCGTGGCCGGCACAGGCGGGCAGACGAACTGCGGCGTCCGGACCTTCAGTGCCACGGGCAGGCCCGCCGACGTGCTCGTGCTCCTCGATCGGTCGGCCTCGATGCAAGACAACCTGCTCGGGAACACGCCGACCGGGCCCTCCGATCCGACGAAGTGGCAGCAGGTGATCCCGGCGCTGACCGACGTGATCGCCGCAAACAACGGCATCGTTTCGTGGGGGCTCAAGAGCTTTCCGGAAGACGGTGACGAGTGCGGCAACTCGACGGTGACCACGCAGATCGATGTGCCGGTCGCGCCTGCCAACGCGGCCGTCGTGAGCACGGCGATCGCGGCGCTGACACCGAACGGTAACGGCACGCCGACCAGCGCCGCCTTCGGCGTCGCGCGCAGCTACCTCGAGACGATCACGAGCGCGAATCCGAGATACGTGCTGCTCGTGACCGACGGCATTCCCACCTGCTCCGGACCCGCCGGGGCTTTGATCAAGGGGACCGCGGAGGCCGCCGCCGCCGCGGTCAAGGCGGTGAGCGAGGCGGCTGCAGCCGGCACGCACACGTTCGTCATTGGCGTTGCGACGAACACGTCCACCACGATCGATACACTGAACCGGCTGGCGATCGCGGGCGGCGAGCCGCGGCGGAACGTGAACCCGCTGGCGACGCGGTTTCACCAGGCGTTGACCAGGGACGAGCTGCTCGCCGCCCTGAGGACAGTCACCGGCAGCGTCATCAGCTGTAGCTTCCCGCTGGCGAGCGCGCCGCCGGCGCCGGCCAACGTCAGCGTCACCCTCGGGATAAATTCGATCCCGTACGATCCGTCCAGCACCAATGGCTGGAACTACACGAGCAGCGCCAACACCGAGATCCGCCTCTCCGGAGCCTGGTGCGACACCGTTCGGACCGCCGGGCCCGACCATGTTCAGATCACCGTCGGCTGTGCGCCCGGGACCGGCGGAACCGGCGGGGGCTCCGGAACGCTGCTGATGTTCGACGACTTCGAGGACGCCAACGCCAACGGCTGGATCACCGACGGCCCGACCAGCGGCGGCCACTGGTCGGTGACCGGGGACAGCTTCAGTCGCTACTATCGACAGGACGCCCTCACGTCTTTGACGTGGTCGGCAGGCGGCGCCTTCGGCTGGACCGACCAGAAGGTGGAAGCGAAGGTCATTCTCGCGACGCTGCCGGCCTCGGCAGGCAGCGTGATGGTCGCCGCCCGTTTCCAGGACCTTTCGAACCACTACTACGCCCTGCTCGGGAGTGACGGCCGCATATCGATCCGCAAGCGGATGGACGGCGCCACGACCACGCTGGTCAGCAACGACGTCGCGGGCCGCGTGCCGCTGACCTCCGGGATCCTTTACACGCTTGCGCTGGCGGTCCAGGGAACGATGCTGACGGCGTATCTCAATGGCACGGCGGTCGCCACCACGACCGACGCCGACCTGGCCACGGGTGGCGTGGCGCTCGGAACACAAAGCATGAGCGCGCTGTTCGACGACGTGAAGGTGACGCTGCCCTGACGTCGACCACTAGAACGTCAGAGCGTGCCGGCCGCCTATTCCCGAACACCCGGAGCGAACTTCACGCTTGCCGTACTACGAGAGGAGCCGACAACTCTACTTGGGCATCTTCTCAATCGGGAAGAGGCTGTCGAGAAATCCGCCACTGTCCCCCATGACATCCCATTGAAGTCTTCCAGGATCGCCGAATATCACTTCGGCGAACTGCCTATCAACACTGTGGCCGGCCAGCCCTGCTCGCTGTGCGGCTGGCTTGGATTGCCCTTCAAGGATCACCAATCGGTTCTCCAGGCTGGCTCCCTCAGAAACGGTCTCCCCAAGCAGTCTTTCAAAGTATTGAACGACGATGTCACGCGCACGACCTTGATGAGAGACGCTTGCAAGGACGACCAAAGAGGCCCACGCGGTCGAATCCTTGGCATCGACCTCCTTCTTGTAGGCCGAGACGGCTTCATGAACGGTCGTCAGAACCGCGACGGAGGCACGTCGTAGGTTCTCGGTCAGGGGGCGTCGGATTGATACGAAGTAGTCGCGGCGCCCCTGCTGGTCCAGCTGACCGTTACGGAAGCCTTCAAGGGCTTTCGAGGTAAGCGTCAAAATGGCGATCTGATCGGATCGTTCATCCGGCAGGAACGCCTTAGCCGCGTCCGTCTTGGCCTCCGTGAGGTCGGTACGAAGGGCTGAAATATCTCTGAGAGCGTCTTGGAGATGCGATTCTCGGTCAGGTCCAGCGGGTTCCTCAAACAGCAGCGCGGCCACAAAGACCGCGTGAGAAACGGCCTTCAGGGCGTGGACTCTGGGCGTATACAGGTTCGCCCGGCGGCCAAGGTCTACGCCTTTCCAACGTGCCTCCAGCGTGCCGAACGAGTACCGGATCATCAGCTGCTGCGTGGCCAAGACGGTGCATTGTTTGGCGCGGGCACGTTGATGAGCCTCTCGAAAGCGTTCGCTCAGGCTCGAGAGTGATCCTCCAACCCCGCTGAACACCTCGACGGGAGGTAACTTGTCGGACGCGCACCAGACCTCCGGTTCGGACTGTCCCAGTTGCGGGGAGGGAGATACTGGAGAGGGGGGCACATTGCCCTGGACCGCGTGCGCTGCACATCCTGCGTCGACCGCAAGCACGAAAAGAACTGCAGGAAAGTAGAACTGTCGTCGCGTTCGTCGCTTGGACGTCACGCGCAGAGCGTATCAGTCTCGTCGCAGTAGTCGATTGCGACCGGTCGTGGGAGAAATCCCGCCTTCGCTGATATCGTGCCCTCCGACCGCCCCGCCTCGCTAGTTCCAGCGGGCCGCTGACTGCTGCTGGGCTGTCTATCGACAGTCTGGCGTCTCGCCGCTTTCGTCGCAGGTCTGGTCGGAGACGGCGCAGTCGACGGTGGCGAGGGCGCCGTCGTAACACCAGGTCAGGACGGTCCCTTGGCACTTGCCGCGGTCGTCGATCCGACCGCAGGGCGCGCGCGACGCGGCGAGTGGGCAGTCGGCGCAGTCGCCGAATCGACCCAGCGCCGGCCGGGCGCGAAAGTGCTCGGCCAGGGTCCTGCCGTGCCGCTGCAGCTCTGCGGCGAGCTCGCGGCCGACGAAGCGGACGTGCCACGGTTCCGGGCGGTACCCGGTCAGACGTTGTTTGCCGGGGGGATAGCTGAGCTCGAACCCGTACTCGTACGCGTGCGCGGCCAACCACTCGATGCCCGCCGTCGAGGGCAGCCGCAGGTCCACAGCGGTGCCGAGCTGGTGCTCGCTGTGGCCCGGGCGCGCGGCTCGGCCTCGCTCCTTCGTCGTCCGGAAGACGCGCGCCTGCTCGCCGTACGGGCGAAATGCGGAGTTGATGCGCATCCTGAACCCGGCGGCCCGGGCGCCGGCCAGCAGCGCACCGAGCGCCTCGGCCGTCTCGGGTTCGACGCGGTGTTTGCCGCGCGCGCTCGGGTTGGCGCTGTCGTCCAGTCGTCGCAACGTGCTCGTCGGCGCGCCCGCACAGACCGGGAGACAGCGCGCCGGGTCGACCCAGGCGAGGCCACCGGAAGGGGCGGATGTGGCCTCCGTCGACGTCGCCGACGGTGCGCTGCGCGCGATCAGCACGTGCGCGAGAGCGAGGACGATCGTTCGCACGCATCAGGAATTGTACCTGTGGATCGGCCCACCAAGATGGCGATCTCCTCGGCGGTAAACTGTGACCTCGCGGTACACAACGCGGCTGCAAGCCCGCGGGCGCCGGCACGGATCTCCGGCTCGTCGGTATCTTTTACCTAACCTTTGGCCACGCGCGCTGCACTGAGCTAAGCGTGGCGGCACGCCAGGTCATCTCATCTTCCGCTGCGACGAGCAGACTCCGCTCTGCGCGCGCACCTGAAGCGACGTTGATGGACCTGCGTCTCGGCACGATCCTCCAGGGGCGGTACTCGATTCGATCGCAGCTCGCGACAGGCGCGATGGGCACGGTGTATCGCGGCGAGCGCCTCAGCGTCGGGCGACCGGTCGCGATCAAGTTCTTGAACCCGGCGGTCGCGGCCGAGGACGTGTTCGTCGATCAGTTCCGCAACGAGGTGCGCGCGCTCAGCCGCGTCTGCCACCCCAACTGCGCCTCGATGATCGACTTCGGGATCGAGGGGACTCCATACGTCGTCATGGACCTGCTCGGTGGCGTCACGCTGCGCCAGACGCTGGAAGAGGACCACGGTCGCATCGCGCCGCCGCGCGTGCTTCACCTCGCGCGCCAATTGCTCGCGGGGCTCGCTCACGTTCACGCGCAGAGGATCGTTCATCGCGACGTCAAGCCCGAGAACGTGCTCGTGAGCAACGGCCCTGGCTTCGACGATCATCTACGCATCATCGACTTCGGCCTGGCGCAGCTGCACGACGGCCCGGTGCTGCCCGCGGACGTGGCGATCGGCACCCCCAGCTACATGGCTCCCGAACAGTGTCGTGGCGAAGGCATCGCTGACGAACGCAGCGATCTCTACGCGGTCGGCGTTGTGCTGTTCGAGATGCTGACGGGGGTGAAGCCGTTCGTGTCGCCGGAGATCGGCGACATCCTGCGCATGAAGCTCGACAGCCCGGTCCCGCGCATTCGGGAAGTGGCGCCCAAGGTGGGGCTATCCGAGTCGCTGGAGGCGGTGGTCGCGCGCGCGATGGCCACGGCCCCGTCCGATCGGCATCCCTCCGCGGCTGCGTTCGAGGCCGCGCTCGACGCGACGCCCGAGGCCGCGGCGCGCCGCGAGCGCCCGCCGGTCATCGGGCGGCGCCCGCTGTCTCCCCCACCCGCGCGCTTCGCCACCAGGCGGCGGCACCAGGAGCCGCCGCCATGGGCCGCGCCGCCGCCCCTGCCCATCGACGCCGCTCGCGCCCGCGTCAGGTAACGACCTCCTCCACACACCCCGACGATTGTGACCGTGACCGTCGAGCAGGGTGCCGACCTTCACGATGCCACCGAGACGGCAGCGGCCACGGATCCCGTTTTCACTGCACGGGTGTAGGCCCCGCGACAGTCATAGGTGATGTCCAGAACAGGCGCCCTGCTTTCGATGGCGCTCTCCCTCTGCGCGACACGTGTCTGGGCGACGACCAATCAGTTTCGCGGCGTGAACTGGGCCGATCCGAGAGACAATTTCCAGTCTGGCGTTCTCTACATTTCGGGTCTCTCTTCGTCCGACACTTACAGCTCGGCTCTGGCGACGGGAACCAGCGTGATGACCCAGTTCGTGTCGAAGCTGGGGGCGAACGCCGTCCGGATGCCCATCAACGAGGCGACCGTCTCGGGATACTGGAGCACGTACACGGGCGCGATAGACGCGGTCCTCTCCAAGGGCAGCGTCATCCTCTGCTACTGGGACAGCGCCAAGACCAACAAGCCACCGGACATGAACGCATTTTGGAACATGTGGAAGACGGTGGTCGACAAGTACGGCGGCAACGCCAACGCCTATTTCGAAATTTTCAACGAGCCGAACGCGTACAGCACGACCGACCTGATCTCGCTTTACAGCAGCTGGCTCGCTCAATTTCCGACCATTCCAAAGAGCAGGGTCATCCTGGACGGGACCGGTAATGCCCAGAACGTTCCCAACATCGGCTCGGCCAGCGCCCTGAACGGCTGCCTTCTGGCCGTGCACGACTACAGCTTTTTTGGCTCGGACACCTGGACCAGCGAGTCCCAGTGGGTCAGCCATTTCAAGGGTGAAGTCGGCAACTACGCCGATCGTACGGTGTGCACGGAATGGGGTGGGCCGATGAGCCCCGGCAGCAAGAACGGGGTCAGCTACGGCTCCCTCGACTACAGCAAGTCTCCGACGAACTACTTCGAGGCCTACATCCGCGGGATGAGCAGCCAGCTGCGCGCCTGGAACATGGGAAGCTTCTACTGGGTCGGGCTGAAGGATGGAGACTGGTACAGCATGACGACCCGGAGCGGAACCGGAGCCAACCTGGTCCTCTCTGTTCCGAACCAGTCAGGTCTGGCGCAGCTGCAGAGTGCGTGGACCGGCCCGGCGCCCTCGGGCGCCGGCGGCGCCGGTGGCACTGGGAGCGGCGGCGCTGGGAGCAGCGGCACCGGCGGCGCGTCCGGCGGCGGCCAGGCGGGCCACGCCGGAGGGGCCGGGGGCGCGACGGGAACCGGCGGAGGCGGGATCGGTGGCGCGATGCTGGGAACCGCAGGCGCCGGCGGATTGGCGGGCGCGAGCTCAGGGGGCCGCGGCGGCTCGATGGTGAGCACGGGCGGCGCCAGCGGCGGCGCAGGAGGAACGGGCGGCGCCTCGGGCGGCGCAGGAGGAACAGGCGGCGCCTTGGGCGGCAGCGGCGGCGCGACCGCCTCCACGGGCGGCAGCCAGGGGAGCTTGGGTGGAACCGGCGGTCCGGCCCTGGGGAGCGGCGGGACAGGCGCGGGCGGCTCCGGAACCGGCGGCACGGCACCACCGGACAGCGACGGAGACGCGAACTCGGGGTGCTCGTGCACCACGGCCGGAGGCGGCCGCGACCACGCCGGTGAGCTCACCCTCCTCGTCCTCGCGGTCGTCGGTGCGGCAAGACGACGAGAGTCACACCGGAGGCGGAGCCGCCGATCTCCCCGCGCGTAATCACCGCGCCTCCGGCTGGTGTCGCTGGCGCCCCGGGACAGGCGATCGCTGATAGCCTGCGCTGTCATGCGGGCGCTGGCCTTGTTCCTCGCCGTGGCGTGCACCAACTGCGCACCTGAGGTGATGCTGGCCCCCGACCTGCGGTATGCCAACGCGCGCGCCGCGCATCGGACGGCGAGCGCGCAGGTCACGCTGGTTACGACCGACGTCGACCAGGCCTATGACGTGCTCGCCGACCTGGAGGTGATCGTGCGCCAGCGCAGCACCTTCGGCGATCGGCCGACGCAGGCGATCGCGGAAGCCGCGCTGCGCGAGCAGGCGGGCAAGCTGGGCGCGCACGCGGTCATCCTGGTGGCCTTCGGTCAGATGGGGAGCAGCTTGTGGAGCTACAACGAGCTACGCGGACATGGGCGGGCGATCCGGTTCCGCTGATCGGCGGCGGGCGGCTTTCGCCGCCGCATGCGTCGCGATCGCCGCCACCGCGTGCACGGCGACGTCGCCGCCGCCGCTGCCCCCGCGCCGGGTTGCTTTCCCCGAGCAGACGCGCGCGTCGTCAGCGCCCGCGCGGGGCGAGACCGTCGTCACCTGGCCAGCCGACCTGCCCGACGCCGCCGAGCCCCCGTCGCGCGACGAGCGCCATTTCGGCTGGACGCTGGCCGCCGACGCCGTCTCGGTCGTGCCGCTCCTCGCCTGGGCCGGGCACCCCGAGAAGCTCTACTACGCCGCGCCCGCGCTGCTGCTCTGCCCGGCCATCCACGCCCTTCACGGTGAGTACCGCTCCGCCGCGATCAGCTTCGTGATGCGCACCGCGATGCTCGGGCTGGTCTACCTGGCCAGTGTCACCGCCGATCGGGAGTGTCACTCGGAGGGATCGGGGGATTACATCTGCATTCCGATTGGGACGCTGGTGTTGCTCGACCTGGCCATCGTGACCCCGATGGTCATCGATTCCGTCTGGCTGGCACGGACCGCACGGCCGGCCTCGGAGTGGTATCGGCTGCCGCTGCCGGGTGCGACCGTCGGCGCGAACGGCGGGCGCCTGTTCACGCTGACAGCGCGGTTCTGATCGGCGCGTTCAAGATACGCGAACGTTGAGACGGGGTGCGGCACCGTGACCTGGGAGAATTGATCTCGACGGAAGCGCGTCTTGACCGTCTGCAGCTTGCCGGCGAACGACACGTGTAAAGTGCGCCGCATGCGTTCTTGGCTCATGGCGGGCGCGCTCACCGTCTTCGGGTGCTGGTCAGGCGGCCATGCCTCCGACGGATCAGGGGGCGGCCAAGCGGGCGAACCGGTGGGCGGACAAGCCGGCGGCCAGGCGGGCGGCCAGGCGGGCGAATCGGCGGGCGGCCAGGCGGGCGCTGGCGGCCGGCCCCTCGCGCTGCGCGACGTCGCCGCCGCGACCGGGCGACTGGTGGGCACGGCGATCGCATACTCGCGCCTCGCGGAGGCGGACTACGCGAACACGGCTGCCACCGCCTTCGACTACGTCACCCCTGAAAACGCCATGAAGTGGAACGCGCTCGAGCCGACGCGCGGTGTCTTCGACTTCGCCACCGCCGACGCCGTCGTCGACTTCGCCCTTGCCCACGGGATGAAGGTGAAGGGTCACACCCTGGTCTGGTACTCGCAGCTGCCCAGCTGGGTCAGCAGCATCACCAGCGCCGACGACCTGCGCACGGCGATGAACGACCACATCACCCAGGTGATGACCCACTTCAAGGGAAAGGTGACTGCCTGGGACGTCGTCAACGAGGCCTGGATCGACGGAACGACGATGCAGCCCTCCCCCTTCCTCGACCTGCTGGGCCCCGGCTACATCGACGAGGCGTTCATCACCGCACGCGCCGCCGACCCCGACGCCCGCCTCTACTACAACGACTGGGGGACCGAAGGCACGTCGGACAAGGCCAACGCCGCCTACGACATGTTCGTGGGGATGCTGGGGCGCGCCGTGCCGCTCGACGGGGTCGGGCTGCAGATGCACACCGGCCCCGAAGACGACGGCCCGACGCTGGCGGCGCTGGTCCAGAACATGAACCGCCTGGCCGCCCTCGGCCTCGAGATCGTCATCAGCGAGATGGACGTCTGGGTCTGCGACCGCACCCTCGAGCTGCAAAGGACGCGCTACCACGACGTGGTCACCGCCTGCCTCGCGCAGCCAGCCTGCAAAGCGATCACCGTCTGGGGCGTGACCGACAAGTATTCGTGGCTGAACAGACGGACGGACCTCTGCAACGCCGGCGCCCTACCCCTGCTGTTCGACGGCAACTACGCCCCCAAACCCGCGTACGACGGGTTCCTGAACGCGCTGCTCGGTCAGTAGCTACGCGCCGATGATCTCGTTGATCGTGGCGCTGTCGAGGTACTGATCGAAGCGGACGATCTTTCCGTCCGAGATCTCGAGGACGTGCGCGACCGCCGCGCGCACGCTGCTGCCCGTCGCCTTGCCCTTGGCGACGTAATGTCCCTGCATGACGACCACGTTCCCGGCGTCGATCAGCCGCTCGATGTCGACCGAAAATGAGTCGAAGCTGACCGGGATCCTCGCGAATACGTTCTCGAGGACGGCCTGAGGGCGGGTGGCGACGCACGAGCGCTAGTTTCGACCCGCTTCGGTACCGTTGGTCTCAGGGAAGGTAGTACAGCCGCAGCGTCGCGCCGATCCGCGCCACGGGTTCGTGGGCCTTGAGCCAGTCGAACGACCCCGCGGGGGCGAGGTTGAACTTGTAGTGGGGTGATGCGCAGGACTCGCGGCGAATGCTGATGAAGAAGTTCGAACGGTAGAACTGCTCGCTCAGAACGATCCAGCCCGTCACGGGCACCTTCGGCTCCAGGGGCACGAGCGGCGGCAGGCCGGGGGCGCACGGGTTCATCGTCCCGAAGAAGCCGTAGTGCGCCGACGGGATCTGGCGCGCGCGCAGCTCCCGCGCGAGGAGTGGAAAGCTTTGCCCCCAGTCGAGATCGGAGTCGATGAGCGCGCGCCCCGGCTCGCGCCCGGCGAGCGGGTTGAAGTAGGCGAAGAGCTCCGGCCGCGCCCTCTCCACGGTGACGGCGCCGGCGGCGAGCAGCGCGCCGAAGGCGAGCGCCGCCGCGAGTCGCGTGCGTCCCGCGAGGCTCTCGAGCCAGGGCGTGAGGGCGCCGGCGATGAAGATCGCGAGCAGCGGCACGACGATGAGAAGGTGCCGGAGCCCGATGTTCACCGTGAGCTGCGTCGAGAGCGCCAGCGCCGCGAGCGCGGCCAGGCCGGCGCAGAGGATACGCGCGTCGAGGCGCGCCCGCCCTTTGCGCAGAAGCGCCGGCAGGCAGAGCGCCAGCAGCAGGAGAAACGGCAGCGGCGACTTCAACAACAGGCCGACCAGATAGAAGTCCCAGAACCCGCCGCGATCGCGGATCTGTCCGAAGAGAAACGCCGGGTGGCCGTGGGCGTCGTGGGCTTTGAGGAACAGGAAGCCGTGCCAGAACTCGGGCGCCGGCAGGCGCAGGTGGCAGAACCAGGCGAGGAGCGCCGATCGCTGCCCGGGCGGCGGGAGGACCGGCGTCTTGATGAAGCTCATGGACGGCAGGTCGTCGAGACGACCGAACGAGAAGCGATAACCGGCCCACAACACCAGGAAGCCGCTGACGGTTGCGACGGCCGCCTGACTCGCCCGGGCCCGCCAGGTGGACGCGCTCGCCGTCCAGGTGCCGAGCGCCCAGCGCCGGGCGGCCAGCCAGGCGAGCCCCGTCAGCGCGCAGAACGCCGGCGCCGTCAGCTTGCAGAGTGTCGCCAGGGCAAAGCCCGCGCCGACGGCGGCGGCGCGGCCGCGCGACGGGCGCTCGGCCCAGCGATCGAGGCAGAACAGAAACAGGAGCACGGTCGCCACCGCCGCGACGTCGGTCGTCGCGAGCCCCGCGTGACCCAGGAGCGGCGGGTAGGTGGCCACCAGCGCCGTGGCGGCGAACGCCCGGAACAGGCGCTTCCGCCCGCCCGCGAGCGCGAACGTGAGCCCCAAAGTGAGCAGCAGGAAGGCCACCGTCCCCAGACGCGCCAGCACGAGGGTCCGCTGGTAGCTGGGACCGGCGTAGAGCAGCTCGATGCCCGGAAGCCACGGCGGATCGATCGACGTCGGCCTGGCCGGCAGCCGCAAGCCCGCTAGGTAGGGACCAAGCGCGGTCACCACCTTCGGCAGCGGCGGGTTCTCGGTCCACCACCGATAGGTCCCGAACTGCCACCACTCGAGCCCCGTCGCCAGGTGATGCGGCTCATCGAACGTGTGGGAGAGCGACGCCGCCGAAGCGACGGTCCAGGCGACGGCGGCCACCACGAACGCGACGGTCAAGACTCCCAGAGACGCGCGTCGCTGCTTCGGGGTCATCGCCGACAGGACACGGATACCATGGGCGCGGAGGACTCGCCGCCATGACCTTGACCGAGAGCCGGATCGACATGGCGACGCCGAACCTACTGGGCACAACCAGGAGCCCCGAGCTTCCGCTAAGCGACAGGACCGAGGAGCGGAGCGGTAGCCCCCGAAACCTGCCGACACACCAGAGCAGCCGTGCCTATCGCCCTTCCCAGGAGTCCGGCTCGAGGCGGTGATGTGCAACGGCCAGGATCACGACCTGGTCGGCGGCGAAGCGGTACGCAATCGTGTAGGGGAAGCGTCGGAGCACATATCGATGTGTGCCCTGACGGACTGGCCATCGGCGGGGGCGCAAGCAGAATCAGGTCGATTGCCCTCTGCACTTCAGTGGCGAATCGCGCGCCCAGCCCCTCGCGCTCCTTTTCGTACCAGAACACGCCTTGCCGCAGGTCAGCGCGCGCGGCGCGTTCGAAACGGTAGGGCTTCCTACCCTCGGCCACGGCGAGCCCGCAGCTCGGGCCGCGGGGGTGCTCGCATTGATGTCGGTGAGGATGGAGGCGGCGTTGGACGGATCGTCTGCTTAGCGCGCAGCGCCAGGGAGAAGGTCTGGCAGAGCGCCGCAACACTTGAGCGACGTAGTAGGGCCCGGGTTCCCATCCGCCCTTGGAGAAGGTGCCGGCAGCGACGACCGCATCATCAAGTGTTTCGAAAAGGCAGTGCGCATTCGCTTTGAATGTCCTCGCCCCGGCGTTGCAGGACAGGGGACTGCATTCGAAGAAGTCGTTCATAGACCTGTTCACGACGTCGAATCCCAGCGGCTCGAAGTCGTTCCCAGGGCCGCTACCCGCCGACGCGGGTGGCTTCCACTGTTCGACGTGCCCGTCCACGAAGCGCTCGTCCGAGAATGAGTAGGCATAGAGGTCGAACAGGGACCGATCCGCCGCCGGGACGACAGTCTCTGCGAGGTCGGCCTCGTCGAAGAAGCCCAGCTCGTTGAATTTCTAGGTCTTGACCCAGTCCTCGGGACCCTTGGCGATGCAATCGCTGATCGATGCGATCTCGACCACGCCTGACTATCCCCAGAAGATCCCGGTCGGGTCCTTCTCGACCTCGCGAAGTAGCTCGAGAAAGTCGCGTCGGTCTTCAAGTCCCTCGTATGAATGCCACCGAAGGTTTCGGTCGGACCAGTACAGGGTCCAAGAACCACGCCGGGCGTTGTATCGAAATTTCGCTACGACATGCTCAATTTTACGATCGGGCTCACGGTAATGCGGCCGCCGCTCCAAGAGCTCGATATCGGACCGCACGACTCGAAAGTCATGTGCCAGCTCGTGCCGGACTTCGACGGGAACCTTCTCGCAGAAGCGACGAAGCGCCCGCGCCGCCCGCTCTTGTTCGAGTTCCGGAATCGCCATGTGCGCCCTTCGACTAACGATCAGTCGTTCAGCGGCGGCGCGCAAGCGCCGGACGCGGCAAGGCGCGGTCAGCCGGGTTCATCACGGAGCCGGGACATGTCGCGAAGCGCGTTCACGAACTCCGGAACGTCGCGTTCATAGCGCTTCCCGTCGATCCCCGAAGCTATGCACTCGAACGTCGAATCGTGAAATGCAATGACGAAGTGCCGGAGCGCCTCGTACGACTTTGGATCGTGCCTCGAGTGCACACGATTCATCTTTTCGAGCGCCCGTATCCAAGACGAATGCTCGACCTCGTACGCCCCGTACGGTCGCAGACCCCGAGAGGCCAGGGGGTGGCCTTCGAAAGCCTCATCGTTCGGTGGCCCGAAGAAATGCGGGTGCGGCCGCAAGAACTCCACGAGGGCGATCGGGTCATACCCGTCGGGAATGTCCTCAGGAAGAAGAATGCGCCCCGACGGTCCCACCTGCCCGAGTTGCAAACCTGGCACCGAATACACGAGGGCGAGACGATGGTCGGTGGCAAACAGGGCGACTTCGGGCGACCCGGGGTCCGCGACAGGCACACCTGCGAGTTCCACCACCCTGTCCTTCCTGTCGACGGAGTACACGGTTCAATCCACTTTGGCTGACGTTATCGTGTTCGGCGGCCGGGCGCAGCCCGGTCCGCTGCGACGCATGGTTTGGCTGCTGCCCCGACGACAAAGCGACGGCACGTTTATCCCTTGGCTCGCCGCCGCTGCTGCCGCTGGAGGTGTGCGACATCAACAGAGTAGACCGTCAGCGCAATGTTCGCCTTCAGGCGCGATGCGGCCGCCAAGGTGTCGGGATGCAACGAGAGCTGGAACGCACGGGGTGTCACGCCGCCTTGGATACCGATGTCGAAGTTCCGCAGGTTCGCCTCGTCCCACAGGCGCTTCGCAGCCAGGGGCAACTCGTCGATGAGCTTCGCGAAGGCCTGGATGGCGGCATCGGGGTTCCCGGGCCTTTCTTCTATGGCTAGCTCGAGGTGCGTTTGATACGCGCCCTCCTCGACCTGCGCGGCGCCCGTGAACATGTCGGATACGTGATCACCGAGCGCCTCCACAAATGGGGCGAGATCGTACGCGGCCCAAACATCGAGGTCGACGTTGAGGAACGTCGTCTCGTCGTCGCACCGTTCCGGTGTCTTCATCGCATGCCCCCGTCTGTCGAACTAGAAATCATACAGGTCTCGGTAACGGTCAGGAGTGTCTGTCCTACGTCCCCTAGATCCGTTTTCGAACGTCGCGAGGTACCCCTCCCCTCTCGTCCGGCGTACAGAGAGAGGAGGCTGCGAGACAGCGCTCAACGGCGACCTGCGGCGCGCGCGGAACTGCCCCATATCCGCATCGTCAACTCGATCCGCGTCCGTCGAGCGGACCTCGACGCGCTCGTTGCCGCGCGCGACTGCAGCGCCGAACGCTGGCCGACGAGGCCCATCAGCCAAATAGGAGGCTCAGGCGGCTCGCTTCTTCCGTCGGCCAGCCAGGCCGCGCGGCCGCGCCGCGGAGCGCTTAGGCAGCGCTTCGAAGCTGATGTTGAGGGTGAGCCCGAGCGCCGATGCGGCGCGCTGGAGCGAGTCGAGCGTCACGCCGGTGCGGGTCGGATCGAGCAGGCGGTACACCGCCTCGCGGCTCGTCCGCATCCGCCTTGCCATTTCGGATGGCGAGATCGCCTTGGCTTTCATGGCTTGCTTGATGTCGTGCGCGAGCACTTTCTTTTGCACGCCGGCACGAAGCTCGTGAAGCTCCCCGAGCTCGTCGAAGAGTTCCTCCATTTCGTCTTGCGGTGGTCCAATCGTCATGTGCCCTCCTTCATCCGACGCTGAGCGAGCGCGAGGTCCGCTGCCGGCGTCTTCTGCGTCTTCTTGTGAATCCCGTGAACGAGCACCATGGTGCTGTGAACGACGACGATTTGCTCCCGCTCGATGTAGAAGAAGACGCGATACTCGTTCTTGTCGTAAGTCGTGCGCACCTCGCACAGTCCACCACCGAGCGCGCCGACCAGGGGCCTGCCGATGGGCCAGCGCTCTTGGACCAGCCCGATGTCCCAGCCGATTTGTCTACGCGCCTCATCGGTAAGTCCTCGCAGCCAGGCTCGGACCGGCGCCGCCCCGCCCGGTGTTCGATAGAAGCGAAGCCCCAGACGGCGTGGCGTCGGCCCGTCCTCACTCACTACGAAAAGTGTACTAGCGTTAGGACGCCTTCGCCAGGGCGTTCAGCCGATCAGTTGCCTTGGACGAGCACTACCCGAACGTCTCGTCGCCGCGCTGGAACAGCCAGTAGCCCGCCCCGAGGCTTCCGATGATGCCGACGTTCGGATGAATCTCGCCGGAATGGCGGCGGTTGCCACTTTAATACATAAGCGGCAAGTACGACTTAAACTGGCCAGTTCTTCCTCCGCAGGGATGCGCCGGGTCGTCGATGGTTGATCGAATCCCCCTGATCCGGACATAAAGGGGACATGCAGGCTTCGACTCCCTTGATCTCCAGGCGGCTGGCGTTCGGTGTGTCCGCGCTCGCCTTCGTGCTCAGCGCGCTCTCGGCGACCGAGGCGCGGGCGCAGGTGCGCACGCCGACGCACGTCGCCTGTGTGGGCGACAGCATCACGTACGGATACCTCGCCTCGTCGAGCAGCAAGTCCTATCCGTCGGACCTGCAGGCGATGTTCGGCACCGGCGTGAAGGTGATGAATTACGGTCGTAACAGCGCGACGCTGCTGTCGACCGGCGACCTGCCCTACATCAATCAGACCGAGTACGCCGCCGCGACGTCGTTCGCCTCCGGCGCGGGCGCGAGCGCCGTTGTCGACGTGATCATCATGCTAGGGACGAACGACTCGAAGTCTTTCAACTGGATGCCGACGGCCGGCACGACGCGCGCGACGCAGTTCATGACGGATCTGGCGGCGATGGTCGATCACTTCACGGGGCTGTCCACCCATCCGGTCGTCTACCTCGCGGTGCCGCCGGCGATCTTCGCCAACAGCTTCGGCATCAGCGAAGCGGTCACCAACAACGAGATCGCCCCGATCGTCCGGCAGGTCGCGACGCTGAAAGGCATGCCGATCATCGACGTTCACGCGGCGACCGCGTCGCGCGCCGACCTCTTCAGCGACGGCGTCCACCCGACCGACGCCGGATACATGTTGGTCGCGCAGGTGATGCACGATGGCCTGCTGCGCGCGGGCGGAACCGGGGGCACGGGCGGTGGTGGCGCCGGCGGAGCGGGTGGTAAAGGAGGAGCAGGCGGCGGCGCGGGCGCGGCGGGGCGGGGCGGCGCAAGCGGCAGTGCCGGGGCCAGCGGTGGCCGCGGTGGTTCGACCGGTGGCGGCACCGGAACGAGCGGCGCGGGCGGCCGGGGCGGCGCGGGCGGGTCGATCGGTGGAACGGGTGGAAGCACGGGTGGCGCCGGGATGGGTGGTACGACCGGCGCCGCGGGGACGAACGGTAACGCCGGAACGGGCGGTGCCGGCACCGGTGGCGGTGGTACGGGAGGCGGCCCGGCAACGGGCGGGGCGGGGAGGACCGGCGGCGCCGGAACGAGCGGTGGAGGAACGGGCGCCGGCGGTAGCGGTGGCGGCGCGACGACCTCCGACGCCGGCACCGATGCGCCGGCAGCGGGTGGCGATGGCGGCGGTTGCGGCTGCCGGATCGGCACCGAGCGGCGTGCGGGCAGACTGGTGCTCGGCCTCGCGTTGATCGTTTTGGGCCTCCGCCGTTCACAGCGTCGGGCCTCGCGCGTCGATGACGATCCCAAGACGCCGAACTTGCGGTGGCATGATCGGCGGTGACGCCCGCAACCGTGGTTTTCGCCGCCTTGCTCGCCCGCAGATAAGAAGAACAAGCGCCGGTTTCGGTTGATAAGCGCCGCGCCGACTTGCACGGTCATTTACGCGCGCTTGGGTGATCTCGCCTTGTCGCCGACCCCGTCCTCGACGTCGACGCTCGCGAGCGCGTGCCACGGCGGCCGCAGGTCATCCGGGCCGACCTAGAAAGTGTGACCCCATCGGGAATCGAAGCGGGTCGGAACATCACCGAAAGCCGCCGGGTGACGGTCGCTGCGACGGAGGGCGGCGCGCTGGAGTGGCCGGCGGCGGTGTCTGGATGTAACGAGTGTAACGAGGCGCTGGACATGGCGCGCGACGTTCTGGCGAATGCGCGGCGGCTCGCGCTCGTGGTCCAGAACGCGCTACTCAATGCCGACTTGCAGCGCGCCTTTTCGGTTCTCCCGGACCTCCAGATCGCAACGTCTATCGAAGTCTGTGGTCACGGCGGAACCTGCGTAAGCGTCGGCTCAAGGCGCGATCCGATGGATCGCATTGTCCGCGTCGCACGTGAACCACAGGTTCCCGTCCGGCCCCGCCACGATCCCGTTCGGCCCGCTCACCGTGGTTGGCGGAATCGTCGGTGGACCGGGGTTAGCCACGGACGAGAACTCGGTCACGACGCCCGCGGGGGTGACGCGGCCGATGAGGTCCGGGATGTTGTTGGTGAACCAGACGTTGCCGTCGGGGCCCAGTGCGATGTCGAGCAGGGGCTGGGTGTCGCTCGCGACCTGGAAGGTGGAGAGCTGGCCGGTCAGGGTGACCCGTCCGATGATCGTGGGCGCGTTGTTGCTCGCGAACCAGATTGCCCCGTCGGAGCCGGTGACCAGAACCGACGGCCCGGGCGAGGGGAGCTGCATTTCGGTGATGGCGCCGGCGGTGGTGATCCGCCCGAGCTTGTAGACGTACCGCTCAGAGAACCAGAGCGCGCCGTCGGGGCCCACGATGATGTCGGCGAGGCCGGCGTTGGGCGTGGGGACGGGGAACTCGGCGAACGTTCCGGTCGGCGTGACGCGCCCGATCTTGTTGCCCATGCTCTCGACGAACCAGACGTTGCCGTCCGGGCCGGCGATGAGCTCCGTGGGGTAACTGGCCGCGGTGGGGATGGAAAATTCGGTGACCGTCCCGGTCGTGGTGATGCGCGCGATCTTGTTGCCGTTCGCTTCGCTGAACCAGAGATTGCCGTCGCCACCGACCTCGATGTCCGTCGGCCCGCCCCCCACGGTGGGGATCGGGAAGGTGGTGAGGGCGCCGGTCACCGTCATGCGGCCGATGTTGCTGCTGTAGAAGCCGGTGAACCAGAGGTTGTGATCGGGTCCGACCGTGATGCCGCCGGGGGTGGCGATGCCGGGGGCGGGGAACTCCGTGACCGGGTGGCCGCCAGCGACCGTTCCACCGCTGCCGCCCGAACCGCCGGAGCCTGACCGTCCACCCGCCGCGACGCCGCCCGAGCCGCCCCGACCGGAACCGCCGCCCGAGCCGGCCACGGCGCCGCCCGAGCCGGAAGTCATCCCCCCGACGCCCAACGCGCCCCCCGCTCCGACCGCGCCCCCCCCCGCGCCGCCCGAGCCCGCACCGCTGCCTCCCGCCGCGGCGCCGGCGCTCCCGCCTCCGGTTCCGCCGGTTCCACTTCCCGTGCCGCCATCCGGCGATGTCGAGCCCACGTCGTGACAAGCCGCGAGCAACACCACCGGCGCGATCAACGCTGCTCTGGCCGCCCTTCCGCGCATGACCCGAATCTTACGTCAGACACCGGCGTCAAACCGCTCGTCGCTCGAGTCCTGTGGCGGAGCGTGGCGCTCCGTGACCCGTGCAGTGTCACCTGCCTGCGCGAGCACCCGCAGGTCGATCGCTCGCGGAAGCGTTGAGTGACCCGACCGGGAATCGAAGCGGGTCGGAACGTCACCGGAGCCCGCGGGAGGACGGGGGCCTCGACGGAGAGGGCCGCTCCGCCGCGGCCGGCGGTGACGTTTGACTGTAACGACTGTAACGAGGCGCTAGATGCGGTCCGGGGTGCGCTGACGGCCGCGCGGCGCCTCGCCCTCGTCGCCGAGAACGCGCTGGTCAACGGCGACCTGCGGGGGGCTCAGTCCGCGCTGCGGAAACTCCATGACGCGACGACCAGCGGAGCGACGCTGGATGCCGTGCCGACTCTCGGCCGACGGTGACCCTCCGTGGGGCCTACCCACGGAACCAGTTTGCCTGGGCCCGAGTCCGCCAGCGTCACTTGACCGACACAATGCTTCGTGAAACCGTCTTCCGTGTGAACGGTCTCACAGAGGCGAGCAAAATACCTCCCACACGAGGAACCGAGCACGCCACTGGGACAAGGCAACTCACAACCTCGGAGCGTCACTGGCTCGTAGTGACGAATCTCAAGAACAGAGCCCGCAATCAACGCCGCCTGGCCGGGTGGTCGTTCGGCCTGCTAACCGCAGCCGTTGCCTATTGCATCTTCCTCATTCAGGGAAGCACAGCGCTCACGCTCAGCTCGAATCACTCAATGGCCGAATTTCTTTTCGGGTTCTTGCCACGTCTGACGCTGATAGTGCTGGTCCTGTTTCTGGCTCAGTTCTTTCTCTCTGTTTTCCGGTACGCAGTGAAAATGGCGTCGCACAATGAGGCGCGCTCTGACGTACTGCTACTAGCAGGTCCCCGCGAGGATCGCTCCTTGAAGTCCCTCATGGCAACGATTGCGCCCGACCGCATTGACTTCGGCAAAGAGCCCAAGGTCCCAGCCGATGTTCTCGTCGATGTAACGAAGGCCGTTTCTGCGGCCAAGCTCAAAGACTAGTCCCGCGGCCAGTGCCTTTGGGCATGAGTGAATCGGCTCTCGCTCGTGAACCCACCACATGCGAGGTCGGCGGGGGGACGATAACGTCGCGGCCCTGCGGCGATTGATCTAGTCCCCAAAAGTAGCGTCGATCTCGTCGTAAGGACACGCAACTTCGCCCTCCGCTCGGCGCCGAAGACGCCGAAGCAGCTCCATGACCACCGCCATTCGCAGTTGCCGGAGGCGGCGAAGGGCGGCGACACCTTAGCCGTTGCCGGTGAACCTGAACGCGCGGAACCCGATGGCTTCATTTGCGGCAGCGAACCGGTTGAAGAGCCGCGCGGCCAGCTCCCGTTGGGTGCAGATCATCTGTTGGAGCCCGAGGCCATTCGTCGTGAGCGACGGATGAAGTTCCGGAGGAATGATCAGCCTGTTCGCGATGCCGACGCCGCCGACACCGCCGAGACCGATCGATAACGCAGACGGTATTTCAGGTACCTTCAGCCAGTCGGTCAGGTCGTTGGCGAGGTCGAAGTCCTTCTCTGGCAGCGCGATGAAGACCCGCGGCGTCACAGGAACGGCCAAGATCGGAGCAGTCCCGATTAGCGGAATCGGGAAGTAGACACCTTCGGGGAAGAAGAGCGGATTGTGACCGGGTGGCAACTCCACCTGGATCAGGACGTGCTTCTTCCGATCCTCGGTCGCGATGAGATCGAGCAAGGGTTCTCCCTTCGCGATCACGTCGTCGAGGGTGTGACTGCGCTGCTCGGGTAAGTACATGTCGAGGTGCCGCTGCGCCTGAAGACGGATCAGCGCCACGAGTGCCCGGTACAGTTTCCAGTCTCCGTTCGGCTGGCTTCTGGCGTTCGGGTCGCCGCGCAGGAGCGCCGCGCGGTAACTGCTCACGGGCGATTCGATCAACTCGTTGAACCGGTCGCCGGTCTTCTTTGAATGAAGGCCCTCCGTCGCAAAGAGGCTCGCGGACGATTGCTCGTCGAACCTGCCGCTCTCGAAGTCGTAGAAGTGCAGACGTCGTTGCCCGACCTCCCATGGCTGGGTGAGGAACCTCGAGATGTAGTGATCGTTCGCCATCGGATGGACTCGGCAGCGCGCGGGCATAGCCCGCGAGATCGGTATCTATACCTAGCTGTCGGCCTAGACGAGACCACCGGCCACATCCAAAGCGTCGACCCCAACAGCAACCCCAAGGGGTCCCGTGAAGGTGGTGGTGTCTACGCCCTCAACATCAGGACCCTGGACGACGCCCAGCTACTTGGGTTCATCAGGATCGTGTGACTTCGTGTACCGGACTTTGTCCCAGTCGATGTCCTTGGGTGGCCCCGAGCTAGCTAGCTGTTTCACAAGCTGTTCCCAGCCTGCACTGTCTCGCTCGGCCTCGGCACGCTTGAGCATGTGGTCCCAGAATCCTCGCGACCCCTTGCTGGAGTTCACGGGTACTGTTGCGGGTGAAAACGATCCTCCGCTCCAGGATGTACAGGCCCCACATCACGCACCCGCCAGACAACAGAATCGACCAACCCCACCAAGGGGCTTCGATGCCGAACAAGCCACCCAACCACCGCGCTCCGAAGCCGAACCCGGCCATGGCAGCCACGAATATCGAGACGCCGTAGAGCATCGACAAAATGCCCAGGCCCTCGTTCTCATCCATCTAAACAGGTTAACCCGACACCCGGCAGCGGGGCGCAGCAGCGACAGAGGCAGTCAGCGGCACGCGGCCCCCATTCCCTTTGCCACGCCTTTGCCATTCCACCCGGCTCCTAACGGACTCTGGCGGTCTGGCACGGTTCATGACCGCGCGCTGGATCGCCTACGAATAAAGGCGCTTCAGTGTAAAAGCCGCGTCTGTCGCTGACTCTGGCAGTGTGACCCCATCGGGAATCGAAGCGGGTCAGAACGTCACCGAATCTCGCGGGAGGACGGGGGTCTCGACGGAGGGGGACGCCGGGAGGTGGCCGGCGGCGGCCGCGGAGTGTAACGAGGTCCTAAAGGCTGCCCAGGGCGCGCTGGCGGTAGCGCGGCGCCTGGCGCTCGTGGCTGAGAACGCGCTCGCCAACGGCGACGTGCAGCGGGCCCGAGCGGCCCTGCGGGAACTGCAGGACGCGACGGCAATCGACGGCCCGCGAGCACCTATGCCCGGCCCTGACCGTGAGGGGACTCTCGGGACGGTTAGCGGTGCCCAAACCGCTGAGGGAAATCTATCTCCTGTGTGTGGTCGCGGACCACTACCCCGCGCTGGCCTATCAGGTTCAGGAGTTTCTGACCTACAAGGCGGCCGGTCCCATCCAGCCTCCCCTCGTATTGGACGTGTTCGCGCTCGATGCAATCACCGAAATGCTGTCATCGCCTCTCCAGTTCCTCAGCTACATCAAGCGGCGCACCGGCTACGCGGAGAAGGTCTTTTCCGGGCACGAATTGACGAAGCCTCCCCTCGTATTGGACGTGTTCGCGCTCGATGCAATCACCGAAATGCTGTCATCGCCTCTCCAGTTCCTCAGCTACATCAAGCGGCGCACCGGCTACGCGGAGAAGGTCTTTTCCGGGCACGAATTGACGATCCTTTCGTACCACCTGAGGAGAAATCTTTGGATCGACGACAAGATCACCAGAGTCGTGCTTGGCGACGACATCGCGACCGATCTCGATATCGCCATGAACGCCCGCCGGGAACACCTTTCCGGAAAGCCCATCCCCGAGGGCATTTTGACCCGTTTCCCGATCACAACGCTCGGCCGGATTGTCGAGAGAATCGAGGCGACGCCGGACCCCGCCACGATTAGCCTGGGATTTGCACTTCTGGCGCTCAGCGAGGACGCAGTCCGCAAGGTGAGCGCCAACGTCGACAGGGTTGTCACGCTCGCCAGAAGAGATGGAAAGCATCACGATTTGTCGGCCGACTTCGGCAAGGGCGCGGGCCTCGCTGTGCATTGCAACAACGAACGGTTCGATCTGGCAGCGGCCCGTCTCGACTACCACTGTCAAAAGCGGAAATACCTCCAGAAGGCCGATGCCTGGTTCGGCATATGTCTGAGCCCAGAGGATGGGTCCATCCGCTTTGGGGTTAGCCTGGAATTTCCCTGGAAGGCCGACGCTGAGCTAGACGCGATGATCAACGGCGTCGAAAGCTCGATGCGTAAAGCGAAACAGAAAGTCGGACGGAACGCCCCCTGTCCGTGTGGGAGCGGAACGAAGTACAAGACGTCCTGTCCCAACGACTGAGGCGGAGAGGCGCCAGTTCCAGTGGCTGCAGCTCGCCGTTCAGGGTCTCAGTGATCACCCATACAAGACGTCGTCAGGCACGCGGCACAGTGCCGCGTGTCATGTTTTTTCGTCCTGACGCTCGAGACGACGAGACGTTGCCGGCCGGGATTCTGCTCAGGTCTGCCATGAGCTGGACTGCGAGATCCTTGCGAGACAGATCGCCTTCCGTCTTGGGTAAAGACTCCCTGATAGCAGCGTGCAGGTGAACGCGTTCCTCGGGAGCGAGCCGGGACAACATTTCCTCCACGCCAACGAGCGCGTGGAATTGCTCGAATGCCGAGCGCGATTCGCGGATCGCTTCGCTGGCGATCCTGACGGCGCCGTTTTTCAGAAAAGGAAGAAGGGCGACCACGATCAGGCGCTCACCGTCCGAGAGACCAGAGAAGCGTTCTGCGATCGCACCGCCATCAATCGTCAAATCGCGACCCATCTGCTGCATGCCCGATATGATCTCCGTCATCCGAACGGTGCGCTCGTCGCCGCTCGGCATCGACGCCCGAACGGCTTCGTATTCTCGCGCAAACAGCGTCAGGCGATCTGTGAACAAGGAGCCCGCCGCCGGCACGGCAACGGGGCCCGGCGCGTCGCCAGCCCTCCGTGGGGGACGCGGAACTGCCGGCGAGACCCGGAACACCTCGTCGATCGGGACCAGCGACAGCATGGCGTCTTTGCCCATGGAACCCAGTTCACTCCGCACCACGTCCCGGACGGCGTTGTTCCCCCACCAGCGGCCATATCGCGCTGTGAGGGCCGGTTTCAGAGTGTCCGATTCGAGCACTCCCATGAGATCTCGGTCCTGGATCCATTCCGCGACCAGCTCCGGCCAGCGCATGGACAGCAGGACAATCTTCCCTATCTGCTCGAGGCTGAGGCCCCTCTTCTCGCCGACCTCGTCGAGTAGACCCGTCTCGAGCGCGATGTAGGCGCGCAGCCGAAACAGGTTCAGGAACTGTTTGATGCGGCGCGGGTTATGGCCGAGGGTCGGAGCCACGGCGCGGACGATGCGCCTAATCCGATCCGAATCGGTCTCGAAGCCGAGATCGCGGAATCGTCGCTCGGCGCGCTTCGCCGCTGCCTGCGCTTCCGGCGACGGCGCGCTCGCCGCGGTTGGTTCGTCAGGTTTTTCGGGAGCGAAGGCCGTCCAGCGCCGGCGGTTCCCCCAGAATGCTTCTTCGAGCTGGTGCCACTGTTCCGAGAGCCAGCCCCTTCGGCGAGGCAGTGGGACCGACTGCCCGAGCGTATCTACGAACCCTTGCAGTGCTAGGGGACTCGGGAGCGGGAGGGGGAAGACGATCTGTATGAACTTCTCCAGGAACTCATGGCCGAAATCCAGGTGGACGAGCGTCTTGTCCGTCGCATCACTGCCCCGGCGGAGGTACGGGATCAACTCCTTGAACTTGAACGCGATACCGGCGGCCACCTTTTCCCGATCCATGCCGAGCACGAAAACGACGCGGGGATCGTCTGCGATCAGAAGGCTCAGGGCCTGCATGAGGTCGGCCGCGCGCGGGACGTCGCAACGGTCGAGATCGTCGACAAACACGAATATCCGTTCATCGCCGGCGAATGCGTCGATCGTTCTTTTGAAATCCTTGTGAAAGATTTCGATGAATGCTTGGCGAGAGTCGTAGTCGGGGCGTCGCAGGTACTTCTTGAGATTCGTCTTCAGGGGATTGCCCAGGGTCTTCATGGCCTGCTGGAGTGTCGTTAGGACGATCGCCACGAGCGCGCCGACCGGACCAAGCCAGGTCAGGAGATGCTCGAGATTGGCCTTACCATCGAGAACCTTCTCGGCTTGCGGCAGATGCGTCTGGGCGTGCCTGAACGCCTCGAGCCCCACAAATCCAAGCAGCAGGACGAGGCCGAGCCACAAGACGACGGGGAGGAATGCCGCAGCGCTGAGTTGATTCCACATCAGTCCAAACCGCCCGACGTTGCGGCGCCACCAAGGCTGCTGGTCGGCGATCTGATCTGCAAAGCTAGTCGCGAACGACGCCCAGAGCGACTCGTCCTTGTCGTGCCTCCAAGCGTTGAACTTGACCACAAGCGGGGCGCGTTTCGGTGAAGGGCTCGCCAGTGCGAGCGCTCCTTCGAGCTGGCGCATGAAGGACGACTTTCCGCTGCCCCAAGCCCCCTCGATCGAGATCGTGAGGGGAGGACGCGTATTGTCACTCATGAGGAATCTCGCGACGGCGTCGACATAGGGCCGAAAGCCGAGAACGTCCTTGTCAGCAGGGCCGTCGCTGACCGCGGCCACGTGGATCGAGTCAGCCTGGAATTCTTGCGAGATCGGGTCGTTTGCTGGACTGTCGCCCATCGCTTTCCCACATCCCTTCACACGCAAACAGGAGCCGATCGGTGCGCAGCACCCACTGCGTCCCTTAGCCAAGAAGACTATCCCAAGGTCAATGAACGGCCCAATGGTCGCCTACTGCCCTCGCGCGAGGTCACCGTCGCTCTTGACGGTCCCGGCAGTCCCTGAGAATGCAGGGGGCATCACCACCAACGTTGTCGACTATGGTGAGATCGGCGATCGGTGGGTCGTCGAGAGAGTGAATCGCTCGGCGCACCGGGGAATGAAATACCGTGCCACCCTTAGTGCCGACCCTCCGCTCCGAGACTCCGAACTAGCCTTCAAGTCCGCGACGAGCGCGGGCTTTCGATGTGACCCCATCGGGAATCGAAGCGGGTCGGAAGGTCACGGGAGCGCGCGGGAGGACGGGGGCGTCGACGAAGGGGGCGCCGGGGGGGCGCCGGCGGCGACCGCGCCCTGTAATGAGTGTAACGAGGCGTTAGGCGCGGTCAGGACTGCGCTGGCGACCGCGAGGCACCTCGCGCTCGTCGCCGAGAACGCGCTGGTCAACGGCGACCTGCGGCGTGCCCAGGCAGCGCTGCGGAACCTCAACGATCTGGCGGCAAGCGAAACGACGCTGCAGGCCGAACCGGCTCCCGGCCAACGCTGACCGTCCGCATGCCACGACCCACGGTTGGCGACCGGGCCCCTCCGCGTTACGCTCGCCGCCAGCGGTGGGCGGGCACGTCTTCATTTCGCACTCGAGCAGGGACGACCGGATCGTGGCCGCGATCCGGAAGGCGCTTGTCGCGTCGGGGATTAAGGTTTGGGACGACGCGCGCCAGCTCGCCGCCGGCGACCTGCTCGAGCCGGAGATCCGGACCGCGCTTGACGAAGCGCAGGCAGTGGTCGCGGTCCTGAGCCCGCACACGATCAACTCGAAGTGGGTGACGAAGGAGATCCGTCACGCCGTCGGGCTGCAGAAGCAGCGGGGCGACGGCTACCGAGTGATCCCTGTGATGCTCGATGGCATCGAGCCGTCAGGCCTGCACCTCTGGTTCGACGAGGAACCGTTGGGGGTCAAGATCCCAGTCGAGGTAGGCGGGGTCCAGAAAGTCTTGCCGGCGCTACTAGACGCACTCGGCCTCGGCCTGCCCCGTGACGTCGAGCCCCCGCGCGCGGTCACCGCCGCGCCGGTCGCGGAGCTGACCCTGGAGCTGCGCGACCCGTTCGTCGAACGCGAGGGCGGCAAGAGCCGGGGCGCGGCCACCGCGGAGCTGGTCTACAGGTCGGCGAACGCGGCGGCCCGCGAGGTGCGGAGCCGCCGCTTCCGGCTTACAGCGCCGCTCGGGCCGATCGAGGCCGAGGAGCTGCGCTGGTACCTCGAACGCTACGCCAGTTGGCCAAGCGGCCCATTTCAGGAGCGGGCACGCGCGGTGGAACAGCAGCTGCCCGAGTGGGGCCAGCTTCTACACGCGGCCGTGCTCGGGCGTGACGAGGCGCGCGAGGCCTACGAGGCCTGGAATCGCAATGATGCCGGCACCGCACGGCGTGTCACCATTCTGGTCGACCGCGATCTGGTCACTGACACCGCGCCGGGCGACGAGGCGGAGGCCAAGCGGCAGGCCGACGCCGGCGAGGCGGCCACAATGCTGCTCGGCCTACCGTGGGAGCTGTTGCACGACGGCAGCGGATATCTCTTCCGCGCGGCGAATCCGGTGAGCGTCCGGCGCGCGCTCCCGAACCGCAGGGAGGAACCCGCGCCACCGACTGGCGCGCCGCTGAGGGTGCTGCTGGTAAGCCCGCGTCCCGAGGACGACACCGCCTCGTACATCGACCACCGTACCAGCGCACGCCCAGTCGTCGAGGCGTTGGCGGCCCTAGGCGACCTTGCGGAGCTGACGCTCTTAGCTCCGCCGACGTTCGCAGCGATGACCCGCGAACTGGACGAGGCGCGCCGGTGCGGGCGCCCGTACCACATCGTCCATTTCGACGGCCACGGCGTGTACTCAAAGCAGACCGGGCTCGGCGCACTCTGCTTCGAGAGGGCGGAGGACAGCGAAAACATCGGCCGGCGGCGGAGCGACGTCGTCGACGCCGCCCAGTTGGCCGCGGACCTACGTGACCGGCGCGTACCGTTGTTCTTCCTCGAGGCGTGCCAGACGGCCGCCGCCGAGAAGGACCCCACCGCCTCGGTGGCGGGGACGCTGCTTGTTGGGGGTGTGGCGTCGGTAGTGGCGATGAGCCACGCCGTTCTGGTCGAGACCGCGCGGCGCTTCGTGGCCGAGTTCTACCGGCGTCTGCTCGAAGGCTGCCGGGTTGGCGAGGCGATACTGGCTGGCCAGCGAGAGCTCGCCGACCACACCCTCCGCCACACAACGTTCGTGGGGGAGCTGCACCTCGCCGACTGGTTCGTGCCGGTCCTCTTTCAGGAGGAGGCCGACCCTCAGCTCGTCGCCGAGGTGCCGGCCGCGCGCGTGCAGAAGGTGCTGGCCGATCAGCGCGCATTGAGCCTGGGCGAGCTGCCGCCCGCGCCCCCGCACGGATTCGTCGGCCGCAGCCACGAACTGCTCGCCGCCGAACGGGTGCTCGAGCGCAAGCACCACGTCGTTCTGCGCGGCGAGGGAGGTGAAGGGAAGACCACGCTCGCCGCGGAGCTTGCGCGCTGGCTGGTGGCCACGGGCCGGTTCGAGCGGGCCGCGTTCGCAAGCTTGGAACGACACGGCGACGCACGCGCAGTGTTGCACCAACTCGGGAGCCAGCTCGTGGATGACTTCGCTGCGAAAGCGGGTCAGGAGGAGGAGCGCGGTTGGATTGAAGTGGAGCGGGCCATCGAGGAGCGACGCACGGTGGTCGTCCTCGACAACATGGAGTCCGTGCTGCCGCCCGAGCCGGGCGCGCCACCGGGCGCGTTCGAGCCCGAAGCGCTGGAGGAGGTGCTAGCGCTGGCTGCGAAGCTCGCAGGCACGGGTGCCACCCGCCTGGTATTCACCAGCCGCCAGGTAATGCCCGCACCGTTCGGGGGGAACCGAGATCCCGATCGGCCGCCTCACGCGCCGCGAGGCGATCGATCTCGTGGCAGACGCACTCGGCCAGCAACGGCGGGCGCCGCGCGCGGATGACCCGGGCGAGAGCGAGGACGAGGTCGCAGCCTTGGTCGACGCCGTCGGCTGTCACGCGCGGAGCCTGGTGCTGGTGGCGCGCGAGGTCGGAACCTCCGGCGTGCGCGGCGCGACCGAGCGCCTCGGCGCGATCATGGCCGCCCTCCACGCCCGCCACCCCGACGACCGCGAGCGCTCACTGTTCGCGAGCGTCGAGCTGTCGCTGCGCCGCCTCCCCGCCGGCATGCGCGAGGCGATCCGCCCGCTTGGCGTGCTCCAGGGTGGCGGACACTTCAAAGTGATTGCGATGGTGCTCTGCCTCGATCCCGGGAAGCGGGAGCTGATCGAGCCGATCGTGGATTCGCTCATAAGCGTCGGCCTGGCCGAACCGCTCGACTACGGTTACTTGCGCCTCGACCCGGCCCTCGGCCCGCTTTTGCTCGCCGAGCTCGACTCGAACGAGCAGGCCTCCGCGCAGGACAGGTGGGCCAGCGCAATGGCCGACCTCACGGACCTTCTCTACGAAGTGAAGTTCGGCGAAGATCCCAAACTGGCCGCGCGGTTCGCGCTGCTGGATCTGGCGAATCTGATTGGCTCGCTGGAGCACCTCGGCCCGACGGCGCCGGCCGAGACCACTGTAGTTTTCGCTGCGCGGGTCGAGGGGCTGCTCGAAAACCTAGGGCGGCCAAGAGCCCTCGCCCGAGCGTCGCGCGTACGCGAGGTCGCGGCGGCGCGGCTAGGCGGTTGGAGCCACGCGCGATATCTGGCTGCGAGCCAGCCTACGGACCGGCTCTTGGGCACCGGCCGCTTCCCCGAGGCCACAGCCCTCGCGCGCGCGGTGCTCACTCAAGCGCTGGCGGCCGGAGACAGCGCGTACGAAGGTGCCGACTACGACACAGCGATGGCTCAGTGGCGGCTCGGCCGTTCGCTTGAGATGAGTGGCGCTGCGGCGGCTGCGCTTACTACCCTGCGCGCCGCTCAGGATCGCTTTCAGCGCCTCGCTGATGCCGGGCACCCAGGCGCCCCGCGGATGGTAGCCACGACCTTTGCCGAGATAGGTGACTGCCTGCAGGACCTTGGTCAGCTCGATGATGCAGGCGGCTCTTATGAGGAGTCGATCCGCCGGCACACGCAGTGCGGCGATGCCAGGGGCCTAGCCGTCGGAAAGGGGCAACTCGGAATGGTTCGGGCTCTCCAGCATCGATACGGCGAGGCGCTGGCCGCTTACGATGAAGCCCGACGTACGTTCGAGGAGCTCGAGGAACCCAAAACGGTGGCCATCGCCTGGCACCAGATCGGACTTGTCCACCGAAACGCACGGCAGCACGACGCTGCGGAGCGCGCGTATCAAGAATCGCTTCGGATAAGGGTGCAGATCGACGACCGCCAGGGAGAAGCGACCACTCTCGGAGAGCTCGGCAACCTCTACGATGCGATGGGACGTTTCGAGGAGGCTGTCAGCTTCTACCGTCGGGCCGCGACCATGTGCAACGAGCTGAACAACCTCGCTGTCGAGGGCGGACTGCGCAATAACCTCGCGCGCACGCTCCTCACACTCGGCCGTCTTGAAGAGGCCCGGCGAGAGACCCTACGCGCAATCGAGTGCAAGGCTCCGTTCGGCCACGCCGTGACGCCGTGGTCGACTTTCGCGATCCTCGCCGACCTCGAGCGAAGAGCGGGAAACAAAGCAGGCGCGGCGGCCGCCCGGCAGCGCGCGGTAGAGGCGTACCTCGCCTACCGTCGCGACGGCGGTGAGAATCTCAGCGGCGGCGGCGGGATTTTCCGCCTAGTCGCTCAAGCCATCGCTGATGGCGACAGCTCCGCCGCTGAGGCACCGCTGGCCGCGTTAGGGGCTAAGACCGATCGGCATGCGTACTTGAGGCCACTCCTCCCAAAGCTCCAGGCCATCCTCAGTGGCGCGCGCGAACCCGCACTCGCAACCGATCCCGACCTCGACTACGACGATGCAGCCGAGCTGACTCTGCTACTCGAATCGCTGGCTATCAACCCACCCGCGTAAGGCGGGCGGCCCTCAGGCCGCCGACCCTTCTTCTGTGACCCCATCGGGAATCGAACCCGAGATTGCGCCGTGAGAGGGCGCCGTCCTAACCGCTAGACCATGGGGCCCCTATTCAGTTTTCAAGTCTCAGTTCGGGGACAAGGATTCGAACCTTGATAGCCACATCCAGAGTGTGGCGTCCTGCCATTAGACGATCCCCGATCAGGTTTCCCCGCCAGCCGCGGGACGCACAGGTTTAAAGACACCGAGCGCGGCTGTCAAGCCCGCGAAATGCTCCGCGATTCCGGTACACCCCGACCGTGATTCGTGATAGCGATCGGGGGCTCGGCCAAGTCGAGACCCCTCATGGAGCTTTCCTTCTGGGCCGCTACTGACGTCGGTAAGAAACGCGAAGCGAACGAGGACAATTTCCTCGTCGATAAAGCGCTTTCGCTGTTCATCGTGGCCGACGGTATGGGGGGGCACGCCTCGGGAGAGGTCGCCTCGCAGCTTGCCGTGCACGAGTTCCGCAACGCGGTCGAGGCCGGGCGCGAGACGGTCGAGGGCTACGCGAAGGACGAGCGAGCCGTCCGCCCCCAGGATGTGCTGACCCTGCTGGAGGGCGCGGTCCAGACCGCCGGGCAGGCCGTCTATCACAAGGGGCAGGCCGAGCCCGAGAAGCGCGGCATGGGGACGACGACCTCGGCGCTGCTGATCGCCGGCGATCGCGGCTTCATCGCCCACGTCGGCGACAGCCGCATCTATATGTTGCGGGGCGGTCAGGTGGTCCAGCTGACCGAGGACCACTCGCTGGTGAACGAGCTGATCCGGCGCGGCCGCGTGACGAAGGAGAACTTCGACACCTCCCCGTACAAGGCCTACAAGAACGCGGTCACCCGCGCGGTCGGCGTCTACGAGACCGTCCAGGGCGACACGATCGACTTCGAGATCCTCCCCGGCGACCAGTTCCTGCTCTGCTCGGACGGGCTTCACGCCTACCTGAACGATCAGCGCATCGTCGACTCGCTGAAGGGGGACGACGTCAAGGCGCTCCCCAAGAAGCTGATCGATCTCGCCAACGCGGGCGGCGGCCACGACAACATCACCGCCATCGTGGTGCGGGTCGAGCGGCCGGAGGCGGCCACCGGCGCCGCGCCCGTCGAGGATCGCGCCGAGGAGCTGGCCCGCAAGGTCGACGTCCTGCGCCGGATGCCGCTGTTCCGGCACCTCATCTACAAGGAGATCCTGCGCGTCCTGAACGTCACCGACGGTCAAGGAGTACGCGCCCGGCGAGGAGATCATCAAGGAGGGGACCCCGGGGGACGAGATGTTCGTGCTCCTGAAGGGCAAGCTCCGGCTGCACAAGAACGACGCGTTCATCACCGAGCTGGAGCCCGGGGCGCACATCGGCGAGATGGCGCTGATCGATCGGCGGCAGCCCCGCTCGGCCAGCGCGACGGCCGAGGAGCGTTCGCGCCTGCTGATCCTGACGCCGGAAGGATTTCTACGAGATCATTCGCAAGGAGCCGCAGCTGTCGACCAAGTTGCTCTGGGCGTTCACCCAGGTGATGGCCGATCGGCTGCGCAAGACGACCGCGGAACTGTCGGGCGCGCGGCTCGAGGCGGGCGCGGAGGATTTGACCGCCGACGTGCTGTTCGAAGAATCGTGAGGACCCGAAACAGGCGCATGAGCCAATGGAAAGCCGCATCGAATCCGACTCGCTGGGGAAGGTAGACGTCCCCGCGCAAGCGCGCTCTACGGCGCCCAGACCCAGCGGGCGGCAGAGAACTTCCCCGTCAGCGGCCTGCGCCTGCCGCGCCGCGTGATCCGCGCGCTGGCCCTGATCAAGAAGGCCGCCGCCGAGGTCAACCGCGACACCGGCAAGCTGGACACCGAAGCTGGCCGACGCGATCATCCAGGCCGCGCACGAGGTCGCCGGCGGGCGCGCACGACGACGCACTTCATCGTCGACATCTTCCAGACCGGGTCGGGCACGTCGAGCAACATGAACGCCAACGAGGTGATCGCCAACCGCGCGATCCAGATCCTCGGCGGGCAGATCGGGACCAAGAAGCCGGTCCACCCCAACGACCACGTCAACATGGGGCAGTCGTCGAACGACGTCTTCCCGACCGCCGTCCACATCGCCGCCGCCGAGGCGATGGAGCGCGAGCTGCTGCCCTGCGCTGCAGGCGCTGGAGGCGGCGCTGGCGGCCAAGGCGCACGCGTTCGATCACGTGGTCAAGATCGGCCGCACCCACCTGATGGACGCGGTGCCGATCCGCCTGGGGCAGGAGTTCTCGGGCTACGCGCAGATGTCTGACCAACACCGTCCGCCGGGTGAAGGCGGCGCGCGCACGCCGTCGCCGAGCTGGCGCTGGGCGGCACCGCCGTCGGCACCGGCCTGGCGCCGACGCCCGAGTTCGCGCCCAAGGTCATCGCGCATCGTCGCGCAGGAGATCCGGATCTCCTCTGCGGCAGGCGCCCAACCTGTTCGAGGCGCTGTCGACGCGCGACGGGCTGGTCGAGGCCTCGGGCGCCCTGCGCTCGGCGGCGGTCAGCCTGACCAAGGTCGCCAACGACGTGCGCTGGCTCGGCTCGGGGCCCGCGCTGCGGCATCGGCGAGATCAACCTGCCCGACCTGCAGCCCGGCAGCTCGATCATGCCGGGCAAGGTCAACCCGGTGATGTCCGAGATGCTGCTCATGGTCTGCGCCCAGGTCGTCGGCAACGACGCCACGATCGCCTGGGGCGGCGCCGCCGGGAACTTCGAGCTGAACGTGATGATCCCGGTCATGGCCTACAACCTCCTGCAGCTCGGTCACCATCCTCGCCAACGGCGCCCGGCTGTTCGCCTCCCGCTGCGTCGAGGGGCTGGAGCCGAACGAGGAGCGCTGCGCCGCGCTGGTCGAGCAGAGCCTGGCCATGGTCACCGCGCTGAACCCGCGCATCGGCTACGACGCCGGCGTCGGCCATCGCGCGCGAATCGGTGGCCACCGGCAAGACGGTCCGCGAGCTCTGCCTCGAGAAGAAGGTCCTGCCGCCCGACGAGCTGGAACGCCTGCTCGACGCCCGCAGCATGACCGGAAAATAGCTGACAAGGGCCCCTTTACTGGGCGACAGTCGCTGCTTCCCCCTCTGAGGCGACCCGAAGTTCCGCGCTCGTAGCATCCGTACCCAAAGCAGTCTCGCATCTGCCGCACCGCAGCCGCAGCACCGCAGCCGCAGCACGAACGCAAGGAAGGACGAACATGCCCCACTCCTCCGCTCGCCTTCAGACCACGGTAGGCATGGTCGGATTGGTCGGACTGGCGATGGCGTTCGGGGGGGTTACGAGCTGCGTCGGGAACCTGGACCCGGTGTTTCTGAAGGCGGACGGCTTCGGCGGGGGCCCGGGGGAGCCGACGGGTCTCGGCGGCGCCGGGGGCGGCGCCGTCTGCAACGCGCCGGCGCTGATGGTCGGCAAGTGCACCGTCGGCTGCCACAGCCCGGCCAGCGCCCTCAACGCGGGGCTGGATCTCTCGAGCGACAACGTCGCCGAGCGCCTGCTGAACAAGACCTCGAACGGCAGCGGCGCATCCACGTGCGGGTTCAGCACCACGCCCTACCTGATCCCGGGCAGCAATCCCGCCGACGGCCTCCTCATCGACAAGGTGAGGAACGTCCAGCCCGAGTGCGGGGCCCAGATGCCATGGGTGAACCCGGCGGCATGGTCGGCGGACGACACGGCCTGTCTCATCGACTGGGCCACCAGCGTCACGGCGCCCTGACCGCATCCCAGGACTCGTCATGTCTCAGCACCCTGCGAACTCACGGAAGGACCAAGTCATGCAGCACTCTCCCGTCCGCATCGGCGGACCCCTCGTCGCGCTCGGCGTCATGGCGCTGTCGCTCGTCGCCGGGCTCGCCTGCCCGGGCAACCTCGACCCGGTGTTCCAGCAGAGCGGCATCGGCGGCTCGACCGGAACCGGCGGCGGCCCGGCCGGCAACGGCGGCACCGAGCCGCCCTGCGACGCCCAGACGCTGATGCAGGGCAAGTGCGGCATGGCCGGCTGCCACGTCCCCGGCAACTCGAACGCCGGCACCCTGGACCTCCTGTCGCCCAACTCGATCAGCCGCCTGCTCAACGTCAAATCGGGCGGCGATCCCTACTCGGGCGCGCTCTGCGGCGCGGGGATGAACTACCTCAACCCGGGCACCAGCCCCGCGTCGGGGCTCCTCATCGACAAGCTCAGCGAGTACCCGAGCTGCGGGGACGCGATGCCCAATCTCGGCACCTGGTCCGTCGCCCAAGGCCAGTGCGTCACCGACTGGGCCAACTTCTACACCAAGCCGTAACCACCCTCGACCGCGAGGCAGAGACGAATGATCCGAATGAAGACGAGTTGGTTTCTCTCCCTCGCCGTCGTCGCCTGCCTCTGGACCGGGGCGGCCCACGCTGCCGGCAAGCGGGTCGGCGTGCCGGCGTTCGACGGCGTGCAGGAGGCGCTGGTGCGCAAGAAGGTGATGGCGGTGCTGCAAGCGCACGGCTTCGAGCTGGTGAAGTCGCGCCAGATCGAGGCGACGCTGCAGAGCGCCGGCGCCCGGCTCGACTCGAACGACGGCTTCCAGACGCTGGCCAAGGAGCTGGCGTTGCAAGCGATCGTCACCGGCGAGGTCGGAAAGAAGCGCGCCAAGATCGTCGTCTACGACGGGCGCGAGGGCTCGACGATCGCCGACGCGACGTTCGCGGCCGCCAACCCGGCGAAGCTCGCCGCCGAGGTGGGGCGCGACTTCTGGAAGAAGCTGGGGGCCGCCGTCGAGAAGGGGCACGTCCCGTCCGGGGCGAAGAAGGCGCAGAAGGTCGTGGCCGACTCGCCCGAGGACGCGCCCGACAGCGGCGGCGCGGCCGAGCCGTCCGAGGAGGCGCCCGCCAGGAAGAAGGCGGTCGTGGCCGAGGCCGAGAGCGACAGCGCCAAGAAGAAACCCAAGGGGGACGAGGAAGGCGAAGGGGAGAAGAAAGCAGAGAAGAAGAAAGAGGGAAAGAAGGAGGAGGAGGAAGAGAGCTCCGGCCCCGTCGTCGTCCCGCCGACGCTGGATGTCTCCGTCGGTCTCGGCAGCATGACGCGCCAGTTCAAGTATCACCAGCCGGTCAGCAAGCTCCGCCCCTACCAGGTGCCTGGGGCCTTCGCGGTCACCTTCAATCTGGTCTGGTACCCCATCAGCTACCTGACCGACGGCCTCGCCCAGCAGTTCGGGCTCGAGCTCCACCTCGAGCAGGCGTTCGGGATCAAGTCGCAGATTGGCGTCGGCGACCTCGACTTCCCCGAAGGCGCCAAGTTCAACACCGTGGCCCACGACTACAACGGCGGCCTGCGCTTCCGGGTGCCGTTCGGCGACGGCAGCCAGTTCTACGTGTCGACGACCGCCGGCGAGCACGCCTTCGTGTTCCGCAGCTCCGGCAACAGCGACCGCGGACGCCTCGACATCCCCGACACGATCTACCGCTACGTGCGTCCGGGGCTCGGCGTGAAGGTCGCGCTTCCCCTCGACCTGTCGCTGGAGGTGAACGCCGGCTACCGCCTGATCCTGAACGGCGGCGGGCAGATCAAGGACGTCTTCTTCCCCCACCTCGGCGTGGGCGGCGTCGAGGCCGAGGCGACGGCCGGCTGGCGGTTCTCGCCCAGCTGGGAGCTTCGCGCCTCCGTCGACTTCCGGCGCTACTTCTTCTCCATGAACTCGAAGCCCGAGGATCTCTCGACCGACAACGTGATGGCCGGCGTCCGGGTCGCGGGCGGCGCCATCGATCAGTACTGGAGCTTCACCGGAGGGATCGCCTTCCTGATGGGCGGCACCGAGCCCGGCGCGGCCTCCGGGGATGCCGAGCCGGCGCCCAAAAAGAGTAAGGCGAGCAAGGCGAAGGGCGACGAGGACGAGAACGGCGGCGACGACCAAGGTGGCAGCGGCGAATAGCCCGGCCCGCCCGCGGGCGATCATTCACCTCGACATGGACGCGTTCTACGCGTCCGTCGAGCAACGCGACACCCCCGCGCTGCGGGGCAAGCCGGTCATCGTCGGCGGCCAGGCCCGGCGCGGCGTGGTGCTCGCCGCCTCCTACGAGGTACGGCCGTTCGGCGTCCGCAGCGCGATGCCGATGGCGCGGGCGCTCCGGCTGGCGCCCGACGCGATTGTGGTTTCGCCTCGCCACGACGTCTACGCCGCGGCGAGCGCGCGGGTGTTCGACATCCTCGCCTCGGTCACGCCGCTCTACGAGCCGCTGTCGCTCGACGAGGCGTTCCTCGACGTCACGGCCTCCGTGGCGCTGTTCGGCTCACCCGCCGAGATCGCCGCCGGCCTCCGCCGCCGCATCGCCGCCGAGGTGGGCCTCCCCGCGTCGGCCGGCATCGCGGGGGTCAAGCTGGTCGCCAAGATCGCCTCCGACCTGGCCAAGCCGAACGGGCAGCTCGAGGTGCCGCTCGACGACGGCGCCGCCGTCGCCTTCCTGGCCCCGCTGCCGGTGACGCGGCTCTGGGGGGTCGGGCCCAAGACCGCCCGCGCCCTGTCGGCGCTGGGGCTCGCGACCGTCGGCGAGCTCGCCGCCCTCGACCCCGCCTACCTGGAACGGCGGCTGGGAGCGGGCGGCCGCGATCTCTGGGAGCAGGCCCACGCCCTGGATCCGCGCCCGGTCGTCCCCGATTGCGAGGCGAAGAGCATCGGCGCCGAGGAGACGTTCGACGACGACCTCACCAGCGTCGAGGCGCTGCGCCCCCACGTCCACGCCCAGGCGCTGCGCGTCGGACAGCGGCTGCGGCGCGCGGGGCTACGCGCGCGGACGGTGCAGCTGAAGCTCAAACGCGCGGACTTCTCGCTGGTCACCCGGCGCGCGACGCTGGACGAGCCGACCGACGACGGGCAACGCCTCTACCGCGAGGCCGAGGCGCTGCTCGCGCGCGAGCCCCCCCGCCCCACCCGCCTGACCGGCGTCTCGGCGCAGAACCTGGTCCCGGCGGCGGCGGCGCAGCTCGATCTCTACGCCGCCAAGCCGACCGCGACCAGCGCGCTGAACCGCGCCCTGGACGCGATCACCGCGCGGTTCGGCGATGGCACAGTGACCACCGCCGACCTTGGGGAACGCCCCCGTCGCGGCTAGAAGAGCAGCGCGCCGGAGAGGGAGATGACCTTGAACGAGCTCGCGTTGTCGAGGTCGGCGCAGGCATCGCCGTAGTACGAGTCGCCGCTGATGCAGACCTTCGTCGGCTCGCGGATGGCGAAGCTCACGAGCCCACCGATCGCCATGCCCGGCGAGATCCCGGCGAACAGGCCCGCGTTCAGGCCCAGGACGTACCCGCTGACGGTCTGGGTGATCCCTCCGCCCGAGGTCGAGTGCGCGAACCCGCCCAGCTTGGGGCCCAGGACGAACTCGAGGTTGTTCGAGGGGATGTGAAACAGCGGGCTGAACGCGACCTCGACACCGAGCGTCGTGGTGTCGCCGTAGTCGTTCTCCGGGTTGATGACGTCGAACAGGATCTCGCCGTTCATCGACAGCTGCGGTCCCAGGCGACCGCCCAGGATGGCGCCCATGCGTAGCCCGGCGTTCGCCCCCTCGCCGGTGTCGCCCTGGAACGAGTGGAAACCGATGTAGGGCATCGCCAGGAAGCCGTGCCGCCACGCCTCCATCGGCGGCGGCGGCGGGTAGCCCGGCGCGCCGTAGCCCGGCGGCGGATAGCCCTGCGGCGGCGGATACCCCTGCGGCGGCGGATAGCCCTGCGGCGGCGGATACCCCTGCGGCGGCGGATACCCCTGCTGCTGCGGCGGCGGATAGCCCTGCGGCGGCGGATACCCCTGCGGCGGCGGATAGCCTGCAGGCGGCTGCTGGGCGTCGGCGGGCGCGCCCGCAGGCGGCTGTTGCGCTGGCGCCGCGTTCGCGGGCGACGGCAGCATGCACTGGCCGCTCACGCAGGTCTGCCCCGCGGGACAGGCCGGGTTGCACTGGGCCTGTCCCTGCGCCTGTGCGACCTGCGGCGCCGTGACGGCAAACACCAACAGCGCTGCGACTCCGGAAACAATCGACCTGAACGTCCGCACCATAGAGGCTCCTCCCGGTTTTTCGACCGGCGCCACTGTAACAGGCCGCCGCCCAAGCTCAAGCGGGGGCCGTCACGCCTTGAAGCGGTCTATCGAGAAGGGCCCGAGATCGATCGCCGAGCGCCCGGTCGCCACCAGCTCGGCGATCGCCTCCGCGGTGATGGGCGCCAGCAGGATGCCGTTGCGGAAGTGGCCCGTCGCCAGCACCAGGCCGCGCACCGAGGTAGCGCCCAGCACCGGCAGGTGATCCTCGGTGAAGGGGCGAAAGTTCGACCACGACCCGGTGACCGGCGCCTCGGCGAGCGCCGGCACCAGCGTGCGCGCCAGGGTCAGGATTCGCGGCCAGCCCGCCGACCGTGACCTGCTTCCGGAAGCCGGCCATCTCCAGCGTGCTCCCCGCCAGCACGGTTCCGTCGCGCCGGGGGACCAGGTACCCGCGGCCGTGCACCGAGACGACCTGACGAAAGAGCGGCGGCCGGGTCTCGATGGACACCAGCTGGCCGCGCGCCGGGCGCACGACCTGGGCCGGAACGCCCGCCCCCTCGACCAGCCCCGACCAGCTGCCGGCGGCGACGACGACCGCGCCGGCCGCCAGCCGATCGCCGTCCAGCTCTACGCCGGTGGCGGTGTCGCCTTCGATCACGACGCGGCGGACGTAGCGGCCGCTCAGGAACCGGGCGCCGGCCGCCGCCGCCGCCTGCGAGAACGCCCGCGCCAGCTCGCGGGCGTTGACCTGCGCGTCGTCGGGGAAGGCGAGCGCGGCGCGCACGTCGGGGCCGAGCGCCGGCTCGCGGAGCCGGGCCGCCGCGCCGTCGAGCTTGTCGACGCGGAGCCCGCGGGCCGTCTGCCAGGCGAGACGGGCCCCGAGCTCCGCCTCGTCCGCCTCGTCGAGGGCCACCGCGAGGACGCCCGAGCGATCGTGGCCGACGTCGATGCCGGTCGCCTGGCGCAGCTCGGCGGCGAGGGCCGGATAGAGCGCGCGGCTCATGAGCCCGAGGTCGAGCAGCGGCCCGGGTCCCTCCGCCTCCATCTGCGGGCCGAGGATCCCGGCCGCGGCGCTCGAGGCCTCGGCCCCCGGGATGCCGCGTTCGATGACCGTCACGCCGACCCCGCGCTGCGCGAGCCGCAGCGCCACCGCCGAGCCCATGATGCCGCCGCCGATGATCGCGACGTCGGTCGTCCCCGGCGTCATGGTCATCAGATCCCTCCTGTCGGGGGACCGGTCCGAACCAACTTCCCCTCCAGCGACTTCGACATCCAGATCTGGTTCTGGGCGTCGACGATCAGCGCGGCGCAGTCGGGCGTGCCGTCGACCAGCGCCAGCCCCGCCTTGGGCCCCAGGATGAACGCCGCGTCGTCCAGCGCGTCGGCCAGGAACGCGGTGGGCGCGAAGATCGTCACCTCGCGCGATGCCGTGGCCGGGAATCCGGTCTTGGGGTCGATGATGTGGTGGTAGCGCTTGCCGTCGAGGATGAACGACCGCTCGTAGTCGCCGGCCGTCGAGAAGGCGTGGTCCCGGATCGGCATGTACCCGATGGTCTTGTCGGCCGCGCCGCGCGGATCGCGGATGCCGACCTTCCACGGCAGTGGGCCCTTGCTCCCCGAGACGAAGAGATCACCGCCAGCCTGCACCATGAAGTTCGCGAGCCCCTCGTCATGCAGCACCGCCGCGCAACGATCGACGGCGTAGCCCTTGGCGATCCCCCCCAGACCGAGGCGCATCCCCGCACGCCGCAGCTTCACGGTGTGCGCCTTGGCGTCGACGACCACGTCGCGCCAGTTGATCAGCTTTCGGCGGCGCGCGATCTCGGTCAGGGGCGGCACCGTCCTGTCCATGTCCTCGTCGAACCGCCAGAGGCCGCGCATGACCGCGAAGGTGATGTCGAACGCGCCGTGCGAGCGGCGCGACATCTCCAGCGACTGCTGGATCACGGCGATCGTCTCGGCGCTGACCGTCACCGCCTGCTTGCCCGCCGCCTTGTTGATCCGGACGACGTCGCTCTCGGGCTGGCCGGGGCGCTCCCAGTCGGTCATCAGCAGCTCGACGCGCCGGATCTCGTCGTAGGCGGCGGCGAACGCCCGCTGCGCCCGCTCGGGCTCGGCGGTGAAGGCGGAGAAGGTCACCTCGGTTCCCATCGCGCCGTAGCTCTTGGCGACCACGCGCGGCGCGCCGGGCGCAGGCGGCGGGGATGGGAGCGCCTGCGCGAGCAGCGTCGAGAGGATCAAACCGGCGGCCTTCATTCAGGGCCCACCATAGCAAAGCGGGCCGGCCGACGAAGCGTCAGCGGCAGGGCGGCCAACGATCGCCAAATCAAGATGGCAGGGCGTTCGCGTGCCGCCGGTTGGTTGGTCCGTTCACCCGCGCCATCTTGATTTGGCGATCGTTGGCGAAGCGGCGGTTTGTGAGACGCGCTAGGCGCTCTTGCCGCCGGGACCCTTCATTGGTTTCGCGGGCGGCGCGGCGGCGTCGGGCTCGACGACGACGCCGCCGGCGTCGGTCGGCTCGGTACCGCCCGCACCGGCCGGGCCGCCGGGATCGGTGCCGCTCATGCCGCCAGGGGCTGGCGTCGTCCCGCCCATTCCGCCCGCGCCCGTCGTCATTCCGCCCGCGCCCGTCGCCATCCCGCCCGCGCCCGTCGCCATTCCGCCCGCGCCCGTCGCCATTCCGCCCGCGCCCGTCGCCATTCCGCCCGCGCCCGTCGTCGTGCCCTGCGCGCCTCCCGCGCCGGCCGCCCCCGTGGGCGGCGGTCCGACGTCGACGCACGCGCCGCCGGTGCAGCGCTGGCCGCCCGGGCAGGCGACACCGCACCCGCCGCAGTTGTTCGCGTCCGAGCCGGCGTCGACGCAGACGCCGCCGCAGGCCGTCGCGCCGCCGGCGCAGCCGCACGTGCCGCTCTTGCAGTGCAGACCGACGGGGCAAGCGACGCCGCAAGCGCCGCAGTTCGCGTCGTCGGCACCGACGTCGACGCAGGCGCTGCCGCAGGTGGTGCGCCCGTTTCCACACGTGGTCGCGCACGTTCCCGCGCCGCAGACCTGATTGGCGGCGCACACGTTGCCGCAGGCGCCACAGTTCCGGGGATCGCTCGCCTCGTTCACGCAGACGCCGCCGCACAAGCTCTGCCCCGCGGGACAGCTGCAGGCGCGGTCGTGGCAGACCGTCCCGGCCGTGCAGGCGTTGCCGCAAGCGCCGCAATTGGCCGGGTCGGACTGGAAGTCGACGCAGGCGCGGTTGCACGCCGTCAGCCCCGCGCCGCAGGCGCTGGCGCACATCCCGGCGGTGCACGACTGCCCGGCCGCGCAACCGATCCCGCACCCGCCGCAGAAGCGGGGGTCGCTGCGCAGGTCGACGCAGACGCCGTTGCAGTCGGTGTATCCCGCCGGACAGACGCAGGCGCCGCCGCTGCAATGCTTGCCACCGCCGCAGACCTGGCCGCAGCCGCCGCAGTTGGTGGGATCCGAACGGACGTCGATACAGGCGCCAGCGCACATCGTCAGCGCCGCGGCACAGCCGCCGGCGCAGCCGCCGAGCGAGCAGACCTGACCGGACGGACACGTCGTGCCGCAGGTTCCGCAGTTGTGCGGATCGCGCAGCGGGTCGACGCAGGCGCCGCCGCACATCGTCTTGCCCGAGGGGCAGACGCAGCTCCCGAACGAGCAGACGGCGCCGCCGCTACAGGCGGGCGCGCAGCTTGACGTCATCACGGGCGTGGTCGGCACGCCCCCCGTGCCGACGCGGCCGCCGTCACCAGGCTCCGCGGTGACCGACCCGCAACCGAGCGCCCCCGCCAGCGCCGCACCCAGCAACGCCCACCCCAAAGCTGCCCGAGAAAAGCTCGCCCGCACCCTTAAGCCAGTCATCGCACCCTCCCCTGATCCCCTGATCCACACGCCTCATCCACGTCCCTCCGTAAGGTGGAGTGCGTATGTGAGTCGGGGAGCCCTTCCCGATCGGAAAGGTGGGATTAGTGCTCCCGCGCGGGAGCGCGAACGCGCGGCTATCTCTTCACCGCCACTGCCGGCGCCTCGCGCCAGTCGATGGGTCCGCCTGCGCGCCGCCAGCCGACAGCAAGCAGCCAGGTCCGCGCCGCGGCGACGGGACGAGGTTCGCGCGCCGTCGTCGGTGGTCGCGCCCACCCGTCGAACCACGCCCCCGAGCTGCAGGGATCGATCTGGGGCGCGGCGCGCAAGTGCTTGCGGAAATTGAGGAGCACGTAGACGAGGGCGCGCCTCACCTCGCTCGGCGTGCGGAGGGCGCGGGCGTGAAACCGGTCCGCCCAGACGGACCCTCGCCTGCCTGTGACGCGGTTGACGGCGAGGGCGCATCGAATGGCGAGACCGCTGACACCGCCAACGAGCTCCTTTTCCGCGTCCGCTTCGATGACGAGGTGAAGGTGATCGAGCTGGGCCGAGAAGTGGACGATCCGAAACGCGGCGCGATTCGAGGCCGCGATCGCGCTGCGCAGCCTCGAGAAGAGGGCTCGCGATCGCAGCGAAGGGATGTCGGCGAAGCAACGAAGGGTGACGTGCAGAGGGTGCCGCGCGTCGTGGGCTTCTCGAGGGTCGTGCGGCAACCCCGGTCGCGCGCCCGTCGGAGGGCGCCCGGCGCCGCGCCGACGACCGCCCCACCTCGGCGGTATCGGCAACTCGAGCTGCACCCGCGAACGCCGTGCCATCTTGAATCCGCGACAGTTGTCGTTGCCTTCTTTCTCGCGTTGCGTGTCTCCCGTCAGTTCCGCGGGTGAGCCGTGTCCCCGACGGGCGGTGGGGACGGGACCGAGTCATGAGCGCCGAGCGCGCACGTTCCGCACCGGAGGTCGCACTGCCGATGGGCAACGATTCAGGGCCACTTACGGGAACGTCGTGCCATCTTGAATCCGCGACAGTTGGGCGTCGAAGGGCAACGCTGGAACCGGCAACAGGTGGGCGTTGCAGGGCGCGGCCCATGTGACGCGTCGAAGTGTCGCGTGCACACCGCGACGTCGAACGCTCAACGCGGACAACCGCACCTCCGCGCTTCGTGCGAAGCGGCTAGTTGCAGATCCAGACGCGCGTCGTCGGCGGCAGGTCCTTGATCAGCGACTTCAGGACGCTGCCGCGCAGCAGGTGCCAGACGGCGTTGCGTTGCGACGTTCCGACCATCACCGCCTCGGAGCCTAGGCGGCGCGCCGCGCCGGCCACCGAGGCGCCGGCGTCGTGGGCCATGCGCCAGAGCGGTACGGCGGTGAAGCCGGCCTGCCGGAAGTAGTCGACCGCCGCCTGCAGCACCGCGCGGGCGTCCTTCGACGGCCCGGCCTTGGGGGGGAAGAAGAGCCCCGGGACCTCGTCGACGTAGATGACGTAGACCGCGCTGTCGCCCGCCCCGCGCGCCCGGGCCAGCGCCTCCTGAAACAGCCGCAGGTTGGGGCCGCGAACCGCGACCAACGTCGACGACGGATACATCGCCTGCATGTCGAGCGCCTCGTCCAGCGTCACCACCTCGACGGCGCTCTCCCCCTGCGAGGCGGCCCGCTCGGCCTCCTCGGCCACCTTGAACCCGGTGCGGTGGCCGCCGATCCAGCCGCGGCGGACGGCGTAGGCGATCCCGAAGCCGAGCGCCGTGACCGAGCCGCCGAACACCGTCGCCTTGGTCTTGTTGATCAGGTTCACGCCCCAGGCGATCAGGATCAGCAGCGAGGTGAACAGCCCCAGCCAGAAGCTGAGGCCGCGCTTGTTCTCCTGGATGCGCATGCGATCGATCCCGAGCGACGTCAGCGCGAAGGCCCCCAGCAGGCCGAACGAGTACATGTCCCCGAGCAGCGCCATCTGCCCGCGGGTGGCCAGCACCACGATCACCGGCACCGCCACCGAGATGATGATCGCCCGGTGCGGCGTCCCGTAGCGGTGGCTACGCTCGGCCAGCCACTGGGGCATGAACCCGAGGCGCACCAGCGCCAGGAAGACGTGGTAGCAGCCGATGAGAGCGGTGTTGGCGGCGCCGATCAGCAGCGTCGACGAGCTGGCGACGATCCCCAGCTGGATGATCCGGTTGCCGTAGGCCGTGCCCAGCTCGTAGACGAACTGATCGGGGTTGGCGTGGGCCGCGTCGAGCAGCGCGGTCTCGAACGCGGTGATGAGCGGCGACGTGAGCATGATGCAGGCGATCACCAGCAACATCGCCCGCAGCGCCGTCCGTTCCCGCGGCTCCTGCAGCGCGGGCGCGATCTGACTTATCGATTCGAGCCCGGAGAAGGCGAGCCACGAGCTGCCGAAGCCGACCAGGATCGTCCAGGGCTTCAGCGACCCGACCGCCGAGAACTGCTGCATCACCAGGTGCCAGTGCGGTCCGTCGAGGCGGATCACCACCACCCCCATCACGATCACGTTCATCGCCAGCGACCCGACCGCCAGCACCACGGTCAGCACCGCCGATTCGCGCACGCCGACGTAGTTCAGGAGGCCCAGCGCCACCAGCGCGGAGCACGCGGCCGGGGCGATGTACGGCGCCAGGCGCGGGAACTCCGCCGCCAGGTACTGAAAACCGCTGACCGACGACAGCGCGCCGGTCAGGAAGTAGTCGACGCAGATCAGGATGCCGCCGACGCAGCCGATGAGCGGCCCGAAGGCGTCGGAGGCGACCGACACCACGCCGCCGCCGTCGGGGTAGCGCGCGGCGACGTCGACGTACTTCATCGCCAGGAAGATGAAGGCGAGGCCGGTCGCCAGCACGAACGCCGCCGCCGGCGACGGGCTGGTCCCGCCGAGCTCGCGGAACAGCAGGCCGGGGACGTAGTAGATCGACGTGCCGATGTCGGCGAAGACGACGCCCCAGGCCAGGAGGGGGCCGAGGCGGCCGGAGGACTTCTTGCGCTCGAACAGCGCCTCGGGGATGGCGCCGAAGCGCTGCGAGTGACGCGGCCCCAGCGGCCGGGTCGGCACGCCGCTGTTACTCGGAGGCTCCCCGGCGTCACTCACAGATCACGACGTGAACCGGTTCGGGGAGCTCGCTCAGGAGCCGCTTGAGCACGTCGCCGCGCAGGAACTGCCAGACCGCCGAGCGCGCGGTCGTCCCCATCATCACGCAGCGGACCCCGAGCTCCTCCGCCGCCTCGGCGATCGACGCGCCGGCGTCGTGGGCCAGCCGCCAGATCGGCACCGCCTCCAGCCCCGCCGCCCGCACGTCGGCGACCGCGGCGTCGAACACGTCGAGCGCGTCGTCCGAGGGCCCGGTCCGCGGCGGGAAGAACAGCCCCGGCACCTCGTCGACGAAGATGACGTAGACCGCGGCGTCCCCTGCCCCGCGCGCGCGGCGCACCGCCTCGCGGCAGAGCCCCTGGTTCCGGCCGCGCAGCGCGACCAGCGTCGTCGAGGGGTACGCCGCCCGCAGCGCCACCGCCTCCTCGAGCGTCACCACCTCGTTCGCCGACTGCCCCGCCGAGGCGGCCCGCTCGGCGGAGGCGGCGCGCAGGTAGCCGAAGCGCCCCGAGCGGATCCAGCCGCGGTGGGTGACGAACGCGACCCCCAGCTGGAACCCCGTGACCAGCACGCCGTAGAGCGTCGCCTTGGGCTTGGTGTAGAGGCTGGTGACCCAGGGGAAGAGCAGCGCCACGCTGGCGATGCCGTGCATCAGCAGCGGCAGCCCCCGGCGGCGCTCGCGCCAGGCCAGCACCAGCAGGCTGACCGAGGTGATCGCGTACGACCCGAGCAGGCCGAAGGCGAAGATCTTCCCCAGCGCCAGCATGCGCCCGCCGGTCGCGATCACCAGCACCACCGCGGCCGCGGTGATGACGGCCACCGCGCCGCGTGGGGTGCCGAAGCGCTTGTTGCGGGTGGCCAGGATCGCGGGCAGGTAGCCCAGCTCGCCGACCGTCTTGAAGACGTTGTAGCAGCCGATGAACGCCACGTTGGCCGCGACCAGCAGGAACGCGGCCGCGGTCAGCGACATCATCACCAGCAGCGAACGGCCGCCGAACATCTCGGCCACCACCGCCACCAGGGCCGGCTGGGGCACGATCTGGCTGACCCGCGCCGCCTCGACGGTGATGACGGTGAAGATCGGGACCGTCACCAGCAGGCTGATGACGACCATCGCGGAGACGATCTTGGTGACCTTGCGGCGCGGCTCGCGCAGCGCCGGCGCCAGCTGGGCCAGCGACTCGAGCCCCGAGAACGCCAGCCAGGTGGCGGCGATGCCGGCGGTGGCGTCACCCCAGTGGCGGATCGCCGGCTCGCGCAGCGTCTTCCAGACCTCCTGAAACAGGCGGGTCACGTCCACCTTGACCAGGACCGCGGCCACCACGCCCCCCTCGAACACCAGCGACGCGATCGCCAGCCCCAGCGCCAGCCGGGCCAGCTCGCGCATGCCGATCCAGTGCAGGCCGCCCAGCAGCAGGATGGCGACGACCGACAGGATCGGGATCTCGTAGCGGAACGGTTCGATCGCGGCGATGTAGTGCAGCGCGGTGACGACCGAGATGCCGATGGTGAGCAGGTAGGCGCTGACCATCAGGGCCCCCGAGATCACCGCGACCCGCGGGCCGAACGCCTCGGCGGCGGCCGAGATGCCACCGCCCCCCTGGGGATAGCGGTGAACCACCGTCAGGTGGCCGAACGCCACGAAGATGAAGGCGATCGACACCAGCAGCACGAACCAGGGGGCGGCCGCCCCGACCTGCGCGTAGAGGATCGCGGGGACGTAGAAGACCGAGGTCCCGAGGTCGGCGAACACGACCGCCCAGGCCAGCACCGGCCCTAGGTGGCCGACCCCCCGCCCCGACGGTCCGGCCAGCTCGATCTCGGGCGCGGCGCGTGTCGCCGGGCCCCTCGTCTCCTCGGGCATCTGTTCGGGCGCAAGCTTTCACACTTCGCCCCGCCAACGCAAGCAACGGTACCCCCGAAATGCGGGACCGCGGCTCCGCGGGGCGCGGTCCCGCATAAGTGGCGGATCAGGCGCCACAAATTCTCCTTGCTGCGCGCGAGCGGGTCGGGGAAAACTCCAGCCTCAAAATGCTCGATGGAAATACTCTGGCAACGATGCGTCGCCGTGCCTTCGACCTGCGCATCGACAACCTCACGGCGATCGCGGCCGCAGGAAGCGGCCACCCCGGCGGCACCCTCTCCGCGATCGACATCATGCAGACGCTGTTCTTCGCCGAAATGCGTCACCGGCCGAACGAGCCGCACTGGAGCGAGCGCGATCGCTTCGTGCTCTCCAAGGGGCACGCGGTGCCGGCGCTCTACACGGTGCAGGCCCACGCCGGCTACTTCTCGCGCGACATGCTGCCGTCGCTGCGCCGGCTGGGAAGCCCGCTGCAGGGGCACCCGGCCACCTTCCTGCTGCCCAGCATGGAGGCCTCGACCGGCTCGCTGGGACAGGGATTCTCGATGGCGATCGGGATGGCGCTGGGCTCGAAGATGGACGGCGACAAGTTCCGCGTCTACTGCATGATCGGCGACGGCGAGTCGCAGGAGGGGCAGATCTGGGAGGCGGCGATGTCCGCGCCCAAGTTCAAGCTCGACAACCTCGTCGTGATCCTCGACCACAACAACGGTCAGATCGACGGCCACGTCACCGACGTCATGAACCTGGAGCCGATCGCCGACAAGTGGCGCGCCTTCAACTGGCACGTCCTGACCATCGACGGCCACGACTATCAACAGATCGCCGAGGCGCTGGCCGAGGCGCGCGCCACCAAAGGGAAGCCGACGTTCATCATGGCCCAGACCGTCAAAGGCAAAGGGGTCTCGTTCATGGAGAACCAGATCGGCTGGCACGGCGTCGCCCCGACCGAGGCGCAGTTGAAGCAAGCCATCGACGAGCTTCGCGCGGCCCAGTCCAAGCTGCCTGCCACGGCGGGGGTGGCCTGATGGGCGCGCCGCAGACCCCGACCACGGGCACCTCCGTCGCCAGCCGCGACGCGTTCGGCGACACGATTGTCCGCCTCGGCGCCAGCCATCCGGAGATCGTGGTGCTGGACGCCGACCTCTCCGAGAGCACGCGCTCGAAGAAGTTCGCCAAGCAGTTCCCCGAGCGGTTCTTCCAGATGGGGATCGCCGAGGCCAACATGGTGAGCGTCGCGGCCGGGCTGTCGCTGACCGGCAAGGTGCCATTCTGCTGCTCGTTCGCCTGCTTCATCACCGGCCGCTTCGATCAGATCCGGATGTCGGTCTGCTACTCGGCGACCAACGTGCGCCTGGTCGGCAGCCACGCCGGCGTCGGTATCGGCGAGGACGGGTACTCGCAGATGGGGATCGAGGACATCGCGCTCATGCGCTCGCTGCCGACGATGGCGGTGATCCAGCCCGGCGACGACCTGGAGACCGCGGGTGCGGTCGAGTACCTGGTCGGACACAAGGGGCCGGCCTTCCTCCGCACGACGCGCCAGAAGCTCCCCCGCGTCAACAAGGAGGGCTACAAGTTCGAGTTCGGCAAGGGGGTGACGCTGGTCGACGGCAGCGATCTGACGATCGTCGCCTCGGGCGGCACCGTCGGCCCCGCCGTCGCCGCGGCCGCCGTGCTGGCCAAGCAGGGTGTCAGCACCCGGGTCATCAACATCCACACGATCAAGCCGATCGACACCGCGCTCTTGGCCAAGGCGGCGCGCGAGACCAAGCGCATCCTGACCGTCGAGGATCACCAGATCACCGGCGGCCTCGGCGGCGCCGTCTGCGAGGCGCTGGCCGAGGTGGAGCCGTGCCGCATCCGCCGCCACGGCATCCTCGACGTGTTCGGCGAGTCCGGCACGCCCGAGGCGGTCTACAAGCACTTCAAGCTCGACGCCGAAGGCATCGTCGAGGTCGCGACCGACTTCGTTAAATAGGGGACCCTCAAAGGGTCCCCTGGCCCCCCCGCGATGGGCTCGCGCAGGCGAAGCCTGCGCTCCCCCGACGCGATTCTGGAGGGGACCCTCAAAGAGTCCCCTGGCCCCCCCGCGATGGGCTCGCGCAGGCGAAGCCTGCGCTCCCCCGACGCGATCTATAGGGACCCTCAAAGGGTCCCTGGCCCCGCGTAGCTGGCCTCCCGCTCAGCCGCGCCACTCGCCCGCCACCTGGCCGACGGCGGCGTTCAGGCGGTTCCATACGTTGATGTTGGCGATGGCCAGGATCAGCGCGGCGCGGGCGCGCTCGTCGTAGTGCCGCACCACCTCGGCCCAGATCGGGTCGGGGATCGGATCCTCGCGGTCGCTGAGCCGGGTGACGGCCTCGGTCAGCGCCAGCGCGGCGCGCTCGGCCTCCGTGAAGTACGGCGCATGCCGCCAGGCCGCCACCGCCACCAGCCGGTCGTCGGTCTCGCCGGCCTTGCGCATGTGCCGCGCGTGCATGTCGACGCAGACGCTGCACCCGTTGATTTGGCTGGCGCGCAGTTCGACCAGGGCGAGCGTGGCGTCCGGAACGCCGGCCTCCTCGGTGGCGGCCTTGAGCGCCTGCAGGGCCTGCAGGGCGGCGGGGATGACGAAGACGGGGCTTTTCATTCGTGCTTGCATGGCGGGTCTCCTTTGGCAGGAATGACGAAGCCCGCCTGCCCGATGTGACCAGCCGGAATGTGACGGTCACATTCGCCCCTGCCCGCTCGTCCCATCACCATGACCACCGCCGACTCACTGGCCGCCGACTTCGAAGCCCAGCGCGGGCGGCTGCGCTCCGTCGCCTACCGCATGCTCGGCTCGGAGGGCGAGGCTGACGACGCCGTGCAGGAGGCGTGGTTCCGGCTCAACCGCGAGCCGACCGATTCCATCCAGCACCTCGGCCACTGGCTGACAACGGTCGTGGCGCGGATCTGCCTCGACATGCTGCGATCGCGCACGGCCCGCCGTGAGAAGCCGCTCGCCGACGACGCGGCCGCGGCGATCCCGAACCGCGACGACGGTCTGCAGCCCGATACAGAGGTGCGCCTCGCCGACTCCGTCGGCGTCGCCCTGCTGGTCGTGCTCGAGACGCTGGCGCCGCCCGAACGGATCGCGTTCGTCCTGCACGACATGTTCGACGTCTCGTTCGACGAGATAGCGCCGATTGTGGGACGGTCCTCGACCGCGGCCCGCCAGCTGGCGAGCCGGGCGCGCCGGCGCGTCCAGGGGGCGGCTGCGGTATCCGACGCCGATCGAGCGCGGCGGCGGCAGGTGGTGGGCGCGTTCCTCGCCGCTTCGCGCGACGGCGACCTGGCCGCGTTGCTGGCCGTGCTGGCTCCCGATGTCGTCCTGCACGCCGACCAGACCGCCATCGACGCGGCGGCCACCCGCACCGCCCAAGGGGCGCCGGCGCCGTTGCTGGCGTCCGAGCTCCGCGGCGCCCGCGCCGTGGCCGACAGCTTCCGCGGACGCGCCCGGGGCGCGCGCCCTGCCCTGGTCGACGGCGTGGCCGGCGCGGCCTGGGCCCCCGGCGGGACGGCGCGAGCGGTCTTCGGCTTCACGTTCGGGCCCGCCGCGCCGGGCGAGCCGGCCAGGATCATCGCCATCGACGTCATCGCGGACCCGGCTCGGCTCTCCGAGCTGGACGTGGTGCTCGAGAGCTGACGGCCAGAGCTCATCTCGGATTAGCCCCACCGTCGCGCGCCCTCATCCGGACGCAACGATCCAATTCAAGAGGGCACGGCGTTCGGGTGCCGCCGGCTGAGAGGTCCGAGCGCCGGCGCCTCGTACCACTTGATTTGGCGATGGTTGGCGAAGCGGCGATTTGTAAGACGGCTAGCGAAGCGCGGCGATGAGCCTGGCGGCGCGGGGGCCGTGCGGATACAGGGTCAACGTGCGCGCGTCGCCGGCGGCGGCGATCCGGAGCTCGAGGTGGTCGCCGGGGGCGACGTCGGGGAAGCGATCCAGCCACTCGACCACGACCGCGGCCCGATTGAGCGCCTCGATGAGCCCCAGCTCCTCGAGCTCCACCTCGCGCTCGATCCGGTAGAGGTCGGCGTGGACCAGCGGCACCCGCCCCGGGTGCTCGTTGACCAGCGCGAAGGTCGGGCTGGCGACGTGGCGCTCCGGCGGCACCGCGAGCCCGCGCGCCACCCCCTGCACGAACGTAGTCTTGCCGGCGCCGAGCGCGCCGATGAGGGCGACCATGTCGCCCACGCCCAGCGCACGACCGAGGCGCTCACCGATCGCCTGGGTCTCGGCGGCGGTGGCGGCGGTCAAGACGAGTGGGTCGGTCAACTGCGTGGCCCCTCACCCCGGCCCTCTCCCCTCCGGGGAGAGGGAGTCACGGTGGCGGCGGTCAAGACGAGTGGGTTGGTCATTGGCGTGGCCCCTCACCTCGGCCCTCTCCCGTCCGGGGAGAGGGGGTCAGAGCTTGATCTTCTCGAAGTGGACCAGATCGGTGAAGGCCTGGAAGCGCTCACGGATTTGAGAGAGGTCGAGGCGGCGGAAGCGGTCGAGGCTGAAGTCCTCGACGGAGAACGACGCCAGCACCGAGCCCAGGATCATCGCGGTCCGGATCGTCGCCGGGGTGACGGTCCCCTCGCGCGCCATCCAGCCCATGAACCCGCCCGCGAACGAGTCGCCGGCGCCGGTCGGGTCGACGACGTCCTCGATCGGGAACGCCGGCGCCGCGAACACGCCCCCCTCGTGAAACAGCAGCGCCCCCGCGTCGCCGCGCTTGATGACGACCGCCTTCGGCCCCATCGCGCGGATGGCCCGCGCCGCCGCCGGCAGGTTGGCCTCGCCCGAGAGCTGCCGCGCCTCCTCGTCGTTCAGCAGCAGCATGTCGACCCGCGGCAGGAGGCGCATCAGATCGGGGCGCTTCCCCTCGATCCAGAAGTTCATCGTGTCGCAGGCGACGAACTTCGGCTTGCTCGTCTGCTCCAGCACGTTGAGCTGCAGCACCGGATCGATGTTGGCCAGGAAGACGTACTCCGAGCTCGCCCAGGCCGGCGGCAGCTTGGGGCGAAAGTCCTGGAAGACGTTGAGCTGCGTGTCGAGCGTGGTCCGGGTCGAGAAGTCATTGGCGTAGACGCCCGCCCAGCGAAAGGTCCGGCCCGCGACCCGCTCCAGCCCGGCGAGATCGACGCCGTGGGACTCGAGCAGCTTGGTGTGCGCCTCGGGAAAGTCGGTGCCGACCACCGCGGTCAGGCGCACCGGGGCCAGGAACGAAGCCGCGACGGAGAAGTACGAGGCCGCGCCCCCGAGGACCTCGGTCCGCTTTCCGGCCCGGGTTTCGACGGAATCGAACGCGACCGAACCAACGACCAGCAAAGACGATGTGCTCACAGATCCCTCCCGTAAAGTGCGCGCAGCCGTTGCCGCGCTTCCGTTGAAATGGCATCAGGGGCGCTCAGCACGGCGTGCCGGGCGGCGCGGCCGCAGCTGCACGCGGCGACGGAGGCCAGGTATGGCCCCAGCCGGCGCACGATTTGCTTCGCGCCGGCGACGTTAGCGCGCATCACCTCGACGACCGCCGCGACGGTGACCGCCTCTTCCTCGGCGTGCCAGGCGTCGTAGTCGGTGACCAGGGCCAGCGCCGCGTAGCAGAGCTCGGCCTCGCGACAGAGCTTGGCCTCCGGGGCGGCGGTCATGCCGATGACGTCGGCGCCCCAGCTGCGGTGGAGCAGCGACTCGGCGCGGGTCGAAAACTGCGGCCCCTCCATGCAGACGTAGGTGCCGCCGCGATGCAGCTGCCTGCCGCCGCGGCCCCCCCCCGCACGAGGCGCGCCTCCGCCGGCGCGGCGGCGAAGCCGGAGGCGTGGGCGGCCGCGGCCACCGCGCCCGAGAACGGCGAGCAGGTCGGCTCGGCGAAGCTGACGTGGCCGACCACGCCGTCGCCAAAGAAGGTGTTCTGGCGCAAGAAGGTCTTGTCGATCAGCTGGTCGACCAGCACCAGATCGCCCGGCGCCAGCCCCTCGCGCAGCGAGCCGACGGCCGTCACCGACAGCACCCGCGTCGCCCCCAGCGTCTTCAGCGCGAAGATGTTGGCGCGGTTGTTGATCTCCGACGGCGAGAGCCGGTGCCCGTGCCCGTGCCGCGGCAAGAACAGCAGCTTTGCGTCCCCGAGCCGGCCGCTCACGACAGGCCCCGACGGAGGTCCGAACGGCGTGGAGACCTCCTCCGCGCGGGCATCCTCCAGCCCGTCGATGTCGTAGAGCCCGCTGCCGCCGAGTACGCCGGTTATCATCATGCGGAGGAGCCTCTCCTAGCATGTCCGGGGACGTTATTGACTACCTGATCGCGCACGGCGCCTACGTCGAGGCGGCGCGCATCGCGGCCGAGCGGGGGGAGCCCCGGCGCGCGATACAGCTGTACCAACGGGTCTGGCGCTTCGCCGACGCGCTGCCGCTGGCGCTGGGGCTGGGGGATCGCGGGCTGGCCGTGCTGCTGGCGCTCGACGCCAACCTGATCGGCCGGGCGATCGAGATCGCCGAGGGGGCCACCGCGGCCGGCGAGCTGGCTGCCGTCGCCGACGCCTTCGCGGCCCGCGGGCGCCCGTTCGAGGCGGCGCGCGCCGCCGAGCGGGCCGGCGACTGGCGGCGGGCCGCGACGCTCTACGGGCGCGCGGGCGCGCCGCTCGAGGAGGCGCGGATCCGGGCCAAGGGGGGCGAGCTGCGCGACGCCGGCCTGATCTACGAGCGGCTGATCGCCCAGGGGAGCGCCGACGAGGCCGCCACGGCCCGCCTCGCGCTGGGGCGTCTCCTCTCCCGGCTCGGCCGCCACGAGCAGGCGGCGCGCCACCTCCAGGTCGCCGCCCGGATACCCGCGCTGACCACGGCGGCCCGCCGGGCGCTGTGCGGGCCGCTGCTGGCCCTCGGGTTTCGGGGCGCCGCCGCCGAGATCGCCGCCCGCCTGCGCCGCGAAGACGACGCGCTGCCGCGCAGCCCCGAGGAGGTGGCGGCGCTGGAGCAGGCCGAGGCCGCCGCGGCCGTCGACGCGACCGCCCCCGATTGCGCGGGGACCGAGCCGGCGCGGCGCTTCCAGGTCAAGCGGGTGCTGGGCGGCGGTGCCAGCGCCCGGGTCTACGAGGCGGTCGATACCTTGCTCGGCGTGTCGGTCGCGCTGAAGCTGCTCGCCCGCGGCAACGGCGCCGACAGCGACCCCGAGCGCCAGGCCTACCTGCGCTTCGCGCGCGAGGCCGAGGCCGCCGGGCGGTTGCGCCACCCGAACATCGTCGCGCTGCACGACGCCCAGCCGGCCTCGGGGCTGTTCGTGTTCGAGCTGATGACCGGGGGAACGCTGGCCGAACGGATCGCGGCGGCGGGGCCGCTGACGCCGGCGGCCGGGCGGCGGCTGGCGCTCGACCTGCTGGCGGCGCTGGGGGCGGCGCACGAGCGCGGCATCGTCCACCGCGACGTCAAGCCGGCCAACGTGCTCTACGACGCCGCTGGCAACGCCAAGCTGACCGACTTCGGCGGCGCCCACCTCGCCGACTTCGGCGAGACCCAGACCGGCGGCTTCCTGGGAACCGTCGCGTACATGTCCCCCGAGCAGATCACCGGCGCGCCGATCGGCGCCGTCGCCGATCTCTACGCGCTGGGGGCGACGCTCTACCACGCGCTCACCGGGCGCCCCCCGTTCCTCGGCCCCGACCTCGTGACCCAGCAGCTCGGCGAGACGCCGGCCCCGCCGTCCGCGCTGCGGCGAACGCTGACCGCCGCGCACGATCAGGTGCTGCTGCGCGCGCTGGCCAAGGCGCCCGACGAACGGTTCGCCTCGGCGGTGGAGATGTCCGAGGCGGTGGCGGCGTGGCCGATAGATACCGCGGCGCCGATCGCCGACAGCGACGCGGCGGAGTCGGGCCCGGCCGGCGATCCGCCCCGCCCTCCCCCGCCCGAGCTCGACGAGCGCACGCTCTGGCAGACCGCCGACGTCCGGGTGACCGTGCGTCGCGATCCGCGCACCGCGCGCGACGTCGTCGTCGAGACCCACGCCGAGCCGCTCGACGACGCCGCGGTGGCGGCGGTGCGAAGGCTGGCCGCCGCCGGCGGCCCCCACGTCCAGCGCGTGCTGCGCCTCTCCGACGACCGGCGCGAGATCTGGTACGAGGCGATCGATGGGCAGGCGCTGCCGGTCACAGCGCTGACCGACACCGAGCGCGCGGACGCGGGGCGGCCCTGGCCGCGACCGGCGCGACCGGCTTCGTCCGCGCGCCTGGCGGGCCGGTCCTGCTGGTCCTTTCACATTCGCCGCCCCCGCCGTAGCTTTCGGCGCATGCAGATAGGTGTGTTCAGCGCGAAGCGCTACGACCGCGAGTCGCTGACCGCCACCAACGCCGCGGCCGGGTCGCCCCACGAGCTGTCGTTCCTCGAACCGGCGCTGACCGGGGAGACCGCGGCGCTCGGCCGCGCTTCCCGGCGGTCTGCGTGCTTCGTCAACGATCGTCTCGACGCCGCGGTGCTGGCGACGCTGGCGGCCGGCGGCACCCGGCTGGTGCGCTGCGCTGCGCCGGCTTCAACAACGTCGACCTGGCCGCGGCCGCGCCGAGCTGGGCTCGCGGTCGCGCGGGTCCCCGCCTACTCGCCCCACGCCGTGGCCGAGCACACCGTGGGCCTGATCCTGGCGCTCAACCGCAAGCTCCACCGCGCCTTCAACCGCGTGCGCGAAGGCAACTTCGCGCTCGACGGCCTGCTCGGCTTCGACCTCCACGGCAAGCACCGTCGGCATCGTCGGCACCGGCAAGATCGGGGCCACGGTCGCCCGGATCGCTGAGCGGGTTCGGCTGCCAGCCTGCTGGCCCACGACCTCGCCCCCCAACCCGGACTGCGCGGCGCTGGGCGTCCGCTACGTCGCGCTCGACGAGCTGCTGCCGAGCGCCGACGTCGTCTCGCTGCACTGCCCGCTGACGCCGGAGACGCACCACCTGATCGACGCCGCGCGCTGGCGACGATGAAGCCCGGCGCGATGCTGGTCAACACCAGCCGCGGCGCGCTGATCGACACGCCGGCGGTCATCGAGGCGCTGAAGACGGGCCACCTCGGCGATCTCGGCCATCGACGTCTACGAGGAGGAAGCCGACCTGTTCTTCGAGGACCTGTCCGACGCGTCCTGCAGGACGACATCTTCGCCCGCCTGCTGACCTTCCCCAACGTGCTCGTCACCGGCCACCAGGCCTTCTTCACCGACGTCGCCCTGGGCGACATCGCGCGCACGACGCTGGCCAACGTCACCGCCTTCGCACGCGGCGAGCCTTTCGCGTCAGTTCGTGAATAGCTGAGTGACCAGCATCGGCGCGATGCCGGTGGTGGGCGGGCCGTAGACGACGCCGACGCCGATGCGGCGGGCGCGGGTATTGAGCACGTTGCCGCGGTGGCCCGGGCTGGCCATGAAGCCGGCCTCGGCCTCCCCGGCGCCGTAGGCGCGGGCGACGTTCTCGCTCACGAACGTCGGGGTCAGGCCGGCCCGGCGCACGCGATCGGGCGCGGCGCCGGTGCGCGGCGAGACGTGCCCCACGAACCCCAGCGTCACCATCTCCTGGCTGTGGGCGCGGGCGATCGCCGTCAGCCGCGGATCCGCCACCACCGCCGGAAGCTTGGCCCGCGCCCGGTCTCGGTTGCAGAGCGCGATCAGCTTGCGCTCGGCCTCCTCGGGCGGCTCGGTGCCGGCGCGCACGCCGGCGGGGCCGGTCGCGGCCGGCGGCGGCGCGACCCCGCAGTAGATTGGGAAGTTCGCCAGCACCGTCGGCCCCGAGGCGTTGGAGGCGACCACCTCGACCTGATAGCGGCCGTCGGGGCCGCACGCGAGCTCACCGGCCACGTACGTGGCCTGCGGCGACGGCGGCTCCTCGCGCACGGTTCCGTCGGGCGCGGTGATCGCGAACCCGACGTTGCGGTAGCCGGGTCGATCTTCAGCGCCAGGCGCACCCGCCCCCCGCGGGGAAGCTGCCGCGGAATCGGCGCCTGCAGCGCGACGTGGCTCTCCTGGGTGGCGATCACCGTGTAGACGAGGTCGCCGGCGCGATCGACGCCGATGCCGATCCGCCGCATCGCCCCCTCGCGCAGCAGGGCCTCCAGCTCGGTGCGGGCATGGGTGATGATCTCCGCGTTGCTGAAGCCCGAGGTGCGGGCCTGCGAGATGTGGGGCGACGGCTCGACGAGGCCGTAGTGCCCCAGCAGGAAATCGACCGCTTCCGCCGCCGGGAGCTCGTCGCCGTGGATGGCGCGCGCCAGATTGGTCATCGCGGCGTCGAGCCGCGGTCCGGTTCGGGGGCGGGGCGACCGAGGCGCCGCGCGGCGGCCCGGGCCTCGGCCAGGATCGCCGCGCGCAGCGGGTCCGCCCGTGGCGGGATGACCCCCGCCGCCGCCGCGGAGACGCCGTAGCGTGCGGCCCCCGGGCCACCGGGGACGAACTGCGCGGCCGGCGGGAGCGACGTTGCCTCCGGTGGGACGCCGGGCCCGCGACCGGGGCCGCGCCGGCCCGCGCCCGATTCTCGGCGCTCCGCCGCGGGAGAGGCGCAGGCGAGACCCAGCCCGGCGACCAGTACCACGGAGCGAAGACCGCGGAGCCGCAACCCTTCCGCCCGGCTACTTCTTGCCCGGTGCGGCCCCGCCCTTGGCGGCGGCGGTCGCCTTTTGATCGGCGGGCGACGCAACCGGCGCGGCGCCCGGTGGAGGCGCCGCCGGGACGTTCCCCTGCGCGTCGCCGAACACCAGCTCGCCGAAGCGATCGAGCGCGTGGAAGTCGCCGATCATCGGCGGCGACCAGGCGGCGGCCTGCTGCGGCTTCCCCGCCGGAACGTCCATCCGATACATGTTGATCCGCCAGACGTCCCCCGGCGTCGGCCGCAGCTTCAGCGCCGACTTGTCGTCCATCCCCTTGACGTCCTCCAGTGGGATCGCGACCTCCGTCGTCCAGCCTTTGTCCTGATCCTCGCGCTTGTTCAGCGTGCCGTCGACGTGAACCTTGGCCACCAGCTTCGAGTTCCAGGAGAACGGCTTTCGGTCCGGATCGATCCAGTCCTCGTACTTCCGCCGCGCGGGCAGGTAGGTGTCGAAGACGTTGCCGTTGGGGGCGAACTGCAGCTCGACGTAGGTCTTGCCGTGGCCGTCGGCATCGATCATCAGCTCGTCGGCCTCCTGCGTCCAGAGCTTGTCGTCGCGCTTGTCCAGCGTCGTCCAGACGTCGCTGTCGGCGTTCTCGATCCCGACGTAGAGAAACTTCTTGTCCCAGAGCAGCTTGGCCTCTGTTTGCATCACCACCGGCGAACCGTTCAGCGTGTTCACGAACGCCCCCGTCGACGGCGCGGCGAGCCAGTCGGCGTCGTCGAGCTTGCCGTCGATCTGGTCGCCTTGGTGACCATCCGGGCGACGTAGCGCTTGCGCGGCAGCGCCTTGGTCGCCGCCGCGGTCACGGGCATCGACGCCGCCCGCACCCGACCCTCGGCGTCCTGGGGCCCCGACTTCACCGGCATGCGACCGCCGCCGCTGCGCCACATCCCGACCTAGACGTCCACCGTCGGCGACGTCCAGGTGGCAGGCAGTCGGATGAGGTGCACGTCGCGCACGATGTCGCCGACCTTCCAGGCGGCGACCGGGTACTTGCCCTTCACCGGCGCGTTCGGCGTTGAGGTAGCCGTACTTCCCAGGCCCCTCGAGGTGCGTGAACGGCTTCCAGCCGTCGCCGGGCGCCGCCGCCACCTTCCAGTAGTGGGTCAGCGTCACGTCCTTGCCCCTCGATCGGGACGCTGCTGACGTCCAGGCCGAGGTAGACGAACTTGCCGTCGAGGTCGGCGTTGACGGGATACCGCGGCGTCGGCGCTGCGGTCAGCACGTTCTGCTTGGCGACCGACATGTCGTCGGCGGTCGGCTTGTCGTCGTCCTGCTCGACGCAGGCGAGGGCTGCGCACAGCCCCAGTCCCGCGAGCGGCAGCACCACCGAACGCCGGCGTCCCGCGCGGCAGAGGGGCGTTTGCATGGCCGGTTTTCTAGCACGGGTTGCCCGCCCTTGGCTGTCGAGCAGGTGCACGCGTGAGCGCGGGGGGCACGGGACCCCTCTCAGGGTCCCGCAATAAATGTTAAAACCCTCGCCGTGGTTAAGCCGGCTCCCGAGGACAAGAGCGAAGCGACGACTTCGACCGGACGTGTGGCGCTGGTGACCGGCGGCGCCAAGGGGATCGGACGCCACATCGCGCTGCGCCTCGGGCGCGCCGGCTGGTCGGTCGCGATCTGCTACCGCAAGAGCGCCGCCCAGGCGGCCGAGGTGCGCGCCGCGATTGAGTCGAGCGGCGGCTACTGCCTGGCGCTGGAGGCCGACGTCTCCACCCCCCAGGTCTGCGCCCAGCTGGTCAGCGAGGTGGAGCGCTGGCGGGGCCGGGTCGACGCGCTGGTGCACGCCGCCGGCCCCTACCGCCGCGCCGACCTCCTGACCGAGACGCCGGAGGGCTGGCGCGAGATGTTCGCGAGCAACCTCGACTCGCTGTTCTATCTGGCGCGCCTGGTCGCGCCCGCGATGCGATCGCGCAGCGCTACGGCCGCGTGATCGCGTTCGCGATGGCGAACGCCGACCGGGTGACCGCGCAGCCGACGCTGACCGCGCACTACCTGGCCAAGGTCGGCGTGGTCGGCCTGATCCGCAGCCTGGCCAAGGCGCTGGCCCCCTACGGCATCACCGCCAACACGATTGCCCCCGGCTTCATCGACTCCGAGCTGATGCCGCCCGAGGAGATCAAGAACCTGGCGTCGAAGATCCCCGCCGGCCGTGTCGGCACCGTGAGCGATGCGACCAACGCCGCGCTCTACCTGCTCTCCGACGAGGCCGCCTACGTCAACGGCGCTTGCATCCCGGTCAGCGGCGCCTGGGGAATTTAGCGGCTCTTCAGTTGCCGCGGACGCCGCGGAGCGCGACCTCGACGACGATCTCGGCGCGGGCCAGCGACTCGCGGATCGTGGTCATGAAGTGGAGGCCGCCGCTGGAGGCGGGGACGCCGACCGCGTCGATACCGGCGCCGCGCGCGAGGTAGAGGGAGCGTGGCAGGTGAAAGGCCTGGGTGGCGATCAGCGCCGAGCGAATCCCCAGCGCCGCGGCGTTGGCCATGGTGGCCGCGGTGCGACGGCCCGCGGGGTCGATCACGATGGCCTCCTTGGGAACGCCGTGCTGCTGCAGCCAGACGGCCATCGTGTACGGCTCCTCGTAATCCGAGCGGACCATCCCCAGACGAAGAGCTTCCGGACCCGCCCGGCCGCGTAGAGCGCGCGCCCCACCTCCAGCCTCGCCACCAGCTCGCGGCTGGGCGTCCGGTCGGTCACCTTGTTGCCGAGCACGATCACGTACTCCCGCACCGGCGCCGACGCGACGTCGGGAACGATCGCGTCCTTCGTGCTCTCGATGACGTGAAGGTTGCCTGCCACCAACCAGCCGACCAGCAGCACCGGCAGGCCCAGCAGCGCGAGCCGCCGCCAGCGCCGAGGCGCGGCGGCCGGCGCCTCAGCCATCCCGATAGACCTTGGCCGCGTTGGCGTGGCCAAGGCGGTGCCACCGGACGTAGAGCCGGGACAGATGGAACAGCATCTCGGCGCGCGAGGCCCCGCCGGCGGCCGTGCGCTCGACCCAGTCGAGCACCACGTCGCGCGCGTCGGGGGGATGAAAGAGGAAGGTCCGCCCGAACACCACGTCGGTCCCGTCCCAGCAGAGCCGCGCCTCGAACACATCGCCCGGCGCGATCCCGACCGTGCTGCGGCGCTCGCGCACGGAGAACCGCGCGCCACCGATCACGTCCTCGAGATCGAGGACCCTATCCACCTCGCCATAGAGCTGGAACAGGCTGCGGTGGGTGGTGGCCAGCGCCGCCAGCGCGCGCCGCTCCTCCGGCGGAGCGGCGGCCCCCGTCTCCAGGGCCCGCACCACCGGCGGCACCGCCCCGCCCGCGAACGGACGCTCGAGCACGTACCACTCGAGGAAGGAGGCCATCCGGCTCTCGAACAGCTCCGCGTCGTCGTCGAACACCTTGCCGGCGCGATCGAAGTACTCCTCGCGCGCGCGCATCGCCTCCAGCTTGTGCTCACCCTCGCCGAAGCGCTCGGCGAGGCGATCGAGGAGCTGGTGAATCATCGTGGGCGGAGGCGAGGCGGCTACCGCCCGCGGCGCTCGGTCATCAGCTGCCAGAAGCGCTCGAACAGGTAGTTCGCGTCGTTCGGGCCCGGCGACGCCTCGGGGTGGTACTGCACGCTGAACACCGGCAGCTGCTCGTGGCGCATCCCCTCGACCGTGTTGTCGTTGAGGTTGACGTGGGTCAGCACCGCCTTGCCCTGCCAGCGAGTCGACGTCGACGGCGAAGCCGTGGTTCTGCGAGGTGATCTCCACCTTGCGGGTGGTCAGATCCATCACCGGGTGGTTGGCGCCGTGGTGGCCGAACTTCAGCTTGTAGGTCTTGCCCCCCAGGGCCAGGCCCAGGATCTGGTGGCCCAGGCAGATGCCGAAGGTCGGGATCTTGGACTGGACAGATCTCGCGCGCGGCCTCGACCGCGTAGTCGACCGCCGCCGGATCGCCGGGGCCGTTGGACAGGAAGACGCCGTCGGGCTTCAGCGCCAGCACCTCCTGGCGCTGGCGTCGTCGCCGGCACCACCGTCACCCGGCAGCCGCTGCGCGCAGGTGGCGCAGGATGCCGCGCTTGATGCCGAAGTCGTAGGCCACCACGTGGACTGGCGGGCGGCGTCGGCGGGTGCTTGGCGCGCCAGGGGCGCCGGCCAGCAGACCGGCTCGGTCCACTCGTAGGGCTCGGGCGAGGTCACCTCGACGCACCAGGTCGCGGCCCTCCAGCGAGGGATGGCGCGGGCCCTGCGCCACCGCCGCCGCCGGAGTCGTCGACCGCGCGGGTGATGACGCGCGCGCTGGGCGCCCGCCGATGCGGATGCGCCGGGTCACCGCGCGGGTGTCGATGCCGCTGATGCCGGCGACGCCGTGCTCGGCCATCAGCGCGTCCAGCGTGCCTGGGCGCGCCAGTTCGAGACCCGCGGCGACAGCTCGCGCACCACGAAGCCGGCGCAGAAGGGCCGGTCCGACTCGAAGTCCTCGGGTTGACGCCGACGTTGCCGATCTCGGGCGCGGTCATCAGCACGATCTGGCCGCGGTAGGAGGGATCGGTCAGGATCTCCTGGTAGCCGGTGATCGCGGTGTTGAACACCAGCTCGCCCGCCACTGTCGGCCGTCGGCGCCGAAGCCCATGCCGCGAAAGACGGTGCCGTCCTCCAGCGCCAGCAGCGCCGGCGGCGAAGTCGGTTGTGATCGGTCACGAACGAAGGTCTCCTCCTGGTAGACGATGCGTCCGCCGACCAGGGTTAGCACGGCCTTGCCCGCGCAAGGTGCGCCCAGCGAACGGGCGTGTTGCTGCGATTTGCGACCGCAATCGCGCCGGCTCGCAGTGTCCAGCCGACCTCGGGATCGAATCACGGTGACGTCGGCCGGCGAGCCGGCGCGCCAGCGTCCCGCCGGGCAGGCCCGAACACCGCCGCCGGCGCGGTCGGTCAGCAGCGCGACCAGCGCCGCCGGCGTCAGCACGCCCGGCGCGCACCAGGTCGAGCACCAGCGGCAGCGCGGTCTCGAGGCCGATCATGCCGAAGGCGGCGTTCTCGAACTCCAGCTCCTTCTCGACCGGCGAGTGCGGCGCGTGATCGGTGGCGATGGCGTCGATGGTGCCGTCGGCCAGCCCCTCGCGCAGCGCGCCGATGTCGGCCTGCGTGCGCAGCGGCGGGTTGCACTTGGCGTGGGTGTCGTAGTCGGCGCAGGCCTCGTCGGTGAGCGTGAGGTGGTGCGGCGTGACCTCGCAGGTCACCGGCAGCCCGCGCCGCTTGGCGTCGCGCACCAGCCGCACCGATTCGGCCGCTGCTCATGTGGGCGACGTGGTAGCGGGCGCCGGTCAGCGCGCACAGCTCGAGGTCGCGCGCGACCATGGCCGACTCGGCCGACGACGGCTGGCCCCGGATGCCGGCGCGGGTCGACGACCGGCGCCCTCGTTCATCGCGCCGCCCGCCGACAGGTGCAGATCCTCGCAGTGCTGGATGACGGTCAGCCCGAAGGTGCGCGCGTACTCGAGCGCGCGCCGCATCAGCTCGGCGTTCATCACCGGCTTGCCGTCGTCGGAGACCGCGACGCAGCCGGCCTCCTTCAGCTCGCCCATCTCGGCCAGCGTCTCGCCGCTCGAGCCCCTGGGTGATGGCGCCGATCGGGATAGACGCGCACCGCGCCGACCTCGCGCGCGCGCCGGACGATCAGCTCGGTGACCGCGCGGTTGTCGTTGGGCGGCGATGGTGTTGGGCATCGCGCAGACGGCCGTGAAGCCCGCCCGCGGCCGCGGCGCGCGGTGCCGCTGGCGATGTCCTCCTTGTACTCCTGGCCCGGGCTCGCGCAGGTGGGTGTGGAGGTCGATGAGCCCGGGCACCACCCAGCAGCCGCGCACGTCGAGCACCCGCGTCGCCGCTGCCCGCGCCGGCCGAGACCCGGGCCGATCCGCGCGACCCAGCCGTCCCGAAGAAGCACGTCCGCCTCGCGATCGAATTCCGCGCGCCGGATCGATCACCCGGCCGCCACGGAGGCAGATGGCGGGCATGGATAGGGGTAGCGATGAGATACGGTCCGCTGCGCCGCCGGGTCAACATCTCAAAGGGTGTCGATCGCCAACTTGCGCCCATCGTCGTCTAGCCGTGCCTCACGAGTCAGCCGGGCGTCGCGACGGACCTTAATGAAAGAATTCACATTCACGAATAACCCACTGCTTACGCGTGTTATCCATGCCCACGGCCAGCTTTCGTGGCCATCTGGTTCGTCCGTCCTCGTCGAGCGGCGGGCCTTCGAACCAGGGCAGCTTGTGGGCGAAGCCGGGGAAGCTGGCGTTGAGGCCGCTGGGGTTGGGGACGACGAACACGCGCGCCTTGCCGATCGTCTCGGGCTTGGGTCCGGGGCCGGGGCCGTCGCCCACGCCGAAGAAGGTCCGGTAGACGGTGACGCCGACGAAGGCGACCACGCCCGGGCGCCAGGCGGCGATCTTCTTGGCCAGCGCCGCGCGCCCGCGCTGGAGCTCGGCCCGCGTCAGCTCCGCCGCGGTGCGGGTCGTGCGCGGGCAGATGTTGGTCAGCGAGATCCCCCACTCCGCCAGACGATGATCCTCCTCGTACGGCAACAGCACGGGCGTCAGGCCAGAGGCGTGGAGCAACCGCCAGAACGGGTTGCCGTTGCCGGCGAAGTGATGGCCGACCGTGCCGGAGCGCAGGCCGGGGTTGATGCCGACCAGCAGGAGGCGGGGCCGCGGGGCGATCACGTCCTTCAGGCGCAGGTGCGCGGTGGGACCCTCACCCCTCCCTCTCCCCGCTGGCGCGGGGCGAGGGCGACACGGGGGGCTTGGGGCGGGCGCCGCCCCCGGTCACTCCGGGGTCGCTTCGCCGCCGGCGAGCAGGTAGAGCACGGCCATCCGGACCGCGACGCCGCGGGCGACCTGGTCGAGGATCACCGCGCGCGGACCGTCGGCGACGGCGGGATCGATCTCGACCCCGCGGTTGATCGGCCCCGGGTGCATGACGATCGCGTCGGGCTTGGCCAGCGCCAGCCGCCGCGGGTTGAGGCCGTAGTAGCGCGAGTACTCGCGGGTGTTGGGGAAGAGAGCGCTCCCCATCCGCTCCTTCTGGATGCGCAACATCATGATCACGTCGGCGCCCTCGATGCGCCGGCTCGAGCCGATCGTGGACGGTGACGTTTGGCGCCTCGCCGGACGGCGCCACGACCCCCAGCAGGTCGAGCCCGGGGGCGAGCAGCGTGCGCGGCGCCGCGATCCGGACCCGCGCCCCCAGCTTGGTCAGCGCCCAGATGTTCGAGCGGGCCACCCGGCTGTGGCGGATGTCGCCGCAGATCGCGACCTCGAGCCCGGCCAAGCCGCCCCTTGTGGGCCTGGATCGTCGAGCAGTCGAGCAGCGCCTGGGTCGGGTGCTCGTGCGCGCCGTCGCCGGCGTTGACCACCGCGGCCCGGAGCCGGCCGGCCAGCATCTCGGCGGCGCCCGCCTGCGCGTGCCGGACGACGACCACGTCGGGCGCCATGGCGTCGAGGTTCCGCGCGGTGTCGAGCAGCGTCTCCCCCTTCACCGTCGAGGAGGCGCGAGCCCGAGATGTTGACCGCGTCGGCCGACAGCCGCTTGGCCGCGATCTCGAACGACGTCCGGGTCCGGGTCGAGGCCTCGAGGAAAAGGTTGATGACCGTCTTGCCTCGCAGCGTCGGGACCTTCTTGATCGGGCGCTCGTTGATCTCCAGGAACCGCTCGCCGAGGGCGATCACGGTCTCCAGCTCCGGCGCGGAGAGGGGCTCGATTCCCAGGAGATGGCGGGGGCCGAACGTGCTCATGGCGCGCCGCTCTCGTAGCACGACCCGGTCGGTTTCGCCGCGCTCCGACAGCATCACCCGCACCGATTCCGCCGCCGTCGTCTGCACGGTGATGCCGACGACGTCGGGCTGGATCGGCAGCTCGCGGCACCCCCGGTCGACCAGCGCGGCCAGCTTCACCGCCCGCGGGCGGCCGTAGTCGGCCAGCACGTCCATCGCCGCGCGGACGGTGCGGCCGGTGTAGAGCACGTCGTCGACCAGCACGATGGTCCGCCCCTCGATCGGCTCGAACAGCTCCGTCGGGCCGATCTCGGGCTTGGGGAGCCCCCGGAAGACGTCGTCGCGGTAAAGCGAGATGTCGACGGCGCCCAGCTGCGGCTTCGCCTCCCCCGCCTCGACGATGATGTCGCACAGCCGGTGGGCCAGGTAGGCGCCGCCGGTGCGGATGCCGACCAGGTACAGCGGGCCGGTGTCTCCGGAGTGATGGCCGAGCTCGATCGATCTCGTGCGCGATCCGGCGCAGCGTGCGCGCGATCCCCGTGCCGTCCAGCAGCTCGCGCCGTTCGATCAGATCGGCGTCGGGAGGCGGCAGCCGCGGCGTCACAGGTAGTACCGCACGAACAGGTTGGTCAGCGTCCCCCAGACGCTGTCGCCGCCGAGCACGCCGACCGACCAGACGCGGGCGTCGGGCACACTCTCGTACTGGAACCCGAGACCCGCGAGCATCCCGACCGTCAGCGCGGGGACGCCGACGAACCCGAAGTGCAGCTCCCCCTCCAGCGCGCCGCGGAGCTGGACCAGCTTGGTGCTGGGCGCATCACCACCGGGGCGGAACCAGACGAAGCCGAGCTCGGGGCTGGCCGAGATCGACAGGTGCCGCCAGTTGGCCAGCAACAGCGAGAGACCGACGACGGGACCGATGCCGACGTAGGTGTCGAGCGACTGCCCCGCGTCGCGCCCCCCGCCGGCCGCGAAGGCCAGCCCGCCGTTGAAGGCGAGGTTGCGCGTCCACCAGTAGCGCACGCCGAGCACCCCCATCGCGACGGTGCAGGCCTCACCGGGCGTCGTGGTGGCTGCCGGGCAGCCGTTCGGGCCCAGCGTCAGCGGCAGCGGCCCCACGACCATCCGGCGCGCCTCCACGCCGATGCGCCCGACGATCGCGTCGTGATCCGAGGCGGCCGGCTTCTCATCGGCGGTCGGCACCGGGCCGACCCGTTCGGCGTGCGATGACGGTGGCGCCGTCTCGGCCGCCGGTGGCGTGGCCGGCGGCGGCGCGGGCGGTACGGGGGCTTCCGACGGTGTCGACGCGGCGGAGGGGGCCCCGGGCGGGGCCGCTGTCTGGGCCGCCGCGGCGAACGGAACCGCGAGCCACGCGACGAGCAGCGCCGCGCTGCCGAGCCACCGGGTCGCTATCGTCACCCGCACCGTCGCCCGCACGCCCTATGACCCGCTGACGAACAGGCAGATGGTGGCCGGTGCCCCCGTCGTCGGCGGCTCGCAGGCGTAGTGGCCAGCCGCGCGGCTACAGGGGGCCGCCGTGGTGCAGCCTTCGTAGCACCCGGCGATCGGCTCGTCGGGCCCGCCGCGTGTGGCGCAGGTGCTCCCGGCGCCGGCGCACTTGTCTATCCCCGTGCTGGCGGCGGGATCGCAGCCGAAGGTCTGGCAGTACCCGCCCTCGAACCGCGGCCCCATGCTGCAGACACCGCCGAGCATGCACCCGGTGTCGCTCGTGCAAGCCGAGCCAGGCACGGCGGCCTTCTTGTAACAGACACCGTGGGGAACGTCGCAGGTGTCTGAACCGTTCTGGCGCGCCACGCACTCCGCGTCGCTCTGGCAGGCCTCCCCCGGCACGGCCGGGAACAGGGTCTGGCAGTAGCCGGAGACCACGTCGTCCAGGGGATCCTGCGGGGTGCCGTTGTTCGACACCACCAGCCGGACGCAGCGCTGATCGGCGCCGCAGTCGCTGTTGTGAACGCAGGGGCCGGAGCAGTACGTGCGGTTGGTGCTGGCGTGCATCGAACCGTTGCGGTCGTAGCACTCGCCGCTGCGGCACTCGGCGCTGGAGCCGCAGGCCTCCCCCATCGACTTGGTCCCCCCGGTGGCGCGGCAGACCCGAAGGCCGGTGCGGCCGGCGTAGAAGACGCACCCCTGGTTCGCGGGGCACTGCGCCTCACGCACGCAGGGCGTCCCCGCGATCTTGTCGGCGGGGGTGCACATCCCGACCACCCCGTGCTCGCCGTCGGGCAGCATCGCCTGGGTCTGGTAGTTGATGCAGCGGGCCTGGGCGGTGCCGCCATCGCCGCCGCTGCCGGCCGGGCAGTCTTTGTCGTTACGGCAGAGCGTGCTGCAGAAGGGGGTCCCCGGGGCATCGGGCGCGGTGACGCAGAGGGAATCGGCGGCGCACTGCCCGCCGCCGGGCGTGCAGGCGGCACCGAAGGCCGCGGTCCCGGTCGGCGGCTGGCAGACCAGCTGGAAGCCGTCGTTGCTGGCGAGCACGGGGCCGACGACGCAGACCCACCCGCTGTTGCAGATCACGTCGGCGCCCGAGCTCGGGACCTCGTTCTGCGGAAGGTGGGAGGGCGTCTTCAGCGCGCCGCAGAAGTTGATCGGGCACTGCCCGCCGCCCATCGCGTCGGCGGCGCAGTAGGCGTCCATCTTGGGCGCCTTGTCGACCGTGGCATCCTTGGCACCGCCGTCCGTGGGCCGCCCGCCGGGATCGGAGCCTCGACACGCAACGACCGCCGTCGCAACAACCAGCGTGAGCCTGAGCAGCGTCTTCAAGTTCAGAGCACATTAACACGACAGGCCTCGACTATGATTGTCGAGGCATGCGGCCCGATCCCACGGCGGCGAACAATCCCACGGCGGCGAACAATCCCACGGCGGCGATCCTGCTCATCGGCAACGAGATCCTGTCCGGGAAGGTCGAGGACCAGAACGCCAAGCTCCTGATCCGCGAGCTGCGGGCGCTGGGGGTGGCGCTGCGCCGGATCGAGATCGTCCCCGACGTCGCGGGCGAAATCGCCGAGAGCGTCCGCGCCCTCTCGGGCCGTTTCGACACGGTCTTCACCTCGGGCGGGGTCGGCCCGACCCATGACGACGTCACGCTGACCGCGGTGGCGGCGGCCTTCGAGATGCCGCTCGCCCGGCACGCCGAGCTCGAGGGGCTGCTGCGCGCGAGCTACGGCGAACGGCTGCACGCCCGCGACCTGCGCATGGCCGACCTCCCGGCCGGCGCGCGGCTGGAGTACGGCCCGGGTGGGCCGGGGACGGCCTGGCCGGTGGTGGTGGTCCGCAACGTCTGGATCCTTCCCGGCGTTCCGGCGATCTTCCGGCGCAAGTTCGAGACGGTGCGCGAGCTGTTCCGGGCCCCCCCGATCCACGGCCGCGCCGTCTACTCCCGGGTCGGCGAGGGGCCGATTGCGGGGGCGCTCGACGAGGTGGTCGCCGCCTTCCCCGACGTCGAGGTCGGGTCGTACCCTCATCTCGACGCCCTCGACTACCGCGTGAAGATCACGCTCGACGGGCGCGACGCCGCCACGGTCGACGCCGCCACCGCCCGCCTCGCCGCCCTGCTCGCCGACGCCCTCGTCCGCACCGAATAACCGAGGCGTTGTGGTAATACCGCCCCCCATGGCGGACGTACCACCCGGCGTAAAAGGCATGAACGACATCCTCCCGCCGGAGGTGTGGAAATGGCGCTTCCTCGAGGAGAAGGCCCGCGAGGTCCTCGAGTCGTTCGCCTACCGCGAGCTGCGCACGCCCGTGCTCGAGTACACGTCGCTGTTCGTCCGGTCGGTCGGCGAGGTGACCGACGTCGTCGAGAAGCAGATGTACACGTTCGACGATCGCGACGGCAAGTCGGTCAGCCTCCGCCCCGAGGGGACCGCCTCGGCGGTGCGCGCCTACGTCGACCACTCGCAGTGGAACGTCGAGCCGGTCACCCGCTGGTACTACGTCGGGCCGATGTTCCGGCACGAGCGGGCCCAGCGCGGCCGGCTGCGCCAGTTCCATCAGATCGGCGCCGAGCTCTTCGGGGCCGCCGAGCCGACGGCGGACGCCGAGACGATCGCGATGCTGGTGGCGATGTTCACCGCCTTCGGCCTCCCGACCGCGTCCATCGACGTCAACATCAACTCGCTGGGCGAGCCCGAGGAGCGACAGGCCTACCGGGAGGCGCTGGTGAAGTACTACACGCCGCACCGGGCAGAGCTGGACGACGACTCGCGCCGGCGGCTCGAGACCAACCCGCTGCGCATCCTCGACTCGAAGCACCCGGACGTCGTCGCGCTGAACGCGAACGCCCCGACGCTCCTCGACACCCTGGGCCCGGCGTCGCAGGCCCGCTTCGCCGAGGTGCGCGGCCACCTCGACGCGCTGGGGGTCCGCCACACGATCGACCCGCGGCTGGTGCGCGGGCTCGACTACTACACGGGCACGATCTTCGAGATCAAGACGACCATCGGCGAGCTGGGGACGCAGAACACCATCGCGGGCGGCGGGCGCTACGACCGGCTGGTCGGCTCGCTGGGCGGCAAGGAGACCCCGGCCATCGGGTTCGCGCTGGGTGTCGAGCGCGCGCTGCTGGCGATGCAGGAGGCGGCCGAGGCCTTCGAGCCGCCGCTGGCGGCCTTCTTCGCCCCGATGGACGCGGCCGCCCTCGCCTACGCGCTGCCGCTCGCGCACAAGCTGCGGCTCGCGGGGCTCCGGGTCGAGCTCGAGCACCGCCCCGGCAAGGTGAAGACGATGCTCGGCCGCGCCGACAAGATGCGCGCCCGGACCGCGATCATCATCGGCAGCAACGAGGTCGCCTCGGGGCAGCTCACGGTGAAGGACCTAGCCCACGGAACGCAGAGCACCGTCGCCGCCGCCGACCTGCTGGACAAAATTCGTCAGCTCCTCGACTGACCGCTACGGCGCGTTGAAGCCGCCGCCACCGAACGAGGTGGTCGGCCCCCCCAGCAACCGCACCACCAGCAACCGCACCAAGGTTGTTTTCGAGGACACCCTGCGGGCGTCGCGCCGAAGAGCAGGCGCACGCAGCAACCGCACCAAGGTTGTTTTCGAGGACACCCTGCGGGCGTCGCGCCGAAGAGCAGGCGTGTCCACTCCCCGCGAAGTAGTCCCCGGCCGAACGTACATGATCACCCGTCGCTGCACCCAGCGGCAGTTCCTGATGCGTCCCGATCGCGAGACGAGCAACGCCTTCATCTACTGCCTGGCGGAGGCGGCCGCCCGGTACCGCATCGAGGTGATCTTCACCGTGGCGATGAGCAACCATCACCACACCGGGATTCACGATCCGGAAGGAAACTACCCGGCGTTCCTGGAACACTTCCACAAGCTCTTTGCGAAGTGCCAGAACGCCCTCCGGGGTCGTTGGGAGAACTTCTGGTCCTCGGAGCAGACCAGTGTGGTCAGGCTGGTCGACCCGAACGACGTGATCGATAAGATGGTCTACGCCCTCACAAACCCCGTGAAGGACGGGCTTGTCGAGAAGGCGCACCATTGGCCGGGAGCGACGTCGGTGGGCGCCCTCCTGCACGGGTCGGTGCTCTCCGCCACGCGCCCGAAGCACTTCTTCCGCGACGAGGGGACGATGCCCGAGAGCGTGGTGCTTCACTTAGCCCGGCCGCGCGGATTCGAGTATCTGTCCGACGACGAGCTGTCGAATTTGATCCTGGAACGCGTGCGCGTCGGCGAGGAGAGCTGCGCAACGGAGCGGCGGCGCAACGGGACGACGATCGTGGGTCGCAAGGCTGTGCTCGCCCAACGCTGGAGCGATCGCCCGAGAACCCGCGAGCCGCGCCGCGTGCTGGATCCCCGAGTCGCCGCACGCAGCAAGTGGAGCCGAATCGAAGCCTTGCTACGAAACTGGGCCTTCCGGGATGCGTACGCCGCGGCGCGGGCCGCGTTTATTGCCGGTATCGGAGATACCTTGTTCCCGTCAGGAACGTACTGGCTACGTCGCTTCGCCAACGCGCTGTGCGAACCGCATCCCGTGCCGGCCTAAGCATCAGGCCAAGCCGCACCATCCCGCACGAGAATCACAAAGACCTCGCGAGCGGTCGTCGCGGCAACGGCGTGATCCGCCTCTGCTACGGCATGAGCCGCCCGCACACCGGGAATAGAGGGTCGAGCGCCGGCGAGGCTGTCATCGGAGACGATATGTCTCCTTTCCGACAGCGGCGAGGGTGCCGGGTTGGTCGACCTGGGGAAATCAACCTTGGTGTGGTTGCCGGAAATCAACCTTGGTGTGGTTGCCGACCTACCTTGGTGTGGTTGCCGACCTACCTTGGTGTGGTTGCCGACCTGGGGTGGTCGACCGGGGGAAATCAACCTTGGTGTGGTTGCCGGGAGGTCAGGCCTTGCCGAGCTCGAAGCCGTCGTGGAGCGCGCGCACGGCGAGCTCGGCGTACTTCGACTCGATGACGCAGGAGATCTTGATCTCCGAGGTCGAGATCAGGTGCACGTGAATGTTCTCGCGCGCCAGAATCTCGAACAGCTTGAGGGCCACGCCCGCGTGCGAGCGCATGCCGAGGCCGACGATCGAGACCTTCGACAGGTTGCTCTCCGTCTTGATCTGCTCGGCGGTGCAGAGCTCGCTGCAGTGCTTGAGCAACAGATCGCTCGCCCGGGCGAGATCGCCCGTCGGCAGCGTGAACGTCAGGTTGGTGCGTCCGTTCTGGACGTAGGCCTGCACGATCACGTCGACGACGATGCCGGCCGCGGCCAGCGGGCGAAACACCTTCGCCTGCACGCCGGGCTCGTCCGAGATCCCCATCAACGTGATCTTCGCTTCGTCGCGCGTCGCGGTGACGCCCGAGACAACCACTGATTCCATGGCCTTTTCCTCCGGCACGACCCAGGTCCCTTCGTTGTCGTTGAAGCTCGAGCGAACGTGAATCGGGACGGAATACTTCATCCCGAACTCGACCGAGCGAATCTGCAGCACCTTGGCGCCCAGCGAGGCCAGCTCCAGCATCTCCTCGTAGCTGATGCGGTCGACCTTGCGCGCGGTGCTGACGACGTTCGGATCGGCGGTGTAGACGCCGTCGACGTCGGTGTAGATCTCGCAGACGTCGGCCTTGAGCGCGGCCGCGACCGCGACCCCCGAGGTGTCCGAGCCGCCACGCCCGAGGGTGGTGATGTTGCCCGCGTCGTCGACCCCCTGGAACCCGGCGATGACCGCGATCTTCCCTTCGGCCAGCGCGGCGCTGACCGCGCGGGCGTCGATGTCCTTGATGCGGGCGCGGGCGAAGGCGCTGTCGGTCAGGATCCGGACCTGGTGGCCGAGCAGCGAGACCGCCTTGCCCCCTTCGGCGTGGATGGCCAGCGCCACCAGCCCGACGCTCACCTGCTCGCCGGTAGAGGCGATCACGTCCAGCTCGCGCTCGTCGGGGCGGTCGGAGAGCTGCTTGGCGAGGCTCAGGAGCCGGTTGGTCTCGCCCGACATCGCCGAGACGATCACGACCACCTGGTGCCCCTGGCGCTGGGTGGCGAGGCAGCGCTTCGCGACCGCGCGCATACGCTCGATGCTGCCGACCGAGGTGCCGCCGTATTTTTGGACGATGAGCAAGCGCGCCGTTTTTCCGCTACCCGCGCCGGCACGTCAAGAGCCGTTCGCCGTGATAACTTTTTGTCATGGCTGATGCGCTCGAGCTTCACGTGACGATGCCCGACACCGACCAGGCGACCGCGCTGGCCCGGGCCCTGGTGGACGAGGGGCTGGTCGCCTGCGTCAACGTCGTCCCCGGCGTGCGCTCGGTCTACCAGTGGGAGGGGAAGACCCACGAGGAGGACGAGGTCCTCTGCCTGATCAAGACCCGGCCCGAGCTGTTCGAGCGGGCCCAGGCCCGGATCCTGGCCCTGCACCCGTACGAGGTCCCCGAGGTGCTGGCGTTCCAGGTCGACGACGGCAGCCCGACTTACCTGGCGTGGCTCAAGAAGTCGACCACCCCTACCTCGCCTTAGCGTTGAGCTTCTCGACCGCCTGACGGGCGGCGGCGACGACCGTCGGCTCGGTCTCGCGGCGGACGGCCCGATCGATCTCCGGGGCCAGGGCGGGGTCGCCGATGCGGGCCAGCGCGGTCGCCGCGGCGACGCGTACCGGGACGTACTCGTCGTTGCCGAGGCGCTCGAGCAGCGCCGGCGCGGCGGCGCGATCGGCGATCTCTCCCAGCGCCTCGACCATCTCGCGCCGGTTCTGCACCTCGCGGATGTGGGCCAGCAGCAGCGGAACCCCGCGCGGGTCACGCAGCTTGCCCAGCGCCACGATGATGATCCGGCACAGCAGGACGTCGTCGCAGCGATCGAGCTCGCCCCCCAGCACCGGCAGGCCGGCCGCGTCCCCGACCGTCGCCAGAGCCAGCGCGGCGCGCACCTTCAGCTTCGGGTCGGTGTCCGGGGCGGCGACCAGCGCCTGCGCCCGCGGCCGCATGCCGCTGTCGCCCAGGCGCAGGGCGCCGACCGACGCCCACGCGGAGATGACGCGATCGGGATCGGCGGCCGCGCGCAGCAGCGCGGAGGTGGTCTCGGAGGGGCGCGGCGGCAGGCCCACCAGCAGCTCCACCGCCTCCCGCCGCTGCGCCAGCGGCGCGTCGCTCGCCAGCATGGCGGCGAGCTCGGGGGCCGCCAGCAGATCACCGAGCCGCCCCCGCTCGATCGCCTTGGGGAGCGGCCCCTGCCCCTTGGCCAGGAGCGGCTCGAGGCGGACATGCCCGTCGAGCCAGGCGTTGAGCCTCGCGCGCAAGGCGCCAGCCTGCTCCGGGCGCTGCTCTGCCAGGTTCTGCTTCTCACCCGGATCGACGGCGAGGTCGTAATAGGCGCAGAAGCCCCAGTGCAGATCGCACAGCAGCTTCTCCGTGCCGGCGACGATCATCCGCTTGTCCTCGACCTCGGCGAAGGCGGGCGGCAGCCGCGCCGCCGGCGCGGGGCGCGGGGCCAGCCAGGGGCCGAGGTCGGTGCCGCGCATGCGCGCCGGCACCGGGATGTCGAGCAGGTTGAGCAGCGTCGGGGTGACGTCGATCAGCTCGACCGGCCCGTCGACGACGCGGGGGGTGACGCCGGGGACCGAGATGACGAGCGGGATGTGGATCTGCTCGTCGTAGAGCGTCGAGCCATGGTAGCGGCCGCCGTGCTCGTCGAACTCCTCGCCGTGGTCGGCCGCGACCACGATGATCGTCCCCGGCCGCTGGGCGCGCACCGTCGCGACGAGGCGCCCCACCGCCGCGTCGGTGTAGGCGATTTCGCTGTCGTAGCGCTCGACGTCGCCGGTGCCGAAACCGAAGCCTTCGTGCTGCACATAGGGCTCGTGCGGCTCGAAGAAGTGAACCCAGACGAACGACTTGGTCGGTTTGACGTCCCGGTAGTAAGCGAGGATTCGATCGACCCGCTTCGAGGCGTCGAGGTACTCGAACTTCACGTACTCGAAGTCGAAGTTCCGGTCGGCGTACGGCTTCAGCTTCTGCGCGTCGATGTAAAACACCGCCGGGGGGTAGAACGCCGCCGTCCGCCAGCCGTAGGTTCGCATCACCGCCGCGACGGGTTCGTGGTACTCGCCCGGGGCCAGGCGGGCCAGCGTGGCGAAGTACTTGCCCGTCATCATCGACCCGATCGAAAACGACGTGTGCGGCGCCTGGGCGTAGGCGCGGGTGAAGCGCGCGCCGCCCGCGGCCAGCGCGTCGATGGCCGGCGTGGTCGCGCGGCGGTAGCCATAGGCGCCGACGTGGTCGGCGCGCAGCGCATCGATGGTGATCACCAGGACGTCGGCGTCCGGGCGCCGCGGCCCGTCGGGCAGAGGCGGCAGATCGAGCTCGGCGGCGTGGCGTTCGGCCGCGGCCAGCGGCTCGTGGCGGAGGCCGACGGGCAGCGCGCGCAGCGCCAGCGCCACCACGGCCGTGCGCTCGTGCGCGGCGTAACGCATCACCTGGCTGCTGCGAAGCTCGAGGACCGCCCCCACGCAGGCCCCGACGGTCGCGACCGCCAGCAGGGTCAGCGTCGCGGGGCGAACCGCGCGCAGCCGCAGCCGGACCGCCAGCACCAGCGCGGTCACCGTCACCACCGAGAGCGTGGAGTGAAACCAGACGTAGAGACGCGGCAGCACCCAGTGGTTCGCGGCCTGCGCCACCAGCGCCAGCGCCATCAGCCCGCCCCCCAGCCACCGCGGCGCGACCGGTCGGGCGGCGAGCCGGGCGTAGCCACGCGCCGCCAGATAGACGGCCACCAGGCCCGCCAGCAGCAGCGTCACCGAGATCGCGCCGTGCGCGGGGATCGCCGCGGCCTGGTGACCGGTGAAGAGCGCGAAGGCGTCGTAGCCGATGAGCGGCGCCGCGGCCGCCGCAGCCAGCGCCGCGCCCCAGCGGGCGGGGTGGCGCGTGCGCCCGGCGAGCCAGCCGCCGACCGCGAGCGCCACGCCCTGGAGCGCGCCCGCCAGCGCCACCACGCTGGCAGCCAGCACGACCAGCCGGAGCCCCTTGCCGATGGTCAGGCCACCGATCCGGCCGATGATCGCCACCAGCGCGTCGACCACCCCGGAGAGCGCCCCGCCCGCGATCCCGGCGGCGAGCCAGGCCCGAGCCGGGCAGCCCGTCGCCGGGGGCGCCGCGGCGTCTCCTGTCATGTGGCCGGGCTCGGTCATCCCGCTTCGCTCGCGAACAGCGTCGCCAGCCGCGCGCGCGCCGCGGCGCCGAGCGCCCGGTGCTCGGCGGCCGCCAGCGTCGGATCATCGGCCAGCAGCCGCTCGGCTTCGGCGCGCGCGGTCTCGAGCAGACTCGGCGCGTCGCCGTCCGCCGTCAGCTCATCGTCCCCAGCGCCGGCCTGGACCGTCCCGAACAGGTCTCCGTAGCCACGCTGCGCGAGATTGAGCGCGGCCAGGTGAAACCCGTCGGCGCTGGCGACCAGCGCGTCGAGCCGCGCGCGCGCCTCCGGCGTGAGAATGCCGCCGCCGGTGCAGAGGAAGCAGAGCCCGGGGAGCCGGCCCCGGCCGACCCGCCCCCGCAGCTGGTGGAGCTGCGCCAACCCGAAGCGCTCGGCCTCCTCGACGATCATCACCGTCGCGTTGGCGACGTCGATCCCCAGCTCGACGACGGTCGTCGCCACCAGCACGTCGAGCGCGCCGGCTGCGAACGCCCGCAGGGTCGCGTCCTTCTTCGCGGGCGGCAGGGCGCCGTGCAAGAGCCCGACCCGCGCCGGCGCCAGCGCCTTCACCAGCCGCGCGTGCGCGGCCACGGCCGTCACCGCGGCGGACCTCTTTCCCCCCACCCGCAGCGGGCAGACCACGAACCCCTGCCGCCCGTCGGCGATCGCCTCGGCGAGCCGCGCGTAGGCGGCGCGCCGCTCGTCGGCCGACCCGCACAGCACGGCGGCCGCGGGCGGGCGGGCGGCCGGCCGCTCGGTCAGCGTCGACAGATCGAGGTCGCCGTGGCGGGCCAGGGCCAGGCTGCGCGGTATCGGCGTCGCCGACATCGCCAGCAGATGGGGCGCGCGCCCTCCCCCACGCCCCAGCCGCGCCCGCTGCGCGACCCCGAACCGGTGCTGCTCGTCGACGATCACCAGACCCAGTTGTGGCAAGGCGACGTCGTCCGCCAGTAGGGCCTGGGTCCCGATCAGCAGCCCGACCCGACCTGCCGCGCAGCGGGCGAGGAGGTCCGCCCGCTCCGCGGCGCGCGCGCTTCCGGTCAGCACCGCCAGCGCCACCCCGGCAGCCGCCGCCAGCGGGGCCAGCGCCCGCCCCTGCTGCTCGGCCAGCACCTCGGTCGGCACCATCATCACGGTCTGACCGCCGGCCGCCGCGATCAGCGCCGCCGCCGCCAGCGCGACCACGGTCTTGCCGCTGCCGACGTCGCCGACCAGCAGCCGCTCCATCGCCCGCGCCCCGCGGAGGTCGGCGGCCAGCGTCGCGATCACGGCGCTCTGCGACGGCGTCAGCGTGAACGGCAGCCCGGCGGTCAGCCGTTCGAGCGCCGCCGCGCCGACCGGCGCCGGCACCGTCACGGCCGGCTGCCCCGCGTCCGCCCGCCGCAGCAGGAACGCCAGCTGCGCCACCAGCAGCCGCTCCAGCACGATCCGTTGCCGCGCCCGCGCCACCGCGCCATCCTCGACGGCGTCGTCGCCGGGCGCGTGCAGCCTGACCAGCGCCTCGGCGAGCGGAGGCAACCCCAGCCGGCCCCGCGTCGCCGGCGGCAGCAGCTCGGGCCCGGCACCGGGGAGACAGGCCAGCGCGCCGGCCCGCAGCTGCTCCATCGTCCGCCCCTTCACCCCCTCGATGAGGCCGTAGCGGGGCCGAAAGCCGAGGCCGCCGCCAGCGCCCCGGGCCGTCAGCGCCGCGGTGACGTTGCTCGGGTGGGAGAGCTCGCGCGTCCCGTCGGCCGCCGTCCGCAGGGGACCCGCCAGCGCCACCTCGGCACCTTTGACGAAGGCCTTGGCCATCGACGCGTGAGCGCGGAACCAGCGCGCCCTGACGACCGCGTCGCCGCTGCCGTCACCGTCGCCGGCTTCGGCAACGAAGACGTCCAGGAGCCGCCGCGGGAAGACGTGGACGCGCCGCACCCGCCCCCGCACCAGGACCACCGTCCCGTCGGGGACCTCGCCCAGGGCCCCTATCGGCGTCGGGCGCCGGAGGTCGTCGTACCCCCGCGGCAGCCGCAGCAGCAGATCCTGCGCGGTGGCGATCCCGCGCGCCGCCAGCCGCGCCGCCGTTACCGGCCCGGCCCCGCGCAGCGACGAGATCGGAACGGTATCGCGGAGGACGATACCTTCAGCGCTTGAAGGTGAAGCGCAGCTCGTAGTCACAGAGGTGGAACACGTCGCCTTCGTCGATGCGCTTGTTGTCGATGCGCATCCCTTTGAAGTCGATCCCGTTCGTCGACCCGAGGTCCTTGATGAAGTAGGTCCCATTGCGACGGATGACGGCCGCATGTTTGCGCGAGATGTTCCCGTCCTTGATTGGCAGGTCGGACGACTTGGCGCCGCGCCCGATGATGAACTGGTCCTTGTCGATGCGGTACTTTTGGTTGTCGAACACCAGGTAGAGCGGCGGCGCGGGCACGCTCTGCGCGCCGTCCGACGAGCTGACGTACGACGGCGACGACGTCGCCATCGCCGCCCCGCTGCTCTGGTGGAACAGCCCGCCCGCCGGCGCCGGCATCGGGCGCGAGGCGAACCGCGACATGGTCGGGGCCGGCGGCGGCGGCGGCGGGGAGAGCGGCGCGGTCGTGCTCGCCGAATGCGAATGCGAGTGCGAGCCGGTGGCGTGCGACCCCGAGCCGGTGATGTCGCTGCGGGCGGGGCGCGAGCGCCGGGACGGCTGCTGCGGCGGCGGGGTCGGCGGCGCGTCGTCCATCCCCGGGTCCGCGGCCAGCGCCGACGCCGAGCTGGTCTGATAGCCGGCGAGCTGCGCGTAGGCCTCGAGGGCGTCGTTGATCAGGGCGTCGACGTCCTTCTCCTGATTGGCCGCCATGCGGCGATAGGTCCCCCACAACGTGTCGTTGCACTGGAATTGCCGCGTCGTGGTGCGCCCCGAGGCCATCTATGCCTTCTTTCTCACGACTTCGGCCGCGCGCGTAGCAGCTTTTCCAACCGTCTCCCCGGGGGGGAAGCCCTTGATGGTCGCGCCATCACCGGACAGCTTCTCCAGGGCCGGGGCATCGGGCGCCTTCCCGACCTGCTCCAGCGTCATCGCGGCGGTCATGCGGGCCAGCGGCGCGCGCGACCCCAGCGTCAGCACGAGGGCCGGGCGGACGCTGGGCCCCAGCTTCTCGATCAGCTTCACCAGCAGGTCGTCGACGTCGACCCGCTTGTAGACGGCGCTGGCGGGGAACGCCTCCAGGCCGGGCTGGATACCTTCGGCCTTGCGCGCCGCCAGCACCGACTCGAACGCCCGGTAGCGGACGATCTCGTCGCGGTCCGACGAGATGATCCCCAGCAGACCTTTTTCGGCGTCGAGCCCCCCGATCCCCTCTATCACCCCGAACATCTCGTCGCGGATCCCCTTGTCGGCGCGGCTGTCGGCGGCGACCTTGAGCGCGAACGGCAGCACCGCCGGATCGCGGCGCTCACCCAGGGCCCGCGTCGCCATGGAGGCGTCTTCCTTGTCCTTGCCGACGACCTTGTCCTGCAGGTACTTCACCGCGGTCGGGCCACCCAGGGCCCCCATCGCCTTGAAGAGCAGCTCCGGGTGCTGCTTGTCTTTCACCCGGATCTGCGGGGCCCGCGGGATCAGGGCAGCGGCCCCGGCATCGCGCGCCGAATCGTCACCGACCTTCGCCAGCAGCTCGGCCGCCTGAGAATAAGGGGCGTCGGGCTCCGCCAGTACGCGGGTCAGCATGGACGAAGCGTCGCGCCCCATCGCCGTCAGCATCTTCTCGACCGAGTGGTGCCCCTGACGGAGCTTGCCCGCCTTGAGCGACGACTCGATCACCGGCATCAGCGCATCGTCGATCCGCTTCTGCTCGTCGGGGTTGCCGAACTGGCGCATCGAGAACAGCGCGTCCCGATAGGCCAGCGCCTTCTCGGGCGCGGGATCCTTCATCGCGACCTCGTAAGCCGGCTCGACGGTCTTCCAGATCTCGGCCCGGTCGTCCGTCGGCAGCTTCGCGAACGTCTCCTCGACCTCCTCGGTGTGCCCGATGTCGATGAGCGCGACCGCGGCCTCGCCACGCAGCCGCGGGGCAACCCCGCGATTGACGAGCGTCTCGTGGAGGCGCTCCGGCCCCTTCTGGGTGGTCTTCCAGAGCTGGATGTTGTCGGAGCTCGGGCGGCTGCAGCCAGCGGCAATCGGGGCGAGCACGAGGGCGACCGACAAAACGACCGATCCCCTCAGCTTCATGCCGCCCATGCATCGCAACGACGCGAAAACGGCCATGTGTGCCGGATGTTAGCCATGCCGAGATCGGAGCGTCAAGCAAACGTCAGGCCTCGCCGAATGCATTGCCGGTCTCGACTGGTTCAGTTAACGTCGCGCCACCTCATGTGTTTCACGCACCGACGCGGGCGTCGCCGACGGCGCCCGGCGGCGGTCGCGGTGGCCGGGTTGGCGGCGGCGGTGGCGCTGGCGGCGGTCACGCGGCACGCCGGGGCAGCCCCGCTGGACGAGCCGTTCGTCGGTGGAATGGGCTTCAGCGGACCGACCGACGGCGATCCGGGCGCGATCTACTGGAACCCGGCCGCGCTGGGGCTGGCCCGCGGCTTTCAGGTCCTGTTCGCCGGATCGGGGCGGCGCACGTCGACCACGGTCAAACGGCAGGGGATCGATCCGGACACCGGGATGCCTACCGGCCAGCCGGGTGCCTCGGTCAGCGCGACCAACCTCGCCCAGCCCTTGCAGTGGCCCCCCGGGCCGGGCGCCTTCCTGGGGGTGAGCTCGGACATCGGCGGCGATCGCTTCGCGCTCGGCTTCGCGACCTACATGCCTTTTCTGCAGCAGGTCCGCTACCCGCTGTCGCCCCTGGGCGACGAGCCGACCCGCTACCACGCGCTGACGATCGACCTGCGCAACCTGGCGCTGGTGCCGGCCCTGGCGATCCGGTTCGGCAACGACTTCCGGATCGGCGTCGCCCCCGGATTCCTTTTTTCCACCGGCCACCTGCTGTTCGCCGAGGACACGGCGCTCGACCGCTGCGGGGCCCCCCCCTGCGACGTCGAGAACCCCGCGGCCGCCGCCCGCTACGACATCTCGTCGGGCCAGGGGATCGGCGACGCGAAGTTCTCGGTGACGCTGGCCGGCGGCCTCTACTGGCGCCGCCGCAACTTCAGCTTCGGGCTCTCGTACCAGAGCCGGCCTCTCGGCAGCGACGTGACGGGCGTCGAGGTCGCCGGCCGCAACAGCACGGTCATCGTGCCGCCGCGCGATCCGGGCGGCGGGCTGCCGCTCACCTGCGGCGCCGGTCAGTCGACGCACTGCGTGTTCGGTGACGTCTCGTACCGCCTCCCCGACATCCTGATCGCGGGTGTGGCCTGGCACATCGGCCCGGGGCTGGAGGTGACCGCCGTGGCGCGCTGGCTGCGCATGTCCGTCCACAATCAGATCGACATCCGGCTGACCGGGCCGACGCTGGAGGCGGCCGGGATCCCCCAGCACGTGGTGCTCTACCGGGGCTTTCGGGACGTCCTCGACACCCGGGTCCGGGTCTCGTACTGGTGGCACGAACGGGTGCGGGTCGGCGGGATGCTGCGGCTCGAGACCGGCGCGGTCGGCGCGCGCGCGGTGAACCCCGCCGCGGTCGATGCCCTGAAGCTCCAGCCCGTGCTGCTGGCCGAGGTCCGGCTCGGGAAGCGATTCTGGCTGGGCGGTGGTTACGGCCTTACCATCATGCCCTCCGTGACGGTCAACGACTCGGCCTTCGAGCCACAGTCCTCCACCGGCTGCGTCGCGGCCGGCGGCAACCTCGACAACCTCGACTGCCGGACGCGCCTGGCCGGCGCGGCGCGCCCCACCGCGGCCGGGACCTACACCGCGCTGACGCACGACTTCGGGATGACCTTCTCGGCGAAGTTCTAGATGCGGCTCCGACGCTCTTTGCTGCTCCTGCCGCTGCTCGGCTGCGCCGCCACCAAGGGGACGTCGCGCGGGGCCGGCGTGGCGCGCGCGGGGACCGCGGCGGCGGCCGTCCGGAGCGGCGCGGTCGAGGCGCCGGTGGAGGTCGCGCGCGCCAGCCTGGGGGCGCTGACCGCCAGCAAGTGGCGGCTCGGCAACGGGCTCGAGATCGTGCTGCTCCCCGATCCCCAGGCGACCAGCGTCAGCTACACGACCTGGTTCCGCGTCGGCTCGCGCAACGAGGATCCAGCCGCCGGCGAGACCGGGCTCGCGCACCTGTTCGAGCACCTCATGTTCACGCAGACGGCGAACGCGCCCGCCGACGAGTTCGATCGGGCGATGGAGACGGCCGGCGGCACCTCGAACGCGATGACCTACTACGACTTCACCGCCTACTCCGACGACATCCCGCCCGGCGAGCTGGCGCTGGCGGTGCGGCTCGAGGCCGATCGGATGGTGAACCTGGATCTCCGCAAGTCGCAGGTCGACAACGAGCGCGACGTGGTCGTCGAGGAGCGGCTCTCCTCGGTCGAGGACAGCGTCGACGGCACGCTGGACGAGCTGATGTACCAGCAGGCGTTCAAGACGCATCCCTACCGCTGGCCGGTGATCGGGCGCATGCAGGACATCAAGGCGATCACGCGGGACAAGGCGGTCGCCTTCTATCGCCGCCACTACGCCCCCAACAACGCGGTGGTGGTGATCGCCGGCAAGCTGGACGAGGCGGCGACGCTGGCGCTGGTGGCGGGAGCCTACGGCGGCATCGCGCCGTCGACGATCCCCCCCCGGCCGAGGTCGCGCCCGAGCGCGCCCCGGCCAAGCTGGTCGAGACGTCGATCGTGAGGCCGGTCCCCGCGGATCGGGTCGTGGTGGGATTTGCGGCCCCCGGTCTCGGCGACCCCAATCGCGCCGCCTACGAGGTGCTGAACGAGCTGCTCACCGGGGGCCCGTCGTCGCGCCTCTACCGAACGCTGGTCGTCGACCGGGCCGCCGCGTCGTCGGTGCACGGCGACGTGGCGCCGACGCGCGACCCCGGCCTCTACGCGATCTGGGTGCAGATGACCAAGGGGCACACGGCCGAAGAGGCCGAGCGGGCCATCGTCGACGCGGTGACGGAGCTGGCCGCGCGCCCTGCCCCCGCCGCCGAGGTGGCCAAGGCGGCGACGCGTCTCGAGACGACGACCTGGCGCGAGCTCGGCTCCAGCCACGGTCGCGCCGAGGCGCTGGGGCAGTACGAGATCGCGACCGGCGACTTCCGCCGGCTGTTCTCGCACGCGGCCGAGCTCGCCCGCGTGACCCCCGACGACGTCCGGCGGGTCGCCGCCGCCTACCTGGCGACCGGTGCGCGCTCGGTGGCGCGGGCGCGGCCGGCCCCCGAGACGAGCTCGTGATTGGCACGCTGATGGCGGCGGTCATGGTCACCACGGCTGCGCCCCCGATCACCACGCCGGTGGCGCGGCGGCCCGGCCCCGCGGGCAGCCTGCTGATCGTCGATCCGAACCACAGCATCCCGCTGGTGCACGTCGTGATCGCCGCGCGGTCCGGCTCGGCCTCGGATCCACGGCACCGCGAGGGGCTCACCAACCTGGCCGCCGAGTGGGCGCGGCGCGGGGCCGGCGGACGCACCCGCGAGGCGACCGACACCGCGCTCGACGAGCTGGGGGCGACGCTGGAGGTGGTGACCGAGGCGGACAACACCCGCTTCGAGGGGGAGGTGCTGGCCCGCAACCTGGAGCCGTTCCTGGCCCTGGTCGCCGGCATGCTCGTCAAGCCGACGTTCGCCGCCGCGGAGCTCGAACGCACGCGCCGCGAGATCGAAAGTCAGATAGACGAGGCGCGCAACGACGACCGCGAGGTCTGCGCGCGCTTCTACGTCCACAACCTCTTCGCGGACCACCCGTACGGCCACCCGCCCGACGGGCTCAAGGCGGCGCTGGACGCCACGAACGCCGCCGAGGTGACCGCGCACTACCGCCGCTTCTTCGGCGGGCGAAACCTGATCTTCGCGTTCGCGGGCGACGTCGAGGCCGACGCCGTCGCCGCGGCGCTCGGCCGCGCGTTCAAGGGGCTCTCCGACGCGCCGGCGCCGCCGGTCGACCCGCTGGAGCTGCGCCCGCCGGTCCCCCCCAAGGGGTGGCGGATCCAGCTGGTCGACAAGCCGGGGCGGCAGCAGACGCAGCTGATGTTCGGCCACCCGGCGCTGCGTGCCGCCGATCCCGACTACGTCGCGCTGACCGTCGGGCTGGCGGCCTTCGGCGGCCACGCCATGAACGCGAAGCTGATGGACGAGGTCCGGCGCAAGCGCGGGCTCGCCTACGGCGCCTATCTGACGCTCGGCACCCGCCGCGGGGTGGCCAGCGCGACCGGCTGGGTGTTCACGGGGGCGGAGAAGACCGTCGCCACGTTGAAGCTGGTGCTGCGGCTCTACACCGCGCTCATGCAAAAGGGGCTCACGGCCGAGGAGGTCGCCTTCTTCCAGCGCTTCGTCGCCGGCGCCTACGCGGCGGCGATGGACGATCCCGACCATCGGCTCGCGGCGCGCGTCACGGCGGAGATCGCCGGGCAGCCGCCCGACTTCGTCGACACCTATCCGGCCCGCGTCCGCGCACTGACGCCCGCCGCGGTCAACGCCGCGCTCAAGCGCCACGTCCACGCCAAGGACCTGGCGATCACGATGGTCGCGACGGCCAAGGACATGAAGCCCCGCCTCATCGAAGCGAAGATTCAAGAAACCGCGATCGACGTCGTCCCGTACGAGTCGTATTGATCGGGACCCTTAAAGGGTCACGCGTCGATCGGGCTCATTCGGGCGAGGGGTAACCGATGCAGTTCTGAACTGATTGAGAGGGGCCGTCGCAGGCGGGTACTTCAGGGCCGTAGGTACCGCATTCGATCGGCGCCCTCGTGGCGCATGCGAAGAACGCTTGCATCTCCGCTACGCAGCCCGGGTATCGCGCGCTGAGGACATGGCAGGAATACGCGTCGCAGTACCCACTCCCGTAGCAGACGGACGTCGAGCGCTCGCAGTAGGTTTCGCAGAGCCGCTGTAGCGAAGAGCTGGTCCCTGGCTGAACCTCTTTGGCACCGGTGGGCTCCGCTCCCGAGCTCCCCGCCGGCTCGATTCCGAAGGGATCGAACGGGACCGGTGCCGTCGCGCCATCGTTGCCGGACGAGCAGGCGATGAGACCGAGAGCGAGCGCCGCGAAGACGACGTGAGGCTTCATGAGAGTCTCGTGTCCGCCCCTAGAAGTAGTAACGGGCCGCGACGTTGCCGGCGAAGATGTCCCACGGATTGTTCTGAACGGTCGTCACCAGGCCGTATGTCGTGTCGTTCTGGCTGAATCCCTGGGTCGAGATGCTGTACTTGCGGCTTTCGAATTGAATCCCGACCGTTGCGCTCAGAGCCAGCTCAGGAATCCCGATGAAGCCGAAGAACAGCTCGAACCCGGCGCGGACGCCGACGTCGATGCGGGTGCCGCTGTAGTCCGTACCGTAGGTACCACTGCCCACCGAGGTGCCACCGTGCGCGACGGCCGCGAAGGGGATCACCTGGAAGCTGACGTGCCGGCGCGTCGTCAACGCCATGGGCAGGCCGCCTTGAAGGATGAACCCGAAGACGCTGCTCTTGTCCATGCTGACGTCGCCGACGGACATCGACCCACCCGTCCAGCCGAGCCCGAGGCCGACGTCGATGCCGAGCGTGGGGCTGAGCCAGTAGCGAAGGCCGATCGCCGGGACGGTCATGTCGCTTCCGGCGTTATTTCCGGCGACCGGCAGCCCGACCGGAACCTGGCTGAGACCGGTGTAGCCGATCGCCCAGCGGCGCGCTTCGACGTCGAGGTCCGAGGGGGCGAGCTCCTGCGGCGGCGCCGGCGCGCGCACGACCCGAGGCGCGACCGGAGCGGGGGGAGCGGCCTCCGTGGAGGGCGCGGCCTCCATGGGGGGCGCGCCGGGCGCGGGCGGGGGCGCGGCCGGATGCCGGGCCGGCGGGGCGGACGGCTGCCCGTCCGGTCCGACGGAGACCGAAGGGTCTGCGTCCGGCTCCTGCGCGATCGCCGACGCCGGCAGAGCGAGCGTCGCGACGACGCCAAACACCCGAACAAAGATCCGTGCCGTGCCAGCTGCCGTCATTCCGCGCATGCGTGCCTCCCTCGGGAACCTGAGCCTGACGGGTACACTACACACAAGGCGCGCGCAGACGCGATCCGTTGCGTCCTGGTAGTCTGCGCGCCGTGAAGGACCAGACCCGTTCGACCAAGATTCCGCCCGGCGCCCGCGTGCTCGGCCAGGGGCGCTACATCACGTTGCTCGACGAAGCTGGCTGGGAATACGGCGTTCGTTTCGGCGTGGCGGGCATCGTCGTCATCGTCGCCATCACCGACGACGACCAGTTGATCCTCGTGGAGCAATACCGAACCGCCATCCACAAGCAGGTCATCGAGCTGCCGGCCGGAATGGTCGGGGACGAAGAGGGGATGGAGACGGAGAGCTTCGCCGACGCCGCCGGGCGCGAGCTGATCGAGGAGACCGGATTCCGCGCCCGCGAGCTGGTCCCGCTCGGCGAGGGACCGATCGCCGTCGGGATGAGCGACGAGATCGTCACCTTCTTCGAGGGGCGCGGCCTGACCCGCGTCGGCCCGGGCGGCGGCGTCGACTCCGAACAGATCACCGTCCACACCGTCCCGCTCCGGGAGCTGCGTGCGTTCCTGGCCGGACGGATCGCCGACGGGCTGGCGGTCGATCCCAAGATCTACGCCGGGCTGTTCCTCGCCGGCGCGGTGGTGCCCCGGTGACGGCCGGCGTTCCGCGCGGCCCGCTCGGCTTCACGTTGCAGGTCGAGGCGGCGGGGACCGCGACCTGGACCTACGCGGTCGATCGGGCGCACTTCAACCCCAACGGCACGCTTCATGGCGGCGTGGTGATGGCCCTCCTCGACACCGCGATGGGGCGGGCGGTCGCCGGGCTGGTCGCGCCCGAGGGGAGCTTCAACGTCGCCGCCGAGATGAACGTGCATTTTCTGGAGCCGGTGCGCGACGGAACGCTCGCGGCGACGGCGACCGTGCGCAAGCGCGGCAAGCGGCTCGCGGTCGTCGAGGCCGAGGCGACCGACGACCGCGGCCGGGTGGTCGCGATCGCGACCGCGGTTCACTCGATTCTTCCGCGGAATGCGGCCGTCACGCCGAAAGCAGCGCCCGGGTCCGGCCCGGATCGTTCGTGATCAGCGCGTCGACCCCCATGTCGCGACAGGCGCGGACCGCCTCGGGTCCGTCGACGGTCCAGACGCTGACCATGTAGCCGCGCCGGTGCCAGCCGGCGACCCGGGCGGGCGTGCAGAGGATCTGCTCGGGGTGAAGCGCCGCCGGGCGCAGCCAGCGCGCGGCCCAGGCCCGCCGCAGCGGCAGCGGCGCCTCGCGTTCGAACAGCAGGCCGGCGCGGACCGCAGGCACGCGCCGCATCCAGGCCCCGACCGCGAAGGGATTGAACGACGAGACGAGCACGCGGTCGCCCGCGCCCGCCTCCGCCACCACCCCGGCGACCCGCTCGACGAGGGCGTCGATCTGCCGGCGGGTGACGCCGGACGCCTTCAGCTCCACGTTCACCATCAGGTCGGGCCCCGTGACCGCCAGCGCCTCGGCGAGCAGCGGGATCCTCTCACCGCCCGGGAGCGCGACTCCGCGCAGCTCCTGATACGGGGTGCTGTCTATTCGATCCGGGCGCCCCGCGAGCCGGAGCAGGTCGTCGTCATGGAAGACCACCACCTCGCCGCTGCCGCACAGCAGAACGTCCAGCTCGACGCCGTCGGCACCGTCGGTGCGGGCGCGGGCGAACGCGGCGAGCGTGTTCTCCGTGGCGTGCGCGCTCGCCCCGCGGTGCCCAAGCACCAGCGGCTCCGCCCCGTCGCTTCGGCGACGCCACACACGAAAAAGCGTACACCCCGACCGTGAGGAATTAAACTACCGTACCGGCGATGGTTTCCAATCAAGCTCGCTTCGCGTCCGGCACGCTTCCTGCCGCGGCGAGGCCCTTCCTCCTCGTCCTGGCCACCAGCTTCGCGGTGGCCGGCGTCGGCGCCACGGGCTGCGCGCACGGCGGCGGGCCCTCGCCGGCCGGACCGGGGCGGGCGCTGGCCAGCGAAGCGGGGCAGATCTCGTCGATCACCTACGAGGACGACTTCACGGAGGCGCGCCTGATCTTCCAGGCCCTCCCCCTGGCGGCGAAGGAACGCTTGCCGCTGCGGGCCAAGCTTCTCCACTACCTGCTCGACCCCGTGATCGCCCTGCAGCCGGCGGCGCTGCGCCGGGAGGTGCGCGACCTCGAGAACGACGACGTCTACGACGTGGCGTTCGAGTCGTTCCGGGACGCGCTGGCCCTGTTCGATCCGGCGGAGCTCTGGAGCCAACCGCCGCGGATCACGGCCGAGGAGCAGCGGCTCCTGCGACCGGCCGCCGAGCTGGTGGTGGCGCTCTACTCGCCCCGCGGCGGCGACCAGCAGGTGGCGCTGGCGCTGGCCGCGCTCGCCACGATGGCCCCCGAGGTGCGCGAGTACCGCGACCGCCTCGATCAGGTGCTGGGCTGGACCGAAGAGGCCAGCAAGATCGAAGAGCGGGGCATGCGCCGCGCCAGCGACGCCACCGACGCGCTCGAGAGCGCGCTCGGCGACTGGCCCGCGCCGGCGGTGGTCACGCGCCTCGACTCCATGTACCTCGATCGACAGCAGCGCTTCTCGTCCGCGCTGCGCCGCCCGGTCGGCAACGAGACCGCGCGGCGGGCGCTCGGCGACCTGATGCTCGCCCACGGCGACGATCTGCAGCGGGCGGTGGTCAGCATGGCGGCGGCCTACCTGCGGGCCGGACTCATCAGTCAGGCGGCCCAGCGCACGGCGAAGATGGGTGGCAACGCCGGCGACGATCCCGAGCTGCGCGCCCTGCTCGTCGCGGCGGCGAAGTCTGACGCCAGCGCCGCCGATTTCCTGGCGCTCGCCCGCCGGTTCCTCCCCCGCATCGATCTGCTGGCGGGGACCGCCACCGACGCCCCCGATCCGCTGGTGGCGTTCCGGGTGCTCGAAGCCGGGGTGGCCAAGCACCCGTCGAATCCCGAGCTGCTGATCCTCTCGGGCCACGTCGCCCGCCTGCTGTCGTCCTACTTCCTGGCGATCCGACGCCTCGAGGAGGCCGAGGCGGTGCTGGCGCACGCGGCGCCCGCAGGAGAGCTGCGGGGGAAGATCTCGGCCGAGCTGATCGAGCTCTACTTCCTCCGCCTGCGGCTGCGCCTCGACCCCGAGCGCGACGTCCCGGCGTTCGCCGAAGCCGACGCCCTCCGACAGCGGTTCACCGAGACCAAGCAGCGCTTCCAGGCGACCGAGATGAAGGTGCGCGACGCCGACATCGACTTCGAGCTGGCGCGCAGCTACGTCAACACCGGTCAAATCGACCGCGCCGAGCCGCTCTTCCTGCGGGCCCGCGCCGAGGGGGAACCGATCGCCGAGGTGACGATCGAGCTGGCCAACCTGGCCCTCAAACGCGGCGATCCGCAGCGGGCGAACCAGACGGTGCGCGACGGCCTGGAGGCGCTGCGGAGCCAGGCGGCCGCGCACGACACCATCGGCTCCGTCGAAGGGCGGGCCCGGCTCGACCGGCTGCTGGGCGACACCTACGACACGCTCGGCGACCGCGCGGGCGCGGCGGCAGCCTGGCGCAACGCCCTCATCGGCTGGGAGCGGCTGATGATCGAATACCTGCGCCGCAAGAACACGACCGAGTCGGCGGAGGCCGGCGTCGAGGTGGGGCGGCTGCTCTACCTGCTCGGCCGCCCGGCCGAGGCCCTGCAGCGGTTCGACGAGTCGATCGAGGCCGACGGCAATCGCGATCAGACCTACATCGACGTGGTCGCGTTCCTCGTCCAGCGCGGCGAGACCGACGCCGCGCTCGGTGTGTACCACCGGGCGCTGGGACGCCCGGGGCGCGCGGTCTCCGAGTACGTCAAGGTCTACACGTCGCTGTGGGTGCTGGACCTGTCGCGACGGACGACCAAGATCCCCGACGCCAAGGCCGAGTCGTTCCTGCGTTCGCTCGACCAGCGCCACGGCGAGCTGCGGCCGCGCCGGGGCGCCACCTGGTACCACGTGCTCGCGCGCTACGCGGTCGGCAAGCTGACCTACGAGCAGGCGCTGGCGGCGGCCGACACGACCGGCAAGCGGGCCGAGATCTACTTCTACGAGGGGATGCGCCGGCTCGGCGACGGCAAGACCGAGGACGCGCACCAGCTCTGGCAGAAGGTGGTCGAGACCCGGATGTTCTCGTTCTTCGAGTTCGACATGGCCTCGCGCTACCTGCGGGTCGGCGCTCCGACCTCACCCGCCGCCCCACGGGCCGGGCCGAGCGAGACGATTTAGGGCCGCAGCTCCCACGTGGCGACGAGCTTGGCGGGATCGCCGCCGGCGGCGTGGAAGTCGGCGAGGATGTCGTCGGCGGGCGCGCGACCAGCGGCGGCGTAGTCGCGCAGCGGCTCGAGCAGCGGACGATCGCCCTCCCCGCCCGGCAGCCGGCCGAGGCCCGCGTCGGCGATCCGGACCAGCTCGACGGCGAGCTCGCGCAACGGCCGCTTGCCCAGCGAGGCGGCGAGGCCGGCCGCCGGCACCGCGCGGCGCAGCGCTTCGCGCTCGGCCATCGAGGGCGAAGCCACCAGCGCCCACGCCGCCGCCCGCGCCGCCGGCTCGTCGAGCAGGCCCCGCCAGAGCGCGCCCAGCGCCGCCGCCATCGGCATCGGCCCCGCGTCGGCGCCCCGCACCTCGATGTAGCGTTTGAGCCGCACCTCCGGGAACAGCGTCGACAGGTGCAGCTCCCAGTCGCCCAGATGGGCGGCCGTCCCCCGGAACCCTTCGGCCATGAAGCGCCTGAAGGTCATCCCGTCAGCCGGGTGGTAGACGCCGTCGCGAACCACGAAGTACATCGGTACGTCCAGCGCCCAGGCCACGTAGTCGCGAAACGACGCCCCCGGTGAGAAGACGAAGGGGAGCAGGCCGCAGCGATCGGGATCGGTCTCGAGCCAGACCGCCGCGCGAAAGCTCTGCTGACCGTTCGGCCGCCCCTCGCTGATCGGCGAGGCCGCGAACATCGCCGTGACGATCGACGTTACGCCGTAGGCGGTGCGCAGCTTTTCGATCGCCTCGGCTTCGCTCTCGTAGTCGAAGTTGGCCTGCACGGTCGCGGTCATCTTCATCATGTGATGGGCGAGACGAAACCGCGGGTCGCTGTAGTACCGCCGCATCACCACGTACCGCCGCTTGGGGAGCCAGTCGACCTGCTCGAGCGTGCCGAACGGCCGCACCCCGATGCCCAGGAACCGGATTCCGAGCGGGCGGGCGAGCTCCTGCAGCTCGTGCACGTGGTCCGCCAGCAGCTGCCGGCTGGCGGTGGCGGTCGGAAGCGTGCCGCCCGACAGCTCGAGCTGCCCCCCGGGCTCCACCGTGATGCGATCGGCCCCCCGCGCGAGCGCGATGACGTGGCCATCCTCGCGGGTCGCGACGAAGCCCCGCCCCTCGAGCGCCCCCAGCAGCGCCGCGATCCCCGCGGGCCCCGGGAAGGGGACCGGCCGGCCGTCGGCGTAGACCGCGACCTTCTCCTGCTCGACGCCAATCCGAAACGCATCGCGCGGCTTGGCACCGCCATGGAAATACGCAACCAGCTCGTCAACGGACAGGGGCAAAGGCGCGCGAAGGCTAGCCACCCGGTTCATGAACGTCAAATGCGGATCGACGACCCCATGCTCGCGGTGCCACCTACACGGTTTTGGCCCTTATTCGCCTTCACACCGTATACTGACCGGGTTCGCGCCTAGGGCTTTCTTGATGACCCCGCCGCCTGCCAGTTTCCTCCTTATAGACGCCGATTCGCACGGACTCGAAACGCTCACCTACGGGTTCGAGCGCGAAGGTCTCAAGGTAACGCGCTCCTCCGAGCTGGCCCGCGCCGCTCAGCTCGCCGCTACGGGCAGCCCCGCGGGGGCGATCGTGGCGCTGCACACGCTCACCGAAGATGCGCTGAAGGTCGTCGCCCAGCTGCGCAGGGCCCGCTCGGATCTGCCGATCCTGGCGCTCGGTCCGGCGCCGGTACAGGCGGCCGCCACGATGGCCGGGGCCACCGACTTTCTCCGCGGGCCCAGCTTCATCCGCGACGTGGTGGCGGTGGCTCGACTGGGGCTGCTGGCCCGCAAGGCGGCCGAGGCCGGCGGGCGGGCGACCGGCGAGGGCGACCTGCGCCTCTCCGAGTACCGCGGGCTCTTCTTCCTGCTGCGGGCGCTGTCGGCGTGCGGACGCTCGGCGCTGGTGACCATGGCCCGTGGAAACCGCCGCGCCGAGCTGCGGATCTATCAGGGCGGCCTGGTGGCCGCGAACGTCGCCGCCCTGCAGAGCCTCCCCGCCCTGCACCACGCGCTGCTGTGGGAGGAGGCGGCGCTGACGATCAAGCTGCAGCCGATCCCGAAGCACACGATGATGACGATGACCGCCCAGGAGGTGCTGGACGAGTCGGAGCGCTTCCTGCGGGACTTCGCCCACGGCGTCCGCGACCTGGGCGCGGCCGACACGCTGTACGTGGTGGCGGCGGCGGCGAAGCGGATGCAGCTCCCCGGCCTGCAGATGACCCAGGTGGCGCCGCTCCTGCGGCTGTTCGACGGCAAGCGGGTGCTGGCCGACGTCGTCTCCGAGAGCCCGTTCCGGATCTTCGATACCGTCCGGATGATCCGCCGCCTGCGCGACGCCGGCGCCCTGGTGATGCGCGACGAGAAGCGCGGCGCCGGGCAGTCGATGTTGGCCGAGTGGGCGATGACGCCCGATCCGCGCGGCGTGGTCGGCGATCGCCGGCGGACCAGCCGCTCCCTCCGCCCGGTCGGGCTGACGCCGGCGCCGCTGCCGATGGCCCCGATGGCGCTGACGATGACGCCCGCGCCGACGCCGCTGCCGACGCCCGCGCCGACGCGGGCCCCCGCGCGCACCAAGGAGACGCCCCATCGCGGGACGACGGTGGTCGGTATGGAGCCGGTGGGCGGGACCGCGCCCGCCCCGGACCCGGCCCCGGCCGACCTGCTCCCCGCGACCCCCGTTCCGACGTCGCTCGCCGGCGCACCGAACCCCGCGCCCATCCAGCTGACCCAGCGCAAGGCGACCGCGGCGGGCGAGATCGCCGCCCCGCTCCGGCGGGAGACGCCGGCCGCCGTGCTGGCGGTCGCCCCCACTATCCAGGTCAAGCTGGCGCCCGACGGCACGCCGCTCACCCAAGCGCAGGCGCCCGCCGTCGCGGCGACGCCCGCCGCGCTGGCCGCGCACGACTCCGAACCGCCGCCCGCTCGCCTCACCGCCCCGTCCGAACCGCCGCCCGAGCGCCCGGTGCCGTCGCCGGAGCTGGGGCCTCCGCCCGAGCGGATGCTGATACCGCCCGAGCCCCGCCCCCTGAGCGAGCCGCTGATGCCACCCGAACCGACGGCGCCGCCGCCGCGGCAGAAGACGCCGATCCCCCTCAGCGTCCGCAGCAAGAGCGGGCCCCGCGAGCTGACACCGGGGCCGCGGAACCGCCCACCCAGCGGGCCTCACGGCACGTTCGACGACGTCGAGGCCGACTTCTTCGCCCGCGAGGCCGATCTCTACAAGCGCGAGGCGGTCGAGACCTTCGAGGATCTGGACCACCCGCTGGTGCCGGTGTCGGCCCGCAAGCGCCGCAAGAAGTAGCGTCGGCCGCGGCCGCGCTGCGAAAAATTAACGCAGGCCCAGCCGCTGGTTCGGCATTAGCCTGCCGCCATGACGATCGATCCGCGTGCGACGCTGGCGGCCCTGGGTGCGGCTGCGATCCTCGCGCTGGGCGGTTGCAGCAGCGACAACAAGGTCGAAGGCCCCCCCGGGGGGCCGGTCACCGGCGCGCTCGACCTGCACTGCGTGATGAACGACGCGCAGATCAAGCAGCCGATCGGCGACTGTGTCACCGGCGACGTCGAGACCGACCCCGATGCCGGCGCCGAGGATCCGAGCGGCGACTACGGCGAGACGCTCTACAACGCCGAAGGTGACGACGATGACTGCAAGTACCACGTCGCCTGGACCGCGACGCCGATCCACCCCGGCGAGAACGTCACCTTCACGGTGGTGACGACCCGCCTCTTCGACGGCGCGCCGGCGACCGGCGCGGGCGTCCGCGCGGAGGTCTTCTTGAACTCGACCCACCCGGCCGCGTCACCGGGGAAGGCAACCGAGACGGCCCCCGGCACGTACAAGCTCGGACCGATCAAGTTCGACGCGGGCGGCGACTGGACCGTCCGCTTCCACCTCTACGAGAATTGCAACGACGCCCCCGAGGACTCGCCCCACGGTCACGTCGCGTTCTTCGTCAGGGTGATCCAGGTCGACTAGCCGCCCCCGCGCGAAGCGCGGGATGCGGCTAGTTCTGGCTCTGCTCTCAGTTGTTGGGGGCGCCGCAGACCAGCCAGGCGAGCAGCGTGTCGCGTTCGGCAGGCGGCAATTGAGGCGCGTCCCCTGGCGGCATCTGGCAGTTGATCACCATGTTGAGGATGGTCCCGCTGCTGCCGTTCTGCTTCGCGACGTCGTCATAGGTCACGAGCGGTCGGTTCGCTTCCCGACCGCCCGGGCTGTGGCAGTCGAGGCAGTAGGCGGCGAAGATCGGCTGCGCGTCGACGGCGAAGCTCGGCGGTGGCGCGGGACAGAGCGGAATCTCGAACGGGGGGCAGTTGCGCGGCTGGGAGCAACCGCCCAGCGCGCACAGGGCCGCCAGCAACAGACCACGTTCGGCGCGCACCGATCGAGTGTGACACGCCCCCCGGCGAGCCACATACTTCGGGGCGCACGAATGGTCGCGGCCCCGCACCTACGCTTTGTGTTCGCTTCGCTCGCGCTCGGCGTCACGCTCGCGGGCGGGTGCGATGGGTCTTCGGGCCCCCAGCTCGCCAACATCACCGACCCGTCCACGTGCAAGACCTGCCACCCGACGCACTACGAGGAGTGGTCCGGCAGCATGCACGCCTACGCCGCCGAGGATCCGGTCTTCCGCGCGATGAACAGGCGCGCCCAGCGCGACAACCCCGCGACCGGGACCTTCTGCGTGCAGTGCCACGCCCCGGTCGCCGTGCGCGAGGGGCTGACCCAGGACGGGCTGAACCTGGACGACCTGCCGCGCGAGAAGCTCGGCGTCACCTGTTACTTCTGCCATTCGGCCCAGAAGGTCGACGGCACGCACAACAACCCGCTGGTGCTCGCCACCGACGGCACGCTGTTCGGACCGTTCAGCGATCCGGCCTCGACGACGCCGCACAAGGCGAAGTACTCGCCGCTGTTCGACGAAGGCGCGTCGCAGTCGGCGTCGGCATGCGGCAGCTGTCACGACATCCAGAACCTTCTGGGGGCCCACGTCGAGCGCACGTTCGAGGAGTGGCAAGGGACGCTGTTCGCGACCATGCCCGCCGGACAGAGCTGCGCCGGCTGCCACATGCCCGGGCGCGACGGGCCCGCCTCGACTGTGTCGACGAAGGTCCGGCGCCTGCACGGACATGCCTTCCCGGCGGTCGACCTCGCGATCGGCCCCTTCCCCGCCGACGCGCCCCAGAACGCGCAGCAGCAGGCGGCGGCCCAGGCGCTGCTCGACACCGTCGTGCAGGGGTCGCTCTGCCTGAACCCGGCGGCCGGCCGGATCGAGCTGACCCTCGACAACGTGTCAGCCGGTCACAGCTGGCCGAGCGGCGCGACCCCCGATCGCCGGGCCTGGATCGAGCTCGTGGCGTACGCGGGCGCGGAGGTCATCTATTCGAGCGGCGGCCCCGCGGCGCTCCCCCTCGAGCGCTCGCCCGATCCCGATCTCTGGCTGATTCGCGACTGCCTGTTCGACGGCGCCGGGGTCGAACAGACGATGTTCTGGCAGGCCGCACGCGTCACCGGCAACGCGCTTCCCGGCCCGGTGATCCAGGACGTCAACGACCCGTCGTCGTTCTCGCGCACCCACGTCAAGCAGCTCTACCCCAACGGGGGCGGGACGCTCTCCCAGCCGCCGACCCGCATCACCGCGCGCGTTCACCTGCAGGCGATCGGCGACGACGTGCTGCAGGAGCTGGTCGACGCCGGCGATCTCGACGCGTCGGTGCCACCGCAGATCGCCCGCTATCAGCTGGGGGGAGGCGCGGTGCTCGACTGGTCGCCCGGCGCCGCGACCGCGTTCGTCGATCCGTCGAGCGGCGCCACGCTGTCGTGCATCACCACCGGCACCATCCGCGCCAGCACCGTGCCCGCGGTGAGCCACGCCCACTGCGCGGAACCCTGACGAGCTTCACTCCGGGATGCAGATCGGGAAGGCGATCCGATCGGACGCCCCGTCCGCCGGGTGCAGCTGCAGCGCCATCTCCCAGTAGCCCGCCATGAAGAAGTTGATCTTGCTGACGACGTAGACGCCGCCGTCCTGCGGCGTCACCTGCGGGAACTCCGATGCGCCGTGGCCGTGGATCGGCATCCGCGGCTTGTCCGCCGTGACCGTCAGATCCATGACGGCCGCGTCCGCGCCTTCCGTGATCGCGATGGTCCACGTGCCGAGCCCGATCGCGGGCGCGTCGACGGAGGGGCCGGCCACCCCTGCCGACACCACCGCGGTCACCGCGCCCGTGAAACGTCCTCCGTCAGAGGACTGGGTCAGGCCGGGCGCGTAGATGACCGCCGGCGAGTCGGCGCACGCCGAGAAGTCGGGGGCGTAACTGCCCGCGTCGCCACCGCACCCGGCGAGCGCTGCAAGCAGCACACCGATGGTCACGAATGCGGTGGTCGGAGCTCGATTCGCCATGACGAAAATGCGACGCGCGGCGCCCTCACCAGACAGTCTAATACGTAAGAGACGCCGGGGGTTTCGGCCTGGGTAGAGGCTTACGCCAACTTCGCATTTGCGGTATACATGCGGCCCAGGTTGCCCCCAGCGCGCGAGCGCCACCTTGCGTTCGGTGCTGTTAACCACGTAACCAAGGACATCGACGTGAACAAACGTAGCGATCTCTTAATAACGGCCCTCGGTCTCTTCTGCCTAAGCGGGACGTTGGCCATCGGCTGCGCCCAGCCCTCCACCGATGATCCTCAGGGCGGAGGCGGCTCGACAGGGAACCCCGGCAACGCCGGCGCGGGTCCCGCGGGCTCCAGCGGCAGTGCGGGGACGACCGGCGCCGCAGGCTCCAACCCGACGGGTGTCGCCGGAACCACCGGCGTCGCGGGCTCCAGCCGTGGCGGCTCCACCGGCGCCGCCGGCACCACCGGTGTCGCAGGCTCCAACCCGGCGGGTCTCGCCGGCTCCACGGGCGTCGCAGGCTCTGGACGCGGCGGCTCCACGGGCGTCGCGGGCACCACCGGTGTCGCAGGCTCCAACCCGGCGGGTGTCGCTGGCACCACAGGCAGCGCGGGCACGACCGGCACCGCCGGCTCGACCGGCACGGCGCCTCCCGGCTACTGGACCTCGGGCAGCTGGCACGGCTGTTCCTGGACCGGCATCGACAACCTGAACATGGGGACGACGCTCCCCATGCCGAACGACTTCACGACCCGGCCGGCCAACAGCACCGACCCCTACTGCGTGAAGGGGACGGTCGGCCCGTCGTACGACGCGGTCGCGCTGCTCGGGTTCAACCTGGCCGAGCCGGTCACCCCGACCCTCAGCTGCGCCTACAAGACGGTCGACACGGCCGCCGACGGCCCGCCCGAGGTCACGCTGACCAACACCGGCATGGCGATCAGCTTCGCCAAGAAGACGGGCGCGACCCTGCGCATCCAGATCCAGGGCAAGGACGGCGGCAAGACGGGAACGACCGGCGAGAACGACCGCTGGTGCTACACGATCACCGACGCCGCGGGTCCGGTGTTCGCGCCGTTCAACAAGTTCAACACCAAGTGCTGGGACAACACCGGCACCTACTACACCAACGCGGGGATCGACTCGGTCGTCTTCCTGGTGCCGGGTGCGCTCAGCCCGACCGCCTACGACTTCTGCATCGGCGGCTTCGCGACCGGCGCCGACAAGAGCGCGGCGCCCGCCTGCCCCAGCTGCACGGCCGACCTCCAGGGCACGATTGGCGGCTCGGGCGCGACCGACCTCGACTTCCAGCGCGTGAAGGTCTCCGCCGGCGGCAAGAGCTACATCATCCAGAACAACAACTGGGGTAACCCGAGCGGTACCAACCAGTCGATCATGTACAAGAACAACAGCTTCACCATCTCGAGCGCGACCGGCGGCCCGCCCGGCGGCGGCGCGCCGGCGTCGTTCCCGTCGATCTACATCGGCGCCAACGGCGACACGCAGATGGGGAACTTCTCGACCTCGTCGGATGACAACCTGCCCAAGGTGGTGAGCTCGATCGGGTCGATCCAGACCAAGTTCACCTACAACCGCAACAGCGGGAACTACAACGCCACCTACGACGTCTGGTTCTCGGCCAACAAGCCGGCCGGCCGCTACAACGACGGCATCTCCGGCTTCGTCATGGTCTGGCTCTACAAGCCGGGAAACAACCAGCCGATCGGTTCGGTCAAGCGCACCGCCTCCATCGCCGGCAAGACCTGGGACGTCTGGGTCGGTCCGCGCGGCGGCAGCGGCTCGAACGCGAACGCGCCGGTCGTGTCGTACGTGATCCAGGGCTCGGTGACGTCACTCTCCTTCAACCTGAAGGACTTCATCACCGACTCAGCCTCGAACGGCATCTCGTCGGCCTGGTACCTGACCGACGTGTTCGCCGGCTTCGAGATCTGGGACGGCAGCGGCACCAGCGGCCTCGCGGTCAGCGAGTTCACCGCGAACGTGCAGTAGCAGAGGCCCCACACGGGGCCACCGCCCACGCGGCGGGAAACGGCGCGGTTGGAGGAATCCGACCGCGCCGTCTTCTTTTGTGCCCGTTAGTGAGTTCTTAGCGTCTGCCCAAGGACCATTTAGCAATCGGGGTTTCGCGCTCCTGGCATTTTCGAGTCGTGCCGTTTCCACCGAAGCGGCGGCCAGACCGACAACGAATTCACCAGGAGCACGCCATGACCCGCACCGGAAAGCTCGCCACCGTCAGCAGCACCGCCCTCACCCTCTCGTTCACCGCCGTCCTGCTCGCCCTGGCGGTCGGTGGCTGCACCCGCCCGCCGGCCCCGACGGCGCAGGCCGACCTGGTCGCCCACGGCCGCCAGCTGGTCACCATCGGCGGCTGCAACGACTGCCACACGCCGATGAAGTTCGATCCCGAGCTCGGCATGCCGGTCCCCGACATGACCCGGATGCTCTCCGGTCACCCGGAGGGGGCGCCCGACCCCGTGTCGACGCTCAGCGGGCACGACATGGCCGTCATCGGCCCGACCTTCACCAGCTTCAAGCTGCCCTTCGGGATCGTTCACCCGGCCAACCTGACCCCGGACCGCGACACCGGCCTCGGCGGCTGGACCGAGGCGATGTTCCTGCGGGCGGTGCGGACCGGCCGCCACATGGGCGGCAACGGACGCCCGATCCTCCCGCCGATGCCCTGGATGAACCTGGCGCAGCAGAGCGATGACGATCTGCGGGCGATCTTCGCCTACCTCCACTCGATCCCGGCGATCCGCAACGACGTCCCCGCCCCCCAGGTTCCCGACCAGGTGATGAACGGGATCGCCGCCTCCTACGAGAAGATCCTCTCCCGCATGAAGGGGCAGGCGCAGGCCGAGGCGCGGGGCACCGCGGCCCGCGGGCTCTAGTCCTGCTGGCAGGTCAGGACGTGGCCCGTTCGCTGAGCTCGAGGTCGCAATCGATCTCGACGGCGAAACGGCCGCGCCCGCGCGAGGGGAGCCGGACGTCGGGGCACTTCTGCTCCAACCGCTGGCGCAGCAGGATGAGCCGGCTCTCCAGGTTGTCGCGCAGCGGCGGCAGCCCCAGCCCCGGATCGAGCCGCAGCTCGCGGTTCGTCAGCTCGGTACGCCCCTCCCGGTGGGCCTTGAGCAGCTTCCAGAGGATCCGCCCGGGGACGTTGCGGATCAGGTACTCGCCGTCGACGAAGACGCAGTCGTCGTTCTGGTAGAACACGAACGACCGCTTCTTGCGCGCGGCCGGCGCCACGACGGCGGCGCCGCGCGCCCGGCGCCCCGCGGTGGCCGGCTCCTCGTCGTCCGCGACCGCCAGCCGTTCGATGCCGGTGGCGACCTGATTGGCGACGATTCCCAGGAACGCCTCGTGCCAGTTCTCGAAGCTGGCGGCGCTGCGGCTCTCGATCGCCAGCACGCCGACCAGCCGGTCGCGGACCAGCAGCGGCAGGGCCAGGTGGCTCTGCGCGTCGGCGAGCCCCGGCAGCGGGATCTCCGGGCGCAGCGACGAACCGGCCGCGGTGCCCGCGGCCTTGCTGGTCTCGGCCCGCACCGTTCGGCCATAACGCAGATCGCTGTCCATCTGGCCGACGCGCAACGTCCGCCGATCGCGCGCCACCGTCCCGATCAGCCCCTCGCCGAACACCACCTCCGAGCCCACCCCGCTCTGCTCGTAGCCGCGGCTGGCGATGGTGAACAGCCGCCGACCGGTCTCGTCGACCAGCAGCACCTTGGCGTGCGCGAACCCGAAGTCCTCGGCCAGGCTGTCGAGCACCGCGGCCAGCAGGGCCGCCAGATCGGGCGCCTGGTTCATCCGGCTCGAGATCCGGTGCAGCACCCACAGCTCGTCACGCTGGTTGGGGGGAATCTTCCCCGGCTCCGCGGGCAGGTCGGGCAGCTCCGACGGCTCCGGCGGGCCCATGTGGTCCGTGAGCTCGTAGATCTCCTGGACCTCGAAGATGTCGGCGCTGAGCAGCCGAAAGATGCCCGTCATGCCGGTGTGCGAGGCGATCGCATCAATCCGGATCTTCATCCTTTCGAACGTCGCCCCCGACGTCTCCGAACGGACGAAGCGGAGCTTCAGCGCGTAGACGTCGAAGCTGACCGGATCCCACACCGTCACCTGCGCGTGCGGGTTCTCGAGCAGGTTGCGCGTCGTCTTGTTGAAGAACTGCCGCGACAGCGCGACGTGGCGGGTGTCGACGTACTGGACGTGACTGAGGCTGCCGACGTTGGGGACGCCTTCGGCCGAGCAGGTCGCCAGCGTCGCGGGCACCACCCCCTCGAAGCAGCGCGCGAGCGACTCGAGGGCGATCACGGCCGCGTCCCCGTATCGCAGCGCTGCCCGGCGCTGGGGCCCGGCGTCTGCACGAACGTCTCGCGCACCTCCATCCGCAGCGCCAGACAGGGCCACCAGAGCAGCCGCCGCCAGATCGAGCGGGGGACGCCGACGTGCCCCAGCACCGCCGTCAATTCGTCGCGGTAGCGCGCCAGGTAGGCCCGATCCGCCTCGTCGGTGCGGCGCTCGCCCAGCCACAGCCCCTTGATCTGCGCCGAGCGGTTGTCGGCCGGGCAAACGGCGGTCACCGCCATCTGCCCGTTGTCGCGGAGGTTGGCCATCGTCGGCTCCGCCAGCACCGCCGGCAGGAACACGGTCACCTCGCCCGTCGCGCCGGCGGCGCGCACGATCTGAATCCCGAAGCCCAGCGTGCTCATCGGCTCGAGCGCCGCGTTGCGGGTCCCGATGTGCATGATCGACGGCCCTTCGAGCAGCGAAAACAGCTCGGCCGGCAGCGTGGCGAGAGGCCCAGAACCCGGCTGTGTCGACATGGAGCGCGAACCCGTGAGCCAGCTTATTCGAATCCGCACGGAGGCCCTTAGCGAATTCTTAAGATCCGCTAAGGAACACATAGGGAGGGCCCGACCGGCCCGTCGCGTAGCGTGAAGGTCACCGAAAGGAGAACCGACATGCTCACGACCGCCCGCCTCGACACCCTGACCCCCATTCACAAGGGCCTACGCCGCGCCCTGTTCGAGACCGCGATGGAGCTCGGCCGCACCGACTTCGCCGCGCCCGAGGAGGTCGCCGCCGCGACGCAGAAGGTCGCCGAGACGCTCGGCTTCCTGCGCGAGCACGCCGAGCACGAGGACCGCGAGGTGATCCCGGTGGTCGCCCGCCTCGACCCGGCGCTGGGCGACCAGCTACACATCGACCATCCCGAGCTCGAACGGCTGGCGATCGCCGTCGAGAGCCTCTGGCCGCGGCTGGAGGCGCTGGACGTACCGCTTGGCCGCGCCCAGATGGGCGGCGAGATCGCGAGGCGCTTCAACGCCCTCGTCGCCGCGCAGGTCGCGCACATGGATCGGGAAGAGCGCGAGCTGAACGCCCTGCTCTGGACGCACCTTCGCGACGACGAGATCGCGCAGCTGAGCAAGCGCATCCTGGCCGCGATCGCCCCCGCCCGCATGCAGCAATGGGGCGCCCTCGTCGACCCGGCCCTGAACCGTCCCGAGCGAGAGCTCGCCGCCGCCCGCCGCGCGGCGGCCTAGCGAGCGGATCGCGTCGAGGGAGGGCGAGCTTTGCTCGCCCGAGCTCATCGCGGGGGGCGCGGGACCCTGTCAGGGTCCCGAACTCAAACAAATGAAACGGAGGTCGTCGACGAAGACGTCGTAGCCGGCGTCGGGGACGTTGACCTGGAACTGGATGCCGTAGAGCTGGGCGGCGGCGATCTGCGGCTTGCGCGGGACGCCCCAGCCCGGCATCTGCTTCAGCGCCGTCCAGGGCAAGACGAACGTCTGCCACTCCGTCGTCAGGTTCAGATCGGCGCCGAAATCATTGAAGCACTCGACGCAGACCCGCCCCTGCGGATCGGTGTTCATGTCGGGGACCTTCAGCCTGACCTTGCCGATCGAGCCCTCGGCCCGCCGCGCCCGGAACGCGATCCCGGCGTACCCGGAGGCGTCGTAGGGGCCCTTGGGGTCGATCAGGTTCACGCCCATGCCGGCGAACAGCGGGGCGCCGCTGCCGACCTTGCCGTGAAACCGTGCCGCGTGGCGCGTGGCGCCGTCGCCGGGGCTCATCGCGAAGCGGCCGCCCTCCTCCTCGGTCGCCGGACTCACCGTCGTCCCGAGCTTGTCGCGGAAGGTGTACCAGTAGCCGCCCCGGCCGCCCCGGGTCAGGGTGCGGTTGTCTCCGTCCTCGCCGTCGTCGATCAAACCGTCGGGGCCACAGGCGCGGACGTCCGGCACGAACGAGACGTCGGTGACGGTCAGTCGCGCCCGACAGGGAACGCCGCCCATCGATTTGAGCGACCACTGCACATTCTGCAGGCGCGCCTGATCGACGGGGCCGTCGGGCGCGCCACCGGCCAGGTCGGCGAAGGAGACCGTCGTGGTGCCGGCGGTGAGCGGCGGTGACGACGGCGGGATGCACTCGCCGGTGCAGCTCCCGCCGAACGCCACCAGCTGCTGCTCCGTCGGGACGACGCCGAAGCTCAGCGCGCAGGTCCCCAGCTCGCCCGCGACGGTGAACCTGACGCCGGTATACGCGCTCGCATCGATGCAACCCGCGAACGAGAGGCCGAACCCCGCCCATCCCGTGGCCGTCTCGGGCGCGAACGTCACCTGCACGCCGGGCAGCGCCCCGTCCGCCGATGGCAACGGCTGCACGAGGGGCACCGTCAGCCCGGGCGCGGCGTAGCCGTACGGCTTGGTGGCGAGCGCGCCCGGACCGGTGATGCGCGACGTGGCCGGCGTCAGGCCGGTGCAGAGCGCGGGTGGCCCCCCGGGCGCGCCGCTCCCCACGTGGCGCGCATACGCCACCAGCCCCAGCAGCCCGACCCCGAGCACGGCCAGGCCGACGTTGCGCCGGGTGCGGGCGCGCGGATCGACCCGCAGCGCGGCGACGAGATCCTCGACCAGACGGAAGCGCTGCTCGGGGCGCGCGCGCAGCCCGCGGTAGACGACGGCGCGCACCCAGGCCGGGACGTCGCTGTCCCTGGGCAGCTCGCGCAGCGAGCCGGTCGTCACCGACTCGGCCAGCGCGATCAGCGTCTCGCCCGCGAAGGGGCGCTGACCGTAGAGCGCCTCGTACAGCGCCACGGCGAACGCGAACTGATCGCCGCGCGCGTCGACCGCCCGCCCCAGGAACTGTTCGGGGGCCATGTAGGCCGGGGTCCCGGTCAGCGCGCCGGTGCGCGTGAGCGCCGTGCCGTCGCCGGCCGCTGGCGGCGACGGCACGGCCAGGGCGGGGCCGCCAGCCTCGGCCTCGCCCGCCGCCACCCGCACCAGCCCGAAGTCGACGATCTTCGGAACACCGTTCTTGTCGAGCAGGACGTTGTCGGGCTTGAAGTCCCGGTGGACCAGCCCCTCGCCGTGCGCGGCGGCGAGGCCCCGCCCGACCTCGATGAACATCGCGAGCACCGCGCGCCAACCGCGGCGCTCCGCCGCAAGCCACTGCCCGAGCGTGCCGCCCGACAGGTGCTCCATCGCCAGGAAGACCCGCCCGTCATGCACGCCGACGTCGAAGATGCCGACCACGTTGGGGTGAGACAGCTTCGCGATCGCCTTTGCCTCGCGCACCAGGCGCGCCTGGCGCCGGCCATCCCCCTCCCCCGCTGTATCCGGGCGCAGGAGCTTGAGGGCGATCTTGCGATCGAGCTCGGGATCGTAGGCGGCGTAGACGACGCCCATCGCCCCTGTTCCCAGCGGCTCGACGATCAGATAGCGGCCCACGGTCGCGCCGCGCGCCAGCAACTCGGCGTCGGGCGGCGCCTCGTCCATCACTCGTCCGTCGAGGTCTTCGGACGCTTGATCCCGTAGCGCTTCAGCCGTTCGATGAGCGTGCCGCGCGCCATCTTCAGCTTGCGGGCCGCGCGCGTCTGGTTGCCGCCGAACGCCGCCATCACCTCGAGGATGCGCTGCCGCTCGTCCCGATCGGCGGGCGACAGCCCCGCGCCGTCGGCCGGCGGCGCCGCCGGCCCGGCGGGCAGTGGAAGCTCGGCCGGGCCAATCTCCTCACCGTCGCCCAGGATCAAGGCCCGCTCGATCACGTTGCGGAGCTCGCGGATGTTGCCGGGCCAGGTGTGGGCGCGCAGCCGCGCCACCGCCTCGGGCGACAACGCCGGCGGCGTGCGGCCGGCGGCGCCGGCGGCCTGGGCCAGGAACTGCCGGGCGAGCGGCTCGATCTCGTCGGTGCGGGCGCGCAGCGGCGGAATCGTCAGGGTGATGCCGTTGAGGCGGTAGTAAAGGTCCTGGCGGAACCCCTTCGCCGTCACCTCGGCCTCGAGGTCCCGGTTCGTCGCGGCCACGAACCGTACGTCGATGGCGCGCGCGGCCAGCCCCCCGACCCGCGTGATCTCGCGGTTCTCCAGCGCCCGCAACAGCTTGGTCTGCAGCGCCGCCGGCATCTCGCCGATCTCGTCGAGGAACACCGTCCCCCGGGCCGCCGACTCGAGCAGCCCCAGCTTGGCCTGCGTCGCGCCCGTGAACGCGCCCTTCTCGTGCCCGAACAGCTCGCTCTCGAGCAGGCTCTCGGTCAGCGCCGCGCAGTTGATGCAGACGAACGGGCCTTCGGCGCGCGGCGAGTTGCGGTGGATCCAGCTGGCCATCACCTCCTTGCCGACGCCGGTCTCCCCCAGGACGAGCACGTTGACGAGCCCCGCCGCCGTCCGACCGGACGCTGCCCGCTCGGCGAGCTGATAGAGCTGCCGCATCGCCTCGGACTGCGTCACCTGGACGTCCGCGGACGTCGGCCGGACAGTCGCCGAGGCCCGCCGGCGCTGGACCATGAGGTGAGTGAAGCCGATCGTCACCGCCTCCCCCGGCAGCAGCGGCGCGCGCGCCCCCGGCTCGAGCCGCTCGCCGCGCACGAAGGTCCCGTTCGAGCTCCCGAGATCCTCGACCCAGATCTGCCCGGCCTCCACGCCGACCCGCAGGTGCATCCGAGATGCCAGCTCGTCGGCGAGACGAACGTCGGCCCCCTCGTCGCGACCGACGGTGATGGCGCCGCGCTCGGGGAGCGGGTGGGTCTCGAACCGGTTGGGGGCCATCACCGTCAGGTGCAGCGGCCCCTCGCCGCCTCCGCGGCGGCTGGCCGTCTTGGGTGCGCGCACCGTGGGAGCGGCCAACGTCAGCCCTCTCCGCCCAGGGCGGCGATGAGTTCGGGCGCGCGCGCGAACCGCCGCACCCGATCGCGCTCCAGGCAGCGGTGGATGGCGGCGGCCCAGCGCGGCGCGACGTCGGGCGCGACCTCCCGCAGCGGCCGCGGTGCCTCACGCCGCCTGCGCAGCACCGTCTCCAGCGGCGTCGCGCCCGCGACGAACGGCGTCGCCCCGCTCAGCATCTCGTACAGGAGCAGCCCGAAGGCATAGACGTCCGTGGCCGGCCCGACCGGTCCGGGATCGCCCTGCTCGGGGGCCATGTATTGCGGTGTGCCGAGCAGCTCGCCGGAGCGGGTCAGACGGATGCTGGCCTGCTCCTCGGAGAGCGCGATGCCAAAGTCGGTCAGCACCACCCGCGCGCCGCTGTCCCCCGGTCCCGGCACCAGCATGACGTTTCCCGGCTTCAGATCGCGGTGGACGATCCCGACCGCGTGCGCGGCCTCGAGGCCCGCGGCGATCTGCGTCGCGAGCGGCAGCGCCGCGGCGGTCGTGAACCGCGGACCGCGCGCGAGCCGCTCGGCCAGGCTCTCGCCCGCCAGCAGCTCCATGGTCAGGAACATCCGCTCGCGCCCGCCCGCCGTCTGGGTACCGAGATCGAAGATGCGGCAGACGTTGGAGTGGGTGATCTTGCGCGCCGCCTGGATCTCGCGGCGGAACCGCTCGCGCTCGACGCCGTCGCCCGCGACCGCCGGGCTCAGCGTCTTGAGCGCGACCGCTCCGCCCAGCGCGCCGTCCATCGCCTCGTAGACCTCGCCGGTGCCGCCGGCGCCCAGCAGGCGCACGATCTTGTAGCGCCCGGCAACCAGATCTCCGGGCGCGAACGCCCGCTTGCCGGGCGCGCCGTCCGTGCGACTGGCGCCATTCGTGTTGGTCACGCCCGGATCGAATTTCCGCTGCGTGGATCCGAATGTCAACGCCAGGCGGCGCCGGCCGGCGAATTGACCCAGTCGTTCAATCGCACGTCGCGGCGTTGAACGACTCGTTCAATGCCTTCCCCGGGAGGCGCGCCGCGCACGGCCGAGCTGTTGGCCCGCGGCTTGCGAAGGAGGCGGGCATGAACACACGCCTTCGCCCCATGCTCATACCGGTCTGCGGCGCGGTCTTCGTCGCAATCAACTGCGTCGCCCCGCCCCTTCACGCGGCCGCGCCTGCGGCGACGCCCGCCCCACAAGCACCGCCGGCGCCCCTCAACCTGGCGGGCACCGGCTTCCGCGACTGCGGCCCCGACGGGCTCCTCGACGACGGCGAGGACGGCAACAACCAGAACATCGTCGGCGCCGATTGCGGCGGCTACTGGTACACGTTCCGCGACAAGAAGGGGACCACCATCGACCCCGCCGCCGGCGAGGACGGCGGCACCTTCACGATGAGCACAGGGGGCCACGGCTCCCAGTTCGCCGCCCGCTACCACGGCAAGATCGGCACCGGCGCCCCGCTGTTCGGCGGCATGGGGATGAACTTCGTCGACCCGAAGTCGGCCTACGACGGCTCGAAGTACGCCGGCCTCGCCTTCTGGGCCCGGCGCGCCGAGGGCTCGACCCAGAAGGTGCGGCTGAAGCTCCCCGACGTCGACACCGATCCCGAAGGGGGCGTCTGCACCGAGTGCTTCAACGACTTCGGCGCCGATCTCAACCTGACGACCGAGTGGCGGCTCTACATCTTTCCGTGGGCCTCGATGAAGCAGATGCCCGGCTGGGGGAGCCCGCGCAAGCCACACATCGTCCCCGCGAAGATCTACGGCGTTCAGTTCCAGGTGAACGTCCCCTCCGCGAACTACGACATCTACGTCGACGACCTCCGCTTCATCTGCAAGTGACCCTAGGAGACCAGACCATGACCACACATCGTTCGCTCGCGGTCTTTTTGTTGACGGTATCGGCCGGCGCCGGCGCCGGCGCGGCCCCGCGGCTCGCCAGCGCGCCGGCGGGCGTACGGGCGGCGACGCCTCGCGCCCCCGACGGCGGCAACCCGTTCGCCGGCGCCCGTTTCTACGTCGATCCGGCGTTCGCGCAGCGCGTGGAGGAGGTCGCCGCCCGCAGGCCCGCGGAGGCGGCCAAGCTGCGCCGGCTGGCGAAACAGCCGACCGCCCTCTGGCTCGACACGATCGCCGCGACGAGCAAGGTCGCGTCCTGGCTGGATGACGCCCGCGCCCAGGAGCAGGCCGCCGGCACGCCGGTGGTGCCGCTGTTCGTCGTCTACGATCTGCCCAACCGCGACTGCTCCGCCGAGTCGTCGGCCGGCGAGCTGAAGGTCGAAGCGCAGGGCGAGGCCCGCTACCAGCACGACTACATCGACGTGATCGCGGCGCAGTTCAAGGCGCGCCCGACGCAGCGGATCGCGGTCGTGCTCGAGCCCGACTCGCTGGCCAACATGGTGACCAACCTGGCCGTCGAGCGTTGCGCGGTCGCGGACCGCATCTACCGCCGCGGGATCGCCTACGCGATCTCCAAGCTGTCGCTCCCCAACGTCTCCATCTACCTGGACGCCGGACACAGCCAGTGGCTCGGCTGGCCGCGCAACCTCCCGAAGAGCGTCGCCATCTACAAGCAGGTGCTGGCGGCCGCCGGCGGCGCCGACCGGATCCGGGGCTTCGCGGTCAACGTGTCGAACTACAACCCGATCAAGGATCCGCTCACCAGCCGCACCACGCCCGACGAGCCCAGCCCCGACGAACGCGCCTACGTGGCCGAGCTCGGCGCCGCGCTGGAGAAGGCGGGAATCACCGGCAAGAGGTTCTTGATCGACACCAGCCGGAACGGCCGCGCCAACATCCGCAGCTACGCCGGCAACTGGTGCAACATCAAGGGCGCCGGCCTGGGCGAGCGTCCCCGCGCCACGCCCGAGCCGCTGGTCGACGCCTACGTCTGGATCAAGCCGCCCGGCGACTCCGACGGCACGGCCGACAAATCCGCCGCCCGGTTCGATCCGAACTGCGTCTCCGACGACGCGACCCCGGGCGCGCCCGAAGCGGGCCGCCTCTTCGAGTCATACCTCCTCGACCTCGTCCGCAACGCCGCCCCGCCGCTGTAAAGAAACCAACGGAATCAGATCGCGTGAGGGAGGGCGGGCTTTGCCCGCCCGAGCTCATCGCGGGGGGCGCGGGACACTCTCAGGGTCCCGAACTCAATAGGGCGGCGTCCAGTACCCCGTCTGCCAGACCCACTGGTACCCGTTCCAGATCCAGCGGGGCGCGATCCAGACCCAGCCGTCGTACGGCGGATAGGCCCATGTGCCACCGATCCAGACGCGCGCGCCGCCGCCATAGCCCCAGTAGCCAGGGACGTAGACGCGCGCGTGGGGGTGGACAACGACGCTGGGACGAGGCGCCACATAGGTGCGTGGGTAGGCTCCGTACGGCGCCGCGTAGCCGCCCCGCCAGCCGGCGCCGGGTGCCGCATAGCCGCCGTGCCAGCCGCCTCCATAACCGCCTCTGGGGGCCGCGTACCCGCCCTGCCAACCGGCGCCAGGACTGCCATGCCAGCCGCCGCTGGTTCCGCCGTGCCAGCCGCCACCCGTGCTGCCGCCGTGGAACCCGCCGCCCATGCCCCCGCCGTGGAAGCCGCCACCCATGCCACCGCCATGCCCCCCGTGCTGTGCGCTGGCGAGACCCGGCGCCGCCACCAGCGTCAACCCGAGCGCGGCAGTCAAGCCCAACCGAGCCACACCTGAGCGCTTCATGACGATCTCTCCTCCAATTCATTAGACGCAGCTCGCGGTCGATTCGTTCCATCTCGGTGCGCGCGGTCACGGGTGCGCTAGGCTGATGCGTTCCGCATGGCTGCGCATCCTCCCGTTCCTGTCCCACCGGCCACGCCCCCCCAGCCACCGCTCGGGGCGCGCCTCGCCGCCAGCGCGAAGCACTCGGCGCGCGCGATGGCGCTGGTCTGGCGGTCGGCGCCGGCCGGCGTGATCGCGCTCGCCCTGTTCACGCTCGCGGCCGCCGCGCTGCCACCGTTCATCGCCTACGTCGGCAAGCTGATCATCGACGCCGTCGTCGCCCACGCGGCGCTCGAGCACGCCGTGCGCCTGGTGGCGCTCGAGCTCGCCGCCGTCGTCGCGCTCGCCGGCTGCGAACGCGTGCTCGGGTTGATTCGCCAGCTGGTCGGCCTTCGCCTCGGCATCGATCTGAACGTTCGCATCCTCGAGAAGGCGGCCGAGCTCGACCTGCGCCACTTCGAGGACCCGGAGTTCTACGACAAGCTGACCCGCGCCCGGCGCGAGGCCTCGACCCGGCCGCTGTCGCTGGTCCAGAGCAACTTCCAGGTGCTGCGCCAGGGCCTGACCCTGGCCGGCTACGTCGCGCTCCTGCTCCGATTCTCGGGCTGGATGGCGCTGGCGGTGCTGATCGCGACGATCCCCGCCTTCGTCGCCGAGGCGCGCTTCTCGGGGGCGGCGTTCCGCCTGCGCAACTGGCGCTCGCCCGACTCGCGCCGCCTGACCTACCTCGAGTACGTGCTGGCCAACGACGAGCACGCGAAGGAGGTGAAGCTGTTCGGTCTCGGGCCGCTGCTGCTCGGCCGTTACAAGCAACTGGCCGAGACGTTCTTCGCCGACGACCGCAAGCTCGCCTTCCGGCGCGCGATCTGGGGCTACGCGCTCTCGCTCGTCAGCACGGCCGTGTTCTACGGCTGCTACGCGCTGATCGTCGCCGCCACCTTCCGCGGGCGGCTGTCGCTGGGGGACATGACCCTCTACCTGGTCGCCTTCCGGCAGGGGCAGCAGAGCTTTCAGGCCGTGCTCGGGGCGCTGGGCGGGATGTACGAGGACACGCTCTACATGTCGAACCTGTTCGACTACTTCGCGATCCCGACCGAGCCGAAGCGGCCGCCGGGGCCGGTCGGCGTCGTCCGCGCCGAGCAGGGGCTCCGGTTCGAAGGGGTCGGCTTCCGTTACGGCGGCGCCGGCGTCGGCGGCGACCTGGGCCGATGGGCCCTGCGCGGCGTCGACGTCTTCATCCCCAAGGGGCAGAGCCTCGCGCTGGTCGGCGAGAACGGCGCCGGCAAGACCACGTTCATCAAGCTGCTCGCCGGTCTCTACCAGCCGACGGAGGGGCGCATCCTGCTCGACGGCCGCGATCTGCGGAGCTGGGACGAGGCGGCGCTGCGGGGCCGGATCGGCGTCATCTTCCAGGACTTCAACGAGTACCAGCTGGCGCTGCGCGAGAACGTCGCCTTCGGCAGCGTCGCCCACCGCGACGACGAGCTGCGCGTCGGCCGCGCCGTCGAGCAGGGGGGCGCCAAGGAGCTGGTGGCCGGGCTCGCCGGCGGCCTCGAGACCCAGCTCGGGCGCTGGTTCTCCGGCGGCGTCGATCTGTCGGGCGGCCAATGGCAGAAGGTGGCGCTCGCCCGCGCCTTCATGCGCGAGGAGGCCGACATCCTGATCCTCGACGAGCCGACCGCGGCGCTGGACGCCGAGGCAGAGCACGCCGTGTTCCAGCGCTTCCGCGCCCTCGCCGCCGGCCGCACCACCATCTTGATCTCGCACCGCTTCCCGACGGTGCGGATGGCCGACCGCATCCTGGTGCTCGAAGGCGGCCGCGTGGTCGAGGACGGCAGCCACGCCCAGCTGCTCGCCGCCGGCGCCCGCTACGCCCACCTCTTCGGCCTGCAGGCCGCCGGCTACCAGTAGCGCGTCAGGCGCCTCGCTTCAGGTAGGCCAGGTAACCGCTCGGGAGCGGAGGCGGTGGCCCATGCGCTGCCTGCTCTGCCTGCTGGCGCGCGTCTGTCAGAGTGTTGTGCGCGTCGAAGGCGTCCAACCAGGTCCGCACGAAGGCCCGCACGTGCGCGGGGCGAAACCGGCGGGAGCCGTCCTCTGCGGTCATCACGAGCCCGCTCTCCTCGACCTCGGCGAGGCGGCGACGGTCCCAGGCGCAGTCCTCGGCGGCGAGCGCGTCGAGCGTCTCTGGCCCTCGGGCGATCGGCACTCCGGCCTCGCGAACGGCCTCCCGGTGGTCGGCGTACATCTCCTCCAGCGTCAATCCGCGCGAATGCCCAATCCGACTGAGCTTGGTCGCGTGCAGCGTCGCATCGAACCCTTCCAACGTCACGACCTTGGTGCCGTCGGCGAGATGGGTTTCGAACACCATCGTAAACGGCCAGGCGGGATCAGCCCGGCCGCTGTCGAGCTGACGCGCCAGCGTTGCGGCCTCGGAATTGATCAAGACGCGCATCGGCAGCCCCTGACGATCCGTCCGCGCTCTGATCACTGCGCCGCCGTAGAGGTAGCCGAGCTCGCGGAACCCGAGCGCGGCGAATCGGTCTTCCCTGCGCCCATAGAGCTCCGAAAGAAAGCTGGGAATCTCGGCTGGAGGCGCGACATCGGTCCTCGCCTCCTCGACGACAAAATCGCTGAAGGCTCTGTACATTGTCGCGCCCACCGCCTGGCGCATCACCCATCGAAACGCCACGACTGCGAGCACGCCCAACGGAAGGATCGCCAGTACCCACGACATCGAAGCCGATTGTACTGTCGAGCGTCCGCCCAGTGCATCGCGATACACTGCTGAGATGCCCAGTCACTTCTCGTCGATCGGCTTCGCGATCGAGACGCAGGAGGAGCTCGAGACGCTGGCGCCGCAGATGCTCGACGACGGCGAGGTCATCTCGGTCAAGAACGGCCAGTACATCCGCTGGACCGGTGCGGCGGGCGAGGAGATGTGGTGGCAGCTGCAGGACGACACCGTACAGGGCGTCAACCCGCATTTCGCGGGCAAGTCGTCGATCCGGCTGACGTTGCAGGACCGCGTCCGGCGCGACGACGACACGGATCTCGGACGGCGCCTTTCACGTCTGGGTCCCCCCCACCGACGGCGGCACGGAGTATCCCTTCGTGTTCGATTGCCCCAACATGCGGGCCTACGGCGACCTGGAGCTGCCCGGCGTGGTCGACGCCCAGATCACGGCGTTCGCGCATGAGCTCGCCTGCCACGAATCGGAGGCCGCGTACTACGCGTCGCAGGGGGACGACAAACCGAAGTTTTCGTCGCAGTCGTTCATCCCGACCGGCCTGTTCGGCGCCGGCGGCGGCAAGGCCGAGGTCCCCGAGGCGCACGCGAATTTCGCCGGCCACGTCGTCGAGGCCGCGACCTACAAGAACGCGCTCACCGGCCTCCCCTTCTTCTGGGCGCTGGTCGACACCGTCGGTGCCCGCTTCGACGTCGTCGTCGACCCCGACCTGTTGACCACCGTCCCCGTCGTCGGCAACGTCGTCGCGGGCAGCTTCTGGCTCTCGGGCCGCCTCACCAACTACAAGCGCCGCCAGCCCGGCTGGTTCGGCAAGCTGCGCCGCGGGACCACCTGATGGGCCGCCTCCTCAGCGCACGACCTTCACGTTGATGAAGCCGGTGCCGGTGGCGCCCCAGAGGCGGAGCCACATCGCCATGTACATCTCGGGGCCGCGGGCCGTCGAGATATCGCCAAGGTCGAGGATGTCGATCCAGCCGAGCGCTGCCAGCAGCTCGCCGACGGCCGCCTTGGCCGGCTTGTCGTTGCCGCTGACGAAGACGGTGTGACCGCCCTCCGCGAGCCCGCGCGGGTTCACCATCACCGGCGCTCCGACGGTGTTCAGCGACTTGACGACCCGCAGGGCCGGGAACGCCGCCTGAATCTGCTCGGCGACGCAGTGGTCCTGGCTGGCCAGCGCGCGGGGCGGCATCCCCTTGCTGAAATCGAGCGCGTTCGAGGTGTCGATCAGGACCTTGGCGCCGAGCCGGTCGGCACCGGCCAGCTTGAGGGCGTCGAGAGAGATCTCGCCCGACGTCGCGTTGATCAGCAGGTCACCGTGCGCAGCCGCCTCGGCGAACGTCGCGACGCGCCCCTTGTTGCCCACCTTCGCCAGCCACTCGCGCAGCGAGCCCGCCATGTTCTTCTTGTCGTCGAGCTTCTTGGGGTCGCGCGTTCCGACCACGACGTCGTGTCCGAGCTCGATGAACTTCGCGCCCAGCGTCTGAGCGACCACACCCGAACCGATGATCCCGATCTTCATGCCGGCCTCCTGGGGTTACGTCGGCGCGAAGGCTAGCAGGCTGGCGCGCGTCAGTGCGTGGCGGGGACGACGTAGGTGCGCAGCAGATCTTCGTAGACGTTGTAGGCGGTCTCGTTGGGCAGATCGCCTGTGAACACGACCACCAGCCCCAGGGCCCGGTTGACGAAGATCATCTGACCGTAGGCGCCATTCGCGTTGAAGAAGCCGGGAACGTTCGAGAGCCACCAGTGGTACGCGTAGTCGTGCCCCCACGCGGTCTGACAGCGACCGAGGGTCGACTCGTCGGTCCAGGCGGGGGGAACGACCGGCTGGCCCTTCCAGACGCCGCGGGCGCGATAGAGCTCACCGAAACGCGCCATCTCGCGCGACGTCAGATCCAGCCCCCAGCCGCCGTGGTTGGTGCCGGTGGCGCCCGCGGCCCAGGGCGGGTTCACGATCCCGATCGGCCCGAACAGCTTCGCCTCCCCGTAGGCGAGCGGTGTCAGCCCGGTCGCGACGCGCAGGATCTCGGCGACGATGTCCGACCCGCCCGAGCTGTAGTTCCAGACGGTGCCGACCGGCGTATCGACCACGGGCCGCGAAAACATCGCCCGCGCCGGGTCGGGCGCGTCGAACGTCGTCTGCTCTCCCTCGGTGAACTGCAGCCCGCTGCGCATCGTCAGCAGATCGGCGAGCGTGATCAGCGACTTGTCGGGCGACGGTGCGAGGCTCGCGTAGTCGGGGAACCAGTCGGCGGCCTTGGTGGTGATGCCCGGAAGCGCCCCCTCGTCGAGGGCGATCCCGACCAGCGCCGACAGGAACGACTTCGTCGCCGAAAACGTCAGGTGGCGCTCGGAGGGGACGGTCTGTCTCGGCGTGTCGTTCGGGTCGGCGACAGTGAGCCCGGAGTTCCAACCGTAGCGCTCCATCACCAGCCGGCCGTTGCGGGCGATCAAGAACGAGTGGATCTCGGCATGCGCGGCGGCGACCCAGTCGACTGCCTCCTGCAGCAGCGCCCCATCCATGTTCGCGGCGGCGGGCGTCGTCGGCTGCCAGACGTCGTCCGGATAGGCGCTGTCACCGAGGTAGTCCTTCAGCACACCGACGTCGCCTGTCGCAGGCGCGTCGCCCGATCCCGAGCCGCAGGCCCCGACGACGAGCGCGGCGAGCGCCAGGCGCATGATCATGGCGCCCACGCTACACCCCGTGACCCGGTCGCGTCAGTCTGTGCGGCCGCGCACGCGGACACGGCCGTTTTTCGTGGCACGGACGTTGCCAAGCCAGGATGTCATGACGCTCACAGCTCGCTTGGCTGGTCTGCTCCTCGTGGCTCTCCCCGGCGCGCTGACCGCCGGCTGCGTGACCCCCGAACCGCTCGTCAGGCTCCGCTCGATGGCGACGGACGCGACCTGGATCGCCGGCCGCTCCGTCGAAGCCAGGGAAAAGGGCGGCGTACGGATCGCCGCCGCCTTCGATCACCAGGACGAGGGCCGGATAGCCTTTCGGGTCGAGTTCGAGAACAACAGCGCCAAATCGATCGACGTCGGCCCCGATGCGATGTCGTTCCACACCTGCGAGAAGGACTGGAGCGACGAGAGGCTGGTGTTCGATCCGGAGGAGGCAATCGCCCACATCGACGCCAAACGGTCACGCGAGACGGCCGATGCCGAGAACGACAGCCGCGCCATGGCGCCCTTCCTGTTCCTGAGCGTCGTCGGCGACATCGCGACCGTGGCGTCGGGCAGGGGCAAGTCGACCACCGGCCTGCGCTCGGCGGCCATCGCGGCGGACATGGATCACGACCAGGCCCGGCACGCGAACGCCGTCCAGCAGCTCGGCTCAGCCAAGGAGGTGTGGATGAACGCCGCCTTCCGGCGCACCGTGCTGGCCCCGGGGCAAGGCGCCGCCGGGTTTGTCTACATCCCGATCCGGAAAAAGGCCCGGTTCGTGCGGCTGAACGTCTGGGCCGGTGACACGACCTTCACGTTCATGTTCAAGCAGCGGGTGACCCGGGTCTAGCGTTCGCTTATGATCCGACCTGAGCTGTGACGGGCGACGCCTCATGATTGGGAAAACGATCGGCAGCTACACCGTGCTCGGGCAGCTGGGCGCGGGGGCCATGGGCGAGGTCTATCTGGCCGAGCACCGCCACCTGAAGCGCAAGGCGGCGCTGAAGCTGCTGTCGCGCGAGATCGTCGACCGCCCCGATCTGCTGGAGCGATTTTTCCTGGAGGCGCGGGCCACCTCGGCCATCGCGCACCCCGGCATCGTCCAGATCTTCGATTGCGAGGTCGAGGCAACCGGGCGCCCGTACATCGTGATGGAGTACCTGACCGGCGAGACGCTGGCGGCGACGCTGGCGCGACGCGGGGCGCTGCCCGCGGTGACCGTCGCGCGGATGGCGCGGGGCATGGCCGAAGCGCTGGAGGCCGCGCACGCCAAGGGGATCGTCCACCGCGACCTGAAACCCGAGAACATCTTCGTCGAGGCGGAGCCGCCCGACGCGATCAAGCTGGTCGACTTCGGCATCGCCAAGCTGGCGGGAGACTTCCAGGCCGGGCAGGTCCACAAGACCCGCAGCGGCTCGCTGCTCGGCACGCCGCTCTACATGTCGCCCGAGCAGTGTCGCGACTCGGCCAACATCGACTACCGGACGGACATCTACTCGCTCGGCTGCGTGATCTACGAGATGCTGACCCGCCGTCCCCCGTTCGTCTACGACGCCCTGGGCGATCTCGTGGTCGCGCACATGACCGAGGCGCCCCAGAGCGTGCGCACGGTGAACCCGTCGGTGCCCGAGGCGCTCGCCGAGCTGGTCGCCGAGCTGCTTCGCAAGGACCCGGCCGCGCGCCCCCTCAGCATGCGCGCCGTCGCCGACCGTCTGGCCGGGTTCCTGGCGCGCGCGACCACGGTGCCCGAGACGGTCTCGGGCGGGGCCATCACGCCATCGTCGACCGCGTCGGGGATTCGCCCCGCGCCGGTGGGCAAGGCCGCGACCACGTTCGGCGACTCGGCATCCGAGCTGGAGATACCCGGCCAGCCGCGCGGGCGGCGGCCCATCGTCATCGGGGTGACGGTCGCCGTCGTCGCGATGGTCGGCGGAGGCCTCTTCGCCAGCCGCCTCGGCGGCGATCGCGGCGCGGAGCCGGTGGTCGCCGCGGCTTCCCCGGAGCGGCCGGCTGCGACGCCGGCGGTGGCCGCTCCGCCGGCGGCGGCCGCTTCCCCGGCGGTGGCTGCCGCGCCGCGGGCGGCATCGGTCCAGGCCTCCCCCCAGAAGCCCACCAACGAGCCCACCAACGAGCCCACCGGACGGACGAAGACCGGGCGAGAAAAGCGCCGGCTCGCCAGCGCGACGGGCGCGACGCCCGCGGCCACGACCGAGCGCGCCCCCGCCCCGCCGGCCAACGTCACCCCCACCGAGCCTCCGGCCGCGGAGCCCGCCCGGGCAAAGCCCGCGCCGGGTTTCGCCGGCAGCTGGGAAGGGCCGTGGAACGATCCCGAAAAGCACCAGAAGGGGCGGTTCGCCCTCCAGGTCGGGCCCGACGGCGCCGTCGCCGGATGGATGGCCAACGCGGCCGCCCACCAGACCTTCCGGATGATGGGGCGACTGACGCCCGCCGGAGCCCTCGATCTCGCCTGCCAGTGCCCCGCGAACCAGAGCTTCTTCGCGCGCGGCTCCGTGCGCGCGGACGAAGACGGCGAGCTCAAAGGCCAGCTGACCCTTTCGAACGGGGCAGGTTCCTTCGGCCAGAGCCACCTCTCGCTGAAGCGCCGCTGAACCGCAGCGCCGCTGACCCTTTACGAAACCGGTGAGCTCCCACTAGAGTGCGCTTCACCATGAGCATCGCGCGTCTGCGGTTCGCACATTGTTTTCCGGCCCTCGCCGCCCTCACCGTCTCCGCCTTCGCCGGCTGTGCCAGCTCGACGGTGCTCCAGAGCAACCCGCCCGGCGCCCGCGTGTCGCTGAACGGCGTGGTGGTCGGAACGACCCCCTACACGATGACCGACACCAAGATCGTCGGCTCGACGACGCCGATCCGGCTGGAGTACCCCGGCTATCAGACGCTGGACACCAGCATCTCTCGCAATGAAGAGCTGGACGTCGGTCCGCTGATCGCCGGTATCTTCCTGCTGGTCCCGCTGCTGTGGGTCGAGAAGTACCAGGCCGTGCACATGTACCAGCTGCAGCCCGGCGGCGGCCCCTACTCCCAGCCGGTGCCGTACCCGCCGCCCGGCGGCGCACCGCCGCCCGGCGCCGCGCCGCCGCCCGGCCCCGCCGGCTACCCGGCCCCGCCGCCCGGCTACCCGCCGCCCGCCGGCTACCCGCCCGCGCAGTAGCGCGTCAGGCGCGGGACGTCCGCGTCCGCGCGACCGACCCGGGTGCCTGACGCAGGCGCTCCCACAGAAGATACCCGCCGATCGCGACGTTCACCGCCAGCGCCGCCAGCTTGCCGACCCCGAAGCGGTGGTGCAGCTCGTAGATCTCCAGCGGAATGAACGACATGGTCACGGCGACCACCAGCCATTCGGCCCACCGTTTCCCGAGAACCAGCCCCACCCCTTCGACGGTGAACACGACCGCGTAGCAGAGCGCCGCGATCCCGAGCCGCCGGATGGTGCGCTCGTCGACGGACATCAGGTCCGCCACGGCATGCCTCAAGGTCGTCCGCCCCGGGAACGCCCCGGACCAGGCGATCCTCTGGGCGGCGTCCTCGAGCCAGGTCTCGGCGACGCCCAGCAGGCTGGCGACGCCGAGCGCGATCAACACCGTCGCCTTCAGCAGCTTGAAGACGCCGATGCTGAAGACGACACGATCGCTGCCGTGCAGGTCGCGCCCCATTCCGGCAAGGTAAGGCTCGCGCTCGTCACGGGCAGCCCGTACACCGGCAGCGCCACCCGGTCGGACGGCACGCACAGGTGTCGCCGCCGTAAAAGCAGTTGACCCCGCCGGACGCGCCCGGGGCCTCGGTGCAGGCGCTGTTATTGACGGGCTCGAACGCCGGGCACTCCATGCACGTCCAGATGGTCTCCGTCCCGGAAACGCGGCAAGAGCAAGCCGCCCCGGCGTAGCTGCACACGACGGCGCTCTCCATCGGGCACGCGACGCCGGAGGTGGGCGCCGACGTGGGACAGCTCCCCGCGTTGCCAGCGGCACCCGTGCTCAGCGTGCCGCCGCTGCCGCCGCGCCCAGCGACACCCGTTGCGCCCGCCGCGCCGGTGCTTCCGCCGCTGCCGGCGACGCCGGTCGTTCCCGCCGCTCCGCGGCCTGCGACGCCCGTCATTCCCGCCGCTCCGCTGCTTCCGGCGACGCCCGTCGTTCCCGCTGCTCCGCTTCCTGCGACGCCGGTCGTTCCCGCCGCTCCGCTTCCTGCGACGCCCGTCGTTCCCGCCACGCCGCTGCTTCCCGCGACGCTGCCCGCCGCGCCGGCCGCGCCACCGCCTCTGCCACCGGCAGCGCCACCCGGTCCCCCTCCCCGGCCGCCTCCCGGATTTCCGCCGGCGCCCCCACCCGCGTCGGGGTCGCTGGAGCCCGACCCGCAACCCACCGCCAACGCCGACGTCACGACCACAGCCAGAAGACCAAGGGTTCGCATCGTGACGGGCTACCGACGCAATCCGCGTGCCTCCGAAGAACGCGGCGCTGGCGCGGCCTTCCATCGGAATAGCCTCAGAAGTCTGAGGTATCCGCCGGCTGGCAACCGAGATTTGACGAAGAAGAAACTGTCACCGCCCGCGATCTCGAAGACAGTTGGGCCATGACACCCGCCCAGAAGTCTCTCGTGCAGCAGACGTTTGCCCAGCTGGTCCCGATCGCCGATCAGGCGGCGGCCCTCTTCTACGGGAAGCTGTTCGAGATGGATCCTTCGCTGCGTCCGCTGTTCAAGACCCCGCTCGACGTGCAGGGCAAGAAGCTGATGCAGATGATCGGCGTCTGCGTCAGCAAGCTCGATGCGCTCGACGAGATCGTTCCCGCCGTCAAGGCGCTGGGGCGGCGCCACGTCGCTTACGGCGTCGTCGACACCCACTACGTCACCGTCGGCGGCGCGCTGCTCTGGACGCTGGAGCAGGGGCTGGGGTCGGCGTTCACGCCCGCCGTGAAGGCCGCCTGGACGGAGGTCTACGGCGTGCTGTCGTCGACGATGAAGAGCGGCGCCACAGCCGGCTAGAGCTCATCTCTCACAATAGCCGCACACCCGCGCTGACGCGCGGGAGCGGCTAACGCAGGGTCATGGCGAAGACCGGGGTGCGGTCGACGACGTCGAAGGCAAAGCGACGATAGAGCGCCAGGGCCCGCTCGTTGGGGGCCTCGACCGTCAGCTCGACGGCGCGCGCGCCGTGCTCCCCCAGCAGGCGCAGCCCCTCGGTGACGAGACGCGCGCCCAGCCCCCGCCCGCGGTAAGCGGGGCGCCGGCCGATCGTGCGCAGCTCGTGGAGGGTCTCGTGCGCGGCCACCTGAACGAGGCCCGCGATCTCGTCGCCGTCGACCAGCGCGCGAAAGGTCGAGGCGCCCGAGGCGACGGCCCGACGAAACAGCGGCAGCGGCGACAGCGTGAACGACGCGCTGTCGCGGAAGATCTCGGTGAGGGCGGCGTGCGCGACGTCGACCAGGCCGCCCTCGAGGGCTTGCCAGCGCCAGCCGGGCGGCAGGACTTCTGCCGCGCCGGGCAAGGGCGCCGTCGCCGGGCGACGCATCGTGAAGAAGTCGTAGGTTGGCGCGAAGCCGGCGGCCCGCAGGACGCCCTCCGCTCCCTCGATCCGGGCGCACCCCGCGTGTTGCAACGGCAGGTGCACGGCGCGTCGCACGCCCGCACGACCGAACGCGATCGCCGGCGTGACGACCAGCTCCGCGAACGCCTCGCGCGACACGGCCGCACCGATGCCCAGGATCTCCAGCATCGCCGCGTCCGCCCCGTTCTCGCCGCGATCGAACAGCGACGCGACCAGGACGGGGCCAGCGTCGTCGGCGACCACGAACACGCCCGCCGGATCGCTGGTGAGATCGACGATCAGGCGGCGTATCACCGCCGCATCGAACGGACTGCCGCTGGCGACGCAGAACGCGATCAACGCGTCCAGGTCGCCCGGCTCGAACGAAATCCGCCGGTACCCCGCGACCACGTCAGCCACTCGACGGAGGAGCTTCTTCGCTTGGGCGTCGGCGCGCTCAGCGCGTGACGACGCGGACGGCTGCCTTCTTGAGAGACGTGAAGGCGCTGGGGAAGCGGGTCTCGACGCCCATGACGAGCCGCTGGATGGGGCTCGCCATGTCCTTGGGCGTGTGCACCTGCATGCCGTTGATGACGGAGAGGTTGAGCGCCTTGATCCGCGTCTGAAACTGCAGGAAGCGGGTCGACTCCGGGATGTAGTGCGACGTCACCGAGGAGCGAGAGAACTCGGGCTGGGTCGTCTCCAGGCTGCCGTGGATGGTCTTCGAGTTCCAGAACATCACGTCGCCCTTGCGCAGCGCCGGCGCGCGGCACTCGAGCCCGTTTTTGCGGATGATCTCGACGACCAGGGTCTTGTAGCCGGCGTGGTTGCTGGCGATGCTCATCGAGCCCCGGTTCATGGCGAGCTCGATGAGATGGCTGCGCGGGTAGACGTAGAAGCGGCCGGCGCCGGGCGCGATGTCCTCGAGGGCGGTCCAGGCGCCCGACATGGTCCCGAGCTTCTCGCTGTCGAGATAGTAGGTGTCCTGGTGCGCCCAGGTGGCCGGGTTCCCCTCGAAGTACATGCTCTGGACGATCTTGCCCGCCTCGCCCAGGATCGCGCGGACCGCCTTCTGTAGCGACGCCGTCGTGATGAGGTCGACGCCGCGCTTGCGAAAGGTCGGGAAGGCGCGCGGGTCGACGGCGTGGACGTTGAGGATGGAATTGAGCATGTAGCCATGCGCGGTGCGCACGTGGCGCTCCGGGTTGGCCGAGGCCTGCCGATAGATGTAGCCCTCGAAGGGTTTGACCTCTTCGGCGAAGACGCCGCGCATCTGATCGCACGTGGCGTGATCGACGAGGTTGCGCACCACGACATAACCTTCCCGCTCGTAGTACGCCCGCACCGCTGCCGGGTCGGCCATCGTCGGGTAGGTGATCGTTTCATCGCTCGGCAGCGTCGGAATGTCGATGCGCCCGCCGTGAGGCGCGGGGGTTGAAAACGTCATACCGGGTTCTCCTTGAGTGATGGGGCCGGGCCGTCGTCTTGGCGTTCGACCACCCAGTCGCCGAGCACCAGCACATCCATCTTCGTGCGCAGGAAGCAGTCCAGCGCCTCGGAGGGCTTACACACCACGGGCTCGTTCTCGTTGAATGACGTGTTGAGGACCATCGGCACGCCGGTGAGCTGGTGGAAGGTCTGATCAGGCCATAGTACCGCTGGTTGGTGTCCCGATAAACCGTCTGCAGGCGCCCGCTGCCGTCGACGTGCGTCACCGCCGGAATCTGGGGCCGTTTGGCCTCGCGGATCGGGAAGACCTGCATCATGAAGGGGACGTCGTCGTCGAGCTCGAACCAATCCTTCACGTGCTCGCGCAGGATCGACGGCGCGAAGGGGCGGAAGGACTCGCGACGCTTGATCTTGAGGTTGAGGATGTCCTTCATGTCGGCGCGCCGCGGATCGCCGAGGATCGAGCGGTTGCCGAGCGCGCGCGGGCCCCACTCCATGCGTCCCTGGAACCAGCCGACGACGCGGCCCGCGGCGATGGCGTCCGCGGTGCGGCGGCAGAGCGTGGGGAGGTGCTCGACCCGCTCCACGGCGCAGCGCTGGCCGGCGATCTTGTCGGCTTCGCGTTCGAGCAGGGAGCCGATCTCGTCGTTGGAGAACGACGGTCCCAGGTAGGCGTGGCGCACGTACTCGTGCCCCGTCTCCGAGCTGCGCTCGTGGTGCGCCTGCAGCGCGGCGCCGACCGCGCCGCCTGCGTCACCGGCGGCAGACTGAACGTAGACGTGCTTGAACGGTGAGTGCGTCGTGACCTTGCCGTTGGCGACGGAGTTGAAGCCGCAGCCGCCCGCGAGCACGAGGTGATCGACGCGGTACCGGCGGTGAAGGTTCTCGAGCAGGTGGAAGAAGGCGCGCTCGTAGGTCGCCTGGAACGACCGCGCCAGATCGCGGTGCCGATCATCGAGAGGCTCCTTGGGGCCGCGCGCCGGCCCCAGAAGTTGCTCCAGCGCCGGCGTGTACAGGATCCCGTTCTTGGTCGGCTCGGCGCCGTTCCAGGAGACCGTCACCGCCTCGGTGCCATGGCGGAAGTACTTGAGGTTCAGCTCGAAGGCGCCGCCGGGGAGCGTGCGCACGACGTCGCCCAGCGCGTCCAGGAACCGGGGCTTGCCGTACGGCGCGAGCCCCATGACCTTGTACTCGTCGCCGTAGTTCGGAAAACCGAGGTACTGGGTCATCGCCTCGTAGAAGATGCCGAGCGAGTGCGGGAAGTGGACGCGCCCGTCGACCTCGATGCGGTTGCCGCGCGCCAGCCCCCAGGCGGCGCTCGCGAAGTCGCCGAAGCCGTCGACTGACACGGCGACCGCCTCGTCCCAGGGCGACAGGTAGTACGCCGAGGCGAGGTGCGCGACGTGGTGCTCGACGCGCCGGATCGTGCCGCCGAATCGTTCACCCGGGAAAGCCGCCGCCAGCACCTCTTCCAGGCTCTGACGCTTGAGCCGCGTCTTCACCTGGCGGATGACGTAGGCGAGATTCGGCCGCTTCTGGAGCAGGTAGGCCAGCCGCTCCAGGCGCCCTGCCTTGGGATCGCTGTTGACCGCCATGACGGTCACGTCGGACAGGCGGGCCCGCGCCTCGTTCAGGCAGTAGCGGATGGACTCCGAAGGAAAGCCGGCCCAGTGCTTGATGCGCCGAAAGCGCTCCTCCTCCGCCGCCGCCACCAGCTTGCCGTTGACCAGGACGCAGGCCGCAGAGTCGCCATGGTAGGCGTTGACCCCGAGAATGACGCTCAAAGAGGGCTCCCTCGGAGGAGGAGCGACGCGCGCGCGGAGGCTCGGGCCCGTATCATCGGCCCGGTAGCGTATTCGATGGGACGCGCCGTGGCTACCTCGGCCGGGACTGCCCCGTTGAAAAAACCAGGGGCCCTGCCGTTCATTACGGCTACTTGACGGCTACTTGACGGCTACTTGGCGATGAACTTGATCGCCAGGTCGACCGGCACGTTGAAGTAGATCCCGGTCGGCGTGACGGCGAAGCCGTCGATGGCGGCGGCCCCGGTGCTGGAGGCCTTCAGGGCCTGGGCCTGGCCGCCGGTCTTCAGGACGCGCCAGATGCCGCCGAGCGCGCTGGTGAAGTAGACGTAGTCCCCCTCCAGGGCGACCTCGGAGGGGATGTCGAATGCGCTCGCCAGGGACGTGACGGTCGTGATCGCGCCGCCGGCCTTGGGCATCGTCAACACGGAGCCCGACCCGTCCGCCCAGTACGCGTTGGTGGCGTCGAGGGCGACGCTGCCGGCCATCGGGTGCTGGATGTCGTCGGTGACGCGCACCGCGGCGCCGCCCCCGAATCGGCACGCGGAACAGCCCGGGAGCGACGTTCTGGGACGATACCCAGACGTGGCTGCTGTCGACGGCCATGCGAAACAGATCGGCGGTGTGACGGAACATCTCCACGGGAGCGCCCCCCGCCTTCGGGATGCTGAGGAGCACGCCGCCGCCGGTGCCGGCTTCGGTCAGGTAGCCGTCCGCGACGTAGACCGCCGTGCTGTCGAGGGCGATGCGAACGGGGAAGAACAACGCCGTGCTGAGCGGCGTCGCGGTGGCGCTGCCCGGGGCCAGGCGCATGAGCGCGGCGACGACCGGCGTCGTCGCGAAGTTCGCCGTCGTCCAGTACACGCCGGTCGAATCGACGGCCAGCGTGAAGACGTTCATCTGATTCGTCGCGAGGGGGGTCGGGGCCCCGCCGGGCAGGTTCATCACCTTGATCGCGCCGTTGGCGGAGTTGACGGACCAGTAGAGCTTCCCGCTGTCGACGGCGATGGCGCTGATCGATTCGGTCTCGGTCACGACGGTCACCGGGGTCGCGGGAAACGGCGACGCGTCGCCCCCGCCGTCGGTGCCGCCGTCGACGTTCAACGAGCACGACAGGATCGCGAGCCCCTGACTCAGACAATCGGGCGAAGAGGGTGCGTCGGTGACCGTGCCGCACTCGATCGGCTTCGTCTGGATGCAGTCGAGGTAGGCCTGGAACGCCGACGCCATCGCCGCGCAGGCCGACTGCTGCTGGTTGCAGCTCACCTCGCACGCGGACTGATCGTGGACGCCGCTGGGGCACCCCTTCGCGATCGACTTTTGGCAGGTGCTGGCGCAGGTGCCGACGCCGGAGGGGGAGCCCCCGGCCCCGCCGCTGTGGGAGCCGCCGACCCCGCCGCTGCCGGGGCTACCGGCCCCGCCTCCACCGCCACCCCCTCCGCACGTCGCAAGCGCGACGCCGAAAACGACCAACGTCCCAAGCCCCAGTGCGATCCTGCCAAGCCTTTTCATCGGGGTGCACCCTGCGCCGTGCCTCGGCACAAGTACATGCAATTCACCGACGGTCAGTGCGAGGAAGAGGACTCGAACCTCCACTCCTTTCGGAACCAGAACCTAAATCTGGCGCGTCTACCAGTTTCGCCATCCTCGCGTGGGGCCGATCTTAACCCATCCGCGGCTGTCGCCGGCCTTCGCTTGACGGCCATACGGACGTGTTTATCGAGGCTGCGACCAACGGCTGAGAAAGGAGAGACCATGTCCACCGACGACCCCTCGCCCTTGGCGGGCCGCCGCGTCGACGCCGCGTCCGTTTTCGCGAGCCTGCAACTCAAACTGGCCTACTTCGAGAGCCCCCAAGCGAACCCAAGGCTTCACAGCCGGACGTTTGCTGATCGCCTCTGCCTGGAGATGGAGACGATCGCCCTCCGGATCGCGGCGTACGTGCGGGCCGATCCGAAGCACGAGGCGGCCGGCCTCCAGATGCAGCGACGGCTGGACGTCGTTCACAAGCGGGCCCGGCAGCGGCGGGACGATCTGGACCAGTAGCCCGTCCATACGGAGCCGCCCGCCCGCGGAACCGGCCTTAGTTTTCCGGTATGGATGTCCGTCTGGAGCTGGAACAGAGCGAGGTGCCGGAGCTGGAGGCGGCGCTCGACGCGCAGTTGCACGAGCTGCGGGTCGAGCTCGCGAGCGCGGACTCCCGCAACTTCAAGGCCGAGCTGCGGGAGCGCCTGGAGCGCCTGGAGGCGGTAGCGGCACGGTTGAAGGCCGCCGACGCCGCCACGCACTGACCCGACCGCGCGCCGCCTGCAAGAAGCCACCGAACGGCGCCGCACCCTTCGTGTGCCGGACGGACGAGTCCTACGGCAAATTCATCTGGCACGCTTTGGTGCAGGCAGAGACCGTCGGATCGTCGCTGTTCCCCGCACTGAGGTCGCACGACTCGCCGGGATCGGGGATGCCGTCGCCGCAGTAGTGGGTGTGCTTGCAGCCCGGCGTGCACCCCTTGTCGCCATAGCCACCCGTGTTCTTCTTGATGCCGAGGTCGCACTCCTCGCCCGGGTCGAGGGTCCCGTCGCCGCAGTAGTGCAGGTAGCGACAGCCGACGGCACACGGAAACGCCGTGAGCTCGCCGCCGTGCGCTTCGCAGGCCTCGGCCCCCTGAACCACCCCGTCACCACAGCGCGCGTCGGTCGGCTCGGTGAGGCAGGCCGAGGAGCAGCCGTCGCCGTCGGCGTCGTTCTGGTCGTCGCAGGTCTCGGGTCCCCTGATCTGTCCGTCGCCACAGACGGGGACGCAGGGGAGGCCGGCGAGCGGGCAATACCAGCCCGACTCCAACTGGCACTGGCTGCACCCGTCGCCGGCGGCGGCGTTCCCGTCGTCGCACTGCTCCAAGGCGTCCGCGCGCCCGTCGCCGCAGGTCGCAGGGACGCAATTCAACGTCGAGCCGCAGCTGCCACAGCTGGAGGTGCACCACTCGAGTCGGCAGAGGGCGTCGCAGCCGTCGCCGGACGCCTGGTTGCCGTCGTCGCAGGTCTCGCCGAAGGCGGTGTCGACGGTCCGGTCGCCGCAGAATCCCTCCCCGACGTCGAAGGTGCCGCCGTCGTGGGAACCGGAGCCGCCCGCACCGGTACCGACGCTGCCGTCGTCGCCGGGATCGAGACCCGTCTGGCTACAGGCGGCGACCAATGACGCGATCCCGACCCAGGCTGCGCGACGGATCATTGCGGGGCCTCCCAACTAAGTTACGTGCACAGCGTCGCACGAACGCGGCGGGGGCTCAAACGCCGCTGCGATGCGGACTATCAGACCACCGCCGCGCCGACCAGCCGGCCGATGGCGTACGTGACCGCGCCGGCCGCGGCGCCGATGGCCAGCATGCGCGCGCCGCCCCTCAGGGCGCCGCGCCCGGTGAACAGGCTGATCGCGCAGCCGACCCCGAACAGCGCGGCGGCGGTCATCGCCAGCGCCGCCCCCAGGGCCCGGCCGCCCGAGGAGACCACGAACGGCAGCAGCGGCACCGCGGCGCCGACCGCGAACGACGCGAACGAGAACGACGCCGCGCCGACCGGCGAGCCGAGCGCCCCCGGGTCGAGCCCCAGCTCCTCGCGCGCCAGCGCGTCGAGAGCGTAGCCAGGATTGGCCACGATGCGCCCGGCCATCCGATCGGCGTCGTCCTTGCCGAGGCCCCGCGCCTGATAGATGAGCGACAGCTCGGCGGCCTCCTCGGCCGGATAGGTCGCCAGCTCGTCGCGCTCGGCGCCTATCTGGTATTCGAACATCTCGCGCTGCGAGCGGACCGAGATGTACTCGCCCGCGGCCATCGACAGGGCCCCGGCCAGGAGGCCCGCGACGCCGGAGATCAGCACCGCGTGGCCGTCGCTGTGCGCGCCCGCGACCCCCAGGATCAGGCAGACGTTGGAGACCAACCCGTCGCTGGCCCCGAAGACCGCCGCGCGCAGGTTGCCGCCCGCGGGCCCGTGACGGTGGCGTCGGCCGATCTCGTCCACCGAATGCGGCATGGCGTGCCCCTTGGGGAGCACCGGTGCCCCGACCTCCCCGGTGGCCGCCGTCGCCCGCCCCCCATAGATCGACATACCGCGGACCTTCATGGCCGCGAGAATGCCCTTGAGACGCTCGGGGCCGAGCCGGCGCACCAGCGCCGCGACGAGGCGCGCGCGCGGCGGCGGACGAAATGTTTCGGGTTGTGCCTGACCATCACGCCGCAGCTGGTCAGCCCAGATTCCGGCCTGCGCCTCCGCCTCGCTCGCGAGTTTGGCGAACAACGCGCGCCGTTCCGGGGACGGTTCGACTTCGGCGATGGCTCGGTACAGAAATACCGACTCCATTTCCTGCGACCAACTCTCGCGTGCGCTCATTTCTGTTCCGCAGCTTACCCTCAGGGCCAAACCTGGGCTTTCACATCTCCACTCATTTTTTACCTCCCGTTTACGCTTCAGCGATTAAGCTCCTGTGCGGAATTCAACGACATGCCAGCCGAGCCCCAGTCCGAGAGCCGTCTCGCCTCTGAAATCCTGGCGCTGGTTGGCCTGAATCCAGGAACAGCGGTCAGATCAAACACCGCCGAGGAGGCGTTCTCCCGCGCCTCAAAGAAGCAGCTGCTCGATTGCGCCCAGAGATTGGGGCTGACCGGGCTCTCGAAGCTCTCGAAGGAGCAATTGGCGGGACGCGTGCAGGTTGCGCTGGCGGGGCTCGAATTGCCGAACGGCGCAAACGGGGGCGGCATCCTGGTTCCTGCTGACCACAATGGCGGCGCCTTTCCGGCCAAGTTCGACCTCGGGCCGCAGACCGAGACCGAGCCGATGCCTCAGAACATTCCCTGGGGGTACGGCCTGAACCGCGTCACCGCGATGGTGGTCGATCCCGATCGGATGTACGTCTACTGGGAGGTCACCGACGACGCGGTCGCCGCGGCGCGGAAGGGCCTCGGGCCCGCGGGCACGGACGCCTGGATGAACCTTCGCGTCTACGACATCAGTGGCCGACTGTTCGACGGCACCAACGCGCACAGCTACTTCGATCACCGTCTGGAGCGGCACGATCGGCAGTGGTTCTTCACGATCGGCAAGCCGACCTCCAACGCCTGCATCGAGGTCGGGCTGATGTCGACCGAGGGGTACTTCGTGAAGATCGCACGCAGCGGGCGGGTCGATTTCCCGCGCCGCGAGCCGGTCGGCGGCGGCCCCGTCGAGTGGCTGAGCGTGCGCAACGGCTCCATGGCCGCGGCCGGCACCGGCGCCCCTGGCGTCGGCGCGCCGGGCCAGGGTGGCGGTGGCCCGGCGGACGCAGGTGGCGGCCCAGGCGGCGCACCCGGTCCCGGCGGCGGACCGGGCGAGTGGCAGGACTGGACCACGTTCGGGGGATTCCCCGCGCCCGGAGGCCAGCGCGTCGTCGGGCGGCGTTGGGATTGGCAGGAGCAGTCCGGGACGCAATGGAGCAGCGAGCTCAGTAAGACCGAGTGGGTCGGTCCGGTGCTGCGCACCGAGTGGGAGGCGGGCCCGTTCAGTTACCCCGTCGAGGTCCCGGGGCCGGTCGAGTATCACCAGGCAGGCGAAATCTCGGTCCGCACCGAGGGGGGACGCGTCCACGTCGTCTACGGACCCTGGCAGGTCGTGATTCGCGGCCTCGGCGCCCGCGCCGAGCGGCGGGTGCTGGGGACCTGGGAGTATCGAAAGCAGAATCGCGGTCAGCGGCGGCGTCGAACGCACCGAGGTCGGAACCGGGCGGCGCTACGCCCCCGGCAGCTCGGAGTGGCTGATGTTGGGGGCCAGCGAACGATCGTGGATGGGGGCCAGCGAGCTGCTGTGGCGGGGCGCCAGCGAGCTCTGGCTGCTCGGCGCGAGCGAGCTGATGCTCAAGGGGGCGAGCGAGCAGATGTACATGGGCGCCTCCGAGCTGCGGTTCCGGGGCGCCAGCGAACGGATGTACGCCGGCGCCAGCGAGCGCCTCCTGCGCGGGGCGAGCGAACGCATGGTCGGCGGCGCCAGCGAGAACCTGTACGCCGGCGCCAGCGAGCGCGTCGGCGGCGGCGCCAGCGAGCTCATGTTCGGCGGCGCCAGCGAGAACCTGTACGCCGGCGCCAGCGAGCGCATCGCCGCCAGCCGGCCGCCGGGGGACACGGCGCCGCCTGGCGACGCCCTCCCCTATCCCACCCCCGCAGCTCCTGAAAGAAAGGGCTAGTCGTGGCCACCGGATACTTCGCGCTGGTCCTGCACGCCCACCTGCCGTTCGTCCGTCACCCCGAAGATCCGACGGTGATGGAGGAGCAGTGGCTGTACGAGGCGATCACCGGCACGTACCTGCCGCTGTTGCAGACGTTCGAGGGGCTGATCGGCGATCACATCCCGTTCCGCACCACCGTGTCGCTGTCGGCGCCGCTGCTCACGATGCTGACCGACGATCTGCTGAAGCTCCGCTACGCCGAGCACCTCGACAAGCTGATCGAGCTGACCGAGCGAGAGATCGATCGCACCAAGCCGGAGCCGCACTACCAGCGCCTCGCGCACATGTACCACGACCGCTTCCTGTCGCTGCGCCACACCTGGCGCTGCCACGACGGCGATCTGGTGCGCGCCTTCCGTCGGCTGCAGGAGGCCGGCCGCGTCGAGGTGATCACCTCGACGGCGACGCACGCGTTCTTCCCGCTGATGGATCGCAACTGGGCCACCATCCGAGCCCAGGTCCACGTGGCGGCGGATCTGTACGAACGCCACTTCGGCCACCGCCCGCGCGGCATGTGGCTGGGCGAGTGCGGCTTCGTCCCCGGCGTCGACGAGCTGCTGCGCGAGGCGGCCATCCGGTACTTCTTCGTCGACACCCACGGCGTCATGTTCGCGGACCGCCGTCCGGTGAACGGCGTCTACGCGCCGATCTATTGCCCCAGCGGCGTGGCCGCGTTCGGCCGCGACATGGAATCGTCGGAGCAGGTCTGGAGCGCGCAGGAGGGGTACCCCGGCGACAAGCACTACCGCGACTTCTATCGCGACATCGGCTTCGACCTGCCGCTGGAGTACATCAAGCCGTACATCCACCCCGAAGGGCATCGCGTCTACACCGGCATCAAGTACCACGCGATCACCCACAACCAGCTGCACGACAAGTGGGTCTACGACCCGGACATCGCGCGCGGCAAGGCCGGCCTGCACGCCTCGCACTTTCGCGGCAACCGCGAGAAGCAGGCGCAGCGGCTACGCCCGCACATGGACCGGCCGCCGATCATCGTCAGCCCGTACGACGCCGAGCTCTACGGCCACTGGTGGTACGAGGGGCCGATCTTCCTGGGCGACGTCTTCCGGCAGCTGCACTTCGATCAGAACGCGATCGAGACGATCACCCCCGGCGACTATCTGGATCGACACGACACCAACCAGGTGGCGACGCCGTGCGCGTCGTCGTGGGGGTTCAAGGGCTACAACGACTACTGGGTCAACGAGACCAACGCCTGGACCTACCGCCACCTGCACGTCGCGGCCGAGCGGATGGTGGAGCTGGCCCAGCGCCACCCGAGCGCCGACCCGCTGACGACGCGGGCCCTCAATCAGGCGGCGCGCGAGCTGATGCTGGCGCAGTCGAGCGACTGGACGTTCATCATGCGGACCGGCACCACGGTGCCGTACGCCACCAAGCGCATCAACCAACACATCCTGCAGTTCAACAAGCTCTACGACGATCTGAAGGCCACCAAGGTGAACGAGCCCTGGCTCGCCGACGTCGAGGCGCGGAACAACATCTTTCCGCACCTCGACTATCATATCTACGCGAGTTGAGATAACGGTCGTACGACCGCACCGTGGCCGCTCCGCTCAAGGTTCTGTTCGTCGCCTCCGAATGCGCGCCGTTCGCGAAGACCGGCGGCTTGGCCGACGTCGTCGGCGCGCTCCCCAAGGCGCTGCGGCCGCTGGGGATCGACGTGCGGGTGGCGATGCCGCTCTACGCCGGGATGCCCTGGAACGATCTGGAGGTCCTGGACGGCTTCCTGAGCGTGCCGATGTGGTACGGCGAGGCGCGGGCCCGGGTGCGCGTCGGCAAGCTGCCCGACAGCGACGTGCCGCTCTACGCCCTCGAGTACAACCGCTACTTCGATCGCCCCTACCTCTACGGCCCGCCCGCCGAGGGGTACCCCGACAACCTCGAACGGTTCACGTTCCTGTCGCGGGGGTCATTGGAGCTGTGCAAGGCGTTGGGGTTTTTCCCCGACGTCATTCACTGCAACGACTGGCAGACGGCGCTGGTGCCGCTTTACCTCAACACGCTCGAGTGGATGAAGCCCCTGCACGCCTCGGCGTCGATCTACTCGATCCACAACCTCGCCTATCAGGGGGTGTTCGACGGCGGGGGCATGTTCATCACCGGCCTCGGGCGCGAGCACTACAACCCCACCGAGCTTGAACACTTCGGCGCGATGAACCTGACCAAGGGGGCGCTCTATCACAGCACCCTGCTCGGCACGGTCAGCCCGACCTACGCCCGCGAGATCCAGACCCCGGTGTACGGCAGCGGCCTCGACGGCGTGATGTCGACGCGCAGCGGGGATCTGGTCGGCATCCTGAACGGCATCGACATCGACGAGTGGAACCCGGCCGCCGATCGCCACCTGCCGGCGCGCTTCGACGTCAAGGACATCAGCGGCAAGGCGGCCTGCAAGGCGGCGCTGCAGAAAGAGGCGGGCTTCCCGGTGCGCCCCGACGTACCGGTGTTCGGCGTCGTGGGACGGCTGACGCCGCAGAAGGGGTTCGACGTCCTCGCCCACGCCCTCGACAGGATCCTGGGGTGGGACGTGCAGCTGGTCCTGCTGGGCACCGGCGATCCCGACGCGGAGCGCTTCTTCGCCTGGGCCGACGCCCACCACGGCGACCGGTTCCGCGCCTGGCTGCGGTTCGACAACGGCCGCGCTCACCGGATCGAGGCCGGCTCTGATTTCTTCCTGATGCCGTCGCGGTTCGAGCCCTGCGGCCTCAACCAGATGTACAGCCTCCGCTACGGCACGCTGCCGATCGTTCGCGCGACCGGCGGCCTGGTCGACACCGTCGCCAACTACGACGAGACGACCGGCGGCGGCACCGGCTTCATGTTCGCCGACCTGAGCCCGGAATCGCTGGCCAACACCATCGGCTGGGCGGTCTCGACCTGGTACGACCGCCCCGACCACATCAAGGCGATGCGCCAGCGGGCGATGGTTCAGGACTTCTCCTGGGAACGGGCGGCGTACGACTACCGGGATCTGTACCTCCGGGCCTACGAACGCCGCCGCGGCCACGCCTTTCCGGGCTGATTGTCACCGACTGATAGTTGGCAGCCCGTAGGGGTCGGCTACTATGGCGGCGTGAGGTTGGCGGCGATTGCGCTGGTCTGTCTCTCGGGGCTCGCCTGCAAGCGGGCGACTCCGGGTTACTGCGGCGGCGAGGGCGGGGAGGCCAAGTGCGAGGCCGCCGGGATGTTCTGCAACCTCGAGACGCTGCTGTGCCAGGCTCACGACGGCGGGGTCGAGGACTCGAGCGACGCCAGCGACGCCAGCGACGTCCACCCGGGCTGCAAGTCCGACGACGACTGCACGACCGCGGAGGGCAGACCCGCCTGCATCGTCGATGGCGGCATGTGCGTCGAGTGCCTCGAGGACAGGCACTGCCCCGACAAGAACAAGCACCTCTGCATCAACCAGCAGTGCGCCCCCTGCACGAGCGACGCGCAGTGCCCGGCTGTCTCGAACAACGAAGGGATCTGCGTCGTCGACGGCCACTGCGCGAACGCCGGCGAGTTGATCTACGTCCAGAACATCGCCACCTGCTCCGCGACCGACAACGGATCGATTGACCATCCGTTCTGCGCGGCCAATGACGCCGTCGCAGCGCTCGCGCCCGACAGATCAATCATCATCATGCGCGGCCCGGTCCTGCCGTGGTCTCTCTCCGGCCAGCCGACCGGCGTCGATTTCGTGACGGTGGTGGGGCAGCAAAGCGCGACCGTGATGGCGACTGACGTCGTCGGGGTGAAGGTAACCAACCAAGCGAAGGTCGACATTCGCGCTCTGCGCATCACAGGCGGGATGGGAACCGGTGTCACCGCGACCTCGGGCGCCACTCTGTTTCTCGATCGATGCAGGATAGACAACAACCATGGGAGCGGAATCGTCATCAACGGCGCCGCCTATCGAATCACGAACACCATGGTGATCGACAACGGCTCGCTGATGCTGAACGGAGGCAGCACCATCACCTATGGTGGCGTAGAGATCCGAAACAGCGGCTCGCTACAGCCCACGATCTTCTCGCACAACACCGTCGTCTCGAACATCTACGGGATGGCTTGCGATCAGGCTTATCCGGTCACGGAATCGATCGTGACCCTCAACAACCTCGGAAATGCAGGCGCCTGCGGAACGATCGACTGCTGCGCACCGCCGGCGACCGACTTCACGACCGACTACCATCTCGTCGCCACCTCCGTCTGTATCGACAAGGCCAGCGATGCGAGCTCCGTCGGCAACGACATCGACGGACACCCGCGCCCCAATGGCGCGGCGAGCGACTGCGGAGCAGACGAGTACTACTAACCGGTCACGGGCGGCGCGGTTCCCGAACCATCGTGGCGTGGGCGCCACGTTCGACAGGTGGGCGTGTGCGGCCGCGCACGGTCTGAACCTGTTAGACGTGGCACGGATGGTGAACCACGTACGCCCATGCGCGCCGCCGTTAGCCTGATAACCCTCGCCTGCTTCGGCCCCTTCGCCGCGGGCTGTCTCTCCCACCAGTACGTCATCCCGAAGGGCGAGCTCGGCAGGCTGGCCGCCGCGCCGCCCGAGACCCGCGGCGCGCAGGTCCGCGTGGTGCAGCAGAATCGGCTCGCGCCGCAGCGAGCCGATCCCAGCGGACCAGGTACCGCAATGGACGCCCGTGCAGCCGCCGGCCCCCTCCCCGCCGCCGCCCGAGGATCCGCCGCCCCCGGATCAGGACCTGTTCGCCGGCGACGGCTCCGCCGAAATCCGGCTCGACGGCTCCTTCGCCCGCGCGCGGCGAGCGGATATGTCGCGTAACGGGCGCGGGCAGCCGACGCCCGCCGACGGTGGATGGCGGGGCAGCACCCCATCGGGCGCGGGCACGGGCGGGGGCGGCACGCCGTCGGGCGCGGGCTGGCGCGGCACACCGTCGGGCGCGGGCACGGGCTGGCATGGCTCCCCGTCGCCCGTCGCCGGCTGGCATGGAACGCCTGCCCCGTCGGGCGGGGGTGGGGGTGGCTGGCCCGGGATGCCGTCCGTCTCCGGAGGCGGTGGAGGTGACAGCGGCGAGGTGATGGTCGTGATCGCGGTGATCGCGATCGTCATCGTGGCGGCGGTCGCCGTCGGCCTGGTCTGCACGGAGGGGGTGCGCTTCGACGGCTACGTTCAGATGTCGCCCGCGCAGCCCGTCCACCTGAAGCGGGACGGCGGCGAGATTGTCCTGGCGCTCGCCGAGCTCACCCCGGACAGCGTCGCCGGCGTCGACGAAGCGCTGGTGATGGACGACGAGGGGTACGGGTTTCGGCGCCTCCGGCAGCAACTCGATCGCAAAGGCCTCGCGTTCAAGCTGGACGCCGGAACGATGGCCTTCGCGGGCGGTGACAACAGCACGGTGGTCGGGCCGACGGCCCACTTCCAGGTCGGTGGCTTCTTCACCAACAATATCGGCGCGCTCATCACGGGCGAGCTGGGCGGCGCGACCGATCGGTTCGGCGCGACGATCTCCCGGCACAGCGTCGGGTTGGAGCTGCAGGGGTTCTGGTTGAACCGCGGGCGGCTTCACGTCGGCAACTACCTGAACGGCGGCAAGGCCTTCTCGGGAAAGACCGGCGACGACGTCATCCGGAAGGGGCCGCGCTTCGGCGGCGGCCTGCTGGCGGAGCTCGATCTGACCGGGCGGATGGCCTTGATGCTGCGCGCCGGCGGAAGCGTCGCGCAGCTCGATCGCTGGTCGTCGGACGCGAGCGGCACCATCGGCCTGGCCGTGTATTAGCCCCCGACGCGATCACCCTCCGCCAGCGCGGCAGGCCCAGAGCTGGCGCTGGAGCGCGGCGGCATCGAGCCCCTCGCCGATCAGGACCAGATCCGTGCGCGGGGCGTCCGCGCCCCACGCCTCGCCGAAGCTCAGCGAGGTGCGCGTGCCCGCGCGCTCGAGGAACCCGCGCCGCGGCTCGCCGGCGATGTGGACGAACCCCTTGGCGCGCACCAGCGCTTCGCCCAACCTGTCGATGACCGCGAGCATCGGTTCGGCCAGCAGCGCGCCCGCGTCGCCGAACGCCACCGCCGCAAGCTGGCTGTGAATGTGGGCGTGGCTATGTCCGTGCGCGCGCGCGCGACCGCGTGCGCTCGTGTCGAGCAGCCAGGGGACCAGCGCGGCGGCCCCCTCGTCGGTGTCGGGGAAGCTCGCGCGCTCGGCGTCAGCGTTGCGCCGGGCCAGCTCGGCGTGCAGCGCCACCACCGCCGACGCCGGCGCCAGGTCCAGCTTGGTCAGCAGGATCCGGTCGGCCGCCTCGACCTGCGCGCGCGCCTCCTCGTGACGGGCCAGCTGCCCCGCCCCCGCCTCGGCGTCGACGACGCAGACAACCCCCGCCGCGATCGCGGGGGCCTCGTCGGCGGGCAGCCCCTCGAGCCCGTCGAGGATCGCCCACGGCTCGGCGATGCCCGTGGTCTCGAGCACGATGATCTCCGGCTGCGACCGCCGGTTGACCTCGGCGATCGCGGCCCACAGCTCCGACTGCACCCGCACTTCGTGGCAAACACAGCCGCCCGCGAGCTCCATCACGTCACCCGAGCGGCTCTTGATGAGACGGCTGTCGATGTCGATCCGCCCCAGCTCGTTGACGATCACGCCCACCCGCCGGTGGTGCTGTCGGGTCAGCACCCGGTTCAAGGTCGTGGTCTTCCCGGCGCCCAGGAACCCGGTCAGCAGGATCAGCGGTGGCTTCGTCGTCGTCACGCCCCGACTCTATCCAGTCAGCGGCACCACCTCCAGCGCCACCGCCGCGGCGTTGATGGTCGCCGCGATCCGGATTGCCTCGTGAACCTGGTCCTCCGTCAAGCCGCCGGCCACGACCACCCGCTCGTGCGCCTGCATGCAGGTGCCGCAGCCGCCGATCGCGCTCGCCGCCAGCGAGTAGAGCTCGAAGGCGAGCTTCGTCGTGGCAGGCCTGGCCAGGCGGTTCATCCGCAGCCGGGCCGGCTTCTCCGTGTAGCTCGGCTTCTCCACCAGGTGGCGAAAGCGGTAATACACGTTGTTCATCGCCATCAGCGTCGCCGCGGCGACCGCGTCGTCGACGACCGTGGCGTCCACCTCCGCGCGCGCGTCGCCGATCACCGCCTCTTGCAGGCGCGCGTTACGCGATGCCACGGCCGATGCTACCGCCACCCCCCACCGGTGCTCCGGCGTCAGCGCCCCCGGCGCGAGCACCGACTGCAAGTTCAGCCGGATGTCGCGCGCCGGCTCCGGGATCGCGTCCCGCACCCGATCGAGGCGCGACCCCGGACTGCCCGCGTCGGTGGCGGCCGTGACCCCGTCCGTGGCGGTCATGGCTAGGCCGCCTCCAGGGTCGGCTGACCCTTCTGCCAGTTGCAGGGGCAGAGCTCGTCGGTCTGCAGCGCGTCCAGCACGCGCACCACCTCGTCGACGTTGCGGCCCACGTCGAGGTCGGTGACGTTGACGAAGCGGATGATCCCCTGCGGATCGACGATGAAGGTCGCGCGCATCGCGACCCCCTCGGTCGGGTGGAGGATTCCCAGCGCCTTGGAGAGCTCGCGGTTCAGGTCGGCGAGCATCGGAAACGGAATGTCCTTGAGATCGGGGTGGCTCTTGCGCCACGCGAGGTGGACGTACTCGTTGTCGACGCTCACCCCCAGCACCTGGGCGTCGCGGTCGCGAAAGTCGCGGTCGCGTTTGCCGAAGGCGGCGATCTCGGTCGGGCAGACGAACGTGAAGTCCTTGGGCCAGAAGAAGACGACCTTCCACTTGCCGGGGAAGTCGGCGTCGGTCACGTCGCGAAACTCCTTCCCCTTCTCGAGGCTGACGGTGGCCTTCTGCTTGAACGACGGAAACTTGTCACCGATGGTCAACATATGGGTTCTCTCCTCTGTTTTCTGGGGCACGGTCATCGCGCCACAGGAACAAAGGTGGACCTTGGCTGCTGACAGCACAAAGACATCGTTTCTATTCATGTGATAGCGAATCGCTATCACACGCGCGGCCATCGCACGCGCGGCTCAGTCCTCGTCGGGAGGCTCGGCCCGGGACGACGGCGCGCCGGGCGCGCCGCCGGGAACCGCGTCGGGAAACGCGTCCGGGACGCAGCGCCGGACAGCGGCGGTGATCTCGGCAATCGGGCGATCGAGGTCGACGGCGCAGTCGCCATGCAACGCCGCCAGCGCCCGCCGGGCGTAGTGCCGCACCAGCGGGAACGGATGAGCGAGCTGACGCGCGACCGCGGGGACCGCCCGTTTGACGCCCGCCGCCTCGAGCGCCCCCAGCGCCGTCGCCTGCTCGTGGGCCTTCCCGCGGGCCAGCGTCGCCTCCAGCGGACGCGCCTGCAGATCGCCGTAGAGCTCGCGCAGGGCCGCGCGGTCGTAGCGCTTCCCCCACCAGCGCTCCATCGTGCCGACCAGCTCGGCGACGGTCTTGTCGGCGTGGCAGAGCGCGCACTCCAGTGGCCGGTCGCGCTCGACCCGCGCGCGATCGTCGGGGCGGCCGATCCGGTGGTAGCGGGTGAGCGCGTAGCCGAGCCCCATGTTCTTGCGCGGCATGTGGCAGCCGACGCAGCTCGCCCCGGCGCCGCCGGGCTCGTGATGGGCGTGCGCCGCCGTCGCCGCCGGGGTCGCGAGCTTGGTGTGGCAGCCGGTACAGACGCCGTTCCCCGCGGCCGTCGCCAGGCGATCGAGCGCCGCGCGCTTGTCCTCGCCGTGCGGATCGTGACAGGCGGTGCAGGCCATCGCCCGCGCGCAGCCGCCAAGCAGAAAGTCGCGCGCCTCCCCCGAGGTGATCGAGCTGCCCCCCGGCGCATCGGAGCGCCGCAGCCCCCCTTCCCAGGTGAACGGATAGTGCGTGAACAGCACCTGGTGGCAGCGGGCGCACACGCGGTTGATCTGCTCCGCCCGGGTCGGCGCCGCCCCCGCCACCGGCCGCGCCTTCAGAAACGCCGTCTCGGGCGTAAACGTCGGGCGGAGCCGGGGCGTGGCGGCGTGCTCGCGGCCGCCGCCGTGGCAGGCCTCGCAGCCGATCCCGACCTCGACGAGGTCGCCCGCGCCAAACCGCGCGCGCAGCTCGCGGATGCCGTGCCCCAGCGTGGCGCGTTGGTCTTGTAGCTCGAACCCCTTGGGCGGGGGCTTCCCGCCGACGGCCGTGACCTCGGCGGCGACCGCCGCGCGCAGCGCGTCGGAATCGCCGACCTCGAACTGCCAGCGTCGCTCGCGCGGCAGCAATTTGTCGACCACCGTCCCCTGGTACCCGGACGCCCCCGGACCGTGCAGCTCGCCCCAGATCGCGTCGAAGTACGGCGTGGTGTTGTGACAGAAAATGCAGGTCTGGTTCCAGACGCCGCCCGCGCGCAGCCCTGGCCGCTCCCCGACCAGCACCGAGTACCCCTTGAGGCGGAAGCTCGCGGTCTCGAAGACATACGACACCGGCAGGATCAACTCGGGGTGGTCCGCCCCATCGGCGTCGGGAGCCCCGCCCGCGCCCGTCGCTCCGCCGACCTCCACCCCGGCGAAGTCCTCGCGGTAGCGGCCGCCGATCACCCGGGTCACACGGTACCGGTGGTTGCCGAAGCGCGCCGACGACAGGTCGACGAACCGGTCGCCGTCCTTTTGGGTGAACGAGGCGCTGTCGTCCTTGAACGCGAACCGCGCGCCGTCGAAGGGGGCCCGGATCTTCGCCCCGTCGGGGAGCCGGGTCATCTGGTGCATCGGTGAGCTCGCCCAGACCGCGTGGATCTCGGCGTGGCACGACGCGCAGCGTTCGGAGCCGACGTAGTCGGCCCGCAGCATGTTGCTGCGGACCTGCCCCGGGCCGGCGGCTGGGGTCGCCGCACCACCTCCGGGGCCCTGCGACGCGCCCCCGCAGCGAACCCCGGCCGCGCCCGCGATCGCGATCGCCAAGATCGTGGCGAAGGGGGCCGGGGCGGCGCGGACCAGTCGTCGCACGCACGCGACACTATCCGATCGCCACGCCAAACGCGTTGCAGGCGTCGACGACGCGCCGTAGGCTTTTGTCATGGCTGCGCAGGATGGAACAGCGCGGACCGCAGCGGCGCCGGCGTTCGAGTACCGGTCGCGGCTTCACATCAGGGGACTCCCGCTGGTGCACATCGTCCGGGGGGTCGACCCCTCGAGCGGCCGCCGGCCACCCGCGATCGGCGTGATCGCCGTCGGACAGATCGCCGTCGGGCTGATCGCGATCGGGCAGGTCGCGTTCGGGATCGTCAGCATCGGCCAGGCGGCGATCGGCCTCGGCTGGGGGATCGGCCAGCTGGCGTTCGGGCTGCTGGCCGCGGGCCAGGTCGCCAGCGGCGCCATCGGCGCCATCGGTCAGATCGCGGTTGGGCCGGTGTCGTTCGGGATGGTGACCAGCGGCGGGCCCTGGGTGGCGATCGGCTGGGGCGCCGGCGGGTTGCTGCTGACCGTGCTGCTGGGGAACCGCCGCCTACGCGCGCTGTTCGCGGCGCCGGCCGCGCGGGCAATCGCGTCGGTCGTGGAATCGGTAGAGGAAGGGACCACCCACGTCTCCGGCCAGATCGTCTCCCAGGATCGGCTGCGGGCGCCGCTGTCGAACCGCTCCTGCGTCTTCTGGCAGACCATGCACGTCGGCCCGACCGTTCGCACGCACGAGCGCGGCGGCGGGGAGATGACGATCGCCGACGGCACCGGCATGGCCCGGATCGATCTCGGCAGCGAGCTGATCTTCATCCGGGGCGACGACTATCATGAGATCGCCGGCCCGGACTGGGCGCTGCACCTCGAGACCGCGCTGGCTCACGGCGACACCCTGCACGTCGCCGGCCCGGTCACGATGGCGCCGGACCCGGCGGCCGGCGGCGCGTTCCGCGGCAGCGGCTTCTCGCCGCTGTTCGTCGGGCGCCCGGACGCGCCGCTCATCGTCACCACCCGCAATCCGGGCGGCATGCGCGCAGAGCACCGCTTCGCGACGCTGATCGGCTGGTCGCTGGTCGCCGCCGGCCTCACCGTGCTGCCGCTGCTGTTCGCGACCGCGATCTACCGCTAGCGCGGGAGCGGCCAGAACAGATCGGAAATAGCCGCACTCCCGCGCTGCGCGCGGGAGCGGCCAGAACAGATCGGAAATAGCCGCACTCCCGCGCTGCGCGCGGGAGCGGCCAGAACAGATCGGAAATAGCCGCACTCCCGCGCTGCGCGCGGGAGCGGCCAGAACAGATCGGAAATAGCCGCACTCCCGCGCTGCGCGCGGGAGCGGCCAGAACAGATCGGAAATAGCCGCACTCCCGCGCTGCGCGCGGGAGCGGCTAGTGGAACGGGTCGACGTCGCCGGGCTTCGTCACCGCGCGTAGCTGAGCGCGCGTCGTCGTCACGTATTTCTGGCCGGTCAACACCTGCTGCTCCAGCGCCACCGGCCCGATGTCAGGGGCGAAGGTGGTGCGGGTGATGCGCGACGGCTCCTCGCGCGCGACCTCGACGACCACGCACCCGCCGAGCCGCCCGATCGACTCGACGTTCACCTCCTGGCCGACGGCGACAATCTTCGCGCGCCCGCCGGCGACGGCCCAGCCGGCCCCGACGGTGAGCGGATCGCGAATGACGTAGTCCCCCGTCGACAGGTCGTCCTTCTGGGCGACCCCGTCGGGGCTGATCGCGTAGGTCAGCCGGTTCTCGCCCCCCTGCACGACGGCGACGTCCCCATTGCGCTCGACGACGGCGTAGGTGGCGAGGACGTTCTCGCCGTCCCTCTGGAGGTCGTAGGCCCACTTCCAACCACTCGCGAGCGGATAGTAGTCTGCCGCCTTGAGGTTGGGACGCGGGGCGATGGCGGTCTTCGACGCGCCGCCCGTCGCGCAGCCGGCCAGCACCAGCACCAGTCCGATTCCAGCTCGTCTCATCTCGCGGATTCAATCGGCATTTCGCGCCGGCTCTCAAGAATCTGAGAACGATTTTTTGCGCCGGGCCCCAAATCGCCCAGTTGTGGCCAGGGTCCCGTGGTACGGGGATTGCTGACCTTGGGCTATCGTTGAGGCGCGTGTAGATGTCCCACCGGCAGGTCACCCGCATTTCGCTGCTCGCTCCGGCCTTCGTTCTGGCCATGGGGGCCATCGCCTCCGCGAGCGCCGCGGGCGCCCCGGGGCCGGCCCCCGCCGCGGCGGTCGCGACCGCCGGCGCCAAGCCCGCATCGCCGGCTCCGGGCCAGCTCGCCACCGAACGCGCCGCGCTCAAGGCTCAGCTCGAGAAGGTGAACGCCGAGATCGATGCCCTCAAACGCGCGGGCGGCGTCCGGGACGATTACCGCCTGCGCGCCCGACTCGCCGACGCCGAGGCGCTGGCCCGGCGGCTGATCGAGCTCGACGCCAAGCTGGGGATCCGCGCCGACGGCGGGCACACCCCCGCACCGGCGCCGATCGCCGCCCCGACCGACAGCCCGGCCGATCTCGACGCCAAGGCCGACATCCTGGCCGACCAGGCGCGCCGGTTCCGGGTCCAGGCCGACGGGCTCGCCGCACGCGCACAGGCGTTGAAGGGGCGCCAGGAGCTGCGCCGGCGCGCCGCTGATCTCGATCGCGATCCGTTCGCGCCGATGGAAGGGTCGAAGCGACGCATGGCAAGCGCGACGCCCACGGCGACCACGGCGGGAGAACGCGGCGGGGCCCAGAATGACAGCAGCCTGGTCCCCACGAGTGGCCCGTCCGTGTCGGGCGCGGCCCCACCGGCGCCGCCGACCCCGTCACCGGCGCCGGTGCTGTCGGGACTGTCGTTGCAGTTCCGGGATCTCCTCGATACCGCGACGCTGGCCGACATCCGCCGGCTCGAGGGAACGGGGACGGCGACCGGCACGCTGCAGGCGCTCGAGCGCGCCGCGGCCGCGCTGCGTGGCCGGGCCGATCAGCTGGACGGCCGCGCCCGGGACATGCGCGCGAAGCGCCCGTAGCCGGACAATCGTGCTCGGAACCCTCAGACGGGTTCCGAACCTCCCGCGATGCGCTCGGACGAGCAAAGCTCGTCCTCCCGCGACGCGACTCGCGGCCCGGCCGGCACGCTGGTCCTGTTTTAGGGGTGAGCCAGTAGATTGGCATATGCTCGCGGCGCATGCTGGCCCCGGCGCGAACGCTGATCGCGATCCTCGCGATCACTTCGGCTGACGGCGCCGCGGCGCGGGCCGAGCCTCTCGGGGAAGCCACCGCGAACCTGCACTACCAGCTGCGGGGAGAGCTGGGGGTCGAGATGGACAGCAACGCCCGCCGCACCGAAGAGATCGCCGGCACCGCCGGTCCGGCCCCGGTAGGGTCGCTGCTGCAACGGATCGTCGTATCCGCTGCGCTGGTCGACAGCATCGCCCCCGGCAACGACCTGTCGGTGGCGGCGACGGGGGCGGGCAAGTGGTTCGACGCCGATGGCGCCGGACAAGAGAACGTCGCGATCGCGCAGTCGTCGATCGCATGGCGCCTGACGCTGGGCCCCCGATCGCGACTGCTCGTCGGCGGCGGCTACTACGAAGCGTTCCAGAACCCCGACGCCGGGACCGAACGCCGCGACTTCCGTTCACTGGCCCCCACGCTGCAACTCGGCTGGATGTTCGGAAACGGGTTCGACCTGACCGTCGGCGGCGGCTACCGGCTGTTCGTCTTCAAGGCCGATCGCGACTTCGACTTCGGCGCGCCGACCGCCGCCGCCGATCTGCGCTGGGCCCACGCGACCGATTCAGGCGCCGACTGGGAGCTGGGCGCCGGCGGGGCCTTCGAACGGCGGGACTTCGCCGGCACAGTGCTCGTCCCCTGCCCACCGCCCGCGATGGGCGGGCTGCCGTGCGCGGGGACCGAGGGGCGCCTCGATTGGTTCATGCTGGGCCACGCCGAGGTGACGCGCACCGGCCGCGTGCTGGCGAGCGTCGGGTACGCCCTCCACTACAACGCCTCGAACAGCTACGGCGAGACGGTGACGCGGCACTACGCCATCGTCCGGTTCGCAGCATCCCTCCCGCTCGCCCTGTTCGTCGCCGCGCGCGCCGACCTGCTGTTCGCCTCTTACCGCGACCCGCTCGCCATCGGTCAGGCCAGCACCGGCAACGCTTACGTCAGCATCGAGGACGAGAACCGCTCCAGCATCCGCCTCGACCTGTCGCGCGACTTCGGCGAGCGCCTGAGCGCCTTCGCCCGTTACACCTTCTACGCCAACGAGCTGGGCAGCGATTCCCTCACCTACCGCCGCCAGACCCTCCTCTTCTCCCTGGCCTTCTCCATCGACAAATAAAAAAAAGGCGACGCTCCACCTTCTGGAACGTCGCCTTTCCCCCCGGAGGCGCGGCTTAGCCGCGCCGGCGAACAACCAAATCCCGGGGGGCCGGTGGGGGGGCCAGCCCCCCACCCCTCTTTACATCATGCCGCCCATGCCACCCATGCCGCCCATGCCGCCCATGCCGCCGCCGCCGCCGCCCGCGGGAGCCGGCGCCTCCTCTTTCGGCCGCTCGACGACCAGCGCCTCCGTCGTCAGCAGCAGCGACGCGACCGAGGCCGCGTTCTGCAGCGCCGAGCGCACGACCTTGGTCGGGTCGATGACGCCGGCTTCGACGAGGTCCTCGAACTCGTCGGTGGCGGCGTTGTAGCCGAAGGCGCCCTTGCCCTCGCGCACCCTGTTGACGACGATCGAGCCTTCCTTGCCGGCGTTGGCGGCGATCTGGCGGCAGGGCTCCTCACAAGCCCGCCGAACGATCTGCGACGCCGACCGCCTGCTCCTCGGTCAGCCCCTCGATCTTGTCCGTCGACGCCAGCGCGCGGATCAGCGCCACGCCGCCGCCGGGGACGATCCCCTCCTCGACCGCCGCGCGGGTCGCGTTCAGCGCGTCCTCGACCCGGGCCTTCTTCTCCTTCATCTCGGTCTCGGTGGCCGCGCCGACGTGGATGACGGCCACGCCGCCGACCAGCTTGGCCAGCCGCTCCTGCAGCTTCTCGCGGTCGTAGTCGGAGGTGGTGTCCTCGATCTGGGTGCGGATCTGCTTCACCCGCCCCTCGATCTCGGCCTTCTTGCCGGCGCCGTCGACGATGGTGGTGTTGTCCTTGTCGATGCTGACCCGCTTGGCGCGGCCGAGGTCCTTCAGGGTCAGGCTCTCGAGCTTGATGCCCAGGTCCTCGGTGATGGCCTGGCCGCCGGTGAGGACGGCGATGTCCTTCAGCATGTCCTTGCGGCGATCGCCGAAGCCCGGCGCCTTGACCGCGCAGACGTGCAGCGTGCCGCGCAGCTTGTTCACCACCAGCGTCGCCAGCGCCTCGCCCTCGACCTCCGGCGATGATGAGCAGCGGCTTGCCGGCGCGCGCCACCTGCTCCAGCACCGGCAGCAGGTCCTTCATGCTGCTGATGTTCTTCTCGTGGATCAGGATGTACGGGTCGTCGAGCTTGGCCTCCATGCGCTCGGCGTCGGTCACGAAGTAGGGCGAGAGGTAGCCGCGGTCGAACTGCATACCCTCGACCACGTCCAGGGTCGTCTCCATCGACTTGGCTTCTTCGATGGTGATGACGCCTTCCTTGCCGACCTTCTCCATCGCCTCGGCGATGCATCTTGCCGATGAACTCGTCGCCGTTGGCGCTGATGGTGCCGACCTGGGCGATGTCCTTCTGCCCCTTGGTCGGCTTCGACATCTTCTTCAGCGCCTCGACGACCTTCTCGACCGCCTTGTCGATGCCGCGCTTGAGGTCCATCGGGTTGTGGCCGGCGGCGACCATCTTGCGCGCCCTCGCGGAAGATCGCCTGCGCCAGCACGGTCGCGGTGGTGGTGCCGTCGCCGGCGACGTCGGAGGTCTTGGAGGCGACCTCCTTCACCATCTGCGCGCCCATGTTCGCGAACTTGTCCTCGAGCTCGATCTCCTTGGCGACGGTGACGCCGTCCTTGGTCACCGTCGGCGCGCCCCAGGACTTCTCGATCACGACGTTGCGGCCGCGCGGCCCCAGCGTCGCCTTGACCGCGTCGGCCAGCGCGTTGACGCCGGCCAGGATGCGGGCCCGGCCCGCCTCGTCGAACAGAATTTCTTTGGCGGCCATGTGTCTCTCCTACTTCTCGAGCACGCCGAGGATTTCGTCCTCGCGCAGAATGAGGTGCTCGTCGCCGTCGAGCTTGATCTCGTTGCCGCTGTACTTGCCGAACAGGATGCGGTCGCCCTTCTTCACGTCGAGCGGGCGCAGCTTGCCCTTGTCGTCGTACTTGCCGCTGCCGACGGCGATGACCTCGCCCTCGGCGGGCTTCTCCTTGGCGGTGTCGGGGATGATGATCCCGCCCTTGGTCTTCTCTTCCTCGGCGACGCGGCGGATGAGCACGCGGTCTTGCAGCGGACGAACTTTCATGACGTTCCTCCCAAAGGTTCGTGTGGGGCTCAGCTTGGCACTCGCTAAAGTCGACTGCCAGCGCGGGAATTTAGCCGCAACCGCTTTCGAGTCAACGGCTTAGGGGATGGCGCTGGCAGTACCCCTCGGCGTGTGCCAAAGAAACAATGCGTAGACAATTGAAATCATTAAGGAATCTTTGACAAGCAGCCGATTGATCAGCATAGCTGGATCATGGAGACCGTCGGAGCAGGCGCCATCGAAGCCTTCTTCCACGACCAGGTGGACAAGGCGTTTCGGGACGAGGGGCTCGCCCTCGGGAACCCTGGTCGAGCACTACCTCGTTCAGCTGCTGGCGGCCTACGCCGCCCGGCCGATCGAGACGACACCGCTGGCGTTGCGCATGGCGGCGGCGGTCGACGCCCCGCCGCGCGAGCGCCGGCGCCAGCTGAGGGAGATCGGCGACACGTCGCTCTACGTCTCGGGCTTCTGGGCCGACAGCCTCTCGGACGCCGCGGTCGACGTCGACTACTACGTCGAGATGGGCGGCTCGGCCTACGGCGAGCTGGCCCGCGGCGGGCCCGGCTGGACCGGCGACCCCTTCGGCGACGTCTTCGCCGAGCTGGCCAGCGGGTTCATCCGATTCGTGGGGGTGCTGGCGGTCGTCAGCCGGCGCGTGGCGCTGCCGGCGACCAACCAGGACATCGTGAAGCTCTACGGGCGCTGGCAGCAGACCCACAGCCGGACCGCGGCGGCCGCAGCTGGCCGCGATCGGCGTCGTCCCGGCCGCGGCGACGGTCGCCCGCAGTGACGCCGCGCCGCGCAGCCGGGCTCCCTGCGCGGCTGTCGGTGCTGGCGCGCATGCAGCTGGGGCTGGAGGCGCTCTACCGGGTGGAGACCCAGCTGGCGATCGACGCGTTCGTGATCGACGAGCAGCAGCGGGACGCGAACGCGCCGGCGCGCGCGCCGCGCGAGCAGCTGCTTGGTCAAGCAGGAGACCGACGCGCTGGCGCTGGCGCTGTTCGTCGACGCGGCGGTGGTCGCGAACCTGGAGCGCCACGACCCCGGGGTCGCCCTCCACGACGGGAACTTCGCCGATTTCTGTCTGGCCGTGGAGGGGGTCAGCCACTTCGTCTACGTCGCGCTGCGGGCGGCGGGCGATCGACCGGTGTCACCCCTCGAGCTGGAGCTGCAGGCCGAGGTCGACAAGTTCGCCTGCTGCCGCCTGGTCGCGGGGGCCGATCCGCTGCTGCGCCGGCGGCTCTACGGCGGCGTCGCTGGCCGACGATCTGGCCGACGACGAGCGCGAGCGCTACCGGACCGCGAACCACGAGGCCAGCCGCTACGCCGGCGCGCTGGAGCGTCGGTTCGCCGGTGAGACTGGCGCGCTGCTGGGCGAGCTGCGGCTCTTCTATCGACTGGGACTCGCCGACAAGCTGAGTCGCATCGCCGGGATGAGCAGCTAGACGATCGGGACGTTGTCGATGAGGCGCGTGCGGCCGATGAACGCCGCGACGGCCATCACGGCCGGCCGATCGAGCCGGGTCACCGGCGCCAGCGAATCGGCGTCGACCAGCTCCAGGTAGTCGAGGCGATCGACCTCCAGCGCCGCGTGGGCACCGGCCACGAGGGCCGCGGCGTCCCGCTCCCCGGCCGCCGCCCGCGCGCGCGCAGCGAACAGCGCCCGCGACAACGACAGCGCGCGCGCCCGCTCCTGCGGTGACAGGTAGGCGTTGCGCGACGACAGCGCCAGCCCGTCCGCCTCGCGCACCGTCGGGACGCCGACGATCTCGATACCCATGTCGAGATCGATCACCATGCGGCGGATGACGGCGAGCTGCTGATAGTCCTTCTGACCGAACAGCGCGACGTCGGGGCGGACGGTGTTGAACAGCTTGGCGACGACGGTCGCCACGCCTGCGAAGTGGCCCGGCCGAAAGGGACCGCAGAGCCCGCGGGTCAGCTCGGCGACCTCGACGGTTGTCTGAAACCCGGGCGGGTAGACACCGGCCGCCTCGGGCACGTAGGCCACGTCGGTACCGGCCGCGCCCGCCAGGGCCAGGTCCGCCTCGAGCGTCCGCGGGTAGCGCGCCAGATCCTCGGTGGGGCCGAACTGCGTCGGGTTCACGAAGATCGAAAGCACCAGCTGGTTGCCGCGCCCGCGCCCCTCGCGCAGGAGCGTCGCATGCCCTTCGTGCAGCGCCCCCATCGTCGGCACGAACACGATCCGCTCGCCGCGCAGGTGAACGGCCGCCGACCAGGCCGCCATCTCGGCGGGCGTCCGGAGCACCAGCGGTTTCGCGCTCACTCGTAGGTCTCGTCGGGGCCGGGGAACTTCCCGGCGCGGACGTCGGCGGCGTAGGCGGCGAAGGCCGCGCCGACCGCCTTGCCCGCCTCCGCATAGCGGCGGACGAAGCGCGGGCGCCAGGACGGCTCCAGCCCCAGCAGGTCGTGCATCACCATCACCTGACCGTCGCAGTCGGGGCCGGCGCCGATGCCGATGGTCAGCGCGGGCACCGCCTTCGTGATTTCGGCGGCCAGCGCCTGCGGCGCCATCTCGATCACCAGCGCGTAGGCGCCCGCGTCGGCGACGGCGCGCGCCCCCTCGAGGATGTGCGCGCGCTGGGTCTCGGTGCGCCCCTGCAGCTTGAAGCCGCCGAACTGGTGCACCGACTGCGGCGTCATGCCGACGTGGCCCATCACCGGGATGCCGGCCTGCACCAGCCGCCGCACCAGCTCCGCCACCTCGACGCCCCCCTCGAGCTTCACCGCCTCGGCGTGCCCTTCCTTCATCAGCCGGCCCGCGGCGCGCATGCCGTCCTCGACCGACGCCTGGTAGCTCATGAACGGCATGTCGGCGACCAGGTGGGCGCGCTTGATGCCGCGGGCGGCGATCCGCGTGTGATAGACCATCTCGTCGAGCGTCACCGCCAGCGTCGAGCGCTCACCCTGCATCACCATCCCCAGGCTGTCACCGACCAGCACGATGTCGATGCCGGCCTCGTCCGCGAGGCGCGCGAACACCACGTCGTACGCGGTCACCACCGCGACCCGCTCGCCGGCCGCCTTGCGCGCGCGCAGCGTCGCCGTCGTGATCTTCGCCTCGGGGGGCATCGTCAGAGCCTAGCGCGAATGGCCTAAAACCGCCCGACCGCCACCAGCCCACCCCCCTGACCGTCGCTCCAGAAGCTGACCGTCGGGGCTGCCGGGTACTTCTCGACCCCGGTGGCGACCAGATAGGCGCCGACGCCGACCGCCGCCAGCCCGGCGCCGACGCCGACGAAGGAGAGCGTGCGCCGGAGCTTCGCCGTGTCGACGTCGCTCTGGAAGCTCGCCTTGGTCTCGCCGCATTTGAAGAACTTGTAGCTATCATCGGCGGCCATCGCGTAGCAGCGGTCGGCCGGGTCCTTCTCTTTCATCAGCTGGCCATTCAGGCCCGCCTGGGCGTCGGAGACCGCGTTGCGGGTCACGATCGCGTAGATCGCGGAGCCGCCCGCCAGCAGCAGGCCCGCGCCGGCCGTCGACCAACCGACGAGGCGCCGGGTGCGCGCGCTCTCCTCTGAACGCGCCCGCGTCTCGGGCGTGGGCGCCAGCGTCACCGCGAGCGCGGTGTCGCGCCCCGCGGCGACCTCGATCCGCTGCTCGAACGCCACGAACCCGGCCCGCTGGATCCGAACCAGGTGCGGCCCGCCCACGACCGTCACGCCCTCGGGGGCCAGCGCGCGCGAGGCACCGTCGACCGCCAGCTCGGCGCCCGGCTCGCTGACCGCCAGCTTGAGGCGCCCCTTCAGCGAGGCGGGCGCAGCGGGATCTTCGTCGAGGGTCACCGCCAGCGCGCCGCTCGCCCCTTCGTCGAGCTTCACCGAATGCGTGGCCGGCCTGTACCCGGCGCGCCGGACCTCGATGGTCGCGTCTCCGGGCGACACCGCGACGCTCGCCGGGAGCGGCGTCTGGCCGGCGAGCTTCCCGTTGACGAGGACGTCCGCCCCCGGCACCAGCGCGGTCACCGTCAGGTGGGCGACCACGCTCTCCCGTGGCACGAGCGTCAACGTCACCGTCTGGGCGACCTGACCCGCCAGCGTCACCTCGCGGCGCAGAGGCTCGTAACCGGGCGCGACCGCCGCCACCAGGTGCGCGCCGCTCACCAGGCGCAGAGGCTCCGCCATCGGCGTGCGCCCCGCCTCGACCCCGTCGACCTCTATCGTCGACGGTTTGTTGGTGACCACCGTCAGCTGGGCGATCCGGGCCGCCTGCTCGTCGCGCACCTGCTTCGCGCGCTTCGCTTGCTCCACCGTCGTCTTGCCACCGGACTTGCCCGATTCGGCCAGGAACCTGTCCAGCGTGTCGACCGCGTCGACCGGCCGCTCCATCGCCGCGTAGACCAACCCGATGTTGTAGAGCACCAGCGGGTTGGGGATCAGCTCGTACGCGCGCTTGAACTCGGCCAACGCCGCGGCGTTCTCCTTCTTCTCGAACAGCTTCAGCCCCTGGGTGAAGCGATCGCGGGCCTCGGTCTTTTCCGCCGGTGCCGGCGCCGGCGACGCCGCCGGCGACGGAGTTTGGGCCCGCGCGCTCGCGCTCGAGCTGAGGCAGACGGCGGCGACGAGGATCGGGAGGAACCAGCGGACGCGCATGCGACGACCTCTACTCGAAGGGGTTCTCGGTGACCAAACCCGAGCTCGAGGCGCGCGAGGGCCCGGACTTTCCGGTGGGCTTGACCTCGATCTTCGCTTCGCCGGCCTTCGCGTCGCCTGCCGGCCGGCGCTTGGCCAACGTGGGCTTCGGTTCGACGGTCGAGGGCGGGGCAACTGCCGGCGCAACGACCGGCGCGGCGGGCGCAGACGGCGGGGCCGGCGTCGCAACCACGGGGGCGGCGGGTGCGGCCACGCGGTGCGACACCGCGTCGGTGCTCGAGGTCCCACGGGTCACGAACCAGATGACGGTGACGGCGACCAGCGCCAGCCCCGCCACGCCGATGATCAGCGCCGGCCCCCTGCCGCCCTTCGCCGAAGCCGGCGCCGGCGGCAGCGTGGGGAGCTCGGTCGGCGCAGCCGCGAGCCCCACGGTGGCGGGCCCCGACGGCTCGGGGGACCAGACCTCCGCCGAGGCGCGCGGCTGGAAGGTCACGACGCCGAAGATCGAGCCGAGCGCCGCCGCCAGCTCGCCCGCCGTCTGCGGCCGACGCCGGGGCTCCTTGGCCAGACAGCGCATGATCAGCTTGTCGAGCGCGGCCGGCAGCGTCGCCCGCGACGAGGGCGGCGGCGGCATCTCCATGAGCTGTTTCCCCAGGATCTCGGCGTAGGTCTCGCCCAGGATCGGCAGAACGCCCGGCGAAGACGCGGTACATGATGACGCCCATCGCGTAGATGTCGGTGCGGTGGTCGACGCCGCGCCCGTTGCACTGCTCGGGCGACATGAAGTGCGGCGTCCCCATCACGGCGCCGACGTCGGTGACCATGCGATCGCCCGTGTCGAGCAGCTTGGCGATCCCGAAGTCGAGCAGCCGCACGCGCGGCCCGCCTCGTGTCGCCACGCCGATCCAGACGTTCTCGGGCTTCAGATCGCGGTGGACGATCATCTTGGCGTGGGCGGCGTCGAGCGCGTCGCAGATCTGGATCAGGATCCCCGGGAGCTCCGCCGCCGGGATATCGCCATGCTCCAACCGCTCGGCCAGCGTCGCCCCCTCGAGGTACTCCATCACGAAGTACTGCCGCCCGTCGGGGAGCTGCCCGAACGAGAAGATGTCGATGATGTTCTCGTGGCCGATGCGGTTGACCGCACGCGCCTCGTCGATGAACCGCCGCACCAGATCCGGCGTGGCAGAGAACTGCGCCGAGAGCACCTTGATGGCGACGCGCTTCTCGATCACCGGCTGGAGGGCGGCGTAGACGACCCCCATCCCCCCCGCCCCAGGACGCGCTGGATCCGGTACTCGCCGACGATCGCGCCGGGAGCGAGATCGCTCTCGACCCCCTGGATCGTGGCGCCGCCCACCGCGGCACCACCTGGTGCCTGATCGCTCATGCCACCGACGCTTTTAACACGCTACTGGCAGCCAGAAATCGCGACCTGCGTCTGATGCTTCGCGCTGTCGTACAGGGACAGGGCAAAGCTGCCGTGATAATTGGTCAACGTCACCTGGCTGCCCGACGCCGAGCTGATCACGGTCCCGGTGGACATGCGCTTCGAGCCGTCGGCGGTCACGTAGAGGAAGCTGGCGCCGTTCGACTCCAGCAGCACCGCGCCCACGCCGTTCGCCCCGCCGGTGTCGTCGCTGGACATGTGCGCCGTGCTGGCCGTGGAGGGCATGGAGAAGGTGCCGAACGAGGGTCCGGCGCTCCCGGCGTCGCCGCCGTCAGCGCCACCGTCGGGGACGCCACCGTCGGAGACGACGCTGCCGGCGCCGGTCGTCGGCACGAAGACGGCGTTGACGGTCGAGCTGCTGTTGAACAGGACGACGAACCCGTTCGACGTCCCCCCGACGCTGACCCAGTGGCTCACGTTGGTGGTGCTGATCTTGATGAGCTCGCCGACCTGAGTGCCGTCCCCGTCGAGTAGCGTCAGATAGGGATCGCCCGTGCTGTAGTTCCGGTAGGCGACGCCGAACAGCCCTCCCGAGGTGCCGACCTGGCCGTCGTCCCAGCCCTGATCGTTGTTGTACCCGGTCGGGGTCGGAACCACGTTTGTGTCGCCCCCGGCCAGCCGCCCGTCGGGGAGGAACTTCTTCACCCGGATGAACCAGTTGGTCGTCGCGTACTTCCAGGACGTGACGAAGGCGCCCGCCGCCACCGACCAGGTGACGTGAGGTTCGCCCAGGTGGACCGATTCGAGCTGGACGGTGCGCTGGACCCGCACCCCGGCGACGCCGCCGTCGCCCGCGTCGGTCGTGGTCAGGAAGGCCGCGTAGAGCAGCGTCTGGAACCCGTCGCCGGGGGTGCCGCTGCCGTAGAGCAGGGCCATCTCCCCCGTCGGCGCGACGGAGACGTCGAAGACGAAGAAATAGAGGCCGGGCGGCACATCGAACAGCTTGACGGGCGCGCCGAGGCTGGCCGTGGTCGCCACACTGAAGGCCTGGACGTAGACGGCGTTCAGGGCGGTACCGCCGTCGACGCCGGTGTCGTAGTAGCCGTAGAAGACGTAGACCTTGTCGCCGGAACGGACGCCGACGCCCGAGCTGAACAGCGGGTTCGCGTCACCCATGACGATCGTCCCGAACTGCGTCGGGCAGGTGCTCATTCCCCCCGCGCCGCCACGCCCCGAGGCACCACCCGTCGCCCCCGCGCCGCCGCCACCTTTGCCTGCCGTGCCCGCGCCGCCGCCTGCCCCCGCGATGGCCCCGCTGCCTGCGGCTCCGCCGGCTCCCGCCATTCCGCCGGCCCCCGAGGCGCCGCCGCCGCCCGACATCCCGCCGTCGAGATACGACTTGAGCTCGTTCGCCGCCGGGTCGTAGTCCTTGTCGCTGTCGGGATCGACGCAGAGCTTGGTGATGGCGGTGCACTTGCGCGCGCCGTTCACGCCGCCCGGGCAATCCTCGTCGGCCTGACACTCGTTGCGGCACTGGAGATCGATCGCGCAGACCAGCGGCGTCGTGCAGTCGCTCTTGAAGTGACAGGCGGCCTTCTCGAACGGCTGGCACAACGTGCCGTCCGGCACCCCGCGCTCGGGATCGCCCGTCTTGATGCAACGCTCGCCCGAAGGGCAGTCGCGGGATTCGGCGCAGGCCTTGACGCAGTAGCCCTGCACGCAGATCAGCGGGTCGGTGCAGTCGCTCGGGAGCTGGCACTGCGGCGTTGCCGGCCGCTTGCTCCCCCCGCCGCACGACACCAAGACCAAAGTTCCAATCGCGACGAACGTGGACGCAAGCTTCATCCGGATGACCCCCGATGACGCTGCTAACACGGCCCACGGCGGGCGGTAAAGCGCTGTCAGATTTCCATTCGGTCAAAAGCGCGGGTCGCGAGCGCGCCGAACACCAGCACCGACAGCGCGACGACCCCGACGTCGAGGGCCAGCGGGAAGGCGTGGTGGCCGATGCAGAGCCCGCGGACGCCGTCGACGGCGTAGGACATCGGGTTCACCAGTACCACGGCGCGCAGCGCGCGCGGCAGCCCGGCGATCGGATAGAGCGCGCCCGACAGGAAGAAGATCGGCTGGATCACGAAGTTCACGACGCTGCCGAAGCCTTCGAACGACTTCATCCGGGCGGCGAGCGCGACGCCGAGCCCGTTCACCGCCATCCCGAACGCGGCCAGGAGCGGCAGCGAAGCGAGCGCGCCGAGGACGCTGAAGCGCGCGCCGATGAGCGGCGACAGCGCCAGCATCACAGCCACCTCGACCAGCGCGGTGGCGCTCCCGGCCAGCAGCTTGGCGACGACGATGGCGCCCCGCGGGACCGGCGCCACCAGCAGCTCTTTCAGGAACCCGAACTCCCGCTCCCAGACGATCGAGATCGCCGCGAACATGCTGGAGAACAGCACGGTCATCACCGCGATGCCGGGGACCAGGAACGAGATGAAGTCGCCGCCCGCGGCGCCGCCGGGCAGGTTGACCGAGGCCCGCAGCCCGAACCCGAACGCCAGCAGCCAGAGGAACGGCCGGGTCAGGCTGGTGATGAAGCTGCGCCGGTCGCGCAAGAACTTCACCATGTCGCGCCGCCAGAGGGCGTAGACGACCTCGAGCACGATCTACCGCCTCCTCGACGCCATCGCCCGCAACCGGGCGGCGTTGGGCTCGGCTCCCTCGGCCCTGATCTGCCGGCCGGTCAGCGACAGAAAGACGTCGTCCAGCGTCGGCCGCCGGACGCTGATCCCCTGCAGCGGCGGGCGGTCCGCGGTCAAGAGCTTCACGATGAAGGCGTCCCCTTCGGGAACGAGAAAAGACAGCCCGCCGTCGTTGCGCAAACTCTCGATGCCGTACTTCTCGGCCAGCAGGCGGGAGAGCGCCTCGGGGTCGGCGCTGCGCGCGGTGACCATGTCCTTCCCGACCCGCTGCTTCAGCGCGGCCGGGGTGTCGAGCGCGACGATCTTGCCGTGGTCGACGATGGCGATCCGATCGCAGTTCTCGGCCTCGTCCATGTAGTGGGTGGTCATGAACAGCGTCGTGCCGAACTGGTCGCGCAGGGACCGCAGCACCTCCCAGGTCCGGGCCCGCGTCTGCGGATCGAGTCCGGTGGTCGGCTCGTCGAGGAACAGGATGTCGGGGCGGTGGACCAGACCCCGGGCGATCTCCAGCCGGCGCTTCATGCCGCCCGAGAAGGTCCGGGTGAGGTCGGCGCGGCGGTCTTGGAGGTCGACGAACGTCAGCGCCTGCTCGATGCGCGCCGCCCGCTCCCCCCGCGGCACGCGGTAGGCGACCGCGTGCAGCATCAGGTTCTCCTCGGCGGTCAGCCGATCGTCGAGCGCCGGATCCTGGAACACGACCCCGATCCGGCGGCGGACCTCGGCGGGGGAGGTCGTGACGTCGACGCCCGCCAGCCGCGCCTGACCGGACGTCGGCTGCAGCAGCGTGCAGAGGATCTTGATGGTCGTGGTCTTGCCCGCGCCGTTGGGGCCCAGGAACCCGAAGATCTCGCCCGAAGCGACGGAGAAGTCGATGCCGCGCACGGCCTCCACGTCGCCATAACGTTTGGCGAGGGCCTGAACCTCGACGGCGGGGGCGGTCATGCGGAGGTGCGGAACCGGCGCAGCCGAATCGGAGGCGCGGCGGAGTCACCGACGGCGGCGACATTGGCGCGGGCGTCCCGCACCAGGTCGTGCCGGGGCGACAGCCCACACGCGGGATCGGTCGCGCCCGCGTCGCCCAGCAGCGCGAACGCCTGACAGCGGCAACCGCCGAAGTCGTGGTGTCGCTCGTCGCAGTCGCGGCAGGGTGCCGGCATCCACCCCTCGCCGCGGAACGCCCGGAAGCCGGCCCCGTCGCGCCACAGCTCGCCGAGCGGCCGATCGCGCACGCTCTCGAACTGCAGCGTGGTGATGCTCCCCGCCTGGTGGCAGGGGAGCGCGACGCCGTCGGGGGTGACGACGATGTAGCGCCGGGCCCAACCGTCCATGCAGGCGCGCGGGCGATCGGCGTAGTAATCGGGGCGCACGAACAGGACCTCGATCTGACCGCGCAGCCGCTCGCGTGCGGCGGCGGCGACCGCACGCGCTTCGGCGACCGCCTCCGCCGACGGCAGCAACGCATCGCGGTTCGCGAGCGCCCACCCGAGGTACTGCGTGTTCGCCAGCTCGAGCCGCTCGGCCCCGAGCCGCTCGGCCAGCGCGACGAAGTCCGGCACACGCGCGATGTTGCCACGGTGGAGCACCACGTTGAGCGTGAGCGGTAGACCGAGCGCGCGCGCCGCCGCCGCCGTCGCCAGCTTGGCGTCGAGATCGTCGCGACCCGCGATCCAGGCCGCCCCGCGGGGATCGCTGTCCTGCACCGAAAGCTGAACGCTGGCGAGCCCCGCCGCTTTCAACGCCGCCAGCCGGCCGGCGTCGGCGGGGATGCCGCTGGTGATCAGGTTGACGTAGAGCTCGCGCGCGTGCGCCGCCGCCACCAGCGCCTCCAGGTCGGCGCGCACCAGCGGCTCGCCGCCGGTCAGGTTCACCTGCAGCACCCCCAGCTCCGCCGCCTCGGCGAACACCCGGGTCCAGGCCGCGGTGTCCAGCTCGTCAGTGTGCCGCTCGAGCGCGAGCGGGTTCGAGCAATAGCCGCACGAGAGCGGGCAGCGATAGGTCAGCTCCGCGACCAGCGTGTACGGGCGCGGCGCTTCGGCACCGTCGCTCATGCCGCGTCCACCACCAGCAGCCCGCGCTCGTCCAGGGCCCGCAACAACGTGAGCACCTCGGCCTCGATCCGCGCGTGCGGCTCGCCCGACGCCGTCACCAGCGCGTCGATGATCGCCGCCACCGTGCGCCCCTCGCCGCAGAGCGCGACGACGCGCGCCGCGCTGTCGGTCAGCTCCAGCCCCCGCTCGGGATAGAGCAGCATCTGCTTGCCCGAGCGGGCATCGAACCGCAGCCGCGCCTTCCCCGCCAGGCGCGGCCGCGAGACGAGCTCGATCACCTGGCGGCTCCTGGCGCGACGGTCGCCGCGTAGACGCAGTCGAGGAGGTGCCAGAGGATCTCGGTCTTGCGCACCAGGGCCGCGACGCAGGCCTCCTGCAGCGGTCGCGATGTCGCGTGGGCCACCACGAACGCCAGCCCCTCGTCGCCGTCGCGCCGGGCCCGCGGCACCCGCGAGCGGAAATAGCCCAGCGCCTCTTGCCCGACCCACGGGTAGTGCTGCTCCCAGGCGGCGATGCGCGCCGACATCAGATCGGGGGCGAACATCTCGGTCAGCGACGACGCGACCGCCACCACGAGGGGACTCTCGCGGCAAAGCGTGACGTAGCTGTCGCAGGCGAACCGCACGCCCGGCAGCACCGAGCGGCAGCTCGCCACCTCGGCGCGCTCCAGCCCCACCGCCTCGGCGAGGCGCAGCCAGAGCGCCAGTCCCCCATCCTCCGGCCCGGTGCCGTCGTGATCGTGGATGCGGCGAATCCAGGCCCGGCGAAACGTCGGATCCTCGGACTTGGACACGATGATCGCGTCTTTGATCGGGATCCGCGTCTGGTAGTAGTAACGGTTCAGCGTCCAGGCCTGGAGCTGCGCGCGCGTCAGCTCCCCGGCGTGCATCATCTGATGCAGCGGGTGCTGGTCGTGATACCGCCGCACCCCCTCCTCTCGCAGCCGCGCGACGAACGCGTCGGCCGACCAGGGCGCGTCGCTGGCGCCGGCCTCGCTCACAGCTCCAGCTCTTGCCCGTCCGCGGCGACCTCGACCCCCGCCGCGACCAGCTGGCGCCGCTCCGCCCCCACTTCGCGCAGCATCGGGTTCGTGTTGTTCACGTGGATGTAGACCTTCCGCGCCGGAAAGCGCGTCAGGTAGGCCAGGCTCCCCTCGGGGCCGCCGACAGGCCAGTGCGCCATCTCCTCGGCGCGCCGGGTGCCGAGCCCGGCCGCGATCAGCTCGTCGCTCGACCAGAAGGTGCCGTCGAAGAAGACCAGGTCCGCGGCCTCGAGCGCCCGGTCGACGTCGGGAGAGGACCCTGCCACCCCCGAGAAGTACGCGAGCGTCCGGCCGGTGTGCCCGTCGCGAATCATCAACCCAACGTTGTCCTCCCGCGACGGCGCGCGCAACCCTTCGAGGTGCAACGGCAGCTTGCCCGGCGTCGGGACCGCCGTGACGTGGAGGCCGGAGTCTCCGAGCGGCTGCTCCTCGCCGAGCTCGAGCGGACGCCAGTCCATCTGCCCCGGAAACCGCTGCAACGTCCGGTAGAGCACGTTGCCGCTGGTGAACCCGTCGCGCACCGCCGCGGTGGCATAAACCGCCAGGGGGTGCGACTCGCGGAGCGACAGCAGGCCCAGGCAATGGTCGAGGTCGCCGTTGGTCAGCAGCAGCCCGGCGAGCGGCGAGTGCCGCGGCGCCCGGGGCCAGAGCTGGTTGAACGACTCGACCTGGGCGCGGATTTCGGGCGAGACGTTGATCAGGTACCAGTCGTCGCCGTCAGCGCTGACGGCAACCGATTCCTGGCTGCGGGGACGAGCTTCACCCGTCGCCGCGCGGACCAACCGGCAGTTGTCGCAACCGCAGTTCCACTGCGGAAAGCCACCCCCGGCGGCGGACCCAAGGACCCGAACGCGCACTGCGCCGGCGACTTAGTCGCGGGGGGCGTCAGCGGCCGGCGTCTCGGCCCGCGGCGCCACCGGACCCCACGGGTCGCGGTCAGAAAAGTCGCTCTGATAGCCGCCGATCTCCGCGCTCATGTTGATCTCGATGAAGGCCGGGGTTTCCCATTTCATGGGGGGTATTCTCCCCCTCCTCCTCCGCGAGTCAAGGCGCCTGTGCCGGCGGCATGCGGGCGCGATGGCGTGGTATCTGATGGGCCGCATGCGCGCACATCGTTCCGCCGTCGTCGTGACGACCCTCGTCATCTCGCTCGCAGCCCGGGCCGCGGCGGCCACCGAGCTCTACGTCAGCACCGAGGACGGCGGCGAGATCGCGGTCGTCGATGCCGAACGCGGTGAGGTGGTCGCCCACATCGCCGTTGGCAAGCGCCCGCGAGGCGTCAAGCTGTCGCGAGACGGCAAGTGGCTCTACGTGGCGCTCTCGGGCTCGCCGCGGGGCGGACCGGGGGTCGACGAGTCGAAGCTCCCCCCGCCCAATCGTGCGGCCGACGGCGTCGGCGTCGTCGATTCCACCACCCGCAAGCTCGTCCGCACCTTGCCCAGCGGCCAGGACCCCGAGTCGTTCGATCTCTCCCCCGACGGCAAGCTGCTCTACGTCTCGAACGAAGAGTCGTCGGAGATGAGCGTCGTCGACCTGGCGGCCGGCAAGGTGACACGCCGGGTGCCGGTCGGCGGCGAGCCCGAGGGGGTCACGACACGCCCCGACGGCAAGTTCGTCTACGTCACCTCCGAGCAGGACAACCAGGTGGTCGCGATCGATCTGAAGAAGATGACCGTCGCCGCCCGTATCACCACCGGGCCCCGCCCCCGCGCCCTCGCCTTCACGCCCGACGGAGCCTGGGGGTTCGCCACCTGCGAGAACGGCGCGCTCCTCACGGTCATCGACGGCAAGCGCAACCGCGCCGCCGGCAGCATCAAGATCGAGCCGGTGGCCAGGACCCCGCTCGGCCCGCGCCCGATGGGGGTGGTGCTGTCGCCCGACGGCAAGCAGGTCTACGTCTCGACCGGACGCGGCGAGTCGGTCGCGATCGTCGACGTCGCCAGCCGGAAGGTGACGCGCCTGATCGACGGCGTCGGCGCCCGTCCCTGGGGCATCGCCGTCAGCCCGGACGGCAAGAAGGTCTACACCGCCAACGGCCCGTCGAACGACGTCTCCGTCGTCGACGTCGCCACCGGCAAGGTCGAGCGCCGCATCAAGGTCGGCGGCTCGCCCTGGGGCCTCGTCGTCCGTTAGAGGCTCGAATTCATGAGCCGGTTTGCGCCGGTCGGTTCTCGTTGCGCAAGGCGGTCTCTCGTAGACTGGGCCCCTCGAACGTGCGAGGTTTCTGGGCAGCGCCAGCCCCCTTTTTCGGCCCAAGCCGAACCACAGGAAGACGTCATCAACGCAGCGCTTCCCTTCATGCCACGGAACCGTTCACGGGTTCCCACATCGGAGCAGTCGAACATGAAACGCCATCTCTTCATCGGATCCTTGGTAGCCCTCGTTGGTTGCAGCAGCGGGAGCTCCGACACGGGTAACGGAGGATCAGGACCAGGCGGTTCTACAGGCGGTGCGGGAACCACCGGCGGCGCGGGAACCACCGGCGGCGCGGGAACAACCGGCGGCGCGGGGACCACCGGCGGCGCGGGCAGCACCGGCGTCGCGGGAACCACCGGCGGCGCGGGGACCACCGGCGGCGCGGGGACCACCGGCGGCGCGGGGACCACGGGCGGCGCAGGGACCACGGGTGTCGCGGGGACCACAGGCACCGCCGGCAGAGGCGGCGGGACCGCTGGAGCGACGGGGAACGCCGGCCGCGGCGGCAGCGGCACCGCGGGCAGCGGCCCCGCGGGCAGCGGTGGTAGCGCCACCGGGACCGGCGGAAGCACCCCGGCCGTTAACCAGTCGGTCCTGGAACGAAACAAGAACCCGTCTCGCGACGGCCATTTCATCCAGCCGACGCTGACGAAGGCGGCCGCCGCGACGATGGCGGTCGATACCAATTTCAACAGCGCGGCGACCTTCACCGGGAACGTGGCGGCGTCGCCGGTCTACCTCGATGCCCCGGGGGGCGCGGGCCTGTTCTTCATCCCGACGGCGAGCGGCGACGTCATCGCTCGCAAAGAAAACGGGATGAGCCAGTGGACGCGGAACATCGGCGCGCCCGCCACCGGCGGCATCGGGTGCTCGAGCTTCGCAACCACCCCGCCGCTGGGCATCCTCTCGACACCGGCGATCGACGCGCAGTCTCGGACGATCTACGTGGCTGGCATCGTGGGCAATGCCCAGGGCGTGACCTCCCAGATCGCGAGCGCCATCAACATCGACGACGGAACCGTGAAGTCGGGGTGGCCGGTGAACGTCTCCACCGCCGGCTCGTTCGATCCCAAGCTTCACAACCAGCGCAGCGCGCTGTCGCTGGTTGGCGGCATCCTTTACATCCCGTACTCCGGCTACGTCGGGGACTGCGGCGCCTACAAGGGCCGCATCGTCGCGATCAACCCGAGCAACCCCGCGACGGTCGGGCAGTGGGCCACGGCCGGCACGGGCGAGGGGATCTGGGCGTCCGGGGGGCTGGCCTCCGACGGGACCGGCGTGATCGCCGCGACCGGCAACCGCACCAGCGGCAGCGGCGCGCACCAGGACAGCGAGCAGATCACCCGCGTCACCGGGATGGGGACGAAGGCCGACTACTGGTATCCGACCAGCTGGGAGACGATGGACTCAGCCGACGCCGATCTGGGGTCGGTCAATCCGATCGTCATCACGGTGCCGGGCGCGACCCCGTCGAACATCGTCGTGGCGATCGCGAAGGACGGCAAAGGGTATCTGCTCGACGCCCAGCAGCTCCGTGGCAGCACGAGCAACACGGCCGGCGGGCAGAAGGCCTCGTTCACGCTGGCGAGCGGCGGCATGTCCATTTACGGCGCCCCAGCAGCCTATCGAACTGCCACGGCGACGTATGTCGTCATGTCCGCGAACATGTCCACGGGCTGCCCTGGCGGCGGGACGGGACGCCAGGTGATGGCGGTGCGTATCGCCGCGAGCCCGCTGGCAGCCACGGTTGCCTGGTGCGCACCGATCTCCAGCGCGACCAACGCGATCGCCACGACCACCGACGGGACGTCCGACGCGATCGTCTGGTACGCCAGCAACGGTCAGCTGAAGGGCGTGGACGGCGACACCGGCGCCTCGATCTACAACGGCACCACCGCCTGCGGGGGGACCGTTCAGAAGTGGACTTCGCCGATCGCCGTCAAGGGCCGGATCATCGTCGCCGCGAACGGCCGTCTCTGCGCCTGGGGCATCCCCGGCGCGCTCACGCAGAGCGACCCGCCCGTCAAGGCGGCCAAGCGTAAGCGGTCCGTGGCGAGCCTGTCGCACACGCGGTTCTAGGGACGCGGACGCGGACGCGGCTTCGCCGCTCGCGGAAGGGGCTTCACCCCTCCCGCGGACCCTCCCCAAACGCTAGCCGGCGTGGCCGGCGCGGCAGAGCCGCGCCTCCTGGTGCTTTGACCCGCTCGCGAAGCTCGCTCTGGCGCTGCTGTCGCCGGAAGAGGCAGTGAGCCTTACGGGCAGGCGGTGATCGAGGTGATCCAGCTGCCGATCAGGTCCACCGCCATCTGATCCACGACGTAGGAGGCGATGAGCGGCATACGGCCATGCTTGCCGTCGGTGTCGTCCGGCTTCGCCTTCATCCGGATCGACAGCACGGAATGTTCGGGATCGCCGGGCGCCAGGGTCTTCGGGTCGGTCAACCCGAAACCGCCCTTCGCCGGGGTGATGTTGCAGAGGTTCCTGTCGGCCAGCGCCAGGCCGTAGCGGAGATCCTGGCAGGGGTCGGAGTTGCAATCGACGTCGTCGGGCGGCCGGTGGCAGAAGCCGCAGTTGGCGTGCAGGTAGGAGGTGGCCCGCTGCTCGATCGTGGCGGACGCCGGAGGGCTCCCCGCCTGCGAGACCGTCGGGGTCACCAGCGCCGCCTTGTAGGGCGTGGGAAGGGGCGCGTCGAAGACGCCCATTCCCTGGAACCTGTCGAGCTGGTTCGCCCCGCCCACGACCCGATTCAGCTGGGCGGTCTCGGCGCCGAGCACAAAGCCCGCCTCCGGGACGTGGCACGTCATGCAGTCCTGTCGGGAGGGGAAGTGCCAGGTGACCGTGCGCTGGCCGGTCTTGAACATCACGGTGTCGCGGGCCTCTCCCACGAGCGTGGCATCGGTCTGCGCCTCGTCCCACTTGTACGTGTAACCAACCCAGGTGGTCGCGTCGAAATGCATCAGCAGGCGCGTCTCGAGGAGCTTGCCGTCGAAGAGGAAGCTCTTGACCATCACCGTGCCGACCGGGAGCAGCCACTTCCCGTCGTCGGTGAAGCCGCGAGCGCCCGGGCACTCCGCGGGATTCGCGGCGCAGCTCTTCACGTGAATCTTCGCGCCGTCCGGGAGGGCCATGCCGCGGACCTTGTCGGCCCCGTCGGACCACAGCGGGCTGTTGACCTCGTACGGAAAGACGGTGCTCGCGAGCGCCTTCGGATCGGTCGGGCTGACGCAGCCGGTCTGGCTCAGCTTCTGGATCGGCTGGGACTGGTCCGCGAACGGCACGCAGGTCTGGGGAGCGCTACCGCCCGCGCCGCCGGTGCCGGGCGTCCCCGCCGAGCCGCCACCCGCGCCGCCCAGGCCGCTGTTCCCGCTCGCCTCGTGCGAGCAGCCGGCGGCGACCGGGAGAAAAGAGAGCGCGAGCGCCAGACCCAGACAACATGATTCGAGCTTCACGCGGCCAGGATAAAGCATCGGGCGCTGACCACGACGCCCGAAAACCGGCTCACCCGCGGCTCAACCGGTCACTGCGGTGACCACGAGCAGAGACGTCCGTCTCCGCCGGCGACGATGCGCCCCTTCACCGCGATCGGTGACGTCCAGCGACGGACAGTTGAACAGGTGCCACTACCGCCAGAGAAGAGGGTCTCGCCGGTGTCCCCGTCGGCCGCCATCAGCTTGTTGTTGGTCATGTACCAGACGATCGGGTTGGCCTGACCATCCGTGGTGGTCGCGATCGGGGAGGTGGTCTCACCCGACAGCCCCGCGCACCAGGCCACCGTCGGCGTGGGCGGGTTTCCGGGCGCGATCCGAACCGCCATCACGAGCTTGCCGGCGGGCGCGGAGGGGCAGGCCGCGCCCGACTCCACGGAGAACACCACGTAGGTCCCCATCGCGGTGCGATACGTCGCCGGCGCGGTCTTGATGCCCATGGCGCCGTTCGCGACCTTGAAGTCGACCTTGTGCCCGCCCATGCCGCCAAAGTTGGCCGCGTCGAGCAGGTACATGTGGCCGTCCTTCGAGATCGCCACGACCATCTTCGACGGCGTGCTGCCCGCGAGCTCCAGGTAGACCGGGCTGTTCGAGCCCAGGTCGGCGTCCTGGCTGTCCATCGTCTGCCAGCTCGCCGGCCAGTAGGTATCGGCGCGCGTCCCCGTGCCGGTGATCCGGACGACCTCTTCGCTGTCGAGGTGCGAGGACGAGCCGCCGCCGGTGCGGTTTCCGGTCATCGCGATCACGCCGTTGCCGTCCGACGCCATCCCGCCGGCGGCCCAGATCCCCTCGCCCTGCCCGCCCGTCGCCCAGGCCCCGCGCGTCGTCGGGTTCGCCGCGTTGATGCCGACGACCCATCCGTGGTACGGGCCGCAGTCGCCGACGTGGCCGCCGTAGGCCACGTACAGCACGCCGCCGACCAGGGAGAGCGCGCTGCGCTGGTTCTGGGGCTGGGGCATGAACGTCAGGCCCCCCGTCGCGATCGACGACACGTCGATCGGCCAGCCTGACTTGGTGGCGCCGGTCTCGATGTCGAACGCGTGGATCTCGTGGCGCATGATCGCGCTCGTCCCGATCGCACCCGCGACGTAGAGGGTGCGGGTCGCGCCGTCGATGACCGGCGTGCTCTCGATACCGATCGGGTGGATGCTCCCGCACCCGGCCCCGCTCTGCTGAGGCGAGCTGCCGAGGTTGCGCGTCCAGAGCGTCGCGCCCGTGGTCTCGTGAAGCGCGAAGACGTCGTTGCCGGTGGTGACCGCGATGAACGCCCCCACGCCGCCGGGCCCGTTCTGGATGTAGAGCGGCGACGCCCACATCGCGCCGGTGAAGTTGGCGGCGAAGCCGGTGTCCATGGCCATCGTCGCCGCCGCCGCCTTGGTCAGGGCCGGCTGCACGAAGTGCCCGTCGCGCGACGGGTGCTTGTTCCGCTCCAGCACCGACTGCGACGCGTCGGCGGGTTGTCCCGCCGCTCCGGTCGAGCCAGCCTGACCGGTCGAGCCAGCCTGACCGGTCGACCCACCGCTCGACCCCGCAACGCCCGTCCCCGCGTCGGGCGTCTCGCCCTTGCCCGAGCAGGCGAGCGCCAGGAGCACACAGCCCAACAGAGACCGGAAAAGCGAGTGATTGATCATTCGGGGGCCGCCTCCTTACTATTCGCGGGTGGCGTCGAAACCGGTGAAAACTCCCGCCCGTACGTGCTGTCAGTCTACGCCAACCGTCATTTTCCTGGTGGGAATCGCGCTCGCGGCGACGCGCTGCGGAGGCGGCGCCGACGGGCCCGTGGCCGCGCAGACCTGTCTGCCCCCCGCGGCGATCGACCAGCCGAGCGCGCTGCTGTCACAGACCGGATGCATGAGCGCCACGGAGCCCACCAAGCTGGCCGCGACCGTGATCCCCTACGAGGTGCAGAGCCCGCTCTGGTCCGACGGGGCCGACAAGCTGCGTGGCCTGGCGCTCCCCGATGGCGCCAAGATCCACGTCGACGACTGCGCCGCGGAGCCGGCCGCCTGCCCGAAGGGGACCAGCGACGACGGGCGCTGGGTCTTCCCCGTCGGCACCGTGATGGTGAAGAGCTTCCTGTTCGACGACAAGCTGATCGAGACGCGCCTCCTGGTCCGCACCGACGCCGACCAGTGGAACGGCTACAGCTACCAGTGGAACGAGGCTCAGACCGACGCCACGGTGAACGGTCCTGATCGCGTCGACGTCTCGTTCGCCACCGGGCGGCGCACGGTCGACTGGCGCTACCCGAGCCGGATGGACTGCAAGACCTGCCACACCAAGGAGGGCGGCTTCACCCTCGGTCCCACCACCCGGCAGATGAACCGCAGCGTCGGCGGCGAGAACCAGATCGACGGCCTCGCCGCCCGCGGCCTGTTCGACGCGCCGGTGCCGACACCGTACCTGGCGGCGCTGGCGACCCCGTACCCGTCGCAGGCCGGCAGCCCGACCGCCGACGCCACCGTCGAGGAGCGGGCCCGGTCCTACCTGCAGGCGAACTGCGCCTTCTGCCACCGCCCCGACGACTACGTCTTCGCGAACACCGACTTCCGCTTCGGCACCCCGCTCGCCGACATGCACCTCTGCAACGTCGTGCCGGACAAGGGGGAGGTCGGCGGCGTGCTCGATGTCTTCAACGTGACGCCCGGCAATCCCGGAAAGTCGGTGCTCTGGCTGCGCATGAACACCGTCGAGGAATCCGCGCGGATGCCGCGCATCGCGCGCAGCGTGATCGACCAGCAGGCGGTCGAGCTGATCGGGCAGTGGATCACCGGCATCGTCAGCTGCAGCCCATGATCCGCAGGATCTTGAGCTTCGTCCCGCTGCTCCCGGGCGCCGGGTAGACGACGCTGCCGTCGGGATAGCTGCGGAAGTCCTGGTAGCGGCTGCCGAGCACGTTCGGCGTCAGCTTCAACGGCCCGCCGTTCGCGGTCGAGGCGCCCGCCGGCGCCGCGCCGGTCGTCGCGTCCAGGATCTGCAGATACATCTGCCGCCCGGCCGCGTTCTGCGCCAGATCGCCGGCCGCGGTCGACTCCTCCCAGGCGGCGAGCATCTGGCCGGCGCCGTACCCGGCCAGGTGAGGCGCGCGCGCGTTGGTCGCGGGGCTGACCAGCGTCAGGTCGCGATCGGGCGTCGGCGTGTTGGTGGCGGCGACGTGCAACAGGTGAATGTCGGCCAGCCCGTTCGCCGCCACCGGCTGCCCCGGGCGAATGTCGCTGGAGATGATCCAGTAGCCGCCGCCCGCGGCCATCATCACGTTGCCGAGGTTCGAGTAATTGAGATCGACCGGATAGATCGTCGTCGTCCCGGGCGCGAACGCCAGGCGTCCCGACTTGCCGCCGGTCGCCGCGTCGTTCTTGCACACGCTCACGAACTTCTTCCCGGCGCCGTCCCAGGCGACGCGTTCGAAGCCGCTGTGGCTGCAGCCCCAGTCGAACCCGCTCGCCTGCAGCGCGCCGCTGCCGTTCACGACCTTCATGCGATCGCCCTGGTGAATGTTGACGCCGTTCGCGAGCGTGCTGGAGCCGACGCAGGCCTGGCCCGGGACGGTGATCGCGGCGCCGAAGTAGCCGGCGTAGTTCGTGCCGTCGAAGGCGATGCGGCCATTGTGGGCGTACTGCGACCAGATGAAGATGACGTTCCCGCCGCTGGTGGCGCTGGTGCCGTAGGCCGGCTTGGTCGCGCTGGTGTCGGTCAGCCTGGTCGCCCAGGTCTCGCTGCTGCCGTCGAAGCGGACCATGTACATGTCGTAGCAAGAGGCGGCCGTCGGGTAGTTGGCGGTGAGGCCGCAGAGGTTGTTGATGTCGCCGCAGTTGTGGTTCGCGGTCGACCCCATCGCCGTGCGGCTGATCAGCAGCACGCCGCCGGCGGCGTCGGCGTAGATGTCCTGCACGTCGTAGCCCGGGAGCGCGAAGACCGAGCCCGCGACCACCTGGTCGGCCGCGTCCAGCGTCGCGACGTGAACCATCCCGTCGCTCTTGCCCAGGAACGTCAGCCGCGAGCCGCCGCCCGGAAGGGGTGAGATCGCGAGGGGCGTCAGCCCCAGGTTCGCGCCGTTGTTGTCGACCTCGTTGTAGGCGTAGGCGACGCCGACGTCGGTCTCGGTGATGCGCACCCGGCTCGCCAGGTCGGAGGCGCAGGCGCTGGTGGGGCTGCCGCCTCGCGCCCGGCGACCCCGCAGCGCCCGGCGTTCCGCCCCGCCCCGGTGAACCGGCGACACCCGATGAACCGGCCACGCCCGTCGTCCCCGCCGCGCCAGGCATTCCGGCGACGCCGGTCGTTCCCCCACGACCAGGGCTCCCCGCTGCACCAATCGTCCCTGCCGCGCCGTTCATTCCGCCGGCGCCGCCGCCGCCCGGCTCGGATCCGGCGCAGCCGCAGATGATCACGAGCACCAGCCCAAGCCCTTAGCCATCTCCTAAAGGTTCCCGCGCTGCGGATAAACGGCTCAATCGTTCATGGCCGAGCCAGAGCGAGCGAAGCGAGCGAGTCCAAGGACCTAGAGGCGCGGCTTCGCCGCGCCGGCGTCGTGACAAGAGGGGGGAGCCGGTGAGGGGGCCCGCCCCCTCACCCGCGGCTCCAGTGGCTGGTGCCGGCGGGCGCCTTGTCGATCACCTCGAGCAGCTCGCGGCGGTGATCCATGTTGCCGACGAAGTCGATGTCCGACGCGTTCACGATCAGCAGGGGCCCCTCGTTGTAGGCGAAGAAATAATCGGCGTAGGCGCCCGCCACCTCCTGCACGTATTCGGCGCGGATCGGCTTCTCCTCGGCGCGGGCGCGCCCCCGGATCCGATCGATCAGCACGTCGGTGCGCGCCTGCAGGTAGACGACCAGGTCGGGCGTCACCGTGCGCACCTTCAGCATCTGGTAGATGCGGTCGTAGAGCGCCATCTCGTCGGCCGACAGGTTGATGAGCGCGAACAGGCGATCCTTCGCGAAGACGTAGTCGGTGACGATGTTGCGCGAGAAGAGATCGCCCTGCGCCAGATCCCCCTGCTGGGCGTAGCGCTGCAGCAGGAAGAAGAGCTGCGTCGACATCGCGTGGCGGCGGCGGTCCTTGTAGAAGTCGCCCAGGAATGGGTTCTCGTGCGCCTGCTCGAGGATCACCCGCGCCGACATGGTCTCGCCCAGGATCTGGGCCAGGCTCGACTTGCCCACCCCGATCGGCCCTTCGACGGCGATGTAGCGGGGTCGCGCGCTACGCACGATCTTGTTGTAACGCGATCTACGGGCCGGGGGCGAGGAGGATCTCGGTCCGCGCGATGCGTCGGCTGCCCCTTGGCGGGGGCCCCGAACTTAGCTGGCGCTTGACCGCCGTCTCGGCGCAGCGCGCGAACGCCTCGTCGAGCGGCGGCGGAACCTTGACGGTCGCGCGGGTCACCTCGCCGCGCCCGTCGATCTCGAGCTCGATCGCCAGCCGCGCGCCCGCTCCCACCCGGGCCGCCGCGAGGCAGTCATCGAGCAGCGCGGGGTGCGCGCGCCAGACCACGTCGACGAGCGGCGCGGCGAGCCCGCCCGAGGCATAGACCGTACCGAAGGCCGCGATCCGCGCCGGCTTCTTCCCGCGCCCCCGGGCCGGCTCCGCCGGGCGCTCGCCCAGGTGCCGGGCGGCGGCCCGGGCCCAGCGTCCCCCCGGCGACCGGGCCAGGTACTCGCGAAAGGACGACTCGGCATAGCTGGCGCGGCCGTCGGCCTCGGCCGCCAGGCCCAGGTAGTAGAAGACCTCGCCGTCGGGGACGATCACCGGCGGCTCGCCCGCCGGGACGATCGCGCTCGCCAGCACGGCCGAGGTCGGATCCTGATCGAGCGCCCGCCGCACCGCCTCGCGCGCGGCGATCGGGCGATCATCGCGATCGAGGGCCACCGCCAGTCCGAAGTAGGCACGGGCCAGATCCTGAGTCCGCGTCAGGCGATCGGCGTAGCCGGTGCTTCGCCCGGTGAGGACCGCTATCGCGTCGCGGTACCGCGTCTCGGCCTCGCCAAGCCGTCCGTCCGCCATCAGCAGCTCGCCCAGGCGCACGTAGCTGGCAGCGGTCCCCGCCCCCGCCGTGATCGCGAGCGCGTACTCCGAGGCCGCGTCGCCGTACCGCCTGGTCCGCACCCGCGCCTCCCCGAGGCGCAGCCAGATCGCGGGCTGGTCGGCGGGCGGGACCAGGCGAAGCGCGTGCTCCAGCGTCGCCGCCTCGGCGTCGGGGTTTCCACGCATCGACTGCAACGTCGCCAGGTCCAACCAGAGCGCCGCGTTGCCGGGGGCCAGCTTCACGGCCCCCCGCAGCTGGCTCTCTGCCTGGGCCAGGCGCGCGGGCCGGTCGCCGCTGTTGGCCAGCGCCGCCGCCGCGGCCCGCTCGGAGATCTCGCCGATCTCGCCGGAGACCAGCACCCCCGCCTCGGCCCGCAGCCGGGCAGCGCCCAGCTCGTCGACCCGCGCCGCCTCGGCCCAGAACGACCGCTCGGCGGCCCGCCCGGCCGCCGGAGCGAGCGTCAGGACCACGGCAAGCGCCGCCCGGCCGCCGGCCCGGATCCCGAAACAATGGCCCCGCATGGCGCCTGATTATATCGCCCTGCCCACGGACGTGATTTCACGGTAGTGTCAGGGCGTGCGGCCGTCCGATCGATCGGGTTCCACCTCCGGCGTGATCGCGCTGGACCGCGACGAGAGCGGCGCGCTGGTCGTCCCGCCGATCGTCGAGGCGCCGTACGCGCCGCCCGCCAGCGGGCGCGACGCCCAGGAAGAGGAGCTGATCGCCCGTTGCCTGGCCGGCGACGTGGAGGCCTTCCGGCCGCTGGTGCAGCGGTATCAGCGGCTCGCGTTCTCGGTGGCGCTGCGCATGCTCGGCACCCGGGCCGACGCCGAGGACATCGCCCAGCAGGCGTTCGTCGACGCGTTCAACGCGCTCGATCGCTTCCACGGCAACGGCCGGCGCCACGCCTTCTCGACCTGGCTGCTGCGCATCGCGGTCAACCGGTCGAAGGACGTGCTGAAGTCCAAGCGCCGCACCGAGGAACCGCTGGACGGCGACGTGCCCGGGGGCGCCGCGGCGTTCGCCTACGATCCCCCCACCCCGGAGGCCAACGCCTCAACCGGGAGCGGCGGGAGCGGGTCGAGGCCGCTTTGCTCGAGCTGCCGACGAAGTACCGCGAGGTGTTGATCCTGAAGGACGCCGAGGACCTGTCGTACGAAGAGATCCGGGCCATCTTGCAGCTGCCGCTGACGACGCTGAAAATTCGCGTCGTGCGGGCGCGGGCGATGCTGCGCGAGCTGATCGAGCGCGAAGGGGTGACGTCGTGAGCGCCTCCGAGCGCCCGTCGGCGGTCATCGACATCGTCGAGCGGCCGATCAACGAGCTGTCTGCCCTGCGCGAGGTGCAGCCGCCCGCGGCGCTGGTCGCCCGGGTGATGACCCAGCTCTCCGAGCCGCGGCTTCCGTCGCTGTGGCAGTGGCTGCACCGCCCGTTCCCCATCGAGCTCAAGGTGTCCCCCCTCACCTTGATCGCTCTGACGCTGGCGCTCGGCGCGGCGTTCGTTTTCATCGGCGCAACGTTGCGCTAAGGGAGGGGCAGTCAGATGGCATTGACGCGGGTTCGGTTCGTCGCCGGACGAATGGGCCAATGGAAGGTCGACGAAGTGCGCGTGATCCGGGGCGAGACGCTGCCGGACGCCTCGCGGCTGGCACACGGCGAGGACAGCGCCATGCCCTCGACGGAGGACGGGAACTGGGTGCTCGAGGGGGTGCGGAGCAGCGAGCGCTACACCGAGCGGGGGGAGCGAGACGAGCTGGTCAAGATGCAGCCCGCGCTGGGGCGCCCGGAGAGCCTGCGCGGCGCGCTGATCCCGATCTGCAAGCGCCCTCCTGGTGGGCGCTCGCCCAGGACGAGCGGCGCGTTCTGTTCGAGGATCGGTCGCACCACATCAGGATCGGCTCGAAGTACCTCCCCGCGATCGCGCGCCGGCTGTACCACTGCCGAGAGCTCGGCGGCCCGTTCGACTTCCTCACCTGGTTCGAGTTCTCCCCCGATTCGTCGGGCGCGTTCGACGAGTTGCTGGGGCGGCTGCGCGAGACCGAGGAGTGGCGCTACGTCGACCGCGAGGTCGAGATCCGCGTGCGTCGCTGACGGGCGCGCCTCTTGCTGGACCTTCGCGGCATGAGCAATGAAATCGCGGGGGGCGGGGCGGCCAGCCTGACATTTGTGTCGCGCCTTTCGACGATCATGCTGCTCGCCGGGCTGGTCGTCGGCGGTTGCTCGAAGACGGGGGACGACCAGAGCGGCAGCGCCGGCCAGGGAGGCGGCGGCGGGGTCGCGGGGAGCGGCGGCGCGGTCGTCTCCGGCGGGGCGTGGCGCGCCCGGTTGCTCGTCGGATATCGCCGACCCGAGGCCCGAGTGCGCCCCAACCTACGATCAGCAGACGAAGAGCAAGCGCTGCAACGGCACGACCTACAAGGGGCAGTGCGGTTCGGGGTGGGCGTGGACCTGCCAGGCCCAGCAGCCCACGTTCAGCTGCTTCTACGACCAGAACAAGCAGCTCGTGCGCGCGCTGTCGTGCAACACCGGAACCACCGACGCCCTCTGCCAGCGATGCGACCAAGGGAGCTGCAGCTGCGTCGTCAACAACGGCGCGACCGACGAGACCGACGGGACGGTCTGCGACATTCACGACGTCGGACGGCCCGCCACCGGCTGCGCCAGCTCCGGAACGGACGGTGGCGTCGACTGCTGCGGCGACGGCCAGCTGCCGCCGTCGGGGCCGCCGTTCAACTGCACGACCCTCGACCCCGAGCGGATCATCCACTGCCAGCACGGCGGCGTCTGCAACGGCTTCTATCAGGTGTCGCAGGTCGGGTCCCAGTGGGAGATCGCCTGCGTCTACGACCAGGGGGTGCTGGCCTTCGCCTACCGCTGCGACAAGACCGTGGCGCCCTATTGCGGCGCGAACTGCATCGGCAGCGCGAAGGTCGGCAACACCCAGGCAAGCGCCGACCAGCTCTGCGACGCCTTCACCCTCCCGAACATCTGCATCGATCAGTTCTGACCGCGTGACACGACGGAGCACACTGCGTGCGCTCGCCCTGCTCGCTGCCGGGCTCGGAGGGCTGCGCCCCGCGCGGGGGACGACGGCGCGGACGGCGCTCTACGTGCAGCCCCTCGGCGACGCGCTCCCCGACGAGGACGTCGCGCTGGTGATAGCGGCGCTGGCGGCGCTGATCGGCCTCCAGCCGAAGCTGCTCCCGCGCGCCGAGCTCCCGTCGGCCGCTTACTACAAGCCGCGCCGGCGCTACCGCGCCGACAAGCTGCTCGATTTCCTCGACGGGCGGCTCCCCGCCGACGGCATCCGCATCCTGGGCCTCACCGGCGCGGACATCTCGACCACCAAGGACGACGTCTACGACTGGGGCGTGCTTGGTCTCGGCCGCATCGACGGCGCCGCGAGCGTCATCTCCCAGTTCCGCTGCAAGAAGAAGTCGCGCGGGCCAGAGCACGCGCGCGTGCGCCTGGCCAAGGTCGCCGTCCACGAGGCCGGGCACACGCTGGGCCTCGAGCACTGCCCCACCCGCGGCTGCCTGATGGAGGACGCCGAGGGGCGGGTCGACACCTGCGACCGCGAGTACGACTTCTGCTCGCGCTGCCGCGGGCTGCTCGCGCGCAACGGCCACCCGATCCCGGCCGCGCCCCAGATCCCGTGGCCTCGCCCATAGCCGGCGTCGCACTTGCAGCGCATGTCGGGAATGACCAATGAATCCGCGGAAACCGCTGGGCGGACTCTGACATCCATGTCGCGTCTTTCGTCGCTGGCGCTGGTCGTCGCGTGGCTCGGGGCCGGTTGCTCGTCGACGGATCCCGGCGAGACGGGCGCGGGCGGCCATGCCGGCTCTGTCGGCGGGAGCGGCGGGACGGCCGCCGCGGCGGGAGGCGCCGGGGGAGGCTACTGTTCGCTTCCGCCGTCGGATTCGTTGTTCCGATGCGCGACGACCTACGACGTGCAGGCCGCGATGGCGACCTGCACCACCGCCGTCGAGACCGGCGTTGCGTCGGCGGGGCAATGCGGATCGGGTTGGGCCTGGCGCTGCGGCTCGCAGATTTCGTTCGACTGCTTCTATGACGGCGACAAGAACCTGGTCCGCGCCCGCCTGTGCCAAGACTCCCCAACCCACCTCTGCACGGGCTGCAACTGCGCGCAGCCGCACTGCCTGGAGAGCGTCGATCTCTCGACGGACGGAGCGCCGACCTGCGGCGCCCTGCCGCTCGTGAGCCCCGACGGGGGCGTCCGCGACTGACGGGCCCCTCACCCGGCCTCTCCCCGCTGCGCGGGGAGAGGAGATGGATGGACGCTCAGAAGCGGCCGGCGACGGAGAACGTGCCGCCGCCCGGCAGCGGCGCCGCGCCGAGCGTGACGTTCGGCCCGCGGCCGACCAGGGCGTCGCGTTCGTCGTCTGTCAGCGGATCGGTGCGGATGAAGCTCGGCACGATCAGCATCGCGACGCCGCCGGCGAGCCAGACCTTCTCGAGATTTGTGACCTCTGTTTTGGTGTCGGTGTCGATCGTCGAGGCGAGCTTGAGAGACTCGAACCCGATCCAGGCCGCGACCAGCACGCCGCCCCCCACACGCGACAGCGTCTTGCCGAGTTTCCGGCGCCGGTAGCTGCGCGCCAGATCGTCGCGGCCGATCTCCTGGTAGAGGGCCGGGCCGGGCAGCTTGTGGGGATCGACGATCGGCCAGGAGGTCCACAGCGGTCCCGCCGCGGCATCCGTGTCGGGGCGCCCCGCGAACGCCTTGAAGAGCGGCGCGCCGCCCACGTCGTAGAGGACGACGGAACCGCGTGAGCGTTCGAAGGGTGTTGAAAACCTGACAACGGCGACGCCGCTGGCGTGCTGATCCGTCCAGAGCTTCGACAGCAGCGCGGCATCCGGCTCCGGCGTGGCGAGCGGCTCCCGCGCCCACGCAATCTGGTGACCGGTGCGCGCGAACGCCGTGGCCACCACGGTCCGAAACCGCGTCGCCTCCACGGTATCCGGCCCGGCCGCCACGATGGCCACGCGCCCCACCCGCTGCAGCGCCGGGATCGCGAGCGCCGCCGCGAGCTCCGTGACCGCCGGCTCGTCGGCCGCCTGGGCGACCCCGGGTCCCGCGAGCACCACCAGCATGACGGATGTCGCCAGCCTCATCCCTGCGGGCCAGAGCAACAACGAGACCACGACGCGCCGCCCCTCACCCGGCCTCTCCCCGCTGCGCGGGGAGAGGAGAACGGCACTCAGAGATTCGAGGTCGGCCTGGGCGGCGCGTTCCATGATGAACTTGAAGCGCGCCTCGACGTCCTTGCCCATCAGCTCGGTCAGGATCGCGGTCGGTCTCGGCGCCGTCCTCGATCGGTCACGCGCAGCAGGCGGCGGCGTGCGCGGGTCGAGCGTGGTCTGGCTTGAGCTCCTCGGGCTGCATCTCGCCGAGGCCCTTGAAGCGCGTGATGCTCGGGCTTGCGCGTTCTTGGGCAGGCTGGCGACGATGCGCGTCGCGGTCGGCCTCGTCGAGCGCCCAGTGCGTCTCCTTGCCGTGGTCGATGCGGTACAGCGGCGGCTGGGCCAGGTAGACGTAGCCGCCGTCGATCAGCGGCTGCAGGTGCCGGTAGAAGAACGTCAGCAGCAGCGTCGCGATGTGGTGGCCGTCGGAGTCGGCGTCCATCAGCAGGATGATCTTGCGGTAGCGCAGCCGCTCGATCTTGAAGTCGGCGCCCGACGCCGCAGCCCAGCGCCGACACGATGTCCTGCAGCTCCTTGTTGGCCAGCACCTTCTGCAGCGACGCCTGCTCGGCGTTCAGCACCTTGCCGCGCAGCGGCAGGATCGCCTGGGTGCTCGCGGTCGCGCCCCTGCTTGGCCGAGCCGCCGGCGCTAGTCGCCCTCGACGATGAACAGCTCGCTCTTCGCCGGGTCGGTCGACGAGCAGTCGGCCAGCTTGCCCGGCAGGTTCAGCCGGTGCGAGACCGCGGTCTTGCGCGACACCGCCTGCGACGCCGCGCGCGACGCCTCGCGCGCCTTGGCGGCCAGGACGATGCGCTCGACGATCGCCGCCCCGGCGCGTCTGGTTCTCGAGCAGGAAGCGTCTCGAGCGCCGGGCGGACCGCGCCGTCGACCTGGGCCTGCACCTCGGGGTTGTTGAGCCGCTCCTTGGTCTGCCCCTGGAACTGCGGCTCGTGCACGTAGATCGACAGGACGCCGACCATGCCCTCGCGGATGTCCTCGGCGGTGATGCGTCACCCCCTTGGGCGCCAGGTCCTGCGGTCTCGATGAAGTTGCGCACCGCCTTGACCACGCCGGCCCGGAGCCCCTGCTCGTGGGTGCCGCCCGGGGTGGTCGGGATGCCGTTGACGTACGAGCGGATGGTCTCGTCGGTGCGCCTCGGTCCACTGCAGCGCCACCTCGAGCCGGATGCCGCTCGCCGTCGCGCTCGAGGTAGAACGCCGGCGGCACGGTGGGCGGCCTTGCCGCGCTCGGTGACCAGCTTGGTCAGGTAGTCGGCGATGCCGCCCTCGTGCTCGAAGCACCTCGCTTGGTGCCGGCCGCCTCGTCGCGGAAGATGATCTTCAGGCCCTTGTGCAGGTAGGTCTTGGCCTCCAGCCGGAAGCGGATCGTCTCGGCGTCGAAGCTCCTGCTTGCCGAAGATCTCCGGGTCGGGCCGGAAGGTGATCGTGGTGCCGGTGCCGCGCGCCGGCCCCGACCTTCTTGAGCTTGCGTGGCCGCGCTTGCCGCGCTCGTAGCGTCTGCTCCCACTCGGCGCCGTCGCGCTTGACCGTCGGCGATCAGCTCCTCGGACAGCGCGTTCACCACCGACGAGCCGACGCCGTGCAGGCCGCCCGAGAACTTGTACTGCGCCGCGAGAACTTGCCGCCCGCGTGCAGCGTGGTGAGGATCAGCTCCAGCGCCGACTTCTTGTACTTCGTCTTGATGTCGACCGGGATGCCGCGGCCGTTGTCCGTCGACCGTCGCCGATCTTGCCGTCCTTGTGCAGCGTCACCTCGATCTGCGAGGCGTAGCCGTTGATCACCTCGTCGACGCGAGTTGTCGACGATCTCCCAGAGCAGGTGGTGGTAGCCCGGCTGTCGGTGCCGCCGATGTACATGCCGGGGCGCTGGCGGACCGGCTCGAGCCCCTCGAGGACCTTGATGTCGTTCGGCGGTGTAGGCTGCGTCTGCCATGAGCTGCACGTCAGTTCGACAGCAGCTCGGCGTCGGCGCGGTCGGTTCGCGGCTCGGCCGGCTGACCGCGACGATCTTGCGTCTTGCGCTTGGCCAGCGCGTGCCCCTTGCCGCCGCGCGCGGTGACCTGGTAGCGCCCCGGGCCGACCGGCGAACTTCTTGCCGCTCGTCGGTCTCGGCGATGAGCACGTCCTTGGCCTTCGTGCCGCCGACGCCGAAGCCGACCACCGCGTCGTCCTCGTCGACCTTGATCACGGTGACGCCGCGGCCGGGGTTGGCCAGCTCGGTGATCTCGTCGGCCTTGCAGAGCAGGGCGCGGCGCGTCGCGCGGTGACCACGCAGACGACGTCGTCCTGGCTGGCGACCGGCGCACGCCGACCACCTCGTCGCCCTCGGCCGGCTTGGCGAACCGGCGGCCCGGCGCGGGTCGACAGCTCGCGGTGCGGATCGAGGTCGAAGCGCAGGCCGTAGCCGCGCTTGGTGACCGCCAGCGCCAGCGCGCCCCTTGGCGGCGCCCGCCGCGGTCGAGCGACCAGCGCGCCGACGACCCGCTCGCCGTCGCCGAACTTGAACAGCTTCTGCACCGGCTCGCCGTAGCCGGTGGACGGCGGGACGTCGTTGATGCGCATGACGTAGGCAGCGCCGAGGTTGGAGAAGAAGGCCAGCGGCTCCTTGGTCGAGCCGCGCAGCACCGCCAGCACCGCGTCGCCCTCGCGCAGGCGGGTCGCCGACAGGTCCTTGACCTCGCGCACCCGCTTGAGCCAGCCGTCGCGCGACAGGATCACGTGACGTCCTCGTCGACGATGAAGTCCTCGGCGTCGAACTCGACCTCCTCGCCGCCGCCGCCGCCGATCTTGGTGCGGCGCTTGTCGGCGTACTGCTCGCGCGACCTCGCTCGAGCTCGCCGCGACGACCTTCCACAGCTTGCGCTTGTCGCTCGAGGATCGCCTCGATCTCCTTGGCCTCGGCCCGCTTCTCGCTTCAGCTCCTCGCGGATGAGCATGGATCTCCAGCCGGGCCAGCCTGTAGAGCTTGAGCTCGAGGATGGCGTCGGTCTGCTCTCGTCGAGCTCGAAGCGCTTGATCAGCTTCTCGGCGGCGTCGGCCTTGCCGTCGGACTTGCGGATGATCCGGATCGTCTCGTCGAGGGCGTCGAAGACGTCGCGAAGCCCTCGAGGATGTGGATGCGGCGCTTCGAGCTCGGCCAGCTCGTACTCGAACCGGCGGGTGACCACCTCGAAGCGGAAGTCGAGGAAGTCGCGCAGCATCGCCTTGAGGTCGAGCCGCAGCGGGCCCGCGACCTCCTGGTTCTCGGTGGGCACCAGGCAGGTCAGGTTGACGTGGAAGTTCAGCTCGCAGCGGCGTGTGCTTGTAGAGGTACGCCATCACCAGCGCCGGGTCGGCGCCCGGCTTGAGCTCGAGCACGATGCGGACGTCGTCGGTCGACTCGTCGCGCACGTCGACCAGCATGGGCAGCTTCTTGGCGATGATCACCTCGGCGATCTGCTCGACCAGCGCCGACTTGGTGACCGCGTAGGGGATCGACGTGATGACGATGTGCTCGCCGCCGCGCTTGCCGCTCGCTCGATCTTCCACTCGCCGCGCACCCGGATGCGCGCCCTGCCCGGTCTCGTAGATCTCGCGCAGCTCGTCCTTGCTGTTGATGATCTGGCCGCCGGTGGGGAAGTCCGGGCCCTTGATGTACTTGAGCAGGTCCTTGGTCTCGAGCTTGCGGTCGTCGATCAGCGCGACCGCCGCCTCGCACACCTCGCCCAGGTTGTGCGGCGGGATGTTGGTCGCCATGCCGACCGCGATGCCGGTGCAGCCGTTGACCAGCAGGTTGGGGAAGCGCGCCGGCAGCACGATCGGCTCCTCGGTCGTGCCGTCGTAGTTGGGGCGGAAGTCGACCGTCCCCTGCTTGAGCTCGTCGAGCAGCTCCATGGCCAGCGGCGCCAGCCGGCCTCGGTGTAGCGGTAGGCCGCGGCGGCGTCGCCGTCGAGCGAGCCGAAGTTGCCGTGGCCGTCGACCAGCGGCACGCGCAGCGAGAAGTCCTGCGCCATGCGGACCATCGCGTCGTAGAACGACGGTGTCGCCGTGCGGGTGGTACTTGCCCAGCACCTCGCCGACGATCGTCGCGCACTTGCGGTGCTTGGCGTCGGGGTAGAGGTGCAGGTCGTGCGTACATCGCGTACAGGATGCGGCGCTGCACCGGCTTGAGGCCGTCGCGCACGTCGGGCAGCGCGCGCGAGGTGATGACGCTGACCGCGTAGTTGAGGTAGCGGCGCTGCGCCTCTTCCGCCAGCGACGCGTCGGCGGGCGGAGGGCGGCGGCTCGTCGCCACCGCCATCACCGCCGCCACCAGCGCGGTTGCCACCGCGTCGTCGTCCTCCCCGCCTTTCCGCGATTCCTTCGGGGCGGCTGACTTTGCTCCGGACGCGAGAAGATCCAGCTGTCGAGACGACATGCGGGTAATGTGTTCGGAAGCCTAAAGGACCGGGATCCGAATTGCAAGAAAGCCGACGGCGTATCGCCTAGCCTCGCAGGCCTCATGGCGGCGACGACCGCGCTCGTGCTCGCGGGCGCCCCTACCCCACAAGCCGCCGAGCCCAAGCCACCCCCTACGGCGAAGCCGCAGGGGCCCAAGGGGCGCCCCCGCCGTCACCGCCCCCGGCAGAGGGCGCCGATCCCGCAAGAGCCGCCGGAGCTCGCCGGAACCTCCCGAGCTTCGCCCGCGACGTCATGCCGACGCTCGGCCGCTATTGCGACGCACTGTCACGGCGGACGGCGGTCGCCGCCGCACCGCAACCTCCACCTCGACGGGTACGAGGGCTGATGCGCGGCGGCGACACGGGAGCGGTCGATCCTCCCCGGCAATCCCCAGGGGAGCCTCCTCGTCGCGCATCAGATCGAGCGACCGCCACAAGCCGTCGATGCCGCCGCGCAGGACGTCTCCCGAGCCCGACCTCGTCGCGAAGATCCGCGCCTGGGTCGCCGCCGGCGCGCCCATGCCCTAGGACATTCACTGGCAGTTCGCGACGTCGACGGTGACGGTGGTGCCGGCGGCCGGGATGCACGCCCAGGTCGACGAAGCCGCCGCAGACCGTCCGAGCGGACGAGCGCCGCGGTCGAGGTCGCGCAGTCGGTCGGGCCGGCGAAGAGGTTGCCGCGGGTCGCGACAGCGTCAGCGCCCCCATGCCGTCCGACATCGAGACGCAGAGGCCGGCGAGGTCGGGGTTGGCGCCGACCAGCCCCTGCAGGTAGTTGCGGCCCGGCTCGGCGCGCGTGCCGAGATCGATCTGCGACAGATCGTTGCCCGCCGGCGGTGCCGTCGAACGAGGTCACGTAGACGCCGTTGAGACACGTTCATCAGGAAGACGCTGTTCGCGCACCTTGCACCCTGGCGCCGCCGTAGAGCCGCAGGCCGTTCTGGGTGTTGGCCCAAGGCGACCAGACCGTTGATGCTGCTCATCGCCGCCGCGCCCGGCGATTCGAAGATGCGCAGGCCCGGCGAAGTAGTTGCCGTTGGTGACGACGGTCCCCTGCCCGTTCGGCGTCGGCGCCGTGACCGGAACGCCGGTGATGTTCACGACCCCCGAGCCGGTGACGTAGATGCCGTGCTGGGTGTTGTTGTTGAACGCGTCGGCGCCTGACCGGTGGCGACGGCGATGTTCACCGCGCCGCCGGCGATGTTGAGGCCGTCGCGCCGCTTGAGCGCGGTGCCGGCACCGGTGGCGGCGACGCCCTGGCCGATCGCCAGCGTGCCGTTCGCGACCGCGATGCCGTGACCGCCGGTGTTCTGCACCGTCACGTAAGACGAGCGCCGCGTTCTTGCCGTTGCCCGGCGAGACGCCGATGCCGATGCCCGAGGCGTTGCCGCGCCGTCGATCACCAGCGGCGCGGCCGCGTTGGGCGCCAGCGTCGCCAAATCACCGCCCAGCTGGAAGCCGGCGACGTTGCCGAAGTTCGGATCGGAGCTGGCCGGAAGGTTCAGGCGGATCGGGCCGTCCGGGTCGCGACGGTGACGTTGGCCGGAACGACGATGGGCAGCGACTCGGTCGCGGTCGAGCGTGACGGTCTGACCCGCCTGCGCCGACGATCACGATCTGCGTGCCGGGCGACGGCGAAGCTCCCCACGGCCTGCAGCGCGCGGGTCACGGTCTTGAAGCTGCAGCTCGGCGGCGGCGATGCCGCCCGCGACGCCGCTGCCGGTGGCGGTGACGTCGTTGCCGCGCGATGCGGATCGACGAAGTACTTGTTGCCGGTCGCCGCCTCGCAGCCCGGTGCAGCTGTTGTTCACGCAGCGGTAGATCGGGCCGAACGACGGGTTGGCGGCGCAGTCGGCGTCGACGCAGCAGTTGCCCGGCGTGCAGACGCCGCCGCAGCAGAAGTCGCCGGTGTTGGCGCGCGCAGGCGCCGCTGCACGCTGCAGCCCGAGGTCACGCACGGTGCCGGTCGCGGGCATGCCCGTCGTCGTGTTGCAGATCGTTGCCGAGCCGTAGCTGGGATCGGTCTGGCACTGCGAGTCGGTCGCGCACGGGCCGCAGGTGTTGGCGTCGACGCGCCGCACAGCTTGCCCGGCCTGGGCGCCGGTGCAATCGGCGCTGGTGCCGTGGCAGTCGCCGGGCTGGCAGATCCCCTGGTAGCAGATGTTGCCGGCGCCGTAGACCGGATCGGCGGTGCACTGGGCGTCGGTGGTGCAGCCGCCGCAGTGGTCGGCCTGGGTGATGGCGCAGAGCTGGCCGGTCGGGCAGTCGGACGACGACCCGTGGCAGTCGCCGGCGATGCAGCCCCCCGCCACGCAGACGGTCGAGGAGCCGTACGAGGCATCGACGCTGCAGGCGGTGTCGCTGCCGCACGGGGCGCAGCTGCGCGCGGTGCAGATGTGGTTGCCGGAGCAGTCCGACGAGACCCGGCACTCGCCCGGGACGCAGAGCCCGGCGATGCAGAGGTGCGGCCGGGCCGTGCTCGTCGAGGCAGTTCTGGTCGCTGGTGCAACCGACGCACTGGAAGGTCGCCGTGTTGCAGACCTGACCGCCGCTGCCGCAGTCGGCGGTGTCGTGGCACATCCCGGAGACGCAGGCACCGTTCGACGCAGAGGTGGTTCGGCGCCGTAGCCCGACGGAGACGAAGCGGTGCACTCGCGGTCGGTCGTGCAGGTGTGGCAGGTGTGGGTCCCGACGTCGCAGAGCCCGCCCGAGCGGGCACTCGGTGCGACGTGCGGCACACGCCGGGGATGCAGGCGCCGTTTTCGCACAGGTGGCCGGGGCCGAGCTGGCGAGCGCCTGCAATCGGGTCGCCCGTGCAGCCGCGGCACTGGTACGTTGTTGCAGTCGCAGACGTCGCCGGTGGGGCACATCGAGGCGTCGCGGCACGTTCCGGTGATGCAGCTGCCGCCGACGCAGATGTACGGTCGGGGCCGTATTTCGCGGCGGCCTGGCAGGTCGCATCGGTGGTGCAGGCGACGCAGGTGAAGGCGGCGGTGTCGCAGACGCGGCCGCCCATGCAGTCGCCGGTGGCGCGGCAGTCGCCGCTGATGCAGGTGCTGGTGACGCAGAGATGGTTGGCGCCGTAGCCGGCCTTGCACTCGCCGTCGGTCGCGCAGGTCGTGCACGAACAGGAGTTGCCGCGCTGCAGATCGCGCCCGGCGAGGCAGTTGGAGGCGCGCGCGGCACTCGCCGTCGACGCAGCCGCCCGAGATGCAGAGGTGACCCGTTGCCGTACTGCGACGCGCAGGCGCCGTCGTCGCGGCAGGCGACGCAGCGTGTGGTTGCTGCAGATCTTCCCGTCGCTGCAGTCCATGGCGACGTGGCAGTTCCCGACGATGCAGGCGCCGTTGTCGCAGATGTGGTTGTTGCCGTAGCCGCTCTTGCAGCTGTTGTCGGCGGTGCACGGAACGCACGCGTCGCGCGGTCGTGTCGCAGACCTGGCCGTTCACGGGCAGTCGGTCGCCACCTGGCAGCCGCCCGTGCCGCCGCTGCCGCCGGCCGAGCCGCCCGCGCCCGCGCCGCCGCCGCCCGCGACCGACCGCCGCCCGTGCCCGCGCCGCCACTGCCGGCGACCGCGCCGCCCGTACCCGCGCCGCCGCTGCCCGGCGACCGCGCCGCCCGTGCCCGCGCCGCCGTTCCCGGCCACCGCGACCGCCGCCCGCGCCCGCGCCGCCGTTCCCGGCCACCGACACCGCCGCCTACCGCCCGCGCCGCCGTTCCCGGCCACCGAACCGCCGCCTACGCCCGCGCCGCCGTTCCGGCCACCGAGCCGCCGCCTCGCCCGCGCCGCCGTTCCCGGCCACCGAGCCGCCACCTACGCCCGCGCCGCCGTCGGCCCCGCCTCGCCGCCGCCCGTGCCCGCGCCGCCGTCATCCCCGCCGCGCCCGCCTCGCCCGCGCCGCCCTCCCGGCTTCGCCGCCCCCCGCTTCGCCGCCGCTCCCCGCCTCCCGCGATCCGACGGCGGGCCAGTTGTCCCCGCACCCGACGGCAACCACGTGAGGAGCGCGGATCGAAGGATAGCGGCTTAGCCTGATCACCATTTCAAAGCGCGGTCCTCGTCAGGTTTGTGTCGGAACTTGACCCGACGCGTCGCCTGGAACTTCACGCCACGCAGTAGGCCGCGCGCGGGCCGGACCGGGCCAGTGCGGACGGAACGCAGGCCGGGCATGAAGCGCCGGGCGGCGCGGCTCAGCTCTGGAGCTTCTTGCGCTTCCAGCCGCGGGGCGGGCGCTTCTCGGCCGCGTTCGAGTTCGGCGGCGGAGTAGTCGATCCAGCGGTAGCTGGGCGGCGGGCGGACGTCGATGTGGACGAACTGGCTGCGCGGATAGATGCCGATGCCCATGCCGCCGCGGTCCAGCGTCTCCGCGAACGCGCGGACCGCCTTGGGGCTGACGCCCGCGATCCGGATGTCGCTGGCCGTCCCCTTGGTAGTGGTTGCTGCGTCTGCTTGCGCTGGTTGCGGTAGCCCGAGACGATCTCCAGCGGCTTGCCGAAGTGGTCGTAGACGTGGGACAGCAGCGTCAGCAGCTGCGGATCCATGTCCTTCTCTACGTCGGTGCGGCGGCAGCGGAGGACGATGTTCGACCTCGGCCACGGCGTCGAGGTTGTACGAGCCGTCCTTGTTGTAGATGTTGACCTTCGGCGTGCTCGCTCGGGTTGGCGAGGCTGATGACGTGGATGTTGCCCGAGGGACGCGGCAGCGGATCGACGCGCAGCTGGTTCTCGGGGACGACGCGGCCCGAATACTTCGCGGCCTTGCGCGCCTTGCCGCGCCGGCGGCGCTTGCTCGGCTTGGCCGGCGCGGACCTCGCCCTCAGCCCGCGCCGCCGCGGTCGCGGCGCTCGCCTCGGGCTCGCTCGCCCCCTCGTCCTCGTCTGCATACGAGGGCGCGGCCGCGCCCAGGAGCAGCAGAGCGGTCGCTATGGCGGTCCCGCGAAGCATGGGAGATCAAGCCTGAGCCAGCCCGACTATCGCGGTCAACCGAAAAACATGTGGGCGAGATTGCTGAATCGAACCCACGGACCCACACCGGCGCCGCCGGACCTACCCCGAAGGGCGTCCGGGCGCACTGTCAGCGCACGGGCGCGGGGACGTGGCTGGCGACGTGGACCAGATCGATGCCCAGGCGCTCGCGCGACGCTGAAGATCCGCTCGTCTCGATAGAACTCGCCGAAGACGATGCGGCGGATGCCCGCGTTCGCGATCTGCTTGAAGCAGTTCCAGCACGGGCTGGCGGTGACGTAGATCGTCGCGCCGTCGATCATGACGCCGTTCTTCGCGGCCTGGATGATGGCGTTCGCCTCGGCGTGGATGGTGGCCACGCAGTGGTCGTTCTCCATCATGTGCCCCTCCTCGCTGCAGTGGGGCATGCCGCGGATCGACCCGTTGTAGCCGGTCGACAGGATGGTCCGGTCGCGCACGATCACCGCGCCGACGAACTTGCGCGGGCAGGTCGAGCGCGAGGCGACGACCTGCGCGATGTTCATGAAGTACTCGTCCCAGGGACACGCGCTCGTCCATGATCGACTGTCTACCAGAGCGTTGCGGGGTGGCGCGGGCAGCGTCGCCTCTGGAGTGCTAGTATCCGCCGCCTCCCGTGGACTGGAAATCGACGCTCAACCTTCCGAAGACCGAGTTCCCGATGCGCGCCGATCTCGCGCGCCGCGAGCCCGAGTGGCTGGCGCGCTGGGAGCGCGAGAAGCAGTACGAGCGGATCCTGGAGGCGCGCCTCGCGCAGGAGGCGGCCCCGTTCGTGCTGCACGACGGCCCGCCCTACCCGACCGGCGGCATCCACTACGGCACCGTGCTCAACAAGGTGCTGAAGGACATCGTCGTCCGCTCGCAGCTCTGATGGGGAAGCGCGCGGTCGTTCCGGCCCGGGCTGGGACTGCCACGGCCTGCCGATCGAGCAGCAGGTCGAAAAGGAGCTGGGCAAGGACGCCAAGGCTGCTGGACGCCGCCGAGTTCCGCGCCCGCTGCGAGACCCACGCGCTGAAGTTCGTCGACGTCATGCGCGCGGAGTTCAAGCGGCTCGGCTGCCTCGGCCACTGGGACGACCCCTACCTGACGCTGTCCAAGGACTACGAGGCGACCATCGTGCGCCAGCTGGCCGGGTTCGCGCGCGGCGGGCCTCATCTACCGGGACAAGAAGCCGGTGCACTGGTGCCTCACCCACCGGACCGCGCTGGCCGAGGCCGAGGTCGAGTACGCCGACCACACCTCGCCGTCGATCTACGTGCGCTTCCCCGTCGTCGGTGATCTGGGCAAGGCCGACCCGCGGCTGCGCGGACCAGCGGGCGGCGTTCGTCATCTGGACCACGACCCCCTGGACGCTGCCCGCCAACCTGGCCGTGGTCGCCAACCCCGAGCTCGACTACGTCGGCATCCCGGCACGCCGACGGCGACGATACCTGTCGTCGCCGGCGGGCTGGCCGAGGCCTTCCTCGGCCGCGACCGGCATCGTCGCGCCGCCCGAGTCGCTGGATCCGGCATCTCCGCGCGACGGGTCTGCCGGGCGCTCGAGGGCACGCGCTACACGCCACCCGTTCCCGCCGGCAGAACCGGCGCCGCGAGCGGGACTACCGCCTGTGCTTCGCGCGCCACGCGACGCTGGAGGCCGGCACCGGCCTGGTGCACACCGCGCCCGGCCACGGCGCCGAGGACTACGTCGTCGGACGCGACCACGGGCTGCGCATCTACGCGCCCGTCGACGAGAGCGGCCGCTTCACCGCCGACGTCGCGCGCGTGGGCCGGCACTGCCGGTGTTCGAGGCCAACCCGAAGATCGTCGCCGCTGCTGGCCGAGCGCGGCCTCCTGCTCAACAAGCCGGGCGAGACGGTCCGCCACAGTACCCGCACTGCTGGCGCTGCAAGAAGCCGGTCATCTTCCGCGCCACCGCGCAGTGGTTCGCCCGCCTCGGCGAGGCGGACGACCCGGCATCGCTGCGCCAGCAGGCGCTGGCCGAGATCGAACGCACGCAGCTGGATCCCGGCCTGGGGCGAGAACCGCATCCGCGGCATGATCGAGGCCCGCCCCGACTGGTGCCTGTCGCGCCAGCGCGTCTGGGGCGTGCCCGATCCCCGCGTTCCGCTGCAAGAACCGCGATTGCCGGGAAGTGATCTGCTCGACGCCGATGTCATCGACCACGTGGCCGAGCTCTTCGCGCGCGAGGGCTCGAACGCCTGGTTCACGCAGCCGGCGTCGGAGCTGCTGCCGCCCGGCGCCACGGCTGCCCAGCACTGCGGCGGCCGCGCACTTCGACAAGCAGCACGACATCGTCGACGTCTGGTTCGAGTCGGGCGTCTCGTGGGCGGCGGTGGCCGACGGCAAGCTGGTCCCGTCGGGCGAGAAGGTCGACCTCTACCTCGAGGGCTCCGATCAGCACCGCGGCTGGTTCCACTCGTCGCTGCTGACCGTCGGTGGCGACGCGCGGCCAGGCGCCCTACAAGGCGGTGCTGACCCACGGCTGGGTGCTCGACGAGCGCGGCAAGGTCTACTCCAAGTCCGAGATCGCCAAGGCCCGCGCCGCGGGCGCCAAGATCGACTACGTCGACCCGGCCGATCTGGATGGAGAAGAACGGCGCCGAGCTGCTGCGGCTGTGGACCGCGGCCGGCGACTACCAGGGCGACATCGTCTTCTCGAAGACCATCCTCGATCAGCTGGCGGAGTCGTACCGCAAGATCCGCAACACCTGCCGCTACCTGCTGTCGAACCTGTACGACTTCGTGCCGGCGCGCGATCGCCTGCGAGGACCACGATCTGCGCGAGCTGGACCTGCTGGCGCTGGGCCTGCTGCGCGAGCGCGACCACCAGATCTTCGAGGCCTACCGCCGCTTCTCCTTCCACGAGGTGGTGCGGCTGATCGACGACTACGTCGTCACCGTCTCGGCCGAGTACCTGGACCCGGTCAAGGACGCGCTCTACTGCGAGGCGCCCGACTCGCGCGGCGCGGCGCAGCGTGCAGACCGCGCTGTACGAGATGGCTGCGCACGCTGGCGATCTGGATGGCGCCCATCCTCTGCTTCACCGCCCAGGACGTCGCCGACGAGCTCGCGCGCACCACCGGCGAGCCGTTCGACGTGCACGGCGAGGTGCGCGGCGAGGTCGTACCTCCCGGGCAGCGAGATGAAGCACCCCAACAGGCGCTGGACCGACGAGATCCGCCCGCGCCGCGAGGCCATCCTGCGCCCGCTGGAGGCGTTCCGCGCCGCCGGGCACAAGTCGCTGGAGGCGCGGGTGCAGGTCACGCCCGCCGCCGCCGAGCGGCCCGCACTGGCAGTGGAACCTGCCCACCTGGCCGAGCTCTGCGTGGTCTCGCAGCATCGAGCTCGACGCCGACGACGCCCCCGGCGAGACCGAGATCGTCGTCGACGAGGCGCCCGGCCCCGACCTGCCCGCGCTGCTGGCGGCGCACCGGCGAGGCGGCCGGCCCCACCGCGGCCGACCCCAACCTCTGCCTCCGGTGCGCGGGCGTGATGGCCCAAATCGGAACCACCACAGGAGCGAAGCAATGACGGTCAGCGAGAGCCCCGGCGCGGCCGAACCGGCACCCGTGCCCGGGCCCCGCCGCAAATACCTGCTGTTCGGCCTCTTCGGCGCGATCAGCCTGATCTTCGATCTGTGGACCAAGGTGCTGGCCCGGCAGGATCTCCGCGGGTCACGGGACCAAGGTCGTGATCCCGAACTACTTCGACCTGCGCTACGCGGAGAACCCCGGCGTCGCGTTCAGCATGCTCCAGGAGATCCCGGGCGGGCGTGTCCTGCTGACGCTGCTGGCCGTCGCCGCGTTCGCGCTGGTGGTCGTCTACCTGCGCAAGACCCCCAACGAGAGCACCCGGCTGCACATCGCGCTGGGGCTGGTCGGCGGCGGCGCGATCGGCAACCTGATCGACCGTGTCCTCTACGCCCGCGTCACCGACTTCATCGTCTGGAAGTACTCACCAGCACGAGTGGCCGGTGTTCAACATCGCCGACGTCGCGCTCTGCGTCGGTGTCGGCCTGATGGTGCTCGACATGTACCTCACCCGCCACAAAGACAGGCCGGCGGCTACCTAGTACGCTCTTCGCGCGCACGGAGTTTTTGCCCTGTTCCCTGTGCTCGCCACGCTTCGGTTCGGAGGACGGCAGATCGGCCTCCACAGCTACGGCGTGCTCATCGCGGTCGGTCTGGCCTGCGGCGTCGCCCTCGCCTACCACGAGGGGAAGCGGCAGAAGCTCGACGGCGGCCGGGTCCTCGATCTGGCGTTCTGGCTGATCGTGACCGGGCTCGTCGGCGCGCGGATCGCCTACGTCATCGTCAACGCCGACGACTTCGCGCGCATCTGCGCGGGGAGCGGCGCGCCGCCCCGGGGCGCGCGGCTGATCTGGACCGACTGCACCCGGGCTCTTCGCGTCTGGGAGGGGGGCCTCGTCTTCTACGGCGGCGTGATCGCGTCGGCGGCGTTCGCCTTCCGGTTCGCGCGGCGCGAGGGGTGGTGGCCGGCCCAGATCGCCGATCTGTTCGCCCCCTGCCTCGCGCTCGGCCACGCCTTCGGGCGGATCGGCTGCTTCGCCGCGGGCTGCTGCTACGGCAAGGAGCTGAACGTCGACTGGGTGTTCGGGTTCCCCCCCGGCAGCGTCGCGTTCGATCAGTACGTCGCCGCCGGGATGTCACCCGCTGCGGGGACGACGCCGCCGCTGCACCCGACCCAGCTCTACGAAGCGGCCGGGGAGCTGGCCATCTTCGCCGCGCTGCTTGCGTTGCGGGGCCGGCTGCGGCCGCGACCGGGCTCGCTGCTGCTGGTCTACCTCGCGCTCTACGCGCTGCTCCGCTTCGTCGTCGAGGCCTTCCGCGGCGACTACGCGCGTAGGTTCGTGACCGAGCTCGACACGCCGCGCCTCGCCGACCTGCTCCACCTTCCCCTGAACGAACCGGTGCTGCTGTCGATCGGCCAGCTCGGCAGCCTGCTCGTGATGCTCGCGGTCGGGTTCGAGCTCGTGCGCCGCTGGCGACGCGGTGATCGACTTCGGAACCCGCAGACGGGTTCCGCGCCTCCCGCGATGGGCTCGGACGAGCGAAGCTCGTCCTCCCCCGACGCGCTCCGTCCCCCTGTGTCGTGATCGGCTTGCCCTCGCCGCGCTCAGTTTCCTGAGTGGGAGCGACACCGCACGCGCGCGTCTCGCGGCCTTCGTCATTGTTGCGTTTGGCCCTTGTTTTGCCGTCTAATCAAGCCATGCGCATTGTCTTCGCAACCACACTGACGGTCGCTGTGCTGACTTTGACCACCGGGGGATGCGGCAGCATCTCCTCGGTCTCCGACGGCGACGGCGGCAACACCGGCGAGGCGGGAACGACGGGGCAGGCAGGGACGACCGGTGGCGGTGGTCGCGCGGGCAACGCGGGTCCGGCGGGCGCGTCCGGCCAGGCCGGCAGCAGCGGCGTCGCGGGCAGCAACACCGGCGTCGCGGGCAGCAACACCGGCGTCGCGGGCACCACCGGCGTCGCGGGCAGCACCACCGGCATCGCCGGCACCACCGGCGTCGCCGGCTCCGGTTCCGCCGGCCGCGGCGGCTCCACCGGCGTCGCGGGGAGCACCACCGGCGTCGCCGGCTCCGGCTCCGGTCGCGGCGGCAGCACCGGCGTCGCGGGCACCACCGGCGTCGCCGGCTCCGGTTCCGCCGGTCGCGGCGGCAGCACCGGCGTCGCGGGTTCAGGCTCTGGTCAGGCCGGCAGCGCGGGCCCCGGCGGCACCGGGGGCCAGGCTCCCGCCCCGGCCTGCCCCTTCAAGGTCCCGGCCGACGGAGGGACCTGCCTGCGCGAGGGGATCATTTGTGAGTACGGCGACGATCCGCGCGGCGACAAGTGCCGCACCATCCTCACGTGCAGCGATTCGCACTGGAAGGTGACGAACAAGCCCGACTGCCCCGACATCCAATACCCCGCCTGCGGCACCCGCCCCGGCGAGGTCTGCTCTCCGGCCGGGAGCTACTGCCTCCAGTCCGACGGCGCTGCCTGCAACTGCACCACCTGCCCGGGAAACGGGATCTGCCTCCCGGGAACGAAACCAACCCTCTACTGCACCATGCCGTCGTCGCAGGGCTGCCCGGCCGGCGAGCCGAACATGGGGACCTCCTGCGACATCGAGAAGCTCGAGTGCATGTACTGCCCCGACACGTCGCGCGTCTGCTACAAGGGCATTTGGACGCCGAGCAACCAGCCCTGCCCGATAGCCGCCGGCTCCACGCAGTAAGCCGGAGCCCCTCACCCAACCCTCTCCCGCAAGCGGGAGAGGGCTAGAACCGCAGGTTGGCGAAGGCGCGGGCCTTGCTGATGGTCTCGTCGAGCTCGGCGGCGGGCGTCGAGTCGGCGACGATGCCGCCACCGACGGAGAGCGTGAGGCGGCCGGCGCGCAGCAGCGCGGTGCGGATCGCGATCGCCAGATCCAGATCTCCGGCCGCCCCCAGCCAACCGGTGGCGCCGGTGTAGAGCTCGCGTGGGGAAGGCTCCAGCTCGTCGATGATCTGCATCGCCCGCCGCTTCGGGGCGCCGGTGATCGAGCCGCCCGGGAACGTCGCCCGCAGCAGCGCCGCGAGCCCGACGTCGGGGCGGAGCGCCCCGTGAATCGTGCTCACCAGGTGATGCACCGTCGGCAGCGACACCAGCTGGGCCAGCGCGGCGATCGCGACGCTGCCGGTGCGGCAGACCCGGCCCAGGTCGTTGCGTTCGAGGTCGACGATCATGACGTGCTCGGCGCGGTCCTTCGCGGCGGCCATCAGGGCGGCGGCGACCGCCCGATCGGCGGCGGGGGTGACGCCCCGGGCGCGGGTCCCCTTGATGGGGCGGGTCTCGACCCGGCCGGCCGTGTCGACCGCCAGGAAGCGCTCGGGCGAGTTTCCAATCACGGCACCACCGTCGGCGGCGGCGATGAACGCGGCCTGCGGGGCCGGGGCGCGCGCGCGCAGGGCCGCCGCCAGCCGGGTCGGATCGCCCGAACCGCACGGCGCCGAGAGCCGGCGCGACAGGTTGACCTGATAGGCGTCCCCGGCCCGCAGGTAGTCGAGGATCCGCGCCACGCCCGCAAGGAAAACGCCGTCCGCGGCGTCGGGGCCGAGCGGGCCCACCGCCGGCGCGGCGATCGCCGGCGGCGACGACGCCAGCACCGACGCCAGCCGGGCCGCCGCGGCCGCATCGCGGGCGAGGATCGTCGCGCCCCCTTCCCCCTCCCGCGCCCAGATCGCGTCGTGGAAATGAAATTCGAGCGTCGGCCAAACGGCGGGCGCGGCCGGCAGCCCGACGAGCCGGCGGCCAAGCTCGTAGGAGAGCCAGCCGACCGCGGCCGGCACCCCCGGTTCGGGCGGGGCGCCGGTCGCCGCCCAGCCCGCGCGGGCGGCGGCCCACGCCGCCTCCAGCGCCTCGAGCCCGTCGTCGCCGTCGGCGGCGCGACGGCTCACGATCTCGACCGGCGCCGTGCCGACGAGATCGCGCGCGACGCCGACGCCGTCGGCGGCCGGCACCGTCAGCCAGAACGCCCCCGGCTGCGAGGCGGCGCGGCGGGCCGCCTCGTCGGGGGCGAGCGCCGCCGCGGGGACGGCGATCACGCGGACGCGCGCGGCTGCTGCAACGCCGCCGCGAGGAAGTGGCGCATGTACTGCACGCCCGAGAACACCGAGACCGCCGTCGACACGTAGAGCACGATGTTGCCGGCGCGCTGGTAGTCGACCTGGATGGTGGTCCCCAGCGCAGGGTATCGGAAATAGATCAGCAGCATCATGATCGCCACCAGCTGCAACGCGGTCTTGATCTTGCCGCCGTCGCTGGCGGCGATCACCAGCCCCTGCGCCGAGGCGATGCTCCGCAGCCCCGTCACGGCCAGATCACGCGCGATCAGCACCACCACCACCCAGGGCTCCACGCGCGACAGCGCCACCATGTAGACCAGCACCGCCGTCACCAGCAGCTTGTCGGCCAGCGGATCGAGGAACTTGCCGATCATGCTGACCTCGCCCCGCTTGCGCGCCAGGTAGCCGTCCACGAAGTCGCCGGCGGCGGCGACCAGATAGAGCAGGCTGGCGATGAAGCTGCGCAGGGGGCTGTAGTTGTCGATGAAGAAGAGCACGAACGGGATCAGCACCACCCGGCTCATGGTCACCAGGTTGGGGATGTTCGTCAGCTCGCCCCGGAACGTCTTCTTCGCCACTCAGTCCCCGTATCAGCGCCGCCCGCCGGCGTCCAGCAACACGACCCCCTCCCCCTGACAGGCGAGCTCGAACGGCGCCGGACCCGCCAGGGTCGGCTGCGCGCCGTGCGGCACCAACCGCCCCACCCAGCCGACCAGGCGTGACCCGGCCAGCAAGGTCGGGCGCTCGTCCGTCACCTTGACCGCGACCGGCGCCTCGTCCATCTCCAGGGCCACGGTGCCGCGCCCCCGGAACTGCAACATCCGAAGCCCGGCCCCCGGCACGGTCCCCGCCTCCCAGGACAGCGACCCCTCGAAGGCCAGCACGCGATCCTCGCGCACGTAGAGGACGTCGTCGGCGAGAGCAACCGGGAGCCAGTGCGCGCCCGCCCCCGCGACCCAGACCTCGCCGGTGCCGGTCAGCCGGTAGAACGGCGCCTTCCCGTCGCCGAGCGGCTCGGCGGTGCGCCGCCCCTGGGTGCGGCGGACCGCGGGCTGCCACGCCAGGTCGCCCGCCCCCGCCAGCACGGCGTCGGCGCGGACGTGAACCTCATCGGCGATCCGCAGGTGCAACGCGCCGGTCGGCGCCGCCGGCGCGGGCGACTGCCCGAGGCGCGACAGCACGAACGCCAGCAGCGGCACCGGAATCGCTTCGACGGGAAGCAGCGCCGGCGGCTCCTCGCGCTCCGGTTCGGGCCGCGGCACCCCGCGTGGGGTCAGCGGCGGCAGCGGCGGCGCCAGCGCGACTGGCCCGTGAGACGCGGAGGCGCCTTCCCCGCTGTCGTCGGCGACGTCTTCGCGGTGGGCCTGCTCGATCTCGACCGCCAGCGCCTCCTGCCCGGCGCGCCGGAAGGCGGCCGCGGCCTGGGCCGTCTCCCCCTGCTTGGCGTAGACGTATCCGAGGTAGCTCCAGGCGCGCGCGTCGGCCGGTGCCAGACGCACCGCGGTCTCGAGCTCGGGCCGCGCCTGTGCCGGTCGCCCCAGCTTGAGCGCGATCAACCCCAGGTTTCGGTGCGCGCCGGCGTCGTCCGGCGCCGCCCTGGCGATGTCGGCGTAGGTCGCGTGCGCGTCCTCGAGCCGCCCCAGCTTGAACCGCACCAGCGCCAGCAGGTTCAGGGCCCTGAGAATCGCCGGGCGCGCCCGACAGCGCGCGGACGATCTCCGCCTCGGCCTCGGTGAACTTCTGCGCCGCCACCAGCGCGCCGGCGCGGGCGAGGGGCACGTTGACTGCGGGCGCGGCCGGCGCCCTGTGGGCGTCGGCGGACCTGCCGTCGCTGGTGGCCACGCGGTCGTTGCCGTTGCCGCCCTTGCCGAGCTTTCCGATCTTGCCGATCTTGGGCGCGGTCACCTCAGCGTCCCCCGGCGCCGTCGCCGGCGCCCTGCCGGTATTGCTCGTAGCGCCGCATCACCATCGCGACGTAGGCGCGCGTGGTCTCGTACGGGGGGATGCCCCCGTACTTCACGACCGCCCCGGGCCCAGCGTGATACGCGGCCACGATCTTGACCTTCTCCTCGGGCGAGCAGACGGTCGCGGGGGCCGGCGCCGCCGACGGCGCCGCCGAGGGGGTCCGGCAGAACCGCCGCGCCAGCACCTGGAGGTAGCGCGCGCCGCCCATGATGTTCTGCCGCGGGTCGAAGGGATCGGTCACCCCCATGAGCCGCCCGGTCTCGGGCAGGAGCTGCATCAGCCCCTGTGCCCCGGCGCTGGAGACGACGCGCGGATCGAAGTCGGATTCGGTCTTGATCACCGCGCGCAGGAACGACTCGGGAACGCCGAACGTCGCCTGACCGTCGCGGATGTCCTGATCGAAGCGCGAGAAGCGGGTGTCCGAGCGATCCCGCGGCGGAACCAGATCGGTCGCCCCCCGCAGCGCCGCCGCCTTGCCCGAAGGGGCGGTCTTCAGCCAGACCTTCCACTTCCCGTTCCCTGACTGAGGTTTGTTGGTGAACTCGACGACGCCGTCCGGCCGCTCTCGCGACCAGAACGTCCCCGCGTCCCCCCGCAGTGGCAGCGACGCGAACGTCGCGAATGCCAGAACGGCTGCGGCTTTCATGACGGCGACGATCGTAACATACCCGCGATGCCGCCCCGAAAACCGTCACCCCGTATTGCGCGTGCCCTCCTTGCCAAGCTGGCCAAGCTGGCCAAGCTGGCCAAGCTGGCGACGCTGGCGACGCTGGCCGTCCTGAGCAGCCGCCCGGCCCACGCCCGGGTTCCCGATGAGCTGACGTACGACCTGAAGGTCGACCTGCCGATCACGCTCGCGGCCGGCGTGCTCTGGCTGGGCTCGGACATTGTCGGCGACCGGTTCGCGCCCGAGGGTTGTCGCTGGTGCGCCAGCAACGGGCTCGACGACGGGGTCCGCTCCGCGCTGCTCTGGAATGAGACCGAGCTGCCCGACGTCCTGAGCAACGCCCTGGCCTACGGGGCGCTGCCGGTCTTCACGACCGGCCTATTGGCGCTCGCGATGGCCCGCGACGATCGGAGCGGCGAATTTCTCGGCAACGCGCTGGTGGTCGGCGAGGCGGTCGCGATCTCCGGCGTGCTCGGCCAGCTGGTCAAGTACACCGCGGGTCGAGAACGGCCCTTCGTGCATGCGCTGCCGGCGGACCAGAAGCCCCACACCGAAGATCCGGGCGACAACAACCTGTCGTTCTACTCGATGCACACCAGCTTCGCGTTCGCGCTGGCCAGCTCGGCCGGCACCGTGGCAACGCTGCGCGGCTATCGCATCACGCCGGCGCTCTGGGCCGTCGGCGGGGCGCTCGCCCTGACCACGGCCTACCTGCGCATCGCCGCCGATCAGCACTACTTCACCGACGTGATGGTCGGCGCGGTGGTCGGGACCGCGGTCGGGGTCGGGGTCCCGTTCCTGTTCCACCGCGGGGAAAATGAGCACCGCCTGACGCTGGTCCCCACGGCCACGCGGGGAGTCACCGCGCTGGCCCTCGCCGGCGTCTTCTGAGCCCGCGCCAGCTCGTCTAAGGAATAGCCACCCCCGCGCTTCGCGCGGGAGCGGCTAGCGTCCACGACCGAGGACGCATACCCTTCTGACGTGATCGAGACCGACTACCTGGTGATCGGATCGGGACTGGCAGGGCTCTACTTCGCGCTGCGGGCCTCCGAGCACGGGCGGGTGGTGATCGCCACCAAGCGGGCCCCCGCCGACGCCAACACCGCCTACGCGCAGGGTGGCGTGGCCGGGGCGCTCGATCCCGAGGACGGCGTCGCGGCCCACGTCGAGGACACGCTGCGCGTCGGCGACGGCCTCTGCCACCGCGACATCGTCGAGCTCTGCGCGCGCGAGGCGCCCGAGCACATCCTCCGCTTCGCCAACGAGATGGGCGTGCCGTTCGATCGCGACGCGGATGGCCACCTCGCCCTGGGGCGCGAAGGGGGCCACACCGCGAGGCGCATCGTCCACGTCAAGGACTCGACCGGCTGGGCGATCCAGGCCGCGCTGCTGGCGAAGGTGGCGGAGCGCGCCGATCGGATCACGATGCTCCCCGACCACATGGCGATCGATCTCCTGACCACCGCCAAGTACGGCGGCCCGAACGCGGTGTTCGGCGCCTACCTGCTCGATCAGAAAACCGGCGCGATCGAGACCGCCGTCGCGCGCGCGGTCGTGCTGGCCACCGGCGGCTGCGGCAAGGTCTACCTCTACACGACCAACCCCGACGTCGCGACCGGCGACGGCGTGGCGATGGCGTACCGGGTCGGCGCGCGGGTCGGCAACATGGAGTTCTTCCAGTTCCACCCGACCTGCCTCTATCACCCGGCGGCGAAGTCGTTCCTGATCAGCGAGGCCCTGCGCGGCGAGGGCGGGGTCCTGCGGCTGCGCGACGGCACCGCCTTCATGCCCCGCTACCACGAGATGAAGGACCTGGCCCCGCGCGACGTGGTGTCGCGCGCGATCGACAGCGAGCTGAAGCGGACCGGCGACGACCACGTGGTGCTCGACATGACCCACCTGCCGGGGGACTTCGTCGTCGACCACTTCCCCACCATCCACCGGCGCTGCCTCGAGCTGGGGATCGACATGCGCACCCAGCCGATCCCGGTCGTGCCGGCTGCCCACTACAGCTGCGGCGGCGTCGCCGTCGACGAGCACGGACGCTCGACGGTGCGGAACCTCTACGCGATCGGCGAGGTGGCGATGACCGGCCTGCACGGCGCCTGCCGGCTGGCCTCCAACTCGCTGCTGGAGGCGATGGTGTTCGCGGCCCGGGCGGCCGACGACGTACGCAACGTCGCAGTCGAACCGCCCTTCGCACGTCGCCCCCTGGTACGCGGGCGAGGCGGGCGCGGCCGACGAGGCGGTCGTCGTCAGCCAGAACTGGGACGAGATCCGGCGCCTCATGTGGAACTACGTCGGCATCGTCCGGACCGATCGCCGCCTGGAACGCGCGGCGCGGCGCATCGAGCTGATCCGAACCGAGATCCGCGAGTACTACTGGAACGTGCTGATCAACGGAGACCTCGTCGAGCTGCGCAACATCGCGCTCCTCGCCGATCTGATCATCGGCTCGGCGCTCCGCCGCAAGGAGAGCCGGGGGCTCCACTACAACCTCGATCACCCCGAGCACGACGAGCGCTTCGCGGTCGACACCCTGCTGGCCCGCGGCGACGGGCCGGTGGTCTCAGCCCGTCTGCTGGCGGACGGACGTCCGTCCGCCGCCGGCGATCCGCGACACCGCTGTCGCACTGTCCGGCGCACGCGGGCCGCGGATCTCAGGCGAAACGCGGCGATAGCGACCTGGCGCGATCCCTGCTTGGCAAGTCGGTCGGAGGGCGCCATGACCGATCGCTTGCTGAGCCTGCTGGGGTCGCTGCTGCTGTTCTTCGCGCTGCTCATCGCCACCGGTTGCGGCGGGATGGCGGGCAAAGACTCGTTCGGTTCGCCCACGAGCGGCGGGCCCGGAGTCGGCGGGGCCTACGGCGGGACCGGCGCCGCCGGGTCCGGGGCCGCCGCCCTGCCCGATCCCGACGAACGCCGGCGACAAGTTCGTCGCGGTCGGGACCAACCCGTTCGTCGCCACCGCGCCACGACCCGTTCTCCACCTTCGCCGCCGACGTCGACACCGCCAGCTACGACATCTTCCGGCGCGACGTGAACCTGGGCATGCTGCCGCAGCCGGCCAGCGTCCGCCTGGAGGAGTACGTCAACGACTTCGCCTACGAGTACCCGGCGCCCGCGGCCACCGACGCGGCGCCCGTTCGCGATCTCGCTGGACGCCGCCGGCAACGTCTTCGATCGGCCGACCACCCTGCTGCGGGTCGGGCATCCAGGCGGCCAAGCCGCCGCCGTCGCAGAAGCGCCCCGCCAACCTGGTCTTCCTCGATCGACGTCTCCGGGAAGCATGCAGAGCCCGGACAAGCTCGGCCTGGTCGCAGCGGATCGTCGCGACGCCCTCGAGGTCCTCGATCCCACCGACAAGGTCTCGATCGTCACCTACGCCGGCAGCACGCGCGGTCCGGCTGGCGCCCACGCCCGTCACGAACAGCGCGCGCGATCACGAAGGTGATCGACGGGCTGACCGCCAACGGCAGCACCGCCGGCGCCGCGGGCCTCACCCTCGCCTACCAGCAGGCGCAGGCCGGCTTCATCGAGGGCGGCATCAACCACATCCTCCTGTGCACCGACGGCGACTTCAACGTCGGCCCCTCGTCACCGACGAGCTGCTGAAGCTCGTGCAGCGCGAGCGCGCAGGACGGCGTCACGCTGACCGCGCTGGGCTTCGGCATCGGCAACCTGAACGACGCGATGATGGAGGCGGTCAGCAACGCGGGCAACGGCATCTACGGCGTGATCAGCAGCGCCGAGCAGGCCGACCGCTACGCGCGCGATCGCATGCTGTCGACCATCGTCCACGTGGCCAAGAACATGAAGATCCAGGTCGAGTTCAACCCGGCGCGGGTGACGCGCCTATCGCCTGCTCGGCTACGAGGATCGCGCCGTCGCCGACAACGACTTCCGCAACGACGCCGTCGACGCCGGCGAGGTCGGCGCCGGCCACCGGGTGACCGCGCTCTACGAGCTGGTCCTGGCCGGGCAGAGTCCCTTGCCGCCAGGCGGGCAGCCGGCGATCGCTGCAGGGGCCGCCGGTGGCGGACACGGTCCCGCGACGTCGGCGCGGACAACCTGGTGCAGGTCGCGGTCCGCTGGCAGTCGATCGGCTCGGCCCAGGACGCCCCCGCCCACGAGGTGAGCGCCGCGCTCGCCGCCACGACCGTCCGGACCCTGGGGGACGCCGACGCCGATCTGCGCTGGGCGGCGGCGGTGGCGGCGTTCGCCGAGATCCTGAAGCAAAGCCCGTTCGCCGAGCGGGCCGCGCTGCCGACGATCGAGGCGATCATCAATCAGCAGGCCGGCCGCGACGCCGACCGGACCGAGTTCGCCGCCCTGTTCGCCAAGGCGAAGGTGATGCTCGGGAAATGACCACGCTCAGGGCGCGGGGGCGAGCTTGTTGAGCTGCTTGACCACGCCGAAGAGATCGCCGCTGCGGTAAAAATCGACGGCGAGGATGTTCGGGAGGTGATGGCGCTTCTCGGCGCAGGCGCGGGCCCGCGCGATCAGGAAGTCATGCGCGTTGACGGTCACGGCGTTCGACGGCCTCGGCATCGGCGGCGTGTCGATCCAGTGGTTGACCTGGAACATCGAGCCGGCGGTCGCCGCCTCGACTCGACCGGCACGAAAGCTCGACGGCTGGGGAAAGCTGTACGGCGTCTCTTGGATCGCCTCGAACGCGGGGTGCAGCCAGTCGACGCCCGGCGTGCCGGATTCGAGGAACGCCACCAGACGCTGGCCCGAGGCGCCATCTCCGCCAGCGTCGGCCAGGGCGGCTGGGCGCCGGCCGCGGTAGACGAGCGTCGGTCGAGGCCGCTCTCGGCGAACGCCGCCGCGATCTCCGGCCGGCGCGCACGTAGTCCTCGACCACCAGGATGCACCACCTCGCGCGGGTTGGCGCTCGAGGAATGTGCCCAGCGCGCGCAGCCAGGCACGAACGGCTCCGCGCCCAGCTCGCAGAAGCCGTGGCAGAGGTAGAGCCCGCGCGGCCCCTCGGGCGGTCCGACCAGCCGCTGCGCGGATGCGCATCGCGGCCTCCAGCCCTTCCTTGCCCACCGCGCGCTCCACCTCGCTCATGCACCCGGCCTCGGCTGCGCAGCTCGGTCTTGATCGCTGCCGGCGACCGGCAGGCCGCCGTGACGTCGATCAGCAACGCGCGCACGCCGTCCTCCAGCTGCGCGGCGACGTCCGCGCTCCTGCTGCCGCGAACATCCAGCCCGGCCGTGTCCGCCGGCGCCATCGCGTTGTGCGTCCCGGCGAACACCACCTGTCGAGGCGCCGCCCGCACAGCCGCGCATCGCCGTTGCAGCCGCCGGCGGCCCGCGTCAGCCCCAGCTCCCGCGGCCGGCTGCCGACGCGACGATCACCGCGGCGGCCGCGCGGAGCGCGAGAGCAGCAGCGCGCGGCGGTTCCCGAACCGCGCCTCCCGCGTGCCGGGCGGCTCCTCGAGCAGCGGCGCAGCACCAGCGGAACAGGACTGCAGGCCCACGAACGACAGCACCGCGCCCACCAGCACCGCAGGGTCGAGCGCGTGAGGGCCGTCCCCGGCGCACAGCACCAGACCGACGCCAGCGACGAGCGCAGCGCGCCGCGCACCAGCTGCTGCGCGGTCGAGGTCGGCGGACGGGTGAGCCAGCCCCAGGCGGACCGCGCGGTGTCTCGGCGAGCCAGGCCCGCCCCACCAGCGAATGCGCGGCCGCGGAGAACACCAGGCCGCCGCCGCCGAGCGCCAAACGCCAGCAGCCGCACGCCGCGCGCGTAACGCGTCGAACAGCCCCGCCGCCGCCTGCTGGGCGAGCTCCGTGTCGCGCGTCGCGCTTGACGAGCGCCCGGCCGGCGGGGACGAGCAGGAACAGCACCAGGCCGCCGAGCGCGATGTCGAGCGAGGCCCGCCGCAACGCCAGCGCGCGGCGCGGCGCCAAGGCGATCCCGAGGATCAGCAGCGCCAGCCCGACGAGCACGCTGGCCCACGCGGCCCAGGCGAGCGTGCGGCCCATCTGCCAGATGTCGACGATGAGCCGGCCGGCGCGGTGCTCGCCGAGGCTCGGCGATCGCCGCCGACAGCCGGGACGGGACGCGCGCCGCCAGCGTCGGGTTCGCGTTGGCGAGCGCGCCGCGCAGGACGACCCCGACGTCGGGGATCGGACAGCAGCAGGTTGCGGCCCCCCTTGCGACAACATCGCCCCGTGCGCCTCGCGCGCGGCGCCCGCACGACGCTCTGGAACGCGTCGGTCGCCACGGCGCTCTGCGCGCGGTCGACAGCGATGATCAGCGGCTGCACCGCCACCAGATCCGGCTTCTCCCGCAGCACCGCGCTGCGTGATCTCGCTCGGCGACGTAGGCGGAGACGCGTGCGTCGTTCAGGCGTCGGCCAGCCGGCCGGCGAAGGCGTCGCTGTCGAACAGACCGAGACGGACCTGGCCCAGCGCGGCGCCCCCCGCGATGGCGACGACCCCCAGCACCGCCAGAAGCTGGGCGACCACAGAGCGAAGGCGACCGCCCGACCCGTGGCTCATGCTCCAAAGGTAGGGTGCGATCACCCCCGCGAAACACGGGGGTGGTCCTTAACCGGGGGCGGCGGGCGCGCCGGTCCTCGCTGCCGTCGCGGAGTTGCGACTTGTCACAGCGCGCCGTTTGAATCATGGTCCTCCTGTTCAGCCCTTAGAGCCGTTGCGGCCGGTTGGTGGTGCCCTGATTGGTGGAGGTTCGAACCGTGGCTACCGCTCCCTTGTTCGTCTCGTCGTCCGCTGACCTCGGGTTGGTCGGCACATCACGCGCGATGGAGCGCCTGCGAGAGACGATCCGGTGCGTTTCGCGCTCGGATCGCCCGGTGCTGGTCGTGGGTCCGACGGGGTCCGGAAAGGAGCTGGTCGTTCGGGCCATTCACGCCCAGGGCGATCGGGCCGGCGATCCCCTGATCGACGTCAACTGCGGCGCCATCCCGGAGCCGCTCATGGAGTCGTTCCTCTTCGGGCACGAGCGGGGCGCGTTCACCGGGGCGACGCGCCGGCAGGAGGGCTCGCTGACGTTGGTCCGTCAGGGCACGCTCTTCCTCGACGAGATCGCCGAGCTGCCGCTGGCGCTGCAGACCAAGCTGCTGCGCGTTTTCGAGACCCGCCGGTTCACGGCGGTCGGTTCGGCGGTCGTCAGGCCTTTCGCCGGACGCGTCGTCGCCGCCACCCACGCCTCGCTCGAGAAGCGGGTCGCCGCCAACCTCTTCCGCGAGGACCTCTTCTACCGCCTCAACGTCCTGACGGTGAGGGTGCCGGGCCTGGACGAGCGCGTCGAGGACATCCCCCTGCTGGCCGAGCACTTCTGCCGTCAGCAGGCGCGACCGCTGCATCTCGCCTCCGGAGCGTTCGACCTGCTCTGCTCCGTCCCGTGGCGGGGGAACGTCCGGCAGCTGCGGAACTTGATCGATCGCGTGGCGGTCTTTTCCGAGACCGAGGTCGTCTCGTCCGAGCTTCTCCGGCGGTTCCTGGAGCGCGACGAGCCAGTCGAGCGCGCCAACGACAACGCCGAGTCGCCGCTCGAGTCACTGATACAGGCCGTCCTGCGTCTGTCCGTCGACAACAAGCTGGAGGCGGTGACCGACGCGCTCGTCGCGCACGCGATGGCGGTGTGTGGCGGGAACAAGAGCGCGGTGGCGCGGCTGCTCGGGGTCCACCGCAAGGCGATCGAGCGCCGTACGGAGAAGGCGGCGAGGCCCAAGCCCTCGGAAGCGCTGCGGACGTGAAGCGGACATGAACCGCACGGCGACGGGTAGCCCGCCGCCGTGCGGGATTCGCGTCTGCTCAGCCTACGGGCACTTGGCCGCGGCCACGAAGTTGACCGCGCCGCCGCCGTTGATGGTCGTCGAGCTGCCGACGACCGAGCCGTTCACCGTTCCACCGACCACCACGCCCGCGATGGGCGCGTAGATGAACGCGGTGATGTTGCTGTTCGTGTTCACGTTGACGAACTGCTGGCTGGTCACCAGGAACTCGAGGTTGGTCGGGTCACCGCCGGCGTTGGCGGTGCCGGCCAGGGTCAGGCTGGCGCCGGTCACCCAGATCTGCGCGATGCCGCCCGAGATGATCAGCGTCGAGCCGGGGTTCATGGCGAAGCTGTTCGCCCGGTAGTTGCCGGCCGGCAACGTGACGGTGCCGCTGACCACGTAATTTCCCAGGTTCGTCGTGGTGGCGGGAACGGGGACCACCGCCAGGCGGGCAGGCGCGTTCTGCGTCTGCGTCCCCGTGATGACGGCGTTGCCGTTCTTGATGATGGTGCTCGCCGCCTGCACGTCGCCGGTGACGGTGGTGTTGGAGTTGTGCATGGCCTGTCCGCTGTTGGCGATGACGGCTTTCGCTTTCGCTGCGCAGGGGACAGCGGTGACCACGCCGGCCTGGGCGACGGTGGACACAGCGAACGCGGACAGGGCGGTGAACAGGGAAACGATCAATGAACGGTTCGACATTTGGGATCCTCCAACAGTGCGCGACGGTCTTCGCCGCACCGCGTGCACAGTGCACAGAGGGTGCCGCCCGATGGACGGGGCCACGCGCGACGCGCGATCACGGCAGAGGCTGATTCCGGCCAGTAGGCCGTCCTCGAGTGGCTGTTTTCGTCCAGCCGGTCAGCAGCCCGCGAATGTCCGCGGTCAGTGCCCGGCGACTTCGAGCAGCCGCCGCTCGATGCCCGGGGCGTCGTCCGGCACGAACCCCGCGTTGACGTAGCGGACGATGCCCGCGCGGTCGACGATGTACGAGGTCGGCATCTTGTCTGGCTGCAGCCGCTCGGCGATCACGCCCTTGGGGTCGTGGGCGACCGTCAGCGACCAGTGGCCGTGGTGCTGCATGAACTTGTCGACGTTGGCGCGCTCCTGGTCGACGGAGACGGCGAGGATCTCGACCCCCTGCCCCTTCAGCCGTCGCGCCATCGCGTCGAGCACCGGCAGCTCCTGCTTGCAGGGGGCGCACCACGACGCCCAGACGTCCAGCAGCAGCACGCGGCCGCGGTACGAGGCCACGTCGAGCTGCTTGCCCGCCAGGGTCTCGACCTTGATCGGCGGCAACGGCGCCCCGACCTGGCTGGAGCTCCCGCCCCCACCGTCACCGCCAGCCGTTGCACAGCCTGCGGCGGCGCAGCCGAGGCCCGCGACCAGCAGGAGGGCGACTAGCGCCCGCCGATTTCGTCCCTGATCCATTCGCGCAAGCTGTCGGTGTCGCGGCCGTCCGTGTACTCGCGGCCGTCGATGTAGAGCGTCGGGGTCGCCTGGAGCCCGGCCGCCGAGCCGTCGGCGCGGTCCTTCATGACCTTGGCCTTGACCGCCTCGGAGGCCATGTCCTGCCGGAACTTCGTCATGTCGAGCCCGAGCTCCTTGGCCGCCTCTTCCAGCTTGGCCGGGGTCAGGTCGTCACTCTTGTCCCAGATCTTGTCCTGGTACTGCCAGAACTTCCCCTGCTTCTGCGCCGCCACGGCCGCCTCGGCCGCGGCGCGGGCCATGTTGTGCTGCGGCAGCGGGTAGTGCTTGAAGTAGAGCTTCACGTCACCGTGGAACTCATCGACGATCTGGCGCAGCACGGGCTGGAACCGCTTGCAGTGCGGGCACTCGTAGTCGGCGAACTCGATCAGGGTGATCTTGGCGCCCGCGGGCCCCTTCACCGGGGCGTCCGCGACGTCGATCTTCTTCGGCGTCATGGCGCGGTAGCGCTTGGTCAGCGACTCCGAGATCTCCGAGTCGGTGAACCCCTGCTCGACCAGGTGGACCACGTACCGGAGCGCGCTCAGCGAGCGCCGGCACCCCTTGTCCTCCTTGGCCGACTTCAACAGGCTCTGCGCCTGGCCGCAGACCGACCCCTCGCTGTTGGCGATCCGGAAGAAGACCTTCTTGCCGAAGTCGTCGAGCTTCGAGAGGTCGACCCCGGGAGGCGGCGTCGTGTCCGCCGCCGGAGCGCCCTTGTCGGGGGCTTTATCGGCCACCGGGGTCGCCGCGTGCGCCTGGGTCTCCGACTTCGTGCACCCGGCCATGGTCGGGCAGACCAGCAATGCCATTGAAACCGCAATGGTCTCGGCGATCGAAAGCATCGGGAGGGGCCTCGACATCCGGGCACTAGGTATAGAAACCCGCGGCGTCCAAGTCAATTGACTGATCCCGACGCAACATCTATAAACGGCCGCGTCGGTCCGATGACAACTGACTACATCCCCGCGGCGTTGGCGATTCTGGCTGGGGTTGGCTTCGCGCTCGCGCTGACCGCGGCCGCCAAGTACCTGGGCCCGCACCGCCCGAGTAAAGAGAAGGACTACCCCTACGAGTGCGGCTCGGACGTCATCGGGAGCCCGCGGGCCCGGTTCGAGGTGAAGTTCTACCAGGTGGCGATCGTCTTCCTGGTGTTCGACATCGAGACCGCGTTCCTCTACCCCTGGGCGCTCCGGTACCGTGAGCTCTCCTGTTTAGGGCCGCTCGACGCCGGGCTCTGCAGCAGCGGCATCTCACTGTTCGGGCTGGGCGAGATCCTCGTGTTCATGGGGATCCTGATCGTCGCGCTCGCCTACGTTTGGCGTAAACGCGCCGTCGGCTGGGAATAGCGAGGCTATCGAAAAAATGACCGGCGACTTTCGCACCTCGAAGCTGGAAGACGTTCTCAACTGGGCGCGGAAGTTCTCGCTGTTCCAGTACCCCTTCGTGACGGCCTGCTGCGGCATGGAGTTCATGTCGGTCGCCGCGCCGAAGTACGACATCGCGCGCTTCGGCGCCGAGTTCCCGCGCTTCTCCCCGCGCCAGGCCGACCTGCTGATCATCGTCGGCACGATCACCGAACGGCAGGGGCCGGCGCTGCGCCGGATCTACGAGCAGATGTGCGAGCCCAAGTGGGTCGTCGCCTTCGGCGTCTGCGCCTCGACGGGCGGCTTCTATCAGAACTACTCGACGATGCCGGGCGCGGACCAGGTCGTCCCGGTCGACGTCTACATCCCCGGCTGTCCCCCCGCCCGGAGCAGGTGCTCGACGGCCTGATCCTTCTTCAGGAGAGGATCCAGCGCGGCGAGGGGCACAACCAGGTCGCGATCCGGGTCGAGGCCGCCGAGAAGAAGGCGAAGAAGCTGGGGCGGGAGTTCGAGCCGCCGCTGGTGTCGATCCGGCCGATCGGGCAGGCGCATCCGGCAAAAACCGAGGAGAGCAAGTAGTGGCCAAGATCGTCCTCGATCGGTTGGCGTCGCAGTTCCAGGGCGGCGAGATCATGGCCAGCGGCAGCGAGCACGGTGACGAGTGGGCCCGCGTCCGGCGCGACGCCTGGGTGGCGGTGGCGACGTTCCTTCGCGACGACCCGACCACCAAGATGGAGATGTTCATCGACCTGACCTGCGTCGACCGCTTCGGCGGCGGCGGTCCGGGCGCGGTCGCCGAAGGGCCCGGCAAGGACCCGCCGCGCTTCGACGTCGTCGTGCACCTCTACTCGGTCAGCCTCAAGCACCGCATCCGGCTCTATGCCGGCGCCCCCGAGGACGACGCCTCGGTCGACACGTTGTGCCCGGTATGGGCCGGCGCCGACTGGTTCGAGCGCGAGGCGTACGACCTCTACGGCGTCCGCTTCAAGGGGCATCCGGACCTGCGCCGCATCCTCATGTACCCGGAGTTCGTCGGCCACCCGCTGCGCAAGGACTACCCGAAAGAGAAGCGCCAGCCGCTGGTGAGACGCCAGTCGGGTTCGTCGGAGTAATTTGCGATGAGCACCAGCCAAACGACGAAGCCGACACCAAGCTTCCCCTGTCGCCCCCCCAGACCCGCCGCGTGGTCGTCGGCTACCAGGACGCCGAGGATCTCGGCGCCCCCGACCTGCCGACCGAGCCGATGCCGCTCAACATGGGCCCGTCGCACCCCGCGATGCACGGCACCGTTCGCATGGTGCTGGAGGTCGAGGGGGAGAAGATCTCGAGCGCCGACATCCAGATCGGCTACCTGCACCGCGGCTTCGAGAAGGAGTCGGAGGCCGCCACCTGGACCCAGGTGTTCCCGTACACCGATCGCCTCAACTACGTCTCGCCGATGTTGAACAACGTCGGCTACGCGTTGGCGGTCGAGAAGCTGCTGGACCTCAAGTGCACCGAGCGCGCGCAGTACATCCGCGTGATCGTCGGCGAGGTGGCGCGGATCAGCGACCACCTGACCTGCCTCGGCGCCAGCGCGATGGAGCTCGGCGCGTTCACCGTCTTCCTCTACGTGCTCAAGGCCCGCGAGTGGATCTTCGAGCTGCTCGAAGAGGTGTGCGGCGCCCGCCTGACCTCGACCTACGTCCGCATCGGCGGCCTCTCCTACGATCTGCCGCCCGGGTTCGACGAGAACCTGCGCCGGATCCTCGACCGCACCAAGGTCGTGATGAGCGACATCAGCAAGCTCCTCGATCGCAACCGCATCTTCCTCGACCGGATGGACGGTATCGGGATCATCACGAAGGAAGACGCGCTCGCCTACGGCATCACCGGCCCGGTCGGCCGCTCGACCGGGGCTCGCCTACGACGTCCGCAAGGACCATCCCTACCTCGTCTACGACCGCTTCGATTTCGACGTCCCGGTCGGCTCGGTCGGCGACAACTTCGATCGCTATGCGGTGCGCGTCGAGGAGATGCAGCAGTCGATGCGCATCCTCGACCAGGCGCTTGAAGCAGATCCCGTCCGGGCCGGTCATGGTCGACGATCCGCGGATCGCGCTGCCGCCGAAGACCGAGGTCTACAACACGATCGAGGCGATGATCGCGCACTTCAAGCTGATCATGGACGGCATCCACGTCCCGCCCGGCGAGGCCTACTCGTACACCGAGGCCGGCAACGGCGAGCTCGGCTACTACCTCGTCTCCGACGGGACGGGGCGGCCGTGGAAGTGCCGCGTGCGCCCGCCCTGCTTCCCGGCAACGGCGGTGCTGACCAAGGTGCTGCCGGGCCTCTTCATCGCCGACGTCGTCCCGACCTTCGGCATGATCAACATGATCGGCGGGGAGTGCGATCGCTAATGGCTGACGCCACGACAACCACGACAACGACCACCGGCTCGACGCCGCCTGCTGCCCCGGCCGCTGAGACCGTCACCGTCACCATCGACGGCAAGACCCACCAGTTCCCCAAGGGAACGGTGCTGGTGGAGGCCTGCAACCAGGTCGGCGCCGACGTCCCGTTCTTCTGCTACCACGCCGGGCTGTCGTCGCCGGCCGTCTGCCGGCAGTGCCTGGTCGACGTCAAGGGGCAGCCGAAGCCGGTCCCCTCCTGCTACACGCCGGTGGCCGACAAGATGGAGGTGATGACCAAGTCGCCGCGCGCGCTGGACGTCCGCCGCCAGATGCTCGAGTTCACGCTGGTGAACCACCCGATCGACTGCCCGATCTGCGACAAGGCGGGCGAGTGCATGCTGCAGAAGCACTACTTCGACTGGGACGCGAAGCTGGCGCGCAACGACGGCATCAAGGTCAAGAAGAACAAGGTCGTCGACCTCGGGCCCACGATCGTCCTCGATCAAGAGCGCTGCATCCTCTGCACCCGCTGCATCCGCGTCTGCGACGAGGTCGCCAAGACCCACCAGCTGGAGATGGCGAACCGCGGTGACCACGAGGTGCTGACGACGGCCCCCGGGCACAAGCTCGACAACCCCTACTCTCTCAACACCGTCGACGTCTGCCCGGTCGGCGCGCTGACGTCCAAGGACTTCCGGTTCGCGATGCGGGCCTGGGAGCTCTACTCGACCCCGTCGGTCTGCTCGGGCTGCGCCACCGGCTGCAACACCGAGGTCCACCACTCGCGCGGCAAAATCTACCGGCTCATCCCGCGCATCAACGAGAAGGTGAACAAGCACTGGATGTGCGACGAGGGTCGCATGACCTACAAGCGCGTGCAGGCCGAGCGCCTGGCCGCGCCGCTCGTCAGCGGCATGCCGGTCGACTGGGACAAGGGGCTCGACGAAGCCAGCAAGCTGCTTCGGTTCGCGCTCGACGCGATGCCGGGACAGGTCGGCGTGGTTTTCAACGCCCAGTCGACCAACGAGGATCTCTACGCGCTGGCGAAGCTGGCGTTCGAGCACCTGCGCGTCGGCAAGGCCTACCTGGCCGGCCGCGATCAGGGCTGGAGCGACGACATCCTGGTCAGCGCCGACAAGAACCCGAACACCGCCGGCGCGACGGCGATCGGCGGCGGCCGGCTGCGAACGATGCTCGACCTCGCCAACGATCTGAAGACGGGCGCCGTGACCGCGCTGCTGATCGTCGGCAGCGATGGTGTGCTCGGCAAGGACGCGGCGATCGGCACCAGCCCCTTCGCGACGCTACCGCTCGACAGGCTGCAGGCGCTGGTCGTGGTCGGCTCCCACCGCGACGCGGTCGCCGGCGTCGCCCAGGTGGCGCTGCCGCTGGCAGCCTGGGCCGAGGTCGACGGCACCTTCACCAACAAGCTGGGGATGGTCCAGCGCATCCGCGCCGCGGTCCCCCCGGCCGGCGACGCGCTGCCCGGCTGGGAGATCCTGTCGCACCTCGCCCGCAAGCTGGGCGCGACGATGGACTTCACCGAGGCCAAGGCCGTCTTCGCCGAGGCCAAGCAGAAAATGATGTTCATGAAGGACGCGGAGTGGGGTCGGGCGCTTCTGCCCGTGCAGCTCCGGTTCGCCAACTCCCGCGGCTGACGCCGCGCCACCGAGGCCGACCCGCACATGTCCTACGGCAGCTTGGGTTTCGAGATCGTCGCGGCGCTCGCGAAGATCGCCTTCATGATCCTCGGCTTCCTGATGCCGCTGGCGTCGATCCTCACCTGGATGGAGCGACGGCAGTCGGCGATGATGCAGGACCGCCTGGGGCCGAACCGGGCGTACATCGACCTCAGCTTCATCGGGTTGAAGTGGAAGCCGAAGATGTGGGGGATCACCCACTTCATGGCCGACGCCCTGAAGTTCATGGTCAAGGAGGACTACGTCCCCGGCAAGGCCCACAAGTTCCTGTTCATGTGGGCGCCGATCATGGCCATGTCGCCGGCGCTGATCGTCGCGGCGATCATCCCGTTCGGGGCGCCGCTCTGCTGGGGGCATCTGTTCGAGATCAACGCGACGGGCGTCTGCGAGCAGCCGGTGCCGCTGCAGATCGCCCACCTCGACATCGGTCTCCTCTTCTACTTCGCGATCTCGTCGCTGGCCGTCTACGGCGCCACGCTGGCCGGGTGGGCCTCCCACAACAAGTGGGCGATGATGGGCGGCCTGCGCGCCAGCTCGCAGATGATGTCGTACGAGGTGACGATGGGGATGGCGGTGCTCGGCGTCTTCCTGGTGTTCGGCTCGCTCGAGCCGAGCGCGATCGTCGGCCGCCAGGAGTCGATCTTCGACGGCGCGAACCTGGCCCGCAGCTGGGGGATCTTCTCGCAGCCGCTTGGGTTCGTGCTGTTCCTGACCGCGGCGATCGCAGAGACCAAGCGGACGCCCTTCGACATCCCCGAGGGGGAGCCGGAGATCATCGGCTACTTCGTCGAGTACTCGGGCCTGCGCTTCGGCCTCTTCTTCCTCGGCGAGTTCCTCGAGATCGTCGTCTCGAGCGCCATCATGATCACGCTGTTCTTCGGCGGCTGGCACCTGGGCGCCACCATCGACGGCTGGCTGATGGCCCACATCCCGAACGTTCTGTTCGTCGCGGTCACGCTGCAGATCTGGATCGCCAAGGTCTTCATCTTCTGTGGCTTCCAGCTGGGGATTCGCTGGTCGCTCCCCCGCTTCCGGTCCGATCAGCTGATGCGGCTCGGGTGGCAGCGCCTCCTGCCGATGTCTATCGCGAACGTCGTGGTGACTGCGCTCGTCATCCTCTGGGCTCAGAGCAAGTAAGGAAGAAGGTCCAATGGCCGTCGGAGTCAAAGTCGTCAATCGTCCGGGTAGCTTCTCGCAGCAGGCCTACCTGCCGGCGATCGCCGAGGGGCTGGGGGTCACCTTCCGCCACTTCGTGAAGAACTTCTTCGGCAACGTCACCGGCAACCGGGACAAGACCGACATCGCGACCTTCGAGTACCCCGAGGTGAAGAAGCCGTACCCGGAGCGGCACCGCGGCCTGCACCGGCTGATGCTGCGCGACGACGGTCAGGTCCGCTGCGTCGCCTGCATGATGTGCCCGACGGTCTGCCCCGCCCACTGCATCACCATCGTCCCCGAGGAGGCGCCCGACGGCCGGATCGAGAAGCGCCCCAAGATCTTCGAGATCGACGAGCTGCGCTGCGTGGTCTGCGGCCTCTGCGCCGAGGCCTGCCCGTGCGACGCGATCCGGATGGATACGCTCGAGCACGCCAAGCCGACCTACCGCCGCGTCGACGCGATCCTCGACAAGGAGGAGCTGATGTCGCGCGGGGTCGCCTCCTCCGCGGTCCAGGGGGGCGTGGGTGCGTTCTGGCGCGAGAAGACCGCGGGCGGGCCGCAGACGCCGCCGTCGGGCGACGTCGTCCCCGCCGGGCCGCCCCAGGGTCCGACGCCGATCGACCCCGCCCGCACCAAGTAGCCGCGGCCCCGCCGCCCCGCGAGGCCTCTCCGCCCCGCGAGGCCTCTGTTGACGACGCCTCAGTTGTAGGTCGCCGAGAGCAGCACGGCGAGGGCCAGGCCGGTCCAGGTATGATCGGCGTCGTCGCTCATCGTCGCCGCCATCACCTCGCCCGCGACGCCGACGCCCCAGTCCTCGGCGACCCACCACTCCTTGCCGACGAGCCCCTGGAATCCGATTCCGTACTTCGACTCAGTCAACGTGTAGCTGTCGTTGGCATCGTTCAGCGACCACTGCATCGACGCGACCGTACCGGCCAGGTAGACGTTGTTCGCCAGGTAATAGGCAAGGCCGCCGCCGAGACCGACCAGCGCCAGATTCACACCCTTGTACATCCCCGACGCGCTCCCCTCGATGCGGACCTGGGGGTTGGGGGCCGTCGAGCCGAACCCCGTGCCGTAGATGATCAGGTTGGGCGCGATCGCGCCGCCGAGCGCGAACCCGAACGAAATCCCGGGCCCCGACAGTGACATGCCGTCGGTGGAGAGCTGGAGGTAGCCGACGCCCAGGTGCGCCCGCAGGTAGAGGCCGTCGTGAATGTTCGGCGGCGGCGCGTAGACGGCGGGGGGCGGATAGCCGTAGCCGGGCGGCGGAGAGCCGTAACCGGGAGGCGGAGAGCCGTAGCCCGGCGGCGCGCTCTGCGACGGCTGATAGCCAGGCGGCGGCGCATACGCGGGAGGCATCTCGCCGGCGGGAGGCGGCGCGCCGGCGGGCGGGGCCGAGGGCACCTCGCCGGCGGCAGGCGGCCCGGGCGGCATCCCCTGCGCGCGGGCCGGCGCCGGCGCCATCACCCCGGCGACACCGAAGACCACGGCGGAGAGCGCGGCGCGGCGGCCGATGGACGCGACGTGGCTCATGAGGGATCTCAGTTGTACGTGCTGGAGAACAGCAGCGAGGCCGCGACCGCGTTCCAGCGCACGTCGAGCTCGTCCGACATCCTCGCGATGGTGACCTCTCCCGCGATGCCCAGGGCCCAGTTCTGGGAGACCCACCACTCCTTGCCCACCAGCCCCTGCAGCCCGAGCCCGAAATGCGACTCGGCGACGTCGTTGCCGTTCCGGCGCAGGGACCACTGCGACGCCAGCAGTGTTCCCGCCAGGTACAGATTCAGCGGCTCGAAATAGTAGGCGATCCCGGAGCCCAACGAACCGATCGCGATGCTGTACCCCTCCTGGGTCGCGGAGCCGTAGGCGTCGGCGACGGTGGGGTCCTGGATGTCGATGAACGAGAAGGTGCCGTAGATGATCACGTTGCGGTTGATCGCCCCGCCCATGCTGATCGCGAGCGAGAGGCCGCCGCCCGTGTACTTGAGGGCGTCGGACGCGAGCCGCAGATAGCCCGGACCGATGTGCATGTGGAGGTAAAAGCCGTCGTGTACCTGGGGCGGCGGCGGCGGGGGCGGATAGCCGGGGGGATAGTAGGAACCGGGCGGCCGGTAGTACGGCCCCGGCGGCGGGTAGTACCCCGACGGCGGGTAGTACCCCGGCGGCGGGTAGTATCCCGGCGGCGGGTACGCGCCCGGCGGTGGGTAGGCGCCCGGCGGCCGGTAGGCGCCCGGCGGCGGATACCCCGGCGCGTATGCCCCCGGCGGCGGATTGCCCGGCGCATGCGAAGGTTGCGGCGGTGGCTGCGGCTGCGCGGGAGGGTTCGCCGGTGGCGGCGACGCGGCCGGGGCCGGGGCCGGCGCCCGTCGCGGGGGTGGCGGCGCGCTGGTCGCGGCCGGCTGACCGTCGATGGTCACCGACGGCTCGCCAAGCGCCGCGGGCTGGGTGGGCGTCTCCGCCCGCGCCCACGCGGGCGCCCAGAGGAGGACGGCTGCGCAGGCACACAAGGACGCGGTGTTCATCAGAGCTTGCGGGCGTCGTCGGTTGGGTCGTCGCTGCCCTCGCGCGGCGTCCGCGACCGGTGCTTGTGGGCGTCGCTGCGGCGCGCCGGCGGCGCCTCGGCGGGTGGCGGCGGCGCCGCCACCGGTTCCGGTTGCATCGCCAGCGTCAGCAGGCGGTTGGCCGAGGCGTCGACTTGTAGCACCCGTTCTTTGTACCCCGGCGCGCGGAATGTCAGCTCGTGAACTTCACCGCCGGCCGGCAACCGCAGCGGCAACGCGCCAGGCTTGCCGTCGACCCACAACGACAGCTCCGCCGGCGCGTCGCTGACCGTGAACGTGACCATCGTCGGCGGCGCGGCCACGGCGGCCAGCGGCGGCGGCGTGACCGCGGCGGGCGGCGCGGCGCCGCGCCCGAGCCAGACCGCCACGGCCGCCGCCACGGCGACCCCGCCGAGCACGAGCGGCGCCAGCCTTCGGCGCGGCGGCCCGCCCACCTCGAACCGCTCCGCGGCCTGCGCCGTGAACGTCGTCGCGGGCGACGTCTTGGACGAGGCGACCATCGTCGGCGGCAGCGGCGTGGGCGGCGCCCGCAGCGCCGCGACGACGCCGGGGGCCCGCTCGAGCGCGCGGATCGCGACGATCACGTCGGCCATCGTCGCGATGCGCTCGTCGGGGACCTTCGCCAGCAGCCGCCGGACCCAGGTCTCGATGCCGGCCGGTACCGCCACCCCGAACGACGCGAACGCCGGCGGCGCCTCGGTGAGGTGCGCCGCGATGAGCTCGCCGAAGCCTTCGTAGACGAAGGGCAGCCGGCCGGCCAGCATCTCGTAGACGATGCACCCCAGCGAGTAGATGTCGGTCCGGTGGTCGACCCGGCTGGCGCCGCGGCATTGCTCGGGAGACATGTACGCGGGCGTCCCCATGAGGCTCCCGGTGCGCGTCCGCGCGGAGACCGGCGCGCCGCCGTCGGTCTCCTTCCCCAGGAGCTTGGCGATGCCAAAGTCGAGGATCTTGACCGCGAACCCGAACGGCGCCGTGGCGTCGGTCGCCAGGAAGACGTTGTCGGGCTTGAGGTCGCGGTGGACGATCCCCTTGGCGTGCGCCGCGCCGACCGCGTCGGCGATGGCGCCGGCGACGTGGAGCATCGCGCCCGAGGTCGCGCCCGAAGTCGCGCTGCTTCGCGAGCCGGCCGGCGAGGCTGTCCCCCTCGAGCAGCTCCATGACGATGTACGCCCGGCCCGTGCGGTGAACGTCGCAGTCCAGCACCTCGACGATGCCGCGGTGCCGGATCGAGGAGGTCGCGCGCGCCTCCGAAAAAAACCGGGCGACGACCTCCTGGTTGGACGACAGCTCGGGCAGCAGCACCTTGATCGCCGCGCGCCGATCGATGCGGGTGTGCTGCGCCAGGTAGACCTCACCCATCCCGCCCGCCCCCAGACGACTCACGATGGTGTAACTGCCGAGCGTCTCCCCGAGCATGCTTCGTGTCGCCCCGGTTCACGTTCATCGACGGCCCAGCTGATGTCAAGCCGGGGTCCCGCTTCACCGCGGGGTGATCGCTCTTGACCCCGTCGCGGGCGTTGCCCATGCTGGATCTCGCCTTCTGCGCGGTTCGACACGGAGAGAGATTCTTTTCCCTACAAGAACGCACTAGGGAGCCGCCCCTAACCGATGGATGTGCACGCCCGCGAGTCGGGAAGCCCGATGCGGTTAATCTCAGTGGCTCCCCCCTTACGAAAATGTAGGGGCTCAGAATTCTCTTCGACCGGCCGAGGTGGAAGGCACCCTTTAATCCCCGATTCCGGGCCCCGGTCCGCGGACTTACCGTTCGCGGACAGCCATGGAATTTCCAACGAGCGTTGTGGCACTGCTGGCGTGTCCTGGATGTGGGAGCCAGCTGTCATCCACCCGAGAAGGCACCCGAGAGGGGGCGGCGTGCCGCGGTTGCGGGGCCGCCTACCCGGTGACCGACGGCATCCTGCGAATGCTGACCGCTACCGAGCTCGAATCAGGCCTCGGCCCAGGAGATGGTCGTTCGCGACGGGGACGCCGAGGCCGCGTTCGAGGCCGAGCGCGCCCCTGACGAACGGGCCGCGGCCACCGCGCTCATGCTTCAAGCGCTGGGTGACGGCCCGTCCGGCGGCGCGTTGCTGGAGCTCGGGTGCGGCTCCGGCCACTTCACGGCCAAGCTGGTCGACCGATTCGATCCGATCGTGGCCGTCGACTTCTCCCTGAATGCGTTGAAGCGGTGCGCCGCGCGGCTCCCGCCCGGCGCGAACGTCGCGCTGGTGCACGCCGACATCACCAACTTCGCGGTCCAGCGGGGCGGCTTCAGACGCTGCCTCTCGACGCTGGTCAGCAACCTGCCGACCTGGGCGCATCGCGAAGCGATGTACCGGCTGGCGGCCCGGGCCCTGGCGCCCGATGGCCTGTTTGTCTTCGGAACCCACCATCACGACGCGCGCGGGCGGCTGCGCGGGGCGCCGAAGGCCTACAATTACGACGGCAGCGGGATCTTCTGCCAGGCGTTCACCCGCCGCGAGATCATCGCCGAGGTGCGCTCGCACTTCCCCGATGTCGACGTGGCCCGGATCGATATCAGTTTCCGGGGCTTGGGCCGGCTCGATCGCCTGTTCGCACCACGGCTAGGCAAGGGGGCTGTCGAGAGGCTGGCGACCAAGGTTCCGATCGTGAACCTGATGGCCAGGCTGCTGCTGGTCTCCGCCCACCCGAACAGGTCGGCGCCGCCCTGACCTCAAAATAGCCAGCGCTACAAGGCCGATTTCCGGAGGGAGTTTTTTCAAGGGTGGGAGGCGGCGAGCCGAGTAATATCCCTACCCCCAGATGTCGTCGGCCCCGCCTCCGCTCGTCAGCGTCGTTATCCCCACGTACAACCGCGCGCACACGATCGCCGAGGCGGTCGACAGCGTCCTCGCGCAGACCTACGCGAATCTCGAGGTCGTCGTGGTCGACGACGGGTCGAGTGACGGAACGCCGGCGCTGATGGCGGAGCGCTACGGCAGCGACGCTCGTGTCGTCTACGAACGGCTCCCGAAGGGGGACGCCAACACGGCGCGCAACCACGGCCTCGGGAAGGCCCGCGGCGCCTACATCGCCCTGCTCGACTCCGACGACGCCTTCGTACCCTGGAAGCTCGAGCTCGAGATCGCCTGCCTCGAGGCGGTTCCCGAGGCCGGGATGATCTGGACCGACATGGACGCGGTGAACGAGAAGGGGGAGCTCCACCCGCGCTACCTGCGCACGATGTACAGCAACTACCAGCGCTTCTCGACGGAGCAGATCTTCGCCTCGTCGCGCCCGCTCGCCGAGATGGCGCCGCGACTGGCGACGACGGTGGGCGCCGCCCGGCTCTACTGGGGCGACATCTTCGGCCCCATGGCGATGGGGAACCTGGTACAGACCTCCACCTCCGTCATCCGCCGCGAGCGTCTCGCCCAGGTGCGCGGCTTCGACGCGACGCTCGTTCGCTCGGGCGTCGACTTCGACTTCCACCTCCGCACCTGCCGCGCGGGGCCGGTGGCGTACGCCGACGTGTCGACGATCCGGTACCGGATCGGGATGGCCGATCAAATGACCCGGGTCTCCCGGCGCACGCAACATGCGAAGAACTTCCTCCGCACGATCACCCCGGTGATCGCCAACGATCGCGCGCGCCTGAACCTGCCCCAGGCGATCATCGACGAGACGCTGGGCGAGGCCGAGGTCTTCGTGGGCGAGGAGCTGCTGAACGAGGGCAAGCACGACGAGGCCCGCCCCTACCTGCTGCGCAGCCTGCGGCTGCGCCCGGCCGTCTACACGGCCAAGCTGCTGATGCTGTCTCTGCTGCCGGTGCCGGCGAAGGACGGGCTGCGGCGCGCGTACCGCACCCTGCTCCATCGCAGTCAATGAACGCCGCCGGTGACGTCCGCGGCAAAGCCGTGCGCGGCATCGCCTGGACCATCGCGACGGGATTCGGCACGCGCCTCCTGCAGATGGGCGGGACGCTGGCGATCACCCACTTCGTGCGCAAGGACGCGCTCGGCGAGGTGATGAACGCGGCCGTCGTGGCCCTGACCGCCCATTCGTTGTCGACGTTCGGAATCCCGCACTACCTGGTCAGCCGCAAGACCGACAGGACGACCGCCTGGCACGCCACCTTGACCCTGGCCCTGTCGGGGATCCTGGCCCTGGCGATCACGCTGGCGCTGGTTTCCCCGATCGCCCGCTGGATAAAGACCCCGAACCTCGCCCACTACCTCCCGCTGCTCGCACTTTCGACGCTGCTGGGCCGGGTGGCGACGGTGCCCGAGCGCCTGCTGCAACAGGAGCTGCGCTTCCGTGAGGCCAGCCGCGCGCGGGCCGGCGGCGAGCTCGCCTACACCGTCCTCTCGCTGGGGACGGCGTTGCTCGGGGCCGGCGGCATGGCGATCGTCGCCGGTAACCTGGCGCGAAGCGTCTGGTCGCTCACCGCCCTGTCGCTGGCGATGCCGCCCGCCGTCTGGGCCAAACCCCACCGTTTCGAACGGCCGATCCTGCGCGACATGCTCGCCTTCGGCGCGCCGATGGGGGTCGCGTTCTGGATGACGTTCGCGGCCCGCAACGCCGACAACCTGGTGGTCTCGTCGCTGTTCGGGGCGGCGGTCGTCGCGGTCTACAACCTCGCGTACAACCTGGCCGACATCCCCGCCTCCCAGATCGGCGAGCAGGTCGGAGACGTGCTGGCGCCGACGTTCCTCCATCTCGACGGGGAGCGGCGGAAAGCCGGTCTCCTGCGCGCGACGGCCCTCCTGGGGACGATAGTCTTTCCCCTGGCGATCGGGCTGGGCGTCTGCGGCCCGACGATCGCGTCGACGCTGCTGCCGGCGAGCTGGTCCTCGATCGGCCCGATGCTGACGCTGCTGTCGGCGCTGTCGATCGCCCGCCCCGTGGGGTGGACGATCGGCAGCTATCTGCAGGTCACGCAGCACACCCGGGCGGTGATGATGCTGACCGCGTTCCGGCTGGTGGTGCTGCTCGCCGCCGTGGCGACGCTTGGCCGCGCCTTTGGACCGCTCGGCGCTTGCGCGGGGGTCGGCGTCGGCTTCGGGCTACACGCGCTCGCCAGCTCGGGTCTCGTGGTACGGATCGAGGGGATCTCGGCGCGCGGCCTGGCCAGCGCCGTGCTGCGCCCGCTCGTCGCCTGCCTGCCGCTCGTGGCCGCGGTGCTCGGCACCCGCGCGCTGCTCGTCTCGTGGGGCGTTCACCTGCGCGGCGTCGGCCTCGCCGCCGAGATCGTGGCGGGCGCAATCGGCTACGCGCTCGGCGCCTTCGTGTTCGCGCGGCCGCTCGTGCGCGATCTCATCGGTCTGGTGGCCGAGCTCCGTCGTGGTCGCGCCGGCGTCCGCACCGACGCTGCGGCCGGCTCGAACGCCGCCGTCTGACGCAACCCGGCGACCGCGCCTGGCGCCCGCAATCGGCGTTGAAGGTTTGCTTGTTTTCGCCATCAAAAAGGGCAAGGTGGAAACCCATGGCAGCGAGCAGACTGGTGCAGCTTGGGTTGACCATCATCGTCCTCTGGTCCTCGGCTGCGCACGCGGCCACGCTCTATGTGGCGAAGGGCGGTGCCGACTCGGGCAACAGCTGCACGAACCAGGCGAGCCCTTGCGCCACCATCAGCCGCGGCATCGGAGCGATGAAGGGGGGCGACACGCTGATCGTCGGCGACGGCACCTACACCGAGGCGGTGAGCGGCATGCCCAGCGGCTCGAGCAGCGCCTACACGACGATTCGCGCCGCCAACGACTGGGGCGTCACCATCGACGGCTCGAACTTCTCGAACAACTACAACGCCGGGATCGAGGTCCAGTCCAAGCGCTACGTCCTGGTGCGCGGGTTTCACGTGAAGATGAACCAGACCCGCCTCACGAACGAGCCAGTCACCGTGCTGGAAAGCGACCACGTGAAGCTGCAACGCTGCTCGGCCAGCTACGGTCCGACGGACGACAACGCCGCGTCGTTCGACGTCGGCCCGATGGCCTCGTACGTGACGATCGAGGAGTGCTACGCGTTCGGCGGCAGCCGCTACCAATTCCTCGTCTATCAATCGGACCACGTCATCGTGAGGCGTTCCGTCGCGCGCCACGATCACTGGACCGGCGATCTCCAGTGCGCCGGCTTCGTCAACTACGACTCGGTCTCCACCGCCTGGCAGAACAACATCGTGCTCGACTCGGACACCGCCAACTGCACGAGGAACCTCTACGGCGGCTTCTTCAACGAGAACAAGACCGACTTCGCCGACGACACCAGCCAGACCTTGCAGGGAAACATCGTCCTGAACGTCAAGGCGTTCTACGCCGGCGATCTCGACTGGCTCGTCTCGGGCACCCGCACCATCGAGGACATGGTGATCTGGGGCGGGACGGCCGGCTACTACGGCGACGGCGGCAACGGCAACGGCATCGCCGCTCACATCAACATCAATCACATGACCGCTGGCGGCGCCACCGGCACCTACGACGGTCCGAACGAAGGGGCCGCTCAGGGAACCGGCGTCTCGATCTACGGCAACGTCGACAACACCGTCACGAATTCGATCTTTCTCAAGAATCGCTCGCTGGGCATCGCGGACTACACCAAGGGCGACTACAACGCCTACTGGGGCAACGGCGCCAACTACGGCGGCGCCCACAAGGCGACCGCCGGCGCCCACGACCGCACCGACGACGTCGTGACCGCCAGCCTGCGCTACCTCCCCCGCGTCGAGGCCGGCTCGCCGCTCGCGTCGGCCGCGAGTGACGGCGGACGGATCGGCGCCCAGATCATGGTCAAGACCGGCGCCACCGGCACGCTGCACGGCGAGGCCGGCTGGAACACGCCGACGACCGAATCGCTCTGGCCGTTCCCGAACGAGGACCAGATCAAGGCCGACATGGCCGCCTACACCGGCCCTGGCGCAAGGGGGGCCCGCGGCTTCGCGACCGGCAACAGCCTGGACGGCACGCCCCAGACGCTGACCAAGTACGTCTGGGAGGCCCTCGGCAACCGGATCCCGGCCGAGATCTACGGGTTTCGCATCGCCGCCGACGCCCTCCCCGGCGCCGTCGTCGGTCAGCCCTACAGCACGCAGGTGAGCGTCAGCGGCGGCACGCCGCCCTACACCTGGTCGGTCACCGGCGCCCTGCCCCCCGGGCTGACGCTGGACCCCTCGTCGGGCGCGATCACGGGGACACCGACGGCGGCGGGCTCGACCACCTTCACCGTCACCGTCACCGATTCCGCCTCGCACAGCGCCCAGAAGAGCCTGACCATCGTCGTCGGAAGCAATGCGACGACGGGGAGCGGGGGAAGCGGAAGCACCGGCAGCGGCGGAAGCACCGGCAGCGGCGGAAGCACCGGCAGCGGTGGAAGCACCGGCGGCGGCGGAAGCGCTGGAGAAGAGACCGCGCAGTCGGGGGGCGGGGGCTGCGGCTGTCGGGTCGCCGAGGGACGCGTGGGAGGGGCGGCGGCGCTCTTCGCGCTGGCCCTGACGCTGGCGCGCCGCCGGCGTCGCCGCGCGTAGCAGCGGCTTCCCGGTCACCCCAACGCGGCGACGTGGCCGCGGATGGTCTCGACGCGGGCCTCCCAGCTCTCGTTCTCGACCAGGGCGCTGCGCTCCGGCTTCGGACCGGGATCGGCCAGCGCCGCTTCGATCTCGGCGATGAAGCCGGCGTGGTCGCGCCCGATCCGGCACATCCCCAGCACCTCGACCTCCGGTATCGCCGTCGACACCACCGGCAGCCCCGCGGCGAGGTACTCGCGAACCTTGAGCGGGTTCGCGTTCAACGTCACCTCGCTGATCGGGAACGGGAGGATCGCGACGTCGAACCCCTTGCTGTAGGCGGGAAGGTCCGCGTAGGGCTTCCGTCCCAGCAGGTGCACGTTGGGGAGCGCCGACAGCGCCGAGACGTCGGTCGTCACCTTCCCCAGCAGCACCAACGAGCCGCCCGAGAAGTGCTTGGCGACCTTGACCATGAGCTCGACGTCGATCCAGTCGGCGGCCATCAGGCCGAAGTAGCCGATGATCGGCCGCGGCAACCGGGCGATCTCGTCGGGAACGCGGGTCTCCGGCCGGAGGGCCTTCGAGAAGTGGGTGTAGTCGACACCGTGGCGCACCAGAACGGCGCGCGGGTTTTCGCGTCGCTTCGACTGAAGCAGCCGGTCGGCCGAGACGATCACCAGCTGGGCCTTGCGCAGGAGGTCGCGCTCGAGCGCGATCAGGGACTCCGTCGGCACGCCGGTGAACGCGGTGTACTCGTCGACGCAGTAGTAGATCAGCATCTGCTCGCCCAGCGCCCCCGCGACCACGGCCGCCGCCGGGTTGAACACCCAGTTGATGACGTCGCGAAACCCCAGCGCGCGCATCGCGCGCTTCACTTGGAGCGCCAGCAGCATGCGGTTCACCTGGCGCATCGCCGGGATGCCGTACGCGGGGATGGCGAGGGGGCTCAGCACGAACAGGTTCGGCTCCACCTCGCGTACGGGCGACGCGGCCGCCTTCAGCTTCTCGACGATCCGAGAGAGATCGCGGCGCGACGCAGACGGCGCGCGGTACCCGATCGAGTTGACCCAGAGGATCCGGTTGTCACGCGACAGGATCCGCATGACGTGTGTCTTCGACAAAGGATCGCCCGTCCAGTCGTGACTGAAACAGAGCATGTCCCGTCCCCGCAGCTCGGTGCGCGCCATCTCGCGCGGCTTTTAGCACGCGCCACCCAACTTGAAAATCGCACCGAGAATCCCGTCGCAAATCGCGTCGAAAATCGCGCGCGCGATCTCATCGGTCCGCTGGCCGAGCTCCTCGCGGTCCCGCCACGATTCCGCCGCTCACCACGCAAGAGCCCGCCCGGCGACATTGCTTGTCTTCCCCCTCAAAGTGGGCATCGTGAACTCATGGCCCCCAGCAGTCGGGTGATGCTTGGGTTTGCGATCGTCATCCTCTCGTCCTCGGCCGCCAAGGCGGCCACGCTCTACGTAGCGAGCAATACGGCGGGGGGAAGACAAGCAATGTCGCCGGGCGGGCTCTTGCGTGGTGAGCGGCGGAATCGTGGCGGGACCGCGAGGAGCTCGGCCAGCGGACCGATGAGATCGCGCGCGCGATTTTCGACGCGATTTGCGACGGGATTCTCGGTGCGATTTTCAAGTTGGGTGACGCGTGCTAAAAGCCGCGCGAGATGGCGCGCACCGAGCTGCGGGGGCGGGACATGCTCTGTTTCAGTCACGACTGGACGGGCGATCCTCTGTCGAAGACGCACGTCATGCGGATCCTGTCGCGTGACAACCGGATCCTCTGGGTCAACTCGATCGGCTACCGCGCGCCGTCTGCGTCGCGCCGCGATCTCTCTCGGATGGTCGAGAAGCTGAAGGCGGCCGCCTCGCCCGTACGCGAGGTGGAGCCGAACCTGTTCGTGCTTAGCCCCCTCGCCATCCCCGCGTATGGCATCCCGGCGATGCGCCAGGTCAACCGAATGCTGCTGGCGCTGCAGTGAAGCGCGCGATGCGCGCGCTCGGGTTCCGCGACGTCATCAACTGGGTGTTCAACCCGGCCGCGGCCGTGGTCGCCGGGGCGCTGGGCGAACAGATGCTCATCTACTATTGCGTCGACGAGTACGCCGCGTTCACCGGCGTTCCGGGAGTCCCTGATGGCGCTGGAGCGCGAGCTTCTGCACAAGGCCCAGCTCGTGATTGTGTTGGCCGAGCGGCTCTTCAGTCGAAGCGCCGCGAAAACCCGGGCGCGGTTCTGGTGCGCCACGGTGTCGACTACGCCCACTTCTCGAAGGCGCTCGCGCCCGAGACCAGCGTCCCGACGAGCTCGCGCGGTTGCCCCGGCCATCATCGGCTACTTCGGCCTGATGGCCGCCGACTGGATCGACATCGACCTGATGGTGAAGGTCGCCAAGCGCTTCTCGGACGGCTCGCTGGTGCTGCTCGGGAAGGTGACGACCGACGTGTCGGCGCTGTCGGCGCTGCCCAACGTCCACCTCCTCGGACGGAAGCCCTACACGGACCTTCCGGCCTACAGCAAGGGGTTCGACGTCGCGATCCTCCCGTTCCCGATCAGCGAGGTCACGCTGACGCGAACCCGCTCAAGGTGCGCGAGTACCTGGCCGCGGGGTGCCGGTGGTCTCGACGGCGATACCGGAGGTCGAGGTGCTGGGGATGTGCCGGATCGGGCGCGACCACGCCGGCTTCATCGCCGAGCTCGAGGCGGCGCTGACCGACCCGGTCCCAAGCCCGAACGCAGCGCCCTCGTGAAAAACGAGAGCTGGGATGCGCGGGTCGAGACCATCCGCGGCCACGTCGCCGCGTTGGGGTGACCGGGAAGCCGCTGCTACGCGCGGCGACGCCGGCGGCGCGCCAGGGCCAGCGCGAAGAGCGCCGCCGCCCCTCCCACGCGTCCCTCGGCGACCCGACAGCCGCAGCCCCCGCCCCCCGACTGCGCCGTCTCTTCTCCAGCGCTTCCCGCCGCCGCCGGTGCTTCCACCGCTGCCGGTGCTTCCGCCGCTGCCGGTGCTTCCGCCGCTGCCGGTGCTTGCCGCTTCCCCCGCTCCCCGTCGTCGCATTGCTTCCGACCACGATGGTCAGGCTCTTCTGGGAGCTGTGCGAGGCGGAATCGGTGACGGTGACGGTGAAGGTGGTCGAGCCCGCCGCCGTCGGTGTCCCCGTGATCGCGCCGACGAAGGGTGAACGTCAGCCCGGGGGGCAGGGCGCCGGTGACCGACCAGGTGTAGGGCTGCGTGCCGCCGCTGACGCTCAGCTGCGTGCTGTAGGGCTGGCCGACGACGGCGCCGGGGAGGGCATCGGCGGCGATCCGGAACCCGTAGATCTCGGCGGGGATCTGTTTACCGAGGGCCTCCCAGACGTACTTGGTCAGCGTCTGGGGCGTACCGTCCAGGCTGTTGCCGGTCGCGAAGCCGCGCGCCCCCTTTGCGCCCGGCCCCGTGTACGCGGCCATGTCGGCCTTATCTGGTCCTCGTTCGGAAACGGCCAGAGCGATTCGGTCGTCGGCGTGTTCCAGCCGGCCTCGCCCTGGAGCGTGCCGGTGGCGCCAGTATCGACCATGATCTGGGCGCCAATCTGTCCGCCGTTGCTCCCGGCCGTCTTGAGCGGCGAGCCGGCCTCGACGCGGGGGAGGTATCTTAGGCTGGCGGTCACGACGTCGTCGGTGCGGTCGTGGGCGCCGGCGGTCGCCTTGTGGCTCCGCCGTTGTTGGCGCCGTTCCCCAGAGGCGTTGTAGTCGCTCTTGGTGTAGTCCGCAACGCCCAGCGAGCAAATGTAAAGAAAGATCGGATTCGTGACGGTGTTGTCGACGTGCCGTAGATGGAGGCGCCGGTTCCCCGCCCGGCCCCTTCGTTCGGACCGTCGTACGTGCCGGTGGCGCCGCCGGCGGTCATGCGATTGATGTTGATGTGGGCGGCGATGCCGTTGCCGTTGCCGGTGTCGCCGTAGTAGCCGGCCATCCCCCAGATCACCATGTCCTTGATGGTGCGGGTGCCCGAGACGAGCCAGTCGAGATCGCCGGCGTAGAACGCATTGACGTTCAGGACGATGTTTCCCTGCATCGCCTGGCTGGTGTCGTCGGCGAAGTCGGTCTTGTTCTCGTTGAAGAAGCCGCCGTAGAGGTGCCCCGGCAGTTGGCGGTGTCGGAGTCGAGCACGATGTTGTTCTGCCAGGCGGTGGAGGCCGAGTCGTAGTTGGCGAAGCCGGCGCACTGGAGCAGGCCGGTCCAGTGTCGTTGCGGGCGACGGAACGCCTCACGATGACGTGATCCGACCAATAGACGAGGAATTGATAGCGGCCGCCGCCGAACGCGTAGCACTCCTCGATCGTCGCGTAGCGGACGTGGGGCCGACGTCGAGGCGGCGTTGTCGGCCGTCGGTCCGTAGCTGGCCGAGCAGCGCTGCAGCTTGATGTGGTCGCTTTCCACCACGCTGACTGGCTGCTTCGTGGTGCGGGTCTGGTTCATCTTGACGTGGAACCCGCGCACCAGGACGTAGTGCTTGAACTGGATCTCGATCCCGCCGTTGTAGCTGTTCGCGAAGTTCGAGCCGTCGATGGTGACGCCCCAGTCGTTGGCGGCGCGTATCGTCGTGTAGGCGCTGCTGGTGCCGCTGGGTATGCCGCTGATCGCCTGGGTGTCGGTGCCGTCACCGACAATCAGAGTGTCGCCCCTCTTCATCGCACCGAGGCCGCGGGTGATGGTGGCGCAAGGGCTCGCCTGGTTCGTGCAGCTGTTGCCCGAGTCGGCACCGCCCTTCGCCACATAGAGCGTGGCCGCGTGCGCAGCCGAGGACCAGAGGACGATGATGGTCAACCCAAGTTGCACCAGTCTGCTCGCTGCCATGGGTTTCCACCTTGCCCTTTTTGATGGCGAAAACAAGCAAACCTTCAACGCCGATTGCGGGCGCCAGGCGCGGTCGCCGGGTTGCGTCGGACACGGCGGCGTTCGAGCCGGCCGCAGCGTCGGTGCGGACGCCGGCGCGACCACGACGGAGCTCGGCCACCAGACCGATGAGATCGCGCACGAGCGGCCGCGCGAACACGAAGGCGCCGAGCGCGTAGCCGATTGCGCCCGCCACAAAATACGGCGGCGAGGCCGACGCCGCGCAGGTGAACGCCCCACGAGACGAGCAGCGCGCGGGTGCCGAGCACCGCGGCCACGAGCGGCAGGCAGGCGACGAGCGGGCGCAGCACGGCGCTGGCCAGGCCGCGCGCCGAGATCCCCCGAATCCGTACCACGAGACCCGAGCTGGCGAGCGCGTGTAGCCCGAAGCCGACGCCGACCCCCGCGCAAGCGCCGAGCGGTCCAAAGGCGCGGCCAAGCGTCGCCACGGCGGCGAGCAGCACCACCAGCCGGAACGCGGTGAGCATCATCACCGCCCGGGTGTGCTGCGTGACCTGCAGATAGCTGCCGATCGTCCACCCCACGGGGCGGGCGATCGACAGCGCCGACAGCAGCGTCAGCATCGGGCCGATCGAGGACCAGCTCGCCGGCAGCAGCGTCGACGCGATCGTCGGGCCGCAGACGCCCAGCCCGATCGCCAGGGGAAAGACTATCGTCCCCAGGAGGGCCGTCGCGCGCAGGAGACCGGCTTTCCGCCGCTCCCCGTCGAGATGGAGGAACGTCGGCGCCAGCACGTCTCCGACCTGCTCGCCGATCTGGGAGGCGGGGATGTCGGCCAGGTTGTACGCGAGGTTGTAGACCGCGACGACCGCCGCCCCGAACAGCGACGAGACCACCAGGTTGTCGGCGTTGCGGGCCGCGAACGTCATCCAGAACGCGACCCCCATCGGCGCGCCGAAGGCGAGCATGTCGCGCAGGATCGGCCGTTCGAAACGGTGGGGTTTGGCCCAGACGGCGGGCGGCATCGCCAGCGACAGGGCGGTGAGCGACCAGACGCTTCGCGCCAGGTTACCGGCGACGATCGCCATGCCGCCGGCCCCGAGCAACGCCGTCCCCAGCGAGAGGACGGTGTAGGCGAGCTCGCCGCCGGCCCGCGCGCGGCTGGCCTCACGGAAGCGCAGCTCCTGTTGCAGCAGGCGCTCGGGCACCGTCGCCACCCGGCCCAGCAGCGTCGAAAGTGCGAGCAGCGGGAGGTAGTGGGCGAGGTTCGGGGTCTTTATCCAGCGGGCGATCGGGGAAACCAGCGCCAGCGTGATCGCCAGGGCCAGGATCCCCGACAGGGCCAGGGTCAAGGTGGCGTGCCAGGCGGTCGTCCTGTCGGTCTTGCGGCTGACCAGGTAGTGCGGGATTCCGAACGTCGACAACGAATGGGCGGTCAGGGCCACGACGGCCGCGTTCATCACCTCGCCGAGCGCGTCCTTGCGCACGAAGTGGGTGATCGCCAGCGTCCCGCCCATCTGCAGGAGGCGCGTGCCGAATCCCGTCGCGATGGTCCAGGCGATGCCGCGCACGGCTTTGCCGCGGACGTCACCGGCGGCGTTCATTGACTGCGATGGAGCAGGGTGCGGTACGCGCGCCGCAGCCCGTCCTTCGCCGGCACCGGCAGCAGAGACAGCATCAGCAGCTTGGCCGTGTAGACGGCCGGGCGCAGCCGCAGGCTGCGCAGCAGGTAGGGGCGGGCCTCGTCGTGCTTGCCCTCGTTCAGCAGCTCCTCGCCCACGAAGACCTCGGCCTCGCCCAGCGTCTCGTCGATGATCGCCTGGGGCAGGTTCAGGCGCGCGCGATCGTTGGCGATCACCGGGGTGATCGTGCGGAGGAAGTTCTTCGCATGTTGCGTGCGCCGGGAGACCCGGGTCATTTGATCGGCCATCCCGATCCGGTACCGGATCGTCGACACGTCGGCGTACGCCACCGGCCCCGCGCGGCAGGTGCGGAGGTGGAAGTCGAAGTCGACGCCCGAGCGAACGAGCGTCGCGTCGAAGCCGCGCACCTGGGCGAGACGCTCGCGGCGGATGACGGAGGTGGAGGTCTGTACCAGGTTCCCCATCGCCATGGGGCCGAAGATGTCGCCCCAGTAGAGCCGGGCGGCGCCCACCGTCGTCGCCAGTCGCGGCGCCATCTCGGCGAGCGGGCGCGACGAGGCGAAGAATCTGCTCCGTCGAGAAGCGCTGGTAGTTGCTGTACATCGTGCGCAGGTAGCGCGGGTGGAGCTCCCCCTTCTCGTTCACCGCGTCCATGTCGGTCCAGATCATCCCGGCCTCGGGAACCGCCTCGAGGCAGGCGATCTCGAGCTCGAGCTTCCAGGGTACGAAGGCGTCGTCGGAGTCGAGCAGGGCGATGTAGGCGCCGCGGGCCTTCCCGAGGCCGTGGTTGCGCGCCGTGTTGGCGTCCCCCTTCGGGAGCCGTTCGTAGACGACACGAGCGTCGCTGCCGTAGCGCTCCGCCATCAGCGCCGGCGTTCCGTCACTCGACCCGTCGTCGACCACGACGACCTCGAGATTCGCGTAGGTCTGCGCGCGGACGCTGTCGACCGCCTCGGCAATAGTGTGCGCGCGGTTGTACGTGGGGATAACGACGCTGACGAGCGGAGGCGGGGCCGACAACATGAGGGGGTAGGGATATTACTCGGCTCGCCGCCTCCCACCCTTGAAAAAACTCCCTCCGGAAATCGGCCTTGTAGCGCTGGCTATTTTGAGGTCAGGGCGGCGCCGACCTGTTCGGGTGGGCGGAGAAACCAGCGGCGGCCTGGCCATCAGGTAAGCAATCGGAACCTTGGTCGCCAGCCTCTCGACAGCCCCCTTGCCTAGCCGTGGTGCGAACAGGCGATCGAGCCGGCCCCAAGCCCCGGAAACTGATATCAATCCAGGGGCCACGTCGACATCGGGGAAGTGCGAGCGCACCTCGGCGATGATCTCGCGGCGGGTGAACGCCTGGCAGAAGATCCCGCTGCCGTCGTAATTGTAGGCCTTCGGCGCCCCGCGCAGCCGCCCGCGCGCGCGTCGTGATGGTGGGTTCCCGAAGACAAACAGGCCATCGGGCGCCAGGGCCCGGGCAGCCAGCCGGTACATCGCTTCGCGATGCGCCCAGGTCGGCAGGTTGCTGACCAGCGTCGAGAGGCAGCGTCTGAAGCCGCCCCGCTGGACCGCGACGTGGGTGATGTCGGCGTGCACCAGCGCGACGTTCGCGCCGGGCGGGAGCCGCGCGGCGCACCGCTTCAACGCATTCAGGGAGAAGTCGACGGCCACGATCGGATCGAATCGGTCGACCAGCTTGGCCGTGAAGTGGCCGGAGCCGCACCCGAGCTCCAGCAACGCGCCGCCGGACGGGCCGTCACCCAGCGCTTGAAGCATGAGCGCGGTGGCCGCGGCCCGTTCGTCAGGGGCGCGCTCGGCCTCGAACGCGGCCTCGGCGTCCCCGTCGCGAACGACCATCTCCTGGGCCGAGGCCTGATCGAGCTCGGTAGCGGTCAGCGTTCGCAGGATGCCGTCGGTCACCGGGTAGGCGGCCCCGCAACCGCGGCACGCCGCCCCCTCTAGGGTGCCTTCTAGGGTGGATGACAGCTGGCTCCCACATCCAGGACACGCCAGCAGCAGTGCCACAACGCTCGTTGGAAATTCCATGGCTGTCCGCGAACGGTAAGTCCGCGGACCGGGGCCCGGAATCGGGGGATCAAAGGGTGCCTTCCACCTCGGCCGGTCGAAGAGAATTCTGAGCCCCTTCATTTTCGTAAGGGGGGGCCACTGAGATTAACCGCATCGGGCTTCCCGACTCGCGGGCGTGCACATCCATCGGTTAGGGGCGGCTCCCTAGTGCGTTCTTGTAGGGAAAAGAATCTCTCTCCGTGTCGAACCGCGCAGAAGGCGAGATCCAGCATGGGCAACGCCCGCGACGGGGTCAAGAGCGATCACCCCGCGGTGAAGCGGGACCCCGGCTTGACATCAGCTGGGCCGTCGATGAACG